>NZ_CP017248.1 GCF_001735805.1 Streptomyces fodineus
GGTCGCTGCTCTCCTTCTCCTTCTTCGCGGCCGCGCCCGGGGCGATCCAGGGCTCTGCGCGGCCGTTCTCGTCCAGGACGGTGACAAGGTTGAGCCGGCCGGTCCGGCGCACGTCGATGAAGCGGTGCTCCTCCAGCCATGCCTGCGCGTCGCTGATGCGGCGGGCCCCTGCTTTCTCTGGATCCGGCAGGTCCAGCAGTGTGGCCCAGGCGCTGTGCCGGATGGCCAGTTCCCGGGCGGCGTCCTCCTTCTGCAGCCACAGGTAGCTCAGGTAGAGCTTGAGCCGGACCTGGCCGCCGCGGCCGCCGCGGAGCATGCGGGCCATCGGCGGCGGCTGTTCGGTGTGGGTGAAGCGTTCGACGAAGGTGTACCGGACTTGGGCCTTGCGCCGTCCGATCCGCCCGGCGCTCTCCGCCATCTTCAGCGCGCGCAGCGAGGGCGCCCTGGCCGCTTCTGCCGTTTGATCCGCTTGCACCGGGTCACCGCCGTAATCCTAGTAGGAGAAGTTTCCTTGAGTACTTTAGTGCCGGGTGCTAGCAGCAAACTACCCCTAGACAAGGGTTGTTATCAGACCAGTAAGGCCGTCACTGGTCCGGCGCAAGGGTAGGGTGGCTAACTAGGGCTCCGCAGAAGTTTATTGACCTGGCATCAGCGGTGCCTGTACGGTCGAAGACGCAGCAGGCCGAGGAGGGGTCACCGGAGGGGTTGTGTCTCCCAATCTCCGCGTGACCGACGGCGCCTGATGCAGGGTCAATCGGCAGTCTCCCAGTTCGTCGTCCGCATGGAGAAGCGGTTTCGGGCCGAGGCGCAGGACCAGGAGGAAGCGGGGTTGTGCCTCCCCGCCCTGGTCCGCCGAAGAGCACCCACCGGCCCCGGGACCCTGTCCCGGGGCCGGTTGCTGTGCCCGCCCCAAGCCTTTCCCCGCCACACGCGCAGTCACCGACAAGCCCGAGACCCATGGTCGCCGCCTTCACGTCCAGCCCACCTCGACGGCCCTAGCCCCGCCGGGGCGTTCCGCGTCGCGCCGGTGCCCGGAGAGACCACCGCATCGTTCTGCCGTCTGGCCGCAGGCTACGCTCCGCTCCAGTTGGCAGTGGCGCAACTACCCGCCCCGCCACGAGAACGGAGGCGCGCGCCGATGCCGAGGTGCTGCTCAACGCGGCGGGTCGCACGGTCCTGGCCGGGCTGTGCGGCGTCGGGCAGGTCCTTGACTGTCACTCCCATCGCGCCGAGCACGGTGGTGACGGCGGCACGACAGGAAGTCCTTGCCCCGCTCCACCCTCACCAGCTCCGGCACTCCCCCGGCCGGGCCGTAGGGCTCATCCCGCACCACCGCGGCGCGCAAGGCGGCCAGGACCGACGAGCGGAGGGATGACCCGGGGTGACAGCGGTTCCGGTGATGACCTTGGTGGCGGTGTCGATGAACCAGGTGATCCACGGGCGCACCAGGTCGCCGTCGGCGTCGGCCAGCAGCGGGGCCTGGACGTGGTCGGTCTCCCAGGCGCAGTTGCGCCAGGACAGCGGTCGCTTGCCGAGGGAGCCGGGCCGCGGCGTCCTTTCCCCGGCCTCTTGGGAAGGTTCAATATATTTTCAGGCTGAGGTTTTCATTCAGAGCGAGATATCGATGTAGTCGATATCTGTGAATTCGACTTCAAGATGGTCGGCGCGTCGTCCGTGGTCTTTAAAATAGGTTTCTTGGATTCCCTCGGCGATAACTTCGTTGGGAGACTGGTCGCCGATGCCCTTCAGGGCGTCGAAGAGGCGACGGGCGTAGTCGGCCGGGAGGTGGACGGTGATGCGCCGTGTGCGGCCGTCGTCGGTCGTGCCGATCGGTGCGGTGTAGCCGAACCGGGCGCGGGCCTCCACGGTGATCCCGGTTCGGGTCGCGGCTTGCTTGCGGCGTCGGTCGCGGACACGGGGCTGCCAGCGGGCGCGTACGGCCGCGTCGATCCGGTCGGCGATCGCCTTGGGTGGCTGTTTGCGCGCGCCGGTGCGGTAGCGCTCCACGGAGCGCTGGGTGATGCCGAGTTCCTGGGCGACGGCCTTGGTCGTCTTCAGCTGCTTCAGGAGGAAGTTGATACGCCCTTTGAGCGTCTTGGGCGGTTCGTGGGTGAAGACCTCCTGGCCGGCCCGCTCGATGGCTTCCTGGACCAGGGCATCGTCGGCGTCGGCGTTGCCCGGACGGATCCGTCTCACCACGGCCTACTCCCCTTCGTCCGCGACGGCGTCGCCGCCCTTGATGTGGCGGGCAGGGTTGTGGCGCTGCTCCATCAGGTCGACCGCCCACGCCATCTCCTGGACACCCTCGACCTTGCAGAAGCCGGGGTTCGCGCCGACGCGGAAGGTGCCGTACACCGGCGTGCCCTCGCTGCCCAACGGCAGGAAGTCCAGCGGGGAGGGCCTGGGCTGGCGTAGACGACGCAATCCGACAGCACGGCGAGCGGGTATTGGCCGGTCAGGGCAGCGAGCTTGGCCATCTTGCGGTGCATGTTCACCCGCGCCTTGGCGATGACCGCCGCGCGGATGTCGGGCCGCCAGGTGGGGCGCTCCAGGGCGGGCCAGCGCTCCCCGTCTTTGTAGTGGCGGCCCTGGGGGCGTTCGCGGAGCTTGCCGATGCCGCCCTTGACCGTCGACTTGATCGCCGACAGCACCATCGCGCCCTGCCGGTGCCGGCGCACCAAGGCCGCCAGGTCCTCGTCACTCAGGTCGGCACGACCCGCGGGCAGTTCGGCGAGCGCAGCACGCAGGCCGTCGAGGCGGGTGTCATCGGCGGCCGCGTACGTCTTGTGCAGCGCCATCGCGTTCAGGAACGCGGCCGGGTCGGTGTCCTTGTCGATGGGGATGCCCATGTCGGCGGTGGTGGTGAGGTAGGCGTCCTTGATTCGGTCGTGCCACGGATCCAGGTACGCGCCGGTCTCCTGGCGCAGGTACGCCTCGACCGGGCGGACCTCGTAGCCGAGTTCCTGCGCGTACGCCAGGGTCGCGGTGGTGTACCAGCCGGGCCCCTCGGGGCGCAGACCGCTGGGGGTGAAGGGGTTGGGCAGGCGCGCGTCCAGGTCGATGCCGGACAGGTCCACCAGCCAGGTGCCGGGAATCTTCTTGTCGAACACGGGCGCCGTGACGTGGACGGGCCCGGACAGGCCGATGGTGAGGCGGGCTGCGGCGGCGAGGAAGGCGGTGTTGATGTCGATGCCCACCGCCCAGGGCAGCAAGCACTCTTCGTCACTGAGCAGGTGGGGGTCGCGCACCCACTGGTAGGCCTCCTCGTCCAGGAAGCCGCGCTCCCAGCCCTGTGCGACCGGATGCTCCTGGGGGGCCTCCGGCGGTGCCGGGTCCACCGGCCGGGCGAGTGCGCCCGGGTTGGGGCCTGAGACCCACTCGCCGGTCGTCTCGTCCTTGACGGGCCGGGTCGGCGGCCGCAATGCCGTCATCAGCTCCAGCCCGGTCACCGCGGTGGAGCCACGCGGAGTGAGCACCCGGGACGCGAACACGCCCAGGACACGGGCCAGATCGGCCGGGTGCAGGTCGGCGGCGGCACCCCAGGCGCGGGTGTCGAGGGCCTCCCAGGGCAGGACCGCCAGCTGTACGCACTGCCGCCGGCTCGTCTCGGCCGGGCGGTAGATCCGCGGCCACGGACCGAACCCGCGCTGCGTCAACTTCCATCTGGCCTTGGCGAGTTGCTTGACCACCGGATGGTCCTCCGCCAGGCGCAGGCCCCGGCGGTCCTCCAGCCGCTCCGGCAGCCCGAACCGCGCGGCGGCCGAGGGGGTCAGCACGATCAGCGGGTCGGATTCCTTGCCGTGGCGGTGCAGCCGTGCCTGTCCGATTCCCGACTCCTTGAGCACCCAGTCCACCAACTGGCCGATGGTGGTGGCCGGGCAGTCCAGCAGCACTCCGCCCAGGCAGTACGCGGTGCCGTCCCCGTCCAGCACGGCGAGGGGGCCGTTGGGGAAGCGGGCATCGGCTGTAGGCGCGGCCGGCGTTGGCCTGGCCGGACGCCGCGACGCCGCCGTCGCCCTCGGAGCCTCAGTCGGAGGGGACGCGGCAGAAGCAGAGCGGTGAGGGCGCGGAAAACTCACGGACGCAGGTGGCATGTCGTCAGCGGGCTCATCGGCGGGCGCAGGCCGCTGAGGTGTGGGCGCGGGACCGGTGAAGGTCTCCGGCACGGGCTCGGTGGCCGGTTCGGCCGGGTGCTTGGCCGCCCAGCCTTCCAGCAGCCGCCGATACGCCTCACGACGTGGCGGGCGCGGCTCGGATCGGCCGTTCTCCCAGTTCTTCACCGTCTGCGTCGAAGTCCGCAGCACCTGAGCCAGCCGCGCCTGCGTGATACCGGCCGCCTCCCGCAGTCGAGCCCGCTCCGCCGGCGGCGGCAACTCCGGCTCGCCCGCCAGTAGTTCGTCCACCGCCGCGAAGAGCTCGTCCTGACTCGGCCGGTTAGTCATCGCCACCTCCAGCCCGCACCCTAGCAAAAATTAACCCTGGATTTATCCATGCGCTTAGCCTCATCCGCCGGTTGGCTTCCAGTGGCGCAGCGGATGGGCTGGGGTAGAACATGAGGACGCTGTGTGGGGCGAAGAGGGGGTGGGGCGTTGGCAGCGGGGGTGTTGCGAACCGTGCCGCTGGCCGGGGAGCTGACCTCCTCGCTGATCAGCCGGGTGGCGGCCCGCTACGGACTCGCGGCCAGCAGCGTGCTGCGACTGTGGACGTGCCGCAACTCCCCCACCCGGCACGACGGCGGCGGTGTGAGGGCAGATGCAGAGGTTGTCCTCAACGGGGCCGGGCGGGGTGTGCTCGCCGAGCTGTGCGGGGTTCAGCCGGCCGTGCTGGCGCGGGCTCTGCCGTCCTTCACCGTGGACGACCCCGAGATCAGCAACAGTCGGGACGCCGCCCTGGCGCAGGCACGGTGGCGGGCGGCGGCCGCGGTGGCGGGAGAAGCAGCGTTCGGCTGCCGGCTGTGCACCGCGCAGCGCACCGGGCAGGCACTGCGGGCGGTGCGGTATCTGCCGCGTCGGCAGCGGGTCTGCCTGCGGCACGGGCGCTGGCAGCTGGACGCGGACGCCGACCAGCCGCTGGAACACCTCGATCTGCGCCTGCTGCCGGAGGTGGTGGCCGCACAGCGGCGGTGGCCGGGCGTGGCACGGCGTGCGGTGCGCGCCGGGGTGGAGCCGGAGCAGGCGTTCACGCTGGCGCATGCGGTGGTGGCTCACTGGTGGGAGCAGGCCCTGTACTGGGAGCAGGAGGAGATCTGGCCGCGCCGTCTGCATCAACTGGCGGGCGGCAACGCGGGATCACGGCTTGAGTGGTGGCGGATCGTGGGCCGGGACGCGGCGATCTTCCCGGAGGTGGTGGCCGTGGCGCAGGTGCTGCTGGAGCCGGCCACGGCCGAGGTGGCCTGGCAGGCAAGCGGCGGGATGCAGCCTCGGGCGCGCGCCGCCGACGATGCGTTGTGTCACCGGCTGGGCGAGCGGGGGGGCCGCACATGGCTGGGGCCCGAACTTGCGGCCGACCACGGCAGCCCGCTGAACGACTGGAGGGGCGCGATCGTGCGCGCCCGCCGCCACGAGGCGGGGCCGCCGGGCTGGCGGGAGGATCCGTGGCGGCTGAAGCGGGAACAGCAGCCCGCCACGATGGCCGGCCAGCTGCGCGTCATGGCGGCAGAAGCCCAGTCGGGCGGCTCGGGGACCCGATGGCGGGCCACGGTAAGCGCCGAACAACGGTTCCGCATCACGCAGTTGGTCGACGAGGCACGCGAACAGCTGGTGGAGCTGCGCGGTGTGCACAGCGGCACCACTGCCGAGGTGGCCCGCACCCTGCTGGAGCACCTCAGCCACAGTGCCGCCCTGATCGACCGGGCCCTCGTGCACACCGCCACCGCAGCCGTCGCCGCCGGGGTGGCACTGGAGGAGGCCGCCGCCTGGTCCCGCCTGCCCGCCCAGGAGCTGGCCGAGGTGCTCGCCGCGGGTGAGGGCGAGGACTGACACGGCCGGCGGCAGCCGAACGGCGGCGCGGGCCGGTCGGCAGCCGGCCAGCCGTTGCCGACAGGGTGCGGCGCGGCGGGGTGAAAGTGCAGCACTCTGCACTGACACCGGTGCTCCTGCCCGGCACCCTGGGTGCCCCGCGTAGCCCAACATCCTGCGGTTGCACGGATGTTGCGGTTACCGGCCGGTTCTCCTGCGCGGCAGGTCAGGCATGGCGTTGTGTGGAGTACGTGATCATCGACAGCAGCCGGGAGGCCGCATCGTCTGCGGTGCCCGGGGCCGGGTGCCGCATCCCCGAGCCGCACAGCACGGATGGTGCTGTTGGAAGCGAGGGCGCTCCAGCCGTAGACGCCGGCCTGATCGATGTGCGCTTTCGAGACCCTCTGGGGTGCTCGCGTCAGGTCCCATGGCTTGAGGCTGCGCAGGACGTCCCCTTCGAGGACTCTCCTGCGGTACGGCCTTTCCCCGTCCGGCACGGGCGGCGCGTTGCTCCGGGCTGGTGGTGGTCGTCGACCAACGGGCGGCTGGTGGCGTACGGGTCCAGTGTCATGCGGACCCAGCTCATGCTGCTGGACCGGGAACCTGCGGTCGTGGCGGTGGCCTGCCGGCCGGTGGAACTCGTGTGGCGTGAGGCCGGCAAGGTCGTCGGTCATGCGCCGCAGCTGATGGCCAGACTGCAGGACGGCAGCGCCCTGTTGCTCGACTGCGCGGGACGCAGCGGCCCCTCTGCCCGGCTGGCGGCGCGGGCCCGGGTTGTGGCGGCTGCCGCCAAGGCAGCGGGCTGGTCCTACCCGCTCGCGGGGCCGCCGGATCCGGTGCTGGTGGCCAACGTGCGGTGGCTGGCGGGTTACCGGCATCCCCGGTACGCCGCAGGGCCGTGGACGCCGGCTCTGGTGGAGGTGTTCGGCAGTCCGCGGCCGGCGGTGGAGGCGGTGCGGGAGCTGGGTGACCCGATCGCCGTGTGGCCTGCGGTCTTTCACGCACTGTGGAGCGGTGTGCTGCGGGTGCGGCTGGACGAACCGCTGCACGAGCGCGTTGTCCTCTCGGTCGCACGGCAGGAGGCCGAAGCGGCGTGACGCAGGCGGTTGTCGACGTCGGGGCGCGCCTTCGCTACGACGGACGGGTATGGACGCTCGCCGTGCTGGAAGGCGCCCGGGCCGCGCTGGTGAGTGACGAGGGCGCCTCGGCGGTGGTGCTGCTGCCCTACCTGTTCGCCGATCCGTCCTTCGAGATTGAAGGGGGCCGGCGCCGGGGAGGGTGCCGCCGTTCGGGCTGCTGGAGGCGCTGCCGGTCGAGGTGCGGGAGCGAGCTCTGGCGTGGCAGCGGCATGTGCGGGAGGTGGAGACCGGCTTTCCTGACGCCATCGGGCAGGGCGCCCCGCGTGAGCAGTTCGATCCGGCGACACGGAGCCTGGAGCAGCGGGAGCGGGCGAAGGCCGAGGAGTTGACGGCGGCGGGCTGGGCGGCGAGTGCGGCGACGGTGCGCCGGATGCGGGCGCGCTACCGCAGCGAGGGCTTGTGGGGGCTGGTCGACGGCCGGGCGGTGCGGGAGCGGTCGGCGGTGGGGCGGGCCGATGAGCGGGTGGTCGCGGCAGTCAGGAAGGTGCTGGAGGGGCAGCGGGATCGGTCGACGGGCACGCTGGTGCGGCTGCGCCGACGGGTGGGGTGGCTGCTGGAGGAGGAGCACGGCCCTGGGGTGGTGGCGCTGCCGCCGGCGTCGACGTTCAACCGGCTGGTGCACGCGGTGGCCGACGGGCAGGGCCTTTTGGGGACGGCGGCGCAGCGGCGGTGGCATGCGTCGCGGCCGGCACCTCCGTTCACGCCGACGGTGGCACTGCGGCCGGGTGAGCTGGTGATGCTGGACAGCACGCCGCTGGATGTCCTGGCGGTGCTGGACGACGGTGTGACCGGCCGCCTTGAACTGTGCATCGCGCTGGACGTGGCGACGCGCAGCATCTGCGCCGCACTGCTGCGTCCGGTGGGCACGACGTCGGTGGACGCGGCGATGCTGCTGGCGCAGATGGTGGTGCCGACGGCGATGCGGCCGGGCTGGGACGCGGCGCTGTCCATGCAGCGGTCGGTCATCCCCTACGAGCGGCTGATCGCGCTGGACGCGCGGCTGGAGCAGGCTGCCGCCCGGCCGGTGATCATGCCGGAGACGGTGGTGGTGGACCAGGGCCGGGTGTACGTGTCGGCGTCGTTCGTCTCGGCGTGCGAGAGCCTGGGGGTGTCGGTGCAGCCGGTGCCGCCGGCGAACGGCCCGGCGAAGGGGAACGTGGAGCGGACCTTCCGCGCGATTGCCGACGGGTTCAGCCAGTACCTGCCGGGCCACACCGGCTCGGACGTCTCCCAGCGGGGCGCGGCCGCAGAGCAGGATGCCTGCTGGAGCCTGACGCAGCTTCAGGAACTGCTGGACGAGTGGGTCATCTGCGGGTGGCAGGAGCGCCGGCACGAAGCGCTGCGGCACCCGATGATGCCGCACCTCGCCGTCTCCCCGAACGAGATGTGGGCAGCTTTGGTGGCGGTGACCGGGCATGTACCGGTGCCCTTGTCCGCCGACGACTACGTCGAGCTGCTGCCTCTTCGGTGGCAGGCCGTCAACGACTACGGCGTCCGCTTCGGCTACCGCACCTACGACCACCCCGGCCTGAACCCCTACCGGCGCCGCCGCTCACCGCGGGCGGACAAGAACGGACGGTGGGAGGTCCACCACAATCCCTACGATCCGAACCGGGTGTGGGTGCGCCTGCCCGAGGGATGGCTGGAGGTGCCATGGGTCCACGCGGGGGCGGTCAGGCGCCCGTTCACCGCGTTCACCTTCGACCACGTCCGCCGCACCGTGGAACGCCGGCATGGCCGTGAAGAGCACGAGGCGGCGATCGCCCAGGCGCTGGATGCGCTGCTGCGGCGTGCCAGCCAGGGACTGGGCAGCAGGCGGGAGCGGACGGTAGCCGCCCGGGCCCAGGCGGCCGCGCAGATGACCGATCCCTCCCCCGCCACCGCCCCGCAGCAGTGGCCTGCGCCTCTCGCGCCGGGGGCCTCGTTCGGGCTGCCCGGCTCCTTCACCGTCCCGCTTCCAGATGGCGACGGCTGGGACGCCGACGACAGCCTGGACGACATCGAGGACAACCCGGACGACGAGGACTACCTTCTCGCCGCCCTCGCCGACGGCCAGGACGCCGCCGCAGACCATGCGGATGAGGCCGAAGCATCCGAGCCGACGGCCGAGACGGCCCAGGACCAGGCCGCTGAGCAGACGCGGAACGCCGCCGGGGCGGGCGGCCTGCGCATCTACGACCCCTACCAGGAGGCCCAGGCATGGTGACAGCGGCCCAGCCCGCCACCACGAGCACGTTCAGTCCGCTGACCACGTGGGACGGATGGCAGCAGTTCGTCGACACACCCCACGCGCCGGCGCGGGAGGCCGGCGACCAGGAGTGGACGCTGGAGCAGCGGGAGGACTACCACGCACGGTTCGTGGTGCTGAAAACTCCCGCGATGGACACCATCTCCACCGCGGTACGCCGCCTGCTGCTGCTCAACCGCGGCCAGCAGGGCGGAGCCAGGCGCGGCCTGATCATCTCCGGGCCGGCCACCACCGGGAAGACGACCGCGATGCAGCAGCTCGGGCGCACCGTCGAACTCGCCGACCGGCGCCGCCACCCCAACCAGGACGGGCGTCTGCCGGTGCTGTTCATCACCGTGCCGCCGTCCTCCACCCCGAAGATGCTCATCAGCGAGTTCGCCCGCTTCCTCGGCCTGCCGATGCTGGAGCGGATGAACCAGATCCAGATCACCAACGCCGTGTGCGAGCTGCTGTGCGAGCTGGGCACCCAGCTGGTCCTGGTCGACGACGTACACCTGATGGACACCCGCAGCCGGGCCGGCGCCGAGACCTCCGACCAGCTGAAATACCTCGGCGAGCGGATTCCCGCGACCTTCGTCTACTCCGGCATCGACGTCGAAGCCTCACCCCTGCTGACCGGCGTGCGCGGCTCCCAGCTCGCCGGCCGCTTCAAAATCGTGCGCAACCAGCCCCTGCGCTACGGCAGCACCGCGGACCAGCAGATCTGGCACGACCTGGTGCGCAGCATGGACAGCGCCCTGCGGCTACGCCGCCACCGGCCCGGCGCGCTGGTCACGCACGCCGCCTACCTGCACGCCCGCACCGGCGGCCGCATGGGCAGCCTCTCCCACCTCGTCCGCGAAGCCGCCCTGGTCTCCCTGCTGGACGGCACCGAGAAGATCACCAAGAAACTGCTCGAACAGATCGAGCTCGACAGCGCCGCCGAACAACGGGCCCGGGCACCACACCGCCGCCGGACGCCCTCACAACGCCAGCCCTGACCGGCGGCGTCTGCCTCAACCGTCCGTCCCAATCCCCTATTTGGCCACGGTTCGGATGCCGGTACATCCGAACCCTCCAGGAACGACCTCTGCTCCCGATGCACGACTTTCTTCCACCACAGCCGCAGCCGCCGCGTACGGCTGCGGCACGTCCGGGGCCGGTACGGCTCGCGCCGCTGCAGGGCGAGACGAACCTGTCGTACCTGGACCGGCTGGCCGACCGCTACCGGCTCGGCGTCAGAGACCTCGTCCCCTCGCTGCTCCAGGTCGGCGGAGGCCTGTTCAAGGGCTACCGCACGGACGGCGAGGTGTACCTCAACGCCGAAGCCCGCGCCCGCATCTCCGTGTTCAGCCGCGTGCCCGAAAAGATCCTTCAGCGGGCCCTGCCCGCCTGGACCGCCCAGGAACCCCTCTCACCGGACGGGGCGGGTGCAGCCGGGCGGTTCCGCTTCGGGGCCGTGGTGCCGGCCGCGGGAGAAGGCTGCCGGCTATGCACGGCCGCACGCACCGGACGGGCCAAGCCCGCCCGGATATACCTGAAACCGCACACCCGCATCTGCCCACGCCACCGGCGCTGGATGCTCGGCACCCACTGGATCGACGGCGCACCGGCCGACACCGAGCAGATCGACCTGACAGGACTGCCGGAGATGGTCACGGCGCACCGGCGGCACCTGGACCTGCTGCGCCACCGGCCGGACGCCGCCCGCGCGTTCGAGATCGCGCACGCCGTGATCGTCTCCTGGTGGGCGCAGCAATGGCCCGAGGAGGAGCAGTGGCCGCACCGGGCACGCCACACCGCGCCGCCCGGGGCTGATCCTGGCTGGTGGCGGCTGCTGGTGCGGGACGCGGTCACCTACCCGGAGGCGGTCGCCCTCACCTCGGTCCTCACCGGCGAACGTACCCGGCAGCGGCTGCTCGACGACACCGGCGGACATCTGCCTCACACGCTCGCTCACGTGCCTGGTCTGGTCGGCGAACTGGCGCGGGTCACGGAGCGGCCGTGGCTTGTTGAGCGGATCGCCTCGACCTCGGCTGGTCCTTTGCTGCTCTGGGCGCAGCACTGCGTACGGGCCGCCGCGGATGCAGCCGTCGCCGACCCGCTGTGGACGCTGCACATGGCGCACCGGCCCCGCCCCATCGCCCGCGAACTCACCGCCTACCGCGACGCCGCACAGCAGCCGGAGAAGGCTGCGGGCGGTAAACGGCTTCACCTGGGGCTCCGGCACAGGTCGGATCAGGCGTTCACCACCGGGCTGGCGCACGCCCGCGCCTACGCCGCCGTCCACGGCCACCTCGCCGCCCCGATCCACAGCCGCTTCAACGGCTTCGCCCTGGGCCGGTGGCTGTCGAACCACCGGAAATTCCCCGCGATGCCACCCGAACACGTCGCGGAACTCGAGACGCTGGATCCGTGGTGGCGGCCGCCGTGGAGGGTGATGTGGCAGCGCTTCTACTACCAAGCCCGCGACCACGTCCGCGCCCGCGGAGCCTTGCGGCCCGAACACGGCTTCCCCACCACCGGCTTCGGCCTGGGCGAATGGCTCTACAACCAATGTGCCGGCTACGACACCCTGCACCCTGGCCAGCAGCGCCTCCTGGCCGACATCGGCCTCACCCCCGAGGCCGTACAGACAGCACGGCCCCGCCGCAAGCACATGGCCACCCACTTCCAAAGTGTCCTCGCCCGCGCCCGCGCCTACGCCGACACCCACGGCACACTGGTGACCGCGACCACCGACACCGTCCAGGACGGACTGAAGCTGGGACAGTGGCTGTCCAACCAGCGCAGCAAAGACCGCGCCTACCAACTGCGCCACGGCACCCCCTCACCCCGCGCGCTGGCCCTGTCGGCGATCGACCCCTGGTGGAACCCGCCCTGGACCCTGGAATGGCAACGCTCCTGGCACCAGGCACACACCCATGTCCAAGCCGGCCACGTCCTGGACACCGCGGCCGGATTCCCCAGCACCACCAGCGCGCTCGCCGCGTGGCTGACCACCCAGTGCGCCCAGTACGACACACTCCAGCCCGGCCAACACGACCTGCTCGCCCGCATCGGAATCACCGAGGACCGAGCCCGCGGCGCCGCCGCCCGGCCCGCTGAAAACGAGGCCGACTTCGCCACCGCCCTGGGCTACGCACGCTCCTACCACGCGACACACGGCACCCTCGCCGCCGCAACCGACACCGTCCACGACGGCTTCCAGCTCGGACGATGGCTGCGCCGACAGCGCCAGCACACCCGCGACCACGCCCACCGCGGCACACCACCATCCGCCCAGACCAAAGCCCTGACCGCAGTCGATCCCTGGTGGTGCCCGCCCTGGACCCTCGCGTGGCAGCGCTCCTGGCAGCACATCCACGACCAGACCAAGGCCGGCCACCACCTCGACGCCGACCACCACTTCCGCAGCTTCGCCCCCGCCCAGCGCACCTGGCTACGCCTGCAGCGCACGCACTACGACGGCCTCCACCCCGACCAGCAACGCCTCCTGGCCGACATCGGCCTCACCCACGAAACCGCCCGCACCCGGCCCATCAACCCCTACGCCGAAACCGCCCTCGCCCACGCCCGCGCCTACGCCGCCCTCCACCGCACCCTGGCCGTGACCTACTCCACCGTCCACGACGGCTTCCCCCTCGGACGCTGGCTCAACGACCAACGCCAACAGGCCCGACGCGAGACCACCCCCAACGCCCGCCACCAGGCCCTCACCACGATCGACCCGTGGTGGAACCCACCCTGGGACCTCGCCTGGCAACGCGCCTACACCCGCGCCCGCACCACACAAGACCGACCTGGCGGACCACCATTCGACGTACGCACCTGGACCAGAGCACAACACGCCGCCTGGCCCCACCTACGCCCCCAACAGCAACAACTCCTGACCGACCTGAACATCACCCCCGAAACCGCCGCCCGCCGCCCAACCAGCCGCGTCTACCCCACAAGCCCCGGACTCGCCCACGCACGCACCTACGCCGCCCTGAACGGCCACCTCTCCCCAGCGCCGACACCCACCACGACGGCTTCCCCCTCGGCCGCTGGCTCGTACAAACACGCCGCGCAGCCCGACGAGGCCACCTGGCCCCCACCACCACCCACACCCTCGACACCATCGACCCCTGGTGGAACCCACCCTGGCCCAGCCTCTGGCAACGCACCTACCAAAAAGCCCAGTTGAACCATCACACCGGCCAGGGCCCCTCCCCCACCCTCCAGCGATGGACCGACAGACAACGCACCCGCTGGAACACCCTCCACCCCCAGCAACAACACCTCCTCACCACCATCGGCATCACCCCGGACTTCACCAGCGCCACCTACCCCGCACCCGACAACCGGCGGAACGCATAGCGGTGATCGCCGGACCGGTAATAGCCTTTTTCTTCAGCTTTCGGCAGGAGCGCTACGCATGAGCGGTGCAGTCCCGGCAGGCAATACGTCCGAAGACAAGGACCTGGAGAAGGTCCTCGCCGCGTGCCACGACAGGCTGCCTCCTCCCGCCCAGTGGTCAGCCTTCGCCGGCTACCCCGAAAGCCTCGCACTCTCAGTGATCGATGCCATCTGGTCGGTCGGCACCCGCTACGCCATCACCACAGGCGTGATCAACCGCTACATCGCGCAGCGCAGACTGAGGGGCGGCGATGCCACCGGTGACGACCTGACAGACCTGCTCACCTTCTACAACCAGCTCGGTGGCATCGACGCCTTCATCCACCACATCGGCACCAGAAACCGCGTCTCCACCCAGCCAGGCGCCACCCTGAAAGGCGCAGCCGTCCAAGAGGCCGCAACAGCCCTGTTGGGCCTCGGCATCAACACAGCCGCGCAGTTCCGGACCGCCGAGACCACCGACCTTGGAGATCAGGCCCGAGCTGCGTGGACCGCGGTACCGGGCCAGGGCTCGGGCGTCTCCTGGCGCTATCTGCGCATGTTGCTCGGACTGCCGGACGTCAAACCGGACCGCATGGTGATCCGGTTCATCACCTCCGCCTTGGGCATCTCCGAGCACTCGCTCGAGCGCGAACGTGCCGTCCAGCTCGTCTGCGCCGCAGCCGAGCGCCTCGGTATAGAACCGCCGGCCCTCGACCACGCCATCTGGACCTGGCAGACGACAGGCCACCGCGCGCACGACAGCATCAGCCAAGCGGAACACCTCAAGGCTCTTGCGCACACGTTCATCGGGGCAGCGTTCCCGATCCTGGCCCAGCAGCGCGTTATCCCAGCCTCCGTCTTCCAGCCCTTCATCCACGTCGGCCGCGACTACGCAGGCCCGGACATCATGCACCAACCCGAGTTCCAGGAGCTGGAGTCGGCCCTGGAGCAGGCGTATCCCGGGCGGTTCGCGGAGCCGTTGAAAAGACGCCACGCCGAGTTCGCAAAGCACTACGTCTTCAGCTTCCTCGAGGCTGCCATCGCGCGGTGCGCGCTCGGCGACGGCGTGTTCGAAGCCGACAGCCCCGCCGTGGCCAGATCCGCCGACGAACTGATCGACGTCCTCAACAGCGACGAGTACACCCTGCAGTGCTGCCGCGCCGTCACCCACATCACCACCACGGGGGAAGAACCCGTTCAGATCGGCGAGGTCACCATCTACCGGGAGACCGACACTCCCGATCTCGTCGAGCGAGCGCAGCAGCTGATCCCGGCCATTCCGACCGCATTCGGCGGAGATCTTCCCTTCATTTACGCGCCGCCCCACGCACTCCTCGTCTCCACTGCCGCAGTGCCGCAGGGCGACGACCCATACGCTGCCGGACGCCGGGCATCCTCGACGATCAACCGTTTCCTGCTGCTCGCTCGGCTGCTGCACGCGGGTCGCATCAATCCGGTTGGGAGATCACCGGCGCCTCCACCCTCGTGGCCGAAATCCGCCCGCAGCCACGGACGTTCAACCCCGTGCAACTGGGCTCCCTCCTTGAGCGCGTCGTGCGACTCTCCACCGACGACGCGCCGGCCTTCGCCGCGCTCAGCGACTTCATCGACGCAGCGGTCATCAAACGCGACGGCATGGCGGCAACGTCCTTCGACACGGCCCTGTACCGGTACAACCGCGCGCACGAAGAAGGCGACAACTTCGAACGCATCGTCGACCTCGCCACCGCCCTTGAGGCTGTCCTGACCGGAGACGACAAAGGCGAAGGCCTCTCACTGCGGCTCAAGAACCGGGCCGCTGCACTGCTGGCCACCCCAACGGACACCGGGACATCAATCTTCAGCGACATCACCAAGCTCTACGAACTGCGCTCCCGCCTGGTCCACGGCGGCAGCATCCCGCAAAAAGACCTCGTCAAGATCATCATGTCTGTCTCCACCGTCCCCGACGGTGCCATGTTCGGCGTCGCCCTCGCCTTCGCGGTCGATCGCACGCGCGACCTCGTACGCCGCTCATTCCTCGCCCGACTCTGCCTGGGCTCCGGCACCGAACCCCTGTGGCCCTTCGGCAAGAGCACACCAGTAGACGCAGCACTGGCCGACGACACCACACGCGCACAATGGCGAGCCCACTGGAGAGACCAGCTCGCAGGCCTCGGCGCCGCCTCAGCCGCCAATCCGGCCCGCCCCGGAACCGACCCGATCACCCGCCGCAGCAACACCCAAACACAGCCCCGCCACTCCACAGAACCACGCCCCAAGTAGCGGCCCACTGCAACAGCACCACGCTCAGCCAACCTGAACACCCACAACACACCCGCAGGTCAAGCAGCCACCGCTCCGTTCACACCAGCCCCCCGAAGCGCCCACACCCCGCGAAGACCACTCAGAAGAACTGCGAAATCCCAGCCCACAAACCCCAGAACAGCGCAGAAAAAGTGGGCGACGACAGCGCCTCTCCTGGGTGCGGGTGTGCTGTCCGCATTCGGCCTGAGTCTGTTGGTGGTAGGCGATGCGGCAACCTTCGCTCTCGCAGCCCTGCTCATTGCACTGATCCGGCAGCGGGAGGATCGCCCGCAGTCGGCGCAGCAAGAGGAAACTGGCGCCCAGATCGCCGCCGGCTTCCGTTACATTGCGCGGACTCCCGCCTTGCGCCAGTTCACCGTCGCTGCGTTGCTCGCCGTTGTTGCCTTCGGATTCTGCGAGTCGGTCCTCTTCGCCGTCGTCGACGCAGGACTGCACCGTCCGCCGACCTTCCTCGGCGTCCTCGGCTCATTGCAGGGTACAGGAGCGATAGCGGCTGGGGTGGCCGCCGCAGTGTCCATGCGACGTGCAGGGGAAGGACGGACCGTGATGCTCGGCCTGACCTGCGCTGCCGCAGGCTTCTTCCTCAGTGCAGCCCCATCTCTCCTGGCGGTCGCGCCGGGCGCGGTGCTCATCGGTGCCAGCCTGCCTTTGATCGTTGCGGGCGTCATGACCCTTTTCCAGCGGCGCACGCCCGCCTCTCTGATGGGCCGGACCGATGCCGCGTTGAACGTGCTGATAGGAGTACCGCAGACTGTGGCCATCGCCGCCGGAGCCGCTTTGATCGCGCTGGTGGACTACCGCGTCATCCTCGCGGTGATGGGGGCCCTGATGGCCGCCTCGGCGCTCTACCTGGCCACCCGCACCACTCACCAGCCGATCGAGACAGTAGCCACCGCGCGGCTGGCGCAAGAGCCCGGCGAAGAGACACCGACAACAGCACCGCCGCACCGCGGATGACACCAAGGTCCGAGAGCATGGCTGCGGGCGATGGCGGTTAGGGTCCGCAGGTGTTGAGCAAACCCGGGTGGACGGTGCACTTCGTGAGCCGCGACTTGCCCCCGCCCATGACTTTGCGTTCTTTCCTGGACGTACGGCCCGGCGACCTGGCGTCGTGGCTAGATGAGGCAGGTCTGCCAGACGGCCTGCCGTTTCTGCTCTCGCCGCGGTTCGAGTACGACGTCGCGCTCAACTCGTACTTCCTTCAGGCGAACCTGACGGCACCGTGGAACAGCAACGCCAACCGGGCCCGGGCCCGGTTCTTCACATTCCTGCAAACCGCGCGCGGTGGGAAGTCGTGGCGGGCTGCCACCAAGGCGGATCATCTGGCGTTCCATCGGTGGCGCCGCCGGGATGAGGCCGGGCCGCACGTCGAGGGCAGCACCTGGAATCACGAGGTGTCGCTGGTCAATCAGTTCTACGAGTGGGCCGTCCGGCAGGGGCACGTCGAGGCGGTTCCCATCCCGCACCGCGCCCGCCGCCCCGCACCGGCGGAATCGGTCGTCCGGGCCTTCGACTCGTCCACAGTCCCGGCGACCTATGCGCATGACGAGAACGGCGAAAGCATCGAGTGGATGCCGCCGGCGACCTACCGGCTCTGGCGGGACGTGGGACTTCGAGGCCACGGCCCGGACGGACTGCCCTCGGACCGGTTCCGCGGCCGGTGGGCGGCCCGCAACGCGACGTTCAGCGACCTCATGGTCCGCACGGGGCTACGGCTGACCGAGCAGGCCAGCGTCACCGTCTTCGAGATCCCCACCAGCACTGCCCTGGGCGGATACCAGCGGTTCTGGCTGCCCGGGGTGATCGCGAAGAACTTCTCCGCCCGGTGGGTCTATGTCCCGCACGGCAGCGTCCAGGAGGTGATCGCCTACGTCGAGTGGGACCGGGCCGAGGTGGTCGAACAGGCCCGGGCAGCGGGCCGCTACCAGCGCATCCGCCGACCCCTGGTCATCGCCGACCCGTCCCGCCCGCACGTGGTGCACCGGCTCAGCGCCGGCGGTGTTCACCGGATGCGGCTGCAAGACCTTCAGCCGGTCGAGCGGCGGCGGCTTCTGCGGGAAACCGATGACGGCCTGGAACCTGCGATGCTCTGGCTGAACGAGAACGGGCTGCCGATGTCGGTATCCGGCTGGCAGGCGATGTTCTCCACCGCCAACGACCGCTGCCACAAGGTCAACGTGCTGGTCGAAGCACACGCCCACCTCCTGCGCCACACGTTCGCGGTGGTCACCCTCGAACAGCTCCGGCGGGCCCACATCGCTCAGCTCGCCGAACTCAACCCCCAGCAGCGCGGGCACTACACCCGGATCTTCGGCGACCCGCTGGACTGGGTCCGCCGCCGTCCGCTTCGCCCCCGGCGCCCGCACCGCCTGGCACTGCCGCGGGCTGGCCAGACCCTCTACATCGTCGAGGGCATCGCCCTGGTCCAGTCCCGTGGGGGGAGACCCTCGAAGCCCACCCCGGGGACGTGATCTGGACCCCGCCGGGCGAGGAGCACTGGCACGGCGCCGCCCCCGACCACTTCATGACCCACATCGCCCTGTGGGAGACGACGACGTCGACTTGCTGGAACACGTCACCGACCGCGAGTACGGCGGCCCCCCGCCACAGCACCCGCGCCTGACCGGCCAGGCCCCGAGCACGTGGCCGGCCGCCTGCCGGGCGGCCGACACGCCAGTCAGGGCTGACCAAGCGGGGCCCGGATGCACCTCGGCCACACGAGTGACACACTGAAGCCACGGAGCAGGCGGTTTGTGGCGGAGGATTCCGGGCTGCCCCCTACGCGCCCGACCTGTCCTCTCTGCGTTGCATCCCAGCGGCGATCGATCCGTTCGCTGACCAGTCGGGAACTATCCATGGCCTCTGAAGCACAGTACTCCCCGGATGAGACCGCTCTTCTGGTCGTCGACCCGTACAACGACTTCCTATCCGAAGGCGGCAAACTCTGGCCCAGAGGGAAGGAAGTGGCGGAAGGCATCGGCCTGCTCGACCACATGCGGACCATGCTCGCCACCGCCCGCAGTCGCGGCTTCCGGGTCTTCATCGTGCCCCATCACCAGACGACACCGAGCGACTACCTCACGTGGGACCACCTGTCGGCAACTCAGCAGCACATCGTGAGCCAGCAGATCTTTGCCGAGGGCAGCTGGGGGGCCGAATGGCACCCCGACTTCCAGCCCCGCGAAGACGAGCTCGTCATGCGCCAGCACTGGGCCTCGAGCGGTTTCGCGAACACCGACCTCGACTTCATGCTCAAGCAGCACCACGTCCGGACGATCGTGCTCATCGGCATGCGGGCCAACACCTGCGTGGACACCACTGCCCGCTTCGGCCAGGAGCTCGGTTACCACGTGACCCTCATCCGCGACGCCATCGGCTCCTACAGCTGGGAGGAGATGACAGCGACATTCGAGCTCAACGCGCCTCTGTACGCCCACGCCATCCTCACCACCGACGAGTTCGTCGACGCCGTGAGCCGGAGCGTGCCGGGGACGCGGAGGTGATCATGCCCGGCGAGCGGACGGCCGTCAGGGAACCGTGTCCGGACGGCGGTGAACTCCTGTGAGCGCGGCTGAAGGAGGGTTCGGTGTGGCAGGTACAGGCCTCGTCGGACAGACGGTCGTGGTGGTCGGAGGAAGCGCGGGAATCGGTCTGGAAACCGCGCGTCAGGTGCGTTCGGCAGGCGGCGAGGTGGTGCTCGCGGCGCGGAACGCCCAACGTCTGCAGCGGGCGGCGGATGAGCTGGACCCGCTGAGCACGGCCGCGTTCGACGCCCAGGACACCGATCGCCTGGAGCGCTTTCTCCAGGAGCTGCCCCGGCCGGTCGACCATGTGATGGTCACGGCCGGCAGCCCGTCGTACACGCCCCTCGCCGAGATCGACCTGGCCGATGCCGGACGTGACTTCGGCGGGCGTATCGCGATGATGCTGGCGGCGGCGCGGGCGAGCCGGGAGAAGGTCAGGGCCGGAGGAACGCTGTTGTTCATCGGCGGGACCGGCGGCCGACGGCCCGCGGTCGGGATGGCCGTGATGGGTGCTCTCACCGCGGCACTGCCGGCGCTGACCGCCAACCTGGCACTGGAGGTCGCCCCGGTCCGGGTCAACCTCATCGCGGCCGGCTTCGTGGACACCCCGTTGTCGGCCTCCCTCCTTGGTGACCGACTCGAGGCACGCCGGGAGCAGTTGAGGAAGTCGCTGCCCATCGGCCGGGTGGTCGGTCCTGCGGATGTCGCCGCCCTTGCACTGCACATCATGGCCAACGGCGCCCTCACGGGTGCCACCTACGACATCGACGGCGGCCAACAGCTCGTCACGCACTGATCGGCCAACGACAGCCACGGACCGTAACGAATGCGCACCGGTCCCCGGATTTGCACACTCAGTGCGCATTCTCAGCGGACATTGCGCATCGACTCGCGGATCCTAGACTTCCGGCCGCACGGCACGGTTCCGTCCCGACCCGAGCAAGTTTCCTGCCCGGCCGGCGTGGCGGCGGGCGTGGGCACGACAGCGGCGCCCAGCGCAGCGGCCTCCTCACGGCACAGCTTGCACAGGCCATCCTCGAGGGCGCGGCCGACGACGATGATCCTGGCGCCGCCGTCCCCACAGGAGCCGCGCGGCGGCCCCTCCGGCTCGCGCGGCGCCGGGACCGGGGCCGGGTTGCGGATCGCGTCGTCCAGCACGCAGTCGGCGCGGCGTCCGTCCAGACCGGGACGGGTGCCGTGCTCAGGGCACAGGCCCTGCCCTCCGCGAGAGGCCAAGGGAGAGGCCTCAGGCCACCCCTCGACCCATCACCCCCGGCTCCCTCGGCTCCCTCGGCTCCAGCGAACAACCCCCATATTCAGCGGAGTTCAGTCAACGAACGTCCACCGTGCCAGGGCATTCCGAATCTGCTGAAGGGCATCCACTCGGCGTGTCGGAGCCCACCGGCCACGTCATTCATGGCGACGGGCAAGACGAGGACCAACTGCTGCGCGGACTTCCTTCCCGGGCCGCCTGTGGTACTGCGTCAGCTCGCCGGATCCGGCAAGAAGGAAGAACACTCTCCGTACACGGCAGCAGGGCGTAGTGGCCTGGAGATGAGCGTCCTACCGGAGGCGGAGGCCTGGTGCGGGAAGCAGACTTCGATGGTGGGGTCCGTCTTGGGCAGGGCGGCAGTTCCCGAAACCCTGCCGCGCCGTCCGGTGGCTTCCTGGCTCCCCGCAAGCCGGCGCAGCGCTCAGTACTGCTCGGTCTCGACGAAACCCGAGTTCCCGTCATCGTCCGCGCCGAAGGCGTCCGCGGCGGCGGTCGGGTCGAATCCGGGCGGGCTGTCCTTCAGGGCCAGGCCCATACCGGCCAGCTTCGCCTTGACCTCGTCGATCGACTTCGCACCGAAGTTGCGGATGTCCAGCAGGTCGGCCTCCGAGCGCGCCACAAGCTCACCCACCGAGTGGACGCCCTCACGCTTGAGGCAGTTGTAGGAACGGACCGTGAGCTCCAGCTCCTCGATCGGCAGCGCCAGGTCGGCCGCCAGCGCAGAGTCCGTCGGGGACGGGCCCATGTCGATGCCCTCGGCGTCGATGTTCAGCTCGCGGGCGAGACCGAACAGCTCGACCAGGGTCTTACCGGCCGACGCCATCGCGTCACGGGGACGCATCGCCTGCTTCGTCTCGACGTCGACGATCAGCTTGTCGAAGTCGGTGCGCTGCTCGACACGCGTGGCCTCGACCTTGTACGTGACCTTCAGAACCGGCGAGTAGATGGAGTCGACCGGGATACGGCCGATCTCCTGGCCCACCTGCTTGTTCTGCACGGCGGAGACGTAACCGCGACCGCGCTCGACCGTCAGCTCCATCTCCAGCTTGCCCTTGCCGTTGAGCCTGGCGAGGACCAGGTCGGGGTTGTGCACCTCGACACCGGCCGGGGGCGCGATGTCGGCGGCGGTGACCAGACCCGGGCCCTGCTTGCGCAGGTACATCACGACCGGCTCGTCCTGCTCCGAGGAGACGACCAGCTGCTTGATGTTGAGGATCAGGTCGGTGACGTCCTCCTTGACGCCCGGCACGGTGGTGAACTCGTGCAGGACACCGTCGATGCGGATGCTGGTGACAGCAGCACCCGGGATCGACGACAGGAGCGTACGGCGCAGGGAGTTGCCGAGGGTGTAACCGAAACCCGGCTCCAGCGGCTCGATCACGAACCGGGAACGGAACTCGTCGACGACCTCTTCGGTCAACGAAGGACGCTGAGCAATCAGCACGAGGTATTGCCTCCAGTATTCGGCGCCCGCTATCTGACGCCATAGACACCTCAAGGGTACGGACCTTGCTACCTTCCGGGGCGCCGAACCGCCTGACCGCACCCACCCGCCAGCCGGTCGGCCGACACAAAGCGGTGCCACCAGGCTCACTGCTCCTGCGGGCGGGGCAAAGGAGCCCGACGTCACCATTAGCGACATGAACGGCCTGTTCGCGCGGTCAGCCAGGGAGACCACCGGCATCCAGGACATCAAGC
This sequence comes from Streptomyces fodineus, assembly GCF_001735805.1. Classification (GTDB taxonomy): domain Bacteria; phylum Actinomycetota; class Actinomycetes; order Streptomycetales; family Streptomycetaceae; genus Streptomyces; species Streptomyces fodineus. The sequence goes on from NZ_CP017248.1 coordinate 22,509, forward strand.
GCCTGGTCGCCGCGCTGCCCTTCCTGGAGGCGCCGTGAGCGGGCGGGGGAGAAAGGCCGTCCTGCCGCCAGCCGACTTCGAGGCGCCCGAGCGGATAGCCGCAGACCGACGGCAGGTCACAGTGATCAAGCTACAGGCGCGGCTTCGACTTCACCATGATGCCGATCCCGGAACGTCGTACCGCTCCGCCCAGACGCCCGCTGACCCACAACCTCACGCAGCTGCCCGGCCCCACACAAGGCCGGGCACATCCCCGCGTTGATCGATCGATGCCAGACGTCAAAGACCCTTCAAGACGCGCTCAAGCGCCGACCGGCCTGCGGGCCCCCACATCGGCTTGCCGCCCGGCAGGCCACGGTCCCCGTCCTGGCCCATCAGCATCAGGAACAGGCTCTTCATCGCGGCCAGCCCACGCGCCCGTCGGACCGCCGCCTCGTCCGCCTGCGCATAGCTGTCGAAGAACCGCGAGGCACCGCCCGCAGGGAGCAGCACCCAGGCGGCCGCAAGGTCCCAGGCCGGGTCGCCGGCGAAGACATCGCCGAAGTCGACCACGCCCGCCAGGGTCCCCTCCGCGACGACGACGTTCGCGGGATGCAGGTCGCCGTGAACCCACACCCGCGGGCCCTCCCACCCGGGAGCCGCAGCCGCGTCGTCCCACACGGCCCGGATGTCGTCCGCAGCGAAGTGGCCGAGGTCCACGGCCCGCAGGAAGCGTTCGAAGCCCTCCGTGCACTCCTTGGGGTGACCACCGCGGTCCGAGGCATCCGGTGCTTCGGCGGGCGCCTCCACATGCAGCGCCTTGAGGAAGGCCGCCAGGACGTCGGCCGCATGGTCGCCACGCGTGATCGAGCCGTGGTCCAGCGGCGTGCCCTCAACCCATGTCATGACGGTCCAGATCTTGGGGAAGCGCTCGGACGGCGCACCGTCCCGCACGGGGACCGGGATCGGCAGCGGCAGGCGCGAGGCCAGGGTCGGAAGCCACCGGCGCTCCTTGAGCTGCAGATCCGGGCTGGTGTCCATCCGCTGCATCCGGACCGCCAACGCGTCCCCGAGGCGCCACATCTGGTTGCCCCAGCCGCCCGCCACCTCGCGGATGGGCAGCCCGGCCAAGTCCGGATGCTGGTCCCGCAGCAGGTCACGGACCAGATCCTCGCTGATCACAATCTCGGATTCGACCATGCGGAGTCACATTACTTGGCGCACGCGGACGCGGGGAACGAGCACGCCCGTACCCGCTCCCCCACAGGACATCAGCCGCGATGATCAGCAACGCCTCCACCGGACGGAGCTCAGGGTCAGCAGCGCTCGGCCCACTCCGCCCGAACCAGAGTCAGGGTTTCCACGTGCGCAGGAAAGCGCCGATCCGGGCAGCGGTGCAGCGCGGACTGTTCAGCTCATGGGCGAGTGCGGTGAGCTGTTCGCGAGTAGGGCTGACCGGGATGTTACTGGCCTCGAGATACATCACCGCGACCGCGCAAGCCACGCTCAAGTTGGAGCGCTCCAGCCAGCGGCAGCGCCCCAGAGTGTGCACCAGGGCGGCCGCACGGGCGTAAACGCCGTCGTAGACGGGTGTGTCGAGCAGTTCACCGCGGTGGCGGGCGACCGCTGCGATGGGGACGCCGTAATCGTCGGCGGCCGGGTCGCGATGACCCGCCCGCTCCGCGACCTCGAGGATCCAGGATTCGTCGACGTGCAGAATCACGCAGCGGCGCCCGGCCGGGGCCCGGCGTACGGGGCGTCGAGTTGCCGCTCCAGGTCGTCGAGGAAGGTGCCGTGCTCATCAATGAGCCGCTGGGCGGCGGCCATACCGGCGGCGCGGGCGCCGGTGGTGTCCTCGATGATGAGCCGCTCCACGTACTTGTTGAAGTCCAGTCGGCGAGCGGCCGCGGCCGCCTTGCCGGCCGCGAGCACGTCCTCCTCCAGCCGGACCTGTGTCTGCTTCTTCGAGGAAGTCACACCCCCACGGTAGCAGGGTGGTAGCAACCTCGGCTAGGCCTGGGACCAGCGCCCCATCGACCCCGCACACGCCAGCAGCGGTGCAGCGCCGACCGCTCCAGCAGGCGGCAAGGCCCCGGCGTCGTAGGCCCCGTTGGGACCATCCCCGCGTGCGCGGGGAGCACGCTGTTGCCGTGCTCTGCACGTCGGAAAGGTTGGGACCATCCCCGCCACTGTGACCCAGTGGGTCTCACTCTGGGCCACTCGGGACCATCCCACGGGTGCGGGAAGCACAGGGACTTCATGCCCAGCGCGCCGACCACGTCGGGACCATCCCTGCAGGTACGCGAGAGGTGTGGGTTGGTGGTGGTCCCTGCCTGCGCGGGCGGCCCGCCGGTGCGGCCGGGGAGGCGGCGCTCCTCGAGGAGCCGGGGGACTACTTCGCGTCCACGTCGGCTTCCGCGGCCCTGCTGGGAGCGTGCTCCTCTTCCCACTGCCGGGTATCCGCTCTGGGCCGGGGGATGAGGAGAGTCGCCAGCATCCCGAGCGCCAGCAGCGCGGCGCAGGTGTATCCGTTGATCCGAATCGCGTGGGACATGGCGTCGCGGGCGGCGTCGGCGGCCGCGGCCATGTGCGGGTTCTCACTCAGTCCGGAGATCATCGCGCCCGCGCTGTCGGAGACCGCCGACGACAGTTCTTTCGCCTGGGGCGCGGGTGTTCCCTGCTCGACGAGCCGGTCCGACAGGTCGGAGTCCAGTGCCGTGAAGAAGGTCGACGTCAGAATCGCGATGCCCAGCGCGGAACCGAGTTGACGTGCGGCGCTCTGGACGCCGGATCCCTGGCCGGCGTGCTGCGGCGGCACATCCGCCAGTACGACGTTGGTGACCTGCGCGGTGGCGAAACCGACTCCCATGCCGTACAGGAACAGGGCGATGCCGATGATCCACCACTGTGAATCGCTGCTGGCCAGCACACCGAACATCAGCAGACCGGTGGCCTCGAGAACCAGGCCGATGCGCACCAGGCCGATGGGGCCGACTTTCTCGGCCATGCCGAAGCTCGCACCGCTCGCGAAGAAGCTGCCGACCGCGACGATGAAGACGATCAGTCCGGTCTGGAGCACCGAGTACCCGAGCGTGTACTGGAGCCACAGGGGGAGAACAGCGAGCATGCCGAACTCCGCCAACGCGATGATCAGCGTCGCGATGCTGCCCGTGCTGAAGGACTTGATGCCGAACAGCGAGGTGTCCATCAACGGCGCCGTGCCGTCCACCCGGGTGAGCCGGACCTGGCGCCGCAGGAACAGCGCCAGGCACACCACGGAGACGACCAGACCGACCGGGATGATGGACAGATCCAGCGCGTCGCCGAAGGGACCGAAGCTCTTGCGCGGGTCCCACCACCCGTAGTTGCGGCCCTCGATCAGCGCGAAAGCGAGGAGCCCGAGGCCCAGCACCGACAGCACTCCGCCGACGGCGTCGACCTTGCCCGGCTGTCGGGGGGACTGGTCCAGGAACTTCAGGACGCCCGCGATGATCAGCACCACGACGAAGATGTTGATGCCGAAGGCCCACCGCCAGGAGAACTCGGCGAGCCAGCCGCCCAGCAGCGGTCCGACGGCGGCCGCCGCACCGATCGTGGATCCCCAGATGGCGAAGGCCTTGCCCCGGTCCGGCCCCCGGAAGGACATGTTGAGCAGGGCGAGCGACGTCGGCATGATGATCGCGCCGCCGACGCCCTGGGCGAACCGGCTGGCGATCAGGAGTTCCCCGGAGGGCGCCAAGGCGGCGGCGATGCTCGCCAGCCCGAACACCACGGTGCCGATGAGGAACAGCCGACGTGCTCCCACCACGTCCGACAGACGCCCCATCACCAACAGTAGAGCAGCCAGGATGATCGCATAGGACTCCTGGATCCACTGGGTGTCGAAGGCCGAGAGCTCGAGGTCGTCGATGATCGGCGGCATCACCACGTTGACGATGGTGAAGTCCACCACCACCAGCGACACACCGAGAGAAATGGCGAGCAATCCCAGCCAGGGATCCCGGTTCGCCGGTAAAGACCGAGTTGGATTGTCAGACACTGCGTTCATCCATCCTATGTGACACGAATAGCCCAGTCTGGTCGCCGAGCGAGAGCTACAAGGCGCTGGGCGGAGAGCCTCCCGACCCGGCGCCCTGGCACTATGTCAGGAGAAGAGGACGAATTCTGACCGCTACTGACACCAATCGGAGGGCAATCCTTGATCGCCAACCGCACGTTGGAGCTCCTCAGCCTGCTGCAGACCCAGAAGGAGTGGACCGGTGACGGGCTGGCCGAGCGGCTGGGCGTCTCCCCCCGGACCGTTCGGCGCGACATCAACCGCCTCCGCGAGCTTGGCTACCCCGTCACGGCGACGAAGGGCCCCTCCGCCTACTACCGGTTGTCCCGCGGAGCGCGACTCCCTCCGCTGATAGTCGACGACGAGCAGGCCCTCGCCATCGCGCTATCCCTGCAGACCGCGCCGGCCTCGGTGACCGGTATGGGGGATGCCACCAAGCGGGCGCTGAACTCCATTCGGGAGCTGCTGCCGCCTCACCTCGCCCACCGGCTCGCGACCTTCTCCGTCGAACAGATCGAGAACGCGTGGGAGCTCGCTCCACCACAGGTCGATCCCGCCCTGCTCGCGCAGCTGAGCACCGCCGCCCAGCAGCGTGACCTCGTGAGGTTCTCCTACCGCTCCATCCACCTCGACTCGATGGAGGACAGCAACGTCCTGGCCGAACCCCACCGGCTCGTCGTCTGGTCAGGACGCTGGTACCTGGTGGCCTACGACCAGCAGAGGCACTCCTGGCACGCCTACCGGCTCGACCGCATCAGGCATCTGGCCCCCACCGGCTGGCGCTTCGGGGAGCGGGAGGTTCCCGATGACGACATCACCCGCTTCGTCCAGAACCAACCCGATCGCGGTGACACCCCGGACACCTGGCCCTGCTGGGGCACCGTCCTGATGGAGTGTCCCGCGACGCTGGTGGCGAAGTGGGCGCCAGGGGCCGCGAGTTTCGAAGCGATCGACGACCGGATCACCCGGATCCAGATGGGAGCCTGGTCGTGGTCGGCGCTCATCGGCTTCCTGATCACCTTCAGTTGTCGCTTCACCGTCGAAGGACCACCCGAACTCGTCGACGCCGCCCGGAAGGTGCTGGGCCGCATCGATGTCGACATACCCCAGCCCGACGGCCACCCGGGGCCGTCGACCGGAACGCCCGGCCCTCGGACGGTGTCCGGCCGGTGATCCCGCCTCTGGAGCACGCCTCCGCCCCGCGGCACCGGGCTTCCGCAGGAGTCAGCGCTCCTCGTGTATCAGTTCGGCACGCTGCTGCAGCGGCTCCCACCAGTCCCGGTTCTCGCGGTACCAGGAGACGGTCTCGGCGATCCAATCCCGATGCAGAGCCGGTAAGTCGTGGTGCCGTGCTCCCCGCGCGTGTGGGGATGGTCCCCACACCCCCGAAGAAGTGCGAGACGAGAACCTGTGCTCCCCGCATCTGCGGAGTGCACCCCGAGGATTAGCAGGACGGCGTTGTCAGTGGCGGTAAGCAGGATGGCGCGCATGACAACACCTGCAGCAGTGATCGTGGATGCAACCGCCTACGCACAGGCAGTCGAGGACGCCGTGAAGGCTTCGGCTGCCTACTACGCGGGCGGCACCTCGGTGCTGGATGACGAGACCTACGACCGGCTGGTGCGCGGTATCGCGGCATGGGAAGCGGCGCATCCCGACCAGGTGCTGCCCGACTCGCCGACGGGGAAGGTCGCCGGCGGCGCCGTGGAGGGGGATGTGCCGCACACGGTGGCCATGCTGAGCCTGGACAACGTCTTCTCGCCCGAGGAGTTCACCGCCTGGACCGCGTCGCCGGCCCGGCGCATCAGCCACCGGACAGCGCGCTTCAGTGTCGAGCCCAAGCTCGACGGTCTGGCGATCGCTGCCCGATACACCCGCGGCCGCCTCACCAGGCTGATCACGCGCGGCGACGGCACGGCTGGCGAGGATGTCTCGCACGCGATTGGCACCATCGAAGGCTTGCCACTCGAGCTGACCGAGCCGGTCACAGTGGAGGTCCGCGGCGAGGTCCTGATGACCACCGCCAACAGTCCGAGCCGCACGAGTTCGGTACGCGAGGCGGTGCCAGTGAGGTCGCGCTCGGCTGCCGTCAGGCAGTCCAGGATCGTGCGAGCGTGGCGCAGCAGGGTCAGACCCGCGGGGGTGAGCCGCACTCCGTCGGGGCGGCGTTCGAACAAGGCGGTGCCCGCGCTTCGTTCGAGGGCGGCGGCTGGCGTGAGACCGCCGACTGTGTGTAGCCGAGCCGGGTGGCTGCTGCGGTGAAGCTGCCGGACTCGGCGATCTGCCGCAGGACCCGTAGGCCTGTGCTGGAGATGTCCATGCGGGATACGCATACCACATATGCTTGATCGTCGCTTCCCGCATGCCCGCCGGGTTCCTAGTGTCGATCCCGACGAACACGGACGAACACGGAGGTCATCACGTGCGAGCGGCAGTTCTGACGCAGTTCGGTGCCCCGCTCACGGTGCGGGAGGTTCCCGACCCCGAGGCCGGCGGCGGCGAGGTGGTGGTCGAGGTCCTCGCCGCCAGCGTGGCGCCCTACGCGGCTGAGGTCTTCAGCGGCGAGCGGAACTATCCCCTGGTCCCTCCCGTCGTGCCCGGGATCGGCGGCGTGGGACGGGTCGTCCGCGTGGGCCCGGACGCCACCCGGCTGCGCCCCGGCGACCTGGTGTGGTGCGACTCGACGGTGCGCTCGCGGGATGACGCCCTGACGCCCGACATCACGCTCCAGGGCTGGAGTTCCCGCGGCGAGGGCGGCGCGCGCCTCGCCCGGTACCTGCACGACGGATCGTTCGCCGAGCTCATGCGGGTCCCGACGGAGAACGTCTTCCCGCTCCCCGCAGTGGCGGGGGACGACCCGGCCCGATGGGCCGCGCTCGGCGTGCACGTCATCCCTTACGGCGGGCTGCTGGCCGGCGGGCTCGCAGCCGGTGAGACGCTGCTCGTCAACGGGGCCACCGGCAACCTGGGCAGCAGTGCGGTCGCGGTCGCGCTCGCCATGGGGGCGGGCCGCGTGGTCGCCCCAGGCCGCAACCAGGCCGCGCTCGACCTCCTCGCCGAGCGGTTCGGTCCGCTCGTGCGCCCGGTCCCGCTCACCGGGGACGAGGCCGGCGACCGCGCGGCGATGTCCGCGGCGGCCGACGGCCCGATCGACATGGTGATCGACCTGCTACCGCCGAGCGCACCCAGCTCGGCAGCACGCACGGCAGCCATGACCGTGCGCGAATACGGCCGCGTCGTTCTCATGGGCGGCGTCGGCATGCTCGGTGGCGACGACCTCGCACTCCCGTACCCATGGATCATGCGCAACTCGATCACCGTGCGCGGCCAGTGGATGTACCCGCGTACAGCGAACGTCGGCATCATCCGGCTCCTCGCCTCGGGCACCCTGGACCTCGCCCCCGAACGGGTCCGGTCGTTCGGCCTCAACGCCGTCAACGACGCCGTCACGTACGCCGCCTCACATGGTGGCCCATTCGACCGCACCACCCTCACCCCACCGGCTCGCTGACAAGACCGACTGATCCCCACATGTCAGCGCCACGTCCCCCGCCCTCACGAGGGCAGGCCGCCATACTGCTGCTGCTATTTCTCGGGTTCTGGCTCACATTCCGTGGAGCTATTACGGACAGTTAGATCTTCGGAGCCATGCGATGGCGGTTTGGATGGGCACGAAGCCGAGGTGAGGTGAGTTCCAGGGCCCGGTTGTCGTGTCCGGCGCTCATGTGGTTGAGCCAGCGTTCGTACCAGGCGAGGAAGTCGGTGGCGGAGGAAACGTTGGGGCCCCAGTACCCGTCGCTGTTACCAATGAGGACGCGGCCGGTGAGGGGACCGGTCACCGCGATGAGGCATACGTCGGTGCAGCCCATCTCGATGATGTGGAGGAAGAGGTCGCGTTCGTGTGCCCCAGGTCCTGTGCCGTTGAAGCCGCGGGTTGTCCCCGGTTCTCCGCGCGGATTCATGACAAGCAGGGAACAGCGCTCCAGCGGCATGAGGCCATAGAACGGCGCCGCGCCTGAGCCGCCGATGTGCATGAGGAACTGCCGATAGGCATCGGGCAGGAGGATGTCGTGCTCGGCCTCAAACGCAGCGATGCGTGCTTCCGCCAGCTTCGGACGGAGGCAGAACTTATGTTGCTCTTCTCCGAAGGAGTGGCTGCGCAGTGGTTGGAACGGGATCGCGGCCAGCTTGCGACGCAGGCGGGGTATGCGGGGATCCACGGTGTATCTTCTCTCGTCTCCGTCACTCTAGTGGGTGGCCGTGGTCAGCTGGCCAGGAGAACCCGAGGAGAGCGAAGCCGGCACGGCCGAACATCTGGCGCTTGAGCATCTTGATCCTGTTGACATGCCCTTCGACCACACCCGAGTTCCAGGGCATGGTCAGGCCAGCGATGGCGGCGTCCCGGTCACGTTCCAGTCCTGCGGCGAGCGTGCGGAGGCTAGGGAGGTCGTCCTGTCGGACGGCGTCGAGCCAGCCCGACAGGCGTTCGCCCTGGCGCTCGGTCAGCATGGTCGCGAACGACCGAACATGGCAGGTGAGGGCGGCGATCTCGGGGCAGTTGGCCGAGACGGTCTCGAGCTGGAGCTGTTCGGACTCGCTGAGCTTCTCGGGGCGGCGGAGGATCCATCCGGCAACGGAGCGGGGCCGCGGGTGGCCGAGCTGCCACCGGCCGTGGCGATGGTCGACTACGGCAACGGACTGCGCCACTGCACCCACGACATGCTCACGCCGGATGTCCCCTGGATCAGCGCTTGATGGTCCTCCGCCAGGAGGGAGGGGTCAGACGGCCGCGCGGCGGAGGACGTCTGTCAGGGACTGCCCGTTGGTCGTGACCCGGGCGAGGACGAAGGGGTCGTCGAGGCTGTCCGCCGGATCGGTGGCCGTCAGGTCCACCGCTCCCCCGGAGGCGATCCGGTTCAGTACGCCCTGGTGCTCGACGGTGTCCAGGAGTACCGCGAGTGAGGCGCGGACCGGTTCGGGCCAGTCCACTTCCAGCCGGACCGTGTCCGCGCCGGCCAGTGCCCGCCACCGGGTCACGGTGTCCGCACCGTCCGCCGGGGTGTCGCTGTGCAGGACCCGCAGGAGGTCCTCGAGGTCCGGGCGGGCGGCCAGGTCGAGTACCAGCAGGGGCGGGCGGTCGGTGAGCCCGGCGGCACGGCGGACGGGTACGGCCTCGCTGCACAACCGGCGGGCCTGGTCGCGGACGAACGTCTCGACGTCGGCCTGCTCCTGCTGCTCCTCGGTGAGGGCGAAGGCCAGGTCGCCCGCCAGCGTGCGGTCGTCCAGCGGGCCGCTGGCCAGGTGGCGCAGGCATGCGCGTAGTACGGCGTCGGCCGCGGGGCTGCCCGGCCGGTCCTCGCAGGCGGACAGCAGGGCCTGGCCCGCGATGAGCAGGAGTGTGAGTGCGGGCATGGGGGTGTCGGGGGCCAGGAGCAGGGTCGGGCTCTGGCCCGCGCGGCGGCCGCGCAGGAACCGCAGCAGGGGGAGCATGGCCGGGGCCAGGCCGGTGAAGGTCCCCTCTTCCAGGAGCATGGTGAACAGCAGGTCGCTGCTGTGCCCTTGGCGGTCGGTCAGGAGGTCCACGGCTTCCAGCGCGGCGGCCTCGGCGTAGATCATCGCGGGCCAGTCCTGCAGCAGAGCGGCGTCGCAGGCCGGGACCCGGCCGCTGGTGTAGGCGGTGAGCACGTCCTCGCAGGCCTCGATGACGGGCAGCGGGATTTCCCGGTACAGCCTGGAGCTCCTGTTCCCGCCCGGCTCGCGTGCTTCCCGCCGTTTCCTGCTGGCCTTGCCCACGCCTGGCACCTCCACCGGATAGGGGCCGTGACGCCCGTGCGCCGGTCCTGGCCGCCAGCCTGCCAGGCACCGCGCCCCCGTGTGGCCGGAACGGGGCCAGCAACACCCCTACGGCTGGCGGGGCGAACAGGTCACGATCGGCGGTGCTCGCGCCAGGAGCGGCACAGCGCGGTGAACTCTTCCTGGCGCTCGGTCAGGAGGTCCTGGGGGCGCTGTAGGTGGCAGTCGAGGATGTGCACGCCGTCCTGGAAGGGTTCGAAGCCGATGGTGGCCCACAGGCGGCCGAGCTTGGCGGCCGCCTCGTGGTGCTGTTCCTCGGTCATCTCGCGGCCGTCGGCCGATCCCGGCTGGCACGCAACGGCGGTACAGCCCTGGGACAGGCGGCGGATGGCCGCACCGGCCAGGACCGGGCTTCCTCTGTGATCCCGCACCAGCAGGGGCAGCCCGCGGCCAGAGAGACGCGGCGGGACGGAGCGCCAACAGATGGGCGACGTGACGCAGAACCGGAGGCTCGGCGGCTACGGGCGGTGCTGCTGGCGGAAAGCGGCAGACACGGCGCCGAGCAGGAAGAGTGCGGGACCGCTCCCCGATGGGGCCGGCCGTTGGCCTGCTGGGGCTCGCCCCCGGTCGGGTGCGGCAATCGAGAGCCGGGGGGCGGACTGTCGGGTCCTTATTGGGCCGGGTGCGGGCCCTGGAGCCGTTGGCCCCGGCGGGTGGGGCTGAGCGAGCGCGGTTGGTCCCGGGGCTGTCAGCGGGACTCGAGGTCAGCACGCGCTCGGGGCCGTCGGCGGTGCCCGCCCACGGCACCTCGGCTCCACCGGCCAGCGACGTCGGCCGGAACCGGGATGCCGCAGTACCGGCGGGGCCGCGTGCCGGGGCCGGACGGCATCAGCGGCGCGGTGGAACGCAACGACATCGTGGGCTGCCCGCCCGAAGTGGATGAGCAACCGAAGTCGCCGCGGGCATGGACGCGGAGACCGGCTCAGTACGGGGCGGGACCAGCCCGCGTGGGGCCGGTCCCGCCCGGCGCAGGCACGGTGTCAACGGGCCTGCAAAGTCCCTGGGTGCTTCGGTTTGCGGCCAGTAGCGAGTCAGGGAGCTGCCGAGGTCGGTGCTGCGTGGGGGCCAAGAGCCTTGGCTCCCACGCCGCGCCGATCTCGGTTGGATCCAGCATCCCCGTCCCCGCCCGGCTGGGCAAGGCAAGCCCGAACACCCGTGAGCCGAGCCCGAGATGGCCACGGCGGCCGTGCCGTGCAAAAGCCGTGGCCGGTGCCGATTCCGGCCGCCCCACCTGGGGATGCGGCGGCCGGTGTGCCGCCTGGAACACAGGTGAGCCGAAGGTCCGCGGGCACGGGCGGGGACGTGCCATGCTGCTCGGCACCGGCGCGCCCGGCAGGTGTCAACTGCCGCCCGCCTCCCGGTTTTTGCGGCCAGTAGCACACCCCGGGGAACGGTCGCCGGCCATAGCGCCGGCGGCCCGCCCCCTTCGATCAGGGAGGGTTCACCTCGTCATGTCCATCATCCGCCCGGGCGCGCTCGCGCCTGTCCCCGATCACGGCCGTGGCGGCCGCACCCCGGTGAGCGCCGCGCAGGTGTGCGGCATCAGCGTCTTCCCCGTCCTGGGTGCCGTCCTCGCTGCCACCGGCATGCCGGTGCGCGAGGTGTTCGTCCTGCTCGCCGGCTGCGGCGCGATCGGCGCCGCGGTCTACGCGGTCGGCGTGGGCGGCCGGCAGCTGCTGCAGGCGCTCACCGCCGCCCTGAACGCCGCCGCCGGCAAGTAGGGGGGCGGCCGTAAGGTGCGCCCGACCACCGCCGTCCCCGCCGGCCCGCGCCGCGCCGAGCTGTCGGCCTACCTCGACCGTCTGCGGCAGGGGGCCCAGCTCACCTTCGCCGAGCTCGCCGAGCGCACCACCGCGCTCGGCGTTCCGGCCCCGGCCGTCTCCGCGGCCACCCTCAAGCGCGCGGCCGGCTGCCTCACCGTGCCCAAGGAGACCACCGTGGTGGCCTTCGTCCGCGGCTGCGACGCCACCGCGGAGCAGGAGCGCCGCGCCCTGCAGCTGTGGCGCAGGGCGCGCGCCGAGGAGCGCGGCATCCTGCCCGCCCTGCGCCCGCCCGCCATCGGCAACATCCGCACCCGAGCCGACTTCGCGGCCGCGCTCGCCGCGGAGTACGAGAAAGCCGGCGCGCCTGCCCTGCGGACCCTGCAGCAGCGCGCTGGCGCCGCGGGAGACGTGTTCGTGCTGCCCCTCAGCACCGCATGGTGCATCGTCCGCCGCGGAGGGCACCCCTCCGACTGGAACCAGTGCGCGGCCTTCCTGCGCGGCTGCGGCGTCACCGGCCGCCGGGGCCTGGACGAATGGCAAGCCGCCTGGCACCGCGTCACCACCGGCCGTGTACGGGCCCGCTTCCGCGCCCCCGACGCCTGGGCCGGCGCCAAAGCCATGGTCCACCAACACAGTCGGCTCACCCTCAAGGAGATCGCCCGGTTGCCCCACCGGGAAGTCATGGTGCCGGTCAGCGCCTCCGTGGCGCGTCTTCTCCTGCAGCTGCCGGAGAAGACGCGCGACCACGCTGTGGGCGTCGGGATTCTGCGCATGATGGAGGTCGAGCAGCGACGCAACGGCACCGCACCCGACACCGGCATCAACCCCGGCCTCGCCCGCGACATCGGGTGGTTCGCCTGGGGCGCCGAGCTTCACTCGCGGATCCATGCCCCGATCACGACCCGCCCGGACCGCCCGGCCACCCAGACGGACCGACAGCCCCGCCATAGAACCCCCGCCGCGCCGAAACCCGTCTGACGAGCAGCATGGCCGCTCTCGATACAGCCCTGCGCGGTTGGTGGTCGGCGTGAGAATGACATGGCCCTTCGTCACTCATGCCAGCAACGAGTGAGCACCACCCGTCAGCGTCAACGACCAGGTCACCGCACCTGCGCCACTGACGCCCAGACGACGACGTTCAACCGACACTCCCCCGCAGACCATCACCGCAGGTGTGCCCGTCGCTCAGAATGCCGCCCCGCAGCGGTGGCGATGAGGCGTCGGTACAGGTGAGGGGCAGATGGCAGGTGCCCGAGTGCAAGGGTGCAAGGCTGCTGCGGCCGGGTCGGGCTAGACCTCGATGTAGGCGACGACCACGACGGTGCGCAGCGCGGTGACGAAGTACAGGACCCGGACCTGTTCGACATCGTCGGTGTACTGGCGCAGCTGGGGGCCGGTGGTGTCGCCGGGGATCGGCTCGCCGACGTCGGGGGCGACGGAGACGACGACCAGGGCGCGGTCCAGGGCGTGGATCTGCGCCTCGCTGGTGATGTTCTCCAGCTGCTTGGCGGCAGAGTCGGAGAAGGCGATCCGGGCGCGGCGCGGGCCGTGCTGCGGGGTCATCAGGCGACGGCCGGGCGCTGCGAGGCGAGCCGGGCGAGGTGGGCCTCGCGCAGCTCCTCCCACGGCGTGCAGTCCTCCACCGACGGCAGGCCGTTGGTGGCGATGTCCTCCAGGACGGCGGCGAGCTGGTCGGCGTTCTCCCGGGTCTTGGCCGCGTAGGCGCGGACCGCGTCGGCGGCCGCGGGCTCCAGCTGCTGCCGGGCGTGGTCGGCGGGTGCCGGCTGTTCGCTCATCGAGGGCTCCGTAAGGGCGGGACTGGCGTTTTCCCAACGGTATCGGCCGCACTCGGTGCTGGGGACCACTCCGGACGAACCGGCCCGTGCGAGCGGTTGGGACCCAGCGACCCAGGAGGACCCAGCTACGGGCCCCGTTCGTGTCTACCAGGGAAAACACCGGTCTCCGGACCCAGGGACCCAGGTTGTGGGGCGGTTGCTGGGTCCACCTGGGTCCCGGTCGGCGATGACACAGATCAGCTGATCAGTGACACAGACAGGCATGTCCACTGGGGGAACAGGGGGTTGATGACACAGGTCGGCCCTGCCTGTCCCGTGCCACTGGATCTTGACCGTTTGCCATCGGACTTTGACGGACGCGAGTTTGTGTCATCGGAGTTTGATCACCTCAGGTCAGCGACTCAGCGCACCTTCGGTGCGCGCCGGGGGCGTGGTAAAATCCGTGGCGCGCTGGAGGTGCTTCTGTCTGCCCTGACGGCCATCTGCACGGGTGCAGCCTGTCGTCACCGTTCCGTCACAAGTGGTCGCCGCACGGAACCCTGCCGCTCTCCCGCCCTGTCTGCACTCACGTACCACGACCACGCGTACCGCGGGGCAACAACCGACGACCGAAACCCGCGGACGAGACGACTCAGGGGGACGACAGCATGCGTCACAGCAACGGCATTCGCAGGGCGGCTCTGGCGACGACGGCGGTCACGGCCGTCGCGGCGGCGGTGACCGGCATCCTGCCCGGCACCGCCATGGCGGCGAGCACCACCACCTCCACCCCGCCGCCCGCCTGCCCGGCCTCCGCCCTCCAGGTCAGCGCCTGGCAGGCCGTCCATCGGCCCGTCGGGACCGGGACCGGGGCGGCGGTCGTGCAGTTCACCAACGTCTCCCGCAGGACGTGCGTCCTGAAGGGCCATCCGACGGTCGCGGGCGCCGGCAACGGCTCCCCCGCCCACAGCACCCCGCTCAAGGTCACCCCCACCGGCAGGGCGGCCACCGTGACGGTCCGGCCGCACGGCAAGGCGTGGGTGAAACTGACCTTCGTCCAGGTCCAGGGGGAGGCCGACGGCTACTGCGTGTCGGGCAAGGACCCGGTGACGTATCCGACGATGGTCATCGGGCTGCCGCACTCCGGGAAGCACCAGGTCGCCCTGAACGACGGGGTGTGGGCCGAGTGCGACAACAAGGTGACCGTCACCCCGGTCTCGGCGGTCAAGCCTTCCTGACCCCACCGTCCCCACAAATCGAGCAGCCTGCGATCGCAACGCTCTGACCTGCACGTTTACGAGGCGCTGCACATAAATGCAGGTCAGCGACTCAGCGCACCTTCGGTGCGCTGAGTCGCTGACCTGCGGTGATCAAACTCCGATGACACAAACTCGCGTCCGTCAAAGTCCGATGGCAAACGGTCAAGATCCAGTGGCACGGGACACTGCCCGGCCGGACTGTTCAGGAGCGGACGGTAACCGGGCGCGAGCCGTGTCACGCTGATCAGGCAAGAGGCCCGGATCCAGGTCCACCCGCCGAGTCTCTCGCGTCCGGCCCGCGCGCTGGGGCACCCCGTTAGGCTTCCGCTCAAGCGGGGAAGCACGATCCGAAAGCCCGGCGTATGGCGACGTAGTACGCGACATACACGAATTGCTTGCGGGATCAAGGAGGAGCCTCATGGTGTGGACGTGGCGGTTCGAGAAGGCGGACGGTTCGGAGACGGCGTCCCCCGTCGAACCAGAGGAGTTCACGACCCAGGGCGACGCCGAGGCATGGATCGGGGAGGAGTGGCGGGCTCTGCTCGACGGCGGCGTCGACCAGGTCCGGCTGTTCGAGGACGATACGGAGATCTATCCGGCGCCGATGAGCCTGCAGGAGGCCGCGGACGCGGGCTGACGGGAACCGGACAACCGACGGCAAGCACCGCCGGGAACCGGCACCACCGCACGGACGCCGTGCGGTGCCCTGAGCCCAGGGGCTCAGGGGCTCAGGGGCTCAGGGGCTCAGGGCCGTGGTATCAGTTCGAAACTCCTCAGCCGGACCAGATCAGCTGAGACGGCCGCGGGCATCCACTTTCCTCGGACCAAATCACTTGAGATTCCTGGCCCCTCCGCGTCTCACTTGATCTGGTCGCTCCAGGTCCGAGCCGGTTCCGCGGACCAGATCCTCCGCAGACTGGGTGGAGTGGCGGGGTGGCGGGCCGGACCTGTGGGAGCACTGACCAGGCGTGACCGCGTGCAGTGTCGACTGTTGTCGATTGCCCCGCTGGCGGTGTCTGCCGAGGCTAGAGTCTGCCCTGAACAGCTTGGGGGGCCTCATGATCATCCGTCGTGCGGCAGTCGCCGCCACCGCCATCTGCGCATTCACAACCGCTGGCTGCGGTACCGGCCAAAGCACTGGTCACAGCTCCGGTCCCATAGTCCCGGCGATCGCCGCTGGTCTGCCCCACGCTCTCGTGGGTAGCGACTACAACTCCGTCACGCTCCTCGAAACCCAGACGCAGAACGGCTCCGTCACCGGCACCCTCGATGAAACCGAGGTGAAATACAGTGGCCCCGAGCACCAGCGTGCGGTCGTTACTGGAACGCTGACGGGGTCCGAGGTCGCCCTCACCGTGAAATTCGGGCTGGGGAGCACGGTCATCAACGGCACTCTGAACGGTGACACCCTCACCCTGCAGGTGCCGCAGTCCAACGGTCAGATCGAGGACTACGTGCTGAAGCCTGGCGGCGTCGACGAATACAACCAGCGCGTCGCCGGACTCGAATCCGATGGCAGCCCCAGCCCGACGGCTCAGCCCTCCAAGTTCTACTGAGTTCAAGCGACCGCGCGCGACCGCCCCGTCTCAACCGTGGAGACGGGGCGGAGGGCACTAAGACGTCATCTCATTTGGTGAGTCGGTGGTAGCAGATGAGGGTGCAGGCGATGCTGGTGAAGGCCAGGAAGTGGCTGGCTTTGCGTTCGTAGCGGCGGTGCAGTCGGCGGTATCCGGCGAGCCAGGCCATGGTCCGTTCGATCGTCCAGCGGTGACGGCCGAGCCGCTCGGAAGACTCGATGCCTTTACGGGCGATGCGGTGCCGGATGCCGCGTGTGCGTAACCATCGGCGCAGGTGGTTGTAGTCGTAGCCCTTGTCGGCGTGCAGCTTGGCCGGACGTCGCCGGCGCGGTCCGCGACGGGAGCGGATGGGCGGGATTCCCCGCACGAGCGGTTCGAGTGCCTGGCTGTCGTGCAGATTCGCGCCGGAGATCCCTACAGAAAGGGGCAGTCCGGTGCGCTCGGTGATCAAGTGGATCTTCGAGCCGTACTTGCCGCGGTCGACAGGATTCGGACCCGTCGGTTCCCCCTTTTCAGGGCCCGCATGTTCACGGAGTCGATCGCGCAGCGCGACCAGTCCGGCTCTCCGCGAGAGCCGAGCTCGTCGAGTACCAGGCGGTGCAGCTTCGCCCATACCCGGGCCTTCGACCACTCGGCGAATCGCCGGTGGGCCGTCGCTCCCGAGGGCCCGAACGACGCAGACGGCAACTGCTGCCACGTGCAGCCCGACGTGGCCACGAACACGATCGCGGCCAGCACTTCCCGGTCGCCGTGACGGCGCCGGCCGCCACCCTGCGGACGAGTCGGCGCCTCCGGCACCACCCGCTGGAACAACTCCCACAACTCATCCGGCTCTACCTTCTTCCTGGGTCTGCCCCAGCCACTCGTAGGGTTGTGGCGCCCAGGGGAGCCGGGTGTGGCTCTCATCCGGCTGCCGCGCATGGCTTTTGGTGCTTGGCCGCCCGACTCCCCACGACGACTCGGCCGCCGATTGGGAAATGCGAACAGGTCGCTGTGTAGAGCAATGCCGGCGAGGTCGTCCGTGGTACGCACTGCACGCACGACGAGCTGGAGCACGATGAGCCGGATATGGGCCGGGACCGACTGCGGCAAGACCCACCACCACTGCCTGGTCCTGGACAGTGAAGGCGACACGCTGCTGTCGCGACGGGTGGCCAACGACGAGCCGGAGCTGCTGAAGCTCCTCGGTGACGTCCTGGACCTTGCCGACGGCCGTGCCGTCACCTGGGCCCTGGACATGACCGGCGGCGAGCCAGCGCTACTGATCGCGCTACTGGTCAACCACGGCCAGGAGCTGGTTTATATCCCCGGCATCGCGGTCAACCGGGCCTCGGACAGCTATCGAGGCCAGGGCAAGACCGACGCCCGGGACGCCCGCGTCATCGCCGATCAGGCCCGGATGCGGCGTGACCTCCTGCCGATCCGCCCTGACGATGACGCCACCGTGGAACTGCGGCTGCTGACCGATCGCCGCGTCGACCTGGTCGCCGAACGCACCCGCACCATTAACAGGCTCAGGTCACTGCTTACCAGCATGTTCCCAGCCCTGGAACGGGCTCTCGACCTGGGGACCAGCGGAGCGCTGATGCTCCTGACGGGCTACCAGACCCCGGCCGCGATCCGGCGCACCGGCCAGCGCCGGCTGACCACCTGGCTGCGCAACCGCAAGGTCCGCGGATCCGAAGCACTTGCGACGAAGGCTGTGGAGGCCGCCGAGCGGCAGCACACCGCCGTCGCGGGTGAAACGGCCATTGCGAAGATGGTGCTCACCTTCACGAAGGAGGTGATGGCCCTCAGCGAGAAGATCTCTGAGACGGACAAGCTCATTGAGGGCCGGTTTCGCGAGCACGAACTCGCCGAGGTGATCCAGTCCCTGCCCGGCATCGGCACGGTGCTCGGCGCCGAGTTCCTCGTCGCCGTCGGCGGCAGCCTGGATGCGTTCGCCAGTCCTGATCGCCTCGCTGCCTTCGCGGGAGTGACCCCTGCACCGCGCGACTCGGGCAAGATCAGCGGGAATCTCCACCGTCCTCAGCGCTACCACCGACGCCTCCAACGGGTCTTCTACACGTCGGCGTTGGTGAGCGTCCAGTTCGACCCCAACTCGCGCCAGTTCTACGACCGCAAGCGCGCCGAAGGCAAACGGCACACCCAGGCCGTGCTCGCCCTCGCCCGCCGGCGCGTCAACGTTCTGTGGGCCTTGATCCGTGACCGACGGTGCTATCAAGTCGCACTACCTGTCGCTGCGACGGCTTGACTTCAGCATTGGGAAGCACCAGCCGCTCAACGATCCCCACACCGAGACCCTACCGAACACACCAAATGAGATGGCTTCTTAGGGCCTGTCTGATAGGTCGGTAACGAGATGGGTTGCCGATCGTTCGGTGCCGTGTGGGGCGGGGTGATCTGACCGATGCTGAATGGGCTGGCCTGGAGCCGCACTTGCCGAAGAACGCTGGTCGAGGCGGACGGTGGAAGGACCAGCGGAAGGTCATCAATGGGATCTTGTTCCGCATACGGACCGGCATCCCCTGGCGGGACCTTCCAAAGAGGTTCGGCAGCTGGCAGACCTGTTACGACCGACATCGCCGCTGGTCAGCGGACGGCACATGGGAGAGGATCTTCCGGAGCATCCAGGCCGACGCCGACGCGGGAGGCCGCATCGACTGGTCCATGGTGAGTGTGGACTCCACCGTGTGCCGTGCTCACCAGCACGCGGCCGGCGCACGCAAGCAGGCGCCACGAAAGGCCGGCAAGGGCATCCGGACAGCCCAGCACCGTCCAGACGAAGCCCTCGGCCGTTCGCGAGGCGGGCTGACGACGAAAATCCATCTGGCCGGTGAGGGCGGGCTGCGGCCATTGGCCCTGCTTGTCACGCCAGGGCAGTGGGGCGATTGCCCACAGATGATCCCGGTCCTGGGTCACGTCCGCGGGAGTGGTGTATCAACGGCCACTCGGTGATCTCGTTTTGAGGCTATGCGGTGAGTTCGGTCGGGAGGACGGTGTCGTCGATTTCTGACTCGATCGGGTGGAGGCGGGCCTTGGCGAGCAGGTCGAGGCCCATGTAGCGGCGGGCCTCGGTCCACTCGTCGTTCTGCTCGGCCAGGACCGCGCCGACCAGGCGGATCAGGGCGGTGCGGTCGGGGAAGATGCCGACCACGTCGGTGCGGCGGCGGATCTCCTTGTTCAGCCGTTCCTGCGGGTTGTTCGACCAGATCTGCCGCCAGATCTCGCGCGGGAACGCGGTGAACGCCAGGACATCGCCCTGAGCGGCGTCCAAGTGCGCTGCGGCCTTGGGGAACTTGGCTTCCAGGGCGTCGAGGACGTGCCGCATCTGGGCCTGGACGGCGTCGGTGTCGGGCTGTTCGAAAACGGTCCGCAGCAATGTTGCGACCCATGGCTGGGCCGACTTGGGCACCTGGCTCAGCAGTGCGCGGGCGTAGTGAGTACGACATCGCTGCCAGCTCGCGCCGGGCAGGGTGGCGCCGATCGCGTTGACCAGGCCCATGTGCGCGTCGGAGATGACCAGCTGGACGCCGGACAAGCCGCGGGCGATCAGCGAGCGCAGGAAGGCCAGCCAGCCGGCGCCGTCCTCGGCTGTGGCCACGTCCAGGCCGAGGATCTCGCGGTGCCCGTCGGCGTTGACGCCGACTGCGATCAGCGCGTGGACGTTGATGATCCGGCCGCCTTCGCGGACCTTCTGCGTCAGCGCGTCGACCCATACGAACGCGTAGGGTCCGGCATCCAGGGGACGGTTACGGAAGGCTGTGACTTGTTCGTCCAGGTGCTTGGCCATCGCGCTGACCTGGGACTTCGACAGCTGGGTGACGCCCAGGGACTCGGCGAGCTTCTCGACTCGGCGGGTGGAGACGCCCAGCAGGTAGGCGGTGGCGACCACGCTGATGAGGGCCTGCTCGGCCCGCCGCCTGCGTTCCAGCAGCCAGTGCGGGAAGTAACTCCCGGACCTGAGCTTGGGGATGGCGAGCTCGACGGTGCCCGCCCGGGTGTCCCACTCACGCGGGCGGTATCCGTTGCGGTGGTTGACTCTCTCGTCGCTGACCTGGCCGTATTCGGCGTTGCAGAGGGCGTCCGCCTCCGCGGACATGAGTGCGTCGGCGAACGTCTTGACCATCGCGCGCAGCAGATCGGGACTCGCCGCGGCGAGATTGTCTTCCGTGAGGGCGTGCAGGGGCAGACTGTCGGGTGCGGTCATCGTGCTGATCTCCTTCGGGCTTCGACACCTCGAAGATCAGCCGGTGGCCGTTCATCTATGCGGGCCTCATCCTGATGCCGGAGCAAACCCCCGGATCAGGTCGAACCCGTACACCACTTCCCTGGACGCAACCCGGTCCTGGAACGCATTCGCGTGCCCCGGCCGGCCGGCGGCCATCCCCGCACCCGGCCCGATCACCTCAGCGGCGACAAAGCCTACTCATCACGCCGCAACCGCCGGTACCTGCGGCGCCGACAGATCAAGCACACCATCCCTGAGCCGAGGAATCAGCAGGCCAATCGCTTGCACCGTGGCAGCCGAGGCGGCCGGCCCACCAGCTTCGAGAAGGCCCGCTACGTTCGCAGGAACGAAGTGGAGCGGCTGATCGGAAAGTTGAAGATCAACCGGGCGGCACCGCCCCGGTCACGGGGCGATGATTACCTCGAAGGCTTCGCTGTCGATGATGCGGTCGGACTGTATCGCCCGCCCGTACTCCAGACCCGCGTCACCGTTGTCCTTGTTGTCGACATGGGCCCGGATGCAGGGCGCGTTGTAGGGCGGGGTGGGCTGGGCGGCCCGGTCGACGGTGACGTTCGCGATGTCCCACACGCCGCCGACCGCACGCGGGGTGATGTCTACGCACTGGTTCCCGTCCTTGCCGCCCTGCCAGGACCCGGCGAAGGGGTACTCGTCACAGGAGTCGTTGGGGACACCGGTGGCGCCTCCCACGAACTTGTTCGGCCCGCCAATGCCACAGGTCTTGTCACGCCGTTTGTCGTTCTTCGGGTCGAGAGGGTCGGTGAACCGGTTCAGCGGGTGGTCGTGGTCGCCGTACTTGCCGGTCAGGTTCTTCTGCGCCCACTCGTAGGCGATGGCCGCCCCCCGGTACCGGGCCTTGCTGAACGTCACGTTGGCCAGGTGGCCCGGGACGATGCAGCCGGGCCAGCTGCCCGAGTCATCGTCACAGCGAACCTCGATGCCGTTCCACTCCGGGCGGATGTGCGTGGGCGGCCCCGACCCGTTGAGGATGGCCCCCTCCACGCGGTAGGTCGGCAGGATCGTCGTGTTGAAGCCCTTGCCCACGGACGAGCTGTAGCTCAGGGTGCCGTCCTTGCCCTCGTGGAGGCGGCGGAAGCGGACGGCCGCGCCGTCCCAGGCCGACGACCCGGACGTGCACTGGCCACTGCAGGTCGAGCTCAGGGCCATCGTGACGGGGGGCATTTTCTCCGTCATCTCGACGACCTCGGTGATGATGTCCTCCGACCACGCCGCCTGAGGCTGGGAGTCCATGGACGCCGCCGCCGCGACGAACACCGTGGCGTGGTCGGCTACGCTCCCGTCCTTGCCGAGGGCCTCATAGATGACCCAGTGGCGTACGCAGTAGGCCTTGCGGCTGGACTGGCGGGGATCGGCCCCGGTGCACATCCCCAGCCCGGGATTCGGCTTGGGATCGGCGGCCTGGGCGCGGGCCGCTGGTGCGAGGGCGGCGGAGGTGGGGGCGGCGGCGCCTGCGGGGGCGGTGTCGATGGTCCTCACGCACGTCCAGGCCGTGCCCTGGCGCTGGAGCGGGGTACCGGGTGCGGTGGCCACGCACGTTCCGTGACCGGGCGGGGCCGCGCTGGCGGGCGGCGCGGCGGTAGCGGGGGCGGTGCCTGCGGCGCACAGGGATGCGGTGAAGACCAGTGCGGCTATCGCCGACAAGCCGCGTCTGAGGTGTTTCAAAAGGTGATCCCTTCCGTCGGTGGCCCCGTGGCGGGCACACCGAAGGTATGGAACCTGGCAACTCCCGTTCATGCCAACCGAGAACGCGACAGTTCTTGATCGCATTTGGCCAGTTGTGGTATAGGCCTGCCGCCCTCGGTGGCGCTAGTTTCCCTCACACTCGCCTCACAGACCACACACAGGGGGAAGCAACGATGCGCCGCACAAGAAACCGCCTGGGCAGAGGGCTCGGAGCGCTCATAGCCACCGCGACGGCCGCCGTGGGCCTGGCCGCCACCCCGGCCGCCGCCACCCCGGCCGCCTCCGGGCAGACGATCCAGCCCGGCCAGACCTGCACCGCAGCCGATCTCGGTACCCGCCACCCGGTCATCAAGTCCACCGAAGTGTCCCCGGCCATCACCCACTTCAAGGGCTGGTACGTCACCCAGGGCTCAACCGGTACCCAGACCGTCTCCACCAACGTCCAGGAAACCATTTCGGTCTCCGTGGGCGTCAACGGCAGCGTTCAGGGCAGCTTCGCCGTCGAGGCCCTCGGCACCGTCGGCGCGAGCCTCGGCCTGAACGTCCAGGTCAACTACACCACCACCAGCAGCACCAACAAGTCCATCACCTGGGACTTCTACCAGCCCGGCTACTACGGGCTCTACGAGGGCACCAAGAAGGTCACCGGCACCTACGGCAGCCTCAACTGCAACCGCACCCAACAGGGCGACGGCAGCTGGGCGTTGAAGTGGACCGAGGGCCCCGACACCGGCAGCTACACCACCTTCACCACCCTCGAAGAAGGCGCGGTGCGCTGCGAGGACAAGGTCCCCGCCAACAGCATCATGCGCAAGGCACAGGGCCTCCTCGACTGCGGCTCCCCCGCCGCCACCGCGAAGCACCCGGCTGGGCCGGTCCCCTCGGCGAAGGCCGAGGCCGCCAAGGCCGGGCACGAAGCAGCCGCCAAGGCTGAGAAGAGCGTGAAGGCCACCGGGAGCCCGGCCCCCAACACGCGGGCCGCCCTGGACTGCCAACCCGCCGTCTACAGGATCGACGTCCCCGGCAAGCCCCTGAACTGGAGCGCACCGCTCCTGGCCAACGACGGCATCCGCCTGCGCGAATCCAACTTCTTCAGCGCCCACCTGGACAACTGGCGCCTGTGCAACGTCACGGAGAACAACGGAGTCATCGAGGCGTCCCTGTGGAACTGGGGCAACGGTGGATGCGCGACCATCCCGGCGAACATCGCCAACCAGGAGCAGGCCTACCTGACGACGGCCACCTGCGGGGAGGACGACCTCCAGCGGTTCTACATCTACCGCGACGTACCCGGCAGCTCGAAGATCGGTCTACAGAACAAGTACACCGGCTCCATGATGGGCCACGACCGGTACGCGGACGGGGAGTTGATCCGCCAGTACTCCAGCGGCCGGCCGGACGGTACGGGTACGTACACCCTGACCGCAGTCTGACGGCCCCCACTCCGTGAGCGCGGCCCCGCACGTGACCTGTGGGGCTCGGATATTCATCGCTGCTGGTCAAAGCGCCACGCCCCGGGGTGTTGGTCTGCGACCATGTTCAAGTGATCGTGTCGCTCGTGTACCAGGTCACTCGGCATCTTCTGTCTGTTCCGGCGGTGCTGCTGCGGCGCCAGACCGCGAAGGAGGCGGAACTGCTGGTCCTGCGGCACGAGAACGCCGTGCTACGACGCCAGCTGCAAAGACCAATACGGTACGAGTCTGCGGACCGCCTCTGGTTCGTGGCCCTGTCCTCGCTGATCTCGCGCCGCCGCTGGGCCGAGGTCTTCCCGGTCACGCCCAGCACGCTTCTGGCCTGGCACCGCAAGCTCATCGCCCGCCGCTGGGACTACTCCGGGGGACGCCATGGGCCGGGACGGCCGCCCACCCATGCGGCCCTCAAGAATCTCGTGCTGCGCCTCGCCCGGGACAACAGCCGCTGGGGACACCGCAGGATCCAGGGCGAACTGGTTCGGCTCGGACACCCGATCGCCGCCTCGACCGTCTGGGAGATCCTGCACGCGGCCGGCATCGATCCGGCCCCGCGCCGCACTGGCCCCACCTGGCGCGAGTTCCTCTCCGCCCAGGCAGCCGGTGTGATGGCCTGCGACTTCCTCCACATTGACACCATCGGCCTGCGACGGCTGTACGCCCTGGTCTTCCTCGAACACCACACTCGGCGCCTGCACATCGCCGGCGTCACTGCACACCCGAACGCTGCCTGGGTCACCCAGCAAGCCCGCACCTGGCCGCCGAACTCGGCGGGAGCATGGACCCGCTGCGCTTCTTGATCCGAGACCGCGACAGCAAGTACACCGAGGCCTTCGACGCGGTGTTTCACGCCGAGGATATCGAGATCATCAAGACACCGGTCCGCGCGCCGAGGGCCAACGCCCACTGCGAGCGAGTGATCGGCACCCTCCGCCGAGAAGTCCTCGATCACGTGCTGATCCTGGGCGAAGGTCACGCGCGCCAGGTTCTTGCCGAGTACGAGAGGCACTACAACGTGCATCGCCCCCACCGGGCGCGAAGCCAGTTGTCTCCCGAAGCCCACGAACAACCGCCGCAGGTCCGTGCCCCGGCCGACCGCAGAGTCCTGCGCACCCGCATCCTCGGCGGCGTGATCAACGAGTACAGGTACGCCGCTTGACCAGCAGCGATGATTACTCGAGCTCCACACGTTTGTTCAGTTGGTTCCCGAAGCCGGAGGGAGACGGCGCTGCGCGATGTGTCATCCACGCTCGCCTGCTGTCGTGCCTGCGATCTGACGCCTTCTTACGCCACCCGCTGCTTCGTGGTGGGAGCTAGCGTTCGAATCGTCGTGGTGCGGGTTGCCGCTCGGCGTCGCGGATGGCGCGGGCGGCGTTGATGAGCCCGATATGGCTGAAGGCTTGCGGGAAGTTGCCGAGGGCCTCTCCCGTGGCGGGGTCGGTCTCCTCGGCCATCAGGCCGACGTCGTTGGCGTGCGCGACGGCGGTTTGGAACACCTGCCGTGCGCGGGTGGTGTGTCCCGTCAGTGCGAGGGCCTGGGCGAGCCAGAAGGTGCACAGCAGGAAGGCTCCCTCTCCTCCTTCGATCTCGTCGCCGAGGTAGCGGCGGATCAGACCGTTGCGGTCGGTGAGGTGGGTGGCGATCGCCAGCACCGTGGACTGGATGCGGGGGTCGTGCGGGGGAAGGAAGCCGACGATGGGCAGCATCAGCGCAGAGGCGTCCAGGTCGTCGCTGTCGAACGCCTGGGTGAAGGCGCCCAGGCGGGGGTTCCATCCGCGCTGTTCGACGGCTTGGCGGATCTGGTCCCGCTCGTGCCGCCAGTGGGGTACGCGTTCGTCGGCCTGAAGGGTGGGGGCCATCGCGATGGCCCGGTCCAAGGCGACCCAGCACATCAGTTTCGAGTGCAGGAAGTGTCTGCCCGACCCGCGTGTCTCCCAGATCCCCTGATCGGGTTCGGCCCAGCGACGGGTGGCCGTTTCGGCCGCTTGGAGCAGGAATGCGCGGGTGGGCGGGTCCAGGCGCTCGTTGGGCGGGAAGGTCTGGTAGGCGGCGTCGAGGAGTTCGCCGTAGACGTCGAGCTGGCGTTGGCGCCATGCTTCGTTGCCGCTGCGCACGGGGGTGCTGTCGCGCCAGCCGGCGAGGTGGGGCAGGATCCGCTCACTCAGGTCACGTTCGCCACCGATGCCGTACATGATCTGCAGGTCCACGCCGCGGTGGAGCTGGGTTACCGCGGCTCGGGCGAGGAAGCCGAAGAACTTGTCCTTCTCCTTCTCGCAGGCGGCGGTGGCCAGCGCCTGCAGAGTGAAGCTGGCGTCGCGGACCCAGGTGTAGCGGTAGTCCCAGTTGCGCGTGCCGCCCACACACTCGGGCAGAGAGGTGGTGGCCGCGGCGACAATTGCCCCCGTGGGCGCGAAGGTCAGTGCCCGCAGCACGCGTCCGCTGTGGCCCACCTCGTGCTGCCAGGGGCCGACGTAGCCGCGGTGCAGCCGCGACCATGAGCGCCAGCCTTCGACGGTGTCGTTCAAGCGCCGCCGGATACGCCCCGCTCGCCAGCGCATCGGCTCGGTTCCCCATGCCGGCCCGACCTGCAGTGCGAAGCCGAGGCGGTCCGACGCCCGGAGAGTGATCTGACCGTGCGCGGTGGAACCGCTCACCGTCAGGTCGATAGGGGTCGACAGCAACAGGACGTGGGCGCCTCCATACGCGGCGAGCCCGCCCCGCACAGGTGCGAGGAGGGGGTGGACGAGTCCGAACTCCGGGCGTGGCGCATAGGTGATCTCGACGGGCACTTGTCCTTCGGTGCAGGTGATCTGTCTCAGAAGCATTCCGGGAGACGCGGTGCCCAGGGCGTGTCCGCGCTCTCGGCGTCCCAGGGCGAGTGCGTCGCGTAGGACGGCCGTTCCACCGGTGGTACGGAAGGTCGTCTCCAGTACGAGGGTCTCCTCGAGGTAGCGGCGGCTGACGTCGGCGGGGCCGGTGGGGCGGATGGCCCAGTGGCCGGCGTCCTCGTCGAGGAGTCGGGCGAAGAGCGCCGGGCTGTCGAAGCGGGGAAGGCACAGCCAGTCCACTGAGCCGTCGGAGGTGACGAGGGCGGCCGAGCGGCAGTCGGACAGCAGTGCATGGTCACCGATCGGTCGCCCGCTCATCGGCGGCAGTCCGTCCGCCTCCGGCCCGCTGACGCGGCCTGGTCCGGACGGACTGAGCGGCCGCTCGCACCGTAGAACGCTTCAGGCACCGGTGGGTCGTCCATCGCAGCCTCCCTGAGCGGCGGGATTCATCTCACTCAAACAGCACCACCGGCGGATCGCACCTCCTGGCCGTCGGCGGTTGCCTTGACGGGGCGGCATTCTGGCGCGTCTGACCCGCTCGACTTGTCGCTCGCACAGCTCCGTCTCCTCACCACGGCTGCGCCCGGGGCGCGTGAGGTGCGACGGCTGAGGGGTGTGAGTCGTGACGACCGAGGGAGACAAAGCACCGTCGGCCACTGATCCACTGGTCGGTGACGCTGAGCCCGAGGCTTTCGGCGACCCGGTGGACGGCCGGCGTCCCAAGGCGCGCCCAGAGGAAGGCTGGGCCGCGGTTGCCGTGGGTGTCCTCCACCCAAGCGGTGCAGCCCTCTTCGACATCATGCTGGTCGACTTCGACGAGCATGAATCCCGTCGGGGCGATGAGTTGGGTACAGCGGCGGAGCAGGGCATGCGGGTCGCCGCCGATGCCGATGTTCCCGTCGACGAGCAGCAGGGTCTGCCAGCTTCCCTCAGCCGGCAGCGGGTCGAACACCGACCGGCACAGTGCGGCCCCGCCGCGGGTCTCCGTTCGGGCGACCGCGTGGGGAGCGACGTCGATACCAAGGGCGCAGACGCCCCGGTCCTGGAGCGCCCTGCACAGGCGGCCCGGTCCGCAGCCGATGTCGAGTACGGGGCCCCTGCAGCGCTCCAGCAGCGTCTCGTCGGCCCCGGTGGGCCGCGCGCCCCAGCGGCGTACCGGCAGTCGGGTCCGGCGCCCGTCGGCGAACCTCAGGTACACCGGCCCGCGGCCGGTTTGCAGGGCCAGTGCGTAGGGGTCCTCGTGTGCGGCGGGCGACCTGTTCTCCTCGGGCGTCACGGCTCGGCATCGCGACGGGGTGGGGGCCGGTGCTCGTCGGCGGGGACGGCTCGCCGGACGCGGCGTAGTTTGAGAGCGAAGGCCAGGGCCGCCGCACCGAACAGCACGCCGGTGACCGCCAGCCACCGGCCGAGGTATACCCCTTCCGGCAACCGGGTGTCGTCTCGGTAAGGGATCGCCAGATCGAGGATGAGGGGGAACCACACGAGCAGCAGCACACCGGACAGGAAGGCGGGTACGCGCAGGTAGTTGATCCATGCCACGGTCGGTACCCGGCCAGTGCGATGCCGCAGCACGGAGTGAGCCGACAGGTCGGCGAACGAGTACAGAGGCAGCAGGATCAGGTCGTGAAGGACTGCCGCCCCCACGAACCAGATCGCCACCTCGAGCGGCCGAACGGCGAACAGGCGCACCATGGCGTAGGCCGTGAGGGCGAAGGAGCAGATCAGCACCAGCAGGTGCAGGGGCCCGGAGCCGTACCAGCGAACGAAGCGTGCCATGATCATGTCCTGAAGGTGAGCCGGTGCACCCACTTGGTGTTGTTCACGCCGGGGTTGGCCGGGACGATGATCCGGGCCGGATAGCCGTGGTCGAGCGAGAGGTCCGCGCCGTTGACACGCAGGGCGAGGAGAGATCGCGGGTCGTGGATCTGGTTGCCGCGCAGCACCACCGAGCGGAAAGCACCGCGCGATTGGACGGATTCCACCAGGACGCTTCCGGCCCCGGGCAGCCCGGCCATGGCGGCCAGGTCGGTGAGCCTGAGGCCGCTCCAGTGCTGGTCGTCGGTGGACCATCCCTCCACGCAGGCGATCGGCAGGAGAGCGTCGTGCCGGCGCATCGCCAGGAGCTGCGCGCGCGTGAAGACCAGCGTCGGTGCACGGCCGCGTACCTCCAGCCGCCACGCAGGACCCACATGTGCCGGGTTGATGCCGACGGCCGCGGCCGTCTTGTTGATCTGGAAGTCCATCGGGCCGCCGCCGGGGTTGCGGTTGTGCGGCGCGAACAAGGCGGTGTTCCGCAGCCGGCCGCCGATGCTCTGCCCGGCCGTGACTACCAGCAGGGCCAGCGAGCCCACCCCCACCAACCCCACGGCGCCACGCCGCGTCATCGTCGGCGCCGCGGGTGCGGTCGGCACCAGGCCGTCGGGGTCGGGCGGCTCGGGCACGGTGTGCGCGAGGTCGGTGCGCAGTTCCGTGGCCAGACTGCGTGAGCCCAGTGCGCGTGACATCCGGCCCAGTCTGAGGCACACATGGACGACGAACGCGGCGATGAACACCCACGCACCGTAGAAGTGCAGGGTGTAGAACGAGCCGGGAAAGACGTAGTACAGCTGAATGTTGAGGATCCCGGTCACGAACTCGAAGATGACGCCGCCCACCAGCATCAACAGGGACAGCCGCTCCAGACCGTGGGCGACACTCCGCACCGGCAGCCACTCGAACAGCTTCGGGATCACCGACCACAACTTGCCCAGCAGCACGGGCACGAGGACCACACCCAGCGTGACGTGCACGCCCTGGGTCAGCCGGTACAGCCAGTAGGGGTGCGTAGGCCAGTCGAACAAATAGAAACCGAGCAGGCCCTTGTCGGGCGTCATGTCATTGTGCGGGCCGAGATCGGGGTTGTAGGCGGCGTAGGAGAGCGCGCCGGTGAGGAAGAGCACCGGAATGCCGACCAGGAGCACCAGGCCGAACACCGACGTCAGCCAGGGACCGCGGATCGGACTGCGCCAGAACCCGGGCCGAAAAGGCCCCGGCGGCGCAGGCAGCTCCCCGATCCGCCGCGTGACAGCTGGGGCACGCGCGGCAGCCGCAGCGACACCGCCAGCCACAGCGGCGCCGATCCGCCGAAGACGCCACCGCGCATGCGCGTCCTCCGGCATCGGGCGCTCCGGCCGCCCGGATGAACCGGGCTGTGACGGTCGTCCGCCGTTACCCATCAGCCGCCTCCTCCATCCCAGAGCCCCGCCCTCAAGGGCGACCGGTCAACCCGTCAGAACGTCGTCCAGAACACGACTGATGAGACCACTACAGAATGTCACTTCGCCGGTCGACCAACCCTTTGCGTCGTCGTCAAGGCACAGGCTGATACCCGAGTGGCCGGACCCCGTCAGCCGAACGGTGGAGTCCCTGCCTCCTGGCTCTGCGTCGCTCAGCGCCGTCTGCTCGGGCAGGAGCGCGCGCAGGGTCCGGGCGGCATCGGCCGGGCCTGCGCCTTGCAGGGCGGGCTGCTGGTGGGTGACGGCGGCGACCATCGACTCACGCATGGCGGTGAGCAGAGCCGGGTCGCGCTCGCCCTCGGGCAGAGAGAACCAGGTCAGCACCGCGCCGCGCACGGTGGCGTGAATGAGGGCAGCCGCGAGCTTCTCGTCGACCCGTAGCCAGCCGCCGGCGGCCAGGCGGCGGATGATGCGAGGAGAGCGACATGCCCGACAAGCTGCGCATCGTAGGACTCGAGGAACACGTGGCCCTGCCCGTCCTGCTCGATGCCTGGGCGCGAGCGGGAGTACCCCGGATTCCGCAACTCGGCTACGGTGACGAGCCGTTCGCCGATGAGCCGAGTGAAACCGCTTGGTCCGGTCGACGACCTGTGTGTTGTTCAGTGGCCGATGCTGTCCAGTTCAGCCACGTCCTCGTCGGAGAGGGAGAGCCCGGCGCCTGCAATGTTCTCGCGCAGGTGGGCGGTTGACGAGGTACCGGGGATGAGCAGGATGTTCGGCGAGCGTTGCATCAGCCAGGCCAGCGCGACCGACATCGGCGTCGCCTCCAGCCGGCTCGCGACCTGCGAGAGGGCTTCGGACTGCAGCGGCGTGAAGCCTCCCAGGGGGAAGAACGGCACGTAGGCGATGCCGTTGGCGGCAAGGTGGTCCACGAGGTCGTCGTCGTGGCGGTGGGCAAGGTTGTACATGTTCTGCACACACACGATCGGGGCGATGCCGCGTGCCTCGGCAACCTGCTCCGCGGTGGCGTTGCTGACGCCGAGGTGGCGGATCAGGCCCTCCCGCTGGAGGTCGACGAGCGTTTCGAATGCTTCGGCGATCGAGCCGGGCTGGGGGCCCTCAGCGTCGCCCATGCGCATGTTGACCAGGTCAAGGGCCTCGACGCCGAGGGATTCGAGGTTCTCGTGGACCTGCTTGCGCAGGTCTTCGGGGCGCCGGGCCGTGGGCCAGCCGCCCTGCGCGTCGCGGGTCGCACCCACCTTGGTAGCGATGAACAGCGACTCCGGGTAAGGGTGCAGCGCTTCGCGGATCAGCTCATTCGTGATACGCGGTCCGTAGGCGTCGCTGGTGTCGATGTGGGTGATCCCGAGGCCGACCGCCTCGCGCAGGACGGCCAGGGCGCCGTCGTGGTCGGCAGGCGGCCCCATGACCCACGGCCCGGCGAGCTGCATCGCGCCATAGCCGAAACGGGTGATGGTCAAGTCACCCAGCGTCCAGGTGCCGCCAGGAAGAGCTGTGGAGGGCGTGTTCATCGTGATGCCTTTCACTTATCGCCAGGGGGTGGTGTCTCCGGCCCCCTTGCACCAGCATTGGAGACAAACTTCCCATCGGGAAGTAGGCACTCTGAAGTGCCTACTGATCTCTTCGGGTTGTTGTCGGGGGTGGTGACGTGTGGTGATCCCTGCGGTAGGCCGGTGGTATGCGGTATGCGCAGGGTGGTGGGCTGACCGCGGAGCGGCGGCACTTTCGCGAGCGGATCCGGTACGAGGCCGGTGAGCGGTTCACTCGCGGTGAGAGAACCGCAGTGATCGCGAAGGATCTGCGGGTCAGTGAGCGTTCGGTGGAACGCTGGCGCCGTGCCTGGCGGGAGGGCGGGATGGACGCGCTCGCCTCTGCGGGACCGCCGAAACTGCCCAAGTTGTCCGATGGCCAGTTCGCCGAGCTGGAGCAAGAGTTGGCGGTGGGGCCGGCCGTGCACGGCTGGGAGGACCAGCGGTGGACCTTGGCCCGGATCAGGGTGCTGATCGCCAGGAAGTTCAGGCTGGACTGCTCCCCGGCGGCGGTGTGGCGGCTGCTGCACCGGCACGGCTGGTCCTGGCAGTGTCCTGCCCGCAGAGCCCTCGAGCGCGACGAGCAGGCGGTGGGCCTGTGGAAGAAGGATGTGTGGCCGCAGGCGGAATGACTGCGGCGGCGCTGGGCGCGTACATCGTCTTCGAGGACGAGGCCGGGTTCTCGATGACGCCACCGCGCGCCCGCACCTGGGGCCGGCGTGGGCACACGCCGGTGGTGCGGGTACGCGGTCGTTCCTGGCGCCGCTGGTCGATCGCGGCGATGTGCTGCTACAAGCCCGGCGAGACCTCCCGGCTGATCTACCGGCCGCGCCGCCACCGCAAGCACCGGGGCAAAGGACGCGACACCTTCGCCTGGAGCGATTACCGCGACCTGGTCGTGCGCGCCCACATCCAGCTCCAGGCTCCCATCGTGCTGATCTGGGATAATCTCAACACCCACCGGGCTGCCGGGATGCGTGAGTACGCCGCCGCACACGACTGGCTCACCATCGTTCAACTGCCCTCATATGCACTCGACTTGAACCCGGTCGAGGGCATCTGGTCGCTATTACGGCGCGGCCCGCTGGCCAACACCGCCTTCACCGACGACGAGCACCTCGAACGCACCCTCCGCCGAGGTCTGCGCCACATCCAGCTCCGCCCCGACCTGATCGACGGCTGCCTCACCGGCACCGGACTCGCACTCACCCCGCTGCCGACAACAACCCGAAGAGATCAGTAACTAACCCAGGGTGAGAGGCGAGATCAGTGACGACGACGAAGGCCGACAAGAAGGCGGAGGACAACGCGTTCCTGGCGGTGTGCCCCAGCCGTCAGCTCCTCGACCGGATCTCAGACAAGTGGGTCGTCCTGATCCTGTGCGCACTGGGCGGTGACGCGTCCGAACAGCCAGGCGCATCGCACGCCCCGACGGCGATGCGCTTCTCCGAACTCGCCCGCTGGCCGGCGTCAGCCAGAAGATGCTGACCCAGACCCTGCGAGCCCTCGAACGCGACGGCTTGCTCATCCGCACCGTGACACCCACGGTGCCCGTCACCGTCACCTACGAGCTGACTGATCTCGGCCTCTCACTTCATCACCTGACACGCGGGCTCAGACAGTGGGCGCAGACCCACATGGACCAAGTCCTCGCCAACCGCGATAAGCACGACGCACGAGCTTCCTAGTGCTGGATTCCTCTTTCGCTTGGTATGTGTCCTGGTGGCGGGGTGGTTCGGCTACGCGGGGGGCGGGTGCTGGACGGTGGTGTTACGGGCACGGCCGAGCCGTGACGAGAGCGAGGAACAGCTCGTGCATCAGCTGTCGCGGGCGCGCAAGGCGACTCGTGATCTGGTCATGCGGGCACGGATGGTCTGCTGAGCTGGTCCGGACAGCGAGTGCCTGCCATCGCCGATGAGTTGAGGTGCAATCCCAAGACAGTTCGCCGGTGGCTGCACCGCTTCAACCGCTTGGGCCTGGACGGGCTGGAAGACCTGGGTGGACAGGGCCGCAAGCGACGGATCTCCGGGGCGGAACGCTCAAGAATCATCGGCCTGGTCAAACAGCCGCCTCCAGGTCGGCTGACCGTGCAGGCCGACGGCGAGCTGGCCGTGGCGGATGAGTCCGGGCCGCCGGAGTGGACCCTCGACGCGCTGGCCGCCGAGGCCGGACGGCTGGGCATCGGGATCGGTCGCAGCCAGGTCCGCCGGATCCTGTTGGCTGAGGGCGTGCGCTGGCGACGCACCCGTTCCTGGACCCGGTCGAAGGACGCGGACTTCGAGGGAAAAGGACCAGGATCATCGAGCTCTACACCTGCCCGCCCGAAGGCGCGACGGTCGTCTGCGCCGACGAGCTCGGACCGGTGATCCCTCGAACCATTCCGCCGGCGCCGGGCTGGTCGCCGGACGGTCACCGCATCAAGTCCGAGGTCGACTACGGCCGCGGGCCGGAGAAGACTTGGGTCTACGGCGCTCTGCGGGTACGGGACGGACACGAGGTCACCATGACCGCCTCCTCTCGCAACAGCGCCTTCTACCAGCAGTTTCTTCAAAGGGTCGAGGCGGCCAATCCGGCTGGCGACATCTACGTGGTCACCGACAACCTGTCCTCGCACAACAGCCTGTCCACCAGGACCTGGCTTGAGGACCATCCCAGAATCCGGCACGTCTTCATCCCTGTCGGCGCCTGCTGGCTCAACCTCCAGGAAGGCTGGTGGCGCATCTTCCGCAAGGCTGCCCTCGCGGGCCAGTCCTTCGCGGGACCACCCGAGATCGATCAAGCCACCCGCCTGGCAACAGCCCAGTTCAATACACGCGCCCGGCCCTGGGTATGGGGAAGACCCGCACCTTCAACCCGCGTCTTACGCCGCCGATACGTGTACTGCGTTTGAGGAATCCGGCACTAGGAGCGAGGGAGGCGTGGACCGTGACGGCGAGCGCCGATCATCTCAAGGCGATGCTGAATGCACACGCGGCCGGCGACGACGACCGCTTCTACAGTACTGCGCTGCAGGTGGCGGCGAAGTCTGCGCGCCAGGGGCACACGCGCCTGGCTGCTGAACTCCGGGAGGTCATTGAGGCCTCGCGAGCGGAGAAGATCGGCCGCCAGCCCACGCCGATTCCAGTGGTGCAGCCGCGTGGTGAGCTGGCAAGTCTGATCACTGCCGACTACCCCGCCACACAGCTGTCCGATATGACCCTTGCGGAGAGTACCCAGGCGGCTCTGGAGAAAGTGCTGCATGAACAGCGCCAGCGTGGCCGGCTGGAGCGTTTCGGCTTCGTGCCTGTGCACCGGCTGCTGCTGTCCGGCCCCCCGGGAACCGGCAAGAGCATGACCGCAGCCGCGCTCGCCCGTGAGCTCGGTCTTCCGCTGTTCACCATCCGGCTGGACGGGCTGATGAGCCGGTTCATGGGGGAGACCGCCGCAAAGCTCCGCCTCGTCTTCGACGCCGCCGCACAGACCCGGGCCGTCTACCTCTTCGACGAGTTCGATGCGCTGGGAGCGAACCGCGCCAGCAGCAACGATGTCGGAGAGGCACGCCGTATCAATGAGGTCCGTCAAACAGTAGTCGGTGGCCGGGAAATGATGCACATCGCGTTCACCTGCCAGGGATGCCCGGAAGCCGGGCCGGGACGGGCATGGTGGCCGCCCTGAACGTCTGTGGCATGGCCAGGACCTTTCACGTCGGAAAACCCCGAACTGCCACTCGCCCGAAGAAGACTCCCACCGCGGCCAGGCACCAGCGCGGACTGGGTGCGCGACCCCCGTCGAGCACGGCCCGTGCTCTTGGTCCCTGATCAGCCGCATACGTATGCCTCCACAGCCCTTCGAGCGCCGATCTGCATGCCCGTTTGATCCGCTTCTCGGTGCCGGGTTCCGTCCGGCTTGGCAATGGGGCGAAGGACTGCCATCGCGCCGAGCTTCCAGGCGCTTCAAGCTGCGCACGGTGGCGATAGATGTGGAAAAGCAGATCGCAATGCTCATTGCGAATCAACATCGAACACCCCTCGGACCCCAACGCCTTTGTTCGGCTGGGCCGTTGCTGCCCGGCGCTGGCACGGGAGGGATTACCGGTGGTGGGGTAGTCACTGCTAGCCTCCGTCATCAAGACGGTCTGGGGTCGTGCGTCGGCCGGATGGAGGGGCGGCCGACGAGGCGCCGGGGGAAGCAGTGGTGCTGTTGCGCGATGACGGTCGAACTACGCGTCAGCGTTGACGGGGGCGGCCAGCTGGAGGACCTGCGCGAGTGGATGGGTGGGCTCCCGGGCGTCGCGGTACGTGCCGTGCCCCGCTCGCCGGAGCGCAACAGCCAGGGCACGGTGTGGGACTTCCTGTCCCTGGTGTGCGCGACCGGCGGTCCGCTGGTCGCCGGGGTGCGGGCGCTCCAGATGTGGATCGAGGCCCGGGTGACGGTGGTCAAGGTCGAGGTCGGCGACCGCCGGTTCACGCTGACCGGGACGAACGCCCGGGCTCTCCTGCCGCAGGTCGTGGAGGCGGCTCGGGCGCTGGAGGCGGGCGCTACGGCCCCGCGTGACCCGGGGTCCGGCCCGGCGGAGCCGGAGCGCCGCACCCCCGCGGCGGGGGCTTCCGATGAGCCCGCGTGACGACATCGACTTCTCCCGTTCCCGGGCGATCCTGCTCGGCACATCCGAGTACACCGCTGGATTCGACGGCCGCCGCCCCATGCCCGCCGCGCTGCACAGCCTCACCGAGATGCGGAAGGTGCTGACCGGCCCCTGTGAATGGCCGAAGCCGCGCGTCAAGGAACTGCCCAACCAGCATGACAGCGGCAAGCTGCTGCGGACGATCACCGGGCTGATCGGCGACGTTGAGGACGTGCTGTTGTTCTACTACGTCGGCCACGGCCTGCCTCTGCCCGAGAACGGCCGCTACGACCTGGGCCTGGCCCTCACCGACACCGATGACGACCCGGCGCATCGTGCACTGACCTCGCTGCGGCTGCGGGACCTGCGGGAAGTGCTCGCCCAGAACAGCAGCGCCCGGATCAAGATCCTGGTTCTGGACTGCTGCAGCTCGGGCATCGCCACCAAGTACGGTGGCCCGAGCAATAACCTCACTGCGTTCGCCGATCGCGCCACCCCGGTACGCGGCGCCGGCACCTATGTGTGGGCGGCGTGCGGTCACTCGCAGGAGACGTACTACGAGGACGGCGAGGGCGGCCTGACGTACTTCACCAAGTCGCTGTCCGAGGCGGTGCGCGAGGCGCACGACGAGCACACGCCGGGTGCGACGGTCGCGCATCTGCACGACGAGGTCCGGCAGCGGCTGCGCAGCATTCCCGACGTGACCGTGGCGCCGCTGCCCGACCTGCACTACAGCGGCCGCCCCGACCAGTTCCTGTTCGTCCGCGGCCGGGCCCCGTTGCCGCCGGGCCGTCCGTTCGCGTTCGCCCCTCTGGGGGACGGCGACCCACGCCGGATCGGCCCGTACGACGTCATGGCGAAACTCGGCGTCGGCGGCGTCGGCCGGGTCTACCTTGCGTTCACACCGGCCCGGCAGGCGGTCGCGGTCAAGCTGCTGCGGCCGGACCTGAGCCAGGACCCGGAGTTCGCGCAGCGGTTCGGCCGGGAGATCGAGCTGGCCCGGCGGGTACGCAGCAGCCATGTCGCCCGGGTGCTCGACGCGGATGCGGGCGCGTCCGAGCCGTGGCTCGCCAGTTCGTACGTGTGCGGTCCCTCGCTGCACGAACTCGTGCGGGAGAACGGCCCAATGCCGACCCGCGACGTGCTGCTGGTCACCGCCGGGATCGCCCGAGCGCTGGAGGCCGTGCAGGCGGCGGGCGCCGTGCATCGCGACCTCAAGCCGGCCAACGTGATGCTGGACGAGACCGGTCCGAAGGTCATCGACTTCGGCATCGCCAAGTCCGTCGCGGCAACCTTGATGACGCGCTCCAACGTGCAGTTAGGCACCCCGGCCTACAAGTCGCCGGAACAGGCACTCGGGCGCCGTGAGGTCACCACCGCCTCGGACGTGTTCACACTCGGCGCCACGGTCTACTTCCTCGCCACCGGGCGCGATGCGTTCGAAGCCGAGGACCCGCTCGGCCTGATCAACCTCATCGCGCACGAGGAACCGGACCTGGACGTCCTGGACGACGAGGTGCGCGGTGTCGTCAGCCGCTGCCTGGCCAAAGACCCGGCGGCCCGGCCCACGCCGACTGAGGTCGTCCAGATGTGCGCGGACGTCGCCGGGCCGGTCGCCAGCTGGGCGTACCCGTACATCGCCAACGCCGGGCCCGCGATCAACGCGCGGGCCGCCGCACTGCGGGCGCTGGCACCACCGCCCCCGCCCCCGGCTCCGCCCCCGCCCCCGCCAACACCGTCACCGCCACGGACCTTGCCGGAGGCGGACACGGAAGTCGCCTCGCGGCCCGAACAGACCTTCACCGCCAGCCAGTTGATGAGAGCCGCCACCGCTGCCGCCGCCGTGGTGCTGTGCGTGCTCGCCGCGGTCCTGGTGCCGAAGCTGCTGCACAGCGGCAATGCGGCGGCCGGCAAGGATGCAGGGGCGAGCACCTCGACGACCCCGGGTCCCGAC
The DNA here is from genome assembly GCF_001735805.1 of Streptomyces fodineus. Classification (GTDB taxonomy): domain Bacteria; phylum Actinomycetota; class Actinomycetes; order Streptomycetales; family Streptomycetaceae; genus Streptomyces; species Streptomyces fodineus. The sequence continues at coordinate 60,344 of NZ_CP017248.1, forward strand.
GCGTCCGACACGTACGGCGGGGGCACGTTCACCACGCCGGGCGACCAGCCGTCGGACTCGCCCACGGACGACCCGACCACCAGCAAGCCCTCCACCACGACCATCCCGACCACGTTCGACCCCGGATCGCTCGACTCCGTCGACACCGACCAGACGCCGCTGACGTCGGATGCGCTGCTCCCGCGGACGTTCACCGACTCCAAGGGCGTCGTGTACAACATCGCGAGTGGCGGTGTGGAGGACTGCGTCAACGGGCACGAGACCAGCAGGGTCCAAAATGGGCTGAGCACCAACGGGTGCCGTGGCTCTGTGGTCGGGACGTACACCGATACAGCGGACCACATCCTGGTGGTGGTCCAGGTGGCGGCGATGCCAGACGCGACCGCCGCGGCCGCCACCCGCGCAGGCTTGAGAGACGCGGCCACCGGTGAATGGGGCATGTGGTGTCCGCCGAACGGCCCGGGCTCGCAGACCTGCGAGATTCCCACCGCGACGATCAGCCAGGCCACACAGGCCGGCTACATCGGGCCTACGCATCGGTACGTTATCCATACACTCGCGCTCTATATCAACGCGTCGCACAACGACTCGGTCAAGCCGTGGGTGGACTCGGCGGCGCTGGCAGCCTCCTACGCCGCCGGGCCCCAGAACTACACCGGGAACCGTTAGCTTGATCTTTAACGGCCGACGTCGAGCGCCCCAAGGCTCACGCAGCCTGACTCACCGGGTGCTGCGGTCAGTGCGCCGAGCCCGGAGTTCCAACGATCAGTGACAGATCGCCCAGATGCGCGAGCAGCACATCCATGCATGCCCGCGGGTTCAGGATCTCGGGGTGCAGGACGGCGCTAAGGCTGAGCCCGTCCAGGAGCGCCGTGAGCCGCTCGGACTCGAGGTCGAGGTCGAGGCCAGGGCGCAGGGTGCCTGCTGCGTCCAGCCGGGTGAGCACGCGGCGCATCAGCCATCTCGTGCCTTCGGCGGCTTGGCGTGACAGGTCGCCGAAGGCCGGGTTGGTGCGGGCAGCGGTGTTGAAGTCCAGGAACACGGTGACCTCGGCGCGGCGTTGCTCGTCGAGCGGCAGTAGCTCGGCCAGGAACCCGGCTGCGAGCTGGAGTTGTTCGGGGCGGGGGTGGCCTTCCAGGTCTCCAATTCGCTCGACGTGTTCGAGCAGACGACTGCTGGCCCGGTCGAGCATCGACTGCATCGCAAAGCGCATCAGGTCCTGCTGGCTGGCGAAGTAGTGGCGCAGGGAGCCGATGTTGAGCTGGGCTTCGTCGGCGACGGCTCGCAGCGAGGTGCGATGCAGACCTTCACGGACGACGACTCGGAACAGCGCGTCGACGACGAGGCGACGGCGAGCGTCCGGGTCTACGTGCTTGGGCATGGAGCCTTTCTATCACGCCTGTGATACAACGGATGTATCACAGGCGTGACACAACGGGTGGAGGCTTCTTCGTGGAGACGTATCTCAATCTCATGCTCATCAGGTTCGGCGTGGTCGTGGGCGGTCTGGTGGTGCTGGCGCTGCTGGTCTTCGCCATCGCTGTGACTCTCAAGCGCAAGGGCAGACTCGACGAGGCGCGACAGTATGCAGACCCCGTAGTGAAGGCCGGCCTGCGCGCTGCTGCCCGACGGCTTGAGGGCGGGAAGAACGGGGCGTCCTGGTCGCGGCGACAGGATGGCTGATGATGAACAGCCTCGGAGCGGAGTCGTCGGACCTCCTTCACCACCTGCTGCTGGACCGCGCGATCAAGGTCGTCATCGTGGTCGCAGCCCTGGGCATTCTGGCGTTTGGGATGACGGTGATCTGGCGGAGGGCCGGGCGTTCAAAGAAGCGGCTCGACTGACCGACGACACCAACCGATCCACAGCTATTGACTATTCCTCCACACGGTGTACGGCTGCCTGTACATCCGCGACGAACACGACCGGCCAGTCCAACTGCGCTCGGTCTACGGCTCGCGCCTCTGGCAGCTCCCGGGCGGCAACCTCGACGCGCAAGGAGAGGACCCGCTACAAACCGCCCACCGCGAAGCAGTCGAAGAGACCGGCTACCGAACACGCACCTGGGGACGAACCTGCTGATCTGCCCGATGCCGAACGAGCGGGGCGGGCGGCTGCACTGCGACCCGCGTACGCGGCAGGGGAAGGTCAGTCCGGGGTACGAGGCGCACCCGGCCTCCTGGGTCACGTGGGTCGGCTCGACGACCGGCGCGGCGCATCCGCCCTGAAGAGGAAGCGGCGATCTTCCCTCGGGCCAGCGAGCTCAACGCCCGCATCGCCGAGATCCTCGAGCAGTACGGTCTAGGCTCGTAGGCATGGGAATCGACTGGGAGAACATGCTCGGCACAAGCGGCAACGGCCTCGACGATGCCTACGACAGCGCGGTCTCCGCGGTCATCTACAGCGAGGACCCGGGGGACGACCGTCGGCCACTCCCAGTCGGCGAAGAGCACGACGGCACAGGCGGCCTGCGCTGACCTGAGCGCATACACGGAAACGCCCCGGTGAGCGTCAGGGAAGTCGCAGGGGTCGTCGGGGCCTCGCAGGGCGATCGGCCGCAGGCTGGTTCCGCGCGGCCTGTACGGGCCGGTGCAGGACTACCTCGACGGCGTCTTGGGCGACTGACGCGTTCCTGAAGTGTGGCTGCTGCTGGTGCGTCGGTTACAGGCGCTTCGCTGTGCGGTCGCGCAGCAGCAGCCACTGACTCGCGTCGGCGCCGCCTGAGCGCGCAGCCGGTCCATGCAGCAGCACGGCGTAAGCCGTCCTCTCCGCCCTGCTCGGGGCGGCATACTGGCCTGGCGCCTCCGGGGTCGGGAATGACCTCGTCATGCCTTTCCAGGCCTTGTCCGCGTTCGGAGTGCTGAGCATCGGCCCTCCCGGGCTCAATAGGGTCAGGCAGTGAAGTACACGCATCGTTGCTGAGCCCCGCGGTGCCCCAGAGTCCGTCCAGGGCGTACCGTCTCCCGGCGTGACCGACACTGACGCGCCCGGACCAACCGTGACCTGCTCATCTGGTCCTGGATCTTCGCGGTCCCAGCGATCGGCGGCTTCCTTCTGGCGCTCGGCCTGATGCTCTTCCCGTCGTCCTTCGACAACAACGGGAGCTTCGACCCGCCGATGTCGTGCGGCGTGCCCGCGCTGTTCGACCGGCAGGCGTTCACGAAGCAGCAGTACGGCCCCGACGGTGAACTCGGCGAGCTCGGCACGTCCGGATGCGATGCAGCCGGCGGCGCCCGGGAGCACCAGGCGGTGGGCGCCCTGGCCGTGGCCACCCCGCTCGGCCTGCTCGCCCTGACCCTCCACCTGCACCGCCGCACGGCCCCCGGCCAGCGAGCGGGCAACCAGGATCAGACAGCTACGGGGGCTTCGTCTCACTCAACCTGAACCACCGCAGACACCTCGGGCCCATCTCTACTGCGACCGGACACAACAGACGCGGACTCACGCAGGCGACGGAAGTGGCGTGAGGGACGGCCGGCACGCCCTGGCAGCGGGTCCTACACACGATCAGCGGCGGCCGGGCAGACAAGCCGCGTTGCCGCCGCGGAGGCGTACAGAGCCCTGGCCCGTATGTCCGCTGTGGCAACAACCGGAATAAGCCCCACCTCTGGCCTGAATCGGTCAACCATGAGGGAGTTGAGGAACATGCGCCGCTATTGGCCATAGCGTCAACCCGTCTGCTGAGGGACACCGGGTAAGTGGCCCGGGAAGAGAACTCGCAGCAGTAGGGGGAAAACCAGTCATGAAGCGTGCCATGTTCACGCGTGCATTCGTCGCAGTGCTTGCGGCGTCCGCGCTCACCGGTGCCGGTATCGCCACCGCCGAAGCAGTCCCGTCCGCCAACCACGTCGGCCCTGCAGGGCTGCGAGTTCACGCGGGTCACACACCGAAGCACTCGCCGCCCAAGGGCGCGAAGGTCGTCAAGATGCGGGTGACCGGAGTGAACGCGAACCTCGCAAAAGCCCACGGCTTCAAGGTCGTCACCGCACCCGACGGCAGCCAGCACGCGGTATCGACGCCCAAGGCGATCAACCCCGACGGAAGTCCGTACCGCGCGAAGGTCCACCCCGACGACGTCGTCGAAGGGGACTGCGGCGACTCGTACATCTGGATACATCCCGTCGGCGGCTACAACATGGAGATCCAGACGGGGTTCGATCTCGACGAGGACGCGGTCGCCTACCACTGGCAGGCCAGCAGGTCCGACGACTACGGTTCGGACACCTACTCGTGGGGCGGCGGGCTGGCATTCGACTCGTCCTGGGAGGGCGAGTGGGACGCGAACGCCGGCGGACCCGGCTGGGAGACCGCGGGAGTCTCCCCCTCCAGCGACGCGCTTCTGTGGGACGGCGACATCTGTTCAAGCGGCGGTCCCACCGACAGCGCAGAGATCGTCTGAGACAAAGGAAGACTCATGGGATCGATGTCGAGCGCGCCGTGGGAAGTAGCCCTGGGGTACTCCTACCATTTGGCCGCTGCGCTGGCAGTCCGCGACGCGCTCGGCATCTGCGATCCGCTGGGCATACAGGCAGTCATAGCGCCGCCGAGCCTGGCCATCGACTCGACTGCGCACGGTTCCAAGGAAGTTGACGCCGAGTGGCGACAGTGGTGGGACAGCGCTCTGGCGGCCTCGGAGCAGGACGAGTCGGCGGTTCCTTTGTCGCCGGGCGGCCTGCTCGGCCGCGTTGTCGAGGGCAACCGCGATGTCGTCCGCCTGTGGAGCGCCGAGCGCAAACGCGAAGTCGCGAACGCGAGCCGCCCTGGGCGTGGTGCTCCGCGCATGAGGGATGCCGTGCGCGAGTACGAGAGGACCACCGGTACCCGCCTCGGCGGATTCCGGCTCAAGGTGACCGCGTTGCCCGTCACCGGCACCCTGTTCCTCCCAATCAGCAGATACCGCATCCTGGTCAGCACTGAACTGCTTCGGCACCGCGAGGAATACATCAGGCGCGTCATCACACACGTGGCGACGGAAGGCATCTGAATCATCCTCCCCAGCGGGATCGCGGACGGGGAGTCGCCGAGAGGCCCCGGCACCCCCAAGACGCGGCTGCCGGGGCCGCTCCAGGGACGCGCGCGGCGCCGTCAACATGCGGGGCGAAGTGACCGGCGCCGCCACAGCGCGGCAGGACCTCCGCGATCCGCCAACTCGTCCTCCAAGCCCCAGCCCCCGTCATCGCGAAGGCGCTCGGCTACCACGACAAGACAGCCACCCGCCTGGTCACCGAGGCCGGCGGAACCTGGAGCCGGTATGCCCCGGGTGACCACAGACGCTGACCCGGCCGAACCTTGATCCTGAGAGCAGAAGGAAGGTTCCATCGCCGGATGGCTGAGACTGACATTGACCTGGGAGTCGTGACGGCGCCGTCGGGAGTCCTCGTGTTGGGGATGGCGTCGTGGATCGACTACTGGCCGCAGCTGGGCCGACCGCTGTCCGACCGCGCAATTGCCGCGGCATCGATCGGCGGACACGTCCACGACTGGTTGTGTGAGATGGCCGCAGTTCACGCCGCCGGTGACAGGCCGTTGATGGTGCGAGCCAGCACGGCGGCCTCGCCCTTCGACGGCGGACCAACCATCGCAGTCCTTGAGATCGATCTCGGTCTGCCATGGGCCGGCATCGCAGGGGACGAGCCGATCATCCTTGGCGACCTACCGGTCGACCGTTGCGGCATGGTGCTCGGTGACGCGCTTGCCCTGGACTCCTGGACCGGAGAGGATCATCCATCAACCGACGGCCTTGCCGACGTCGCCTACTGGGGAGGCTACGCGGAGGCCGCCCATCGTCAGTTCGGCGGAGAACTGATCCCGCGACACGGCAGTCAAGTGCGAGGGTGGCTCGACCTCCCGCTCGATGACGCCAAGAAGCTCGGCGACGCCCTCAACGACTGGAAAGGCGACGAACAGGGCCGGGGTGTCATGGTCGCAGTCGATGAGCACACCGACTTCCAGCGCTTCAACCGCGCGAGTTGGACCCACCCGCTTCAGATCGGCGCCATCAAGGTCGCTGGCTGCCCAGTTCTGGGGATCAACTGGGACAGTGGCGACCACTCGATGAGACATCGCGGCGAACGCCGCTTCGGACAGGTCTATCCCGTGACTCTTCAGCCTGGCCCCACAGGCCAGACAACGATGCGCTGGACGATCCCGCCCTACGCGCCCGGTCACGACGGCGCAGAGTGATCCAGCAGGCACCACCGACAACTCACGGTGACCAAGCTGGAGGTCGCCGGAGGATACGCGACATCTCAACATGCGAGCCCACCAGTCCCGAGGCCGTGATCGCGCCTCTCGGTAGCGGGAGAGGTACGCGTGAGTCGCGCCGTTGATGGTGAGGCTGACCGCCGTTCGGAGGCCAAGATCTCTAAGAACTTCTAACGAAAAGCCTTTTCGGTGGTTTGTGGTTCCTCGTCTCTCGGTCCGGCGGCATAGGCCAGCGGGGGTGCGATGGCTTGGGCATCGGGTCCCTCGCCGATCCATAGCCCGATGAAGAGTGCCGCGGTCGCTTCCAGGAGTCCGGCTCGTTCGAGAGAGCCGCCGGCCACGGGTTCGCAGCCGACATGCCGCACCAACTGGTGTACGAGGGCGAGAGCCGTTTCGTCGTCTCCGCAGACCGGAACGGCCAGTCGGCGCCCGTCGAAGATGGGCGGCGACATACGCCACACGTCCTCGTGGCAGAGATTGAACGCCTTGACCACATGGGTTCCTGGTGCCGCCGCGGCTAGTGTGATGCGCCTGAAATCGCAGGCTTAAGTCTGTAGCCTGTTTTCATGTCTCGGGGTCCTCGTGCCGTCGAAGTTGTGCTGTCCGATGAGGAGCGCGCCGAGTTGTTGCGCTGGGCGGGCGGGGCAGTGGCGCCCCGTCTCGCCGAGCGGGCACGCATCGTCTTGGCGTGTGCGGATGGGAAGCCGAATACGCGTGTGGCGGCGGAGTTCAAGGTAACCGCGGACACGGTGAGGAAGTGGCGCTCGCGGTTTGCTGCCCGGCGGATGGCCGGGCTTGCGGATGAGCCGCGGCCGGGCCGACGCAAGTCGGAGCTGGTGCTCAGTGATGACGAACGGGCTCAGCTGACGCGTTGGGCGAGGCGCGCGAAGACCGCGCAGTTTTTGGCTCTGCGCGCGAGGATCGTGCTGCGGTGCGCGGAGGGCGGGACGAACAAGCAGGTGGCGGCCGAGCTCGGGGTGAGCGAGCAGTCGGTGAACCGCTGGCGGGCCCGGTTCGTCAAGCGGCGGCTGGACGGTCTGGTCGACGAGCCGCGGCCCGGCCGGCCGCCGTCCATCCTGCTCGACCAGGTCGAGGACGTGGTCGTCGCGACGCTGGAATCCGCCCCGGGCCAGGACACCCACTGGTCGCGGGCCTCCATGGCCGCCCGCACCGGGCTGTCGAAGTCCACCATCGGGCGGATCTGGAAGAAGTTCGACCTCAAGCCGCACCTGCAGGACGCCTTCAAGCTCTCCACCGACCCGCAGTTCGTCGCGAAGGTCGTCGACGTCGTCGGCCTGTACCACAACCCGCCGGAGAAAGCCGTGGTGTTGTGCGTGGACGAGAAGAGCCAGATTCAGGCGCTGGACCGCTCGCAGCCGGTGCTGCCGATGATGCCGGGCATGCCCGAACGGCGCACCCACGACTACCTGCGACACGGCATCACCAGCCTGTTCGCCGCCTTCAACATCGCCGACGGCACTGTCATCGGTGAACTGCACCGCCGCCACCGGGCCGTCGAGTTCAAGAAGTTTCTGGTCACGATAGACAAGGCGGTTCCTGCCGGGCTCGATGTGCACCTGGTGTGTGACAACTACGCCACCCACAACACCCCCGAGATCAAGACCTGGCTCGGCAAGCACCCCCGCTTCCATGTCCACTTCACTCCGACCGGCTCTTCCTGGATCAACCAGGTCGAGCGGTGGTTCGGCCTGCTCACCGACAAGCTCATCCGCCGAGGCGTCCACACCTCGGTGAAGGCGCTGGAGGAGGACATCAGGGCCTGGATCGACTCATGGAACGAGAACCCCCGGCCCTTCACCTGGACCAAGACCGCCGACGAGATCCTCAAATCCCTCGCCGACTACCTCACCAAGCTCACTCCGCCAGCCACCGAAAATCAGCGAGAGACTTAAGCCTGCGATTTCAGGCGCATCACACTAGGGCGGCTCGGAGGGTGTTCCGGACGTCCGGGGCGCTGACCACGTCGAGGTCCCCGGCCACGGTCACCCGGCAGCGACCGGGCCCGGTCGGGTGTACTGCGACGTGGAGCGTGTCGTGCACGGCGCCCCCAGCAGTGACGCGGACAGGGGGTATGTCCAGGAGACCCCGCGACCAGCGGCAATGTCCACACCCGCAGAAAAGGGGCCCGGCGGCGGCAGCGTCGGCCGGACGCCTCATCCCGGCCGTCGGGCAGCGTCCAGTCTCGCCTACTCAGCCGCGGCCTCGGAGTCCGGGGCGGTCCCGTTAGCCCAGGCTCGCGCGGCGCCGAGGTTGTCGGCCGTACCGGCCGGGATGTAGGCGAAACCGTCCCACTCCTCCAGGGCCCGTGGCTCGTCGGGACGGAGGTGATCACCACCGCCATGCAGCGGGCGATGCCGGCGCCAGACGTCCATGGGCGGGCGGCGCCGCCGGTTGTACGCGGCCAGCGGATCGCCAGCGTCGACGCGCGGAACGGCACGGGACGGCTGGTTCGGCGGTCCGGGTCGGGAGTGCTTGCCCATGGACTCGATGGTCTCAGGCCGCAACCGGCGTCGGCCGCGCTGCCGCGAGATCCCGTGCGCGGGTGCAGACCTCGTCCACGTCGGCGGTGCGGTACGGGCGGGCGGCGTCCAGCAGCGTGTTGAGCCGGGAAGCGACCAGGGTGGAGTCGACCCGGGCGGCCTCGTCCAGCGCCTGGTGGGCCGCGGCGGCGCCCTGCTCGGGCTCGCCTTCGGTGAACAGCGCGGCGGCCAAGCCGATGCAGTCCATGACCCTCACCCGGTCGAAGCCGGGCCTGCGCAAGGCGAGCGCGTCGGTGAAGTGATCACTGGCGCGGCGCCGGTCTCGGCCGATTCCGGTGAGGTCGCGGGCGCAGACCGCGCGGGCGCCGGCGTGCTCGGCGGCGTCGAAGTACGCAACCCACTCCGGGGCGTCGCCGAGGCCGTGGGCCACCAGTTCGTCGGCGGCGCCGAGGTGCTGCTCGGCCCTGTGCTCGTCGCCGAGGGCCGCGTGGACCCGCCCGGTCTGGGAGGCGACCAGTGCCCTGGTCGCGGGCATGGTGGCCTTCGCCGCGGCGACGCCGAGGAGACCCAGGGCGTCTTGGGGGTGCCCGAGGTAGATCATCTGGTGGGACATGCGGGTGACGATCTCCACCCCGCGGTCCGGCTCCCCGGCCTCGGAGGCGGCGTAGATGCCGTAGGACCAGTAGCGCTGGGCGGTGGCGTACCGGCCGCAGTCGTGGCTGACCCACCCGGCCAGTGCCGCCAGGTCGGCGGTCGCGGCGAAGACCCGGGCCTTCAGCGAGGGCGGGACGCCGTCCTGGATGCGGCGGGCGACTTCGGCGAGCTGGGCGACGATCGCGGAGCGGTACAGGCCGCCGCCCTTGGAGGCGTCGGCCTTCGTGAAGAACGCGGTGACCTCCTCCAGCGCCGTGGTGATGTCGGTGTCGAAGCCCTTGGTGTCGCGGCTGAGCCGGCGCGCGGTGCCGCCCAGCATCCGCTCGGCGGCCAGGATCAGCGGGGCACCGAGGGCGAGCTTGAGGGTGTCGCGGCGGTCGAGGAACAGGTCCATCTGGGTCCATCCGGCCAGGGTCTGGGCGGCTGCTTCGGTCAGCAGCGGGAGCTGGATGCTATCCAGCGTGGGCCCGACGGCCGTCAGGCCCAAGTCACCCGGCGTGAGCGGCTGGCCGACCACCTCGGACAGCACCGCCGCCAGCAGAGCAGGCACGGGTGGGCGGGGGCATTCGCCGTCGATCCAGCGGCGGATGCGGGTGGCGTCCGGGGCGATCTGCCGGTGACCTTGGCGAATCGCTTCGGCAGCGACCCTGCGGGCGATCTCGCCGTGCGACAAGCCGGTGGCCGCGACCCACAGCGCGAGGTGCGGATTGCTGGATCTGCTCGGCATCCCTGTCTCGCCCTCCCCGACATGGCGTCACGGAGCGTGGCAACTTCGCCACGGTTCGCGGCACCTACGGTACTGGTCAGGCTCCATGCGGGAGGTTGATTCTGCACATCGCGGTAGCCGCCTGGCTATCCGCATACGGCAAGGGGAAGGACGCACGCATGGCGACGCTTGCACCCCAGGCTCCGTGGTCGATGAGGCTGGTCACCGACCGGCTGCCGGTCGGCCCGCCGTCGTACGCCGCGGTGACGCTCGACGCGGCCACGCAGACCGCCGTCTACACCGACGCCGCCGGCCAGGTGGTGGAGATGGGCAAGCACGGCACGTCCAGGACCACCGGCACCGCGTCGATGTCCGGCGGCGGCGACGGGCAGAACCCGCAGCCGCAGACCCAGGACGACCACACCACCGACTACGAGTCGGACTGACCCGATGGCCTCCACCGTCCTGGTCGTCACCGCGCTGGAAGACGTCACCGCGGACCGCGTCATCGCCGCGCTGAACGAGCGCGAGGTGCCCGTCGTCCGCGTCGACCCGGCTGGCATCGGGCCGGAGTTGGCCTTCGGCGCCCGCATCGGCGCCGGGGCGCCGGCCTGGACCGGGCGGCTGGTCACCGGCAGCCGGGAGGTGGAACTGGGGGAGGTGGCGGCGGTGTACTACCGCCGCCCCACCCCCTACGCCGCCCGCTACCAGCACCTGCCCGCCCAGCAGCGCGACTTCGCCGCAGCCGAGGCCCGGCACGGGCTCGGCGGGGTGCTGAACCACCTGCACGGCGCCATCTACGTCAACCACCCCGGTGCGGTCACGGCCGCCGACTTCAAGCCCGCCCAGCTCCAGCTCGCCGCCCAGCTCCGCCTGACGATCCCGCCGACCCTGGTCACCAACAACGTCGAGGACGCCCGCAAGTTCGCCGCCGACCACGGCCCTGTGATCTACAAGACGTTCCGCGGGCTGCCCCGCGATGAGGACGGGCACACCGGCGCGATCTGGGCCCAGCGCGTCGACCCGGCCACCTTTGACGACTCCCTGACGGTGACCGCGCACCTGTTCCAGGCGGAGATCGCCAAGACCGGCGACGTGCGGGTCACGGTGGTCGGGAAGAAGGTGTTCGCCCAGCAGATCGCCGCCCCGGACGGTGCGCTGGACTGGCGCCGTGGCGACTGGGACGCCCTGCTCCACGCCCCCATCTCCGTCCCCGCCCAGGTCGAGGCCGCCCTGCACAGCTACAGAGCCGCCTTCGGCCTGGTCTTCGGCTGCTTCGACTTCGCCCTCACCGGCAACGGCGACAGCGCGGAGGACTGGGTGTTCATCGAGTGCAATCCGAACGGCCAGTGGGGCTGGCTGCCCGACGCAGCCGCCATCACCGAGGCGTTCGCCGACCTTCTGCAGAACGGAGGTACGCCGTGAGCACGAGCGGCGACCTGGAGACCGACGCAGCCGGCCTGCGGGCCCACCTGGCCCGCTCCCTCACCGAGCAGGGCCTGGGCGAGGAGTGGACGCGGGCGGTGGCCACGGTGCCCAGGCACCGGTTCGTGCCGGGCTTCTACCTGCCCGCCGACGAACGCGACGGGCAAGGCCTGACGGTGTGGGAGCCGGTCACCGCCGAACTCGACTATGGCCGCTGGCTGGCCGCCGCGTACTCCGACACCACGCTCATCACCCAGTTCGACAGCGACGAACCCGACTGGAAGAACCCGCAGGTACGGCACGGCGGGGCCCCCACCTCCTCCTCCACCCTGCCGTCGCTCGTGGTGCGGATGTGGGCGGACGCCGAAGTCACCGAGGGGCACACGGTGCTGGAGATCGGCACCGGCACCGGCTACTCCACCGCCCTCGCGTGCGAACGCCTCGGCTCCGCCGATGTCACCTCCATCGAGGTCGACCCCCACCGGCTGGAGCAGGCCGCCGACGCGCTGTACGCCAGCGGGTACACCCCCACCCTGGCCGTGGCGGACGGGCTGTACGGCTACTGGCCCGAGGCCACGTTCGACCGGATCGTGGCCGCCTGCTCCTTCCGCGCCGTGCCGCCCGCCCTGCTGGCACAGGCCCGGCCGGGCGGGAAGATCCTGCTCACCCTCTCGGGCTGGCTCTACGGTTACGCCCGCGTCCTGCTGACCGTGAACGGCAACCACGCCGCTGAGGGCCAACTGCTGGGCGGCACCGTGTCGTTCATGTCCGCCCGTACGCACGCGGCGCCGGCGTTCGGCAACCCCGCCCACTGGGCCGCCGGCCTGCCGCAGAAGGCCCGGACCGCGCGGCACAGCCCCGAGCGGATCACGGCCGCGACCGAGGAAGCCTTTCACCTGCGGTTCCTCGCCCAATGCGCCGCACCGGACACGCAGATGACGACGGTCGGCGAGACGGTGCACCTGGTCGACGTGGTCACCGGCTCCGCCGCCACCCTCGCCCCGACCGAGGGCCGCTGGGAGGTCCGCGAGGGCGGCCCGGTAAGGCTGTGGGAGCGGATCGAGCGCGTGCTGTCCACCTACGACGAGGCGGGCCGGCCGGGGCCGGAGACGTTCACCCTGCACGTCTACGACGGCGGGCAGCACCTGCGGCACCCGCAGATGCCCGGCCTGCCGCTGCCCAGGCCCTGACGGGCCTGAAGAGGATTCCAGGTGCCCGGGCGGGGAGCGTGACGGCCCCCGCCCGAGCACCTGGCCATTCGGCCGTGCTTCTACCAGCCCGCCCCTCCCCTCCGGGGCGCTTCGCCGATACCCGCGCCCGCCGTACTGCGGCGGCTCTACCGTCCGGCCCGACAGGTGATCACGGGGCGCGCGGAAGGGGCTGAGCAGTGGAGCGGGATCTGGGTCTGGATGGGGTGGTGGACCACTTCACCTGTCCAGCGACGAGACGGGCTGGTTGCGGAACAAGACCGGCACCACGAGGCTGGGCTTCGCTCTGTTCAGCTCAAGTTCTTGACCTGGCGCGGCCGGGCTCTTCTTTCGGCTCACGGGTAAACACTAGGCAGTGTCCGATGGGTCGTGCGGACGGCCTGGTGGTCTTTGCGTCGCGCGGCTGTTCGGAAGGCTCAAGGCGAGCTCCTCGCGAGCGTAGCCCTGGTCAACGAGCGATCTCGTCCAGCAGTGATGCCAGTTCGATCGGCCGGGAGAACATCGGCCAGTGCCCGGTTGGCAGGTGGCGCAGGTCCATTGCGGCCATCGGTTCGAAGACTGGGTTGCCGGTGTCGGCCAGCATGCGCACCTGTTCGGGAGTGAACGTTGAGGCGATCACCGAGCAATGCGCGTCCGGCGGCATCGTCGGCCGGTTCAGGGGGCGAGTGGCGGTCGCGAATGGCTGAGGTGTGGCCAACTTGACTATGGGGCGGACGGTTGCGTCCAGGGAAGTGGTGTACGGGTTCGACCTGATCCGGGGGTTTGCTCCGGCATCAGGATGAGGCCCGCATAGATGAACGGCCACCGGCTGATCTTCGAGGTGTCGAAGCCCGAAGGAGATCAGCACGATGACCGCACCCGACAGTCTGCCCCTGCACGCCCTCACGGAAGACAATCTCGCCGCGGCGAGTCCCGATCTGCTGCGCGCGATGGTCAAGACGTTCGCCGACGCACTCATGTCCGCGGAGGCGGACGCCCTCTGCAACGCCGAATACGGCCAGGTCAGCGACGAGAGAGTCAACCACCGCAACGGATACCGCCCGCGTGAGTGGGACACCCGGGCGGGCACCGTCGAGCTCGCCATCCCCAAGCTCAGGTCCGGGAGTTACTTCCCGCACTGGCTGCTGGAACGCAGGCGGCGGGCCGAGCAGGCCCTCATCAGCGTGGTCGCCACCGCCTACCTGCTGGGCGTCTCCACCCGCCGAGTCGAGAAGCTCGCCGAGTCCCTGGGCGTCACCCAGCTGTCGAAGTCCCAGGTCAGCGCGATGGCCAAGCACCTGGACGAACAAGTCACAGCCTTCCGTAACCGTCCCCTGGATGCCGGACCCTACGCGTTCGTATGGGTCGACGCGCTGACGCAGAAGGTCCGCGAAGGCGGCCGGATCATCAACGTCCACGCGCTGATCGCAGTCGGCGTCAACGCCGACGGGCACCGCGAGATCCTCGGCCTGGACGTGGCCACAGCCGAGGACGGCGCCGGCTGGCTGGCCTTCCTGCGCTCGCTGATCGCCCGCGGCTTGTCCGGCGTCCAGCTGGTCATCTCCGACGCGCACATGGGCCTGGTCAACGCGATCGGCGCCACCCTGCCCGGCGCGAGCTGGCAGCGATGTCGTACTCACTACGCCCGCGCACTGCTGAGCCAGGTGCCCAAGTCGGCCCAGCCATGGGTCGCAACATTGCTGCGGACCGTTTTCGAACAGCCCGACACCGACGCCGTCCAGGCCCAGATGCGGCACGTCCTCGACGCCCTGGAAGCCAAGTTCCCCAAGGCCGCAGCGCACTTGGACGCCGCTCAGGGCGATGTCCTGGCGTTCACCGCGTTCCCGCGCGAGATCTGGCGGCAGATCTGGTCGAACAACCCGCAGGAACGGCTGAACAAGGAGATCCGCCGCCGCACCGACGTGGTCGGCATCTTCCCCGACCGCACCGCCCTGATCCGCCTGGTCGGCGCGGTCCTGGCCGAGCAGAACGACGAGTGGACCGAGGCCCGCCGCTACATGGGCCTCGACCTGCTCGCCAAGGCCCGCCTCCACCCGATCGAGTCAGAAATCGACGACACCGTCCTCCCGACCGAACTCACCGCATAGCCTCAAAACGAGATCACCGAGTGGCCGTTGATACACCACTCCCGCGGACGTGACCTATGCGGACGAGTTGTTCGTTGGTGATTCCCGCCAAGTTGGCCGGGTCCGCTGCCGGGTCGAACGCCGGTACTGGCAACTGCCAGCCGTCTCCCTGTTCCGCGACCTGCTTGCGCCACTCCTCCTGCGTCTGGGGCTTGTTGAAGTCGATCACAGCCATGCCGCCGGGCAATGGTCCGGCGTCCACATATACGATCCGTGCGATCCGCTCCGGGATCCGGTCTGCGGCACCCGTAACCGGCAGGTTTGCTCCGCTGTGCCCGACCAGCACTACATCCCTCAGATCGTTGTCGTCGATGAGACGGACGATGTCATCTACGTGTGTGTAGACGTCCACATCGGGGGTGGCCTCGGCTGCCCGGTCGGCCAGTCCGGTCAGCGTGAGTGGGTAGACGTCATGTCCCGCTGCCCTCAGCTCCGGTGTCACTTCTTCCCATGCCCACGCTCCGAGCCAGAACCCGGGAACCAGAACGATCTCTGCCATGGCCACCCTCATTTCGCGCTTGCCCTGCGGTATTGGACGCCAGGCTAGGCATGATGGCGGACATGGGCTGTCCTAAATCCGGGTGGCGACAGCGGCTTTCTGGGCAGTTCGAAATGCAGCCACTGGAGATTTCGGGAGTCACGGACGGAGCCAGAGGCGTACGGCAGCAACGGTCACGGTGCCGTGAAAGACGTATGCCCTCTTGTCGAAGCGTGTTGCCACGGCCCGGTTGATCTTCAACTGGTTGATCAGCCGCTCGACTTCGTTTCTGCGGGCGTAGCGCGCTGGGTCAAAGCCGGCGGGCCTGCCACCGTGGCTGCCACGTCGTTGGCGGTGGGCTTGCTGGTCACGGCGTTCGGGGATGGTGTGCTTGATCTGTCGCCGCAGGTACCGGCGGTTGCGGCGTGATGAGTAGGCTTTGTCGCCGCTGAGGTGATCGGGCCGGGTGCGGGGATGGCCGCCGGCCGGCCGGGGCACGCGAATGCGTTCCAGGACCGGGATCATCTGTGGGCAATCGCCCCACTGCCCTGGCATGACCAACAGGGCCAACGGCCGCAGCCCGCCCTCACCGGCCAGATGGATTTTCGTCGTCAGCCCGCCTCGGGAACGGACGAGGGCTTCGTCTGTCCGGTGCTGGGCTGTCCGGATGCGCTTGCCGGCCTTTCGTGGCGCCTACTTGCGTGCGCCGGCCGCGTGCTGGTGAGCACGGCACACGGTGGAGTCCACACTCACCATGGACCAGTCGATGCGGCCTCCCGCGTCGGCGTCGGCCTGGATGCTCCGGAAGATCCTCTCCCATGTGCCGTCCGCTGACCAGCGGCGATGTGGGTCGTAACAGGTCTGCCAGCTGCCGAACCTCTTTCCTAGGACTGCGGCCGCCATCGTGTGGAGGGCGAAGGAGCTGAAGGCCTGGGGGCAACGACCTGGGTGGCGACCGCGGGCTGATCGCCACCCGCCGACGGTGGCGCGCCATGGTCGCCGCGCAGCGCGACCGTCTTCGTTTCACGCCGTGACGCGTGCGGCCCGCACGCGCGATCGTCTGCTGCGCTCAGGGGGAGTCCTGTCCGCGGTCCGGCTCGTCGGGCGGATTCCAGGAAGCCGGCCTCGTCAGACCTTCAGGTAGAAGGGTTGCTTCATCTCCATGGGCGTAGCCCAGCTGACTCTGGGTCAGGCCCCTTACGTGCGATAGGTCTACGCCCTCGAGGTGGGTACCTTGTAGCTGCGCGTCCTTGAGGTGGGTGCCGTGGAGGCGCGCGCCCTCGAATTGACGCCACTGCCCGGTCTCTACGTCAAGGGCACCACCGGCGGACAAGGTGGCGTTTGGAAGCCAGGCGCCCGTGAGGTTGGCTCGTTCGAGATCTGCCTCGCGCAGAGACGCGCCAGCGAGCCACGCGCCGTACATCGTCGCACCTTTGAGATGGGTACCAGTCAGTGTTGCACCTTCGAGGTGAGCGCCGTCCAAGGTTGCGCCCTCTAGGTGAGCGCCGATCAGGGATGCCTCCTCGAAGTGGACGCCGGTCAACCACGCACCTTCGAGATGCGCATGTGCCAGCATCGCCTGAGTGAAGCGGGCTTCGAACAGGTTGACGCGCTCAAGGTGAGCTTCGGACAGGTTGATGCGCTCCGACTCGGCGTCTGCACGGGACAACCTGCCGATGACGGTGGCTGCGGCCTGTACGTCGGCCGGTGGACGGTGCGTCTTCAGCGATTCGGGGCTGCCATCGGCCGGGCCACGTCCTCGGTGCCGTACGAAGGCGCATAGCACGTCAAGGACGGTGGGACGGTCTCGCGGGGAGTCTTCGGCAATACGCTCCAATGCGTAGATGCCACCGAGTCGGACCGCGACCTTATCCTCGTCGGCCTCGCCAAGCTGGCCGATGGCTTTGGTGTAGCGGTCGGTGACCTGGGCCTCGCGCTCGCGCTCATGCGTTGCGAGATTGGCTCTGCGGGTCTCGGCTAGGGACAGTACGGCACCCAGGGTCGCGATGGCGGCTGCGAAGACCGCGAGGATGCCTGCCCGCGTCGTGGCAGATGCGGTGGCCTGGGCGTCCGGCTTCGCCCCGCTGCCCGCGTAGAGCACGGGCGCTAGGACCCACAGCACGGCCAGCCCGAGCGCCATCGTCGCCAGCAAGGTCAGACCGAGGGCTGGTCGCCATCCCTCACGCCGCCACCGTGATCCTCCTGGAGTCTGCCGCTTGGCCATAGGTGGGTTATACCGCCCGGCGAAAGGTGCGCGCTGTCCACGCCCGGGGCGGCGCGCCGACGGGGGTTCCACCAGGAATGCCTGCAGCCGTGTGCGCGGGAGTGCCGGACACACCTGCAGGGCGAAGCGGGGAACTGCCGAAATGCGGCTCCGGAGGTAACGGAATGCGCCCATTGGGGTCAGTCGGCCTGGCGGCCGCCGCGCGTTTGTCGGCGCTTGCGCCGTGGTGGGTTCCCAGTTTGGGAACGTGGGACCTGTGCGGGGATCTTGGGGCGCTACGGGTAGGTGAACTCGATGGCGAGCGCGAGGGCCCGACGTTCCTCCTCGGTGGCGGTGGAGGACTGGTTGCGTTCGCGGGCATAGCCGTGGACGGCCCGCACGAAGCTCTCCACCCAGTCGGTGAACAGTGCGCGCAGAGTCTGACGCGGCGCGCGGCCGGCACAGCGTGGGCCGAGGACGGCGACGGCCTGGTGGTCGCCGTCTGCCCGGTCGACGAGACAAAGGCCGTCGGCGAGGTCGTCCTGACCCTCTCGAGCGCGCGGGCGCGCCAGGTCGAGATCGGCTGGGTCTTCAATCCGGAGTACGCAGGCCGGGGTTACGCGACCGAGGCGGCGCGTGCGACCCCCAGCTGGCCTTCGCCGAGTTGGGCGTCCACCGGCTCTTCGCCCGCCTTGACGTGCTCAACACCGGGTCGGTGCGCGCATGCGAGCGCCTCGGCATGCGCCGGGAGGCCCACCTTGTCGAGAACGACCTCGACAACGGGCGCTGGGGCAGCGAGTACGTCTACGCGACGCTGGCCCAGGAGTGGAATCCCGATCAGGCCTGACAAAGAGGTCCAGCGGTGAGTGCTGTTCGAGTGCCTTGGTTCTTAGACGATTAAGTCCGAAGTCGGACCGGAGCGGCGTTGAGCGCCATCTGAGCAGGATCAGGGCTTCGTCGCTCCCATCTGGCTGGCACCGAGGCTGGCGACCACGGCGGTCAGTCGGTCCATCGTGTGGGCGATGCGGAGGCCGTCCATGTAGTCCCGGACATGCACGATCAGGCCGTTTCGGACCCGGAACACCAGGAGGCCGGGGAAGCTGAACGCCTGGCCGGTCGTGGTCACGGTCCCAGCGACGACCTGCTCGACGGTGATCACTTCGGGGTCGGTGCTCTCGTGGACGAGGACGTCGTGGATCTTCTGTGGCTGCGCTGAGCTCGCGCCCCAGGCCGCCCGATAGCCTGCACGGACCTCTTCGCGTCCCTGGTAGCGCTCGGGCATGCCAGGGAAGAGAAACGGGAACTCGTGCACGGCGTCGGCCGCGTACAGATCAGCCAGATCGTCCGCGGACTTGTCGAGCATCGCGCGGTGGTAGCGGGCCAGGACGTCGCGGGGGCTGAGGTCGGCCGAGGTGGTGTCCGGCATGACGGTGGGACTCCGTTCAGTCAGCGTGGGGACGAACTCGTTCGAGTGATGAACCGGAGTTCGGACCTGGGGACGAGACGAGGGCCTCCAAGTTCCGGTTGTGACGCCCGACTTGGAGCGTCTCTACGTGCTACGCGGTACCCGCAGGTGCCCCTCGCGCTTAAAGAACTACTTGTCGGCCTGCGTACGGCGCGGCCGGGGCTTCTCTGCCGGTGAGCAGCCGGGAACGAGCAGCGGGGCCGGGAAGGATGACCCGACGCTGTTGGTTAATCCGGCTCCCTGCGTGACGTCGGCTCAAGACCTGGTTGTGGTCTTGAAGGCCGACGTTGGCGTATGGGGAGGGTGTCGGTGTCGTTGCAGCCGCGGGGGTCGGCGGAAGTTCCGGTGGAAACAGCGCAGGTGGCACGTGCTGCCTTTCCCAAGGGCAGCCTCGCGATCCGGGTCCGGGATGAGCTGGGTGCTCTGTTCACAGACGAGCAGTTCGCGGATCTGTTTCCGGTGCGGGGGAAGCCCGCTTGGTCACCGGGGCGTCTGGCGATGGTGCTGATGTTGCAGTTCGTCGAGGGACTGACCGACCGGCAGGCCGCTGAGGCGGTGCGGGCCCGCATCGACTGGAAGTTCGCGCTACTGAGGTTTGAGGCGGGATGTCGTTGGGGGGTGACGGAATGTGATCGTCGCGGTATGCCGGTTGTGTGAGGTATCCGCAGGGTGGTGGGCTGACGCCTGAACGGCAGGTGTTTCGCGAGCGGATCCGGATGGAGGCCGCCGAGCGTTTCGTCGCAGGTGCCTCCAACGCGGAGGTCGCCATGGACTTACGGGTGAGTGTGCGCTCGGTGCAGCGGTGGCGACGGGCCTGGAAGGACGTCGGCACCGAGGGGCTGCGATCGGCTGGACCGGTCTCGAAGCCGAAACTGAGTGACAGGCTGTTCGCCGTCCTGGAAGTCGAGTTGGCCAAGGGTGCCGCGGCGCACGGCTGGCCGGACCAGACCTGGACTCTGGCCCGGATCAAGACGCTCATCGGGCGGCGGTTCCACAAGTCGTTCACGCTCTCCGGGATCTCGCTGATGCTGCGACGCCACGGCTGGAGCCACCAGGTCCCCGCGAAGCGTGCGGTGGAACGGGACGAGGCAGCCGTCGCCGGATGGGTGAAGGAGACCTGGCCATCCGCGGAAGCACCGCGGCGGCGCTCGACGCCTACCTCGTCTTCGAGGACGAGGCCGGCTTCTCGATGACGCCGCCCACCGCCCGCACCTGGTCCCACCGCGGCGACACCCCCATCGTCCGCGTCCGCGGGCGTTCCCAGCGCCGCATCTCCATCGGGCCGCCCTGGCCTGCTACAGGACAGGCGAGCGCTCCCGGCTGATCTACCGACCGATCGTCCATGCGGACCACAAGGCCGGCGGCCGCCGAAGCTTCGCCTGGACGGACTACCGCGACCTGCTGGCCACAGCCCACCAGCAACTCGGCAGGCCGATCGTCCTGATCTGGGACAATCTCAACGTCCACCGCGACCGCCGATTACGCGAGTTCATCGACTCCCACGCCTGGATCACCGTCCACTACCTGCCGCCCTATGCGCCACAGCTCAACCCGGTCGAGGGCATCTGGTCCCTCCTGCGAAGGCGCTGCCAGGCCAACACCGCCTTCACCGACGCCACCCACCTGATGGACACCCTGCGACGCGGCCTTCGCCAGGTCCAATACCGGCCCGACCTCATCGACGGATGCCTCACTGGCACCGGCCTCACGATGACGACATCACACCTCAAACCTCAGAAGCACCAGAGACATTGACTTAGACGTCGTCTCATTTGGATCGCTGGGTAATCTGCACCGTGTGGTGATGGTCGAGCGCATGGTGCCGGACGAGTTGTGGGAGCTGTTCCAGCGGGTGGTACCGCCTGCTCCATCGCGGCCGCAGGGTGGTGGTCGGCGCCGGTATGGGGATCGTGAGGTGCTGGCCGCGATCATCTTCGTGGCCACGACAGGCTGTACCTGGCGGCAGTTGCCGCCGGTCTTCGGCCCGTCGGGGCCGACTGCGCACCGGCGCTTCACCGAGTGGACCGCCGCCCGGGTCTGGGCGAAGCTGCACCGCCTCATCCTCGACGAGCTGGGCTCGCGCGGAGAGCTTGACTGGTCGCGCTGCGCCATCGACTCGGTGAACATGCGGGCCCTGAAAGGGGGGACCTGACAGGTCCGAATCCTGTGGACCGGGGCAAGAAAGGCTCGAAGATCCACTTGATCACCGAGCGGACCGGTTTACCCCTCTCCATCGGGATTTCCGGCGCGAACCTGCACGACAGCCAGGCACTCGAGCCACTCGTGTGCGGCATCCCGCCGATCCGATCCCGCCGCGGCCCGCGCCGACGACGGCCCGCCAAGCTGCACGCGGACAAGGGCTACGACTACGACCACCTGCGCCGATGGCTACGCCAGCGAGGCATCCGGCACCGCATCGCCCGCAAGGGCATCGAGTCCTCCACCCGGCTGGGCCGGCATCGCTGGACGATCGAGCGCACGATGTCCTGGCTGGGCGGCTGCCGCCGTTTGCACCGACGCTACGAACGCAAGGCCGAGCACTTCCTGGCCTTCACCGCCATTGCCTGCAACCTCATCTGCTACCGCCGACTCACCAAATGAGACGACGTCTTAGAGGTTGTCTCACGCGGCAAGTTCCGCGAGCTTCTTGTAGCAGGTCAGGGCGGCGGCCAGGCGGAGGAGGGCGAGGAAGCGCGAGCCCTTTCGTTCGTATCGGACGGTGAGGCGGCAGTAGCCGAAGAGCCAGGCGATCGACCGTTCGATCTTCCAGCGATGCCGACCGAGGCGTCCGCCGGACTCGATGCCGGGCCGCGCGATGCGCGCGACGAGCCCGCGCTCGCGCAGCCAGGCGTCACCCGGGCGTCGGTGGGCGCCGGGCAGATCGCCGCGAGGCAGTTCGCCGGCGGCGAGGCCCTCGCGGGGCTGCGTGCCGAGCACGGCTTCTCCGCTCTGGTCACCGTTCAAAGCGGGAACGCGAGCAGCATGCTGCTGTTCGATACCGGAGCGTCGCCGGACGGGCTGGCGGTGAACGCCGAGCGTCTTGGCATCGATGTCGGCGGCCTGCAGGGCGTCGTACTCAGCCACGGACACTTCGACCACGTGGGCGGCTTCGACGGCCCGGCCCGGCTCCGGCCTGCCGCTGACCGTCCACCCCGCGGTCTGGACCCGCCGCCGCCTGGAACTACCCGCCGGCCAGGGTCTGGAGATGCCCACGCTGTCACGGGGTGCCCTCGAACGCGAAGGGTTCGAGGTGATCGAGCGGCGGCAGCCGTCGCTGCTGACCGGTGGCATCCTGATCACCGGCGAGGTGGACCGCGTCACCGAGTTCGAGCACGGCATGCCGCGGGCACACCAGGCCTGGGACGGGAGCGGCTGGCGACACGACCCCGCCGTCATCGACGACCAGGCACTCGTCATCAACGTGCGCGGCCGGGGACTTGTCATCATCACCGGGTGCGGGCACGCCGGAGTGGTCAATCATCCGGCACGCCATGAGGCTGACCGGTGTCAGCAAACTGCTGGCCCTCATCGGCGGCTTCCGCCTGGGCGGTCCCGCCTTCGAGCCGGTCATCGGGCCGACGGTGGCCGCGCTCACCGAACTCGCACCCGAGCTGATCGCCCCCGGTCACTGCACCGGCTGGCGCGCCCAGCACACCCTCGCCGCGGCCCTCCCGGACGCATGGGTCCAGACCAGCGTCGGAACCACTTACACACTCAGCGCCCCCAGGGCGGGTGATGCCTGATCCCGGTTCAGCAGTCCCTGCTCGAACAGTGCAAGAGGAAGTGCAGCGTCGCCGTACGCGAACGTGCTGCCGGGGTGCCTCGGATGACACCCCGGGCGGTGTAAGCCGGCCGGCTCCCGCGTGAGTGTGCGGAGAATCGGGATCACGGACGAGGCCGGCAGGCTCTCGTCCGCAGCCAGAGCAGTCCAGCGGTCCGCCTATGAGCGCGGCGCAGGTCTGCTGGTCCTGGCCGTACACGCGGCCGCGCAGCAGCCGCTCATCGCCGTACACGCGGCCGAGCAGCAACTGCTCATCGCCGTTCATCCGTCCAGCGTTCCCGCCGCCACCGACAACAGAGGCCGCATGGCGACAGGCCCGACCTGGACGGAGGAGGCGTCCGCTGACCGGGACAAGTCCTGACACCGGCCGCTGCCGCGACGGGCCGTTCGGGGCCCACTGCTCCTTCAGGGGGGACCGGAGCAGGGAGCGGGCCCGAACGGGTACGGAGCCTGCTGACACCGTTGTCGCACACCCGTCGTTCCCTGTCCGGTCGCCCCGGTCTGCCCGGCGCGCTGGAGTGGGGCTTTGCGAGTAGCGTGGCTGATACGACGTGCTCATGGGCCGCTCCCGCTGCCGGCCTCTCCGTCGCTTTTTGCGTCCGCTGCCGGTCGTGGCGTGACATTCCCCTTGCGGCCCGGGCGCTGAATTCTCATGAAGCGGAATTCCGGACAAGTACTGGAGGGGCGATCATGGCCTTCGCCACTGCCGAGGACGGCACGCAGATCTATTTCAAGGACTGGGGATCGGGTCAACCGGTGGTCTTCTCCCATGGCTGGCCGCTGATCGCGGACGCGTGGGATCCGCAGCTGATGCTGATGGCGGACAACGGCTTCCGGGTCGTGGCCCACGACCGGCGCGGGGGCGGACGCTCGGGCCAGCCCTGGACGGGGAACGACCTCGACACTTACGCCGAAGATCTCGCCTCCGTCATCGAGGCCCTCGGCCTCCGCAACATGATCCTGGTCGGTCACTCGACCGGTGGCGGAGAGGTCACGCGCTACATCGGCCGGCACGGCACGGGCCGTGTCTCCAAGGCGGTCCTGCTGGGTGCGATCCCCCCGTTGATGCTCAAGACGGATGCGAATCCGGAGGGGCTGCCGATCGAGGTCTTCGACGAGATCAGGAAAGGCGTGCTGACGGACCGTTCCCAGTTCTACAAGGACCTCAGTGCCCCCTTCTACGGCGCCAACCGCGAAGGAGCGACCGTCTCCCAGGGAACCCGCGACGAGTTCTGGCTCTGGAGCATGACGGTCGGCATCAAGGCCGCCTACGACTGTGTCAAGGCGTTCTCGGAGACCGACCTCACCGAGGACCTGAGGACGTTCGACATTCCCACGCTGATCATTCACGGCGACGACGACCAGATCGTCCCCATCGTGGCCTCCGCGGAGAAATCGTCGCAGCTCGTCAAGGACGTGACCTTCAAGGTCTACTCGGGTGCTCCGCACGGTCTGTCGATGGTTCCCGAGTTCGCGGAACGGTTCAATGCCGACCTCCTCGAATTCGCCCGCGGCTGACCGGCGTGATTCAGGCGCTCCGGTGACAGCCGCTGAGAGACGGAAGGTCACCCATGCCTCACTCCATGCGCGCGCTCGTGGCCGTAAGGGCCGGCGAGCCCGCCGACGTGCTGCGGCTGGAATCCCGGCCTGTTCCCACGCCGGAGGCCGGTCAGGCGCTGATCCGTGTGAACGCGACTCCCATTCACGCCAGTGATCTGCACGTGCTGCGTGGCCGCTACGGTTTCTCCCCCGAATTCCCCGTTGTCGGGGGCCACATGGAATGCGTGGGCCGCATCGAGGCCCTGGGCCTGCACACCGAGGGACTGAAGATCGGCGAGCGTGTGGTGGCCGTTGCCGTACCGGCCGTACCCGGGCCGCGTGTGGCCGGCACCTGGCAGGAATACCTTGTCGCCGATACGCACAGGCTGCTGCCGGTCCCTGACCATCTGAGCGACTCCAGCGCCTGCCAACTCGCTGTCAACCCGCTGACCGCGCTGCTCCTCGTGACGCGCGAACTCGATGTACAGCCGGGTGAATGGTTGTTGCAGACGGCCGCGGGCTCCACCGTGGGCCGGCTCGTCATCCAGTTGTCCGGGCATCTGGGTATTCGCACGATCAATGTCGTACGGCGACGTGGTGCCGTCGAGGAGATAGAAGCGCTCGGTGGTGACGAGGTCATCTGCACGCAGGACGAGGACCTGGTGCAGCGGGTGGCTGAGATCGCGGGGCCGGTCGGCGTGCGGAAGGCCGTCGACTGTGTCGCGGGTCCCGTGGGTGCCCAGGTGTCCCAGGCGTTGGCGCCGGGAGGGGAACTCGTGGTCTACGGCGCGCTCTCGACCCATCGGCAGACCGACCCTGCGGCACTGACGATCCCGCTGCAGGCACGCTCGCTCATCTACGAGACGAAAACGGTCCGCGGCTTCTGGCTGAACCGCTGGTTCGGCACCACCTCACCCGAGATTGCGCTGCGCGCGCTGTCCCGGGTTCGCGGTCTCGTCGCTGATGAGGTGCTGAGCATCCCCCAGGGCCGGCCGTTCCCGCTCGAACGCTTCGCTGAAGCCGTCTCGCTCGCCGAAGCGCCCGCGCACGGCACCAAACCACTCTTCGTCTTCGAAGACGGCCGGGACGAAGGCGACAGGTAGGAAGCGGCACGCTATGTGGACTGGCCGCCGACCGTGAATTGGGGCCGGTATCCGGGTGTCGTCTCACATGCGTCGCTGCGGCATCCAATACACGCTCGTCGCGAGGACGCTTTTGCGTGGGAACCCTGCGTGCGCGACAGCCCGGCCGACCCGGCACTGGCCCGAAATGCAGGTGAAGATCGCGAGTCGGCCTTCTCTCTCGGCGCGAGTCGCGCCGCGTATGAGCCCGGGCCTCATATGGGCCGCTTGCCCGGCCAACTGCCGGCAATTTTTCCGCTCGACGGCCGACAGCGGCCAGAGCAGGTAGGCACGTGCCGTGGCCCAGGGCTCAACCCGTCTGAACCTGCCCACTATCCAGGCCATGACCTCGTCGAAAATCGCCCACCACCTGGCCCGCGGCCACCGCACAGCCTTCAGGAGTCCACACAACCCCTGATGATCACGCGGTGGCCATTCCTGCTACGGGCAGGCAGTGTTCACGCGTCGTAGTATTCGCAGTCGTCGCCCTGGACGCGCGCCCCCAGCACCCCAGCGATCTGCCGCATCTTCTTGAGAAGGAGTTCATCCGGGTGCTTCACCACGATCTGCCCCGCTCCCCAGTCCAACCAGGCGCCGTGAGTGTCCCGTTCGGGGTGGGTGACCATCTGGGCCAGCCACTCGTGCCGGTACTCCAACACTGCGTCCTGGCCCCGCGGAGAAACCCGGGCCACCTGAACCATCTCCAGTTCCGGGTCGGCAGCGACCACCGCCGCCCACTCCTGCGTCGTTATCTGCTCGCCCTCATCCACCCACCACGGCGTACGTCTGGTGATGTGCACGTCATAGCCCATGCCCGCACACTAAGGGGCGCCACTGACACCACGGACGCGATCACGAAGCCACACTGGAGTACTAGTCGCCGAGTGAGTGGTGACCGAGCAGGAACTCGACGAACTTGCCCCCATGTCGGCGATCTTGCCGTTGCAGCGTGTCCTGGCGCCACCACAGAGACCGGGGTACGAGATCGCCCGCAACTCCCTGATTGATCAGCCCGTGAGTGGAGGTGCGAACGCCCCCAGAGGCCCCCCACCATCTCTCACCGCAAAATGGATATAAGCCGCTCCCGCTCCCCGCGGAGACGATATCGGCGATTCGGAGGCACAGGCGATGTCCCCAGCCCGAGCCGATGGATGACGATCGGCGACTTCCTGCTCCGGCGTCTGGAGGAGGCCGGCGTCGGCCACCTCTTCGGTGTCCCCGGTGACTTCAATCTCGAACTGCTGCAGCAGCTCCAGGACACGGGCACGCTGAAATGGGTCGGCAACTGCAGTGAATTGAACGCGTCCTACGCAGCGGATGGCTATGCCCGGCTGAACGGCATGGGCGCGCTGCTCGTGACGAACGCCGTCGGCGCCCTGAGCGCGATCAACGGGGTCGCCGGCTCCTACAGCGAGCACGTGCCGGTGGTCTGTATCTGCGGGTCGATACCGCTCAAGTCCATCGATCGTGGCCTGGGGATGCACCACACGATGGCCGACGGCACATGGGACCGCTTCCTCGGCGCCTACGCGCAGGTGACCGCCGCCCAGGCCAGGCTGACCCCGCACAACGCGGTCACCGAGATCGACAGGCTGATCCTCACCGCCTGGCGGGAAAAGCTCCCGGTGTACCTGGAACTGCCCTCCGACATCGCCTATCTCGACATCGAGGTTCCCCAGGCCCCGCTGGTACTCGCGCAACCGCCCAGCGACCCGGAACGGCTGCGGTCGTGCGTCACCGCGATCGCAGCCCACCTGTCCGCCGCCAAGTCACCGGCGGTCCTGGTGGATCTGGACGTGGACCGGTTCGGCGTGGCAGCCGACGTCATGGGGCTGGCCGAGAAGATGCGGCTTCCCGTAGCAGTGATCAGCACAGCCAAGGCGGTCATCGACGAAACGTTCCCCCATTACGTCGGCATCTACAACGGCCAGGCAAGCGAACCGCACGTGCGCGCGGCGATCGAGACCAGCGACTGCCTGCTCTCCATCGGCTACCGGCCGATCGAGGTGACCACGGGCGACTTCACCGCTTCGCTGCCCGCCGACACGATCCACGCCCGGAGCCACTCGGTGGACGTCGGCGATGACAACTATCAGGCGGTGACGCTCCAGGAAGTCATCCGCGGCGTACTGGACGCCGTCCCGCGCGTCACGAGCCGCGCCGTACCGCAGCGGCCCGCGGCGACGGGAGCCCTGGCGAACGGATCCGCCCGCCTGACGCAGGCCGCGTACTGGCAGGCGGTCCAGGGCTACCTCCGGGCGGGTGACGTGCTCCTCCTCGACAACGGCACCTCGTACGCTCTTCTCGGCCTTAGCCTCCCGCCGGGCTGCACCTTCGTCGGATCGATCAACTGGGGCTCGATCGGCTACTCGGTCGCAGCCCTGCTCGGCACGCTGACCGCAGCACCAGACCGTCGCCACCTGCTGTTCCTGGGCGACGGCTCATTCCAGCTGACCGCGCAGGAGCTGTCGACCATCCTGCGGCACGACCACAAGCCGGTGATCTTCCTGATCAACCACGGCGGATACACCATCGAACGCGGTTACCTCGGCAGAACCGAGCAGTACAACGACATCGCGACCTGGGCTTACGCGGATCTACCGAGGGTGCTCCGCCCGGACACCACGGCGCGATCGTTCGTCGTCAAGACCACCGCGGACCTGGCGGAGGCCCTCAGCGCGCCCAACGACACGCTGATCTTCATCGAAGCGGTCATGGATCCCTACGACGCTCCCGCCGCGGTCATGGCCAGCAGCAACACCGGCGCGGACATCGACTACGGGCCTCGCGGCCCGCAGCACCGCGACAACGTACAGCTCAGGCCCGCCTGACTCCCCCGCCGAACAAGCCGGGACAAGCGGCAGGTCCGGATGTTGGATCGGTGGGACGCAGCCCAGCACGCGTCGAGTCTGAACGCGTTGACCGGCGCAGGAGGCAGTGCCGCTCAGTCCGTGAGGCCCTCGATCGCCACGGGAAGGTGGCGGGGGCCGCGCAGCACGGCGTTGGCGCGGTACGGCGGCGGGTCCTCGAGCAGCCCGGAGAACCTGACCCGGCGGAACAGCTCGGGCACGGCCACATGGAGTTCGATGCGGGCGAGGGGGGCGCCGAAGCAGTAGTGGATGCCGGTGTACATGCCCAGGTGTTCGTTGTCCTTGCGGTCGGGGTCGAACCGGTCGGGGTCCTTGAAGCGTTTGGGGTCGCGGTTGGCCGCGGCCAGCATGAGCCAGACCGGCGAGCCGGCCGGGATCGTGGTGCCGGCGACCTCGATATCGGCCAGGGCGGTGGTGAATGGGATGAACTGGACCGGGGGCTCGTAGCGCAGCACTTCCTCGATGAGTGGGACGGCCAGGTCCAGGTCCTTCTGGAACCGCTCGAGGAGGTCGGGGTGGCGCAGCAGGGTGAGGGTCGTGTTGGTGATCGCGTTGACGGTGGTCTCGTGGCCGGCGACCAGGAGCAGCACCGCCGTGGCCTCCAGGTCCGCCGGCGTCATGTCGGGGGCGAGCGCGCTGAGCATCCCGGGGCCGGGGTGGCGGCGTTTGGTCTCGATCAGATCGGTCAGGTACGCGCCCATGTCCTGGCGCGCCTGCTGCGCCTTCGCCTGACCGTCGCCGCCGGCCTGGGGATCGAGGGACGACGCCAGCGCATCGGCCCAGCCGTGGAAGCGCGGTTCGTCCTCGCGCGGCACGCCGAGGACCTTGCAGATGGCGGTGACGGGAAGGGGGTAGGAGAAGGCCTCGACGATGTCGACCTGGTCCTTGCCTTCGAAGGCGTCGAGCAACTCGGTGACGACCTTGGTCAGTTCTCCGCGCAGGTCGTCGAGGAACCTGGGGCTGTGCGGGGGGCCGAAGGGCCGGTTGATGGTGTCGCGCAGCCGGTCGTGCACGGGTGGGTCGGTGAAGATGAAGCTGGGCGGCAGACCGGTCTCCGGGTCCGGCTGCCCCACGCGGGCGTAGCCGGACGGGCGGTTGCTCGTGTCGTTGCTCAGCCGCGGGTCGTTGGCCAGGCTCCGCACCTCGTAGTAGGTGCTGACCACGTAGGTGCCGTCGTCCTCCCGCCTGACCGGTTGCTTGCGCAGTTCCGCGTAGAGCGGGTAGGGATTGGCCCGATTGGCGTAGTCGGTGATCTGCGCGACGAGGGTGCCGGACGTCATGGTGTCTCCTGAGGGCTCCGGGCGTTGCAGGGCCGGTGATCAGGCATGCGCCGGAACGAAAGTGACACGCCGCTCGCTCGGCGAGTGACCCGTCAGCGTGACCGTGGCCCCATGGGTGGGAAGATGGGGGTCGGGGAAGGCCGGGTCGATCGGATCCAGCGTCTCGGTGCGGCGGTCGACCGTGCGGTACTCCGGCGGGAAGGGGGCACCGGCCGCGATCTGCTGCTCGTAGAACCCCAGCCACCTGGCCCCGTCGAAGGCCACCGCGGCGATGACGCGGCCCCGGTAGCCGTAGACCGCCACGAACCGCTCCTCCGTTAGTGTCCCCTGGGCGACGACCAGGTGGTCGCCCAGCGAGGGGACACCTACCGACTTGATGTTGACACCGAACTGGGAGGACCAGAACATCGGCAGCCACAGATGCGGACGGCGATCCGGACCCGCACAGATCATGTTGTGGGCGGCGACCTCGGCCTGCTCGACCGCGTTGCCCCAGTGCTCCAGCGCCAGGAACTGGTAGTCGAACAGCGGGTGAGGGCTGCGGGCGACGTCACCGGCGGCGTAGATGTCGTCGGTGACGATGCCGTTGACGTCGAACACCCGGCACCCGGCGTCGCACGCGATCCCCCGGGGACCCGCGGCCACGCCCGAGCCGGCGAGCCATTCCGTGTTCCGCATGGCACCGAGCGAGACGACCGCCACCTCCACGTCGATCGCCGAACCGTCGGACAGATGGGCGCGCCTGAGCCGTCCCACATCGTCCCCCTCCAGGGCGGTCACGCTGACCCCGCACCGCAGATCGACCCCATGCTTGCGCTGCAGCCGGTCCGCGACCGCGCCGATCACCCCGCCGAGCGCGCCCACCAGCGGCGCCGGGCCGCGCTCGGCGACCGTGACCTCAAGGCCCAGCTCCCGGCAGGCGGAGGCGACCTCCGAGCCCGTGAAGCCGGCGCCGATCACCAGCACCCGGGCCACGCCCCCGGTCAGCTTCCGGCGCAGGCGTGCGGAGTCGTCACGCGTACGCAGCCCGAACACCCCGTCCAGCGCGGCCTCTTCCGGGTGGAACCAGGGCCGCGCCCTGGTCCCGGTCGTGATCAGCAGGCGGTCGTAGGGGACGGTGTCGCCGTTCGCCAGCCGTACCTGCTTGGCGGCCCGGTCCAGGCTCTCGGCGGCGACGCCCAGACGCCACTCGGCGTCGATGTCGCGCCGCCGCGGCAGCGCGGTGTCCTCGGGGCGTGCCCGCCCGAGCAACGCCTGCTTGGACAGCGGCGGGCGGTCGTAGGGCTCGTACGGCTCGTCGCCGATCATGGTCAGGGATCCGGTGAAGCCCTGCTCGCGCAGCGTCTCCGCCGCGCGCAGACCGGCCAGCGAGGCTCCGACCACGACGATGCGGCCCTGGCGCCGCAGGACCTCGACGTCCGTGTCAGCCGACATGGGACTGCACGCCCTGCGTCGGCTCGTCGGAGTAGTCGACCAGGATGGCCTGGACCGGGCAGGCGGCAGCGGCCTTCTGCACCCGGTCACGTTGTGCCTCGTCGAAGCGAGGGGAGAACAGCAGCGCCTCTTCCCCGTGGAGGGCGAAGATGTCCGGGGCGAGAAAGACGCACTGTGCGAATCCCTGGCACCGGTTGAGATCGACGACAAGCCTCATCGGGAACCCGCTCCCTGCGCGGGCCGCGGTCCCCGCAGGGTCCGCAGCCGTGTGCGCTCGGTCCATACGGTGGTCGGCATGCCTCTTTCAGGATGGGCCTGTGCGCAGGGCGCTCGCAAGGTGAAGGCTGCCGGGCAGGCCGATGCTCACCCGACCGGCCAACCGCAAGGGAGACGAGGCGCTGTCGGCCGCCTGAACGCCGGACGGACGGGGGCGCGACTCGGGCGGCCGTACGCACTGGCTCCCTCCGGACCGCCGCGACGGCCTTCACATCTGGCAGGGCTCCGGTCCCGACTGCCCGCCTCGTTGAGGCTCAGACGGTCTTGCCGTCGAGCGTGTAGCGGACGCCGCAGTTCTGTGCGAGTGGGCGAGCTGCAACTGGACAGGCGGGGTGTCGTAACGGACGGCGTTTCCGCAGCCGGTAGAGCACGTCATCGCACAGATCCTGCAGTGGCCGCTCAAGGTGTGCCAGCACCCGTTGGAGGGTGTCCGGTGACGGTGAGGTTCGCAGCAGTGACGCGGTGTAGAAGGCGAGGACGCTGCCGTCGGCGACGGAGATCGTGGTGGCGGCGAAGGGGGGTCCCTCGGCGGTGCCCAGAGGAGGTCCGGTGGGCAGGTCGGGCATTCCGGTGGTCCTGGTGCAGTTTTGCGCGAGCGGGTCGTGGACCGCATACACGCAGCTTGCCGTGAGTGGCATGGGATCGCCGGGCGGCAGAGCTGCGCCTTCCTCGGCGAGGCTTTGGCGGTGTCGTCGAGGAGGGCGAGGGGCTCGTCGGGCTCCAGGTCAAGAGCGGCCAGGGAGCGGGCGGCGGCCCCTATCTATCCCATGGTGGTGGCCGCAAGGAGGCCTTGGCCGGCGACTTCACCGACCACCAGTGCAGTGCGGGCGCCGGACAGGGCGAAGGTGTCGAACCCACTGCCTCCCCCCACCGCGGTCGGCACGTACCGGTGCGCGGTTTCCACGGTGGTCCGCGTGTCGGGGTGGTGCAGCAGCAGGTGACGCTGGACCGTCGGAGCGATGTGTGTTCGCGGGTGTAGCAAACTGGGGCCGCCTCCGGTTGTTGATATCGCGGCCGGTGTGGGCGAGATCGGTGCACGTAGCACGGCACAGCTGCTTGTCCGGCTCCGTCACGTCGAGTCCGGCCGCAACTCGCTCCTCCCGACAGACCGCGGTCTCGTGTCGCCGCACGCAGGTCATTCCCAGACCGTGGTGGATGTCGGGATGCTTGCTGGCCAGCAGGCGTCGCCATCGTCGACTGGAAGTCGACGGCGTGGTGGGAGTTCGGCGCGCTCCAGGCACAACTGCGCCGCGACGGTGTGCCGTCGGTGGTGTGCACCCCGGACGACCTGCACGACGACACCGGGCGGGGTCTGTTCACGCGTGATGGAGACGGGCGCCCGCGGCCGGTTACGGTAGTCCACCGGCGTGCCGTACTCACCGACTTGCTGTCCCGCTACGGAGCTGCCCTCACCGAGCATCCGATGACGCGTGCCTGGGCGGACGGAGCACGTGTCATGGTCAATCCCTGCACCAGCAACGTGGCACACAGGAAGTCGGTCCTGGCCCTGCTCACCGACCCACGCACCCGCTGTCTGCTGCCGAAGACCGAGGCAAAAGGGGCGGGGAACCTCGTACCGTGGATGAGGCTCCTGCGTCCAGGACCTACGACCTGTCCCGACGGACGTACGGCGGACCTGCTGGAGTTCGCCCGCCCCCGACGCGAGCACCTGGTGCTCAAGCCCAACGACGACTACGGCGGGACCGGCATCGTGTGCGTCCGGCGCACCACGGACGCCGCCTGGCGCACCGCCCTCGGCCGGGTCCTGACGATCCCGCACGTGATCCAGGAACGCCTCTCCATCCCCACCGCCCCCTACGCCGTCCTGGAACATGGCCGACTGCGGATCAGGCGGTGCTGTGAAAGCGTGGATCCCTTCCTCTTCGGCACCAAGGCCCGGGATGCATCTCCCGCGTCTCCACCGCCCCACTGAGGAACGTCACCACCGGCGGCTCCATCGTCCCCGTCTTCCGCATCGCGCCCCGCCCGTGCGCATAGCCGCCTCTCCAACAGCGGTCCACGCCCGCCACACCTCAAAGAGCTACTCCCCGACCCGCGAGTAGACCGTGCCGTCCCCGTCCGTCAGACGGCACACCTGACGGCCCGCGGGGTCGAGCACCGCGGTCAGCCGCACCTCGATCACGGACGCGTGATCGAACTCGTCCAGACCGAACAGAACGGCCCCGGCCGACCCGGCCGGCACCGGCGGAGGGACAGGCTCCAGCCGCACCCGCACCTCGCCACCGCGGATGAGGCACACGCCTCGGCTACAGCGGTCCGCCCCTCGCCCCTCTGGTCCAGGGTCCGGTGAAACGCAGGACCGCCATCCAGCCGAAGCTCACAGCAGAGACTCCGGCCTGAGAAAGTCGGGCCGGAGCCGCTCAGGCAGCCTGCTCTGGCTCGACTCTGTCGTGGGCCGCCTGTCGGCATGACCAGCGACCGAAAGACAGTGTCGAGTCGAACGGGATCGGATGGTCTTGCCTGGTGTCGACAGGCGACACGGTGACCTGCTGACACCTGTGTGTTACCACTGCGCACGGAGTTGTTCGTAGGCTATCGGGCGAATGACGATAAAATTACCCAAATCGGTGGCCTGGCTTCCCGGACCTAGGCTGCTGCTCGAGCTGTGCGACCTTGGGGAGCGGCACGGTGGCGAGGTCTCCTGAGGGACACGGAGTCACGCACAGCGCCGGTGCACGGAGCAGATTGCTGCCCGTACTGCCTGCTCTGCTGCTGTTCATCGGCCTGTTCGTCGGCCTCTTCACACCCCGTGATGTCAGGCCGGATGCCTTCCTCGCCACGGCCATGATTTCTGCCGCCGCGTTGCTGCCCCTGTGGGGGACCGTCCTCATCGGAGTGGGCGCGTGCGCCATCTTTGTCGGCCTGATGGTGGACTTCAATGATCTGGGGGATGCGACCGCCTACTCTGAGCTCGCCACCCTCGCGGCGATTGCGGCATTCGCCGTCTTCTTCAACCGCCTGCTTGGCCGACGCGCTCATCAGCTTGTCCTGGTCCGCTCAGTGGCCGAGACGGCCCAGCTGGCGGTGCTGCATCCGGTACCGCGACACCTCGGGCACGTCACGCTCGAGAGCCTGTACCTGGCCGCCGCGGCGGAAGCCCGGATCGGCGGCGACCTGTACGAGGCCATGCACACCCCGCACGGCGTACGGCTGCTTATCGGTGACGTACGCGGCAAGGGCCTGCTCGCGATCCAGACGGCCGCGACGCTGCTCAGCGCCTTCCGCGAGGCCGCCCACGACGCGCCCGACCTGCCCCACCTCGCGCGCCGCCTGGAGACGAGCATGAGCCGCCATGCTTCCCAGTACCCAGGGCTCCCGGGCTCGGAGATCGCTGAACGTTTCATCACCGCCCTCCTCGCCGAGATCCCGGACGATGAACCGGTCGTCCGGACCGTCACCTGCGGCCACCCGCCCCCGCTGCTGCTGCACCGCGGCGAGGTCCGGGAGCTGCAGCCCTCCGCTCCGTCACCGCCGCTCAACCTCGGCATGCTGGTGGGCGACGGGTACCACGTCGACCTCGCCCCCTTCCACCCCGGAGACCAGCTCTTGCTGTACACCGACGGGGTCACTGAAACTCGCGACCGCTCCGGCGCCTTCTACCCCCTCACCGAACGCATCCGCTCATGGAGCGGCGAGGCGCCCCATCACCTCCTCGACCATCTCCACCGCGACCTGATCGCCTACAGCGGCGGCGAGCTCGACGACGACATCGCTGCCCTCGTCGCCCGGCGCCGCCCGAGCCTCTGAGCGTGAGATGAGGCCCTGCCCTACTCAGGCTTGCCGGAACTCGTTCGAGGTGCCCGAAGCCGGGCCACCCTTGCTTGCCACCAACTCGCTACGAACGCGCGCTACTTGGCACCACTCGACGCATCGGGGCTCTCGCCGCTGTAGTGAATCGGGTACTCGGTGGTGTAGTCCTCGACAGGCGTGACCATGTCTGCGGCGTATTGGGCACGCGCCCGCCGGTCCTCGTCGCTGAGTGGAGGATGCACGGGGTCTGTGGCCGGCGCGCGCCAGAGCTGGATCAGGTGGCGTTCTCCGTGATCGCCGATGCCGGGGTCGGGGTCGTCGGCGTGGCAGTACAGACGCATGCGTACCGAGTCACCGTCCTCGGCGGTCGGCGGCACGTCCAAGGGTGGTTCCTCTTCGGGCCAGGCGTCCCAGAAATCGCCCTGCCCGATGGTGGCGAGGCAGAAGGCAGGGGCGTCGGCCCGCAGGCTCATTTCCTCCGCGGGCTCCCAGCCACCGTCTGTTTCAGGGCCGGGCGGGGTGTCGTGGACCTGGACGGTCATCTGCAGCGGGCCGGTGTCGGTGGTGGGCAGGACGACGGCGGTGGCCGCGGTAAGAGGGCCGCAGCGCCAGCCGAACGGCATCTCGGATGGGAAGTCGTAATCGTCGTCGAAACCGATGAGGTAGCCGTGCTCGCCGACGTCGACGGTGAACGTCACTTCACGGAGCAGCATGCAGACCCTCCTTCATCGGAGAGCTGCCCCGCTCCCCGAACACCGTGGGATGCCGGGCACCCTGCCTGGCGGCGAGTGTAGCCACGGTTGGACGATCCCGTAGGAGGGGTCGTGGTCCATGACGTGCATCTGGCCGCGCCAGGCGGTGATACGTCCGCCCCGGGCCTCGTTCTCGTTGACGGAGGCGGGTGCCGTCCCACCGTTGGCGCGGAGCCCCGGATGGCTGACGCCGTGCTCGACGGCCCCTCGCAGCCACTCCTCTCCTTCGCTGGGCGAGTGGACTGTGCCGGCACCCCGCGGACTGGTACACGGAGCGGCTGGGGCTACACGGCTCCAACTCGCAGACCCCCCGCACGGTGAATCGGACTACTATCGGCGGTCGTAGGAAACGGAGGCGGCCATGGGACCCGAGATCGCCGACCTCGCCAGGACGGCGGGGACAACGATGGTGACACTGATGGCCGGGCAGGCCTGGGAGGCGGCCCGCGAGGGTCTGGTCTCCCTCTGGCGGCGCTTCCAGCCGGAGCGCGCCGAGGCCGTCGCCGGTGAACTGGACGCCGCCCGTGACGACCTGTTGCTCGCGCAGCGGTCGGGTGACACCGACACGGAGGCCGAACTGACCGCCGAGTGGCAGGCGAGGGTGCGCCGCCTGCTGGCCGCCCGTCCCGAGGTCGCCGAGGAACTGCGTCGGGTTTTGGCGGAGCTGGCCCCGCAGCTCCCGGACCAGCGAGCCTCGGCCGGCATCCGGCTGAACGCCGACGTCTCCGGCAGCGGGCGGGTCTACCAAGCCGGACGCGACCAGCACATCACCGAGCGATGAGCGAACTCGGCGCCCGGGCGTCGGGACAGGGGCGGATCTTCCAGACGACCGGGGATCAGTACGTCCAGGAGCATCACCATCACTACAGCGCCGACACCGTTCCGCTCTTCGCAGGCGAGGCCGGCCCGTACGCCGGCGGATCCAGGCCGGCTGCCCCCGACTCCGTCCGCATTCCGCTGATCGGACGCCCGCCCAGGCTGCTGCGCGACCGGGCAGAACTCTGCCAGGCGCTGGGCACGGCCGTGGCCGGCCACGGCGGTGAGATCCACGTCGTGCACGGCATGGGCGGCTGTGGCAAGACCGCGCTGGCGTACTGGCTGTTCACCGAGGCCGTACGCGAACACAGGCGTGTCGGGTTCTGGGTGAACGCCTCTGAGCGGATGTCCCTGCGCGCCGGGATGCTGGCTGTGGCCGGGGACCGGGGCGCGTCGAGCGGGGAGCTGGCGGCCGCGGCCGCGGGGCAGCGGGCGGCGGCTGACCTGGCCTGGCACTACCTCGGGGGTTCTGCCGAACCGTGGCTGCTGGTCCTCGACAACGCCGACGACCCCTCGATCCTCGAGGACGGCGCCTGGCTGCGTGCCAGTGGGCGAGGCATCGTCCTGGTCACTACCCGGCATGCCACGTCACCGCTGTGGCACGCGCCTGGCACCCACCGCCATGCCCTCGGCGTGTTACCGCTGGACGACGCCGCCCAGGTCCTGTGCGACCTGGCGCCGGAGGCGGGGGACCTGCGGTCGGCGCGGAAGGTGGCCGCCCGCCTGGACGGCCTGCCGCTCGCGCTCACCCTGGCCGGTTCTCATCTCTCCCGCCAACTCCTGGAGTCGTGGTCCATGGACGAGTACGCGCGCAAACCGGACGAGGAGTCGACAACCATCGTCGACCGTGGCGCCGGCGGGTACGGCGGCACCCAGTCGCGCCATCTGGTCGGCGGCACCTGGCAGTTGTCCCTGGACGCGCTGGCGGGACAAGGACTGCCGGAGGCGACGACCGTGTTGCGTCTGCTGTCGTTCCTGGCGGCTGATCCGGTGCCGTTGAGCCTGCTGGCGCCGCTGGCCCGAGCGGAGATCGCGGTCGCCGGGCTCGAGCCGGAGCTGTCCCCGGAGCGTCTGGAGGCCGCACTGCGCGGCCTCCTCGACCACTCGCTGGCCGAGCTGGTCGAGACGGACGGGGTGCGCTGCGTCAAGGCGCACGGGGTGCTGCTGGACAGCGTGGCCTCGGGGACTTCCCACCGGCAGCGCAGCGTCCTCGGTGAGGTGGCCGTACGGCTGCTGGAGGAGGCGCTGCCCGAGCGGGGCACGCAGACGCCCCTGGCGCGCCGCGCGCTCGTCCTGCTGGCCCCGCACGGTTCGCGTCTGCTGGAGACGGCACCGGGCGAACGGTCGGCAGCCCTTGGCGTGCGGCTGGTGCGGCAGGTGTACGAGACTGCGGACTACGGCGTGGCCATGGTGCTCTCCCGGGCCGTCGCCGACCGGGCAGGGGCACTGCTGGGCGAGGACCATCCGGTGACGCTCGACGCCCGGGACGTGGTGGGCAGGGCGCTGTTCCGCATGGGCCACTACGAGGAGTCGGAGGCCGTGCACCGGCAGGTGCTCGCCCGTCGGCAGGCCATGCTCGGACCCGACCACCCGGACACCCTGCGCAGCTGTGCCGGCCTGCACCGGCCGCTCGACCTGCTGGACCGGGACGAGGAGGCCGAACACTGGCTGCGTCGCGCGATCGAGGGCATGCGCCGGGTGCTCGGCGACGATTCCCCCGAGACGCTGTACACCTGGACGTCCCTGCCCGAGGTCCTGTCGCAGCTCGGCAAGGAGCGGGAATGCGACGCAGAGCTGGCGCTGCTGATCCCGGCGTGCGAGCGGGCCCTGCCTGCGGCCCATCCCACGCTGGTCATGGCCCACCACATGCAGGCCTACGCGCTGTGGCAGTTCGGGCGGTTCGCCGAGGCGGAACCCGTGGCGCGCCGGGTGCTGGAGGACCGCATGCGCATCCTCGGGCCGGACAACCGTTTCACGTTCGCCGCACGGGGGCTGCTCGCCGAGATCGTGTACGGACTGGGCCACCGAGGCGAAGCGATGGAACTGATGACCCGGGTGGTCGAAGAACACGAACGCGTGCTCGGTCCCGAGCACCCCTCCGTCAGCCACTACAGCGCTGCACTGGCCCGTTACCGGACCGAAGACGCCACCCCCTGAATGCCCACCGTATTCTCCAACTCGGGGAGGTTGTCGTACGCGCCGACCTGGCGCCGGAACTTGTCGTGCCCACACGCTGCGCTGCTGAGCGTTCAGAGGCCGAAGCCGGCTCTCACCGGATGACCCTGCCGGGTGAGGCCTCCGCCGGGCAGCCATCGGCGCTGGGCCGCTGCCATCGGGAGAAGTCTCCCCTGGGGGCGATGAGTCACGGCCCCGGCGCCGGTATGTATCGTGGAGCCGCACACGACCCCCGGCGCGGTGCCGTCACTGTCAACACGAAGCGTCACCGCCGGATGTGAGACAGGGCCGAAGACCGTACAGACCCCCGAGCGGGTGCCTTCCGGCGTGCCGGAGGGTGACCTATCGAGTCCGTCCGCAGGTGCCTTCTAGCCTCGTCGGCATGCTGGGGCTTCCTGCACATGTCCGTGCCTGCCTGTTCGACCTCGACGGGGTGCTCACCCAGACCGCGAAGGTGCACGCGGCTGCCTGGAAGGAAATGTTCGACGGGTATCTCCGCGAACGCGCGACGCGCGAGGGGACCGAGTTCGTGCCGTTCGACGCGGTCGGCGACTACGACGAGTATGTGGACGGCCGTCCCCGTGAGGACGGCGTGCGTACGTTCCTCGCCGCACGCGGGGTGCGCCTGCCCGAGGGATCACCGGACGACCCGCCGGAGGCGGAGACGGTGAACGGTCTGGGCAACCGGAAGAACAGACTGGTCCTGCGGCGGATCCGCGAGGAGGGCGTGGAACCCTACGACGGCTCGGTCCGCTTCGTGCACGCGGCGCGGGCGGCGGGCCTGCGCTGCGCGGTGGTGTCGTCGAGCGCGAACACACGGGACGTCCTGCGAGCGGCCGGCATCGAGGACCTGTTCGACGAGCGGGTCGACGGGGTGGTCGCCCACGAGCGCCGGCTGCGGGGCAAGCCCGCCCCGGACACCTACCTGGAGGCCGCCCGAGGGCTGGAAACGGATCCTGGGCAGGCCGCGGTGTTCGAAGACGCCCTCGCCGGCGTCGAGGCCGGGCGGGCGGGACGGTTCGGCGTGGTCGTGGGCGTCGACCGGGTCGGCCAGGCGGAACAACTGCGCGCCCATGGTGCCGATGTGGTGGTCCGTGACCTGGCGGAGCTTCTGGAGGAACGGTGATCACCCATCCCAGCTTCACGGTCGAGCCGTGGTGTCTGCGCGAGACCGAGCTGAACCTGGACGTGCTCGCGCAGAGCGAATCGGTCTTCGCCCTCTCCAACGGGCACGTCGGGTGGCGCGGCAACCTCGAGGAGGGAGAGCCCCACGGACTGCCCGGCGCATACCTCAACGGCGTGCACGAACGGCATCCGCTGCCCTACGCCGAAGCGGGCTACGGGTATCCCGAGTCCGGCCAGACGATGATCAACGTCACCGACGGCAAGATCTTCCGTCTGCTGGTCGACGATCACCCGTACGATCTGCGCTACGGCCGACTGGTCGCGCACGAGCGGGTGCTGAACTTCCGCTCGGGCATCCTCAGCCGCACCGCACGATGGACCTCACCCGGCGGTCGTACGGTGCGGATCTCCTCGCGGCGGCTCGTGTCCTTCACGCAGCGCTCGGTGGCCGCGGTGGTCTACGAAGTGGAGCCGGTCGACGGACCGACCACGGTGGCCGTGCAGTCCGAGCTCGTCGCCAACGCGCAACTGCCGCGATTCCAGGGCGATCCGCGCGTGGCCGCGGCCATCGAGTCACCGCTGCTGACCGAGGAGTATTTCGCGCAGGACACCCGGCTGCGGCTGGTGCACTGCACCGACCGCAGCGCGCTGCGGGTGGCCGCAGCGGCGGACCATCTCGTCAAAGGGCCGCAGACCACCCGCTGGACGGCGCAGTGCGAGGCTGACGTCAGCCGCCTGACGGTGACCGCGGACCTGGTGCCCGGGCAACCGCTCCGGCTGGTCAAGTTCGTGGCCTACGGCTGGTCGGGGGAGCGTTCGCTGCCGGCCGTGCACGATCAGGTGGACGCGGCGGTGGCGGCCGCGGTCAGCACCGGCTGGGACGGTCTGGCCGCGGCACAGCGGGCGTACCTGGATCGCTTCTGGGCGGGCGCGGACGTCGAGGTCGAGGGCAGCGCGCGCATCCAGCAGGCGGTGCGGTTCGCCCTCTTCCATGTGCTCCAGGCGGCGGCCCGGGGCGAGAGCCGGGCGATTCCCGCCAAGGGCCTGACCGGAACCGGGTACGACGGTCACTGCTTCTGGGACACCGAGTCCTGCGTGCTGCCGGTGCTGACGTTCACCGCGCCGGAGGCCGTCGCATCGGCACTGCGGGCGCGTCACCGGATGCTGCCGGCGGCGCGGGAGCGCGCGCGTCAGCTCGGGCTCGCGGGCGCGGCGTTTCCCTGGCGCACCATCGACGGTGCCGAGTGTTCGGCCTACTGGCCGGCCGGGACGGCCGCCTTCCACATCA
Source organism: Streptomyces fodineus (assembly GCF_001735805.1). Lineage (GTDB taxonomy): Bacteria > Actinomycetota > Actinomycetes > Streptomycetales > Streptomycetaceae > Streptomyces > Streptomyces fodineus. The sequence goes on from NZ_CP017248.1 coordinate 101,542, forward strand.
ACGCGGCCATCGCGGTGGCCGCCGACCGGTACGTGATGGTTACCGGGGACGAGGACTTCGAACGCGGTGAGGGCCTCGAACTCCTCGTGGAAACGGCCCGGCTGTGGCGCTCGCTCGGACACCACGACGCGGAAGGCGTCTTCCACATCGACGGGGTCACGGGCTCCGACGAGTACAGCGCGATCACCCGCGACAACCTGTACACCAACCTGATGGCGCGACAGAACCTCATCTCGGCCGCGGACGCCGCCGTGCGTCATCCGGAACGCGCCGCGACACTCGGTGTCGACGACGAGGAGACTGCCGCGTGGCGGGATGCCGCGGCCCGCATGGCGATGCCGTACAACGACACGCTCGGCGTGCACGAGCAGTCGGCCGGTTTCACGAGTCTCCAGCGCTGGGACTTCGAGGCGACCCCGCCGGAGAACTACCCGCTCCTGCTGCATTACCCCTACTTCGACCTGTACCGCAAGCAGGTCGTGAAGCAGGCCGATCTGGTGCTGGCGATGATGGAGTGCCCGGATGCCTTCTCCGACGATCAGAAGGCCCGAAACTTCGCCTACTACGAGGCGCTGACGGTCCGTGACTCCTCCCTGTCGGCGTGCTTCCAGGCGGTACTCGCCGCCGAGACCGGGCACCTGCGCCTGGCCTACGCCTATCTCGGCGAGGCAGCGCTGATGGACCTGGAGGATCTGGAGCACAACACCCGGGACGGGCTCCACATCGCCTCCCTCGCCGGTACGTGGATCGCGCTGGTCGCCGGTCTCGGAGGCTTGCGCCGGTACGGCGGTGACGATGGGCGGCAGGCCCTGCTGGCGTTCGCACCGCGCCTGCCGGAGGCGCTGTCCAGGGTGGCTTTCACGCTGCTGGTACGCGGACGCAGGCTGAAGGTGGACATCGGTCCGTCCCAGGTGCGGTATCGCCTGGTGGAGGGCGAACCCCTGGTCGTGCTGCATCACGGACAGCCGACGTCCCTGACCCCGGACGCGCCGGTGGACCGCCCGGTGCCGCCCGCACCCGTGCTGCCCGAGCCGCAACAGCCCCCGGGCCGCCGCCCGGTGGGCCTGCCCATCGAGGAGGAGGACCTGGCGGCGACACCGGAGTAGCGCGCAAGAGCCGCACCACATGCGACGCTGAGGAAGGCCTCGTGGATGTCGTCGCGTATCTCCCGGCGGATCCGCAGACGGCGGAACCAGCGCAGGTGGGGGAACGCGGGCTCCGCGACCAGCGTCGGAGTCGACGGCGAGCCGCTCCACGAGGTCGGCGGGCAACGACGGGTTCTCGGCGAGGGCCGCCAGGTGCGTCCGCTCGGCGACGCACCGCTCGGCGTCGGTGCGGGCGAGGAGCCCTCGGCTCAGCGCCTCGGCGGCGGACTTCGGATCGCGGAGGAGTTCGGCGGTGACGCGTGCGTCCCGCCGGCACTCCCACAGTGCGGCGGCCCGCCGCACCTCGGGGTCAGGGGCGGCCAGCAGCGCCGACCGCTCGCCCGGCGGCAGAATCTCCCATGCACGCACCGCTTTCCGGCGCGCTGCCGAACTGTGATGAGTGGCCATCGAGGCCACGAACGACGGCGCCAAATGAGGCGAGTCCAGCAGTGCCGCCCGGACAGAAGGGGCGGGGTCGTCGGGCAGGCGGACGCACGCGGCGTCCGGGAGCGGCGCGACCTTTGTTCGCGGGTGGTACACCTCGGGTCCGTATGCAAGAGCAGCCCGCACCTTGGGAGAAGGATCGTCCACGAGCCGGGCCCGCTGTGCAGGCTCCGCCCTGGCGCTCATGGCAAAGTCGATCCAGACGCCCGGGTTCGGGTGGGCAAGAATCACCGCAACCGGGCGTCTCAGGGCGGACGGTCACCGCCCCCGTCGAAGGCGAGCAGGCGCAGTAGCAGCGGTGTCGGCAGCGACGGATTGCGGGCGACTCCGTCCAGCACGGATGCGTGAAACGCCACCATGATTCCCCCACTCCTGTCTCTGCCCCGACTCCCGGGTCTTCAGTCGCTGCAGTCGTCGGGCAGCTGCTGCTGTTGCCGGTCCCAGGCGATGACCCGGTACCAGCCGTCCCCGAACGGCGCGAAGAAGGTGAAGCCGTGCTGGTTCGAGGCGAAATTGAAAGCTTCGTCAGGGACGCGTTCAAGCAGTACATCGGCCAGCATCACGGAGCGGATGGCCGACTTGCCGGGGAACGGCATGCCCAGGCTCTGCCGGACGGTGGTGCTCGCTCCGTCGGTGCCGACCAGGTAGCGCGCTCGAAGTGTGGCCGTGGCACCGTCCGGATGGTTTGTTTCCGCGTCCACGCCGCCCGGGTCCTGCCGTATCCCTGTCACCCGGGTCCCCCGCACTATCGTTGCCCCCGCTTCCTCGGCCCGGCGCAGCAGAAGGCGCTCCACCTGCCGTTGGGGGACGATCAGCAGGAACGGAAAGCGTGTGCGAAGGCCGGAGAAGTCGATGCTGATGCGGCCGAACGGATGCAGCGCCCGGACCGGTGAGCCGAGAGCGAGTAGTTCGTCGGCCAGGCCCCGGGCGTCGAGTTCCTCCATGGTTCGTGCGTGGATGCTGAAGGCGCGGCTCAGGTTGGATTCGTGATCGCACCGCTCCACGAGCGTGACGTTGCCCCCGGAGTCGGCGAGGTCGCCCGCCAGCAGAAGCCCGGTTGGCCCGGCCCCGATTACCAGAACATCCACCGCTGATGCCACGTCTTGGTCGGAATAGCCTCGAACTGACCCGCTGTTAGCATCGATATTTGTCAGTATCAGCTCCGCTTGTCGGACTCGCTAGTTGAGCCGGCGAACCGCGCACCTGACCGTTTGCCATCCGAGGACCTCAACATTCCGCCGACCCGAAGCGTCCTCTCGGCACCGCATGGATAGGAACGGTGGCCGATCGCGTGCGAGCTGGTTGTTCCCGGTACCATCGGAAATCCCGCTCTTAGGGTCACAACTCGGTGAGTCCGAGTTGGCGCAGCATGCCGAGTTCGTCGCTGCTGCCCCAGCGTTCGACGAGCTTTCCGTCGCTGTCGAAGCGGCTGATCTGCATGCCCCGGTAGCTTGCCTTCCTGCCGGTCGCCGGCCGTCCCATCAGCGGCCCCAGATGCGTTCCGGTGATGGTGTAGGCAAAGGCCAACTCGTCGTCGGTGGCCACCAGATGCTCCACCGCGACGTGCAGGTCGGGAAAGGCTGCCCGCAGATCGGCGAACATGGCCTTGTACCCTTCGGGCCCCGGCAGCTGCCCTGGGGCTGGATCATGGTCGATCGAGTCGGGTGCGACGATCACGTCGAGGGCCGCGAGGTCGCCGGTGATGACCGCCTCTGCGAAAGCGGTCTGTGCGGCGATGTTCGTTTGCTGAGACATGGGCACTCCTCGGGCTCGCGCCTGCCAGTGGTCTGTCGCCGGCCGCGTGAACGCGGGAAGACCGGTGAAACGACACCTGGTCGGTCAGCCGCGTGCGAATTCAAGGAGGTCGTTGTTGAACCGTCCCGCGAACTCCGGCACCATCGACAGGCCGTGCGGAGCACCGGAATAGACCTTGAAGGTCACGTCCTTGACCAGTTGCGACGATTTTTTCGCGGATGCCACGATGGGAACGATCTGGTCGTCGTCGCCGTGAATGATCAGCGTGGGGATGTCGAACTCCTTGAGGTCCCCCGTGAGGTCAGTCTCAGAGAACGCTTTGACGCAGTCGTAGGCGCTCTTGACGCCTACCGTCATGCTCCAGAGCCAGAACTCGTCACGGGTCCCCTGCGACACGGTCGAACCTTCGCGGTTGGCACCGTAGAACGGAGCGCTGAGATCCTTGTAGTACTGGGACCGGTCCGTCAGCACACCTTGCCGGATCTCGTCGAAGACCTCGATCGGAAGCCCCTCCGGGTTCGCTTCCGTCCTGAGCATCAACGGAGGGATCGCCCCGAGCAGAACCACCTTGGCCACACGCCTCGAGCCGTGCCGGCCGATGTAGCGCGTCACCTCTCCGCCGCCCGTCGAATGACCGACCAGGATGGCGTCCTGGAGATCAAGGTTCTCCAGGACCGATGCCAGGTCGTCGGCATACGTGTCCAGGTCGTTGCCCATCCACGGCTGGTCGGACCGCCCGCCTCCACGTCGGTCGTGGGCCACGGCCCGGAAACCGTTGTCCGCCATCAGCTTCAACTGCGGATCCCACGCATCCGCGATCAGTGGCCAGCCGTGGGAAAACACCACCGGCTGACCCGCCCCCCAGTCCTTGAAGTAGATCTGTGTGCCGTCCTTGGCAGCGGCAAAGGCCATGATCGCCTCGCTAGCACTTGTTCGGAACTCCACCCTTCACGGCCATTCAGCGCCCGAGCCGGGCATGTGAATACCACGTCCGACCAGCAGTGAACGCCCGCGAGGGCGAGGGCGATACTGGTGAAGGCAGCCGTTCCGTACAGTCTCTTCCCCACGCTACTCGGGACGCCCCACTTCAGCACGCCGGGGCAGACCACCGTGAGCACACACCCGTGGCTAGTATCGAAAGGCGCATGGAGTCCGGCACCAATAAGGGCCCAGGGTGGGTATCAGGAGACAGGCCACGACAGCATGACTCGGCCCGTCTCCAACACCGTGTCCTACATGGTCAGTTGGTCGTTGGTTGGGTCATGGGGAGTGGGCGGTGGGGATGGATCGTGCCGGAGGGGCTCTGGGAGATCGCCAGACCTTTGCTGCCGCCGGCGCGGGTGCGGCCGCAGGGTGGCGGGGTGGCCAACATCGATGACGAGGCGGTGTTCGCGGCGATCGTCTACGTGCTGGTCAGCGGCTGTGCCTGGCGGGCTCTGCCGCCCTGTTTCGGGGCATCGAAGTCAACGGTGCACCGACGGTTCCTGATCTGGTCCCGGGCGGGCGTCTGGGGACGGCTGCACCGGAAGGTGCTTGAGATGCTCGCCGGCCAGGGCCTGGTCGACCTGTCCCGGGCGGTACTCGACTCCGCTCACGTCCGCGCCAAAAAAGGGGCGAACTTGCAGGTCCGTCGCCCGTGGACCGGGGCAGGCCGGGTTCCAAGATGCACGTCCTGTCCGACGCCCTTCGCGTCGGAGTATCCGCCGCCAACACCCACGACAGCCTCGGGCTGAAGCCGACGGTCGCCCATTTCCACATAGGACACGAATCCCACGGTGACCATTCCAAGCTCCAGCGACTGCACGCCGACAAAGCTTACGACCTTCCTGACCTGCGGCAATGGCTGCACAGCCACGACATCGGCGTCCGTATCGCCCGTAAGGGAATCGACTCAAGCGAACGGTTGGGCCGTTGTCGGTGGGTCATCGAGCGCACGATCTCCTGGCTGACTGGCTACCGGCGTCTGTCACCCCGCTACGAGCGGCATCCCCGCAACTACCTGGCCTTTCTCGGCCTCGCCGCCGCCCTCTGCTGCTACAAACGCCTCCTCAAACTGACCATGTAGGACACGGTGTTAGTCCGGAAAAGAGAGGCGGTGCACCACTTATTCTCTGCCTTGGGCCCGGGGCGGGCGGGGCGTTCGCCGCTTCGGTCGCCGGGGCGACGGCCACCAGCTGTCTGCGCCCCGCGCGGGTCCGTCCCCGGCTGTACCGGCTGACCGCACGAGGCGGCCCAGCGGACGGGCGCGGCGCGACAGAGTCCCGAGCAGTGCGGCGCTGCCCACTAGCCGGGGCCCTTCACGCTAGCGCGTGTATCGAAAGCGCGGACGGGCCGGGCGGGGTGATGCCCCGGTCCGGCCCGTCCGGTCTCTGCTAAAGGTCGAGCTGATGCTGGTGTGTCGTGTGCGTGGGTGTGTAGCCGAGACCGTCGTTGATCTGTCTCATGTGCGTGTTGCTGTCGGCGGTGTCGGTCAGGAGGCCACCGAGGTCCGGATAGTCCCTATGGGCTTGTCGGATCGACTCGGCCTTCATCCATCGGCCGAGGCCGTGTCCACGGTGCTCGGGCAGCACACCGGTGCCGTAGTGTTGGCCGTCACCTGTGCCGCTGCCGGGGATGACGAGTTCGGTGAACCCGGCGATCGAGCCGTTGGAGGCGTCGATGGCGACGACGGTGTGCAGGTGGTCGCCGCGCTGTTCGACGGCCTTCGCCGCGGCCCGCACGCGGTCCACGTCCCAGGTCACGGTGCCGTAGTCGGTGTCGTCCATGGGCATGTCGTCCATGGCGCGGCGTGAGGCGGCGAACGTCTGGGCGAGGTCGTCGGGGACGGTTCCCTGCCATGACATCAGCCGGTAGCCGGGATGCGGACGCTCGATGATCTCGGCGAGGACGGCGGTATCCACGTCAGCCAGTGGCAAGCGGGTGAACCTCAAGGTGAGGACCTTCCGGAAACCGCGTGCTGCCAGGAAGTGGTCGCCGGGCGATCCGGCTTCTGCCTGCGCGACAACGCAGCGTCGGGCGTTGTCCCGGGCGGTGGCTACCGCGGTGTTGAGGAGCCGGGAGCCGACGCCCTTGCGGCGCTCTGCGGGATGAACACGGAGGTCGAGCTCGGCCAGGTGCTCTTGTCCGCCATCGAACAGGCGCAGAAAGGCCGTCCCGGCAGGGATGGAATCCGCGTCCGACGCCAACCAGGCAAGACGCCGGCCGTGCGGCCCGTGAGCGGGGTCGGTCAGTGGGGTGATGCGAAGGGACAAGGTGTCTCCGTCGTGAGGAGGTGGCAAAGGTCAGTACGCGAGCTCAACTCCTGGGCACTCCTGCGCATGTGCTCCACACCTCCTCGTCGACAGCGCCGACCTGCACCCATGCAGGCGGCTGGGTGAAACTAGCTGGCCGATTGGCTCCTGGGCAACGGGTTATCGAAAAGGCGGTGCGCGTGTGTGGTCACAGCCACTCGTTGATGGCCGCGACGAGGACGGTCGCCTCATAGCGGACCGCGAGCTTGATGCCCCTATGGATGTCAAGCTGCCAGGGCCTGGTCGCGGGGCCGAGCATGGGCTCGAATGGTGATCGTGTAGAGCTCTCGGGTGACGTAGCGTTTCAGGCAGCGGATGGCTTCGCGTCGGGTCTTGCCTTCGGCGATGCGTCGCTCGACGTAGCTGCGGCTGCGTGTCTCCCAGCGGAGTCGGGCAAGGGCGATCGTGTAGAGAGCCGAGTTGGCTTGACGGTCGCCGCCTCGATTGAGCCTTCTGCGCTGTGTCTTGCCCAAGGAGGCTTCGACTGGGCTCACCCCGCAGAGCGAGGCAAACGAAGCTTCGCTGTGGAGTCGTTCAGGATTGTCGCCTGTGGCGATGAATAGCGCCGCGGCGGTGTCCGGACCCACGCCGTAGCAGGCAAGCAGCTGCGGAATGTGCTGCATGATCACGTCGGTCATCTGCTGCTTGAGAGCGGCGATCTCATCACAGAGTTCCTCGACTCGACGGGCGAGCAGCCGCAGGGTGAAGACCGCGACCGCCGTTGCCGTGCCAGCCGCAGCATCCCGAACGCCGAGCTGAAGGTGTACGAGGGCAGCTCCCACGGCATCGCGATGGTGCCGGGCGACAAGGAGAGGTTCAACCGGGACCTGCTGGAATTCCTCAACAAGTAGAAGCCGACCCTGCCAGCCGCAAGTTCTTGCTCGCCTTCGCCCAGGACGACGAAGGAACGCCCGCGCGTTCGGACTCGGGCCGACCGACATCGAGCAGTTCCTGCACAGCGGCCTCACCCTGCGCCCCGACACCGCGGTGCCGGATCCTTTGCCGGTAACGATCGCCTCGTAGCCCCGGCATCCTGACCGTGGTCGATTGCGTTGCGCAGGAGGATGGCCGCGCCGTCGGCGGCTTCAGCATGGCTGACGACCACCTCACCGGAGAGGTCCAAGCCGCTGCTGGGCTGCGGCTCTTCGGAGTGACGGTCGTTGATCTCTTTGAGGGCGTCCCATACCTCGCCACCGGTCGACCGCTATGCGGGATCCTTGGCCAGAAGACGGCTGACGAACGGCGGTGAGACCCCCTGCAGAACTGCGGGTCGGCGCGCAGATTGCGCAACCGGTGCAGTCAGCCTCACGAGCGGGGGTCAGCCCCTCGCCGACGGAATTCGGGGTGCCGCGGGAGTCGGCTGGCTTGCCGTGGCGCATCCGGACGGTAGCGATCACGGGCCGGGAGGTGGGGGTGCGGTTTTCGTGCCCCGCCCGGGCCGACGACCGCCCCCGGCATGGCGTCAGCCCAGCGGGTTGGTCGTGTCGCAGAGCGTGGTGAGGACAGGGGCGTACATGCGCGACTTGATGGTTCCGAGGCTGTCGCCAGCCTTGCTCGCGTGAGCCTGGGCGAGTTCGAGGGCGGTAGTGCGCAGGGCGCCCTCGTCCACGGCCTGATCGACGATTCCGGCGGTGGCGGCTTCCCGGCCGCCGAAACGGCGGGCGGAGACCATGGCCTGGTGGGCCGTCTGCGGGGTCAGCCGGGACTGGATGAGGGCGGACATGCCGGGAGTGAAGGGGATGTTGATCTCCGCCTCGGGCAGGCACCAGAAGCCCCGGTCGGCGCGCATCAGACGGGGCGCAGCCGGCCACCGAGTCGAGGAGCGTGGCATAGACGCCGCCGTGGACGCTGCCGATCGGGTTGTAGTGTTCCTCGCCCGGCACCAGGACGAAGAACTCCTAACAGAATGGCTCGGGGATGGGGTGAGCCGGGTGGCGGTCACTCAACACCGTTGCCACGGTGGACGGCTGCCGCCCTCCGATCCGGCCAAAGGGAGGACCTGGCTGCCCAGGCCCGGCTTGCCCTCAGTCGGCTGTGGCCCGAAGCGCCTAGGCTGTCACCGCTACGGAAGGGCGGTGCCATGAATGCTGACTCCCGGACCAGGGCCGCTGTCGAGGAGCATTGGCGGGCCTCGGAACGCGGGGACACCGAAGCCGAGCACGCCATCTACGCCACGGACGCGATCCTGGACTACCCGCAGTCAGGCGAGCGGTTCCGGGGCCGAGCGGCGATCTCGGCACAACGCGGCGGGCACCCGGCCGACCGACACTTCACCGTCCAGCGGATCACCGGCCATGCGAATCTGTGGGTGAGCGAATGCCTCATCACCTACGACGGTGTGCCTTCGTACTCGGTGAGCATCATGGAATTCGCTGACCAACACGTGATGCACGAGACGCAGTACTTCGCCGACCCCTTCGACGCGCCGGCCTGGCGGGCCGCGCTCGCGGAGCGGATGCCGGGCCGGACCATCGCCGGAGCCTGATTCTTGGCCTTGCTCGGGTCGGCCGGGTGACGAGCCTGTCACTTTGTTGAAGTTCCAAGCGCTCCTATTGCAAGGGCTTCAAGCGCCTCCAGCAGATGAGCGCGCATGCGAGGGTGAGGAAGGCTTCGTGGATGTCGTCGCGGATCTCCCAGCGGATCCGCAGGCGACGGAACCAGTGCAGGTGGGCGAACGCACGCTCCACGACCCAGCGTTGAGTGCCGAGTCCGGAACCGTGCTCGGTGCCGCGCCGGGCGATCAGTGGCTTCACGCCGAGGTCCCAAACCAGCCGGCGGTACTTGTCGTGGTCCTAGTGTGATGCGCCTGAAATCGCAGGCTTAAGTCTGTAGCCTGTTTTCATGTCTCGGGGTCCTCGTGCCGTCGAAGTTGTGCTGTCCGATGAGGAGCGCGCCGAGTTGTTGCGCTGGGCGGGCGGGGCAGTGGCGCCCCGTCTCGCCGAGCGGGCACGCATCGTCTTGGCGTGTGCGGATGGGAAGCCGAATACGCGTGTGGCGGCGGAGTTCAAGGTAACCGCGGACACGGTGAGGAAGTGGCGCTCGCGGTTTGCTGCCCGGCGGATGGCCGGGCTTGCGGATGAGCCGCGGCCGGGCCGACGCAAGTCGGAGCTGGTGCTCAGTGATGACGAACGGGCTCAGCTGACGCGTTGGGCGAGGCGCGCGAAGACCGCGCAGTTTTTGGCTCTGCGCGCGAGGATCGTGCTGCGGTGCGCGGAGGGCGGGACGAACAAGCAGGTGGCGGCCGAGCTCGGGGTGAGCGAGCAGTCGGTGAACCGCTGGCGGGCCCGGTTCGTCAAGCGGCGGCTGGACGGTCTGGTCGACGAGCCGCGGCCCGGCCGGCCGCCGTCCATCCTGCTCGACCAGGTCGAGGACGTGGTCGTCGCGACGCTGGAATCCGCCCCGGGCCAGGACACCCACTGGTCGCGGGCCTCCATGGCCGCCCGCACCGGGCTGTCGAAGTCCACCATCGGGCGGATCTGGAAGAAGTTCGACCTCAAGCCGCACCTGCAGGACGCCTTCAAGCTCTCCACCGACCCGCAGTTCGTCGCGAAGGTCGTCGACGTCGTCGGCCTATACCACAACCCGCCGGAGAAAGCCGTGGTGTTGTGCGTGGACGAGAAGAGCCAGATTCAGGCGCTGGACCGCTCGCAGCCGGTGCTGCCGATGATGCCGGGCATGCCCGAACGGCGCACCCACGACTACCTGCGACACGGCATCACCAGCCTGTTCGCCGCCTTCAACATCGCCGACGGCACTGTCATCGGTGAACTGCACCGCCGCCACCGGGCCGTCGAGTTCAAGAAGTTTCTGGTCACGATAGACAAGGCGGTTCCTGCCGGGCTCGATGTGCACCTGGTGTGTGACAACTACGCCACCCACAACACCCCCGAGATCAAGACCTGGCTCGGCAAGCACCCCCGCTTCCATGTCCACTTCACTCCGACCGGCTCTTCCTGGATCAACCAGGTCGAGCGGTGGTTCGGCCTGCTCACCGACAAGCTCATCCGCCGAGGCGTCCACACCTCGGTGAAGGCGCTGGAGGAGGACATCAGGGCCTGGATCGACTCATGGAACGAGAACCCCCGGCCCTTCACCTGGACCAAGACCGCCGACGAGATCCTCAAATCCCTCGCCGACTACCTCACCAAGCTCACTCCGCCAGCCACCGAAAATCAGCGAGAGACTTAAGCCTGTGATTTCAGGCGCATCACACTAGTGTGATGCGCCTGAAATCGCAGGCTTAAGTCTGTAGCCTGTTTTCATGTCTCGGGGTCCTCGTGCCGTCGAAGTTGTGCTGTCCGATGAGGAGCGCGCCGAGTTGTTGCGCTGGGCGGGCGGGGCAGTGGCGCCCCGTCTCGCCGAGCGGGCACGCATCGTCTTGGCGTGTGCGGATGGGAAGCCGAATACGCGTGTGGCGGCGGAGTTCAAGGTAACCGCGGACACGGTGAGGAAGTGGCGCTCGCGGTTTGCTGCCCGGCGGATGGCCGGGCTTGCGGATGAGCCGCGGCCGGGCCGACGCAAGTCGGAGCTGGTGCTCAGTGATGACGAACGGGCTCAGCTGACGCGTTGGGCGAGGCGCGCGAAGACCGCGCAGTTTTTGGCTCTGCGCGCGAGGATCGTGCTGCGGTGCGCGGAGGGCGGGACGAACAAGCAGGTGGCGGCCGAGCTCGGGGTGAGCGAGCAGTCGGTGAACCGCTGGCGGGCCCGGTTCGTCAAGCGGCGGCTGGACGGTCTGGTCGACGAGCCGCGGCCCGGCCGGCCGCCGTCCATCCTGCTCGACCAGGTCGAGGACGTGGTCGTCGCGACGCTGGAATCCGCCCCGGGCCAGGACACCCACTGGTCGCGGGCCTCCATGGCCGCCCGCACCGGGCTGTCGAAGTCCACCATCGGGCGGATCTGGAAGAAGTTCGACCTCAAGCCGCACCTGCAGGACGCCTTCAAGCTCTCCACCGACCCGCAGTTCGTCGCGAAGGTCGTCGACGTCGTCGGCCTGTACCACAACCCGCCGGAGAAAGCCGTGGTGTTGTGCGTGGACGAGAAGAGCCAGATTCAGGCGCTGGACCGCTCGCAGCCGGTGCTGCCGATGATGCCGGGCATGCCCGAACGGCGCACCCACGACTACCTGCGACACGGCATCACCAGCCTGTTCGCCGCCTTCAACATCGCCGACGGCACTGTCATCGGTGAACTGCACCGCCGCCACCGGGCCGTCGAGTTCAAGAAGTTTCTGGTCACGATAGACAAGGCGGTTCCTGCCGGGCTCGATGTGCACCTGGTGTGTGACAACTACGCCACCCACAACACCCCCGAGATCAAGACCTGGCTCGGCAAGCACCCCCGCTTCCATGTCCACTTCACTCCGACCGGCTCTTCCTGGATCAACCAGGTCGAGCGGTGGTTCGGCCTGCTCACCGACAAGCTCATCCGCCGAGGCGTCCACACCTCGGTGAAGGCGCTGGAGGAGGACATCAGGGCCTGGATCGACTCATGGAACGAGAACCCCCGGCCCTTCACCTGGACCAAGACCGCCGACGAGATCCTCAAATCCCTCGCCGACTACCTCACCAAGCTCACTCCGCCAGCCACCGAAAATCAGCGAGAGACTTAAGCCTGCGATTTCAGGCGCATCACACTAGCGTCGTAGGGCACAAGTAACCCCGGCGAGGCGGCGGAGCCTCCCGGGGCGTGGCCGACACTGCGAGGAGCGTCGACACCATGCACCGTACAGCCTGCGCGCCTACCGGGGAGCGACCAGCGCAGACAGGCCGCGAAGCGCTTGTCGAGGTCATGAACGCCTTCGAGGCGAAACCGTCGTACGCGGCCTACAAGGCGCTTATCCTCCACTACAGCGACTGCCCGCCTGTGCGGATGGCACCAACCCCTGCGCCGAGGGTGAGCCGCTGCGGCAGGCCTGGAGAGCGGTGCGCTGGTCATGACCGCCAAAGCCTTGGTCGACATCCCGGCCGATCTCTTGCCACTCATCCTGTTGCCGCCGCTGGAAGTCCTGCCGGACGCCCGGGCGCGCGGCGCCGAGTGCGTATGGGGCGGCGAGCCGTTGTCGACTGCGACGGCCATTGACCTCGGCGAGCGTAAGACCGACGGCGGCCACTGGTTCCCGCGCGCCTGCCGGACTTGCACGCGCCGTGCCGTGCTGGCGGCGCGCACCTCCCACCCTGGCATGTGTGAGCAGTGCACGGACGACGCCACACTCTGCGAGACCCGCCGCGCCCTGCACGTCCTCGCCTTGGAGCTACGTCGATGATCTGTGCGCGCAGCGATCGACCCAGGCGCGGGGGTCGGTCGCGTGCCAGCGTTCTGAGAGCACGGCAACCCATTGCGGCAATCGCAAACTTCCGCGATAGCCGCATCATGTATCCGATTGAAGAACTGGCCGCCCTGCGCCACCCCATGCCCAAACCGGGCACCGTCACCCCCGAGGACTGCTACGCCGATGTCTGCGAACAGGTCGAGGAGCAGCGCAAGAACGACGCTCTCGGCCTGGAGGCCGCGAGTCAGGAGTTCCAGACGGACCCGCTGCTGCCGGCGCTCGACGACCTGAAGGCACAGAAGGAGGCCGCAGATGCCCGGATCCGGCAACAGTTGGCCTGGGCAAGGGAGTTCCACGGCAGCCGCCCCTACGGACTGGAGGAACTCGCCCGCCACGCCGGGTACAGCCCTTCCGGGATCCGCACCGCCTATGGCGAGGCAGAGATCAGGCAGGTCGCCACGCAGATCGGCCGGGAGCCGAACCGGCCCCGCCGCGACACCGCCAGAGGCAGCCGGTGAACACGGCGGGCGACGCCGCGCCGCCCCTGCCGGGTCTTGCACTGCTGCCTCCCTACCAGCGGACGTCCGCAGACCTACATGAAAACGGACGCGGAACCCGCGTAGGTTCACACAGGCAAGTGGATTGATCCCAGGAACGGCCCTATCGGCGTATCTCCCGTCCGGACGCTGTCACCGGACAAGTGGAGCCGCGTATCACCCGCCAGCGCCCGGAAGCGGCGGCCACCGCAGAGAGTAGGCCCGAGGAAACCGAGTCTGGTACCTCCCGTAGGTGAACTCGGAGCGGTCGCATAACACAGCGGCTGGGCAGGCTTCCTGAGGCAGCGCCAAGTTCATCCGAGTCTGCTGAAGGCCCAGCGGAGCACTTCTGGTCAGGGTTTGCACGGCCTGTTCGTTGGAGGGCTGTGAGGGTGTGGACGGTGAGCCGGGCCCAGTCACAGGCAGTCCCGGGCAGGCGGCCGGGACTGCGCAGTGGGTGTCAGGCTGCTGGCGCCACACGAGTGGCGGGTGGAGCGAGGGCGGGAGCGCCGTCCGGGACGGGTACTGCGGCGAAGATCGCGTCCTGCTGGTCCTGCAGCTCCTTCTTGCGCTCGGGGCTGGTCGACGGCAGCCGCTGTTCCTCGTACAGCTTGTGCGTCTCCTCCTGGGCGAACTTGCTCGCCGGGGTGTGGAACTGCACCTCGAACAGCTGCCGCGAAACGGGCGCGCGCCAGCCCGTGTTGAGTCCCTTGTAGCCCTTTGCGCGGCCCCAGGTGTTGGACCACTTCGTGGTGTCGCTGCCCCTGGCGGACAGCACCTCCGAGGCGATGGTGACACCGGTGACGTAGCCGCCGTCGGGCCATTGGAGGGTGTAGCGCACCGCGTCACTCAGGCGCGCCAGGACGTCGTCGGTGTTGCGCTCTGGATGCTCCTTGAGGTCCGTGGCGACCTTCCGCTTGAGGGAGTCGGGGGACTTCAGGCGGTGGTCGAAGCCGACGAGCTCAGCCTGGCTGAGGTCGGCGGCAGCCCGTACATCGCGGCTGATCGACGGCTCCGCCGCGCGGGCACGGGCAAGGTACGCGTCGACCTTGCGGTTGTCCGCGGCGTTCAGGCACAGTCCGTCGCGCTCCCAGCCATCCGGGTCGTCGCCGCACTGCCTCGCACCGCCACCGCTGCGCATGGCGGTGGTGTGCTTGCCCGTCGTGTCGGAGGGGTCGGCGGCGTACGCGGTGAGCCCGGTAGTGGCGGTGGCCAGGGCGAGAGCGGCGGCCAGTACGGCGGCCGCCCGGCCCAGGTGGTGCGTGCTCATGCGGCGGGAGTGTCCCTTCTTGGCGCGTGGCACCGCCTGCACCGATGAACGGGGCGGGCGGGATCGTCGCCGGGGACAACGGGAGGAAGGACGGAGAAGTACCGCGAAGCAGACCCAGATGTGGGGCATTGGCGTGATGGCGCCGTCCGGCGGCGGAATCGTGCGGCGGTGCGGTGCTGTCAGCCAGCCTCCGAGCCGGTGATCGTCTCGGCGAACCTTGGACGCCCGAGCGCGGCAGCCGCGCTCCGACCGACCACGGACGGTAACTGTCAGCGGCCTGCGCCTCTTGTGTGATCCGGACGCCAGCGGTGAGGTGTGAGCCACGCCCTGCCGGTCCGCCGCGCCCGCTGTCCAGGGAAACGCGCATAGTTCACTCGATGGAGAGACGTTCCTGATCAGGGGCCATGTTGATCTTTAGGCTCGAGGCAGGCGTGTCCGTCAGGATCCGTCTCTGTCCGATTCTAGGGATTCAAGGAGGCCGGCCATGCTGGATGGTACGCGCGTAATCACACCCACGGGTACTTCAACCGCGGCGTTCATCGGAGAGTTCACGGCCGGTCCGCAGCAGCCCGCGCGGGTCGGCAGTTGGAAGGAGTTCGCGCAGGCGTACCCGGACGCGGTCAAGGACACCACGTCGTTCCTGCCCGATGCCGTACAAGGCTTCTTCACCGGCGGCGGCACGACGTGCTACGTGATCGGGGTCTCCGCTTCCGGTGGCCGTGTCGAGGGCTACAAGTCGGCGCTCTCCGCGCTGGAAGACGTCGCCGACGTCAACATCGTGGCGGTTCCAGACTTGTGGCGAGACGAGGAGGATGCGCCGGTCATCGGCCGTGCGGTGGCCCAGCACTGTGCGCAGGCCGTCAACCGGCTGGCCATCCTGCACACGAAACAGGGACTCACCCCGTCCGACGCCGCGAAGGTGCCGAGGCTGTTCGACATCTCCGCGGACAGCGACGCGGCCGCCTTCAGCACGATCTACTACCCGTGGGCGAGCGTGGAGAGCGTGGCCGGCACGACGCGCCTGGCACCGGCCTGCGGTCACGTAGCCGGAGTCTGGGCGCGCACCGACACCGAACGCGGCGTGTTCAAGGCGCCGGCGAACCAGTCCCTGAACGGCGTGGACAAGCTGGAGCTCGACCTCAGCGACCACGACAACGGACAGCTCAACGATGTCGGCGTGAACTGCCTGCGTTCCTTCCCAGGCCGCGGCAGTCTCGTGTGGGGCGCCCGTACGCTCTCCAGCAGCCGTGACTGGCGGTACCTGAACGTACGCCGCCTGACCAGCTTCCTGATGGACTCGATCCGGACCGGCACGACATGGACCGTATTCGAGCCGAACGACGAGCAGCTCCGGGCCGGGCTCCGATCGGCTGTCACCTCCTTCCTGGCAGACCAGTGGCGTGGGGGCGCTCTTCAGGGGCGCACACCGGAGGAGGCGTTCTTCGTGGCCTGCGACGCGACGAACAACACCGACGGAGCGGCCAAGGTGGTCATCAAGATTGGTATCGCCCCGGTCCGGCCCGCGGAGTTCCTCTCCTTCTCCATCACGCAGATCACGAGCACCGACGCGTAGAACTCGTCGGCCGGCCCCGGCGCCGGGGCGTCGGTGGGCGACGAACACCGGCCCGCCCGCGGGTGCGGCTCTACCCAAACCGTCAGTGGCCGAAGCGCAACGCGGACCGGGAGAAGAGGGCCGCGGAGGTGGGAGGCGGGTAACGGGCCGCGCTCGCAGCCTCGGCCCTTTCGCGGTGCGCATCCAGGCACGGTCGGCACAGGCCGTCGGTCTCGATCTTCCAGCGTCCCCGTACGGCGTTCCAGCGGTCGTCGGTGAACCTCTGGCCGCAGGCGATGCACACCGGCCGCTGCGCCTCACGCTCCGCGGCCTCGCGCTCCGCCCGGCTGCGGCACGCCTGCTCGTGCTGGACGGCATACAGCCGGTCGCCGTCGGGGTTGTCCAGAGCCTCGTGCAGCGTCTGCCACTCCCCCCGCCCCAGCCTGCGCCACACCGCGCCGGCCGCACCGGCCGGGTCGGCGGTGATCCGCTCCAGCTCGGTGACGACCACGGGCACCGCCTGGTGGTAGTCGACGGCCGTGATGCCCGCCTCCCTCCCCGGGTAGGGGGTGCCGGCGAAGTAGGCGCGGGCGGCCTGCTCCAGGCGCCGTATCCGGCTCGTCGCTGCGCGGCGCTCTTCCCGGTGAACAGGAACGCCACCGGGACGTAGCCCTCCCGTCCGGTCGCCGGATAAAGGCGCGACCAGAACCGGAAGGCGTGCACTGCCGGTCCTCCGTACGAGCGGGCCGCCTTCTCCTTGTTCGCGTCGGCCTTCGGCGCCAGGAGCTCGAACCACTCGTGATAGCCGCGCAGCTTGGCCACTAACTTGACTCTGTCGGGGATCTTGGAGTTTCCCGGTCCAGCGACATGACCAACGGGCATGATCGGGGCTGTTCCGCAGGCCGATGTAGCTGTTGGGGTGTGCGTTGTCCCTCCGTTCCCGTTCCGGTGAGCAAGTCCCGTCTCTGACCGCACAGATCGCGCGGGCGAGCAACCCGGACGGTACGACGGCGATGTGGGTGCGGGACCGGTTGGACGGGCTGTGGCACGACGAGGACTTCGCCGGCTGGTACCCGCGCGACGGCCGTCCGGGTCTGTCGCCCGCCCAGCTGGCCACCGTTTGCGTGCTGCAGTTCGTGCTGGGGCTGTCGGACCGCCAGGCGGCGGAAGCGGTCCGCTGCCGCATCGATTTCAAGTACGCCATGGCCATGGAGCTGGACGATCCCGGTTTCCACCACAGTGTGCTGGCCGACTTCCGCGAGCGCCTCACTCGGGACGACCGCGCCGACCGACTTCTCGATCTGGCGCTCGCCCGCCTGCAGGAGGCCGGACTCGTACGCGAGCGCACCACACAGCGCACCGACTCCACCCACGTCCTGGCCGCGGTACGCGACCTGACCCGGCTGGAACTGGTCACCGAGGCCGTCCGTGCCGCGCTGGAAGAAGTCGCCCGCACGGCCGGGCACCTGCTGGTCGGCCTGGTCGACGAGGACTGGGGGCGCCGCTACGGCCGTCCGGTCCGTCTGGGCAAGAACCCCACCCGACCCAAGACCAGGATCCTGGCCGCCGGCGACGACGCCTGCCGACTGCTGGAACTACTCCACCAGCACGGAACCGGCTACCGGCCCGGCCCGCAGGCCGAGGCCCTGCGGCAGATCGTCGTGCAGAACTACTACCGCGACGCGGCAGGCCGCCTGCGCTGGCGCACCGCCGACGACGGTGGGCTGCCGCCCTCCTCCTCGGCGGTCGTCTCCCCTTACGACACTATGGCGCGCTACGTCCGCCATGGGCACATCATCAGCTGGAAGGGGTTCGCCGCGCATGTCACCGAGACGTGTGCCTCTGGCGGCGTCAACGTGATCACGGATGTGGCCACCACCTCGGCCGCCACGAACGACGGCCAGGCCCTGCCCGGTATCCACGCCCGCCTGGCGCGCCGGGGGCTGCTGCCCGCCGAGCACCTGGTCGACGGCGGCTACACCTCCCTGGTCCACCTGGAACGAGCCCAGCGCGAACACCAGATCACCCTCAGCGGCCCACTGCCGGGCAACCTCACCCGCCAGCACCGCAGGAACGATGGCTTCGACCGGGACGACTTCCACATCGACTTCGACCGCCGGCAGGTCACCTGCCCCCAGGGCCAGGTCAGCGCCGGCTGGCACGGCCCCTACCCGACGTCCTCGCCCACCGCCGCCCCGCTGATCGTGGCCCGGTTCACCAAGAGCCAGTGCCGCCCCTGCCCGGTCCGCACCCGGTGCACCGCCACCGCCGACAGCGCCCGGACCGTGGGCTTTCCCCCACGAGAACTCCGCGACCTGCAACTCCGCGTCCGCGCCGAGCAGCAGACCCCCGACTGGAAGGCCCGCTACGCGGTGCGTTCCGGAGCCGAGGGCACCATCAACGAGTTCGCTCACGGACACGGCATGCGCCACTGCCGCTACCGAGGACAGCCGAAAGCCCACCTGCAACACGTACTCACGGCCATCGCCGTGAACATCGAACGCCTCAGCAGTCAGCCCGCGACTGAGGGACCCTCTTCGCCGAGACCGCCGACCGCCTTCCAGACCTTCCTGGACCAGCACGGCATCCCCCGGTCGAAGTCCTGGCGAACGCTGGGCAGTTGACCTCCACTGCTTCAAGATCCCCGACAGAGTCAAGTTAGATGATCTATTCCAAGGGGTCGCTCCGGCTGTTCGTCAGCTCAGTTGCCGTACTGATATGAGTAGATGGCGGTGGTCTTCGCGTGCCAGGTCATCCTCGTCCGGTACGCCACTGAGTAGTGCCCGCTGGCCGGGGCCCAGAAGTTCAAAGCGCACCTGGGAGGCGTTGAAGGAGTTGAGGGCTTCCAGCAAGTACGCGGGGTTGAAGGCGACCGCCAGGTCATCGGCGTTGGCCAACGTAGCCGCGAGTTGCTGCGAAGCGATGTCGTCCTCGTACCCCGCTTGCAGGAGGACAGTTCCCTGTACGGAGAAGTCGAGCCGGATCGGGCTGTTCGGCTCCGCGACGACCGCGACACGGCGGACCGCGTCGGCGAGTGCCTCCCGCTCCGTGACCGCGACTGCCGGCCTGTCCAGTGTGAACAACTTGTCGTAGCGCGGCAGCCGCCCTTCCAGCAACCGCAGTGTCGTACACATCCCGGTTCCCTCGAAGGCGATCAAGCCACCACCCGAGCCACCCGTGCCGCTCACCCCGATGCGGATCAGCCCCGACTTCGCCAGCGCACGGGAGATCTCGGTCAGCCTGCGGCCGGGCACCACTACCTCCACCGCATCGGAAACCGCCCCCTCCGGCTTCCACGGCACCACACGCACGGCATACCGGTATCGATCCGTAGCGGCCAACGTCATGGACTCACCATCCAGCCGGATCTGGATCCCCGTGAGCACCGGGAGGAAGTCGTCGCGGCCGGCGGCTATCACGACCTGTGTGACTCCCGCCGCGAACTCTGCCGCGTCCAACGTTCCGCAAAAGGCGGGAAGCTCGGGAAGGGCCGGATACTCCTGCATGGGCAAGGTCGACAGCCCAAAGCGCGTACCGCCCCCTTCCATCGTGAAGCGCGTTCCTTCCAGTGCGCACGCCACCATCGCATCGGGCAATACCCGGCAGATACCCAGCAGTCTGCGCCCGAGCACGAGCACCCGACCGGCTGTCAGCGTCTCCGCCGGGACCTCGATGGTCGCAGACGCTTCGTAGTCGAAGCCCGAGATACGCAGCCGTCCCTCCGCCGCGTCCAGCATCAAGCCACCCAGCACAGGCACAGGAGAACGTGAGGGCAACGACCTGGCCGCCCAGGCCACGGCCTCGGCAAGAGCGCCTCGCTCGATCCGGAAATCCATCCGTACATCCCCCATCGCGTCGCACCAGTTGGTCCGCGCACGCTATACGTCACCACTGACAACGCTCGGTCCGTCCCGGCACATCAGGGCGAGGAAGCCCACGATCTGGTGGTGACGCCCGACCTGGACTCCCTCGCGACCGCGCTCTATACGAAAACCGACGACCTGCTGAAGGAGTCGCCGCATCTCGCGCCATGGCGGCCCACGGTAGGGATCGCGCCGCAGCTGACCGACGCCGAGCTGGTTACGCTCGCGATGATGCAGGCCATGCTCGGCTTCACCTCCGAGGCCAAGTGGCTCCGCCACGCTCGCTGCCACCTGCGGCATCTCTTCCCGTACCTGCCTCAGCAGCCCGGCTACAACAAGCGGCTGCGTAAGGTCGCCGAGCTGCTCCGCCGGATCACCAGGCTTCTTGCCGCCGACACTTCCGTGTGGAGCGATGACGTGTGGCTCGTGGACTCCACACCCGTCGAGTGCGGTCGCTCGCGCGAGACCGTCAAGCGCTCCGACCTGGCCGGATGGGCCGAATACGGCTACTGCGCCAGCCATAGCCGGTTCTTCTGGGCCTGCGTCTGCACCTGGTATGCACCCTGCACGGACTGCCCGTCGCCTTCGCGCTGACCGGTGCGAAGGCCGAGGAGCGCGAGACCCTGCTCGACCTGCTCGCGGCCGAACCCGACCTCGTCGCCGACCGACCCGGGCAGACGCTGATCGGCGACAAGAACTACTTCGGCCGCGACTTCGAACATCAACTGGCCGAGCATGCCATCCAACTGCTGCGGCTGGCCGCAAGGGTGAGCCCGAGCGGCCCGGAGCGCCCTTGTTCAAGCCGTTGACGCAGGTCATTGAGTCGATCAACGAGACCTTCAAGGGCCAGCTCGATCTCGAACATCACCGCGGCCGCACACCCCGCGGCGTCATCGCCCGGGTGATGCAGCGGATCCTCGCACTGACCGCCGCGATCTGGCACAACGACCACACGCGACAAGCCGTCCTACGCTCACTGATCGCCTTCGACCACTGACCCCTTGGAATCGATCATCTAGGTCGTCGACGGGCTTGCTGACGCGGTCGACCTCCAGGAGCATCGCGGGCACCTTGGCGTCCGGGGCGCGCATCGTCAGGTCGGCGTACTGGGCGTAGCCGTGTAGGGGAGCTTGTTGCTCACACGCATCCGACCCTAGCCGGGGAGGGCAATCAACCGCCTCTGTCCAGGGACAGAGATCAGCCGGTCACTCCGTTGCCAGATCCGCAGGGGCGGGCACCCTCTGCCAGGGTCGGCCACATGGATCTCTCACCGGCACCCGCCCGCCGATGGCTTTCCCCAGCGCCCTGGGGGTTCGCTCTGCTCGCCGCCGCGTCGAATGCCCTGCTTGAACAGGCCATAGAGCTCCAGCATTTGGTCGTTGCTTGGCATGGGGCGCGGGACTGCAGCAGCGGTGATCCGTACGGCCGATCGATGTGATCACTCGATCGTGAGTTCTTCCGTGTTCGCGCCTGGGGTGACGCGATGCTCGAACGGACGGCGCGTGACCGGCGCCGCCGAGATGTGCTGTGGGGGGAGAGCATGACGCGAGAAGTTGGAAGGCGCGGGGGCTTGGACGAGCAGGCGGTGCTGCTGGTGGCAGGGCTGGCCGATCTGGCGGTGAGCACGCTGGGTTCGGCCGTGGGGGCGGTGCGGGGCCTGCTGCGCCGTTCGGACGCTGCTGAGCTGGCGGCGCAGGCCGAGCAGGACCTCGCGGCGCGTGGGCGTCTGGTGCTGGACCGGTACGCGGCCGTCCCGCCGGCCCACCTGGAGGTCCTGGCCCGGCACGCCCTGGCTCGGAAGACCGCTGCTGATGACTGACCGGTGGGAGCTGGCCGCGTTCAAGATCCGTGTCGACGAGGTGCTGCGCCGGTTCGTCGCCCAGGAGGCCGACCGGTTCGCGGCGATCGATCCGCTTCTGGGCCCGGTGGCCGAGCAGCTGGAGGCCGCGGTCGCGGACGGCAAACGGCTGCGGGCGGCGTTTTGCTACTGGGGCTGGCGCGCGGCCGGGCAGCCGGACAGCGATGTGCTGGTGAGGGCGGCGGCGTCCATGGAGCTGGTGCACGCCGCCGCGGTCGTGCACGACGACCTCATCGACGACAGCCCGCTGCGGCATGGGCGACCCACGGCCCATGTCGCTCTACGCGGCGCTGTACGGCGTCGTCCGCGGGGTGAGGCAGCCGCGAGGTCGCTGGCGATGCTGGTGGGTGACCTGCTGATGGCACTGGCCGGGCAGTTGTTTGCCAACAGCGGTCTGCCGGCCGCTTACCTCGCCCGCGCCCGCCCCCTGTGGTCGGTGATGGCCCGCGAACTGGTCGCAGGCGAGTGCCTGGAGATTCTGCGTACCGGGGCCGGCCCGGATACAACTGCGTCGCTGAAGGTGGTCCGCTACAAGACCGCCAAATACACCGTCGAGCAGCCGCTGCTGATCGGGGGTGCTCTGGCCGGGGCCGGAACGCGACTGCGTGAGGGCTACTCGGCGTACGGGCTGCCGCTGGGCGAGGCGTTCCAGCTGCGGGATGACCTGCTCGGCCTGTTCGGAGACCCGGAACGCACCGGCAAGGCCAACGCCGACGACGTACGCGGCCACCGGCCCACCGCGCTGCTGGCAGAGACCTGGCGCCTCGCCGGCGACGACGACCGCGAGAGGCTGCACGCCCTGCTGGGCCGTCGCCGTCTGGACGTGGATGCTCTGAACGCGGTCCGCGAGGTGATGTGCCGGCTGAAGGCACCCGACCGCATCGAGGCCATGATCAGCGCACGAGTCGAGGAGGCGCTCGGCGCGCTTCACGAGCTGGATGCCCCCACGCACGCCGACGCTGCCCTGACCGCGCTGGCGCAGTCGGCCGCGGACCGCCTCTGTTGACCCTGTGCACCCGAGGTGGCGCGACCCCGCTGCCATGTCCGGCCGATGCCCCTCCCGCCGCTCATGGACGATCCCGTGGAAGACAAGGAGCCCCGCCATGACATACACCCAGGCATCGATGGACGCCCTGCGGCAGGCCGGTGACGAACTCGCCGACGCCACCGTCGCCGCACTGTTCGAACGCGGCCAGGTGGGCACGTTCAACACCCTGATGCGCTACGTCTCCACCGCCGGTGCTCCCCTTCCCGAGGGTCTGCCGGACGTGGCGCGCGAGTACCTTGAGGCCACCCGTGTCCCGCCGTCCTGGGTGGACTGGTCGGAAATGGAGAAGGCCCGGCTGTTCTTCATCGACAACAACGTGCACATCTCCACCGCGCTGTCCTTCGCCTCCATGCCCGCCTGCTACGTCGTACCGCACGTGGCGAAGCTGCTGTCGGCCACCCACGGGCTCAAGTACCCCTCCAAACGCATGGCCGAGACGGGCCAGTTCACCGTCTACCTGATGCAGCCCGACGCCTTCGAAGCCGGCAGCCGCTTCATCCCCGCCGCCCAGAAGGTCCGCCTCCTGCACGCCTCCATCCGCCACCACCTGGGGCGCGAGAACCGCTGGGACACCGACGCGCTGGGAGTGCCGATCTGTCAGGAGGACATGATCGGCGGGCAGATGTTCTTCTCCCTGCTCGTGCTGGACACCCTGCACCGCCTCGGCATCCACATGTCGCAGGAAGGAGCGGAAGCCTACTACTACGCCTGGCAGGTGGTCGGTGCGATGCTCGGCATCGACCAGGACGCGGCCCCGAAGACGCTCGACGAGGCCCGCCAGTTCCTGGACCTGTACATGATCCGGCACATGGGGCCTTCCGAAGAGGGCGCGCATCTGACCCGGCAGCTCATCGATCTCTACGAGGAGATCGTGCCCGGCACCTTCTTCGACCCGATCGTCTCCGCTCTCATCCGGTACCTCATCGGCGACACCTGCGCCGACTGGCTCCACGTGCCGCATACCCCGTGGGACACCGTCGTCAAGGCCGTGCCCCACCTCCTCGGCGTCCTGGAGACCATCGAGGACCGTTCCTCCCTCGGAGCCTGGGCCCTGGACCGTCTCGGCCACCTCACGACCGTCTTCGAGCTGTCCTCTCTCACCCGCGGACGCGTCATGCACTACGCCATCCCCGAGCAGCTCAAGAAGGACTACGGCATCTCCAGCGCGATGCCCCGCACCCGCCGATGGACCCCACCAGCCGCCACAGTCTCCTGACCGCCACGTCGCTCAACCTTCCCTACGCTGTTCTGCGGGAGGCGGTGAGCCCTTCGTTTGGTTCACCCGCCCAGGGGTGCCGGGTGTGGCTTTCAAACTTCTGCTGTTCGAGGCTTCCATCGATTGGCCGCCCGGCGCCCCACGCCGACTCGGCTGCCAATGCTGCCAGCCTGCTCTTCTCGCGGCCGCTGCCGACGAGCCGGTTGCGTTCGGGGAGTTGGTACAGGCGACGCGGCTGCCGGCGGTGGGCCGGGCCCACGCGGTCCATCTGCTCTGGCACCGCCGCTCGGCTTCGACCTGGGCCGTCCGCTGGGCGACTCGTCCCTGGTCTGGCCGGCGGGCTGGAAGGAGTCCCGGTGACGGCCGCGCAGAGGCTGCTTGACCTGGCGCCTGGGGCCGGGTCCGGATCGACGGCATCGACTGGGTCGTCGACGAGGTGGAGCCCCAGCACGGTCGTGTCGTCCTGGTCAGCTCGGCGGGCCGAACGGACCGGACGGTCAGCTGGCTCATGCATCACCGCCCTGAGCCCCTGGCGGAGGCGGGGGGGAGCTGTCCGGCCGGGACGGACGGCGGGCCCAGCCGCGGACTCTGGCGGACCTGACACCGCTCCAGCTCCGGCGCGCCCGCCTGCGGGCCGAGCACGGCCGGGAAGCGGTCACCGGGTTCCGTGACGGTCACCCGGCCAAGGCCCGGCCGGGCGAGCCGCGGGCCGAATACGATCCGGCCCGCACCACGCTGATCCAGCGCCGCAAGACCAGGGCCAGAGAACTGGCCGGCCTCGACCCGCTGGAGGCTGAGCTCCTCGGATTGCAGCGCATGAGCGAGCGCACGCTGATCCGTCTGTGAGCGCCGCATGTCGGGGAACTGGTGCTGGCCTGCGCCAACGGCCGCTGGACACGACGCAGGACCGGCCGGGTCGTCCGGCCGGAGATCCGGCAGGCGATCCTCGCCGTTCGCCAGAAGTCGGTGGAGCGTCCAGGCCCTTAGAGGCGGTCCGCCAGGCCGACACGTGTGCGGGGGTGGTGCCCACGTCCGGTTGCCGCCTCGGACTCAGGCCCGAGGCCGCAGGAAGGCTGAGGCCGCGATGGCCAGTTTGCGCGTGCGCCCGATGGTGACGTTGCGGGCGAGGACGTCGTGGTCGGCCTGACGGATGCGTGTGATGGTCGCCTCCGTCATGGCCAGCATCGTGGCGGCGTCCCGGCGGGCGGGCTGTGCCAGGGTGTCCAGCTTCGTGCGGCCTTCGGCGCAGAGCTGAGCGGCGCGGTCGGTCTGGAAGCGGATCAGCTCCCGCACCTGCGGGGTGCTGGTCGCGCGCCCGAGGTCGGCGGGTGCGACGCCGAAAGCACGGAGCTCCGCTTCGGCGAAGGAAAGCTGCCCGGCGCGTGCGTCGTCGTTGACGTCGCGGATCTGCCCGGAGAGGTGGGCGGCGAGGCAGATTGTGGTGACGCAGTCGACGGCATGCCTGTCGAGCGGCTGCTGTGCCCCCATGAGCAGCAGGATCGGGAGCTTCCGGCAGTCCGGGCACCGACCCGGACGAGCCGTCGACACCGCCTCCACCACCAGGACGCCGGAGGCATCGCTCACTCGCTCCACCCACACATCGATCCCGGGAAACAGCACATCCTCGGCCGTCTCGCTCGCCACGGCAGGCGACACCCTGCCGGAACGATCCCCCGTTCCAGCTGCTGACCTGGCGATTCACGGCACTGCGGACAGAGCCTTGAAACTCCCCACCCCTCGCTATGCGACCATGCCCAGCCGGGGGCCGCGTCACCGCGCGTGGCCGTACGCAGTCTCCTGCAGGGCCCGCACGATCAGCCGCAGCTCGTCGCCACCGACGGTCTGGAGGACCGGGCCGGGCTGCACCGCGCAGCGTGCCACCAGTGACGCGGCGACCTCCAGGACGGTCATCTCGCTGCGCGAGCGCTTCAGCGCCTCCCGCCGGGAGAGCAGCAGCAGGCCGATCGGCCATCGTCCGCGCTACGATGCGGACCTCCGTACACACGCGCATATCAGGCCCACGGGGGGAGCCATGCGTATCGCCTTGACGATCCGTCCCGACGAAGAGAGCGGCGGCGCCGGAGACGGCCTCCACGAGGACCTGCGCCGCTGGCTGGCCGGGCAGCCAGGTCTGCGCGGCAGAGTCGGCCGGGACACCGGCTCCGCGCCACCGCCCGGCACAATGGGCGCGGGCACGGACGTAATCCTCGCGCTGCTGGCGCCCGGCGGTGTGGCCACCGTGCTCGCCGGAGCGGTCGTCGCCTGGCTGCAGGCCCGCAAGGGCAGCCAGACCGTCACGATCACCCGCCCGGACGGCACGCAGATCACAGTCAGTTCCACACAGGTGAAACCGCTCGACGGGCAGCAGGCAGGCGAGCTCGCGCGGCAGCTCGCCGCAGCCCTGGAGGCGGACGCACCCACGCCCGGGCCAGGCCCGGGCGCTTGCGACGACCACCCTGCCTCGTGACGGACACCACCGGCCTGGCCGCCCCGGGCGGCCGCGCGGTCCTGGTCGGCACCGGAAGCCACGCTCCGGGGTCCGCCCTGCCCGCGCTGCCGGGCGTGGACACCACACTCGACGATCTGGCCCGCGTGTTGCGGGAGGTCTGCTGCATGGAGCAGGTGCACCGCGTGCCGGCCCAGGCCATCGCGGCGGACGTGGTGGCCGCCGTGGAAGAGGCCGTCACCGAGGCCACCGGTCCGGTGCTGTTCTGCTACGTGGGCCACGGCATCCTCGGCCCGCGCGACGAGCTCTACCTCGCCACGCACGCCAGCCCGGCCGCCGACCGGGTCTCCGCCGCCGTCCCCTACCGGACCGTCCGCGACCTGCTCGGGGACGCGGTGAGCGGCAGCGTCACCGTGCTCGACTGCTGCTTCTCCGGCCGCGCGACCGCTCCGGACGGCCGCCCCGCCGACCCGTTCGCCTCCGCCCGGCCCGACGGCAGCTTCCTGCTGACCTCCGCCTCGCAGTTCGCGGTCTCCTTCGCGCCCGAGGGCGCCCGGCACACGTTGTTCAGCGGGCATCTGCTGCGGCTGCTGGAGGACGGCGACCCGAGCGGGCCTCCGCGGCTGACGCTGGACCACCTGTACGCCGCTGTCGAACGTGAACTGCGGGACGGCCCGGCACGCCCGTACGCGCGCAGCGACGGGACGCTGGGCGGCCTTGTCGTGGCGCCGAACCGCGCCTACCGCCCAGGCCCGGTGCCGCGCGCCGAGCCGCCGGCGGATGTGCCGTGCCCCTACCCCGGAATGCGATCGTTCGGCCCCGCCGACCGCGAGTGGTTCCACGGCCGCGAGAAGCTCACCGAGCGGCTTGTGGACGCCGTGCGCGACCCGGCCTCGGACCATCCGGTCGTCCTGGTGGGCGCGTCCGGCGCGGGCAAGTCGTCGCTGCTCGGCGCGGGGCTGCTGGCCGAGTTGGAGGCCCGGCACGGCGCGGGCGGCGACGACGTCCCCTGGCCGGCCCTGCTGCTGCCGAGCCCCGGCGAGGACCCGCTGGGCGCGCTCGCCGGGCTGTGGTCCCGGGCGTGCGGCGGCCGGGAGGACGAGGTGCGCCAGGCACTCTGCGCCGGCCGGTTCCCGTCGCCCGCGCCGGGCCGGCGGGCGTGCCGTCTGCTGGCGGTCGACCAGTTCGAGGAGGTCTTCACCCACTGCGCGGACGCCGAGGAACGCACCCGGTTCATACGGCTGCTGTGCGCGGGGACGGGCGAACGGCCGCAGGTCGTCCTCGCGCTGCGCGCCGACCACTACGCCGACTGCCTGGCCCATCCGGAGCTGGTCCGCGCCCTGGAAGCGGGGCAGTTCACCGTCCCGCCCATGAGCCTGGACGCGTTACGGACGGTCATCGAGCAGCCCGCCGAGCGGGCCGGCCTGGTGCTGGAGGACGGCCTGACCGACCGGCTCCTCCACGACCTGCGCCGGGGCGGGACCGACGACGAGCCGGTGCCGGACGCCGCCACGCCTTTCCTCGCCCACGCCCTCGCCGAGACCTGGGTCAACCGCTCCGGGGCCGTACTGACCCTGGCGGGCTATCAGCGGACGGGTGGCATCTGGCAGTCGGTGACGACCAGCGCCGAGCGGCTCCACCAGTCGCTGGAGCCTCCCGGCCGCCGGGCCCTGCGCGGCCTGCTGCTGAGCCTCGTCCGCCTCACCCCCGGCGGCGAGGCGGTGGGGCGTAGGGTCTCCCCCACCGCGCTGCTCGCCAGGGCCGCCGACCGGGACACGGCCCTGATACAGGCGGTCTGGAACGGTCTGCTGGACTCCCGGCTGATCACCGCCGACCGCGACTCGGCGCGCATATCGCACGACGCGCTGCTGCAGACCTGGCCACGGCTGCGCGGCTGGATCCGCGACGCCCGTGCCGACCTGCTGGAGCACCAGCGGCTTGCAGAGGCCGCCGCCGACTGGGAGGACCACGACCGGGACCCCGGCTACCTCTACACCGGGACCCGACTGGCGCAGGTGCGGCCGTGGCTGGGCCCGGACGGAGAAGGGCAGGCCCTCACCTCCGTCGAGCGCGACTTCCTGGTGGCCGGTGTCCGGGCCGAGCGCCGGCACCGGCTGCGGCGACGTGTCCTGGCGGGTACGGCGATATGTGCGGCGCTGCTGCTGATCGGCGTCGGGGTCATGGCGTACGTCCAGCGTGGCTACGCACAGGAACGGGCCGCACTGCTTGCCTCGCAGCGGATCGCCGCCCAGGCCGAGGCGCTGCAGGACGAGGACCCGGTGACGGCGCTGGACCTGAGCCTGGAGGCTTACCGGGTGTCGCCTACCGCCGAGGCCCGGGCCGCCGTGCTGGAGGCAGCGCTGTCCCCGGCCCCGCCGGTGGTGCTCGGCGGCCACACCGGCAGTGTCGTGAACGTCGCCTACCGGGCGGGCGGGAAGGTGCTGGCCAGTTCCGCCATGGACGGCACGGTCCGCCTCTGGAACACCGCCGACCCGTACCGGCCGGTCCCCGGCCCCGTCCTCAGGCTGGGCCACACACCGGTCATCGCCTGGCGCCCGGACGGCCGTTACCTGGCCGCCGGGACCAACGACGCGCTGTTCGTCTGGGACACCCGCGACGCCCTCCACCCGCGCCTGGTGACCCGGCTGCGGACGGGCACCGGAAAAGCCTTCTCCGCCGTGTTCAGCCCGGACGGGCGCACCCTCGCGGTGGCCGCCGACCACGACCGGGCGTGGCTGTGGGACCTGACCGACCCACGCCGCCCGCGACGCACCGCCATGGGCGGCGCCAAGAGCGCCCGCGTGGCTGCGGTCGCCTTCTCCCCGGACGGTCGCACGCTCGCGGAGGCGGTCGGCGACGGCACCGTGGAGCTGTGGAACACGACCGACCCGCACACCCCGAAGCAGCGGAAGGTGATCCGCGAGGCATTGGTCGAGTCGCTGGCGTTCAGCCCCGACGGGCGCCTGCTAACGGGCGGTGGCGCGTCGGGCGAGGTCAACGTCTGGAAAGTCACAGACCCGGACCACCCCCAGGGGGCCACGGGCGTCCTGCGAATCGGCAAGGACACGATGTCCGGGGTGGCCTTCAGCCCGGACGGGCAGTACATGGTGGCCTCCTCGTGGGACCGGCAACTCCACACCTACACCGTGGACACCAGCGGGGGCTGGTCCGACCCGCTGATCGACGGCTCTTCGCCGAAGCGCCCAGGTGGCGGGAACGACCTTTCGGTCGGCTATCGCCCCGACGGGCGGGGCGTGGCCCTGGGCGGTTCGGACGGCCGGGTCCGGCTGTGGAACCCACCCGCGAACTCCGTGCCGGGGACCTCGGACGACGCCGGGACTGTCAGAGGCTCCGGGTTCGACAAGAAGGGCTGGAGGCTGACCACCAGCACCGGCGACGGCCGCACCCGCATATGGCGGCTCGGCACGCCGGACGGCTTGCCCGTACAGGAGGCCGTACTTCCGAAACCGTGGCGCAAGGCCCGCTTCCTGTCCGGGAAGAGGGCGGTCCTGATCAGCCAGGACACGACGGCAAAGCGGTTGAGGCTGTGGGGCTACGACGACGGGCGGCTCCAGCCCGGCAAGGAGTTCCGTACGGCGGACGGTGCCTCCGACCAAGTGCTCGGCTTCGACTCGACCGACGACGGCACCGTACTGGCACTGGACGACAGGTCGGTCGGCACCGTGACGTTCTGGAACATCCGGAACCTCGCCCACCCGCGGCAGCTGGGCCACCTGACGTACCACGCGGAGGGGACCACGAACGTCTTCTCAGGCGGGCGGGATGTCTTCCTCGTCATGGCACCCAGGTGGGTCGATGTGTGGGATGTCTCCGACCCCCGGAACCCGCGCCGCAGGACCCGTGTCAGTAAAAACCCTGCCAGCGCCACCTCCAGCGACGGACGCCGGCTGCTGATCACTGACGCTGGGAACGGCGGGGTGCGGAAGGCGAGGGTCTGGGAGTTGTCCGGACACGGCACCGCCCGCTCGCTCGGAACCCTGGAGAGCGACCCGCTGGAACTCCGGTTGGTCTCCGCCCACTTGCTCGCCGGCCTGTCCACGTCGGGGCGGCCGACCCTGTGGGACCTGAACCGGCTCGGCACGCCGATTCCGCTGACGGGCCCGCTGCCGATCATGCACGACCTGTCGTCCAATGGAGGCCTCCTTGCGGCATGGGGCGAGGGCGCGGGCCTGGGCCTCTGGCGGCTTGCGACGGACGGCTCCTCGCCCGCCGGGAGCGATCTGCTCGCTCTGACCGGGTCGTCCACGCCCGAGCTGACCGTCCAGGAGTTCACGCCCCAAGGGGACGCCATGGTGGTGCAGCCCGGTAACGCCCTGCCCGCGCTCGGTGCCGGAACCCTCCTGCTCGACACCGACCTGGCGCGGCTGAGCCGGACCCTGTGCCTGGTGCGCGGCACACCGACGACGGAGAAGCGCTGGCACCAGTTCTTCCCCGACCTGACGTACGTGGACCCCTGCCGCTGACCGGCGGCAGGCGCCCGCGTACGCCACGACGTCTGGTTCACCGTCGTGTCGCCTGCCCGCGGCTGAGCGGGATAGGGATGACCGCGGCCGATCGGCCGGTGGCGTGCTCACGTAGCGATGCGTTCTCCGCAAGGAGCGTCATGATGACGGTGGCTGCCGCGTTGGCCTGGCATCCATCGCCGACAGGCACCTGCCGCCCGTGACCAAGGCCTTCGGGGCGCTCGCTCTCCTCGCCCTGGGCGCGCCTGGACGAAGACGAAATCCCGGCGTGCATGGACGGCGACACCCAAGCCGCCCGCATCCGGGTCCTGTCCGTCCTCGCGGTGGCCAAGTTCACCCAACTGCGGTGCGCGGCCGACCTGTCACTGGTCGCGCTGGCCCGGCTCGTGCTGGCCGCCGCCGGACTCGCGCTGTGACGGCGGCCGCGGCTCGCCCTCGCGGGCGCGGTTCTCCTTCAAGAGAGCGACGGGCAGGCAGAACGCGCTCCCCTCTCCGACAACGTCGTTCCATTCCGGCCATTGAGAAGCTGAAACTCTGGCGCCGCAGGGCTTGCCCCAAGCTCAACTTGGGCATGTCGGCTTCTTCTGGGACGACCCCACCCGCTCCGTCGACTCACTTCGTCAACTGAGTTGTTTGGAGGTCCGGATGAAAGAGCTGGAACGTGTGTGGTTGCCGAAGCGCCGTGTTGCCACGCGCCGGTGGCGTCGTTACCGGCAGGTGGTAGTACTCAACGTACTCAAGGGCGCCGCCTCGGCAGCCGGGAGCGCGTTGGTGGCGTCCGTAACTTGGTGGCTGACCAGTCGCTGACGCGTGTGAGCGGTGGGGCCGGTGACGGTCTCCGGCTCTACCGCCTACCACCAGATGCCGCCAATCGGTGCAACACAGCAGAGCCAGCGATCACATCACCCACCGGGGAGTCCCGGGCTCCAGAAGACTGAACAGAAGAACTTGACGGGGAACGCGACCAATTGCGAGCAGCACATCAGGGTGGAGCTGGTGATGGCTGCCAAGCGGCACGGCATGCCGACCGTCGCCATCGTCGTTGCCACACCGCTGGAGGTGTGCCTGGAGCGGCAGGGCCCGCGCCCGGACAGCCGGCGCGTGCCCGAGGGCGTCGTCCGCGCCCAGCACAAGGCGATGCTGCACTCGCACCCACGGCTGGCCGCCGAAGGGTTCAACACCATCGCCTTCGCCGACAACCTCCGCCGGCTGGAGCCGTTCCTCGCACGCCTGTCTGCTGAACAGTTGAAGCCATCCCGGTCGGCTGGGCGACCGCCGCCCTTGCGGGCGCGGCGGTCCCACCCGCTCAACCGGTCAAAGTGCCCTGATGGAAGTACATCCGCCAGCCCGTCTCCGTCAGACGCCACAAAGAGCTCCGCCATGCCCGACGGCCCTGGTTGTCGGCGAAGTACGTCAGGTGAACGACGCCCGGAGCAAGGACGACTCCGGACATTTCGCTGACCTATGGGCTTCTTGGTGTTGTGCACGTACCGGTTGTCGGTGAAGAACTTGGCGACCCGGAAGAAGCCGAAGTTCTGCTTGTCCAGCGTCTGTTCGGCGGCGTACATGGGGACGAAGACGGCCTTGCCCCCGTCGCAGTGCCCCGCGGTCAGGATCAGATTGTGCCCGGGGCTCTCCACCACGCTGGCGGTGCAATGGTGCGCGTGCATCCGCTGGGTGGTCGGTCCGTGTCGTAAGTGAAGATCGTCCCGACGGACGGCAGGCCGAGGATGTGCTCCGCGGTCGGCATGTCGGCCGCCGGGATCGACCGGAGCCGCCCGCCGCAACCGGGCCTTGGCGCTCGGGTCCGCCTGCTGCGCGGGCCGCGCCGGGTCGGTGGCCGAGGCAATGCGTTCAGGCGTCCAGAAGCGGATGGCGTCCTCGTCCGAAAAGTCGTCGTCGCCGGTCTCGGTCGCGGCGGATCCGCTCGCGCTCGCCGAGGGTGAGGCCGAGGGCTCCCCGGTGCCGGTCCCGGTCGAGGGGCTGGCAGAGGCCGAGGGCGCGGGTTCACCGGACGGTGCGGCTGACGTTCCAGCGGACGGTCCGGCGGACGGCACCGTCGCCGGGGACAAGGGGGCACCGATGTGGCGTCCCGAACCCTGGCCTGTGTCTGGGCGAGGCTTCCCCCTCCTGTCAGGAGCAGGGCAGTTCCGGCCGCGAGGACCACGAGGCGCGATATTCGTCTGTGTGAGGTATGGCAAGGAACGCTTTCTGAGTCATGGACGAACTGCCTCCGGACCGGAAGCGGCCGGAGGGAGCGAAGGAAAGATGAAGGAAGAACCGAGGAAGGCGGGGAAGGCGGGGAACATAGTTCGGCGCGCGCCCACCGGTGCGGGCTCGAGCCGCCCGGGGTTGACGGTCCGCGGCCGCCGGGTCCGCCGCTACGCGGAGGGCGCAGCCTTCCGTGAGCGGCGGCGCCGTACCGCGAACGCGCGGCCGGAGGCCAGGGCCAGCCCCGTGGCTGCGACGCCACCGGTGACTGCCCAGGACGGGTCGCCGCCGTCCGCGACGGGCTGGCCGGCGATCGTGACGTGCTGCTTCGTGGTCTGCTGCCCATGGTGGCTGACCACGGCCACGGTGTAGCGGCCGTTGGGTACGTCGCCTCGCAATTCTCCGTGGCCCGCGTAGACCGTGCCGGGGTCGTCGCATTTGCAGCCGGGGTTGTCCGGGCTGTCCGTCTTGATGGTCAACGAGCCCTTGAAGATGGGCGACGTGACGGTGAGGGAGTCCTCCCCTGGTGCGGCCCGCAGGTCGGTGAGGACCACCCGGACGTCACTGCCCGGGCGGAGGGAGGCGGGTGTGCCGCTGCCGGGGGACGCGTTCCTGGGACCGATGACGAACCGGTAGATCTGCGCAGTGTTCTCGGCTAGGACCTTGAGTTGTGCGGTGGCGACGGTACGGCCGTGGCTCGTCGCGGTGACCGGATAGGTGCCCGCGCGCAGGCCGGAGCGGACGCGGTGGTCTGTTCCTGGCGCGTCCACCTGGACCGACTGCGTCGACCCCTTCTTCAGGGGCGTCAGGGTGATTGGCTCCTGCAGAGCCGGGGAGGTGACCTCGACCTTGTCCCATTCCGGTGGCATTCCGTCCAGGCTGAACGAGATGTCTTCACCCGCCTCCAGGGCGAGGTTCTGAGCCACGTGGTACTCCAGGCGGACCGCCGGAGACGGGCTGCCGCCCGGAGCCGGGCTCGCGCCCTCGGCGGCCGACACCCCCGCCGCCCCTCCCAGCAAGGGCACTACGGCAAGACCGGCGACGCCCACGGCCCGAACTGCATTGCGCAACAACGATCCCCTTCGATACAGGACGGTTGGGCCGGAAAGGCCACATCGATCCGCCCTCCAGGAAGAGGGCAAAGATGCGCATCAGGTTGCGAAAGACGTTCACGATGCACGGCTCCCACCGAGGACAAACAGCCCCCTATGCACCGGGGTCGGTGTCCGAGGCCATGCGCTGGGGAGTCCAGAAGCTGATGGCGGCCTCGGCCGTCCAGTTGGCGTCGGGGGCCGGCAGCCGGGTGTTCGCAGTCGGCGGAGCGGCAGCAGGGCTGGCTGAGTGTGTTGGCGGGACCGGAAGGCTCGGAGCAGGGCTGGTGCTCTGTGGGAGCGCCGACGCCGTCGCCGTGGGGGTGCCGGATGCGGAGGGCGCGGTGTCGGCCTGTGCCATTGCGGCGTTGCCCGGCAGCAGCGCGGCACTCAGGCCAAGCAAAGGTTCGCTCGACGACCCACCTCGTACGTCCCAGGCCGGAGCCGTGAGCGGTGCCGCGTCCGGCGATGTGAGGCTTGACGCCACGGTCCCGCAGAAGCCGTCGGTACTTGTCGAAGTCGTAGCCGCGGTTGGCGAACAGGCGCTTGGGCTTGTGACGCGGACGTCCTCGCAGTCCCCGTATCCGGGGTATCGCGTCCAGCAGGGGAATGAGCCGGGTGCACAGGCGGACTGCGCCGCCTTCGGCCTCGGCCGATGTCTTCCCCTCCACCGGGGAGGCAGTGGCGGTGATGCCACGGCGTTCGCGGTCCTGCCCCAGGCGTGGACTCGTACAGGGCCACAGCCTCGGCCTTGAACTCGTCCGAGTAGTCCTTCATCGCCATCGGCGGTCTTTCTCGCTTCCTCCGGATCAAGCAGATCCAGCATCAGCGTGTCCACCAGGCGGGGGGAGCCCCCCACCAGCAGACGTTCGGTCACGCGACTGGGGGCGGTCGGCCCCAGGAGGGGCGGTTTGTTATTGCAGGGCTGTGACGGGACAGGGAGATTGTCGTCGAGAACGGCCGAAAGGATGGCATGCACGGGACAGGCACGACCTGCCTGTTTCCAGGTCATCTGCTCTCTTGGGGGGATCAGTTCCGATGCGTTCCACTATGCCTCGCGCGATGGCTTCGGCCGCTGCCACGTTGTCCGCCGTGTTTCTTCTCGGCGCGTGCAGTAGTACCGGTGCTGGTGCTGGTTCGGTTCATGCGGCCGGTTCGGCCGCAGCGGCTCCGGGCGGGGCTCAGCCTGCCACCACGGCGGCTGCAGGCGATGGTCAGAAAGTGACGGCTGCGTCTTCGAAGATCACCGGCTGCCGGAACCTGGTCGCGACCGCGACGGTCAAGACGGCGGTCACCCGCGCGTACACCAGCCACAACGCCCTTTTCCACCACATCGAGCCGCGTCCGGGCCAGTTCCTGTACGGGCAGTGCGGGGACACGCGGTACGCCGCGACCGCCTTCGAACTCACCCCGGGCGCGACGCCCAAGGAGCGGGTCGGCATCCAGGACGACGGCAGTGCACGCAAGTACTTCATCCTCCGGGACGGCCAGCCCTGGGTTTACAGCCACAGCGCCGCCCCGTTCAGCGGCGGCTGTGTCGGAATCCCCAAAGAGCTGTCCAGGCTGTGGGACAACTGCCCCTCGGAATGACGACTGACCAGTGCCGCGGGGCCAGGATCCGCTGGCCAGGTCGGCTGCAGGCGATCCGGCCTGCCGCGGTGGTGGGCTGCTGTTCGCGGTAGATCGCGTCCCGCTTGTGGTGATCGGCGTGACGCCTGCGCTACCACCTCGCTCCCCACCCCGGGCGTCATCGCCCGATATGGCCCCAGCCACCGCGGTGTCGGTCATTGCCCGTTCCAGGCCGAAGCCGGCGAGCTGCTCTCGCTGCACGTCGGACAGCGATGTCCGCCGACTGCCCACGTCTTCTTTGCTGCGGACGGCCGCAGCAAAGAAGACGAAGCCCCACCGAAATCCGAACTCACAGTCTTTTACCGGCGGCCAGACACGGAACGCTGTCCGAGTACCGGGCAGGGAACATGCCCGGTAACCACGAACGCGAGACTGTCGCCCGGAACGGAAGCAGTAGGGACCCGCAGTGACGCCTACGAAGCAAAGAGCCGCCAATTCTGGCTCACGCTTCCATTGCAGTCCCTGACCACGGTCTGGCGGTAGCTTCCCGCCATGTCCAGGTACTGCCCTTCGAACAAGGCGTTCTCGAAGATGATGCGGCCCCCCGGGACGCCGCTCCTTGTACCAGCGCTGACCGAACTGCACACTACTGCACCCCTGCAGCGTGACAACCCCATGGGAGCCGGCCCCGCGTCCTGTTCGTCCTGGACGGCACCGGACCCGCCGGTGTCGAGAACCGGATCAGTGCCCTACGCGCGGCCGCCAGGCCCCTGGCATCCTGCACGACGTACCCGTCCTCGCAGCACCCCCTGGCCGACCTGCTCCACCACGGCCCCTCCGCACCCATCTGGCGCCCCATCCACGAAGCAAGCTGACGCCGTCCGAATCGTGAGCAGTTGTCTGCGGCGAAGATCGTCGATCAGGGTGTGACCTCGATGTTGGTCAGCACGCGCAGGAGCGCGGTGGCATGACGCACGTGCACGCGGAGCTCGGTGTGAGCGCCTGACGGCGCCGTCCTTGTCAAGTTCTTGATGCTCTCCCCGTCGCCCTCACACCGCCTCCTGTTCTATAAAAGGTATAACAGAGCAACAGCGGGAGCGGAACATGATCCTCAGCCTCGACATGGACAGCGAGGTGCCGATCTACCAGCAGATCCGGGACCGCATCGTCGAGGCCATCGCCTCCGGCCAGCTCGTCGAAGGCAGCTCGCTGCCCTCGACGCGGCAGCTCGCCGTAGATCTGGGCATCAACTTCCACACCGTGAACAAGGCGTACGACCTACTGCGACGCGAAGGACTGCTGCGGGTCAACCGCAAGAGCGGCGCCCTGGTGCAGCGCGACACCCGCAGCGGTCCTCCCGAACCGGGCTTCACCGCCGAGTGGGAGACCCGGCTTCGGACCCTGCTCGCCGAAGCGGTCGCCCACGGGACCGGCGACCCGGCGGTACTGGACAGCTGCCGCTCCGTCCTCATCTCGTTCACGTCATCCGCGCCCGCTTCACGACACGCGAACCCCGGTGCAGCGCAAGGAGAATCAGCGTCATGAACAGTGCAGATGTGTTAGTCAACGCGTTCATACCTGCCGTGCTTACGGCAGTGGCGTGGTGGCTTCCGTCACTGACCAGGCCGACCTTGCCCTTCGGGGTACGGAGCCCTGATGCGCGGGCGGACGCCCCAGCGATCGCCGAGCAGCGGAGACAGTACCGGAGGCAGGTCGCCGCGTCCGGTGCGGTGCTGGTCACGATCGGAGTCCTGGTGAGCTCCGTGTTCCGCTTCGACATGCCGGGCGTCATTCCCCTGCTGACCGTTGCCGCCTGCCTGGCGGCCTACAGCCGGGCCCGGGTGGCGGTCATGGCGGTCAAGCGGCGTGAGGACTGGTACGGCGGGCTGCGGCAGGGCGTGGTGGCGGACACAGCGCTGCATACCGATCCGGAGCGCTTCCCCTGGATATGGGCCGTCCCCGCGTTGCTCATCTGTATCGGAACAACGGTGCTGGGCGTTCTGCGCTATCCGTCACTGCCGGACCGCATTCCTGTGCACTTCACCGGTTCCGGCAGCGCTGACCGCTTCGCCGCCAGGTCGATCGGCACCGCGTTCTTCCCGGTGTTCGCCCAGGCCGCGCTCACCGTGCTGCTCTTGGCGCTGACCTGGTTGTCCTTCCGGGCGCGTGCGGATCTCGATCCGGCGCGGCCGGCCGACTCCGCTCGCAGGCACCGCCGCTTCTCGGTTCGCACCGCGATCTCTCTTCTGCTGCTGGCGGGGTTCGCCAACCTTTCGTTGCTCGCCGGAGCGTGGGGGATGTGGCACGCGGACCAGCGGGTATCCCCGGCCCTGATCCTGCTGCCCATCCTGGCCGGGCTGGTCGTGGTGATCGGCATCGCCGTCCGCACCGGGCAGGGCGGCAGCCGACTCCGACTGCCCGTGCAGGACGGCGCGGTGACGGAGGAGAGCACCGGCATAGTGCGGCGCGACGACGACCAGTACTGGCGTCTGCTCGGCTCGGTATACGTCAACCGGGCCGATCCCGCGTTGCTTGTTCAAAAGCGGTTCGGCATCGGCTGGACCGTCAACTTCGGCAACCCGCGAGGCGTCGTACTGCTGCTCGGGCTCATTCTGACCCCCGTGCTCATCGTGCCGCTCCTCCTCCACTGAGTGTGTCCCCGGCCGACGGGTCATGGCTCAGGCCTCCAGCCAGGGGCTGCTGACTCTGCACCCTGCAAACCACCATCCCCCGTCCTCCGACCCCCTCTCGCTACTTCAGCTCATCAGGAGCACACATGCGTTTACACACCCTCTGGCGCAGCAAGATGATCGCCGCGCTCGTGGCGGCGGTCGCCGTCGTCACGGCCGGGCCGGTATCGGGTGTAGCCGGGGCGTCCGCGGCCCCCCAGGCCGCCGCCGTACCCGCCGTGGACCGTGAGGTCCACTTCACCGCGGACGGCACCACCGCATACGGCACGCTGCACATACCCGCCCACCGCGCGGGCCGCAGGCTCGCGGCGGCGCTGCTGCTTCCCGGAAGCGGCCCGACCGACCGCAACGGCGACGAGCCGCCCGACTACACTCCCCACAACCTGGCCCTCATGGCCGACGTCCTCAGCGACGACGGCGTGATGAGTCTGCGGTTCGACAAATACGGCACCGGGCGGACAGGCCTGGGCGGACGCACCAGCGCTCCCGACATGGCCGCCTACACCCGACAGGCCGTGGCCGCGTACAACACCCTGTGTGCCCAGCCTGAAGCCGACCCAGACGCGCTGCTTGTGGCCGGGCACAGTGAGGGCGGCCTGCAAGCACTGCTTGTCGACCACGCTGCACAGCCGAAGCCCGCCGGGCTCGCGCTCATCGCGCCGCAGGACATGCGGCTGCTGGACCTGATCCGCCTCCAGGTGGCGGCCGAATTGAACCGGGCTGTCGCCGCAGGGCAACTCACCGCGCAGCAGGCATGGTCGAACAACCGGGACGTGGCCAGGGCCATCGCGGACTTCCGCGCCCAGCGCCCGGTTGATACCTCGGGGCTGCTGCCGTCCCTCTCCTCCCTCCTCAAGGGCATGTTCGGACCCATCAACGCGGATTTCGTCCGCAGCGACGACTCCCTCTACCCGCCGTCCGTCGCCCGAGGCATCACGCACCACACGCGCCTACTCGTCACCTGCGGCACCGAGGACACCAATGTGCCCTGCCGGACGATGCCTTCTCTGCTGTCGGCCCTCGGCGCCGCCCGCACCACCGGCCCGGGACTACGGGTCCTCCTCGGGCTCGACCATCTCCTCCACCCCTCCGGCACGCCGGTCAACGATCCGGTGATCGCCCCAGCCGCGCAGCAGAGCCTCCACGACTTCGTCCGTCCCTGGCTGCACGCCGGACAGGGCTGAGGAACCCTCTTCCACCCGCGCTCGCCCCTCGCGGCTGTGCACCGCTTTCCGCACTGGGTCGACCGCGCCGACCACGCCGTCGTCGACGCGCGACCCACTCCGGCCGGCAGTTCCCAGCTCAACCGGATCGGGCCCATAAACGCGGCGCCCTCCACACGATCAGCCGACAACCGGTCCTCGGCGGGACTGGACACCCAGAGCGTCCGCGCAGCTGGAAAAGGAGGAAACGCTGGGCGGTGGCTTGGGCGAGCTGGGGGTGGTATCTCATGGGACGCCCTGCGAGGGCACAAGCGGACCCTGCGCTTCAACTTGACTTCACGCAGAGACGCAGCCTGCGGGCGAAGGGCGAGAACAGCGACCGGTGGATTCATCCAGGTCTTCGGCAGCCGCCCGTCGTACTGCACCTTCCGCTTTATGTGGAATCGGGCAGTCCCCTTGATGACCGGGCCGCAGGAGATCGCGCGATCCGGCTCTGCGAGACCGACAAGCCGGACACGCCCCTCGCCACCAGCCGGCCGCTCTGGGGGTTGGGGCGCGCGGTCGAGGCGGGCCATTTCAGCCCAGCTTCTCCTGGGCCGCGTTGAGGAAGGCGTTCATGGGTACGCGCAGGTGGCCCCACGCAGCTTCAGTCTCGCCGAGGTCCTCCCACAGGACGTGGCTTACCGCGCTCGCGTAGTCCCGGGCGAGCTGGTAGAGGTCGGGACCGATCAGGACCAGGATCATCCGCTCGCAGACCCAGAGGCGTTCGATGAGGTTCCGTTCGGCGGCGCGCCATTCAGGGAGTGCATCCGGAGGTCCAGTCGGGCGCCCCGTAGCGTTCCTCGGCGAGGCATATGCCTTGATGCGCGAGCTGGATGAACTCCCGTAGCACCTGCAGCCGTTCGGAAGAGCGGGCCTCGGCCAGTTGCGCGGCCTGGCGCTGGTCCTCGCTGCGGGCTGCCTGGCGTGCAGTAGTGAGCTGGGCCAGATAGGACATGCCTCCGCCGAGCACGACACCGATCAAGGACGCCCAGACCTGATTCACCCATTCCCAACTGGCTCGCCGGTGGCTGCAGTTCACGGCGAACAGAACATTCGTCCTGCTCGACGAGTGCCCCGGCAACGCATCATGTGCCGTCTTTTCCATAACCACGTACACGCGACTCGGAGTTGCCCTAATGTCACCTTGCTGCTACTGAAAGTGACACAAGGGGGCCTGATGGCTCAGGTGGTGGGCGTGCACGGCATTGGTCAGCAACTGGCCAGTGCCGAGTCGCTGCGTAAGGCATGGCTGCCGGCCCTGCGGGAGGGGCTGGGGTCGTCAGGTGAATGCTTGCCGCTCACCGAGGGACACGGCGATCTCGAGGTGGCGTTCTACGGTGACGTGTTCCATCGGGCAGGGCAGACCTTGGCGGTCGGGGATCCGATGTCGGCGGCCGGTGAAGTGCGTCCAGGCTTGGAGGAGGAGTTGCTGCGCGCCTGGTGGGAAGAGTCCGCGCGGGTGGATGAGGGGGTGGTGTCGCCGGACGCCGACACCTTGGTGCGGGTTCCGGCGTCGGTGCAGGCCGGGCTGCGGGCCCTGTCACTGTCCCGGTTCTTCTCCGGGTTGACGATGCGTTCCCTGGTCAGCGACCTCAAACAGGTCAGTCGCTACTTCACCGACCCTGTTGTGCGGGCGGAAGCCGTGAAGCGCGTTCGCAGGGCCGTTGGCCCGGACACACGAGTGGTGGTGGCGCACTCGCTCGGCTCCGTGGTGGCCTACGAGGCGTTGTGTGCCTCCCCCGGGCACGAAGTGCGGATGCTGGTTACTCTGGGCTCCCCGCTGGGCATCCGGAATCTCATCTTCGACCGGCTGCTGCCCGAGCCGGGAGCGTGGCCCGGTGGTACGGAGCTGAACTGGACGAACATCTCTGACGCGGGAGACGTCGTGGCGCTGGTGAAGGATCTGCGTCCGGCGTTCGGCCCGCGCTTGGTGTGCCTGGAAGTGCACAACGGCTCGCACGCCCACGATGCCGTCCGCTATCTGGCGAGTGAGAAGACCGGGGCCGCCATCGCCCGGGGGCTTGATGTCCGCTGACCTCTGCGCCTCCGCCGCACCGGAAGACGGAGCGGGACGTCGCTTGCTGATCGCCAGCGCCATCACCCGCTACCCCAAGGCGCCCCAATTGGACGCACCCGGCCTTGTCGAGGCCCGCGACCAGGTCATCCGATTGTTCACCCGCGAATTCGGCTACGAGCACGTCAGCGACCTCGGTCTGGACCCGGACAAGGCGCAGCTGACGCAGCGTTTACGCGCCTTCGCCCGCGCTCCGGAGCGCCGTCCTGACGACCTGGTTGCCATCTATCTCGCCGGCCATGGCGACGTGCTGGAAGAGGATCGTGACCACGTCCTGCTGACGTCCGACGCAGACCTCGAGGACCTCTACGACGCTCTGCGCACCGTCGACCTGGTGCGCAGCGTTCTGCTGGGCACCCGAGTCCAGCGTCTGCTCCTGTTGCTGGACACCTGCTATGCGGGACAAGGCGGGAACGAACTGGCCAGTGCGGCCTTGTCGCACGTCACCAGGAAGTGGCAGCGGAGCACGGACTGCGCCTTTGTGATCATGAGCTCTGCACAGCCCTCGGAGGAGGCCCACGTGGGGGCGTTCTCCCATCTGCTGGCCGAAGCCGTGGGCGAACTCGCCACCGCCGGGCACGCTCCGCCCGCGCTCGCGCTGGACGCAGTGGTCGCCGCCATGAACGCCCATCCCGACCGCCCCGGCGACCAGAAAATCACCCTCGCCCAGGTCGGTCTGACCGGCAGGGTGCCCGCGTTCCTGCCCAACCCCCGTCACAACCCACAGCTCGCCGGCATCGACCTGGCGATTCAACAAGCGGTCCAGTGGCGGGCCCAGGCCGATCGGCGGGAGACGGAGTTCACCAGCCGTCTACTGCCGAAGGCCATGGGCGGTCACGATGCCAGTGACGGGTCGGGCTCATGGTTTTTCTCCGGCCGCCGCCGGGCCTTGACGGACCTCACCGGCTGGCTCCTTCCCGGCGCGACAGCCGCTCACACCGACCCGACAGCCCTGGCCGTCACCGGTGGCCCCGGATCCGGCAAGAGCGCCATGCTCGGCTTGGTCACCGCCCTCACCCACCCACGGCACCGCCCCTCCGTCCCGCTGCACACCCTCGATCTGCCCCCGGCCGCCGTCCCTCCGGTCGGCGCGGTGGACGTCGCCATCTACGCCCACCAGCTCACGGACGAACAGGTCCTGAGCGGCATGGCGGCCGCCGCCCGCCAGCAGGTCGCCACCGCGGGCGAGTTCCTGGCGGTGCTGGACGGCCGAGAGCGGCCGCTCACCGTGATCATCGACGCGGTCGACGAAGCCGTCACCCCGGACTCGCTCGTCCTTAACCTGCTGCGCCCTCTCATCGAGCACGCGAGCGGTCGGCTGCGCCTGCTGCTTGGTGTGCGTCCCCACCTCCTGGATGGTCTGGGCATCGGCCAGCAGGCCGTCATCGACCTGGACGCGGAAGCGTACGCGGACCTGCCCGCCCTCACCCACTACGCCGTGCGGGGCCTGCTGCAGGCCGCCCCGCACAGCCCGTTCCGCACCATCGAGCCGGACCGCACGCGTGCCGTCGCGGAAGCCGTGGCCCAGGCCGCGACGCC
Organism: Streptomyces fodineus; assembly: GCF_001735805.1. Lineage (GTDB taxonomy): Bacteria > Actinomycetota > Actinomycetes > Streptomycetales > Streptomycetaceae > Streptomyces > Streptomyces fodineus. Next base: position 145,096 of record NZ_CP017248.1, read on the forward strand.
CTCATTCCTAGTCGCCCGTATCATCGCCAGCACCCTCGCCGGCGCCGGCACGGTCCCCGACCCGACGGACACCGCCTGGCGTTCGAGCCTGCCCCGGTTGCCCGGCGAGGCCATGCGGCAGGACTTGCGCGCCCGTCTCGGTGAGGACGCCGATCGGGCCTGTGACCTGCTGCGTCCGTTGGCCTGGGCGGAAGGGCAGGGGCTGCCGTGGGAGGACGTCTGGGCTCCGCTCGCCGGCGCCCTCGCCGGCCGGCCGTACACCAACGACGACCTGCACTGGCTGACCCGGGCTGTCGGCTCGTACATCGTGGAGGTCGACGACGCCGGCCGTTCGGCGTACCGCCTGTACCACCAGGCCCTGGCCCAACACCTCCGTGAGGTCGGTCCCGCCCCCACGGACAACGGCCCGGCCGCGGCGCACGACGCATTCGTCACCGTACTGCTCGACCGGATTCCGTACGCCGCCGACGGCACGCGCGACTGGTCCCGCGCCCATCCCTATGCTCGTCGTCATCTGGCCACCCACGCCGTCCGGGCGGGCCGTCTGGAAGAGCTGATCGAGAACGCGGACTACCTCGTAAACGCCGATCCCGACACCCTGCTGAGCGCTCTGCACCATGTCAGCACAGAGCGCGGCCGTCAGATCCGGGCCGTATACCGGGCCTCAGTAGGCCGTCATCGCGACCTGGCACCGGCGGACCGCCGCTGTCTGCTCGCCGTCGACGCCGCCCGTCATCAGACCGGCGACCTGCGGGCGTCTTTGACGTCCGCCCTTCCCTGGGCTCCCCGTTGGGCCACCGCAAGCCAGGCGAGTCTCGCTCTGGAAGTCACACTCGCCGGCCACTTCGGTGGGGTGCGGGCACTGACATGCCTGGAGCTCGAGGTCCGCCCCGTCGCCATCACCGGCGGAGACGACCCGTACGTCCGCGTGTGGGACCTGCAGACCGGTACGCAAACACGCACGCTCACCGGCCATATCGGCGGCGTCCGTGTGCTGGCCTACCTCGTACTCCCGGACCGGTTTCTCGTCGTCGCCGGGGACGGCAGCAAACACGTGCGGGTCTGGGATCTGGCCGACGGCTCCTTACTGCGCACCTTCCCGGTCGAGGCGCTGTCCATGGCGTGCCTGGTGCTGGACGGCCGCCCGGTGGCCGTCACCGGCCACAGCGACGGCGACGTACGGGTCTGGGACCTGCAAGACGGCACGGATGTGCGCGTGCTGCGTGGCCACACGCGCGGGGTACGGGCGTTGGCCTGCACGGTCGTCGACGAGCGCCCCCTGGTCGTCACCGGTGACGGCGCCGCCCTCGTACGGCTGTGGGATCTACGCACCGGCAAGCTGCTGCGGACGTTCGAAGGGCACAGGGGCGGCCGGGTATCGGCGGTGGCCTGCGCGGTGTGGGACGGCCGTCCGATCGCGATCACCGGCGACCGCAGCAGGCAGAACAAGTTCCATCACCCGGGCGCCCGGCCCGCACGCCACCCGCGGCTCATACGGGTGTGGGACCTACGCACCGGCGCGTCCCTGAGCACCGTCGACAGCCCGGGCGCGGTGACGGCGGTGGCCTTCGGTCTGCTTGAGGACACGCCGGTGATCGTCTGCGGTGACGACACCGGCGAGGTGCGGGTGCGGGAGCTTCCAAGCGGCCGGACACTGCGTCAGTTGGCCCGGCACACCAGGGGCGTCTCAGCACTGGCCTGCCTGTCGCGCGAGGGCCGTCTCCTCACCGTCACAGGCGGACGTGACCGCGAAGTCCGGGTGTGGGACACGGGCGCCGAGGACGCGAGCCCCCGGCCCCGTCACAGCGGCGACGTACGATCGGTGGCGTGCACCACCCTCGATGGCCGCTCCGTTGCGGTCTCGGCCAGCGCGGACGGGAAGGCACGTGTGTGGCGCCTGGACACTGGCAGTTGCCTGGCTGCCCTCCCCGTCCTCCCGGCCAGGGCCAAAGCGGCGGCCTGCACGCAGGACCGTCTCGGCGTGCCCCAAGCCGTCGTCGGCGACGGCGAGGGCCGCGTGTGGCTGTGGCATCTGGGTACCTTCAAGGCCCGTCTCCTCGGCAAGCACAAGCGCGAGGTACGGGCGGCAGCGTGCACGGTGCTGGGCGGACGCCGGATCGCGGTCACCGGGGCCGAAGAGTCCCTGGTCCGCGTGTGGGACCTGCCATCGCGCTCCGAACTGTGTGCTCTCGCCGGCCACGACGGCGGGGTACGCGCGGTGGCGTGCACGGTCGTGGATGGCCGGCCGGTCGCCGTCGTCGGCTGCGACAACGGCGAGATCCACCTCTGGGACCTGGAGAACGCCAAGCCGACCGGCGTGTTCTTCGACCGTGCGGGCGTGGTCCGGTCGGTAGCGTGCGCGGTGTGGAACGGCCGGCCCGTCGTCGTAACCGGCGGGGACAGCGGGGAAGTCCACGTGAGGGAACTGACCCACGACGGCCTCTTGCTACGGACGTTCCACGCTGGAAGCCGGATCTGGACAGTGGCCTGCATCGTGCAGGACGGCCGGCCGGTCGTGGTGACCGGTGGCTGGGCCGGCACGGTCCAGATGTGGAACCTGGACGATCCGGATTCGGGCGGCCCGCTGCACGTGATGCCACTACCCAAGGCCGTTCCCTCGGTGGCTGCCGCCCCGACAGGTGAACTGGTGATCGCGTCGGGATCAGAGGTGATCACCCTCGCCCCGGCCAGAAGAACTCCGCCGTCAGCCTCCAAGTGGTGACGGAGACTCAGAGCACCAACTGTGCCTGGTCGAACTGGCACCGGTCCTCGAGCACCCTGGTAGGCGGCGACCGTCTCGGTGCGGGGGAATCGGGCGTGGATCGCGGTACACACGTGGCCCGAGGGGAGTGGCAGCGGTGGCGGGCAGCCTGCGTAGTGCGCCGTCGATGTCCGGGGCGCACTGCGCAAGCACGAAACCCGGTCGCCGGCTGCAGGCAGGTGCGGGGCGGCAGCTTCCGCGCCGACGGGGGCATCACCGACCTGATCCGGCACGCCGCGGCCTACGGAGCACCGACCCCGGCGCGGTCTGCCCGGACGACGGCCCGGAGTTCACCGCCTTCAAGGAGCAGGTCCGCGCGGCCCTGCAGAAGGAACGCCCCGCAAGAAGCCCGACCTGGCCCGGCGGACACGGCGATCGCCTGCGACGGCTGTGCCCCTCCGCTCTGACACTTTCCCGAAGCCTCTGATCTTTCTCGACGGGCATACTGCTGATGATGACGACGACCACCCAGCGCCTCCTCGACCTCGCCGCGGCCGCACCGGCCAGCCGGCCGGCCACAACGAGGACCTGGTGGCTGATGGGGCTCGGCCAGGTCGCTCAGGGCCCGAAGTCGTGGCTGGGCTCCGCAGTCTTGTCTGCGGTTTCAAGCCGCGGGCGGGATGACCTGGTCCTGACGGCCCGCCGCCCGCCGGCTGTGGTGAAGTCGGGCGAGGTCTCAGCCGACGGTGACGGCCATTTTGCCCAGCGCGCTGCCCGCTTCCATGACCCGGTGGCGACGGATCGCCGAGCGGTTGGGTGAGGCGATCTGCCCGGCGGTATGGGTGGTCGACGACGTGTCGTTTCCCAAATGCGGCACCACCTCGGTCGGGGTGTCCTGCCAGTCCTGCGGGGCGTTGGGCAAACGGGCGAACTGCCAGATCGCGGTCAGCGTGCACGCCGCCACCGACACGGCTTCGTGCCCGCTGGAGTGGGGTCCGTTCCTGCCCGAGGAATGGAGCAGTGATCACCACAGGCGCTGGCGGCCCGGGGTCCCTGACGAGGTCGGGCATGCCTCCAAGGCGCGTCTGGCTCTGGGTCTGCTGGACCGGCTGGCCGGACGAGGTGACGGTGCCGGTGATCGTGGCGGATGCAGGCTACGGCCGCAGCGTCTCCTTCCGGCTTGCTCTGGAGGAACGCGGCTGGTCATACATCATGGCCGTCGATCCCAAAGAGATCCCACAGCCCGGCAACGGAACCGACACTGGCCCTCACCGCGGCCGGGGAAACGATCAAGGCTGTGCACTGCGCTCGCAGGTCACCGCAGCCGATGCCAGACTGACGACGTGGCCGTCTTGTGGCGCGGACGGGTGAGGAGACCGCGTACGCCATGCGCACCGAGGGAGGCACCGGTGCTCACGGGGCGACTGGTCCCGTCGTGCACGCGCGCCGTGCAGCACGCCATGCTGCACACTTGAGCCGGTTGGTCCACGGCCGCCCCGACCTGCGGACCTGGGTGGCTGCGGGCGTTCACAGGCTCCGGCCGGCCCGGTGGCAAGGCCCAGGGAGGTCTCTCACATGAAGACCTGCATACGGGATGTTGTGGTCGCCGTGGTCGCCGTGTCGATGGGCGTGGCGCTTGCGGCCTGTGGACAGGGGGGCGGGACCGGTGGCTACGCCGGAAGCGGTCCCAGGATCGGTCTGCTGCTGCCGGACGCCATCACATCCCGCTGGGAATCCAAGGACAGGCCTCTGCTGGAGGAGAGGATCAAGGAGCGGTGCGGCGACTGCACGATCGAGCACGCCAATGCCAATGGCGACGTGGCCGCCCAGCAGCGACAAGTGGACTCCATGATCACCAAAGGGATCGATGCACTCGTACTCGTGGCCGTCGACGCCAGTGCGCTCAATGCCGCGGTCAGGAAGGCACACGACGCGGGCGTCCCCGTCGTGTCCTACGACCGGCTCGCCGAGGGCCCGATCTCGGGCTATGTGTCCTTCAATGGTCAGGAGGTCGGCAGGCTCCAGGCGAGGGCGCTGCTGAAGGCCATGGCCCACCGGGCGGATGGTGATCAGATCGTCATGATCAATGGCGATCCCACCGACCCCAACACCCTCCTGTTCAAGGATGGCGCGCTCTCGGTGCTCAGAGGTCACGTCAAGTTCGGCAAGGTGTACGACACGCCCATGTGGCGGTCGGACATCGCCAACATGAACATGTCGGGCGCCATCGCAGACCTCGGCGCCGGCAACATCGACGGTGTCTACTCCGCCAACGACGCCCTCGCCTCCGGTGTCATCTCCGCCCTCAGAGCGAACAAGATCTCCCCGCTGCCCCCCGTCACCGGCCAGGACGCCGACCTCGGAGCCGTGCGCCGCATCGTTGGCGGCGAACAGTACATGACCGTCTGGAAGCCCAACGACGCCGAGGCGTCCGCGGGCGCCGCCATGGCCGTGGCCGCGGCCCGCGGCGAGAACCTCCACCGCATCGCCACGGGCACGGTGCGCACCCGCAGCGGGGACGTGGTTCCGGCCGTCCTGCTCACCCCCGTGTCAGTGACGGTGGGCACCATCAAGGACACCCTCCTGAAGGGCGGTGTGTACACGGTCCAGCAGATCTGCACGCCCCTGCTCAGAACGGCCTGCGACAAGGCCGGGCTGACCGGATAGGCCGGTCCGCCACAGCCGGGCGTGGAAAGGAGATGGTTTGCGTGCCGGCTCCACCACTGCTGGCGCTGCGCGGCGTCTGCAAACGCTTCGGTGTCGTTCAGGTCCTCACCGACATCGAACTGGAGATCCGCGCGGGTGAGGTCGTGGCGCTTCTCGGGGACAACGGGGCCGGCAAGTCCACCCTCGTCAAGGTGATCTCGGGCGTGGCCCCCGCGGACACGGGCGTCATCGAATGGGAGGGCCGAACGGTCCACATCAGGCGTCCCCAGGACGCCCGGGATCTCGGCATTGCCACCGTCTACCAGGACCTCGCCCTATGCGGCAACCTCGACATCGTCGGCAACCTGTTCCTCGGGCACGAGATCCGCAGACTCGGCTTCCTCGACGAAGTGGAGATGGAACGCCGCACCCGTGACCTCCTGAAGCGCCTGACGAGGGGCCTGCCCGATCTGCGCTCCCCCATCGTGTCCCTGTCCAGCGGCCAGCGGCAGACGGTCGCCGTCGCCCGCTCACTCCTCGGCGACCCCCGGATACTCCTCCTGGACGAACCGACGGCATCCCTGGGCATTGAACAGACCTCCGAAGTCCTGGACCTAGTCGACCACCTGCGTGACCGCGGACTGGGAGTCCTGCTCATCAGCCACAACATGGCTGATGTCAAAGCCCTCGCAGACCGGGCCGCGGTGCTGCGGCTGGGCTGCAACAACGGCTTCTTCAACGTCAACACCGCGTCCCAAGAAGAGATCATTTCCTCCATCACCGGGGCCGCGGAGAACGTTCCCCATCGGGTGGCCCACCGGGAGGTGGACTGGTGACACAGGACCGCAAGTGGGCGGGCGACCGTGGAGCCGACCCCGCCGCCGAGCCCCAGCCCCGCCGGCCGGAGCCCGCGCGGAAAATCGTCCGTGTGGTGGAGGGCTGGGCCACCGCGTCCCGGCACAAGATCATCGCAGGTGAACTGGGCTCGCTCCCGGTCGCCTTCGTCCTCGTCGCGGTATGGGTTCTCTTCCAGAGCCTCAACCAGAACTTCCTCTCACCCCGGAACCTGTCCAACCTCAGCGTGGACATCGTCGGTACGGGCCTGATCGCGGTCGGTATCGTCTTCGTGCTGCTGATCGGCGAGCTGGACCTATCGGTCGGTTCGATCAGCGGCCTCGCGGGAGCCGTCTTCGCCGTCCTGAGCGTCAACAACGGCGTCCCGGAATGGCTCGCCGTCATCCTCGCGGTGCTCTCAGGCACAGCGGCCGGCACCATCCAGGGCTTCTCCTTCGCCAGGACCCGCGTGCCCGCGTTCGTCGTCACGCTCGCGGGGCTGCTGACCTGGAACGGCCTCATGCTCTACGTCCTCGGCACCAGCGGCACCATCGACCTCGACGAAAACGGCCTGGTCGCCAAGCTGACCAGCTACTACTTCAGCAACGACGGCGTCGCCTACGGTCTGGCGGCGCTCGGAGCAGGCCTGCACTTCGTCATCTCCTACCGCGACAGGTGCCGCCGCCGGGCCCTCGGCCTGCCGCACCGTTCGCTCCGCGGGCTCGGAGTGCGCACGGGAGCGCTCACGGTGATCGCGTTCGCCGCCGCGTACGTGCTCAACCAGTTCCACGGCCTGCCACTGGCCCTCCTGATCTTCCTCGTCGTGGTGGCCGGACTGGACGTGCTCCTGCGCGGCACGCACTACGGACGACATGTCTACGCACTCGGCGGCGGTGTCGAGGCGGCCCGCCGCGCCAGTATCGGCGTGGTACGGGTACAGACCGCCGTGCTCGCGGTCTCGGGCACGATGGCCGCGATCGGCGGCCTGTTCCTCGCCTCACGGATCACCTCGGTCAGCCAGTCCTCCGGCTCGGGCATCTTGCTGCTGAACGCCATCGCGGCGGCGGTCATCGGCGGCACCAGCCTGTTCGGGGGACGCGGCACGACCTGGTCCGCGGTGCTCGGCGCGCTGATCATCCAGTCGATCGCCTCGGGCATGGCGATCACGGACATCCCGGTCGCCGTCCAGTTCGTGATCACCGGCGGAGTGCTGTTCGCCGCCGCGGTCATCGACGCACTGTCGCGCCGGTCCCAGGAGGTGCACGGCCGGGCCTGAGCAGTCCGCTCACCCGGTCCGCGCTGGCCGGCAGGGGCGGCGGCAGGTCGCAAACTGCGTCTTTGGTAGTGGCAGCGCGGGCCATGACTTGGCGGTGTCTTCTCCAGGCCGACAGGGTCCTGGTGGGCTCGTGGGTGGGGCAGAAGACTGTCCGGGAGCCGCCGGATCTCTGCCACGGTGAGCGGGATGACGGCTGATCCGTTTTTGCAGCCCCCTTGAGTCACTGCTGGCCTGGGCTGCGAGTGCAACCCGAATCGCCCGCAAGGGCAGCGAGTCCAGCGAACGATTGGGGCGCCGCCGCTGGGTCATCGAATGGACCATGTCGTGGCTCCAGCTACCGCCGACTCAGCGCCCGCTACGAACGGAATCCTCGCAAGTACCTGGCGTTTCTTGGCCTGGCCGCTGCCCTGTGCTGCTACAAGCGACTCGTCCGCCTCACCACGGGAGGACACGGTCTTATAGGGGCAGGGGTCGAGCCGGCGGTGGCCCACTCGCGGGCTTCGGCTTCGGCTTCGGCGTCGGCGTCGGCGTCGGCGTCGGCGTCGGCGAAGAACAGCACCTGCGCCTCCCGCACGGTGCCACCGAGGAGGGTGCTCACCATGCGCCCCACCGTGGAGGGGCAGGTATGCCAGCGGTGAGTGGACCAAGCGCGGCGGATCAGGCTGCGGACGATGATGACGGCAGCGAGGAGGGCGAGGAGGGCGAGGAAGAATGCCACGCATCGTCGGCCACGTTCAGTGCAGCGGCGAAGCTTGCCGAAGTTGTTCATCCATGAGTTCGTGCAGTCCACACCCAGCGGTTGCTGGCCTGTATGGGCGTCCTGGCGCCTCGTTCGGCGATCTGGGCGACTATCTTCCGGGAGGCCAGGTCATCGTGGACGACGCGTTACACCGTGTCCTACATGGTCAGTTGGTCGTTGGTTGGGTCATGGGGAGTGGGCGGTGGGGATGGATCGTGCCGGAGGGGCTCTGGGAGATCGCCAGACCTTTGCTGCCGCCGGCGCGGGTGCGGCCGCAGGGTGGAACGCAGGTCGCGGACGAGTGACTGAGAGGGAAGGAAGAAGACGAGGAAGGCACCGAAGCACGCCAGGGATGCAGCGAAGAGCGCCAGGATCAGTCTTCGCTGGGGCAAGGAGGGTTGCTGGCCAACGGAGCGTAGTCTGCGCAACTCCTCTTCGAGTGCTTGCCGTTCGGCTGACTTCGCCGGCTGTGTCCACTTGCGGGTGATCCGTACCTCCTCGGCAGCCCGGCCGAGCCCATCCAGCACCGCGGTGAGCTGAGCGATCTGCCCTCGGATCTCCTCCGCCTCCGCGGTGATCTCCCCCTCCCGCTCCGCCATTCATGCGCCGCGCCAGGAGATCGTGCCGCCGGTCAGCCGACGGGCCATCACGTCGCCTATCGCCCAGTACACCCGGGACTCGGCCGAGGCCGAGCGGTGCTCGTCATCGCGCACCAGCCGCCGGTGCAGCATCAAGATCCCGTTCGCCCGCTCCACGATCCACCGCTTCGCCTGGGGGACGAACCCGGCATCGGCCGGGTTGCGCTCGACGACTTCGACCTCAATGCCCACCTGCTCCCCATGGTCCACGACGGTCCTCTTCAAGCCCTGGTCCACCAGAGCCTTCGTCACGGTGTCCCCGCTTGCGGCCCGGCGCCTTCTTCGCCGCATCGCGTCCCGTCGTCTCGGCGGGCCCCCCGGCGGCCGCGTGCAGGCTCTGGGTGTCGAGCACCACCAGGCTGGGGTCGGCTCATCGGCCCTTCCTCTCGCGGACCTGCCAACGCAGCAGATCGTGGATAACCTGGTCGGTGTCGTCGTCGCGCCACCTGTAGAAGTAGTACTTCACCGCGCACCGCTCGGCGGCACGTCGTGCGGGAGGTGGTTCCATTGGCAGCCGGTTCGAGACCGGTAGAGCAGCGCGTTGGCGATGTCTCGCATCTCGTGGCGGCCCTCGTGGCCGCTGACGGAGGGGTGCTGGACCTTCCATGCCGTGACCACGGGCTCGATCGGCGCCCAGCGTTCGTTGGATAGGTCGCTCTTGTAGGGCTTGCGGTCGCTCACGCAGCCACCTCGGTACGGCAGCGGCACGGAGACCGGCCCCGGGCCGCAAGGCCACACGTTCAGGCAACGAACAGACGGAAATTGACACACGTATCGCCCTCCGAGGTCGCGTTCGGCCGCGGTGGGATGGCGGTGGTCGCTCCGATGTTCAGGGGGATCCGCGGCCTGGCCTTCGAGCGGCGGCTGCTGCCCGCCCCACTCCGGCCAGTAAGAACGCCCCTCCGGAAGGGAGGGGCGTGGACGGTGCGGACCCGTCGCTACGACCGGCGCGGCACCGGGATCACATAGCGGCCGAAGAGCAGGTCCCGCAGGACGTCGTCGCCGCCCTCGACGAGCGAGACGTAGCGGATGTCCCGGAGCAGCTTTCCGATGGGCAGCTCGTTGGTGTATCCGAGTCCGCCGAACATCTCGGAGCCGACGCTCGCCACCTCCCAGCCCGCCTGGCCGCAGAACATCTTCGCGGTCAGCGCCGCCTTCAGCGTGCCCTGCCTGGCGAAGACGGAGCCCGCGTCGGGACCTGCCATGATCTTGTCGTAGTCACGGGCCGCCCTGAGGCAGTGGCTCTTCATGACGTCGATCTGCATTTCCATCTGCCCGAGTTTCTGCGCGAACACCGGGCTGTCGAGCAGGGTGCCGTCCCGGAAGGGCTTGCTCTTGGCGTAGGTCATGCAGTGATCCCGGACCCGGCGGGCGATCCCGATCGCAGTCGCCGCGATCAGGATCCGGCTGGCGTTGAGACCGATCTCGAGCAGCCGGAGTCCGGAGCCCTCCAACCGGTTGGCGGCGGGCACCCGGCAGTTGTCCAGCTTCACCTGGTAGGTGTGCGACGCTCGCAGACCGATGACGTCCCACCGTTTGACGATCTCGACTCCGGGTGTGTCCCTCGGCACCAGAACCGCGTGGTGCGTGTCCGGGTTGTCCGCCGCTCTGGCGACGACAATCAGGAAGTCCGCGAAATCGGTATTGGTGGAGAAGAACTTCTCGCCGGTGACGACCAGTTCGTTGCCGTCCTGCGCGGCCACCGTCTCGATCTTGTTGAGTTCGCTGCCCGCAGCGCGTTCGCTGCCCAGGGTGGCGCAGAAGGAACCACCGGCCGCCATGGGTGCCAGGTAGCGGGCCTTGAGTTCGTCGGACCCGTACAGCTGCACCATGCTGGTGCCCAGGACCGAGATGAACAGCGTGAAGGCCACGCCGGCGTCACCGTAGGCGATCTCGTTGACGATCTCGACGCTGTCCTCGAGGCCGAGCCCGCGGCCGCCGAGTTCCTCGGGGAGCCACCAGTTCGCGAGCCCGGTCTGTCGGAACTTGTCGTAAAGCTCCAGGGGCTTCTCCGACAGTGCGTCCAGTTGTGCGTTGTCGCCGCCGAGTTCGTTCTTGACGAACTGCCGGACGGCCTTCAGGTCTTCAGGATTCATCGTCCTACTGCTCCTCGAAAACAAGCTGGATGAGGTTCTCGACGTCCATGGCGTCGATCTCGTCGTCCGCCTCGTCCGCCATCAGGTCCTCGTCGTTGTCCTGCGGCTCCGCGTCAGCCGCGTCCTGCGGGAAGAGCAGCTCCCGCAGACGTCCCGCCAGCGCCGCCGGGGTCGGGTAGTTGAAGATCACCGTCGGTGGGATCTGCACTCCTGTGTCCTTCTTGACCTGGTTGCGGAACTCCACTCCGCTCAGGGAGTCGAAGCCGATCTCCTTGAAGGACAGGTCCGCGTCGATGTCGTCGGCGGACGGGTAGCCCAGCACCATCGCCGCGGTGGTGAGCAGCAGTTCCACCAACTCGTTCAGCTGCTCGTCGGCCGGCAGGGCCTCCAGGCGCTGGACGAGCGCCGGCTCGGCCGGTTCCTCGGCACGCTTGCTCTGCGGTTTGATCATGCCGCGCAGCAGCGCGGGCACGTTTTCCAGTTCCTGCAACGCGGCCTTGTCGAGCACGACAGGAACCGCCAGTGCGGCATCCAGCTCGAGCGCCGCGTCGAACAGCGCGGTGCCCTTCCCGGAGACAAGCGGCACCATGCCGTTGCGCCGGAACCGCGCCAGGTCGGTCTGGCTGAGCTCACCCGCCATACCGAGCTCCCAGGGACCCCACGCCAGCGAGATCGCGGACAGGCCGGCTGCCTTGCGGTGCGCGGCCAGGGCGTCGAGGAAGGTGTTGGCCGCGGCGTAGTTCGCCTGGCCGGCGGTGCCGATCGCCCCGGCGACGGACGAGTACAGGACGAAGCCCGACAGTTCCAGATCCTTGGTCAGTTCGTGCAGGTGCCAGGCGGCGTCGACCTTCGGCCGGAGCACCCGGTCGAACTGATCATCCGTCAGTTTCTCCACGGCGCCGTCGTCGAGCACGCCTGCCAGGTGGACGACCGCGGTCAGCGGCGCCTCCGCCGGGATCCCGGCGATCCGTTCTGCCAGAGCGGCCGGGTCGGCCACATCGCAGGCGGCCTGGGTGACCTCGGCGCCGAGGGCGGTCAGTTCGGCGGCCAGCTCGGCCGCACCAGGCGCGGTCGCGCCACGCCGGCTGAGCATCAGCAGGCGCCGTACCCCGCGCTCGGCCACCAGATGCCGGGCGAACAGCGCGCCGAGAGCGCCCGTCGCACCGGTGAGCAGCACCGTGCCCTGCGAGTCCCACTCCGGTCGTGCGGCCTTCACCGATGGTGCGGCAACCAGGCGCGGCACGTACACCACGCCCCGGCGGATCGCGACCTGCGGCTCACCGGACAGATCCAGCGTGGTCAGCGCACGCTCGGACGCCTCATGGTCGTCCGTGTCCACCAGGATGAAGCGGTCCGGGTGTTCGGCCTGGACCGACCGCACCAGGCCCCAGACCGGGGCGCAGGACAGGTCGGGGATCTCGTCCGCGGTGACCGCCACCGCCTGGCGCGTCACGATCGCCCGCGGGGTCTGACGCTCGTCCCGCAGCCACTCCTGCACCAGGCCGAGCACCTGACGGGCCGTCGCTCGGGCGGTCCCGGGGACGTCCCCGGATCCGTCCGCGGCCACCCGCGTGAACTCCGGCTCCGGTGTCGGCCGGCCGGCGTTGGTCGGCTCGGCCAGCGGCGCCCAATCCACCACGAACAGGGAGTCGGCCACAGCACCACCGGTCAGCTGCTCGACGGAGGCCGGCATCAGCGCCAGCGACTCGACAGACAGCACCGGCTCGCCGCCGGGGCCGGTGATCCGCACGGACACCTCTTGCGGGCCCTTGCGCGCCACGCGGACCCGCAGTTCCGTGCCGGCCAGTGCCTGGAGCGAGACCCCCGACCAGGAGTACGGCAGAAGCGTCTGGTCCGAGTCGGCCAGCAGCGCCAGCATCGGGTGCAGGGCCGCGTCGAACAGCGCCGGGTGCAGGGTGAACGCCCCGGCGGCGTGCGGCACGTCGTCGGGAAGACGGAGCTCGCCGTAGACCTCGTCATCCAGGCGCCACATGGCACGCAGGCCCTGGAAGGCCCGCCCGTAGGCGTAGCCACGGCCGACGAGTTCCGGATAGAAGTCCGTCAGCTCCACCGGTGCGGCTCCCTCCGGGGGCCACATCTCGGAGGCGGCCGTGTCCGGCACCGCGGGAGTGCCGGCGGACAGCGCGCCTGTCGCGTGCTGGGTCCAGGACTTCGATTCCTCCGCTGCCGCACGGGAGTAGACGCCGATCTCACGCCGCCCTGAGCCGTCGGCCGCGCCGCAGACGATCTGCAGCCGGACCGCGTCGTCGGCCAGGGTCAGCGGTGTCTGCAGGGTCAGTTCCTCGACGCTCCCGCAGTCGGCGGCGGCCATGGCGTGCAGCGCCATTTCCAGGTAGGCCGCGCCGGGGAACACCGCGTTGCCGAAGATCGCGTGGTCGGCCAGCCAGGGGTCGCCGGCCAGTGAGACCTGGCCGCTGAGCACCAGCTGGTCACCGACGGCGAGCTCGGTGACGGCGGCGAGGAACGGGTGCTCGATCGCGGCGAGTCCCGCGCTGGTGACATCGCCTCGCGCCGGCGCCGGTTCCGCCCAGTACCGCTGCCGGTCGAAGGCATAGGTGGGCAGATCGACGTGGCGTCCGGTGACGCCCAGGGCGGTGAGGTACGACCGCCAGTCCACCGGCACACCCACGACGTGCAGCCGCGCCAGCGCCTCGGCGACCGAACGCGATTCGGACCGGTCCTTGCGGACCATCGGGACCGCCGGCAGGTCCGGTGCGGTCTCGGCCAGGGTTTCCCGGGCCATGGCGGACAACACCCCCTCGGGACCCGCCTCGACCAGGACCTCGGCACCGGCCTCGACCGTGGCGCGCACGCCGTCCGCGAAGCGCACCGCCTCGCGGACGTGGCGCACCCAGTACTCCGGCTGCTCAAGTTCGCCCTCTTGGGCCAGGCGGCCGGTCACGTTGGACACGATCGCGATGCGCGGCGCCGTGTACGACACCGACCGCGCCACCTCCCGGAACCCTTCCAGCATCGGCTCCATAAGGGGCGAGTGGAAAGCGTGCGAGACCCGCAGCCGCGTGGTCTTGCGACCCTCGGTGGCGAACGCCGACTCGATCTCGGCGAGCACCTCCTCGGCGCCGGAGATCACCGTGGAGGTGGGTCCGTTCACCGCGGCGATCGAGGCGGACTCCTCGTAGCCCTTCAGCGCGGCGCGGACTTCCTCTTCGGCGGCCTGGACGGCCACCATCGTCCCGCCACCGGGCAACGCCTGCATCAGGCGGCCCCGGGCGGCGACCAGCCGGGCCGCGTCGGCGAGCGAGAACACTCCCGCCACGTGCGCGGCGGCCAGTTCGCCGATCGAGTGCCCCACCAGGACCGAGGGGGTGACCCCCAGCGATTCCAGCAGCCGGAACGAGGCCACCTCGAAAGCGAAGAGCGCGGGCTGCGTCATCGCCGTCTCGTCCAGCAGCCGCGCCGCCTCCGAGCCGGACTCGGCCGCCACCACTTCGTCGATCGAGTGTTCCAGCAGCGGACCGAACTCGGCGCACACCGCGTTCCACGCCTTGGCGAACACCGGGAACGCCCGTTTCAGTTCACGGCCCATGCCGATCCGCTGGCTGCCCTGCCCGGAGAACAGGACGCCGACGTTCGGCGCGGCCGTCGCGCTGCCCGTGATCACGCCCGCCGCGCGGTCGCGCTTCGCCAGCGCGTCCAGGCCGGCCAGCAGTTCCTCGCGTCCGCAGCCCAGCACCACAGCACGGTGCTCGAAGTCCGTCCGCTCCGTTGCGAGGGAGAACGCCACATCGGCCACGCTCGGTGCCGGTTCGGCGGATGCCGCTTCCCGCAGCCGCTCCGCCTGACCCGTCAGCGCGCGGGTGCCGCGCGCCGAGACCAGCCAGGGCACGACACCGGTCAGCTCCCGCTCACCGGCCGGCTCCCCGGACTCGACGGGGTCACCCTGCTCGATGATCACGTGTGCGTTGGTGCCGCTGATGCCGAACGACGAGACACCGGCCCGCCGCGGCCGGCCGGCCTCCGGCCACGCCCGCTCCTCGGTCAGCAGCTCCACGGCACCCGACGACCAGTCGATATGGCGCGACGGCTCGTCGGCGTGCAGGGTCCGCGGCAGCACACCGTGCCGCATGGCCGTGATCATCTTGATCACGCCCGCGACGCCCGCCGCCGCCTGGGTGTGCCCGATGTTGGACTTCAGCGACCCCAGCCACAGCGGACGCTCCCGGTCCTTTCCATAGGTGGCCAGCAGCGCCTGGGCCTCGATCGGGTCACCCAGGCCGGTGCCGGTGCCATGCGCCTCCACCGCGTCGACATCCGCCGCGGACAGGCCCGCGCTCGCCAGCGCCTGCCGGATCACCCGCTCTTGCGACGGGCCGTTGGGCGCGGTGAGCCCATTGGACTCGCCGTCCTGGTTGATCGCAGAACCGCGCAGCACCGCCAGCACCTGGTGGCCATTGCGCCGGGCGTCCGACAGCCGTTCCAGGACCAGCACGCCCACGCCCTCGGACCATCCGGTGCCGTCGGCCGCGTCGGAGAAGGCCTTGCACCGGCCGTCGGCGGCCAGCCCGCCCTGCCGGGCGAACTCGATGAACATGCCGGGCGTAGACATCACGGTCACACCGCCCGCCAGAGCCAGGGAGCAGTCCCCCGACCGCAGGGACTTGGCCGCCAGGTCCAGCGCCACCAACGACGATGAGCACGCCGTGTCGACGGTCACCGCGGGCCCCTCCAGGCCCATGGCGTAGGAGACCCGGCCGGACACCACGCTGGAGGCGCTGCCGGTCAGGGCATGGCCGGCGAGGTTCTCGGGCACGTCGTGCAGGTGCGGCAGGTAGTCCTGGCTCATGGCGCCCATGAAGACCGCCGTCCGGCTGCGGCGCAGCGCGGCCGGGTCGTGACCGGCCCGTTCCAGCGCCTCCCAGGCCACCTCCAGCACCAGCCGCTGCTGCGGGTCCATCGCCAGCGCCTCGCGCGGGCTGATGCGGAAGAAGCCGGCGTCGAAGTCCGCGGCGTCGGCCAGGAAGCCGCCCCGGCGCGGGAAGTCCGCGCCGGACTGAAGGCGCCAGCCACGGTCCTCCGGGAATCCCGTGATCGCGTCCACGCCTTCGGAGACCAGCCGCCACAGGTCCTCCGGCGAGCTCACCCCGCCGGGGAACCGGCAGCTCATGCCGACGATCGCGATGGGGTCACCGGCCACCACGGCGGCCGTCTCGGCCGGGCGCTGGTCGGTAGCGGGTCCGGCCAGCTCCGTACGCAGGTGCCGGACGAGCGCGCCGGGGGTCGGGTAGTCGAACAGCAGGGAGGTCGGCAGCCGCAGTCCCGCGGCTGTGCCCAGCCGGCTGCTCAGCTCCACCGCCGTCACCGAGTCGAAGCCGAGCTCCTTGAACGTGCTGTCCGCTTCCACCAACTTGGGGTCGGCGAGCCCTAGTACGGCCATCGTGTAGGAGCGGACCAGGCTCCACAGCTCCTGGTCGGACAGCCGGGCGGACTCCGCCGCCGGGGCCGCCACGGATTCCACGGGCGCTGCTTCGGCCGACGGCAGGGCGGTCGGTTCCACGCGCTCCCCGGTGACCCAGAACGTCTCCCGCTGGAAGGCGTAGGTGGGCAGCTCCACAGAGCGGGAACCTTCCAGGAGCGGCCGCCAGTCCACCGCGGCGCCCCGGGTGTACAGCTCGGCCATGGACAGCAGCAGGCGCCGGGGCTCGTCTTCGTTCCTGCGCAGCGTGCCCTGGACCAGCGCCGTGTCCACGGTGTCGGAGATGGCCGCGGTCAGCACCGGGTGCGGGCTGAGCTCCAGGAACAGCGTGTGGCCCTCCTCCGCCAGCGCCTGGACGGTCTCGTGCAGCCGTACTGTCTGCCGCAGGTTGCGGTACCAGTACTCAGCGTCCAGCTCCGTCGCGTCCAACCGGCCACCGGTGACCGTGGAGTAGAAGGCGACGCCGCTGTCGGTGGCCGCGATGCCGTCGGCGACCCGCAGCATGTCGTCCCGGATCGCCTCCACCTGCGCGGAGTGGGAGGCGTAGTCGATCGGGGCGATCTTGGCGCGGATGCCGCGCTCCTCGCACTGGGCCACGACCGCGTGTACGGCATCGATCTCACCGGCGACCACGACCGAGTTGGGGCCGTTGACCACGGCGACCGAAACCCCGTCGAAGTCCGCCTCTTCGGCGGGCATCGCCAGCGAGGCCATCGCGCCACGGCCGGAGAGCCCGGAGTTGATGGCCTGACTGCGGCCGACCAGCAGGCGCAGCCCGTCGGCCAGGGAGATGATGCCCGCCGCGTACGCGGCCGCGATCTCGCCCTGCGAGTGCCCCACGACGGCATCCGGCTCCAGGCCGATCGACCGCCATACCTCGGCCAGGGACACCATCACCGCGAACAGCGCGGGCTGCACCACATCCACGCGCTGCAGTGCCGCCTCGTCGTCGAGCACATCCCGCAGCGACCAGTCCACCAGGTCGGCGAGCAGCCGCTCGCACTCCGCCATCCGGGCGGCGAACACCGGGGAGGAGTCCCACAGACCACGCGCCATGCCGACCCACTGCGCGCCCTGGCCCGGGAACACCCACACGGCACGGGTGATGGCGGCCGCGGAGCCGGTCACCACGTGCGCCGACGGCTCTCCCGCCGCCAGCGCCGACAGGCCCGCCAGCAGCTCGGTGCGGTCCGCGGCGACCACGACCGCACGGTGCTTCAGCGCCGACCGGGTGGTCACCGTGGAGTAGCCGACATCGGCCGGGCGCAGCTCCGGACGGGCCTCCACCCAGTCCTTCAGCCGTCCGGCTTGAGCGCGCAGTGCCGCCGCGGACTTGGCCGAGACCACGACCGGTACCGGGCAGGAGAGCTCCGGTCGGGCTTCCTCCGCCGGTGCGGCGGGGTGGTCGGCGACCACCAGGTGGCAGTTGGTGCCGCCGACGCCGAACGAGCTGACGCCGGCGAGTCGGCGTCCCTCGGGCCAGGGGCCGGTGGCTTCGTTCACCCGGAGCTTCCACTGCTCCATGGGGATCGACGGGTGCGGCTCGGCGAAGTTGAGGCTGGCGGGGAGAGCCCCGTGCTTCATCGCCAGCGCGACCTTGATCAGGCCGATGACACCCGCGGCGGCGTCGAGGTGGCCGATGTTCGTCTTCACCGACCCTACGAGCAGCGGCTGCCCGGCTTCGCGGCCGGATCCGAACACCGCGCCGAGGGCGCCGGCCTCGACGGGGTCGCCGGCCTTCGTTCCGGTGCCGTGCAGCTCGACGTACCGCACGTCACGGGTTTCGACCCCGGCCCGGGCGTACGCCTCCCGCAGCAGGGTCTGCTGTGCGTCGCTGTCGGGGACGGTCAGGGCCTGACCGTCGCCGTCGTGGTTCACCGCCCCGCCGAGCAACACACAGTAGACGGGGTCGCCGTCGGCGACCGCGTCCGACAGCCGCTTGAGGACGACCATTCCGGCGCCCTCGCCCCGGACGAAGCCGTTGGCCCGCTCGTCGAAGGTGTAGCTGCGGCAGTCCGGGGACAGCGCGCCCGCCCGTGCGAATGCGACCGTGCTCTCCGGCACCAGGTTCAGGTGCACACCGCCGGCCAGGGCCACCCGGGCGGCACCGGAGAGCAGGCTCTCGCACGCCAGGTGCACGGCGACCAACGACGAGGACTGCGCGGTGTCCACCGTGACACTCGGTCCGTGGAAGCCCAGTTGGTGGGAGACACGGTTGGCGATCACGCCCCGGCTCAGCCCGGCGAGGGAGTGGTGGGACACAGCGTCGAGGCCGTGGCGGTGGACGAGTGAGGCGTAGTCGTCGCCCGCGGCGCCCAGGAAGACCGCGGTGGAGCTGCCGTGCAGGCTCTCCGGGGCGGTACGGGCGTCCTCCAGCGCTTCCCAGCTAAGTTCGAGTGCCAGGCGCTGGCGCGGGTCCATGGCCACGGCCTCGCGCGGGGAGACGCCGAAGAAGCCGGCATCGAAGTCGGCGACACGCTCGAGGAAGCCTCCGCGGCCGAACTGCGCCAGCTCCGGGATGTCGTACCCGCGGCCTTCGGGCGCGTCGGTGATCGCGTCGGCACCGTCGCTCAACATCCGCCAGAAGGCACGTATGTTGTCGGCACCCGGGACACGGCACGACATGCCGACTACGGCAACGGCACGCTCATTCACCGGAATCGGCCGGCCGCCGGGCGATCGCTCGTTCTCACTCACCTGCATGACTTTCAGACCTTTCCAACCCGCACACGTAAGCGTCGAATGCAGGATCACCGAGGCTCACGAAACAGAAAAAGCTCTTACGACAAGGCACTTACAGTGTCGACTTCGGTGTGCCCCACGAAGCGAGGGCCGTGGGGCACACCGGAACCACACGGACTAGTCGGCGATCCGGCCGACGTTGCGGCGCTGCCATTCTCTGGCGATCGACCTGAAAATAGGCGGGTACACAAGCCAGTGCCGGAACGGTTTGATCCCGGCCATGTACAGCTTCCCGAACAGGCCGTTGGGCTTCACCAGCACGGCCATCTCGGCGTGGTAGCAACCGGCTCCGTCCGAGACCCAGCCCATGTGCATCACCGCGTGGCAGGTCCGGTTGGCCAGCTCGGCCGCCCACTCGTCGTCCGTCAGATACAGCGAGGTGAACACGCCGAAATCGGGTCCACGCGGACCGGTACGCAGATCTTCGGGCAACCGGTCCCGCAGCGACGACACTCGGGAGTCCAGGCCTGCGTTCGACTCGTCCAAGCCTAGCAGCGCCCCGAGCTTCCAGCGAATTTCGAACAGCGCATTCGCTATGAACGAACCCTTCGACCTGGATTCGTCCGAGTAGATTTCCACAAACCGAGCGAATTCATCGGGACCGCCGGGCGTTGGCAACTTCCAGACGTCCTCGAGTACGAATTCACCCACCAACTCGTGGATACGCCACGGGCGAGCGGTGTATGCGGTGTTCGGTAACCTCATCTGCGGTCCCTTCGCCTCTGGTCAACGACCAGGAAATGGGTTCTGCGGCACAGCTTCCGGCACGGGGCCGTGTCCCACTCGTGGCAATCTACGCCTCGACAACTTCCGTCTGTCGCGTGGGTGTCACCGGCGTCTGCCGTCCGGGAATCACCAGGCCGGCCACCGCACCGAGGAGTGCCAGCGTCGCGGCCGTGGCGATCGCCGCGCTGAACCCGTCACTGAACTCCTTCGGCGAGCCATAGCCGCCGATGGTGGCGAAAACCGATACCGAAACCGCGATGCCGAAAGCGCCACCGAGCTGACGCATGGTGGTGGACGTCCCGACGCCGCACCGACGGCCGCCGGCGGAACGGAGGAGAACACCGTCGCCATCACCGCTGGGACCGCCAGCGCGATGCCGGCGCCGCTGATCACAAACGGAAGAACCATTTCCAGGTAGGTCATGCCCGGAGCCGCGATGAGCGCGATCCAGCCAGACGCGATCGCCTGTAGCAGCAATCCGGCCACTACGAGCGGGCGTTCACCGAATCGGGACACCAGCTTCCCGGCAATCGGAGAACCGATGAAGACCGCCACCGTCCACGGCGCGAGCCGGAGACCGGTGGCAAGGGCACCGTAATGCAGGGCGGTTTGCAGGAACTGTGCGAAGAAGAACACATCGGACATCGAGCAGCCGAACAGCAGGAACATCGCGGAATTGCCCGCCGAGAAGGCCCGTGAGCCGAAGAACCGGATCGGCAACAGCGGCTCGGGGGTGCGCAGTTCCCACAACACGAATCCGGCCACCGCGGCCGCGCCGATCGCAAAGGCGCCGGTCACCTCGACACTGCCCCAGCCCGCGTTGTTACCCCGCACGAGACCCCACACCAGCCCGAACGCCGCCACGGTGGCCAGCACCACGCCGCCGATATCAAGGCGGCGCGCTTCACCGGTGCTCTCGGTGAGCCGGGTGAGGATCAGCGGAAGCAGCACGATCCCGACCGGTATGTTGATCCAGAAGATCCACTGCCAGGCGACGCTCTCGACGACAAGGCCACCGACGATCGGCCCGACCAGCGTCGCCAGGCCCGTCACCGCCCCGAACACGCCCAGGGCCTTCGGCCGCTCCTTCGGACCGAACGCGGCACCCAGCAGTGCCTGCGCGACCGCCATCACGCCCGCTCCGCCGACGCCCTGGACCACACGCGCGGCGATCAGCCAGCCGATTCCGGGCGCGAGCGCGCACGCCGCCGATCCCAGGGTGAACACGACGAGCCCGATGGCGAATACGCGCCTGCGACCGTAGCGGTCGCCCAGCGCCGTCCCCGCCATCAGCAGTACCGCGAAGGCCAGGGTGTAGGCGTTGACGGTCCACTCGAGCTGCTCGACGGACGCGTTCAGATCGAGCCGGATCGCCGGCAGCGCCGTCATCACCACCATCGAATCCAACGCGGTCATCAATGCTGCCAGCGAGGTCAGCATCAGTACCCATCGCTGTTTAGAAGTCATTTCCGATGTTTCCCATGCTTCCCGATAGTTGATTCGTTGGTTGCTGGTGCGGCTGTGAGCCGTGTTCACCGGGTGGGGCAAGCGGCTTGCTGCTCGTCGCTGTTGACCGGCTCCGGCTTCCGCACCCGCGGCCGGAGCACGAGGCGGGCGCCGGTGTCCGGTACGAGGACGATGCCGCGTCCGTGCAGCTCGGCCGGTCGCGGGTTGACGCGCTGAAGCTCGCAGGTCATCAGCACCTCGCGGATGACCGCCTTGAGCTCGACCATCGCGATGCGATCGCCGAGACAGCGGGTGGCGCCGCCGCCGAAGGGGATCCAGGTGTGATTGCCGGGATTGACGCCCAGGAAGCGCTCGGGCCGGAAGAGATGCGGTTCCGGGTAGCGGGAGGGGTCGTGGTTCACCAGATAGGCGTTGGCCCACAAGCGCGCACCCGGCTCGTAGCGGACGCCGCCGATCTCGATCGGCTTCACCACTTCGCGGGTGATGATGTGGGTGAGCGGCGGCCGCATCCGCAGCACCTCGTAGATGACCGCTGTGAGGTAGGTGTCGCTCGTACCCTCCTCGATCTCGGCGATCAGCCGGCTGCGGACCTCGTGTTCGAGGCTCAGGAACTCAAGGGCCCAGCTGACGCTCGCCGCGACGGTCTCGGTGCCCGCGAGGAAGATGGTCATCATCTCGTCGCGCATTTCCGAGGCGCTGAGCAGCGAGCCGTCCTCGTGGGTGATGCCGAGCAGCAAGGACAGCATGTCGTCGCCGAGTTCGCCGGCGTCCATCCGCTCCTTGACCGCCTCGGCGATCAGCGCGTCGGCGCGCTTGCGGTGCTCGATGAAGTGGCCCAGACCCACCGGCGGGATGGCCGCGAGCGCGCGCACCACAGCGGGTCGCATCCGGTGCGGCATGATGATGCCCGCCGGGCGGCGGTTGACCCGCATCATCTTCATGAGCACTTCGAACAGCTCCGGCCAGCGCGACGGAACCATCTTCCCGAAGATCACTTCTCGGATGACTTCCATCGTGAAGATATGGGCCCGCGGGTGCACCCAGAGAGCCTGTTCACGCGGCCAGGCGGCGATGTCCCGCTGGATCCGGGCGTTGATCGACGCCTCGATGCGCTTCAGCGACGTCCCCTTGAAGCTCGGCATCAGTTGCTTGCGCCGAACCTTGTGCTCGTCCTCATCGAGCCACGCCAGCCCGCTCTGTCCGGTGAACTTCTCGATCGCGTGGTTGCTGTTTCCGGTGTGGATGACATCGCGGGGCGCCATGAACATCGCCCGCACCTCGTCCGGATCCGAGAGCATGTAGAGCCGGGAGTTGGGCATGATGCTCACCTTGTACCGGCTGCCGTACCGATTGCGGCACCAGTCGGCGAACTTCGTTGGCCGCTTCCGGAGAATCGCCAGCTGCAACGGTACGGGGATCTTCGGCCCCGTCAGCGCTGTTTCGGGGATGACGGTCTGCGCGCGCTGGGCGCTGTGGTCGACCGGGCACCGGGCGGCTTCGGCAGACGCCGTGCCTGCGGTGGCGTCGCCTGCAGAGTGCGGCGACCCATGAGGCATGTCGTGCGCTTCCATTTCACTCTCTCTGATCGGTGGTTGGGATGGCTGTTCGCCGCGTGCCGGATTCGTTCGCGGAATCCGGCCGGTCATGTGAGCCGCGCCGGTACTGCCTCGTGCTGCGCACCCGCATCCATCGCCGCCGGAGGTTTGTCCGCCTTGATCGCGAACAGTGCGAGGCCGGTGGCGAGGCCGCAAATCCCCATGAGCAGGAAGACGCCGCGGAAGGATGCGGCGTCCGGATGAACGGCGACGAAGGCCGCGGTAACCGCGACACCGATGGCGATCCCGACCTGGCGGCACATCCACGCCATGGCGGTGCCGGTCGCGAAACGGTCGGCCGGCAGCGCCATCGTGGCCGCCATGGACCAGGCCGGCATGACGAGACCAACGGAGATCCCTCCGATGGCCATGCCAGGAAGGAAACCGGTCAGGTAATCCGAGCCGTCGTCCAGCATGAACACCCACCAGAATCCCGAGCCCGCGAAGATGACACCGCCGATCAGCCCGGTCACACGGACACCGAACCGGGCCGTGAGCATGCTGCCCGGCGCGGCGAACATCGTCGCCATCACCGGTCCCGGCAGGAATTCCAGCGCGGCGCGCACCACCGAGTGGTCCCACACCTCCGTCAGGAACAGCGTGGTGCCGGTCATCGTCACGCCGAATCCGACGTTGAACACCAGCGTGGCGAGGTTGCCGAGCGCCACACTAGGTATCCGCACAATCGCGGGCTCGATGACGGGAGCGGGATGGCGGAACGCGCGACGCGCGATGAACGCGGATCCGAGTACGCCGAGGACGATCAGGCCGAGCACGCGCGTTCCGCCCCACCCCCAGGTCGGGCCCTGCACGATCGCGGCGACGATCACCGCGATCGTTGCCGCGAACACCAGGACGCCTAGCACGTCCTGCGGCGACCGCCGCTCCTCGCGGACCTCCGGCACGGTCTTCCAGCCGAAGTACACCGCTACGGCACCGATCGGAATGTTGATGATGAACACCCAGCGCCAGTCGAACTGCACGCACAATGCGCCGACCGGCGGCGCGAAGACGGCGCCCAGGCCGGACATCGACGTCCACAACGCGATGGCGGTGCGGCGCCGTTCCGTGGGGAAGACGGCGAGCAGCAGACCGAGGGAGGTCGGCATCATCAACGCTCCGCCGACGCCTTCCAGGACCCGCGCGGCTATGAGGACGCCGACGGTGGGAGCGACGGCGCAGGCCACCGAGGCCACCGTGAACAGCACCAGGCCGATCATGAACGCTCGTTTACGCCCGGCCTGGTCCGCCCAGCGGCCGCTGGGTATCAGCAGTGCGGCGAGTGTGATCGCATAGGCATTGAGCACCCAGGAGAGAGTGGTCAGGCCCGACGACGGGGACCAGCGCTCGAGGTCGGGCAGCGCGATGTTGACGATGACGGCGTCGAGCCCGGCGAGGAAGACGCCGACGAGGACGACGGCGACGGCAATGCCCCGACGAGGCATGGAGAGGTTCATGCCTGGAGCCACCCTTCGACGGCGTCCGCGGTCTCGGTTGCCGCGGACTCGACCAGGGCCAGGTGGTCGGCGGCGATCCCGACCTGGTCCTCGGTCACCTCCCAGACGGGCCAGTCGGCCGGACCGTCTCCGTTGAGCGCCACGGTCGACCGGACCAGCAGGGCGGGGGTGTCGATCCGAGCGGGACGTCCTCGTTCGCGGGACAGGCGACTGTAGATGCCCATGCCGAGCCAGTTGGCGTCGTCGATCATCATGGCGTGCCGCTCGTTCTCGAACATGGCGGTGGTCACCGCGGAGAACGCACGGTCGATCGCCGCGTCCTGCTCGGGCGAGGGGGTGTCGATCAGGACGATCCCCGCCGCGGCACTGCCCCTGGCCTCGAGTGCGGCGGCCAGGGAGTGCGCGATGAGACCGCCGGCCGAATAGCCGACCAGAACGAAGGGGGCGTCGCCGACGGCCCGGAGTACCGAGTCCGTCATGGCATCGATCGCCGCCTCCCAGGATCCGGGCACCGGATCGGTGCCGCGGAATCCCGGGAGCGAGCAGGCGAAGACGTCCCGCACCCCGTCGAAGCGGGCGGCGAACCGCATGAACTGATGCGGGCCGGAGCCGACCACGTACATGAAGGACGGTACGCAGACGAGCTTCGGCAACCCCGGCCCCGAGGCGAGCCGCACAACGGATCCGATGTCGTCCCCGAGCCCGGCGGACGACGCGAAGGAGGGCCGGAACCGCGAGGCCTCACTGAGCCACTGCCACGCCTCCGGCATCGTCCCTTCCACGTAGGCCTGGTCGAGCAGCGCGGCGAGCGTTCCGTGGCTGTCCCGGTCCACGGACACGGAGGCGTCGTGGCGAGGCGCCGGCAGGCCTTCCCCGAGCATCTCGCAGAGCATCTTCGCGGCCGCCGCCGATGTCGGGTGGTCGAGGACGAAGGTCGTCGGCAGCCGCAACCCGGTGGTCTGCGTGAGCCGGTTGCGCAACTGGACCGCGCCCAGGGAATCCAGCCCCAGCTCGTGGAACCCCCGATCCGGATCGATCACCGCAGCAGAAGGGTGTCCCAGCACGGCCGCCACCTGTGCCTGCACCACTTGAAGGACAACCTGATCCCGCTCAGCCTCCGCCACCGCGGCCAGTCGCTGCGCCAGCGACCCGCCCGTCGGTTCCGTCCGCCGCGCCGGCGTCCGCACCAGCCCGCGCAACAGCGCCGGCAACATCCCGGCCCGTGCCTGCGCCCGCAGAGCGGTCGGCTCCAGCCCGACCGGGACCAGCAGCGCCGCGTCCAGCCCCAGCGCCTGGTCGAACAGCTCGAGTCCGAGCTCGGCCGGCAGAGGAGTGACGCCCATCCGCTCCATGCGTGCGCGGTCGGCCTCGTTGAACCCGCCGGTCATGCCGATCGAATCGGCCCACACACCCCACGCCAGCGAACGGGCCGGCAGGCCTTCGGCGCGCAGCCTCGCCGCGAGCGCATCGAGGGCGGCATTCGCGGCGGCGTAGTTGCCCTGCCCCGGATTGCCGAACAGTGCCGCCGCGGAGGAGAACAGCACGAACGCCGACAGCTCCATCCCCGCGGTGAGTTCGTGCAAGTGCCACGCCGCATCCACCTTGGCACGCATTACCCGCTCGACCTGCTCGGCGGTCAGAGACTCGACGACACCGTCGTCGAGCACACCCGCCGCATGCACCACCGCCGTGAGCGGCTGCTCCAAGGTGCCAAGCACGTCGGCCAGTTGGGCGGGATCGGAGACATCGCACGCGGCCACCTGGGCCTTGGCTCCAAGGGTCTCGAGCTCCGCGACCAAGTCCTGCACCCCGTCGGCAGCAGGACCGCGACGGCTCACCAGCAGCAGGTGCTTCGCACCGTGCCGCTCGGCCAGATGGCGGGCGAAGAGTGCACCCAGACCGCCCGTACCGCCGGTGATCAGCACCGTGCCGGCCGGATCCGGCGCGAAGGCCGGCGGTTCCACCGACGCACGCGTCAGCCGCGGCGCCAGCAACCGCCCCTTGCGCACCGCGATCTGCGGCTCGTCCAGATCGAGCAGCGCCCCCCACTCCGGCTCTTCACCGTCGTCGAGATCCACCTGCGCGAACCGTCCCGGGTGCTCGGACTGGGCCGTGTGCACCAGACCCCACACCGCCGCCTGCGCCACGTCCGCTGCCTCGTCGTCCACGTCGACCGCATGGCGGGTGACGACCGTCAGCACCGTGTCGGTCAGCGCCTCACTCGCCAGCCACCGCTGTATCAGCTCCAGCGCCCGCCCGGCCGTCGCCCGTGCGGACTCCGCCGGGTCACCGGCCCCGGCCGGGGCCTCGACCCCGGCAAGGACCGTATCCGGGGCCGCCGCACCCTCGGCGAGGGCCTGCTCCAACGCGTCCAGATCCGCGAACCGTTCACCCGAAGCGGCCAGCTCGCCGAGGACGGCGACCCGCGCCGACTTCAACGGCCCGGCCGCGACGGAGACCCAGTCGAGCTGGAACAGCGATTTCTGCCCGCTCCGGCTCGCGGCCTCCAGCTCCGCCTGCTCCACCGGACGGGACGCGAGCTCGCTCACGCTCAGCACCGGTTCACCGAGCTCACCGACGACGTCGATCCGGAGGGCGGATTCACCGGCCGGGCTGATCCGTGCGCGCACCCGCGAGGGTCCCGTCTGCCCGAGCAGCACTCCCGACCAGGAGTACGGGAGGTCCACGGACGCTCCCGTGTCCCTGCCCAGCATTCCGCCGTGCAGGGCGGCGTCGAACAGCGCCGGGTGAATGCCGAAGGCCTCGGCTTCGGCGTCGTCGGGCAACGCCACCTCGGCGTAGACCTCGTCGCCGGAGCGCCATGCGGCCCGTACCCCTTGGAACAGCGGCCCGTAGTCCAGACCGAGGTCGGCCAGCCGCGGATAGAGACCCTCGACGGCGACCGGTTCCGCGCCGGCAGGCGGCCACTGCGCCGGGAACGGCGCCGGCGGCTCCGCGTCTCCGGCCAGTCGGCCGCGGGCGTGACACGTCGCCTCCGGCAGCTCTTCCTCACCACCCGTTTCCGGGCGGGAGTAGACGGCCATGTTCCGGCGACCGTCGTCGTCGGCCTGGCCGACGGTGACCTGCAACTGCAAGGCGGCACCGTCCTCCAGCAGCAGCGGTGCTTCCAGCACCAGCTCGTCGAGCACGGGGCTGTCGACCTGTCGGCCGGCGGCGAGCGCCAGCTCGACGAGCGCGGTGCCCGGCACGACGATGTTGCCGAGGAGTACGTGCTCGCTGACCCAGGGCTGGGTGTCGGTGGACAGACGGCCGGTGAACACCCACTCGTCCCGGTCACCGATCTGCACCCCGCCGGCCAGAATCGGATGCTCGATCCGGCCCAGCCCGGCCGCCGCCGCATCCACGATCCCGGTGTCAGGAGCCAGCCAATACCGCTCACGCTGGAACGCATACGTCGGCAGCGCCACCCGCCTGGCACCGGTACCGGCATAGAAAGCCGGCCAGTCCACCCCGACTCCGGCGATATGAGCCTGACCGAGGAACGCAGCGAAGGTCTCCGCCTCCGGGTGCCGGGCGCGCAGCGCCGCCGCGAAGACCGTGCCGTCCTCCTCGTCCAGGCACTGACGGGCCATCGCCGTCAGCACCGCATCCGGCCCCAGTTCCAGATAACGGCGCACACCAAGACCATGCAGAGTCCGGATACCGTCAGCGAAACGAACGGCCTCGCGCACATGACGAACCCAGTACCCCGGATCCGTCACCTCCGACGAAACCAGCTCACCGGTCACGTTGCAGACGATGGGGATCCGCGGCTCGTTGAAACACAGACCTTCCGCCACCCGCCGGAAATCCTCCAGCATCGGTTCCATGCACGGCGAGTGGAAAGCGTGGGACACCCGCAGCCGCGACGTCTTACGGCCCTCCCACCGCGGCAGCCACTCCTCCACAGCCCCCGCATCACCCGAAACAACCACAGCACGAGGACCATTGACCGCCGCGATCTCCACACGGCCCTCAAAACCGGCAAGGGACGCAGCCACCTCGTCCTCACCAGCCTGCACAGCCACCATCGCACCACCAGCCGGCAGCGCACCCATCAACCGGCCCCGCGCCACCACCAGCACACACGCATCCGCCAAAGACAGCACACCGGCCACATGCGCGGCAGCCAGCTCACCCACCGAGTGCCCGATCAGGTAGTCCGGCCGCACACCCAGCGACTCCACCAGCCGGAACAACGCCACCTCGACAGCGAAGAGCACCACCTGCGTGAACTGCGTCGCATCCAGCAGCCCCGCATCCTCCGAACCCTCCCCGGCACTGAGCAGTTCCCGCACCGAACGCCCCACCAGCGGATCCAGCTCCGCACACACCTCATCCAGAGCCTCGGCAAACCGCGGATACGACGCCGCCAACTCCACACCCATACGAGCCCGCTGCGCACCCTGACCCGTAAACAACACCGCCGTCTCGCCCGTCACCTGACGGCCCTCGACCACCCCGGCCGCAGGCTCACCACCCGCAAGCGCCTCCAGCCCCGCCAGCAAACCCGCACGATCACAAGCCACGACCACCGCACGCCGCTCCAGCAACGCACGCGACGACACCGACGAGAACCCGAGATCTGCAAGTCCCGGTTCGGGATCCGCAAGGAGGCGCTCGCGCAGGCGAGCGGCCTGCGCACGCAACGCCGCCGCGCTGCGCCCCGACACCAGCACCGGGACAGCACCCACGGTCCGATCCGCCGGAGCCTCCTCCCCCGCCGGAGCCGGCTCCTCGGCCGGTGCCTCCTCCACGATCACGTGGGCGTTCGTGCCGCTCACACCGAACGAGGACACACCCGCCCGACGCGGCCGATCCGAAGCCGGCCATTCCCGCGCCTCGGTGAGCAGCTCCACCTCACCCGAAGCCCAGTCCACGTGCGAAGACGGCTCGTCCACATGCAGCGTGGCCGGCAGCTGCCCGTGCCGCATGGCCATCACCATCTTGATCACGCCGGCGACGCCGGCGGCCGCCGACGTGTGGCCGATGTTGGACTTGACGGACCCCAGCCACAGCGGGCCGTTGTTCCGTTCGCGCCCATAGGTCGCCAGCAGGGCCCGCGCCTCGATCGGGTCGCCGAGCTTGGTGCCCGTCCCGTGGCCTTCCACGGCATCGACGTCCGCCGGACTCAGGCCGGCGTTGTCCAGCGCTGCCCGGATCACGCGCTCCTGCGAGGGACCGTTCGGCGCCGTCAGACCGTTGCTCGCACCGTCCTGGTTGACCGCACTTCCCCGCAGCAGGCCCAGGATGCGGTGGCCGTTGCGGCGCGCGTCCGACAGCCGCTCCAGCACCAGCAGGCCTGCACCGTCGGCGAACCCGGTCCCGTCAGCCGCGGCCGCGTACGCCTTGCACCGTCCGTCCGGCGACAGCCCCCGCTGCCGACTGAACTCCGTCAGCAGGAACGGGCTGGACATCACTGTGACGCCGCCTGCCAGGGCCAGCGAGCATTCGCCCGCCCGCAGCGCCTGCGTCGCCAGATGCAGAGCCACCAGGGACGACGAGCACGCCGTGTCCACCGACACCGCCGGGCCTTCGAGACCGAAGGTGTAGCTGAGCCGGCCCGACACCACGCTGGCCGCGATTCCGGTCAGGCGGAGTCCCTCGACCCGGGATTGATCGCCCCCGGCCACCACTGCGTAGTCGGAGGAACCCACACCGCAGAACACACCGGTGTCGCTGCCGTGCAACGACGACGGATCGATGCCCGCATCCTCGAACGCCTCCCACGCCGACTCCAGCAGCAGCCGTTGCTGGGGATCCATTGCCAGCGCCTCACGCGGACTGATCCCAAAGAATTCGGCATCGAAGTCCCCCGGCCGTTCCAGGAAGCCACCGGCTCGGGTGTAGACCGTCCCGAGCTGGTCGGGGTCCGGGTCGTACAGCCGCTCCACGTTCCATCCGCGGTCCTCCGGCAGTGCCGTCACCGCGTCCCGGCCTGCCGCCACCAAGTCCCACAACTCGTCCGGCGAGGTCACACCACCGGGGTAGCGGCAGCTCATACCCACGATCGCCAACGGCTCGGTGGACCGGGCCAAGAGCCGTCGATTCTGCTGCCGCAGGCGCTCCGTTTCCTTGAGCGACTTCCGGAGGGCGTCGATCAGGTCGTTCTTCTCGGTAGTCATGCTCACTTCTCCACATCCGGACGGCCGGTTACAGCCACGTACTCGCTTGCTTTCATGCCGTGCCCTCCCGGGCCATCCGGATCAGCTCCGCGGCATCCATGTCGTCAATCGAATCCCCGCCGCTGGTAGCCGTCTCGTCCTCGTGCAGGTCACCGCCGGCCAGCCCGCGCAGCGTGTCGAGCAACCCGGCCCGGCGCATGTGGCTGATCGGAATCGACGCCAGCAGGTCGCGGATCTCGTCGTCCTCCGACCGGCGAGGCGTAGCGGTCGCATCGTCCGGCACGACTTCCGACAGCAGGTACCGCGCAATGGCCGCCGGCGTCGGGAAGTCGAAGACCAGCGTCGAGGGCAACCGCAACCCGGTGGCCTGCGTCAACCGGTTGCGCAACTCGACCGCGGCCAGCGAGTCGAACCCGATCTCCTTGAAGGCGCGATCGGGATCGATCACTGCTCCGGAGCCATGGCCGAGCACGGCCGCCACCTGCGCCTGGACGAGCTGGACAACGACTTTTCCTCGTTCGGTTTCCGACAGCCCGGCCAGCCGCTGCGACAGTGTCGCCTCGGCCGATTCGGCCCGTCGTGCAGGCATCCGCACCAGGCCGCGCAGCAGGGCCGGCAACATGCCGGCCCGCGCCTGAGTCCGCAGGCCGCCCGCGTCCAGCCGGACCGGCGCCAGCAGCGCGGCATCCGACCCGATTGCCTGATCGAAGAGCTCCAGCCCGAGCTCGGCGGATAGCGCACGCACGCCCATACGCTCGAGCCGCGCCAGATCCGCATCGTCCAGCTCTTCGGCCATGCCCGCGGTGTCGTTCCACAGACCCCATGCGAGCGAGGTACCGACCAGCCCCTCGGCGCGCCGCCTCGCCGCGAGTGCGTCGAGAGCAGCGTTGGCCGCCGAGTAGTTCGCTTGACCGGGGCTGCCGATCAACGCCGCCACGGAGGAGAAGAGCACGAACGCCGACAGCTCCATCCCGGTGGTGAGCTCGT
This sequence comes from Streptomyces fodineus, assembly GCF_001735805.1. GTDB lineage: Bacteria > Actinomycetota > Actinomycetes > Streptomycetales > Streptomycetaceae > Streptomyces > Streptomyces fodineus. Next base: position 176,580 of record NZ_CP017248.1, read on the forward strand.
GCAGATGCCATGCCGCGTCCACCTTGGGCCGCATCACTCGCTCGATCTGCTCGGCGGTCAGCGACTCGATCACACCGTCGTCAAGCACACCAGCCGCATGCACAACCGCCGTGAGCGGCCGGTCCAAAGCAGCGAAGAGATCCGTCAGCTGGGCGCGATCGGACACATCGCACGCGGCGACCCGGGCCTGCGCACCGAGCTCTTCGAGCTCGGCGACCAGCTTGTCCGCGCCCTCGGCGGCCGCACCACGGCGGCTCACCAGCAGCAGGTGCTTCGCGCCGTGCCGCTCCGCCAGGTGCTTGGCGAACAGCCCGCCCAGACCGCCCGTACCGCCGGTGATCAACACCGCGCCGTCCGGATCCAGCGTGGGAGCCAACGCCGACACCGACGCAGGCGTCAATCGCGGAGCCAACAACTTCCCCTCACGCACGGCAAGTTGCGGTTCATCCACGTCGGCCAACGACGCCCAGTCGAACTCGCCGCCCTCGGCGACATCGACGACCAGGAAGCGGCCCGGGTGCTCGGACTGGGCAGTGTGCACCAGACCCCACACCGCGGCCTGCGCGAGGTCCGGCGCTTCGCCGCCCACCGCGACGGCGTTACGGGTCGCCACCACCAGCCGGGCGTCGGCAAGCGGCTCACTGGCCAGCCACCGCTGCACCAGCTCCAGCGCTCGACCTGCCGCCTGAGCGCTTTCAGCCGCCCCCGCCTCGGACTCGATCGCGGAGACCACCATCTGCGGCACCGCGGCGCCGCCCTCCACCGCCTCTTCCAACGCGCTCAGATCCACGTACCGCTCGCCCGGCCCCGCGACCGCGCCGAGCATCGCGACCCGCTCCGCTCCGCGCGAGCCGGCAGCAACCGCAGCCCAGTCGAGTCCGTACAACGAGCGCTGCCCACCGGACCGCGCGACCTCCAACTGCGCCTGCTCCACCGAACGGACAACGATCGACCGAACCGATATGACCGGAGCTCCGGACTCGTCGACGGCGTCAAGCCGGATCGAGGTGTCGCTGGTCGCGACCGCGCGGACGCGCAGCCGGGAGATGCCCCGGCGCTCGATCCGGACGCCTCCCCAGCTGAACGGCATCGGCTTGCCGTCGTCATCGCGGTTGACCACCAGGATGCCGCTGTGGAGCAACGCGTCGAACAGCGCCGGATGGATGCCGAAGCCGTCGACCGCGACATCCTCGAGGAATGTCACCTCCGCATAGGTCTGCCTACCGCTCTTCCAGGCCGTCCGCACGCCCTGGAAGACCGGGCCGTAGTCGTAGCCGAGATCGCCCAGGAAGGAATAGAGCGAGTCGATCGGCAACGGCTGCGCACCGACCGGCGGCCATTCGACCGGCCATGCGGCGGCGCCCTCGTCGGCGGCTGTGTCCGCATCGGCGGCGAGACGGCCACGCCCGTGGCACACCGCCTCCGCCTGCTCATCGTCCACACCGGCGTCCGCCCGCGTGTAGATCGCCACCTCCCGAAGACCGTCGTCGCCGAGCTCGCCGACGGTGACCTGCACCTGACGAACGACGCCGTCCTCCAGGAGCAGGGGGGCCTCCAGCACCAGCTCGTCGAGCACGGGGCAACCGACCTCGCGGCCCGCCGTCACCGCCATCTCCACCAATGCCGTGCCCGGCACGACGATGTTGCCGAGGAGTACGTGCTCGCTGACCCAGGGCTGGGTGTCGGTGGACAGACGGCCGGTGAACACCCACTCGTCCCGGTCACCGATCTGCACCCCGCCGGCCAGAATCGGATGCTCGATCCGGCCCAGCCCCGCCGCCGCCGCATCCACGATCCCGGTGCCAGGAGCCAGCCAATACCGCTCACGCTGGAACGCATACGTCGGCAGCGCCACCCGCCTGGCACCGGTACCGGCATAGAAAGCCGGCCAGTCCACCCCGACTCCGGCGATATGAGCCTGACCGAGGAACGCGGCGAAGGTCTCCGCCTCCGGACGCCGCGACCGCAGCGCCGCGATCAGCACACTGTCCTCATCGTCGTCCAGGCACTGACGGGCCATCGCCGTCAGCACCGCATCCGGCCCCAGTTCCAGATAACGGCGCACACCAAGACCATGCAGAGTCCGGATACCGTCAGCGAAACGAACGGCCTCGCGCACATGACGAACCCAGTACCCCGGATCCGTCACCTCCGACGAAACCAGCTCACCGGTCACGTTGCAGACGATGGGGATCCGCGGCTCGTTGAAACGCAGACCTTCCGCCACCCGCCGGAAATCCTCCAGCATCGGTTCCATGCACGGCGAGTGGAAAGCGTGGGACACCCGCAGCCGCGACGTCTTACGGCCCTCCCACCGCGGCAGCCACTCCTCCACAGCCCCCGCATCACCCGAAACAACCACAGCACGAGGACCATTGACCGCCGCGATCTCCACACGGCCCTCAAAACCGGCAAGGGACGCAGCCACCTCGTCCTCACCAGCCTGCACAGCCACCATCGCACCACCAGCCGGCAGCGCACCCATCAACCGGCCCCGCGCCACCACCAGCACACACGCATCCGCCAAAGACAGCACACCGGCCACATGCGCGGCAGCCAGCTCACCCACCGAGTGCCCGATCAGGTAGTCCGGCCGCACACCCAGCGACTCCACCAGCCGGAACAACGCCACCTCGACAGCGAAGAGCACCACCTGCGTGAACTGCGTCGCATCCAGCAGCCCCGCATCCTCCGAACCCTCCCCGGCACTGAGCAGTTCCCGCACCGAACGCCCCACCAGCGGATCCAGCTCCGCACACACCTCATCCAGAGCCTCGGCAAACCGCGGATACGACGCCGCCAACTCCACACCCATACGAGCCCGCTGCGCACCCTGACCCGTAAACAACACCGCCGTCTCGCCCGTCACCTGACGGCCCTCGACCACCCCGGCCGCAGGCTCACCACCCGCAAGCGCCTCCAGCCCCGCCAGCAAACCCGCACGATCACAAGCCACGACCACCGCACGCCGCTCCAGCAACGCACGCGACGACACCGACGAGAACCCGAGATCTGCAAGTCCCGGTTCGGGATCCGCAAGGAGGCGCTCGCGCAGGCGAGCGGCCTGCGCACGCAACGCCGCCGCGCTGCGCCCCGACACCAGCACCGGGACCGCGCCGACCGCTCGCTCCGCCGGAGCCTCCACCGGCGTCTCGACGGCCGGTGCCTCCTCCACGATCACATGCGCGTTCGTCCCGCTGATGCCGAACGAGGACACACCCACCCGACGCGGCCGATCCGAAGCCGGCCATTCCCGCGCCTCGGTGAGCAGCTCCACCTCACCCGAAGCCCAGTCCACGTGCGGCGACGGCTCATCCACATGCAGCGTGGCCGGCAGCTGCCCATGCCGCATCGCCATCACCATCTTGATCACACCCGCCACACCGGCAGCCGCCGAACTGTGGCCGATGTTGGACTTCACGGACCCCAGCCACAGCGGACCATCGGTCCGTTCGCGCCCATAGGTCGCCAACAGGGCCCGCGCCTCGATCGGGTCACCCAGCTTGGTCCCGGTGCCATGGCCTTCCACGGCATCCACGTCCGCCGGACTCAGGCCGGCGTTGGCCAGCGCTGCCCGGATCACCCGCTCCTGCGAAGGACCGTTCGGCGCCGTCAGACCATTGCTCGCACCATCCTGGTTGACCGCACTGCCCCGCACCACGGCCAGCACCTTGTGACCGTTGCGCCGCGCATCCGACAGCCGCTCCAGCACCAGCAGACCCAGACCGTCGGAGAACCCGGTCCCATCGGCGGCCCCCGCATAGGACTTGCACCGCCCATCCGGCGCGAGACCACGCTGCCGGCTGAACTCTGTCAGCAGGTACGGGCCTGCCATCAGCGTTACGCCGCCGACCAACGCCATCGAGCACTCCCCGCCCCGCAGTGCCTGCGAAGCCAGATGCAAGGCCACCAGCGAAGAGGAGCACGCGGTGTCCACCGACACCGCCGGGCCTTCGAGACCGAAGGTGTAGCTGAGCCGGCCCGACACCACGCTCGTCGTTGTGCCCGTCAGCCGGTAGCCCTCCAGTTCCGGCGAGTTCGCGCCGCCGTAGTCCGAAGTGACCGCACCGGTGAACACACCGGTGTCGCTGCCGCGCAGCGACGACGGATCGATGCCCGCGTCCTCGAATGCCTCCCAGGCGGCCTCCAGCACCAAGCGTTGCTGGGGGTCCATGGCCAGCGCCTCGCGCGGGCTGATGCCGAAGAACTCCGCGTCGAAGTCACCGGGCCGCTCCAGGAAGCCACCGGCCCGCGTGTACACCGTTCCGGAGCGGTCCGGGTCCGGGTCGTACAGCCGCTCCAGGTCCCAGCCGCGGTCGGTCGGCAGCCCCGATATTCCGTCGCGGCCGGCCGCCACCAGCTCCCACAGCTCGTCCGGCGAGGTCACGCCACCGGGATAGCGGCAGCTCATACCCACGATCGCCAACGGCTCGTCGGCCTCCGCCCGCCGCCGCGACGGGGCCGCGGGTCGCGGAGCCGCCGCGACCGCGCCGACCTCAGTGAGGATCAGCCGTGCGACGGCCACTGGGGTGGGGTGGTCGAAGATCAGGGTGGCGGGCAGCCGCACACCGGTGGCCTGGGTCAGGCCGTTGCGCAGCTCGACAGCGCCCAGCGAGTCGAAGCCGAGTTCCTTGAAGGCCCGATCGGCGCCGACCGCGGCGGCGGAAGCGTGTCCGAGGACGGCCGCGGCCTGCGTCTGCACCAGTTCCAGCACGATCTTCTCGCGGTCGGCCTCCGCCACTTCGGCCAGCCGCTTGGCGAGCGACCCGCCTCCTCTGGCACGGCTGGCCGGCACGGGCGCCAGCCCGCGCAGCAACGCCGGCAGCCTCCCGGCCCGCCCCTGCGCCCGCAGTGCGGCCGGCTCCAGCCGGACCGGCGCCAGCAGCGCCGCGTCCAGCCCCAGCGCCTGGTCGAACAGCTCCAGCCCGAGCTCGGCCGACAGCGCACCGACGCCCATCTGTTCCAGTCGTGCCAGATCGGCCTCGTCCAGCTCGCCCGCCATGCCGCCCGCCTCGGCCCACAGACCCCATGCCAGCGAGGTGGCCGGCAGGCCCGCCGCACGCCGCGTCGCCGCGATGGCGTCGAGGGTGGCGTTGGCCGCCGCGTAGTTGGCCTGACCGGGACTGCCGATCAACGCCGCCACGGAGGAGAAGAGCACGAACGCCGACAGCTCCATCCCGGCGGTGAGCTCGTGCAGATGCCATGCCGCGTCCACCTTCGGGCGCATCACCCGTGCCACCCGCTCGGGGGTCAACGACTCGATCACGCCGTCATCGAGCACACCCGCCGCGTGCACGACTGCCGTGAGCGGCTGCTCCAAAACCTCCACCAGTCCGGCGAGTTGGGCACCATCGGACACATCACACGCGGCCAGCCGGACCTGCGCACCGAGTGCCTCCAGCTCTGTGACGAGCTCGTCCACGCCCTCTGCGGCCGCACCACGACGGCTCACCAGCAGCAGGTGCTTCGCGCCATGCCGCTCCGCCAGATGCCTGGCGAAGAGCGCGCCCAGACCACCCGTACCGCCGGTGATCAGTACCGTGCCCTCGGGGTCGAGCGGCTGCACCTCGTGCGAGGCCGCTGTGTCGGCGCGCCCGAGCCGGGGCGCCAGCATCCTGCCTTCGCGGAGGGCCAGCTGCGGAGCGTCCGCCGCGAGCAGAGCGCCCCAGTCCGGTGCGTCGACGTCGAGATCGACGAGCAGGAAGCGGTCCGGGTGCTCGGACTGGGCACTGCGCACCAGACCCCACACCGGAGCCTGCGCCACGTCCGGCGTCTCATCGCCCACCGCGACGGCGTTGCGCGTCACCACCACCAGCCGGGCCTCGCCCAGTGACTCACTGGCCAGCCACCGCTGCACCAGCTCCAGCACGCTCACGGCCACGATCCGGGCCGCCCCGGCCATGTCCTCCGTAGCGAACGGGGTCTCGATCGCGGCGACGACCACCTCCGGTGCCGCGGCGCCGTCGGTGAGTGCCTGCTCCAGCGCGCTCAGGTCCGCGTAGCAGTTGTCCGCGTCCGTGTCGCCCGTGCCGAGGAACGCGACCCGCGGGGGTCCGGAGACATCCTCGGCCTCGACCGCGGCCCAGTCGACCTGGAACAGCGAGTTCTGCTTGTTGCGCTGCGCGCTCTCAAGCTTGGCCTGCTCGACTGGGCGAACGGCGATCGACCGGACCGACACGACCGCGGCTCCCGAGTCGTCGGCCGCGTCGAGCCGCAACGAGGAGTCGCTGGTCGCGACCGCGCGGACGCGTAGCCGGGAGACGCCCACCTGCTCGATCCGGGCACCGGTCCAGCTGAACGGCATCCGGTGCCCACTGCTGTCGCGGTCGGTCAGCAGGATCACGCCGCTCTGGAGCGCGGCATCGAACAGCGCCGGGTGAATGCCGAAGGCCTCACCGTCGGTGTTGTCAGGGAGCTCCACCTCGGCGTAGGTCTCGTCACCGACGCGCCAGGCGGCACGCACCCCCTGAAAGACCGGACCGTAGTCATAGCCGAGGTCGGTCAGACGGTCGTAGAGCGCGTCGATCGCGAGCGGCTCCGCGCCCTCCGGCGGCCAGGTGGCGGGGAATGCCGCGACGGGCTCGGTCACCGCGGTGAGAACGCCTCGCGCATGGCAGGTCGCATCCCCCTCGCCGTCCTGCGCGTCGGTTTCCGGGCGGGAGTAGACGGCCATGTTCCGGCGACCGTCGTCGTCGGCCTGGCCGACGGTGACCTGCAACTGCAAGGCGGCACCGTCCTCCAGCAGCAGCGGTGCTTCCAGCACCAGCTCGTCGAGCACGGGGCTGTCGACCTGTCGGCCGGCGGCGAGCGCCAGCTCGACGAGCGCGGTGCCCGGCACGACGATGTTGCCGAGGAGTACGTGCTCGCTGACCCAGGGCTGGGTGTCGGTGGACAGACGGCCGGTGAACACCCACTCGTCCCGGTCACCGATCTGCACCCCGCCGGCCAGAATCGGATGCTCGATCCGGCCCAGCCCCGCCGCCGCCGCATCCACGATCCCGGTGCCAGGAGCCAGCCAATACCGCTCACGCTGGAACGCATACGTCGGCAGCGCCACCCGCCTGGCACCGGTACCGGCATAGAAAGCCGGCCAGTCCACCCCGACTCCGGCGATATGAGCCTGACCGAGGAACGCAGCGAAGGTCTCCGCCTCCGGACGCCGCGACCGCAGCGCCGCGATCAGCACACTGTCCTCATCGTCGTCCAGGCACTGACGGGCCATCGCCGTCAGCACCGCATCCGGCCCCAGTTCCAGATAACGGCGCACACCAAGACCATGCAGAGTCCGGATACCGTCAGCGAAACGAACGGCCTCGCGCACATGACGAACCCAGTACCCCGGATCCGTCACCTCCGACGAAACCAGCTCACCGGTCACGTTGCAGACGATGGGGATCCGCGGCTCGTTGAAACACAGACCTTCCGCCACCCGCCGGAAATCCTCCAGCATCGGTTCCATGCACGGCGAGTGGAAAGCGTGGGACACCCGCAGCCGCGACGTCTTACGGCCCTCCCACCGCGGCAGCCACTCCTCCACAGCCCCCGCATCACCCGAAACAACCACAGCACGAGGACCATTGACCGCCGCGATCTCCACACGGCCCTCAAAACCGGCAAGGGACGCAGCCACCTCGTCCTCACCAGCCTGCACAGCCACCATCGCACCACCAGCCGGCAGCGCACCCATCAACCGGCCCCGCGCCACCACCAGCACACACGCATCCGCCAAAGACAGCACACCAGCCACATGCGCGGCAGCCAGCTCACCCACCGAGTGCCCGATCAGGTAGTCCGGCCGCACACCCAGCGACTCCACCAGCCGGAACAACGCCACCTCGACAGCGAAGAGCACCACCTGCGTGAACTGCGTCGCATCCAGCAGCCCCGCATCCTCCGAACCCTCCCCGGCACTGAGCAGTTCCCGCACCGAACGCCCCACCAGCGGATCCAGCTCCGCACACACCTCATCCAGAGCCTCGGCAAACCGCGGATACGACGCCGCCAACTCCACACCCATACGAGCCCGCTGCGCACCCTGACCCGTAAACAACACCGCCGTCTTACCGGCAACCTGACAGCCCTCGACCACCCCGGCCGCAGGCTCACCACCCGCAAGCGCCTCCAGCCCCGCCAGCAAACCCGCACGATCACAAGCCACGACCACCGCACGCCGCTCCAGCAACGCACGCGACGACACCAGCGACAGACCGACATCCGCCGACGACAACCCCATGTTGGCGAGCACCCGCTCGCGCAGACGGTCCGCCTGTGCACGCAACGCCGCCGCGCTACGCGCTGAGACCAGTACCGGGACAGCACCCACGGTCCGATCCGCCGGAGCCTCCACCGGCGTCTCGACGGCCGGTGCCTCCTCCACGATCACATGCGCGTTCGTCCCGCTGATGCCGAACGACGAGATGCCAGCGCGCCGGGGCCGCCCGGAGGATGGCCATTCCCGCGCCTCGGTGAGCAGCTCCACCTCGCCCGAGGCCCAGTCCACGTGCGGCGACGGCTCATCCACATGCAGCGTGGCGGGCAGCTGCCCGTGCCGCATGGCCATCACCATCTTGATCACACCCGCCACACCGGCAGCCGCCGACGTGTGGCCGATGTTGGACTTCACGGACCCCAGCCACAGCGGACCATCGGTCCGTTCGCGCCCATAGGTCGCCAACAGGGCCCGCGCCTCGATCGGGTCACCCAGCTTGGTCCCGGTGCCATGGCCTTCCACGGCATCCACGTCCGCCGGACTCAGGCCAGCGTTGGCCAGCGCTGCCCGGATCACCCGCTCCTGCGAAGGACCGTTCGGCGCCGTCAGACCATTGCTCGCACCATCCTGGTTGACCGCACTGCCCCGCACCACGGCCAGCACCTTGTGACCGTTGCGCCGCGCATCCGACAGCCGCTCCAGCACCAGCAGACCCAGACCGTCGGAGAACCCGGTCCCATCGGCGGCCGCCGCATAGGACTTGCACCGCCCATCCGGAGCGAGACCACGCTGCCGGCTGAACTCGACGAACAGAAACGGGCCGGCGAGCACGGTCACCCCGCCGACCAGTGCCAGCGAACACTCGCCCGCCCAGAGCGCTTGCGAGGCCAGGTGCATCGCCACGAGCGACGAGGAACACGCCGTGTCCACCGTGACGGCGGGACCCTCCAGCCCCAGGGTGTAGGCGACCCTGCCGGACACCACGCTTCCCTGCGTGCCCGTCAGGCGGAAACCCTCCAGCTCCGGCAGCATCGCGCCGCCGTAGTCCGAAGTGACCGCACCGGTGAACACACCGGTGTCGCTGCCGCGCAGCGACGACGGATCGATGCCCGCGTCCTCGAACGCCTCCCAGGCCGCCTCCAGCATCAACCGCTGGGCCGGGTCGATCGCCAGGGCCTCACGGGGACTGATTCCGAAGAAGTCCGCGTCGAAGTCGCCGGCGCCTTCGATGAAGCCACCCTTGTCGGTGGACACCGTCCCGAGCCGGTCGGGATCCGAGCCTGTCAGCAGCCGCTCCAGGTCCCAGCCGCGGTCGGTCGGCAGCGCCGACATCGCGTCGCGGCCGGCCGCCACCAGCTCCCACAGCTCTTCCGGCGAGTTCACGCCGCCGGGGTAGCGGCAGCTCATACCCACGATCGCCAACGGCTCGGCCTCGTGCTGCTCAAGCTCGCGCACCCGACGACTCGCCGCGCGCAGCTCAGTGGTCACCTTCCGCAAGTAAGATCGAAGCTTCTGCTCGTCCGTCATTGGTCCACCCTGCACAGCGCCCCCGTTGGTCATGCCGACCCGAACTCCTTGTCGATCAGTTCAAACACATCGTCGTCAGACACCAGGTCGAGGTCTTCGTCAGACCTTTCCTCGGCGTCGGTCGGCTGACTGCCGGTGCCGCGGAGCACGTTCCGCAGTCGGTTGCTGAGGTAGCGCAGACGCGGCTCGATCTCGCTGAGTTGCCGCTCGTCGCCCGCCACGGTGATCAGCATCGCCTCAAGCCTCTGCAGCTCCTCCTCGAAAGGCGAGCCGTTCTGCTCCTCGGGAACCCCACCGACGTCCTCGAGGAGCAGTCGGGCGACCGCCTCCGGCGTCGGGTGGTCGAAGATGAGGGTCGCGGGCAGCCGCAGCCCGGTGGCCTGCGTGAGCCGATTGCGAAGCTCGACCGCGGCCAGCGAGTCGAACCCGAGCTCCTTGAAGGCACGCTCCGGGTCGACCGCGGCGGCGGAGGCGTGGCCGAGGACGGCCGCGACCTGCGCCTGCACCACCTCAAGGACAACCTGCTCGCGGTCGGCTTCGGCCACCCCGGTCAGCCGCTGCGCCAGCGACCCGCCCGCGGACTTGGCGCGCCGGGCAGGGGCACGGACCAGCCCGCGCAGCAGGGCCGGCAGTGTCCCCGCCCGGGCCTGGCTCCGCAGGGCGACCAGGTCCAGCCGTACCGGCACGAGCAGCGCCGCGTCCAGACCGAGCGATTCGTCGAACAGGTCGAGCCCGCGTTCCGCGGAGAGCGCGCCGACGCCCGTCCGCTCCATACGCGCGAGATCGGCTTCGTCCAGTTCGCCGGTCATGCCGGTGGCGTCTGCCCACAGGCCCCAGGCCAGTGAGCTGGCCGGCAGCCCCTTGGCTCGCCGCTGGTGGGCAAGTGCGTCCAGGACGGCGTTCGCGGCCGCGTAGTTGGCCTGACCCGGGTTGCCCATCTGCGCCGCAGCCGAGGAGAAGAGGACGAACGCCGACAGCTCCATCCCGGCGGTGAGCTCGTGCAGATGCCACGCCGCGTCCACCTTCGGGCGCATCACCCGTGTCATCTGCTCCGGCGTGAGCGAGTCGATCACACCGTCGTCGAGCACACCGGCCGAGTGGACGACCGCCGTGAGCGGCTGCTCCAACGAGCCGAGCAGCTCGGCGAGTTGGCCCCGGTCGGACACGTCGCACGCGGCGACCCGGACCTGCGCACCGAGCTCTTCGAGCTCGGCGACCAGCTTCTCCACACCATCGGCTGCCGCACCACGGCGGCTCACGAGCAGCAGCTGCTTCGCGCCGTGCCGCTCTGCCAAGTGTTTGGCGAACAGCGCACCCAGACCGCCCGTACCGCCGGTGATCAGCACCGTTCCGTCCGGGTCCAGCGGCGCCGGAACCGTCAGCACCACCTTGCCGATGTTGCGGCCCTCGCGCAGGAACCGGAACGCGTCCGCACCGCGGCGCACATCCCACGTCCGGGTGGGCGACGGCGTCAGCACACCCTGCTCGAACAGATCGCTGATCTCAACCAGCATTTCCTGGATCCGCTCCGGGCCCGACTCCAGCAGGTCGTAGGACCGGTACCGCACGCCCGCGTGCTCGCGGGCGACGACCTCCGGGTCACGGATGTCGGTCTTGCCCATCTCGATGAACCGGCCGCCGCGCGGCAGCAACTCCAGCGTCGCGTCGACGAACTCACCCGCGAGCGCGTCCAGCACGACATCCACACCGGCCCCGCCGGTGGCCGACAGGAACGCCTCCCGGAAGCCGAGATCACGCGAGTTGGCGATCCGCTCGTCGGCGATGCCCAGTCCGCGCACCGCATCCCACTTCGACGGGCTCGCGGTGGCGAACACCTCCGCTCCGAAGTGGTGGGCCAGCTGCACCGCCGCCATGCCCACGCCACCGGCGGCGGCATGGACCAGCAGCCGCTCTCCGGCACGAAGCCCGGCCAGGTCGACCAGACCGTAGTACGCGGTCAGGTACACCACGGGGACGGCCGCCGCCTCGGTGAACGACAGACCCGCCGGCATCGGCGCGATCGTCCGCCGGTCCGCCACCGCCACCGGCCCGAAGGCGTCCGTGATCAGACCGAAGACCCGGTCGCCCGGCGCCAGGTCCGTCACGCCCGAGCCGACCTCGAGCACCACGCCCGCGGCCTCACTGCCCAGCGGCGCCTCACCCGGGTACATCCCCAGTGCGATCAGGACATCGCGGAAGTTCAGGCCCGCGGCCCGGACCGCGACGCGGACCTCGCCCACGCCCAGCGGCCGACCGCCCTCGGACGGTACGACTGCCAGGTTCTCCAGTGAGCCCTTCCGCGTGATCGCCAGCCGCCACATGTCACCGGCCACGCCCGCAGGTGCCCTACCGAGCCGCGGTGCCAGCAACCGACCGTCACGGATGGCCAGCTGAGGCTCGTCCAGGTCAAGCAGCGCGCCCCACTCCGGCTCGTCACCGTTGTCGAGGTCGACGAGCAGGAAGCGGTCCGGGTGCTCGGACTGGGCACTGCGCACCAGACCCCACACCGAGGCCTGCGCCACGTCCGGCGTCTCATCGCCCACCGCGACGGCGTTACGCGTCACCACCACCAGCCGGGCCTCGCCCAGTGACTCACTGGCCAGCCACCGCTGCACCAGCTCCAGCGCGCTCACGGCCACCCTCTGAGCCGCCTCCGCCGTGTCACCCACCGCGGACGGGGCCCCGACAAGCACCACCTCCGGCGCGGTCACACCACCGGCCAGTGCCTGCTCCAGCGCGGCCACATCCGTGAACCGCTCACCCTCGGCGGCCAGCCCACCGACGACCGCCAGCCGCACCGGCTTCGCCGAACCGGCCGCCACCGTGGCCCAATCGACCTGGAACAGCGAGTTCTGCTTGTCGCGCTGTGCGCTCTGCAGCTGCGCCTGGTCCATCGGGCGCACGGCCAGGGATTCGACGGCCATGACCATGGCACCGTCGTCGTCGACCGCGTCGATGCGGAGGGCGGACTTGCCCGTCGAGCCGATCCGCACCCGTACCCGGGTCTGACCGGTCCGGCCGAGCCGCACTCCCGACCAGGAGAACGGGAGATCCACGGAAGATCCCGCGTCCTTGTCCAGCATCCCGCCGTGCAGAGCGGCGTCGAACAGGGCCGGATGGAGGCCGAATCCCTCGGCTCCGGCGCCGTCGGGCAAGGCCACCTCGGCGAAGACCTCGCCGCCGGAACGCCAGGCGGCCCGTACGCCCTGGAACATCGGACCGTAGTCCAGGCCGATGTCGGCCAGTCGTGCGTAGAGGTCGTCGACGTTGACCGGCTGGGCGCCGACCGGGGGCCACTGGAGCGGGAGCGGCGTCAGCGGCTGCGCGTCCGCGGCCAGCCAGCCACGACCGTGGCAGGTCACCTCGCGCTGCTCGTCCTCACCACCGGACTCGGGGCGGGAGAAGATGGTCAGCTCGCGACGACCGTCGTCGCCGGCCTGACCGACGGCGACCTGAATCTGCCGCGCGGCCTCCTCTTCCAGGACCAGCGGCGCTTCCAGCACAAGTTCGTCCAGCACCGGGCAGCCGACCTCGCGACCGGCGGTCAACGCCATCTCGACCAGGGCCGCACCCGGCACCAGTACGGACTCGAAGACCATGTGATCACGGGTCCAGGCCTGTGCGTCCTGCGAGACCCGACCGGTGAACAGCCACTCGTCCCGGTCGCCGACCTGGACCGTCGCCGCCAGCACCGGATGCCCCACCCGGCCCAGACCGGCCGCCGCAGCATCCCCGGCCCCGGCCTGCGGAACCAGCCAGTACCGCGAACGCTGGAACGCGTAGGTGGGCAGCGGTACGGGCTGGGCGCCGGAGCCCGCATAGAACGCCGACCAGTCCACGTCCGCACCGGCCGCATGCGCCTCGGCCAGGGACAGCGCGAACCGTGACAGGCCACCCTCGTCACGGCGCAGCGAACCGATCGTCTTCACCCGGCCTTCAGCACCGTGCGCCTGGACCGTCTCCTCGACCGCCATGGTGAGTACGGGATGCGCGGAGGCCTCGATGAAGAAGCCCGCACCGTTGTCGATCAGCGCCCGCACCGCGGGCTCGAAGCCGACCCGGTTCCGCAGGTTCCCGCACCAGTACGTGGCGTCGAGCGTCGCGGTGTCTATGAACCCGCCGACGACCGTGGAGTAGAACGGGATCCGGCCGGAGACCGGCTTCATCCCCTCCAGGACCTTGAGCAGTTCGTCTTCGATCGCCTCCACCTGAACCGAGTGGGAGGCATAGTCCACCGCCACCCGACGCGCCCGGATCTCCTCGCGCTCACACACCGCGATCAGCTCGTCCAGTGCCTCCGGTTCTCCGGCGACCACCACCGCCGTGGGGCCGTTGACCGCGGCGACCGACACCCGGTCCGCGTACGGCTCCAGCAGTTCCTCGACCCGCTTCACCGGCAGCGCCACCGACACCATGCCGCCGCGACCGGCCAGTCGGCCCAGCACCAGACGGCTCCGCAAGGCCACCACCCGCGCGCCGTCCACCAGGGACAGCCCGCCGGCCACCACGGCAGCGGCGATCTCACCCTGCGAGTGCCCCACCACGGCCGAGGGTTCCACGCCGAAGGACTGCCACAACGCCGCCAGCGAGACCATCACCGCCCACAGCGCAGGCTGCACCACATCGACCCGCTCCAGCGACGGGGCATCCGCGGCACCGCGCAGCACATCCTCAAGACGCCAGTCCACGAACTGCGACAGCGCCTCGCCGCACTCAGCGATCCTCGCCGCGAACACCGGCGAGGACTCCAGCAGTTCCACCGCCATTCCGACCCACTGCGACCCCTGGCCGGGGAACACGAACACAGCGTTCCCGCCCACCACACGCCCCTCAAGGACGTGCGCCGCGGGGTCGCCGGCGGACAGCTCTCCCAAGCCGCTCAGCAGCGCCCCGCGGTCCGAGGCCACCACCACGGCACGGCGTTCCAGGTGGGCGCGGGTCGTGGCCGCCGCGAAACCGATGTCTTGGAAGGGGACATCCGGATTGGCGATCATGAACGCCCGTACCCGGTCGGCTTGTTCGCGCAGTGCTCCATCGTTCCGGGCGGACAGCGGCACCGGGACCACCGTCAGCTCGGACGGCTTCTCCTCGGCCGGCGTCCGCTCCTTGGCGGGTGCTTCCTCCAGGATCACGTGTGCGTTGGTGCCGCCCACGCCGAACGAGGAGACACCGGCACGGCGCGGCCGATCCGAAGCCGGCCATTCCCGCGCCTCGGTGAGCAGCTCGATCTCACCCGAGGCCCAGTCCACGTGCGGCGACGGCCGGTCTACATGCAGGGTGGCGGGCAGCTGCCCGTGCCGCATGGCCATCAGCATCTTGATCACACCGGCGACGCCGGCGGCCGCCTGGGTGTGGCCGATGTTGGACTTGACGGACCCCAGCCACAACGGGCCGTTGTTCCGTTCGCGCCCGTAGGTCGCCAGCAGGGCCTGCGCCTCGATCGGGTCGCCGAGCTTGGTGCCCGTCCCGTGGCCTTCCACGGCGTCCACGTCCGCCGGGTTCAGGCCGGCGTTGGCCAGGGCCTGCCGGATCACGCGCTCCTGCGAGGGGCCGTTCGGCGCCGTCAGACCGTTGCTCGCACCATCCTGGTTGACCGCACTGCCGCGCAGCAGGCCCAGGATGCGGTGGCCGTTGCGGCGCGCGTCCGACAGCCGCTCCAGCAGCACCAGCCCCGAGCCCTCGGCCCAGCCCACGCCGTCGGCGGCCGCCGCATAGGCCTTGGACCGGCCGTCCGCCGAAACCCCGCGCTGCCGGCTGAACTCGACGAAGACGTTCGGCCGCGCGAGTACCGTCGACCCGCCGGCCAGCGCCAGCGAGCACTCGCCCGCCCGCAGCGCCTGCGCCGCCAGGTGCAGAGCCACCAACGACGAGGAGCAGGCCGTGTCCACCGTCACGGCCGGTCCCTCGAAGCCGAACGAGTAGCTGATCCGGCCTGACGCGACGCTGCCGGAGGACGAGATGCTGAGGTAGCCCTCTATCTCGTCACGCCGGTCGCTCATGCCCGCGACGAACCCGTAGTCCTGGTACATCACGCCACAGAAGACACCCGTGTCGCTGCCACGCAGCGCGGTCGCGTCGATACCCGCGTCCTCGAACGCCTCCCACGCACCCTCCAGCAGCAGCCGCTGCTGGGGGTCCATGGCCATCGCCTCACGCGGGCTGATACCGAAGAACTCCGCGTCGAAGTCGCCCACCCGGTCAACGAACCCCCCCGAGCGCGTGTAGGAGGTACCCGGATGGTCCGGGTCCGGGTCGTACAACCGCTCCAGGTCCCAGCCACGGTCGGCCGGGAACTCCGAGGTACCGTTGCGCCCCTGACTGACCAACTCCCACAACTCGTCCGGCGACGTCACACCACCGGGATAGCGGCAGCTCATACCCACGATCGCCACCGGCTCGCTCGCGCGGTCCTCGTACTCCCGAAGCCGCGTTCGGGCCTCGCTCAGATCGACGGCCACCCGCTTCAGGGACTCGACGAGCTTCTGCTGCTGGGGATCGTTGCTGTCAAAACTCATGACCGTGTTCTTCCTGGGTAGTCCGGACTTGCCGCAGCACTCGTCATGCCTCGTCGAAGCCAAGGTCGATCAACTGCAGGATCTCCATCGCGGAGGTGGCCGATTCGATCTTCGACCGCTCGCTCGCGGGCTGCTGACCGGTGTCGGTGACGGCGGCCAGCAGGGTGCGCAGGCGCCCGGCCACCCGCTGTTTCTCGCCGGCCTCGATCCCGGCGAGCATGCCCTCAAGCCTGTCCAGCTCCTGGTGGATGGGCGGCTCGGCGCTGCTGCTCGCGACCGAGGAGAGGAGCAGCTGGGTGACCGCCACCGGGGTCGGGTGGTCGAATACCAGCGTGGACGGCAGCCGCACACCGGTGGCCTGGGTCAGCCGGTTACGCAGCTCGACCGCGGCCAGCGAGTCGAACCCGAGGTCCTGGAACGCCCGTGCGGCATCGATCGCGTTGGGCGTGGAGTGGCCGAGGACCGAGGCGACCTGGGCACGCACCAGCGCGAGCACCGTCTGTTCCCGCTCGGCCTCCGCCACTCCGGCCAGCCGCTGGGCGAGCGACCCGCCGGCTTCGGCGCGACGGGCCGGCGTGCGCACCAGTCCACGGAACAACGCGGGCAGCCTGCCCGCCCGTCCCTGGGCCCGCAGCATGGCCAGCTCCAGCCGAACCGGCACGAGCAGCGCCGCGTCCAGCCCCATCGCCTGGTCGAACAGTTCCAGCCCGAGCTCGGCCGACAGCGCCCCCACGCCGATCCGCTCCAGGCGGGAGAGCTCGGTCTCGTCGAGCCCGCCAGCCATGCCGCCTGTATCGGCCCACAGGCCCCAGGCGAGAGAGCTTGCCGCCAGCCCCTCGGCACGTCGTCGGTGGGCGAGCGCGTTCAGGGCGGCGTTGGCCGCCGCATAGTTCGCCTGACCCGGGGTGCCGATGAGCGAGGTGACCGAGGAGAAGAGGACGAACGCCGACAGGTCCATCCCGGCGGTGAGTTCGTGCAGATTCCATGCCGCGTCCACCTTGGGACGCATCACCCGCGCCACCTGCTCCGGCGTGAGCTGCTCGACGATGCCGTCGTCGAGCACACCCGCCGCATGGACCACCGCCGTGAGCGGCTGCTCCAACGAAGCGAACAGGTCGGCCAGGTGGTCGCGCTCGGTCACATCGCAGGCGGCGACCCGGGCCTGGGCGCCGAACGCCTCCAACTCGGCGACCAGCTTCTCCACGCCCTCGGCGGCAGCGCCACGACGGCTCACCAGCAGGAACCGCCTGGCGCCGTGCCACTCGGCCATATGTTTGGCGACCAGCGCGCCCAGGCCGCCGGTACCACCGGTGATCAGTACCGTGCCGTCCGGGTCCAGCGGCCGTACCTCGTCCGACCGTCCCGCAGGTGCCCTACCGAGCCGCGGTGCCAGCAACCGACCGTCACGGATGGCCAGCTGGGGCTCGTCCAGGTCAAGCAGCGCGCCCCACTCCGGCTCGTCACCGTTGTCGAGGTCGACGAGCAGGAAGCGGTCCGGGTGCTCGGACTGGGCGCTGCGCACCAGACCCCACACCGAGGCCTGCGCCACGTCCGGCGTCTCATCGCCCACCGCGACGGCGTTACGCGTCACCACCACCAGCCGGGCCTCGCCCAGTGACTCACTGGCCAGCCACCGCTGCACCAGCTCCAGCGCGCTCACGGCCACCCTCTGAGCCGCCTCCGCCGTGTCACCCACCGCGGACGGGGCCCCGACAAGCACCACCTCCGGCGGGGTCGCGCCACCGGCCAGTGCCTGCTCCAGCGCGGCCACATCCGTGAACCGCTCACCCTCGGCGGCCAGCCCACCGACGACCGCCAGCCGCACCGGCTTCGCCGAACCGGCCGCCACCGTGGCCCAATCGACCTGGAACAGCGAACGCTGACCGACTCGCCGGGCGGCCTCGAGCTGGGCCTGCTCCACCGGGCGGGTGACGAGCTCGTCCACGCCGACGACGAGTTCGCCCTGCTCGCCGAAGACATCCAACCGGTAGGTGGACTCTCCCACCGGGGTGATCCGCACCCGCACCCGCGAGAGGGTGATCTGCCCGAGCCGCACCCCCGACCACGAGAAGGGCAGCTCTGCGGCGGAACCCTCCTCCTTACCCAGGAGCAAGCTGTGTCCAGCAGCGTCGAACAGGGCCGGATGGACACCGAATCCCTCGCCGCCGACGCCGTCGGGCAGCGCTACCTCGACGTAGAGCTCGTCGCCGGAGCGCCATGCGGCCTGTATGCCCTGGAACATCGGCCCGTAGTCGTAGCCGAGTTCGGCCGTACCGGCATAGAACTCATCCACCGGGAGCGGTTCCGCGCCCGTCGGCGGCCACTCGGCCGGCATCTCCGACGGCGCCGCCGGTTCCCCGGCCCGGGCGACCCAGCCACGGGCATGGCACGTCGCCTCGGGCAGCTCGTCCTCGTCGGTGGCTGCCGGGCGCGTGTAGACGGCCACTTCGCGGCGCCCATCCTCACCGGCCTGGCCTACGGTGACCTGCAACTGCAAGGCGGCACCGTCCTCCAGGGGCACCGGTGCCTCCAGCACCAGCTCGTCCAGAACCGGGCAGCCCGCCGCGTGGCCGGCCGTCAGCGCCAACTCGGCCAGCGCCGTGCCGGGCAGGATCACCACACCGAGCATCGCGTGTTCGCGCATCCAGGGCTGGGTGTCGGTGGACAGACGGCCGGTGAACACCCACTCGTCCCGGTCACCGATCTGCACCGCACCGGCCAGAATCGGATGCTCGATCCGGCCCAGCCCGGCCGCCGCCGCATCCACGATCCCGGTGTCAGGAGCCAGCCAATACCGCTCACGCTGGAACGCATACGTCGGCAGCGCCACCCGCCTGGCACCGGTACCGGCATAGAAAGCCGGCCAGTCCACCCCGACTCCGGCGATATGAGCCTGACCGAGGAACGCAGCGAAGGTCTCCGCCTCCGGACGCCGCGACCGCAGCGCCGCGATCAGCACACTGTCCTCATCGTCGTCCAGGCACTGACGGGCCATCGCCGTCAGCACCGCATCCGGCCCCAGTTCCAGATAACGGCGCACACCAAGACCATGCAGAGTCCGGATACCGTCAGCGAAACGAACGGCCTCGCGCACATGACGAACCCAGTACCCCGGATCCGTCACCTCCGACGAAACCAGCTCACCGGTCACGTTGCAGACGATGGGGATCCGCGGCTCGTTGAAACACAGACCTTCCGCCACCCGCCGGAAATCCTCCAGCATCGGTTCCATGCACGGCGAGTGGAAAGCGTGGGACACCCGCAGCCGCGACGTCTTACGGCCCTCCCACCGCGGCAGCCACTCCTCCACAGCCCCCGCATCACCCGAAACAACCACAGCACGAGGACCATTGACCGCCGCGATCTCCACACGGCCCTCAAAACCGGCAAGGGACGCAGCCACCTCGTCCTCACCAGCCTGCACAGCCACCATCGCACCACCAGCCGGCAGCGCACCCATCAACCGGCCCCGCGCCACCACCAGCACACACGCATCCGCCAAAGACAGCACACCAGCCACATGCGCGGCAGCCAGTTCGCCGACGGAGTGCCCGATCAGGTAGTCCGGCCGCACACCCAGCGACTCCACCAGCCGGAACAACGCCACCTCGACAGCGAAGAGCACCACCTGCGTGAACTGCGTCGCATCCAGCAGCCCCGCGTCCTCCGACCCCTCCGCGGCACTGAGCAGTTCCCGCACCGAACGCCCCACCAGGGGATCCAGCTCCGCACACACCTCATCCAGAGCCTCGGCAAACCGCGGATACGACGCCGCCAACTCCACACCCATACGAGCCCGCTGCGCACCCTGACCCGTAAACAACACCGCCGTCTTACCGGCAACCTGACAGCCCTCGACCACCCCGGCCGCAGGCTCACCACCCGCAAGCGCCTCCAGCCCCGCCAGCAAACCCGCACGATCACAAGCCACGACCACCGCACGCCGCTCCAGCAACGCACGCGACGACACCGACGAGAACCCGAGATCTGCAAGTCCCGGTTCGGGATCCGCAAGGAGGCGCTCGCGCAGGCGAGCGGCCTGCGCACGCAACGCCGCCTCACCACGCCCGGACACCAGCACCGGGACCGCGCCGACCGCTCGCTCCGCCGGAGCAGCCTCCGCCGGAGCAGCCTCCTCGACCGGAGCCTCCTCAAGGATCACGTGGGCGTTCGTCCCGCTGATGCCGAACGAGGACACACCCGCCCGACGCGGCCGATCCGAAGCCGGCCATTCCCGCGCCTCGGTGAGCAGCTCGATCTCACCCGAGGCCCAGTCCACGTGCGGCGACGGCTGGTCCACATGCAGGGTGGCGGGCAGCTGCCCGTGCCGCATGGCCATCAGCATCTTGATCACGCCGGCGACGCCGGCGGCCGCCTGGGTGTGGCCGATGTTGGACTTGACGGACCCCAGCCTCAGCGGGCCGTTGTTCCGTTCGCGCCCATAGGTCGCCAGCAGGGCTTCGGCCTCGATCGGGTCACCCAGCCGGGTGCCCGTCCCGTGGCCCTCCACCACATCCACGTCAGCCGGGGCCAACTCCGCGTTCGCCAAGGCCTGCCGGATCACACGCTCCTGCGAGGGACCGTTCGGCGCCGTCAGACCATTGCTCGCACCATCCTGGTTGACCGCACTTCCCCGCAGCAGGCCCAGGATGCGGTGGCCGTTGCGGCGCGCGTCCGACAGCCGCTCCAGCAGCACCAGGCCGACGCCCTCGGCCCAGCCCACGCCGTCGGCGGCCGCGGCGTAGGACTTGCACCGGCCATCCACCGAAGCCCCGCGCTGCCGACTGAACTCGATGAAGGCGTTGGGCCTGGCGAGCACGGTCACGCCACCGGCCAGCGCCAGCGAACATTCCTTGGCACGGAGAGACTTGGCCGCGAGGTCCAGCGCGACGAGCGAGGACGAGCACGCCGTGTCCACGGTCAGCGCCGGCCCCTCGAAGCCGAACGAGTAGCTGATCCGACCCGACGCGACGCTGCCGGCAGCAGCGGTCGTGAGGTAGCCCTCTATCTCGTCACGCCGGTCGCTCATGCCCGCGACGAACCCGTAGTCCTGGTACATCACGCCACAGAAGACACCCGTGTCGCTGCCACGCAGCGCGGTCGCGTCGATACCCGCGTCCTCGAACGCCTCCCACGCACCCTCCAGCAGCAGCCGCTGCTGGGGGTCCATGGCCATCGCCTCACGCGGGCTGATACCGAAGAACTCCGCGTCGAAGTCGCCCACCCGGTCAACGAACCCCCCGAGCGCGTGTAGGAGGTACCCGGATGGTCCGGGTCCGGGTCGTACAACCGCTCCAGGTCCCAGCCACGGTCGGCCGGGAACTCCGAGGTACCGTTGCGCCCCTGACTGACCAACTCCCACAACTCGTCCGGCGACGTCACACCACCGGGATAGCGGCAGCTCATACCCACGATCGCCACCGGCTCGCTCGCGCGGTCCTGCAACTGCTGGTTATGCCGCCGGAGGCGCTCGGTCTCCTTGATCGACTTCCGGAGGGCCCCGACGATGTCGTTCCTGTCGGCAACCATGCCTACTCCTCCCCGTCCGGACGACCAGCGCCAACGTTCTCGACTGCCCGCATGGGGAGACGGCGCTCCCGGCCGCTCCCGAAGGCGTCGGAAGTCGTACAGCGCCCGGCGGCAACGTCAGCGCGTTGGCCGCGCTCCGAAGGGCGTTCAATGGCGTACTTGAGCGACAACAGTTTCCCCCGTTGACGAATGTGGTCGGCGAGTGAGGTACATCTCAGAAATGGAGACAAGGGCATACGGAACCGAATCGATCGGAGTCCATTGGACGTCCATGTCAGCGGAGAGAAAGGGACAACCGAATACGTGTAGGGGGCATCCTTAGCGCGAACTACCGCGGGTTACTGATTCCCGGATGCCGTGCCGATGTCAGGCGACAGCCCAACGCCCCCTACTTTGCATCAATTTCAACTAACTCTCCCCCTGATCCGCGCGTCCTCCCCGTTGACGGCGCGCGGCGATGAACGATTCGCCACCCAGGTGCTTTAAGTCTCTCTCAAGGCATGGCGGGGCTGGTATAAGTAAAGGTGCGTATCCACCACGGGGGGATGTTCAACGATGCCTGTACGCGACCTCGATCGTATACTTGACCTTGCAGTGGCCGCGCTTCACGAGCAGGACCCGGAGCAATTGTGGTCACCACTCGCAGTCGAGATACTCCGTGTTTGCGGTGCGGAGTTCCTCGTCTTCGTGTCCCGCGACTGGGTCGGTTGTGAAGATGCGGTGCACGTCTGGCTACCGGACGGAACGGTCCGCAGCCAAGTCGGGGAACACGCACAGCAATTAATTCGTCACTGTAAGCCGCTGACGGGCTACTACGCGACGTCCAACGACCGGACGCCAGTAACCGCTTCCCAAGTCGTCGGCGAAGCGGAATGGCGTGACAGCGTTATGGCGCAGCGCAAGCGAGAGGCCCTGGCGTCGGATCACATTCTGGGCGTTCCGCTGCCCGACGCCTCCGAACCCTTCCGGGGGTGCCTGGTCCATCGGACCGGCAGCGGCTTCACCGACGAGCACCTGGCCTTCGCCCGGCGCATACAGCCGCTGCTCGCCGGTGTCGACCGACAGGCCGCCCTGCTGCGCAACTACCGCGCCTCCACGGCGAAGGCGCCCAGCGGTCAGGCCGGCCCCGATCCGGCGGAAGGGGCCGCCGAGAGCGGATTGACGCCCCGTGAGACCGATGTGCTGGCCTTGCTTGCCGACGCGCTCACCGCCACCGCTATCAGCCGCCGCCTCGGCATCTCCGTGCGTACCGTGCAGAAGCACACCGAGAACATCTATCGAAAGCTGGGAACCAGCGATCGTGTCACCACCGTGCTGCACGCCCAGGCGCGCAGGATCATCCCGGTGCGGGAGGTGGCAGCAAGGCCAACGCCCGGCCGCAGTGGTGGAATTCACTCCACTTGCCGTTGACGCCTGCAGGCGGGGATCCGCGTGTCGCCTGAAGCTGCCGGCCGTCGGCTCATGCGGGCCCCAGACATAGCCAGGGCTTCGCGCAGCGTCTGCTTGCTCGGGTTACCGCAGCCCGGCGGCCTCGGCCTGTCCGTAGGCAGGCAGTGGGATCGTCCCCTCGCGCCACAACTGCGGCATGAGGGTGACGAATCCCTGGCCGAAGCGCCAAGTCGCGTCACGCGAGGGGGCGTCGGGGGCGGTGCCTTCGTCCGCGGTGACCTTGCCGAACAGAAGGCTGAACTCTCGGCGGCGCGACAGGGCACACGGCCGCAGCTCGCGGGCGGCCACCGCCGACTTCCGGGCGGTCGGCGTCCCCGGGTGCTCGTCGCGCGCGGCTTCCAGGGTGACGGCCAGGTCCTGATAAAGGTCGGCGATGACGGCCTGGACCAAGGCGCGGTGGTCGGGGGAATAGCGGTAGATGACCGACGCGGTCATCCCCAGCTCGCGGTCCCCCGTCTGCTACGAGGCGACGCCGCGCCGCGTACGGCGTGCAGCGCCACCCACCGGCAACGTTGGCTGCGCTGCGCCTTTAGGACCTCCTGAGCCATCACGCGGCTCTCCAGCTCGTCCCTGGGCGCGGTGGCGGCGATGCGCTGGCCTTCGGGGCCGCCGTGCGGTGTCCGGCGCAAGCCTGCTGCTGGGCAGCCAAGGTGACGGGAGGAAGGTGCTGGACGAGGAACTGGTGTCACCCTCGTACTGCAGCGCGGCCTTGCACGCTCACCCGCTCGGCCGCCTCCAATTCGTCGACCGCTGTGGCGGCGGCAGCGGCGGTGATGGGCTGACCGGCGCTCCGGCCTCGGTGGCGATGCAAAAACCCGGCAAGGTCACCCAGCTCAGTGGAACGCGCTGTCCTGGGACAAGGCGAGGACGACATCAGCGCCCAGTTGACGCGGTGCGAGGTTGCTTTCCGGAATCTCCACCACCTCATCAGGCGCAGGCCTGCGCAGTTGGGCTGTTCCCCGTTCCACTGCGGCCATGGACAAGCCGAGATAACAGGCGAGCATTGCCGCTGTCGTGGGGCAGTTTGTTCGCAGTGCAAACGCCTTGATCTTCACGTACGCGCTCAGAGCGGCATCGGGATAATAGGCCAACATCACCAGGCCTCACGGCACTTTGACGCGCTGGCAAATTCGCTCAACGTCTGGGCCTGACGAGGTGTGGTAAGCCCCCGATGACATCGTCATGATGCCCAGGTATTGCGGCAGAATAAATGGAGTACCCGACAGGTTCCGATCACGCCTGGGACGACACGAGGCAGCATGAAGGCGAAAGCCTTTTGTGTGGCTGCACTGGTACAGACGTAGCCTTCTGGCTTCCGGACTCTGGCAAAAACCCGACTTTCACGCTGTCCCGCTCCAGAGGCAACCGGAGGGGACAGCGCTCTCGCAGGTGGCCGGGCAGGCCACGCGGTGAGAGGGCTCTCGGCCGTAGATGAAAGGCATCATCAAGCGACCGGGCGTTCCCGTACAGCGGACCCGTCCTAGAGCCGCCTCAGAGCTAACTCATCACGGTCCCCCAGAGCGCAGAGGGCCGGTTGTCGGGCACCGGGCTGAGGCGTTCTCTGTAGTGGCTACAAACCATGTCGCCCCCTTCGGGCCGTCTGACCGTTGATCCGTCGCAGGGCGCCGGGCCACGTGCAGCAGGCCTCGATTCAGAGGGGCTACTGGTGGCAGGCCAGGCGTCACCCAGCACACGTGAGTGGCACGCCGACAAGCCATGGCAGCCAGCGCCAGCCGGTGCCCTCCGGAATGCGTCGCGTCGTGCCGGTAGGTGCTTGTAACACCAAGTCAGAGGGCCCAGGCGTACACCCTGCTGATGTTGCGTCAGCACGTACCATCACCCTCTCGTGAGCCCCCGGCTCTGCATACCGAGGACCATAGGCCCCCTCGGCACGTGGTTGCAACATGTTGCCCACTTGGAGCAGTATGGCGCACCAAGGAGGTGGGCGATGGAGAAGCAGTACGCAACCGATACGTCCGCGCCGTCGACCTTGGATGACCATGTCCACGCGACGAAGGCCGACATCGCCGCGCGACTTCGCTACATCCGTCGGCACCACCCCGAGGGACCGTTCAGCCTGGCCAAACTCGCGGATCTTGCCGGGGTCTCCAAACGCACCTTGGCGGCCGTCGAGTCCGACGAAGGCGCCAACCTCACCATCGAGACCCTGGTGAAGCTGGCTCACAGCCTCGGCATTCACCGCTGTGCGTACTTCCTCGACGACCAGGTCTTTCAGCAGGTCAACAAAGAGCTGGAGTTCATCAGGGAGTTGCAGAAGAGCAGAGCCCAGGGTCTTGCCTTGCGCTCGTCGCACGCGACGCCTGTCGCCACGTCCACCGACCAGGTCGCGAGGCTCCTCACAGGGATCATCGACGCTGCGGCCCAAGCCCGTGATTCGCTGCGTGGCGCACCGCCGACCAGCGGTGAGGAACGGCACGCATCCGGTCCTCTACCTCCCACCAACACGTGACACCGACACCACGCCCCAGGGTCCCTTGCCCCCGGGCAGGCTCCAACCCAACCGAGTCGGGCAACCGCCGCCAGGATCAGCCCTGCGAAGGGCCGAGAGATGTGGCGATCTGCCGCGTTCATGACGTCGGCTTCCATCGGTGTCCAGTCGAAGAGCAGGGCAACAGGATGACTACACGGCAAGTTCGCAAACGGTGCGAGGCGCTTGTCAGTGCGCTCGACCTTCCCAGCCCTTTCTCCATCGACGCTCTCGTTCACCAGTTATCCGTGCAGCGAGGCCGGCCGATCCACATCCACACGGTACCGATCGGCTCAGCCATCAGCGCCTGCGGGCTGTGGATCGCCACCAGCACTCACGACACCATCTACGTCGAGGAGAAGACGACCAGGTTCCATCAGGAACACATCATTCTCCACGAGGTCGCGCACATCCTGTGGGATCACCGCTTCAGTGACCAGGAGAGCCTCGGCGCGCTCACCACGCTGCTGCCAAGCATCAGTCCCGACCTGATCAAGCGCCTTCTGACACGTACCAACTACACCACCGGGCAGGAGCAGGAAGCCGAACTCGTCGCAAGCCTCATCCACGCCACCGCAAGGACGCGCGCCCCCTCACCATCGACAGGGGTGCGCGGCGTACTCGAAGCCGCCCTCGGGATCCGCGGGTAGAGGCCATGAACCTACGAAGCCTCCAGGAACTGGGGTCCGACTCGGAACTCCTGGGTGCACTGGCGCTATGGTTGGTGATCTTCCTCCGGCTGCCCTCAGCCCGCCGCTCTCACCAGCAGAAGATGCTACTGCTCTCCGTGAGCGGCCTCGCGGGGTCGATCACTGTCTATCTCGATCCGGTCACGGCAGTCCTGAACCACACCTTCACCTTCGCCCAAAGCTGCGGCCTGTTCATGAACGCGTGGGGCGTCCTCAGCTCGGCCCTCATCCTCGACTTCGTCCTCGCGGCTATGTCGCGGCGTCGTCCCTGGCTGATCTACGGTCCAATGATCGTAACCATCGCCGGACTGATCCTGCTGAACTACACAATCGACCCGCATGCCGGTTGTGTCACTTCCGAGGTCGTTCCCTGGTACAGCCCGTTCTGGTGGCTGCTGGTCACCGCCCACCTCGTCGGCACGATCCCCTGCGCCGTGCTGCTTGCGCGCTGCGGCCACCAGGTCCATGACGACCGGCCGTTGCGCGCCGGACTTCTCCTGCTCGCCGCCGGCTTCACCTCGTCCAGCGTGTTCTGGTGCGTCGTACTGGCCTTCCTCCTCACCCGCCTTGCCTGGCTGGGCGCGCTGTTCCCCGGCAACGTCGGCCTCACCGCCTGGCTGATGACCGCCGGAGTCGGCCTGCCACTCGCTCTCACCGCCTACCGCACAGCCTGCGATGCGAGGACCATGTGGCGCCTGCATCCGCTGTGGCGCGATCTCGTGGACGCCGTCCCTCACGTCGCCCTGGACACACCCCGCAACCGGATCCGCGTAGTGCTCGGCAGCCCGCACTCGATCCACCTCCGGCTGTACCGCCAGGTCATCGAGATCCGTGACGCCCTGCTCGTCCTGCAGGACTACGTGACGCCCGAGACGATGGAGCGCGCCCGCCGCCACATCACCTCGCATCCCCTGCCCGACGGACAGAGCGAGCCGGCGTTCACCGCATGCTGGCTACACGCCGCCGTCCAGGCCAAGGCAGCCGCGGCCACACCCCGGCCAAACCCGCTCGTCACCGCAAACCACGACTGTCTCCGTGGCGAGATCGACTTCCTGCTCGCCGTCCTGCGAGCCCGCAGACTCCCCGCCATACGGTCCTTCGCCCCGCCACCCACCGCGTCCGATCCCGCCACGCCCGCACCGCAGTCTTCCCATATCCCGGCCACCCTGCCCACCCCCACGAACAGGCGAAACTCATGACCCAGCAGCCCGCGCCGACCAGTTCTTACAGCACCGGCATGCTGAGCAACGGCGCCGCCCACGAAGGTGACCGCTTAAAGTCCATCCAGCGCAGCGTCGACTCGTTCACCACCAACATCCTCGACGGCCTTCCCATGCAGAGGTCCTGGAACTGCCTGGAACTGGGTGCAGGCGCCGGCTCCATCGCCTACTGGCTCGCCGCACGCTGTCCGGGCGGGCGCGTGGTCGCCGTCGACCTCGACACCCGCCACCTCGACGCCGGCCGCGCCACCAATCTGGAGATCCAGGAAGCCGACGTCACGCATAAGGACTACGCGCCGGGCACCTTCGACCTCATCCACGCCCGCTACCTGTTCTGCCACCTCCCCGACCGAGACGAGATGATCACACGAGCCGCCGGCTGGCTCTCCCCCGGCGGCTGGCTCATCGTCGAAGAGCCCTACGACCTGCCGGCCGCCCACTCGCCCTTCCCCCTGGTCCAGCGCATCCTCACCGCCTACCAGCACACCTACCGAGAACACGGCGCCGACATGACGTGGGCCCGCGGCCTGCCCGCCCTCCTGGCCCGCAACGCACTGACCGAAGTGGCATACGCCGGGAACCTCGGTTGCATGGGCGGACTCGAAAAGGACCGCTGGCGCCCGCTCATCCACCGGGCGGCCCCCACTCTCCTGGCCAGCGGCCTCATCACCGAAACAGACCTCACCGCATTCGACGAACTGCTCAAGGACCCGGCATTCATCGACATCCCTCAAATGACCATCTCGGCATGGGGCCGCCGCCCATCGGACACCCCGATCCCGGCGACACCCCAAGACAACGTCGTTCACAGCGCATGAGTACGTGTTCTGGTCCCTGAAGGACGGCCAGATCGTTGTCGACTCCTGCCGGGGCGGTGACAGCACCGCTGACCGCCCCTTTTCGAGGGTGCTCCTCCACGCGAGCACCGCAAGCTCACTGACCCCAAGGCCATGCGGACCGTCGCGCACCCCACTCGCCTCGCTTTGCTTGAGGCCCTGGGACGGCGCGAGCCGTTGACCGCGACCGAGGCTGCCCAGATGGTGGGAGAATCCCCGACGAACTACGCCTTCCACCTGTGCACCCTGGCCAAGTACGGCTTCGTCGAGGAAGCAGGAGGGGGCACGGGCCGCAGCCGCCCCTGGCGACGCGCCCACATCGGCTTCAGCTTCGAGGCTTCCGACTCCCCGGGCGACACCGAATCCACCATCGCCGCCGCTGCGTCGGCACGGTGCTGAGGGACTTTTAGCTGGAACCGATCCGCAAGATCGGCGCAATACGGTCCGCGCTCCCCGAGCACTGGAACAAGATCACCAGTTCCGCCGAGTCGGTCTTCTACGACCACGTCGTACTGTTGACCTCAGCCGACGAACGGACGTTGCGATCACGGTTCGCTGACCATGAAGGTACGGAGGCAGCTGAGCTGCGGCCACCAGGGCCGTGCAGCGGAACCACCCACAGGTATCAGCCACGCTCCTTGCTGGAGCCGTTACGGCGGTACCACCCGAGACTCGGCACCACTACTGCCGGCCACTGGCCGCAGTTGACTGAGGACCCGCACCTCGTCGCCTGGTCCAGCGGACCGGAGGGAACGGGCAGGGCCCCAATGGTGCAGTTACCCGACGCCTCCACTCGCTCCTCCGCCAGTGGAGGCCGTCGGCGTCCGTCACGAACCGCACGATCTCGCCCTCGGCCACCCCTCTTACAAAAAGGGGACGTTCACCACGCGGGCGGTACCACTGCTCAGCCGGGTGGCCCACAGCCCCTCAGTGTCATAGGGAAGACAGCCTCCACGCGACACAAACCGGTACCACGCCTTGCTCCAATCGCTCTCGGCAGCGACGGGCTCGGACGAAGTCACAGATGTTCCCCCACAGCGAAGGCTGAGCGTTCTCAGCGAAGGCTGGTCGGTGGTCTTCTTTTCATCGAAGGTGAAGTGCGCAGGTCGGAGGGTCTACCGAACAGGGGGAGCCAGCCTCTCGCCAGCATGGACAGCACCTCGCCCTACTCCCAACTGAGGGGAGGCGAGGTGCTGTCGGCGGCACGCGGGACCGAAGAAGGCTGGATCCGGGCTCGGTGCCCGCCGTGCTGTTTTGGTCAGCCGAGCCGTGCGTAGGCGTCGATGGCGTCGCGCTGGTATGCGGCGAGGCCCGGTGCGATGGCCTCGTACGCGCTGCGCCAGGCGTCGTTGTCCACGCAGGAGCGCCCCATGGCCCGGTATTCGTCGGTGGAGACAGCTCGCAGCGCGGTCAGGGTCTGGTACTGGGCGTCAATCTCGGCCTGCACGGGCTCGGCATCGGCCGGATGGCCGGCGGCCATCAGCTCGGCCAGCCGGATCATCCGCGGTGCGCTCGCGCTGCCCGGCCTCGATATCGCGCAGGCTCATCCCGGCAACGTGGCGAGCGACGGCTTCGGCGTGCTCGGGAATGTCGCGCAGGCTCTCCTGGTACTGGGAGGGCACCACGCCCTCGAACAGGTTCTCCGGTCGGTTGATGGTCATAGGTATGCCGTCCTTCCTGGACTGCTCCAGTTCGGCGATCGTGCGCGAGACGGTGTCGGCCAGGGCGTCGAGCCGGTCACGTTCGGCGAGCAGCCGCCGGTGGTGACCGCGCAGGGCCTCCACCTCGTCGACCTGATCGGCCAGGACCCGGCCGATCTCCGGCAACCCCAGGCCCAGCGCCCGCAGGACCAAGATCTGCTGCAACATCAGCAGTTGGGGCTCTGTGTAGTAGCGGTGGCCATTGGCCCCTATCCGAGCGGGCGGAAGCAGGCCGATCTCGTCGTAGTGCCGCAAAGTCCGGGCGATCACGCCGGACATCCGGGCGACCTCCGCGATCGGCCAGTCCATTCCCGTCTCCTCGCACATGTGTCGCCGGTCCGGTCTCTCCGGCCCTGATCAGAACGGTAGAAGCTGCCGTAACGACAACTTCAACTCCAGATCAGGCATACCGGCCTCGCACTCCGAAGGAGACACCACCATGCCCGGGACCGCCCTTTGTCGACCTGCGGGCTGCTGTGGCGTGGTGCTCAGCCTTCGGTGAGAACACTCAAGCTTCGCTGCAACAGAACAACAGAGGTCACGGTCCACATGATCACGCACCCACCTTCCATGATCGAACGCAGATACGTCTGGCCTTACGCCGTGTCCTACAAAGTCAGCCTGAGGAGGTGCGACTTTTCGAGTTACTGATCTCTTCGGGTTGTTGTCGGGGGTGGTGACGTGTGGTGATCCCTGCGGTAGGCCGGTGGTATGCGGTATGCGCAGGGTGGTGGGCTGACCGCGGAGCGGCGGCACTTTCGCGAGCGGATCCGGTACGAGGCCGGTGAGCGGTTCACTCGCGGTGAGAGAACCGCAGTGATCGCGAAGGATCTGCGGGTCAGTGAGCGTTCGGTGGAACGCTGGCGCCGTGCCTGGCGGGAGGGCGGGATGGACGCGCTCGCCTCTGCGGGACCGCCGAAACTGCCCAAGTTGTCCGATGGCCAGTTCGCCGAGCTGGAGCAAGAGTTGGCGGTGGGGCCGGCCGTGCACGGCTGGGAGGACCAGCGGTGGACCTTGGCCCGGATCAGGGTGCTGATCGCCAGGAAGTTCAGGCTGGACTGCTCCTCGGCGGCGGTGTGGCGGCTGCTGCACCGGCACGGCTGGTCCTGGCAGTGTCCTGCCCGCAGAGCCCTCGAGCGCGACGAGCAGGCGGTGGGCCTGTGGAAGAAGGATGTGTGGCCGCAGGCGGAATGACTGCGGCGGCGCTGGGCGCGTACATCGTCTTCGAGGACGAGGCCGGGTTCTCGATGACGCCACCGCGCGCCCGCACCTGGGGCCGGCGTGGGCACACGCCGGTGGTGCGGGTACGCGGTCGTTCCTGGCGCCGCTGGTCGATCGCGGCGATGTGCTGCTACAAGCCCGGCGAGACCTCCCGGCTGATCTACCGGCCGCGCCGCCACCGCAAGCACCGGGGCAAAGGACGCGACACCTTCGCCTGGAGCGATTACCGCGACCTGGTCGTGCGCGCCCACATCCAGCTCCAGGCTCCCATCGTGCTGATCTGGGATAATCTCAACACCCACCGGGCTGCCGGGATGCGTGAGTACGCCGCCGCACACGACTGGCTCACCATCGTTCAACTGCCCTCATATGCACCCGACTTGAACCCGGTCGAGGGCATCTGGTCGCTGTTACGGCGCGGCCCGCTGGCCAACACCGCCTTCACCGACGACGAGCACCTCGAACGCACCCTCCGCCGAGGTCTGCGCCACATCCAGCTCCGCCCCGACCTGATCGACGGCTGCCTCACCGGCACCGGACTCGCACTCACCCCGCTGCCGACAACAACCCGAAGAGATCAGTAACTGCCACTCGGGGTGAGGGCGCCTGTGGCCGGTGATCGGCTGGGTCTTCAGGCCCCAGTACGAACGGAACAGGGAACCGGCATCGTCGTGATCCGAAGCATTGATCAGCCGTCTGTGCCGGTGGTCCGCACCGCGCAAGCCGCCCGCCTTCAGTGGCCGGGAACGGGCCCTCAGCCCCCGCCCGCTCAGCGGGCGAGCCCCGCCGTCCGGTGCCACGCTGTAGGTGAGTACCGGCCCTGGGGAATGCCGAGGAGCGGACATGGAGATCAAGCCGCAGGCAGTCGTCCTCCCCAAGGAGACCGACCACCTGGAACAAGGAAAGTACGGCCCCGTCTTCCCGAGAACTCCGGCCTGCTACGGGTTCACCATCGTCGCGAACGTCAAGCCGGGCCGAGCCGACGCGATGCGGGAGCACGGCCATGCGCTGGCCAAGGCGCTGGAGCAGGATCCGTACCTTCTCGCGCCATTGAAGCTGCACTACCTGCGCTGGGTCCTGTTCGACGATGACACCCGCTTCATGTACCAGGGGATCTTCGACACCGACTTCGACAAGTACACCGAGGACGCCGTCGCGTTGTTCAGCAAGGCAGGTGTGAGCACCGCCTTCGAGAACCTCGAAGGGTTTCCCGAGGACTGGCGGACCAACCCCGAAGCGTTCGTGCGCTTCGTGCGGGAGCACCACTGTCCGAGCTTCATCGAGTACGGAGAGTATCCGTATGTGACGGCGGACGAGATCAAGAAGGCCCTGCGGATCAAGGGCGCCCTGTCGGAGATGCTGGACCAGTTGCAGTGAGGGCTGGGCGATGAGCGAGGCCAAAACAGCGCGGATCTACAACCAGAGGCACATCCCTCGGAAGTACACCCCTGCCGGACGGCGCGTGAGTATCTACGTGTCGTGGAGCTATCCCGCCGAGGCCGGTCGCAACGCGGCCGAGCTGGACAACCGCTTCTCCACGATGACCGAGGTCAGGCGGGCGGCCTGGCCCGCGTATGAGGACCCGAAGTGGTCGGACCCCTATCGGTTCCAGCAGGGCATCGCGGGGTCGCTTGAGTTGTTCTTCTGGGCCTGGGTGCCGTTCCAGGACTTCATCGAGGAGGTGACCGGGCATCCGGTCCCGCTGTACCAGCGCATCGACCAGGCGGGCTTCTTCACGCCGCTCGATGAGCGGGTGCTCGACGACGCGGACGTCCTGTTCGTCTTCGGACTGGACCACATGATCACGGGACAGGAAGCCGAGCCGGGGGAGATCGACGCGCTGCGGGCCTTCCTCGCCCGGGACTACGCCCGCCTCGTCCTGGGACCCCACCACGACGTGGGCGCGTCG
Source organism: Streptomyces fodineus (assembly GCF_001735805.1). Classification (GTDB taxonomy): domain Bacteria; phylum Actinomycetota; class Actinomycetes; order Streptomycetales; family Streptomycetaceae; genus Streptomyces; species Streptomyces fodineus. The sequence continues at coordinate 209,872 of NZ_CP017248.1, forward strand.
GACGATGTGTCCGTGCGGGAGGTGGAGTACCGCCACCACGGTGATCCCCTGGTGCCTCGCCAGCAGCGGTTCGCCACCTACGTCAGGGACCTTACGAACGGCCTGGGCGTGCCGGTCATCAACCGGTACGGGCTGCGCCCCGCCACCGGTGAGGACAACCGGATCGCTCCTTTGTCGACCGTCCCGGACCTGGACGAGAAGGGATGGCTGAACGGGGTCACGAACTTCAACTTCCACATGCACCTGCCGCACTACGCGGTGACGACCGACGAGCCGAAAGCCATCCATGTGCTGGCCCGGCAGCCGATCGACACCTCCCGACCCCATCCGTTCACCGAGGACGGCAACACCGAGTTCAACATGTTCTTGTGGATGCCCCCCGGCGACGACCGCACGGCAGACGTTCTGCTGGCCGACTCCACGATCTTCAGCACACTCTTCGGCGCCGACGACAGCCTGCGGAACTTCTGGCGCAACCTCGTTACATAGCGATGCCGCAGGGAGGCCGACGTGAGCGCACCCACCCACGTCACACTCGAACTCGACGACATCCAGCGCGGGGTCCTCAGCCCACGCCCCACCCCGTACGCGGCGACATACCTGGTCTTCCGCATCGACGACCGCACCCAGGGCCGGGAGCTGCTGCGGCGGGCGAGCGCGGCGCCGACCTCCGCCGCCGACACCTCAAGCCCCCTGGAGGACACCTGGGTCAGTGTCGCCGTGACCTACTGGGGCCTTCAGGCCCTGGGGGTGCCGCGCTCCTCGCTGGAGTCGTTCGCCTGGGAGTTCCGGCAGGGCATGGCAGCCCGCGCCCGAGCCCTGCGCGACGAGGGCGACAGGAGCCCACAGCATTGGGAAGCACCGCTCGGCACCCGCGACGTCCATGCGGTGATCACCGCGATCGCACCCGACCCCCCGCGCCTGGAGGGGGCCATCGACCGCGGCCGCCCCGCCTACGAGCGTCTCTCCGGCGCGACGGCCATCTGGAGGCAGGACTGCTACGCGCTGCCCACCGAGAAGGAACACTTCGGCTACCTCGACGGCGTCAGCCATCCAGCCGTCGAAGGCAGCGGCATCCCAGGGTCCAATGAGTTGGAAGTGCCCTTGAAGAGCGGCGAGTTCGTCCTCGGCTACCCCGATGAGATCGGAGGTGTGGAGGTGCCGCAGCCGGCCGTGCTGGGACGTAACGGCAGCTACGCGGTGTTCCGTAAACTCCGCCAGGACGTCGCCGCCTTCAGGCGCTATCTGAGGGACAACTCCGGCGGCCCGGAGGACGAGGAGCTGATCGCGGCGAAGATCATGGGGCGCTGGCGCAGCGGGGCCCCTCTGGCGCTCGCCCCACAGCACGACGACCCCGCGCTCGGCGCCGACCCGCACCGCCGCAACACCTTCCTGTACGAGCAGGACGACCTGAAGGGATTCACCATGCCCGGCAGCTGCCACATCCGCCGGGCCAACCCGTGCGACGCCTCGGTGGCCGGGGAGGTACGGCTGCACCGCATGATCCGGCGCGGCGCCGTCTACGGACCGCCGCTACCCGAAGGCGTGCTGGAGGACCACGGAGCAGACCGCGGCCTGATGTTCGCGTTCATCGGCGCTCACCTGGGCCGGCAGTTCGAGTTCGTTCAGTCGCAGTGGATGAACGACGGCGTCTTCTTCGGGGCCGGCGACACGAAGGACCCCGTCGTCGGCGCCGCCGACAGGGAAGCCGGCTACACCACCCCCCGACGACCGGTGCGCCGCCGCCTGGCCCCGCTGCCCTGGTTCGCAGTCACCCGGGGAGGCGAGTACTGCTTCCTGCCGAGCCTGAGCGCCCTGCGCTGGCTCGGAGACCTCCACGACTGACCGGGCGGACAAGCGCCATGGACACCCTGCATCTCGTGCTCAACGCGATCACCGTCATCTTCATCGCAGCCACCATGTTCGCCGCCGGCCTGCGCGCCACCGTCCCGGCACTGCGCGGCGTCTTCGCCGACGTTCCGCTGCTGTTGCTGGCGCTGATGGCCAACATGGTGGCCATCCCGCTGCTCGGCTGGGGCATCGGCGCACTGTTCGGTCTCCCCTCGGCTTCCTTCATCGCCCTCGTCCTGATCGCCTCCTCCCCGGGCGGCCCCTTCGGTGCGAAACTGGCGACCGTCCAGCGGGGCGACGTCGTCGCGGGCGCGGCGATGCAAGTACTGCTCGCCACCCTCGGAAGCCTCACCTTCGCCCCCACCGCCAACGCCATCCTCACCGCCGCCGACGTCGGCACCAAGGTCTCCCTCGACGTCGGCGCGCTGGTGCGGACGGTGGCACTGCTGCAACTCGTCCCGTTCGCGATCGGCCTGCTCCTGCGTCGCTACGCCGAACCCACCGCACAGTCATGGCACCCCACGGCAGCCGCCGTCTCCAACATCACCTTCCTGATCGTGCTGGCGGGCATGCTGCTGGGCAACTGGCACGACGTCGCCGAGCTCTTCGGTTCACTCGCCCTGCTCGCGGGCTTCCTGCTCGCGGGGTTCGCCTTCGCCGTGGGAACGCTGCTGGCCACCGGACCGACGACGCGCCGCACCACCATGGGAGGCGTCGCCTCGGTGCGCAACGCCGGCCCCGCCCTGGCCGCCATCGGCCTCGCCTTCGCCGACCAACCCGCGATCCTCGGCGCACTCGCCGCGATCCTCCTCAGCGGCCTCGCGGCAGCCCTCCCGATCTCCACACTGCTCAGCAGGCGCAGGATGGCCCCAGACGCCGCCCCAAGCAGGAGCTCACCGTGAAGCAGAAGCAGCTCAACCCGGCTGCGGTGCCTGGTCGGGCGCGGGCGGCCCCGGAACAGCCGCCGCGGCGAGGTTGAGGCGCCTACGAGACACATCCGTGCAGTTATGAAGAAGCTGACCATCAAGAATGGAAGTGCCTCATCCCACCAGAAAACCGCCAAGCACCTACGCGGCAGTGCCAATCTTCGAAGCTGGTGTCAACTGGATTGAAAAGCAGGCGAAGGTGTCAACAAAGAACGACCTTCTGGTGTCCAGTAGAGCGATCAGGCCGATCAGCAGCGCCAAGCCAGTCCGCCATCGCGGTGTCATCTATCTCGAAAAGGCGCAGGAGGCGTTTGTAGCAGCAGAGGGCGGCGGCGAGGTCGAGGAAGGCCAGGTAGTTGCCGGGGTGTCGCTCGCATCGGGGTGACAGGCGGCGGAAGCCCGTCAGCCAGGAGATGGTGCGCTCGATGGCCCACCATCGACGGCCCAGCCGTTCGCTTGAATCGATTCCTTGCGAATGATGAGGACCCGATGTGCTGGCCATGCAGCCATTGCCGCAGGTCGGGGAGGTCGTAGGCTTGGCGGCGTGAAGCCGCTCGGGCTTGAAATGGTCACTGTGGGATTCGTGTCCTATGAGCTCGTAAGGATCACGATCCGGCCTTTTTGAGGCACCTCCAGCAGATGAGGTTGCACCTCAACGGGAGCGAGACTTCGCGGAGTTCGAAGCGCTTCTCTCAGCAGACGGCCAGACGCTTGAACTCGCGAAGCAGGCTGATGGTCTACTCGACGACGTGGCGGAGCCCGTCCAGGCCCTTGGTATTCAAGACGCCCTGACGCGAGGCCACTGGGGCTGTCCGGCACCATCGCAGATCAGGACACGCTTGTTGCCCTTCGCCGCCGATTGAGCGGTGACAGGTCGTCGCGGCACCGACGTTTCGCGCGAACCTGGGAGCCGTTCACGCATGCCGGCGATCAGTCCGATGGGTCGACTGCACGGCACGAGATCCATACAGTCGTCTTACACATGCGTCTTGTACGAGCGTATAGATGTCGTCTATGGTGAACCCATGAACACCGACAACGCCAAGCGTTCCGCGCTCACTATCGACGGCCGCACCTTGTCCTACGTGGACTTCGGCGGACCCGACCGCCCGCTGCTCGCCCTGCACGGACACATGTCCGAGGGCGTGTCGTTCGCCGATCTCGCCGCCCGCCTCGCCCCGGACTGGCGGGTCATAGCGCCCGATCAGCGCGGCCATGGCCACTCCGACCGGGCGGCCGACTACAGCCGGGAGGGCTACCTCGCCGACCTGCAAGCCCTCATGGACCACCTGGGACTGGAACGCGCCGCCCTCCTCGGCCACTCGCTCGGCGCGATCAACGCCTACCAGTTCGCCGCCCGCCACCCCGAGCGCGTGACCGCGCTGGTCAATGGCGAGGGTTGTGCCGAACTCGGCCTGGACGGCAGCAACCCGCTGGCATTCGTGCTGAACCTTCCGGAGGGCACCTGCCCCAGCCGGGAGGCGTTCGTGGCGCAGCTGGACCAGTTCGCCCCCTTCTTCGAATCCGCCGTTCGCGAGCGGCCAGACGGAACTTGGGGCCTGCACTTCCACCCCAAGGACATCTACGAATCCGAGGACCAGGTCCACGGCGACCACTGGGCAGACTGGACCGGATCCGCCTGCCCAGCGCTGCTGATACGCGGCACCAAAGGCGGTGTGCTGCCGGCGGAACAGGCAGCGCAGATGGCCGCTCGGCGGCCCGACACCCGTCTCGTCGAACTGGAGACGGACCACTTCCTGTACGCCAACGACCCGGTCGGCTTCGCGGACGCTGTCCGCGACTTCCTTGCCTCGGCATAGCCCTGGCCCGCAGCCTTTCCGGCCCCACCTATGCATCACGATGCAGCCTTCTTGAGGCACCTCCAGCAGATGAGGCTGCAGGCCAGTGAGATACGCGGCCGGCGAGCTGGATTGGTCGCGCGCCCGTGTGGACGGCTCGCACGTACGCGCGAAGAAGAGGGGAACGGCGATCGGTCCGTCGCCGGTGGACCGGCGGAAGACGGGCAGCAAACACCACCTGATCTGTGACGGCAAGGACATCCCGCTCCATGTCATCACGACCGCCGCGAACGTCAACGTCGTCACCCAGATCCTCGCCCTGGTCGACGGCATCCCGCTGGTAGCCATCCGCGTGAGCGCCCTGGGGCCGTCGTGGGCGACAAGGCTTACGACTCGATGGCGGTACGCGGTGCGCTACGACATCGCCGGATCCTGCCGGTGATCTCCCGAAGGCGCACAAACGCCTTGCCGTGCGTTGGGAGAGGCGTCTTGAACTCCACGACGCTTTTTCAGGTTCGCCAGCAAAATGCGGTGCAGCTGCTGGAAGAGTCCGGCCTGCTGCCATCGGCCCAGCCGACGCCAGCAGGTCTGTCCGGAGCCGAACCCCAGCTTCAAGGGCAGCAGCTGCCAGGCGATGTCCTGGTGCAGGACATACAGGATGCGCTGCAGACACAGTCGGTCTGCCACCGGTTTCGGCCCCCGGTGACCGCTCAGGCCACGGTGGCAGCAGCGTCTCGACCAACGCCCAAGTCGTCGTCCACGAGCCACGGCCGAATCGTCACGCCCTGTCGAACCTCGGATCGTCACAACGGTCACGTCCGACCAAGGCACTTCAACGAGATCCTGTTACGAGCTCTTAGGACGTGCAGATCTTTAACTCGTGGCTTTCTGCTTGGTGGTTCGTTGGTCTGGCATGAGCGGGTTGGATAGGCAACGGACCACGCTGGCAGCCAAGTTCGAGGCGATTCTGCCGCACCTCGACGAGCGGCAGCGTCGCCTGCTGATAGGGGCGGAGGCCCAGTCCCTCGGTCACGGCGGGATCAAGGCGGTCGCTCGTGCCGCCGGTGTTCGTGAGGCCACCGTGTCTGCCGGAGTGCGGGAACTCGGCTCCGGGGAGGCTCCGTTGGGCCGCGTCCGTCGGCCTGGCGCCGGCCGCAAACGCGTCGTCGACCTGAACCCAGCCGTTCGGGAGGCACTCCTCACGCTGGTCGAGCCCGACGTCCGCGGAGATCCCATGTCGCCGCTGCGCTGGACCACCAAATCCACTCGCAAGCTGGCCGAGCAGCTGACCCGGCAGGGCCACAGGATCTCCGCGGACACGGTGGGCGACCTGCTACGCGAGGAGGGCTTCAGCCTGCAGAGCAATGCCAAGACGCTGGAAGGCAAGCAGCACCCCGACCGGGACGCACAGTTCCACTACCTCAACGAGCAGGCCCGCGACCACCAGGACGGCGGTGCTCCGGTGATCAGTGTGGACACGAAGAAGAAGGAGCTGGTCGGCCCGTTCAAGAACAACGGCCGTGAATGGGAGCCGAGAGGCGAGCCGGTGCGGGTCGACACCCACGACTTCCCCGACCGCGTGCTGGGCAGGGCGGTGCCCTACGGCATCTACGACGTCGCCGCGAACACGGGTTGGGTCAACGTCGGCACCGACCATGACACCGCCGCGTTCGCCGTCGAGTCGATCCGCCGTTGGTGGAACGGAGCCGGGCGGGCCACGTACCCGACGGCCGGCCGGCTGCTGATCACCGCCGATGCCGGCGGCTCCAACGGGTATCGCACCCGCATGTGGAAGACCGAACTCGCCCGGTTCGCCGCTGAGTCCGGCCTCACGATCACCGTCTGCCACCTGCCTCCCGGGACTTCGAAGTGGAACCGGATCGAGCACCGGCTGTTCTCCCACATCACCATGAACTGGCGCGGCAGGCCCCTGACCAGCCAGGAAGTAATCGTCGAGAGTATCGCGGCGACCACCACCAAGACCGGTCTGACCGTGCACGCGGAACTCGACACCAACCCGTACCCCACCGGCATCCAGGTCAGCGACGACGAGATCGCCTCACTGCCGATCACCCGCCACCGCTTCCACGGCGACTGGAACTACACCCTCCGCCCCCAGCATCCGATGGACGCGGCCACGACCGACAGCACGTCGGACCAGGCCCCGGCGGGCAGACCGCCTCGCCTCACGCGGCGTTCGCTGCAGGACCCGGAACTGACCGGGATGACCCGTCAGCAGCTCAGCGAGCTCATCGACGCGCTGACTCCAGCGCTAGAGGTTCAACGCGAGCAAGTGCTCCGCACACGTCGCGGTCACGAGCGCCTGGTGGCCCCTGGCACAGGTGCCAAAGCCAAACTCACCCCAGCCGACCGGATCCTGGCCACCGTGCTCCACCTGCGCAAACTCGCGACCATGGACCTCCTCGGCCAACTTTTCGGCGTCACCGCCATGACCATCAGCCGCGCGAAACAGGAGGTCCGCCCGCTCTTGGAAGCACACGGCCACCACATCAACGCTTCTACCGCCCGCCTCCGCGCACCAGCCGACGTCGCGACGTTCCTCGCTCCCGACTCCACCCAGATCAAGGTCAAAACGACGAGTTAAAGATCTGCACGCCCTTAGGACTTCTTCCCGCCGCCCCAGAACACCCAGCCTGAGGGAGAGCCTGCCCAGAGCCCCGGCGAGGTCGGGCAGGTGGGCGTCGGGATTGGTCTCTGCTCCCCCACGGGAAGCAGCGAGACCAACTCGCTGCTGACCGAATTCAGTCCTGCTGGCGCCCACCCCGCTCCCAGCCACCCACCGCGTCGTTGAACTTTCCGTTCGCGTTGGCCAGCCAGGTGAGCATCTTCGCCCGGCCGCCGCTGTAGTAGTACATGGCGCCGAGGTCATCTCGGCCTTCACCGTTGTAGTCACGGGGGACGACCTGCATGTTCTCGTACCAGTAGTTGCCCGCTGCGGTGTTCCGGGACTGGTACGGGGCGTTGAACGTGCCGTCGGCCTTGCTGGCGGAGACGAAGGTGTGGATCCCGTCGTGCCCGTCGGCGTAGTCATACCACATGGCGACATCGTCGCGGCTGCCACCGGTGAAGTGCCCGGCGTACATGTGGATGCGGTCCCAGCTGCCGAAGTTCACGCTGGTCCAGCCCTGCGCCGGGGTGTTGAACCCGCTGTCGGGCTTGGCCAGGAAGCTCCACAACGTCACATGCCCGTCCGCGTACCCGTAAGCGCGGCCAGATCTTCACGGCCCTCACCGTTGAAGTCACCGGCGACCACCTTCACCCGTGAGGCGTTCCAGCTGCCCGGCGCCGCGGTCCAGGAGGCGACGGGGACGTTGAAGCCGCCCTGCGGGGTGGCGGTGAGGGTGAACAGCGTGTCGTGGCCGTCGGCGTAGTCGTACCAGAGCGCCACGTCGTCGCGGCCGTCACCGTTGAAGTCACCCGCGCGCACCGTCATACGGTCGAAGGTCCAGTTCCCCGGAGCGGCGCTCCAGGAGGCGACCGGGTCCGCGAAACCACCGCCCGGGTTGCTCAGCCAGGTGAACAGCTTGACGCTACCGTCCGCGTATCCGCGCACCGCGGCCATGTCCGACAGACCATCGCCGTTGAAGTCACCGGTGACGAACTTCATGTGGTCGGTGGAGAAGGTGCCCTTCGGCGCCGTCTTCCAGGGCCTCGGTGTAAGCGAGCCGGGAGTGGTCGTCGAGCGCGGAGTGCATATACGTGTAGCCGACCTTCCCGGTTCCGGGGCCGACGCGCTTGGAGGCGCGCGCGGCGTCAGTACCGTGGCCGTGCATGCGCCAGCCGCCGCCGGCCGGGATGCGGCCAAGCTTCTTGATATCGACGTGGATCATGTCGCCGGGTGTGTCGTGTTCGTAGCGGATGACCTCGCGCAACTGCTCACCGGTCGGCGGGTCCAGGTCACGCAGTCGGTTCAGACCGCGCCTCACGAGACCGCGGTGCACGTGGCCGGCGCCAGGGTGATGCCGTGCGGGCGCTTGAGGTCGGCGGCGAGCCAGGCGCGCCCGTGCTTGGTCTGGCGCCACAGCGCCTCGATCAGGTCTGCGACGTCCTCCGCGGTGCGGGCCGGGCTCGTGGCAGGCCGGGAGGAATGGTCCACAAGCCCGGCTTCGCCGTGCGCGCACCGGCGGGCATACCACTTGGCCAGGCAACGGCGGGAGATCCCGGCCTCCGCCGCGACGTGCGCGACCGGACGCCCGGCATCCACGCGCTCACATAACCGACGACGCCCTCCGGCGTCAGCGGGGCGTTGGGATGTCCCGCCATATCAGCCCCTCGAGGTACCCGCTCCGAGCGTCCATCACAGGCGTCATGAGGTGTGCGGAGACGCCGTGTGTACGGCGATCGTGCACAGTCTCTTGGTTGCACGCGTGAGGGCGACATACAGGTCGCGCTCACCGCCGGGGCGGGCTGCGGCGATCTCCTCCGGGGCGACGACGACGATCGCGTCGAACTCCAGGCCGCGGGCTTCGGAAGCCGGCACGAGGCGGGCCCACCGCTCGACATCAGCCGACGCCAACTCCTCGACCCGGTCGTCCGCGCAGATCACGGCGAGCAGGTCGCCCGGGTGCGCTGCCACCTGCGCCCGAAGCTCCCCGGCCACGGTGGTGGCGACGGAGTGCGGGCAGGCGGTGAGGTGGCGGGGAGGATCGCCGTGGCGGAGCGACCGGCTCGGCGTCTGACCGGGGGCGATCCGCGCCAGCAGGCCGTGGGCGGTCGCAAGGATCTCCTGGGTCGTGCGGTAGCTGACGGTCAACGTGTGCAGGGAGAACCGGTTGCCGAGATGCGGACCCAGCGCCTGGGACCAGTCGCTCGCCGCCGTCGCAGGGCCCGCCTGGGCGAAGTCACCCACCAGCGTCATCGACCTGGCCGGACACCGGCGCATCACCATCCGCCACTGCATCGCGGTCAGTTCCTGGGCCTCATCGACCACGACGTGCCCGAACGACCGCTCCGGCAGCCCGTCTACCAGGGCCGTCGCCTCATCCAGCAGCGGTACATCGGCATCCGTCCACGGGGCATCAGGCGAACGCACCAGCCGGGACCGTTCGTCGCGGGCGAGCGAGGGCAGGTGCCTGGCCAACGTGCGGGCGTCTGCCAGCAGGGCTCGTACGACCACGTCGGGCTTCAGCCGCGGCCAGAGGGACTCCACCGCACGGTCGACGTGGGCGTCGCCCGAGAGGTCCGCACGGACGGCGTCCGCGTCGAACACCTCAGCCGGATCCGCGGCCGGCGCGTCGTCGAAGCCGAGAGCCCGCAGATCGGCTTCGGCCGCGGCATCGAGATCCAGGCCCGTGCTCTCGGCGATCTCGGCGCCTATATGTTCGAGGGCCTCGACGGCGTCGCGCTCCAGGGCATCCGTGACCACGCCGATCAGGTGCTCCTTGAACACCTCCCGCGCCAGGTTGTGCGCCAGACCGCTCGCCACCGCGGCCTCCCCCGCCGCCGCGACATCCACGCTCTCCAGCCGGACCCACTGCTGCCCCACCCGGACCGCGATGCCGCCGGCAGGTGCCTGCAGGGAGTGCACCAGGTCCGCGAGCGCCTCGGCCAGCGCGGAACTCCCCTTAAGGCGCGCGACATCAAACGACTCCACAGCTGCGGGCTCCACCCCGGCCAGCTCCGCGCACGTCGCCAGGAGCACATCGTTCTCCCCCAGCGAGGGGAGCACCTGGGAAACGTAGTCGAGGAACCGCGCGTTCGGCCCGAGCACCAGCACACCGTGCGCGGCCGCTCCCGGGAACGCGTACAGCACGTACGCCGCCCGGTGCAGCGCAACCACGGTCTTGCCTGTACCGGGGCCGCCCTGCACCACCGTCACCCCCCGATGCGGGGACCGGACGATTGCGTCCTGCTCCGCCTGCAATGTCGCCACCGCCGCACGCATCCGCCCCGTGCGCTGCGCCTCCAGCGCTTCCGCCAGCGGACCGTCGCCGACGACGTCGCCGACTGCGGCCGACGATCCGTCCAGTAGCTCGTCGCTCACCGCACGTACCGCACGGCCCTCGACCCGCAGATGACGCCGGCGCCGCAGCCCCATGGGGTGGACGGTCGTCGCCTCGTAGAAAGGCCGCGCCGCGTCCGCTCGCCAGTCGACGAGCAGTGGCAGGTCCCGGTCACCCACGTGCAGGCCGAGCCGGCCGATGTGCAGGACGGTTCCGTCCGCGCCATCGACCCGGCCGAACACCAACCCCTCCTCGGCCCCCTCCAGCCCGCGAATCCGACGTACCAGACGCTCTGCGGCGACATCGCGCTCGTACACCTCGCCCGCGCTGTCGGCCGACGACCTCAGCACATCCGCCAGTTGGGCCCGTGCATGCGCCAATCGCTCATCGAGCAGCCGGTACATAGCGGCCACGTGGGCCTGCTCCACCTCGACCTGTCCTGCGGCACCCTTATTGAACTGCGGCAACAGCGGCACTCCTCTCGACTCGGCCCCCCACTATGCAGCCAAACTTCTACGAAAGTAAGGCTTGACTTACTTATCCCAGTCAGCCGCCGCGGCCGGTCCGCCGCCACGGTTCAGGTCTGGGCGGAGCTAAGCATTGCGGCCCTCTGGGGCGTCCAGCACTCGCAGAGATCTCCGACGCCGAGACCCGCGGCCCGGACCGCGAACACCACCGGCGCGTCGCCGACCAGATCACCAGCCTCCTGGAAGACCTCGTCGAACACCGTAACGAGCCAACCGCCTAGCGTCGCCAGGCAGATCATGTGATGGCAGGAACGGCTACCCTGTCGGCCGTGGCGATACGACGGCGGACATGGCGGAACGTGGATGGCGAGCGCATCGAGGGAACCTGGCGGCACGTCTTCCTCCGCAACGGGGCGACGTACTTTCTCACCGATCTGCTGATCTACGCCGACGGGATGGTCGACTGCTGGGGGCTTGTGACCCTGGAGGAGTTCGCCCGCCAGCTTGCATCCGGCCGGGTGGCCACCGAGTTGGCCGACGGCGCCCAGGCATCGGCCCATCACCTCGCATCGTGGAAGTTCGCCGAGCCACACATGTGGCTGACTCCCGAGATGCTGCTCGGCGAGATCCGCGACGACATCGACCAGCTCAACGGCCGACCGGACTCCACTGCACGCTGCCTGGCCGCCCTGGACGCCTTCCGCAGCCAGCCGACTGAGAACAATCGTGCGGCGCTTCGCGAAGCCTACGAAGCCATCCCCGAACACCTGCGGATCTACGCCCTCGGCGACCAGGACTCCAAGGACTGGCCGCTGCGGGTGCTGGTGACAGGACCCGGCCATCGCATCACACGGCGCGGTGAGGACGAAGTAGTCACCGAGGACATGCATGCCGCAGCTCTGCGTTACTTCACCGACCGGGAGCAGCAGCGCCAGCGCTACGCCGACAAGGCGCCTGCGGACGGTCCGGCAGAACCAGTCGAGACCAGCGTCCTCATCAACCAGACGGTCTTTCCGCGCGGCTGGCCGGAGGATCCAGGCATCCTGGTGCTGCGCAACGAGTTCCCCGCGCCCATTACCATCGGCGCTCTGACCTACCCGACCGTCAGCCACGCCTACTGGGCGCTGGCAGTGGCCGACGAGCATCGGCAGGCTGACATCCTCCGCGCTGACACCCCTTATGCCGCGCAGAAGCTTGCCGAGAACTCCACCCTGCGCAACGGCTGGCCCCAGGCCCGGACGGCGATCATGACAGACCTGCTGCGCGCGAAGTTCAACCAGCACACCGACCTTGCCGAAGCACTGACGAGCACACGAACATCGCGACTGATCTACACCGAGATGGGCTCGACGTTCTGGGGCCAACACGGACAGGAGGGCCGCAACTGGATGGGACGGCTGCTTGAGCTGATCCGCTCCGAACTGGCCGTCAGCAAGCTGAACCTGCAGCTGTGAACGGCAGAAGCGGTCGGACGCGGATCGCCTCAAGGAAGTGACAACGACCCTGTGACACCGCTCCCGGAGGTCACGAAAAGCTTCCAGATAAACGAGAACCTCTGCTCCCCGCGCGTGCGGGGATGGGCCCGAAGCCCTCAACCGAGCGGCCGCGATCATCTCGTGCTCCCCGCGTGTGCGGGGATGATGGTCCCATCCGAACGTCAACAGGCCCCGCCTTGCCGGGTGCTCCCCGCGCACGCGGGGGTGGTCCCCGGCACAAGGCCGCCTCTTCGGCACACAGAACTGCTCCCCGCAGGCGCGGGGTCCCCACCAGTGACAGGGGGTCCGGGTTCGGCTAGACGGGCTCGGCGCCGTGCCGGGCGGCGATGTACTGCTCGGCATGCCCCCGGCCACCGGACCGGGCCTAAAGAGGCTGATGTCGGCGATCACGTCCTGGACGTCACGCGGCTGCAGCCTCGGACAAATGATCTTGCTGCCCGGATGACTCCAGTTGGAACAGGCCGATCGTGCGGGAGTCCTTGCTCAGAATTCGAACGGCAGGGTTTGAGCGGTGAGATCGGTTGGTCGACGGCTGACGGCCGGCCTCGCTGTTGCGGATTACCCGATGGAGCCGTGGTGGTGGTGCGACATGAAGCCGGTTTAAGGGACCCGTGACCTCTTGGTGGTGTGGGACCGGTCACTCCGTCACAGGCAAGCACTCGGCGAGCAGGTCGACGATGTCGTGCCAGGCTCGCTGCGCGTGCTGGGGGTGGTAGCCGACGCCGGGGCGCACGGTGTGGTCGACCGGTGGGTGGTGGAATGCGTGCAGGGCTCCGCCGTAGACCACGAGGCGCCAGTCGACGCCCGCGGCCTGCATCTCGGCGGTGAACGCGTCGCGTTGCGCGGGCGGCATGATCGGGTCTTCCGACCCGACCCCGGCCCACACCGGGCAGCGAATGCGCGCCGCCTCGCCCGGTCGGCCCGTGGTCAGTGCGTTGACTGTCCCGATCGCGCGCAGGTCGACGCCGTCGCGCCCGAGCTCCAGCCCGATGGCGCCTCCGGTGCCGTAGCCGACGGCGGCGATCCGGTCGGGATCGGTCCGCGGCTCGGCGCGCAACACGTCGAGCGCCGCATGACCGATGCCCCGCATCCGGTCAGGGTCGACGAGCAGCGGCATGCAACGGGCCAGCATCTCCTCGGGGTCACCCAAATAGCGCCCGCCGTGAAGGTCGAAGGCCAGCGCTACGTATCCCAGCTCGGCGAGAGCATCGGCCCGGCGGCGCTCGACGTCGCTGAGCCCCATGCCCTCTGGCCCGAGCAGCACCGCGGGCCGGCGATCGACTCCGTCCGGGAGCGCGAGGTGCCCGATCATCGTGAGGCCGTCGGCCGGGTACTGGATCGTACGCGTGGTAATCGTCACCATGGGAGTGGACTGTAATGACCGTCGAGTCCGGTCGGGCGGGCGTTCTGCCGCTGGCAGAACAGCCCGGGAGTGCTTCTGAAATGCGGCGATGGCTCACGAATCCGTGTCCGTGCTGCTGGCCAGCGGCTACTGACCTTCGCGGCAGGTTCCCGGCGTATTCCGGTCCCCACCTCTTGGTGGGACTGCTGCCCGTCAGTGCGGAGACGATCAGTCGCGTTGAGCCTCGTGGGAGGCCTGTCCGCGTCTGCGAGAGCTTCGGCGGGTGATGCGCCTGGTCATAAGAGTGATCGCGGCCCAGGTGATGACCGATTCCGAGTGCTGGATGAGCCGTTCGTAGTCGCGTGCGTGCCGACGGGCGTGCATGACCCGGGCGTGTGAGCGTTCGACGACCCAGCGCCGGGGCAGAAGGACGAACCCGACGGCGTCCTTCGGGCGGCTGACGGTCTTGATCGTCAGGTTCAGGTGCGCCTTCGCCCAGGTCACGAGCTGTCCGGCATAGGCAGAGTCGGCCCAGACCATCGTGATCTCGGGGTGCATCAGCCGCAGCCGGAAGAGGACTTTCTTGGCCGTGCTGCGGTCCGTCATGTCGGCCGGAGCGGCAGGCCCTTGGTGTCCACGACCAGGTGCCGCTTGCGGCCGTTGATTTTCTTGCCGGCGTCGTAGCCGCGGGAGTCACGGCCGACGGTGTCGGCGGCCTTGACCGACTGGAAAGCGCCCAGCCGGCGGCAGGCCCGGCAGAACTTGCGTGAGGCGTACTCTCTGCCGCGGTCTGTGTGGAAGATGACTCCACGCACGTCGCCGCCACGGGTCGTCGCGGCCATGTGCAGCGCGGCCACGACCAGTTCGGCATCATGGCGAGCTCCCATCGCATAGCCCAGAAGGCGGCGGGAAAACAGGTCGATGACCTTGGCCAGATACAGCTTGCCCTCACCGGCGTCGATCTTCGTCTCGTCCCCCCCCACCAGACCATGTCAGGTGCCTCTGCGGTGAAGTCCCGGCGCACGAAGTCCGGGGCGGCCGGGCCGTCTGCCCGGCCGGGTCAGCCCCCGCCGTCTGCACACCTTCCGCGCGACCAGGCTCGGACATGATCTTCGCGATCGTGTTCACCGAGCCCCGCCAGCCCTGCCTCACCAGCCTGATCCAGATCTTCGGCGAGCCGTGGGTGCCGCCAAAGTCGTCGAACTCTTCCTTCACCGCTTCCATCAGATGCTGTCTGCGCAGCTCACGCCGGGTGGGCTGGCGGGTGCGGTGTTTGTAGAACCACGACTGACCCACGCCCAGGGCGCGGCAGGAGACGCGGTGCGAAATGCCGTGCTCAGTCTGAAGTCGCTGATCACCCCGACGACGGATGCCGGGTCCGCCACGGCTGCTTCACCCACAGGACCATGCAGCGTTTGAGGACATCACGCTCCATGACCAGCTCCTTCTTGTCCCGCTTGAGCTAGGCGATCTCCAGTCGCAATCGCTCCAGCTCGTCGCTCCCGCCGGCCGGTGCGGTCCCTCCCCTACGGGCGCGGGAGACCAAGCTTGCCAGGGTGGTCTCGCTGATCCCCAAGTCCTCGGCGACCTCGGTGAACGGGTTCGGGCAACCAACCGGTAATCGGGTTGAACCGGTGCTGGTGGGCGGAGAGACTTGCGCGGTGATCACGGAGCTGTCCCCACGCAATCTGACCTGGGACGAGGTGGATCCCGCCCGTCATCCGTTCGACGGAGAATCGGCGGCGCGGGTGGTGAGATCGCTCAGGCCGGCCGGGCAGGTGCCCCGACGTCCCGATGTACCGCCGGGTGACCGGGCCCTGCACGAGTGGAGCTGGGACGAAGCCAGACCCTGGTCCGACGCCATGACGTACGCCCTGGCCGAGCACTACGGCCGCTGGGTCGCCGGCTGGCGGTGGGCGCACGACGAAGGGGACTTCGACGGGGGGCCGGTCGGCAGCTGGTGCTGCCCCCAGCACTCGGTCACCACCCCGGACGAGACCCTCGATCGCGTGACTGCGGCGCTGCGCGAGTGGCGTGAGTGGCTGGAGAGCCTGGCCACACGATTCGAGGCCTACTCGCTGGACCTGGCCGACATCGACGACCAGCGGATCTTGTGGGACCGCACCGCCCACAACCTGATCCTGCACGTCACCGACCGCACCGGCTGCGGCAGCGCCTGGTACGGGCACTGCCATCAGGTACTCAGCTGGTTCCTCACCCGCTGGGGCGTCGCGGCCGACGACGCCGAGCACCTGGTGGACCGGGCGATCGGAGGCCGGTTCAAGAGCTGGACCGGCCCCGACCCGGTACTGGTCGAGGACATCACCGAGCGGCTCGCGGCCTCCGTGCGGCCGCACGCGGACGCCCGGGCCGCCGAGGCGCCGCTGCCCGACCACCTGGAGCGCTGGCTCGCGGTGCGGGAAGCCGTGCCGTGGCAGGAGGCCCAGGACAGCACCGGGGATGGACCGGTGACGCCGTCCCGCGACGGAGCGGCGGAGGAGATCCGCACCTTCGACGCAATCCTGGACCCCGCCCGCGGACAGGGCCTGCTCACCGCCCTGGAACTGATGCGTGCCGACGCCGCGCGCGGCGCCCGGCTCGACTTCGACCTGATCCAGGGCTGGCAACGACACGTCCTGGGCACGCCCGGGCCGCCGCCGTTCCGCACCTTGGCCGCCTTCGCCAAGGGCGGCCGGGAACGGTACGGGATCGGCCCGGACACCCGCGCCCGCCTCGACGCCTGTGTGGCCGAGAGCGCGAAGGACGCCGCCCGGCCCCTCCCGCTGACCGCCCGGGCCGCACGCGCCTTCCTCGACGTCTGCTTCTTCCACCCCTTCGACGACGGCAACGGCCGCTCCGCCCTCCTCACCTGCCTCTTCGTCCTGGCCCGCGAGGGTGTCGCGCTCGACGGCGTGCGACTGCTGCGCCGTGTCTCCTTCCAGGCCGACGAGCCGCAGGACGCGCTGACCCTCGCCGGGTACGTCGACCTCCACCTGCGCGAGACCCGGCGAAGGACCACCGACCCGGCCTCCTGAACGGCCCGCGGCTGCGTCCCGCTCCGACCGGTGACCCCGGCCGCTACGTCCCACCCGGCCCCGCGACCCCCTCAAACACCAGCTGCTTCGCGGCGGCCAGGATGCAGTCGCGCGGCACCAAGACCAGGGACTCACCCTCGCCGATCGAGGCGCCCAGCTCGTTCATCCGCTCCGCCTCCGGCGCGGTCAGGAGATGCAGCTTCCCGATCACAAAGAAGTCGCCGTCGTCCCGCTCCACGACATCCGGGCAGTTGTTCGCTCCGACGGACCCGCGCTCGGCGGGCGTCGATCCGATACGGCGCATGAGGCTCCTTGCGGTGACACGATCGGTGTTATGAACACCAGTACGGACTGGACCTACCGGGTGTTCGAGCCGCACGGGTCCGAGGGCTGGCGCCCCTACGGCAGCGACCCCGAACAGTGGCACGGCGTGATCACCGCCGCCGACACGGACGAGGGCGCCAGGCACGCCATCGGCCGCATCGTCGCCGACCTCATGACCGAGTGGGAGAGGAACGGCCTCCACCATGCGATGCACGTGCGCGTCTTCCTCTGGCACGACGAGGCGGGCGAGATGGAGGATGCAGACTTCGTCGTGGAGGTCCGGCCCCGCTCGGACTTCGACACGGCGTGACGGATCAGGAGGCCCGGCGGCCGAAATCCGCATCGGCGGCAACCCACCCGCGGGCACCGACACCCTGGGTCAAGGGAACTGCAGGTACGCCCCCCTGTGGCGGAGATGAGGGCACCCCTCGGCACCGCGCAAGATCTCCCCCACACAACGAAAACGCCGCCCAGTACAGCTGAGCAATAGCAGACCGCGACCGAGATCAATAAGCAATGCGACAGCCACGCCGCACCAAACACCGCACGAGCGAAGCCAATGCGGAGCTAGGTCTTGTCCGGGCGATCATGTGCGCAACCAGATGACCAGGGCCGCTGCGGTGGCCATCGTCGACCGCCTGACCTTCAATGGCACGATCATCGAGACCGGCACCGGCTCCTACCGCCTCGCCTCCACCCGGGCCCGGGTGGAGGAACCCGCCAAGGCCGGCTGACACCTACAGGCCCCACCTCGACGGCGCGCCGATCTTCACGGGCCGCGCGCCGTCCCACCCCGTCTTTGAACCTCGATTGATCTCCTCGCGCTCGCCCGGCTTCATCGCGATGAGTGCGGACACTGCCGAGCACGACCTCAGTCGGACAGCACGACCGGGGACCACACGCCGAACCACTGCTCGGCGCCCCAATCCTCGTACCGTTGCACCTCGGTGAACCCCAGCTTCGCCGCGAGGCGCATCGAGCGCTCGTTGGCGGTCTGGGTGGTGAGCACCACCGGCTCGCCGGGCAGCGCTCCGGCGCACCAGTCGAGTGCCGCCGCGCACGCCTCCGCGGCATAGCCGTGTCCCCACGCCTGCGGCAGGAACATGTAGCCGAGCTCGGCCTCCGAGGTCCCGGGGCGGACGTGGACCGGATGCTCCGGGTCGCGCCGGTCGAGCGTGACGATCCCGATCATCGCCCCGTCGAGATCGACCACGAAGAGGCCAGGGCGCCGCTTGGGCGCCTCGGGCACCTCCCGCTCGAACTCGTCACGCTGTCGAGGGCCACCGATGTAGGTGCCCACCTCCGTCGAGGTGAACAACTCGATGACCGCCGCACGGTCCCGGGCCTCGGGCTTACGGAGCACGAGCCTCTCGGTCCTGATCGGGGCAGGTGGCCAGGCGATGGGTCCTAACTCAGTCATGCAGGCCAGCTAAACAGCAGGCGCCGTAGCGATCAAGGCCCGCGGCTCCTCGCCCAGAGCGCTCTGCGGGGCGTAGCGGACCGGGTAGTAACGCTCCCATGCCTCCAGGTCGTAGGGCGGGCGAGGTCCGGTCCGAAGTAGGTGTCGCTTGCCTGCACGGCCGCCGGTACTCAGTGCCGCGCGGCTGTCGCCGTCCGTGGCCCGATAGATGACCACCTGCCGCTGGGCAGACGCCCATCCCGGTTGCAGCGGCCGGCCGCCTGCTGCATCGACTCCGCCGGCGCCCACGCCTGGTACACACGCGGGAAATCAAGATCAACACCCGCCTCGATCAAGCTGGTGGACACCAACTGCACCGGCTCACCGTCGGCCGGCCAGTAACTCCTTGACGTGGTCGATGACTTCACGGCAGTGCGCGCCCGTCATCCGGGTCGGGAGATGCCACACCTCTCACCGCCGACCCCTGGCCTTCGAGGTGACGGTGCAGGCGGGCCGCATCCTTGGTGGTGCCCGCCGCGATCAAAACCTGCCGGTGCCCTGCCGACTCGTCGGCGATGCTCTCTAGGGTGACGTCCTCACCCGTCCGCCACTCAAAGGTGACCCGGCGCAACGCTTCGAACAGAGCGGATGGATCCTCCACGATCCCCCCGCTGAAGGCCCCTCCACCTGGGCAGCTCCCAGAACGACGGCTAGGTGGCCGTCACCAGCAACACGGCGACCCCGTAATGATCCACCAGCCCGCGCAGCACGCTCAGGATCGGAGCGAGTAAACGGTCCGGCAGGGCCTGAACCTCATCCAGCACGATCACGGAGCCGGCCAGGTTGTACAGGCGGCGCATCTGCATTTCTGCAGCGGCGGTCGTCCCCTGGGGCGGCTGAGGATCGCAACCTCCTACCGCACCCACACCCGGTCGCGGACGTCCGGGGTGGCGGCTGTCCTCCGGGATGGCAGAGGTCCGCAGCTCCTGCGACTGCAGTCCCTTGGCCAGGCCGTGGGCGGAGTAGCGGCAGTCCTCTGGGACGGCCGAGAGTCGCAACGGCGGGGTGTTCGTCCTGTCTCAAACGTCCCACACACGTGGCGGTCGCCCTCGGGGGCAGCCGAGAATCGCAACCACCTCTTGACCATTTTCCGATGGGCGCCGACCCGGGTGGCGGCCGTCCTCGGGACGGCCGAGTGTTTGTAAGCGCTTCTCTGGGCACCGCCGCACGGACCAGAAGTGGCTCCATGGTGTACGAAGTTGATCTGGCCCCGCCGCCGATCGGAAAGATCGGTAGAGCGGTGGGCAGACGCCGGTAGGGTGGCCTGTTGTGGACACGAGGGCAGGAAACGAGATGGTTGCGGTTCCGTCGGGACAGGTGACGCTGTCGGACCGGCGGACGCAGAGCAGTTGGCCGGTCGAGGTCGCGCCGTTCCAGATGTCGGCGCTCCCGGTCACGCAGTCCTGGTACGCACGAGTCACGGGCCGACGGCCGAGTAGCGCCCAGGATGAGAGGCTGCCGGTTGAGGGTGTTTCATGGTGGGACGCGGTCCAGTTCTGTAACGCCTTGTCCCAACGGGAGGGGCTGGCGCCCGCGTATCGCCTGTGCGTCGACGCCGAGACGGCCGAGTGGGACAGCTCCGCAGACGGATACCGGTTGCCGACCGAGGCCGAATGGGAGCACGCCTGCCGTGCGGGCACTACTGGCCCGCGGTACGGACAGCTCGACGAGGTCGCCTGGTACCAGGGCAATTCCGATGGGCGGATCCACTCTGTCGGCGGCAAGAAGCCCAACGCATGGGGCCTGTACGACATGCTGGGCAACGTGTGGGACTGGTGCTGGGACCTCTACGACACCGAGGTGTACGGGGCCTACCGGGTGCTCCGTGGTGGTGGATGGGCCGACGAGCACTGGAGCTGCCGGGCGTCGGTGCGGCGCCGCAGCCACCCGACCTTCCGGATCGACGACGTGGGATTTCGCGTCGCGCGCTCCACACCACTGGCTCAGCCGTAACAGCCTATTCCGAATCGGTCAGTTAAGCGGGGGCGGCTGTCTCCGAGGCCGGGTGACGTGCCCTCTCTTCAGTGGGCGAGGTCGTCAAGTGCCACGACTGTGCCTGTTTCTTCGGGCTCTGGTCCACTTCTTGTGGTCGCGTACGCAGGGTGACTGTTGATCTTCGTGTGGTGGCGGTTGAGTTCGCTCGAAAATCGCCCGGCTGGATGGTGGTGTGGTCGACAGTCCTTCGCCGTGGACGCAGCGAATGCCGGAGTTGGATGAGTTGCTGTTCTCCTCGATCGAGGGTGTGTTGTCGGTCGAGGTGAGCGACACGGTCGTCTGGGTCAAGGCTCGTACGACAGCAGGGCGGCGGCCAGTCCGGGGTGTGGATGCCAGTCGGGCGAATACATGGCTCTTACCTACGGTTCCCTCGTGACATGCCGACCGCGGGCAAGTTCGTTGTGGTGTTGTTGCGGGTGCGGCGCTTCCTCTGCGAGGAAGAGTCCTGCGAGCGCAAGACCTTCGCGGAGCAAGTACCTGGCCTGACCCGCAGGTTCGGGCGACGGACCGAGCGGCTGCGGTCGACGCTGGTGTCGGTCGGTCTTGCGCTCGCGGGCAGGGCCGGCGCCCGGATGACGGACGCCTTCAAGGTTCTGGTCAGCCGGAACACCCTGCTGAGGCTCATCGCCTCGCTTCCGGACCCCGTCGCCGCCACACCCCGCGTGGTCGGCGTGGCCGAAAACGCCCAGCGCAAGGGCCGTGTCTACGGGACCGTGCTTGGCGACGTCGAGACACGTCGCCCGGTCGATCTCCTTCCCGACCGGGACGCGGACACGCTCGCGGCCTGGCTCTCTGAACGGCCCGGCATCGAGATCGTTTGCCGTGACCGGGCTCCCCTCTTCGCCGAGGGCGCGACCCGCGGCGCCCCACAGGCTCTCCAGGTCGCCGACCGGTGGCACCTCTGGCACAACCTGGGCGAAGCGGCCGAGAAGTGTGTCTACCGGCACCGCGGCTGCTTACGCCCCACGCCGGAACAGCTGGAGGAACCCCCGGAGGAGCCGGAGCCAGCCGCGTCATCGGCCTGGCCGACAGGGCACCGGTTCGCCGAAGTGGCAGGGAGTGCCGGTCCAGGACAGCACGTTGCTCCACGTCACCCAACTGCCGTTCGCGCCGAGCGCGGTGTGCAGAACGGTGCGGTGGATCTGGTCCGCCGCGGTCACCTGCAGCCCTCCGCCGACCGAGGCGGCCGACAGGCTTGGGAACCAGTCGTTGCGGTAGACGCCGCCCGGCGCCACCTGGTCGGGAGCGGTCCAGGTGCCGTTGGGCTGCTCTATGGTGTGCATCAAGCGTCCGTTGGTGTCGATGTGCACCAGGCGCACATGGGTTCCTACGACGGCTGCCGCGAGGTGGTTCTGCGTGGGCTTGGAGGCCACCCGCACCGGCGCCAGGCCGTGCATCTGGGTGGGGGCGGGCCAACTGCCGTCCGGGTTCCGGGTGGTCTCCTCCAAGATGACGTCCCGGCCGGTGGGCTGCTCGATGAACGGACGCAGGCGACCGTTTTGCACCACGTCGGTGAAGTCGTAGAAGGACCAGCTCTTGAACAGCTGCTTGTTCGGGGCCCACTTGCCGTTGGCGTATCGGGCGGTCTGCAGGACCTCCCAGTTGGCGCCCTGCACAAGCAGGTCGAGCCCGCCCTTGCCGGCCATGGCCGCCTGGTGGGCCGGGGAAGCAGTTCCTGCCGAGGATGCGGCGGCCGCCGCCTGTGAAGCAGCGGGGGCTGCCAGGGGAACGATGCTGATGGCGGCGGCGAGGCACAGCTGGGCTACCCGCCGAAGGTTTGGCTTCAAGGAACCCTCTGACGCGTAGGAGACAGACGGGGACCCTAGAGGATGCGTGAGGACCCGAACAGACGTGCGTCCGGCGGATCCTGTCGTGGCCGTGCGACCGCGCCACCCCGACAGGAGCCGCCGCCACCGCCCGCCGCTGACCTGCGGCCCGGTCCGGGTGAAGGCATCAGCCGGCACTGCCACGGCACAGGACCTGTCGGAGGTTGGTGATCTCGTCCAGCAGCGAGTTCAGGCTGACGTTCCCGGGGTGGGCATTGATCTGTGACAAGACCGCCTCGATGTCTTCGGCCTCCTCGTCCCTGGGTTCGCCGTCCCGGTTGCCAACGACGTCGGTGAAGACCAGGGCGCCCAGCCGCCGCGTGCACCCCTCGGCCCGTGCCAGCCGGGCGGCGACCTCTTCGATCGCGCGTTCCTCGGCCTGGTGGAATTGCGGAGCGGATGATGGTGGTGACCTGGTCGGCCGTGGGCGGCTCGATCAGGTCGGTGCGCATCTGCTTGAGCAACTCGGCGCGGATCGGCTCCTTGCGGCGCTCCTTATGCCGCCAACTCGCCGGCCGCGACGCCGACCTGGCGGGCGACGTGCTCGACCGCGTCGCGCGGAAGTTCCAGCCGCATCTTGGGGTGCCGTTACTGAGGTTTGAGGCGGGATGTCGTTGGGGGGTGACGGAATGTGATCGTCGCGGTATGCCGGTTGTGTGAGGTATCCGCAGGGTGGTGGGCTGACGCCTGAACGGCAGGTGTTTCGCGAGCGGATCCGGATGGAGGCCGCCGAGCGTTTCGTCGCAGGTGCCTCCAACGCGGAGGTCGCCATGGACTTACGGGTGAGTGTGCGCTCGGTGCAGCGGTGGCGACGGGCCTGGAAGGACGTCGGCACCGAGGGGCTGCGATCGGCTGGACCGGTCTCGAAGCCGAAACTGAGTGACAGGCTGTTCGCCGTCCTGGAAGTCGAGTTGGCCAAGGGTGCCGCGGCGCACGGCTGGCCGGACCAGACCTGGACTCTGGCCCGGATCAAGACGCTCATCGGGCGGCGGTTCCACAAGTCGTTCACGCTCTCCGGGATCTCGCTGATGCTGCGACGCCACGGCTGGAGCCACCAGGTCCCCGCGAAGCGTGCGGTGGAACGGGACGAGGCAGCCGTCGCCGGATGGGTGAAGGAGACCTGGCCATCCGCGGAAGCACCGCGGCGGCGCTCGACGCCTACCTCGTCTTCGAGGACGAGGCCGGCTTCTCGATGACGCCGCCCACCGCCCGCACCTGGTCCCACCGCGGCGACACCCCCATCGTCCGCGTCCGCGGGCGTTCCCAGCGCCGCATCTCCATCGCCGCCCTGGCCTGCTACAGGACAGGCGAGCGCTCCCGGCTGATCTACCGACCGATCGTCCATGCGGACCACAAGGCCGGCGGCCGCCGAAGCTTCGCCTGGACGGACTACCGCGACCTGCTGGCCACAGCCCACCAGCAACTCGGCAGGCCGATCGTCCTGATCTGGGACAATCTCAACGTCCACCGCGACCGCCGATTACGCGAGTTCATCGACTCCCACGCCTGGATCACCGTCCACTACCTGCCGCCCTATGCGCCACAGCTCAACCCGGTCGAGGGCATCTGGTCCCTCCTGCGAAGGCGCTGCCAGGCCAACACCGCCTTCACCGACGCCACCCACCTGATGGACACCCTGCGACGCGGCCTTCGCCAGGTCCAATACCGGTCCGACCTCATCGACGGATGCCTCACTGGCACCGGCCTCACGATGACGACATCACACCTCAAACCTCAGTAACGAGCGGCGAAGGCAGCCCGGCCGCCCGGTGCTCAGCACCACGCTTTCGTGTCGCCCTGGTCGGCCACCGCCTCCGACTCCTCCTCCTAGACGTCGTCTTCGGTCCAGGTACCGAAGGGGACCGGCGCTCCGTGGGCTTCGGCACCGAGCAGCAGCGCACCACCCTTGCGGCGCCAGTCGGAGGGATTTGACTCTGATCGGTACGTCCGGAGGCTCATCCGGTGGTCGCTGTCCTATGACTCCGCATCGCCCGAGCGCCCGCTCAAACCGTCCCAGCCGGCGACGCGCTCGGCGTCCAGCCGTACACCACACCCGTGGACGTGATCCGAGCTGGAGGACCTGGTCGTCGTTTTCCGGACGAATTCGTGCTGTTCCACGAGCCTTTTGACTCCCATCACGTCCGGGACCGATACGAGGGAAGGCAGAAGGGATTCGCCCACCTGGTAGCGAGGGAAGTGCTCTCTTGCCAGCACCGTGACGTCGACGCCCTGACGGGCCAGCAGTGCTGGCGCCGTGGATTTCGCGGGCCCGCAGTCGATGACGAGTACCTGCGTCTTCTCCTGCATGCGCGGCCCTTGCCGGATAGCCGGATATCATCCACCTCGCTACTTTGCGTGACAGACTGGTTACCGTGACGAACGATAACTGGGCGTCGGCCGCTGGGCAGGAAGCAGGGGAGGCTGGCGGCGCGCTTCCCCGGACGCCGGACGGATCGGTGTCAGTGACCGTGGGGGTGGAAGAGGAGTACCTGGTGGTGGACCCGGTCTCCCGCCAGGTGAGCCCGGAAGCCGAGAAGGTCGTGGCCCTGGCCGCGGCAAAACTCGGCGAGCGTGTCACCACTGAGTTCACGTGCTATCAGGTCGAGGTCCGTACCGACCCCCACACCAGCCTGACCCGCCTGGGCGACCAGCTTCGCTCCACCCGCGCCGTCGTCTCAAGAGCTGCCGCTCGCCTCGGACTGGCTGTCATCTCCAGCGGCACACCCGTACTCGGCCAGCGAACTCCCCCGCCCATCACCCCGGGCGACCGCTACGCGCAAAGCGTTGCCACTTACGGCGCCCTGGACCACGAGCAGACTGTATGCGCCGCTCACGTCCACATCGGCGTCCCCGACGAAACCACTGCCGTGCAGCTGAGCAACCACCTGCGTCCCTGGCTGCCTGCACTCATCGCCATGACGGCCAACTCGCCCTACTGGGACGGTCAGGACACGGGATATGCCAGTTGGCGCACCACGACGTGGGGGCGGTGGCCCGTGGCCGGCCCGCCCCCCTACTTCACCTCTCGTGATCACTTCCAGACGCTGGTCGACACCCTCGTCACTTCAGGCACCGTGATGGACCGCGGCAGCCTGTACTGGGATATCCGGCCCTCCCACCACGTGCCCACCCTGGAGGTCCGGATCGCCGACGCCTTGCCCACCGTCACGGACACCGTGCTGCTGGCCGGTGTCATCAAGGGCCTGGCCGCAACCGCCTTCACCGCCATCCGCCGCTCCCAGCCCGCGCCCAAGCCAGGGTCCGAAATACTCAGAGCCGCATGTTGGCGCGCCGCGCACGACGGTCTGGCCGGTGACACCATCAATCTGCGCACCGGGCGACTCGAACCTGCCGCCGTGCTCAACAAGCGTCTCGCGGATACCGTGCGGGCTGCTCTCGGCGCCGCCGACCTTGCCTCCCTGCAAGCCGCCCAGAGGCATCTGCTCACCCATGGGAACGGCGCCGACCGCCAACGAGCAGCCTACCGCCAGCGGCGCCACCTCCCCGATGTCGTCGACCACCTCATCCACTCCATGACGGCCCTCGACTACTGTCGACACTCCGTTTCGGATCGACAGGATGCGTCCGACGCGCCATGCCTCCTGCCACCCCACACGCATCACTCGAATGGCCCAACGTGACGGCCCCCCGAGGTGCATTGCGCGCAGTCAGCGACAAGGCTCGTTACTGATGCGCCGTGACACACCCGCTCTGTCCCGCTTCCGAACGCCCCAAGCCGGAGGCCGATAGACGGGTTTTTATGTCGCGGCCGCCGAGAAACAACAAGACACAAACAACAAGACATGACACACAGGCCAGGTTCAATGCCTTCGTATCCAAGCCGGACACGACCGCATCGGAAGACACCGGGATCCCCGAGCCCGTCGTGGTGTAGCCGATCGCGCTGGCTGAATCCCGGGTTCGGGGCCCATATTTCCCTCGCAGGAGGTGCTGTTGAGGGGACACCGAGCCGCGATCGGCGTTGATCGCCAGGCGACCCGCAGCGGCATGTGCTGGACGGCCTCGAAGCAGTGGCGACAGACCGTGATCCGCTACATGACGCCGGGGGACACAACCGTGTGGGCCGGCACAGCCGCACAGCCGTTGCGGCCAGGGCCGGCAATGCGGCTGACGAGCTGTGGCACACCGTGCGTATTTGGGGAGGATTGATGTCAGTAGCAGATCCTGTGATCGACCGGCTCGTGGAGGCCGCGCGCTGTGCGCCAGCAGCCCTGATCGCCCGGCTTGTGAAGAGCGACGACTTCCGCGAGGTGCGGCTGGGCCGGGCGATCCAGGACCTGCAGATCCCCTCGTCGAATCCGGGCGCCGATGAGGCAGGACGGGTCATCGATCCGGTAACCCACGACCCGGGCTGGTGAAGTCTCCCGCGCGCTCCGGCACGTGGGGTGGGTGGGCATCCCGCTGCGTCTCAGCGTCGGCGCCGTGACCGTGAAGGGAGCCTCTGTGGGGGACACATCCGGCTTGGCCAGGGTCCTCGTGACCGACTTGGACGGCACGCTGTTGGAAGGCGACGCAAGCGATCGGCGGCGCCTGCGCGACGTGCTGAAGCAGGACCCGGACATCACGCTGGTCTTCGCGACGGGACGTGGCCTGGCCTCCGTACAGCAGCTGCTGCGGGACGACCCTCTGGTGCCGCCTGCGCGCTGGATCATCGCCGATGTGGGAGCGAGCGTCATCGACGCCGTCCGCACCGTCCATCTCGAAGCCCTCGAAGCGCGGCTGCGCGCCGGGTGGCCGGGCGCCCACCGCGTCCGGGCGGCGCTGAAGCGTTTCCCGCAGCTGGTGTACCAGGAAGACGTTTCCCAGGAGAGCCGCTGTTCCTTCTATCTGGACCCCGAAGGCCTCTCGGACGACCTCACGGCCGCGGTGAAGGAGCTGGGATGCGCCTGGTCATACGCCTCGGGGCGCTACTTCGACGTCCTGCCGGCCGGTGCGAGCAAAGGACGTGCCCTGCACCTGCTCGGACACAGGCTGGGATGGGACCGCCAGGCCATGCTCGTGGCCGGGGACTCCCTTAACGACCTCTCCCTGTTCTGCCTGGGAACGCACGCGGTCGTGGTGGCCAACGCGGAGCCCGCGCTGGCCGCCCGTGCTCCCGCGAGCGCGCGGATCCACCTCAGCGGCTTCGACGGAGCCGCCGCCGTCCTCGAAGGGATGCAACGCCTCGGCTGGCTGCCGCGCTGGTCAGTGGTCATCGGCTATCACCGCCCGCCCGTGCGCTGGCTGGACGGTGCCTGGCAGACACCGTCCAGCCCGAACGGGATCCTGCCGACCCTGCGGTCCGCCCTCACCGACAAGCGAATGGACGCGGTGTGGGCAGCCGCCCACACCGGAGAAGCAGCGCCGCCCGCCATCCTCGAGACCGTCACCGACGGCCTGCCTCTGTCCCTGCTGCCGCTGCGCCCCGAACAGTGGCAGGGCTACTTCCACCGTGTCTGCAAGGAAACGCTCTGGCCGGCCTTGATGTCCCAGCCTCACCTCATCCAGGACCGGTCCGCCCACTGGGCCGACTACGAACAGGTCAACGCCGAGTTCGCCCGTCACATCAGCTCCCTCGCCGCCCAGAACGGCACTGTCTGGCTGCACGACTACAACCTGTGGCTCGTACCGGCCGCCCTCAGGGCCCAGCGGCCCGACCTGACCCTCGGGCTCTTCCACCACACGCCGTTCCCTCGCCCGGAAGTCTTCCGCCGCATCCCGGCCGCCGCACAGCTCCTCGACTCGCTCAGACACCTGCACTGGGCTGGATTCCACACCTCCGACTGCGCCGACAACTTCCGGCGCCTTCTGGCCGACACCCGAGGACCCGTGCCGCGCACTGGTGTCCACCCCCTCGGCATCGACCGCACAGCCGTCGCGGACCTCGCCAGGGAACGGGCCCAGCCCCACCCCCGACACGACCGCGGCCAACTGGTGCTGTCCGTGGAACGACTCGACTACGCCAAGGCACCCGTTCACAAGATCCGCGCGCTGGACGACCTCCTGAGCCAGACCCCCCGGCTACGGGGACAGGTTCGCTTCCGCCTGGTCTGTCCACCACCGGAAGACGGCATCCACGCCTACGACTCCACCCGCCGTGAACTCGAGACCGCGATCGCCCGCATCAACAGCCAGTGGGCCAGCCGGCAATGGCAGCCCGTCGACTACATCCCCCACAACCTGAACTTCCCCGAGGTCGTCGACCACTACCTGGCAGCCGATGTGTTCTGGGTGACCTCACTCGCCGACGGAATGAACCTCACGGCCCAGGAGTACATCACCACGCACCACGCCACCAACCGCCCCGGCGTTCTCATCCTGTCCCGTCACACAGGTATCGCACAGCACCTGGGAACCGCCGCGCTGCTCACCGACCCACTGCACCCCCACGACCTGGTCGACACCCTGCGCACCGCACTGAACATGAGCACAGCCGAACGCCTCGCACACATAACGCACCTGGCAGGCCTGCTCGACACCCCGCCCCCAGCAGAATGGGCCCACACCATCATCACCGCCATCCGCAGCGCCAACTCCCCGCACACCCCCTGACCACCTCAGTCACCAGGCCCGCTCCCTGCGTCCACCCCCACCTCCGCAGGCTCGGGCCCCACGCTCGTGGAATGCCGCCCACCGACTGTGCCGGCTTCCGACTCAGGTCGCCTGATGCGAGACTGCCGGCCACTGGTAACAGGAGTCCTCAGCCGAGGCCGAGCCTGCTGAGCGCGGTGGTCCAGTCGGTAACGATGGCCTGCTGCGCAGCCGCCAGGGTGACCTTTCCAGAGCAGACGGCCGTGTGCAGCTTCGTCTCCACGGGGTCCTTCTTGTTGTTGATGCCGCCTCCCGGCCTGTGACTCGGATCGGCCGGCTCCACCCAGAGGTTGCGGGGATCGCTGGGGGTCGCCTCCGAGCTGGAGGCGGATGAGGTGGTCGTACTCGGCGTCCGGCATGCTGCCGGTGTAGCCGTAGGAGGCGGCGTTGAGCTTCTTCTCCTTGCCGGTGACGGAGGCCGGCGGGCGGCGGATCCCCTTGGTGTAGCCGCCCTTGCGGCAGATCGTCGACGCCAGGTCCGCCTGCGTCACCGCCGGCGAGATTGCACCCGGGGTGCCCGACCGGTCTTGGAGCGGCTCGCCCTTCTCGTACCGGTACCTACAGCTGCCCGTCGGGCGACTGCTGCTGCACCGTGTACGTCGACTGCGGCCCCGCGCCCAAAAGCCGAGACCACGCTGACCCCAGCGTCGGGGACGAACTCGCCCGACGGCAGGGCTGCGCCAACTGCCCTCCCTGGCTGAGCAGCTACGCAAGGCAGGCGTCCCCGTCAAGCCGACGGTCGGCGGCGAGCCGGTCCAACTGCCGCCCGGCATGGACTTGGCCGCCTACCGCGTGGCTCAGGAAGCGGTCACCAACGCCATGGAGTATGCCCAGGGGCCGAAGCCCTGATCTCCGTCGACCACCACACGCCGGAAGCAGTCGCCGTCGACGTGACGGACAGTGGCGGCACCTCGTCCGCAACGGTCCCCGCCGGCGGCGGCCGCGGGGTGACGGGCCTCCGCGAACGCCTCAGCGTCTACGGCGGCTCGCTGACCACCGGACCCACCCCTGGCGGCGGCTTTCGCGATCGTGCCGAAATCCCGAGAGAGCGGAGCACAGTCTGCATCCGCCGGCCCGTACACGCGAAGGCGCCGGAGTCCCAGGCTTCGGCCAGCGGGACCAGGTGGTCGACGTCCAGCCCCTTCGGGCCGTCGATATAACGGTCGTCGTAGGGCGAGTACCACTCCCCCCCCGGCTCAGCGTGCACTTCGGCCCCTGCACGAGGAGATCGCGTACGGGGGCGGTGACGGTTTCACCGGATGCGGCCAGCCAGGGCGGCGTGCGCGACGGTCGTCGGGATCAGGAGCGCGGCGAAGGCAGTGACGGCTGCGGCAGCGGTACGGGCGAGACGCACGAGTCAGCGGTCCTCTCGAAGATCACCAACAGTTCGTGATCTTCGTACCGGCTCCCGCCAGCGACCCGCCCAGCACCGGGGGCGACTCCACCCGATCGATGGGTAAATCCGATGGTCAGCCCGCCGCAACAGGCGCTATCGCAGCCAGTGGAGGCGCGCGGCTACGACGGCCAGACGACTTCACCGTCACGTACCAGCAACGGCTCGGGCCGGCGCTCTGCATACGAGCGGATCCATCCCAGGTCGACACTGCCGTCGAAGCGTCGATGCCTATCGTCCGCCTTGGTCGCTAGCCAGCCGAGGAGTTCACCAACCCGCTCGAAACCGTCAGGGTGGATCTCCTGCCGACTGGTCAGAGCCCAGGCACCACAACGGGTTTCCTGCCGGCGCAGCAGGACCGAGACGAGGGCACCCTCCACTTTGAACGCCTCGCCGTGGTCGCCAAGAAGAGGCTCAGGATGGTTCTCGATAACGGGCTGGCCGTTCTCGTCCTCCACGACGAGCGGAAACTCGGTGACGATACGCAGAGTCTCTGGCTCTGGCCCGGCTCCGAGGTGCCATCGCAGCTCTGCCAGTTCCTCTTCCGAAAACTCGTCACGCAGGTCCAAGGTGAGCATGAGCTCGAACATGTCAGCCATAGCTGTACACGCTAACGCGGTGGCCGGTCGACGGAGACTGACACGATGACGGGCATGACGATCAAGAACGGGTCCCAGCAAGAGACTCTTAGGATCGTGCTGCTCGGGGCTCGAGGTGTGTGATGCCTGCGAGTATGTAAGCTGGCGCCATCTCATGCGGGCTGGCCAGGTTCAGACCACCGACAGTCGTCCCACAGGTGGCGATCAGAGCTGTCGCTCGCACTGCTTTCGCAGCCGGCTCGGGCTGTTCCAGGAGCACGGCAACGAGGAGCGTGCGAGTGAGGTCTCCAGTCCCGTGGGCAGAGCCTCGAGGCCTCGGTCGGCTCCACCGCCGCGGGCGGCGTCGAGTGCCGCGGCGTCGCCGCGCGGACTGGGCGTACCCAGGATGACGCTCTCACGTGTGGTGAGGAGCCAGCGGATATATTCCTGCGACGTCATTGCTACGCGCCGCCACGCGTCATTGTTCGCGACCGCGGCGAGGTAGAACGCGCCTAGGCTGGTCTGACAAAGATCATTCCGTGCGCAAGTCGCAGGTGCACGGCACAATAGGGCCGTGGGGACGGACATCCGGGGATTCGTGGAATGCCGCACGTGGGGCGTTGGCCTCGGTGTCGGAGAGACAGCGTGGCAGTCGGCCGTCGAGCTTTCCATGTTGGGCGTGACCAGGGACTACGAGGCGTTCGCCTGCCTGTTTGGCGTCCGGGACTTCAGCGGCCGCTGGCGGCCCGTCAGTGCCGGCCGAGGCTTGCCCGTTGACGTGTCGGAAGGTGCTCGCGCGGAGCACGCGTCATGGGGTGGGGCTGCGTTCGGGGCTACCTGGCTGGGTTGGAAAGAAGTTCTTGCCATCGACTGGGATGAGGCGGCGCTCCCCCGTGCGACCACCATCGCCCGGTACCGTCGTCTACCGGACGGCACACTGAAATTGCTGCACCGGGATGACTGGAGCCGCAGGTTCGCGAGGGCCAGTGGTGTCGACACTCTGGCTGTCGATCCAGACCGCATCGGTGAACTGTGGGCCGAAGGAACTGAATGGGACGTCGGCACCACGGTCTTCCGGGCCGAACGCGCCCGGCGTCGCGACGCCGTACCCTCCGATGGCTTGTGGCGCCCAGTGTGGACCGTGATGCGTGCTCTCGCCGACGTTCACGGCGACCAGCACGTCCGTCTGGTGGTGTGGTTCGAGGAGTAGCCCCTCGGCACGACTCCGGTCAGGCGGGCCCGGACGCGTCCGAGAACTGATCTTGTGGCTGGTCGAGGAGAGTTAAAAGGATGCCGCGTGGGAGCTCATCAAGCCGCTGCTGCCACGTGCGGACGGCGGTGGGCGTCCGTGGCGGGATCACCGGCAGGTGATCAACGGGGTGCCGTGGCGGTTGCGGATGGGGACGCCATGGCGTGATCTGCCCAAGCGGTACGGGACTTGACAGACCGTGCATGAGCGGTTCGCCCGCTGGGAAGCGAAGGCACCTGGGCGAAGCTGCTGCAGCACGTGCAGGTACGTGACCACGAAGTGGGCGCGGCGAGGTGGACAGTTGGGGTGGACTCCACCATCAACCGCGACCCATCAGCGCGCGTCCATGACCGGCTCGAACTGGGTACAGTCCGCCCGTTGCCCGGGGGTGACAGTGAGAGACAGCGGGCGGCAGCGACCATCGGCGCTCAGGTGGACTTTGGTCGTGAACCCGCCGCGGGAGCGGCCCCAGGCCCTCGCCTGCCGCACCACCGTCGCCAAGTGGCCGAGCAACCTCAACCAGGTTCTCTCGCTCAGGTGTTCTGCCGCTACAACCCCCTTTGAACAACTCGGCGCTGGCGGCGGGGTTCTACGGCCCCAGCGGCGTGCTGGTGGGCTCGCATCACGGTGGAGTCCGCCGAGATGTCCCAGTCGATTGCGCCGTCCGCGTCTGCGTCGCCCTGGACCTGCTGGAACAGCCGCTTCCGGGTGCAGTCGGACGAGCAGAGCCGATGACGTTCCTACACGGTCTTCCACGGGCCGAACCGTTCCGGCAGGTCCCGCCACGGCACGCCGGTCCGCACCCGGTGCAGTATCCCGTTGACCACCTGTCGGTGGCCCCACCACCGCCCGCACCGGTTGTTGCTCACCGGCAGCAGCGGCTCCAGCCGCGCCCACTGCCCGCCCGAAAGACCTCCCCGCCCCATCATGCTGCGGACAACGCTGCAGGCCGGTGGCCGGACACGGCCCAGCATCAGGACGCGGCAACAGCCCGCAGGTCTACGGCTGTCAGCAATGACAACAGGCTGATGCCCTCTGCCTTGAGAGCCTCAGCACCGCCTTGTTCCAACGATCTGCCCCCCGCTGGTGACGACGTCCTCGATGACCAGCACCTTCCGGCCCGCAACCTCCGCACCCTCGGCCAGACGGCACGTGCCATACGGCTTGGCCTGCCTGCGCACGAACGCACAAGGAAGGCCAGTGTGTCGGCCGAGCGCGGCCACTACCGGGATGCCACCCATCTCCAGGCCGGCCAACACCTGTGTGCCTGACGGCACCAAAGGGGCCATCCGCCGGGCGAACTCATCCAGGAGAGGAGGCATGGATACGGAGGCCCAGATCAGAATGAGTCACAGGCAATCACTCTCCCAGCCACCTCACCTGACCAGCAACTGTCCCCCACGACTCCACTACAAGATCGTCCGGACCGGCGTAGTGGTGCCGTTTGGGGTGCACCCAACGCGACAGATGTGTCGCAGGTGTGAGGCCACTTGGATGTACCGAGGTAACGATCACTCTGCTGATCTGGGGTTTTTGCGCTGGTGGGCATTGAAGCGCGCTTTCTTCTGACGATTCCCGCACGTGTTCATGTCGCACCATTTGCGGGTGCGGCTTTGGCTCGTGTCGAAGAAGGCGGCTTGGCAGGTTGGTGAGGCACACAAGGCCAATTTTCCGTCCCGTTCGCCTGCGATGATGCTGATCGCGTCGGCGGCGATCACGCTGAGGGCGTCTTCCACGCAGGAAGCCGAGCTGAGCCGCCATTGCCGCTGGCCCTCGGGCGTCAGGATCGCTGCGGCCCGACCCTGAGCGCTGCAGTCATTGATGACTTGGACAGCAGATGCCGGAAGAGCGCCCTGGAGCGCGGCCGCTGTCGCGGCGGCGTGAATCGACTCCCTCAGTTCCCGAGCGAGGTCGAGTTGGGCAGTGGTGCAGGAGTCCACGGGGAGGCCGTTGACTGCCAGCCAGTCGACGAGTCGGTGCGGCGTGGGAATGCGCTCCACGGCGTTGCCGTGACGCTCCGACAGAGTGCCCGTGAAGCTGGTCGCCAGCACCTTACCGAGGCGGAAGTCGGGGAACGCAGCAGACATGGAACCACCTTAGCTGGTTGCAGCGTGGCTCGGAGAACTGCTAGAACCGTCTTAGCCGGTTCACGACAGGTCGTAGCCGGTGCCGCGATGGCCAGGAGGTCTCATGCCCCGTCCAACCAGCGACGTGCATGCATTTGAAGCCCACGCAACTGACGCTGACCTCGACGATCTGCGCGCGCGACTGGCCGCGGCGCGGCTACCGGAGGCCGAGACGGTCTATCGCGCCGCGCCCGACCCTCGCCGATGGGAACAGGGCGTTCCTCTCGCCGACCTCGTCGATGTCGTGAACTACTGGCGCACCGGGTACAACTGGCGGTCGTTCGAAGAGCGCCTCAACCGGATCGGCCAGTTCCGCACGACCATTGACGATCTGGGAATCCATTTCCTGCACCGCCGATCCGCGCGCGCAGATGCCACTCCTCTGATCTTGACGCACGGCTGGCCAGACAGCATTGCTCGGTTCATCGACGTAGTAGACGAGCTGGCAGATCCGAAAGATGCAGACGCACCGGCGTTCCACGTCGTGGTCCCGTCGCTACCGGGCTTTGGCTACAGCGACAAGCCGGCCACCACCGGGTGGGGAACCGAAAAGATCGCAGCCGCATGGGTGGAACTGATGGGAAGGCTCGGCTACAGCAAGTTCGCAGCCCACGGCGGCGACTGGGGAGGCAATATCACCACTGTTCTCGGCGGCAGGTTCCCGGCGCACGTTCTCGGCATCCACACAACGTTCGCGGAGGGGCCGCCCGGGTTGACAACGGACGGGCTGACGGCGGTCGAGCGCAAGTGGACCGAGGAGACCCGCGATTTCTGGCGCCACCGCGCGGCATACGCGAAGCAGCAGGCGACCCGACCGCAGACCATCGGCTACTCGCTCGTCGACTCACCGGTCGGGCTTCTTGCCTGGATCCTTGACAAGTTCGCCGAGTGGTCAGACACCGAAGACAGCCCGTTCGAGACGATTTCCAGAGACAGGGTTCTCGACAACGTCACCCTGTATTGGCTGACGCGGACCGGCGCATCGTCGGCCCGCATTTACTACGAAAGCCACAATTCGCTAGACCCCGAACTTCGGGTCGATGTCCCGTCAGCGATCAGTATGTATCCCCGCGACGTCGAGAAGTGTCCGCGCGCCTGGGCGCAGGAGCGGTACCGGCAGATCGTCCGCTGGAGGTCGCCCGAAACCGGGGGACATTTCCCGTCGCTGGAGGTTCCCGAGTATTTCGTCAAGGACCTGCAAGAGGGCCTCGCGGCAGCGCTGGCCGCTAATCGGTGAACGTGGCTGGGTGCCGGCACTCGATCACCGCCTGATCGGGCTCAAGGCGTTGCCCGACGGCTTCCAGACCGCACGCTCGGCGGAGAGGCAGGCCCTCGGTCGGTCCCGGGGCGGGCTGACCATCAAGGTCCACCTCGCAGTCGACGGCCGTGGCCTGCCGTTGTCGCTGGTCGTTACTCCCGGCAATGTGAACGACTCCGCAGTGTTCACTGCGGTCATGGACGCCGTCCGTGTTCTACGAGCAGGGCACGGACGGCCTCGCACCCGTCCCGAGCGGCTCCTTGCGGACAAGGCGTGCTCGTCCCGGGCCATCCGGGCCTGGTGCGCACATCGTGGCATCGCTGTGACCATCCCCGTCCAAGCGCGCTGACCAGGTGGCGAACCAGCTCCGCCAGGGCTCCCGAGGCGGCCGGCCACCCGTCTTCGACAAGGAGAACTACAAACACCGCAACGTCGTCGAACGCTGCGTCAGCCGACTCAAGCAGTTCCGCGCGATAGCCACCCGCTTCGACAAACTCGCGGCACGCTACCGAGCCGGATCCCACCTCGCCTCGCTCATTTCTCCGGCTCCGCCAGCGACCACCGTGATCATTGCCACACAGGGCCTAACTCCGGCCGGCCGAGTTCGGCAGGCACCCAGAGCATGTCGGCGGTCAGGCGACCCGGGTCGGCGTCGACGACACCTTCACGCCAAATCGCCTCAGGTTGGAAATGGGCAGGTCAAGCACACCTTCTCACTCAAGGGACTGACGGGACTGAGAAATCAGCATGCTCCGCGGCCGGGGCCAACGTGTTCCTTCGGTCCGCTTGCAGCCCTCTCGACATGTCAGTCCCGTCAGTCCCGTGATGCGCGGCGATGC
Organism: Streptomyces fodineus; assembly: GCF_001735805.1. Classification (GTDB taxonomy): domain Bacteria; phylum Actinomycetota; class Actinomycetes; order Streptomycetales; family Streptomycetaceae; genus Streptomyces; species Streptomyces fodineus. The sequence continues at coordinate 246,389 of NZ_CP017248.1, forward strand.
CGATGTCGTTCACCGTCCGGCTGGCGCTATCCCCGCAGTCCGGCCTTTCTGCGACCACAGAGTCTCGGCGCCGACCTCGCCCGGCTCGACGGTGCGCGGGTCGACCACTTCGCCCGGGCGCTTACCGCGTACGGGTCCTGGGGCTCCTTGTCGCGGTCGTGGGGCAGGAGGCTCCTTGTCGCGGTCGTGGGGCAGGAGGCTCCTTGTCGCGGTCGTGGGGCAGGAGGAAGAACGCGCGGCAGGCGAAGAGCCCGGAGTCGGGATCGCTGGCCGGGCCTGGCTGGAGGTTGGTGTATCCGATCAGGCGTCCGTCGCGCGAGTAGCGGGGCTTGCCCTTGCGGGTGGGGACCTTGTCCAGGGCCTGCGGGACGTAGTCGAGGTTTTCCGGGTCCTCGCGAGCCAGATCACTTCGGCTTCGTCGGTGAGCTCGCTGTCTTGCAGCATCGAGCTCATAGTCGCAGACCCTCCCGTCCCGTAGGCCGGCCTCTGGCCGGAACGTGCGGCGCGCTTACCGCTGGTCGTCTGGTTCGGGCAAATACGCAAGAGTCCTGAGCTGGGTGCTGTTGGACTCTGTCCGGGGCGTCATTCATCGGGCTCTGTCCCGGTGTCGGCGAGGAGGGCCAGGCCGGGGTAGAGCTTGCGGTCGTCGTTCTTGATCATCTCTGCTGAGCAGGCCAGGCCGAGGTCTTGGCGGATGCGACTGGCAAACGCGCGGCTGCCCCCTTGGTGCACGGCTCGGCGATGAACCGGCCGATGTGGTCCTCGGTCTTGTCGTAGGCCTCGGTGGCCAGCCGTACGCTGGCCGGTCCGTGGAGCGGGTCCCTGGTGGCGAGGTGCTTCTGGGCGCCTTGGTTGAGCCAGTGCAGGATGCCGGGGCCCTTATCTCGGACGAGTTCGCGAGCCAGGTTGTCGATCTTGAGTTCGTCAGGGACCTTCTGCTCGAACGGGATCATCCTCGTGCGGCGCCAGAACGCGTAGCCGCCGGTGCTGACTTCGAGCCGGTGGTTTCCCGGGAGCCACAGCTTGTGGGTGGGGCTGAGGGTGAAGGAGGGTTGCGGTAGTTGACCTGATACCAGGCCGCGGCGATCAGCAGGCGGGCCAGGCCTTCCTCTTCATCATGAGCCCGGTCCATGGGCAGCTCGCGGTTGTCGAGTTCCAGGCGCAACACCGTCTCCGTGAGGCGTGCAAAGAGTTCTCCGCCCGGCGTGCATCCGCTGGCTCCCATCGGAGCGGTATTGGCCGGTGAGCCTGATGCCCTCAATGGCGACAGGGTCGACGGGCTCGGCAGCGGTGAACGCCAGACGCAGCCGGTAGTCGGCCGCCGTGCCGACGTTGCCGCCTCCGCGCCGGCACCGGGCCCCGGCAACAGGATGTGGCTGCCGCGGCCCGGACCCGGAAGCTCTCGTTCGTCGCGGCTAGACCCGTCCAAGCCCGCTATTGCCGTGGCCGCAAACGATCACCGGCGCGGTGTGACAGCTGGTGTCGGCAGCGGTGGATGTCGCGCAGGCAGGCTGAAGGTCGCGCCATGATCTGTCAGTTACCTGGTCTAGGGTCGCCCGCATGACTGAGCCCTCCTTTCTGACCGACGTCCGCGAGTCGTACGACACGATCGCCGCCGATTACGTCGAACGCGTCCCGCCTCCAGCCGAGATGGACCCGCTGTCACGCGCGATGCTGGCGGGGTTTGCCGAACTGGTGCGGACGGCAGGTCTGGGGCCGGTCGCGGACCTGGGGTGCGGCCCCGGACGCGTGACGGCGCACCTGGCCGGGCTGGGGGTGTCCGTCTTCGGCGTCGATCTGTCGCCGAAGATGGTCGGGCTGGCCCGGCACGCCTATCCGAACCTGCGGTTCACCGAGGGCTCGATGACCGCGCTGGAGATGAGGGACGACGAGCTCGGCGGCATCCTGGCCTGGTACTCCACCCATCACACGCCCCCGCAGTGGCTGCCGGAAGTGTTCGCCGAGTTCCACCGCACGCTCGCGCCCGGCGGCTACCTGCTCTGGGGAGACTATGTCGGCGATGAGCGGCTGCAGCCGACCCACGGCTATGGCCGTCCGGTGTCCTACGAGTCGTACCTCCTGCCCCTGGACCGCATGGTCGACCTGCTGGAGCAGGCCGGACTCGTCGTCACCGCGAGGCTGGAGCAGGAGCCTGGAGGACGGGTGAACAGACCGCACGCCTGCCTGCTGGCCCGCAAGCCCGAAACGCCCTGACGGGGCTCGTTCCCGGGGTGAGGCCGCTCGGCTGGACCGCCGACGATCACGGGGCGGGCGGTCAGACCGCAGGGCTGAGAGGGCGGCCTCCCCAGCGGATGCCCTTCTCTCTGCGAACACGGGCGCGTTCCCGGCGCTGCGCGGCCAGGACGCCTGGATGGCGGGCGTTCTGGTTGCGCCAGTGCAAGTAGTGATGCAGCGCGCCCTCGACCGGGTTCACCAAGGACGCGTTGGTCGGTGTGAAGCAGAGCTCGACCTTGTTCCTGGCCGCCCATCGGCGGATCTTGCGGCCTGTTGTGGGCGGAGAGGTTGTCGAGGATGACGTAGATGGGGGCGCCGTCCGGGCCGGCCGCCCGGATGCTCTCGAGCGCGGCGAGGCTGTGGTCGGTACCTTTGCGGCGCCGGTTGACGCCCCAGGGAGTGCCGTCGCCGACGGAGTAGCAGCCGTGGATGTAGCGCACTTCGCGAGTACGATGATAGGTCGCCGGCAAGCAGTCGGGGTTGCCCTGTTTCGCCCGCAGCGGATCGTGCGCCGGGGCAGCACCAGCTCGGTGCGTTACCGGCGCGCGAGAATGCTGCTGGCCTTGGCCGGCGGGAACCGCGTCACGGTGATCGCCCACTCGGTTCACAAGGAACGCGCCCGCATCCGCAGCGAGAAAGGCATCCGCTGAGGCGGACACCCTCTCCAAGCCGCAGCCTGACCAACCCCGGCGAACCTCCCCGGATAGAACGACTAGGGGACAGCGGCTGCCGTCTTGGGCGCGGCCGCCAGCCGCAGGCCGACCTCCACAAGGGTCCAGCCCAGGCGGGTACGGAGGTCCCGCCGGTGCCGGGCCGCGGCGGCGGCGGCGGCGGCGAGACGGTACGCGTCGGCTTCGGCACGGAGTTCGGCAGCGCGGACGTGGTGCAAGGCGAGGTGGGTCTCGGGGTGCATCGGGCTGCGGCCTCTCATTCCGTGGTGAGGGGGAACGCGCGTGTGTGGATCCGTACCTGGGCGGTGTTGGCGTAGTCCTCGTTGGCGGCCCGGTCGCGGTAGGTGTCGACGAGCGCGTGCATCTTCTCGACGAGTTCCCGGGTCAGCTCGGGCGTCAGTCGCAGCGTCGCGCTGTTCATGTCCCAGGTGCGGTTCCACTCCTCCGGCCATGCCTGGCGGTTGCCGAGCCAGGTCGACAGATCCCGGGTCTGGGTGGTCGCGACCTCGTGGAGGTATATGTCGGCGGCCCCACGTACGTCCGGGTTGGCATCCGTGAGTAGCGCGTCGTCGAAACGTAGGCCCTTGTGGACCGCCTTCCACCACCGCTCGCGCCCCTTGCCGCGCTCGGGGGCGTCCTCAATGAATCCGTGGGCCGCGAGCTGTCGCAGGTGGTAGCTGGTGGCGCCGCTCGACTCGCCGAGCTTTTCAGCGAGTTGGGACGCGGTGGCCGGCCCGCCGAAGCGCAGCGCGTCCAGCAGCCGCATGCGCAGGGGGTGTGCGAGTCCACGCAGGGAGCGGGCGTCGAGACTGCGGACCTGTGGATCCTGGGGCTCGTTCATGCGTACAAAAGTATCCATGCAAAGGATCCGTTGCAACATGTTCTTTGCAACGGATCCTTTGCAAGGCGACTGAGCCTGAGCCTTCCAGCAGCCGCCCTACCTCGCGGAGGTCGGCTCGATGGTGTGATGCGCCAGTCGCGTACGGCGCACTGCTCCCGGACGCGACGTACAGCTCTCCTGCTGAGGGGTAAGGGCGCAGGCGGACCGGACGGCCTACTTCCGCATGCCTGCCACTCCCGAAGACGCCAAAGTGGGTCACAACAGGCCTGTTGGAAGGGAGCAACCGCCCGTGGGGATCCCGAGCCCGTGTCAGTTCCTCAGGACAGGCACAGACAAAGGGCAGTGCCGGCCACGGCGCCCCCGACTTCGTACCGCAGCGGTCACGGTCGCACTCGCCACGGCAGCGGCGGGCTGTGCCGTCTTCCGCCCGACGGACCGCGCCGGGACTTCTCACGTGACGGCCGACCGGCAAATGGCACCCACCGTGACCGTGGTGAACCACACCTACCAAGTACCCGATCCCCTGCCGACCGCGGAACCGGGCACATTGATTGCGGCCACAGACCATGGCCCTGATGCGCGGCTGGAGAACGCGCGGCGCTGGACGGTGCTGTACCACTCCACCAACGCACGCGGCGCGCACGTTGCCGTCAGCGGCACCGTACTGCTGCCGTCGGGCAGCGCTTCCCAGGGAGGTTGGCCGGTGGTGTCCTGGGCGCACGGAACCACCGGTGTGGCCGACGGCTGCGCACCCTCGCAGTCCGCGAACCTGGGCTCGGAGGCCTTCGCTCAGGAACTGCGCGCGCTCCTACGCGCCGGGTACGCCGTCACTGCCTCGGACTACCCCGGACTCGGCACGCCGGGCCCGCACACCTATTTGGTCGGCGCGGACGAGGGCAACGCCGTGGCCGACATCGTCACCGCGGCTCGGCAGCTGGTGCCCGGCCTGGCGCCGGTGTGGTTCGCAGTCGGGCATTCACAAGGGGGCCAGGCCGCGCTGTTCGCCACCCACACCGAGCGCCGGACGACCGGCCAGCGCCTTGGCGCGGCGGTGGCCGTCGCCCCAGCCAGCCACCTGGAGGCAATGCTCGCGGGGGTGAAAGCCTCCCATGTGCCCAGCGAGCTGTCCTTCGCCTTCTACTCGCTCGTCGGCCTGTCAGCCACCGATCCGGGTGGCCCTGCGACGGATCTGCGTTCGCTGCTGGGGCCCTCGGCAGCCGCTGCGGCCTCCCGGGTCATCGCCGACTGCGTGACGCATAGCTCTCCCGTGCTCAAGGGGGTGAACACCGAGCGGATGCTGCCGCTGAAAGGGGATCAGCTGCGGCGCATGGGCGAGCGGATGGGCGCCTACGGCGATCCGGACCGCTCCGCCATCACCGTCCCAACACTCGTCATCCAGGGTGGCGCCGACCAGGATGTGCCGCCCGCCTGGACCGACGAGGTCGTGGCCCGTCTACGTCGCCTGGGCTCCCCCTCACTGGTCTACCGCGCCTACCCCGGTGCGGGCCACGATCAGGTCCTCGGCCAGTCCGTCTGCGATCTGCTGGCCTTCCTCCACTCCCACGGCGGAACCCGACCCGGTGCCTGCACCCCGCCCCCGAGCAGCCACGGTTGAACCGGTCGGGCAGGCCGCCGAAAACGGCCGCAGGTGTGGGTGGTGCCCGTAGCAATCCTGTTCACCGACGACGTCATGGCTGGTCAGAGGCTGCTGCCACGCCAGTTCATCGAGATGTGGCTCGGGTACGGCAGCCGCCGCCCCGGTGCCGGTGATCAGTATGGGTGGCGCACGGGCAGTCGTACCGACCCACCGCCTGCCACCGGCAGCGGACGGATTCCATGGCGAATGCTGCCGTGTCGTGACCGCACACGACGCTGACCAGCCGGTATCCGCGGCGAGGTCGCAGAATGCGAGGGTGGCCCTCCGTCGAGGGCCCCGGGTGCGCCACCCCGCGGTCGGCCTGGCTCCCGTCTGGCACAGCGAAGACATGGGTCAGAGTGGAGGCATCGATTTGGCGCGGTCAGCGCGGACGAGACAGGGGAGGGCCTGGCACGCCCGCTGGCGGGACGGCGGCGTAGAAGTTCTGTGTTCAAAGGGTCCGCCAGGGCAGCCTTCGCAGATGCAGCCGCCATTGGCGGGTCCGGCTGGCGGCCGAGCCGGAGAAGGGGCCGACTGCCCACGGTGGAAGACCAGCGGTAGACACCGGCCCGGGTGGCCACGGTGATCGCGCGACGTTTCCACGCTCTCTTCAGCACAGCGCAGACCTGGCGCACCCTGCACCAGATGGGCTGGACTGTGCAGGTCGCTGCCCGTCTGGCTCTGGTCACCGGCCACTGCATGTCGGCTGAGGGCGTAGAGCTGTGCTGGCAGGCGTTCCTGCACAGATTCGACCTGGAGCACACCTTCCGGATGATCAAGCAGACGCTCGGCTGGACCCGCCCCAAGCTCCGCACCCCCGAGGCGGCGGATCGGTGGACCTGGCTGGTCATCGCGCCCCACACTCAATTCCGCCCCCACCCGGCCGCTGGCCGCTGACCTCCGCCGCCCCTGGGAGAAGCCGGCCAAGCCCGGCCCGCTGACCCCCGCCCGGGTCCGCCGGGGGTTCAGGAACCTCCGCCCCAACTTGCCCTGCCCGGCCTGTGCTTGCTCCGAAACCCAACCGACCCGGCCCCGGCCGGCCGCGCGGCTCGAAGAACCGACACCCCGCCACCCGATACGACGTGGGCAAAACGGTCAGGCGACCCGGGACCATTGCCGAACGTGACCAGGCCAGACCATAAAGAACAACCTGAGTGAGGCCGCCGAGCGAACCGTCGCCCAGCACCGCCCTGCCTGCACGACCTGGTCCTTGAGGTGCCAGAGCCCGAACCGCAGCGGGCCCTGGAGGAAAAGGAATCCTGCTCGCCCTGGCCGACCGGCCACCGCTTCCCCGACCGCACCCGGGCCACGCACACGCAACCGTCCGAGCACTCTTGCGGACAGAGAGCTTTGGATTTCCCCACCCGGTACTCAGCGGGTCACCCAACCTGCTCACCCTGATTCCCCACCCGCATGGGTCGGCCCGTGTCGCGCAAAGTAGTTGTTGTGCGGCACTCAGCCCGCGCTGTCGGCCACGCCGTCCTCGGCGCGGATGCGATGGGCGCTGGAGAGCGAGAAGCGTCTTCTGACCGAGGCGATGACGAGCTGCGCCCGTACTGCCCTGCTACAGCGAGGGAGGTTCACCCCCCGAACTGCGTGCGGCGGTACGGCGCAACGAGCTCGTGTTCGTGGGCCTGGAGCCGCTGTAGGCGGCCGGGTGAACCCGATCGAGGGGGTCAGCCGCGGGGCAGGAGGAGGCGGGACAGGGCGGCGGTGGCGAGGAGGAGGGCGGCGACGGCGAGGAGGCCGATGCGCATCCCCGGGAGGGAGAAGCCCCCGACGGGTCCGGAGAGCAGACTGCCGAAGAGGGCGACTGCAAGCGCACCTCCGGTCTGACGGAATGAGTTGAGCAGCCCCGACGCGGTCCCCGCGCGCTCTCCCGGGACGGCGTCCATCAGCAGCGCGGTCAGCGCCGGCACCACGAGCGCCCCGCCGACGCTCAGCGGCAGCAGCAGGACCAGCACCAGCCACACCGGGGTGTGTGCGGCCAGCGGCAGCATGGCCAGCATCGCTCCGGTGAAGATCAGCTGGCCGGCGACGATCACCGGCCGCCGCCCGATCCGCTCCGACAGCCTCGGCGAAACCAGGTTGGTCGCCGTCACCACCGCCGACATAGGGACGAACATCAGCCCGGCCGCGATCCCCGACATCCCGCGCAGCTGCTGGTAGTACAGCCCGAGGAGGAAGATCCCGCCGTAGAAGGCCGCGTTGACAGCGAAACCGACCGCCAGCGGGACGGCCACCCGGTGGTCCGTCAACATGCCCAGCGGAACCATGGGCTGGCGGTGCCGGGCCTCCACCGCGCGGAAGGCGAACCCGGAGGCGACGGCGAGCGCGGCGGCGAGCAGCACGGGGCCGCTGGTCCAGCCCAGGTGGCCGCCCTCGATCACCGCGAAGGCCAGACCGGCGAGGGCCAAGACGGCGGTGAGCTGGCCGCCGCCGTCCACCGCGGCGGGCCGGCTCGCGGAGCGCGGAACCCGGACCAGCAGGCCCAGAATCACCGCGCCCACGGGAAGGTTGATCAGGAAGACCGCCCGCCAGCCGGCCGACTCGGTGAGCAACCCGCCCAGCACCGGCCCCGCGGCCATCGCCACCGAACCCCCGACCGTCCACAGCGCGATGGCGCGGGCACGCGCCCGGGCGTCCTCGTAGGCCTGCCGGATCAGAGCCAGTGAGGCCGGCATCACGACCGCGGCGGCGCCGCCCTGCGCCACGCGCGCGCCGATCAGCACGCCGATGCCGGGCGCCAGGGCGCAGCCGAGGGAGGCGAGGGTGAACAGGGCCACGCCCCAGGCGTAGGCACGGCGCGCGCCCGCACGGTCGGCGAGGGCTCCGGCGGACAGCATCAGGGCCGCAAACATCAGGGTGTACGCGTCCACCACCCACTGCAGTCCGGTCATCCCGCCGTTCAGGGACTTCCCTATCGCGGGCAGAGCGATGTTCACGGCCGAGACGTCGATGGTGATCACCGTGAAGCCGAGCAGCGAAGCCACCAGCGCGATGCCGCCACGCCCCGGCGCGGTGAAGCCGTCGGCGGGCGGCGCGGCTGGTCGGGACCGGTGCGGCTGTCGTCGCCGGAGCGTGGGCGCAGACGACTGCTGACCGTGCCCGTGGGTGGGTGTGGTGGACGCGGACGTGGCAAGGACAGGGACGGATCGCACTATGAACTCCTTGGTGAGCAAAGGGAACTGACTGCAGATCGGAGAGAGTCGGCGGGCGGCCTCAGCCTGCCGGGGCCGCGGTCCTGTGACTCGCACCCCCTGGGCTCCGGCGGCCGGGCCGCCCGCTGCGGGAACAACTCTCCGCCCTCACGTGGGCGCCTGGCAGACCGGGCCGTTCCCGGGGTGCGGCGTTCCAGGTCCTGACAGGGCCCCCCACCTTCCCGGTCCGCCTGCCACAATGGGCCGAATGGCAGCAGCAGACGCACGAGGCACCGAGCTCGGCAGATATCTCAAGGCCCGCAGGGCGCAGGTCAGGCCGGAGGACGTCGGCCTTCCGGCCGGCGCGGGACTGCGCCGTACTCCCGGACTGCGCAGGGAGGAACTGGCCGCGCTGGCCGGAGTGAGCGTCGACTACTACATCCGGCTGGAGCGCGGCCGGGAGACCAACCCCTCCCCCGCCGTCGTAGACGCCCTCGGCCGCGCCCTGCGACTGCGCGGCGACGCTTACGAACGTCTGCACGAACTCGCAGAGTTGGCCTCCGGCCGGATCGGTGAACTGCCCGCATCCGCCGATCATGCCGTCCGCGCCTCGGTGCTGAGGATGCTGGAGTCGGTGCGTCCGCTCCCCGCCTACGTGGTGAGCCGCTACAACCGCATACTGGCCGCGAACCCGCCCGGCCGTCGGCTGCTGCCCGGGCTCTGGGACTGGCCGCAGGACCAGCGCAACCTGACCCGCTATCTCTTCCTTCACCCGGTCGGCCGGACGCTCTATCAGCCGTGGGAGGAGACGGTCGCGCTCTCGGTGGCGCATCTGCGGGCGGTTGCCGGAGCCGATCCTGATGACCCAGAGCTGACCGCGCTCGTCGGTGAACTGGTGGTGAAGTCACCGGAGTTCGCGCGGCTCTGGGAGCGGTACGACGTCTGCGAACGCGGCGGAGGGCAGAAGTCCTTCCGGCATCCGAGGGTCGGACCGATGACCCTGACCTACGAGGTCATGCAACTGGCCCGGACGGGCGGCCAGCGAATGGTGGTCTACCAGGCAGCCCCGGGCACCCCGGACGAGACGGCCATGCTCCGCCTGGACTCCGCGGGCCCCCGACCGGAGTCGGTACCCTCGGACCATCCGGAGCCAGCCGACGCGCCATGCCCCGCCAGCACGCTTTCTCCGGCCCGCGCCTCCGCCAGCTGATCCTGGACTCCTCGTCCGCCTCGCCCCGCACCCGGCAAGCCATAGCGTCCAGCGCCGAGAACGCCCGGAATCACCAGGCCCGGCCTCGACCGGCTCAGGCCGGGATGAAGCCGAGTCTGTCGGCTGCCTGTCCGGCGGTCAGCCGTCGGCGCGGGTGTCACCGGGTTTACCGTAGGCGACCGGATGCTCGCACACGAGGCCCCGCTGCCCTGGGGAAGCGACTTCTGGGCCGAACGCGTTCTGATCAACGCGGATCACACGGCAGCCTGCCCACCCGGGCTGGACGCCGTGCACGCGGCGGCGCTGCCGGTCAACGGGTCCCCGCGGTGCAGGCCCTGGAGAAGCCCGCCCCGACCCTGCCGAGGTCGCCCGGGCCAACGGGCGTTCCGGATGGTGCTACCCGTTGCGTTCAGCAGCCCGGCCAGATGGGTGGGCGCCTCTGTGAGATCGGTGCGGATCGGCTGCTCATGGGGCAGCAGGTGCCGCTGTCTGCCGAGGACGGTCACGGTGGCGCGGATGCGGGCGCGGGCCTCGCGCAGGGATACGCCGTACTCGCTGAGCTTGGCATTTAACCTCTGGGCCTCTGAGGTGACGTGCCCGATCATGGGTGGATGACTGCCTTTTACCACGTGTGCTTCGTGGTCCCGGACATCGAGCAGGCGATGCAGGACTTTCAGCGCGCGGCCGGGGTTGAATGGAGTGATCCTGTGTCCGACCGGCTGGGTGAGTGGGACTACCGCATCGTCTTCACCACAGGCGGCCCGCCCTTCATCGAGCTTATTGAAGGGCCGTCAGGCAGTCCCTGGGACGCGTCCGAGGGAGCCAGGTTCGATCACATCGGCTTCTGGACCAGCGATGTGCGGCAGGGTTCCCAGCGATTGGAAGAAGAGGGCATGCCAGTGGACTTCTCCGGTTGTCCCTACGGTCGGCCGTTCGCCTATCACCAGATGGACAGCATCGGTGCACGGATCGAACTCGTTGACGCCGGCAGACAGGCCAGCTTCCTCAACGGGTGGCATCCAGGTGGGAAGCCGATGCCCGCCATCGACGAGACGTCCAGAAGCTGAGCTCTCGTCACGTGATGCAACCTCGAACGGTATCCCGAACTTGATCACTCAGACCAGCTCTCGCCACCGGGAGCGGGGCTTGGCGGGGGTGAGGGCATAAGCGGGCAAGGCCGCGAACAGCATCCGGTCGACGGACAGGTTGAGGATTTCCGCCGTGCCGTTGAGGTGAGGGCTGTAGGCGGGAAGGTTCTTCACCGTCACGGCCATCGTGCCAAACGCGGCGGTGACGGGGGTCGACACGAAGTCCTTGCCCCGGTCCACCCGCACCTGCTCCTGTGTCCCTCCCGCGGGGCCGTAGGGGTCTTCACGCAATACAGGGTCGCGCAGCGCGACCAGCACGGAAGCGCGGGAAGGGACACCAAGGGTGACGGCGCTGCCAGCGATGACTTTGGTAGCGGTGTCGGTGAACCAGGTCACCCACGGGCGCACCAGGTCGCCGTCGGCATCGACCAGCGAGCGGGGGATCCTGGCCGAGACCGAGCAGCGGCTGTTCACCCTGCCACGGCCCGTAGCCCCTCCGGCGGGCCGCAACCAGCCTGCTCAGCCCAACTGAAAGGCCAAGCCGGGCATCACCTCAAGTGACGCCCTCTGGGGCGCTCGGTCGCGCCGATGAGCGGACAGGCCGTTCTGCCAGCCCGCCGAGAAAACCCGTTGCGAGTGCCCCGCATCGGATGTCTGATTGATCGGCCACCGATCAGGGGAGGGAACATGAGGACGTCGCTGCCCACCCCCTCGTTGCGCACCGCTCGTCTTCAACTGCGTGCCTTCGAAGTCGCGGATGCGAACGACCTCTTCGCACTGCACAGCAACGCCTACGTGCTGCGCTACTGGGACGCCCCACCGTGGAGCGAACGCGTGCGCGCCGAGAAGTTCATCACGGCTTGCCGGCAGATGGCGCAGGAGGGCACCGGGGCGCGGCTGGCCGTAGATCGTGTCTCCGACGGGGCGTTCATCGGCTGGTGCAGCCTGAACAGGTGGAATCCGGACTACCGCAGCGCGTCGCTCGGCTACTGCTTCGACGATGCAGCGTGGGGCCACGGCTACGCGACCGAGGCCGCGCGCGCTCTGCTGCGGTGGGCATTCGACACGCTGGACCTAAATCGCGTCCAAGCTGAGACCGATACCCGCAACGTGGCTTCTGCCCGCGTGCTGGAGAAGCTCGGCTTCGTGCGTGAAGGGACGTTGCGGGAAGACTGCGTCGTCAACGGCGAGGTCTCCGACTCGTGGGTCTATGGGCTGATCAGGCGGGAGTGGCAGCCCTCGTCCGAGCCGGTTACCGCCCACTGAGTTCCGTCGCTCGGCACCCGGTGTCAGCTAACCCCAAGCAACTCATCACTGCGCCTCATCCACACACAACAGCGAACCGGAAAGATGGTTACAAACAACCATCTTTTCCCGCGCTCGAGAGGCCAATCAGAGGCTTTCGCTTCGAGGTGACGTGCTGGTGGGGGCTGGTGTAGTCCTGGTGTACGGGTATCCCGACAGGGGCGGCCTGCCCCGCACCCGGCTGAAGCACTTTCACCTCATCGCCGCGACTGCCGTCCTGACGCCACCTGACAACACCTTGAAGCGAGAACTCAGTAGCGACCTTGGGCGGCCACAGACGAACATGCAACGCATGAGTGACCAACCCGCGCGATGGAGCCAGGCAACCGTCTACCCCGACATGTGGGCCAATCCGGACGACGACCCCCGCAACACAGAAGGTCCCAGTCCGGACGGCGAGCTTGCGACGCTGCAGGACTTCCTGACGAACTACCGCATGACCCTGCGGATGAAGTGCGAGGGCCTGAACGCGGAACAAATGGCCTGTCGATCGGTTCCGCCGTCGACGATGTCGCTGCTCGGCCTGGTTCGGCACCTCGTCGAGGTTGAACGGGACTGGCGCAACTGGATCAGCGACGGTGACCCGCTGCCGAAGCTGTACGGCGAGAAGGACGCCGACTTCGACGGAGCTGTCGCCGAGCAGGTCGAGGTCGACGCCGCGTTCTCCGCTCTGGAGCGCGAGCAGGCCGCGACCGATGCCGCGCTGGCCGGGCACCCGGATCTGGGCGAACGTCTGGGCAAGGACCGGGTCGCGGTTCGGGAGCTGATGGTGCACAGGATCGAGGAGTACGCCCGTCACTGCGGGCACGCCGACCTGTTGCGCGAGCGCATCGACGGAAGGGTGGGCCAGTGACGAGGGTCGGGGGTTACGCCCGCCCCCACGAGCAGGTCACCTCGAAGTGAAAGCCTCAGAAGCCCTCGCCGGGAAACGAGTGCAGGAACGGCGCCGATGATCATGTGGGTTCGAAGCCCATGACCGCCAGGCGAGACCGTGCCTGCCCGTTCGTGATCCCGCATACCCTTCACGCTCGACCGGCTGGGACCCGCCGCTGCTCCCATCACCGCCGATACTGCCGCCGGCCTGCGGCGTCACCTCGCGGCAGTGCCCGATCCGCGTCGAGTGCGCGGGGTGCGCTGACCGACCGTGGCGCTGCTGGCGTGCGCGCCGGCAGCGGCACTGGCCGGTGCACGATCGCTGGCGGCGATCGGCGAGTGGGCAGCCGACGCGCCCGGCACGTGCTGGCCCGGCTCGGCTTCCGACCCGATCCGCTGACCGGCCTCATCTCGCCCCACGTGGATACGATCCGTCTGCTGCTACTCAAGACAGACGCAAAAGCGTTGGACACCGCGATCGGCCGCCACCTGCAAGAACGCCGGCACCACACACCGACACCCACCGACGGCGAGGCCCAGTGCCCTATACCCATCCCGCGGCGGGCGATCGCGATGGACGGCAAGACCCTGCGCGGCTCTCGCACCGCCGACCGGCCCGCCGTGGCGCTGCTGGCGGCTATGGACCCCCACCGGCAGCGTGCTCGCCCAGCGCCGGGTCGCCGACAAGAGCACCGAAATCCCGGCCTTCGCCCCACTGTTGGACACGCTCGTCCCAACCGACACCCGTTATCACCGCCGACGCCCTGCACACCCAGCACGACCACGGCGCCTACCGACCAAGGAAGCGAGTACGAGTATGACCTCTGCTCCACCGTCGACCACCCTCTTCAACGACGCGCTCATGACCGACCCGTACGGCACGTACGCCCGCCTTCGGGAAGCCGGGCCGGTACACCGCACTACCACTCCTGACGGCGCCCCCGTCTGGGTCGTTACCCGCTACGAGGATGTACGCGCCGCTCTCACGGACCCACGGTTGTCACTGAACAAGGCAAACACCCACACCACCGGCCGCTACCAGTCGTCCATGCCGCCGGAGCTGGACGCCCACCTGCTCAATATGGATCCGCCCGACCACACCCGGCTTCGACGTCTTGTCTCGAAGGCGTTCACCGCGCGGCGCATCGAGGGCCTGCGGCAGCGCGTCCAGGCACACGCTGACAGGCTCCTGGACGCCATCACAGAGCGGCCGGCCGACCTGATGCACTCCCTGGCGAACCCTCTGCCCATGGAAGTCATCTGCGAACTCCTCGGTATCCCCGCCCAGGACCGCCGAGATTTCCACGCCTGGACCCACAGCGTGCTCGGGCCCGCCGAGGACGCGGCAGTGGAATCCCGTGCCGCCATGCGGGAGATGCACCGATACCTCACCGGCGTCATTGCTGCCAAGCGCAACAAGCCGGCCGATGACCTGCTCACCGCAATGATCGAAGCCCGCGACGAACGCGACGGCCTCAGCGAACCCGAACTGCTCGCTATGGCGTTCCTGCTCCTTTTCACCGGCTACACCAGTTCGGTGAACCTGATCGGTAACGCCACGTTGGCGCTCCTGCTTCACCCGGCCGTGATGACCTCGGTCCGTGCCGGCCGTACACCGGTCCGCGCGGTGCTTGAAGAGACCCTTCGCTGGAATGCTCCCGTCACGCTGGGGGTCCGACGCTTCGCTCTGGAAGACATCACCATCGGCGGTATCACCATTCCCACCGGTTCCCGCGTCTGGGTCTCGCTCGCCTCGGCCAACCGCGATGCCGCCCAGTTCACCGACCCTGATTGCTTCCAGCCCGAGCGTGCCTCCGCCCACCTCGACTTCGGCCACGGCATCCACTACTGCCTGGGCGCCCCCCTGGCGCGCCTCGAAGCCGAAGTCGCGCTCACCGCTCTCCTCGCCCGGTTCCCGTGCCTCCGCCTCGCGATCCCCACCGACGAGCTGGAATGGCTGCCCTCCTTCCACCATCGCGGCCTGAAGAAGCTTCCCGTGATCTGGTGACTGCCGACCTGATCAGATCCAGGAGCCGACCGGAACCCCAGCCCCCGCCAAGCCGAGGCAAGGGAGCCGGTACAAAACGTGGGGCCCGAGGCAGCCCCTGGGGCTCCTTCGGTCTGCTGGACGGCACGTGGTCCTCGAGCATGGAGGGGTCCACGGACAGCACGGAAGACCCTGATTCGGGGCGGCACTGGTTGCCCCCGGCCCCGCGCCGAGGTTGCGTCCAGGGAAGTGGTGTACGGGTTCGACCTGATCCGGGGGTTTGCTCCGGCATCAGGATGAGGCCCGCATAGATGAACGGCCACCGGCTGATCTTCGAGGTGTCGAAGCCCGAAGGAGATCAGCACGATGACCGCACCCGACAGTCTGCCCCTGCACGCCCTCACGGAAGACAATCTCGCCGCGGCGAGTCCCGATCTGCTGCGCGCGATGGTCAAGACGTTCGCCGACGCACTCATGTCCGCGGAGGCGGACGCCCTCTGCAACGCCGAATACGGCCAGGTCAGCGACGAGAGAGTCAACCACCGCAACGGATACCGCCCGCGTGAGTGGGACACCCGGGCGGGCACCGTCGAGCTCGCCATCCCCAAGCTCAGGTCCGGGAGTTACTTCCCGCACTGGCTGCTGGAACGCAGGCGGCGGGCCGAGCAGGCCCTCATCAGCGTGGTCGCCACCGCCTACCTGCTGGGCGTCTCCACCCGCCGAGTCGAGAAGCTCGCCGAGTCCCTGGGCGTCACCCAGCTGTCGAAGTCCCAGGTCAGCGCGATGGCCAAGCACCTGGACGAACAAGTCACAGCCTTCCGTAACCGTCCCCTGGATGCCGGACCCTACGCGTTCGTATGGGTCGACGCGCTGACGCAGAAGGTCCGCGAAGGCGGCCGGATCATCAACGTCCACGCGCTGATCGCAGTCGGCGTCAACGCCGACGGGCACCGCGAGATCCTCGGCCTGGACGTGGCCACAGCCGAGGACGGCGCCGGCTGGCTGGCCTTCCTGCGCTCGCTGATCGCCCGCGGCTTGTCCGGCGTCCAGCTGGTCATCTCCGACGCGCACATGGGCCTGGTCAACGCGATCGGCGCCACCCTGCCCGGCGCGAGCTGGCAGCGATGTCGTACTCACTACGCCCGCGCACTGCTGAGCCAGGTGCCCAAGTCGGCCCAGCCATGGGTCGCAACATTGCTGCGGACCGTTTTCGAACAGCCCGACACCGACGCCGTCCAGGCCCAGATGCGGCACGTCCTCGACGCCCTGGAAGCCAAGTTCCCCAAGGCCGCAGCGCACTTGGACGCCGCTCAGGGCGATGTCCTGGCGTTCACCGCGTTCCCGCGCGAGATCTGGCGGCAGATCTGGTCGAACAACCCGCAGGAACGGCTGAACAAGGAGATCCGCCGCCGCACCGACGTGGTCGGCATCTTCCCCGACCGCACCGCCCTGATCCGCCTGGTCGGCGCGGTCCTGGCCGAGCAGAACGACGAGTGGACCGAGGCCCGCCGCTACATGGGCCTCGACCTGCTCGCCAAGGCCCGCCTCCACCCGATCGAGTCAGAAATCGACGACACCGTCCTCCCGACCGAACTCACCGCATAGCCTCAAAACGAGATCACCGAGTGGCCGTTGATACACCACTCCCGCGGACGTGACCCCTGCCCCGGCAGCTCAACCCACCGGATCTGATCGCCCCTGGGCGTCACGACGGTACTGCGCACAGTCTGCTCCGCTGCGGTCAAGATCGTTGGAGAGACGAGAGTAGCTACCGATGCCGGGTGAACCGCCACCGGCCCCAGCCGCAGGTCCAAGCAGGGCAAGGACAGTCGAACATCGGTCAGGCCCCTTCACTGATTCCGTTCACAAAGCCGTTACTGAGGTTTGAGGCGGGATGTCGTTGGGGGGTGACGGAATGTGATCGTCGCGGTATGCCGGTTGTGTGAGGTATCCGCAGGGTGGTGGGCTGACGCCTGAACGGCAGGTGTTTCGCGAGCGGATCCGGATGGAGGCCGCCGAGCGTTTCGTCGCAGGTGCCTCCAACGCGGAGGTCGCCATGGACTTACGGGTGAGTGTGCGCTCGGTGCAGCGGTGGCGACGGGCCTGGAAGGACGTCGGCACCGAGGGGCTGCGATCGGCTGGACCGGTCTCGAAGCCGAAACTGAGTGACAGGCTGTTCGCCGTCCTGGAAGTCGAGTTGGCCAAGGGTGCCGCGGCGCACGGCTGGCCGGACCAGACCTGGACTCTGGCCCGGATCAAGACGCTCATCGGGCGGCGGTTCCACAAGTCGTTCACGCTCTCCGGGATCTCGCTGATGCTGCGACGCCACGGCTGGAGCCACCAGGTCCCCGCCAAGCGTGCGGTGGAACGGGACGAGGCAGCCGTCGCCGGATGGGTGAAGGAGACCTGGCCATCCGCGGAAGCACCGCGGCGGCGCTCGACGCCTACCTCGTCTTCGAGGACGAGGCCGGCTTCTCGATGACGCCGCCCACCGCCCGCACCTGGTCCCACCGCGGCGACACCCCCATCGTCCGCGTCCGCGGGCGTTCCCAGCGCCGCATCTCCATCGGGCCGCCCTGGCCTGCTACAGGACAGGCGAGCGCTCCCGGCTGATCTACCGACCGATCGTCCATGCGGACCACAAGGCCGGCGGCCGCCGAAGCTTCGCCTGGACGGACCTACCGCGACCTGCTGGCCACAGCCCACCAGCAACTCGGCAGGCCGATCGTCCTGATCTGGGACAATCTCAACGTCCACCGCGACCGCCGATTACGCGAGTTCATCGACTCCCACGCCTGGATCACCGTCCACTACCTGCCGCCCTATGCGCCACAGCTCAACCCGGTCGAGGGCATCTGGTCCCTCCTGCGAAGGCGCTGCCAGGCCAACACCGCCTTCACCGACGCCACCCACCTGATGGACACCCTGCGACGCGGCCTTCGCCAGGTCCAGTACCGGCCCGACCTCATCGACGGATGCCTCACTGGCACCGGCCTCACGATGACGACATCACACCTCAAACCTCAGTAGCCGGCACGGGTGAAGCCCCTGACGGGAGCTTCATGCGGGGCCGGGGCCGGGTTCCTGACGGAGTCAGGACGTCCAGTACCAGGCCCGGGACCGACCAGCCCCGGCTGGAGCGGGAGACAGCACGCCGGCACTACGGCGCGGCGTCCGCCACCTCGCACCGGGCGCCGTACGACAGCCGACTCCCCCCCACAACGCGTGGCCGGCCCTCGGCCGGACACGGGAACGCCCCCTCGGAGTTGGTGACGGGACTGATGAGGAGGTACGGGGGCCGGCGGGCGCTACACGCCGACCAACGGATTCAGATGCCGAGGCGAAGGCCGAGGGGGGAGCCCACAAGAGTGCTGACGGGTTGTTCGAGAAGACCGTCGGTGATGTCGTCGGGGCCCGGTGCCTGGGCAGCTATGGCGGGGACGATCCCTCCGAGGGAAAGCAGCGCGCTCACTGCTGCAACGGTCACGACGCGGCGGACAGACAGCACGGTGATTCCCTCTCGGTCAGGAGAAGACGCTGGACCTATCGACAGGCAAGAGACATCCCACCTGCCAAGCCCGCGCACGCGTGACATCACCCGTTTAAGGGACAGCCGCCCCCACCCACAGGCCTGGCACAGACATTACGACGTCCCCTCGCGGGACCCGGATACTCACGGAGCGGACCCGGGCCAGACGGCCCCCGGCGAAGGCGGGCCCGGGGCCGGCAGGCCCACGCAAGGGCGGGCACATCCCGACCGCGCAGCCAAAGGACCCCGGCCGCTGGCCGGGGGCCTTCCCGGAGCCGTCGCGGCACGGCCCCGACCCCTCCGGGTGCCCCGGAGCCCACAAACGGCATGTTCAGCACGCGGAATACGCTGCTGGGCGGCCAGCCAGGCGCCGGCCGACGACATGGGTGATACCGGCACGAGCCTGAGCGGACAACACGGAATCGTCCAGTCGCCGCAGGACCTGCTCGCCGTGATGCCTGGCCGCGATCAGCCATCGCAATACAACGGAAAAGGCGACAGTGCCCACGGCGGTGACGTCCTCGCCGGACAGGGAGCGCTGCGGTTCACCGTGTGCGTCACCCGAGCGCTGGGTGTAGGCACAGCCGACCGCGGCGGAGACGTCAAGACCGACCTGACCGCTGATGTGGAACGCAGCCGCACAGTAAGCCCCGGTGCGGAGGCCCCGCCGACAAGCCCCACATCTGCAAGGCCAGCAGGACACCGGCATGCGCACGCTCAGGCGCGCGGACGAGGCCGGCGACGTACACTTCTACGACCCTCCAGAGCGTGTGTACGCAAGAACGCCGAGCTGGCCGGCAACGCTGGGTCGAGGTCTGGGGCCCGCGGATCCAGGACTCGACCGATGGCTGGTCGCGGGCGACAAAGTCGGCCAGGCCGGAGGCCAGCCCAGCGGCCGGCACCACGGTCCCTGCTGCTGCGTTCGGGCAAGGTGAGCCAGCCCAGTCTCCTCCTACTCATTGCGAAATGAGCAGTTACGGCCGCGCCTGCCTGGGCACAGTGGACGGCACGGGAAAGTGTTGACGAACGGCAAGAGGCGCTGGCGCTGGCCGCGCCGGCCAGCGACGTGGCATCGGCGGCCGACGACACACCCTGGCAGCGGGTGCTACGCGCGACCAGCGGCGGCAGATGGGGTCTGCAACCCACCGGCTGGACCGTGATCAGGCTGGATACACCCTGGCAGGACACTCCCTCCTCGGAACGGCCCGGCTGGAGGGGACCTGATTCGGGACCCGCGCCTCTACGAAGTCACCCCACCCCAGCCCACCGGTTAGGTTCTGCATCGAAATCGAGGCGACGAGCCTTGTCCGTTCTCGGCAGACTGCAGACATGTCAACCGACGTGAGCGGGATGATCGAGTGCAGACCGCTGGCCCGGATCTGGGGTAAGGACGACGAGGACACGATTTGGCACGCCGCCATCGACCTCAGCCTCCTCAACACCGGCAACGCCTATGACGCACTCGCCTGCCTCTTCGGCGTTCGCAACTCCTTCGGGTTCCAGGCGCTGGCCGAAGGCCGTGGCCTGCCGGACGACGCCTCGGACGTGCTGCGGGCCGCGTTCAACGCGTGGGGCGGGCCACAACACGCGCACGGAACAACATGGATCAACTGGGCCGAGCTGGCAGCTGCCCACTGGGACGAGACCGATCGGTCCGGCACGCGCAGCCGCAGCACGGTCGCCGGGCCGGGGACCCACTGGGGGCCAGTCTGGGACGTGATGCGGACGCTCGCCGAGCTGCATGGACCAGAACACGTGCGGCTCGTGGTCTGGTTCGACTGATCACGGAATGCCGTCCCCAGGCACAGCTTGACTTCTCCGTTGGGAAGCCCCTGAGTGTTCTGGTGGCCCCGGTGAGCTCCGTAGGTGGCCCACAGGCCTGAGCGGTTGACTCTCGGCTGGTGGGCCCGCGCGGATCGCCAAAGGACCCGTCTACCCTGGCCAAATAATGGTTGTGGGGGATGTCCGGGTCGGTGACGTGTTGTCGGGCCGGTCAGCCGTCCCAAGGATGCCTCCGGCTTCGTCGTGCTGCCTCGTCGCTGGGTCGTCGAACGCAGTCTTGCGTGGATGATGCGCGCCCGTCGGCATGCCCGGGACTACGAACGCCTCGTCCAACTCTCCGAGACCCTGATCACCTGGGCCGCCATCACCCTCACGACCAGGCGCCTGGCCCGGAAGGGCGCCACCTCCAGCTGGCCGAGGAATCCAGCACCGGACGACTCGACCAAGTAGGCAGGTCAGTCGTCGACTGCCTGGTAGAGAGTGGTCCAGAAGTCCTGCATGGCCCGCGCCGAATCCGGGGTGGACATCCCGGTCTGGGTGAGCAGGATGCCGACGAGCTGGTGGCGCGGATCGGCATATGTAGTCGTGCCGGCTCCGCCGTCCCAGCCGAACTGGCCGATGGGCGCGTAGTCACCGCGGTAGGTGCGCACCGTCATCCCGAAGCCCCAGCCGCCGGTCTGCCCCTGGCCGTGTGACAGATGGACGACGCTGCGGGCCCAGGACTGTAGGGCGGCTGTCTGCTCGGGCGTGAGGCGGTTGGTGGTCATCAGCTCGACGGCGGGCCGGGACAGGATCCGCTCGGTCCCGTGCATCCCGTGGTTGAGCAGCATCCGGAAGTAGGCGTGGTAGTCGTCGACGGTGGAGTCCAGTCCGCCGCCGCCGGACTGGAACGCCGGAGGCCGGCTGTGGTGTCCCCCCTCGGCCTCGTCCTCCACGTTGAACTCTCCGGTCTGCGGATCGGGGGCGTACAGGGGCGGCAGCCGGTCGATCTTGCCGGCGGGCACGTGGAAGCCGGTGTCCTTCATGCCCAGCGGATCGAAGATGCGTTCGCGCAGGAACGTCTCGAACGACTGGCCGGTGACCCGAGCGACGAGCACGCCGAGTACGTCGTCGCTGACGTTGTACAGCCACCGCTCTCCGGGCTGGTGCATCAGCGGAAGCGCGCCCAGGCGGCGCATCCACTCATCCGGCTCGACGGCCGGCAACATCCATCCGTTCTCGCCGTAGACCTTCTGCGCGAAGTACGCGCTCATCATCGGGGAGCCCGTAGCCGTCGTGTCCAGTCCGAGCCCGCAGGTGGAGGTGAGCAGGTCCCGCACGGTGATCGGACGCCGAGCCGGCACGGTGTCCTCAAGCGGGCCGTCGGCGCGCTTGAGGACCCGCCGGTCGGCCAGCTCGGGCAGCCACCGGTCTATCGGGTCGTCCAGCCGCAGCCGGCACTCATCCAGCAGGACCATCGTCGCCGCGACCGCGACGGGCTTGGTCGTCGAGGCCATCCGGAAGATGGTGTCCCGGCACATCGGCGCGCCGCCATCGTGGCGCATCGTCCCGATCGCCTCGACGTGCGTCTGCCCGTCCCGGCTGACCAGGGCGACGAGCCCGGGAATCTTCTTGGACTCGACATGCCGTTCCAGCACCTCGCGCAGTCTGCGCAGCCCTGCTTCGGACAAGCCGTTGTTGCCGTTTCCCATCAGGAATCTCCTTGCACACCTTGGTCGTTCTCGACGGCGCCGCGGGCATGCGGCGCGAGGCGGCCGGCCGGGCATGACCCCGCGGCCGCGTAGTGCAGAAAGGCGATGAAAGTGGTGCTCGGCCCCTGGGGGCGATGTGCACAGGCGCGATCAGACCGTCTTGTCTTCTGTTCCGGTCTCATTCCCGGCGGCGCGCTCGATGTCGTCGGTCAGCTGCTTGCGTGCGCGGGCGGGGACGTAGCCGCCCTCCGAGTAGTTCTTGGCGAACGCCTCGACGAACTCCACCGGGTCCTCTCCAACGATCTCGCGGATCGGCGCTCCGTCCACCGCGGCCTGCTCGAACAGGTCGGCAAGGTCTTCGAACATCGACGCATTGCTGTCTGCGTCGGTCGGTACGAAGTGCATCAGGTACCGCTCAATCGCCTCGACCGCCGTGCGGTGGCTCTCGGGAAGCTCCTTGATGCGCGCCTTGTATGCCTTCCAGCGCTTCTTGGGCCCGATCACCTTCGTGAGGAAGCCGGTCTTTTCGACATCGGACATGGCTACTTTCCCCCTTCGCGGAGCTGTTCCAGTCGTTCCGTGAGGAAGCTCCAGGTCCTCCAGAACTCTTCGAGGTACTCCCGTCCCTGAGCGTTGAGGGAATGCACCTTGCGTGGCGGCCCCTTCTCGGAGGGGACCTTCTCCACGTCGACGAGACCGCGCTTCTCCATCCTGAGGAGCAACGCGTAGATGGTCCCTTCGGCGATGTCGGAGAAACCCTGCTTCCGCAGCCGGGCCGTGATCTCGTAGCCGTAGGCGGGCCGACCGGCCAGGGACGCGAGGATGATGCCCTCCAGCGTGCCCTTGAGCATCTCCGTCTCCAGCTTGGTCATGGAACACCTCCCCTCCGCGCTAGTCAGCGCTATTGAGTACCGGTACACAGTAACGCTGACTACCGGTACTTAGCAAGACGGAATAGTAGAGGTGCAGGCCGACATCGCAAGTGCTCGGTTCACCAGCATCACTGGCACGACCTCGAGCAGGCCGCACTGCTCGCGGAGACCGCCGGGCACCCATTCGTGCGCAGCGTCGCCATCCGTCAACTTCTCTACCTCTCGCCCGCCACCCGCCACGCCTTCGACGTGCCGAGTTGAGAAACACGCACTCAGCTCGACGACGCCGGCCTCATCGGCGTCACCCGCGTCGTCCTCGACGCCGCCCATGTCCGCGCTAAAAAAGGGGCGAACACACAGGTCCGAGCCCCGTGGACCGGGCAAAGCCAGGTTCCAAGATGCACGTCATGTCGGACGCGAACGGACTGCCTCTGGTCGTCGGTGTCTCCGCGGCGAACGTCCACGACGGCCTCGGACTGAAGCCCATGATCGTCGGTCTCCAAACCGACCCCCACCGAGGCCACCACTTCAAGCCCAAGCGAATCTACGCGGACAAAGCCTACGACGTACCTCACCTGCGTAAATGGCTGTGGGGTAAGCACATTGGCGTCCGTATCGCCCGCAAGGGCATCGACACCAGCGAACGCCTAGGGCGACGCCGCTGGGTCATCGAACGCACCATCTCCCGGCTCAGCGGCTACCGCAGACTCAGCCTCCGCTACGAACGCCATCCCCGCAACTACCTCGCCTTTCTCGGCCTCGCCACAGCCCTCTGCTGCTACAAACGACTCCTCAAACTCACCACATAGGACACGGTGTAAGAGCTCGTTACGGAGGTCATGCTGCTGGCCGGTACCAGGAGCCCGCAGGACGCTGTCGAGTTGATCGTCCGAGACTACCTGGCACAGGGCGCCGCACCGAGGCTCGTGCCGGTAACGCCGCCGACCAGGATCGCCTCGCCGACCGGAGGTCAGCGCCGGAAGAGGGCCGATGAGCACTTCAGGTGAGATCGGCGTGTCGTGTCGGCTGATGTTCGGCTGCTCGGGGGTAACCTCCTGGCGTCGGCTGCGGGACTGAACCGAGGCTGGCGTCTGGCCTCGCCTTCATGAGGCACTCCTAGCCGAGCAGCGGGCGACCCGACTGCTGCACATGGACGATGTGGCCATCGACGGCCCCCACATCAGGCCCTCAGTGCAGCAGCCGCCAATTCGCCGACCTGGC
Source organism: Streptomyces fodineus (assembly GCF_001735805.1). Lineage (GTDB taxonomy): Bacteria > Actinomycetota > Actinomycetes > Streptomycetales > Streptomycetaceae > Streptomyces > Streptomyces fodineus. The sequence continues at coordinate 270,470 of NZ_CP017248.1, forward strand.
AGTCGAGTTCGGCATCAGACCATCAGTCGGCCGCACCGGCCCGTGCTGGGACAACGCTCTGGCCGAGTCGTTCTTCGCCACCCACAAGCGAGAGCTGGCCGACGACCGACCCCGGCAGAGCCGCGCCGAAGCCCGCACCGCGATCTTGGAGTGGATCGAAGCCTGGTAAAACGTACGACGGCTGCACGGCAGCCTCAGCCATCGCAGTCACGCCGAGTACTAGACCGTTCTCGCGGCCTGACCATCACACCGATGGTGTCCGCCAAAGCGGAGCAAGCTCAGAACCGCATGCACGCTTCGAAGCGGCGGGGACTGGAAACGGAGCGGAGGTACGCCGCCACCGAGCCAGTCCCCGACCCTTCAACGTTGCCTCCCCAGGGTGAGGACGGCCTTGGTGATGACGAAGATGCGGTTGGGGCTGATGCGGGATCTGCGGAAGATCTGCCGGGACTCAGGGGCCATGCCGCGTTCGACTGGGGCTCTGGGCTGGGAGAGTGCGCGGTTGACGGTGCGCTGGGTGAGGGTGAGTTCATTGCTCGGTGGGCGTTTGAGTCCGGTGGTGGCCCAGGGGCTGGCGCCCTGGTAGGCGCGGTCGGCGAGGATCGGGACGCCTTGTCGCTCGCAGATGCGGATGATCTCGTGGGCTCGAGGTGCGGTCAGGTCGTGGGTGCGGCCCGGCAGCGCGGGCGAGATCGACAGCACCCCGCCGACGGTTCGGTGACGACCTGGATGTTCACGCCGTGCCGGCAATGCTTGGCCGAGTCGTCCGCCCGGCTGCCGCCGACGCGGTCGCACTCGGTGAGAGTCCCGTCCAACAGGACGCAATCCGGATCGTGCTCGCGCGGCGTCTTGAGAAGCCCCGGGCCCGGCGCGCGGTCGGTGAGAAGGCCGGTCACCGGCCCACGCCACCGGAACGACTTGTGAAACGCCGTGCCCTGTGACTCCCGGTTCGGAGTCGCAGGACACGGGGAGGGCTCGGCCTGCATTCGTGCGGGCGGCCGCGCCGGGCTTGATCGATCAGGAACCGATCAACGTCCAGTACGCGTTGACCTCGGCCCAGTTCGTCCAACCGCTCACACTGTTGATGCTTTGGGTGTACCCCATGTGGCCGCCGCTACCGAGCGCGAAGACCGTGCTCTGTGCGGTGTCCGGGTCGTATATCGCACTCGGGTCGCCGACGAAGTTGTTCCAGTACGCGTTCGCCTCGGCCCAGTTCGACCAACTGGCCCCGTCGTTGCCGCTCTGGCTGTAGCCGATCCTGCCGTCCCCGCCACGCGCGAGCAGCGAGATCGTCTTCGCACTGGCGTTGTACACCGGACGCGGGTCGCCGGCGAAGTTGTTCCAGTACGCGTTCACCTCGGCCCAGTTCGACCAGCTGGCCCCGTCGTTGCCGCTCTGCGTGTAGCCGATCCTGCCGTCCCCGCCACGCGCGAACACGGTCATCCTCTTGGTGTCCGGGTTGAGGACGACGTGCGGGTCGCCAGCGAAGTTGTTCCAGTAGGCGTTGACCTCGGCCCAGTTCGACCAACTGGCCCCGTCGTTGCCGCTCTGCGTGTAGCCGATCCTCCCGTCCCCGCCACGCGCAAAGACCGTCATCTTCTTGGTGTAGGGGTTGTAGATCACGTGCGGGTCGCCGGCGAAGTTGTTCCAGTACGCGTTCACCTCGGCCCAGTTCGACCAGCTCGCGCCGGCATTGCCGCTCTGCGTGTAGCCGATCCTGCCGTCCCCGCCACGCGCGAACACGGTGACCTTCTTGGTGTCGGGGTTGTACACCGCCGAGGCGTCGCCCTTGAAGTTGCTCCAGTACGCGTTGACCTGAGCCCAGTTCGACCAGGTGGCGCCGTTGTTGGTGCTGGTGCTGATGCCCATGGCGCCGTCGGCCTGGCCGCGGGCGAAGAGCATCGTCATCTTGGCGTCCGCGTCGTACACCGCGTTCGGTGTGCCTTGCAGTCGCCAGTACGCGTTGGCCTCAGCCCAGTTGCTCCAGCTTGCTCCGCCGTTCGTGCTTTTGGTGAGGCCGAGGTGGCCGCCGGACCCGAGGCCGAACAGGGTCATCGTCTTCGTGTCAGGGTTGTACACCGACCAGCTGCTGTCCGAAGTGATGCCGTTACCGGTCGAAACGGGAGCCGAGACGCCCCACTGGCCAAAATCGTCGGCGACGGCCTGGTCTTCGTCAACTCCCGTGCCACCGACCTGTATGTCATTTTTGATCTGGCGGAGTTGGGAGCGGGAATCCCAGTTGCCGCCGGACCAGGCGTAGGTCTGCCAGCCCCATTTGATCTTGGAGCTGTTGAACAGCTGCTGGATCGCATAGTATCCGCCGTACGCACCGGTGCAGTCGCGGCCGATCACCGAGGCGATTCCGTCGAAGTACTTCTCGATCGCTGGAAGATCTCCGGATTGCACGTCCCAGTCAAGGCTGAAGTAGATCGGCCGGGCTGCCGGCATTCCGGCCGCACTTGCCGCGCTCTGCGCCTTCTGGGCATCGCTGACGCCCTGGGAATAGCCGTTCAGCGGGGCGTACTGCGCCATTTCCCAGTTGCACACCACGTCGATCCCGGCGCCGATGAACGCCAGCGCGCTGCTGCGGGTCAGCGCACCGGGGCCGGCGAGGTACTGGCAGACGAAGGTGTAGCCGTCTGCTCTGATCGTCGATGGGCTCGGATTCGGATAGGTATTGAAGTCCAGCCCCAGTCTGGTGGCGGCCGAGGCGGCTGACGGGTTGCCCAGGTCGAGCCCGAGTTTGACTCCGGTGCCGACGGTCACGGCCGCAATGGCCGCGAGCATGCGCCGGCGCGATAGCGACGATTGAAATTGCTGATCTTCAGTCAACTTCCACTCCTGGTCGGTGGTAAACGGAAAGCGGGGTGAGATCACGAAGACGGTTCGGCCGATGGGCCGGTCCGGGCATGCCTCCGCCTTGGAGCCACAGCAGCCCTCGTGGTCGCTGCCTGCTCAGGGCAGGGCAGTGAACCGGGCCGGTTCGGGGCAGGCGTCTGCCCCGGCCCCGGGATACGGCCGCGGGACGGTGGCGCGCATTGCCGGCGCGTGCCTGGCCGGCGCGTAGCGGAGGCACGATGGGAACCTGGTACGGGAGCGTCCTGGCAGTTCGTCCGTCAGAGCGTCAGATGCCTGTCGCAGCATGTCTGCGTCTGTGGGACCTCGGCAGCAGGACATTGCGCCGGAATTCAGCTTGGCATAGCCGTTGCTGAAGTTGTGGCACTTGAGTTGGTGGTCCTGACGATGGGGACCGTATCAGTAGAACTCGCCGGAAGAGCCCACCCGCTTCGGCCTCCTCGGCGTTGTTCCACCCTGAGTGGTTGGCTCTGAAGCTGGAGTCGATGTGGAGCCAGGTGCACACCTATTTCGTCCCGGAGAACCACATCAGCTGGACAAAGCCGACCTCCTGTCCTTGGTAGTGGAAGTACTGCCCGTCGGTCACCGGGCTGGCCCTGCGTGCAGTCCGCTGCGCTGGCCGACTGCGCTGCTCGTGGCTGCAGGGCTGGCGATGGCCACGTCTGTCAACCAAGTCTTCGACTGCTCCAGCTCGGTTACGAGTGCAGGTTCGGCGTCGGCCGCAATTCGCGCACCGGTGAAGTAGCGATCCAATGCCCGGACCGACTGGGCGAAGTACCGTTTCCAGGCGAATACGCGGGTGGCCGGCACCGCGTCGATTGGGATGGCGGTGACTCATCCGGTGGCGCAAGGGCGTGTTGCTTCGGCTGGGCGTGGCCTCTTCGCCCGGTGGGAAGCCGTGGTCCTGCCAGCCCTTCGGTCGGCCATGGCAAGGGCCATTCCGGTCGTGGTGACAACGGCGGCGGCCGTCGTCGGGGCCATTGCCGCCTTGACCGAACGTTTCATTGCTGTTCCTTTCGTTACGCGGGAACGGCTGAGCACCCCACGGTGACGCTATGGACACGGGTCCGTCGGCCGTCCTAGATTCGTCCTAGTGCGAGGTCGACCAGGGGATCGGCGCTAATCGTGAAGTGCCGGGGGGAACATGAGATTCGGCGTGCTGGGGCCGTTACACGCCCAGATCACCGGGCGCGAGGTGCTACTCGACGGACCGCGGCAGGCCAAGATGCTGGCCGCGCTTCTGGTCGACGCCAACAACCTCGTCGCCATGGAACGGCTCGTCGCCGTGATGTGGGACGAGAACGCACCCGCCACCGCGGTCCGTCAGGTCCAGGACGCCCTCTCCGGGCTGCGCCGCAACCTCGCCGCGTGCGGAGCACCCGGTTCCTTGATCAGTACGCGGCGCGGCGGCTACCAGATCCACCTGGCGCCGGATCAGCTCGACCTACTGGAGTTCGACCACGAGCGGCACCTCGCCGAACGGCACACGACCCCGTTCGAGACGGCTGTCGCGCTGCGGCGCGCGCTGACCTGCTGGCGTGGTAACGCCCTGGTCGACATCTCCAGCCAGGTCCTGGAGCTCGATGCGGCACGCCTGAACGAGAAGCGCGCGGCCACGCACAAACTGTGCCTGAGCATCGAACTCGACCTGGGGCGTCATCGTGAGGTCATCGAGGAACTGACCGCCCTGCTACGCGAACACCCCTACGACGAGCAAGTCGCCGAACACCTGATGGTCGCCCTCTACCGGTGCCGGCGACAAGGCGAGGCGCTGCAGGTGTACGAGCGGCTGCGCCGGACACTGGCCGACGAACTCGGCGTCGATCCCACCCCGCCGATCCAGGCGCTGCATCTGCGCATCCTGGCCGCCGATCCCGTCCTGGCGGCCCCTGTGCCGGCGAGCGGTCCCCCGGACACACGACCGGAAAGTCCTGGCACGACGGCTGCCGACCCGGTTATGGCGATGCCGGTGCGCCAACTGCCGCTGGATGTACCTGACTTCCTGGGCCGAGCCGACGTGCTGGCCGAAATCGCCCGATTACTCGACGGGTCGGCGCCGAACCGGGCCCCAGTGGCCGTCATCGTGGGTGGTCCCGGTGTCGGCAAGTCCTCTCTGGTGACGCACGCCGCGCGGCTGGCGAGCGCCGCCTTCCCCGACGGCCAGCTCTACCTCAACCTCGCCGGGACATCAGACGAGCCGCGGGACCCGGCGCTGATGCTGACCGAGGCGCTGCGCGCACTGTCGATCGCCGGCAGCGCGATCCCGAACGGCCTGTCCGAACGGGCCGCGCTGTACCGGTCGTTGCTGGCGGACCGCCGGATGCTGGTCGTGCTGGACGATGCCGGTCACGCCGGTCAAGTGCTGCCGTTGCTGCCCGGGGCCGACGGCTGTGCCGTGTTGATCACCAGTCGCACTCTGCTGACGCAACTTCCCGGCGCCCGGCACATCGACCTGGACGTGCTGAGCCCGGCAGAGGCGAGCGAGTTGTTCACCGGCATCGTCGGGCGGCGGCGGGTCGAGCGGGAGCCGGCGGAGGCAGAGGCGATCCTCGACTGCTGCGGCAACCTGCCGCTGGCGATCCGGATCGCCGGCGCCAAGCTCACCGGCCGCCCGGCGTGGTCGCTGCGGGTGCTGCGGGAACGGATCGAGGATGAGTCCCGGCGGCTGGCCGAGCTGAGGATCGGGGATCTCAGCGTACGAGCCAGCGTCGAACTGAGCTTGCGGCTGCTGCCGTCCGACGCGGTGCGCGCACTGAGCCTGCTGGGCCTGCTCGGCCCCTACACCCTCCCCGGCTGGGTGGTCGGCCCGCTGCTGGACCGCTCGGACGCAGAGGAGGTGCTGGACACCCTCGTCGATGCCAGCCTGGTACGGCTGACCGCCACCGACGCCGTCGGCCAGCCGCGCTACCGGCTGCACGATCTGATCAGGACCTGTGCCGTGGAGATCGCCGCCCCGCTGCCGGCGACAGACAAGCGGGACGCGATCATCCGGGTGCTGTCCGCCTGGCTCGAGCTGGTCGGGCGCGGCACCGACCGGTTGCCGGCGGCCGGGCTGCTGGCCGCCGCGCCCGGTTCGGCACCGCGCCGGTCTCTGCCCGATGCGGTCGTGGACCGGCTGATGGCCGATCCGTTCGGCTGGTTCGACGCGGAAAGCGACAATCTGCTCGGCGTGGTGAAACTGGCCGTGGACTGGGGCCTGGACGAGTTGGCCTGGGAGCTGGCGGCCGGCACGGCGACCTACTACGACCACCGGTGTCTGTATCAGGACTGGCAGCACGGGCACCAGCTCGCGTTGGGCGTGACCGAAGCCGCCGGCAACGTGCGCGGCACATCGGTGCTGCTGCGCGGTCTTGGCCAGCTGCACATCTACCGAGACGAGTTCGACCGGGCTACCCATGCCCTGGAGTCCTCCGTCGGACTGTGCCGGGACGGTGGGGACAAGCGCGGCGAGGCGTTGTCAATGGCGATGCTGAGCACAATCAGCCGGGTACAGGGCCGTTACGGCGAAGCCCTCGAACGTGTCGAGCACGCGCTGGCCATGGCGGTCGGTGAGGGCGACCAGCACCTCGAAGCGCAGCTGTCCTGTTCGATGGCCGTGATGCGGCTCATGCACGGCGAACTCGACGAGGCGGAGTCCTGGTTCAGCGAAGCCTTGCGCCAGGCCAGGGCGCTCGACGACGGGCATCGGGTGGCGGTCGTACTGCGGCGGTTCAGCCGGCTGCACGATCGGCGCGGTGATCCGGACGAGGCGCTGCGCTGCCTGTGGCAGGCGTTGGCCACCTTCGAGGAACTGGCCGACGAGCGGTGCGCCGCGTACACGCTGCTGGAAGTCGGCCGCGTCTACGCCGGCCAGCACGACCGGGATCGGGCGAGCCCGGCGTTGGAGCGCGCGGCGGACCTGTTCCACCGGCACGGCGACCGCCACGACGAGGCCGCGTGCTGGCAACTGATCGGCGACCTGGACGCCGCCGCCGGCATCCACGACCTGGCGCGCCAGCACCGCGATCGCGCGCAGCGGCTCTGGCAAATCATTGGTGACATGCACCTGATAAATGGGCAGGAGCGACCGTCGTCGCCGTGACCTGGATGACGGCTGTGGACCCCTGGTGGCTTACTGATCATTTCAGAGTGGCTTCCGGAGCCGTCGAAGGCAGATGATGCTGCAGGCGAGTTCGAGTAGTCCCTGGTGGAGGTCGGCTCGCTGCTCGCAGCGGACACGGAGTCGTTTGAAACTGATGGAGCCAGGCGAACGTCCGCTCGACGATCCAGCGGGTGCGGCCGAGGCCGGAGCCGTGGGCAACGCCGCGTCGGGCGATCAGGGGTCTGTGCCGCGTTTCCGTTGCAGGTGGCGGTACTTGTCGTTAGTCGTAGCCCCGCGCGGCCGCTCTGGCAGCAGTGGAGTATCGCTCCCACAGGTCGTCGGAGACAAGATCGATAGACGCCAGCCGGAGGCTGCCCAGAAGGACCTTCGACCATCAGCCGACATTCCGACCTCACCTGAAACGCTCATCGGCCCTCTTCCGGGGCTGACCGCCGGTCGGCGAGGCGATCCTGGGCGGCGGCGTTACCGGCACGAGTCTCGGTGCGGCGCCCCGTGCCAGGTAGTCTCGGACGATCAACAACGATGTTTAAAGGGGACCTTTACTGAGTCCGATCACACGAAGCCCGATCCGAACATCGCGTCGATGCCATCCGACCGGGTAGAGAACGGCGTTTCCGCATTCGCTACCTCTCAGCCCGTCGACCGAAAGTCGGAGACTTCGGAGCCTGTGGTAGCGGTGACCGAGGTGTACGGAACCTTACTCAGCGCGGTCACGGCCCGCGAGTAGACGGATCGGCCGTTGTCGACGAAAACCAGACCGTGGAGGACCTCGACAGGTTTCCTGCCTAATTCGACCTTGCTGCCTTGGCTGCCAAGGCAGCGATCATCCGCAATGAGGTCCGCGCCCCCAGGAACTCCGGGCCAGGAAGCCCGAGGTACTGGCCAACGTCGCCCAGCCGGCGGGGAACTCAGTGCTCGCGCAGGCCAACCAGACCACTCGGAGCAAGCTGTCGCTCCCCTAGCAGCCCGGCGTCAGCCCGACACCAGGCACGTCTCCCGACGTCAGGGACACCCCCACGAGCGGTACTGCCGCCAGATGTGACCGGTCCCCCGTCCGAACCACGTACGCCCCCGATCGAGGCGGTCACCGAGCATCACCAGCGCCTGCTCACTGCCCCGTTAATGCCAGTGGGTGGCCCGGTAGCGGGTGGGTGGGGTGCCTCGGTGGCGGGTGAATGCGCGGGAGAAGGCGAACTGCGAGGTGTAGCCGACGGTGTTGGCGATGCGGGTGACGGAATCATTGGTCTCTCGGAGCCTTCGTGCGGCGATCTCCAGGCGCCAACGTGTGAGGTAGGCCAGTGGGGGTTCGCCGACGAGACGGGTGAAGCGGCGGGACAGAGTGGCCCGGGAGACGCCGACTTCGCGAGCCAGGGTGTCCACGGTCCATGTGCGCCCGGGCTCTTCGTGGATGAGGGAGATCGCGGCGGCGACTTCGGGATCGCGCAAGGCCGCCCACCAGCTGGCGCTGCGGTCCGGGGCATCCCGCGAGGCCGCCCACTGGCGCAGGATGTGGACGAAGAGGACGTCGACCAGCCGGTCGTGATGGTCTGTAAGCCCGGTGCCTGGTCGGCCAGTTCAGCGGTCAGCATGCGCAGCGTCTCGGTGAGGTCGCACCGGCGCGCCGAGGGGTCGGCCCGCAACAGCAGCACCGGTGGCAGGGTCAGCAGCGGGTGGGAGGCGTGGGTATCGAAGCGGTAGCCGCCACAGACGACGCGGGTCTGCGGTCCAGGGTCGGCGCCGGGGCCGGGGAAGTCGATCGGTGCGCCCGGCCCGCTGCGATCGGCCTGGGTGACGTCTTCGAACCGGATCGTCGGGCCCGTCGGGTCACTCGCCATCGCGTGGCCGCTGCCGGCCGGGAGCAGGACGAGGTCGCCCGCCGTCAGGGGAAGTGGTTCGGCGCCCGGGCGGCGCAGCCAGCAGGTGCCCTGGGCGATGTGGTGAAAGACGGCCGAGGGCAGGTGCGGGAATTCGATCCCCCACGGCCCGGTGGCATGCACCCTGGCGGTGACGGTGCCGCCGATCTTCGTGGCGGACAGCACATCGGCGAGGACATCCATACCCGGACACTACAGGCGATGAGACGAACAGCTAGGAATCTGGGTCAGATGAGCATGGAACGGCTCAGCCATGCTGACATAGCGTCGAAGTCATGGCACACACCACAGTCATCCCGGTACCGGCCATGGGCAAACGGAACGTCAACGCCTTTCTGTTGCTGGGCCGTCGGGCCGTTCTGGTCGACACCGGTATCCCGGGCAGCGGCGCGAAAATCCTGGCGCGGATCGCCGAGCACGGCATCGAGCCCGGCAACGTCTCGGCGATCGTCATCACCCACGCCCACATCGACCACTTCGGATCCGCCGCGGAACTACGCCTGGCCACCGGAGCTCCGGTGGTCGCGCACGTCGCGGATCTCGGGCCCTACACAACCGGCCGGATCCGGGAGCCTTACCTTCCCACCGGACGGTTCGGCCGCTTCCTGGACCGGCTGGACGCCTTCCATGAGCACGCGGAACCGTTCCGGCCGGACCTGCTGGTCGACGGGCCCACCACGCTGTACGAGCACGGCGTCAACGCCCGGATCATGCCCACCCCAGGGCACACCGCCGGCTCGATATCGGTGCTCACGGATGAGGGCGATCTCGTCGCGGGTGACCTGGTCGCCACCTCGTTCCTCGGCATGGCCCACCGAAGACCGGCCAACCCGCCCTTCCACGACGACCCGGCCGGCAACCTGGCCAGCCTGCGAGCGACGCTCGCCCTCAAGCCGACCACGCTGCACGTCGGCCACGGAGGGCCGCTGGACCCGGCACGGGTGGAGAACTGGGCGGCCAGGGAGCAGCACCGGCTGGAGAGGCTCGCCGCTCGCGGCCGGCTGCGCACGCGGGAAGAAGTGCGTGGCATCGCACAGGAGTCGACGAGCAGTTAGCGCAGAGAACGAGCGCCCGCGACCGCCGCACACGCCCAGCACCGGATCACCTCCGCCCGGGCGTAGGTGATCCGATGTACCCGGCCGCCTTGGTGTGCCGGTAAATGTGCTCTTCGCGCGAGCGCAGGTGATCCCGACACCTCGCTGGCCGCGAGACCGGGGAAGGTCTTCGGTACGTGGCGTGCAGGAAGCGGTCCAGAGCTGCGCCCACCAGCGGTGCAACGATGCGCAGCAAGCCCCCCCCGTTATCTTCTTCGCGGTCCTGCAAGAGGACCGCTGGCCTCCGGGCCCGGCATGGCTGGTCCCCCCTGTCGAAAGCATGACCTGGGGGGTGGTGCCACCGGGCCCGAGAGGCGCCGTTGGAGACGCTGATGAGAGGTCCGACTACCGCCTGGCCCGGCGCAACGCCCGGCCGCTTGCGGGCGGCAGGTCTGCATAACGTGGATGCGCGCATACGACGCCAACGCCCTGGCCAGCACCGCACGAACCCCCCTCTGGAGGATGGGTTGGACGACATCGACGACGTGGGCGTCTTCCTCGGCCTGGACGTCGGCAAGAGCGCCCATCACGGGCACGGGCTGACCCCGGCCGGCAAGAAGGTCTTCGACAAGCAGCTGCCCAACAGCGAGCCGAAGCTGCGGGCCGTCTTCGACAAGCTGGCCGCGAAGTTCGGCACCGTGCTGGTGATCGTGGACCAGCCCGCCTCCATCGGAGCACTCCCGCTCACGGTCGCCCGGGACGCCGGCTGCAAGGTCGCCTACCTGCCCGGCCTGTCCATGCGGCGGATCGCCGATCTCTACCCGGGCGAGGCAAAAACCGACGCGAAGGACGCCGCGGTAATCGCGGACGCGGCCCGGACCATGCCGCACACCCTGCGCTCGCTCCAGCTGACCGACGAGATCACCGCCGAGCTGACCGTGCTGGTGGGCTTCGACCAGGACCTGGCGGCCGAGGCGACCCGCACCTCCAACCGGATACGCGGCCTGCTCACCCAGTTCCACCCCAGCCTGGAACGCGTCCTCGGCCCGCGCCTGGACCACCCCGCCGTGACCTGGCTGCTGGAACGCTACGGATCCCCAGCCAGCCTGCGAAAGGCCGGTCGCCGCAAGCTCGTTGAGGTGATCCGGCCCAAGGCCCCGCGCATGGCCGCCCGGCTGATCGACGAGGTCTTCGACGCGCTCGACGAGCAGACCGTCGTGGTCCCGGGCACCGGCACCCTCGACCTCGTGATCCCCTCCCTGGCCCGCTCGCTCGCGGCCGTCCACGAACAGCGACGAGCCCTGGAAGCACAGATCGGACAGCTGCTGGAGGCTCACCCTCTTTCCGCGGTCCTGACCTCGATTCCGGGGGTCGCGGTCAGGACCGCCGCCACCTTGCTGGTCACCGTCGGCGACGGCACCAGCTTCCCCACCGCCGCCCACCTGGCCTCCTACGCCGGCCTCGCCCCGACCACCAAGTCATCGGGAACCTCGATCCACGGCGAACACGCGCCCAGAGGCGGCAACCGGCAACTCAAGCGGGCGATGTTCCTGTCCGCGTTCGCCGCCCTGCACGATCCCGCCTCCCGCACCTACTACGACCGATGCCGGGCCCGCGGGAAGACCCACACCCAGGCCCTCCTCCGTCTGGCCCGCCAGCGGATCAACGTGCTGTTCGCCATGCTCCGCGACGGCACCTTCTACGAACCCAGAACCCCACGCCTCGCTTGACGAAAGACATAGAGGCACCCCCCCCCGTTATCTTCTTCGCGGTCCTGCAAGAGGACCGCTGGCCTCCGGGCCCGGCATGGCTGGTCCCCCCTGTCGAAAGCATGACCTGGGGGGTGGTGCCACCGGGCCCGAGAGGCGCCGTTGGAGACGCTGATGAGAGGTCCGACTACCGCCTGGCCCGGCGCAACGCCCGGCCGCTTGCGGGCGGCAGGTCTGCATAACGTGGATGCGCGCATACGACGCCAACGCCCTGGCCAGCACCGCACGAACCCCCCTCTGGAGGATGGGTTGGACGACATCGACGACGTGGGCGTCTTCCTCGGCCTGGACGTCGGCAAGAGCGCCCATCACGGGCACGGGCTGACCCCGGCCGGCAAGAAGGTCTTCGACAAGCAGCTGCCCAACAGCGAGCCGAAGCTGCGGGCCGTCTTCGACAAGCTGGCCGCGAAGTTCGGCACCGTGCTGGTGATCGTGGACCAGCCCGCCTCCATCGGAGCACTCCCGCTCACGGTCGCCCGGGACGCCGGCTGCAAGGTCGCCTACCTGCCCGGCCTGTCCATGCGGCGGATCGCCGATCTCTACCCGGGCGAGGCAAAAACCGACGCGAAGGACGCCGCGGTAATCGCGGACGCGGCCCGGACCATGCCGCACACCCTGCGCTCGCTCCAGCTGACCGACGAGATCACCGCCGAGCTGACCGTGCTGGTGGGCTTCGACCAGGACCTGGCGGCCGAGGCGACCCGCACCTCCAACCGGATACGCGGCCTGCTCACCCAGTTCCACCCCAGCCTGGAACGCGTCCTCGGCCCGCGCCTGGACCACCCCGCCGTGACCTGGCTGCTGGAACGCTACGGATCCCCAGCCAGCCTGCGAAAGGCCGGTCGCCGCAAGCTCGTTGAGGTGATCCGGCCCAAGGCCCCGCGCATGGCCGCCCGGCTGATCGACGAGGTCTTCGACGCGCTCGACGAGCAGACCGTCGTGGTCCCGGGCACCGGCACCCTCGACCTCGTGATCCCCTCCCTGGCCCGCTCGCTCGCGGCCGTCCACGAACAGCGACGAGCCCTGGAAGCACAGATCGGACAGCTGCTGGAGGCTCACCCTCTTTCCGCGGTCCTGACCTCGATTCCGGGGGTCGCGGTCAGGACCGCCGCCACCTTGCTGGTCACCGTCGGCGACGGCACCAGCTTCCCCACCGCCGCCCACCTGGCCTCCTACGCCGGCCTCGCCCCGACCACCAAGTCATCGGGAACCTCGATCCACGGCGAACACGCGCCCAGAGGCGGCAACCGGCAACTCAAGCGGGCGATGTTCCTGTCCGCGTTCGCCGCCCTGCACGATCCCGCCTCCCGCACCTACTACGACCGATGCCGGGCCCGCGGGAAGACCCACACCCAGGCCCTCCTCCGTCTGGCCCGCCAGCGGATCAACGTGCTGTTCGCCATGCTCCGCGACGGCACCTTCTACGAACCCAGAACCCCACGCCTCGCTTGACGAAAGACATAGAGGCACCCCCCCGGATGCGCCGGGATTCCGCTTGGACGCCAGGCCGCCGAACAGGTGAGGACTCGCAGCTGGTCGACCAGACCCGGCTGTGAAAGGCGAGCAGTGCCCAGGGCAATGGGGCGAACGGACCACGGGGAGGGACCAGCAGACGGCTATGGAGGAAGTGCCCGAACCCGCCAAGCACCACGAACATAGCCATCAACTCGCGCTCATGCGGGCCAGGAAGGCGCAGGCGGGAAAGACGGGCGCAGCCGAGCCGGCGCAAACGTTTTGGTGATGGCGATATCTGCATCTCCCCACCAGGTGCTCGGGCCGGCCCGAGAGCTGCCCGGCTTGTCTTCCCGGCAGAGCCGCGCTGTCCTGCACGGTGAGGCCAGGCATTCGGCTGCCCCCCATGCACCGGCGGAAGTTGGTGGCGTCCCGCGGGTGTGCGGGCCGCCCCGGCAACGGGCCCGCCCCGGTGAACCGCCGGTCAGGCGGCCTGGCCGGTGGGCATGATGGTGACCTGCTGGAGGTTCACCCGCGGCGGCAGCGTGGCAATGAAGCCAACGGTCTCTGCGATGTCCTGCGCCGTGAGCCACTCCATGGTCTGCCTGGAGCCCGCCAGCCAGTTGCGGGCGCCAGGGTCAGTGACATGGCTCTGCAACTCGGTGCCGACGATGCCCGGCTCGATCGCCGAGACGCGCACGTTCTTCGCGCCCAGCTCGGCCCGCAGGTGACGGGAGAGATGGGTGACCTACGCCTTCGTGCCTGAGTAGACCGCGAAGTTCGGGAAGATGTTCTGCGCCGCGATCGACGAAGTGTTGATCAGGTCGGCCACACCGCGCTCGGCAGCGCCCTTGACCAACTGCGGGGTGAACGCGCCGATCGCATTCATCAAACCGGTGATGTTCAGGTCGATCTGATGCTGCCACTGGCCCGTCGCCAGCTCCTCGATCGGAGCGGGCAGCATGACGCCGGCGTTGTTCAGGAGCAGGTCGGCGCCGCCGAATTCGGCCTCCACCCGGTCAGCGGCGCGCTGCAGAGCGGCGGCGTCGGTTACGTCAGCAGCCATCGCCACCGCGCCACCGTCATTCTTCTCGATGCGGGCGACGAGGTCCGCCAGCCGGTCGGCACGCCGCGCCAGGACGACGACGCGGGCACCCAGAAGCGCCAGTTTCTCGGCGGAGGCCTCACCGATGCCACTGGAGGCGCCGGTGACGACCGCGACGCGACCGGCCAGGGGCCCGGCGAACCCGAGCGGAGGTGAGCCGGCCGGGCTCGGCCGGCTTCTCCCAAGGACAGCGGAGATCCGCAGCCGAGGCCGGGCAAGGCGAAGTCGGGTGCGGGCGCAGACAACCAGCCATGTCCACCGCTCTGCCGCCGCGGGCGCGGGGGAACTTCGGGCAGTTGCGCCAGTAGGAGCCGCACTTCACCGGTGGCGCGGGTGATGGTGGGACAGTCCACCCCGAACCAGCAGGCCAGCACGTTATGAGTGATGTCATGGCGCAGATTCACCAGCGCGGCCAGCAACCGGGCCAGATCAATTGTCAATGGTTGGGGATCAGTTCACCCTTCTTGATCTCCGTTCGGATAGGCCGGCCTCCGGCTGCGTAGACGCCTGATCTCCGCGATGAGCCGAGGGACAGCTTCCCGGGCGGCAGCGATGAACTGCACGTTCTCGTCCCACCACTCGTCAACGGTGTCGACGTAGCGAGGGCGCTGGATCAGAGTCGCGGCCATGATCTCGCGATGGCCGAGCTTCCGGAGGGGCCGTGTCCGTCGTGCCCCTCAGCGGGTCATCAGCACCTCGAGTGCCTCGTTGAGATATGTGTGGAACTCCCCGTCTTCCTCTGGGGGCAGCATCGAGGGCACCGCGTGGCCGAGTTGGGCGTGGCCCAGGTAGACGGTGTATGCGAGCAGTCCGCGCCGGCGGGCCTCCGGTTCGGGGAAGCCGAGGTCGGCGAAGAGCTGGGCGAGGTATGCCACCCTGCGCTCGGTCACCCGGCGCAGGGCCGCCGCGACCTGGGGTTGCGTCGCGGTGGCGAGCAATGCGACCTCGAGCGGGTCGGCCGTGGCCGACGTGATGGCTGCGGCGAAGAGCAGTTGGATCCGCTTCCTGGGGTCTGGTTCCGCTTCGACCTCGCTGATGGTGCCCTCGGTGTTGATCTGTGCCCAGCGGTCGAGAGCGGCCTCGATGAGCGCGTCACGGTTGGCGAAGTGCCAGTAGAAGCTGCCCTTGGTGGTGCCGAGCCGGGCCGCCAGGGGTTCCACCGCGACGGCCGCGATACCGCCCTCACCGATCGCGGTGAGCGCGGCGTCCGCCCAGTCCTGGGCGGTCAACCGAGGTTTCCTGTCCTGTCGTTGCGCCATGACCATACGCTACCGTATGGTCAACCATACGCTAGCGTATGGAGGTAGGCGATGACTGCGGTACGCAATGTCCACGAGCGTGTGATCGACGCCCCCGCGGCGGCTGTCGGCGCCCTGCTCGACCGTCTCTCCGCCGCGGACGACCCGATCTTCCCGACCCCGGCCTGGCCGCGTATGTGCCTCGACGGCCCACTCGCCGTGAGTGCGGACGGCGGTCACGGCCGGATCCGCTACCACGTCACGGCGTACGAACCAGGGCGTCGCGTCCGCTTCGACACCCCTCCGGGCGGCGGCCTCGACGGATACCACGAGCTGACGGTCGCACCGCTCGGTGCCGAACGCTGCTGTGTACGCCATGTTCTCGAGTGCGAAACGCGCGGCTTCTTCCGGCTCCAGTGGGCCTGCGTCATACGGCACATACACGACACAATGATCGAGGAGATCTTCGACAACATCGAGCGTGCGGCGGCTCACGGCGTTGCCCGCCCCATGCGCTGGTCACCGTGGGTGCGGCTGCTCCACCGGCTCGGCTGGGCCCGGCCCCAAGCCGTCGCCAGTCCGGCGGCGGCCCAGCTGATCCGCACGTCCCTCGACCGTACCGACTACGAGGACGCGTACCGGATGGAACTCCTGCCGGGCCTGCCGCGTGACCCAGCGGCCTGGACGGGCATCCTGCGCGACGCCTTCCCGGTCCTCGCCCAAGCCGGCGGCGAACTGCTCCTGGACGTGAACACGGCGGGTCTGACGGCTCGCGCCTCGATCCTCATCGATGAGCGTTACGTCACCCTCAGCACGGCCGTGAAGGTCGACGGCCTGCGAGCGCGCCTTTACTGGGGTGTGGTCAAGCGCGTACACCCCTTCATGGCCCGCAGCATGTTCCGGCGTACGCACCGCACGTTGGCGCTCGCAGCGCCCAGCGCCGGAGAACGGAGTCGGGCCGCCGCGCTCAGAGCGTCCGCCACTGGATCACCGAATGCGGGGTGAGCGGCTGCGGACGTACCGAGGGCCTGGGGTGGCTGCTTGCGCGAGTTCGTCGAGTTGGTCGAGTTCCCTCGCCGGCGGGGATTCCAGGGTGGTCATCAAGCCGCGAGCTTCTCTCGTTCCACGAGCTGACCATTCTCGAATCTCACGCCCGCGCGGACCAGGGAGAACAGACGGGCTCCGGCGATCGCTCGCCAGCGGGCCTGGGCGGACTCGACGAGCTTGAACACCATCGCGAGGGCTGCGGCCGGGCTGCCGGCACCGCGGGTGACCTTGGTGCGGAGCTTGACCTGTGGAGAACATGGACTCGATGGGGTTCGTGGTCCGCAGATGGATCCAGTGTGCGGCTGGGAAATCGTAGAACGCCAGCAGCTCCTCCTGGTCGCCGGCGATCTTCGCGACGGCCATGGGCCACTTGGCGCCGTAGGTCTTCTCGAACGCCTCGATCGCCTTCTCCGCGTGTGCGACCCCCACCACGCACAGCTCAACGAGCCATCCGGGTGCCGAGCCACCGCCAACCATGGAACCTCCTGGGAGCATCTGCCCCAAGAACTGGCAACGGCTCTGGGATGACCTCATGACAACGTCAGGCCGAGTGGCATGGGGCCGACGTATGGCAGCAGTTGCACGAGGTCATGCTGGCGAAGCTGCGGGTGCCGGCGCCCTGGACTTCTCCCGCGCGGCGGTGGACTCTTCGCACGTCAGAGCCTCATTGCGCCTGGTCCGTGACCTGGGCATCCGGCCACTGATCGCCCGCCTCAAACACCGAGCACGGCTCTGGCCTGGCCGCCCAGCGGCGGGTCGTCGAGCGTGCCTTCGCGCTCCTGCACCACTTTCGCCGCCTGCACATCCGCTGGGAGATACGCGACGACATCCATGAAGCTCTGCTCAGCCTCGGCTGCGCGCTGATCTGCCGGCGGCGGCCGACCGTCCCCCAATGCCGTCACTCATAGGCGCTGTTGGTGTTCCCTGATAGTTCAAAGAGCCCCAACAGCGCCGGGGGATGTCGCCACAGTGATGTCCAGAGCCGGCGGACGGTCTGAGGCGACGGCGTTGCCGGAGGATCCGGACGCGAAGGCCAGGATGTGCGGGACTGCTTCGCGCAGGCTCTCGAAGTGGCGGTGCACGCCCTCCACTGCGGCAGCGGCGTTCACGCCCCACACCGTCATACCGGCACGCAGCCCGGACTGCACTCCGGACGGAGCGTCCTCGATGACCAGGCAGTCTTCCGGCTCGGCCCCCAGTCGCGCAGCGGCCCGCAGATACGGAACGGGAGAGGGCTTGCCCTCCTCAACAGCGGCTGCGTCCACGATCAGGCCCGGCGCCGGCAGGCCCGTGCGCAGGAAACGGCCGCGTACCCGGTGCTCGTAGTTCGAGGTCACCAGTGCCCAGGAACCCGGCGGCAGGCCGCGCAACACCTCTGCCGCACCCTCGAAGGCCGCGTAGAGGCCGGACCGGACGTCCTCGTCCTCCAGCTCGTGCAGCGCGGACAGGCACTCGTGCGGATCGTGGGCCGCGGCGACCTGCGCGAAGGTTTCCGTGGGCCTGGTCCGCAGGGCCACCTGGTAGACCTCGTCCGGGTCCAGCCCGTAGCGCTCCGCCCACGCTCGCCACACCCGGCGCTGGTTGCCCACTGCGTCGATCAACGTGCCATCGACATCGAACAGAACGTACCTCGCGCGGCCGGGCTGCGCAGATTTGCTTGTCACACACTGATCATGCCAGGCGCCGAGCAGCCAGTTCCGGGGCAGCTCTGGAAGCGTGTCTGCTGGCTGCGTGCCCCCTTGTCAGCCATGGCGTCTCGGTGACGCGGCAAAATGGAGTTGACCTCCGAGGTGTACTCGGGTCTTCTGCTGCGATGTCTGACCTTCGCATCCAACAGCCGGACGACGACGTCACGCTCAGGGACTGGCAGTACGTCCACAACACCATCATCCCTACGCACCTCCTGTCCATCGACGCGGTACGCGAGCGCGCACAACGCCATCACCTGGAGGTCGCGTACGTCGGTGACGTTCTCGTGGGTTGCAGCACGGTGCGCCCTCCGTCGGACGACACCATGACGGCCACGTTGATCGCCCGTGTGCTCGCTCCTCACCGCAGGCAGGGGTTCGGCGAGGATCTCTATGCTCGCGGGCTCAACCACGCACGGGAGTTGGGCGCCAAGGTGATCGAAACGGTGGTCCTGTCCTCCAACGAGGACGGTCTGCGGTTCGCATGCAAACACGGGTTCACCGAGATCGAGCGGTACCTGCTGCCCGGGGAAACCATTCCTTGGATCGATCTGCGCCTTTCCTGATCCGAGTCGCCCGGGACTTGTTGCTCTGGGCATGGCGATCCTCGGGCAACTGGTCCCGGACGGACGACTTGCGGGAGCCGTTTCAGCGTGTCGACCCACTCCAGGGCGGCGTCGTTCAGAGCTTCCGTCCAGGTTGATTTGGGTTCAGATGGCTGATGCGGCTTCTGCGTTCGCGGCGCGGAACGACCGGAGCCAGGCGCGACTTCCGGGTGATCACGAGGTGTCGACGTCCTGACCACCACAACGGAAGACCGTGGCTGCCAGCTCATCATCGCCCTCCTGGCCGGCCTGAGCCGACTCACCACCGCGTCACCGCCCGCCTCCGGCGAGCACCCCCGCCTGCTGCAGCGCCTGGCTGCCGTGCCCGACCCGCGTCGGTCTTCCGGCCGTCGTCATTCCCTGGTCTTCGTCCTGGCACTGGCTGCATGTGCCGTGCTCGCGGGCGCGAAGTCCCTGATTACGATCGCGGAATGGCCGCCGACAGGCCGCCAACCGTGCTCACCGCGCTCGGCGGCCCCGTGCGCGAGCCGACCGGGCCAGTCGCCCCGGCCGAGGCCACCGTGCGCCGTCTCCTGCAACGCGTCGACGGCGACGCCCTCGACGCCGCGATCGGCGGCCGGCGCGCCGATCGCGAGCACGAACCGACACGGGCCTGGGACCGGCAACGCCTCCGTGCGCTGGTCGTCGACGGCAAGACCGTCCTCGCCGCCGGCCGACCAGACGGCACCCAGGTCCGCCTCCTCGCCGCCATGACCGCAGGCAGCCAGCTCATCGTCCAGCGCGCGGTCAGCTCCAAGACCAACGAAATCCCAGCAGGCCCGCTACATCGCCGTGATCAAGGGCAATCGCCCCACCGCTTCAGCAGGAACTGAAGCAACTGCCGCGGCGGCAGGTGCCGCTTCAGGGCAAGACCCGCGCCACCGCACACGGCCGCGACGCGATTCGCCGGATCAAGACCTGCTCCGTCGCGCGCGGCCTCGACTTCCCCCACGCCGCCCGGGCCGTCCATGTCGTACGCCGCCGCCGGACCGTCACCATCGGCAAGGTCACCCTCGAGCGCGTCTACGGCGTGACCAGCCTCCGACCCCACCAGGCCAAGCCCGCCGACCTCGCCTCCTGGGTGCGCGGCCACTGGGGCATCGAGAACAAGATCCACCACCTGCGCGACGCCACGTTTGCTGAGGACACCTCACGCGTCCGCACAGGCACCGCACCCCGGGCGATGGCCAGCCTGCGCCACCTCGCCCTCGGCGCCCTCCGACACGCCGGCCACGACAACATCGCCGCCGGGTCCGCCACCACGTCCGCGCCCCCGCCGTACGCTTGCCACCTTCGGCATCACGTGATCAAACCAGACCACTCTAACGACGCCGCCTTGGTGCACCGGGCTGCCTAACCCGCCAGCCGAGCAATGTCATCGGCGATTCCGCCCAAGGGCCCGACCGTGCCTATCGAGCGGAAACAGTCCCACAACTCGACCGCATGGTAGAGCCGGTAGAGGTCAAGCCGCTCGACGGCGTCGGCGGGAAGCGGCCCGTAGCCTTCGAACAGCGCGCTGCGTTCCGGCTCACCGCGGCCGAGGGAGTAGTAGTCGGTCTTGGCCAGGTCGATCAGCGGGTCGGCGGCGATCGCGTTCTCGACGTCAATCACGCCGCTCACCTCCCAGCCGCCCGGGCGCCGAGCGACGAGCACGTTGCCCTCATGCAGGTCATTGTGGCAGAGCACGGCGGTCCCGCAGTTGTCGAACAGCGCCCCGTCGCGCTCGACCCGCCGCGCGACCGCGTCGTGCAACCGGCCGTCGCCGCCCAGAACCTTGAACTCCGCGAGTTTCTTGGCGAACTGGTGCCGCATGTAGCTGCCATTATCGAAGCGCGGATCAAGGATGCGGTCGGTTACATACCCGTAGGCCTCCTGGCCAATCTGGTGCACCGTGGCCAAGGCGGCGCCCATCTCCCGGTAGAACGATGGAATTCGTGCCGAGTTCATTTCCTTCGACGCCTCAGACAGCGGGCGCCCCTCGAGCAGGCTCAGGATCGTGACGGCCCGGCCCCAGGCCCTCCCCCCGGCGTGTGGTGCAGCACGCTCGGCACCGGCAGGGATCCCAGGCTCGCGAGCATCTGATAGACGCGAACTTCCTTTGCCTGCTTCCACGCCCATTCGTGCGCATACACCTTGAAGATCGCGCTGTGGGCAGGATCAGCACAGCGCATCTCGCACACTGCGCTCAACTGGCCGCCCGTACGCGGCATCGCTTCGATCACCTCGGCGTCGGGGAACACCTCCCG
The DNA here is from genome assembly GCF_001735805.1 of Streptomyces fodineus. Lineage (GTDB taxonomy): Bacteria > Actinomycetota > Actinomycetes > Streptomycetales > Streptomycetaceae > Streptomyces > Streptomyces fodineus. The sequence goes on from NZ_CP017248.1 coordinate 291,486, forward strand.
CAGCAGCCCTTCGGCCCACACCATCCTAGGAGGCAACTGATCCGGTTGCGACATGCGTGGACCATATGCACCGAGATGCAACCCAGCAATCGGTTATCCCGCACTGCCCGCCGACAGACCCGGGCCGGTCAGACTGCCGGAGCCGATGCTGGCTGGGGGTTTCTGTGCGCCACAGATGTGGGGCGGGAATCGGCGACCCCGGCGGGGGCACCCCTACCCCTGCTCGCCACCTACGGTATCGCGTGATCAAACCGGACAGATCGCTCGAACGACGACGCCCGGTGGCATACCCACAACCTGAGCGCGGCCGCCGAGCGGCACGTCTCCCAGCACCACCGCAGCCTGCGCGTTCTGACATCGGCATCACCTCAACCCGAGTCCAATACCCTTCCGGCTGCGGCCTCGTCCGCTTCGCTTCGGCACGAGGGCACCGGTTCGCCGACCGGACGCGTGCCCGGCACGCCGCCGCCCAGGCCCTGCTGAAGGAAGGACACAGCCAATGCTCAATCCATCGACAGCTCTAGGGGGAACCTGGCGCACCGTCAAGCAGTTCGCCAACGCCGAGGCGCTGGAGGAGTTGTTCACCGGTCAGTGGCAGAACCGGACCTCCGTCCCCGATGACGACAGGCCCTGCCTGGACGCCCGCCGGGACTAGGGTTGCACCAGCGCATAGAAGTTGTGGGAAGAGATCGTGCCGCTCGGATACAAGGGCAGTTACCAGCGGTTTCGCGCTCACCTCCGCGACAAGCGCACCTCACCAGGGCCGGTGACCGCCCGTCCGACCTCGCCCCGGGACCGTCGCCGGGTGGTTCCTGCGGCACCCGGACACCTTCAGCGAATCCGGGCAGCTCCAGCTCAAGGCCGTCCGGACACACTGCCCCGAACTCGACGCCCTCACCCACCATGTCCGGTCTTTCGCGACGACGCTGACCGGTCGCCAGGGCGAGCGCCAGCCGGACTGGCTCGGCGCCGTCCGGCAGGACGACCTGCCCAGCCTCCACGTCCTCGTCACGGGAATCGACCGCGACCGCGATGCTGTCATCGCCGGACTCACCCTGCCCTGGAACTCGGGTCCCGTCGAAGACCAAGTCAGCCGGATCTAGACGCTCAAGCGCCAGGGCCGGTTTCTCACTTCTTCGGAAACGTGTGTATTCCAAGCCCTTCACGAGAAGATGGAGTTGAAGCCACGCATCAGATATCGGCCGTACTCCTCAGGGTTGTCGTTCGGACCCACTGCGGTCTCGACGGCGACGGTGTCCCCCCAAGCCTGTTCGTTCCCCTTTTCCTGCCGGACCCAGATTCCTTTGCCCTCAGGGAGCACCGGTTGTGTGAGCTCGGGGAGGGCGAGGCGCCCCCAGTCGATAGTCACTTCGATGTCGTTGGGCCGCTCTGACGCTATTTCCTCAAACTCGTTCACGAGGAAGTATTCAAGCCATTCATCCGCATCTTCGTATTGGTTCTCGTCCTCCTCATACTCGCTTCCCGGATGGGGAACGCCCCCTGCTGGCTCCCCGCCGGGGAGGAAGCTGATTGGGGTGAGTCCGGTAACCTTGACCTGGAGAAACGGGTAGAGGTCCTCCTCCAGCGCCAACCTTCCTGCCTGATAGACCCTCACTACGAAGTCGTCGGCCGCTGAGGCCCAGTTGCCGAGCCGGATGTAGTCGAGTGCGGCCTGCTGAATATCTGGAAGGCTGGGGCTGACCTCGATGTCCTCCCATCCTCCGCCACCTTGATGGAACGATCCTTCGAACACATAGAAGCTGTACATGCTGTCTCTCCGTGCACGGTGGGCCAGCCCAACCAACCGCCGCAAACGCTGGGATGGCACGCTGAAGTAGAGAAACCTGTCTACCAGCCCGCACTGACAAGCGGGCGACGGGTATGGCGCGAACACAGAACGTGACCAAGTACAAGAGTTGATCCAGAGCCGTGGCCAGCCACCACCCACCGGTCGGCGGCCTCCCCTTCGGCTTATGTGTGTGGCCACGATGCCCGGCCCACGGAAGGCTGGTTCGCCTCAACTCGACAGCGGACGGCGGAAAGTGACGCGGTCAACGGGCCTTCGGGCCATGCCGGTTCCTCGCCGACGGCCAGATGACGTCTGCGGCTACGACTCCTCACGGGTATCCAGCTCGAACCACACTGTCTTCCCCCTGCCGCTCGGCGAGTTTCCCCAGGAGGAAGCCAGGGCAGACACGATCACCAGCCCCCGCCCTCCTTCTGTCTTGTCCTCGTCCGGACCGAGATCCACGAGCATGGCAGGGTGGGAGTCTCTGTCCCGTACCTCTACCCGGAGATGGTGGGGGTAGTACAGCTTTTGCCTATTTCGACAAAGGATTGCTTTTGCCCCGTTTCTGTGCTTAATCCCAATCAATGGTGATCAGAACCAACCGCAACGTGCTGAGCGGTCTGCCTTCCGCGTGCCAAGCCGAAGGTGCGTAGGCTGCTGACACGAATTGTTGTCACAGGTGTGGCAGACCGACGGGTTCTTCCCGGCCGAGACGCGGCTCGGAAGAATGCATGGCTCGTGCTTCGAAATCCCGCCGAAGAAACGCCAACCGCCCCTGGCAGAAGCCGTGTTATAGATCTCTGCCCAGCAGCGGGCGCGAACCGATTCGGTGGCCGGCCCGGCGGCCCAATCCACGGCCGGAATGCGCACGGGTGTTGGCTCACCACTGAGGGCGCGCTACTCGTCAGCCCCTTCGGGCCCGCACCCGTTCACCGCCGTGAGCGGGAACGGTCCAGGCCCGATGTGGATTTCAGGCGGCACCAGACCGGCCGTCATCCAGCGCGGAAACCGGAGCCGGGACAGTGGGCGCAGGAGGAGGCGGGGCCGATGCCTCTCTGCCCGAGGTCTGCGGGCTCGACGGGTGCGCGGTCGCTCGGCGCGGGCCCGCAGCGTCTCACTGATGCTGCCTGAGTCGTACTCACCCGCTCCCCCAGTCCTGTTCGAAATCGCCGCACATCGTGCGCACCGTAGGCACAGGTCCGCCGACATCCAGGCGGCAGCGGACCGCATCCGCCGTCTGCCGACGGTCCGTGAGGTTCTCCGCATATTGCAGTACCGACACGAGAGCCAGCTGAGCAGGCGAAAGCCCACGCGGCCTGTCAGCGGGATACCAGCCGGCGAAGTCGGCGTCCGCGAACAAGCCATCCAGCCGACCGAGCACCCACATCGCGGCCGTGCCATGCGGATTGCCGGCCCGCGCCATCCGCACCGTCAACGGCGGAATCAATCGCCCTGAACCCGACGGCCCGCCGCAGGAGCGCCGGGTCCGAGCGTGATCTTGAGCTGGATCTTGTACCAGTGGTGCGGGAGCATCGTGACGCCGGTCGTCGGACCGGGGGAAGACCGAGTGAATGTTCTTCGGACCAGGTCAAGGTGCACGCCTGCCAGCGGTGCGTCATCGGGTTGAGCCGGCTGACGGTGAACCCGCGGTCGGTGCCTGCGACCCGGCTACCACGGCGTCGGTCAGGGCCCGGTGGATGACGTCGGTGACGCACCACATAACCGGGTAGTCGTCGACTTCGCAGAACTCGGAAAGCGCGGCCAGGAACGTCATCCGTAGCCCGACAGCCGGGTCGATCGGCTCGGGCATCCCATCATCCTGCCGCCCTTCGGCCCTGACCCTGGCCCCAGCTTTTCGGCAGACCGCCAAGTCCGTACAGAAGACCTACCGCAGCCGCACGCTTTCACCCGCGCGGCTTCGCTCCCCTACGCCACCGTGTGCGGCACCCAGACGGTGGCGTGGAACGGGCCGTTGGCAGTGGACGCGCCAGCAGGCGGAAGGGCTGCGCTGCCCGCGACGACGCCATGGCAGTTGACCTGCGTCGCGGAGGAGTTGAGGCCGCCGAGGGAGGCCAGGTAGGTGAAGTCGCCGTCGTCGACGCGGGCGACGAAGGCGAAGGAGTTGGGGGCGAAGTTGTCACCGACCATGACGTTCCCGGCGATCTGCTTGACCTCGGTGACACCACGCCCTGAGCCGATCATGGCACTCGTGTGTGTCATGAGGTCGAACGACCTGGAGAGCAAGCTGTCGCTGCCGACCACAGTGCTCCCGCTGATCAGCTGGGCGGTCAGGAAGTGGGACCCCAGGTCCGTGCGGATGCCGGTGCGGAGGTCGTAGGCGTATCCGGTGAGGCCGTTGCCGGCCGTTCGAGACTGACCGACCACGGTTGAACCGCTGACGTCGTTGGCTGTGCTGGAGCTTCCGCCGAGGGTGCCGAGATCGGTCATCGTCCGGGTGCGCAGGCTGTACGCGAACCCGTGCTTTGTGGTGGCCGGCATGTTCGGCAGGGAGGAGCTGCCCACGACGATCGCACCGCTGACGGCCGCCGCGGTGCTGTCGCCCGACGCCCCGGCGAGGCTGCCGAGATCGGTCATGGTCCGGGTGCGCAGGCTGTACGCGAACGCGTGGGTCACCACGTCGCCGGACAGCGACGACGTTCCCACCACGGTGTCACCGTTGAGGCCGGTGATGTTGGTGCTGCTGCCGCCGAGAGTGCCGATGTCGATGAGCCGGCGGGTCCGGACGTTGTAGGCGAAGCCATGAGTCGGGCCGTCGGTGGAGAGGTCTGACTCCCCGACGACGTAGTCCCCCTCCACGCCGGTCGCGTGGCTGGAGCCCCCAGCGTGCCGAGATCGGTCATGGTGTGTCTGCGCAGGTCGTATGCGAAGGCGTGCTCGGCGGCGTCGCCGCTCGTCAGTGAGCTCCCGACGACCGTGTTGCCGTCGATGGCGGTGGCCTCGCTGCGGGTACCGCCCAGGGTGCCGAGGTCCTGCACGGTGTACTGCACGGACCCCGCCGCCGACTCGGCCGACGACGTGTCAGCCCCGTACGCCGGACCGGCGCCCACGGCGAGCAGACCCGCGCCCACCAGAATCCAGGCACGTAAACGTATGCGCATGATGCCCCCTGCAATGATCGATCGGGACGAGCACGGTTCGGCAGACCGCTGTGCCCTCCCCAGGCACGGGCCGACCGGATGTCGCACAGCCTTCACTTGTACATCAGTTCCGATCGGCCAGGCAGTGGGCGGTCGGCCACAAATAGGAGGTTCGTGACCTCGCCGTCAGGGAAGCTGCGCTCCTGAACGGAAAGTCCCAGCCGTTGGCGACGGGAAGGGCTTGTTGCCCTCCGTGCGTCTGGGCAGCGTCATCGGGCAGTCGGCCACCGCGTGACCTGGCGCCCGAGGGGCTTTGAGCCGGCGGACGAGGTCGCGTGGTGGGGACGAGCCGCATGTCCGGGCCGATCTCGGCCAGCGGACGGCACGCGCCGCCCCTGCGACTCCGCGCACCGCTTGCACAGGTAGATACGCGCCTCCGCCGTGGCGCTCGTCGAGGCGTACAGCGCAACCTCCCACGGTGGGGCAGCTCCGGTGGCGGGGGCCTGTTTTTGCCGCTGGATGCGGCGTGGACGTGCTCGCGGATGCCCTCGGCGTAAATGAGCCAGATCGACACTTTTGCGGCGCGGGCGACTGCGGCGAAAGAGATCGGCTCGTCGTCGTCCAGCATGAGCCGGATGGTGTCGAGCACACGTTGGCGTTTGAGGAGGCTGGCCCATCTCCCGAGCTTTCTCGCGGTCGGCCCGCAGGCTGTTGGCGTGGTCGTCGATCGCGGGCAGGTAGGACGGGTCTGGACCGGAGAACCCGCGGCCTGAGCACTGGAAGCGGATCAGGCATACGTGTCCGCCGGCCTTGTCGTTGGTCGGTTCGGTTCAGCCGCCGAACGGAACAGCGGCCGACCGGCTCCCGCCCTGGACCAGGTGCGTGCTGGGGCGTTCTTCCGTACCGATCAGGCCTATCCGACCGCCTGCTCACCCTTGACGACGGTGAAGGCGATGCCGCCCAGTTGCGAGGTGAGGTAGCGGTGCAAGGCCGCTGAGGCGCTGCCCGCTTGGCTGGTCTGCAGTTGGATGCCGGAATGGTCCGTTGCCGGGCCGATCTGGTATACGGGGAACCCTGCGATCGTCGGGCCGCTGTGTGCCATGAGCCTGCGGACGGCCGTCTGCAGTGTCCGCTCGGAGTAGCGGCAGGCAAGGATGTCGAGCCGGTTGAGGTCGACGGCCGGGTGGGCACGCTTGGCCGCCCGCGCGAGCAGCCTCCCGCGCGCCACGTCCGTGACACACAGCGCCACCCGTCCCGGGGTGTAGCCGTCGATCACCGTGCCGAAGATGTCCGAGTACGCGGCGTTGAACTCCTCGTCGCCGACGGCCTGTGCAAGGGCCTGTGCCTGCGCGGTGTCGTCGGATGCGCCACTGCCCGCAGAGGGTGAGGCCGCGCTCTGCCCGTGCACGCCTTCCGGACAGGAAGCGCTCATCCCGCCGCTCGAACTCCTGCTGCCCGCCGAGGACGCAGACGTAGTGCCAGCAGACGGCGTCCGCGCCGCCGAGTTCCCCAGCGAAGACCCGGCGCACGCCGCAGTGGCAGCCAACATCCCCGCACAGAGCGTCAGAGCAACAGCGCGCCTCATGGTGTCCTTCTTCCGCCCGTGGTCCCGACCAAGCGCAGCCGCTCCCAACCAGGCCCCGAGACGCCGCGACACGATGGCGCGCAGTGTAGCGAGTTCGAAATGGCTCACGACCGCCCGTGCCCAGTGGCGGCGCGCAACGCGGCGGCGGCGCGCGATGCACATCGGAGCCTCACGGATGCGCGACACCTTCGCCCGCCGTAGTGGCCGTGCCTTGTCCTGCCGGCACTCGTGCTCGTGGCCCGGCCGCCATCGTGACCGCGCTGCTGCTCACCCATGGCGTCCCCGATGCCTGGTGGCCCCAGACCGGCCACGCCTTCCACTCGCCCCGGGGCACGGCCACACCCAACGACCCCTGCGACCTGGTCCTCGGCCCCGCCCGGGACTACTTGGCGGGACACGCCATGGCGGGCGACCGGGGACCTCGGCAGCCTGTCGCCCGCGCGGTGATCCCGGCGGATCGCTTCGAACGGGAGGGGATTTCCGGCGGTGGCGGATCCTGGGGCGGGACGCGGTCGTCTTCCCCGAGGTGGTGGCCGGGCGCAAGGGCGGCTCCACTTGTAGAGCCGAACGTGGCTCATACAGATGCCACAACCTCGAATCCACTTCAGACTCCGGGAAGTCGCGATCCACTTTTGTGAGCCGGAGATCTCGGTGAGCTGCAGGAGGTACCGCCCGTCCACCGGCGCCGGTACGGGGCGTCGCTGCCGATCAGCGCGCCTCGCGCCCGTGGCCAGCAAGGAACTGTCCCCCGCGGCCAACGCCACAGGAGACCGCCCGGCGCATCGGCGCACCACCTGCGACGCTCATCCCGGGTGCCCGGCACCTGACGATGATCTCCAGCCCTGAGGCGGTCGCGACGGCCGTGGACAGGCTCACGGCGGCATCGATCACGGCATCTCGGTAACTCCGCCGCTACGCCGGTGCGTACGTCAAGGGTCAGCTGTCCAGGCCACCTCATCAGTAGTGGCTGTGCTGGATCCATCGGTCACCGCCCCGGCCGGTGGGCCGCGGTCCGGGCGGATCTCTCCTCGTAGCGGTCATGCACGGGAGCACCCTCGACCCCGACCTGCGACGCTGCCCGGTCGAGATCGCACGCCTCGCCCTGTAGTCTCCGGCGCCACCTTCGTCACCATGCCGGTATCGGCGGTCAGCCTGGGCTGCATCGACATGGTCAGTTCCACGCCGACCACGGCGGCGAGCGGCAGGAACGCCGGCCCCGTGCGTACCTGCTCGCAAACGCCGTTTCCTCGGCCCCCTCCGACCAGTACCCTGTTCGCCACTGTGCGTGAGGATCTGCCGATGCTACGCGGGGGAACAAGGCGGATGAGTGTCCGGGAATTGAAGCCTGAGGGCCGGCAGCCGGTGCGGGCCGAGGACGAGGACGAGCAGCGGCGGCTGTCGGTGTTCCACCTCGTCGGCCTGGCGGCTGGGGGCATGATCGGTTCCGGCTGGCTGCTGGGCGCGGACGACGCGTTCCGCCGGGCCGGTTCGGACGCCTACCTGGCCTGGGTGTTCGGCGGCCTGCTCATGCTGCTGATCGCCGCGGTCATGGTCGAATTGGGCACCGTCGCCCCCAAGACCGGCGGGCTGATATTCCTGCCGCTGCAGAGCAGCGGCGCGCTGGTGGCGACGGTGGTCGCGGCCGGCCTGTGGATCTTCTACGCGATCAACCTCTCCAGTGAGGCCGTCGCGATGACGAGGGGCCTGTCCTGGAAGGTCCACGGGCTCCTGGACTCCTCCCAGGCGCTCACCCTCACAGGCTGGGGCTACGCGCTGGTGTTCATGGCGGCGATCTCCGCGGTGAACCTGGTGGCCCCGCGGATCTTCTTCAGGATCAACTCCTGGCTGACGGTGGTGAAGGTCATCGTCCCTGTCCTGACCGTCGCGCTGCTGATCGCCGCCGGCTTCGACCACCCAAGTCCCCACGCGAGTGGCGGCGGCACCGGAAAAGGCCCCGGCGCCGCCTTGGCAGCGGTCGTCGGCAGTGGCGTGATCTTCGCCTACGTCGGCTTCCAGGGACCGCTGGACTTCGCCGGGAACATCAAGCGGTGGGGACGGGGAATCGGCGAGGCGGCCCGGCTCCGAAGGGCGGTCTTCGGAACGATCGTCGGGGCGATGGTCCTGTACATATCGCTTCAGGTCGTCTTCACGAAGTATCAGGCGTCCTACTGGAGTCCGGCCGGCATCGAGCCGTCGCCCTATGCGCAGTTCGCCTTCGCCCTCTCCCTGTGGTGGCTCGGGTGGCTGCTCAGGATCGGCGCCGTGATCTCACCCATGGGCGCGGGACTCGTCTTCGCCCATGCGCTCACCCGCGAGGTGGCAGCGCTCAGCCGGGCCCATCTCACGCACCGCGGGCTGCAAACCGCCCGCAAGGCCTCCCTGAAGCGGCGGTACGACGTGTACTGGCTGGTCCTGGTCGTCGACTTCTTCGTCGCGAGCGTCGCGTTGCTGGCGGTCGGCGGCAGCTGGAGCTCTCTCGTCGCGATCACCGGAGTCCTGACGCTGGTCGTCTACGCCGTCCCGGGCGTCGTCCTCGTGTCGCTCCGCGATCACCTGACCGGCTGGTCCCGCCTGCGGCGCGGCGCCCGCGAGGTCCTGGCGCGTACCGGTTTCGCGCTGATCGCGCTGATCCTCTACGGGGCGGGCTGGGCCCCCTTGTGGCGGGGCATGGCGACCCTCACGGTGGGCTGCGCCCTGCTGCTGTGCCTGCCGATCCTCGCCCGGTGGCTGCCCGCCTTCGGCCGGATGTACGACGCCAAGGTGCACGTGACACTGTTCCGGCACTGGCGCACCAGCTCCGCCGCCCAGGCCGGACTCTGGCTGATCGGTCATCTCGCGGTGCTGACGCTGCTGACACTGCTGGGCGATTCCTCGGTCAGAGTCCTCCCCAAGCTCCTCGGGGGCTTCCTGGCCGTCGCTGCGGCGCTCGCGGCCTTCGAGGGCCTGGTCGACGCGTCCAGACGCCACATGACCGAAGTGGCGCCCATGCTGCCGACCCCGGGCACCGGCCGCCCCGCCGCGGCCGCTAACGCAGCGAACGAATGACCTCCGTGGCCTCCGCCTCGTATCCCCTGCCGCGCAGCTCCTCGACCGCCTCCTCCCGGCGGTGCGTGTCGGACCACCGGCCCACCGTGGCACGGAGCAGGAAATGCCTGTCCTCTTCCGTCATCGTGCTGGCGCGCAGCCGGTCGACGACCAACGCCACGCCTTGAGGGGTGACACGCTGCTCGTTCTCCAGGCATCGTTCGAGCAGGTCCCAGCCATCGCGGGGCAGCTCTGCGCCGTACAGGCAGGCGGCGATCTCGGCGATGACCGCACCCGAACCCCGGGGCACCGCGACGGGGTCGGAGGGGTCCGCCAATTCCTTGCAGGCCAGATCGACGGCCTCGGCGCGGCCGTGGCTCCGCAGCCCTCTGACATACTCGACGAAAAGCCCGGCGTCGGCGCCCTGTTCGAGGACGCGCGCGGCCAGTTTCTGAGCGATCGTCTGCGCCACACGGTTGCGGTCCCTCGGCCGCTCGATCCTGACCAGCAGACCGGCCATATCGGTTCCCGAGCGGTCATCAGTGTGCGCCGCGGCGGCGATACGCAGCAGCCTCCTGCATTCCGGCTGCGCGTTGAAATTGCCCAGTACCGTGTCCAGGTAGTCGAGTTCCACCGGTGAGCGGGGCCCGGCCGCTCTCGCCGTCCCCCTGGCCACGATGTCGGCGAGCAGGTCCTTGGTCGTCCTGGTGAGCGCCTCTGAGCGGTGCCAGGCGATGACGATCTCCGCCAGGTGTTCCACGTTGTCGCGCGAGGCGGCGTGCTCGCGGATCAGCGCGCACTTGTCGGAGGATCCCTGTCTGGCCAACTGGCCGCAGATTTCTGCGATGTCATGCTGGGACAGCCGTTTGCCGACATGCTCCACGAGCGTGTCCGGGCTGTCGGTCCGGGTAGCGATCAGATGGGCGACGATCCGTCTTGTCTCGGGTACGTGATCCGGAATCCGCAACTGTGCGTCGACCCACGCTTCCAGGATCCGCTCGGAGGGACTGAGCTGGTGGAGCGCGCCGGCAAGATCCTGGAACTCCCTGGGAATCGTGTACGAGGCCTGCGACGGCACGTGCACGTGCTCGGTGATCGCGACGAGGGTCTGACGGAGGAGCTCGGCGGCCTCTTCCTCGCACTTCTCATCACGCAGCGCGATGTAGAGGAGGGCCTTGTCGAGATTGGTCCGCCCCGAACTCGGTGTGGTGAACACGCGCAGCGTCTTGTCCACCAGCTCGGTCTTTCCAGCGCCACGGCACTCCCGGACGAAGACGGCAACGTCGAGCACCGTCCGCTGGCAAGCGATGTCATGGATGACGCCATCTGTCAGCCGTGGGTACCGGCCCTCACTCGTACGCTCCGCATCCCATTGCCGGATGGCGAGTTCCGCGGCGTGAATGATGTTCCGGCTCAGCGCCGCCGTGGCCACCATGTTGACGGCGTCCCGGTAGTCGAAACTCACGGCGCATTCGATGAGCCGGTCGATGGTGCTGAGCATGGCGAACGCGTGCAGGGCCCTGATCGCATTGGCGGGCCGGGGCCTCTCACTGCTCTCGGTGACGGGCTGCTCGCCCTCCCGCATGGCCTGCATGCGCTCCTTGAAGGCGGCGACCGAGCACTTGGTCACCCATTCATAGCCGAAGCTCCACGACTCCGTCGCGCCGTCGCCCTCGGAACGTCTGGCCACGTCGGAACCCGAGGCCTTCTGGCCCTCCGTCATACGCGCAGTGCCTTCTCCACCTGGTTCCAGTAGCGGGCGAAGGCGTGGGGCGAGTCGAACGCCTGGTTGGCCCGGACGTCGATGTGCCGCGCGAGATGCCGGCTGGCCTCATCCGGCCTGGAGCTGAGCAGAGCGACCACGTCGCCGGTCTTTCGCTCGTCCTTCAGCAGTTCATCGAGGCGGGAGTCCCGGTCCATCATCAACGTCTTGACCCAGTCCCCAGGCTCGACCGGGAGTTGCGGGACCGGGTCGCGCTTCTTGAGCTCCATCTGGTTGGTGAAGAGCGGGGTGCCGTCACGGGCGTCGTTCAGCGACATCCTCGGTACCTGGTGCTGGGCACCTGTGCAGTTCTCCATCTCCGCCTTCACCGCCTCCCGCAGGAGGCCGATGGTGAGCTGGTGGTTGTGGTCCTTCGTGCCGTCCTGCAGTACGTGCAGCAGATGCCCGCTGAACGGTGTGCACTTCGAGAGATCCCCGGGCAGAGCTGAGCAACCGTCAGCGGAAGCGAAATTGGCATTCTTGACGGCCGTGAACACACAGGTGCCCTCGTCCAGCGCGCCCAGGACTCCTGGAAGGACGGGCTCCTCCCCGAGCTGAGGCAGCAGGTTCGAGTAGCAGCAGTCGGCGATCAGGACCTTCAGCCTTGCCCTGGCCTTGCGCATGACGCGGTAGACGTACCAACTGGAGAGCCAGGTCCATGGCTTGTCCCGGTAGGACGAGCCCACGGAGAAGTGGACCTGCGCGCCGGGAACGTCACTCCAGTACTGGCCGTGGCCGACATACACCACCAGGAGGATGTCGTCGGGCCCCGTCTCGTCCGCGGCCGCCTGCAACGCCCTCATCACGCCGTCGGCCGTCTGGACCTCGTCCTCGGTCAGAACCCGGCAGCAGTCGGTACCCCACATCTCGTCGCCCGCGAGAACCTCGCCGTACATCCGCGCGCTCGCACCGATCGGCGGATGGCCGTCCATCCCCGAATCGACGGCGTACCTCGCCGGTCCGATCACCACCGCACGCGATGCCATCTCAGCCGTCCAGCCCTTCCGTCGTCGGCTCCGCTGCCAAGTCGGGCACCGACTGGGTGGCGACCAGAGTCTCGGGCGGATCCAGCCGCTCACCGCGCCAGTGCTCGACGACCCGCTTCACGGCGTCCACCGCGGCGGACACGGTCATCTCGGTCGCCTTGCCGACCGCGGCCACGAGGACGATCTCGACGATGCCGCCGGTCAGTACCTTGCCCTCGTCGACGGCCGACGAACGCCACGACAGACCGGTCTCCGCCTCCAGTTCGTCGAGCATCCGGTCCGTCTCGTCCAGACCGGTCGGCCCCTTGACGGTCACCGAGATCCTCGTAGCCATGCCAACGCCCCCGCCCCGAGCTCAGGTCGACAACCAGGACGCCGAACCCGGTTCCGCAGTTCCCGTGTCAGCGCCCATACCAGCGTACTCACCAGAGCAAGCCACCCCGCTCCGATCAGCCTGCCCCAGCCCCGGCCCGCGCAGGGGCTGTCCGAACGAGCTGGTTTCGCATGCAAGCGGGCCGCCCGGTTCGGAACCCGGACCGCCCGCTGCAAGGGGCAGGTCAGTTACGGCTGGTCCGTAGTGGCCGTCCCCAGTTCTTCCCGCAGTGTTCGCTGGACGTAGGCCATGGCCTCTTGGGCGTCCGGATCGGCAAAGCGGCCGGCCAACTCGTCAGGGGCGACGTCCTCTACCCGCTCGTGCAACCACCACAGGTGTCCCTGGGGGTCTCGCACCCGGGCAACGCGCTCACCGAAGGCGAGCAGGGTCGGGCGGGTCACCACACGGGCGCCGGCCGTGACGGCCTGATCCACGGTCGCACGGGCGTCATCGACATAGACACGTAGGTGAGACGGGGTCGATGGCCAGCCGGGTTTGGCATCGAAGAGCATGATGACGCTCTCGCCGATCTCGACCTCGACATGACCGATATCACCGTCGGGATCGAGCATTCGGGAGCCGGGGGTCTCGACCGCTCCGAACGCCGACTTCAAGAAATGCACTTCTGCGTCGCTGTCGCGGCTGATCACCCAGGCGTTGACTCGTGCGTAGCGCGGCGGAACCTGAACCTGTGGCTGGGATGTCATGCGACGGATCATGTCAGCGGCCGTCCTCGCCCGCTAGACGCCCTCTGCTCCAGTACACGGGACACGGCGCGTCGGAGATTCTCGTCGGGCCCGGCAATGAACTTGCCGAACACGGCCACCGCTTCGGGCCCCGCGACCTCGGGAGAACCGGCGTCGAATGGTGGCTTCGGGTCGTATTCCATGGCCAACTGGGCGAAAGTCGCGACCTCTTCCCCGCAAACGTGCGCAATGACGGTGAGCCCGAAGCCGATGCCCGCGGTCACACCCCGCCGGAGAACCTGTTCCGGTCCATGCACACCCGTTCCGTCGACACCTTGGCGCCCAGCCGGGCCAGATGGTCGCGGGTGGACCGATGCAATCACTTCCTCCACGAATCCTCCGGGCACGCACAGGTGAGCGGCACCCGAAGGGCCTCGATCCTGGCCCCACCACCTCAGAACCTCAGGTTGAAGCCATCGGTTATGTGCGCCTTAAGCGGCGTGTAATGAATCCTTAGAAACCCAACTTCTCTACCGGCCAGAGGAGTTACCGTCAGTAATATGTTGTACAACAGTACGCTGACGTCCGCATTCCCCATCCGAGAGGAAAGACACCATGCGCTCACACCTGAAGTTACCCGTCACCGTCACGGCGGTGACACTCGCCACAGCCCTCGCTGCCCCGGTTGCCTCGGCACGCACCGCCTCCGCCGCCTTCCAGGGTGGGGGCAACCACGTAATGCGGCCGTCGGACAGCCAGAACATCAACGTCCACGTGACGTCCTACGGCTACAACGACAACGACGACGGCAACGGCCACTACGGCACCGCGCAGATCGCCTATCCCCAGATACACAACGAGGCGACCGAAGACCTCGGCACCTACGACCACCCCGCCACCTTCGCTACCGACCCCGGCGAATTCGCCCCCGGCACCCGCATCTACGTCCCGTACCTCCAGAAGTACTTCATCATGGAGGACGGCTGTGCGGAGTGCAGTTCGGACTGGAACAACGGCGTGTACCACGTCGACCTGTGGATGGGCCCCGCCAGCACGCAGCCAGAGCCCGCCCTCGGCAACTGCGAAGGTTCGGTCACCCAGGACTCCGGCATCATCGTCAACCCTGACCCTGGTCTGCCGGTCGACACCACCCCGATGTTCTCCGACGGACAGTGCACGGTCGTCCACCACTGAGCCGTCCCTGAGCGACCTGGCCCGTCGGTGTTCGGTCGCCGTCGGCAGCCGACGAACGCACATGCCTTCGCATCCGCACACCAGGTCAGGCATACCGTGCCGGAGCACGCCGCCCCCCCCAGGCCCAAGCCTGCGTGGACGGCGGTCCCATTCTTTTCGACTCCCAGTCCGACAAGGCAACCATGAACACTCGCACCCCCAGACCCGCTCTCGCCGCGCTTCTGCCACTCACCGCCACCGCCATGCTGGTCGCGAACGGAGAGCCGGCCAACGCCGCTACGGCGACGTCGACGTGGCCCGCGCACTTCGCGGCCCCCTACCTCCAGATCGGCCCCGGCACCGCCGGTGACATGGCCGACGACATGGCCGCCACCGGTCTGAAGCACTACACGCTGGCATTCCTCATCCCTGAGGATGGCTGCACGGCCAAATGGGAATTCAACGGTGACCCGGTCGGCGCGTTCACTTCGGAAATCAACGCGCTCAAGGCCAACAGCGGAGACGTCATCATCTCCTTCGGCGGAGCCGCCGGCGGCGAACTCGCCCAGACCTGCACCTCCGTCTCCGACCTGACCGCCGCCTACGCCAACATCGTCAACACCTACGGCGTCACCCGGCTCGACTTCGACATCGAAGGCGCGACCCTCGACGACACCGCCGCCAACACCCGCCGCAACCAGGCACTCGCCGCGCTTCAGGCGCAAAACCCCTCGGTCCAGGTGGACTACACGCTCGCGGTCGCCCCCGACGGCCTGCCCTCCGCACAGACCGGACTCCTCCAGGACGCCAAGGACAACGGGGTCGACGTCAGCACCGTCAACCTCATGACCATGGACTTCGGCGACGGACACAACGCGCTCGCCGACGCCGAATCGGCCGCACAGGCAACCGCCCGGCAACTCGCCCATATCTACGGCGTTTCCCACTCACAGGCGTACCAGATGATGGGCCTGACGCCGATCGCCGGCAAGAACGACGACGACGAAGTCTTCTCCCAGTCCGACGCGGCCACGCTGGAGAACTTCGCCGCCTCCAACGGAGTCCAGGAACTGTCCTTCTGGGAAGTCGACGGATACGACAAGCCCACCGGCTACGCGTACTCCAACACCTTCAACCAGCTCAGCACCACCCAGGCACGCAACGCGAGCGCACGGACACCACGCGCAGCACACTGACACCGCCTCGGCAAGGAGGAGAAGGTATTCCAAGACCACCTGAGCCGGCGCGATGAGCGGGCTCAGGTGGTCGGCGGTGCATTACCTGCCGAGGTCAGATGTCGTCGTCGCGGATCGGGCAGATTGCCGGTTGTTCAGCGGACCCAGGCGCGGGTGAGGTCCTGGACGGCCGAGCCGTCGAGGTCGGCGAGCGTGGTGGCGACGAAGTCGCGGGCCCACTGCGAGGTCTGGATGCGGAAGGCCGGGCGGTCGGCGGTCAGGGCGTCGATGATCGGGGCGGCGGCCTCGGCCGGGGTCTGGGCGTTGCCGAAGGACTGCCGGGTGCGGGCGATGTACGCTTCAAGGGCAGGGGCGTAGGGCCCGGCCGCGGCGAGCAGGGCGGGAACGTCCAGGCCGAGGTTGGCGACGAACTCGCTGGCCACCGCGCCCGGTTCGACCACGGTGACATCCACGCCGACGGTGGCGGCGACGGGCGCGAGGGACTCCATGAAGCCCTCGACGGCGAACTTGGCCGCGCAGTAGGCCTCGTTGAAGGGCTGGCCGACGACGCCGCCGACGCTGGTGACGGTGATCACGCGGCCCTGGGCGGCGCGCAGGTGGGGCAGGGCGGCGCGGGTGGTGGCCACGACGCCGAAGAAGTTGACCTCCATGGCGGCGCGGACGTCGTCGAGGCTGCTCTGTTCGATGGTGCCGACCTGGGCGGCGCCGGCGTTGTTGACCAGTGCGTCGAGGCGGCCGTGCTCGGCGATCACTTCTTCCAGGCAGGCGGAGATGCTGTCGGGGTCGACCACGTCCAGGCGTTTGACCTGGATACGGTCGGCGACGTCGTTCTCGGCAGCGGCCTCCAGCAGTGCCTCGGCCTTGCCCGTGTCGCGCATGGTCGCGATGGTCGTCCAGCCGGCGCGGGCGGCGCCGATCGTGGCGGCCAGGCCGATGCCGGAGGACGTGCCGGTGATCAGAACCGTCTTCTCGCTGGTCATCAAGGGTTCTCCCGTCAAGAGTAACTGGAGTCAGCCAATAACCGGGGAACTCCCCGGTTATTTGTAACGGTAACCGGGGAACTCCCCGGTTGTCCAGGTAGACTGATCTCCCGACGAAGGGAGCAGCCTTGACCACCCAGCCGAGCCCGCTGCGCGCCGATGCCCGCCGCAACCGGGAGCGCATCCTCGAAGCGGCCGTGCGTGCCTTCTCCGAGAAGGGCGCGGACGTTCCGATCGACACGATCGCCAAGGCCGCGGGCGTCGGCTCGGCCACGCTCTACCGCCACTTCCCCACCCGCGAGGCACTGGTCGAGGCGGCCTACCGCAACGAGCTGGCCCGGGTCTGCGACAGCGCCGCCGAGCTGCTGGCCGACCTTCCGCCGGACCGGGCGATACGCCTGTGGATGGACCGGTTCATCGACTACCTGGCAGCCAAGCAGGGCATGGCGGACGCCCTGCGGGCCGCGGTCGCCTCCGGCGCGGACCCCTTCGCCGAGACCCTCGACAAGCTCAGCACCGCGATCGGCACCCTGCTGCACGCCGGCACCGAAGCCGGGCTCCTCCGCTCGGACATCGAACCCATCGACGTCGGCCTCAGCCTCAGCGGCGTCGCACTGATCACCAGCGCTCCCGCCCAGCGCGAACGGGCCGGCCGCCTCCTCGACCTGCTCCTCGACGGGCTCCGCTACGGAACAGACCGATAACCCGTCCCTCTGGCACGCTGCACGGGCCCGGTGGCGGGCAGCGGCCATGGCACGCAGGGGTCAGCCTGCCACCGGGCCCTCTCGGTTGATGCCCGATCTCCAGGTCACTGGCTTTGCCTTGGTGGCGCTCAGGCAAAGCCGTGCCAGGGCTGTCGCCAGCGGATCGACGTCCTGGGCTTGCCGCCGGGGAGCGCCGGTCGCGCGGCCGCCCGACCGGAGGGACTGTGCCGGGCGGTGTCGCCTGGCCATGCCTGAGTGGCCTCTTCTCCGGCCGGGTCCTTCGGCGGCACGGAGAGGCGGCTCACGGCGTCGACGAGGGCAGCGCGATGCTGAGCCAGCCGCTGCGGCGGCCTTGCCGTGTCCGGGTCGGTGAGGTCGGGGCCTCGGGCTGCCGTGAACCATGCCTGGGCCAGCGCGAGGGTGAGGACCAGGATGTCGGCCGGGTCGTGGCCGGCCTGGATGGTCCCTCGCCGCCGAGCTGCGGACAGGGCCGCTTCCTTGTCGGCCGCCTCCAGGCGCACCCACTCCCGCTTCTCCTGCTTCTTCACGAGAAACGGGGAGCTCGGGGGGAACCGGCCGTCCGAGCAGGTGGGCACCGTCGAGGTGCTATCGCTTCTGGTCTGTACCTGCGGGATCGGCGGCGGCCTTCACGAGGTTGTGCTCCAAGCGTTCCAGGGTGAGCAGGGCCGCGGCCCGCTCGTCGGCGGACATACCAACGGTCGAGAGTTCCTCGAGCCGGCTCCAGACCCGCTCGACCTCACGGCGCAGGGCATGGCTGGCCACCGTGGGTTCGATGAGGGACGCGCGCTTGTCGGTGGGTGAGGGGCGGCGACGGACGAAGCCGGCCTGCTCCAGGCGCTGGACGGTGCGGGTCATGGTGGCGGCGTCGGAGTCCAGCAGGCGCACGAGGTCGGCCTGCCGCTGGGGGCCGAGTTCCCACAGGTGCATCATGACCAGCTCCTGGCCCGGATGCAGGCCGATGCGGCGCAGCAGCTGTCCCGCGAACATGCGGTGCAATCGGGCCAGGCGGAAGATCGCGTGACTGATCGGGCCGGTGCCGGCCGCGGCCGGCACCGGGACGGTTGCCTCGTGTCCCCTGCCCGGGGGACCCCATCCGGCTTCCGATGTGGGCTGCGCCATCTCTTCCTCACTTTCCTGTCCGATCAACTTAATCCTACCTGTCGATAGCCCCCTGGCCTGTCGGCCTTCGGATGAGGAAAGACACCCCAGGACATGGGGGTGTGACCTCTGTCACGTTCAACCTCGGGAATGGATGCAGCGGATTTACCTGTTCGGACAGGTGATTTACTTGTCCGAACAGGCAATCGCGGTGCAGGCCGGGCCGTCGCACGCCCGGGCCGCGCAACAGCACTCATCCAGAGGAGAGACCATGACCACTGCTTTCGATCCGATCGTCCTGGGCGGCAAGCGCCTGGCCAGCCGCGTCGTGATGGCGCCGATGACCCGCAGCCGTGCCTTCGGGGCCGGCGCCGAGCCGACGGAGCTGATGGCGACGTACTACGCGCAGCGCGCCAGCGCCGGACTGATCGTCACCGAGGGCATCCAGCCCTCGCCGGTCGGGCAGGGCTACCCCGACACCCCCGGCCTGCACACGCCCGGGCAGGTGCGGGCGTGGCGGACGGTGACCGACGCCGTGCACCGCGAGGGTGGTGTGATCTTCGCGCAGCTGATGCACACCGGGCGGATCGGCCACCCGAGCCTGCTGCCCGACGGTCTGCTTCCGGTGGGGCCGTCGGCGGTGGCCGCCAAGGGTCAGGTCTACACCCACGAGGGGCCGAAGGACTTCGTGGTCCCGAAGGAGCTGGGCGAGGCGGAGATCCGGCAGACGATCGCCGACTTCGCCGCCGCGGCACGCAACGCGGTTGAGGCCGGGTTCGACGGCGTGGAGATCCACGGTGCCAACGGCTACCTCATCCACCAGTTCCTCGCACCCAACACCAACCAGCGCACCGACGCCTGGGGCGGCAGCGTCGGGGGCCGGATCCGCTTCGCCGTCGAGGTCGTCACGGCTGTGGCCGAAGCGATCGGCAGCCACCGGGTCGGCCTGCGGATCTCGCCCGGAAACCCGTACAACGACATGTCCGAGGACAACCCGGGCGAGGTCTACGGGACGCTCTTGGACCGGCTCGCCGGCCTGGAGCTTGCCTACCTGCACCTGATGGAGGGGCCGGACCGCGCCCTGACCGCGTCGCTGCGCAAGGCGTGGCCGAGCACGTTCATCCTCAACCCGTTCACCCACCCCGACGCCACCGGCCCCGACGCGCTGAAGCTGGTCGAGAACGACAGCGCGGACATGGTCGCCTACGGGGCGCTGTTCCTGGCCAACCCCGATCTGCCGCGCCGCCTCGCCGTCGACGGTCCGTTCAACACCCCGGACCCGGCCACCTTCTACGGCGGCGACCACCGCGGCTACACCGACTACCCGACCTTGGACTGACGTCCGTTGCCGCGCTGCGGCCTGCCCGGTAGGGGCTGCCGCCTGATCGACCGAAAGCCGATCAGGCGGCAGCGATCACACAGCCCTTGACGTTCGTTTCGCGTGGCATGCCTCAAGTCCGCGCGAGCGCATGGTCGATGGTGGTGAGCCACTGGGTGACGATGGTGTCGACGAACTCGTCGGTGGCTTCGGCCCGGTCGAAGAAGAGGCGGGCGAGGAGGGGGCCGTAGAGCAGGCTGTACTGCTCGGCGGTGATCTGCAGGCCGGACGGCTCCAGGAGCTTGTTCAGCGCGGCGAGGCGGTCCTCCGCGATCCGGGCCATGGCCTGGGCGCTGTCGGGGTCATGGTCGGCTTCGGCGGCGATGGCCAGCGCTGCTGTGCGGGTGGCGGGGACGGTGATACCGGCGCGCAGGCTGACCAGCCAGGCAGTGGCGACAGCGCGTACGTCCGCGCCGGGTTCGGGGTAGCCGACGTCGGGGCCTTCCAGGGTGACGTCGGAGAGCAGGGCCGCGCGGCTGGGCCAGTGCCGGTACAGGGTCTGACGGGTGACGCCGGCCCGTTCGGCCAGGAGCGCGGTGGTCAACCCGGTCAGCCCTACCTCGGGCAGCAGTTCGCGGGCAACGGCCAGGATCCGGGCGCGGGTGCGCTGGACACGGGGGTTGTCCGGATTCGGCTGACGGCGGTGGACGGGCGGCTTGGACGGCATGGCGCCCATCCTATCCAGAAATCATACATAGCGTGTGATGCAAGACACCCCACATCGACTTCATGTTTCACACAGGCTGTGTGATATACCGAGAAGGCAATCACACAAGCTGGATGATTCAGCGTGTGCCCCCGCCTCGCTTTCCTGGAGTTCTCGATGTCCACCGCAATCACCTACTCCCGCTACGGCGGCCCGGACGTGCTCACCCTCAGCCAGGTCGACACCCCCGAACCGGGTCGGGGCGAGGTCCGGATCAAGGTCCGGGCAGCCGCCGTCAACCTGATCGACCTGAAGATACGCTCCGGGATGATGGACGGCGTCTTCCCGGTCGAGTTCCCGGTGCTGCCGGGCTGGGACGTGGCCGGCGTCGTCGACAAGGTCGGCGAGGGCGCCACCGCTTCGGTCGGCGACGAAGTCTTCGGCGCCGCCTCCGTCGGCGGCTACAGCGAGTACGCCCTGCTCGATCAGCCGGTCGCCAAGCCCAAGGAGGTCTCCTTCGACACCGCCGCCGCCATGGTGACCGTGGGCGAGACCGCCTACCGCGGCCTGCACCACCTGGGTGTCAAGGAGGGCGGCACCCTGCTGATCCACGGTGCGGGCGGCAGCGTCGGCACCATCGCCGCCCAACTCGCCGCCTCCCGGGGCATCACCGTGGTCGGCACCGCCGGCGAGCACGACATCGAGCGCGTCACCACGCTCGGCGCCACCGCCGTGGCGTATGGCGAGGGATGGGTGGAACGGGTCCAGGCCGCCGCCCCGCAGGGCGTGGACTACGTCTTCGACGCCTCCGGCGCCGGTGTGCTGACGGACTCGATAGCTCTGGTCGGCGACGCCGCCCGGGTGATCACCATCGCGGACATGTCCGCCGCGCAGCACGGGGTGCGTTTCACCGGCGGGGATCCGGCCGACCGGTTCTGGCAGGCCCTGCCGCAACTGGCCGATCTCATCGCCCTCGGCAAACTCGACGTCCCCGTCTGGCGCACCTTCCCGCTCGCCGAGACTGCGCAGGCGCACGCCGACATCGAGGCCCGCCGCGCCCGGGGCAAGGTCATCCTCACGCCCTGACGCCGCAGCCCGCTGCCTCACCCCTTCCTTGCTTCATGCGGCGTGGGTGAGACAGCCCCGCTGGCCGCCGGAACCCCGTCCAGCCGCGCCGGGGCCGCAGCCAGGTCCTCCCACCGGTCGACTGCGGCCCTGTCCGGAAGCCCTCAAACACGCGGACCTGATCGCAGCGTTCGCAGTACCTGGATCTGGATCAAGTGCCCTCGATGACGGGGAGTTCGCCGGTGTGGTCGATCCATGCGGAGCGTGTGGTCAGCCGCGGTTCCAGGCCACTGCCCGGACAGAAGATGGGCCATGCGCCGGGCGTCGTAGCCGGCGTCGAAGACGACCAGGATGTCGCGGTCGCCGAAGTGCCACCAGCCATCTCGCTCAGGCCCGTGGCCACCCGGCGGACCTGTGGTCGACGGTGACCTCGGCGACGTCGTCGGCCGGACCGGGACGGACGGCGTCCAGGAGCCGGCACCAGGTCGTCCGGCCCGATTCGAGCGCGGCGACGAAGGGGTCGGGCCATCCGGGTATGAACTGGTCCGAGGAGCGGCCACTGCGGCCGTAGAGGTGGCAGAACAGGCGATCCGCGCTGGTCGGGACGTCCGGGCGGAGCCAGTGGCTGATGTCGACCGCGAGGACCAGACGCCCGTCGGCGGCCTGCGGCATGGGCGGACCGTACGGCACCTGCCGCAGCCGGGGCACATCGATGTTCCCGCGGTTCAGCGCGTCGTACATGGCGTCGTGTTCGCGCCGGTGCTCGGCCACCAGCGTCAGGTAACCGGCGCCCTCACCGGCCCGTCCGCGCACAGCAACACGTCTGTGGGGTCGAACAGTTCGTCCCCGCGCGCCGTCAGGCAGTCGAATACGCCGTCCCGAAACCGGGGAATCACCATACGAGCGATCACGTCCGGGACATTGTTCGAGGACGGAGTCCCAAGAGCAGCTCAGTCGGCGCAACGTCATGCCTTCAAGGCGACCAGCCGGTACAGCGGGTCCGGGCGTGCCGCGTCCTGGTCCGGAAGCTCGGCGAGCCGTTGGCATACGTCGGCCACCTGGTCCTCGGTCGCGTGCGCGCACCAGGGGATGCGGCCCGCCGCGATCACCTCCCGCCACCTGCGCGGGCTGCGGCCCTGCCCTGTTCCGGGGAACTCGGTCTGCCCTGCGAGACCCAGCCCCCGCTCTGCCGCCCAACCAAGCACCCGGGCGGAGCCGTCGGGCACTCGGGGTGCGTACTGGCGCCGCAACTCCGCCGTGACCTGGGCGATGTCACTGCCCTCGACGAAGTATGCGTCGTCCTTGTCGACGGTGGTGATCAGCACCCCGCCGGGCCGCAACACCCTGGCCGCCTCAGCCAGCACCGAGGCGGGGTCCGGCAGCAGATGCAACAACCACACGATCACGACGGCGTCCACCCCGTCCGAGGCGAAGGGCAGCCGCGTGGCGTCGCCGCGCACGACACCTCCCGGAACCCGCTGCCCGGCAAGGCCCAGCATCCCAGGCGAACGGTCGACGCCCACCACCATCCGCTCCGGACTCAACAGCCTCCTGGTCACGATGCCCGTGCCGCACGCGATGTCCAGGATCGAGCAAGGTCCTTGCGGCAGCAGCAGTTCCACCGCGTCTGCCGCGGCCAGGGCTCTCGGTTCACCACCTCGGGACGCGTCGTAGTTCCGGGCCTCGTCGTCGTAGTCGATCACCCGTCCATCCTGTCCGAGGGGTCTGCCGCACGGGGCACCTTCTACAGCCATCCTCAGAGCATCGTTCGAGGCCGGATCAAGGAGAAGCTCAGGCACAGCCCAGGTGAGCGGGAGCAGCGACCGCCGATGATCAGAAAGATACGTCGATGTAGTCGATGTCACGGAGGGTGACGTGGAGTTGGGCGGCGCGGCGTCCGCCGTCCTTGAAGTACACCTCCTGCAGTCCTTCCGCCACGATGTCGCGCATCTGCTGATCGCCGGCGCCCTGTGCGTGGGCGTCGAACAGGCGGCGCGCATACTCGGGGGGAAGATGGACGGTCAGGCGTCTGAGGCGGGCGTCGTCGGTCGTGCCGATCGGTGCGGTGTAGCCGAACTGGGCGCGTGTTTCCACGGTGATCCCACCGGTGGTGGCCGCCTGCTGCTGCCGGCGCTTGCGCACGCGAGGCTGCCAGCGAGCGCGTACGGCGGCATCGATCTTGTCCTGGATGTGCCGCGGCGGGTGTTTGCGGGCACCGCGCCGGTAGCGGTTGACGGAGTCGGCGGTGATGCCGAGCTCCGCCGCGACGGCCTTGGCCGTCTTCAGCTGCCCCAGCAGGTAGCTGATCTGGCCCTTGAGGGTCTTGGGCGGTGCCTTGGTGAACGCCTCCTGGCCGGCGCGCTCCAGGGCGTCGTCGATGTCACCCACAGCGCTACTCCCCTTCGTGGACGACTGCGTCGTGGCCGTCGCCCTTGATGTGGCGGGCGGGATTGTGGCCCTGCTCCATCACATCGACCGCCCAGGCCATCGCCTGCACGCCTTCGAGCTTCGCCAGACCCGGGGTGGGTCCGAGGCGGAAGGCGCCGGGGATCGGCTTGCCACTGGTGCTGTAGGGCAGGAAATCCAGCGGGCTGCGGCCGGGGCTGGGGTAGACGACGCAGTCGGACAGCACCGCAAGTGGGTACCGGCCCGTCATCTTGGCCATGTTGAGCATCTTGCGGTGCATGTTGACGCGGGCCTTGCTGATGACGGCAGCGCGGATGTCGGGGCGCCAGCTCGGGCGCTCCAGCGCCGGCCACCGCTCCCCGTCCTTGTAGTGGCGTCCCTGCGGCCGCTCGCGCAGTTTGCCGACGCCGCCCTTGACGGTGGCCTTGATGGCCGCGAGGACGGCCGCCAGGCCGGCATCGAGCTGCTTGTGGCGTTCCATCGCGGCCAGGAACTCGGGGTCGCTGAGGTCCTTGGTGACACCGAGGTCGGCGAGGGTGTCGACGTAGGCGTTCTTGAGCCGGTCGTGCCACGGGTCCAGGTACGCGCCGGTCTCGCGCCGCAGGTAGGCCTCGATGGGCTGGACGGCGTAGCCGAGTTCCTGGGCGTAGGCGACGGTGTGCGTCTGGTACCAGGCGGGGCCCTCGGGCCGCCGGCCGGACGGCGTGAACGGCGACGGCAGGCGCGCATCCAACTCGATGTGGGAAAGGTCCACCAGCCAGGAGCCGGGGATCCGCTTGTCGAAGTCCGGGCGCTTGACGTACTGCGGGCCGGACAGGCCGACGACCAGGCGGGCCGCAGCCGCGAGGAAGGCCGTGTTCAGGTCCAGGCCGACCGCCCACGGAAGGGCTGCCTCCTCGCCGGTGAGCAGGTCGACGTCGCGCACCCACTGGTAGGCCTCCTCATCCAGGAACCCGCCCGTCCAACCGGTCGCCACGACCACGGGGTGCTCCTGGGGGGCCTCCGGAGGCGCCGGGTCGACCGGCTCGCTGCCCAGCGAGCCCGGGTTGTGGCCGGAGACCCAGGTGCCGGTCGCCGGATCCTGCACCGCCCTCGTGGGTGGGCGCAGTGCGGTCATCAGCTCCAGCCCGGACACGGCCGTCGACCCGCGCGGGGTGATGACGCGCTGAGCGTAGATGCCCAGGACGCGGGCGATGTCGGCCGGCTCCATCTCCGCCACGCCCGGCCACGCCCTGGCATCCAGCGCGTCCCAGGACAGGACGGCGAGCTGCACGCACTGCCGCTTGCCCGCCTGCGCCGGGCGGTAGATCCGCGCCCACGGCCCGAAGCCGCGCTGGGTGAGCTTCCACTTCGCCTTCGTCACCTGCTTGACCACCGGATGGTCGGCGGGCAGGCGCAGCAAGCGGCGCTGCTCAGGGCCCTCCAGGCGCTCAGGCAGGCCCAGCTTCACGGCAGCTGCAGCGGTGAGCACGATCAGCGGATCGCAGTCCTTGCCGTAGCGGTGCAGGCGCGGCGCACCGAGCCCGGATGCGGCAAGCGTCCACTCCACCAGCTCCGCAACGGTGCGTGCGGGACAGTCCAGCACGATCCCGCCCGTGCCGTAGGCGCAGCCGTCACCATCCAGCACGGCCAGCGGGCCGTGCGGGAAACGCGGGTCAGCGCCACTGTCCACGACACGCTTCGCGGTCGAGCGGTTGGATCGCTGCGGGGCCGGTCCGGGGGTGGGCTGGCCTTCCTCGACGGCAGGGGATGCGGGTTGCCGCGGTGCGGCCGTGGCCGGCTTGCCGGGCAGCACCCCGGAAACCGGCTCATCGTGCCCAGGGGACGCCAACTCCCTGCCACTCGCTGGGGTATGCGTGTCAGGTGCCGCTACGGGGCTGGTCGCGGCCGGAGCGGCGGCGTGCGGGTACTTCGCCGCCCAGCCTTCCAAGAGCCGTTGATAGGCCTGCAGACGTGGGGGCCGGGGCTCGGTGCGCCCGTTCTCCCAGTTCTTGACCGTCTGCACCGTGGACCGCAGGACCTGGGCCAGTTTCGTCTGGGACACACCGGCTGCCTCACGCAGCCGGGCCCGTTCAACCGGAGCCGGCAACTGCGGCAGATCCTCCAACAGCGCGTCCACCGCCTCGAAAAGCTCTTCCTGGCTCGGCACCACATCCACCTCCGCCGCCACACTAGCGGAAAATTAACCCCCATACCGGTCACAGAATTAACCCCACCGGGATTTGCGGCCGCCTCACTGTGACATCGCCCGGGAGTCGGCCATCTCGTTCGATAGTTGTCCGGTGACCTCTGTCGTCGAAGCTTGATCACTGCTACCGCACAAGCAGTACACCGGGGCCGCCGCCGCACTACCGTGGCCCCGCATGACCCACACCGAGATCGAGATCACCGCGGAATTGGTCCGCAGCCTGCTGCATGACCAGCACCCCGACCTGGCCGATCGCCCCTTGAGGCTCGGGGCGCGTGGCTGGGACAACCAGCTGTGGCGGCTCGGCGAGGTTCCCCGGCCTTGGATCGTCACCACCTGGGTACCGGGTACACCCGCCGACTGCGCTCCCGCCACAAGCACGGCGGAGACAGCCGACGCCCTGGCAGCATTCCTGACGGCTCTTCACCGACCCGCCCCGACTCTGCGCCTGCCGGCGGATATGGCCGCGGGGGGCCGCCGGCCGACTGCACCCAGCAGTCCCCCAGCCTGCCGCAGCGCCACGGCACCGAAGACACCGGGGAGCAATCGCCAACTCCCTCGCCCAGCCGGGAGCGAAGACCCCTTACGCCCCAACTGGGCGATTGCGTGAAGTCCTCATCGCCAGCCGGGACACAAGAAAAGCAACAGTGCTTATATAAGCGCTGTTATGATGCGTCGCATGGCCGGCACCCACGCGCTCGACCCGACGCAGCAGAGCCTCTGGCGGCCCCTGCGGCTACTGCAGGCGTCCATAGACGCCGACATCGCCCAGATCTACTCCGAGCAACAAATCGACGGGCTCAAACCCAGCTATGTCATGGAGCTGCTCCGGCTCCACGCCTGCGGCCCCATGACCATCGCGGAGCTGGCCGACTCGGTCCAGCGCACGCATTCGGCACTCAGCCAGAAGGTCGCCGCGATGCGGAAGGCTGGCTGGGTCCAGACCGTCGTGGGCGACGACGCACGCACCAGGAAGGTGACGCTCACCGACAAGGCCCGCCGCGTCGTCGGTCGCCTTGCGGCAGAATGGCGGGCCACCGAGGCCGCCCTCGCTGACCTGGAAGCCGAGATCCCCTACCCGCTCTCCCAGGTCGTCACCGATATCGAGCGGGCTCTGGAGCGCAAGAGCTTCCACGACCGGATCGCCGAGAAACTGGCCGAGGACCCCGCATGGGGCTGAGGCACACGCTGATCGACGTGGCTCCGTTACGGTCGGCACCACGGTTCCGACGGTTGTGGATCGGCCAGACCCTGTCCGCTTTCGGCAGCCAGATGACGCTCGTCGCCGTCATGTTCCAGGTCTGGCAGATGACGAAGAGCCCCACGTGGACGGGTGCCGTCGGGCTGGCACAGGCGGTTCCGCTCATCGCGCTCGGACTGTTCGCCGGATCGCTTGTCGACCGAGTGGATCGCCGGAAGTTCTACCTGCTCACGACCAGCGGACAAGCCGTGTGTTCGCTCCTCCTCGCGCTACAGGGCTTCCTCGGGCACGTTCCCGCCGCCGGCGTACTGGGGCTCGTCGCACTCCAGTCATGCTTCGTCGCAGGCGGCGGACCGGCCTCGCGCACCTTCATTCCGCACCTTCTGCCCAAGCACCGACTGGCCGCAGGACTGGCGTTGACACGAATAGCCTTTCAGGGCGCCATGCTGCTCGGTCCGACGCTCGGCGGATTGATCGTGGGCGGGCCGGGAGTCGGCGCCTGCTACCTGATCGACGCCCTGACGTTCGTCGCGGCGTTCTACGGTGCCTTCGGCTTACCGCCGATGAACCCCGGAGACGAACCTGCACGGCCCGGACTGCGGGGGGTGCTGGACGGCCTGGCCTTCTTGGGCCGCACCCCCGTCATTCGCGGGGCCCTGCTCACGGACCTGGCCACCACCGTGTTGTCGATGCCTTTCAGCCTGTTTCCCTTGATCAACGCCGAACGGTTCGGTGGCAACCCACGCACCCTCGGACTCTTCCTCACGGCCGTCGCCGCCGGCGGCGTCGCGGCGTCACTCTTCTCGGGAACCTTCACCCGCTTCCCCCGCCCCGGCCTGGTCATGCTGGGCGGTTCCGCCACCTGGGGCACAGCGTTGACGCTGTTCGGCATGTCACCCAGCCCATGGGGCGGTTTGGCCTTCCTCGTCATGGCCGGCGCCGCCGACACCGTCTCCGTCGTCTCCCGGAGCACCGTCGTCCAGATGCACACGCCTCACGAGCTACTTGGCCGCGTCAGTGCAGCCGAACAAATCGTCGGGCAAGCCGGACCCGACATCGGCAACATGCGCGGCGGCCTGGTGGCAGCTGCCACCTCGGGAGCAGCAGCCCTCGTCAGCGGTGGCCTGCTCTGCCTCGGCGCCGTGGCCGCGGTGGGCGCCACGACGGCGGACCTGCGCAGTTCCTCCGCGTCCTCCTCTGCCCACAAAGCCTCGGCCAGCCCATAAGAAGTCCTAGTGTGATGCGCCTGAAATCGCAGGCTTAAGTCTGTAGCCTGTTTTCATGTCTCGGGGTCCTCGTGCCGTCGAAGTTGTGCTGTCCGATGAGGAGCGCGCCGAGTTGTTGCGCTGGGCGGGCGGGGCAGTGGCGCCCCGTCTCGCCGAGCGGGCACGCATCGTCTTGGCGTGTGCGGATGGGAAGCCGAATACGCGTGTGGCGGCGGAGTTCAAGGTAACCGCGGACACGGTGAGGAAGTGGCGCTCGCGGTTTGCTGCCCGGCGGATGGCCGGGCTTGCGGATGAGCCGCGGCCGGGCCGACGCAAGTCGGAGCTGGTGCTCAGTGATGACGAACGGGCTCAGCTGACGCGTTGGGCGAGGCGCGCGAAGACCGCGCAGTTTTTGGCTCTGCGCGCGAGGATCGTGCTGCGGTGCGCGGAGGGCGGGACGAACAAGCAGGTGGCGGCCGAGCTCGGGGTGAGCGAGCAGTCGGTGAACCGCTGGCGGGCCCGGTTCGTCAAGCGGCGGCTGGACGGTCTGGTCGACGAGCCGCGGCCCGGCCGGCCGCCGTCCATCCTGCTCGACCAGGTCGAGGACGTGGTCGTCGCGACGCTGGAATCCGCCCCGGGCCAGGACACCCACTGGTCGCGGGCCTCCATGGCCGCCCGCACCGGGCTGTCGAAGTCCACCATCGGGCGGATCTGGAAGAAGTTCGACCTCAAGCCGCACCTGCAGGACGCCTTCAAGCTCTCCACCGACCCGCAGTTCGTCGCGAAGGTCGTCGACGTCGTCGGCCTGTACCACAACCCGCCGGAGAAAGCCGTGGTGTTGTGCGTGGACGAGAAGAGCCAGATTCAGGCGCTGGACCGCTCGCAGCCGGTGCTGCCGATGATGCCGGGCATGCCCGAACGGCGCACCCACGACTACCTGCGACACGGCATCACCAGCCTGTTCGCCGCCTTCAACATCGCCGACGGCACTGTCATCGGTGAACTGCACCGCCGCCACCGGGCCGTCGAGTTCAAGAAGTTTCTGGTCACGATAGACAAGGCGGTTCCTGCCGGGCTCGATGTGCACCTGGTGTGTGACAACTACGCCACCCACAACACCCCCGAGATCAAGACCTGGCTCGGCAAGCACCCCCGCTTCCATGTCCACTTCACTCCGACCGGCTCTTCCTGGATCAACCAGGTCGAGCGGTGGTTCGGCCTGCTCACCGACAAGCTCATCCGCCGAGGCGTCCACACCTCGGTGAAGGCGCTGGAGGAGGACATCAGGGCCTGGATCGACTCATGGAACGAGAACCCCCGGCCCTTCACCTGGACCAAGACCGCCGACGAGATCCTCAAATCCCTCGCCGACTACCTCACCAAGCTCACTCCGCCAGCCACCGAAAATCAGCGAGAGACTTAAGCCTGCGATTTCAGGCGCATCACACTAGCAGAAGTGGTTGATCATGTGACTGCTGGCCTATCCGCTCGTTGGTCTGGTCGTGGGGAAACGTCAGTCACGGCCGTGGATCGTGTCGGATGAACTGTGGGCCCTGATAGAACCGTTGCTGCCCAAGCCGGGGCCGAAACTGGTCGAGGGACGGCCGAGGGTGCCGGACCGGCAGGCGTTGTGCGGGATCCTGTTCGTGCTGCACACCGGCATCCAGTGGGAGTACCTGCCGCAGGAGCTGGGCTTCGGTTCGGGCATGACCTGCTGGCGGCGGCTGGCCGCGTGGAACGAGGCCGGGGTGTGGGACCAGCTGCATGTGCTGCTGTTGAAGAAGCTGCGGTCGGCGAGGAAGCTGGACTGGTCCCGGGCGGTGATCGACTCCTCCCATGTGCGGGCGGCCCGCAGGGGCCCAAAAGCGGTCCCAGCCCGGTCTCACCCAACTCCTGCCCCTGCTCGACAAGATCCCCGCCGTCGCCGGGGTTGTCGGCCGGCCCCGGCACCGGCCCGACGCACTGCTCGCCGACCGCGGCTACGACCACGACAAGTACCGGCGCCTGCTGTGGCAGCGCGGCATCCGTCCCGTGATCGCGAAGCGAGGCGAGCCACACGGCTCCGGCCTGGACATCTTCCGGTATGTCGTCGAACGGACGATCGCCTGGCTGCACGGCTTCCGTCGCCTGCGCATCCGGTGGGAGCGACGGGACGACATCCATGAAGCCTTCCTCGGGCTCGCTACATGTCTCATCACCTACAGACACGTCCGACGCCTTTGTTAGGACCTCTAAGGCGAGCGGGCGACGGACATCGCGCCGTCGACCAAGAGGGGTCATCAGGGCCTCGCGCTCATGGTCCGGGGTCGAAGCCGGGCCGCCCCCAGAGCGCTTCTGGGAGGCCCGCACATACGTGTGCAAGAGCGCCAACCGGGACTGGACAGATGTGCCACGTGACCGTCCCGCTCACGAGACCGATGTCCCATAAACCCGTTCAGACGCTATGACTGCCAACCGGCGAACTATGCCAATCAGCGATCCCACCAGGCGGGCAGCTCCTGGGCGTCGAGCAAGAACCCACACCGCCGACCGGGCAACACACCGATCGCCGGTTCGACGCTGTGGCGACGCTGGAAGTCACGGGCACCCTCCCGGTTCCACTCGGTGAACCGAAAAGCCTTGCTCCGCCTCGTGTGTGCTCGCTGCCGGTGAGGGCGGCGAAGTCGTAGTGCGCCAGGGCGTGCTCAGAACCCGGCGGGCAGCCGGGGCGTGTACGGACGCTCCAGCACAGCGAGTTCGTCGGCGGTCAGCCGGACGTTCAGCGCGGCCGCTGCGTCGTCCAGGTGGCCCGGGCGGGTCGCGCCGACGACCGGGGCGGTGACCACCGGGGTGCCCAGCACCCAGCCGAGCGCGACCTGCGCCATCGGCAGGCACCGGGCCCGCGCGAAGGACTGCACGGAGTCCAGGATCGGCCGGTCGACGTCCGCGCGGGACAGCCCGAAGCCGCCCGGGCCGTCGCGCATCGGCAGGCCCACCTTCGTCGCGAGGACGACGTCTTCGCGCCGGGTGTTGCCGGACCGCGCGGCCGACCAGCTCCTCCGGGGCACCGCCGCCGTACACGTTGGCGGTGCCCCAGAAGGTGATGCCGAGCTCGACCGCCCGCCGGAAGACCGCCGCTGCGGCCTCCTCGTCAAGCGCCCACCGGTTGTGCCCGCGGCCGCTGCCGCCGAAGCCCATGCAGCCGAGCGCGATCCGGCCGACCGCCGGGTCGGTGCCGCCGGGCTTGACGTACTCCGTCGTTCCCCCCGCTCACGCCGGGTACGGTTCGGCGGCCCGCGCTTGCTTCAACGCGCCCGCCCACCACGACAGTTGGTCGAGCATGGTCTTGGCGTAGCCGGCCGCCTGCGGGTCGTCCGGGCGGCCGTCCGTCCAGGCGGTGAAGTAGTTCGGGAAGGCCAGGCCGTCCCGGATGGTCACCGCGTGCAGCTCGGTCAGCACGTTCTCCAGGTGCAGCACGGCGTGCCGGCCGCCGGCCGCGCCGCCGTAGCTCACGAAGGCGACCGGCTTGGCAGTCCACTGGGTGAAGTGCCAGTCGATGGCGGCCTTCAGCGAGGCTGGGTAGCTGTGGTTGTACTCCGGCGTGACAATCAGGAAGGCGTCCGCGCCCTCCAGGGCCTCGGCCAGGCCGGCCATCCCGGCCGGGCGGGGGTAGTCGGCGCCCGCGAACTTCGGCGAGGCGGCGGGCAGCGCCAGTGGGAGGTCCACCTCGGCCAGGTCGACCACCTCCACCTCGAACCCGCCGTGTGCGACGGCCTGTTCGGCCACCCACGAGGACACCACCGGGCCGAACCGGCCCTCCCGGACGCTGCCGACGAGGATCACCAGCTTGTGCGTGTTGTTCTCCATGGCCACCACCATCGGCCCGCCCGCCGGCCGCAACCAGACCGCGCCCAGGCTGGCCCCCGCAGGGCCACCCTCCGTGCTGCCGCCAACCGTTACGCTCGCCGCATGGGCACACCACTGGGGGACTTCATCCGCGCCAAGCGCGACAGCATCCAGCCCGAGACGCTCGGTCTGCCCGACTACGGCCGCCGCCGCTCGCCCGGGCTGCGCCGCTCCGACCTGGCCGTCCGCGCCGGCATCAGCGTGGAGTACCTGACCCGGCTGGAGCAGGGCCGCGACCGCAACCCCTCCCCCGCCGTGGTCCACGCGCTCGCCGACGCCCTCAGCCTCGACCCCGCCGAGCGAGGCCACCTGCGCTACCTCGCGAAGATCACCGGCGGCGCCTGCGCCGGCCGCACCCGGCCCGCCCCGCCGCCCCGCGATGTCCGCCCGGCCGTCCACCAGACCCTGCGCCTGCTCGAACCGGGCGTCGCCGCCGTCACCAACCGCCTCGGCGACATCCTCGCCCACACGAGCGGCTACGCCGCCGTCCTCGGCGCGGCCGGCCTGCTCGACGTCCCGGCTCCGAACCTCACCCGCTACGTCTTCACCGACCCCCGGTCCCGCGCCCTCTTCCCCGACTGGGACGAGGTCGCCGACGAGCAGGCCTTCGATCTCTGGCTCGGCCCCTCGGCCGAGAACTCCGAGTGGCTCAGCACCGAACTCGCCCCCGTGGCCGGCCCCGAGTTCACCCGCCGCCTGGGCAACCACCGCGTTCCCCGCCGCGGCCCGCTCCGCCTCCAGCACCCGGCCGGGCCCGAACTCCGCCTGCTGCGCGAGACCTTGGACCTCACCGCCGATGCCCAGCAGCTCCTCGTCATGCTCCCCGCAGACGAGGACACCGCCGCCCACCTCGACCGGCTCACCCAGCCGACCCCGGCCCGCCTGCGGGCGATCTCCTGAGCATGGCGAGTTCGACGATCCGGTCCGCCTAGGGACGGCTTCCAGCCTTGTGTGGTGTCCACGACCAGGCAGGGGACGTTGCGGCGAAACCGGGACCCGCGACTCGATCCGCTGTTCCCCCTCCGCGATGCGGTGCAGGAGATCGGCGTCCACGTGAACGGCGTGCCAAAGCACTTCGGCGGCTCGGCGGGTGATGCGCACGCCGGCGAGTTCGGGATCGACGACACAGCGCACGACGCGGATGCTTGCCAGGTCCGCGAGCGACTCCAGGACCGTACGCCACAGGCGGTCCTGGAAAGCCGCCTCCGCCACCACGCTCGTGGACGACTTGGCCCTGTTCTCCCCCGAAGCTGCCGCAAAGCGAGAAGTAACTCAGCGTATCGTTAGGGCCTTGGCTTCTGTGTGAGGTTCAGGAACCTCGCTGCCGGTGAGGGCGGCGAAGTCGTGCTGCGCCTGGGCGACGGCCTCGGGGTACGTCTCGCGCTTGGCGTGCTCCGCGGGAGCCCGGTGGCTGCCGGCGACGGAGGGATTCTGTCCCTTGCGCTTGCCAGTGGGGATGATCAGGTCCGGCTGGATCTGTTCGACCCACTCCCCGTTCGCCCGGCGCCGCAGCTTGGTGTGCCGCATGTCCTCGGTGATGACCGGTGGCCGACCGCCGTGCTTTCCCTTGCGGGTGGCGGTGTCGAGCCCCTCCAGCGTCGACTCCCGGATGATCTCCCGTTCGGTCTCCGCCATCGCGGCGAAGAATGCGAACAGCAGCTTCCCCGGCCCGATGGGGGCGTAGATGCCAGGCAGGGGCCCGGCCGGCATTCCCAGGACCAGTCCGCGGGCGGTGAGGTGGTCGGCGAGCGCGGTCAGTTCGCGGCATCGCGGCCGAGCCGCTTCATCTCGTACAGATGACCCGGCAGTGCGGAACGTACGCCTTGACCTCCCGCGCCGTCCTCAGCGCCACCTCGAAGGCCGGCCGTACGCGGACGCGGGTGCTGATCTTCTCGTTGAAGATTTTGTCCCTCGGGATGCCGTGCTTGCTGAGCGCGTCGAGTTGGGAGACGAGTTCCTGCCCGAGGGTCGAGCAACGGGCGTAGCCGATGGGATGTCCGCGCTCGGCAGAACCGGGTCGATGGGTGCCGGGGGCGGGGTGCCGGGCCGCCAGAGGCGCCAGGGGCGCCCGGGGCTGCGGCCAGCCCGGGTTGGCACGCGGCGCCTTCTTCAGTCCGGGGGACCATGGTGAAGCGGCGGGTTTGGTAGGCGGAGGCGAGCGCGCCGACGCGCGAGGGGCAGGGTGAGCCGGGTGGTGCCTCACACTGCGGACAGGCGCTCTGCTCGACGTCGCAGGCGTCCGACCGTTCGGCCGTAGATGGCTGCTGAGGGTCCGTCATAGGCTCCGGATTTTCGCACCTCGCAAGTCTCAGAATGGGTCCGTCCCGCTTGCGAGTGAGAACAGTTTCTGAGAGTTGATCGAGGATCGGAGGTGGCCCGGCGGCCACCTCTTGATCTTGCTCGCACAAAGGACGGCACCGTTTGCGAGAGGCGTGCAAGGGGTCGCCGTTCCAGGTCGCGGGCGCCAGTCCCCACCGGGAGGCTGTTACTTCAGATCGGAGAGGAGGCCGTCCAGGGCCTCCTTGAGGGCTGCGGCGTTGGCCGGATCGAACCACGTGGTGCGGATCCGCTCGTTGTTCCCATTGGGCGTCTCGTGGTCGGCAGCAAGTTGATGCAGAGGGCGGCTCGCCTCATTCAGTGAGCGGCCGACGTTCTGGAAGAGGCCGCGAACATACTGGTCGGCGGCGTCGGGGGCGATGCCGTGGTCGGTGGCCCACGAGGTGAGCGTGGCGAGGTAGACGTAGTGGGCGGTGAGGGTCCCGGTCAGTGCGGAGAAGACGTTGAAGGCGTCCTCGTCCGCGACGGAGAGCGCCCCGCCCAGCTGTTCGAAGAGAGCGTCCACCACCGGGTGCGAGGGGCAGGTCACGGTGACGGAGCGACGCTCGCGCACGGCGGGCAGCGGGATGGCGCGGACGATCGGGGCGCCGGTGGCGAGGGTTCGA
The DNA here is from genome assembly GCF_001735805.1 of Streptomyces fodineus. Taxonomy (GTDB): domain Bacteria; phylum Actinomycetota; class Actinomycetes; order Streptomycetales; family Streptomycetaceae; genus Streptomyces; species Streptomyces fodineus. The sequence goes on from NZ_CP017248.1 coordinate 326,877, forward strand.
CGCAGGTCGTCGATGGCGACGCCGGCCATCAGGTTGACCACGGTCTTGTCATTGGCCACCTTCAGCCCGGCGAGCGCCTCGTGGTGGTCCTGGCGGCGCACGGCAATGATCACCAATTCGGAGCGGTCCACCACCTCCTGGTTGTCGGCGCACACCTGGATGTCCTCGAAGCGCTCGGACAGTTCGGCGGCGACGCGGGCTCCCCGGGGAGAGAGGAAGACCTCCGGCGACGCACCGCCCCCGCTGCGCAGGCCCTCGACGAGGGCCTTGCCGATCTCGCCCACTCCTGTGATGCCGATTCGCTGCACTGTGTCGTCCTCCGTGGTGCGCGGTGGTCGTGGCTCGTGTGGTGCGGCTCTGTAGGGTCGCGATGGTTGCGTGCGGAGTCGAACCGAGGCGTCGTCACGCCGGTCGCCTTCTTCTCCACAGCGATGTGACCGCGAGAACGCCCGCCAGACAGGGAATCGTCCCGGCCCACCCCAGCTCCGGCGGCAGTCCGGTCGCGCCGGAGGTGTCCTTGGTCAGCAGCCCGGCCAGTCCGGCGCTGGTACCGAGGATGAACATCACGGTCGCGGCGGGGCGGGCCCACCGCTTGCCTGCCTTGACGGCCCAGGCCGCCGTGAGCCAGCCAAGGACGCCGAGCGCTCCGATGACGGACGACACGACCAGGTACGTGGCGACGGCCGAGTCGACCCGCGCCTGGGAGTAGTCGGGATAGCCGGCCCGGATGTGGTCGGCCAGCAGATGGGTGGTGCCGCGATCGACGTACGTGGCGATCGTCGCGAGGACAGTGAGCGCCAGGCCCACGTACATCGCTGCGACTGGCCCTCGTACATGGGGTGGTTGCGTCATCAGGATGCCTCTCTCGTCAGTCCTCTTCATTTCTCTTCATTGGTCGATCAGGGCGATGCCGTGGTCGCCGTATCGGGCCCCCCGGGCCCCGGTATCGGGGACGACGGCGTCGATGTCACCGAGGTCGGTGGCGGTCAGGTGCAGGTCGAGGGCGGCCAGGTTGTCGCGCAGGTGGGTGCGACGGGAGCTGCCGGGGATGGGGATGACGTCGCTGCCGCGGGTGAGGAGCCAGGCGAGGGCGATCTGGGCGGGGGTGGCGTTCTTGGCGGCGAGGTGGGTGATGGCGTCGACGATGGCCAGGTTGGCCTTGAGGTCTTCGCCGTTGTAGCGGGGAGCGGTGGCGCGGAAGTCGCCGGGTTCGTAGCGCGTGGTGCTGCGGACGGCCCCGGTGAGCAGGCCCCGGCCGAGAGGGCTGTAGGCGATCAGGGTGGCGCCGAGACTGCGGATCGTGGGCAGGATGTCGGTTTCGACATGGCGTTCCCACAGCGAGTACTCGGTCTGGACGGCGCTGATCGGATGGACGGCGTGGGCGCGGCGGAGGGTGGCGGCCGAGACTTCGGACAGGCCGATGTGGCCCACCTTGCCCTGGGCGACCATGTCGGCCAGGGCGCCGACGGACTCCTCGACAGGGACGGCAGGGTCGATACGGGCGAGGTAGTAGAGGTCGAGGTGATCGGTGCGCAGCCGGCGCAACGACGCTTCGCAGGCAAGCCGCAGATCGTTGGGTGAGCCGGCGGGCACCAGGCCCTCGGCGGTGCGGCGGACTCCGGTCTTGGTGGCCAGCACGGCGCGGTCGCGGTGCGGTGCGAGGGTTCGGCCGAGGAGTTCCTCGTTTGCTCCGTCGTCGTAGAAGTCGCCGGTGTCGAACATGGTGACGCCCGAATCGAGGGCCTCCAGCACAGTGGCCGCAGCCTCGCGTGGGTCAGTGGGGCCGTAGGTGCCGGTCATGCTCATGCAGCCGAGGCCAAGTCGGGAGACCGCCGTGCCATCGGGTCCAAGTGTGCGGTGCACTATTCCTCCGTCACTTTGCCAGGGCCGCGCGGAGGAACGCGAGGATCTCCGCCTGGGCGGCCTCGGCCTGTGGTTCCACGCCGGGCAGGGTGAGGAACGCGTGCTTTGCGCCTGGGTATTCGGAGAGCCGCACAGAGGTCCCTGCCTCGCGCAGCCGCTCGGCGTAGCGGCGGCCGTGGTCGGCGACCGCGTCCTGGGTGGGCACCACCACCAGCGCCGGGGCGAGCCCGCTCAGGTCGTCCGCATACAGCGGCGAGACGGCGTCGGCGCCGAATCCCGGCGGGACGGCGAGCCGTTGGAAGAGCCGCAGTAGCGGCAGGGCCCGGGTCGGGCTGTATGCGTACTCGGCGATCGAGGGGTACTCAAACATCGTCCCGGTCACGTCGACTGCGGGGTTGACCAGCACCTGCGCCTTGAGCTCCAGCCCGGCCTCCCTGGCCCGGATGGCCGTCAGCGCGCTGATCAGCGCGCCGCAGCTCTCACCGAAGACGGCCGCGTGCGCCGGGTCGACGCCCCACTGCGCGGCGTGCCGAATCACGTGCCGGAGCACGTCCCAGCCGTCGTCGGCGGCGTTCACGAGTGGGCTGCCGGGGGCGAGGAGGCGGTGCTCGACCGAGACGACGAGGGCGGGCAGCCGCGCGGCGAGGTGGCTGTTGGTCCAGTCGCACTGCACCGCCGTGCCCACGAAGCTGCCTCCGTGGACATGGACCACCAGTGGCAGGTCGGTTCGGGCTGCGACTTCGTCGTCTCCCGTCGGCGCCGGCCGGTAGACCCGGACCCGTAGGTCGCGGCCGGGCAGCGCGATCTCCTGCCAATCGATCGCGGCGCCGGTGTCCGGCTCTCCCAGGATCGCCCGCGCCGCGCTGGAGGCCCGGAAGCGGTTCTCCGCGTCGCGGTAGGCACACAGTTCCTCGGCCGTTATCACCGAGAAGTCCGGCTCCGGCGGTCGTAACGCGGTAGTGAGCTCGCTCATGTCTCCTTCTCCCCTCCCGGCCGGATGCCGGGTGCGTCGTTGTGGCCGGGCAGTGCGTTGCCATCATTATGCACGCAGTGCGTGCATCAGCAAGTGCATAGGTTAGGCTGGGCCGGACGAGAGGGGCGAGATGGCTGGCCGAAAGCGATGGTCGACCGAGGAGATCCTGGACACGGCGGCGGAACTGCTGCGCACGAGCGACGCCGAGTCGTTCAGCGTGCGCAAACTCGCCGCAGTGCTCGGGACCGACTCCTCCAGCCTCTACCGGCACTTCCGCAACAAGACCGAACTGCTGCGCGCCGCTGCCGACCGGATCCTGCTGGCCGCCATGGACGGCTACCGCCCCGAAGGCGACTGGCAGCAGCGCATCACCGCCCTGGGCCTACGCCTGTGCGAGGCGTTCGGCGAGCAGCCCCAACTCGCCGTGGTGTGGGGACACTACGGGTCCGGCGGCACCGGATCCCGATTGGTCATGGAGGAGCTGCTGCAGTCCCTGCGCGCATCCGGCCTGCCCGACGAGGAGGTCCCGGTGCGATACCACCGCATCGTCATCCTCCTCGCCGCGCTGATCTCCTCCGAGGCCGGCATCAGCACCCTCACCCCCAAGGAGTACGAACAGGGCATGGAGCAGTTCCGCGTCGCCGTGCTCGGCGCCGACCCCGAACGCTTCCCCGCCCTGGCCCACTTCGCCCGCGACATCCGCCCCCTCGGAGCAGACCGCCGCGCCGCATTCGAAGAGATCCTCGCCACCCACCTCGCCCACATCGAGACCCAGATCCCCTGACGTGCCGGATCACGCGTGCCATGCGGTCGGGTCGGCCCGGTGCCGCAGGCCCGGTGCAGGAAGCAACGGCCGAGGAAGTTGACGTGGTCGTACCGGAGCGAGGAGGCCCGGGCGGTCGTTCAGACCGAGCCTGCCCGGCCGCCCACCGACTGAGCAGTGGGCACTCCGGGCACGGGGACGGGGGCCGGGTACCTTGGCCGCCGCCGCGGCTGCGGCCGTTTCGAGGTGGGCGTTCATGTCCAGCTCGAACCGGCCCGTAGGGGTTCACACTCGAAGTCCGGCGGCAGATCGTCCTCCGGGTTCCGCCACCGGTTCGCCCCCGCACCCAGATTTCCCGCCGCCGCAGCGCGTCCCGGAGGCTGACCAGCCCACACAGCTCGTCCGGGATGCGCTCTGCCCGGCCGCGCTCATCCACCACCGCCTTGCGCCACTCCTCGCCCACCACCCCGCCCAGCGGGATCTTCTCCGACCTCGTCGAAGAACGCTCCCTCCTTGGCGACGGGTTAGCGCGGGCGGAGCCGCCCGCCCTGAAGGGCTGGGGCGAGATCGCGGTGGACCTGAAGATCCTCACCGCTCGCCACTATGACCTGGCGGCCGACCGCAACGCGGGCCATCAACCGCCTGCGGGCTCAGCTGCTGGAGTACTTCCCCGCCCTGGAGCGGGCGTTCGGCTACGCCGCGCCCAAAGGCCCGCTCACTCTGCTGACTGTCTATCAGATGCTGGCAGCCCTGCGCCGGATCGGTGCGAGACGGCTGACGAGTTCGTTGAAGAACCGCAGGGTCCGTGGCGCCCAGGCCCTGGCGGACACTGCAGCGGCCGCGGCGCAGGCCCAGCACACCGCTGTCGCCGGAAGGCCACGGCCGCAGCCGCGGTCTGCACCCTGGCCAAGGCCGTGCTGGCGCTGGACGAGGAGATCGCCGGCATCGACCTGCAGATCGCTGCCCGCTTCCGTGAGCAGCGCGACGCGGAAGTGATCGTCAGCATGCCCGGAATGGGTTCGTTGTTGGGGGCGGAGTTCATTACCTGCACCGGAAAGGACTTGGACGCCTTCGGCAGCACGGGACGGCTTGCCGGAGTCGCCGGTCTCGCGCCGGTCCCACGGGACTCAGGCCGGATCAGCGGAAACATGCGCCGACCACATCGCTACCACCGCCGGCTCCCGCGCGTCTTCTACCTCTCGGCCCAGATCGCCGCGCGCTTCTGCCCTACGTCGAAGACGTTCTACGACCGCAAGAGGAACAAGGGCAAGAGCCACAAGCAGGCGATCCTCGCACTCGCTCGCCGTCGGCTCGACGTCCTGTGGCTCTCATCCGGGATCAACGGCACTGGACGCCCGAGCCGCCCCAGCCGGCTTGACAAGGACGATTGGGAATCAGTGAGCTCTTTCAGTGTGGCCACTGATCGGGTGACGGGTCGGTGTCCCACAACGCACGAGGCTCCCGTGCCGTTGAGAGAGGTGTTCGACGTCTCAACTCATCAGCGCAGGAGCCTCGTTGGTTCCCTATACTGCCGCACTCGACCTGCCGCACGCCCTCGTCGAGTGGGTAACCATGCTCATCGTCACCCGTGAGGGTGACCGACGCTGCAAGCTCCCGCCTCACCAGCGTGCTCTCGTCGCCCTGGTCTACCTGCGCCGGCACGACCCGCTTACGCAGATCGCCGCCGGGTTCGGCATATCCGTCGGCACCGCCCACGCCTACGTCACTGCCGTCGTCGACCACCTCGCCCGGCGGGCGCCCGGCCTGCTGCGAGTCCTGAGGGAGACCGATCCTGAGCACGTCCTGCTCGACGGCACGCTCGCCGAGTGCGACCGGGTCGGCGACAGCCGGGCCGACTTCTCGCACAAGCACCGCCGACACGGCGTGAACGTGCAGGTCGTCGCCGATCCCGCGGGCGAGCTGCTGTGGATCTCGCCCACACTGCCCGGACGCACCCACGACCTGACCGCAGCCCGCACCCACCGAATCATCCGGATCTGCGAACGCCAGGGCGTGCCCATCCTCGCCGACCGCGCCTACATCGGGGCCGGCCCCTGGGTGACCACGCCGATCAGGCGACTCCCGCACCAGGACCTCAACCCGACCCAGCGGACGATCAACCGAGCCCTGTCGGCGGCGCGGGCGCCAGTCGAACGAAGCATCGCGAGACTGAAGTCCTGGCGGATCTTCCGCAGAGCCCGCTGCAGCCCCAACCGCATGACGGCCATCGCCAAAGCCGTCCTCACCCTCGAGAGGCAACGCTGAAAACCCTCAGTCACATCAACCTGAATGTTTGCCGGCGAACACCACTGAAGATTCAGCGTAGTGAAGCCCTGAAGGTCACATTTCGCGATCTCCGTACGGCCCTTCTCGATCTTGTTCGGGCAAAGGACCGTTTATGAGAGTCAGGGCAGGGGGCCGCGCTGCGCCATCCCGGAGAAACGGGTCCAGGCCGCCGCCCGCTGGAAGAAGATCGCGCGCCTCGCCTTTCCCAGCAGGCACTGACAGGCGAATACCGACACGCGCCAGGGTGGCGTTAGGCGGTCTGCGGGGCGGGTGTTGCCGGAGCGGCTGCGGCCTTGCGGGTCTCGCGCATTATCAGCAGGCCGTTGACCACCATCAGTGTCGCGGTCAGGCCGTGGACGCCGAGCGCGGTGGCCACGGAGCCGTGGTGGGCCAGCACGGTGGCCATGTCGCCGTACGCGGCGAGGGCCTCCACCAGCAGCACCCAGCCCAGCGCCCGGCGGTGGCCGTCACCAGCAGGATGCCCAGGACCAGGGCCAAGACGACGTCGCGGATTCCCTTGATGATCAGGAAGCCGTCGCCGTCGCCGGACGGCCAGCTCGGCAGGCCGAAGCCCGGCGCCGTCGTCTCCGGGCTCAGGATGAACTCCGCCCCGAACCAGAGGATGAAGGCGGCGGCCAGTACGGTATTGATCTTCTTCAGCGACATTGTTCTTCTCCTTGTGAGCCTTCGTCAGCTTGGTGAGCTTCATGGAGCTTGCTGAGTCGCGTGGGGCCTGATCAGGCCACGCGGACGCGGCCGATCAAGGGGCGTAGCTTGCCGGGATCGCAGTAGTGGGATCGGAGCGGCAGCTGCGTTCCCGAATGTCGGGATTGGGGTGGTCAGCTGCCGCCCGGGGAGTGGGGACTGTGCGCCATCGGCGCGGCGTCGGCCCGCGGTCAGTGAGGGTTTTCAGCGTTGCCTCTCGAGGGTGAGGACGGCTTTGGCGATGACCGTCATGCGGTTGGGGCTGCAGCGGGCTCTGCGGAAGATCCGCCAGGACTTCAGTCTCGCGATGCTTCGTTCGACTGGCGCCCGCGCCGCCGACAGGGCTCGGTTGATCGTCCGCTGGGTCGGGGTGAGGTCCTGGTGCGGGAGTCGCCTGATCGGCGTGGTCACCCAGGGGCCGGCCCCGATGTAGGCGCGGTCGGCGAGGATGGGCACGCCCTGGCGTTCGCAGATCCGGATGATTCGGTGGGTGCGGGCTGCGGTCAGGTCGTGGGTGCGTCCGGGCAGTGTGGGCGAGATCCACAGCAGCTCGCCCGCAGGATCGGCGACGACCTGCACGTTCACGCCGTGTCGGCGGTGCTTGTGCGAGAAGTCGGCCCGGCTGTCGCCGACCCGGTCGCACTCGGCGAGCGTGCCGTCGAGCAGGACGTGCTCAGGATCGGTCTCCCTCAGGACTCGCAGCAGGCCGGGCGCCCGCCGGGCGAGGTGGTCGACGACGGCAGTGACGTAGGCGTGGGCGGTGCCGACGGATATGCCGAACCCGGCGGCGATCTGCGTAAGCGGGTCGTGCCGGCGCAGGTAGACCAGGGCGACGAGAGCACGCTGGTGAGGCGGGAGCTTGCAGCGTCGGTCACCCTCACGGGTGACGATGAGCATGGTTACCCACTCGACGAGGGCGTGCGGCAGGTCGAGTGCGGCAGTATAGGGAACCAACGAGGCTCCTGCGCTGATGAGTTGAGACGTCGAACACCTCTCTCAACGGCACGGGAGCCTCGTGCGTTGTGGGACACCGACCCGTCACCCGATCAGAGGCCACACTGAAAGAGCTCAGTAATCCGGAGCCCTCTCGGGCTCACCTCGACGGGGCGAAAGCCGTCGATACAGGGGCGAACCAGCGCATGTCGCGGCAGCGGTGGTATCAGACGAGGGCGGTGGCGAGCAGGGCGAAGGCGGCGATGATGACGGCGACGCGGACGTAGTGGTAGCGGTCCCAGCGGTTCATCTGCTCCTTCCAGTCGGCGGGCCGGTTCTCGGGGGTCCAGGTCTTGCCCCGGTTGTTGATCGGGACGAGCAGCAGCATCGACATGACCACGCTGACGATCAGCAGTCCGGCGGCGGTGGCGACGAGTCCGGCACCGGGGTGGTGCCATCCGGCGACGGCCCAGATCGCGCTGAGGACGAGCGAGCCGATGTACCAGAACGGCATCAGGGCGCCGAGCATCCGGCCGCCGTGGGCGCGGCCGAGCTGGCCGCTGTCCTCGGGAAGCGCGTCCAGGATCCGGTTCATGATGAAGGCGACGGAGACCTCCACCCCCACCATCAGGCCGACGATGACGGTGGTGACGACCTCGAGTGCGTTGAGCATGACGATCCCTCCTGAACTAGCGTTGCTAGATGATGAGGCAACGCTAGTACTGCTGTCGCTCGCTTGTCTAGCGATGCTAGAATCAATACATGTCGGTACAGGAACGCAAGCAGCGCGAACGTGCGGAGCGCGAGCGCCTCATCGTGGCGACAGCCCGCGAACTCGCCGAGCAGCAGGGCTGGGACGCAGTCACCACCCGCCGGCTCGCCGAGCGGATCGAATACAGTCAGCCCGTCCTCTACAGCCACTTCCGCGGCAAGCGCGAGATCATCGGCGCCGTCGCCCTTCAGGGCGCCACCGAGATGGCCACGGCGGTGCGGGCCGCGACCTCCGCCGCGGACGGCCCGCGCGCCCGGGTCGCCGCCCTGGCCCGCGCCTACCTCGACTTCGCCGTACGCAACCCGGCGGTCTACGACGCCTTGTTCCAGCTCGACGGCGGCCTGGCATACGCGCAGGAGGACACCCCCGAGCCTCTGAAGGACGCCTTCGCCGCCCTGCTGGAGACTCTCGCCGACGTCGCCGGCGACGGCGTGCCCCCGGGGCTGTTCACCGAGGTGTTCTGGGCGGCCCTGCACGGCCTTGCGACCCTGACCCGTGCGGGCCGCCTGCTGCCCGAGGACGCCGAGCCGAGGGTGGAGCTGCTGGTGGACCGGCTCGCCAAGCTCTGACACACCGACCCGGCGGGCACGCAGCCGGGGCCCTCGGGCCCGCCACTGCCTGCCTGCGGCAACGCTTCCGGTCACCCGCGTCCACACGGCGCAGCCGCAGACCGCCGGGCTCCGCACCCCAGACGGGACACCGGGCACGGCTCCGGCCTGGGCGTGTACCGCTGGGTCGTGGGAGGAGCGATCGCGCTGCTGCACTGGTTCCGCCGCCTGCGCATCCGCTGGGAGATCCGCGACGACATCCACCACGCGTTCGTCGCCCTCGGCTGCGCCGTCATCTGCTGACAACTGCGCACCGCACTTTGTTGAGCGTAGGGCGGGCGATCGCCCCAGGGGATCCCCTACTCGATGCGTCAGAACGCACACGTAGCAGACGAGCCCGCGCAGCCTCACATCCGGGATCTCAGCACGTCGACCTCACAGCCCGGCGCGAAGGGGTCGAAGCCGTGCTCGATCAGCCAGCGGACCGCCAGCAGGCTTCGCAACGACCACCACGCGTGAATCACGTCGAGGTCGACGTCGGTGCCATAGCCGGCGATGACGTCGTCGAGGTGCTCCTCGTGTCCGAGCGTGAAGGTGGCGAGGTCGTACAGGGCATCACCCTGGCCCGCCTCGGACCAGTCGATGATGCCGGTGACCTCGCCGCCGTCGACAAAGACGTGCGCGATCTGCAGGTCGCCGTGCGTGAACGCCGGAGTCCACGGCCGGAGCGCGGCCTCGGCAACCTGGCGGTTGCGGATGACCAGGTCAGCGGGCAGGACACCGTTCGTCACGAGCAACTCGCACTCGTCGTCGAGTTCCGCCGCCAACGCGACGATGCTCCGCCCGGCCCGGCCGGCCCGGACCGGCAACGGCGCGTCATGCAGTTTTCGGATTACGGCGCCCGCCGTGGCCCACGCCGCCGGCGATCCGGTCGACGGCCCGCCGAGGCGCCCGAGCGTCGTCCCCGGTAGTGCAGCCATCGCGAGCACGGGCGGCTTACACCACAGGACCTCCGGGGTCGGGACCGGCGCCAGGGCCATCGCCTCGACCTCGACGTCGATGCGCGCCTGATCGGCGTCCACCTTCAAGAACACGTCGCCGACGCGCAGGGTCGCGCGTTCGGAATGGGCGACGACGACTTTGACCTCATCCATGGGCGACCAGTATCCCGGGGATGACCGCCGACGTCGCCGGGTTTATCGCGTGCGATTACGCGGCTGACCACGTCCCGCTACCCGGCGGCCTCGTCCACGACACCAATCTCTGACCAGGGCAAACCCACCACTTTTGTGAGGAGTCCTAAGCCCGCTCCGGAGCGAGAAGACAAGCGCCCGGCGGGAGCAGCCGTTCGACATGCCCGGTGGCCAACTACCGGTCGACTAAATGGCCGGCTACGACACGCCACGACGCGATGACCTGCGCCTGTCCGCCCGCCTCCGGCCATCTATCGCGCGAAGTCACACGCGCCGCTCTCGCCCGTTCCCTCACCCCCCCGGCTCCCTCACCCCCCCGGCTCCCTCACCCCCCCGGCTCCCCCGCTCCCCCGCTCCCCCGCTCCCCCGCTCCTCCGCTCGATGCTCCTCGCACCGGCCGGCGAACTCGCCGGTGGGGCAAGCACACACAGCCCGCCGTGCGAGCCAGGTGCCACAGCCGAATGGGCGCCCACATCCCGACGCTGATGACAAGGACAGCGCGTCGCACCCTGCCACCAGCACCCCTCCCGCTGTCCGCAGCACCAGCGCCGACGACTCTCCCGTCTGCCTCCTCAAAGTCCGCCACTCACAGCCGGGCCCTGGTTGGACTGCCCATCAGAAGGGCGGAAGGATCTTCTCCAGTCGGGATGCGATGGCTCCCTCGTTACGGCCCAGTTCGCGGGCCATCTCCGCCACCGGCACCTCGTCCGCATGCATGCGGGCCAGCCTCTCGTCCTCTTCGGGACTCCACCGCTCGTACGCCCGCGGATGGCTTTGCCGTTTCTCCGCCACGGTGTACGCCTTGGGCTGAGCAGCCTGTGCCTGCACTGAGGCGGAATGCCTCGGCGCAGGTACCAGATCGGCTGGATAGGGCGCGAGTTTGAGACTGTAGAGCTTCCAGCGGATCGCGTTCTCGGATCGCCCCAACTCGCCTGCGAGTTCGGCGACTTCCTTGCCCGACTGATGCAGTCGGCACAGGCGCTCTTCATCCTCCGGTGTCCACGCGGCGCCTGGGCGGACCGCACGACCGCCGTCCGCCGCACCAGCCGCACCAGCCGCCGGCGACGCTCTGGCGGTGGAAGAGGCCGCTGTCGCGGCGGCCGAGTCCGCGGATGCTGCGGCAGCCGCAGTGATCAGCCGTCCCATTGCGCCCAGATCGGCCAGAGGCAACTCTCCCGTCAGCTCCCCCTGAATGACACCGTCGGCAGAACAGACCAGGACCGTCACCTCCGCCCGGCCCTCGATCGCCGGCTCCACGGCCAGGCAGTAGCGGCGACCGGCCTCGACGACCTCCAACGTGACCCGGGGAGGAGCGGTCTCTGCACCCGGTGACGTCATGTGAGCGGGTGCGACACTACGGCGATCCGGCGGATACGGAGGGGCAAGTAGCTCGTGAACATGCCAGGACGCCGTCACCTCACGCCCATCGTCGAGTCGGCAGGCGCTCTGGCTGGCTTCCAGGTCACACGTGGCGACCAACACGGTCAACGTCTGCCCGGCGAACACACCGGCCTCCTCCACGGGCCCGTTCGCCATGGTCAAGGTTCCGGTAGACGGTTGCGGATCAGCAATCGCTGCGTCTCGATCACCCCGCCAGACACCGTCCTGGTCACGGAAGGCGTACAAAAGAATCACGCAGGAAGCCCCCCTTCATCAACTGGTCAATCCTTCTGTTCAGGCAGCGGCCACGACAGGAAGACCGCGCCCCGCAGCATGCCGGTCCCGCGCACGCACCGGCCCGCCAAGCTCGTACCCTTGGACGTGGCGACAACGTGCGCAACTGCTCTCACATACACAGCCGGAGCAAGCAAGGCGCAGGGCGAGGAACGGTGCGCCAACGGGGTCGGCAGCAGAGCTCAGGAGAGCTGTGACGGCCTGTGAGGCGGTGGGAGGGCGGGCAGCAGTTCCCACAAAGGCCTCGAACTCGCGGCCCACGACGCCAGTACATGACGGTCGACGAGGTGCAGCCGCTGCTGCCGGGCGAAGACCCGGCCGGGCTGGGTAATCCTGCCGTTGGTCACCATCACCACGACATCGCCTTTGTGGACCGGGCGGCCTGTGCCGTTGAGCACCTGTAGCTCCGGGGTGCCCACCGGCGCGCCCTGGGCACCGTTGCGGCGGTGTTTGCACTGGATCACCCAGCGCCGTCCCAGCGGATCGGTGGCCTTCACGTCCGCTCCCAGGTCGCCCCGCCCGCCGACCTGGAGGGCATCGCCGCAGCCGTCCCGGTACATCAGATCCCGGATCGCGTGCTCGAACTGGCGGTGGGACAGTGCATCCAGCTGCGCCAGTTGATAACGCAGAGCCCGTGCCCGGTTCCGTTCCTGCTCCGCGCGCTGCATGCGCTGCCGCCACCACCAGGAGCCGCCCAGGACCACGAGGACAGCCGCTATCAGGAGCAGCCACCAGTGCGCGAGGAGCCAGTGGACCACCATCACCGCGATCACGGCCCCTGCGGCGGCAGCCGGTATGGCGGCCTGCGCGTTCTTCTGACCACGTCGGCGGCCCGTGGTTCGTCGCTTGGCCGGTGGGCGCCGGGTCATCGCTCAGCCCCCAGCGTGGAGAGGTCGATCGGGTACGACACCGTCGGCTGAGGTGCCGACTTCCTCGGCCCGGGGGCATCGAACTTGATCGGGTACGACACGGTCGGACGCGGCACGGCATCCCTTGAAAAGCTGCCGGTGTGGTGGTCGAAGTGGATCGGATAGGTCACCGACGGCCGGCGCGGCGCGCTGTCCGTTCCCTTCGCCGTCGAGGCATGGCCGATGCCGAACACGGCCAGGCCGAAGACAGCGAAGATGGTCATCTCCCGGCGCGCGCCCGGCGCCCATCGGGAGTGTCCGCGTACTGGCGTCCCGTCGGAGCGCACGTACGGCCGGACAATCGGCATGTGGTCCTCCCCCAGTGATCGTGTGTCTTCCCCGCAATCACTGACATGCTGACGGCCGCCACTGACAACGGATCACGTCCGATCGCCCAACTCTCCCTATCCAGCGAGCTGTTCAGGCCAGCACGGGACATGCGGCCGCGGTTGGACGCCTGGTTTGGAGGCGCCGGGGATACAGGTCGCGCCTTGCCGGCGATCCTGCCCGCGTGAGGATGCCGAAAGCACCCTCACCTGGGCAGTCGGGCCATGCCTGGCTCCGCGCGCACTCACTCAGAGCACGGTTGCGGGCCGGTCACCGATCCAGGCATCCGAAGATGGATCCGGCCAATTCCATGAAGCAGTCTCCAAAGGCGGCGTCTGCGGCGAACCGATCACGCCGTGAGGGCGGGCAGGGCGACGGCTCAGTCGCTCTGCATCATCCGCACACCATCGCCCGCAGTTTCTCCCGCGAGGCCGGTCGGGGCAGCATCAACCCCCATGCACCGCCAACGACTCCGATCACCACCACCGGCACGTGAACGACCGGCTGTAGTACCGGCATGAAACACGCAACGAGGAGCCGTGCACATGGGCGGCGTCGCTGTCGGACCCTCCACTGTCCTGCTCATGGCTGCGCGCTCGGCTGCTCCGTCTCGCGCAGCGCGAACGCCGCCTCCGTCGTACGGCACAGCGCCTGCACCGCATGACGCAGCGAGCGCCAGGAGGCCAGGCCGAGGAGGATGCCGAAGGGGGCCGCGGGCCACCACCAGGCGCCGAGCACCGTGAACGCCGCGCTCCAGGCGAGGGCCTCGCAGGCCGCGTCATAGGCGTCGCGGGCCTCGGCCAGCGCGGCGCGGGGCTGGTCGGCCGCACCGAGCAGGAGGGTGGTCCAGCCGCTGACGACGTCGCCGCCGGTCTCCCGTGCGACGTTCTCCTCGGTGCGGCGGAGGCGGTCGCCGGACCAGGTCGGTGACTGCGGCCGCCCGCCCGTCCTGGCCCGGGCGGCCCGCGCGTCGAGCCGGTCGGCGCGCAGCGCGTGGCCGTCGGCGCGGGCCCGCACGGACCGCCGGGCCAGCACGTCGGGTTCGACCCAGCGCCGTACCCGCCACTTGGTCACCCGCCGGCCCACTGACATCAGCCACCACGGCCAGGCCCCGGACGCAAGAGAGCCGATCGCGGCCGCCGCATAGGGGACGGCGAACGCGGTCCCCACCACCGGCACCGCGACGAGCACCAGCGAGGCGACGGCGTCCGCGGACAATCCGCCGCCCGTCCGCAGCGCCTCGGCGATCCGCTCGCGCGCGAGGGCGATGTCGTTCCAGTGGGCATGGCCCAACTCCCCGCCGCCGACGACCGCGACGACGACGAACAGCGCGGCGGGCAGCAGCCGCCGCAGGAACCAGCCGTCGGGTATGCGCTTCTGCAGCTCGATGAGCAGGCCCACCGCGGTCAGCCGTCCACCAGGCGCATCGGCCCTCCGGCCAGCTCACAGGCCGGTGTGACGGTCGCCGCCCCGTCGCGCAGTTCGACCCGGGCGCAGCGGCTCGTGGGGCAGACCCAGCCCACCGACCGCGGGGTCGGGGCGCCGGGCCAGTCGCCGACGCCCATGGTGGCGGGCAGTCCGAGCCCGTTCGGGACGCCGGCCGACTCGACCGCGTCGTGCAGCGTGCGTACGGCGTCCCGCCACTCGGCACCGGCCGGATCGGCGTCTCGTACGACCGGGAAGGCCGACTCCCAGACGGCGGAGGAGACGAGCGGGCGCAGCTCCTCGACATTGCGGCACAGGTATTCCACGGCGTCCTCGTACACACCGCGCGCCTTCGCCCCGTCTGCCACCCCGGCCTCCCTCGAAGTCCTGTATAAACACTGCTTACTGACAGTCGATCAGACTAATGTAGGCGGCGATGTCCGAGCTTCGGGAACGGGTGGTCGAACGCCTGACCACGGCGCACAGCACCGGCGATACCGCGCTTCTGCGTGACCAGGAGGCGGTGGCCGACGCGCTGGCTTTGCTGGGTGAGGCGGCACCGTCGCCCGAGGGTTCGATCGATCTCGAAGCGGTGGCGGCCGTGTTCTGGACGTTCTGGGGCCGTCACCAGGGCGCCGAGGACCCGGAGGCCGCACAGAACATAGCGGTCGGGGTCGCCGCCTTCGGCTTCCTGTGCCCGCGCCTGCCCGAGGAGGCCGGACTCCCCGCATCCTTGAAGGAGAACTTCGACCCCGCCGACCCGTCCCACGAGGCGCGGTTCGCGCACCTGGTGTGCTCGGTGCATGCCGACGTCGCGGTGAACGGAGCACCTCGAGAGCGGGCGGCGGCGCTCGACCGCGCGCTCGCCTGGTCGGACGCCGCTCTCGGGTCCGTACGCGCCGACGACCACGTGGGTTTCGTCGAACTGGCCATCTACGCACACGACTTGTGGATGTGTCGATTCCAGACGGAGGCCGACCCGGACGGGCTGGTCGCCGCCGCCCGCTACGGTCGGGAGGTGTGCATGCGGCTGGCCGCCGAGCCGGGCCTGTTCGACCCCGACGGGGCGCGGGCGGCGGCCGCGGCCTGTCTGCGCACGGTGGTGGACTCCGCCAGGCTGCTCGGCACCCCCCGGCTCGCGCAGGTCGAACGGCTGGTCGCGGCCGTACCGGACGACGCCCTCACCCCGGAGACCGCGGACGGGCTGCGGTTCCTGCGGAGGCTGGACGCCCAGCCCGTCACCTGGCCCGGTGAACGCGACCTGCGCGTCGGCGCGGTGATCGCCGACGCGGGCGTCGCCGAGCAGGACGCGGGCCGTGTCGCGTGCGGTGTACGCCGGCTGCGGGCGGCCCTCGCCGACACCCCGGCCACTCACCCCGAACGTACCGCGGTCACCGTCGCCCTCGGCCGGGCGCTCGCCGCGCTCGCGCGGGCGTGCGACGACGCCGACGCGGCCTTGGAGGCGACCGAACTGCTCGCCTCCGCTGGCGCCTTGAGCGACGAGCACAGCGAGATGCTCGCCGCGTACCGGGAGTTCGAGTCGTTGAGCGAGAGCGACGACCCGGAGGCCCTGGGACGGGCCGCACCGCTGCTCGGTCGCTTCGCCGTATGGGAAAGGGAGCGTGCCGCCCGCGAGGGCCGACCGATCGACCTCGATCTCGAAGTCCTCTCCCTGACCGCCGGATTCGAGCCGGACGACAGCGCCGACGAACGCATCGGCCGCTACCGCTCCGCCCTCGCCGTCCTCCCGGCCGATCATCCGAACCGGCATGCTCACGTCGCGGTCCTGGCAGCCCTCACCGGGCTGCGAGCCGAAGCCCTGCGCTCCAGCGCGCCCGCCCGCGCCGGACTGCTGGACGTCGAGTGCCGCGAGCTTACCGAGGAGACGCTCACCGCCGCCCCGCCCGGTTTCCCGGCGACGAACCTGCTGCGCCGCGGACTCTTCGAGGCCGCGCTGCCGGTCGCCGCCCTCGCCATCACGGCGGACGTCACGCGGGAGGAGGACATGCCCGACGAACTCCGCCGGACGCTCACCCAGTTGTCCCGGATGGCCGATGTCCGCCTCGACAGTCCCGAGCACCTCGACTCCGACATCGCGACCATCCGGGAACTCCTCGACGCCACGGACGAGGACGACCCGCAGCTGCGCCGGCACCTGGCGGGAGTCCTCGGCAGCGCCCTGTCCGCCAGCGTCGCGGAACGGCCCGATCCCGCCGTCCTCGAAGAGGTCGTACAACTGCTGCGCTACGCCGGCGCCGACTCCGGCGACGCGCCCGGCGGGTTCGACCGGATACTCGCCCACGCCCTCACCGTCCTGTCGGCGGGCTCCTTCGACGCGGAAGGCGCGCGTGAGGCGGCGGCTCTGCTCGCCTCGGCGCCCGGCCCCGCCCCGCTGACTCCCGAAGAGGCGACCCTTCACGAAGGCGCGGGGGTGACCCCAACCGACCGGGAGGTGCTGGCAGCGCGCACGGAGTTCCACAACGCCCTGCAGAACTACCTGTTCGGCCATGAGCCCGCGCAGTTGGAGCGAGCCCGGCGGATCGCCCACCGGTTGCGGGAGATCACCCGTGCCGGGGCGAGCGACGGGCAGGACCCGCCCTGGTACGACCTGATGGGCGACGCCTACGCCGACCTGGTCGAAACCGTGGGTCCGGGCGGCCCGCGGCCCGACCTCGACGACACGGTCGTCGAACAGTGCCGCAGGACGTTCGAGGCTTGCCCCATCGGACATCCGATGCGGCCCATGGTGACGATGACGCTCGCCAGGGTCCTGATGCAGCGCGCCGCCGCCCTGCGCACCAGCGAACCGGAGCGGTCGCGGGCGCTGCTCGCCGAGACGCAGGACCTGGAGGGCGTCCTGAGAGAGGCGAGCCCGGACGGGGCACCGATGGACATGGCCGGCATGATCAGCGCGGTCGTCGACCTCATCGGCCGGGGCCGCCTCCCGGAAGTGTCCACCTCAGACGCCCCCGGTCCCGCACGCCGACCCGAGGTCTCCGGGACGGACGACGCCCCCGAACCGGCAGCGGCGGACGGCGGCCTGTTCGGCTCGCTCTCAGCCATCCTCGACCCCCTCCGTTCCCGCCTCGCCGGCCACCCGGCCCCCGATGACTGGCACAACCCCGCCCTTCCCGTGTGGATGCGCGCCCATGGCGAGATAGGCGCGGCGGCCGGCGCGCTCGGCCGCCGGGAGCCGCGGATCGACCTGGCACTGGCGCATCTCGAAGCGGCCGTCGAGGCGATGGCTCAGATCACCGACCGGGGCAGTGACCAGACGTCCGCCGAGCACGGTCTGTCGACCTTCGAGGGCGACATCAGGTCGATCGTCGAGCTGATCCTTTCCTCCCTCGAACTGCGCGAGTCCGCCTCGCAGATCGCCGAGCGGGTGCAGATCCTGGATCGGGGCGTGCGAGCTCTGGAGGCGGGACAGATGCCCGACCTCGATGGACTCCCCATCCTGGACCACACGGTCCGGGGCCCCGACGTGGTCCGTACCGCCGAACTGCTGGAGCGCGGCCGGGGCCTGCTACTGGCACGCCGCATCGAGGCCCGCGCCGACATCGGCGATCTGCAGGCCGCGCACCCCGAACTGGCCGAGGAATTCGAGCGGTTGACCGACCGGATCGACACACGGCCCGAGTCGGCGGCCGCCGGGGCCGCCGAGTGGACCCGGCTCGCAGGCCTGCGCGCGTCCAAAGAACTGGACGATCTCGTACGGCGCATCCGTACGCGGCCGGGCTTCGAGGGCTTCCTGCGGCCGCTGACCGCAGAGGAGTCCAAGGCGCTCGCGACCGAAGGCCCCGTCGTCGTCCTCAACCACGGCAAGCGCTACTGCCACGCCCTCGTCATCACCCAGCGGTCGTTCACGGCCCTGCGCCTCGAGGCCGAGGCCGAGGAGATCACCGACGCGGCGCGCCGGCTGCGCGACGCCGTCGACGCCATCAACGCGCAGGGCACGTCCCGCCCCTCCCCGCTTCAACTCGTCGCCGCGGGCAAGGAGGTCCGTGAGACGCTGGCGTGGACCTGGCACAGGATCGTGCACCCGGTCCTGGAGTCCGTCGGGGCGGTGGAACCCGTCCCGCGCCACGACACGTGGCCGCGCATCTGGTGGGTGCCGACCGGACCGTTCAGCGCCCTGCCGCTGCACGCGGCCGAGTGCACGGCGTCCGACTGCGCCGCGGACGGCTGCGGTGCGGCCCTCGACGCCGTGGTGTCGTCGTACGCGCCCGGCCTGCAGACCCTTGCGTACGCACGAGCACGCGCCCGGCAGCGCGACACGGCCGACCACGGCAGCGCCCTGCTGGTCGCCGCGCCCGAGGACGATCTCCCCGGCGTGGCGGCGGCAGCGGCCCACGCGGCCGAACTCCTCGGCGCACAGGCGCCGTTGATCGGCCCGGCCGCCACCCGCGAGGCCGTGCTCGCCGCGCTGCACGACGCCTCATGGGCCCATTTCGGCTGCCACGCGGCAACGGACCCGGCGGAGCCCTCCGGCGCGCTGCTGCATCTGCCCGGCGGCGATACGGTCTCGGTCCTGGAGATCTGCCGGGTCCGCCCGCGTTCGGCACGGCTCGCCTTCCTCACGGCCTGCGGCACCGCGCGCACCGCCGAACGCCTCGTGGACGAGGCCATTCACATCACGAGCTCGTTCCTGCTGGCAGGCTTCCCGGCGGCGGTCGGCACGCTGTGGAAGATCGACAGCACGCACGCGGACCACATGACGCGGGACTTCTACCGCCGTACGACTGCTCCCGACAGCCCCGGTGCCGCGCACGCCCTGCACGACACCGTCCGCCAGTTACGACGCCGCATCCCGGACAGGCCGCACATCTGGGCGGCCTACGTCCACGCGGGGGCGTAGGCACCCCTGGCAGACACAGGTCCATCTGGGCTCGCCTGCCCGGCGTCCGGTCCTCGAACCGGTGTTCCGTCGGTGGTGCGGGCCCTGGTCTCGGAACCGGCCGCTGCGGCGGGGCCGGTAGCCGACAGGCGAGAGTTCAGGGTGCGGGCGCCTGCAGGAGGGCGGCGAACTGTTCCAGGGCGAGATCGGTGCGCTCGCGTTCGCCGGTGGTGGTCAGGTCGAACAGCAGGCCTCGCATGACGGCCATGACGAGGGTGGGGGTGGCGGTGTCGTCGTTCCCGGTGGCGATGTCGGCGAAGACGGTGCTCAGTGGGCCGAACCAGTCGGTGACGGCCCCCGCCTGGTCCGGGTAGTGCTCTGGGTGGGCCAGCAGGTCGGCGTGGACTTCGAAGAACAGCCGGACGAACGGGGCGCGCTCGGGCGCACTCAGCCACGTCCAGATCCCGCGCAGCCGCTCCTGGACGGTGGCGCCGCTCGGCGGCAGGCCGTGCGCGAGGCGCTCAGCGCCGCGCCGGCGCGCCTCGGCGAGAACCGCTGTCACCAACTCCTGCTTGCTGCCGAAGTCGTACAGCAGCATCCGCGGGCTGGTACCCAGTGCCACGGCCAGCGGACGAAGACTCAACCCGGCCAGCCCCTCCGCGAGGACATGGTCGGTGGCCTGTGCCAGAACGCGGTCACGCCGGGCGGGATCGGCAGGTCGTCCCACGGTGCACCGTCCTCTCGCGCGATAGCCGCGTGCCAGTATATGACACAGTCGTTTCAATAACGGAGGGAGAGCCATGGAGACCGACGGCATGCACGACGTGGACCGGGCGCTGGTCCTGGGGCCCGGCGGGCGTCTTGGCACCGCGTGGACAGCCGGACTGGCAGCGGGCCTGCGCAGCTTCGGGGTGGACCTGGGCGAGGCCGACCTCATCGTGGGTACCTCCGCCGGGGCGATCGTCGGAGCGGTCCTCGCCACCGGTCAGGACCCCGCCCGCCTCGCCACCGTTCCCGCCCGGCGCCCCGCCGGCGCTTCGTCCGCGCCGCGCCGCCCCGATCCGGCCGTGACGGGCGCGGTGTTCGCCGTCCTCGGCACCCCGGGCCTGGACCCTGCCGATGCCCGTCGCCGGGTGGGCCGGATCGCCCTGGGAACGCTTGACGCGGAGGCGGAGAACCGGCTGATCACCCAGCGCGCCGCGCTGATCGCCGCCGACAGCTGGCCGCGGCGCCCTCTGCTGATCCCGGCCGTCGACGCCGAGACCGGCGAGCCGGTCGTGTGGGACGCCGCCGCGGGCGTCCCCCTGGTTCGCGCGGTCGCCGCTTCCAGCGCCTTCCCCGGGATTGAGCCGCCCGTCGCCGTCGACGGCCGCCACTATCTGGACGGCGCCTTGCGAGCCGGCACCAACACCGACCTGGCGGGCGACGCCCGCACGGTGGTGGTGGTCGACCCGCTCGCCCACCGCCACCCCCACCCCACAGCCGAGGGCGCCCACATCCTGGCCCCTGATCCGGCCGCGGTGCGCCTTCTGGACGCCGAGCAGAGCGACCCTGAATCGTGGAAGGCGGCCTACCAAGCGGGCCAGGACCAGGCCGGCGCGGCAGCTGAGGAACTACGCGCGCACTGGCGTCCTGCCTCAGCCCGCGGCTGAAGGGTTCCGAGTCGCTCTTTGCCCCACTCCCTTGCGTCTTGGACGATGTGGGGAGATCGACTGAGCACGTTTGCGGGGTACCCCGAGCAGAGGCGGCGAATGTCAAGGGTGGCCGAAGGCCATCGCCTCGCGACGCCGAAGGCGCCCTCGACGGGACGTTCCTGCTCCCCGCTGCCACACCGCCGGGAAACGGCCCTCCCGGGCCGTCGGCAGACCGATCTCCGGCGCGTACCCCTGGTGGACGGTGACCGTGGAGTCCGTGCTGTGCGCACACCCGAGGGGACTCTGGACGATCTCCTCGACAGCGTCGCGGACTACGCGGTCGACGACATTTGCCAGCAGCTGGACCTCGCCGCCCGCCCCCCGTCGTCAAGCTGCGGCTGCTGCCGGCCACCGCCCGGGTCTGCGGACCTGTCTTCGACGGCAGCCTCCACGTCGGCGGAGAAGACGCCGGCTTCATCCTCGACGGTGCGCTCATCGACAGCAAGGCAACCATCCGCCGGAACGCCTCAACCGCGCAGAACCTACCAACTCGCCGGGTACCTGCCGCTCGACCACAGCGACGCACATGCCATCACCACCGTCGGGCTCTGTCTCTCACGAAAGGGCGCGCTCATCGACTGGAGCGTCGAGGCTTCCCCGGCCTGCTCGGCTCACGGCATGAACTGCATCAGGATGTGCCACGCACTCAGCGCTCTCTGAATGACCAACAAGCCCTGTGAGTAATCGAGTCCATCACCGGCGGCCACGTTACGAGAGCGGAGGCCGCAGAGGAACTGCGGGTCTCGCGAGCTGTGATCGACGAACGTCATTGGAGGTCGGAGCTATCGTCATCTCCCCGGGCCTGTTTCATTGCCGCTACCGCGACCGCGCGCCCACCGTGGCGGCGTCGAAACACTCGAGCTAAGAGCCCCTGCGGGAGGCGCAGTTCTGGGGATCGGTGGCCACGTCGCCGGGCGAAGCTGAATGCTGGAGGGTTCCGGCGGACTTCGCAACCGTCGTTATTCCCCTCGATGACGCCGATCTCCCCAGCTGGTCTGGGTCCTCGCTTGGCGTCGCTACCGCTATGCCCGGTTTGCGCCCTGGCTGGCGGCCCGGTACTCGCTTGGAGCCATGCCGACAGCGGAGCGGAAGGCGCGGGTGAAGTCGGATGCCCTCGGGTACCCCCAGCGCATCGCGATGGCGGCAATGGGAACAGTGTGTTGGGCAGGGTCTGCCAGATCCCGTCGGCAGCGGTCGAGACGCTGCTGCCGGATGACGTCACTGACCGTGCTGTGATGCTGCTGGAAGATGCGGTGCAGATAGCGCGTGGAGATGAAGTGCGCCGCGGCTATGGCGCCCGGCGTGAGACCTGGATCGTGCAGGTGGGTGGTGATGTAGGCGTTGATCCGCTCGAAGAGGACACGCTGCCGTGACCCCGCCGGAAGCAGAGTCTGCCGGTCGGCATGGTGCGCGAGCAGCGCCGCCGTCAGATCGATCGCCGTGTTACCCACCCGGATACAGTCAGCAGGCGTGAGATCCGCGTGCGTCTCGACAAGGCCGGTGAGTAATTGGCCCAGGAGCCTTCCGACACTCGCCCGACCGGACAACCGTGTCCCGCACAGCGGTGCCACGACTGTATCGGGCAGCGGCAGCAGGTGCCTGGGGAACTGCAGCAGCACGGACCGTGAAGCACCGCAGGAGCTCGGTTCGACAGCCGCGTGGAACGGCCGCGAGCTGTCGTACACCACGAGGTCGCCGGCGTTGAGCGGAGCGTACTGCCTGGCCTGTTCGATGCTCTGACGTCCACCGGTTACCAGCGCGAGCTGGTACTGCTCGGGATCGGACTGCCGGATCAGTCGAGACGTACGCCGAGACGATAACGGCGTATATGAGAGCACCGACAGCTCGGCCGGCCCGAGCGCCATGGTTTGAATGCTGGCTCTCCCGCCGGGTGCGTGGAAGCGAATCTGCGTCCTCACCAAGGCCTGCCCTGTGGTTTCGACCCAGGCTGCCAACCGGTCGGCGGGCGGTAGGTGAGCGGTGTCCAGCACTGTGGTCAGCATGACGTCCCCCCATGTGATGCCTGGTGACGCGGATGCGGGGGCAACTGCCCAGCCACCCGCCGCGACACACGATCATCACCGGCAGGCAGTGACCCCAAACAGTGCCTTGTACGCCAATTTGAGTGCGCTACTTGCTAATGACCCGACTGATGCCATGACGGAATGCTGCGTGGAGCAAGCCGACACGCCACGGGTGGCGCAGAAACTGATGCGGAGCCACCAGGGGCCAAGCAGCAGTAACGACACAGGGGGCACTTCTCATGCGCAGAATCAGGACACTGCTCACCGGAACCACCGCCGTCGGGCTTCTCACCGCCGGCCTCGTCCTGGGGGCGCCCGCGGCGCACGCGAGCGGCTCGGGCAGCTGCGTCGCCGGCGACGGATCCACGGGCAAGGGCGGCGACGGCTGCCTGTACTACCACGCGAACCAGGTGGGCGGTTACTTCGGCTCCGCCTACAGCATCAACTACCAGGGCCACACCTTCGGCGGGTGCAACAAGAACAGCTGCGACGGCGACGGCCAGGCGGTCCGCAACAACGCGGCGTCGGTCTCCAACTGGGACACCGCGTGCACCCTGCACGTCTGGGTCTACCCGCTTGGGACCAGCGGCAACATCGAGCAGTCGATCTCCCCGTGGACGGCCGGGAATCTGAACTCGACCCTCACCAACAACGAGGCTTCGCAGACCTGGAGCGGCCCAGGCGCCTGCTAGGGGGCGTGTCCGGCGGATCTCTCTGAGCCCGGCCCACCTGGCACGCACACTCGCCGCGTTGGCGAAACCGCCAAGTACGGACCAATACAAGGGCGTCCGCCGCCTTGCGATCCCACGTGCCAGAGGGCCCGGCTGACCCGAAGAGACCCGCCGGACACTGCCTAGGGCCCGCAGAGGAGACCTGAGATACCGACCGGGGAGGGCGAACCGTCCATGCACAGTGCCGCGAAGAGAAGCCGAGCCGGTTCCGCTTCGGCCGCGAGCGGCCTGCTGGTCGCGGGCCTGCTGCTGGCAGGTTGCACGGCCGGAGCAAGCTCGCCCGCCCCGGTTGCCGGGACCCCCACACCGACGGGACCGCATCAGCTCAGCGCCCTGCCGATCACGCACTACCAGCCCACCGCCGCGCAGGAAGCTGTGCTCACCCGGGCCGCGGCGGTCCTGGTGCGGGCCTGCATGAAGCGGTCCGGCCTCAACTACACAGTCCCGACGGTCACCACGGCCGGTGTCGGTGACGATCCGTCCGGTGACCTGCCGGACAACGACCCCGCGTTCGCCGCGGTTCACGGCTACCGAGATCGGAGCCAGGCCGCCGCGCAGGTCGCGCACGAGCGGCGGGCCAAGCCGGCCACGCCCTTGAACCCCAAGATCGCGACCGCCCTGGTCGGGACGAGCGCCCCGGGGCACCACGCGTCCACGGGCGGCTGCCTGGGGCAAGCCCGTCGCACCATCGCCGGTGCGGCGGCCAAGGACCCGGACGCGTTCTTCGGCAACCCCCAACTGGTCACCGACATCCGGATGAACAGCTACTTCAAGGCGCTGTCGGACGGGCGCGTCAAGGACGCGTTCAGCGCCTGGTCGACGTGCATGAAGGCGAAGGGGTTCCACTACGCGAGCCCGGTCACCGCGGTGGACGACCGCCGCTGGAGCGCGCTGCGGCCACCGACCACCCTGGAGATCAGGACCGCCACCGCCGACGTGGCCTGCAAGTACCGGCACAACGTCGACGGCGTCTTCCACGCCGTACAAGCGGCCTACGAGACCGCAGCGATCAGGGCCAACCTCGGTGCGCTCCAGGCCATCAGGACAGGCTTCGTCAACGCCCTGGCCACCGCCGCCCGGATCAACGCCGATGCCCCGGAGCGGCCAAGCTGACGAGCGCCGGGGCGCCATGCGGTGCTGCGGCGTCGCGCGCTGCGCCCTGTCACGTGGTCCAATCGATCTGCTTGTCCGACGCTCGCAGACGATGGATGTGAGCACGCCATTCCCACTCGTCCTGGGTCTCGAAGAGTACGTCAGGCGCGAAGCGAGCGCCGGCCCGCTGCCTCTCGTCGTGCTGCTTTCGTTTCCTCTTCCGTTGCCCTGGCATCGGCCCAGCATGGCCGGACCACACGTCTTCAACAAGACGATTACCCGCACCGCCCGGCACAACAGTTCCTAGACTCAGCCGATGTGTGATCAGTTCTGGAGCTTTTATGTGCTCGAGATGTCCCTCCACCGTGCGGGCTACGAGCACGGCTACCTCTATCTGGTGCCCAAACCAGGCGATATCGAGGGAGTTTTGGAGAACGTTTACGATCCTACCGACGACTGGCGCACGCCCTTGCCGGAGTACGGCGAGGTCGTCGCCGTCTGGGTGGTGCAGAAGGGCGTGCTGGTCGACGGCATTGACCTGCGTTCGTACCTCACCGGTTGCCAAGACGGCGCGCGGCGGACGTTCGCAGAGGCCGCCGAGCGCAACGGCACCGATGAGCAGAGCCCGATGACGGGCGTCCAGATCGATTGGGTCTCCATCGCCTCGGCGCTGCCCGCCCTCTGTGAGCCGGTGGCCGGCTCGGACGCCGGTGCAGAGGAGCCCGAAGACGGCTACCGGTTTCGACTGGAAGGGCCGCGCCCCCTCCCCGGACTCGACAGCTATATCGACGCCCTCCTCGAGGATTGGGCGGAGGACGAGGAGGAGGACTTCGCTCCCGGCCTCGACTACGGAGAGAACGTCATGCACTGAGTTTGGCGCCCCGAGCCCTCTGGTGGAGGCAGCACCACTCCACGATCGGAATGCGCCGGGCATGGCGGGGCCGACAAGGGGCGGGGTGCGGCAGGATGGTCCTGCCCCACCCCGCCGGGGCGCCACGCCCAGCAAAGAACGGGTGCAGTCCGCCCGTTGCCCTGCGGTGGTGACCAGGACCAGTCGATCAGTCGGCTCCCTCCAGCCGTGGAACGTGTGATCGCGCCTCGATGCGGCGTCGACAGGCGGGCCAGTGGAACCGGTGGCCCGGCTGTGGACAGGCCGGACCGCGACAGTGACGAGCAGGCCCTGGATCTCGTGGCAGCTCAGCGGGATGAGGCCGCCGCGCGCCCATCCCGGCGCTGGGCGCGGGGCCGGGGGGCGGTCTGCAGTTCGTTGCTCCCTGGCCCGTTGCGCCATCGCCGGGCGCCGGTCCGGCCCGCCGTCTTGCCGCCGTGTCTGCCACGGGACCGCCGACCGGCCCGCCAGCCGTCGCGTCGTCGCCGTCGTCCGCCCGCCTGTCGGCTGCTGCCCGGGCCCGCGGTCGTCGTCCGTCCGTTCGCCGCGGGCTCGTCGGGCGCCCGGCGCCGTACTCCCCTGGCTGTCGGGCCGCGGCCTGGGCGGCGTAGGCGCCTTGGTCGGCGTGCTGCCGCCAGATATGGCTCCTGCTGCCCGGCCCGGTCGCCGCGGGCCCGTTGTGCCGGCGTACAGCCAGGACTTGGCGGTCAGGCAGCTTCAGAAGTCACCCCGCCGCCGCTCAAGGCTGTCCTGAGACGGCCGATGTGCCGTGGGGTGAGCCAGTGGTAGCTGGGTGTGATCGCGGCGTCAGAGCCGACGTGGGCAGCCCCGTTCAGCAGGCTGAGGTGGGGACGGGTGCCAGGCCGGTCCGATACCGATGGCGGGATGGCCGGCAATGCGGGGCGCGGGCAGGATCTGCGGGTCCGGTGCTCCTGATCGGCTCACCGTTCCTGGGCACCTACCGGGTGGCCTGGACCGGCTTGTGGGTCCTCCGGTTCCGGCAGTGCCGTGGGGCGAGTGGAGTCCTCCTTGCTGGGTCTGTCTCGTGACTGCCGTCCAGCCGGCGGCCGATGCCGGGCCGGTTCCGGTCGCGGTGACGGAGTCGGCGAAGGCGCGGAGCAGGGGCTGTTGTTGCCGGTGCGCCCAGCGGCAGGGCGAGGCGTTGCGGACGGGAGGGTAGACCAGGCCAGGGGGAAGCGAGCGGTCTCGGCGGGGAGGGCGATGACGGCTTGACCGGAGCTGACCGCCTTGTGTCGGTCAGCCCAGTTGTCGACGATCGGGCCGCGGGCGATCAGGCGCCCGGAGGGGATGGGGAAGGGCTGGGACACCTCCTCCATGGAGGGAGGTACCGGAGACTGGTGCGCCACGAAGGTCAGGTCACCGTAGTCCTCCAGGCAGACAGAGCCGCGGTCGGCGTAAGGGTGGGTGGCGGCACTGGGGCGGCGTGGGTGACGGGACCGACGGTGATGTCGGGTTCGCGGAGGCGGACAGTACGGGAGGTGTGCTGGAACAGCGGGGATCGATGCCCCGTTCCTGCTTCTTGATGGCGTGGCTGACCCGCGAGGAGGGGTGATGTGCAGCCGCTCGGCGTCCGTCCGAAGTGCAGTTCCTCGGCCAGCGCCAAGAAGTTCTCGATGTCGGGCAGTTCCATGCTCCCGCCTGATCGTGAAGCTCGCGGTCATCGCTGAGTTGACACAACGCGTATCGATGACCTGCGGGGCAATGCAGCCATGCCGACATCGCTGTTGTTCGCCGGCGGCCGCCCGGCGAGCCTGTTGTCGGGCGCCGCCGGGTGCATACCTGCGGCGTTGAGAACGAAGCACGACATGAGCGAGGAGTTCGATCGATGAGCGTTCTGCAGGCGAAGACGGCTCTGGTCACCGGTGCCTCACGGGGCATCGGCCGGGCGATCGCCGAGCGGCTGGCGGCCGACGGCGCACTGGTGGCCGTGCACTACGGCCGCAACGACGCCGCCGCGAAGGAAACCGTGGCCGCGATCGAGGCGGCCGGGGGACGGGCGTTCGCGGTGCGGGTGGAGTTGGGCCTGCCCGGCGACGCCGAGATGCTCCTCAACGCGGTTACGGCCGGACTGCGCGAGCGCACCGGCACCGACCGGCTGGACATCCTGGTGAACAACGCGGCCCTCGACCAGGAAGGCTCCGGGGCAACACCCGAGGCTTTCGACCGCCTGTTCGCGGTGAATGTGAAGGCGCCGTACTTCATCATCCAGCGGGCGCTGCCGCTGATGGGCGCGGGCGGCCGGATCATCAACATCGGCTCCGGCGTGACCCGGATCGCGGTCCCCGGCGAGCTGGCCTACTCGATGACCAAGGCAGCCCTGGCCACGCTGGGCCGCAACCTGGCCAACGAGGTCGGCCCGCGCGGCATCACCGTCAACACCGTCGAGCCCGGCACCACCCACACCGACCGCATGGCTTGGCTCGTCGACCAGCCACAGGCCGCACAGATGATCACCGCCACCCAGGCTGTCGAACGCATCGGCACCCCCGCCGACATAGCAGCGGTCGTCGCCTTCCTCGCCTCGCCCGACAGCGGCTGGGTCACCGCCAACACCATCGACGCCAGCGGCGGCACCTATCTCGGCCCCAAGCAGCTCGGCTGAGGGGCGGAAGCAACGACACGTAGCGACGAACCCCTCACCCCCGCGTCGGGCGACGCGGACGGCCTGCTACCGCTGCCCGGCCGCGTCGCTCCGTAGCGTGGCCGGCGTGTTGCCAGGGTGCCGTCCACAATGAGCATGCTGTCCCGTCGAAATCGGCGCCTCGGTTGCAGTGCCAGGCGGGACCTATGTCGGCGGCCACACGGTCGGCTGTCGACTTCGAAATCCCGAACAGCAGGCCGAGCTGGCGCAAGGTGAGGTGCGTGCGCCAGGACGCCGTTACCAGCAGCGCTCGATCAGCCAGGCTCAGAGCCCACGGCCGGCCCTCGCTGGGCTCTTGTCGCACTCCCCTTGCTCAACCGCAGTCACTGCCTACTTGAACTGGCGCGGACTCAGCCCGGTCACACCACCCTCAGAATGCCCCAAGACGGCGGGGCCCCAGAGGAACACCGAGCACTCTCGTCCCGTCGGCGGCCCCTGCGGGTCTGGCTCAACCCAGAGCACGGCCGCTATCTGCTCCGGCTCGACTACGACCTGTGCTGGGCCACCACATGGATGGCGGATGCCAATCGGTGGATTGCCCCGGTGCTGGGCCTCCCCGAACTCCCCTTCGAAGACTTCGGTGACGCATTGCTTGAAGACCGCCCCGACGGAGTGCACTGGAAGACTGCTCTCCTGGTGGACCA
Organism: Streptomyces fodineus; assembly: GCF_001735805.1. Taxonomy (GTDB): domain Bacteria; phylum Actinomycetota; class Actinomycetes; order Streptomycetales; family Streptomycetaceae; genus Streptomyces; species Streptomyces fodineus. The sequence continues at coordinate 355,820 of NZ_CP017248.1, forward strand.
CGCCAACGGCCGCCCCTTGGCGTGGGTGGACGACGAACAGAGCGACCTGGACCAGGCGTACGTGACCACCCACCATCGCGCACGTGGCCTTCTGCACCACGTCAACCCGCGGATCGGCCTGCGCGAGGACGACTTCCGGGCTCTCGCCGACTTCGCCCGTTCTTTGGGTACTTCACCAGCCACCGGCTGAGCCTGTCCCCGGCCCATCCAGGAGTCCTGCCCCGGCTCCGTGATCATTGCGGGACAGCCCTCATGGAACCGGGAGGCGCTCTACCGGCGGACCGCCGAGATCAGTCCGCCGGGCCGCTCCTCGCGCTGCGGCGGGGTGCTGATCGGGCGGCCGTAGGCGGCAGCGCGCTCGCGCAGGGCGTGGCAACTGGCCTCCCAGCCGTGCCCGGCCAGCCAGCCCACCGGGTCGTCGGGCATCTCCGAGACCCACATGGACGCCGCCGATCCCGGCTCGGCGTCCGCGCCGAAGCGCTCGATCACGCCGCGCGAGCCCAATGTCAGCCCCATCCGACTGCCTGCCGCCGACTGTGCGCTGATCCGGGCCAGCAGCAGCTCCACCGCGTCCTCGGGCAGATAGATCAGCAGTCCTTCGGCGATCCACGCGGTCGGCACCGCCGGGTCGTGCCCTGCGGCGGCCAGCGCGGCCGGCCAGTCCTCGCGCAGATCCACCGCGACGGTGATCCGCTCGCAGCGTGCGACGGCCCGCTCCTGGCGCAGCACCGCAGCCTTGAAGTCCAGTGGCGCGGCGGTGTCGACCTCGAACAGCCGGGTGCCCTCGGGCCAGTCCATCCGGAAGGCCCGGCTGTCCATGCCGGCGCCGAGCAGCACCACCTGCCGGACCCCGGACGCGGAGGCCTGCTGCAACAGGTCGTCGAGGAACTTCGTCCTGATGACGATGGAGAACGCCACGCCCAGCCGGCGGCGTCGCGCGGCCTCGTCACCGGGCAGCGGCGGCGAGGAGGGCCACAGGCCGCCGGCGGTGGCGAAGGCCTGTGCCAGTGGGTCGCGGAACAGCGCGTCCTCCCGCTCGGTCTCCAGCGCCCGCACCTTGGCCACCCCCACCGCCGTGGCCCACACTCCCGACGGCTGCACCCGCTCCTGCTCATCAGTCACCGCGCCAGCCTAGTGCTGTCCCGCAATGATCACCGGAGCCGGGCGATGATGAGGTTGTGAAGGCGGGCGATGCCCGGCACCGCATGGCAAAGGCCGTCACCTTGCAAGCAGCAGTCGCGAAGGATCTTCCAGCCCTTCATGCGGGCGAAGACATGTTTGACAAAAGCACGAACCTGTCGGTGCGAGCGGTTGTGCTCTTCTTTCCAGGCCGCAAGTTGGGGCTGGTCGCGCTCACGGCGATCAGCGTTGGCTACGTCCGTTGCCCTGACGTCTTCTGGCGGTTGGCGGTGATGAGGGTGTGCAGGACCGCCTGCGCCGCGGGGAGGCGGTTTGCGGCTTGACGCCAGGCCAGGGAGCGGGGGCCGTCGAGTACTTGGGAGGTGATTTCCTGTCCGCGGACGGCGGGGAGGCAGTGCAGGGCCACCGCATCGCGTGGGGCGTGGGCCAGCAGGACATCGTCCACCCGGTAGGGAGCAAGGCGGGCGGCGCGTTCCTCGCGTTCGTGGGGCTTGTCCATGGGCACCCACGCCTCGGCGTAGATGGCCTGCGCGGTGCGGACGGCATCCATGGGTTCGGTGGTGACCGTGACCGAGCCGCCGGTCCGCGTCATCAGTTCGCGGGCCCGCGCGAGGACGTGCGGGTCGGTCACGTAGGCGGCCGGGCTGGCGATGGTGAGGTGCATGCCGGTAGCGGCGCAGGCGGCGAGGAAGGAATTGCAGGTGTTGCTGGTGCCGTCGCCGAGGAAGGCTGCGGTCATTCCCGTCAAGGTGCCGAAGTGCTCGCGCAGCGCGAGAAGGTCGGCCAGCGACTGGCACGGGTGGTGGGTGTTGGTGAGGGCGTTGACGACCGGGATCGTCGCGGCGTCGGCCATGTGCTCGACCGCGGCGTGGTCGAAAGTCCGCACCGTGATGGCGTCGAGGTAGGACGACAGGACGCGGGCGGTGTCGGCGGCCGTCTCGCCGTGTCCGAGTTGCATTTCGTCCGGATTCAGGGCGATGGCGATCATGCCCAGCCGGTGGGCGGCTGCGGCCAGGGATACCCGGGTACGGGTGGATGGCTTGCAGAAGAGGCAGCCGATGGCGCCGCCGCGCAAGCCCTGGTCCCAGCCCAGCGGCTGCTGTTTCATCGCGGCCGCGACGTCCAGTACTTCCGTCATGGTCTGCGGGCTCAGGTCGCTGACTTGGAGGAGGTCCTTGGGGACCTTGCCGTTCACCATCGGGCGGTCGTCCTTGGGAGTGAGTGCTGCTGGGGCATAGTTGTGTCCGTCTTTTCGCATGATCGGGTAGAGCACCTCGGGGTGGGGGACGCCACGACGGTGAGACCGCGTGTGGAAGCCGTGGCTGCTTGGGGTGAGGGATCGGTGATCACTGGGTTCGACCGGGTCTGCGCATGAGATCCGTGGCCGGGATGCGCCGTCGGCCGTCCGGGGACTCGAATTCGTACGACAGAGCGGCCAGGACGTCCCCTTTCAGGGCCGAGAGTTCCGCGTGGTCGGCGCACCTGCCCCAGATCATGTCCAGGTTCCGCGTCATGACCCCGGCGGACAGCCGGTCACCGGGGCGGACGTAGAGCCGGTACCCGGCGATGCCGGGAACAGCGCGGACCTCGGCGTCGCCGTGGGAGCCGAGGTAGGTGCACGCTTCGGTCGGCGCCAGCACGCTCCGCGCACACCCGGTGTCCGGTGGTCGGTGAGGGGGAGAGCTTCGTGACGATGGGTGAGACACAGCGATGAACGAGTCCGTGAGCGTGCAGGCACTTGCGCCGGCCGCCCTGCCGCTGCGCAGGAACTGGCGGTTCCAGGTGTTCTGGTCGGGAGCCGTCGCCTCCCTGCTGGGCCTGAAGATGGCGGGGCTCGCGTATCCACTGCTCATCCTGGGCCTCACCGGGTTCCCGGCCACCGCCGGGGCGTTCGGGGCGCCGCACCACCCCATGATGGCTCGCCACCGGGCGCTGTCGGTACAACAGATAGGGGCGCAGGTCGGATGACCGACAGGCATTTCCACGCCTGCATCCTCACGCAGCCGTACGGACGCCCTGTGAGCTACCTCACCCAGCGGTGACCGCTTGCTCCAAGAACTGCCCTGCCAGGGCCTTTCCTGCCCGTCCGACGCCACTGCTGGCCGGAAACGTCAGTAATCTGTCATTGCAGCCAGTGTGGAATTCGATACAGGCTGTGACTGTGTTGGAGCGACGTGTTGTTGTGGTGGTGTACGCAGGCGCGATGGCCCTGGACATCACCGGACCGATTGAAGTGTTCGATACCGCGAACCGGCTCCTGGGCGCCTCGGGCGCCCCCTACCGGACCGAGTTCGTCTCCGCCGACGCGCCACTGGTCCGTATGAGTTCCGGGGTGGTGGTGGAGGCTTTGCCACTGGAGGCAGGGCAGGGCCCGATCGACACACTCCTCGTGCCGGGCGGATGGACTCTCGACAACGCGCTCAAGGACCACGCGCTCGTGTCCTGGATCGGCAGGGCAGCGGCCCGGTCGCGTAGAGTCGCCTCCGTATGCGGCGGATCCTTCCTGCTGGCCGAGGCGGGGCTCCTCGACGGCAGACGCGCCACCACGCACTGGGCGTACAGCGAGGCGATGGCGTGCCGCTATCCGGATGTGACGGTGGACGCCGAACCGATCTTCGTCTGGGACGGCCCCTTCGTGACCTCCGCCGGCGTGTCGACGGGCATCGACATGGCGCTGGCCCTGGTGGAGGCCGATCACGGATCGGCGCTCGCGCTGGACACGGCACGGTTTCTGGTGCTGTTCCTCAAACGGCACGGAGGACAGTCCCAGTACAGCGCCGTCCTCGACGCCCAGTTGGCCGACCATCCGCCGATCCGGGCAGCACAGGAGTGGATTCTGGAGAACCTGGACAGCCCGCTGCCCGTGGCCGAGATCGCGCGGCATGCCAACATGAGTCAGCGCAACTTCGCCCGGGTCTTCCGGCGCGAGGTGGGCTCGACACCCGGCCAGTACGTCGAGCGGACGCGCATCGCCCGCGCACGCGAACTGCTGGAAACCACAAACCTGACGATCAGCCAGATAGCGGGCCGCTGCGGATTCTCCGCCACCGAGACGTTCTTCCGGTCCTTCGGACGAACCCTGGGACTCACCCCCAAGGAATACCGGCACCGCTTTCAAGTCGTCTCGCCATCCGGACTCATCGACCGGCACCACGAGAGGGAGGGCAGCCCCGCATGACCACCACGACCCCGGAATTACGCGAGGCGGAAACGGTACGCCTGGTCGACTATCTGGCCGGGGAACTCGCCAGGGCAGGCGTCACCCACGTGTTCGGTGTCGGCGGCGCGAACATCGAGGACCTGTACGACGCAGTGCACCGCGGTGGAGCCGTCCGCGGCGTCGTCGCCAAACACGAGTTCTCCGCCGTCACCATGGCCGACGGATACGCACGAACCAGCAGGCGCCTGGGCGTCGTTGCAGCCACTTCGGGCGGTGGGGCGATGAACCTCGTACCGGGCCTGGCGGAGGCGTACGCCTCCCGGGTGCCCGTGCTGGCCCTGGTGGGCCAGCCGCCGACCAGCCAGGAAGGGCACGGGGCGTTCCAGGACTCCAGCGGCAAGGCGGGCTCCTTCGATGCTCGGGAGGTCTTCGCACCCGTCTCCCGGTTCTGCGCCCGGGTCGATGACGCGCACTCGCTCACGGAGTTGCTGCCCCGGGCAGTCGCGGCGGCACAGGCCGATCCACGCGGCCCGGCCGTGCTGTTGCTGCCCAAGGACGTGCAGCAGGCTCGGATCCAGGTGCCCGCCCGCGACGCGGCGCCGGCATCGACCGGCCCCGCGATGACCTGCGCGCCGCGGCTCGACACAGCTGCCGTCAGCGCCGTGTCGGACGCCCTTCGCAGGGCCGGTCGCGTCCTCGTCATCGCCGGTGATGATGTCGCCGCCGCCGACGCGCGCGGGGATCTGGCCGAACTGGCCCGGCGCCTCGGGGCATGGGTGGCGGTCACCCCGGACGCCAAGGACGTCTTCGACAACCGTGATCCCCGATTCGCAGGCGTGGCCGGGGTGATGGGCCACGCCAACGTGGAGGACTGTCTGCGACGGGCCGATCTGTGCCTGCTGGTCGGTACCCGACTGCCGCTCCTGGCACGCGGCGGCCTCGACCGGGCCCTGGCCGCCACCGACGTCGTCTGCCTCGGCCCTGAACCGCCGTTCGTGCCAGGCACCGCACTGTGCGGGAACCTGCGGGACGCGCTGCGCACGGTGACCGCTCGACTGCCGTCGCACCCACGTCCCTGCCCGCCGCACGCCGGCCCCCTTCCCACGCCCATGCCAGGTCCGCGCTTTCAGGCCCGGGAGCGAACCGTCCCCCATGCCCAGGCGGTCGCCGCGGTGGAGGCGGCACTCCCCCAGAACGCACACGTCTTCGTGGACGCCGGCAACACGGGGGCCAGCGCGGTCCATCTCCTCCCGGCACCGCGCCACGGACGCTTCGTGGTGGCGGTCGGCATGGGCGGCATGGGCTACACCTTCGGCGCCGGCATCGGCGCCGCGCTCGCCACCGGCCGGCGCACTTACGTCCTCGCCGGCGACGGAGCCTTTTTCATGCACGGGATGGACGTGCACACCGCCGTGGAGTACGAGGCACCCGTGACGTTCGTGATCTTCAACAACAACGCCCACGCCATGTGCGCACTACGGGAGGAGTTCCTCCAGGGCGGCATCCGCGGCGACGACCTGTTCGCCCGGACCGACCTTGCCGCGGGAGTGGCCGCCGCCTTCCCGACCCTTCAAGCCACGGCAGCCGCCGACGCGGCGCAGCTGCGCACGGCACTACTGCGGAGCAACGCGGGTGACGGCCCGGCGTTCGTCGCAGTGGACTGTGACCCACGGGAGATTCCCCCGTTCCTTCCCTTCCAGTCCTTCACCGAAGCCACCAAGAGCAAGGAGGGTTCAGATGAGCCAGGAGTCGTCCACGTTGGCTGACATCCCCGGTCTGGTCCGGATCGAGAACGCCGGCAAGGAGGAACTGACCGCCCACTGCATGGAGCTCACCCACTCGGTCTACCCCCACCATCAGGTCTACGGGCAGTACTGCACCATCCACGAGTACGTCGACTGCCCCCCGGAGCAGGCCTACGACTACCTGCGCCAGGGACACCATCTGGAGGAGTGGACCTGCAGCCTGCGGGACTTCGCGCCCACCGGCACACCTGGGCTGTGGGTCGGTCACGACCGGCTGGAGGACGACACCAGGATCTACTGCAAGGTGCTCGCGAACCCCGAGGCCATGACCGTGGACTACCACTGCTCCTGGGACCAGGGCGAGAAGCTGTGGATGATCTACCTGATGCGTGTCGTACCGGCCCGACTGGTACTCGACAAGCCGGGTTCGGTGATCACCTGGACCAACTGCCGGCACCCTTACTACGACGACAACCCACGCCCCGACCTGGCGCCCCGCCCGGACCGGCCCTGGGTCGGCGACTACTGGGACCTCTTCTACGCCGGCCACACCGTGGAGATGCACAACCTCAAGGCCATCCTGGAACACCGCCACCGGGGCGGCCTTCCGGTCGGTTCGGCTCCGGCGAGGACGGTGGCGCGGTGACCACGGTCAGCCTCACCGACGTCGCGAGCTACCTGCCCGGCGAGCCGGTCCCCGCAGAGTTCTACACGGACTTCCCCGGGGCCGAGGACAAGCTCCGCAACCACCCCATGTTCAAGGTCCCGCGGTTACGGCACCACGTGGCCAGGGACGAGACCAACGCGGACATGATCGAGCGGGCCGTACAGTCCCTGGTCGATCGGCACGGCGCGGCGGAGATCCGAGGCGTCGACGTGCTGTTGGTGCACAGTCAGTTACCTGACCTGCCGTTCGTGGGCGCCGGAACTGAGGTGACGCGTCGGCTGGGCCTGCACCCGGAGTGGCTCGTCGACGTGGCCAACGCGGGCTGCGCGTCCTTCGTGTACATGTTGAAGATGGCCCGGCAGATCCTCACCTCCACCGACGCCAAGACCGCGCTGATCTGCAACGCGCAAAGCGCCGCGGGGCAGTGGTTCACCCAGTCCGAGGTGCGCAAACTCGCCCAGGCGGCGATCCCGGGCGACGGATGCGGTGTGGGGTACGTGACGACGTCGGCACAGTCGCCGGTCCTCGACGTGGAGAGCCGGCACATCGGCGAGTACGCCGGCGACATGACCGTGGCGGTCGACGACGGTCGCAAGTACTGGGAGCCGGGCAAGTCGCAGTTGCGGATCGGCTTCACCGACGCCAGCGTCGCCAAGGTCCTGGCACGCGGGAACCGCCTCGTCCCCGAAGTGGTCAACTCCCTGTGCCGACGGCTCGGCATGGCGAGCACCGACATCGACGTCCTCATCACCAACCAGCCCAACCGCACCTTCCTGCGAAACTGGCGAGAGGCGCTGCAACTGCCTGCCGAACGGCACCTGAACACCTTCGACGAATGCGGGAATCTCTTCGGAGCGGCGATCCCGGTCACCTTGGACCGCGCGATCAGCTCCCGCCGGGTGAAGGACGGCGATCTGATGGTGCTCGGGGGATTCGCCCACGCCGGCGACTTCGCCGGTGCCGTCGCCGTTCGCTGGCACGGCGGACGGGACTGAGCCATGGACATCCCCGTACTGCACCGACTCGCCCTGAACGAGAGCCCGTATCCCCCACTGCCCTCGGTACGCGAGGCGATGCAACGGGCCGTCGCACAGGCCCACCGCTACCCGCAGTTCCACCCCGACGACCTCACCGAGCGGATCGCCGCGTGGTGCCAGGTGACCTCCGACCGCGTCGCGGTCGGCAGCGGATCGGTCGGCGTGGCCCTGCAGTTGCTCCACGCAGTGGTCCGGCCCGGGGACACAGTGGTCCACGCCTGGCGCACGTTCGACGCCTACCCTCTCCTGGCCGCAATGGTCCGAGCCCGACCTGTCCCCGTACCCCTGTCGCCGGACGGACACCAGGATCTGGGCGCCCTGCTCGCGGCGCTCGACCACCGCACCCGCGTCGTGGTGCTGTGCAATCCCCACAATCCCACCGGAAGCCTCATCACCGCCGACGCACTGTTGGCGTTCCTGCGTCAGGCCCCCCGACACGTCACGGTGCTCCTCGACGAGGCGTACGTGGAGTTCGCCCGCGACACCAGCCTGCCGGATTCACCCGCGCTTCTGGACGCACACCCCAACCTGCTGGTCCTGCGCACCTTCTCAAAGGCCTACGGCCTCGCCGCCCTGCGGGTCGGCTACGCACTCGGCGCCCCCGACCTGATGGCGCGGATCCGTCGGCAACAGCTGCCCTTCGGGATCAACGCGGTGGCAACAGCGGCGGTGAAGGCATCACTGCGGGCCGAAGGCGAGCTGCGGCTACGCGTGGACACCGTCGTCGCCGAACGCGAACGTCTCCGGCGTGAACTCGTATCCCTCGGCTGGCGCATACACCCCGGCCACGCCAATTCCATCTGGCTCGCTGCGCCCGATCCGATCGATGAGGGCGCCGCAGCACTCACCGAAGCCGGGGTCCTGGCGCGCCACTACCCCGGCGAGGGACTCCGGCTCACCGTCGGTAACCGGAACGCCAACGACACGGTGCTGACCGCGCTGGCGGGACTGCGCGCGCACCAGAGTGCGTCGCGGACATGATGCACTCCGAGCGCGACACGGCCGTGCGAGGCCGCTCACCCTCGACCTGTTCGCGGCCCACGACTCGCCAAGGACCAGCTCCACAGTGGAGATCGCCCGGTACTTGCCGACCGTCTTACGGTCCACCCTGAGCGACGTGACCAACTCGCACCGCTCGCCCGGCACGGGAGGCACGTACCTGGAACTCTCCGGAGCCGACGGCGCCGGCGCCCTGTGGTCCTGCGGCGGCCGTCGCATCCTCCCGGGCGACGGCTCCCGGGCAAGGTGAGCACGGCCCCACCGCCGCGGCATTCCGTCACTGTCCGCGTTCGCCGCGCGATCCGCTGGTGTGGGCGAAGCGACCACCGGTGTTATTCAATGAGGTGTGCGGCCAGGGATCTCAGGGCCCCGTCGCACGGGTTCGAGTACGGCCCCGGCGCTGCGCCGGGGATTGCTGAGAGAGCCGCATGGACTCCACACCCTCCCCCTCGTCCTCTTCGCCGTTCGACCTGGTCAGCAGCGCCCTGGGGCGCTACATCCCGCGCGGCGGAACGGCAGCGGCCGCCGATCCCGCTGACGCGCAGGGCGACCGCGCCACCCCCCGGCGCGTATCCGGCAACCCAGCGGCCGGCCCCCTGGAGCAGATTCTCGGCGCGGTCAACCTGGACAGGGATCTGAGAATCACCCGCTGCAATCTGGACGCCCCGGTATTCGCGGGTCTGGACGCCGTGGTCGGAAGTCCCTTCGTCGATCTCCTGCCCCCCGGGGACGTACCGACGGTCACACGGCGGTTGCGGCAGGTGCTGGAGACCGGTGAGGCGCACGTCGCCCGGATCCAGCGTCTGCGCCGTGGCGACGGGTCTGAGCTGGTGGTCTCGCTGAGCATCCTGCCCGCCGCGGTGCCTCAGGAAGGCCTGACCGTCTCCGTGATCGCCATGGCCAGGAGGCTGCACCTGTACGCCGCCGAGACCGCGATCGGCACCTCGCTGGACATCGGCGAGACCGCGCAGTCGCTGGCGGAGTCCCTGCTGGCTTGGGGAGACGTGGCCGCCGTCGACCTCGACTTCGCCGTGTGGACGGGCGAGGGAGTCACCGGGCAGGCGCCGGGGCGCATCCGGCTACGGCGGGCGGCCCTGGTGCCGGACCGGGCGTGGCCCGAGGGCTACGTGACTCCTGGCGACGATCTCCCCAGCGACGCGAGTCGCCTGCTGGCGCAGGCGGTACGGCGGGACGACGCCCCGCAGGCCATCGTCATACCCGACCGGGAGGCGGTCGAGCGGGTACTCGGCAGTCCGCGAGTGATGCGTGCCCTGGTGCCCGGCGACCGGTCGGTGGGTGTGGCGTGCATACCCCTGGTCTTGGAGGGCGCGTCGCCCGTCGTGCTGGGCGTGGCAGAGGTCTGGCGACGGGCGGACTGCCCCTTCCGTGACAGCGAGCTGTTCGATCTGCAGGAACTGGTGGCCAGGACCGCCCATCACGTCGACCTGGCCCGTCAGCACCAGCGCGAGCACACGCAGGTGCTGGCGTTGCAGCGCCGGCTGCTGCCCCGGACCGGCGGCGACACCATCGAGATCGCCAGCGTTTACCAGCCCGCCACGCCCGACAGCGCGGGCGTCGGCGGCGACTGGGTCAACAGTTTTCCGCTGCCGGACGGCCGTACTGCGCTGGTGGTCGGTGACGTCGTCGGGCATGGCCTGGGAGCCGCGGCGACCATGGGCCAGCTGAGCATGGAGGCCCGCGCGCTGTTGTCCGCGGGGCTCGCGCCCGACGAGGTACTGGAGCACCTGGACGAGACCGTAACGCTGCTGGACGACGCGGAGTCCGGGCTGGCGGCCGGCTACAGCGCCCTAGGGTCGACCTGCTGCATCGCCCTCTACGACCCGGTCAGCCACCACGTGGCGCTGTCCAGCGCCGGCCACCTCCCCCCGGTCCTGGTCTCCCCGGACGGGCACGCGGGCCCGCTGGCGGTCCGCCCTCACCCCGGCCTGGGCGCCGAGTTCGCGCTGCGGGAGCCGTTCGACGTACACACGTTCGGCGCACCCCCAGGCTCCCTACTCGCCCTCTACACCGACGGCCTGGTGGAGGATCCGGCCGTGTCGATCGACGAGGGCATCGGCAGGCTGGCGGACGCCGTGTCCAGGGTGCACCCCTGGGACGCCCTGCAGCAGGCCGCACGGCACGTCGTCTCCGCGCTGGCACCCGTGCGCCCGCGCGACGACGTGACCCTGCTGCTCGCGCGGATGATCGGCTACCGCAAGGGGGACACCGCGACCTGGCGGCTGCCCGCCCGCGACGACGCCCCCGCCCGTGCCCGCTCGCAGGTCTCCGCGCTGCTGCGGCAATGGCGCACCAAGGACGACACCCGGGACAATGTCCTCCTGCTGGTCAGCGAGCTGGTCACGAACGCGGTGCGCTTCGCCACCGGTCCCATCACGGTGCGGCTGATCAAGGCCGGCCACGGTCTGCTGTGCGAGGTGGGCGACACCGGCAACGGCAGGCCACGTCTGAGCGCGGGCGGCCTCCTCGACGACGGCGGTCGTGGCCTGCACATCGTGCACAGGCTCACCAGCCGGTGGGGGGTGCGGTGGACGGACACCGGCAAGGTGGTTTGGGCGGAAGTCACGAGGTGACGCGGCTTCGGGGCGGGAGCGCGGCCGGCGAAGGGGAGCGCGGCGAGGGTACGGGCGGCATACCCGTCACCCGGCGCCACCGACGGTAACGGACCGTACCCTCAGCCGTACCGGCGGCGTGACCGGTGATGCGGACGGCCCGATCGCCGGTACGGGTGGCGCGGGCTCGCGCTACAGCCACTCCCCTTCCAGGGCGGTGGCGGTGAGGCCCGGTGCGGCCGCGTACAGGACGGCGCGACTGCCTGGCTTCTGCCCGGCATCGTGCGCCCGCCGCATGATGTCGAACACGGCGGCGCCTCCGCGGTTGCCGGTGGTGTAGCTGTCCCGGCTGTAGTCCAGCAGCCCCGACGGCCACGCGTCGGGCATCGTCTGCTCCATGTACTCCAGCACCCGGGTCCCGCCCGGGTGCGCCAGCAGTACGTCGGGGTGCCAGGAGTCGGGTTCGTCCTGGTAGCGGACGCGCAGCCACTCCCACATCGCAGTGACCGTCTCCTGTACGGCGCGCGGCCCTCGCCGGTCCATCACGAAGTGGGTGCCGTCCGCCCGCGTGTCCAGGCGGTGCAGGTCTTGGGTGCCGGGCAGCGTGTGGTGCCAGGCGGCGTCCAGCCTCAGCACCGACTCGCGGCGCGCGCGGCCCGTGACCACCGCGGCGACCGCGGTGTCCGCGAACAGCAACCGGACGATCAGGGACTCGAGGGTGTCGTCCGCGGGCTGGTAGGTCGTGCTCAGAGCCTCCGCGATCACGACCAGGACCACCCGGTCGGGGTCCGCGGCCACGAGATCCGCCGCCAGTGCCAGGGAGCGGGTCCCCGCGATACAGGCCCACTGCGTGGCCGGCAGCAGCATCACGTCGTTGCGAAGCTCAAGCTTGTTCGCCAGGGCGATGTCCAGACCCGGCAGCGCCGGGGTGGTGGAGTTGCTGGTGATCAGACAGTCGATGTCTGCTGCGTCCAGCCCGGCGATCTGCAGGGCCCCGCGCGCCGCACGCTCCCCATAGGACTGCACGGCCTCCCAGGCCGGTGCGGTGCGCTCCTGGACGGTCTGCGGCCCGGGTATCGCTTCAAGTGCGGTGATCACGCGGTCCACGTCCTGCTGGGTGAACCCGTCGCGTGCCAACGCCTCTTGGGCCGACCCGATGCCGACAGCCCGCAGGCCGCCGCCGTTGCCGGGCGCGACGGCGGCCTCCAGCGGCAGCATCCACCCGCGGGTCTCGATGCCCGTGCTGGCCGCGATGCCGTCGATCCGCGGCGCCCACGCCGCATGCGGATGCCGCTCACGCACCTCCGCCACGATCTGTCTGGTCTCCACGGCGTGCCCGCCGTGTATCACGGCAGGAGGGCAGAGGTAAGCGGCCATAATGCTGCACCTTTCCAGGAGGAATAAGCAGGAATGTCACAAGTGCTATGTCATGGGTCACTCTGAAACGTCGCGCCCAAGGGATTGCCGATATGGCCCACTTCGGGAGTCGAGGTCCGGTTCGAGCATCGACGCTAAATGGACATTTCCGCTGTGATACAGACAACTTCGGCGGCCCTTTGAGGGCGTGACACGGCACACACCGCTGAAACGGGGGCCAGCAGAACGGTTAGACAGGTCACACCTGACGATCCGTCAGCCAGGACGGGTTACCTGGTCACTGCCCCCGGCGCCAGGCGGCACCGGGCAGGAGACGTGACGGGGCATGACGGATTCCTGGTTCGACAGCATCCTTCTCCGCCTACCTGGCCAAAGGCGCCTTCCCCGCCCCGCCCTTCGAGACGCTCGACCTTGAGGGTGTGGGCCGGCTGGTCCGGATCGCCGTCGAGGAGGGTCGTGCGGCGCGTCCGGATCTGCAGACAGGGGTCTGCGGCGAGCACGGCGGCGACCCGGAGTCGATCCACTTCTTCCACAGCGCGGGCCTGGACTACGTCTCCTGCTCGCCGTTCCGGGTCCCGGTCTGGAGGCCGGGCGGGCGGCGCTGACCGGCACTGGAGAGCACGTACGGCATGGAGGACCGTCGAACAGGAGCGGGACCGGTCCCCCCGCGGTGTCGCTCCGCCCGCCTCGCACCCCGGCGTCCATGGACCAACCGGAGCCGGCGAGAGGACGGTTACTCACCCTCGAAGAGGCACGGCATGACCCGCAACCACGCCCCCGCGCACCGGCGCATCGACCTCGACCCTGCCGAGGCGCTGCGAAACGACGAATCTCTGACTCAGGTCACTAGTGTGATGCGCCTGAAATCGCAGGCTTAAGTCTCTCGCTGATTTTCGGTGGCTGGCGGAGTGAGCTTGGTGAGGTAGTCGGCGAGGGATTTGAGGATCTCGTCGGCGGTCTTGGTCCAGGTGAAGGGCCGGGGGTTCTCGTTCCATGAGTCGATCCAGGCCCTGATGTCCTCCTCCAGCGCCTTCACCGAGGTGTGGACGCCTCGGCGGATGAGCTTGTCGGTGAGCAGGCCGAACCACCGCTCGACCTGGTTGATCCAGGAAGAGCCGGTCGGAGTGCAGTGGACATGGAAGCGGGGGTGCTTGCCGAGCCAGGTCTTGATCTCGGGGGTGTTGTGGGTGGCGTAGTTGTCACACACCAGGTGCACATCGAGCCCGGCAGGAACCGCCTTGTCTATCGTGACCAGAAACTTCTTGAACTCGACGGCCCGGTGGCGGCGGTGCAGTTCACCGATGACAGTGCCGTCGGCGATGTTGAAGGCGGCGAACAGGCTGGTGATGCCGTGTCGCAGGTAGTCGTGGGTGCGCCGTTCGGGCATGCCCGGCATCATCGGCAGCACCGGCTGCGAGCGGTCCAGCGCCTGAATCTGGCTCTTCTCGTCCACGCACAACACCACGGCTTTCTCCGGCGGGTTGTGGTACAGGCCGACGACGTCGACGACCTTCGCGACGAACTGCGGGTCGGTGGAGAGCTTGAAGGCGTCCTGCAGGTGCGGCTTGAGGTCGAACTTCTTCCAGATCCGCCCGATGGTGGACTTCGACAGCCCGGTGCGGGCGGCCATGGAGGCCCGCGACCAGTGGGTGTCCTGGCCCGGGGCGGATTCCAGCGTCGCGACGACCACGTCCTCGACCTGGTCGAGCAGGATGGACGGCGGCCGGCCGGGCCGCGGCTCGTCGACCAGACCGTCCAGCCGCCGCTTGACGAACCGGGCCCGCCAGCGGTTCACCGACTGCTCGCTCACCCCGAGCTCGGCCGCCACCTGCTTGTTCGTCCCGCCCTCCGCGCACCGCAGCACGATCCTCGCGCGCAGAGCCAAAAACTGCGCGGTCTTCGCGCGCCTCGCCCAACGCGTCAGCTGAGCCCGTTCGTCATCACTGAGCACCAGCTCCGACTTGCGTCGGCCCGGCCGCGGCTCATCCGCAAGCCCGGCCATCCGCCGGGCAGCAAACCGCGAGCGCCACTTCCTCACCGTGTCCGCGGTTACCTTGAACTCCGCCGCCACACGCGTATTCGGCTTCCCATCCGCACACGCCAAGACGATGCGTGCCCGCTCGGCGAGACGGGGCGCCACTGCCCCGCCCGCCCAGCGCAACAACTCGGCGCGCTCCTCATCGGACAGCACAACTTCGACGGCACGAGGACCCCGAGACATGAAAACAGGCTACAGACTTAAGCCTGCGATTTCAGGCGCATCACACTAGAAGCCAGTCCGGACACCTCATGTCGCCCTATCGCACCGCGGAAGTGCGAGTGTGCGTCGGCCGCCGCACGTGCGGGGCTCAGGCGAGCTGAAGTACGACCGCCACCGGGGAGTCCGCGTGGTGGAGCACGCCGTGGGTGACACGCCCCAGTTGGAGCCCGAAACGGCCCTGGACGACGAGCAGGTCGGCCTCACGGGACACGACCAGCAGGGCGTCGCGCGCGTAGCCCTCGGCCATACGCCGTTGTGCCTGCAAGCCGCAGAGGCCGGCGCCAGGCCCGCACGGCTGCGAGCGGGACCCCGCGCAGGAGCGCCTCCGTGTCCCAGAGCCGGCCTGGTTGTCGTGGCTACCGCGCAGCACGATCACCGGACGGTGTGCGTGCCCTGCCACAGTGACACCGACCGAGCCGAGGAGTACCCCGGTCAGGCCGCTACGTCGCCAGAGCGCCGCGCCTCCCCCCGTACCAGCCCGTACCCCGGCTCTCCAAGCAACACGTGAGGGCCACCGAAGTGCCCTCGCGGGTCAGCTGTGCGCAACGACCGCAACGGGGGCGGCGATGTGGTGCAGGGCGGCGTGAGTGACATGGCCGATGTGGGCACCGAACGAACCGGTGCGGATGTGCCGGCCGACGACCACCAGGGAGGCGTCACGGGAATCGTCGACGAGGACCTGCGCGGCACTTCCGCACCGGCTCGCCTCGATGACCTCGGTGTCCGGGAACTTCTGCCGCCAGGGACGCAGCACCTTGCTCAGGAGGGTGACCTGACCGCGCTCCAGCGAGTCGTAGAGTTCGGCGTCGCCGGAGAAGCGGTAGAAGGAGGTCGGCGGCTCGGGCCAGGCGTGGACGGCCCGCAGAGGGGCTTGCCTGCGGGCGGCGGCGTCGAAGGCGAACTCCAGCAGCGTGTCGTCCGGGTGGTCGATGTCGAGACCGAGCACGACGGGCCGGAAGGGCGCGGCGGCGGACGGCACGCCCGCCGGATCCATCTTGTGCTCGTCAGCGGCTTGCTCCCCCGCGCGCACCAGCACCACCGGACGCTCGGCGCGGGTCACGACGCCGAGACTCACCGAGCCGACCATGAACGCGCTGAGCCCGCCGAGGCCCCGCGAGCCCAGCACCAGCAGTTCGGCGAAGCCCGCCGCCTCGCACAGGACGTCGGCCACGGTCCCCGTGAGCTGCTCGGTGGTCACCGCGATGCCGGGGTGGCGCAGCCGGATGCCGTCCGCGGACTCGTGTGCCATCGCCTCGGCCCAGCGCCGGTAGGCGTCGGGGTCGAACAGCGGGGTCTCGGCCACGCGCCTGGGCACCGGCTCACAGACGTGCACGATCTTCAGGGGGAGGCCACGCAGCAGCGCTTCGCGGGCCGCCCACTCGGCCGCGGCCCGGCTCTCGGGCGAGTCGTCGAGACCTACCGTGACGGTTCGGGACATGGTCTCCGCCTCCCGGGGGTGCACGTTTCGTCATCAGCGTGGAGCGACGGCGGTGCGTGGGGTCAGGGGCCACACGGCCCCCAACCGGGACCGACCGACCCCTGGACGCCGAGGCGCCGGACGGTCGCCGAGGCGCGCCGGACGGTCGTCCGAGGGGCCGGGCGGCCCATGGACCGCTCACGCCCTCCGGGCACACCCTGGAAGGAGCCGGACACCCCATCGAGGCCCTTACGGAGTCACCATGTACGGCACTCCCGACATCGTCAGCGATGTCATGACCCAGACGGTCGCGGCCGTGGGGCGGCGCGCTCCCTTCAAGGAGATCGTCCAGCTGATGCAGGACTGGCAGGTCAGCGCCCTGCCCGTGCTGGAGGGCGAGGGCCGGGTGGTGGGCGTGGTCTCCGAGGCCGACCTGCTGCCCAAGGAAGAGCTCCGGGACGACCCTGATGTGGGCTATCTCCAGCTGCGGCAGCCCGTCGACATCGCGAAGGCCGGCGCCCTCACCGCGGGCGACCTCATGTCCTCGCCCGCCGTCACGGTCAGAGCGGACGCCACCCTCGCCGAGGCCGCGCGCACCATGGCCCGAGAGGGCGTCAAGAGGCTGCCCGTAGTGGACGACGCCGGTCTGCTGGCGGGTGTCGTCAGCCGGGCCGACCTGCTCAAGGTCTTCCTGCGCGATGACGAGGACATCGCCGAGGAGGTGCGGCGCGAGATCGCCTCGTACCTCTTCCCTCCGCCGTCGTCGGCCGTCCATGTGGAGGTGAACGACGGTGTCGTGACGCTCACCGGCCGGATCCGTGACGCCGCCCTCGTCCCTGTGGCCGCGCGGCTGGTCAGGTCGGTCGAAGGGGTGGTTGACGTGGAGTTCGACCTCGCTCACGACCCCGCAGCGCGATAGCCGGACGGAGGCGGACCCCGCCGTCCACCGGACAGCCGCGGAACTGCTGGCCGCCGAAGCCGAACGAACGCGGCAGCCGGTCCGCGCCCGGCGCCGAAACCGGGTTCCCCGGATGCGGGATGAACTGGCCGCAGGCGAGCTGGCGTTGGAGAAGACCGAACGCGAAGAAGCCGTACGACGGCGATGGGCCGCCGCCCGCACCGCCCCGGACACCCTGGTCACGGCATGCCGACGGCGGGCCCGTCCGGGGCCCGCCGAACACCGTCAGCGATGTCAGTCGCCGTGCCGGATCTCGATGTGCTTCGCCTCCGCCTTCTCGGCGCCCAGACCCACGCTGACGGTGAGCATGCCGTCGGTGTAGTCGGCCTGGACGTCGTCCTCGTCGGCGCCGGGCGGCAGCGTCACACTGCGGCTCACCGCGCCGTACCGGATCTCGTTGTGGTTCTTGTCGATGTCCCGTTCGGTGCGTTCGGCCTCGACCGTCAGTACACCGTCACTGATGACGACGTCGATGTCCTCGGCAGCAATGCCGGGAAGCTCGGCGCGCATGACGTATCGGTCACCCTCCGTATAGTCCTCGATACGCAGAGCAGGCATCGAGAACTTGCTGGGGATGGCCTCGAACCAGTCCTGCATGTCCGGGAACGGGAACCTCTGCTTCCGTGCCAGTGTGGCCATCGCCGTACCTCCTCGGCGGTCGTCGCGTCTGCCGGCACTTCCAGTGCAGCGCCCCCGGTCCCCGGGTGCTGAGGCCGAACAGCCCATGGCGGATGCCCTGAAGTCCCTTTTCTCCCACATGTGTGCGGTCTGACCATGGCCATGGTCATGTCCTACGTACGGGAGGACACTCGGGCGCGGCCCCAGCTGCGCGATCCGCCTGGACGGCGGAGACCTCGACGCATTCTCGCGCCGGTCGCGCGCCCTGCTGTCCTCGGCGAAAGTCACGGCCCCGGCCCGCAAGCAGGTCTTCCGCCGACCCGGACAGCCGGACGTCGTCGCCCTGGCGGCCGAGGAACCACCGGAGTCCGCACAGCCGCTGCTGCGCACGGTCCTGCGGGGCGGGCGTCGCATAGGGTCCCCGGACGACTGGCAGGACGCGCGCAGGCGATTCCGTGCGGACATCGTCGGCCTGCCCGAATCAGCACGCCCCCGCTCCGCCACGCTCTCAGTCTCCGGACACTGACCGGCCTCGTTCCCACGAAGGGTCGGCAGGCCCCTCGTGGGGACCAATGGCACCTGGCGGGCCGACTCTGCCAGAGCCTTCCATGGAATCGGCGACCGCATCCTTTCCGCGCCACCGCAGGGAGGAGGCCAGGGCGATGTCCGCTCCCGCACCGGTGAAGAACCATGACCAGGCCGCACCCGAGACCGGCCCCCGCCCCGAGGCGACCGGCGCATCCATGCGCGCCAACGTGGGCACCGAGATCGTCGTACGCGGGACCACGGCCGGGGTCGTCGCACGGGACGGCGAGATCGTCGGTCTCGATCATCAGGGCGCCAGTCCGCCCTCCGACGTGCGCTGGGCCGGCAACGGGCGGGTGACCTTGTACTTCCCGGGTCCGGATGCGTACATCCGGCACTTGGTGGCTGGAGGCGGCCGTGTCCCGGCCCGCTGAGCGTCGACCGATCGTGGTGGGCGTCGATCCTGATCCCGCTCATCGGATGGCACTGGCCTGGGCCGCCGACGAGGCCGCCCGCCGTCGGCTGCCGTTGCGTGCCGTCCATGTCGAGGGCGTCCCCACCAGGGGCTACCGGGGGCGGGAGGTCCCGCCCTCGTGGGAGGGTTGGAACGAGGCGCTGCACAAGGCCGGGCAGCAGGTGCTGGAGGAGGCCACGGACTTCGTGTCGGCCCGGCGCCCGCAACTCGAGGTGGAGTCTCTGCTCGCGGAGGGCGACCCGGTGTGGGTGCTGCGTGAGCAGAGTCGCGACGCCACCGCCGTCGTGCTGGGATCGCGGCACCTGAGCCGGAAACAGGACGTGTTCGGCTCCGCGTCGGTCGCGCTGCCCGTCATGGCACATACGCGCTGTCCCCTGGTGGTGGTCCCCGAGCCGGAACACATCACCGAGGAGCCCGCGTACTTCGTCGTCGGCGTCGACGGCGGCGAGCACTCCGGTGCCGCGGTCGACGTGGCGTTCGAGGAAGCGGCTCTGCGCGGTGCCGAGCTGCGGGCCCTGCTCGTGTGGGAGCCCGGTCCGCTCAGGATCTTCGACGAGCACGAGCCGCAGCAGGAGTGCCGACGGCTGCTCTCCGAGATCGTGGCAGGCCGCCACGCCTGCTACCCCGAGGTGGACCTGCGCCACGAAGTCCTTGTAGGGCACCCGGTCCAGGTGCTCGCCGATGCCTCGGCACATGCGCTGGGGCTGGTGGTGGGGACCCGAGGCCGTGGAGGCTTCACCGGCATGCTGCTGGGCTCGGTCAGCCAAGGTGTGCTGCACCACGCCGGCTGCCCTGTCATCGCGGTCCCGACACGTGGGTGAGCCGCCGGACCGGCAGGAAGGAGAGCCACCGTGACTGCAGAACCTCCGGATGTGAACGCCGTGACCGCGCTCGTGGCGGATGCCGCCGCGGCGCCCTCGCTGCACAACGCCCAGCCCTGGGCGTTCGGTTACCTGCGGCAGATCGGCGTCCTGCGCTTGTTCGCCGACCCGGAGCGCGCCCTGCCGCGAACCGACCCGGAGAATCGAGGCCTGCACATCGGGTGCGGCGCCGCGCTGCTCAACCTGCGGGTGGCCGCCGCGGCGGCGGGGCTGGCGCCGGTCGTCCGGCTGCTGCCCGACCCCGCCTACCCGGAGTTCCTCGCCGAGGTGCAGCTGTGCGGCACCGGGCCGCCCGACGGGGCGCTCGCCCAGCTGGGTCCTGCGATCCGCCGCCGTCACTCCAGCCGCCTTCCCTTCCGCGACGAGGGAATCCCCGCCGCCGTGCGGGAGAAACTGTCCGAAGCGGCCCGCGACGAGGGAGCGCAGCTGTTGTTCCCCGGGGCATGGCATGCGCAGTCGATCCTGGAACTGGTGCGGGACGCGGAGGAAAGCGAGGCGCTCGACCCGGACGTGCGCGAGGAAACGGCGCGCTGGACGCACACAGAGCTGCCGCATGCCGCTGGGGCGGCCGATGGCATCCCCGGCGAGGCGTTCGGCCCCCGGCAGCGTGGTACCTCAGCACCGGTGCGCGACTTCGCCGTCGGCCGTCCGGTGCCCGGGCGTGGCTGGGCGCCCTTCGAGAAGAACCCGCACATCGCCCTGCTGGGTACGGCCCGCGACGATCCTGCCGACTGGCTCACGGCCGGTCAGGCACTGGAGCGAGTCCTGCTCCGGGCCACCGCGGACGGGCTGGTCGCCTCGGTCACCTCCCAGCCTCTGGAGTGGCCGGAGATCCGGTGGGCCGTCCGCGACCCCGTCTCGGCGATGGCGCACGTCCAGATGGTGATCCGGCTCGGCTACGGCCCCGAAGGCCCCGCGAGCCCACGGCGGCCGGTGGCCGATCTGCTCCACGTCCTCTGACGCGGACCCGGCACCCAGCGCACCCATCGGCCGGCGAGGAGGAGTCGTATGAAGGTCTCCGAGATGATGACCGCTCCTCCGGTGTGCGTCGGACCCCATGTCCCCCTGGTCGAGGTGACCCGAGGATGTCCGAGTGCGCCGTCGGGTCCGTCCTCGTGGTCGAGGCCGGGGCGCCGCAGGGCATGGTCACCGACCGCGACCTCGCCGTGCGCGGGCTGGGGGCGGGCTGGACTCGAGGGTCCCGGTGGACGCGGTCATGTCGCCACATGTCGTCACGGTCGAGGCCGTAGACGATCTCCAGGTGGCCTATCGGACGTTCCGCCGCACTGGGGTTCGTCGGCTTCCGGTCCTGGACGCAGGCCGAGTCGGGGGCGGTACAAGGCGTCCCAGCAGGCCGACGTCCTCATGCTCGGCTACCTGTTCTCTCCCGCAGAGCGGTCACTGGGGGGCGTCGGCGTACGCCGCCGGAGCGGGCAGCTGGAGATCAGCGTGCCTGATGCCGAGGAGTCACCGATCCGCGTGGTGCCGGCCGACCGCGCCGTGACCATGGCGCCCGGCGAGACCTGCACGCTTGAAGTGCAGGCCAGTTGATCCGCGTTCTTGTGGCAGCTCCGCGCGCGGTGTCGCCGTAACGGACTCGGGCCTGTCACCACGATGCCGGAGTTGCGGCGTGGATCGGGTCCCTGCACGCTGTATCTGGCAAGCCACCTCGATGACGTGAAGAGGTGATCGGGTCGCAGGACCATGCCCGCCCGGTCGGCCCTCCGCAGTGTTGGCGGGGGTGAGGAACCGGCTCCGCGATCCCCGTCCCGCGCCGGAGCGGATGTCCGGGGTGCTTCTTCGTGGCACGCGCCGCAGACTCCCCGTTCGGTCCTCGGTGTCCGTTGACCGGGTGGTCCGCCGTGGCCCGCATGGGCGAGGTGTACGACCGCGGCCGCCACAGCCGCCGCCGGCGACAGGGAGCCGCAGAACATGGGTGGAAAGCAGAAGACGCTCGCCATACTGACCGGAACCGCGTTGGCAGCCGGACTCACCAGCCCCGCCTTCGGGGCCGGCACCGCTCACTCGGCGGCCCCGCCCACCGGGGCGACGGGGTCGGGGGCGTCGGTCGTGGAATGGAACCGCGCGCTCATCACCATCCTCAGCGATCCGAAGGCGCAGTCGGCCACCGTCCAGCCCACGCGCAGTTTCGCGCTCCTCCAGGCGGCCGAGTACGACGCGGTGGTGTCGATCACCCGGGCCGGCCCCGCCTACACGTTCTCGGTGCCGGCGCCGCGAGGCGCTCGTACGGATGCCGCAGCGGACCAGGCAGCCCATGATGTGCTGGTCGCCCTGTACCCGGCCAAGCAGGCAGCCGTGGACCAGAGGCTGAACGGCCAGTTGTCCGCGATTCCGGGCGGCGCGGGCAAGCAGGCGGGAATAGCTGTGGGAGCCGCGGTCGCCCGCCGACTGATCAGCCTCCGCTCCCACGACGGATCCTCGGCAAAGCCGCTCAGGTTCCGTCCCGGCGACAAGGCCGGTGACTACCGGCCCACCCCTCCCGACTTCCCGGCCCCCGTCTTCACCAACTGGGGCTCGGTCAAGCCGTTCGTGCCGGCCGCCGGGCGCCAGTTCCGCCCCGCGGCGCCGCCCGCCGTCAGCAGCGCCGAGTACGCCACCGCCTTGAACCAGGTCAAGAGTCTGGGGAGCAGGACCAGTACGACCCGTACCCCCGATCAGACCACGGCCGCGAAGTTCTGGGCGGCGACGCCCGTCTGGAACGTCTGGAACGAGATCACGCAGAACCTCGTCACCTCCCAGAACGCCAGCCTGGAGAAGGCGGTGAAGGTCTTCGCCCGGCTCGACCTGTCCCTCGCCGACACCGCGATCGCGATGTACGACGCCAAGTACGCCTACCGCGTATGGCGGCCGGTGACCGCCATACGACTCGGCGGTACGCACTACAACACGCGCATCGTCGGCGATACCCACTGGACGCCCCTGCTGACGACCGCCCCGGATCCGTCCTACCCCAGCGCTCACGCCGCCCTCAGCCAGGCGGCGGCAACGACGCTCGCCGGGTTCTACGGTGCGCGGCATCATCTCGCGGTGACGTCGAAGGGCATCACCCGAACCTTCGCCGGCTTCCAGGACGCCGCCACCGAAGCGTGGCTCAGCCGGATCTGGTCCGGCCAGCACACCTCCCTCGACAACCGCGCGGGCCAACAACTCGGCGCTCACGTCGCCGACTTCGTGGCAGGCCGGCTCTGACCGTCCACGCCGGGCGACATGCATGCGCGACACGGCGGCGGCCAGAAGCCAGCGCGTGCGGTGACCTTCACGTGTGCCTGGTAGGTCTCCCGTGAGGCTTGTGCGACGGCAGCGCTGGCACGTGCCTCGCGGCCCCTGCGGCGTCGTCCTTCGTGCGAGGCCGGGCGGTCGCATAATGGGTGCGTGGCCGGTCGCTGGCAGTTCTGGATCGACCGAGGCGGCACTTTCACCGATGTCGTGGCGGTGACGCCGGAATCCGGCGTGGTCAGCCGCAAGCTGCTGTCCGAGCGCCCGGAGACGTACCGGGACGCGGTGGTCGCCGGGATCCGACAGGTGCTGCGGCTGGAGCCGGACGAGCCGATCCCGGCGGACCGGATCGAGGTGGTGAAGATGGGCACCACCGTCGCCACCAACGCGCTGCTGACCCACACCGGGGAGCCGACCGTCCTGGTCACCACCCGGGGCTTCAGGGACGCCCTGCGTATCGCCTACCAGAACCGGCCGCGCATCTTCGACCGCCGCATCTTGCTCCCGCGGGCCCTGTACGACCGGGTGATCGAGGTGGAGGAGCGGATCGGCGCGCACGGCGAGCCGATCCGCCCGCTCGACCTGGACGCCGCCCGCGAGGCTCTGCGGGCGGCGTACGAGGAGGGATTCCGCAGCGCCGCGGTCGTCTTCCTGCACGGCTACCGCCACCCGGGCCATGAGTCCGCCGTCGCCGAGGTTGCCCGCACGATCGGCTTCTCGCAGGTGAGCTGCTCGCACGAGGTCAGCCCGCTGATCAAACTGGTGCCGCGCGGTGATACCACGGTGGTGGACGCCTACCTCTCGCCCATCCTGCGCCGTTACGTCGACCAGGTGAGCGGTGAACTGCGCGGCGTGCGGCTGATGTTCATGCAGTCCGGGGGCGGCCTGCGCGAAGCCGGGCATTTCCGGGGCAAGGACGCCGTGCTCTCCGGCCCGGCCGGCGGTGTCGTCGGCATGGCGCGGGCCGCGACCCGGGCCGGTTGTGGCAGGGCGATCGGGTTCGACATGGGCGGCACCTCCACCGACGTCTCCCACTTCGCGGGCGAGATCGAGCGGGTGCTGGGCACGCAGGTGGCCGGGGTGCGGATGACCGCGCCGATGACCGACATCCACACCGTCGCCGCGGGTGGCGGCTCGATCCTGCACTTCGACGGAATGCGCTACCGCGTCGGGCCGGACTCGGCCGGCGCCGACCCCGGCCCGGTCTGCTACCGGCGGGGTGGGCCGCTGACCGTCACCGACGCCAACGTGATGCTCGGCCGTATCCAGCCCGCCTTCTTCCCCCGGGTGTTCGGCAAGACGGGCGACCGGACACTGGACGGCGAAGCGGTCCGCGCCCGCTTCGCCGACCTCGCCGGGCAGACCGCCACCGCAACCGGTGAGCCCCGCAGTCCGGAGGAGGTCGCCGCGGGCTTCCTCGACATCGCCGTCCTCAACATCGCGGGTGCCGTCAAGAAGATCTCCGTCCAGCGCGGCCGGGACATCACCCGCTACACGCTGGTCAGCTTCGGCGGTGCGGGCGGCCAGGTAGCGTGTGCGGTCGCCGACCGGCTCGGTATCGACACCGTCCTGATCCCGCCGCTGGCGGGGGTGCTGTCCGCGTACGGGATCGGCATGGCCGACGCGGCCGCACTGCGCGAACGCTCCATCGAGGCCCCACTCGACGCGCCCGAGACGGCCGCGCACATCAAGGCCGTGCGCGCCGAACTGGAGGAACAGGCCCGCGCACAGCTGCGCGAGGACGGAGTGCCGCAGGAGACGGTGCGCGCCACCGCCCGCGCACTGCTGCGCTACGCAGGCACCGACTTCTCCCTGCCCTGCGCGCTGGAGACCGCCGAGCGGATGCGGGCCGCGTTCGAGCGCGACCATCGGGAGCGCTACGGCTTCACCATGGACAAGCCACTGGTCGTCGAGGCCGTCGCCATCGAGGCAACCGGTTCCTCCGGCCCTCCCACCACCGGCACGCCGACCGCCCCGCCCTCGCGGCACGGCTTGCTGCGCCCGGCCACCACGGTAGAGATGTTCACGCGGGGCCGTCGGCAGCCCACCCGCCTGTTCCGCCGCGAAGACCTCCGCCCCGGCGACATCATCGAGGGCCCGGCGATCATCGCCGAACCGGACGCGACCACCGTCGTCGACCCCGACTGGAGGGCCACCGCCGACGCGCACGGTGACCTCGTCCTGGCCCGCTCCAGGCCCCGCCCGTGCCGCATCGCCGTCGGCACCAGCGTCGACCCGGTGATGCTTGAGGTCTTCAACAATCTCTTCATGTCCGTCGCCGAGCAGATGGGCGTCCGGCTGCAGAGCACCGCCCACTCCGTCAACATCAAGGAACGCCTCGATTTCTCCTGCGCCCTGTTCGACCCGGAGGGCAACCTCATCGCCAACGCGCCCCACATTCCCGTCCATCTGGGATCGATGGGCGAATCCATCAAGGAGGTGCTGCGCCGCAACGCCGGCACACTGCGGCCCGGCGACGTGTACGCCATCAACGACCCCTACCACGGTGGCACCCACCTGCCCGACATCACCGTCGTCACCCCGGTCTTCGACGAGCCGGGCGAACATCTGCTCTTCCTCGTCGCCTCGCGCGGCCACCACGCCGAGATCGGAGGCATCAGCCCCGGCTCCATGCCGGCCTTCAGTACCACCATCGACGAAGAGGGCGTCCTGTTCGACAACTGGCTGCTCGTGCGCGACGGTCACGTCCGAGAGACCGAAACCCGCAACCTCCTGGCGGGAGCCCGCTACCCCTCACGCGACCCGGACACCAATCTCGCCGACCTGCGCGCCCAGATCGCCGCCAACAACAAGGGCATCCGCGAACTGCACGCGATGATCGACCAGTTCGGGCTCGACGTCGTCCACGCCTACATGCGGCACGTCCAGGAGAACGCCGAGGAATCGGTGCGCCGCATCATCGCCACCCTCCACGACGGCGAGCACCGCTACGAAACGGACAACGGCGCCATCATCCAGATCACCCTGCGCGTCGACCACGAAACCCGCAGCGCCGTATTGGACTTCACCGGAACCTCACCCCAGCAGCCCGGCAACACCAACGCCCCCACGTCCGTCGTCATGGCGGCCGTGCTGTACGTCTTCCGCACGCTGGTCGCCGACGACATCCCCCTCAACAGCGGCTGCCTGAAACCCCTCGATGTCCGTATCCCCGGTGGCTGCATGCTCGCCCCGGTCCACCCGGCCGCCACCGTCGCCGGCAACGTCGAGACATCCCAGGCCGTCACCGGCGCCCTGTACGCCGTGCTGGGCGCCCAGGCCGAGGGCTCCGGCACCATGAACAACCTCTCCTTCGGCAACGACCACGTGCAGTACTACGAGACCGTCGCCTCCGGCTCCGGCGCGGGCGACGGCTTCGATGGCGCGGACGCCGTACAGACGCACATGACCAACTCCCGCCTCACCGACCCCGAGATCCTGGAATGGCGCTACCCAGTACGGGTGGAGGACTTCCGTGTCCGCGAAGGCAGCGGGGGCACGGGCCGCTGGCACGGCGGGTGCGGTGTGGAACGCCGCATCTGCTTCCTGGAACCGATGACCGTCGCAGTCGTCTCGAGCCACCGCCGTATCCCGCCCTACGGCATGGCCGGCGGGCATCCCGGTGCCCTCGGCGAGAACCTCATCGCACGTGCCGACGGCACTACCACGCCCCTGCGTGGCTGCGACACGGCAGACCTCGCCGCCGGGGACACGCTCGTCATCCGCACCCCTGGCGGAGGCGGATACGGCCCGACCGAGGAGACCCGGCAGCGGCACACTACCGCCGACTGATCCACAGCTCACGCCGGCCGGTCGCCCGGCAGGAACCGTTCGAGGAGATCCACGGCCGACAGCCCTCGCCGGCGAACCAGGACCAGGCACCAGCCCGTCCGCTGCCACGCCCGGTGGAAATGCGCCGGCGGGAGAAGCCTTCGCCTGCGCATCCTGTGTGCCGGGCAGGCGCACCTGCGCCATCGGGTATGCGGCTACGGCGCGGAAGCCGCCGACCCTGTTCGGGAAGTGACTTTCAGCCCAGGTCAGTGCCATACGTCTGCTCGTCGAGGTGCTCGGCTAGCCGGAAGAGCACGGGCAGCGCCTCCGCGATCACCGCGCGCTCGTGGTCGTCGAGGGCGGCGAAGGCGGTAGCCATATGATCCTTGTGATCCCTGGTCCAGGCGGCGAGCCTCTCGCGGCCGGCATCGGTGAGCGTGACGACGGAGGACCTATGGTCGGCCGGGTCGACGTCACGTGCGACCAGCCCGGCGCCGATTATCCGGCTGATCAGTCCACTGACCGTGCTGGGTGCCAGATGCCGACGAGCGGTCAGGTCACCGATGTGCGCGGGAGACTGCTCCCCCAGCACCTGGAGCAGCTCGACCTGGGCCATGGGGAGGGTCCCCCGCGGGGAGTCGGTCTGGATCGAGGAGCGCAGCGCGCGATGCAACTGTGTGATGGCTTCGGTGAGCAGCCGGGCAGCGTCCGGCTCCTGCCCGGCGGAACGGGACGGGGAGGCCTCGGGGCTGGGCCGCGCAGACATGGAGCAAAGGGTACCCGGGCCGTACCCAGGTGCGGCCTCACCGGCACCTGGGGCGGACGCCGTGTCGGCCCGGCTCGCCGGAGTCCAAGGGGACGCCGTCCTCCTGACGGTGTGCCTGTGTGATGGCCCTCAGGTCTGTAGGGGGTAGAGCCACGCACTGCCGTTGGCGGGATCGGACAGGATCTCGGAGAGGGGGCGGTCGGCGTAGTCGTCGGTGTGCTCGGTCATCAATGGTGATTCGTTCCAGCCGGTGCAGATCTGGGTGTGCTGGATGTCGTTGGGGGCGTGGGAGAAGTTGTACTGCAGGATGTCCGACGGCGACAGGTCATAGGCGTCGTCGAGCACGGTGGTGCGCTTGGAGTTCTGGGTGGCGTAGACGAAGAAGTTCTCGGCGCCGGCCCAGGTGTAGGAGGTGTTGTAGAAGAACCCGTAGCAATACCAGCAGGAGTTGTCGTCGCGGGGATTGTCCGGCCAGGAGCCCTCGGTCAGCCAGCCGCCGGTGACGAGGCACTGCGATATGAAGTTGGTGCAGTCGTCGTCGTAGACCGGGTACGAGAGGAAGTTGCGGTCGTACCACCACTGCTCGGCGTAGGAGACCATGGCGCTGTAGTCGTAGCCGCCGTCCGTGGGCTTGGCAGCGGGCCGCCGGCCGGACGGATCGGCCTTGGCCGGGCGCCGACCGGCCTGCGGGACCGCGTTCGGTACCACCCGGGGGCGCATCGGCTCCGGTATCGACTCGGGGAACTGAGTCAGGGGGCGCGAGTACGCATTGGTCGGCAGGTAGCGGCAGCCCGCCAGCGCCCAGGTGCCGTTGTTCTGGTGGAAGACCACGTGGTGCGCGCTGCGGTAGCGGGTGCTTGCCGGGGTGCCGGGCGCGATGCGGGCGAAGTACAGCGCGGTGTGTTCCACCGCTCGGGCAGTGACGGTGCGTCCGTGCACGGTGACATCGGTGAGCTCGGCAGTGGTGCGGGCGCGGGTGTACCCGCTGTGCAACGCGGCGGTCTGGTCGCGGACGCCGTCGAGGCGGTCGACATCACTGCGGTGGTCGCGGAGCAGATCGGAGGTGAGGGCGAGGGACGTGGCTTGGTTCGGCGCCGGCCGGGCGGCGGTCACCCGGGCCGCCCGGTCAGCGAGGTACTGCTGGACCAGCAGGGTCAGTTGGCGGTGTTGCGCGGCGGAAAGGCCGCCGCCCTTGCGATCGCGGCTCTGCTCTGTCCGGTCGGTACTCGGCGCGGGCGCGGCCCCGGTGAGGGCAGTGGCGGCGGCCGTGGTGGCGCCCAGTCCCGAGAGAAGCAGGGAGCGGCGGTGCATGACAGGTCACTCCTCACTGAGGGTGCATCAACTCGCCCACCAGGCTAGGAGCACACCACCGCGGAACCGAGGGATGCACTTGCCAGGATCCTGCAACCCATGTGCCGGCCCGGTGCCCGCACGACGATACCGACACCCAAGGCGATCAACACCGACGGAAGTCCGTACCGCGCGAAGGTCCACCCCGACGACGTTGGGAGGGCCAGTGGGAGGCGAACGCCGGCGGACCCGGCTGGGAGACCGCGGGAGTCTCCCCCTCCAGGACGCGCTCCGAGCAACGCCGTGGGCGGCTCGGCCGAAGGGCCGGACGGGAGTGTGGGCGTGGCGGCCGGCTTCGGAGCAGGGCTGGTGCTCTGCGGGAGCCCCGACACGGTCGGCGTAGGTGTGCCGGGTACGGGGGCGCGGTGTCGGCCTGTGCCGCTACGGCGTTGCCCAGCAGCAGCGCGGCACTCAGCGCCACGACAGCCCCCGAGACGTATTCGTGTCGAGCGATTCAGGTTCTCCAACGAGGCAGGACGGACGGCGACACGAGGATCCCGAGGACAATGCACGCAGCGCACCACAGCCCCCCCGGTGCAGCGTAGGTGCGCGTGCACCGCGTTAAACAGTGGTGGCTCAGTGCAGTTGGGGGGCGCCCAACAGCGGGTCGTGGGGGCCGCACACCTGCGCCCGCACATGGTGGCCCTGCGCGTCGGTCAGCTGCACGAGGGAGCCGTAGTCCTGCGGGGCGCGGTGCGGTGGTGTCACGGAGATGCGAGGGTCGTTTTCCGCCAAGAGGTCGCAGCTCGCGGACGGCGAGCCGACCGCGTCGTAGAAGACCGGGAACTCGACGCTGTGGCCCGGCTTCAGTACCAGATGGACCGGCGTGGACTTCTTCGGCTTCGCGTCGGCCGACGGTCCCTTGCCGACCCAGAATTCGAGCCCCGGGTAACCGTCGAAGGCGCAGGGCTTCGATCCCTTGTGTGTCGCACTGAGCATCGCCGTCGGCGTATTGTGCGGCCTTCCCGGCAGAAGGGTCATCTTCCAGCCCAGCTGGGCCGATCCGCACGCGGCGGGATGAGCGTCCGAAGAGCCCTTGGACGGCTGGGTGGCGGTGCTGTGGTCCTTGCCGCAGCCAGCGGCACCCAGCAGCACCACCAGGCTGAGAGAGCAGACCGCCAGCGTCCGCCGTGCCATGAGACTTCCCCCTGGTGAGGACATCCCTGCGGGACCCCGTGTCATCGCTCCTGCCTCACCGCACAGAGAGATGCAGACCCTCCCAGGAAAGTTCCAGCAGATTCCCGGTCAGCTTCCCCGCGCGATGTCGAGTGGCCTGCGTGGAGGACGACGCAGCGTCGTGTGTGCTTGACCCCTTGACGAACGAAATCCAACGGGTTCCATGATTCTCGGAGGGCTTTCCCCGTAGGTCGGCGAAGTGCACCGCGAGACCCCGGGACGTCTTGACCCCCGGGGCCTTCGCCTTACCTTCCAGGATCGGACGGCGTCCGTGTCCTCGGTGTCTCAGAAGAGCTGGGAGCATCCCGAAGAGTGGGTGCGATGAAGGGTTCCGCCCATGCCTCCACTACGACCCGTGCACCCTCCACGGCGCGGCCCGCGGCTGGCATCCTTATGGCCGCCGCCGATTGCAGCGCAGCCGCTCCAACTCTACTGTCATGGACGCCGTTGACGGCGGGCAATTCCCGCCGGCTACCCGTGCTTGTCCGGTTCGGCGTCGGCGAAGGCGCGGTATCCGCCGAGATCTCGGCCTGGGCGAGGACGTCGCCGCGGTGTACGACTCGGACCGGACCCCGGGCCATCATCGGATGCTGATCCGCTGGCGTAGCGAGGTCGTGTCGGACATTCAGCAAGACCGCCGTCATCATCCGCGAAGTCCGCCGGGCGCAAGGTCTTCGGCCTCGCCACCGCAGGCGTCCGTCTCGCTTGACTTCTTGCGCGTCAGTCCGGCAGCCAGTGCAGCTCGTGCGCCAGGGTTTTGGCGACGGCACGGATGCGGCGGTGTAGCGGCGACTGCTCGCGTGGGAGGACCAGGTGGAGCGTCAGGCTGGGCGCGCCCCGCAGCGGTCGCCAGGTGAGACCGGCCGGTTGTGCCGTGACCGCGGCTTCTCCGGCCGGGGCGAGGGTGACCCCGTCGCGCAGGTCGCGCTGAGACATGTCGAAAGAGACTGCGGGCGTGTGGAATCGGGGGTGTGGTCGGGTGTCTCGGAACAGTGCGGACAGCTGATCGTGGATCACGGGGTTGGCCGCACGGTCCGGGAGTCGCAGCGGATACGCGGCCGCGTCGGCGATCTCGATCTCCGGGTGTTCGGCCAGCGGATGGTGCTGCGCCAGCTGGACCCCGACGCGCTCACGCCGCAGCAGGAACCGGCGCACGCCACGGCCCGGCTGTTCACCGCGGGTGATCCCGGCATCGATACGGCCGTCGGCGACCGCGGGGGAGATCTCCGGTGTCGCCATCGGGACCGCGCCGACCTCGAGTCCGCTGTTGCCGCGAATCAGCCTGTCCACCAGGGCCGGTGTCGTCTCGGCCCCGGCGCTGAGGCTGTATCCGATGCGCAGCGTGCCCAGTTCACCGGCCGCCGCGCTCCGGGCGGTGTCCCATGCCCGGTCCAGCGCCGCCAGCGCGGGCGGCGCGGACTCCGCCAAAGCCGCGCCGGCCGTGGTCAATACGACGCTACGCGTGTTGCGGACCAGCAGGGCCGTACCGAGTTCCGCCTCCAATCGGCGCATCCGGGCGCTGAGTGCGGGCTGTGCGATACCGATCCGTGCGGCCGCGCGGGTGAAGTTCAACTCCTTCGCCAGCACCAGGAAGTACCGCAGGCTCACCGTATCCGGCGCCACGTGCCCTCCCTGCCGATTGATAACGATCCGTTCTGAGTCTATCCCGTACCGGTCTTTCCCCCGACCGCATATCAAGCCCTAACCTGCGCATATGACGATTCAACTGACCGCGGTACCCGTCGCCGGGATCGATCGATCTGAGTGTCAATTCGAAGTCGGACATGTCCGGCCGAACACAGGAGGTTTCCATGGCTAAGGGCTACTGGGTCAGTGTCTACCCCGCCATTTCCGACCCTGAGAGGCTGACTGCCTACGACAAGCTGGCCCGTCCGGCTGTCCAGGCTGGGGGCGGGCGCGTCCTGTCCCGTGGCGGTCGAGTCGTCGCCCACGAGGCCGGAATCACGCAACGCGTCGTTCTGATCGAGTTCGACAGCTTTGAACAGGCCGTCGCGGCATACGAGAGCGAGGCATACCAGAAGGCGCTGGTGGCCCTCCCCGACGGCGTCGAGCGCGACTTGCGCATCATCGAAGGCATCGACTGACCGGCGGGCCCAGCCATCGCTGAGCACCCGTCACCTGATACGGGGCACGATCGTCGACCAAAGTTCGCCAAGCTCCGCGTCCAGCAGGGCAAGTGACGGAGCCGGATGTGCGCCGCGCTTGGTGCCGGCCCCCGTGTACCCCTGGCAGTGGTTCGCGCGCCGTGGGAACCAAGCAGCAGGAACAGTGACTCCGGTGTGGTGATCAGGATGTCCGGCGGGGTGCGTCGGTAGGCGCTGCGCTCCGGTGGCGGACGTGTCGCCGGTGCGCATGCCGAGCGTGATGGCCGACTCTGCCCGGCCGAGCCGGACGGCGGCCTGCCGGACGGCCACCTGCCGGATGGCCCCGGAATGGCCGCCTGGCGGATGCCGGCCAGCGGGCCCGCAGGCTGCGCTCGACGCCCACCGCCAGCGCCTTCAGCAGCGAGACATACAGCACCCCGGCAGCGCGCCGACGGATCCACCCGCACCGGGTCGGTGGCCAGCCGGCGGCGAAGGCCTGCCAGGCGCCGCGCTGTGCTTGGGGGGCGCGGCTGACGCGCCTGTGAACCACGCTCTGGTTGTCGGCGAGAGCGGCGCCGGCGCATCATCGCTCACCACGCCCCAGTCCTCGCCTCCCACCAACAGGTTCCGGTCCGCTGACAGACGGCTCATCGGCGGAACCGGGGCGCGAGGACCGTGCGCACGGCCTTGGCCACCTTGTTCTCGGTGGATCCGTCCTGTTCTTCGGGTTCCGGTTCGAGCATGCGCTGGGTCTGGAGCAGCAGTTGGTTGGTCGACCGCCAGAGCGGGACGAACATGCCGGCGACCGGCCCGACGCCCTGGATCGGGCCGTCGGACAGCTCGGTGACCTTCTTGGCGATCGTGACCGTTGCCGGGTCCCGCAGGATCAGGTGCACCTCGTCGTCGACCAGCCGGATTTCCATCTTGCGCGCGGCGGCTTCTTCCGGGTTCGCGTCCGTGGTCGTCTCCGGATCCAGTTCGTCGATCTTGGCCGCGACTGCGTCCGGGTCGACCCCGAGTTCGCGCAGCACCCTGGCCGCCATGCTGTTCTCCGTCCGCAGCATCGCCTCTAGCAGGTGATGGCTGCCGACCGGTGCGCCACCGGCCAGCGCGCTGGCGGTGGAAACGGTGTCCTCGGTGGCCGGTGTGCCGGCCGGCCACGGGCGAGCCGCGACATCCTGCGATCCCTCCACCGCTGCCAGCACCGCGGCGCGGATCTTGCTGATCGGATTGACCCGCTCGGCAAGCACCTTCGCGCCGACGCCCTCACCTTCCCTGACGAGGGCGAGCAGGATGTGTTCCGTACCGATGTCGTTGTGGTGCAGCTGCTGCGCCTCGCGCAGGGCGAGTTCCAGCGTCTTCTTCGCGCGCGGCGCGAACGGGATATGGCCGCTCAGCTCGTGCGTGCCGGGCTTGACCACCGCGGCGATATCGGCCTGCGCCGTCTCCTTGTCGTACCCGAGCTGGTGCAGAACCCGCGCCGCGATGCTGTCCGGCGCGTCGAGCAGCCCCAACAGGATGTGCTCCGTGCCGATGTGGTCGTGCTTGAGCAGCCTCGCCTCCTCCTGAGCCGTGACAACCACCTTGCGGGCTTGCGCTGTGAACCTTTCGAAAGTCATGCTTCCATCATTTCAACCCTGTCAATACACCGTTATTGATAGGGTCACCATGCTGAAGGGAGGGTGTGAATGGAGACACCGTCGAACTGGGAGAACCGGCTCGCGCGTTGGAAGAGCGAGCTGGAATTGTTCGAGCAGCTGGACGAGACCCCCTGGGTCACGCTGGCCAAGGCGGAGGCCGAGACCGGCGTTTCCCGCTCGGCCCTGCGGTCCTGGTACCGCAACGGCGAGATCCGGTCCCGGCTGGTGGACGGCCCGAACGGGCCGCAGCGCCTGGTCCAGCTGGACGCGGTGGTCGACCGCGCCGCCGCGTCACCGCGCATTCAGCGCAGGGCGGAACGCGAGGTCAGCCTGGAGGCCCAGGTCACCCTGCTGCGGCACCGGGTTGACCAGCTCGAGCTGCGGCTGGCCGCGCTGGAGCGGAAGTGACCTGCGCGAGCAGCACCGCGCCATCGGCCCGGAACGGTGCCACCGTCGCCTGATCCGCCAGGACTTCGCGAGCCCAAGGGTTCGTCCTCCGCCCGCACGCCAAGAGCCGCCAGTGCGCGCAGATCGCCGACCGTCAGCTTCGGTCCGGCGCGCGCGGGCTGTCGGTGGCCACGACCGGCGAGGCCGTGGCATTCGCCCGGGCCAGCGTGGATGACCTGTTCATCGCCCATCCCGTCTGGCTCGATGCCGCCAAGGCGCAGCGGCTGCGCCGGTTGGCGGACGATGTTGCCCTGAGACTCGGCCTGGAGTCAGTCGAAGGCGCGCAGCGGCGGGATGCCCCGTACCAGGGGCTCCACGCCTGGCTGTCATGGTGTTGGCTGCGGATCCGCGGGGAGATCCGCGACGACATCCACCAAGCCTGGCCCCCACGAGAGCTCGAGACCAGCGCCAGCTCAACCACTCGCCCCACGCCAGGGCTGCCACCCCAGCTACAGCCACGCCAGTCCTTCGGCGCATGCGGCGACGCTGCAACTCGGTTTGAGCGATGCCACGCTGCCCGCCCAGGAGGCCGAGCGCGAAACCGCTGCCCCCCGGGCAGCTGAGACGCTGACGGGGCTAGCTGATGGGGCTGACCGCCCGGCTCAAGCTCTCGGCCCCGGCATGGCGCCCTGCGGGTCAGGGAGCGGGCGATGAAGGCCTGCGGGTGGCATCCGGCTCTGCCGCCTCGGCGCGAGCACGGCCCGCAGCTCCCTCGATCTCGTCGCGGCTGATTTCCTTGTAGAAGCGTTCCCCGTGGGCGTCGGTGATGTCGATGACGATGCCGGTCCATTCCTCAGCGGGCTCCTCGGGTACGTGTCCGAGCTGGTATTCGGCATCCCGGAGCAGTTCCTCCGTCACCCGAACCCCGGTCAGTCGCTCGGCGAGGGCGAAGGCCGCCGCCTTGGTGTCGACGCGCTCGCTCGTCTCGCCCTCGATGTCCGACAGTTCGAAGCCGACCTCGCGCATCACCGAGTTCAGGGCATCGGGAGTGCTGCCGTCCCGGGCTGTGGGCCACTCGAAGGTGGTCCGAAGTTCCCCGTCCTCATACCACTGGAAAAAGTGCATAGGCTTGCCGCCATTGCTGGAGTGCACCACGGCGCGCCCTCCGGCCGACAGGGCCTCCAGGAAGCGCGACTGCATCCCCATGCCCCCGTCTCCGAGGTGCAGGACGAGCGTCCAGTCACCACCTTCGCCTGGGACGGTGAACGCGCCCGCGATGAAGGACTCGTCCCAGTAGTCCGTCGGGTCGCCCAGTTCGTCCTGCCGCTCGATCAGCGCGTCCGCCCCTGTGCACGTGCCCTGGGGCTCCGCCTCCATCACCCGCAGCACCTCCGTCGGGGCGACGCTTCGCACCAGGGTGAGGGTGTATCCGGTCTCCAGCCCGTAGCGGAACAACGAAGAGGAACGTATCCAGGCATAGTCATGTGCGGTCACCGAAGTCATGCACCACAGTCTGACTGCTGCCACTGACAAGACCGTGAAGCAGGCTGGGCACTGTCGCACCGTGTGCATTTCGCGCCGGCCCGGTGAATGCCTCGCCAGCGCCGTGGGGTTGTCCGCCCGTGTACGAAGCTGCCAAGGTCGCCAACGCGCACGCCCTCGGCTGTCGCGCGATGAACCGCGGTAGTCCGGCCGCACCGGCGCCGACCCCGCTGCGTCACGCTGCGTAACCCCAGACGTGGCTCCCTCCCCGTACCGGCAGCCGGGTACTCCTGCAGCGGGGTGGCGGACATCAGCACCATGACCGCGCCGTGCATCGTGATCCTTTTCGCCGGCTTCACCAATGAGATCAAGCCGCTGCTGGCGTAGCCGCCCCCGGACCAGCGGGGACAGCAGCCCGTCGCAGGCCCCCGATAAAATGGGCGCGTCGGGGACATCCGCCTCACCGCGGTGGAGCGAGCCATTCGCCCGCTCGTGGTCGGGTCGGCGGACCGATCTGGAAGGGCACCGTCATGGTCAAACAGATCACGTACCGCAGGGTCTACGAGGAGACCTCGCCGCAGGACGGCAAGCGCGTGCTCGTCGACCGGGTCTGGCCACGGGGCATGCGCAAGGAGGACGCGCATCTGGACGAGTGGCTGCGCGATGTCGCCCCGTCCAGCGAACTGCGCAAGTGGTACGGCCATGAACCCAGCCGCTTCGCCGAGTTCCGTCGCCGCTACCTGGCAGAACTGCGTGATGCCGGACACCGGGAGGCCGCGGAACATCTGCGTGACCTGGCGGCGCACGACAAGCTCATGCTGCTCACCGCCACCAGGGACGTGGACCACAGCCAAGCCGCTGTCCTGACGGAGTGGCTGACCAGGAAGCGGTGACGTCTCACTGTGCCGGGCCGCCCGGGGTGCGCACCGCGAGGACGGCGACGCCGTCATCAAGGACCTGGACACTTCGGGTGACAATGGCGTCGCACAGCTCAGCGGCGCGTCGGCCAGGGAAGCGGCCTGTTCGGCCAGGTCACCCAAGCCGATGTCGGTGTTCTGGCAGCGGCGCTCCACCGGCCGTGACGGGCGGGTGCCAGGTAGCGGGCGCTGCCGTCCGCCCCGATCAGCTTCGAACATCGTCAGCGCGCGATCGAGGCGCGACACGACCAGGCCCGGCGGCCGGAGGCCCCGGCGGCGGGCTGTCGTAGAGCCGCCGCTGCCACGGACCGTGCACCACGGGACTTCCTCCCGACGCCGTCCGACGCCGTCATCACCTCGCCCGCCCCGCACCGCACCGCACCGCCCTGCCGCCCTACGCGCTCCCCCGACCAGAAGCCGGTGCCCGCGACACGGCAGGAGGCGCGGCGATCAGCATGCCGGTCGAGACGGTAGGTGCTCCTTCGACTCCCTCTCCCCCACCGGCCCGCCTCATCCAGCCCAGACATAGAAAGGGCGCGTCATGGGACTCCTTCGGGATGGGGCACGTTGTGGGACGGTGCTCAACGCCACAGCCGGGAGCCGGCCTGCGGATCCGACCGGCACATCGATCATTCCGGCGGGGCCGTCACCCGTCAGGGCCGAACCGACCTGGGACCAGGGCCCGTCGGTCCGGTCGCCGTGCGAGGCATGACGCCGGTCGCGGGCGGGCGAACAGATGCGCGCCGTTTCGCCTCGGACGCAAGAGCCATGGCTTACCGGAGTGTCAGAGGTCGTTGCCCGCGTAGGAGAGGTTGAAGCTTTTGTTGGTCAGCGGGAAGTCGGGGACGATCGTGTCCGCCAATGCGACCGGCAGGGCGGGCCAGTTGAAGAAGGACGGGTCGACCGGCTTGACCCGGGACAGGGTTCCGTCGGGGGCGAGTTCGACGCGGGTGGTGATGGTGCCGCGCCAGCCCTCGACCAGGCCCACGCCCGTGCCGGGGCCCGCACCAGGGGACGGCTGGGCCGCGAGCATCATTGCGGGGGCGGTGAGCCCGTCGGCGAACTCCTCGATCAGGGCGACGGAGGTCTCGATTTCCTCGGCGCGGACGAGGAAGCGGGCGAGGACGTCGCCGCTGGCGTGGACGGGTACGCCGAGCCGCGGACCGTATCCGGTGAAAGGGTGGGCGGTTCGGGCGTCGTGCGCGAGTCCGCTGGCGCGGGCGACGTAGCCAAGGCAGCCGATCTCCCGGGCGGCGGCGGCCTTCAGGACGGCGGTTCCGGTGAAGCGGTCGCGGACGGTGGAGTGCCCCAGGGCGAGGCCGGTGATCTCGCGGATGTCCTCGCCGATGGCCCTCAGACGTCGTACGTCGGGCAGAGACCGGAGTGCCGTGCCGCCGGGGACGACGCCGCCGCGCAGCAGCCGGTGGCCGGTGATCTCCCGGTTAACGCGGAGGAGTTGCTCGCGGACGCGCTGGGCGTGGGCGTTGAGGATGCCGTGGCCGACGTCGTTGCAGAGCATGCCGAGGTCGGCGACGTGGTTGTGGATCCGCTCCAGCTCCAGGAGGAGGGCTCGGGCACGCTGGGCCTCGGCGGGTACCTCGGTGCCGGTGGCCTCTTCGACGGCCAGGCAGTACGCCAGCGCATGGCCCATGGCCGTGTCGCCGCTGATGCGTTCGGCGAGGGGAAGTCCGGTGGTGGCCGAGCGGCCCTGGAAGAGTCTCTCGATGCCTTTGTGCACGAACCAGAGACGGGCCTTGAGCCTGAGGATGGTCTCGCCGACGACGGAGAAGCGGAAGTGACCGGGTTCGATCAGGCCGGCGTGCACGGGGCCGACGGGGATCTCGTAGACACCGTTGCCCTCCACCTCCAGGAAGGGGTACGGCCCCTCCTGCTCGCCGAAGCCCGGCGGGGGGCCCGCATCGGGCCGCATCGGATACCAGCCGCGCGGCCAGTGGAAGTGGCGCACGAGGCGGCGCGGGAGCGGGTGGCCGAGGGGGACGATGCCGAACAGGTCGCGCATCTCGCGTTCGAACCGGCCCGCCGGGAAGGAGAGGTCGGCGAGCGTCGGGACCTCGGGGCGTTCGGGGTCGAGGCGGACGTGCAGTTCGGTGCGGGTGTCGGGCGGGCCGGCCACGAAGAGGTAGACCACGCGAGGGCCGCCTTCGTCGAGGTGCGCGGCGACCAGCGCCAGCCGGGCCCCGCCGCCCAGCAACTCTCCGGCCCACTGCGGGAGTTCGGTGGAGCCGATCTCGTACGTCGTACGCGTCATCGTTTCAGTGACCTCCGATGGCCCGCGCGGCGGCGTGCAGCAGGCCGGTGAGCGGGCCGAGCGAGACACCCAGGGCGGCGCAGGCGGCCAGGCCCAGGCCGAGCGGCCAGACGGCGGTGCCCTCGGGTACCGCCGGCGGTGCCGGTGCCGGGCCGAAGAGCATGCGGGCGGTGCGGGCGGCGAACGCGGCGAAGGCGACGAGGACGAGCACCAGGGCCGCTGCCATCACCGGGGCGAGGCCGCTGCCCGCCCTGAAGCCCGCCCGGGCGATGCCGAGTTCGGAGGCGAAGAGGCTGAACGGCGGGAAGGCCATCAGGGCCACCACCGCGCAACCGAACAGGCCGGCCACTGCGGGGGTCCGGGCGAGCAGCCCGCGCACGCGGCCGATCCTCGTGGTGCCGGTGAGTTGGAGGATGCGGCCGGAAGCGCAGAAGGCGACGGACTTGGCCAGCCCGTGCCCGGCGATGTGCAGCAGCGCCGCGGACAGGGCGAGCGGGCCGCCGATCGCCGCGGCCAGGGCGATCAGGCTCATGTGCTCCATGCTGGAGTAGGCCAGCATCCGCTTGTAGTCGCGCTGGGACAGCAGCAGTCCGGCGGCGAGGGCGAGCGTGAGCAGCGCGATTCCGGCCAGCAGGAGGCGGGTGAAGTCGGTGCCCAGGGCCGCGTCCGCGATGACCCGGTAGCGCAGGATCGCGGCGAAGGCGACGGACAGCAGTACCCCGGACATCAGCGCGGACACCGGAGCGGGTGCCTGGCTGTGGGCGTCGGGCAGCCAGGCGTGCAGCGGGATCAGGCCGGCCTTGGCGCCGAAGCCGAGGACGACCAGGGTGATGCCGAGCCGGGTGACCGCCGGGTCGAGCCGGCCCGAGCGGGCCACGAGGGTGGGCCAGTCCAGCGCCCATGCCTCCGCGATGCCAGCCTGCCGGGCCGCGTAGTAGATCAGTACCGTGCCGAGGAAGGCGAGGGCGATGCCCGCCGAGCAGATCACCACGTACTTCCAGGCGGCCTCGACGGACGTACGGGTGCGGCGGTGGCCGACCAGAAAGGCGGTGACGATGGTGGTGGCCTCGACGGCGACCCACAGCACACCGAGGTTGGCGCTGACCACGGCCAGGCACATCGCGGCGAGGAAGGCGTGCACGAGGACGTGGTAGCGGCGCGCGGTGCGGGCCGTGGTCCGCTCCGCGGTGCGTTCGCCGGCCAGGTACGCGGGCGTCGCACCGCAGGCGATGAGCGCCACGGCGCCGACGACGAGCAGCATCCATACGGTGAGGGCGTCGGCGCGCAGCAGCCCGGAACAGGCGGTGCGCGCTCCGCCCTTGAGGACGCCCGCCGCCAGCAGA
The DNA here is from genome assembly GCF_001735805.1 of Streptomyces fodineus. GTDB lineage: Bacteria > Actinomycetota > Actinomycetes > Streptomycetales > Streptomycetaceae > Streptomyces > Streptomyces fodineus. The sequence continues at coordinate 396,092 of NZ_CP017248.1, forward strand.
GTCCCGCACAGCAGGATCGCCAGGGGTGAGACGAGTCCGGGCCAGGCCGCCGGGTGGCGCCCCGGGCGGGGCGTTCGCGTACCGGTGAGCGCGTACGCGGCGGCGGTCAGCAGCGGTACGGCGGCGGGCGCGGTCAACAGCAGAGCGGAGTTCATCGGTCGTGCAGCTCCCGCAGGTCGTCGATGTCGGTCGTGCCGAACGCCTCCCGCATCCGGGTGGTGAGGATCTGCAGCACCAGTACCGCGAGCAACACGTCGAAGGAGACACCGAGTTCGACGATCAGCGGCACGCCGGAGGTGGCCAGAAAGGCGGTGGCGGTGATGCCGTTGTCCAGCAGCAGGAAGCCGACCACCTGGGCGAGCGCGCGCCGACGGGTGGCCAGCACGAAGAAGCCGATCAGGACGACGGCGAGGCCCACCGGCAGGGCGTGGGCGGCCGGCGTCGGGTCGAGCCGGGTCAGGGGGCGGCCGACCGCGTAGGCGAGCAGGGTGAGCAGGGCCGCGGTCAGCAGGGAAGCGGCGACGTTGACCAGGGGCTGCGTCTCGCGGACCTCTTCGCTTCCGCGGTCGGCGGCCAGGGCGGCCAGGGCGCGGCGCATCAGATACGGCAGGACGCCCGCCCTGAGTACTCCGATTCCGAGGCCCACGGCGATCAGGTCCCACCGTTCCTCGTGGCCGCCGAGGAACACGGCGATCGCGGCCAGCGCGACGCCCTGGAGGGCGAAGGCACGGACGAGGGCGGCGAGTTCGTGCCGCCACAGCACGATCACCGCGGCCAGCAGGAAGGCACCGCAGGCCAGGTCGAGGAGCTGGGTGTACAGGCCGCTGCTCATGGTGCTCCGTTCAGGACGTAGGAGGCGGTCACCGCGAGCAGCGCCAGCAGGAAGGATCCCGCGAGCAGTTCCGGCACCCGGAACAGCCGGACCTTCGCCCAGCACACCTCCGCCGTCGCGAGCGCCGCGCCCAGAAGGCAGAGCTTCGCCGCGAACAGCACCGGTGCCACGGCCAGGGCGCCCCAGGAGCCACTGGTTGCGATGCCCCATGGCACGAACAGCGAGGACAGCAGGCCGAGCAGCAGGGTGAGCCGCATCTGGGCGCCGAGCTCGACCAGTGCCAGGTCCGGACCCGCGTACTCCAGCACCATCGCCTCGTGGATCATGGTCAGTTCGAGGTGCGTGGAGGGATTGTCGACCGGGATCCGGCCGGTCTCCGCGAGCACTGCGACCGCGAGCGCGGCGACGGCCAGCAGGCCGGCCGGGGAGGCGAGGCGGGCCGGGTGGTGGGCGGCGCCGGCGACGATCGCCGGGATGTTGGTCGTGCCGGCCGGCATCGACAGGGCGAACACCGACAGCAGGATGGTCGGCTCCACCAGCGCGGCGACCGTCATCTCCCGGGAGGCGCCCATCCCGCCGAACGCCGTTCCGGTGTCCAGACCCGCCAGCGCGAGCGCGAGCGTGCCCAGCGCGACCAGCGCGACCACCACGACGAGGTCCGCGTGCGAGCTGACCGGGGTGTCGGTGGACAGCAGGGGCACCAATGCGGTAGCCACCGCGGTGGTGGCGACCAGCAGGGCGGGGGCGGCCCGGAACGCGGGCCCGGTCCCAGCGGGTGTGATGGGTTCCTTGCGCAGCAGTTTGCACGTGTCCCGCCAGGGCTGGAGCACCCCGGCACCGGCTCGGCCCTCCAGCCGGGCCCGCACCTGCCGCATCCACCCGGCCAGCAGCGGCGCCCCGCCCACGACGACCACGACCTGGCCGACGACAGCCGCGTACCCGATCCCGTTCATCACCAGCCCACCGCCAGCGCCAGCAGCAGCACGACCAGCCCGGCGAAGCCGTAGCCGAGGTAGAGGTGCACACTGCCCCCCGCCAGCCGACGCGCCGCCCGCCCGGTGTCCGCCAGCGCACGCAGCACCGGCTCGTAGAGCCGGTGCTCGATCCGGTCGGGTACCCGGTGCCGGAAGCGCACCCGCTGCACCAGGTACGCCGACTCCCCCACGGGCGTGACGTCGACGTCCTGCTCGGGCGCGAGGACGTCGTCGAAGACCCGCTGGAGCGGCTCGGCGAACGAGGTCGCCGTATAGGCCATGCGCGGTGTCGGTGCCCCGCCCCCGCAGTCCCACAGCCGGGCGTTCACGCGGCGCCGGCGGCGGCCGTAGAGCCGGGGCAGGCCGGTGGCCGGCAGGATCGCGGCGGTGAGCGCAGCCACCACCCACAGCGGGGACAGCGAGGCGGAGATGCCGGCGAGCCGCACCCCCAGTCCGCCGCCGGTGAGGGGCCCGCTGCCCGGCAGCCCGACCGCGCCGACGGCCCGGTCCAGACCCTCGCCCAGCAGGCCCGGCACCACCGCCAGCGCGACCACGCCTGCGGCGAGCAGGGCCATGCCGGTGAGCATCAGCGGCGGCGACTCCCGCGCCGAGGCGGCCCGCTCGTCGCGCGGCCGGGCGAAGAAGCCGACGCCGAGCGCCTTGACGAAGACGGCGGCGGCGATCCCGGCCGACAGCGCGACCAGCGCCACCGACAGGGGCAGCACGACGGCGACCGCGACGCCGGGTACGTGGAACCCGTGGATGAGGGCCTGAAGGAGCAGCCACTCGCTGATGAAGCCGTTGCCCGGCGGCAGCGCCACCGCACCGAGCGCGGCCAGAGCGAAGAGCCCGGCGGTGGCGGGCATCCGGGACCGCAGCCCGCCCAGCCGATCCAGATCGCGCAGGCCCGTAGCCCGCAGGACGGACCCGGCCCCGCAGAACAACAGGGCCTTGAACACAGAGTGGTTGACCACGTGGAGCAGGGCCGCCGCGAGCGCCAGCGCGGCCAGCGGCCGGTCACCATGGGAGGCGAACAGCCCTGCGGCGCCGACTCCGATGAGGACCAGGCCCATGTTCTCGCTGGTCGAGTACGCCAGCAGCCGTTTCAGGTCGGAGGCCATGGCCGCCTGGAGGATGCCGTACACGGCACTGACCCCACCGGCCGCGAGCAGCCCCAGCCACCACCACGCCGGACCGCCGCCGAGCAGATCGAGCCCGGTGCGGACGAGGCCGTAGATGCCGAGGTTGACCATGGCGGCGCTCATCAGCGCCGAGACGGGGCTGGGCGCTTCGGGATGCGCCCGCGGCAGCCAGGCGTGCAGCGGCATCGCACCCGCCTTCGACATGAACGCCAGCGCGAGCGGGACGAAGACCAGGCCGCGCATGGTGGCCGAGACGTGGTGCGCACCCGTCCGCAGGGCGGCGAACGTCTCCCCGCCCGCCTGTGCGGCGAACAGCGCGAAACCGGTCAGCAGCAGGACCAGCCCGAGGTGGGTCATCACCGCGTACCAGACGCCGGCCTGCCGTACCGAGGACCGCTCGCGGTGCTCGGCGAGCACCAGCGTGAGCGAACCGAGCGCCATCAGCTCCCACAGCGCCAGGAACGTGGACACCGAGGCCGCCACCGGTACGAGGACCAGTGTGAGCGCGAACAACGGCAGCACCGCCTGGGCCGACCGGGAGCCGAGCCCGTGCGAGCCGTGCCCGGCCGCGTATCCGATGCCGTACACGCCGACCGCCGCTACGACGGCTCCCGCCACCGCCATGAACAGTCCCGCCAGCGGATCCACCGCTGCATGCGCCCCGGCCAGCGGCAACAGCCCGGGGCGGACGGCTGCCCAACGGCTTCCGCCCAGTGCGGCCACGCCCGCCGCGCCCCCGCTCACGCCGACACCGACGGTCAGCGCTCCGACGACCGGGACGCGCACGGGGTGGGGCAGCACAAGTCCGGCCGGCGTGCCCGCGCCGCCCAGTGCGGTGGCCGTCGCCAGGGCGGCCGGAATCAGGTTCACCGTCCGGTCACCCTCCTGAGCGCCGAGACGATCGCCTCGGGCTCCGGCGGGCAGCCCGGAACGGCCAGGTCCACCGGTACGACGTCACGGACGGCGCCCTCGACACCGTACCCACCGGCGAACTCCCCGCAGTTGATGGCGCAGTCCCCGACCGCGACCACCAGCCGTGGCTCGCCCATCGCGGCGACCGTGCGGCGCAGCGGCTGGGCCATGTTCCGTGTCACCGGGCCGGTCACCAGGGCCACGTCCGCGTGCCGGGGCGATGCCACCAGTCGGGCGCCGTACCGCTCGGCGTCGTGGACCGGGTTGAAGGCCGCGGCGATCTCGATCTCGCAGCCGTTGCAGGAGCCCGCATCCACGCAGCGCACCTGCACCGACCCGCTCAACTGCCGTGCTTTCTCCGGCACTTCGCCTGGGGGGCGGGGCGGCGCGGGCTCGGCCACCCGCCCGGTCTCGCGGATCTTGCGCAACAGGCCCATGGAACTCTCCCCGCAACGGTGAGAACGCGTTTGCATGGGGCCAACGGGCCGATCCCTAAGCGGAGTTACTGCATCTTTCCGATGCTTTGCCTGGGTTTGCTAAATATTGCCGCGCATTCCCCGGAGGCGATCACCGTCCGACGGCCGTCACCGCGACGGCGGCTTCCGCTCCGGCTGAGCCGCCTGCAGGTCGGCGAGCAGTTCGGCCTGCCCGGCCAGCACGCCGGAGAGGATGGTGCGGGCGACGCGGAGAAGTTCCGCGACGTGCGGGCTGGTCAAGGAGTAGTACACGGCCGAGCCCTCCTTGCGCGTCTTGACCAGGTTCGCCCGGCGCAGCACCGCCAGCTGCTGGGACAGGTGCGCGGGCTCGATGCCCACCTCGGGCAGCATCTCGGCGACCGCGTGCTCGCGCTCGCTCAACAGCTCGAGGACACGGATCCGGGCCGGGTGACCGAGCGTCTTGAAGAACTCGGCCTTCAGCTGGTACAGCGGCGTACTCATCGCGCCGTCTCCTTCTCGACACAACAGCACGGCTCCACTGGCCGGGCCTCGGCGCGTCGTTATCCATCCACTCGTCAAGAACCTCACGAATTGCCAACATTAGCAATGCAGGCCGGTACGTCGGCGACCGTCCCCTACGACCTCACATCTGCGGGCATGCGAGGCGGAATCCGGTGACGGTCTGGGGGTGGATGCGCAGGACCGCGTCGTGCGGACCGTGGATCCAGCCGGCCAGGGTGCGCCGGTAGTGGGCCGTCTCGTGGTGGTCCGTGATCACTTCGGCGGGACCGGCCACGGTCACGGTCCAGCCCGTGCCCGTCGCTTCCTGGATCTCGTCGACGTAGTACGTCGCGGTCGCGGGCACCGCCACGGCCGGAGCGGGCGTCCGCACGACCAGCCGGCCGTACTCGAACACGTGCCGGGCCGGGCGGATGACGGGCTGCCCCCGCAGGACGTACGCCAGGCGCCCCAGGCCGGTGCCCTCCAGCAGCCACAGCGCTTCCGCGCCGGACAGCTCGAGCATGCGTACCGGGGTGGGAGAGGCGCTCATCGGACGGCTTCCTCGGATGTGGTGCTGGTCTTGGGGGCAGGGTCGGCGGGCAGGACTCCGGCGTGCTCCAGGTGATCTCGGGCGGCCCGGATCGCCTCGGGCGTGGTGGGGTACTCCCGGCCTTCGTGGCAGAGCGGCTCCAGCGCGCCGACGGAGTCGAGGACCTGGCGCTGGCCGGGCCGTATGCCGGAGGCGAGGACGAGGATGCCGCGCCGGCCGAGTTTCTCGACGGCGTCCTTCAGTACCAGGGCGCCGGTCGCATCCATGGTCGACACCCGGGACATGCGCAGGATGACGACCCGGACGTCGGCCACTTCGGTCAGCTCCAGCAGGAAGCGGTGGGCGCCGGCGAAGAACAGCGGGCCGTCGATGCGATAGGCCACGATGTGCTCGGCGAGCAGGGCGTGCTCCTCGGCGCTGTGGTCGCCGCGGTCCAGCGGCACCTGGTCCAGGCGGGCCTGCCTGGCCACCGCACGCAGGGCGAGCGCACCCGCGACCACCAGGCCGATGACCACCGCGTAGACGAGGTCCAGGGCCAGTGTCGCGGCGGCGGTCAGCGCGAGTATCACCGCGTCCGAGCGGGTCGCCTTCACCATCGCCCGCAGCGAGCCGACCTCCACCATGCGGATCGCCGTGGCCAGCAGGACGCCCGCGAGGGCGGCGAGTGGGATCTTGGACACCAGGGGCGCCGCGGCGAAGACGATCACGGCGAGGACGGCGGCGTGGGTGAGCGCGGCGAGCCGGGAGGTCGCGCCGGTGCGGACGTTCACGGCGGTGCGGGCGATCGCGCCGGTCGCCGGGACGCCGCCGAACAGCGGGGCGGCGATGTTGGCGAGCCCCTGGCCGAACAGTTCCCGGTCGGGGTCGTGCTTCTGGCCCACCGTCATGCCGTCGGCGACCGAGGCCGACAGCAGCGACTCCAGCGCGGCCAGGGCCGCGACCGCGACGGCCGGGGCCAGCAGGGTGCCGAGGGACCCCGTGTCAAGGAAGGACAGCGAGGGCACCGGCAGCCCCGCCGGCAGGGCGCCGATCGGCTTCGCCGCGTCCAGCCCGGCGGCCTGGGCCACGATCGTCGCCGCGATCACCGCGACGATCGAGAAGGGGATCGCCGGCCACCGGCGGGCCCCGGCCAGCATCACCACGGCCACGGCGACGGCGAAGGCGAGGGCGGTCCAGTCAGGAGCCTTCGCGAACTCCTCCACGGCCCGCCAGCTGACGACCAGGACCCGGTCGCCCTCGGGCTTGGGCACGCCGAGGGCGTTCGGGATCTGCTGGAGGCCGATCACGCAGGCGATACCAAGCGTGAAGCCCTCGACCACGGGCGCGGGCACGTACTGCATGTACTTCCCGGCCCGCAGCGCGGCCAGTGCGACGAGCATCAGGCCGGCCAGCAGACCGACCGTGAGCACGCCGGTCGGGCCGTACTTGCCGACGATCGGCACGAGTACGACCGTCATCGCGCCGGTCGGCCCCGACACCTGCAGATGCGAACCGCCGAAGACGGCGGCGAGCGCACCGGCGACCACGGCGGTCGCCAGGCCCGCTTGCGCGCCCAGTCCGGAGGAGACCCCGAAACCGAGCGCGAGCGGCAGTGCCACGATCGCCACGGTCAGCCCGGCCAGCAGATCCCGGCGTGGGTCGCGCCGCATCCGGTCCAGATCGGCCCGGGAGGGCAGCAGTGACGTGATGGGGGCCCAGGCCCGGCTGATGCCCGAGGTCATCGTGCGGAGACCTCGGGACAGGCTGATCGGCTCCACCTCGACCCCTCGGCTGCCATTGCGGATACGGACAACAAAGCATCTAACCAATTGCGAAATTTTGCAATTCTGCATCAGGGTGCCGCCCACGCCCCTGCGCCCGGAAAGCGCGGGGGCGATCAGGCTTTCTTGATCACGCTGGACTTGAGTTGCATCGCCCCGAAGCCGTCGATCCTGCAGTCGATGTCGTGCCCGTCCGTCCCGTCGACCAGCCGGATGTTGCGCACCTTGGTGCCGGCCTTGATCCCGGAGGGGCTGCCCTTCACCTTGAGCGCCTTCACGACGACCACCGAGTCGCCGTCCTGGAGCACATTGCCGACGGAGTCCTTGACGACCCGCTCCCCGGCGGCGTCCCCGCCTTCGGTCCCGCTCTCGGCGGCAACCCATTCGTGGCCGCACTCCGGGCACACCACAAGGGCGTTCATCTCGTAGGTGTACTCACAGGAGCACTTGGGACAGGGAGGAAGGTTCTCAATCATTCCGCCAGGGTATCCGGCCCCGGTGTCAGCCCCGAGCCGGCGAGGAGCGCCCTTTGCCGGCCGACGTCGAGGAGCAAGCGGTGGGCCGGCCCGCCGGTCCACGGCCGGGCGTCCGCCGCGGGCGCCCGGCCTTACCGGGCCTCAGGGTCACCGTGCCCCGTAGACCGGCTGCGGGCGCTCCGCGTCGGCGAGCAGTTTCAGCGCTGTCTCGCCGGCCTCGGCCGGGGTCCAGCGGGCGCCCTTGTCGGCAGTGGGGCCCGGGCGCCAGCCCTCCATCACGGTGATCCGGCCGGCCTCGGCCTCGAAGACCCGGCCGGTCACCCCGGCGGAGGCGGCGGAGCCCAGCCAGACGACGAGGGGGGAGACGTTCTCCGGGGCCATGGCGTCGAAGGCACCCTCCTCGGGGGCGGCCATGGTGTCGGCGAAGGTCCGCTCGGTCATCCGGGTGCGGGCGGCGGGGGCGATCGCGTTGACCTGGACGCCGTACCCGGCCAGTTCGGCGGCGGCGACGAGGGTCAGGCCGACGATCCCCGCCTTCGCCGCGGCGTAGTTGCCCTGGCCGACGCTGCCCAGCAGCCCGGCTCCGGAGCCGGTGTTGACGACACGCGCCGCGGGCGTACGGCCGGCCTTCGCCTCGGTGCGCCAGTGTGCGGCGGCGTGCTTCAGCGGCAGGAAGTGGCCCTTGAGGTGGACGCGTACGACGGCGTCCCAGTCGTCCTCGTCGAGGTTGACGAGCATGCGGTCGCGCAGGAACCCCGCGTTGTTGACGAGCGTGTCGAGGCGGCCGAAGGCGTTCAGGGCGGTGGCGATGAGCGAGGCCGCGCCGTCGGCGGTCGCGATGTCGCCGCCGTGGGCGACGGCCTCCCCGCCGAGCGCCCGGATCTCCTCGACGACCTGCTGAGCGGGCCCGGCCGCCCCACCGGTGCCGTCGAGGCCGACGCCGAGGTCGTTGACGACGACCTTGGCGCCCTCGGCGGCCAGGGCGAGGGCGTGCGCGCGGCCGAGCCCGCGCCCGGCGCCGGTGACGACGGCGACGCGTCCGGTGCAGATTCCGGTGGTCATGGCTGTCCTGCCTTTCACGACGGTCGGTGGTTGGCGGTGGCGGCGTCGAGGAAGGCGGGGCGCTCCCCTCCGCCGTGGACGAGCAGGCCGGCGCCGCTGATGTACGCGGCGCGGTCGGAGGCGAGGAAGACGCAGGCGTCGCCGACGTCGGAGGGCTCCGCGAGCCTGCCCAGTGGCACGGTGCGGCCGACGGCCTCGATGCCCGCCTCGTCGCCGTAGTGCAGTGGGGAGAGCTCGGTGCGGACCATGCCGAGGACCACGGTGTTGACCCGTATCGCCGGCGCCCATTCCACGGCCATGGAGCGGGCGAGGTTCTCCAGGCCCGCCTTGGCCGCTCCGTACGCCGCGCTGCCAGGGGACGGGCGGGTTCCGCTGACGCTGCCGATCATGGTGATCGAACCGCCCGATTCCTGACCGCGCATCAGCTCGTAGGCGGCGAGGGAGGTGTTCAGGGGCGCGAGGAGGTTCAGTTCGACCACCCGCGCGTGCCGTGCGGCTCCGCCCTCGCCGAGCAGCCGGAAGGGGGTCCCCCCGGCGTTGTTGACGAGGGTGTCCAACCGCCCGTACGCCGCCCGCACTCGCTCGAAGAAGGCGTGGACCGCCTCGGGGTCGCGAAGGTCGACGGGGTGGAACTCGGCGCTCCGCCCGGCCGCCTCTACGGGCTCGTCCGGGGGGCGGCGCGCGCAGGTCACGACCTCCGCGCCCGCGGCGAGCAGGGCCCGGGTGATCCCCGCGCCGACCCCCCGTGTTCCGCCGGTGACGACTGCCACGCGTCCGGACAGATCGGTGATCGCTGCCAATGGGCACCTCCCGCAGCGAGCGGACCGCTGCTACCTTTCCACCTAACAAATGTTTGGTGGAAAGGTAGCTGATCTGCTCATGGGTGTCTCCACCACCGCCCCGGAAGCGGGCATCGCCGTCGTCACCGTGGACTTCCCGCCGGTCAACGCCCTGCCGGTACAGGGCTGGTACGACCTGGCCGCCGCCGTGCGCGCCGCCGGGTCCGACCCCGGGGTGCGCTGCGTCGTCCTCACCGCCGCGGGCCGTGGCTTCAACGCCGGCGTCGACATCAAGGAGATGCAGCGCACCGAGGGTCATGAGGCACTCATCGGCGCCAACCGCGGCTGCTTCGAGGCGTTCTCCGCGGTCTACGACTGTGCGGTCCCGGTGGTCGCCGCCGTGCACGGCTTCTGCCTGGGCGGCGGCATCGGCCTGGTGGGAAACGCCGACGCGATCGTGGCGAGCGAGGACGCGACCTTCGGGCTGCCCGAGCTGGACCGCGGCGCACTGGGAGCGGCCACCCACCTCGCCCGGCTGGTCCCCCAGCACCTGATGCGCGCGCTGTACTACACCTCGCGCACCGTCACCGCCGAGGAACTGCACCGGCACGGCTCGGTCTGGCAGGTGGTAGCCCGTGCACAACTCCTTGACGCGACAATGGAGTTGGCTCGGGAGATCGCCGCGAAGGACGGATGTCTCATTCGCCTCGCCAAGGCCGCGATCAACGGCATCGACCCGGTCGACGTCCGCCGCAGCTACCGCTACGAGCAGGGCTTCACCTTCGAAGCCAACCTCAGCGGCATCGCCGACCAGCACCGCGACGCCTTCGTATCGGCCAAGGAGGACCGGAGTTGAGGGACAAGACGATGACCCCCGAGCAGGTCGTGGGCCGTCTGCGCAGCGGCATGACGATCGGAATCGGCGGCTGGGGTTCGCGGCGCAAGCCGATGGCGCTGGTACGGGTGCTGCTCCGCTCGGACGTCACCGATCTGACCGTGGTGTCGTACGGCGGCCCGGACGTCGGGCTGCTGGCGGCTGCCGGGAAGGTCCGCAAGCTGGTCGCGGCGTTCGCGACGCTCGACTCGATCCCGCTGGAACCGCACTTCACCGCTGCCCGGCAACGGGGGGCGTTCGAGCTGGTGGAACTGGACGAGGCGATGGTGATGTGGGGGCTGACGGCCGCGGTGCACCGGCTGCCGTTCATGCCGATCCGGGCCGGCCTGGGTTCGGATGTGATGCGGGTCAACTCGCAGCTGCGGACGGTGACATCGCCGTACGACGACGGCGAGGAGCTGGCCGCCGTGCCCGCCCTGCGCCTGGACGCCGCACTCGTCCACCTCAACCGGGCCGATGTCCACGGCAACGGCCAGTACCTCGGCCCCGACCCGTACTTCGACGACCTGTTCTGCGAGGCCGCCGACGCCGCGTACGTCTCCTGCGAGCGGATCGTGGACACCGCTGACCTGCTCAAGGAGGCCGGGCCGCAGACACTTCTGGTCAGGCGCGCGTTCGTGGACGGCGTCGTCGAGGCCCCGAACGGCGCACACTTCACCTCCTGCGCCCCGGACCACGACCGCGACGAGGCGTTCCAGCGCGCCTACGCCCGGGCCGCCCGGGACCCGGAGGCCTGGCGGGCCTTCGCCGACCGGTTCCTGTCCGGCGACGAGGACGCCTACCAGGCCGCGGTGGCGGCGTTCCACAAGGAGGAAGCGTGATCACGACGAAGGCGACGCGAGCCGAGACGTGCGTTCTGGCGTGCGCCGAGGCCTGGCGGGGCGCGGGCGAGATCCTGGCCAGCCCGATGGGCACGATCCCGGCGATCGGGGCCCGGCTGGCGAAGCTCACCTTCTCCCCCGAGCTGCTGCTGACCGACGGCGAGGCACTGCTCATCGGCGACGTCCCGGCGGTCGGCGCCGAGGCGGAGGTGGTGGAGGGCTGGCTGCCGTACCGCCGGCACCTGGCGCTGGTCGCCACCGGGCGGCGGCACGTGATGATGGGCGCGAGCCAGCTCGACCGGCACGGCAACCAGAACATCTCCTGCATCGGCGACTGGGCCCGGCCCACCCGCCAGCTGCTGGGCGTGCGCGGCGCTCCGGTCAACACCCTGAACAACCCGACCAGTTACTGGGTGCCGCGGCATTCGCGGCGGGTGTTCGTGGAGCGGGTCGACATGGTCTGCGGCGTCGGCTACGACCGTGCTGCCGCTGCCGGACCCTCAGCGACCCGCTACCACCGCCTCGCGCACGTCGTCACCGACCTGGGTGTCCTCGACTTCGAGACCCCGGACCGGACGATGCGGCTGCGCTCACTGCATCCCGGGGTCACCGTCGAGCAGGTCGTCGAGGCCACCGGCTTCGAGCTCGCGGTCCCCGACGAGGTGCCGTACACCCGCGCACCCACCGACGAGGAACTGCGCTTGATCCGTGAGGTCATCGATCCCCGGGGGATGCGCGAACACGAGGTGCCGCCGGCATGACGGAGTTCAGGATCGACACCCCCCTGACCAGGCTCGTCGGGGTCCGACACCCCATCGTGCAGACCGGTATGGGGTGGGTGGCCGGACCCCGCCTGGTCTCGGCCGCCGCGGGCGCCGGAGCGCTCGGCACCCTCGCCTCCGCCACCATGACCACCGCTCAGCTCCGCTCCGCCGTCCGCGAGGTGAAGTCCCGCACGGACGCGCCCTTCGGGGTCAACCTGCGGGCGGACGCCGGGGACGCGGCCGAGCGCGTACGGATCATCGTCGACGAGGGGGTGAAGGTCGCCTCGTTCGCTCTCGCCCCCTCCCGGGAGCTGATCGCGAGACTCAAGGACGCCGGAGTGGTCGTCATCCCCTCCATCGGCGCCCGGCGGCACGCCGAGAAGGTCGCCGCGTGGGGCGCCGACGCGGTGGTGGTACAGGGCGGCGAGGGCGGCGGCCACACCGGCAACGTCGCCACCACCGTCCTGCTCCCGCAGATCGTGGACGCCGTGGACATCCCGGTCATCGCGGCCGGCGGTTTCCACGACGGCCGCGGCCTGGTCGCCGCGCTGGCCTACGGCGCCGCCGGGATCGCCATGGGCACCCGGTTCCTGCTCACCGCCGACAGCACCGTCCCCGACGCGGTCAAGGCCCGCTACCTGACCGCGTCGGTCCACGACGTCACCGTCACCACCAAGGTCGACGGCCTGCCGCACCGGATGCTGCGCACCGAACTGGTCGACGCCCTCGAGCGCTCGGGCCGAACCGCCGCGCTGCTCCGGGCGATCCGCCACGCGGCGGCGTTCAGGCAGCACACCGGCATGAGCTGGGCCCGGATGGCGCGCGACGGCCTGGCCATGAAGCACGGCAAGGAACTGACCTGGAGTCAGGTGCTACTGGCCGCCAACACACCCATGCTGCTCAAGGCATCCATGGTCGAGGGCCGCACCGACCTCGGCGTGATGGCCTCCGGCCAGGTCGCGGGCCTGATCGACGACCTCCCGTCCTGCACCGACCTCGTCAGACGCATCATGGGCGAGGCTCAGGCCACCCTCCGCGCACTGCCACCAGCGGGCTGAATCCCCCACTCCTACAGCGGGTGTCGGAGGTTCGGACGTCTCGTCCGGGGCCGTTTGCGAGGACACGGTCTACCACCCGGGGTGGCATCGACTTCGGTGGTGAATCCCTCAGCGGCGCAAACAGTGCCTGCACCCTCCGGGCCTGCGGCACCCGGGCGTGCGTCGACTCCGGCGGGTGCCCATCGCCCTATCGGGAGCTGTAGGGCAGGAGCGCCATCTCGCGTGCGTTCTTGACGGCCTGTGCTATCTGCCGCTGCTGCTGGCGCGTCACGTGGGTCACGCGACGGCTGCGGATCTTTCCGCGGTCGGAGATGAACTTCCGCAGCAAGTCGGTGTCCTTGTAGTCGATGTAGGTGATGCCGGCGGTGTCCAGGGGGTTGGTGCGCTGGCGCTTGGCGGTCTGCCGCCGGGTGCTTGTGCGTCGGGTCATGGTGAGGTCGGTCCTCTCTTTCAGGTCACGGGGTCGAGCAAGTCGTCGAATGCGTGTGGGAGTTGCTTCCAGCGGTCCCTGCCCGCCGCGTACTCGTCGTCGGTGAGCAGGCAGGAGTCGAGCAGGGCCGACAGGCCGTCGCGGTCCAGGCCGGGCGAGATGAAGGTGAGGTACTGGCAGCGGTCACCGTGTTCGGGGTGCCAGTCCACGGAGGCGGCGATACGGCGCTCGGCGGGCACCATCTCCCAGGCGGCGTCGGGCAGTGCGGCCAGCCAGGGCCCGGCCGACTCCACACACAGCGCCCCGCCGGCGGCGTCCCAGGACAGCAGTGTGTCGGGGCGGTCCGCCAGCCAGAACCGCCCACGGCTGCGGGCGGCCGCGCAGGTGAGGTCCTCAAGCGCCGCGTACAGGCGCTGCGGATGGAAGGGGCGTTCGCGCCGCCAGACGAAGGTGCTCACGCCGTGCTCGTCGCACTCCTGCGGCAGCAGCGCGCACGCAGGATGCACACGGGCGGCGGCCGCTGCCACGTCGAAGCCCGCCGACAGCGCTGCCCCCAGGGCGCCGTCGCTCTCCACACGCACCTTTCGCGCTCCGGGTGTGAGCTGGGCGAGCAGTGTGTGGTCGGTGTCGTCGGCGACCTCGTCGCAAGAATCGGCGTCGCCGAGGGCAATCACCGTGGGGTACTCCAGCTGCCGGGCGAAGGTGTCGGCGACCGTGCGCTGGTCGGTCGACGCGGCGGCGAGGCCGGCGTCGGCCAGGTCGTCGCCGTTGGACAGGTACGGCAGGACGAGTGCCGGGTCGACCGCGGTGGCGACCCCGGTCAGGGCCAGCGGTGCGCCCGCGGCGGCGATGACCGCGGCCATGGCCTGCGGCTCGACGGAGTCCCACAGTTCCACGACGGCCAGCCGGTACCTTCCCTCCGCTGCGAGCCGCAGCAGTTCGGGGACGAGGTCCTCGCGCAACGCGCAGCAGGCGCAGTCGTTCACCAGGGGTGCGTCGCCGCTGCCCAGCAGTCCGTCGGCGTCGCGCACCGTGCGGTGCACCGCCCTGTCGGCGGCGGATGTCAGGTCGTGGTGCAGCGCGACCGAGCCGGGGACCGTACGCAGGATGTCCGCCACGGCGGCCCGGCGGGCGTCGGCGTGCAACCCGCCGACGATCGCCACCGGCAGCCGCGCCTCGTCCCGGTTCACGGCTTGCTCCGTCGGCGTCCGTAGCGCCGCTCGAAACGCTCGACCCGCCCCGCGGTGTCCAGGACCCGCTGGGTGCCGGTGTAGAAGGGGTGGCTCGCCGAGGAGATCTCGACGTCGATGACCGGGTAGGTGTTGCCGTCCTCCCATTCGATGGTCTTGTCGCTCGTGGCCGTGGACCGGGTGAGGAAGGCGTGGTCGGCGGCCCGGTCACGGAAGACGACCGGGCGGTACTCGGGGTGGATTCCGGGCTTCACGGCGCTCAGCGCTCCTCACGGAAATCGACGTGGCGGCCGGCGAGCGGGTCGTACTTGCGCAGGGTGAGCCGGTCTGGGTTGTTACGGCGGTTCTTGCGGGTCACGTAGGTGTAGCCGGTACCGGCGGTGGACCTCAGCTTGATGATCGGGCGCAGTTCGTTACGGGCCATGGACAAACCATACATGGGATTGGTTTTCATTTTCATCAAGGGCTAGTGTGCTGCTGCATCCACCCAAAGGAGGAACAGCCATGTCCGCCCACTGCCAACTCACCGGCCGGCAACCCGGCTTCGGGCACCGCATCTCCCGCTCGCACCGGCGCAGCAAGCGCCGCTTCGACCCCAACATCCAGCACAAGCGCTTCTGGCTGCCGAGCGAAAGCCGCCACGTCCGGCTCACCCTCTCGGCCAAGGGCATCAAGACCGTCGACACGATCGGCATCGAGGCCGCGGTGGCCCGCATCCGCGCCCGGGGAGGGAAGATCTGATGGCGAAGAAGAGCAAGATCGCGAAGAATGAGCAGCGGCGCCTCGTCGTGACCCGCTACGCCGCGCGCCGCGCCGCACTGAAGGCGATCATCGCGTTCCCCGGAAGCTCCGACGAGGACCACGCCGCCGCCCAGCGGGAACTGCGCCGACAGCCCCGCGACGCCAGCGCCACCCGCCTGCGCAACCGCGACTGCGTGGACGGCCGCCCCCGAGGCCACCTGCGCGCCTTCGGCCTGTCCCGCATCCGCGTACGCGAGATGGCCCACGCGGGCGAGCTCCCCGGCGTGACCAAGAGCAGTTGGTGACCCGGCACGCCGAGGGCCCCACAACGGGCACGGGTAACGGCGTGTCCCGCACGCGGACGGCTTCCGCGTGCGGGACCCGGGGCCGTACAGAGGATCAGCTGGTCGTCAGGGCGGTGTCGTCCACGACGAAGCTGGTCTGGAGCGAGGAGTCCTCCACGCCGTTGAACTTCAGGGTGACCGTCGACCCCGCGAAGGACGACAGGTCGAAGCTCTTCTGGGCGTACCCGGAGTTGTGGTTGAGGTTCGAGTAGGTCGCCAGGGTGGTCGAACCGGCGGTCACCGTCAGCTTGTCGTACGCGGTGCTGGTGGTGGTCTCGGCGGTGTCGATGTGCAGGTAGAAGGTCAGCGTGGCCTTGCAGCCGGCCGGGATCGTCACCGACTGGGACAGCGTGTCGGTGTGCGAGGAGCCGTAGCCGTCCAGCCAGGCGTAGTACGAGCCGCCGTGGGCCGCCTCACCGGTGTCGTTGGTGATGACCCCACTCGTCGCGCTCCAGCCGGTGCTGCCCGACTCGAAGCCGGGGTTGGCCAGCAGCTGGGAGGAGGTGCAGCCGCCACCGCCGGAGCCGACGGTCCAGGTGAAGGAGGTCGAGCCGGAGGCGCCGGTGGAGTCCTTCGCGGTGACCGTGACCTGGTAGGTGCCCGCCGTGGACGCCGTGCCGGAGATCAGGCCGGTGGAGCTGTTGATGGACAGCCCCGTCGGCAGCCCGCTCGCGCTGTAGGTGAGGGAGGCGCCGCCGCTGTCGGTGGCCTTGATCTGCAGGCTGACCGAGCTTCCGGTGGTGGTCGACTGGCTGCCGGGGTTGGTGACGCTCACCGTGTTGCCACCGGTGGAGCCGGCGGTGAAGGCGGTGGTGCCGTTCGGGGTGCCCCAGCCGGTCGGCCCGTCGTAGCCGGTGCCCGCGGCGCAGAAGTACGACGGGGAGCAGCTGCCGTTGTTGCCGCTGGTGACGTCGTACAGGTTGCCGGTGTGCTGGTAGGGGTACTTCGCCGGGTAGTCGCTAGAGCCCGGAGTGCCCGCGAGGGCGTAGACGGAGGCGATGATCGGCGAGCTGGCGCTGGTGCCGCCGTAGACCGCCCAGCCAGTGCCGCCGTAGGTGTCGTAGACCGCGACGCCGGTGGCCGGGTCGGCGACCGCGGAGACGTCGGCCTCCATGCGCTTGGAGCAGCCGGTGTCGGTCTGCCAGCTCGGCTTCGGGTCGTAGGCCGAGCAGCCGGAGCCGGTGCCCTCGGTGGAGTTGGTGTGCCACACCGACTCGCTCCAGCCGCGGGAGTTGGAGGCGGTGGTGAGCGCGGTGCCGCCGACGGCCGTCACGTACTGGGACGTGGCCGGGTACTCGGCGCCGTAGGCGGAGTCACCCGAGGAGACCGTGATCGCGACACCCGGGTGCTTGAAGTACGAGGTGTCGTCGCTGGTCTGGGAGGAGGACTCGGAGCCGCCCCAGCTGTTGGAGACGAACTTGGCGCCGAGCGCCACGGCCTCGTTCTCGGCGGCGCCGAGGTCGGCCATGCTCGCGGAGTTCGCCTCGACCAGGATGATGGAGCAGTTCGGGCAGACCGCGCTGACCATGTCGATGTCGAGCATCTCTTCACCGGCCCAGCCGGTGTCGTTGGTCGGCAGCGAGGTGGTGGAACCGGTCTGGCTGACCTGCTTGAAGCAACCGTTGGCCTTGGTGCAGGACGACAGGCCGTACGTGGAACGGTACGTGCCCAGGTCCGACTCGGCATTGGGGTCGTTGTAGGCGTCCACAATGCCGACCGTCATGCCCGAACCGGCCGCGGTGGGCAGGTTGTACGCGCTGTGCAGGTTGGCCGGGGAGAGGCCGGAGGGCGCGGCCGCGACGGCGGCGGCGAGGCGCTGCTTGATGTCGGTGCGGCGCTGGGCGAAACAGGACGCGTGGCCCGGCTCGGCGGTGGCGCACAGGTGCTGGGTCGGCACCTTCTGGCCGGCCTTGCCGGTGGAGTGATAGGTCTGCCGCCCGGGGGCGGTCAGCGCCTTGGCGTTCTGCGTGACCTTGGAGATCTGAGGGTGGGTCGCGGCGGGCTGAGCGCCGGCCGTCGGTGCGGCGGTGAATCCGGCGACGGTCAGAGTGAGGGCGGGGAAGGCGACGGCGACGAGTCTTCGCAGACTCCGTCTCCGCCCGCTCGGGCGTGACTCACGCATGGGTACTGCCTCCATCGGGAAGTGGGGTTTCTCGCACTGGATGGGCAGCCCGTGACGCGCGTAGCGGCGGCGGAACCGCGCAGTCATGAGCATGACACTCGCACACACCTGTCATGACACTGAGTGAGCGTGACATGACAGCATGCGAGAGGAAGGTAGCTCCGGAGGCGCCTACTCGGCAGTACCGGACAGAATTCTTTGCTCTTCCATAGGAAGCGGTTAGCCCCCTCATGGAGAGGGCGGATCCCAGTGATCATTGCGACACGTGGTCGGTTGATCAGGCCCCGAGCAGTCGAGACAGGCGCTCGGCTGGGGTTTCCGCGCGCTGCCAGAGGCCGGCCGGGGCGCGGAAGCAGACCGGGGTGCCGATGGCCGGTCCGGACGGTGGATTGTGACGGGAGCCTCCGGGTGAAGCACCTCCCGTTTTCCCTGCCCGCGTCGATAATGACCTTGTGCGCTCGCTAGTCAGGAATTCCATCCTGCCCCTCACGCTGGTCATCGTCGGGGCATCCGCAGTGATCGGTGACGCCGCAACCCATGCGGCCAGAAGCAGCGGGCGCAGCGGTTTCGGCAAGTCCGGCGAGCCGGGCCAGTCCCTGCGGGGCCAGGACCAGGACCTCCCCGTGACGGCCGCGGCCCATGACGGCAACGCGTACACCCCCCGCAGGACCGAGGAGAACGCCCGGATCGGCGCGGTCTTCGAGAAGGACGACCAGGGCGCCCACTTCTGCACGGCGAGCGTGGTGCAAAGTCCGGGCCGGAACATGCTGATCACCGCGGCCCACTGCGCCTTCGACGCCGACTCCGGACAGCCGCTGAACGACCTGGTCTTCGCCCCCGGCTACCGCAACGGCGACGAACCCACCGGCCTGTGGAAGGTCAGCAAGGTGGTCGTCGACGACCGCTGGGCCAAGTCGCAGGACGAGGACCTCGACTTCGCCTTCCTCGTCCTCGACCAGAAGGACGGCAAGGACATCCAGGACGTCCTGGGCGGCAACACCCTCGGCGTAAACCGCGGCTTCGACAACAAGGTCAAGATCACCGGCTATCCCGCCAGCCGTGACACCCCCGTCTCATGCCAGAACCACACCACGAAGTTCAGCGACACCCAGCTGCGCATCCAGTGCACCGGCCTCGAGGACGGAACCAGCGGCAGCCCCTGGCTCGCCGACTACGACCCCAAGAGCCACACCGGCACGGTCATCGGCGTCCTGGGCGGCCACGAGGGCGGCGGCGACCAGGACGATGTCTCCTACGCCGCGTACTTCGACGACGACATCGCCAAGCTCTACCGGCGCGCCCAGGACGAGGACTGAGCCCAGCTCATCCGCACCCCGCTCACGGCGGAGGGCCGTGGCCGCGAAGCGTGCCGGGGAGGGGCTGGGCGGCCCAGAGCCGACCCAGGAGGTTTCAATGGCCTACTCTTCCTCAGAGCCGCCGCGCAGGCCCGGCTTCGGAGGGGCAGGGACGACCGCGAGGGAGACGGCATGGGAGCCGCTGACCGGCAGAGCACCGGAAACTGGAACGGGGTCGGCGACCCGTCGGGGACCAGAGGTGGTCATGCGAGCGAGTACGGCCACGACTACGAATACAGGAATCCTCCCGAGTCGATGCCCCACCCCGGCTACGGGCCCGATGCCGACGCGGGTCACATTCCCTCGGCCATAGGCGGCCGTGGGCACGCCCCCGTGATGGGCAACGGGCCCATCACGGTCGCCGATGCCCGACATGGCTCCGGCCACGGTCCCGGAGCGGTCACCGACGGTCACGGACACGCGCACCCCCATGGACACAGCCACAGTCACGGTCCTGCCACGCCGGTCTCCCGGCACCTGCGCAAGGTCATCGCGGCGATCCTGATCCCCTTCACTGCCGCGGTCGTGGTGGGGCTCGTGGTGCTGTGGCCGGGAGGAGCCCCGCCGCACAAGCGCACCGGTGTCGGCTTCGACCAGCAGACCCAGCAGGCGACGGTCACCAGGGTCGTCGAGGTCAGCTGCAAGTCGGTGAACGCCTCCGGCGAGACCCCCACCGGCGACACCGCCACCGCCGAGGGCAACTCCGCGGCACAGGAGGCGAACGGCACCTGCCACAAGGCCACGATCCGCGTCGACACAGGCAAGGACAAGGGCCGTACCTTCACCGAGATCGTCCAGCCCGACCAGGCGCGACAGCTCCACCAGGGCGAGCAGGTCGTGACCGCCTACGAACCCTCCGCGCCCAAGGACCTGCAGTACTCGGTCACCGACGTCAACCGCCGCTTCCCCATGGGCCTGCTGGCCGGGATCTTCGCGCTCGCCGTCGTGGTGGTGGGCCGGCTGCGCGGCGTGATGGCGCTGGTCGCGCTGGCCGTCAGCTTCCTGGTGCTGAACTTCTTCATCCTGCCGGCGGTACTGCAGGGCTCGAACCCGCTCCTGGTGGCGGTGGTCGGGTCGAGTGCGATCATGCTGATCGCCCTGTACATGTGCCACGGCCTGTCGGCCCGCACCTCGGTGGCCGTGCTCGGCACACTGGTCTCACTGGCACTGATCGGCATCCTCGGCTCCCAGTTCATCGACTGGGCAGCGCTCACCGGCAACACCGACGACCAAACCGGCTTGATCCACGGCCTCTTCCCGAAGATCGACATGAGCGGCCTGCTGCTCGCCGGCGTCATCATCGGCTCCCTCGGCGTGCTCGACGATGTCACGGTGACGCAGACATCGGCCGTCTGGGAGCTGCACGACGCCAATCCCTCGATGGGCTGGCGCGGACTGTACCGGGCGGGCATCCGCATCGGCCGCGACCACATCGCCTCCGTGGTCAACACCCTCGTCCTCGCCTACGCCGGTGCCGCGCTGCCTCTCCTGCTCCTCTTCTCCATCGCGCAGAGCGGCGTGAGCACGGTCGCCAACAGCGAGCTGGTGGCCGAGGAGATCGTGCGCACGCTGGTGGGCTCGATCGGCCTGGTCGCCTCAGTACCGGTCACCACACTGCTCGCCGCCCTGGTGGTCTCCGCCGACCGGCCCGGCCCGCAAGCGGAAACGGCGACAGCGGGGGCGGCAGCGGCTGCGCGCCGGGGCGGGCGCCGGCGGAAGCGTTGAGAACGGTGTCTTCAAGGTGGCGCGCACCCCACCACTTCCAGCACGCGGGCACACACGCTTGCAAGCAGGGCCAACATTGGCGCTCGTGAGGATGGCAGAGGGCTCGGCAGCGTGCCCCGCACCGCTCTCATGCGTGCGCGATGCGTGAGCGGACGGTCCGGCACGAGGTGTCACATGCGGGATGGAGTACGCCGCTGCGCGGCGCTGACCAGGCATGACAGCACCACGCAGCAGCGTCGAGCCCCCGGCAAGTATTCGATCCCACTCCGGGCGGCTGATCCTGAACGGCGACGATCTTGCGGAACTGGGCGACCTCAAGGACCTCCGGCATGCCGCTCGGGAAGCGGGGCGTCCTCTCGGCTGCAAGACGACGACCCGCCGCCGCGGAAGGCAGTGAACCAGCGTGCCCGCAACCGCAATCCGCTCCCTGACCATCGAGGACAGCGAGACTCACGACCTGCAGTTGCACCGGGTCGACGCCTGCGCCTCCCCCAGGGAGGGGTCCTGATCGGCGCCGATGACGGTCATGCACAGTCTTGCGCATCGGCGCCCGGGCTCCCCCATGCGGGTTCGTGGCCGGCTCCTCGCGGTACGTCGGAACCGAGCGGCGGTCGTACGTCAGAGGCGCTCGATGACGGTGACGTTGGCCTGGCCGCCGCCCTCGCACATGGTCTGCAGGCCGTAGCGGCCGCCGGTGCGCTCCAGTTCGTGCAGCAGTGTGGTCATGAGCTTGGTGCCGGTGGCGCCCAGGGGGTGTCCGAGGGCGATGGCGCCGCCGTTGACGTTGACCTTCTCCGGGTCGGCACCGGTCTCCTTCAGCCAGGCCAGCACCACGGAGGCGAAGGCCTCGTTGATCTCGACCAGGTCGATGTCGTCGAGCGTCATCCCGGCCTTCTTCAGCGCGTGGGCCGTGGCCGGGATCGGCGCGGACAGCATCCGGATCGGGTCTTCGCCGCGTACGGACAGGTGGTGGATGCGGGCGCGCGGGATAAGCCCGTGCTCGCGTACCGCCCGCTCGGAGGCGAGCAGCATCGCCGATGCGCCGTCGGAGACCTGGGAGGAGACGGCGGCGGTGAGCCGGCCGCCGTCGATCAGCGGCTTGAGCGCCGCCATCTTCTCCAGGCTGGTGTCGCGGCGGGGGCCTTCGTCGGTGGTGACCTCGCCGTAGGGGACGAGTTCGCGGTCGAAGCGGCCCTCGTCGATGGCGCGGATGGCCCGCTCGTGGGAGCGCAGCGCGAACTCCTCCATGTCGCGGCGGGATATGTGCCACTTCTGGGCGATGAGCTCGGCGCCGTGGAACTGGTTGACCGGCTGGTCGCCGTAGCGGGCGCGCCAGCCCGCGGAGCCGGCGTACGGGCCCTCGGTCAGCCCCAGCGGCTCGGCCGCCTGGCGGCTGGCGAAGGCGATGGGGATCTGGGACATGTTCTGCACGCCGCCCGCGACCACCAGGTCCTGGGTGCCGGAGAGCACGCCCTGGGCGGCGAAGTGCAGGGCCTGCTGGGAGGAGCCGCACTGGCGGTCGACGGTCACGCCGGGTACCTCCTCCGGTAGCCCCGCGGCCAGCCAGCAGGTGCGGGCGATGTCGCCGGCCTGCGGCCCGACGGTGTCCAGGCAGCCGAGGACGACGTCCTCGACGGCGGCCGGGTCGACGCCCGAGCGCTCCATCAGCGCCCGCAGCACATGGGCGCCGAGGTCGGCCGGGTGGACGGCGGCGAGTCCGCCGTTCCGCCTGCCGACCGGGGTGCGTACCGCTTCGACGATGTATGCCTCGGGCATGCCTGCTGCTCCTTCGGTGACGTTTCCAGTGTCATTCGCGGACGGCGATGCCTTCCAGCACCATCGACAGGTACTGGCGTGCGATCTCCTCGGGGCTGTGCTGTCCGCCCGGCCGGTACCAGGACGCGGCGACCCAGACGGTGTCGCGCAGGAAGCGGTAGGTGAGCCGGCTGTCCAGGTCGGCGCGGAAGACCTGGGTGGCCACCCCGCGCTCCAGCGTGCCCAGCCACGCCTTCTCGAACCTGGCCTGCGAGTCGGCGAGGTAGTGGAAGCGCGGCTCGTCCAGCAGGTGCTTGGACTCCTTCTGGTAGATGGCGACGGCGGCGCGGTGCCGGTCGATCTCCCGGAAGGATTCGGTCACGAGCGCCTCCAGCGTCTGCCGGGGACCGAGCCCGGAAGCGAGCACGGCGTCGTACCGGGCCCACAGCTCGTCCAGGAACGCGGAGAGGATCTCGTCGAGCATCGACTCCTTGGAGTCGAAGTGGTAGTAGAGGCTGCCCGCAAGCATTCCGGCGGCATCGGCGATCTTGCGGACGGTGGTGGCGTTGTATCCCTGCGCGGCGAACACCTCGGCGGCGGTCGCCAGCAGTTCCTCGCGCCGCTCGGGCGACGGGCTCACCGTGGTCTTCTCGCTGTTCTTCGGCACCGGGCCATTCTCGCCTCACGGGTGCTGGCTGCTGACCGACAGGACCTCCCCGGTCAGGTACGAGGAGTAGCCACTGGCGAGGAAGACGATGGCATTGGCCACCTCCCACGGCTCGGCGTGGCGGCCGAACGCCTCGCGGGAGGTGAGCTCCTCGAGCAGCTCGGGGGTGGTGACCTTGGCCAGGTGCGGGTGCATGGCCAGGCTCGGCGAGACGGCGTTGACCCGTACGCCGTACTCGGCGGCCTCCAGCGCGGCGCAGCGGGTCAGGGCCATGACCCCGGCCTTGGCGGCGGCGTAGTGCGCCTGGCCCTTCTGCGCGCGCCAGCCGACCACCGAGGCGTTGTTGACGATGACGCCACCGCCGCCTGCCGTCTTCATCCGGCGCAGCGCGGCGCGGGTGCAGCGGAAGGTGCCGTTCAGGGTGACGTCGAGAACCTTTGCCCACTGCTCGTCGCTCATCTCGACCAGGTCGGCGGTGCCGCCGAGGCCGGCGTTGTTGACGACGATGTCGAGCCGGCCGTGGCGCTCCTCGGCCAGCTCGAACAGCGCGCCGACCTGGGCCTCGTCGGTCACGTCGCAGGGCAGCGCGGCCACCCGGTCCGGGCCGAACTCCGCGGCGAGCGCCGCCTCGGACTCCTTCAGGCGGCGGGCGTGGGCGTCGGAGATGACGACACCGGCGCCCTCCTCCAGCAGCCGCCGGGCCGTCGCCCCGCCGATGCCCGCGCCCGCGGCGGCGGTGATGACGGCGGTGCGGCCGGCGAGCAGACCGTGGCCGGGGACGTACGGCGGCGGCGTGTTCGGCGCGGTCATGGGCACACCTCCTTGGGCAGGCCGAGGACGCGCTCGGCGATGATGGTCCGCCGGATCTCGTTCGACCCGGCGTAGCCGGTGCCGGGGCGGGAGACGGGGAACAGCCGCCGCCAGTCGGTCGGGTCGTACGGCTCCCCCGCGGCGAGCCGGCCCCGTCGAAGAACACCTCATCGACGCTGTGGCCCTGGCACCACAGCTCCTCCACCGCCACGATCGGCGGGAGGAACCGCTCGCGCTGTCCGGGCATCCCGAAAGGGATCAGGGCGGGGCCGAGGAGCTGCTCGCCCATGTGCCGCTCCCGCGCCGGGCGTTCGGCAACGGCCTCGTGCTCGCGCCCAGGCCCCCCGCGCCCGCGCAGATGCGGGAACCGACCGGTGAGGTCGGCCCGCAGCCCGGCGCGGATCTCCGAGCGGAACTCCTCGACGCTGCTCATGACGGTACGTTAACCTACCAAACACTTGTTAGGGAAGGAGGGGCTGGATGTCCGCTGCCCACGAGGATGCGCAGACGACGCCCGACGGCCCGGTGCGCTACGAGAAGCGGGGCCCGGTCGCGACCGTCACGATGCACCGGCCCGGCCACCGCAACGCCCAGAACTCCGCGATGACCTACGCCCTGGACCGCGCCTTCTACCGCGCGGCCGACGACGACCAGGTGAAGGTCGTCGTCCTCGCCGGTACGGGCCGGCACTTCTCCGCCGGGCACGACATCGGCACCCCCGAGCGCGACGCCCACCTTCCGTTCGACCGCAGGGCCGGGCTGTGGTGGGACCACTCGGACAAGGCGGGCGCCGAAAGCCGCTTCGCCCGCG
This sequence comes from Streptomyces fodineus, assembly GCF_001735805.1. Taxonomy (GTDB): domain Bacteria; phylum Actinomycetota; class Actinomycetes; order Streptomycetales; family Streptomycetaceae; genus Streptomyces; species Streptomyces fodineus. The sequence continues at coordinate 421,005 of NZ_CP017248.1, forward strand.
AGTCCGAGGTCTACCTGGGCATGTGCCGCCGCTGGCGCGAGCTGCCCAAGCCCATGATCGCCTCGGTGCAGGGCGCCTGCGTCGCGGGCGGGCTGATGCTCGCCTGGGTCTGCGACCTGATCGTCGCCTCCGACGACGCGTTCTTCGCCGACCCCGTGGTGCGGATGGGCATCCCCGGAGTCGAGTTCTTCGCCCACCCCTGGGTGATGCCGCCACGGATCGCCAAGGAGTTCCTCTACACCGGTGACCGGATGAGCGCCCGGCGGGCGTACGAGGTCGGAATGGTCAACCGGGTGGTGCCCCGCGAGGAACTGCCCGATCTTACAAGGGAGTTGGCAGAGCGGATCGCCGAGATGCCGCGGATGGGCCTGACGTTGACCAAGCGCGCGGTCAACCAGGCCGAAGATCTGCAGGGGATGCACGCCGGGCTGGACTCAGCGTTCGGACTGCACCACCTCGCCCACGCGCACAACGCCGAGACCGCCGAGGACTCCCTCGGCGGCATGGACCTCCACGCCATGAAGGCGGCCGGGACGAGGGAGGCCTGATGGACCTGGACTTCACGGCCGCGCAGGACGCCTTCCGGGCCGAGGCCCGCGCCTGGCTCGCCGCCCACGTCCCGGACGCCCCGCTGCCCTCCCTGGAGACGGCGGAGGGCTTCGCGGCCCACCGGGAGTGGGAGCGCACGCTGTTCGCCGACCGCTGGTCGGTGGTCTCCTGGCCCGAGGAGTACGGCGGCCGGGGCGCCTCGATCCTGCACTGGCTGATCTTCGAGGAGGAGTACTACGCCGCCGGTGCGCCCGGACGCGTCAGCCAGAACGGCATCAACCTCCTCGCCCCCACCCTCTTCGAGCACGGTACGGCCGAGCAGCGCGCCCGGATCCTGCCGCCCATGGCGAGCGGCGAGGTGATCTGGGCCCAGGCCTGGTCCGAACCGGAAGCCGGCTCGGACCTCTCCTCCCTGCGCTCCACCGCCGTACGCACCGACGGCGGCTGGCGCCTCAGCGGCCAGAAGACCTGGTCGTCGCGGGCCGCGTTCGCCGACCGGGCCTTCGGTCTCTTCCGCAGCGACCCGGACACCCCGAAGCCCCACCAGGGACTGACCTATCTGATGTTCCCGCTGGACGCCGAAGGGGTGACCGTACGGCCCATCGGGCGGCTGGACGGCAAGCCCGCCTTCGCCGAACTGTTCCTCGACGAGGTCTTCGTGCCCGACGAGGACGTCATCGGCGAGCCCGGACAGGGCTGGCGGGTGGCGATGAGCACAGCGGGCAACGAGCGCGGGCTCACCCTGCGCAGCCCCGGGCGGTTCATCGCGTCCGCCGACCGCCTCACAGCCCTGTGGCGCGAGCGGGCCGCCGCTTCCGGCACCGCGCTGCGCGACCGGGTGGTCGACGCGGTGATCGGCGCCCGCGCCTACCAGCTGTTCACCTACGCCAACGCCTCCCGCCTGGCCGCGGGGAGACCGATCGGCGCGGAGTCCAGCCTGAACAAGGTCTTCTGGTCGGAGCTGGACATCGCACTGCACGAGACCGCCCTCGACCTGCTCGGCCCGTACGGGGAACTCGCCGACGGCGCCCCGGAGGCCCCCGCCCACGGCAGCTGGGCCGAGGGCCACACCTTCTCCCTCGCCGGTCCCATCTACGCCGGGACCAACGAGATCCAGCGCGACATCATCGCCGAGCGGCTGCTCGGCCTGCCGAAGGGACGCCGGTGATGCGGTTCCTCCTCGACGACGAGCAGCGGGAGTTCGGCCGCACGCTGAATGGCCTGCTGGCGGCGGCCGGAACCCCGGCGGTCGTACGGGCCTGGTCGGCCGGCGACACCGCGCCCGGCCGCGCCCTGTGGGCCCGCCTGGCCGAGGCCGGAGTCTTCGCCCTCGCCGTGCCGGAGGAGCACGACGGGCTCGGCCCGCTGCCCGTCGAACTCGCCGTCGCCTTCGGTGAGTTGGGCCGCCACGCGGTGCCGGGTCCGCTGGTGGAGACGGTTGCCGCAGCCGCGCTCCTCGACCGCCTGGACGACGGTGACGTGATGCGGACATGGCTGCCGCAGATCGCCTCCGGCAAGGCCGTCGTCTCGCTGTGCGCCCCGGGAGCGAACAGCCCGTACGCTCTGGACGCGGACGCGTGCGACGCCGTGTTCGTCATCGACGACGACACGCTGCGGGTGGCCGAGGGGCACGGGAAGGTCCAGGCGTCCCTCGACCCGGCCCGGCGACTGGCCCGGCCACACGGCGGACCCGTCCTGGGCCGGGGGCCCGAGGTGATCGCGGCAGCCGCGCACGCCGCCGATGTCGCGGCCCTGGCCACGGCCGCCCAGTCCCTCGGGCTGGGCCGCGCCTTGCTGGCGCGCACCGTCGACTACGCCCGGCAGCGCACCCAGTTCGGGGTCGCCATCGGATCCTTCCAGGCGGTCAAGCACCGGCTCGCCGACACGCTCATCGCCCTGGAGTTCGCCCAGCCGTTGCTGTACGCCGCCGCTCTCATGCTGGCCACGGCACATCCGGCCGCCGGTCGGGAGATCGCCGCGGCGAAGGTCTCCGCGGGCGAGGCGGCGTACGCGGCGGCCCGCACCGCCCTGCAACTCCACGGCGCCCTCGGCTACACGGAGGAGCTGGACCTCTCCCTGTGGATCCGCAAAGCCCGGCCCCTCCGGGACGCATGGGGCACCCCATCCGCCTGCCGCGCCCGCGTCCTCGCACCCTGAGCCGCCCCCACCGCGTGTTGAGCCGATCGCACCGACAGTGCCGTCACCCGGAGGCCCTTGCACTCCCGCGCTCGGGTTCACCAATGACGTGGTCCACGACAGTGTGTGGTCGACACCCTGGGTGTCACCCCGCCACCCGGGAGGTTGAAGATGAGGTCGTTGTAGGGAATTTCTCCCATCTTCGCGGGGTGTGTTTCCTGGATGCAGCTCAGTCGCGCTGGTAGGCGGCGAGGAGGAAGAGCCAGATCTCACTGACGGTGGGGAAGCAGGCGATCGCGTGCCTGAGCCGCTTGAGCGGGACCTCGCCTGCGACCGCGATGGTGGCCGAGTGCAGGAGCTCGCTGATCCCGGGGCCGACGAAGGTGACCCCGAGCAGGATTTCCCGGTCGAGGTCGACGACCAACCGGGCATGGCCTCGGTAGCCGTCGGCGTAGAGGTTGGCGCCTTGGGCGGCATTGAAGTCGAGGTCGACCGTCCTGATCCGGTGGCCGGCGTCGGCCGCTTGCCCGGCTGTCAGGCCCACTGCGCCGGCCTCGGGGTCGGTGAAGAAGACCTGGGGTACGGCGTGCTGGTCGGCGGTGGTGGCATGGTCACCCCAGGGCTCGTCGTCCGCAGGGCGGCCGGCGGCTCGGGCAGCGATGGCGTCGCCTGCGGTGCGAGCCTGGTACTTGCCCTGGTGGGTGAGCAGGGCACGGTGGTTGACGTCGCCGAGGGCGTACAGCCAGTCGCCGTCGACGCCGTTCACCAGGCAGGTGGTGTCCACGTCCAGCCAGGAGCCGGGGGTGAGACCGACTGTGTCCAGCCCGATGTCGCCCGTGGCGGGAGTGCGGCCGGTGGCGAACAGGACCTCGTCGGCCTCCAGTTCGCTGCCGTCGTCGAGGGTGAGCGTGACGGGACCGGTGGGGTCGGGGCGGCGCAAGGCGGCCACCTGCACACCGATCCGCACGTCCGCGCCCGCCTCGGTCAGGCCCTGGGTGACGAGGTCTCCGGCGAAGGGTTCCATGCGAGGCAGCAGGCGGCGGCGCGCGAGAAGGGTGACCTGAGAGCCGAGGCCCTGCCAGAGTGTGGCCATTTCGACCCCAACCCCGCCGCCGACCACGGCGAGGCGGGCGGGCACGGTGCTGGAGTCGGTGCCGCGCCGGTTGGTCCAGGGCCGGGCCTCCTCGATGCCAGGGATGTCGGGCAGCACGGGCCGGCTGCCGGTGGCGACGGCCACCGCGTGCCGGGCGGTGAGGAGCCGCTGTCCGCCGTCGTCCCGGGTGACGGTGACGCGACGGGGTCCGTCGAGGCGGCCGTGCCCACGGAACAGGTCGGCGCCGATGGACTTGACCCACTGGGCCTGTCCGCCGTCGTCCCAGTCGGTGACGTACCGATTGCGCCGGGCGAAGACCCGGTCCGCGTCAAGCCGGCCGGTGACGGCCTGCCGGGCACCGTCCACGCGGTTGGCGTCGGCGACCGCGATGACCGGCCGCAGCAAGGCCTTGCTGGGCACGCAGGCCCAGTACGAGCATTCGCCCCCGACGAGTTCGCGCTCTACGACGGCTACGGAGAGTCCGCCGGCACGGGCACGGTCCGCCACGTTCTGACCGACGGGACCGGCACCGAGCACGATCACGTCATAGGTGCCGTTTCCCTGGATTTCCGGTGCTTCGCTCACGGTGTCCTCGCATCACGATCGGACTGGTCATTCATTCGTTCATGGGATTGTTCGACGCCGGTCTTCGCCCTGGCCGGCCGGGCGGTCGCGGGCGACTAGAGGTCGAGGACGACCTCGGAAGCGGGCTCGCTACAGCAGACGAGGATGGTGCCTGGCTCCGGGCGTTCGAGGGGTGGGGTGGTGTAGGTGATGTCGCCTGCCACGAGGTGGGTGATGCAGGTGTGGCAGACACCGGTGCGGCAGGACCAGCGGGTGGGGATGTCGCAGGCTTCGGCGAGATCGAGGAGAGACGCGTGAGCGGGTGACCATGGGGTGGTGATGCTGCTGCGGGCGAAGGTGACGAGGGGGCCGGTGCCCGTGGGCCCCGGTGGCTGGTGCGGCTGGATCGCGGCGGTGGGTGTGACGCCGGGGTTGATGGCGGGCAGGGCGCTGAACTGTTCCGTATGGATCCGCTCGGGGCTCAGCCCGTGCTCGCGCAGGAAGCCTCGGAGGTCGTCCATGAAGGCGGGCGGTCCGCAGAGGTAGGCGTCGGCGTCGGTGGGAATGCCCAGGGCCGCGAGTGAAGGGGCGGTCGGGCGTTCCCAGCTGATGTGGGGGTCCTCGGGGTGGGGGGCGGTTTCGGCCGTGTAGTAGATGTGCTCGTGGGCGTGCGGGAGTTGCGCCAGAAGGGCGTGGGCCTCGTCCGCGAAGGCGTGGTGGGCACGGTCGTGGGTGGTGTGGATCCACCACACAGGGCGGGGATCTGTCGTGGCGGCAAGTCGGTGGAGCATGGCCAGGACGGGAGTGGCACCGATCCCTGCGGAGATGAGGACGATCGGGCGGGTGCCTTCTTGCAGTACGAAGGTCCCGCGCGGGCAGGCGATGTCCACGAGGTCCCCGGGGCGGAGCGCGGTATGGATGTAGCTGCTCACTTTCCCCTGGGGCTCGTGCTTGACGCTGATGCGGTAGGTGTCGGCGGTGGGAGCCGAGGAGAGGGAGTAGCTGCGCACTGCGGGGGCGGTGCCGCCGGTGGCGAGGCGGATGGAGAGGTACTGGCCCGGGTGGGCCTCGGGCAGGCGCGTGCCGTCGGTGGTGCCGAGGTAGATCGAGGAGACCGTGGGGGTCTCCGGGACGATGCGGGCGACGCGCATGGTCTTGAAGCCCGGCCACCCCGCCTCTTCTCTCGGTTGCTGGGTGCTGGCGCGTTCGCCCGGCCACCCCGGTTCCTGTTTGGGCTGCTGGGCGGCGGCGAGTTCGCGGAAGGACTGCTGCCACCCGGGGCTGAGAGCGGGGATGTTCAGCGCTCCGCGCAGCTTCGCGGGTCACGGCCCGGGAGGTAGAGCAGCGCGTCGATCTCGGCGACGCTGAGTCCTTCCGGGCCTTTGCGGGTGAGGGTGATCTCGTCGCCGGCCTGGACGCGTCCCTCGGTGATCACGCGCAGGTAGAAGCCTGGGCGGTGGTGGGCGACCAGCAGGGAGGCCATCGTGGGTTCGCCCAGGCGCATGCCGACGCGGTAGCAGGTGACGCGCGGCTGGGTGACTTCGAATTCGGCTTCGCCGATGCGGTACCGGTCGCCGATGCACACCTCGTCGTCGGGCAGGCCGTCGACGGTGAAGTTCTCCCCGAAGATCCCGAAGGTCAGGTCGTCGCGACCGAGCTGCCGTTGCCAGTACCGGTAGGACTGCAGTTGGTAGACGAGGACGGCTCGAATTTCCCCGCCGTGCCCGGCCAGATCTCCTTGACCGTCTCCATCGACGTTCAGCCGCCGGACCATACGGGAGCCCTGGACGGGAGCCTTCCAGGCACCGGTGTGAACGGTCCTTCCCTGCCAGGAGACGTCCTTGGGCATCCCTACGTTGACGGACAGCAGCGTCGCCATTGCGGACCTCCTGCGGGGTGGCGAGCCGGGCAGTCCCTCTTGGCGCCGCGTTTGGTGCGCTGGAACCGATCCTAGTTCTGTGCCATTGCCGCCGCGATTTCGCGATCATGAATCGATCGGTGGATCCGCCGAGATCTGCCAGTGGACCGTTGCTCGCGCGTACCAGGCCCGGGTCCGGGTGGACGGGGTTCGCTGGCTGATGACCGTGCACAGGCGGAGGCTTGAGGCAGGCCGACGTTTAGTCGCCCGGGCGCGGCGGCGCCCCGACCAGCATCCACTATAACCAGCAAAAGACTCTTGACAGGTTAGATCGAGTTTGCTGGACTGGAGATGTAACCACTAAATCCAGATAGAGGGGTTAGGTATATGGCCTTCGCAGTCCACCACCGCACCGCCACCGTCGACGGTCTCGAGGTCTTCTACCGGGAGGCCGGTGATCCCCAGGCGCCTGTCGTCGTGCTCCTCCACGGCTTCCCGACAAGCTCGCACATGTTCCGCCATCTGATCCTGGCGCTCGCCGACCGCTACCACGTGATCGCCCCCGACCACATCGGGTTCGGCCAGTCCGCGATGCCGGCTCTGGCGGACTTCCCGTACACCTTCGACGCCCTCACCGACGTCACCGAGGAGCTGCTCCGGCAGCTGGGCGTCGACCGGTTCGCGATGTACGTGCAGGACTACGGCGCCCCCATCGGCTGGCGCCTGGCGCTCCGGGCACCCGAGCGTGTCGCCGCGATCATCACCCAGAACGGAAACGCCTACGAGGAGGGCTTCGTCAAGCCTTTCTGGGACGGCGTCTTCGCCTACACCCAGAACCCGGGACCGGACACCGAAGCCCCCATGCGAGGCGCCCTGACCCTCGAGATCACCCGCTGGCAGTACGTGAACGGGGTCGCCGACCCCACCCTGGTCAGCCCAGACAACTGGGTCCACGACCAGGCGCTGCTCGACCGCCCGGGCAACGACGAGATCCAGCTCAAGCTGTTCCGCGACTACCCCACCAACGTGGATCTCTACCCACAGGTCCACCAGTACTTCCGCGACTCCCAGGTCCCCTCCTGGCAGTTTGGGGAGCCAACGACGAGATCTTCGGCCCCGACGGCGCGGAGGCTTTCCGCCAGGACCTGCCCGATGCCGAGATCCACCTGCTGGAGTCCGGGCACTTCGCCCTGGAGAGCCACCTCGGGACCATCACCGAGTACATCCGCGACTTCCTCGCCCGCGTCCTCGCCTGACACACCCGGGCATCGGGGCGACAGCGGCGCCAGACCACCCACCCTCTGCGTGTGCGGCCACCCGCGCACCCCGCACCCCGCACCCCGCACCCCGCACCCCGCACCCCGCACCCGGAAGGGACCACCCATGGGACTGTCCTGGCAGCAAGGCCCCCTCTCCGCCGGCACGATCGGACACTTCCTCACCCCCGAGGCCCTCCCCGAACGCCTCCTGTTCGCCGAGCCGCTGCGCCGCCGTATGCGCGTGAAGTTCAACGACAACTGGATCGCCGACAGTGAGAACGTGCTCCTGCTTCACGCACCGGGCCGCTACCCGGTCGCCTACTTCCCCCGCGAAGACGTCGACGCGCAGGCTCTGGTACCGAGTGGCCAGGTCACCCATCACCAGGACCTGGGCGACACCGCCTGGTACGCGGTGCACGCCGGCGACCGCAGCACCGAACGCGCCGCCTGGGAATTCACCGCACCGCCCGGGCACGCCGCCGAACTCCAGAGCCGCATCGCCTTCGCCTGGCGCGCGATGGACGCCTTCTACGAGGAGGACGAACGCATCCTGGGACACGCCGCGGACCCGTACCACCGCATCGACATCCGCGACACCTCCCGCAGCCTGGAAGTCCGCCTCGGCGACACCGTGATCGCCCGCTCCGAACACCCCGTGGTGCTCTTCGAGTCCGGATTCGCCCCGCGCTGGTACGTCCGGCGGGCCGACATCGACCAGGCCCAGCTGCGCCCCGTCGACGGCCAGACCTTCTGCCCCTACAAGGGCCTGTGCGATTACTACGACATCGGCGAGGCGCGTCGCGCCGCCTGGTCGTACCGCAACGCTTACCAGGAGGTCGGACGGGTCAGCGACCTGGTGTCCTTCGAGCCGGACAAGGTCGAGGTCTACCTCGATGGCAAGCACCTGCATCTCGAGCCCGGGCAGAACGTCGTACCTCACGGCGTCGACCGCGGCCTGGATGTCGACGAGATGTTCACGCTGCGGCGGGCGAGGTCGAGGACGGCATGAGTGTGGAGTTTGCCCTCTTCCGGCACTTCCCGGACAAGCGCGAGGAGGCGCTGGTGCAGCGCGGTGTCGCACTCCGGCCGGCCTGGCAGCACAGGCACAGCCGCAGCTGATAGCGGCCTGCCGCGGCCACCGATCACCCGCCGGCGGCCGGAGTGCGGCACTCCCATGCAGCAGCTGCCGTCAAAATTGCCGGTTGTCGGCCTGCCCTCCTCCCCGGCCCCGCACTCACTGACCTGCACCGACGCTACGTCAGTTCCCATCCAGCGCTGCCTTGTCAGTCCAAGGAAGCAAGATCCACCATTCCCATCAAGACGCTGCAGATTCCGACCGAGGTCCTGGTGACCGACGCGCCCGACGGCATCCACGGCTTCACCATGTCCGACACCGACGCCTTCAACCCCTCCGCGCTGCAACGCCACTGGGACCGCCTGCTCTCCCTCTCCTCGACCGCGCCCTTACCAACAGCTGAGGCGCGGCGGGGACCCCGGCGCGGCTGCCGTCGAAGGCGGTCCTGATCGGCCTACTTGGATTCGACACGTCCGAACGGGTTGGAGCCGGCTGTCAGTGCGTCACGCGCTGCCTGCCAGGCGGAGTCCGCGGGGTAGAGCTGGGTGCGGAGGTAGGCCCAGGTGAGCCGGCCTACCGCCGCCACCCGTTCGGGGTTTTCGTCCGTGGTCTCGGCGGCGTCATATCCGGAGATCCCGCCGAGTCCGTGCTCGGCGTCGAAGAGGGTGAGCAGGCTCTTGGGGCCGGGAGCGAGGTGGTAGGGGTCGGCGTGCCAGTCCGGGCCCATGTCCGTGAAGTGCCGGGAGTCGTCCTTGTCGCCGGCGACGACCAGCGCGGGTGTGGTCATCGTGGAGAAGTCCATCGTGCGGAAGAACGACGCGGTCTGCGCCCGTGGCCCGTTCAGGGCATCGCCTCTGCCGGGTGCTGCCAGCAGCACACCCGCCTTGATCCGGGGCTCGATGAGGTTCGCTTCCTTTCCGTCGTCGGGGTCGGTGAGCCGTGCGCCCAGCAGGAGACTGGCCGTGTGGCCGCCGAGCGAGTGTCCGGCGACGGCGACCCTGCTGTGGTCCATGCGCCCGGCGAGCTGCGGCACGGTGCCCTCGATCACGTCGAGGAGGTCGATGATGTGCTTCATGTCCTCGGCGCGTGAGCGCCAGAACAGGGATGCTCCGGCGGTGCCGGTGTGCAGATGACTCAGTGTCCTGGAGCTGAGGTGGGTGGGCTGGATGACGACGAAGCCGTGTGCCGCCCAGAAGTTGGCGAGCGGCGCGTAGCCGTTCAGCGAGGAGAGGTGGTTCGAGGAGCCGTGACCGTGGGAGAGGAGGAGGACGGGCAGGTCGGTTCCGGTCACGGGTGCGGAGACGCGCGCCTGAAGGTCCACGGGGCGTCCGGGCACGGGCAGCACCAGCGGACTGAACGAGAGGACGGGAGTGGGCGAGCCGAAGGCGTCGGCGGTGGAAGTCGTTGTGGTCACGATGTGCAGGTCCTTTCGACGGCGCCTGCTGTCGGCCGGCGGCAGGCAGGCGCGCGGGAGCGTCCGGCTTCGGCTAGAGTGAGAAGCGGATCGCTGTTCCGCTTAAAACATACGGAACACTGTTCCGCTTCGTCAACGGTCATCATCGGAAGGAGTGCGTGGTGCCCCCTGCAGGCCAGTCCGGGCAGGTGCCGGCCCGTAGCAAGCGGGCCGATGCGCGGCGCAACCAGCAGACGCTGCTCGCTGCCGCCGCCGAGGTGTTCGTCACCTCCGGCATCGATGCGCCGATCCGTGAGATCGCGGCCAAAGCCGGCGTCGGGCTGGGGACGATCTACCGTCACTTCCCGACACGTGCGGATCTGGTCGTCGCCGTCTTCCGCCACCAGGTCGAGGCATGCGCCGAGGCCGGCCCGAACCTGCTGGCCAGTGCCGACTCCCCTCTCGCAGCGCTGCGTCAGTGGATCGACCTCTTCGTCGACTTCCTGGTCACCAAGCACGGACTCGCCAACGCGCCGCAGTCGGACAGCAGCGGCTTCACCGCGCTGCACACCTACTTCGTCGACCGCCTGGAGCCCGTCTGCGCGCAACTGCTCGGCGCCGCGGTCGACGCCGGCGAGATCCGGCCGGGTACGCAGCCGTACGAGCTCATGCGCGGCATCGGCAATCTCTGCATCGGACGTGACGACGACCCCCGCTACGATCCCCGCCGATTGATCGACCTGCTTCTCCGGGGACTGCAGCGCCCGCAGTCATCCTGAGCCTCGACGACAGGGCACCACGCGGCCCGAAGCCCGTGCCCCGCTGCCGGCCGAACAGACCCCGAGAGGCCGGCCCGGCCAGGGAACTCCCTGGCTTCCTCACCCGGTGGGCGGGGTGAGAACGGTGCGGTCGAACGGCCCGCCATGCGCGGCGGCGTACTCGATGGCGTCGTTGACGGCGGCGAGGGGAAAGGTTCGTACCCGTTCGGGATCGAGGTCGAGCGCACGCGAGGCGACGAGTCGGATCAGGCCGGCGTTCGCCGAGCGCGGATACATCCACTGCCCCCGCACGGTGACCGAGTTGCGCATGATCCACGGGTAGGGAAGGGCGAGGTCCGTACCGCCGAGCATGCCGACGCCGCCCATGAGGACGACGCGGCCGTACTCGCGAACGGTCATGGCCGCCGCCCGCACCGCCGAGCTCGGGCGGCGGGCGGGAGGAGATCGATCACCACGTCTATCGGGCCGTCGGCGGCAGCGCGCATGGCCGCGCGGTCGGTCGTCTCGTCCCCGGTCAGTTCCACCGGACGTACCCGCTCGCCGAACCGGTCGGCGAGCGGGCTCAGCACGGCACGGTTGCGGCCCGGCGCGATCACCCGACCCGCGCCCATCGCGAGTGCCACGGCGACCGCGGCGCTGCCCAGGTTGCCGGTGGCCCCGCTGACGAGCAGCGTCTCGCCGGCTGCGAGGCCGCCCGCCAGCAATCCTCCGTAAGGGATGGCGTACACCCCGAGGGAGGACCAGCGCGCCGGGTTGTCCCCCGCTTCCGTGGGCAGTGGATGGACGTTTTCCGTGGGCACCCGCATGAACTCGGCGAACGACCCGTCGTGCAGGTGCCGGGCGAGCCTGGCGCCGCCGGTGCCGCGGGAGCTCCAGCCCTGCAGCATGATGTCGGGGGTCAGCGCGTCGTCGCGCGAGCGGACCGTGCAGTCGCACCACACCAGGTCGCCGACGCGCAGCCGGGTGGCGTCCGGGCCGACGTGCACGATCCGTCCCACGCCACCGGGGCCCGGGACGACGGGGAGTTCGAGGGCGTACCGGCGCCGACCGCCGAAGACCTCCTCGGCGTACGGGAGGACACAGGACGCAAGGACCTGGACCACCACCTCGCCGCCGCCCGGCTGGGGATCGGGTATCTGCTGCACCGTGAGCGGGGCACCGAACTCTGTCAGGACTGCTGCTCGCATCTGCCGGCCTCCTTGAGGGTCGGTCTTGAGGCTAGGAGCGAGACGGGCATGCGCCCAGCGACGATCCGGCATCCGTGGTATGCGTAGTGCGCATGGACTTCTCCAGTACGGCTCTGCGGGTTCTGCGGCAGGTCGCCGAGTCGGGCAGCTTCACCGCGGCTGCCTCGCAGCTCGGCTACACCCAGTCGGCGATCTCACGCCAGGCGGCGGCCCTGGAACGGAGCGCGGGCGCCGTCCTGTTCGAGCGCCGCTTCGACGGGGTGCACCTCACGCCCGCCGGCCTCACCCTGCTGCGGTACGCCCGCACGATCCTGGACTCCGTCGCGGCGGCCGAACAGGAGCTCGCCGGCTCCTCCTCACGAACGGAAGTGGTCCGGCTGGGGATGTTCCCCAGCGCCGGGGCCGTGCTCCTGCCGGGCCTGCTCAAACGCCTTGCGACAACCGGCCCGCACATCACCGTCACGACGCGCGAGGGAACCACACCCCGCGTGCTCAGGGCCCTGCGCGCGGGCTCGATCGACATCGCCGTACTGACCTCCCGCCCGCCGCACCGGCCGTCGGACGGCGAGTCCCCCCGACTGCACATCGAAACGGTCGAGGACACCGAACTGCTCCTAGGAGCGCCGACCACCGGCATGTTCGCCGGGCGAACCGCGGTGCACGTCGACGAACTCGTCGATGCCCCTTGGATCTCCACTCCGTCATCTGGTGCCGAACCTCAGCTCGGCGTCTGGCCGGGCCTGCCCGGGCGGCCTCGTATCGTCCACCACACGAGCGACTGGCTGACGAAACTGCAGCTGGTTGCCGACGGGTTCGGTGTGACCACCGTTCCGGCCCGCATGTCAGCGGTGCTACCGAACGGTGTGAGCCTGCTGCGCGTGGACGGCGTACCCCCCGAGATCCGCCGAGTCCTCGTGGCCCGGCTTCCCGGGCGACCGGCCCCCGCAATCGCGACTGTCATCCGAGCGATCGCCCCGGCCTCCACCCCCGCACGGTGATTCCCTGCCTGGTCAGGCCAATCCCCGGCGGCACGCTGGGGCTGACGTGCTCCACGGTCACGGCCAGGTCCCAGATGACCAGCCGGTGATGAACACCGGGGCGATGACCAGGTTCTGCACGACCGGGCGGCGCGCTCGGCGGGAGAGACGGACGACAGCGGGGATGGTCGCTCGCTCGTCGCGGACCACGACCGCATCGGCGGTCTCCAGGGCCAGCCCGGAGCCGGCCCGACCTGCGTCGACTCCGTCGCCGACCAGCAACACCTACGGCCGGCTTGGCCTCCTCCAGCACCGATGGCATCCGGCTTCTCCACGGCCACCGAGTTCAGCGGCCGGCGCATTTGTTCGGCAGGGCTGTTCCGGCGACCGGACAATGGCCGGAGACGATCTACTTGAGGGGTGGCGTGGGTCCGTAGCGTGGCCTGGTACGGGGGCGGCCAGACGGGGTGACAGTGTGGCGGGACGTCGTGAGGGGCCGGTGGATCCCGGGGCGGGCCCAGTGCAGCGGTTCGCGTTCGAGTTGCGCAAACTGCGAGCAGAGGCGGGCGGGATCACCTACCGGGTGCTGGCGCAGCGGGCCGGGTATTCGGTCACGACGCTGTCGCAGGCAGCGGCCGGCGAGCAGTTGCCCACCCTGACGGTGGCGTTGGCCTACGTGCAAGCCTGCGGGGGCGACCCGGTGGAGTGGGAGGCCCGGTGGAAACAGGCCTCGGACGAGGCTGCCGTCTTGGGCCCGGAGGGGGACGGAGAGCACACGGAGCCTCCGTACAAGGGGCTGGCACGGTTCGAGACGGGCGACGACGGTCTGTTTTTCGGCCGCGACCGGCTCACCGCTGACCTGCTGGAACTGTTACGTCGACGGCGCTTCGCGGCCGTGTTCGGCCCGTCCGGCAGCGGCAAGTCCTCCCTCCTGCGCGCCGGCCTCGTCCCCACCCTCCGGCACACCCAGGATGCCGGCCTGCGCCCGGCCGCGATCCGCATACTCGCGCCCGGTGACCGCCCGGCCTACACCCACGCCCACGTGTTCGAACCCAGCGACACCACTCCTGGCATGGGTGCCGCCGAGGCGGACACGCTCATCGTCGTCGACCAGTTCGAGGAGATCTTCACCCTCTGCCAGGACCCCGAAGAACGTGCCCGTTTCATCGACGCGTTGCTGACCGCTCGTCGGCCCGAGAACCGATTACGGGTCCTCGTCGCCGTGCGCGCCGACTTCTACGGCCACTGCGCCGGACACCGCGGCCTCGCCGAAGCCCTGCGCGACGCCCAACTGCTCGCGGGCCCCATGAGCCCGGCCGAGCTGCGTGACGTCATCGTCAGACCCGCTGCCGCGGCCGGCCTGACCGTGGAACGGGCCTTGACCTCCCGGCTGGTCCAGGAGGTCGCCGACGCCCCGGGCGGACTGCCGCTGTTGTCGCACGTACTGCTGGAGACCTGGCGCCGCCGCCGCGGCAAGACGCTCACCACGGCCGGCTACGAAGCCGCCGGTGGCCTCGCCGGCGCCATCGCCAAGACCGCCGAAGGTGTCTACAGCCACTTCACCCGGGACCAGGCCGACGCGGCGCGCCGCGTACTGCTGCGCCTGGTCACCCCGGGCGATGGCACCCCCGACACCCGCAGACCCGCCGAACGGGAGGAACTGCGGGACATCGGGGGACCCAGTACCGCTCAGGTTCTGGAGGCTCTCACCCGCGCGCGACTGCTCACCCAGGACGACGACACCGTGGACCTGGCCCACGAGGCCCTGCTGACGGCGTGGCCGCGGCTGCGCGACTGGATCGAAGCCGACCGCGAACGCCTGCGCACACACCGGAAGCTGACCGAAGCCGCCCGGGCCTGGGAGGAACTGGACTGCGACCCGGGTGCTCTGTACCGCGGCAGCCGCCTGGCCACCGCACAGGAACACTTCGGCGAGGAACACCACGAGGACTTGACGGTCCTGGAACACACCTTCCTCACCACCAGCCTTCAGGCACGCGAGCACGAAGAACACGCCGCCACCCGCACCACCCGACGGCTACGCGCCCTCACCGCATCCCTGTCCGTCCTGCTGGTCCTGGCAGTCATCGCAGGGCTGGTCGCGTGGCAGCAGCGGCACAATGCCGACTCGGCCCAGAAGACGGCCCTCTCCCGTCAGCTGGCCGCACAATCGTCCGCCCTCATCGACACCGACTCGGACCTGGCCTCGCTGCTGGCCGTCCAGTCCTACCGGACCAGTCCGACCTCCCAGGCGGTGCAGAGCCTTTACGCGGCCGCCGCTGTGCCTTTGCGACACGGGCTCACCGGCCGGCGCGGCGCTGTGACCTCGGTGGCATTCAGCCCTGATGGCCGCGTCCTCGCCAGCAGTACCGAGGGCGAGGACGGCAAGGTGCGGCTGTGGGACGCCGGCACGGGACGCCTTGAGAGAAGCCTGGACTGGAACCCCGCATGGGTGTGGTCCATGGCCTTCAGCCCGGACGGACGGACCCTGGCCACCGCCGCGATGAACGACGGGGTGCAACTGTGGAATACGGCCACGGGCCGCCTCCGTACCACCCTGCCCGGCCCTGCCGATGCGTACGCGGTGGCGTTCAGCCCTGACGGGCGCACCCTGGCCACCGCCGGCGATGGCCAGGGGGTACAGCTGTGGGACACAGCATCCGCCCGGCTGCGCAGGAACCTTGGCAGGCAGACCCAAGGAGTGGGTTCGGTGGCGTTCAGCCCGGACGGACACACCCTCGCCACCGGCGGCACAGGCCACGGGGTACAGCTGTGGAACACAGCCGACGGAAAGCTCCAAAGGGGCCTCTGCGGACCCCCCTTGGGCGTGTACTCGTTGGCCTTGAGCCCGGACGGACGCACCCTCGCCACCAGTGGTACCGACCACACAGTGAGACTCTGGAACACGGCCACGGGCCGCCTGCGCACCAGCCTGCCCGGCCCTGCCGGTGACATGGCACCGGTGGCCTTCAGCCCCGATGGGCACACCCTCGCCACCAGCAGCCCCGACAACACGGTGCGGCTGTGGGACACAGCCGCCGGTGCCACCCTGGCAACGCTCCCCGGGCACACGGACACCGTGCTCTCCGTGGCGTTCGGCCCTGACGGGCACACCCTTGCCACCGGCGGCCGCGATCAGAGCGTGCGCCTGTGGGACACGGCGGCGGGCCTGAATCGAGCCGTTCTCGCCGGGCCCCTGAAACAGGTGCTTTCCGTGGCGTTCAGTCCGGACGGGCAGACTCTGGCCACCGCCGGTTACGGCCGTGGGGTGG
This sequence comes from Streptomyces fodineus, assembly GCF_001735805.1. GTDB lineage: Bacteria > Actinomycetota > Actinomycetes > Streptomycetales > Streptomycetaceae > Streptomyces > Streptomyces fodineus. Next base: position 437,147 of record NZ_CP017248.1, read on the forward strand.
ACCTCTGGGACGCGCACGCCCGACGCCGTCCCAGGACGCTGTCCAAGGGCCTCGACGACGTCTCGTCCGTGGCGTTCAGTCCCGACGGACGCACCCTCGCCACCGTGGGCCGGCACCATGGCTTGGGGCTCTGGGACTCAGCCACCGGTCGCCTGCGCGAGCGCCTTTCCCGCGACGCCCACGACGTGTTCCGGCTGGCGTTCAGCCCGGACGGACGCACCCTGGCCACCCGTGGCCTGGAACACGGGGTTCAGCTGTGGGACGCGAAAACCGGCCGCCTCCGCAACGCTCTCCCCGAGTTCGTCGTCGGCACGGACTCATTCGTCAACGGCATGGGCTCGTTGGCATTCAGCCCGGACAGCCGGACTCTGGCGACGGGCGGCGAGGACGGTGCGGTGCGACTGTGGGACTCGGTCACCGGCCGCCTGCGCGTACGCCTGCCCGGCCACACCGGCACCTTGGGGTCGGTGGCCTTCAGTCCCGACGGGCGCACGCTGGCCGCGGCCGGCAGCGACGGCACGGTACGCCTGTGGGACACCAAGACCGACCGTGTCCGCACAACCCTGCCTGGACGCGCCGCCCCCGTGTTCGGGATCGTGTTCAGCCCGGACGGCCGTACTCTGGCGACCGCCGGCAGCGCCGCCGGCTCCGTGCGGCTCTGGGACACCGCCACCGGAAACGCGCTCGCCACGCTCACCGGGCATACCGACGCCGTGCTCTCGGTGTCGTTCAGCCCCGACGGACGCACGCTCGCCACCGCCGGCGGCGACGGGACCGTACGCCTGTGGAACATCATCCTGCCGCCCCCCGCCATGGCCATCAGCAAGATCTGCCAAGCCCTCGGCCGCGACCTCACCCCGCAGGAGCGCTCGACGTACCTGCCGGACCAGCCACCCCATGCCACGTGCCCGGCGTGAGCCTGGAGCCCGGCCTCGTCACCTCAAAAAATCGCGACCGGCCATTGTTCAGGAGCCACACCCGGCCTGCCAAACAATGTCTCGGCAGCTGAACATCGATGACGCAGGGCGCCACAGAGCACCCAGGCAGGGGCGGACTGGCGACAACTCGGCCTCGTTGGCCCGGCCACAACGTGCCCCGAACTGATGGCAGATGACGCCTGGTCACCAACAACCGACCACGGAGGGAAGCAGATGTTGACTCGCAAGACGAAGGTCCGGCTCGGCATCGCGGGCGCTGCCGCGGCAGCGGCACTGGGCCTCGCGACCTCCCAGGCAAGCGCTTCGAGCGCGGTGATCGACGGGTCCAACGGCTTCGCCAGTCCGTCGAGCTGCGACGTGTCGAGCACGTACGAGTTCTGTCTCTACTACTCGCCCAACCACACGGGCGGCACGAAGGCGTACACCGCCACCGCGGTGTCCACGATCAGCGGCGACTTCTCCGGAACCTCACACCCGGTCCGTAACGACGCGGCCTCGGCCGCCAACGGCTCCGGGTGCCACGTCGGCATCTGGGTCTCCCCCGGATACACGGGCGACTCCAACTGGATGCTCGACGGCGACCGCGGCGGCAACCTCACCTCCGGAAGCCCCCAGTTACGCAACAACGAGGCGTCGATCGCCGTCGATGACTCGACCAACTGCCCGGGCGTGGGCATCGGCTGACCTGCGACCACGAACCCAGGGCCTGCCGGGTCCGCCCGGACGGGGGTACCGGGCGGCACCGGCAGGCCCTGCCCTACAGCAGCAGCCGTCCCACGAGCAGATGAGGTACGTCATGACGGTCCTGAGAAGAATCCGCCAGGGCGCGGTCTGCTGCGCGATCGCGGCCGCCACCTTGGTCACGGGGTGCAGCGGGCATACGTCGCCGGCCGTCGGCGGACTGCGCACGCTGCCGCCCGCGGTGACTGCCACCCCGGCGGCGACCAGCATCACCGGCCTGCACCTGCCGGTGGAGGACTATCTACTGACCCCGATGCAGTCGGCCGAACAGGACTGGATCCATTCCGTCGCCCTGAGCAGGTGCATGCGGAGATTCGGCTTCGACTACCCGGTCGGTGCACGGCCGACGGCGGACGGACCGGCCGCACACGCCTATACGGTCTTGTTCCGGCGGTACGGCATAACGGAGGCCCCGAGCGTGCGCGTGTGGGGCTACCACGTTCCACGCGTCACGCGAGCCGCCTCGGCCCCGGCCGCGAAACGGAAGCGGTCCGCAGCGGAGCGCACCGTGCTGACCGGCACGAACACTGCCGGAACCGGCGCCGTCGTCCGGTATGCCGGCCAGCGGGTGCCTTCGGGCGGCTGCATGGGCGAGGCGGACGCGAAGAGCACCGGCGGACGGGGCCAGGCACCCGGGCCTGGAACTCCGGCCGATGGATTGATCGCCAAGATCAAAGCGGACAGCTTCGCAAAGTCCCGTACCGACCCCCGGGTCAAAGCCGTCTTCGCCGCATGGTCGGCGTGCATGAGCGCCCATGGCTACCGCATTCCCACCCCGCTCGACGCGGCCAAGCTGGCGTCGATGGATCTGGCTTCGCCTACCAAGGCGGAGATATCCCAGGCCAACACGGATGTGGCCTGCAAGAGCAGAACCCATCTGGTGGGCGTGTGGTTCGCGGTGGAGGCCGACTACCAGACAGCGGAAATCCACGCCAACTGCGCACGTCTCGCTGTCCTGCGCGCTCAGCGGGACGCCCAGGCGCAGCGCATCACCCGGCTGTACCGGTCGATGTCATAGCCGGCCGGCAGCGGCCAGGGCATGAAAGCGGGGCCTCCTGAACAGCTCGGGGTTGTCGATCCCCGATCCCCGATCCCGGCGCGCATCAGGAGGCCCTTGGCGGCCCAGCCTCCGTCTCCCGGGCAAGACGCCTCCGGGTGGCTCTCAACTGCTCGACACGCTCTGGCAGGTCCGGGAACTCATCGATGACGCCGAGGTCCTCGCGAAGCGCATGCCGCAGCAGCCAGACCGCCTCCGCAAGCGGGGTGTCGAACCAGGTCTCCGTCCGCCTCCAAGTTTCCTGGTCGTCATCAGGGTTGGGAAGGAGCTTCACCAGCCGGTAGCCGAGGCTCAGGCAGCGGTTGACTTCCGAGGCGACGTTCAGAGCGCGCCCCGGTAGCACCATCTGGGCTTGGGCGTACTGATCCCGGTAGGAGCACGTGCAGCGTCCAGCGCCGATCCGTCTGCGTTCTCGCCGTGCTTGACAGCCAGTACGTAGTCGTAGGCGGCCGTCCGGTAAGCACGGGCCGTCGAGTTGAGTGCCGCGTACAGGTCACGCTTGCGCTGCAAGTCCCTCTCATCGCGGTCTTGCCCGCGTTGGCGCTCCGCGCGCTCAGCCTCCTCCGCCAGTTCGCGGCGCCGAGACCACTGGGTGAGCAGCGGTGCACCCATCGTGCCGGCCACACCGACGGCGGCGACCACCACTGCTGTCAGATCGGCCACTTGCCACGTGGTCCTTCCCGCTGCGTCGCCTCGGCTGGATGCCGACGCATTCCTTCGGGCAGCGATGGACAGGCTGCCCGCTCGACGCTGAACTGGTCAACTGGCGCTTCCTGGCTGCGATTCCGTGTCCGCAAGGGGCGTACCTGATGACGGCTGTCCCGGCGCGGCAGACCAGACAGTGTCCTGGCGACCGTGGCGCGCTGAAGCCCTTTCTGAGGACGGGCGGCGGAGCCTGCCGGGCGCCGGCGGCGTGGTGGCGCGCGCGCACGGACGTCGAGTCGACCGAGATGTCCGGGGCGAGGTCGCCGGCCTCGTCCGCCTCCGCCTGGATCTGCACAGGGGCTGACCGGCGGGCTGCGGAACAGTTCCGGCAGGCGCTTGACGAAGGCGCCCGACGAGGCTCGACCTCAGGAACTGATGATACGTCAGGTCGATCACCGTCTTGTGCTCACCTCGGTTCGCCGCCGGGCCGCTCCGCGCGGAGCATGGAGAAGATCACCTGATCGTGCCACCGGCCGCCGCGCCACTGCGCGGAGCGCAGCACGCCCTCCCTGACGAAGCCCGCCTTCTCCAAGGCACGCTGCTCGGCGAGGTTGGCGCAGTCCGTCCAGGCTTGGAGCCGTTCGGCCCTGGTGTGGTCGAAGAGGTACTCGGCCAGCCGTCGCTGGGCCTGGGTGCCTATGCCGCGGCCGTGCGCGGCCGGCACCAGGCCGATCGCCAGGGTCCAGCAGGTGGAGGTGGCGGGCCGCCCCCAGGTGCTGGCGAACCACTCGACCCGGCCCACCGTCCGGCCCGCCTCCGCCACGGAAAGCACGCCGCCGTCGGGGCCGAGCAGGCCGGTCTCCGCGAACTGCCGGCGCAGGCCGGCCGGTGAACCGAAGCCGAACCACTGGTACGGGCCGGTCCCCTCCGGCCCGTTGAACTCGCGCTCGAACAGGTCGAGATCGTCGGCGGTCACCGGGCGCAGCGTGATCTCATCGGGCATGGAACGACTCCTGATTCTCTCGACCAGAGGGTTCGACCTCGTGTGGCCGGCGTGGGCAATGGCATGGGTGGGTATCGGGCTGGAACGTGGCAACAGAGCCGCCCAGTGCTCCGACCGGGGAAGTTGTCGGCTTCAGAGGGCAGCGCCGTCCGATGTGCGGGCGAGAGCGGCGGCGTGGGCGGTGGCGAGTGCGTTCTGGGCGGTGGTTGGGATGTGGGGTTGGACGCCGGTGCCTTCCCAGTCGGTGCCGGTGACGGGGTTGATGGAACGGCAGGTGGGGATGCCGGCCTCGAGGTGGGGGTGGAGGCGCACGCCGATGCGGGGGTGGGCACCGCCGCCGGTGGTTTCGCCCGACAATGACCGCGCGGCCGGTGTGGCGCAAGTCGTAGGCCAGTTCTTCGCCGCCGGAGAAGGTCTGGCGGCTGGTGAGCACATACACCGGGCGGTCCGTGCCGTAGCGGGGGCCGGGGACGTGGGGGAGCGTCCAGTACTGGGTGGTGCGGTCGTCAGTGCGGTCGTAGACGTCGTTGAGGTGAGTGCCGGACGGCAGCAGGTAGCTGCAGAAGTAGGCGACGGTTGCGGGATCACTGCCGATGCAGGCGCGCAAGTCGATGATGAGCGCTTTGGTGTTGCGCAGGATCCGCATGGCTGCGGCGATGTCGTCGCCGACCAGGTGGGCGCCGAAGAGCGCCGGCTCGATCTGGAGCAGCCCGATGTTCCCGTCCAGCCGTTCGAGCCGTCCGATACCGCTCATGGTGATCCGTGAGCGTTGTTCGAAGACCACGGCCGAGGCCGCCTCGTCGGGCAGGTCGGGGATGGGCTCAGGGTGGTGGATCAGTCTGAGGTGGCCGTCGCCGCTGAGCCGCTGCAGGTCCTCGGTGACCAGATTCGCGAGCGCCGCGGGGCTCGCCGCGCTCGCGTACCGGCCGGTGCCTGCGGTCTCACCGAGATCGGCGGCGATGCGCTCCCCGAGGTCGGGGAAGACGTAGCTGGTGGCGACCAGCTCGCGGACCTGCGCCACGATGCGTTCGATCTCGCTGTGCTCCATCAACTGCCCCCTGGATAGCTGAGTTTCGGCGTCAGTAGAGCACCGGCCTCGCAAAAGCGTCAAGGTTTCTAGACGCTTGATCCATGGCGGAAGCCGCTCAAGATCCGTCGATGCACGTCTCCACGCCCGCGCAGCACAAGGCGCTGGGGCATGCCTTGTGACAGTGCTCCAGCGGTCGGAACGAACGGTCACGTGTTGCGCGCGGGCGCGGATCTTACGGTGCTCGGGCGGCATGCGCGCCGGGCATGCGCGTCGGCGGCCAGCCCGCAACCCCAGCCACGCAACGGAGATGCCGGCGACGGATGCCGGGGACGCGACCGCACGGCCGGCCGGAACCGTGGTCGATCAGGATGCGTCGTCCTGCGGCAGGCTGGGCACATCGGCGCGGAAGAGGCTGACCAGCAACCCGTACGGCTCGCCGCGCCCGGGATCCGCCGGATGCCGCTCGGCGGCCATCGTGCGCAGCCGGGCCTCCAGCGCGTGCGCCTCGGCGTCCGTGAGCCAGAGGTGGCGCAGCACGGTGTGCGAGGCCTGGCCGGGCCGGCTCGGCAGCATCTCGCCGAGTGCGGCGTTGATCAGGAACTCAGGCCCGACCCCCGCGTCCTCGTGCACCTTGAAGCCGTGACTGACCAGCGCGAAGTACTGCTCGGTGCCGCCACGCACCTGGCGGGTCTCGGCCAGCCGGACCAGTCCGGCCTCGCGCAGCACGCGCACGTGGTAGCCGATGGTGCCCTTGCTCATCCCCAGCACGTCGGCGAGTTGACGCAGCGTCGCCGGGCGCTGGCGCAACACGTTGACCATACGGTGACGCACCGGGTGCCCGAGGGCCTTGAACTGCTCGGGCGAGCGCAGCACGAGGTGGTCCTGCTCGTCGCGGATTCGCTCGGCGTGGCCGGTGTCGCTCCCGGGCGCGGGCGGCTGTTCTTCTGCCATGGACGAAAGTGTCCGGGAATCCAAACACTTTTGACAACTCCGTCGCCTCGGCCGCAGAATCCCCGTCAAGGAAGTGGCGAGGATTCTCGTCGCTTAACCCGGAGACCAAGGAGTCCGATGCCCCTCGCCACAGCACGTGTCGCCACCACCCGATCCGCTCGCTACGTCAAGCAGCTCGTCTCGCACATGGGCCACAAGGCCGCCACCGCCCTCGCCCCGACGGCCGCGGCACTATCACGATCGCTTCCGGAACCTGCACCCTCACGCCCGCATCGGACCGGCTGGAGCTGACCGTGACCGCGGTCGACGCCGAGTCGCTGGCCCGGATCCGCAACGTCGTCACCCGTCACCTGGTGCGCTTCGCCACCCAGGAGGAGCTCGCCGTCGAGTGGACCGCCCCGGTCGACGGCGGCGAGCTGGAGCCCACGGAGCCCCTCGTCGGCGGGTACCTGCTCAGCCACCACACACCGACCGACGACATCCTCGGCGAACTGGCCGTCACCACCCGCGAGGCCGCCGCCGACGCCGCACACATGCAGGTCTCCTCCGACGAGGGCACCCTGCTGACCATGCTGACCCGGCTGACCGGCGCCCGCTTCGCGGTCGAGGTCGGCGTCTTCACGGGCTACTCGACCCTCTGCATCGCCCGTGGCCTGGCCGACGGCGGCCGACTGCTCGCCTGCGACGTCAGCGAGGAGTGGACCGCGATCGGCCGACCGTACTGGGAGCGGGCAGGCGTCGCCGACCGGATCGACCTGCGCATCGCCCCCGCGCTGGAGACGCTGGACGCGCTCGACACCGAGCCGGTCATCGACATCGCGTTCATCGACGCCGACAAGGCCAACTACCCGGCGTACTACGAGGAGATCGTGCGCCGGCTACGGCCCGGCGGGCTGGTGGTGCTGGACAACGTCTTCCTCGGCGGCCGCGTACTCGACCCGGCGTACCAGGAGGAACAGCACCTGGCGATGCGGCGCCTGAACGACCTGATCACGGCCGACGAGCGGGTGGACTCGGTGATGCTGCCGGTGCGGGACGGTCTCACCATCGCCCGGCGCCGCTGACCGCTGCTTTCCCGGGTGGCGCTGCCGACCCGACCGTCGAGCGGGGCTGCGGAGGCTGCCGCCGCTGTGCACACCGGCCTGGTGGGCCCCATGAATCGAACCTGCACACCGACATTCCAGTCCGTCGGCCCTCTGCGGCCAATGACACCGGGCCCGTCGCCACGGGGGGACGCGACGGGCCCGGCACGCATCCCACGCTGCCACAGCCATGCGATGCCGCGCAGCCGGTCCGGGTGGAAGACCGCATGTGGGCAGGAATGGTCACGTCTGAACACCCGCAGCACACTGCGCCTGGGTTCGTCCCTACAGGCCGATGTTGGTGAGCGGGATATTCCAGTCGTCGCTCTCCGCGCTCCTGCCACCGTCCCGCGCCACGGACGGAACCGCGAACAACACCAGCCCAGCTACGGCAACAGCAACGGCCAAGACGGCCAGTACACGACGCTTCACGATTCCTCCGACGACGTCAGCACGGACCAACCTTCACCGAGCCGGCGGCCCCGCCTGCCCGGACACGCTGCTCAGCCTGGGAATTCAGCCACTCGGTCGTGGCATGACATGCCTGCCACGTTCGTACCAGGAACACCCGCGGCCGCCCCCGCGCGGATTGTGGTCTGGCGCAAGCGATGAGTTTCAAGGCGGATCCGAGTCGACCGGTACGACGGACACCGACGAGAGGAATGGCCATGGACGCCAAGGCCCCTGAGAGCAGCGTCATCGCACCCGCCCCGTCACCGGCGCACCCGGAACACCGGACTGCCGCAGGAAAGGTGCTCTGGCACTTCACCATGTCGTTGGACGGGTTCGTGGCAGGGCCGAATCATGCGATGGACTGGATGACCGGCTTCTCGTTCCGGCCCGGCCTCCTCGATGAATATGTCCAGACGACCGGTGCCGTGCTCGGCGGTCGAGACGGCTGGGACGCGTACCCCGATGCCGGCACCATCTACGGCGGTGCCTGGCATGGCCCGCTGTTCGTCCTGACACACCACCCTGAGGACGCGCAGCCCGCCAACGGGGTGACGTTCTTGAGCTGCGACGTGGCCGACGCGGTACGGATCGGGCTGGAAGCAGCCAACGGCAAGAACCTCGAGGTCTTCTCGCCCACGATCGGCCGGCAACTGCTCGAGCGCGGGCTGATCGACGAGATCGATCTGCACATAGTGCCGGTGTTGCTCGGCCAAGGAATCCGGCTGTTCGACAACCCTGGCGGTACCCCCGTCCGGCTTGAGCCACTCAACGACGACGACCGCTCGGCAGCAGTGAACCTGCGGTATCGCCCGCTCGTCACGAGCTGACAGAAGCGGTCCAGGCCGGGACGGGTTCGGCGCCGCCGGCCGTCCCTGGAAACCGACCGCGCGGTGAGGCTCCGGGCGACGTCACGGTGAGTCGTCGATCGTCCGCGACGGCCCAGCCGTCGTCACCCGCCTGCCTACGGCTGTGGCCGCCCTGTCCGTGCGGGCACAGCCTAGGGGTTCTGCCCCAGCAGCAGGGTGCCCAGTGCGGTGCGCCGGTGCAGGACCGCCTTGCCGACGCGCTCGGTGGAGATCAGCCCGGCGCCACGAAGGGCCGCTGTGTGGGCCGAAACCGTCGGGGCGCTGACACGGAGCCGCCTGGCTAGCTCGGTCGTCGTGCGTTCTTCGGCGAGCAGATGCAGCAGCTCTGCGCGCGTGTTCCCGATCACCTTGGCCAGTGCCTGAAAGCCGGTGGAGCCGTCGGGCTGCGGCGGGAGGCCGGGGCCGACCGGGTAGGTGACCGCGACCGGGGTGTCCGGGAGGTCGGACACCATGGGGCCTTTGGACCAGTGGAAGGTGGGCAGCAGGAGCAGCCCGCGCCCGCCCAGGTGGACGTCCCGGGGCATGCCCGGAAGTTCCCAGACGCTGCCGCGCAAGCGGGCGCCGGGAACCAGTCCGGACAACACCGAGCCGACACCGCCCTGGGCGAGTTGCACGGCCCGGCGTACGAACTCGACGTGGTGCAGGTCCTGAACCTGCGCCCAGACCGGACCCAGCAACGCCTCGAAGGCCGCGTGCTGTGCGCTGTGGATCAACTGCCGGGCCTGGCTGTCGCCGCGCCGCAGGTCGTGGATCCACGCCGGTGCGGGCATCCGCACGGGCGCGTAGACGCGCTCCAGTTCCGCGCGGACCACCGGGGCCGGGGCCGAGCGAACTTGCTCCAGAGCCTCTGGGAGCGAGTCCGCCATCACGTCCAGGAAGATCGGCGCCCGTCCGGCGGGGACGAGGTCCGCGAGCGGGTGCGCCGCCTTCGGCAGGGTGCGCAGCGCCTTGCGTCGCCAAGGTCCGTGCAGGAGGTCGCCGTCCGGGCCGCACATCGTCGCCAGCGCCAGGTTGAGCTCCTGGAGCGGGGCGGGCCGGGGCGCGAGGCTGACCTTCGCGAAGTCGTCCGGCGCGAAGTGGATCCGGAGCACTGCCCCCCGCGTGTCGACACGGACGCCGTGCACAGCGCCATCCTTGAGGCTCCAAGCTAAACGATCGCCGCGCTGGGCCGGGCGGACCAGCATGTGGCATGACCCGTGACTTCTCCCCCAGCCGACGCCTCGTCACCAAGTCCGCTGTGCTGGGCTCCGCCGCGCTGCTGCTCGGCACCGGCGGCCCTGCCTGCGCCGGCTCCCGGAACGCCGCTGCGGCAGCGGCCCAGGGCAATGCCGTACTCAGCCTGCCCGCACCTACCGGCCGGCACCCCGTGGGGTGCGGCGGTGCTTCCGCAGCTTCAGTCGGCGGGGCTGATGACGGCGGAGCAGCGAAACGCGGGGATCGGCAGCGTCAGTCCGGCCGTCTCCGTCCCGGAGGTCCGCCACGCGGTCCGCAGGTTCTTCGCACGGCACCTGGCCGCCCGTTGACCCGAACGAATCGACCTGCCTGAGCGTGCCACGGCGGTACGACACACCGGGCCAGCGCTGCGATGGTCCGAAAGAAGCGCCCTACAGGTGCGCTTCCAGGGCCGCGTACACCCTCCGCCAGGCGTCCGCGCCGGCCTGCGGGTCGTAGTCGGCCGGGCGGTCCGCGCAGGCGAAGCCGTGCCGGGCGCCCGGGTAGGTCACCAGTTCGTGCGGCACCTTTGCCTCGGTGAGTCGCTGCTCGGCCTGCTCCCACTCCTCGGCCGGGATGATGTGGTCCAGCTCGCCGCGAAAGCCCAGCAGGAAGGCGCCGCCCGCGGCGATCCGCTCACTGGTCTCCACCGGAGGCACCGGGCCGACCAGCGGAAAGCCGCTGTTCAGCAGCCACCCGGGGTAGAAGACCGCGGCCAGCTCGAAGCGCAGCTCGGTCGCCGCCCGCACCGCGATGTGCCCGCCCATGCTCAGGCCGAGGAACGCCACGCCGCGTTCCCCGGCCTCAGCGCGTGCCGCCGCGAGCGCCGCGGAGGCGTCAGCCACCAACTCGTCCCGGTCCAGTGCGCGCATCAGCACCAGGCCGTCCTCGCGTTCCTCGGCGGAGTAGCCGAGGTCGGTACGGCGAGCGCTGCGCCAGTAGTAGTCGGGGGCCAGCGCAACGTACCCGGCCGCCGCCAACTCCGCGCAGGTGTCGCGGACGTAGGCGTTCACTCCGTACAGCTCGGAGCAGACCACCACGGCGCCCCGCACCTCACCCACCGGCCGGTGCACGTACGCCTCGATGCCGTCCGCTTCGCCGAGCCTCTCCCACTGACCGGTCATCAGTCCCCCGTACCTCGATTGCTGAACGTCGACGCGATCCTAGCCTCGATGTCGGACACATCACCCTGGCTTTCCGGCGTGATCACGCTGGTTCCTAGGAGTTGACTACGGCCGCAGACCCCGCCGCCTCTTGTAGAAATCTACGAAGAAGCCGCTATCAGCCGGCGGACGCTTTCATGTCTTCCGCTCCTGGCTGACTTCACTCGGTTGCCTGTGTACTCCTCGTACAAGTCGCAACGACGCAGTGCGAGTTGAAGCGAAGGCGCACCGTCGGTCGACCACTCTGCTCGATTTTCCTGACATCTTGCCGCACGAAGGGGTATGCCGTGACCAAGACGTTATCCGCTCGGCGTGTTGAGATTGCGTGGCCTGATCTGGGCATCACCGTTACCGCCGAACTCGGCGATCGCAACCCCGAGCTGGCCGACGCGCTGTGGGAGTCGTTGCCGTACCAGAGTCTGCAGGGACACGGGCTGGTGGCCGGGCAGCATCTGTATCACGTGGCACCGATCCCCTCGCTGGTGCATCTGGCCGCGTCCTACCGGATGGCCGACCGGCGCGAGGCGCCCGACGGGACGGTGTTCTGTTCCGCACTGCAGCATCTTGGCATCAAGTACGGCACAGTGACCGAACCGATGCCGGCATCCCCTGTGGGCCGGATCCGGCCGGAGGACATGCCCGCTCTGTCCGAGGCCGGGCATGCGGTGTGGGACTCGGTCTACGCCACGAAGAAGCCGGTCCCGGTGGAGGTGCGCGGGGCAGGCATGGAAGGCGGCCACAGCATCCCTCGTCTGACCGCCGCCGACCCCGACGCGAACCATCTGCTTCACGACGTGTACGCCGAGACCGAGCGGATCTGGCTGTCCGAACCACTCGAACTCGCCGATCTGCACCGGGGGTGGATACCGGCCAGCTGGCTCACCACGGCCAGGAAGTCGTCGCGGTCGAGGCGGTCGAGGCAGGACAGAAAGCGCTGGGTGAAGGCCGGGTTCCGGCCGAGTTCCTTGGCTACTGCGGTCTGGAGAAACTGTGTCCGGGGCCGGAAGCTTCGAGACGGTCCTGCCCACCCTTTTGTTCGTCAACGGTGAGACGCGCCCGCTGGGATATGCCGGCTACGGCGGCCTGGTCCGGGCCGTGGTCGGTGGCATGCCGATGGACTCCGTGCGCCAGATGGCACGCCTGTTGGTCGGGGTTCCGGCCGAGTTCCTTGGCTACTGCGGTCTGGAGAAACTGTGGGCCTTCACCCAGCGCTTTCTGTCCTGCCTCGACCGCCTCGACCGCGACGACTTCCTGGCCGTGGTGAGCCAGCTGGCCCTCTATGTCAACTGCCTGGGCGGCTGGAACCTGCATCTGTTCCCGTGGGACACCGGAGACCACCTGCGCCAACAGCGCTCTACTGAAGTGAGTCGGCAGTCATGAGCGCTCTGCCCACACATACGGTGGCTCTCGTCATCGGCGGAGGAGTCGTCGGCACCTCGATCGCGTGCCATCTCGCCGAGGCCGGCGTCCGCACCGTCCTGCTGGAGCGCGGCGCGCTCGGATCGGGAGCGTCGGCGGCCACCGCGGGCGTTGTGCGTACCTTCTTTCCCGGCGACCCCCACACCGGCGGCCTGGCCGCCCGCAGCATGACGGCGTATCACGGCTTCGCCAAGCGAACGGGAACTCCCCTCGGTCTGAAGCGAGTTGGCTTCCTGGTGCTGTTCACCGAAGACCACCAGGTGGAGGAGTTCCGGCGCACCCAGGCCGCCCAGCAGGCCGCTGGAGTGGACGTCGAGCTCGTGACCGCGGCCGAGGCGGTGGGGCTCAACCCGCTGCTCAGCGAGCGCGCCTTGCTCGCGGCGGCCTGGGCGCCCGAGGCCTACGCCTGTGATCCCGCCGCAATCGTGCGCGGCTATGCCGCAGCCGCGCAGGACGCCGGCGCCGTCCTGTGCACGGAAACGTCCATCACCGGCATCGACCCCGACGGGCAGGTCCACACCTCCACGGGCAGCATCCTCGCCGAGACCATCGTCTGCGCGGCCGGTCCCTGGTCGAGAACGGTCGCCTCCCTGGCCGGCGTCGAGCTCCCCGTGACCACGTACCCCGTCGAACTGCTCCTCACCGACCCGCCCGCCACCCCCCTCGCCACCCCGCCGATGACCCTGCACGCCTCCTCCGGCCTGCGGATCCGAGCCTGGAAGGACCGCATTCTCGTCGGGATGGGCCGCCCCGGCCCGGACGAATCCCGGGAGGCGTGGCTCCAGCGGCTGTCACACCAGCTCAGCACCACCTACCCGGCGCTCGACGGCATCCGCCTTCATCGCGGGTGGAGCGGAGCCTTCGACGCCAGCCCGAACGGGACCGCCCTCATCGGCCGGCATCCCTCCCGCCCCTTCTTCTACGCGGCAGGTTTCTCCGGCCAGGGACTGTGCCAGGCACCCGCGGCCGGAGAGACCATCCGCGACCTCGTGGCCGGCAAGTAGCCCGAAGGCTGCGCAACAGAGAAGGAAATCACCATGATTGTCTTGGGGTGCAACGGCTTCAGTCGTGTTTCGGAAGTCTTCGCCGAACACTTTGGCGCGGTCGGCACCGAAAGGCACTACCTCCTCGGCCACGACGCGGGCGCGGCGCTGCTGGTGGACGGCGAGTTGGTGGCTGCCGTGGAGGAAGAGCGGCTGAACCGGGAGAAGAAGACCACCGACTTCCCGGTCAACGCGGTGGAATGCTGCCTTGAACACGCCGGGCTGAAATTCTCCGACATCGACCTTGCCGCCATCTCCTGGAACTTCTCCGCCGAGGTCCTGGACCAGATGCTGTCGGGCATCACCTCCGCGCCCACGGCGCCCGCGGCGAAGCTGGGTCTCTTGAGCAACATGGGCAAGTTGTTCACCGAAGTCGTCAGCCACGACGCGATCCTCGCCGATTTCGCCGCACGCACCGGCTTCACCCCCGATCCGGAGCAGGTGGTGTTCGTGCCGCACCACCTCGCCCACGCGATGACCGGCTACTACATGGCAGGTATGAAGGACGCCGCGTTCCTTGTCAGTGACGGCCGCGCCGAAGTGTTCTCGTCGCTGACCGGTGAAATCCGCGACGGCCGGGTCCGTGTCTTCGACGAGTCGGCCATCGGCGCTGAATACTCGATCGGGCTCCTGTTCGCCGCGACCACGCGATACCTGGGCTTCGTGCCCAACAATGACGAATACAAGATCATGGGCCTGTCCGGATTCGCCGAGCCCCCGACACCGAACCCGTTCCTCGAGCACATCGTCCAACTGCGCGAGGACGGCCGCTACACCTTCTGCAGGCCCCTTGAGACGGACAACCCGCGCAGCTTCGAGCCCCTGTTGGAGCGGTATTTCGGTCCTGTGCAGGACAGCCTCGAGTACATGGCCCGGGTGGCTGCCGCGGCGCAGGAGATGCTGACCGTCGTCACGAGCCACCAGCTCCGCGCGCGGGAAGCCAAGACGGATCTGACCCACCTGCTGTTCGAGGGTGGCGTGGCACTGAACTGCCTCAACAACACCCCGCTGTTCGAGGGGTCGCGGTTCGACGACCTGGATGTGAGTTTCGGCGCCAGCGATACGGGCATCACCATCGGCGCCGCGGTCCACGCCTGGGTCGGTCACCCTGACAACGCCGGCAGGGTGAAGCCCGCACCGCCGGTCACTCCGTACCTCGGACCGGAATACGACGACTCGGCGATCGAGCAGACCCTGAGGGAGTTCGGCGGTCGAGTGGTGTCGAGCCGGCTGAGCGATGACGAGATCGTGGCTCGGGTGGCGCAACTCCTCACCGAGAAGGTGGTCATCGGCTGGTACGAGGGCCGTATCGAGCATGGCCCTCGGGCCTTGGGTCACCGCAGTATCCTCGCGAACCCGCATTTCCCGGATATCAAGGACATCATCAATACCAGGGTCAAACACCGCGAGCCGTTCCGCCCGTTCGCACCGCTCGTGCTCGAGTCGGACGCCCCGAAGGTATTCGAGATGGGCCGTAAAGCGCGTTCGCCGTCCATGACGTTCGTCTTCCCGGTGCGGCCGGAGTTCCGCGATGTGATCCCGGGTGCGACCCATGTGGACGGTACCTCCCGCATGCAGACGATCACCGATCAGGACACCCCGCGGCTGGCGGCGCTGCTGCGCCAATTCACGGAACTCAGCGATGTGCCCTGCCTGATCAACACCTCGTTCAACGTCGCGGGCGAACCGATCGTGTGCACCCCGGCCGACGCGCTGAACTGCTTCCTCGGACCGGAGATCGACTACCTCGTGCTCGGCAACCATCTCGTCACCAAGTCCGAAGCCTCCCGACGAGCGCTGACCTGACGGCGGCGCCTGCGGGCCCCTTATGACCCCGGGTGCGGCGTCCCGCGCGGACAGCGCACCCGGCACATATCAAATCTCTCCACGAAGGAGTCACCATGACCGCGCACACCCAGGAAACCAGCATCCAGGAGTTCGAGCGCGCCTGGATGGAAAAGGCGATCACGCTTGCCACGAACAGCGTGACCAACGGCGGCGGCCCGTTCGGCGCACTGGTCGCCAAGGACGGCGAGGTCGTCGCGACCGGGCACAACCAGGTCACCTCGACCCTGGACCCGGTGGCACACGCCGAGGTCAGCGCGATGCGCGCCGCCTGCAGGGAACTGAACACCTTCTCGCTCGAGGGCTGCGTCCTGATCACTTCCTGTGAGCCGTGCCCGATGTGCCTCGCCGCCGCGCTGTGGGCGCGCGTCGACCGGCTCGTCTACTCCGCCGACCGGCACGACGCGGCGGTGGCCGGCTTCGACGACCGCAATTTCTACGACCTGTTCGAGAAGAAGCCCCAGTCGATGTGGCCGATGTCGGTCGAGCACCTGGACCTGCCGAACCGTACGGCGCCGTTCGACGCGTGGCTGGCCAAAGCCGACCGCATCGCCTACTGACAGGGAGTTCCCGTGACGATCACGCGGAAGCACACGATGCACCACTCGACGATCGTCGACGCCGCTCCGGACACCGTCTGGGCGAGGTCCGCGACCCCATGAAGCTGGTGCAGATCGTGTCCGGGCCTGCGGTGAAGGACGTGAGCTGGGCGGAAGGCGGTGCGCTCGAACGGGTGCCGGCACGCTACGACTTCACGCTGGTGTTCAACGAAGGCCTCGTCCAGCAGGAGGTCGCCGGCCGCAACGAAGTGGAGCGGTCCTCCACCTACCGGGCCATCGCGCCGACATCAGGTGTCACCAGCTACGTCGCCACCCTTCGCGTCCGGCCGATCACCAACGATCCGGACCGCAGCTACTTCGAGTGGTCACGAGAGCTGACGATCGCCGACGACGCGGACCCCGACGTCGTCAAGGGGATCATCGCCATGATGAAGAACCAGACGGACTCCGTCCGGGACCATTTTGCACCGCCGGAGAAATAGCCGGCTGGTGGACGACGCGATGGACGCGGGCCTCGGGGGGCGCAAGTGGGAGCGGTCGGGGGTCGAGCCGGCGGTCGAGGCGGCTGCTCCGGCCGCCCCCGGCTGGCCGACCGAGGGTACACCGACGACGCTCGTACTCCTGCGGCATGGTGAAACACCACTGACACCGCACAAGCGGTTCTCCGGCAGCGGCGGTTCGGATCCGTCGCTGTCGGAGGCCGGGCGGCGGCAGGCCGAGGCAACCGCGGGGCTGCTGGACGTCCGCGGCGGTGTGCAGGCGATCGTCGCCTCTCCGCTGCGGCGCTGCCGGGAGACGGCGCAGGCGGTTGCCGCGCGGCTGGGCCTGGACGTGCGCGTCGAGGACAACCTGCGGGAGGCGGACTTCGGTTCCTGGGAGGGGCTGACCTTCGCGGAGGTGCGCGAGCGGTATCCGGATGACCTGACGGCGTGGCTGACGTCCCCGGCGGCGGCGCCCTCGGGCGGCGGCGAGCCGTTCGAGGCGGTGGCGCGGCGGGTGGCGGCGGCGCGGGATGTGCTGCTCGCGCGGCACACGGGGGAAACGGTGCTGGTCGTCTCGCACGTCGGTCCGCTGAGGACGCTGGTGCGGTTGGCGCTGGGTGCGCCGGCGCAGTCCCTGTTCCGGATGGAACCGGCGACTGCGTCGCTGTCGGCGGTGGCGTACTACGCCGACGGGAACGCGTCGCTGCGGCTGCTCAATGACACGGGGCACCTTCGGTAGGCGGAGCCTCTCGCGGGGTTCGCGGCCTACGGCTTCCGGGCTCCGCGCGGGGCATCCTGCGCTCCGCGCGGAGTCCTCGACCGCCGCACCGGCCGTCCCGGAGGGTCGCCCGCCGACTCCCCCGCCGGGACGGCTCGTCACGGTCCTCCAGTGCCGGTGGCGGCGCTCACCGGCCCGCGGACGTCAGGAGGCGGCGGATCTTGTCGAGCATCGGCGGCGCGATGAAGTCGGTCCGCGTGCACAGTTCCGTGAGTTCCTTCACCACGCGTTGCTCGTCACCCGGGTCCACGGTGAACGTGAGGATGCCGCCGTGGTTGTGGCCGTCGATGATCAGGTCGTGGCAGGTCACGAGGTCGATACGGGCACGGAGTTCGGCGAGCAGCCCGGGCGTGGGGTTCGCGGTGAGGCACTCGATCGCGTATCGCTCGGCCGGAGCACTGGTCCGGGTCGGCCAGGTGCCGCTCAGGATGTCGAGGAGGGCGACGAAGGTGTTGAGTCCGCCGGCGGCGATGGACAGGGTGGTTGCTCCGCCGATCCGGGGGTTGATCTCCAGGACGTGGTAGACGCCGTCGGCGTGGACCATGTCGACGTTGACCGACCCTTCGACTCCGAGTTCCGTGCACAGGTCCACCAGGCGCTGTGCCGTGGGCCGGAAGTCGTCGTCCCGGGCCGGGGCGGCGTAACGCAGGTCTTCGAACGTGAACGCCGGAGGGCCTCCCGCGGTGCCGGTCCGGATGAGTGGCATGACGGTGTAGTGGCCTGCGGCGCCGACGATGTCGACCGAGCAGAGCCCGCCGACGCACTTCTCCAGGACCGTGTGCGCGGCAGGCCGGGCGGCCAGGTAGCGGTCGAGGCGGGCGGGATCGGGGATGAAGGCGATGCCCATGCTGGTGGAGTCCCACAACGGCTTCGCCATGAGGGGATATCCGATGTCCTGGGCGGCGAGGCGTACGGCGTCCGGGTAGGCCGGGACGGGCAGCGCCCGGTAGTTGAGGAGATCGCTGTCGACCAGGACGGCGGGCGGGGTGGTGAGACCGTGCGCGGCCAGGACCCGCTTGGTCTCCCACTTGTCGCACAGGACGCGCGTGGCCGCGAGGGGTGTCATGACGGTGCGGATGCCGAGGGCTTCGAGCTTGGTCTTCACCACGGCATCGCGCAGGGCGTTTGTCGTCCGGCAGGGAGATCGCCACGGCGGCATCGGCTCCCCAGGCGCGCACGCGCTCGACGAACTCGTCCGGTGTCGCGGCGGGGTCGAGCCGCTCGCTCGTACCCGGGAACAGATCCGGGCCGCACTCGCCATGGGTGTGGAAGAGGCGGGCCTCGGCGCCCAGCCCGGCAAGGGCGGGGGCGATGCCGTGGATGTACGGGCCGGCCCGCCGGATGTCGGCCGACCGGAGGAAGGCGATGCGCTGCATGTCAGCTCACCTCTACGCGGGTGTGGGCGAGTGCGCGGGCGGCGTCGGCGTTGACCTGCGCGGACGTGGGTGCGGTGAAGACCAGGTGACCGACGCGGGCCGAGTTGCCGTGGGCCGTGCCGACGGCGGCCCCTGGCTGGGTGGTGATGTTCTGGTCGACCAGGCCGTCGTGGCGGCCGAGGATGGTCACCCCGTGGAAGGTGCCGGCGCGGGGCGGCGTGAGGAACCGGATCGCGCACGCCCCTTCCCTCGGCGCGGGCACGTCCGGCTTCTCGTCGAGGACGGCCTGGAGGTAGGCGCGGGCCTCGTCGATGCCGGAGGCGCGGCGTACGACGTCCACGAGGTGGTCTCCCGGCAGGCGGGCGCCGACCTCGATGACGACGGGGCCCGCGTCGGGCGAGATCTTGAGTTGGGTGTGGGCGACGCCGTTGCGGATGCCGAGGGCCCGCAGGGCCCGTTCGGTGGCCGTCCGCAGGCCGTGAAGGCCGGCGGGTGGCAGAGCCGCGGGGCAGGTGTGACCGGCCGCCGCCCGGTAGGTACCGCCGGTGGTGTGCTTCTCGACCATCGGCAGGTGGAAGTACTCGTCACGCCAGACCACGGTGTCCAGGCTGAACTCGGGTCCGGGGACGTACTCCTGGACGATGACACGCTGATCCATGGGCAGGCCGTGCGGGGCGGCGATCGGCCGGGACTGCGCATGCCGTACGGCCGTGTCGAGCTGTTCGGGACTGCCGACCACACTCACACCACAGGAACCGCCCTGCTCGGCCGGTTTGACGACGACCGGGAACCCGATGCCCGCGCGGCCGAGGGCACGTGCCGCCTGCCCGGCCGTGTGCACGCTGATCGTTCTCGGCGCGGGCACCTGGCCCGCGACGAAGACCTCGGCCATCTGCGCCCTGTTCCGGCACGCCCGGGCGCGCCGGGGGTCATTGCCGGGCAGCCCCAGGCGCTCGGCCAGGAGGGCGACCAGCGGGCTGAAGAACTCCCGGCAACCGGCCACCGCGTCGACCTCCGTCGCCTCGGCGAACGCGGCCAGTTCCGCGAGCGCCCGGTCGGAGTCGGTGAGGTCGGTGAACACCGCGCCGTGGATCTTGTCGCGCAGCTCGGCGGGGTAGCTCTCGTACACGTCCTCGTGCGTGGCGACGAAGACGTGCGCGCCGAGTGCCCGGGCCGCATCCAGCACATAGGGGCCGGAGTTTGCGAATGCTTCGATCAGCAGGATCTTCTTCACACCGCACAGTAGACCGCACGCGACGGGGCCCGCGCCACGAACATAACACCCAGAGCGTGGTGTTGATTTCTCCGCCTCGGTTGTAGCAAGCTCCAGCCGCCGGTCAAGTCCCGTACTCCAGGACTACAACTTTGCTATAGCAATCTTTCCGGTCGAGGTCGGGTCAGACCACGGCGTCGCCGAACATGAAAGCGGCCACGGCCAGCAGCGCCAGGGCGAAGGCGCGTTGCAAGGTCTTCGGCTGCGCCTTGGCGGCCAGGCGCCTGCCGTCCCACGCTCCCAGCACCGCGGCGCCGGCGAAGGGGCCGACGACCCCCCAGTCGAGCCGGTCCGCCGTGCCGCCGCGCAGTGCGAGCGCCGCGAGCGAGTTGACGGTGATGACCAGCAGGCTCGTACCGACGGCCTCGCGCATGCGGACTCCGAGTACGGCCACGAGAGCGGGTACCGCGAGGAAGCCGCCGCCGACTCCGAGGACACCGGTTACGGCGCCGAGTCCCGCGCCGGCCGCCGCCGCGTGTCCGGGCCTGATCCTTCGGGTGTCCGAGTCCTCCGGGCCGGGTCGCAGCATGCGTACCGCCGCGACGGCGGCGACCATCGCGAAGGCCGCCTGCAGGGCGCCCGCAGGCAGCTGGGCGGCGAGGGCGGAACCCAGCATCGCCGGGCCGATGCCCGCCGCGGCGAAGAGCAGTCCCGCACCCCAGCGGACATGTCCGTCACGGGCGTGCGCGCTCAGGGCGGTTGCCGAGGTGAGGGCCACGATCACCAGCCCGGCGGTGGTGGCCGACACGGGGGTGAAGCCGAGCAGGTAGATCAGGGCGGGCACGGCCAGGACACTGCCACCGCCGCCGAGCCCGCCGAGGGCCAGCCCGATCAGCGCGCCGGCCGCGAGGGCGAGGACCAGGGAGCTCACGCGACCGTACCGTGCAGGCCCCGCGCGTCCACCACCGGCAGCCCGGCCTGCGCCCACGCGCGCATTCCCCCGATCACGTCCACGGCCTCGGCGCCGCCCGCTGTCAGCAGTTCGGCGGCTCGCCGGGACCGGTTGCCGGAGCGGCAGATGACGACCAGCCGGCGCCCTCGGGCCTCGGTGGGCAGTGGCACGCCTGCGAGGAGTCCGGTGAGGGAATGGTGTACGGCTCCGGGTGCGTGGCCGGCGCTCCACTCGTCGAGTTCGCGGACGTCCAGCAGTACGGCCGCGTCGACGTGCACGCCGGCTTCGGACGCAAGCCCGTGCGCGGTGCGTTCAACCGCTTCCGCTACGGTGATCCGGTCTGCGCCGGAACGGAATGTCTTCATGGGCGGTCCTCGCCTCTTGTTGCGGTGGTGGGTTGTTCCGGACTGGTAAGGCTCAGGCGGTACGAAGGCAGAGTCCGGTCGTGTAGGCGGCCGGGAAGGAGTCGTCCACGGCGACGACGTCACGGCCTGCCGCGTCCAGCAGCGAGGCGGCGATGGCGGCGCGCATGCCACCCGCGCAGTGCACCCACACCTCACCGGGCGGCACCTCGTCGAGGCGCCGGTGCAGGGTGTGCAGCGGGATGTGGACCGAGCCCTCGATGTATCCGGCGGCCCGCTCGCAGGCGCGCCGGACGTCCAGCGCGACCACGCCCTTGGCGGGGTGCCGCCCGGCCAGGTCTGCGAAGGTGGCGCGCGGGAAAGCGGCCAGGGCGTCGCCCTCGGCCGTCCAGGCCGACGGTTCGCCGGTGGCCGCGGCGGCCGGGCGGTCGATCCCGACGCGCACCAACTCGCGTTGGGCGTGTGCCAGTTGCTCGGCCGATTCGGCGAGCAGCGTCACGGGTTTGCCCCAGGGGATCAACCAGGCCAGGTAGGTGGCGAGTTGCCCGTCGGCCTCGAAGTTGTAGGTGCCGGTGACGTGTCCTTCGGCGAACGCGATCCGGTTGCGCAGGTCGACGACCCACTCCCCGGCGGCCAGTCGCGCCGCGATCTCGGCGGCGTCGGCGATCGCGGGCGTGGTGAGGTCGACCGGAGTGGGCCCGGCGGAGTTGGCGGGAGCCATGTGCGCGTAGTACGCGGGAACGTCGTCGAGCCCCGCCAGCATGCGGGTGACGAAGGTGTCGACGTCCTGGGTGAGGGCCTCGTTCGAGGCCTTCTCCTTCCCGATGGTGGTCTCGTTCCCCTCGGCCCGGCCGGCAGAGCAGAAGCTGCCGAATCCGTGCGTGGGCAACACGGCGGCGCCGTCCGGCAGTTCCGTGGCGAGACGGTGTGCGGATGCGTGCTGCGCACGGGCGAGGCTTTCGGTCAGGCGCGGCTCGACCAGGTCGGGGCGGCCGACGGTACCGATCAGCAGGGAGCCTCCCGTGAACGCCGCGACGGCCGTTCCGAGCTCCTCGAGGACGTAGGCGGTGTGGTGCGGGGTGTGACCGGGCGTCGCCAGCGCCCGCAGGACGAGACCCGTGTCTATGACCGTACGGTCGCCGTCGTGCACGGGTATGCGCGCGAACGACACGCCGGCCCCGGCAGGTACGAGATAGGCGGCGCCGGTGATGCGGGCGAGGTCCAGGCCACCGGTGACGTAGTCGTTGTGGATGTGGGTCTCGACGACGTGCGAGATCCGCACGCCCCTGCGGGCCGCGGCCGCCAGCACGCGGTCGACGTCACGTGGCGGGTCGACGGCCACGGCCGTACGCTCGCCGCCTGCCAGGTAACTACGGTTGCCGAGCCCCGTGACCTCGATCGTGTCGACGAAGAACATGTCAGGCACTCCTCCAGCACCGTCGGGCCCCGTGGGTATGAGGCATGAGGGTTGGCCCTGCGGCCGACTCGTGGACACAAGACCCGTTCCGGGCCCTCTCACCGCGCCGGATCGAGCCGTCGTATGCTCCGGCCCGACCGGATGAAAGGCGTTCCGGCAGGATCGATGCGGTACCCGGCGCGGGCGTCGAACTGCGCCACGACACTGAACCGGTCGCCGCGGATGAGGGTGGTGCGCCACTCGACGGCGCGGCCGTGCGTACGGCCGACCCGTTCGATGGAGAACGCCGCCACCCCCTCGGGGAGGCCGAGCAGCCTTTGTTCGGCAGCCGTGGGAATGACCGCCTTGATACGTTCCTCTCCCCCGACCAGACGAATGCCACAGCGGTCGGCGAGTTCGTCGTAGAGCGCCGTGTGGCTGAAGTCGACGCCGAGCAACGCCCGGGCGTCCGAAGCCAGCAGCCACACCTTGTCGTGGGCCAGGGGTTCTCCGTCGGCCAGGCGGATCCGTTCGAGATACAGCAGCGGCGTCGACTCCTCCATGCCCAGGCGCACTGCCACGTGCGCGTCGGCACGGATGTCGAGGTTGCGGACGATGCTGCGCTGCTCGAGGCCGGCCGCCTCGACGGAGGAGAACAGGCTGTAGAGGGCGCCGACGGGCTGTTCTATGACCGCCTCGCCCACCGGTCGCGGCCGTCGGCCTTTCGCCGCGGTGACCAGCCCCTCCTCCCTCAGCTCGCGCAGTGCCTCGCGAATGGTGTGCCGGCTCACCTCGTACCGCGCGGCCAGCTCGTTCTCTCCGGGGAAGGAGTCGCCGAACTCACCTCGCGCCAACCGGGATCTGAGGTCGTCGCGCACATGGCGCCACAGCGGAGTCCCGCCCCGGCCTGCCCGCGACCGTGTTCCCCGGCCGGCCGAGGGGGTCGGTTCCTCGCTCATGATCCCCATCCTTGTGTACGTACATTTGAAAGGCTAATGTACGTACATTAACGGGGCGAGTGCAAGGGGGAGCCGTACGACACGTCATGGCATGGCCCTCGCACCGGAAGGAGAACGGATATGACCACCGACGCTCACCACAAGGTCCTCATCGTGGGGGGAGGAACCGCCGGCATCAGCGTCGCGGCCCGCCTGCTGCGCCACGGCATCCGCGACATCGGGCTCGTCGAGCCCTCCACCACGCACTACTACCAGCCGCTATGGACACTCGTCGGCGGCGGGCGGGCCACCGCCGGGGCAAGCGCCCGCCCCCAGCGGTCCGTCTTACCGAGGGGCGTCCGCTGGATCCGCGACCGGGTGGAGACCGTGGACCCCGAGGGACGGACGGTCGGCACCGCCGACGGACGCACCATCGCCTACGACAGGCTGGTCGTCTGCCCCGGCATCCAGCTCGACTGGAACAGGGTCCCCGGCATGGCGCAGGCCGTCACCGCGCCGCACTCCTCCAGCAACTACGCCTACGAACTGGCGCCCAAAACCTGGGACTTGATCCGCTCGATGCGCTCGGGCACAGCGGTGTTCACCATGCCGTCAGGTCCGATCAAGTGTGGTGGAGCACCACAGAAGATCGCCTATCTGGCCGCGGACCACTGGCGTGAGCAGGGTGTCCTGAAGGACATACGGGTGGTCCTCGTGCTGCCCACACCCGGGATGTTCGGGGTTCCCGTGTTCGCGGAGGAACTGGAGCGGGTCGTGGCGCGCTACGGCATCGAGGTGCGCAAGAACAGCGAACTGGTCGAAGTGGACCCGGACGGCCGCAACGCCGTGGTCGTCGACCACGCGTCCGGGACCAAGGACTCCATCCGTTTCGACATGATGCACCTCGTGCCGCCCCAGTCGGCACCCGACTGGCTCAAGGAGACTCCGCTGGCCGATCCGGCGGATCCCGCCGGCTATGTGGAGATCGACAAGCACACCATGCGTCATGTGCGCCATCCCGACGTCTTCGCCCTCGGCGACGCCGGCTCCTCACCCAACTCCAAGACGGGCGCCGCGATCCGTAAACAGGCTCCCGTCGTCGCCCGGAACGTCGCCGCCAGCCTCGCGAACGCCGAGCCGCTGCCCGCGTCGTACGACGGATACTCCTCCTGTCCGATCACCACCTCACGACACAGCATGCTGCTGGCCGAGTTCGACTACACCCTGCGGCACCGTCCCACTCTCCCCCTCATCGACACGACCCGTGAACGCCGGGACATGTGGTACCTCAAGCGCTATGGGCTGCCGTTCCTCTACTGGAACCTCATGCTCCGCGGACGCGCCTGAAACCCGATGCGGCACGGTTGTCAACGGACGACGTCACCGAAGTCGTCGGTCACTCATGGTGCTGCGTTGTGATCGGCGGGCTCCACCAGTACGTGGCAGGCGGCTCTACCCGATCGGGGGGTAAGTCTTATCGTCGGCCCGTCCCGCTCGCCGCTTAGGATCCCTGCCCATGGCAGAGGTCCCCGATGAGTTGATCAAGCTGGAACGATCCGCCGAAGAAGAACGCGCCAAGCTCGCCGGCCTCACCGGTGGCGAGTACGACGCCCAGTGGCGCCGCTGGCGCAAGGCGTCCGAGGCCGTACAGGCGGCCATCACCGCGCACGCCGAAGCCACCGAAGCCGACCGGGGCGAGGTGGAGCAGGCCGTGAAGAAGGCCCTGCGGAACGCGCAGGAGGACCCTGCCGTCGAGTAGTGGGCGCCGGACCCGGCACTGATCCCGCCGGCCCGGCGGCCGGGACAGCCGGCGTCGACCGGGCGGTGTTCCGGGCTCCGGTCGACGCCGCTGCCTGCTGCGGCGGGGTGACTACTGCGAACGCAGGAAGCCGTCCCCGTGCGCGCTGATGTGGGCTTCCAGGGCGTTGAGGGCGTCCTGGGTCGCCTGTTCCGTGCCCGATCCACGCTTCTCCGCGTAGTAGGCCGCGCCGAGCTTCTTCAGCAGGTCACCTCCGGCCCGTTGGGCCTGCAGTTCGTCCACCTTCTCCTTTCCCTGCTGGAGTGCCTGCTGAGCCTGCTCTTTCGCCCTGTCGAGGAATCCGGCCATGTGTGCCTCCACATCGGTGTGCGGTCATCTCATCGGGCCCCGTGGGAATCGGTTCGCCCTTGGTGGGTCTTTCCCAGCTCGGCGGACGTACGAGCAGCCCCGGCCGATCTTTTGTTCCCCGCCCGGCACGGGAACAGCGCGAAGGCCGTGATCACGAGTGTGGAGGACAGGCACGTGCCGCGCGCCGCCTTCACACAAGCGCCACGCTTTCGGAGGGGGCTGTACGGGTGCGTGACAACCTCGCCAGGTCCCCGTGGAGGGAACAAGCTCAGCGGTCCGTCAGCAGATCGGTGACGAGAGCCGGCTCGCCCGGGGGCACCAGGTGCGAGTAGCGCAGACAGGCCCGGCTCCAGAGCAGATGATCGCGGCGTCGCGGTCGCAGCCGAGTTCATGCTCGATGACCAGGACCAGATTGTGCACGTCGCCGCGGGACTCCTCCTTCTCGACCGAATGGACGTCATTGACGGTGTCCACGACGTCGGCGGTGATGTCCAGCATGCGTCGCACCTTCGGATCCGTGGAGAGGTGGGGCGGGAGTTCGAAGTCGTACGCCTTCTGACTCAGGTCCGGCATCGCCTGGACGAAGCCGGAATCGCGGCGCAGCGCGAAGTGCTCGGCCCGGGTCGGGATGCGGTGCTGCGCACGGTTGCCGGCTTCCACGGCGTACGCGTTCAGATACCGCTGCCAGTGCCGGCCGGTGCTCTCCAGCCAGGCGGGCGAGGCCTGGTACGCCAGGCGGCGGCACACCTGCCCGAACGCGCAGACCAGCGGACCCGCGCCGGCCGGTGCGCCTGCGCCTGCGCCTGCGCCCGAGGTGATCACGTCGGTGAAGGCCCGGCAGGCCGCCGCGACGCGGCGCGGCTGGGCGGCCAGGGGGCCGTCGAACGGGTCGTCCAGGAGCGTCGCCACGACGACGGCGTCCACCGTGAGATCCAGCCGGTCACCGGCGGCCCGTGGGACCCACGCCGCCATCAGTCCGGCGATGTCCCAGCGCAGGAACCGCTCCTGGTCGACTGGGTGTGCCACCAGGCCCTGGCGTCGGCACCAGTCAAGGCTGCGCCGCCGGGCACCGTCCGCATCCGGGCCGACCTCCGGCGCGAAGGGAAGGTGGAACACGATGTCCTGCGGCATGACGATGGCCCTCCCTACGACCACCCCGGCAACCGCGACGCGCTGAAGCACCGGTCAGGGCGCCAGGCTGGACTCCGGAGCCGGTACGGCATCCTTCCAGACGGTGTGGAAGGCCAGCCGCAGGCAGCCCGCCAGGGCCGGGTGCTCGATGAAGAGCGTGGTGGTGGAGCCGGCGCCGGCCACCGGGTCCGGCATGTCGCACAGGACGAGGGCGGCATCGGCGATGACGAGTTTCAGCGGCAGTTCGGGGGCGAAGCGGGCCTCCTCCCCGGCGGTGGCGAAGCGCCGTACGTGCTCCACGGTCCCGGGGTCGCCCAGGGCCTCGTCGAGGTAGATCGCCCGGACGGTGCCGCCCGCCCGGTGCAGTCGGCGGACCACCGCCAGGCCCTCCGTGTTCTCGGCGGGGGCGACGAACGGCGGCTTGCAGAAGGTGAGTAGTTCGTGTCGGGCCTGCCGCTGGATGTCGGCGAAGCGCTCGGAGATCGCTTTGGGGTCGCGCAGGATCTCGATGTAGTCCAGCGGATCGGTGTGTTCCCGCCCCTGCGACCAGAGCGGCTGCAGGACACCGGCCAGCTCCTGCGAGACCCGCTCCAGGCGGTCGACGGACTCCCGTTGCACGGTCATCAGCCGGGCGAGGGCCAACTCGGGCGTGACGGCGGAGTACATGGCCACCCGTCCGGGGTGGGCGGTGACCAGATGCCGCCGCACGAGCGCGTCCAGCACGTCGTACACGCGTTGGCGCGGTACGTCGGCCTCCCGGGCCACCTCGGCGGCCGTGTAGGAACCACGCCTGATGAGCGACAGGTAGACCCGTGCCTCGTATCGGGGCAGTCCCAGGGACATCAGGTCGTTGACGGTTCCATCTTCCAGCTCCATGGCTGCACAAGGTATACGCCCGCGCCGGGAAGTTGGAGGCAAAGTTTTTCCAACTGCCCCTGTTCTCTTCGGCAAATTATCAATAGCCTCATCCGTAGCCACCACTGAACGTGGTGGCAGCAAGCAGCAGTATGCCCGGAACCCGGTTCCACACGGCCACCCCCAACGGAAAGCGGTTGTCATGCACGTGACACGCTGACCGGCCGCCGCAGTGGAGCCACCCATCCCCCCACGGAGGGCAGTTCATTGCGTTCTCATCGCAGAAGGACCCTGATACGTCGCGGCGCACCCGCGTTCCTGTCTGCAGCAGCCCTGATCACCGCCGGCCTGGCCGCCTCGCACTCGGCGGCCTTCGCGACGACGGCCACGGCCTCGTCCCCGGCCTCCACCGTGTCCACCCACCGGCTCTGTTCACAGCCGAGCAAGCCCGGATACATGGCCTGCCAAGCGGTCGTCCGCACCGACCTCAAGGCGCAGAAGACCCTCGGCAGGCACGACGCCCCCAAGGGCTTCGGACCGGCCGACCTGCAGGCCGCCTACAACCTGCCCAAGGACGGCGGCAAGGGCGCCACCGTCGCGATCGTCGACGCCAACGACGACCCGAACGCCGAGAAGGACCTGGCGGCCTACCGGTCCCAGTACGGCCTGCCGGAGTGCAGCACCAGCAACGGCTGCTTCAAGAAGATCGACCAGGACGGCGGCTCGAAGTACCCGACGCCCGACGCCGGTTGGGCCGGAGAGATCTCCCTCGATGTGGACATGGTCAGCGCCGCCTGCCCCCAGTGCCACATCCTGCTCGTCGAGGCCAAGTCCGCCAACATGGACGACCTCGGTGCGGCCGTGAACCAGGCCGTCAAGCAGGGCGCCAAGTACGTCTCCAACAGCTACGGCGGGGGCGAGGAGGCCGCCGACACCCAGGCGGACGACAAGTACTTCAAGCACCCCGGCGTCGCCATCACCGTCAGCTCCGGCGACAGCGGCTACGGCACCGAGTACCCGGCCGCCTCGCAGTACGTGACGGCCGTCGGCGGTACGTCGCTCAAGAAGGACGGCAGCACCCGCGGCTACTCCGAGTCCGTGTGGGGCACGTCCGCCGGCGGCGAGGGAGCGGGCTCGGGCTGCTCGCAGTTCGACGCCAAGCCGTCCTGGCAGAAGGACACCAGCTGCACCAAGCGCAGTGTCGCCGACGTCGCGGCCGTCGCCGACCCGGCCACCGGTCTCGCCGTCTACGACACCTACCAGGCAAGCGGCTGGAACGTGTACGGCGGAACCAGCGCCTCCTCGCCGTTCATCGCCGGTGTCTACGCGCTGGCCGGCGCCCCGGGCGCCAATGACGTTCCGGCGTCCTACCCCTACGCCCACCCGGACAAGCTGAACGACGTCACCGACGGCTCGAACGGGTCCTGCAGCGACTACCTCTGCAAGGCGGGCAAGGGCTATGACGGCCCGACGGGCCTGGGCACCCCGAACGGTGTCGCGGCCTTCACCAAGTAACCGGAACACGAGCTCAGCACAGCGGGCCTGAGCCGACACCGACGACAGCCGTCGGTCGCTCTCGGCTCCGCAGCACTTCGCCCCGTCGGTCATCCGGCGGGGCGAAGTGCTGCACGAGCCGGTCCGAGGCATTCCTTGTGCCCACTCAGCCCGAGAGACCCGCCTCGTCGAAGTACACAAGGATGCGTCCGGCGTTGCCCGTGTCGACCTCACGCCGGACGTACAGCTTTCTGATGTGCTTCTGGTCCAGGAACGCGAGAACGCGGGCCTTCAGCCGCCCGGAACCCTTGCCCGGAATGATCTCCACGACGGTTTCGCCCGAGTGGTTGGCCCTGAACAGGAACTGGCGCAGCGCCAGTTCGATGTCGCGGTTGTTGCGGAAGATCGGGTGGAGATCGAGCGACAACATGCGGAGCCTCCTCGTGATGCGGCACGGGCGCCCGAGCCGCGGTCCGCGACCGGCGTGGGCCGCCGTACTGTCCCGCTCTGCACGGAGCCCACGGCGGCTCATCATGCCAGGAATGTGTTCTGCGCGTCCCCTCCCACTACACCGCAATGTCGCATTGTGGAAATATGATGCCGCACAGCGGAAAGATCTGCCTTGGGGGGGCTCGGGTATGCGGCACCGAATATGGATGAAGGTGCACAGATACACGGACACGTCCGAAAAGGGGCATGGCCTGGAGTTCGGGATACGCGTGCTGCGCGGTCTCGCCCAGGTCATGTTCCTGGAGAGCGCCTGGTCAGGCGCTGTCTTCGCCCTCGCGCTGTGCACCGCGGACTGGCGGTACGGCGCCTACGGCTTGGGCGGCGCCGCCCTCGGCACCGGCACGGCATGCCTGCTGGGTGTGACCCGCGAACGGGTGCGGGCGGGGCTGGAGGGCTTCAACTCCTGTCTGACCGCGCTCTGCTTGGCCGTTTTCCTGGATGCGCGCAGGCCGGCCACGGCACTGCTCGCCGTCGTGGCCTGTCTCATGGTCACGGTCGTCACGGCGGCCGTCGTCCAGCTCCTGCACGTCTGGGATCTGCCGACGCTGACCCTGCCCTACTGCCTGCTGGCGGGCGCCGTCACCGTGGCCGCGCCTGCCTTCCAGCGCATCTGGTCGACCGGCGAGAGCGTCGCCGTACTGCCCCGGGCGGCATCCGGACCCACCGTCCTGCGACCGTACGACGTGGCAGGGGCGTTCCTGCGCAACCTGTCCCAGGTCTTCTTCATGGATCAGTGGTATGCCGGGGCTCTGCTGCTCGCGGGTCTGTTCCTGGCGAGCCGCACGGCGGGCTGGGTGGCCTGTTGCGGCAGCGCGACGGGCATCCTGACGGCCTGGGCGCTCGGGGCGCCCGCCGCACGGATCGCCGACGGCACATTGGGCTACAACGCGGTGCTCGTCGCGTTGGCGCTCTGCGGGGTGTTCCTGCCGGCCACCCGGGCGACGCTGCTGTACGCGCTGCTCGGTGCCGCAACCGCGACCGCGCTGACACCGGCCGCCGCCGCTCTGCTCGCCCCGTCCGGTGGCCGCCCCTTCACCTGGCCGTTCGTGCTGACGGCACTCGGCTTCCTGATGGCCGCCCGCCGCTTCCCGCGCATCACCGGCCCGACCACCCGCGCCACCACGGACCATCCAGCGGCGGACCCACCCCGCGACGAAGAGGCCGCCGCCTGCCGGCAGAACGGATCCGCCCGATCATCGCCCCGCCGCGGCGTTCGCTTCAGCGACCCGGCATGATGATCACCATGACTTCGATAGCCCAGACCCCGATCACCGGCCTGGACCTCACGGGGTTCACCGAGCGGGAGCCCGGCCTGTGGACCGACGCGGCGGGGCTGGTCCTGTCGGTGCATTTCTTTCCCCTCGTCCCGGATCTGGCCGCCCCACTGCACGAACCGGAGCGGCTGCGGTTCGGGTGCGCGCAGGGCGTGGCGGGATCCGGAGGCGGTCTCATCGAGGCGGTGGTGGGGGCCGTGGACGGGGTCCCGGCACTGCGCCAGCTGATCAAGATGCCGCTGCAGAGCAGGCAGGGGCAAGCCTTCCTCGGCAGCTGGACGCTGCCGAAGGACCGGTGCAGCGCCGTTGTGAAGGTGCAGGCCGCGGAGGGCGCGATGACCGGTCTGCGGGAGAGCATGGTGATGAGTCAGGTCGGTCCGGCCGAGTACTTCCAGCCCCACCCGTACGTCGGCGGCGGGCAGTTGGGCGGGCTGCCGTACCACGTGGCCGACCTGGAGCACTGGGATCCGCAGTTCCCCGACCACCCGCTCACCCTGGTACGCGCCGCGCTGCACCGCATCACGCCGACCATCGCCCTGCACGATCAGTTCAAGACCCTGCCGCCCTTCAACGGCCCGACGCCGCCCCCCGCCCAACCCGGCCCGTCTCCGTCCCCGTACGGCGGCCCGGTCCCGCCCGCGCATCCGGGCCCCACCCCCCCGCCGCATCCGGGCCCGGCCGCCCCGCCCCCGCACCCGCCCCGGCGCGGCTGGTTCCGCCGCAAGGGCGACTGACACACGGACCGCGACCGGCGCGCGGTCACCGCACGCCTCTTGAGGGCAACGACCGGCCCGGAGCTCGGTCGCCGGACCGCGACCCGGTTCAGCCGTGCAGGTCGTAGACGACGTCCAGGGTCGGCTGGGTGCGGCGTGGTCCGAAGGTGCGGGTCAGCCAGCGGTCCGGGCCGGCCTGGATGGCGATCTCGGCGGCGACCCGGAAGCGACCGGCGAGCGTCGCGCCGGTCGGCACCTGGACGACGACCTCCAGACCGGTGATGTCTCCGGCGAGGTCCGCGGCCGTGGTCGCCCTCAGCCGCCAGCCCACCTCGTAGAAGTTGACGCCGTAGCCGTAGATACGAGACGTGTAGCGCTTGCCCTTCTCCTCGAAGGCGTTCTCCTGAGTGATCTTCGCGATCAGCTTCCCGAGTCCCGCCCCGGCTTCCCCGCCGATCTCCTGAACGGTCTTCGCCGTGTGGGTGACCGGCACCTCTTCGACGACCCTGTCAGGACGGACGGCGTAGGCGAGCGGCCTGCCCACCGTCTGTCCCGCCTGCACGGGCGTGGCGATCAGTTCGAGGGCGAAGTCGACGTCGACGAAGACGCAGCCGCT
Source organism: Streptomyces fodineus (assembly GCF_001735805.1). Lineage (GTDB taxonomy): Bacteria > Actinomycetota > Actinomycetes > Streptomycetales > Streptomycetaceae > Streptomyces > Streptomyces fodineus. The sequence continues at coordinate 469,352 of NZ_CP017248.1, forward strand.
GGCGGGCAGCAGGGTGAGCGTCGGGCGGACGGCGAGAACCGAACCCCCGGTGCGCACATGGCGTTCCAGCTCGCCGGGGACGTCGCCGGCGGCGCGCAGTTCCGCGAGGTGGTCGGCCACGCGCGGCCTGCCCAGCCGGACCCGGTTGGTTCTGCCGAGGAAGGTCGGGAGGTGCGCCTGGTCCTCTCCGGGGCCCTTGATCGGTGCCCCGTCGAGCGGTTCGAGGTCGATCTCCGCGAGGTGGGCCGTCGTCTCCGTCATGCGTTCCCTCTCAGTTCCCGTCGCCGACCAGGACGAACGGCGCCCAGTGGTACGAGGCCTGTACGCCCTTGTCCCGCATGATGTCGAGCTGTGCCAGGCGCAGCGCACCGGCCTTGTCGAGGGCGTCCCCGCGGGCAAGCGCGGCGCGCAGGTGGCTGTAGAAGCGGACCATGAAGTCCCGTGTGGTGTCGGCGTCGACCGGCCAGAGACTGGCCACGACGGCGCGCGCCCCGGCGTACAGGAAGGCACGGGTCAGTCCTATGAGCTCGTCCCCGTCCAGGGCTTCCTGCACGCCGGTCTCGCACGCGCTGACCGTGATGAGCTCGTGGCGGAGCCGCATGGCCATGATGTCACGCACCGTCAGCATGGTGCCGGTGGCGTCATCGGTCTCGCCGGGGTCACCGGGACTGAGGCAGAGGCCCGAGCCGAGCGGGTCCGCCGCGTCGAACCGGGCGTGACAGGAGAAGTGCAGGACGTCGCGGCCCGCCGCCCGTGCCGCGATCGCGTCGGCGGTCAGTCCCGCTGCGGGGACGTACTCGTCGCCGAACAGCTCGGCCACCGCCGCCGCCTCGGCCTCGTAGGTGACGCCGAAGGCCGCGCACGTGTCCAGCCTGCCGGTGCCCTTGGCGGGGCTCTGGCACAGGGGCAGCAGGCCGGCGGCGGGGATGTGGACGACCGGGTTGCGGCTCGCGAGGGGCTCACCGCCGACGGGTAGGGCGTGCAGCGGCAGGGCGTGCAGCGTGCCGTGCGGTACCAGCACCACCAGGTCGTCCGGGCGCAGGAACGCCCCCATCGGCTCGGTCACCTGCTGGGACAGCGCCGTCCAGGCGGAGCCCGCGGCATTGCGGTACTGCACCACCTGCCGCCGGAAGTCGGCGTGGGCGCGTGCCAGGTCGGCGCGGGTGAGGCGGGTGGTGGCGATGCGCACCGTCTCCCACTCCGCCCGCAGGAAGAACACGGTCAGATACTCCAGGCCGAGGAAGTACTCGACCAGCAGGACCGGCCGTCCCTGGCCGGCGAGCCACCGCCGGACCGAACGGGCGTCGGCCGGAGTGCCCCGGCGCATGGTCACGTAGTCCGCGTCGTGGCCGCTCATCTCCTCGTACACGGCGTGCAGCGCGTCCTGGGCGCGGGCGGCGAGTTCCGGCTGCTTGCTCGCCCGCCGCAGCACGGCGAGGTGTTCGGCCTCGGCGGCGAGCAGTTCGGCGAACCGTCCGGTCGCCGCCTGGTGGGGCGCCGGCTCGGCGACGGCGAGGAGTTCCACGAGGGCGCGGGACTTCGCCTGCTGAACGACGTCGAAGGCTTCGTCGTGCGCGCCGCGTGCCAGCAGGCAGTCCACGAGCCCCTGGAAGGCCCGCTGATGTCCGTGCACGAAGCTGACCCGGGACCGGTCGTCGAGCGGGCGGTGCGGACGGACGGCCTCTATGAGCGAGACGGCGTCCCGGAACGCCTTCTCGGCCTCCGCCAGGCGTCCTTGGCGGTGGTACAGCGAGCCGAGCGAGGTCGCCGAGTGGGTGGCGGCGTCGAAGTACCCGGCGGCGCGCGAGATGTCGAGACTACGGCGCAGCGCGTCCTCTGCCTCGTCGAGCCGGCCGAGCGAGACGTACCTGGAGGCCAGGTTGGCCAGGGGGACGGCCTGCCCCAGCCGGTCGTTCTCCAGCACCCCGAGCACCTCGGTGAGCAACTCCACCGCCTGCTCGTCCTGGTCTTCGGGCATGAGGTTGCACAGGGCGTCCGTCGTCCGCGCCCAGCCGGGTTCGTCGTGCGCCGCACGGAACAGTGCGGCGGCGTTTCGCAGCAGGGCGACGCCGGCCCGGCGGGCGCCCTCGCGGGTCGGCAGATGCATCAGCTGGGGATCCACCCGGTACAGGACCGCGAAGACCTCCCGGAGCTCTCCGGCGCCCAGTGCTCTGAGGTAGCCCGTGCTCAGCTTCCCCAGCAGGGATCCGAGGACCTTGAGCATGGTCGCCTCGCCGATCCGGTGCCCGATGCTCCGGGCGATGAGCAGACCGTGCTCGTACGCGCCGGCGGCCGCGGGCAGGTCGCCCAACAGCTCGTAGAGCCAGCCGAGTTCGCTGTGGAGCAAGCCGCGGGTGAGTGCCGTGTCGATGCCCGCGCCGGTGTGCGCGTCCAGGAGCGCCTGCGCCCTGTGCAGGTCGGCGAGAGCCTGCCGGTGGCGGCCGAGCAGGGCGAGGACATCCGCCCGGCGGACCAGCAAATCCGCGATGTCCTGCGGGCCGTCCGGGAAGTCGGCGGCCAGCAGGCCGTCGTAGATCTCCAAGGCCGTGTGCAGGTCGCCGCGGCGGGTGTGCGCGGCGGCGAGGGCAGCCCGCAGGGAGGCGGTGTACCACGGCTCGGCGTCGGTGGTGCGGGGGTCGTCCAGGGCTGTCCGGACCAGCGCGATGGTCTGCTGGACGTCCCCGACGGCCTGGCTCACCACGGCCTCGGCGAGGGTGAGTTGCCGCTCCGCGACGTCGTCGGGCACGCGGCGGCGCAGGGTGCGTGCGACGGTCAGCCAGCGGCCCGCCCGGTCGACGAGGTCGGGAGCGGGCCGCATCCCCAGGGGGACCGGGGTGTGGCGGGGTACGGCCGCGCCCACCAGCGACAGGACGCTCTCGGCCCTGGTTCGCTCGGCCGCGTCGACGGCGGCACGGGACACGAGCTCGACGACGTCCGGTTCGAGGGCGAGCGTCGGATCCCGGTCGGCCGCGCCGGCGAGGATCTCGGCCAGGGGCAGGGCGTGGCGCAGGTCGTGCCGGAGCAGCAGGACGGCGACGACGACGTTCAGGATGTGCGCCGCCGCGGCGGTGTCGCCGGCCTCGAGCCGGCGCCTGATTCCCCGCCCGGTCGCTGCGCAGGCCTCCGCAAGGCCGGGCTCGTTACGGACGATCACGCCGACCTCGTCGTAGGACGGGCCGACGGGGCCGGACAGGATCTCGTAGAGGTACCCGGCCGGGTCGTCCGCGTCGATGGCGTCGGGCTCCTGTGCGTCCACCGCCTCGGTGATCGCCTCGACCAGTCGCAGCTGAGCGGGCGTCAGGCCGCCCAGGGCGAGGTCGGGTTCGCGCGTTCCCGCGAGGACGGCGGACACGGCGCGGGCAAGATCCGGCTGCCCGGCCTCCACGGCGGTCGTCCTGAGCCATGCGTCGGCCCGGTCCCGAGCGCGCCGGCTTCCTCGCACCGCGGCGCACATCATGTCCAGCAGATCTTGATGACGGCGCCGAGCGTCGGCGGTGGCGGCGGCGAGCTCCGACGGGCTGCTGGTCATCCGGGCGCGTCCGGCCAGGGCGTCGAGCGTACGGCGGACGACAGCGGTGTCGATGTCGTCCAGGCCGGCCGTCAGTGCCGCCCCGTCGCGCCGCCCGTCGAGGACGAGCCGCAGTGCGACGACGAGCCGGGCCCAGTCCGGGGCGAGTTCGCGCAGGGCGAGGTGCTCGGTGAGCGCGGCGACGGCATCCTGGTCGCCGTCCACCGCGGCGACCACGGCGGCGATCGCCGGGTCCCATCGGCGCGCCAGGGTGTCGTGATGGCCGCCCTGCGCGGGGTCGGCCCCGCCGACGATGGTGAGGATCTCCCCGAGCGCGCCGTCGACGGCGGACGCATCGAGCCCGAGGGCCGTCCGCAGGTGCGTCAGGTCCGTGCCGTCGATGCGCGCGATCACCGAGGCCAGCCAGGGCTGGGTCGCCTCGGCCAGCAGGTCGGGCGCGTGGTGGCGGTCCGCGATCTGCGTGATGGTCTGCCGGAACCGGTTCTCGTCGCCGACGGCCCGGTACAGCAGGGCGGCCAGCAGGGCGTGGGCGAGGCGGGCCTCGTCCTCTTCCTGCGGGAGGTACTCGGCGTAGTGCCGGTGCGCGGTGGCGGCGAGGCGTGGATCGGCTGTCCGGTGGGCGTGGTACAGAGTCTGTTGCTGGAGTTCGATCGCCTGCGCGGCGCGCCCGCGTCGCTGCGCGATCTCGCCGAGTGCCCCGGTCACGGCGGCCAGTTCGCGGGCGCTGCCGGTCTTCTCGTACTCCTCGCGGCAGTAGAGCAGGATCGTCTCGGCGGCGTCGAGCTCGCCGAGGTTGAGCAAGGGTATGTAGCGGTTGTGATGCGCTTGGGCCAGTTCGTGCGGTGAGGCTCCGCGCTTGCGCATACCGGCGAGCCTCGCGTCGGAGAAGGACAGCACCTCACCCCAGCGCCCCAGATCGCCGGCGGCGCGCTCGCCCAGGGCCAGCAGGGCCTCGCGGACCTCGTGGGGGGCGATCGCGTCCCCGTCCGCGGGCGCCTGCTCCGGCCAGGCGGCGATACGGTCACGCAGCACGCGAACACCGTCGAGCACGTCCTCGTGGCGCCGTAAGACGTGCTGGATCTCCAGGTGGCGTACTTCCAGGGCGAGTTCGGTCCAGCGGTCGCCGTCGAGGTCGGCGGCGAGCCGTGTCAGCTCCTTGTGGAGGGCGACCGCCTCCCTGCCGCGCCCCGTGCGCAGCAGCACCCCGGCCAGGTTGAAGCCGACCCTGAGCACCTGCCGGGAGGCGTCTGCGGCCCGGTACTCCTCAAGTGCGGCCCGTAACAGGGGTTCGGCTTCCGCGGGACGGCTGGACATCAGGAGCCGCCCCAGTTCCGCACGGCTCTCGGTGCTGCCGGTCTCCTCGGCCATGGCCCTGTGGTGGGCCTGCACCGTGTCGATGGTGGCGGGACTGGGGTCGACGGCGACCAGCGTCTGCAGGACGGGGCGCAGCAGCTCCCAGTCCCGAGCCCGGGCGAGGTAGGGCACGGCCGCGGCGAGGGTCTGCGCCGGTTCCGGCCCGGTCGGCCCGTCCGCCGGCTCCGGCCCGGGCGAAGACAGGCGGGCGAGTCGGTGCCGGGCGAGCAAGGAGTCGACGCTCAGGCCGGTGGACGGGGACAAGCCCGCGGACAGCGACGCCCTGACCCAGTCGGGCACCTCACAGGCCTCACCGTCGCCGCCGACGCGGAGCATCCCGTCGTCGACGAGCGCCTGCACGACATCCGCCACGGCGGGCGCCTCGGCGTCCCCCTTCACCGCCGCCCAGAGGCCCGGCAGCACCTCCGCAAGGGTGCGCCGGGTGCGGTCCGGAGGCTGTGCGCGGCACAGGATCGCCAGTGCCAGCTGCGGTGCGGTCGGGAACGACGGTGTCAGACGGACCGCGCGGAGCAGGCGCAGTGAGGCCGCGATCCACTCGCGCGGTGCCCGCCGGGTGGTGAAGAACTCCAGCGCGCACCGGTAGTGCCAGGCGGGGTCGTCCGTCTCGGCGGTCTGCCCCGCGAGGGTGAGGTCGGCCAGGGTGTCGGCGAGGCTCAGCTGGAGGTGGGCCCAGCTCTCCTCGTCGTCCTCGCGGCTTCGCCGTTCCAGGGCCGCGCGCAGGAGCGCGAGGGTGCTGCGCGGCTCGTCGCCGGACGACTGGGCCAGTGCGCGGAAGATGGCGGCCAGGCTCGCCTTGACGGTGCGGCCCGTGCCGTCGCACAGCTCGGCGAACGCGGCCGGCACGCCACGGTCGCGGCAGTCCAGCAGTACGTCGAGGTGCTGGGCCGTCGTCGCCACTGCCTCGGTGTCTGCGGCTGCCTCGGCCTTGCGGATGCCGTTGCGCAGGACGAACTCCGCCTCCGGGCCGAGCAGGACATCGAACCGCTCGACCGCCGCGCGGGCCTCCTCCCAGGTGGCGCAGAACTGATAGCGCTCCATCGCCTCGCTCAGGGAGGTGTCACGCCCGCCCGGCAGCAGGTCCAGGTCCAGATCGACGAGGGCGGCGAGTCGGTTTCGGTCCGCCGTGTACACGCGGCGCCCCAAGCGGTCCGTCCATCGACCGCCCAGCCGCTCCCGGAGGATCTGGACCAGCATCTCGCCGTGCCGGCGACGCAGTTCGGGATCGGCCCGTGGGACCGGGCTGTAGATGACGGGCACGCGCTGTCCGGGGCGGTGGACCAGCAGCGGCATTCCCAGGTACAGGACGACGTCGCAGTGGGGGCAGACCGGACAGTGGAGGATGTCCTGCTTGATGAGCCGTACCAGATCGGGCCGCTCGTCGCTGTCCACGACCACGTACAGCTCCGGGGCGATGGGCTCGCCACAGCTCGGGCAGGGCATCTCCACGTACTGCGCATGGCTGACGGCCTCGGGCACCCGCTCCCCCTTGCAACGGCGGCCTGCCTTGGGCCATGCGCTGGTATGTGCGGCCTTCGACAGTTGCGTGGAGAGGAAAAGTTTACAACTCGGTTGAGCCGTAAGCCTTCAGTTCAGAACCTCAGCCGCCCGTCGGTCCTGCGCCTGATCTCGCGCCCGGGCTCCCGTGGCAGCAATCCGCCCTTCACCTCCTCCCACCCTCCGGGCTGCCTCATCACGCCCAGCAGCCCGTGCTGTGAAACACGCGTGAGGCTCCGCTGCCGCCCGCCGCGGCCAGACGGAATCTGTGGCTGAAGTTCAGGGGGATGTCCAGGGCGAAGAAGTTCTTGCCGTTCCCCGTCCGCGCGCGCAGGCGGATCCGGTGCTGGGCGACCGGCACCGCGTCGGGAAGGTGGAGGTTCCACGCCTGCTTCCACGGCCCGGCGGGCAGCCTGGGATCACCCGACATCCTTCCCCCCACACCCGCCAGCAGTTCGGGCAGCCCGTAGGTCCTGTCGAGCATCTTCACCGGACCGAACTTCATGATCACATTGCAGGTGACCCGGGTCAGGTCGACGGCTTCTTTGAGGTGGCCCTCCATCTCCCAGCGGATCTGGTGCCCAAGCCGCGGCAGTGCGGGAGTCAACCTGATGTCGAAGATCTCCAGGACGTACGTGTCGTCGCTCACGTCCTCCACCAGGCGAATACTCATGTCACTCACCCCTCGGTGTCACGGATAGGGATGCCGCTGCCGGTGGCCGGTGCGGGTGGTTGGCGTGGCCGCCCGGGGCGGGTGGCCGGTGACGTGCGGGCCGGCTGAAGCCGGTGCCGGCGCGCCGGAACCCGCGCGGCGGCAGCACGCACATACGGCCGCCTCCGCCGCCGCTGTGCAGCAGGCGCGAGAGGCCTGGAACGACACTGCGATCGATAGGCACACCGCCGGCCGAGGCGCCTCGGCCGTCCGGCCTGGGGGCACACCGCCCCTGGCCTGTGCCTGGTCACGCTCCCGGGACAGGGCCGAGCCCCGATCCGGCGTACGGCTTACATCTTCCTCACCCGTTCGGGTGTGGAAAAAGCGCCGGGAAGGACACCGGCAGCCACAGCGCGGGGGTACACACCGAGGGGAGGCGCTCGGGCGGAAAACACCAGGCAGGGTCGGCCGGTGCAGGAAAGGACGGCCAACCGGACACCAGGGGCGCAGCGCCTGGTGTCCGGCTCCGGCAGGGTGTGTATGGCGCATGGCTGTCGGACAATGGACTGGACTGGGGCCCCGGCCCGATTCCGGCAGGCCGGGGCTCCACATCATGCGGTCGGCTCCGGACTAGTCCCAGTTGCCGTCGTTCCAGTCGTTGCCGTCGTGGCCCTCGCCGCCCTCGTGGCCCTCGCCGCCCTCGCCGCCCTCGTGACCCCAGCGACCCTCGTGGTCCCGGACCACACGGAAGCTGGCCACCACTGCGTCCTTGACCTCGATGTCGTCGTCGTTGTCGCACGGGCGGATGCCGTAGCTCGAGCTGTGGGGACCCACGGTGGCGATGGGAGCGCCGTTGTCGCAGACCGCCCCACGGAAGACCTCGACGGTCTTGTGGCTGTCGTTGCGGACGTTCAGGGTCTTGGCACCCAGGCCACTGACCACGGTGATGCAGTCGCCCGGGTGGCTGGAGTAGGACCGCTCGTTGACCCAGATGCGGCCCTCCCACTCGTGGTGGCCCCCGCCCCCGCGGCGGCCCTCGTTGCCCTTGCCCCAACCCTCGTTGCCCTTGCCCTGTCCGTTGCCGCTGCCGAGGGGCGCCTGTGGCGCGGCGGAAGCGGCCGGGGCGGAAGCGGCCGGGGCTACCTGGGGCGCCGGGGCGGAGGCGGCCGAGGCGTAGGTGATGCCAGTAGCAGCCAGGGCCGCGGCGGCCGCGACACCGGCTGTGACTGCGGTGGAACGGGGGAGCTTCATGTCGCTTCTCCTGTCTCCTGTCTCAGAGATGCCGACCCGTCAGTCGGCTCGTGATCAAACGTACCCACGGCAGTCATATCGGTCATATCGGAATACTGGCTCCAGGTGCCGATCGGGGGATTCGTAGCATTAAATGCCGCTTACCGGACCGCTGAGGCGACATCAAGTAGGGCCACTGAAAAGCAGATTGCCATACTATTAGCCCTTTTGGATGATCTTCTGACGCCTGCTCACCCCACGCCGCCAGCGTGTCGCTGCGGACGCGGTCAGATGAGCCGTGTTACGGGGATGGGCAGCGCCGTGCGCGGGGCCCTGCCGTCCGAGGCGGTCCGGGCCCCTTCGAGTGGGTCCCCGGCGGTCGAGTGACCCGGTTCCGTCTGCGGCACGGCGGCGGAGTGGGCCGCCGGGACCGGGACCTGTCGGACCGGCAGGGCGGCAGGCGCGAGCGGCTTGGGAACCCGTCGGCTCGTACCGGCCCGGTTCGCCGGACATGAAGAGGCCTCAACCCGCCCTGGATATGGGCAGGTTGAGGCACTCGTCTGCTGCGACCGCCAAGGAGTCGCGGCCCCGGCTACGGAAGAGTGGCCCCCTCCGCGCTCAGCGCCGCCGGTACCGGCTGGAAGAAGGTCTCGCCGCCGGACGTGCAGTCACCGCTCCCGCCCGAGGTCAGCCCGATGGCCGCGTCGGCGTCGAAGAGTGCGCCGCCGCTGTCGCCGGGTTCGGCGCACACATCGGTGTCAATGAGCCCGGAGACCGACCCCTCCTCATAGTTCACGGTGGCGTCGAGCCCGGTGACGGTCCCGCCGTGGACACCCGAGGTGCTACCGGAGCGCTGCACCGATTCCCCGACGTAGGCGTCGGCGGCGTGGGTGATCTGCTGGCCGCTGCCGTCGTAGAGGTCGACGACGCTCGCGTGGTCGCTGCTCGCGTCGTCGTACTGGACCAGCGCGTAGTCGGTGCCGGGGAACTGCGAGTCGACGGTCTGGCCGGCCTCCCCGCCGCCCTGCGAGTCGGACCACGTCGCGGAAGCGTTGCCGCAGTGCCCGGCGGTCAGGAAGTACGGCGCGCCGTTCACCGTCACGTTGAACCCGAGAGAGCAGCGCACTCCGCTGCCCCAGATCGCGTCGCCGCCCGCGATGAACGGCTTGAACGCGGAGACGGCCCGACGCATGACGACCTTGTCGCCGAGCGAGTTGACCACCGTGTTCAGCCGGGCGCGCTTCGCTCCGGTGACCGTCGGGTCGACGGTCACGACGACTCTGTCCCGGCGGGGGTCGACCGACCAGGCGGTGCCCGCGATCCGGGCCCGCTGGGCCAACGTGCCCAGCACGCTGCGCAGTTGGGCTGTGGAGTAGCGCACGGTTCTGGGGACGGCACCGGTACGGCGAACCTGTCCGGCCGCGGACGGGTCGGTGATGTCGACGACGAACCGGTGGGCCGAGGAGTCGTAGTAGGACCCCGCGGCGCGGTCGCCCAGTCGTACGACGAGGGCCGCGGCGGACGCGGCACGGGCCGCGGACGCGGTGGCTGCGGCAGAAGCCGGGGCGGCCGTCGCCGAGCCGGCGCCGGGGAGCAGGGCCGCGCCGGCCGTGAGGGCCACGACGCTCGCTCCGGTGAGCGCGCGGCTGGTGAGAGCTGTTCGGCGTTGCGTCATGTGAAGCCTCCAGTGGGGGTTGCCCCGCGCACGCGACGGGCCGGGGCCGGAGGGATGACAGACACGGGGACGATCCGACCCCCAAGGGGCGGACGTGCCCATGCCAAGCGCGACGAGTATGGCGATGCGTTCCCGCCGCGACAAGAAACGATTCCGGCCGGGCGCCCGGTTGGACACACCGTCAGGGGCTGCCGCCATCGCCGCACTCCGTGCCCCCGGCCCGATGCCCGGCGTCACGCATCGTGCCTGCCACCGCGCCCACGCTCCACGCTCGGTTCACCTACGGCTGGCCGGCATGCGACCATTCCGTCCGGAATCCGAACCGGGCGTCATTGATTTAGACCACTCTTGGCCGACCTATGACCCGCCGCGACCCCACCGCCAACTCGGGGCAGCCTTCGGTCGGTTCGGCCTCGCACCGAGAACCAGTCATCCGCACGACCGCCCTACGTCTACCACATCGCCTACCAGCCGGCCGACGACGAGCACGCCCTGGGCGCCACCCGCAAGGCAACTGCCGCCCGAGGCGAGGGACACGACCCGGCTTTGTCGCCGCGTGATCCGGCCGAGCGTGCCGGGTCCTGGGACGCCCGGCAGGCGCGGTTATCGGGCGAGGGACGTGAAGGCACCTATGAGGGCGCCGTAGGCGACGTGTGCGGCGAGGGTGACCGTCGGGGTGGCCAGGCCGTAGTTGAGCATGAGGAAACCGGGAGGTTCCAGCAGCGCCACGTCCGGGGCGCTGGTGAGGGGAGTGCCCATGCGGGGGTGGACCAAGGGCAACAGGATGTTGACCGGTGCGGTGCCGGCGAACAAGCCGTGGCCGAGTCCGAACCGCCCGGCCCTCGCGCCGCCAGGGATCGGAGTGGCGGGTGGGGATGAGCCCTTGGCCGGCCAGGCGTGCGGCGCGCTCCAGGGCCACCCAGCACATCATCTTGGACTGGGTGACGTGCCGGGGCCGGCTGCGGACCTCCCAGATCCCCGCGTCCGGCTCCCGCCACAGCCGGCACACCAGGTCGGCCATCTGGGCGATGCGGGCCGGCCTGCCAGCTGCAGACCGCGATCGCATCCGCCCCGCAGGACGCGACCGGTACGCCCGCACGCTGCGGATGCGGGGGGGCCGCCGTACCCGAAGCGGGGCGTCACGCTCCAGTACATCGGTACCTTCCCGGACAGCCCTTCGACCTGGCGCTGCAGCTCGCCGACCGGCGCCCGCCCGGGGCGGATGTCCCCCCTCTCGTCGACCCGACCGGACAACGTAGGTCACACCGAGCCCGCTGCCCGTGTCGACCACCGTGCCCTGCGCGCGTTACGTCCTGCTGCGGTAGCAGGACACCACCGCTTCCCTCACTGGGATCCAGCCGCGAGTTCCTCGGATTCCGAGGGCACCGGGAGCGGCTGCCGGCAAGGTGTGGATGTGTCGGTTTCCGGCGCGACCCGGCGCAGTCTGCGGGCCATGGCCTCGCCCTCCGCACCGGACCCCACGGCCACGGCGAGCAGGCGGAACGGAGCGGACGGCCACAGTTCGACGCATATCACGGGTCTGCCGGGCCGCACCGCCACGAAGTCCTCTCCGTCCTGATGACGGCGCGTGCCGAGACACAGGGTGCCGGGGATCTGGAGACCACGCTCATGAGTTCCGCGCAGGGCACGCCACCAGTCCCCTTCGACGGTCACCCGGCGCACCGCCGCAAGCGGCACACCCACAGCGCGACGGCGCACGGCCGCCCGCTCCCACCAGGCCAGCCGTACGACCAGGTCGTCACCCTCGACAAACATGCGTGCCATCGTCAGCGCCTCTTCTCCATCCTCCCTCGGGGAGCCGTGAAGCGGCTGCCGGGCGAGCATCGCTCTGCTCGCCGGGTGCGTGGCGGGTACCCGGACACCACGGCCTAATATACCCCTGGGGGGTATAGACTAGGCTCTCGATGACGGCAGGCACCGACGAAGGGCGGCACCATGCACGCGATCGGACACGCGTTGTCCATTGCCGGGTCGATGACCTGGGAGATCACCTGGGCGTTGATCCTCGGCTTCACCCTGTCCGCCGTCGTCCAGGCGGTGGTGCACCGCGAGACGGTCGTACGGCTGCTGGGGGACGACCGACCCCGTACGCTCGCCCGGTCCGCGGGGCTCGGCGCGGCCTCGTCGTCCTGTTCCTACGCTGCCGTCGCGCTCGCCCGCTCGCTGTTCCGCAAGGGGGCGGACTTCACCGCGGCGATGGCCTTCGAGATCGCCTCGACCAACCTGGTGATCGAACTGGGCGTGATCCTGGCGATGTTGATGGGCTGGCAGTTCACCGCCGCGGAGTTCGTGGGCGGCCCGATCATGATCGTCGTCCTGGCCGTTCTGTTCCGGGTCCTCCTTCGCGAGCGGCTGCTGCGGCAAGCTCGGGAGCAGGCCGAGCGGGGGCTCGCCGGGTCGATGGAGGGGCACGCGGCGATGGACATGTCCGTGGGCGGCAAGGGCGGTTTCGTCCGCCGGCTCCTCTCCCGCGAGGGTCTCACCTCCGTCTCGCACATCTTCGTCATGGAGTGGGCGGCGATCCTGCGCGACCTGGTGGCGGGGCTGCTGATCGCCGGGGCGATCGCCGCGTGGGTGCCGGACGACTTCTGGCGCGCCTTCTTCCTGGCCGACCATCCGCTCGCGGCCAGGCTGATCGGGCCGCTGGTCGGGCCGCTGGTGGCGATCGCCACGTTCGTCTGCTCCATCGGCAACGTGCCGCTGGCGGTGGTGCTGTGGAAGGGCGGCATCAGTTTCGGCGGTGTCATCGCCTTCATCTACGCCGACCTGCTGATCCTGCCGATCCTCAACATCTACCGGAAGTACTACGGCGCCCGGATGGCCGCCTTCCTGCTGGGCACCTTCTCCGCCGCGATGGCGGTGGCCGGCTACATCGTGGAGTTCGCCTTCGGGGGTCTCGGTCTCATCCCTGACCAGGCCGACGCGAAGATTCCCCAGGAGGGCGTCAGCTGGAACTACACGACCTGGCTCAACATCGCCTTCCTCGTGCTGGCCGCCGCCCTCGTGGTCCGTTTCCTGCGGACCGGCGGCCCGGCGATGCTACGGATGATGGGCGGCTCTCCGGACCATGGCGAACACGAACACGACCGTTCACATGGGCCGGCCGAACACCACCGTCGCTGAGCCCTCTTCGCTCGGCGCCGTCGTGCCCCGTGGGACGTGCATGGGACACAGCGACAGGTCCGGGTTCGCCCCGACCACGCAGCGACCGAGATCGAGACCGGTCGCCGGACCACGCGCGAGAGGCAGGTCTGGGACAGCGCGGGCGCCCGCAGGGCGGCAGCCAGGTGGACAGCGGCGCCGCTTCCCGCTCCGACGTCAGCCGCCGCCGGATACGGGCGGGCCCGTACTGGTGCGCGGTCCGCGCTCCCAGGCGCTCGCTGCTCAGTCGGCTCCGCTTGGTGATGTCCGATCGAGGCACCCCGGCGCCGGCGGCGCGCGGCCAGGCCCGCCGGCCATCACCGGTGTCGTACCCCCGCACGGCTCACGGCCCCGGCTGCCTGGGCCGCCTCCGTCCCCGTCTCGTCCCTGATCCCCGCACCTCGAAGCCACCTCGCCCATCGAACCGCACCTCGCGCACCTCGTCGAAGCCATCCGCCGTCGACGGCGCGCGCAGCCGCCGCAACGTGGCCAGGACGCCGACGTCGGGGACGCGTTCACGGCCCTCGCGGGTCGCGTTGCGCCGAAGCGAGCCGGCCATGTCCGGAGGAAACCAGTAGGCCGTCACCGTCGCCCCGTGGGCATGGGCGGTCTCCACCAGCGGGCCCCACTCCTGCGGGGAGGGATTGGTGTTGTCGACCGTCACCGGCCTCCCCGCCGCCAGGTGTTCCGCCACGAGCCGCATCTGCCGCTGCTGCTTGTTCCTGGCGCCCCGCGGAAACAAGTCCTTGCTGACCAGTGCGTATCGGTCGGACAGACACTGCTCGTAAAAGGTGCTCTTCCCAGCAGCCTGCAACCCGATCAGCACGGCCACATCCACTCCGGTCGCCATGAGCGCCACGATGACACGTGACCGGCGCACGGGCGAAACCGCGTGGCGACCGGAGAAGCGAGGAGTGCCGGTACGGCAGCAGACCCACTGCCCCATGCCTTCCAGGCCGAACGAACAGATAGATACAGGGCAAGCTGATACAGAGGCGCCGAAAAGGGGCACAAGGCAGACGGCCACCTTCCCGCACTCGAGTCGTGGGAGCACTTGCAGTGAACGTCGAGAGGGACCGGTCATGAACGGCGCAGGCAGCGTGACCGTGGGCGTACTGGGCTCCTACGGGGGCCGAAACGTCGGCGACGAGGCGATCCTCACCGCCCTGCTGGACCGCGTTCGGGCCGGGCGGCCGGGTACGCGCTTCGCGGTCTTCTCCCGCAATCCCGGGCACACCCGCGGCGTCCATCCGGAGGTCGAGGTCGTCGGCTGGGAGGGGGTGTGCAAGGAGGGCATCTCCGGGCCTCTGCGCCGGCTGAGCGTGCTCGTGCTCGGTGGCGGCGGAATCCTGTACGACACCGAGGCGCGCCGCTATCTGCGCCTGGCCCGCACCGCCCAGGATCTCGGCATTCCCCTCTTCGCCTACGCCGTGGGAGCCGGTCCGCTGACCGACGAGGCGGACTGTGCGTGGGTCCGCGCTGCGCTCTCCGACGCGGTCGAGGTGACCGTCCGTGACGAGGAGTCGAAGCTCGTACTCGAAGAGGCCGGGCTCACCCGGCCCGTGTCCGTGACCGCCGATCCTGCGCTGCTGCTGGAACCCGGCGATCGCGGCCGGGCACTGCTGCGGGCGGAGGCCGTACCACGCGGGAGGCGCCTGGTGGGCATGAGCGTGCGGGAGCCCGGACGCGCGGCCGAGCACCTCGACGAGGAGGGGTACCACCAGCTCCTGGCGAGCGTGGCGGATTTCCTCGTCCACCGCCTGGACGCTCATGTCGTCTTCGTCTCGATGGAACGAGGCGACATCCGGCACGCGCACGCCGTGGTGTCCCGCATGGCCACGGCGGACCGCTGCACGGTGCTGCACGGCGACTACGGGCCGCAGCAGGTCCTCGACATCGTCGCGCAACTCGACCTGGCCGTCGGCATGAGGCTGCACTTTCTGATCTTCGCCGCGCTGGCGGGCATTCCGCTGCTGCCGCTGCCCTACGCCGGCAAGGTCTTCGACTTCGCCCAGCAGGTCGGCGCGCCCGCCCTGCGCGGCGTGATCAGGGAGACGACGGGGCTGCTGCTGGCGGAGGTGGACCGCCTGTGGGACGAGCGACCCGCCCGGACGGCGGACACAGCAGCTCGCACGGCGGCGCTGCGGTCGCGGGCGGCGCAGACCGCTGACCGGCTTCTTGCCCACCTGGACCGGACCACGGCGCACGACGTCGTCCAAGACGGCACGCCGGTGCCCGCCTCCACTACGGGCTGAAGCCCACAGCCACCGGTTTTCGAGGGAGTCACCGTGTCCTACCTGATGCCGCCCCGCGTCCCCAGACGAGTGGAACTCCCGCCGCGTGAAGCCCTGCACGCGGGCGCCACCCAGGTGCTGGTCGTCGGCGGCGGACCGGCGGGCCTCGGCGCGGCCCTCGGTGCCTCGAACGCGGGCGCCGAGGTGGTCCTGGTCGAGCGCTACGGTTTCCTCGGCGGCAACGCCACCGCGGCCCTGGTGATGCCGCTGATGAGTTTCCACAACGAGGTCAAGCAGGCCGTGCCGGGCGACACCGCGCGCCTGCTGCCGCCCGACCACGGCGAGGGCGAACCGGTTGTCGGCGGGGTGCTGTGGATGCTGCTCGACCGGCTCGTGCGCACGGGAGCGGCGATCCGGCCCTCACTGGAGACCGGCTACACCGTGCCCTTCGACCCGGAGCTGTTCAAGCTGGTGGCGTACGAGCTGCTGGAGTACCACGAGGTCCGTACGCTCCTGCATGCCTTCGCCTCCGACGTGCTCAGCATGCCCGACCGGGCGCGTGCGGTGTTCGAGACGAAGTCGGGCCCCCTCGTCATGGACGCGGACGTCATCGTCGACTGCACCGGGGACGGCGACATCGCCGCGGCGGCGGGGGCGGCATACGAGATCGGCCGGCCGGAGGACGGCTGGACGCAGCCCATGACGCTCATGTTCCGCATGGTCCGCTTCGACCACGACACGTTCACCGCCTACACCCGCGCCCACCCCGATCAGTGGAGGGGGGTGCACGGGCTGTGGGACCTGGTCCGTGCCGCCACGGACGCCGGGGAACTCGACCTGCCACGCGAGGACATGCTCTTCTTCGCCACCCCCAACACCGGTGAGGTGGCGGTCAACTCCACCCGCGTCACCGAGGTGCTGGGCACCAGCGTCTGGGACCTCACCCGCGCGGAGTTCACGGCTCACCGCCAGATGGCGCAGATCGCCCGTTTCCTGCGCGACCGGGTGCCGGGCTTCGCCGATTCCTACGTCGTCCAGAGCGGCGTCCAGGTCGGTGTCCGGGAGACGCGCCGGATCCTGGGCGACTACCAGCTGACGGGCGAAGACGTGCTCACGGCCCGCGCGTTCGACGACGCGATCGCACGGGGCGCCTACCCGGTGGACATCCACAACCCGAGCGGCCGCGGCACCACACTCAAGCGGCTGCCGCGCGGGAAGTCCTACGACATCCCCCTGCGCTGTCTGCTGCCCCACGGCCTGGACCGGATCCTGGTCGCGGGCCGCTGCATGTCCGGCGACCACGTGGCCCACTCCTCCTACCGCGTCATGCCGATCTCCATGGCCACCGGCCAGGCGGCGGGCGTCTGCGCGGCCCTCGCCGCGACCCGGCGCCGACGGCCGCGGGACATCCCGGCGAGCGCGGTCCAGCGGGAACTCCGCGCACAGGGCGCAAGCCTGCGCTGATGCTTCCGCGGCGCCGTCCACTGTCCCGGCGCTCGCGGACACGGGTGACGCCCCGGCCCGCAGGGGTACTCGGCACTCTCCGGAAGCACAGAGCCGAAGCGACAGGAGTCGGAGGCCGTAACGATGCCTGGCCCGGCACGATCCGCCGTGGCGGACCCCCGAGAACGCCGCCGTGCCGCGGCCCGCTCCGCACGCCCGCGGAGCCGGGTCCCGGAGACCGGCGAGGAACCCGATCTGCTCGGCCAGTACCTGACCCAGATCGCCGCGACCCCGCTGCTCGACGCCGCGGGCGAGGTACGGCTGGCCCAGCGCATCGAGGCCGGTGTGCAGGCCGTCGAGGAACTGGAGCGGGCGGAGAGCGGCGAGGGCGGCCTTGCGCCGCAGCGGCGCCGTGAACTGGAGGCGGCCGTACGGGAGGGCGGGCACGCGAAGGACCATATGATCCGGGCCAACCTGCGGCTCGTGGTGTCCATCGCCAAACGGCACGCGCATCGAGGCGCGCCCCTGCTCGACCTGATCCAGGAGGGCAACCTCGGACTGATCCGGGCCGTGGAGAAGTTCGACCACACCAAGGGCTTCAAGTTCTCCACGTACGCCACCTGGTGGATCCGGCAGGCGATCGAACGGGGCCTGGCCCAGCACGCTCGTACGGTACGGCTGCCGATGCATGTCGTGGAGGAGTTGCAGAAGCTCGCGAAGGCCGAACGGCGACTCCAGCTGCGCCACGACCACGAGCCGACGGACGACGAGGTCGCCCGGGAGAGCGGGTTCGACGAGAGCCGGGTCGCCTGGCTGCGCAGGGTCGGGCGGCACACGCTCAGCCTGGACACGCCAGTGGACGACACCGGCGAGACGGTTGTCGGTGACCTCATCCCCGCCACCGACATACTCCAGGCTCCGCAGGTGGCCGAGTACCGGGCGCTCGCCGAGGATCTGAGGGACGCCCTGGGTGTGCTGGCACCTCGCGAAGCCATGATCCTCAGCCTGCGCTACGGGCTGCACGACGGGCACCCGCGCACGCTGCAGCAGGTGGCCGAGCAGGTGGGGCTGACCCGGGAACGCGTGCGCCAGCTGGAGAAAGAGTCCCTCACCCGGCTGCGGGCACCCGAGACGGGCGAGCGGCTGCTGGACTGGGCGGGCTGACGCAGGCCGGCGGTCGTATGCCTGCGCCCGCGCGGGGTACTCCGTGTCGCATGGCCGGTATCGAACTCACAAGCGCAGCATTCAGTGATCACAGCATGATCCCGCGCCACTACGCCCATGACGCGGACAACGTCTCTCCACCGCTCACCTGGTCCGGTGTACCGGACGACGCGGCGGAGCTGGCCCTGCTGTGCGAAGACCCGGACGCACCGTCCGGGACCTTCGTGCACTGGCTCATCACCGGCATCGACCCCCGCATCGGGGGCTTGGACGCCGGCGAGACGCCACAGGGCAGTCAGGCACATCGCAACGGCTTCGGGGAACGGGGCTGGGGTGGCCCGCAGCCGCCGGTCGGCGACGACGCCCACCGGTACTTCTTCCGCCTCTACGCCCTTCCCGCCCCGGTCTCGATCCCGGACCGCGCCACCGCCGACGACGCACACGCCGTTCTCGACCGGGAGCAACTGGCCAGCGGCACCATCGTGGGGCTGTACCAACGCTGACCGCGGTACCCCGAACCACTTGCGCTAACGCCACTCCCCCTCGGTCAGCGGTTCCGTCGGGTGCTGCTCGCGCGGCATGTGGAGGCGGCGGAAGATCTCGGCCGCCTCCGGGCTCTCGGCCTCCGTGGCGAGCCGGACGTCAAGCTCCTGCTCGACGTCGTCGGCGGCACCGATCAGTACGAACTCGGTGCCCTCCTGGTCGAGCAGCTCGGGGTCGGCGCTGGTGGATCTCCGTCCTTCGAACCGTTCCTGGTCACGTCTTGGCAGGTCGGCCCGCTGCCGTGGGGGCAGACCGGCCCCGGCGGGCGCGTCCGCCTGGGGGTTCTTGACGGCGATGACGTAGCTCGCCTCGGGCTCGATGGTCAGCTCCCTCTGCACGGCACCCGGCTTCGCGGGCAGTTCGAGCTCGTACGTCAGATGCGTGTGATCGCCGTGCCGGACAATCGCGTAGCGGCCCTCTCCCGCCGGCCTGGCTTCGGGTTGCGTCCGCGCGCCTCGGGTTCGTGTGTCGTACGTGGCGCTGTACGTCCTCGATGTCGTGAACCTGTTCCCGCTCGACTCTTGGCCGGTACACGAAATAGATGGCGCCTCGTTCGATGACGTCGCCCGCCATGGCTGGTCACCGCCTCTCGCATGCGATGACCAGCGAGTACCCCGCGTGCGCGCGCCCCGGACATCCTCCTGTAGCACAGTAGCCGGAAGACCTGCCGACGCGGTCCGGCCGCCGTGACCACTGCCGTACGCCGGGGTTGGTGTCGTCCGGCGCGGGTACCCGGGCGGCCGTGAAGTGGCAGGAGGCCGTCGCCGCGCTCACCGGGTTCGCCCGCGATCGTTCGCCGGCGGCGTCCCAGGTGACCGCCGTGGGCGCGATTTCGCAGGCCGAGGTCCTCCACCGTCCCGGTCTCGGACCGGCACTGATCAGCCTGCCGCAAGGAGCACCACTGACCCCCCGGCTCGCACGGTTCCGCTGCCGAACGCCGGCATCGGGACCTCTCCCGGGCCGGACGAGTCACCTGGAGGGACGATGACCACAGTCGGCCGATCCGGCACCGTACTGGTCGGCATGGATGACACGTCGGACGCCTGGCTCGCCGTCGAGTGGGCCGCCGCCGAGGCCGAGCTGAGCGGTGATGCGCTGCGGATCCTCCACTCCGTCGACCTCGGCGAAGAACCGGAGGGTGCGGATCAGGAGGACGACGCACGCGTCGTGCAGACAGGTGCCGGTGTCCTGGACGACGCCCAGGCCAGGATCGCTCTCGCCAGGCCCGGCCTCGGGACCGACGTCGTCCTCGCCCGGGGCCATCCGGCCGAGGCGCTGGTGGCGGCCGCCCGGGATGCCGACGCCCGGCTGATCGTGGTGGGGACCCGCGGTCGGGGCGGCTTCACCGGGCTGCTGGTGGGCTCGGTGAGTCTGAAGCTCGCCGCCCATGCGGACCGGCCGGTGGCCGTCGTCCGAGGGCGGAGCGACGGGGACGCGGTGCGCGACGTGGTCGTGGTCGGCATCGCGGACGAGCGTGACGGGGACGTCGTACGGTTCGGCCTCGCCGAGGCGGGACGGCGTGGTACCACGGTGCGTCTGCTGCACGCCTGGACTCCGCTGTCCCGGGCCGGTCTGATGGTGCCTCAGGTGAGCCGGGTGGACGACGACATGCGCCTGCACGAGCAACTGCTCGACCGCGCCCTCGCGCCGGTCGCCGAGTACCCGAGGGTGCACGCGGAACCGGAGATGGTCATCGGCTCGGCCGCCGGTGTGCTCGTGGAGGCTTCGGAGCGGGCCGGTCTGGTCGTGGTGGGGCGCCGTCCGCCTCGCGGTCGGCTGGGGCTGCGGCTGGGAACCGTGTCGCATGCCGTGCTGCACCATGCGAACTGTCCGGTCGCCGTGGTGCCCGTTGCGGCGGGTCAGCCGGAGGATTGAACACGGTTCGTACCCGTTGCCACGGAGTCAGCCCGAGGGCTGGACACGGTTGATGCCCGTCGGCCCGGCCGAGGTGAGCCAGTTGGTGACCCGGCTGATGTCGGACTGCGTGAGGATGCCGACGACCCGCTCTTCGGACAGGACGAGAGCGCGGTGGGCCGGGGCGGCCTGGACGGCGGGCAGGAGATCGACCAGCCGGTCGTCGGGGCGCGCGGTCGGGAGGGTGTCGAGGGGCGCCATCACGCTGGTGACCGTGGTGCGCTCGCGTTCCGCCGGGGGGACCTGTCCGGCCTTGGCGACGCTGATCAGCCCCATGGGCCGTCCGGCGGGATCGGTGACCGGGAAGGCCGAGTGACGATAGACCCAGGACGGGCCGCTCAGGAACTCCTGGATCGTGGTGGCGGCCGGCACCGTCATGGGGTCCGGGGTCATCGCCCGGCACACCGGCACCGAGCCGAGCAGTTCCCGCAGCTCGGCCTGGCCACCCTCCGCGGTGGCCATGGCGATCATGAACCAGCCGATCAGTATCAGCCAGGCCCCGTCGGCCGCGGCACCGGTGAAGACGAGGTACACCCCGGCGGCGATGAGCAGCCAGCCGAGGGCGCGGCCGGCGGTGGTGGCGACCTCGGTGGCCCGCAGACGGCTGCCGGTGCGCCACCACACGAGGGCGCGCAGCAGCCGTCCGCCGTCGAGCGGCGCGGCCGGCAGCGCGTTGAACACCGCCAGCAGGACGTTGATCCCGGCCAGCCAGCCCAGCGCCTCGACCAGCAGCCCCGGTCCGTGCACCCGGTGGAACAGGATGGTCAGCAGCGTGAACGCCCCGCCCAGGGCGAGGCTGACGAGGGGCCCGACGCCGGCGATGCGCAGCTCGGCCGCCGGGCTCGGGGCCTCGCTCCTGAGGCGGGCGGCCCCGCCCAGCAGCCACAGCGTGATGTCGTCGCTGTCCACGCCGTTGCGGCGGGCGACGATCGCATGGCTCAGCTCGTGGGCCAGGAGCGACAGCAGGAAGACCACGGCGGTGGCCAGCCCCCCCACGACGTACAGCCAGCCCGGAAGGCCCGGGTGGGCGTGCGGCAGACGGTCGGCGGCCAGTCCGAAGACGATCAGGACGAAGATGACCAGGACACTCCAGTGCGCCCTGATGCGGATGCCCGCCAGGTGTCCCAGCGAGAGCGTCGGCCCCATGTCAGGCACCTCCTGTGCCGGCGTACGTGCGCACCGGGAAGCGGACCGTGCACCCGGCTGGGAGCGGAGAGCCGGGGGCCGGTCCGCCGCGGTCCGCGGACAACGGCGAACGGCTTCGGCACACGTGCCGAAGCCGAAGGGCGACGGCAGCAGCGGGAGGCACCCCCTGCGGGATCGCCACCGATAGGTTCGGCTCCGCGGAGCCGATGTCGGCGAGGGCGGACTGCGGATCGCGCTCGATGGCCAGGCCGCCCAGGGTGAGTGTGCCGACCAGCCGGCCGTCCTCGATGACCGGCAGCCGCCGCAGGGCGTGCTCGCGCATCATCCGTACGGCCTGGTCGATGTCGTCCTGCGGGGAGCAGGTGACCAGGTCGGCGCTGCACACGTCCCCGGCGGTCGTACGAGTGTGACCCCGGGACGAGCCCCGGGGTGTACCTGTGCCAACCGGCGAGTACCCCGCGCGGGGACACGCGTCACACGCCGACGGGCCAGGTCTGCTGCTCCGGGGTCTCCGCGGGCAGGGGGTGCAGGGGCGTGAGCGCCTGAGTGCGGTCGAGGTAGCAGAAGGCGTCGTAGCGCTGGGCCAGGACCGTGGGGACGTAGTTGCGGACGCGCTCGTGCTGCGGCCGGTACACCACGCCGATCGCGCGGTGACCGCGCTCTTCGTGGAACCACTCGCCTCGGCCGGCAGAGGGCGGATGCTGCAACTGCACATGCGGGAAGACGAACAGCGCCCGCGCGCCGGGCAGTGCCCGGTGCAGCAGATCCTCCAGGCTGCCCGTGCGGGCGGGCGGCACACTCATGATCCTCGGTGCGTCCCCCCAGGCGTCCGCGGCGACCACGGTGCCGGAGTGCGAGCCGAAACCGACCAGCACCACGCCCTTGCCCATGTGGCGTTCCCGCACCAGCTGACCGACGTTGACCTCGCCGATGTCGGCCATGTCCGTGGCTCGCGCGTCACCGATGTGGGTGTTGTGCTCCCACACCACCGCCTTGGCGTCGGGGCCGTAGTACTCCATCAGCCGGTCCAGGGTGTCGGCCATGTGGTGGTCGCGGATGTTCCAGGACTCGGGCCCGCTGTCGAGCATGGCCCGGTAGTAGCGCTCGGCGCCGGCCAGTACCTCGGCGTTCTGCCGGGCGGCGAACTCCGCGAGCGAGCCGTCCGGGCCGGCCGCCCCGGCGGCCCGCCGCCGCAGCTCCGTGAGCAGGGACACCACCTGTGGCTCGCAGCCCTCGGGCACATATCGGGTGGCCGGCGCGTACGACTGCGAATCCGCGGCGTACGGCTCGAAGCAGCGGTACGCCTCCAGGGCGTGCTCCACCTGGTCGGGGTCGTGCTCGCGCAGATGACCGAGCACCGCGTGCAGCGACTCCCACAGGCTGTAGACGTCCAGCCCGAAGAAGCCGACGCGCCGCTCGGGCGGCAGTGCCTCGTTGTGGCGGCGCAGCCAGCGGGCGAAGGCGGCCACGTCGGTGTTGGCCCACATCCAGGCCGGCCAGCGCCTGAAGCCGGCCAGCACCTCGCCGGGGTCCTCGGGCGCGCCCGGCGCGGCGACCACCGCGCAGTGGACGGCCTGGCAGTCCGGCCAGTCGCCCTCCACGGCGACGAAGGAGAATCCCTTCTCCTCGATGAGCCGGCGCGTCAGCGCATCCCGTACCTGGTAGTAGTCGGCGGTGCCGTGGGAGGCCTCGCCGAGCAGCACATAGCGGGCGTCGCCGATGCGCTCCACCAGGGGGTCCAAAGACGCCTGATCGGTCAGCGGCAGGGCATGGTTCCGTATGCGGTCCTGGTCGGTGTCGGGCACGGCGTGCTCCCCTTTTCCGCAGGGTGCGGCCTCGGGTTCCCGTGGTGCCGCGCCCCGAAACGGCGGGCGCGGCGGCGCTGCGGTACGGGTGCAGGGCTGTGCGACGGTGCACCGGTCCCGGTGTCAGCGAGCGCAGCCGACGTCCAGTACCTCGACCACGTCGCCGTGGATCGTGTACACGAGCCAGCACCACTCGCCGAACGCGGCCGCGAGGTCCGGCGCCTGAGTCTCGGTGTCGTCGATGGTCGCACCGATGAGCCTGATGATCTCTTCGTGCATCTCGCCCGGCACGTCGAAGAGAACGTCGGCGGCCCTTTGGATCATTTCAACTTTCATGACACCCCCCGGGACGAGCGGAAGCGGCACGGTCCGGCGAAGCCGAGTACTCCGGGCTGCGCTCATTTCCGAACAGAGCCCTCAGGACCACCGTAAACCCGCCGGGCGCCCATGGATGTCAACGAATCCTCCGATCCGCGCCCGAGCGCGGACCGGAGTGACGTCCGGGTCTGACTCAGGGAAGCTCGACAGCGAGGTCGTCCACCACGGCCCGCAGGTCGCCCTCGTGCCGTTCGGCGATGCGCCTCTGTCGCGCGGCGCCGGTCCCGGTGCGCTGGACATCGCTCAGCCAGCCACCGACCCGCTGGTCGTCGCCGTGCCGGCCCAGGTACGGCTCGGCCCGTTTCCACAGCTCCTCGATCAGCCGGCCGACGGTCATGGGGACGCAGTCGCGGGTGTGGGTGCCCGGCAGGGTGCCGGTCGGCCCGTGCCGGGCGGCCTGCCAGCAGGCCGCCCTCAGCAGCGGGTCGGGGACCTCGGGTGCGCGTTCGCCGGCGCGCGCCACCTCCACGGCGTGTCCGACCAGGGCGCGGACGAGCAGCGCGTACGCGGTGGTGGTACCGGCGTCGGGCAGCACGTCGGCGATGCGTACCTCGATGGTGGGAAGATGCGGCGAGGGCCGGACGTGCCAGTAGACCATGGCCGGATCCAGCGCCGCCCCGATGGCCACGAGCCGGTCGACGATCCATGCGTGGTGGGCCGCGCCGCGCAGGTAGGGGGGAGGCCCGGCTGAGGGCCACCGGCTCCAGACCATGGTGCGCCAGCTCGCGTACCCGGTGTCCGTTCCGTCGCCGTACGGGGAGTTGGCGGTGAGGGCCAGCAGCAGCGGCATCCAGCCCCGTAGGTGGTTGACCGCCTGGACGGCTTCTTCCCGGTCGGCGACGCCGACGTGCACGTGGCAGGCGTTCACGCCTTGGTCTTCGACCACGGGTCCGAAGCGGCCGACGAGGGCGCGGTAACGTGCCTGGTCCAGGACGGGCGGAGGCCCTGACCGGCCGAGGACGGCCATGCCGCTGGGCACCAGCAGACAGTCGTGCTCGGCAGCGGCGGCGGCCGCGCCGGTGCGTAATCGTGCGATTTCCGCCTCCAGTTCGGCGGCGGTACGACACACCGCGCTGACGGTCTCCACCTGGGACTGCGACAGCTCGGGTACGGCATGCGGCCCGCCGAGGTGAGCACGAGCGGCGCACACCACGGAAAGAGACCTGTAGACAGCCGACCTGCTGTGCCGGTCGGCCAGGACGAACTCCTCCTCCACGCCCACCGTCGGCGGTGCAGCCGCCTCCGGTGAGAACCCGGACCCGCCGGCGGCAGCGGGGGTCACGGCATCAAACGGCTCTGGCACGTCCAGCCCTTTCCGAAGACACGGACACCGGCAACCACACGTCGCCGGCTCCGCGCGGCTCGCGCTCACTCCTCCCACGCCCCGGACGCATAGGCCACTGACTGCCGAACAACGGGTGGGAACCGACATGCTGAGCCTTCGACCCGATCTGCTGCAAGCGATTGCCAAGCCACCATCACAGCGACCGGCCGAAAGGGACCAACCGACCTCCTGGCCGGTGCCGAATGCAAGCCGCGAAGTGACTGAATTCGTCCCTTACTTCACGTGGGACTTGCGGACGTGGTGCAACTATGTGATGAAATCTACCGATGCGTACCCCCCACATACAGACGCATCACGCTGCCCAGTCGGACGGGGCTCCTCCCGAAAAGGTTCCACTCGGGCGCAACCCGTACGACGAACTGGCCGCGCTGGCGGACCATCCGCTGGACGACTTCCTCACCGAAGACGGCCAGGCGCCCCGGCAGGACGAGGACGCCGAGGTGCCCTGGGCGCCGCCCAACCACCGGCGTGGCAGCCGCCGTCGTAACCGCGCCACCGGCCTGCCCACCGTGGCCCGTCTCCTCGTCTGGGTGCTGACCCTCGTCTGCCTCGTCACCCTCGCCGACCGCTGGGCGCTGCTGTACGCCGAGCACAAGACGTCCGAACAGCTCAAGGACAAGCTGCACCTCACCGCCGCCCCCGAGGTGCACATCGGTGGCTTTCCCTTCCTCACGCAACTGGCCGCTCGACGCCTGGACTCGGTCTCCGTCACCGTCCCGGACATCCCGGCCCAGCGGGTCACCCTCACCCAGGTCACGGCCACCGCCAGTGACATCCGCATCGACGGCGACGGGCCCACCACGGTGCGCGGCGCACTCGTCCGGCAGGTGCACGGTCAGGTCCTGCTGTCCTTCGCCGACATGAACCGCGAACTCGGCGCCTCCCAGGTGACGTTCACGGCCCAAGGGCCCGGCCGCGTCCTGGCCCACGGCGCCCTGCGCATCGCGGGCCGCGACCTGAGCGTGCGGGCCGCCGCCGACGTCCGCCGCGTCGGGGACCGTGGCATCGCCACCTCCGTGGACGGCATACAGCTCGACATCGACGACCTCGCGACGTACCGGCCCGGCACCCGGCCCACCGAGGGCCTCCACCTGACCCCCGCCTCGGCGCGCCGTCTCACCCGGGAGGGGGAGAAGATCAGGAGCCTGCTGACCGTCCCGGAGATCGTGCACCGTCTGGGCGTCCCCGACAGCTTGCTGCGCGCCGCTCTCCACGACGAGGACAAACTCCATCGACTCACCGGCGCGCCACGCTTCCTGCACGACCTGACCGGCATCAACCTCCTGGACACGGCACTCGCCCACCCCGGGCTCCTCAAGCAACTGGGCCTGGACCCGTCCCTGCTCACCGCCCTGACCAAGCTCACCCGCCCCCAGATCGCCGACCACTTCTCCTTCGCCGTCCAGCTACCGAAACCGCCCGATGGCGCTCTGAGCCTGCAGCGCGTGACGGTGGACAAGGACGGCATCCGTGCGGATGTGTCGGGAGCGGGGCTGCTGCTGGGCCGCTGACCGCAGGGCGAGCAGCGCGCCTCTCCTGGCCGTGTCCGGCCGGCCCTCCCCGGGCCGGGCCGGCTGCCGCCGGTACGTATGTGCCGACGGCGCCGGCGGGGGTGCCGCTAAAACCGGGTGCGCCCGCTCGCTCCGCGTTGGGACCATGCTGGAATGGTTCACCCTCTGGAGCCCCTGATCATCCGGCATACCCACCGCCTGCCCTCCCCCACGGGACCCACGGGGGAAGGGGCCGTGGCTGCACGCCAGTTCGACGCCGCGTTGATGTCCGTGGGCTTCAAGCTCTCGGCGGAGCTGCTGGAGCATCTGTCGCAGCTGTCCGAGGGGGTGGTGGTCGACACCGCCGTGGCGACGCTGGGCACCGTCCGTGAGGTGGTCGGTGACCACGTCCGCCACAACGTGTACTTCGCCGACTTCCCGGCGAACGTGCCCGACACCTTCGACTTCTGGATGCGGTGCATCAGCGGGGCGCTCACCGACGACGGGACGCGCGCGAGCGTGCTGGAGCAGCTGAGCACCGGTGTGGTGAATCTGCTCACCCTTCCGGCGTACGGCAACTACCGGCACACGTACGCCGAGATGCTCGCCCGGCACGACGAGCTGATCGCCGCTGCGGGCGACCGTATGACGGTCCTGCACCTGGGCGGCGCCGTGGAGGACGAACTCGCCTCGCTGTATGTGGCGTTGGCGGGCAGCGGCACGCCGCTGGGCGAGGACGGCCTGCGGGATCTGCAGGTCCTCGCCGGTCACTGCGCGGACGGGCCGCAGCCTGCGGAGATCCCGGTGCGGGAGAACCGGGCCGTGGTCAACCAGGCCCGGCTGAAGGCCGGTGCGGGCCTGCTGCTGGACACCGTCACCGACGTACTCCGGCTGGCCTGCGCGCTGTCGGGCGGTGACGTGACCCTCCAGGAGCCGACGCGGCTGCGGGCCCTTCCCCGCGCGGCGCGCCGGGCGCTGCTCGCGGGCCTTGACGCGGTCGTCGCCGCAGCGCCGGCCAAGCTCGCCGACGTGCACGCGCACCGCGAGATGTGGAAGCGGCTGGGCGAGCGGCTGCACCCCCACGAGTACCCCCAGTGGCCGCACGCGGCGGACGTGTTCGCCGTAGCCCGCGGCGAGAAGGTGGCGCGCTCCTTGGACGGCCGGGTGGAGGAGCTGCTCGGCATGAGCGACACCACCGGCGCTGCCGCACTGCTGAAGGCCGCGCCGGGCAAGCTGTTCCGCTCCCTGGACCGGCTGCTGCGCGCCGCCCTCACGCAGGAGGAGCGCGACGCCGTCGTGGCCGCCGCCGAGCAGGTCGTGTCCGGGGTCTCCGGCCGGGTCCTGCTGTCGGTGCGCGAGCACCTGCACAACCGTGCGGACGAGACCGGCGAGCGGCGGGTGTTCGTCAATCGCCTCGGCCGGGCCTGGGTCACCGACGACACGCGCCCGCCGGTGCCCGCACCCGAGCGCAAACGGCTGATCGCGGCGCTCGACGCGGAGCTGCGCCGCCGGCTGCCCGCCGCGGACCACCTGCTGATCGACCCGGACGTGCTGGACGTGGCGCTGCCGCTGAGCGGCAGGGCGACCAGCTCCGGGCTCGGTGTGCTGCCGCGCGGCTCGCTGTCCCCCGTCGACGGTGAGCTGCTGCGCTTCTTCGTCTACTGGAAGCAGACGGAGCACACCACCGACTTCGACCTGTCGGCGCTGCTGCTGAACGCCGACTACGCCACCGTCTCCTGGCTGTCATACACCAACCTGCGCGAGGCCGAGGGCGAGCACTCCGGTGACATCACCGACGCGCCCGACGGGGCCTCGGAGTTCATCAACCTGCGGCTGGGCGCCGTACGGGGCAGTTACATCGTCCCGCAGGTCAACATCTTCTCGGGAGAGGGTTTCGAGGAGGTCGAGGAGTCGTTCTTCGGGTTCATGCTGCGCGAGCGGGAGCAGAAGGGCCGCCCCTTCGAGCCGCGCACGGTGCGCATGAAGTCCGAGCTGCGCGGGCCGGGTCGGGTCGCGCTGCCGCTCGCGTTCCTGCGCGGGGCCGACGGCCGGTGGCGCGCCAAGTGGCTGCATCTGTACCTGAAGGGGAGTCCGGCGTCCAACCGGGTCGAAGGCAACAGGGTGGCGGTCGCGACGCTCCTGCGCGGCATCGTCGAGCGCGAGCAGCTCACGGTCCGCTATCTCACCGACCTCATGACCCACGGCGCGACGACGATCACCGTGTGGGACGGGAAGACGGTTCCGGCGGGACCCGTCACCTACATAGGCCTGGAACGGCCCGACGGACTGCACCCGGACTCACGGATCGTCACCCCCGAAAATCTGCGCGACCTGATCCCCGCCTGACTGCTAGTGTCGGCCATGGCGAGGCCATGAAGGGGCTTCCTTCTCACCACTCCTTGAATCTAGCCTCTTCGCTCTCCTCGCCGCCGACTTGAGCCCCGGCGGTCCCCCACGGGCGGACCGCCGGGTCACCTATGATCATGGGCATGTCCAACCTCCGCGAGCGTTCCGCCCACAGTCAACTGCCCCCCGGCGAGCAGCTCTTGGGGTACGCCAGCGTCGTCCCCGCCAAGAGTGCCAAGGGCATCGGGATCGGGGCGTCCCTCGGGAACCACCTGGTCAACACCGTCGGCGCGGGGTCCGCTGGAGCCGGCAGCATCGCCGCGCAGATGCCGCGCACCTCCGGCGCGCTGCTGCTGCGCGTGACCGACCAGCGCGTCGGACTGGTCCAGCCGCTGGACGGCACCCCGGTGTGGGAGGTGCCGCGAGCCTGGGTGACCCGGGTCGAACGCCGGCCCCGGACGCAGCTGATGGCCCGCTTCCGGCTGCACTACGCCGACGGCTCCTGGCTCGCCTTCCTCACCATGCGGCGCCGTACGATCGAAGAGTTCCGCTCGCTCATCGGCTGATTGCCGGGCAACGCCTCCCGCACGGTGGCTCTGCCGCCGTGCCGCGTGCCCTCCCGAGCTGCCGATCATGCAGTTAGGGTGCCGGGCATGAACGCCATAGATCTGCGCGGCGCCACCATCGGCTACGACGACCTCGGGCCCTCGGCCGGACTGCCGGTCCTGCTTGATCCACGGGCACCCGTTCAACCGGACCCTGTGGGCACCCCAGGCCAAAGCACTGAGCGAAGCCGGATACCGGGTCATCACCCCCGATCTGCGGGGATACGGCCGCAGCAGCGTCACCCCTGGGAAGGTCTCCCTCTCCGACTTCGCCGACGAGCTCGCCGCGCTCCTCGACCACCTGGGCATCGAGCGGGCGGTGGTCGGCGGCGTGTCCATGGGCGGGCAGATCACCATGGAGTTCCGGCGCCGTCACCCCCGGCGGGTGCGCGCCCTCGTCCTGTCCGACACCTCCGCCCCTGCCGAAACCGAGGAGGGCAAGGAGTTCCGCAACCGCCTGGCCGACCGGCTCCTCGCCGAGGGTATGGACGGCTACGCGGGTGAGGTGATCGCCAAGATGCTCGCCGCGTACAACGTCGTCGCGATGCCGGATGTCGCCGGTCGAGTCCTGGACATGATGCGCGCCACCGACCCCCGCGGCGCGGCAGCGGCCCTGCGTGGCCGGGCGGAACGCCCCGACTACCGCGAGACGCTGCCCGCGGTCGGGGAACCGGTGCTGATCGTGGTCGGCGCGGACGACGTCTACACGCCCGTCGCGGACGCCGAGGCGATCCATCGTCTCGTCCCCCAGGCGACCATGGTCGTCATCGAACAAGCGGGACATCTGCCGAGCGCCGAACAGCCCGAGCGCTTCAACACCGCCCTGCTGGACTTCCTCACCACACGGGCCGGGCGTGACCTGGACCACACACCTGTAGGCCTTCCGCCAGGGCCGCTGGAAGCGTAGGTTCCGTTTACCCCGCGACGGCGCCTCTCGAGGCGCTGGTCCGCCAGTCCCGGGGCGGCGGACCAGCGGGGGCCAAAGCTGCACATCTGCATAAGGATCACCACCGTGCAGGACAAGGCCGGTCCGGATCGCGAACGTACCCTGCGTGAGGGGCTATGCGACGTGGCCGTTCACCCAGGTGGTCACCGAAGTGCCGGCCGAGTTCGAAGGAGTTGGCGCGTGCCGGGCGACGCGAGCAGCGTCTGCCGTGCTCACCTCGCCATGCCCCACCCCGTCACACAGGGCGGATCGATCCCCTGCCGCTACCGCGTCCGCCTCGCCCGGACATAGACCAGCCACGGCCGCACGTCGGCGCGCCCGCCCAGCTCGAAGCGGGCATCCGTGACGAGCCCGTCCAGCAGGTCCACCGGGTTGTGCGCCATGGCGTGGCCTGCCCCGCCGTGCACCAGATGCCGGCCGATCCGTGTCCTCGGCGGGCGGAACTCCACGACCAGCAAGCGCCCGCCGGGCCGTAGGACGCCGTACATCTCCCGCAGGGCCGCCGGCCGCAGTTCCTGCGGAAGGTGATGCAGCATCAGGCTGGTGACGACCGTGTCGAAGGAGGCGTCCGGAAAGTCGAGGGACTCGGCGATGCCCTCCCGGTAGGTGCAGGGGGCGCTGCCCTGGCGCCGCTTCCTGGCGCGGGCGTAGTCGAGGACCGGCGGCGAGGGATCCACGCCGGTCACGGCACCGTCCGGGCCGACACGGGTCGCCATCCGCCGGGTCAGGCAGCCCGTACCGCAGCCGACGTCCAGGACCCGGTCGCCCGGTGCGGCTCCGCTGAGCTCCGCGAGGTGGGCGAAGGCGCGGCGACGGCGGCCGACGAAGCACAGGGCCCCGAAGAGCTCGTAGGCGCGCGGAGTCACGATCGTCACCACCGGGGGTGTCCGCGTGCGACCCGCCCTGCATGGGGCGTCCGAGAGGCATGGTGCTGACCGGTGTGACCCAGCCCCGATCCCGCACGCGTACCCGCCTGAGCGCCACGCAGCGGCGTTCCTCGATCCTCGCCGCGGCCACCGAGGTCTTCTCCGAGACCGGATACCAGCGCGGCAAGATCTCCGACATCGCCCACAAGGTCGGCGTCACCGAGCCCGTCGTCTTCCAGAACCTCGGCTCCAAGTCCGCGCTGTACCGGGCGGTCCTCGACCACGCCACCGACGCGGTCTCCGCGCTGCTGCACCAGGCGGCCGACACGGGTCGGCCGGTCCCCGACGTGCTGGCGGTCTTCCTCGACCCCGCCCACATGGACCGCTTCCACCGGCCCGGTTCCCACGGCTTCCTCTTCGCCGGCGCCAGCGCCCTGGCGCACGATCCCGACCTCGGCCAGCCTCTTCGCCAGGTCCACCAGCACCTCGCCGACACGCTCGCCGACCTGCTGCGCCGCGGTCAGACCGCCGGTGACGTCCGCGACGACATCGACCCGCACACGGCCGCCTGGTGGCTCATCTCGCTCCTGGCCGGCCGTTCCTTCCGGACAGCCGTCGTGCCGGACCACGACACCGTCGAGGCACAACCGACCCGGATGGCCCTGCGGTCACTGCGCCCGCAGTGCGACATCAAGGACACACACCACACCCCCGCGCAACCGCACCACACCAATCCGGGGTGAGCGGCGGGGCCATCAGGGTGTTCCCGGGCGGTGTCATGCGGTCAGCGCGGGCCCGTTTGGCCATGCTGGGCCAGGAGTGGCTCTCATCCTTCCCTGCGACAAGGAGCACGGTATGCCGACGGACTCGGTCGATCGATTCCTGGCGGCCCTGGACCCGGAGCACCGGGACTCGATCGGTGCCAAGCCGCGTGAGGAGCAGGAACGGCTTGCGGCTGCCTGGGAGCGGGAACTGGAAGCGGACACCGAGCTCGACACCCTGGACGAGCTGTCCCCGCCGGCGGCTGAGGCCGAGGCTGCCCGTCGCGTCCTGGACCGCGAGGTCTGACAGAATCCGACGCTCGCCATGCCTCAGTCGAGTCACCCGCGTCGGTACCTGCCTCGGCGGTACGGCGCCGATGCCGGTCCTCGTCTCCTGGGAAGCCCTCAGGAGGTGCGCACGCTGGTGAGGACCAGCGCCGTGTAGTGCATGGTGAAGCCGCCGCCCATCGAGTCGATGGCGTCGCCGATGCCGGTGAGGAGTGCGTCCAGTTCGTCCGGCGGGAGTTGGCCGTGGCCGCCGAAGGTCGGCACCTGGTCCAGCCATGCGTCGCGGGTGTAGTGGCGGGCCCAGTCGAAGTGCCACTGCTCGGGCTCGGCGAACGCACCTGACTGCTCGAGCCCCTCGGCGGCCCTGGCGACCACGACCGCGTGACTCTCCGGGCCGGCCATCCCGCGCTGGTAGATGGGCGAGTCGGGCAGCACCCGCGCGTAGACGGCACCGAACGCCTCGGCGACCTCGGGGGTGGGCCGGAACGCGTTCCAGAACAACGCCAGCCGGCCGCCGGGCCGCAGCGTGCGGGCTGCCTTGGCGGCGCCTGCGACCGGGTCGATCCAGTGCCAGGCCGTACCGGCGATGATCAGGTCGAAGGTCCGGCCTGCCGGGTCCCAGTCCTCGAAGGTGGCGACCTCGACGTCAAGTCCCTTGTGGCGGGCGAAATCGGCCATCCGCGAGTCGGGCTCGACACCCAGCACCGTGCAACCGGTGGCCTGGAACGCCAGTCCGGCGATGCCGGTGCCCGCGCCCACGTCCAGGACGTCGCGGCCGGGGCTGGTCGCGACGATGCGCTCTATCAGGGCGTCGGGGTAGCGGGGCCGGGTGCGGTCGTACCGCTCGGCGTCCGCGCCGTAGGACTGGGCTACTTGCCGCTGCGCAGGGGCCTCGTTCTCGGTGAGGCGGCCATGGTGTGCGGGAGGTAAAGTGGGCATGCGCCCACTCTAAGTGGGCACGTGCCCACTCTGCAACGGGTCGGGCCCGATTCGTGAAAGGGAGGGTGTGCAGTGCCGACAGGGATCGCTCTGCGCGACGCACGTGAGCACCTGTTCGCCGCCGCGGCACGCGTCCTGCTCCGGGACGGGGCCAACGCACTGACCAGTCGGGCGGTCACCACCGAGGCCGGAGTCGCCAAGGGCCTGCTGCACCGGCACTTCGCGGACTTCGACGACTTCCTCACCCAGTTCGTGCTGGACCACGTCGGCCGGATCGAGGCCCAGGCCGACGCGCTGCGCGAGTCCGCCGGTACCGGCGCCGTCGTCGCCACCCTGACCCGCGGGCTGACCGATCTGTTCGACTCGATCACCCTGAGCATCGTCGGCCTGGTCATCTCCCGCGATGCCGTACGCACCAGACTCCGCGAGGTCACCGGCGGCGGCCTTCCCGTGCTGAGGCAGGCCACCGGCATGATCCACTCCTACCTCGCCGCGGAACGCGACCTGGGCCGGCTCACAGCGGGCGCCGACATCGACACGCTCGCGCCCACCCTCGTCGGAGCCGCCCACCTCCTGTTCGCAGGCCGGGAAGATGCGCCTCCGGCGGTCGGAGAGGTCGAAAGGGTCGTCACCACGGTCATGGCGGACGCCCTGGCCTAGCCGTCACCGACAAGCCGGGAGCGCCCCCGCACCGGGCGGAAGAAGGCCAAGAAGGCCGGTGCGGGACTTTCTCCCGCGGGGATCCGGTTGAACTCTGTGGTGTGTGCCCATGTCGCGGTGCGGGAACCTGATTCACCCGGATGTGGTCCCGGCGATCCCGGTGTGAGCGGCCTGGGAGAGGAGCGCATGTGACGGCGTCAGCGGCAGGCGGTCGCAGCCCGGGCGTCCAGGAGGACGGGTACGAACCCGATCCGCAGCGGTGGCGGGCCCTGTGGGTCACCCTGGTGGCCGGATTCATGAGCCTGCTGGACGTGACGATCGTGGCGGTCGCCCTGCCGACCATCCAGCGCGACCTGCATGCCTCCCCCGCCCAGGTCCAGTGGGTGGTCTCCGGATATGCCCTCACCTTCGCCCTCGCCCTCGTCACCGCCGGGCGCCTCGGCGACGCCCTGGACCGGCGCCGCATCTTCCTGCTGGCGCTCGGCGGATTCGTGATCTTCAGCGCGGCATGCGGGGCGGCTCCCGACATCACCCTGCTGGTGGTGGCCCGCCTCGCCCAGGGCCTGGCGGCCGGTTTCATGGCACCCCAGAACTCCGCGCTCATCCAGCAGATGTTCCGCGGCGCCGAACGCGGCCGCGCCTTCGGCTTCTTCGGCACCACCGTCGGCATCTCCTCCGCCGCAGGGCCCATCACCGGCGGCGCCATCCTCGCCCTCGCCTCCGGGGAGCAGGGCTGGCGGTGGATCTTCTACGTCAATGTCCCCATCGGCATCGTCGCCGTGCTGCTCGGCCGCCGCCTGCTGCCCCGCACCCGGCGGTCCGGGCGGGGCCGCGTCGACCTGCCCGGTGTGCTGCTCCTCGGCCTCGGTGTACTCGCGCTGATGTACCCGCTGGTCCAGGCGGAATCCGGCGGCGCCGGCAGCCGCTGGTGGCTGTTCCTCCTCGGCGTCGCCGTCCTCACCGTCTTCACGCGGTGGCAGCGCCGGCTGGTCGGCACAGGCGCCCAGCCGCTGCTCGACCCGCGGCTGTTCACCACCGTGCGCGGCTACGCCGTCGGCGCCGGTGTGGGCACCCTGTATTTCATCGGCTTCAGCGGCGTCTGGCTGGTCTTCGCCCTCTTCTACCAGCACGGTCTCGGTTTCTCCCCGCTCCGGTCCGGTCTCGCGGTGACCCCGTTCGCCCTCGGCTCGGCGGGCGCGGCCGTGGTCGCCGGCCGGCTGGTGGACAGGTTCGGCCGGTTGCTCACCGTGTGCGGCCTCACGGGTGCCATCGTCGGCCTGGGCGGTACGGCGCTGCTGCTCCGTTTCGCGCCGCTCGGCATCGCTCCCTGGGTCGCCGCCCCGGTGCTGTTCCTCGGCGGCATCGGCGGAGGCTTCGTCGTCTCCCCCAACATCACCATGACCCTGCGGGAGGTACCGGTGCGCATGGCGGGCGCGGCGGGCGGTGCCCTGCAGACGGGGCAACGGCTCGGTGCCGCGGTGGGCACCGCCGCTCTGCCGGGCCTCTTCTACCTGGTGCTCGACAGGAACCACGACTACCGCACCGCGGTCGTGACCGCGCTGGGCGCCGCCTTCGTCGGCATGGCGGCGTCGCTGGCTCTCGCGGCGTTCGACTGGCAGCGCGACCGGAAGACGCGCACGCCGCACCGCAGGTGCCCGGACGAGGTCGCCCACCACCCGATGCACGCCCGGCAGACCTGACCGACCGTTCACCTGCGGACATCGGGCGGCTGAGAACCGGGGCTCCGCGCTGCGCGGCCGTGCCGACACATGCCGAATGGTGCGGTGGACCACGGGAAGCAGCGGGTACCGGCTGGTGCTAAGAAGGGACCATGAAGGGGCTTTTCGGCCTGTTCAAAGCGCGGGCAGACCCCACGGGCACCGGGGCACCCGCGCCTGCCCCGCGCCCACGTCGTCGCACGGCATTCAGCGTGCGCAGCGTGGCCGGTCAGGTGTTCGTCCTGCAGTTGGTGCTCCTGGTGCTGCTGGGCGTGGCAGCGGTGACGGCTCTGGTGCTGCAGGCTCAGGGGGCGAGCGTGCGGGAGGCGCAGGAACGTTCGCGCGTGGGTGCCGAGGCGTTCGCGAACGCTCCGGGCACGCTCGCCGCGATGCAGTCCGCCGACCCGAGTGCGCTGCTCCAGCCGCGGGCGGAGGCGGCACGCAAGAAGTCGGGGGTCGACTACATCGTGGCGTTCAGCCCGGCCGGGTACCGGTGGACCCACCCCGATCCGCGTCTGATCGGCAAGCACGTGACCGGCACCTTCGACGAAGCGCTGGCCGGACACGCGCACACCTCCACGTTCGGCACGCCCGTCGGCCAGGCCGTGGACACGACCGTCCCCGTCACCGACGCCCACGGCAAGGTCGTCGGTCTCGTCGCCGTGGGCATCACGGTCCGGAGTGTCCACGAGCGGGTGGCCGGGCAGATGCCGCTCCTCTTCGGCGCCGCCGGGGGCACGGTGTTGCTGATGGCGGGCGTATCGGCGCTGGTGAGCCGGCGGCTGCGGCGGCAGACGCGGGGGCTGGAACCGGCTGAGCTCAGGCGGATGTACGACCACCACGCGGCGGTGCTGCACGCCGCGCGGGAGGGCATGCTCATCGTCGACGAGGGCGGCAGGCTGCTGCTCGCCAACGACGAGGCGCGGCGGCTGCTGGACCTGCCCCAGGACGCGGAGGGACGACCGGTCACCGACCTGGGCTTCGAACCCGTACTCGCGCAGTTGCTGCTCTCGGGGCGGCCGACGACGGACGAGGTGCATGCGGCCGGTGATCGTCTGCTGGCGGTGAACGTGCGGCCGACCGCACCCTATGGCGGGCCCGCCGGCAGCATGGCCACGCTGCGCGACATCACCGAGCTGCAGGTCGTCACCGGCAAGGCCGCCGTGGCGGAGCGCCGCCTGAGGCTGCTCTACGACGCCATGCACGGGATCGGCACCACGCTCGACATCGTCCGCACCGCCCAGGAACTGACGCAATTCGCGGTCCCTCGGTTCGCCGACTATGTCTCCGTCGATCTGATCGACTCGATCCTCCAGGGCGGGGAGCCGGAGGGCACGATGATGCGGCGTACGGCCGTCACCGGCATCCATGAGGAGCATCCGCTCTATCCGGTCGGCAAGCGCATCGACTTCGGTGCCGAAACCCCGCAGGCGATCGGTTTCGGCACCGGCGAACCCGTGCTCGAGTCGGATCTGCCCGCCCTGACCGGATGGCAGGAGGAGGATCCCGTCAACGCGCGCCGGATCATCGCCCACGGCATCCACTCGATGATGGTGATCCCGCTGCGCGCCCGCGGCATCCTCATGGGCGTGGCCAGCTTCTGGCGCTCCGAGCGGCCCGAGCCCTTCGAGGAGGAGGACGTGGCGGTCGCCGAGGAGCTGGTGGCCCGGGCCGCGCTCGCCATCGACAACGCACGGCGCTACACGCGCGAGCACACCACGGCCGTCACCCTGCAGCGCAGCCTGCTGCCGCATGGCGTCCCCGACCAGTCAGCGCTCGACGTGGCCTACCGCTACCTGCCCGCGCAGGCCGGGGTCGGCGGCGACTGGTTCGACGTCATCCCGCTGCCCGGAGCGCGGGTGGCGCTGGTCGTCGGCGACGTGGTCGGACACGGGCTGCACGCGGCGGCCACCATGGGCCGGCTGCGCACCGCCGTCCACAACTTCTCCGCCCTCGACCTCAGCCCGGACGAGCTGCTGGCGCGCCTGGACGAGCTGGTGAGCCGTATCGACAGCGACGAGACGGGCGAGGAGGGCGGAGCGGGTGTCACCGGAGCGACCTGCCTGTACGTCCTTTACGACCCGGTCGCCGGACGGGTCGCCGTGGCCCTGGCCGGCCATCCCGGCCCCGCCCTCGTGCTTCCCGACGGCACTGTGTCGTTCCCCGAGGTGCCCGTCTCCCCGCCCCTCGGGCTGGCAGGCGGTCTGCCGGTCGAGACCGCGCACCTGACTCTGCCCGAGGGAACGCGGATGGTGCTGTTCACCGACGGGCTGGTGGAGGACCGTGACCGGGACGTGGAGGTGGGCCTTCGACAGCTGCGCGCCGCCCTTGCCGGCGCTGTGGGCCGTACGCCGGAAGAAACCTGTACGGACATCCTCGGCGCGCTGCTGCCCGAGCGGCCCAGCGATGACATCGCCCTGCTCGTGGCGAGCACCCGGTTGCTGCCTTCCGACCGGGTCGCCCTGTGGGAGGTGCCGTCCGACCCCGCGGCCGTGGCGCCGGTCCGCTCCGACTGCGCACGCACCCTGGACACCTGGGGCCTGGAGGACATCGGGTACGCCACCGAGTTGATCCTCAGCGAGCTGATCACCAATGCCATCCGCTACGGCTCCCCGCCCATCCGGGTCCGCATGCTGTACGACCGCTGCCTGATCTGTGAGGTCTCCGACGGCAGCAGCACCTCCCCGCACATGCGGCGGGCGGCCCCCACGGACGAGGGCGGGCGCGGCCTGTTCCTGGTCGGCCAGTTCGCCGAGCGCTGGGGCACCCGCTACCTGGCACGCGGCAAGGTGATCTGGAGCGAACAGGCGCTCCACGACGGGCAGGGGGAAACGGGCCCCGAGGCGGTCGAAGACCTCCTCGACCAGTGGGACGACGCCGCCCTGTAGAACCGCCCCGCCGGGCTCGTCGCGTGGCAGTCACCGGTGCGTGCAGTGCTCGGTACCCGACCAAGTGCTGGGAGGAACAGCAGCCCGGCTCACCTGACATACGCCGGCGGTTGCGTCAACTCCCTCCGGGCGCGGCCGGAGTCAGGGCCCCTCCCCCGCGGTCCGACGCCGGTCACTGCTCCCTGTGGTGGCTGCGGATCCTGGCGGCCACCTCGTTCTGTTCGGTCTCCCACCAGGGGCGTACCCGTTCGGCGGACGGTGCCTGGCCCTGGTCCGCGGCGGGTGCGGGGGCGGGAGCGAGTTCTGCGTCGAGGCGGCGGTCGAGGGCCGCCGTCTGGGCCCGCTCCGCGCGCGCCCACTGGAACAGGAGCACCAGCAGGAAGGGCAGTGCGACCAGCTCGGCGATGCTGAGCATCGCCCCGCCGCCGATCTGCTGGTCGTGCTGGACGTCCGGGGACCAGGTCGGCGCGTGGTGCAGGTACCAGGCGCCCGCGATCAGCGTGCTGTGCGTCATCACCACCACGCCCGGGACCGCGTCGACGACACCGTCCAGGAACACCAGCCCCGCCCGTACCGGGTGGGTGCACCAGGAGGGCAGCGCCTCTTCACGGGTCAGCACCGGTACGACGAAGAGGCAGCCGGCCGCGAGCAGGTGGAGATACATCAGCTCGTGCAGCCAGCCCACGCGCAGGGCGGTCTCGAAGTACGGCGTGAAGTACACCGTCAGCTCGGTGGCGAGCACCAGAGCCGTACTGACCAGCGGAAACGTCAACACCCGCACCAGGCGGCCGGTCATGGCCCGGCGTACGCGGCCGGCGGCGGCCTCCGGCAGCGCCTCGACGGCGAGCCGCAGCGGGTCGCCGAGGGCCAGGCCCAGGGGTGCGACGAGGTCGAGGAGGATGTTCTGCACGGCCGCCGGCCAGAACAGCACGTGGTCGTAGACGGCCAGGGCGGACATCGTGGCCACCACCAGCCCGCCCAGGCCGAGCAGCGCGAACGCCAGGACACGGCCGAGCGGCCAGGGCTCGCCCCGCTGGCGCAGCCGTGCCACGCCCCAGCCGTAGAGCGCGCCCAGGGCGATGACCAGCAGCAGCGCGGGGACGTCCACGTGCCATGTGGACAGCAGACGTCCCGTCGTCAGCTCCGGGAGCTGGTCGGCCGACAGTTCGGTCATCGCGTGACCACCCATGCAGATCGTCCTCTTCTGCCTCGACACGGAGGAACCGGCTCGGATCTCCAACGGGACGCTAGTCCCCCGCGGCTCGAAGATCCGCATCGGGGTCCCGCATGGCGGGGCCTCGTCAGTACACGTCCCTCACATAGCGCTTGTCGGCGGCCAGCTGCTTGACGGACGCGGCCGCCTCGGCCTCGGTCAGACCGCCGTGCACGGTGACGATGTCCCGGAGGGCCTGGTCGACGTCCTCGGCCATGCGGGAGGCGTCGCCGCAGACGTAGAAACGGGCGCCGTCGCGGAGCCAGGACCACATCAGGGGGCCGTGTTCGCGCATCCGGTCCTGGACGTAGATCTCGGCGCGCTGATCGCGGGAGAACGCGGTGTCGAGGCGGGTGAGCGTGCCCTCGGCCAGGAACGCGGCCAGCTCCTGTTCGTAGTAGAAGTCCGTCGCGCGGTGCTGTTCGCCGAAGAACAGCCAGTTCGGGGCGCGGTGCCCGCGGGCCCGGCGTTCCTCCAGGAAGCCGATGAAGGGTGCGATGCCGGTGCCGGGGCCCACCATCACGGCCGGTGCGGCGGGGTCGGCGGGCGGCCGGAAGTGCGGCGCCCGCTGGACGCGGACCGGCACCGGGGTGCCGGGCTCGGCGTCGGCGAGGAACGGGGAGCACACGCCCTGGCGGGGCCGGCCCGCGAGGTTCTCGTACCGGACGACGGAGACCGTGAGCGACACCTGGTGGGCGTCCGTCAGGGGGCTGGAGCATATGGAGTACAGACGGGGTTGCAGGCGACCCAGCACGTCGGCCCACTCCTGGGCGCCGGCCCGGATGCCGGACTCGGCGACGAGAGGTCGGTGCCGGGTTTGATCTGCAGGAACAGGTCGGCCTTGGCCGCGGTGGCGGTGCGCCGGGGGTCTACGACGATCAGCTTGGCGCCCGCCGACTTCACCCGCTCCATCATCCGCAGGAAGAGGATGGGGTGGCAGTCGGCCATGTTGGAGCCGATGACGAAGAAGACATCGGCCTTGTCGAGGTCCTGGTACGAGCCGGGCGGGCCGTCCGCGCCGAGCGACAGCTTGTAGCCGGTGCCGGCGCCGGCCATGCACAGCCGGGAGTTCGACTCGATCTGGTTGGTGCGGATGAAGCCCTTGGCGAGCTTGTTCGCCAGGTACTGCGCCTCCAGGCTCAGCTGTCCGGAGACGTAGAGGGCGACCGCGTCGGGGCCGTGCTCGTCGATGATCGTGCGCAGGCGGCGGGCGGTCTCGGTGACGGCGGCAGCCAGGGGCGCGGGCTGGGGCTCTTCGCCTCGGTCCGGCCGGACGAGGGCGGTGGTCAGCCGGCCCGGGGCGGCGAGCATGTCGGCGGTGGTCGCGCCCTTGGTGCACAGCCGCCCGAAGTTCGCCGGGTGCTCCTTGTCCCCGCTCGCCTTCACGACCGTACGCCGCCCGTCCGGTCCCGTGCCGACGTCGAGGACCAGGCCGCAGCCCACCCCGCAGTACGAGCAGACCGTCCGCACCTTCGTCGTGCCATCGCTCTGCGAGCCCGGCGCGGCCACGGGCGCCTCCTCTCTTCTGTGCTCGCCTGATCCCACCCTTTCGTGACCGTACGAACCGCTCATTACGTGGGTGTCTCCGCACCTGATCACCAGGGGTTATGCCCACCGCACAGGGTCTGGGACGCGGGTGTGAGACACGGGAAGGGGACAGCCCCGGTCGGCGAGGAGGCCGCCCGGGGCTGGACCCGCGCACCCGGAGCGCGGGCCGCGGGTCGGCGGGTCAGCGGAGGTGGCTGCGGACGTGGTCGGCGTGCTGGTCGTGGCCGGCGGCCTGGTGACGGACGACCACGGCCTGGTGGTGGACAACGGCCTGGTGGTGGACAACGGCCTGGTGGCGGCCGGTCCCGGCGCGGCGGACGGCGCCCGCACCGCGGTGGCTGCCGCCCCAGGAGAAGGCGTCGACGAGGCGGCCGCGGGCGTCGCGCAGGGTCGCGGTGTCGGCGTTGACGTCCCACACGCGCGTGCGGCGGTCCTGGTAGAGGTCGGTCTTGGTGTCGCGGCCGACGCCGGTGTGGACGCGGACGGTGGCCCGGCCCGCGAGCTGCACGTGATGGAAGGTGTAGGTGCGGCCGTTCCGGTCCGACAGCGTCCAGCTGTTCAGGTTCATCGCCCGGCGGGTGTTGTTCGTGATGTCCACCCACTGCTTGTTCAGCGAGCTGTTGGAACGGGCGTTCCGGCCCTGCGAGGCGTGCTGGACGCCGCTGATGTACACCACTGCGTGGTGCGTACGGACCGGCTGGTCACCGGCGGCCGCGGCCGGGAGCGTCAGGGCGCCCATCGTTGCGGCGGCGACGGCAGCGACAGCGGTCGTACGACGGACGGGAGAAGAAGCGGACACGAGGTCCCCCTTCACGAGGATGCGCGGGTCGGCGGCCGGTCGGCCGCACAGCCACACCCTGCAACCCGCGTCCGGATTTGCGTGGGAAACGCGCGTGGCATTACGGATCCAGCAGCAATCCATAACTCTCACTTGAAATGCCCGTTTACGTTCCGAATGCCGGAGCCTCAGCCCGTCACCCATGCGGCCACCCGAAAGCGAGTGACGCACCGCTGCGCCATCCGGGGCAGCCGCATGAGTGATGCGGGAGGAGGCGCGAGGGTCAGCGGAGGGGCAGGGCCCGTGTGTGTTCCACGCGGACGGCGTCCAGGTCCTGCGGGTCGAGGCCCAGCAGCCGCAGGATCGTCGGGGCGATCTGCGTGGTGCGCACCGGTCCGTTGACGCGTACGCCGCGCGGGGTGACGGCGCCGGAGACGACGAGCGGGACGTCGAGGTCGTCGGCGTGGGCGCCGCCGTGCTCGGCGATCTTGCCCTTGCCGCCGGTGTAGACGACGCCGTACTGGGTGATGCCGACCAGGTCGGGCACGCGGGAGTCGCCCGGCCGGGCGTGGAAGTACCGGGCGGCGTCCGCACCCGCGTGGAGGGTCTTCAGACCGCTCGCGGTGAAGGGCCTGGCCTTGCCGTCGATGTCGTTGCCCGTGCCGGACTGGGCGAGCAGATAGGCCTTGGCGAAGTCGGCGGCGGCCTGGGAGCGGTCGGTGAGCCAGATGAGCATGGCGTCGTCGTCCACCGCGTGGGCGACGAGGTCGCCGGAGCCCGGGTGGGCGGTCTTCCAGGCGGTGTTGAGGCCGTCGAGCAGCGGGCCGTCGTCGATGCGGGTCAGCGCCTTGGGGTCGGTGGGCGACTGGCCGTGCTTGGCGGACAGGATGACCGTGGTGCTGTCGGCGAGGCGCTGCTTGCGGAGTTCGGTGAGGAGGGCGCCGACCTGCTGGTCGACGAAGCCGAGGTTCTTCACCACGAGGGGCCCGGGCACGCCCTTCGTCCGGTAACCGCCCGTCAGACCGTCGGAGGCCGGCAGCTTCTGCGCGGTCGAGACGGACTGGAAGTTCATGCCGAAGACCGCGGGGGTGCCCACCTTGTGCGTACGGCTGTGGTCGAAGCCGTCGATCTCGTTGAGGGCGGCCTGCACCTTGTAACCGTCGTACTGCTCGGTCGCGGCGTTGTCCTTCGTCCAGTCACCCGCGGCGTAGCCGGTGGCCTTGCTGTTGATCTCGGGCGTGAACAGGTCCTGGATGCCCTTGCCGGAGGGGCCGTTGAGGATGTCGTAGGCGGCGTGCTTGTCGGACCACGCGGTGCGCAGGCCGGCCGTGCGGACCACGTTGAAGACGGTGTTCACCCGCAGGTAGGAGTGCGGGTAGAGCGGTCTGCAGGTCTTCGCGTCGACCGGGAGCTTCGAGGGGTCGATGAGGCCGGCGGGGTCGCCGGTCATCTGCAGGATGCTGCCGGGCAGGCCGCTCAGACCCTGGCCCGCGTCGAGGG
Source organism: Streptomyces fodineus (assembly GCF_001735805.1). GTDB lineage: Bacteria > Actinomycetota > Actinomycetes > Streptomycetales > Streptomycetaceae > Streptomyces > Streptomyces fodineus. Next base: position 512,986 of record NZ_CP017248.1, read on the forward strand.
AGTCCGGGTTCTTGTCGAGGTCCTCGGTGAGGTCGACCTCGGTGCCGGGCTTGGCGCCGGTGCACTTGGTCGTGCCGGCCGGCAGGAGGGCGGAGCTGTAGGTGTCGTCGTAGTACACGCCCGTGGTGCCCGGGTCGCCGCCCGTGACCTGGCCGACCATGCCCGGGAAGGAGTCGGAGGGGTTGGTGGTGGCCGCGTGGGTGTACTCCACGCCGCCCATGGTGAGCTGGGCGAGCGCCGAATGGGGGTGCTGGGCGATGTACCAGGCGAGGTCGGACTGGTGCAGACCGTCGACGGACAGCAGCAGGACGTGCCGGGCAGCCGCGTGCGGGTGTGCGGGGGTGTGTGCCGAGGCGGGCGCGGCCACCGCGGTGAGCGCGCCTATCGCGGCCAGCGCGGCCGCGGCCGCCGTGACGGAACGTGCGGGGTGGCCCGGACGTCGGGACATGGCTTCTCCTCGGACGGTGTCGAGTCGGTGAGAGCGTGCGGGTCGTGCACCGACATCCGAGAGGCAGAACATGTACGCAAGCGAACCGTCATCCCGTGATCAGCCCAAGAAACGCATCAGGCCATGCAAAGAAGTCCGCCGGACCCCAGGCGTTTGCGGATCCGGGCGGGCGGTGGCATCCGCCCCTGGAGCTCCTTCACTTGACCGTTCCGGCCGGAGACATGGCCGACGGGGACGCACCTGCTCAGCGGTGGTGGTCACGCGCGTCCGGTCGCGCGTACGGCCGCCTCCGTCAGGGTCGTCGCCGCGTGTACGGCGCTGGCGACCGCCTCGTCCGCAGTGAGGCCGCACAGGTCGGTGAGGGAGAACAGGGCCTCGGCGCTGACGACGACCGCCAGGTCCCGCTCGAGCTGGGCGAAGGCGTCCGGATCCGTTGCCCGCAGTGTGTCCTTGAGGGGGTCGAGCGCGAGGTCGATCAGGCCGAAGCGGATGCCGGGGCGCATCTTCACCGTCTCGGGGCGGGTGATGGTGGCGGCGATCATCGCGCGCACCGCGCCCTGCCGGGCGAGTATCCCCCGCAGCAGGAACTCGCAGGCGTAGGCGACGCGTTCGACGGGGTCCGGCGAATCCGCGACCGGACGCAGAGCGTCGGCCGGTGGCGGCCAGCTGCCGGCCAGGGCCTCGCTGATCAGGGACGGGAGATCCGGGAAGTACCGGTAGGCGGTGGCCTCGGACACCAGGGCCGTACGGGCGATGGCGGGCATGGTCACATCGGCGCCGGCGCCGATGAGCCGGCGGGCGGCCTCGACGATCGCCGTACGCGTGCGCTTCTTCTGGTTGCTGCGGCCGGCACCGAGCTGCGTCGTCCTCGTTGTGGCCCTCCCTCGTCGTTCCCCAGCCATATTAGCAGTCCTCTCTCTTTACGAGAGTCCACTTGCATGAAGGGGTAAAGCCCTCTAGGTTCATGAGAGCCAGCTCTCACGAAGGAGCCCGTGATGGCCGAAATCTCTCTGATCGGTCCGCACGACGGCGAGACGATCCGTCTGGGACCCACGATGATGCGCATCCTCGAAGACGGCAGCACCACCGAACACCGGCTCGGAATCGGCGAGATCACCCTCGCGCCGCGCACCCAGGGCCCGCCGCAGCACCGTCACGCCCAGCACGACGATGGCTATGTGCAGTACTTCGAATCGACCGCCGCCGTGATGAGCCGGTACGCGACGGTCCCGCCGCGGAACTGGCTCTGCTCGGCAGCGACCGGATCAGCGGGGTCGTCCTCGTCAACGCCGCCGGCATCCGGGTACCGGGCCACCCCGTCGCGGACCCGTTCTCCCTCACCCCCGCCGAGCTGTCCGCACTCGCCTTCCACGACCCGGCAAAGTTCGCCGTCGATCCCACCTCCCTTCCGGAGGCCGCCCGGGCGACGATGGCCGCCAACCGCGCCACCTTGCAGATCTACTCCGGGCCCCACGCCATGCAAGATCCCACCCTCCGCGAGCGTCTACCCAGGGTCACGCACCCGGCGCTCGTCGCCTGGGGCGAGAGCGACCGGGTCGTCGACACCGCGTACGGACGGGTCTACGCGGCAGCCATCCCCGACGCCCGGTTCGCGCTCATCCGCAGCAGCGGGCACCTGCCCCAGATCGAGACTCCGGCCGAACTTCTGGACCTGGTCTGGGAGTTCACGGAGGGACAGCGGACCCCCGCGCACCGGCCGAACCGCTGACCCCGAGGCCATCGGCATCTCCCCACGGATGTTCGACCCCTACTTCTCCAGCAAAACCGCGGCGATCGCGGCCGCCGCCCGGAGGCGGCGCCTGCGCATCGCACGGGACACCGTGGCGGCCGCTCAACCCGTTCCCGACCTCGTGCCCACCGGCTCCTCGGGGATGGGCCGCAGGTCCTCGCGCCGGGCGTTGCCGTGGGTCGCGGCGGCGTCCAGCGGTCAGAGCACCGCGGACATCGGCGTCGCGCCGGCCGACGGCCCCGGCGGAGACACCGCCGGACACTGTCTGTAATCGACCCCACCCGTGTGCGGCAGGCGGCGTGGCGGGTATGCGGGACATGTCAGACCATGGAAGCGGCCGTCGTTCCACGGGCGCGTAAGGCCGCCCGGCTCCGGCGTCACGTTTTATTCAGACCTATGGGCAACTCGATCCGTACCTGCAGCTGATACGCGCGCGGCGCCCCCTGCGGTGGGTACCCGACCTGTGAATAGGCATGACCTGGCCGGCAGGGGCACGGTGCGAGGAGGGAGAGTCCGGATGGCGCGTCCGGTCGGTATCGACCTCGGTACGACGAACTCGGTGGTCTCGGTCCTCGAGGGCGGCGAGCCCACGGTCATCACGAACGCGGAAGGGGCGAGGACCACCCCGTCGGTCGTGGCCTTCGCCAAGAGCGGGGATGTGCTCGTCGGTGAGGTCGCCAAGCGGCAGGCCGTGACGAACGTCGAGCGCACCGCCCGCTCCGTCAAGCGGCACATGGGCGACCACGGCTGGCGGTTCCCGGAGCACGGTGACATCGATGGCAAGCGGTACACGGCACAGGAGATCTCCGCGCGGGTGCTGCAGAAGCTGAAGCGGGACGCGGAGGCGTACCTCGGCGAGGACGTCACCGACGCCGTGGTCACCGTCCCGGCCTACTTCGACGACGCCCAGCGGCAGGCGACCAAGGAGGCCGGTGAGATCGCCGGCCTGAACGTGCTGCGGATCATCAACGAGCCGACGGCGGCGGCGCTGGCGTACGGCCTGGACAAGGAGAACGACCAGACGGTCCTCGTCTTCGACCTGGGCGGCGGCACCTTCGATGTGTCGCTGCTGGAGATCGGCGAGGGCGTCATCGAGGTCAAGGCCACCAACGGCGACACCCACCTCGGTGGTGACGACTGGGACCAGCGGATCGTCGACCACCTGGTCAAGCAGTTCAAGAACAACTACGGCATCGACCTGGCCAAGGACAAGATGGCCGTGCAACGGCTGCGCGAGGCCGCCGAGAAGGCCAAGATCGAGCTGTCCAGCGCGACCGAGACGAACATCAACCTCCCCTACATCACGGCGTCCGCCGAGGGCCCTCTGCACCTGGAAGAGAAGGTCACCCGCGCCCAGTTGCAGCAGCTGACGGCCGATCTGCTCGACCGCTGCAAGGGCCCGTTCCACAACGCGGTCAAGGACGCCGGGATCAAGCTGTCCGACATCGACCACGTGATCCTCGTGGGCGGTTCGACGCGGATGCCGGCGGTGACGGACCTGGTGCGGGAACTCACCGGAAAGGACCCGCACAAGGGCGTCAACCCCGACGAGGTCGTGGCCGTCGGTGCCTCGCTCCAGGCCGGTGTCCTCAAGGGCGAGGTCAAGGACGTCCTGCTGCTCGATGTCACCCCGCTGTCCCTGGGCATCGAGACCAAGGGCGGCATCATGACCAAGCTGATCGAGCGCAACACCACGATCCCGACCCGGCGTTCGGAGATCTTCACCACCGCCGAGGACAACCAGCCCTCGGTGACCGTGCAGGTCTACCAGGGCGAGCGGGAGATCGCGGCGTACAACAAAAAGCTCGGCATGTTCGAGCTGACCGGCATCGCGCCCGCGCCGCGCGGGGTGCCGCAGATCGAGGTCGCCTTCGACATCGACGCCAACGGGATCATGCATGTCTCCGCCAAGGACCTCGGCACCGGCAGGGAACAGAAGATGACCGTGACCGGTGGCTCCGCGCTGCCGAGGGACGACATCGACCGCATGGTCCGCGAGGCCGAGCAGCACGCCGAGGAGGACCGCAGGCGGCGCGAGGACGCGGAGACCCGCAACCAGGCCGAACAGCTCGTCTACTCCACCGAGAAGCTCATCAAGGACAACCCCGGCAAGATCCCGGCGGACGCCCGGAGCGAGACGGAGAGCGCGCTCACGGAGCTGAAGGAGAAGCTGAAGGGCGAGGACACAGCGGCGATCCGACAGGCCATGGACCGTGCGACCGAGGCGGCACAGAAGATCGGCACGGCGCTGTACGAGAGGTCCCGCACGGAGAGCCAGGCCCCCTCTGACGCGGGCGCGTCCGCTGCCGCCTCCTCGGACGAGGAAGTGGTGGACGCCGAGATCGTCGACGACGACAAGCCGGAGGCGGGCTGACGATGGACGAGGGCCGGCTGCAGAACACGGACCCCGCCCGGCTGCAGCGTCTGCTGGAGGAGCGCACGGCAGACCTGCAGCGGGTGAAGGCCGAGTACGACAACTACCGCAAGCGGGTGCGCCGGGACCGCATGGCCGTGCGCGAGATCGCCGTGGGCAACGTCCTGCGTGCCCTGCTGCCCGTACTGGACTCCGTCGACCGCGCATGCGCGCACGAGCCCCTGACGCCGGGCCTGAAGGACATCACCGATACCCTCCGAACCCAGTTGGGGGCCCTGGGACTTGAGTCGCTCGGGGAGGAGGGCGACCTCTTCGACCCGGCGTGCCACGACGCCTTGACCCATCATGTCTCCACCGACAACGCCCAGTTGATCTGCACGAAGATCCTCCGCCCCGGCTACCGGCTCGGCGACCGGCTGCTGCGTCCGGCCAACGTGGAGGTCACGGGGCCGGCTTCACCGGCGGGGAATCCGCTCACTCACGAGCGCGAGGGACCCCCTCCACACGAGCCGGATGAGTAGCCACTGGCCGGGTCAACGACGGCTCACGCTTCGGCGGCTTCCGGTCGTACGACGGCTCGCTCGAGATGTTCGCGTTCCAGAAGCCCGAGCAGGTGTCCTTCGGGGTCGGTGACCGGGACGACCACGAAGTCGGCCTGGGTCATCCGCTCCAGCAGCGGACCGACCGGCTGGTCGACCGTGCACAGGGGCCCGTTCCGATCGGCCACGTCCCCGGCCAGAAGGACATCGGCCGCCCGTCCCTCCCTGGACCTTCCCGCGGCCTGACATCGCACTGCTGGTCCGCGCAGTAGTCGATGCAGTAGGCGATCACGGGCCGCTCGGCATCCAGGCAGGCGTACGACGACGCCACGCCGATGGCCTTACGGAGCGCCGCGTGGGTGCTCCGCAGCAGCGCCCGGGTCACTCAGCCGCCGTCCAGGCGTCCGGCCCGCCGCCGCGCCACTCGATCAGGTCCGGGTCGTCGAGGGTCGTATCGGTCTCGGGCAGGCCCTGCCGGCGCAGCAGCTCGACCACGTCGAGCAGGTGATACGCAGTGCCGACGACTTCACCACGGATCGTGACCCGCCGGCCACCGTCAGGGCTCGGCGGCTCCACAATGACAGGCGCGCCTTCCATAGCTACTGGATTCCCGCTGCTGAGCCACCCATGCAGGACCGCCGGCCGCCCCGGACACAGTCGGTGACGCAGGCCCCGCTGCGGCGGTCGTTGCGCAGTGCGCCGGGCCCTGGGCGATGCGACCACAAGAGCGGCCGGCTCGCGGCGTTCCCGCTCACCCGGGGCTACCGCTCGGGATGGCGAGTTCGCGGCCGCGGTAGAAGCCTTCCCGCTCCTCGGCGACGTACGAGGCCATGCCGGCCCGCCGCTGCGCCTCGGCCTCGGAGGCCCGCCAGGCGTCGCAGGCCTCCTTGGAGTCCCAGAACGACACCCCGGTGATCTCCTGTCCGTCCTCGGACCAGTAGGCGTAGGCACGGCGCATGCCGTCCGGGTGGGTGGCCGGCCGCCACGCCCTCTCGAAGTCCTCCAGGCTGCCCGGCCGAATGCGGCGGGTCGTCACCCAGACGAAGTGTTCCTCCATCGCGGCCTCCTGCGCTGCGGCGGTTCGGCTGATCGACGCCACTTCGACCACCGTAGGTCCACAGCACCGATTGCGCCTGCGCTCCGACCAGCGACTACGCCGACGACAGGCTCCGCGGTCGGTACATCGGGCACGTGACGCTCGTGCCGCAGAGCGACCGAGTGCACCTGGCCGGTTCCGTCTGTGCCGGCATCGCGGGCTGCCGGGGCGAGACATGATGGAGGTACGGATGTGTTCTGCGAGGAGGAGTACGGCATGGCCGGCTCGGGCTCTGACGGTACCGAGGGCGTGACGGGCGGCAAGTCGCGGTTCGACGACATCTACGACCGGCCGGACCCCCGCACATACTTCCGGCGGCTGGCCCCGCTGGAGTACGAGATCCCCCACCATGCCCAGCCGGTCTTCCGACAGGCCGCCGCCGAACGGGCCGCGCTGGACGACGGCCGCCCCGGCAGACCGGCGGTGCTGGACGTGTGCTGCTCGTACGGGATCAATGCCGCGCTGCTCAACCACGATGTGACGCTGGCGGAGATGTACGAGCGGTACACCTCCCCTGCCTGCGAGCAGATGTCGACGGCACAACTCGCGGCATCCGACAAACAGTTCTACGCCGAGCGGCGGCGATCGGAAGCGGTGCCGGTGTTCGGCCTGGACGTCTCGGGCCCCGCCGTGGACTACGCGCTGGAGGTGGGGCTCCTGGACGCCGCCTTCACCGACGACCTGGAACAGGGCTCACCAGGTCCTGCGCTGAGCAGTGCGCTCGCCGAGGTCGGTCTCATCACGCTGACAGGCGGCGGCAGCTACATCACCGACCGCACCTTCAGGGCCCTGCTGGACGGTGCCCGCAGGCCGGTATGGGTCAGCGCGTTCGTGCTGCGGACGGTGTCGTACCACCCGATCGTCCGGACCTTGGCCGCACACGGCCTGAGCACCACCGTCGAGGTGTCCCGCACCTATCCCCAGCGCCGCTTCACCGACGCGCGGGAACAGCAGTACGCGATCGCGGCGGTGCGGGCACTGGGCGGTGACCCGGCGGGCCGCGAGGAAGCCGGCCGTTTCCACACCCTGCACTACGAATCCCGGCCCGACCCACGGTGACCGCCGGGGGTGCGAGGTGTCGGTGTGCGCCCTGCCCGACCTCATCAGGCGGCCCGCCCGGGAGGTTCGATGAGCCATTGGCTGAGGCTGACGCTCCTCGGTGTGGGAGCGATGAACTCGCCCCGGTTCGCCCCGGCGGGCCTGCTGCTGCGGTGCACGGGGCACCGGGTGGCCTTCGACGGCGGACCCGGAGCAGAACCGCCGCCCGGGCGGCTGGACGCGTGGCTGGTCTGCGACGAGCATTCCGAGCTGCGGTCGGTACTGCGGCGGCGTGCGGCCATGTGGGATGTCCGCGTACTCGCCACTGACCTGCGGATCGGCGAAGTGCTGGTGCGCTGCCATCCCGTGGTCCACACCTCGCACCCCGCGTACGGGTATCGCATCGAAGCCGGGGGCGTGGTGGTGGTCTGGGCACCGGAATTCTGGGAATTCCCGGCCTGGGCCGCGGGGGCGGACCTGATGTTCGCCGAGGCGGCGGCCTGGGACCGGCCCATACGGTTCCGGGGCGGCGTGGGCGGCCACGCGAGCGTCCGCGCCGTTGCCGAGCGGGCGGCCAAGCATGGGGTGCGGCGCCTGGTCTACGCCCATATCGGGCGCCCCAGCCTGCGCGCGATCGACGCCGGGCTGAGGCCGCCCGCCGGAGAGTGGGGTGTCGAGGGCCGTACGTACTCCCTGCGCTTCAGCCATGAGCCGAAGGGTGAGGGCGGCATCCGCCGGTCGCCACGAGCGTGATCAGCGCCGGCGGCGGCCGGTGGTTCGGCGTTCTTTTGGTTGCCGGTGGTGCTTACATCCGTTCCGGGGCCGAGACCCCGAGCAGTCGCAGGCCGTTGCGCAGGACCAGCCGGCTCGCCTCTGTCAGCCACAGCCGGGCCCGGGTGCGGGCGTCCGGGGTCTCCCCGGCCCGCGGCAGGACCCGGCAGGTGTCGTAGAAGCGGTGGTACGTGCCGGCCAGCGCCTCCAGGTAGTACGCCACCCGGTGCGGCTCGCGCAGCCGGGCCGCGGTGGCCACGACCTGCGGGAACTCGGCCAGCGTGCCGAGCAGGTCCACCTCCCGCCCGTGGCTGAGCAGGGCGGGGTCGAAGTCCTCCGGGGCACCCTTGTCGATCCCGGCTTCCTTCGCCTTGCGCAGGACGGAGCAGGGCCGGGTGTGCGCGTACTGGACGTAGTAGACGGGGTTGTCGTTCGACTGCCGGGTCAGCAGGTCGATGTCGAGGTCGATCATCGCGTCCACGCCGGCCCGCGCCAGCGCGTACCGCGCGGCGTCGACGCCGACCGCCTCGGTCAGGTCGTCGAGGGTGAGCACCGTACCCGCCCGCTTGCTCATCCGGACCGGCTTGCCGTCCCTGACCAGGTTGACCAACTGGCCGATGAGGATCTCCAGATGCCGGTCCGGATCGTCGCCGAAGCAGGCCGCCATGGCCCGCATCCGGCCCACATAGCCGGCGTGGTCGGCGCCGAGCATGACGACGACCCGTTCGAAGCCCCGGGACCGCTTGTTCAGGTAGTACGCGCAGTCCGCGGTGAAATACGTCCAGGAGCCGTCTCTCTTCACCAGGACCCGGTCCTTGTCGTCGCCGAAGTCCGTGGTGCGCAGCCACACCGCGCCGTCGTGCTCGAAGACGTGGCCGCCGTTGCGCAACCGGGTGACGGCGGCGTCCAAGTCCCCCCGGTCGTGCAGAAGCTTTTCGTTGAAGTAGGTGTCGAAGTGGGTCCCGAACGCGGCGAGCGACGTCTTGATCTCGTCGAACATCAGCTCCGTGCCCACGGCCCGGAACACGGCGTAGCGTTCGGTCTCCGGCAGATCCAGGGCGCCGGTCTGCCGTCGCAGCACGGCGGCTGCGATCTCCCCGATGTACGCGCCGCTGTAGCCGTCCGCGGGCACCGGCGAGCCGTGCGCCGCGGCGAGCAGGGAGCGGACGAAGCGGTCGATCTGCACGCCTGCGTCATTGAAGTAGTACTCCCGCGACACATCCGCGCCCGCGGCCTCGAGCAGCCGGGCGAGGACGTCGCCCACCACCGCCCAGCGGGCTCCGCCGATGTGGACCGGACCGGTGGGGTTGGCGGAGACGAACTCCAGGTTGAGGCGCAGGCCGCCCAACTCGTCGGTGCGGCCGTACGCCTCCCCGGCCAGGACGATGTCCCGGGCCAGGGCCCCGATCGCGGCGCTGTCCAGCGTGATGTTCAGGAATCCCGGTCCCGCGACCTCCGCCCTCGCGACCCCGGCGGCCGCGCTCACCAGCGGCGCCAGTGCCTCGGCCACGGCGCGGGCGGGCAGGCCCGCGGACTTGGCGAGCTGCAGGGCGACGTTGGTCGAGTAGTCCCCGTGGCCGCGGTGGCGGGGGCGCTCCACACGGATCTCCTCGGGCACCTGTGCCGAGATGCGTCCGGACTGGATGGCCGTACGGATGCCGTCGGAGATGACGGCCGCGAGATCTGCTGGAGTCACTGCGCCGACGCTAGCGGAGCCGAGGACGCCACTGACAGCGGATTTCCGGCGCCCGCCGGTGGTGCCCGGTTCAGGAGGGCGGCCTCACCAGCCGGTGACCCGTTCCCAGAACGCCTCGATGGCCGGGGCCGGATCGGCCGGCTGGGTGCCGTCGACGACGTGGTAGCCGCGGTGCTGGGCCGCGGTGGCGCAGGCGTGGTTGGGGAGGATGCGCAGGCGGGTGCCCACCGGCAGGTGGGGCAGGTCGGCGCCGTCGCGGGCCGTGAGGGTGCCGTGCTCCTGGCTCGCGGCCGTCATGACCAGGCCGGGGACGAGGTTGCCGGCGAGGTCGGTGACCAGGCCGTAGCCCTGGTCCTGTGGCTGCACGGCGGTGCCGCGGTCGCGCGACATGGCCATCCAGCCGCCGTCGGTCATGATCCACCCGTGCTCGGGACGGTGTCCGATGACGGTCACGACGACCGACAGGGCGATGTCCTCGACCCGGCAGACGCCCAGTCCGGCCATGACCAGGTCGAAGAAGACGTAGTTCCCCGCGCGCAGTTCGGTGACGCCGGTGAGGTCGTCGGCGGCGTGTGCGGTGGGGGTGGAGCCCACGCTGACGATGTTCACGGGCAGGCCGGCCCCGCGCAGCCGCTCGGCCGCCGCCACGGCGGCGTCCCGTTCGTTCTTCGCCGCCAGGCGCTGTTCCTCGGCGGTGTGGGCGAAGTAGGACTCGCCCGCGTGGGTCAGGACGCCGTCCAGACAGCCGGCTTCGTGCAGGACGCGGCCGATCGCCAGGAGCGCGGGGTCGCCGGGTTCGAGTCCGCCGCGGTGGCCGTCGCAGTCGATCTCGATCTGGGTGGGAAGGGGGATGCCTGCCCGGCGGGAGGCCTCGGCGACCAGGGACGCCTGCTCGGCGCTGTCCAGCAGGATGCGCAGGGCGACGCCGCGGCGCAACAGCGCGATGACGCGCGGGAGTTTGTGGGGGTCGATGCCGACGGCGTAGGTGACGTCGGGGTAGCCGCCGTCGGCGAACGCCTCGGCCTCCGCCAGGGTGGAGACGGTGACCGGGCAGGGTGTGCCGGAGTGCAGGAGGGCGGCGATGCCGAGGCTCTTGGCGGTCTTGACGTGCGGGCGCAGGGTGACGCCGAGCCGGTCGGCCCGGTCCTTGAGGCGTGCGATGTTGCGCCGCACGGTGTGGGCGTCGACGACGGCGAAGGGGGTGTCCGGGTCGGCCAGGGTGGTCCGTGCGGGGGTGGAGGTGGTGGTGCTCTCAGGGGTGTTCGCAAGGGGGGTCACAGAGAGATGTCTCCTAGGAGGCGCGCGGTGGACGCATCGGCCGCTGCCGCTACTTCGCGTAGTTGTAGACGGTCGCCCGGGACACACCCAGCAGGTCCGCGATGGTCTGTGCGGCGTCGCGCGAGTCGAAGTAGCCGTCACGCTGCAACTGCCGTACGAGCGCCTTTTTGTCCTCCCGGCTCAGCGAGCGGGGAGTCGTGGCGCGCTCGGCGGCATGCTCCTCCACCGCCCGGCGCAGTTCGCGCGCGTTGCGGTCCCGGAGGGTCTCCGGGGGCTGTTCGCGGTGCTCGGTGTCGGTGGCCACCAGATTGGACAAGGCGAGGGTCACCGGTGACAGGACGGACACGTCCAGGTTCAGGCAGAGCGCGGCGATGTACTCCCCCGCCGCGTTCTTGATGCCGATGGATGTGCTCTTCGCGGGGCGGCCGTCGGGGAACTGATTGGGGTAGTTCTGGATGACGCTCGGGTAGTCGGGGTCCTCGATGCGGGCCAGTCCCAGCTCGGTGGCGGAGTCGCCGACCTGGCGGCCGGAGAGGTTGTTCTCGATGGCCCGGATCGCATGGTCGGGATCCCGCAGGTCGTGCAGGACCACTTCGCACAGGCCCGGGAACATGCGACCCAACGCCACGGCGATCTTCTCGGCCTCGCGGATGATGTGCTCGTCCGCCGCCTCGTCCACGGGAAGCCTTTCGACATGACCTGGACCGATTGTCCATCTCTAGATCATGAGTCTAGAGCAAGCTGGTACGTTTCGGCGAGGGCCTTGATCGTCCGTGTCATCAGCGCCCGCAGTTCCGTGGGCGCCATCACCTCCGCCTCCGCCCCGAGCCGTAGCAGCATGCCGACGGCGTGTTCCGGGGACTCGACGGGGATGACCACCTGGACCCGGCCGTCGGGCCCCGGTGGCCCGGCGCTGGTCCGGGCGGCGCGGGCCACTGCCGGTTCCATGAGGTCGGGCAGCTCCCTCAGGATCCGTGGTGTCAGTCGTACGACTGCTGTTGCGCGCAGGCGGCGGGCGTCGAAGCCGGTCAGGTACGACTGCCAGTGTGCGGCGAGGTCGAAGCCGCGGGGGCGCTCGAAGTGGTCGGGCAGCACCTGGATGCGGAGGATCTGGGAGACGCGGTATGTGCGGACGTGCTCCGACCGGGCCGCCACCAGATACCAGCGGCCGGACTTGAGCACCAGCCCGTAGGGGTCCAGCGTCCGGGTCACCTCCTGGGGGGCCTTCCACCGCCGGTAGCGGACGCGGATGCGGCGCCGGCGCCACACCGCGTCGGTCACGGCGGCCAGGTGCGGGGTGGCGTCCGCTTCGGCATACCAGCCGGAGGTGTCGAGGTGGAAGCGCTGCCGTATCTCGCCGCTCCTGTCGCGCAGTTCCTCGGGCAGGGCGGCCGCCAGCTTGAGCTGGGCGGTGGCGAGTACGGTGCCGAGCCCTAGGTCCGCGGCCGGTCCGGGCAGTCCGGCCAGAGAGAGCGCCTGCGCCTCGTCGCGGGTCAGTCCGGTCAGGCGGGTGCGGAATCCGTCGACCAGCCGGTAGCCGCCGTCGTGACCGGGATCGCCGTAGAGCGGGACACCGGCCGCGGCGAGCGACTCCATGTCCCGGTACACCGTGCGCACCGACACCTCGAGTGCGTCGGCCAGTTGCCGGGCGGTCATCCGGCCGCGGGTCTGGAGCAGCAACAGGGCGGACAGCAGTCGGCTCGCACGCATGCCTGAAGTCTGCCGCAGTCCACTGACACGGGTTGTCAGGGGATCCGGGCTACCTTCCGGGCCGGGCGTGCGCCCAACGCACGGATACGGTGAAGGACATGTGCAGATGAGCAATGCAGCCGAGTGGGACGAGTCTGCGGGCACCGCGATGTGTCACGGCACCCTTTCTGGTGGTGCTGCACGGCACTTCCGCCGGGCCGGAAAGGCCTGCGCATGACCGGGGCGCCGGCCACGCGGGACCTCTCGGCTCCGCCCGTGGGGACTCTGACCGTCTGGCAGGGGTCGGCCCTGTACGTCGGCGCGGTCCTCGGTACCGGTGTGATCGCGCTTCCCGCGCTGGCCACCCGGGCGGCAGGGCCGGCCTCGCTGCTGGCCTGGCTGGGGCTGGTCCTGCTGTCGGTGCCGCTCGCGGCCACGTTCGCGGCGCTCGGCGCCCGGTACCCGGACGGCGGCGGGGTCTCCACCTACGTTCGGCATGCCTTCGGCGCGCGGGCGGCTGCGGTGGTCGGCTGGTGTTTCTACTTCGCCGTACCGGCCGGTGCGCCGGCGGCGGGGATGTTCGCCGGTGCGTACGTCGCCGGGGCACTCGGCGGCGGCCGGCGCACCGTGGTGGTCACGGCGGCGGTGCTGCTGGTCCTCGTGGCGGTGGCCAACGGGTTCGGGCTGACCTTCTCCGGCCGTCTGCAGCTCGCGCTCGCCGTGCTGCTTGTCGCGCTGTTGCTGGCCGCGGTCGTGGCCGCGCTGCCACATGCCCGCCTGCGGAACCTGCACCCGTTCGCGCCGCACGGCTGGTCCGCGGTCGGCTCGGCCGCGGCGCTGCTGGTGTGGAGCTTCGCGGGCTGGGAGGCCATCACCCACCTGGCCGCCGACTTCCGCCGGCCCGCCCGCGACCTGCCCCGCGCCACCGCCGTGGCGATCGCCGTCGTCGGCGTGCTGTATCTCGCCGTCGCCGCCACCAGCGTCCTCGTGCTCGGCCCGGCCGCCGGCACCTCCGACGCCCCGCTGGCCGAACTGCTGGCCCTCGGCGTCGGCGGAACGGTCCAGGTGCTGGCCGCGGCCGTCGCCGTGCTGCTGACGCTGGGCACGATGAACGCCTATTTCGCCGGAGCGGCCCGGCTGGGCGGCGCGCTCGGCCGGGACGGCGCACTGCCCGCCTGGCTCGCCCGGGGCGGCAGCGTCGGCGAGGTACCACGCCGCAGCCTGGCGGTCGTATCAGGGCTTTCGGGTCTCGCGCTGGCCGCCACCGCGGTCGCGGGCGTGGGCACGCGGCCGCTCGTGCTGCTCACCACCGGGTCGTTCGTCACGGTGTACGCGCTGGGCACGGCCGCCGCACTGCGGCTCCTGCCCCGAGGGAGCCTGTCCCGCCGCTGCGCACTGCTCGCCCTTGTCGCCGTCGCCGCACTCCTTGTGATGACGGGCTGGTATCTGCTGTGGCCGCTGGTCGTCACCGTGGGCGCCCTGGGCTATCTGCGGCGGCGCCGAGCAACGCGTGCTGTTCCGAAGTGACACAGGGCGCGCACCAGCCGCCGCCGTGCCGGGCGGCGTACCTGCGGCCGGCGGCCTGCCCCGCTCCCGGGGACGGGCCGCCGGCCTCTGACGGAACCGGGCTACAGCGCGCGTTCCAGGCGGTCCGCCATCAGCTTCACGAAGCGGGCCGGGTCCTTCGGCTGGCCGCCCTCGGCGAGTACGGCCAGGCCGTGCAGGAGTTCGGCGCTCTCGGTGAGTCCCGTGCGGTCCTCGCGCTCCTTGTACGCCTGGTTGAGGCCCTTCACCAGCTGGTGGTCCGGGTTGAGCTCCAGGATCCGCTTGGCGCTCGGCACCTCCTGGCCCATCGCGCGGTACATGTTCTCCAGCGCCGGGGTCAGGTCGTTCGCGTCGGAGACGACGCAGGCCGGGGACACCGTGAGACGGGAGGACAGGCGCACCTCCTTGATGTCCTCGTCCAACTGCTCCTTCATCCAGCCGAGCAGGCCGGCGAAGTCCTCGGACTGCTTCTCCCGCTCGCCCTCGGAGCTGTCGTCGTCCTTGGCGTCGAGGTCGATCTGCCCCTTGGCGACGGACCGCAGCTTCTTGCCCTCGTACTCGCCGACGGCGTCGGCCCACACCTCGTCGACGGGGTCGGTGAGCAGCAGCACCTCGATGCCCCGGTCCCGGAAGGCCTCCATGTGCGGGGAGTTCTCGATGCTCTGCCGGGACTCGCCGGTGAGGAAGTAGATGTCCTCCTGGCCGTCCTTCATCCGCTCCACGTAACTCTTGAGCGTGGTCGGCTCGGTGTCGTGGTGCGTGCTCGCGAACGACGCGAGGGCGAGGATGGCATCGCGGTTGTCGGGGTCGGTGACCAGCCCCTCCTTCAGGACGGTGCCGAACTCCCGCCAGAACGTGCCGTAACGCTCCTGGTCCTTGGCCATCATGTCCTTGACCGTGGACAGGACCTTCTTCGTCAGCCGTCGCCGCATCATCTCGATGTGGCGGTCCTGCTGGAGGATCTCGCGGGACACGTTGAGCGAGAGGTCGGCGGCGTCGACGACGCCCTTGACGAAGCGGAGGTACGGCGGCAGCAGCGCCTCGCAGTCGTCCATGATGAACACGCGCCTGACGTACAGCTGCACGCCGCGCGTGAAGTCCCTCGTGAACAGGTCGTGGGGGGCGTGCGCGGGGAGGAACAGCAGGGCCTGGAACTCGAAGGTGCCCTCCGCCTGGAGCCGGATCGTCTCCAGCGGGTCGCGCCAGTCGTGGGCGATGTGCTTGTACAGCTCGTGGTACTCGTCGTCGGACACCTCCTCACGCGACCGCGCCCACAGCGCCTTCATCGAGTTGAGCGTCTCGTGCTCGGGCGTCTCGTCGCTGTCACCGGCGCCCTCGGGCAGCATCCGGATGGGCCAGGTGATGAAGTCCGAGTACCGCTTGATGATCTCCCTGATCTTCCACGGGGAGGTGTAGTCGTGGAGCTGGTTCTCCGGGTCGGCGGGCTTGAGGTGGAGGGTGACCGAGGTGCCCTGCGGCGCGTCGTCGACCGGCTCCAGCGTGTACGTGTCCTCGCCGCGCGAGGTCCAGCGGGTGCCCTGGCTCTCGCCGGCGTGCCGGGTCACCAGGGTGACTTCGTCGGCCACCATGAAGCCGGAGTAGAACCCGACGCCGAACTGGCCGATGAGCCCCTCCGCCCCAGCCGCGTCCTTGGCCTCCCGCAGCTCCTGGAGGAACTTGGCGGTGCCGGAGTTGGCGATGGTGCCGATGAGCTGTCCGACTTCGTCGTACGACATCCCGATGCCGTTGTCCCGCACGGTGAGCGTGCGGGCGTCACGGTCGATGTCGATCTCGATGTGCAGATCGGACACGTCGGCGTCCAGCGCGTCGTCCCTCAGCTTCGCCAGGCGCAGCTTGTCCAGTGCGTCGGACGCGTTGGAGACGAGCTCCCGCAGAAAGACGTCCTTGTTCGAGTAGACCGAGTGGATCATCAGCTGCAGCAGCTGACGGGCCTCTACCTGAAACTCGAGCGTTTCAGTCGGCATCTTCGCGCATACCTCACAGGTGATATCGCCAAAACTGATGCCAGCCACTGTAAAACACCATGTCAGGGCGTTGGCCGAGATACGGCAGCGGTGGCTGGATCTCGACCCTCCGGCGCCCGGATCTTCCCCGCCAGCGGCGTTGATCACCTGAAAGGCCATCGACCACGGCCCGCCCCTACGGCAAGATCGTGCGCAACAGCAGCCAACCGGCCGGAAGGACCCACGATGTCGGCGTACGCGATAGCCCACTTGCAGGAAGCCGCCCCGCACCGTGAGATCGCCGAGTACATTGCGCGCGTGACCGCCACCTTCGAACCGTACGGCGGCCGGTTCCTCGTCCACGGCGCGTCGCACGAGGTGAAGGAAGGCACCTGGCCCGGGCACGTCGTCGTGATCTCCTTCCCGTCGATCGACCAGGCACGCGCCTGGTGGGACTCCGACGCGTACCAGGCCATCGCGCCCTTGCGGTCGCGGCACATCGAGGGCGACATCATCCTGGTTCCGGGCGTGCCCGAGGACTACGACGCGACCGTCACCGCACGCACCATGCTGGGGGCCCTCCCCGACTGATTCCTGCCGATGGCGTGCCCGGGACCTGGTCCAGGGGCTCAGCACCTCATCGTCCCGGTGTGGGGGGCGCGTTGATCGTTCGCGGCGTTGCCTCCCCGGTCCGCCGCACCTGTGTGCCGTGCTGTTAGCGTCTGTCCGGTGACCGAAGACGTCGTTCTCTGGAACCGGCTCGCCGCCCTGTTGCCGGAGGCCGAGGCGCAGGAGATCAGGGACTGCTGGGACATCGGGGAGCAGGAGGCGGGGCTCGGCCTGCTGGTCTCGGGGATCCTCGACCACGAGGTGCCGATCAGCGAGACGGTCCGGGCCCGTATCTCGGTGCTCGCGGAGTCCTGGGGCGAGCGGGAGGTGCTCACGCCCAGGATCCTCCGATGCCATGGGAATGACGCGCCGGCCCGTCTCAAGCTGATCGACCACGGTGTCCGCACCGACGACGTACCGGCCGATGGGCCCGACCCGGAGGAGACCGGCCTTGTCCGCGTACCGTGGATCGCCTGCACGAGGTGCGGGCAGATCCTGATGCGCGTTCATGCCCGTGAGAGCTGGGGAGATCTCTCCTGTCTCGCAGAGCACTACGTGATCCCGTCACCGGACCACTCCACCGCCCGGCGCCGGTTCCCTGCCGGCTCCGCCGACGCGGCCTTCGACGCCCTGCTGAACGAGTGCCCACAGCCCGTTGCCGGTCAGCTGGGTGTGCGCGGTCGGCGGGTGGGCGGAAGAGACCGTTCGTAGACCGACCCCCCGGGCGTGCACCAGCCCGTCTTCTTCCGCACGGCGGGGCTCGGGTCGTCGGCGTGGGCTTGCTCCAAGGCAGCAGCGGCGCGCGCATCGGAGCGAGCGAACTTGCCGACGAGTTCCACTGCCATGGCCCGGACGTGCGGGTCGGGGTCCGAGGCCAGGTGGTGCAGCGCGGGTTTCGAGGACCTGGCCGGGGCCCGGTGCGCAGGCGTCGCCCTCACGCCACGAACCCGGGCAAAGGGATTTCCGCCCAGGCATCCGCACCGACAACGCCCCCTTCGGCTTCTCCGGCGGTCCCGAAGCGTCACTGCGCGCCGAGCTGCCGCATTTGTGAGGAGACGTCGACGACGCCCCAGATCTCGGCGATCCGGCCGCCCTCGAAGCGGAGGATGAAGATCTCGCCGTAGGCGATGGACCTGCCGGTCGGTGCCAGCCCCCGGAACTCGCCCCGATGGGTTCCGGTCACCGTGTTCCTGGCCACGACCTTGTTACCTTCGGCGATCACGTCGTCGACCGCTACATGAATGTCGGGAAAGGCATGGAGAAGCACGGTCCACACCTGCTTGAGCGCCTGTGCCCCCGTCATGCCCATCGGCACCGGCGCATGGAAGAGCATGTCCGGCGCGGCGAGCTCATCGATGGTCTTCGAAATGACCTCCGGATCACCGGAGTTCACGGCGTCATGAAAACGAGCGAGCGTCACCTTGTTGCGGGTTGCCTCATCGGTCGACATAGGGCCCTTCTCCTCTTTCGCCACGGTTGCTGCACACGTACGACGAGACGGCTCGCCGCGATGTGACATGACCGAGATTCAAGCCACCAAGCTGTCCCCCAACTGCTGTCGTCGAAGGCTTACTTCGCCCCTTGACGGAATTGGTCCATACCTTTAGGTTCGGCGCGGTACTTTCCCCCACCCACCGAAAGGCCACCCCCCACTCATGGCCAAGTCCCCCTCCGCGGCCGTCCTCGCAGCTGCTCTCGGGCTGTCCGCCTGCCTGCTCACCGCTTCCCCCAGCCACGCCGCCACGACCGGCACCCACACCGGCACGTGGAGCACGCTCACGAGCAGCAGGGACGCGACTCAGTCCGCTTTCGTGGTGAGCGAGGCGCAGTTCAACCAGATGTTCCCGAACCGGAACGCCTTCTACACCTACAGCGGCCTGGTCCAGGCCCTGAGCGCCTACCCCGCCTTCGCGAACACCGGCAGCGACACGGTCAGGAAACAGGAGGCCGCCGCCTTCCTCGCCAACGTCAGCCACGAGACCGGCGGCCTCGTGTACATCGTCGAGCAGAACACCGCCAACTACCCCACGTACTGCGACCGGAGCCAGCCCTACGGCTGCCCCGCCGGACAAGCCGCCTACTACGGACGCGGCCCGCTCCAGCTGTCCTGGAACTTCAACTACAAGGCCGCCGGCGACGCCCTCGGCATCGACCTGCTGAACAACCCCTGGCAGGTCGAGAACAACGCCGCCATCGCCTGGAAGACCGGCCTGTGGTACTGGAACACCCAGTCAGGACCCGGATCCATGACCCCGCACAACGCCATGGTCGACAACGCCGGCTTCGGCCAGACCATCCGGTCCATCAACGGCTCCCTGGAATGCGACGGCAAGAACCCCGCCCAGGTCCAAAGCCGCGTCGACGCCTACCAGCGCTTCACCCAGATCCTCGGCGTCTCACCGGGCGACAACCTGTACTGCTGACCACGTCCCTCCGGATCGGTTCCCACTGCACTCACGCCCCCGGGAGACGACGTGCGCATCCCCCTGTTCCGTACCGGAACGCCCAGTTCCCCGGCGTCCAGCGGTCGTGCGCTGCGCCTCCGCCGCTCCGTCCCGGCCGTCGCCATCGCCTCGCCGGCCCTCGTACTGACGCTCCCGGCCCAAGCCGACGCAAGAGTCCTGCAGTTGCTGCCGCAGAACGCCGACGGCACGATCAACCCCGGTCTGAAGCCCGGCGGCGACGTCAACGGGCACTGCCCCGACCACGCCCAGCTCGCCGACAAGGGATATCCCGTTGAGGAGCCCAGGGGCACAGCTTAGGGTCGACGGCATGTCCCTGCGTCTGCATATGCGTCATGCCCTGCGGGAGGCCATGCGTGCCCGCGACAAGGTCGCGGTGAACGCCCTGCGTTCCACACTGGCCGCTCTGGACAACGCCGAGGCGGTGCCGGTCGGCGCGGCCGAGCTGCGCGGCATGGCCCTGGAGCAGGTGCCGGTCGGTGTCGGCGCCACCGAGGCCGCCCGGCGTGAGCTGAGCGAGCAGCACATCACCGACATCGTGCGTGCCGAAGCCGATGAACGGCTCACGCTCGCCGACCAGTTCACGGCGCCGGCGCAGGCCGACCGGGCGGCGCAGCTGCGCGAGGAGGCCGCCGTACTGCTCCGGCTCCTCGACGAGCCCGCCACCGCATAGCAGGCCCGCGGCCGGCTCGGGCACGCCCTCGTGCGCGAGCCGACCGCGCCCCCTCGCAGGCGGTCAGGCCGTCCAGTGGGACGAGGCGCCGCCACAGGTCGAGCGAGGTACGCGCGTGCGTCGGGCCGCGCTCCGGGTCTTCCAGGATGCCGATGAGGTTGGCCAGGTTGTCATGGGCTCGGGCCAGGTGGTCGCTCGCCGGTGTCCCGGTATCAATTCAGGCTACTCGGCGGGGAGTTCGGTCGCACTGTCGCGCAGGGCGCCGGGTCACTTCAGGATGTTGACCGCCCGGGCGACCACGAGGACCACCGTCACCAGGGACACCGAGGACTGCAGCATCATCAGCATCTTCGACCACCGGGACAGCGGCATGACGTCGGTCGGGCTGAAGGCCGTGGCGTTGGTGAAGGAGAGGTAGAGGTAGTCCGGGAACGCCGGTTCCCAGTCGGGCGGCGCCACCTCCGGATTCTGCATCTGTACGAAGAGGAAGTCGGCGTACTGGTGCTGCCCCCGGACCCGGGCCATGGGGCCGCCCCGGTCCCACTCCCAGTACCACAGGGCGAACACGATGACGTTCGTCACCCAGATGACCCCACCGGTCAGCAGGAGTGGGACCGCGCCGTCTGCCCCTTTGCCGCTCACCAGGTCGCCCACGAGCCGGACGGCCGCCCAGCCGTTGGCCAGGCTGATGACCGCGGCCAGGGCCAGACCCACGTACCGCAGCATCCGTGTACGGGGCTCCACGCGCCGGGGATTGCCCGCGATCAGTCCGGCCAGCAGCAGCAACTCCAGTGCGGGCAGGGCCCAGACGGGGTGGAGGAGGATGAGGTGGTGCGGCAGGCTCAGTTGCAGGGCGACGGCGGCGAGGATCACCGCCGTCACCGTCCAGCGCGGCTCGCCACGGGTCGCCCGGCGCCAGGCGGGGACCAGTTCCCGCTCGCCGCTCGCCAGGAGCCGCTCGATCCTGGCCAGCCGGCTCTCGGCGTCATCCATGTCGTCGTTCATGACGAGGATTGTCCCGGCAGGCTGTGTGCCGAAGCGAGCCGGGGACCTCCGGGCGCCGCTGTGCCGGGCGCCGGCCTGCGGCCGGTCAGGCGAGCCGCTCGTCCCCTACCGGTGCGGCCGTGGACCTCGTTGATCACGGTCGCCGCCGATGTGTACCACGCGACGACTCCCGTGGCGATGCCGAACCAACCGCCCACCCGGGTCATCGCGTGCGGCTCCGCACCGGTCTGGAAGGCGCCGATGGCCCGGAAACAGGTACGTGAGCGCGAGCAGGGCCGGCACCATCATGACGGCGAGGCCGACCCGGAGCGCCGCGAGGGTGTGTCGACGATCCCACACCGCCGGGACCGGGTTTCCCCACGTGTAAGCGTTGAAGACATCGGTTCAGGGCTCGCGGTGCTCGTGTGCCGCCTGCTCCAGTTCCTCCGCCTCGGCCCGGGCCACGCGGGTCTCGGCCTCCACGTCGATCGAGCGGGTCAGCCACCAGTACAGCAGCGCGGAGACCGGCAGGCCGATGAACAGGGAGATGTCGGCTCCGCCCAGCGCCTCGGCGGCGGGGCCGACGAACAGGGTGCCGACGGAGAAGAAGGGGATCATGGCGGCGAAGCCGGCCAGGTAGGAGATGATGCCGTGCCAGCCCCAACGGCCGTAGATGCCGTGCGGGTTGAAGATCTCCGCGATGGCGTAGTGGCCGCGGCGCACCACGTAGTAGTCCATCAGGTTCACCGCGGTCCACGGGATGAACAGGTAGAGCACCAGCAGCAGGAAGTTGTTGAAGTTCGCCAGGAAGTTCGAGGTCGCGGCCAGCGCGCCGACCAGGGACAGCGCCGCGGTCAGGCCGATGGTCAGCAGGCGTACGCCCAGTGTCGGCCGCACCCGCTTGAACGAGTCGATGCCGCTGATGAGGGTCAGCGAACCGCCGTACATGTTCAGCGCGGTGACGGACACCAGGCCCAGGGCGGCGAAGAGCAGCACGATCGCGCCGAAGCCGCTGAACACCTTGTCGCCGGCGGCGTTGATCGACTTGATCGTATCGAAGTCCTTGCCCGCCCAGGCGGCGAGCAGCGTGCCGAGGACCATCAGCCAGATACCGCCGAGCGCGGAGCCGAAGTACGTCCAGTAGAAGGTCTTGCGGACCGTCACGTCCGGCGGGAGATAGCGCGAGTAGTCGGAGACGTAGATGGCCCAGCTGATCTGGTAACCGGCGACCACGCCGAACTGGGCGAGGAACGGGGTCCACTTGAAGGCGCCGAGGTCGAAGGAGCCCGCCGGGTAGTGCAGGGTGACGAGGACGCCGACGGTGAAGATCCCGAAGACGATCAGGAAGGTGTACGTCAGGATCCGCTCGGCCTTGTGGATGATGTCGTAGCCGACCAGCGCGACGACGAGCGCGACCACGGTCACCACGATCACCCACAGCTTGACGCTGCCGTGCAGGGTGGTGTGCAGGGAGTCGGCGGCGAGGATGCTGTTGAAGACGTTGAACCCCGCGTACTGCACATAGGCGAAGAGCCATACCAGGAGCGCGCCGACATAGCCGAACTGGGGGCGCGACTGGATCATCTGCGGCAGGCCCAGCTGGGGTCCCTGCGCCGAGTGGAAGGCCATGAAGAAGGTGCCGATGACGGTGCCGGCGACGATGGCCAGCAGCGACCAGATCAGGTTGCCGCCCTCGGTGATGCTGATCAGTCCCACGGCCAGGGTGGCGATCTGCGCGTTGGACATGAACCACAGCGGGCCCAGGTGCCAGAGTTTGCCGTGCCGCTCGTCCAGGGGGACGTAGTCGATGGACCGGACCTCGAGGCCGGACACCACCCTTGACTCGACTGATGTGCTCATGACGCCTCCCGGTGGCCGGCCTGCCTCTGGGACACATTGTTGTCCGAGGTGGACGCGGTGACGAGTGGTGGGACGCGCGTACTGCTGCCAGGGGCGCGTTCAGGCGCCGTGCAGGGCGTCCGAGAGGCGGACGAAGCGGTGGCCGCCGGCCAGCAGGTGCGGGACGGCGCGTGCGATGCCCCGTGCGGTGCCGCCTTCGGGGTGGTTCATATGGCACAGGACGATGGAACCGGCCCGGGCGGAGGACACGGTGGTGTGCACCTGCTCGGCGGTGAAGGTGGCGCCGCCGTCTCCGTTGACGGAGAAGCTGACGAAGCGTTCCCCGAGGTCGGTGACGATGCGTGCCGCGACGTCGTCGCAGTACGCCGTGCCGGACCGGAAGAAGCGCGGCGGGGCGCCCAGCAGACGGGTCAGCTTGGCCTGGTTGCCGGCGATCTCGTCGTACACCTCTGCGGCGCCGCGGGTGCCGGGGATGCCGTACGCGGAACGGCCGGTGACCGACAGCGGGCGGTGCCGGGTGCCGTGGTTGGCGATCTCGAAGAGCGGGTCGGCGGCCAGTCGGTGGAATTCCGCCGGGTTGGCGTCGATCCAGCGGGAGTTGAGGAACAGGGTCGCCGGTACGTGCCGTGCGCGGAGGAAGTCGATGAGGGCCCGGTCGTAGCCGCTGCCCCCCGGGCCGCCGCACGCGTCGAAGGTCAGCGCGATGTCGCGTGTCGTGTGCGGCAGGGAGTGCACCACACCCGGGGCGTCGAAGCCCCAGGTGTGCGGCGTGCTGCGCCCGTAGCGGGCCACGATCTCCGCGCGGGTGACGGGAGGGTGCGCGGCGGAGGCCGTGGCCGAGGGGACGGAGCCGGGGGTCGGCTGGGTCGTTGCGCCCCCGCCGGTTCCCGGCGTGGCGGAGGAGCCGGGGGCGGCGGCGCCGTTCTTCGCGCCCGCGCAACCGGCGAGCAGTCCTCCCGCCAGGGCGGCCAGCACCGCACGGCGACCAGCCGTCATCCGCTCTCCCACACCTGATCGAAGGTCGCCACGGCCGACGACCACCATGTGGACAACCGTACGCACCGGACCACCGGCGACCGTGAAGACGGCGGTAAGAGATCACCCAGAATAGAGCGCAAGTGGGTGAGTGCGGCGGGACCCGTCGTCCGTGCCCCTGGGCTATTGCTCTCCCTCGGCCCGCAGTCGCCTGGCGTACGACCAGGTCACCGCCGTCAGCAGCACCGGCACCGCGAGGAGCGGGGCGTAGGCGAAGGCCCACACGGTGCGTGGTGTGCCGCTCGCCAGGTCCGTTCGGCTCCGCACGGTGAAGGCGACCACCACTTGTGACAACGCCACCAGCATCGTCACGGCCGAAGCCGTCCAGGCCAGCCGTGCCAGCGCGCGGGGGTACCGCGGTCGGCGGTCGCGGACGAGCAGCAGGGGGAACAGAGCGGCCAGCTCGGTCAGGACCGACAAGCCGACGACATAGGCAACTCCCCAGCCCGGTATGGCGTAGTCGTCCCGCAGCACCTTGTCGCTGTAGCCCACGTAGATGCCGGATGCCATGGCAAGGCGCCACAGGCCCGAGGGCGCCGCGCACCAGGCGATGGCATGGGCGGCGCGGCGGGTCCGGACGGGGACGCGAGGCGGAGGGGTCCTGGTGGTTCTGGTCATGACGAACATGCTGGTCGGAGCGTGCCGCCGGCACCTCGTCCGCCAAGTCCGACTACCTCCGCCGCGCGGTGGAGAACGCCCCGCCTAGGAGGGACTTGAGGCGGAGCCGGGTCAGGAGGAGAAACCGCGCGCCGGCTCCGGGCGCGGGCTGCCCGGAGCCGGCTGTCACACGTCCCGCTTCCTGACGACCAGCACGGCCACGGTGAGCGCGATCAGCGGCCACAGCCCGTACACGATCCGGGAAGCGGCGACCGTGGCCGTGAAGGTGCGGGAGCTCGGGTCCGGTTGCCAGTTCTGGACCAGGCGCTGCCAGGCGCTGAAGATCATGGCGTGGCGGATGTCGGCGGACCACCGCTTGTCCTGTGAGAAGACCGTGGGCAGCATCAGCAAGGTGAAGGCGCAGGTGGCCATGGTCGCGGCGCTGTGCCGGATCAGGACGCCCAGGCCGAGCCCGGTCAGTGCGCAGACCGGAGCCAGCAGTGCCGATGCCACGAGCGCCCTCGGTACACCCGCGTGCGTGATCGAGACTCCGGCGTGCTGTCCGCTCAGGATGGCCTGGGAGACCAGGAAGGAACCGGTGGATACGACCGCACCGACGGCGATCCACAGTGCCGCGGTGACGGTCGCCTTGGCCAGTACGACCGAGCCGCGGGCGGGGACCGCCACGGTGGTGGTGCGGATCAGGCCGCTGCTGTACTCGCTCACGATCGTGATGGCGCCTACGCATGCGGCGACCAGCGTCAGCGTCATGTAGCCGGACGGCGGGCAGGCGTCCCAGGGCCGGAAGTCCGCGGGCCTGTGCGCGCTCGTGCCGGCGGCCGCCAGATCGTGGTAGTCCGCGATGGCCGCAACGGCGGCGGAGCCGATGACGAACAGACTGGTCAGCGCGATCGTCCACCAAGTGGAGCGCAAGGAGCGCGTTTTGGTCCACTCGGAGGCGATCAGGTCGGCGAAGCGGGCAGGCGTCGGGGCGGTGGGTGTGGTCATCGGGGCTGTCCTGCCAGGTATTCGACGCTGTCGGCGGTGAGTTCCATGAACGCCTCCTCCAGTGAGGCAGTCCTCGTGGTCAGTTCGCTGAGCGGGATCCGGTGTTCCAGGGCGAGCGCCCCGATCCGGTCCGCAGGCAAGCCGGTCACGGTGAGTTTCCGGGCGCCTGTCATGTCCTGCGGCTCGACCGATGCGCCGGCGCTGGTCAGGACCGCCGCCAGCGCCGCGGCCTGCGGGCTGCCCACCACGACGCTGCCGCGCGTGCTGCGGGCCGCGAAGTCCGCCACCGACTCGGCGGCGATCAGCCGGCCCCGGCCGATGACGACGAGCTGGTCGGCGGTGTTCTCCATCTCCGACATCAGGTGACTGGAGAGGAACACCGTGCGTCCCTCGGCGGCCAGGCGGCGGAAGAGGCGCCGTACCCAGAGAACACCTTCCGGGTCCATGCCGTTGATCGGCTCGTCGAACATCAGCACCGGCGGATCACCGAGCAGGGCGGCGGCGATGCCGAGCCGTTGCTTCATGCCGAGCGAGAACCCGCCGATGCGCCCCCGGGCGGCCTCGGCCAGACCGACCTCCTGCAACACCTCCTCGACGCGGCGCGCCGGGATGCCGTTGCTCCGGGCCAGCGCGGACAGGTGGGTCGCCGCGCTGCGTCCGCCGTGGACCTGGGTGGCGTCCAGGAGTGCGCCGACGTGCCGCAGGCCACGCGGATGGCTGCGGAAGTCGGCCTTGCCGACCGTGGCGGTGCCGCCGGTGGGCCGGTCCAGGCCGAGGATCATCCTCAAGGTGGTGGTCTTGCCTGCTCCGTTGGGGCCGAGGAAGCCGGTGACCTGTCCCGGCCGCACGGTGAAGGTCAGTTGCTCGACGGCTGTCCTGTCGCCGTAGCGCTTGGTGAGTTGGTTGACTTCGATCACGGCGACAACGGTGACGGCAGGTGCCCTGTGCGTGCATGAGGCCGTGGGAGGCAATGCGCCCGGCGGATTGGCCCCCGGGTGTACGTCCCCGGGCCGATGCCGGGTGCTCGGACTCCTGGTTAGTCTCGCGGCATGACCACCACATCCCTCGCGTCCTTCGCAGCGCGATGTCCCCGCCGCAAGCGCGTGCCGGGGGTGACGCGAGCGACGGTCACGGCCTGGGCGGGTGCCCTGCTGTACGTCTTCCTGCTGCTGGTCCTGGTGACGGGCGCGCCCCAGGACTCGGGCCCTCTTGTCGCCGTCGGGTCGCTGCCGGCGGTGAGCCTGCTCGTCGGGGTGCTGCGGCGGACGCCGCTGACGGCCCTGGTCCTGGCGCTTCTCGGTGCCACCGCCGCGGTGGTCGTGCCCCGCCGTACCGCCCATGCGAGCCTGGCCTTGTCGTATCAGGGCCAGTTCCTGTCGTACCTGGCGGCGGACCTCGTCCTGGGGTACATCGTCGCCACCTGCACGCGCAGGGTGTCCGTCGTCGCCGTATCCCTCGCTCTCGGCGTGCAGTCGGTGACGATCGGTCTCTTCGCACACGGCCCGGACTTCCTGATCGTGGACGGCGTCGTCGGGCTGCTGGCGATGGCCGCGTCCTGCACGCTCGGGCTGCTGAGCCGCGAACGGCGCGAGCACGCGGTGGCGCTGCGCGCACAGGAGGTGGCCGAGGCCGTCACCGCCGAACGGCTGCGGATCGCCCGGGAGTTGCACGACGTCATCGCGCACAGCGTCGGCGTCATCGCCATCCAGGCCGGGGTGGGCAGCCGGGTCATCCGCACGCAACCCGATGCGGCCCGCGACGCCCTGCACACCATCGAGACCACCAGCAGACAGACCCTGTCCGGGCTGCGGCGCACCCTGGTGGCACTCCGTCAGGCCGAGCCGGACCCGGCGACGGGCGAACCGGCGCCGCCCGCGCCCGCGCCGGGGCTCGCGGACATCGAACGGCTGGCCGCGGCCACGGCGGACGCGGGGGTACGGGTCGAGGTGCACATCAGCGGGGAGCAGCGGCCCCTGCCGGCCGACGTCGAGCTGGCGGCCTACCGTATCGTTCAGGAGGCGCTGACCAACGTGGTCCGCCATGCGGGCACCGGACACTGCACGGTGGCCCTCGGCTACGGGAACGGGGAGCTGTCGGTGGAGGTCGTCGACGACGGGCGCGGCGTCGCCGGGGAGGGCCCGGCCCACGGTTTCGGTCTCATCGGCATGCGGGAGCGGGCGGCTCTGCTGCAAGGCCGGTTCAGCGCCGGGCCGCGACCCGAGGGCGGCTTCCGGGTGGCGGCGCGCCTGCCGCTGCCCGAACCCGTCGGCGTCGCGCAGGAGACCCGGTGACGGTCCGGGTCGTCCTGGCCGACGACCAGCCGCTGGTGCGGTCCGGCCTGCGGGTCCTCATGGCCGATCACCCCGACCTGGAGGTCGTCGGCGAGGCCGCCACCGGCGCGGAGGCCGTCGAGCGGGTCGGGGAGACCGGCCCCGACGTCGTGGTGATGGACATCAGGATGCCCGGCATGGACGGCATCGAGGCCACGCGCCGGATCACGGCCGGTTCCCTGCCGACCCGCGTGCTCATCCTGACCACCTTCGACGAGGACGACCATGTCTACGGCGCGCTGCGGGCCGGCGCCAGCGGTTTCGCCGTCAAGGACATGGCGCTGGACGACATCCTCACCGCGATCCGCGTGGTCGCCGCCGGAGACGCACTGATCGCGCCGGGTGTGACACGCCGTCTGATCGCGGACTTCGTCGAACACCGCCCGGCCGGTGCGGAACCCTCCGTGCGTCGGCTCGAGGGCATCACCGAGCGGGAACGGGAAGTGCTGACCCTGGTCGGACGCGGCCGGTCCAACACCGAGATCGCGCAGGACCTGTTCATCACGGTGGCCACGGCCAAGTCCCACGTCTCCCGGCTGCTCGCCAAACTCGGCGCCCGCGACCGGGTGCAGCTGGTGATCACGGCGTATGAGACGGGGCTGGTCACGCCGTCGGGCTGAGCACCGCACGACGACACCTGCGCGGCCGGCGGACGGCGCACAGGGGCCATGGCTACGTTGTGCGGAGATTCGTTGCGAACAGGCCGGCTGCGGCTCCAGCGCGTCGTACGCCGGCCGGGAAGCAGGAGACATGGCCGAACACACCACCGGGATCTCCGGCGCGGCCCCGCTGCCGGGGTTGTTCGAGGCGGAGCGCTCGGCGGAGATCGTCGCCGCGAGCTTCGCCGGCGCCACCGACGAGCGGCTGAAGGAGATCCTCGGCTCCCTGGTGCGGCACACCCACGCCTTCGTCAAGGACGTCGGACTCACCACGGAGGAATGGGCGGCGGGCATCCGCTTCCTCACCGGGACCGGCCAGAAGTGCGACGAGACCCGGCAGGAGTTCATCCTGCTGTCCGATGTGCTGGGTGTGTCGATGCTGGTGGAGACACTGAACCAGCCGGCCGACGGGCAGTTCACGGAGTCGACGGTGGAGGGTCCCTTCCACATGGTCGACTCGCCGCCGCGTGCCCTCGGCGACAGCATCGACGAGGCAGGGCGGGGCGGCGAACCATGCCTGGTCACCGGACGGGTCACCGACGGCGACGGCCGGCCCGTCGCGGGCGCGGGCATCGACGTGTGGCAGGCCGACGCGGACGGTTTCTACGACGTGCAGCGGCCCGGCGAGGTGCCCGAGCGCAATCTCCGGGGCCTGTTCACCGCCGACGAGGACGGCAGGTTCTGGTTCCGTACGATCGTGCCGCGCTACTACCCCATCCCCACCGACGGCCCGGTCGGCGCTCTGCTCAAGGCGGGCGGACGTCACTCGAACCGGGCCGCGCACATCCACGTCGAGGTGTCCGCGCCCGGCATCCGCACGCTGACCACGCATCTCTTCGTCGACGGCTCGCCGTACCTGGATTCCGACGCCGTCTTCGGCGTCAAGGAGAGTCTGATCCGGAGCTTCGCCCAGGTCGACGACCCCGCCCGGGCCGCCGAGCACGGGCTGCCCAACCCGTTCCGTCACGTCGACTTCCCCCTCACCGTCCAGCGAGGAGCGCAACCATGACCGACGCCGCCGCCACCGGTCATGTGACGGTGCACGAGACACTGCCCTCCCGGGTCCTCCTGGGCGCCGGTGCCCGTCATGCCGTCCCCGAGGAGACCGAACGGCTCGGCTCCGGCCGGGTGCTGCTCGTCGCCACGGGTTCGGCCCGAAAGGCGGCCGACGAACTGGCCGCCGCCCTCGGCCCCCGTCTGGCGGCGCGTTTCGGCCGGCCCGTCGCGCACACCCCGGTCGCCGTCACCGAGGAGGCACTGGAACTGCTGCGCACGTCCAACGCCGACAGCGTGGTGGCCCTCGGGGCGGCTCCGCCGTCGGCCTGGCCAAGGCGCTGGCGGTGCGCACCGGGCTGCCGCAGGTGGCCGTGCCCACGACCTACGCGGGCTCCGAAGTGACCCCCGTGCTGGGCGAGACGAGGGACGGTGTGAAGACCACCCGCCGCGATCCGGCCATCGCGCCGGGCACCGTCGTCTACGACCCGGAGCTGACCCTCCTCATGCCGCCCGGTCTCACCCTGACCAGCGCCCTGAACGCCCTCGCCCACGCGGTGGAAGCCCTGTGGGCGCCCGATGCGACCGCCGCGAGCGACGCCCTGGCGACCGAGGCCGCCGACGGCATCCTCTCGGTGCTCCCCGAGGTGCTCGCCGACCCGGCGGGACTCGGGGGCCGCGAGCGCCTCCAGCAGTCCGCCTGGCTGGCCGGTCTCTGCCTGGCCCAGACCCGTATGGGCCTGCACCACCAGCTCGCCCACGCCCTCGGCGGCACCTTCGACCTGCCGCACGCCGAGCTGCACGCGCTTCTGCTCCCGCATGTCCTCGCCTTCAACCTGCCGGCCGCGCCGAACGCCGCCGCCCGGCTGGCGCGGATCACGGGCGGCGACCCGGTGACGGTCGTCGGCGGCCTGGCCCGGAGCCACACCGGTCCGACCACGCTCCGCGCCCTCGGTGTGCCGCGTGAGGGGCTGCGGGCCGTCGCCGGGCGGGTCGCGGCCCAGCCCTACCCCAACCCTCGTACGCCGGAGGCGGAGGCGGTGACGCGGCTGCTTCAGGACGCCTGGTGACCGGCCCGGGT
This sequence comes from Streptomyces fodineus, assembly GCF_001735805.1. Classification (GTDB taxonomy): domain Bacteria; phylum Actinomycetota; class Actinomycetes; order Streptomycetales; family Streptomycetaceae; genus Streptomyces; species Streptomyces fodineus. The sequence continues at coordinate 543,465 of NZ_CP017248.1, forward strand.
CACCAGGACTCCGGTCGGTCCAGGGACTGAACGGGCTTGTGGTCAGCCCACGTTGCGGTGGCCTGAGGTGAAGCGGGACGGTGGCATGCCGAAGGCACGGGTGAAGGCGGCGGTCAGTGCGGCGGGAGAGGCATAGCCGAGGCGGCCGGAGACCTCGGTGACCGACGCCGTACGCAGCAGCGGAAGGGCGGCGAGCAGGCGCGCGCGGGTGCGCCAGACCGCCGGGCTCTGCCCGGTCTCGGCCCGGAAACGCCGGGTGAAGGCCCGTTCGCTCATGGCCGCCCGCGCGGCCCATGCCGCGTTGGTGACCCCGGCGTCCGGGGCGGCCAGGTACGCACGGCAGATCGCCGCGAGGTCGGGGGCGGCGGGGATCGCGACGTGGAACGGCAGCGGGGTGAGCGCGGCGATCTCGTGCAGGAGGAGCGCCACGACACAGCCCTCCCGGCCGGAGAGGCCGTAGTCGGCCTCGAACTCGACCGCGGCCAGGAGCAGTTCGCGCAGCAGCGCCGGAACGTCCACGACCGTGCAGGTGGCGGGCCACCACGGCACGGCGTCCGGCTCGATGTACAGGCTCCGGGTGCTGACCTCCAGCATGCGGACCCGGTGCCGGGTGGTGGCCGGGATCAGTACGGCCCGCTCCGGCGGGACGGTCCAGGTGCCCTCGGGGGTGTCGACGACCATGATGCCGGTGGCGCCGTAGAGGAACTGTGCGCGCCGGTGCCGGTGCCAGTCGAGCACCTGACCCCGCGGGTAGTCGGTGCCGATGGGCAGGACGGCCCGGTCGACATGGTCGACGTCGTCCAGGGAGACGTTCTTCACGCGGCCACTGTAGGGGCCGAGTCTCGAAGGAATGGTGCCGGGCATCGCATGCGGGCAGATCACCGCAGCTGGTGAGGTGGCCGTGTGGACTTCTTGGTACTGCTCGGGGTCGGACTCCTCACCGGGGTGACGACCGTCTTGTTCGGGTTCGGCGGCGGGTTCGTCGCGGTCCCGGTCGTGGTGTGGGCGAACGCGGCCCTCGGCGCGGACGCGATGCGGGTGGCGACGGCCACCTCGGCCCTGGTCATGCTGGTGAACGCGGCGTTCGCCACGGCCGTCACACCCCGGCATGTCCTCGCGGCCCTGCGCAGCAGCGGCACCCTGTTGCTCCTGCTGGCGGTCGGCGCCGCGGCCGGTGCGCTCGCCACCCGCCACGCGCCTGCCGGTCAGGCCCACTGGGGCTTCGTCGTCTACGTCGCGCTCACCATCGTCGATCTGCTCCTGCGCCCCGGATTTCTGCGTCCGGGCCGACCCGGCGGGAAGGTCGCCAAATCCCGCGAGGTGGCCCGTCCGCTGCCCGCCGTCCTCGGTGCCCCGATCGGCGCGGTGGCGGCCTTCCTCGGCGTGGGCGGGAGTGTCATGACCGTTCCCGCGCTACGGCGCGCCGGGCACCCGATGCGGGTGGCGACCGCACTGGCCAATCCCCTCACGCTCGCCATCGCGCTGCCCGCCACCGCACTGTCCCTGCACGGCACGGACACCGTCGCCGCACACGCCCACCCGCACCTCGTCGGCCTCGTCGACCTCCGCGCGGCCGGGGCGCTGCTCGCCGGCGCCCTGCCGGTCATCGCGGTGCTGCGGCGACGCCCGCCCCGGATCCCGGACCGCGCCTACGCCTGGGCGTACCTCGCGCTGCTCGGTGTCGTGGAGCTCGCGATGCTGCTCGCGGGCTGAGGCGGACGCCAGGGCTTCCCGGCTGCCGTCAAGAAGCCTTGCGCTGACGCCTGATCGGTTCCCCCACCCGGTGCATGTGGGTGAGGGCCTCGCGGTAGGACCGGATCAGGCCGGTCTCGTGGTACGGGACGCCGATCTCCGCGCAGTACGCGCGCACGAGGACCTGGGCCCGCCGCAGGTGGGGGGTCGGCATGCTCGGGAAGAGGTGGTGCTCGATCTGGTAGTTGAGCCCGCCGAGCAGCACATCGATGAGCCGGCCGCCGCGTACGTTGCGGGAGGTGAGGACCTGGCGGCGCAGGAAGTCGGGCCGTTCGTCACCGGTGAGCGTGGGCATGCCCTTGTGGTTCGGTGCGAAGGTGCAGCCGAGGTAGACGCCGAACAGGCACTGGTGCACGGCGAGGAACGCGATGGCCTTGCCGGCCGGGAGCACGAGGAACAGCGCGGACACATAGGCCGCGAGGTGCAGGAAGAGCAGGCCGCCCTCCAGCATCCGGTGCTTCATGGACGGCGAGCGCAGCGCCCGCACGCTTGCGACGTGCAGGTTGAAGCCCTCCAGTGTCAGCAGCGGGAAGAACAGCCACGCCTGGTGGCCGCCGATGAGACGGGCCAGACCACGGCTGTCGCGGGCCTGGGCCTCGGACCACACGAGGATGTCCGGGGCGACGTCCGGATCGAGTTCCTCGTGGTTGGGGTTGGCGTGGTGACGGGTGTGCTTGTTCATCCACCAGCCGTAGCTCATGCCGATCCCGAGGTTGCCGAAGAGCCGGCCCCATGCCTCGCTCGGCCGGGCGCGCCGGAAGACCTGACGGTGCGCCAAGTCATGTGCCACCAGGGCGACCTGACCGAACACCAACGCGAGGAAGGCGGCCACCGCCAGCTGCCACCAGGTGTCGCCGAGCGCGAGGAAGGTCCCCCAGCCCGCCGCCAGCAGCCCGATCACCATGGCGAGCCGTGCCGTGTAGTAGCCGGGGCGCCGCTTCAGCAGCCCGGCCTCGGCGATACGCCGGTTCAGCCGGGCGAAGTCGCTGCCTGCTCCGGAGCCGGACGGGCGGGGCCGTGCGGCCGACGCCTCGGTGGCGACCGAGGCATGAGTGGAAATCGTCATGCCGTCGAGTCTCGGCACGGCCGTTCGACCGGAACAGCCTGCCAGTCACCGGACCGGACGGGGGGCTTTCCCTACGACGATCAGGGTGTTGCCACCACTCCACATGCGCTGACCACGGCTTTCTCGGGAGGGTGGCAACACGGGGCTGATACGGGGCGGCTCCCCCGGCGGACCACAGGGGCCCCGTTTCGGTCTCCGGTCAGCGCCCGGCGAGGAGTTCGAGGGTGTCGATCACGCGGTGGGAGAAGCCCCACTCGTTGTCGTACCAGGCGACCACCTTGATGTGACGGCCGTCGACACGGGTGAGGGCGGAGTCGAAGACCGACGAGGCCGGGTTGCCGGTGATGTCGGACGACACGAGCGGGTCGTCCGAGTACTCGAGGATGCCGGCGAGCGGCCCCTGGGCGGCGGTACGGTACGCCGCCAGTACCTCGTCGCGGGTCACGTCGCGGGCGACGGTCGTGTTGAGTTCGACGATCGAGCCCACCGGAACGGGCACGCGGATCGAGTCGCCCGACAGTTTGCCGTCGAGGTTCGGCAGCACGAGGCCGATCGCCTTCGCCGCGCCCGTCGTGGTCGGCACGATGTTGACGGCGGCGGCGCGGGCACGGCGGGCGTCGCGGTGCGGACCGTCCTGAAGGTTCTGTTCCTGGGTGTAGGCGTGCACCGTCGTCATGAAGCCGTGCTCGATCCCGGCGAGTTCGTCCAGCACGGCGGCCAGCGGCGCGAGCGCGTTGGTGGTGCAGGAGGCGTTCGAGACGATCGTGTGCAGTGCCGGGTCGTACGCGTCGGTGTTGACGCCGTACGCGAGCGTGACGTCGGCGCCGTCGGAGGGCGCGCTGACGAGCACCTTCCGCGCGCCCGCGTCGAGGTGTGCGCGGGCGGCCTTCGCCGAGGTGAAGCGGCCGGTCGCCTCGAGGACGATGTCCACGTCGAGTGCGGCCCAGGGCAGTCGGTCCGGTTCACGCTCGGCGAGGACCTTGATGCGCCGGCCGTCGACGACGAGGGTGTCCCCGTCGACGGTCACGGGGCGGCCGAGCCGTCCGGCCGTGGTGTCGTAGGCGAGCAGCCGGGCGAGGGTGGCTGGTTCCGTGAGGTCGTTCACGGCGACGACCTCGAGGGCGCTGTCGCGTTCGAGGAGTGCGCGCAGCACATTGCGTCCGATGCGGCCAAATCCGTTGATGGCTATGCGAGTCAAGAGTGGAGTCCCTTCACGTGCCCTCGGTTCCCCATCAGCGTCGCGTGCCGTGTCCGCTCATGACAGTGTCGAGAGCGCCACCGTTCGCAAGAATCTCGCCAGGGCGGCTACTCGCCCTGGGTGAAGGTACGCCGGTATTCGCTGGGGGTGGTGCCGAGGATCTGCTGGAAGTGGGTTCGCAGGTTCGTGCCGGTGCCGAGACCGACGTCGGCGGCGATCTGCTCGATGCTGCGCTCCGAACGCTCCAGCAGTTCCCTGGCCAGGTCGACGCGGGCACGCATGACCCACTGCATCGGGGTGTACCCGGTGTCCTCGACGAAGCGCCGGGAGAACGTGCGCGGCGAGACCGCGGCATGCCGGGCGAGCACGGTGAGGGTGAGGGGCTCGCCGAGGCGGTGCAACGCCCACTCGCGGGTCGCGGCGAACCGCTCGCCCAGCGACTCGGGCACGCTGCGCGGCACGTACTGGGCCTGGCCTCCGCTGCGGTAGGGTGCGGCGACCAGGCGCCGCGCCGCATGGTTCGACACGGCCACCCCGAGGTCCTTGCGCAGGATGTGCAGGCACAGATCGATGCCGGAGGCGGCGCCGGCCGAGGTCAGCACGCTGCCCTCGTCGACGAAGAGAACGTTCTCGTCGACCTGGACGAGCGGATGCTTCTGCGCGAGCGCTCGCGAGTAGTGCCAGTGCGTCGTCGCGCGCTTGCCGTCGAGCAGGCCCGTGGCCGCGAGCGCGAAGGCCCCTGTGGAGATGGCGGCGAGCCGCGTGCCCCGGGCGTGGGCGGCGAGCAGCGCGTCGACGACGGGGCGTGGCGGATCCTCGCGGTCCGGAAACCGGTACCCGGGAATGAAGACGATGTCGGCCCACGCGAGCGCCTCCAGGCCATGGGCGACGTGGTACGACAGCCCGTCCCCGCCCGTGACGAGCCCGGGCGCCGCCCCGCACACCCGCACCTCGTACGGCATGCTCGCCCGCGTGGTGAACACCTGCGCGGGAATCCCGACGTCCAGCGGCTTGGCACCTTCGAGCACGAGGACGGCGACGCGTTGCAGGCGGGGGGACGGCACGGGACACAGGGTACGAGAGGCTCAGGCTGCGGCGTCGCGATCGGCGGGCACAGGCTCTCCGACGGGCGGCCTACGACGACGGGCCCCGCCGGTGGGGAACCGACGGGGCCCGCTGCCCAAGGCGTTCGGCCGGTGAGCGGTGTCAGTCCGTGCCGGACTCCATCGCGGCGCGGTCCAGGGCCTCGTCCTCCTCCGAGACCTCGCCGCGGGAGGCGATCGCCTCGGCGCCGCCGGAGGGCATGGCGCCGATCAGACCGGTGGCGGCGGCCTGGGCGGCGCCGATCAGCGCCGGGTGCTCGGTGCCGACCATGCCGAGGCCCGCGTACTGCTCCAGGCGCGCGCGGGAGTCGGCGATGTCGAGGTTGCGCATGGTGAGCTGGCCGATGCGGTCCGACGGGCCGAAGGCGGAGTCGTCGGTGCGTTCCATGGACAGCTTGTCCGGGTGGTAGCTGAACGCCGGGCCCGTGGTGTCGAGGATCGAGTAGTCCTCGCCGCGCCGCAGCCGCAGCGTGACCTCGCCGGTGACCGCAACACCGACCCAGCGCTGCAGCGACTCGCGGATCATCAGCGCCTGCGGGTCCAGCCAGCGGCCCTCGTACATGAGCCGGCCGAGCCTGCGGCCCTCGGTGTGGTACTGGGCGAGGGTGTCCTCGTTGTGGATCGCGTTGACCAGGCGCTCGTAGGCCGCGTGCAGCAGGGCCATGCCGGGCGCCTCGTAGATGCCGCGGCTCTTGGCCTCGATGATCCGGTTCTCGATCTGGTCCGACATGCCGAGGCCGTGCCGGCCTCCGATGGCGTTCGCCTCCATGACCAGCTCGACCGGCGAGGCGAACTCCTTGCCGTTGATCGTCACCGGGCGGCCCTGGTCGAAGCCGATCGTCACGTCCTCGGCGAGGATCTCGACGGTGGGGTCCCAGAACCGGGCGCCCATGATCGGCTCGACGGTCTCCACGCCGTTGTCCAGGTGCTCCAGGGTCTTGGCCTCGTGGGTGGCGCCCCAGATGTTGGCGTCCGTCGAGTACGCCTTCTCGGTGCTGTCGCGGTACGGCAGCCCGTGCGCGAGCAGCCACTCGGACATCTCCTTGCGGCCGCCCAGCTCGGTCACGAAGTCGGAGTCCAGCCAGGGCTTGTAGATCCGCAGGTGCGGGTTGGCGAGCAGGCCGTAGCGGTAGAACCGCTCGATGTCGTTGCCCTTGAACGTCGAGCCGTCGCCCCAGATCTGTACGTCGTCCTCGAGCATCGCCCGGACCAGGAGGGTGCCGGTGACGGCGCGGCCGAGGGGCGTGGTGTTGAAGTAGGCACGGCCGCCCGAGCGGATGTGGAACGCGCCGCAGGCGAGTGCGGCCAGCCCCTCCTCGACCAGGGCCGCACGGCAGTCGACCAGGCGCGCGATCTCGGCTCCGTAGGTCGCCGCACGGCCCGGCACCGAGGCGATGTCGGGCTCGTCGTACTGGCCGATGTCGGCGGTGTAGGTGCACGGGATGGCGCCCTTGTCGCGCATCCAGGCGACGGCGACCGACGTGTCGAGGCCGCCGGAGAAGGCGATGCCGACGCGCTCGCCGACCGGAAGGGAAGTGAGGACCTTGGACATAGGAAGAGTATGCAACATTCCGCATGGCCATGCATAGCCCCTTCACTCCAACCTGGCATGTGGCCTCCGGCTGCGACAGCATGGAGCCGCCGCGGTGGGCGGGCCCCGACCGCCTCACCCGGCCGAGGGGAAGGAGACCGATCCGCCATGGCCGACCCCACCACCGCCCCGTCGCTACGAACCACACCCGAAGGCCTTGTCTGGGAACCCAGCGAACGCTGGGTACGGGGCCGCACAGGCGAGGTCACCGTCGTCGACAGCCGCCACCCGGTGCTCGTGTGGGAGCCCGGCGTCCCCGTGCCGCTGTACGCCTTCCCGCGCGCGGAGGTCCGCGAGGACCTGCTGCGCCCCGCGAAGCACCCGCCGACCGGAGCCCATACCGGATCGACGCTGTTCTACGACCTCGAAGTGGGCGGCGAGCTGCTGGGGAACGCGGCCTGGACGTTTCCCGCCGAGGACCTGGCCGGCCACATCGCCTTCGAATGGTCCCGGCGCACCGGCAGGGGGCTGGACCACTGGTACGAGGAGGAAGAGGAGATCTTCGTCCACCCCCGCGACCCGCACAAACGGGTCGACGCCATCCCCAGCAGCCGGCACGTCGTCGTCGAGATCGGCGGCAGGGTCGTCGCCGACACCCGCCGCCCGGTGCTGCTCTTCGAGACCGGTCTGCCCACGCGCTACTACGTCCCGCGCGAGGACGTCCGCCTCGGCCTGTTCCGCCCCACCGAGCACCACACCGGCTGCCCCTACAAGGGCACGGCCGAGTACTGGTCCTGGCACGGTGAGCGCGACGAGGAGAGTGAGGCGGACGTCCCGCCCGACGTCGTATGGAGCTATCCCGAGCCGCTGCCCGCGGTGGCCGCGATCAAGGGACTGCTGGCGTTCTACAACGAGGCCGTCGACATCACGGTGGACGGTGAACGCCTCGAACGGCCGGTCACGCACTTCACCCGGACAGCTCGATGACGCGCCGGCAGGACGGAATCCTCTCGTAGAAATTCATGGCGCTTGTACGGGACCGGTGCGCCGTCGGCCCGGCCAGGTCACTGTCGGCCGCCGAACGTCCAGGCATGGACCTCGACGTCCGCGTACCGGTCCGCGGTCAGCACGGCTCGTGCCGCGTCCGGGTCGGGCGCCCGGAGCAGTGCCGCCGTGCCGAGCCAGGTGGCGCCGTCGTCGGAGAGCAGCGGTCCGTACGCGATCAGCTCGTCCCGGTCCGGCGGCGGCACGTCGCGGACGGCGTCGGACGGCTGCGCGGCGCCGAGGCCGAGCACCAGATACCGGTTGCCGCCGGTCCGGCCCCCGGGGAAGTCCCACATGGTGCGCCCCAGCGTGTTGCGCCAGCGGCGCAGCAGTACGTCCCGGTACACGCCGGCCTGGTAGTTGGGTTCGTCGAAGGCGAAGGCCCGCGCCGCCGCGGAGTCCGGCAGGTCGAGGATGTGCACGCTGCCGGTGGGCGTCTCGTCGTCGGCGGCCAGGGTCGGGCCGCGGGCGATCATCTCCATGGCGTACTGGTCCATGTAGGCCCAGTGCCGTTCCAGCAGCTCATCGCGCAGGGGCAAGGAGCCGGGCCGATCACGGTGGTAGCAGAGGAACTCCATGACCACAGACCCTCCCCGACCCCGGCCCGCGCCTCAACTGCTTTCGGCGGCACGTGGACCCCTGTCGACGCGCCATCTGGCTCGCCCGGGCCCTGCCGGACGACGGCTGCCTGGTCACGCTCGAGAGCGACCCCGACTACGCCGCCGTCGCCGCGGCCAACATCTCCCGTGCCGGACTGGACCACATCGTCGACATCCGCGTCGGCAAGGCGCAGGAGCGGAGGGGGTGACTCGCCCCCCTCCACAAGTTCCGTACGGCTCGGGGTCGTTGGCGATCAGCCCCCGGTCAGCAGCTGTCGTACGACGTACCCCGCGGAGTCCACACCGGAGCTGCCGCCCTCGACCAGCGCCGCCACCGCGATGCGGGAGTCGTAGGCGGTCAGCCAGCCGTTGGTGTGGTCGCCCTCCTCCGCGGTGCCGGTCTTGGCGCCGACGCCCGCGAGGCCGCCCAGGCGCGGAGCCGCCGTACCGCCGGTGGCGACGCCGCGCATCATCGACTGCAGATAGCCGGCCGTGCGGGCGGAGATGGGCCGGGCCGCGGCTTCCTGGTGCTGTGCCGGCAAGATGATCGGCTGCTCGAACCCGGCGTTGCGGACGGTGGCCGCCACGGACGCCATGAACAGCGGCGTGGCGGTGACCTTGCCCTGGCCGATGAACTGGGCCGCCTGGTCGCCGCCCTGGACGTCCGGCGGGATGCTCGGGTCGGTGGTGGCGATCCCGCCGCCGATGGACCAGTTGCCCATGCCGAAGACGTTCACCGCCTCGTCGTTCAGGGCCGAGGAGTCGCCGTCGTGCACCAGGTAGTGGAAACCGTCCTTGATGAAGGAGGTGTTGCACGACACGGTGAACGCCTGGGCGAGGGAGGAGCCGGGGTTGGCCCGCACGCCGGAGTCGTTGTGGAACAGCTGGCTGTTGGCCGTCAGCGAGTCCGTGCACGGCGCCGGGCTGTTCGGGGTGAGGCCCGCCTTGTCGAAGAGGGCCGCCGAGGTGATGATCTTCATCGTGGAGCCGGGCGACTTGATGCCGTTGATGGCGATGTCGCCGTCGTCGCCCGTGTGCGCGAGCGCGAGGATGTGGCCGTTGCGCCAGTCGAGCGCCACGGTCCCGGCGGGTTTCTGCTGCAGGTGAGCGTCCTTCACCGCCTGCTCGGCCACCCTCTGCAGGCCCGCGTCGATGGTCGTCCCCACGACCGCCGGGCGGCCCTTGGTGAAGGCCTTCAGCGTCTTCACTCCCGCCCCTGAACCGTCGACCACGGCCACACCCGTTCCGGGGGTGCCGCCCGTGGGCTTGGCGTTCTTGCCGATCGTCGCCGCGATGTCCCGCAGCGACGCGAAACGGGACAGGTCGGTCTTACCGTCGCTCGCGACGACCTTTGTATCGCCCGGTTCGGCCGGCAGCTTGCCCGCGGTCAGCGACTGGCCCTCGCCGAGGCCCGGATACAGCACCGAGTTGTTCCAGTGGACCGCAAGCCGGCCGTTCGTGCTCTTCAGCACCGCCACCGCGCTCGGGTAGCTCCAGGTGCCGCCCGCGACCTGTGCGGTGACGTCGAAGGTGACCTTCGCGGCTCCCGCCGTCACCGACGAGGGTCCTGCCGCAACGATGTGATCGAACGACAGCTTCTTCAGGTGCAGGCCGTCGGTGTAGCCGCGCAGTGCCTGCGCGGCGGTGTCCGGTACGTCGGTGGCGCCGCCCGCGCCGTCCAGGTGCCGCTGGGCCCAGTTGTCCAGGAACGCACGGGTCAGCTTCAGCGCCTCGGCGTCCGACGGGGGCGTGCTCGACAGCGCCGAGGGGTCGAAACCGCGCGCGTCCTGGGAACTGTCGTCACCCGCCGACCCGGAGGCCAGGCTGTGCAGGATGTTGTAGGTACCGATTCCCCCGAGGGCGAGCAGCGCGGTGCATGTACCGGCCAGGCCGATCTTCACAGCTCTGTTCATACGCAGGATCGTATGGATGTTCCATGGACGTGTGTGCCGATCTTCGGTAGATCGTTATCGGAACGTCAATGGAGGCGACGCGCCGAGATCTGCACCCCCACCGTTTTCGGTGCGTTGTGCACGGCCGGGTCCAGGACCACCGCCCCGAGTTCGGTAGCGGCTGGGGCACCTGCCGGCTGCCGGTCGGGCATCTCACCCTCGACCCGGTGGGCACCGTCACCGCCGTGGACTGGCGGCTGAGCCTGTGGAACGCCGAACCGACCGGCACCGTCACGACGACCGCCGGCTACACCGCCTCCCTGGACCACCCGGACCGCCGACGACGGCACCGCGCAGGTGGTCCAGCCCCTCACCGGCGGCGGCCGGACCGTGACCTGCCACCGCCGCACCGGGGACGGCCTCCTGCTCAGCCTCGGTCACAGCTTCCCCTCCTCCTCGGCCGCCGAGGCCGACTCGCCGCGCAACCTCCGGCGCGCACCCTCGTACGGCGTCCTACGGCGACGCCACACCAACTGGTGGCACGCGTTCTACCGGAAGAGCTTCGTGTCGTTCCCGGACCAGCGGCTGCAGCGCTTCCACTGGATCCAGCTCTACAAGGTGGCCCTCCGCCAGCCGTGCGGGCGGCCCTGTGAGGGCCACCTCCACGGTGCGGCAGAACCAGGAACAGCGAACCGCCAACGTGCCCACCGCCTACCGCCCGGACAGCTCCGGCATCGGCCGCAGCTCCGACATGTTCGCCGACCGTGCCGCGGGGGAACCGGGTACCGGTGCCGAGACCGGCGACCTCACCTGGGCGCTGCACAACGTGTGGCTGTCCTACCGGCACTCCATGGACAAGGCGTTGCTCCGCGACACGATCTACCCGGTGCTGCGCCGGGCGGTCAACTGCTGCCTGCACTTCCTCAACCCCGGGCAGCGACGGCCGCCTCCACCTGCCGAGCACACTCTCACCCGAATACCCCGTCGTGCCCCCGCAGGACACCAACTACGACCTGGCCCTGATCCGCTGGGGTTGCCAGACGCTCATCGAGTCGGCACAACTGCTGGGTATCGACGACGAGTTGAGGCCGCGCTGGCAGGAGGTGCTGGCCCGGCTCACACCGTATCCGGCCGACGGCAACGGCTTCATGATCGGCGCCGACACCCCGTACGCGCAGTCCCACCGGAACTACTCGCATCCGCTGATGGTGTACCCGCTCCACCTTGTCACCTGGGACCAGCCCGAAAGCCGGGACCTGGTCACGAAGCCAGTGGCCCGCTGGTACGCGCTGACCGGAGCCCAGCGGGGCCACAGCTACACCGGTGCCGCCTCGATCTACGCGACGACCGGCGACGGCGAGCGTGGGGCCTGCCGTAGACCTCGGGCGAGGAGAAGCGCACCGACATCACCGTCCGCGTTCCCGCAGGCGGTGCTGTCGCCTATACGACCGAGGTCACGGCCTTGAGTTCGGCCAGGGACTCCCGGGTCAGCTGCTGCATCGTGCGTTCCTCGTCCGGCGCGATCCAGCGCTCGAAGGTCACCTTGAAGACGGCGACCGCCGCCTCGGCGGCCAGGCTCGCGGTCGGCTCCGCGACACCGCGGCCGCGCAGGGTGCCCGTGAGCGCGGCCGTCATCGAGGCGAGCTTGATCAGCTCGCGCTCCTGGAGTTCCGCGTTCGCCGTGATCACGGCCTGCCGCCGGCGCGCGAACTCCCGCCGGTCGGCGAACATCTCGGCGACGGCGTCCAGCCCGACCGTCAGCGCGTCGAGCGGCGCGGCGGACTCCGGGGCGCCGGCGACCGCCCGCACGAACAGCTCCTCCAGTTCACCGGCGCCGGCGAAGAGCACCTCGCGCTTGTCGGCGTAGTGCCGGAAGAAGGTCCGCTCCGTGAGCCCGGCCCGCTTGGCGATCTCCGCCACGGTGGTCTGTTCGTACCCGTGCTCGGCGTAGAGCGCCAGTGCGGCCTTGGCCAGGCGTCCGCGCGCGTCCGGCTCCCATCTACCCATACGAAGATCTTACGTGATGACAGGTGCTGACATCGGGTGTACCGTCTATGACAGTGACTGACATCGAGTGTTTGGGGTCTCCCATGCGTATCTTCATCACCGGCGCCTCCGGCTGGATCGGCTCCGCCGTCGTGCCCGAACTGATAGAGGCCGGGCACCAGGTCGCCGGGCTCGCCCGTTCCGACGCCTCCGCCGCCGTGCTCACCGCGGCGGGCGCGGAGGTCGTCCGCGGCACGGTCGACGACCTCGACGTGCTGCGGGACGCGGCCGCCGCGTCGGACGGGGTGATCCATCTCGCCTTCAAGCACGACATCGCCTTCACCGGCGATTTCCAGGGAGCCGCCGAGGCCGACCGCCGCGCCGTCGACGTCTTGGGCGAGGCGCTCGCCGGCAGCGACCGGCCCTTCGTCCTCGCCTCGGGCCTCGCCGGCCTGACGCTCGGGCGGGCGGCGACCGAGCGGGACATGCCCACGGTCGACGGCTCACCGATCTCGATCCGGTCGACCACCGCACAGCAGGTACTCTCTTTCGCCTCCCGCGGTATCCGCTCCTCCGTGGTGCGGCTCTCCCCCACCTGCCACGGCGAGGGAGACAACGGTTTCATGGCGATGCTGGTCTCCCTCGCCCGCGAAAAGGGCGTCTCCGGCTACATCGGCGACGGCGCCAACCGCTGGCCGGCCGTGCACCGCCTGGACGCCGCTCATCTGTTCCGCCTGGCGGTCGAAAAGGCCCCGGCCGGCTCGGTGCTGCACGGCGTCGCGGAGGAGGGCGTCGCGATCCGTGACGTCGCCGAGGCGATCGGCCGGCACCTCGACATGCCGGTGGTCTCCCTGACACCCGAGGCCGCCGCCGAGCACTTCGGCTGGCTGGCCGGCTTCTTCGGCCTCGACCTCCCGGCGTCGAACACCCTGACCCGCGAGTTGCTGGGCTGGCACCCGACCCACCCGGATCTCCTCGCGGACCTCGACAAGGGGCACTACTTCAACGCCCCTGCCACCAGCGCCTGATGGGACCCCCGGCTGGAGGCCGCAGCGAGCAGACCGCCTCCAGCCGGGTCCGCCGGAAGGGGCCGGCGCCGGGTCTGCTACGGCTGGGTGGGGACGATCGCCACTTCGCCGGGCTCGGCGCCACGGCCGTAGACGCCGATCGCCGGGGAACCGGTCCCTGCGACGGCGGCCCAGGCGTCGCCCACCGGCAGGAACTCGAACTCGGCCGGGCCCTCGCCCACTCGGATGCCGATCCTCGTCGCCCATGCGAGCCGCGGATCGAGCCGGCCGGCCTCGCGGTATCCCTCCTCGGCCCGGTTCCCGTCGGAGCCCGGAGGGAACGCCTGGTGCAGGGCGCCCGCGAGACTGTCGAGGCGGGCATGGGTGAGAACCTCCGCGGTCCCGTGCTCACCGTACCGGTCGGCGACGGGCCGCCAGGTGGATACGACGACGGTGGCACCCTCGTCCGTACGATGCCCGTGGCTCACGTACCACAAGGGCCGGTCCGGCCTGCCTGCCTGCCTGCCTGCCTGCGACGGTGCCCCGGCCTTCGAGCCAACGCGCCTCGACCCCGTGCGCCAGGCCATGGGCGGGGAAGTCCCGTCCCTCGCCCGGAAGTTCGGGCATCAGGACGAGCCCCCTCAATTCGGCCAGGCGAGGAAGTGCGTAGGCCCGGTCCCCGTCGTCGAGCCGGCCCACATGGCCGCCGAGCATGCGCCGCAACACCCAGGCGCCCTCGGCCCTGTACTCCGGAGCGAGCCGGGCCGGCGCGCAGGCGCCGTCGATGTTGTCCGGCTCCTCGCCATAGCCCCGGTACTCGTTGACGACGAGCCGCAGGCTGCCCATGGCACCGAGCAGGTGGTCCCCGCCGAGGGCGGCGCGCAGGCGTGCGGCTTCGATGCGTCGGGCGGAACCGGGATGGTGGTTGTCCGTGAAGACGAGCGCGAGACGCCGGGCGGCCTCGTCGGCGTACCGCGGCCCCTGGGCGATCAGGCGCCGGGCCCCTTCGAGTATCGCGTCGGTGTCGACCCGCCACTCGGTGGCGAGCAGCCGCCGGGCCTCACGGACGTCCGCGGAGTCGTCCGGTTCCCCGTGCATCACGTCAGAAGTGCCGGGGCGGCAGGCCGGCCAGCCCGGTGTCGCGCATGATGTGGTCGACCGTCTCCGCCACGGAACTGCCGGCCCCCAGCACCGTCTCCACTCCCCCGGGCAGCAGGTCCCGCCGCCGGTACCAGTCCCGCAGGTCGGCCTCGCTCACCTGGCCGGCGATCGGCTTGGTCGCGTGCCGGGCGAGGGTCTCGTCGAGCGGCACGTCGAGGTAGTAGCCGTGGGTCGGGCCCCGGTGGTCGGCGCGCAGCCTGGCGAGCATGTCGCCGTAGCGGTCGGCGTACAGGATGCCCTCCACGACCACGTGATAGCCGGCGTCCAGGGCATAGCGGGCGACGGTGTCGATCAGTCCGATGTTCGCCGCTCCGGGCCGGTCCCGTTCGCGCAGCACGATCCGGCGCAGGTTGTCCTGCTCCACCAGGGCCAGCCCACGGCCGAACCGGTCACGCATCCCGGCCGCGACGGACGACTTGCCCGAGGCGCTGTTGCCTCGCAGCACCACCAGCCGGGTCTGTTCGGTACCGACTCTCATCCGCCGCAGCGTACCGCTCCGCGCAGGGTCAAGGCAGCTTGGCCAACTCGTGGGCCGACGGCTCCAGCACGCGCGGTGAACAGGGCAACGGAGGCCGGGCGATGGCGAGTTCGGCACCCGAGTCCGGTGAGCACGTCAGGAGCTGACACCGAGTGTGGCGGCGTCTAGAGCTTCTCGGCGTCGAGGTGAGTCAGGTAGGCGTTGAGACGTGTGGCCGCGTGCAGCATGGCGAGGCCCTGCGCGGTGAGCTTTCGCTGCCAGGCGTCCAGGGAGGCGGCGAGTGCGTCCGTGCCGCCGGCCGTGCGGATCTGCTGGACCACGGTGGCGATGTGGTCGAGGAGATAGCCCCCGCGTCGCAGGAGGTGCGCCAGCTCGGCGTCGCGGATGTCGTCGGCGCGGAAGACGCGGTAGCCGGTGGCCGGGTCCCGGGAAGGGGTGACGATGCCGGCGCTCTCCCAGTTGCGCAGGGTCGCCGGAGTGACACCGAGTTGGTGCGCGAGCTCGCCGACGGTGCGGGTCCCGGGATCAGGCGCGCGATCCGGGGCAGCCCCGGACTCGGCCGTCAGGTGGTTCACGGCTGTGCGCACGGCGTCGAGGGTGTCCCGGTCGCGCAGCAGTTGGCTGTGAGCTCGGTCGATGGCGGTCAGGGCCGTGTCGAGTGCGTCCCGGTGGAGTGCGGTCATGATCTGGCCGGCGGCCGCATAGCCGTACGCCGGGACGAGCGCGAGGTAGGCGCGGAGCGCCGCCGCGTGCACGTCGGTGTAGATCCGGTAGCCGCTGTCGGTGCGCTCGGCAGGCGGGATGAATCCGTGCCGCTCGTAGTTGCGCACCGCCTGGGTCGAGATGCCGTGCTCGCGCGCGAGGTCGGTCGGTCGCAAGGTGCTCACCGGTTGAGACTTTATCGCAGGTCTGATCGCTGAGGACAGCTTCTTTGCCCGCCGAACTCCTCCAAAAGCCTCAATCGACCTTTCAAGGATACGATTGAGGTCCATGAGTCAGGACGTTCGAGACCTCGTCACCCCGTCATGCGACCTGTTGGCTCTCGGTGAGCCGACACATCAGGAACCGGCCTTCGGACGCGTCCGGAACGAGCTGTTCGCCCAGCTGGCCGAACGCGGTTTTCGGTCCATCGCCCTGGAGACCGACCGCGTGGCCGCGCTCGCCGTGAACGACTACGTCCAGGGCGGAACCGGAAGCCTCGACACGGTCATGCGCGAGGGCTTCTCCCACGGATTCGGAGATCAGGAGCCCAACAGGCGGCTGGTCAGCTGGATGCGCGAGCACAACCGGAACCGGCCGCCAAAGGAACGCCTGGCCTTCCACGGCTTCGACGCGCCGACGGAGAACACCTGCGCCCCCAGCCCACGGCCGTACCTGGAACACGCCCGCGACTACCTGCGACTGGACCTCGACGTCGCGGGCCTCACCGGCGACGACACACGCTGGAGCCGACCGGAGGCGGTCCTGGACGCCGCCATGTCCCCCGGCGCCACGACCGAGGCCGGGCGACTGCGCGTGCTCGCGGACGACATGCTCACCGCGCTCTACAGCCGCGCCCCGGAGCTGATCACGGCAACCTCCCGCGAGGCGTGGTTCAGGGCCAGGACCCATCTCACCGCCGGCCTCGGCCTGTTGCGCTACCACAAGCAGTCGTCGCTGCCCCTCGAACCGAATCCCCGGATCGCGGGCCTGCTCGCCACCCGGGACGCGCTCATGGCCCAGAACCTGCTGGACATCCGGGGCATCGAGGAGGACCGGGGCGCGACCCTGGTGTTCGCGCACAACCTCCACCTCCAGCGGAACCCGAGCATTTGGCGTCTGGGGGACCGGGGCGCCGACTGGTCCGGTGCCGGCGCCATCGTGTCGTCCCTGCTGGGCGAGCGGTACGTCTGCGTCGCGGGCAGCCTGGGCCGCAGCGAGGCCCTCGGGCTGCACGACCCCGCCCCGGACACCCACGAGGGTCTCCTCCAGAGCCGTATCACCACCTGGGGCCTGGAAAGTGCCAGCATGGCTCCGTCCGCCCGCACCCGGACGGACACACATCCCGGGCAGGGCTACTTCCCGCTCGACCGAGCGACACTCGACGCCGTCGACGCGGTCCTGCACATCAGCGACGGCGCGACCGCGGGCGCACCGGCACACGGCTGACCGCGTCCCGAATTCAGTGCCGCCGGGCCGCACATACGGCATGATGAGGGTCATGCGCACCCGCCGAAAGGCCCATGCCGCGTAAGCGGCCCGGCGCGCTGCGCGCCGCACAGTCCGCCCGTCCGGCACGGGCACTGCCGCCGTTCCGGATCCACGGCCTGTCCCTCCGGACGAGCGTCGCGACAGCACTGGTCGAGGCACTCTCGGACGACTACTACCTGTACCCGGGGGCCACCGACCGCGCGCTGCGCCGGTACCGGGCGTTCCTGCACCCACCCGGACGACGCCCCCGGTATCCGCAGGATGCGGAGTGCGGGTGCCGCGGTTGTTCCTTCGACGACGTGCGGCACGCCCGTGACGTACTGGAGGAAGTCGTCCGGCGGTTGCCGCCCTCGGCACGCAACGAGCTGAGACGCCACGTACGGGCCCTGGACGACAGGTACGTCCGGCGGACCCTGCCGGATCCCTTCGCCGCCGCCCGGCAGTGGCGTTCCGAGGACTGGTGGCGGCGCCGGCTGTCCGGCGGCCGGGAGACGTGACGGCCGACGGCGTGACCTCACCGCTCGCCTGCGCGGCCGGTGGGCGGTCGGCCCGTAAGGTGTGCTCGTGACCGGCGAGACTGATCTGCACACCTTGCTCAGCGACATGCGTCCGGAGCTGAATCCGGGCCGCTATGTCTTCACGATGGCGGAGGGCGGCGTGCCGTCCGGTGTCACCCCCGTGGTGACCGTCGCCGAACAGGAAGGCCTGACCCTTGTCGTGCCGCAGGCGGAGGCGGACGCGGCGGGGATGGCGTACGACTACGTGGCCGGCTGGATCACCCTGCGGGTGCACTCCGCGCTGGCCTCGGTCGGACTGACCGCCGCCGTCTCCCGCGCCCTCGCCGACGCGGACCTGAGCTGCAACATCGTCGCCGGTTTCCACCACGACCACCTCTTCGTACCGTACGAGCAGGCCGAGCGGGCCGTGGACGTCCTGCGGCAACTGGCCGGCGGCTCCGACTGAGCCGCTCCCCCGCGGTCGGCTCAGCGCAGACCGAGGCATGTGCACGGGCGGCGGCTGGCTCGCCGGCATCGCGCACCCGCTGTCGGCACTGCGCGTGGGGGGGCGGCGCCTCTCATGCCTGTGTGGAGTCGTGGTCAATCAGTGGGTTGGAGGCTACGGATCCGGACGAGTGGGGGCTTGGCTTGCGGATGGCGATGCCGTGCATGATGCTCCACCGCTGATCCGCCCTCCCGTTCACCGGCACGAGCCGTGCCCGTCCGCGCTCAAGCCCCGGAATCCCACCGCAGGTTCCGGTGAGGCCGCCCGGAACCCATGATGTGGGCATGAAGATTCCCGACCGACGGATCGAACTGTTCACCGGCACCGGAAGCGAGCACCGGTTCAGCGGCCCCGCGACCGGTGACGAGCGGAGCATGCTGGTGGCCGTGCTGGACGCCCAGCGCGCCACCTTGAAGCTGAAGTGCTCCGGACTGGGGCCGGAGTTGGCCCTGCGGTCCGTGTCCCCCTCCTCGCTCTCCCTGCTCGGCCTCGTCCGGCACCTCGCCGATGTCGAACGCCGCTGGTTCCGGGCCGTGCTCGCCGGGCACGACGTCGAACTGAGCTTCTCCTCCCCGGACGCCCCCGAGGCCGATTTCGACGGCGCCGGTCCCGACCCCGAGGTCGTCGCGGCGTCCTGGGCGGCCTGGCGCGCCGAAGTCGCCTTCGCGGAAACGTTCGTCGCCGAGGCCCCGCATCTCGACATCGAGGGCCATGACCCATGGCGGGGCACGGTCTGCCTGCGCTGGGTGCTCATCCACATGATCGAGGAGTACGCCCGTCACAACGGACACGCCGACCTCATCCGCGAACGGATCGACGGTGCCGTCGGCGTGTGACCCGGGGCCGCTGCACCGGCCCCGCTGCACGGCTCGCTCATCTGGATCCGCAGCCTCCGCCCCGCCGATTGTTGACCTTGCCCCTGAGGGCGCGCACCCGGCGCTTCGTCGAATGCCTGGCGGCCGGACGCGTACACGCGGACGGCTGTCCCGCCGCGCTCGCGAGCTACCGCGAAGCCATCGACGAGCTCACCGAGCGCATCGAGACGCTGACCGCCCGCCGCGCGACACTGATCGCCAACCTGAACACCGCCGCCCTCCGGGGCAGCGGTGTCGTACGGTCCGAGGAGAAAGGCACCGGAGCCATGGACTATCTGACGCTGCCCGCCGACCTGCCCGTCCCCGAGGACGACGGCGCGACGGACCACCTGCCCGGCGTGCAGGCGCCGAACCTCAGCCTCCTCGACACGGCGGGCCGAGCGGTCCGCCTGGACGCGCTCGGACCCCGCCGCACGGTCGTGTACGTCTACCCTCTCACCGGCCGCCCCGGTACCGACGTGCCGGAAGGGTGGAACTCCATTCCCGGCGCCCGTGGCTGCACGCCCGAGTCATGTGCTTTCCGCGACCACTTCCACGACCTCCTCGAAGCCGGCGCCGGCCGGGTCTACGGGCTGTCCAGCCAGGACACCGACTACCAACGCGAGGTCGTGGAGCGCCTCGGGCTGCCCTTCGACATGCTCTCGGACCCCGCCCTCGCCCTGGCCGACGTGCTCGGCCTGCCCACGTTCGAGGTCGCCGGGATGCGACTGTTCAAGCGCCTCACGCTCGTCATCCGCGCCGGAGCGATCGAGCACGTCTTCTACCCGGTCTTCCCGCCGAACGCGCATGCCCAGCAGGTCCTGACCTGGCTGCGCGAGAACCCTCTGTAGAGCCGTGCCGGGCGGATCGATGTCCGCAGAGGTGTCCGCCACGGAGCCGGTCTTCGGTGGCGCGCCCTCGGCGGTCTCGTTACGCCGCCGGACAACGACACCGCCGCGAACACCTTGGCTGCTGTGCGGTGTTGCGGCATCCGCTGCTTCGACACGTCGCGGCACTACGGCGTCGGTCACTCGGAGCGGCCGGTCCGGCGAGTTCCTCCAGGGCATGCCCCGAGGAGAATCCACCAACCCAGGTGTGATCCGGCGCGAACCCGTCCCGCAGCCGCTGCCGCACCCGGTGCTCGTCGTACCGTCCGAGGCGTTCCAGGTCCGCCGCAGCACCACGGCCCGGAGTTCGGCCACCGCATCGACGTCAGCCGCGGAAGCGGCACGTATCTCCCAGTCCGCCGTGATCGCGATGCTGGCGCGCCGGAATTTCCCGCCACCGCGACGACTGACGGTGTCACGACGCATGTACGGTCGCTCTCCCGTGGGAATGCGGGGGGTTCACTGAGTAGAAACAGGTCGACGCATCCGTATCATCCATGTGTCGGGGACACTCCGCAGGACAACTCCCGTTCTGCCGGGGAACCCCCTCACAACTCCCGCTCCCCGCTTGCCACATCGGACAGCAAAGGAGCGCGACACACTCACGATCGGAGCGACAGATGCCTGAGCCCAGCGCACCCGTCACCGAGTTGACCTCGCAGTACGTCAGCCAGGTGACCAACGACCTCGAACACAACGTCAAGGAACAGGAACGCATCACTGCCGAAATCGCCGCTCTCCAGGAGCAGTTGTCCGCACTGGAGCACGATCACACCATTCTGGTGAGCATGCAGCAGGCGCTCGGCGTCGCGACCTCGGTGAGCGCTCCTGCCGCGGCCGAAGGCGCTGTGGTGCCCGCCCCGCGGAAGCAGACCACCACCGTACCCGGTACCCGCCATGCGGCGAAGAAGGAGACCGCGGAGCAGACCGAGCGCAAGAAGCGGCCCGCCAGGAACCCCGCCGCTCCGAAGCCCGCGGCGAAGAAGACGGCAGGCCAGACGGCTCAGCCCACGCTGGTCGAACTCGTCCGCCGCCATCTCGTGGAACAGCGGGAGCCCCGCTCCGCGGCGGAGGTCGCCGAGGCGCTCGGCAAGGCACATCCCCATCGGGAGATCCAGACCAAGGTCATCCGCACCACTCTGGAGAATCTCGTGGCCCGCAACAGCGCCCAGCGCAGCAAGCAGGGCTCGTCCGTGTTCTACACCCTTCCCGCCGTGTCGGAGGCCACGGCGGCGAGCACCGAGGAATCCGGGCCCGACGCTGCCGAGTGAGCGAGCCATGGCCGCGACGGGACCGTCCTGACTGTGTCCGGGCACCGGAGGGCTGCACCAGTCCGTACGGGGGCCGGTGCCGGCCGGCACCGCCGGGTGTCCGCCGGAATCCTGGACGGGGCCGGCGCAGCAGGGGCTCTGTTCCTCGGCCCGACTGACCGAAAAGCGGCCGAGTTGACGGTGCGTCAACGAAGAGCCCCAGGTTTCACACGCCGACGGTGGCCTTCTGCCGCGTCTGGTCGAACTCGGTCACCGGGTCGCCGCCGGTCTCCCAGGGCCACGCGGTGACGATGCCGCCCACCGCCTCGAAGACGGCACGTGCCTCGGCGCGCCGTTCCGCGGCCATCAGTGCGTAGGCGAGGAGGTTGAGGTCGGCGAGCGCCTTGGCATGGCGGAGAAACCCCGGCTGGCCCCATGTGTGCGCCGCGCGGTCGAGAGCGTGGGTGGCCATCGCCTGGGACCAGTGGTTCCGCGCGACCAGTGCCTCGAATCCGCCGCGGTCGAGGATGGAGTGGTACTGCCGGACCTGGGCGGTGAGTTCGGTCGCCGCGCAGGGCGCGTTGGCGGGCATACGGGCGCGCAGGGTGTCCACGAACTCCAGGACCTGGATGCGCGACCCCGCCTCCTCCGGACTGAGGTAGCCCAGCATGTTCAGGTAGGCCTCGCGGTTCCAGCGATCACGTGCGAGTACCTCGTTCCACACCCCGAAGACCTGGGACTGGTCTCGGCGCTCCAGGCGCGCCACCGCGAGGAGGGCGACCCAGGGAGTGGGGTCCTCCGGGACGATTTCGGCTGCCCGCAGGCAGGTCGCGATGGTGCCGTCGGAGTCGTCCAGACGTCCTTGGCTGCGGGCCTGCGCGACCTGGGCCCAGGCGTGCAGGACGAGCGCGTTCGCGTTACGGGGCTCACGCGTGGCCCAGGCCCGCGACAGGTGGGTTCCGGCGAGGTATCCCGCGAGGACGTCCATCCGATGTGTCCGGCGGTCCCAGTCGCCCGGGTCCTGCTCCAGGAGGCGGGACATCTGCGCCACACACAGATCGGTGGTCGCGATGGTGCCGGTCCTGGTGGTCGCCATGAGTGACTTCAGCAGCTTGCCCAGCTCCTGGTCGTCGAGCTCCGGAGCAAGACGAGCCCGTCTGCGGCGACTCGAAAGAAATGCCATGTCAGGAGGCTAGGGCGGATCGGCGGGCACACAAGACCTGGGCCGAGATCGTTATGGTTTACACGTATCATCCGGCATCTCCCCGCTCCTCCGGCATGCATTCGTTCGCCGCGGAGCGGCGGTATGTGTGCCTATATTCCCGTCCATGCCCGAGATACAGTTGCTCCGCCCGGCTCACGCCCCCGCACTGCTCGCCTTCGAGCGGGAGAACCGGGCCTACTTCGCCGCGTCCGTCCCCGACCGAGGCGATGACTACTTCGCCCGTTTCGACGAGCGCCATCGTGCCCTGCTGGCCGAGCAGGAGGCCGGTGTCTGTTACTTCCATGTACTGGTCGGCACCGAGGGCGAGGTGCTGGGCCGGATCAATCTCGTGGATGTGGCGGACGGTGGCGCCGATCTCGGGTATCGCATCGCCGAGCGTGCCTCGGGCCGGGGGCTGGCCACCTGGTCCGTGCGGCAGATCTGCGAACGTGCCGCCCAGCACTACGGATTGAGCAGCCTGCGTGCCGCGGCCAGGCTCGACAACGCGGCTTCGCGGGCCGTACTCGCCCGGTCAGGGTTTGCCGTGGTCGGCGAGACACGGCTCTCCGGCCGCCCCGGTCTGACGTATGTCCGCAGTCTTACGGATTTCATCCCTCGGTCCGATGCGCCGACTGCCCATTAGGACATCTGCCGGCTGAACTCCCGCAAGGCCCCGCGATCAGTTCGGCTGCGCGGGGTCACCCCCCTTGATCCGGCAGCGTGCAGCGGTACGGCGAAGCAGACGAGCGCCGCGCAGGCCGCCACGCCCGCTGCCACTGCCAGGGTGCCGGGGAGGGACCGCGTCGCGAGGGGGCCGGCGATCGCCGCGCCCGACACCCGAAGCCCGTGATCTTCAGACCGGCGCCGATGGCGAAGATCCGACCGCGCAGACGGTCCGGAGCCTCCCGGTGGCGTATCGCGGACAAGGCGGTGAGCTGCGATCCTTCGCCGGATCCCGTCAGCAGCAGGGCCGGGACGAACACGGCAGGGATACCGGTTGCCGCCAGGGCGAGGAGCAGAGCACCGGTCCGGATGATCTTCGTACACTACGGCTCGGCACTGACAACGCCCGGTCCGCGCAGATCGCCACGCTCACGGCTGGTCGGCTCCGGCGGAATGGCTGGGCGGAGCGGGGGCGACGTCGGGCGTGGGGCGGCCTGCCCGCGGCGGCGGCACGGGGGCAGCGGTGGAGTACGGGTAGGGGGCGGCGAAGACGGGCGGCGGCACGGACGGCGGTGGCGCCGGGGCCGTACGGTCCAGCGAGCGGTGGCGCAGCAGCCGTACCACGGCCGCCGTGTACAGCGCGATGCTCACGATGTCGAGCGCGACCAGGGGCCAGGTCGCGTCGGCCGCCGTGTCGTCGCTGTCGAGACCGCCGACGACGGCGGCCGAGACGCCGAAGGCGAAGAGGTTGTTGACCGTGTGGAGGACGAGGGACGCCTCCAGTCCGCCCGTCCGCCAGGTCAGCCACCCCCCGGCCGTACCGAAGACCACCAGGTCGGCGAAGCCCCACGGGGTGCCCCAGCCATGGGCGGCGGCGAACAGGACGGCCTGCGGCAGGAACGCGACCCACGGCGAGCGTGCGAAGGCGCCGACGGCCTGCGTCAGCCAGCCCCGGAAGACGTACTCCTCGGCGGCCGCCTGCAGCGGTACGAGCACGACCAGCATGGCCAGCGCCGGGCCGAACACGGACCATCCCGCCCATCGGGACCCCGGCCCGCCGTCGGACGGAAGGAGCATCATGGCGCCCATCGCCACGGCGACGATCGGCACGGCGGTCAGCAGGCACAACGCCAACCACCGCCACCTCAGCCGCCCGGTGACGGAGGAGAGGGTGCCGGCCGGGCGGCGCCCGGTCCAGCGCATGGCCACCAGCACCACGGGTATGACCGCCGCGAGGAGCAGCAGGTCGACGGCGGTGCCGGATACGGGCCCGAAGTCGGTCGAGCCGTCCGGGTTGCGCCGGTATCCCCAACGGGCGCCGAGAGTCGAGGTCACGGAGTCGAGAAGGCCCAGGACGATCACATAGCCAACGGCCACGACGAGGGTGCCCACGAACGGGCGCCACCATCGATAGCCTGCCGAGAGGCGGGCCAGACGGTGGTACGGGAGTGGCTCGGGCAACGGCTGACACGTCATGCCGCCAGCCTGCCGGGAGCCGTCGGCCCGCGTCCTGGGTTCGCGGCACGACCGGCGTCTCTCTCTACCGAGTGGTGCAGGAGGGCCCGCACAGACTGATCCGCCGCCAGGTCGAGGTCCGTTCGCCGCCAGCGTCGCTCATCTCCCGCCGGTGAGATGGACACATGACTTCACACGCAACCCTGAATGGCAAGAAGGCCCTGGTCACCGGTGGGAGCCGGGGCATCGGTGCGGCGACGGCACTGCGACTGGCGCAGGAGGGCGCGGATGTGGCCGTGACCTTCGTACACGGAAAGGAGGCGGCGCAGGAGGTGGTACGGGCCGTCGAGGCGCTGGGGCGGCGGGCGGTCGCCCTGCGCGCCGACGCCGCGGACGCGGAGGAGGCGGCCGACGCGGTGGGCCGTGCGGCCGAGGCGCTCGGAGGCCTCGACGTCCTCGTGAACAACGCGGCCGTCGGGCTGATGCAGCCGCTGGAGAGCCTGTCGCTCGCCGACGTGGACCGGCTGATCGCCGTGAACGTCCGCGGGGCCTTTCTGGCCGCCCAGGCCGCTGCCGCGGTCATGGCGTCCGGCGGGCGGATCATCACCGTAGGCAGCTGCATCACCCACCACACGCCGGGCCCGGGCGCCACGCTGTATGCGATGAGCAAGTCGGCCGTGGTCGGATTGACGAAGGCGCTGGCCCGCGAGCTGGCCGGGCGCGGGATCACTGCGAACGTCGTGCATCCGGGCCCGATCGACACCGACATGAACCCCGCGGACGGTCCTTTCGCGGCCGGCCAGGCGGCCATGACCGCCCTGGGTCGTTACGGCTCCGCCGAGGAGGTGGCGTCAGCGGTGGCCTACCTGGCAGGGCCGGAGACGGCGTACGTGACGGGCGCCGAACTCTCGGTGGACGGCGGGTACGCAGCATGAACGAGCGGGGCGCACCGCGCACGCGGCCCGGTGCGCTTCGCCTCGGCCGGGCATGAGTCAGGCGTCCTGAGTCGGCAAACGCCGGCCAACGCCCCGTCGATGCCCGGCAGGGTGAGGTACGAGTTCCTCGCCCGGGTGCGCGAGCGTGGCGAGTACGACAGCCGGGGGCCGAAGCCGCTGAGGTCACGGAGGCCGTCCTGTGTGTGCCGGCGCAGCGGATCGGCCCTGGGGGGATCGACGGCCTCGCCGCCCAGCTGCCCGGGCCGCTGGGCCACGCGTGGCCGACGCGAAACAGCGGCAGCCGGAGAGCTTCGGGATGCAGGCGTACTAAAACCAGGTCATCAGCCGGCTCCCGTCGCGTCATGCCGCCCTGTCCGGCAAGGCGGACCTGGCGGACTGACCGCCGCGCCGTGCGCCCGCCCTGGGGTGTGCGTCCTGATTGACCACACCACCGGGGTGGGTTTTGATGTGGCGCATGTCGGGTGCAGCGCGCACGGGTGGAGCAGACAGCGGGGACGATCCGGTCCTGGCCTTCGCCTCGCCGGAGGCATGGGAGGAGTGGCTGGAGGAGCATCACGCCGACGTGCGGGGTGTCTGGCTGAAGATCCCGAAGAAAGGCTCCGGGATCGGCGGCATCGGCTACGCCGAAGCGCTGGAGGCCGCGCTCTGCTTCGGCTGGATCGACGGGCAGAAGAAGAAGCTGGACGAGCAGCACTGGCTGCAGCGCTTCACCCCGCGTCGGCGAGGCAGCAAGTGGTCGAAGGTGAACCGGCAGAAGGCCACCGAGCTCACGGAGCAGGGCCGCATGCGACCGGCCGGCCTGCGGGAGGTGGAGAAGGCCAAGGCGGACGGCCGCTGGGAGGCGGCGTACGCCAATCAGCGCACGGCAACCGTGCCCGACGACCTCCAGGCGGCCCTGGATGCCGCCCCGAAGGCGCGGGACTTCTTCTCCACCCTGGACAGCCGTAACCGGTACGCCATCCTCTACCGCATCCAGGACGCCAAGAAGCCGCAGACCCGGGCGGCGCGCATCGAGAAGTTCGTGACCATGCTCGCCGCGCACCAGAAGATCTACCCCTGATCCCGAGACCGATCGCCGGCCAGGTGGTGGGCGAGCGCTGCGCGGGACCTCCGCCTCCGGCCCGGACTCGTGATCCGGGACGGAGGCGGAGGGCAGGTCGGTCACACAGTCGGCGCGGTGCTCAGTGGGCGTCGGCGAAGCGCTTGAAGGCGGCCTTGGTGCCGGAGCCGGCGATGCCGTCGATGGCGCCGGTGTAACCCCAGCTGTCCTTCAGCAGGCGCTGCAGGGCCTTGACGGTGCCCGTGCCTACGACGCCGTCGATCGGGCCGGTGTAACCCCAGTACTGCTTGAGGCAGCGCTGGAAGGCCTTCCAGCTGTTGGGGCCGAGCTGGCCGTCGATGGAACCGGTGTAGCGCCAGTACTGCTTCAGCCAGCGCTGGACCTTCTTGGCCTGGGTGGCGTTCAGGCCCAGGTTGTTCACCGCCTGCGGGGTGACGGCCTTGGTGCTCACCGCCGGGTGGGCGGCCGCGGGTGCGGCGACGCTGGTGCCCGCGGCGGCGAGGCTGCCGGCGGCCAGGGCGACGGCGGTCGTGGCGGTGAGGAGCGCCCTGGTCGGGATGTTCGTTCGCATGGATTTCCCCCTGGTTGTCGAGTGCCTCTCGGCACGCCACACAAGGTATGTGTCGGCGCTTTTGCCGTCGCCAACCCGGGAGTTGACTCCTTGCTCCACCGGCCGCGGTATTACGGCGCGATGTACAACCTGCGCGGTATCCGGGAGTGCCGCTCCGGAGGGCACGAACCGCTGCTGACGGCCCTCGAGCTCAGCGCGAGGCCCACCGACGAGGACCGTCCGCTCGGTTATGGCATCGCCCCGGTCCTCATCGGACCGGGGGACGCCGCGCGCCGGAAGGTGGCCGGACGCCCAGGTGGCGCAGTGCGGCCGCCGCCGCTCGGGCACCGCACAGACCGTGGGCACCGGCACCGCAGAGCACAGGAGCACCCCGGGCGTGCCGGTCGAGTACGGGGCGGTGGTCGGGCGGGTACCCAGCAGGACCTGTGGGGTCGCCTTGGCGCCGATGATGATGTCGCCGCCGGCGAAGTCGGGGTTGGCGGCGGCGAACGACGCGGGCCGGGTGACTCGGCTGCCCACGACACGGTCGCGGACGCCGGGCGCGAACGGTTCCAGCTGACGGAGTATCGCCTCGGTCGCGTCCCCGTCGTAGCCGTACGGGACATGGGCGTAGGTGTAGACGGGGTGGACGTCGCCCGCCGAACGGGAGGGGTCGGCCGGGTACTGCTGGCCGACCCGCACGAAGGGCCGCTCGGGCATGCGTCCGGCCACCACGCCCCGCTCCCCGCGGGCGACCTCCGCGAGCGGGCCACCGAGGTGCACGGTGCCGGCCCGGCGCGCGTGCCCGTTCGTCCACGGCACGCCGCCCTCGACGGCCAGGTCGAGCTTGAAGACAGCGGGTGCGCGCCGGAAGCGCTGGTAGGCACCGCGCACCCGGGCCGGGAGCCGGTCGCGGTAGAGGGCGGCGACCTGGCCGGGATCGAGGTCCAGGAGGGTGGTGTCGGCGGGCGGGAGCCGGCGGGGGTCGGTGATGCGGACGCCGGTGTGGACGGTGCCTCCGTGTCTGCGCAACACGCGTTCCATGCTGCGGGCGATGGACTGGGAGCGGGCTAGGAGGGTGGCGGGCAGGGTGGTCGGCAGGAGCGGGCGAGCAGCAGCCGGTGCGCGGGGACCCGCAGCAAGGGACCCCGGTACTGCGTGCGCTTGGCCTCGAAGAGCACGGGCTGCGCTGGCTCACGGCGGACATCGACCGACCCGCCCTGGCGAGCAGTGCGGCGGCGGCGAGCCCGTTGGGCCCGCCCCCGACGACGACGGCCGTGCCCGGCCGGGGCTTCAGGACTGGGGTCGTTTGCCGTGATTGGCGCGATGGTTGCGGCGGGACTTCTTCTTCCGGCGTCGCTTCGAGGACATGGCAACCTCCTGGAACGGAAACGGGGACCGGTTCTTGAAAATACCGTTAAACACGGTATATCGGGATTCTTCGCCTCTCCACCGCAGCCTCGCCCTCCCCCACGCTTCCAGGACGGCACGCCCACGGGACCCGGTTGGTACGATGCGAAAAATGTCCGCCTGATGACTTTTCTCCCCAGGACCAGAGGAGCCGGAAATGACCGGTGATCCGGAGCCGATCAGTGCCACTGCCCGTCGCGCGTTGCAGCAGGAGCTGGCCGATCTGCGCGACGAGCGCCGGATCGTCGCCGGCAGCCTGCTGGACAGGACGGATGTGGGGGATCAGGCCGACCAGGCCGAGCAGCTGCAGCGCGCCGGCCAGCTCGACCGCCTGGACCGTCGTATCGAAACCATCGTCGAACGGCTGCGCCAAGCGGACCTGGCCGGGCCGGCCTCGACGGACGTGGTCGGAGTGGGCAGCACGGTCACCGTCCGCTTCCCGGACGACTCCGTGGAGACTTTGCAGATCGGCGAGGTCGCCGAGGCCCTGGACCAGAACCTGGTCACCGCCGGCAGCCCGCTCGGCCGTGCACTGCTCGGGCGTCACGCCGGTGACGCGGTCCGCTTCGACACGCCGGACGGCCCTTCGAGCGCGGTCGTGGTGTCGATCGGAGAGCAGAGCGAGCAGGGCTGAACGACCGTCCGCAACCTGGGAGTTCACCGGCTGACGCCAGAAACCGTGCTCGCGCCGAGCGGTCAGCCCTCGCCGGAGCTCTGGCTCTTCCGTACCGTGCAGTGCAGGGAGTCGTGTGCCACGTCGGCGACGATGGTGTCTTGGGGCTCGGCCTCGCCGCTGAGCAGGAGGGTGGCGATGCGGTTGTCCAGTTCCGCCTGGATCGTACGACGCAGCGGGCGGGCGCCGAACTCCGGCTGATGGCCGTGCGCGATGAGCAGTTTCTTCGCGGCCTCGGTCACCTCCAGCGTCATGCCCTGCGCGTGGACGCGGCGCTTGCTCTGGTCCAGCAGATGGTCGACGATCCGCCCCAGATCGTCCTCGGTCAGCGCGTGGAAGATGATGATGTCGTCGATCCGGTTGAGGAACTCCGGCAGGAACCTCCCGCGCAGATCCTCCATCAACTCGTCCTTCAGCTCCGACACATCACCCCGGTGATCCAGGATCCGGTGCGCGCCGATGTTGGACGTCATGATGATCACGCAGTGCCGAAAGTCGACGGTACGGCCCTGGGCGTCGGTCAGCCGGCCGTCGTCCAGGATCTGCAGCAGTGTGTTGAAGACGTCCGGGTGCGCCTTTTCCACCTCGTCGAACAGCACCACGCTGTACGGCCGGCGGCGCACCTTCTCCGTCAGCTGGCCCGCTTCCTCGTATCCCACGTATCCGGGAGGAGCGCCCACGAGCCGGGCGACGGTGTGCTTCTCCTGGAACTCGCTCATGTCGAACCGGATCATCCGGTCCTCGTTCCCGAACAGCAACGCCGCGAGGGTCTTGGCGAGTTCCGTCTTGCCGACGCCCGTGGGTCCGAGGAAGAGGAAGGAGCCCACCGGCCGGTCCGGGTCGCCCATCCCGGCCCGGTTGCGCCGTACCGCCTGGGAGACGGCGGTGACGGCCTCGTCCTGGCCGACGATCCGGGCGTGCATCTCCTCCTCCAGCTTGAGCAGCTTCTCCTTCTCGCTCGCCGTCAGCTGTGACACCGGGATCCCGGTACGGCGCGAGACGACATCGGCGATGTCCGCGGCCGTCACCGACACCACGCCCTCCCGGCGCTCCTCGATGCCGGCGAGTTCGCCCTCGGCCTCGGCGATCTGCCGCTTCAGCTCCGAGGCCTTCTCGAAGTCCTCCACCGAGACGGCCTGTTCGAGTTCACGGCGCAGCTTGGCGATACGGTCCTCGCGGCCGACCACCTCCGTGGAACGGCCCGCGCTGCGCAGCCGCACCCGGGCACCGGCCTGGTCCATCACATCGATGGCCTTGTCGGGCAGGAAACGGTCGGTGATGTAGCGGTCGGA
This sequence comes from Streptomyces fodineus, assembly GCF_001735805.1. Classification (GTDB taxonomy): domain Bacteria; phylum Actinomycetota; class Actinomycetes; order Streptomycetales; family Streptomycetaceae; genus Streptomyces; species Streptomyces fodineus. Next base: position 573,728 of record NZ_CP017248.1, read on the forward strand.
CAGTTCCGCCGCCGCGACCAGCGCCGCGTCATCGAACCGCACCTGATGGTGCGCCTCGTACGAGTCGCGCAGCCCCTCCAGGATCTGCACCGTCTCCGCCACGGTCGGCTCCGGCACCATCACCGGCTGGAACCGGCGCTCCAGCGCCGCGTCCTTCTCCACGTACTTGCGGTACTCGTCGATCGTCGTGGCCCCCACCACATGGAGTTCACCGCGCGCGAGGGCGGGCTTGAGCATGTTGCCCGCGTCCATCGACCCCTCGCCCGTCGCCCCGGCGCCGACGACGGTGTGGAGTTCGTCGATGAAGAGGATGATCCGGCCCTTGGCGGCCTGGACGTCCTCGATGACCTTCTTCAGCCTTTCCTCGAACTGGCCCCGGTACTGCGCCCCGGCCACCATCCCGGACAGGTCCAGCGCGACGACCCTCTTGTCCTTCAGCGTGTCGGGCACCTCGCCCGCCACGATCCGCTGCGCCAGCCCCTCCACGATCGCCGTCTTCCCCACACCCGGCTCGCCGATCAGCACCGGATTGTTCTTGGACCGCCGTGAGAGGATCTCGACGCTCTGCTCGATCTCCTCCGCACGTCCCACCACCGGATCCAGCCTGCCCGCCTTCGCCTCCTCCGTCAGGTCCCGGCCGTACTCGTCGAGCGTCGTCGCGGGAGCCTTCCGTTCGGCGGGCAGTCCGTCGCTGCGGGCGGCCTGTTCCGTCAGATCCGCCAGCTTCTTCGTGTCCGTGCCCTCGGCGCGCAGCAGCTTGGCCGCGCCCGTGTCGCTGTCGCCGAGGAGGGCGCCGAGGATGTGCTCAGGGCCGATGTACGACACACCGGCCGCCTGCGACTGTACGTAGGCGGCACCGAGGGTGCGCTTGGCCGCGGGGGTGAGGCCCGGTTGCGAGGACGGCTCGCCCGCTTCCCGGGGCAGGATCTCGGCGATCTCGGCCGCCAGGGTGTCGGGATCGACGCCCACCTGGGAGAGCAGTCTCCGGGACGGCTCGACCTTCGTGGCCGCCCACAGCAGGTGTTCGGTGTCCAGATCGGACGTACCGTCCTCGACCGCCCGCCGCGCGGCCAGATTGAGCAGTTCCTGCGACGACTCCGTCAGCAGCCGGCCGATGGGCACGCGCTGCACCGCGGGAGGCGATGACGCCGGTGACATCCCGAAGAACCGGTTGAACAGCTCACTGAACGGATCCGACGAACCGAACGGTGCACCGAACGACATCGACATGACGGCTCCTGGGCGCGGGGTGTGTACTGCGCGGGGACCGTTGTTCCGGGGTCCGTGGTCTTCCGGGGTCCGTAATCACTGAACCCCGCTGTGCACGGCACCGCAAACGGAGGACACACATGGGCGTTCCGGTGTTCCTCGGCATTTCCTCGGTCCCATCCGGGGTGACTGGCTTTATGGCGAGCGGTCCGGTACACCCGTGCCGTGCTCTTCCGTCAGCTGGAATACCTCCTCGCCCTCTCCCGGGAGCGGCATTTCGCCCGCGCCGCCCAGGCCTGCCATGTCTCCCAGCCCGCGCTGTCGGAGGCGCTTCGCAAGTTGGAGGAGGAACTCGACGTGCCGCTGGTGCGGCGCGGCCGCAAGTACGAGGGCCTCACCCCGGAGGGGGAACGCATCGTCGTATGGGCGCAGCGGATCCTCGCCGACCGTGATGCCCTCAAGGACGAGGTAGACGCTCTGCGCAGCGGGCTGAGCGGCCGGATGCGGATCGGTTCGGTGCCGACCGCGTCCGGTGCCGTAGCCCAGCTGACCGGCCCGTTCTGCGCGGCGCATCCGCTGGTCACGGTGGAGGTGACGGCGGACATGCAGTCGGTGGACATCCTTCGGCAGCTGCAGAACTTCGAGCTCGACGCCGGGGTCACCTATCTGCGCGAGGATGTGTCGGACGGCTTCCACACGGTTCCGCTGTACCAGGAGCGGTACGTCCTGCTGCTGACGGCCGCCGACGGTCTGGCCCGGCGTACGACGGCCACGTGGGCGGAGGCCTCGCGGCTGCCGTTGTGCATGCTGACCCGGGCGATGCAGGGCCGCCGGGTCCTGGACGAGCTGTTCGCGCGGGCCGGGGCGCAGCCCTCGCCCCGGCTGGAGACCGACTCCGTGGCGGCGCTGTTCGCCCATGTGCGGACGGGCCGGTGGGCGGCCGTCGTGCCCCATGCCTGGCTGCATGTGTTCGGTGTCCCGCACGGTATGCGCGCCGTGCCGCTGGTGGAGCCCGCCGCGGCGGTGCCCGTGGGTCTGGTGATCGCCGCCCGCGAGCCGGGGTCGGTGATGGCCAGGGCGCTGACGGACATCGCCCGCACCACCGACGTGGCCGCGGCCCTGGAACGCGTGCCCGGCGACCCGGTCCGGTAGCCGACGGCACCGGCACCGGCCCGGGAGGCGGCCGGGCCGGTGTCCGCTGCCCACGCTCCGCCACCGCCGGTCGGCCGCGACGCCGGTCGCCCAGGGGCGGCAGGGTCACGGTGCGGCGTCCGCGACGCTTCAGGTGGTGGGGCCGGGCTCGGCCCGTGCCTCGGCGCGTCTCGGCTCCAGGCGGATCAGCACGCCCTTGGATGTGGGGGTGTTGCTGATGTCGGCGACGCTGTCCAGCGGTACCAGGACATTGGTCTCGGGATAGTAGGAGGCGGCGGAGCCCCGGCTGGTGGGGTAGGCGACGACGCGGAAGTCCTCGGCACGGCGTTCCAGCCCGTCGTGCCAGACGGCGACCAGGTCCACCCGGTCGCGGTCGGCGAGCCCGAGGGCCGCGAGGTCGGCGGGGTTGACGAGGACGACCCGGCGCGCGTTGTGGATGCCGCGGTAGCGGTCGTTCATCGCGTACGGCACGGTGTTCCACTGGTCGTGCGAGCGCAGCGTCTGCAGCAGCAGCCGGCCCTCGGGGATGTGCGGCATCGTGAACTCGTTGACGGTGAAGACGGCCTTTCCGCTCGGCGTGCGGAACACACGCCGGTTGACCGGGTTGGGCAGCCGGAAGCCGCCGGGCCCGGCCACCCGGGCGTTGAAGTCCTCGAAGCCGGGCACGACGCGGGAGATGCGGTCGCGGACGGTGCCGTAGTCCGACTCGAACTCCTCCCAGGGGATGGCCGGTGTGTCGCCGAGGGTTCTGCGGGCCAGCCGGCTGATGATCGCGACCTCGCTGAGCAGGTGCGGGGAGGCAGGTGCCAGGCGTCCGCGGGAGGCGTGGACCTCGCTCATGGAGTCCTCGACGGTGATGAACTGCTCGCCGGACGCCTGGATGTCACGGTCGCTGCGGCCGAGGGTCGGCAGGATGAGGGCGGTGTCACCGCAGACCGTGTGCGAGCGGTTGAGTTTGGTGGAGACGTGCGCGGTGAGCCGGCAGCGCCGCATCGCCTCCTCGGTGACCTGGCTGTCGGGCGTGGCCCGCACGAAGTTCCCCGCCACGCCGAGGAAGACCTTCGCCCTGCCGTCGCGCATGGCCCGGATGCCGTCGACCGAGTCCAGTCCGTGCTTCGCGGGCGGGGTGAAACCGAACTCCCGGCCCAGGGCGTCGAGGAACGTCTGGGGCATGCGTTCCCAGATGCCCATCGTGCGGTCGCCCTGGACGTTGCTGTGGCCGCGCACCGGGCACACACCCGCGCCCGGCCTGCCGATGTTGCCGCGCAGCAGCAGGAAGTTGACGACCTCGCGGATGGTGGGGACGCCGTGTTTGTGCTGGGTGAGGCCCATGGCCCAGCACACGATGATCGTCCGGCTCGCCAGCACCCGGTCGTGGACCTCTTGGATCTCCTCGCGGGTGAGTCCGGTAGCGGCGAGGATGTCCTCCCACGGGATTTTCCGGGCGCGGTCGGCGAAATCGGCGAAGCCGGTGGTGTGGGCGCCGATGAAGGCGTGGTCGAGTACGGTGCCCGGGCGCTCCTCCTCTGCCTCCAGCAGCAGCCGGTTGAGCGCCTGGAACAGGGCGAGGTCGCCGCCGGGGCGGATCTGCAGGAACTGGTCGGCTATCGCGGTGCCCCGGCCGAGCACACCGCGTGCCTTCTGCGGATGCTTGAAGCGGATGAGTCCGGCCTCCGGCAGCGGGTTGACCGCGATGACCTGGCCGCCGTTGCGCTTGGTCTCCTCCAGCGCGGTCAGCATCCGCGGATGGTTGGTGCCCGGATTCTGTCCGACGACGAAGACGAGGTCCGCGGTGTGGATGTCGTCCAGGGACACGCTGCCCTTGCCGATGCCCAGGGTCTCCTGCAACGCGGAACCGCTCGACTCGTGGCACATGTTGGAGCAGTCCGGCAGGTTGTTGGTGCCGTAGGCGCGGGCGAAGAGCTGCAGCAGGAAGGCCGCCTCGTTGTTGAGCCGGCCGGAGGTGTAGAAGAGGGCCTCGTCCGGGAAGTCCAGCCTCCGCAGTTCGGCGGCGAGCACGTCGAACGCCTCGTCCCAGCCGATCGGTTCGTAGTGCTCCGCGCCGGGCCGCTTGATCATGGGCTCGGTCAGCCGGCCCTGCTGGTTGAGCCAGTAGTCGGACCTGCCGTCCAGTTCGGCGATCGAGTGCCGGCGGAAGAATTCGGCGGTGATACGCCGCGAGGTGGCCTCGTCGCCGATGTGCTTGGCGCCGTTCTCGCAGTATTCGTTGCGGTGCCGCTTGCCCGGTGCGGGTTCCGGCCAGGCGCATCCCGGGCAGTCGAATCCCTTGACCTGGTTGATGTTCAGCAGGGTCAGCGCGGTGCGTCGCAGGGTCGTCTGCCCCAGCGAGTACTCCAGTGCGTGTGTCACCGCCGGGACACCGGTCGCCCAGCGCTTGGGCGGGGTGACCGACAGATCGTCGTCCGGGTCCTCAGTACCGCTCATGATCCGGTCCCCCTCTTTCTCCTATGGGCACTGCGGGGCAGCATCCGCCCCTTTCCGGAAACAAGTCAAAGAGGTGTTCTCGATGACGTGATAAGCGCCGGTTATCAGACGGGTGGCGCCTGTCGGCAGAGAAACAGGGCCCCTTTGACTTCCGCCCGCGCGATCGCCGCTGTCGCCGTCGGTGCACGCCTGCGGCGCGGAGCTGATCGGTCATCACCTGACCTCCGACGGCCGGGTGCGATGGCTGGTACGGCTGCCCGGCAACCCTTCGCCGCGGTGGGGGCATGGTCACACCGGCCGGGCCGCCGCTCCGCCGGCCCGGCGGGCACGACGACGCCGAGCCGGTGCGGCTGGTGTCCGGCTCCGCCCTGCCGGAGCATCCACGACACCCGGCTGCTGCCGGTGCTCACCTCGGGGCGGGAGGTGACGCCGCTGCCCTTCGGCCGACCTGCGACGCCGCATGGCCCGGCCCTTGCGGGCGGTCTCCCGGTGGCCCCGCCGGGCGGAGTGCCGACCGGCGCCACCCTGGATGCGGTGGAGCTGCCGGGCAGGTGAAGCCATGGGCTCCCGCAGCGGCTGACGAGCGAGAGCGTGCGGTACGTCCGTGCCGTGGCGCGGGTGGAGCGGGTCCCGCACCGCAGGCCCCTGACCGGTGACACCGTCGTACGGCGGCACGGGCCCGCCGGCGCTAGCGTGGTGGAATGCGTCACGAGGTGACCGACGCCGACACCGCGGTGGCCGTGGGCAGCGGTGATGTGCCCGTACTCGCCACCCCGCGGCTGATCGCGTGGATGGAAGCGGCCACCGTCCGGGCCGCCGCCCCGTTCACCGAGTCCGGTCAGACCACGGTGGGAACGGAGGTGCGGGTCCGGCATGTGCGGGCCACGCCGGTCGGTGGCCGGGTGGAGGTGAGTGCCACACCCGCCGCCTCCGTCGCGGGCGGGCGGCTCACCTTCGTGGTACGGGCCGTCGACGGCTCGGGCCGGCTGGTCGCGACGGGCGAGATCGACCGGGCGATCGTGGACCGGCAGCGGTTCCTGGCGCGCACGGTGGAGCCGGCGGCGGATCGGTGACCGGCAGGCCCGACGGGTCTCACACGGGCGTGTGCCCCCGGAGGTACGCGCGTACGGCTGCCGGGATAGCGGCGCGGGCGGCCTCGGGGATCGGCACCCAGCGCACCTGGTCCGGGGCGAGGCTCGCTCCGTCCGAGGGGGACTCGCTCAGCAACTGGCACACCACCGCCGACGCCTCACTGGCCCGTGCCCCGTCGTGCGGGGTCAGGGCCTCGGTGCCGTCGACGAGGTAGCCGGTGAGTTCGTACACGGCGCGCGCCGCGGTGGCCTCGGCGGGCTCGGCCGGTTGGGGAATACCCGACGGCAGCACCCAGCCGCCGCCGTCCGCCACGAGCAGCAGCCGCCCGTCGTAGAGGACGACCGCCTGCACCACGCCCTCTGCGGGCTCCAGCGTCATGACCGACCAACCCCTCCCCCGGCACGCCCGGCCAGGTTCCCCTCCCCCTACCCAGACCTGGCCTGTCCTGCACCGACGCCGTGTCACTTCTCGCTCCGGAAGACCTGGAGCACATGCGGGAGGGGCCTGTGTTCCACGAGCGGTGACCAAGTCGTCAGTACAGCATCGGGAGGTCTCCGGGGCGTACCCGTACGGTGACCGGGAGGGTGGCGTCGACCTCGCCGTCGGCGCCGTAGGGGACGGGCCGGTTCGCCTCGATGCGCAGTTCTTTGCCGCGCAGGACACGCACCTCGGGGCGGTGCGCATGACCGCCCGTCTTCAGCTCGTTCATGAGGGCGAAGAACAGGCTGCGCGGTGCCTCGCGGATCATCACCACGTCCAGCAGGCCGTCGTCGACGCGGGCGTCGGGGGCGATGAGCCGACCGGAGCCGTAGTAGGGGGAGTTGGCGGCTACGACGGTGTAGCCGCGGTGGGTGTGGACCTCGCCGTCGACGGTGACGCGGTAGTCGGCCGCGCGCCAGGTGGTGACGGCGCGCAGGCCGCCCGCGTAGTAGGAGGCGGAACCGCGCAGCAGGCGGGCGTTGTTGGCGTGCCGGTTGGCCACGGCGTCCACGCCGGCGTAGACACTGCCCAGGACCACGGTGCGCGGGTGGACGGCCGACTCCACCTCGATGGTGTCGACCGGCCGGGGCTCGGCGTGCAGCAGGATGCCGGCGAGGGCGGCGGGGTCGGCGGGCAGCTTCAGGGCGCGGGCGAAGTCGTTGCCGCGGCCCGCGGGTACCAGGCCGAGGACGGTTCCGGTGCCGCTGAGCGCGCCGCCGATCCCGCCGGCGATGCCGTCCCCGCCGACGGCCAGCACGATCCGGCCGCGCTCTCCGGCGCGCCGGGCGATGTCCTGGGCGTGCGCGAGGCTGTGGCTGTACTCCGTCTCCAGCTCGGCTCCGGCCTCGCGCAGCAGCCGGGCCAGGTGCAGCAACGTCGCCGCCCCGGTGGAGCCGCCCGCGGTGGGGTTGACGACGGCGGTGAACTGTCGCATCGGTGTGCCTCCGAAGCAGGCGGATCGGGTGGGGGTCGGTCGGTGCGCGTCAGTCGGTGGGGAGCAGTACGCCTGGGTTGAGCAGGCCCTCGGGGTCCAGGCGGCGCTTCACCGCGCGCAGGGCCGAGATGCCGAGCGGTCCGGCCTCGCGGACGTACCAGTCGCGGTGGTCGGTGCCCACCCCGTGGTGGTGGGAGATGGTGCCGCCGGCCGCCAGTACGGCCTCGTTGGCCGCGTGCTTGACGGGCGTCCAGTGGGCCACCGGGTCCTCGCCCTGGGCGCTGACGACGGTGAAGTACAGCGAGGCGCCGTTCTCGTACACATGGGAGATGTGGCACATCACCAGGGGCGGGGTGCCGGCTTCGGTGAGGGCGTCGGTGAGCGCGGTGCGTACGGCCGTGTAGAGGTCGGGGATGCGGGACCAGAAGGCGGCGGTCTCCAGGGTTTCGGCGAAGGCGCCGACGTCGAGCAGGGCGTCGCGCAGGTACGGCGCCGAGTAGCGGCCGTGGGCCCAGCGTTCGCCCGGTTCGGCTCCGACGAGGGTGCCGCCGCATGCGGTGAGGACGGTCGCCGCCTGTGCCCGGCGCTGTGCGGTGTCCTCGGAGGTGCCCTCGTAGCCGGTGATGGCCAGGCAGCCGGCCGCGCTCTGGGACAAGTCGCCGCCGATGGCGTCCGGTTGGGCGAGGCCGATGAAGGTCTCGGTCTCGTCGGACAGGCGCAGCACGGTCGGCCGGGGCCCGTCCTGGGCGAGCCTGCGCAGCGCGGCGGCGCCCTCCTCGAAGGAGGCGAACCGCCAGCCCTCGTAGATCCGGGCCTGCGGCAGCGGGCGGATCCGTACGGTGACGGAGGTGATGACGCCGAAGGCGCCCTCGGAGCCGAGGACCAGCTGGCGCAGGTCGGGTCCGGCGGCGGAGCGCGGGGCGCGGCCGGTCTCGATGGTGCCCTCGGGCGTGGCGAGGGTCAGGCCGAGGACCATCTCGTCGAAGCGGCCGTACCCGGCGGACGCCTGGCCGCTGGAACGGGCGGCGGCGAAGCCGCCGATGGTGGCCCACTCGAAGGACTGCGGGAAGTGGCCGAGGGTGAAGCCGTGTCCGGCGAGCAGGGCCTCGGCCTCGGGGGCGCGCAGGCCGGGCTGCAGGACGGCCGTGCGCGAGACGGGGTCCAGGTCGAGCAGGCCGTTCATGCGGCGCAGGTCCAGGGCGATGAACGCGCCGCGCTGGGGGGCGAGTCCGCCGACGACCGAGGTGCCGCCCCCGAAGGGGACGACGGCGAGGCCGTGTGCGGAGCAGGCGCGCAGTACGGCGAGGACCTCCTCGTGGGAGGCGGGCAGGACCACGGCCTGCGGGACGTCGGAGAAGTCCCCGGCGCGGATGCGCAGCAGGTCGGGGGTGGACTTGCCGCGGGTGTGGCGGACGCGGCTCTCGCTGTCCGTGCGCACGTGGTCCTCGCCGCCGACGGCCTCGGCGAGGGACTTGAGCGCGGCGGGCCCTGCCGTGGTGGCGGGCAGGTCGATGTCCTCCAGGGAGAGGGCGGGGGTGGTGCGGGGCTTGACGCCGAGCAGGTCGCGCAGCAGTCCGGTCACCGAGTCGGGCAGCGGTGCCGCCTTGGCCGGGTCGCCCCAGCCGTTCCACAGCATGTCCATTGAACGGTCGTCCTCACAGGTCGATGTGCTCGGTGTGCTCGGTTCGCGCGACGGCCGGCGGCCGTGCCCCGGGCGACGGTGTCTGGTCCCGCCGACCCCCTGGGGCGTTACACTGTGACACATGACGCCTATTCGTCACAACGGTTCGGACAACGATCATGTGCTCGACGCGGTACGCGACTGTGTGCTGGCCGTCGGAGTCCGCCGCACCACCCTCGCCGACGTGGCCCGCCGCGCCGGTGTCTCACGGATGACGCTGTACCGGCGCTGGCCGGATCTGCGGACCCTGGTGGGCGATCTGATGACCCGGGAGTGGATCGACGTGGCCACCCGGGCGATCCCCGAGCCCGCCGCCGGCACGGACACCCGCACCCGGATCGTGGACGGACTGGTGGCGGGGGTCGAGACGTTCCGGGCGCACCCGCTCTTCCGCAAGATCGTCGATGTGGATCCGGAGCTGCTGCTGCCCTATGTGCTCGACCGGCGCGGAGCGAGCCAGGAGGCGCTTCTGGCCCTGCTCGCCGACGCGCTGCGCGCGGGCCATGCGGACGGCTCCGTACGCCCGGGCCATGTCGAACGGCAGTCCCGGGCCGTCCTGCTGACCGTGCAGTCCTTCACCCTGTCCCTGCGCACGATGACCGACGAGGACGATCCGGAGCTCGACTCCGCCGCCTTCCTCGGCGAGTTGCGCACCCTCCTGGAGAGGACCCTCACGCCATGACCCACACCAGGGCCGACGTCGGCTCGTCCCTCAGCGCACACCGCCGTAGCCGGGAACTGGCCGAGGCCGCGGACGGCAGGGTCGTCGACGTCCTGGTCGTCGGGCTCGGCGCCACCGGGGCCGGAGCCGCGCTGGACGCGGCGGCCCGCGGTCTCGACGTCGTCGCCGTGGACGCCCACGACCTGGCCTTCGGCACCTCCCGCTGGAGCTCGAAGCTCATCCACGGCGGGCTGCGCTATCTGGCCTCCGCGCAGTTCGACGTCGCGCACGAGAGCGCGGTCGAGCGCGGGGTGCTGATGACCCGGACCGCCCCGCATCTGGTGGCCGCCCAGCCGTTCGTCCTGCCGCTCACCCCGCTCGTCTCCAGGGCCCAGGCCTCGCTGGCGTGGGCCGGGTTCCGGGCCGGGGACGTGCTGCGGCTGGCCGCCCGGACCCCGCGTCAGGTCCTGCCCGCCCCGCGCCGGCTGACGGCGACGGAGACCCGGCACCTGGCGCCGTCGGTGCGCTCGGCCGGGCTGCGCGGCGGACTGCTGTCCTGGGACGGCAAGGTCACCGACGACGTCCGGCTGGTCACCGCCCTGGCCAGGACGGCCGCCGGGCACGGGGCGCGGGTGCTGACCCGGGTCAGGGTGCTGGAGCTGACCGGGACGGGCGCCCGGATCCGCGACGAACTCACCGGCGAGGAGGGCGAGATCAGGGCCCGCGCGGTCATCAACGCGGCCGGGGTCTGGGCGGGCGACCTCGTCGAGGGCATCCGGATCCGGCCGTCCCGCGGCACCCACCTGGTCCTGCGCTCGGAGCGGCTCGGTGCCCTGCCGGCGGGGCTGCACATCCCGATCCCCGGCGAGACCAACCGCTTCGTCCTGGTGCTGCCCCAGGGCGACGGCCGGGTGTACGTCGGTCTCACCGACGAGCCGGTCGAGGGCGGGATCCCGGACGTCCCGGACGTGCCCGAGACCGACATCGGGTTCCTGCTGGACGTGCTCGGTTCGGTCCTGGACACACCCGTGGCCCGGGATGAGGTCGTCGGCGCCTTCGCCGGACTGCGCCCTCTGCTGGACACTTCCGGGCACGACGGCCGCGACGGGGCCCCCGCCCGTACCTCCGACATCTCCCGCCGGCACGCGGTGCTGACGTCCCCCGACGGCATCACCACGATCGTCGGCGGCAAGCTCACCACCTACCGGCGGATGGCACAGGACGCCGTGGACGCCGCGACCGCCGCCCGAGGCCTTGCCGCGGCTGCCTCCCCCACCGCCGCCCTGCCGCTGGTCGGAGCCGCCGCACCCGGCCGGCTGCGCGCGCTGTCCGCGCCCCGGCGCCTGGTCCGCCGCTACGGCACCGAGGCCGAGGCCGTCCACGCCCTCGCGGTCCAGGACCCCGCCCTGGCCGAGCCGGTGCTCCCCGGCCACCCGGTCACCCGCGCCGAACTCCTGTGGGCGGTCCGGCACGAGGGCGCCCTGGACGAGTCGGACCTCCTGGACCGCCGCACCCGCATCGGCCTGGTCCCGGAGGACCGCGCCGAGGTCGTCCCGGTGGCACGAGAGGTCCTGGCGGAGGGAGCGGCCACGCGGCACTGACGCGCCGACCGGCCTGCCCCGGTGACGCAAGACGCCGCTCCGCGCGGCAGGACCCGAGCGGCGAAGCACACCGAGGCCCTGGACCAGGCGCGGAGCAGACCAAGGCCCTGAACCAGGCGGCGAAGCAGGCTCAGAACCTGAACCAGGCGGCGAAGCACAGCGAGCCCCCGGACCGAGGGATGGAGGATACCGAAGCCTGGACCGGCCGGCGAAGGAATGCGGAGTGTCAGAGCAGGCGGCGGATGTCGCCGCGGACGCGGTAGAAGCCGCCCGCCGCGGGGTGCAGGGCGTCCACGACATAGCGGGCGCCCGGCTCCCGTATCGCGCGCGGGAACTGGACGTTCCAGGAGGTGTCGTAGCCCTGGGACACGACGTGCACCCGCAGCCGGCCACCGTCCTGCACGCACTCGACCACGACGGCTCCGGCGGGAACCTGGGCGACGGTGGACACCTCGGCGACGGCGGTGGCCGGTGCGTAGGTCGGCAGGGCGGCGGCGAGCTTGACGTCCCGCGCCACCGGCACCGTGCCCTGCTGGGCTGCGGCGATGGCGGTCTCGCTCGCGTCGACGCACACCAGTGAGCCGTCGGTGGTCACCAGATACAGCCGCTCGTCGTGGTACTGCATCGACAGCGCCGAGCCGCCGCCCGTGCCGAGCTTCCACAGCCGCGTGCCGTGCTGGTCGAAGCAGTACACGGACGACGCGGCGTCGCCGGCGAAGACGAACCGCCCGCCCGGGGAGGTGGCACACGAGTAGACCGGGCTGTCGCAGGAGTACGTCGCCTCGATCGCGCCGGTCGCCTTCGACAGCCGCTGGACCACGTGGTGCCCCGTGCCCGCGTAGACGGCGTGGTCCTCCTGCCAGCCGAACAGCACGCCGCCCTTGGTGGCCGTGTGCCACAACTCGCCGCCGCCGTCGGGTGCGTAGGCGGTGACGCCCCGCAGGTGGCCGTGGTAGACGGCACGGTCGTCGGCGCGGACCATCCAGGCGTGTTCGCCCTGGCTGCGGCGGGACCACTGGTACTCGTCCTCGTGGTCGATGACGGTGAGCCGGCCCTCGCGGTCCGAGACGTCAAGGATGCCCTCGTGGATGTCCAGCCAGAAGATGTCGACGTCCGCGGCGATGTCGTACGCGGCGAACGGCAGCTTGGAGGAGAGGTCGTAGACCTTGCCGTCGTCACAGCCCGCGTAGATCCAGAAGTCGTCGGCGACCAGGCACTTCACCCCGTCCGGCAGGCTGAACCGGGCGAGGACCGCGCCGTCGTGGCCCAGGGTGTAGACGTCACCCGCCTGATTGCCCACCCAGCAGTGCTCGTCGTCGACATGGATGCCGAACGCGGCCGAGCCGGTGCGGAACCGCCACAGCACGGGCGCCACCGCCCGCGCGGTGGACGGGGCCGAGCTGATCTGACGCCGCGTCACCGAACGTGGGGCGCGCTGTCCCTGGACGGCCGGGGCGTATCCCTTGCGGACCTTCTCCCCCACCTTCTTCGCTGCGGCCGCCTTGGCCTTCTCGGCGGTCGGGAAGGTCGTCGTCTGGGTCTGCCCGGCGGAGCCGATCCTGCCGTAACGCACCGTCACGACCGGGCCGTCGACGGTCACCTCGTAGAACTTGTGGGCGCCGCCGCCCTCCTGCGACAGCTCCAGATACGTCGTCGACACCGCGGACGCCGTGGTCATGGCAGACCCCTCCCCAGGACGGACCCGCGGCCGTTCCGGCAGGTCCTCACTGATCAAACCGTAGAGGCGACCACTGACAACGGGCCGGTGGCCGGTGGCGCGCCCGGGCGGGCGCGCCACCGGAAGTCACCTCCGGGCGCGGAGGAAGGCCGGAATCCCGGCGCGTGTCGGGTAGTTCGGCAACGGGGCCGGTTTGCCCTGGAGGAACGCGGTGACGACGGCGATGGCGCGTGCGTCGTTGTCGTCGAGGCCGTTCCACATGTGGTGTCCCACGCGGGGCAGATACTGGGTGCGCTCGATGGCGGGGTCGGCGGCGAGTACGGCCGTCTCCCATCGGCGGACCTGTGAGGAGCACTCGGCGATCATCAGCATCGCGGGCGTCCGGGAGTGCCGCAGGCGCGGGGCGAGGGACGGTGAGTCCTTGACCGTCTGCTCGACACGGAGGCTGGCGGCGGGGCTGAAGGAGAAGTTCCGGGCCGTGTTCTCCACCGGAATGCGGTGCGCGTCGCGCGCACAGTACGCCGACGCGGTGTCGCCGCCCAGGTCGGCGGCGGTGAAGGCGTTGTCGCCCTCGGCCTGCCCGATCAGCCCGTTGTCAGGGGTGAGGAGCCCGAGGCGCATCAGTCCGAACGCGACGGCGTACCGCGGGAGGTGGGTCGAGCGCGGTCCGTGCGGCGCCGGTGCGAGGCCGCGCGCGGACGGCCGGCCCTTGGGTCCGTCGAGCCGCGCGGTGGGGCCGTCCATCGGGCCCGGCTCGGCGATGACCGCCCGGTGCAGGCGCGCGGCGAGTCGCGGGTCGGCCAGCGCCCGGGTGAGGACCACCGCGCCCGCGGAGAAGCCGAGGACGTCGGCGCTGCCCCTGCCCAGCCGGTCGAGGAAGGCGCCGAGGTCGCGCACCGACCTGGTGATCGTGTACTGGCTCATGGGCAGCAGGTCGCTGCGCCCGCCGCCGGCCTGCTCGTAGGCGTAGACGTCGTAGCCGCGTTGCGCCAGCAGTCGCAGGAACCGATGGTCGAGCAGCGAGATCCCGCGGGCCGGTCCGCCATTGAGGTACACGAGCGGGATGCGGTGCCGGGTGCCGGAAGGGCCCGGCGGGTAGTGGTACACGGCGACCCTGCTGCCCGTGGCCAGCCGCCAGTGCTGGGCGGTCACGAAGGGCAGCGCGGAGGGGTGGCGCCGGGCCGTGGGCACGGTCGGGACGCAGACCGATGCCGTCAGCGCGGCCGCCACGACCACGGGCACGAAGGACGCGAGCCGCGCCCGCCACCCGCGGTGCCGTCCCCGCCGGAGAGCGACGGCCGCTCCGGCCGCGAGCGCCCCGGCCCATGCGGCCCATCCCGAACCCGCCCCGTCCGTCAGGACGATCAGCGCGAGGAAGACGACGACCAGGGCTGTGGCTATCGCCAGGGCCACACCTAAGCGGCCGACGGTTCGGACGGAACGTACGGCGGTTGCGGACGCGGGCATGACGGTCCCCCAGTAGTTTCAGAACGACGTTTCAGAACTACGTTATCAAAGACGCTACGCTGATCCCATGGGACGGCCGAGAACGAACGACGAGGCAGTCGCGGAACGGCTGGTGGCCTGCGCCACCGAGATGCTTGCCACCGGTGCGCGGGAGTCGCTGACCGTCCGCGCCGTGGCCGCGGCGGCGGGGACGTCGACCACCGCGGTGTACTCGCTGTTCGGCGGCAAGGACGGGCTGATCGGCGAGGTGCGCGACAGGGCCGTCGCCGGGCTGCACCAGGACCTGTCGGCGGTGGGGGTCTCGGCGGATCCCCTCGCCGACCTCGACGCGCTGGCCGACGCCTACCGGCACTGGGGGCTGAAGCACCGTCACCTCTACGCGGTGCTGTTCGGCGGGGTGCAGTCCTTCGACCCGTCGGGCCCGGTGGGCGCCGCCGACCCCGTCGGACCGCTCCTCGCCGCGATCGAACGCGCCCTGGCACAGTCCGTGCTCGAAGGTGAGGCGACACCGATCGCCCTCTCGCTCTGGGTGACCCTGCACGGCGTGGTGACCCTCGAACTCGCCGGCGCTCTCGAAACCTCCACGGCGGACGCCGCGTTCCGTGCGACGACGCACGCCACGCTGCGCGGCTGGATGACCCCGGAGGCCTTCCGCAGGCACCGCACGGCGAGTTGAGAGGACGCGCCGATGTCCGGCGGCCGGCGTGGGAACGCGCCCTGCCACCACCGGCTTTCCCGCAGACCCTCTCGGCGGAGGCCACCACCTGGATCCCGCAGACCCTCGCCCGGGCGCAGGCCACCCTCGGCTTTCGACCGCCTCCTGCCGCGACACCTTTACAGCGAGGTGACGGCCGGACCGCCAACCCGCCCGTCAGGTCCGACCGGCGCCGAGCCGCCCGCCGGCCCTAACCCCGGCCGTCACCGCCCGTCGTCAACGCGCCCATTCCGCCGACCAGTTGGCGCAGACAGTCGATCGCCAGCGCGGCCGGTGAGGACGCGCCGGTGACTCCGGCCTCCGTGTCGGCCCAGGTCTCCAGCGCGATCCGGATCGCGTCGGTGGCCGCCGCCGCGACCAGCCGCACCTGCACCGTCCCGAGGCGCCCGTCGGCGAGGCGGTCCAGTACCGGGACGAGCCGTTCCTCGGACTCCTGGTTGACGCGGTACCACACCGCGCGCAGCCCGGGATCGTCGGCCGCGGCCCGCAGCAGCCCGCGGGTCCTCAGCAGCGCCCCGGCGGCCTCCTCGTCCGGTGCCGCCAGAGACCGCTGCACCGCCGCCTCCAGCGTCCGGGGCAGGTCGGCGCCCGGCTCCGCCGCCTCCAGCAGGGCCCGCCACCGGTCGGCTCCGGCGGCGAGCAGCGGACTCACCGCGTCCTGCTTGGAGCGGAAGTAGCGATAGAAGGTCCGCAGTGCGACGCCCGCGTCCCGGGCGATCTCCTCGGCCGTGGTCGCGTGCGGTCCCTGGGTGGCGAACAACTCGGCCGCCGCGTGCGCGATCTCGAGCTGGGTCGCGGCCTTGCGGCGCTCGGTCAAGGAGGAGGGCGGCTTGGTGCTCACCTCAGAAGGGTACGGCGGCAAGGACCAGTGTGGCATCCAATGACTCGATGACAAAACGTGCCACTCAGGCGTAACGTGAAGCGCGTGAGGACGTCGGCCGGCAAGAGATCCGGCGTCGTGAGGGTCCCGCCGCACGGCGGCGGGGCGGGCAGGAGAAGACATGAACCGCTACGAAGGCCGACGCGCGCTGATCACCGGGGGCGGCTCGGGCATCGGGCAGGCCACTGTGCTGCGCCTTCTCGCCGAGGGCGGCACCGTCGTGGCCGCGGACGTGAGCGAGCGGGGCCTGAAGGACACCGTGGAGAAGGCCGGGGCGCACGCGGATCGCCTCACCACGCTTGTCGTCGACATCGCCGACGAGACGTCCGTACGCGAGGGGGTCGCCGCCGCCGTCGCCGCACTCGGCGGTCTGGACGTCCTGGTCAACGCGGCCGGGATCCTGCGCTCCTCGCACACCCACGAGACGAGCCTTCAGGACTTCACCCGCATCGTGCAGGTCAACCTCGTCGGCACCTTCCTCGTCATCCGCGAGGCCATACCGGCACTGCTGGCCGGACATGACGCGGCGGTCGTCAACTTCAGCTCCACGTCAGCCCAGTTCGCGCACCCGTACATGGCGGCTTACGCGGCGAGCAAGGGCGGCGTCCAGTCGATGACGCACGCCCTCGCCGCCGAGTACGCCCCGCAGGGCATCCGTTTCACCTCGGTCCAGCCCGGGTCCATCTCCTCCGGGATGACCGACGGCAGCGGAATGAGCGGGCAGAGCGCCGGTCCGGGGCTGCCCGAGGACGCCGACATGAGCCTGTTCGCCAAACTTCTTCCTGCGCTCGGGCAGGGCTTCGCCGGCCCCGAGACGGTGGCGTCGGTCGTCGCCATGCTCGCCTCGGAGGACGGGAAGTTCATCACCGGCACGGAGCTCCGGATCGACGGCGGCACCCACTTCTGACCACGGGCCCCCCGGTCAACGGCTACGCGAGGGCGACCAGACCGCGGTAGTCGTCGCTCCACAGGTCGTCGTCCGCGTCCGGCAGGAGCAGGACCCGGTCCGGGCGCAGCGCGTCGAGGGCGCCCTCGTCGTGGGTGACCATCATGATCGCGCCGGGATACGTGCCGACCGCGGCCAGCACCTCGTCGCGGGAGACGGTGTCGAGGTTGTTGGTCGGCTCGTCCAGCAGCAGGACGTTCGCCCCGGAGTGGACCAGGCCGGCCAGCGCCAGCCGGGTCCGTTCGCCGCCGGACAGCACTCCCGCGGGCTTGTCGGCGTCGTCGCCGGCGAACAGGAACGCGCCCAGCACCCGCCGTGCCTCACCGGTGTCCAGGTGCGGTGCGGCCGCGCGCAGGTTCTGCAGGACGGTGCGCCCGGTGTCGAGTGTGTCGTGCTCCTGGGCGAAGTAGCCGAGGCGCAGCCCGTGTCCGTGCACCACCCGTCCGCCGTCCGGCCGTTCGGCGCCGGCGAGGATCCGCAGCAGGGTGGTCTTGCCCGCGCCGTTGAGGCCGAGCACGACGATGCGGCTGCCCCGGTCCACCGCCAGGTCGACTCCGTCGAGGACGCGGTGGCCGCCGTAGGACTTGGCCAGGCTGATCGCGCCGAGCGGCGTCCGGCCGCACGGGGCCGGCTCGGGCAGCCGGATCCGCGCGGTCCTCTCGGTGCGCCGTGCCGGTTCCAGCTCGGCCAGCATGCGGTCGGCGCGACGGGCCATGCTCCTGGCCACGGTGGCGGTCGCGGAGCGGGCCTTCATACGGTCCGCCTGTGCGTGCAGGGCGGCGGCCTTGCGTTCGGCGCCTGCGCGCTCGCGGGTACGGCGGCGTTCCTCGGTCTCGCGTCGCGTCGTGTACGTCGTCCAGCCGGTGTTGTGGATGTCGATCGTGGCCCGGCCGGGGTCCAGGTGGAAGACGCGGTTGACGACGTCGGCGAGCAGGGCGGTGTCGTGGCTGACGACCACCAGTCCGCCCTGGTGGCCCTGGAGGGAGGCGCGCAGCCAGGCGAGCGCGTCGGCGTCGAGGTGGTTGGTGGGCTCGTCCAGCAGCAGGGTGCCGTCGGTTCCGGCGAACAGGATGCGGGCGAGTTCCACGCGGCGCTTCTGTCCGCCGGACAGGGCGCCCACCGGCTCGGTCATGACTCGTTCGGGCAGGCCGACTCCGGCCGCCAGCCGGGCGGCTTCGGCCTCGGCCGCGTAGCCACCGCCGGCCTGGAAGGCGGCTTCGGCACGGGCGTAGGCGTTCATCGCCCGCTCCAGTGCCGCCGGGCGGGCCGCGTCGGCCATCGCCGCCTCGGCCTCGCGCAGCGCGCGCAGCGCGGTGTCGAGGCCACGGGCGGACAGGATGCGGTCGGTGACCGTCAGGGAGGGGTCGGCGGCGCGGGAGTCCTGGGCGAGGAAGCCGACCGGTCCGGTGTGCGTGATGGTGCCGGCGGCGGGCCGGGAGTGTCCGGCGAGCGAGGTCAGCAGGGTGGTCTTGCCGGCGCCGTTACGGCCGACGAGGCCGATCCGGTCGCCGGGCGAGACGGTGCAGGAAATACCGGACAGCAGCAGGCGCGCTCCGGCGCGCAGCTCGACATCACGAGCGGTGATCATGTGGGATTGCTCCGAATTGGCTAGAGGACACACTTCTGGCGTGGAAGCGGGTCCTCAGCTAGGAAATTCGGGGCGTAGACATGCGGTCACGGTAGCCGTGGCGCCCAGCGCGGCGCATGTGAGTTTCCGTGCCGGCCTCGTCAGGGCAGGACTTCGACCCCGACTCCCGCGATCCGGCCGGCCGTGTCGAAGTCGACCTCGACCGCGCTGCCGCCCGGCAGGTCGGCGACGATCCGGCCGGCCTCGCTGCGCTGGGGCAGGCCGTGGTGGTCGAAGTAGCCGGCCACGACGTGCCGGGCCGAGCGGCCGATCAGTCCGGCCGCGGTGAGCAGGGTGCGGGGCAGGGTGACGGGGTCGACGCCGGCACGGGGGACCTGCGGGTCGTCGGGGAGGAAGTAGACCCGGGTGTCGCCGCCCGCGGGAACACCGATGTACCCGGGCGCCCCGGCCACGCCCATGCCGGTGAAGGCGAGCATCTCCGCCGCACGCCGTGGATCGGCGAAGCCGGACAGGTGCAGGACCTCCGCGGACAGTTCGGCGATACCGCCCGCCCGTCCGTACCGCTCGATCGCGCCCGTCGCGGCCACCACCTCGGTGCCCTGCAGTCCGGGGTTCGCCCAGCCCCACATCCAGGACTGCTCGGCCATGTCGTACGTGCCCAGTACCGCTACCCGCAGGGCCAAGTCCCCCTGCCGGTAGAGGCAGGACGACAGCTCGGCGGTCCACGGCGCCTCGGGCAGGAACGCGGTCAGGGTCTCCAACTGTGCGGCGCCCCAGGCGGCATGCCGCTCGGCCTCCAGCAGGAAGGCGTCGCTGAACTCACTCATCATGCCCCGACCTTAGGAGACGCCCGCGCCGGAGCGGCGGCCAGGTCCGGCCGGTTCGTCTGCCGTGCCGTACGCCCTGCTGGGTGACTTCGTGCGTGGGGCGCCGTAACGCCCGTCATCCGCCGACGAGTTCGGCGAAGCGTCGGGTGTCGATGTTGCCGCCGGAGGCGATGATGCCGAGGCGGGGCGGGAGGTTGTCGACGCGGCCGGCCAGGAGGGCGGCCAGGCCGGTGGCGCCGCTGGGTTCGAGGACGATCTTCAGCCGTTCGAAGGCGAAGCGCATGGCGGTGACGATCTCGGCGTCGCTGACGAGGGCGATGGCGTCGACCAGGCGCCGGTTGATCTCGAAGGCGATCTCGCCGGGCGTGGGCAGGGCCTGCCCGTCGGCGATGGTCCGGGGCACGGGCAGGGTGACACGGGTGCCGCTTTCCAGGGAGCGCTTGGTGTCGTCCCCTTCCTCCGGCTCCACGCCGATGACCCGGATGCCGGGATGCAGGGCCTTGGCGGCGGTGGCGCTCCCGGCGATCAGGCCGCCGCCGCCGACGGGTACGAGCAGGGCGCCGAGCGGGCCGGTCTCGTCGAGGAGTTCGAGCGTCGCGGTGCCCTGTCCGGCGATGACGTGGGGGTGGTCGTAGGGCGGGATGAGGACCAGGCCGCGCTCCTCGGCCAGCGCCGTACCGAGCGCGGTGCGGTCCTCGGTGTAACGGTCGTAGGTGATGATCTCGGCGCCGTATCCGGCCGTTGCCTCCCGCTTGGCGCGCGGGGCGTCCTCGGGCATCAGGACGACGGCCCTGGTGCCCAGCTCGCGGGCGGCCAGGGCGGTGGCCTGGGCGTGGTTGCCGGAGGAGTAGGCGGCGATGCCCTTGGCCAGCTGTGCCGGGGTGAGCTGGGCGGCCGCGTTGTAGGCGCCGCGGAACTTGAAGGCGCCGACGCGCTGGAAGTTCTCGCACTTGATGAACACCTCGGCACCGACAAGGGCGTTCAGGGTGCGCGAGGTGAGGACGGGGGTGCGGTGGGCGACGCCTTCGAGGCGCGCGGCGGCCGCACGGACATCGTCGAACGTTACGGGCGAAGCGGCGGCCATGGCGGTCTCCTCTTCCCTTCCTGCGTTCCGCGGGGCTGTGGTGTCACTGCTTCCCGGAAACCCATTGGACTGATTTTCCATTATTGGACAGAGACTCTAGACAGCCGACGCCCGCCTGTCCAGGAAAGGCCAGACGGGCGTGCGTGCCGGCGTGCGGTCACCGGTCCTTGGCGAGGGCGACGAGTTCGGCGAACAGGCCACCGGCGCGCACGAGATCGTCGTAGCTGCCCTGCTCGATGACACGTCCGCTGCGCAGGACGACGATCCGGTCCGCGAGGCGGGTGTTCTCGAGCTGGTGGGTGACCACGAGGGTGATGCGCCGCGCGGCGATGCGTTTGATCTCCAGGAAGATCCGGTGCTCGCCGCGCGGATCCATCTGTGACGTCGGCTCGTCCAGGATGAGCAGCGGGGTACGGCGGTACAGCGCGCGACCGCAGGCCAGGCGCTGCCACTGTCCGCCGGACAGTTCGGCGCCGCCGAAGATCTCGCGGGCGAGCAGGGTGTCGAGGCCGTGGGGAAGGCGCTCGATCGCCTCGCGCATGCCGACCGCGTCGACGGCTTCCCACACCGGAGCGTCGTCATGGGTGCGCGGCTGGCCCAGCGTGATGTTCTCCCTGGCGCGCAGGGGCCAGCAGGCGAAGTTCTGCGGGACGAGCGCGGTCCGGCTCCAGACGGAGTCGGGCCGGGCGCGTGCGAGGTCGACGCCGTCCCAGAGGACACGGCCCTTGTCCGGCAGGAGGATGCCGGTGATGAGCTTGGTGAGCGTGGACTTGCCGGAACCGTTCTCGCCGACGATCGCGAGGATCTCCCCGCGCCGCAGGGTGAGGGAGACACCGTCCACGGCGGGCTCGTCCTTGCCCGGGTACTGGTGGACCACCTCCTCCAGCCGGATCTCCTCGACCTCGTCCGGGATCGTCGACTCGCCGCGTTTCGGGGCGCGTTCGGCGGCCATGTCGAGGAAGGAACGCATGTCGGCGAGGTAGAGGGAGGTGTGGAACATCGCGGCGCCGTACTGCACGAACTGGGACAGCGCGGCGAGCGTGGTCTGCACGGCGACCACCGCCGTCGCGGCGACGGGCAGCGCGACCCGCCCCGTCATGGCCAGCCAGGCGAGGGCGGCCCAGGTGAGGAGCAGGAACGCGCCACCGAGGGCCGAGGTCGCCAGGACGATACGGAGCATGCGGGGCGCGGCGGTCAGGGTGCGCCGGTCGATGCGCTCGGACAGCGCCCGGTACCAGTAGACGAGGTACTCGGTCATCCCGTTCGCGCGGACCTCGTCGCCGTGCCGCGAGAACGTGGCCCACCAGCGCATCATGCCGCGTACGTTGCGGTCGCCGACGTTGGCGTAATGCGTCTCGTAGTCCACGCGGGCGGACAGCACGGCCCCCAGACCCGCGGGCAGGACGGCGAGCAGCAACAGCGGGAGCATCAGCCAGTGCAGAGCGGTGATCACGCCGCCGGCGGCGATCATGCGGATGAGCGAGGCCAGGAACTGCTGCGCGTCCTTGACCATCGTGGTGGTGCGGGTGACTCCGACCTCGGCGGCCTCCTGCCGGTCGGCGAATCCGTCCTCGCCGTGGGCGGCTGCTTCCACCCGGCAGACGGCGGAGACGAGCGCCACGTCGGCCTCGGTCACCAGCCGCGGGGTGATCCGCCCGTCGGCGTAGGAGGCCAGGGCCCTGCTGATCCGGCCAACGGCCGCGGCCGCGGTGACGACCACGAGGGCGGGCAGGGCCCCGTACAGACGTTCGGACACGGGGCCCACGCCGAGGATGTGGGTCATGGCCCGTGCGGTACAGCCGAGGACCACGGCGGCGGCGACGCCGGTGAGGAACTGGCAGACGAGGAGCAGGACGACCCCGGACCGGTCGACGGACCAGGCCATGCTCGCGGTGTGGCGCAGGACAGACGGCAGACGTCCGCACATCCTGCGGAAACTGGCCTCTTCCAGGGGGTTCTTGCCGGACTTGCCCGCGTAGCTGATCGTGGCCGGCGGTGGAGGGGGCGGCGGGAAGTCTTCTGTCGAGGCGTCGGTCACGGTCACCTGCGTCCCTCCTTGGGGTCGGCACCGCACCTGGGTGGTCCGGCGGTGCCCAACTCAACGAGGGCGATGGCGACTCGAACGCATGCGTTTCCGGACGAAGCGCGGACCCGGGAATCCGGGGCCGTCGAACGCGCGGTCGCAGTGGTGCAAGGCTTCCGCGACACCGGCGGGTGGCCGAAACGCCGGTGGTTGTGGCGGCTGTGACCAGTGAGGTTTCACCGGACGGCTCGTCGGTACGACGCGGATCCTCCCCGATACCACGTGAACGCAGCTCCAGGCGCAGGGAGTGGGAGTTGGCCTGGGACCACAGAGCGGCCTTGGTCGCACTGCAGGAGCCGGCGACGGCGAGCCAGGACGGCACGGAATGGACGTTGAGGAGGTGCCCGCCGCCGTTGCGCTCGATGACCGGGACGAAGGCGCGGGTGACCAGCAGCGGCCCGTAGAAGTTGTTCATCTCCCGAGTGCGGCGAAAGGGCGCGAGAGCCGGAAACCGATCGGCTTCCCATCCACCGTAAACCGATCGGTTTTGAACTTCACGCGGACCGATCGAGCGTCGGAAGAGGGAGCCCGGACCCCTCCGGTGCTCGGTGAGGGCGGCGTCCCCGCCCCGCTGGATGTGTTGGTCCGAGCCGCGAGGGGAGGGGCGGGGAACGACCCGAGCGCATGGATTAACCGTTCCCCGCCCCTGGTACGTCGGCCCCCCTCGTCAACGGACACGGAGGGACGACTCGGCGACCGGTCGGACGAAGCACCGACTCACCGATCTCGTTCCGACCCTCCGACGCCAACGGCCCACAGGCCAGCGGAGCCGGGCCGGCCGGGTGACGCACCGCGCCCACCGGAGCACACGGCCGGGCAACGGGCCGGCGACAGGAGGCGCGCTCGGCACCCGGGGGGCAACGCCCGCGGTCGCCGGGCGCCCGTCCGGCACCGGCCGCCAAGCGGGGCGGCCGGCCGCCGTACGAGAAGATGGTGTGCCGCGCGCGGCACCGGGGTACGTCCTGGCGGCCTGCCGGGCTCGGGCGCCCGCGGCAACGGCGGCTGTGCGGCGGAGCAGCGGGGGTCTGTGCGGCCGGCGGGATCCGCCGCCGCTTCGGCCCGGTGACACGGTGCCCCTCACGGTGGAGGGCACCGGCCGGGTCTCCGGCACCGTGGTGACGGGCCCCGGTCCGGTGCCGGTGCCGTCGGCCAGGCGCCGCACCACTCCATCCTGAGCCCGGAGAACTCCCCACGCGTACCAGGTAGTTGATATGGGAAACTTTGGCCAACCGATTGCGGGACCGAGGCCGTGACGGTCGGGAGAGGAGCACAGCGTGACTCAGGACGGCGGCCAGGCCGTGCGCATCGACACCAGCAAGCCGCATCCCGCGCGGATCTACGACTACCTCCTGGGCGGCAAGGACAACTACGAGGTGGACCAGCAGGCGGCCGACCAGCTGGCCGCGGTCGCGCCGGAGGTGTGGATCTCCGTGCGGGCCAACCGCGCGTTCCTGCACCGTGCGGTGCGGTACGTCGTCGACAGCGGAGTACGCCAGATCCTCGACATCGGCACCGGGCTGCCCACCTCGCCGAATGTGCACGAGGTCGCCCATGAGCCGGCTCCGGACGTGCGCGTCGCCTATGTCGACAACGATCCGATCGTGAAGGCGCACGCCGACGCGCTGCTCAGCCGGGCCGGCATGACCAGCATCGTGCTCGCCGACCTGCGCGATCCGCAGTCGATCGTCGATCATCCCGAGGTCCGCCGGATCATCGATTTCGGCCGGCCGGTCGCCCTGTTCCTCGTCGCCGTTCTCCACTTCATCCGCGACGCGGACGAGCCCGAGCGGATCGTCGCCACCCTGCGCGACGCGCTTCCGGCCGGCAGCTTCCTCGTGCTCTCGCACGCGACGGGCGACTTCGCCGACGACCGCAGCGAGGCCGCGGCCGTCTACAACAACGCGACCGCCAGCATGAACCTGCGGTCCCGCGAACGGGTCGAGCGGTTCTTCGACGGGTTCGACCTGGTCGAGCCCGGCCTGAGCCAGGTTCCCTTCTGGCGCCCGGACAGCACGCCGCCGCCGGGCTCCGAGGAGATCGGCTTCTACGGCGGCGTGGCCCGCAAGAAGGCCTGAATCAGGGACTGCGGCGGACACGGCACCGCGCCCCGCGCGTCCCCGCCTCCGGGCCGGGATCGCGCAGGGCGCGGTGTTTCGTGGTGCCCGCCCCTTGACCGACCCCCTGCCGACGCCTCCATACTGGCGGCCAAATCGATTTGGCCAAATCGATTTGGCCGCCGTCCACGGCCGGATCGTCGAGGCCTGAGCCGAGCGAGCCGAACGGAGCCCGCGCGTGTCCAGTCCCGTACATCCCGTCGACCACATCCCCGTATCCCCCGACGACCCCGGTGCCGTGCACCCCGTCGACGAGTCCCGCCCCCTCGGGCGGATCCTGCTCTTCGGCGTCCAGCACGTCCTCGTCATGGCGGCGACGCCGATCTCCGCGATCTTCCTGATGAGCGCCACCCTCCGGCTCAGCCCGGGCATCACCGTCGACCTGCTCTCGGCTGCCCTGCTGCTGTCCGGGATCGGCTCGCTCGTGCAGTCCCTCGGCCCCTGGAAGTTCGGGCCACGGCTGCCGTTCGTGATGCTGCCGGGCGGTGCGCCACTGATCCTGTTCCTGTCGATCGCGCAGCAGCACGGGCTGCGTACGGCGACCGGTGCGGTGCTCCTCACCGCCGTCTTCGCCTTCCTGGTGCTGCCACTGTTCGCGCGGTTGCTGAGGTTCTTCCCGCCGCTGGTCATCGGCACGATGATCGTGATCGTCGGGGTGAACCTGGTGAAGGTCGGCGCGCTGCTGGTCACCGGGCAGCCCGGCACACCGGGCTTCGCCGACCCGGTGCGGCTGGGAATGGCCTTCGCCACCATCGCTCTGATCGTGGTGTTCACCCGGCTGCTGCGCGGGATCCTGCGGCAGCTCGCCGTGCTGCTGGGCCTCGCGGCCGGTACGGCCCTCGCCTTCGCCCTCGGCCAGGTCCACCCGGGCGCCGCGCTGTCGGGTCAACTGGTCGGCGTACCACGGCCGTTGCCGTTCGGCGCCCCCGTCTTCGACGTTCTCGCCTCGCTGCCGCTGATGCTGTACAGCCTCGCGTCGATGGCGGAGGCGACCGGGCAGACCGTCATCAACGCGGAGGCCGTCGGCAAGGACATCGACGTCCGTACCGAGGTGCCCCGCACGGTCCGCGGGGACGCCCTGACCTCGCTGCTCGGCGGCTGCTTCGGGCTGCCGTTGATGGTGACCAGCGGGGAGAACATCGGCATCGTCCGGGTCACCGGTGTGCGCAGCCGGTACGTCACGGCCGCCGCGGGCGTCGTCCTGGTCGCCCTCGGTTTCCTCACCCCCGTCGCCCGGACGATCAGCGTGATGCCGTCGGCCGTGGTCGGGGGCGCCGCGATGGTCGTCTTCGCGGTGATCACCGTGCTCGGCGTGCAGATGCTCGCCCGGGCCCGGCTCGAGGACCACACCGCGACGGTGACCTGCGCGGTCGCGCTCGCGCTCGGGCTGCTGCCGATCCTGGTCCCCGGTGTGTACGCCGGTTTCCCGTCCGACGTACGGATCCTGCTGGAGAGCGGGGTCGCCGTGGGCGCCTTCGTCGCCGCCGTCCTCAACGTCGTCTTCCACCACCTGGGGCGGCGCGCGGCGAACACCGGTGCCGCCGTGCCGACCGAGGCACCGGGTTCGACCGCCGGTGTCTGACCTCGCCCCCACCTCCCCAGCCTTTCGAACAACGGAGAAGCATGACCGACCTGACCCCCGACCGGCTCCGCCGCGGCGCGCTGCTACTGGTGCCCGACGTGACGCTGACCCCCGACGGCCCGCTGGACGGGCACGCGGTGGTCGTGCGGGACGGTGTGTTCCGCGACGTCGGCCCGATCGAGCGGATCGTCCGTACGTATCCGGCGCTGGCCCCGGTCCGGCTGCCCGGACATGCGCTGATGCCGGGCTTCGTCGACGCCCACCACCATCTGACACAGAGCTTCGGCGGCGCCCTCGCGTTCGGTGAGCCGTCGGAGATCTTCCGCCGGGTATGGGTGCCGCTGGAACGCGCCCTGGACGAGGAGTCGGCGTACGTCGCCGCGAAACTGGCCGCGCTGGAGTCCCTGCGAGGCGGCTTCACGACGGTCGCCGAGGCGGGGACCCGAGCCACGGTGGACGTGGACGTGGTGGCCTCGGCCGCGCGTGACGCGGGCATCCGCTGCGTACTGGGGCTCGTCTGCAACGACGCCTCGGACGGCACCGGAGAGGACGCGGATGCTCGGACGGTGCTCGCCGCCGCCGAGAAACACCTGGCGCGTTACGGCGGTGACTACCTGGTCGCTCCCTCGCTCGCCGTGTCCGTGCCGGAGGCCGCGACCGCGCACACCCTGGCGGCGACGGCACGGCTCGCCGCCGAGGCGGGCACGGTCGTACAGGTCCATGTGAACGAACACCTCGTCGCCGTCGAGCGCTCGCTGGTCCGGCACGGGCTGCGGCCCCTGGAGTATCTGCATCATGTGGGCGCGCTCGGCCCGCAGTTGCTGGCCGCACACGCGACGCTGCTCACCCCGGCCGAGGTCACGCTGCTCGCGGACAGCGGTACGGCGGTCAGCTACAACCCGGTCGCCAGCGCCTGGAAGGGCAACGGCGTCGCCCCGGCGATCACCTTCGCCGAGCGCGGCATCCGGTTCGGTCTGGGCACCGACGGGACCCGCGGGGACGGCTTCCGGCTCGCGGACGCGGCGGAGTTCGCACAGCGGCTCACGTACGGCCTGGCCGGTGGCGACTCCTCCTGCGGCGCCGGCTGGACGTGGTGGGAGCGGGCCACGGCGGGCGGCGCGGAAGCGGTCGGACTCGGCCGGCGCACTGGGCAGATCGTGCCCGGCGCCGCCGCGGACTTCCTCCTGCTGGACATCGCCGGGCCGGAGATGCAGCCGTCCTGGGACCTGCCGTGGGAGCTGGTGCGGCGCGGCAACCGGGACCAGCTCACCGCCGTGTTCGTGGCCGGCCGACTGCGGCTGTGGCGCGGCTGGCCGCCGGGCTGGGACGGACCGGCCCTGGTCCGCCGGGCCGCGGAACTGGCGCCACGGGTGGTGCGGCGCGCCGGGGTGACACGGGCGCATCCGACTTCGGTGGCGGCCCGGCAGCAAAAGCAGACGCCCACCACGCTCGCGGCGGCGGACACCCGACCGCCGCGCGACCCGGCTCCGCCCTGTCCGGGTGGCCGGCGATGAGCGGCGGCACGCTGGCGGTACTGGCGTTGACCGTCGCGGCGGCCGCGTTCGTGCAGGGGGCCAGCGGACTCGGGTTCGCGCTGATCGTGGCGCCGGTCGCGGGCCTGCTCGATCCTGGGCTGCTGCCCGTGTTCGTGCTGACCGCGATGATCCCGCTCAATGTGTACGTCGCCTGGCGTGAGCGGCACAGCCTCGATCTGCGCGGCGCCCGGTGGATCACGGCGGCGCGGCTGGGCGCGACACCGGCGGGGCTGGCGCTGCTGTGGGTGATCCCGGGGGGCGCCCTCGGGGCCGTCGTGGGCGTGGCGACGGTCCTGGCGGCCCTGGTGAGCCTCGTCGCGCCGTCGTTCGTGCCCGGGCGGGGTGCGTATGTGGGCGCCGGTGTGGTCACCGGGCTGACCGAGACCGCGACCGGCGTGGGCGGCCCGCCCCTCGCCCTCGTCTACCAGCACCGGCCGCCGGGCGAGCTGCGGGCCACGGTCGCGGTCTGCTTCCTGGTGGGCGAAGTCGCCTCCCTGGCCCTGCTGTTCGTCACCGGCCGTGGCCGTCCGGCGGACATGGGCTGGGCGCTCCTGCTGCTGCCCGCGCTCGCGGCGGGGGCCTGGCTGAGCCGGCTGGTGCACCGGCGCGTGGACGCACGGAGGATGCGCGCCTTCGTGCTGGTCTTCGCCCTGGTGTCAGGGGTGGCGCTGATCGCGGGGTCGTGATCAGTCGCGGGCGGCGGGCGGCGGACGGCGCAGAGACGAGGCGCGCAGGACGAGCCGGGGCGCGGCGGCCGGCGCCTCGCCCCGGGTGTCCGCCGCGCCGGTCGCCGGGGGCGCGCCCAGCCGGGCGAGCAGCAGCTCCACCGCGTCCGCGGCGGCCCGGTCCAGCCTCAAGTCGACCGCGGTGAGCGGCGGTTCACAGGTGCGGGCGCGGAGCCCGTCGTACCGGGTGACGACCATGACGTCCTCGGGGATACGGCGTCCCGCCTCCCGCAGTGCCCGTACGGCACCGACGGCGAAGGCGTCGACGAGCACGCACAGCGCGTCGATGCCGGGGTGCTCCGCGAGCAGCGCGGCACACCGGTCGTACCCCGCCTGCTCGCCGCCGTCCTCGTCGTCGGTCGCGACGATCGGCGCCCAGCCGTACGCGGCGGCGATCCGTTCGTAGGCGGCGCGGGCGTCGACCGCGGAGTGCCGGGTGCCCGCGCCGACGACGAGCGCCGGACTGCGGGCGCCCTGGTCACGCAGGTGGTCCAGGAGCAGTTCGACCACCCGGCCGCCGTGCAGGTCCACATAAGGGGCGTCGTCGTCGGGTGCCGTGGGCCGGCCCAGCGCGACGTACGGCAGTCCGCGCTCGCGCAGTTGGGCCACGGCCGCGTCGTCCGACTCGGGCTCGACCACGATCGCGCCGTCGATGTCGACGGAGTACAGCGCGGAACCGGACTGCACGGGCGGGATCAGCACCAGGGCGTAGCCGTGGACGAGCGCCCGCTCGGCCGCGGCGGCGGCCACCTCCATGTAGAAGCCGAGCCGCGAGGGGCCACCGGCCACCGCGAACGGCATCGAGGAGGCCAGCGCGATGGCCTTGGCCTCGCCGCGGCGCAGCCGCTGGGCACGCAGGTTGGGCCGGTACCCCAGCTCGGCGGCGATCTTCTTGATGCGCTCGCGGGTCCGCGGGTCGACCTTGCCGATGCCGTTGAGAGCGTGGGACACCGTGGTCCGCGACACCGACGCCGCCGCGGCGACGTCGGCGATCGTGGGCCGGCGAGCGCCGTGGGACATGGTCATGGCCCCATCTTCGCAACCTCCGCCGTTCCTGGGCCACCACCCCCTGCCCCGGCCGCCGGTCGCCTCGGCAACGGACGCCGCGCGTACGGCCGTTCCCACGCCGTCGGCTTGAGGATCCGGGCCCCATCACGCTCTGCGGCCGCCCGGGTACACCTGCGCCGGTCCGCGCGGGTGTGGGCCGCGCTTGGTGGGGCCCGCGGGATGGTGCGACGCTGGGTGCAGAGGTCTGTGACGAGGGGCTTTCCTGGAGGGCCGATGGGACGCGATGTCCCGGCGCTCGTCTTCACCCGCGAGGACCGCCGCCGGTACCGGATCAAGATGCACGCGTGCCTGGACGCGCTGGCGCAGATGCTGCGCGAGGCACGGTTCGAGTCCGAGCGGCCGCAGGTCGGCCTGGAGATCGAGCTGAACCTGGTCGGCGACGACGCCGAGCCGGCGATGCGCAACACCGATGTGCTGAAGGCGATCTCCGACCCCGCCTGGTCCACCGAGCTGGGCCGGTTCAACCTGGAGATCAACGTGCCGCCCCGGCGGCTGATCGCGGGCGGTCCCGACGCATGGGAGTCGGAGATCCGCGCCGCGCTGAACCACGCGGACGAGCGGGCCAGGTCGATCGGCACCCGGCTGATCATGATCGGGATTCTGCCCACCCTGCGCCAGGAGGACATCGGCGAGGAGAGCCTGTCCGAGAACCCGCGCTACCAGTTGCTCAACGACCAGATCTTCGCGGCCCGCGGCGAGGACCTGCGCATCGAGGTGGACGGTGTGGACCGGCTGCGCACCTACGCGGACACGATCACCCCGGAGGCCGCGTGCACGAGCACGCAGTTCCATCTCCAGGTGTCCCCGGAGGAGTTCGCCGGTTACTGGAACGCGGCGCAGGCCATCGCCGGCGTCCAGGTGGCACTGGCGGCGAACGCGCCGTTCCTGTTCGGCAAGGAGCTGTGGCACGAGACCCGTATTCCGCTGTTCGAACAGGCCACGGACACCCGCCCCGAGGAGATCAAGGTGCAGGGCGTACGGCCCCGGGTGTGGTTCGGGGAACGGTGGATCAACAGTGTCTTCGACCTCTTCGAGGAGAACCTGCGTTACTTCCCGGCGCTCCTGCCGCTGTGCGACGAGCAGGACCCGGTGGAGACGCTGGACCGCGGTGACATCCCCGAGCTCGGCGAACTGACCCTGCACAACGGCACGATCTACCGCTGGAACCGCCCGGTGTACGCCGTCTCCCACGACGTGCCGCACATCCGGGTGGAGAACCGGGTGCTGCCCGCCGGCCCGACCGTCGCCGACACCCTCGCCAACGGCGCCTTCTACTACGGCCTCACCCGCGCCCTGGTGGAGGAGGACCGGCCGGTGTGGTCGCGGATGTCGTTCGCGGCGGCCCAGGACAATCTGCACACCGCCGCCCGGCACGGCATCGAGGCGCTGCTGTACTGGCCGGGGATGGGCGAGGTACCGGTGCCGGAACTCGTCCTGCGGCGGCTGCTGCCGCTGGCGCACCGGGGTCTGGAGCACTCCGGCATGGACGAGGCCTGGCGGGAGCCGCTGCTCGGCATCATCGAGCAGCGCTGTGTGACGGCCCGCAACGGCGCCGTGTGGCAGAAGGAGATGTTCCACCACCTCGACTCCACCACACGTGCCGGCCGCCACGAGTCGCTGCGCCGGATGACCCAGCTGTACATCGACTACATGCATCTCAACGCGCCGGTCCACACCTGGCCGGTGGACTGATCCGGCTCAGCGGCGCCCGCTCAGCAGGTTCACCGCCGCGTCGAACGCCGAGTCGCGGTTCTTGGCGAACTCCTCCTTGGTGAAGACCGGTTCGGTCAGCTGCGGCGGGATGCCGGTGCCGTCGAAGGTGCGACCGCTGCGGGTCAGGAACTCCTCGTTCGGCAGGCCGAAGACGAGGCCGCCGGGCAGATAGCGCTCCATCACGTCCGAGAAGACGCCCTGGGTGGGCTGCCCGATGCGCAGGGTCCGTCCGGGCCGGTCCATCAGGGCCTGGGTGAAGGTCTCGCCCGCGCTGACCGTGGAGCCGCCGGTGAGGACGGCGACCGGGCCGGTGTAGCGGGGCGCGCCGGCCGGGACGACGGGCACGGGCTCGGGGCGGGTGTGCCGGGTGGGGTCGGCCGGGTCGTTGCGGGCCCGTTTCGCGTACGCGGTGTACGGAGTGTCGGTCAGCCGCTCGGCGATCCGGATGCCGAGGGAGTCGTGGCCCCCACCGTTGACGCGCAGGTCGATGACGAGCCCCTTGAGCCGCTCGGTACGCCCCGGGGTGAGTACGGTGTTCAACGCCCGGTCGAGCTCGGCCTGTTCGGCGGTGTACGGCGCGTCCTTGCCGGCATAGCCGCCGAATCCGGAGATGCGCAGATAGCCGAGGTCGCCCGGCAGGTCGGCGTAGGTGATCCGGCCCGCGCCGAAGTCCTGGCGGCCGGAGGCGCCTTTGAGATCACGGGCCTCGATGAACGTCTTGACCTTGGTGTCCAGTCCCGGGCCCGGCTTCTCCGTGCCGGGGCGGACCTGGCCGAAGCGCCGGTCGCCGTCCACCACCGTGACATGGGCGTCGTACAGCGGGCGCACCATCCGGCTGAGGATGCCGAAGAGTTCGTCCTTCGTGGTGTCCTTGCGGACGAGCGGGCGGTACCGGTCGCGGACGGCGTGCCAGTCGATGTGCTTCTGGGCGAAGAAGGGGTAGTTCTCCTGGAAAGTCTGCCAGAAGACGTCGAAGGCGGCGCGCGGGTCGGTGGGGGCCGGCCGCGTGCAGGCGGCGGGCAGGGCGCTCAGGCGGCGCAGCTTGCGGTGTCCGACCGAGCTGTCCGCGGCGAGCAGCGCGTGATCGCGGTCGTGCACGGTCCGTACGGTCAGTACCGAACCGTCCGAGGCCGCGTACGTCCCGGGACCGGTCTGCCGCGAGGTGTCCCCCTTCAGGCAGCTGACGGACGTCGTCTGGTACTCCTGTAGCGCTCCCCCGCCGAGGACGAGGACGGTGCCGTAGCCGTCCATGCGCCACACCCCGTCGGTGCCGGGTGGTCCCGGTCGCGCGGCGGCCGCGGCCGGTACGGCGCCGGCGGCGAGGGTCAGGGCGGCGACGGTGGCCGTGAGGGTGCGCACGAGCATGTCCTTCCGACGGGTGTCCACGGGAGATCCACCGTCCCCGAAACACCCTGGCCCGCACCATCCGGTCATCCGGTGCAGCGAGCCGGGGGACAACCCCCGTACCCCGTCACCGGGACCGGGTCAGGCCGTTCTGTTCGGTCCAGACGGTGCTCACCCACTGCGCGTCGATGTCCATGCCCCGTTCTTATGCCGACCCGGCCGGCCGCTCGCGCTCCAGGCCCGGGCACGACTGCTCGTCCGGCAGGTGGAGCTTGGCCCATTCACCGAGTTCCCGGAGTGCCGGGCCCAGGGCGGCGCCCGCTTCGGTCAGCCGGTAGGACACGCGCAGCGGCGGACCCTCGTCGACCTCGCGGAGTACGAGGCCGGCCGCGCCGAGTTCCGCGAGCCGGTCGGAGAGCATGCGCTCGCTGATGCCGGGGATGGCCCGGCGCAGGTCGGCGAAGTACGCGGGCTGTTCCACCAGGACGGCCACGATCGGGCCGCTCCAGCGCTTTCCGAGCAGCTGGAAGACGCGGGTGATGCCATGGTCCACCCGCTTGCACGCCGCACTGTCGTGGGTCACGTCCGCCGCCATGCGATCAGGGTACTACCCCGCCGTATGGGGATGAAAAAAAGTAAGTCCATGTGTTAGACATAGTTGCCTACGAACATTCAGCCAGCCCTTTGGGAGTCACCATGGCCACCCTTCTGCACATCGACTCGTCCGTGTTCCCGACCGCGGCCTCGGCCTCGCGCGCCGTGACGGAGGCCTTCCGCGCGCACTGGCAGGAGCAGCATCCCGAGGGCACCGTCGTCTACCGCGACCTGTCCGTGCAGCCCGTCCCGCACATCACCGCCGCCGCGCACACCGCGGGCTTCGCCGACCCGGTGTCGCACACGCCCGAGCAGGCCGCGGCCTTCGCCGAGCGCGTGCGGCTGATCGAGGAGCTGGAGCAGGCCGACGCGGTGCTGATCGGCGCCCCGATGTACAACTACTCGATCCCCTCGACCCTCAAGGCCTGGCTGGACAACGTGATCCTCATCGGCCGCACCGCGGGCGAGACCCAGTCCGCCAAGGGCACCCCGGTGACCGTCGTCGCCAGCCGGGGCGGCGCGTACGGGCCGGGCACCCCGCGCGAGGGATACGAGTACGTACAGAACTACCTCACGGCCGTCCTCGCCGACGCCCTCGGCCTGGACATCGACTTCATCGTCCCGGAACTGACCATGGCCCCGCAGAACCCGGCGATGTCCGAGCTGGTCCCGCTGTACGAGGCTTCCCGCGACCGCGCCCTCGAGGAGGCCGCGGCGAAGGCCCGGCAGCTCGCGGAGCGTCTCGCGGCCTGACCGGCCGGCGCGACGCGCGTGGCGGTGCCGGCGGGCCATGAAGACGATCGAGACCGGTCCGTGGTCCGGCGGATGTCCGATGTACGGTGCAACGACCTGCTCGACGCCCCTATGTTCCAGGGACACCTTGAGGAGAGGCACCGTTGGCCGCCAGTTACTTCGAGCGCATCGACCGGCATCGTTACAAGCCCACCCCGCACGCGAGCGGCGCGTGGGACCCCGACGAGCTGCACTTCAGCCCGCTGGCGGGACTCGTGGTGCACGCGATCGACCAGTACCGTGCCGAGCGCCCGCCGAGCGGACTGCTGCTGTCCAGGATCAGCTTCGACATCCTGGGGCGCCTCGCCCTGGACGAGTACGAGATCCACGTGGAGTCCATCCGGCCCGGCCGCACCATCGAACTGCTCGAAGCGGTGGTATGCGTCGCGGACCGGCCGGTGGTCCGGGCCCGTGCCTGGCTGCTCACCGAGGTGGACACCAGCGCCGTGGCCGGCGGCGCCGAAACACGCCTCACCCCGCCGGACCGCCTCGCCTCTGAGTCGATGGCCTCCACGTGGCGCGGCGGCCACTGCGCGTCCATCGACATCCGGCCGGTCGAGCCCTCGCGGCCGGGCCGTGCCACGGCCTGGATCTCCACGGACCTCGACCTGGTCGCCGGCGAGCCGTGCAGCCCGGTCGCGTCCTATGCCGCGCTGATCGACACGGCCAACGGCATAGCCGTACGCCGCCCGCCCACCGAGTGGATGTTCCCCAACGTCGACCTGACGATCCATCTGCACCGGCAACCGGCGGGCCGCTGGGTCGGCCTGGACACCACGGTCGTCTTCGGTCCGACCGGCCTTGGCCTGACCAGCAGCGTCCTGCACGACGTGCACGGCCCGGTCGGCCAGGCCCAGCAGACCCTCACGGTGCGCCCGCTGCCCGGATGACCGTGCCGTGCGTGCGCGGCCGCCGCTCATTCAGGCCGCCGTAGGGCACGGCTGGGCTCGGCTCCCTCACTCCCGAGCGCTTCGGACCGGATCGTCCACCGATTCCGTCCCCGCTGACCTCTTCTCCGTGCGCGTCGACCCCACCGAGGCAAGGCCCACCGCCGCAACCCCCGCCCACTGGGCCGCCGTGAGGTGCTGACCCAGCAGGCACCGGCCGATCAGCGCGCCGATCGCGGGTTCCAGGCTGGTGAGCACGCCGAAGGCGCGCGGTGTGAGGCGGCGCAGGGCCTCCAACTGGAAGGTGTACGGCACGACGCTGGAGAGGACGGCGACCGCCGCGGCGACGGCGAGGGTGCCCGGGTCCAGGAGGCGGGCGCCCGACTGTGTGATGCCGTAGGGAAGGCTGAGCAGCGCTCCCCAGGCGACGGCCAGCGCGAGGCCGCTGCCGTCGGGAACGCGTTCGGCGAGCCGTTTACCGACCAGGATGTACCCGCCCCAGCAGCATCCGGCGACGGTGGCGCAGACGATGCCGGTGGCGTCCAGAGCCGTACCGGAGCGGCTGAGCAGGAGGACGCCGGCGGCGGCGAGGCCCGCCCACAGCAGGTCGGGGCCCGGCGCGAACCGCACAGGGCGATGGCGAACGGGCCGAGGAACTCCAGGGTGGTGGCGGCGCCCAGCGGCAGCCGGGCGACGGCCTCGTAGTACGCGAGATGGTGCACGGCGAGCAGGGTTCCGGCGGCAGCCGCGATGCCGATCGTGGTCCGATCGCCGCGGATCCGGGGCCGCCACAGTGCGCCGAGGACGAACGCGGCGATGGCCAGCCGCAGGGTCACGACGCCGGCCGGTCCCACGGCGGGGTAGAGACGGGTCGTCAGCGCGGCCCCGCCCTGCAGGCCGAGGATCCCGCCGAGGACGAGCCCCGGGGCCGGTACGGCGCCGAGCCCCCGGCCGAGGGCGAGGACGGCACGCGCACGAGGGGTCAGGTACTGGCTGATGGTTATCGGCTCCCGGTGTGACTGTCAGGCGAGCACCAGCACGAGGGGCACGCCCCGGCACGGCACCAGGCGCATGCCGTCGTACGCGCCGGGCCGCGCCCCGCTGATCAGTTCGCCGAAGTCCGGGCCCTTGGTGAGGGAGCCGGCCAGGTGGGCGGGGTCGGCGGAGGCGGCGACCCGGCCCCGGGCGTTGACCAGGTGGGCGGGGCGGGGCAGGCGCCGCAGGAGGGGCAGGACGGCCGTCTCGAAGTGGCGCAGGTACACGTCGGCGGCGGCCACTCCGGCGAACCGGCCCTGGATCCGGACGGGTTCGGACAGCGTGAGGCTGTACTCGTCGGAGCAGAGATAGTCGACGTACGGCCCGGCCACCGCCCGGCGCCCGGTGTCGCGGGGCAGCGCGAACCAGTCCCAGTGCGTGTAGTCGGAGTACGCCGACCGGCCGGGGTCGAGGTCGAGCAGAAGCGGGCGTACGTCACCGTCGGCGCCGCACTGCCACCACTCCAGCCAGGCGGGTACGTCCGTCAGCAGGCCGGGGGCCGCGACGAAGCCGACGCCGGAGACGAGTTCCTCGCGGGTCAGGTGCAGATGCAGTCCGGGGCGCAGGGCGGCGAGGTCGGCGCTGGCGGGCCGCCGGTCCTCGGCGACCACCCGGCCGAGCAGGGTTTCGGTGGCGGCGCGGGTGGCGGCGACCGTCTCGAAGACGGCTTCCAGCGCACCACCGACCTGCGCGGCCACCCACGTCTCCGGCTCCGTGTCGAGGGCGGCGAGCCCGGGGCTCCAGCCCATGGTGTCCTCCAGCGGACGGGAACCTGGCGCGGCACGCTCAGAGCGTGAGGCGTACGGCGACGAGCCGCGCCGTCGACGCCCTGACGCACCGCTCGGCCAGCGTGCCGGCCGTTTCGTGGGCCCCATCTTGCACGGCTGAGATCACGGAGCGGTGACAGTCCGCAACTTCTTCACGATATGCGTCGTCGCCCAGGACCAGGCACAGCAGTGCGCCGATCTCGCTCTGCAGGGCGACCTGTTCGCGGGTGAGCCGGGCGGACTGGGCGGCCGCCGCGAGTTCGACGTGGAAGCGGCCGTACAGCCTGCTGCGTGCCGCCGCGTCCACGGCCCGAGTCAACTCCTCGGCGGTACGCCGGAGTTGGTGCAGATCCTCGGGTTCCGTGCGCTGTGCGGCGAGCCGGGCGGCGGCGCCGGACAGGGCGGCCCAGTGGTCGCCCAGGTCGCGCAGCTCCTCGGTGCTCCAGCCGCGCAGCCGGGCCTTGAGGCGGTCGTCGGCGGGGACTTCGGGCAGGGAGACGAAGCTGCCGCCGCCGCGGCCCCGGCGGGTGGTGACCAGGCCCTGCTGCCGCAGGGCCATGAGCGCCTCGCGCAGCGTGACCGTGGAGACGCCGAGCTGTGCGGCCAGCTCGGTCTCGCCGGGCAGCTGCTCGCCGTCGGCCAGGAGGCCCAGTTCGATGGCGTCGCCGATGCGGCGGACGACCGCGTCCACACGGGCCCGGTTGTCCACCGGGCTGAAGACGGCTCTGCGGGCCCGGCCGTCCATCTCCTGCTGTCTCACGGTCACCACCTCGTGCATTGACTCAAGCTTTACCCCAAGAGGACCTTGAGCTTAGAACTATGACTTCATATGTTTGCGGTCAACGTACAGCGCGCCAGAAAGGTTCCCGCATGGAGGGAATTGCGATCCGGCTGCAGGACCTGCGGAAGTCGTTCGGCGAGACGACCGCCGTGGCCGGGGTCGACCTGGAGATCCGGGACGGGGAGTTCTTCTCGATGCTCGGTCCCTCGGGCTCGGGCAAGACGACGGTGCTCCGGCTCGTCGCCGGGTTCGAGACACCGGACCGGGGCCGGATCGAGCTCGCCGGCCAGGAGGTCACCGGACTCGCTCCGTTCGAGCGGGACGTGCACACGGTCTTCCAGGACTACGCGCTCTTCCCGCACATGACGGTCGAGCAGAACGTCGCCTACGGGCTGAAGGTCCGCAAGGTGCCGAAGGCCGAACGGCTCGTCCGCGCCCGCAAGGCCCTCGCCGAGGTCCGCCTGGAGGGCTACGGCCAGCGGCGCCCGGCCCAGCTCTCCGGCGGACAGCGCCAGCGTGTCGCCCTCGCCCGCGCGCTCGTCGGCCGTCCCCGGGTGCTGCTGCTGGACGAGCCGCTCGGCGCCCTCGACCTGAAGCTGCGCGAGCAGATGCAGGTCGAGCTGAAGGCGATCCAGCGGGAGGTGGGCATCACCTTCGTCTTCGTCACCCACGACCAGGAGGAGGCCCTGACGATGAGCGACCGCATCGCCGTCTTCGACCAGGGCCGCATCGCCCAGGTCGGCACGCCCGCCGAGATCTACGAGCGCCCGGCGACCCCGTTCGTCGCCTCCTTCGTCGGCACCTCGAACCTGCTCGACGGGGAGGCGGCCCACCGCATCGTCGGCACCCCGGGCACGTACAACATCCGGCCGGAGAAGATCCGCGTCCTGAAGGAGTCCGCCGAGGCGGACGAGCCGGAGCACACCACCGCCACCGGCACCGTCGCCGAGGTGGTCTATCTCGGCGACGCCACCCGCTTCCTGGTCGACCTCGACGGCGGGGGCCGGCTCACCGCTCTCCAGCAGAACCTGGAGACCTCCTCCGAGGACGTCGCCGCCTACCGCGGCACCCGGGTGCGCCTGACGTGGCACCGCCGGCACGCCGTCCGGCTGCCCTCCTGACCCCTCCCCGTCTCTACGTCCCCCTGGAGAACGTCGTGCGCCTCAACCGCATCCCCCGGACCGCCGCCGTGGCCGCCGCGCTGCTGCTCGCCGCCGCCTGCGACTCCTCCGGCGGCGGTTCTTCCGCCACGGGTCTCAACCCGCCCGACCTCAAGGCCCCCACGAAGCTCGGCAAGACGGAGGGCCAGGTCGATCTGATCGCCTGGGCCGGCTATGTCGAGGACGGCTCCAACGACCCCAAGGCCGACTGGGTCCACGCCTTCGAGAAGCAAACCGGCTGCCAGGTCCACTCCAAGGTCGCCGCCAGCTCCGACGAGATGGTCAAGCTGATGAAGACCGGCGAGTACGACGCGGTCTCCGCCTCCGGCGACGCCTCCCTGCGCCTGATCGCCTCCGGCGACGCGGCCCCGGTCAACACCGCCCTGGTCCCCAACTACAAGGACGTCTTCGCCGGGCTGAAGAACGGCGCCTGGAACTCGGTGAAGGGGCAGATGTACGGCATTCCGCACGGCCGGGGCGCCAACCTGCTGATGTACAACACCCAGAAGGTCAAGCCCGCGCCCACGTCCTGGTCGGCCGTCTTCGACGGCGCCTCGCGGTACAAGGGGCATGTCACCGCGTACGACTCGCCGATCTACATCGCCGACGCGGCTCTCTATCTCAAGGCCACCAAGCCCGAGTTGAGGATCGAGGACCCCTACGCGCTCGACCAGAAGCAGTTCGACGCGGCCGTGGCCCTGCTCAAGCAGCAGAACAAGAACATCGGCGAATACTGGAGCGACTACCTGAAGGAGGTCTCCGCCTTCAAGAGCGGTGACTCGGTGGTCGGCACCACCTGGCAGGTCATCGCCAACCTCGCCGCCTCCGAGGGTGCCAAGGTCAAGGCGCTGGTGCCGAAGGAGGGTTCGACCGGCTGGTCCGACACCTGGATGGTCTCCAGCAAGGCCAAGCACCCCGACTGCGCCTACCAGTGGCTGAACTGGATCGTCTCGCCCAAGGTCAACGCCGAGGTCGCCGAGTACTTCGGCGAGGCCCCCGCCAACTCCAAGGCCTGCGCCGAGACCAGCGACAAGAACTTCTGCACGGTCTATCACGCGGCGGACGAGAGCTACTGGAAGAAGATCGCCTTCTGGAACACGCCCATCGAGCAGTGCCTGGACGGCCGCAAGGACGTGACGTGCGTGCCGTACGCCAAGTGGGTGCAGGCCTGGACCGAGATCAAGGGCTGAGCCGTGACGACCGACGTGAGGACCGCCGCCGGCCGGCGAACCGTCCGGCGGCTGGCCGGGAGCCTGCACCGCCGGCCCCGGCTGCGGCTGACCCTCCTGCTCACCGCCCCGCTGCTGTGGCTCGCCGTGCTCTACCTCGGCTCGCTGGCGGTCCTGTTCGTCTCCGCGTTCTGGACGACGAACTCCTTCACCTCGCAGGTGGTGAAGGTCTGGTCGACGGACAACTTCCACGAGCTGTTCACCACGCCCGTCTTCCGCCAGGTGATCCTGCGCAGTGTGGGCGTGGCGCTCGCGGTGACCGCGCTGTGCGCGCTGATCGCCTTCCCGGTCGCCTTCTACACCGCACGGGTGGCCCGGCCGAGGTGGCGTCCGCTGCTCGTGGTGGCCATCCTCACGCCGCTGTGGGCGAGTTATCTGGTCAAGGTGTACGCCTGGCGGCTCATCCTGTCCCAGGGCGGCCTCGCCGACTGGATGCTCGCGCCGTTCGGGCTGAGCGGCCCCGGATTCGGCCTGCCGGCGACGGTCCTCACCCTGACATACCTGTGGCTGCCGTACATGATCCTGCCGGTCCACACGGCCCTCGAACAGCTCCCGGCCGGCCTGCTCGACGCCTCGGCCGACCTCGGGGCGCGCGCCGGGCGGACTTTCCGCTCGGTGGTGCTGCCGATGGTGCTGCCGTCGGTCGCGGCCGGCTCGGTGTTCACCTTCTC
Organism: Streptomyces fodineus; assembly: GCF_001735805.1. GTDB lineage: Bacteria > Actinomycetota > Actinomycetes > Streptomycetales > Streptomycetaceae > Streptomyces > Streptomyces fodineus. Next base: position 614,248 of record NZ_CP017248.1, read on the forward strand.
GCTGAGCCTCGGCGACTACATCACCGTGCAGATCGTCGGCGGCAAGACACAGCTGATCGGCAACCTCGTGTACTCCAACATCGAACTCAACCTGCCCATGGCCGCCGCGCTCGGCACCGTACCCGTCGTCGTGATCGTCCTGTACCTGCTGGCGATCCGCCGTACGGGCGCCCTGAACAGCCTGTAGGACCTTGAGGAGAGGAGCGCCATGCATCTCAGCCGCACCGCGCGCATCGCTCTGCGCACCGGCGCCGGGCTCGGTTTCGCGGTGATCTACGTCCCGCTGCTGCTCGTTCTCGTCGACTCCCTCAGTCCCGACCGCAGTGCGAGCTGGCCGCCACGGGGGCTGACCTGGCACTGGTGGTCGGTGGCGGTGCACAACTCCGGGGCCCGGCAGGCGCTGTGGGTCTCGGTGAAGGCCGGTCTCGGGGCCACCGCGATCGCGCTGGTCCTCGGCACGCTCATCGCGTTCGCCGTGGCCCGGCACCGCTTCTTCGGCCGTGACACGGTGTCGTTCGTCGTGGTCCTGCCGATCGCGCTGCCCGGCATCGTCACGGGCATCGCCCTCAACTCGGCCTTCAGCACGGTGCTGGCGCCGCTGGGCGTGGGGCTCGGGCTGTTCACGGTGATCGTCGGCCACGCCACCTTCTGCATCGTGGTGGTCTTCAACAACGTGGTGGCCCGGCTGCGCCGTACGGCCGCCTCGTACGAGGAGGCGGCCATGGACCTCGGCGCGACCACCTTCCGTGCCTTCGCCGACGTCACCTTCCCGCTGGTCCGCTCCGCGCTGCTGGCCGGTGGTCTGCTCGCCTTCGCCCTGTCCTTCGACGAGATCGTGGTGACCACGTTCACCGCGGGACCCGGCATCGAGACCCTGCCCATCTGGATTTTCGACAACATGACCCGGCCGCAGCAGGCGCCGGTGGTGAACGTCGTGGCCGCCGTACTCGTCCTGCTGTCGGTGGTCCCGATCTACGTCGCCCAACGGCTGTCCGCGGACACGGCGACGTCGAGCCGGGTGTGACAGCCTGTACGGCGGACGAACAGGGGGACGCATGAGCACAGGAGATGCCGCCGCCCCGGCGCGGGCAGTGCGCGCGGCCTACGAGGCGGCCTCGGCGGCCGTCGCCGGCCTGGGCGACGAGGAGTCGTGGCTGCCGACCGCCTGTACCGGCTGGGCTGTCCGTGATCTCGTCTTCCATTGCCTGACGGACGCCCAGCGGGCTCTGGTGGCCCTGCACACACCGGCGCGGGAGCCGGTGGACCGGGACGCGGTGACGTACTGGCGGGACTGGCGGCCGGACACCGTGGGTGCGGCCAACGGCCGGCGGTGGGTGCGGGTGAACGCGAGCATGTTCCTCGACTTCGGCCAGCTTCAAGGCCTGTACCTGGAGACGCTGGCGGCGGCCGTGCGGGCGGCGGAGGCGGCCGACCCCGCACAGCCCGTCGGCACCCAGGGACACGTGCTGACGGCCGGGGACCTGCTGACCACCCTCGCGGTGGAGGCGACCGTCCACCACCTGGACCTGACCGTCCGGCTTCCGCACGCGCCGGGACCGGCGCCCGAGGGGTTCGCCGCGGTGCGCGCCACCCTGGACGGTCTGCTCGGCCGGCCCGCGCTCCCGCAATGGAGCGACGCGCACTACGCACGCGTGGGCACCGGCCGGGCCGCGCTCACCGAGGCCGAACGCGCCGCGCTGGGCGCGGCTGCGGAGCGGTTCCCGCTGTTCGGCTGAGGCACATGAGCAGATCGGCGGCGCCCGTCACGCACACCCAACACGGGGACACACACGGGTGACACCTGCGCGGTGCCGGGCGGGCCGGCCCGCTTGATGGAAGCCTGCGCCCCATGAACAACGCACCCAGCATCAACAGTTACATCGACCGCGTCACCGCCGGCCCCGGCGGGGCGCTGACCGACGAGGCCGGCGTCCTCACCGGCGATCTGACCGTGGCGACCATCCTGCTGTCCGACGGCCACAGTGCGCGCGTCGCCGTCCAGCAGTCCGGCAGCGACACCTGGTACACCCTCGCCGGCTGCCCCGCACCCGTGCCCGCCGGGCAACTCGCGGCCTATCACCGGGATCTGCTGGGCCGTATCCGCCGCGGCGGCGGCACCCGGGCCACCTGAGCGGAAGAGCGACGACACGAGCGGCGCCGGACCGGTGCCGCTCCGTCAACTCCCGCCTCGGCGCCACCGTTTGACTCCCCCATGAACACGTAAAAGGCGAACCCCGCACCTTGACCGGCATTTGGTCCAGACCAATCATGGCCTAGACCAATAGCCCGACCGGGCCGCACAGCGCCATCTCCGCACGACGTTCGCCCGCCTGTCGTTCGCCATCCGGGAGTACCCGATGACTCGTCCGAGACCCGTACGTGCCCTTCTCGCAGGCCTGGCCACGCTGGCCGCCTCCGCGGGGCTCGCCCTGGGAGCAGGGGGCACCGCACACGCGGCGACCCCGCTGCCCACGCACGTCTTCGCCCCCTACTTCGAGGCCTACAACGGCGACAGCCCCGCCGCGCTCTCACAGGCCTCCGGCGCCAAGTACCTGACCATGGCCTTCCTCCAGGCCGACAAGAAGGGCTCCTGCACCCCGTACTGGAACGGCGACACCAGCACACCCGTCGCCACCTCCGTCTTCGGCGCCGACTTCACCACCATCCGCTCGCGCGGCGGCGACGTGATCCCGTCCCTCGGCGGCTACGGGGCCGACAACGCCGGCACCGAGATCGCCGACAGCTGTACGAACGTGGACTCCATCGCCGCCGCCTACGAGAAGATCATCACCACCTACGACGTCTCCCGGCTCGACATGGACGTCGAGGACAACTCCCTCACGAACACCGCCGGCATCGACCGCCGCAACCAGGCCATCAAGAAGGTCCAGGACTGGGCCGCCGCGAACGGCCGCTCGGTGCAGTTCTCCTACACCCTGCCGACCACGACGACCGGGCTCGCCGACAGCGGCCTCGCCGTGCTGCGCAGCGCCAAGAGCGCGGGCGCCAAGATCGACGTCGTCAACATCATGACGTTCGACTACTACGACGGCGCCACCCACCACATGGCGACCGACACCGAGACGGCCGCGAGCGGACTGCACGACCAACTGGCCCAGCTCTACCCGAAGCTGTCGGACAGTCAGCTGTGGAACACGGTCGGCGTCACCGAGATGCCCGGCGTCGACGACTACGGCCCGGCGGAGACCTTCACCACCGCGGATGCCACCACCGTGTACGACTGGGCGGTCGCCAAGGGCATCAACACCCTCTCCTTCTGGGCCCTCCAGCGCGACAACGGCGGCTGCCCCGGCGGCAGCGCCTCCGACACCTGCTCGGGCATCGCCCAGGACACCTGGTACTTCACACACACCTTCGCGCCCTTCACCGGCGGTACGACGACCCCGCCGGCCAACGACTTCTCGGTCTCCCTCTCCCCCGCCACGGCCTCGGTCGACCCCGGCGCGACCGCGACCGCGACGGTGCACACCTCGGTGACCTCCGGCAGCGCACAGACGGTCGCTCTGACGGTGAGCGGCGCGCCGAGCGGGGTGACCGCATCCCTCAGCCCGGCCTCGGTCACCGCGGGCGGCACCTCCACGCTCACCGTGCAGACCGCTGCCGGTACGGCACCCGGCTCCTACCCCCTGACCGTGACCGGCACGGCGGGCTCCGCCCGGCACAGCGCCACGCTCACCCTGACGGTCAAGGGCTCCGGCGGCACGGCCGTCCTCGGCAACGGCGACTTCGAGACCGGCTCGCTCACGCCGTGGACCTGCGACACCGGGGCCACGGTGGCCTCCTCCCCCGTACACGGCGGCTCCCACGCACTGAAGACCGCGCCCTCCGCCTCACAGACCGGCCAGTGTGCGCAGACCCTCACCCTGAAGCCCAACACCTCCTACACGCTGAGCGGCTGGGTGCAGGGCCCGTACGCCTACCTCGGCGTCAGCGGGGGCGCGACGGCCGGCACATGGGCGTCGTCCGGATCGTGGTCGAAACTGACGGTGCCGTTCACGACCGGCGCCTCGGGCGCGGTCACGGTGTACGTCCATGGCTGGTACGGCCAGGGCGCGATCCACGCCGACGACCTGACCCTGAGCTGATCCGCCCGGCCCTGCCCGGTGATCACCGGGCGGGGCCGTCCCGTGTCCCCACCCAGGCGGGTGGTCAGCCCGCGCGGCAGCCAGGCCCCGGCGCCGGACCCGGCGGCCGGGCGCCGCCTTCCGTAGGCTGAAGAGAACCGGAGCTCCTCCGAGGGGCCTCCCGCAGGGAGGAGACGGTCGTGATCGAACTGGCCGCGGCGTTCGCCGTCACGGGAGCGGCGAGCAACGCCGTGGGCACCGCCTTCCAGCGCAAGGCCGCGTCCGCCAGCAGCCGCGGCGGGCTCCGGCTGCTCGCGGAGCTGGTGCGCCGGCCCTTCTGGGTGATCGGCATGTGCGGTGTCGTCGGCGCCGCGCTGTTCCAGAGCCTGGCCCTGGTCAACGGCCCGCTCGCACTGGTCCAGCCGCTGTTCATCCTGGAGCTGCCCTTCGCGCTGCTCGTCGCCGCGCCGCTGATGCACCGGCGGCTGCCCCGCTCGGGCTGGTGGGGCGTCGGCGGCTGTGTGGCGGGCCTGGCCGTACTCCTGGTCGCCGCCGCCCCGCACGGCGCCGCCGACCATGCCCCGCTCACCCGCTGGATCCCGGCCCTGTGTCTGTGCCTCGGCGGGATGGCCACCGCCGTGCTGCTGTCCGGCCGGGACCGCCCGCCGGCCCGGCGTGCCGCGCTCCTGGCCACCGCCTCCGCCGCGGGCAACGCGCTGACCGCCGCCCTCCTGAAGTCGGCCACCGGCACCTTCGCCGACCACGGCTTCACGGCGTTCCTGCGGTCCTGGCAGACGTACGGCTTCGCACTCACCGGGGTCGCCGCCGTGCTCCTGCTGGAGAACGCGCTCCAGGCGGGCCCGCTGGCCGCGGCGCAGCCGGCGCTGACCATCGGCGACGCGGTGGTGAGCCTGACCCTCGGCATGACCCTGTTCGGCGAGCGGATCCGCATGGGCTGGTGGCTCGTACCGGAGCTGTGCGGTGCCCTGCTGATCGTCGTGGGGGTGGTGGTCCTCAGCCGGGCCGTCCAGCACATCACGGTGGTACCGGTGGCGGCCGAACAGCGACATGCGGCGGCCTGAGCGGGATCAGCGCGCCGCGAGCCCGTCGATCCAGGACTTCAGGCGTTCGCCCTGGGCGGCCATCAGGCCTGGGTCGCGCAGGGTGTGGGTGAGGACGGACATGCCCTGGTAGGCCGCGACGAGTTCGACGGAGAGGGCGGCGGCGTCGGTGCGGCCGAGCTGGGCGAACTGGGACTCCACCCAGTCGAGCAGGGCCCGCATGACCTTCGCGGCGGCCTCCCCCAACCCGTCGTCACGCTTGTCGAGCTCGGTGGCGAGAGTGCCGAAGGGGCAGCCGAAGCGGGCCGCGGTCTCGCGCTGATCGACCCAGCCGGCGACGAGCGCCTTCAGCCGGGCGGCCGGATCGGGCAGGGCGTCCAACCGGGCGGTGAGCGCGTCGAGTTGCTCGCAGTGGGCGTCCACCGCGGCCTCTACCAGCTGGTCCTTGGTCTTGAAGTAGTAGTACACATTGCCCACCGGCACCTCGGCCACCCCGGCGATGTCGCCGAGGGTGGTCTTCTCCACACCCTGCTCGTGGAAGACCTGGACGGCCGCCTTCACCAGACGCTCGCGCTTGCCGCCCCGGCCGGGTCGGCTCGGCCGCGCGGACTCGGTCCTGGCGGCGGATTCTGAGTCAGTCACCTGACTGAGGATAGACAACCAGCGGCTCCGCGGGCTAACGTCTGGACTTAGTTAGTCAACTAACTCACTTAGAGGGAGTCGTCATGATCGTTGTCACGGGCGCCACCGGGAATGTCGGACGCGCGCTGGTCGCCGGGTTGACCGAGGCCGGGGAGGCGGTGACGGCCGTCGCCCGGCGCATCGGCAAGGAGGACATGCCGCCGGGCGTGCGGGCCGTCGCCGCAGATCTCGCCGAGCCGCAGAGCCTCGCGCCCGCACTGGAGGGCGCCAAGGCACTGTTCCTGCTGGTGGCGGGCGAGGATCCGGCAGGCATCCTGCGCCGGGCGACCGCGGCGGGTGCGGCCAAGGTGGTGCTGCTGTCTTCGCAGGGGGTGGCCGCTCGGCCGGAGATGTACGCGCATGCGGCACGCTTCGAGGCGGCAGTGGCCGAGTCGGGGCCGACGTTCACCGTGCTGCGTTCGGGCGGGCTGGCGTCCAACGCGCTGGCCTGGGCCGAGCCGGTGCGCCGACACCGCACCGCTGCGGCACCCTTCGCCGATGTGGCGCTGCCGTTCGTCGACCCGGACGACGTCGCCGCGGTGGCGGCGGCCGTGCTGCGCGGGGACGGGCACGACGGTGCCACCTACACGCTGACCGGCCCTGAACCCACCACCCCGCGGCAGCGGGCCGCCGCGATCGCCGCCGCGCTCGGCGAGCCGGTGACCTTCGTGGAACAGAGCCGCGAGGAGGCCCGCGCACAGATGATCCAGTTCATGCCGCCCGCCGCCGTCGAGGGGACCCTCGCCGTCCTCGGCGCGCCGACCCCACAGGAGCAGGCGGTCGGCACAGACGTGGAACGCCTGCTCGGCCGCCCCGCGACTCCCTTCTCCGCGTGGGCGGCCCGCAATGTGGCGGCGTTCCGCTGATCGGCAGCGCCGGCCCGCAGTAGGCCATCACGAGCACGCGTGACGGGTGGCGGCACGGGGCGGCCCACCCGAGGGCCGCGCGGGTGACACCAATGGCCCCTGGCAACTTCATTGCGCGCCACACCGCACCAAATGGATCATTTCGTATGTTTATCGGATCTAAGGTGCGGGGTGCCGGAGGTTTCGGCTGAGGCGGCGCGCAACGCGTCGTGACAGGACGCGTGGGTTGGGATGGCGATGACGGGAATCAGCCGCCGGAGTGTGGCGCGGCTCGGTCTCGGTGCCGGGCTCGGTGTGGCCGCTGCCTCGCTTGCCGCATGCGGAGAACTGGACGACCCGCTGGGGTCGGCGCCCCTGCAGGGGGCACCGCGGCTGATCGGGGACGGCTCGACGGCGTACACCGGACGGCAGCCGCACCAGCCGGCTCCACCCATGCCTCTCGAACCCGGCGAGACGCCACCGCAGTTCGTGGTGTTCTCCTGGGACGGCGCCGGCGAGCTGGGCACCGGCCTGTTCCCGCGCTTCCTGGAGCTCGCCCGCGCCCACGGCGCGTACATGACCTTCTTCCTGTCCGGCCTCTATCTCCTGCCGGAGGAGAAGAAGCGGCTCTACGACCCGCCGAACAACCGGGTCGGCGCCTCGGACATCGGCTACCTCACCGACGGGCACCTCAAGGCGACACTGAAGTACGTACGCCAGGCCTGGCTCGACGGACATGAGATCGGCACACACTTCAACGGGCATTTCTGTGCCGGGCCCGGATCGGTGGCCAACTGGACACCGGGACAGTGGCGTTCGGAGATCGAGCAGGCTCGTACATTCGTCACGTCCTGGCGTACGCATACCGGTTGGCACGACGATCCACCCCTGCCCTTCGACTACGACAAGGAACTCGTGGGCGGCCGCACACCGTGCCTGCTCGGCCAGGAGAACCTGCTGCCGGTCGTGCGTGACCTGGGCTGGCGCTACGACGCCTCCTCGCCCGGCGGGCTGCAACGCTGGCCCAGGAAGCGGCACGGTGTCTGGGACCTGCCGCTGCAGAGCATCCCCTTTCCGGGACACACCTTCGAGGTGCTGTCCATGGACTACAACATGCTGGCGAACCAGTCCAAGAACACGACGCGGGCGCCCTCGTACAACTACCCCTACTGGCGCGCCCAGGCGACCGAGGCGTACGTGGCCGGTTTCCAGCGGGCGTACGAGACGAACCGGGCGCCACTGTTCATCGGCAACCACTTCGAGGCGTGGAACGGCGGCATCTACATGGACGCGGCCGAGGCGGCCCTCCGGCAGATCGCCGACCGGGAGGACGTGCGCCTGGTCTCCTTCCGGCAGTTCGTCGACTGGCTCGACGCCCAGGACCCCGCGATCCTCAGGAGACTGCGCACCCTTCAGGTCGGCGAGCGGCCGGATGGCGGCTGGACCGATTTCCTGCGCCCCGCGCAGCGGCGCTCACAGGGCAGGGCGGAGGGCGCCACCGGACAGCCCGTATAGAGAGGCTTTGCCCAGCTCGCAGAGAAGGCCACTTTCCGGCGATTGGACTTTGCCCCAAGGGTATTGGCGTTCCTAGCGTGGGGGTCATGGCACCTCATGGAACGACAGGTGGCGATCCGGCCGGAGATGTCGTCGTCGGGGTGAGCGACTCGCTCGCCGGGCTGGCCGCGTTGCGCCGCGGCATCCTGGAAGCCCGCAGAACCGGTCGCACACTGGTGGCCGTCCGAGCCTGGGAGCCGCCGGAGGGCGAGGCCCTCTACCGACGCTGGCCCGAGCCCTCGTGGACCCGCCTGTGGGCCGACGAGGCACGGCAACGGCTGGACCGGGCCTTCGAGTCGGCCGCCGGCGGCCCCCCGGCAGGCCTGCGGATCGTACGGCGGGTGGTCAGGGGCCCCGCGGGACCGGTGCTCTGCTCGATCGCGTCGTCCCCGGACGACCTGCTGGTCATCGGCATGGCCAGGCCCCGGAGCCCGGCGGCCCGGCTGCTGCACCGCAGGCCGGTGCACCGGCACATCCCGGCCCGGGCCAAGTGCGAGGTCCTGGTCGTGGCCGGCCCCCGGCTGCTGCCGCGCGAGGCGCGGATGCTGCGCCGCGGCGAACTCCTGGAGCGGCGGGGCCGGACGGCCCGGCTGGTGCCGTAGGTCCGGCCGCCGGGATCAAGCCGCACTGCGGCGGGCGTACACCTCGATCTCGATTTTCATGCGGGGGTCGGCGAGACCGCACTCCAGCATGGTCGCGGCCGGCCGGATCTCGCCGAAGCAGCGGCGCAGCACCGGCCAGCAGGGCTCGAAGTCGGCGCGGTCCGGCAGCAGATAGCGCACCCGCACCACGTCGGCGAAGGTGCAGCGCGCCTCGGTGAGCGCGGCCTCGATGTTGCGCAGGCACTGCTCGGCCTGCTCGACCACGTCGTCCGAGATCGTCATGGTGGTGTAGTCGAACCCGGTGGTCCCGGACACATGCACCCAGTCGCCGTCGACCACGGCACGGGCGTAACCGATCTGTTCCTCGAAGGCCGAGCCGCTGAGGATCGCTCGTCGCTCTGTCATGCCCGGAACGCTAGGTGACCAGCGTCGATACGTCTAATACAGGCGTCGGCATGGAGTGATATCTCTGGGGATATGGACCGCCCCGAACTTCCGCTGCCGCAGCTGCACGCTTTCCTCGTGCTGGCCGAGGAACTCCACTTCGGCCACGCCGCCGCACGTCTGGGCGTCGCCCAGCCCCCGCTGAGCCAGCAGATCCGCCGCCTGGAGGAGAAGGTCGGACACGCGCTCTTCGAGCGTGAACCGGGGCGCGTGACGCTCAGCCCGGCCGGCCGCGCCCTGCTCCCGGCCGCCCGGCAGGCCCTGACCGGACTCGCCGACGGGCTGGCCGCGGCGCGGGCCGTCGGCAGCGGCCGGTCCGGACGGCTGCGGATCGGCTTCGCCGCCTCGCTGGCCCTGACCGTCCTGCCGGGCCTGCTGCGTGACTTCCGGCAGCGGTTTCCCGAGGCCGAGCTCGACATCCACGAGATGACCACGGCTCCGCAACTCGCCGCCCTGCGCGACAGGGCGATCGACATCGGCCTGCTGCGGGAGCCCCCGGACGACGACTCCGAGCTGGACTTCAGGACCGTACTCAGCGAACCGTTCGTGGCCGTGCTGCCGGCCGCGCACCCCCTGGCCACCCAACGGGCGCTGCTGCTCGCACAGTTGGCGGACGAGCCGTTCGTCCTGCTGCCGCGTGTGGTAGGCCCCCGGCTGTACGACCGGATCACCGGCCTGTGCGAGGAGGCGGGGTTCACGCCCCGGATCTCGCAGCACGCGGTGGAGTGGCAGACCGTGTGCGCCCTGGTGGAGACCGGGCTGGGGGTGTCCGTGGCGCCGGCGAGCATCCGCCGCATCCGGCTCAAGGGCGTGGCCTTCCGCCGGATCGATCCGGCCACCGCGCGCACCCGGGTCGCCGTCGCCTGGCGCGGGAACGACCGCAATCCCCTGGTCCCCCGGCTGCTGGAGACGATCGGTCAGCAGCGGCACGGACACCCAGATCACCGCCGCGACGCACACGGCAGTCGACCAGCTCCGCTCTGACCACCTCAGACATTGAGCATTAAACTATAATGGAAGGATCGGCACCGCGGTCTCGTTCACGCGTCGAGCCCTCCCCGCTTGATCAGCTGGCTCGCGATGACGTTCCGTTGGATCTCGTTCGTACCCTCGCCGACGATCATCAACGGGGCGTCGCGGAAGTAGCGCTCGACATCGAACTCGGTCGAGTAGCCGTAACCTCCGTGAATGCGGACCGCGTTGAGAGCGATCTGCATCGCGGTCTCGGAGGCGAACAGCTTCGCCATCCCCGCCTCCATGTCCACCCGGCGGCCGGCCTCCGCCTCCCGCGCCGCGTACAGGGTGAGCTGGCGGGCCGCGGTCAGGGATGTCGCCATGTCGGCCAGGTAGTTCCCGATCGACTGGTGCTGCCAGATCGGCTTGCCGAACGACTCGCGCTCCCGCGCATAGGCGAGCGAGTCCTCCAGCGCGGCGCGGCCCACCCCGAGGGCCCGGGCGGCCACCTGCAACCGGCCCGTCTCCAGGCCCTTCATCATGTGCACGAACCCCTTGCCCTCGACTCCGCCGAGCAGCGCGTCCGCCGGAGCCCGGTAGTCCTCGAAGGTCAACTCGCAGCTCTCGACGCCCTTGTAGCCGAGCTTGGGCAGGTCACGGGAGACCGTCAGACCGGGTCCGTGCTCGACCAGGAGGACGGAGGTTCCCCGGTGCGCCGGACTCGCCCCCGGGTCGGTCTTGCACAGCAGCGCGATCAGCCGGGAGCGGCGGGAGTTGGTGATCCAGGTCTTCGTGCCGTTGACCACGTAGCCGTCGCCGTCCCTGCGGGCCACGGTGCGCATCGCCTGCAGATCCGAGCCGCCGCCCGGTTCGGTCAGGGCCAGGGTCGCTCGGACCTCGCCGCCGGCCATCCGCGGCAGACAGCGCTGCTTCTGCTCCTCGGTGCCGAAGTGCAGCAGCAGCCTGGCGACGACCGTGTGTCCGCCCATCGCACCGGCCAGGCTCATCCAGCCGCGTGCCAGCTCTTCGGTGATCAGCACGTAGCAGGGTGCGGAGACGGGTGTGCCGCCGTATTCCTCGGGGATGGCGAGGCCGAAGACACCGAGCTGTTTCATCCGTTCGATCAGCGCCGCGGGATAGGTGTCGGTGTGCTCCAGCTCCCGGGCGACCGGCTTGACCTCCTTGTCCACGAAATCGCGCACCGTGCGGACGACGAACTGCTCGTCCTCGGACAGGATGTCGAGAGTGCTCATGCTGTATCGCTCCCGCTCATGAGGGTGGCGTATCTGCCCGCGAAGTGATGTGTGCCCGCTCGTGACGCGCGCGCCCGCTCACGATGCGCCAGGTTTTCGCGGACGGTTTGAGATCACCGGGCCTCGGCGCGAGCACGATGTGCCGCTCACGAGCACGCCGAGGCGCAGGCGCCGCCTCTGGCGACGACAGCCGAGAGCAGGGTCCAGCCCTCGTACGTCGGCCGACCGGGGTCGGCGCCCTCCTACGACACCCGGCGACGACGCAGCGACGGGTCTAGCAGCGCGGGCGGGGTGTCGTACTTCTCGTCGGGGGCCAGGTCGACACCGGGGGCCACGATGGCGTCGATCGCGTCGAGTACGTCGGCGGTCAACACGGTGTCGGCGGCCGCCAGTTGCGAGCGCAGGTGGTCCAGTGTGCGGGGGCCGACGAGTGCGCTGGTCACGGCGGGATGCGCGGTCGCGAAGCCGAGCGCGAGCTGGATCATCGTCAGGCCGGCCTCGTCGGCGACCCGGGCGAGTTGCTCGACGGCTTCGAGCCTGGCCCGGTTGGCGGGGACGGTGATGTCGAAGCGTTGCGGCATGGACGCCGAGCGGTTGGTGGTGATGTCCCGGCCCTCCCGGATCGCGCCCGAAAGCCAGCCCGAGGCCAGCGGGCTCCACACCAGCACACCGAGCCCGTACTCCTCGGTCACGGGCAGCACGTGCGTCTCGATCCCGCGCTGCAGGACGGAGTAGCTCGGCTGTTCGGTGACATAACGGCTCAGGTGATGCTCGCGGGCGGCCCACTGCGCCTGGACGATGCGGTAGGCAGGGAAGGTCGAGGAGCCGAAGTACCGGATCTTTCCCGCGCGTTGCAGGTCGGTCAGCGCCGACAGCGTCTCCTCGTCGCCGGCGCTGGGGTCCCACCGGTGGATCTGGTAGAGGTCCACGTGGTCGACGCCGAGACGGCGCAGGCTGTTGTCCAGCGCGGTGACCAGCCAGCGGCGCGAACTGCCCTGGTGGTTACGTTCGTCGCCCATCGGCAGGCTCGCCTTCGTCGCCAGGACGATGTCGTCGCGGCGGCCGGCGATGGCCTTGCCGACGATCTCCTCCGACTCACCTTCGCCGTACATGTCGGCGGTGTCGATCAGGTTGATCCCGCCCTCGAGAGCGGCGTCGACGACGGCGGTGGCCTCGTCCTGGGTGATGCGTCCGATCCTGCCGAAATTCATCGCGCCGAGCGCGAGGGAGCTGACCTGTACGCCGGTACGGCCCAAGGTGCGGTACTGCATGAACATGCCTCCTCAGCAAACGGAACACTGTTCCGGTAATGACAATACGGAACGCCGTTCCGGTTAGCAAGCGGCCGCGGCGGTGTTCGCCACGTCAGGCGTTGGAGGCGTCGGCGCGGGACGTCGAGACCCGGACCCGGGCCGGGGTTGGCGTCGGCGTCGGCGTCGGCGTCGGCGTCGGCGTCGGCGTCGGCGCGATCTACCGCCTGTCACGCAGTCGCGGTTCCGTGGAAGGGGCAGGTGTCAGAACCAGATACGAGAGGACAGCAGCCCAAGACCCGCCGTCGCCGCCTGTCTCCACACCCGCAGGGGGCCGTCGAGGACGTCGGCAGGGTTCTCGTGCCAAAGCCAGTCGTCGATGCGGCTCAGCACCTCCTCCCGCTCCGTCCCGCTCACGGCGAGGACCGACTCGACGGACTCCAGGTGGCGGTGTACCTCGGCGGAAGCCAGTACCGCGTCGCCTGCCCAGCCCGGCAGCACCCGGGCGCGCTCCGGCCCCAGGCCGTGGAAAAGGGCTGCCACCGGATTGTCCTTGCTTACCGCGCTGATGAACGGCTCGACGTCCTCGTCGAACCGCTCCCACCACTCCATGACGTGCATCTCACAGGTGGAATCGAGCATGTCGAAGGCCGAAGCGTTGACCATCTCGTACAGATGCCGCGACTCGTCGGTGTTGTAGCCGTCCGGTCCGTACACCGACACCGCCCCGCCGCCGCGGGCCGCGTCGTTCTCCCAACGCGACCAGGCTTCCCGCGTCGACGTGCGCTCCTTCATCTCCCTGATCACCGGTGCCGCGACCGAGGCGATCTCCGCCACCTGCTCGTCGCGGAGTGCTCCCACCGCCCAGAAGCTCGACATCCCCATGCCGCTCACCGTCCCCCTCGTCCGACTTCGCGTCTCGGCCCCACCCACTCCGCCACGGTCACGGGCGAGTGCGGGGCCGTACGCACATGATGGCAACGGGCACTGACATCACCCGGTCTGGAAGTGCCCTCACCGATCGTGTGCCCCGCGAGTCCGTAATGCCCGTCCGGCTCCGGCGCGGGCCACGGGGCACGGGACGGGGCACGAGGCACCCAACGAGGCTTACGTCTCGGCCTACTTCGACCACTGGCTGCGCGGGCGCAGCGGACGGCTGCTGGAGGGACCGTCTCCGACGTACCCCGACATGGTGTTCGTGAAGTGCTCGCGCCGTAGGGAGGAGAGGAGGAACGCTACAAGGGCTAACAGGAGGGAGAGGCGAAGCGCGCCAGCTGGTCCTTGACCCACGGGTCGAACACTGCCAGGCGGTGTCGGGCCGCGGGGTCGAACGTCGCCAGTTGCCCGGCGACCCACGGATCGATGCACTGCAGGCCGTGGTGGCGGTGCTGCGCATGGCCGACGGGCACCGCAGCGGCACCGGCGGCGGCAGGTCCTGTGGCCCCCGGAACGGCCGCCGCAGCAGAGCCGCCGCCGACGAGGAGCGCACCCGCGGCGACCGCGATGGCGGCGCCGGTCACGCCCCCGTTCCATATCAGCTTCTTCATGGCCTTCTCCTTTCAGTAGAGCGCACTGCCCCTGGCCGGACGGGGCGCCTACCCCGCAGGACGCGCCTCACTCATCCCCCGGCCCGCGCCCGGAACGCCACCCGCGTCTCGCCCGTGCGCCGGCGGAAGAACCGCGTGAAGAGGGTGGCGCCGGGGAGGCCGAGACGGTCGCCTGAGGGGCGCGGCCGGCAGGCCGGGATGCCACAGCGGCCACCGTCACTGCAGTGGTTCCGACCACCCCCGCCCCGGCTGCATCCGAGGGCCTGACCAAGCGTCACTCAAGCAGATCGCAGCGGCTGTTGCCGATCCGCCGTAGGCCGGATACGGCCGTGCACGCTGTGCCGCCCGGGATCGCGGGCTTATCGTGAGCCGTCACTTGCGTCCGTTCTGAGGGGAACTGATGGTGCCCGGGACCAGGATCGCGCGATACGCCGCCGTCTGTGCGGCAGCCCTTCTGCTCTGTACCGGCCTCAGTACCACGGCATCCGCCGACAGCATCGCGGCCGGCCCGAACCCGCTCGCCGACCAGCTCGACGCCTACTGGACGCCGGCCCGCATGGCGGCCGCGCTGCCCGCCGACCTCGGCAAGGGCACCGAGCCCGGTACGACGGCGGCCGGCGCCTCTCCTGCCGTGGACGGACCGCGGCCGGGCGAGTACATCCCGCCGAGCTGGAGCTTCGACGGCATCCCCCAGGCGGGCACGTTCTTCTGGACGGACGCCACCGGTACCGGCCGCACCTGCAGCGGTTCGGTCGTGCGCAGTCCCGGGCGCGACCTGGTGCTGAGCGCCGGACACTGCCTGAAGGGCTATGCGGGCACCTCGCCCAAGCGCCACCTGGCCTTCGTTCCGCAGTACCACGACGCCCGTAAACCGTTCGGGATCTTCCCGGTGCGCACCGATGGCGTCTACGTCCCGCCGGAGTACTACGACCTGGGCGAACACGCGGGGGCCGAGTACGACTTCGCCTTCGCGGTCACCGAGCCCAACCAGGACGGAACACGCCTGGAGGACGCGGTCGGTGGGGTACGGCTGCTGACCGGGACCGGCTACTACCACGCCCCGGTACGGATGATCGGCTACCCGGCGGGGGCGGAGAAGCCCCTGGAGTGCTTCGGCTGGACCACCAGGTGGGACAGTGACGACCCGGCGGACCCGGGCACGTTCCCGCGTATCGCCTGCGACGCCTTCGTGGGCGGAACCAGCGGCGGCCCGATGCTCGTGCCCACGCCCGGTGGCTGGGCGGCCATCGGAGTGATCGGCGGCTATCACACGGGCGGCAACACCCCGCAGATCTCCTACAGCGCCTACTTCGGCAGCGCCACCCAGGCCCTCTACCGGGCAGCGGTCACGGGCGCCGCGCCGGCCGGACCACGTCTCACCACCGGCTCGTAGGTGAGCACGGCCGCTTCCGGAAACGCGTGCCCGCACGTTCGGTGCCATGACCGCGTCACCGTGGCACGATAGTGAGCAAAATCACCCTAGTGAGGGGGTGTTTCGGCCATGGCCGTTTCAGAGGCGGCACCCGACCCGAAGACGCAGAAGCCCGGGCTGCGGCGTGAGATCGGCTTCGTCGGTCTCATCTGGGCCTCGGAGGGGTCCATCATCGGGTCCGGTTGGCTTTTCGGCGCACAAGGTGCCCTGGCGGCGGCCGGGCCGGCAGCCATCATCTCCTGGGCCATCGGTGGCCTCGCGATCCTCATCCTGGCGCTGGTACACGCCGAGCTGGGCGGTATGTATCCGGTCTCGGGCGGTACCGCCCGTTTCCCGCACTACGCCTTCGGCGGCGCCGCGGGCGCGTCGTTCGGCTGGTTCTCCTGGCTGCAGGCGGCCACGGTGGCGCCCATCGAGGTGCTGGCGATGATCACCTACGGCCAGCACTACTCCTGGGCGAGCGGCTGGGAGAAGGTCAAGGGCGGCGAACACGTCCTGACCCCGACCGGTATCGCCGTCGCGGTCGGGCTGATGGCGCTCATCACCGCCATCAACTTCCTCAGCATCCGGCTGCTGGCCCGCACCAACAGCGCCGCGACCTGGTGGAAGGTCGGCGTCCCGCTGCTGACGATCTTCGTGTTCGCCATCGCCCAGTTCCACACCGCGAACTTCACCGCGGCCGACGGCTTCAACCCGTACGGGGCCAAGGGCATCCTGTCCGCCGTCTCCACCAGCGGCATCATCTTCGCGCTGCTGGGCTTCGAACAGGCCGACCAGCTCGCCGGCGAGAGCGCCAACCCCAAGCGGGACATCCCGCGGGCGGTGATCGGCTCGATCGTCATCGGCATCCTCATCTACATCCTGCTGCAGGTCGCCTTCCTCGCCGCGCTGCCCGCCTCCCAGATCGGCAGCCACTGGGCGAACTCCGCCTTCACCGCGCTGAGCGGGCCCTTCGCCCAGGTCGCCACGCTCATCAGCCTGGGCTGGCTGGCCACGGTCCTCTATCTCGACGCCGTGATCTCCCCCGCCGGCACCGGTCTGATCTACATCACCGGCTCCTCCCGGGTCTCCTACGGCCTGAGCCGCAACGGTTATGTGCCCTCCGCCTTCGAGACCACCAACCGGCGCGGTGTTCCCTGGGTCGGTCTGATCACCGCCTTCGTGGTCGGCTGCATCTGCTTCCTGCCCTTCCCCAGCTGGCGTTCCCTGGTCGGCCTGATCACCAGCGCCAGCGTGCTGATGTACGCCGGCGCCCCGCTCTCCTTCGGGGTGTTCCGCAACCGGCTGCCCGACGCCCACCGGCCCTACCGGCTGCCCGGCGGCGGCTGGCTGTCGCCGCTCGCCTTCATCGTCGCCAACCTGCTGATCCTGTGGTCGGGTTGGACCACCGACTGGAAGCTCGGCGTGGCCATCCTGCTCGGCTATGTCATCCTGGTCGCCAACCGGGTGTTCAAGATGAACCCCATCACTCCCCAGCTCGACCTGCGCGCCGCGCAGTGGCTGCCGGTCTATCTGGTGGGCATGGGACTCATCGTGTACCTCAGCGACTTCGGGCCGCTCAAGCACCCCTGGTTCCCGCTGTGGTGGGACATCGGCGTCACCGCCGTCTTCAGCCTCGTCATCTACTACTGGGCCATGGCGGTCGCCCTGCCCAGCGAACAGATCCAGCAGCTGATCGACCAGGTCGTCGTACCGGAGGAGGAGGACATCCTCTGACGCCCCATCAGGCGACCTGGCCGACCCGTCGGCCCGCCGTCAGCCCAGCCGGAACTTCTGGGCCGGTGAGCCGTTGCAGTCCCAGATCTGCAACCGCGTCCCGTTGCCCGTGGCACCACTGGGCGAGTCCAGACAGCGACCCGACTGCGGATTCAGCAACGAACCATCACCCTGCTGCACCCACCTCTGCCCACCCACACCGTTGCAGTCCCACAACTCCACCTGCGTACCGTTCGCCGTCCCGTTGCCGTCGATGTCCAGACACCGGCCGATGGTGGCGAGGCTGCCGTCGGCGCGGTGGGTCCAGTGCTGGTCCTCGGCGTACGACTGGCAGTCCCACAGTTGTACGGCCGCCCCGTCGGTGCCGGTGTCGTCGGCGGCGACGTCGACGCACTTGCCGCCGGGGCCGGTGACGGTGCCCTGCGGGCCACCGGGGACGTTCGTCTCGCCGGAGTAGCCGACGGAGACGATGTTCGCCTGGACCGCGTTCTCGGCGGCGTCGCTCGGGTAACCGGAGACCATCACGCCCTCGAAGAACGTGCCCATGTTCCAGTTGCTGTTGTCACCGCCCGTGCCGAGGATGATGCCGCCCTCCTGCTGCATGGGCTGGTAGCCTCCGCGAGTGGGCAGGGCGCCGTCCCACCAGGTCGTGAGCGCACCCGACTGGGCGTCGCCGCCCTTGAGCGCGTACCGCGTCTGCCCGTTGTTCTTCAGCACGGCGGTGACGAAGGTGCTGCCGTTGCCCCGGTTGGCGGTGTTGGAGCCGTTGTCGCCCTGGAACATGCCGTTCTCCAGGTCGGCCTCGACCCAGGGCCCGGAGCCGGTGCAGGGCGCGAAGTAGCAGGTGGTCGCCAGGCTGACGGCGTCCATGTGTCCGTTGCCGGTGTCGGCCGGTGTGCTCTCGGCGTTGCCGTAGTCGAAGCAGCAGGCGGAGCCGACGTGGGTGCCGCTGGCCACCATGTAGGCGCCCTCCGGACGGCCGTTGACGGCGACACCGGAGGCGGCACCCGTGTACCGGTAGCCGACTCCCGGCGAGATCCACACGCCGTACACCTTGTGCCCGCCGGCGGTGACGGGGATCTCGGAGGCGTCGGCGCCCCGGTCCGCGCCCATGCCGGAGGTGCCCGCCGGGCCGGGGGTGAGGTCGTTGTGCCGGGCGGTCTGGTCGTAGATCTTCGTGATCGCGCACGTGGTGTCCGCGCAGAACCTGTCCTGCCGGCCGGCGTCGGCGTAACCGCCCGGGGCCAGCAGCCCGATGTCGGCGCCGGCCCCGTCGGAGGCACGGGTGACCCGGTACAGCGGGCCGTCGTAGGAGGAGAACAGCGCGCGCACCGTGCTGTGCGCGGCGACGCAAGGGGTGCCCGAGCCGCCGTAGATGTCGCAGGGCAGCGACCCGGCGGCCTGTGACGGTCCGGGCAGGCCGAGCAACGCGCCCAGGACGAGGGCGATGACGGCCAGGAGCGACGCGAGCGGTCTGGGGCTTGCGCGCATGCTGGACTCCTCGGTGGGGGTAAGTGTGGTTCCGGTCAATGGAGTTGGAGCACCGGGGCGGTCGTTGCGGAAGGTACGCACGCTGGTGGATGACGTCAAGATTTGTTGCTTTCACCTTGAGACAAGTTTTGAGACTGAGCCAAGGTGTCGGTTTTTTTCCATGGAGGTGACGTCATATCAGGCGGACGGCTGGTTCTGTACCGCGCGTCCTTGACAGCAGGGGCCGAAGGGGTCAGCTTTCGGGACAACGTTGTCGAAGGGACATGGTCACGATGGTGCCGTTCCGACTTCTGTCCGTGCTGGCCGCAGGTGCCCTAGCCGTGGGTGCCGCCTCCGCCCCTGTCCACGCCGATCCCGTCTCGCTCTCGCCGGTGACCGATCCGGCGTCCCTCGTGAACCCGTTCATCGGAACCTCACACGCCGCGGACGACTTCCCGGGCGCCGACACCCCGTTCGGGATGGTCCAGTGGAGCCCCGACACCAGTCCGCACCGGCCGGACGGCGGCGGCTACGAGTACGCCGACTCGGCCATCACCGGTTTCGGCCTGACCCATATCGCGGGTCCCGGCTGCCGGGCCGCCGGCGACATCCCGGTGCTGCCGACCGTCGGCGCGGTCGACACGCTCGCCACCGACAGCTTCTCCCACGCGGGCGAATCCGCCACTCCCGGCTCGTACACAGTGGCGCTGGACAACGGCGTCAAGACCGAACTGACCGCCACCACCCGCAGCGGCATGGCCCGCTTCACCTTCCCCGCCACCAGCCAGGCGAACCTCCTGTTCAAACTGACGGCGAGCGAGAACGGCGCCACCGCAACCCAGTTCGACGTGGTGAACGACCAAGAGGTCAGAGGCAAGGTCACCAGCGGCAACTTCTGCGGCGAGGGCAACTCCTACACCGTCTACTACGACATGGTCTTCGACCGGCCGTTCCGCCACAGCGGCACCGCCCTGGCCGCCGCCACGCCCACCACCCCCAGGAGCAACGCCTCCCCCAACGCCCCGGAAGCGCCGAACAGACCGGTGCTGCACGGTGACGTTCCCCGTACCCCGCACACCTTCGCCGCGCCGGCGAGCGGCTCCGACGGCTACGTCACGTTCGACACCACCAGCCACCGGGCCGTTCAGGCCAAGGTCGGCATCTCCTATGTGTCGGCCGCCGACGCCGTGGGCAACCGCCAAGCGGAGAACCCCGGTTGGGACCTGGCCAAGGTGCGCGGCGCGGCCCACAACGCCTGGAACTCCCTCCTCGGCCGGGTGCGGATCGCCGGCGGGACACCCGACCGGCAGACCGTCTTCTACACGGCGCTCTATCACGCGCTGCTGCATCCGAACGTCATCAGTGACACCAACCGCCGCTATCCCGGCTTCGACGGCAAGGTTCACACCGTCGATCCGGGCCACGGCGCCGCCTACGCCAACTACTCCGGCTGGGACGTCTACCGCTCGCAGGCCCAGCTCGAGGCCCTCGTCGCTCCGCAGACCGCCTCCGACACCGCCCAGTCGATGGTGGACGACTACCGCCAGACCGGCCTGTTCCCCAAGTGGTCGGAGAACAACGGTGAGACCTACGTCATGGTGGGCGATCCAGCGGACGAGATCATCGCCGACTACTACGCCTTCGGCGCGAAGAACTTCGACACGGCCACCGCGCTCAAGGGCATGATCGCGGAGGCGACCGTGCCCAACAACAACCGCCCCGGGCTCGACTACCTGGAGCAGCTGGGCCGGCTGCCCAGCAACGGCAAGTACGGCTGCTGCAACTTCTACGGCCCGGCCTCGACCACCCTCGAGTACAACTCGGCGGACTTCGCCGTCTCCGCCCTCGCCGGTGCCCTCGGGCACACCGCCGATCAGCACCGGTTCGCGGACCGGGCGCAGGACTGGCAGAACCTCTTCCGCTTCGGCAGCGGATTCATCCAGCCGCGCGACTCCTCGGGCACCTGGACGGCCGGGTTCTCACCCACCTCGGGCAAGAACTTCGTCGAGGGCGACTCCTGGCAGTACACGCCGATGGTGCCGTTCAACGTGCACGGCCTGGCCACCGCCATGGGCGGCGACACGGCCCTGGCCAAGTTCCTGGACACCGACCTGTCCTCCCTGACCGGTGCCGGCGGATACACCGACCTGGGCAACGAGCCCAGTCTCAACATCCCCTGGGAGTACGACTACATCGGCCGCCCCTACCAGACGCAGAAGGTCGTCCGGCAGGTCCAGGACCAGATCTGGACCGCCGGCCCGTCCGGTCTCGCGGGCAACGACGACCTGGGCGAGATGAGCTCGTGGTACGTGTGGTCCGCCCTCGGCATGTATCCGGAGACCCCCGGCACCGCCGATCTGGCGCTGGGCAGCCCGCTCTTCACCCAGGCGGTGATCACCCTGCCGTCCGGCCACACCCTCACGATCGACGGCACCGGTGCCGCGGACGACGCTCCGTACGTCCAGTCGGCCACCTGGAACGGCACGGCGTGGGACGCGGCCCACGCGCCCGACGGCGCGCTCACCGGCGGCGGCACCCTCACCTACGTACTCGGCACCTCCCCCAACACCTCCTGGGCGTCCGCCGCCTCCGCCGCCCCGCGCTCCTACCCGGGCACGCCCGGCTACTCCGACGTCGGGACGTCCGGTGACACCGCCGCGGGTTCGGCGAACTTCGACGGGGCGGGCTACAGCTACTCCGCGCACGCTCTGGCCACCGCGGGCCTCACGCCCGGCTCGAAGGTCACCGTCAACGGGGTCTCGTTCACCTGGCCCGGGGTGGCGCCCGGCGCACGGGACAACTACGAGGCGAACGGGCAGACGGTACCGGCATCCGGCTCCGGCAGCATCTCCTTCCTGGGCGCCGCCAACAACGGCCCGGCCTCCGGCACCGCGACCGTCACCTACACCGACGGCACGACCCAGCCGGTCGCCCTCGGGCTCTCCGACTGGACGCTGAGCGCGGGCGCCGCCTCACCGCTGGCCGACAACACCATCGCGGCGACCATGCCCTACCGCAACCACGCCGGCACCGCGTCGGACAGCACCAAGACGTACCTGTTCGCCACGACCCCGGTGGCGCTGAGCCCGGGCAAGACGGTCAGCAGCGTACGGCTGCCGTCCGACGTCGCCGCCGGGGGCCTGCACGTCTTCGCGATCGGCTTCGGAGCCGGCACGGGCGCGCGCTGATGCGGCACCGGCCGGTCCGGCCCCCGGAACATGCCGTTGAGTGGAGCAATCACCGGGGTACGGAGGCCCGGCGCACCAGGCTGGACCGGTGAAGCACGGACGGACGACACAGGAACCGGAGGCGTCGGCGGGCACGGACACCCGGCTGCCGGCGCCTCCGGCGTGGCTGCGCTGGCTGCCGGTTCTGTACGTCGTGGCCGTGCTGCTCCTGGAGCCCGTCACGCCGGTGGACTGGCCGGTGAGCTTCGTGCTGATCGGCGTGCCCCTGGTGGCCGCGTTCGCGCACGGGCCCCTGGTCGTCGGCGCCGCGACGGTGTTCGCCGTCGTTTTCGAAGGGGTGCTGGCCGGTACGCCGTGCTGTGCGGGCCGCTCCGTCGGCTACCTGTTGGACCGCCACTACGTCGCCTCCTACATCTGTACGGCCCTGGTGGGCAGCCTCGGTACGATCCTGGCCGCCCACCGCATCCGGCGTGAACGCACGCTCGCCGACGTGCGGTCGGTGGCGGAGACCGCGCAGCGGGTCCTGCTGCGCCCCGTACCGCACCGGATCGGCAACCTCCGCCTGGAGAGCCTCTATCTCTCCGCCGCCGCGCAGGCCCGTATCGGCGGCGACCTCTATGAGGCGGTCCCCACCCGTTTCGGCGTCCGGCTGCTCATCGGCGACGTGCGCGGCAAGGGGCTGCTTGCGGTCGAGACCGCCGCCGCCATGCTCGGGGCGTTCCGCGAGGTGGCCTACGACGAACCCGATCTGCTCGCTCTGGTCGGCCGGGTGGACACGAGCATGAGCCGCAGGGCGGCGCAGCTCGGCGGGACCGAGACGGGCGAACGGTTCGTCACCGCCGTCTTCACCGAGATCCCCGCCGACGAGCACATCGTCCGGATCGTCAACTGCGGCCATCCACCGCCGATCTCACTGTGCGCCGGCGAGGTGCGCGAGCTGGACAGCGGGCGGCCGGCGCTGCCCCTGAACCTCGGCATACTGGTCGAAGACCCGTACCAGGTCGACACCCACCCCTTCCGGCCCGGCGATCAGCTGCTGCTCTACACCGACGGCGTCACGGAGACTCGGAATGCGGCCGGGACCTTCTATCCGCTGCTGGAGCGCCTGCGCACCTGGGGTCCCCTGCCACCGAAGGAGCTCCTCGCACGGCTCCATGACGACCTGTTGGCCTACAGCCACAACAGCCTCCAGGACGACACCGCAGCGCTCGCGGTCTGTCTGCTGCCCGAGGAGCCGCCGGCGCGGTGAGCGCGGCCCGGGTCAGAAGGCCGTGTGGGCGAACCAGTTGTCGAGGACCGCGGTCGGTCCCGAGATCTCGAAGGCGGAGTCCTGGTACGACCGCCGCCCGTAGAGGAGGAGCAGGAGATCCGCCGCCTCGCCGCGCACCGCCGCCGTGACGGGCTCGGACTCCCCGGCCTCGCGGTCCGCGCCCGGCACGGGGCGGAAGCCGTCCGGGTCCAGCCGCACCCGCCACTCCTCGCCGTCGGCGTCCGTGCACCGGAACGCGAGGATCTCTCCGTCGCCGCGCAGCTTTGTCACCCCGGGGGCGAACAGGCCCGCGTAGGGCAGGTTGACGAGGAACTCGTCCACACCGTCCGCCGCGAGGACGGGGTCGATGTCCGAGGCCACGCCGACGGCGCGCTCCGCGTCCACCCGGTGCACCAGCGTCTCGAAGAGCATCCGGCGGACCCAGAACCGCGCGTGCGGGTCCTCGCCCCAGACCCACATCGGTGCCTCGGGATCGGTGTCCCGCAGGACGGCGGCCACGCCGGGCACGCCCGCCGCCACCCAGTCGGGATAGTCCCGCGGGTCCTGCGGCAGTCCCAGCTCGACGTCGCGGCTGCGGGGAGGCTCCTGCACCAGCCGGGTCAGCAGGGCGGAGAACCAGCGCTGCAGCGCTCCCACGTGCTGGGTGAGGTCGGCCAGGGTCCAGTCGGGGCAGGAGGGCACGGCACCCGCCGGGTCGGCGCCCTTCACCGTCTCGGCGAAGCGGAGGGTCTCGCGGGCCACGGCCTCGCGGTAGGTGTCGTACGGCAGAGGATGCCCCGCCCTGCTGTTCGCTGTCATCTGCTGCCGCCGTCCTGTTCTGTTTCCGGATACGGATTCCGTCGCGGACAGTCTGGCCGCTGGAGTGCACTCGAAGGCAAGTCCCGGCTCAGGGGATCTCCTGCTCGGCCCAGATGACCTTCCCTTCGGCGGTGTACCGGGTGCCCCAGCGCTGGGCGAGCTGGGCCACCAGGAAGAGCCCGCGCCCGCCCTCGTCCGTGCTCCTGGCGTGCCTGAGCCGGGGGGCCGTACTGCTGGCGTCGGAGACCTCGCAGGTGAGACGGGCGTCGCGGAGGAGTCGTAGCCGGATGGGCGGAGTGGCGTAGCGGAGGGCGTTGGTGACGAGTTCGCTGACGACGAGTTCGGTCGTCAGGGCCAGCTCTTCGCCGAGACCCCAGTCCTCGGCCTGGCGGGTGGCTCGGGCGCGCAGGACGCCGACGGCGGCCGGGTCGGGGGGTACGTCCCAGGAGGCGACCCGGTCGGCGCCGAGCGCGTGGGTGCGGGTCAGGAGCAGGGCGACGTCGTCGGGCTGGGGCACGGGCACGAGCTGTCGCACGGCGGAGGCGCACAGCGTGTCGAGGTCCTCGCCGGTGCGGCCGAGGACCTCGCCGAGCCGGGCCATGCCGCGCTCCACGTCGTGGTCGCCGCCCTCGATGAGGCCGTTGGTGTAAAGGCCGAGGAGGCTGTTCTCGGCCAGTTCGATCTCGGTGGCCTCGAAGGCCATTCCGCCCAGGCCGAGCGGGGGTCCGGGGGGAATCTC
Source organism: Streptomyces fodineus (assembly GCF_001735805.1). Classification (GTDB taxonomy): domain Bacteria; phylum Actinomycetota; class Actinomycetes; order Streptomycetales; family Streptomycetaceae; genus Streptomyces; species Streptomyces fodineus. The sequence continues at coordinate 639,137 of NZ_CP017248.1, forward strand.
CGGGAAGCAGGCGTGTCCGTCCGGTGCCACGACGACGGGCGGCGGGTGTCCGGCGCGGGCCATCGCGCACCGCCGGGTGACCGGGTCGTACACGGCGTAGAGGCAGGTCGCGCCGATGACGGTGCTCCGGGCCGCCGGGCCGGCGGCACTCTCCTCGTCGCTCAGCCGGAGCACGAGGTCGTCGAGATGGGCGAGTAGTTCGTCTGGGGGCATCTCCATGGCGGCGAGGGCCTGCACCCCCGTGCGCAGCCGGCCCATGCTCGCCGCCGCGGTGATGCCGTGGCCCACCATGTCGCCGACGACGAGGCCCACCCGTGCGCCGGACAGCGGAATGACGTCGAACCAGTCGCCGCCGACGCCGCCGGAGGGGTCCGCCGGCAGATAGGAGGAGGCCACCTCCAGCGCGGTGCCGCCCGTCAGGGCGGCCGGCAGCAGGCTGCGTTGCAGGGTGACCGCCGCCGTGTGCTCCCTGGTGTAGCGGCGGGCGTTGTCCACGCACACCGCCGCGCGGCCCACGAGTTCCCGGGCCAGCAGGACGTCGTCCGGCCCGAAGGAGACGGGGTTGAGCGACCGGACGAACGTGGTGAGGCCGAGGGCGGTGTTCCGCGCCCGCATCGGCACGGCGATGAGCGAGTGCATGCCGTACTCGCGGATGCGTGCCGCACGTTCGGGCTCCCGGGTGGCCCACAGCTTGTCGGAGGGGTCGAGGACCGGGATGAGCAGCGGTTCGCCGTCGATGATCAGGTGGGCGTCGTGCGGCGGCGGGAGGAAGTCGACCCGCTCGCCGATCTGGACGACGGCCTCGGGAGAGCCCTCGCGCACCGAGCGCAGCGCCGCCCGGCGCATCACCGGCCGGGCGGGCGCCGGCCCCGCGTCGCTCAGCCACGCCCCGTGGCCCTCGGTGCTGAGCACGGGTTCGAGCAGATCGACGATGACGAAGTCCGCGAAGCGGGGGACGGCGAAGTCGGCGAGTTCCTGGGCGGTCCGCATCACGTCGAGGGTCCTGCCGATGCTGGCGGCGGCTTCGTTGACCATGGTCAGCAGCTGGCGGGCGTGCCATCGCTCGGTGACGTCCTGGACCATGTAGCAGACGCCGGTGATGGCGTCGCCGGCGTCGACGAGGGGGAAGAACGAGGCCGTGTAGGCGTGCCGGCGGTGCGGATCGGCCCAGCTCCAGCCCACGTACTCGTAGTCGGTCACCGGCATGCCCGTCGCGAGCACCTTGCGCATCAGCCCTTCCAGGGTCTGCGCCTCCAGCCCGGGCAGCAGCTCGCCCAGGCGCCGCCCGAGCCGTTCGTCGCGGGGGACCCCGCCCAACCGTTCCAGGGTGTCGTTCAGCCAGACGTACCGCAGTTCGGTGTCCATGACGGCCATGCCGACCGGGGCCCGGGTCAGGAATCCGTCCAGGACCGACTGGCCCATGGTCCACCGTTGCCGCTCTTCCCGGGCCGACACGAGGAAGCACTCGGCGCCGCCCATGCGGAACGAGGCCGAGACCCGCAGCTGGATGACGAGGCTGCGGCCGTCCCGGTGCCGTACGGCGATCTGCCCGCTCCAGCCGTTTCCGGCGCGGCACCGCCGCGCGACTCCGGCGAGCCGTGCGGGGTCCCCGCGCACGGCCAGCAGGCGCGCGGCGGAGGTGCCGACGACGTCCGGTGCCGGGTAGCCGAGGAGTGCCTCGGCGCTGCGGGTCCAGGCGACGACGACGCCGTGTTCCGATAGCACCGCAGCCGCGTCGGTGGACGCGTCGAAAAGGTCACCCGGTCTCCCGGGCCTCGGTGCGGCGGAGCGCTCTCGTGCAGGTTCCATCGGTTCCACCCATACACCACTATGAGCCCTTTTATTGGGTTATATACATGAACGCGGCGAGGAGTGATCGCTCCGCCCGGACACGCCGCCGTGCGGTTGGGCCTGGCCGACGCCGGAGGGACCATGGAAGCGCGGTCGTCAGCGCCTGCGTGCTTGTCCGGACGGTGGAGGTGGACCCGGTATGGCAGTGGACTCCTTCGAAGCCGGCCGCGACGAGCCGCCCCGGCCGACCGGGCTGCTGGACATGCTGAGCGTGGCCGCGGTGGCCCTCGACACCCGCGGCCGGATCGTCTTCTGGACCCCGCAGGCCGAGGAGCTCTTCGGCTACTCGTCGGAGGAGGCCCTCGGCAGGCCCGCAGCGCGCCTGCTCATCCACCCGGAGCACCTGCAGGCCGTGGTGAGTCTGTTCACGGAAGTGCTGGAGACCGGCCGGGGCTGGGCCGGCGCCTTTCCGATCCGGCACAAGGACGGCAGCAGTCGGCTGACGGAGTTCCGGACCATGCGCCTGCTGGACGACCTCGGGGACGTCTACGCCCTGGGCATCGCGGCCGACCATACCCTGCTCCAGCGCGTCGAGACCGATCTGGCGCTGTGCGAGCGGCTGATCAACCAGTCCCCGATCGGTCTGGCCCTCCTCGACCCCGAGCTGCGCTATCTCCTGGTGAACCCGGCGCTGGAGCGGATCGACGGCATTCCCGCCGAGGACCACATCGGCCGCGACCTGCGGGAGACCCTGCCCTTCCCGGACGTCGAGACCGTCGCGTCCGCGCTGCGCCAGGTGCTCACCACCGGTACGCCCCTGCTGGACCAGTACCACGTCGGCCGTCCCCCGGCCGATCCCGATCACGAGCACGCCTGGTCGCTGTCCTTCTACCGCCTGGAGGATCCCACCGGGCGGATCCTGGGGGCGGCCGTCTCGGTCGTCGACGTCACCGAGCGGCACCGCGCGGCGGCCGAGGCCGACCGGGCGCGGCGGCGCCTGGCGCTCATCGCAGACGCCTCCGCGCGGGTCGGCACCGCGCTGGACGTGGAGCAGACGGCCCATGAACTGGCCGAGATCGCGGCGCCGGCGATGGCCGACGTGGCCGCCGTGGACGTCCTCGACTCCGCGCTGTCCTGCCGCCGGATACGCAAACCGGACAACGGTCCGGAGCTCTTCCGGGCCCTCGCCCTGAAGGCGGCCCATCCCACGCCCGCGCTGCGCGCCGCAGACCCGCCCGGCGACCTCGCCGCCTATGAGGGCGACCGCCTGGTCACCCTGTGCGTCCACACCGGGCGGCCGGTCCTGGTACGTCACGTCGGGCCGCACGATCTGCCCCGCATCGCCCGGGACGCCGCGGGCGGCGCCCTGCTCGCGGAGGCCGGCGTCCACTCGTATCTCGCCGTGCCGCTGATCGCCCACGGCGAGGTGCTGGGCGTCCTCGACCTCAAGCGGACCCGGCATCCGGCGCCGTTCGACGAGGACGACGTGGTCCTGGCCGCCGAACTCGCCGGCCGGGCCGCCGTGGCCATCGACAACGCCCGCTGGTTCCAGAGCGTGCGCAACACCGCGCTCACCCTGCAGCGCAGTCTGCTGCCCGACCACTCGGCCCACCACACGGGCCTGGAGCTCGCCTCGCGCTACCAGCCCGCGCAGGCCACCAGCGAGGTGGGCGGTGACTGGTACGACGTCATCCCGCTGACCGACGACAAGACCGCCCTGGTGGTGGGCGACGTCATGGGCAACGGCATCGACGCGGCCGCCACCATGGGCCGGCTGCGTACGGCCACCTGCGCCTATGCCGATCTCGACCTCGCGCCGGGCGCGATACTCCAGCACCTGGACAAGATCACCTGCGATCTGGAGCACTACATCGTCACCTGCCTGTACGCGGTGTACGACCCCCGCACCGGCCGGTGCAGCATCGCCAACGCCGGACACATGCCGCCCGCGCTCGCGCGGCCCGGCGCCGCGCCGAGGCTCCTGGAGCTGCCGACCGGGGCGCCGCTCGGCGTCGGCGGTGTCCGGTTCGAGACCACCTCGGTCGCGCTGCTCCCCGGTGATGTGCTGGTCCTGTACACCGACGGCCTGGTGGAGACCCGCCAGCACGCCATCGACGACCGGCTGAACGCCCTGCTGGACCTCCTGGACGAGCCGCACAGACCGCTGGAGGAGACCTGCGACATCCTGCTGTACGGGCTGCGCAACCCCGACGACCACGACGACGTGGCCCTGCTCATCGCCCGGGCCCTGTAGGCCGCGGCGCGCCCCTTCCCTGAACCGTGTCACGTGGTGGACACTCCGCCCACCAGACCCATGTCGTCACCCTGGTCGCCGCGCTCTCCCCCACTCCCTACCGTCAAGGGCTCCCCAGATGCCGATCGCCCCTGCCGCCCTGCGCCTGGCCGTCGCCGTCGCGGGCTTCCTGCTCGCCGCCACCTCGTCCTCCACGGACTCCGCGGCCCCAAAGTCGCACATCCCCACGGCAGTTGACGCCACGGCACCGGCCGCGTGGGCTCCGCCGCTGTCCACGCAGGGCCGCTACATCGTCGACGGCCAGGGCAACCGCTTCCGACTCAAGGGCGCCAACTGGGACGGCGCACAGGGCTCGTGGGCGGGCAGCGGCAGCACCGACGATCCCGCCAACCATCACGCCGGCCAGGACTCCCACGGCATCCCACTCGGCCTGGACCGCGTCCCGATCGGCCAACTGCTCGCCGATTTCCACCAGTTGGGCATCAACACCATCCGGCTGCCGTTCTCCAACGAGATGATCCACACGACGACCCCGGTACCCGACACCGCGGTCACCGCCAATCCTCGACTGCGGGGCAGGACACCGCTGCAGATCTATGACGCCGTGGTCGACGCGCTCAGCGCGAGCGGGTTCGCCGTGATCCTCAACAATCACACCAACACCTCCCGCTGGTGCTGCGGGATCGACGGCAACGAGCGCTGGAACAGCTCGCAGTCGACGCAACAGTGGGCCGACGACTGGGTGTTCATGGCCCGCCGCTATGCCGAAGTCCCCCGGGTCGTGGGAGCGGACCTGTACAACGAGGTACGGCGCGATGTGCTGGACGACCCCAACTGGGGCCTGGGCGACGACCACGACTGGTACGCCGCGGCCCGGCTCGCCGCGGACCGCATCCTCACCGAGGCCGACCCGCGCCTGCTGATCGTCATCGAAGGCATCAACTGGACCGGCATACCCGTGGACGGACTCCCCCACGGCCGCCCCGTGCTGACCCCCGCCCGCACCCTGTCGCACACCCTCGTCGACGCCCACAAGCTCGTCACTTCCGCGCACTTCTACGGCTACACCGGCCCCCACCACAGCGGCGCGACCGGCATCGGCGAGACCCACGATCCCCGCTACCAGGACCTGAGCCGGGACGACCTGTACGCGGCGCTCCAGGACGAGGCGTTCTTCGCCGAGGAGCCGGGCCGGCACTACACCGCACCCGTCTGGGTCAGCGAATTCGGCATCGGCGCGGGCGAGACGAACCCGGCCGCCCGCGCCTGGTTCACGAACATCACCGACTACTTCGCCGACCACGACACCGACTTCGCCTTCTGGCCGCTCGTCGGCTTCGCGGGTCACGACGACTGGGCGCTGCTGCGGTACGACGAGTCGGGGCATCGCTCCGGCATCCTCGACGCGGGCGACTGGCGCGCCGCGGCGTGGCAGCACCTCATGACCGCGCCCAGTGACACCGGTCCGGTGAAGGGCGTTCCCGTCCGGCGGATGCTCGCCATCGACCACGGGGACGCGGTGGAGTCGGTGCGCGTGCGGGCCGCGGGTGACTGGGATCCCGGGGCGTACAAGGCCGCCTGCCCCGACGGGCTGCGGCTCATCGGTCTCGGCCACACCAGCGGCCGGGGGCTGTGCACGGACAGCACCGGCAGCGGCCCGGACGACCTGCGCGCGGCCTCCGCGGGCCAGACGGTCGTCACGGACGAGCGCTATGTCCCTGCCGGCGGCGACTGGGCGTCCGGATACACCAAGTTGCAGTGCCCTGGCGGCAGTTTCCTCATCGGATACAGCGCCCGCGGAGAGCGGGTGTCGGCGGCCCTGTGCGTGCCCGCCCGGAGCCCGCTGGCGGGCGCGGGCCGCACGGTGTGGTTCGACCGGTCCGACAACCGTCCCTCCGACGCCGCCGGCGGCGACTTCGCGTACGGCGACTACAAGGGCCAGTGCGCCGACGACGAATACGCCGACGGCATCGCCTTCACCACCCGGGTGGGCAGCCGGGCCGGGCCGGACGCCCTACTCTGCCGTCGGTTGCCCTGAAGCGGCCGGGAGAGACCGGTCGGCGGCCCCTCGCACCAGCAGCAGGAGGGCGTCGACCAGGTCCTCGGCGGGGCTGCCCGTGGCCAGCCGCCGCAGTTGCAGGCCCATCACCAGGGCGACGGTCGTGGCGGCGAGGTGTTCCGCGTCGGGGACGCCGAGCGCGCCGAGAATCCGGGCGGCGAGCAGGTCGTAGGCCCGGAACGCCTCGGCCGCCGCCTCCCGCAGCCGTTCGTCGCGCCCGGCGTGGAGATACAGCTCGAAGGGCGCGAGATGGGCGCTGTCCAGCGCCGAGCCGCAGGCCACCTGGCCGGCCAGGGACGCCGCGTCCGCCACGTCCAGGCCCTCCGTCTGGCACTGCTCGGCGAGTTCGGTGAAGTGCCGCGCTTCCTCGCGCACGAAGTACAGCAGGCTCTCCCGCAGCAGCTCGTGCTGGGTCTCGAAGTGGTAGGTGACCGAACCGAGGGACACACCCGCCTCCTTGGCGATCCTCCGGTTGGTGACCGCGGCGACTCCGTCCTCGCCGATGATCCGCAGGACGGCGGTGATGATGCGCTGGCGCATCGGGGCGGAGGGGGCAGCGTGCGGCATGACGTGCATTCTTCCATCACCGGTGGCCAGGTCCGCCGGGCATGGGCGCAGGGAGTCGCCCGGTCCTGTGGACAGTGGCGTCCGGGCTCCCTATTGTTCGTTCGAACGAACAGTCATGGGAGGTAGTCGTGCGCATTGCCGGGTCAACCGTTCTGCTCACCGGCGTCACCGGCGGCATCGGCGGCGCCCTCGCCGCCGAACTGTCCGCTCATGGCGCCCGGCTCGTGCTCACCGGCCGCCGGGTGGAGGCGCTGAAACCCCTCGCGGATCGCTACGGCGCCCGGACGATCCCGGCGGATCTGGCCGACCCCGACGACGTGCGGCGGCTGGCCGAGGAGGCCGCCGATACGGACATCCTGATCGCCAACGCGGCCTTGCCCTCCAGCGGCGACGTCCTCGACTACACGCCGGAGCAGATCGACCGGGCCCTCGCGGTGAACCTGCGCGCCCCCGCGATGCTCGCCCGGCTGCTCGCTCCCGGCATGGTGGCCGCCGGACGGGGCCACATCTGCTTCGTCGGGTCGCTGTCCGGCATGGCGGCCACCAAGTCCTCGTCCCTGTACACCGCGACGAAGTTCGGGCTGCGCGGCTTCTCGCTCGCTTTCCGCCAGGATCTGCACGGTACGGGTGTCGGCGTCTCGATCGTCCAGCCGGGTTTCGTCCGGGATCTGGGCATGTTCGCGAAGACCGGCTCGTCGACGCCCGGCGGCGTCCGCACCGTCTCGCCGCAGCAGGTCTGCAAGGGCGTGACGCGGGCGATCGAACGCGATGCCGCCGAGATCAACGTGGCGCCGCCCGAGCTGCGCTTCCTCACCAAGGTCGCGTCGCAGTTCCCGGGGTTCGCGGAGCGGGTGCAGCGGCTGGCGGGGGCGGAGCGGACGGTGAGCGCGATCGTGGCGGCGCAGCGCGAGAGCCGCTGAGGCGCCGCTGCCGGAGCAGTTGCTCCTGCGCTGTCAGTCCGCGCTCAGCGCTGGCTCGCGGGACTGCCCGGCAGCGGGGACCGGCTGCCCTTGCACGAGTAGACGATCTCCACGGCCCCGCCCGGCAGGGCGCGCTCGCTGTGGAAGGTGAGCCCGAGGGACGGGTCGAGCGCGGGAGTCAGCCGCATACCGCCGCCGAACAGCAGCGGCACGACGACCAGCTCCAGCGTGTCGAGGGCGCCGAGGGCGTGGAACGTCTGGATGGTGCGCGGTCCTCCCACGAGGTGGACGTCACCTCCCCGGTTGGCCGCGCGGATCATCTCCAGCAGCCGCGCCGGATCACCGTCGGTGACGACGTGGTCAGGGGTGCCGGCCGGGCGACGGGAAGCGAGCACGAACACATCGAGGTCCGGCCACGGCCACCGGTCGTTGGTCAGCGCGGGCTCGAAGGTGGTACGGCCCATCACCGCCGCCTCGCATCCTTCGAGGACCTCCCGGATGCCGTGGCTCTGGCCGGACACGAAGGCCGGGTCGGCCGTATGCGCGGGCCACCCGGTCGGCGTGGTCACATGACCGTCGACGCTCATACCCACGCGGGCTCGGATCCTCATGTCGTCTCCCGTTCGGTTCGTCCGTGCGAGGCGGGTCTCGCCTCCATCCAAGCGTCGAACGGGACGCGCGCACCTCGACACACCGCCGGGAAGAACTTCCGAGCCCTCGACGACCCGCCCGTACGTCAACTACGCCGTCCGCGTCCCCGGCACCGACCGGAGTTCAGCCCTCTCCGGGCACGGGGTTGTCCTTGACGAACCGGCGGATCTCCTCCGTGAGTGCCGCCGGGTTGTCCAGCTGGACCAGGGTGCGGGCGTCGGGGATCTCCACATAGCGAGCGCTGGGGAGCAGTTCGGCCAGGCGGCGGCCCGTCGCGGGCGGCATCATGCGGTCCTCCGCGCCCCAGGCGACCAGTGCCGGGCGGGTGAAGCCCGGGAGGTTCCGGGATGCTTCCAGGTAGCAGTCCTTCCGGGTCGTACGAAGGAACTTGGCGAAGTCGCGGCGGATGTGACGGCTCGACAGGAGCGGGCCGTACCAGCGGGCGATGAGTTCCGTCGGCAGCCGATGCTTCGCCATTCCGCCGAGCGAGGTCTGCATGCGGGCGAGGAAGGGAAAGCGGAAGGACTGCAGGAGCAGGAAGACGCCGCCGGGGACCCTGGTCGCCGCGTACAGGATCCTGCCCTGGATGCCGGGCGGATAGTTGTCCAGGGCCTCGCAGGAGGTCAGGACGAGCCGGGCGATGCGTTCGTCGCGTACGCCGACCAGGAGTTGGGCCGTGCCGGTGTCGTTCTGGACGAGGGTGACGTCCCGCAGGTCGAGGCGGTCCATGAACTCGGCCAGCAGGCGGGCGATGCCGTGCGCGGAGAGGTCCGCGTCCGGCCGCATGGGGCGCCGGTGGCTGCCGAGGGGCAGGACGGGGACCAGGACGCGGAAGCCGGGACGGAGGGCGGAGACGACGCCGGCCCAGACCGATTCGTCGAAGCCCAGGCCGTGGGCGAGGACCATGACGGGACCGTCGCCGCCGGTGTCCTGGTAGTCGATGGTTCCCGCACTCAGCTCGATCTCCGGCATGCCCGTGCCTCCGACCCCGGTTGGCTGCCACAACTGTCTCTGGATAGATCGTTCTAGTGACAGAATAGGCGCCGATCGCCCTTGGGCAACAGCGGCTTCCCGGAGGTGCCACCCGTGAGCGACGGCAAGGCCATCAGCACGCACGAGACCCGGCAACGCATCGTGAACGCCGGCACCGAGCTGTTCCGGCGTTCGGGCTACACCGGCACCGGGATGAAGCAGATCGCCGAGGTCGCGGCAGCGCCCTTCGGCTCGATCTACCACTTCTTCCCCGGTGGGAAGGCCCAGTTGGGCGAGGAGGTGATCCGCACCTCGGGCGCCGTCTACCTGGGGCTCATCACCACTTTGATGACGCCGTACGAGGACCGGGTGGCGGCCACCGCCGACGCCTTCGCCGCCGCGGCCGGCACCCTCGCCGAGCTGGACTTCGCCGACCCGTGTCCCATCGCGACGGTCGCCATGGAGGTCGCGAGCACCAACGAGACGCTGCGGCAGGCCACTTCGGAGGTCTTCGCGAGCTGGATCGACCACCTCGCCGCCTACTACGCCCAGGGCGGCATCCCCGAGCCCACCGCCCGGGAGACGGCGAGCTCGGTCATCGCCCTGCTGGAGGGTGCCTTCATGCTGGGCCGGGCCGCGCGCAGCACCGAACCGGTACGGGCCGCGGGGACGGCGGCAGCGGCGATCGTACGAGCGGCGCTGGCCGGGCCGTGAGCCGGCGTGGCCGTCAGCTCCGCCGGCTCGCGCGGTAGAGGTCGCGGAGCAGGGCGATCTCGGCTCCGTGGTGCAGTACTTCCTGGTTGACCCACCACACGATGTCCAGGAAGGGTTCCGCGGCGTCGCTGCCGTAGGGGTAGGCGCAGTACCCGACCGTGTCCAGTGCCGTGTCGTCGGCGCTCAGCAGCGCCTGCCGCCAGGCGGCGACACCCGTCCCGAGCGCCGCGATCGCACCGGCGGCATCGCCGCTGACGGGGTGGTTCTCCCGGGTCGCCGAGCGGCTGCCGGCGGTGTGGTCGGCGCGCAGGGACAGCATCTCGGTGAGGTGGCTCAGGCGCCAGGCGAGGGTCGTGACGGGCGGTGGCCAGGGGTGCGGATACGACGCCGCGTCCCTCCCCCACGGGCCTGCCCCTGCCAGGACGGTCGCCCGCGGTCCCGGCCCGTCCACGCGTCGTCTGACCGTCCAGCAGCCGGGCACCGGTTCCCACAGGTACTCGTCGTCGGTCAGCGGCTCGACCTTGGTGTCCGCGCCGTCGCCGCTGTCCATGACGGGCCCGGTCAGCCGGCGCAGCAGGCGCTCGGACGCGAAGTCGAACTGGTCCAGCAGCGGAAGGAGCCGGGGTGGTGCTGTCGTCATCGGACGCTCCTGGGTGGAAGGGGCCGGTCCTGGGTGGAAGGGGCCGGTCCTGGCGAGCCGGCCGGCGCCCCGGAAGGGGCGGAGTTCTGCCGGCCGGCCAGCCTGGCATGACCACCCCCGGCCCCGCGCCCGCTTTTCCGGCGGGCCCGCGCACCGTTCGACACGCCGCGGCTTCTCGAACCCCCGCACATCGCCGGAGATCGCCGAGCCGCCGCCGTCGCCCTGCGTGCCGGTGCTGGAGGATCCCTTCGGCGGCTGGCCGCGGGCCGCGTACCGGTCGGTCGCCGCCACCAGCACCTCCGCCACACCCGGCGCCCGCTATCGGGGTTGCTTGCGTCCCGCACAGCCCCGGTCCTCGTCCAATCTGTCGCGGAAGTGCCCCGGAATTGTCCGTGATCGGTAACAGATGGATCCTGGGCTCAACCCCGGCCGTCCTGACAGGTGCACGGAATACGCGTGCACAACACCACAGGGACGCACGGAACGGGGCGGGGCATGGCGCGGCATGGCGGGCGGGGATGGCACGGCCGGGTGATCGCGGCGGCGGTCGGGGTCACGGCGGTTGCGGCCGCCACGTCGGTATGGACCGCGCAGGCCGGCCAGCCCGGCGGCGGTCCGGCCGCGCCGGGCGTCTCGGCCCGGCCCACCGCGCCGAAGGCGGCACCCGTGTCCGCCGACATCGCCCACGCCTCGGACGGCGGCGCGCACGCGGTCAACATCACCATCGACGACGGCCCGGACCCGGTCTGGACCCCGCAGGTGCTCCAAGTGCTGCGGGAGAACGGTGTGAAGGCGACGTTCTGCATGATCGGCCCGCTGGCCCAGGCGCATCCGGAGCTGGTCCGCCAGGTGGTGGCGGCCGGGCACCGGTTGTGCGACCACACCGTGTCGCACGACACCACGATGGACAAGAAGTCCGAGGCCTACCAGTCGCAGCAGATCGTGCAGGCCGAGCAGCAGATCACCAAGGCGTCCGGCGGTGTCCGGCCGATGTACTACCGGGCCCCGGGCGGCGCCTTCACCCCGTACAGCCGGCACCTGGCGGCCGGGGACGGGATGCGTCCGCTGGGCTGGAACGTGGACTCCAAGGACTTCGAGCGGCCGGGCAGCGCCGCCATCGTCTCCACCGTCAAGCGCGAGCTGACCAACGGCCCGACGATCCTCTTCCACGACGCGGGCGGCGACCGCTCACAGACCGTGGCCGCGCTGCGCACCCTGCTGCCGTGGCTGAAGCAGCAGGGCTACTCCTTCGGTTTCCCGGTGCGCTGAACCGACCGCCGCGGCGGCGGTCGTCCGCCACGTGCCGGTGAACCCCGGGGGAATTCTTGGTCATCCATGCCTGGGGACGTACGTTCGTATCCGGAGGGCCGCCTACCATGAAGCCCCTGCGTACGTCGTCCCGGAAAGGCTCGCCATGCCGTTGCCTCGCCTCGGCACGCGGTCCGTTCGGCTGCGGACGGCCCCCGCCGTGTTCGTCGTCCTCGCCGTGGCCCTCTCGGGCACGATGCTGGCCGTCTCGCTGGGCGGCCAGCGGCACGGCAGGACGGCCGGCGCCCCGTCGGGGCGCATCGTCGTCGACGTGTCGGGGAGCCGCTGCGGCCGCGGCTGGACCCGCCCCGAGCCCGGGGTGCGCACCTTCGACCTGCACAACTCCTCCGACGGCGCCGCCGAGGTCTACCTGGAGGACCCCGGAAGCCAGGTGGTGTACGGCGAGGTGGAGGGCATCGGGCCCGGTACGACACGGCAGTTGACGGTACGGCTCGGCAAGGGGACGTACGCCTTCAAGTGCGTGCCCGACGACGCCGACGCCGTCACCGGGCCCAGCGTGCGCATCACCGGCGGGCAGCGCGGACCGGGCGCCGCACCGGTGTCGGAGCACGATCTGATCCCGCCCTCCCTCGCCTACCAGAAGTGGGTCGGCGGCGGCCTCGACGACGTCGTCCGGCTGACGGTGAAGCTGAAGGACGCGATCGACCGGGGTGACCTCGCGGCCGCCCGGTCGGCCTGGCTGCCGGCGCATCTGCAGTACGAGCGGCTGGGGGCGGCGTACGACGCCTTCGGGGACGCCGACGCGGCGGTCAACGGTACGGACGCCGGGCTGCAAGGCGGGATGCACGACAAGGACTTCGCCGGGTTCCACCGTATCGAGTACGGGCTGTGGCACGGTGAGCCGGCCGACGGGCTGCGCGCCCCGGCGGCGGCGCTGGTGAAGGCGGTGACCGGGCTGCGGGACAGCTGGTCGCAGACCCGGATGGACCCCGCCCAGCTGGGTCTGCGCGCGCACGAGATCCTGGAGAACACCGTGCAGTTCGAGCTGACCGGCCGCACCGACTACGGCAGCGGCAGCAACCTCGCCACCGCCCGCGCCAATCTGGACGGCACCCGCGAGGTGCTGTCCCGGCTCAGGCCCCTGCTGACGACGAGGTACGCCGGTCTGCCGGAGCTCCAGAAGGAGTTGGACCAGGCCCAGCACACCCTCGACGGGTTCCACCGCGGAGGTTCCTGGACCTCGCTGGACCGGCTGACCCGCACCGAGCGGGAGGACGTGAACGCGGTGCTCGGCGACCTGGTGGAACGGCTGGCGTCGGTGGCCACCCTGTGCGACCCCCGGAGGACCGTGTGAGCGACATCGACCGAACCGGGGCAACGGGCGGGCGTGACATGGGCCGGCCCGAGGGACTCGAACGGCCCGCGGGACCGGGCCCGCGCGCCCTCGACCGCCCCGACGGCCTGGCCCGGCGCGGCTTTCTGCGCGGTGCCGCGCTGGCCGGTGCCGGGCTCGCCACGAGCGCCGCCGCGCCCGGTGCCCCGGCATCCGGCGCTGCGGCGGCCCGGTCGGCGGCCGTCGCCCCGTTCCACGGCGTCCACCAGGCCTCGGCGATCGCGGCCCCGCGCCGGACCTGTGTGTTCGCCTCCCTCGACGTGACCGCCGGCAGTCGTGCCGAACTCACCGATCTGCTGCGTACGTTGACAGACCGGGCCCGCTTGCTCACCTCCGGCGGCACGCCGTCCCCGGTGGGCATCACCGGCCCGCCCGCCGACTCGGGCGTCCTCGGCGACCAACTGCCCGCCGGGCAACTGGCCGTGACGGTCGGCGTCGGCGCCTCGCTCTTCGACGACCGGTTCGGGCTCGCCGCGCTCAAACCCCGGCGGCTGACCGCCATGCCCGCCTTCCCGGACGACGACCTCCAGACCGACTGGTGCCACGGCGACCTCAGCCTCCAACTGCACGCCGACGAGCCGGACACCACCCTGCACGCGCTGCGTGACATCGCCCGGCACACCCGTGGCGCCGCACAGGTCCGCTGGCGCCTGGACGGCTTCGCCAGCCCTCCCCGGCCCTCGGGCACGCCGCGCAATCTGATGGGGTTCAAGGACGGCACCGCGAACCCGGACGCAGGCAGCGCCCGCGAGATGGACCGCCTGGTGTGGGTGGGCAAGGGCGCGGGCGAGCCGGACTGGGCGGTCGGCGGCAGCTACCAGGTCGTACGGCTGATCCGGATGCTGGTGGAGTTCTGGGACCGGGTCTCGCTCAGCGAGCAGGAGCGGATGTTCGGCCGCGCCCGCTTCTCCGGCGCACCGCTGGACGGCGACCACGAGCACGACACGCCGAAGTACGCCGACGACCCCAAGGGGGACGTCATCCCGCTGGACGCGCACATACGCCTCGCCAACCCGCGCACACCCGCCACCGCCGACCAGCGCCTGCTGCGCCGCGCCTACAACTACGACCGGGGCATGGACGCCAACGGCAACCTCGACATGGGCCTGCTGTTCTCCTGCTACCAGCAGGATGTGAAGCGGCAGTTCGAGACGGTGCAGCACCGGCTGGCGGGCGAGCCGCTGACGGACTACATCAGCCCGTTCGGCGGCGGTTACTTCTTCGCGCTGCCCGGCGTACGGGACGCCACCGACTGGTACGGGCGCGCCCTGTTCGGCTGAACCTGTCCGGACAACCGGGCGGCCCGACGGGTCAACACACAGTCAAGTTTTGCCCTAACATCCCTGACTCGGTGTTCACTCGCACGCCATCATGGCTCCGCCGACGCGTTCTGCGACGGGCGCAGCATCCGTGCTCGTACACCGCACAGACGTTCTGTCCAAAGGGGTAGACCACCATGGCCAGCAGAGGAAGACGAGCCGCGATCCGGAGCCTGGGCGCGCTCACCGGAGCCGCGGCGCTCACCGTGCTCGGGAGCAACGCGCCCGGCTGGGCGGCCGTGTCCGCGGGCCAGTCCTCGACCGCGACGCCGATCAAGCATGTTGTCGTGCTCTTCGACGAGAACATCTCCTTCGACCACTACTTCGCCACGTACCCGAAGGCCGCCAACACCGACGGGACGAAGTTCACCGCGTCGAAGAACACCCCGAAGGACATCGACACCCTCGCGCACGCCGGGCTGCTGAAGAACAACCCGAACCAGTACGCGCCGAAGCGGCTGTCCTCGTCCCAGGCGATGACCTGCGACCAGAACCACAACTACGGCGCCGAGCAGCTTGCGTACAACGGCGGCAAGGCCGACCAGTTCGTGCAGAACACCGAGGTCGACAAGTGCAGCGGCGGCCTGTTCGGCGAGCCGGGCCTGGTCATGGACTACTACGACGGCAACACCGTCACCGGGCTGTGGAACTACGCCCAGCACTACTCGCTGTCCGACCGCAGCTTCAGCTCGGTGTACGGCCCGTCCACGCCCGGCGCGCTGAACCTGATCTCCGGTCAGACGCACGGTGTGATCTCCATGGACCCGAGCACCGGCACGGAGAACCCGAAGCAGACGGCGACGCCCGACGCGTACACGGTGAAGTCCCCCGACGCCAAGGGCGTGGGCACGGTCATCAACGACCCCGACCCGGCCTTCGACGACTGCTCCGGCAAGGACCACACGAGCACCAACGCGCTGGCGTCGATGCAGGGCAAGAACGTCGGTGACCTGCTCAACGCCAGGAAGGTGAGCTGGGGCTGGTTCCAGGGCGGCTTCCGTCCGTCGACCGCGTGGAACGGCACTTCGGGCTCGTACGCCAAGTGCGACACCACGCACACCAACGTGGGCGGCGCGGCCGTGGCGGACTACAGCCCGCACCACAACCCGTTCTCGTACTACAAGTCGACGGCCAACCCGCACCACCTGGCCCCGAAGAGCGTGTCCGAGATCGGCCACAACGGTCAGGCCAACCACAACTACGACCTGACCGACTTCTCCGCCGCGCTGAAGGCGGGCAAGCTGCCGGCCGTCAGCTTCCTCAAGGCCGGTGAGTACCAGGACGGCCACGCCGGCTACTCCGACCCCACCGACGAGCAGCACTTCCTGATCAGCCAGATCAACGCGATCCAGAGCTCGCCGCAGTGGAAGTCCACTGCGATCGTGGTCGCCTACGACGACTCCGACGGCTGGTACGACCACGCCTACGTCACGCCGAAGAACGGCTCGACGGACACGTCCCTCGGCTCCAACGGCAAGGCCACCGACAGCCCGGCCTGCCAGAACGGCCCGAGGGCGGCCGGGGGTTACGCCGACCGCTGCGGCCCCGGCACCCGCCAGCCGCTGCTCGTCATCTCGCCGTACAGCAAGGTGAACAAGGTCGACCACACCCTGACGAACCAGGCGTCGATCACCCGCTTCATCGAGGACAACTGGAAGACGGGCCGCGTCGGCGACCACTCCTTCGACGCGACGGCCGGCTCCCTGTCGGGCATGTTCGACTTCCGGCACCCGAACAACAAGCAGGTGCTGCTGAACGCTGACGGCTCGGTCAAGCACGTCGGCCCGATCCAGCACGTCGCCCCGGTGTCCACGAGCATCACCCCGGGCCCGGCCATGCAGAACACGGCCGCGACGACGGACGCCTCCGGCTTCCCGGCCCTGCCGGTCGGCCTCGGCGTGGGCGCCCTGCTGGCCGCGGGTGCGACCGGCACGTACCTGACGCTGCGCCGCAGGCAGCAGGCCTGATCCCGCGGTTCCGCACACAGTGACGCGCCCCCGGTCGGTGACCGGGGGCGCGTTCTTGTGGCCGCGCCGGTCCGTGCGCACCCTGATCGTCCGCTTCCCGCACCCCGGGGCATGACCAGCGGCGGGTGGCCGGCACCCCGCGCGGGATGCTGGGATGGCGTGGTGCAAAATGAGTTCTCGATCGTCGTGGACCGGAGCAAGTACCAGTACGCGCCCACTCCGTGGGAGCAGGAGTCGTGGCGGGTCTCGGCCCTCGACTGGGTGGCGGAGCAGCTCGCCTCACACGGCCTGCGTGCGAGCGGTGAGTTGAGCGTGCGGCTGCGGCCGTGGTCCGTGCTGGTTCGGGTGCCCGTCGTGGGGCGGGACGCCGTCTGGTTCAAGGCCAACCCACCGGCCAGCGCCTTCGAGGGGCCGTTGACCGCCGCGCTGGCCCGTTGGGTGCCCACGTATGTGCTCCAACCGCTGGCCGTCGACGCCGAGCGTGCGTGGATCCTGCTGCCCGACGGCGGAGACCTGTTCCGCACCGTGCTCTCCCGGGAGCCGGTCGGGCCGCGGACCTGGGAGGAGCTGCTGCGCCAGTACGCGAGCATGCAGCGGGCGCTCACCCCGCACGTGCGCGAGATCGAGCAGCTCAAAGTGCCCGCCACCCGGACCCTCGACCTGCCCGGGGCCTTCGACGGGCTGCTCACGCGGAGCACCGCACTGCACCCGGAGGCGCGCGCCCGGCTGGAGCGGCTGCGGCCCCGCCTCACCGACTGGTGTGCCGAACTGGCGTCCCTCGGCGTCGAGGACACCCTCGACCACGCCGACCTGCACGAAGGCCAGTTGTTCCACCCGGCACCGGGCCGCTTCACCTTCTTCGACTGGGGCGACGCCGCCGTGTCACACCCCTTCTGCAGCCTGCGGATCCCCGCCGGCAAGGCGCGCGCACGGTACGGGCCGCAGGTCCTGGCCCGGCTGCTCGACGCCTACCTGGAGCCCTGGACGGGGCCCGGTCGCGCACCGGCGGACCTGCGCCGCGCCGCACACCTCGCCTGGCGCCTGAGCGCCCTGGGCCGCGCCGCGTCCTGGGGCCGCACGTTTCCCGGCGCCTCGGGCACCAGCGTGGCCGCCGAGCAGATCTCGGAGTCCCTGTTGGAGCTGCTCAACGAGCCGCCGTTCTAGGGGGTTGGGGCCCTGGCCCCGGTTTCGGCGCGGCGAACCCGACGAGACCGCCGGCGGGGCGGACGCGGGGCGCGCCCTGCCGTCAGCCCGGGGTGCTCGGCGCAGGGCGAGGTTCTGGGGGCGGCCGGCTCGCCCGCACCATCTCCCACGACGGACACTGGTCCGTATGACCCGCACTCGTGCGCCCGTCGCTCCCCCGCCCGGCCGCCGTGCCGTGCTGGCGGCGCTGGCCGGTGCCGCGCTCGGCGCGGCGGGCTGTGCCAGCCGTACGGCTCCGGCCACACACTCGCCCCAGGGCTCCGCCGGCCACACCGGCTCCGCGTCGCCCTCCCCCGGTCTGCCGCACACCACTCCCTGGCGGCCCACGTCCGCCGAGGTGCAACCGGCGGCGAAGCTGCGGGCCGTGCGGCTCATCGAGGCCATCGGCGCGTGGGGCGAGGGGCACGGCGGAGCGGCGGCGGCGCGGGCGAGGGTCGCGGCGCTCGGGCTGCCGGCGGCCCTGGTCGGCCAGGCCGGGCCCCTGCTGCCTGCGGCCGACCGGGCGGCACTGCAGGTCGTCGACGCGCAGTACGGCGGGATTCTGTCGGCGTCCGCCAGCGTGCTCGTGGTGTGCCGGCAGTGGACCCGGCGCGGCGCCACGGCGAGCGCCGGCGGGACCACGGTCGACGTACGCCTGTCCCGGTCGGGGTCCGGTTGGACGGTCGACGCCCTGCATCCGGCGGACCCGGGACCGGCCGCCCGGTCGCCGGCGCCGGACATCCGGGCCGTGCTCGCCGACGACCGGATCGTGCTGCCGCCCGCCGCCGCGGCGGACCTGCGCAGCGGTCAGGTGCACACCAGCGTGGCGCAGGCGATGCTCGCGCTGGCGCGGTCGTACCGGATGGAGGTGAGCGTCGTCCGCTCCGGGCACCCGCTGGACGTGTTCGGCACCAGCCGGCCCAGCGACCATCCGCGCGGCCGGGCCTTCGACGTGTGGCGGATCGACGGCCACGCGGTGGTCGACCCGGCGACCCGCGCGGCCTGATCGAGCGCTTCATGCGCGACGCGGCGGCGGCCGGGTCGTACAACGTGGGCGGTCCCGTGCTGCTGGCCGGCGGTGGCGCCGGCCAGTTCTTCAGCGACGCCACCCACCACGACCACGTGCACATCGGCTTCCGCACCTGACAGCGCCTGACAGCACCCGCCCGCGTCACCCGTTCGGCCGTACCGCCGGCGCCCCGGCCGGGCGCGCCGGCCCCGCCTCCTCACCGGCCTTCGCCCGGCTCCGCGGGTTGCGCCGAACCCGCGGGCGTCCGGACGCTGGAGCTGACACGCACCCGGGAGGTGAAGTGGCTCCGGTACACGACACCACGCCGTCGGACGGCCTCGGCCGTCGGCGATTCCTCACTCTGTGCGCAGGCGCCGGCCTCGGTACGGCCGCCGCGTGCACGGCGGCACCGCCGCATCCGCACGCCACGGCAGCCCCCGACGGGCGGCTGCGGCCCGAGACGGAGCAGGACGCCCCGGGCACCGCCGACTGGCAACTGGCCTCCACCGGCCCGCCGGACGCGGTGGCCGGCTACACGGACCGGGTGAGCGTGACCCCGGGCGAGCAGTTCGGGCTCCATGTGTCCACCACCGCCGCGGCGTTCCGGGTGTCCGCGTTCCGGGTCGGCTGGTACGGCGGCCGGCAGGCCCGCCGGATCTGGGCGTCCGGGCGCATACCCGGCCGCGCCCAGCCGGCCCCGCGGCTGCTGTCCGCCACCCGCACCGTGCGCGCCGACTGGCCGGTCACACTGCCGGTGGACACCGCCGGCTGGCCGGAGGGCGCCTATCTGCTGCGGCTGGAGGCGGACACCGGGCACCAGCGGTACGTTCCGCTGGTCGTCCGCTCCACCGCGGGCGCGGGCCGCACGGTCCTGCTGCACGCCCCCGCCACCTGGCAGGCGTACAACCGCTGGGGCGGCAGCAGTCTCTACAACGGCGCGTCCGGCGCGTACGCCACCCGCTCCCTCGCGGTGAGCTTCGACCGCCCCTACGACGGCACGGGCGCCGAGAAGTTCCTGGTGTACGAGCGAGCGCTGGTGGTGCTCGCCGAGCGCCTCGGCATCCCGCTCGCCTACACCACGGGCACCGACGTCCACCGTGATCCCGAGGTGCTGCACGGCGCGCACGCCGTCGTCTGTCTGGGCCACGACGAGTACTGGACGCCGGAGCAGCGAGCCCATGTGACCGCCGCCCGGGATGCCGGGACGAACATCGCCTTCCTCGGCGCGAACACCTGTTTCCGCCGGGTCCGGCTGGAGGCCGGAGAGTCCGCGGACGGCCGTACGGTGGTCTGCTACAAGACCTCCTACCGCGCCGACCCGTGCTACGACTCGCACCCCGCGCTGGTCACCACCGACTACCGGCTCCCGCCGGCCCCGGATCCCGAGTCCTCCCTGACCGGCGTGCTCTACGAGGGCTATCCGGTCGACGCCCCCTATGTCGTCCGGGCCGCCGATCACTGGCTGTACGACGGCACCGGCGCACGCTCCGGCGACGCCTTCGCCCATCTCGTCGGCGTCGAGTACGACCGGATCACGCCCGGCGCCCCCACCCCGGGACCGCTGGAGATCATCGCGCATTCCCCGCTGGTCTGCGGCGGGCGGCCCAGCCACAGCGACTCGGCGTACTACACGGCCGCCGGCGGCGCGGGCGTGTTCGCGAGCGGCACCATGCGCTGGGTGGAGGGCCTGGTGGCCGGGACGGGCATGCTCGGCGGCGACCATGGCATGGACACCCGCACCCGGACCTTCGTCACCCGCACCACGGAGAACCTGCTGCGGACGTTCGCGAAGGGCCCCGCCGCCCGGCACGCCCCGCCGCCGCGCGCCAACGTGAGCGAGGTGTACGGGGCCTGACGTCGGGTCAGCGGGGTGCCGCCGGCGCGTCGAGGATCTCGGCGCTCGCCTGTCGGGCCGGGCTTGTACGCCTGCACGGACGGGGAGTTGATAGAGCCCGGTCAGTCGGTACGGCCGTGCTGCCCTCCCGAGCGCATGCGGTCCCGGCGGGCGTTGTTGTAGATCCGCAGCAGATGCTTGGCCACGGCGCAGGCCGCGCCGTCGGCGTGGCACTGACGGCACGTCCGCACGTGCTGCTCATAGGTGAGGCGCGCGCTTTCCAGCGCATCGTTGAGAGAAGACATGGACGACTCCGGGCAGGGCGCGTCCTGGGACCGCGCAAAGTTGACTGACTGGTACACCCGGAGACAAGGTCATCATGTTACTTGCGGTACTGGGAAACCCGTTCCTGAGACGGTTACCTGGAACCGTCACCGGCCTGCCCGGCTAAGATCGACAGTGGCATCGCGTGCCGGTCACCGGCCGGGTGAGGCATGGAGGTGTCAGGACATGCCGTGGAGGCATTCCGTGTCCGTCGAGTTGAACCACACCATCGTCCACGCCCGGGACAACCGGGAGTCCGCCGAGTTCCTCACCGAACTGCTCGGTCTCGAGATCACCGCGGAATGGGGTCCGTTCGTCGCGGTCGCCCTCAGCAACGGAGTCACCCTGGACTTCGCCACCCTCCCCGAGGACCGGATCACGCCCCAGCACTACGCGTTCCTGGTCTCCGAGGAGGAGTTCGACGCCGCGTACACGCGGATCGTCGAGCGCGGCATCGAGCACTACGCCGACCCGCACCGGCAACAGCCGAACGCGATCAACCACAACGACGGCGGCCGCGGCGTGTACTTCATGGATCCGGCGGGCCACGCCATGGAGCTGATCACCGTTCCCTACGGCGGCCGGCCTGCGTAACCGGCGCGCTTCCCCTGCCGAACCCGTCGGCTGTGGCATCGCGTGCCGGTCACCGTTGAATGTGGTCGGCGCCGACTGTGTGAAGCGTCGTCTACTCGCCCGGCGCGAGGACGGGGGCCACGATGCGGGCCGCCTCCGCGACGAGCGCGTCGTCCGCCGGTGCGTGCTGGGCGCTCTTGGTCGACAGCACGGTCAGCAGGACCGGTGTGTTCCGGGTCGTCCAGGCCACGCCGATGTCGTTGGCGGTGCCGTAGTCACCGGTGCCCGTCTTGTCGGCCAGCACCCAGTCGCGCGGCAGCCCGTCGCGGAACCGGGCGGCGCTGGTGGTGTTGCCTTTCAGCCAGGTGACGAGCCGTTCCCGGTCGGCGCCGGCGAGCGCCCGGCCCAGGGTGAGCCGCTCGAAGCTGCCGCCGAGGGCCTGCGGGGTGGTGGTGTCGCGCAGATCGCCGGGGATCGCGCTGCCCAGGTCCGTCTCCCACCGGTCGAGCCGGCTCACCCGGTCGCCGAGCGAGCGGAAGAAGCGGGTGAGTCCGGCGGGTCCGCCGATCTCCCGCAGCAGCAGATTGCCCGCCGCGTTGTCGCTGAACTGGATCGCCACCGCACACAGGTCCGCGACCGTCATGCCGGTGTCCACGTGTTCCGCGGTGTGCTGCGAGTTGGACAGGATGTCGTGGGGCGGGTAGTGGACGACCTTGTCCAGCGGTGCGCAACCGCCGTGGTCGCGCAGGACCGCCGCAGCGGCGAACGCCTTGAACGTCGAACACATCGCGAACCGCTCCCCCGCCCGGTGGGACACGGTGCGTCCGGTGCGGACGTTGCGTGCGTAGACGCCGAGCCGGGCGCCGTGCCGCCGCTCCAGCTCGGCCAACTCCGCTTCGACGGCCCGCTGTCCGGCGTCCGGTGCCGCCGATGCGGCGGGTGCGGTGACGGCGGTGGCCGCCATGGCCGCGGTGGTGAGGGCGAGGCCCGCTTTGAGCAGGCCCCGTCGGGCCATGGCGGCGGGGGTGACGCCGGCGCGGTCGTGGCTGGTCATGGGCGCAGTCCTCCTGGTCGTCGTCCGTGATCCGCTTCCTGGATCTTCGACGAGGACAGCGAAACAGCCTGAGGCCACTCATGTCCAAGAGTGAACTTTGAACACGTCATGCTTTATTGATATGAGTGCTGGATGGATCTCCTGGCGCACCTCGAGGCGTATGTCGCCACGGCCGACGACGCGAGCTTCTCCCGGGCGGCCGAGCGGCTCGGCATCGCCCAGCCGTTGCTCAGCCGCCGTATCAAGACACTGGAGGAGCACTTCGGCGGCTCGTTGTTCGACCGTTCGCGACGGCAGATCACGACCACGGAGCTGGGCGTCCTGCTGCTCCCGTACGCCCGGGACGTGCTGGACCGTGCCCAGCGGCTGCGGCAGGTCGCGGGTGCGGCCGGGCGGGCGCGGACGCGAGCCGTCGGGGTGCCCGCGCACTGCGGCCCGGCTGCGCTGGCACGCGCGATCCGCGCCGGAGCCGAGCACGGGATCACCCTCGGTGTGCGCGAACTGCCGCCTGCGGAACGGGTTTCCGGGCTCACCGACGGCTCGCTCGCCTACGCCCTGGTGCGGGTGCTTCCGGAGCGGGGCGCATTCCGGGTGCCGCTGGGTGTGGCGTCCGCGCCGGAGCCGGATGCGGCGGATGGCGAGCGGATCGCGGCGGACGGCGGCACGCGGCGCGCGGTCCACCTGGAGGACCTACGGCCCCGGCGTGGCCGTGGCGCCGAACGCCGCGCCGCGCTGCCGGTGTTGACCCTGCCGGAGGATCAGGTGCCGTCCTGCGCGGACCGTCTGGAGCGCGCCGTGGCCCGGGCCGGGCTGCCCCCGGGGCGGTTCCGGCCGGCCGGGCCCGCGGCCACCGCGCTCGCCGAGACGCTGGCCGGGCGGGCGCTGCTGTTGTGCGCCGAGCCGTTCGCCCGGCAGCACGGCGCACGGTGGGCGCCGCTGGCCGACCGGTCACTGCACCGGGGGTACGACATCAGCGCCGCTACGGACCGGGCCGGCGCGGCGCGGGTGCCGGACTGGCTGGTCCCGCTGCTGGCGTCGGCCGCGGGAGCCGCCGCCCACGGTACGGGCACGCCGGCCCGTGGGACCGGTGCCGAGGAGGTACGGGCGCGGCTGGCGGCACGCGCATGAGGGCGGCACCGGTGTACGTCGGGGACGGCGGCGCCCTGCTGGCCGTCGCCGAGGCGATCGCCACCGACTGGGCAGCCCTCGGTGTGCGCGGCTCCTTCCTGGCCCGGAACCTCGACACCGGCGACCAACTCGGTTTTGACGCCGATGAGTTGATGCCACTCGCGTCGGTGGCCAAGGTTCCGCTCGCCCTCGTCGTACTGGACCGGATCGCGGCCGGTGACCTCGATCCGGCGCGGCCGGTGACCATCGACCCGGCGAGCAGCAGCGTCGGTCCCACCGGACTCGCGGCGTTCCGGTACCCGGCGACCGTGGCCGTCGGCGATCTGCTTGTGCAGATGCTGTCGGTGAGCGACAACGCCGCGGCGGACAGCCTGCTCGATCTGGTGCCGGTGGCGGACGTGGACGCGCGGCTGCGCGCCTGGGGGTGCGGGGAGATCCGGATGCGGCACCGGATGAACCACATGTACGAGTGTGCCGCCGGTGCCGCCGGCAACGACTTCTCCCTCGCGCTGGAACTGGCCCTCCGGGACGAGCGGGCGGACCGGCACACCATCGAGACGCTGGATCCGGCGTACGCCAACGCCGGCTCGGCCGCGGCGCTCGTCGAACTGCTGCGGCGGGTGTGGTGCGACGAGGTCGCCGTGCCCGCTGCGACGGCGGAGCTGCGGCGGCTGATGGGGCTGCAGGTCTTCACGCATCGGCTGGCGAGCGAACTGCGGGCCGACTCGCTGCGGTGGAGCGGGAAGACGGGGTCGTTCCTGCATGTGCGGCACGAGATCGGTGTGGTCGAGGCGGAGTCCGGGGACCGGGTGGCGATCGCCGCGTTGACCCGTGCGGACCGCTGCGCGGGGCTTGCGCCGGATGTCGACCTCGCGATCGGGGTTGCGGGGCGGGAGGCGTTCGAAGCGCTGCGGACGTGACGAGCCGTTCGTGTCGGCGCCGTAGGGGCGTGGGACGTCGGGTTGCCGCGGATGCGATGTGGCTGCTCGCGCGGTTCCCCGCGCCCCGTTGAGCCCCGCGGCGGACCGGCGGCGTTCCGGGCAGCGCAACCGGCCGGGCCCTGGAGCACCCACGGCGTCGGCCGACTCACGACGGGTGGGTGCTCCTTCGCCCAGGCGCGGGCCGCTCGGACGGCGGCGCGTCGATGCCCGACCGGAGCGCACGGATGGAGCGGGCGGCCCCGGCCGCCGTCTTCGTCGGGGCCGCCCGCTGGTCGAGTGCCGGTCAGGCAGGCTTCGCCGCCAGGACCGCGGTCGCGGTGACGGTGTTGTCGCACTCGGCGAACTCACCGTCGGACAGGGCGACTTGGTGCGCGCCGGAGCCGGGCAGTCCGACCACGAGCGTCGGGTAGACGGCGGGCTTCGCGCCGGAGACGCAGTAGCCGTCGGCCTCGCCCTGGACCTGGACGAAGGTCAGCTTCACCCATGCCTTGCCGCCCGGCGCGAGGGGTACGGCCGACGCGGTGCCCGTGGGGGTCACCTTCAGCGGCTTGTTGTGCTCGGGGGAACCGTTGCCCGCTCCGGCCACCGACGGGTGACCCCGCAGGACGCACCTGTGCCCGGAGACGTTGGTGAACTCGATGATCGCCGCACCCGTGCCGGTGCCGTCCGGGCGGTTGGCCGCCTGCTGGGCCGTCGCCTTCACGGCGGACACCGCGCACGCCGACGTCGTACCGGCCGAGGTGACGGACGCGGGAGAGACCGGGGCGCCCGTGACGGTCGACGTGCCGCTGCCGGAGGATCTCGTGGCCGACGGGGCCGTGGGGGTGGGGCTCGCGGTGGCGGGGCCGGTGTGGGAGGGGGTGGCGGAGACCGGGGCCGGGGAGGACGTCTTGGCCGCCCCGTCGTCGCCCGGCGTGCACGCCGTAAGCGACACCGCGGCGGCGATCACGGCTGTCGCGGACGCGGCGAGGCGGATGGTGGTGCGCTGGTGCATGGGGTCCCCCGATTCGGTCTGGGTCGACCGGCTCCGTGCCGGTGCTCGCCGGGGGAGACAGCGCCGGGAGACCCCTGGTTTCCGCAGTAGATCATCTGTGACAGTTGTGGATCACCTGTGACGATTCCGTGAGTGGAAGGCCCTGTTCCCCCCGGAAACCGACGAGGGCCTCCGGCCGACCCGTGCGGGTCGGGCCGGACGCCCTCGCAGCGGTGATCAGACCAGGTCGAACCGGTCCAGGTTCATGACCTTGTCCCACGCGGCGACGAAGTCCTTGACGAACTTCTCCTTCGCGTCGTCGCTGGCGTAGACCTCGGCGAGGGCGCGCAGCTCGGAGTTGGAGCCGAAGACGAGGTCGACGCGGCTGCCGGCCCACTTCAGCTCGCCCGTGACGGCGTCACGGCCCTCGAACGTGGTCTGGTCCTCGGAGGTCGACTTCCACGCGGTGCCCATGTCGAGCAGGTTGACGAAGAAGTCGTTGGTGAGGACGCCGGGCGTCTTGGTGAGGACGCCGAGCTGGGACTGCTGGTGGTTGGCGCCGAGGACGCGCAGGCCGCCGACGAGCACCGTCATCTCGGGGGCGCTCAGCTTCAGCAGGTTGGCCTTGTCGACCAGCAGGTACTCGGCCGGCAGGCGGTTGCCCTTGCCGAGGTAGTTGCGGAAGCCGTCCGCGGTCGGCTCCAGCGCCGCGAAGGACTCGGCGTCGGTGTGCTCCTGGCCGGCGTCCACACGGCCCGGGGTGAAGGGCACCTCGACCTCGAAGCCGCCTTCCTTGGCGGCCTTCTCGACGGCGGCGACACCGCCGAGGACGATGAGGTCGGCCAGCGAGACCTTCTTGGCGCCGGCGGAGGCGTTGAACTCCTGCTGCACGCTCTCGAGGGTGCGCAGCACCTGGGCCAGCTCGTCGGGCTCGTTGACCTCCCAGCCGCGCTGCGGCTGCAGGCGGATACGGGCGCCGTTGGCCCCGCCGCGCTTGTCGCTGCCGCGGAAGGTGGAGGCGGACGCCCAGGCGGTGGAGACCAGCTGGGACACGGAGAGGCCCGAGTCGATCAGCTTCGTCTTCAGGGCCGCGATGTCCGCGCCGTCGATCAGCTCGCCCTCGCGCTCCGGCAGCGGGTCCTGCCAGATCAGGGTCTCCTGCGGGACCTCCGGGCCGAGGTACAGCGCCTTCGGGCCCATGTCACGGTGGGTGAGCTTGTACCAGGCGCGGGCGAAGGCGTCCGCGAATTCCTCCGGGTTCTCGTAGAAGCGCCGGGAGATCGGCTCGTAGATCGGGTCGAAGCGCAGCGACAGGTCGGTCGTGAGCATGCCCGGGGCGATCTGCTTCGAGGAGTCGTGGGCGTGCGGGACGGTGCCCTCACCGGCGCCGTCCTTCGGCCGCCACTGCTTGGCGCCGGCCGGGGACTCGGTCAGCTCCCACTCGTATTCGAACAGGATCCGGAAGAAATTGTTGCTCCACTGGGTGGGCGTGTTGGTCCAGGTGACCTCGAGGCCGGAGCCGATGGCGTCGGCGCCCTTGCCGGTGCCGAAGGTGCTCTTCCAGCCGAGGCCCTGCTCCTCGAGACCTGCGGCCTCGGGGTCGAGACCGACCGCGTCGGCGGGGCCGGCGCCGTGGGTCTTGCCGAAGGTGTGACCACCGGCGATGAGGGCGACGGTCTCCTCGTCGTTCATCGCCATGCGGCGGAACGTCTCACGGATGTCGCGGGCCGCGGCCAGCGGGTCCGGGTTGCCGTTCGGGCCCTCGGGGTTGACGTAGATGAGGCCCATCTGGACGGCGCCGAGCGGGTTCTCCAGCTCGCGGTCGCCGGTGTAGCGCTTGTCGTCCAGCCAGGTGGTCTCGGGACCCCAGTAGACGTCCTCGTCGGCCTCCCAGACGTCGGCGCGGCCGCCGCCGAAGCCGAAGGTCTCGAAGCCCATGGACTCCAGGGCCACGTTGCCGGCGAGGATCATCAGGTCGGCCCAGGAGATCTTCTGGCCGTACTTCTTCTTCACCGGCCACAGCAGGCGGCGGGCCTTGTCCAGGTTGACGTTGTCGGGCCAGCTGTTCAGCGGGGCGAAGCGCTGCTGGCCGGCGCCGGCGCCGCCGCGGCCGTCGCTGATGCGGTAGGTGCCCGCGCTGTGCCAGGCCATACGGATGATCAGCGGGCCGTAGTTGCCGAAGTCGGCGGGCCACCAGTCCTGGGAGGTGGTGAGCACCTCGGCGATGTCCTGCTTCACGGCCGCGAGGTCGAGGCTCTTGAACGCCTCGGCGTAGTCGAACTCCTCACCCAGCGGGTTCGTCGCGGGCGGGTTCGTGGCAAGGATCTTCAGGTTGAGCCGCTCCGGCCACCACTGGCGGTTGCCACCGCCCTGGGTCGGGTGCAGGGCCCGGTCATGGGCGACGGGGCAGCCGCCGCTCGCCCCCTCCGCCTTCGCGTCTGTGACGATCGCGTCGTGGTTCTCAGTCATGGCAATCCTTCCGAACTGTGCGGAACTCGGTGCTCAGGAACTGCGGCCGGTGGAACAGTCGGGGCACATACCCCAGTAGACGACCTCGGCCTCGTCGATGGCGAAGCCCCGGTCGTCGGAGGCGGTCAGGCAGGGCGCGTCGCCGACCGCGCAGTCGACGTCGGCGACGGCACCGCACGACCGGCACACGATGTGGTGGTGGTTGTCCCCCACGCGCCCCTCATACCGGGCCGGGTGACCGGCCGGTTCGATACGGCGGACGAGACCCGCCGCGGTGAGGGCGTGAAGGGCCTCGTAGACGGCTTGCAGCGAGATGTGGCCTACGCGGTCGCGCACCCCGGAGGCGATCGCCTCGACGCCGAGGTGGCTACCCGCCCGGACGGTCTCCAGCAGCGCGACGCGGGCTGCCGTCACGCGCAGGCCGGCACCGCGGAGCTCCTCGGCGGTGGTCGGGGTCGGGGAGGCGGTCATGGGGCCGAACCTACCCTCAAAAACACGAGGGGTTCAAGAAAACGAACGATGCAATTTTGGTCGCGTGCCGTCGCCCGCCGTCCACCTCCGCGTCCACGTCCGTCCCCGCCCGAGTGTTTGCATTGTTGTTTGCGTTCGCATGGATCTGTTCGGTGTGCGGGCCCGCCGCCCGGCGGCCGTGCCCGGCACGGAGGGCGCGGGCACGGGCGCTACGGCATTCGGTCACATCGTCGGTCGCGGGGCGGGCCGGCGCGTCGGCCGGCGGGTGGGCCGGGGGCATGCCCGCATCATCCGGCCCCGGATCGGCGACTGCGGCGCGGCAAGCCGGACGGTCCTCCGAAGGGGTGAGCCGGCGCACAGGTCGTCCCGCCCCGTTCGCCCTTGGGCGGCGGGCGACGGCTGTGACCCGATGGGCGGCCGTTGCCCGTGTGGCACAGGGGCGAGGAGGTCGCCGGTTGCGTGGTCACGCGCGTGCCCGCTGCCGGCGGTTCGGGCGTGCCGGTAGCGGCGGGCCAGGGCGTGGATGGCCTCCTTCGGTTGCCCGTGCCGGTCGGAGGCGGGATCGTCCGGGTGGTCCCGTGCACGCTTGATCCCCTTGGTCCTCTGCCTACGATCACCGTGCCGCTCGCAGGCGCAGCGGCGCGTCCGCCGACGGTCCGAGGCGCGGGGACGAAGGATGGGGATCCGGCGCCGGAAGTCGCTGTCGCCGCCCTCCCGGCTCGCCTGGATGCGGCGCCGTACACGGCACATAAACGCTGCCCAGTGAGAAACTCGGGCTCTGTCACCGAGGTGGCCGTCGAGAGGGACGCTGGTGGACCTGGACGCCGTCGCCGACGAGCTGTACGGGCTGCGGCCGGAGGAGTTCGTCGCCGCCCGCGACAGCCGTGCCGTGGACGCCCGCAGGGCCGGTGATCAGGCCCTCGCCAGGGAGATCGGCTCGTTGCGGCGGCCGAGCCTGGCGGCCTGGGTCGGCAATCTCCTCGTACGCCGGCAGCCGGAGCAGGTGGAGCCGCTGCTCGTCCTCGGCGAGGAACTACGCCGTGCCCACCGCGAGCTGGACGGGACGCAGTTGCGCAAGCTGGCCCGGCGGCAGAACGAGGTGATCGGCGCGCTCGGCCGGCAGGCCCGGCGGCTGGCCGCGGAGGCGGGGCATCCGGTGGGCGAGGGCGTCCAGCGCGAGGTCGAGGAGACGCTGCATGCCGTGCTGGCGGACCCGGAGGCCGCCCGGGAGTGGGCGGCGGGCCGGCTGGTGAAGCCGCTCAGCTCGACGCTCGGGTTCCCGGCGGCCGACGAGGCCCTGCCGGCGGGCCGCCCCGCTCCCCCCGCGGCCAAGCCGAAGAAGCCCGCCCGGAGCCAGGGGCGCCAAGCGGACGCGGAGCACCGCCGGCGCCTCGCCGAGGCCCGTGAGCAGGCCCGCGAGGCGGAACGGGAACTGGGTGCCCGGGAGAAGGAGGCCGACGCCGCCGGACGAGTGCTGGAGGAGGCCGGCGCCCGGGTGGCCGAGGCCGAGGGGCACGTCCGTGAGCTGCGGGAGCGGCTGCGGCGCGCCGAGGAGGAGCAGCGGCGGGCACGGGCCGCTGAACAGGACGCGCGGGAACGGGCACGGCAGGCCGACCGCGCCGTACGGGAGGCCCGGTGCCGGACGGAATCCGCCGCCAAGCAGGTGGAACGGTTGACCGCGGGGGCGGGCTCTCGCCGACCGTGACCTCGAGATGCGATCCCTCCACGACGAACGTCAGCGAAGACAAAGACAAAAGACAAGGCGACGAGCTCCTGCTATGGACGTTGCGGCCCGTCCGCGGCGGACCGACCGTCGAACTCCGGTCCGGTGCCGGCCGCAGACGTGTGGGAGACCCCGGTGGCCGCCGCCGTACGCAGGGACTCCAGCAGGCGGGCCGTCTCCGAGCCCGGCTCGGCGTGATAGATCGCCAGGATCTGACCGCCGGAGTCGCTGAGCGGCAGTTTCTCCCGGCGCAGTTCGAGCATGCCGACCTGCGGATGGCGCAGCCGCATCGAGCCTCCGGCCAGCGGGGCGACGTCGTGCCGGGCCCACAGCCGCCGGAACGGTTCGCTGGCCAGCGACAGCTCGCCCACCAGCTGGACGATCCGTGGGTCGTCGACATCGCTGCCCACGGAGGCGCGGAACGCGGCGACCAGGCCGCCGGCCGTCTGCTCCCAGTCGGGGTAGAGGTCCTGCTCGTCGGGGTCGAGGAAGATCGAGCGGAGGCGGTTGACGCCTGGCCGGATGCTGGGCGACACGGTGGCGGCGAGGCGGTTCGCGGCGAGCACCTCGAACATCCGGCTCTCCACGAACGCCGGCAGGTTGATCACGTCGAGCAGCTGCCGGATCCCGGCCGGCACCACCTCCCGGCGCGGTCGCCGGCGTGCGGCCGGGCGGGCGGTGGTCAGGCTCTGCAGGTGGGCGGTGGCGGTCGCGTCCAGCCGGAACACCCGTGCCAGGGCCTCCAGCACCTGCGGCGACGGGTTGCGGTCGCGGCCCTGCTCCAGGCGGAGGTAGTAGTCGGCGCTGATCCCGGCCAGGGTGGCGACCTCCTCACGGCGCAGCCCGGGGGTACGGCGTACCCCCACGACCGGCAGCCCCGCATCCGCCGGGTCGGTCAGCTCACGACGGGCCCGAAGGTATTCCCCGAGCGCATTCGTCCTGCTCATGGCCCCGAGCTTACGAGCCCGCCGAACGCCGTGCCTGGTCCCGTCACCCCCAGGATGAGCGCGGCACGGACACCGATGCCCGCGGCGCCGGCCTTGCGGCTGCGACGCTCGCCGGGCGTGATGTTGCCGGCGGATTCCCCCCGTCCAGCTGACGCCTGCTCAAGCCACAGACCGCTCAGGTGAGCCGAAACGCGTCCGCGAGCAAGCCGAGTTGGACGTCGAGGAGCGTCCCGGCCCGGTGGCCCATGCCCGTGTACTGGCCGGTGACTTCGAGGCTGACGGTGCCGTGGAGGTGTGACCAGGCGAGGATGGTGCCGCCCAGGGCGCAGCGTGCCCGTGGGTCCGCGGGGTCCAGGTCGGTCCGGGCGCGCAGCCAGTCGACGGCGGTGTGATCGGTACGCAGCCAGGTCGCCATCTCGGCGATGACCGGCTGGACGGCCTCGGTCGCCTCGCCCTGGGCGAAGACGGTGACGAAGGGCCCCATGGCATACCGCGAGCGCGCGACGATGTCGGCCGGGGGCGTGTAGCCGGGGGCGGGCGGCCCCTGGATGAGCAGGTAGCGGTGCGGCTGTGACAGGGCCCAGGCGTGGTAGGCACGGCCGAGGGCGAGCAGGGTGGTGCGCGGCCCGGGACCCGGGGTCACCGCGTTGATCGCCTCGCCCGCGTCGTCGTACGCGGAGCGGACCAGCTCGTGGAGCAGCTCGTCGCGGCCTGTGAAGTAGCGGTACAGCGCCGGCCCCGACATCCCCATCTCCCGGGCGATGGCGTTGAGCGCGACGCCTTGCACTCCGCTCTCGGCAAGTTGCCGCAGGGCGACCGCCTTGATCTCCTCGCGGACCTGTGCGCGGTAGCGGGCGCGCGGCCCCGCCGGCGTGGCAGCCATCTCTCTCCCTGGGATCGGTTCGGTGCGTCACCTGCTGTTTCGCATACATCCTGCCAGTACATCTTGCCAGAGTTAGAGGCTATAACTAATGTGAGTCCAGCAAACGGGAAGTGCCCACCACACGGAAAGAGGGACCCGCCATGACCTCCACCGCACGTGATCTGCACGTCGTCCTCGGTGCCGGACCGGCCGGCTCGACGCTCGCCGGGGAGCTGGGCCGCCGCGGCCACCCGGTCCGCCTGGTCGACCGCACCGGGACCGGCCCAACCCCCGAGGGCGTCACCCGCCTCAAGGGCGACGTCGGCACGGTCGACGGCGCCCGCGCGGCGATCAGGGACGCCGCCGTGGTCTATCACTGCGTGAACGTGGCCTATCACCTGCAGGTCGACGTGATGCCCGGCATCCAGGACGCGGTGCTCGGCGCCGTCGAGGCCGAGGATGCCCGCCTGGTCGTCGTCGACACGCTCTACCCCTACGGCGAGACCCACGGCCGGGTGATGACCGAGAACACCCCGTGGAACGCGACCAGCGCCAAGGGCAGGATGCGGGCGGACCTCGACGAGAAGTACCTGGCCGCGCACCGTGCGGGCCGGGCTCGTGTCGCACTGGGCCGCTCGGCCGACTTCGTCGGTCCCGGCGTGCTCAACTCCTCCCTGGGCGGCGCCGTGTTCCCCGGTGCGCTGACCGGCGGCGAGGTGTTCGGCCTGGGCGACATCGACCTGCCGCACAGCTACACCGACATCCGCGACGTGGCCGCAGGACTGGCCACGCTCGGCGAGAACCCCGACGGCGACGGCCGCGTCTGGCACCTGCCCACCGCTGCGGCCCGCACCACCCGGGAGGTCTTCCGGATGATCGAGGAGAAGGCCGGGCGGCCGATGAACATCACGATCAAGTCGGAGCCGCGCCCGTTCGGCCCCTTCGGCGAGGAGTTCATGAGCTCGTACGCCGAGCTCTTCTACCAGCACACCGAACCGCAGGTGATGGACTCCAGCGCGATCCAGGACACCTTCGGCATCAAGCCCGTCCCGCTGGAGACCACTGTGGACGACACGATCGCCTGGTACCGCACGTTCCTGGCCTCGGGACACTGAACGCGACCATGCCGCCCCACCGCGACCTCTGAGACCCTGGGACTCAGGAGCACCGGGTCAGGAGGCGAGGAGCCATGGCGAGACCGATCTGGACCGGAGTCCTGACCTTCGGGCTGGTCAGCCTGCCCGTGGGGCTGTACACCGCCACCGAGGACCACACCGTGCACTTCCACCAGCTCCAGCGCGGCACCTCGGACCGGATCCGCAACAAGCGGGTCAACGAGCGCACCGGCAAGGAGGTCGACGCCGACCGGATCGTCAAGGGCTACGAGCTCGACGAGGGCGAGTACGTGGTCGTGGAACCGGAGGAGCTGGAGGAGATCGCGCCCGGGCGGTCGAAGGTGATCGACCTGGCCGGGTTCGTGGACCTCCACGACGTGGAGCCCGTGTACTTCGCCCGCACGTACTACGTCGGCCCGCGCGGCAAGGAGTACGCGAAGGTGTACGAGCTGATGCGGGCGGCGCTGGACCGCGCGGACAAGGCCGGGATCGGCACGCTCACCATGCGCGGCAAGGAGTACCTGACCGCGTTGCGCGCCCAGCCGGGCGTCCTGGTGCTGCACACCCTGCACTGGGCCGACGAGGTGCGCGACCCCGCCGATGCGGTGGAGCAGCTGCCGGACCGGCGCACCAGGGCGGACAGCAAGGAGCTGCGGACGGCCGAGCAGCTGATCGACGCCCTCACCATCGACTGGGATCCCGGCGAGTACCACGACACGTACGAGGAGCGGGTCAAGAAGCTCGTCGCCGCGAAACGGAAGGGCGAGGAGGTCGTCGCCGAACCGGAGGCCCCGGAGGCGACGAATGTCATCGACCTCATGGACGTGCTCAGCCGGAGCGTCGAGCAGAGCAGGTCCGGGGGCCGTAAGGGCGGCGGCCGGAAACGGACCGCGGGCAGGAAGGCCGCCGAGGATCCGGCGTCCCTGTCGAAGGCCGAGCTGCAGAAGCGGGCGAGTACCGCGGGCGTGCCGGGCAGGTCGAAGATGACGCGGGATCAGCTCATCAAGGCCCTTGCGGCGAAGGCGGCTTGACCACCGGCCGGATCCAGGGCCGTGCCGGACTCGGCCCGGCGGCGGGCCGCTCGTGCCCCGCACGACTACCTTCGGGCCCAACTCGGCCTCTACGAAGGTGCCGTGTGAAGATCGCCCTCGAGTCGAGCAAGTTCCCGGCCCTGCCGATGGACGACATGGTGCGCGCACGGTGGCCCAACTCGACCACCCGCACATCCAGTTGCCCCCGCGTGCGGACGACGCGCACGTGGCCGTGCTGAAGAAATCCTCGGACACGCACGGGGTGCAGCTCTCCTCCGCGCTGCCACTGTACAAGCGGTCCGCACTGGACGATGAGGAGCAGCAGGCGGCCGTCCGCCGCTGGAAGCGGGTGATCGAGATCACCGCGGGCCCGGAATGCCCGCTGATGTACTCGGAGTTCAACGGCTGCGGTACACCCTCAACCCGCCCGGCACCCCGACCCATACCACCAGCAACCGGACATCGGGCCCGCGCCCCTGGCGCGGCCCGCCGGGCGCGTACGTTGCGGGTGCAGCCGATCAAGGCGGTGTACGGTGTGTCACTCGTATGGGTGCACCGGTCCGGGTGTCCGTGGCATACGGCAGGATCTGTCGTTCGGCAGCAGTGTGATGTTTGCCATGTGACGTGATGGACCGGGATGAACGGGCAAGGTACCCCGTCATGCCCCACGCCAACCCTCTGCGGCAGGTGATTAGATGACCACGGCGACGACCCGGGCGCTCCGGACGACGCCGCCCGCCCTGACCGGCGATTCGACCGCCAGGGATTCCCCAGCCGCCGCCAGGCCCTCGCTGCCGTCCCTCACGGGACTGCGGTGGATGGCGGCTCTGCTGGTGTTCGGACTGCATGTGAACAACTTCGGCTATTTCGGAGGCACCGGTGGCCGCCTCGTGTATTGGGGATTCGGTGCGGGTGCCACCGGAGTGTCGTTCTTCTTTGTGTTGTCCGGATTCGTACTGACCTGGTCGGCTCGGCCCAGCGACCGCGCGCTCGCCTTCTGGAGACGGAGGTTCGCGCGCGTCTACCCGGTGCACCTGGTCACTCTGGCGCTCGCCCTGGTCATGGCGTACACGCTGGAGAACCAGCCGATGCCGACCCCGAAGCAGGCGCTGTCCAATGCGCTGCTGCTCCACTCCTGGTGGCGCCCCTGGTGGCAGACGCTGAACCCGGTCAGCTGGTCCCTCGCCTGCGAGGCGTTCTTCTACGCCTCCTTCCCGCTGCTCTTCCTGCTGCTGCGCCGGCTCGGCGCGCGGAGTTCGACCGTGCTGGGCGGTCTGTCGGTCGTGGCGGTCGTGGTGCTGGCCTGGGCGGACGCCCACCACTGGTGGACGTACGCGCTGTACTCGTTCCCCGCGGCCCGGCTGCCCGAGTTCGTCCTCGGCGCGGTCGCCGCGCGGCTGGTGCTGCTCGGCCGCTGGCGCGGGCCCGGACTCGAGGCGTCGCTCGCCCTGGCGATCATCGGCTACTTCCTCGTGCCGCAGGTCACGCCCGGCTACTCGGCCACCGTGTGCACCATCGTCGGGTTCACGCTGCTCATCCCGGCCGCCGCCGTCGCGGACATGCAGGGGCTGCCCTCGCTGTGGCGGCGCCGTCGGCTGGTACGGCTCGGCGAGCTGTCGTTCGCCTTCTACATGATCCATCTGCTGGTGCTGCGCGCCGCCACCCAGCTGCTCGGGACGAAGCCGCACTTCGGGCTGCTGGCGGCGGTCGCCGTGACCACGACCGCGTTCGCCGTGTCGCTGGGGCTGTCCTGGGTGCTGTACGAGGCGGTGGAACGCCCGGCCAGACGCCTGCTGCTGCGCCGGCGCCGGCCGGCCGCCCAGCCGGAACGGGCCAAGGAGAGCCGCGAGGCACCGGCCGCCGCACGGGACTGAGCGCGTCGCCGGGTCTTTCGGGGGCGCGCCCGCAAGCGGGTGGGAAAGTGCCCCCGGCTCGATCGCGGAAGGCCGCGTGCCGGTGCGTCACGGGGCCCGGAAGGCCTGTCGGCCGACCTCCGAGGGCAGCTTCCCGGCCTCCCTCCGGCGCCCTCTCCAGGGCCCGTCGGCGCCTTCCGTCCCGGCCCCGCGACCTGGTGTTCCGCCGCCCCGTCCCCTAGGTTCCGGGCATCGGGAAAGGGGGGCCGGATGGACCGGGACATCCGCACGGTGGAGGACGTGCTGCGACTCCTGGACGGGCTGTTCGCGCCGGAGGCCGACCGCTGGACCCAGGGCGCGGCCGCCTGGTGGGACGGCTTCTATGCCGACCGGGACAGACCGGTGCCGTTCTTCACGGCGAAGCCGGACGAGAACCTGGTGTCCTACCTCGACCGCGGCCTGATCACGCCAGGACGGGCCCTCGACCTGGGCTGCGGTCCCGGCCGTAACGCGCTGCACCTCGCCGGGCGCGGCTTCGAGGTGGACGCCGTCGATCTCTCCCCCGCCGCGATCGCCTGGGCCGAGGACCGCGCGCGGGAGGCGGGCGCGGTTGCGGCGAGATGCGCACGGGAGAAGGGCGTCGTACGGGCCCACTGCGGCGACGCCTTCGCCCTGACCACGGGGAGTCCGGGCGGATTGCACGGCCCGTACGACCTGGTCTACGACTCCGGCTGCTTCCACCACCTGCCGCCGCACCGCCGCGTCAGCCATCTGGCGCTCCTGGAGCGTGTGCTGGCCCCCGGCGGGCACTTCGCGCTCACCTGCTTCGCCGCCGGCCGGATGGGATCCGAGCTCCCCGACGCGGCGTTCTACCGCGAGCCCGGCCTGCACGGCGGCCTCGCCTACACACCCGAGTCACTGCGCCGGATCTTCTCCGGCCTCGAGGAGATCGAGTTGCGTGCCATGCGCCAGGAAGCGGCGGACTCCGCGTTCTTCGGGGAGGGGTTCCTCTGGACGGCCCTGTTCCGCCGTTCCGCCCAGCCGGAAACGCCTTCTTCCACCCCCGGGGGTGGTGCCGGCCGGCGCTGACGGGGTTACCCTGTGGCGCTCTCGGCAGCCGTGTGCCCGGTGGGCCTGTGCCGTGCAAGGACCGCTGTGGGACCGGTCGTTGTGGCGCAGCCGGACGCGGGGCCGTCAGGCAGTGGACGGGAAGCGGTCCCAGACGCGGTGGGAGCCGAGCAGCCGGGTCAGCTCCTGAAGGACCGTCGTGGCGCCGTCGCCGGCGATCACGCCGGGCGCGTCGAGGGGGATACCGGCCGCCTCCAGCGCGCTCTCCCCGCCCTTGGCGGCGCCGATGGCCTTGCCGTGCCGGTAGGCCTCCGCCAGCAGCAGCCCCACGCGCGGGTCGGGCGCGCCGTCGCGGTCGGTGGGCAGGCCCGCCTTGGCGTCCCGG
Source organism: Streptomyces fodineus (assembly GCF_001735805.1). GTDB lineage: Bacteria > Actinomycetota > Actinomycetes > Streptomycetales > Streptomycetaceae > Streptomyces > Streptomyces fodineus. The sequence goes on from NZ_CP017248.1 coordinate 676,595, forward strand.
GCGCCGTGGGCATCGACGCCGATGCCCGGGGTGCCGGCCACCAGGAGCGCGTCGAACTCCACGGACCGCGCCGTGGCATAGGTCCGCTGGACGGCCGGTGCGTCCGTGCCGGAGCCGAGGGTGCCGCCCCTCGGTGCGACGACGAGCGGCACCATGCCGGAATCCAGCACCTCCTGACGTACGGCCCGCACGCCGTCGAGGTCGCCGTCGGGGCCGCTGATGATGCCGATGATCCGGCCGTCGGTGGGCCAGGTGTGCCCGACCTGGGACAGGGCCGGGCTCGGCGCGACGTCGGCGAGGGGCACGGTGGGTTCGGGGGCGGGCAGGCCGAGGCCGGTGGCGACAGCCGCGCACAGCTCGGGGTCGATGTTCGCCAGGACCCGCAACGCCCGCTCCTTGATGGCCTGTTCGTAGCACTTGCCGAGTTCGAAGGTGTAGGCGCCGATGATGTGCTCGCGCTCCACGGGGCTCATGCTGAGCCAGAACCGGCGCGGCTGGCTGAAGTGGTCGTCGAAGGACGCCGGTGCCTCCCGTACCTTCGTCGCCTCCGGCACCCGTACCGGAGCCTCGACGAACGCGCCCGCGTCGGCGCCGGCCGTGAACGGGCAGCCGCCGTCGAGGGAGTTGGGGCGGTAGGGGGCCACGCCGCGGTGTACGGCGCTCTGGTGGACGCCGTCGCGGGTCATGTCGTTGACGGGTGCGTGCGGCCGGTTGACCGGGATCTGCGGGAAGTTGGGCCCGCCCAGGCGGGTGATCTGGGTGTCCAGGTAGGAGAAGAGGCGTCCGGCGAGCAGCGGGTCGTCGGTGATGTCGATGCCGGGGACGAGGTGTCCGGGGTGGAAGGCGACCTGCTCGGTCTCGGCGAAGAAGTTGGACGGGTTGCGGTCGAGGGTGAGCAGCCCGATGGGCTGCACGGGGGCGAGTTCCTCGGGGACGATGTTCGTCGGGTCGAGCAGGTCGATGCCCCGGAAGGTCTGGTCGGAGGTGTCGGGGAAGGTCTGGATGCCGAACTCCCACTCGGGGCAGGCACCCGCCTCGATGGCGTCGGCGAGGTCCCGGCGGTGGAAGTCCGGGTCGACACCGCCGATGATCTGCGCCTCCTCCCACACCAGGGAGTGCACGCCCAGCTTCGGCTTCCAGTGGAACTTCACCAGGGTCGTCCCGCCGTCGGCGTCGACCAGGCGGAAGGTGTGGATGCCGAAGCCCTCCATGGTGCGCAATGAGCGCGGGATGCCCCGGTCGGACATGTTCCACAGGGTGTGGTGGGTGGCCTCGGTGTGCAGCGTGACGAAGTCCCAGAAGGTGTCGTGGGCGCTCTGTGCCTGCGGAATCTCCCGGTCCGGGTGCGGTTTGGCGGCGTGGACGACGTCCGGGAACTTGATCGCGTCCTGGATGAAGAAGACCGGGATGTTGTTGCCGACCAGGTCGAAGACGCCCTCGCTGGTGTAGAACTTCGTCGCGAATCCACGGGTGTCCCGGACGGTGTCGGCGGAGCCGCGGGAGCCGAGCACCGTGGAGAAGCGCACGAACACCGGCGTTTCGACGTCCCGGGCGAGGAAGGCCGCCTTGGTCACGTTCGCCGCCGTGCCGTAGCTGCGGAACACGCCGTGTGCTCCGGCGCCGCGGGCGTGGACCACACGCTCGGGGATGCGTTCGTGGTCGAAGTGCATGACCTTCTCGCGCAGGTGGTGGTCCTGCAGGAGCACCGGCCCACGGGGACCGGCCTTGAGCGAGTGGTCGGTGTCGTACAGCCGGGTCCCCTGGGCGTTGGTCAGATAGCTGCCGCTCTGCGCCATCCGTGCCTGGTCGGCGCCTGTGGGCTGCCCGGTGGGCGAGACGGTGTCCGGGGCGGTCTGGTCGGCCTTGAGGGGGAACGGCTCATGGGGTTCGGTCGGCTCCGCGACCGGCGGCGCCTCGGGGCCGGGCTTGCCGGGGATGCCCTGCTCCGGGCCCGCGCCGTCGCCCCGCAGGACGTCCGTCGCCTTGTCCGCCGCTCGTTTCAGGGGGTTCGTCTCGCTCATCGCTACTCTTCCTTGGCTGGTCACGGGGTGGGCCCGGCACCGGCGAAGCGGGGCGTGCGGCGCGCGGTGGCCACGCCCGGGCATACGGCCGAGAGAATGAACAAATCGAGTGAAAGAGGTCGACGTGGTCCTCGTGCCGGGGTCCCCGGGCCGGGGTGTCCGAAACCGGAATCGCGGAGGATTTCCGGTCGGGGTGAAGTCGGGCCGTCTCCCATCGAGTTGCCGGGAAGGGAGGCCCACCGGACGTGCCGTCCGGACCCGGGGACCGTCATGCAGGGCCACATGGCCCCGGTCGAGGGTGTCTTCGTCGCAAGGGCCGGCTGTTTGACCCGGCAGTCCGGCATCCGGCCGCCCGCATCCGCCACCTTAGGCGCTGCCCCCGGGCCCCGCAGTTCGGGAGCGGCGTGCGCCGCGGGCGCCCTCGGCGCACGCGCGGGACCGATCACGGGCGGGCGGTGACGCGCAAGGTCTCCAGCGACGAATCCGCCGCGTCCGCGATGAGGAAGCCGTGCCGCACTCCGCTGCGCAGGAAGTCCAGCACCTCCGTCGTGATCACCTCGCCGGGCGCCACGACGGGCACCCCGGGCGGGTAGGGGCTGATCATCTCGGCGGAGATCCGGCCCACGGACCGTTCGGCGGGTACCTGCTCGGCGGGCCCGAAGAACGCCTCACGCGGCAGGACCGCCTGCTCGAGTTCCAGCGCGCGGGACTCGGGCAGCCGGACGGCGGGCCGGCGTTCGACGGAGCCGGCGTTCTCCACCAGGGAGCGCATGGCGTCCAGGAGGACCTTCTCGGTCTCGTCGTCATCGGCGTGGGTGATCGAGGCGTTGATCCGGCAGCTGTCCGAGCCGCCCACGTCGACGTGCCGGTGCGCCCGCAGCCATTCGGCCGCCTGCATGCCGCTGATGCCGAGGCCCCGGACGTCCATGACGATCTTCATCGGGTCGAACTCCACCGCCAGGCCCTCCTCGACGACCTCGCCGCCCATCACCCGCAGCCCCGGCAGTTCCCGCAAGCCCGCCCGGATGCGCTCGGCCCGGTGGACGGCCACGTCGAGCAGCTCGCGGCCCCGTTCGGCCATCTGCCGCCGCCAGCCGTCCAGGGCGCCGTACACCAGGGAGGAGGCGCTGGTGGTGCCGAGCAGGTCCTCGCGCTGCTTGAGTACCTCGGGCGCCACCCGGTCGTGCTGGAGGTGGAAGACGGAACTCTGCTCGATGGCACCGCCCATCTTGTGCACGCTGGTGACGACCAGGTCGGCATCGGCGTCCATGCCCCAGGCCGGCAGATCCGGGTGGAAGGGCAGATGGGCGCCCCAGGCCTCGTCCACGATGAGCGGTATGCCGTAGGCGTGGCAGGCGTCGGCGATGCCCCGGATGTCGGCGCAGGTGCCCCAGTCGGTGGGCGTGATCAGCAGCATGCCCTTGGCGTCGGGGTGCTCGCGCAGGCGGGCGCGGACGTCGTCCGGCTCCGGTGGATGGGCCAGGTGCCGTTCGGCGTCGAACTTGGGATGCACCCAGATCGGCTCCACACCGTTGATGATCACCGCCGCGACGACCGACTTGTGGGCGTTGCGGGACAGCAGCAGCTTCTCCCCCGGGCCCGCGACCGAGAGCATCGCGGTCTTGACGGACAGGGAGCTGCCGCAGGTCGAGAAGAAGGCGCGCTCGGCGCCGACCGCGTCGGCCATCAGTTCCTGTGCCTGTTCCAGCACTCCCTGGGACTGCCGGCGGTCGTCCAGGCCGTTGAGGGTCAGGACGTCCGAGCGGAAGACGTCGATGCCGAGGACGCCGGCGACCCGGGGGTCGGTGCCGCGGCCCTGCTTGTGTCCGGGCGGCCCGAACACCACGTCTCCGCGGCGCCGGAACTCCTCGAGGGCCTCGAGTACGGGTGCGCGCGAGTGATCCATGTGTTCCTCTTCCTCTGCGGGCGTGCGGAGGGTGCGGCCCCGTCCGCACGGGCCGCACCGACCGTGTTGCACCCGGTGCGCACTCGAAACGCCCGGTGAGTCCCTCAAGCGACCGGGCGGCAGCTCGGGACCTGTCCGTCCCGCTCTGCCGAGGCTGCGGAACCGTGGGGTGCGTCGCGTGCCTGGGCCACCGCCACGGACAGGGCCCGGCGGATCTCTTCGGGCAGCCGGCGGCCGGCGGGCCACTGCACCAGACAGCGGGCCACCTCCCGGAGTTTGACGTTGGTGTGCTGCGAGACCTGCTTGAGGACCTCCCAGCCCTGCTCCGGCCGGAGCCCGCCGGCGGTGATGACCACGCCGATGGCCTGGTCGACCAGGGCGTGTGAGACCACGGCCCGGCGCAGCTGGGCCACCTCTTCCTCAAGTGCCGTCACTCGATCCGCCTGCTCGTCGTGTCCGATCATGCCGCTCACCCTGCGCAATGCGCCCGGCCGGCGCCAGCCGCCCGGCGAACGACGTCACCGGCGGCCGTACAGAAAACGAAGGCCGCCTGGTCAGGGGTTACATATCCGGACCGTTCCGGGGGATGCGCAAGGCATGGACACACTCACCTTCGACAGCGCGGACCTGGAGGTCACGGAGGACTTCCTCAGCCGTGCCTACGCCAGGATGCGCATCGGCAGCAGCACGCCCGAGGCCGGTCGGGCCCGGATCCGGCGCAGCGCCATCGCGCCGGTGAGTGTCGACGAACTCGCGCTGGACTTCGACATGAGCTATGCCGTGACCCCGCTGGGCCGGATCTGCCTGTGCGTCGTACACGAGGGAACCGTGCGAGAGCATCGCGTCCAGGGCGTCGAGGACTCCTTCGGGCCGGGTGACGTGGTGCTGTTCGCGCCGCCCGACCTGCCGTACTCGGGGCGGATCTGCCGCGCCCGCTACAACATCACGATGCTGGACCCGGCGCTGCTCGACCAGGTGGCCGCAGGCCCGGACGGCGCGCGGCCGGTACGGCTGACCGGTCACCGGCCGCGCTCGGCGGCCGCGGCCCGCCAGCTGAGCGGCACGATCCGCCATCTGCGCGATACGGTGCTCTGCGACCCGGAGACCGCCGACCAGCCGCTGATCGCGGCGACGGCCGCGCAGTATCTGGCGGCGAGCGTGCTGACCGCGTTCCCGAACACGGCCCTGCCCGAGCCGACCGCGACCGACCGCCGCGACGCGCATCCGGCGATGCTGCGGCGCGCCCTCGCCTTCATCGACGACCACGCCGACCAGCCGGTCACGGTGGCCGACATCGCCGCGGCGGCCCATGTGACGGTGCGGGCCCTGCAGTACGCCTTCCGGCAGCACCTGGACACCACCCCGCTGGCCCATCTGCGCGCGGTACGGCTCGCGCACGCCCACCGCGACCTGGTGGCCGCCGGACCGGGCAGCGGGGAGACCGTCACGGCGATCGCCGCCCGCTGGGGCTTCCACCATCCGGGCCGCTTCGCCGCCGTCTACCGGGACACCTACCGGCGTTCTCCGCACACCACCCTGTCCGGCGGCTGAGGCCGAGTGCGTCCCGGGGCGCGGACCGGGGCTAGGGGAACGACGTCACCTTGGAGGGGACGGTGCCGGTTCCCGAGGTGGGTGCGCCGGTGTCGTCGACGACGTGGGCGTACTGGCCGTTGCCGCCGAGGGAGATCACCAGCAGGTCGTGCATCCTGATGCCGGAGCCGTTCGGTACCTGGAAGCCGTGGGCCTGGACGATCGTGGGATCGGCCGTGTAGTTGCAGTAACTGCCCAGGCCCCAGGCCTCGTGGGTGGCGACGGAGTCGGCGACCTTGTAGGCCGCGTAGCCCACGATGCCGTCATGGGTGATGGCGGCGGCGTTCGGGGCGTCGTACGCCTTCTCGTTCTGGAAGAAGATCGTCCGGCCGCGTTCTCCGCTCCAGTAGACGTCGTACTTGTTGAAGTGTTCGACGAACAGGCCGGTGGCGAGTACGTCGTCGCCGTTGACTCTGAGGCCGTAGTCCGCGCGGTTGGTGTCCCAGCCGACGCCGCTGCCGTGGTCGGCGCGCCAGAGCCAGGTGTGGTCGATGATGACGTTGTTGCTGTTCACCACGACCGAGTTGGTGGCGAGGCCGGGTCCGGCGCCGCCGATGCGGATGAATACGTCCTGCATGGTGGTGGGGTTCGCGGAGTGGTCGGCGGTGGAGCCGGGTGTGCCGATGCGGAGCAGCGTGTCGGAGGCGACCGGTCCGGCGTCGATGAGGAACCCGGCGAGCCGTACGCCGTCGACGTCGGCCACGTGCATCGCGTCGATGCCGTTGTCCGGCACGAGCGTGGCGAGACCGAGGCCGAGGACGACGGTGTCGGCGCGGGTCACGTCGATCGTCTGGTCGAGGTGGTAGATGCCGGGCGTGAAGAGGAGGTTGAGGCCCTGGGCGAGGGCGGCGTTGATGGTGGCCGCGGTGGCTCCGGGCTTGGCGACGTAGAACTGCTCCAGCGGGATGGACGTACCCGGGGTGTTCGGCCAGGAGACGCCGCGGGCGTTGGTGCGCCGGGACGGGACGAACACCTTGTAGGCGGAGCCGTCCAGGTAGAGGAACGGCTTCTCGCGGGAGGCCGGGGTGGTGTCCAGCGTGGTGTACGGGCCGCTGTCGAAGTTCGTCGCGGGCGCGCCCCGGACGCCGGAGAACGTCATGTTCCAGACGCCGTTGGTCCAGCCGCCGACCGAGCTGTCGCGGGTGTACCACTGCTGCTGGGAGTACGGGCCCACCGTGCCGTCGATCTCCGAGTCCGCGATGTAGCCGCCGGAGGCCCAGCCGTAGCCGGTCGGGGCCAGGTTCATGCCGCCCTTGACGTGGATGCGCCGGAAGGGCGCCGCCTGGGCGACGGCCCAGCGGTCGGTGCCGTTGGACGGCGTGATCGCGAGGTTCTCCGCCGAACGCCAGAAGTTCTGCGTGGCGTTGCCGTTGAACCAGCCGGCGTCGACCGTGACGTCACCGTTGATCTGGGTGTCGTCGGGGTTCAGGCCGAGCCCGGAGAGGGAGGTGTAGAAGCCGAGCTGGGCGTTGATGCCGTGGTACGTGCCCGGCTTGAGCAGGAACTGGTAGCGCCCGGTGCCGAACTGGGCCGACTCCTGCTGATGGAAGACGTCGTCGAACTTCTGCTGGAGGTTGGGGGTGGAGGGGTCGACGACGATGACGTGGGGACCGAGGTCGCCGCCGCCCTGGACCGGCCCGGTCGGGCTGGTCGTGGTGTGCACGGCGGCCTCCCACAGGGAGTAGCCGTACCCGGTGCCGCGGGCGGTGCCGTAGATCCGGACGTACCGGCCGGAGCCGCTGACGTCGTACGACGCCGTGCCGCCACGCGCGCCGGTGACGGTCGTGAGGGTGGTCCAGTTCTGCCCGTCGGTGGAGGCCTGGAGCTGGAAGTCCTTGCCGTAGGCCGTTTCCCAGTCCAGGTCGATCGCGCACAGGTCCTTGACCGAGCCGAGGTCGACCTGGAGCCATTGCGGGTCGGAGAACTCACTGGACCAGCGGGTCGTGGTGCTGCCGTCGAAGGCGGCGGAGGCGGGGGTGCCGGCGTTCTCGGTGGAGGACGCCGTGGCGGGCTTTCCCTGGGCGGCGTTGGCCGTGTCGCAGGTCTGGGTCCCGGCCGCGGCGGCGGTGGTGTGGGCGAGGGGCAGGGTGATCAGCGCCGCCATGGCGGCCAGCGCGACACCCAGCGCTCTCGGTCCTGTGCGGCTTCTCATGTGGCGGCTCCCAAGGGCAGGCGGAGTCAAACAGATGACCCCACGGCTTAGTTCATGGTTTGATTTAAGTGATGAGCCAAGCGGGTGACAAGCCTTCGGGAGCCAAATCCTTCAGAACCGCATGCCATGCCCGCGCGCCAGGACGAGATGGGGGTCGTGGCGCCGTTTGGCCTCGGCGAAGGCCGGCCAGCGGCTGCCGTAGTGCTCGCGCCAGTCGGCGTCCGACAGGGGCAGGGCGTTGACGGGGTAGGCGACCGCGCCCTGGGACCGGGCGAGTTCGTAGGCGGCACGGTTGGCGGCCAGCATCGCCGCGACCGTCTCCGGGCTGCCGGGCGGGGCGGTGCGCAACAGGGCGAGGAGATACAGGACTTCGCCGGACGGGCGGCTGAAGAAGGGGGCGCGCAGCCGGTCGGAGAGCAGCGGGTACAGCAGCACGAGGCCGGTGGTGCGCAGGTCGCCGAAGGCCGGGTCGGCGAGTACGGCGCGGACGACGGTCTCGGCGCTGTCGTGCGGGAGCAGCAGATTGAGCCACGGGTGCGGATACAGCCACTCCCCCGTCTCCCGCAGCGCCTCCTCGTCGGTGTCCACGCGGTGGGCGAACTCGCCGTATCCCAGGTCCTCCGTCTCCAGGGCGGCGGAGTCGTGCGCGAGGCCGTCGAGGAGGGCGTCGTCGTCGGGCGGGCACGGGCCGTCGTGCGGGGCCACGGCCTCGATCATGTACGGCCGGCCATGGTCGCCGGCCGGCCTGGCCTGGCCCTCCAGATAGGTGAAGCGCTGTTCCTCGGCGAGCCGCCGCTGGTCGGCGAGGTAGCGGGTGAGGTCGGCGTAGTAGAGGCAGTAGCGGCGAACCCGTTCGGGTGCGGGGACCAGGCGCAGGGTGGCGGCCACGATGACGGCGCACTGGCCGAGTCCGCCGAGCACGGCGTGGAAGAGCCCGGGGTCCCGGTCGGGCGAGCAGAGCCGGTGTTCCCCGGCTCCGGTCACCACCTCCAGTTCCAGGACCTGGTCCGCGACCAGGCCGTGCCGGTGGCCCCCGCCGCCGAGTCCGCCCGCCGACAGGACACCGCCGACGCCCGCGCCGAGGTAGTCGGTGAGCACCGGCGGGGTACGGCCGTGCGGAAGGGTGGCCGCCAGCACCTCCCGCCACAACGCGCCCGCCTGCACGGTCACTTGGCCGTCCGCCACGGGGCCGACCTCGTTCATCGCCCGCAGGTCCAGCACGATCCCGTCGTCCGCCTGACCCTGGCCGTACATCGAGTGGCCGCCGCCGCGCACGCTGACCGGGATGCCCCGGGGTCCGGCGAACTCCAGCAAGGCCTGGATCTCGGCGGCGGACCGCGGGCGCAGGACCGCCAGCGGCGGGGCCGACACGATGTGCCCGAAGTCCTGTGCGGCCTCACGCAGGGCTTCCGGGCTGGTGTCCAGGGCCTGTTCGAAGCGGGTGGCGAGGTCGGCGGCCAAGGTCATGCGGGCATCACATCAGACGAGCGGCGCCTGCGTCGAGACGGCGGGCCGGCTCTCGCCGCACCTGTCACGCCGCTTGGCGAAGGGATTCAACTCCGGGCGCTGGTCCTACTGTTGACGACTCAGCGCTTCAACTCAGCGCGCCTGCCGGCCTGGACCGAGCCTTTCAGCCCCTCTGGTTCTTCACGAGATCCAGCAGTGCGGCATGGGTCTCCGCGTCCGCCGCCGCGACGAGTCCGTGTGCACCGCTGAGCACGGGCTCGCCGTACAGGCCGGTGACCGTGCAGCCCGCCGCGCGGCACAGGGCGATCCCGGCCGCGAAGTGCACGCTGTCGCGCAGGTCGCCGTCGGTGACGTAGGCGGCCCGGCGTCCGGCGGCGACCCAGGCCACCGCGAGGGTGCTGGAGACCACCCGGGGCCGGAACCGTCCGGCGAAGCCCGGGTCGGCGAGGAGGTGGACCGCTCGGAAACCGGGGGCGTTGGGGAACGGCGGGTCGAGGTTGACGTCCACCAGGGCGGATCCGGCCCAGGGTGTCAGCGGCTCGTCCTCGCCACCCCTGTGGACCCAGGCCGCTTCGCCGTCGGTCCAGAACACCTCGCCGCTGAACGGGTCGGCGGTCGCGGCGGCCGTGGCCTCGGCCCCCTCGCGCAGGGCGACGTTCACGCCGGCGAGCACGGTCCGGACCGCGTAGTTGAGGGTGCCGCACAGCGGGTCGACGAGCCAGCGCCGGTGGGCGCCGGCGGCGCCGGAGCGTCCGCTCTCCTCGCCGGTCACGGCGTCGCCGGGGCGGGCGGCGCGCAGCACGTCCAGGATGGCCCGCTCGGCGGCGAGGTCGGCCTCGGTCGCGAAGTCGCCGGCGGACTTGTCGTAGCGCGCGAGCCTGCTGCCGTAGAGGTCACGGACCACGGCGGCGCCCGCCTGGGCGGCGGTCAGGGCCAGGCGGGCGTCGGATTCCCCGTTGCTGATCGGCATGGGCGCAGGATAGCCGGAGGTTTCCTGGCGTCCGCAGGGAGTTGAGCGCCCGCGACGGCGTGTCGCGGCACTCCCGCGGAGCGCTCAGGTCGCGGTCAGGGACAGGCTCTGTTCCGCGGCGGAGCGCCCCGCGCCGACGGAACTTCCGCTGTGGTCCGTCCAGTTGCGTACCGGCGTGGTCTCGGCGAGCCGGCCGGACCTGCCGGAGAGGCCGAGCACCAGGCCGCTGTAGCGGTTGACCAGACGGTAGGTGCCGCCGCGGGCGTTCGCGATCACGAACCACTGCTGACCGACCGACGGCCCGCCGGCCCGTGCCGCGGTGACGGTGGGCCTGGCACCCCAGGCGCGGCCCCTGGTGGAGGCGGAGTCGACGCCGAGCAGCCGGCCGCTCGCGGCGTTGGCGATGGTGAAGGCGCCGTCGCCGGTCGGGGTGAGGACCCAGGTGTCGCGGCCGGATCGGGTGGGCCGCGCCAGCGAGGTGGTGGCGGTGCCGCCGGAGGCCTGGGCGAGGATCCGGCCGGCACCGCTCGCGATGCGGTAACCGCGGGTCGTGTCCATGGGCGCGGCCGCGGGTGCGGTGGAGTCGACGGTGAGGTCGACGTACTCGCCGGAGGCGTCGTGCGAGCAGCCGAAGGCGCAGTAGGAGCGGAAGGACCTGCCGACGATCGTGGAGCCGGTACGGTTGGCGCTGTCGAGGAACCAGCGGTACCAGGAGGCGTTGGTGTAGCCGCCGGTGTCCCCGATGAGGTGCCACTTCTGGGAAGTCAGATCGTCGGTGGCGTAGAGGTACTGCGGTGACTTCCCGCTCTGGTCGACGGCCTGCGGTTCGCCGATGTAGAGCCCGAGGTAGGCGTCGTAGGCGATGTTCATGACGAACAGCGGCGAGGTCGGCGGCATCTTGCCGGCCGCGATCTGCTGCGCGGCGGTGCCGGTGTTGGCCGGGTCGTACTCGGCGGGGGCCGGGGTGTAGCCGGTGGGGTGGGCGGAGTCGACGGGGACGATGTCGCTCTCCTTGCCGCCGGTGCCGGGCTGGGACCAGGCGCCGTCGTACCACTTGCGCCAGGATCCGGGGGCCATCTTGGCGGAGATCGGGGCGCGGGCCACATGCTCGTAGAACGCCTTCCAGCCACCGCTCTTGTCGATGATCCGGGAGCCGTAATAGACGTAGAAGTAGCCGGATGCGGTGTCGACGAAGAGGCGCTGGTCGCCGTCGCCGTAGGAGTACGTCTGGTTCGGGAAGGCCGTGGTGTCGCCGCGCTCGGTGCTGTACGGGGATGTGATCACGTGGTCCTTGATGGTCCAGGTGCGGCCCCGGTCGGTGGAGACGGCGTAGTCGATGGCGTCGTAGTGCAGTCCGTCGCCGAAGGGCTGCGGGGTGAACTCGTTGTGCACCAGGCCGTACCAGGCGCCGGTGTCCGGGTCGACCCACACCCCGGACAGGTCGCAGTAGTTCTTCTGGGCGTAGCCGGAGCCGCTCGGCGCGTACGTCGCCTGCCGGCCGGTGGGGCTGTTGTTGCAGCGCCAGGTGGTGTCGTCGTTGCGGTCGGCGGAGTTGGCGGGGTTCACCGCCTTGCTCAGGGTCTTGTCGAAGGTCGCGGAGTCGAAGTCCTTGCCGGTGTAGAAGTCCCAGGTGCGTGGGTCCTTGGCGCCGTACAGCGCGGCGGACTGCTGGTAGTGGAAGGTGCCGTCCCGGTCGAGGTAGGGGCCGGCGGGGGTGTCCGTGGGGTGGGTGAAGGGCACCGGGGTCCCCACGGTCACGGTGTAGGTGGCGTCGGCGGGTGGCGCGGCCGACGCCGGGGACACGGTACCGCCGCCCAGGACCAGGGCGGCAGTCGTCGAAAACACCGCGACGGCGCCGCATGCTCTGCTCAAGAGTCGCAACTGTGCTCCTTGTTGCCGAAGGGCCGGTTGCACGGAACGATCCGGCTCCGGCGGTTTCCCCGGCAATGGACTCCAGTGCTCCGCCTCTTGCACTTTCGCGCGCCCGTCCGCTCGGCGTGCCGGTCAGGGCTCCTCGGGCGGGGGCGCGGACAGCGGGCTGTCCCACGCCAGTTGACGCAGGAGCGCTTCGTCCGGTTCGGCGGGACGGGCCACGACCGGACCCGGACGGGACGCGTTCCGGCCGCCGCGGGAGATCCCGCCGCTGACGCTGATGTTGTGTTCCACCCGTGGGCGCCGATGGCGTTCGTAGGCGGCGAAGGCGGCCGGGGCGCCGGGCAGGTCCCGCAGCGCCTTGGCGAGGACGACGGCGTCCTCCAGGGCCATCGAGGCTCCCTGGCCGGTCGCCGGGGAGGCCGCGTGGGCCGCGTCGCCGATGAGCAGGGTCCGTCCCCGGTGCCATACGGCGGCGAGCGGCATCTCGGTGGCGTTGGTGACCATGACGGGCCCCTGGGAGGCGGCGACGATGTCCGCGGCGGGCGGGCAGTCCTTGCGCAGCAGCGGCAGCAGGTCCTCGCGCCACGGGGCGCGCCGCGCCGAGCCGCCGGCGGGCAGCGGCTCCGTGCTCACGCGGGCGAACCAGTACGTCTGTCCGGCCGGCGACACCGCGTATCCGAACGTGGTCCCGCCGCCCCGGACGAAGGTGATGACGCCGGTGCCGTCCGCGCCCGGTGCGGTGCCCGTGTAGCCGTAGAAGATCCGCTGGCCCGCGTACAGGGGCCGTGCGCCGGGGGTGAGGAGCCGACGCACGGTGGAGTTCAGCCCGTCGGCGCCGATGAGCAGGGCCGCGTGGGCGGTGCTGCCGTCGGCGAACCGGGCGGTGACGCCGTGCGGGCCGTCCGTGACGGCGACCAGCCGGGCGCCATGGCGGACGCGGATGCCGCGCCGGGCGGCCTCGCCCTGCAGGGCCGCGTTCAGCTCGCCGCGGCGCAGACAGCGGTAGCGCAGCCCGGGTTCGGCCACCTCGCCGAGCGGTGCGTGGGTCAGCTCGGTGCCCTCGTGGTCGAGCAGCCGCAGCGAAGTCAGCGGAAAACCGACGGCCGTGACGGCGTCCGTGGCGTCGAGCTGGGCCAGGGCGCGCATGCCGTTGCTCGCCAGGGTCAGGAACGCGCCGATGTCCTCGGCCGTGTCGGGGTGTGCCTCGTACACGGTGACGCCGTACCCGGCCTTGTGCAGCCCGAGCGCGGCCGCGGTCCCCGCGATGCCGCCGCCGATCACCAGTACCCTCGTCGCGTCCGTCCTGCTCAAGTGCCGCTCCTTGCGCCGACAGTGGTGGTGACCATCTATAGGGCAGGGACGGGCTCCGTGGCGGGGTGGGGGCTGGGATCAGGACAGGTACCGAGGGGGTGCCGGATGGAGGAGCCGCCGTTCGCGGTGGTGCTCACGGGTGCCGGGGACCGAAGGACGGACGTCGTGCAGGTCCTGCGGAGCGTCACCGGTCTGAGTGCCTGGCACAGTGCGCGGTTGTGCGCGGCCGTCCCGGTGCCGGTGGTCGGGGACACCTGGTTCGAGGCTGCCGCCGGGGCCGCGGCCCGGCTTCGGGCGGCCGGGGCCGAGGCGGACGTGGTGTGCGGGTGGTGTGCGCGCACCGTGCCGCCGGACGGGCGTCCGCTGGACCCCCGTCCGTGCGCGGCCTGCGCCTGGTCCGCCTCCGGCTGCCCCGCGAGCCGTTCCTGAGGTCCTGCCAAGCCCGTGGTGTGCACACTGGCGCCCCCTGAATGACGGGTTCCCATCGGGAAACTGGGTACTTCCCGGCCATGCGGCTGAGCGTGGTGGATGCGGGGTCGAACACGGTTCGGCTGGTGATCGCGGACGTGGAGGGCGGCGTCCCGCTGCCGGTGCACACCGTCAAGTGGAAGCTGCGCCTGTCCGAACACGCCGGCCCCGACGGCACTATCACCGACGAGGCGGTGGAGACGCTGGTGCAGGCCGTGGGCGCGGCCGGCGCCACCGCCCGCAGGTGGCATGCGCCGGGGCCGCTGGCCTTCGCCACCGCGGTGGTGCGCGGCGCCCCGAACCGGCAGGAGGTGCTGCGGCGGGTCGCGGCCGGGACCGGGGTCCGCATGTGCACGCTGCCGGGTGAGACCGAGGCCGAGCTGACCTTCCTGGCGGCCCGGCGCTGGCTGGGCTGGCACGCCGGACCGCTCGCGGTGCTCGACATCGGCGGCGGCTCGCTGGAGGTGGCCTTCGGCCGCGGCCGGCTGCCCGACTTCGCCGCCTCCCTGCCGCTCGGCGCGAGCCGGCTGACGCGCGAGTACCTCGGTACCCACGACCCGCCGGGACCGGAGGAACTGAAGGAGCTGCGCCGCCGGATCCGCCATGAGCTGCGGGACGTGGCCTCGCGGATCCGCTGGGAGCGGCCCCGGACGGCCGCGGTCAGCTCCCGTACGTTCCAGCAGCTGGCGCGGCTGTGCGGGGCGGCGCCCGGCCGGTACGGGCCGTTCGTGCGGCGGGAGATGCGCTGCCGGGATCTGCACGAGGCGGCCCGCACCCTCGCCGCCCTGCCCGCCGCCGAGCGCGCCCAGCTGCCCGGGATCTCCGCGCCGCGCGCCGAGCAGAGCCTGGCCGGGGCGGTCGTCGGGCACACGGCGCTGAAGCTCATGGGGCTGCGCGGCGCCGTCGTCTGCCCCTGGGCCATCCGCGAGGGCGTGCTGCTGCGCTACATCGAGGACGGCCCGGACTGGTGGACGGACGCGACCGGCACCGCCGACACCACGGCACAGCCCACGGCGGCACCCCTGCGCATCGCGACTCCGCCGGCCTGACCGGCGCCGAGGCTCTTGGTCGAGCACGGCGGTCGGCGGGCACGCGCGGTGCACGAACTCGCTCCGCACAGCCGCCTGTCCCCGAAAGCCCCGAAACCCGCCCCCGACCTGTAGCGATCATGACAAAGGCAGGGTAGTCATGCCGGTATGGCATTACGTCGATCACGATCGGGAACGAAACGGCTCGCCGCACTCGTCGCCGCCGCGGCGCTGATCCTCGTGGGCTGCGACAGCGGCGGCACGTCGTCCTCCGGCGACGGACGGCAGCGGCTGACCGTGGCGGCGCTGCCGCTCACCGACTCGGCCGCCCTCTATCTCGCCCGGGACCGCGGGCTGTTCGCCAAGGAGGGTCTGGACGTGCGCATCCAGCCCGTCCAGCAGAGCATCCAGGCGCTGCCCGCGCTGCTCAAGGGCCAGGTGAGCGTCATCGCGAGCGCGAACTACGTCACCTACCTCCAGGCCTACGAGAAGGGCACCCTGGACCTGCGCATCCTCGCCGAGGGCGTCCGGATCGCCCCGCACATGATGGACGTCCTCGTGCCCAAGGACTCGGCGCTGAAGAAGCCCGCCGACCTCGCGGGCAAGAAGGTCGCCGTCGCCGTCCTCAACAACATCCAGTCCCTGACCCTGAACGCGATCCTCGACGCCCAGGACGCCGGGCGGCCCGTCTACCGGCAGATCCTGTTCCCGCAGATGGGCCCCGCCCTGGAGAAGGGCCAGGTGGACGCCGCCCACGCGGTCGAGCCCTTCGACACCGCCATCCAGGGCGAGTTGGGCGCGCGGGTGCTGCTGGACGCCGGCTCGGGACCGGCGCTCGGCCTGCCGGCCAGCGGGTACATCACCACGGCCGACTTCGTGAAGAAGAACCCGAAGGCCGCCGCGGGCTTCCGGCGTGCCGTCGAGGCGGCCTCGAAGCTCGCCGCCAAGGATCCCGGAGCGGTCCGCACGGAGCTGCCGAAGTACGCCAAGGTGACCGCGGACCAGGCCGCGTCGATCCATCTGCCGTCCTATCCGGCGACCGCCGACCCGGCCGCACTGCGCCGGCTCATCCGGCTCATGCGGGAGCAGGGGCTGCTGAAGAAGGACATCGATCCGGCTCCCCTGCTGGCGAAGTGACACGGCGTCAGGATATGCTGCTCGGCCTGCTCGGCGCGGCGGGGGCCTTCGGGGTGTGCGAGGCGGTCTCCCGGGCCGGGATCGTACGGCGCAGCTACCTGCCGCCCGCCTCCGAAGTCCTCGTCCGCGCCGCCCGGTTGACGGCTGACCCGGTCTTCGTCGACGGCATCGGGGTGACCCTGCGGGCGTGGGCGCTCGGCCTCGGGCTCGCCTGCGCGATCGCCGTACCGCTGGGGCTGCTGCTGGGCGCGGTGCCGGTCGTGGAGGCCGCCGCACGCGCGGTGATCGAGTTCCTGCGGCCGCTGCCGTCCGTCGCGCTGATCCCGCTGGTGTCGCTGCTGCTCGGGTCGGGCACGGAGACGGAGGTGACGCTGATCGCGTACGCCTCGCTCTGGCCGGTGCTGTTCAACACCGTCTACGGCCTGGGCGAGACCGACCCGCTGGCCAAGGACACCCTGCGGGCCTTCGGGTTCGGGCGGCTCGCGGTGCTGCTGCGGGTGGAGTTGCCGGCCACCGCGCCGTTCATCGCCGCCGGGGTGCGGATCTCGGCCGCGGTCGCGCTGATCCTGGCCGTCGCCACGGAGATCCTCTCCGGCTTCGGCCAGGGCCTCGGCATCTTCATCGCCCAGGCCCAGACGGCGACGGACGGTACGCGGGACGTGCTGGCGGGGGTGGTGTGGGCGGGCGGTCTCGGGCTGGTGATCAACGGCGTACTGGTGGGCGTGGAGGGGCGGTTGTTCGCCTGGGCGCTGGAACCCGGCCCGGAGGCAGGGAAGTCGGAGCGGGGCCACCCATGACGGGGACACAGGGCAACGCGTCCGGCTCGCCCCGCGCCACCGCCGTCCCCTTCCTGCTGCGCTGGGCGGTGCTGCTCGTCGCCGTGGCCTGCTGGGAGCTGGCCGCACGGGCGCGGGGCAGCGTCTACTTCCCGCCGCCGCTGCGCATCGCCCGGCACGCGCGCGACCTGTGGTTCTCGGGCGCCGTCGATCATCTGTTCCTGACCCCGGCCGCCGTCGACACCATCCTGCCCAGCCTCGGCCGGATGGCGGCCGGGTTCGCGCTCGCCGCCGTCGCCGGAATCACCCTGGGGATTGCGATGGGCCGCTCGCGCCGGGCGTACGCGCTGTGCAACCCGGTGCTCCAGTTCGCACGGTCCGTGCCGCCGCCCGCCCTGGTGCCGGTCTTCGTCGTCGTCTTCGACTTCGGTACGCCCATGCAGGTGGCGTCGATCGTGTTCAGCGCCGTATGGCCGGTGCTGGTCAACTCGGCCGAGGGCGCCCGTGCCACCGACCCGCTGCGGCTGGAGGTGGCGGCCGTGCTGCGGCTGACGGCGCCCGAACGGCTGTGGTTCCTGATCCTGCCCTCGGCGCTGCCCCGGATCTTCGCGGGGCTCCGGCTCAGTCTGTCGCTGTGCCTGATCCTGATGGTGTTCTCCGAGCTGCTGCCGGGCGCCGACGACGGTATCGGTTTCACGCTCACCGACGCCCAGACACGCTCGGACCTGCTCACGGTGTGGGCCGCGCTGATGCTGCTCGGCGCGCTGGGCTATCTCCTCAACACCGGCTTGCTGGCGGTCGAGAAGCGGCTCGTCGGCCCGAGGACGTCCGCGGGGAGGACGGCATGACGACGGTCACGGTGCGCGAGGCGGTCGTACGGTTTCTGCGGGAGACCGGCATGACCACGGTGTTCGGCAATCCGGGCTCCACGGAACTGCGGATGTTCCGCGACTGGCCGGACGACTTCACCTATGTGCTGGGCCTGCAGGAGTCCGTGGCCGTGGGAATGGCGGCCGGGCACGCGCTCGGCACCCGGCGTGCCGCCTTCGTCAGCCTGCACTCGGCCGGCGGGGTGGGGCACGCGCTCGGTGCGGTGTTCAACGCCTTCCGCGACCGGGTGCCGCTGGTCGTCGTGGCGGGACAGCAGGCGCGCTCACTGCTCCGGTTACGGCCCTTCCTCGGCGCCGACGAACCGGCCCTGTTCCCGCGCCCGTACGTGAAGTCCGCCCGCCAGCCGGAGCGGGCCGAGGACGTGCCTGCCGTGCTCGCCGAGGCGTACCGGATCGCGATGACGCATCCGCGCGGCCCGGTGTTCGTGTCGGTGCCGGAGGACGACTGGGACCGGCCCTCCGAACCCGTCCCGCCCCGCACGGTGCACGCGGCGTTCACGGCCGACCCGGACGCCCTGCGCGCACTCGCCGCCCGGCTCACCGCCTGTGCGCGCCCGGCGCTCGTGGTGGGCCCAGGGGTGGACGACGAGGACGCGCTGGAACAGGTCCGGGCGCTCGCCGAGCGGACCCGGGCCGGGGTGTGGATCAGCCCGCTCTCCGGCCGCTCCGGTTTCCCGGAGTCGCATCCGCTGTTCCAGGGGTTCCTGCCGCCGATCGCCCGTCGACTGGCCGCGCGGCTCGCTCCGTACGACGTGGTGGTGGCCCTCGGCACCCCGGTGTTCACCTACCATGTGGCGGACGACGGTCCGCCGCTCGCGCCCGGCACCGAACTGTTCCACCTGGACTGCGACCCCGGCCAGGCCGCCTGGCTGCCCACCGGCACCAGCATCGTCACCACCCTGCGGCCCGCCCTGGAACGGCTCACCGAACTGCTGGACAAGGAACCCGACCACGACCCGCCACCACCCAGGCCGGCCCCCGCCCCGACCCGCGCCGAGGGGCACATCACCCCGGAGCTGTTCTTCGATCTGCTGAGCGCCCGGCTGCCGCGCGACCGGGTCCTCGTCGAGGAGGCGCCGAGCCACCGTGACACGCTGCACGCGCGCGTGCCCGTCGAGTCCGGCGGCGGCTTCCTCACCACGGGCAGCGGGGCCCTCGGCTGGGGCCTGCCGCTCGCGGTCGGCCGGGCGCTCGCCGACCGGCGCCGGGTGGTGTGCGTGGTCGGCGACGGCTCGGCGCTCTATTCGGTGCAGGCGCTGTGGAGTGCGGCCCGGCACACGGCACCGGTCACGTACGTCCTTCTGGACAACGGCGGTTACGCGGCCGTCCGCGCGCTCGGCCGCCGGATCGGCATCGCGCCCGTCCCCGGCACGGACATCACCGGCATCGACTTCGCCGCCCTCGCCGAGGCCTTCGGCTGCCCTGCGGCCCGCGCCGAACACGCCGAGGAGCTGCCTGCCGCGCTGGACCACGCCCTGGGCCACGGCGACGGCACCGGGCCCTTCCTGCTGCACCTGCGGGTCGGCGGAAGCGCGGGCACCCTGTACGAGCCCTGGGCCGGGTGAGGGATGCTGCGCCTCGACTCCGTCAGCCGGCACTTCGGCGACATGCGCGTCCTGGACCGGTTCAGCCTCACCGTGCCCGACGGTCAACTCCTCAGCGTGGTCGGGCCCTCCGGCTGCGGCAAGTCCACGCTGCTGCGCACCATCGCCGGGCTGCTGCCCGCGCAGGAGGGCACGATCACCATCGACGGCGCGCCGGTCACCGGCGTGCCGGAGCGGCTCGCGGTCGTCTTCCAGGAGTACGGCCGCTCGCTGCTGCCCTGGCTCACCGTGCGCGACAACGTGGCCCTGCCGCTGCGCCGCCGGGGCCTGGGGCGCGCCGCCCGCCGGGCCGCGGCCGAGACGATCCTCGAACGCGTCGGCCTGCACGGGGCCGGACGCCGGCATCCCCGGGAGCTGTCCGGCGGCATGCAGCAGCGGGTGGCCATCGCCCGCGCGCTGGTCTGCCGGCCGTCCCTGCTGCTCATGGACGAGCCGTTCGGCTCGCTGGACGCCCGCACCCGCGAGGACCTGGAGGACCTGCTCCTTCAGGTCCATCGCGCCGACGGCACGACCATCGTGTTCGTCACCCACGACATCGACGAGAGCGTGTACGTCGGCGACCGCGTCGTGGTCCTCTCCCCCGGCCCCGGCTCCCTCGTCGTCCGTGACCTGCCGGTGGACCTGCCGGCCGAACGGGACCAGCTCACCACCCGGAGTCTGCCCGCGTTCGTGAAGCTGCGGACGGAGGTGGGCCGGGCGGTACGCGGCGAGTACGGGGAGGGGTGACCTCCGGGCCATCGGGGCCCGGAGGTCACCCCTTGCCTTCACCGGGCGCTCAGTGCAGGTCCCGCACCTTCACGGTGTAGATTCCCCGGCCGTGCGTGGCGGCGTACAGCGTGCCGCCGTCCGGGCCGGTCTTGAGCTGGAGGACGGCGACCGCCGGCAGGCTGCCGACCCGCTGCCAGGTGGTGCAGCCCGGCGCGCGGTAGACGACACCGAGGTCCGTGGCGACGGCGAGGCCGCCGTCGGCCGTCACCAGCGCGGAGTCGGTGGGCACGTCGGGCAGGTTGGCCGAGATGTCCTTCCAGGTGGTGCCGCCGTCGGTGGACTCGAAGACGTGGCCGACGCCGGCCCCGGGGCCCTCCGTCCAGTGCCGGGAGAAACCGTTCACCGCGAGGAAGACGTGGTCGGCGTTCTTCGGGTCGACGGCGAAGCCGCTGAGGTAGCGGTTGGGCACGGTGCCGTCGACGGGCAGGCTGATGTCGTGCCAGCCGGTGCCGTCCGCGTTGCCGACGGCGATGCCCCGGGCGAAGCCCTGGTTGTTGCAGGGACCGCACCAGGCGGCGTAGATCCTGCCGCCGGACGCGGCGACGGCGGTCGCGACCCGGCCGGCGCCGAAGTCGTGCACGCTGGTCCACTCCGAGCCGCTGCGGATGCCGTAGCCATGGGTCTGGACCCAGATGTGCCGGCCGCCGGCCACCCAGGTGTTGCCGTCCTTCATGTCCGCCGCGAGCGGGGCGATGAAGCGGGCCTCGCTGGTGGCGTTGTCGGGCGGGGCGACGGAGTACGACGTCGCCTTGCTCGCGTCCTTGGTCCAGCTGCCGTCGTTCACCGCGCAGTTCTGGGTGACCTGGACGGCTAGGTAGACGTACTCCTGGGCGATGTTGCAGCCGTTGGCCGGGTCGGTGAGCGTGTCGCCGCCGTCGCCGCCGAAGTCGGAGCCCATCACCGTGTCATTGCCACGCAGGATGGACTGGCCGTTGTCCTGGAGGCCGCCGGTGACGGACAGGCCGCCGTGGTCGAGGTCCTTGCCGATGCCGACGGAGTAGTACTGCAGGGTGTCGATGGTGCCGTCGTTGAGGGAGGTCCAGTCGGTGGCGTGGCCGGAGGCGTCCTGGGCGCCGTCGACCGGGCGCTTGTAGACGCCGCCGTCGTTGCCTACGTACACGAAGCTCGTGCCGTGGTAGCGGCCGATCGCGACGCCGTGCTGGTCGGAGTGGGTGGTCTGGTGGCAGTCCCCGGTCTGCTCGGCCGGGTCGATGCTCCAGCAGGAGAACCCGAAGTTCCAGTACGGGCCGACGGTGGACCAGGTGCCGCCGCCGTCCTTGGTCTCGTAGACCTCTTCCAGGCCGGCGTACACGTGCTGGGGGTCGCTGGGATCGACGGTGAGGAACTGGTTGTACCAGGCCTGGACGCCCGGCATGTAACCGGGCGAGGTCAGCGCCGAGTTGTCGGCCGCCAGCCCCTTGTAGTCGGCGATCTTCGTCCAGGGGCCGGTCGGCGAGCCGGACTTGGAGACGTAGATGCCCTCCAGGCCACTGTCCGGGTTGGTGTTGAGCTGCTGCGGGGACTGGTCGATGGCGTAGTAGCGGGAGCCGTCGGCGGAGCGGGCGAAGGTGACGTTGCCGACGTTGCCGGCGTCGGCCGGGAGGTCACCGAGGCCGCTGCTGATCCGGGTCCAGGTGCCGCCCGCCTCGGTGTAGAAGCCGTTGTAGTCGTCGCCGCTGCGCCAGCCGACGGCGAGGACCACCTTGGCCGGGTCCTTGGGGTCGATGGCGATGTCGTTGGCGATGTTCTTGTACGGCGCGGACGGATCGCCGGCCTTCGAACCGCCGGGCAGATAGTCGGGGTTGGGTGCGAACTCCAGCTTCCAGGGGCCGGTGAGCTTGTTCGTGGAGTGGCTCCACACGCCCTTGCCGGTGGCCGCCCAGACCTTGCCGCCGCCGAAGCGCAGCTCGTGGATGGTGGTGCTCTCCAGCTCGTCGCCGCCGACCCTGCTGCGTGCGGAGAAGGTGCCGTGGTGGGGGTCGGTGAGGACGTAGACGCCGCTGCCGAGATAGGCGTCGGCGTTGGTGGTGGCCTCGC
Source organism: Streptomyces fodineus (assembly GCF_001735805.1). Taxonomy (GTDB): domain Bacteria; phylum Actinomycetota; class Actinomycetes; order Streptomycetales; family Streptomycetaceae; genus Streptomyces; species Streptomyces fodineus. The sequence goes on from NZ_CP017248.1 coordinate 698,595, forward strand.
CGGTGCCCAGCCACAGCCGGCCCGCGCCGTCGACGGCGAGGGCGCCGGTGGACTGGGCGGGCAGCCGGTCGCTGACGGGCTGCCAGTGGCCGCCCCCGGTGCGCGAGCGCCACACCCCGCCGCCGGCGCTGCCCGCGTAGACGTAGCCGTCGTCGTCGGCGGCGATCGCCGCCATCCTGCCGGTGACGTTTCCGCTGCCACCGCTGGAGTTGGAGTCGATGTCGCGGTAGCGCGGGTCGTCGGAGTCGTACGGCAGATCGGTGACATTGCGCCACCTGCCGCCGGTGCTGTCGAGGTTGGTGAGGTCGCGCCAGGCCGCGCCGTACGCGCCCGGGGCGACCACACCGGGTGAGGTGCGGGCCTCGGCGTACTGGTCCGCGCCCTCGGCGATCTCGTCCGCCTCGTTGCCGTGGTCATCGTCCCCGGCCACGTGCGGGGACATGGCGCCCACCGACTGCTCGCGTTCCTTGGCGAGTTGGCCGAGCGCACGGACGCCGAAGGGGCTGGGCGAGCGCCCGGAGGCGGCGGACGGGGGTATCACGACGAGCGCGGCGGACGCGGTGAGCGCACAGACCGTGAACCACCGTCTTCTGTGGGTTGGTACGGACACCAGGGGCCTCCCGGAATGCATCGACACTGCCGACGCAGGAGACCCGACCACGCTGGCGTGAAAACGTCCGCCGCTTGGCCAAAATTTGACGAGAACCTGCCAGCAACTACCGCCCGGGAAGGCGATTCTTCCCGGCGGCCGGGGAAGCCGCCGCACCCTGTGTGCGGAGCCTTCCGACCGTCTTCAGCAGCTGGTCGGCCGGATCGCGCAGCCGGGGATGGGCCAGCACGGTGTTGCGCAGCCCGCGTACCGGCCTGCGCCACAGCCGCTGGGCCAGCGCCACCGGGTGGGCCCGGGCGGCGAAGCCCTCGGCGACCCGCAGTTCGCGGGTCTTCAGCCAGTCCTTGTACTCCTTGTCACCGCGGCCGAGGTCGACCATGGTCACCCCGGCCCGGGCAGCCGCCTCGGCGGTCCTCAGGTGCATCATCAACCCCGGTGAGTAGTAGTGCAGTTCGGGGTCGTAGGCGGTGAACCAGGCCGCCAGCACCGTGCTCGACCGGGGGCCGAAGTGGGCCGCGACCGGCCGGTCCCCCGCGTACAGCACGGACAGCACTCCGGTGAAGTGCTCCTCGCGCTCGCGGAAGAGATGGTCGACCAGAGCGACGATCCACGGCCGGGAGAACCGGTCCATACGGCCGGTCCTGCGGTACTGGGCGGACTTCCACCGCATGAGGGTGCGCAGGACCTGCGGGTCACGCTCGTCGAACACGAACCGCACCTCGCCGATGTCCCGGCCCAGGCGCCGTTCCTTCTTCAGGGTCGTCTTGGCCAGCCCCGGGTAGGTGCCGCGCAGCCACTCCGGGTAGCCGCCGTCGCCGGGCTTCACATCGATCACCGGTGAGGCGAAGGTGCCGGTCACGTGGGGCGCGAACGGCCGTTGTTCCTCAACGAGATGGTCGAACTCGAAGATGCTGAGCCGGCAGGCCCGCAGCAGGTCCTCGGCGTGCCAGGCGAGGCCGGGCCGGTGCACGAGGGCCTGGCAGTCGGACAGTCCGAGCCCGATGGCCCGTCCGGTGCCGAATGGCCCCCGCTCGTACGGGAAGAACCCGGCCGGCTCGCCGTTCTCGCGCAGGACCGCCACGCGCGCCCCGCCCCGGAACCGGCCGACGCCGATCGCGAACTCCGGTGCGAGGAAGGGGTTGGCGTACTCGGGCGACTCGTCCATCGCACGGTGCCAGGCCCCGCGCAGTTCGGCCGTCAGCTCGCCGGGTCTGTGGATGGTGATCTCCACCTCAGTTCGACCGCCCTTCCGCAGGCTGTGCGAGCGATGTGCCCGAGGCGGCACCGGCCGGTGAGGCGTATGGATCATGGCTCATGGATCGCATGGGCGACCGCTCCCCCCATGACGCGCCGGGCGCGTCCTGCCACTGGTTCCGATGTGCGCAAAAATCCCCTCCGCGCGCGACTGCTCAAACGTCGCGAAACAGTACGCACACTGTCAAGGGTGCCTCAGGCGACGGACGGTCCGCCACGGGTCTGCGGACTTCGGGGACAAGTCCTTACCCGGCCTTTCAGCGGGGCTTGCGCCCCCGTTCCTCCGCCGCGGCACTCAGCTCCTGAGTGCCGATGACCGAAAGCAGCTCAAGCTGGGCGGCTCCCTCGGTGCCGGGCGGGGCGCTGAACCACAGCAGGCGCTGCCGGCCGTCCTCGCTGAAGAGGCTGTGGCAGTCCAGCTCGATGACGCCGAGCGAGGGGTGGACGATCCGCTTGTGGTCGGTGCGGCGCAGGGCCACCTCCCGCTGCTCCCACAGCTCGGCGAACTCCGTGCTGCGCCGCAGCAGCGCGGCCACCAGCCGGGTGACGTCGGTGTCCTTGGCGCGCCGGGCGGCGACCGCCTGGAGGTCGGCGGTGAACACCCGGGAGTGGTGCGGATGGTCCTCGGCCGGGTAGATGCCGCGGGCCGCGGGCTCGGTGAACCAGCGGTACACGAAGCTGCGGTGGGGACCGCGTCCGCTCGGCATCTCTCCGAGCAGTGCCACGGCGAGGGGGTTCTGGACGAGCGGCTCATGCAGGTCGGTGATGACCTGGGCGGGCGTGGTGGTGAGCCGGTCCAGGAGGCCGAGCAGGGCGGGCTGGACGAGCGCGGTGGGCCCGGACGCCTCGGACGGCAGCCGGCGGTCGGCGAGGTGGAACAGGTGGTCGCGTTCGTCGCCGCCGATCCGCAGGGCGCGGGCGAGGGCGGCCAGGACCTGCGAGGAGGGCTGAGCGCCGCGGCCCCGCTCCAGCTCGGTGTAGTAGTCGGCCGAGAGCCCGGCCAGCTGGGCCACCTCCTCGCGGCGCAGGCCCGGGACGCGGCGGCGCGGGCCGGCGGGCAGGCCGACGTCGGCGGGGCGGACCCGGTCGCGCCGGGACTTCAGGAAGGCGGCCAGCTCGGCATGGTTCACGCCCTCCATGGTCGCGCCCCGCGGGATGCGTAGCCAGGGGTTGCCGACCCCCGGGTGAGCGCAGCCGTGGTTGACGGGGGTACGGCGGCCCAGGCTGAAGAAGCACGTACCGCACCGCGACGTCCGGCAGGAGACCGCTCATGTCCGCTCAGGAACCAGCCACCCAGGAAACAACCGTCCGGGAACCGGCTGCCCGGCCCCGTGTGGCCGTGGTCACCGGAGGCTCGCGCGGTATCGGCCGGGCGACGGTGAGCCGGCTCGCCGCCGACGGATACGCCGTGGTGATCGGGTACGCCGGCAACCGCGAGTCGGCCGAGGCCGCCGTCGAGGAGGTCATCGCGGCCGGCGGCAGGGCGGTCGCCGTGCGCGCCGATGTCGCGGACGAACGGCAGGTCGCCGAGTTGTTCGGGACGGCCGCCGCGGAGTTCGGCGGGGTCGATGCGGTGGTCCACGCGGCCGGCCGGATGTATCTCGCGCCGATCGCCGAGCTGGACCTCGCCGAGCTGGACGCGATGCACCGCACCAACATCCGCGGCACGTTCGTGGTCGCCCGCCAGGCGGCCCGCACCCTGCGCCGGGGCGGCTCGTTCGTCGCCTTCTCCACGTCCGTGGTGGGCCTGGCCTTTCCCACGTACGGCGCCTACAGCGCGAGCAAGGGCGCGGTCGAGGCGCTGACCCTGGTGCTGGCCCGCGAACTGCGCGGCCGGGACGTCACCGTGAACACCGTCGCCCCCGGGCCCACGGCCACCGAGCTGTTCCTGGACGGCAAGGACGAGGAGACCATCGCGCGCCTGGCCGCCCAGCCGCCGCTGGAACGCCTCGGCACGCCCGCCGACATCGCCGAGGTGGTGGCCTTCCTCGCCTCCCCGGCCGGCCACTGGGTCAACGGCCAGGTCGTGCGCGCCAACGGCGGCATCGTCTGACCATCACCCTCCCCACCCCTTGAGGAATCATGACCACCGACACCCCCGAACGATCCTGGTCACCGGCGCCTCCAGCGGCTTCGGCGCGCTGACCGTGCGCGCCCTCGCCGACGCGGGCCACACCGTCTACGCGGGCATCCGGCAGACGGCCGGCCGCAACGCCTCCGCCGTGGCCGGCCTGGACGGATACGCGGCCGACCACGGCGTGTCCCTGCACGCCGTCGAACTGGACGTCACCTCCCAGGACTCCGCCGACGCGGCGGTGGCCCGGGTGCTGGCCGCCGAGGGCCGGCTGGACGTGGTGGTGCACAACGCGGGCCACATGGTCACCGGGCCCGCCGAGGCCTTCACTCCCGAGCAGCTCGCGGACCTGTACGACGTCAATGTGCTGGGTGCCCAGCGCGTGAACCGGGCCGCGCTGCCCCGGCTGCGGGAGCGGGGCGAGGGCCTGCTGGTGTGGATCGGCAGCTCCAGCACGCGCGGCGGCTGTCCGCCGTTCCTGGGGCCGTACTTCGCGGCCAAGGCGGCGATGGACGCGCTGGCGGTCAGTTACGCCGGTGAACTGGTCCGGTTCGGCATCGACACCGCGATCGTCGTGCCGGGCGCCTTCACCTCCGGCACGAACCACTTCCTGCACGCCGGCACCCCCGCCGACACCGGGCGCGCGGCGGCCTACGACGAACGCTACGGCACCCTGCTGGCGGGGCTGGACCAGCGGCTCGCGGCGCTGATCCCGCCGGACGCGGACGCGGCGGAGGTCGCCCGGGCCGTCGTACGTCTGGTGGACCTGCCCGGCGGCCGCCGGCCGCTGCGCACCCACGTGGACCCGGCCCGTGACGGCAGCGAGGTCGTCTCCGCGGTCGCCGGCCGTGTCCGCGCCGAGTTCTTCCGCCGTGCCGGCCTCGACGACCTGCTCACCCCGGGCAGTTCCCTCTGAGCCCCCTCGATCCAGGATCCGCGCTCTTGACATGAACCTGCGCCAACCCCGAGTCTTCGTGCGTGAAGTTGCTCGATTGAAGCTCATTTCGAGCGCGTACGAGCAACAGCCCGCAAGAACAGTCAGTCCGCAGCGCTGCGAGGGGAGCTGTTCCGCCGTGCAAAGACCGCGAAGACTACGCCATCGTGTGCCGTGGCCGGCCTGGGTGCCGCTGGGGCTGGCGACCGCCCTGGCGGCAACCGTGCTCGCGGGCCCGGCACCCGCCCAGGCCGCCGCCACCGCCTCCGGCGCCGTACTCGATCCGGCCCACGGCAGCGTCAGCTGGCAGAGCCCGGTCTACGCCAAGGGCACCGGCGGCGGCACCGAGACCTGTCCCGACGCCGCAGCCGACCCCGACAACAAGGTCTGCGACCGCTTCGACCTGACCGTCTCGGTGCCGGACGGCTACTGGGACGACAACCCCGAGGGCGGCGTCCCGCTGGCGGTCAAGTGGGAGAAGCCCTCCGACGACTTCGACCTGTACGTCTACGACGACCACGGCAAGCAGGTCGCGTCCAGCGCGGGCACAGCCGATCCCGAGGCCACGGTGATCCCGCGGGCGTCGGGGACGTACCACGTACTGGTCGTCCCGTACGACGTGCACGACAACTCCTTCACCGGCACGGCGTATCTGCCCGCCACCACGGACGCCGGCGATCTCACATCGTTCTCGGGCGGCGACGGCAGTTACACCGTCAAGGCGGGTCAACTCACGGCGCAGGCGGATTTCCTGACAGGTGGTCGACTGCGGTTGCAGGCAGATCCCTCCGGCTCGCTGAGCGATCCCGCGGGCACCGACATCGTGCGCGAACAGCCCGCGACCGAGCGGCACACCTCGTCCTTCGACGCGGGCGACTACTACGGCATCCGCTCGCCGCAGGCCGTCCTGCGCGTCTACAAGAAGCCACTGCGCTTCGGACTGTACAAGCCCGACAACCGCACCCGGATCTGGCAGGAGGACAAGCCGCTGCGCTGGTCCACCGGCGGCATGCGGCAGAGCCTCGTGCGGGGCGCGGACGAGCAGTTCTTCGGTGGTGGCGAGCAGAACGGCAGCTTCTCGCACCGCGGGCAGACGATGTACGTGTCCAACAGCTTCGACTGGGATGAGGGCGGCTACAACAACTCCCAGCCGTTCTACCTCTCCAGCGCGGGCTACGGCGTGCTGCGCAACACCTTCGCACCGGGCGTGTACACCTTCGGGTCACCGGTGACCACGGGCCAGCAGGAACGGCGGCTGGACGCCTACTACTTCCTCGGTGACGCCAAGCAGGTCATCGGCAAGTACACGGCGTTGGCCGGCAAGCCCTTCATGCCTCCGGTGTACGGACTCGAACCCGGCGACTCCGACTGCTACCTGCACAACGCCAACCGGGGCGAGCGGCACACCCTGGACGCGCTGAAGATCGCCGACGGGTACACACAGAACCAGATGCCGCTCGGCTGGATGCTGGTCAACGACGGTTACGGCTGCGGGTACGAGAACCTGGAGCAGACCGCCAAGGGCCTGCAGGACCACCACGCGCAGCTCGGCCTGTGGACCCAGGACGGCATCGACAAGCTGGCCGACCAGGTCAAGGCGGGCCAACGGGTGGCCAAGCTGGACGTGGCCTGGGTCGGCAACGGCTACAAGTTCGCGCTGGACGCGTGCGACGCCGCCAAGAAGGGGATCGAGGCCAACAGCGACGCGCGCGGTTTCGTGTGGCTGCCGGTGTCCTGGGCGGGCGCCCAGCGCTGCGGAGTGCTGTGGAGCGGCGACCAGAAGCTGTCCTGGGACTACATCCGCTGGCAGATCCCGACCTATGCCGGCGCGACCCTGTCCGGCATCGCCTACAACACCGGTGACGTGGGCAGCATCTACCGGCACGACGCCAAGATGTACGCCCGGGACCTGCAGTGGAAGGCGTTCCTGCCGGCCATCATGACCATGGACGGCTGGGCGACCGACCTCACCACGAAGAAGCCCGCCGACCAGCAGCCCTGGCTGGACGGGGAGCCCTACACCTCGGTCAACAGGAAGTACCTGCAGCTGAAGGAACGGCTGCTGCCGTACATGTACACCCTGTCCGCCGAGGCGGCGAAGACCGGTGTGGGCTCGGTACGGCCGCTGTGGCTGGAGTTCCCGGACGACCCGGGCACCCTCTCGGACCAGGCGAAGTACGAGTTCCTGTCCGGCCCCGACTTCCTCGTGGCCCCGGTCTACCAGGACACCGACACCCGCGACGGCATCTACCTGCCGAAGGGCACCTGGACCGACTACTGGACCGGCCGCACCTACCAGGGCCCGACCACGGTCAACGGCTACCACGCCCCGCTCGACACGCTCCCGCTGTTCGTGCGCGAGGGCGCGATCGTGCCGATGTGGCCGAAGGGGACGACGAGTTGGCAGACCCGGGACCGGCACGAGCTGGACTGGGACCTGTACCCGGCGGCCCACGGCACGAGCCGCTACACGCTGTACGAGGACGACGGGGTGACCCGCGACTTCGCGCAGGGCGCCGCCGCCACCCAGCGGGTGTCCGTGCACAGCGACGGCAACGCGACCACCGTCTCCGTCGGCGCGAGCAGGGGCGACTACGCCGGCAAGGTGGACGACCGCTCCTACCGGTTCACCGTGCACGGCGACTCGGCGCCCCGTCAGGTGCTCCTCGACGGCCGCCGACTGCCCGCCTCCGCCTGGTCGTACGACGCCGGCACGGATGTCACGACCGTCACCACACCGAGTCTGCCGCTGGACCGGGGATTCACCGTGCGACTGGTCGACGAGAGGTAAAGGAATCGTATGGTCTAGTCCAAAGAGCGTGTTGGTCTAGTCCAACTTATTGACGTGACCGCAACAGCTCCCAGAGGGTGGGGCTCCCCGCTCCGGGGACTCCCCACCCTCTGGAGGCACGCAGTGAGACGTCTTCGGGCATGCCTGGGCGCGACGGCGGCCGTCGCGCTCGCCGCCGCCGGCACCACCGCGCTCGTCGCGAGCAACGCCTCGGGCGCGACGACCGCGCTGAGCAACCGCTGGTACGCCGCCGCCCCGTATCTGATGCCGCTGGACAACGACCCACCGGATGCGGCCGCCATCATGGACGCCACCAACCTCAAGGCCTTCCAGCTGGCCTTCATCCTCGCCCCCAACGGCGGCGGCTGTTCGCCCACTTGGGGCGGCACCTCGCCGGTGTCCTCGGACACGGCCGTACAGTCGTTGATCAGCACGATCCGCGCCAAGGGCGGTGACGTGTCGGTCTCCATCGGCGGCTACGGCGGCACCAAGCTCGGCCAGGCCTGCGCGGACGCCGCATCCACGGCGGCGGCCTACCAGCAGGTCATCACCAAGTACGGGCTGCACGCCATCGACTTCGACCTGGAGGAGCCGGAGTACGAGAACACGGCGGCCATCAAGAACGAGATCGGCGCCGCCAAGATCCTCCAGCAGAACAACCCGGGCCTGTACGTCTCCGTGACGACGGCCGGTACAGCCGACGGCACCGGCTGGTTCGGCAAGCAGATGCTGCTGGAGGCCAAGTCCCAGGGGTTCACGCCGAACAACTTCTCCATCATGCCGTTCGACGGCGGCTTCAACGGAGCGGCGAGCCAGACCAGCGCGCTGACCAACTTCAATGCGATCCTGCAGTCCACCTTCGGCTGGGACCAGGCGACCGCGTACGCGCACGAGGGCTTCTCCGGCATGAACGGCCGCAGCGACACGGGCGAGTACTTCACCCAGGCCGACTTCCAGACGGTGCTGGACTACGCGACGAGCCACAACATGGACCGCTTCACGTTCTGGTCCCTGAACCGCGACCGGCAGTGCAGCCCGCCCGACAACGGCGGTCGTACGTCCGGCACATGCTCCAGCGTGGCGCAGAACTCCTGGGACTTCGCCAAGTACTCGGTGAACTTCGCCGGGGTCACCCCGCCGACCACCCCGCCGACTCCCACTCCGACCCCGACCCCCACTCCCACCTCGTGCAAGACCGCCTGGAGCGCGTCGGCGGTGTACACGGCCGGCAACGAGGTCTCGTACAACAAGCACAACTGGAAGGCCAAGTGGTGGACCCAGAACGAGGTGCCCGGCGCCTCGGAATGGGGGCCGTGGCAGGACGAGGGCGCCTGCTGAACCTCTTGACGTGTCTGGTTCAGACCTCTAGCTTCTCGGGTCACCGATGACCAAGGATGCGTTCAGCGTTCATGCTGCTGAACGCATCCTTGATCCGACCTTCGGTTCGCAGAAGGGACCCCCACATGACCCGATCCCGGCTCCTCTCGGTGCCGATCACCGCGGGCCTCGCCCTGGCCCTCAGCCTCCTGGGCAGCCCCGGTGCGCTCGCCGCCGATCCGCATGTCGCCCCCGGCGGCAACTTCGACCTGTCGGTCTGGGAGCTCCAGGAACCCGTCGGCTCCCCCGGCAGCCCGACGACCATCCCGTCGTCCCGGCTCCAGGGCGCGAACGGCTACCAGGACGCGTACTTCTACACCGACACCCGTGACGGGGCCATGACCTTCTGGGCGCCCGAGAAGGGCGTCACCACACCGAACTCCAACTACGCCCGCTCCGAGTTGCGCGAGATGAACCGCGCCGGCAGCACCGCCGACTGGGCGCTGTCCGGCTCACACAGGATGAGCGCGACCCTTCGCGTGGTGTCCGTGACGAAGAACGTGTGCGTCGGGCAGATCCACCTCGGCAGCGGCGGCTCCTCCACCAAGCCGCTGCTGGAGCTGTACTACCACGCGAACGGCGACATCGTCCTCGGCACGGAGAACTCGCCGTCCGGCGGGCAGACCTCGCACGCCGTGGGGCACGTGCCGGTCGGCAAGACGTGGAGCTACACCATCGCCGTATCCGGCGGGAACACCATCGACCTGACCGTCAACGGCACCACCACCCACTACGGCATCCCGTCGTCGTTCCAGCAGTACAAGCAGTACTTCAAGGCCGGCTCCTACAACCAGTCCTCCTCGGACAGCACCACCGACGGCGCCCGTGTCGCGTTCTACGGCCTGACCGTGAAGCACGGCTGACACGCCGCCCGACCTGCGCGACTGGTGCATTCGGCCGTACGGTCGTAGCGTCGGGTGAACGCGCTAGGAACAGCACGACGGCGGGAGCGACCATGCGCGGATCAGTGATGGGAACGGCGGTCACCCTCGCGGCAGGCGCCCTTCTGACGGCGGCCATGACCACGGCTTCGGCGAGTCCACCGACCACGCCCCACAAGGCCGATCCCCCGCGCCCCGTTCTCGTCGACTGCACCTGGCACCAGAACGTCCGCCCGGCCGACTTCATCCTGGCCTGCGGCGACGGCAACAGCCGCCTCATCGGGCTCCACTGGTCGCAGTGGAGCCCGGACGGCGCGACGGCCACGGGTGTGAACATGGTCAACGACTGCAAGCCGTACTGTGCGGCCGGCCGCTTCCACGGCTACCCGGTCACGGTCCGGCTCGACGAAGCCAAGCCCTGGAAGAAGGATCCGGGTGTGCAGCACTACACGCGGATGACCCTCACCTACGCCCATGACCACCCCGAGGGGTTCCAGCAGGTCATGACCTACCCGCTCTGGGACTGAGGGCCGGCGAGCGGGTAGGTGCCGGGCGCCTGGTCAGGCGAGCTCCACCAGCAGGTCGCCGCCCTCCACCTGCTGGATGCGGTTGATGGCCAGCCGGGACACGCGGCCCGCCTTCGGCGCGGTGATGGTGGCCTCCATCTTCATCGCCTCGATGGTGGCGACGGTGGCGCCGGCGGCGATCTCGTCGCCCTCGGCCACCGCCAGGGTCACCACGCCGGCGAACGGCGCCGCCACATGGCCGGGGTTCGCGCGGTCGGCCTTCTCCGTCACCGGCACGTCCGAGGCCGCGGCGCGGTCACGGACCTGGATGGGCCGCAGCTGGCCGTTGAGCGTGGACATCACCGTGCGCATGCCCCGCTCGTCCGCCTCGCCGATCGCCTGCAGCTCGATCAGCAGCCGTACGCCGGGCTCCAGGTCGACGGCGTACTCCTTGGCGGGCCGCAGGCCGTAGAAGAACGCCTTGCTGTCCAGGACGCTGGTGTCGCCGAAGGACTGGCGGTGGGTGTCGAACTCGCGCGTCGGACCGGGGAACAGCAGCCGGTTGAGGGTGGCCCGGCGATCCTTGGCCAGGCCCTCGCGGTCCTCAGCGGACAGCTCGGGCGCCGGCTTGGGCGCGGCCCGACCCTGCAGCGCCTTGGTACGGAACGGCTCGGGCCAGCCGCCGGGCGGGGTGCCCAGCTCGCCGCGCAGGAAGCCGATCACCGAGTCCGGGATGTCGAACCTGTCGGGCGTCTCCTCGAAGTCCTTCGGGGAGACCCCGGCGCCGACCAGGTGCAGGGCGAGGTCGCCGACCACCTTTGAGGACGGGGTGACCTTGACCAGGCGGCCGAGGATGCGGTCGGCGGCGGCGTACATGGCCTCGATGTCCTCGAAGCGGTCGCCGAGGCCGAGGGCGACGGCCTGGGTGCGCAGGTTGGACAGCTGGCCGCCGGGGATCTCGTGGTGGTAGACGCGGCCGGTCGGGGAGGCGAGGCCCGCCTCGAACGGGGCGTAGATCTTGCGGACGCCCTCCCAGTACGGCTCCAGGTCGCCGACGGCGTGCAGGTCGAGCCCGGTGGGACGGTCGGAGTGGTCGGTGGCGGCCACCAGCGCCGACAGCGAGGGCTGGGAGGTCGTACCGGCCATGGAGGCGACCGCGCCGTCCACCGCGTCGGCGCCCGCCTGGATCGCGGCGAGGTAGGTGGCGAGCTGGCCGCCGGCCGTGTCGTGCGTGTGCAGATGCACGGGCAGGTCGAACTCGCGGCGCAGCGCGGAGACCAGCTTGGCGGCGGCGGGGGCGCGCAGCAGTCCGGCCATGTCCTTGACGGCGAGGACATGGGCGCCGGCCTCGACGATCTGCTCGGCCAGGCGCAGATAGTAGTCGAGGGTGTACAGCCGCTCGGCGGGGTCGTTGAGGTCGGCGGTGTAGCAGAGGGCGACCTCGGCGATCGCGGTGCCGGTCTCGCGTACGGCGTCGATGGCGGGGCGCATCTGGCCGACGTCGTTGAGGGCGTCGAAGATGCGGAAGATGTCGATGCCGGTGGCGGCGGCCTCCTGCACGAAGGCGTCGGTCACCTCGGTCGGGTACGGGGTGTAGCCGACGGTGTTGCGGCCGCGCAGCAGCATCTGGAGGCAGATGTTGGGGACGGCCTCGCGCAGGGCGGCCAGCCGCTCCCAGGGGTCCTCGGCGAGGAAGCGCAGCGCCACGTCGTACGTCGCACCGCCCCAGCACTCCAGGGAGAGCAGCTGCGGCAGGGTGCGGGCGACGACCGGGGCGACGGCGAGGAGGTCCTTGGTGCGCACCCGGGTGGCGAGCAGGGACTGGTGGGCGTCGCGGAAGGTGGTGTCGGTGACCCCGATGGTCGGCGACTCACGCAGGTGGCGTGCGAAGCCCTCGGGGCCGAGGTCGACCAGCAACTGACGGGAACCGGCGGGAGGTTCACCGGCCGGCAGCGGCGGCAGCTTGGTGACCGGGTCGAGCAGGTCGGGGCGTTCGCCGTGCGGCTTGTTGACCGTGACGTCGGCGAGGTACGTGAGCAGCTTGGTGCCGCGGTCCGCGGAGGAGCGGGCGGTCAGCAGGTGCGGGCGCTGCTCGATGAAGGAGGTGGTGACCCGGCCCGCCTGGAAGTCGGGGTCGTCCAGGACGGCTTGCAGGAACGGGATGTTGGTGGCCACGCCGCGGATGCGGAACTCGGCCACGGCACGCCGGGCGCGGCCGACGGCCGCCTTGAAGTCCCGGCCCCGGCAGGTGAGTTTGACCAGCATCGAGTCGAAGTGCGCGCTGATCTCCGTACCGGCGTGGGTGGTGCCGCCGTCCAGGCGGATGCCGGAGCCGCCCGGGGAGCGGTAGGCGCTGATCCGGCCGGTGTCCGGGCGGAAGCCGTTGGCGGGGTCCTCGGTGGTGATACGGCACTGCAGGGCGGCGCCGCGCAGGGTGATGGTGTCCTGGGCGAGGCCGAGGTCGGCGAGGGTCTCGCCGGAGGCGATCCGCAGCTGGGCCTGGACCAGGTCGACGTCCGTGACCTCCTCGGTCACGGTGTGCTCGACCTGGATGCGCGGGTTCATCTCGATGAAGACGTGGTTGCCGTCGGGGTCGAGGAGGAACTCGACCGTGCCCGCGTTGCGGTAGCCGATCTCGCGGGCGAAGCGCACCGCGTCGTCGCAGATCCGCTCCCGTACCTCCGGATCGAGGTTGGGGGCGGGAGCCAGCTCGATGACCTTCTGGTGGCGGCGCTGGAGCGAGCAGTCGCGCTCGTAGAGGTGGATGACGTTGCCCGCGCCGTCGGCGAGGATCTGCACCTCGATGTGGCGCGGGTCGACGACGGCCTTCTCCAGGAAGACGGTCGGGTCGCCGAACGCGGCGTCGGCCTCGCGGGAGGCGGCCTCGATGGACTCGCGCAGCTGGGCGGGGTCCTGCACACGGCGCATGCCGCGCCCACCGCCGCCGGCGACGGCCTTGACGAAGACGGGGAAGCCGATCTCCTCGGCGGCGCGCACCAGTTCGTCCACGTCGTTGGACGGCTGGGAGGAGCCGAGCACGGGCACGCCGGCGGCGCGGGCGGCGGCGACCGCGCGGGCCTTGTTGCCGGTCAGCTCCAGGGTGGCGGTGCTCGGTCCGACGAAGGTGATGCCCGCCTCCTCGCAGGCGCGGGCCAGTTCGGGGTTCTCGGACAGGAAGCCGTAGCCCGGGTAGACGGCGTCGGCGCCGGCCCGGCGGGCGGCGCCCACGATCTCCTCGACGGAGAGGTAGGCGCGTACCGGGTGTCCCGGCTCCCCGATCTCGTACGCCTCGTCGGCCTTCAGCCGGTGCAGCGAGTTGCGGTCCTCGTGCGGGAACACGGCGACGGTGCGCGCGCCGAGTTCGTAGCCCGCCCGGAACGCGCGGATCGCGATCTCGCCACGGTTGGCGACCAGCACCTTACGGAACATCCTGGATTCCCTTCAGCTGCCCTGCCGGCGACGAACACCATGGTGTCAGCCACGCCCTGCCGTACCTCGCGGGCCACCTTAGGGGGTGGCCGCACCTGTCCACGTGCGAAAACCATCACATTGACGGGGTGGGCGACGCCACACGCGGGCGTGGCGGGATCAGCATTCCAGGGACGTCATCGCCGTGCCCTTGGAACGGTCGGCGGTCGCCTGGGCGGGCACGGCGCGGGACGGCGTGGTCGCGGGCGTCGCCGACGGTTCGGCCGGCGCGGGGGCCGCCGTCGGCTCAGCGGGCGCCGGGGTTGCCGTCGGCTCAGCGGGCGCGGGGGTCGCCGTCGGCTCGATGGACGTGGGTCCGCCGTCCCGGGTGGAGAGCAGGGCGCGCAGGAGCGCCTGGAGGCGTGCGCGGCGGCCGTGCAGGAGGCCGAGGACGATCGCCGAGCCCACCGCGATCAGGTGCTCGCGGCCGGCCAGGTTGGGTACGGCGATGGACTCCCACACCATCGAGCCGCCGGTCAGTGTGAACACCACGGGCGCGCGTTTGACCACCGAGAGATAGGTGAACAGGCCGACCACGGCCGCGGAGGGCCCGGTGTCGAGCACCTGCCCGTACTCGTGCGGCAGCCCGAAACCCCACCAGCCGGGGCCCAGCGCGATCATCACGCGGGCGGTGAGCGTGCCGGCCACGGTGGTGGCGTAGGAGATCGCCAGTGTGCGGGCCCGGCCCAGGGCCAGTTCGGCCCAGGCGAAGGCGAGGAACAGCTGGGTGATGCCCGCCCACACCGGCAGATCGAGTGCCGGGACGTACAGCGAGACGGGCGTGCGCAGTAAGGACAGCCACAGCGGCAGGTCGGCCCTGACGCCGCCGAGCCGCGTCACCCACACCTCGCCGAGCGGGTACTGGGCGATGTCGTGGAAGAAGACGACGCCGAACGCGGCGACGCACGCCAGCAGCAGCCCGGACAGCCCGCGCCGGATGAGCCGCCGCACCGGTTCGACGACGATGGCGTGCCACTCGCCCCGCAGCGTGCGCCCGGTGAACCGGACCAGCCGTGCGAGCAGCGCGCGGCACCACTCGATGCGCCCTTCAGTCGTCATGAGACACGACAGCCCATCGCCTTCGGCTCCCCCGGCATGTCCATCGCCCCCTTCACCCCACGTCCGGCATTCCGGTCGCGGGGCGCTTTCCTGTCATCCGCCCGTTTCCGTCGCCATCGTATAGATGTACGGATCTTCCCCGGCCGACCCACCCCTGTGTGCGGGCGGCTTGCCCGCGTGGCTCGGCCGGTGGTCGCGCCTTCGGTTCTGGTGAGTGCGATTACGGGGACAGGGCGTGCGGCGCGTTTCTGGAACGCCGTGCGGCGGGGCGTGCGTTCCGGTACCCCTCGGTCATTTGCTGGTCCCGCCGCTGTCTTTCCGGCATGCGCCCGGTCCCTCCCCCGGTGTGGGCCTCTGTGGTGGTGAGGCCCGATCGGTGACAGTTCAGCGAGCCGGGAGGCGGGCGTCAAGATCCTTTGCGTATGCACGCGGGTGTGGGAAGACCCACAGGCCCCCAGCAGCGGAATCCGGGCGCGGAAGGCAACCTTCACCCGCTGGGATCCGTCCTCCAGTACAGGCCCCCGCTCCGCCCGCCGTACCGGTCGGTACCGGCGAGCCGACAGCGCGACAAACCGGTGGTCACCCGGAACGACCTGTCCGGGCCTGGCGGTCCGGCTGATTCCCGGCCTTGCGCGGAGCGTTGCTTGACTTCGAGAGCGCTCCAACTCGTAGCGTCGCAGACGTACGGCTCGTGAGGGATCCCCTGCCTGCCGTACGCGACGACGATCGAGTGTGCGGGAAAGGCTGGGACATCACATGCAGAAGCGCAGTCTGCGGGACCTCGAGGTATCGGCTCTCGGCCTTGGATGTATGGGCATGTCCGCCTTCTACGGCTCCGCCGACCAGGAGGAGGGCCTCGCGACCATCCGGCGCGCCCTGGAACTGGGGATCAACTTCCTCGACACCGCGCAGGTGTACGGGCCGCTGACCAACGAGTCGCTGGTCGGCGAGGCGATCCGGGGGCACCGCGACGAGTACGTGATCGCGACCAAGTTCAACTACCGGATGGACAACGCCGTACCGGGCGACATGACGACGATCGGCCGGCAGGACGGCTCCGCCGAGCACGTCCGTGAGTCGATCCACGGTTCGCTGGAGCGGCTGGGCACCGACCACATCGACCTGTACTACCAGCACCGGGTCGACCCGAACGTGCCCATCGAGGAGACGGTCGGGGCGCTGGCCGAACTGGTCCAGCAGGGCAAGGTGCGGCACATCGGGCTGAGCGAGGCCGGCGCGGAGACCATCCGGCGGGCGCACGCCGTGCATCCGATCGCCGCCGTGCAGAGCGAGTACTCGCTGTGGACGCGGGACGTGGAGGCCGAGGTGCTGCCCGCCTGCCGGGAGCTGGGCATCGGCTTCGTGCCGTACTCCCCGCTCGGCCGCGGCTTCCTCGCCGGGCGCTTCACCTCGCCGGACGAGCTGGACGCGAACGACTTCCGGCGCAACAACCCGCGCTTCACGGACGCCAACCTGGAGGCGAACCTGCGGCTGGCGGCGAAGGTCAAGGAGATCGCCGCCGAGAAGGACGTCACGCCGGCCCAGCTGGCCATCGCCTGGGTGCTGGCCCAGGGCGAGGACCTGGTGCCGATCCCGGGCACCAAGCGGCGCACCTACCTGGAGCAGAACGCCGGCGCGGTCGGAATCGAGCTGACCAAGGAGGACCTGGCCCGCATCGATGCCGAGCTGCCCGCGGCGGCGGGTGAGCGGTATGACGAGGCGGGTATGCGAGCCGTGAATCGCTAGGGGCGCCGCATACCGGACACGGCCCCGCCGATGGGGCGAGGTGTTCCCGGGGTGGGTGCCGTATCTGCGTGGCAGACGCGTTCCGGCGAGCGCGGCGGTGGTCCCGGCCGGACTCGGGGCCACCGCCCTGACCCAGCGGGCGATCAGCCCGAACGCGGTGACCGCGAGAACCTCGGAGGGAACGGCTTCGGCCTGATCGAGGACGCGGCGGCCTGCCGCAAGGTGTACATCGGCCACCCGTCCGTCAGGCCGCAGGCCGCCCTGCTCGACCCGGAGCTGACGCTCTGCCTGCCGCCGGCCGCGACGGCCGCGACCGGCATCGTCGCGCTCGTCCACGGCATCGAGTCGCCGGCCTCGCGCGGCGCGAACGCCTTCTCCGTGGCCTGCGCCACCCAGGCGGTGGGCATGGTCAGCCGTGCGCTGCCGGCCGCCCACCGGGACGGCTCGGACCTCGACGCGCGCGCCGAACTGATGATGGGCGCCCACCTGGCGGGCCAGGCCCTGACCCTCTCCGGGCTCGGCCTGGTCCACGGCATCGGCCACGCGCTCACCGCCCACACCGGCACCCCGCACGGTGTTGCCCTGGCCGCCGTCCTGGAAGAGGTCATGGAGTTCAGCGCACCGGCGGCGGGGGCGGCGTACGAGCAGGCGACGCGGGCGATGCGGGTGCCACCGCCCGACGACGGCGACTGGGCGCGGGCGGCCGTCACGGCGGTACGGGAACAGTGCGGGGCACTGGACATCAAGCGCCCGCTGCGCGAGCTGGGCACCGACCGCGACCTGCTGCCGGCCATCGCGGCGGGCGCGACCGCGGACGCGGTGACGAAGAACGCGCCGCGGCTGCCGGAGGAGGCAGAGGTGCTGGAGCTGCTGACGCGGGTGTATTGACGGGAGCCATCAGCACGGGCCCGGACCGGCGGAGGCACTGGGAACAAGCCCTGCGTACGGACCGTGGGTCTGCTCGCGGCGTCCCGGTCGCCGGTGGCCCGCTCGACCGGCCGGGCGGCGTTCACCCCTGCGCGTGCTCCTCGTGGGTCGGCAGGCGGTACACGTGGAAGGCCTGCCCGATGACCGGCTGGGCCACGTTCCGCACCCGGACCCCGCCGCTGGTCATGCCGTGCTCGGAGCCGGCGTGGGCGTGGCCGTGCACGGCGAGGTCGGCGCCGACGGTGTCGATCGCCTCGGCGAGCAGATAGCTGCCGAGGAACGGATAGATCTCCTGCGGCTCCCCGGCCAGGGTGTCCGGCACGGGCGAGAAGTGGGTCAGGGCGATCCGTACGTCGCAGTTCCAGTCGGCCAGGTCCTTCAGGGCGTTCTGCAGTCCGTCTGCGCAGCGGCGGCTGTAGCGGACGAACTCCTTCATGATCGGTTCGCCGAACTCCCCGGCGCAGCGTCCGACGAATCCGCCGCCGAAGCCCTTCGTCCCGGCGACGCCGATGCGGGCCTCGTGTGCGCTGACGACGGCGGCCTGTCCTTCCAGCACATGGGCGCCGGCGTCCCGGAGGATCGCGGAGACCTCCTCCGGCCGCTCGTCGTGGTAGTCGTGGTTGCCCAGGACGGCGACGACCGGCACACCGACGTCCTTGATCTCCCGGGCGACGACCGCGGCCTCCTCCGGGGTGCCGTGCCGCGTGAGGTCCCCGGCGAGGAGCAGGATGTCGGCGCACCTCGGCAGCGTCTCGAAGGAGGGGCGCAGCGTTCCCTGGCTTTCGGGGGCCATGTGGATGTCCCCGACGGCCGCGACGCGGATCATGTCAGGTCCTCCCCGTGGTCGGGCGAGGAGGTCCCGGCGACCATGATGTCGCAGTGGACGGGATGCCCCGCCAGTTCCTCGCGGGCCAGGCGCAGGATGTCGTCCCGGCACTGGGTGGACGACACGGTGCCGGTCAGCAGGACGGCCTCGCCGCGCAGCTCCAGTCGTACGCCCAGTTCCCCGAGCGGCCCGGCGGCCAGGCGCTCGGCGAGGTGGGCGACGCGGTAGTCCAGGTTGCCGGCCGCCGACGCGGGCGGCGGGCTGGTGTCGGTCATGGCTGCCCCTCCTGGGGGTCGATCACGTTCAGCCGTTCGAGGAGGAAGAGGAAGGCGGCCGGCATGGGCTGGTCGCCGCAGGCCGCCCGCAGCTCGTCCCAGTCGACCTTCTCGCGGACGGCACGGGCCACCGGCAGGACGGCCCCGAAGTCGCAGTAGTGCTCCGAGAAGGCGCTGATCAGGCTGTGGATCAGGTCGGTCGGAGCCAGGACGGGCATCAGGACCGAGTCGACCGGCAGGACATGGGCGCGCTCGAGCATGTCCTTGGTGACGCGCTGGTGCGCGAGGGCGAAGATGATGTCGACGTTCTGCCCCTGGCAGGTGGTCTTCAGCAGCCAGTCCTCAGGCGGGGTGCGGACGCCGAGACCGGCCTCGCGAAGGGTGGCGGACACCGCGTCGGCGTCGTCGGGCAGCACGCAGAAGTCGGCGTCGTGCTGAAGGTACCGGCTGCCTCCGTGGGCGTATACGGCCACGCTCCCGGCCAGCGCGAAGGGGTGGCCGGCGCGTTTCAGCAGGGCGCCGATCTGCTTGGCGGCCTCCAGGATGGCCTGGCTGCGGTCCTGCGGCAGGTCCGGCCGGGCCGGCGCGGGCGCGGCCGGGTCCCCCGGCCCGCCCGCGGCGAGGCGGAGCTCGGTGACCTCCGGCCGCCGGAGGGGCGCGGTGTCCTCCCCGTTGTGCGTCATGGCATCTCCGTTCGCGGCACCCTGCACCCCGGTTCGCCCCCGGGGGTCGTACGGGTACCCGGCGCGACCGCCCCGACACCGCGTACCACCGGGCGGATCGGGGCTGCTCAGCCGCCCGACCAGCGGCGGAGTGCCGGCGGCGAGATTCCGGCGGCGGCTGGCGAGGGCCGTACGCGCGACCGGGACGGGCCGTGTTCCCCAGAGCCGTGACGCAGCTGACGGTGGCCTTCGCTTCACCGGCGGCACGGCCCCCGATTCTTCCCGAGTGACGTGCATCGTGTCCGGCGTGGGAGCACGCTGTAGGAATGAGGCCCCTGTCCAAGGTGGGTCCGTGGCAGCCGTGGCAGTCGGCACACGCTCTGTTGCTGCTTCCGGTAGTGCTCATCGTGGTGATCACGGTGGTCGACATGCATGCCCCCGCCAACGTGCACCTCGGCCCGGCACTGGTGATCGCGCCCGCGCTCACGCCGTCCTTCGCCGGGCCGCGGACCACGGCGGCCATCGGCGCGCTGGCCATCGCCGCCCAGGTCATCATCGGTTTCACCCACGGCGGGATCGGCACCTCGAACCATGTCGTGCAGATCATCACCCTCGCCGTGCTCTCGGCACTGCTGGTGGTCTACAGCGCCCTGCGCGAGCGCCGGCAGGCGCAGCTGGCCCAGGTCCGCACGGTTGCCGAGGCCGCGCAGCACGTGCTGATGTGGCCGCTGCCCGAGCAGATCGGCCCGCTGCGGATCGCCTCGCTGTACCTGGCCGCCGAGGACGAGGCACAGATCGGCGGCGACCTGTACGCGGCGACCCGGTGCGACGGCGCGGTCCGCGTTCTGATCGGCGATGTGCGCGGCAAGGGCCTGGCCGCCATCGGCGAGGCCGCGCTGCTGCTCGGCGCGTTCCGGGAGAGCGCGCACCGGCACATGCCGCTCGCCGAGCTGGCCACCGTGCTGGAGCAGAGCGTCACCCGTTACGCGGCGGACCTGGAACCGCCGGAGGAGGCGGGCGAACGGTTCGCCACCGCGCTGCTGGTGGAGATCCCCGACCGGGATCCGGTCACCCGGATGACCAGCTGCGGCCATCCGCCGCCCCTGCTGCTGAGTCCCGGCCACGCCGTCACCGTGCCGAGCCTGCACCCGTCGCCGCCGCTCGGGGTGCAGCACGAGACCACCGAGCACACGCTGGACGTGTTCTCCTTCGAGCCCGGCGACACGCTCCTGCTCTACACCGACGGTGTGGTGGAGGCCAGGGACACCCACGGCCGGTTCTATCCGCTCACCGAGCGGGCCGTGCACTGGACCGACGACAGTCCCGAGGCGCTGATGCACCATGTGCGGCGCGACCTGCTCACCCACGCCGGGGGCCGGCTGGACGACGACGCCGCGCTCATCGCGCTGCACCGCACGGCCGTCGACCGGCGCCGCCACCACGGCCGGGCCGCCGGCGCGGACAGCTTCCGGCAGGGGTGACGGTGCCGTCGCCCAGGGTGTGGCGCCGGCGAAGCCCGCTCACACGGACGACCCCGATCACGTACGGCGGATCTGCCACGGCAGGCGTGAGCCCCGCCCCGAGTGGGGGCGGGGCGGGACCGCACGCCCCCGGTCAGCGAACCGACTTGAGGTCGGTGATCTTGAGGGTCTTCAGGTCGGACTGGACGTCGATCCTGCTGACCTCGGCGCGCGGTCCGTCGCTCCAGGTGAGCGTGACCCGGCTGGTGGCGTGGCCGGCGCCGGAACCGGTGTAGCTGACCTGCCACTTCACCGGCACGTTCTGCGCGAAGAGAACGCCGTCGGCGTGCTCCTTCTTCTCGAAGGCGGCGACTTTCTTCTGGGCGGCGGAGGAAAGGTAGAAGGCACGCAGCGCCTTGGCGGCCTCGCCCGCGGACCTGTCGTCGGTGGACCAGACGGCGTCGATGTAGGCGCCGTAGAAGTCGGCCACGTGCTGGGTGACGTTGCGCGGGTCGCCCTGGGCGGAGGACACGGCGGTGGCACGGGCGGTGTGGCTGGCGGCGGTGCCCGCGAGGGCCGGTGTCACGGCGGCCAGGGTGAGGCCGCCGGTGAGGGCCACCGCGGTGATCAGGGTCTTGCGACTGCGGACGGACATACGTCTCTTTCCCCCGGTTTCGGTACGACCAGGCCGATCCCGGCCGTCGACGGACCGTAAGACCTCATTTCCCTCGCGCCGGTTCCGTTTCTCCGGGCCTTTTTTCCCACCCGATCCCCAGAACATGAGGCAGCCGGAAGGTTGTGCCGAATTCCGGTCGGATTTCCGCGCCCTTTCGGTCATTCCCCTTGGGACGGCCTATGCGCGCCCTTTCCCTCGACGAGTCGGGCGAGATTGTCCAGGGCCATCCGGGTGCCCTGTTCGTTGTCCTCGCGGGGAACGGCGTCGGGGATGCCCTCGTGCAGGATCTCCACGTCCGTGCCGCCGCCGGCCGCGGTGAGCGTGGTCGTCATGGTCATGGTGCCGCGCACGGCCTCGTCCTCCGTCTCGAACGCGAACACCTCGACCACCAGGGCGCCGGGCACGAGCCGGGCGAAGTGGCCGTGGTAGGTGTCCGTGTGCCGGCCCGACTTGCCGGCGGCGAACGCGTCGTCGTAGGTCAGGGAGACCCGGAAGGTGCCGCCCTCGTGGGCGTCGAACGTGTGGACGCGGGCGGTCATGCCGGCCGGGACGCGCCAGGCCGCGATCGCGTCCGGGTCGGTCAGGGCCCGGTAGACGGCGTGCGGGGGCGCCTGCACGCGCCGGGAGACTCGGGTGGCGTACATGGGCTCACGCTACCGGCCGGGGCGCCGCCCGAGCGGCCGTGGGAAAGGGGCGGGGCCGGGGTCCGGGAGGTGGGTCGGACCCCGGCCCCTGGTCTGCCGGGGCTTGCCGTCGGTCTGTCAGGGCTTACGGGCGACCGCGCCGTACATCGCGACGTCCTCGTCGCGGATGTTCTGCTCGCCGGTGCCGTCGGGGTGCCACTTGTGCACCTGGACGATGCCCGGTTCGACCAGCTCCAGGCCCTCGAAGAACTCATGGGCCTCGTCGAGGGTGCGCAGCCGCATCGGCATCTTGCGGGCCGCGTACTCGCGGGCGACCCGGCCCACTTCCTCGGGCGCGAACTCGGCGGTGCCGATGGACATCGCCAGATGGCTGCCGGACGGCAGCGGCTCCAGAAGCCGGCGTACGACACCGACCGCGTCGTCCTCGTCGAGCATGAAGTGGACGATGGCGATGACCGTGAGCGCGACCGGCTTGTCCAGGTCCAGCGTCTCGCGCAGCTCCGGGGCGTCCAGAATGGCCGCCGGGTCACGGAAATCGGCCTCGATGTAGGAGGTACGGCCCTCGGGCGCGCTGGCCAGCAGGCCCTGGGACAGGGTGAGGACGATCGGGTCGTTGTCGACGTAGACGACCCGGGACTCGGGAGCCACGGCCTGGGCGATCTCGTGCAGGTTGGGCGAGGTCGGGATGCCGGTGCCGATGTCCAGGAACTGGCGCATGCCCGCCTCCTCGGCGAGCCAGCGCACGGCGCGGTTCATCCAGTCGCGGTTGGCGCGCATGTGGACCGGGAGCGCGGGCCACTCCCCGGCCATGGCGTCGCCGGCCTCCTTGTCGGCGGGGTAGTAGTCCTTGCCGCCGAGAATGTAGTCGTAGATACGGGCCGAGTGGGCGTTCTCGGTGTCGATCCGGTCGGCCGGCCATCCGTTGTCGGGCAACGCCGTGTCTCCCATGCGAGTCGGGGGGTGGGGGGCTTGCGTACGAACAGGTGCGTCACAGCTCCTTGCGGATCGCGCCGAGCAGAGCCTCGGTCTTCCGGGCGGGTGCGGCCTGGGCGCCGAGCCGGTCCAGCGCCTCCCGGTACACCACGACGTCGTCCGCCTTGTCGAGGTAGACGGCCCCGACCAGACCGCTCAGGTAGACGATGTCGGGCAGTTCGCGGGCCCGGAACCGGAACAGATGGTAGGCGCCCGCCCGCATCGCCGGATGTGGGCCATGGGCGAACGGCATGAGCTGCAGGGTCACATGGGGCAGCCGGTTGACCTCGACGAGGTGGTCGATCTGCGTCCGCATCACCTCCGGTCCGCCGACCGGCCAGCGCAGCACGGTCTCGTCCATCAGCACCCACAGCCTGGGCGGCGCCTCGCGGGCCAGGAGCTCCTGGCGGCGCATGCGCAGCGCGACCCGGCGTTCGGTGGCCTCGGCCGAGGCGTGCGGGTTCTCGGCGCCGAGCAGGGCGCGGGCATAGTCCTCGGTCTGCAACAGGCCGTGCACGAACTGGTTCTCGTACGCGCGGATCTGCAACGCCGCCTGTTCCAGGCTGAGATATGCGGCGAACCAGTCGGGCATCACATCGCGGTAGGTGTGCCACCAGCCGCGTTTGTTGGCCTCCCGCACGGACTGCAGAAAGGTGTCGATCTCGTCCCGGTCGCTGACGCCGTAGACCTGGAGCAGCTTCTCGGCGTCCGCGAGCCGCAGGCGGGCCACCTTGGCGGCCTCCATGCGGCGGATGGTGGAGTGGCTGACCCCGATGGCGGCGCCCGCCTCGTCGTAGCTGAGGCCGGCGCGGGTGCGCAGCTCCTCCAGTTGCCGGCCGAGGATCATGCGCAGGACGGAGGGGGCGCCGCCCCAGTCGGTCTCCGCGGTCACGCCCCACCCCCTCACCAGGTCCCAGGGACACCGTCCCACACGATCGCTTGCCCGACCCATTCGATCACGTTCTGGCTGAAGCAGCATGCACTTGGCCACTTGCAAATTTCAACTTGCTGGTTGCGGAGCGTTGTTGGCGGGTGGGAAAATGGTGCCTCTGCTCCGACCGACCAAGGAGCGGGCGGCGCGGCCGGGTTGGGGGAGACCGGACCGCACCACGGCCTCCCGGGAGGCGGTGTGTCGTCCGCTGCGCGAGCGGTCGGCGCGAGACCGACACCCCCCACACGAAGGCGCACGGCGATGGCTCCGCCCTCCCTCCCCCCACCGCTCCACCGACCACCCCTGCCCTTCGGCCCGCCACGCCCGCCCGTGGCCCCCCGCGATTACCGGCCCACGGATGACGCACACGAGGCGCCGGATTCCACCAAGCGCCGGCACCGGGAGCCTGCCGGCGCAGACCACCCACAGGAGGGAACTCCGGACGACACGAGCGGGCCGTCTTCGGCTGCGGCCGGGCCATACCGAGCTGTGGGCGGCACAGGGCGGCCCCGCCGGACACCGGACAGCACGGACGGGGCACGCCTCCTCCCGGACAGCACGAGCCGACCGCTGCCGCCTGGGGACCGGGCATACGGAGCCCCGGATGGCCCGGGTCAGCCCCACCGGGCCACGGAGAACACGGACGGATCGCACCGGCTCCCGGACACCGCAGACCGGACCCACAGAGCCCTGGATGCCGCCGGACAGCCCCACCAGCTTCCGGACAGCACCGATGGTTCGCACCGGCTCCCGGACAGCCCGAGCCGACCGCTTCCCGCTGCGGACCGGGCACACCCGGCCCTGGATGACACGGGCCAGCCCCACCTGGCCACGGAGAACACGGACGGATCGCACCGGCTCCCGGACAGCCCGAGCCGACCCCTTCCGCCCGCGAACAGCGCGGTCCGGGCACAGCCAGCCCAGAGTGGCGAGGGTCAGCCCAACCGGGTCCCGAACAGCGCGGAGGTGTCACACCGGGCCTCAGACGCCGTGGCTTGGTCACACCAGGTCTCGGACACCATGGACCGGACATACCAGGCTCCGGACGGGCCCGGCAGGCCGCACCGGGCGGCGGACAGCGCAGGGCGACGAGACCAGTGGCCGGGCACCGGCGACGGACCGCTCCCGCGGGCGGACATGGGGGATGCACCGCGCCCGGCCCCGGACACGGCCGCGGCGGACGCCGTGGAGCATCCACACCGGCCGCCGGTCCCGGCCGGTGTCTTGAGACCACCCGGAGGCGAGCGCCTCGGTCGACTCCCTGGGCCCCTCGGCCCCGACCGGCTCGCCTCCGGGCACCCGCTGCCTCGTTCCGCCGCCGCCTTCGATCTGCCGGCCCAGCCGGCGGCCGTCGGCACCGCCCGTCGTGTCGTACAGCACCTGCTGACCGCCTGGGGCGTATCGGAACAACCCAGGGACAGCGCGGTCCTGGTGATCTCTGAACTGGTCACGAACGCCGTTGTGCACACGGCCGGTGAGCGGATCGCGTGCCGGCTGCACGGCACGGCGGACCGCATACGGATCGAGGTCGAGGACCAGGAAGGCGGCCCCGCGCTACCGGTGGTGCGCCGCCACCGCCCCGACGACCAGCACGGGCGCGGGCTGTTCCTGGTCCACGCGCTGAGCGTCGACTGGGGCGTGACGCCGGTGTCCGGCCGGTCCGCCCGAGTCGTCTGGGCGGAGCTGTCGTACGGCCTCGCATGACACCAGGCCCCGCCGAACCGACCGCACCGCCCCGGACCATCCCCCACTAGTCCGAAGGATGACCCATGCACCACACCACCCCCACCCCCACCCCCGCCCCGTCCGCCGACCCGTCCTGGACCCGCACCCGCCCCAAGCCCGGCTCCCAGGAACAGGCCGACTGAGCCGAAGACCCCACACGGCACTCCCCTGCATCCCGCTAACCCGTGAAAGCCCCGCACGCTCTCCACGCCTCGAAACCAAGCCCGCCCACCCCCAAACCCCGGTAGATTCGCCGCCGGTGCGGGAAGTCCGCATCCGCCGGGGATCTGGATCCGCAGCGTTCCGTTCCCGCGGTGGGCCGTTCCGTCAGGGGTGTGCATGGTCTGGTCGGTGATGCGCCGAAGGCGGGCCGGGTCACAGCTGCCCATGCCGGGGCAGTGCGAGCCCGGGGTCGGCCGGCATGTGCTGGCCACCGAACGGTTGTTGCTGTTCACACCCCGGACCCGGCTGGACGTGGCGGCGGCGCTCGCCGCCTGCGCCGATGCCGAGGCGCAGCGCTGGCTCGGCACCCAGGCGGACGAGGTCCTGCCCGACCCCGCCACCCGCAGGGCGCTGCTCGCCTGGCGTCCGGCCGGTGACGACGGCCGCCGGGTGCCCCGGACTCTGGCGCAGCCGTACGCCCCCGGTCCGGACGACCCGCTGCTGCTGGTCTGTGTGCGCAGATCCGGCCTCGGCTATGCCGGCGCCGTCGAACTGGACCGCCGTGCCGGCGAGTTGGGCGGCTGGCTGGCGCCGGCGTGCCGCGGCCAGGGCCTGGGCGCGGAGCTGTTCCGCGCGGGTGCGGCGCTCGCGCACACCCATGCCGGGCTGAGCACGGTCCGGGCGGGCGCGGAACCCGGGAACACCGCGAGCCGGCGGGCCCTGGTCCTCGCCGGATTCGTACCGGACGAGGGGCGGCCCCGGCACACCCTGCCCGACGGCCGTGTGGTCGAGGCCGTCTGGCACCGCCACGACAGCGCGGCGGCCTCCCGCTGCCGCTGAAGACCACCCGCTCACCCCCCACCCCACCCCCACGGAGAGCCGACGTGACAGACACCGGATTCAGCCCGGAGCGGATCGACACGAGCAAGCCGCACTCCGCCCGGATGTACGACTGGTTCCTGGGCGGCAAGGACCACTACGCCGTCGACGCCGAGGCCGCGAGCAAGGTGCTGGAGCTCTTCCCGGGCGTCAGGGACACGGCCTGGGCCAATCGCGAGTTCATGCACCGGGCCGCCCGCTTCGTCGCCCGTCAGGGCGTCGACCAGTTCCTGGACGTGGGCACCGGGATCCCCACCGAGCCCAACCTCCACCAGGTCGTGCAGGTGGTCACCCCGAGCGCCCGGGTGGTGTACGCCGACAACGACCCGATCGTGCTGCGGCACGCCGAAGCCCTGCTGCACGGCACGCCCGAGGGCCGTACCGCCTATCTGCACGCCGACGTCCGCGAGCCGGAGCGGATCGTGGCGTACGCCCGCGCGCATCTGGACCTCGACCGGCCCGTGGGCCTGTCGCTGATCGCGCTGCTGCCGTTCGTCACCGACGAGCAGGACCCGTACGGTGTGGTGCGGACACTGCTGGAGCCGCTGCCGTCCGGCAGCTTTCTGACGCTCACCCACGTCAGCGCCGAGTTCGACCCGGAGGTCTGGGAGCGGATCGCGGCCGTCTACCGCTCCGCCGGCACCCCCGTCCGGGCGCGCTCGCACGCCGAGGTGACCCGGTTCTTCGACGGCCTGGACCTGTGCGAGCCGGGCGTCGTGCCGGCGACCCGCTGGCACCCCGAGCCGGGCATGCGGGTGCGCGGGGAGCAGCCGGTGTTCGCGGGGCTGGCCCGCAAGCCCTGACGGCGGTGCGGGGCCCCCGGAGCGGGATACCTCGGGCACCAGGTGTACGACACCGACGCCATGCCCTGGATCGCCGTCGGCGCTCGCGTCCCCTCCGTTCGCTCCGGGCGACGGGCGCTCAGTCCCCGGCCCGCGCGTGGGTGTCCAACGCCGCGGCGGCGGTGCGCAGTTGTTCGGCGGCCGTGGTGCAGGCGGCGGCCTGCTGCTCCAGGGTGGGGCGGCTCCACTCGGGTGCCGCGGGGCAGCCGCTCAGCGTGGCCGCGGTGGCGAGCAGTTGACGGGCGTAACCGTCCATGAGGTCGGCGTCACTCCGCAAGGTGCCGGCGTGTTCGAGGGGTTCGTCGGCCGGGGCCGTGATCGCTCGGGGGACTCGGTCACCATGGCGGCTCCCATCGGACGGGTTGGGGTACGGGACGTTCAGCGCGGCAGGGCGGCGCCGGCGCTGCGGTGGAGCATGAACTGGGGGCAGGTCAGCAGGAACAGGGGCCGGGCCCGGTCGATGCCGAGCCGGCGCAGCTGTCCGGCGAGGGGTTCGGCCGCGGCGGTGTCCAGCCGCAGCCGGACTCCGGTGCCGGTGTGCAGGCGCAGCCTGCCGTGGGCCCGGACCAGCGTGCGTACGGAGCTCTCGCCCTTGCGGCCGTACAGGACCCGGTCGGCCTGCGGGCAGCGCAGGCCCGGTCCGAGCGGGCCCTCGACGGTGAGCCCGAGGTCCCCGGACCGGACGTCGATCGCCCGGGCCCTCAGGTCGGCCTCGGCGGTCGTCCGCATCGCGGGCTGGCCCCAGATCTCCCGGGCGACCACGCGGGCCTCCTCGCTGGTGACGGCAAGGGAGAGGACGTAACGGCCGGTGCGGCGCAGGTCGACGCGGCGCAGCAGGTCCACGGCGACGTCGTACGGGCGGGGGTGCCACAGGTCGTCGACCAGGACGGACAGGGCGATCTCGGTGTACGGGCCGATGGTGGTGCAGCGGTGCTCGTACACCGAGAGTACGGCCAGGGCCCGCCGGCCCAGCCGGCTCGGGGTCAGCCAGCCGATCTCGGGCAGCAGTCCGCGTACCGCGTCGGTGGAGACGGGGTAGCAGAGGTGGGCGGCGGCGGAGTCGTAGTAGCGCACCGGCACGTCGACCGGACCGACCGTCGTGGGGACCGAGGTGGTGGGCAGGGTGAGGAAGGGGTAGCCCTCGGGCGGATGGGCGCGGTCCTTGAGCTGGTAGGCCTGGGTGCGCACGATCGGGCCCCGGTAGGCCGCGAGTGCCTCGTCGACGTCCTTGCGGGCCCCGGGAATCACCGTGCGCAGGTGCTCGATGTACTCGCGGAGCAGATGGCACAGCGGGAACTCGTGGGTGGGCCCGCCGTAGTTGGCCTCGTACCGGTTCGGGTGCGGCTCGGACGCGGGGCGCGCGCCCCGGCCGTCCAGGACGGGCACGATGTCGTGCTGGTTGGTGATGCTCGCGACCCAGGTGCGCGGGTCGGCGGGCTTCTTGCCGTCGGCCGGGGAGCCGACGGCGACCACGTGCGTGACCCGGTAGGTGCGGCAGAACTCCTCGTCCTGGGCCAGGTGCATCAGGGCGATCCCGCCCTCGCCGTGCCCGATCAGCGCGAGGTCGGCGCCGCGCGGGATGCCGTAGTCCGCCAGGGCGAGCAGGACCGCGCGGGTGCCGGGCGAGTCGGCCATGAACAGGGTGCGCCAGGCGCCGGCGAAGTCCTGCGGGGAGTCGTGGCGGGGGCGGCCCGGTGCCCTGCCGGGGGCCTGGACGACGTACCGGACGACACCGTCGGGGCCGCGCACGTTCTGCACGAGGATCCGCCCGTCGGTGGACAGCACCTCGATGTTGCGCAGAAAGCCGAGGAAGGAGCCCTCGGTGGCGATGAACTGCTTCTCCTGATCGGTGAGGTCGACGGCCTCGGCGGCACCCTCGCTCCGGTCCCTGGCCGCGGGGTGTGCGGCGCTGATGCCGCGCGGCGGATCGGTGTGCGGCTCACGCCCGGCAGCGCGCGCCCAGGCGGCCTCGCCGTTCTTCGCGCCCTCGTCCAACAGGGCGCGGACGGCGAGGAGTCCGGCCATCAGCGGGCCCGGCCCGGACAGGGCGCGCTGGGCGCCCCGGTCCCGGAACAGTGCGCGCAGGGCCCGTACGGCCTCCCGGTCGCGGTGGGCGGTGACCGCCTCCCTCAGCCGCCGTAGGCCCGGGTCGCGTGCGAACTCGGGGTGGTCGACCAGCACGGCGGAGATCCCGAGGCGCAGCGCGGTGACGGCGAGCAGCGCGGCCAGGCTCTCCCGGCCCAGCGCCTGACCGGCCGCGCCGAGCACCGGGCCCATGCCCTTCGGCGCGGTGATCGCCGAGCCGCCGAGCCCCTGCTTGTTCGTCAGGGACCGCAGCAGCGCCCACCGGGCGGCGAGGCCGGTACGGCGACGGCGACGCGCGGAGGCGGTCGGTAGCGGCGCGAAGAGCGCGGTACTGGTGCGCTCGGACACCGCGCGGATGCCCTCGGCGACGTCCGCCACGTCCCGGGCGCACCGGCGCAGCACTGCTCCCGCGTCCTGGCCGTCCGGCGCGGACCGGCCGGGTGCGTGGCTGTCCGCTCGCATCCGACGCTCCCTCGCTCGACGACGTACGACGACACATGACAGGGTTCGCCGCACCGCAAGGGCGCGGCCCCGGTCCCATCGTCGGCCAGGGTCACGGGGCCCGCACCTTCATCCCTCCAGGTAGCGGACGCCCGAACCTGAACGTGAAGGTCCCCCGGCGCCCGACCGGCGCGCTCATCCGCCCGGCATCAGCCCCGCCGCGACCGTGGCCCCGAGCTCCCAGCACGCCTCCGTGTCGGCCTTGCCGGGCTCGCCGGTGACGGTCACCGCGTCCGCCGCGCGGCGCCAGCCGAGGCCGGTGGTCACGGTCTCGATGGCGCGGACGGCGCCGGTGACGTCGTTGCCGCCGTGGACGTAGTAACCGAACGGCCGGCCCCGCGTCTCGTCCAGGCACGGGTAGTAGATCTGGTCGAAGAAATGCTTCAGCGCGCCGGACATGTAACCGAGGTTCGCCGGGGTGCCGAGCAGATAACCGTCGGCTTCCAGGACGTCGGAGGCGGTCGCGGCCAGGGCCGCCCGGCGGACGACGCTGACGCCCTCGATCTCCGGTGTCGTGGCGCCGGAGACGACGGCCTCGAACAGCGCCTGGCAGTTGGGCGACGGGGTGTGATGGACGATCAGCAAGGTAGGCACACCCCGCACCCTGCCGTGCGCCCGCGGTGCCTCGCAAACGGCGGGCGTGGCGGGCGGCGCGGCGGGGTAGGGCTGTGCACGGGAAAGACGAGAGGGGCTGCCGTGACCGGCGCGGATGCACTCATGCCCGATCTGCGCCCGCAGGGGCTGCCGCCCGGCTACCGGTGCCGATCCGCGACCACCGCCGACGCGGCCGCGATCCACGGCCTGGTCGCCGCCTGCGAGCGCGCCCTGCACGGCCGCCCCGAGACCGCCGCCGACCGGATCGCCGCCGAGCTCGCACTGCCCGGACTGCGCCCGGAGTACGACACCCTGCTCGTGCACGACGGAACCGGCGGGCCGGCCGGCTACGGCTGGGTGCGCGGGCGGCGGGCCAGAGTGCACGTCCACCCCGCTCACCAGGGGCGGGGCCTTGGCGGTGCGCTGCTCGCGTGGGCCGAGAGCCGGGCCCGGCAGGCGGGCAGCGACCGGCTGGCGCAGACGGTCCCGGACACCGATCGCGCCGCGACCGCGCTCCTGCGGGCCGGCGGGTACGGCCCGCTCGTCACCGAGTGGCTGCTGGAGATCGCCCTGCCCGGCGAACCGGAGGTGCCCGATCCGCCGGCGGGCATCACCGTACGGCCCTTCCGGCAGGGCGACGAACAGGCCGCGTACCAGCTCACCGAGGACGCCTTCGACGAGTGGCAGCCGCGGCGGAAGACCTACGAGGAATGGGCTCGGCGCACCGTCGAACGGGCCGCGTTCCTGCCGGCGGCGTCCCCGCTGGCCTTCGCCGGCGACCAGTTGATCGGGGCCGTGCTGTCACTGGACGTTCCGGGCAACGACGAGGGGTACGTCGAACGGGTCGCGGTACGACGCGACCACCGCGACCGGGGCATCGCCCGCACCCTGCTGCGGGAGGCGTTCCGCAGCTTCCACCGCCTGGGCAGGCCGGCCTGCACGCTGTGGACGCACTCCGGCACGGGCGCGCTCCCGCTGTACGAGCGCCTCGGCATGACGGTCCGGCGCAGTTCCACGGTCTACGGCAAGGCACTCGGGACCGACTGACCGCCGGGTCGGCCTGAGGCCCACTCCGTGAAGTGGGCCTCCTGCGGGAGACGGCCTGGTTCGCGGGCGGCGGGCGTCAGTACCGCAGGCGCCTGGCCCGCAGCAGCATGATCAGGCCCGACATGGCGAGCAGGGTGCCGAGGGCGGCGGGCCACAGGTGCGTACCGGTCTCCGCGAGTGCGCCCTGGGTGCCCTGGGGTTGGGGCTGCGCGGTGGTGGGCGGGACGTATCCGGCGGCGGTGGCCCGGGCGGACGGTGACCGGGCGGGCGCGGACTGGGTGGGCGAGGGGGTGGGCGGTGCGGATGCCGTGGGCCTGTCCTGCTGGGAGGGGTGCCCCGGCTTGTTCGAACGGTTCTGATCGGTGGTGCGGCCCTGCTTGGTGGTGTGGTCCTGCTTGGCGGTGTGGTCCTGCTTGGTGGTGTGGTCCTGCTTGGTGCGGTCCGGCGTGGTCTTCGCGTCGGTCCTCGGTTCCTCGCCCGGCTGGGAAGCCGAGGGTGCCGGGGCGGAGGTCGCGGTGGCGCTGGCGCCGGGCTGCTCCGTCGTGCCGTCGCCCGGCGTGGCCGTCGTACCAGTGCCCGGCGTGGCCGTCGTGCCGGAGCCGGAACTCGCCGTGGGCGTCGGCGTCGTACCGGAGTCGTCGCCTCCCGGGCCGCAGGTGCGGCCGGAGTTGATGCAGTCGACCATCTCGCGCATCAGGCTCTCGTCGAAGACGTTGATGAAGTCGCCGTGGTCGGTGACGGGCTTGTGCAGTTGCTCGGGGAAGGAGTCGACCGCGAACAGCGGGACCGTACGGCCGCCGTCCTGCAGGCTCGGTGCCTTGACGTCGTACACGAGGCGCTGGACCAGCTGCGGAATGGCGCTGAAGCCGGCCGGGCAGGAGCCGTCGGGGGCGGTGAAGGCCACGTGGGTGCGGTGGTTGGCGCTGTCGATGTTGCGGCCGTCCCAGCAGCTCTGGAACCGGAAGGTGCGCACCACGGCACTGCCCGGCGGACACAGCGGGTACTTGTCCTTCAGCTGCCGGTTCTCGTAACCGGTGCAGCTCCAGGACGCGTTGGCGTTGCCGGGCCCGTTGACGAAGGCCTTGGCGTCGCCGGTGATGATGCGCAGCAGGCGGGGCATGGCGGTGACCTTGCCGCGCGGGTTGCCCACGAAGGTCAGCGTGACCTGCTTGGGTGTGACGATCTGGCCCGCGTTGCCCTCCGTGCCGCCGCCCGGGGATCCGGCGTCCCGCTCCTGGGTGCCGTTCTGCAGGCGCAGCACCGGCCAGTAGTAGGAGGACTTGTCGCCCTGGTCGACACAGCTCGTCCCGGCCTTCGCGAGGTCGTCGTCGCTCGCGAAGGCGTTGTTGCCCTGGTTGCCGACGTAGTCGTGGAAGTGGTGGGCGCCGTTGGAGACGCCGGGAGCGACGATGACGTTGTCCGAGTTGAACAGGCCGTTCGCGTTGACTCCGCAGTCGGAGGCGAAGCTGCCGCGCGAGGCGTCGGCCTGCTGGGGCGCAGTGGACGCATCCGGTGGTACGGAGGTGATGTCCGCGTAGTCGGATACGACGGGCCCGTTGCCGCCCTGGCCGGCACCGCTCTGCTGGGCACCCTGGGTGGGGGTGGCGGTGGCCTGGGCGCCCGCGCCGGTGGCCTGCGCACCGTCACCACCGGGGCGCAGGGTGCAAGAGGCCAGCGCGTCCAGGCCCTGCGGGCGCTCCCCCACCCGGCCGATGGCGTCGGCTATCCGGCCGATCGCCGCGGCCCGCTGGTCCTTCAGCGGGTTCATGATCGTGCCGTCGACGGAACCGGTGGCCTGCCCGGTGGCCTGCCCGGACTGCTGGAGCTGATGGTAGGCCGCCGCCGTCTGCCGGTCGAGCAGGGCCAGTTCGCGGTCCACGTCGGTACGGGCCGCGTCCGGAACGGCGGTCAGCCGGCTGCCGATGTCCGGGCAGTCGATCGTCGCCATGCCCGCGGAGAGGACGTGTCCGGTTCCGTTCGTGCCGGAGCCGCCGCCCCAGCCCTCGGACGCCGAGGCGTAGACGTTCGCCGCGACGAGACCGCCTCCGCCCAGCATCAGGGCGACCGCTGCGAGGGTCGCGCGTCGTGCGCCGGTCGGGCGTCTGCGCTTGTTGCGTACCAAGGTCGTCCCCTGTGTTGTCTGTGCGCCGGTCGGGCATGGAGCTCCCCGGCCTCATACGGAGGGCGGCACCGATGTGTTCAACAGAATCGCGAATTCACCGGGACCTCACAGGAAAACGCGGACAGCGCCCCTTCCCCCTCGAATGTAATCACGAACATCACAAATACGTATCGGACATTTCACACCTCAACCTTCACACGAGGTACACACGTTGGCTAGGTTGACGCGAGGCCGCCCGGGCACTCGACGGAGTCCGGACGAGACGGCCCAACTGCCCTGCGGGGCAAGGAAGGAGCGTGTCTTCCATGGCGCCGGAGAGCCGCGACGAGGTCAGGCAGCGGATCGAATCGCTCTACGACCAGGCCGAGAACGCGACGGGGAACTACAACGCGACCCGGGCCATGGCCTCGGTGACGCGCTCGCGGGGCGTTCCGCTGGCCAAACGGCCGGGCCGGCGACCGGATCCCGCACTCGACGAGGTCGCCCGGCAGTGGTTCGACGTCGCCCGTGCCAAGCTCGGCCCGACCGTCCCCGCCGTACTGCCCGCCGACCGGCTCCCCGACCGCCCGGCGTCTCCCGGGCGCTCCCGGGACCGGATGGGCCGAGGCCTTCCGGGCGCCGCGCGCGACGCCCTGGGCCCGGGTCCGTCCACCCGGCGCCCCGAAGCCCTGGAGCGGGCCGTCGACCGCGTGGTGGCCGAGCTGACGGCCGGTCGGGCGACGGACCCGGAGAGCCTGGCCCTGGCCGCCCGCGAGAGCGGACGCGCGGCACTGCCGGGTCCACGGCGCCCGGAACTGCCGGGTGGCGGCGGGGAGTTGTCACTTCCGGGCGGAGGGGGCGTGCCCGGCGTAAGCGGCGCGGAACTGGCACTGCCCGGTCCGGCTGGCCTGGTGGGCTCCGAGTCCGGGGGGATACCGGCCGGGCTCACGCCGGTGGAACCGGCCGGGCTCGTGCCGGTGGAGCCGGCCGGACTCGTGCCCGTGGAGCCGACCGGACTCGTGCCCGTGGAGCCGACCGGCTTCACGCCCTTGGAGCCGAGCACTCTCGCGCCGCCGGAACCGACCAGCCCCGGTATCGTCGAGACGGCCGTCCTCCCGGTGGCCATGGGTGCCCCGGTCCAGGAGCCGACGACATCTCTCGGCTCCACCATGCCGGGCCGCCCCTCCCCCGCCGCGTCCAAGGCGAGCAACCAGCGCAAACTCGCCGCCGCGAGCGACGTGCTCTCCCGGTACACGGCCCAACTCGTCGGGCTCGCGACCGCCGTTCAACCCATGCCCGTCACGACGCCACCACCCGAGACCGTTACGGCCGCACCGCCCACGCCCGTCATGCCCCCCATGGCCGCACCGCCCGCGGGCGTGACGACGGCGCCCACCTCACCCGTCACGACGGCGGTAGCACCCATGCCGCCCACGACAGTCGCGGACCTGCCGCCCGCGCCCGTCGCGCCCCCACAGCCCTCTCCCGTGCAGCCCGCCCCGGATCCCGGAACCGGTCAGTGGCAGCAGCCGCAGCCGATGGCACCCGGCGCGGTGGCGACCCCGGCCCCGGCCGTGGAGCCCTGGTCGGCGACCATGCCCGCCACAACCCCCGTGACCGACACCGGTTCCCTCACCTTCGCCTCCGAGTCGCCCCAGGCCACGCGTGCCGCGAAGGCCATCGCGTTCGCCCGGGCGCAGATCGGCAAGCCGTGCGTGTGGGGCGCGACCGGGCCGGACTCGTACGACTGCTCCAGCCTCACCCAGGCCGCCTGGAAGGCCGCCGGCGTCGCCCTGCCGCGGGCCGCGCACCAGCAGGCGCTCGCCGGTGCCCCAGTCACGCTCGCCGGGATCGAGCCCGGTGATCTCGTCCTCTTCTTCGACGACGACCGGCACGTGGGTCTCCATGTCGGCGGCGGCATGATGGTGCACGCGCCCGGCCCGGGATCCTCGATACGCGAGGAGTCGATCTACGGCGCCGGGGAGTCTGCGATCCACCGGATCGTGCGGCCCGTCTGACCGGTCCGCCGAACCGGGGCCGGCGTCAGCGGTGGCGCCGGTGTGCGCGCCGGCTCTCGTAGTGGTCGAGCAGGGTCTCCTCCAACGGGCGGTAGGTGAGGCCGAGTTCGTGGACGCTGCGGCTGTTTTCGACGCGGAAGCGGATGCCGAGGTGTTTGCGGATGTAGTCCTGGGTGAGACCGAAGGAGGAGCCCAGGATGCGCACCGGCCAGTGCGGAAGCCGGGTGCGCGGCAGCCGGAGATCGCGGGGGTTGCGGGCGAGGATGATGCGGGCCATCTCGTGGAACGACGTCATGGTCTCGGCTGCCACGATGTACCCCATAAAAGACCCCTGGCAAAGTCATAAGATCCGCTTATGGGGTCATAGACCGGACCCGCGTACCAACTTAGGTCTGCCTTAGTTTAGGCTTCCCGATCGAGTCGTCCATTCACGCTCGAAGGGAACCTGATCATGCCGCGCCCCCTGCGGGTAGCCATCGTCGGAGCCGGCCCCGCCGGGATCTACGCCGCCGACGCCCTGCTCAAGTCCGAGGTGGCCGCCGGCCCCGGCGTGTCCATCGACCTCTTCGAGCGGATGCCCGCCCCGTTCGGCCTGATCCGGTACGGCGTCGCCCCCGACCACCCGCGCATCAAGGGCATCATCACCGCCCTGCACCAGGTGCTCGACAAGCCGCAGATACGGCTGTTCGGCAACGTCGACTACCCCACCGACATCAGCCTGGACGATCTGCGTGCCTTCTACGACGCGGTGATCTTCTCCACCGGCGCGATGGCCGACCGCGACCTGCCGATCCCCGGCATCGACCTGGACGGCTCCTACGGCGCCGCCGACTTCGTCTCCTGGTACGACGGCCACCCGGACGTGCCGCGCACCTGGCCGCTCGAGGCCGAGAAGGTCGCCGTACTGGGCGTCGGCAACGTCGCCCTCGACGTGGCCCGCATCCTCGCCAAGACCGCGGACGAACTGCTGCCGACCGAGATCCCGGCGAACGTCTACGACGGCCTGCAGGCCAACAAGGCGCTGGAGATCCACGTGTTCGGGCGGCGCGGACCCGCGCAGGCGAAGTTCTCCCCGATGGAACTGCGGGAGCTGGACCACTCCCCCAACATCGAGGTCATCGTCGACCCCGAGGACATCGACTACGACGAGGGCTCGATCGAGACCCGGCGCGGCAACAAGCAGGCCGACATGGTCGCCAAGACCCTGGAGAACTGGGCGATCCGCGATGCCGGCGACCGGCCGCACAAGTTGTTCCTGCACTTCTTCGAGTCCCCCGCGGAGATCCTCGGCGAGGACGGCAAGGTCGTCGGCCTGCGCACCGAGCGCACTGCCCTCGACGGCACCGGCAACGTCAAGGGCACCGGCGAGTTCAAGGACTGGGACGTCACGGCGGTCTACCGCGCAGTCGGCTACCTCTCCGAGAAGCTGCCCAAGCTGCCCTGGGACCTCGGCTCGGGCACCGTCCCGGACGAGGGCGGCCGGGTCATCGAGGAGGGCGGCACCCCTGTGCAGTCCACGTACGTCACCGGCTGGATCCGGCGCGGCCCCATCGGTCTGATCGGCCACACCAAGGGCGATGCCAACGAGACCGTCGCCAACCTGCTGGACGACCATGCGAACGGCCGTCTGCACACCCCGGCCTCGCCCGAGCCGGAGGCCGTGGACGCCTTCCTCGCCGAGCGCGAGGTCCGCTTCACCACCTGGGAGGGCTGGTACAAGCTCGACGCCGCCGAGCGCGCCCTGGGCGAGCCGCAGGGCCGCGAGCGCGTGAAGATCGTCGAACGCGAGGACATGCTGCGGGAGAGCGGGGCGTAAGCCCGCGACCCCCTGAGGTTCAAAGGGGCCGGCGCTTCGGCGCCGGCCCCTCGTTCGTTTCAGGCCGGGGCGGGAGCAGAAGGCGGACGAACGGGCCGTACACAGGCCCTCCAGGCCCCGGAGCGCCTCAGCGTGCCGCGAGCTCCCGGCGGCCGGCCACCGTCAGGGCCACGGTCAGCAGGGCGAGCACGGCCGTCTGGGCGAGGCCGCCGCCGATGTACGACGCGGCGTAGGGCAGCCGGAGCCACGGGTACAGGGCGGCGATCCGTACGGCCAGCAGGAGCAGGCCGAGCACGGCGAGGGCGAGGGCGAGGGCGGGTGCGACCCGGTCCGTGCGGCGGGCGCGCCACAGCAGCCAGCCGAGGGCACCGACGACGAAGCCGTTGGCGGGTCCCCACACGAGGTCGGAGGCGGCGGGCAGCAGCACCTGGGACGCGCCCGTCACCACACAGGTCGCCATGAAGACCAGACCCGGCGTGCCGGCGGGCAGCCGGGCCGGTGGCGCGTCGCGGTGGTGGGCGGCGCACAGCGCGAGGGCGGGCAGCCAGGCGAGAAGCGCCAGGGTCACGATGAAGGCCGGCTCCGAGATGACCGCCTCCCCGGTAAGCGGGCGCAGCAGCGGCCACAGGGCGGGCAGCGCGGCCACCAGGACGCCGATCCGGGCCAGGCGGCGGCGGTCGTGCAGGAGGGCGAAGTAGGCGACCGTCCAGCCGAGCGGCAGGATCCACTGGGCGGCGGCGACCACTGCGGCGATGAGGCCGTGGTCGCTGAATTCCGAGAGGAACAGCTGCCGTTGCGCACCGCCCCGGGTGAACGACCAGGTCAGCTGAAGGACCGGCTCGACGACGGCGGAGGCCGCCAGGAGCAGTACGGCGGCCAGCGCGAAGAGCCGGGCGACCGACCCGAGCAGGACATAGGGACGCGGGGCGCCTGCGGCGCCGAGGCGGCTGCGCACCGCCAGCGCGGCGATGCTCGCGACCTCGCCGAGTGTCGGCCGGCTCTGGTCCTGTGTGTCGCGGTCGAGGTCCCCCAGGTACGTCTCGACCATCTCCTCCTCCCTCTCGCGCCGGTAGTAGGCGGGCAGCAGGCGCAGAACGGTGCGGTAGCGGGCCTCCAGCAGGGTGGTCATGCGTAGCCTCCCGCGAGTCCGGGTGCGGTGGGGGGTCCGAGTCCGGCCGGGCCCGCGGCGGCGGGGCGGGCGGGGGCGCCGGTCCCGCGGCCCTCGGCGATGCGCCGCTTGGCCGCCCCGGCCCCTGCGGCCATCCGCTCGGCCTCGGCCTCCAGGGCCGTCACTCCGTCGTCGGTGAGCCGGTAGTAGCGGCGCAGCCGGCCCTGCTGGACCTCTTCGCGGTCCAGCACGATCAGGCCGTCCGCGGTGAGCCGGTCCAGCACTCCGTACAGCGTGCCGACCCGCAACTGGATCTCTCCCGCGGACAGTTCCTCCACCTCCCGCAGGATGCCGTAACCATGCCGAGGCTGGTCGGCGAGCGCCGTCAGGACGAAGAACGCCTGCCGGGTCATGCTCTTCGCTGTCATACGGACAGGATATATCGCGGCCCGATATATATCGAGCGGTCGCGCAGAATCGGTCTGGCCTCAGTCACCAAGCCGCTCGCCAGCGCCCCACGCGCGCGTGCGCGGTGAGCCGCGGAGAACGGGGTCCGCCCCTGAGCGGATGGGTGGGCGGACCCCGTTCGCCGGACCATTCTGGGTGCCGTACGAAGGCCCGACCACGTGTGAACCAGGGCCACCCGACGCGCGCCCCGTGCGCCCCGGGTGTACGGCGCGCATCCCGTGTGCGGGGCGCGCAGGCTTCGCGACGCGCCGCCTCCCGGCCCCCGAGGACGGGATGTCCGGGCGAGCGGCGATACTGGAGCGTGCACCGGCCCCCATCAGCAGATTGGCCCATGTCGAACTCCGCCGCCGACCGCGCCACCTTCCCGCAGACCCTCTGGGCGACCCGCGGCCGCCACACCGGCCCCGCCCCCGAGGAAGTCGTCCGACGCACACTGCGCCTGCACAAGGAGAACGGGGACATCGACGACTTCGCCGAACCCCCCGTCCCCGAGGACGCGGCCCGGCGGGTCTTCGAGGCCCGCTGGCGGGCCGGCGCCACGGTCACCGTGCGGGCCCGGCTCACCCTCCTGGCGCGCGAGGACCGCCCGCAGGGGCACGAGTGGCGGCTCGTCGCGGAGGCGGAGCGCGCCTGGGACGAGACCTGGCCCTCGCCCGCGACGCTGTTCTGGCCCGAGGACGACGCGGGCGAGGACGGCTCCTGGGACCGGCACGCCACGGTCGCCGGGCTGAGCTTGCGGCAGGTCAACGCGCTGCCCGCGGACGACAAGGAGATGCGGCGCAGGCTGCGGGACGCGGCGCGCGAGGCGTGGTGCGTCAACGTCGTCGTGCACGAGGCGATGACCCCGGACGAGCAGGGCCGGCTGCCGTTGGCCCGGCTGCTGCCGCCCGGCCTCAGGCACCGCGTGGTGGAGCACCGGGCCGCGCCGCACCAGTTCCGTGCCGTCAACTGGGCGCTGAAGGTCCTCGGCGTCGAGGTGCCGCGCGGCGGTGCGGTGCTGCTGCCCCCGGACCCGGCCCCGAAGGGCTGCGACGGCGGGGAGCACAGTGTGCGCAGCGTCTTCCTGGACGGTTCCGAGCCGGCCGCGCTCGTCACGGCCCTGCGGCACTTCGTCGCCCTGCCCCGTCCGCTGCCGCGGGAGATCGAGGAGGCGCTGGCCGACCTCAGGGACAACTGGACGCTGCTGACCCTGCGGGAGGAGCTGGAGCGGGAACGGCGGCTGGCCGCCCGGTACGCCGAGGCACTGGAGGCGATGACCAAGTCCCGCGACCTGTACAAGCAGGCCGCCGAGCAGGCCCTGGAGGCCCTGGCCGCCTACCGTGACGTCCCCGCTCCCCCGCCCGCCCTGCCACAGCAGCGGCCCGCGTCCCGGACGCCGGGCGCACTGCAGCAGCTGTCCCGGACCTTCGAGCGGCTGAGATTCACGGCCCAGGGCCGGCGAGAGCAGGCCCCCACTCCGCAGGACCCGGCGCAGTCCTCGGCGAACGGCGCACCGGAGGACACGTCGGCGCCCGCCGAGCCCGAGGCGGGGGGCGGCGGAGCGCAGGCCGCCGACGGCGCGGACCGGTCGTCGTAGCGCAGCCCGGAAGGCAGCCGGATGGACTCCACCACCACCCTGCTGGTGATCGGCGCCGTCGTCGCGGCGGCGCTGCTCGCGGTCGCCCTGGGCCTGCTGGTGCGGCTGGTGCGCGCCCGGCGCACGCTGCTGCGGGCGGGGCTGCCGACGGGCCCGCGCTGGGTGTTCTGGGGCGCGGTCGCCTATCTGCTGCTTCCGACCGACCTGCTGCCCGACCCCGTGTACCTGGACGACATCGCCGTCCTGCTGCTGGCGCTGCGCAGCCTGCGTGCCGCACGGGCGCTGCCGCCGGATCCGATCGAGCGCTGAACGGCCGCCGCAGACGGCACCATGGAGCGATGCGGACCGAGTTCACCGGCATACCCGATGTCCCGGCGGCGCCGGACGTGGCCGTGGTCGTCGACGTCATGCGCGCGTTCACCGTGGCCGCGTGGGCGTTTTGGCGCGGTGCCGAGCGGATCGTCTTCGCCGGTACGCAGCGGGAGGCCCTGGACCTGAAGGCCCGTCATCCGGGCTGGCTCGCCTTCCAGGACGGTGCGCCGGTGCCCGGATTCGATCTGGCCAACTCGCCCGCCCGGCTGCGGTCGCTGGACGTTCGGGGCCGTACGGTCGTGCAGAAGACCACCGCCGGGACGGCCGGGGCGCTGGCCGTGGCGGACGCCGGGCTGCTGCTGTGCGCGAGCTTCGTGGTGGCGGGTGCGACCGCCGAGGTGCTGCGGCGGGCCCGGCCGGAGCGGGTGACCTTCGTCGTCACCGGGGACGGCGGCCGGGCCGAGGAGGATCTCGCCTGCGCCCAGTACATCGCGGACCGCGTCCACACGGGCGACACCGATCCGGCGCCGTACCTCGAACGCGCCCGGCGCTCCGAGGCCGCCGGGCGTCTCTGCGAGGGTGTGCGGCGCGGCTGGGCCGGTGTCCATCCCGAGGATGTGGCCATGTGTCTGAAGGCGGACACCTTCCCGTTCGCCATGGCGGCCGCCCGGGTGGACGGCCACCTGGAGCTGCGCCCGGTGGACGGCGGGCGCCCGGAGCCGGGCGGCGCGCGGGCGACACGCCCGGCCGGCTGAGTCTCGCGAGCGCAGGGGCAGCGGAATCGGTCTCCGGGATCGGCTCGGGACGGTGCCGGCACCGTAAGGAGATGACCCGCGCATCCCGGTTCCCCACCTCCTCCCAGGTGCGTCGCAAGCCCCTCCGGGCGCATTCTTGCTGTGTCATCACCCGAAGGCGCATGGGACGAGGTAGGGGCGATGGCTGGAAGCGGTGGCGAGCATCGGGTCCGTACGCGGGCCCGGCTCGCCGCGCTGCTGGCCGACACCTCGACCGGCGCGCTCGGTGCGGCCGGCGGCCGGGTGGCGGGCGTGTATCTGCGGTCCGGCACCCCCGGCCTGCTGCGCCTCGCGGTGCTGGCGGGGCTGCCCGGTCCGCTGTTCCGGCCCTGGTGGCGGCTGCATGTCGACCGCCCCTTCCCCGTCGCCGACGCCTACCGCCTCGGCATACCGGTGGTGCTGGCGAACGCCGCCGAGACGGTACGCCGGTATCCGCAGTTCGCGGCGGGCCTGCCCTTCCCGTTCGGGTCGGTGCACGTGCCGGTGCCGGGCGGCAGCGAGCCGCTGGGGGTGCTGACGGTGCTGCGCCCGGCGGTGTCGGACACCGTGGACGAGCTGCTGGACCGGGAGCTGCTGACCAGGCTGGCCGAAGGGCTGGGCGCCGAGCTGCTCGCGCTCGCCGACGGCGACCCCGGCGCGGTCCTCTGGGACGGCGAGCCGCTGTGCATACGGCCACCCGCGCGCCGGCCCGCGCGGGCCGCCGTGGCGTGGTTCGGCTGGGACCCCGTGACCTGCGAGGTGCGCGCGGACGACCGGCTGTACACCCTGCTCGGGCTGGGCCCCGGCGGCTTCGACGGGACGGACACGGCGCTCGCGGAAGCCGTGGCCCCCTACGAGGCACACCTGATCCTGGCCGCGCTGCGCGCCACCGCCGCCGGCAAGCCGCCGTCGGCGCCGCTGCGCCTGCGGGCGCGGGACGGCACACCGCGGCAACTGGACATGTGGCCGGCCGCCGAGGACCGGGGCGGCGAGTGGGTCGTCGGGGTGGTGTTCGATCCGGGTCCCTCCGCCTCCGCCGACGGCGCGGCCGATCTGCTGCCGCAGGGCGTGCTCTGCCTGGACCGGCTGGGGCTGATCGTGTACGTCAACGAGGCGGCGGCCCGGCTCACCGGCCGGGAGCGGGAGCGGCTGCTCGGGCGTCCGCTGTGGGAGGCGCTGCCGTGGCTGACGGGGCCGTCGTACGACGACCATCTGCGCGGCGCCCTGCTGGCCCCGGATCCGGTGCACTTCCATGTGCGCCGGCCGGCCGGCGAGCGGGTCGAGCCCGGTGCGGGCGACTGGCTCGCCGTGTCGGTGCATCCCGGCGAGGACCTGCTGACCTGCACACTCGTCCCGGCCAGCCGCGTGGACACGCCGGTCGAGCCGGTCGTGGAGGCGCACGTCGTGGAGGACACGGCGGCGGCCGGTCAGTCGCTGGCGCCCGTGTACCGGCCGATCGCCCTGGCGATCGCGCTGACGGACGCGGTGACCGCCGAGCAGGTGTCGGCGGTGGTGGTGCGGGAACTGCTGCCCGCGTTCGGCGGCCGGCGCCTCGCCATCTATCTGCTCCAGGAGCGGCATCTGTATCTCGCCTGGGAGACCGGCTTCCCGCAGGGGTTCCTGGGCCCGTTCGAGGGGGTCGGCCTCGATGCGCACCTGCCCGGTGTGGAGTGCCTGACGACCGGCCGGCCGCTGTTCTTCGAGTCGATGCAGCAGATGGCGGCCGCGTATCCGGGCATGCCGCTGGACGCCGACGAGGGCGCGCGGGCCTTCCTGCCGCTGATCGCCTCCGGCCGGCCGGTCGGCTCGTGCATCCTCGGCTTCGACGGCTCGCGCGGATTCAGTACCGAGGAGCGGACCGTCCTCACCGCGCTCGCCGGGCTGATCGCGCACGCCATGGAGCGGGCGCGGCGCTACGACAGCGAGGCGGCGCTCGCCCGCGGCCTGCAGCAGGCGCTGCTGCCCCGCCGGCTGTCGGCGCATCCGCAGGTGGAGACCGCGGGCCGGTATCTGCCGGGCACCCAGGGCATGGACGTGGGCGGTGACTGGTACGACGTGGTCGAGGCGGGGGACGGGCTGGCGCTGGTGATCGGTGATGTGCAGGGGCACGGGGTGCAGGCTGCGGCCACCATGGGGCAGCTGCGCAGCGCCGTGCGGGCGTTCGCGCTGGGCGACCGGCCGCCCGACGAGGTGATGAGCGGCACCAACCACCTGCTGATCGACCTCGACCCCGGTCAGTTCGCCAGCTGCTGCTATCTGCGGCTGGACCCCACGACAGGGCGTGCCCGGGTCGCCCGGGCGGGGCATCCGCCGCCGCTGCTGCGCTGCCCCGAGGGGCGGACCCGGCTGCTGGACGTCCCCGGCGGTGTCGTCCTCGGGGTGGATCCGCAGGCCCGGTACCCGGTGGCCGAGCTGCTGCTGGAGCCGGACGCGATCCTCGCCCTGTACACGGACGGGCTGGTGGAGCGGCCGGGCGCGGACATCGACGACGGTATCGAGGCCCTGCGGCTGGCGCTCGCCAGGGCCGGGGCCGCCGCCGGGCGCCGGGGCGGGCGGTCGCTGGCCGGGGTCGCGGACCGGCTCACGGCCACCGCCCGGCATGCCACCGACCGCCCCGACGACG
This sequence comes from Streptomyces fodineus, assembly GCF_001735805.1. GTDB lineage: Bacteria > Actinomycetota > Actinomycetes > Streptomycetales > Streptomycetaceae > Streptomyces > Streptomyces fodineus. The sequence goes on from NZ_CP017248.1 coordinate 743,298, forward strand.
TGGCGCTGCTGCTCGCCGCCCGCCGCTCGACCCCGGTACGCCACCCGTGACCGGGCCGCGCCGCTCCGATCGGGGGCCGTCACCTCGCACGACGGTCTCGCCGGACGGGGCCGGGCAGTGTAGACATGGGCACATGGTGCGACTGCCCGGCCGGCCTGGGACCCGGCCGCCCCGACCTTTCGGGCCCCCGCGTGCCGCGCAGGGCCCACGACCGCAGGGCTCGGGCACGAACGGCGGCAGGCCCGGGGTGCTGCGGTCGGCGGTGACCGGGCGCAGCGTCGCCGGACAGGTGTTCATCCTGCAAGTGGTGATCGTGCTGCTGCTGATCGTCGCCGCGGTGGTGGCGCAGGTGCTGCAGGTGCGGCACGACACGGACCGGGAGGCCGAGAACCGTTCCCTGGCCGTCGCCGAGACGTTCGCTCACTCGCCCGGCATCGCCGCCGCGCTGCGCTTGCCCGACCCCACCGCCGTGTTGCAGCCGCGTGCGGAGGCGGCCCGCAAGGCGACCGGCGTGGACTTCATCGTCGTGATGAACACCGACGGCATCCGCTATACGCACCCCAATCCCGACCGCATCGGCAAGAAGTTCGTCGGCACGATCGCCCCGGCGGTGGCCGGGGGCACGGTCACCGAGCACGTCAGCGGCACGATAGGGCCGCTGGTGCAGGTCGTGGTGCCGGTGCAGGACGCGGGCGGCAAGGTGGTGGGCCTGGTGTCCGCCGGGATCACCACGACGCACGTGGGCGGGGCCGCCGCCCAGCAGCTGCCGCTGCTGCTCGCGGCGGCAGCGGTGGCGCTCGCGCTGGCCACCGCGGGCACGGCCCTGGTCAGCAGACGGCTGCTGCGCCAGACGCACGGCCTCGGACCGTACGAGATGACCCGCATGTACGAGCACCACGACGCGGTGCTGCACGCGGTCCGGGAGGGTGTGCTGATCGTCGGCGACGGCGGCCGGCTGCTGCTGGCCAACGACGAGGCGCACCGGCTGCTGGACCTGCCCGAGGACGCCGAGCAGCGCACCGTGCTGGAGCTGGGCCTGGACGACGAGACGGCGGCACTGCTGGCCTCGGGCCGGGTGGCGACGGACGAGGTGCACCTGGTCGGGGACCGGCTGGTGGCGATCAACCAGCGCCCCACCGATCTGCGCGGCGGCCCGGCCGGCAGCGTCACCACGCTGCGCGACTCCACCGAGCTGCGCGCCCTGTCCGGCCGTGCGGAGGTGGCGCGCGAGCGGCTGAACATGCTGTACGACGCAGGGGTGGGCATCGGCACCAGCCTGGACGTGAGCCGTACCGCGGAGGAACTGGCGAAACTCGTGGTGCCCCGGTTCGCGGACTTCGCGACCGTGGACCTGTTCGACGCGGTCCTGCACGGCGAGGAGCCGAGGCCGGGCACCGCGCTGCGCCGCGCCGCCTGCGCCGGCACCCGCGAGGACTGCCCGCTGTACCCGGTGGGCGAGCGGATCCGGTTCGTGGCGACCTCGCCGCAGGCGCGCAGCCTGACCACCGGGCAGTCGGTGCTGGTGCCCCGGCTGCGTGACGCGCCCGGCTGGCGCGCGCAGGACCTGGAGCGCACCGACCAGGTCCTGGCGTTCGGCATCCATTCGCTGATCACCGTGCCGCTGAGGGCGGGCAGCCTGGTGCTGGGGGTGGCGAACTTCTGGCGTTCGGAGAAGCCGCAGCCGTTCGACGCCGAGGAGCTGACCCTCGCCGACGAGCTGGTCGCGCGGGCGGCGGTGTCCATCGACAACGCCCGCCGGTACACGCGCGAGCACAGCATGGCGGTCACCCTGCAGCGCAGTCTGCTGCCGCGCTCGCTGCCCGAGCAGGGCGCGCTGGAGATCGCCTACCGGTATCTGCCGGCGCAGGCCGGGGTGGGCGGCGACTGGTTCGACGTGCTGCCGCTGTCCGGAGCCCGGGTGGCGCTGGTGGTGGGGGACGTGGTGGGGCACGGGCTGCATGCCGCGGCCACCATGGGCCGGCTGCGCACGGCGGTGCACAACTTCTCCGCGCTGGACCTGCCGCCCGACGAGCTCCTCGGCCTGCTGGACGAGCTGGTGGGCCGGATCGACCAGCAGGAGACCGCCGCGGACGGCGCCGCGGCGATCACCGGCGCGACCTGTCTGTACGCGGTGTACGACCCGGTGGCGCGGGTCTGCACCGTGGCCCGGGCCGGCCATCCGCCGCCCGCGCTGGTGCACTCCGACGGCCGGGTGGAGTTCCCGGAGGTGCCCGCCGGGCCGCCGCTGGGGCTGGGCGGGCTGCCGTTCGAGACGGCCGAGCTGGAGCTGGCTCAGGACAGCCGACTGGTGCTGTACACCGACGGGCTGGTGGAGGACCGCGAGCGGGACATCGACGCGGGCCTGGATATGCTGAGCGACGCCCTGCGCGGGACGCCGGGCGCCTCGCCGGAGGAGACCTGCCGCGCGGTGCTGGACCACCTGCCGGGCCGGCCGAGCGACGACGTCGCGCTGATCGTCGCCCGCACGCGGGTGCTGGGCCCCGACCGGGTCGCCGAGTGGCAGGTGCCGTCCGACCCGGCGGCGGTGTCCGAGGTGCGGGCCGCGGTGACCCGGCAGCTCGCCGACTGGAACCTGGAGGAGCTGGACTTCACGACGGAGCTGATCCTGAGCGAGCTGGTCACCAACGCCATCCGCTACGGCCGTGGCCCGATCGGCGTACGGCTGCTGCGCGACCGCACCCTGATCTGCGAGGTCTCCGACCGCAGCACGACCTCGCCGCATCTGCGGTACGCGGCGAGCACCGACGAGGGCGGCCGGGGCCTGTTCCTGGTGGCGCAGCTCGCCGAGCGGTGGGGCACCCGGTACACCCCCAACGGCAAGATCATCTGGGCGGAGCAGCCGCTGCCGTAGACCTTAGCCGGAATTGTGTTGAGGACACGTCACCCGGCGGGTGATGATCTCCGGCATGTTCTCGCGCAGGAATCGCCGCCCGAAGTCCCCCGAGCTCCTCAAGGCCTGGGAGTCGCTGGACTCCCGTGATGTGCCGGGCGCGCTGCGGCAGTTGCGGGCGGCGGGCGAGGAGCAGCCGCTCGCCGAGGTGGCCCTGGTGGTACGCCGGGCCGCCGGGGCAGCGGGTTTCGACGATCTCGCCGAGGCCGCCGCCGCCCTCGCCGCAGCGCCCGAACGTCCCAAGGCCCTTTATGACTTCGGGTACGCGTGCGTCGAACGCGGCGTGTCGTATCTGGCGGTTCCCGCGCTGCGCGAGGCGCTGCGCCGCGGCGACGGTTCCCTCGTCGTGCTGCGGGAGCTGGTGTCGGCATACGAGGACGAGGGCCGCCACCGCGAGGCGGTCACCGAACTCACCCGGTACGAGGGCGAGTTGCGGGACTGGCCGGACGGCTATCTGCTGGTGTTCAACGCCGTCCTCGCGGGCGACCTGGAGCTGGCCCGGCGCCGGCACGCACGGCTGTCCGATCCGGAGGACACGCAGTGGCAGCCGGCGCGGGAGAGGCAGAACCGGGTCCTGGATCGCGCGGCCGAGGCCGAGCGGGCGTCCTCGCTCGACCCGACCGATCTGCGCGGCTGGCAGTACGTGATCGCCGGCACGGTCCTCGGCACCCTGTCGCCGTACGGCTTCGACGCGGGCATGCACGGCCGCTACGCCTGGCTGCAGGACACCCCGGACGGCTGTCTGCGCGGTCTGCTACGGCTGCGTACCCTGCTGGAGGCGACCGGGGTGCGGCCCCGGTCGGTGTCACTGCTGCCGGACCGGGACTCGCGGATCCTCGGGCTCGCCGCGGCCGCGGTGCTGGGCCTGCCGGCCGAGCCGTTCGCGCCCGGCCGCACGGACACGGTGGTCGTGGCCTACGACCTCGACGGTGTGGCGGCGCACGACGACGGCCCGGAGATCCTCGGGCAGCTCTTCGAGCGCGTGCCCGGGCAGGTGCTGCACGAGCACGCGAGCTGCTGGACGGACCCGCCCGCCATCACCGCGGACAGCGTCGGTCTGCTGCACCAGTCGGTGGTGCCGCCCTGGGGCGCGCAGCTGCGCCAGGGCGCGGACGGCGGCGTCGAGCCGGGCCCGGCGGACGACCGCCCGGAGGCCGAGATCGCCGCCGAGGTGACGGCGGCCGACCCGAGCGCCGACCCGGGGGACGGCGAGGGCCCCGCGGACGACGACGCGCGGTTCGCGGCGTTCGCCGGGGTCGTCAGCGGCACCTGGCTGCGCGGCGACCGGGCGCGGGTGCGCTCCGCCGGGCCCGTCCCCAGTTCCCGGTTCGCCTGAGCGGCGGAGGCGGTCAGGCGCTCAATCGCGAGCGCAGCAGCTGCTTCCCCATCTCGGCGCCCTTGCGGCTGTCGGCCTGTGCCTTGTGGAACAGGTCCACCAGTTCGTTGTCGTGGTCCCGTTCGGCGTCCTGGATGTACGTTTCCAGGCGCAGGGCGTTGTCCAGGCACGCCTCGACGTACCAGATCAGGTCGTAGTTCTTGTCGCGCGTGCCGGTGACGCCGCCGGTCTCGCTGGTGCTGGTCATCCGGGGTCTCCTCCTTCTGTCGACCCTGCGTCGTTCTCAACAGGCTTCCGGGTACCCGTGCGACCTGCGGACACACGCCCTGTCGGGTCAGCCGAGGGCGCGGTCGAGGTTGAAGGCCGCGCTGATCAGCGCCAGATGCGTGAAGGCCTGCGGGAAGTTGCCCTGTTGCTCGCCGGTGCGGCCGATCTCCTCGGCGTACAGGCCGAGGTGGTTGGCGTAGGTGAGCATCTTCTCGAAGGCCAGCCGGGCCTCGTCGAGCCTCCCGGCCCGCACCAGGGCCTCGACGTACCAGAAGGAGCAGATGGAGAAGGTGCCCTCGTCGCCGCGCAGTCCGTCGGGGCTGGCCTGGGGGTCGTAGCGGTAGACCAGGGAGTCGGAGACCAGGTCCTCGGTGAGGGCGTCCAGGGTGGACAGCCACTTGGGGTCGGTGGGCGCGACGAACTTGCCGAGCGGCATCATCAGCAGGGAGGCGTCCAGGACGTCACCGCCCTCGTACTGCACGAAGGCGCCGCGCCGCACGGACCAGCCGCGGTCCATGATCCGCCGGTAGATCGCGTCGCGGGCCTGCCGCCAGCGGGGCAGGTCGGCGGGCAGTCCGCGCCGGTTGGCGAGGCGGATGGCGCGCTCGATCGCGATCCAGCACATCAGACGCGAGTACGTGAAGTTCTTGCGGCCACCCCGGGTCTCCCACACGCCCTCGTCGGGCTGGTCCCAGTGCGCGCACACCCAGTCGACCAGCTGGCATACGTCGTCCCACTGGTCGCTGGAGATCGGCTGGGCCCATTTGTCGTAGAGGTAGATCGAGTCGATCAGGGCGCCGTAGATGTCGAGCTGGAGCTGGTCGGCGGCGGCGTTGCCGACCCGGACCGGGGCGGAGCCCAGGTGGCCCTCCAGGTGCGGCAGCACCCGTTCGGGCAGGTCGGTGCGGCCGTCGATGCCGTACATGATCTGCAGCGGCGCGCTCCCGTCGGCGTCGCTGGGGCTGACGTGCGTGGTCAGGAAGCGCATGAACGCCTCGGCTTCACCGGCGAAGCCGAGCCGCAGCAGCGCGTAGACGGCGAAGGCGGCATCGCGCACCCACACATACCGGTAGTCCCAGTTGCGCTCCCCGCCGAGCTGCTCGGGCAGGCTGGTGGTGGGGGCGGCGACGATGGCGCCGGTGGGGGCGTAGGTGAGCAGCTTCAGGGTGAGGGCGGAGCGGTGCACCATCTCGCGCCAGCGGCCCCGGTAGCGGGACTGGTGCAGCCAGCGCCGCCAGTAGGCGACGGTGGCGTTGAACTCGTGCTCGGCCTCGGCGTGGGCGCAGCCGCGCGGGGCCACCGCGTCGCCCACCTGGTCGAGGGCGAACACCGCCGTCTCGCCCTCGCCGAGCTTGAAGTCGCCGCGCGCGTCCCGCTCGTCGCACTCCAGGTCGACCGTGGAGGTCAGCGACAGGGACCGTTCGACGGACTCGAAGACGAGGGTGGCGCCGGCGCTGCGCAGGGTGTGCGGGGCGGCGCCGTAGTCGAACCGCGGGGCGACCAGCACTCGGAAGGGCACCGTGCCGCGGACGCAGACCACGCGCCGGATGAGCCGGTGCCGGCCCTCCTCGCCCGCGCCGGCCGCGCTGTCCGAGGTCACCGGCATGAAGTCCTGCACCTCGCCGACGCCGTCCTCGGTGAAGAACCGGGTGATCAGCACGTTGGTGTCGGGGAAGTAGAACTGCTTGGTACGCGCGGGTACGGCGGCGGCCAGCTCGAACCTGCCGCCGCGCTCGGCGTCGAGGATGGCCGCGAAGACGCTGGGGGCGTCGAAGGACGGACAGCAGTACCAGTCGATCGTGCCGTTCGTGCCGACCAGTGCCACACTGCGCAGGTCGCCGATGAGCCCGTGCTCGGCGATCGGCAGATAGCGGGAGCTGGGGCGGGCGTCCTCGGGAAACGGGGTCTCGGCCATCGTCGGCCTCCCGGTGAGCGGTGCGGGATGTTTTCCAGCTTAGGAGCGAGTGCTCTCCGGTGGCGTGGGAAGGCGCTGCGGGGAATGGTGAGAGTGTGCCCCGTTCGGCGGCACCGGCACGGATGCGGTCATCCGGACCGAGGAGGAGGCATCATGTCGACAACCACACCCGACGAGTCCCGGTCGTCCGAAGACCACTGCACCCCGGACGCCCTGCTCCACTCCGCTCCCTCCAGGGATGTCACCCCGGAGGACCTGGTGCTGGCGGCGGGCAGGGACGTCACACCGAAGAATCTCGACTGGGCACGCCGCAAGATGGAGAAGGAGGGCCCGACAGCCATCGAGAGGCTGCTGCCGTAGGGCGGTCCGGGGAAACCAGGGGCTCCGATTTCGAACGGGGGCAGGGGAGCCGGCCCAAAGGGGCGCGGGGAACCGCGCGATCGAGCACGGACCACCCGCGCCCGCCGGACGGCGTCAAGCCTTACGGCCAACAGGCGTCGGCGACACACACCACCCGCACGAAGCACACCGCGTTGTTGGCGAGGCCACCGCGGTTCCAGTGCTGATCAAGCGGCTGGACATGTCCGTCGGCGTCGCTCGCCCGGGTGCCCACCGCGTGCTCCCCGGGCGTCGCGGTCCAGGTGTGATGCCAGGCCCGCCAAGCCCACCGGTGCCCGTCCACGACCGGGTCGAGCACAGCCGGCTCCCAATGCGCCCCGCCGTCCGTACTGACCTCCACCGAGGAAACGGGCGCCTGCCCGGACCACGCGCGGCCGGAAAGCCTCACCGGTCCCGGCCGCACCACCCGCGTCCGGGACATGAAGTCGGGAAAGCCGGGCGGCACCAGCAGGGCGCGCGGCGCGATCCGTGTGACCGGCTCGCCCTCCTCGTCGGGGGTGCGCCGGATCCGGTAGGCGACCGACTGCTGGAAGCCCGTGAACGGTACGTCGCCGACGGTGACCGAGCGCAGCCACTTCACCTGGGCCATGCCGTACCAGCCGGGCACGATCAGGCGCAGGGGCCGGCCGTGCTGCGGCGGCAGCGGCGCGCCGTTCATGGCGGTGGCGACCAGCACCTGCGGGTCGTCGCCGGTGGCCACGGACAGGGGCAGGGCGCGCTGGTAGTCCTGCTCGACACCGCGCTCCACCCCGTGGTCGGCGCCGGTGAAGACGACGTCCACGGCCGCCGGGTCCGCGCCCGCCTCGGCGAGCAGCCGCCGGAGCGGTACGCCGGTCCAGTCGGCGGTGCCGACCGCCTCCACCAGCCAGGGCTGGCTGACCGGCCGGGGTGTGAGCAGGGCCCGGCCGTTGCCCGCGCACTCCAGCGTGACCCGGGTGGTGACCTGCGGGAACGACAGCAGATCGGCGAGGGACAGGTCGAGCGGGGTGCGCACGTGTCCGTCGACGGTCAGCCGCCAGGCACCGGCGTCCGGCACGTACGGGATGTCGTAGTGCGTGAGGACGTAGTGCAGTCCGGGCGGGGTGACGTCGTGCCGCAGGGCCTCCAGGGGCAGACCGTGGTTGCGGGTGGCGAGCGCGAGTTCGTCGGCGCCGATCCCCTCGTCGGGACCGGCCAGCCGGGCGGGGGCGCTCAGGTCACCGGGTCGCTGACCCATGGCGTCATTGTCCTCCCGGGACACGGGCGCGGCGAGGACAGCGGAGGACGACCGCAACTCCCGGGCGGCTCGGCGGATTTCGACGGCGATCTCTTCCGGAGCGGGCCGCGGGCCTGACAGACTCCCGAGGGTGCCCGACTTCGATTTCGACATGCTCGTCATAGGATCCGGTCCCGGCGGTCAGAAGGCCGCCATCGCCGCGGCCAAGCTGGGCCGCCGGGTGGCCGTCGTCGACCGCCCCGACATGCTCGGCGGGGTCTCCCTGCACACCGGGACCATCCCCTCCAAGACCTTGCGCGAGGCCGTGCTGTATCTGACCGGCCTCACCCAGCGCGATCTGTACGGGCAGAGCTACCGGCTGAAGGACGACATCACCGTCGCCGACCTGACCGCACGCACCCAGCATGTGGTCGGCCGCGAGGTGGACGTCGTCCGCAGCCAGCTCACCCGCAACCAGGTGACCGTGTACTCCGGCACGGCCCGCTTCGCCGACCCGCACACCATCGCGCTGTCCGAGCTCTCCGGCCGGGAACGGCGCCTGAGCGCCGGGCACATCGTCATCGCCACCGGCACCAGGCCGGCCCGCCCGGACACGGTCGAGTTCGACGGGCGGACGATCATGGACTCCGACAACGTGCTCTCGCTGGAGCGGGTGCCGCGTTCCATGGTGATCGTCGGCGCGGGCGTCATCGGCATGGAGTACGCCTCCATGTTCGCCGCGCTGGGCAGCAAGGTGACCGTGGTGGAGAAGCGTCCCGGGATGCTGGACCTGTGTGATGTCGAGATCGTGGAGTCGCTCAAGTACCACCTACGCGATCTGGCCGTCACCTTCCGCTTCGGCGAGACCGTCGCCGCCGTCGAACGCCATCCGCGGGGCACGCTCACCGTGCTGGAGAGCGGCAAGAAGATCCCCGCGGACACGGTGATGTACTCGGCCGGCCGGCAGGGCCTCACCGACGAACTCGACCTGGGCAGGGCCGGGCTGGCGGCGGACGCACGGGGCCGGATCGCGGTGGACGAGCACTACCGCACCGAGGTGCCGCACATCTACGCCGTCGGTGACGTCATCGGCTTCCCCGCCCTCGCGGCGACCTCGATGGAGCAGGGCCGTGCGGCCGCGTACCACGCGTGCGGGGAGCCGGCCGAGCGGATGCACCATCTGCAGCCGATCGGGATCTACACCATCCCCGAGATCAGTTTCGTCGGGCGGACCGAGGACCAGCTGACCGAGGACCGGGTGCCGTTCGAGGTGGGCGTGGCCCGGTACCGGGAGCTGGCCCGCGGGCAGATCATCGGGGACTCGCACGGCATGCTGAAGCTGCTGGTCTCCGCTGTGGACCGCACGCTGCTCGGGGTGCACTGCTTCGGGTCGGGCGCGACGGAGCTGATTCACATCGGGCAGTCGGTGATGGGGTGCGGGGGGACCGTCGACTATCTGGTCAACGCGGTCTTCAACTATCCGACGCTTGCCGAGTCGTACAAGGTGGCTGCGCTGGATGCGACGAACCGGCTCCGCCAGGTGGACCGGTTGGGGTAGCGCCGTCCCGGTTGCTGTTCCGATGCCGGGTGCTGGACGGTCCGAGGCTCAGGTTTCTTCCTCCACCACGTGTACCGCCGCCTCCTCCGCTCCCGCCGCTCCCCCGTCGATACCGACGTCCCGGGCCACCTCCTCCTTGACGGTGTCGGGGTGCGCGCCCTCGTCCGGGGCGACCAGACGGCCCGCCCGGGTTTCCCCCACCTCGGGATCGAGCGGCTCGCCCTCGCCGCCGGGGAGGTCGCCGATGCCGTCGCCCGACGGTGCGGTCACGTCGGGGGTTTCCTGGCCGAGGCGTTCGTCCAGGGTCTCGCCCGCGTGCTGTTCGGCGGCGGTGGTGCCGTGCCTGGTCGTGGCCAAGGGGCGTTCGGGCGGGGAGTAGCCCTCGTCGAGGACGTCGTCGTAGGTGCGCTCGTCGACCGCGTCCTGGAGGTCCAGGGGACCTGCGTCCTCCTGTTCCTCGTTGGTCCCGGTGGGCTGGTAGGCGTCGTCCGCCATCGGGGTCTGCTCGGACTCCTGGTCGCTCATGGTCGCCTCCTGCTGCGCTCGCGGGCGGTCCAGGTCCGCGTTTCCCGCAGCCGGGCGGCTAACCCCCCGAGGCCCGCGATCAGGTCAGTCGGCGGACTGTTCGGCGAGGCCGGCCGTCCACTTCTCCTCGATGCGGCCCGCCTTCCACACCAGCAGGGCGATCGCCCAGGTGGCGAAGAACAGGCCGACGATGACGAAGCCGACGGTGTTGAGGTCGAGGCCGGAGATCCAGTCCCAGAAGGCGCCGTGCAGGTCGAGCTTGTCGGCGAGGAGGCCGAGGAGCTCGACCGTGCCGATGATGAGGGCGACGGCAACGGACAGACCGGTGATGGTGAGGTTGTAGTAGACCTTGCGGACCGGCTTGGAGAACGCCCACTCGTAGGCGAAGTTCATGAACGAGCCGTCGATGGTGTCCAGCAGCGACATCCCGGCCGCGAAGAGCACCGGCAGGCACAGGATGGCGTACCAGGGCAGGCCGGAGGCGGCGCCGGAACCGGCGAGGACCAGCAGCGCGATCTCCGTCGCGGTGTCGAAGCCGAGGCCGAACAGCAGGCCCAGCGGGTACATCTGCCACGGCTTGCTGATGGTACCGGTGACCCGGCCGAGCAGGCGGTTCATGAAGCCGCGGTTGTTCAGCTGCGTCTCCAGGGCGGCCTCGTCGTAGGCGCCGGAGCGCATCTGCCGGAAGACCTTCCAGATGCCGGCGAGGATGACGAGGTTGATGCCGGCGATCAGGTAGAGGAACGTTCCGGAGACCGTCGTACCGATCAGGCCCGTCACCTCGTGCAGATGCGAGTTGTCGTCGCGGACCGGTCCGGCCAGGGTCTTCATGCCGAGCGAAAGCAGCAGGGAGAGGCCGAAGACGATGCTGGAGTGGCCGAGGGAGAACCAGAAGCCCACCGACAGCGGGCGCTGCCCCTGGCCCATCAGCTTGCGGGTGGTGTTGTCGATGGCCGCGATGTGGTCGGCGTCGAAGGCGTGCCGCATGCCGAGGGTGTAGGCGGTGACGCCGATGCCGATACCGAAGGATTGGGTGCCGACGCTGAAGTGCTGGGGGGCGATGATGCCGACCAGCGTGCCCCAGCCGATGATGTGCAGGGCGAGCACGAAGGCGGCCATCCCGCCGACCCTGATCCACTCCTGCCGCGTCATGGAGCCCCGGAGACGGTGCCAGGCCGAACGCTTGGCGTCGGCCTGGACGGGGAGGGACGGAGCGGATTCGGGGGCGGCCGTCATCGGGAGGGTCATCCTTCGGTGGTGCGGGTACGGCTGCACAGCACAGCCTTGCGCTATACAACCGCACTTGCAACCGATGTGCAATAAGGACGCCGAATGGTGTCAGGTGGAGAGCATGCCCCGGCCCAGCCAGTCCTTGGCGTCCCGCACGCCGGGCAGGGCGAAGAAGTAGCCGCCGCCCGTGGGCGAGATGTAGTCCACCAGGGGCTCGTCGATCAGCCGGGTCTGCACGGCCTCGAACTGGCGCTTGACGTCCTGGTTGTAGCAGCAGAACACCAGGCCCATGTCGAGGTTGCCGACGTTGTCCACGCCCCGGTCGTAGTTGTAGCCGCGGCGCAGGATGCGGGAGCCGTCGGTCTCGGCCTTGCGCGGGTTGGCGAGGCGGATGTGGGCGTCCAGCGGGATCGCGGTGCCGTGCGGGTCCTTGGCGTACTGGGGGATGTCGGTCTCCTTGGCGCCGTCGAGGGGTGCGCCGGTGTCCTTGCGGCGGCCGAACATCTTCTCCTGCTCGCTGAGCGAGACCCGGTCCCAGAACTCGACCAGCATCCGGATGATCCGGATGACCTGGTAGCTGCCGCCCGCGGTCCAGGCGGGCTCGCCCTGGCCCTCGCCGACCCAGATCAGCTTGTTCGTCTCGCGCGCGGAGGTGACGTCCGGATTGGCGATGCCGTCCTTGAAGCCGAGCAGGTTGCGCTGGGCGCCGGTGGGGCGCGGGGCGTTCTGGAAGCCGTCGATGCGCCACTTGATCTGCATGGCGCCGCGGGTGTGCCGGGCGATGTCGCGCAGCGCGTGCAGCACGGTGTCCGTGCTCTGGGCGCAGATCTGCAGGGACAGGTCGCCGTGGCACTCCGCCGCGTTCAGGTTGTCGTTGGGGAAGGTCCGCATCGGGGTCAGCCGGGCCGGCCTGGCCTTGGCGAGACCGTAGCGGTCGTCGAAGAGGGAGGCGCCGACGCCGACGGTGACGGTGAGGCCGTCCGAGGGGACCTCGGGGCCGAGGATGCCGTTGTCGGAGGGCGGCGCGCCGACGCCCAGGTCGGCGGGGGCGCCGCCGGAGGTGAGGAACCGGGCCCGCTCGGTGATGGTCTTCAGCAGCTCGGTCAGGCCCTTGCGGTCGTCGGCTATGACGTCCAGCGAGACGAACGTGGCGGCGGCCGGCGCCGGGGTGACGATGCCTGCCTGGTGGGTGCCGTGGAAGGGGACCTTCGCGCCGCTGTCGGCGTTCGCCTGCTGGGCCTGCGCGGTGCCGCCGCCCTCGCCGAGGGCGAAGCCGCCGCCGGCCAGGACCGCTCCCGCGGCACCGGCACCCAGCGCGGTCCGCACGAAGGAGCGGCGGGCGGGGCCGACGGGGCAGGTCGGCGTGTCGGCGGTCGGCATCGGTGGGTTCCCTTCGGTGTGCGGGTGCGCGGTGGTCATCAGGCGGACTTCCGGATCTCGAGCAGGTCCGGGATCGGGGCGAGATCCTCCAGCAGCTGCCCGGTGGCGCCGTTCAGGCGCTGCCGGTCGGTCGCGGAGAGCTGGTCGACGGGGGTCCAGTGGGTGCCGTCGTGGGCCGCGTCCAGGAGCTTCTGCACGCGTGCGATGTCCGCGTCGACCGCAGGGAGCACCTGGGGTGCGCGGCTGAGCAGCGGCTTGAGGACGGTGAGCAGTTCACGGGTGCCGGAGAGGTTGGCGTCGGCGGTGGCGAGGTTCGTGCCGCTGCCCTGGTCGGTGTCGCCGGTCAGCTCGAACTGGAGGGTGTTCTCCAGGATCTCGTGCGCGCGCAGCGGCAGGTCGCCGGGGTCGAAGTCCTGGCTGGGGAAGGCCTTCTGCAGTCCTGCGGCGTCCGTGGCGAGCCGGCGGGCGGGAGCGGTGAGGTCCTTGGCGGACTGGCCGTGCCACAGGCCGTACTCGAGGCGGTGGAAGCCGGTGAAGTCCTTGTCCTGGACGCCGTTCGGCAGCCCGTCGGCCCGGCCGTTGATCTTCTTGTCGAAGTCCTCGAAGGTGCCGTAGGCGGCGCCGAGCGAGGAGTAGGTGCGGTGGGCGGTGAGCCAGTCGGTGCGGGCCTTGTCCAGGTGGTTGCCCTGGATGTCGTCGGCGAGGGTGCGGGTCTGGGCGACCAGGGTGGCCAGGCCCTGGCCGACGTACGTCTTGTACGCCTTCAGGGGTGCGGCGAGGTCCTGTTCGGAGACGGGGACGACCGGCTTGGCCGCGCCGCCGCCGCTGACGGTCACCGGCTTGGAAGTGACGGCCTTGCCGCCGGTGGGGACACAGCGCCAGGCGTAGGTGCCGCCGGCGACGGTGGCGACGAGGTCGCGGGTGGTGCCGGGGGCCAGGCCCTCGATCTCGCCGTAGACCGCGCTGGTCGAGGGGTCGATGAGGTACACCTCGGACGTCTTGCCGCCGGTGTTCTGCATCTGGAAGGTCTGCCGGCCCGGCCTGGGCGCGGTGAAGCCCTTGCCGCACTCGGTCTCGGAGACGGCGACGGTCTGGTCACCGGCGGGCTTGGGCCGCGAGAGGGCGACGACGAGTCCGGCGATCACGGCGGGTACGGCGACCACGGCGGCCGGCACCACCCAGACCGGCCGGCGCCGCTCGGGCCGCTCGGCCTTCGGCTCCCGCACGGGGCGTTCCTTCGCGGCCTTGGGGGCCGTGGTCCGCACACCGCGCACGAACAGGGTCATCACGACGGCCAGGTAGGCGGCGTAGGCCACCACCTGGAGCCAGGTCATGGTCGGGGTGAGGTTGAACACGCCCTGGATCAGGGTGCTGTACCAGGAACCGGCGTCGACGCCGCTCGCCAGGTCGACCGCGTAGGCCGTCTTGCCGGGCAGCACGCCGCCCTCCTGGAGGTCGCGCAGGCCGTAGCCGAGGACGCCGGCCGCGATGACGATCAGGACGGCGCCGGTGGCGGTGAAGAACTTCGTCAGGTTGATCTTCAACACGCGCCGGTACAGGCCCCAGCACAGGCCGGCCGCGAGGACGAGGCCGATGCCGGCGCCGGTCAGCGGTCCGGCCGACTCGCCGGCGGCCTGCGCGGTGGTCCACAGGAAGAGGGCGGTCTCCAGGCCCTCACGTCCGACCGCCAGGAAGGAGGTGAGGACCAGCACCCCGGAGCCCATGGCGAGGGCGCCGGTCACCTTCTCCTTCAGCTCGCCGGAGAGGCTGCGGGCCGAGCGGCGCATCCAGAACACCATGGCGGTGACGAACGCGACGGCGATCACACTGAGGGTGCCGCCGAAGGCTTCCTGGGCGGTCTGCGGCATGGACGCGGCGGTGAAGGTGAGCACCGCACCGAAGCTCATCGCGACGGCGACGGCGGCCAGGACACCGGTCCACACCTGGGGCAGACGCGAGCGTGCCTCGGCCCTGACCAGGGTGGCGACGAGGATGGAGACGATGAGTCCGGCTTCCAGTCCCTCCCTCAGTCCGATCAGGAAACTCGGAAACGCGTCGTCCCACATGCCCTGCTGCCCTCCCTGTTAGTTAGTGAAGGCATACCTTACCTTCGCGACCATCATGGCGATGTCGATGTAGTCAGCCGGTCACAAAGCGGCAATGGACAGGTAAAGCCCGGGAACGAAGGCCACCCTCCGTTCGTCTACAGGTCGATAGACCGTCTACAAATGTGTAGTCGGATCTTGTCGAGAAAGTCGATGGAAAGGGCGTACGGCGATGGCCGCTTCCCCCCACCTGGCGTCGCAGCTCGCGGTCAACGTGCTCGACGCCCACTCCCTGCTCGCCGCGTTCGGCGTGCTCGGCGTCGGCGTGGTGCTCTTCGCGGAGACGGGCCTGCTGATCGGGTTCTTCCTGCCCGGGGACTCACTGCTGTTCACGGCGGGGCTGCTGTGCACCGGCTCGTCCGACCGGGGGGTGCACCTGACGCTCGGACCGCTGCTCGTCGCGGCGGCCGTCGGCGCCCTGGCCGGCTCGCAGTGCGGGTTCCTGCTCGGCCGTAAGGCGGGCGGCGCCCTGCTGGCCCGCAGCCGGTCGGCGAAGCTGCGCGAGGGCGCACAGCGCGCCGAGGAGCTGCTGGAGCGGTACGGGCACGCGAGAGCGATCGTGCTCGCCCGCTTCGTCCCGGTGGTGCGTACGGTGCTGAACCCGATGGCGGGCGCCCTCGGCGTCCCCGCCCGGACCTTCACCCTCTGGCAGGTGGCGGGCGGGCTCGTGTGGAGCCTCGGTCTCACCCTCGCCGGATACGCACTGGGCTCCTCGATCCCGAACGTCGACAAGTACCTGCTGCCGGTGATCGCCCTGATCGTCCTCGTGTCCCTGCTCCCGCTCGCCGCCGAGGTGCTGCGCTCCCGCAGGGCGGCCAAGGAGGAGGCCCGCGGATGACGCAGACCCTGTCGGGCTCGCACGTCGACGGGCCGCTCTACATCGACGTGGTGGACCTAGCCCACCGCTCCCCCGGCTGGCTGGACGGCACGATCGCCGTGTGGTCGGCGTACGGCCTGGCGGTGTTCGCGCTGCTCATGATCGTGGGCTGGTGGCGGGCCCGCCGGGACGGGGCGACCGCTGCCATGACGGCGCTGACCGTGCCGGTGGCGGTGGTCGTGGCGTTCGCCGTGAACAGCGCCGTGAAGCCGCTGGTGGCCGAGGACCGGCCGTGCCGTGGCCTGGCCTTCCGCACGCTGGAGGCGTGTCCCGCGCGGGGCGACTGGTCGTTCCCGAGCAATCACACCGCGGTCGCCTTCGCCGCGGCCGTCGCCCTGTTCTTCGTCTCGCAGCGGCTGGGCGCGGTGGCGTCGGTGTGCGCGCTCGCCATGGCGGCCTCCCGGGTCTGGGTCGGGGTGCACTATCCGCACGACGTCGTCGCCGGGGCGGCGCTCGGCTCGCTGGTCGGCTTCCTCGCGATGATCGTCCTGCGGCGGTGGCCGACGGGCCTGGCGGGGCGGCTGGCCGGCACCTGGATCCGCCCGCTGCTGTCCACTACGGCATGAGGGCCAGAAACCTCGCCGACCCGGCGGGGACGGTCGCCCTGGGCGCCTGGATGGCGTTCGCGGCGCTGGCCGCGGTGCTGGTCAGCGACCAGGGCGGCCCGCTCTACCTGGACCAGGGCCTGCTGTCCTGGTCCGTCGGGCACCGCCCGCCGGTGGCGCTGGCGGTGGCCCGCGGGCTGACCGCCACGGGCACCGGCGTCGTGCCGTATGTCCTGGCGGTCCTGGCCGGCGTGATCGCGGGGCGCACCGCACGGCAGCGGCTGACGGCCGTCCTGCTGGCCGTGGTCTGCCTCGGCGGGGGCCAGGCCGTGCGCTACGGCGTCATGGACCTGGTCCGCCGGGCCCGGCCGCCGGCGTACGACTGGCAGACACACGCCTCCGGCTGGTCGTTCCCCTCGGGCCACACCACCACGGCCGCGCTGGCTGCCGGCCTGCTGATCACGGCCCTCTGGCTACGCGCCCCGCACGGCCGTACCGTGCTGTGTCTGCTGGTCGCCTGCTGGGGAGCGGGGGTCGGACTGACCCGCGTCTTCCTGGGCGTGCACTGGTTCACCGACGTGATCGGCGGCTGGCTGTTCGCCATCGGCTGGCTCGGTGTCTTCGTCTGCGCGGTGGCCCGGTGGCTGCCCGGTCGATACCTTCCCCGTGCACCGGAGGAGCCGGGCACATCGCACAATGACACGGCCGACCGGCCGGTGGAGAGACATGCGACCCAGGATCCTCATCGTCGAGGACGATCACGCCCTGCGTGACGTGCTGCGCCGTGGTCTGCACGACGAGGACTTCGACACGGTCTGCGCCGGCGACGGCGCCACCGCCCTGCGGCTGGCGGCACCGGACGTGTCCGCCGTCGTACTGGACGTCGGCCTGCCCGACGCCGACGGCCGCGACGTCTGCCAGGCGATGCGCGCGGGCGGCTTCCTCGCCCCGGTCGTCTTCCTGACCGCGCGGCACGGACTGACCGACCGGCTGTCCGGCTTCTCGGCCGGCGGCGACGACTATCTCCCCAAGCCGTTCCACCTCGCCGAGCTGGCCGCCCGGCTGCGCGCCGCCCTGCGCCGGGCCGCGCCCCCGACCGCGTCCCCGGCCGCGTCCGCCGCCGCGGACGGACTGGTGCTGGACGCGGTCCGGCACAGCGCCACCGTGCAGGGCAGGCGGGTCGATCTCACCCCGACGGAGTTCCGGCTGCTGGCGGCGCTCACCGCGGCCGGCGGGGAGCTGGTGCGCCGCCGTGATCTGGTCCGCGCGGGCTGGCCGGAGGGGGCACAGGTCAGCGACAACACGCTGGACCAGTACCTGACCCGGCTGCGCCGCAAGCTGCGCACGGCGGGCAGCGAACGGACCATCGCCACGGCACGAGGGATCGGCCACCGCCTGACATGAGGTTTCCGCACCGCATGCCCTCACCGGGCACCCGCGCCCGACCGCTGCCCGGCCGCGGGGGGCCGTTCCTCAGCCGTACGGCGCCGCGCCTCGCCCGTCTCGCACCCCGCACCCTGCGCGGCCGGCTCTCCCTGGTCGCGCTGACCACCGCCGCGCTGCTGATGGTGATCCTCACCGTCGCCTTCAACACCGTGGTCCGCCACCGTCTCCAGCGGGAGGCGGACGACGAGCTGCGCACCCGCGCGGCGGCGGTCGCCACGACCATCGACACCCGTCACGGGCGGGTCCGGGTGCTGGAGACCTCCGGCGACCGGCTCCTGGACACCAATGCGTGGATCTATGCGGGCGGCAGGCTGCTGGAACGGCCGCCGTCCGGCGCCGGCACGCTCACCCGCGCCGCCGATGCCCTGACCGCGCGCGGCCGGCGCGGCTGCGCCACGGTGCACGGCCCCGACGCGGTACGGCTGTGCGCGGTGCCGGTGCCCGGTGCGACGGGCCGGGCCACCGTGGTCACGGCGCTGGACCTCGCGCCGTACCGGAGTTCGGCCAAGACGCTGCTGCTGGGCTCGTTCGCGCTGGACGCGGTGATGCTCGCCTGCACCTATGCGCTGACCCGGCTGGCGGTGGGCCGGGCGCTGCGGCCGGTGCGCATGATGACGGACCAGGCGACGCAGTGGAGTGCCGTGGGATCCGAGGAGCGCTTCGCGGGCCGTGGCCGGCCGGCCGAACTGGCCGCGCTCGGCGGCTCGTTGGACGCGCTGCTGGACCGGATCCGGGCGGTGCTGCGCCACGAGCGGCAGCTGACCGGGGAGCTGTCGCACGAACTGCGCACCCCGCTCAGCCGGATCGTCGCCGAACTGGACTGGTGGGGCTCCCGGCCGCGCTCCGACGCCGAGACCCGCGCGTCCCACGAGGTCATGGCGGAGGCCGCGCAGTCGATGCGCACCATCTGCGACACCTTGCTGGACGAGGCCCGCGAGGGAGTGCCGACGGCGCCCGGCACCGCCGACGTGCCGACGGTGCTGCACCGCCTGTCCGCTTCCGTGGCCCCGCCGGATCCGGTACGGGTCGCCGTCGGAGGCGGCCCGGGGCCGCTCACGGCGGGGGTCCAGCCGGCGCTCCTCGAACGGATCGTCAGCCCGTTGCTGGCCAACGCCGTGCGGTACGCCCGTACGACGGTCACGCTCACCGCTTGCCGGATGCCCGGCGGGGTACGGGTCGAGGTCACCGACGACGGCCCGGGCGTGCCCGAAGCCTTCACGGACCGGCTCTTCCAGCCCGGCAAGCGGGCCGATCCCGGCGACGGGCACGGCGGGGCGGGACTCGGGCTGTCGCTCGCCCGGCGCCTGGCCCGCTCCGCCGGCGGGGAGGTGTGCCACGACCCCGGGCACGAGCCCGGGGCGCGGTTCGTGGTCACCCTGCCCGCCGGATGACGGCCGTCAGACCGTCTGCAGTGGACGGTGACTGCGGGCACCTTGTTCCGCTGAGGGCTTGGCGCGGCGCGGGGTCAGGGCGTGGCGTGCGGTCCGGCCGGTGGAGCTTCTTCAGGGCGCCCCGGGCCTACGGGGAGCCGGAGTCCTCGGAGTAGAAGCCGCGCTTCTCGTACAGGCCGCCTGCCGCGTCGTGGCCGAAGACGCGGCCGCGTCCGCCCCCGGGCGAGGTGAGGCCGTAGCCGGCGAGCAGCGGGAGGACGGCGAGGCCCCCGCATGGCCTTCGCGAGGTTCCGGCGGATCGTGGCCGCGAGCCTGGTCGCCTTTGCCGCACCACCTCGACGGCCAGGCCTACGGTGCCGGCGAATGCGCCGGCCGTGAAGTCGTCCGCGGGGCGCACCTTCTCCGGGTCGCGCTGGGCGATGAGGTTGCGGCCGGGGCGAGGGAGACTCCCCGTCCCTCACAGGGCTTTGCGCCGCACCAGCAGCGCGAGCACCAGCAGGCCGGGAAGCAGGGGCAGCCACACGGTCAGCAGCCGGTAGCCGAGCACGGCGGAGGCGGCGGCCGAGCCGGGGGCGCCGGAGACGGTGAGGGCGAGGGCGAGCGCCGCGTCCAGGGAACCCAGGCCGCCCGGGGTCGGCAGCAGGGCGGCGGCGCTGCTGGCGGCGAGGTACAGCAGGGCCACCTGGAGCGGGGGCAGCGGAAGTTCGATCGCCTGGGTGACGGCGATGAGGACCAGGCAGTGCAGCGCGGCGAAGGCGAGGGAGCCGCCCCACAGGGCCACCGCTCGCGCCGGGCAGGCGTGCAGGGCGCGGATGTCGGCCAGGACGGCCGACAGGGCCCGGCGGCAGCGCGCCCACCAGGGGGTCGCCGGCAGGGCCGCGAGCAGGACGAGTCCGCCCAGGGCGACGGCGAGGGTCGTCGGGGTGAGGTGCGGCGGGCGGAGCAGGCCCGGGCAGGCCGGGGCGAGCAGCGCGATCAGTGCCAGGCGGACGGCGGCGCCGGCGGTGGCCTTGACGGCGAGGGCGCTGGCCGAGCGGCCCGCGGGCAGTCCGCAGCGCATCAGGAACCGCAGGTTCACCGCGCCGGCGCCGAGTCCGGCGGGCAGCAGGTGGTTGGCGGCGGAGGCGGCGAACTGGGCGGCGACCAGCCGGGGCCGGGGCAGCCGTCGTACGACCGCGCCCTGCTGGGCGAGCGCCGAGGCCGCCCAGGTGCCGACGGCCGCGGTCGCGCCGAGCAGCAGCCAGCCCTGGTCGGCCCCGGCCAGCCGCCCGGCCCCGCTCTCCAGGGCGGGCCAGTGCCGACGGGCCAGGTACAGCCCGCCGAGCAGGACGGCGAACAGGACGCCGGCGTGCCAGTAGGCATGCCGGCGGCCGAGGGAGGTGGCGGGTTGCGGCGGGGACGTGACCGGCGGTCCCTCGGTATGGAGCGGGGACGTCATCGGCCGCCCCTGGGCAGGAAGTAGTACAGCCGTTGCCCGTCAAGCGGTTCGGACGGCCAGTCGCGGGCGTATCCCGGCGGCCGGGAGCCGTCCGGCACCAGCGCGGCGACCGGCATCCGGCGGGCGGTTGCGGTGATGGCGTGCTCGGTGCTGCCGGCGTCGTGCCCGGACGTCGTGGCCGAGGCGCAGCCGGTGTAGAACGCGACGGGGACGGCCGCGTTCCCGGTGAGCAGGCAGGGCGGGCGCACGCCGAGCCGGTGCAGGGCTGCTGCGGTGCGGGACCAGCCGCGGCGGTCTTCGGTGGTGTTGGAGACCGTGTTCTCCAGGACGGCCAGCTGCACCGCGAGATGAGCGGCGAGTCCGAGGCAGAGCAGGGGCGCGACGACCGGGCGCCAGGGCCGGCGCGGGGCCGTGACCAGGTACGCCAGCGCGTCGGCGACCGGGAGTGCCAGCAGGGCGTAGGCCGGCAGCAGGAAGCGCGGGGCGGCGTAGCCGATCAGGAACAGGTACGGGAAGGCGGCGGCCACCGCGCAGGCGAACGGCACCAGCGTGGCCGTCGTACGCCGGGCGCGGACGGCGACGACGAGGCCGAGCACGGCGAGCAGGGGCAGGACGAACCACCAGACGGTGACCACCGGATGGGGCACATCGCCGGTGCACGGGCGGCACAGCGCCCGGCCGCCGAGGCTGCGCAGCTGGTCGACGACGGCGAGGTGCCGGCCGAGGCCGCCCTGGATCGCCGAGGCCTCGGACAGCCGGTGCACCAGGCCGCCGTAGCCGACGTACGCCTCGATCACCCACTGCGCGGCGCCGGCCGCGAGCCCGGCGAGCAGCACCGTGAGGGCCCGCCAGTGATGGCGCGCGAGCCCGAGGGCGAGGAGCGGCAGCACCGCCCAGACGGCGTCCATGGGCCGCATCGAGGCCATGAGCACCCCGCTCGCCGCCAGGCCCCACAGGGCGCCCCGGTCGGCTCGGGCGCGCAGGAAGCAGCCGGCGGCGGCCAGGGCGCCGACGGCGACCCAGTAGTTGGGCATGGCCTGCGGGCCGTAGAACAGGGTGACCCACAGGGAGGCGAAGAGGGCGCCGGCGAGGGCGAGCACGCGCACCGGGAACAGGCCCCGCCAGGCGCGCAGGGCCAGGTACAGGGCGAGGCCGGACAGCAGCGCGAGGTAGATCCGCAGCAGCGCCGTGGAGGTGGACCAGGAGGCGACGGGCGCGACGAGCAGGGAGACGCCCCAGGCACGCGGGGCGCTGAAGAAGGCGGCGGGAGCCTGCGGGCTGACCTGGCTGACGTACACCGTCTCGTCCCAGCCGAGGCCCATGCCGGGCCGGACGAGGAGGAGTTGGGCGAGGGTGAAGACGGCGGCTACGGCCGCGAGCGGTGCCATGGTACGGACCGGACGGGTGCCGCCGGGCGTGCGAAGCGGGCGCGAGCGCCGGATTCCGGCGAATGTGGCATGCGCGCTGCCGGCCATCATCACCCCTCTGCCCCCGTGGACATGCGGGGCCCTTGCAACCCTACAACCTGTAGGGCCTTGGACGGGAGTCGGGGAAAACACCGTCAAACTATCCTGAATCCCTGCCCGGTGCGGAGCGGACGGGGCCATCCGGCCGATGGCACTACGCGCTGTAAGGTTGGGGCATGGCTGGCACAGGGTCCCGCGCCGGGGCGGAGCGGCGCAGCGCCGGTGCGCTGGAGAGCGAGGTACTGGCCGCCCTCTGGGCCACCGAGCGGCCGCTGACCCCGGCGGAGATCCAGGCCGAGGTCGACGGCGCCCTCGCCTACAACACGGTGCACACCATCCTCAAGCGCCTCTACGACAAGGGGCTGGTGCTGCGGGACGCCGACGGGCGGCGCGGCGCGTACCGGCCGGCGAAGAACGCGGCCGAGCTGACCGCCGAGGCCATGCACGAGGCCCTGGACCGGGGCCCGGACCCGATCGCCGCGCTCCAGCAGTTCGTGACGGGGCTGAGCCCCGAGGAGGAGCGGGCGCTGCGCGAGCTGCTGGCCGGAGGCGGCGCATGAGGTTCGACGTGTACAGCCCGCCGGTGCTGTCCCTGCTGCTGTCCCTGGTGGGGCCGGTGATCGCCCGGCGGGTCGCTCCGGCGCTCGCCGCGCGCGTGCTGACCTCGGCCGCTGTGCTGACCGCCGCGGCCACGACCTGGTCGCTGGTCCTGCTGGCCACGGCGCTGCTCGGGAACGCGCCGCCGGTGATCCGCGAGGCCCGGGAGAACGGGCATCCGGTGACGGATCCGGTGCCGGAGGTGATCGGGCTCGCCGCCTTTGTGGCGCTGCTGGCGATCGCCCTGCGGGTGTACCGGGCGGTCCGCGCGCAGCGGTGCACCCGGCGGGCCCTGCGGCGGCTGTGCGCGGGCCACCCGGCGGACACCGAGCTGATCGTCGCCGCCTCCGAGGTGCCGCAGGCCTTCGCGATCCCGGGCCGGCCGGGCCGGATCCTGGTCACCTCGGCGATGCTGAGCGCCCTCGAGCCCGCCGAGCGGCGTGTCCTGCTGGCGCACGAGCGCGCCCATCTCGCCCACCGGCACGGGCCGCTGGTCACGGCGGCCACGCTCGCGGCGGCGGCCGACCCGCTGCTCGGCCCGGTGCGTACGGCCGTCGGCTTCCTCGTGGAACGCTGGGCCGACGAGCAGGCGGCGGCCACGGTCGGGGACCGGCGGACCACCGCCCGCGCGCTGGCGCGGGCCGCGCTCACCGCCGGCCGGACCCGCACCGCCTGCGCCCTGCACTTCACCGACCGGGCCGTCACCCGGCGGATCGCGGCCCTGCAGGCCGGACCGCTGCCCGAGCTGTGGCCGGCCGCGGCGGCCGTCCTCCTCCTGGGCACCCTGCCGGCCCTGCTCGCCGCCGACGCGACGACCGACTTGCTGCGGCAGCTGTCGGGCGTGCTGAACTGAGCCGTCCGCGGCACCGCCGTGGCTGGTCACGCCCACGCGGCGGTAGCCGCATGCCAAACACAGCCCCGCGTCCTTCGGGGTGCATGACTCAACCCCCGCTCGGCGCGCGATGCAGCGGCTGCTCCGGAGCAGGCCGGCGGCATACCGGCGGCACCGCCCGCACCGCCGGCTCGTCCGTGCTCACGGTGAGCGGCTCGCCATGGTGGCGCAGGGTCAGCGGCGGGCCGGCCAGCAGCGCGTACGTGGCCTTGTCGGCGCCGATGTCCACGCGCAGTCGCCGGCCGCGGAACTCGACGTTGAAGGCGAGCCGGCCCAGCCGCTCGGGCAGGCGCGGCGCGAACCGCAGCCGCTCGCCGTCCCGGCGCATCCCGCCGAAGCCCGCCACCAGGGCCATCCACGTACCGGCCAGCGAGGCGATGTGCAGCCCGTCGCGGGTGTTGTGCTCCAGGTCCTGCAGATCCATCAGGGCCGCCTCGGTGGTGTAGGCGTAGGCGAGGTCCAGATGGCCCGTCTGGGCGGCGATGACGGCCTGGCAGCACGCCGACAGGGAGGAGTCCCGGACGGTCAGCGGCTCGTAGTAGGCGAAGTTCCGGGCGACCTGCTCCGCGCCGTCGGCGCCCTCGTCGTCGTACCCCTTCGCGAAGAAGTCGCCGCAGGTGTACATGGCCAGCACCAGGTCGGCCTGCTTGACGACCTGCTTGCGGTAGAGGTCGAAGTAGGGGAAGTGCAGCAGCAGCGGGTACTGGTCGGGGCGGGTGCCGGTGAAGTCCCAGCGCTGGTAGCGGGTGAACCCGGCGTGCTGTTCGTGGACGCGGAGTTCGTGGTTGTAGGGGATGTGCATGGCCTCTGCGGCGTCCCGCCAGGCCGCGCTCTCCTCCTCGTCCACACCGAGGCGGGCCGCCTCGCGCGGATGGCGTTCGGTGGCTTCGGCGGCGGCGAGCAGGTTCTGCCGGGCCATGAGGTTGGTGTACGTGTTGTCGTCGGCGACCGCGCTGTACTCGTCGGGTCCGGTGACGCCGTCGATGTGGAAGACGCCGTGCGCGTCGTGGTGGCCCAGCGAGCGCCACAGCCGGGCCGTCTCCACCAGCAGTTCCACGCCGGCCTCGCGCTCGAACGCGGTGTCGCCGGTGGCCTCGACGTAGCGGATCACGGCGTCCGCTATGCCGGCGTTCACATGGAAGGCGGCGGTGCCGGCCGGCCAGTACGCCGAACCCTCCGGGCCCGCGATGGTCCGCCAGGGGAACGCGGCCCCGCCGAGCCCCAGTTGGGCGGCGCGCTCACGGGCCTCGTCGAGGGTGTTGTACCGCCAGCGCAGCGCCTCGGCGACGGCCGCGGGGGCGGTGTGGGTGAGCACGGGCAGGACGAACATCTCGGTGTCCCAGAAGGCGTGCCCGTCGTAGCCGGAGCCGGTCAGGCCCTTCGCCGGAATGGCACGCTGCTCGGCGCGGCTGCCGGCCTGCAGCACATGGAAGAGGGCGAAGCGGACCGCCTGCTGGACCTCCTCGTCGCCGTCCACCTCGACGTCCGCACGGGCCCAGAAGTCGTCCAGGCAGCTCCGCTGCTCCGCCAGCAGGCCCGGCCAGCCGTCGTGCGCGGCGGCGGCGAGCGCGGCGTCGACCTGGTCGGCCATCGCGGGCAGCGAGCGGGCGCCGGACCAGCCGTGGGCGACCAGTTTCTCCACCCGCAGCGTCTGTCCCGGCTCCAGTACGGAGGTGACCGTCAGCCGGGCCACGTCGCTGCCGCTCTCGCTGCGTGTGGTGGTGCGCTCGGGGCCGCTGACGGCGTGGTCGGCGGCCACGGCGACCCTCAGGCCGCTGCGCCGGGTGCGGTGCACGAGCCGCAGCCTGCTGCCGGAGGCGAAGTGGTCCTCCTGCTCCAGCGGCGACTGCAGCGCCATGGCGGCGCGCGGGTCGCCGTTCGGCTCGGGCAGGCTCTCGTTGGCGACCAGCTCGGACTGGATCACCACCCGGCTGCGGCAGCCGACCGCCTCCACCTCGTACGCCACCGCGGCCACCGCGCGCTGGGTCAGCGACACCAGCCGGGTCGAGCGCACCCGGACCGTGGAGCCCGCCGGGGAGGTCCACTCGCAGGTCCGCTCCAGCACGCCGCGGCGCAGGTCCAGGACCCGCTCGTGCGAGAGGAGCCGCCCGTAGCGCAGGTCGAACGGCTCGTCGTCCACCAGCAGCCGCAGGATCTTGCCGTTGGTGACGTTGATGACCGTCTGGCCCGACTCCGGGTAGCCGTAGCCGGCCTCCGCGTACGGCAGCGGGTGCACCTCGTGCACACCGTTGAGGTAGCTGCCGGGCAGGCCGTGCGGTTCGCCCTCGTCGAGGTTGCCGCGCCAGCCGACATGCCCGTTGGACAGGGCGAACACCGACTCGCTCTGGGCGAGCACGCCGAGGTCCAGGGCGGTCTCCCGCACGGCCCACGGCTCCACGCTGTACGACCGGTCGGTGATCACTGCTTTCCTCCCAGCTCGGCGAGGTCCTTCACGACCGTGGTGGCGCCGTGCGCGTACAGCGCGTCGGTCTGGCCCACGCGGTCCACGCCGACGACATATCCGAAACCGCCCGCGCGGCCCGCCTCCATACCGGCCAGCGCATCCTCGAAGACGGCCGCCCGTGCCGGGGCGACGCCCAGGTCGTGGGCGGCGGCGAGGATGGTGTCGGGGTGCGGTTTACCCGGCAGGTGCCGTTCGGCGGCCACCACGCCGTCGATCCGTACGTCGAAGAAGTGCTCTGCGCCGACCGAGCGCAGCACGTCCCGGCAGTTGGCGCTGGAGGAGACGATCGCCGTGCGCAGCCCCTCGGCGCGGACGGCCTCCAGATAGCGCAGGGTGCCCTCGTAGGCCTCCACGCCGCCGGTGCGGATCCTCTCCAGCAGCAGGACGTTCTTGCGGTTGCCGAGGCCGTGCACGGTTCGTGCCTGCGGTGGGTCCTCCGGGGTGCCCTCGGGCAGGTGGATGCCGCGCGAGTCGAGGAAGGCGCGCACGCCGTCGGCGCGGGGGCGGCCGTCCACGTACTCGTCGTAGTCGGTGACCGCGTCGAAGGGCCGTCCCTGCTCCCCCGCGTAGTCCCGCAGGAACGCGTCGAAGGTCTCCTTCCAGGCGGCCGCGTGCACGACGGCCGTCTTGGTGACGACCCCGTCGAGATCGAACAGACAGGCCTGGATTCCGTCGGGCAGACCGAGCTGAGTCATACCGAGCACTGTTCCCCATGGGGCGCCGTCCAGTGAGTGGCGCACGCCACACTATGCGCGAACTCCCGGTGACACACTCTGCTGTGTGCCGCTGACCTTCGACGACCTCCTCGACCGTGCCCGTGGTCTCGTCCGGGACGGCCGGCGTGCCGTGCTGGGCATCGCGGGCAGTCCCGGTGCGGGCAAGACCACCCTCGCCGAGCATCTGGTGCGCGCCCTGAACGCCGACGGGCCGCCCTGGGCCGCACAGGTGCCGATGGACGGCTTCCATCTCGCCGACGCCGAGCTGGACCGGCTCGGCCGCCGCGACCGAAAGGGCGCACCGGACACCTTCGACGCGGCCGGGTACGCGGCGCTGCTGCGGCGGCTGCGCGAGGACACCGACGAGGTGGTGTACGCGCCGGGGTTCGAGCGCGTGCTGGAGCAGCCGATCGCGGGCGCGATCCCGGTGCCGCCCGCCGCCCGGCTGGTGGTGACCGAGGGCAACTACCTTCTGTTGACGGAGGGTTCGTGGGCGTGGGTGCGGCCGTGCCTGGACGAGGTGTGGTTCTGCGAGATGGACGAGGACGAGCGGATCCGCCGGCTGGTCGCCCGGCACGAGGAGTTCGGCAAGGACCACGAGACGGCCGTGGCCTGGGTCCTGGACACGGATCAGCGCAACGCCGACCTGGTGGCGACGACGCGGGACAGGGCGGACCTGGTGGTACCGGTCGGCGCCCGGCCGGCGCCGGTGCTCCCCGAGCGCTGACGACACTCAGCGGCGGAGGGTGAGGGTTGGCTCCCCGCGGCTGTCGCCCGCGACCGCGCCGACGACCGCCGTGAACGCCTCCGTACGTACGACGAGTCCGTCCCCGCCCTCCTCGCATACCGGCCCGAACGCCCCTCCCGGCCCGTACCGCACCGCGAACACGTGCAGTCCCTCCGGCGCGCCCGGCGCCGGCCCGGCCTCCAGGGCGCTGGAGGAGACGAGGTGCCGCCAGCCCTCGTCAGGGTTACCGTACCCGCGCGGATCGGCGGCGAGCGCGAACGCCGCCTGTTCCTGGGTGAGTTCGGCGCGGGCGTCGAAGTGGTCGGGGCCGGTGTCCGCGGGGTGGGTCAGGCGCAGGCCGCCCGCCGAGGCGACCTCGCCCTCGGCGCTGCGGCGCACCCGGTCGCCGTCGTCGGCGGCGTACGGCAGCCCGGACAGCAGGTACGGCGCACCGTCGAGCCGTTCGACGGCGACCGTCACCCACAGGCGCGTGCCGTCGGTGACGTACAGCGAGCGCACATGGCGCAGGACGTGGTCCCGGCCGACGACCGGCTGGGTGACCAACTTCGCCGCGAGCCCGTCGGCGCGGACGTCCCGGACGCGGACCTCGCCCATCGGGCGGCACAGCAGGAAACCGTCCGCGACCGGGCCGAACCCGTGCCGGCGGCGCACGGCAGCGGGCAGGTAGTAGGTGCCGGCCGCCTCGATCAGGGAGGGGGTCATCCGGCTGTCGAAGGCCACCGAGACCGACCCGAGGCGCAGCTGATGCCGGACGGGTACGGCCGACGGGGTGCGGTGCCAGCGGGTGGTGTCCTGGATCTGCCAGACCAGCATGAAGGCGAAGTGCCCGTCGATCCCGCCGTCCCGCTGGACCGCGTGCCGGCCCCACCGGGTGTCGCCCCGGTAGCGGCCCAGGTCGGAGCCGATGCGCGCGCTGAAGTAGCGCAGACCCAGCACGGATTCGAAGCCGGAGTGCTGTTCGCTGTAGCGGGGACCGCCGATGTCGTAGCCGCCGGAGGTCAGGCGGGCGTCGATGTAGCGGGCGAGGGTGTCGCCGTCCTCGGCGAAGATCTCCGCTCCGCTCACCCGGTGGGCCTGGGCCAGGAAGGACAGGGAGATCGGGCCGTAGTTGTTGTCGTAGGCGCCGCCGTGCTCGGGCGGCAGCAGGGCGCCCCGGTCGCGGACCCGGTGGGCGCGGATCTCGTCGGTGTACAGGGCGAGGGCGCGGGCGCGGACCGGTGCGGCGTGCTCCGCGGGGAGATGACGCGCGAGCATCAGGCCGCCGACCACACAGCCGATGGCCTGGTTCCCGGCCGCCTGGGGATTGAAGAAGGTGGCCTCGGTGAGCCGGCGCCAGTATCCGTGGGCCATCTGCCGTAGCTCGGCGCGCTGTTCGTCCTCCAGGAGGCCGTCGGCCGCGTCGAGGATGTTGACCGCCTGGAGCAGGGCCCAGACCGTGCTGGGCCAGTCGCCGACCGGATGGGCGCCGGCCTCCAGCACGTAACGGGCGTACGGCAGTCCGGAGTTGGTGATCCGGAGGTTCGGGTAGCCGGGGTTGTCCTCCGTGTAGCGGCGCTCACGCAGATGGAAGGCGAGGCTGCGGCGGACCGCCTCCGGCAGCCGGGGGTCCTTGCCGCGCTGCCAGGCGAGGGCGAGCAGGGAGGTGATGCCGAGGGAGGTGTCGCCGATGTCGTGGTGGGCGCCGGGGTGTTCGAGGCTGCCCTCGGGAGTGATGCGGGCGAGGGCCTGCTCGGTGACGTCGGCGAGGACGGCGTCGTACGCCCGCGGGGTGTCCGGCAGGTCGTGCAGCGGAGCGCGCTGGTAGGGCAGGTGCACGCTGTTCAGCCCTTCTTCGGGTGGTCGCCAGGCCTGCCGGCAGTCTCCCCTGGAAGGCCTTCCGCCAGTCTCCTGCGGCAGGAGCCGGTGGTTCGTTCCTGCCGTACGTGACCGCGGAACAGCGCCGCGAGGTGCTGCGCACCACCGCACTGCCCTCCGGGTATGCGCTCCTGGGCGGCTTCGAGCAGTGGGGCCGGCTGAACCTGTTCGCCGCGGCGGACGGATACGGCGCCTTCGACTCCGGCGTCAGCGTCACGCTGGTCGCGGCGGCCGGCGGGTTCTGCGGCGCCGACGCCTGGCGCAACGACATCGACGGGCGCGGCGGCCTGACCAAGCGTGGCGCCGGCGCCGTGACGCCGACCGGCCGCAACCGGTACACGGGCGGGACGGTGCCGGCCGGGGGCACGTCGGCCGCCGGCTCCGAGGACGCCCTCGGCCACGGGGACGTGCGGGTCGTGGGCGGCAGGCTGCGGGTGACCCGGCGGCTTCGGGTGCGCGGCGGGAACGCGCAGGACGCGGGCACGCTTGAGGTCACCCTGCGCACCGGCGGCAAGGCACCGCTGACGACCGACCGGGCGGGTGGCCGTGCTCGGCGACGCGGCGGTGTTGTCGCTGCGGCTGGACACCGGGCGGCCGCCGGCCGCGGGCAGCACCCTGCCGGTCGTCGGCGTGCCCCGGTTGCGCAGCCGGTTCACCCGGATCGAGGTGAACTCCCAGGTGCTGCGGGCCGTACCCGTGTACACGGCAGAAGGTCTGCCGGTACGACTCGTGAAGCGGTGACGCCCCGGGCGGCGGGAACGGTGCGACAGTAGGGCCATGATCGGGCCCACGACCGTTCCCGCCGCCCCTCGGCCGGTGCCACCGCGGGGCGGATGATGGCGCGCGAACAGCAGCTGGTCCTCAGCCGGACGGCTCCCGCCGAGGCACCGGCCGGACCCTCCTCCCCGGTGCGCCGGCACCGCCGTCGGCTGGTGCCGCTCGTGGTGGCGCTGCTGCTCGCCCAGATGGCCGTGGCGATGGTCACCACGGCCGTCCAGCAGACCCCGACCATCGACGAGCCGGTGTACGTCGCGACGGCCACCGACTATCTGCGCGAGCACCGGATCCGCTACAACCCCGAGCATCCACCGCTCGGCAAGCTGCTGATCGCGGCCGGTGTGGCGGTGGCCGACCCGCGCTACGACCCGTCGTACGCCGGCACGCAAGGGGATGTGGGCCGGCATCTGCTGTACGAGTCCGGCAACGATCCCTGGCGGGTGATGCTGTGGGCCCGGCTGCCGGTGATCGCCCTGACGCTGCTGTTCGGCCTGGTGGCCTTCGCGTTCGCCCGAGACCTGACGGGTACGGCGGGCGGTCTCGTGGCACTGGCGCTGTACACCTTCTCGCCCGATCTGATCGCCCACGGCTCCCTGGCCACACTGGACGTCCCGGCGGCCGGATTCGTACTGACGTCGGCCTGGCTGGTCTGGCGCGCCAGGCGACGCCCCCTGCCGTACCTGCCACTCGCCGGCGCGGCTCTCGGCGCCGCCATCGCGACCAAGATGAGCACACTGCCGGCGGTTCCCCTGCTGATGGGGCTGGCCGCGCTGTCGGTCTTCGCCGGGGGACGGGGGCGCGAGCTCCCGCCGCCGGACCGGCCGGACGCGGGCCCTGGCCGGGACCGGGACATGCCTTCGACCGGCAAGCGGGACAGGGGCATTGGCCAAGACCGGGAGCTGCCGTCGACCGGCGGGCCGGACGCGGGCCCTGGCCGGGACCGGGACATGCCTTCGACCGGCAAGCGGGACAGGGGCATTGGCCAAGACCGGGAGCTGCCGTCGACCGGCGGGCCGGACGCGGGACCCAGCCACAAGCGGGACATGCCACCGGCCGGCGGACGGGATGCGAGCGACGACCCGGACCAGGACATGCCACCGACCGGCGGCGGGCCGGACGTCGGCCCGGGCCGGGAACGGCACACGCCCCCAACCAGCCAACCGGAGACGAGCATCGGCCGGAACCAGGAGATCCCACCGACCGCCGCGCCGGACACGGGACCCGGCCGCAAGCCGGACATGCCCCCGACCGGCGGACGGGATGCGAGCGACGACCCGCACCGGGACATGCCACCGACCGGCGGCGGGCCGGACGTCGGCCCGGGCCGGGAACGGCACACGCCCCCAACCAGCCAACCGGAGACGAGCATCGGCCGGAACCGGGAGATCCCACCGACCGGCGCGCCGGACACGGGACCCGGCTGGAATCGGGATATGGGGATGCCGCCGACCGGCGAGCCGGATGCGAGGCCGGGCCGGGGGCGGCAGGTACTGGCCGCGCTCACGGGCTCGGCCCGCTGCCGCCTGCGACAGGCCCTGGCCCCCCTCGCGGGTCCGGCCGGTGCTCTGCGGCACAGGGCGCTGTCCGCGGGCGCGGTCGGCGGTCGGCGTCGGGCGGCGTGGTCGGCGGTCGGCGCGGCGGCGCTCGTCGCGCTGGTGGCGGTCGCTGTGGTCTGGGCCGTGTATCTGGCCGTCGATCCGCGTCTGCGGTTCTCCCCCGCCGAGCCCGTTCCGGCTCTGCACGGGCTGCGCGGCGGGCTGGTGGATCTGCTGCCGGTGCCCGAGGCCTACCGGGCGGGCATGCGGGTGCAGTTCGGGCTGGAGGCCTACCCGTGGCAGGGGTATCTGTTCGGGCACGTGTACACCGGCTCGCTCTGGTACTACCTGCCCGCCGCCCTGCTGGTGAAGACACCGCTGGGGCTGCTGGCGCTGGGTGCGGCCGGTGCCGTGGCGGTCGTCGTGGTACGGCGGCTGCGGCCCGTGGCGCCGTATCTGCTGCTGCCGCCCGGCGTGCTGCTCGCGGCGGCGATGACGGGATCGCGGGACTTCGGGACGAGGTACGCCTTGTTCGTGCCGATGTTCCTCGCGGTGGCGGCGGCCTGTGCGCCACGGTCCGGCCGGCGGTGGACGGCCGCCGCGACGGCCGCGCTGGTGCTGTGCACGGCCGTGAGTTCGCTGTGGACGTTCCCGTACTACGTGCCGTACGCCAACGAGGCGTTCGGCGGCCCCGCCCAGACCCATCGGCTGCTGCACGACTCCAACGTGGACTGGGGACAGGACCTGGGCCGGCTCGCCGACCGGCTCCGGCAGCGGTATCCGGGCGAGCGGGTGTGGCTGGTGTACAAGGGCAGCGGCGTGCCGTCGTACTACGGCATCCGCGCCGCCGACCCGCGTACCGTTCCGGCGGAGCGGGTGCACGGGCTGCTGGTGGTGTCGGACTCCGCGCTGGCCAAGGCGCGCGGACGGCTCGCCGAGCTGATCGCCGGCAGTCGGCCGGCCGGCGAAGTGGGACATTCGATCAGCCTCTTCCGGCGTTGAAACCTCCTGCTCAACCCCCTGGTCATGACGGTGGGTGAGCTATGTTGAGTGCTTGTGGCAGACAAAGGAGGCGGACCTGTGCCCTCGCCGCAACAGGCGCGCGCACAGGCATCAGCGATCAAGTCCGGCAAGACCGTGCCCACGGCCGAGGCCTCCCCGACCTCCCGGCTGAGGGAACTCTTCGACGGCCCCCGTCTGTCGCCGGGCCAGCGGCGCATCGCCCAGTACCTGATCGAGCACATCACCGAGGCCGCGTTCCTGTCCATCACCGAACTGGCCGACCGGGTCGGGGTCAGCCAGCCCTCGGTCACCCGCTTCGCCGGTGCCGTCGGCTTCAGCGGCTACCCCGCACTGCGCGAACGACTCCAGTCGATCGCGCTGAGCAGCCTGGCCGGCGGGCCCGCCGAGGAGAACCGGGCGAATGAGCTGCAGGCGGCCGTGGACGCCGAGATCGAGAACCTGGAGAACCTGCGGCGCGACTTCGCCGACCCCGACCAGATCATCCGGGTCGGCCGCGAGCTGTCCCGCTCCACCCCGCTGACCGTGCTGGGCTTGAGGATCTCGGAGTCGCTGGCCGAGTACTTCGGCTACGCGGCCCGCCGGATCCACCCCGATGTGCGGCTGGTCACCCGGGGCGGCAGCGTGGCCTACGACACGCTGATGCAGTGCCGTGAGGCCGGCGGCACCTGGGTGCTCGCCTTCGCCATGCCCCGGCATTCCCAGGAGACGATCCAGGCCGTCAAGGTGGCGCGCGGCGCCGGTCTGAAGGTCGCCCTGGTGACCGACCTCGCGCTCGGGCCGCTGGCCGACGAGGCCGATGTCACCTTCGCCACCGGCACCGGCTCCCGCCTGGTCTTCGACTCCTACGCCGCACCCGGTGTGATGGCCGCCGCGCTGCTGCAGGCCATGACGGACGCCGATCCGGAGCGCACGCAGGCCCGTCTGGAGAAGTACGAACAGCTCTCCGATCAGCACCAGTTCTTCCTGAAGGACTGATCCGGACCGCCCGGGCGGGGTTGATCCACCACCAAGCGCGCATGAATGTTTTCATACGGCTTGCAAAGCGCACGGCATATATAAATACTGCTCGCACCACCGCCCCGAGAAAGCCGACGGACCGCCCATGCGTACGCACGTCTCCACGCGGCGCCGGTCACCGACGCCCGGGGCCCCCGCACGGACACCCCCAGCCGCCGTCCCCTACCCACGTCGGCGCCCGGGGTGTACCGGGGCGCGCCGTCTGCGCGACGCGCCCGTGGCGGCCCCGGCCATCCCCTAGGCCGGGGCCGCCCCGCACCCGTCGGACACCCTCACGACGCCGCACACCGGAAGCGATGATCATGACCCTGACCAGCACGCGTATCAGCCCCGACTGGCCCTGCCAGGTCAAGGCGCCGGGCTCGTACGACTGGGAGCGTTCGGCGGCCAAGTGGCTGCGCGAACTGATCCCCGCGCGCTACGCCAGCTATCCGGCCCTCATCCGCCACCCCGTCCTGCTCGCCCGGCACGCACAGTTGCAGGTCCAGCAGGAGATACGGGTGGCCCGGACGGCGCTGCAGACCGCGCGGGCCGAGCTGCCGATGCTCGGACTGCCCGAGTCGGTCATCGAGCACACGATCAAGCTGTACGCCGCCGAGGTCATGCAACTGCAGCACATCGCCCGCAGCGTCCGCGCGGTCAGTGAGGCCCTGGCCGGCCGAGGCACGGCCCGCTGATCCGCCCGCCCTTTCTCGCTTCTCCTCGTCTCTCCCCCCGTCCGGGCGGTTTGTGGGTGCCGCGGGGTGGTCGTACGGAGCCCGTGTGAAAGCGACCCGCCAGACGAGTGAGCGAACGGCCCGGTTTGTGCCATGCTCGTCGCGTGAGGAGCGAGCGGGTGGACCCGGTGGATCCCGTCGGCGCCGATGCGGCGGCGCTGGCCAAGGTCGTGGCCCGGCAGCGCGCGGAGATGGAACGGCTGCGGGATCTCGCCGCGACGTCGGCGGTCCTGGAGCGGGCCAAAGGCGTACTCATGGCCGTCACCGGCCGCACGCCGGAGGCCGCACACGCGGAACTGATGCAGCGCGCCGTGGACGGCAACCGCACCCTGCTCGAACAGTGCTGGCTCACCCTGGGCGCCCTGCCGCCGCCGGAGGAGCAGCCGTCCGGCACACCGCCGGCCCCCGTCGAAGCGCCGGCCGACGGTTCCTGGCGGCTCCCGCCCACCGGCACGGTGGAGCTCGCGAAGATACTCGGGCGCATCGGCCGGGACCTGGTCCGGGTCGGCACACCGCACGAGCTGGCCCGATGTCTGCTGGACCACCTCGGGCCGCAGGCGGACGCCGACGCCGTGCTGCTGTACGCGCAGATGCCGGAGGACGGGCTCGACCTGATCGGGTACGCCGGCGTCGACGCGACCCTCGCCGCACAGTGGCGGTATCTGCCCCCGGTCACCAAGGTGGCCGCGCTGGACGCCCTGCAGTCCGGTGAGCCGCGGTGGCTGGAGGACCCGGCCCGGGACCGCGACCGGTATCTGCTGATCGGGGAGCCGTCGGAGCGCTGGCCCAGCCGGGCCTGGCTGCCCGTGCCGGCCGGGGGCACCGCGTGGGTCGCCCTGGGCGTGCTGCGCCGGCACGGCAGGCCGTTCGAGCCGTGCGAGCGGGAGCTGCTGCGAGCCGTGGCCCGGCTGTGCGCGGGCCGGCTGCGAGCCTTCGACGCAACCCGGGAACACGCCGTCGAAGGCGGCGCCGAGACCGTTCAGGCGGTGCTCGACGCGCTGCCGGGCGCGGCGATCCTGCTGACCCCGCTGCGCGCCGCCTCCGGCGAGGTGGAGGACTACCGCATCGAGGCCGCCACCCCGGAGGCGGTCGACGCGTTCGGCCGGACCGGCCGGGAGATGGTCGGCAGACAGGTGCTGGAGAGCTATCCGTCCGTCGCGGGCGAGCCGCTGTGGCAGGGCTGCCTCAAGGCCCTGGAGACGGGGGTGCCCTTCCAGGGCGAGCCGTTCGTCTACCAGGACGTGGTCGGCGAGGTACCCGTGACCGCCACCTACTCGGTGCGCGCCGCCCCGCTGGGCGGGGGTCTGCTGGTCACCTGGCTGCGGCACGACCGCGCGGACCGGCGGGAGCAGCGCCTGGCCGACGTGCAGCGGCTCGGCAACCTCGGCTGGGCCAGCTGGAACCTGATCACGCAGGAGATCTCCTGGTCCGCGCAGACGTACGCCGTGCTCGGCCGGACCCCCGCGCAGCAACCGCTCGATCTGGAACGGCTGCCGGACCTGGCGCTGCCGGAGGACGCGGGCCCGCTGACCCACGCGATCGCCGAACTGATCCGTCACGCCCGGCCGTTCGACGTGCCGTTCCGCGTCGAGACGGCCCTCGGCGTCCGCCATCTGCGGCTGGTCGCGGAGGCCCTGACGGCACAGGACGGCACCACCGTCGAAGTGCACGGCTTCGTCCAGGACCTCACCCCGCAGCGCAGCGCGGAACTGGCGCTGGTGGAGAGCGAGCGGGCGATGCTGCTGCAGCGCGGGATCCTTCAGGCCGAACGCGCCCTGGCCGCCCGGCTGCAACACGCGCTGCTGCCGCTGCCGAGCAGGCCGGTGCGGCTGGCCGGGCTGCGGATCGAGGTCGCGTATCTGCCCGCGCAGTCCGGCGTCCATGTGGGCGGGGACTGGTTCAGCGCCATCGCACTGCCCGACGACGACGCGCTGTTCGTGGTCGGTGACGTGGCGGGCCACGGCGTCGACGCCGTGGCCACCATGGCCCAGCTCCGGTTCACCGCCAAGGGCATGATCACCACCGGCTCCTCGCCGACCGGGACGCTGGCGCGGCTCAACTACCTGCTGCTGCACTCGCGCGACCCCCAGACCACCGCCACCCTCGTGATCGGCCGCTACGACCCCGGCCGGCGCGTCCTCACCTGGGCGCAGGCCGGTCACCTGCCGCCGCTGCTCGTACGCCGCGGCGAGGTGCGCTACCTCGACCGGCCCGGCGGCATGCTGCTCGGCGCGAGCACGGCCCCGGCCTTCGAGTCGGCGGAACTCCACCTGGAGCCAGGGGACCGGCTGTTGCTGTACACCGACGGCCTGGTCGAGCGCCTCGGCGAGAGCCTGGACGCGGGCCTGGACCGGCTCGCCGACGCGGTACGCACCCACGGCTGCGGCGATTACGGCTCCCTGGACGCACTGCTCACCACGATGCTCGCGGACGAGCGACGGGACGACGTGTGCGTGCTGGACATCAGGATGCCGGAGGAGGGGGCGGAGGCGACGGAGGGTGCGGACGGGGCGGAGACTGCGGACGCGGCGGGCACGGACACGGCGGGCAGGGGCGCTTAGAGGCTGACGGCGCAGGGGCGTGCGGTGGCGGTCCGGGGTGGGGAGGGGTGGCCGGAATCAGTCGTCGTCCCGGTGTCGCCAGTACCAGCACACGCCGACGACGAGGGCCAGCAGGAATACGGCGGGTACGAGCAGTCCAGGGATACGGGAGCCGGTCATGGGGCTGGCTTTCGTTCGTGGTACGGCGGAGCACGCGGCAGTCGGCCGCGGGCTGCCCATGATGGGGCCGAACCACCGCCCTTGCAAACGCCTTGCCCGTCGTGTTGACCGGTGTTCGAATCCGCTCAGTCCACGGGGTGACCGGCCTGGATGCCGGCCGCGTCGGACAGCCGAAACAGCGACCCGCCGTGCCCCTCGCCCCAGCGCACCGGGGCGAGGACGAAGCCGACGTGGTCGCCGCCGTCGGTGCGGTGGAGGATGGTGCCGACGAACCAGGCCGCCGCGTCCCGCAGGACCACCGCCCCGCCGTACTCCTCGGTCGAGTCCAGGCGGGCGAACTTGTCGATCTTGTCGCCGGTCTCGCCGCCGAAGAGTTCCGCGAGGTCGCGCTGGTCGCGGGTGAGCAGATGGACGGCGAGGTGGTGCGCGGCCCGGGCGACGCGATAGGTGTGGTTGGCCTTGGACAGCCAGACGCAGAACCGGGGCGGCCGGATCGAGCACTGAGAGGCGAAGCCGACCAGGCACCCTGCCCGCTCACCGTCGGCCACGGCCGTGACCACGCACATGTCGGGGTTCAGTCGCCCGAAGAAGCCGTCCATGCCGGCCTCCGGGCCGACGTCCATACCTGCCTCCGAGCCGACGCCCGTACCGGCCCCGGGGCCGACGCCCGCCGAGTCCGGCGCGCCGCCCAGGTCTGTCACGCCAGCCGCACCTCCCGGGCCTGCCATCCCCGCCGCATCACCCGACCCCGCCGCGCTCGCCGCACCACCAGAAGCCGTCGCCCCCGCCGCACTTCCCGGGCCTGCCACCCCCGCCGCACCACCGGAGCGCGTGGCCCTCGCCGTATCGTCAGAACCCCCCGCACTAGGCGCACCACCCGAACCCGACACCTTCGCCCCACCACCCGAGCCCGGCACGCTCGCCGCATCGCCCGAGCCCGTCAGCCTCGCCACACCAGCCGAACCCGCCGTATTGCGCGCACCGCCCGCGCCCGTCACCCACGCGGCACCACCGGGGCCCGCCGTACCGGGCACGCCCCCCGCCGTACTCCCCGCACCACCCGAGCCAGTCATCCCCGCCACACCGTCCGTATCCGTCATGGCACCGCGCTCCCGTCCGCCGCTCAGGCCCGGTCTCGGTTTACGCCGGGAGGTCCGGGGGCGTTCCCGGTGTTCCCCGCGTGTTGTTCAATCGTCGCCGAGGCTGGTCCGCGACTCCAGCGCGCGGCGCGTGTCGTTGCCGTAGACACCGGTCTCGTCGCCGCTGATGCCGTACCAGAGCTGGAACCGGGCGACGGCCGCGGTCAGGCCGGCGTCGTAGGTGCCACTGGTGGAGCCGTCGCGGTAGACGTCCGGGACGCGGAGCAGGCGTTTCTGCAGTTCGG
This sequence comes from Streptomyces fodineus, assembly GCF_001735805.1. Classification (GTDB taxonomy): domain Bacteria; phylum Actinomycetota; class Actinomycetes; order Streptomycetales; family Streptomycetaceae; genus Streptomyces; species Streptomyces fodineus. The sequence continues at coordinate 781,725 of NZ_CP017248.1, forward strand.
TGACCTCGGGGCCGGTGTCGCCCTGGCGGAGGGTGCCGGGGCCGTCGGGGTCGGTGGTGACGGTGGGTGCGGGGGATGCGGGGGGCGTCGGTGTGGTGGCGGGGGATGCGGTGGGCGCCGGGCGGTGCGGCGGTGGGGCCGCGGCGGCCTCCTGGCGGCCGGGGAGGAGCAGGGAGCAGCCGAAGCCGAGCAGGGCGGCGGCTGCCAAGGCCGTGGCGACGGCCGCCCGGCGCAGGCCGGAAGGCGTGCGGGGAGGCCGTACGGGAGGCAGTTCCTGTGTCTGTGGCTCGTCGGTGTGCGCTGTCTGTGCCGGGGCGGTCTCCATCTCGCGCATCAGCTCCGCCAGGGCGTCGAAGCGGCGGAGCCGGAGCACCCGGACGGGTTCCAGGACAGGTCCGGAGTGCGGCCGTTCGGGATCGGTCGGTGTCGGCACCTGGCTCTCCTTCCGTCGTCCCCGTGCTGAGATACGACGACGGGGGTGCCGCCGTTCAGCGTGACCGGCCTCCTCCCTGACGCTCGAAACGCTGAACTCCGTAAGAAGTGTTGAGCGTTTCAGAAAGCGCATGCTAGAAAGCGCCGTCATGACGACTCCTTGGTCACGCCGCGGATTTCTGGCCGTTTGTTCGGGAACCGCTGTCGCCGCGGGTCTCGGCACCCCGGCGTTCGCGGCGCCGGACGAGTTCGCGACGCTCCGGGAAAGGTGGCGCACCCTGATCCTCGGTGAGGGGTTCGACCCCACCGCCGAGCCGTTCAGGAGCCGGCTCGCCGGCCTGGGCACGACGGCGGGCCGGTACCGGGCCACGATGGCCCCCGCCGCCGGCTCCCTGTGGCCCGACCTGGTCTACGCCGACCCGGATCCGGGCACCGACCAGGAGTCGTACACCTACTCCGGAAACATGAACACCAGTTACACCCGGCTGAGCACCCTCGCGCAGGCCTACTGCCTGCCCGGCACCGGACTGACCGGCGACGCGGGTCTGCGGGACGCGATCCGCACGGGCCTGGATCATCTGCACGACGATGTCTACAACGCGAGCCAGGCCCGCTACGGCAACTGGTACAGCTGGCAGATCGGCGCCCCGCAGGCGCTGCTGGACATCTGTGTGCTGTTGTACGACGCCCTGTCGGCCACACAGATCGCCAACTACCTCGCCGCGGTGGACCACTTCGTGCCCGACTCGGCGGTGGCGAGCTACAGCGGGACGAGCACGGGCGCCAACCGGGTCGATCTGTGCCGGGTGCTGGCGCTGCGCGGAGTCGTCGGGGCGAGCGCGGCCAAGGTGGCGCTGGCCCGTGACGCCCTCTCCCCCGTGTTCCCGTACGTCACCTCGGGCGACGGTCTGTACGCCGACGGTTCGTTCATCCAGCACACCACGGTGCCGTACACCGGCTCGTACGGCTCGGTCATGCTCGGCGGTCTAGGGCTGCTGTTCACGCTGCTGGCGGGGTCCGGCTGGGCGGTGACGGACCCGAACCGGCAGATCGTGTTCGACGCGGTGGAGCAGACCTGGGCGCCGTTCCTCTACAACGGCCTGGTGATGGACGGCGTCGCGGGCCGGGCGATCAGCCGCGGGCTCTCGGCGGCGGACCCCCAGCGGATCCAGCAGGACGACCATCTGCGCGGCCACCCGGTCCTGGCCTCGATCGTGCTGCTCGGGCAGGGGGCGAGCGCGGCCGAGAACGCCCGCTGGCGTGCTCTGGTGAAGGGCTGGATGCAGCGCGACTCCTACAGCCCCCCGCTCGCCGACCCGGTGCTGAGCCTGCCGCATCTGGCCCGGCTCAAGGCGGTTCAGGAGGACCGGTCGGTGACGGCGGTGGCCGAGCCGACCGGTCACCGGCTGTTTCCGTCCATGGCGCGGGCCACGCATCGCCGACCGGGCTGGGCGGCCTCGCTGAGCATGGCGGACAAGCGGATCACCTACTACGAGACCGGCAACGGTGAGAACCTGCGCGGCTGGCACACCGGGTCCGGAATGCTCTACTGGTGGGGCGACACCTTCGCAGGCGGCCAGTACAGCGACGCCTTCTGGCCCACCGTGGACCCTTACCGGCTGCCCGGTACGACCGTCTCGCGCAAGGCGCTGGCGGACGGGGCCGGCGGCGACTGGGGCGCCGCGAAGCCGGACGTGAACTGGGTGGGCGGGGCGACGGACGGACAGCGGGCGGCCGTCGGGCAGTACCTGAAGGGCCTGCAGTCGACACTGGTGGCGAAGAAGTCGTGGTTCTTCCTGGACGACACGGTCGTCTGTCTCGGCGCGGGCATCACCTGCACCGACGGCACGGCCGTGGAGACCACCGTCGAGAACCGCAACCTCGGCCCGTCCGGCGGCGCCCCCTTCACCGTCGACGGCACGGTCCGTCCCGCCTCCCACCCCTGGTCGGCGACGCTCACCGGGGCGAAGTGGGCGCACATCGGCGGGCACGGCGGCTATGTGTTCCCCGGCGGTACGACGCTGCACGCACTGCGCGACGCCCGCGACGGCAGTTGGAGCACGATCAACAAGGGCGGCTCCACCACCGTCGTGAACCGCAAGTACCTGACGATGTACGTCGATCACGGCACCGACCCGGTGGACGCCTCGTACGCCTACCTCCTGCTGCCGGGCGCCACCGTGGCCCGTACGCAGGCCCGGGCAGCGGACGCGAGCCGGCTGACCGTTCTCGCCAACACCGACAGCCGGCAGGGCGTTTCGGTGCGCTCGCTCGGCTTCACCGGGGTGAACTTCTGGCTGGGCGGAACGGTCGGCAGGCTTACCGCGAGCGATCCGTGCTGCGTGATGATCAGCGAGAAGGCCGACGGCACCGCCGTGATCGCGGTGAGCGATCCGATGCGCATGCGCACGAGTCTCACCCTGACCTGGCGCCGGGCGGTCACCGCGGTGACGTCCGCGCCGGCCACGCTCGCCTCGGCGGCCACCGGCGCCACCCTGACGCTGACCTTCGGCGATCTGTCCGGCACGGCGGGCGCCACCCAGCGGGTCACCGTCAGGCTGGGCTGAGCGCCCCCTGCACGAACCGGCCCAGGGACGCCGTGAACGCGGTGCCGAAGGCGTCCCTGGCCGCCTCCGACAGGGCCTCCAGGGACAGGTAGGGGTTCAGGTCCTCCAGTTCGACCAGCAGCAGGCCGCCGTCGCGGGTACGGCAGGCGTCGACGCGCTGGATGCCGTGGCCGAGGTCGTTCCAGTCGATGAAACGCCGGGCGAACTCCAGGTCGGCGGCGGTGGCCGCGGCTTCCTGCGGGGTCTGACCGCGAAGACGCTGGACGCGGCACTGGCGAAGGGCCGTTTCGACTTCGTCAAGGAGGTGTCGGCCGACTTCCCGATCAATGTCCTCGCCCGGCTGCTGGACGTGCCGCCGCAGGACAACCGGCGGCTCATCGACTGGGGCAACCGCATCATCGGCAACACCGACCCCGACTACGCGGACGTACTGCTGCACAGCGAGGAGAGCGAGAAGTACCGCGACCTGCCCTTCCGCTCTCCGGCCTCGCTCGAAGTCTTCGAGTACGGGCGCAAGCTGGCCCGTCAGCGGCGCGGCGGCGACGGCACGGACCTGGTGTCGAAGCTGGTCAACACCGCACCGCGCGACGGGGTTCCGCTGTCCGCGCAGGACTTCGACAGCTACTTCCTGCTGCTGGTCGTCGCCGGCAACGAGACCACCCGGCACACCATCACCCACGCCATGCCGGCCCTGCTCCAGCACCCCGAGCAACTGGCCCGCCTCCAGGAGGACCCGTCCCTGATCCCGATGGCCGTGGAGGAGTTCCTGCGCTGGGCCTCCCCGGTCTACCACTTTCGCCGTACCGCGACCCGGGCCGTCGAGCTGGGCGGGAAGCGGATCAAGGAGGGGGACAAGGTCGTCATGTGGTACGCCTCCGGCAACCGTGACGAGGAGGTGTTCGGCGATCCGTACGACTTCGACGTCACCCGGCAGAACAACGACCACGTCACCTTCGGCAAGGGCAGCCCGCACCTGTGCCTGGGCAACCTGCCGGCCCGCACCGAGATCCGGATCATGTTCGAGGAGCCGATCCCGCGCCTCGCGGACATCCGCCTGACCGGTGGAGTCCCGCGCGTCCGCTCGAACTTCGTCAACGGCATCAAAAAGCTGCTGGTAGAGGTCACCCTGGCCTGAGCAGCGGCCGCCTCAGAGCCCCGTATACGTTCAGCGCGGCGACCTCGGCCGGACCTCACACAGCACTCAGTTCCCCCACGAGCGTACTCGGGCTGCACTGAGTGTCAGCGTACACGTCCGGGTGCTACGTTCCCCTCCATGAGCTCCAGCAGCGCGGCACCGGCCGCGAAGCCGCCGATGCGGGAGGCCCTCGTCGCGGCGGCCTTCCAGCTCTTCCTGGAACGCGGGTACGAGCAGACCACCGTGGACGACATCGTGGCCCTGGCCGGGGTCGGCCGGCGTTCGTTCTTCCGGTACTTCCCCTCCAAGGAGGACGTGGTCTTTCCCGACCACGAGCGCTGCCTGGCCGACATGACCGCGTTCCTCGCCGCGAGCGCCGCGGAACACGAACCGGTGCGACGGGTGTGTGACGCGGCCCGGCTGGTGCTGGGTATGTATGCGGAGAACCCGACGTTCTCCGTGCAGCGCTACCGGCTCACCAAGCAGGTGCCGGGCCTGCGTGCGTACGAGTTGTCCGTCGTGTGGCGTTACGAGCGCGCGCTCGCCGAGTACCTGCGCGGGCGGTTCGCCGGCCGGCCCGACGGGACCCTGCGGGCCGACGTCATCGCGGCGGCGGTGGTCGCCGCGCACAACAACGCCCTGCGCTCCTGGCTGCGGTCGGACGGTCTGGACGACGCGGGCGCGGCGGTGGACCACGCACTCGGATATGTGCAGACCGTGTTCGGGCAGACCGCCGGGCCCGCGCCGGCGGCACCCGCTCCCATCGGCCCGGTACCGGCCGGCGACACCGAGGACGTGGTCGTGCTCGTCTCCCGCCGGGACGCCCCGCTGTGGCGGGTGGTGCAGGAGCTGGAGACGGCGCTCGGTCGCGCCTGACGCACCCACTGGTACGCGAATTAGGGGTACGGAGTGCCTTTACGAGTGACACTCAGTGCCATACTCTGTCGGCGTGCACGGTGGCACGGCCGCCGCGCACACGTGTGCCCGGTGCGCGCCGGACACGCGGGATTCCGGCCGAGCGCAGGGAGTTGACCAGCGTGTACCACTACTCAGCAAACGCCTCGCATCCGGCTGCCGGATCCGCGACGGGTGTGCTCGATCCCGTCTCCGCGGACTCCAGGGACGCCATCGTCTTCCAGCGGTGCACCTGGTGCGGCACCGCGATGTACCACCGGCTGCTGTGTCCGGTGTGCCAGGGCAGCGAGCTGCGCACGGAGCGCAGCGAGGGCGTCGGGACGGTCCGGCACTCCACCGTGGTGCACCGCAACACGCCCGCGGCGCGCAATGTCTCGCTGATCGAGATGGCCGAGGGGTTCGTCGTACGGGGCCGGGTCATGGGCCCGCCGGTCGGCATCCACAGCGGCGACCGGGTCCGGCTGTCCACCGCCCAGGATCCGGTGCGGCACGAGCCGGTCTTCCAGCTGCTGGACGAGTCGTACCGGAGCGCCTGGACCTGACGACGGCCACACCCCCGGCACCACCGCCGGCCGGCCGGTGCCACCGGCCTTCTAGGACCCGGTGCACATAACGGCCGGGCACCACGCCGTCATGTGATCGTTCACTTCTCCTCCACAGGCAACCCACAGACTCCACCGTCCGTCCTCGGGGGTCGAGGGGCGTCCGGGACGTCCGGGACGCCCGAGGTCGGGGCTGGAGGAGGAACCGTGGTCCGTGCCCGGCGCATATGGGTGACCGCCGCCGCGTTGCTCGCGGTGGCGGGGGCATCCCCAGGGGCGGCAGTCGCACAGGCTCAACCACCGTCACAGGCAGGCGCGTTGACCGCCCGGGAGGGTGGCACGCCGCTGCCGCCGGGCTGGCGGATCGCCGGCGGGCGCTCGGAGCCGCAGCTGGTCTGGCGATCGGACCGGCAGGTGCCGATGGGGGACGCGCGGGTCGAATTCCGGTCGGGCGGGCGTCTGTTGGGAGTGCCACGGCCCGGCGCGGACGGACACACCTTCCGGCTGCCGCTGGACGGGCACCGGGCCGGGGGGCTGCGCGGGCTCCAAGTATGGTCCGGTGGGCGGCGTCTTGACGAACGGAACCCCGTCGACGCGATGCCGGCGGCCCGGCCGCCGGCCCCGCTGCCGCCGAACGAGGTCGATCCCGGCAAGGCCGGTCCGTACCGCACCAGGACCGGCGAGTACGACCTCAGGCCGGTCAAGCTGCCGGGTCTTCCCGCCGCGGTCGAGATGCGCGCGGTGGTCGTCGCCCCCGTCGGCGTGTCCGGCCGGCGTCCGCTGGTGCTGTTCCTGCACGGCCGTCACTACACCTGCTTCAAGGGCCGGGACGTCACGGGCGACTGGCCTTGCACGTCCGGTATGAAGCCCGTCCCGAGCCATCGCGGCTATCTGCGCGACCAGAGGCTGCTGGCTTCGCAGGGCTATGTGACGGTCTCGATCTCCGCGGGCGGTGTCAACGGCCAGGACTTCGCGGCCGAGGACGGCGGCGCCGAGGCCCGCTCCGCGCTGGTACGGCTGCACCTGGCCCGCTGGGCCGACTGGACCGCGCACCCGCAGACCGCGCCGCCGGCCGTACGGCAGTCGCCGCGTGCCGATCTGTCGCGCGTGCTGCTCGTCGGACACTCCCGGGGCGGCGAGGGCGTCAACCGGGCGGCCCTGGACAGCCTGTATCCGCCGCCGGCCGGCCAGGACGGCTACCACGGCCCGGTCCGCTGGAAGGTCCGGGGCATGGTTCTCATCGGCCCCACCGTCTTCGGCCAGAACCCGGTGCCCGATGTGCCCTCGGTGACGATTCTGCCCGGCTGCGACGGTGACGTCTCCGACCTTCAGGGCGAGGTGTACGTCGACGGCACCCGCGCGGTCAGCAACGGCAGCGCGCTGCACAGTGCCGTGTACGTCATCGGCGCCGACCACAACTTCTTCAACTCCGAGTGGACGCCGGGGCAGTCGGCGGCTCCTGCCGAGGACGACTTCTCCGACGACCCGCAGCACCCGGACCCGGTGTGCGACAAGCACGCGGCGACCCGGCTCACCGCCGACCAGCAGCACCGGGCCGGTTCGGCCTACATCGCCGCCGCCGCGCGGCTGTTCCTGGCCGGGGACGACCGGGTGCGGCCGCTGCTGGACGGCTCCGGGAAGCGGGCGCCGTCGGCGGACCCGGCGCGGGTCCTCAGCCACGCCGTCGGCGCGGGCCGCGGTGCCGGGTTCCTGCCCGACGGCGGGGTGTCGGTGACCGGCGCCCGGCTGTGCGACGCGGTGGATCCCGGCCCGGACAAGGCCTGTCTGGGGCAGCGGGTGAAGGGGGCGTCGCCGCACTTCGCGCGGTGGGAGACCGACCGCGAGAGCGGCCGGCACGCGATCGCGCTGCGCTGGTCGCACGCCGCAACCCGGGCGCGCGTGAGTGTCCGCCGGCCCGTGTCGCTGTCCGGCTCCAAGGCGCTGGCGCTGCGGCTGTTCGTGCCGCCGAACACCAAGGACACGCAGCTGGACGTGTCCCTGACCGACGCGGGCGGCCGTACGGCGACGCTGGGCCGCATCCGTGCCGACGGGCTGCCCGGCAGCGAGCTGACGGCGTCGTACTGGGCGCGCGAGTTCCGGGTGCCGCTGGCCGCGGCCACGCGCGCCGGACTGGCCCTCGGCTCGGTCAAGTCCCTTGAGCTGACGCCGCGTTCGGCGTCCGGTCAAGCCTGGCTCATGGACGCGTGGGGCTGGCGGCCGGGTACGCCGTCGGCGCGGGCGGCGGCCCTGCCCCGGGTGGACATCGGGCGCACCACCGTGGCCGAGGGCGACTCGGGCGTGCGCACCTACCACGTCCCGGTCCAGGTGACCGGCCACGGGAGCGGACAGGTGCGGGTCTACGTCGCCGACCCGGCCACCGGGAAGGCCGGGGACCGGCTGGTGAACGTGCGTCCGGACGGTCACGACATCGACGTACCGGTGGAGGTGAAGGGCAACACGCGGTACGGCACGGACGTGTCGTACGACGTGTTCGTCAAGGCGGTCCACGGCGCGGTCGTCGGCTCCTACCGTGGTGGGATCACCGTCCACGACGACGACCCGGCTCCGGCGATGACCGTCACCCCCGTGGCCGGCCGGGTCACCGAGGGACAGTCGCTGAAGTGGCGGGTGTCCCTGGCGGAGGCGGCCGACGTCGGCATGAGCGCGATGTTCGCCGTAATGCCGGCCACCGCGCCCGAGCTGTCCACGAAGGACGTCCCGGCCCGCTGGCTGCGGGACACGGCGGGGGCGAAGCCCGACCCGGAGCGGCCGCTGTCCACGGTCGACGGGCTCTACCTGGCGGTCGACATCCCGCCGGGGCGGACGAGTGCGGACATCACGCTGCCCACGGTCAAGGACCGGGTGGCGGAGCCGGCGGAGTCGGTGCGGTTCCAGGAGGTGGACTTGAACACGGGCAAGCCGAAGTCCGGTGGGCTGGTGCTGTCGGGTTCGGTACTGGACGGGTCGTAGCGCACCGGTTCCCGGGTGGCCCTCATTCGGCGAGGGTCACCCGGATCCCGACCGTGCCGTCCAGGCCGCGCCGCAGCCGGCTGCCCAGCAGGGTGAGACGGCCGATGATGCCGTACTTGCGGGCGATGAGGTCCCGGTAGCGGGCGGTGGTGGCGGCGTCGGCGATCTCGGCGGTGGCCGGCAGCGGCTCGCCCGTGGGGTTGCCACGCAGGTCGCAGGGGCCGACGAGGACATCCGCGCGGCGCCGGATCCGCTTGACCTTGAAGCTGTCGGCGGCCGTCCAGACACCGAGGGCGTCCCCGTCGCGGACCACCCAGACCGGGGTGGGGACCGGGGTGCCGTTCTTGCGGTAGCTGGTCACGAGCAGGTACTTGCCGGAGCCGAGCCGGTCCAGCCGCGTGTCGTCCATGCCCGGCAGTCTAGGTGGCCACGCCGATCATGAGCCCGGTCCGGTCACGCAATCCCGCGGCCGGCTCGCTCACGCCAGGGCCGCCGCCATCCGCCGCACCCCTTCGGTGAGGATCTCGGGCGAGGTCGCCAGGTTCAGCCGTACGTGCCCCGCGCCTCCGGTGCCGAAGGGCAGGCCCGAGCTGAGGGCGACCCGGCCGCGGTCGAGGAAGACCTGCGCGGGGTCGTCGCCGAGGCCGAGGGCGCGGCAGTCGAGCCAGGCCAGATAGGTGGCCTCGGCGGGGTGGAGCCGGATTCCGGGCAGGTGCTCGGCGAGCAGGCCGGCGAGCAGGCTCCGGTTGGCCTCAAGGCCGGCCAGCAGGGCGTCCAGCCAGCCGGTGCCCTCGCGCAGGGCGGCGGTGTGGGCGAGGACACCGACGTGGCTGGGGCCGTGGCCGACCTCCTCGGGGAGCCGGTCGAGGTCGGGGCCGGCCTTGGGTCCGGCGAGGGCGAGGGCGGCCTTGAGACCGGCCAGGTTCCAGCCCTTGGAGGCCGACATCAGGGACAGGCCCCGCTCGGCGCCGGGGACGCTCAGATAGGGCACGAAGGTGACACCGGGGGCGACCAGCGGGGCGTGGATCTCGTCCGCGACCACCCGGACGCCGTACCGCTCGGCGAGGGCGGCGACGGCGGCCAGTTCCTCGGCGGTGTGCACGGTGCCCGTGGGGTTGTGCGGGCTGCACAGCAGGTAGGCGGCGCGGCCGCGCCCCGCGGTCGCCTCCCGGAACGCCTCCTCCAGCTTGGCCAAGTCGATGCGGAGGCCGGCGCCGAGCGGGGCTTCTGCCACCCGGCGGTCCATGTGCGTGATGAACTGGAAGAACGGCGGATACACGGGCGGGTTGACGATCACCGGATCGCCGGGCCCGGTGACCAGTTTGATCATTTCCACCACTCCGAGCATCACGTCCGGAACGATCGCGGTGCGCTCGGCGGCGATCCCGTCCCAGTTCCAGCGTGCGGCGGCGAACGCGGCCAGCGCCTCGGCGTAGGCGGTGCCGGCGGGGTACCCGGTGTCGCCGAGGGCGAGCGCGTCGGTGACCGCGCGGACCACGGGCGCCGCGAGGCTCACGTCCATCTCGGCCACCCACAGCGGCAGTACGTCCTCGGGGTAGGTGCGCCACTTCATGCTCGTACGACGGCGCAGCTGCTCCAGACCGAGGGCGCGCAGCGGGTCGGGTTCACCGGGAGCGGTGTGCGGGATGCTGGTCATGGGGCTCACGATAAGAGGCCGTGGGCGGTGCGGGAACGACCGGAAGGCCCGGGAGGGGCGGCGGAGATCAACTCGGCCGTCTACATTGCGTCTTGAACACCACCCTCGCAGTCATTCACCCATCAGGCGCTCATCCGTATCCAGGAGCTGACCCACGTGACCGACAACCCGGCAGCCACCGACGACGTGGCCGAGTCGCTGCGTGCCCGCATCAACACCAGCCAGCCGCACACGGCCCGGATCTGGAACTACTGGCTCGGCGGCAAGGACAACTACGAGGTCGACCGGGCGGCCGGCGACCAGATTCGCCAACTGCACCCGGGTATCGGGGAGTACGCGCGCGCCGACCGGCTGTTCCTGGGCCGCGCGGTGCGTCACCTGGTCGGCGAGGTGGGCATCGGCAGTTCCTGGACGTCGGCACCGGGCTGCCCACCGCCGACAACACGCACGAGGTGGCCCAGGGCATCGCGCCCGAGTCGCGGATCGTGTACGTCGACAACGACCCGCTGGTCCTGGCGCACGCGCGTGCCCTGCTGACGAGCACGCCCGAGGGCCGTACCGACTACCTGGACGAGGACCTGCGCAATGCCGACGCGATCCTCGAACACGCCGCGCGCACGCTGGACTTCAGCGAGCCGGTGGCGCTGATGCTGCTCGGCGTGGTCATCTTCATCGGTGACGACGAGGACCCGTACGGTCTGGTACGGCGGTTGACCGACCGGCTGCCGGCGGGCAGCCATCTGGTGCTGTCGCACACCGTAACCCACCCGTCGATGCCGGACGTGGACGAGGCAGTGAAGTTCTGGAACGAACACGGCACTCCCAAGCTGACCCAGCGCACGCCCGAGGACGTGGCCCGGTTCTTCGACGGTCTCGAACTGCTTCGGCCGGGTGTCGTGTCCTGCTCGCGCTGGCGCCCGGAGCCCGGTCAGGGGGCCGAGCCGGAGGAGGTCGCGATGTTCGGCGGGGTGGCCCGCAAGAGCTGAGCCCTTCCGGGATCACCGCGGTCGTTGAACGCCGGGGCCGTGGGACGCGTATGGAGGTGCGGGCCCTCGACGACCCGAGGGCCTCGCGCTGCCGGTACGGGCGGCGCGCGTCCGGTTCGGCTTCGGGAGCCCTGCATGCGGCACGCACGACGACGGATCGTCCGGCGGGTGACCCGCCTGGCGGCGGTCGGCGGACTTCTCCTGGGCGGCGCGATGGTCACCCAGGCGGCCATGGCGAGCGAGACACCGCCCGCCGCTGCGAGAACGCTCTCTTCGGCCGCCGGCACCCCGGACACCGGCGCCGCGCTGGTGTCGCGGCTCGGTACGGCCCGGACGGCGGGCAACTGGATCGGGGCCGACGGGCGGCCGGTCGTCGCGGTGACCGACGAGGCGGCGGCGCGGGAGGTCCGTCGTGCGGGGGCCGAGGCGAAGGTCGTGTCGCACAGCATGAACGAGCTCAAGTCGGCGACGTCCGCGCTGCGTTCGGCGCCGCGCGTGGCGGGTACCGCCTGGGCGGTGGACTACCGGACCAACCGGGTCGTGGTCAGTGCGGACAGCACGGTCTCCGCGGGCGACTGGTCCCGGATGAGCCAGGTCGCCGCGCACATCGGGAGCTTCGTGCGGATGGAGCGCCTGAAAGGCACGTTCACCACGCGGCTGAACGGCGCCCAGCCGATCCTGTCGACCGGCGGTCGCTGCTCGGCCGGGTTCAATGTGACCAACGGGCAGAGCGACTTCATTCTCACGGCCGGTCACTGCGGTCCCGCGGGATCCACCTGGTTCGCCGACAACCAGGGCAACCAGCAGCTCGGCCGGACGGTGAGCAGCACCTTCCCCGGCAATGACTTCTCGCTCGTGCAGTACGCCTCCGGCAAGGCCGGTGACGGCGCCGACGTCGTCGCGATCGGCGGCGGCAACGGCGTGCGGATCACGGGGCTCGCCGATGCGGCGGTGGGGCAGCGGGTGTTCCGCAGCGGCAGCACCAGCGGTCTGCACGACGGCCAGGTCACCGCGCTGAACGCGACCGTCAACTACCCCGAGGGGACGGTCACCGGACTCATCCAGACCAACGTGTGTGCCGAACCCGGCGACAGCGGCGGGCCGCTGTTCTCCAACGGCATCGCGCTCGGTGTCACCTCGGGCGGCAGCGGTGACTGCACTGCGGGCGGGACGACGTTCTTCCAGCCGGTGACGCGGGCGCTGACGGCGCTGAACGTCAAGCTGATCGTGTCGGCGCAGAACGCCGGGAGTGCCGCGCGGAGCGCCGCCCCCTCCCCCGCGCCGTCCGCCTCGGCCGCCCAGGGCGCGGTCGCGCCGAGCGCGGCCTCGCCGGGTTCCTCGGCTCCGGTGACGGGCGCATCCGGGCAGACGCTGCTGGCGCGGCTGACGGACACCCGGAACGTCGGTCCCGGGCTGCTGGTGATCGCGGGCAGTCTGATCGCGCTCGTCGCGACCCGCTACATCCGGGCCGAGCAGGACCGCAAGGCCTATCAGCGGTACTACTCGGCGACCTGGGGCTGAGGAGACCTCGGGCTGAGGAGGCCTGGGCTGAGGAGACCCGGGGCTGAATTGACCTCGGGCCGAGGGGCACAAAGCGAAGGGCACCCGTGCGCTCACGGGTGCCCTGGACGGTTGTGGCGCGGTCCGCGCGGGGTCGGTCAGGCCGCCCGCTGTGACCTCGGGGTCGCGGCGGCCCACTCCATCACGAGGCGCTGGTACTCCGCGCGCTGCTCGGTGGTCAGTGTCCCGCCCGACCGGCGCCACAGGGCCCTGATCTCCTCGTTGACCTCCGCGGCCGATCGCGCAGAGCGCTCAGGGGCGGCTTCAAGAGTGGTGGACATGCTGTGAAGCATATGCTGATCACCGTGAAGGCGCTGTGAGTAAGTACACGTGATACGGACATTATGGACGTGGTACTCATCACGTCAATGTGTCAAGCACCAGGCGGGAGTTCACACCGGGCCCTCACCCAGTACGAGCACCTGGATGGCCGGCACGGCGGCGCCGCGCGCCCGGGCGTGGAAGTCGCAGACCCTGGTCTCCAGACCGACCGGGTCGGCGTGCGGATGCCGGTGGGCGTGGATGGTGTCGTGGACCGTGTTCCCGGCCACATCCATCAGGCCGACGCCTTCTCCGGCGAGCAGGATCTTCTGTGGCATCGCGAAGTTGTCGATCTGTGCGACCAGGGTACCGAGGACCCGCGCGGCCTCGTCGACGACCCGGGCGGCCATGGGCTCGCCCGCGGCGGCTCCGGCGAGGATCTCCTCGTAGGTGGTGTCGCGGCCGGTGGCGGCGCGGATCTGGTACTCGATGCTGGGGATGGTGAGCAAGGACACGGCGCTGCCACGTTCTCCGGTGGGGTGAGCGGGCCGTGCGGGTGGATGATCCAGTGCCGGCCGAAGCCGCGGCCGTCCTCGGCGAACGGCACGCGTCTGCTGCCGAGCACCAGCCCGTAGCCGATGCCGGCGCCGATGGTCGGGACGGCGAAGCGGTCCAGTCCGCGGCCCGCGCCGAACCAGGTCTCGGCCTCGACCAGGACGGCCACGTCGTTCTCCACGACGACCGGCAGCCCGGTGCGTTCCCGGAGCAGCGCGGCGAGCGGCACGTCCCGCCAGCCGAGGAACGGGGATTCCGCGACCACGGCACGCTCGCGCAGCAGGCCGCCGACGCCGATGCCGATGCCCGCCGGGGCGCCCGGCCCGCGGCCAGCAGGGCGGCCATCTCCGTGAGCACCGCGGCGACGGCTTCCGGATCGCGCGTGGTGAGCGGCCGGTCGAGCCGGGCGACCACCTCCCTGCGCAGCGTGGTGACGACGCCGTAGACCATGTCGCCGGTGATCTTGAGGCCCAGGAAGGAGCAGGCGTCCGGCCCGACGCCGAGGGGCTGGGAGGGCCTGCCCTGACGCGCCTGGGCCGGGCCGGGTGTCTCGGGTGCCTCGACCAGCAGCCCGGACTCGATCAGCGGTTTGGTCAGCCGGGTGAGACTGCCCCTGGGAGAGCCCCAGGCGCCGGGCCGGCCCGGTGCGGGACAGCGGCCCGTGCAGGAGCACCTCGATCGCCACGGAGCGCTCGGCGGGACTCAGCGGCAGCCGGCTGGTCCATGGACCCGCCCCTCCTTTCTCTCGGCATCGTCGGCGCCGGCCGGTTCTCCGGTCAGTTCGCCGCGCTGTTCCAGGCCCATCCCGGTGTCCGTGACGTTTCCCGTCGTACGAGGCGATGCTGGAGTCGGCCGCGGTCGACGCGGTCGCGATCTTCACCCAGCGCTGGACACACGGCCCGCCGGTCCTGCGGGGCCTCGGCGCGGGCAAGCACGTGTACTCCGCCGTCCCCATGGCGATCACCACGGACGAGATCGCCGCGATCATCGACGCGGTACGGGCCACCGGGCTGACGTACGTGATGGGCGAGACCAGCCAGGGTGAAGGACATCAGCGAGCTGCTGGAGCCCAAGGCGACGCCGGCCCCCGACGATCCGTCCCTCGCCCATGTCGCGCCGGAGCTGCGGGCCGCCTTCACCTCCGGTTCGGCGCCGGTGCACGACCGGTCCGGGCTGCCGCGGGAGTTCGACCATCTGCACAACGGACACGAGGGCAGCCATCACTTCCTCGTGCACGACCTCGTCACCGCCGTCAACACCCGTTCGCTGCCCTCGGTGAACGCGTGGGTGGCCGCCCGCTACACCCTGCCGGGCGTCATCGCGCACGAGTCGGCGCGGCAGGGTGGGGTCCGGCTCGCGATCCCCGACTTCGGGGACGCGCCGGAGCGGTGACGGCCGGACGGCGACGGCTCAGGTGCCGCTCAGGTGCCCGGCTTGCGGCCGTAGACGAAGACGTCGTCGCCCGTCCTCAGCAGCGACCAGTACGCCTTGGCGTCCTTGGTCGTCATGTTGACACAGCCGTGCGAGCCCGGCGGGTTCCACATGCTCAGACCGACCGAGTGGAAGGCCTGTCCGCCGTCGAAGAACTGGCTGTAGGGCATCGGCACGTTGTAGACGGTCGAGACGTGGTTGATGTCCCGCCAGTAGATCTTCTTCAGGCCGGTGCGAGTGGTGTAGCCCTTGCGGCCGGTGCGCACCGGGACCGGTCCGTAGACGAGCTTCTTGCCGTCCTGGACCCAGCTCAGCTGGAGCGTGAGGTTCACGCAGGCGATCCGGCCCTTGTTCACCGGGCACGCGCCGTCCTTGTCGGGGTTGTTCCCGACGGCCTTCTGCTTGTTCATCAGGTCCATCACGCCCCAGGTGACCGGGCCGGCGTACCCGATGTCGGGCATGATGCCGTGCCTGTCCTGAAATGCCTTGATGGCCGTGCAGTCGGCCGCGGACTGTTTGCCGTCGACCGGCAGGCCGAGGAACTTCTCCACCTGCTTCTGGTACGGCCCCGCCTGCGTGGTGCAGCTCGCGGCCTGGGCCGGTGCCGCGGTGAAGGCGAGCGTGAGCGGCGCCACCAGTCCCGTGACGCCCAGCGTGACGATGCCCCGTCTGCGAACGTCCCCCATCTGCAACCTCTCCTCCCCGGTTCACCCAGGGCCTGCCCCGGGTGCTCCCCTGCGCGATTCCCGCGATCTCGGACTCCTAGACCAGCGCGAGGGCGTGGGGGTTGTGGTTCCGGTCAGGCTGTGACGAAACGGTGAACTTCGTCGCCGCGCAGCCGGCCGGCGGGGAGGCTGCGGCCGTAGGCGACCAGCAAAAGGTCCTGGCCACGGCCGTACAGCGGCGCGCCCGAGCCGAAGGACCAGTCGACGTCGTCCGCGCACAGCCGTACGCCCGTGAGGTCGGTGCCGAAGACCTGGAAGGCGCGCGGGTCGACGGCGTCCAGGAGGATCCGCAGCCGGTCCTCGGGCACCTCGCGGTCCAGTCCGAGGGCGACGGTGACGTCCAGGCCGTGCACGACGTCGTGGCCGAGGGCCGCGGCGAGTCCGCCGACCGGGGGCTTCCAGGGGTGGTGGGCGTGGGTGCGCAGGAACGCGGCGAGCGCGGCGTCGGAGTGAGCGGCCGCGTCGCGGCGGGCGAGCCGGTCGGTCATGCGGTGCAGGCTGCCGCGTGCCTTGACCAGTTCCAGCAGCACCTGCCCGGTCCGGTGGCGGAACCCCATCGACATGTGCGCCACGACCTCGCGCACCCGCCAGCCGGCGCACAGACTGGGCGCGTCCCACTGGGCGGGCGTCAACGCCTCGAAGAAGTCGGCCAGTTCACGCCGTTCGGCGGCGATGGCTGTGGTGATGGTGGCGGTGTCCGGTGCTTTCCCCATGTCTCCAGGGTGGGGACGCCGTGGCCGGAAGTCCAAGACATGATCCCTCTCGCATCTAGCATCACCGGTTATGGAGTTGAGGCAGCTGCGGTACTTCGTGACGGTGGTGGAGGAGGCCGGTTTCACCCGGGCCGCCGAGCGGCTGCATCTGGCCCAGCCCGGGCTGAGCGCGCAGATACGGCAGCTGGAGCGGGAGTTGGGGCAGCCGCTGCTGGACCGCTCGGGCCGCTCGGTGCGGCCGACGGAGGTGGGTGAGGCGGTGCTGCCGTATGCGCGGGCCGCGCTCGCGGCAGTCGACGGGGTACGGCAGACGGTGGAGGAGTACACCGGCCTGCTGCGTGGCCGGGTCGCCGTCGGACTCATCCCCGGCACCCTCGCGCACGCCTTCGACGTGGCCGGGCTGCTGGCGGACTTCCACGCCGCACACCCTCGGGTGGAGGTCACGCTCACCGAGGACACCTCGGACCGGATGCTGGCCGCGCTGCGCCGGGGCGAGCTGGACCTCGCGGTGCTCGGTGTCGCGGAGGAGGAGCCGCCGCCGGGCATCGATCAGCATGTGGTGATCGACGAACCGCTGGTCGCCGCGGCCGTCCCCGGCCACGCCCTGCCCATGGAGTACGGCGGCGTCGCCGAGGCCGTTCCCCTGGCGGCCCTGCGCGGGCACCGGCTGATCAGCCTGCCGCGCGGAACCGGCGTGCGCGGTGTCCTGGAACGGCTGTGTGCCGAGGCGGGTTTCCGGCCGCACGTCGCGTTCGAGGCGGCGGCCCCGGACGCGGTGTGCCGGCTGGCGGCGCGCGGTCTTGGGGTCGCCGTCCTGCCGGGGCTCGGCCCCCGGCCGGGCCTTGCCACCCTGCCCGTGGCCGACCCCCGCGCACGGGGCCGGGTGGCCCTGGCGTGGCGGGCGGAGGGGGCCTTGCTGCCGGCGGCGCGGGCCCTGCTGGGGATACTGCGGAAGGGGATGGCGGCGGGGATGCCCTGACCCTCGCCGGGTGCGGGTCCGTGGTGGGCTGATCGCGCGGTTCCCCGCGCCCCTAGGGGGTTGGACCGCCCCGCCTTCACCCGCCCGGTCCAGTTTCCACGAATTGGACCGGGCGTACGGCTCCCCCGCCGATCTACGCTGCGGCTCATGCACCCCACTCTCGCCGGCGATCTCTCCCGGTTCCCCGAACTGCTCCAATCCGCCCGAGACTTCGCCGCCCGAGAGGTGGCGGGGCTGGCCGAGCGGCCGGTCGCCGCTGCCGGGCCGGCGCCCGCTCGTGCTCCGCTCCCGGAGGACGGGGCGGGCGGGGACGCCGCGATCGCGCGGTTCGCCGAGCGGTGGGCGCCCGGGTTCTCCGGCTCGGCCGGCCCCCGCTACCTGGGCTTCGTCACCGGCGGCGCGACCCCCGCGTCGGTCGCCGGCGACTGGCTGACGTCCGCGTTCGACCAGAACCTCTCGGGGGCGGGCGGCTCCTGGGCGGCGGACCTCGAGCGGGAGACGGTGGCCTGGCTGCGCGAGCTGTTCGGGCTGGGTGAGGCGCACAGCGGGGCGTTCGTGACGGGGGCGACGGCCTCGAACACGGTCGGTCTGGCCATCGGCCGGGAGTGGCTCGGCGAGCGGCTGGGCGTCGACGTCTCCCATGCCGGTGCGGCCGCGCTGGGCCCGGTCGACGTACTGTCCGGCAGTCCGCACTCCAGTGTCCCGAAGGCGATGTCGGTGCTGGGCATCGGCCGGGACCGGCTGCGGCGGGTGCCGCTGCTGCCCGGCAACCGGGAGGCCGTGGACGTGGCCGCGCTGGAGGCGGAGCTGGCTCGGCTGGAGGGCAGACCGGCGATCGTCGTCGCGAACGCGGGCACGGTGAACACCGTCGACTTCGACGATCTGCGGGCGATCGCCGCCCTCAAGGATCGCTACGACTTCTGGCTGCACGTGGACGCCGCCTTCGGTGGTTTCGCCGCGCTCTGCCCCGAGTACGCCACGCTGGTCGACGGTCTCGACGCCGCCGACTCGGTCTGTGTGGACCTGCACAAGTGGCTCAATGTCCCGTACGACGCGGCCGTGCAGTTCACCCGGCGCCGAGATCTGCAGGTGAAGGTGTTCCACAACGCCTCGCCGTATCTGGGCCTGCCCGCCGGTGAGCCCGACTTTCTGCATCTGACCCCGGAGAACTCCCGGCGGCTGCGCGCGCTGCCCGCGTGGTTCTCGCTGGTGGCCTACGGACGTGCCGGGCACCGGGAGATCGTCGAGCGGAACGTGGCGCTGGCCCGCCGGCTGGGTGCGGGCATCGACGCGCTGCCGGGCCTGCGCCTGCTGGCGCCGGTGCGGCTCAACGTCGTCTGCTTCACCCTTGCCGAGGACCCCACCGAGGACCGCATCGACGCGCTTGCCCGGGCGGTCGCCGGGTCCGGGGAGGCGTATGTGACGCCTACGGTGTACGGCGGGGTAGCCGGGTTGCGGGCCGCGTTCAGCAACTGGCGTACCTCCGAGGCCGACACCGAGCGGGTGCTCGGGGTGCTGGCGGCGGCCTCCAGCTGACGGCTCAGGGGCGCCGTACGGCCGTGTGGAAGCCGGTGTTCACGGCCGTGAGTCCGCCGTCGACCACCAGCGTGGTGCCGGTGATCCAGGCGGCGTCGCGGGAGGCGAGGAAGGCGACCGCGGCGGCGATGTCCTCGGGCTCGCCGATGCGTCCGAGCGGGTACAGCGGGCGGAGCGCGTCGAGTTCGTCCTCGCGCCCCTCCCACGCCGAGGTGCGGACCGTGCCCGGCACCACCAGGTTCACCCGCACGCCCCGGGCCGCCGCGTGCCCGGCGAGGGTGCGGGTGAGCGAGCCGAGGCCGGCCTTGGCGGCGCTGTAGGCGTGGTTGCCGAAGTCCTGCAGGCCGTTGACGGAGCCGATGCCGACGATCGCGCCGCGTCCGGATGCGGCGAGGTGGGGCAGGGCGGCCCGGCAGCAGCGGTAGGCGCCGGTGAGGGTGACGTCGAGGTCGCGCGCCCATGCCTCGTCGGGGTCGTCCTCGAAGAGGGGGACGTCCGGGGTGCAGTGGGCGGCGCAGTTGACCAGCACGTCGAGCGAGCCGAACGCGGCGACGGCGTGCGCGACGGCCGCCTCCACCGAGGCGCGGTCGGCGATGTCGCACGCCAACGCCTCGGCATTCAGGCCCTGTCGGCGCAGGGCGGCGGCGGTCCGCTCGGCCTGGGGCGGGTCCAGGTTGGTGACCAGGACCCGCCCGCCCTCCTCGGCGAGCCTTCTCGCGACGGCGGCACCGATACCGCGGGCCGCGCCGGTGACGAGAACTCCGTGTCCCGCGAAGCGGGTGTGATCGGTCATGCGGTGACCGTACGGCTCCGCGGGCGTCCGTTCAGCGGTATCCGGTGACGTCGGCCGGCTTGCCCGCGTCCTGTACCTCGACCAGGTACCGCCAGGCGTCGGGCCGGCTGCCGTCGAGGTCGGTGAAGCCGTATTCCTGGGCGAGTCCGCCGCCGGCGAGCGACTGCCCGTTGAAGCGGGCCACGTCGGGGTCGGCGGCCAGGGCGGCGACGGCGCGGCCGACGAAGCGCGGTGTCTCGGAGATGGCGAAGTGCGGCTCGCGGGCGAGGGCGTCGCGCCAGTTGTCCTCACGGACGCCGTACGCGTCGAGCATCAGCTCCGAGCGCAGCCAGCCCGGGGTCAGGGCGACGGCGGTGGCGCCGCGCGGGCCGAGCTCGTGGCCGAGGGCGAAGGCCATGCGCAGCACGGAGGCCTTGGCGAGGTCGTAGAAGAAGTTCACGCGGTAGGTGTCGCGGTTGTAGTCGGCGGTGCCGTCGGTCATCTCCACGACCAGGCCGCCGGGACGGCGCAGCAGGAGCGGCAGCGCGAAGTGGCTGGTGACGGCGTGGGTCTCGACCGCGAGCCGGAGGAGCCGGAGCCCGCCTGCGAGGTCGTGCTCCCAGACCGGTGTGTCCCACTCGAAGAGTTTCTCGCCGCCCCAGATGTCGTTGACGAGAACGTCGAGGCGGCCCTGTTCGCTGTCGATGCGCTCCACCAGGGCTCGTACGGCGGACGTGTCCAGGTGGTCGACGGCGACGGCGATGCCGTGTCCGCCGGCCGCGGTGACGAGGTCGGCGGTGTCCTCGATGGTCTCGGGGCGGTCGTACTCCGAACGGCGCCCGCGGGTGCTGCGGCCGGTGACGTAGACGGTGGCGCCGGCCGCGCCGAGTTCCACGGCGATGCCGCGTCCGGCGCCCCGGGTCGCCCCGGCGACCAGCGCCACCTTGTCCCCCAGCGGTCCTGACATGTCCGGCCTCCCGTGCTGACGACTGCTGCTGTCGCCGTCCACTGTCGCGGGAAAGCCGGACATCCTCTGTCGGGATTACCGGCGCGGTGTCAGTGTCCGCGCCTGATCCACTCCTGGAGGTGAGGTGCCTCGGCGCCGATGGTGGTGGAATCGCCGTGGCCGGTGAGCACCTTGGTCTCCGGCGGGAGGGTGAGGAGCTTGTCCCGGATGGAGTCGATGATCGTCGGGAAGTGCGAGTACGTGCGTCCGGTGGCGCCCGGCCCGCCCCGGAACAGCGTGTCCCCGGTGAAGACGGTGCCGAGCGCGGGGTCGTACAGGCAGACGGCGCCGGGGGCGTGGCCCGGGGTGTGGAGCACGGTCAGGTCGGCGCCGGCCGCCTCGATGACCTGGCCGTCGAGGAGATGCCGGTCGGGGTCGCGGCCGGGGTGGGTCATCTTCCACAGCGGCAGGTCGTCCGGGTGCAGCCAGATGCTGGCGCCGGTGCGGTCGGCGAGTTCCGGTGCGGCGTTGACGTGGTCGTTGTGGGCGTGGGTGCACACGATGGCGATCAGGCGGCGGTCGTCGACGGCGCGGGCGATGGCCTCGGCGTCGTGGGCGGCGTCGATGACGATCACCTCCCGCTCGTCGCCGACGATCCACACGTTGTTCTCGACCTCCCAGGTGCCGCCGTCGAGGGTGAACTGCCCGGAGGTGACGAGGCGCTCGATGCGTACGGTCATCACAGCACCACCACCGAGCGCAGCACGTCGCCGTGGTGCATCCGCTCGAAGGCCTTCTCCACCTCGTCCAGCGCGATGGTCTCGGTGACGAACGCGTCGAGCGGCAGCCGGCCCTGGAGGTGCAGGTCGATCAGCATGGGGAAGTCACGGGAGGGCAGGCAGTCGCCGTACCAGCTCGACTTCAGGGCGCCGCCGCGGCCGAAGACGTCCAGCAGGGGCAGTTCGAGCTTCATCTCGGGGGTGGGGACGCCGACGAGGACGACGGTGCCGGCGAGGTCACGGGCGTAGAAGGCCTGCCGGTACGTCTCCGGGCGGCCGACCGCCTCGATGACGACGTCGGCGCCGAAGCCACCCGTCAGCTCGCGGACCGCCTCGACCGGGTCGGCCTGCCGGGAGTTGACCGTGTGGGTCGCGCCCAGCTTCTTCGCGGTGTCCAGCTTGCGGTCGTCGATGTCCACGGCGATGATCCTCGCCGCACCGGCGAGGCTCGAGCCGGCGATGGCCGCGCCGCCGACGCCGCCGCACCCGATGACCGCGACGGAGTCGCCCCGGCCGACACCGCCGGTGTTGATCGCGGCGCCGATGCCGGCCATGACGCCGCAGCCGAGCAGGCCGGCGACCGCCGGGGAGACGGCCGGGTCGACCTTGGTGCACTGGCCGGCGGCGACGAGCGTCTTCTCGGCGAACGCGCCGATGCCGAGGGCCGGGGACAGCTCCTGGCCGGTGGCCGCGAGGGTCATCTTCTGTTTCGCGTTGTGGGTGTTGAAGCAGTACCAGGGCCGCCCGCGCAGACAGGCCCGGCAAGCGCCGCATACCGCACGCCAGTTGAGGATGACGAAGTCGCCGGGTGCCACGTCGGTCACGCCGTCGCCGACCGACTCCACGACACCGGCGGCCTCGTGGCCGAGCAGGAAGGGGAAGTCGTCGGAGATGCCGCCCTGCTTGTAGTGCAGATCGGTATGGCAGACACCGCAGGCCTGGACGCGCACCACGGCCTCGCCCGGCCCGGGATCCGGCACCACGATCGTCTCGATCCGGACGGGCTCGTCCTTCCCCGGTGCGATCACGCCGCGCACTTCCTGCGCCATGGTCTGAACCCCTTCCTCGTTGGCCTTCGCTGCCGACCCTACGCGCGACCGATCGGTAGCGGGGCGGACCACGACGGTGCCCGCGGATCTTTCCGGCCGCCGGGCGAGCGTGCTCCCGTGTAAGAAATAGGCCTCCCCCAGGTAAGAATTTGATCGAATAACGTCATTCCATGATGGCAATCTTTTTGCAGGGTGCATGAGTTCGCCTGGTATGTGCGCCGGGCCCGGCATGCCTCAATGGGGGCATGCCCATCGAAGGCCGCAATGGACGTACCGCATTCCTTTTCCCGGGCGGTGCCGCGGCGCGCCCCGGAACAGGGCGTGAACTCCTGGACGTATTCCCGGCGTTCGCCGACGCACTCGACGACATCTGCGCGCGCCTCGATCCGTATCTAGGACTTCCGCTGAAATGCGTGATGTTCGCCGACGACGGCACGCGTACGGCCGCACTGCTGGACCGGGAGTCGTTCGCCGGGCCGGCGGTCTTCGCACTCCAGGTGGCGCAGTACCGGCTGCTGCTCAGCTGGGGAGTCCGGCCGGACGTGGTGTTCGGGCAGGCGGCCGGGCGGATGGCCGCCGCGTACGCCGCGGGCGTCTTCTCCCTGGCGGACGCCTGCCATGCGGTCGGCACCCTGGCCCGCCTCCTGGACGGCCCGGCGGACCCGGCGCCGCGCTCGTCTCGGCCGGCCGGCATCCTCGACGCCTACGGCCGCACCCTGGCCACGCTGCACCCGCGTGCGCCGCGCCTCCCGCTCGTCTCCGACGTCACCGCCCGCCCGGTGGGCGCCGAGACCGCCGAGCCGGAGTTCTGGGTGCGGCGCGCGCCGCTGCGCTGGGCGGAGACCGTGCGGGTACTCCACGGCGACGGGGTCCGCACCTGGCTGGAACTGGGCCCCGGAGACCGGCTCACCCGCCTGCTCCCGCACTGCCTCCCGGACTGCCTTCCGGGCGGTACGGCCTCGGCCTTCGCACTGCCCCGGGACTGGGCGGCCCTGCGGTCGGGGCCGAGCACCGGCCGGGGTGCCGCACAGGGGTGAGAGGCGCCCTGCGGGGATGGGCCCTCAAGCGCGGGGGCGCGGGCGCGGGGGCGGGTCCTGCGGGTCTCCGGGCAGATGGGTGTCGCTGACGGTGAGCGAGCCGAGCACGGCCGTGAGGTTGATCCACCCCGTGTCCCGTTCGCCCAGGTCGACCGCGTTCGCCGGCGGTGTGGCCCGCGCACGCTCGTGAGGCGGAGCGCTTCGTCTGCGCTTGCCGTGGCCGCCGGGCCGGAGGAGTCTCTAAGGGTGGGTCCAACGCGGTCCGCGCCGCGCCGGGCCGCGGGCGCCCGAAGGAGGTCACGATGGGCACCGCGACAGGTTCCGCCTTCGACATCGAGACACTGCGCCGGGGCATAGAAGGGAACACCGGGAACACCCTTCTGTCGCTCTACGCCGACGACGCGGAGATCCGCATCGTCGACCACAACAACCAGCCCAGCCACCCCACCGTCCTGCGCGGCCGGGGTCAGATCGCCGAGTTGCTGGACGACATCTACCGCCGCGACATGACACACAAGCTGGACCGGTGCGTCGTGCAGGGTGATCACGCCGCGTTCACCGAGTCCTGCCAGTACGGGGACGGCACCAGGGTCCTCGCCGAGTCGATGGTCACGTTGCGGGACGGCAAGATAGCCGACCAGTTGATCATCCAGGCCTGGGACGAGTAGGCACACCCCGGCATGACGGGCGCCGGAAGGAGTTTCGGCAGGGTCCAGGTCACCTCGCGGCTGACCTGGACCTTCTCGGCCCGGGCGGGCCTGGGGCGGCTGCCCCGGGTCCGCCCTCGACGGCCAGCACCAGCTTCCGCAGCAGGTCCGCCAGTGTCCGGCGCTCTGCTTCGGACAGCACGGAGAGCAGTGCGCCTTCGTCCGCGTCCTCCGCTGCCGCGTGCGCTTCGAACGCGGCGTGGCCGGCGTCGGTGAGCCGGACCCGGACGCGTCGGCGGTCGCCGGTCTCGTGGGTCCGCGTGATCAGCCCGGCCTCCTCGATCGGTCCCAGCCGGGCGGACAGCGCGCCCCTGGTCAGCCCCAGTCGCTCGGCGAGCACGGACGGACTGGACTCGTACGGCGGCCCGGACCTGCGCAGCGTCAACAGGACCTTGTACTGCCAGTGCTTCAGACCGTCGGCGTCCAGCACCTCCCGGCGGGCCTGCGAGGCGTGCCGGGCGACGATCATCAGCCGGGCGGCGATGGCCTCCCGCACCGGGTCCAGCCAGTCCAGCTCACGCGCCCAGACGGCCACGTGCCGGTCCACCGAGTCCTGCACTGTCTGCCTCCCGCAGTGGTTTTCTTGTGGATCATTTTTCGCCTAACTACTTTGCCGCACATGACACATGCCACGCAGGCCTTCGTAGACGTCCCGCAACTCCTCGCCGCGGCACGGGAATTGAGCACCGCAGGCCGCTGGGAGCGAGCCGCGCTGCTGCTGGACTCGGTCACCGCCGGCGATCGCGCCGACCGCGCGCGGATCGTCCGGGCCCATGCCGAAGTGGCCCTGGACCGGGACTGGTTCGCCGGGACCGACACCGCGGCCGCGCGGATCGAGGCGGCCGAGCGGGAGTTCCCGGACGGCGACTGGGACACCGGCTTCCTCCGGCTCAGACACACCTACGCCCGACTGCTCCACGTCGCCGGCACCCTGTGTATCGGCCCGGCGGGCAAGGACCCCGAGGCGCTCGCCGCTCTGCGCGACCGGGCGCGGGACCTGTACGAACGGGCCCCGGACGAGGTGCGCCGGGGCTGGGCGGCGATGTATCGCGGGCTGATCGCCGACAACCACTTCGCCGACCGTACGACCGCCGCCGGGCACTACACGCGGGCCCTGCGGGCTGGTCAGGACGGAACCGACGATCTGCTGGCCCGCGAGGCGCTGCGGCACCTCGGGGACCACGACCGCGACGGCGGCGACCGGGAGCGGGCCGAGGAGCGCTGGTGCCGGGCCACCGAGCTCGGCGCCCGGGCCGGAGCGGTGCCCGGCACCCTTTCCCAGCAGTTGCTGCTGGCGGTACTGGCCCGGGACAAGGGCGACGAGGCGGGCGCCACGGCACTGGCGACGGAACTGGCCCGCTGGGCCGGGGCCATCGGCGCCGAGCGGCTACGGGCAAGTGCGACCGCATTCCTGACCGGCGCGGACCCCACATCACCGGGCCTGACCTCACCGGACCCGGCTACAGCGGCCACCGGGACGGCCCCGGCCCGGCGGGACTGATCACGCCGGTACCGGGCGGGGCCGGCCCCATGACGATCGCGACCCTGCTGGAGCAGACCGTCGAGGCCGCCGCCCGGCAGCTCGGCGCACAGGCGGCGGCGCACCCGGGTCAGCGCAGCCAGGCGCTGTACTCCATGACGTCCCCGGCCTTCACCCCGTACCGGCGGTCGTCCCGGGTGAAGGTGGTCTCGAGGCCGAGGACGGCGCCGGTGCGCGGATCGAGGATCAGCATGCGCCGGGCGCCCGGGACGTCGTAGGCGTACGCCTGCCCCGGCCGCCCGAGCCGGTCCGTCACCTGCCCGGCCGGGCGCAAACCCTTGGCGTCGGCGAGGAGCCGGACCAGCGCGGCCGACTCATGGGCGCCGAGTGTCCAGTGGTCCAGCAACTCCTGGACGGCGTCCAGGAGTTCGGCGGTGGTCAGAGGGCCGGTTCCGGTGTGGGCCGTCTCGTCGAGGTAGGACCGCAGGGCGGCCGGATCGTGCGGGGGGCGCGCCTCGGGCGGGGCGTCGCTCCAGCTCGGCGGATAGCTGGTCCGGCTGAGCACATGGCCGTCCGCCACCAGGCGCGGCGTGTCGCCCTCGTCGGTGAGGACCGGGCGGCCGGGATGGCGCGGGTCGGTCGCCACGACGAGTTCGGTGTGGCTGTCGTCCGTGTGCCAGCGCACCACCCGCTCCTCGGGCAGGGTCACCGGTGGCTTGCCGTCGCTCATGCCGAGGCTCCAGGACTGCACATGGGTGCCCTTGCGCAGCCCGGGCGCACCGTCCGCGGCTGCGGCGGCGGCCAGTTCGGCCATCCGGTCCAGCGGTACGGCGACGGAGTGGGCCCGGACGGCCAGCGGCCGGGGCGCGGCGACGGCCGGCGCGCCGCTCGGGCCGCCGAGCACGGCGGTGAGCGTGGTGGCGAAGACGACGGCGGTGGCGGCGAGGCCCCACAGCAGCCGGGCCCGCGGGGTTCGGGGCCGGGAGGGCCGGTGACCGTCCTCACCCAGCAGCGACGCCAGCCGCCGCTCGGCGCCGTGGTCGAGCGGGCCGTCGCCGAAGTACGGGCCGTGGGCCGGGACCGGGTTGGCACTGCGGAGCAGGTCCAGTTCGTCAGGCATGGCGGGGGTCCTTGCACAGGGGTACGCCGACGGGGGCGGCGGAAGCGGAATACGACGAGCACCGGCCGGGACCGCTCTCCCCAGCGGGCGTTTCCTCGTCGCCGAGGGCGGAAGCGGAGGGCCGCGTGCCGTCACCGGCGCCGGGCGCCCGCCCGGCTTGCGAGCCGGTCACAGGCGTCTCGCCGGACGTGCGGTGCCCGGATGGCGACAGACCCGCGGACTCCTCGGAAAAGGACCGGCGCCCGGGGAACACCGCACTGTCCGACGCCCCGGGAAGCACACCGTCATGGGAGCGGGACACGCCCACCCGCGCCCCAGGGCTCACCCGCTCATCGGGAGCCGACACGCCCCCAGACGCTCCGGAGAGCGACCGATCGCCGGAAGGCGGCACGCCCACCGGCGCCCCGGAACACGCCAGATGACCGGCCGACGGCCCGCCCGCACACGCCTCACCACACGACCGACCACCAGAAGGCGGCACACCCACCAGCCCCCCGGAACACACCAGATGACCGGCCGACGGCCCGCCCGCACACGCCTCACCACACGACCGACCACCAGAAGGCGGCACACCCACCAGCCCCCCGGAACACACCAGATGACCGGCCGACGGCCCGCCCGCACACGCTTCACCACGCGGCACGCCCTCCCCGGCCCCGGCCCCGGCTCGCGTCACATGGCCGGGCGGTGTGTCGGGAGTCGGCGCGGTTGGGCGCAGGCGGGCTATCTCCGTTCGCAGTCGGCGGCGGGCGCGGTGCAGGCGCATCGCCGCCGCGCGGCTGCCGCAGCCCAGCGCGACCGCGATCTGTCCGGCGTCCAGTTCCTCCCAGGCCGCGAGGCGCAGTACCTCCCGGTCGGCCGGGGAGAGCCGGTCCAGGGCCTCGTGCACCCAGGCGCCCGGCGCCTCCGTGTCCGGGCTGTCCACGATGTGCCGGCCGTGCGCGGCCTCGTCGTTGCCCAGCCGGTCCACCAGCCGGCGTCTGCGCCCGTATCCGCGTACCGCGTTCGCCAGGCAGTTGCGGGCCACCCCGTACAGCCAGGGCAGCGGCGCCTCCGGCAGGTCACGCCGGCGCCGCCAGGCGACCGTGAACACCTCCGCCACCACTTCCTCCACCTCGTCGGCCCGCCCGGGCAGCCGCCGCGCGACATAGCGGCTGACCGCCCAGTAGTGCTCGCGATAGGCAGCGGCGAAGATCTCGTCGTTGCTCATGTTCCGTTCGTGTCCGGCACCGCCCGGATCGTCACACCCTTCTTCCGTGATGCTCCTCGCGTCGTCCGAGTGTGACCGGTGGGCCGGGCACGGACACAGGCGGGGCGTGAAGAGGATCAGAGACATCAGGGGCACCACGGCCGTGCGGTGGCTGACCACCACCGATCACAAGACGATCGGAACGCTCTATTTGGTCACCGCGTTCGCGTTCTTCCTGATCGGTGGAGTGATGGCGCTGCTCATGCGCGCCGAGCTGGCCCGGCCGGGCCTGCAGATCATGTCGAACGAGCAGTTCAACCAGGCGTTCACGATGCACGGCACGATCATGCTGCTGATGTTCGCGACCCCGCTGTTCGCCGGCTTCACCAACTGGATCATGCCGCTGCAGATCGGCGCCCCGGACGTGGCGTTCCCGCGGCTGAACATGTTCGCCTACTGGCTGTACCTGTTCGGCTCGCTCATCGCGGTGGGCGGCTTCCTCACCCCGCAGGGCGCGGCCGACTTCGGCTGGTTCGCCTACTCCCCGCTGTCGGACGCGGTCCGCAGCCCGGGTGTCGGCGCCGACATGTGGATCATGGGGCTCGCCTTCTCCGGCTTCGGCACCATCCTCGGCTCGGTCAACTTCATCACCACGATCATCTGCATGCGTGCCCCGGGCATGACCATGTTCCGCATGCCGATCTTCGTGTGGAACGTGCTGCTGACCGCCGTGCTGGTCCTGCTGGCCTTCCCGGTCCTGGCGGCCGCGCTGTTCGCGCTGGAGGCGGACCGCAAGTTCGGCGCCCATGTCTTCGACGCCACCAACGGCGGAGCCCTGCTGTGGCAACACCTCTTCTGGTTCTTCGGCCATCCCGAGGTGTACATCATCGCGCTGCCGTTCTTCGGCATCATCTCCGAAGTGATCCCGGTGTTCTCCCGTAAGCCGATGTTCGGCTACATGGGTCTGATCGCCGCGACCATCTCCATCGCCGGTCTGTCCGTGACCGTGTGGGCCCACCACATGTACGTCACCGGCGGTGTGCTGCTGCCGTTCTTCTCCTTCATGACGTTCCTGATCGCCGTCCCCACCGGTGTGAAGTTCTTCAACTGGATCGGCACGATGTGGAAGGGCTCGCTGTCCTTCGAAACGCCGATGCTGTGGGTGATGGGTTTCCTCGTCACGTTCGTCTTCGGCGGACTGACGGGGGTCATGCTCGCCTCGCCGCCGATCGATTTCGCGACCTCCGACAGCTATTTCGTGGTGGCCCACTTCCACTACGTGATCTTCGGCACAGTGGTGTTCGCGATGTTCTCCGGCTTCCACTTCTGGTGGCCGAAGATGACCGGCAAGATGCTCGACGAGCGCCTCGGCAAGATCACCTTCTGGACGCTGTTCATCGGTTTCCACGGCACGTTCCTCGTCCAGCACTGGCTGGGCACGAACGGGATGCAGCGCCGGATTCCCGACTACCTCGCGGCGGAAGGGCTCACCACGCTCAACACGGTCTCGACGATCTTCTCGTTCCTGCTCGGCTCCTCCGTGCTCCCGTTCTTCTACAACGTCTGGAAGACGGCCAAGTACGGCGAGCGGGTCGGGAGCGACGACCCATGGGGTTACGGCCGTTCGCTCGAGTGGGCGACCTCCTGCCCGCCGCCCCGGCACAACTTCCTCACCCTGCCGCGGATCCGCAGCGAGTCCCCGGCGTTCGACCTGCACCACCCCGAAGCGACGCTCTCCGAGCGGGAGTTGAGCGCGCGATGACGGCGGAGGACGAACGGGTGCTGGTCCGGGAGATCGAGGGGCACCTGCTGCTCGCCGCCGCACGGGAGGAGGGCCGTACGGCGGCGGCGCGCACCGCGTCCCGGCTGGGCTGGCTCACCGATACCCAGCGGGACGCGCTGGAGCGGGAGTTCGAGGCCGAGTACCTGACGCTGTCCCGTCTGTCCTGGCAGCGCACGGCCGCACGGGCCGAGGAACTGCGCCGGACGTACGAGACGCGGTACCGGGCACTGCGGCTGCGCCTGCTGGCGTGGCTGCTGTTCGGGTGTGCGGTGCTCGCGGCGGCGGGTCTGTTGGTGGTGTCCGTCGCCGCTTGGGTGCGCCGCGAATCAGGTCCTGGACCACTTCTGGTCGGCGCCGCCGTTGCAGTCCCACAGCTCGGCCTGGGTGCCGTTGGTGATCGTGTTGTCGTCGGGCTGGGCAGCGCCACCGTGCCGGACGCCGGCCGGCTGAGCGCGCAGGTGGTCGCGGCGTTGCGGCGGGCCGGGCTGCGCGGGGTGATCCAGCGCGGCTGGGGCGGGCTCGCGGCCGACGGCGACGACGTGCTGACCATCGACGAGGTACCGCACGCGCTGCTCTTCCCGCACATGGCCGCGGTCGTCCACCACGCGGGCGCGGGGACGACCGCGGCGGGGCTGCGCGCCGGGGTGCCGGCCGTGCCGGTGCCGGTCCGGTTCGACGCGGGCTTCTGGTCCGCGCGGCTGGTGGCACTGGGGATCGCCCCGGCCGTCGTACCGCTGCGCCGCCTGGCGGTGGACGCCCTGGCCTCGGCGCTCGTACGGGCCACCCGTGAGCCGCAGTACCGGGAGCGGGCGTGCGCCCTGGGCGCCCGCGTCCGCGACGAGGACGGTGCGGCCCCGGTACCGGCGGCGCTGGACCGGCTCGGCGGCTGACGCGTCCGCCGGAACCGGCCCGCGGGGATTCAGCCGTTGGTGAGCACCATCCGGAAGCGGGCGCCGCCGGAGAGCATCTTCTGGTAGGCCGCTTCCACGTCGTCCAGCGGTGCGGTCTCGGTCATCGGGCGAATGCCGTGCAGGGCGCTGAACTCCATGGTGTCCTCGACGTCCTGCGCGGTGCCCGAGGGGTGACCGCGCACGACCCGGGCGCTCATCAGCAGCTGGACCGGGCTGATGCCCAGCGGTTCGGTGTCCGCGCCGATGGCCACCAGCTCGCCGCGCGGCGCCAGGCCGTCCACGGTGGCCGTGATCGCCGCGGAGCTGCCCGCGGTGGCCAGCACGACCTTGGCGCCGCCCAGGGACTGCAGGGACTCGGCGACCGGGGTGCTGGAGGTGCTGTCGACGTAGTGGTGGGCGCCCAGCTGCTTGGCGAAGTCGGCCTTCTCCGCGCCCCGGGCGATCGCCACGGTCTCGAAGCCCATCGCCACCGCGTACTGCACCCCGAGGTGGCCGAGCCCGCCGAGGCCGAGCACCGCGACCAGGTCCCCGGGCCGGGCGGAGCTGCGCCGCAGCCCGTTGAACGTGGTCACGCCCGCGCAGGCCATGGGTCCGGCATCGACCGCCGCGAGGGCGTCGGGGATCCGGGCCAGGGCGTCGACGGGCACGATCGTCTTCTCCGCGAAGCCGCCGTCGTAGGCCCATCCCGGGGTCTTCATGGCGGTGCACACGATGAAGTCGCCCTGCCGGCAGGGCTTGCAGTGGCCGCAGCTGCCGCCGAACCAGCCGACCGCGACCCGGTCACCGACCTTCCAGCCCCGTTCCAGCACGCCCTGGCCGAGCTCTTCGACCTGCCCGGCGATCTCGTGGCCGGGCACCTCGGGGAACGTCACGCCCGGTAGTCCGCCGCTCACGAACATGACGTCACTGTGGCAGATCCCGCACGCCTCCACCGCGATCCTCACCTGGCCGGGCCCGGGCTGCGGCACCTCTCGCTCGGCGAGCTCGAACGTGCCGTTCGGGGCGGTCACCTGCGCGACTCGATACGTACTCATGCGCTTCTCCGGAGAACGGGTACTTCGGGCCCCCGTCCAGCACACCAGTTCCGGGCCGATCGCGCGCGCCGAGCCCCCTTCGGCCCCGCGGTCACCCGCCCCGGGGGCGCCAGCCCTCCGGCCGGAGTATGCCGAGCAGGAGCCGCACCAGCTCGTCCACCACCTCGTCCAGCGTGGCGTCCACCCAGCCGGCGCTCCAGTCGTGCAGGAGGCCGTTGACGCTGCCGATGAACGCCGTCGCCGCCAGGCGGTAGTCACGGGGCGCCGCCTCGCCGCGTGCCACGGCCGCGTCCGCCTCGGCGCGGATGAGGTCGACCCAGCGGGCCCGGCGGGCCAGGCGCTGCTCCTCCAGCCGGGGGCTGACGCCGATGATCTCCACGAACGTGATGCGGATGCGGCGCGGGTCGCAGGTGACATCGTGGGCGTAGGCCCGGAAGAGCACGGCGGCACGCTCGGCCAGCGGCAGACCGTCCGCCGTGGCGAGGGCGTCCAGTACCGCCTGTTCGGCCCAGCCGTTGACCTGGAGGTGCAGCGCGGCGAGAGCGTCCTCCAGGGTGCGGAACTCCTCGTAGAACTGACGGGTGGACAGGCCGGCGGCCTGGCTCAGCGCGGCGACCGTCGTCGCCCGGTAGCCGGGTGCGCCGCCGAACAGCTCCAGGGCGGCGTCCAGGAAACGCCGGCGCCGCTCGGCCTGCCGTTCCTCGGCGGACCGGCCGCCGTAGCGGCCCGTCGGCGCTTTGAGCCTGCCCGTCACGTGTCCCCTCCGTCCGCCCACCGGTCACCCAATCTTGTCGTGCACACATCTTGTCGCGAAGGCGGTTCGGTCCTTACTTTGCAGTAAGTTCGCTGTGAATGCGCCCGTGTTCAGACTCCCCGCACACTTCCCCGAGGAAAGAGAGCAGTCATGCCTGCCTCCAGAACCAGGCACCTGTGCTCCGTGGCCGCCGCCCTCGCCCTGACCGTCGCCGGCCCGGCGACCGCCGCCTCCGCCGCCTCCGCCGCAGGCGGTGACTTCGACGGCCTGCGCGAAGTGCTGTTCGTCGGCGACAACTGGGACGGCACCGCCGATGTGATCAAGTCCTCCGGCGACTTCGCGAAGGTCGGCCGGATCAACGTCATCCCCGACAAGGCGCAGCGGCTGGCGGAGATCAACGCCGACCCGATCAAGTGGATCTACTACACGTCCATCCGCAACGAGGTCGGCGAGGGACACGACCAGTACGCGGACGACATGTACTCCACACCCGACGGGAAGTCCGTGGTCGTCTCCCGGCCCAGCTTCGCCGACGTCGTCTCCATCGACCTGGCCACCGACAAGGTCAACTGGCGCTTCCCGGTGGCCGGATACCGCGCCGATCACATGGCCGTCTCGCCCGACGGCTCCCGGGTCGCGGTCTCGGCGTCCACCGCGAACAAGGTCCAGGTGCTCGACATCGCTACCGGCAGGGAACTCGGCGAGTTCGCCACCGGCGACAAGCCGCACGAGAACTTCTTCACGGACGGCGGCAAGTACATCTGGAACATGTCCATCGGCGAGGTGACCACCTCCCTCGACGCCCCGGCCTGGGACTGGACCAAGGGCGACCGCCACATCACGATCGTCGACGCGACCACGTTCAAGCAGGTCAGGACCATCGACATGCGGCAGCGGCTGGACGCGATCGGGCTGAAGGACTTCTCCGACGCGGTCCGGCCCGCCGCCTTCACACCCGACTGGTCCAAGCTGTACTTCCAGGTGTCGTTCTTCAACGGCTTCCTGGAGTACGACGTGGCCACCGACAAGATCACCCGGGTGAAGACCCTGCCGGAGAACCCGGCGACCAACCCCGACCGCACCACCTGGCTGCTGGACTCCCGCCACCACGGCATCTCGATGAACCCCGAGGGCACCAAGCTGTGTGTCGCCGGGACGATGGACGACTACGCCACCGTGGTCGACCGCGCCTCCTTCGACGTCGGCCCGCTGATCACCGCGTCCACCCCGTACTGGGCGACGGTGAGCGGCGACGGCAAGGACTGCGTCATCTCCGAGGCCGGCGCCGACCAGGTCACGGTCATCGACTTCGCCACCGGCCAGAAGGTGCTGTCCGTGCCGGTCGGCGACCACCCGCAGCGCGTCCGGCTGGGGCACGTCCAGGCCGACTGGACGGGTCCGGCCGGGAGTTGAGCGCCGTACGGCCTCCGGGGCGACCCCACTCCTCCCGGGGGCCGTACGGCTTGCCGCCCACAAAGCCTCAGAAGTGCGCAGCCGCCCAAGCGGCCAGCTCGGACCTGGCCGCGCTCAGCAGGTCCGCCGAGGGCGCCGTGGCCCCGTTGGTCACCAGCGCGAAGTGCGGGGACCCGGAGTCGGCGTCGGTGAGCAGCAGCCGGCGGCTGCCGGCACCGCCCGGCTCGGGGGCGACGGCGACCGGGGTGGCGGCGCCGGTGTAGGCGGGCGGGCCGTAGGCCGTGCCCAGGTCGGAGACGACGGTGGTCGACGCGGTGGGGAAGGACGCCGGCAGATGCAGTTCGGTGGGTGCGGTGCCGTCGCCGGAGCGCCACACCAGCAGCCCGTACTGGCCGGAGCCGACCAGCTTGGCCACGTCCGGCAGCGAGGACGGCACCGGGTTCCAGGTCAGGGTGGTGGAGCCGTCGCGGGAGCGGTCCTCGTAGGTGAAGGCGAGGGCCGTACCGGCCGTGGCGCTCGGGTAGAGGCGGTCCAGCAGCCGGGCGTCTTGGCGGAGGGTGACGTTCCCGGAGTCGTCCAGGCGTACGGCGGAGAGGTCCTCGTCGTTCCAGGCGTCACCGGAGGTGAGCACCTTGCCGGGGTTGCCGTTCATCAGCTCGTGGTGCCGGCCGTTGTAGAGGTCCCACTGCCACTGGGTGCCGGAGAGCACCGGGCCGGAGGCGGCCGGGTCGGACCACCAACCCGCCCCGGGCAGGCGGGAGTCGAGGGCCTGGTACATGGCCTTCAGGACGGTCGGCGCCTTGTCGGACACCGTGCCGGACAGCGGGTGGCCGAACTCGCTGGCCATGGCCGTGGTGCCGGCGGTCGCGGCCCGGTCGCGGACGGTGGCGAAGTCGGAGGCGTACTGGCCGTCGGCGGCCTTGCCCCACATCAGGATGCCGGAGATGGCCTTCTGGTCGTAGAAGTGGGTGTTGAAGACATAGCCCGGGCCGAGGGCGCCCGCGTCCAGCAGGCCGCCCTGCTGTTTCTGGGTGGAGATGTCGGCGTTCCAGAAGAGGTTCGGTTCCACGAAGGCCGGCTTGTCCTGCCAGCCGGCGGCGTCCATACGGGTGCGGAACTTCTCGTAGAACGGCCACAGCAGGTCCTTCTCCCAGGTGCGGGAGGACTGTCCGGAGTCGTAACTGCCCGCATAGGGCTCGTTGTACGGGTCGAAGCCGGCGATCTGCGCGAACTCCGCGCCGCTCAGGTGCTGTCGGAGGTAGGCCATGGCGCTCTGGGCGGTGGCGAGGAAGGCGTCCTGAAGGCCGTAGGTGTTGTGCCAGAAGTCGTACTGCGCCTTCTGTACGGCCGCGTTCTGGGTGATGTTCTGGCCCCAGAAGAGGCAGATGCCGCAGGACTCGGCCGGGTAACCACCGGCGTCCGCGGCCCACTTGGGGGCGCCGTCGCCCGTGTACCAGCTGCCGCTGTTGAAGAGGTAGCGGGAGTACAGGTCCTGGTGGAAGTCCGGGAAGACGCGGATACCCGCGTCCAGGAAGGCGCGCATCTGCTCGGTGACGGCGGCCAGATAGCCGGTGTCCACCTGGCCGCGTACGGGTTCGGCATGGGCCCAGGAGAGCAGGAAGCGGACCGTGTTCGCGCCGCCGAGGGCGCGCAGTGCGGAGGCGGACTTCCCGGCGTCGGCTACGGAGGCGAAGGGCAGGCCGCCGTTCTCCTCCAGCTTGGTCTCGCCGGAGACGTTGTAGCCGCGCAGGACGATCTCGCGCCCCTGGCCGTCGGTGAAGCGGCCGCCCTGCACGGTGAGCGGGGCGCCGTCGAACCAGAGGGAGCCGGCGGGGAGGGCCGGGGTGGCGGCGGTGGCGGGCGGCAGGCCCGCCACCGTCAGGAATCCGCAGAGGACGACCAGAACAACCAGCAGACGCACCCGGAAATTCGGCATGTCCACCACAGTCCGGCGCGGTCCGGACAGCGTCAATACCTTCTGACTCATCAGTAAGTTGACCATCAGTCAGCTTGCTGGCTCAATCCCCCACCCGGCGTGACACGTTGAGCAGGTACTCCTTCCGGTTCAGCGGGTTGTGGTCGGTACGCGGCCGCTCCGGGACCGCGCCCCGGGTGACCGGCGCATAGTGGTCGAACGCCGACTCCAGTTCCCCCTCGCCCCGGGTGAGACCGGGCAGCCGCTGCTCCAGCTCGTGCACCCGGGCGGCCGGCACCGTGCCCCGCAGCACACAGGCCGTGCCGAGTGCGCCGGTGGTCTCCGGTACGGCACCCAGCCGGGCGAGCACCGGAAGCAGCGCGCCGAGGGTGTCCGCCGGGGCCTCGAGCCGGAAGCGGTGCACCGGCTCGTGCACCAGGGTGCCCGCCCGGCGCAGCGCCTCGGCCAGGACCAGCGGGGTCAGGCCCCGGAAGTCGTAACCGGTGCTCGACATGCTCTTGTCGAAGCCCTGGTGGGCGTGGCTCTGCCGGGGCGAGTAGCCGGAGTGGGTCATGGTCACCGTGCAGTCCGGGATCTGCCAGCCGTGCAGTCCCTGCCCGAGGGTCTCGCGCACGGTGTCCTCGACGGCCTTGAAGAAGGCGTACGGCATCGAGCCCAGCTCCACCTCCAGCCGGAACTCCACGCCCGCGCCGGGCGATGCGGGCTCGACCCGCAGGCCGACCGTGGCCAGGAAGGGATTGGCGCCCTTCTTGTTGAACTCCACGGCGTGCCCGGTGCCGGCCGGCCGTTCGATGCACAGGGTCGTCGTCTCGCGGAAGGTGACGTCCAGGCCGTACTCCTCGGCGAGGGTCGCCTGGACGACCTCCTTCTGCACCTCGCCGTAGAGGGACACGGAGGTCTCCCCGCGCAGCTCGTCGTGCCGCACCCCGATGAGCGGGTCCTGTTCGGCGAGCTGGGTGAGCGCGAGGTGCAGGGAGCGCCGGCCGGCACCGGGGCCGGGGACGACGACGGTCTCCAGGGTGGGCGGCGCGAAGTGGTGCGCGTACGCCGTGCGCGACCGGCCGAGCGCGTCACCGATCCGGACCCCGCCGAGCCCCCAGACCTTGACGATCCGCCCGGCACCGGCGCTGTCCCGGCGCACCTCGGTGCCGCTCTCGAACACGCCGAGCGCGGTGACCCGGCCCTCGGCACGACGCCGGGCACCCCGCCCTGCCGACGGGCCGCCACCGCCGACACCCTCCGCGCACCCGTCACCACGACCATCGGAGCCACCCCCGCCCACCCGGCCGTCCGCAATCCGCTCCTCCACCCGACCACCGCCGGCGCCACTCTCCAGCCGGCCGTCGGTCGGGGCGCCCTCCTCTCCCCCGTCCCCGAAGGGCACGCGGTCGCGGACGCGCAAGGTGCCGGAGAAGACCCGGGCGTAGGCCACCTTCTCCCCCGCCGGGCCGCGTTCGACCTTGAAGACCGTGGCCGACAGGGGGCCGGCCGGGTCGCCGTCGGCGGTGGGCAGGAGCCGCTCGATGCCGGTGGTCAGCTCGGGCACGCCCGCTCCGGTGACGGCCGAGCCGAAGTACACCGGATGGACGAGCGTGCGCCGGGTCTGGGCGGCGAGGGCGGTGTGCAGACGGGCGTCGGACACACCGCCGTCGAGGTAGGCGGCGAGCAGGTCGTCGTCGTGGTCGGCGAGCGCGTCCAGCGCGGCCGGACCGAGGCCGGGCACGAAACGTGCGGCCCTGGTGCCGGGCGCGGCGGCCGTCCCCATCGGGACGAGCGGTACGGCCAGCCTGCGGGCCATCCGATCAAGCACGGCGGAGCCGTCCGCGCCGCGCCGGTCGATCTTGTTCACGAAGATCAGCGTGGGGATGCGCAGCCGCCGCAGCGTGCGCATCAGCACCCGGGTCTGCGCCTGGACGCCCTCGACGGCCGAGACGACCAGTACGGCGCCGTCGAGCACGCCGAGCACCCGCTCGACCTCGGCGATGAAGTCGGGGTGACCGGGAGTGTCGATGAGGTTGACGGTGACGCCGTCGAGCGGGAACGACACGACGGCGGACCTGATGGTGATGCCGCGCCGCCGCTCCAGCGCGAGGGTGTCGGTGGTGGTACTGCCGGCGTCGACGCTGCCGATCTCGTCGATCACTCCGGCGGTGTGCAGCAGCCGTTCGGTCAGGCTGGTCTTACCGGCGTCGACATGCGCGAGAATTCCGAGATTGAGCAGATGCACTGAGCGTGATGTCCTTCGGCACGGGGTGGATTCCTTCCTTGGTGGACATGCACGCAGCGCGCATCGCTGGTCCTCTCTGTGTGACAACGGGTAACGCGCAGTGCAGCAGACCCGGCGGCGCGCAGCAATGGATTAACGCTCAACAAAAGCCCCGCCGCAGCACTCGCCGCGACCAGACCACGGTCGTAGGGTGACCTACATCACGCCAGGTGGCTGAATTCCCTCTCCTGCACGGTCTGGAGGGCACATGACCCGCATCTCGGTGAACGTGGACGGCACGGCCTACGAGGACGACGTGGAACCCCGTCTCCTCCTCGCCCACTACCTGCGCGACCGCCTCGGTCTCACCGGCACCCCGATCGGCTGCGACACCTCCAACTGCGGAGCGTGCACGGTCGACCTGGACGGGGCCAGTGTGAAGAGCTGCTCGGTGCTCGCCGTCCAGGCGGACGGGTGCGAGGTGACGACGGTCCAGGGGCTCGCGAAGGACGGTGAGTGGACGGCGCTGCAGCGGGCGTTCCACGAGCAGCACGCTCTGCAGTGCGGCTACTGCACCCCGGGCATGATCATGGCGGCGCGTGACCTGCTCCGGGAGAACCCGCATCCCGGCCCGGACGAGGTCCGGCAGGCCTTGGAGGGCAACCTCTGCCGCTGCACCGGCTACCAGAACATCGTCCGCGCGGTGCTCGCCGCGTCCGGGGAACCGGCTCGTGCGGCCGCCGAGGAGGTCACGGCATGACCGGCCAGGCCGTCGAACGTGAGGTCGGGCGCCGCCAGCTGCGCAAGGAGGACGCCCGGCTGATCACCGGCCAGACCAACTGGACCGACAACATCCAGGTGGCCGGCCTCATGCACCTGGCGATCCTGCGCAGCCCGATGGCCCACGCCCGCCTCACCCGCGTCGATGTCTCCCCCGCCCTCGAACGCCCCGGCGTCGTCGCGGCGTTCGGCGGCGCCGACCTCGCCGAGGGGCTGGGCTCGCTGCCCTGCGCCTGGCCGGTGACCGAGGACATCGTGCTGCCGGGCCACCCGCCGATCGCCGTCGACGAGGTCCGCTACGCGGGCGACCCGGTGGCGGTCGTGGTGGCCCGCGACCGGTACGCGGCCGCCGACGCCCTGGAGGCGATCGAGGTCGACTACGACCCGCTGCCCCCGGTCCTCGACCTGGAGGCCGCGCTGGCGCAGGGCGCCCCGCTGGTCCACGCCGACAAGGGCACCAACCGCTGCTACACCTGGCCGCTGGCCACCGGCGAGAGCTTCGAGTCGGTGCGGGAACGCGCCGACGTGACCCTGAAGCGCCGCTACCACCAGCAGCGGCTGATCCCCAACGCGATGGAGCCGCGCGCGGTCGTGGTCACCCCGCTCGCCGCCTCCGGCGAGTACACGGTCTACTCGGCGACCCAGATCCCGCACATCCTGCGGATCATGCTGTCCACGGTCACCGGGATCCCCGAGCACAAGCTCCGGGTGATCGCCCCGGACGTGGGCGGCGGCTTCGGCTCCAAGCTCCAGGTGTACGGCGAGGAGGCCCTCACGCTCGCGATCGCCCGCAGACTCGGCCGGCCGGTGAAGTGGACCGAGTCCCGCTCCGAGGCCGCGCTCGCCACCCACCACGGCCGCGGCATGATCCAGGACATCGAGATCGCCGCCACCCGCGAGGGCAGGCTGCTCGGCCTCAAGGTGGGCCTGCTCGCCGACATGGGCGCCTACCTGATGCTCGTCACCCCGGGCATCCCGATCCTGGGCGCCTTCATGTACCCGGCGATCTACAAGATGGACGCCTACGATTTCACCTGCACCGGCGTCTTCACCACCCGCACGCCCACCGACGCCTACCGCGGCGCCGGGCGCCCCGAGGCGACCTTCGCCATCGAGCGGACCATGGACGAGCTCGCGGCCGAACTCGGCCTGGATCCGGTGGAGTTGCGGCGCCGGAACTGGATCCGGCACGAGGAGTTCCCGTACACCTCGATCGCCGGACTGACCTACGACAGCGGCAACTACGAGGCGGCCACCGACAAGGCCCTCGCCCTGTTCGGCTACGACGACCTGCGCGCCGAGCAGCGGGGGCGCAACGAGCGCAACGACCCCGTACGGCTCGGCATCGGCGTGTCGACGTACACCGAGATGTGCGGGCTCGCGCCCAGCCGGGTGCTGCGCGACCTCAGGTACGGCGCCGGCGGCTGGGAGGCGGCGAGCATCCGCATGCTGCCCACCGGCAAGGTCGAGGTGGTCACCGGCACCAGCCCGCACGGGCAGGGCCACGAGACCTGCTGGAGCCAGATCGCGGCCGACGTGCTCGGCGTGCCCTTCGAGGACGTCGAGGTGCTGCACGGCGACACCAAGGCGGCCCCGCAGGGCATGGACACCTACGGCTCGCGGTCGCTGACCGTCGGCGGCGAGGCCGTGCACAGGGCGGCGAAGACGGTCGTCGAGAAGGCACGCAAGGTGGCCGCTCATCTGCTGGAGGCGAGCGAGCAGGACCTGGAGTTCAGCGGGGGCGTGTTCTCCGTGAAGGGCTCGCCGGAAGCCCGGAAGACCATCCAGGAGATCGCCTTCGAGACGTTCACCAACCACGACCTGCCGGACGGCGTCGAGCCCACCATCAACGCCGAGCACGTCGTGGACCCGGAGAACTTCTCCTACCCGCACGGCACCCACCTGTGCGCCGTCGAGGTGGACACGGAGACCGGGCGCACCCGCATCCGGTCGTACGTCTGCGTCGACGACGTCGGCCGGGTCGTCAACCCGATGATCGTCGAGGGGCAGGTGCACGGCGGACTCGCCCAGGGCATCGCGCAGGCCCTGTACGAGGAGGCCGTGTACGACGACGACGGCAACCTCCTCACCGGCACCCTGGCCGACTACCTGGTGCCGTCGGCGGCCGACCTGCCGGACTTCGTGACCGACCGGACGGAGACGCCGGCGGTGTCGAACGCCCTCGGCGTCAAGGGCGTCGGCGAGGCGGGCACGATCGCGTCGACACCGGCCGTCGTCAACGCCGTCGTGGACGCGCTCAGGCCGCTCGGGGTGCGGGACGTGCGGATGCCGTGTTCGCCGCACCGGGTGTGGCGGGCGATCCAGGAGGCGCGGTCCGGCGCGGCCGACGGCACCGGCGGGACGGGGCCCGCCCGATCCGGGCAGTCCGGCCAGGCGGCCCGGTCCGGCGAGCCGGGTCAGTACGGCCGGCCGGGTGAGGAGGGTCCGGCATGATTCCCCCCGAGTTCGAGTACACCCGTCCGGACAGCGTCGACGCTGCCGTACGCGCCCTCGCCGACGCGGGCGACGAGGCGAAGGTGATCGCCGGCGGGCAGAGCCTGGTGCCGCTGCTGCGGCTGCGGCTGGCCTTCCCGGAGCTGCTCGTGGACATCGGCCGGATCCCTGAGCTGCGCGGGGTCCGCGAGGACGGTGACACGCTCGTCATCGGCGCGATGACCACGCACCACGAGGTGGTGCACGATCCGCTGGTGCGCCGGCACGCCGGGCTGCTCGCGCAGGCGACGGCCACGGTGGCCGACCCGGCCGTCCGGCACCGGGGCACCCTGGGCGGCTCGCTCGCCCACGCCGACCCGGCCGGGGACCTGCCCGCCGTGGCCCTCGCCCTGGACGCCGAACTGGTCGTGGCCGGGCCCGCCGGACGCCGCACCATCGCCGCGCGCGAGTTCTTCGTGGACTACCTGCAGTCGGCGCTCGCCGACGACGAACTGCTGCTGGAGGTGCGCCTCCCGAAGACGGACGGCTGGGGCTTCCACTACGAGAAGTTCCACCCGGTCGCCCAGTCCTGGGCCATCGTCGGCGTCGCCGCACTGGTACGGCGCGACGACGGGCGGATCGCCGAGGCGCGCGTCGGGCTCACCCACATGGCAGCGACCCCGCTCAGGGCGACCGCGGTCGAGGCGGCGCTCGCGGGTGCCGACGGCCCGGAGGCCGTGGCACGGGCCGCCGAGGCGGCGGCGGAAGGGACCCGGCCGGCGCAGGACCTGTCCGCCTCGCCCGAGTACCGCCGGCACCTGGCGCGCGTGCTGACCAGGCGGGCGGTGCTGGCCGCGACCGGAATGGGGTGAGCGCCGATCATCACGATGGACGACCCGGAGCGGGTGCGGGCCCGCCTGGAGGAGACGGGGTACCTCGTCGACGAAGGGCTGGCCGTCACCTGTTTCCTGGCCCTGAGGCTGCACCGGCCGCTGTTCTGCGAGGGCGACGCGGGCGTGGGCAAGACCGCGCTCGCCTCCGCCCTCGCCGAGGCGCTCGGCGCGCCGCTGATCCGGCTGCAGTGCCACGAGGGCATCGACGCCTCGCAGGCCCTGTACGACTGGGACTTCCCGCGCCAGCTGCTGCACCTGCGGGCCGCCGAGGCGGCCGGGGTGACGGACGCGGACCGGCTGGAGAGCGAGCTGTACGACCGGCGGTTCCTGATCGCCCGGCCGCTGCTGCTGGCCCTTCAGACGCATCCCTCGGTCCTGCTGGTCGACGAGATCGACCGGGCCGACGACGAGTTCGAGGCGTTCCTGCTGGAGCTGCTGTCCGAGTACTCCGTCACGATCCCCGAGCTGGGCACGCTGCGCGCCGAGAGCCCGCCGGTCGCCGTGCTGACTTCGAACCGCACCCGTGAGGTGCACGACGCGCTGAAGCGGCGGTGCTTGTACCACTGGTTCGACCATCCCTCCTTCGCCCGCGAACTGACCATCGTGCGGCGCCGGTTGCCGGATGTGTCGGCCCGGCTCGCCGAACAGGTCACGGCGCTGGTGCAGGCGCTGCGGGGCGCGGACCTGCTCAAACCGCCCGGTGTGGCCGAGACCCTGGACTGGGCCCAGGCACTGGACGCGCTGGGTGCGAGCGAGGTGGACGCGGAGCTGGCGGTGGCGACGCTGGGCTCGGTGCTGAAGTACCGGGAGGACACCGACCGGGCGCGGGGGCTCGATCTCGCGGCGGTCCTCGCGGCCCGGGGCGGGTGAGGGCGGTGGGCACGGGCACGAGCGGGGCGAGCGGTCCCCCGGGGGCGGACACCGTACGGCACGGCGGGGACGCACGGCAGCGCGCCGCGCCCAAGGAACAGCTCGGGAGGGACGCCGCACGCCTCGGGCCCGGCACCGGACCACCCGGGACGGACCCCGGACACCTCGGCGCGGACGCCGGACTGCTCGCGGCGGACGCCGTGCTGCTCGGTTTCGTGCGGGCGCTGCGGGCGGCGGGGGTGGATGCGAGCTCCGAGCGGCTGTCTGCGTTCCTGCGGGCCGTTGCCGCTCTGCGGCCGGGGGTGCGCGCGGACGTGTACTGGGCGGGGCGGGCGACGCTGTGCGGCGGGCACGACGATCTGGAGCGGTACGAGCGGGTGTTCGCGGCGTACTTCGGGGGCTCCGGCGCGGGGGCCGGGCGCGTGGCGCGCACCGCTCCCCCGCCCCGGCTCCGGCTCGGCGCCCGGGCGGCGCCCACCGGACCCCGTACGCCGGGCGAGGGCGAACCGCCGGGGCCGCCGGTCGCCGCGCTCGCCAGCCCGGCCGAGGTGCTGCGGCACCGCGACTTCGCCTCGCTGGACCCCGCCGAGCGGGACCAACTGCGTCGGCTGCTCGCCGTGTTCGCACTCCGGGGGCAGGCGCGTCGCTCGGCGCGGCGCAGGCCCGCCCGGCGTGGCGAGGTCGATCCCCGGCGCACCGTACGGGAGTTGCTGCGCAGGGGCGGGGAGCCGGCCCGGCTGCGGCGGCACGCGCGCGTGCGGCAGCCGCGCCGGGTGGTGCTCCTCGTCGACGTGAGCGGCTCGATGGCGCCGTACGCCGACGCACTGCTGCGGTTCGCACACGCAGCGGTGCGCGCGGGCCGCACGGAGGTGTTCACCATCGGCACCCGGCTGACCCGGGTGACCCGCGAACTCTCCCACAGGGACCCCGACTTGGCGATGGCGGCGGTCGCGGCGGCCGTGCCCGACTGGCGCGGCGGCACCCGGCTCGGGGAGCTGGTGCGGGCGTTCCTGGACCGCTGGGGCCGGCGCGGTATGGCGCGCGGCGCCATCGTCGTACTGCTCTCGGACGGCTGGGAGCGCGGCGATCCGGAGCTGCTCGGGCAGCAGATGCGCCGTCTGCACGCCCTCG
The DNA here is from genome assembly GCF_001735805.1 of Streptomyces fodineus. GTDB lineage: Bacteria > Actinomycetota > Actinomycetes > Streptomycetales > Streptomycetaceae > Streptomyces > Streptomyces fodineus. Next base: position 825,912 of record NZ_CP017248.1, read on the forward strand.
CCCACCAGGTGGTCTGGGCGAACCCCCGCAAGGCCCGGCCCGGTTACGCGCCGCTGGCGGCCGGGATGGCGGCGGCGCTGCCCAGCGTGGACGCCTTCGTCGAGGGGCACAGCCTGGCGGCGCTGGAGCGGCTGGCGGCGGTGGTGCGCGGCGGCCAGACCGGTGCGGTCCGGGTGAAAGGAGCGGATGGTGCGTGAGATTCTGCCGGCGCTGGCGCGCTGGCACGCGGCCGGGATCCCGTTCGGTCTGGCCACGGTGGTCGCGGTCAGCCGCAGCGCGCCGCGCGGCCCCGGTGCCGCCATGGCGGTGGGGCCGGACGACGAGGTCGTGGGCAGCGTGTCCGGGGGCTGTGTCGAGGGCGCGGTGTTCGAGCTCGCGGAGGAGGTCGTGGCGAGCGGCGAGGCCCGCCTTGCGACCTTCGGGTACAGCGACGAGGACGCGTTCGCGGTCGGGCTCACCTGCGGTGGTGAGATCACCCTGCTGGTACGGCCGGTGACGCCGGAGTCGGACCCGGCGTTCGGCACGGTGGCCGCGTCGGTCGCCACGGGGGAGCCGGTGACCGTGGCCACGGTGGTGGACGGGCCGGCGCCGCGCGGCGCCACGCTCGCCGTCTGGCCGGACCGGGCGACGGGCACGCTCGGCGCGAGTGGCCTCGACGTCGCCGTCACCGCCGACGCGCGCGGCGAACTCGCCCTCGGCGCCTCGCTCCTGCGGCACTACGGGCCGCACGGCGAGCGCCGTGAGGACGACGTCACCGTGTTCCTCCAGTCCTTCGCGCCGCGGCCGCGCATGCTGGTCTTCGGCGCGATCGACTACGCGGCGGCGGTGGCCCGGATCGGCGACTTCCTCGGCTACCGGGTCACCGTGTGCGACGCCCGCCCGGTCTTCGCCACGCCCAAGCGTTTCCCGGCGGGCGTCGAGGTCGTGGTCGACTGGCCGCACCGCTACCTCGCCGGTACGCAGACCGACGACCGCACGGTGGTCTGCGTCCTCACCCACGACCCGAAGTTCGACGTGCCGCTGCTTGAGGAGGCCCTGCGCCGCCCGGCCGCCTACATCGGGGCGATGGGCAGCCGGCGCACCCACGAGGAGCGGCGCGAACGGCTCACCGAGGCCGGTGTGACCGAGGCCGAGCTGTCCCGGCTGCGCTCGCCGCTCGGGCTGGACCTCGGGGCCCGTACGCCCGAGGAGGTCGCCGTCTCCGTCGCCGCCGAGATCGTCGCCCTACGCTGGGGCGGCAGCGGCGCGCCCCTGACCACCACCGCCGGAGCCATCCACCCGTTCCACCCGTCCGCCGCCTGACGCGTCCGGAAAGGAGCACGTCATGGAGCTGCACCACGAGTTCACGGTCCCCGTCCCGGTCGACGACGCCTGGCACACACTCCTCGACATCGAACGCGTCGCGCCCTGTCTGCCGGGCGCGGTGGTGGAGGACTACGACGGCAAGACCGTGACCGGCTCGGTGAAGGTCAAGGTCGGCCCGGTCACCGTCGCCTACCGGGGCACGGCGGTCTTCGAGGAGCAGGACGAGCCGGCCCACCGGATGGTGCTCGTGGCGAGCGGCCGGGAGACCCGGGGACAGGGCACGGCCCGGGCGACGCTCACCGGCACGCTGACCGAACAGGACGGCGGCACGGCGGTGTCGGTGCACACGGACCTCACGGTGACCGGCCGCCCCGCGCAGTTCGGCCGGGGCGTACTGGCGGAGGTCGGCGACCGCCTGGTGGGCCAGTTCGCTTCCTGCCTGGCGGACCGTCTGTCCGAACAGCCACCGCCCGCTGAGGAGCAACCGCGGCAGCGGGACGAGCCGGAACCGGAACCGCTGGACCTTCTGCGCACGGCCGGCCTGCCGCTGGCCAAGCGTGCGGCGGCCGTGGCGGCGGTGGTCGCCGTAGTGGCATGGGCGGCGAGGCGACTGCGACGGCGCGGGCGGGGACGGCGCACCTCTCTACGTCACCCCGCATCACCCTGAACACGCGCATGCAGATGCTGATCATGCCAGCCGTCGGCATGCAGCAGAGCACTGCGCTGGGTGCCCTCGAGGGCGTACCCGGCCTGCTGGGCCACCCGGCAGGACGCGGGATTCGCCGTGGAGTGGCACAGCCGCAGCCGATGCAGACCCAGGTCGTCCAGGGCCCACCGGCCCAGCCGCCGCACCGCCTCCAGGGCGACCCCACCGCCACGCGCCTCGGGCAGCAGCCAGTAGACGAGCTCGGCGGTGCCGCCCGCGAGGTCGACGTCGTTCAGTCCGACGAGCCCGACCGCCGGGCCGCCCGGCCGGGCCACGGCCCACACGGCACCGGTCTCCGCCCGCCACCGCTCGTGCATGCGCGCGATCCGCTGCCGGGCCTCGTCGAGGCCGCCGACGGTGAACAGGTTCCATTGCCGGATGGCGGGGTCCTGCCCGGCGGCGAGCACCGCGTCCGCGTCGTCGGGGCCGAAGGGGCGCAGTTCCAGGCCGGATGCCAGGGTCAGGACGGGCTGGGCCTGCCGGGCCATGTGACCTGCGGGTACGACGTCGGGTATGCCGGAACTGTTGATCACCCAGGGATGATGGCACGGACCCGCTACCGCTGCGGCAGGCGGTGCAGGGTCACGTCGGTGAGCGCGCCGTCGGCGAGCACAGCGGTCAGGTAGGTGCAGTGGGGCTGGCGGCGCCGGTCGGTCGGTGAGCCGGGGTTGAGCAGCCGCAGCCCGCTCGGGGCGGTGCTGTCCCAGGGGATGTGGCTGTGGCCGAAGACCAGCACGTCGAGGTCGGGGAAGCGGGCGGCGCAGCGGGCCTCGCGGCCCTGGGCGGGGCCGGTCTCGTGCACGACGCCGAAGCGCAGGCCGTCCAGCTCGGCGTACGCCACCTCGGGGAGCCGGGCCCGCAGCTGCGGGCCGTCGTTGTTGCCGTAGACCGCGATGAGCCGGCGGCTGCGGCTCTGCAGCAGGTCCAGGGTGGCGGTGTCGACCCAGTCCCCGGCGTGGAACACCACGTCGGCGCGCGGGAGTTCGGCCAGCAGCGGTTCGGGGAGCCGGTTGGCGCGCTTGGGCAGATGGGTGTCGGACATGAGCAGGAGGCGCACGCTCTCAGACTAGGCTGCGCGGGAGGTCAGCCGGCGCAGGCCGCGTAGGGCGCCGAGCAGTGCGGCGCTGGTGCAGAGGGCGGTGGCGGCGGGGTGCCGGGCCAGGGTCTGCTGCCAGGAGCGGGCGTGGGCGCTGTCGTCGAAGGAGCCGTGGGCGCCCTGGTCCTCGGCGGGGTCCTGGTCGACGGGTGCGAAGAGGTTGTCCAGGCCGGCGGGCGGGAGGCGGTCGGTCTGCTGGGAGTCGAAGCCGGTGCGGGCGAGGTAGCGGTCGAGCGGGGCCGGGGCGAGGCGGTTGGCCCAGATGGTGGCCACGGTGCTGGCGCCGACGTAGTACTGCTTGCGGCGCGGGTGGTCGGCGGCGTACACGACGCCTCGGGCGGCTACCTCCGGCTGGTAGATCGGCGGCACGGGCATGGGGTGCCGGGGCAGGCGGGAGCGGACCCATTCGAACTGGGGGGTGTTGACCGCGGGCATCTGGACCACGGTGATGTGGACGTTGCTGCCGCGGTGCAGCAGTTCCGTGCGCAGGGAGGAGGTGAAGCCGTTGATGGCGTGCTTGGCGCCGCAGTACGCCGACTGCAGCGGGATGGACCGCTCCCCTAGCGCCGAGCCGACCTGCACGATGGTGCCCCGGTCGCGGGGCAGCATGCGCCTGAGGGCGGTGCGGGTGCCGTTGACGAAGCCGAGGTAGGTGACGTCGGTGATCCGCCGGAACTCCTCGGGGGTGATCTCGTCGAACGGCGCGAACACGCTCGCGAAGGCGCAGTTGATCCATACGTCGAGGGGGCCGAACTCCTTCTCCGCGGCCTCGGCGACGGCCTCCACCCGGTCCGCGTCGGCGATGTCGGCCACCTGGACGAGGGGCCGTCCGCCGAGGGCCGCGACCTCGTCGGCCGCCTCCCTGAGACCGCCCTCACCGCGGGCGACCAGGACGACGTTCGCGCCGCGCCGCCCGTACAGGCGGGCGGTGGCGCGGCCGATCCCGGCGCTGGCACCGGTGATGACGACGGTCGAAGGCATGATCATCTCCCTTTCCCACTCGGTGACTTCACTGCACCCGGTAGGGCTCGGCCCGTTCCGCCACCAGGCTCAGCCCCAGTCCGGGTGCCCCGTCGGCGCCCGGGGTGACGCTGCCGCCGCCGGGGTCGAGGACGCCGTCGAAGAGGAGCCGCTCGATGCGGACGTGGTCGTGGAACCACTCCAGGTGCCGCAGGTTGGGCAGGGCCGCGGCGGCATGCGCGTGGGCGTGCGGAGCGCAGTGGCCGGAGACGTCGATCCCGCGCGCGTGGGCGAGCGCGGCGACCCGCAGCCAGACGGTGATGCCGCCGCACCGGGTGACGTCGGCCTGGAGGCAGTCGACCGCTCCGGCGGCCAGCATGTGCTCGAAGTAGGGCAGCGTGTAGCCGTACTCGCCGGCGGTGACGTCCATCGGGAGGCGGCGGCGGAGGTCCGCGAGCTGGATGAGGTGGTCGGAGGGGACCGGTTCCTCGAACCAGGTCACGCCCTGGTCCGCGAGTGCGTCGCCGGCCCGCGCGGCCTGCCCGCCGGTGTAGCCCCCGTTGGCGTCCACGTACAGCTCGGCCGCGTCGCCGATGCTCGCCCGCGCACGGGCGACCCGTTCGAGGTCGCGGGTCTCGCGGGTACCCCAGGACTCGCCGATCTTGATCTTGACGCGCGGAATGCCCTCGTCCTCGGTCCAGCCGCGCAGTTGGCGGTCCTGGCGTTCGGCGTCGTAGGTGGTGAAGCCGCCGCTGCCGTAGACGGGCACGTCGTCGCGGGCGGCGCCGAGCAGGGCGACGAGGGGCAGGTCCAGCAGACGGGCCTTGAGGTCCCACAGGGCGATGTCGACTGCGGCGATCGCCTGGGCGGCCACACCGGGCAGGCCGGCGTTGCGGACCGCCCGGCACATCCGCTCGTTGGCGCGCGGCACATCGAGGGCCGACAGGCCGGTGACGGTGCCGGCGAGGAGTTCGCGGACGACGTGGGCGGTGGCGGCGGGGGCGTAGGTGTAGCCGAGGCCGGTGGTGGTGCCGGTGCGGACGGTGACCAGGACGAGGGTGGTGGTGTCCCAGGCGAGGGTGCCGTCCGCCTCGGGGGTGTCGGTGGGGACGGTGTAGACGGCGGTGCCGACGTCGTCGACGGTGGGCCGGTCGCGCACGCTCGCCTCCTCATGCCCGGCGCCGGAGCAGCCGCAGCCCGAGCACGGCGCTCGCGGGCAGGGCCGCGGTGGCCGCGGTCGTCGCCCAGCGGGCCGCACGGCCCGGTGGGTCCGGGCGGTCGGCCAGGCGTTCCGGGTGGTCGCTCGGCAGATTGCCGTCGAGTGCGAGCGCCAGGGCCTCGGCGAGGTGCAGGGCGCGGCGGCCGGTGCCGCCCTGCTCGATCTGGGTGCGGCAGCTGAAGCCGTCGGCGAGGACGAGGCTGTCGGGCGCCGCTCCGCGTACGGCGGGCAGGACGCCCAGTTCGGCGACGGCCATGGAGACCTCGTGATGACCGCGTTCGAAGCCGAAGTTGCCGGCCAGTCCGCAGCAGCCCTCGTCGAGGACCTCGGCGTCCAGGTGGGCGCGGCGCATCAGTTCGCGGTCGGCGTCGAACTTCATGACGGCGTGCTGGTGGCAGTGGGTCTGCACGGTCGCCTGCCGGGCGAGCTGCGGTGGCCGCCAGCCGGCGGGGGTGTGGTGGACGAGTTGTTCGGCGAAGGTGCGGACCTGTCCGGCCAGCCGCCGCACGTCCTGGTCGGCCGGCATGAGTTCGGGGGCGTCGGCGCGGAAGACGGCCGTGCAGGAGGGTTCGAGGCCGATGATCGGGGTGCCCGCCTCCAGGTAGGGGCGCAGCACTTTGAGGGTGCGCGTCAACACCCTCTTGGCGACGGGGAGTTGACCGGTGGAGATCCAGGTCAGTCCGCAGCACACCGGCTCGGTGGGGACGGCGACGCGCAAGCCCGCGTGCTCCAGAACCCTTACGGCGGACTTGGCGATCGCGGGGTGGAAGTAGCTGCTGAAGGTGTCTGGCCACAGCACCACGGGCGCGGGTCGGCCGGGTCCGGCTCCGCCCCCTCGCGGGCCTGCCACCACTGCACGAAGGACTCCCGGGCGAACACGGGTGCCGGGCGTGCCCCGTCGATGCCGGCCAGCCGCTTGCCCGCTGCGGCGAGACCGGGCGCGTGCAGGGCGGAGTCGACCAGGGCGGGGGCGAGCCGGGACAGCCGGGCCCACACCGGCAGCCAGCCCATCGAGTAGTGGGCGGCGGGGCGCATCCGGCCCTCGTAGTGGTGGGCGAGGAACTCGGCCTTGAGGGTGGCCATGTCGACGCCGGTCGGGCAGTCGGACTTGCAGCCCTTGCAGGCCAGGCACAGGTCGAGCGCGTCCCGTACGGCGGTGGAGCGCCAGCCGTCCTTGATAGCGGAGTCGGCGTGGCCGTCGAGCATCTCGAACAGCAGCCGGGCCCGGCCCCGGGTGGAGTGCTCCTCCTCCATGGTGGCCCGGTAGGAGGGACACATCACGCCGCCGGAGTGGCTGCGGCAGTTGCCGATGCCGACGCAGCGCAGCACCGCGCGGTTGAAGTCGTGCTCGTCCTCGGGGTAGCCGAAGTGGGTCGGGGCGGTCACCGGCCGCCAGGACGGGCCGAGCCGCAGTTGCCCGTCGACGGGGTTGGGGCGGACGATCTTGCCGGGGTTCATCCGGTCGCGGGGGTCGAAGAGGGCCTTCAGCTCGCCGAAGGCGGTCAGCAGCCGCTCGCCGAACATACGGGTGAGCAGTTCGCCGCGGGACTGGCCGTCGCCGTGCTCGCCGGACAGGGAGCCGCCGTAGGAGGCGACGAGGTCGGCGGCGCGCTCCACGAAGCGCCGGAAGTCGGCCACGCCGTGGGCGGTCCTGAGGTCGAAGGGGATCCGGGTGTGCACACAGCCCTGCCCGAAGTGGCCGTACAGGGTGGGGCGGTCGTAGTCGAACTCGTCGAACAGCCCCTTCAGGTCGCGCAGATAGTCGCCGAGCCGTTCGGGCGGTACGGCGGAGTCCTCCCAGCCCTCCCAGGTCTCCCGGCCGTCCGGCGGGCGCGCGGTGACACCGAGTCCGGCCTCGCGGGCCTTGAGCATCTTCTGCTCGCGTTCGGGGTCGTCGGAGAAGGCGACGGTGTTCTCCTTCTCGTCCCGGCCGATGGCCCGCAGCAGGGCGTGCGCCTGCTCGTCCACGTCCTCCTGGCTGTCGCCGCTGTGCTGCACCATCAGCCAGCTGCCGCCCTCGGGCAGCATGGCGAGCGAGTCGAGGTAGGCGCCCTCCTCGCGCATCAGCTGCGCCATGCGGTCGTCGAGCGCCTCCAGTTGGCTGGGGGTGCAGTGCTCCAGCAGGCGGGGTACGTCGTCGGCGGCGGCGCAGATGTCTTCGTAGCCGAGAACCAGCAGCGACTGGTACGGCGGCACGGGGACGAGGTCGAGTTCGGCGCGCAGGACGGTGACCAGGGTGCTCTCGCTGCCGACGAGGGCCTTGGCCACGTCGAAGCCGTTCTCGGGCAGCAGGGAGTCGAGGTTGTAGCCGGAGACGCGGCGCGGGATCCCGGGGTAGCTGCGGCGGATGTCGGCGAGGTACTCGGTGGCGATGCGGTCGAGGCCGCCGTAGAGCTCGGCGAGCCGGCCGCCTCCGGAGACGATCCGGGCGCGTTCGTCGGGCGGGGTGGGGCCGGTCCAGGCGCGCTGTCCGTCGTAGGTGAGGATCTCCAGGCGCCGGACGTTGTCGACGGTCTTGCCGTAGGCCTGCGCGGAGGCGCCGCAGGAGTTGTTGCCGATCATCCCGCCGAGCGCGCAGTGGCTGTGGGTGGCGGGCTTGGGCCCGAACTGCAGCCTGTGCGAGGCGAGTTGACGGTTGAGTTCGTCGAGGACGATCCCCGGCTCCACCACGCAGGTGCGCCGCTCGGGGTCGACGGAGATCAGCCGGGTGCAGTACTTGCTCCAGTCGATCACCACGGCGGTGTTGGTCGACTGTCCGGCCAGGCTGGTGCCGCCGCCCCGGGAGAGGACGGGGGCGTCGAACGTCGCGCACACCGACAGCGCCCGGGCGCCCGCCTCGACCGTGCGGGGGACGACGACGCCCAGGGGGACCTGCCGGTAGTTCGAACCGTCCGTGGCGTAGGCGCCGCGGCTGCCGGCGTCGAAGCGGATCTCGCCGTCCACCTCGGCGCGAAGAGCCGCCTCCAGGCCGGAGGTGTCCGGAGGGGTCATCTGCACTCCCTTGGGTTCACCGACGTGTGAGTTCACCGATGTGCTGCCCTGTCCGAGGACGGGCGAGTACCCGGCAATTCGTCAGGCAAAACTGAACAGCCTGGGCTGGACAGTTCCGGCTGCCGGTCCTAGGGTGGGCGGCATGGCTGACATCTCCGACTCCGCCGCCCGCGCCGCGCGCGATCTGCGCGTGGTGTTCAGCCGGCTGCGGCGCCGTATCCGCGAGGTCGCGCAGGACACCGACCTCAGCCCGTCCCAGGAGTCGGCGCTCACCCTCGTCGGCAAGCACGGCGCCGCCACGGCCAGCGCGCTCGCCGCCGCGGAGGGCGTACGGCCGCAGTCGATGGCGACCACGCTGGCCGCGCTGGACCAGCACGGTCTGATCCGCCGTGCCCCCGACCCGGACGACGGCCGCCGCCAGCTGGTCACGCTCACCGACGCCGGACGGGCCCGCATCGAGGGCAACCGGCAGGTCCGCGAGGAGTGGCTGGCCCGCGCCTTCCAGGACCGCTACACCGAGGAGGAACGGCAGACCGTCCTTACGGCACTGAAGCTGATGGAACGGCTGTCGCAGCCGTGATACCGAGGCTCACCGGACGCACCGAGAAGCCCACCCGCCCCTCCCCCGCCGGATTCGACCGCCGGCTGATCCCGCCGATGGTCGTCGGCTCGGTCCTCAATCCGGTCAACTCCTCGATGATCGCCGTGGCCCTGGTGCCCATCGGCGTCGCCTTCGGAGCCCCGCCCGCCGAGACCGCCTGGCTGGTGTCGGCGCTCTATCTGGCCACGGCCGTCGGACAGCCCGTCATCGGCCGGCTGGTGGACATGTACGGCCCGCGCCGTCTCTACCTCGCCGGTACGGCCCTGGTCGGCATCGCCGGGCTGCTCGGCGCACTCGCGCCCTCGCTGGGCGCGCTGATCGCGGCCCGCGTCCTGCTGGGCTTCGGGACGTCGGCGGCGTACCCGGCGGCCATGCGGCTGACCCGCAGCGAGGCCGAACGCACCGGGCAGGACAGCCCCGCGGGGGTGCTCGCCGCGCTGGCCGTCGCCAACCAGACCGTGGCCGTCGTCGGTCCCGCCCTCGGCGGCCTGCTGATCGGCCTCGGCGGCTGGCGTGCCGTGTTCACCGTCAACGTGCCGCTCTCGGCCATCTGCCTGGTGCTCGGCGCGCTGCGGCTGCCCCGGTCCGGGACCCGGCGGCGCGGCGTCGACCTGACCGGGATGGCCCTGTTCGCGCTGATGCTGGTCGCGCTGATGCTGTTCCTGATGGACCCGCGTGCCGACCGCTGGTATCTGCCGGTGCTGTCGGCCGCCGCTGCCGCCGCGTTCGCCGTGCGCGAGCTGCGGGTGCCGGATCCGTTCATCGACCTGCGCGTCCTCGGCGGCAACGGCCCACTGCTCACCACCTATCTGCGCCAGTTGCTCGCCTACACCACCTCCTACGCCTTCATGTACGGCTACACGCAGTGGCTGGAGCAGGGGCGCGGGCTCGGCGCCTCCACCGCCGGGCTCGTCCTGCTGCCGCTGTCCATGTCCGCGCTGATCGTGTCCACGCTCACCGGACGCCGGGAAGCGGTGCGCGGCAAGCTGCTCGCCGGCTCCGCGCTCCAGGTCGCGGGCTGTGCCCTGCTGCTTGTGGTGCGGTCCGGCAGTCCGCTGTGGCTGCTGCTCGCGGTCGGCGCGCTGCTCGGCATTCCGCAGGGCCTGATCGGCCTGGCCGCGCAGAACGCCCTGTACCGGCAGGCCGACCCGGAGCGGATCGCCTCCGCGGCCGGACTGCTGCGGACCTTCATGTACCTCGGCGCGCTGGGCTCGTCCGCCGCCACGGCGGCGTTCTACCCGCACCGCGCCGACACGGCCGGGCTACACGGCCTGGCCCTGTTCATGCTCGCCGGCTCCGCGCTGTTGCTGGCGACCACAGTGCCCGACCGTTCCCTCGGCCGGCTCGCCCCTGCACGCACCACCTCCGGAAAGGCCTGACCGACTCATGTCGCTCACCACGCTCGACCCCCGTACCGCCCTCGTCGCGATCGACCTGCAGAACGGCATCGTGGCCATGCCGGTCCAGCCGCACGCGGCCTGCGACGTCGTCTCCCGCACGGCCGAACTCGCCGACGCCTTCCGCGCGCACGGGCTGCCCGTGGTCCTGGTCCGGGTCTCCTTCGCGCCCGACTGGGCCGACGCCGTGCCCGGCCGCACCGAACGGCAGGCGCGCGGCCTCGCCTTCCCGGAGGGCTGGGACGTCCTCGTCGACGAGTTGTCCGGCCACCCCGGTGACATCCGCGTCACCAAGCACAACTGGAGCGCCTTCCACGGCACCGACCTGGAGGTCCAGCTGCGCCGCCGCGGCATCACCCAGATCGTGCTGACCGGCATCGCCACCAGCATCGGCGTGGAGTCCACCGCCCGGGACGCCTACGCCCACGGCTACCACGTCACCCTCGCCACCGACGCGATGGCCGACGCCGACGCCGAGGCGCACGCGAACAGCGTCGAGCGGATCTTCCCGCGGCTCGGCGAGAGCGGCACGACCGCCGAGATCCTGGAGCTGCTCGCCAAGACCCACGCCTGACCGGCCGGCCGTCCCTTGCGGGGAAGCCCGCACATCCCCGCAAGGGACCGGGTTAGCATGCGGCCACGCCCACCGTCCCACGGACGCAACGGCAAGCGAGCACAGGGGACTTGGAGCCGGAGCCGGTCGAGGCGGGAACGCGGACGGACACGACGACACGGAAGGCATGACGGCGTGCGGCAACTGGAGATGGGCGACGCCTGGGTGCTCGAGCCCACGGTGTTCCCGGACGACCGGGGCAGCTTCCACGAGTGGTACCGGGGCGCGGAGTTCCGCGAGGCCACCGGCTACGACCTCGCGCTCGTCCAGGCGAACTGCTCGGTGTCCCGGCGGGGTGTGCTGCGCGGCATCCACTTCGCGGACGTGCCGCCCGGCCAGGCCAAGTACGTCACGTGTGTGCGCGGAGCCGTCCTCGACGTGGTCGTGGACATCCGCGTCGGCTCCCCGGCGTACGGGCAGTGGGAGGCCGAACGGCTGGACGAGGAGACCCGGCGCGCGGTGTTCCTCGCCGAGGGTCTCGGGCACGCCTTCATGGCGCTCACCGACGACGCCACGGTGGTGTACCTGTGCTCGGCCGGGTACGCGCCGAAACGCGAGCACGGGGTGCACCCGCTCGACCCGGCGCTGGGCATCACCTGGCCGCAGGGCATCGAGCCGGTGCTGTCGCCCAAGGACGCCGAGGCGCCCTCGCTGGCCGAGGCGGAGCGGTCCGGGCTGCTGCCCACGTACGCGGACTGCTCCGCCCACTACCAGCGGCTGCGCTCGGGCGAGTTCAGCGGCTGACGCCGTACGGGCGTTGGGCGATCCCCGACTCGGTGTCAGTCCTCGCCTCGCACGATGTTGTCCTGGATCGAGGCGCCCTGTCGCTCGGCGGCGCCGCGGTGCTGGACCGCGGGGAGACAGGTCCGCACTCCCCGGCCGCGCCGCCGGCGAGCCTTCGCCCAGCCGGTCTCGGCGTAGGGCAGGGCGGGTTTGTCCGTGGGATGCGCGGTCACGTCGTCCATCTTCCTTCTGCGTCCCGCGCGGGGCCCACGCCGGTCCGCCGGCCCCGCGCCGCTCGTGTGCGATGTGTGTCCCACCGGGTCCCCCGCGCCGCCGCGCGCGAAACGCGACGGCCGCTCAGGTCCGGCCGCCGCCTCCGCCCCCGAAGGAGCCGCTGGAACCGGGCGACCAACGCGGGCGGCGCTGGTCGTCGGCGCGCCGGGAGCGGATGTTGCCGACCTGGTAAGGGGTGAGCCGCTCGCTGTCGTCCGCGGCCCGCGGCACCTGGTCGGGTTCGCGCATCTCGAGGGTCTCGCGGACCGGACCGGACGCCGGCATCCGCGGCTGCTCGTCGGGGCGCGGCGGGGCCGGTTCACGCCGGCGCACCTGGAAGCCGAGCCGGAAGGCCCACATCAGTCCGGCGACGCAGGCGACGCCGGCGAGCAGGATGAACACGTACCCGAACACCTGGGCACCCGTGGCGGCTGTGTACATGGCGGAGTTCATGGCCGCCGGGTACCCGGCCGAGCGGCGGATACCACCGCGGATGAGAGGCGTGGCGCGCGGGGGGCCGCCGGTCACGCGGAGTAGCGTCACCGGCGATGACGGAACTACCGGAAGTGTCGGACACACACGAGATCGTCGCGCGCTACACGGCGCCCGCCCCGCGTCCCGGCCGTGCCGTGCTGCGCTGGGTCTTCACCGCCGACCACAAGGTGATCGGCCGGCTCTACATGGTCACGGCGTTCTGTTTCTTCCTGCTCGCCGGGCTGCTCGCGCTCGGGATGCGCGCGGAACTCGCCCGGCCGGGTCTGCAGTTCCTGAGCGAGCACGGCTACGACGAGTTCTTCACGGTCCACGGCACCATCATGATGCTGCTGTTCGCGACCCCGATGTTCGCCGGGTTCGCCAACGCGGTGATGCCGCTGCAGATCGGCTCGCCCGACCTGGCCTTCCCCCGGCTGAACGCGCTGTCGTACTGGATGTACCTGTTCGGCGGCCTGATGGTGGTCTCCGGCTTCCTGGTGCCGGGCGGGGCGGCGGCGTTCGGCTGGTTCGCCTACGCGCCGCTGAACAGCGCCTACTTCTCCCCCGGCACCGGTGGTGACCTGTGGGCGATGGGTCTGGTGGTCTCGGGTGTGTCGACGACGCTGACCGCGGTGAACTTCATCGCCACCATCCTGTCGCTGCGCGCACCGGGCATGACCATGTTCCGGATGCCGATGTTCACCTGGAACGTGCTGTTCACCTCGATCCTGATCCTGCCGGCGTTCCCGGTGCTCACCGCGGCGCTGCTGGCGCTGGAGTCGGACCGGAAGTTCGGGTCGCACGTCTTCGACGCGGCGAACGGCGGCGCCCTGCTGTGGCAGCACCTGTTCTGGTTCTTCGGGCACCCCGAGGTCTACATCGTGGCGCTGCCGTTCTTCGGGATCATCTCGGAGATCATCCCGGTGTTCTCCCGCAAACCGCTGTTCGGCTATCTGCCGATGATCGGGGCGACGATCGCGATCACCATGCTGTCGGCGGTGGTGTGGGCGCACCATATGTTCGCCACCGGGGCGGTGTTGCTGCCGTTCTTCTCCATCATGTCGTTCCTGATCGCGGTGCCGACGGGCATCAAGTTCTTCGCGTGGATCGGTACGATGATCGATGGGTCGGTGTCGTTCGAGACGCCGATGCTGTGGTCTCTGGGCTTCCTGGTGTCGTTCCTGCTGGGCGGGCTGAGCGGGGTGCTGATCGCCTCGCCGCCGCTGGACTTCCATCTGACCGACACCTACTTCATCGTGGCGCATCTGCATTACGTGCTGTTCGGCACGGTGGTGTTCGCGATGTTCGCCGGGTTCTACTTCTGGTGGCCGAAGTTCACCGGCAAGATGCTGGACGAGCGGCTCGGCAAGCTGCACTTCTGGCTGCTGTTCCCGGCGTTCCAGCTGACCTTCCTGGTGCAGCACTGGCTCGGCGAGGCCGGCATGCCCCGCCGGTACGCGGACTATCTGCCCACGGACGGCTTCACCCTGCTCAACACCCTGTCGTCGGCGGGCGCGTTCCTGCTGGGCGTCTCGACGCTGCCGTTCCTCTACAACGTGTGGCGCACCGCCATCAAGGGCGAGCGGGTCACCGTGGACGACCCGTGGGGGTGGGGGCGCGGCCTGGAGTGGGCGACGTCCTGCCCGCCGCCCCGGCACAACTTCGTGGCACTGCCCCGGATCCGCTCGGAGTCCCCGGCGTTCGACCTGCACCATCCGGAGATCGAGAGCCCGGCCGGAGAGGAGCTGGCGCGATGAAGGCGGAGGCGATGCTGTTCGGCGGGGTCGCGCTCTTCTTCGGCGGGTCCGCCGCGCTGTACGGGATGTGGTCGCAGGACGAGACGGGCACGGTCGCGCTGGTCGTCGCGTGCGGGATGGCCGCACTGGTCGCGTTCTTCTGCCTGATCCAGTACCGGCGCCGGGGGACGCGGGCGCAGGACCGTACCGGGGCGGAAGTGGCGGACGCGGCCGGGCCGGTGGCGTTCTTCCCCGACGAGAGCCCGTGGCCGATCGTCACCGCGCTGGGTTTCGCGCTGACGGCGGGCGGCGTGGTCTTCGGTCTGTGGCTGTTCCTCATCGGCCTGGGCGTTCTGGCGCGCGGGGTGTTCGGGATGGTGTACCAGTACGCACACCGGTGAGCGGTCTGCGCGGGGCACCGGGCCGGAACGTGCCGACGGGCTCGTGATCGGTCTCGTAGCCACCGGTGACGCTCTGCCGGATCTCGCCGGTGGGCACACCCTCGGCGAGCCGCTCGTGCTCGGCCGCCGTCAGGGCCCGGCACAGCCACCGGGCCACGAAGAAGGCGAGCACCGGGGCCACGATCAGACAGACCCGCAGCACCCAGGTGATGGCGTTGACGGAGACGCGGAAGGTCTGGGCGATGACGTCGTTGCCGCCGGCCAGCAGCAGCACGCCGTAGAACACGGTGCCCGCCACGCCGAGTCCGGTGCGGACGGGCCGCTCGCGGGGCCGGTCGCACAGGTGCCGCTCGGTGCGTCCCTCCCCGGTCAGCCGCTGCTCCGCGAAGGGGTAGGCGTACAGCACGGCGAACAGCAGGCCCGGCAGGACGACGGCCGGGAGCAGGACGTTCCACATGAGGGTGTGCCCGGCGACATCGGTCTCCCACGGCGGGACCAGCCGCAGCGCGCCCTCCAGGAAACCGACGTACCAGTCGGGCTGGGAGGCGGTGGAGACCTGGTCGGGGCGGTAGGGGCCGTAGTTCCAGACCGGGTTGATCTGGGCGATGCCGGCGAGGAGTACGAGGACGCCGGTGACGATGACGGCCAGACCGCCGGAGGAGCCGGTGAACTGCGGGAAGAACGGCTTGCCGACGGCGTTGCGCTGGGTGTGTCCCGGGCCGCGCCACTGCGTGTGCTTGAGATACACCACCAAGATCAGATGTACGGCGACCAGGGCGATGAGGGCCCCGGGAAGCAGCAGGACGTGCAGCGGATACAGGCGGGTGATGATGTCGTGGCCCGGGTACTGCCCGCCGAAGACGAAGAACGCCACGTACGTCCCCACGACCGGGATCGACAGCATGATGCCCTGCGCGATGCGCAGTCCGGTGCCGGAGAGCAGGTCGTCGGGGAGCGAGTAGCCGGCGAAGCCCTCGGCGAGCGAGAGCGCGAACAGGGTCACCCCGATCATCCAGTTCAGCTCGCGGGGGCGGCGGAAGGCGCCGGTGAAGAAGATCCGCAGCAGGTGCACGCCGATCGCGGCGACGAAGACCAGCGCGGCCCAGTGGTGGGTCTGCCGCATCAGCAGTCCGCCGCGCACGTCGAAGCTGATGTCCAGGGTGGAGTCGAAGGCGGCCGACATCCGCACGCCGCGCAGCGGCACATAGGGGCCGGCGTAGACGACCTCGCGCATCTCCGGCTGGAAGAACAGGGTCAGCCAGACCCCGGTCAGGATCAGCACCAGGAGGCTGTACAGGGCGAGTTCGCCGAGCAGGAAGGACCAGTGGTCGGGGAACGCCTTGCGCAGCAGCGGGCCGCCCTCGTACACGGGCAGTCGGGCGTCCACCCTGTCCACGAGCCGCTCGGCGCGGCGGCCGGTTCGGCTCATGCGTCCTCGGGCTCCGCCGCCGCGCGGGCCACCTCGGCCTCGACCTCGGGGCGCGGCCGGCCCGACTCCTTCGCGTACTCGCTCACCGCGGTCTGCACGTCCCGGGCCAGGTCCCGCCAGGCCCGCAGCGCGGTCTCGTAGGTACCCGACTGGGCACCGGTCATCGCCCGCTCGGCCGGCGGACCATAGGCGTTCCGCAGTTCCTCGACCGTGGCGTGGGCCGCTTCCGCCGCGCGCTGCTTCTGCACGAGTTCTTCGAAGGTGTGTGCCACACCAATCGACCCTAGGCACCACTACCGCCCCACGCCTCCCCAACCCCCCTCCAACCTGCCGAAACGCACCCGTGTGGCGGGTTGGGGGTGGGGCGGCGCGGGTGGTCGGGGGTGGGGCGGTCGGAGGCGGGGGTGCTCGCGCGGCGGGGCTGTCGGAGGGGCTAGGGCGGCCCAAGGGGCAGGGGCCGTCCAAGGAACGAGGCGGTCGGAGCCGATCGGAGGGCGGGGTCGGTTGTGGCGGGTCGACAGGCGGGCATGAGGGTGCGCCCGCCGTGGCCAGCCGAAGGGCACGATGCGCTGCCGGGGGCGGGTACGGGCACCGCCGACGGGCACGGCGATACGCGCGACGGGCACGGGCGGGACGGGGACGAGCACGGGCACGGGCAGCGGGCACGGGGTACGGGCACCGGCACGAGCACGGCGATGCCCGCACCGGACGGCGGACGGCGGGCGGCGGGCACCGGACGGCGGGCGGCGGGCGGCGGGCGGCGGGCACCGGACGGCGGGCGGCGGGCGGCGGGCACCGGACGGCGGGCACCGGACGGCGGGCACCGGACGGCGGGCACCGGACGGCGGGCACGAGGATGCCCGCGCTGGGGCAACCGGCGGGCGCCGCACCGGGTGCGGCGGGGCCAGCGGGTAAGCGGCCGGCCGCGGCGGACCGGCCGACGGCCCCGCGACCGGCCGCACCGAGCCAATCGCCGGGCGCGAGATCGGCTGGAGCGAGGTCAGCGGCCAGGCACACCACCAGCCACGGCGAGCCCCCCTCCGGCATGAGACCGGCTGAAGCAAGGCCGGCAGCCAAGCACCCCACGAGCCACGGGGAGGCGGCCGCCCGGCGCGAGACCCGCTGTGACCAGGCCGGTCGCCGGCCGCAACGGCCCCAACGAGCCCACCGCCGGAGTCGAACTCGGTCACGGCGGTCGGCCGACGGCTGAAGGCGCCTGTGGCCGCCGGCCGACCGGTGGACCCGCCTGTGGCAAGACAGCCGCGACGCACCAGGCCCATTACGACCAGCCCCACGCCAGACACCACGCCCGCCACGACCAGCCCCACGCCGGACACCAAGGCCCCTACGGCCACCCGACCGCGCAGCACCGGCCCTCCCACAGCCAGCCACCCGCCCCGCGGTCAGCCGCCCGGTACCAGGTCGGCCCAGACCTGTTTGCCGCCGCTGACCGGGACCGTGCCCCAGGCCGCCGATACCGCCTCCACGAGGAGGATGCCGCGGCCGCCGGTGGCCTCCCAGCCGATGCTGGTGGGTTTGACGGGGCTGCGCGGGGAGGCGTCGGCGACGGCGAGCCGCAGCCGGTGGTTGACCAGGCTGAGGTCGAGGCGGACCTGGCCGTTGGTGTGCACGAGGGCGTTGGTGACGAGCTCGGAGACCACCAGCAGGGCCGCGTCCACGGTGTCCGGCGAGACGCCCCAGGTGCGCAGGGTGCGCCGGGTGAAGCGGCGGGCGTGCCCGACCGCCTGCGGGACCCGCCACACCGTCCAGGTCTCGCGCAGCGGCCGTACGGCCATGCCGTCGTAGCGCACGAGCAGCAGGGCGACGTCGTCGCCGCGGTGGGCGCCGGTGAGCAGCGCGTCGGCGACCAGGCCGAGGTGCGCGGGGTCGGCGGCGGCCAGTTCGGCGGCGAGCCGGTCCATTCCGGCGTCGATGTCGACGCCTGGCGACTCGACCAGTCCGTCGGTGGTCAGCGCGATCACCGTGCCGGGCTGGAGCCGCAGCGGGGTCATCGGGAAGTCGGCCTGGTCGAGCACGCCGAGCGGTGGGCCGCCCTCGGCCTGGACGATCTCGGCGGTGCCGTCCGGGTGGCGCAGCACGGGCTGCAGATGCCCGGCCCGCACGCACCAGGCGGTGCCCTCCTCCATGTCGACGTCGACGTAGGCGCAGGTGGCGAACAGGTCGGTCTCCATGTCCAGCAGCAGCCGGTTGGCGTGCGCCACGACCACGTCCGGGGTGTGGCCCTCGGCGGCGTAGGCGCGCAGCGCGGTGCGCATCTGGCCCATCAGGGTGGCGGCGCCCGCGTTGTGGCCCTGGACGTCGCCGATGACGAGGGCGACGTGGTTGTCGGCGAGCGGGATCACGTCGTACCAGTCGCCGCCGACCTCCAGTCCGGCGGTGGTGGGCAGGTACCGGGCGACGGCGACCGCGCCGGGCAGCCGGGGCAGGCGGCGCGGCAGCAGGGTGCGCTGGAGCATGCCGACGAGTTCGTGCTCGGCGTCGAAGGCGTGGGCGCGCAGCAGCGCCTGCCCGGTGAGGCCCGCGCAGGCGGTGAGCAGGGCGCGTTCGTCGGGGCCGAAGTCGCGCGGGCGGTCCCAGCCGATCAGGCAGGCCCCGGCCATACGGCCGCCGGCCGGCAGCGGCAGCACCGCGAGAGCGCCGGGCCCGACGTCGGCGAGGGCGGGTTCCAGCGGGGTGCCGGCGGGCCAGATCCGGGAGCGTCCCTCGCGCAGCGCGGCGGCCAGGGTGGGCATGTCGCGCACCGGCGCGTCCGGCCATTCGGTGCGCCACTCGGTGCGCCACACCTCCGGCCAGGCCTCGGGTTCGGGCGGGTCGAGGACGGTGACGACGAGCCGGTCGTTCTCCAGTTCGGCGAGCGCGATCCGGTCGGCCTGCAGCGGTCCGCGCAGGGCGGCGACGACCGCCTGGCCGACGTCCTTGACGGTGCCCGCGGTGGCCAGGGCGGCGGCCAGGCGCTGTACCCGGGCCACGTCGGTGACGTCCGAGCGCAGGGTGGAGGCGTCGGCGACGGTGCCCACGAGCCGGGCGGCGTGGCCCTCGCCGCCGGGCACCAGCCTGCCGCGCAGCCGCAGCCACCTCGGCGCGCCGGAGGGCTGCAGGATGCGGAACTCCAGCTCGCGGTCCCCGATGGACATGTGGTCGGCCTCGACCACGGACATCAGCGCGGGCAGGTCCTCGGGCACGGTGAGGGCGAGCAGGGTCTCCACCCGGCCGTCGAAGACGTCCCGGGTGAGCCCGAACAGCCGCAGGATCCCGTCGCCGACCTCGACCCGGCCGCTGTCCATGGCCAGGCTGAAGGCGTCCGCCGGCAGCTCACCCGGCTCGCCGGAGGCGGAGGGGACGGGTACGGCGATGGCGCGGACGATCAGGTCCAGGCAGGCACGGTCGTCGGCGCCGAAGCCGCCGGAGCGCTCGCTGACGGCCAGCAGGGCGCCGCCGTCCGCCGGGCCGAGCGGCAGGACGGCCATGAAGAAGTCCGCGGCCGGGGTGCGCCGGGCCTCGGGACAGCCGGCCAGGTCCTCGGGCCGGAGCCAGCGCGGGCGTCCGGTGCGGTGCGCCTCGGCGACCGGGGAGCCGCCGGCGGCCGGATAGCTGTCGCGGAGCCCGTACAGGGTGCGCGGCAGGCCCGCCGACTCGGTGAGGCACAGCTGGGCCGGGTCGTCGCCGGGTGTGTACACCCCGGCGAAGACCGCGCCGGCGAACACCAGCGCCTGTTCGAGGACCCGGCGCAGCAGGTCGGGGCTGGCGGGTGCCGCGGTGAGCATGTCGAGGGCGGCTTCGGCACGCTCCGGAGCCGTTCTCGTCCGGCTGATCGCAGCGCCGTCACTCACCACGTTCGCCATTACAGCGCGTGTCGGGCTCCCGCGCAGCCCCTGTGAACGCTCCGGGCCCCCTTCACACCCGTCCGGTCGGCTCGAAAGCCGCCGAACACATCTTGACCCATGCGTTCCGCACGGTGACCTCGTGACAACTGTGACTGTGCGCGACCGTACGACTGCTGCGAGTGTCTGTTCCGGCCGACACGACGAGGGGCGGGAGCGCATGGACAAGCGGTACGAGGTGTACGCGCTCGCCGACGGGCACTTCTACGACACGCCCGACCGGCTCCCGGGGGCGGGCGGAGAGCCGGCACCGCTGTTCGCGACGGCGCGTCGCGCCGTACCGGAGGGCTGGCACGCGGCGCGCTCCGGGGACTGGCTGACCCTGACCCCGCTCGGCGCGGACGGCGCGCCGCTTGCGTCGCCGGCGCAGGGCTGGAAGATCCACTCCTCGGCGACCGCCGCGAACGCGGAACGGATCGCGGAGATCGTGTGGGACTACTGTGTGCCGCGCCGCATCCCGTTCAAGTTCGTGCCGGGCCCGCATCTGCTGCACCTGCGCAACGCCAAGTACGCGGGCCGCGACACCAGCGGCAAGTTCGTCACGGTCTATCCGGCCAACGAGGAGCAGTTGCAGCGGACGCTGCGGGAACTGGGCGCGCTGCTGGAGGGTTTCGAGGGGCCGTACATCCTCACCGACCTGCGCTGGCACGACGGTCCGCTCTATGTGCGTTACGGCGCGTTCGCCCGCCGGTACGTCGTCGACGAGCGCGGCTCCCTGGTCCCGGCGGTCACCGACGGCACGGGTCGGCTGGTGCCGGACCGGCGGGCGCCCTCCTTCCAGGTGCCCGAGTGGGTGAGCCTGCCGGCGTTCCTGCGGCCGCACCTCGAAGCCCGCAACACCACGACGGTCGGCGAACTGCCGTACCGCATCGAGAAGGCGCTGCACTTCTCCAACGGCGGCGGCGTGTACGCCGGCACCGACACGCGCGACGGGCGGCGCGTGGTGCTGAAGGAGGGCCGGCCGCACGCGGGTCTCGCCGCGGACGGCGCGGACGCGGTGGCCCGGCTCGGGCGGGAGAAGGCGGCGCTGGAGCGGGTCGCCGGGACCGGTGTGGTGCCCGAGGTACGGGACTGGTTCACACTCGGCGAGCACCGGTTCCTGGTGATGGACCATCTGTCGGGCCGCCCGCTCAACTCCTTCTTCGCCGAACGCCATCCGCTGCTCACCCCCGATCCCGACCCGGCGAAGGTCGCCGCGTACACGGCGTGGGCGCTGCGGATCAACGCGGCGGTGGAACGGGCCGTGGCGGCGGTGCACGCGCGCGGGCTGGTCTTCAACGACCTGCATGTCTTCAACATCATGGTGGCCGAGGACGAACAGTCCGTGTATCTCATCGACTTCGAGGCCGCCGCGCCCGCCGAGGAGAACGCCCGGCAGACCGTGGCCCACCCCGGTTTCTTCGCCCCGCCGGACCGCCGCGGCACCGATGTCGACCGCTATGCGCTGGCCTGTCTGCGGCTCGCCCTGTTCCTTCCGGTGACCACGCTGTTCGTGGTGGACCGCGGCAAGGCGGCCCATCTCGCCGAGGTGATCGCGGAGCAGTTCCCGGACGTGCCGCGGGCCTTCCTGGACGAGGCGGTCACGGAGATCACCCGGAACACGCCCCGCAGTACGTCCCGGCCCCCGGTGGTCCCCGGCGACTGGCCCTACAGCCGCGACTCGATGGTGAAGGCGATCCTCGCCTCCGCCACCCCCGAACGCGACGACCGGCTCTTCCCGGGGGACATCGCCCAGTTCGCGGACGGCGGCGGTCTCGGCCTCGCCCACGGCGCGGCCGGAGTCCTGTACGCCCTCCAGGCGTCCGGGGCCGCCCGCTACGACGAGGGCGAGCGCTGGCTGCTGGACCACACCGCCCCGCCGCCGCCCGGCACCCCGCTCGGCCTGTACGACGGCCTCGCGGGCGTCGCCCTGGTGCTCGAACAACTGGGCCACCGGCAGCGGGCGTTGGACCTGCTGGACGGCATCCTGCGGGAGAACTGGCGCAGCCTCGCCTCCGACCTTCACGGCGGACTCGCCGGCCTCGGCCTGGTCCTCGGCCGACTCGCGGACACGACGGGGGAGCCTGTCTTGCGGCAACACGCCGCCGAGGCCGCCGAGATCCTCGTACGACGGCTCGCCGAACCGGTCCCGGACACCCCGCGCCGACGCGCCGGGCTGCTGCGCGGCGCCGGCGGACCCGCGCTCTTCCTGCTCCGGTACTACGAGCAGACCGGCGAGGCCCGCTTCCTGACGGCGGCGGCCGAGGCGCTCCGGCGCGACCTGGACTGCTGTGTGACCCAGGAGGCGGGCGGCGGACTGGAGGTCGACGAGGGCTGGCGGACCCTGCCCTACCTCGGCGACGGCAGCGCGGGCATCGGACTGGTCCTGGACGACTACCTGGCGCTCGCGGACAGCCCGGAGTTCGAGCGCGCCCGGGTCGGCATCCTCACCGCCGCCACCTCCCGCTTCTACGCCCAGCCCGGCCTCTTCCAGGGCCGCGCCGGAATGATCCTGCACCTCGCCCGCAGCTCCGCGCCCGGCGCCACCCGGGAACGACTGGCGCAGCAGATCGCGGGGCTCGGCTGGTTCGCGATGGCCTATCAGGGCCAACTCGCCTTCCCCGGGCACCAGATGATGCGCCTCTCCATGGACCTCGCGACCGGTACGGCAGGCTGCCTGCTCGCGCTCGCCGCGGCCCGCGACGACGCGCGTACGGCCCACCTGCCGTTCCTTCCGCCGCCACCGGCGGCCCACACACGCGGCTCCGCACCGACGGAGCCGTGACGCACAACCCCGTCCCCAACGAGGAAAGGACACTGCCATGGCACTGCTCGACCTGCAGACCCTCGAGTCCGACGAGTACACCCACAACGGCGCGAGCACCGCGAGCCTGCTCTCCTGTGTTTCCGCGGCGAGCGTCCTGCTCTGTCTCTGACCGCCTTCGGTGAGCCCACGGCTCCGGACGGCACCCTCCCAGCCGGGAGGGGCTGTCCGGGGCCTCCGGCTGGGACGGGCCGTACGGCCGAGGGCCGGCCCTCCTGCTTCCGTCCGACCCGAGTGAGGCCGCAGCCCATGAACTCCCGCCCAGACAGCGAAGCCGCCGCGGCCGGCGGTGCCTTGTCGCGGGCGGCGCTGCGGCAGGGTGCCGTCCGCTGTGTCGCGCTGTGCGCGGCGAGTACGGCCGCGACGGCCGCCGGCCTGCTGCTGCCCGCCCTGCTCGGACACACCCTGGACCTGCTGCTGGCCCACGCCCCGGCCGCCCGCTGGATCGGCTGCTGCGCCGGCCTCGTGCTGCTGCTCGCCCTGCTGGACGGCTGCGCGGGCGTGCTCACCGGCACCGCCGACGCCCACGCCACCGCATGGCTGCGCCGGCAGCTCACCGCACATGTCCTGGCGCTGGGCCCGCGCGCGACGGCCCGGTTCGGCGCCGGGGATCTGGTGGCACGCCTGGTCGGCAACGCCGCGCAGGCCGGGACGGCGCCGGGCGCCGTGGCGGCGCTGCTCGCCGCGCTCGCCGGGCCCGTCGGGGGTGTGCTGGCGCTCGGCCTCATCGACCCGTGGCTGGCGGCGGTGTTCCTCGCCGGTGCGCCGGTCCTGGCCCTGCTGCTGCGCGCCTTCGCCCGGGACACGTCGGCGTGCGTGGCCGACTACCAGCGGGCGCAGGGCCGGATCGCCGGCGCGTTGGCGGAGGCGGTCGACGGCTTCCGTACGATCCGCGCCGCGGGCGCCGAGGAGCGGGAGACCGCCCGGATCCTGGCGCCGCTGCCCGAACTGTCGCGCGCCGGGCACCGCATGTGGCGGGTGCAGGGGCGGGCCGCCGCACAGGCGGTCACCCTCGCACCCCTGCTGAACCTGGGCGTGCTGGCGGTGGCCGGGCTGCTGCTGGCACGGCACCGGCTGTCGGTGGGCGAGGTGCTGGCCGCCTCCCGGTACGCGGTGCTCGCCACGGGTGTCGGCACGCTGGTCGGACAGCTGGCCGCGCTCGCCCGAGCCAGGGCGGCGACCGGCCGGCTCGCCGAGGTGCGGGCCGAGTCCGCGCCCGCACACGGCACCGGCCGCCTGCCGCCCGGCAACGGCCGGCTGGAGCTGCGGGCGGTGACCGCACGCCGGGGCGGGCGGACCGTCCTGGACGGGGTCGACCTGACCGTCCCGGGCGGCACCACCCTGGCGGTCGTCGGCCGCTCCGGCACCGGCAAGTCCCTGCTCGCCGAGCTGGCCGGCCGGCTCGCCGACCCCGATGTGGGCGAAGTCCTCCTCGACGGCGTCCCGCTGCGCGCTCTCGCCCACGCCGAGCTGCGCCGCGCCGTCGCCTACGCCTTCGACCGCCCCGTCCTGCTGGGCACGACCATCGAGGACACCATCGCCTTCGCACGCCCGCCCGCCACCCCCGCCGCCGTACGCTCCGCCGCCCGCCGCGCCCACGCCGACGACTTCGTACGGCGCCTGCCCGCCGGCTACGCCACCCCTGCCGCCGACGCGCCCCGCTCCGGCGGCGAGTCCCAACGCCTGGGCCTCGCCCGGGCGTTCGCGCACGGCGGCCGGCTGCTGATCCTCGACGACGCCCTGTCCAGCCTCGACACGGTCACGGAACACCGCATCACCCAGACCCTGCTGGCCCCCGACCCGGACCGGACCCGCCTGCTGATCGCCCACCGCGCGACCACGGCGTCCCGCGCGGACCGGGTCGCCTGGCTGGACGCGGGCCGGGTCAGGGCGATCGGAACCCATCGGGAACTGTGGCAAGAGGCGGAGTACCGGGCGGTGTTCGGGGACGACGGTGACGTCGGCACGGAGCCGGGGCCGGAGTTCGCACACGACGGCGGGGGCACGGCCGAGAGGCAGGCGCGGACCTGATGGCGGTCCCGCTGCACGACCGCGCACGCCACACCCGGCCGACGGCCGGAACCGGGCCACGGCCGATGAACCCACGGGATGGCCGGCACCCCGCGCCGGACCGCGGGCAGAACCCCGACGCCAGCCCATGGACATGCGCGACACGGTCGACGGACATACGCGGCGAGGAGCACCCATGCCCGGCCAGGAGCGGGAGTTGACGGGCGTGCCCGGCGGAGAGCCGCCTTCCGGCGTGCGTGGGCCGGCCGGCGGATCCTCCGCGTGCGTGCGCCGCCGGGCCCTGCGGTTTCTGCGGGCGCGGTGGCGGGTGCTGGTGCGGCTCGGCGGGTGGTCCGTGCTGGAGGCGGGACAGACCTTCCTCGCCGGATACGCCCTCGCGCGCGCCCTGGACGCCGGGTTCCTGGCGGGGAACGCGCGGACCGGTCTGCTGTGGCTGGGGGCCGCGGGGCTCGCCGTGGGTGCCGGGGCGTACGGGACCGGGCGGGTGTACGCGGTGGTGGCCGCGCTGGTCGAACCGGCCCGGGACCGGCTGGTGACGGAGGTGGTCGCGCGCGGGGTGCGGGAGGCGGATCGGGGTGCGCTGTCCGGGCTGACCCAGCAGGTGGAGATCGCCCGGGACACGCTCGCCGGCGTGGTGCTGGTGTCCCGCTCGTTCCTGTTCACCGCCGCCGGCGCCCTGATCGGCCTGTTCTCGCTGGCCCCTTTGCTGCTGACGGTCGTGCTGCCCCCGCTGCTCGCCGGTGTGACCCTGTTCGCCGCGACGCTGGCCCCGCTGGCCCGCCGCCAGGAGGCGTTCCTGGCCGCCGACGAGGCGCTGGCCCACGAGCTGAGCACGGTCTGCCCGGGGCTCCGGGACATCACCGCGGCAGGCGCCGAGGAGCGGATCGCCGAGGCCATCGGCCACCGCACCGACGCGGAACTACGGGCCGCCCGCGCTCTGGCCCGCTGGGGCGTGGCCCGCGTGGCCGCACTGGCGCTGGGCGGGGAACTCCCGGCGGTACTGCTGCTGTTCACCGCCCCCTGGCTGCTCGGCCACGGCGTCACCCCCGGCGCGCTGGTAGGCGCGCTCGCCTACGTCACCCAGTCCCTGCTCCCGGCCCTGAACAATCTCGTCCACGGCCTGGGCACGAGCGGTTCTCGGCTGGCGGTCGTGCTACGGCGTCTGACCCGGTTCGACTCTGAACCCCGGCAGGCGCAACCGGCCAAGGGGAGCGGGGCTGCACCGATCAGCGGCTCAGCCGCGGGGCGCGCCCGGCCGGACACAACCCGCACCCGCGCGACTACCGCACTCCCCCCTTCCTCGGGTGCACAGAACACCGCTCTCTCCCTGGCCTCCCTCACCTTCGCCTACGGCCCCACGAGCGAACCCGTCCTGAACGGCCTCGACCTCACCCTCCGCACCGGCACCCACCTTGCCGTCGTAGGTCCCAGCGGAACCGGAAAATCGACGCTCACCGCGCTGATCGCCGGTCTCCTGCAACCGCGGCACGGCACCGTCCGGGCCTGCGCGACCGTCCTCATCCCGCAGGAGGCGTACGTCCACACCGGCACGCTCGCCGAGAACCTGGCCCTCCACCGCTGCGACCCGGTGCCCGAGTCGGAGCTCCTGGCCGCCGCCGACGCCGTCGGTCTGACCCCCCTGCTGAGAACACTGGGCGGACCCGGCACCCCCGTCGAACCAGCGGCGCTCTCGGCCGGCCAGCGGCAGCTGATCGCGCTGACCCGCGCCTACCTCTCCCCCGCCCCGCTGGCCCTGCTGGACGAGGCGACCTGCCACCTCGACCCGGAGGCGGAGGCACGTGCCGAGCGGGCCTTCGCGGCGCGTCCGGGCGGCACGCTGATCGTCGTCGCCCACCGGATCAGCTCCGCCCGCCGCGCCGACCGGATCCTCGTCCTGGACGGCGCGCGCACCACCTGCGGCACCCACGGAGAGCTGCTGCGCACCTCGGCCCTGTACCGGGACCTGGCCGGCCACTGGACGCACCCGGCGCCCCCGCCCGGCCAGTCACCCCCGCCCCTCACACCCACCCCTCCCCCCGCGATATCCGAATCGCGTCGACCCGGTTCCGTGCGCCGGTCTTGCGGGTGATCGACGCCATGTAGTTGCGGACCGTCCCGTTGGATAAGTGCAGGCTGCCCGCGATCTCCGCGATGGACGCGCCCCCGGCCGCCAGGGACAGCACGCTCAGCTCACGTCTGGTCAGCGGCATCTCGGCCGCCTTGAGGAACCCGAAGCCCAGCGAGGCATCGACGAAACGTTCCCTCTCCGCGACGGAGCGGATGGCGCGCACCAGCCGGTCCGGCGAGCCGGCCTTGTCGACGAAACCGAGCGCGCCCGCCTCCGCGGCCCGCTTCAGCAGGCCCGGCCGGTCCGCGTGGGCCAGCACCACGAGCGCCGGCGGCCTGCCACCGGTGTGCGGCGGACACAGATCGCCGAGGGGGACCGTGCCCTGGCCGTCCGCACACTCCAGGTCCGCCGCGCACACATCCGGACACAGGGACCGCACCCGCGCGCCGGCACCCCGCCACGGCGTGTCGTCCACATCGAGCCCCGGTTCCCGCCGCAGCCACTCCGCCAGGACCGATCGCACCAGACACACGTCGTGCACCAGAAGCACCCGGATCACTACTCCGCCCCCTCGGATGATCGTCCTACGCCCATACCTCGTCGCCCCCGTGCCACTGTGGTCCGCGCCGTCACTCCCCTCACGATCCGCGCCGCGCCCCGGGCACGGGAAAGCGCGTGCCCATTCTTGGGCGCCGGTACCGTTCGCGGGCGCGGAGATCCGGCCAACAGGGTGCGCGGGGGCGCACGCTCGGCGCTCGTACGCCGCCCGCGCTTCCGCTGCACGGGCATGGGTACGGACGGACGGGGTATTCGGCGGCGTCCGCATGGGGGCGGCCAGGGGCCGCGGCCGGGGCCCTCGCCGTGCGCGGCGCGCCCCCGCGAGGGAATGTTGTCCCCAGGATGCGCGCCTCGGCTGTACGAGGAGGTGGTCGGCGTGTCCGACGGGCCAGGGCCGGGACCGGCACCGGCGGCCGGGGAGGTACTGGTCGCCCAGCCGGTGCTGTCGCTCGCGCTGGTCTCGATGATGCAGGAGGTGCACGCGCACTCCGGTGCGGTGTACCTGCTCCGGCCGGACGAGCCGGTCCTGGAGATGACGGTGCACGCCGGCATGCCCCGGGCGTTCGCGGCGCCGTGGGAGCGGGTCGGGCTGAGCGCGCCGATCCCGGTCGCCGACGCGGCGCGCGAGCGGCGGCTGGTGTGGGTGGGCGGCGAGGAGCAGATGGCCCGCTGCTATCCGCGCATCGCGGTGGTGCTGCCGTACCCGTTCGCGCTGGCCGCGCTGCCCGTGGCGACGGAGCGGCAGGTGTACGGCGCGGTGTTCGTGACCTGGCCGGGTGCGCATCCCCCGGAGCTGTCCCCCGGGGAGCGCGACCATCTGTGGGCGGCCTGCGAGCGGCTGGCGCTGCGGCTGGAACGGGCCGCGCAGGAGCACCGGCCGATCGTCCACGAGACCGAGGTGGTGGCGACACCGCTGACGGGCACGTCCGACACGCTGGGCTCGGTGGAGGCCGCCCGGATGGTGTCCCGGCTGCCGTACGGGCTGGTGTCGCTGGATCTGCACGGCCGGATCGGGTTCGTCAACACGGCCGCCGCCGAGCTGCTCGGCAGACCGGCCGGGGAACTGCTCGGCACGCTGCTCTGGGTGTCGGTGCCCTGGCTGAACGACCCGATGTACGAGGACCGCTACCGGGGGGCGCTGCTCAGCCAGCAGGTGACGTCGTTCGTGGCGTTGCGGCCGCCGGGCGAGTGGCTGTCGTTCCGGATGTATCCGAGCACGACCGGGCTGAGCATGCGGATCAGCCGGGCCCGGGCGGTGGCGGAGATCGCGCGCGGCGCGCCGCAGGCGGACCCGTCCCCGGCGCGGCTGGTGAGCATCTCCCAGGTGCTGAGCTTCGCGGGCGCGCTGACCGAGGCGGTCGGGGTGCAGGACGTGGTGCAGCTGGTCTGGGACGAGGTGGCCCCGGCGGTCGGCAGCCAGGCGATGGTGATCCTCGGCTCGCAGGGCGGCCGGCTGCACGTGCTGGGGCATCGCGGCTACCCGGACGCGCATGTCGTGGACCGGTTCCACGGGCTGCCGCTGACCGAGCGGACCCCCGGCACCCATGTGCTCAGCAGCGGGGTGCCGGCGTTCTTCGACTCCCGGGAGGAGCTGGAGCGGCTGTATCCGCGCCGGCACCAGACCCCGGACGGCTTCGCGGCCTGGGCGTATCTGCCGCTGATCGCATCCGGGCGGCCGGTGGGCACCTGTGTGCTGGCCTACGCCGAGCCCCATGTCTTCCCTGCCGACGAACGGGCCGTCCTGACGTCCCTGGGCGGGCTGATCGCGCAGGCGCTGGAGCGTGCCCGGCTCTACGACGCCAAGCACCGGCTCGCGCACGGACTCCAGCAGGCCCTGCTGCCGAACTCGCTGGCACCGCCGCCCGGCATCGAGGCGGCCGCCCGCTATCTGCCGGCCACCCATGGCATGGACATCGGCGGCGACTTCTACGACCTGGTGCCGACGCTGCCGCTGACGGCGGCGGTGATCGGGGACGTACAGGGGCACAACGTGACCGCGGCGGCCCTGATGGGGCAGATCCGTACCGGTGTCCGGGCGTACACCACGGTCGGGCAGGCGCCGCACGAGGTCATGAGCAGCACCAACCGGCTGCTGATCGACCTCGGCACCGAGCTGTTCGCCAGCTGTCTGTATCTGCGGCTGGACCCGGCAGGCGGGAAGGCGGTCATGGCGCGGGCGGGGCATCCGCCGCCGCTGCTGAGACGGCCGGACGGGCGGGTGCGGGTGCTGGACCTGGCCGGTGGCCCGCTGCTCGGGATCGACGCGGCCGCGGTGTATCCGACGACCGAGGTGTCCTTCGCTCCCGGCTCGGTGCTCGTCCTGTACACCGACGGTCTGGTGGAGGCGCCCGGTATCGACATCGAGGACGCGCTGGCCGGCCTCGGTACCCTGCTGTCGGAGATCGGCGACCAGCCGCTGGAGAGGCTGGCGGACGAGGTGGTCCGGCAGAGCGCGGCGGCGCGGGAACGGATGGACGACGTGGCGGTACTGCTGCTGCGGGCGCACCAAGCCTGACGGGCCGGCCCTCCCGGCGGAGGACCGGCCCGTCTCCCCACCGGCCGGAACCGCGGGTGAGGCCGCCGGGGAGACAGGGGTGGGGCGCGTCACGCAAGGGGCGCGGGGCTGCGTTGATGTGTGGCTGCGCCGCGTGGGCGCGCCGGGGCCACGACGGCGCCGCAGACGAGAGTCGTCCTGTCGCGGCAGCGCACGTCGCGGCCCGCCCGGCGGAGCGCTACCGCGTGCTGGTCAGCGACGACCCGTCGTTCGCCGACCCGGCGCCGGACTGATCGCTTCCGCCGCCGGGCTGGTCGGTGGCCGAGGCGGACGGGTCGGCGGAGCCGCCGATCTGGTCTCCGCCCGCGCCGGACTGGTCGCCCGCCGAGGCCGAGGGGTTGGCGGAGCCGGACTGGTCGCCTGCCGAGGCCGACGGAGCGGCGGAGCCGGACTGGTCGCCCGCCGAGGCCGACGGGTTGGCGGAGCCGGACTGGCCGCCCGCGCCGTTGCCGGCGTTGCCGCCGTTGCCGCCGTTGCCGCCGTTGCCGCCGTTGCCGCCGTTGCCGAGGGTCGCGCCGGTGGCCTGGAGGGCGGCGGTGACCGGCTGGAAGAAGGTCTCGCCGCCGCTGGTGCAGTCGCCGCTGCCGCCGGAGGTGAGGCCGACCGCGCCGCCGTCCTGGGTGAACAGGGAGCCGCCGCTGTCGCCGGCCTCGGCGCAGACGTTGGTCTGGATGAGGCCGTTGACGGTGTCGGTGCCGCCCGGGACGGTCTCGCTCGCGAAGTTCACGGTGGCGTCGAGGCCGGTGACCTGGCCGTTGTGCAGCCCGGTGGTGGAGCCCATGCGGAACACGGTCTCGCCGACGGTGGCGTCGGCGGCCTGGGTGATCTGCACGGTCTGGCCGTTTCCGGCGTTGACCGTGCTGGACGTCTGCGTGGTCTTGTCGTTGTACTTGACGAGCGAGAAGTCGTTGCCGGGGAACTTGGCCTGGTCCACGGTGGCGATGGGCTGGCCGTTCTGCGAGTCGGACCAGTCCTTGGCGGCGACTCCGCAGTGACCGGCCGTCAGGAAGGCGGGGCTGCCGTCGGAGGCGGTGACGTTGAAGCCGAGGGAGCAGCGGACGCCGCCCTGCTGGGTCTGGGAGAAGATGGCGTCGCCGCCCGAGACGAAGGTCTTGAAGGTGCCGGCGGACTTCTTCAGCGTCGCCATGCCGGAGCCGAGGCTCTGTACCGTCGACTGCAGTCTGTTCCACTTGGCGCCGGTGACGGTGGAGTCGGCGGTGACGAGCACCTTGTCGGTGCGCGGGTCCACGGCCCAGGAGGTGCCGGGGATCGTGGCCTTGGTCTTCAGCGTGCCGGCGGCGGCCTTCAGGCTGCTGGTGCTGTTCTTCACCTGACGGGCGACCGCGCCGGCCTTCTCCACCTGGGCGATCGTGTTGCTGTCGCCGTTGACCACGTTGACGACGAGTTGCTGCTTGCCGCTGTCGAAGTACGACCCGGCGAAGGCGGCACCGAGGGCCTTCTGGAGCTGGGCGGCGAGGCCGGACGCCTGGGTGGCCTTCAGGGTCTTCGCGGTGCCGGTGCCGTCCGACGCCTGGTTCGTGCCCTGTGAGGCGTTGGCGTGGGGCAGCAGAAGGGCCGCCGCACCGAGCGCCGCGACACCGCCCACCGCTATCGCGGCCTTGCGCTTGGGCATTCGCTTGTGACTCAAACTTCTCAGCCTCCTGGGACGGGGGTCTGCCGCTGACGGGCAGTTCATATCGGGGCGCCTGGATGGCCGTACGTACGCACCGGCCGCGCGGTGTGTTCAATTCCGTTTCCCAACGGCCGTGCCGGGCGGGCGAATCGGCCACGCCGTGCGTGCCGTGGCGGGCGGCCGGGGACGATCCCCCGTATGACGATGACCCCCGCCGAAGCCGGCAAGATCCTCTCGGCCAACTTCGCCCCTTGGGTGCTCGATCTCGGGCTGAGTGTCGAGGCGGTGGGCGAGGACCGGGCCGTGCTGCGGCTGCCCTGGTCACAGCGGCTGGCCCGGGAGGGCGGGGGGATGTCCGGGCAGGCGCTGATGGCGGCTGCCGACACGGCGACGGTGATCGCGGTGTCGGCCGCGCGGGGCGGGTTCGTGCCGATGACGACGGTTCAGCAGTCGACGTCGTTCCAGCGGGCGGTGACCGACTCGGATGTCCGGATCGAAGCGGTCCTGACGAAGCTGGGGCGCCGGATGGCGTTCGCGGACATCACCCTGACCGACGCCGACTCGGGGGCGCTCGCGGCGCGGGCGAGCACGGTGTACGCGATTCTGAGCTGACACGGTCCGCTACCGATCAGTAACGGTCCGTTCCGAGCGCGATGCGGAATCCCTCCTTCAGGGAATCTGCACATTGAATACTCAACCAAGTCACCGCCGACCGGGGATCTGCACATCCGCGCGCCCCTCGGCACTCCTTTGGCGAGGAGTGCCGGATTCCCCGTCCAACGGGCAAGGGGTCGGACGCGCCGATGCCGTGCCGCATGTGAAGGAGTCGCCGACGTGGCGTGCGCACGCCTGCACGGATGAACCCCGTCGTGACCCAAGTGCCCTGGTGAGAGCCCTGGTTGATTGGAAGCCCGCCCCGGCTGCGTGCTTTGATCCATCGCACCGCGGGGGTCGCGGCGGGCTCCCGGCGACGGGGGCCCGGCGCCCGCGGTCGCGGCCGTCCGTCTGTCCCCAGAGGGGGGCCGCTCCCCCCTTGTGAAATATCCATTAGGAAGGGAAGTTCCATCATGAACTCCACCCCCCAGGTTGAGACCGTCGAGATCTCGGACGCCGAGCTGGACAACGTCTCCGGCGGCCTGTCCGTGAACACCCTGAACACCGTGACCGGCGCCGTCAACGGCGTTGCCCCGGTTTCCGGCGCTGTGACCACCGCTGTCGGCACCGTCGAGGGTGTCACCGGCCTGAACGTGCAGCCGGTCACCAACCTGGTCGCCGGTCTCTGATCGCGCCTCGGTACCACCGAAGTCCCGGAGCCGTTTCCCGGCTCCGGGACTCTCGGGTGCCCGCGGCAGGCCGGACCGTGTCCGCCCTCGCGGGTGCCCGTATCCCTGTCGTCACGCTGTCTCTCCTCGGGTGAGGGAAGTTCCGTGCAGTTCCGCCAACAGGCCCTCGCCAAGCTCCAGTCACCGGAAGAGCTGGACCTCCCGGTGCGTCTGGCCCGCCCCCAGGGCTGGCTCGCCCTGGGCGTCACCGTCGTCGTCATGGCGGCGGCCTCCGTCTGGGCGGTGACCGGTTCGGTCGCCTCCACGGTGAGCGCACCGGCCATACTCACCCACGCACAGGGCAGTTATCTGCTGCAGAGCCCGGTCTCCGGCCAGGTGACGGCCGTCCTCGCCCAGCAGGGCGAGCGGCTGCCCGCGAACGCGCCGGTCCTGAAGGTCCGTACGGCGCAGGGTGATTCCGTGGTCCGCACGGTCGCCGCGGGCCGCGTCACCACGCTCGCCGCCACCATCGGGCAGATCATCCAGACCGGCACCAACGTCGCCGCGGTGGAGAAGATCGCCCACGCCTCCGACGCGCTGTACGCGACCGTGTACGTCCCCGCCGAGAACGCCGCCGCCATCCCGGCACACGCCTCCGTCGACCTCACCGTCTCCTCGGTGCCGGCCCAGACGTACGGCGTGCTGCGCGGCCAGGTGAAGTCGGTGGACCGCTCCGCGCAGTCCGCGCAGTCGATCTCGGCGTTCCTCGGCGACAGCCAGCTGGGCCAGCAGTTCACCGGCAAGGGCCGCCCGGTGGCCGTACTGGTGGCGCTCGACAAGTCGCAGACCACCAAGAGCGGTTACCGCTGGTCCACCAGCGACGGGCCGCCGTTCCGGCTCGACTCCATGACGCTCGCCTCCGGTTCGATCAAGCTGGCCGACCAGCACCCCATGGATTGGCTGCTCCCGTGACCGTTTCGACCGAAGGCACCCAGGACACCCGCGGCCGCAGACGCGCAGCCCCGGCCAAACGGCCGGTCCCCAAGCCCCGTGGCGGCACGGTCCGTACCCCCACCGTGCTCCAGATGGAGGCCGTCGAGTGCGGCGCCGCCTCCCTCGCCATGGTTCTCGCGCACTACGGCCGGCACGTCCCGCTGGAGGAGCTGCGCATCGCCTGCGGTGTCTCCCGCGACGGCTCGCGCGCCTCCAACCTGCTGAAGGCGGCCCGCAGTTACGGCCTGACCGCCAAGGGCATGCAGATGGACCTGGCCGCCCTCGCCGGAGTGGCGGCACCGGCCATCCTGTTCTGGGAGTTCAACCACTACGTCGTCTTCGACGGCATGGGCCGCCGCTTCGGCCGGCGGGGTGTGTACATCAACGACCCCGCCAAGGGCCGCCGTTTCGTGCCCATGGAGGAGTTCGACGGCAGCTTCACCGGTGTGGTGCTGGTGATGGAGCCGGGCGACGGCTTCACCAAGGGCGGCCGCAAGCCGGGCGTGCTCGGCGCGATGCCGGCTCGGCTGCGCGGCACCGCCGGCACCCTGCCCGCCGCCGTCCTGGCCAGCCTGCTGCTGGTCGCGGTCGGCGCCGCGGTGCCCGCGCTCAGCCGCACCTACATCGACAAGTTCCTCATCGGCGGCCAGACCTCGCTGCTGGGCGTGCTGTTCGCCTCGATGGGCACCTGCGTCCTGCTCACCCTGGTGCTGACCTGGCTCCAGCAGGCCAATCTGCTGCACGGCCGGATCATCTCCTCCACCCTCTCCAGCGCCCGCTTCCTGCGCCACCTGCTCCGGCTGCCGGTGACGTTCTTCGCCCAGCGCTCCCCCGCCGACCTGGTGCAGCGCCTGCAGTCCAACGACCAGGTCGCCGAGACCCTGGCCCGTGACCTCGCGGCGGCCGGCGTGGACGCGATCGTCGTCGTGCTGTACGCCGTGCTGCTCTACACCTACGACCCGCAGCTGACGTTCGTCGGCATCGGCGTGGCGCTGCTCAACGTGGTGGCCATGCGGCTGGTCATACGGCTGCGCGCGACCCGTACGGCGAAGCTGCGCGCGGACACGGCACGGCTCACGAACACGTCGTACACCGGTCTTCAGCTGATCGAGACGATGAAGGCGACCGGCGGGGAGGACGGCTACTTCCGCAAGTGGGCCGGGCAGCACGCCACCACCCTGGAGGAGCAGCAGCGGCTCGGGGTGCCGAGCGCCTGGCTCGGGGTGGTCGCGCCGACGCTGGCCACGTTCAACAGCGCGCTGATCCTGTGGATCGGCGGCCTGCGCGCGGTCGAGGGGCACATCTCGGTGGGTCTGCTGGTCGCCTTCCAGGCGCTGGTCACCCGGTTCACCGCCCCCCTGACCCGGCTCAACGGCGTGGCGGGCCGCATCCAGGACTTCGCCGCCGACGTGGCCCGGCTGAAGGACGTGGAGAACTTCCAGGCCGACCCGCTCTACGCCCGCCCCGGCGGCGCCGACTCCACGCGCCGGCTGCAGGGACACGTCGAGCTGGAGAACGTCACCTTCGGCTACAGCCCGCTGGACCAGCCGCTGCTGAGCGGCTTCGACCTGACCGTGGGCCCCGGCCAGCAGGTGGCCCTGGTCGGCGGTTCCGGCAGCGGCAAGTCCACGGTGTCCCGGCTGATCTCGGGCCTGTACACCCCGTGGGACGGGGTGATCCGCATCGACGGCCGCCGGCTGGAGGACATTCCCCGCGGGGCACTGGCCTCCTCGGTCTCCTTCGTCGACCAGGACGTGTTCCTCTTCGAGGGCTCGGTCCGCGACAACGTGGCGCTGTGGGATCCGTCGATCCCGGACGAGGCCGTGGTGGAGGCGCTGAAGGACGCGGCCCTGTACGACGTGGTGATGCGCCGGCCGGGCGGCATCCACAGCAGGGTCGAGCAGGACGGCCACAACTTCTCCGGCGGTCAGAGGCAGCGGCTGGAGATCGCGCGGGCACTGGTGCGCCGGCCGAGCATCCTGGTGCTGGACGAGGTGACCAGCGCGCTGGACGCCGAGACCGAGCTGGCCGTGATGGACAACCTGCGCCGGCGTGGCTGCGCCTGCGTGGTGATCGCGCACCGGCTGAGCACGGTCCGCGACAGCGACGAGATCGTGGTGCTCCAGCACGGCACGGTCGTCGAGCGCGGGCGGCACGAGGAGCTGGTGGCGCACGGTGGCGCGTACGCCGCGCTGGTCAGGGAGCGATGAGATGACGACCGTCGGCGAAGGCGACCTCGTTCTCGGTGCGCTGGGGTCCATGGGCACCCGCATCGACTGCGCCGGATTCAACCGCCTGGACCTCGAAGGCCCGCAGGTGCTGTGGCTGGTCGCGGGCGGCGCCCTGGACCTGTTCGCGGTGGACGCGGTCCAGCAGGGCCACTGGCACCACCTCGGCCGGCTGGAGGCGGGTGCGCTGCTGCTCGGCCCGGTCGCCGGGCCCCAGCACACGCTGGTGGCCCGCCCGGTCCGGGACTGCGTGGTGCACCGGATCAACCTGCGCGAGCTGTACCAGCCCGCGAACACCGAGACCTGGTCGTACGACGAGTACGGCAACCCCCAGTACGTGCCGCCCGCCACCAGCCCGCTGGAGTACGCGGTCGCGCTCGGCGTCGGCCGTGGCCTGTCCGTCCTCTTCCAGGCGCCGATGGCCGAGGAGCGCTCCCAGGCGCCCACCGACGACGACGTGTTCTGGATGCAGGTGCCGCCGGGCAGCGTCCAGTACGGCTCCCTGTACGGCGCGGAGGCCGCCGCCGACCTGCTGATGGACCCGGCGCTGTGGCAGACCATGGTCGACCAGCAGTACCGGCTGCTGACCGCGCTGGACCGCTGGATCGAGCAGCTGGAGCGCACCCACGAGACCCGCACGGCCGCCGGGATCAAGGCCGGTGAGGCGGTGCGCGCCCAGGCCGACCAGACCCTGCTGGCCTCCATCGGCAAGCGCTCGGCCCGCCGCACGACGGCCGCCGACGCCGACGCCGGGTACGCGGCCTGCAAGCTGGTCGCCGAGGCGGCCGGGATCAAGCTCGCGGAGCCCGCGCAGAGCGGCACCGAGAGCGAACGCCTCGACCCGGTCGAACGGGTGGCGCTCGCCTCCCGGGTGCGCACCCGGGCCGTACGGCTGCAGGGACGCTGGTGGCGGGAGAACGTCGGCCCGCTGGTCGGGCACCGGGCGCTGTCCGGGGCGCCGGTCGCGCTGCTGTGGCGGCGCGGCGGGTATGTCGCCGTCCACCCGGGGACGGGGCGCGAGACGCCCATCGAGAAGGCGAACGCGGAGGAGTTCGAGCCGCGCGCGGTGATGTTCTACCGGCCACTGCCCGACAAGGCGCTCTCGCCGTTCGGTCTGCTGCGGTTCAGTCTGCACGGCACGCGCGGCGATGTGCTCGCCCTGCTGCTGGCGGGCCTGGTGACGGTGGCGATCGGCTCGCTGGTGCCGATCGCGACGGGCAAGGTGCTCGGCGAGTTCGTGCCGAGGGCTGAGCAGGGCCTGATCGTCCAGGTGTGCCTGGCCGTGATGGTGAGCGGGGTGGTGGCGGCGGCGTTCACGCTGCTGGAGAACCTGTCCATCCTGCGCCTGGAGGGCCGGATAGAGGCGGCGCTCCAGCCGGCCGTCTGGGACCGGCTGCTGCGCCTGCCCACCCGGTTCTTCACCCAGCGCTCGACCGGTGAACTCGCCAGTGCCGCCATGGGCATCAGCGCGATGCGCCGGCTGCTGGCGGGCGTCGGCCCGGTGGTCGCGCAGTCGGTGACCGTCGGCGCGATGAACCTGGGCCTGCTGTTCTGGTACAGCCCGTCGATGGCCATGGCGGCGGTCGGCATGCTCATCGTGATCGCGGCCGTGTTCCTGGGGCTCGGGCTGTGGCAGGTGCGCTGGCAGCGGAAGCTGACGGTGCTCGGCAACAAGCTCAACAACCAGGCCTTCCAGACCCTGCGCGGCCTGCCCAAACTGCGGGTGGCGGCGGCCGAGAACTACGCCTACGCGGCCTGGGCGCGCGAGTTCGCGCACAGCCGGGAGCTGCAGCAGAAGGTCGGCCGGATCAAGAACCTCACCACGGTGCTCGGCGGAATCTACCTGCCCGTGTGCACCCTGCTGATGTTCATGCTGCTGGCGGGCCCGGCGCGGGGCACGATGTCGGCGGCGGACTTCCTGACCTTCAACACCTCGGTGACGATGGTGCTGACCTCGGTCACCCAGCTGACCGGCTCCTTCGTGTCGGCGGTGGCCGCGCTGCCGCTGTTCGAGGAGATCAAGCCGGTCTTCGAGGCGACCCCGGAGGTGCGGACGTCGAGCACCCGGCCGGGCCCGCTGTCCGGTGCGATCGAGGCCCGCCGGCTCTCCTTCCGGTACGCCGACGACGGCCCGCTCGTCCTGGACGACGTGTCCTTCGCCGTCCGGCCGGGTGAGTTCGTGGCGGTCGTCGGCCCCAGCGGCTGCGGCAAGTCCACCCTGCTGCGGCTGCTCATCGGCTTCGACAAGCCGGTCTCCGGCAGTGTCCTGTACGACGGCCAGGACCTCGCGGCGCTCGACCAGTCGGCCGTGCGCCGCCAGTGCGGGGTGGTGCTCCAGCACGCGCAGCCGTTCACCGGTTCCATCCTGGACGTCATCTGCGGTACCGAGCCGTACACGCCGGAGGAGGCGATGGCGGCGGCCGAGATGGCGGGGCTCGCGGAGGACATCAAGCGGATGCCGATGGGCCTGCACACGATCGTGGCGGGCAGCGGGGCGATATCCGGCGGTCAGCGGCAGCGCCTGATGATCGCCCAGGCCCTGATCCGGCGCCCGCGGATCCTGTTCTTCGACGAGGCCACCAGCGCCCTGGACAACGACACCCAGCGCATCGTCATCGACAGCACCCGCAAGCTGAACGCCACCCGCGTCGTCATCGCGCACCGGCTGTCGACGGTCCTGGACGCCGACCGGGTGATCGTGATGGAGGACGGCAAGGTGGTCCAGCAGGGCTCACCGGCCGAGCTGCTCGCCGACACCAGGGGCCGGCTGCACGAGCTGGTGCGCCGGCAACTGGCCTAACCGCACTCCT
This sequence comes from Streptomyces fodineus, assembly GCF_001735805.1. Taxonomy (GTDB): domain Bacteria; phylum Actinomycetota; class Actinomycetes; order Streptomycetales; family Streptomycetaceae; genus Streptomyces; species Streptomyces fodineus. The sequence continues at coordinate 864,678 of NZ_CP017248.1, forward strand.
CCTCGTCCGGTGGGTGCTCGTGGTGGCTCGGCATCCAGTGGTGTTCGCAGAACCAGCGGCCGAACAGGGCACCGCCGTAGATCACGAACCCCACGCCGATGAGCCAGGACTCCACCACGAGCACCGTGCCGACCGCGCCGTAGCTGAGCGCGTTGGTGACGATGAGCGGGGTGAACACCAGGTAGGAGAAGGCCCGCAGGCCGGCCAGGCCGATGACGGTGGCGAGCGCGCCCGGCAGCAGGGAGCGCCAGTGGACCTGGCCGCCCAGCAGGAAGCGCTGGCCCCACCAGAAGAAGACGATGCCGCTCGCCGTGGACAGCGCGATCCGCTGGCCGCCGTGCAGCGCGTTCTTGGTCGCCACCTCCTGGTAGAGGTAGGCGGTGAGCACCACCAGCCAGGTCGCCTGCCGCCACACCCGGTGCCAGGGGCCGGGAGGCACGCCCCAGATCCGTTCGTAGGCGTTCTGCACGCTGCCGGCGAAGGACACGCCGAAGACGGCCAGCAGGACACCGCCCCAGACGCTGGTCGTGCCGATGACGTTGCGCGGCGGGCTGATGACGTCGGTGAGCACATGCGCGGACCGGCCGGACAGGCCCATGCCGTCGGTGAGCCACGAGGCGAACCCGCCGCGTACGAGCGGATCGGCGGCGGCGACCACGATCAGCAGCGGCGCCAGCGTCACCAGGGCCAGGGTGGCGAACCCCATGGCCCGGTGCATCAGTTCCAGCTCGCGGCCGCGGTCGAGCAGGGTCCCGGCCCTCAGCCACTCCCAAGCGCGGTGCAGGCCGCGCCGCCACCGCTCCACGGCTCCTCCCGTGCTCGCCGCCCACACGTCTCCTGAGCCGATTCATCCACCCCGGCGCGCTCGGGGCAACTCGCGTCGATGACGTGTCGTATGGTCGCGGTCCGGCGACACGGCGGCACGGTGAGCGGTTTACGGGCCGCACGCACCGGAGAATCGGACCCCGTGCGTACTCCTGCCGAGGTGCCCTCCACGGACCCCGCCCGGCCGGGTGGCCGACGGCGCCCGCTGATCCTGAGCGCGAGCATGGGCGCCGGTCACGACACCGTGGCCGCCGAACTGGCGCGCCGAGCCGTGGCGTACGGGCACGAGCCGCAGGTGGCCGACGTCCTGCGGCTGCTGCCGTACGGCCTGGGCGGCGGGCTGCGCCGCTCCTACCAGGCCTCGGTACGGCACTTCCCGTGGGCGTACGGCGGCGTCTACGGCGCGTTCCTGCGCGGTGGCAGGGGGCCGCGGCCCAGCGGGGTGCCGCTGGCCCGGCTCGCCGGTGACCGGCTGACGGAGCTGGTGGAGCGGCTGGACGCCGATGTGGTGGTGTCGGTGTTCCATCTGGCCGCGCAGCTCACCGGTCATCTGCGGGCCCGGGGCCGGCTGCGGGTGCCGAGCGTGGTCTTCCTCGTGGACTTCGCCGTGCACCGGCAGTGGCTGCACCCGGGCAACGACCAGTACCTGTGCCTCACGGACGGGGCGGCGGCCGAGGTGCGCCGGGCCCTGGGCAGGCCCGCGGTGACGACCGGCCCGGCGGTGGCATCGGTGTTCCGCGCGGCCGCGCCCGGGGCGGCCCGGTGGCGGGAGCACTTCGCCTTGCGGGCGCCCGGCCGGCCGGCGGTCCTGCTGTCCGCGGGCGCCTGGGGTGCCGCGACCGGCCCGGAGGACACCGCCCGGCTGCTGACGGGGGCCGGCTATCTGCCGGTGGTGCTGTGCGGGCGCAACCCGCGGCTGCGGGCCCGGGTGTCCCGGGTGCCCGGCGCACTCGCCCTCGACTGGGTGGACGACATGCCCGGACTGCTGTCCGCCGCGTACGCCCTGGTGGACAACGCGGCCGGCCAGACCGCCGTACAGGCCCTGGCCGCCGGCCTGCCCGTGATCGGGTACCGGCCGCTGCCCGGCCACGGGGTGGACGGAGCCCGCCGGATGTCCGCCCTCGGCGTATCGGAACTGGCCCCGGACGGCCCCGCGTTGCTGACGGCCCTCGGCAGGCTCACGGAGAACGGCCCGGACCGAGCGGAACGGGTGACCCGGGGGCGGGCGCTGTTCCGGGGCGATCCGATGGCGTACGTGGCTGGGGTGTGACGCGGGGGCCCAGTGGGCCCGCCCGGTGTGTCGCCCGGGGCCAGGGGACGGCGGCTCGCCCTGTGGCTCAACGGCGTGGCGGCCGTCAGCCAGCTTGTGCTCAGCCGTGCCCGGCCCGGCGCCAGGCGGCTGCCCCCGTGCTCACCGGCCTCGCGGGGCGGCACACAGCTTCCGCCCAACCACGCGCAGCCCAGCGTGCCGGGCAGCCGCTCCCCCGGTGCTCACCGGCGTCGCGGACCGACACACAGCCCCCACCCAGCAGCGCGCAGCCCAGCGTGCCCGACGGCTGCTCACCCCTGTGGCTCAACGGCGTGGCGGCCGTCAGGCAGCTTGTGTTCAGCCGTGCCCGGCCCAGCGCGCCGGACGGCTGCTCACCCGGTGCTACCGGCGTGGCGAGCCAGCGCACAGCTTCCCCCCAGCCGCGCGCAGCCCGGGCGCGTCGGGCAGTTGCTCGCCCCGTACACAGCGGGCTGGCGGGTCGACGCACAGCTTCCGCTCAACCGCGCGCAGCCCGGCGCGTCGGACGGCTACTCCCCCTGTGGCTGGGCGGCGTGGCGGACGGTCGTGCGCGGGGAGCCCGTCGGGGTGTGGTCGCGCAAGGGGCCGATGGAGAGGCCGGACTCGTGGCAGTCCCGGACCAGGCCGGGGAGTGCGCCGAGGGCCGAGTGCCAGCAGCCGGAGGCCGCCTGCCCGTCGGAGTCGTGCAGCAGGACGGTGCCGCCGCCGCGCAGGTCCGCCGTGACCCGGGCCCGCACGGATGCCGGGGTGGCGTCGGCCGTCCAGTCCCTGCCCCACGCCGACCACAGCACCGGCCGCAGCCCGGCGCGCCGCGCGGCCAGCCAGCGCCCGGAGGTGAGGATGCCGTAGGGCGGCCGGTACCACTGCGGCCGGTGGCCGGAGATGTCGTGCACCGCGCGTACGGTGCGCGCTACCTGCTCGGCGTCCCGGGCGGGGGCGGGGAGCCAGGGACGGTCGTGGGTCCAGCCGTGCACCGCGAGTTCGTGGCCCCGCCGGGCGGTCTCCCGGACCAGCGCGGGATGGCGCACCACGTTCTCGCCGAGCACGAAGAAGGTCGCCCGCACCCCGAGTTCGTCGAGCGCGTCGAGGAAGCGTGGCGTGGACTCCGGGTCCGGACCGTCGTCGAAGGTCAGCGCGACGTGCCGGTTGCGGCCGGTGCCGGACAGCCGTGGGAACAGCAGCAGCCGTACGCCGGGGAGCCAGGTGGCCGCCGGCCCGATGTGCGCGGCGGCGACGGCGGCCGGCAGCAGGACGGCCGCCGTCCGCCATGGGCGGCCGGATCCGAGGGGCATCGCTGACCTGCCTTCCCGCACGTGTACGCGCCCTTACCGATGTGCTCCACGCACATGTTTCCCCGTGGCGTTGCCGCCCCGCGCGGAGGCGTCCCACTCCCGTCCGACGGCCGGCGCCCGGGCCAGTCCGACGCTGCCCGCCCCGATGAGCACCACTCCGATCGCCTCCGGCAGCATCCGCAGCCCGAGATGGATCGCCTCGGCGAACAGGACCCAGCCGAGGACGACGCTGGTGAGCGCGTCGCCGAGGGTGAGCGCGGGCTGGGAGGCCGTGAGCGACCCGGCGCCCAGCGCGCTCTGCAGCAGCAGGAAGGCGACGAGTCCGGCGCCGGCCGTGGCGTACGGCGACCAGTGCGCGAACATCGCCGCGGGCCCGTGTTGGAGCAGGCCCACGGCCTCCTTGAGCAGCGCGGCGGTGGTGCCGAAGCAGACGGCGGAGGCGAGGCCGATCAGCGCGGCGCGCGGCGCGCCCTTCGTCGGGCGGGCCACGGCCATGAGGAGCACGACCAGGCCGAGCGCCCCGCCGCCGCCCAGGAGCCAGGCACGGGGCGGTGCGGTCGGCCGGCCCGCGCCCGGGGCGGCCGCGAGGAGGAAGAGGGCCAGCCCGGCGGCGAGGGCGACGAAGGCCAGCCAGGTCCCGAGGGCTGGCCGGCGCCGGAAGACGACACCGCCGACGACCAGGGTGAACAGCAGCTCGGTGGCGAGCAGCGGCTGGACCAGGGCGAGGCTGCCCACGGCCAGCGCACCGGCCTGGAGCAGCCCGGCGACGGCCAGCAGCGCGGCGCCCGCCAGCCAGTACGGGCGCCGCAGCAGCCGGGCGAGCCGGCGCACGGCGGAGCCGCCGTCCGGGTACGGCTCCTGCACGGCGGCCCGGCGCTGCAGCACGGACGCGGACGCGTTGGTCAGGGCCGCGAGCAGGGCGAGCAGCACCGTGACGGCGATCATCACCGCTCACCCGAAGCGGGCGGCGAGCCGCCGGTAGAGCCCGGGCGCGGCGCCGCGCACCAGAGCGGGACAGCGCAGCCAGCCGGGCACGTACACCTCGTCCTTGCCGTCCCGGACGGCGGTCCAGACGGCGTCCGCGACCCGCTCGGGGGGCACCGGACGCGGCCATGCCCGGCTGTAGGGGGCGCCCCGCCGCTCGAAGAACGGCGTGTCGACGGCGCCGGGGATCACATGGCTGACGCCCACCCCGGTGTGGCGCAGTTCGTAGCGCAGGGCGTCGGCGAAGGCGGCCAGCGCCGCCTTGGCGGCGGAGTACACGGCCTCGCCGCGCACGCCGACGCTGCCCGCGACGGATCCGATGAGCACGATGCGTCCCGAGCCGGCGGCGACCATGTGGGGCAGCAGGGCGCGCACCAGGTGCAGGGTGGCCAGCAGGTCGACGCCGACGATCTCGTCGATGCGCGCCTGCGGCATGGTGGCGAAGTCACCGGCCCACCCCACCCCGGCGCTCGCCACCAGCAGGTCGAGGCGGCCCCCGTGGTCCAGCACGAGCTCGGTGAGCAGACGGTCGGCACCCGGCCGGGTGAGGTCCGCCGGTACGGCCAGCGCGTCGACCTGGGCGGCCACCTGCTCCAGGCGGGTGGCGTCCCGCCCGTTCAGCACGAGCCGCCAGCCTCCCTCGGCGGCCAGCCGGCGGGCCACGACGGCGCCGATGCCCGAGGAGGCGCCCGTCACCAGGGCGGTGCCGCCCCGACCGGCCCGGTTCCCGTCGGGGCGCGGGCCGGAGCCCGGCTGCGGGACGGACGTCGTGACCGGCCCGGTGCGGTTCGACGGTCCTGCGGGGGGCGGGGCGTGGGACATGGTGACGACCTCACTGCGACGTGTGCACGGGCTCGCGAATTCCGGGGCCGAACCTTCGCGGTGTATCCAGGGCGCCACACACTGAAACACCGCGCACGGCGGAGCCCGCCGAACGCCGCCGCGGGGGGACGGATGAGTCCGGGTCGCCGGGTGGTGCGCCCCGGACGAACATGGGTGTCGAGGAAGGGCGGAGGAAGGAGGGACGGCCCGGGGCGCAGAGCCGACGTTACGACCGTATGCCGGGACACGGGGCGGGAGAAAACGCACGACGCACGGCCCGTGTTCGGCCGGCCGAGCCACGCGAAGGGCATGGAACCGGCGCGGATCGAGCCGAGGCTCCCCGCGGCGGACACCCCGAACGGAGTACGCGACCGCGCGCCGGCCCGGCCGGGGACACCCAGGGCGTGCGCGAGCCGGCACGCCCGGTCAGTCCATGCCCGGCACGGGCGCGCCGGAGGGCACACCGGCGGTGACGTAACCGTCGTAGAACTCCTTCCAGGCCGTGCCCGGCTCCGAGTGCGGGCCCTCGAAGCGCTCGTCGCGCGCCTTGGCGTCGAGGGCGGCGAGGCACACCTCCCAGCCGGCGCCGTTGCGGGCGGCGGTGTTCGCCTCTACGAGGACGTTGGTGAGCGTGAACCGGGTGCGGTGTTCGCCGACGGCTTCCAGGTCGAAGTGGAGTTCGTCGCCGCCCCACTCGAAGGACAGGTGCCGGGGCGGATCGACGGCGAGCACCCGGCCGGTGGACTCGGGCATGTTCGGGTCGCCGCTGAAGCGGATGGTGCCGCCGGGGCGCAGCTCCATCTCGGCGCGGGAGGGGAACCACTGCTGCAGCTCGTCGGGGTCGGTGACGAAGCGCCAGACGCGGTCCACGGGGTGGTCGTAGGTGCGGCTGAACCGGACGGCGCAGCGGCCGTCGTCCAGGGTCAGACAAGTGCCGGTGAGGTCGACGGACATGGTGCTTCAGTCCTTCGGTGGTGGGGTGTCAGGTGTCGTCCGGCGCCTCGTCGAGGCGTCGGCCCAGGGCGTCCAGGCTGCTGTTCCACAGCCTGCGGTAGGGCTCCAGCCAGGCGTCGAGGGCGGCGATCGGGGCCGGGTCCAGGGCGTAGACGCGGCGCTGCGCGTCCTGCCTGACCCGGACCAGACCGGCCTCGCGGAGCACCTTCAGATGCTTGGAGGTGCTGGGCTGGCTCAGTCCGCAGGCCTCGACGATCTCCCCGACGGGCCGGGGGCCCCGCAGCAGGAGCGCGACGATGACCCGCCGGTGCGGGTCGGCGAGGGCGGACCAGAGCGCGGCTTCGGACATGCAGTGAATATGCCGCGCCCGTTATATGCCCGTCAAGGAATGCATGCCGGACCTCCACGCAAACAAGCGAAACGTTGCCGTTTCGTTTAATGTGCTCTACGCTCGATGCGTACGAAACAGTTTCGTTTACGAGCTGTCTGCCTCCCTGCACCCGAACGACTTCCCCGGAGTGGTTCACCATGTCCCAGAAGACCCTGGCCGAGGGCTCCCGAACGGGAGCCGCGGCGATCGAACACGGCGGCGCGGCCTCGCCGAAGCGGTGGTGGATCCTCACGGTCGTCGCCATCGCCCAGCTGATGGTCGTGCTCGACGCCACGATCGTGAACATCGCCCTGCCCTCCGCCCAGACCGACCTCGGCTTCTCCGACGGCAACCGGCAGTGGATCGTCACGGCGTACGCCCTCGCCTTCGCCTCCCTGCTCCTGCTCGGCGGCCGGATCGCCGACCTGTTCGGCCGCAAGCCCGCCTTCCTCGTCGGCGTCGTCGGCTTCGCCGGAGCCTCCGCGCTCGGCGGTGCCGCGAACGGCTTCACCATGCTGGTCATCGCGCGCGCCCTGCAGGGTGCCTTCGGCGCGCTCCTCGCACCCGCCGCGCTGTCGCTGCTCAACACCACCTTCACCAACGCCCGGGAACGGGCGCGTGCCTTCAGCGTGTACGGCGCCATCGCCGGCGCCGGCGGCGCGGTGGGCCTGCTCCTCGGCGGTGTGCTGACCGACGCCCTCGACTGGCGCTGGACGTTGTACGTGAACGTGGCCATCGCGGTCGTCGCCTTCGCGGGCGGCTGGATCCTGCTGGACAACCATCGCGACGCGGCGAACGCCAAGCTGGACGTGCCCGGCACGGTCCTCGTGGCCGCCGGTCTGTTCTCCCTGGTCTACGGCTTCTCCAACGCCGAGACACACGCCTGGGGTTCGCCGCCGACCTGGGGCTTCCTGATCGCGGGCGGGGTGCTGCTGGCGGCCTTCGCCTGGTGGCAGACCCGGGCCGCGCACCCGCTGCTGCCGCTGCGCATCCTCCTCGACCGCAACCGCGCGGCCTCCTATCTCGCGGTGCTGATCACCGGCGCGGGCATGTTCGGTGTGTTCCTCTTCCTGACCTACTACCTCCAGCTCAACCTCGACTTCAGCCCCACCAGGACCGGTGTGGCGTTCCTGCCGATGGTCGGCGCGCTGATGGTGACCGCGCAGCTGGGCACCACGCTCCTGGTGCCCCGTCTCGGCCCGAAGGCGGTCATCCCGCTGGGCTTCGCCATCGCCACGGCCGGCATGGCCTGGCTGACCGGCATCGGCCTCGGCTCGCACTACGCCGACGCGGTGCTGCCCCAGCTGATCGTGATCGGTGTGGGCCTCGGCCTGGTCATGCCGCCGGCCATGCAGCTGGCCACCGGCGGGGTCGCGGCGCAGGACGCGGGCGTGGCCTCCGCTGCCGTCAACGCCATGCAGCAGGTGGGCGGTTCGATCGGCACGGCGCTGCTGAACACCCTCGCCTCGACCGCCGCCACGAACTATCTGTCCGGCCGGGACGCCACCAGCAAGCCGGTCCAGGCGCAGGCGACGATCGAGAGCTACACCACCGCCTTCTGGTGGTCCGCGGGCTTCTTCGCCACCGGCACGGTGATCGCCTTCCTGCTCTACCGGCGCGGAGTGCCGCAGCAGGACGCCGGGGCCGCACCGGTCGTCCACATGTGACCGTCACGCACCACCGAGCCCGAGGGGCCGCCGTCAGCAGGGAGACGGCGGCCCCTCTCCCTGCCATGGTGGGGGTCATGCGCAAGGCGTCGGCGGCGCTCGGCAGCGCCCTGTTCCTCGTCTTCGTCTCGGGCGGCGCAGCCGTGCCGGTGCCGTGGTGGCTGACCGGCGGCCGGCGGGCGGGTCACTGGTGGCCGCCCCTGCGGCTGCTCGGACTGCTCCCTCTCGCGGCCGGCACCGCCGTCGTCGGCGTACTCACCGGGCAGGGCCTGCTGCTCGCCCGGCCGGTGCTCTTCGGGTACGCCGCCTGCGTCTGGGTACTGACCTGGACGTTCGTCCGCTGGTACGAGGAGCCGGGGCTGGTGCGCCGGTTCGGTGCCGAGTACGAGCGCTACCGGCGGGCGGTGCCGGCCTGGTGGCCGCGGCGCACCCCTGGCGGGACGCTTGAGACGGCGCGGGCGGGTAACCCGTGGATCAGGACGACGGCGACGAAACGGGAGGCGAGAGGCCATGCCGGATGGGAACGACCGGGAGGACCGGACCGAGTCGGCCCTGGAGGAGGTGCTCCGGGAGGTCGAGGAGGCCGAGAAGCGCGACGAGGAACGGGCCATCGGCGGCCGGGCCGGAGATGCCATCACCCCGAACACCGCGGCGCAGGAGCAGGCGGGAGGGGACTGAGGCGGGACCGCCGGCCCTTCCCGAGTACGTGAGTCCCATGAACAGCCACGAGTGCGGGCCCTGGTTGCCCCCGCCGCGCGGCCCCCTCTCCGCGACGGTCGCCACGTACCTGCGGGGCAGGGGTCCCCTCCCCCCTCTCGCCGCGGCCGGGGATGCGGATCCCTACGGCGACGACGCGCAACTCGCCCTGTATCTCTGCTACGAGCTGCACTACCGGGGCTTCGCCGGAGTGGGCCCGGAGTTCGAGTGGGACCCGGGGCTGCTGCGGGTCCGTGCCACGCTGGAGCACCGCTTCCTGTCCGCGCTGCGCGCCGACGCACCGCGCCACGAAAGTCTCGGCGAGGCGCTCGCCGCGCTGCTGGTCGAACCGGCCGAGGGCACCGGGGTCACCCACTTCCTGTGCGCCGAGGGCGAGTTGTGGCAGCTGCGCGAGTACGCCGCCCAGCGCTCCCTGTACCACCTGAAGGAGGCCGATCCGCACGCCTGGGTGCTGCCGCGGCTGTGGGGCCGGGCGAAGGCGGCCATGGCGGCGGTGGAGTTCGACGAGTTCGGCGGCGGCCGGGCCGACCGGGTCCACGCGCACCTGTACGCCGCGCTCATGGCGGACCTGGGCCTGGAGACCGCCTACGGCCGCTATCTGGACGCGGCCCGCGCGGAGATGCTGGCCGTCGTCAACCTGATGTCCCTGTGCGGCCTGCACCGGGAGCTGCGCGGCGCGCTGGTGGGCCACTTCGCCGAGGTGGAGATCACCTCCTCGCCGGGTTCCCGGCGGCTCGCCGAGGCCATGCGCCGCACCGGCGCCGGGCCCGCCGCGGAGTTCTTCTACGACGAGCACGTCGAGGCGGACGCGGTCCATGAACAGGTCGTACGCCATGACGTGATCGGCGGGCTGCTCGCCGAGGAGCCGGAACTCGCGGGCGACGTGACCTTCGGGATCGACGCGACCGAGTACCTGGAGGATCGTCTGGCCGGGCGGCTGCTCACCGATTGGCGCGCCGGGCGCTCGTCCCTGCACGCACCCCTTACGTCGGAATTGCCTCATACATCCTGAATGCCGGGGTACTCGCGCGATGTGATCGCTGTGGTGCTCCCAGGTGTGTACACCCCGCAGGAGGACACGGAGTTGCTGGCCGAGTCCCTCCGCGAGGAGGCGCCGGCTCCCGGTGCCCACGTGCTGGACGTCGGCACCGGCAGCGGTGCGCTGGCCCTGGAGGCGGCCCGGCGCGGCGCCGTGGTGACCGCGGTGGACGTGTCCCGTCCGGCGGTGTGGACGGCACGGGTGAACGCCTGGCTGAACCGGCTGCCGGTGCGGATCCGGCGCGGCAACCTCTTCGGACCGGTCCGGGACCGCACGTACGACCTCATCCTGGCCAACCCGCCCTATGTTCCGGCACCCGATGCCGGGCGCGGGCCGCGCGGCCGGCATCGGGCCTGGGACGCGGGCGAGGACGGGCGGCTGCTGCTGGACCGGATCTGCCGGGATGCACCCGTACTGCTGCGCCCCGGTGGTGTGCTGCTGATCGTGCACTCCGCCCTCAACGATCCCGAGCACACCGTGCGACTGCTGCGCGACGCACGCCTGAAGGCCGCGGTGGTCCGGCGGCGCTGGATCCCCTTCGGTCCGGTGCTGCGCTCACGACAGGACTGGCTGCGCCGGAGCGGTCTGCTGGCACCGGCCGCCACGCAAGAGGAGTTGGTGGTCGTCCGTGCCGAACGAACGCACTGACCGGGCCCGCCGGATCACCGTCCAGCGGCAGGGGCCACTGCTGGTGGAGGGGCCGGTGGAGGTCGAATTGGAGGACGGCACCACGGTCTGCTCGGACCGCTTCCGCGTCGCTCTGTGTACCTGCCGGCGCAGTCGCCGCTACCCCTGGTGCGACACGAGTCACCGGCACAAGGCCAAGGACACCGGTTGAAACCGGTTGTTTTTCGCCGCCCCCCGGGAAGGTCCCCCACGGACCTGCCCGGGGAGCGGCTGTGTGCCCCGGAAGCCGGCGGGCGGCCCCACTCCGCCCAACGGCTCCGGTGCGAGATCGCAGGTACCCCGCTCCAGGGGCCGCACTCCCCAGTTGCGGACCTGATCCGGCGTATGCGGGGGCCGTGCGATCCCGGCTCTAGAAGGCGAAGACTCCGCCACCCGTCGCATCGCGCATGCAGGCGTTGCCGAAGGAGCGCTCGTAGTCGACGCGCTTGCCCTGCCAGACACCCTGGACGGTGACGACGACCGGGTCGTACAGCTTGGTGCACCACACGCCGGGGCTCGGCTTCAGGGCCTCGAAGTCGCCGCCGGTGCCGCGCAGCTCGGCGCAGGCCTGGACGGCGGCCGGATGGGTGCCGGAGGCCGTGGGCGCGCAGGTCAGGGTGACGGCGCGCTCCGGAGTGGCCGTGGCGGCGTCGTTGCCGTGGCCGGTGGTCATGACCAGCACCGAGGGGGCGTACAGCGACGACGGGGCGGCGCCCGGCGCAGCGACGGCGGCCCCGGTCAGGGGTCCGCAAACGGCGGCGGCCGTCAGGCCGATGGCCGCTGCCCAGCGCGCGGTGTTCCGCATTATGTGCATCCTTCCGCTCGAAACAGACGAGGTGCCGGCCCGGACCCGGTCGGGCACCGGGGCGGCGAGCGCCACTCTGCCGAGTCCGCCGTCGAAACTCACATCGAACCCATGGGTTTCGGTAACCTTTCGTGTTGAAGCAGTGGCGTGATGTCACGGAATCCACACACCGTGACCCCGCAACTACGCGGATTCCGCCCTCCGGAGCCTGCCGGATGGCCGAAAATCAGCGCTTCGTTAATCGGCCTGAAACATTCCGACTCTGACCCCTCCGAGCCCCTTCATGACTCCTTGTGTTCATGAAGTGATCACCAAGGGCCTAGGCGCGCCGCTGCGGCGGTGCCGTCGGCCGCGCCGGAGGACCGCCCGTGCCGGCGATCGAGAGGGAGCCGGGGCTCGCCGTGGACGCGTCGGTCGCCCAGCGCTGGCCGGCCGAGCGGTCGCGGACCTTGACGACGAGGTCGGCGCCCGGGGTCGCGTCGCTGGGTGCGAGGGCGAGGGTCCGGTCCCAGCGTGGCAGCAACTCGCCCTGCACCGTGACGTCGTAGCGCACGTCGTCGCCCCGCCGGGAGCGAGCGTCGGCGCAGGTGCCGAGGATCACCACACCGGCGTCGGCGTGCGAGTCCAGGCACAGCCCCGAGTCGGCCGCGCTGCGCAAGCGCCCGTCGGCCTCGTACGTCCACTGCTGGGTGAGTGCCACGGAGCACACGGCGAGGACCGCACCCGCCCCGGCCTTCGGTGTGCCCTTGATGTCCAGGCACAGGCCGGCGGCGGCGTTGCGCAGCCGGCTGGGACGGCCGACGGCGGGCAGTGCCGCGGCGCCGGGGCCGGTGGCCGAGGACGGCGGGGACTGGCCGGCGGCGGTGCCGGGGACGGCGCTGGTGGAGGCGACCGGGTCGGTCCCGTCACCGCCGTCCGGCCAGACGCTGACCGCGAGGACGGTCGCCAGCAGCCCGGCCGAGGCCACACCGACGCCGGTGAGCAGCGTCCGGGAGGACCAGGCGATGCCGGGGATCCGGGCGAGCGGTCCGGGCTCGTCGGCGCGCCGCCGGCCGCGGGACACCGGGATCCGGGGCCCGGGTTCGCCGTCGCCGCGCCGCCGGGTGCCGGACAGGGCCGCGCGGGCGAGCAGTCCGGGCGTGTCGCCGCCGCGCCGGCGTCCGCCGGAGCGGCGGGAGCCACCACGGGTGCGGGCGGGTCCGGAGCGGCGGCCGGGGCGTGATTCGAGGTAGCGGCGGGCGCCCCAGCCGAGCACGGCCTCGGCGAGCAGCACCCCCAAGGCGGCGTCGGCGTGGCCCAGTTGCTCGGCCGCGTGCCGGCAGAAGGGGCAGGCGGACAGGTGTTCCTGGACGTCGGGCAGCAGGGCGCCGCCACGGCGGATCGGAACGTCGAGCAGACGGTTGTAGTAGCGGCATTCCTTGCCGGGCGCGAGTTCCCGGTGGGCGCGTACCAGGCCTTCCCGGAATTTCTCGCGCGCCTGTCCCAGCGCGAGCGTCGCGCTGTCGACGTCCACACCGAGCAGTCCGGCCGGAACGGTTATCGGTTCCGCCTCCACCTCGATGTGCCAGAGCAGTGCCTGCTCCAGTCGGGGAAGGGCGTGAAATGAGCGGTCGGAGAGGGCGCGGTTTTCCGGTATCAGGGTCTTCGCGGCGCGCATACCACGGCCACCGGCGGGTTTGCCGAGTCCGGGCAGTACGGCGGTGATCCGGTCGGTGCCGGACCAGTTGACGACCGTGTCCCGGACTGCCACGAGCAGCCGGGGACGCAGCGCCTCGGCGGGTTCGCCGAGCGCGAGGCGGCCGAGGACCTGATGGAAGGCCGTGGCGGTCACCATGTGGGCGAGCGGTCCGGAAAGGGCCAGGCAGACCACGGCGTAGTCCTGGGCGGGCGGCCAGTGCCGGGCCATCAGCAGGGCGGCGGACCGGGAGGCCTCCGCGTCGGAGCCGGCCCGCAGCGGACCGGCGAGCGACTCGTCGGACTCCCCGGGGTCGCCGCCGGGCGGCGGAAAGGGAGGACGAGGTGGGTGGGGGGTGGGCACGGAGCGGATTCCTTTGTGCGTGACGTGCGTGCTGCTTTGGTGCGTACCTCTGCGGCGCACGGGAGGAAAATTCGTTGGCGCCCCGGCCGATGACGGTTCCGCAACTGCCTGGAGAACCCCGGACTTTACCCCCCGCACGGGCGTTTCAACCCTTGCACAACTTCCACACGAGCAACAAGGCACCCGCACAACATCGAGCATGTTGAAAGAAAGTCAGAAAGTCGTCGTCCGTCTGTTCCCCTGCAGGGGCTTTCCTAATTCCATGCGCCCCGTGTGAAGCGTGCGCACACACTAGCGGGCGCGCGCACGCTTCCGGGGCGTGCGGCCCGGTAGTGGACTGGGGCCGGCCTCCTCGGAAAGGCCCGCGCGAAACCGGCCGCCGGTCCCGCTCCTCCCGCCCTCGGCCGGCGGCCTCGCCCACCCTGCCCCGGCCGGCGGCCCCGGCGGCTTCCCCCCGCCGTCCGGGGCGGGTTCGGGCCCGCTCAGATCTGCCAGGAGCGCAGGCGGTCGGCCGCGCCGTACACGTCGGCCTTGCCGGAGATCAGGTCGCGGGCGAGGTCGACGAGGGCGCCGTAGGGCGGGTCGATGCCGACGCCGCTGACGAACATGTAGGCCACGGCGGTCGCGCAGGCGAAGCGGGCGTTGGCGGCGGGCAGGGGCTTGAGCACGGCGAGGGTGTGCAGCAGGGCGGCGGCCCGCCAGGCGGGGTCGGAGTCGACGCCGAGCCGGGGCGGGTCCACGCGGTGCCGGGCGACGGCGGCGACCAGCGCGGAGAAGTCGTCGACCGAGGGCTGGTCGGGCAGGACTTCCTCGTGGCGCTGGAGCAGCCAGGGGACGTCGATGTGGATGACGGAGGGCATGCGTCAGGCGGCCTCGTCCTTCGCGGGGGGCTCGTCGTCGGGGAAGGCCGCCGCGAACTCGTCGGCGTGCGCGGCGAAGAACTGCCGGAAGGCCTCGGCGCCCTCCTGCAGGGCGCGGTGCCTGGCTATGTCGGCGGCGGCGGCCTCGCGTACGAGGGCTTTCATCGACGTACCGCGTTCCTTGGCGATCTGCCGCAGGTCCTCAAGTTCCCGCTCGCTGAACTCCACATTGAGAGCTGGCATACCCCTCACCGTACCGCGCGGGTACTTACCCGTAAATACGTCCAGGTCAGACGCCCTCTCGCACGGTACCTACGACGGTCGAGGGCCATGTCCGATTCCCGCCGGTCACCCGACACGCGGCGCAGCAGACTCGGCAGCACGGAAGAAAGCGACGAGGAACCCTGCAGCGGAACAGAAGGAGCATCCCCATGAGCACGCGCATCGTCCACACCGTCCATCCCAGCCCGCTGGGCGAGCTGCCGCTGACCGGCTCGCTCACGCCGGGCGGCCTCACGCTCACCTCGCTCGGCATGCCCGGGCAGCGCGGTGCGTCCGGCGTCCGCGCCAAGGACCGCGACGACCGGCCGTTCGCCGAGGTGCACCGACAGCTGGACGCCTACTTCGCGGGCCACCGGACCCGCTTCGACCTGCCGCTCGCCGCCACCGGCACCGCGTTCCAGCAGGCGGTGTGGCAGGCCCTCGACGACATCCCCCACGGCACGACGCTCACGTACGGCGGGCTGGCCGCCCGGCTGGGCGTACCGCGTGCCGACCTCCGCGCGGTGGGCCGGGCCCTCGGCGCCAACCCCCTGCTCCTGGTCCGCCCGTGCCACCGGGTGATCGGCGCGGACGGCTCGATGCGCGGGTACGCGGGCGGCGTCGAGCGCAAGCTGTGGCTGCTCACGCACGAAGGCGCGCTGCAGCCGGCCCTGGTGTGAAGGAGACCGTCATGACGTTCACCCCGGCCGAGGCCCGTCGCCGCGCGGCCCGCACGGACTGGACCGCGCTCGCGGCCGAGCTGGACGAGCACGGCAGCGCACCCACGGGCCCGCTGCTCTCCCCGGCCGAGTGCGCCGACCTGGCCGCGCTGTACGACAAGCCGGAGCTGTTCCGGACGACGGTCGATCTGGCCCGGCATCGGTTCGGCTCCGGCGAGTACCGCTATTTCACCCATGACCTGCCCGCCCCGGTGGCCGCGCTGCGCGCCGCGCTCTACCCCCGGCTGCTGCCGGTCGCCCGGGACTGGGCGGCCCGCCTGGACCGCCCGGCACCCTGGCCCGACTCGCTCGAGGAGTGGCTGGAGCGCTGTCACGCGGCCGGCCAGGACCGCTCGGCACAGATCCTGCTCAGCTACGGACCGGGCGACTGGAACGCCCTGCACCGGGACGTGTTCGGCGCACTGGTCTTCCCGTTGCAGGTGGTGATCGCCCTGGACGCCTACGCCACGGACTACACCGGCGGCGAGTTCCTCATGGTCGAGCAGCGCCCACGCGCCCAGTCCCGGGGCACGGCGAGCATCCTCCGCCAGGGCCACGGCCTGGTGTTCACCACCCGCGACCGCCCCGTACGCACCCGCCGCGGCTGGTCGGCGGGTGCGATGCGGCACGGGGTGAGCACCGTACGCTCGGGCCGCCGGCGGACCCTGGGGCTGGTCTTCCACGACGCGTCGTGACAACACCCCGGGAACACCGCCCGCCCCCCGGACCGTCCGTGACGATCTCGCTTGCCCTGGGCACGCCGGGCCGACGGCAGGACGCCCTCGCCGCAGCCGAAGGTCACGCCCCGGAAGGACGCGGCGCGGCGCCCCTCGCGGAAGCCGAGGGCGTGGTGCAGGCCGAGCGAGACGGGGGTGCGTGCGGAGGCGCAGCACCACACCTCCCCGCCGCGCCGCCAGACCCAGGCCATGCGCCACCCGGTCAGGGCCCGGCCGATTCCGGGCGGCGCCGGTGCCGGGCCACGGTCACTCCGCTGAGGTAACACCCTTCGGGCGCGCCGTCCCGCGGGTGCTCCGGGAGGAAGGCGACGCTCCCGTGTCCGGCGGTCTCCTCGCCCACCCGCGCGAGGACGGCCGCGCCGCGCTCGGCGGTGACGGCGCGGGCGATGCGGTCCGCCCCCTGTGCCACCGTTGCGCCGCGCGCCTCGGCCTGGCGCACGGCCAGGGCGGGGGCGTCCTGAAGCACGCCGGCAGCAGGGCGGCGGGGGTCGGCCCCGGGCCGGCTGCTCGGGGCGGGCTCGTACGGCGCGAAGGGGGACGGGGTGTCGTCGCGGGCGGCCGGGACCGGTCCGGGCGCCCGTGGCACGGAGCCGCTCATGGGTCTCACACGTCCAGCCTGCTGATGCGCACCGCACCCCTGGCCTCACCTGGATGTGCGCTCGTCAGGGTCAGGCGCAGCCGGGAGCCTCGTACCGCGTCGAAGGTGATCACGGTCGGGCTGTCCGAGGCCGTGGCCCAGTCCACCTGCGCGCCGGTCACCGGGACATACGCGTGCCCGTCCCAGACCGCCACCTCGGCCTGCGCGGGCAGCGCGTGGGTGGCGTCCACCGTGAAGGACGCCTCGACCCGGTCGAAGGTCCGGCCGCGCCCGAAGTCGACCGACACCCAGTCCTTTGCGCGAGCCCCGCTGAACGCGGGCAGCAGTGCCGTGGCCGACTTGGCGAAGGCGTTGGACCAGCCGGTGGCCGGGTCGCCGTCGAGCATCGCGGCGGGCAGGCTGTCCGGGCGCCCGGAGTAACCGGCGTCCGCATACGGGTAGTTCACGGGCGCCGGGTGGTCGGGCCGGAAGCCGGCCGCCGGGGTGCGGGCCGTCTCGGGCGCCGGGGTGGCGCGCACGCCCACCGTGCCCGTGCGCAGTCCGTCCGCCCGCGCGGTGACCGTCAGCGCACCCGGCCGCGTACCTGACCGGACGACGGCGAGGGCCTTGCCGTGGAACGCGGTGCGGGTGCTCGCCTGGTAGCGCTCGGCGCTCTCCTCGCGGCCGTTGTCGACCCCGGCCAGGGAACCTCCGCGGACATCGAAGGTGATCAGGTGCTCGGCGTCGGGCACCACCACGCCGTGCGCGTCGACGATCTCGGCGGTGACGAAGACCAGGGAACGGCCGTCGGCGGCAAGGGACTCGCGGTCGGCGGTGAGGCGTACCGCGTGCGCGGCGCCGGCCGTGCGCAGCACGTCCGTGGCGACCACCTTCCCGTCCCGCCGGGCCACCGCCTTCAACTCCCCCGGCTGGAACGGCACTTCCCAGGTCAGGTGCAGCTTGCCCGCACTGCCGTTCGGGCTGGTGTAACTGCCCGGGTAAGGGCCGTCGGTGAAGGTCTTGTCGTCGCCGGTGGCCTCGGTGGTCTCCAGGTAGCCGCGGCCGTCGGTGGTCTGCTTGACGTCGAACCGCCGTACGCCGAGGGACTTTCCGTTGAGGAACAGCTCGACGGAGGGCACGTTGGCGTATGCCCAGACCTCGACCGTGTCGCCCTCCCGGTGGTTCCAGGTCATGGGCAGCAGATGGACCATCGGCTCGGTCGTCCACTGGCTCCTGAAGAGGTGGTACATGTCCTTAGGGAACCCGGCCGTGTCGACCGCGCCGAAGAAGGACGACTTCACCGGGAAGACGTCGTACGGGGTCGGCTCGCCGATGTAGTCGATGCCGGACCACAGGAACTGTCCCGCGAACCACTTCCGGTCCCGGTCCTTCTTGTGGCCGTACTCGCCGCTCATCGTCCAGGAGGCGAGGTTGTTGTCGTAGGAGGAGGTCTCGCGCTTGCCCGGTGTGTGGTTCTCGCCGGTGTTGAGGTGTTCCGGCTCCTGGTACGCGCCCCGGGTCGAGGTCTCCGAGGAGGACTCGGACTCGAAGAGGAACAGGCGGGGGTAGCGCGCGTGCAGGGCGTCGACGGACTTGGCCGTGTTGTAGTTCAGGCCCAGGCCGTCGAGTCTGGCCAGCATCAGGTCGGCCGGTGAGCCGGTGGCGGGCACGCCGTGGTACTTGTTCGAGCCGATGACCACCGGGCGGGTGGCGTCCGCGGCCTTGATCGCGCCGATGATCCGGTCGGCCATCGCGAGCCCGGCCGTGGAGGTGGAGTCGGGGATCTCGTTGCCGACGGACCACAGGACGACGGCCGGTGAGTTCCGGGCGGCCAGCACCATCTCGGTGGCGTCCTTCTCGCACCACTCGTCGAAGAAGCGTCCGTAGTCGTACCTCGTCTTGCCGGTGCGCCAGCAGTCGAAGGCCTCCACCATCATCACGATGCCCAGCTCCTCGCAGACCTGGATCATCTGCGGCGCGGGCGGGTTGTGGGAGGTGCGGAAGGCGTTGACCCCCATCGACTTCATGATCCGCATCTGTCTGCGCACCGCGTCGATGCTGATCGCGGCGCCGAGCGCGCCCTGGTCGTGGTGCAGGTCGACGCCCTTGATCTTGGTGTGGGTGCCGTTGAGGGAGAAGCCCTCGTCGGGGTCGAAACGGTAGGTGCGGATACCGAAGGGCGTGCGGGTGGTGTCGGTGGTACGGCCCGCGACGCGCAGTTCGGTGTGCAGGGTGTAGCGGTGCTCCGGGGTCGCGAAGTCCCACAACAGCGGTTTGCCGACGGTGAGTTCGTGGGTTTCGGTGGCCCGGTCGGAGACGGCGGCCGTGGTGGCCGTACGGGCGACCGTGCGGCCGTCGGGGCCGGTGATCCGGGACTCGATCCGTACGTCGGTGCCGGTGCCGGACTCGTTCACGACCGTCGTCGCCACGCGGACCAGGGCGCTGTCCGCGGAGATCTCGTCAGTGGTGACGCAGGTGCCCCAGCGGGCCACGTGCACCGGTTCGGTGATCACGAGCCGGGCCTCGCGGTAGATGCCGCTGCCGGAGTACCAGCGGCTGCCCGGCAGCTGGTTCTGCACCTTGACCGCGAGCACGTTCGGCGTGCTGCCGTCGGCGTGCACGAGGCCGGTCAGGTCGAGGGCGAAGCCGGTGTAGCCGTAGGGGTGGCGGCCGGCCTCGGTGCCGTTGCAGTAGACGTACGAGTCCATGTAGACGCCGTCGAACTCGACCGAGACCCGCCGGCCGGCGTACGAGGGCGGCAGGGTGAAGGCGAGCCGGTACCAGCCGAGGCCGCCGGGGAAGAAGCCGGTGCCGCTGGTGGTGCCGTGGTCGGTGGTGGGGGTCTGCTCGATGCTCCAGTCGTGCGGGACGGCGACCTCACGCCAGGCCGAGTCGTCGTAGCCGGGATCGGCGGCCCGCGCGTAGGCGCCGGTCGGGTCGGTGATGCCGCCCGGGTCGGCCAGGGCGAAGCGCCAGCCGTCGCGCAGGGGCACGGTGTGGCGTCCGCCGGCTTGTGCCGGCGTCTCGGCGGCACCGGCGGCCGGTGCCGCCGGGATGAGCGGCAGTGCTCCGGCCGCGGAGGTCGCGGTGGCCGCGACCAGAACCGATCGGCGCGTGACCGTCATGGCGGCTCTCCCTCAGCAGGGCCCAGAAGTACTCACAACTGATCGTGAACAAACAGATTCTGACGGTTCGACACGCCGGGTCGTCAAGGGTCCGGAACCACACGTCCGCCTCGGGCGGCAGATCGACCGGATCGCGGCCTTGACCGTGTTCGACGGACCGGCCAGGTGGGCGGAGGTTGCCGTTCACAGGAGTCCCTGAAGCACTACGCTGGGACACGAGAGGTGCCACCTGTTCACTGTGAGTGTGCGCTTGGGAGCGGCGACGATGAGCCGGGTCTATCCGTTCGACGAAGCGGCGACGGCCCGGGCTGTCATCGACGACGAGGGAACGCTGGTCGAGTGGAACGAGGGCGCCCGGCGCCTGCTCGGCCACCCGGCGGACACCGTCCTGGGCCGTCCCGCCGCCCGGCTCCTGGCCGGGGAGGACAGCCCGGCCCCGCCCACCGGCCCCCGCTGGCAGGGAACGGTCGGATTGCGCCACCGTGACGGCCGTACGGTCCCGGTCTGGCTGCTCGCCCACCGCCGGCCGCCGCGCGACGGACACGGCGGCAGCTGGCTGGTGGTCACCCCGCTGACCGGCGCGCACCCGCCCGCCGGCGACGACCCGCTCGCCGCGGCGGACCTGACCCAGTCGCCGTGCGCGGTCGCCGTGTACGACGCGGAGCTGCGGCTGCGCCGGATGAACGACGCGATGGCCGACGTCATCGGCCTGCCCGAGGAGCGCCTGCGAGGGCTGCGGCTCGCGGAGATCGGCGGCAGGCCGCAGAGCGACGAACTGGAACAGGGCATGCTCCAGGTCCTGGCCACGGGCAGCCCACTGGACATGCAGACCTCCGTGCGCACCGGCGGCGAGGACGTCGCCCGCGCCTGGCTCGCCCGGATGGCGCCGGTCAGGGACGAGAGGGGCCGGGTGCGCGGGGTGTGCCTGGCCGCCCACGACATCACCGACAACTACCGGGCCCGGCAGCGGCTGCAGCTGGTGAACGAGGCGAGCGTGCGCATCGGCAGCACGCTGGACGTGACCCGTACCGCCCAGGAGCTGGCGGACGTGTGCGTGCCCGCGCTCGCCGACTTCGTCACCATCGACCTGCTGGACCCGCAGGAGTACGGCGGTGAGCCCCCCGCCCGCCTCACGGCGCCGGTCACCCTGCGCCGGGCCGCCCATCGGTCGGTCCTCGACGACGTGCCGGAGGCGGTGCTCAGGCCCGGGGAGACCGAGGAGTACCCGGCCGGTTCCCCCCAGGCGGACTCGCTGACCGCGCGCCACACGATCATCGCCTCGGTCCCCGCCGACGAGACGGAGTCGTGGCTGACCTGGCACACCGTGCGGGGCGAGTGCGTGCGACGATTCGGCATCCACGCCTCGATGGCGGTGCCCGTCCAGGCCCGCGGGCTCACCCTCGGCGTCGCCGTCTTCACCCGCCACCGGCGTGCGGACCCGTTCGCCGCGGACGACCGGCTGCTCGCCGAGGAGATCACCACCCGCGCCGCGGTCTGCATCGACAACGCCCGCCGCTACTCCCGCGAGCGGGAGACCGCGCTCGCGCTCCAGCGCAGCCTGCTGCCCCGCACCCTGCCGCGCACGGCCGCGCTGGAGGCCTCCTCCCGCTATCTGCCGGCCGCGCGGGCCGGTGTCGGCGGGGACTGGTTCGATGTGATCCCGCTGTCCGGGATGCGGGTCGCGATGGTCGTCGGTGACGTCGTCGGGCACGGCGTCGAGGCCTCGGCCACGATGGGCCGGCTGCGCACGGCCGTACGCACCCTCGCCGACATCGACCTCGCCCCGGACGAACTGCTCACCCACCTGAACGACCTGGTGGTCCGGCTGTCGGACGAGTCGGGCGTCGACGGCAGCCCCGGCGAGGTCGGCGCGACCTGCCTGTACGCCGTCTACGACCCGGTGTCCCGGCGCTGCACCCTGGCCCGCGCCGGGCATCCGCCGCCCGTCGTACTACGGCCGGGCGAGGCGCCCCACGCTCTGGACCTGGCCGCCGGTCCCCCGCTGGGCCTGGGCGGGTTGCCGTTCGAATCCACCGAGGTGGACCTACCCGAGGGCACCGTCCTCGCGCTGTACACGGACGGGCTGGTGTGGGCCCGGGAGCGGGACCCGGACACGAGCCGGGAGCTGCTGCACGAGGCGCTCCGGGCGTACGCGGGCTCCCTGGACGAGACCTGCGACCGCGTCCTGCACACCCTGCTGCCGCCGGGCGGCGCCGCCGACGACGTGGCGCTGCTGCTGGCCCGCACCCAGGGCCTGCCCGCCGCGCAGGTGGCGACCTGGGGCATCCCGGCCGACCCCGCGCTGGTCGCGCCGATCCGCAAGCAGGTCGTCGAACAGCTGGACACCTGGGGGCTGAGCGAGGCGGCGTTCACGGCGGAGCTGGTGGTCAGCGAGCTGGTCACCAACGCCATCCGGTACGGCTCGCACCCCATCCGGCTGCGGCTGATCCACGACGCGACCACGCTGATCTGCGAGGTGTCCGACGCCAGTCACACCGCCCCGCACCTGCGCCGCGCCAAGACCTTCGACGAGGGCGGCCGGGGCCTGCTGCTGGTCGCCCAGCTCACCCAGCGCTGGGGCAGCCGGCACATCCCCGAGGGCAAGACGATCTGGGCGGAACTGCCGCTGTACGAGGAGGACCGCTAGCGAGGTGGGCGCAGGTCAGCCGCCCGACAGCCAGGGCCGTACCTGTTTGCGGGCCTCGTGCAGACGGGACTTGAGGGTGCCGAGCGGGATGCCGACGCGCTCGGCGACCTCGGCGTAGTCCAGCTGGCAGATGTCCCGGTAGACCAGCGGCGCGACCAGGTGCGGATGCGTCCGCTCCAGCCGGTCCAGCGCCTCCAGCAGGTCCACGCGGGAGCCGGCGATGACGCTGGTGGTGCGCGGGTCGACGGCGTGCGAGGGCTCGATGGCGGCCGGCTGCTCGGCGGCCCGCCGTTTCAGCTCGCGGTACTTCTGCCGGCAGCAGTTGGCGACCACCGTGTACAGCCAGGTACCGAACCGGCTGCGGCCCTCGAAGGCGGAGATGTACCGGGCCACCTGGAGCAGTACGTCCTGGGCGGCCTCCTCGGCGTCCTCCCGGCACGGCAGGAAGCGCCCGCAGCGGCGCACCACATCCGGTCGGATCTGGTGCAGCAGCCGGTCCAGGGCCGCGCTGTCCCCCGCGGCGGCCCGCCGGGCGAGGTCTTCCATCGGCACCTGGTCCTGCACGGACGGGCCCTCCTCCAAGTCGATCTCAGGCCAGGCATGATAGTCGT
This sequence comes from Streptomyces fodineus, assembly GCF_001735805.1. Classification (GTDB taxonomy): domain Bacteria; phylum Actinomycetota; class Actinomycetes; order Streptomycetales; family Streptomycetaceae; genus Streptomyces; species Streptomyces fodineus. The sequence continues at coordinate 887,682 of NZ_CP017248.1, forward strand.
ATGCACTCCCAGGAGCGGATCGGCCGCTACCGCCTCGATCGCCCGCTGGGCACCGGCGCCTTCGCCACCGTGTGGCTCGCCCACGACGACGAGCTGCAGGCCCCGGTCGCGGTGAAGGTCCTCGCCGAGAACTGGGCGCACCGGCTCGACATCAGGGACCGCTTCCTGTCCGAGGCCCGGCTGCTGCGCCGGGCCGGCTCCAGCCGCGTGGTGCAGGTCTACGACATCGGCGAACTGCCCGACGGCAGGCCGTACTTCGTGATGGAGTACGCCGCCGGCGGCACCCTCGCCGACCTGCTGACCCGCGGGCCGCTGCCGGTGGGCCAGGCGCTCGCGCTGACGGCGGAGGCCGCCCGGGCCGCCGCCGCGCTGCACGAGGCCGGCATAGTGCACCGGGACATCAAACCGACCAACGTGCTGCTGCACACCGCCCCGGACGGCACCCGGCGGGTGCTGCTGGCCGATCTGGGGCTCGCCAAGAGCCTGGCGCAGGCCTCGGTGCTCACGCTGGCCGCGGGCTCGGCGGGCTATCAGCCGCCGGAGCAGGCCGAGCCGGGCGCGGGCATCGACGAGCGTGCCGACGTCTACAGCCTGGGCGCGGTCGGCTACGAGCTGGTCACCGGAAGTGTGCCGGGCCCGCCGGGCAAGGTCGTACCGCCCGGGCGGCTGCGGCCGGACCTCGGCGAGGACGTGGAGCGGGCGCTGCTGCGCGCGCTGGAGCCGGACCGGGCGCGGCGCTGGCCCGCCGCGCAGGCGTTCGCGCACGAGCTGGACCGGCTGTCGGCGGCGCCGCCGGCGCGCCGGCCCACCCGGCGGCTGGACGGCGTCCGCGGCCGGCTGAACACGGTGACGCTGTCCCTGGCCGCGGTCCTCACCGCGGCGGCCGCCGCGGCCGGGATGACCGTGCTGCTCCACCGCGGTGGCTCCCCGGACCAGGTGCGGGTGGCGGACTCGACCGGGCGGGTGGCCGTCAAGGTGCCGGCGGCCTTCGGCCACGAACTGCGTGACTCCGGCTGGGATCCGGGCGCGCTGGGGCTCGGCAAGGGGCACGAACCGGGGCTCGTGGTCGCCGACGACCTGAGCCGGTGGCCCGATCTGGGGACGGCGGTGGACGGCGTGTTCGTCGGGGTGAGCGAGCACGGCGATGTCACCGCGAAGGTCAAGGCGCTGGCCCACTCCGGCTGCCGCTACTCCGGCAGCCGCACCTTCGCCGACGCCGACTGGCGCGGCCTGGTGCGGGCCTGGAGCGGCTGCCCGGACGGCGGCTCGGTCACGGAGTCCGCGCTGAACCCGGCGGGCGGCGCCGCCCAGCCCCAGGTGTACGTGCAGGTGCGCGAACGGGGCGACGGGGACGCGACCGAGGGGATACTCCGTTCGCTGAGCGTGACCTGACGCGCGCCTGCCGAGGGTCATGACGGGGAAGAGAACCCTGCGTGTGCCGAACTTTTCCGGCGCTGCGCGCATCGGAGTGTGGTGACGGCGCACTCGGCGCCGTAAGGCACGCGGTCCGTCGCGTGCTGTGACCAACCAGGAGTGTTGAGCGACATGGTGTACACACCCCGGTCCACGCGGCACGGGGCCCTGCTGCTGGGCACGGTCGCCGTGCTGGGCCTCCTGACCGCCTGTGGCAACGGCCACGACGTCCACAGCAACCCACCGGTGACCGACTCCGGTACGGCCGCCCCGGCGACGGGCGGCACCGAGAGCCCGGCGTCGGGCGCCTCCGGCCCGGCCGCCACCGCCACCGGTGCCGCCGCCTCGTCGTCCGTCCCGAAGGCGAACCCCTCCACGAGCGGCGGCGGTACGACCGCGTCCGCGGCGGGCACCCGCTGCCACACCTCCGAACTGCGCGCCTCGGTGGGCCGCAACGACCCGGGCGCCGGCCAGGAGAACTTCCCCGTCGTCCTCACCAACAAGTCCGGCCGGACCTGCACCCTGCGCGGCTATCCGGGCGCGGCGTTCGTGAACTCCTCCGGCACCCAGCTCGGCCCGGACCCCAAGCGTGAGCCGGGTTCCCCGGCGACGATCACCCTCAAGCCGGGACAGAGCGCCTGGGCCGGACTGACCTTCTCCAACCCCGGCATCAGCGGCGCCAAGACGGCCACCCCGGCCGCGCTGGTGGTCACGCCCCCGGACGAGCGTGACGCGCTGAAGGTCGCCTGGTCGGGCGGAGCGGTGCCCGTCTCCGGGAACTCCTCGTCCGTCTTCCTGTCGGTGTTCAGCCCCGGCACCGCTCCCTGACCTGCCCGTACGACCCCCGAGAACCCCGCTGCCCGTCCCCCGGGCAGCGGGGTTCGTCATGTTCGCGCCACAACTGTCACAGGACGGCAACAGGCAGCGCTGACCGCGATCTTTTCTTCCGGCACCCGTCATCGAACCCGGCGACCCACACCGGCGAGCAGGCCCCACCCGGGCCGTGACATGGAAATCGGGGAGAAGATGAGCGGGATCTCACGCAGGCAGGTGCTGACGGCGGGCGCGGCGGCGGGCGCCCTGGGCACGCTGGCCGCGTGCTCCTCCGGCACCGGCCTCTCGTTCGACGGCCCGGCGGACGGCAAGGGCACCGCCCAGGCACGGCCGTCGAAGCCGATCGGCGACGGCTCCACGGCCGACACCGGCCCCCAGCCGCACCAGCCGACGCCCGAGCGGCTGAAGCCGGGCCAGAAGCCCCCGCAGTTCGTGGTGTTCTCCTGGGACGGCGCGGGCGAGGTGAGCAACCAGCTGTTCTCCCGGTTCCGCAAGGTGGCCGCCGTCCACGGCGCCAAGATGACCTTCTTCCTCAGCGGCATCTACGCCCTGCCCGAGTCCAAGAAGCACCTGTACCGTCCGCCGCAGCACCCGGTCGGCGCCTCCGCCATCGGCTACCTCGCCGACCGGCACATCCACGCCACGCTCCAGCAGGTGCGCGGGGCCTGGCTGGAGGGCCATGAGATAGGCACCCACTTCAACGGGCACTTCTGCGGCGCGGACGGCGTGCGCAACTGGTCCCCGGCCGAGTGGCGCAGCGAGATCGACCAGGCGATGTCCTTCGTCACCCAGTGGAAGACCAACACCGGTTTCACCGACCTGGAGCCGCTCCCCTTCGACTACCGCAAGGAGCTGATCGGCGGCCGCACCCCCTGCCTGGAAGGCCAGTCCAACCTGCTGCCCACGGCGGCCGCGCTCGGCTGGAAGTACGACGCCAGTTCCCCCGGCGGCCTCCAGATCTGGCCGGGCAAGGTGCAGGGCGGGAAGATCTGGGACTTCCCGCTGCAGTCCATACCGTTTCCCGGGCACACATTCCAGGTGCTGTCGATGGACTACAACATGATGTTCAACCAGTCCGGCGGCAACCCGAACGGCGACCGCACCCAGTTCGACGCCTGGCGCACCCAGGCCCGCGACGCCTATGTCGCCGGATTCCAGCGGGCGTACACCACCAACCGCGCCCCCTTCTTCATCGGCAACCACTTCGAGCGCTGGAACGGCGGCATCTACATGGACGCCATCGAGGAGGCGATCGGGAAGATGGCCGCATCCGGCGACGACGTGCGTTTCGTGTCCTTCAAGCAGCTCGTGGCCTGGCTGGACGCGCAGGACCCGGCGGTGCTGCGCAAGCTGCGCACGCTGGTGCCCGGTCAGGCCCCGGCGGGCGGTTGGGCGGAGTTCCTGGGCACGGCGGGCAGCCGCTCGTCCTGACCGGCCCGACGGGTCTGTTTCCGGGGCGGCCACCAGGTGATCGTTTCCGCAAGGACCCGCCCTGAACGCCCCCACCCTGCCCGGTGCTGCGGGGCCCGGCACGATTCCCTCACCACCGCCGCGCCGCCCCCGAGTCAGCGGTGGCGCCGCCCGCCGCCTCCGTAGCCCCCGCCACCCCAGCCGTCTCCTCCGCAGTAGTACGGATACGCGGAGCAGGGGTCGGCCGTGGCCGACGGCGTGGGTCCGGGGCCGGACTCGGTCGCTGTCGGAGGCGGGCTCGGGTCCGGGGTCCGCGGCGAGGTCCGGGAGGTCCTGGGGGTGGGTGTCGCCTCGGGAGTCGTACGGCGTGAAGTGGCGCTCGGTGACGTGGCGTTGTCGCTGTCCCAGTTGACGTTCTGCATCCGCAGGTCGGGCTTGGCGGTGTCGAGGGCCCAGCGCTGGGCGTCGCCGGGGGCGCGGATCTTGAGAACCAGGGCGCCGGAGCCGTCGGTGGCGGCCGGGGTGAGGGCCAGTTCCTGGTTCCAGCGGGGTATCAGGGCGCCCTGGAGGGTGAAGTCGTAGCGGATGTTCCTGCCGGCCGTGCCGGTGGCCGAGCAGGGGGCGAGGCGGACCGAGTAGCCGAGGTGGGAGTCCAGGCACAGATCGGGCGCGGCGGAGCTGCGCAGCAGCCCGTCGGTCTCGTACGTCCACTGCTGGCTCGGTGTCGCGTCGCACGGGGCGAGTTCGGTCTCGGCGCCCTCGACGGCCTTCTTGCCCACGACGCCGACGCACAGTCCGGAGGCCAGGTTGTGCAGCCGGCCGCGCACGGGGCCCTGGCCCCCCGCGTGAGCACCGGCCCAGGAAGCGCCGGGACTTGGGGCGTCCTTGCCCGGCCCCGGGGACGCGCCACCCGCCGGTTCCGTTCCGTCGCCCGAGCCGAGCACCGACCACAGCACCAGGGGCAGCACGACCAGACCGCCGACGGTGACGACGGCCAGGGCGAGATTGCGCCGCCGGGCACGACGGGCACGAGCGGCACGCTGGGCCGACCGGCCGGAGGGGACGGTCTCGGCAGGGTCGCCCGACCTTCCGCCGACGGCGGCCTTGACGGCGGAGGCGGAGGCGGAGGCGGAGGTGCGGCGGGGCGTGGGCCCGGGGGCGCTGTCCCAGCTCGTGAACCCGGCGGCGCCCTCCGGGCGCGTGGACCCGGGGGTGTCGTCCCGGCTCGTGAACTCGGCGGAGCTGTCCCGGCTCGTGAACCCGGGCGTACCTTCCCAGCTCGTGAACTCGGGGCTACCGTCCGGGCTCGTGAACTCGGCGGAGCTGTCCCGGCTCGTGAACCCGGGCGTACCTTCCCAGCTCGTGAACTCGGGGCTACCGTCCGGGCTCGTGAACTCGGCGGAGCTGTCCCGGCTCGTGAACCCCGGCGTACCATCCGGGCTCGTAAGCCCGCCGGAGGTGTCCCGGCGCGTAAGCCCGGGAGTGCCGTCCGGGCTCGTAAGCCCGGCGGAGCCATCCCAGCCGCCCGCCTCGGCGGAGCCGTCCCAGCCCCCCGCCTCGGCGAAACCGCTCCCGTCTGGCGCCTCGGCGGGTTCGTCCCGGCCCCCGAACTCGTCGCGCCCGCCCGAGCCGCGGCGGCGCCCGGGCCCAGCAGGACCACCGCTGCCCGTCGAGCCGGCGGAACCGTCCCGGCGCACGGGCTCGGCCGAACCGCCCCGGCCCGGCGGCTCGACGGGCAGGAAGGGCTCGCCGAATGGTGGTGTGGCGACGGTGTCGGGCTGTGGGGCCGGTTCGGCCGACTGCTCGGGGCGGTTCGCCCGGGAGTCCAGGTAGGCGCGGGCGCCCCAGCCGAGGACCGCCTCGGCGAGGGCGAGCCCAAGTCCCGTGTTGAAGGCGGCGAGTTGCTCGGCGGTCCGGCTGCAGTGGCCGCAACCACTCAGGTGTTGGCTCAGATCCGGGTCGACGTCGACGCCACCGCGCCGGAACGTCACGTCGAGCATGCGCAGATAGCGCCGGCACTCGGTCTCGGGGGCGAGTTCGCGGTGGACCTGGAGGCATTCCTCGCGCAGCCGTTCCCGGGCCCGCTGGAGCTCGACTCGGGCGTCCTCCTGGTCCAGGCCGAGCAGCGCCGCGGGTACGGCGAGCGGTTCGGCCTCGACCTCGGTGTGCCAGAGCACGGCACGGGAGGCCTGGGGCACGCGCTGGAAGGCGCGGGACAGCTGTCGCCGGCCGGGCGGCGGCAGCAGCCGGGCGGCGGCGCGCTCGCCGGTGGCGGCGGACCGCAGCGCCGGGTGGAGGAGTTCCTGCCGGCCGTCGGTGTCCCACTCGGCCGCGATCCGGCGGACGGCGACCAGCACATGGGGCCGCCAGGCGGCGGTCGGGCCCGTCTGCCGGAGCGACTCACCGAAGAGGCGGGTGAAGGCGGCGGTGGTGAGCATGCCGGCGGCGCGCGTCCCGTCCGTGCACAACCGGGCGTAGGCGAAGGCCGCTTCCCAGTGCCGGTCGAGGAGTTCGCCGACGGGATGAAGTGCGGGCGACCCTCCGGTCCACTTCTTCAGCTCGGCACTCAGTTGCTCGTCCGACGGGCCTGCCTCATTCACGACTGCATTCCTCCAGACGTGATACGGAATTAGTCCATACCAAGCAGTATGGAAAGGTGGTGGGCTGCTCGAACGTCCACCTGAGGCGGCTCTTTTGAAGCGTGGGGGTGTACGGGGAGCGACCTGGCGCATACAGCGGGAATGCGTTGTGCCTGCGCGCGACAGCGCACACTTTTGCACAGCCCCGCACAGACGAACAAGGGATCTTACTTTCTTCCCGCTATCGCCGTTCGCCCGTCCGGTATGCGCCGGGCGGCACTCCGTAGCGTTCCCGGAAGACCCGGCTGAAGTGGAAGGGGCTGCCGAATCCGGAGGCCGCGGCCACCCGTTCCACCGTCAGGTCGGTGGCCTCCAGCAGCCGGGCCGCGTGCCGCAGCCGGGCCTCGCGCAGGGCCCGCATCGGGGACCGGCCGGTGCGGAGGGTGAACAGGTGCGCGAAACGCGACGGGGACAGCGCGACGCTCCCGGCGAGGGAGCGGACGGTGTGCGGGGCGCCCGGGTCGGCGGCGATCAGCTCCTCCGCGCGGCGCACCCGGGCGTCGTCATCCGGGGCGGACAGCGGTGCTCGGGCGCCGCCGACGGCGAGCAGGACGACCTCCTCCAGTGCGCACCGGGCGAGTTCCCGCGCCAGGCTGCCGTGCGCCACGGCCACCGGGTCCGGCTCGCGCGGCGCGCTGTCGGCCGGTCCGCGGGCGTCGGCGAGCATCCGGCCGAACGCCGCGTCGATCCGGCCGTACAGGGCGCCGGGAACGGACGGCACGGCGTACAGGCCGTCGGACACGGCGTAGGGGCCGAGCCAGGGTGTCCAGGACGGGCGGGCCTGGCAGTGCGCCCACCAGAAGCGCCAGCGCTCGGCGCCGGGCGCCACGGTGTAGCGGTGGGAGGTACCCGGTGCCAGCACCACCAGCTCCCCGGCACCGGCGCGGGTCCGGGCCGCGCCCTGCCGGAGCAGACCGCAGCCGCCGAGGGTGAAGGTGAACAGCCAGCTGTCCGAGCCCCGGGGCCGGTTCACGCCGTAGCCCGGCCCCTGGTCGTAGCGGCCGGTCACCACGACACCGGGCGGCGGGGACGGGTCGCCGGCGGCAGCCGTCAAAGGCAGGTCGTCAGCATGCACAGGCATCCTCCCGTCGGGCGCTGCGGCCTAGCGTGGCGGACGAGTGACCACCGGATGCCGGGAGCGGACACATGACAGCCAGGGACTACGGCGCCATCCTGCCCGAGGAGCTGCGGCAGCGGTTCGAGGAGGATGGATTCACCGTCGTACGGGGGCTGTTCGGCCGGTCCGAGACCGAGCGGCTGTGCGCCGCGTTCGCCGCGCTGCACGCGGCCGGTCCGGTGCCGGGACACTTCGAGCCCCGCCCGGCGGACCCGGATCCGCTGCGCCGGTTTCCCCGTGTGATGCAGCCGCACGAATTCAGCCCGGTGGCACGGGAGTTCCTGCTCGACGCCCGGCTGCGGGCCGTGCTGGAGGCGCTGTTCGGCGAGGAGGTGCTGGCCGCGCAGAGCATGTTCTACTTCAAGCCGCCGGGTGCGCGCGGGCAGGCGCTGCACCAGGACAACTTCTATCTCCGGGTCGAGCCGGGCACCTGTGTGGCGGCGTGGCTGGCCTGCGAGCCGATCGACCGGGACAACGGCGGTCTCGAGGTCGTCCCGGGCACCCACCGCATGGACCTGTTCTGTCCCGAACTCGCCGACGAGCGGCTGTCGTTCGCCCGCGAGTACGTTCCGCCTCCGGCTGGGCTGACCCCGGTGCCGGTGGATCTGGCACCGGGCGACGTGCTGTTCTTCAACGGCAGCCTGGTGCACGGCTCCGGGCCCAATCGCACGGCCGACCGGTTCCGGCGGTCGTTCATCGGGCACTACGTCGGCCGGTCGGCCGAGCGGATCGGGGCGTATTACCGGACGCTCACCATGTCCGGTGAGCGAGTGCCGCTGGCACGGAGCGAGGGGGCGGGTCCGTGCGGCACGGAGTTTTCGCCGCACGGACCGCACTGAGTACTTCGCGGGATTCGTCGTGATTCAGTGGCCGCTGATCGCCCGTGGTGTGTAGGGCTGCTCCAGTTCCTCGATCTCCTTCTCGGTCAGCGCCAGCTCCACGGCCGCCGCCGCGTCCTCGATGTGGTGGGGCTTGGCGGCGCCCACGATCGGGGCCGCCACCGTGTTCTGGTGGAGCAGCCAGGACAGGGCCACCTGGGCGCGGGGCACGCCCCGGTCGCCCGCGATGCGGGTGACGGCCTCGACGATCGAGCGGTCGCTCTCCAGGTACAGACGGCTGCCGAAGTTGTCGTTCGCGCTGCGCTCGGTGATTGTGCCCCAGTCGCGGGTGAGCCGGCCCCGGGCGAGCGGGCTCCACGGCAGTACGCCGACGCCCTGGTCCGCGCAGAGCGGCAGCATCTCCCGCTCCTCCTCGCGGTAGAGCAGGTTGTAGTGGTTCTGCATGGCCACGAACTTCGTCCAGCCGTGCCGCTCCGCCGTGTACTGCAGCTTGGAGAACTCCCAGGCGTACATCGAACTCGCCCCGATGTAGCGGACCTTGCCCGCCTTGACCAGGTCGTGCAGCGCCTCCATCGTCTCCTCGGCCGGAGTCGCGTGGTCGTAGCGGTGGATCTGGTAGAGGTCGACGTAGTCGGTGCCGAGGCGGCGCAGGCTGTGGTCGATCTCGGTCATGATGTTCTTGCGGGACAGCCCGGCGCCGTTCGGGCCCGGCCGCATCCGGCCGTTCACCTTGGTGGCCAGCACGATCTCGTCGCGGTTGGCGAAGTCGCCAAGGGCCTTGCCGACGATCTCCTCGCTGGTGCCGTCGGAGTAGATGTTGGCGGTGTCGAAGAAGTTGATGCCCGCCTCCAGCGCCTGCCGGATGAGCGGGCGGGACGCCTCCTCGTCGAGGGTCCACTCGTGGACGCCGCGGTCGGGCAGGCCGTAGGTCATGCAGCCCAGACAGATCCGCGACACGTCCAGGCCCGTCGAACCGAGCTTCACGTACTGCATCGTTGCTGCTCCTGCCTTCGGGACGATGGTCGGGAATGAGCCTACGACGTGGTCCGGCACCGACTTGACGGCCGCGGCGCGCGGGCGATTTGATCCTGGCACGGCCGCGCCGCCCGGCGTGGGCAGGATGGAGCAGACTTGCCCCCCAAGGGTGTTTTCCGCACCGCGCGTTCCCGAAGGCCCGCGGGCGCCCTGGCTGCGGCCCTGGTCATCACCCTTTCGGCGCTGGCCGGCTGCGATGCGGGGGGCTCCGGCGGCTCGGGCGGTTCCGGGGACAAGGCGGCAGGCGGCTCGGCGAAGCCCGCCGCGGTGCGGCTGCCCCCGCGGGCGGCCGGGTTCGACTACCAGATCGGTGGTGCCTATCCCCCGCCGAAGGGCGTGCGGATCGTCAGCCGCGACCGCGCCGACTCCGCCGCGCCCGGGCTGTACAACATCTGCTACGTCAATGCCTTCCAGGCGCAGCCCGAGGAGCGCTCCTCCTGGCCGGCCGGCCTGCTGCTGCGCGACGCCCGCGGCAAGGCCGTCATCGACGAGGACTGGAACGAGGCCCTGCTCGACCTGCGGACCCCGGCCAAGCGGGAGCGGGTGGCACGGCGCGTGAACCAGTGGATCGACGGCTGCGCGAACAAGGGCTTCGACGCCGTCGAGCCGGACAACTACGACAGCTACGCCCGTTCCCGGCATCTGCTCACCGCGGCCGACGCGACTGCCTTCATGACCCTGCTGTCCCGGCACGCGCATGCCCGGCACCTGGCCGTCGCGCAGAAGAACACCGCCGAACTCGCCGGTGTGCGCGGGCGGGCCGGGCTGGACTTCGCGGTGGCGGAGGAGTGCGGGCAGTACGGCGAGTGCGGGGTGTTCGCCAAGGCGTTCGACGACCGGGTGGTGGACATCGAGTACACCGACGCCGGGTTGCGCTCGGCGCTCGCCCACTGGGGCGGGCGGCTGAGCATCGTGCGGCGGGACCGGGATGTGTCCACGCCGGGGAGCAAGGGGTACGTGCGCAAAGTTCGGTAGCGGGGGCCGGGCGCTTCCCTTCAGGGCGTTGTATTGGTGCCCCTAGGTGACCGTCCGGCGTGGGATGCGGTGGATCGTCGTACCGTCGGCTCATCCTCGGCGCAGGCGACCGGCATCCGGCCGGTCTCGGCCGCCCGGAGGAAAACGCGGTGCCGACTCGTCCCACCCTTCTGAAAACCCTGGCCGGAGCAGCACTGCTGCCGCTGGCCCTCGTCACCCCCGCCTGTGGACAATCCGTTGCCGCATCGGTCGCGGCGCCCGAGACCCCGGCGACGCTGTGCGCGCCCGCCGGCACGCTGCGCGGTGCGCACGGTGAGACGGCCGAGGTCAGCCTGTGCGCGGACACCGGATCCCCGAGATTCAACATCACGGCCCCGGCCACCTGCCGGATCGGACGCACCCGGGTCCAGTACGCCTGTCGCACCGAGGGCAGTTGGAAGGCCGCCCGGGCCGGCAAGACCTTCGGCAACGGGACACTGCCCGGCTCGGGCCTGTACCCGGGTCCGGGCACCTACGACCTCACGGCCACCGTGCGCGTACGCTCGACGCCCGCGGGTGTCGACCTGAAGGGTACGGTGCGGGCCACGGTGTCGCTGACCGCACCGAAGGCGAAGCAGACGCACGTCGTCACCGTCGACAAGAGCGTGCTGCGCCGCAATGCCACGACCACCGTGACCTACACGATCCGCCGGGACAGTGACGACGGCGACGGCAACGCGCGGCTGGGGATGATCGGCCAGGAGGGCACCGGTCTGCAGATCAGCACGGCCGACAAGCGCTGCGTCAACCCGCTGGTGGGCCGGTACCCGGCGAAGACCCGGGTGGCGCACTCGCTGGACTGCACGGTGACCGAGTTGCAGCCCGGCCACCCGGAGACGCTGAAGGTGAGTTTCACCGTCGGGGCGAAGTGCTCCACGGTGGTGTCGAAGCTCGGCTACTGGGTGCCCAAGGGCCAGGACATGTTCACCGGGAACATGCTGGCGGGGCCGACGCTGACCTGCCGCTAGAGCAGATCCAGCGCCCGCTCCCAGGTGAGGTCCGGCCGGCCGCCGCCCGGCCGGGCCTCACCCGTGTACGGGTCGCCGAAGCGGACACCCATGCCGCGCAGCCGGGCCAGGCTGTCCTGGTAGGCGGGATGGGCGGCCAGCGCATCGGCGACGCAGGGCAGGACGGCGATCGGTATGCCCAGGCCCGCGGCCTCGCACAGGGTGCCGAGCGCGAGGGTGTCGGCGATGCCGGCCGCCCACTTGTTGACGGTGTTGAAGGTGGCGGGTGCGACCACGACGGCGTCCGGCGGCGGGAAGGGCCGGGGGTCGGCCGGGGTGCGCCAGGCCGATCTGACGGGGCGTCCCGTCTGCACCTCCACGGCCTCGCTGTCGAAGAAGCCGCCCATCGCGACCGGCGTGGCGATGACGCCGACCTCCCAGTCCCGTTCCTGGGCGGCGGTGATCAGCTTGCTGACGCCCGCGGCGACCCCGGCCGCGCAGACGACGACGTACAGGAAGGGCTTCTGGGCCTGTTCGGTCATCCCGGAACCCTACTGAACGGCAGCCCTGCTGAACGCGAACCCTACTGAAGCGGGAAGGACTGCCCTCGCTCGGTCTCGGGGCGCGGTCCGTGGATGCGGCGTTCCTTCTCCTCGATGGGTACGTCGTTGATGCTGGCCTCCCGCCGGGTCATCAGGCCGTGCTCGTCGAACTCCCACAGTTCGTTGCCGTAGGAGCGCCACCACTGGCCGTCGGCGTCGTGGCACTCGTACTGGAAGCGGACGGCGATGCGGTTGCCGTCGAAGGCCCACAGGTCCTTGCGCAGCGCGTAGTCCAGTTCGCGCTGCCACTTGGCGGTCAGGAACGCGGCGATCGCGGCGCGGCCGGTGACGAAGGTGCCGCGGTTGCGCCAGACCGAGTCCTCGGAGTAGGCGAGCGCGACCTTGTGCGGGTCGCGGGTGTTCCAGGCGTCCTCGGCGGCCTGGACCTTCTGGGCGGCGGTCTCGTGGGTGAACGGCGGCAGGGGCGGGCGGTCGGCCATGGTGTCCTCCTGGGCTCGCACAGCAGTGGAGAACGAGCGTTCTCCAGGTGGCTGCTACGGTAGGAGAACGCACGTTCTCCCGTCAAGGAACGCCAGGAAGCGTCACGGACCGCATCGAGGAGTGATGGTGTCGCCGATGGACAGCGCCACCGCCCGGGACAGGGCGCTCGACGCCGCCGAGGAGCTGTTCTACGCCCGCGGTGTGCAGTCCGTGGGCATGGACGAACTGCGCGGCGCCTCGGGCGTCTCGCTCAAGCGGCTCTACCAGCTCTTCCCCGCCAAGGAACAGCTCGTGGCGGCTTATCTGGCGCGGCGGGACGAGCGCTGGCGGGCACGTCTCGCCGCGCACGTGGCACGGCAGGGGGACCCGCGGGAGCGGATCCCGGCCGTGTTCGACTGGTTGGAGGGCTGGTTCGGCGAGGCGGGCTTCCGCGGCTGCGCCTGGATCAACGCCTACGGCGAGCTGGGCGCCACCTCGGCCCTGGTCGCCGAGCAGGTGCGCGCCCACAAGGAGGCGTTCCGGGACTACCTCGCCTCGCTCGTGGCGCAGGCCGGTCTGCCCGCCGCGCTCGCCGGACCGCTGTTCCTGCTGGCCGAGGGGGCCATGGTCACGGCGGGCATCACCGGGAGCACGCGGCCGGCGGCCGAGGCCCGCGAGGCGGCGCGGGCGCTGGTGGCGGCCGCCGGCCCGGGCGGGCTCAGCCGGCCGGCTCCGTCACCGTGATCGCGCTGACCGGGCAGGCGCGGGCCGCCTCCCGGACCATCGGGTCGCCCGCGCCGTCCTCGCGTCCGGGCAGCAGGGTGCTGAAGCCGTCGTCGTCCTGGGTGAAGACGCCGGGTGCCGCGAGCGCGCACTGGCCGGCGCCGATACAGACGTCCTTGTCGATGTCGATGTGCATGAGCAGAGCCTCTTACCAGGTCACGGGGAGTTCCAGCATCCCCTGGATCGTGTCGCCGCGTTTGAAGCGGACCTCCTCGGCGGGGACGGCCATCCGCAGCCCCGGCAGCCGGGCCAGCAGGCTGCCCAAGGCGATCTCCAGCTCGGCGCGGGCCAGGTTCTGGCCCAGGCACTGGTGGATCCCGAAGCCGAACGCCACGTGGTGGCGGGTGGGGCGATGGAAGTCCAGGGCGTCGGGGTCCTCGTACAGGGCGGGATCGCGGTTGATCACCGAGGTCGAGAAGAGCACGCCTTCGCCGGCGCGGATCGTGGTGCCGTCGACGTCGATGTCCTCCAGCGCCACCCGTTGCATGCCCTCCGCGATGGACAGCATGCGCATCAACTCCTCGACGGCGGCGGGCAGCAGCGCCGGGTCGGCGCGCAACTCGGCCAGCCGGGAGGGGTGCTGGAGCAGGGTGTAGGTGCCGAGGGAGATCATGTTGGCGGTCGTCTCGTGGCCCGCGACCAGCAGGATGACGGCCAGGGACACGAGTTCGGCGCGGTCCGGTGTGCCCTCGCGCAGCTGGTGCTGGACGAGCTCGTCGAGGATGTCGTCGCCCGGCTCCGCGTGCGCGGCCTTCTCGTCGATCAGCGCTCCGAGGTAGCCCTCCAGCTGGTCGCGGGCGTCCTGGGTGTCGGCCGCCGTCGGACCGCGCAGCAGCCGGCGGGACTGTTCCTCGAAGAACTCGTGGTCGGCGTACGGCACTCCGAGCAGGGCGCAGATCACCATCGACGGCACGGGCAGCGCGAAGGCGGAGACCAGCTCGGCGGGCGGTCCCTGCGCGATCACGGCGTCCAGCAGCTCGTCCACGGTCCGCTGGATCCACGGCCGCAGTTCGGTCGCGCGCTTGACGGTGAACGACGGGATCATCATCCGCCGCTGCCGGTTGTGTTCGGGGTCGTCCATCCCGAGCAGGGCCACCCGGCGGTCGCGGACGCCCGCGAAACGCTCGGTGGGCACGGGGAAGCCCGGATGGCGGCGGTCGGAGGACAGGCGGGGGTCGGCGAGCAGGGCGCGGGCGGTGGCATGGGCGGTGACGGCCCAGACCTCGCGGCCGTCGAACAGGGTGACGCGGGACAGGGCGCGCCCGTCGCGCAGCGGCTGGTATCCGGTGGGCGGGTGGTAGGGGCAGGTGCGGTCCTGCGGGAAGGCGACGGGGGCGGCCTGGTGCGCGGGGCCGGGGAAATCCGTCAGTTCCGTCATGGAAGACCTCGCAGACGAAGAAGTGCGTCGTGCCGATCTTCATTAGATGCCTCGGGCATCTATGGGTCGATGCGAAGTTCGGCCACTTCGGTGATCCGGGTGATCTGGCCGAAGAGGAGGGGTCGGAGGGGCGGATTCCGGCCGCGGCGCGGTACGCGTCCACCGGTCACGGCAGCCGACGGCTCCCACCGGACGGGGCGAAGGCCCGCGCGACGGACGGACTGTCCTCGTACACATGGTGCCGCACGACGAGACCGCCCCGCACGGTGAGATGCAGCGCGAACCGGGCGGCGTAGGCGCGGCCGGTCGGTGCGGCCGCCTGCCGGACGACGCCGGGCACGACCGCGGCCTCGCCGTCGACCAGGATCCGCTCGACACGGGTGTCCGCCCGCTCCCGCACGTGATGAGCGGTCGGCGCCCGGACGTGTGCGGCGGCGTCGGCGCGGGTGGAGCGGTGCCGGATCCACGGGGTGTCGACGCGGCCGTGCTCGTCCTCCGGCCGGTCGAGGTCGACTCCTTGCACGGGTGGCCGGCCGGGACGCGGGTCACTGTGCCGCGCGTGCCGGTGCGCCGCGATGACCCGCGAGGTCATCACCCTCTCGGCCCACGTCGTCCGCGGTACGGATGATTCGCGGTGCGGCCGGTGTTGAATTCCGGTGGCAGACAGCTGTTGGACCGACGAAGGGGACGGATCCCATGCCTCTTGAGGGCGAGTACGAGCCCAGCCCGGCGCAGTGGGTACGCGAGCAGGTCGAGCTGTACGAGAGCTCCGGCGGGACGAAGGGCACGACGCTGATGGACACCGGGCTGCCGGTCGTCGTGCTGACCACCAGGGGCGCGAGGAGCGGGAAGATCCGCAAGACGCCGCTGATGCGGGTGGAGCACGAGGGGACGTACGCGGTGGTCGCCTCGCAGGGCGGCGCGCCCAACCACCCGGTCTGGTACTTCAACGTCACCTCCGATCCGCATGTCGAGCTGCAGGACGGGCCGGTCAAGCAGGACATGAGGGCCCGTGAGGTCACCGGCGAGGAGAAGGCCCGGTGGTGGGAGCGGGCCGTCGCCGCGTACCCGCCGTACGCCGACTACCAGAAGAAGACCTCGCGGGAGATCCCGGTGTTCGTGCTGGAGCGCGTCGACCAGGGCTGACGAGAGCTGATTCGCGCCGGGTACCGGCGGGATTCAGAAAAATCTGCGCGGGGCAGGTGTGAGCCCGTCCCGGGGCGGGCACGCGTGCGTCAGGCCCCGCCGCGTTCCCCCGTCGCGGCGGGGCTTTCTCCTGCCTCGCCCGCCGGCCGGTCGGTCACGTCGAGGAAGATCTGGTCGGCCGCGGGGAACCTCTGGGCCAGGGACCGCTTGATGCGCACGGCGACCTCCTCCACCCGCTCGCTGTCCAGGCCCGGCACCAGGTCGATGCGGGCGGCCACCAGGGTGGAGTCGAGCCCCATCTTCATCGTGAACAGCGCCTCCACGCTGTCGATCTCCGGCTGGTCCTGAAGCAGCGAGTGGATCCTGCCGCTCAGCTCCGGGTCGGCGGCCTCGCCGATGAGCTGGTCGCGGGCGTCACGGCCCAGCCGGTAGGCGACGTACACCAGCAGGACGCCGATGGCCAGCGAGGCGGACGCCTCCCACACCACCTGCCCGGTCGCCATGTGCAGGCCCATCCCGGCGAGCGCGAGCGTCACACCGAGCACCGCCGTGCCGTCCTCGGCGATGACGGTGCGCAGCGCCGGGTCGCGCACGGCGCCGGGGCCGCCGCCCTGCCGGCGCGCCTGGTGCAGGGCTCGCAGCAGCGAGGCGCCCTCGGCGACGAGGGCGACGCCCAGCACGATCAGGCCCGCGACATAGCCGCTGAACGTCTCCTCGGTGCCCTGGCGCAGCGCCTCGGCGCCCTGGAAGAACGAGAAGCAGCCGCCCATGACGAAGATGCCGACGGCGGCGAGGAGGGACCAGAAGAAGCGTTCCTTGCCGTAGCCGAAGGGGTGCCGTCGGTCCGCGGGGCGGCGGCTGCGGCGCAGCGCGGCCAGCAGGAACACCTCGTTGAGGCTGTCCGCGACGGAGTGCGCGGCCTCCGACAGCAGCGCCGGCGAGCCCGCGAGGACACCGCCGACGGCCTTGGCGACCGCGATCACCAGGTTGGCGGCGAGCGCCACCAGGACGGTGACCCTGGTGTGCCGGTCGGCCCCCGAGCCCGTGACAGGCGCCCCACGGCGCCTCTCGCCGTCGTCCGCGGCGGGCGTGGCGGCCGTCCCGGCGTCCGCGGCCGTCCGTGCGGCCCGCCGCCGTTCCGAGGATGTCCCGCTCACCTAACGCCGACTGCCCCCGAGGAGTCGGATCACACCGTGCGGGCGGCGGAAAACGGGGAACGCAGGGCCCAGAGGCAGCAGGCGGCCGGGAGGCGGCAGGCGGCGAGGAGGAGTCATGGGCGGCGACGGAAACCGTGCCTACGGGCACAAGACGTTCACCCGGTCCAGGAGCCACTTCACGGACCGGATCACCGCCGACGGCCGGGACGGCTGGCCGGTGGAGGCGGGCCGTTACCGGCTGGTGGTCTCGCGCGCCTGTCCATGGGCGAGCCGGGCGGTGATCTCGCGCCGGCTGCTGGGCCTGGAGGACGCGCTGCCGATGGCGGTCGCGGATCCGATCCAGGACGACCGCAGCTGGCGGTTCACACTGGACCCGGACGGCCGGGACCCGGTGCTCGGCATCCGCTTCCTGAGCGAGGCCTACGACCGGCGCGAGACCGGCTACCCGGGCGGGGTCAGCGTTCCCGCGGTCGTCGACGTCCCCAGCGGACGGCTGGTCACCAACGACTACCAGCGGCTCACCCTGGACCTGGCCACCGAGTGGACTGCCCTGCACCGCACCGGCGCGCCCGACCTGTATCCGGCCGGCCGGCGCGAGGAGATCGACCAGGTGATGGCCGAGGTGTACGAGGACGTGAACAACGGCGTGTACCAGGCCGGGTTCGCCCCGCGGCAGAAGGAGTACGAGGAGGCGTGCGCGGGCGTCTTCCGGCGGCTGGAACTGCTCGCCGAGCGGCTGGCGGGACAGCGGTATCTGGTCGGCGACACCCTCACGGAAGCGGACATCCGGCTGTTCACCACGCTGGTCCGGTTCGACGCCGTCTACCACGGGCACTTCAAGTGCAACCGCTGGAAGCTGGCGGAGAACCCGGTGCTGTGGGCGTACGCCCGGGACCTGTTCCAGACACCCGGGTTCGGTGACACGGTCGACTTCGACCACATCAAGCGGCACTACTACCAGGTGCACACCGGTATCAACCCCACCGGCATCGTGCCCCTCGGCCCCGATCTGGCCGGCTGGCGGAGTCCGCACCACCGCGAGGAGCTGGGCGGGCGGCCGTTCGGGGACGGTACGGCGCCGGGGCCGGTCCCTGCTGGCGAACGGGTGGCCGCCGAGGGGCGTGCCGTGTGAGGGCCGTTCGACGAGGAAGGAGTCACACATGGCCAAGAAAAAGAAGAAAAAGCTTCCCTTCGTCTACCAGCCGATCGGTTTCGTGCTCAGCTGGGCGGGTGGCGCGTTGGCCGGCATCGCCTTCCAGAAGGCGTGGATGGTGCTCCGGCACGAGGAGGAGGCCCCCGATGCGCTGGACCAGGACCGGGGGTGGGGAGAGATTCTGCTGGCCGCGGCGGTGCAGGGGGCGATCTTCGCTGTCGTGCAGAGCGCGGTTCATCGCGCGGGGGCGCGGGCCATCGCCCGGTCCACCGGGGTTTGGCCCGTGGCCTCCAAGAAGGGGGGCGTTGATTGAGCCGCCGAGCCGCCGCCGGGGTGCGGGCCACGCGCGGGTGCGGGTGTGTCGTGGTTGCTCGCGCCCTTCCCCGCGCCCCTTACGGGGCGATCCACCGCCCGTTGCGCATCAGCTCCCTGCCGCTCAGCTCGTTCGCCTCGCGCCAGGCCTGGACCCGTTGCGGGAGGATCCTGAAGTACAGGTAGCGGGTGGAGAGTTGGCGGGGGTCGAAGCCGGTCTTGCCGGCGAAGACCTCGGCGTCCTCCTCGGGGAGGTCCTCCGGGGTCACCGACTGGACGGTGCCCTCGATCATGACGACGTCCCGCGTGGGGCCGAGGCCGAGGCGGGCCCGGCCGGTGGCCACGAGATTGCGGCCGGTGGGGCTCTCGGCCGGGGTGGCGATCAGCAGGGTGGCGCCGTCCCAGACGAAGGACAGCGGGACGAGGTAGGGGACGCCGCCGTCGGAGTCGGCGGTGGCGACCCAGACGTCCACGTCGTTCTCCAGCCGGTGGAGGGTGTCCTTGGTGCGCTCTGCGGGGGTGCGGGCGGGCGGTGGGGTCATGGCGTACGGCCTCCTCGGGATACGGGTCCCGTCCAGTGTGGCCGTCAGCCCCGGGTCCCCGCACGAATGTGATCAAGGCGTGTCCGGGCGGCCGACAGGAGCAGGTCGAGAGCGGCCGGGTAGGAGCTGGAGCGCATGGTGGCCACCAGATGGGGCGCGGTGGCCGCGATGTGCGGGTGGGTGTCGGCGGGCAGCCGGCCGTAGGTGCCGCGCCACACCTGCGCCTCGGCCTCGCGCGCGGCCCGCGGCAGGGCGGTGCCCGCGGAGTCCAGGGCGCCGAAGGCGAGGGCCTGGTCGACGAAGGCGTGGTAGATCCGTACCGCCTCCGGGTCCGGGAAACCGGCCCGGCGCAGCACGCCGAGGATGCTCTCCACGGCCTGGATCTCGTGGCCGCGCCCGGTGACGCGGTGGGCGCTGAGCATGGCCGCCCGGGGGTGCCTGAGGGCGCCGGCGTGCATGCGCAGGCCCAGATCGCGCAGGTCGGCCGTCCAGTCGCCGGTGGGCCGCCAGGTGCGCAGGGTCTGGCCGATCAGCTCGTCGGCGATGGCCAGCATCAGGTCGTCGGTGTGCCGGAAGTACCGGTAGAGGGAACTGGGATCGGCGCCCAGGGCCCGGCCGAGGCGGCGCACGGAGAGCGCGTCGGCGCCGTGCTCCTCGATCAGCCGCAGGGCGGTGGCGACGATCAGCTCCTCGGACAGCACGACGCCCTGTTTGGTGGGGCGGCGGCGCTGCCGGGCGGCGGGCGGGACGACGCGGTCGGTCATGGGGCCTCCCTGGACGTGCCCGGCACCTTACGACAACACCGTTGACCTGTTAAGGCCCCCGGCAGTTTCATGTCCGGTCACCGGGGCCGTCCGGGGCCCCGCGGTGCGAGCGGAGAACCGGCCATGAGCGACAGACCCCTCGGCGTGGATCCCCCTGCGCGGCCCGAGCTGCGCAAGTCCCTGAGCGTGGTGGACGGCGTCGCCGTCGCCGCCTCCAGTACGGCCGCGACGACCAGCATCGGCATCGGGCTGGGCGTGACCGCGGGGGTGGTCGGCCCGCATCTGCCGGCCATCATGCTGCTGGCGTTCCTGCCCGTCCTCGGCATCGCCGGGGCGTACTCACGGCTGAACGGGGTGGAGCCGAACGCGGGCAACGGCTATGTGTGGGTGGGGCGTTCACTCAGCCCCTGGCTCGGCTTCATGGTCGGCTGGGTGAACTTCGTGGCGAGCGTCGCCTTCCTCGCCTACACCACGGCGGTCACCGGATCGGCGCTGCTGCAGCTGGCCGGGGAGGCGGGGCTGCACCGGATCGGCTCGCTCGGCCTCGATCCGGGCTCGACCGCGCAGACGACGGCGGTCGGGATCGTCGCCCTGGTCGCGGTCACCCTGACCGCCGTGACCGGGGTCCGCACGGCGGCCCGGCTGCAGACCGGGCTGCTGGTCTTCGAGTACGTCGTCCTGCTCGGGTTCTGCGGCTACGGCATCGTCACCGGACCGCACTCCTTCAGCCTCTCCTGGTTCGACCCGTTCTCGATCCCCTCGGCGACCGCGCTGGCGCAGGGCCTGCTGCTGTCGGTGTTCTGCTACTGGGGCTTCGAGGCGGCGTTCACCGTCAACGAGGAGGTGCGCGATCCCCGGGACGCCTCCCGGGCCGGGACGATCACTCTGGTGACGATGCTCGGACTGTTCCTGCTCGGCTCGCTCGCCTTCCAACGGGTGCTGTCCCAGGGGGAGTTGGCCGGTCATGGGGCGCAGGGGCTCGCGTACTACGGGGACCGGCTGGCCGACCGGCCGCTGGCCGCGCTGCCGCTGGTCGCCCTGATGTTCTCGGCGGTGGCCTCGCTGCAGGCCGGGGTCATCCCTACGGCACGCGGGATGTTCGCGATGAGCCGGGACCGTACCCTCGGGCCCGTGTGGTCCAAGGTCAGCACCCGGTACGGGACACCGGCGGCCGGGACGCTGCTGATCGGGGCGCTGGCCGTCGTGGTGGCGGCGGGCGCGCTGGTGATCCCGCGCCTCGCCGACATGATCGACGCGATCGTGAACGCGGTCGGCATCGTCGTCGCCCTGTCCTACGCGCTCACCGCGCTGGCGGCCGCCGTACGGTTCCGCTCGCTGCTGCGGGACGACTGGTGGCAGGGTGTCCGGGCGGTGGTGCTGCCCACGCTCAGCGCGCTCGCCCTGCTGGGCCTCGGCGGCTACCTCGGCTGGTCCTTCTACGACTCCGCCGACCATCTCGAACTCCGGGCGGACAACGGCTGGTTCCTGCTGCTCATGCCGGTCGCGATGATCGTCTCCGGGTTCGTGGTCGCCGTCTGGGCCAAGTGGGTGCGCAGGTCGCCGTACTTCCGCACCGGCGCGGGCACCGACGCGGACTCGCCCGAGCTGCTCACCACCTCCAACTGACCCACCAGGAAAGGCATCATGCACGCTGATCTGCTGTTCACCGGCGGCCCCGTTCTCACCCCCGAGGGCCGCAGCGCGACCGCCGTCGCCGTCACCGGGGGCCGTATCACCGCGGTGGGCGGGGACGAACTGCGCGAGCTGGCCGGGCCGGGCACGGAGGTGGTCGAGCTCGCCGGGCGGCTGCTGCTGCCCGGTTTCCAGGACGCGCACATCCATCCGGTGCCGGCGGGCCTGGAGCTGGCCCAGTGCGATCTGTCGGGCCGGGCGACGGCCGCGGAGACGGTGGCCGCCGTACGCGCGTACGCCGACACCCATCCGGAGCGGGAGTGGATCCTGGGCGGCGGGTGGTCGATGGAGGCGTTCGCGGGCGGTACGCCGACCAAGGAGCTGCTGGACGCGGTCGTACCGGACCGGCCGGTGTACCTGCCCAACCGGGATCACCACGGCGCCTGGGTCAACAGCCGGGCACTTCAGCTCGCCGGCGTCGGCCGGGACACGCCCGACCCGGCCGACGGGCGGATCGAGCGGGACGCCTCCGGGGAGCCGAGCGGCACGCTCCAGGAGGGCGCGATGCAGCTGGTCGGCCGGCTCACCCCGCCCGCCACACCGGCCGACCGGCTGGCCGCACTGCTGCACGCCCAGCGGCATCTGCACGCGCTCGGCATCACCGCCTGGCAGGACGCCCTGATCGGCGACTTCCTCGGCATGGACGACCCGGCCGAGGCGTATCTGACGGCGGCGCGGGACGGCTCGCTCACCGCGCGGGTGCGGGGGGCGCTGTGGTGGGACCGGGAGCGCGGGGCCGAGCAGATCCCCGAACTGGCGGAGAAGCGGGCGGCGTTGAGCCACGGCCGGTTCCGGGCGGGCACGGTGAAGCTGATGCTGGACGGGGTCGCCGAGAACGGCACGGCCGCGCTGCTCGACCCGTATCTCGACCGGTGCGGGTGCGCGACCGCCAACCGCGGCAAGAGCTTCATCGATCCGGCACAACTCCCCGCGTACGTCACGGAGTTGGACGCCCTCGGCTTCCAGTGCCACTTCCACGCGCTGGGCGACCGCGCCGTACGCGACGCGCTGGACGCCGTCGAGGCGGCCCGTGCCGCGAACGGGCCGAGCGACACCCGCCCGCACCTCGCCCACCTCCAGGTCGTCCACCCGGACGACGTGCCCCGCTTCGCCCGGCTCGGCGCCACCGCGAACATCCAGCCGCTGTGGGCCGCGCACGAGCCGCAGATGGACGAGCTGACGATCCCCTTCCTCGGACCCGAACGGGCCGCCTGGCAGTACCCGTTCGGCGCCCTGCTGCGCTCCGGCGCCCGGCTGGCGGCGGGCAGCGACTGGCCGGTGAGCAGCCCCGATCCGCTCCAGGGCATCCATGTCGCGGTCAACCGGGTCGAGCCGGGCGGCACCGGACCGGTGTTCCTGCCGCAGGAGCGGCTCGCTCTCGCGGACGCGCTGACGGCGTACACGGCCGGGGCGGCGTACGTGAACCATCTGGACGACACCGGCCGGGTGGCCGTCGGCGCGCTCGCCGATCTGGTGGTGCTGGACCGCGATCCGTTCGCCGGGCCGCCGGAGGCGATCGCGGAGACGGCGGTGGCGTTCACCTACGTGGGGGGTGAGCGGGTGTACGCCGCCGAGTGAGTGCGTGGGCGGCCGACCGGGTCCGCCCCGGTCGGCCGGAATGGTTCAGCGGGTCTGCTGGAACGTGCGCCGGTACGCCTGCGGGGACACCCCGATCGCCGCGTGCAGGTGCTGGCGCAGCGAGGCGCCGGTGGCGAAGCCGACCTCGGCGGCGATCCGGTCGACCGGCAGGTCGCTGGCCTCCAGCAGATGCCGGGCGCGGGCGACGCGCTGCTGGATCAGCCAGCGGCCGGGGCTGAGGCCGACCTCGTCGGTGAAGCGGCGGGCGAAGGTGCGCAGGCTCATCCGGGCGTGGCCGGCGAGGTCGGTCAGGGTGAGCGGCTCGTCCAGGCGCGCCAGGGCCCAGGCGCGGGTCGCGGCCGTGCTCGCCGCGCCGCTGACGGGGACCGGCTGCTCGATGTACTGGGCCTGACCGCCGTCCCGGAACGGCGGGACGACACAGCGGCGGGCCACGGAGTTGGCCAGCTCACTGCCGTGGTCGGTGCGGACGATGTGCAGGCAGATGTCCACACCGGAGGCGGCGCCGGCCGAGGTGAGCATCCGGCCGTCGGCGACGAAGAGGACGTCCGGGTCGAGGTCCACCTTCGGGAACCGGCGGCGGAACACGTCGGCCACCTGCCAGTGCGTGGTGGCGCGGCGGCCGTCGAGCAGTCCGGCCTCGGCGAGCACGAACGCGGCCGTACAGATCGAGACGATCCGTGCGTCCGGGCGGATCCGGGCGAGGGCCGCGGCGACCGTGTCCGGCAGCTCGGCGGGGATGTACGCGGGCGGCATCGAGGTGATCACCACCGTGTCCGCCGTCTCGAGGAGCTCCGGGCCGTGCTCGACACCGATCGTGAAGTCGGCGTTGGTGCGCACCGGACGGCCGTCGACCGTGCAGGTCAGCACCTCGTAACGGCCGTCGGCGGCGCCGAGGATACGGCTGGGGATGCCCAGCTCGAAGGGGTAGGCGCCGTCGAGGGCCAGAACGGCCACCCGTTCGGGATGCGGCTTGGTCTTCGGTGTGCCACGCATGGCACGATCCTATCGAAGCTTGGCAATCATGCCATTTCCCGGGCGGGCCGACCCCGGCAGGCTGGGTGCCCATGAGCGATGTGAACACGATGCGAGCCATCAGCCAGGACGTCCTCGGCGGTCCCGAGGTCTTGAGGGAAGTACGGGTGGAACGGCCGCAGCCGGGCCCCAACCAGGTGCTGGTCCGGGTGCGGGCCGCCGGGGTCAACCCCACCGACTGGAAGCACCGGGCCACCGGCGGCTTCCTGGGCGAGCCGCCGTTCGTCCTCGGCTGGGACGTCTCCGGCGAGGTCGCCGAGACCGGGGTCGGCGTGGTCGCCTTCGAGCCCGGCGACGAGGTCTTCGGCATGCTGCCCTACCCGTACGGCCACGGCTCGCACGCCGAGTATGTGATCGCCCCGGTCCGCGCCCTGACGCACAAGCCGGCCTCGATCGACCACGCCCAGGCGGGCGCGCTGCCGCTGGTCTCGCTGACCGCCTGGCAGGCGCTGACCGAGCACGCGGACGTACGGCCCGGGCAGCGGGTGCTGATCCACGCGGCGGCGGGCGGTGTCGGGCACATGGCCGTGCAGATCGCCAAGGCGCGCGGCGCGTATGTGATCGGCACGGCGAGTGCGGGCAAGCACGACTTCCTGCGGGAGATCGGCGTGGACGAGCCGATCGACTACCGGACGACCGAGGTCACCGATGCGGTGCGGGACGTCGACGTGGTGCTGGACACGCTCGGCGGGGACACGTCCGTCGAGTCGCTGAAGGTGCTGCGGCCGGGTGGTGTCGTGGTGTCGATCCTGCCCCTGGGCTCGACGGAGTTCTACGAGGAGGCCGACCGGCTCGGCGTACGTGCCGTGCGCATGCTGGTGGACGCCGACCGGGCGGGGATGGAGGCGATCACGGAGCTGGTGAAGTCGGGGAAGCTGAAGGCGACGATCGCCGGGGCCTTCCCCCTGGCGGACGCGGCGAAGGCGCATGAAGAGGGCGACACGGGACGGACGACCGGGAAGCTGGTCCTTCTGGTCGACTGACCGGTTGTTTGAGCGCGGTTACCGGACGGCAACCGCCAAACTCGAAGACATATGTCAATCGAACATGCTCAAATTCCTTCCATCAAGGGTAACTTGACGATCGGGAGACCGACGTCCGGGCGCGGGTGGGAGGTGAAGCCGTCGTGCGGGACGAGCCTGCATCACTCACCCGTCACCTCCGTGTGTACGAGCACCGGGCTCACACGGTGCTGGAGTTGCGGGGCGAGATCGACCTGGTCTCGGCGACGGAGATCGGCCCGTCGCTGGACCGGGTCACCGGCCGGCCCGGCGCCCGCGTCGTCATCGACCTGCGGCCGGTCACGTTCTTCGACTGCTCGGGGCTGCGGCTGCTGTACCGGGCCCGTGCGCGGGTACTGGGCGGCGGCGGGCAGTTGCACCTGGTGTGCGCCCACCCGCTGACCCTGCGCGTCTTCCGGGTCACCGGTCTGTCCCGGCTGCTGCCCGCACAACCCACGCTGGACGCGGCCCTGGCCCGGTCCGAGGCCGCGTCCGGCTCACTGTGAGCGGGACTGGCGAACGCCTTCGCCGCTGCGCTCTACGAGTGCTCGAACAGGGCGCTCACCGATTCACCGTTGTGAATGCGCCGTACCGCCTCCGCGAGCGCCGGGGCGATGGAGAGCACCCGCAGCTTGTCGGTGTGCTCCTCCTCCGCGGGCACCGGCACGGTGTTGGTGCAGACGATCTCCAGTACGTCCGGCTGCTCGCTCAGCCGCTTCAGCGCGCCGGCCGCGAACAGCCCGTGCGTGCACGCCACCCGGACCGAACGGGCACCCAACTCCCGTAGTCGGCCGAGGAGTTCCAGCACGGTGCTGCCCTTGGCGATCTCGTCGTCCAGCACGATGACGTCCCGGCCGGTGACCTCGCCGATGACGGAGCTGATGCTCACCCGGTCGTCCGCGAACCGCTGTTTGGCGCCGGCCGCCACCTGGGCGCCGATGAGCCGGGCGAAGGCGGCGGCCTCCTTGGCGTTGCCGAGGTCCGGTGAGACGACGGTGGTGCGGGTCAGGTCGTACCGGCGAAAGTGCGCGGCGAGTTCGTGCAGCGCGTTCAGGTGGTCGACCGGCACCGAGAAGAAGCCGTGCACCTGCGGGGAGTGCAGGGTCATGGCGAGCACCCGGCTCGCGCCCGCCGCCACCAGCAGATCGGCGACCAGCCGGCCGCCGATGGAGATGCGCGGCGCGTCCTTCTTGTCCGAGCGGGCGTAGGAGTAGTGCGGCATCACCACGGTGATCCGGGCCGCGGAGGCGCCGCGGGCGGCGTCGCACATCAGCAGCAGTTCCACCAGGTGTTCCTGCACCGGCCGGACCAGCGGCTGGATCAGGAAGACGTCCCGTTCCCGGCAGTTCGCCTGAAGCTGCACCTCCAGGCAGTCGTTGGCGAACCGGCTGATCCGGGCCGGCCTGAGGGGTACGCCGAGATGGGCGCAGACCTCACGGGCCAGGTCCCGGTGGGCACTGCCGCTGAAGACGGCGATGTCTCGCACGATCCGCTCCTCGCCTGATCACTGCCGGGACGGGATCATGCTACCGACCGGGACCGCAGCGGTAGAGCGTCTGGGCCGTGCCCGTCGGCGCGGCGCCGGGTGCGGCCGTTCCGCCGTAGGCCGCGGCCGGGACCTCGGTGCAGGCGGACTCCACCCAGCGGGTGATCTGCGCGGCGGCCGTCCTCCCGGTGCCGGCGGTCGTCCCCATGGCGACGCCCCTCTCCTTGCCGGTGGTGCTCTCCGTTCCGGTGGGCCTCTTTGTGCCGGCGCTCGGGAAGCCCATGCCACGGCCGCCGCCCAGCAGTACGTACCGGACCTTGCCCGCGTCGACCAGCTGCCGGAACCGCTCTTCCGTGGGGTACGGCACGCGTCCGCTGAAGCCGCCGAGCGAGACGACGTGGGCGCCGGTCGCCAGGATGTACGGCGAGGCGGTGCTCCAGCCGCCGGTGACGAACGTGTAGGTGGCAGAGCCCTGGTGGGCTCGGGTGTAGTCGAGCAGCCGGCGCTGGTCCGCGGACAGGGTGCCGCTGTCGGCGGAACCCCGCAAGCCGCCCCGGCCGCCGTATCCGCTCAGGTCCGTGCCACGCGCGCCGTCGCGGGCCGCCCGGCCGGACCACCCGGGTCCCGGTCGTGCCGCTGAGAGGCCGCGGCCCGTGCCGGTCGGCCCGACCGTCCCCATGACGGAGGTGCGATAGGCCGGGTTGAAGACCTGTACGGCCCATGCGCTCGGCGCGAGGAGCAGAGCGGCCAGGGACGCGGCCGGCCCGGCGAGGGCGAGGCGTCCTCCGGCGCGCGGCCGGCCGGGCCGGGTCAGGAGGAGCAGCACGACGGCTGCGACGGCGAGCACGGCCACGGTGGGCGCCAGCCAGGGCACGAACGAGCGGAACTGCCCGGCGAGGTACGCGCCCCAGGCGGCCGTCGCCGCGACCGCGCCCGGCAGGACCCAGGCGCGGCGCCCGCCGGCCCGGTGCGCGCGCCACATCAGCACGGTCCCGGCGCCGGTGAGCGCGGCGAGCGGCACCGCGATCACGCCCATGTAGTAGGTGTGGCCGGCGACGCTGCCGGCGCTGAAGACCAGGAAGTACAGAGCGAGCCAGGCGGTCCACAGGATGTATCCGGCGCGCAGCCGGTCGGTGCGCGGCCGACCCCGGCACCACAGCAGTCCGCACACGGCGGCCACCGCGGCGAACGGGTACAACCAGCCGGTCTGCGAGGCGAGCGCCGTACCGAACATCTTCGACCAGCCGTCCTGGCCATCATCGAACCCTCCGGCGGCCTGTCGGCCGGTCTCCGCCCGGGCGGTCGTGGCCCGGTCGGCCGCCGTTCCGCCTGCGTCCCGGCCAAGCCGGCCGCCATGGGATCCGCGAGCACCGGCCTCGCCGAGGGCCTGTCCGGCGCCTGCCCCGCCGAAGGCCCGTGCGGTGCCGCCGTGGCCGCCTCCGCCGCCCTGGGTCGCGCTGACGCTGCCCGTGGCCGCCGCGCTGATGCCGAGCGAGGAGAAACGATTCAGGAAGTTGTAGCCGACCACCATGCTGAACGCGGAGTTGTTGGTGGTGCCATCCACGTACGGCCGGTCCTTGGCCGGGGTGAGGGTGACGGCCAGCATCCATGACGCCGACACGGCGGTCATCACCACGGCGGACACACCGAGGTGGACCAGGCGCCGCCGCAGCGTGAGCGGGGCCGACACCAGGTAGACCAGCGCGAGCGCCGGCAGTACGGCCCACGCCTCCAGCATCTTGGCCTGGAAACCGGCACCGACCCAGACACCGGCCAGCACCAGGGGGCGCAGCCGGCCGTCACGGGCCGCGCGCTGGGTGGCCTCGGCCGCCAGCAGCAGGCACAGCGTGAACGCGGGGTCCTCGACCGCGGTGCGGAACAACCCGACCGCCACCGGCGTCACGAGAAAGGCCGTGCAGGCGATCAGCGCCGCATGCGTCCCCGCCCAGCGGCGCACCACACGGTGCAGGACCAGCAGGCTTGCCACCCCCTCCAGGATCTGGGGCAGGACCAGCGTCCACGGATGGAATCCGAAAAGCCGTGCGGAGAGCGCCTGCGGCCACAGGAATCCCGGCAATTTGTCGAGCGTGATGGAATTCCCGGGGTCGAATGAGCCGTAGAAGAACGCCTTCCAGCTCTCGGTCATGCTGCGGGCGGCGCTCGCATAGAACGTGTGGTACAGGCTGTGGTCGATGCCCCAGCTGTAGAGAACGGCGGCGAGGACGGTGAGGAGCAGCAGCGCCGGCCGCGCGTACGCGGGCTCGCCCTCCGGTGATCGCCATGGTGGGCGACGGTCCGCACCGGTGGGCGGGGCTGCGTCGAGGACGTTCGTGGCCATGCGCAGCAGTCTTCGTCACGGCGCGCCTCCGCAACCGCCGAGTGGCCGATCTTCAAGGAAACTCTCACCGCGTACAGGGCATTTCTTTAATCACGCGTCATCGAATTCCCACCGGTAATGCGAGGTCCTTACCCGGGACTTGGTTCCGCCGCACACAGAATTCAGACAGCCGTCGCACAGCCTTCACCCGGGGGTCCGGTCAGCCGCCGAGCACTCCCGGCAACGCCAGCGCGCCCAGTACCGCGGCGCCCACGAGCAGCCAGGCCACGTAGTCGCCGACGTGGCCGGACTGCAGTCGGCGCAGGGGGCGGGCCCAGTCGGGGGCGGCGGTCCAGTCCGGGCGGGTCACGGCGAGACCGGCGAGGGCCACGGCCAGCGCGGTGGAGGCCAGGCCCAGCAGCACGCCGTGCGCCGTCCACTGCGCCACGGCGTGGGCGCCGCCCGATCCGCCCTCGTTGACGGAGCGGGCGACCAGGTCGCCGAAGCCGGGCGCCACACCGACGGCGAGGGCGGCGGCGAGGAGCACGGCGGGCACGGTTGTCATGGTGTCCGGGATCCGGCTCAGCGGGCCGGTCGTCTCGGGTTCCTCCTCGGATCCGCTGGTCTCCAGGTCGGAGTCGGCGTCCTTGGGGCGCGGCCCGAGCCCGAGGAACACCCGCCCGGTGACGCGCAGGACGGCTCCGGCGGTGATCGCGGAGGCGGCCACGTACACCACGGTGAGCGGGCCGCCGACCGCCTCCTCGGTGACCGCCTTGCCGAGCGCCGTGCCGAACGGGGGCAGGCCCGCGAGGCCGAGGGCGGCCACGGCGAACATCACGGCGGTGGCGCGCAGTTCGCGGGCCCGGCCGTGCAGGGCGTGCTCGTCGACGCTGCCGTACCGGTCGAGCAGCACGCCCGCGCAGGCGAACAGCGCGGCCTTCACTCCGGCGTGGCCGAGGATGTACAGGGCGACTCCGTCATCGCCCTGCGGGGTGAGGACGCCGAGGCCCACGAGGAACAGGCCGGTGTGGGCGATGGTGGAGTACGCCAGGAGCCGTTTGATGTGCCGCTGGTACCAGCACATGACGGCGCCGGTCGCGGCCGTGAGGGTGCCGAGGGTCACCAGGGCCCGGGTCAGGTCGGCGGCGGGGATGCCGCCGGGTCCGGCGAAGACGGTGCCGTACACCCGCCAGACGCCGTAGGCGCCGAGTTCGACCATCACGCCGGACAGCAGCATGCAGACCGGGGTGGGGGCGACGGCGTGCGCGTCCGGCAGCCAGAAGTGGAAGGGTACGGCGGCCGCCTTCACCAGCAGCCCGGTCAGCACCAGGACGAAGGAGGCGAGGACCAGCGCGTCCGGTCCGCCGTGGCCCGCCGCCGTGTCGAGACCGCGGCCGATCTTCGTCATGGCCAGTTCGCCGGTACGGGCGTACAGCAGGCCGATGCCCATCAGCATGGCGTACGCGCCGAGGGAGTTGACGACACCGAAGGTCAGCGCGCCCTGTACGGCCTTCGCCTCGTCGATGCGGTAGCCGGTGAGGGCGTAGGCCACCACGCTCATCAGCTCGAAGAACACGAACGCGTTGAACAGGTCACCGGCGATGGCGAACCCGCACATGGCGCCCTGGAAGACCAGCATCAGCGCGGTGAAGGCGCCGGGGTGGCCGCGCGGCGGTTCGTCGAAGTAGCGCCAGGAGTAGGCGAGGGCGGCCAGCGTCAGCAGCGAGACCAGCGCGGCCATGCCGAGCGCGGGCCCGTCGCCGATCACGACGATGCCGACGCTCTCGCCTCCGGCGGGCAGCCAGCCGCCGACCCACTCGACCATCGGCGGGGAGGAGTTCAGCAGCAGCACGAGCGCGAGGGCGGCCGTACCGCCGGAGACCACGAAACCGGTGATCTCGGCGGCGAACCGGGGCAGACGGCGGCCGGTGGCCACCAGCAGGGCGGCGCCGAGCAGGGGGATCGCGGGGAGCAGCGGGAGCAGGTGGTGCATCAGCCGCGCAACTCCCGCAGTTCGTCGGGGTCCACCGTGCCGTGTCGCTTGGCGATCTGCAGGACGAGCGCGAGCAGCAGCGCGGTGACGGTGGCGCCGACGACGATGTCGGTGAGGGTCAGTGCCTGCACGACCGGGTCGACCACCGGCCGGGAGCCGGGTTTGATGTCGGAGAA
The DNA here is from genome assembly GCF_001735805.1 of Streptomyces fodineus. Lineage (GTDB taxonomy): Bacteria > Actinomycetota > Actinomycetes > Streptomycetales > Streptomycetaceae > Streptomyces > Streptomyces fodineus. The sequence continues at coordinate 918,483 of NZ_CP017248.1, forward strand.
GACGGGGGCGGTGGCGCCGTTCTGGTAGCCGACCGCCAGCAGCAGCACGTACGTGGAGGACTGGCAGACGGCGAGACAGCCGACGGCGTGGATGAGGTTGCGGCTGGTGGCGAGGCCGTAGCAGCCGGTCAGGAAGACGTAGGCGGCGATCAGATAGGGAAGGACGTGCATCACGGCGGTCATCGGCTCCCGTGTTCCTCCTCGATCTCCACGGCCTGGTCGAGGAAGTTGGCGAGCAGGACGACGACGGCGCTCGCCACCTCGATACCGATGGCGGCGTTCAGCAAAGGGACGGTGCCGCCGGAGGTCAGGGTGTTGAAGGTGCCGTACGGCAGCAGCGTGTTGGCCAGGAACGCGGTCCCGGCCAGGATTCCGGCGAGGCCCAGCAGGAGGTAGGAGGAGACGGCGAGCGCGTCGGACGTCTCGTAGACGGCGAGCGGGCGGACGCGTTCCAGCGCACGGTAGTCCGCTCCGAGGTAGAGCAGGTGCAGGGAGGTCGCGGCGACGACTCCGCCCTGGAAGCCGCCGCCGGGGCTGAGCTGGCCGTGGGCGATGACGTAGAGGCCGGTGACCAGGGCTACGGGCAGCACGATCAGGGCGTAGCGGCGCACCGGCCGGGCCACCTCGGCCGGTTGCGGCTGTGCCCGGTGTTCGTCGCGGGCCTGGCGGAGCAGCACCACGCAGCCGAGGACGGCGGCGAACAGGATGCTCATCTCGCCGAGGGTGTCGTAGGCGCGCTGGTCGAAGTTGACGGAGGCGATGGTGTTGGCGGTGTGCCGGGTGAGGGAGGCGTGCACGGCCCGCGTGCCGTACGGGTGACTCCGGGCGCCGAAGCGGGGCAGGTCGAGGCAGGCGGCGACGAGCAGCGCGGCGAGGCCGGCGCCGCCGACGGCCAGCAGGGCGAGCCGTAGCCGGTTCACTTCGCACCGCCCTTGGAAGCGTCGTCGGAGCGGCCGCGGCGTCTGACCTTGCGCACACTGAGCATGATCAGCAGCGGGGTGAGCGCGGAGCCGACGGCCAGCTGGGACAGGCCGACGTCCGGCGCCTGGAGCACGGTGAACAGCACGGCCAGCACGGCCCCGAGCACGGACAGCACCAGCGCCTGCCGGGCGGGGTCACGCTGGGCCACGGCACCGGTGGCGGAGGCGGCCATCAGCAGCAGCGCGACGACGATCACGGCATCGTCCACATCGCACCTCCGCTCGGCCCGACCGACGGCCCGACTGACGGTACGTCAGCCACCGCCGCCCCCTGCGACAGCCGCGCAGGCACGACGCATCCCTCCCGCCTGCCCGCAGGCACACCGGGTGCCGCACACTCCTGCGCCAAATCCGCCCGCGTTGGGAGCGGGGCACATTTCCGTCGGCGCCGCGCGGGGACGTCAGCCACCTCGCACCCGTGCCGCCGATCCACGAACGCACCGCTCCCCGGCCGCCCCACGAGCCCATCGGTCGGCCCGCACCCCAGCCGCCCCCCAGGCACATCGACCGCCGCACACCCCAGCAGCCGACCCACGCACACTCGGAGCGGGGCACATCCCCGCAGGCGCCGCGCGGGCACGTCATCCATCCCCCACCCCACCAGCCGACCAGGCACGTCAGCGACCCCGCACCCCGCCAGCCGACCGGGCACGCCGGCCACCCCGCAGCCGTGACCCCGATCCACGAACACGCCGACCCGCACACACCCGAGCCGCCCCGCAGGCAAACCGCCCGCCACGCACCCCTGCGACCGTGTCGCCGGCGTGGCGGCCGGCCCGCGCTCCTGCCCCCTGCCCGCCAGCAGCGCGTCCGCCGCCGTGCAGCCCCGGGACCGCCGCACGACCCCGCGCCTTCGCCGCCTGTCCGCAACCACATCCGTCGCCCCGCGATCCACTGCCGCACACACCCTGCGCCGCACCGCGCATGTATCCGCGGCTGCGCACCGCCGGGCTCCGCCGAAGCCCATGTCAGCCACCCCGCACCCCCCGGAAGCCGCCCGACAGCGCCCGTGAGGCGATCACATTGCCGGCGATCAGCAGGGCGCCGATGACCAAAAGCTTCACCATCGCGCGGCCCGGACCGGTGGCGGCGGACACCGCTGCCACGACGGCCGCGCTGAGGCCCGCGGCGGTCCAGGTCAGGCCCCGGGCGCTGGGGCGTTCGCCTTCCAGGTCGTCGGAGAGGAGCCGGGCGAAGACGAGGGTGCCGACCGGGCCGAGCAGGGCCAGCAGCAGGGCGAGGTCGACGTAGGCGGGGCGGCCGTACCCCTGGGAGAGCAGCAGCAGGGCCGGGCACAGGGCCGAGGTGGTCATGTTCTGGGCGACGACCCGGCGGGCCGGGGTTCCGGTGGTGGCGCCCCAGAGGGCGGCCGCCCCTCCCCCGCCAACCTCGATGGTCGCCGCGAGCACCCAGCCGTTCACCGCCAGGTCACCGCCCGCCGTCCGGCCCGTGCCAGCAGCGCCCCGACGGCCGCGGAGCTGCCGCCGACGACCCACTCCAGTAGGTAGACGGGGCTGATGAGCACGAGCCACAGCAGCGTCAGCGCCCCCCACCAGAGCAGGAGTTCACCGATGGTGCGGAGGACCGTGCGCGGGGCCGTCCGCCGGTTCATCTCCCGCCTCCTCGGTCCGCTCTGTACGGATGTGCAGCCATGTGTCCGATGCTCTGCTCGGGGCATCCAAGCACCGCCGGGCCCGTGGAGGGGCGGCGGCACGCGGATCCGCAGCCGGAGTGCCCCGGGAGCGTGAACGGAAACCCGTTGTGCACCCGGAGCCGTCCGGACGGCGGCATCCCGGGCCGGTTACCGGGTAACCGGCTTACGACGCGGAGAGGTTGAGTTCTGGAGGACTCCATGGCCCGTACCATGCCGCGGCTGCCCGCCGTGCTGCGCGCACCCGGGAAACGGAAGAAGGCCGGGAAGACCGGCCCGCCGGCCGCGCGGCACGCGGTTCCGCCGGCCCTGCGCCTGCCGGCGATGCTGGTCGCCTTCGTGTGCATGGTGGCGTTCGCCGCCGTTCTGGCCCGGATCACCCTGGAGCCGTCGCCGGCCTCGGCACATCTGACGCACAGCAACCTGCATCCGGGCCGCTCCCTGCGGGCCTATCTGGAGCACGCGAGGACGGCGGACGCGGTGAAGCAGATCGGCGGGAACGCGCTCCTCGGCATGCCGTTCGGGGTGCTGGTGCCGGTCCTCGCACCGCGCGCCCGCGGGGTGCTGCGGGTACTGGCGCTCACGGCGACGGTGATGCTGGCGGTGGAGCTGGTCCAGGGGGCGCTGGTCACCGGACGGGCCTTCGACATCGACGACGTGCTGCTCAACACCACGGGTGCGCTGCTGGGCTGGCTGCTGCTGGGGCGGCGGCTCGGGCGGGCGGTGCACCGGCGCGTGGGCGATCCGGCGGGCAAGTGATTCCCTGATGACCCGTCAACAACAGGTCCGTACCAGACTATTGACGCCCTCTTTTCTCACTCCTTAAATCAAGAGGCGTCACACCCCCACGCCGAATGGAGAGCCATGGCCTCCCCACGCCTGCTCCGCAGATACCTCCTCGCCGCCCTGTCCGCCGCGCTGGTCGGCTCCGCCGCCGTCGGCCCGGTGCGGGCCCAGGCCGCCGCGCCGGCGGCCGCGACCGTCACCACCTTCTCCGACACGTTCGACGGGCCCGCCGGCTCCGCCGTCGACCCCTCGAAGTGGACGCTGGAGACCGGCGACAACGTCAACAACCACGAGCGGGAGTACTACACCTCGGGGACGCACAACGCGGCTCTGGACGGTCAGGGCCACCTGGTGATCACGGCCCGCAAGGAGAACCCGGCCGGCTATCAGTGCTGGTACGGCACCTGCCAGTACACCTCCGCCCGGCTGAACACGGCCGGCAAGTTCAACGCCCAGTACGGCCATGTCGAGGCACGGATGAAGATCCCGCGCGGGCAGGGCATGTGGCCGGCGTTCTGGATGCTCGGCACGCCCGTGAACTGGCCGGACTCGGGCGAGATCGACGTGATGGAGAACGTCGGCTTCGAACCCTCGACCGTGCACGGCACCATCCACGGCCCCGGCTACTCCGGCTCCGGCGGCATCGGCGCGGCCTACACCCTGCCGGGCGGCCAGGCCTTCGCCGACGCCTTCCACACCTTCGCCGTCGACTGGTCGCCCGGCTCGATCACCTGGTCCGTGGACGGGAACGTCTACGAGCGGCGCACGCCCGCCGACCTCGGGGGGAAGACCTGGGTGTTCGACAACAAGCCGTTCTTCCTGATCCTCAACCTGGCCGTCGGCGGCTACTGGCCCGGCGACCCGGACGCCGGCACCCAGTTCCCGCAGCAGCTGGTGGTGGACTCGGTGTCGGTGACGACGAGCAACAGCGCGACCGGAGCGCCGATACGCGGCCTGGCCGGCAAATGCGTGGACGTGGCCGGCGCGAACTCCGCCAACGGCACACCGGTGCAGCTCTACGACTGCAACGGCACCGCCGCGCAAGCGTGGGCGGTCGGCTCGGACGGCACGATAGGGGCGCTCGGCAAGTGTCTGGACGTCACGGGCAACGGCACGGCTGACGGCTCGACGGTCCAGCTGTGGGACTGTACCGGCGGCCCGAACCAGAAATGGACCGTCACCGGGGCGCACGACATCGTCAACCCGCAGGCGGACAAGTGCCTCGACGTCACCGGGAACAACTCGGCCAACGGCACGCGCCTGCAGATCTGGACGTGTACGGGCGGCGCCAACCAGAAGTGGACGGTCGGCTGAGCCGTCGCCTCAGTGCACCGTCCAGGTGTACTTGCCGCCGCCCACCCAGCGGATCGCGTCCGGGTCGTCCAGGTCGTGGATGGGGATGCCGTAGGAGGCGGCGGTCTCCAGCACATCGGTGACGGTCCTGGCCTCACCGACCACCTGACCGTCGATCTCCATGATCCTGAAGGGCGGTTCGCCCGGCCTGCCCGGGCACACCCCGTGCACCAGCACCCGCGGATGGGCGATGTGGGGAACACCTTGTTCGGTCATGCAATTCAGCGTAGAACGCAATGCGGGCCGACGGCTCATCCGCGGGAGCCGCCCAGGAGGCCGAGGACCGCCGACTCGACCGCACCCTGCGTGACCGGGCGCGCGGTTCCCCGCGCCCCGTCAGGGCGCCTGAGGGAACCTTGGTTGCATGGATCCCGTCGCCGCACTGGACCGGATTGCGTTTCTGCTGGAGCGGTCGCTGGCGCCCACCTACCGGGTGAAGGCCTTCCGTACCGCTTCCCGGACTCTGGCCGCGCTGCCCGCGGAGGAGATCGCCGAGCGGGCGGCGGCCGGGACGCTGGAGGCGCTCAAGGGGGTGGGACCCAAGACCGCGCAGGTGGTGCGGGAGGCACTGGCCGGGGAGGTGCCCGGTTATCTGCGCAAGCTGGAGGAAGAGGGCGGGGCCACGGTCGGTGACGGCGCCGGGGCCGGGTTGCGGGCGCGGGTCCGCGGGGACTGCCACACCCATTCGGACTGGTCCGACGGGGGCAGCCCGATCGAGGAGATGGGGCGGGCGGCGATCGCGCTCGGGCACGAGTGGACCGCGCTCACCGATCACTCCCCGCGGCTGACCGTGGCCCGCGGGCTGTCGCCGGCACGGTTGCGTGAGCAGCTGGAGGTGGTGGCGGGGCTGAACGCGCGGTGGGCGCCGTTCCGGCTGCTGACCGGCATCGAGTGCGACATCCTCGAGGACGGCTCGCTGGACCAGGATCCTGAGCTCCTGCAGCGGCTGGACGTGGTCGTGGTGTCCGTGCACTCCAAGCTGCGGATGGACGCCCGCTCGATGACCCGGCGGATGGTGGCCGCCGTACGGAATCCGCACGCGGACGTGCTCGGGCACTGCACCGGGCGGCTGGTCACGGGGCGGGGGCGGCCGGAGTCGGAGTTCGACGCCGACGCGGTGTTCGCCGCCTGTGCCGAGTCCGGTACGGCCGTGGAGATCAACAGCCGTCCCGAGCGGCTGGACCCGCCCCGCCGGCTGCTGCGCAGGGCCGTGGACGCGCAGGTGCTGTTCTCCGTCGACACCGACGCGCACGCGCCCGGCCAGCTGGACTGGCAGATCCTCGGCTGCGCCCGGGCCGAGGAGTGCGGGGTACCCGCCGAGCGGGTGGTGACCACCTGGTCCGCCGACGAGCTGCTGGCCTGGACCCGCGAGGGCCGGGTTCCGTCGCGCGTGCCGGGTTCCTGACCTGCCCGGCGTGGTACCCGGTCGCAGCCGGAGCCAGGAAGGGACCCGCGGATGGACCGAGCCGCCGTCTTCGATGTCGACGGCACCCTCGTCGACACCAATCACCTGCACGTCGTCACCTGGTGGGAGGCCTTCCGCCAGGCCGGACACGACGTGCCCATGCACGCGGTGCACCGGGCCGTCGGCCTCGGCTCCATGGACCTGATCGCCCACCTGCTGGGTGACGACCGCGACCCGGACCGGGACGGTGCGCTGAGCGCCGCGCACAAGACGCTGTACGGCCAGTACGGCGACCGGCTGACCGCCCTGCCGAGGGCCGGGGAGCTGCTGCGCCGGCTGCACCGGGGCGGCTGGACGGTCGTCCTCGCCACCTCGGCGAGCGGCGCCGAGCTGGGCGCTCTACGCCGGGCCATCGACGCCGACGACGCGATCACGGACACGGCGAGCGCGGAGGACGTAACGGAGGGCAAGCCCGCCCCGGAGCCCGTGGAACACGCGCTGGAGCTGGCCGGGGTGCCCGCCTCGCGGGCGGTGTTCGTCGGGGACACCGTGTGGGACATGCAGGCGGGCGGCAAGGCCGGGGTGCGCTGTGTGGGGGTGCTGTGCGGCGGGATTCCGCGGGCGGACCTTGTTCGGGCCGGGGCGGAGGCGGTCTACGCCGATCCCGCCGACCTGCTCGAACGGCTCGACGGGAGCCCGCTGGCCTGAGCACCACGGGGAGTGGTGCAGGTCACATGGCCGACTGGAACACCATGGGGTGGTTGTCCGTTGAACTAGCGTGGGTGCGGATGGGACAGTGTCCCCGGGCCTCACCTCTTGCCCGCGGGGACGATCGTCCGGCTGAAGCCCTGTGGAGCCGTTCGCCGAGAGGCGACCGTCGTGCGTGCCCACCACCTGACCGCCCCGGTCGTGATTCCCCCGTCACGGCCGGGGCTCTCTTCTGTCCGGCACCGGGTCCAGGCGGCCCGGTACGGGGGCTAGGCGTCGGACTTCGCCCCGGCGAGTGCGATGTCCCGGGCGGCTCCCGCGTCGATGAACTCGCGCAGATCCGCCGTGAGCCGTTCCCCGTGCGTCACGAACAGGCCGTGGCCGCCGCGCTCGTAGACCTTCAGGGTGCTGTCCGGGACCAGCCGGGCCACGCGCTCCGCGGTGCGGTCCAGGGGCGCGGAGGTGTCGTCGGTGCCGTGCACGACGAGCACCGGCACGTTCACCGAGGGCAGTTCGGCCACGGCGTCCAGGTCGGCGACCACGCCCCGGATGCCCATCGCGGCCCGCGGGCCGGTGCTCATGCAGAGGTCGACCAGGTAGCGGACGTACTCCGGGGACACCTCGTTGCCGGGCAGGTGGGAGGCGAAGAAGGCGTCGACACCGGAGGCGAACCAGGCGGCCCGGTCACGCCGGAACACCTCGTCGTCGGCGCGCACCACCTCCGGGTCCACGCCGTCCGGGGTGCCCGGCGAACGCACCACGCCCGGGCTGACGCCGGCGACGAGGGCGAGGCGGGCCACGCGGGCGGTGCCGTGCCGGGTCAGGCAGCGCAGCACCTCACCGGTGCCGATGGAGTGCCCGATCAGCGTGACCCCGCGCAGGTCGAGGTGGTCGAGCAGACCGTGCAGATCGTCGGCCAGGGTGTCGAGGTCGAAGCCCGACCAGGGGCTGTCGGAGCGGCCGTGGCCCCGCCGGTCCAGGGCGACGCAGCGGTAGCCGGCCTCCGCGAGCGGCAGCGTCTGGTACTCCCACATCTCGTGCCCGAGATAGGCGCTGGCCACGAAGACGGCGACGGGGCCGTCGGCCGGGCCGTGGTCGATGTAGTACAGACGGGTGCCGTCGACGGGGCTCTCGAAGTACGGCATGGGGTGCCTCCTCGGCGGTGGGACCTGGTGCGACGCCTGTCCGTCGCGCTGACGTCCTCGATCCTCCCCGGACCTGGCGCACCGGTCGATTACCTCCCACGTCATGGCCGGGTGTGCGCGCGACCGGGCCCGGGTACCCGGCCGTCCGCCGATCCGTGGGCCGAGAGGAGCCGAAGGTGAGCAGCGCAGTGGGCAGCAGGGTCGTCGTCACGGGCGCCACCGGCAATGTCGGCACGAGTGTCGTACGGCTGCTCTCGGAGGACCCCGGGATCAAGTCGGTGCGCGGACTGGCCCGGCGTACGCCGCACTGGTCGCCGCCGAAGACCGAGTGGTCCGCGGTGGACATCGCCTCCGACCAGGAGAATCTCGCGGAGCGATGCGAGGGCGCGGACGCGGTGGTCCATCTGGCCTGGGCGTTCCAGCCGACGCACGATCCGGCGGTCACCTGGCGGACCAATGTGCTCGGCGGTATCCGGGTGTTCGAGGCGGTCGCCGCGGCGCGGGTGCCGGTGCTGGTGCACGCCTCCTCCGTGGGCGCGTACTCGCCGGGCCCGAAGGACCGCGCGGTGGACGAGTCCTGGCCGACGCACGGCTGGCCGGACGCCGCGTACTGCCGGGAGAAGGCCTATCTCGAGCGCACGCTGGACGTGTTCGAGCGGGACCATCCCGAGGTGCGGGTGGTGCGGATGCGGCCGGCGTTCCTGTTCAAGCGGCAGTCGGCGAGCGAGCAGCGGCGGATCTTCGGCGGGCGGTTCCTGCCGGGTCCGCTGGCCCGGCCGGAGTTGCTGCCGTTCCTGCCGGACATCCCGGGGCTCACCGTGCAGGCGCTGCACACGGACGACGCCGCCGAGGCCTACCGGCTCGCGGTGGTCTCGGACAGTGCGCGGGGCGCCTTCAATCTCGCCGCGGACCCGCCGCTGGACGCGGCCGTGCTCGCCGAGCTGCTGGGCAGCCGCCCGGTACGACTGCCGCGTACGGCGGCCCGGTCGGCGATCGCCGCGGCCTGGGGGCTGCATCTGCTCCCGGCCTCACCGCACCTGTTCGACGCCGTGCTGCGGCTGCCGCTGATGGACTGCGGCCGGGCGCACACCGAGCTGGGCTGGCAGCCGCGGCGTACGGCGACCGAGGTCCTCCAGGAGTTCCTCGGCGGCCTGCGGCAGGGCGCGGGAATGGACACCGAACCGTTGCGCGGACGAAAGGTCGGCTGACCGGGCCGAGGGGAGTACGTCATGGCCGCACAGCAGGAACCCGAGCCGGGCCGCGAGACGGGCCCGGTCCCGAGGGACATGCCCGACCAGCAGGCGGGCACCGGCGAGGACCCGTGGGAGGTCACCCCGGCCCGCCCGCCGGAGGACGAGAAGGTTCCGGCCGACGAGGTACCGGACACGGACGAACCGTCGGACTGAGCGGCCGGCGCAGGTGCCGCCGGCTCCCGTTCAGCGCGGCGCCCGCTGCCGGAGTGCCGCTCGCCACGCCGGCAGGCGGTCCTCGGTGACCGGTTCCGGGCGGCGCCCTCCGCTGGCGAAGAAGTCGGCCAGCGGCAGGATCGCCGCGCCGACGGTGACCGCGTCCGGGCCGAGCCGGCCGAGGTCGATGGTCACCTTGTCGGCCGGATGGCGCAGTGCGTACGTCGTCGCGTGGCGGCGTACTGCGGGCAGGAAGCGCGCGCCCAGCTGGAGCCCGGCCCAGCCGCCGATCAGGATGCGCTCCGGCTGGAAGAGGTTGATCAGGTCGGACAGCCCGGCTCCGAGGTACTCGGCGGTCTCCTCCAGCACGCCCAGCGCGACCGGGTCGGCCTCGGCGCCCCCGGCCGGGTAGGCGGCGGCGAGCATCGCGGTGAGCGCGGTCTCCTCGTCGAGGCCCTCGGGCGGCCGGCCGCCCGCCTCCCGCCAGCGGGCGAGCAACGACTCGGCGCCCGCGTAGGCCTCCAGGCAGCCGGGCGCACCGCACCGGCAGCGGCGCCCGCGCACCCGTACCGTCAGGTGCCCCCACTCGACCGCCCGCCCGTTCTCCACCTCGGGTGTGACCACGCAGGCGCCGACACCGGAGCCGAAGAGCACGACCACGGCGTTGCGGGCGCCGCGTCCCGCGCCGAACCACATCTCGGCCTGGCCCAGGGTCTTGGCGCCGTTGTCGATGAAGTACGGGATCTCGTCGGCGAGTTGCGAGGCCGAGCGCAGCAGCCGCTCCAGCGGGACCGCGTCCCAGCCGATGGTCTGCCCGTGGACGACGGCACCCTGGTCCGGGGTGTGCTCGACGATGCCGGGGACACCGACACCGACGCCGAGCAGGCGCTCGGGCGCGGCCCGTCCGGCGCGGAGCACCTCGGCGATGCCGTCGCGGACATGACCGGCGATCACCTCGGCGTCGTAGCCCTGCGGGGCCAACCGGCGCTCGGTGCGGGCGAGTTCGGTCAGCGCCAGGTCGAACAGCTCGACGCGGACGCGGGTCTCGCCGACGTCGACGCCGATCATCTGTCCGCTGTCCGGGGCGACGCGCAGCAGGGTGCGGGGCCGGCCGCCGTCGGAGTCGACGCTGCCGGCCTCCTCCACCAGGCCGTCGGCGACCAGGTCGGCGACCACGTTGCTGACCGAGCCGGAGCTCAGGCCGGTGGCCGGGCCCAGCTCGAATCGGCTCAGTGGACCGTCGAAGTACAGCTTCTGCAACACGGCCGTGCGGTTGCCCCGCCTGAGGTCGCGTACCGTGCGCCCGTTCCGCTCCGCCATGCGGCTCCCTTCACGAACCCTGCCCGACCTGCAACATACCCCTTCGGGCAGTCGGCATGCGCGATTCTTCCATGCCTTAGTTCACGATATGAGCTAAGCGGAACCGGGCCTGCCCCGCGTCCGGGAGGGCGCGGGACGGTGTGGGAGGTGCCGCTCAGCCCGCCGCGTAGACGTCCTCCACGTAACGCCCGCCCGCCACGAGCGTGTCGAGCCAGCGCCCGGCCGCCGCCTCGTCGCTGCCCGGGGTGCGGTCCCGGTACAGCGCGCGGAACGCCTCGCGGACGCCGGGTGCCATCCGGGCGCCGTCGCCGCAGACGTACACCCGGGCGCCGGATTGCAGCAGCTCCCAGACCTCGTCGGCCTCGGCGGCGATACGGTGCTGCACGAAGGCGGCGCCGTGCACGGGGGCGGCGCTGAAGGCGGGCCGCAGCGAGACCGCACCGGCCGCCTCGGCGGCCCGCAGTTCCCCGGCGTGCAGGAAGTCGGCGTCGGGGGCGTCGCAGCCGAAGTACAGCAGCGCGGGCGGGAGTTCGGCACCCGCCGCCCGGGCTGCCGCGCGGTCGGCGACGGCGCCGCGGAACGGGGCGAGCCCGGTGCCGGCGGCGACCATCACGACCGGTGCCGAGCCGTCGATCCGGAACGCCTCGCGGCAGGGCTGGATCCGGGCGTACAGGGTGTCACCGGCCCCGAGGGAGGCGAGGTGACCGGAGCCCGTGCCGCGGTAGCGGCCTCGGCCGGAGCGGGCGGGGGCGTCGAGGACGGAGACCATGAGGTCCACATGGCCCGGGGCGACGGCGGGCGCGGAGGAGACCGAGTAGTGGCGCGGCCGCAGCGGGGTCAGCAGGTCGAGCAGCAACGGCCAGCCGAGGGCACCGCGCAGCGCGGGGTGGTCCTCGGCGAGTTCGACGAGGGTGCGCGGGTCGTCGCCGGTGAGGGCGGCAAGGGCGGCCCGCTCGGGCGGGCAGGGGTTGGCCTCGGCGAGCAGGGCGAGCTGCCGGGCCGTCGGCCGCTCCTGCAACTCGACGTGGTGTGTGAGGAGTTGGCGTACGGTCAGCGGGCGGTCCACGGCGAGGCCGTCGCGGCGCGCGCGGGTGGCGCGGATGTCCAGGACGGCGTCGGGATCGAGACCGAACGCGGCGACGGCACGGTCCACCAGGTCCGGGGCGTTGGCCGGCAGGACGGTGAGGTGGTCGGCGGTGCGGTAGGTGACGCCCTCGGGCAGCGCGATGCGCAGGAACCGCTTGGTGCGCGGATATCCCGGCGCGGTCAGGTCGTACGCCTCGGCCACGGTCATCGGGACCAGCTCGTGCCGTTCGGCGAGGGCGTCCAGCGGGCCGCCGCTCAGGGTACGGACCTCGTAGGCGTGGTCGGGTTCGTCCGCCATGGGATGGGCGGCCTGCGGATCGCCGTACTCCGTCAGGAGCGCGGTGCGCAGCCGGGCCGTGAACTCCCGGACCGTGCCGCTGAGATCGCCGGAGGCGTCGGCGGCGGCCCGCCCGGTCAGGCGCGTTGCGCCCAGTTCGGCGAGCCGGGCGTCGATGCGGGTGGGGACCTGCTGGTAGGTGGCGGCCCAGTTGCGGTCGCCGACGCCGAGGACGGCGTAGACCACGCCGGTGAGGTCGGGCGTGCCGTCGAGCCATGCGGTGAAGGCACCGGCGTCGTCGGTGGGGCGGCCGTTGTAGGAGGCGGCGGTGATGACGACGGCCCGGTCGGTGGGCAGCCCCTGCGCGTACGCGTCCAGGGCGGCGACCTCGGTGGCACACCCGACGGCGGCGGCCTCGTCGGCGAGCTGGGCGGCGAAGGCGCGGCAGGTGCCGTAGTTGCTGCCGTGCAGGAAGAGGACGCCGGTGCCGGGGCGGACCCGGGCGGGCAGCGTGTCAGGGGCCGGGGTGCCGTCCTCGTGCGGGCGCGCGGCGCCGGGCAGCGGGGCGTGGACGCGGTCGGCGGGGGTGCGCGGGGTGAGCGTGAGGGTGAAGCCCTCGGGCTTGAGGGTGAGGGTCTCCTTCACGGTGAGCCGGTACTCGGCGTTCTCGTGCAGCCGGTAGCGGTGGACCAGCATGGCGAGCAGCATGGTCGCCTCGTGCAGCGCGAACTGCCGTCCGATGCAGGCGCGTTCACCGGTACCGAAGGGCTTGAAGGCGTGTACCGGGCGGGCCGCCTCCGCCTCGGCGCTGAACCGCTCGGGGTCGAACAGCTCCGGGTTGTCGCCCCACACGGGCTGCCGGTGCAGCATCGGGACGAGCACGCTGACGGCCTGGCCGGCGGCGAGCGGGATCCGCCCGCCGAGCAGGGTGTCCTCGCGGGCGTGCCGGCTGAAGGCGGCGGCCGTCGGCCACAGCCGCAGCGCCTCGTTGAGGACCTGACGGGTGTAGGTGAGCCGGCCGATGTCGTCGTACGTCGGCTCCGGGTCGGCCGCGCCGCCCCACAGCGCGTCGGCCTCGCGCTGCACCAGCCGGAGCACGGCGGGGTGCTTGGCGAGGTAGTACAGCGCGAAGGACATCGCGCCGGAGGTCGTCTCGTGTCCGGCGATCAGGAAGGTGATGACCTGGTTGCGGATGTTGGCGGCGTCCAGGGTGGTGCCGTCGGCCGGGTGTGGCGCGCTGAGCATCAGCCCGAGCAGGTCCTCGGCGCCGCTCTGGTCGGTGCCGGTGCGGGCGGCGATGACGTCGTCGACGACCCCGGCGAGATAGTCGGCGTCCGCCCGGAAGGCCGCGTCGGCCGCCGAGTGGTCCCGGCCCGGGGTGCGGGCCAGCCGCGTCATGCTCCACTCCAGGCAGCGGACCATCGACTCCACGAAGGGGTGCGGCTCGTCGCGTTCGAAAGAGCCGAAGTCGTAGCCGAACCCGGCGAGCCCGATGGTGTCGAGGGTCATCCGGGTCATGTCGTCCGGCACGTCGACGGCCCGTCCGTCCCGCGCCGCGCGGTCCCAGGACTCGATGAGCCGGTGGGCCACCCTGAGCATCACCGGGTGGTAGGTGCGCATCGAGCCGAGCGCGAAGGCGGGCATCAGGATGTCGTGCGCCTTGGCCCAGTTGGGCTCGTCGTTGTACGCCGTGAACAGGCCGTCGGCGGTGAAGTGGCGCACGTTCTCCAGCGCGGGCCCGATGTGCTTGGCGAAGCGCTCCTCGTCGGCGAGGTCCGCGACCAGGTCGGCGTCGGCGACGAACATCGCGTCCCGGCCGTGCAGCCGGCGCACGAGCACCGGACCGTGCGTGCGCATCAGGCCCATGACCTGTTGGAGAGGGGTGCGGCCGGGACCGGTGGCGGTGATGTCGACGACCGGGACGCCGGGCAGGGTACCGGCGCGGTCGGGGTGCAGTGCGGTGGGGGACATGGCGCGACAACTGCCTTTCGCGGTAACGGAGTACTCGCGGTAACCGAGTACTGCGTTCCAGGGTGGGCGAGCGGCGGTGCGGGTCCGTGCCCCGGCACTACACGATCGCGCAGTCAAAACTTGGTCACGGGGCTTGCGCCGGCCACGCGTCCGGGGCCCGGCGCCACGCTCCCCGGTGTGGTTTGCCGCTGACCTGGATCTTCGTCTTGGATGAGGGGGGTGGCTCGGCACTTCGGGAGGTGGGCATGGACCTGGGGCGGGCCGACGGGGTCGTCTGGCGCAACCGGGCCCTGATGGTCTTCGACCGGGTGTCGGTGCCGGTCGCGGTGTGCGATGTCCACGGCCGGGTCGTGCTGGCCAATCCCGCGATGGCGGCGGAGTGCGGTACGGCCCCGGGGCAGCTGCGCGGCCGGGACGTGCTGGAGCTGTTCCGCCCGCAGGAGGCCACGCAGGTGGAGCGGATCGCCGAGGCGCTGCGGCTGCGGCACCGCTCGCGCTACCAGGTGTCGGTGCGCTGGCGGGCGCCCGGCGGGGCCGAGCGCTTCGGCGAGCTGACGGCGGACCCGGTCAGCGACACCGTGGACGAGACACCGGCCCTTTTGGTGATGCTGCGGATGCGGGGCGAGTGCACGCCGCCCGAGCCGGAGCCGGCCCGGGTCACACCGGCGGAGGGCCGGGTGCTGGCCCTGCTGGCCGCCGGCGCCACCACGGCCGGCGCCGCCCGCGAACTGGGCCTCAGCAAGGACGGCGTCACCTACCACCTACGGCGCCTGTCGGCCCGCTGGAACGCCTCCAACCGCACGGAACTGGTGGCCCGTGCCTACGCCTTGGGCGTCCTGACGCCCGGAGTGTGGCCGCCGGAGGCCAGGAGGGCGGACGGGGAGTAGGGGGTTGCCGGAAGCTCGGGCCGGTCGGGGGCTCGGGCTTGTCGGGAGCTCGAGCCGGTCGGGACCTCGGGCCGGTCGGGAGCTCGCGTGTGGCGGGTGTCTTGGGCGTGGCGAGTGCCTTGGGGGTGGCGGGTGCCTTGGGGGTGCTGGGCGTCCCCGTCATGCCTGACGTCTCTTGAGAAGCCGTACCGGAGCCCGCAGCCCCCGATCAAGCCGTACCCGTACCGGAAGGAGCCGGGGTGGAGTACGCCGTGCCCGCGCCCTCCGGGGCACCGAAGCGGGCCAGGGTGTGCCAGACCATCTTCAGGTCCTGGAGCTCGTGCCGGCCGGTGCGGGCGGCGTCGCCGATGACGCGCGGGGTCAGCAGGCCGCGCTCGGCGATCTGCGCGCCGAGGTCGGCGTACTCCGGCCCCCGGTAGTCGGCGTGGCGGCGCAGTTCGGTGACCGTGAGCCGGTAGCCGGGGTGCCACTCCAACGGGCAGGGCAACCGCCGGGCCGCTGTCTCCACCGTCGTGCCCCGGTAGCTCGCGTCGAGCACGAGCGCCTCCACGTCCCGGGCGAGCAGTACACCGGCGTGCACATGGCTCTCGATGTAGTCGTTGAGCGGGTCCTGGTCGTCCGCCTCCGCGAGCGCGATCAACGGCATTGCCGAGGCCACGCCGAAGTCGGTGGGCTCGGCGGCGCTGTCCGGGTAGCAGAAGGTGGCCCGGTCCAGGACCGCCGCGGTGAGCCTGAGGTGCGAGGAGCCGAAGCGCGGGGCCGCGCCGACGGCCTGGTGGCGGAAGTCCAGGGCGCCGTACAGCGGGCGCTCGACCGGGGCCGCGTCGTCGTACAGGCCGCCGAAGATCCGGCTCTCCCAGCGTGTCCGGTCGCCGCCCGGGTGCGCGGTCAGGCCGCCGTTGCTGGTGCCCGTGACGAACTGCGAGTGGTACGCGCCGTCGCGGGCCAGCGCCTCCAGGATCGGCAGTCCGCCGCAGACGCGGTCAGGATGGAAGTTCAGGGTGATGCGCAGTCCGGGGTCGAGCGGTGGTCCGGACACCCCGGCGGCGACGTGGTCCAGCGCCCGCCGGGCGCGTGGTGGCAGCTCGTGCCGGAAATCCATTGGCCCACCCTCCCCATGGCTACCTAGGCTAGCCGTGTACCTAGACCTATTAGGTTCCGCGCGACGAACGACGCCTCCGGAACGACGAATCCAGAAGGACTCCCCCCATGAGATCGCTCACCGAGCAGGACATCCGCAACTCCTTTATCAACTGCTCCAAAGGGGAGGCCAAGCGGCTGACGGTCCCGCGGGACCTCGGTGAACGCCCGTGGGACGAACTGGACTTCCTCGGCTGGCGGGATCCCGGGGCGCCCGACCGCAGCTATCTGGTCACCGAGCGCGATGACCGACTCGTCGGCGTGGCCCTGCGTTTCCAGGCCGCGCAGCGCGGGTTTCTGCACCGGAGCATGTGCTCGCTGTGTCTGACCACGCATCCCGGCGGCGGGGTAACGCTGATGACGGCGCGGAAGGCGGGGGCGGCGGGCCGTGAGGGCAACTCGGTCGGCCTGTACATGTGCACCGACCTGGCGTGTTCGCTGTACGTGCGGGGCGGGAAGGTACCGGAGTCCGGCGGCCGGTTCGAGGAGAGCCTGACGATGGAGGAGCAGATCGCCCGTACGACGGGCAACCTGTCCGCGTTCATCGACAAGCTGTATGCCTGACGGCGTCGGCTTCCGGTCGCGCACCCGGGTCGCCTCGACCCGGTGAAGGCGGAGCAGCGCGTCGCGGCTGCGGGCGAGCGCGTCGCCGTAGGGCCCGTCGGGGCGGGCGGTGCCGATGCCGCGGGCCGGCCGGGCTCGGCGTGTAGCGGTGGACGGCGCCGTGCGTGCCCGGTGGCGCCGAGCCCTGCCACCCCGGCGCCGCCGGCCATGCGGTCCGGGGCCCGCAGGTCGGGACGTCGTGTCGTGCCCCAGGCTGCCGACCGGGCGCCGATGGGAGTCATACGGTGACCCACCCCCCATCGCCCCGGACAGCCCCCAGCCCGCGCAGCGGCAGCCACGCGGTCAGAACACCGGTGGCACCCACTCGGGGTCGCGGCCGAGGGAGCCGAGCAGGGCCGCCGCCTCGTCCCGCGGCCCGTCGGACGCGAGGGCGGGGGCGAACACGCCGTATCCGCGCAGTCGCGGCACCAGCTGGTCGGCGGCCGGGCGCAGGCCCGCGGCCAGGGCCGGTGCGAGTGGCCGGTTCTGATCGGTGGCTACGGCGATGTCCCAGGCGTGCACGGCGGCGTCCAGCGCTGCCGCACCGGCGGCCATCGGCAGGGGCAGCGGGCCGAGCGGCGTCGGCACGGACTCGGCGTCGGCGGGCAGGTGCGCATAGCCGTCGGCCACGGCGTCCAGGACCTTGTCCAGCTCGGCCACCGGGTCGCCGTGCAGGGCGTCGGCCGGCTGGAACGGGTCCTCGCCGGGCCGGCCGGCGGCGAGCGCGAGGCCGTATGCCTGCTGGTCGATGCGCGCGTGGTTGAGCACCTGCCGTACGGTCCACTCGGAGCACGGCGTCGGCCTGCCCCAGGCCTCCTCCGGCACCGCGGCGACCACCTCGCGCAGGTAGGCGTGCGCCCGCCGGACCAGCTCGACGCCTTCGGGCTTCCCGGCGTCCTTGATATCCGCCATACCGACCCCTTCCATGGCTCTCCACGGCCCTCTCGATGCGGCGGTCTCCCCACCGCCGGGATCACTCTACGGATGCTTGCGGACAGTTCCCGTCCTCAATTGCGCACGTTCGAGCCACCCGAGGAACGGGAACAGGCCAAGGGATGCACGACGTACGGAAGTGGACCACGGGACTGCAGCGCCTGCTGGAGCGCCGCCGGGAACCGGTGGTCGTCCAGACACTGCGGTCGGCGACGGCGGCGACGATCGCCTATGTCATCGCGCTGCGGCTGAGCCCCGAGCCGGCCCCGCTCACCGCCCCTCTGACCGCGCTGCTGGTCGTCCAGGTGACCTTCTACGCCACCCTCACCAACGGCATCCGCCGGGTGAACTCGGTGGTGGCCGGCGTGCTGGTCGCGATCGCCTTCAGCATGCTGGTGGGGCTGACCTGGTGGAGCCTCGCGCTGCTGATCGTGGCCTCGCTGGCCGTCGGGCACCTGGTGCGGGTCGACGAGTACGTGGCCGAGGTGGCGATCAGCGCCATGCTGGTCCTCGGGGTCACCACCATCGGGTTCGCCGCCTGGGCACGCATCGTGGAGACGCTGATCGGCGCGGTCGTCGGAACGGCCTGCAATCTGCTGCTGCCGCCCCCGGT
Source organism: Streptomyces fodineus (assembly GCF_001735805.1). Classification (GTDB taxonomy): domain Bacteria; phylum Actinomycetota; class Actinomycetes; order Streptomycetales; family Streptomycetaceae; genus Streptomyces; species Streptomyces fodineus. The sequence goes on from NZ_CP017248.1 coordinate 936,747, forward strand.
ATGGGTGGACAAGGCGGGCCACTCCATCGAGGACCAGGCGCGCCGGGTGCGGCAGTTGATGCTGCGGATGGGCGAGGAGGCCGGCGGCCGGATCCCCTGGGAGCGGGCGGCCGAGCGGCTGCACGAGGCACGGCAGCTGGACCACCACATCAGTCAGGTGGACGCCTCGCTGCGGCAGGCCGAGGACAGTCTGCGGCTCAATCCGCGGGTCAAGGAGGGGCTGCTGCACCGGGTGGTGCTGCGGACCGGCCTGGACGCGCTGGAGATCTGCACGGTGGTCCTGCGGGTGCTGGCCCGTACCTTCACGGACCTGGCGAAGGCCCGCGGGGCCGAGGACCTGTTCCCGCCCCAGGTCGGGGCGACCGTGGAACAACTGCTGTCGGAGATCGCCGACGCGGTGGTCAGCTTCGCGGTCCTGGTCACCACGCATCTGAGCACGAACGCCGAGTCCGCGGAGGCCCGTCTGTCCGCCGAGCTGCACACGGCCGCCGGCACCCGGGACCGGCTGGCCGAACTGCTCCGGGAGGAGATCGGCAAGGACGCGGCGAACTGGCAGCTGTTCGGGGCCGTACTGACCGAGACGACCCGGATCATCGACGAGCTGAACACCGAGCACCGCACCCGCCGCCTGCTGGAGGAGCTGGACCGGGTCTCCCGCGGGCAGCGGGCGAAGCTGCCCCGGATGACGCGGCTGCGCGAGCGGCTCGGAGTGCAGGAGGAGCTGTGGCGGAACCGTGCGGGGTTCGGCGAGCGTTCTTGGTGAGGAGGGTGCCGGGCGGGCTCGGCGCGGACGGCGGACGAGGGGGCGAGGCGGATGGCCGGTTCCGGGGTGCGGATCGACGGGAACACACTGCGGCTGCCGGGCGGGGTGGCGGTGCGGTTCGTCCGCACGCTGCGGCTGCCTGAGACGGGCACGCATCCGCTGCCGCCGGGGCTGGGCGAGTTCCCCCTCCGGCGGGTCGCGGACCACGCGGACACCGTTCCGCGGGAGTGGCGGGCGCGCGGCGGCGTGATGCTGCCGGTGTATCTGCGCGAGGCGATGTGGCTGAGCTTCTCCGGTTCGACGGAGCCGGCCGCCCTCCAGGTCGGGGTCGGCAAGGTGTGCGCGGTGTCCGGCAGGCCCTGGAGCGACCGGCTCTCGCGGGATCCGCAGAACTATGTCGTGCTCCCCCGCCAGCCCTGGCTGGACGGCATCAACTCCGGCAAGGGCACGGTCCGCCAGTTCGTCGCCGTACCGCTGGGACTCGGCGCGACGGTGGAGGGGCAGGTCACCGGCGAGGAGGTGTGGGGCGGGGTGCAGTTGCAGTCGTTCCCGCTGCGGGACGACCTGCTCGCCGAGTGGCGGCGCCGTGAGCGGGAGCGGGAGGAGGCGCGGCGCCGTTCCCTGGCGGCCGGGCCTGCGGGCGGGTACGGCGCGCCGATGCCGGTGGCGGCCGCCGCTCCGGCCCCCGGCGCCGCGCCCTGGCGGTCCGCCGCGGCCATGGGCCTCGGCGTCGGCGGCTCGATGCGCCAGGAGGTGTACCGGGACGACCGGCCGCCGGCGGACTGGTCCGAGGAGCCCGCCGGACGCGTGTTCGTGCACCTGGTCACCCCGCCGCAGTGGCGGCACATCACCGGCGAGGCACCCCCGCCGTCGCCCGTGGACCGGGCGGCATACACGCGCGCGGGACTGCCCTGGTACGACTACTACGACGCCGATGCCGAGGATCTGGCCCCCACCGACCCCCTGGAGGCGGTCAAGCCGGTCGGCGACTGGCTCGGCGACGACCTGGACCCGTGGCAGGCGCCGTCCGCCGGCCAGGTGAACCCGCTGAAGGACGCGCCGGGCAAGCCGGTCGAGGACGGGGAGTGGTAGAGCCGCCGCCTGGTGCACTTCGCGCAACGGCTGTTGCCCGGCTTGCCCTTGACCGCTGGTTCAGGCCAAGGTGGCTGTCACGAGCGGGGCAACCGACGACCTGAGGTGCGGCATGGGCAGGGAGGCACGGTCGGCGCGACGGAGGCCTCGGGACTCCGGGGGCGGCTGGAGCCGGCGCCGGTTCGTCGGGGCCGCGGCGGGCGCGGCGGCCGTGGTGGCGGTGCCGTCCCCGGCGGCCCCGCCGGCGGACGACCCGGCCGCGGCGGACGAACCCGGGACCGCCGCACCACCCCACACGCCCTCCGGGCCGCGTCCGCTGTACGTGGGCACCTACACCTCGGCCGACGGCGGCGGCACCGGGATCGGGCTGGCCGCCTACGACCCGGTGACCGGCCGGATCACCGGCTCCGGCACCCTCACCGGCGTCCCCGATCCGTCGTATCTCGCCGTGCACCCGGACGGCCGCACGCTGTACGCGGTGGACGAGCGCCAGGACGGCGGTGTGACGGCCGTACGCCTCGTCGACCGGCAGGTTCTCGGCACCCGCGGCACGGGCGGCGCGGGCCCCTGTCATCTGTCGGTGCATCCCTCCGGGCGCTGGCTGCTGAGCGCCAACTACGGGTCGGGCAGCGTCGCCGTGCATCCGCTCGATGCCTCGGGCGCCCCCGGCGAGCGCACCGACCTGGTCACGCACCGCACCCCCGCGCCGGGTCCGGGTCAACAGGGGCCGCACGCACACCAGTTCATCACCGGCCCGGACGGTGACCATGTCCTCGCGGTCGACCTCGGCACCGACACCGTCTACAGCTACCGCCTCGACCCGGCCGCGGGCACGCTGACGGAGGTGGCACAGGCGCACACCCGGCCCGGTGCGGGGCCGCGCCACCTGACCTTCCACCCGGGCGGCCGGTACGCCTATCTGGCCAACGAGGTGGACGACACGGTCGCCGTCTGCGCCTACGACCCCGGCTCCGGCCGGCTGACGATCGGTGAGCCACAGGCCACGGGTTCGAGCGGCGGCACCAACTACCCGGCGCAGTTCGCGGTGACGGCGAAGGGCGGGTACGCGTTCCTGGCCAACCGGGGCCACAACAGCCTCGCCCGGTACGCGATCGAGGCCGAGGGCGCCCGGCTGCGGCTGCTCGGCACGGTGCCGGTGGGCGGGGACTTCCCTCGGCAGATCGCCCTCTCGCCGGACGGCGGGCTGCTGTTCGCGGCGAACCAGCACTCGGGGACGGTCACCGTCTTCCACGTGGACGCGGACAGCGGTGAACTCCACTCGGCCGGCGAGCCGTTCGCCTCACCCGTCGCCGTCTGCGCCCTGCCGTTGTAGGGCATGTCCGGCGGATCGTGGCGCGGCCGCGGAGTCTGGCACGCCCCCCCACGCTCGGCTTCGCTCAGGCCGGCCGGTCAGGCACCGCTGCCTCCCTGCGACCCGATCCCCCGCACAGGGCCTCGCGCGTGGGGGCAGGCGGCGGCGCCGGCCTGGGCCAGCAGGGCGTGCATGCGCTCGGTGAGCTGGGCGACGTCGTCGGCGGGCGTGTGGAAGGGCAGCCGTACGTCGCCGTGGGCGCGGGTGCGCTCGATGCGCAGGGTCAGTCCGTGCCGGTCCACGGCGAGGGGCAGCACGCGGGTCGCGGCGTGCAGGTTCTCCGGCCGCACCAGGCGGGTCAGCCGCTCGACGGCGTCCGGGTGGGCGTCGGCGAGATGGGTCAGGAGCCGGGCCTCGGCCTCGGCGAGGGGGTCGGGCCGGGCGGCGGCGTACTCGTCGAGGTCGATGACCACGGCCCCGGAGGGCTGCCGCAGCACCACGCGGGTGGGCCGGAACAGCAGGGTGCCGCGGTCCGCGGCGAACCAGCCGGCGAGATAGAGCCGGGCCCGGATCCGGCCCCGTACCGGCACGGGCGCCACGTCGGCGAACTCCAGCACGGCGGAGGGTTCTTGGCGCGGGGCACAGACGGCCGCCGTGAGCAGGGCGCTGTCATCGGGCACCGCCAGCCGGACGGCGCCGTCGTCGGTCACCGTGTGCGCGCCGACGTACTCCTCGCGGGCGCCGTCCGCGGTCACCGCGCACGACCAGGCGGCGGCCAGCACCGACCGTGCCCGTTCCGCCGCGCCGGGTGCGGCCGTCCAGTCCTGCGTGTCACCCATACCGAGACCTCCTTAGGTAAGCCTTGCCTAACTTATCGGAGATCGGGGCGCGCGCCAACCGCACCGCACCGGCGGAGAGGATCAGGCAGGGGGCAGGCGGGGGTCAGGCGATGACGCCCAACAGCGCCCGCGCGCACAGGTCGCGCACCTGCTCGCGGGTCAACTCCCCGTCGCGCAGCCATTCCAGGCACACGGCCGTGGTGAAGGCGAGCCAGCCGCGCACGGCCAGGCGGACCTGCGGGGCGCCCTCGAAGGCGGGCCCGAACTCGGGGTCGGCGGCGAGCGCGGCGAGGATCTGCCGCTCCTGGGCGGCCAGGGCCCGCTGGTAGACCCGGCGTACGGCCTGGTCGCCGGCCGCGTCGGCGCGGTGGAAGGCGCGGAAGCCGTGGGCGTGGGCCTGGACGTAACCGAGGTAGGTGTCGAGGCCGGCGGTGAGCTGCTCGCGCACCGGCACACCGGGTACGGCCGCGGTCATGCGCAGCATCCGCTCGCTCTCGCGCTCCACGACCGCCGCGAAGAAGTCCCGCTTGGTCGGGAAGTAGTGGTACAGCAGCCCCCGGGAGACCCCGGCGATCTCGGCGACCTGCTCGATCCAGACGTCGTCGTAGGGGCTCTCCGAGAACAGCTTCGCACCGACCGACAGCAGCTGCTCGCGGCGCTCCTCGGTGCTGAGTCTGCGTCGGGCGCGCTCCCCCTGGTTCGCGGGCATGACGTCACTTTACTTGACGTGGGTTCAACAAGCGGACCACACTGAAGCCGTTATTGAATCCACGTACAACACGCGGCCGCTGGATCAAGGGAGATCGGCGTCATGGCGGAGACGACGCAGAGGACGCACACGACGGACGCGGGCCTGCCGAAGGGCTTCCGGAGCGCCGAACAGGGCTGGCCCGAGCTGCACCGCATTCCGCATCCGCCCCGTCGGCTGCCCCTGCTCGGCGATGTGCTCGGCGCCGACCGGCGCAAGCCGGTGCAGGACTCCATACGCTTCGCACGCGAGCTGGGGCCGATCTTCCGGCGGCGGGCCTTCGGCAAGGAGTTCGTGTTCGTGTGGGGCGCGCCGCTGGCCGCGGATCTGGCCGACGAGTCCCGGTTCGCCAAGCACGTGGGGCTGGGCGTGGCCAATCTGCGGCCGGTCGCCGGGGACGGCCTGTTCACCGCCTACAACCACGAGCCCAACTGGCAGCTGGCGCACGACGTCCTGGCCCCCGGTTTCAGCCGGGAGGCCATGGAGGGCTACCACGGGATGATGCTCGCGGTCGCGGGACGGCTGACCGGGCACTGGGACCGTGAGGCGGCGGCCGGGCGCTCGGTGGACGTGCCCGGGGACATGACCAAGCTGACCCTGGAGACGATCGCGCGGACCGGGTTCGGGCACGACTTCGGCTCCTTCGAGCGGGACCGGCCGCACCCCTTCGTCACCGCGATGGTCGGCACGCTCAGCTACGCCCAGCGTCTGAACAGCCTGCCCGCACCGCTGGCTCCGCTACTGCTGCGCACCGCCGCCCGGCGCAACGCGGCCGACATGGCCTACCTGAACAGGACGGTCGACGACCTGGTCGCCGAGCGGCGCCGGTCCGGCCGCGGGGACGGTGACCTGCTGGACCGGATGCTGCAGACGGCGCACCCGGAGACGGGTGAGAAGCTGTCGGCGCAGAACGTCCGCAAGCAGGTGATCACGTTCCTGGTCGCCGGCCACGAGACCACCTCGGGCGCCCTGTCCTTCGCCCTGTACTACCTCGCCCGGCACCCCGAGATCGCCGCCCGGGCCCGCGCCGAGGTGGCCCGTGTCTGGGGCGACACCGAGCGGCCCGGCTACGACCAGGTCGCCAAGCTGCGCTACGTCCGCCGGGTGCTGGACGAGTCGCTGCGCCTGTGGCCGACGGCCCCGGCCTTCGCCCGCGAGGCCCGGCAGGATACCGTCCTCGCCGGCGAGCACCCGATGCTCCGGGGCGCGTGGGCACTGGTGCTGACACCGATGCTGCACCGCGACCCGGAGGTCTGGGGCGAGGACGCCGAGCGGTTCGACCCGGACCGCTTCGAGGCGGCGGCCGTACGATCCCGTCCCCCGCACACCTTCAAGCCCTTCGGCACCGGCGCCCGCGCCTGCATCGGCCGCCAGTTCGCCCTCCACGAGGCGACACTGGTCCTCGGCCTGCTGCTCCGCCGCTACGACCTGCGAGCCGACCCCGCTTACCGCCTGACCGTCACCGAACGGCTGACGGTGATTCCGGAGGGGCTGCGGCTGGGGCTGGAACCGCGCCCGGCGCCGACGCGAGCAGCGGAAGGCACCCTGGCGGCGACGCCCGAAACGAGCACGCCGGAGACATGCCCGGCACACGCCGTCCCCGCTCCGGACGTCCACCGCCGCATGCAGTAGGCACGTCGGAGGTCCCTGGGCACGCCGAGGGGCACGGGGCTGTGTCCGAAACCGATACGGCGTCCGAGCCGACGCTTCGAACGCACCGGGCGCGATGAGCACGTCACGTCCGAGGCCGCCGCGGCGCCGGCCGCCCACCTCGCTGGGGAGAGGGACGCGCCCGGCGGGGCGGCCCTGTCTCAGTCGGCCGCAGGCCAGTGCGCCGGGCGCGTGACGGACTTCGGCAGACGAGTACCGCCGCTGCCGCGGGCCGCGTTGAGCTGGGGCTGGGTGAGGAAGAAGGCGCCGGTGAGGTCGGCGTCGGTCAGGTCGGCGTCGCGCAGATCGGCACCGATCATGTCCGCCTCGCGCAGATCCGCGCCGGTGAGGTCTGCGGCGATGAGATAGGCGCCGCGCAGACTCGCCCCGCGCAGATCGGCGCCCCGCAGCCGGGCCCCGATGAGATCGGCGCCCCGGCGGTCCTTGGCCTTGCCCTTCTTGCCTTTCCCGGAGAGGGCACCGGCCCGGGCCAGTTCGCTGGTCCGCAGCAGCAGCACGTTGACCTGCTGCCGGTGCGCGGCCACGTCCAGTGCGGCCAGTTCCTCGGGGGTCTGAAGGGTCAGCCGCTCGGTCTCCTCCAGCGCCCGCCGCAGCTCGGGATGGACGGGGCGGGCGGCGGGCAGGCCGAGCGCCTCGGTCAGGTACCACAGCAGCTCGTGCAACTGCCGTACGACCGGGAACACGTCGAACATCCGGCGCGCGTGCTCCTTCGGCCCGGTACGCCAGTCCTGCCCGCCGAAGGTGACTTGCGAGACCTTCTGCCCGGCGCCGAAGCAGTCGTAGACCGTGCAGCCGGTGAAGCCCTTCTTCCGCAGGTCGGCGTGGATACCGCAGCGGTGGTCGCCCCCCAGGTTCGGGCACGGCTTCCCGGCGGGCTTGTTCAGCGCGAAGTCCGCGGACGCGGCGAAGGGCAGGGCGACACAGCACAGCCCGAAGCAGCGCGCGCAGTCCCCACGCAGGTCCCCCGCAGGGCCGGCTGTCTGATCTGGCATGAGGGACAGCTTACTGACCTGCGAAGGCATGCTTCCGCCAGCCGCGGGAGCCCTGGCCGGCCGGTGTCCGCCGTCAGGACGCGGAGCTGCGCCACGCCCTGTCACCCAGCAGCGCAGCTCGCAGTGCGGTGTGCGCCAGCCGCAGTGCTCCGCGCATGCCGCTGAGGAGGATGCGCGGCCCTTCGCGGCCGGCGGTGGCCGCCAGCGCCGCGTTGACGGCCACCCCCGCCGTCTGCACCAGGGTGCGGGTCAACAGCGGCGTACCCACCTCTGCGGCGAAGGTCTGCTCGGAGACCCGGCACTCGTTGAGCAGCCGTTCGGCGTCCGCCGCCGTCACCGTCGGCTGCCCACAGTCCCGCTCGAACTCGGTGGCCTCAGGAGCCGCGCCGGCCTCCCTGTCGCGTTTCGCCTGCAGGGCGACGCACGGCAGCTCTTCCGCCGCGATGAGGCGTTGCAGGGCGCGTGCCACCCACAGGGAGGTGAGCGGCAGACTGCTGCCGCACCGGTGCGCGGACGGAGCACCGAGAAAGGCCAGCTCGTCACGGATCGCGTCCCCCTGGGACTCGGGCAGCTCACCGGCTATGCGGGCCAGCTCGCCGAGGACGAAGTCGCGGGCGTCGTCGCCGGCGGCGCGTGTGCGGGCCAGCTGGGACAGCCGCTGCGGGGACAGCAGGATGTGCACCAGCCATCCGGCACCGTCCAGGCGTCCCCACATCCAGTCGTTGGCCCGCCAGGAGCGCTTGTAGAAGGCCCCGAAGTGGTGGAGCTGCAAGCCGGTGAGCTTGTCGGCGGCCAGGCTCCGAGGGTCGAGAAGGGTGCGGGTGTCCGCGCTGACCTGCACCAGTTCCACCGTCTGCGGCGCCACCAGCTCCCCCGGGGAGAAGATCCGCTGGGCCGTCTGCAGGAAGAACAGCCGGCGTGCGACGGTCCCGGCCGGTGCGGGCGCCGATGCCACGGGCGCCGCGAGGAACGCCAGCAGTGGCCCCGCGAGCCCCGGCTCCACCAGGGACTTCCGTGCCGCGAGCACGATCTGGGCGAGCTGCTGCCACGACTGCGCCCACTGGCGGGCGGTGGCCTCGATACGTCCGTACGCCTCCTCCAGTGCCGCATCGACCGGCAGCGGGTCTGGCCCGCCGCGGCCGGAAGGCAGCTCGAGCAGGTCACCGACCGCGGTGACGGACTGCCCAGGACCCTGGCCCGGCCGGTTCCCGGCATTCTCGAGGACCTGTGCGGCAAGGCCGTCGAGTGTCCCCCGTATGCCTGGCGAGGCCTTGCCGCGGGCATCGTGCAGTACGCCGAGCACGGTGGCCCTGGCGCCGTCGAGGGGAGCCAGGCCGAAGCGGGCCAGTGTGCCGTAGAGGTCCGGCGCGTCCGGGGCGGGAAGCGTCATGGGGATGTTCGCCCGCAGTGCGGCTCCGATCGTGTGCGCCAGGTCCTCCAGATCGCTGCCGTACCCGGCCGGCCGCTGGTTCCGGGCCCGTCGTCCCGTGGTGCGGGCCAGGTTCCGCTGGGCGGCCGACCGCGCGTGGTCGTGGATCCAGCCGTCGCGGTACTGGGCATACATCTCGTCCTCGGTCGTGGCGTCGTCGGGCGGGACCAGGCGCACGAGCCACTCCTCACGGCGGCGGCGAGCCGTCACCCGGTCGTTGTGGTCCGCGAGCGCCTTGAGTTCGCCGGAGACGGTCTGCGACAGGGCGGCATCGAGGTCCCTGAGCAGGGCCGGGCCCATGCCCGGCACGCCCGTTGCCTGCGCGGCGTGCCGGACGGGCGGGGTCCCGACACAGGGCACCACGTAGGTGAGCACACGCCGCACCTCTTTCCCGGCGGGCCGGTCGAAGATGGCCTGCAGGGCGGGCCCGAGGGGCCGGTTGGCCAGCAGTCCGCCGTCCGCGCAGAACTGGGTCGCGCAACCGGCGGCGAGGTAGGCGCTCATGTCGGGGTGGCTCGCCGGTCTCGCCGTGCCGACGGGGACGTACGCCGGCTCGAAGGCCACCGGGAAGGAGGCGCTGGCCCGGGCCGCCAGTGCCAGCGCGTCCTGTACGCCGTCCTTGGCGAGGTCTTCGGGCGCGAAGGTGAACAGGCCATGGTGATCCACGTCCCGGACGGCGGTGCCGTAGTCGTCCCGGAAGGTGCGCTGAACGCCGTCCAGCAGGGTGGTCGTGATGAACACATGGGTCGGGCTTGCCGCGCCGTGGGGCGACGGCAGCCCTTCCAACGCCTTGCGCAGCCCTGTCAGCAGGACGTCGTCGCCCTTCAGCAACGACGGCGGCGCCGGCTCGGACGGGGATCGCAGCAGGCCGCCCAACGCCCCTTCGTCCAGCCACAGATCACGCAACCCGCCCAGATCGGATCCCCGGGCGTTGGCCAGGCCCAGACATGCCGCGTTGATGCCGCCCGCGCTGGTGCCGGACAACACGTCGAGGCGTACGTCCAGTCGCAACAGTTCGAGCAGTTCCCGGTATTTCGCCCGTACCTGTCCGCCGTCGGTGGCGTTGGCGTGGGCCTGCGTCAGAAGGTTCATCTCCCGGGCCACCCCGCCCATCCAGACGGCGAGGCTCACGCCGCCCGTGAAGACCGCCGCCAGCCTGAGTTCCACCGGTGTGAGCTGTGTCGATGTGTCGTTCATGCCGCCACCATGACTTTCGTCGTGACGTCCGCGATGACCGTGATGTGATGGAACTGCTTCGGCGTTCCGGGCGGATGTGCGTGGCCGCGAAGGCGCGCTGCCCGGACGGACGTCCGGGGCGACGGTGCGACCTTGAATTCCCTCAGCAGAAGGGCTGGGTGTCCTTTGTGGCGCTCGACGGCGCAGCCGATATGTCCATCGGCGAGTGGATTTCAATAATACGCCGAACCGTTGCGCCCGGCTATCGGCCGAACACCTCGAAGGCCACCGCCGGTGCGCCGCCGAAGCGTTCGGCGGCGGTCGAGGTCTGCGCGGTCAGGAAGTCACGGACATATGTCTCGCGATCCTGATCGGTCAACGCCTCGATGTACGTGCGGTGTTCGAGCAGTGAGCGCACCGCCCGCTCCAGGCCGGGCCCCGCGTCGACCGCGTGCGTGGGCCGGCTGGAGCCGGCGATCGCCACCCAGCGGACGCCGTCGAAGGGCTCCAGGCCCTGCTCGCCGAGTTCGGGGAAGATCCACCGGTTGCCGGCGTCCGCCACGGCGTCCGGGGTGGCCCGCCCGACGGCGACGTGGTCCGGGGTGTTCCAGACGACGTCGCCCCAGGTGTCCCGGTGGTTGAGGGTGAGGACGGTTTCGCCGCCGCGATCCGCCGGCCGAGGAACTCCACCGTGCCGAAGCCGACGACACCCGCGCTCGCCCGCTGCTCGCGCTCGCGCAGCGGGCCGCAGGTCGCGGGGTCCAGGGTGTCGATGCCCGCCTCGCCACGGATGGCCAGCACATAGGTGACCTCACGGCCGCCGTCGGTCCAGGCCGCGACGGCCGCCGAGCATCCGTACTCCAGGTCGTCGGGGTGCGCCACCACCGCCGGCGCACGCCGCCAGTCGTCGGGCATGGGCTGGAGCTGGGTGATCTCGGACTCGGTCATGGGCGGAGGACCATGCGCTGCGCCTGGGAGCAGGAGCGGACTTGCGTGGTCCACCCTCAAACGATGCACGTGGCCGGCCCTCGGGGCTGCGGGCCCCAGGCGTCCGGATCCTTCGCGCCTCACGCCTCGTCGCGTGCCATCGCCAGCAGTCGGTCCAGGACTCGCGGGGCGCCGGATCGCAGGCCGTCGTGTTCGAACTCGTTCGTGACCCAGGTGCGCAGGCCGTGGATCGCGTGGGCGGTCGCCAGGGAGTGCGCGGTGTCGACGTACATGTCGTCGTGGTAGACGGCCGCGACGACCGGGACCTCGTTGGCGGCGAGGCGGGCGGGGTCGTACAGGGGCTGCCAGTCGGTGTGGGCGGCGAGCAGTTCGGCCGTTTCGCGCAGAGGGCGCAGGGCCGGGTCGGTGTCGAACATCCAGGGGTGGATCGTCTCGCCGGTGAACAGCACCGGGCCGTCGCCCGTGAGGGCCTTCGCCGCGTCGAACTGCGGGAACTCGGCGCGGATCCGCTCGGCGGCCCAGGCGGTGGGGCGGGTGTCCTGGCCGTAGATCGACTCGTGGACGAGGGCGTAGAGGGGGTGGCCTGCGTACGACAGCAGGGACTGGGCCTGTTCCTGGAAGGCGTCGGACAGCTCCAGGCCGAACGGTGTGCGGACGAAGGCGTCCTCCAGGAGGTGGTGCAGCCGGTGGCTGCCGTCGCCCGTGCCGAGCATCAGGCCGAGGGACTGGAAGGCCTCGACCGTGAACCGGTAGCCGTTGGGGAGGGTCACGTCGTGGGTGAGGAGGTGGTCTGCGACACGGCGGGCCCGCTCGATGTCCTGGGGGTAGCGGGAGTAGTGCGCGGTGACCTTGCGTTCGATGCGCGGGTAGGCCGCGCGGTAGACGTCGTCGGCGTGGGCGTCGAGGGAGGGCAGGCCGCCGGTGATGACGGCGGTGTCCAGGCCCTCGGGGGCGAGGGAGAGGTACGACACCGTGCAGAAGCCGCCGAAGCTCTGGCCGAGCACGGTCCACGGGGCGCCGCCGGTGACCTGCCGCCGGATGGCCTCGCAGTCCCGGACGATGGCGTCGGCGCGGAACCGGGTGAGGTAGTCGGCCTGCTCGGCGGGGCCGCCGCGCAGTGGGAGCGTCTGCCGGGTGGCGGGGGTGGAGCTGCCCGTGCCGCGCTGGTCGAGCAGCAGGACGCGGTAGTCCTTCAGGGCCCGGTCGAGCCAGGCCTGACGTCCGACGAAACGATTCGCCGCGAAGCCGGGGCCGCCCTGGAGATACAGCAGCCACGGCAGCTCCTGCCCGGCCTTGTCGCTCGCGACCCCCTCGCGGGCGTACAGCTCGATCGTCTCGCCGTCCGGGTCGGCGTGGTCGAGGGGCACGGTGAAGCGGCGGTCGGTGAGGATGACACCGGGCTGGCGGTAGCTGAGGCTCAACGGGGCTCCCGGGACGGACGGCAAGGACGGGTCTCAGTTCAGCACATGACCGGGTGCGCGCCGAGCCCCGGGATCATGGTTTGTTACTGAACTTCCGGTCAGCGGGCGGCGAGGCTGGAGCGCCGCACCACCAGCTCCGGCTGGAGCACCACCCGGCGGTGCTCGTGCGTCCGCCCGCCCTCGCCCTGCTCGGTCTCCTCCCGGAGCAGCTCGACGGCACGGTCCTGCGCACATCATGGGGCTGTGGCTGCTCCAGGAGTGCCAACGGGCCTGGGGCGAGCCCGGCTTGGGCACACTGGTGCGCGAGGCGGGCACCGTGACGGCGCTGCGCTCGGTGGCGGACGCCGGGGATGAGGGTTTCTGGCCTCGGGGCGGATACCGGAGCGGATCGCCGCTGCTTCCCGGGCCTCCGGGCAGCCGGTGCCGGAGACCCGCGGGGAGGTCACCCGGTGCGTCCTGGACCGTCGGCCCTCACCTACCAGCGGGCCGTGGCAACGGCGCGGCGGCTCGCCGATCATCCGGTGGACGTGGTGTACATCGTAGGCGGCGGCACCCGCAACGCGCTGCTGTGCCGGCTGACCGCCGGCGCCTGCGGGCTGCCCATGGTGGCCGGCGCGACGGAGGCCGCCGCCCTCGGCAATGTGCTGGTCCAGGCCCGCGCCCAGGGCCTGGTGGGCGACCTCGCCGCGATGCGCCGGCTGCTCACCCGTACCCAGCCGCTGATCCGGTACACGCCCCGGGGTGACGGCGCCCGCCGGAGGGAGGCCGAGGCGCGGCTCGCCACGCGCCGAGCGGCCCTCTCCCCTAGGCGGTGTCCGCCTACTACCCTGCACTCGTCCGATGATCGATCCCGAGGAGCCGCGATGCGTGTCGCCCTGTTCCTGACCTGTGTCAACGACACGCTCTATCCGGACACCGGCCGTGCCGTGGTGAAACTGCTGACCAGACTGGGTGTCGACGTCGACTTCCCGATGGGCCAGAGCTGCTGCGGGCAGGCGCACTACAACACCGGCTACCGGCACGAGGCCGAGCCGCTGGCCCGGCACTTCTCCGATGTCTTCGGAGGCTACGAGGCGATCGTGACCCCGTCCGGGTCCTGCGGGGCGATGGTGCGGGAACTGTATCCGCGGATGGGCGAGCGGGCGCGTGCCGAGGGGCGCGGGGAGTCGCTGGCGCGGACGCTGGCGCCGGTGGTGCCGAAGACGTACGAGCTGACCGAGTTCCTGGTGGACGTGCTCGGCGTGACGGACGTCGGCGCCTACTACCCGCACAAGGTCACCTACCACCCGACCTGTCACGGCCTGCGCTCCCTCGGGCTCGGCGACCGGCCGCGCCGGCTGCTCCAGGCAGTCAAGGGCCTGGAACTGGCCGAGCTGCCGGGTGCCGAGGAGTGCTGTGGGTTCGGCGGCACGTTCGCGCTGAAGAACGCCGAGGTGTCGGCGGCGATGGGCGCGGACAAGGTGCGCAGCGCCGAGTCGACCGGCGCGTCCGTGCTGTGCGCGGCCGACAACTCGTGTCTGATGCACCTCGGCGGCACGATGAGCCGGCTGGGGACCGCCATGCGGCCGGTGCACATCGCGGAGATCCTGGCGAGCACGGAGGAGGAACCGGCGGCATGAGCGGAACGTTCGTCGGCATGCCGGCCTTTCCGAAGGCCGCGCACGATGCCGTTCACAATCCGGTCCTGCGGGGCAATCTGCGGCACGCGACCCACACCATCCGCGCCAAACGGGCCCGCGCGGTCGCCGAGTTGGCGGACTGGGCGGCGCTGCGCGAGGCGGGCCGCCGGATCAAGGACCACACGCTGCGCCATCTCGACCGCTATCTGGTGCAGTTGGAGGAGTCGGTCACGGCGGCGGGCGGTACGGTCCACTGGGCAGCGGATGCGGACGAGGCCAACCGGATCGTCACCCGCCTCGTCAAGGAGACCGGTGAGTCGGAGGTCGTCAAGGTCAAGTCGATGGCGACGCAGGAGATCGGGCTCAACGAAGCCCTTCTCGACGAGGGTATCCGCGCCTACGAGACCGATCTCGCCGAGCTGATCGTGCAGTTGGGCAAGGACCGCCCCTCGCACATCCTGGTGCCGGCCATCCATCGCAACCGGGGTGAGATCCGGGACATCTTCCGCTCGGAGATGGGCGGGTGGGGCCGTCCGGCTCCCGAGGGGCTGACCGACACGCCCGCCGAACTCGCCGAGGCGGCGCGGCTGCACCTGCGCGAGAAGTTCCTGCGGGCCAAGGTCGGCATCTCCGGCGCCAACTTCATGGTGGCCGAGACCGGCACGCTGGTGGTCGTGGAGTCCGAGGGCAACGGCCGGATGTGCCTGACCCTGCCGGAGACGCTGATCTCGGTCGTGGGCATCGAGAAGGTGGTGCCGACCTGGCGGGACCTGGAGGTGTTCCTGCAGACACTCCCCCGCTCCTCCACCGCCGAGCGCATGAACCCGTACACCAGCATGTGGACCGGCACGACGGACTCCGAAACGGCTGACGGGCCCCGGGCCTTCCATCTGGTGCTGCTCGACAACGGCCGCACCGACACCCTCGCCGACCAGGTCGGCCGTCAGGCCCTGCGCTGCATCCGCTGCTCGGCCTGCCTCAACGTCTGTCCCGTCTACGAGCGGGCCGGCGGGCACGCCTACGGCTCGGTGTACCCGGGCCCGATCGGCGCCATCCTCAGCCCCCAGCTCCGGGGCACGGCGAGTGAGATCGACGCCTCCCTGCCGTACGCGTCGAGTCTGTGCGGGGCCTGCTACGAGGTGTGTCCGGTAGCCATCGACATCCCCGAGGTGCTGGTGCACCTGCGGGAGCGGGTCGTCCAGGGCGGTCCGGCGGTGCGGCAGGGCAACAGGGTGGTGCTGAAGCCGGCCAAGGGGCACGCGGCCGAGCGGGCGGCCATGCGCGCTGCGCGCTGGGCGTTCGCCCATCCCGGCGCCCTGCGCACCGGCCAGCGGCTCGCCTCCCGCACCCGCCGGCTGCACCCCCGTACCCTGCCGGGCCCGGGCCGGGCGTGGAGCGGCACCCGGGATCTGCCGGCCGTACCGCCGGAGCCGTTCCGGGACTGGTGGCAGCGCAGCCGGGGCGGAAAGGACGGTGTCAAGTGAGCAGCAGGGACAGGGTGCTGGGCCGGGTGCGGCGGGCGCTCGCCGATGTGACACCGGACGAGAGGCCGTACGAGGAGGCCGTGGGCCGGGACTATCTGCGCGAGCACGGGCGGCGTACGACCGGGCAGACGGTGGAGTTGCTGGCGGAGAACCTGGCGGACTACCGGGCGATCGTGCACCGCAGCGACGCCGAGGAGATGCCGCTCCTCGTCATGCGGCTGCTGGCCGAGCACGGCTCGCAGGAGGTGCTGGTGCCGCCCGGACTGCCGCCGGAGTGGATGTCGGCCGCGGACCCGGTGCGGATCCACGACCGGGCGGCGAGCACGCCGCAGCGGCTGGACCAGGTGGACAGCGTGGTGACCGGGTGTGCCGTGGCGATCGCCGAGACCGGCACCATCGTGCTGGACGGCTCCCCGGACCAGGGCCGACGCCGTATCTCGCTCATCCCGGACCACCACATCTGTGTCGTGCGGATCCCGGACCAGGTCGTCTCCTCGGTCCCGCAGGCCCTCGAACGGCTCGTTCCCGACCGCCCGTTGACCTGGATCTCCGGCCCTTCGGCCACGAGCGACATCGAGCTGGACCGGGTGGAGGGCGTGCACGGTCCGCGCAAGCTGGAAGTGATCCTGCTCAGCTGACGGACCGTTGTGTACGCCGCTGCCACGAGCGCCCCCGCCCGCCTCCGCGGGTCCGCCACCGGTCGTCGGTCACCCCTTCGGTGCGCTGGTGTTGCGGCTGAGGAAGCTGAAGGCGGCCGGGTACAGCCGTGTCCAGGTGTTGTAGTTG
Organism: Streptomyces fodineus; assembly: GCF_001735805.1. Taxonomy (GTDB): domain Bacteria; phylum Actinomycetota; class Actinomycetes; order Streptomycetales; family Streptomycetaceae; genus Streptomyces; species Streptomyces fodineus. Next base: position 953,027 of record NZ_CP017248.1, read on the forward strand.
TGGCCGCCCGTGGGCAGCACCAGGGTCTGGGTCCGGACGCCGGTGCCGGCCGCGGCCCGCGTGAACTGCTCGATGTAGTGCGGCGGGCTCAGGCGGTCCTCGGCGGACGTGGCCAGGAACAGTCCGACCGAGGCCTTGGTGTGCCGCACCATGTACGTGGGGCTGGTCCGCTCGCGCACCTGGGGGTCGCCGATGACGCCCTCGTCTCCGGTGAGCGGATCGGGATCCAGCGCGGCACCGGCCGCGAAGACCTTCGGATAGGCCAGCGGGAGCCGGGCCGCGCAGAAGCCTCCGGTGGAGAAGCCCATCAAGCCCCAGCCCTTGGCCCCGGGCACGGTACGGAACTTGTGGCTGAGCAGGTCCGGTACGTCGACCGCCATCCAGGTGGCCACTTTCCGGCCGGGTTGGTCGGTGCAGTCGGTGTCGATACCGCCCGGGTCGACCACGGGCATGGCCAGGATGAAGGGGTGGCTGGTGCGCGCGGCCACGAGCCGCTCGAAGGCCTCGGGCATGCCGCCGTGCTCCAGCCAGGAAGCCGGTCCGCCGGGTACGCCGTGCAGGAGCAGCACGACCGGGAAGCGGGTGTGTCGGTACCGGGGCTGGTTGTACTCCGGCGGTGTCCAGACGATGACCTGTCCGGACAGGGCCGAATGCCGGCCGCGGAAGTACGATTCCAGCAGCCCGGTGTCCGTGTGGGTGAACTTGGCGCGGTCCGCCGGGGGTCCGGGCATGGCGACGGCCCCGCTGTTGCGGCCCAGCAGGTCGTCCCAGGAGGCGTAGAGACCGTAGTCGTTGTTGATCCAGGTCGCGACCACCGATATCGCGGTGAGCTGGCACAGGCCGATCATCAGGAACCGCAGCAGCCAGCGCACCGGCCGTGGCCCCCTGACGACCGACCACAGCACCATGGTCCCGACCACGCAGACTGCCGTGGCTGCGATCAGCACGACGAAGAACGCTGTTCCCGTCAAGCTCAAGGGTCAACCTCCGGCACGTCCATGATGAGTGATGATGTCCGGTTGCCACGGAATCACAGTCAGACGCGTTGATCCAAGCCGGTTCCGGCCATGATCCTCGTCTCACTCGTCGCCGAGCGTGCTCCGACCGGTCCCGCTAGCGTGAGGACATGATCCGGTTCGAGCAGGTCACCAAGCGGTATCCGGACGGTACGACGGCCGTGGACGACCTCTCCTTCGAGGTGGCCGAGGGCGAGCTGGTCACGCTCGTCGGCCCGTCGGGCTGCGGCAAGACGACGACCATGATGATGGTCAACCGGCTGATCGAGCCGACCTCCGGCCGGATCTTCGTCGACGGCGAGGACGTCGCCGGCGTCGACCCGGTGCGGCTGCGCCGCCGTATCGGGTACGTCATCCAGCAGGTGGGCCTCTTCCCGCACCGTACCGTCCTGGACAACACCGCGACCGTGCCCGCGCTGCTCGGCTGGAAGCGGGCGAAGGCGCGGGCGCGGGCGGCCGAGCTGCTGGATCTGGTGGGCCTGGACCCGAAGACGTACGGGCCGCGCTATCCGGAGCAGCTGTCCGGTGGGCAACGGCAGCGGGTCGGGGTGGCGCGGGCGCTCGCGGCGGATCCGCCGGTGCTGCTGATGGACGAGCCGTTCGGCGCGGTCGACCCGGTGGTGCGCGAGCAGTTGCAGGACGAGTTCCTGCGGATGCAGGCCGCCGTGCGCAAGACGGTGCTGCTGGTCACCCATGACATCGAGGAGGCCGTGCGGCTCGGCGACCGCATCGCCGTCTACGGACAGGGCCGGATCGAGCAGTTCGACACGCCGGGCGCGGTGCTGGGGGCGCCCGCGACCTCGTACGTCGCCGGTTTCGTGGGCGCCGACCGGGGGCTGAAGCGGCTGTCGGTCACCGCGATCGAGCCGGACGACCTGGAACAGCCGCCCGTGGCCCGGCTGGACGAACCCGCCGCGCACGCCGTCGGGCGACTGCGGGCCCAGGGGGCGCGGTGGGCCGTCGTCCTCGACGCGCACGGCGATCTGCACGGCTGGGTCGGCATCGAGGAGCTGGCACGCGGCGGCACGGTCGGGGACCGCACCCGCCGGATGACCGCCTGGCTGCCGGTGGGCGCGCCGCTGAAGCAGGCGTTCGGGGTGATGCTCCAGTACGACGCCGGGTGGGTCGCCGTGCTGGACGGCGCGCACTTCCTCGGTGTGCTCACCCCGGCGAAGCTGCACGAGGCGCTGCGCCGCTCGGTGGACGCGGACGCGCGGGGCGTGGCGCGCGGGCAGGTCCCGTTCGACTCGGTGGCGGACGCCTGAGCCCGGTCACTTCCGCAAGCCCTTGTCCTTCAGATAAGCGCGGGCCACGTCGGCGGGCAGCCGGCGCCAGCTGTCCACCTGCTGGTTCAGCCGGCTCAGGTCCTGGGTGGTGAGGACGTCGTTGAGCCTGCCCAGCGCCTTCGCCACGCCCTCGCTGCCCGCGCGGGAGCGGTTGACGACCGGGACCACGTAGTCGGCGTTCTGCAGGTGCTTGTCGTCGGTGAGCAGGACCAGGCCGAAGGAGTCGAGGGTGGCGTCCGTGGTGGTGGTCAGCACCATCTGGTCCCGGCCCTCCTGCACCGCCCGTTTGGCCTGGGTGGTGCCGACGCCCTTGGGGTCGACCCCGGTGATGTCGATGCCGTACACCTTCCTCAACCCCGGTTCGCAGTAGGGCCGTTGCACACACTCGTCGCCCGCCGCGATCCGCACCTTCAGCCTCGCGGCGCCCACATCGCTCAGAGTCCTCAGGCCGTGCCGGCGGGCGTAGGCGGCGGTCACCGCGAAGGCGTTCTGGTCGAGGGCCCGGCCGGGCGGCAGGACGGTGAGTCCGCGGGGCGTGGCGAGCGCGCGCAGGGCGCTCATCGTGGCGGCGAGGTCGGGCGAGCCGACGGGCTTCGCGCCGGCGCCGTGGGTCTTGGCGTTCAGCCAGTCGGCGAACGTGGCCGCGTACTCGGGCACGACGTCGATCTGGCCGGACTCCAGCGCCGGTTCGTACAGCTCCCGGTTGGCGACCGTGAGGATCGAGGTCTTGTAGCCGGCCGGGTTCAGCAGTTGGGCGTACATCTGGGCGAGCAGGTCGCTCTCGGTGAAGCCGGCCGAGCCGATGGTCAGGTGGTGGCTGTCGCCCGGCGGTGCGGTGACCTGGCCGCGGCTCTCCAGGGACGGCCCGGTGGAACAGGCGGTGAGGGCGAGCAACGCAAGCGTCTGGAGGGCTCGTCTCATCGGCCGCCCGGCTCCCGTACCGGCGCCGGTCATCGGCCGCCCCGTACCCACCCCGGCGCCATCCGCTCGGCGATCTCGAAGACGCCCTCGACGACGAGCGCGAACACGGCGACGAGCAGGGCGCCCGCGACCACCTGCGGCGTACTGGCCAGGTTGAAACCGGCGGTGATGATCCGGCCGAGGCCGCCGCCGCCCGCGAGCGCGGCGATGGTGGCGGTGGCGACGAGCTGGACGGCGGCGATCCGCACCCCGTTCAGGACCATCGGCAGCGCGAGGGGCAGCTCCACTCGCAGCAGCATCTGCCGCCCGGTCATCCCCATGCCCCGGGCCGCCTGGACCACGCCGCGGTCGACCTCCCGCATGCCGACGTAGGCGTTGGTGAGCAGCGGCGGTACGGCGAACAGCACCAGGGCCACCACCGTGGGCCCCTCGCCCCACCTGCCGACCGGCGTCAGGAGCAGCAGGACCAGGACGGCGAAGGTGGGTACGGCCCGGCCGACGTTGGAGATGTTGACGGCGAGCGCGCCGCCCTTGCCGAGGTGGCCGAGGACCAGCGCGACGGGCAACGCGATCAGGCAGCTGAGGAACAGGCAGACGACGGTGAGCACCAGGTGCTGCAGCAGCCGGTGCCGGACGCCGTCGTCGCCCGACCAGTGCGCGGGGTCGGTGAGCCAGTGCCAGGTCGCGGCGAGCGTGCTCATGCGCGCCGCGCTTCCGTTCGGGAGGCACTCATACGCGCCCCGCCCTCGCCCGGGAGACCCTCATACGCGGGCCCTTTCGTCCAGCGGGCGCCCGTGCGCGGCCCGCCCTGGTCCACGGCGTGATCAGCCGCTGCACGCCCAGCAGAAGCAGGTCGGCGGCGACGGCGATCAGCACGCACAGCACGGACGCGGTGAGTACCTGGGCCTTGAAGTAGGTGTTCATGCCCGCGTAGATGAGGTTGCCGAGGCCGCCGAAGCCGACGATCGCACCGACCGTCACCAGGGAGACCGCCGAGACGGTGGCGATGCGCAGTCCGGCCATCGCGGCGGGCAGGGCGAGGGGCAGTTCCACGGCGAGCAGCAGGCGGATCGGGCCGTAGCCGAGGCCGCGCGCGGCTTGCCGGGTCTCCTGCGGGACCGCACGCAGGCCCGCGAGGAGGTTCCGTACGAGCAGGGTCAGCGAGTACAGCACCAGACCGGCGACGACGAGGGTGGCCGAGAGGCCGTACAGGGGCAGGAGCAGGGAGAACATCGCCAGGGACGGGATGGTGTAGAGGATCGTCGTCACGGCGAGGACCGGCCCGGCCGCCCAACCCCAGCGGCGGGCCAGCACCGCGAGCGGCAGCGCGATGAGCAGGCCGATGAGGACCGACAGGGAGGTCAGCTGGAGGTGCTGCACCACCGCGTCGAGGAGGATCTGGCGGCGGGTGCTCAGATAGGCGCCGCAGATCCACTCGTTGCGCGCGAGGCAGTCGTCCGGGGGCGCGGTCACGGTTTCATTGGACCGGGTGGGCGAGGGGGCGGCGCGTTGGGCTGGCCCGTAAGGGTGGGGCAGTGTCCCGAAGGGGAGCCTCTCGCCCCCGATCCGCTCAGTCCATCCCCGCCGCGTCCATCAGCGCCGTCACGGTCGCGGTAGCCAGTCCGTCCCCCAGGTTCTCCACCTTCGCACCGGCCCGGGCGCTGGCGCCGTCGAAGACCAGCAGGAGCTGGCGGGCGAGCAGGCCGGGGTCACGCGCGCCGCCGCGCGCCGCCTCGGCGCGGAAGGTCTCGGCCAGGCGCTCCTTGACCGCGCGGGCGACCACGGTCGCCGGGTGCCCGGGGTTCTTCAGCTCCACCAGGACGGCCAGGTAGGGGCAGCCGCGGTAGTCGGCGTCCAGGGAGGCCCGCTCCAGCCGTTGGAAGACGTGGAGGATGCGTTCGCGCGGGGTCGCGGCCTGCGGGTCGGGGTGCGTGAGCTGGGCGTCGTACCCGGGGATGCGCCGTTCCAGGCTCGCGGCCAGCATCGCGTCCTTGCTGTCGAAGAGCTGGTACATCGACCGCTTGGAGACGCCCGCCTCCCGGCACAGCGCCTCGATGCCGACGCAGACGCCGTCGCGGTAGGAGAGCCGGGCCGCCGCGTCGAGCAGCCGGTCGCGCGGGGACACCTTGTCTGTGGAGGCCATGCAGCGAGGCTAACCGGGGCCGCGGACGAATTGAAACCGATCGGTGTATATCGCTCGTCGTCCCGGCCGGCTCCGCCGAATCCTCGTGACACAGGCGCTGAACAAGCGCTTAGATAGGTGTCACGATCCCACTCCCGACCCACCGGAGGCCCCGTTGTTCACGTCCGTCGACGACGTCTCCGCCCGCCTCGCCGAGACCGGCTACCTCGCCTCGCCCGCCGTCGCCACGACCGTGTTCCTCGCCGACCGGCTGGGCAAGCCGCTGCTGGTGGAGGGCCCCGCCGGGGTCGGCAAGACCGAGCTGGCCAAGGCCGTCGCCCAGGTGGCCGGGGCCCGGCTGGTCCGGCTGCAGTGCTACGAGGGCGTGGACGAGTCCCGGGCACTGTACGAGTGGAATCACGCCAAGCAGTTGCTGCGGATCAGCGCGGGCCGCGACGAGAGCTGGGACGAGGCCCGCACCGACATCTTCAGCGAGGAGTTCCTGCTGCCCCGCCCGCTGCTGACCGCCATCCGCGGCGACGAGCCGACGGTGCTGCTGATCGACGAGACCGACAAGGCCGACGTCGAGATGGAGGGGCTGCTGCTGGAGGTGCTCAGCGACTTCCAGATCACGGTGCCGGAGCTGGGCACGGTCACCGCGACCCGGCGCCCGTTCGTCGTCCTCACCTCCAACGCCGGCCGGGAGCTGTCCGAGGCGCTGCGCCGCCGCTGCCTGTTCCTGCACATCGGCTTCCCCGAGGAGGAGCTGGAACGGCGGATCGTACGGCTGAAGGTGCCGGGCCTCGGCGCGGCCCTGACCGAGTCGGTGGTACGGGTGGTCGGGGCGCTGCGCGCGATGGACCTGCGCAAGGTGCCTTCGGTCGCCGAGACCATCGACTGGGCGCGCACCCTGCTGGCGCTGGGCGCCGACACGCTGGACGAGACGGTCGTACGGGACAGTCTCGGGGTGATCCTCAAGCACCAGGACGACATCCAGAAGGCGGCGGCGAAGCTCGACCTGGACGCGCTGTGACTGCGGTCCCCGAGCGAATCACCGGGCTGGTCGGGGCGTTGCGCGCACACGGCGTGCGGATCGGCACCGGCGAGACGGTGGACGCGGCCCGCGCGGTGGAGGCGCTGGGGCTCGCCGACCGGGAGCTGCTGCGCGAGGGGCTGGCCGCGACGCTGCTGCACGGCCCGGGGCAGCGCGCGGTGTTCGACCCGGTCTTCGACCTGTACTTCCCGCGCACCGTAGGTGGCCGGCACGGCCCCGGCACGGACCGGGACGAGCTGCGCGACCGGCTGGCCGAGGCTCTGGCCGCCAACGACCAGGCCGGCATGGCCCAGTTGGCGGCCGAGGCGGTCGACGGCCTCGGCGGATACGGCAGTTCACCCGGCTCCGACGGCTTCTCGGCGTACCAGACGCTCGAACGGCTGCGTCCGCAGACCCTGTTGGCCCGGGTGCGGGCGGATGTCCGGGGCCGGGAGGGCAGCGGGGCCGGCTTCGCGGACCGGCTGCTGGACGACGAGATCCGGCACCGGATCGAGGAGTTCCGGCGGATGGTCGGGGCGGAGGCTCGGCGCCGGGTCGCCGAGCGGCGCGGCCGGGACGAGATCGCGCGGCGCGGTGTCAGGCCGACGTCCGACCGGGTGGACTTCCTGTTCGCCAACCGGGACCAACTGGCCGAGCTGCGCAGGGCGGTTCAGCCGCTCGCGCGCAAGCTGGCCACCCGGCTCGCCGCGCGCCGGCGCCGGGCCGCGCGCGGCACGATCGACCTGCGCCGCACCCTGCGCTCCTCGCTGTCCACGGGCGGGGTTCCCATGCGGCCGGTGCTGCGCCGGCGCCGCCCGGTCCGCCCCGAACTGGTGCTGCTCTGCGATGTGTCCGGCTCGGTGTCCGGCTTCTCCGACTTCACGATGCTGCTGGTGCAGGCGCTGCACGACCAGTTCAGCAAGGTCCGGGTGTTCGCCTTCGTCAACCGGCTGGACGAGGTGACCAGCCTGCTCGGCCACGGCCGCGCCGACCCCGACGGGCTGAGCGCCCGCATCCGCGCCGAGGCCACGCTCACCGGCTGGCACGGCAGCAGCGACTACGGCGTGGCGCTGGGCGAGTTCGCCGAGCGGTACGGCGACGCCGTGGGCCCGCGGACGACCGTGTTCGTGCTCGGGGACGCCCGGACGAACATGAGCGACCCGAACCTGGCCGCGGTACGGGAGGTCGCCGGGCGGGCCCGCCGCGTGTACTGGCTGAACCCCGAGTCACGCGGCCAGTGGGGCACCGGCGACTCGGCCGCACCCGCCTACGCCGAGCTGGTGGAGATGCACGAGTGCCGTACGGCCCGTCAGCTCAGCGCGCTGATCGCCCGGCTGCTGCCGGTGTGATCGACTGGTGCGCGACGACCGCGATCCGCGCCCGCTCCGCACCGAAGGACGTACGCCATGAGCCACTCCCCCGTACCGCTCGGCACCTTCCCCACCCCCGTCGAACCGGCGCCCCGGCTGGCCGCCGCGCTCGGGCTCGAACCCGGGGACCTGTGGATCAAGCGGGACGACCTGACCGGTCTCGGCGGGGGCGGCAACAAGATCCGCAAGCTGGAGTGGACGGTGGGCGCGGCCCTCGCCGAGGGCGCGGACACGCTCGTGACCACGGGCGCCCCGCAGAGCAACCACGCCCGGCTGACCGCCGCCGCGGGTGCCCGGCTGGGCCTGGACGTCGTCCTCGTGCTGCGGGGCGCGCCGGGCGCCTCGCGGTCCGGGAACCTCGCGCTGGACGGCCTGTTCGGGGCGCGGCTGGCCTGGGCGGGCGAGGTGGACCGGGCGGGTCTTGACGCCGCGGCGGCCGAGGTGTGCGCGCGGCTGCGGGCGGGCGGTGCGCGGCCCGCGCTGATCCCGTTCGGCGGGTCGGGTGTGCTGGGCGCCCAGGGGTATGTGCGCTGCGGCGAGGAACTGGACGAACAGGTACCCCAGCTGCGGACGGTGGTGGTCGCGCTCGGCTCGGGCGGCACCATGGCCGGCCTGGTCGCCGCCCTGGGCGCGGGCTCGGTGCTCGGCGTCGACGTGGGCGCGCTGACCGACCCGGCCGCGGCGGTCGTGGAGTTCGCGGCGCCGCTGGCGACGCAGGAGGTCACGGCCAAGGGGCTGCGGGTGCGCCGGGACCAGGTGGGCGCCGGGTACGCGACCCTGACCGGACCGGCGGCACAGGCGCTCCGGCTCGCGGCCCGCACCGAGGGCCTGGTCCTCGACCCCGTCTACACGGGCCGGGCCCTGGCCGGCCTCCACGCTGCCGTCCAGGACGGTGACATCCGGCCGGGCGAGAAGACGGTGTTCGTCCACACGGGCGGCCTGCCCGGCCTGTTCGGCCACGCGGACGCGATCGCGTTCGCGGAGGAGGGGGCGGGGACGTTCGGCGGGTGACGGGGGTCTGAGGCGGTGATGGGAGTGCGTCGGGCGACCGGTGTGTGAGGGGTGCCGGGGGTGCGTCGGGCGTCCGGCGTGTGAGGGGGTGACGGACTTCGACGGGTGCCTATAGCCGTTGGGTGAAGGGACAACGATGTCAGATGGCGCGCGGACGAACGGGCCCCTTCGTACGGCGTACGGCGAACAGGGCGACCGTATAGGCGAGGTCGAGCAGGAAGCAGCCGATGTAGAGGTAGTACATGAGGGCGGTGTCGTGCCGGGGCACCCGATCGGGGTCGGTGAGCATCGACAGGGAGGCACACGCCGTGCCGAGGAGCTTGGTCAGCGCGATGCCCGGGGACTGACCGCGCGTGCTCCGCCGGGCGGCGAGCATCGCGAGGAACATGCCGGACATCGCCAGGTTGCTGCCGAACGCGGTGGTGGCACCGCCGCCCGCGTCGAACTGCTCCGAGGCGTAGTTCATGCCCGGATAGGCGAAGGCGAGCAGCACGGCGAGGGCGGGCAGGAACAACCCGTCGGGCAGGTAGGGGAATTCGGACCGTCCGAAGCGTACGAGCGTGTAGCCCACGGCGAGGTCGAAGCAGAACCAGACGATGTTGACGACGTGCGCGACGCCGGACGGGGGCCGCACGAACGCGAACGTGAACTCCCAGCTGATGTTGGTGGCGAAGGCGACGACGGGCATCCCGAAGGTACGCTCCCGCAGGCCTGTGCGGATCAGCAGCACATAGGCCGCCGTCCAGAACGCCCCCGTGCCGAGCAGGAACGCCATGTGCATGGTTACCCCCGTCAACGTCGACCGGCCGTCCATCGCTCGCCGGTGACTACCCTGACACGGTGACAGCCGGCGACACAGTCGTGATCGCGACGGAAGACACCGGTGGCAGAGCCCGCCCTGTGCGTCCAACGGCGCTCACCGCGGCTGGAGTTCATGGAATGGGACGAGGCCTTCACCGCCCTCGGCGAGGGTGCCGATCGTAGGCTGGCGTACCAGATGTCCCATCCGATCAGCCGAAGGTGACCATGTACGCGACCTCCCTCGGTGCCGACGGCGCCGAGCTGTGCCCCCTGCAGCCCTGGCAGGCCGAGGAGTTTCTCGCCCATGTGGACCGTGGCCGGGAGTTCATCGGGCGGTTCAACGGGCTGCCGGACGTGGTCACGGACGTGGCGTCCGCCAGGTCGTTCCTGACGGCGTACGCCCGCAAGGAGGCGGACGACGCGGGGCTCATCCGGGGCATCCGGCTCGACGGCACGCTGGTCGGGGCGGTGATCCTGCGCCGGTTCGACGCCGCGCAGGGCACCGCGGAGGCGGGCTGCTGGCTGGAACCGGCCGCGGTGGGGCGGGGTCTGGTGACCCGGGCCGCACGCCTGCTGATCGACTGGGCGATCCGCGAGCGCGGCATCCACCGGGTGGAGTGGTGGGTGTCGTCGGGGAACGCGCCCAGCATCGCGGTCGCACGGCGGCTCGGCATGCGCAAGGAGGCCGTCCTGCGGGAGAGTTACCTGTACCGGGGCGAGCGGCACGACGAGGAGATCTGGTCGGTGCTGGCGCCTGAGTGGACGGGGGGTCCGCGGGCCGCCACCACGTGACGGAGACGAGCTGCGCACAGGACGGTGGCGGCGGGTCGGGGCCCGGTGCGGCGGCTGCCGGCTCGTACCATCCGGCACAGGTGACGGGCAGATCGGTGCCATGCGCGGCCACCAGGGTTCGTACCACCCGGGGCGGAACCTCACGCGACGGTGACGGCTGACGCGGCGCACGGCGCGGCTACCAGGTGCGCGCCTCCCGGAGCAGGAACGTGCGGACCCGGGTCACGTCCGGGTTGTCGCAGACGCCGGGGCGCTGGACCAGGAAGCCGGTGTTGATCGGTGGGTCCTCCGGATCCAGCAGGGCCACGAGCGCGCCGGAGTCGAGCAGGTCCTGGCACAGATAGCGGGGCAGCACGCCGAACCCCGCCCCGGCGGCCACCAACGCGAGCACTCCGCGCAGGTCGGGCACGGTCACCGCGGCGGTGCGGGACAGGCGCCGGCCGAAGACGTGCCGCCAGTAGCGGCGGGCGATCGGCAGATCCTCGGCGTACGTGACGAGCGGGACGTCGTGCAGGGCGGCCGGTCCCTCGGCCTCCGGCCGGTCCGCCAGCCGCTCGGCCCACACCGGCGCGGCGACGAGCACGAACTCCTCGTCGCTGAGCGGAACCGCGTGCAGGGTACGGCCACGGGGGCGGGTGGTGGCGATCACCAGGTCGTGGCGGCCCGCGCGCAGCTCCTCCAGCAGCGGATCGGTCAGCCCGGTCGACACACGCAGCCGTACGCCCTCGGCGACCAGGGGTGCGAGGGCCGGCAGGGCGGTGGTGCACAGCAGTTCGGCCGGACCGGCCAAGTGAACCGGTTCGCGGCGCGCGCCGGCCGGCGACGTCGGTCCGGCGACGGAGGCCAGCTCGTCCAGGGGCGCGGAGATCCGGGCCGCGAGCTCGTCGGCGACCGGGGTCGGCGCGACGCCGCGCGGCAGCCGCTCGAACAGCTCCCGGCCGGTCTGCCGTTCCAGCGCGCGCATCTGCGTCGTCACCGTCGGCTGGGACAGGCCCAGCAGCCGGGAGGCGCCGGTGAAGGAGCCGGAGCGGTACACCGCGAGGAAGGTGCGCAGCAGGTTCAGATCGAGGGAAGCGTTCTCCACGCGTCCGAGTATTCACCGGCCGGTATTCCTTCCTACCCATAGGAGATCCAATATCAGGCATTCGGTGTTTCATTGGTTGCCTATGGTTCGCCTCGCCTACGTTCTGTGTCGGAAACCCAAGCTCCGGGAGATGGAACCCATGTCGAAGATCCTGTTCGTGCTGACCGGCACCGACCACTGGACGCTCGCCGACGGCACCCCGCACCCGACCGGCTTCTGGGCCGACGAGGCCGTGGTCCCCTACCGCGCCCTCACGGCCGCCGGTCACGAGATCGTGGTCGCCACGCCGGGCGGTGTGGTGCCGCCGGTCGACCGGGCCAGCCTGGCCCCCGAGGTCAACGGCGGCCAGGAGAACGCCGAGAAGGTCCAGCGCGGTCTGGAGGAGATGACCGAGCTGCGCACGCCGGTCAAGCTCGCGGAGGTGGACCTCGACGACTTCGCCGCGGTCTTCTACCCGGGTGGGCACGGCCCGATGGAGGACCTGGCCGTGGACGCCGACTCGGGCCGGCTGCTCGTGGCGGCGCTCGGCTCGGGCAAGCCGCTGGCCGTGGTCTGCCATGGGCCGGCCGCGCTGCTCGCCGCGGTCCGGGCCGACGGCACCAACGCCTTCGCCGGCTACCGGGCGACGGCCTTCACCAACGAGGAGGAAGGGCAGGCCGGATTCGCCGAGCGGGCCAAGTGGCTGCTGCAGGACCGGCTGACCGAGGCGGGCGTGGACATCCGGGCGGGCGAGCCGTGGGCGCCGCACGTGGTGACCGACCGCAACCTGATCACCGGGCAGAACCCGGCCTCCGCGGGCCCGGTCGCGGAGGCACTGCTGAAGCTGCTGGGCTGAAGAAGCCGGGCCGCAACGGCCGAGCCTGAAGAGCCGGCCGTCGGGCCGGGCGGGGCGGGCCGTCGGGGCGGGCGGGGCGGGCGCGGAAAACTCTTCGGTCATGCGGTCATGGCCTGCAACCGCGGCCGGGGTCGGGGTAGGGCGTCTGTCGGGGGGGTGCCTCTATGTCTTTCGTCAAGCGAGGCGTGGGGTTCTGGGTTCGTAGAAGGTGCCGTCGCGGAGCATGGCGAACAGCACGTTGATCCGCTGGCGGGCCAGACGGAGGAGGGCCTGGGTGTGGGTCTTCCCGCGGGCCCGGCATCGGTCGTAGTAGGTGCGGGAGGCGGGATCGTGCAGGGCGGCGAACGCGGACAGGAACATCGCCCGCTTGAGTTGCCGGTTGCCGCCTCTGGGCGCGTGTTCGCCGTGGATCGAGGTTCCCGATGACTTGGTCGTCGGGGCGAGGCCGGCGTAGGAGGCCAGGTGGGCGGCGGTGGGGAAGCTGGTGCCGTCGCCGACGGTGACCAGCAAGGTGGCGGCGGTCCTGACCGCGACCCCCGGAATCGAGGTCAGGACCGCGGAAAGAGGGTGAGCCTCCAGCAGCTGTCCGATCTGTGCTTCCAGGGCTCGTCGCTGTTCGTGGACGGCCGCGAGCGAACGGGCCAGGGAGGGGATCACGAGGTCGAGGGTGCCGGTGCCCGGGACCACGACGGTCTGCTCGTCGAGCGCGTCGAAGACCTCGTCGATCAGCCGGGCGGCCATGCGCGGGGCCTTGGGCCGGATCACCTCAACGAGCTTGCGGCGACCGGCCTTTCGCAGGCTGGCTGGGGATCCGTAGCGTTCCAGCAGCCAGGTCACGGCGGGGTGGTCCAGGCGCGGGCCGAGGACGCGTTCCAGGCTGGGGTGGAACTGGGTGAGCAGGCCGCGTATCCGGTTGGAGGTGCGGGTCGCCTCGGCCGCCAGGTCCTGGTCGAAGCCCACCAGCACGGTCAGCTCGGCGGTGATCTCGTCGGTCAGCTGGAGCGAGCGCAGGGTGTGCGGCATGGTCCGGGCCGCGTCCGCGATTACCGCGGCGTCCTTCGCGTCGGTCTTCGCCTCGCCCGGGTAGAGATCGGCGATCCGCCGCATGGACAGGCCGGGCAGGTAGGCGACCTTGCAGCCGGCGTCCCGGGCGACCGTGAGCGGGAGTGCTCCGATGGAGGCGGGCTGGTCCACGATCACCAGCACGGTGCCGAACTTCGCGGCCAGCTTGTCGAAGACGGCCCGCAGCTTCGGCTCGCTGTTGGGCAGCTGCTTGTCGAAGACCTTCTTGCCGGCCGGGGTCAGCCCGTGCCCGTGATGGGCGCTCTTGCCGACGTCCAGGCCGAGGAAGACGCCCACGTCGTCGATGTCGTCCAACCCATCCTCCAGAGGGGGGTTCGTGCGGTGCTGGCCAGGGCGTTGGCGTCGTATGCGCGCATCCACGTTATGCAGACCTGCCGCCCGCAAGCGGCCGGGCGTTGCGCCGGGCCAGGCGGTAGTCGGACCTCTCATCAGCGTCTCCAACGGCGCCTCTCGGGCCCGGTGGCACCACCCCCCAGGTCATGCTTTCGACAGGGGGGACCAGCCATGCCGGGCCCGGAGGCCAGCGGTCCTCTTGCAGGACCGCGAAGAAGATAACGGGGGAGGCCTCCACTTCGACCAGATGTCCAACCGCCGACGGCCGTGGTCCGGTCCCGCCGCGTACTGCTGCGTCGGGCCGTGGTGAGCGCGCTGGCGCTGGCCGCCGTGGCCGCGCTGGTGTTCTTCACGCTGCGCGGCGGCCGGCCCCGCCCGGCAGAACCGGCCCACGTCCCGCACCCGACGACCACCGGCACACTTTCCCCGGTCCCAAGCCCGGCCGGCCCGTCCACACCGGGGCCGTCCCCGAGCGCGCCACGCCCGTGAGCCCGGCTGGTCGTCAGCCGACCAGGCCGTGGTGGGCGGGCGGAACACCGGGGCTCGTATCGCCGACGCCGACCGCCCCCCTGCGTCGACCACGCGTACCTGCGCCGGCGCGGCCCGGCCCGCTCGGCCCCGCCGGGAGCGGTGTGCGCGGCCCGCACGCCGTGGGCGCTGTGGACGCCGTGGACGCCGTGGACCTTCCCCAGATGCAAGTCAGTTGATTGACTCAACCAGGGAAAAATCGGCGTTTCCGCACTCACCGGTACGCCATCCGCCCCGCTAAGTTGGGCGCCATGAGCAATCTTGACCGCGCGCCCGTGCCCGGTGTCTGCGGTGGCCGTGGATTCGTCGTCGCCGAACCCGTCCGCGAACTGCTGAGCCCCCGTCATGTGCGGCTGGGCGAGTCGACCGAGGTGCGCCGGCTGCTGCCGAACCTCGGCCGCCGCATGATCGGCGCGTGGGCCTTCGTCGACCACTACGGTCCGGACGACATCGCCGACGAGCCCGGCATGCAGGTGCCGCCGCATCCGCACATCGGGCTGCAGACGGTCAGCTGGCTGCACGAGGGCGAGGTGCTGCACCGCGACTCCACGGGCAGTCTGCAGACGATCCGCCCCAAGGAGCTGGGCCTGATGACCTCGGGCCGCGCGATCAGCCACTCCGAGGAGAGCCCGCGTCCGCACGCCCGCTTCCTGCACGGCGCCCAGCTGTGGGTCGCGCTGCCCGACGAACACCGCCACACCGAGCCGAAGTTCGAGTACCACCCGGACCTGCCCACGGTCACCGCGCCCGGCCTGACCGCCACGGTGATCCTCGGCGACCTCGACGGCTCGGCCTCGCCCGGTACGACGTTCACCCCGATCGTCGGCGCCGACCTCGCCCTCACCCGGGGCGCCGACGTACGGCTGCCGCTGGAGCCCGACTTCGAGTACGGCGTACTGGCCATGTCCGGCGAGGTCCATGTGGACGGCGTCCCGGTCCTGCCCGGTTCCCTGCTCTACCTCGGCTGCGGCCGCTCCGAACTACCGCTGCGCGCCGAGTCGGACGCGGGAATCATGCTCCTGGGCGGCGAGCCGTTCGCGGAAGAGCTGATCATGTGGTGGAACTTCGTCGCCCGCTCCCAGGAGGAGATCGTACAGGCTCGCGAGGACTGGATGAAGGGGGTTCGTTTCGGCGAGGTGAAGGGCTACGACGGGGCTCCGCTGCCAGCACCCGAGCTGCCGCCGGCGCCGTTGAAACCACGCGGAAGGGCGCGCTGACCTGGGAATATCCGGTCTTCCGGTCAGGTACGTTCGAGACGATCTCGCCGCCCGCCTCGCAAAGAGTATCTGTGGCCGCTGGGCCATCGGATGGTGCCGCACGGACACCTCCGAGGGCGTCCGCGTTTCCAACGTGTGGGCATCTGAAGGCCGCTTTGGCCGGACGAATGCTGACCCAATGCTGACTTTGCTGACAGGTAGTCAGGGCAGGGGCGAGCTGTGTGGTCGCCGCGTAAAGCCCGGCCTCGCGGATAGATCGACCGCATGGCGCTGTCAGTCGATGCTGCCCTCGGGAGCCGATTGACCCTGGGGGCCAGTGATCGCATGCCGAACGCCCGGGGCGTTGTGAGGCGTGTACCACCAGCAGACGAAGAACCTCCTCGTCTCGTACTCGCCGAAGAAGCTCGGCTTCTTCTAGAGGCCGAGAAGAGGCGCCTGCCCGGTCCTTTTGCCGGTCAGGCGCCTTGTACGCGATTCACTCGGAGCAGCCGCGGCTCTTGATGGCCGGCCCTCGGAACCATCGCGGTGAGGTGCCGGCAGGAGACCGAACTCCGCGGGTCCGTGGCAGTGATGATGTCAACGGCCTCATCGTCGCGGGCCGCCGGGCGAAGCCCTATCAGGGGCAGTCCGAACGGGATCCGGAGGATCGCCGACAGTACTGGTCAGCCAGTCCCGGTGCAGTAGTGGCAGGGTGTGCTCCACGTCCCGGACGGTGGCGGCCGGCAGCCGTACCTCGAAGCGTGTGCCCGGGCGGCGGTCAGGACGGTCCTGCACGGTGATCCGGCCTCGGTGCAGGGCGACCTGCTGGGCGACCAAGGTCAGGCCGAGACCGGAGCCGGGGCTGTCCGGGCCCCGGCGGAATCGCTGGAAGATTTCCTCGTGGCGTTCGGGAGGGATGCCAGGTCCGTGGTCGTCCACGGTGAGCACCGCGGCCGGCTGGTGCGGATCGCTGGACGAGCGCAGAGTCACTTCGATGTGGGCGACGCCGTCTTCGGCACGGGCGTGGGTCCAGGCATTGACAAGCAGGTTGTCCACCGCCGAGCGCAGGCCCTGCTCCCAGCCGTGCACGCGCACCTCCGCGGCGGCATGCACGGAAACGTCGGCGTCGGGGTGCGTACGCCGCAGGTCGCAGACCGCCGCGTCCACGAGCTCCGCGAGATCCAGCGACGTGAAGGCGTCCGCCTCGATCAGATCACCCTGCGCGAGTGCCTTCAGCATCACCAGCAGCCCGAGCAGCCGGGCGTGCTCGCGCCCGAGATCCCCGAGCACCTCCATCCGGTCCTCGGGGTCGAGATCGGGATGGTCGGTGAGGATGTCGAGGTTGGCGCGCATGCTCATCAGGGGGGTACGCAGCTCGTGGGAGGCGGTCGCGGCGAACGCGCGAGCGGTGGCCAGTGCTTCCCCGGTGCGTGCGACCTGTTCGTCGTAGCGGGCGAGCACGGTCTGCACCGTCCACGCCAGGTCGTCGACCTCGGCGACACGGGACGGCGTGTGTTCCAGGCGTGTGGAGTTCGTCCGGGGGTCGAGACCGCTGGTACGCCGCTGCAGCCGCCGCAGTGGAAGAACCGCCCGGGCGGCGATGGCCCAGGCGGTGACCCCGGCCAGTGGCGCCGCCAGCAGCGCCCCGGTCAGCACACGTCGGCGGACCAGTGACAGCTCGTCCTCGGCGGTGTCCGGTGACAGCAGCCACAGATTCGGCGTGGTGCCCTCCTTCGCGGCGCCGACGCGCAGCGACAGGACCACCCAGTCCCTGCCGTCACAGGTCACGGTGACCGGGTCCGGGGCACTGCGGGGCAGCGTGGGGAACGGGTCGGGCTGCGGGCCCGCCGAGATCGTGCCCCCCGGTATGGTCAGCCGGACGCCCACGTCCCGCGCGGAGTTGACCAGTCGCCGCCGCCGGACCCGTTCCAGGAGCGGGTGGTCGGTCCCGGCGACGTCCAGGTAGGCCTTGGCGTTCTTGGCGACGACCGTCGCCCGGGCACGCAGCTGATCGTCCTGGTGTGCGCGCAGGTCGCCGGTGACCAGGTGCACCAGGAGCCAGCCGGAGGTGAGGACCAGCAGGGGCACACTCGCGCCGACCGCGAGCGCGATGCGGGTGGAGAGTTTCACGACGCGTCCTGGGTGTGCCGGTCCTCGCCCTCCGTGCGCGGGACGAAGCCGGCTCCGCGCAGGGTGTGCGCGATCCGGGGCCGGCCGCCTGCTTTCGCCTCGCTTCGCGGATGGTCAAGGCAGGTGTCCACCGCGCCGCGGACCCGGAGGTCGTAGCTCCGCGGCAGGCCGGGCCGAGCTGGAAGCGTCACCTGGTCCAGCGGCCGCTCCCGGGTGAAGACGGTGCCGGAGTTCTCGTCCCTGACTTCCTGCGGACGGGCCACCCGGTCGGCCACGCCGTCCGGTGCGGAGTGCATCGGCACGGGCATGTCGTCGCGGTCGGCGAGCGGAGCCCGGCACACGTCGATGCCGTTGTGGTCGGGGCGGTCGGTGCGGGCCTCCGCCGGACCGGCGTGACCGCCGTCGGCGAGTACCACCGGGAATCCGTTCAGCCTGGGTCCTCGCTCCAGGAACCGCCGTGAGGCCGCGTCGTCGTCGACGACCAGCATCCGCCTGGGCTTGCCTGCCATGCACACCTCGGTTTCGCCGCGTTGAACGAGTCTTGCCGGAGGGATCCGATCACAGCATCGGTGGGGCCCCGGACTCCGGGCCGAACAGCATCCGACCGTAGTCCTCAGCGACGGTGCGGGGCTGAACCATGGGTGGCGCGTGACGGCCGCCACATGGCGCCGGAAGTGTCGCAGCGCGCAGGCCCGTTCCTGGAAGTCCTTTGCACCTGGAACACACGCTCCCTGGTCACCGTTCGAGTTCCGTGGGGCTTCAGGCACGCGTCGCCCGATACTGGGACGGCGTGCACCCCATGATTCGGTGGAAGCTCCGCGAGAAATGCTCGGGCCCGGAGAATCCGCAGCGCTGACCTATGCGGGCGATCGTGTCGTTGCCGCTCTCCAGATATTTGCGAGCCAGGTCGATCCGGAGTTCGGTGAGGTAGCGATACGGAGTTGAACCCGTGGTGGCCTTGAAACATCGTACGAAGTGGAAGCGACTGAAAGAGACCAGGGACGCGAGGTCGTCGACCGAGACGGGTCGCCCGAGGTTCTCCCGCATGTACGTGAGAATCGTCTCCAGTTGCCGCGGATTCAGAGTCCCGGCGGACTTCGCCGAACCTGCGATGTGCGGAGAAAGGACATGGGCGGCGATGAACTGCGCCGCGGACTGCGCGTACAGGTCGTCCACGCCGACCTCGTTCGCGGCCGCGACCGCCTTCACCACCGCTGCGAGAACCGGGTCGAACCGCATGGCCGGATACCTGTCCCGCAGCTGCGAAACGCGTGACTGCAGGTCCTCCTCGCCGATGAACCGGTGCAGCGTCTCGAGTGAGACGGTCAGGGAGGCGATCGTCGCGGGCTCGTCTCCCTTCGGTGTGACGATCAGCGTCCGGCCGAGCCCCGGAGGGATGATGCACACGTCGTCGGGGAGCAGAAACGTCTCTTTTTCCTCAACCCTTTCCAGGTACCCGCGGATTCCCATCCGACCGCTCAGGTGAGCGTTCAGCGTGATTCCCGATGAAGACGGTAGATGGAGCGTGTGGACGCCCTTTTGAAACGTTCGCTTCCACACCTGAAGGCAGCGCCACCTTCCTGCGCCCATCCCGCTGACCACCTCCAAGGCCGCCCGGTTTCCTCTCTGCCGGTTCCCTCCGACTCTCGGCACACGCACTGCATTGAGAATGCAGCCACGACGGAAGCGGTCGCAAGGCGTCCGGTGCCGGACTAATTCGCCTCGACTCCGGAATAATTCCGCCGAGGCCAATCGGATATTGACCGTTGCGGAATCACGCTGGCACGCTGCTCGCATGATTCGCACTCGTCAATTGCTGACACGGATCGTCGGCGTGGCGGCGCTGGTATTCGCCGCCCAGAGCGGAGTGGGTGCGGCGACGACCAGCGCCGCCGTCACCACCCCGACCACGACCTCCGTCACGCAGCCGGCCGCAGCCGCGGCGCAACGACCGAACATCGTCTTCGTGCTCACCGACGACATGTCCTCCAACCTCCTGCCGTACATGCCTCAGGTGCGGAAACTTCAGTCCCAGGGCATGACGTTCAACGACGCCGTGGTCAGCAACTCGCTCTGCTGCCCCTCGCGTTCGACCATCTTCACCGGCCAGTACCCCCACAACACCGGAGTCCTCGGCAACGACGGACCGAACGGCGGTTTCGACGCCTTCCACAAGAACGGACTTGAGCGGGACACCTTCGCCACGGCCCTGAAGGCCAAGGGCTACCGGACCGCGATGATGGGCAAGTACCTGAACGGGTACGACCCCAAGGCCACCGTCGACGGACAGCAGCCGTACGTGCCGCCGGGCTGGAGCCAGTGGGACGTCGTCGGCGACGGGTACAAGGGGTACGACTACAAGCTCGCCCACAACCACAAGATCGAGCCGCACGGCAACAAGACCAAGGACTACCTGACCGACGTCCTGAGCGAGAAGGGTCAGTCGTTCATCAAGAAATCCGCGGCGGCGCACAAGCCGTTCATGCTGGAGGTCGCCCTCTTCACACCGCACGGACCGTCCATCCCGGCCCGCCGGGACAAGCACGACTTCCCCGGTCTGAAGGCGCCGCACGGCCCCGCCTTCGACAGGCTGCCGACCAACGCCCCGCCGTGGCTGGCCAGGCAGAACCCACTGACCCAGAGTGAGAAGAACACGATCGACAAGAAGTTCCGCAAGCGCGCGCAGTCGCTCCAGGCGGTCGACAAGATGGTGGGCAAGCTGCGCGACACCTTGGCCAGGGCCGGCGTCGCCGACGACACCTACATCGTCTTCAGCTCCGACAACGGCTTCCACTTGGGTGAGTACCGGCTCAAGGCGGGGAAGCAGACGGCCTTCGACACCGACGTCCGGGTGCCGTTGGTGATCGCCGGTCCGGGGGTCGCGGCCGGCAGGACCAGCAACGCCCAGGTGTCGAACATCGACTTCGCGCCCACCTTCCGGAAGATCGGCGGCGCCGCGGTGTCGTCCCGGGTGGACGGGCACAGCCTGCTCCCGCTCCTGGACGGCGGACCGGACGCCGACTGGCGCACCGCCAACCTCATCGAGCACCGCCACGCCAAGAAGTCGCCGGACGACCCCGACAACCACGGCGGGGAAAGCATCAGCCCGCCGAACTACCATGCCATGCGCACGATTTCCTACACCTACGTCGAGTACGACAGTGGTGCGAAGGAGTACTACGACCTGCGCACCGACCCCAACGAGCTGCACAACACCGTAGGTCGGTTGAGCAGGGCCCGCCTCGCTGAGCTGCACGATGCGCTGACCCGCCTGAAGGACTGCCGTGGCGACGGCTGCTGGAGCGCTGGACACCCGTAGCCCTTCCTGCTCCCAGGTCATCAGGTGGCCTGGGAGCGTCACCCTGTCCTCACGCAGCGGACTTTGACGGGCCGCGTCAGGACGAGTTCTCACCGCAAGAGGAGCGACAAGGGACCACGTGGTGCCCGGGCTGTCCCCCGCAGCCCGGGCACCACGTGGTTCATGTGCTGCTGGAGCAGGGCTATGGCGCCGAGGGCTGCGCCGGAATCACCGAGCCCGGCCGGACGCACCCGCAGCGACCCGCACGAGCCGCGCAGCACGGTCGTGTTCAGCGTGCGTTCGATCGGCTCCATCAGGGCCGGCCCGGCCTCCACCAGCTCACCGCCTACGACGATCACGTCCGGGCCCACGGCATGGCACACATCCGCCAGCACCCTCCCGGCATGTGCGCCGGCCTGTGCCAGAACCGCATACGCGGTCCGGTCACCCGAGTCCAGCGCGGCCACCAGCTCCGGTACATCCGCCGCTGCGCCCCCGGCGGTGCGGTAGGCGTCCAGCACGGCCCCGACCGAGGCCACCGTCTCCAGGCACCCGGTTCCGCCGCACGCGCACCGCACACCGTCCGGGTCCACGGAGACGTGGCCGAACTCCCCGGAGGCGCCGTGAGCGCCCCGGTGCAGTGCCCCGGCCACCACGAGGCCGCCGCCGACGCCGTGCGACAACCGCAGGTACAGCACGTTCTGTTCACCCGCGGCGGCACCCCAGACCGTCTCGGCCAACGCGGCCAGCCGTGTGCTCTTGTCGATCAGCGCCGGTACTCCGAAGCGCTCGCGCACCAGCGCGGCGACGGTGTCGTGCGGGGGCGTCCGCCGTGCGCAGCGGTCCGGCGAGCCGGCCGGTCCGCACACCCCCACGCCGATGCCGTTCAGAGCGCCCGATCGCAGCGTCCCGCCCGTCAGCGCGTCCGCCAGTCGCCACGCGGTGTCGACACGGTCCTGCCACGGGGTGTCGGAAGCTTGCGGCTCCCCCGCGGTACCGACGATCTCGTGCCCCGCGTCCATCGCGGCCACCCGCACGGCCCGTCGCGCGAATTCGATGCCGAGCACGTGTCCGGCCGCGGAGTTGAGGGCCAGTAACTCCGCCGGGCGGCCCCGCTTGCGCCGGGCCGCCTCCGGTACCGAGGCAACGACGGTGCCGTTGTCCATGAGCGCCGCGACGACGTCGTAGAGCGTGGTGCGGGACAGGCCGCACAGAGTCCCCAACTGTCCCCGCGTCAGCGGACCGTGCTCGCGCAACAGACGCAGCACCAGGGCCTCATGTCCTGCCCGTGACCGGGCTGGCGGGTCCTGTCGGCGCGGTACGGCGCTCGAGACGGAGGACCGTGTCATCTCAGTCAACATCGCGGAAGGTATGTCCCCTCTGTGATCACAGCTGTGACGCGCTGGGACGGACGGGAGTCCGTCGCTTGTGGCGCGAGGAAGCTAGAGGGCGTTCTTGTGTGAATTCTGTGATCTTCCGGTGTGCTGACCGGCCGACTGTGACGCGCCCCTCACCGTTTCGCGGCACGTCATTTCTGTCACCACTTGGCGGAAAAATTCACGCTGCGTAACGTCCCTTGTCGCCGGTGGCCGTTCCCGCCGGATCCCAAGGGGTGCCCTGTGCGCGCCCGTTCCCGCCCGTCTTCCGTCCCGCACGGTGCAAGGAGAGAGGAACCCCTGCATGACCCCGCCCGACCCCTACGTGTTCACCCGCCGGAGCCTGCTCAGCTCGATGGCCGCTGCCGCCGTAGCAGGATCCGCGATCGTCTCCGCCGCCCCACGCGCCTTCGCCGACTCCGACGGCGACCTGGCCGCCGAGGCCGGCCACGGGCTGCCGCTGACGGTCCTCAACAACAGTGGAGAGTTCGCCAACCGTTCGGTCCACCTGTACATCGTGGGCACCGCGGGAGACCGGCAGGTGCGGGTCACCCGGCGCGGCACCCTGGCACCCGTCAAGCTCTCCGACAACCACGCGGGCGGCTTCACCGACTACGCCATCCCCCTGGCCGCCCGGGGAAAGACCACGCTGCGGCTGCCGTTCATGTCCGGTCGCATCTACGTCGCGCTGGGCCACAAGCTGAAGTTCAAGGCCGTCACGGGCGCGGACGGCAAGGTCGCCCTGCAGCAGCCCGCGGGCTGGGTGGAGTCCGACCCCAACTACCCCGTGCTGCACGACTTCGTCGAGTTCACCCACAACGCGTCCGGCATGTTCTGCAACACCACCATGGTCGACATGTTCAGCGTGCCGATGATGATCCGGCTGAACGGGACGAAGGACCACAGCACCGGCAGGCTGCGCGACGGCGGCCGCGCCCAGGTCTTCCACGCCTTGAAGAACGACCCGGACTTCTCTCGCCTGGTCGTCGGCGACCGACGCATCATCGCCCCGAGTCACGGCCTCGACGTCGGCCGGTTCCCCCAGCACTACTTCGACGCCTACATCGACAAGATCTGGCACATTTACCGGAACAAGAACCTCGTCGTCAGGACGGACGCCGGAACCTTCACCGGCCGGGTGAAGGACCACAGGCTCACCTTCAGCGGCCCCGCATCGGTGTCCTTCGCCAAGCCCTCCACCCGCGACGTGCTGTACTGCGACGGGGCACTCGCCGCTCCCAACGACGGAATCACCGGCCCCGTGGCCGCCGTCCTGGGCGCCGGCTTCAACCGTTCGACGCTGGTGAACCACAGCAAGCAGCCGACAACCCACGCGGGCGCCTTCTACGACACCGCCGTCACCAACCACTACGCCAAGGCCATCCACGCCGCGACCACCAACGGCAAGGCCTACGGCTTCGCCTTCGACGACGTCGCCGGCTGGGCCTCCTACATCCAGGACGCCGGGCCCCGGCACATGCACCTGACGCTGACCGCGTTCTGAACCGTGCGACCGTCGAGGGAGTACCAGTGAAGAAGTTCCGTGAGTTGCTTGTCGCGGCCGTCCTGTGCCTCGCGCCGGCCGCCGCGACCGCCGGTGCCGTGCACGCTGCCGTGGCCGACGATTTCCGTGCCGTACCCACCACCGCCTCGCCCGAGACCGGTGCGGCAGCAGCAGTCCCCCACACGGTGACGTTCGTCAACCGCTCCGGCAAGAAGCTCTGGATCGGCAGCACCGTCAACAGGGGAGAACCCGACGGCGACTCGAAGAGCCTGAAGTCGCTGCCCACGCTGAAGCCCGGGCAGTCGGCGACCGTGAAGATCCCGGAGAACACCGCGCCCCATCACTGGCGTGGCAAGTTCTTTGCCCGCCAGGGGTGTTCCGGCAAGGCCGGGAGTACGTTCCACTGCGCCGTGGGCGACTGCGGCAGGTTCGCCCGGCGATGCGCAACGGGCGAACAGCCGGTCAGCCTGGCGGAATTCAACTTTGATATGAAAGACCGCGACGCCCCCTGGTACGACGTCAGCTATGTCAACGCGTTCTCACTGCCCATCACCATTGCGCCCAGGGGCGCCGAGAACGTCACCCAGAACGGCTCGTGCTCGAAGCAGGGCTGCAAGAAGAGCCTGCTCCGTTACTGCCCCAAGAACGATCGGGTGCACAACGCCGCCGGGAAGGTGGTGCTGTGCGTGAACCCCAGCCGTGACGCTCGGAGCGCCTACAGCAACGCCATCGAGAAGCACTGCCCCAAGGCGTACGCCTGGTCCAAGCAGGACGCGGAGACCGGCAACAAGACGATGCGCCAGTGCAGTCGGTGCAAGGGCTTCGTCGTCACCTTTTGGTAGTCGCCCCGGCCGGCCGATCCGAACAGTTGAGGAACCCATCACATGCGACGCACCGCAGTACTCGTGAGTGCGCTCGCACTGTCCGCCCTGGGCTGGGCGACGGCACGCCTGCGCGCGGCCAAGGACGTCACGGTCGTACCCCGCACCGCAGGGACCGCCGCCTCCTCCGCCGCCCCGGCCGACGACGGCCCGCAGCTGTCCGTACCCCCGACCCCGGCTCCCGCCCCGGCGTCCGAACGGACCGCCGATCCGGACCAGGTCTCCGCCCGCGCCTCCTCACCCACTCCGTGGAAGCGCGGCGGGCTGAGCCGGAAGACATCGGGCAAGGTGTTCTTCCAGAACGCCGACGGCCCCGTCTTCGCCTGCTCGCCCACGGTTCATTCCCGACTACGTCCATGGCAAGCGCCCCTTCGGCAGGTTCACGGCCCAGAAAGCTCCTCCATACTGAAGCGGGAGACTTCGCCTTCGCCCGTATGCGCGTGCGCGACGGCCGCATTCCCCTTCGGTCGAGGTTCCGGCCAGTTCCTCGTAGACCTCGTATTCCTCGAGCCGTCGCAGCACTTCGGCACCTATGCCGGCGACGACCTCCTCGTGGCGTTGGTCGAAGAAGCCGCAGCACGTGAGCACGGAGCTGATCGTGGCGGCGGCAATGCCCGCCGCGCCTCCGCCGGCCACGACGACGCCGAAGGACGGTCCGTCACGCATTCTTTGTGTTCCTCTTGTGAGTTGCGAAAGTAGCGACCTTTGGATCAGGTAGCTCTTCATGGGAGAGTGGCCTTCGCGATGGAAGGAGAACGCGGGCATGGCGAAAGCGCCGCGGAGTGACTGGGATAACTGGTCGATTCGCCACATGGACGAGGTTCTGGCGGCGCGGGCCGAGTACGACCGGCAAAGCGAGAAGTCGTAGAAAGAGGATGCCCGGTCACAGGGACCGGGCATCCACGGGTGCGTACGTCGAGCGTCAGCGAAGCTTGATGGTGATCTCCTCGCACCCCTTTCAGTTTTCCGTGCGGCGGCTTGAGGTTGACCGCGCGCCCCGCGGGTTCCATGGTGATGGCCCGTACCCGCCCCGAGTGCCGCCAGCGCGGCTGCCGCGCTGTGCTTCACGCTCGTCATGGGAATCCTCTGTGTAGCGACGCGAATTTCAGCAGAGTACGTCGCGTAGACGGCCCAGTGCGCCTCGAAAAATACGTGCCGGCCCATCAGCCAGGTTGCGAACTACTGCCGTGCGACTGCCAGTTCTTGCGCTCACGCGTCGAGCAACAACTGCCGCTTGCGCAGCAATTTTTGACCATTGTCTCCGGGCCTCGACAGGTAGGTTCATCACCGGATGCCCGCAGAGCAACCCGCTTTGAGCGACCCGCTTTTATTCCGAGGAGTTTGGCATGCGAAAGCTACGCGCTGTCTACGCCGTGCTCACCGCCGTACTGATTGCCGTTACAGCGGTCGATCTGACCGCCACCACGGCGTCGGCCGCGGAGCACCGGGGCGGCTTCGTCATCAGCAAGGCGCAGTACAACAAGATGTTCCCGAAGCACAAGAAGGTCTACAGCTACCAGGGCCTGGTCAAGGCGATGAAGGCCTTCCCGGCGTTCGCGCACACCGGCGACGCCAAGACCAGGAAGCGTGAGGCCGCCGCGTTCCTCGCGAACGTCAGCCACGAGACCAGCGGGCTGATCTACATCAATGAGCAGAACAAGGCCGCCTGGCCGACCTATTGCGCCGACGAACCGTACGGCTGCCCGGCCGGCCAGTCCGCGTACCACGGCCGTGGCCCGCTCCAGATCAGCTGGAACTACAACTACAAGGCCGCCGGCGACGCGTTCCACGTCAACCTGCTGCACCACCCGAACCTCGCGGCGAAGAACCCCACCGTGACATGGGAGTTGGCGCTCTGGTACTGGATGACCCAGGCCGGCCCGGGCACCATGTCGTCGCACCACGCGATGGTCAAGAGCCGCGGTTTCGGCGAGACGATCCGCAGCATCAACGGCGGTGTCGAGTGCAACGGCGGCAACCCGGCCGAGGTGCACGACCGGATCGCGAAGTACAAGAAGTTCACCAAGATGCTCCACGTCAGCACGGGCGGAAACCTCAGCTGCTGACGCCCCCGTGACCGCGGCGGCACGTCGACATTCTCCGTGCATTGCTGATTCACCTATCGCTGATCGGCGCCTCGCGGCGCCCGTCAGCCGCTTGGAGACGTCATGCGAAAATTACGCACCCTAGCCCTGATGCTCGTGCTGACCGCGGTACTCGCGGTCAGTGGTCCGGGCGGCACATCCACGGCGCTCGCGTCCGGCAGCCATACCGGTGTCTCCGCCGCCCCGGTGAAGAAGAAGGGCATCAGTGCCTGGAACTTCCATGGGGTCACCAAGGCACTGGCTGATGCGAAGGTCGGCTGGTTCTACACCTGGTCCTCGGGCAAGGGGGGAATCAAGGCTCCGCGCGGTGTCGAGTTCGTACCCATGATCCACGACGCGGGCTCGGTGACCGAGAGGGAACTCGGCCGGGCCAAGAAGCAGGGCGGGACGTTGCTCGGCTTCAATGAGCCCGACAGGCCGGATCAGGCGCACATGACGGTGCGTCAGGCACTCGACCTGTGGCCCCGGTTGCAGTCGACCGGTATGCGGCTCGGCGCGCCCGCCGTGGCCACCGGAGGCGATGTCGCCGGTGGCTGGCTGGACCGGTTCATGAAGGGTGCCGCCGCTCGTCACTACCGGGTCGATTTCATCCCCCTGCACTGGTACGGCGCGGACTTCAACGCCCAGCGCGCGACGGCACAGTTGCGCAGCTACCTCCAAGCCGTGCACCAGCGCTACAAGAAGCCGATCTGGCTCACCGAATACGCGCTGACCGACTTCTCCGCCGGCTCCCCGCGCTATCCGACAAAGGCGCAGCAGGCCGCGTTCGTGAAGCAGTCGACGGCCATGCTCCAGAACCTGTCCTACGTCCACCGGTATGCGTGGTTCACCCTCTCCACGAACCGCGGCGACGGCACCGGTCTTTACCACGGCGCGAAGGCCAACCGAGTGGGCGCTGCCTACCGCGTGGCGGGCTGAACGGAACATGCGCCCCAGAACCCACTCACTCCCACCCGGATCCAACTGCAAGGGAAACGAGGCAAGAAACATGAGTAAGCGGATCCTGCGACTCTCGCTCGCGACCGGCGTCGCCGCGCTGACCGCGACGGTGGCGCTCGCTCCGGCGAGTTCGGCCGCCCCCGACTCCGCGCAGGCCCACAGGAGGACGTGCTGGGCGTCGCACTACGGCCCGATACCCGCCGGCACCCAGACGGCCAACGGCGACGTCTTCGACAACAGCAAGAACACCGCGGCGACATCGCTGACCCGCAGGCCCCAGCTGCCGTTCGGCACCAAAGTGAAGGTCACCAACGTAGCCAACGGCAAGTCCCTGGTCGTGCGCATCAACGACCGGGGCACCTTCCGGCGGACGAAGCAGACACCCCTGTGCCTGGACCTGACCGACGGAGCCTTCCGCCGCCTCGGCGGCAGCCTCAACCCCGACGCCGGGCACATCGTCGTCCGGCAGAAGGTGCTGAGGTGACCTCCACAGCGGTGTCCGGCTGACGGAACACCCGAACAGCGCGGCGCCCGTCCCCGGGCTCGGGGACGGGCGCGTGGTGGAGGCGGCCGATCGGTCGGCCTCTGGAGCTGGTTCTTGAGCCGCCAACGGTAGGGGCCGTCACCCGCGGGCTCCTCCCGCGGCTCGACGAACACCATGGGGGTCTGCGGGGCGCAAGGATCACAGTCATGGCGCACCCTTCTTGCCCAACTGGGCCGCGCAGGCGAGGAGGCGTGACGCCTGGTCGGCGCTGTCCGGCCTCACCTTCGGTCGGCGACGAGCCCGCGCCGTCCCCCGAATAATCTCGGCGACCCGTTCCGGCTCGACAAGGACCACGTCCAGCGGGGTTCGGGACCCCCATGTCGTAGTGAACCGGACGCCCTCCCACGGGTGACCTCTCTTGGCCGCAGTGAGCTGATCGGCGAGATGCCGGACGTGACGGGGCTGCAGCTGTGTGCTGCGGGCGACGGCCCGCAGGATCGCACCCCGGTCTTGATGAGCGCGCGGGCACCGGGCAGGTAGTGCTGCTGGCTTCCACGGATGATCAGGCCCTCAATGCCGGGCACCTCGGTCCAGGACATCAGCCGTTCCCGGGCGAGGGTCATATCGCGGGTTTCCGGGCACAGCGTCCACGGGTCGGCCAGGTGGTGTTCGGCGAACACCGTCTCCAGCCGCGCCCGGCACTCGGCGTACGGCGTCCGCAACAACTCATGACCGTCGATCTGGAGGACATCGAACACAACGAAGTGGGCCGGCATCTGCTCAGCAAGCCGGGCGCCGGTACGGCCGTGGGAGACCGCGCGCCGTTGCAGGGCCTCGAAGGACAGGTGCTCACCGGCCCATACCAGCAGTTCTCCGTCGAGGATCAGGCCGTCGGGGAGCTCGGCGGCGGCGTGCACGAGGTCGGGGAAACGGGCCAGGATCACTGCCCCGCGCCGGGACTGGATCAGGACGGGTCCGGGCGACGGGTAGGGGTGAAAACGAGGGCTCTGAAGCCGTCCTTCTCCAGACTTTGATATGTCTCATGAGACATCAGCTCGCTGTCTGGGCCACTTCAAAACCGGCGCATGATCGGCAAGCAGCTCAACATCGCCGAGGCCCGCCACCGCCTGGCCCGGCGGATCTTCTTCGGACAGCGCGGCGAACTGCGCCAGCACTACCGCAAGGGCATGGTGGACCAGCCCTTTTTCTGCCCCCGCGCAGGCCGCCGCCGACCGCTGCGCCAAGCGTCGGCCGATGAGAACGCCAGCGAGGCGTAGCGGAGCGTTGCCCAGGGCAGAACAGTTCACGTTTCGTAGCGGCCATGGTGCGCGCGTGAGAGGGCGGCGGCGCCCTGGCAGGCGAGGGTGGCGGCATCGTCTGCGTACCGGGGGATGTCGTCGGGCCATTTCGAGGTCGGCTGGAGGATCAGCAGCGAGACGGCACCGTGCAGGCACGCGCAGATGGCCCGGGTCAGCGCCGTCACATCGCCGTGGAGCACGCCGGCGTCGGCGCATCGCTGCACCGTTTCCCGCAGGAATCGGAAGCAGGCGTCGGCGACCTGCTCAGTGGCGGCTGTCGCAGGTCCGGTCGCGACCAGGCGGTAGCGCAGGGGATGATCGAGCCCGAACCTGATGTAGGCGACACTGCGCTGGTGGAGTTCAGCGAACGGGTCGGTGGTCTGGGCGCTGATGCTCAGCATCCGTTGGCCGAGCTCGTCCCAGACCCCGAGGCACACGGTGTGCAGCAGTTCCAGTCGGTTGTCGAAGTGCAGATATACCGAGGGGGTGCTGACCCCGACAGCCTGTGCCACCGCACGGATGGTCACGCCGTCCTCGCCGGCGTCGTCGAGCAGCGTGCCGGCCGCTTCGATGAGCTCGTCCCTCAGTCGGCCGCCGTGGCCTCGCTTGGCGCGACTGCGCCGACGGCCTTCGGTTGTGCTGGCGCGGGCGTCGGCCGTGGTCTGGCCGGGTCCCTTAGTCATGGCGCCTCCGGAGGGCGACGAGTTGAGTGACGCGGACGCAGAGCCGGTCCTTGTCATCCCTGATGTCGATTTCCACGGCGACCGTTGACTTGCCGACGTGCAGCGGGCGGGAGGTCGCGAAGGCGCCGGTGCCGTGTACGGGCCGCAGGAAGTGGGTGGTGGATTCCATGGTCGCGGGGGCGGTGTCGGCGGTCCCGTTCAGCGTGGCGCACACGGCGCCGGCTACATCGGCCAGCCCCATCAGTGCCCCGCCGTGCATCGCGGCGCCGATGGTGGACTGCTCGGGCGTGTAGGCGAGTTGCGCGGTGACAGCGTCGGCCTTGAGGGATCCGAAGCGTATCCCGAGCGTCCTGGCGAACGGCGCCAAGGTGTAGACGTCTTGCGCGGTGATGGTCATCGCGGCCTCTCAGGTTGTCGCCGTTAAGTTAACGGTGACATGTTATGTGGGCGTCACGGTTCGCGTCCACGCCTGTGGCGCGCGGCTGCAGGGCTGTGCGGTCTTCTGGTGCCGATCGGAGGCGTGCTGAGAGACGCCGAGCCGTCACTCGGATGAGACAACTTCAAGTGCCTGGAGGACCAACCCACTTCGGTTGGAACACCGGCCCGCCGGGGAGCGCGCCGGGTGGTGGCATCTGGTCACGAGCCTGCGCCAGCATGGGTTCAACCGGCAGTTGCAGCACCATGCACCCGGTCTACGGCACCATGGCCGGGACCGCGAGTCCTGCTGGTGATCGCCACGTCCTTCCGAATCTCGAAGTCCATCGCATCCCCCTGAACTGGAGTGTTGCGACAACCAGGAAGATCCCTTCCGTGACATCGGACCCGAGACCATGATCAATCTCAGCGCCGACCACGGGTCCATTGATCCCCGAGGCCGTCTTCGTCGCCGAGCGGGACGCTCACCAGCATGCGCGTCGGCGCGGTCCGGCATCGTGCACTCGCACCCCGCGTGCTTGGCGTCATGAAGCCGCGAATGGGCCGGTGGCGACAAAGCGGTGGAGTTGGCGGGCGAAGCTCTGTGCCTCCTCGGGCGGCCAGGAGGCGAGGGACGCTTCGATGAGTGCGGCGAGGCGCTGTCGGGTGGTCTTCACCGCCTGCTGTCCGGTTTGGGTCAGGGCGAGCAGGGTGGCGCGGCGGTCGTCGGGGTCGGGTTCGCGGCGCAGCAGACCGGCTTCCTCCAGGCGGGTGGCGCGGCGGGTGACGCCGGAGCGGTCGAGGCCGATCTCGCCCGCGAGGTCGGCAGCGCTGCACGGGCCGGTCCGGGCGAGCCCACTGAGGACGGGGTAGGTGGCTTCGTCCACCGCCTCGCCCAGGCCGTCCGTCAGGCGCGCGTACAACCGTGCTCGGGTGCTTCGCCTGAGCAGAGCTCCAAGAGCGTCGGCGATCTCGTGTCCCACATCGTTAGGCATGACCCAAGACTAGCGTGCGCGACGCACGCAATCTGTAGTACGGTGGCGAGTGCGTGCTCGACGCACGCACTTTCTGTCGAAACGTGAACTCCAAGGGGACCGTCATGACCACCGCCAGTACCCACACCGACGCCCGCGCCGCCCTCACCGACCTGCTCCTCACCCCGGGCCTCGACCTCGACGAGGCGGCCGACCGGCACTTCGCCCCCGACTACCGCCAGCGCACCGACGGAAGCTGGGCGAACCGTTCCGAGTTCCTTGCCCACATCGCCCACCTGCGCACGGTCGTCGCCGGCGGCTCGGTCGAGGTGCACGACGAACTCTCGTCCGGCGATCGCTACGCCGACCGCCACACGATGGAAGTCATCAAGACCGACGGCTCCATCGTCCGCATGGAGGTCTACCTCTTCGGCGAGTTCGCCCCCGACGGCCGCTTCCGCCGCATCGAGGAGACCACCCTCATGCTCGAAGGCGCCGACCATGACCGGAACCTCGGCAGCGCCCGCTGAGCCACATTGCCACCCGACGCCACGAGGCCGGCCCTGTCCCCGTACATCGGCGCGCCGCCGTCACGGCGCATCGTCCCAAAAGTGAGAGGAAGTGGTTGTCATGCTCGATGTGCTCATCGCCGGGGCCGGCCCGGTGGGGCTCTGGCTCGCCGCGGAGCTGCGCCTGCACGGGGTGGAGGTGACCGTCGTGGAGCGCCGGGCGGCCCCGGACGGACGGTCGCGCGCGGTCGGCATGCAGGCCGGCACGCTGGACACCTTCGCCACCCGCGGCCTCGCGGAGCGGTTCATCGAACGCGGCACCCCGGTGCCGACCGGCCACTTCGGCGCGGCGACCACCCGGCTGGACTTCTCCACGGTGGGGGCGGTGCACCCGTTCATGCTGGCGCTCGGTCAGTCCGTCACCGAACAGCTCCTGGAGGAACACGCACTCGCCGTGGGCGCCCGGGTGCTGCGCGGGGAGGAGGTCGTCTCACTCACCCAGGGGCCGGACGCCGTCGAGACGGTGATCCGGGCCGCCGGTGCCCATCGGACCGTGCGGGCCCGCTGGGTGGTGGGCTGCGACGGCACCCGCAGCGCGGTGCGCCAGGCGGCCGGCATCGGTTTTCCCGGTCAGGACACCACCATGACCGGGTGGCTCGCCGACGTCGAACTGGAGGATCCGCCGACGGGGCCGCTGGCCGCCACCGGGCCGGCCGGGTCGTTCCTGGCGGCCCCGATCGGCGACGGCGTCCACCGGCTGGCGGGCCTGTCCACGGCCACCATGCACCGCGGCACCGATGCCCCGCTGACCCTGGAGGAGGTGCGCGAGCAGATCCGCGTGCTGCTGGGACGGGACCTCGGCATCCGCAACCCCCGGTGGCTGTCGCGCTACGGCAACGCCACCCGGCAAGCGGCGCACTACCGGGCCGGACGGGTCCTGGTAGCCGGGGACGCGGCGCACATGTTCTTCCCCGCCGGTGGGCAGGGCATGAACCTCGGCATCCAGGACGCCACCAACCTGGGCTGGAAACTGGCGGCCACCCTCCAGGGCCGGGCGCCTGACGGACTGCTCGACAGCTACGACGCGGAGCGGCGGCCGGCCGCCCGCGCCGTCATCGACAACACCCGCGCGCAACTGGCCCTGTTCGCTGCGGCGAGCCCGGAGCAGATCGCGCTGCGTGAGGTCTGGTCCGCCGCGCTGGCCGAACCACGGACCAACCGACAGTGGGCCCGAAGGATCGCCGGCTTCGACGACCCGCTCCCCGCCGGCACCGCACCCGGCGCGCACCCGCTGACCGGTACGCGACTGGCCCACCTCGCCCTGAATGTGGCCGACGCGCCCACCGCCCACCCGCTGATGCATCACGGCCGACCGCTGCTGCTGGACCTCGGCGGGACGCGGACGCCGTGTTCCGCGCCCGGCCTGGACCAGCGGACGGTAGCCGTCAATGCCGAGGACTCGCATCCGGTATGGCGGGACGTCACCGCCGTCCTGATCCGGCCGGACGCCCGGATCGCCTGGGCCGGCACCGACACCGACCCGCAGCGCAGGGCCGCGGACTGCCGCACGGCCCTGCGCACCCTGTGCCGCTGAGCGCAGCTCGGCGAGCCCACCCGCCGGCCTCGCTCGGGCGTCCACTGCCATGGTGGACGACAAGCGGGACGAGAAGTAGCCCAGTTCCAGCGGCATTTGGTGGGCCCACTGGGTGGTCACACGAAATAACGCGGTCGCGTTCCGGTGCGACACCACTGCAGTGGACAGAAGCCGCAAGCACGCTTCTGGCAGGACTGGGTGAGGGCTCTGGGCGGAGGCGGTCGGTGCCAAGGCAAGGCTGCCGGTCACCGTGGCGGCGACAGCGACGGCTGCTGACAGGCGGCGGATGGAACGGATGCGCAAGAAGAGACTCTCCTGGATTGAACGGGCGCGGATGCTCGTAGGTGTAGGGGCGGGTGGCGGCGCCGGGTCAGCGGGAGCGGCTTAGTGCTGGGCTGGGCGGCGGAGCGGCTGGTCCTGACGGCGGCCGGGAGGGTGCGTTGATCGCGTACCGCCGGGCGGCGGCGCGTACGAGCTGCTGTTGCTGCTCGACGGGAAGCTGTTCGATGGTGGCCAGGCCCTTGGGCGGTGGCGAGGCCGAAGAGAGATCCGGCGTTCAGGCCCGCGGCCTGGACGATCTGGGCCGCGGCTTCGGCTAGATAGCGAGTGTCAGGCGAGAGAGAGCCGGGTGAGCGCGGTGGTCCAGTCGGTGACGATGGCCTGTTGCGCCGTGGCGAGGGTGACTTTCCCGGAGCAGACCGCACGGTGCAGCTTCGTCTCCACGGGTCCTTCTTGTTGTTGATGCCGCCGCCCGGCGCGTGACCCGGATCGGCGGGCTGTACCCACAAGTTGCGCGAGTCGTTGGGGTCCCCGCCCAGCTGGAGACGGATCAGGTGGTCGTACTCGGCATCCGCCAGGCTGCCTGTATAGCCGTACGAGGCGGCGTTGAGCTTCTTCTCCTTGCCAGTGACGGAGGCCGGCGGGCGGGCCCTCTTGGTGTGGCCACCCTTGGCGCAGATCGTCGACTTCAGGTTCGCCTGCGTGACCGCCGGGGAGAGCGCACCTCGTCGCCATCGATCTCGCGGCCCCGTACTGGTTCTGTCACTCGCACAGCCTGGCGACACCGCGCCGTCCGGACAGCGTCCGAACGGCGCGTCACATCACCTCAGGACGCGATGGCAAACTCCATGGTCGCTTGCGCGAGGTCAGCGAGGAACTGAGCACGCTCGAAGCCCTCGTCTTCGACCGTGCCCGGCGGAGGCGTATTCATGAAGCTGAAGTGACCAGCCCCCGGCACGACGCGAAGGTCGACCTGGGCTGACGCGCGTTTCAAGCGGATGGCCTGCTCGACGGGCGTCACGGTGTCCATTTCTCCCGCATAGACGAGCATCGGCGCTGTCACCGCGTCCAAGGCGCCCGGAGCGGCGAACCAGCCGGCAGCGGGCGCGAACAGGGCGAGACGGCTGACGCGTGGCTCTCGTGGGACGTCCAGCGGCTTGCCGTCCCGCCCCCAGGGCGTCGCACCGGCGAGACAGAGGCCAGCCCATCCACCGATCGAGTGGCCGACCACCACAACAGCCGCATCCGGAGACGCCCACCGGTGGAGCGCCTCGACCAGCGCGACCGGGCGTGCAAGCAACTCAGCCGTGGTCGCCTCCCGCGCGACAAGGCGCTCGAAGTAAGGCGCGATGACCTGGCAGCCATGGACTGCCAGGTGCTCCAGGAGGGGGCGATAACGCTCCGGATCGCCGCCCGCTCCAGCCGCGAAGAGCACGACACGCCCATGGTTCGTGGGACCAAGCGTCAGTGCCTGCATCTCGCTCCTTCACCACAGCGCCGTTCCCAAAGACGGCCCACGGATCACTCCATGCTCTGTTATGGCCTCAGATCAGCGCGCAGCAGATCGCGGCACCCGAACGGCGAGGGGCCCGTCGCTACGGGGAAAGCGACGGGCCCGGCGGCATCCACGCTCCCATACCTTCGCCGCGCGGCGCAGCATGAGCGGACGCTTATGGCTGTGGCGTGCGGGAGCCGGGTTCAGCTGCCGACGAAGTCTTTGAGCATCTCCTCCAGGTCGGCCAGCGTGTCTGCGACCGGCGTCCCGTGCTGCGTGTCCCGGATGGTGATGCAGGTGGCGGTGAAGTCTGCGAGTTCGAGGATCAGGTCGAAGAACTCGCCCTGATCCCTGGCGAAGGTCGCCCCGAGAATTTCGCCTGCGCTGTCCTGGCCTGCCAGCAGAGCGCGCATCACCGGCACCGCGTTCAGCTTTGGTTCTCCCTGGGTCGCTTGGCGCCGAGCGGCGTCCTCGATCGCGGTGAGGAGTTCATCGGCGGTTTGCTCGGTCTCGTCTGCCAGCACGAGCGCGAGGCCGGTCGCCGAAACCGCGGCACCGGTGGCCAGCAGGAAGATCCTGTCGGTGCCGCTCTCGTCAGCGTCAGCGCGGGCGGCCGCCGACACCACGCGGCCGGCGGGAGAATCGACCGGGCGCCGGGCCGTGCGGCTGGCAGGATCCATTGAAGCGCGGATCAGGTCCATCACGGGCTTGTGCGATGTCGGCATCCTCCCATCCTGGCCTGCTTGGTTCCCGCGGCGCAGGCGAAGTGCGCATCTCCGCCTGGCAGTGCGGGGCGCCGTCATCGGCCAGTTCACCCAGCCAGCATCAGACAGTGCATCACGGACGGTGTCGGGTCAGCTGAGGCCAAGGGTGCTCAGTGCCGTGGTCCAGTCGGTGACGATCGCGCGCTGTGCCGCGGCGAGGGTGACCTTGCCGGAGCAGACCGCGGTGTGCAGTTTGGTCTCCACCGGATCCCTCTGGTTGTTGACCCCCATTGCCCGTTTTGTGACCCGGATCAGCTGTCTCCACCCACAAATTCCGGAAGTCGTTGGGGTCGCCTCCGAACTGAAGCGAAATGAGGTGGTCGTACTCGGCATCCCCGAGGCTGCCGTTGTAGCCGTAGGACGCGGCGTTCGCCTCCTTCTCCTTGCGGGTGATCGCCTCCAGCGGCCGGATGTTCTTGGTGTAGCCGCCCTTGCGGCAGATCGTCGACGCCAGGTTCGCCTGCGTCACCGCTGGCGAGATCGCACCCGGCGTGCACGACCGGTCTTCGAGGGGACTCGCCTTTCTCATACCGGTAGTGACAGCTGCCTGCCGGTGGCTGCTGCTGCGCCGTGTACGTCGTCTGCGGCCCCGCACCCACCGCAATCTTTGCCGCTCCCGTCGGGAACGGCCGTCCGCGACGGCCCCGCCGCCGACGCTCCGCTCTTCCCCGAGATGTCCGCCCCGGAGGACGAAACGTTCGAACAACCCGCCAGCAACGGGCAGGAAAGCATCAACGGCGGCACGGCGCGGCACATGGAACCCATGGCGACCCCTCACGAGCGAGCGTCAACTGTGCACGTGCTCCCCCGCCCCGACGCCCTTCTACCGCCCACGTCGAGGCGCATGAGTGCACACCGGGCCAAGCTCCGGGAGCCCGAGCAGCCGCCTGAACCAGCGCTTCTGCCGGTCCGCCGCGCATCGACCGTCATCCTGGTGGGCTAAATGGACGGCATGGGCCAGCGGCGGCCAACTCACCAAGGAACGTCGCACTTCCCGAGCCCGACTGGACGGCGCTGACGCTCTGGAGGCCGACCGTCCCGGCGCCGGCCGTCGAGGTGTAGGCGACGTACAGCCGGCCGGTTCGCCTTCCAGCCGCCGATCCAACTCCCAGTCCCCGAAGGAGAAGAGAATGCTCAGGACGCCCCCGCTGGCGATCGCCCAGTCCGCCAGATCATGCCGCTGAAACCCAGGACGGAGATGAAACCGCAACTCGGGCATTGCACGTCTTCAGGTGTGTAGGCGCGCACTGACCTCGCGCGCCGATTCGTATTCGAGGGGAACCCGAAACACTATGAAGAGCAAGCTGACCGCCGTGGCCCTTGCAGCGATCGTCGTCGCCGGCACTGCCGCTGCCGCCATCCCGGCCTCGGCCGCCCCCGCCAAGGCCGCCGCCCCGGCCCGCTGCCACACTGCCGACCTGAAGGCCGGCTTCGCCACGGGGGATGACGCGAAGCCGGAGATGGGGCAGACCAAGAAGCAGACCCAGGCGTACATCTGGTTCACCAACCGGAGCAACCACGCCTGCACCCTGTCCGGCTTCGCCGGTGTCGACATGGTCGGCGCTCAGAAGACCGACGGCACCTGGTCTCTGGCGCGTTCCTCCGAGAAGCCCGAAAAGATGACCCTGGGGCAGGGGGACACGGTGGACTTCAGCATCACCCTGCTGCCGGTTGCCAAGTCCACACCGCAGAAGGAGAAGTTCGTCCCGTCGAAGTTCCTGGTCACCCCGCCGAACGAGACGACGCACTTCACCCTGAAATGGCCGTTCGGCGGCCAGATCCTCAAGCAGGACGGAGCCACCCACCCGGGTACCTACGTCAACCCGGTCGGTCTGTAACCAAGCTGGACGGCCACTGAGCTTCCCTTCAGCGTCGCTGAGTTGAGGCCTCCGGGTGGTGCGGTGGCCACTTCCAACACGCGCCACGCGCGGCCTTCTCGCCGGGGCCTGGAGGTCGCCGGGGCCGATGGTGGGGCCGAAAGCCCAGCCCGCTTCCACAGAAGCCCCGGCAGAATTCGTCGGGGGGGGACGCCCCCGAGGCAGGCAGCGAGAGTTCGTGCCCTCCGGGTGCCCGATCTTTTCATGCTCCGATTGCCGGGAGAAGACGCCGAACGGTCGCGCCAACACTGAAGCCCCAGGTCGCCGACCTGGGGCTTCAAGAAGAGCGGGTGACGAGAATGGAACTCGCGCTCTCAGCTGGGAAGCTGCGGCGGCTGGACCGCTCCGCTGCCGTGGGACACCTGCGGGTGCGAGATATCCCCGACACATCGGCTTGCAGATGCACACCCCAATGGCGGCGTGGGCGGTCTGAGGGTGATCCGCGCGGTGTGCGGCGAGCCTCGGCCGGTCAGGTGGGGCCGTCCGGGCTCCGGGAGGAGGCCGTGTCGCCGGCCATCGCCACGATCGCGTCGTTGACGAGCAGCACTCGCGGCGGATAGTCCTGCGCTTTGCCCCCCGGATCGTCCAACGCGGAGGTGCGCCGAAGCTGCGCCCCGGTGCGACTGTCGTGCCAGTCTCTGCATTGCCCCGGCGAGACATGGCGATCCAGGCTTGTGAAAGCCAGCAACTCGGCAGGCGACCGACCAACGAAGCAGTCAGGTGGCAAGGAGGGAGTCGTCCTCGACACGGGCCCCGGGCAGCCGGTGCCGGGCTGCGATGAGAGCGGCGTCGATATCGCTGGTGCCAGTCGACACACACAGCGTGTAAGCCATGTCGTCCATCCGCCGCCGCACCTCCTCATGACCCTCTTCCGCGTGCAGGACACGCAGCGTCTCGTACTGCTCGATCAAGTTCTTCAACACGGCCGGGTGCGCCATGAGCATCACGAACCTCCCTTGCAACCACCAATCGCATGCGCCTTACACCGACCCATGTGCCCCGCCTCCCGGACACCATTCCCACGCTGTCCAACCACGCGGCTGCGGCCCTCGCCTTGGTGCCGACCTCGATTCTGCAATGGCTACGCAGTCCCACCGAGTGCAACGACGCGTGGCTGTGCGGTTTGGCCTCCGGGGCGGGCAGAGGGCGTCGAAGATCCGCGTGTGACGACAGACCTGAACCCCTCCTGACCGCACTCTACGTGAAGATCGACGACGAAATGGGAGGAACCCGGTGCCTCGGTAGACCGCCACTGCTCAGTGATTCCGAACTCGTCTGTCTTGCTGTGGCTCAGGCTCTGCTCGGGTACCACTCGGAGGCCCGGTGGCTGCGCTACGCGAACAAACACCCGCCCGACATGTTCCCGTACCTCCCCCAACGGCCGGGCTGCCACAGGCGGTTGAAGGCTGCGCTGCCGCTGCTCAAGCGCATGATCCGAGAGCTTGCCATGGACAGTGACTTCTGGACCGACACGGTATGGATCGCCGACTCCGCCCCGGTGCCGTGCGGCATGTCACGCCCGACCGTCCAGCGTTCGAAGATGGCGGGCTGGGCCGGCTACGGCTACTGCGCGTCCCACGCCCGTTCCTTCTGGGGCCTGCGCCTCTAAGCGCTACGGAGAGCCGATACTCAAGAAGGTCCGCCAGCTGATCGAGTCGCTCAACGACACCCTCAAAGGGCAGCTTGACCTGGAGCGACACGGCGGACGGGCCTTCGAGGGCGTGGCCATCCGAGTGACCCAGCGTGTGGGGGCAGTGTTGTCCGGCTGAGACGGTGCCGCATTGTGAGGAAGGATCTGCTCCCCATGACGACGTTGGCAAGCGTGGATGCGGGCGGTGGTGTCCGGCTGGCGATGGCGGTGCTGACGCAGTACCGGATGGCCGCTACCGCTCACATGCACCTGGCTGATCGACCGGATCACCCTCCCGCAGGCAGGCCGAAGGAGAGGTTGGTTTCCCCCTGCCTACGGCATGCAGATCGACTGCGAGTGGCCAGAACTGCGCGGCTGCGGGTCGGTCACACGCTGACGGTGAACGAGACCGGCCTAGCGTTCCTGCAGGACGCCCGTCGCCGAGGCGAGTTGTGCCGACCGCTCGACTGGATCCCCGAGGTCCACCATCCGATCGGGGGCGGTGGGGCCGTCATCCCCGACGCACTCATGTACTAGGTGTTCCAGGAAGAACGGCACAGGCATTACCAGTTCTTCGCGCGGCTGCTGTTCGTCCATGGACGGCACCGGCCCCGCCGGCGTCGACACCCGCATCAACGCAGCCCACGCCGCGGAGGAAGCAAGTCGGCTACGCCCGGGGCTGTTGTGGCTGCGTGCAGGGCGATCACCCCGCCCCACGCCGACGGAAGGATCGCAGCGTAAGGCAGTCACACGGACCCGTCGGACAGGCCCTACTAGGACGCATCCGCTACGCCACTGCCCCCCAGACCCACCACAGGGTATTTTCCATCCCCGCAGTCAGGACGACAGAGCCTTGACGAGCTCTTTGGCGAGTGGACCTGAGGAAGCGGGATTCTGCCCTGTGAAGAGGTTGCGGTCGACGACCGTGTAGGGCTTCCAGGCCGGTCCCCTCGAGTACTGGGTCGGCAGCTTCTTCAACTCGTCCTCCAACAGCCACTTTGCTTTGTCGGCGAAGCCGACGCCGGCTTCCTCTTCGTTACAGAAACCCGTCAAGCGATAGTTCGCGAAGGGTGTGTGGCCGTTTGCATCACGGGTCGCGAGTAGAGCAGCCGGGGCGTGGCAGACGATGCCGAGTGGATTGCCGGAAGCCAGGGCTTCTCTCAACAGCGCCCCGGAGTCGGGGTCGACCGAGAGGTCTTCCATCGGGCCGTGGCCTCCGGGGTAGTAGACCCCGGCGTAGTCCTTGAGGTGCACTTCCTTGAGGGAGATGGGGTGGCGGAGCTCGTCAGCCGACTCGATGACGGCCTCCTGCCGGAGTGCGGTTTCCTCACCGCCTGCCATGCGGGGCTCCAAGCTCATCGTGTCCACAACGGGAACGACTCCACCCGGAGTTGCCACTGTGACCTCGTATCCGGCGTCGGTGAACACACTGTAAGGAGCCACGAACTCCTCGGCCCAGTAGCCGGTGGGGTGTCGGTGCCCGTCCTTCAGGGTCCAGTAGCTCGCGCCGGTCAGCACGCAAAGAATCTTGGCCATACGACGCTCCTCTGGAAACGTTGCCCCTCGATAGGGCATGAGTGATAAGTTTCAAGCCATACCACAAGTGTGAGCGGGAATCCCGGCATATGCAACCTGATCGGCATCGCGAAAACGCCGATTAGTATTTCGTGCGAGCATTTGGAAAATGCGTGACAGGAGCACATCTAATTTTCGGCGATGAGTTTTCCCAGGTTCAGTGATTGAGCGATGGGGTGGTAGCCGAGCGTGGGTGGTTTGTCGTGTGGTGGCCCAGGCGATGAAGTCGAGTGCCGTGCTGTGGACCTGGGCGGTGGCGTCGGCACCGGTGCCACGGTCAACTCGACGGCAGAAGACCTGAGCCGCTTCGAGGAGGTCCAGTTGCCAGGGGGTGCTGCGCCGCCACTCGTCGAGGGCTTCAGCGTGGCTCCAGCTACGGCGTTCGTAGGCGTGGGCGAGAGTGAGGGACTCCGCGACGCCCTCGACGGTGGTCAGCGTCCAGGCGGTGCAGGCGAGGACCCCACCCGTCACAGGCTTCCTCGTAGCAATAGCCGTGAATCAACCGTCTGACCGCTTGACAAAGACGGCGGTTCACCCATTCATGCCCTCGCTCGACCCGCGGTGTGGCGCCAAGCATCGGGAGCCGTGCCTTCCAACTCGGCATCGGATGCGCGACAAGCACAGACACGCGAAGATGGTGATCTGCGGCATACGGCGGAACGCGGACCATCACGCTTCCCGTGCCTGAGTCCCCGCCCCGGTTCGCGTCGCCGACCGCACACGACAGCGGCGGCTGCGGCCGATGTCTTCCGAGCGATCCTCACCGTTCCCAGTCGCCGAACAAGCCAAGTTCACCTTGTACGCCGAGGAAGTGGAAGCGCATGATCGTCTCTGGAATCCCGGCATCCGGCAAGGGCAGACTGGCGCTCGGAGTGGCGCTGCTCTCCGCCCTGACCGTGCTGCCGACTCACGCCGCAGACGATGTCGGCAGGGCCCCGGCGGGCCAGAAGCCGACCGTGGTGCTCGTACACGGCGCATTCGCCGACGGGTCCAGTTGGAGCGCAGTGGTGCAGCGCCTGCAGCAGGACGGCTACCAGGTCATCGCCCCACCCAACACGCTGCGCGGCATACCCCAGGACTCGACATACCTGAACAGCCTCCTCAAAACCGTCAAGGGACCGATCGTCCTCGTCGGACACTCCTACGCCGGCGAAGTGATCTCACAGGCAGCCGCCGGCATCGACAACGTCAAGGCACTCGTGTACATCAACGCGATCATTCCGGACAAGGGAGAGTCCTTCGCCGGCCTCTCCGGCAAGTTCCCCGCCGCCCCACTCACCAAGGCGCTGAAGCAGGTCCCGTTCCGCAACGGCGACGGCACCACGGGCACCGACGTGTACATCCAGCCCGCCGAACTCCACGCCACCTTCGCCCAGGACCTCTCCCAGCAGCAGGCGTCCGTCATGGCAGCGACACAGCGCCCGATCGCACAGTCGGCCTTCACCGACAAGCTCACCGAGGCGGCCTGGCGGGACAAGCCCGTCTACGTGCTCATCGGCAAACAGGACCGGGCCATCAACCCGAGCCTCGAACGGTACGAGGCCAAACGCGCACACGCACGCCAGACAGTGGAGATCAACTCCTCACACGTGTCCCTGGTCTCCCACCCTCAAGCCGTCACAGATCTCATCCTCAGCGCGGCCCACAACTCCGGCCACCAGTAGACGAACAGGCATGACCTGCCACAGCCGCGGTGTGCGGTCCTGCGCCGCGGCTCCGGTCGTCGCCAACAACAGCTGGCACTCCTGAAACAGCGGTCTCGCGAGTCTGTGGGGCCGGCGAGAATACCTCGCCGTCTCGGTTGAGGCGGAGTCAAGCGTCGGCCGGAAACGCGAAGTGCCTCCCGACCTGGGACCATGACCTTGTCGGCCTGCGCGGTCAGCCGGCGAGCCGGGTGTCGAGCCAGTCGAAGGTGCGCTGGTGGAACAGGGAGAGCGCACCCTCGTGGCAGTGCTCGCCGGCGCCTTCGTCCTCGCGGAAGGAGATCAGCTCCTTCCGGCAGGTCAGCTCGCCGAGCAGACGCTGCGGCTGCCCCTTGAAGAACTGGTCGTTCTCGGCGTCGAGGACGAGTGTCGGGCAGGTGATGCGGTCGGCGATACCCGCCAGGGTGTACGCCTCGCTTGCCTCGACCAGCTCGTCGAAGTCGGACACACCGAAGGTCCACCGGCCGTTGCGCACCACCCATCGCACCATGGTGTCCTGCGCCATCAGCGCCTCCATGCCGCCGGGCACCGAAGCGGCTCGGCCGGCCGTTGCGGCGGCGACTTCGTGGAAGTCGTCGACGCCGTCGTGCAGCACGCACGCGGCGAGGCGGTGCTCGAAGGCGGCCGCCCTCGCGGCGAGGTAGCCGCCGAGGCTCGTGCCGATCAGCACGAGTCGCTCGGCGTCCACCTCGGGCACGGTGAGCGCGAAGTCGACGACCGGGGTGACCACGGCCTCCCAGTCCGGCCGGAAGTGCAGGCCCTGCTCGCGGACGGTGCTGCCCTGGCCGGGGCCGTCGAACGCGATGACGTTGTATCCGCGCCGCAGCGCACCCGCGGCCAGTGCCAGGTAGTTCTCCTCGAGGGTGGAGTCGTACCCGCCGTGGTAGAGCACGGTCGGGCGTGGGGTGCCCGAATCGTCGGCGAGGAACAGGTAGCCAGGAAGCGTGGTGTCCTCGTACGGGATGCGCAGGGCGCGGGCCGGAGTGTCGAGCAGGGCGGCCGCGTCGGCGAACGTCTGCTGGGAGGCCCTGGCGAGCCGCGCCGACTCGGCGTCAGTGGCGGGATCCTCGCGGCGGTAGAAGTCGGCGGTCCGGTAGTAGTTGGACGCGCGCAGCAGCGCCTCCCGGGCGCTGACTCGGTGACCGGCGGCCAGCGCGTCCCGGCCGATGCGCTCGATGCGCGCCGCCGTCGCGGCCCACTGGGCCGACCAGGCCTCCTCGTCTCCCTCTGGGATCTGCCGGCAGGTGACCAGGACCTCGCCGAGGTCGGCGCCGCCACAGGCGGCATAACCCGCGGCACGCAGTGCCTCGAAGGAGAAGGACTCGTCGTCGTAGAGGAACTTCACCATCGGCTCCCTTCCATGAATGGAACGAAACGGATCGTTCCGTCCATGCCCATAAAGGTAGCACATGGAACGGGTCCGTTCCGTTCGCTATGCTCGGGAGCATGTCAGAGCAGCAGAAGAAGGGCCGGCCGGCGACCGGCGGGGCGGTCCTGCGACAGCGGGTGACCGAGGCGGTCACGGAGGCGGCCTTCGCCGAACTCGCCGAGGCCGGGTATGCGCGGATGTCGATGGAGTCAGTGGCCCGGCGCGCCGGCGTGGGCAAGGCCGCGCTCTACCGGCGCTGGCCCTCGAAGCAGGCGATGGTCACGGAGTTGATCCGCAGCAAGGTCGCCGACACGCTCCCGCCCACGCCGGCCACGGGCGCCCTGCACACCGACCTGCGCGAGCTGCTCGCCACCTTCCGCAGCCAACTGACCCATCCGCTGCTTGCGCGG
This sequence comes from Streptomyces fodineus, assembly GCF_001735805.1. GTDB lineage: Bacteria > Actinomycetota > Actinomycetes > Streptomycetales > Streptomycetaceae > Streptomyces > Streptomyces fodineus. Next base: position 997,729 of record NZ_CP017248.1, read on the forward strand.
ATCGCGGCCGGACTGCTCGCCGAGGCCGGTCACGACGACGCGCTGACGGAGGGGCTCTCCACCGGAGTGACCGCGCCGCGGCGGGCGGCGGCGCGCACGATACTGCAGGGCGCGATCGACCGCGGCGAACTCCCTCCCGGCCTGGATCTGGATCTCGGCACCGACCTGCTGATCGCACCGCTCGCATTCCGCGTACTGGTCGTACAGGGCCGCAGCGACGACGAGTACCTGGAAACGCTGACCAACGCAATCGAGGCGGCGCTGAAAGCGGCCGTCCGGTCATCGCCGTGACCGGCCGTGTCGTAGCCGCAGTCATTTAGTTTCAGGCGATACCGTATCGAATGAAGTAGTCTGGCCTCATGGCCGCCGACGTTCCTCACCGAACCACCGACTCGCATGCGACCGACCGTCCCGGCGATACGTCGCCTTTCGCTCTCGGTCTGCTGCTGCGCCGGGCGCACTGGCGCGCGGCCTCGGTGATGGCGGAGGCGCTTCGGCCGCTCGGCATCGAGTTGCGGCATTTCGCGGTACTGATCGAGCTGGTCAATCAAGGGCCCACAGTGCAGCGGGATTTGGCGGCGGCGACGGGGTCGGACAAGGCGGGAATCATGCGGGTCGTGGACGACCTGGAGCGGAAGGGTCTAGCCGTACGCAAGGCCGTTCCGGGGGACCGGCGGGTGCGGGCAGTGGAGATCACCCCTCAGGGGCTGGAGCTCTTCGATGCAGCCCACGTGGCGGCGGAGCCTCTGGCTGGGCGTCTGGTTGCGGAATTGGGGCCCGGTGAGCCCGAGAAGCTGACGGATCTGCTGACCCGGCTTGCCCATCCCGCGGCCGACGAGGCGTAGGCGCGCGGGCACACCGGTTGTCGGCCGCGTCGGCGCGCTGGGGCTCCATGCGGCTTCCGCGGCGAACCCGGCCTCGAGGGCTGTGGTCATCGTCGCCGCGCGTCAGCCTGGCGACGGGCGGCCGGGGTTGTCGCCGACCGGTGCCGACAGGCCGAACACCGGACGCCTTCAGGGCCGGGCCACCTGCCCCCAGGTACAGGGCGCCACGTGCACCGTCAGAGAGGGCGCACGCGACGAGGACGCCGTGTGACCTCCTGAGGTGGAGCGTCACGCGGCGTCGAGGGCGCGGGGGTTACGCGGCGAGGCGCTCCGCGAGTTCCTCGGCCTTGGTGGTCGCGTCCTCCAAAGCGCGCCTGCGGGACGCCTCGTAGAGGGGGACCAGGTCCGACATGGCGGCGTTGCGGGGGGCCATGGTGAGTTCCGGGACGATGAAGTCGAGGTCCAGGCCGAGGGTGCCCTTGAGGACGGCCTCCAGGTAGTTCTGTACGAACTCGTAGCCCTCGCGCGGTGTACCCGGCGCGTAGGAGCCGCCGCGGCTGGCGACGACGACAACCGGGGTGCCCTGGGCGGACGGGGCCTCGCCCGCGGTGCGGCCGAGCAGGAGCACGCTGTCCAGCCACGCCTTGAGGGTCGAGGGAATCGAGAAGTTGTACATGGGGGCGCCGATCAGGATGGCGTCCGCCTGCTCCAGTTCCTCGATGAGCGTCACGCGCGCCGCGAACGCGGCGGATTGCTCCGGGGTGCGCTCGATGGGGGCGGCATAACCGGCGGACCAGGCGTCGGCGGTGATGTGCGGGACAGGCGCGGCGGCGAGGTCACGGTAGATCACCGTGCCTTCCGGGTGCTGCTCCTCCCAGGTCTTGCGGAAGGCGGCCGTGACCGAACGGGACGAGGACGCCTCGCCGTAAAACACGGACGAGTCGATGTGCAGCAGCGTGGTCATGGGCTTTCTCCAAGGTGCAGTGCCCGAGGCGGAGACCAGGGCGGGATTCGTACATCGAGATAGTTTCACTCGATACAGTATTGAGTGATACCATCTTGAGTGTAACGAAGATAGACCCATTGAGCGGATGGAGGCGGGCGGTCATGGACGCCTACGAGGCGGTTACGAGCCGGCGGGCGGTGCGCGCGTTCACCGGCCGGTCCGTGCCGAGGGAAACGCTGGAGCGGGTGCTGTCCGCCGCGGCCTGGGCGCCGTCAGGATCGAACATCCAGCCGTGGCACGCCTACGTGCTGACCGGTGCGCCGCTGGCCGAACTCAAGAAGCGTGCCGGTGAACGCCTGGCCTCGGGCGACCCCTGGGACGCCCCGGAGTACGAGATGTATCCGCCCGGACTGAAGTCTCCGTACCGCGAGCGCCGATCCGCCTTCGGTGAGCAGCGCTACGGGGCACTCGGCATCGCACGTGAGGACCTGGAGGCGCGCCAGCGGGCGGCCGCCGCGAACTGGGACTGCTTCGGCGCACCCGCCGCCCTGTTCTGCTACATCGACAAGGGCATGGGTTCGCCCCAATGGGCCGATGCCGGCATGTATCTGCAGACCGTCATGCTGCTGCTGCGCGCCGAAGGACTGCACAGCTGCGCGCAGATGGCCTGGGCGAAGTACCACAAGACGGTCGCGGAGGTCCTGTCGCCCCCGGACGGACTCATCCTCTTCTGCGGTATGTCGATCGGGTTCGAAGAGGTCACGGCGGGTGGCGCTCGTATGGGCCGGGCATCGCTCGACGAGACGGTCACGTTCGTCGACGGTCTCTGACGCCATCCCTCCTCGGTCGGTCAACGAGCCGTTTCATGCCGCACTCATAAACGGCATATATGCCATATTGCGCATGCAATCCTGATGAAAGGCACGTCATGAAGATCGCAGTCATCGGTGGTACCGGACTGATCGGGTCGCAGGTCGTCAAGAACCTGAACGCCGCCGGACACGAGGCGGTACCGCACTCGAAGTCCACCGGAGTCGACATCATCAACGGCGAGGGACTGGACGAGGCGGTGGCGGGAGCCGACGTCGTCGTCAACCTGACGAACTCCCCGACCTTCGACGAAGCGTCCCCGGCCTTCTTCCAGACCTCGATGGACAACCTCCTGGCCGCGGCCCACAAGGGCGGCGTCGGCCACGTCGTCATCCTCTCGATCGTCGGCACGGACCAGGTGCCGGAGCTGGACTACTACCGCGCCAAGGCGCTCCAGGAGAAGATCCTCGCGGCCGGGCCGATCCCCTACTCGATCGTCCGGGCCACCCAGTTCATGGAGTTCATGGATGCCGTCCTGTCCTGGACCGCCGACGCCGACAGCGTCCGGCTGCCCGCCACGCCCATCCAGCCCATCGCCTCCAAGGACGTGGCCGCCGCGGTCGCGGAGGTCGCCGCGGGCGCGCCGCTGAACGGCATCCGCAACATCGCCGGTCCCGAGGTCTTCACCCTGGACGAGCTGGGCCGGATCACCCTGTCCCACAAGGGCGACCACCGGACCGTCGTCACCGACCCCACCGCCGGCATGTTCGCCGCCGTCAAGGGCGACGTCCTCACCGACCGGGACGCCCACCTCGCCCCCACCCGCTACACCGACTGGCTCTCCTGACCCGCACGAGCTCTCTCGGGCACACAGACCGCAGAGAGCCACGCTCTGGCCGTCGTGGGCGATGACAGAACTCGGCACGGCGGCCAGAGGTGGTCGCCTTCCGCATCGTCGGTACGGCACGGCTCTCGGGCGGGTCGGGCCCGTCGGACGCCGCGACGGTCGACCCCTGTCCCACGGCGCTGGGCGCGACGGCGCCGGTGAGCTGACGGGCTTTCCGGGTGCGTGCCCACCGCGTGGTCACCCGTGCGGGGCGCGTCCCGGTGCGATTGTCGTTGATGAGGTGCTGGGCCCCCCACCCCCACGGCCTGCCGACTGTCGATGAGTAGCCACGCGGAGCGGATGAGGGAGGTAGATGGTCTTGGATGTCTATGAGGCGGTCACGAGCCGACGGGCGGTGCGCGGATTCACCGACCAGCCCGTCCCGAGGGAGGTGCTCAAGCGCGTGCTGTGCGCCGCGGCCTGGGCGCCGTCCGGTTCGAACCTCCAGCCGTGGCGCGCCTACGTGCTGACCGGCCGGCCGCTGGCCGAGCTCAAGAGGCGCGCCGGCGAGCGCGTGGCCGCAGGTGACCCCTGGGACGAGCGGGAGTACGAGATGTACCCGGCCGCACTGAAGTCCCCGTACCACGAGCGCCGGTCCGCTTTCGGTCATGAGCGCTACAGCGCACTCGGCATTGCGCGCGAGGACTGGGAGGCGCGCCAGCGGGCCGCCGCCGCGAACTGGGACTGTTTCGGTGCGCCCGCCGCCCTGTTCTGCTATATCGACCGCGACATGGGGCGGCCCCAGTGGTCCGACGTCGGTATGTATCTGCAGACCGTCATGCTGCTGCTGCGCGCCGAAGGACTGCACAGCTGCCCGCAGATGGCCTGGTCGGTGTACCGCCGAACCGTCGCGGAGGTCCTGTCACCCCCGGACGACCTCATCCTCTTCTGCGGCATGTCGATCGGATTCGAGGACGCCACTGTGGGCTACACCCGTACGGGCCGGGCGCCGCTCGACGAGACCGTCACGTTCGTCGACGGTTAGATTCAACGCGCTCCCCGCTCTCTTGCGGAAGCGAGTCCTCCGCGCCCCGTGACGGTCCCCTGTTCCCTTGACCAAAAACTCGACCGTCGGCTGCCGTCTCTTCGTGCTTGGCACCAGTAGTGCGCGCCCTCGCGCCGCTGCTTCAATCGGCTCCGCACTCAAGTATCTCCTCAACTGGGCTGATCATGCGGCTCTCCGGAGCCCAGGCACTCGCGTGGCCGGCTGCCCATCTCACGCCCGTCGAAAGGGTCCTTCCGCAGCACTGATGACCGGCGCAACCGAGCCCTGCTGGCTGAGCCGACGTCAAGTGCGGTGCCAGCCACGGTAATAGCGCCTTCCCCGCGCCATGCGGCGGCCGGCGCGCGCACCTTCTGTCCCCCGGGCACCACGGCCGAGAGCCGCGCATCGGACAGCGCCGCTCCGACCGTGTGCACCACAGGGGAACCTCGAAAGGGAGAATTCGATGAAAGAGACGTGTCCCTGCGGCGCTTCGTGACAGGAAAAGCGCTGGTCGCCGGCGCCCTACTGGTCCTGGCAGCGGCCGCGGACGGGGAAACCAACCCCGACTCCTGGACCGCCGTCGGAGGAATCGGCGGCGGACGCGACAGCGACAACACGACGTACGCCTACGCGATCTGTAGTGGAGACGGCGTCAACGTCCGAGGCATCACCACGACCGTGCACTTCCGCGAGCTGAGCGGCCCGACCACGGCAGGCACGAGCCAGACGGCAACTGTCGGCTGCGCCGATCAGGCCGGGGAACACGGCGACGGGCGGGAGAACCACGTGTTGGTCAGTGGGGGCGCCGCCGCCAGCGGAGGCAACGTGACGACGACCGACTTCACCAAGGCAGGGTCGGGCGGTACCCACCTCATCGGAAGCTTCCCAGCGACTCCGACGGCAGGCCGGTCACTGACGGGACCGGCACGGCCGCATACTGGACGGCCGACATCCACGTCGGGGGCTCGCCCTCGCCGGACACCTACTCCGATGTCTGGGCGCTCTGCCTGAACCTCGATCACGGTCACGAGGAATGATCACGGTCAGGCGTGTCTGACCTGTTCGGCACGCCCACCCGTCACGAGGCCACGAAGCGCACAAGCGGTGGCGATCAGACTGCCGGTCTTGGCGGGCGCCGTCCCAGCCCGTGGCAAGCTTGGCTCGTGATCGTCGAACGCGCGTACGCACATGTGGCTTCGTACGAAGAAAGGGAGTGGCCCTGGTCCGTGCCCTGTGTGCGGGAGCTCTTGGCCGAGGGGCTGCGCTTCACCGCGCCGGTGACGTTCCTGGTCGGTGAGAACGGCTCGGGAAAGTCGACTTTGGTGGAGGCTCTCGCCGAGGGTTTCGGCCTGGATTCCTGGGGCGGGTCGCACGACTGGCGCTACGCCAGCCACCGCGCGAAATCGGTACTGGGCCAGCGGATCCGCTTCGATCCGGCACCGCGCGGACGCCGGATGATCAGCAGCTGGTCTGCGCGCAAGGGGTTCTTCCTGCGCGCCGAGACGGCGTTGGACGCGTTGGAACGGGAAGGGTTCGCACCGGGTTCGGTGAGTCATGGCGAGGGCTTCCTCGCGGCGTTCCGGGGGAAGTTCCTGCAGCCGGGGCTCTACGTGATGGATGAGCCGGAGGCCGCGCTGTCGTTCTCCTCCTGCCTTGAACTGGTCGGCCACCTCGATCAGTTGGTGGCCGCGGGCGGGCAGGTCATCTGTGCCACCCACTCACCGCTGCTGACCGCGCTGCCGGGTGCGGACATCGTCGAGGTCGGCGAGCACGGCATGCGTCGGGTGGCCTGGCACGATCTGGCCCTGGTCGATCACTGGCGCCGCTATCTCGCCGACCCGCAGTCCTATCTGCGGCACGTCCTCGGCTGAGGCTCTTACGAGCGCAGCAGAGCGCGCCGCGCCTGGTGTGACGTCAGCAGTCCCGAGCCACCTCGTCATCATGATCGCTGTCGCTCGGGACCAGCCGCACGCAGCATTCTCCGGGCTCGGGCACGAGGACGGCCCGGATCCCGTTGACCTCGAGGCCGTTGAGATAGCCGCTGAGAAAGGCGTGGTCCATGCCGCACACCAGGTCGGGGGCCTTCGCGGCCAGCGGGTGGAAGGGGCAGTTGCGCAGTCGCAGCCGGGTGGTGGTGTCCCGGACGGGTTGGTAGCCGTACTGGTCCAGCAGGTACTCGCATGCGGTCAATCCCCGCTCGGGACCCAGGCGGCCCGGGCGGGTCTCCTCCCGCGCGGTCTCGCCCATCTGCCGACCGTGCTGCTCGGCGGTCCGATGGGCGTCGGCGTGGTCATCGAGGCCGAACACGCCTGCATGACCCTGCGCGGCGTCCAGGAGCAGCCTCATGACCTGGATCGAGGCGCACGCCGGAAGGGCACCCCTCTACAGGCGCTCGTGAGGGCCAGCAGCGCCACAGCGAACACCTGGATGGTGACGACCACGGTGATCAGCACGGGGATCGAGTAGCCGTACAGCCCGCCGATCAGCGCACCGCCCGCCAGGCTCGCCCCACCGACCACGCCGGCGAACAGCCCGTACGCCGTCGCCCGCCGCCCGCTGGGCACCAGGTCCGCGACCGTCGCGCGCAGGGTGGACTCCTGAATGCCCATGGCCGCGCCCCACACCAGCGACCCGGCCATGGCGATCGCGACCGTGTTCGTGAACGCCAGCACGCTCACGCCCGCGGTCAGCACCGGCAGGGCGACCAGCACACGCGGACCGTGCCGGTCGTACAGCCACCCCGTGGCCAGCGCCGCGACGGCGTCCACGGCCATGGTGGCCGCGTACAGCACCGGCACCCAAGCAGCGGTCAGCAGGTGGCGTTCGACCAGGTGGTAGGAAAGTACGCCAAAGGTGGCGAAACCGGTCGTAGTGGCCGCCGTGAAGGCGGCGTACGCCCAGAACGACCTCGGCAGCTTCCCGCCCTGTGCATCCGGCTCCACGGGTGCCGCGGCTGCCACCTCGCGTTCGTAGGCTTCCGGGTCCGGCATCCGGGCCCGCAGCCAGAACAGAAGCAGCAGTACGGCGATGCCGGGGACAGCGAGCACGCCGAGCGCGGGGCCGTAGTCGTTCCCCGTCAGCGCAAGGACACCGGCCACCAGCAGCGGGCCGAGCAGGGCGCCGATCTGGTCCAGCGCCTCGTGGACGGCGAAGCCGCGCCCCCGGCCGGTCGCGGCGGTGGCGTGTGAGAGCAGCGTGTCCTTCGCGGGCGAGCGCACCGCCTTGCCGACCCGTTCGGCGATCACCAGCACGCAGGCGGCCCACAGCACCCCGGCCACGCCCAGCAGCGGCACCGAGACGACCGTGAGTGCGTACCCGGCGATCGCCAGCCCCCAGAACCGGCGGGTACGGTCCGCCAGCGGGCCGAAGAACAGCCGCAGTCCCAGCGCCGCCGCCTCGCCGGCGCCCGTGACCACCCCGACGACCAGGGCGGAAGCGCCCAGCGAGGCCAGCAGCGGCCCGGTGATCGAGCGGGCGCCCTCGTACACGACATCCGCGAGCAGACTGACCGTGCCGAACCAGACGACGAACCGCCACGGGCCCATCCGCTCCGGTCGGCCCCTCTCCTCGTCCTCGGACGCCGATGCCTTCATGCCCACAACGTATCCGCGAGTGACACACGGACGAACGCCGCCCCGGGCCAGCCATCAATCGGACGACGACGCTGTTCCTCCTCAGCGCAGTCGGCGCAGATAGGGGTCGTGGGGCCTGCGGGGCACCAGGCGCACGCGGGCGTCGAGCACGCAGACGCCTTCCTGCGTCGTGAGCAGGGGGTTGAAGTCGACGTCGGCGAGCTGCGGGAGGTCGGTGCCCATGCGGGACAGGCCCAGGAGTAGCTGTTCCAGGCCTTCGAGATCGGCCGGTGCGCTGCCGCGGGCTCCGAACAGCAGCGGCGCACACCGCGGGGCGGTGATGAGGTCGTGCACGTCGTGGTCGGTGAGCGGGGCCAGGCGGGCGGCGTGGTCGCCGAGGATCTCGGTGGCGGTGCCGCCGAGCCCGAACAGCACGAGCGGGCCGAAGACCTCGTCCTGGACAACGCCCGAGAACAGCTCGGTGCCGCGCGGCGCGAGCGGCTGCACCACCACGCCGGTGAGCAGTCCCGCGAACCGGGTCTCGAAGTCCCGGAAGGCGGCCCGGACTTGTGTTGCTGCCGACACGTACGGTCACGGTGATGAGCTCCTGTACGTCAGGGGCCTACCTTGGTCGTGAGGGACTCAGTGAGTCGTCGGTGGTGGAGGCGGCATGGCCGGTAAGAAGGCGGCGAAGCTGCCGCGCGAGCTGTACGAGCGGGAACTCCTGCGTCTGCAGACCGAGTTGGTCAAGCTTCAGGAGTGGGTTCGGGCCGAGGGCGCCAGACTGGTCGTGATCTTCGAAGGGCGGGACGCGGCGGGCAAGGGCGGCACCATCAAGCGGGTCGCCGAGCACCTCAACCCGCGGGTCGCGCGGATCGCCGCGCTGCCCAAGCCGACCGAGCGCGAGCGCACCCAGTGGTACTTCCAGCGGTACGTCGAGCACCTCCCGGCCGCCGGGGAGATCGTGCTGTTCGACCGGTCCTGGTACAACCGGGCCGGGGTCGAGCACGTGATGGGGTTCTGTACGAAGGAGGAGCACCGGCTCTTCCTGCGGCAGTGCCCGATCTTCGAGCGGATGCTGGTCGAGGACGGGATCCTGCTGCGCAAGTACTGGTTCTCGGTGAGCGACACCGAGCAGCAGGAGAGGTTCCGGCGCCGCCTGGAGGATCCGCTGCGCCGCTGGAAGCTGTCGCCGATGGACCTGGAGTCGATCACCCGCTGGGAGGCCTACTCCCGGGCCAAGGACGAGATGCTCGTCCACACCGACATCGGCGAGGCGCCCTGGTACATCGTGGAGAGCGACGACAAACGGCGAGCGCGGCTCAACATGATCGCCCACCTGCTGGGCTCGGTGCCGTACCACGAGGTGCCGCCGCCCGTCCTGGAGCTTCCGCAGCGACCGCCGTCGACCGGTTACGAGCGACCGCCGCGCGATCTGCAGATCTACGTCCCCGATCACGCGGCCGGCCTCTGAGCACACCGGTCACCTGCTCACTCCCGCCGGGGTACGACCGCGACCGGGCAGGCGGAGTGATGGAGTACCGCGTGGGCGACGCGGCCGAGCTGGAGGCCGTAGTGGCCCTCGCGGCGCCGGGCTCCTACGACGAGCAGGTCGGCGTCGGCCGAGGCGTCGAGCAGGACCTGGCGGGCGTGACCCTCGACGGTACGCCGGTGCACCTCGACACCGGCCGGAATGTCCCGCAGGGCGGCTTCCAGCACCTCCGCGGCCTGTTCCTCGTGCAACCGGGCCGGCTCACCGGCCGGCAGGGGGTGGCCGGTCGACTCGTGCGCGGGGCAGCGCCAGGCCAGTACGGCCTCCAGCCGCACGCCTCGGCGTCGCGCCTCTTCCGCGGCGAAGCGCACCGCCGCCGCGTCTGCCGGCTTGTCGCCGATGCCCAGGACGATGCGGCCGCGCCTGCCGGGTGCGGCCCGGTTGTCGTGGCTTCCACGCAGCACGACGACGGGGCAGTGCGCATGGCCCGCCACCGTCACGCTGACGGAGCCGAGCAGCGCCTCGGCCAGGCCGCTCCGCCCGCGCGAGCCCACCACCATCGCAGCGGCGGTGCGGCTCTCCCGGACCAGCGCGTACTCCGGTTCCTCGGGCAGCACGTCGGTGGTGACCTTCACGTCGGGCTGACGGCTGTGCGCCCGATGTGCGGCGGCCTCGACGATGTCTTCCGCCATCACCTGTTCGGACGGCTTGCTCAGATCCTCTCCGAGCGAAGTGCCCTCGTACCGCTCCCACAGCGAGGCGTACACCACCCGCAGCGGGAGTCCGCGCAGGGCGGCCTCGTCGGCCGCCCAGTCGGCGGCGCGCAGGCTCGGCTCGGAGCCGTCGACCCCGACGACCAGGGGAAGTTCCATCGTCCTCACCCTCCCACGCCCAGGTCGAAGACGATCCGGGCCTTGACCTCGCCGCGCAGGACCGCGTCGATGGACTCGTTCACGGAGGCGAGCGGGCGGGTCTCGTACATGACCTTCGTGCGGCCGGCCGCGTGGAGCCGGAAGACCTCGGCGAGGACCTGCCGGGTGCCGACGACGGAGCCGATCGCCGAGGTGCCGTTCAGAACGGTGTCGTAGATCGGGACCTGGATCGTGCCGTGGGCGGGCAGGGCCACCATGACGAGCTTGCCGCCGCGCCGCAGACCGGAGCCGACCGCCTCGAACGCGGCCGGGTTCACCGCGAGCGCGATCGCCGCATGGGCGCCTCCGTGCTTCTTCAGCTCCTGGCCGACATCCTGCTTGCGGGCGCCGATGACGAGGTCCGCGCCGAGCTCATGGGCGAGCTCGAGCTTGTCGTCGGTGACGTCGATCGCGGCCACCGTCGCGCCGGCGATCTCGGCGTACTGCACGGCGAGATCGCCGAGACCACCGAGACCGGAGATCGCGACGACTTGGGCAGGCGTGACGCCGGCGACCTTGAGCGCCTTGTACGTCGTGACGCCGGCGTACGTCAGGGGGGCGGCGTCGAACGGCGTGACTCCCCCGGGCACCTGCTGTGCGAAGTCGGCCCAGGCCGGCATCTTCTCGGCGTACCCGCCGTCACAGCCGTATCCGGTGTTGATCTGCTGCTCGCAGAGCGTCTCCCGGCCGGACGGACAGTGCTCGCACCGCCCGCACACCCTGCCCAGCCACGGCACCGCGACCCGCTGCCCGACGGCCATGTGGGTGACGCCCTCGCCGGAGGCCTCCAGCCGGATGCGGACCTGGCCGGGGCCGGGCTCGGGGCGCTCCTCGATGACCAGGGGCTCGCCGAAGGCCCGTACGACCGCTGCCTTCATGGTCTGTTCTCTCCTCTGCGGTGAGCCGTCAGTGGCGTCAGTCGTGGGCGACGACCGCGACGGGGGCGGTGGCGTGGTGCAGGACGCCATGGGTGACGGTGCCGATGTGGGTGCCGACGGAGGAGCGGCGGATGCGCCGGCCGACCACGACCAGGGAAGCGTCGCGGGAGGCGTCGATCAGGAGGAGCGAGGGACTGCCGTAGTGCGCCTGCTCGACCACCTCGACGTCGGGGTACTTCTTCCGCCAGGGGCTCAGCGCCGCGGTCAGGGCGGCGGCGGCGCCCTTCGCCATCTCCCGCTCGACCGCCGGCTCCAGGGCCATGCCGTAGGCGTAGTAGGGCGGCGGGTTCCAGGCGTGCACCACGCGCAGGGGCGCGTTCCGGCGCGCGGCGGCGTCGAAGGCGAACCCCGGCAGCGCCTCGTCGGGGCTGCCGATGTCGAGTCCGAGAACGACGGGGCCGGGGCGAGGCGGTGTGGCCGCGGAGGGGACATCGCCCTCGTTCTCGTGCTTGTCATCGGCCTGCTCGGCGGCGCGGACCAGGATGACGGGCCGCTCGGAGTGCGCCACGACCGCGAGGCCGACGGATCCGACCAGGAAGCCGCCGATTCCGCCCAGGCCGCGCGAGCCGAGGACGAGCATGTCGGCGTCCTTCGCGGCGTCGACCAGGGCTTCGGCCGGGCGTCCGGTGAGCTGTTCGGTGCTCACTTCGAGGTCGGGGTGGCGCAGGCGCAGGACGTCGGCGGACTCTCGGGGGATCCTCTCGGTCCAGTGCTGATGGGTCTCGGTGCCCAGAAGCGGGGCCTGGGCCATGGGCTCCGGGACCGGCTCCCAGACCTGGACGAGCTTCACCGGCAGTCCGCGCAGCTCCGCCTCGCGGGCTGCCCACTCCGCCGCGGCGCGGCTCTCGGACGAGCCGTCGAGACCCACGGTGATGGTGCGGGGCATGTTCTCCACCTCCTGAATCGGGACTTTGGGTGGCCCGATTCCAGCGTCGTGCCCCAGGGTTCTGCGGGGCAGGGGCCGCTGGTCCTTCGCCGGGGACCATGGGCCCCGTGCACGGGTAGGCGGGACGGGCCGGGCGAGGGCGGCGCGGTCAGCGGCCACACGGCCCGTGGTCGGCCCCGACGGTCCCGGTGTCGTAGGCCCGGCCAGCCCAACTCGCCCGAAATTCAGGTCCGTTGGTCACGCATATGGGCCGGTCGGTCCACAGCACGGTGCTTTCGGCCCCCTGGGCAGGAGCGCGCCGGGCTCGACAATCGACGGCAGGCCACGGCCGGTCCCGCGCAGACATGACGCCAACCGGCTGATGTGCCAGGTCCTTACGGTTCGTTCGAGACGGGGCGGTTGTTCCGCAGCCCCGGGAGCCCTGAGGACGTCCGCGCGGGTCTCGTGCAGGGGAGACACGAGCCTCGCGACACAGCCGCCGCCCCTCGCCGGCTCAGGGGCGGCGGCCGTCTTCGCTGGAATCCGCCTCAGGCCGGGTGGCCCCGCTTCGGGACGGATGGCCCCTCGCCCGGCCCGAGCCGACGTCACACGCCAGGGGTGCGGGTTCGTTCACCCCAACCAGGGAGGCATGCATGAACACGCCCAGTATGTTGCGCGCGCTGCCCACCGAGCACCGGCAGCGGCTCATGCGTCTGGCCCGCGAGGTGTCCTTCTCGCAAGGAGCACGCATCTTCAACGAGGGCACCCGCGCGGAGCGGTTCTGGATCATCCGCACCGGCTGCGTCGAACTCGACACCCGTGTGCCCGGTCGGCGCTGCGCCCTCATCGAGACCTTGGGCCACAACGAACTCGTCGGCCTGTCCTGGCTGTTCGCGCCCCATGTGTGGCATCTGGGCGCCACGGCGGCGACACCGGTGCGGGCCTACGAGTTCGACGGCACGGCCGTCCGCTCCATGATCCTGGACGACCCGGCACTCGGCCGGGCCGTCACCCAGTGGGCCGGTGAGGTGCTCGCCCACCGCCTGCGCCGCACCCGGACCCGGTTGCTGGACCTCTACGCCCCCTACGGCGCCGGAAGCGCCGTGTGAACGGGCCGACGCGACGAAGGAGCCCGTCCTCGAGCACAGGAGGTCCGGCGCGGGGTCGTGCCGCATGTCTTCCCGGCGCCCTCAGCGAACGACGGCGAGAACGCGTCCCGTCCTGATGGACAAGGTGCCGCCCCGCACTTCAGCGTCCTTCCCGTCTCTGCCGGTCCTGGACCTGGGTTGCGATGACGGCGGCCTGGATACGACGCTCCACGCCCAGCTTCGCCAGCAGACGGGAGATGTGGTTCTTCACCGTCTTCTCGGCCAGATAGAGGCGCTGGCCGATCTGCCGGTTGGTCAGCCCCTCACCGATCAGGGCGAGGATCTCCCGCTCCCGGTCGGTCAGACCCGGCAGGCCGTCCGGCTCCTTCGGCTGCTGACCGCCGCGCAGCCGGGCCATCAGCTTGGCGGTGGCGCTCGCGTCGAGCAGGGACTGGCCGACGGCCACGGTGCGTACGGCCGACACCAGGTCGGAGCCCTGGATCTGCTTGAGGACGTATCCGCAGGCGCCCGCCATGATCGAGTCCAGCAGGGCCTCCTCGTCATCGAAGGAGGTCAGCATCAGGCAGGCCAGCTCGGGCATGCGGGAACGCAGCTCCCGGCACACACGCACACCGTCACCGTCGGGCAGACGCACGTCGAGCACCGCCACCTGCGGGCGCAGCGCGGGGACGCGCACGAGGGCCTGCTCCACCGTGCCGGCCTCGCCGATCACCTCGATGTCCGGCTCATCGTTCAGCAAGTCGCGCACACCGCGCCGTACCACCTCGTGGTCGTCCAGCAGGAAGACCCGGATGGGGTTGACCTGCTCGCCGTCCGCCATTGCATGCTCCTCGCTCCGCGTTCGTGCCGACGTCCGCTCGTGGCGGGGACCGGCCTGCCCACCGAGATCCTTCCCGCGCTGGGACCGAAGGGCCAGGGCCGGTCGGCCCTCTTCGCCTCATAGCCTCCCAGCGCAGAGCACATGACCGCCGAGGCCACAGGCACCCACGTGACCACCACCGCCAGGGGCAGCTGGGCGCAGACAAGGGCCGAACGGCCCTGGCGTGAGAAGCGCCGGTGCCGTTCCAATGACCTGATGCCCGGCCTGTCGAGGGCTCCTGCCTCGTCGGACGCTGCGGACAGGCAGCCGCCCACGTGTCGAAGGGACGACGCCCATGCCATATGAAGGCACACAGCGGTGGTGAGCCATGGCCCCGCACGGAAACCCCCCATGACCATCGACACCCCTGAGATCCTTCCTGCCGGGCCGCGCCGGAGCGTCGAGCTGGACAGCGGCGAAGCACTGCGGCTGCTGGGCAGCGTGTCCTTCGGCAGGATCGTCTTCACCCGCCACGCGCTGCCGACCGTCCGCCCGGTCAACCACGTCCTGGACAACGGCGACATCGTCATCCGCACGCACGAGGGCGCCGCCCTGACCGCGCGCGCCGGGCAGGCCGGCGGCCAGGGCATCGTGGTGGCATACGAGGCCGACGCCATCGACCCCGGCACACACCTCGGCTGGAGCGTGGTGGTCACCGGTTACGCCCATCTGGTGACCGACTCGGAAGAGCTGGCCCGCTATCAGACGCTGCTCACCCCTTGGGTGGACCAGGCCATGGACTACGCGGTGCGCATCCGCCCAGCCCTCGTCACCGGCGTTCGACTCACCGCCGCCGACGAGTCCGGCGACGCCTGATCGCGGTCCGGTCGGTGCCGGCGAGCAGGGCGTCGGCGAGCAGGGCGCACACCCGACGCCGTGGCCCCGCGGCATCGTGCGGCGGGGCGGGCCGGTTCTCATGGCCGGTCGGGGACCTTCAGCTGGGAGGCCATGAGGCGGACGATTTCCGTCTGGTGCCGGGCCAGGAAGAAGTGGCCGCCGGGGAAGACCTTCAGCATGAAGGGGCCATCGGTGTGCCCGGACCAGGCGGCGGCCTCCTCCTCGGTGACCTTCGGGTCGTCGTCGCCGACGAGGCAGGTCACAGGGCAGCGCAGGGGCGGCCCGGGTTCCCAGGTGTAGGTTTCGGCTGCGCGGTAGTCCGCCCGGATGGCGGGGAGGATCATGCGCAGGACTTCCTCGTCGCCCAGCAGTTGGGCGTCGGTGCCGCTGAGGGCGCGCATCTCGGCGACGAGGCCGTCGTCGTCGCGCAGGTGGACGGTCTCGTCGCGGTGCATGGACGGGGCACGGCGGCCGGATGCGATGAGGGCGGCGGGCATGATGGCCCGGTCCTGCTCCAGCCGTCGGGCGATCTCGTAGGCGAGGGAGGCGCCCATGCTGTGGCCGAACAGGGCGATGGGCCGGTCGGTCCAGGGCAGGAGGGCCTCGTAGACCTTGTCGGCGAGCGCCGGTACGGAGTCCAGGAGCGGTTCGCTGCGGCGGTCCTGGCGGCCGGGGTACTGCACGCACAGGACCTCGACGCTGTCGGGCATGGACCGGGACACGGGGAAGTAGAAGCTGGCGGAGCCGCCCGCGTGGGGCAGGCAGACCAGCCGGACGCGGCTGTCGGGGCGCGGGTGGAACCTGCGGATCCAGAGGCCGTTGTCCTCGGTGAGCGGGGAGTTCACGCAATCCTTCCTTTTCGGTTCGGGATCGACCGCCCGGCGTGGCGGGGCGGTCGCCGGGAGGAGAGGGGGGCGGCGAGCGGGCGGGCCCGCCCACCCCTCGTCAGGAAGCCGTGACATCCTCCTTGATGACGCGCTCGACGTTCCGCTCGGCCAGCGCCGTGATGGTCACGAACGGGTTGACGCCGATGCTGCCGGGGATGAGCGAGCCGTCGGTCACGTAGAGGTTCTTGTATCCGGCGACGCGGCCGTAGTCGTCGGTGGCCTTGCCGAGGACGCAGCCGCCGAGCGGGTGGTAGCAGAAGTCGTCGGCGAAGGCCTTGATCTGCTTGCCGAAGAGGTCGTACCGGTAGATGGTGGCGTTGGCCTTGTTGATGCGGTCGAACAGCGACTTCGCGGCCGCGACCGCGGGCGCGTTCTGGTCCCGGGTCCAGTGCAGGTCGGCCCGGTCCTTGGCGGCGTCGTAGACGAAGGTGCCGCGCTCCGGGTTCTTGGTGATGGCCAGGTAGAGGCTGACCCAGGTCTCGATCCCCGCCGGCAGGGGGGCGATCTCGGCGAAGACGGGGTTGGTCGGGTTGTCCCAGTCGTCGATGCCGAGGGCGGGGATCGACGACTGCTTGCTGCCCGTGGGGTTCCAGATGTGGTTGGCGCGGGCGGTCATGATGTTGCCGTTGGGGCCCCAGCCTGCGCCGACCTCGGAGCTGAGGTTCGGGAGAGCGCCGGTCTCCCGGGCGCGCAGCAGCAGTTCGGTCGAGCCGAGGCTGCCGGCGCCGAGGAAGAGGTGGCGGCAGGAGATCTCCTTGGTCGCGAGCAGCTTGCCGTCGGTGTCCCGCTGCTCGACGGTCAGCAGGTACGTGCCGTCGTTCTGCTGACGGATCGTCTTCACCTGATGCAGGGTCTCGATGGTGACCTTGCCGGTGCCCAGGGCGGCCGCCAGGTAGCTCTTGTCGAGTGAGACCTTGCCGTGGTTGTTGCCGTAGATGACCTCGGTGGCCAGCGCGGACCTGGGCACCGCGCCGTCCGCCTCACGGCGCATGTAGTCCCAGTCGTAGACGTTGGGCACGAAGGTGGTGCCCAGGCCCGCGTTGGAGGCCTGCTGACGCGAGACACGCGCGAAGTTGTACCACTCGGTCTGCTCGAACCAGTTCTTGTCGATGGTGTTGACCCGGAGGGTGGAGTTCGCGCGCGGGAAGTACTTGGTGTACATCTCGTCGGCGTCGACCTGGGGCAGCACCTCCTCGAAGTACGAGCGCCGGGGCGTGACCGCCATGCCGCCGTTGACGAGCGAGCCGCCGCCGACACCGCGTCCCACGTACACGGACATCTGGTCGAAGTTGACCCGGTCCAGTACACCCGCGTAGGGCTGGATGTCCCGGTTGGCGAGGTCGAGCCACAGGAAGGAACCGAGCGGGGCCTCGGTGCGGGTCTTGAACCAGCTGGAGCGCTTGTCGGGCCCCAGCATCCCGCAGAACACGTTGCCGTCCGGACCGGGCTGGTTCCACAGCTGGCCCATCTCCAGCATCAGGGTGGTGACCCCCGCCTCACCGAGGCGCAGGGCGGAGACGGCCGCGCCGTAACCGGTGCCGACCACGACGGCGGGGACGAACGTGCCGCCGGAACCACTCGTTGCGGTGGCAGCGGCCGCCCGGGTGGCGCCGGTGATGGTGGTCTGCCCCGCGACTGCGGCGGCGCCCAGGGCCGCCAGGCCGAGCATGCGGCGGCGCGACAGAGGCTGCTGTGCGATCACGCTGTGTCTCCTGAACTTCGGGGAAAGGAAAGATGAGTCGGAAGGCCGGCCGGAGCGGCGCGGCCTGGGCGGAACGAACCGTGCGGAGACCGCGCGAAGGCCGTCGACGACATGTGGATCGGCCGGGCTGACCCGTGGCGGCCGGGCCCGCAGGTTCGGTTGCCGGGGGTGCGGAAGAGGGCGTTTCGGTACGCGGTACGGCCCGCTCCCGGGTGTAGGCGGGCTCACGCTTGCCTTCAGGCGTCCGCCGGGCCGGGCAGCAGAGGGCAGGACGGGGCCGGTTCGGGCCGTCCTGCGACCCGGAGGCAGGCGCTGGTGAGGTGCTTCTCCGCTAAGCGCGAACTCACTCGGGTCAAGCCGCCCCGTGCTTGCCGGGCACTCCCGTGAGCGGCGAGCGGGGCGAGCCTGTGTTCGGCGCGGGTGAACGCCGCCACGGCCCATGGCGTGAGCGGGCGCCCGGCGCGGGCCCCGCCCCCGCTCACGTCACGAAGTCGTCGACGACCTCGGGCGGCCAGGTGCCGACCTTGAGCACGCCCATCGAGTAGGCGCGGGAGACCAGCGCGGCACGGTTGGGCACCTTCAGCTTCCGCAGCAGGCAGGTCACGTGGTACTCGACGCCCTGCCGGCTGAGGTAGAGGCTCGCCGCCAAGGGGACGGTGGAGACGCCGGCGGCGATGCCTTCGAGGATGCGCGCGTCCATCGCGGAGAGGATCTTCTTGCGTTTGGTCACCACCCGTGCCCCCTCGGCGTCCTCGGCCGTGGGCATCATGACCAGGATCGTGGTCGTGTCGGGCAGGCCACCGCGCACCGCGACCGCGGTGAGGGGAACGGTGAACGCGGACTCCTCGCCGGGCCCCACGGCAATGACGGGCGTGACGAATCGCTGGTGCTTCCCTTCCAGCAAATTGGAGAATTGGCGCACCAGCGGCTGCTGCACGCTCGGGTGCACCACGTCACGGAAATTGCGACCGCATATGTCCTCGGACGAGCCGCTGAACTGCCGGAAGAACTCCTGGTTCGCCTGCTGGATGGTCAGGGTTTTATCGAGGCTCGCCATGCACAGGCCCGGAGCTGCAGGTGCTGGACTCAGCAAGAGAAGGCCCCCCTGTCAGAAAAACTTGAGTGCAAAATCAAATCGGAGACCGGTGAGCGGCCGTGCGGCCGTCAGCAGGGGCGTCATCGGCCCTGGGACCAGCGGTATCTCCAGATGTCACCCATCGTGCGTCACCGCCCTTGCGGGGTCCTGGTCGAGACACTGGCGGCCCCTTGCGTCGCCCGGCATCGTTTTCCGGACCCCCTGTCGAAATCCTTGCCGAACACCTGCCGCTTTCTTGCCAATCGATGGTTCGCCGGCCTGGAAGGCGCTTTCCCTATGCCAAGATCCATAGGAAGACGGCGTGCGGACCAGCCAGCTCGAAACCGTCCGTCAGTCAGCCGTATCCGCGAGAACGATGGGGATCGTCATGCACGCACCTCCGACCGCAAACGCGTTACCCACGGAAACCGTCCATGAACTCTCGTTGAGCGTTCTGGGTCCCATGTCGGCACGGCGCAACGGGCATGAACTTCCGCTCGGGCCGCCGCGCCGGCGGACACTGCTCGCCCTGCTGCTCATCCGCCTCGGCCGCGTGGTGCCCACCGAACTGCTCATCGAGGAACTATGGGGTGACGAAGCGCCCCGTCACGCCGTCGCCACACTCCAAAGTCATGTCTCTCATCTGCGCCGGGCCCTGCACACAAAGACGAGAACAGGCCAACTTTCGGTGCTGCGTCATCGGACGCCCGGTTACGTCCTCGATCTCGATCCCGAACAAATCGACGCCTGCCGCTTCGAGCGTCTGGTCACCGACGGACGGCGGCTGCTGGAGCAGCGCGACCCGCGCACCGCGCACGCCCGGCTCACCGAGGCCCTGGGCCTGTGGCGCGGCTCGCCATACGCGGAGTTCGACGGCCATCCGCCGCTCAGCGACGAGTGCACCCGGCTCGAACAGATCCGGCTCACCGCGGTGGAGTCCTATGCGGAGGCACGGTTGGCTCTCGGCGCGGCCGAAGAGGTCGCCGCCGATCTGGACGGGGAGGCGCGCCGTCATCCCACGCGGGAGCGGCTGGTCGGGCACCTCATGACGGCCCTGTCCCGGCTCGGGCGGCAGGCCGAGGCGCTTGAGGTGTACGAGCGCACGCGTAGTCATCTGGTCGAGGAGTTCGGTGTGGACACCGCAGCCGAACTGCGCCGGGTCAGAAACGCGATCCTGCGCCAGGAGCCGGGAGCGAGCGCCCCTTCGAAGAAGCTGTCTCCCACACCACTCGAGTCCACCGGAGCGTCACCGGTCCCGCTCGTGAGGACCGGGACCGGTGACGACGGAGCACCGGACTCCGCGGGCTTCGAGGGCTCCGGGGACGGTGGGACGGCCGTCACGACCCGGGGGCACGGTCCGGGGGCGGGAACCGACGGCGCCGGTGTGACAGCTGACTCCGGCACGGCCGTCGAACGCGAGGCGATCGCCGGGACCGACGCGCACCCGGAGGCGCGAACCGAAGGGCCGCCGGGCGCGCGGACGGACACCGCCGGAACACAAGCCGGGACGGCCCAGTGGCGGCCCGTACCCCGGCCGGAACACGAGCCGGCAGCCGCCAAGGAGGCAGGCGAATCCCCGGGGTTCGAGTCGGGGTGGACCGCTGCCCCTTCGCCGTTCACCGGCCGCAGCCAGGAGCTCGACCGCCTGACGACCGCCGCCGCGAGCGCGGTCGTGGGCCGCGGCCATGTGGCCGGCGTCCTCGGCCCCCCAGGCGTCGGAAAGACCCGTCTGCTGCTGGAACTTGCGGCACGTCTGGAGAGCATGGACGCACAGGAGAAGGGCTCCGGGCCGGAGGTGGTCTGGAGCCACTGCTTCCCCGGCGAAGGCGTCCCCGCGTACTGGCTGTGGACCCAGATCCTGCGGCGGCTGTCCGCCACCCGGCCGGATGCCTTCCGCGAGGCGACGCAGCCGTACGGCGCCCTGCTCGCCCCCCTGATGCCCGAGCGGTCGGCGGCCCGGACCCAAGGCCCGAGATGGGCCTCCGACTGGTCCCAGGCCCGCTTCCTCGCCCACGACGCGGTGTGCGAGGTGTTACTCACCCTCGCCGGACAGCACCCGCTCGTGCTGCTCCTTGAAGATCTGCAATGGGCGGACACCGCATCCCTCGACCTGCTCAGGTTGCTGAGCACCCGCTGCCAGGGCCATCCGCTCGGCATCGTGCTCACGGCCCGCAAGTTCGAGGCCGAGTCGGACGCGACGCTGCGCCGGATGGTCTCCGACGTGCTGCGCGGCCCCAGGACGGAGACGCTGCGGCTCTGCGGTCTCTCCCGGCAGGCCGTCGGCGCCCTCGTCGAGGCACATGCGGGCTCCGGTGTGGACCCGAAGGTCGTCGATGTGCTGCACCGGCGCAGCGAAGGCAACCCGTATTTCGTGATGCAGCTCCTCTCCCTCGTGGGCGATGCGCGCAAACTCCGGTGCCCGGATGCGGTTGCCGCGCTGCTGGCTCACATTCCCACCGGCGTACGCGAGGCGCTGCACCAGCGGTTCACCGCGCTGCCCGAGCCGGTCCTGCGGGTGCTTCGACTGTGCGCCGTCATCGGCGCCGAGGTGGACGCCGACCTGTTGCACCGGACCGCCACGCGCGACGAACCGGTCATCACGGGACTCGAGTCGGCCATCCGGGCCGGCCTGCTCGAGGAGGACCCGCACCATCCGGGGCGGCTGCACTTCGCTCACGCCCTGGTCCAGGAGACGCTCGTCGACGAGCTCCCCCGTGAGGACCGGCACCGCCTGCACGCCAGGGTCGCCGACGCGCTGCACGCACGCAGGCGCGGGCAAGTGGGGGACGAGGAGATCGAGCGGGTGGCACATCACAGCTGGCACGCCAAGAGCGCGCTGCCCGCCGCCGAGGTGCTGCCCCGGCTGCTGCTCGCGGCGGAGCACGCCGAGCAGTCCATGGCGTACGAGCAGGTGGAGATCTGGCTGCGCCGGGCGGTGCACCTGGTCGGCTTCCTTCCGCCGGACGATTCCGCCACGGTGATACTGGAACAGAAGCTGCACATCCAGCTCGGCCAGATACTCGCCACCACTCGCGGCTACGGCCATCCCGAGGCCGAGACGGCACTGACGCGCGGTCGCACCCTCAGCACGGCCACTCATGCCCCCGAGGACCCCTCGGTGCTCTGGGCGCTGTGCGCGGCGAACCTGGTCACCGGCCGCTACGACGCCTCGCGGCAGCTGTCCGGCCTGCTGCGGGACCTCTCGCGGCAGACCCGGGAGCCCGTGGCGGCGCTCGGTGCGTCGTACGGCGAAGGGATCGTGCTGCACGTGCGCGGGATGCTGCCGCAGGCGCTCGCCGAACTGGAGCGCTGCGTCGGCATGGCGGATCGTTTCGCCAACGAGGGTCACGAGCTGGCGCGTACCTTCCAGCACGACCCACGCGTCTCCTGCCGCTCCTACGACACCTTCACCCACTGGCTCCTCGGACACCGGCAGACCGCCGGCGCGCGCCGACGGGAGCTGTTGAGCCTCACGGAGTACGAGAGCAGGCCGTCCGACCGCTCCTTCGCGCTGTACGTGGACGGCGTCGTGGCGGCTTGGGAGGGTGACACCCGCACCGCGCTCGCCTCGAGCGACGAAGGTGTCCGCGTTGCGGGCGAACACGGACTCCTCTACTGGAAGGCAATGCTGGGCGTCGTCAAAGGGTGGGGCCTGGCGCAGGAAGGAGAGCGCGAGGACGGCCTCGCCCTCATGCACACCTCGCTGGCCGAACTGGGCCAGTCCAGGACGTACTTACGCCACCCGCTCCACCTGGGCCTGTTGGGCCAGGCGCAACACCACGGCGGGCGGACCGAGGAGGCGAGGACCACCTTCCGGATGCTTCTGGCCGCCGTCGAACAACGCCGCGAGCGCGTGTACCTCCACCCGGCACTGCCCGCGACCCCGCTGCTCCACGAACTGCTGGGCCACGGCGCCGACGAGGCGCCCACGGGCCGGGGCCCAGGCCGGGACGAGCCCGGCTCCGGCCGATGAGCGTGAGAAACCCATGCTCTGCCTCGCCGGCTGACTCATCCGGTTCGCCATCCCCGTGATGCGCCGCTGCGGGATTCCAGCAAGCGGTGGCCCTGGCCGCCCGGCTCTCCCGGAGAGCCACCGCTCGCACGGTTGCGCCCCCTCACGGCCGGTGCCGCTCAGTCCTCGAAGATCGCGACCGCCTGTACCGGACAGACCAAGGGGACGTCGTGCACGCGCGGGTCTGCCGCCCCGTCCTCATGTCCCGGGACCAGGGCGACCACCGCGTCGTCGTCCTGCGTGAAGACGCCGGGTGCGGTCATGACGCACTGGCCGGAGCCGATGCACCGGTCGCGGTCGATGGTGATGCGCATAGCGTGGCCTTCCTCTCTTCCTTCCGTTCCCTCCGCCTGTGCCCTCACCAGGTGACGGGGAGCTCGATCGGGCCCTGGGCGTCGTGACCTGCCTTGATGGGCACCTCCTCCAGGGGGACGGCCAGCCGGAGGCCCGGGATGCGGGCGAAGAGCGTGCCGAGGGCGATCTCGAGCTCGGCGCGGGCGAGGTTCTGTCCCAGGCACTGATGGATGCCGTGGCCGAAGCCGACGTGGTGACGCGCGTTGCGCCGCGCGTCGAAGACGTCGGGGTTCTCGTACGCCCTGGCGTCGCGGTTCATCAGCGAAATGGAGACCAGCACCGCGTCCCCGGCCTTGATGGTCTCGCCGCCGACCTCGATGTCCTCCTTGGCCATCCGGACGATGTAGTCGGAGACGGAGGTGAACCGCAGCAGCTCCTCCACCACTCCCGATACGGCAGCGGGATCGCGCAGCAGCACCTCGATCTGCTCGGGGTGCTGGACGAGCGTGAGGGCTCCGAGGGCGATCGCGTTGACGGTGGTCTCGTGGCCGGCCACCAGCAGGACCAGCGCGATCATGACCACCTCGTCGTGGTCCAGGTGGCCCTCCGCCAACTGGCGTGCGATCAGCTCGTCCAGCAGGCCGTCCGCAGGCTCGGCCCGCTTCTTGACGACCAGGCCGTGCAGATACGTGCACAGCTCGGCGAAGGCCGCGTCGGCCTCCGCCGACGTCGCGGCGCCCACGAAGTTGCGGGAGCACTCCTCGAAGAAGTCGTGGTCGCCGTACGGGACGCCGAGGAGCTCGCAGATCGCCATGGAGGGCACGGGCAGGGCGAAGGCCGACACCAGGTCTGCGACCGGCCCCTTGGCCAGCATGTCGTCCAGCAGCTTGTCGACCAGGCTCTGCAGCCTGGGACGGATGGCGTTCATGCGCTTGACGCCGAAGCTGGGGATCAGCATGCGCCGCTGCCGGGCATGCAGGGGGTCGTCGACGCCGATCAGTGGGAACGCGAGCCCGCCGCGGCCCTCGGTGCGCTGGACGACGACCGGGAAGACCGGGTGACCCCAGTCGGAGGACAGCCGGGGATCGACGAGCAGCGCCCGTCCCTCGGCATGCCCGGTGACCAGCCACGCCGGACGGCCGTCGAACAGCGTGACTTTCGTCAGCGGGCTCTCGCCCCGCCATTGCGCGTAGGCCCTCGGCGGCTGGTACGGGCAGGTCCTGTCCTGGGGGAAGGACGCCGACGCCCTGCTTAAGCGGATTTCGGCCTCGGTCATGTGGTGCCTTTCGAACAATGGGCGGTGCGGTCGTTCATCGATGCGTGCATGGCCGCGGGCAACGGTTTCGGTCCGTCAGCAGGGCGCCTTGCGCCGGAAGCAGGGCAACCCCTGGCCCTCACCGCGGCCTTGGCGGTCACCAGGTGACGGGTAGCTCGTGCACCCCGTAGAAGACCATGTCGGTGCGGAAGCGGAGCTCCCCGACGGGCTTGGCCAAGCGCAGGGTCGGGAAGCGGCGGAAAAGGGTCTCGAAGACGATCTGCAGCTCGATCCGGGCGAGTTGCTGGCCGATGCACTGGTGTGCGCCGAAGCCGAAGGCCAGATGCGGGGCGGGGCGGCGGGTGATGTCGAAGCGCTCCGGCTCGTCCACGAAGGCGGGGTCGAAGTCGGCGGCGAGGACGTGCGCGACGACCTGCTCGCCCTTGGCGATGCGCACGCCACCGAGCTCCACGTCCCGGGTGGCGACGCGCTCGCCGCCGAACTGGCCGATGGTGAGGTAGCGCAGCAGCTCCTCGACCGCGTTGCCGGCCAGCGACGGGTCCTCGCGCAGCAGGGCCAGCTGGTCGGGGCGGTCGAGGAGCAGCGCCGCACCGAGGCCGATCATGCAGGCGGTGGTGTCGTGGGCCGCGATCAGCAGGGTGCCGGCCGCGTTCATGAGGAACATGTCGTCGACGACGCCATCGGGGTCCTCGGTGGTGATCAACGCCGAGATCAGGTCGTCCCCGGGGTTGGCCCGGCGCTCCTGGACGAGCTGGTAGAGCAGCCCGCCCAGGCGCATGCCGGCGGCCTCGGTGGCGGCGGCGTCCTGGTCGACCCGCATCATCGCCTCGGCGATTTCCTGGAACTCCGGCCGGCGCTCGACCGGAACACCGAACAGATCGGAAATCACCATGGAGGGCACCGGGTTGGCGAAGGTCTTCACCAGGTCGACCGGGCCGCCCCGCGCCTCGATGGCATCGAGGTGCTCGTCGACGATGCGCTGGATGTTCGGCCGGAGCGCCTGCATGCGCCGGACGGTGAACTCCTTGGCGAGCAGCTTGCGGTCCATGGCGTGCTCCGGCTCGTCCTGCCACAGCAGGCTGCCGCGGCCGGGCTTCTGGGTGACGACGCCGTCCTGGGTGTGCAGTGCGTGGGGCACCTGAACGCTGAACGAGGGGTCGCGCAGCAGGGCGCGCACCTCCTCGTAGCCGGTCACCAGCCACGCCTCGTGGCCGCTGGTGAAGGTGGCCCGGGTCACCGGGGCGGCCGCCCGGATGTCGGCGATGCCGTCCGGCGGCAGGAACGGGCAACTGCGGGCCTTGGGGACGGCGGGCGCGTCGGCGGTGGGCTCGGGCATGACTCTCCTTGTGCTTGCGGGAGGAAGGGGGTCGTACGGCAGGAGCCGTCAGGCGGCGGCGAGTTCGAGCGCGGTCTGGCCGCGCCGAGGCGCGTTCACGAGGACGGCCATGTTCCCGGAGGGGTGCACGTTGTCGTGCATCATCTGGTGCATGCGCCCGATGTCCTCGAAGCCGTCGCAGGCGGACAGGCAGGGGTCGAGCATGCCGGCGCCGACGAGGTTGATGACCTCGCGGCACTCGCGGGTGCCGGCGTAGTGCGAGCCCTGGAGGCGCTTGGAGCGCATCCACAGGTGGCGCAGGTCGAGGTCTCCGTTGTAGCCGGAGGTGCCACCGCAGATCACCACCATGCCGGCGTTGTCGCACAGGTACATCGAGGTCGGCAGGGTGTCCTGGCCGCTGTGCTCCAGCACGATCCGCGGGGACTTGCGCTCACCGAGGATCTCCCAGACCTTCTTGCCGACTCCGCGAGCGCCACGCAGGAACCGCGCCGACGCCTCGGCGTCCTGGGCATCGGGCAGCCGGCCCCAGTGATCGAAGTCGCGGCGGTTGATGGTGCCCGCCGCCCCGAGGCGGCGGCAGTACTCGGAGCGCTCCTCGCTGGAGACCACGGCGATCGGGATGCCGCCGGCCAGCCTGACGAGCTGGATGGCCATCGAGCCGAGGCCGCCCGCACCGCCCCAGATCAGCACGGGGTCGCCGGGGCGGACCGTGTTGCCCTGCCAGCCGAACAACTGCCGGTAGGCGGTGGGCCCGGTGAGCAGGAAGGCCGCCGACTCCTCCCACGACAGATGGGCGGGCTTGGGGTGGCACTGGTACTCGTCGACGCGGCAGAACTGCGCGAAGGAGCCGTAGTTGGTCTCGTACCCCCAGGCCTTGATGCTCTCCGAGACAAGGGGGTCCGTGCCCATCCGGATGTCCGCGGCGGTCTCGTCCCACTGGCCGCTGGTGAGCAGCACGTGGTCGCCCACCTTGACGTTGCGGACGCCTTCGCCGACGGCCCACACCACGCCCGAGGCCTCCGAGCCACCGATGTGGAAGTCCTCGCTCCGGCCCTGGCGCTGCCGCATCCCGATGACGTCGACCGGCTTGCCCAGCGAGGACCACACGTTGTTGTAGTTGATGCCGGCGGCCATCACGTAGACCAGCACCTGGCCCCGGCCGACCGCGGGCGTGTCGACGATCTCGGTGCGGAACGCCTGCTTCGGCTCTCCGAAGCGGTTCTGGCGGATCACCGAGGCGTACATCTGCCGCGGGACCTCACCGAGCGGCGGGGTCTCGCCTATCTCGTAGAGAGCCTTCGTCATGATTTCTCTCCCACATCTGCTCTGTCTGGTCTGTCTTGTCTGTCGGGGTATGCCGTGCTCGCGGTGGTCGCGGGCCGGTCATGCGGTGGTTGCGTCCTCAAGGTGCGGCGGGGCCGGACGAATCGGTGACGACGTCGGCCAGCCAGGAATCGACCGCCGCCGCGGTGGTGCCGGCGTGGTCCTCGAGCATCGAGTAGTGGTTTCCGGTCACTTCGACGATCGTGTCCACGTGCTCGGGCGGTGCCGCGCGCCCGTCGCCGTCCGCGACGCCGGCCGGCACGGGCTCGCTCGCCCGTACGAGCAGGGTCGGCGCGGCGATCTCCGGCGCAGCCCAGTCGTCGAACAGACGCATGTAACGGCCCATCGCGGTGAGCTGTTCGCCGCCGGACCTCATGAAGTCCAGGCGCTGCGACTGCGCCTGGGCCATCGCGTTGAGCACCTGGTGGTCGAAGGGGACCTCTCGGCTGAAGCTGTCGACCATCACCACGGCCGCCGGCCGCTCGCCCATGGCCTCCAGGTGTGCCGCCACTCCGTGGGCGATCCAGCCGCCCGAGGAGTAGCCGAGCAGGACGACCGGCTTCCCGTCGGCGCACTCCCGTACGGTCTGCGCGTGCAGCCGGAGCACGACGTCCGGATCGGACGGGACCGGCTCGCCCTTCTCGTAGCCGGGGTGGACCAGCGCCCACACGTCCAGCCGGTCGCGGAAGGGTGCGGCGAACCGCGCGTACTGGTGCGCACCGGCCGGTACGACGTACGGCGAGAAGCACATCAGCGCATAGGGGCGGTCGCCTTGCGCCAGCCGGACCGGGGCGGGCCGCTGGGCCAGTTCCTCGGGCCGCTCGAACGAAGGCCGGAAGCGGGCCGCCTCCATCAGCATCCCCATGGCCTCGGCGGCCGTCCCGGTCTCGCTCGCATGCCGGTAGAGCTGCACCAGCATGTCGGCGGGCCGCTCCTCTCCCCCGCGGCCGGCGCCCTGGAGCCGGGTCAGCAGGTGCTTGGCGAGCCTGGCGGGCGTGGGATGGTCGAAGGCCAGTCCCGCGGGCAGCCGCAGACCGGTCGCCGCCGACAGGCGCCGGCGCAGGTCGATCGCGGTGAGCGAGTCGAAGCCGAGCTCCAGGAAGTGCGCGGTGGGCAGCACGTCCTCGGCCGACGCGTGACCGAGGACCACGGCGCTCTCGGCACGGATGTGCGCCAGCAGCCGCTCCTCCTGCTCGGCCGGGGCGAGTCCGGCGAGTTCGGTCGCCAGCCCCCGTGCGGCGCCGGTCTCCTCGCCGGCGGCCTGCTCGGCCTCCAGGAGCCGCTGTACGTCGGGCAGGTCGGCCAGCAGCGGGCTGGGCCGTCCCACGGTGAAGGCGGGCAGGAACCTCTCCCAGTCGATCGGGGCGACGGTGAGGGCCGCCTCGTCGTGCTCGACGGCCTGGCGCAGGGCGGAGATCGCGAGCTCGGGGGCCATGACGCCCAGGCCCCGCCGCTCGCCACGCTCCTGGACCGCGTCGTCGACCATGCCGCCGCCCGCCCAGCCGCCCCAGGCGATCGAGGTCGCGGTCAGGCCGCGGGCCCGCCGCCGCAGTGCCAGGGCGTCGAGGAAGGCGTTGGCACAGGCGTAGGAGGCCTGCCCACCGCTGCCCCAGACGCCGGCACCGGAGGCGAAGAGGACGAACGCGTCCAGCTCACGGCCGTCGAGCAGCTCGTCGAGGTGGCGGGCGCCGGTGACCTTGGCGGCCGCGGCTTCGGCGAACTCGTCGAGACCGGCGCCGGCCAGCATGGACGACCGTGCCGTGCCGGCGGCGTGCAGCACCGCGGTGAGCGGATGCCGGGACTCGATGCCGGCGAGCAGCCGAGCGACCGCGTCACGGTCGGCGATGTCGCAGGCGGCGATGGTCACTTCGGCGCCCAGCGCGGTCAGCTCAGCGTGCAGTTCTTGCGCGCCGGGGGCGTCGGGCCCGCTCCTGCTGGTGAGCACCAGGTGCTGCGCGCCCGCGCCGGCCAGCCAACGGGCGAGGTGCCGGCCCACCCCGCCGGTTCCGCCGGTGACCAGGACGGTGCCGCGAGGCCGCCACGGCGTGGCGGGCTCCACCTCGGCGGGCCGCGCCCGGACCATGCGCCGGCCGTACACGCCGTCGGCACGTACGGCGAGCTGGTCCTCGTCGTGCTGGGCCAGCACTCCGGCCAGGCGGCGCAGCGCGTGCGCGTCCAGCTTCGCGGGCAGGTCGACGAGACCGCCCCAGCGCCGGGGCAGTTCGAGTGCGGCGACGATGCCCAGACCCCACAGCTGTGCCTGACCGGCGTCGCGCAGCGGGTCGGTGGCTCCGGTGGACACGGCTCCGCTGGTCGCACACCACAGTGGTGCCTGGACGTCCACGTCGCCCAGAGCCTGCACCAGGGTGACGGTCGTGGCGAGGCTCGCGGACAACGTCGGGTGGTCCGGGTGGCAGCCGGGGGCGAGGCCGAGCATCGACAGGACACCGGCGGGCTGTTCGCCGCCGAGTTCCTCGGCGAGCCGCGTCGCGGCCTGCGCGCGGTCGCAGCCGACGGGGAGTTCGACGACCCGCACCTTGGCGCCGTGGGCGCCGAGCACGCCGACGACGCAGGGCGCCCACTGCTCGTCCGCCAGTCCGGCGGGCAGGACGGCGAGCCACAGGCCGTCCAGGCCGGGGGCCGGGTGGTCGGTCAGCCGCCGGAAGGAGACGCGGTAGCGCCAGCCGTCCACCGTGGACTTCTCGCGGCTGCGCCGACGCCACGCGGACAGCACCGGCAGCGCCGGGCCGATGAGGGCGGCGTCGTCCGCCCCGAACTCACCGGCGAGCCCGGACAGGTCCGTGTTCTCCACCAGTTCCCAGAACCCGGCCTCGACGGGATCGGCGCCCGCAGGCACCGGGTCGGCGCTCTGAAGCCAGTACCGCTGCCGCTGGAACGCGTACGTCGGCAGGTCCACGCGCCGTACCGGAAGCCCGGCGAAGGGGACCGTCAAGTCCACGTGTACGCCGCTCACGTGCAGTTCGGACACGGAGTACAGAAAGCGGTCCATGCCGCCCCGGCCTCTGCGCAGCGAGACACCGGTCACCGCGTCGGCACCGGCCTCCTCCGCGATCTCCTGCACGGCACCGGCCAGCAGCGGGTGCGGGCTGCACTCGACGAACACCCCGTGCCCGTCCGCCAGCAGCGTCCGTACGGTCCGCTCGAACTCCACCGTGTGCCGCGCGTTGCGGTACCAGTACTCGGCGTCCAGGGCGGTGGTGTCCAGCACAGTGCCGGTCACCGTGGAGTAGAAGGGGATGTCCGCCGCGCTCGGCGCGACCGGGGCCAGCAGTTCGAGCAGTTCGGGGCGCAGGCTCTCGACCTGGGCGGAGTGCCCGGCGCCGGTGGCGCCGCGGACCTTGCGCACGCGCACGCCCTCGGCTTCGAGTTCCGCCAGGAGTTCGTCGACCGCGTCGGGCTCTCCGGAGACGGTCAGGGCGGCGGGCCCGTTCACGGCGGCGACCGACAGCCGGTCCCCATACTTCTCCAGCCTCGCGCGGGCCCGGTCGGCGGGCATGGCGACCGCGAGCATCGCGCCCTTGCCGATCAGCTTGGTCAGCGAGCGGCTGCGCAGGGCCACGATCCGGGCCGCGTCGTGCAGCGTCAGCGCGCCCGCGACGTACGCGGCGGCGACCTCGCCCTGTGAGTGGCCGACGACGGCGGCGGGCGTCACACCGTAGGACCGCCACAGCGCGGCCAGCGACACCATCACCGTGAACAGCGCGGGCTGGGCGACCTCCACCTCGGCCACGTCCGGCGCGCCCGGCTCGGCGCGCAGCACGTCGAGCAGCGGCCAGTCGAGGTAGGGGGCGAACGCCTCGGCGCAGGCCTTCGCCTGCTCGGCGAAGACCGGGGAGATGTCCAGCAGTTCGCGGGCCATCTCCGGCCACTGCGAGCCGTGCCCGGGGAAGACGAAGGCGACCCTGCCGGAGGCTGCGGCGGTGCCCTGGACCACGGTGTCCGCGGGTCTGCCGTCGGCGAGCGCCGCGAGCCCGGCCCGCAGTTCGTGCCGGTCACGGCCGACGACCACGGCCCGCTGCTCCAGCTGCGTCCGCGTGGTGACGAGGGCGCGGCCGACGTCGGGCAGACAGAGCCCTTCGCTGCGGTCGAGGTGGTTCAGCAGCCGGCGGGCCTGCTCGCGCAGGGACCGGGCGGTCTTCGCGGACAGCGCCCACGGGAACACCTCCGGGGGCCGGACGGCGGTCGCGTGGCGCGCTGAGGAGTTCTGCTGGTTTTCGGCGACGGACGTGTCCTGCGCTGCGGGGGACTGCTCGCCCTCGGCGGCGGACGTGGTCTCGGGGGCCTGCTCGATGATGGTGTGCACGTTGGTGCCGCTCATCCCGAACGAGGAGACGGCCGCACGCCGTGGCCTGTCCCGGTCGGGCCAGGCGGTCTGCTCGGTGAGCAGGCGCACGTTCCCGCCGGCCCAGTCGACGTCCGGGGTCGGCTCGTCGACGTGCAGCGTCTGCGGCAGGATGCCGTTGCGGAGGGCCATCACCATCTTGATGACACCGCCGACGCCGGCGGCAGCCTGCGTATGGCCGATGTTGGACTTCAGCGAGCCCAGCCACAGCGGCCGGCCCCCGGGGCGCTCCTTGCCGTACGTGGCCAGCAGTGCCTGCGCCTCGATCGGGTCGCCGAGCCGGGTTCCGGTGCCGTGGGCCTCCACGGCGTCCACCTCGTCCGGGGCGAGCCGGGCATTGGCCAGCGCCTGCCGGATGACCTGCTGCTGGGCCTTGCCGCTGGGCGCGGTCAGGCCGTTGGAGGCGCCGTCCTGATTGACCGCGCTGCCCCGTACGACGGCCAGCACCTCGTGCCCGCATCGGAGGGCGTCGGACAGCCGCTCCACCAGGACCAGGCCCACGCCCTCGGCGAAGCCGGTGCCGTCGGCGGACGAGGAGAACGCCTTGCAGCGGCCGTCGGCGGACAGCGCGCGCTGCCGGCTCGACATCGTGAACGCGGACGGTCCGGCCATCACCATCACGCCGCCCGCCAGTGCCATGGAGCACTCGCCGTTCCGCAGTGCCTGTACGGCGAGGTGGAGGGCGGTCAGCGAGGATGAGCACGCGGTGTCGACGGTGACCGACGGCCCCTGCAGGCCGAAGGTGTAGGAGAGCCGGCCGGAGATCACGCTGGCCGCGTTGCCGCTGGGGAGGTAGCCCTCGACGCCGTCGGGCACCTTGAGCGGGCGGCCGGTGTAGTCCTGGTAGCCGGAGCCGACGTAGACGCCCGTGGCGGTGGAGCGCATCGCGTGGGGGGCGATCCCGGCGCGCTCGAAGGCCTCCCAGGTGGTCTCCAGCAGCAGGCGCTGCTGCGGGTCCATGGCGACGGCCTCGCGCGGGCTGATTCCGAAGACCGCGGGGTCGAACTCGTCCGCGTCGTGCAGGAATCCGCCGTGGGTGGTGTACGTGGTGCCGGGGTGGTCGGGGTCCGGGTGGTAGAGCGCCTCGACGTCCCAGCCGCGGTTGCCGGGGAAGCGGGAGATCGCGTCGCGGCCGGAGGCGACCAGCTCCCACAGGTCCTCGGGCGAGCGCACGCCGCCGGGGTAGCGGCAGGCCATCGCGATGATGGCGATCGGCTCGTCCAGCACCGCGGCGGCTGCCTCGGCCATGGCCACCGCACCTTGTCCGCCGGTGAGTTCGGCGAGCAGGTGGGCGGCGAGGTCCGCGGCCGTGGGGTGGTCGAAGACCAGCGTCGTGGGCAGGGCAAGGCCGGTGGCCTCGTTGATCCGGTTGCGGAGTTCCACCGCGGTCAGGGAGTCGAAGCCGAGGTCCCTGAAGGGCCGGTCGGCCTCGACGGCGGCCACGGCGCGGTGGCCGAGGACGGCGGCGGCATGCGTGCGCACGAGGTCCACGAGGGTGCGTGCGCGGTCTTCGTACGACAGCCCGGCCAGGCTCTCGGCGAGCGCCCCGGAGCCGTGGCCCGCCTCGGGGGCGTCCTGCGCGAGCGCCGCGCGCACCTCGGGGAGGTCGCCGAGCAGCGGGCTGGGCCGGCCGAGGGTGAACGGCACGATGAAACGCGCCCAGTCCACGTCGGCCACGGTCAGCAGGGTCTCGTCGCGGTCGAGCGCGCGTTGCAGGGCGGTGATCGCCGATGCGGGGGTCATCGCGCGCAGGCCGCGGCGGCGCAGCCGCTCCTCGTCGTCGCCGTCCTCGACCATGCCGCCGTCGGCCCAGGGGCCCCAGGAGACGGCGGTCGCGGTCAGGCCGCGGTCGCGGCGCCGCCGGGCGAGAGCGTCGAGGAAGGCGTTGCCGGCGGCGTAGGCGGCCTGGCCGCCGCTGCCCCAGACGCCGGAGATGGAGGAGAACAGGACGAAGGCGTCGAGTTCCTGGTCGCCCAGCAGCTCGTCCAGGTGGGCCGCGCCGCCGGCCTTGGCGGCGAGCGCGGCGGCGAAGGCGGCCGGGGTGGTGGCGTCCACCATGCCGGCGTCGGCGACCCCGGCTGCGTGCACGACGGCGGTGAAGGTGTGTTCGGCGAGCAGGGCCGCCACGGCGTCGCGGTCGGCCACGTCGCAGGCGGCGAGCGTGACGCGGGCGCCGAGGGCCTCCAGCTCGTCCCGCAGGGCGGCGGCGCCCGGGGCGCCTGCGCCCCGGCGGCTGGTGAGGACGAGGTGTTCGGCGCCACCGCGCGCCAGCCAGCGGGCGACGTGGCCGCCCAGCGCGCCCGTACCGCCGGTGATGAGGACGGTGCCGCGCGGCTGCCAGTGGCGGGTGGCCGCCCGGTCCGGTGCGTGGGCGAGCCGCCGGGCGAAGACGCCGGAGGCGCGGACGGCGAGCTGGTCCTCCTCCCACCGGCCGGTCAGCGCCTGTCCCAGCACGTCGGCCAGGCGCGCGGCGACCTGGTCGTCGACGGACTCCGGCAGGTCGATCAGGCCGCCCCAGCACCGGGGTAACTCCAGTGCGACGGTGCGGCCCAGGCCCCAGACCTGGGCGTGCCGGGCGTCGCGTACGGCGTCGGAGCCGCTCACGGCCACCGCGCCCGAGGTGAGGCACCACAGCGGGGCGTCGACGCCCGCGTCGCCCAGGGCCTGGACGAGCAGCAGGGTGGGCAGTACGGGGTCGCCGGTGACGAGGAGGGACAGCACGCCGTCGACCGGCCCGGTCCCGGTCAGTTCCCCGGCCAGTCCGGCGCGGTCGCTCGCCGAGCCGACGACCAGCGTCCGCACAGTGGCGCCGCGAGCGGTGAGCACGGAGCGGACAGCGGCGGTCTGCTCGTTCTCCTCCTCCGGCACGGCCAACAGCCAGGTGCCGCCGAGGCCGGCCGGAGCGAGCTCGCCCAGGCGCTTCCACGACTCGCGGTAGCGCCGGTCGTCGACGGCGGACTGCTCCTTGCGCTGCCGCCGCCACGACGACAGCTTCGGCAGCACGTCGCTGAACGCGTCCCCCGCGCCGATGTGCAGGGTTTCGGCGAGGGCCCGCAGGTCCTCGCGCTCCACGGTCTCCCAGAACTCCGCGTCCACCGGGTCCACCGCCGGGGCGGCAGCGCCGGGCTCCGGGATGTGCACCCAGTACCGCTCGTGCTCGAACGCGTACGTCGGCAGGTCGGTCCTGCGCGCACCGGCGTAGAGGACGCTCCAGTCCACCGCGACGCCGTGGGTGTGCAGGTGCGCGAGAGCCGTGACGAGCGCCTGTCGTTCGGGGCGGTCGGCCCGCAGCATCGGCACCGTGACGGCGCCGTCCAGGCAGCCCTGCGCCATGCCGCTGAGGACACCGCCCGGGCCGATCTCGATGAAGGTCCGCACGCCCAGCTCGTGCAGGGTCCGCACGCCGTCGGCGAAGCGGACCGCCTCGCGGACGTGCCGCACCCAGTATTCGGGCGTGTAGTCCTCGACGAGCCGGCCCGTGAGGTTGGAGACGACGGGAAGCTGCGGCTTCTCGAAGGCCAGGCCACGGACGACCTCGGCGAACTCCTCCAGCATCGGCTCCATCAGCGGCGAGTGGAAGGCGTGGCTGACCTTCAGCCGGGACGTCTTGCGGCCCTGCTCGGCGAAGGCCGCGGCGATCGCCAGGGCCGCCGTCTCGTCACCGGAAACCACCACCGACGAGGGGCCGTTGACCGCGGCGATGCTCACTCCGTCGGTGAGGCGGGGCAGGACCTCCTCTTCGGTGGCCTGTACGGCGACCATGGCGCCGCCCGTGGGCAGGGCCTGCATCAGCGCGGCGCGGGCGGACACCAGCTTCGCCGCGTCGTCGAGGGACAGCGCACCGGCCACATGCGCGGCGGCGATCTCGCCCACGGAGTGGCCCATGACGAAGTCGGGCCGGACGCCCCAGGATTCGAGGAGTCGGAACAGGGCCACCTCGACCGCGAAGAGCGCGGGCTGGGTGCACCCGGTCCGGTGCAGCGTTTCGGCGTCGACGTCGACCGGGGCGTCCAGACGCGCGCGCACCTCGTCGTAGGCCGTGGCGAAGACGGGGAACGCCGCGTACAGCTCGCGTCCCATGCCGATGCGCTGCGAGCCCTGCCCGGAGAAGAGGAAGCCGGTCCTGCCGCCGGCCGGACGCCCGAGCAGCACACGGGGCGAAGGGTTCCCGGCGGCCAGGTCCGCCAGCCCCAGGAGCAGTTCCTCATGGTCCTCCCCCACGACCGCGGCCCGGTGACGCATGGCCGCGCGGGTCGTGGCCAGCGACAGCCCGACGTCGTGCGGCCGGACCCCGCCCCGTACGAAGGGCAGCAGCCGGGCCGCCTGGGCCCGCAGCGCCGCGTCGCTCCTGGCGGAGAGCACCCACGCCAGCGGGCCGTCTGCGGGAGCCGCTGCGGGCTCCTCGTCCGGGACCGGCGCCTGCTCGATGATCGTGTGGGCGTTGGTGCCGCTGACGCCGAAGGACGACACGGCGGCCCGGCGCGGGCGGTCCGTCTCCGGCCATGCGACGGCCTCGGTCAGCAGGCGGACGTCACCGGCCGACCAGTCCACGTGCGGCGTCGGCTCGTCCACGTGCAGGGTCTGCGGGAGCACTCCGTGGCGCATGGCCATGACCATCTTGATGATGCCGCCGACACCCGCGGCGGCCTGGGCGTGGCCGATGTTCGACTTCAGCGAGCCCAGCCACAACGGCCGGTCCTCCGACCGCTCCTGACCGTACGTGGCGATCAGCGCCTGCGCCTCGATCGGGTCACCCAGCGTCGTACCCGTACCGTGCGCCTCCACGACGTCGATCTGGGCGGGAGACAGACCGGCCGATGCCAGGGCCTGGCGGATGACCCGCTGCTGCGCCGGACCGTTCGGCGCCGTCAGGCCGTTGGACGCACCGTCCTGGTTCACGGCACTGCCCCGCACCACGGCCAGCACCCGGTGCCCGTTGCGGCGGGCGTCGGACAGTCGCTCCACCAGGAGCATGCCGACGCCCTCGGCCCAGCCGGTGCCGTCCGCGCCGGCCGCGAACGGCTTGCACCGTCCGTCGGGGGCCAGCCCGCGCTGGCGGCTGAACTCCACGAACGCGGTGGGCGTGGTCATCACCTGCACGCCGCCGGCCAGCGCCATGGAGCACTCGCCGTTGCGGAGGGCCTGGACCGCCCAGTGCAGCGCCACCAGTGACGACGAACACGCCGTGTCGACCGTGACCGCCGGGCCCTCAAGCCCGAAGGTGTAGGCGATGCGGCCGGACATCACGCTGGCGGAGTTGCCGGTCCCGAGATGGCCGTCGGACTCGCCGCCCACCCCGGCCAGGAGGTTGACGTAGTCCTGGTAGCCGGAGCCGACGAAGACCCCGGTACGGCTGCCCCGCACCGACTCCGCGTCGATACCGGCCCGCTCGAACGTCTCCCACGTGGTCTCCAGCAGCAGCCGCTGCTGCGGATCCATCGCCACGGCCTCACGCGGGCTGATCCCGAAGAACCCGGCGTCGAACTCCCCCGCCTCGTACAGGAATCCACCACGGCGCGCATACGTCTTCCCCGCCGCCTCCGGGTCCGGGTCGTAGATGCCCTCCACGTCCCAGCCCCGGTCCGCCGGGAACTCACCGACCGCGTCACCACCGGAGACCACCAGCTGCCACAGGTCCTCCGGTGAACGCACCCCGCCCGGATACCGGCACGCCATGCCGACGATCGCGATGGGTTCCTGATCCTTCTCCTCGACCTCGCGAAGGCGCTCCCGGACCTGACGAAGGTCTCCGGTGACGCGCTTGAGATATTCGAGAAGCCTGTCTTCGTTGCTGCTCATCCGCCTCATCCGTCCTCGGCTGTCGTCAAAGGTAGAGCGCCAAGAACTAGGAATTTTCTAGATCTTGATCGATCAGATCGAAGATGTCGTCGATCGTCGCGTCCT
This sequence comes from Streptomyces fodineus, assembly GCF_001735805.1. Taxonomy (GTDB): domain Bacteria; phylum Actinomycetota; class Actinomycetes; order Streptomycetales; family Streptomycetaceae; genus Streptomyces; species Streptomyces fodineus. The sequence goes on from NZ_CP017248.1 coordinate 1,034,935, forward strand.
GGAGCCGGCGCTGCGCAACGGCCGACTCCGTGCTCTGCTCCCCGGCGGAGTTCACCAGGGACAACAGTTCCTGCAGCCGCCTGCGCACCCCGGAGCGGACCGTCTCCTCGGCGGAGGCGGTCGTCGAGATCACCGACTCCAGCCGGTCGAGCTCGCTGAAGACCGACACCTCGTCCGGGCCCGTCTCGCCGGCGAGTTCGCCGCGCAGGTAGCGGGCGATCGCCTCGGGCGTCGGGTGGTCGAAGACCAGCGTCGCGGGCAGGGTCAGACCGGTGTCGGCGGTGAGCAGGTTGCGCAGCTCCACCGCGGTCAGGGAGTCGAAACCGAGGTCCCGGAACGCCAGGTCCGGTTCCACCGCCGCGGTGCCGCCGTGGCCGAGTACGGCCGCCGCGTGCGCGCACACCGTGTCCACGAGCAGGCGCTGCTGTTCGCCTTCGGACAGCGCGGCCAGCTTCTCCTTCAGCGCGGACGGCTCCCCGGCCCGCTCGGCGGGCTCCGCTGCGAGGGCGTCCCTGACCTCGGGCAGGTCGCTCAGCAGTGCGCTCGGCCTGCTGACGGTGAACGGGACGGCGAACCGTGCCCAGTCCACGTCCGCCACGGTGACGGTGCCGTCCCCGCCGCTCAGCGCGCCGTGCAGCGCGGAGATCGCCCGGTCCGGCCGCAGCGTGGTCAGGCCGCGCTGCCGCAGCCGCTCCTCGTCCCCGGCGTCGGCGACCATGCCACCCTCGCCCCATGGGCCCCAGGCGATCGCGGTCGCGGCGAGGCCCCGGGCCCGCCGGTGCTGCGCCAGGCCGTCGAGGAAGGCGTTCGCGGCCGAGTACGCGGCCTGCCCGCCGCCTCCCCACACTCCGGAGACGGAGGAGAAGAGGACGAAGGCGTCCAACTCCCGGTCGCCGAGCAGTTCGTGGAGGTGCGCGGCGCCGAGGGCCTTCGCGGCGACCGTCGCCGCGAAGTCGCCGAGGCTCGTCTCGGCGAGCATGCCCGCCTCGGCGGTACCGGCCGTGTGGACGACGGCGTTCACCGGGTGCCCGGCCAGCAGCGCCCGCAGGGCGTCGCGGTCGGCCACGTCACAGGCGGCGACGGTCACACGAACACCCGCCTCCTCCAACTCGGCCTTGAGGCCGGCGGCGCCGGGGGCGTCGAGACCGCGGCGGCTGGTGAGCACCAGGTGCTCCGCACCCGCACCGGCGAGCCAGCGGGCCACGTGCGCGCCCAGCGCACCCGTACCACCGGTGATCAGGACCGTGCCGCGCGGCGACCACGAACCATCGCTGTGTACTGCGGGCAGACGCGACAGGCGCCGCGCGAACACTCCGCGGTCGCGGATCGCGACCTGGTCCTCGGCCGACTGGCCTAGCACCGCGGCGAGGCGGCTCGCGACCCGGTCGTCGACCGCGCCGGGAAGGTCGACGAGACCGCCCCAGCGCTGCGCGTGCTCCAGCGCCGCCACCCGGCCCAGACCCCAGACCTGGGACTGGTACGGGTCCGCCACCTCCTCGGCGGGACTCGCTCCCACCGCGTTCCGGGTCGCGCACCACAGCGGGGCGTCGATGCCCGCGTCACCGAGGGCCTGGACGAGCAGGACGGACAGCGCGACGCCGACGGTCAGTGCGCCGGCCGCCGGGGCGGCCCCGTCGTCGACGGCCAGCAGCGACAGGACGCCCGCCACGGTCTCGTCACCGGCGGCTCGGGTGAGCTGCGCGGTCAACTCCGTACGCCCGGTGGCCGGCTCGACCGGGACCGGCAGCGGGACCAGGCCCCGCTCGGTCAGCCCGCGGAGGCAGGCGGTGACCCAGTCGTCGCCGAGTCGCGCAGCGCTGACCGGAACCAGCCAGATCCCGTTCCGGGCAGGGCCCTCCGGGGCGGGATCGGGTATCGCTTTCCAGGTGACGCCGTAGCGCCAGCCGTCCACGGTGGTCTGCTCCTTGCGCTGCCGCCGCCACGACGACAGCCTCGGCAGCACCTCGCTGAACGCGTCCTCTGCCCCGATGTCCAGGGTCTCCGCGAGGGCCCGCAGATCCTCGCGCTCCACGGTCTCCCAGAACTCCGCGTCCACCGGGTCCACCGCCGTGGCGGCGGCGCCGGGCTCCGGGGCGTCGATCCAGTAGCGCTCGTGCTGGAAGGCGTACGTGGGCAGGTCGACGCGCCGGGCGCCCGGGAAGAAGGCGTGCCAGTCCACTTCGGCGCCGGTGACGTGCAATTGGGCGTACCCGGTGGTGACGGCCTGCTGTTCGGGGCGGTCGGCTCGGAGTACGGGGATCGTGACGACGTCGTCCACACACCCCTGCGCCATGCCACTGAGGACACCACCGGGGCCGATCTCCACGAACGTGGTCACACCCAGCTCGTGCAGGGTCCGCACGCCGTCGGCGAAACGGACCGCCTCACGCACGTGCCGCACCCAGTACTCCGGCGTGTACGGCTCGGCCAGCCGGCCGGTGAGATTCGAAACGACGGGAATCCGCGGCTCGTTGAACGACAGACCACGGACGGCCTCCGCGAACTCCTCCAGCATCGGATCCATCAACGGCGAATGGAACGCATGACTGACCTTCAACCGGCTTGTCTTACGGCCCTGTTGAGTGAAGGCCTCGGCGATCATCAGGGCCGCGTCCTCGGCTCCGGAGACCACCACCGACTGCGGGCCGTTGACCGCCGCAATGCCGACGCCGTCGGTCAGGTGCGGCAGCACCTCCTCCTCGGTCGCCTGGACCGCGATCATCGCACCACCCGTGGGCAGGGCCTGCATCAGCGCGGCACGCGCCGACACCAGCTTCGCGGCGTCGTCCAGCGACAGCACACCCGCCACATGCGCGGCCGCGATCTCACCGACCGAGTGCCCCGCCACGTAATCCGGCCGCACACCCCACGATTCGAGGAGGCGGAACAGCGCCACCTCGACCGCGAACAGCGCGGGCTGGGTGCACCCCGTCTGATGCAGGGTCTCGGCGTCGACGTCGACCGGGGCGTCCAGACGCGCGCACACCTCGTCGTACGCATCGGCGAAGACGGGGAACGCCGCGTACAGCTCCCGCCCCATACCGACCCGCTGCGAACCCTGACCCGAGAACAGGAAGCCGACCTTGCCTCCCGGCCGGCCCTGGACGACTCCGGGCGACGGCGTTCCGGCAGCCAGGTGACCCAGTCCGCGGCGGAAGTCGTCACAGCTCTCGCCGATGACCGCCGCCCTGTGGCGCAGAGCGCTCCGGGTGGTGGCCAGCGAGAAGCCGACATCGGCCGGTGACGTGCCGTCCTCCACGAAGGCCAGCAGTTGTCGTGCCTGGTCGCGCAGCGCACCGCTGGTCTTGGCGGAGAGCACCCACGGCAGGAGGGCGGGCGCCGGGGCGGCGGGGGCCTCTTCGGCCGGGGCCGGCGGCGCCTGTTCGATGATCGTGTGGGCGTTGGTGCCGCTGACGCCGAAGGACGACACCGCGGCGCGGCGCGGGTGATCGGTCTCCGGCCAGTCGACGGCCTCGGTCAGGAGCCGCACCGCGCCCGCCGACCAGTCCACGTGCGGCGTCGGCTCGTCGACGTGCAGGGTCTGCGGGAGGACGCCGTGGCGCATGGCCATGACCATCTTGATGATGCCGCCGACACCGGCGGCGGCCTGGGCGTGACCGATGTTGGACTTCAGCGAGCCCAGCCACAGGGGCTGTTCTTCGGGTCGCTCGCGGCCGTATGTGGCGAGGAGTGCCTGCGCCTCGATCGGGTCGCCCAGCTTCGTGCCCGTACCGTGCGCCTCCACCGCGTCGATGTCGGCGGCGGTGAGACCCGCGGAGGTGAGTGCCTGGCGGATGACCCGCTGCTGCGCGGGGCCGTTGGGCGCGGTCAGGCCGTTGGACGCGCCGTCCTGGTTCACAGCGCTTCCGCGGACCACGGCCAGCACCCGGTGCCCGTTTCGGTGGGCGTCGGACAGCCGCTCCACCAGGAGCATGCCGACGCCCTCGGCCCAGCCGGTGCCGTCCGCGCCGGCGCCGAACGCCTTGCACCGTCCGTCAGGGGCCAGCCCGCGCTGGCGGCTGAACTCCACGAAGGCCCGCGGGGTGGACATGACCATCACGCCGCCGGCCAGCGCCATGGAGCACTCGCCGTTGCGGAGGGCCTGGACCGCCCAGTGCAGCGCCACCAGCGACGACGAGCACGCCGTGTCGACGGTGACGGCCGGTCCTTCCAGGCCGAGGGTGTAGGCGATGCGGCCGGACATGATGCTCGCGGAGTTGCCCGTGCCGAAGAAGCCCTCGGAGTCGTCGATCGCGTGGAAGGCCTGGGCGGCGTAGTCCTGGTAGCCGGAGCCGACGAAGACCCCGGTACGGCTGCCGCGCACCGACTCCGCGTCGATACCGGCCCGCTCGAACGTCTCCCACGTGGTCTCCAGCAGCAGCCGCTGCTGCGGATCCATCGCCACGGCCTCACGCGGGCTGATGCCGAAGAACCCGGCGTCGAACTCCCCCGCCTCGTACAGGAATCCACCACGGCGCGTGTACGTCTTGCCGGACGCCTCCGGGTCCGGGTCGTAGATGCCCTCCACGTCCCAGCCCCGGTCCGCCGGGAACTCGCCGACCGCGTCACCACCGGAGACCACCAGCTGCCACAGGTCCTCCGGCGAACGCACCCCGCCCGGATACCGGCACGCCATGCCGACGATCGCGATGGGGTCGTCGTCCTCGGCGTGCGCGGGGGCCGCCTGCGATGCGGGGGCGGTGGTGCGGCCGGTGAGCTCGGTGCGCAACTGCCGGGCGAGTGCCTGGGCGTTGGGGTGGTCGAAGACCAGCGTGGGGGGCAGCGCGAGGCCGGTCTCGGCGTTGAGCTTGTTGCGCAGTTCGACGGCGGTCAGGGAGTCGAAGCCCAGGTCCTTGAAGGCCCGGCCGGCCTCGACCTCGCCGGCCCCGCCGTGGCCGAGAACGGCCGCCGCGTGCGTGCGGACGAGGTCGACCAGCAGCGCGTGCTGCTCGGTCTCGGGCATCTGGGTGAGGCGCTCGGCGAGGGCCGAGACGGCAGCCGTGCCGGGCTCGCCGGCGGTGCTGCCCGCGCTGAGGATCCGCTCGGCCTCCGGAAGGTCGCCGAGCAGGGCACTGGCGCGGCCCACGGTGAACGGGGGCAGGAACCGCTCCCAGTCGACGTCGGCCACGGTCGCGGTCGCCTCGCCGGAGTCCAGCGCCTGCCGGAGGGCGGCCACGGCGAGCGCGGCGGGCATCGGGATCAGGCCGCGGCGGCGCAGTCGTTCGTCCGCGCCCTCGCCCTCGGCCATGCCGCCGCCGGCCCACGGGCCCCAGGCCACGGCGGTCGCCGGCAGGCCTTGGGCCCGGCGGCGTTCGGCGAGCCCGTCGAGCAGGGCGTTGGCCGCCGCGTAGGCGGCCTGATGGCCGCTGCCCCACACGCCGGCGATGGACGAGAAGAGGACGAAGGCGTCGAGTTCCCGGCCGGCGAGGAGGGCGTCGAGGTGCAGGGCGCCGGCTGCCTTGGCGGACAGCACGTCGGCGAAGGCGCCCGGCGTCATGGCCTCCAGCGGCTCCAGGTGGTCCACGCCCGCCGTGTGGACGACGGCGTTCACCGGGTGCTCGGCGAGCAGTGCGGCGACCGCCGCACGGTCGGCGATGTCGCACGCGGCGACGGTGACACGGACACCCGTCGCCGCCAGCTCCGCGACCAGACCCGCCGCGCCCGGCGCGTCGAGGCCGCGGCGGCTGGTGAGCACCAGGTGCTCCGCACCCGCACCGGCGAGCCAGCGGGCCACATGCCCGCCCAGCGCACCCGTACCACCGGTGATCAGCACCGTGCCGCGTGGCGACCAGCGCTGCCCGGCCCGCGTGTTCCGGCGGGCGGCGGTGCGGGACAGCCTGCGGCCGAACACGCCACGGGCGCGGATCGCGACCTGGTCCTCGGCCGACTGGCCCAGGACCGCGGCGAGGCGGCCGACGGCCCGGTCGTCGACCGTGTCGGGGAGGTCGACCAGACCGCCCCAGCGCGGCGCGTGCTCCAGCGCGGCGACCCGGCCGAGACCCCAGACGGCGCTTTGGGCGGCGCTCGGCACCGCGTCCGCACGGCCGGTGGACATGGCGGACCTGGTCAGCGCCCACAGCGGGGCGTCGATGCCCGCGTCGCCCAGGGCCTGGACGAGTGCGAGGGACAGCGCGGTGCCGACAGTGAGGGCCGGGTGTCCGGTGTGGGGCCGCTCGTCGGTGCCGAGCAGGGAGATGACACCGTCGACCGGGGTCTCCCGGACGGCGTCGCCGAGCTGCCGCAGCAGTGCGCCGCGGTCGGCGTAGGGGTCGACGGCCACCCGGACCAGCCGGGCCCCGCGGGCGGCAAGCCCGTCGGCGACGGCGGCGGTCCACTCGACCGCCTCGGTGTCCTCGGTGACCAGGAACAGCCAGTCGCCCGGCAGTTCGTGCGCCCGGAGGCCGCTCAGCGGCTTCCAGCCCGTGCGGTAGGACCAGCGTTCCACGGCGGACTCCCGGCGCTGCTGCCGGCGCCACGCGGACAGCCGGGGCAGCACCGCGTCCAGCTGCTCGGCGGGCAGGTCGAGGGTGGCGGCGAGGGACTGGGTGTCCTCGCGCTCCACCGTCTCCCAGAACCCGGCCTCCACGGCGTCGGTCCCCGCGACGGCGGCGGCCGTGGGCGCCGTGGTCTCCAGCCAGTACCGCTGGTGCTGGAAGGCGTAGGTGGGCAGATCGGCGCGCCGGGCGCCGCGGCCGGCGAAGAACGCCTGCCAGTCGACGGGGACGCCGTGCACGTGGAGCTGCGCGACGGCGCCGGTGATCGCCTCGGGCTCGGGGCTGCCGGAGCGTGCGGAGGCAACGGTGACCGCGCCGTCCAGGCAGCCCTGGGCCATGGCGCTCAGCACCGCGCCGGGGCCGGTCTCCACGAACGTGGTCACGCCCAGCTCACCCAGGGTCCGGATGCCGTCGGCGAAGCGCACGGCCTCGCGGACGTGCCGGACCCAGTAGTCCGCCGTGTACGCGTCGACGAGTTCACCGGTGAGGTTCGAGACGACCGGTATCCGGGGCGTCTCGAAGCGCAGACCGCCGACGACACGGGCGAAGTCCTCCAGCACGGGGTCCATCAGCGGGGAGTGGAAGGCGTGGCTGACCTTCAACCGGGAGGTCTTGCGGCCCTGTTGGGTGAGGACCTCGGCGATCTCCAGCACGGCGTCCTCGGCTCCGGAGACCACGACGGACCGCGGGCCGTTGACCGCCGCGATGCCGGCGTCGTCGGTGAGGTACGGCCCCACCTCGTCCTCGGAGGCCTGGACGGCGATCATCGCGCCGCCGGCGGGCAGGGCCTGCATCAGCGCGGCACGAGCCGTCACCAGTGCCGCCGCGTCCTCCAGCGACAGGGCGCCGGCCACGTGCGCCGCCGCGATCTCGCCCACGGAGTGCCCCGCCAGGTAGTCGGGCCGCACGCCCCACGACTCCAGCAGCCGGTGGACGGCGACCTCGTGCGCGAACAGCGCGGGCTGGGTGAAGGCGGTGCGGTGCAGTTCCTCGCCGTCCTCGTGACCGTTCTCGCCGAAGGCCACGTCCCGCAGCGGGCGGTCGAGGTGCCGGTCGAGGTGGGCGCACACCTCGTCGTACGCCTCCGCGAAGACCGGGAACGCCTCGTACAGTTCGCGCCCCATGCCGGTGCGCTGCGAGCCCTGTCCGGAGAACAGGAACCCGACCTGGCCGGCGTCGGCGCGGCCGAGGACGACACCGGGAGCGGGCGCCCCCGAGGCCAGGGCCCGCAAGCCCTCGGCGATCCGGCCGCGGTCGGTGCCGACCACGGCGGCGCGGTGCTCCAGGGCGGCCCGGGTGGTGGCCAGCGAGAAGCCGACGTCGGTGAGGGACGGTGCGGCGCCGTCGGCGGTGAGGGACAGCAGGCGCTCGGCCTGGGCGCGCAGCGCGGCCTCGGACTTGCCGGACAGCACCCACGGCACGGTCGCCGAGGCGACCTCGACCGGTGCGACGGCGGCCGGTTCGGCCACCGGGGCCTGCTCGATGATCGTGTGGGCGTTGGTGCCGCTGACCCCGAAGGACGACACGGCGGCCCGGCGCGGGCGGTCCGTCTCCGGCCAGTCGACGGCCTCCGTCAGCAGCCGCACCGCGCCCGCCGCCCAGTCCACGTGCGACGTCGGCTCATCGGCGTGCAGCGTCCGCGGAAGGACACCGTGGCGCATCGCCATCACCATCTTGATCACACCGGCCACTCCGGACGCCGCCTGGGCGTGGCCGATGTTGGACTTCAGCGAGCCCAGCCACAGCGGCCGGTCCTCCGGCCGTTCCCGGCCGTACGTGGCGATCAGCGCCTGTGCCTCGATCGGGTCACCCAGAGCGGTGCCCGTGCCGTGCGCCTCCACCGCGTCGACATCGGCCTCGGTGAGCCCGGCGGAGGCCAGGGCCTGCCGGATGACCCGCTGCTGCGCCGGGCCGTTGGGCGCGGTCAGGCCGTTGGACGCGCCGTCCTGGTTGACCGCACTGCCCCGCACGACGGCGAGGACCTCGTGGCCGTTGCGCACGGCGTCGGACAGGCGCTCCACGAGCACCACGCCCACGCCCTCCGCCCAGCCGGTGCCGTCCGCGCCGGCGCCGAACGCCTTGCAGCGGCCGTCGGCGGACAGCCCGCGCTGCCGGCTGAACTCCACGAACGCGGCCGGTACGGCCATGACGTTCACACCGCCCGCGACGGCCATCGTGCTCTCGCCGCCCCGCAGCGACTGGATGGCCAGGTGCAGGGCGACCAGCGACGACGAGCACGCCGTGTCGACGGTGACGGCCGGGCCCTCCAGGCCGAAGGTGTAGGCCACGCGCCCGGAGACGACGCTCGCGGCGCTGCCGGTGAGCAGGTGGCCCTCGACGCCTTCGGGGACCTGCGGGAGGCCTGCGCCGTAGCCCTGGTAGGACATGCCGACGAACACGCCGGTGCGGCTGCCCTTCAGGGAGGCCGGGTCGATGCCGGCCCGTTCGAACGCCTCCCAAGAGGCCTCCAGCAGCAGGCGCTGCTGGGGGTCCATCGCGAGCGCCTCGCGCGGCGAGATCCCGAACAGCGCGGCGTCGAAGTCGCCCGCGTCGTAGAGGAAGCCGCCCTCGCGCGTGTAGGTCTTGCCCGGGGTGCCCGGGTCGGGGTCGTAGAGGTCCTCGACGTCCCAGCCGCGGTCCTCGGGGAAGCCGGAGATCGCGTCGCCGCCGGACGTCACGAGCTGCCACAGGTCCTCGGGCGAGCCGACCCCGCCGGGGAGGCGGCAGCTCATGGCCACGATGGCGATGGGCTCGTCGTCGGTGGCGGCCGTGCGCTGCTCCTGCTGTGCGGCGCCCTGCGAACCGAGCAGTCCGGCGCGCAGGAACCGGGCCAGGGCGGTGGCGTTCGGGTAGTCGAAGACCAGCGTGGTGGGCAGTTTCAGGCCGGTGTCGGCGGTGAGCTTGTTGCGCAGTTCGACGGCGGTGAGCGAGTCGAAGCCGAGGTCGTTGAACGCCCGGCCGGGCTCCACCGCCGCGGTGCCGTCGTGGCCGAGCACGGCGGCCGCGTGCGTGCGGACGAGGTCCACCAGTGTGCGGTCCCGCTCGCCCGCCGGCAGCCCGGTCAGCTTCGCGGCGAGCGCGGTGCCGGCTTCGGCGCCGCCGGAGGCCGGGGCCTCCAGGGCGCGGCGCGCCTCGGGCACGTCGGAGAGCAGGGCGCTCGGGCGGGTGACGGTGAACGGGCCGATGAACCGCTCCCAGTCGAAGTCGGCGACGGTGAGGGCGGTCTCGCCGTCGGCCAGCGCCTGCTGGAGCGCGCAGATCGCGAGGGCGGGCCGCATCGGCGGCAGGCCGCGGCGGCGCAGCATCTCCTCTCCGTCGCCGACGCCGGCCATGCCGCCCTCGGCCCAGCCGCCCCAGGAGACGGCGAGCGCGGTGCGCCCGCGTGCCCGCCGGTACTCGGCGAGGGCGTCCAGGTGGGCGTTGGCCGCCGCGTAGGCGCCCTGGCCTGCGCCGCCCCAGATGCCGGCGCCCGAGGAGAACATGACGAACGCGTCGAGTTCCTGACCGGCCAGCAGTTCGTCCAGGTGCGTGGCTCCTTCGGCCTTGGCCGCCACCGTGCCGGCGAACCCGGCCGGGTCGGAGTCCTCGATCATGACGTGGTCGCCGACGCCCGCGGCGTGGACGACGGCGTGGACGGGGTGTTCGGCCAGCAGCGCCCGCAGGGCGTCGCGGTCGGCCACGTCACAGGCGGCGACGGTCACGCGTACGCCCGCCTCCTCCAACTCGGCCTTGAGGGCGGCGGCGCCGGGGGCGTCGAGACCGCGGCGGCTGGTGAGCACCAGGTGCTCCGCACCCGCACCGGCGAGCCAGCGGGCGACATGCCCGCCCAGCGCACCCGTACCACCGGTGATCAGCACCGTGCCGCGCGGCGACCACCCCGGGCCGGGGCCGGTGGCGCGGGCCGCCCGGACGAGCCGGCGCCCGAAGACGCCCGAGGCGCGGACCGCCACCTGGTCCTCGGCGGCCTGGCCGAGGACGGCGGCCACGCGGGCCGCGGTACGGGCGTCCAGCAGATCGGGCAGGTCGAGCAGTCCGCCCCAGCGCCGCGGGTGTTCCAGCGCCGCCGCCCGGCCGAAGCCCCACACCTGCGACTGCAGTGGGCGGTCCACGCGGTCGGAGCGGCCGGTGGCCACCGCGCCGCGCGTGGCGCACCACAGCGGGGCGTCGACGCCCGCGTCGCCGAGCGCCTGCACCAGGCAGAGGGTCGCGGCGAGGCCGTGCGACAGGCCGGGGTGGCCGGCCGAGGCGCTCTCGTCCTCGGCGAGCAGGGACAGCACTCCGGCCACCGGGCCGACGCCGGCCAGCTCGCGGGCCAGCGTCCCGCGGTCGGTGCCGGTCCCGGCGACGAGGGTCCCCAGTTCCAGGCCGCGCTCGCCGAGCGCGGTGCGGACCGAGGCGGTCCACTCGCTCTCCGCGGCCACGACGAGCAGCCAGGTCCCGGACGCGCCGGGCTGCGGGAGCGCGCCGAGCGGCTTCCACGTGACGCGGTAGCGCCAGCCGTCGACCACGGACTGCTCGCGGCGCTGACGGCGCCACGCGGACAGCCGGGGCAGGATCGCGCTCAGCGAGGCGTCCGCGCTGACCCCCAGGGTCGCGGCGAGGGACTCCGCGTCCTCGCGCTCCACGCCGGCCCAGAAGCCGGAGTCCGCCGCGTCGGCCGCGGTGCCGGCAGCGGCCAGATCCTCGTCCCTGTCCAGCCAGAAACGCTCGCGCTGGAAGGCGTAGGTGGGCAGGGTGACGCGGTGAGCGCCGGGGAAGAGCCCCTGCCAGTCCGGGCAGACGCCGTGCACGTGCAGTTCGGCGAGCGCGGTGACGAGGGCCTGCCGCTCGGGGCGATCACCGCGCAGGACGGGCACGGTGACGGCCTCGTCCACGCAGGCCTGTGCCAGGGCGCTGAGGACGCCGCCGGGGCCGATCTCCACGAACGTGGTGACACCCAGCTCGTGCAGGGTGTGCAGGCCGTCGGCGAAGCGGACCGCCTCACGGACGTGGCGGACCCAGTAGTCGGTCGTGTACGGCTTGGCCAGGCGGCCGGTGAGGTTCGACACGACGGGAATCCGCGGCTCGTTGAAGACCAGATGGCCGACGGCCTCGGCGAACTCGTCCAGCATCGGATCCATCAGCGGCGAGTGGAACGCGTGGCTGACCTTCAACCGGGAGGTTTTGCGGCCTTGCCGGGTGAAGACCTCGGCGATGGCGGTGACCGCCTCGTCGGCACCGGAGATCACGACGGACCGAGGCCCGTTGACCGCCGCGATGCCGACCTCGTCGGTCAGGTGCGGCGCGACTTCCTTCTCGGTGGCCTGTACGGCGACCATCGCACCGCCCGCGGGCAGGGCCTGCATCAACGCCGCACGTGCCGACACCAGTTGCACGGCGTCGTCCAGCGTCAGCACCCCGGCCACATGGGCAGCCGCGATCTCGCCGACCGAGTGACCGGCCACGTAATCCGGCCGCACACCCCAGGATTCCAGGAGACGGAACAACGCCACCTCGACCGCGAACAGCGCGGGCTGCGCGCACCCGGTCCGGTGCAGGGACTCGGCGTCCACATCGACCGGCGCGTCCAGACGCGCACACACCTCGTCGTACGCGTCGGCGAAGACGGGGAACGCCTCGTACAACTCACGTCCCATGCCGAGCCATTGAGAACCCTGGCCCGAGAACAGGAAACCGACCTTGCCCTCGGGGCGGGCGCGTCCCAGTGTCACGTTCGCCGCGGGTTCGCCGGCGGCGAGGGCGGTGAGGGCTTGCCGGAGTTCGTCCGGGCCCTGTGCCAGGAGCACCGCGCGGTCCTCGAACGTCTCGCGGGAGGCCAGGGAGAGGCCGACGTCGGCAGCCGTCCAGCCGTCGTGCGCGTCGAGGTGGCCGGCCAGCCGGGCCGCCTGGGCGCGCAGCGCCGGTTCGCCCTTGCCTGACAGCACCCACGGCACGAGGGCGCCGGAGTCGGGCGTGGGGGGCAGCTCCGGCGCGGCGGGGGCCTGCTCGATGATGGTGTGGGCGTTGGTGCCGCTGACCCCGAACGACGAGATCGCGGCGCGGCGCGGGCGGTCCGTCTCCGGCCACTCCACGGCCTCGGTCAGCAGCCGCACCGTACCCGCCGACCAGTCCACGTGCGGCGTCGGCTCATCGGCGTGCAGGGTCCGCGGCAGGATGCCGTGGCGCATCGCCATGACCATCTTGATCACGCCGGCCACGCCCGCCGCGGCCTGCGTGTGGCCGATGTTCGACTTCAACGAGCCGAGCAGGAGCGGCCGTTCACGTTCCTGCCCATAGGTCGCGAGCAGCGCCTGGGCCTCGATCGGGTCGCCCAGCGTCGTACCCGTGCCGTGTGCCTCGACGGCGTCCACGTCGCCCGGAGCGAGCCCGGCCGAGGCCAGCGCCTGGCGGATCACCCGCTGCTGCGCGGGGCCGTTGGGCGCGGTCAGGCCGTTGGACGCGCCGTCCTGGTTGACCGCACTGCCCCGTACCACCGCCAGGACCTCGTGGCCGTTGCGCACGGCGTCGGACAGGCGCTCCACGAGCACCACGCCCACGCCCTCCGCCCAGCCGGTGCCGTCCGCGTCCGCGCCGAACGCCCTGCAGCGGCCGTCGGGCGACAGGCCGCGCTGGCGGCTGAACTCCACGAAGACGTTCGGGCTTGCCATGACGGTGACGCCGCCGGCCAGGGCCATCGTGCACTCGCCGCCGCGCAGCGACTGCATGGCCAGGTGCAGGGCGACCAGCGACGACGAGCACGCCGTGTCGATCGTGACGGCGGGGCCTTCGAGACCGAAGGTGTAGGCCACCCGGCCGGAGACGACGCTGGACGCGCCGCCGACGAGCCGGTGTCCCTCGACGCCTTCCGGCGTGCGGCGCACATCGGCTCCGTAGCCCTGGTACGCCATGCCGACGAAGACGCCGGTCCGGCTGCCGCGCAGCTGCGCGGGGGCGATCCCGGCCCGCTCGAAGGCCTCCCACGAGGCCTCCAGCAGCAGCCGCTGCTGCGGGTCCATCGCCAGGGCCTCGCGCGGCGAGATACCGAAGAAGCCGGCGTCGAAGTCGGTGGCACCGTAGAGGAATCCACCGTCGCGCGCGTACGTCCTGCCGGGGCGATCGGGATCGGGGTCGTAGAGGGCCTCGACGTCCCAGCCGCGGTTCGACGGGAACTCGGAGATGGCGTCGCCGCCGGACGTCACCAGGTCCCACAGCGCCTCGGGCGAGTCGACGCCGCCGGGCAGGTGGCAGCTCATCGCCACGATGGCGATGGGCTCGTCCTCGGCGGCCGAGGACTGCTCCTGCGGCACGGCGCAGGCCTGCGAACCGAGCAGCTCGCTGTGCAGGAAACGGGCGAGCGCCGTGGCGTTGGGGTAGTCGAAGACCAGCGTGGGCGGCAGCGCGAGACCGGTCGCCGTGTTGACCCTGTTGCGGAGTTCGACGGCGGTCAGGGAGTCGAAGCCGAGGTCCTTGAAGGCCCGGTCGGGCTCGACCTCCGCCGCCGAGGAGTGGCCCAGGACCGCCGCGACGTGCGCGCGGACCAGGTCGATCAGGGTCTGGGTGCGCTCGGCCTCCGGCAGTCCGGCGAGCCGGGCCGCCAGGGGCGCGGCGCCGGCGGCGGCATCGGCCGGTGCGGCGGTGCGGGCGCGGCGCACCTCGGGCAACTCGGACAGCAGGGCGCTCGGGCGGCCGAGGGTGAACGGTCCGATGAACCGTTCCCACTCGATGTCGGCCACGACGACCGCGGTGTCGTCGCAGTCCAGGGCCCGCTGGACCGCGGTCACGGCGAGTGCGGCGGGCAGGGGGACGACGCCACGGCGGCGCAGGTGCTCCTCGTCGGCGTCGGTGACCATGCCGCCGTCGGCCCAGGGGCCCCAGGCGATCGCGGTGGCGGTCAGGCCCCTGGCCCTGCGCCGGGCCGCGAGCCCGTCGAGGAAGGCGTTGCCGGCCGCGTAGGCGGGCTGCAGTCCGCTGCCCCACACGCCGGCGATCGAGGAGAAGAGGACGAAGGCGTCCAGCTCGCGGTCGCCGAGCAGTTCGTCGAGGTGCGCGGCGCCGCGGGCCTTCGCCGCCACCGTGCGGGCGAAGTCGGTCGGCGTCAGCTCGTCGAAGGGGGCGAACTGTGCCACGCCCGCGGCGTGGAAGACGGAGGTGAAGGTGTGCTCGGCGAGCAGCGCCGCCACCGCGTCGCGGTCGGCGACGTCGCACACGGCGAGGGTGACGCGCGCTCCCAGCTCCTCCAGTTCGGCCTTGAGTACGGTCGCGCCGGGCGCGTCGGCGCCGTGGCGGCTGGTGAGCACCAGGTGTTCGGCACCGGCACCGGCGAGCCAGCGGGCCAGGTGCCCGCCCAGCGCACCCGTACCCCCGGTGATCAGCACCGTGCCGCGCGGCGACCACGGCCGGCCGGCGCCGCTTCGGGCGTGGGCGAGCCGGGCCGTGAACACGCCGGAGGCGCGGACGGCGACCTGGTCCTCCGCCGTGTCGGTGCTCTGGCGCAGGACGGCGGCGACACGGCCGGCGGCGCGCTCGTCGACGGCCGTGGGCAGGTCGATGAGGCCGCCCCAGCGCCCGGGGTGCTCCAGGGCCAGGGCGCGGCCGAGGCCCCACACCTGGTTCTGCACCGCGCTGAGCGGTGCGTCGTCGAAACGGCCGGTGGCGGCCGCGCCGCGGGTGGCGCACCACAGCGGCGCGTCGACGCCCGCGTCGCCCAGCGCCTGGGCCAGGGCCACGGTCCGCGCGAGGCCCTGGGAGAGCGCGGGGTGCCCGGGCGAGGTGGTCTCGTCGGTCGCGAGCAGTGACAGGACGCCGTCGAGCGATCCGGCTTCGGCTGCCGCGCGGGTCAACTCGCCCGCCAGGAACGCGCGGTCGGCGTCGGCACCGACCGCCAGCGGGATCAGGTGCGCGCCGCGCCCGGCGAGGGCCGCGCGGACCGTCCCGGCCCACTCGTCGCCCTCGGGCGCGGCGAACAGCCATGTGCTGCCGGAGAGGTCACCGGCGGACAGGCCGTTCAGCGGCTGCCAGGCCAGCTGGTAGCGCCAGCCGTCCACGACGGACTGCTCGCGGCGCCGGCGCCGCCAGGCGGACAGCTTCGGGACCACGACGTCCAGTTCCTCGGGGCTCAGCTCCAGCGTGGCGGCGAGGGACTGGGCGTCCTCGCGCTCGACGCTCGCCCAGAACTCGTCGTCGACCGCGTCCACGGCGGCCGTGCCGGCCTCGGGCGCCTCCAGCCAGTAACGCTGCTGCTGGAAGGCGTAGGTGGGCAGGTCGATCCGCCGGGCGCCCGGGAAGAGGGCCTGCCAGTCCGGGCAGACGCCGTGCACGTGCAGCTCGGCGAGCGCGGTGACGACGGCCTGCTGTTCGGGGCGGTCGGCTCGGAGTACGGGGATGGTGACGACGTCGTCCACACAGCCCTGCGCCATGCCACTGAGGACACCACCGGGGCCGATCTCCACGAACGTGGTCACACCCAGCTCGTGCAGGGTCCGCACGCCGTCGGCGAAACGCACCGCCTCACGCACGTGCCGCACCCAGTACTCGGGGGTGTACGGCTCGGCCAGCCGGCCGGTGAGATTCGAAACGACGGGAATCCGCGGGTCGTTGAACGACAGACCGCGGACGGCCTCCGCGAACTCCTCCAGCATCGGATCCATCAACGGCGAATGGAACGCATGACTGACCTTCAGCTTGCTTGTCTTACGGCCCTGTTGAGCGAAGACCTCGGCGATCTCCAGTACGGCATCCTCGGCACCGGAGACCACCACCGACCGAGGCCCGTTGACCGCCGCGATACCGACGCCGTCGCTCAGGTGCGGCAGCACCTCGTCCTCTGTGGCCTGGACCGCGACCATGGCGCCACCCGTGGGCAGGGCCTGCATCAACGCGGCGCGCGCCGACACCAGCTTCGCCGCGTCCTCGAGGGACAGCACACCCGCCACATGAGCAGCCGCGATCTCACCGACCGAGTGACCGGCCACGTAATCCGGCCGCACGCCCCGCGACTCCAGCAACCGGAACAACGCCACCTCAACCGCGAACAACGCCGGCTGGGTGCAACCCGTCTGGCCGAGCTGCTCCGCGTCGGCGTCGAGCGTGACGTCGAGGTGGGCGCGGATCTCGTCGTAGGCCGCGGCGAACGCCGGGAAGGCGTCGTAGAGTTCGCGCCCCATGCCCAGCCGCTGCGAACCCTGCCCCGAGAACAGGAACCCGGTCTTGTCGCCGAGGCGGGCCGGGTTCTGGACGACGGCCGCGGACGGGGTGCCTGTTGCCAGGGCCCGTACGCCTTCGGTGAGTTCCTCCAGGTTCTCGCCGACGACGGCCGCCCGGTGGTCCCAGGCGGTGCGCGTCGTGGCGAGGGAGAAGCCGATGTCGGCCGGCGAGCGGTCAAGGCCGCTGCCGGCGCTCCGGCCGTCCTCCAGGAAGGAGAGCAGGCGCTCCGCCTGGGCGCGCAGCGCGGCCTCGGACTTGCCGGACAGCACCCACGGGACCGGCCCCGCAACGGCCGTTCCGGGGGCGGGCTCCTCGTCGAGGGCGGGGGCCTGCTCGATGATCGTGTGCGCGTTGGTGCCGCTGACCCCGAAGGACGAGACGGCGGCGCGGCGGGGGTGGTCCGACTCGGGCCACTGGACGGCCTCGGTCAGCAGCCTGACGCCGCCCGCCGACCAGTCGACCCGAGCGGTCGGCTCGTCCACGTGCAGCGTCTGCGGCAGGACGCCGTTGCGGATGGCCATCACCATCTTGATGACACCGGCGACGCCGGAAGCCGCCTGCGTGTGACCGATGTTGGACTTGACGGATCCCAGCCACAGCGGCTGGTCCCCCGAGTGCTCCTGGCCGTACGTGGCGAGCAGTGCCTCCGCCTCGATCGGGTCGCCGAGGGTGGTGGCCGTGCCGTGCGCCTCGACCGCGTCGACCTGGGAGGCGGTCAGGCGTGCGTTCTCCAGCGCCTGCCGGATCACGCGCTCCTGCGACGGGCCGTTCGGGGCCGTGAGGCCGTTGGAGGCGCCGTCCTGGTTGACGGCGCTGCCGCGGATGACGGCCAGCACGTCGTGGCCGAGACGGCGGGCATCGGACAGCCGTTCCAGCACGAGCACGCCGACGCCTTCGGACATGCCCGTGCCGTCGGCGGTCGAGGAGAACGCGCGGCAGCGGCCGTCGGGCGACAGGCCGCGCTGCGCACTGAACGCGATGAAGGTGTTCGGCGTGGCCATCACGGTCACGCCGCCGGCCAGGGCGAGCGAGCACTCGCCGCGGCGCAGCGCCTGGGCGGCCAGGTGGAGCGCCACCAGCGAGGACGAGCAGGCCGTGTCGACGGTGACCGCCGGGCCTTCGAGGCCGAGGGCGTAGGAGATACGGCCGGACACCACGGCGGCGGTGTTCGCGGTGACGAGGTGGGCCTCGATGTCGCTGTCGCCCTGCCGCTGGAGGTAGGCGTGGTCCTGGCCGTTGGTGCCGACGAACACGCCGGCCCGGGTGCCGCGTGCGGTGGCGGGATCGATGCCCGCGCGTTCGAAGGCCTCCCAGGAGGTCTGCAGGAGCAGCCGCTGCTGCGGGTCCATGACCAGGGCCTCGCGGGGGGAGATCCCGAAGAACGCGGGGTCGAACTCGCCGGCGTCGTAGAGGAAGCCGCCCTCGCGCACGTACGTGCGGCCCGTCCGCCCGGGCTCGGGGTCGTAGAGCGTGTCCAGGTCCCAGCCGCGGTCGGCGGGGAACTCGGACACGGCGTCGCCGCCCGAGGCGACCAGCTGCCACAGGTCCTCGGGCGAACCGACCCCGCCCGGGTAGCGGCAGGCCATCCCGACGATGGCGATGGGCTCGGTGTCCTTCGCCTCCAGCTCACCCAGCTGCCTGCGGGTCTGGCGCAGGTCCACCATCACGCGCTTGAGGTAGTCCCTGAGCTTGTCGTCGTTCGACATGTTTTACGTCCTCGGTAGCAGTGCGTGAGAAGAGTCAGTAAGACCCGAGTTCTTGGTCGATGAGGTCGAACATCTCGTCGTCGGTGGCGGCGTCGATCCGGTCGAGGTCGAGGTCACGGCCGGTGCCCGGGCCGGCGTCGGCGGTGTTCGCCGCGGCGTCCTGGTGGGTGTCGGTCCACTTCCACAGCAGTGCCTTGAGCCGGGCGGTGACCTTGTCCCGCACCGCGTCCCCGGGGGCGAGCGCGGCGAGCTGCGCTTCCAGCCGGTCCAGTTCGCCGAGTACGGGCGGGGCCTCGGCGGTGAGGTCGAGGACCAGGTCCTTGTGCAGGAGCCGGGCGATCGCGACGGGGTTGGGGTGGTCGAAGACGAGGGTGGGCTTGAGCCGGAGCCCGGTCGCGGCCTTGAGCCGGTTGCGGAGCTCCACGGCGGTCAGGGAGTCGAAGCCGATGTCCCGGAAGGCCGTGGTGGGCTCGATGCGGGCGGCGGTGGCGTGGCCGAGGGCAGCGGCAGCCTGGTTGCGCACCAGGTCCAGCAGGACCTTCTCCTGGTCGGCCTCGGGCATCCCGGCGAGGCGGCGGGCCAGGGCGGGGGTCCCCGCGGCCGCGGCCTCGCCGGGCGCGACGCCGGCGCCGTCCACGAGGCCGCCGAGGACGGCGGGCAGCATGCCGGCGCGGGCCATGGCGCGCAGTCCCGGGACGTCCAGCCGGACCGGCACGATCACCGGCCGGTCCACGGTGAGGGCGGCGTCGAACAGGGCCAGTCCCTCCGCCGGGGTGAACGGCACGACTCCGGCCCGCCCCATCCGGTTGCGGTCGGCGTCGGTGATCCGGTCGCCCATGCCGCCGTTGTCCGTCCACAGGCCCCAGGCCAGCGAGGTGCCGGGCAGGCCCGCGGCCCGGCGCTGCCGCGCCAGCCCGTCCAGGAAGGCGTTCGCGGCCGCGTAGCTCGCCGCGCCGGCGCTGCCCAGGACTCCGGCCAGGGAGGAGAAGAGCACGAACGCGGAGAGGTCCAGGTCCCGGGTCAGCTCGTGCAGATGCAGCGCCCCGTCGGCCTTCGGTCGCAGTACGGTGTCCAGGCGCTCCGGGGTCAGGGCGGTGACCACGCCGTCGTCCAGGGCCGCCGCCGCGTGCACGACGGCCACGAGCGGGTGCTCAGCCGGGACCGAGGCCAGCAGCTGCGCGAGGGCGTCCCGGTCCGCGATGTCACAGGCGGCCACGTCGACGTGCGCGCCCAGCTCGCTGAGGGCGGCGACGAGTTCGCCGACGCCTTCGGCCGCGGGGCCGCGGCGACTGGCCAGCAGCAGCCTCCGTACGCCGCGTTCGGCGACGAGGTGCCGCGCGAGCGACTGTCCGAGGCCGCCGGTCGCGCCGGTGAGCAGCACGGTCCCCTCGGGGGCCCACGCGTGACCGGTGGGTTCCTCGGGCCGGGTGATCCGGGCGAGGCGCGGCACGTACAGCTTTCCGTCGCGCACCGCGGCCTGCGGCTCGTCCAGAGCGGCGAGCGCCGCGGCCAGCGCCGGGGTGATGCCGCCGTTCGTGACCATGCCGCCGTTCGTGACCATGCCGCCGTTCGTGTCGATGCCGGCGTTCGTGACCGAGTCGTCCGCGTCGACGAGCAGGAGCCGGTCCGGGTGCTCGGTCTGGGCGGACTTCACCAGACCGGAGACCGCGACGTGCGCGAGGTCCGGGGCCGTGCCGTCCAGTTCGACGGCTCCGCGCGTCAGCACCACGAGCCGCGCGTCGGAGAACCGCTCGTCGGCGACCCACTCCTGGACGACCGACAGCACACCGGCCAGCAGCCCGCGCGTCGCCACGGCGGCATCGCCCTCGCTCGGGGCGCAGGGCAGCAGGACGTAAGCAGGCGTGGGCGCACCGCCGTCGACCGCTTTGCGGAGCGCGTCGATGCCGGAGTGGGAACCCTCGTTGCCGAGGACCGCCCACTCGGCTTCGGGAGCAGGGGCGGGGGCGGAGGCCGCGGTGTGCTCGACCCAGTCGACCTCGAACATCCAGTCCTGGTGCGCCACGCGCGAGGCCAGCACCTGCTGCGGGGACATCGTCCGCGTCCGGACGGACGCGATGGAGGCGACGGGAGAGCCGTCGGCGTCGGACAGTTCGACCGCCACCGCGTCGTCGCCGGCGGGCCGGATGCGTATGCGTACGGCCCCGGACCCCGGAGTGTGCACGGACATGCCGTTCCAGGCGTAGGGCATGAGCACCTCGCCGGGGTCTTCGGCGCGGTCCGGCGCCGCCATGCCGAGGGCAGCGTCCAGCAGTACGGGGTGCAGGCCGTAACGGTCCGCCCGGTCCCGCTCCGTGACGGGCAGGGCGGCCTCGGCGTACAGCTCGTCCCCGGCGCGCCAGGCGGCGCGCAGGCCCGGACGGCCCTCGACGTCCACGGGTTCGGCACCCGCCGGCGGCCAGATCATCATGTCGAACTCCGGCGCCGGAGCGTTCCGGGTGAGCTCTCCGGTGGCGTGACACACCCACGGCTCGCGGGCGCCGCCCGCGGCGGGCAGGCTGAAGACGCGCACCGAGCGCCGGTCGGGGTCGTCGCCCGCACCGACCTGCACCTGGATACGGACCGCGCCCTGTTCGGCCAGCACCAGCGGGGCGTCCACGTCCAGCCGTTCCAGGTGCGGGAACCCGGCCTGCCGTCCCGCGGACAGGGCGAGCTCCACGAACGCCGCGACCGGGAGCACCGGCACGCCGCCGACCGTGTGTTCCGCGATCCAGGGCAGGCCGGCCGGGGACAGCCGGCCGGTGAACAGCACGTCCTGCGCCCCGGCGGCCTCCACGACCGCGCCGAGCAGGGCGTGGCCAATCGAGTCCAGGCCCGCCGAGGAGACGTCGAGCGCGGCCGTGCCTTCGAGCCAGTAACGCTCGCGCTGGAAGGCGTACGTGGGCAGGTCGACACGCTGGGCGCCGGGGAACAGCACCCGCCAGTCCGGCGAGACACCGTACGTGTGCAACTGCCCGAGGGCGAGAGTGAGCGCCTGGGGTTCGGGGCGGCCGGTACGCAGAGCGGGAACGGTGACGATGTCCGCGTCGTCGTCGAGGCAGCCCTGGACGAGGGCGCTCAGCACGTCGCCGGGGCCGATCTCCACGAACGTGGTCACACCCAGCTCGTGCAGGGTCCGCACGCCGTCGGCGAAACGGACCGCCTCGCGGACGTGCCGCACCCAGTAGTCGGGGGTGTAGGGCCCGGCCAGCCGACCGGTGAGGTTCGAAACGACGGGAATCCGCGGCTCGTTGAACGACAGACCGCGGACGGCTTCCGCGAACTCCTCCAGCATCGGATCCATCAACGGCGAATGGAACGCGTGACTTACCTTCAACTTGCTTGTCTTACGGCCCTGTTGAGCGAAGACCTCGGCGATCTCCAGTACGGCACCCTCGGCGCCGGAAACCACAACCGACTCAGGGCCGTTGACCGCCGCGATGCCGACACGGTCGCTCAGGTGCGGCAGCACCTCGTCCTCGGTCGCCTGGACCGCGACCATGGCGCCGCCCGTGGGCAGGGCCTGCATCAGCGCGGCACGCGCCGACACCAGCTTCGCCGCATCCTCCAGGGACAGCACACCCGCGACATGAGCGGCCGCGATCTCGCCCACGGAGTGACCGGCCACGTAGTCCGGCCGGATGCCCCACGACTCCAGCAGCCGGAACAGCGCCACCTCGACCGCGAACAGCGCCGGCTGCGTCGACCCCGTCTGATGAAGCGTTTCCGCATCGACGTCGACCGGGGTGTCCACATGCGCGCACACCTCGTCATAGGCCGCGGCGAACACCGGGTACGCCGCGTACAGCTCGCGACCCATGCCCAGCCGCTGTGAACCCTGACCCGAGAACAGGAACCCGACCTTGCCCCGGTCGGCCCCGGCGCGCCCCGTCACCACCTGTGCCGCGGGCTCGCCCGCTGCGAGGGCGGTCAGGCCCGCGCGCAGCTCTTCCCCGTCGGCGCCGACGACCGCCGCCCGGTGCTCCAGCGCCGAGCGGGTGGCCGCCAGCGAGAACCCGACGTCGGCCGGTGACGCGGCGGCGAGGTCCACGGATGACAGCAGTCGTCGTGCCTGCTCCCGCAGCGCCTGACCGGTCTTCGCGGAGAGTACCCACGGCACCACCGTGGTCCGGGGCCTTACCGACTCCTCGGCCGCGCCCGCGCCTTCAGTCGTGTCGTCGGCCGCGTCCTCGGCCTGAGGTTCGGGCGCCTGCTCGAGGATGATGTGCGCATTGGTGCCGCTGATCCCGAACGACGAGATCCCGGCCCGGCGAGGGTGGTCCGTCTCCGGCCACTCCACGGCCTCGGTCAGCAGCTCGACCGAGCCGGCCGACCAGTCGACCTGCGGGGTCGGCCGGTCCACGTGAAGTGTCTTCGGCAGCACCCCGTGCCGCATCGCCAGCACCATCTTCATCACGCCGGCGACGCCCGCCGCGGCCTGCGTGTGACCGAGGTTGGACTTCAACGAGCCGAGCAGGAGGGGCCGTTCGCGCTCCTGGCCATAGGTCGCCAGCAGCGCCTGCGCCTCGATCGGGTCGCCGAGGTTCGTGCCCGTGCCGTGTGCCTCGACGGCGTCGACCTCCTCGGCGGACAGCCCGGCGCCGGCCAGCGCTTCGAGGATCACGCGCTGCTGCGAGGGGCCGTTGGGCGCGGTCAGGCCGTTGGACGCGCCATCCTGGTTGACGGCGCTGCTCCGGACGACCGCGAGCACCTGGTGGCCGAGCCGGCGGGCGTCCCGCAGCCGCTCCACGAGCAGCAGGCCGGCGCCTTCGGACCAGGACGCGCCGTCCGCCGCCGCCGCGAAGGACTTGCATCGGCCGTCGGGGGCGAGTCCGCGCTGGCGGCTGAACTCGACGAAGGCGCTCGGGCCCGCCATGACCGTCACGCCGCCGGCGAGCGCCATGGAGCACTCGCCCCTCCGCAGCGCCTGCACGGCGAGGTGCAGGGCGACGAGCGAGGAGGAGCAGGCGGTGTCGACGGTGACCGCGGGGCCCTCGAAGCCGAAGGTGTAGGCGATGCGCCCGGAGGCGACGCTGCCGGAGTTGCCGGTGCTCATGAGCCCCTCGACCCCTTCGGGGAGGACGCCGGGCGTGAAGCCGTAGTCGTGGTACATCAGGCCGGCGAAGACGCCGGTGCGGCTGCCCTCGAGGGCGGCGGGGTCGATGCCCGCATGCTCGAAGGCCTCCCATGCGGTCTCCAGCAGCAGCCGCTGCTGCGGGTCCATGGCCAGCGCCTCGCGCGGCGAGATCCCGAAGAAGTCCGCGTCGAAGTCCGCCGCGTCGCGGAGGAAGCCGCCCTGCCGGGTGTAGACCTTGCCGGGCTGCTCGGGGTCGGGGTCGTAGAGCGCGTCGACGTCCCAGCCGCGGTCCTCGGGGAACCGCGCGATGGCGTCCTCGCCCTCGGCCAGCAGCCGCCACAGCTCCTCGGGGGATCCGACGCCGCCGGGGAACCGGCAGCTCATGCCCACGATGGCGATCGGCTCCTGGTCGCGGGCCTCCAGCTCGCGCACGCGCCGCCGGGCCTGGCGCAGGTCGGTGGTGGCCCGCTTGAGGTAATCCCGGAGCCTGTCTTCGTTCGTCATCGGTGTTGCCCGCCCCCTTTGGCCTGCGCAGTTCAGGAGATGCCGAGTTCGTCGTCGAGGAGGTCGTACAGTTCCTCGTCGCTCGCCGAGCTGAGGTCGTCTTCGTCCTCGGCTCCGCCGGCGCCTCCCGGATCGGCCGGCTCGTTCCCGTTCCAGCGGGCGAGCAGCGCCTGGAGACGCATGTTGATCCTGGTTCGGGTGACGTTGTCGACGCCGTCCGTTCCGGCGCCGTCGAGGGCGGCGGCGAGGCGGTCGAGCTCGTCGAAGACCGGCTCGGCCTGGGCCGTACCACCGGGGAGGTCCTTCAGCACCCGCCGCGCGAGAACCGCGGGCGTCGGGTGGTCGAAGACCAGCGTCGCGGGCAGCCGCAGGCCGGTGGCCTGGTTCATCCGGTTGCGGAGCTCCACCGCGGTCAGCGAGTCGAAGCCCAGGTCCCCGAAGGCCTGGTCGGGCTGGACGGCCTTGGCCGAGCCGTGTCCGAGGACGGCGGCGACCTCGGACCGGACGAGGTCCAGCACGGCCTCTTCGCGCTCACCCTCGGGCAGGCCCGCGATCCGCTGTGCCAGCGGCACGGAAGCCGCCCGGTCCGTACGCCGCGGCCGGCCGCCGACGAGCGGCCTGAGCAGCGGCGGCACCGGGGCGGTCGCGTTGCGCAGGGCGGCGAGGTCCAGCCGTGCCGCCACCACCAGGGGCTCCTGCAACGCGAGCGCGGCGTCGAGGAGTTCGAGGCCGTCCTCGTCGGACAGCGGCAGCACGCCGCCGCGGGCGAGGCGGGTCCGGTCGGCGCCGCCGAGGCCCTCGGTCATGGTGCCGGTGCGCTGCCACAGGCCCCACGGCAGCGACACCGCGGGCAGCCCCTGGGCCCGGCGGCGCCCGGCGAAGGCGTCCAGGAAGGCGTTGGCCGCGGCGTAGTTGGCCTGGCCGGGAGTGCCGAGCGTACCCGCGAGCGAGGAGAAGAGG
This sequence comes from Streptomyces fodineus, assembly GCF_001735805.1. Taxonomy (GTDB): domain Bacteria; phylum Actinomycetota; class Actinomycetes; order Streptomycetales; family Streptomycetaceae; genus Streptomyces; species Streptomyces fodineus. Next base: position 1,059,855 of record NZ_CP017248.1, read on the forward strand.
ACGAACGCCGACACGTCGCCCGCCAGCTCGTGCAGGTTCAGCACCGCGTCGACCTTGGGGCGCAGCACCGTCTCCAGGCGCTCCGGCGTGAGCGAACCGATCACGCCGTCGTCGAGGACGCCGGCCGTGTGCACCACGGCCGTCACCGGTGTGCCGGACAGCACCTCGGCGAGGGCGTCCCGGTCGGCAACATCACAGGCGGCCCAGAGCACGTCGGCACCCGCGGCGGCCAGTTCCGCCCGGAGCTCCGCCGCGCCCTCGGCGTCCGCGCCGTGCCGGCTCATCAGCAGCAGGCTGCGCACGCCGTGTTCGGCGACCAGGTGCCGGGCGACGAGTCCGCCCAGGGCGCCGGACGCGCCGGTCAGGAGCACCGTGCCGGTCCCGAAGTCCGGGGTGGCCTGCGGGGTGTCGGCGGCGGCCCTGGCGAGCCGGGGCAGCAGGAGCGCGTCGCCGCGCAGCGCCGCCTGCGGTTCCTCGGAGGCGACGAGCCGGGGGACGGCCGTCGCCGCGACCTGCTCCACGTCGGCGTTCTGTTCGGTGTCGAGGAGGACGATGCGGTCGGGGTTCTCCGACTGCGCCGACCGGACCAGGCCCCACACGGCCGCCTGCACCGGGTCGCCCGCCGCGAGGTCGTCCCCGGCGGCGACCGCGCCCCGGGTCACCAGCACCAGCCGGGCGGCCCGGTCCTCGGCCAGCCACCACCGCACCAGCGCGAGCACCTCGGCGAGGACTTCCCGGACCCGTCCGGCGTCGGTGCCCGACCCGGCCGGACAGGGAACGGCGACGGCGTCCACGTCCGCCCCGGTCTCCACCGCGGGGGCGGCGAGGAGGGCGGCGATGTCGTCGTAGGCCCGTACGGCCGGGGCGTGCGCGCCGGCCGGGGCGGCGAGCGGTGCCCACTCCACGGTGAACAGGGAGTCCCGGGAGCTCGTGCGCAGTTGCTCGGCCGACACCGGGCGCAGCGTCAGCGACTCCACCGACACGACGGGACGGCCCGTGCCGTCGGCGGCCTCCAGCCGTACCGTGTCCCCGCCGGCCTGGGAGAGCCGTACCCGCAGGCCGGCCGCTCCGGTTCCGTGCAGCGTGACTCGGGACCACGCGAAGGGCAGCAGGGGCCCGTCGGCGGCCGGTACGAGACCGCCCGCGCCCAGCGCATGCAGCGCGGAGTCGAGCAGGGCCGGATGCACGCCGAACGCGTCCGCGTCCGCCTGCGCCTCGTCGGTGACGGCGAGTTCGGCGTAGACCGCGTCGTGGCCGCGCCAGGCGGCACGCAGCCCCTGGAAGAGCGGGCCGTAGCTCAGGCCGAGGTCCGCCAGGCGGTCGTAGAAGCCGTCCAGGTCCACCGGCCGGGCGTCGGCCGGGGGCCAGCTGCTCAGGTCGGTGCCCACGGGGGCCCCGCCGGTGGCGAGGGCGCCGGTGGCGTTGCGGATCCAGGAGCCGTCCCCGGCTCGCGAGTGCACGCTCAGCGGGCGGCGGCCGGAGTCGTCCTGGGGGCCCACGAGGACCTGGAGCGCGACGCCGCCCTGCTCGGGAAGCACCAGCGGTGCCTGCAGGGTGAGCTCCTCGACCAGGTCGCAGCCGGTCTCGGCCGCGGCGTGGGCGGCCAGTTCCACGAAGGCCGTGCCCGGCAGCAGCACCGTGCCCAGCACCGCGTGGTCGGCCAGCCAGGGCTGGGCCCGCAGGGACAGCAGCCCGGTCAGCAGGTGGCCGCCGGCGTCCGGCAGCTCCACCGCCGCGCCCAGGAACGGGTGGTCGGCGGCGTCCAGTCCGGCCGCTCGTACGTCACCGGCCGCAGCGCCCGCCTGAAGCCAGTACCGCTCGTGCTGGAAGGCGTAGGTCGGCAGGTCGACGCGGCGCGCACCCGGCAGGACGGCGTCCCAGTCGATGTCTACGCCGTGCACGTGGGCCTGGGCCAGGGACAGCATCAGCCGGTGCCGTCCGCCGTCGCGGCGGCGCAGCGTCGGTACGACCGCGGCCTCGGCCTCGGCGGCCTCGATGGCGTCCTCGATGCCCGCCAACTGGACGGGGTGGGGGCTGACTTCGACGAACACGTCGTGCCCGTCGGCCAGCGCGGCCCGGATCGCGTCGTGGAACCGCACCGTCTGCCGCATGTTGCGGTACCAGTAGCCGGAGCCGAGCTCGTCCGCGTCCAGCTTCCCGCCGGTCACCGTGGAGTAGAAGGTCACGGACCCGGGGAGCGGGCTGATGCCGGCGAACCCCTCGCTCGCCTGCGCTTCGACGCGTTCGATCTGCGGTGAGTGCGCGGCGTAGTCGACGGCGACCCTGCGGGCCTGGATGCCCTCCCGTTTGCAGTGCGCGAGGAGTTCGTCCAGGGCGTCGGTGTCCCCGGAGACCACGACGGTCCCGGGCCCGTTCACGGCACCGATGCCGAGGCGGCCGGCCCACCGGCCGGTCAGTTCCCGCGCCTCCTCGTCCGGGAGCGTCACCGAGGCCATACCGCCGCGGCCCTGGAGTTCGCGCACCGCGAGGCTGCGCTGCGCCACGATGCGCGCCCCGTCCTCCAGACGGACCGCTCCGGCGATCACCGCCGCGGAGACCTCGCCCTGGGAGTGCCCGACGACCGCGTCGGGGGTCACTCCGAAGGAGCGCCACACCTCGGCGAGGGCGACTGTCATCGCCCAGAGCACGGGCTGCAGCACGTCGACCCGGTCCTGCTCGACATCGGACGTGCCCCGCAGCACCCCGGTCAGCGACCAGTCCACGTGCGGCGCGAGGGCGCGCTCGCAGGCGTCGATCCGGTCGCGGAAGACCGGGGAGGTCTCCAGCAGTTCGGCGGCCATGCCCACCCACTGCGACCCCTGCCCGGGGAAGACGAAGACGGTCTTGCCGCCGGTGCGTGCGGTGCCGGTCACCACGCCGGGCGGCGTGGCGCCGCCGGCGACACCGGCCAGTTGCCGCCGGAACTCCTCGGGGGTCTTGGCGACCACCACGGCGCGGTGTTCGAAGGCCGCCCTGGTCGTGGCCAGCGAGTACGCCGCGTCGGCCACCAGGACCGCCCCGCCGTCGTTGCCACTGACCTTGTCGTCCAGAAAGGACACGAGGCGGGCGGCCTGCGCCCGCAGCGCCGCTTCGGTCCGGCCGGAGAGCACCCACGGCACGGCCGCTGCGGAGTCGGACGCCGGCGGCGGCTCCTCGGTCGCGGGGGCCTGCTCGATGATCGTGTGCGCGTTGGTGCCGCTGACGCCGAAGGACGACACCGCGGCCCGGCGCGGGCGGTCCGACCCGGGCCAGTCGACGGCCTCGGTCAGCAGCCGGACGTCTCCGGCCGACCAGTCGACGTGCGGTGTCGGTTCGTCGACGTGCAGGGTCCGCGGGAGCACTCCGTGGCGCATGGCCATGACCATCTTGATCACGCCGGCGACGCCCGCGGCGGCCTGCGTGTGGCCGATGTTGGACTTCAGCGAGCCCAGCCACAGCGGCTTGTCGTCGGAACGGCCATGCCCGTACGTCGCCAGGAGCGCCTGCGCCTCGATCGGGTCGCCGAGCCGCGTGCCCGTGCCGTGCGCCTCGACGGCGTCCACGTCGGCCGGCGCGAGCCCGGCGGACGCCAGCGCCTGCCGGATCACCCGCTGCTGCGCCGGACCGTTCGGTGCGGTCAAACCGTTCGACGCACCGTCCTGGTTCACCGCGCTGCCCCGCACAACGGCCAGCACGCGGTGGCCGTTGCGCTCGGCGTCGCTGAGCCGCTCCACCAACAGCAGGCCGACGCCTTCGCCCCAGCCCGTGCCGTCGGCACCGGCCGCGAACGCCTTGCACCGGCCGTCCGGCGACAGCCCGCGCTGCCGGCTGAACTCCACGAAGACCGTCGGGCTTGCCATGACCGTGACGCCGCCGGCCAGCGCCATCGTGCACTCGCCGCCCCGCAGGGCCTGAACGGCCAGATGCAGGGCGACGAGCGACGAGGAGCAGGCCGTGTCGACCGTGACGGCAGGGCCCTCCAGGCCGAAGGTGTAGGACACGCGCCCGGAGGCGACGCTGCCGGAGCCTCCGGTGGTGAGCAAACCCTCGACGCCCTCGGGCAGTTCGCGCGAGCCCTGGCCGTAGTCGTGGTACATCAGACCGGTGAAGACGCCGGTACGGCTGCCCCGGAGCGTCGCCGGATCGATCCCGGCGTGTTCGAACGCCTCCCAGGACGCCTCCAGCAGCAGCCGCTGCTGCGGGTCCATCGCCAGCGCCTCACGCGGCGAGATCCCGAAGAAGGCCGGGTCGAACTCGGCCGCCTCGTGCAGGAAGCCGCCGTCGCGCGCGTAGGTCTTGCCGAGGCGCTCGGGGTCGGGGTCGTAGAGCCCGTCGACGTCCCAGCCGCGGTTGTCCGGGAACCGGGAGATGCCGTCCCGGCCGGAGGCCACCAGCCGCCACAGGTCCTCCGGCGAGCGCACCCCGCCCGGGAGGCGGCAGCTCATGCCGACGATGGCGATCGGCTCGTCGGCGGCGGCCGCGGTCCGCCGCGCCGCGGGCCTGGCCGTGGCGGCCGCGGCCGGGGCCGCGCCGAGGAGCTCGGTGCCGATGTGCCGGGCGAGGGCGGTGGGGGTGGGGTGGTCGAAGACGGAGGTGGCGGGCAGGCGCAGGCCGGTGGCGGCCGACAGCCGGTTGCGCAGCTCCACGGCCGTCAGCGAGTCGAAGCCCAGGTCCTGGAAGGCGTGCGCGGGCTGGACGGCCCGGGGCGAGGAGTGCCCGAGCACGGCGGCGGCCTCGGCCCGGACCAGGTCCAGCAGGGCCTCCTCGCGCTCGTCGCCGGACAGTACGGCGAGGCGTTCGGCCAGGGATCCGGTGGCGGCGCGCTGGGCGGTGCCGCGCGTGGAGACCCGGATGAGTCCGCGCAGCAGCGCCGGTACGGCACTTGCGGCTCGGCTCCGCAGGGCGGCGGTGTCGAGGCGGACCGGTACGAGCACGGGCTCGTCCGAGGCGAGCGCCGCGTCGAACAACCGCAGGCCGTCCTCGGTGGACAGCGGCAGGACGCCGGAGCGCGCCATCCGCGACCTGCCCGCCCCGTCGAGGGCGTCGGCCATGGTGCCCTCCTGCCCCCACAGGCCCCACGCCAGCGAGACGGTGGGCCGCCCCTGGGCGCTGCGGCGCCGGGCGAAGGCGTCGAGGAAGGCGTTGGCCGCGGCGTAATTGCCCTGGCCGGGGTTGCCGAAGACGCCCGCGGCGGAGGAGAACAGCACGAACGTCGTGCTCTCGTCGGTGAGTTCGTCCAGGTTGAGCAAGGCGTCGGCCTTGGGCGCGAGGACGGCGGCCACCCGCTCCGGGGTCAGCGCGGCGAGCACGCCGTCGTCGAGCACGCCGGCGGTGTGCACGACGGAGTCGACCGGAGTGGCTGCCAACAGCCGGGCGAGGGCGTCACGGTCGGCGAGGTCGCAGGCGGCCCACGTCACTTCGGCGCCGAGCGCCGCGAGTTCGGCCTTCAGGTCCGCGGCTCCCGGGGCCTCCGCGCCACGGCGGCTGACAAGCAGCAGCCGGCGCACGCGGTGTGCGGTCACCAGGTGACGGGCCAGGGTTCCGCCCAGCGCGCCGGATGCGCCGGTGAGCAGCACGGTACCGAGAGCGCCCTCGGCGAGGGCGGAGGCAGAGTTCTTGGCGCGGGCAGGGGCGGCGGCGTCGCCGAGGGCAGAGGCGGCACCGCTGGCGAGAGCGGAGGCAGCATCCCCACCGAGGCCAGAGGCAGCACCGTCGGCGAGGCCGGAGGCAGAGTCCCCGGCGCGGGCAGGAGCGGCGCCCTCGACGAGAGCTGAGGCAGCACCGCTGGCGAGAGCGGTGGCAGCATCCCCGCCGACGCCGGAGGCAACATCCCCGCCGAGGGCGGCCGTCGCTTCGTCCGTGGGGCCCGTGGCCGTGTCTCCGTTCTCCGGGGAGGCGGCGCGGGTCAGGCGCGGTGCGCCGGCCTCGCCGTCGCGTATGACGACGTGGGGCTCGCCGGACAGCACGACGCCGGGGACGAGCGCGGCCGCCTCGTCCGGGCGGTCGGTTTCGAGCAGTACGATCCGGCCGGGGTTCTCCGCCTGGGCCGAGCGCACCAGTCCGCCCGCCGCGGCGTGCGCGAGGTCGTCACAGCGCGCCACCAGCACGAGGCGCGAGGTCCGGTCCTCGGCGCACCAGCGCTGGACCAGCCGCAGCACCTCGGTGGTGACCGCGCGGACCCGCTCGGCCTCGGTCGCCCCTTCCGGGCCGTCGGGGCACGGGACCACGACCACGTCCGGCTGTGACGAGCCGTCGGCCCCAGCCAGTGCCGCGATGTCCGGGACGTACGCGACCGCCGTCCCGTCCGCGTCGGCGGTGGGCAGGGTCAGCGGCGCCCGCTCGACGGTGAACATCGCGTCTCCGGAGCGCTTGCGGAGCTGCTCGGCCGACACCGCGCGCAGAGTCAGTGACTCGACGGACGCCACCGGCTCGCCGGCGCCGTCGGCCACCAGCAGGGACACCGCGTCCGTACCGGCCGGCGCCAGCCTGACCCGTACGGTGGAGGCGCCCGTGGCGCGCACGGACACCCCGGACCAGGCGAACGGCAGGAGCGGCCCGTCCGCGTCGGCCACTAGGGAGCCGTCCGCACCGCCCGTGCCGATCGCGTGCAGCGCCGCGTCCAGCAGCGCCGGGTGCAGGAGGAAGGAACCGGTGTCCGTGCCGTCGGGGAGGGCGACCTCCGCGAAGACTTCCTCGCCCGCGCGCCAGGCGCTCCGCAGCCCACGGAACGCCGGTCCGTAGGCCAGGCCGAGAGCGGCCAGCCGGTCGTAGAAGCCGTCGAGGTCGACCGGCTCGGAGCCCGCCGGCGGCCACGCCGTGAGCGTCCCGCCGGCGGCCAAGGCGCCCGCCTGTCCGGTCCCTTCGCTGACGAAGCCGGTCGCGTGGCGAACCCACGGCAGGCCGGTGTCGTCGTCGGGGCGCGCGTGTACGGTCAGCGGCCTGCGGCCGGTGCCGTCGGCCGCGCCGACCCACACCTGAACCGCGACGCCGCCCTGCTCGGGCACCACCAGGGGCGCTTCGAGGGTGAGGTCCTCCAGCAGCGCACAGCCGGCTTCGTCGGCGGCGCGCACGGCCAGTTCGACGAACGCGGTGCCCGGCAGCAGCACGGTGTCGAGCACGGCGTGGTCACTCAGCCACGGGTGCGTGCGCAGGGACAGCCGGCCGGTCAGCAGCCGCTCGTCGCCGCCGGCCAGACAGACGGCGGCGCCCAGCAGCGGGTGGTCGGCCGAGCCCAGGCCGGCGGCGCGGACGTCACCGGGAGCGGCCGTCGAGGAGTCGAGCCAGTAACGCTCGTACTGGAAGGCGTAGGTGGGCAGGTCGACGCGGCGGGCGCCGGGGAAGAAGGCGTGCCAGTCCGGGGAGACGCCGTGTGCGTGCAGTTCGGAGACGGCGGCGACGAGTGCGGCCCGCTCGGGGCGGTCGGCGCGCAGGGCGGGCACGGTGACCACGTCGTCGTCCAGGCAGCCCTGGGCGAGAGCGCTCAGCACACCGCCCGGACCGATCTCGACGAACGTGGTCACGCCCAGGTCGTCCAGAGTCCGCACACCGTCGGCGAAGCGGACCGCTTCGCGGACGTGCCGGACCCAGTACTCGGGGGTGTAGGGATCGGCCAGGCGGCCGGTGAGGTTGGAGACCACCGGAATCCGCGGCTTCTCGAAGGTCAGCCCGCGGACGGCCTGCGCGAAGTCCTCCAGCATGGGCTCCATCAGCGGCGAGTGGAACGCGTGGCTGACCTTCAGCCGGGAGGTCTTGCGGCCCTGCTGCCGGAAGCCCTCGGCGATTGCGGTGACCGCGTCCTCGGCTCCGGACACCACGACGGACCGCGGGCCGTTGATCGCCGCGATGCCGACGCCGTCGGTCAGGTGCGGAAGGACTTCGTCCTCGGTGGCCTGGACGGCGGCCATCGCCCCGCCGGCGGGCAGCGCCTGCATGAGGCGGGCACGGGCGGACACCAGCTTCGCGGCGTCGTCGAGCGACAGCACCCCGGCCACGTGCGCGGCCGCGATCTCGCCTACGGAATGACCGGCCACGTAGTCCGGCCGGATACCCCACGACTGCAGGAGCCGGAACAGTGCCACCTCGACCGCGAAGAGTGCGGGCTGGGCGGCGCCCGTGCGGTGCAGTTCCCCGGAGTCGACGTCGACCGCGGCGTCGAGGTGCGCGCAGACCTCGTCGTACGCGGCGGCGAACGCCGGGTAGGCCGCGTACAGTTCGCGCCCCATGCCCAGGCGTTGCGAGCCCTGGCCGGAGAAGAGGAACCCGACGCGCCCGCCGGTGCCCGAAACGCCCCGCGCGACGCCCGGGGCCGGGGAGCCGCAGGCCACGGCCCGCAGCCCTTCGGCGAGTTCCGCAGGCGTCTCGCCCTGGACCACCGCGCGGTGCTCCAGCGCCGTACGCGTCGTGGCGAGCGAGAACGCCACGTCGAGCGGGGGGACTTCGGCGTCGGTGCGGGACAGCAGGCGTTCGGCCTGTGCGCGCAGGGCCTCCTCGGTCTTGCCGGAGATCACCCACGGCACCGGTCCGCCCTCGGCCGGCCGCGCGGCCTGCGGGGCGACGGCCTCGGCGGTCTCCGCGCCGTCCTCCGGCGCCTCCGGGGCCTCCGGTGCCTCGGCGTCCGGTGCGAACGCTTCGGCCGGCGGGGCTTCCTCGATGATGGTGTGCGCGTTGGTGCCGCTGATCCCGAAGGAGGAGATACCGGCCCGGCGCGGCTGGTCCGACGACGGCCAGGGCGTGCGCTCGGTGAGCAGCCGTACGGCGCCCGCCGACCAGTCGACATGCGGGGACGGCGCGTCGACGTGCAGCGTGCGCGGCAGTTCGCCGTGGCGCATGGCCATGACCATCTTGATGACGCCCGCCACACCGGCAGCGGCCTGGGTGTGGCCGATGTTGGACTTGATCGAGCCCAGCCACAGCGGCTTGTCGTCGGAACGGCCCTGCCCGTACGTCGCCAGGAGCGCCTGCGCCTCGATCGGGTCGCCGAGCCGGGTGCCCGTGCCGTGCGCCTCGACCGCGTCGACCTGTGCGGTGGTCAGCCGGGCGGCGGCCAGGGCCTGGCGGATCACCCGCTGCTGGGAGGGGCCGTTGGGGGCGGTGAGGCCGTTGGACGCGCCGTCCTGGTTGACGGCGGAGCCCCGGACGACCGCGAGGACCTCGTGTCCGTTGCGGCGGGCGTCCGAGAGGCGTTCCACGAGCAGCAGTCCGGCGCCCTCGCCCCAGCCGGTGCCGTCGGCACCGGCCGCGAACGCCTTGCAGCGGCCGTCGGGCGACAGCCCGCGCTGGCGGCTGAAGCCGACGAAGGTGGCGGGGCCGACCATCGCGGTGACGCCGCCCGCCACGGCCAGCGAGCACTCGCCGCCTCGCAGCGACTGGACGGCCAGGTGCAGAGCCACCAGCGACGACGAGCAGGCCGTGTCGACCGTGACGGCCGGGCCTTCGAGGCCGAAGGTGTAGGCCACCCGGCCGGAGGCGACACTGCCCGAGGTACCCGTCCCCAGATAACCCTCCAGGTCCTGCGGGGAGTTCTGGAGGGCGGCGAGGAACTCGTGGTTCATCACGCCGGCGAACACGCCGGTCCTGCTCCCCGCCAGCGAGGCGGCATCGATGCCGGCCCGCTCGAAGAGCTCCCACGACGTCTCCAGCAGCAGCCGCTGCTGTGGGTCCATGGCGAGCGCCTCGCGGGGCGAGATCCCGAAGAGGCCGGCGTCGAACCGCGCCAGGTCGCGCAGGAACGCGCCCTCACGGGCGTAGCTGGTCCCGCGGGACTCCGGGTCGGGGTCGTAGAGCGCGTCCAGGTCCCAGCCTCGGTCGGCGGGGAACTCCGAGACGGCGTCGTGGCCGCCCGCGACCAACTCCCACAGGTCCTCGGGCGAGTCGACCCCTCCCGGGTAGCGGCAGCTCATCCCGATGATGGCCACCGGCTCCCCGGCGGCGTCCTCGTGGTCACGAAGGCGCCGCCGGGTCTCCTGGAGGTCTGCGGTGACTCGCTTCAGGAAATAGCGGAGCTTGTCCTCGTTCGCCACCGAAATCGTCCCTCACCCCTGCGAAGACATACCGGAATTGGGCAAGGGCCACCGGGACGCGCCGGAGCGGTCAGGAAATCCCGAATTCCTTGCCGAGCAGATCGAATACTTCGTCGTCCGTTGCCGATTCCAGATCGGTGTCGCCCTTACCAGGGACTTCCTGGACCGGCGCCCTGCCGGATTCACCGGCAATCGCCAATACATCCTGGAGCTTTGACAGGATCCGGTCGCGAGCTTCACTCTCCGACAACTTCGTGACCAATTCTTGTTCGACCCTGTCCAGATCGGCAAGTAGGGAATCCACTAGGGCCGGTTCGGCCGCAACCGCCGTTTCAGTGAGCACGTGACGGGCCAGGAGAGCGGGTGTCGGGTGGTCGAAGACCAGCGTCGCGGGGAGCCGCAGCCCGGTGGTCTTGTTCAGCCGGTTGCGCAGTTCGACGGCCGTGAGGGAGTCGAAACCCAGGTCCTGGAAGGCGTGTTCCGGCCGGACCGTACGGTCCGACGCGTGCCCCAGGACCGCGGCCACCTCGGCCCGGACCAGGTCCAGCACGGCCTTCTCCCGCTCGGCCTCCGGCAGCCCCGCCAGGCGCTCGGCCAGCGAGGACGCGGAGGAAACGGAGGAAACGGGGGAAGCGGCGGCGGACTGCGCGGTCCTGCGGGCGGGCGCGGCCGGCACGAGGGCGCGCAGCACCGGCGGTGCTTCACCGGCGCGCAGCGCGCCGGTGTCGATGCGGACCGGGGCGAGTACCGCCTCGTCCGAAGCCAGTGCCGCGTCGAACAACCGCAGCCCCTCCTCCGGCGGCAGCGGCAGCACACCGCTGCGCGCCATCCGCGCCCGGTCGGCCTCGGCGAGGCCGTCGGTCATCGCACCGGACTGCTCCCACACCCCCCATGCCAGCGATGTGGTGGGCAGCCCCGCCCGGCGGCGGTGCGCCGAGAAGGCGTCGAGGAAGGAATTCGCCGCCGCGTAGCTCGCCTGACCGGCGCTGCCGACCATTCCGGCGACGGACGAGAACACCACGAAGGCGGCCAGGCGCATGTCCCGGGTGCACTCGTGCAGGTTCAGCACGGCGTCCACCTTGGGGCGGAAGACTTCCCTCATCCTCTCCGGTGTGACCGAGGCGACGACCCCGTCGTCGAGAACACCCGCGGTGTGCACGACGGCCGACAGCGCATGCTCGCCGAGCCCGTCCAGCATCGCGGACACGGCCTCCCCGTCCGCGACGTCGCAGGCGGCCCAGCGCACCTCGGCGCCCCATGCGGTCAGTTCGGACTCCAGCTCGACCGCGCCGGGTGCGTGCGCGCCCCGGCGGCTCGCCAGCAGGAGCCGGCGTACCTTGTGCTCGGACACCAGGTGCCGGGCGACGAGCCCGCCCAGCGCCCCGGACGCACCGGTCACGAGGACCGTGCCCGCGCCGAAGTCCGGCGAGCCGGCGGCGGTCCCGGTCACCTTCGCCAAGCGCGGTACGAACACCTCCCCGTCACGGACCGCGAACTGCGACTCACCGGCAGCGAGCACGGCGGGCAGCACCCGTACGGCTGCCTCCGTCTCCTCGGCCTCCACCAGCACGATCCGGTCCGGGTTCTCCGACTGCGCCGACCGCACGAGCCCCCACACCGCGGCATGAGCCAGAACACCCGGACGCGTCACCAACACCAAACGCCCCGCACCATCCTCCGCCAACCACCACTGCACCAACGCCAACACCTCACTCGCGACGCCGTGCACACGGTCGGCGGTCTCCGCACCGGACCCCGCCGGGCACGGAACGACCGTGACCACCGCGACGTCGGGAAGGGCGGGCTCGGCGGACAGAGCGGCCAGGTCCGCGTAGCTCCGTACGTCGAGCCCGGCGGCAGCGTCGGCCTCCGCGAGGGCCGCGGGCTGCCATACGAGGCCGAACAGCGAGGCGTCGGCAGGCCTGCCGGAGCCGCCCGCCGCGAGCAGCTGCTCACGTGACACCGGCCGCAGCGACAGCGAGCCGACCGTGGCCACCAGACCACCCGAGGCGTCGGCCACGGTCAGCGAAACCGCGTCCGTACCCGTGCGAGAGACCTTGACCCGCAGCGCCGTCGCCCCCGCGGCACGCACGCCCACTTCGGACCAGGCGAAGGGCAGCAAGGGCCCGTCGGCGACGGGGACGAGCCCGCCCGCGCCGATCGCGTGGAGCGCCGCGTCCAGCAGCGCCGGATGAACGGCGAACCCACCCGCCTCCGTGCCCTCGGGGAGGGCGACCTCGGCGAGGACGTCGTCCCCGCTGCGCCACACCGACCGCAGGCCACGGAAGACCGGGCCGTAGCCCAGGCCGAGTCCGTCCAAGTCCTCGTAGAACCCGGTCAGGTCGACGGTCTCCGCACCCGCCGGCGGCCACGCGCCGAGGTCCGCGCCGTGCGGCGGCTCGGGCAGCGCGTCCGTCAGGTAGCCGACCGCGTGCCGCACCCACGGCGCGTCGTCCGGGGCATCCTCTGGGCGCGAGTGCACGCTCAGCGCGCGCCTGCCCGGCTCCTCCTCGGCCCCGACCCACACCTGCACGGCCACACCGCCGCGGTCCGGGACGATCAGCGGTGCCTCCAGCGTCAGGTCCTCGACCTGTGCGCAACCGGCCTCGTCGCCCGCACGCACCGCCAGCTCCACGAGCGCGGTTCCCGGCAGCAGCACGCTGTCCATGACCGTGTGGTCGGCGAGCCAGGGGTGCGTCCTGAGCGAGAGCCGCCCGGTGACCAGGAACCCGCCGACGCCGGGCAGCGCGAGAGCCGCACCGGCCAACGGGTGCTCCGCCGCACCCAGCCCGAGTCCGGCAGCGGCTGTGCCGGTGAACTCCTCGGGCGCGTCCAGCCAGTAGCGCTCGTACTGGAAGGCGTAAGTCGGCAGGTCGACGCGCCGGGCGCCCGGGAAGAACGCCTGCCAGTCCGGGGACACGCCGTGGGCGTGCAGCTCGGCGAGCGCGGTGACGACGGCCTGCGGCTCGGGACGGTCGGTCCGTACGACGGGGACGGTGACGATGTCTGTGCCGTCGTCGAAGCAGCCCTGGGCGAGGGCGCTGAGGACGCCCCCGGGGCCGATCTCGACGAAGGTCGTCACGCCCAGCTCGTGGAGGGTCCGCACCCCGTCGGCGAAGCGGACCGCCTCACGCACGTGCCGCACCCAGTACTCGGGCGTGTACGGCTCGGCCAGCCGGCCGGTGAGATTCGAAACGACGGGAATCCGCGGCTCGTTGAACGACAACCCGCCGACGGCCTCCGCGAACTCCGCCAGCATCGGATCCATCAACGGCGAATGGAACGCGTGACTGACCTTCAACTTGCTTGTCTTACGGCCCTGACCGGCAAACACCTCGGTCATCGCCGTGACCGCGTCCTCAGCACCGGAGACGACAACGGACCGCGGGCCGTTGACCGCGGCGATACCGACCTCGTCGGTCACATAAGGCAGCACCTCGTCCTCAGCCGCCTGGACCGCCACCATCGCACCACCCGCGGGCAACGCCTGCATCAACGCCGCACGCGCACACACCAACTTCGCCGCATCCTCCAGCGACAACACACCCGCCACATGAGCAGCCGCAATCTCACCCACCGAGTGACCAGCCACGTAATCCGGCCGGAGGCCCCACGATTCGAGAAGCCGGAACAGGGCGACCTCGACAGCGAAGAGGGCGGGCTGTGTCGAACCCGTCTGGTCGAGCTCGTCCGAGTCGACGTCGACCGGCGCGTCCAAAAGCGCACACACCTCGTCGTACGCCGCCGCGAACACCGGGAAGGCGTCGTAGAGTTCGCGCCCCATGCCGATCCGCTGGGAGCCCTGACCCGAGAACAAGAACCCGGCCTTGCCCCCGGTGCCCGGTTCACCCAGGACGACCCCGGCGGACGGGGCCCCTGCGGCCAGCGCGCGGAGCCCTTCAAGGAGTTCGTCCCGGTCCTCCCCCACCACGGCGGCCCGGTGCTCCATCGCCGAGCGTGTGGTGGCGAGCGAGAAGCCGATGTCGGCCGACCGCAGGTCCGTGTCCGGGACCAGGGCCAGCAGGCGCTCCGCCTGTGCCCGCAGCGCCGCCTGCGTCCTGCCCGACAGCACCCACGGTACGACCACGCCGGAGCCGGGCGCGGGCGGCAACTCCGCCGAAGCGGGAGCCTGCTCGACGATCACGTGGGCGTTGGTGCCGCTGATACCGAAGGACGACACGGCGGCACGGCGCGGCGCGTCGGTCACCGGCCACTCCACGGCCTCGGTCAGCAGCCGCACCGCGCCCGCCGACCAGTCCACATGCGGCGTCGGCTCGTCCACGTGCAGGGTCTGCGGCAGCACACCGTGCCGCATCGCCATGACCATCTTGATCACACCACCGACACCCGCAGCCGCCTGCGCATGACCGATGTTCGACTTCAGCGAGCCCAGCCACAACGGCCGTTCCTCCGACCGCTCCCGGCCGTACGTGGCGATCAGCGCCTGCGCCTCGATCGGGTCACCCAGCTTCGTACCCGTACCGTGCGCCTCCACCGCGTCGACCTGATCCGAAGACAGGCCGGCGTTGGCCAGCGCCTGCCGGATCACCCGCTGTTGCGAGGGACCGTTCGGCGCTGTCAGACCGTTCGACGCGCCGTCCTGGTTCACCGCCGTACCGCGGATCACCGCCAGCACCTGGTGCCCGTTGCGCCGGGCGTCGGACAGCCGCTCCACCAGCAGCATGCCCGCGCCCTCCGCCCAGCCGGTGCCGTCGGCCCCGGCGGCGAACGCCTTGCAGCGGCCGTCCGCCGACAGACCGCGCTGACGGCTGAACTCCACGAACGTCGAGGGAGTCGCCATGACGGTGACACCGCCGACCAGCGCCATCGAGCACTCGCCGGTGCGCAGCGCCTGGGTCGCCAGGTGCAGCGCCACCAGCGACGACGAGCACGCCGTGTCCACCGTGACCGCCGGGCCCTCAAGCCCGAAGGTGTACGAGACCCGGCCGGAGGCGATGCTGCCCGCGCTGCCGCTGCCCAGGTAGGCGTCCATGCCCTCCGGAGCCGTTTTCACGCGCCCGCCGTAGTCGTGGTACATCACGCCGGCGAAGACACCGGTCCTGCTGCCCCGCACCGTCGCCGGGTCGATCCCGGCCCGCTCGAACGCCTCCCACGACGTCTCCAGCAGCAACCGCTGCTGCGGGTCCATCGCCAGCGCCTCACGCGGCGAGATCCCGAAGAAGGCCGGGTCGAACGCGGCAGCCTCGTGCAGGAAGCCGCCGTGGCGCACGTAGGACTTGCCGGAGCGGTCGGGGTCCGGGTCGTAGAGGTGCTCGACGTCCCAGCCGCGGTCCTCGGGGAATCCCGAGATCGCGTCGCCGCCGGAGGCGACGAGGCTCCACAGGTCTTCGGGCGACCGCACGTCACCGGGGAACCGGCAGGCCATGCCCACGATCGCGATCGGCTCGTCCGTCCCGGTCACCGCGGCGACCGCGGCCTCGGACCGCTCCTGGACGCCCAGCGTCTCGGCCAGCAGGAAACGGGAGAGCGCGACGGGCGTGGGGTGGTCGAAGACCATGGTCGCGGGGAGCCGCAGCCCGGTCGCCGTGTTCAGCCGGTTGCGGAGCTCCACCGAGGTGAGCGAGTCGAAACCGGCGTCCTGGAACGCGTGTTCCGGCTGGACGGCCTGGGCCGAGGCGTGGCCGAGCACGGCGGCGACCTCGGTACGCACCAGGTCCAGCACCACCTGCCCGCGCTCGGCCTCGGGCAGCCCGGCCAGCCGCTGACCCAGCGATCCCTTCGGCGCGGTCTGCGCCGTGCGGCGCGCGGTGCCCCGTACGGGGCCGCGCAGCCCTCGCAGGACCGGCGGCACCGTGCCCCGCAGCCCACCCAGGTCCAGCCGCAGCGGGGCGACGACGGCCCGGTCCAGGGCCAGCGCCGCGTCGAACAGCCGCAGTCCCTCGTCGACGGCTATCGGGGCCAGGCCCGCCCGCTTGAGCCGGGTGAGGTCCGCCTGGCCGAGCCGGTCGGCCATGCCGCTGCCCTGCTCCCACAGGCCCCACGCCAGCGACGTGGCGGGGAGCCCCCGGGCGCGGCGGGCTTCGGCGAAGGCGTCGAGGAAGGTGTTCGCCGCCGCGTAATTGCCCTGTCCCGCGCTGCCCAGGATTCCGGACACGGAGGAGAAGACGACGAACGCCGACAGGTCGCTCGTCAGCTCATGGAGGTTGAGCACGGCGTCGGCCTTCGGACGCAGCACCTTCGCCATGCGCTCCGGGGTGAGCGCGGCGATCACGCCGTCGTCGAGAACACCCGCGGTGTGCACCACGGCAGTCACCGGTGTGCCGGCCAGCACCGCGGCGAGGGCGTCCCGGTCGGCCGCGTCGCAGGCAGCCCAGCGCACCTCGGCGCCCCATGCGGTCAGTTCGGCCTCCAGCTCGACCGCGCCGGGTGCCTGCGCCCCGCGCCGGCTGAGCAGCAGCAGGCTGCGCACGCCGTGCTCGGCGACCAGGTGCCGGGCGACGAGCCCGCCCAGCGACCCGGACGCGCCGGTCACGAGGACGGTGCCCGCGCCGAAGTCCGGCGAGCCGGCGGCGGTCCCGGTCACCTTCACCAGGCGCGGTACGAACACCTCCCCGTCATGCACCGCGAACTGCGACTCACCGGCAGCGAGCACGGCGGGCAGCACACGTACGACTGCTTCCGTCTCCTCGGCCTCCACCAGCACGATCCGGTCCGGGTTCTCCGACTGCGCCGACCGCACGAGCCCCCAAACCGCGGCATGAGCCAGATCACCCGGACGCGTCGCCAACGCCAAACGCCCCGCACCATCCTCCGCCAACCACCACTGCACCAACGCCAACACCTCGCTCGTGGTGCTGTGCACGCGGTCGGCGGTCTCCGCACCGGACCCCGCCGGGCACGGAACGACGACGACGTCCGGTGCCCCTTCCGACGCCCGCAGTGCGTCGAAGTCCGCGACGGTCTCGATCACCAGCGCCTCGGTGGCGGAGGGAAGAGTGAACGGTGTCCACTCCAGCCCGAACAGCTGATCGCCGCCACCGGCACCGCGCAACTGCTCCGCCGAGACGGCCCGCAACGACAGCGACTCGACCGAGGCCACCGGGTCACCGGCGCCATCGGCCACGGCCAGCGTCACCGAACCGGTGGCCGTCCGCGACAGCTTCACCCGCGCCATCGCCGCACCGGCCGCCCGCACGACGACGCCGGACCACGCGAACGGCAGGGCCGGGCTGTCGTCCAGCGACACCAGCCCCCCGGCGGCCAGTGCGTGCAGGGCGGCGTCCAGCAGCGCCGGGTGCAGTGCGAACGCCGCCGCCTCGGCAGCAGGCTCCGCGGGCAGCTCGACCTCGGCGAAGACGTCGTCCGCGCCGCGCCACACCGAGCGCAGGCCCTGGAAGACCGGACCGTAGTCCAGGCCCGCAGCGGCCATGCCCTCGTAGAACGCCGTCAGGTCGACGGCCTCCGCACCAGCCGGCGGCCACGCGCCGAGGTCCGCGGCGGGCGGTGCCTCCGCCGAGGACAGCACACCCGTCGCGTGCCGCAGCCACGCACCGTCGCCGACACGCGAGTGCACGCTCAGCCGCCGCCGGCCTGACTCGTCCTCCGGGCCGACAGCCACCTGAAGGGCGACGCCACCGCGCTCGGGCACGACCAAGGGAAGCTCAAGGGTGAGGTCTTCGATCCATCCGCACCCCGTCTCGTCGCCCGCCCTGATCGCCAACTCGACGAACGCGGTGCCGGGCAGCAGAACGGTACCGTTCACGGCGTGGTCGGCGAGCCACGGGTGGGTTTCGAGGGAGAGCAGCCCGGTGAGCAGGACCCCGTCGCTGTCGGCCGTCGCGATCGCGGCACCGAGCAACGGATGGTCCGTCGCCCCCAGGCCGGCGGCCCGGACGTCACCGGACGCCTGAGGCGCATCGAGCCAGTAGCGCTCGCGCTGGAAGGCGTACGTCGGCAGGTCGACGCGCCGGGCGCCCGGGAAGAACGCCTGCCAGTCGGGCGAGATGCCATGGGTGTGCAACTGCCCGACGGCGGTGACGAGCGCATACGGCTCGGGGCGGTCGGCTCGGAGTACGGGGATGGTGACGACGTCGTCCACACAGCCCTGCGCCATACCACTGAGGACACCACCGGGGCCGATCTCCACGAACGTGGTCACACCCAGCTCGTGCAGGCTCCGCACGCCATCGGCGAAACGCACCGCCTCACGCACGTGCCGCACCCAGTACTCCGACGTGTACGGCTCGGCCAGCCGACCGGTGAGATTCGAAACGACGGGAATCCGCGGCTCGTTGAACGACAGACCACGAACAGCCTCCGCGAACTCCTCCAGCATCGGATCCATCAACGGCGAATGGAACGCATGACTGACCCTCAACCGGCTTGTCTTACGACCCTGACCGGCAAACACCTCGGTCATCGCCGTGACCGCGTCCTCAGCACCGGAGACGACAACGGACCGCGGGCCGTTGACCGCGGCGATACCGACCTCGTCGGTCACATAAGGCAGCACCTCGTCCTCAGCCGCCTGTACCGCCACCATCGCACCACCCGCGGGCAACGCCTGCATCAACGCCGCACGCGCCGACACCAACTTCGCCGCATCCTCCAGCGACAACACACCCGCCACATGAGCAGCCGCAATCTCACCCACCGAATGACCGGCCACGTAATCCGGCCGGAGGCCCCACGATTCGAGAAGCCGGAACAGGGCGACCTCGACAGCGAAGAGGGCGGGCTGTGTCGAACCCGTCTGGTCGAGCTCGTCCGAGTCGACGTCGACCGGCGCGTCCAAAAGCGCACACACCTCGTCGTACGCCGCCGCGAACACCGGGAAGGCGTCGTAGAGTTCGCGCCCCATCCCCAACCGCTGCGACCCCTGACCCGAGAACAAGAACCCGACCTTGCCCCCGACGGCACCGCCCACCGGAGCAGCCCCGGAAACAAGCCCCTCCAACCCCTGCCGGAACTCCCCAAGCTCCTCCCCCACGACCACCGCACGACGCTCCAGCACCGCACGCGACGTCGCCAGCGAGAAGGCCACGTCCTCCAGCCGAACCCCAGCGTCCCCGACGCCCTCGACGCCCTCGGCGTCCAGGAAGGACAGCAGCCGGCCCGCCTGCTCCCGCAGCGCCGCATCGCTCTTCGCCGACAGCACCCACGGCACGACCGCACCCGAGGCCGAGGCCGGGGACACCTCCGCAACGCCAGGCGCCTGCTCGACGATCACGTGCGCATTGGTGCCGCTCACACCGAAGGAGGACACCGCGGCCCGGCGCGGCCTGTCGCGCTCAGGCCACTCCACGGCCTCGGTCAGCAGCCGCACCGCGCCCGCCGACCAGTCCACATGCGGCGTCGGCTCGTCCACGTGCAGCGTCTGCGGCAGCACACCGTGCCGCATCGCCATGACCATCTTGATCACACCACCGACACCCGCAGCCGCCTGCGCATGACCGATGTTCGACTTCAGCGAACCCAGCCACAACGGCCGGTCCTCCGACCGCTCCTGACCGTACGTGGCGATCAGCGCCTGCGCCTCGATCGGGTCACCCAGCGTCGTACCCGTACCGTGCGCCTCCACGACGTCGATCTGGGCGGGAGACAGACCGGCCGATGCCAGGGCCTGGCGGATGACCCGCTGCTGCGCCGGACCGTTCGGCGCCGTCAGGCCGTTGGACGCACCGTCCTGGTTCACGGCACTGCCCCGCACCACGGCCAGCACCCGGTGCCCGTTGCGGCGGGCGTCGGACAGCCGCTCCACCAGCAGCATGCCCGCGCCCTCCGCCCACCCCGTACCGTCCGCAGCGGCGGCGAACGCCTTGCAGCGGCCGTCCGCCGACAGACCGCGCTGACGGCTGAACTCCACGAACACGGACGGGCCTGCCATCACCGTGACGCCGCCGACGAGGGCCATCGAGCACTCGCCGCTGCGCAGCGCCTGGGTCGCCAGGTGCAGCGCCACCAGCGACGACGAGCACGCGGTGTCGACGGTGACCGCCGGGCCCTCAAGCCCGAAGGTGTACGAGACGCGCCCCGAAGCGACGCTGCCCGCGCTGCCGTTGACGAGGTAGCCCTCCAGACCCGCCGGCGAGGTGTGCACGCGTCCGCCGTAGTCGTGGTACATCACGCCGGCGAAGACACCGGTCCTGCTGCCCCGCACCGTCGCCGGGTCGATCCCGGCCCGCTCGAACGCCTCCCACGACGTCTCCAGCAGCAACCGCTGCTGCGGGTCCATCGCCAGCGCCTCACGCGGCGAGATCCCGAAGAACTCGGCGTCGAAGTCCGCCGCGTCGTGGAGGAAGCCGCCCTCTCGGGTGTAACTGGTGCCCCACTGGTCGGGGTTCGGGTCGTAGAGCTTCTCCACGTCCCAGCCGCGGTCCTCGGGGAAGCCCGACACGGCGTCGCGGCCGGAGAACACCAGCTGCCACAGGTCTTCGGGCGACCGCACGCCGCCGGGGTAGCGGCAGGCCATGCCCACGATCGCGATGGGTTCGTCCGCCGTTCCGGTGGCCGTCGAGAGGGTCACCGGCGCGGCTGCCGCCGCCTCGCCGGAGCCCGCGGCTTCGGCGGTCAGGAAGCGGGCGAGGGTGAGCGGGTTCGGGTAGTCGAAGATCAGGGTGGCGGGCAGGCGTGTGCCGACGGCCGAGTTGAGCCGGTTGCGCAGTTCGACGGCGGTCAGCGAGTCGAACCCGATGTCCTTGAACGAGTCGTCCGCGCCGACCGACCGTGTGCCGGCGTGCCCGAGCACGGCGGCGACCTCGGTACGCACCAGGTCCAGCACCGCCTGCTCGCGCTCGGCCTCCGGCAGCCCGGCCAGCCGCTGACCCAGCGATCCCTTCGGCGCGCTCTGCGCCGTGCGCCGCACCGGCGCGACCCGCACCAGTGCGCGCAGGACCGGCGGCACGGGCTGCCCCTGTCCGTCGCGGAAGGCGGACGTGTCGAGCCGGATCGGGGCGACTCCTGCCCGGTCGGTGGCCAGTGCCGCGTCGAACATCCGCAGGCCGTCCGCCGACGGGATCGCGGCGAGGCCCATGCGCTTGATGCGCGTGAGATCGGTGTGGTCGAGGCCGCCGGTCATGGCGCTCTCGCTGTCCTGCGCCCACAGGCCCCAGGCCAGCGACGTAGCGGGCAGGCCGGCGGCACGGCGGTGCTCGGCGAGGGCGTCGAGGAAAGTGTTGGCAGCGGCGTAGTTCCCCTGACCCGGCGTGCCGAGGGTGCCCGCCACCGAGGAGAAGAGCACGAACGCGGACAGGTCGCCGGACAACTCGGCCGCCAGGTCGTGCAGGTTCAGCGTCGCGTCCACCTTCGGGCGGAACACGGTGTCCAGCCGCTCGGGGGTCAGCGAGCCGATGGTTCCGTCGTCCAGGACGCCGGCGGTGTGAATGATCGCGGACAGGTTCTGCCCGGGCCCGGCCAGGAGTGCGCGGACGGCGTCGCGGTCGGCCACATCACACGCGGCCCAGGTGACGTCGGCGCCCTGCTCGGTCAGTTCGGCGGCGAGTTCGGCCGCGCCGGGTGCGTTCCCGCCGCGGCGGCTGACGAGCAGCAGACTGCGGACGCCGTGCTCGGCGACCAGGTGCCGGGCGAACAGCCCGCCCAGCCCGCCCGACGCACCGGTCAGCAGGACGGTGCCGGAGCCGAGGCCGGGATGCTCCGGCTCCGCGTCCGGCGCGGCGACGCGGACCAGCCTCGGCACCCGGACCTCGTCGTCCGCGTGCACCGCGGCCTGCGGCTCACCCGACGCGATCAGGCCGGGCAGCACCCGGGCGAGACCGGCGTCGGCGCGGGCATCCCTTGAGGTCTCGACCAGCACGATGCGGTCGGGGTTCTCGGTCTGCGCCGAGCGCACCAGACCGCGGACCGCCGACTGGGCGAGGTCGCCCGTACGCATCACCAGCACCAGGCGCGCCGGGCGTTCCTCGGCCAGCCACCACTGCACCAGCTCCAGCACGGCGTGGGTGACCTCACGGACCCGGGTGGCCAGGTCCGCGCCGGCTCCGGTCGGGCACGGCACGACCACGGCATCGACGACGGCCCCGGCATCGGTATCGGCATCGGTGTCCGCCGGCGAGGCAGCGGCCCGAAGAGCGGCGAGATCGTCGTACGTCTCGATCCTCATGCCAGCCGGCGCGGACGGCAGGCCGACCGGCGTCCACTCCAGGCCGAAGACCGCGTCGTCGCTGCCGGAACCGGTGCGCAACCGGTCGGCGGGCACCGGGCGCAGCGTCAGCGAGTCGACCTGCGCGACCGGCTCACCGGTGCCGTCGGCCAGCACCAGCGACACCGTGGAGGTCCCGGCGCGCGAGACCTTCACGCGCAGGCCGGAGGCTCCGGCAGCCGCCAGGCGCACGCCGCTCCAGGCGAACGGCAGCAGCCCGTTGCCCGTCCCGGCCTCGGGCTCGACCGCGCCCAGCCAGACGGTGTGCAGGGCGGCGTCGAACAGCGCGGGGTGCAGGCCGTACGCGCCCGCGTCCGTCCGCTCCGCGCCGGGCAGCTCCACCTCGGCGAAGAAGTCGTCGCCGCTGCGCCACGCGGCGCGCAGCCCCTGGAAGACGGGGCCGTAGTCGAGCGCCATGCCGGCGAGGCGGTCGTAGAAGCCGTCGACGTCGACCGGCTCCGCACCCACGGGCGGCCACGCGGCGAGCGAGCCGTCCACGGGCCCTCCCGTGGCGACGGTCAGCGAGCCGGACGCGTGCCGGACCCACGGCCGCTCGGAGTCGTCCTCGTGGGCGCACACGTCCCCGTCGTCGCTGCGCGAGTGCACGGTCAGCGGCCTGCGGCCCGAGCCGTCGTCGGCGCCGACGCGCACCTGTACGGCGACGCCGCCGCGCTCGGGCACGAGCAGCGGTGTCTCCAGCGTCAGCTCTTCCACCAGGTCGCAGCCCACGGCGTCCGCAGCCGTGATCGCCAGCTCGACGAACGCGGTTCCCGGCAGGAGTGCGACCCCACGGACGGCGTGGTCCACCAGCCACGGGTGCGTGTGCGTCGAGAGCCGCCCGGTGAGCAGGTGTCCGTCGTCGCCGGCCAGCGGCACGGCGGCGCCCAGGAGCGGGTGACCGGCTTCGCCCTGCCCCACCGCGCGCATGTCACCGGCGGAGGCGGGCGCGTCGATCCAGTAGCGCTCGTGCTGGAAGGCGTACGTGGGCAGGTCGATCCGCCGGGCGCCCGGGTAGAAGGCGTGCCAGTCCACTTCGGCGCCGGTGACGTGCAGTTGGGCGTACCCGGTGGTGACGGCCTGCTGTTCGGGGCGGTCGGCTCGGAGTACGGGGATGGTGACGACGTCGTCCACACAGCCCTGCGCCATACCGCTGAGGACACCACCGGGGCCGATCTCCACGAACGTGGTCACACCCAGCTCGTGCAGGGTCCGCACGCCGTCGGCGAAGCGCACCGCCTCACGCACGTGCCGCACCCAGTACTCCGGCGTGTACGGCTCGGCCAGCCGGCCGGTGAGGTTCGAAACGACGGGAATCCGCGGCTCGTTGAACGACAGACCGCGAACAGCCTCCGCGAACTCCTCCAGCATCGGATCCATCAACGGCGAATGGAACGCGTGACTGACCTTCAACCGGCTTGTCTTACGGCCCTGTCGAGTGAAGACCTCAGCAATCTCCAGCACCGCGTCCTCAGCACCGGAAACCACCACCGACTGCGGGCCGTTGACCGCCGCGATACCGACGCCGTCGGTCAGGTGCGGCAGCACCTCCTCCTCGGTCGCCTGAACCGCGACCATCGCACCACCCGCGGGCAACGCCTGCATCAACGCCGCACGCGCCGACACCAACTTCGCCGCATCCTCCAGCGACAACACACCCGCCACATGAGCAGCCGCAATCTCACCCACCGAGTGACCGGCCACGTAATCCGGCCGCACACCCCACGACTCCAGCAACCGGAACAACGCCACCTCAACCGCGAACAACGCCGGCTGCGTCGAACCCGTCTGGTCGAGCTCCTCCGAGTCGACATCGACCGGCGCGTCCAAAAGCGCGCACACCTCGTCGTACGCCGCCGCGAACACAGAGAAGGCGTCGTAGAGTTCACGCCCCATCCCCAACCGCTGCGACCCCTGACCCGAGAACAAGAACCCGACCTTGTCCGCCGAGTGAGCGCGCGCGGCGACGACGTTCGCCGCCGGCTCGCCTGCCGCGAGGGCCTCCAGTCCCGCCCGCAGCTCGGCCGGGTCGGTGCCGATCACCGCGGCCCGGTGCTCCAGCGCCGACCGCGTGGTGGCCGACGAGAATCCGGCGTCGACGGGCGACACGTCGTCGGTCGCGAAGGCCAGCAGACGCTCGGCCTGGGCCCGCAGCGCCTCTTCGCTCTTTGCCGACAGCACCCACGGCACGGGCACTGGGCGGTGGTGCCGGGCCGGCTCGGCCACGGCCGCGGCGGGTGCCTCCTCGATGATCGTGTGTGCGTTGGTGCCGCCGATACCGAAGGACGACACCGCGGCCCGGCGGGGCCTGGCGGTCCCGGGCCACTGCACCGGCTCGGTCAGCAGCCGTACGGCGCCCGCCGACCAGTCGACGTGCGCGGTCGGCTCGTCCACATGGAGCGTCTGCGGCAGCACGCCGTACTGCATCGCCAGCACCATCTTGATCACACCGGCGACGCCCGCGGCGGCCTGCGTGTGGCCGATGTTGGATTTGACCGAGCCCAGCCACACCGGCCGGTCGTCGGAATGTTCCTGCCCGTACGTGGCGAGGAGCGCCTGCGCCTCGATCGGATCGCCGAGCCGGGTGCCCGTACCGTGCGCCTCGACGGCGTCCACGTCGGCCGGCGCGAGCCCGGCGGACGCCAGCGCCTGCCGGATCACCCGCTGCTGCGCCGGACCGTTGGGCGCCGTCAGACCGTTCGACGCACCGTCCTGGTTCACCGCGCTGCCCCGCACCACGGCCAGCACGCGGTGGCCGTTGCGCTCGGCGTCGCTGAGCCGCTCCACCAACAGCAGGCCGACGCCTTCGCCCCAGCCCGTCCCGTCGGCACCGGCCGCGAACGCCTTGCACCGGCCGTCCGGCGACAGCCCGCGCTGCCGGCTGAACTCCACGAAGAGGTCCGGTGTGGTCATGACGGTGACGCCCCCGACCAGGGCCATCGAGCACTCGCCGCTCCGCAGTGCCTGCGCGGCGAGATGGAGGGCCACGAGCGACGACGAGCACGCCGTGTCGACCGTGACCGCCGGACCCTCGAGGCCGAACGTGTAGGAGATGCGCCCGGAGACGACCGAGGCCGCCTTGCCGGTGAGCGCGTACCCCTCTATCCCCTCGGGCGCGTTGCGCAGACCACTGGCGTAGTCCTGGCCGTTGGTGCCGATGAAGACACCGGTACGGCTGGCGCGGACGGACGCGGGGGCGATACCGGCGCGCTCGAAGGCCTCCCACGCGGTCTCCAGCAGCAGCCGCTGCTGCGGGTCCATGGCCAGCGCCTCGCGCGGCGAGATCCCGAAGAGACCCGCGTCGAAGCGGTCGGCGCCCTGGAGGAAGCCGCCCTCGCGGGCGTACGTCCTGCCGGGCCGGTCGGGGTCGGGGTCGTAGAGCGCGTCGATGTCCCAGCCGCGGTCGGTGGGGAAGCCGGACATCGCGTCCCGGCCGGAGCTCAGCAGCTCCCACAGGTCCTCCGGCGACTGGACGCCGCCGGGGAAGCGGCAGCTCATGCTGACGATCGCGAGGGGCTCGTCGGCCGTGGCGGCGGCCGTCGCCCGCGCGGCGTCCGCCTCCAGCCCGGGCCGGCCGAGGAGTTCCTCGCCCAGGTGACCGGCGAGGGCGGTGGGGGTCGGGTGGTCGAAGACCAGGGTGGTGGGCAGCTTGAGGCCGGTGGCCGTGGTGAGCCTGTGGCGCAGTTCGACGGCGGTGAGCGAGTCGAAGCCGGTCTCGCGGAAGGTCCGGTCGGCTTCGAAGGCGCCCTTGCCCGTGTGGCCGAGCACCATGGCGGCCTGCTCGCGGACCAGGTCCAGCAGGATGCGGCCCCGCTCCCCCGGCGTGGCGGCGAGGAGGCGCTGGACCAGCGCGGACGCGGGCACTTCGGCGCTCTGCGCGGCCTGGGCGCGTGCTTCGAGGGCCTTGCGGGCCTCGGGCACGCCGTGCAGCAGCGGGCAGGGCCGCGTGCCGGCGAAGGCCGGGACGAAGCGCTCCCAGTCCACGTCCGCGACGGTCACGGAGGTCTCGCCGTGGGTCAGCGCACCGTGCAGCACGGAGATCGCGGGGAGGGACGCGATCGCCCGTACGCCGCGCCGCCGCAGGTGGTCACCGGCGGCGCCGTCGGCCATGCCTCCGTCCGCCCAGGATCCCCACGCGACGGCCAGCGCGGGCAGGCCCTGCGCGCGGCGCTGCTCGGCGAGGGCGTCGAGGAAGGCGTTCGCGGCACCGTAGGCGCCCTGGCCGCCGTTGCCCCAGACACCGGTCATCGAGGAGAAGAGCACGAACGCGTCGAGGTCCTGGCGGTCCCGGGTGAGTTCGTGCAGGTGGAGCGCTGCGTCCACCTTGGGGCGCAGCACGTGGTCGAGGCGCTCGAGTGTGAGCGATTCGACCAGGCCGTCGTCGAGTACGCCTGCGGTGTGCACCACGGCGTTCACGGTGTGCCGGCCGAACAACTCGGCGAGCGCGTCGCGGTCGGCCGCATCGCACGCGGCGACGGTGACCTGAGCGCCCAACTCCTCCAGCTCCGCCTTGAGTTCGGCGGCGCCCGGGGCTTCGGGGCCCCGGCGGCTGGTGAGCACCAGGTGCTCGGCACCGGCACCGGCGAGCCAGCGGGCCACGTGCCCGCCCAGCGCGCCCGTACCACCGGTCACGAGCACGGTGCCGCGCGGCGACCAGGGTGCCTCCGCCGGTGCCGCGCTCTGCGGCGCGCGCACGAGGCGGCGGCCGGACACGCCGGAGGCGCGTACGGCGAGCTGGTCCTCGTCGGCCTGGGCCAGCAGGCCGGAAAGCCGCTCCAGCGCGCGGGAGTCGAGCTCGGCGGGCAGGTCGACGAGCCCGCCCCAGCGCTGCGGCTGTTCCAGGGCGACGACCCTGCCCAGGCCCCAGAGCTGGGCGGAGACGGGGTCGGTCAGCGGGTCCGCCGTGCCGGTCGACACGGCGCCGCTGGTCAGGCACCACAGCGGGGCCTCGATCCCGGCGTCGCCGAGGGCCTGGACGAGCAGGACGAGCCGCTGGAGGGCGTCCGTCCCCGCTGCTCCCTGTGCTGCGGCGAACAGGATGCCGTCGGCGTGCTCGTGCCCGGCGTCGGCGAAGGCCCGGGCGAGCGCGTCGCGGTCGGTGTCCTCGCCCACGGCGAACGGTACGAGCGCGACGCCGAGTTCCGTGAGCCCGGCGCGGATCG
Organism: Streptomyces fodineus; assembly: GCF_001735805.1. Lineage (GTDB taxonomy): Bacteria > Actinomycetota > Actinomycetes > Streptomycetales > Streptomycetaceae > Streptomyces > Streptomyces fodineus. The sequence continues at coordinate 1,087,130 of NZ_CP017248.1, forward strand.
CCTCGGTCCATGCGGTCTCCTCCGAGACCACGTAGAGCCAGGTCCCCGGCGGAGCGGCCCCGGCCAGGTCGCCGAGCGGCTGCCAGGTGATCCGGTAGCGCCAGCCGTCGGCGGTGGACCGCTCGCGCCGCTGCCGGCGCCAGGCGGACAGCTTGGGTGCGACCACGTCCAGTTCGGCGGGCTCCAGTCCCAGGAGCGCACCGAGAGACGCCCGGTCCTCGCTCTCGACGGAGTCCCAGAACTCTGCGTCCACCGCCTCCGGGGCGCCGACGGTCGCCGCCTGAGGCGCATCGAGCCAGTAGCGCTCGCGCTGGAAGGCGTACGTCGGCAGGTCGACGCGCCGGGCGCCCGGGAAGAACGCCTGCCAGTCGGGCGAGATGCCATGGGTGTGCAACTGCCCGACGGCGGTGACGAGCGCGTACGGCTCGGGGCGGTCGGCTCGGAGTACGGGGATGGTGACGACGTCGTCCACACAGCCCTGCGCCATGCCACTGAGGACACCACCGGGGCCGATCTCCACGAACGTGGTCACACCCAGCTCGTGCAGGCTCCGCACGCCGTCGGCGAAACGCACCGCCTCACGCACGTGCCGCACCCAGTACTCCGGCGTGTACGGCTCGGCCAGCCGGCCGGTGAGATTCGAAACGACGGGAATCCGCGGCTCGTTGAACGACAGACCACGAACAGCCTCCGCGAACTCCGCCAGCATCGGATCCATCAACGGCGAATGGAACGCGTGACTGACCTTCAACCAGCTTGTCTTACGGCCCTGTTGACTGAAGACCTCAGCAATCTCCAGCACCGCGTCCTCAGCACCGGAAACCACAACGGACCGCGGGCCGTTGACCGCCGCGATACCGACGCCGTCGGTCAGGTGCGGCAGCACCTCCTCCTCGGTCGCCTGAACCGCGACCATCGCACCACCCGCGGGCAACGCCTGCATCAACGCCGCACGCGCCGACACCAACTTCGCCGCATCCTCCAGCGACAACACACCCGCCACATGAGCAGCCGCAATCTCACCCACCGAGTGACCGGCCACGTAATCCGGCCGGATGCCCCACGACTCCAGCAGCCGGAACAACGCCACCTCAACGGCGAACAACGCCGGCTGCGTCGACCCCGTCTGGTCGAGCTCCTCCGAGTCGACATCGACCGGCGCGTCCAAAAGCGCACACACCTCGTCGTACGCCGCCGCGAACACCGGATAGGACCCGTACAGCTCACGCCCCATCCCCAACCGCTGCGACCCCTGACCCGAGAACAAGAACCCCACCTTGCCCCAACGACACCGCCCACCGGAGCAGCCCCGGAAACAAGCCCCTCCAACCCCCGGCGGAACTCCCCAAGCTCCTCCCCCACGACCACCGCACGACGCTCCAGCACCGCACGCGACGTCGCCAGCGAGAACGCCACATCCTCCAGCCGAACCCCAGCGTCCCCGACGCCCCCGGCATCCTCGACGCCCCCGACGCCCTCGGCCTCCAGGAAGGACAGCAGCCGGACCGCCTGCTCCCGCAGCGCCGCATCGCTCTTCGCCGACAGCACCCACGGGACCGGTCCCGCTATGGCCGTGCCGCGGGCGGGCTCTTCGCTCGTCGCGGCCTGTTCGACGATGACGTGCGCGTTGGTGCCGCTGATGCCGAAGGAGGACACCGCGGCCCGGCGCGGAACCCCACGCGCGGGCCACTCCATCGCCTCGGTCAGCAGTCGTACGCCGCTTGCCGCCCAGTCCACGTGCGGGGTCGGCTCGTCCACGTGCAGGGTCTGTGGCAGCACGCCGTGCCGCATCGCCATGACCATCTTGATCACGCCGGCCACGCCCGCCGCGGCCTGCGTGTGACCGATGTTCGACTTCAGCGAGCCCAGCCACAGCGGCCGGTCGCCGTCCCGGTCCTTGCCGTAGGCGGCGATGAGGGCTTCCGCCTCGATCGGGTCGCCGAGCCGGGTGCCCGTACCGTGCGCCTCCACGGCGTCGACGTCCGCGGGCGCGAGTCCGGCGGCGGCCAGGGCCTGGCGGATGACGCGTTGCTGGGAGGGGCCGTTGGGCGCCGTGAGTCCGTTCGACGCGCCGTCCTGGTTGACCGCGCTGCCCCGTACGACGGCCAGTACCTGGTGGCCGTTGCGCCGGGCGTCGGACAGCCGCTCCACCAGGAGCATGCCGACGCCTTCGGCCCAGCCCGTACCGTCCGCGCCGGCCGCGAACGCCTTGCAGCGGCCGTCCGCCGACAGGCCGCGCTGACGGCTGAACTCCACGAACATGCCGGGCGTGGACATCACGGTGACGCCGCCGGCCAGGGCCATCGAGCACTCGCCGCTCCGCAGCGACTGGACGGCCAGGTGGAGGGCGACCAGGGACGAGGAGCAGGCCGTGTCGATCGTGACCGCGGGGCCTTCGAGGCCGAACGAGTAGGCCACGCGGCCCGAGGCGACGCTGGTCGTCGTGCCAGTCAGCAGGTAGCCGTCGATGCCGTCGACGGGCTCGTGCAGCCGGGGGCCGTAGTCCTGTGCCGTCGCGCCGATGAACACGCCCGCCCGGCTCCCGCGCAGCGTGGCGGGGTCGATGCCGGCCCGCTCGAAGGCCTCCCACGCGGTCTCCAGGACCAGCCGCTGCTGCGGGTCGATCGCGGCGGCCTCGCGGGGGCTGATGCCGAAGAAGCCGGCGTCGAACTCGGCCGCCTCGTGCAGGAAGCCGCCGTACCGGGTCGAGGACTTGCCGGGTGTGCCGGGCTCCGGGTCGTAGAGCGCTTCGATGTCCCAGCCGCGGTCCGCCGGGAATCCGGTGATCGCGTCGCCGCCGGAGGCGACCAGCCGCCACAGGTCCTCGGGGGAGCTCACCTGACCGGGCAGGCGGCAGCTCATGGCCACGATGGCGATGGGCTCGTCGGGGTCGGCCGGCGTCGCGGGCGCGGCGGCCGCCGCGTCCTCGTCGCCCAGGGACCGGGCGGCGAGGTGGCGGGCGAGCGCGGCAGGGGTCGGGTGGTCGAAGAGCAGCCCGCTGGGCAGGCGCAGCCCGGTGGCCTCGCCGAGTTGGTTGCGCAGTTCCACCGAACTGAGCGAGTCGAAGCCGAGGTCCTTGAACGTCCACTCGGTCTCGACCCGGCGGGCTTCGGCGTGGCCCAGGACGGCGGCGATGTGTGCGCGGACCAGGTCGAGCACGGCGTCGCCGCGTTCGGACTCGGGCAGTCCGGCCAGCCGCCGGCCCAGGGCTCCGGCGGGCGTGCTGCCGGTCTCGGCGACGGCGTCCGGCCGGGGAGCCGCAGGAGCCCGGCCGGTGATGGCGACGGACGACGTGGTGGCGCCGTCCAGCCAGTACCGCTGCCGTTCGAACGCGTAGGTGGGAAGCTCGACCTTGCGGCGTACGCCTCGCCCGCCGCCGAACAGCGCGTCCCAGTCCGGCTCCACGCCGTGGACGTGCAGCGAGGCGACCGCCGCCAGCAGGGCCTGCGCCTCGGGGCGACGGGCGCGCAGGGCGGGGACGAACAGGGACTCGCTGTCAGTGCCGGCGCGGGCCATGGAGGTGAGGACGCCGCCGGGGCCGAGCTCCAGGTAGGTGCGGACGCCCCGCTCGTCGAGGCGGGCGACGCCGTCGGCGAAGCGGACCGCCTCGCGCACGTGGCGGACCCAGTACGCGGCCGTGCACCCTTCGTACCCCGAGGGCTCCTCGGACAGCCGGCCTGTCACGTTGGACACGATCGGGATGCGTGGGGCGTGGAAGGTCAGGCCCTCGGCCACGTCGCGGAACTGCGCCAGCATGGGTTCCATGTGCGGTGAGTGGAAGGCGTGGCTGACCCGCAGCCGGCTGGTCTTGCGGCCCAGGGCGGCGAAGGCGTCGGCGATCTCGGTGGCGAGGTGCTCGTCGCCGGAGACGACGACGGAGTCCGGGCCGTTCAGCGCGGCGATGCTCACGCGGTCCGTGCGGTCGCCGATGCGGTCGCGGACCTCGTCCTCCGTGGCCTGGACGGCGATCATGGCACCGCCGGCCGGCAGCGCCTGCATCAGGTGGCCGCGCGCGGCCACGAGGGCGCAGGCGTCGGCGAGCGAGAGGACGCCGGCCACGTGCGCGGCGGCGAGTTCGCCGATGGAGTGGCCCATGAGCACGCCGGGGGTGATGCCCCAGCTCTCCAGAAGCCGGAACAGGGCGACCTCGACGGCGAACAGCGAGGTCTGCGTGTAGAGGGTCCGGTCGAGTTCGGCCGCTTCCGCGGTGCCCTCAGGGGCGAACATGACCTCGCGCAGGGGCCGCGGCAGCAAGGGGTCGAGGTGTGCGCACACCTCGACCAGCGCGGTGGCGAACGCCGGTGCGGCCTCGGCCAGTTCGCGGCCCATGCCGGCTCGCTGGCTGCCCTGGCCCGAGAAGAGGAAGGCGAGTTCGCCGCGCGGGCCCGTGCGGCCCGTGGTGAGTGCGGCGTCGATGCCGCCGGTGGACAGTTCGCGCAGGGCGCGCAGGAAGTCGTCGCGGTCCTCGCCCACGACGACGGCCCGGTGCTCGAAGGCGGTGCGGCCGGTGGCCAGCGACCAGCCGACGTCGGGCAGGGCGAGGCCGGGGTGGGACTCGGCGTGTGCGAGGAGGGCGGCGGCCTGGGCGCGCAGCCCGGATGCGGTCTTGGCGGACAGTGGCCAAAGGGTCGGAGTCGCGCCCGTACCCGTCTGCGCTCTCCCCTCCGTGATCGCGGCTGCCGTCGCCCGGTGTTCCGCCAGCACGATGTGGCAGTTGGTGCCGCCCATGCCGAACGAGCTGACGCCGGCGAGCAGCGGGCGGCCGTCCTCGGCGGTCCATTCGCCGTGCTCGGCCTGCACCCGCAGGTTCAGCCGGTCCAGCGGGATCGCCGGGTTCGGCGTCTCGAAGTTGAGGCTGGCGGGCAGTTCGCGGTGGTGGAGCGACAGGACGGCCTTCAGCAGGCCGGTGATGCCGGCTGCGCCCTCCAGGTGGCCGACGTTGGTCTTGGCCGAGCCGACCCGCAGCGGGTGGCCGGGCTCGCGTCCCGTGCCGAGCACCGCGCCGAGCGCGGCTGCCTCGATGGGGTCGCCGACCTTGGTGCCGGTGCCGTGCAACTCCACGTAGCCGACGTGGGCGGGGTCGGTCCCGGCCCGTTCGTAGGCGAGCCGGAGCACCTGTTCCTGCCCGGACTGCAGGGGTACGGTCAGCCCGTCGCCGCCACCGTCGTTGTTGACCGCGCTGCCGCGGATCACGCAGTAGACGGGGTCGCCGTCGGCGACGGCCCGGGCGAGAGGTTTGAGGACGACGATGCCGCCGCCCTCGCCGCGGACGTAGCCGTTCGCGCGGGCGTCGAAGGTGTAGCAGCGGCCGTCGGGGGACAGGCCGCCGAACTTGGCGGCGCCGAGGGTGCTCTCGGGGACGATGTTGAGGTTCACGCCGCCGGCGAGGGCGATCGTCGATTCGCCCTTGCGGAGGCTCTCGCAGGCCAGGTGGACCGAGACCAGGGAAGAGGACTGGCCGGAGTCCACGGTCAGGCTGGGGCCGTTCAGACCGAGGAAGTAGGAGACCCGGTTGGCGATGATGCTGCGGTGCAGGCCGGTGACGGTGTGCGGGGAGATGGCCGTGAGCCCGGAGCGGTGGTGCAGGGTCGCGTAGTCGTCCCAGATGGCGCCGACGAACACTCCGGTGCGGGTGGAGCGCAGCGTCTCGGCGCGCACGTGCGCGTCCTCCAGCGCTTCCCAGGCCAGCTCCAGCACGAGCCGCTGCTGCGGGTCCATGGCGGCGGCCTCCTTGGGGGAGAGCCCGAAGAACCCGGCGTCGAAGTGGCCGATGCCGTCGAGGAATCCGCCCCGGCGGATGTCGGTCCTGCCGGGTGCGGACGGGTCGGCGTCAGCCACCGCTGCCCCGTTCCACCGGTCCGGGGGGACGTCGGTGATCGCGTCCGCGCCCTCGCTGAGCAGCCGCCAGAAGGCGGCCGGGTCGGCGGCGCCCGGCAGTCGGCACGCCAGGCCGATGACAGCTATGCCATCGGCCGAATCCGCCGAAGCCGAACCGGCCCGATTTCCCATTCCCTTGAGCTCGGACTCGACCATGTTGCACTCCACCCACCCACACAGAGAATGAAAAGGCACCGCACCGAGGCGGCCACGGCACAGGCGATCGGCATGACCGGGCGTCCAACGAGTTGCGGTGTGACCCCAGTTTCGGTCCCGAAGCCGCGCTCCGCCGCCGCAGCAGATCAGATTTAGGGGAATCCCCAAGGGGCGACGTGCACGAGCACGGACGGGCGGGGACATCTCTAAGGAGAACCCTAGGGACAGTTGTGGGAGAACTGCAGCTTATACAGAATCCTCCAATTCCCTCCGATGATGAGGTCCCAGGTCTTTCATGGTGCATGTGCAAGCAGCCGGCGATCACTCAGCGCGGCCCTTTCCCACAGCACGCCCCACAGGCTGCCCTTTCGATCCGCCCGCCCTCTTCACGCAAGCGCGCGAGGAATGCCCGATGACCCCGCTGCGGTACCCCGATGGGCACGTCGGCCACCTGGTCACCGGCCTGCAGACCGCGCGGTCCGTGCTGACCGACCCCCGGTTCAGCTCCTTGCCGGCCGGGAAGCGTTCTCCGGTGAAGGTGCCGGGTTCCGAGCTGAGCACCGACGCACTGCCCGCGGGCATGTTCGTCAACATGGACCCGCCCGAGCACACCCGCTACCGCCGTCTGCTGAGCAAGCACTTCACCATCCGTCGCGTACGGCAACTCCGTCCGCGTATCCAGGAGATGACGGATCGCCTGCTGGACGAGATGGCGAACCGGGGCGGCCCGGTGGACCTGGTACAGGCCTTCGCCAAGCCCCTGCCCACGCTGGTCACCTCGGAACTGCTCGGGCTGCCGGAGACGGACCGTGCACAGTTCGGGCATCACGTCGACGTCCTCTTCAGCCTCTCCAGCAGCGGAGAGGAGATGCAACAGTCGATGACGGCCCTCGGCGGCATGCTCCACGCCCTGATCGCAGCCGCACGCAAGCACCCGGGCCCGGACATCCTCGGCAGGCTCACCGTCGAGACCGACCTGACCGACGAAGAGCTGCTCGGGATCACGATCGTTCTTCTCATCGCCGGCCTGGAGACCACGACCAACATGCTGGCGCTGGGCACCTACGCCCTGCTGCGCCACCCCGAGCAGCTGGCCGCCCTGCGCGCCGACTGGTCGCTGATGGACGACGCCGTCGAAGAGCTGCTGCGCTACCTCAGCGTGGTGCAGATCGGACCGATCCGCGTGGCCGCCGAGGACTTCGTGTTCGAAGGGCAGTCCATCCGCAAGGGCCAGGTCGTCACGGTGTCGCTGCCCGCAGCCAACCGTGACCCGCTGGGCTTCGAAGACCCCGACACCTTCGACATCCGCCGCGGCACGACCCGGCACGTGGCCTTCGGCACCGGTCCCCACCAGTGCATGGGTCACCACTTGGCCCGCCTGGAACTCGCCATCGGCTACGAGTCGTTGCTGCGCCGCTTTCCCCGGCTGGAGCTCGCCGTTCCGGCGCAGGAGATCGGCACCCGGGAGATGATGGTGACGTACGGCGTCCTGGAGCTGCCCGTGCGCTGGTGAGAGGACGCCGGCGATGAGGATCGGGATCGCCAAGGACCTCTGCTGCCCGCTGCTCGGCCCCGGGGGTGGCAGGGTGCCGGGTCCGTAGCCCGCGGCACCCCGTCGATCACCGGCCGGGCCCGTGCACGTGCTGCGGACTAGGCCTCCTGGGACAGGGCGTCCGCCTGTACGGTATCCGCGGTGTCCACGGTTTCGAGTATCTGATCGCCGTACAGGTCCTGCAGCCAGTTGGTCTGGTAGACGGTGTCGAGGTAGCGCTCGCCGAGGTCGGGCGCGATGGCCACCGCGGTGACGGCGTGCCGGTCGTGTCGCGCAAGCCAGTCCGTCGCCGCGCTGACCACCGTTCCGGTGGAGCCGCCGAAGAGGAAGCCGCGTCTGGCCATGCGCTGACACATACGGATGGTGTCCCTCTCCTCCACTCGGATCACCTCGTCCACATAGGACTCGTCGAGCAGCGGCGGTCGCATGCTCATCCCGAGGCCGGGGATCATCCGGCGGCCCGGCTCGCCGCCGAACGCCACGGATCCGACGCTGTCCACGGCGACGATCCGCACGGGCCGGTGCCACTGCCGGAAGTAGCGCGCGCAGCCCATCAGGGTCCCGGTGGTGCCCGCCCCGACGAAGAGGACGTCCAGTTCCGGGAACTGGCGGGCGATCTCCGGACCCGTCGTGCGGTAGTGCGCCCACCAGTTGCCCTCATTGGTGTACTGACTGAGCCAGACGTACCGGTCGTCGGCGGCGCACAGCGCGCGGACGTACTCGATTCGCGTGCCCAGGAAGCCGCCGTTGGAGTCCTGGTCGGCAACGATGTGCACCTCGCTGCCGACCGCTTCCATCAGCAGTCTGGTCGAGAGGTTGCACCGGGAGTCCGTCACACACAGGAACCGGTAGCCCTTGCTCGCGGCGATCATGCTGAGCGCCACGCCCAGGTTCCCGGAGGACGACTCGACGAGGACGGAATCCGGTGCCAGGATTCCGTCACGTTCGGCGCTTTCCACCATCTCCTTCGCGGCCTTGAGTTTGATGGAGCCGGCGAAGTTGAAGGCCTCGCACTTCAAATGGAGCGGGTATCCGCAGATCGACTCCAGAGCGACGAAGAGATCACCCTGGTTGAAGTCGTACGGAGCCGAGACGACAGGCACGGCGGACCTCCTGGGGCCGGGCCGAGGCCGACGGCCTCAGCCGTAGCGGCGAAGTTCGTGGAAGAAGTCATCGATGAGACGGAGGTCCCCCTCCCGGGACACTTCGTCGTAGACGTACTTGCCGACGGCCAGGTCGAGAACACCGAGCCCGAACGGCGAGAAGACCACCGGCCGGTCGGCCGGCGGTGTGGTGCGCCCGGCCATGACGTCGCTGAGCGTTCCGTTCAGGAAGTCGCGGTTGCCGGTGAGCTGTTCCACCAGATGGGGCGACGTGTCCGCCTTCAGGCAGTGTTCGACGTCGTCGACATAGTTGGCCGCGCCGAGCAGGATCTCGGGGGCGAGGTCGCGCAGGGACACGTGCAGGACCAGGGGGTTGTGGCTGAACCAGGCCGGATCCGTGACGTGTGGCCGGCCGGCGATGGTGGCGAAGACGACGAGGTCGCTGGAGCGGACGAGGTCCTCGGCGCTTTCGTGGACGGTGATCGGTGCGGTGGTGCCGGCCTGCCGCAGATGGCCGCAGAAGCCGGCGGCGCTGTCGGCGGACACATCGTGCACGCCGACCGCCTCGAAGGCCCAGCCCGTGCCGTTCAGGAAGGTGTGGATGTAGCGGGCGATCAGGCCCGTGCCGAAGAATCCGACACGGGTGGGGCGTCGACGGCCGCGGCTGAGCCGGTCGGCGGCCAGCGCGGCGGACGCCGCGGTCCTGGTGGCGCTGATGATCGAGCTCTCCAGGCAGGCGAACGGGTAGCCCGTGTCGTGGTCGTTGAGGATGAGCACCGCGGACGCTCGTGGCAGCCCGGCCTCGACGTTCTGCGGAAAACTGGAGATCCACTTGAGGCCGTCCACGGGGGCCGGCCCGCCGATGGAGGCCGGCAGGGCGATGATCCGGGAGGTGGGGCGGTCGGGGAAGCGCAGGAAGTACGACGGCGGGTTGACCGTGTCTGCGGCGTCGTGCAGCCGGTAGGCGGCCTCGACCAGTTCCACGAGCTGCTTCTCGCGCCCGTTCAGTGCTCGCTGTACCTGTTCACCGGTGATCACCGCGAACGTCGGCACGGAAACCGGCGCGGGCGTGGCCTGCCGGTCCGCCGACGACAGTACGTCGGTCATCGCTCGCTCGCCTCCGGGGTCGACGTGTGGTCGGCCGGCCGAAGGGGCTCGGCCATGCCCACCAGTACCTGCCGCTCTCCGGTGAAGGCCTCCCTGCTGTGCGCGGTGCGGATGTTGTCCACGAGCAGCAGGTCGCCGGCCTGCCAGGGTTCGCGCCGGGTGTGTGCCTCGTAGGCGGAATTGATCAGCCGGACGACGTCCTCGCCGATCGGGCTGCCGTCGCCGTAGCGGGTGTTGAAGGGCAGTGCGTCCTGGCCGTAGACGTCCACCAGGTACTCGCGCACCTCCGGGGCCAGTGTCCATTCGTTGAGGAAGGCGATCTGGTTGAACCAGCAGCGCCGGCCGGTGAGCGGGTGCCGGACGACGGCGCTGCGGCGCTGCTCGGTGCGCAGTGTCCCGTCGGACTGCCAGGTGAAGTCGATGGCGTTGGCCCGGCAGTAGCGCTCGATCTCGGCGCGGTCGCCGGTGCCGAACGACTCCACCAGGCTGGCCCCGATCTCGTCGTTGTAGGTGCGGGTCAGTACCCAGCCCTCCCGCCCGAACCGTTCGGTGAGTCCGGTGGGCAGCGCCCGCAGCACCTCTTCGGCATCGGCCACCGCCGTCGCCCCGCCCTGCTCGGGTGCGGTCAGGCAGGCGAACAGCATCAGGCCGGGCACCTGAAGCGGGTAACTGAGCTCGTGGTGCATGCACATGGGCTGGTTGGCGGGCCAGGTCGTGGACGCGTACAGCCCGGGCAGGTGGGCCTGACGGGGGGCGAAGGCCTCCCTCTCCGTCATCAGACCGCCGGTCAGACGCGCGAAGACGGCACCGACCTGGTCGATGTCCCGCAGCCCGAGGCCACGGACGATCAACGCCCCGTGCTCGGTGACCTGCGCGCGCAGCGCCTCGCGGTACTCGGCCGCCCAGCTCGGGGCGTCGTCGAGGGGATCGACGTGCAGCAGCGCCGGCCTGTCCGGTCTCAGCTCCACGTCGAGCGCTGATGCCAGGGATGAGAACGGCATCTCGGAATTCCTTTCGGTCGACCGCCTGGGATGCGACGGGTCTCAGGAGGAGGCAAGTGGTACGACGGTGCCCAGGACGGCCTGTGCCGCCTCGGCCGGACGGGTGCGAAGGAAGTGGTGGCCCCCGTCCGCGAGTTCGTGCAGATCGACGTGTTCGGCCAGGAGCAGCCAGTCCCGGTGGTGGTCGGCGTATCCGGCGGTGTACGGGTCGTCGGCGGCGACGACCACCGTGACCGGCGCGGACAGCCGCACCGGCGGCGGCGCTTCGAGGGCCTCGCGGAAGTAGCGGTGGGCACAGACACAGTCGTGCCGGTAGGCCGCACCGATGTGTTCGGCGTGCCGCTCGTTCAGCTCCGCCAGTTCCGTGTAGCCGCCGTCCGCGGCCAGCCGCGCCGCGATCTCGGCGTCGGTACGGTTCGTCAGTTCACCGATGGCGGTGTGCCGGTCGGCGGCCGTGCCGAGCAGGTGCGCTCCGAGGAACACCCGTGTCACGCGCACGCCGCGCCGCTCAAGCCTCCTGGCCGTCTCCATGGCCGGCGCGGCCCCCGAGGAATGACCCCACAGCATGACCCGGGTCAGGCCCCGCGCGGTGATCTCGGCGGCGACCTGCTCGGCCACCTGCTCGATCGACGCGAACGGCTCGGGGTGTGCGGCCAGGTTGTGACCGGGGAGGTCCACGGCGAGGACCGCCACTCCGCCGGCGGCCAGCGCGCTCGCCATCGGCTGGTAGTTGACCGCGTTGCCGCCCGCGTAGGGGAAGCACACCAGCGCGCACTCCGGCACACCGCTGCCGTCCGACAGGGGCAGCAGCAGCTCCGGGCGCTGCCCGGCCGTGCCGTCGATGAGGGCGGCCAGGTCGGCGAGCACCGGGTGCCGGGTGATGTCCTTCAGGGACACCACGCGGTCGAGCGCGAGGGTGAGTCTGACCGCGGTCAGGGAGGTGCCACCGGAGTCGAAGAAGTGGTCCGTGCGGCCGATCTGCTGCTCGGGCACCCCGAGCAGTTCGGCCCAGGCCGCGGCCAGCCTCCGCTCGGTCGGGCCGAGCGGGCCGGTGTCGTCCCCCGGTTCCCTTTCCGGTGCCGACGCTTCGGCCAGTCCGGTCAGGGCCTTTCGGTCGATCTTGCCGTTGGCGGTCAGCGGAAGGCTGTCCTGCCAGTGGAAGGCCGACGGGACCATGTAGGCGGGCAGCGCCGCGCCGAGGGCCTCGCGCAGGGCCTCCGGCTGCCGCCGGCTGCCGCAGTAGAAGGCGATCAGCTGCTTGCCGCCGCCGGACCGCTCGGCGACGACCACCGCGCCGTCCCGTACTCCGTCCACCCGCAGCAGGGAGTTCTCGATCTCGCCGATCTCGATCCGGAAGCCGCGGATCTTGACCTGGCTGTCCCGGCGGCCGAGGAACTCCAGCTTGCCGCCCGGGTGCCAGCGCCCCCAGTCCCCGCCCAGGTAGAGCCGTTCACCGGGCCGGTACAGGTCCGTCCGGTACGCCTCCCGGGTCCGCTCGGGGTCGTTGACGTACCCCCGGCCGACGCAGACACCGGAGAACGCGATCAGCCCGGGGGCGCCCAGCGGGACCAACGACAGCTGCTCGTCGACGACGTAGACGCGCACGTTGTTGACGGGCCGCCCGAGCAGCACCCGGTCGGGTACCTCCTGAAGGACCTCGTGGTTGGTGTCGTCCGAGGTCTCCGTCAGGCCGTAGGCGTTGAGCAGCGCGATGCCCGGCTGGACCGCGAACCAGCGCTGGACCAGCTCCCGTTTGAGTGCCTCGCCGGTCACCGACACACACCGCAGGTCCGGCAGCGTACGCGGGTGCTGCTCCAGATACGAGACCACGACCTCGAGATAGGACGGCACGACCTGCGCCACGCCGACCCGGCCGCGCTCCAGTGTGTCGACGAACCGCTCCACGTCCGTGATCACGTCCTGCTCGACCAGCAGGGTCCGCCCGCCGGCCAGCAGCGGGGCCATGAGCTGCCACAGGGAGATGTCGAAGCACTGCGGGGCCGTCTGCGCCACCACGCATCCCTCGCCGATCGCCAGGTCGTCGATCTTGGCGTGGAGATGGTTGAGCATGCCCGCGTGCTCGCACATCGCCCCCTTCGGCTCGCCGGTGGAGCCGGACGTGAAGTAGATGTAGGCGAGTTGGCCGGGGTCGACCCGAACGCCGAGGTCGTCGTCGGCGTGCGGTTCGGCGTACGCCGTGTCGACCGGCAGCTTCTCGACGGCCGGCAGGGTGGCCAGCGCCTGGTCGAGGGTGTGGGTGCTGCCGGATTCGGTCAGGACCAGCCGGCATCCCGCTCGCGACAGCATCGCCGCGATACGGCCGGCCGGGAAGTGCGGCTCGATCGGCAGGTATACGCCGCCCGCCTTGAACACCGCCAGCACCGCCGCCGGCCAGTCGAGGTTGCGCTCGGTGACGACGGCGACCACGTCCTCCCGGCCCAGGCCCCTCGCCAGCAGCGCCCGCGCCAGCCTGTTCGCGCGCCGGTCGAGCTCGCCGTACGTCCACTCGTGCTCGCCGTGTACGACCGCCACGGCCTGCGGATGCGCCCGCACCCGCTGCTCGAACAGTTCGTGTACTCGCGCGTCCGGCAGCCGCCGGCGGGGCCCGGCCAGGCCCTCCAGCTGCTCGCGTTCCTCCTCGGCCGACAGCAGACTCTGTCGTGTGTGGTCGGCGTCCGGATCCTCCGTCATCAGCCGCAGCGCCGTCAGGTGGTAGCCGCCGATACGCGCCGCGGCCTCGGCGTCCAGTACGTCCGTGCGGTACCGCAGGCGCAGCATCAGCCGCCCGCCCCGCTCGGACCAGCGCACGTGCAGCACACCGTCGTCGGCGTGGGCCTCGTCGGCTCCGATGGGACCGAACACGACCTCGTACGGCGGCTCCGTCGGTCCCAGTTCCCGGCGCAGCTTCTCCACCGGGAACTCCCGGTGCGCCAGTACCTCCGCCTCGGCGTGCTGGGCGGCCGACAGCAGGGTCTGCCAGGACCCCGGGGGGACGGCCGCCCGGCACGGCAGCGGTTCGCCGCGCACCCCGGTGGTGTATCCCGTGACCACGTCCGGCTCGGCGGACAGTACGGCCAGCACCTTGACGTGCGCGGCCAGCATCAGCGCGCTCACCGGCACTCCCCGGTGCCGGACCAGTGAATGCACCGCCTCCGTCACGTCGTCCGGGACGGGCATCTCGTGCTCGGCCGCTCCTGCGACCGGCTCCCGAACCCACCGTGGCACCGTGGTGACACCGCCGGCGGTCAGTACCCGGCTCCAGAACTCCCGGTCCGCTTCCACGCGCGTTCCCATCGAAAGACCTTCCTCAACTCACGGTCGCCGTGGTGGCGTTGGCTGTCGACGTTGCCCGGCCGATGCCGGTGGACCGGCTGCCGTTCTCCGGCATGTCCACCGCGGGGTTACCGCCCCACTGTGCGTTCCGGGGGACTTCCTCGCCCTTCATGAGGAAGGAATCGGGTGCCAGTACCGAGCCGTCGCCCATGGTCACGCCGTAGTGCACATGGGCGCCGACGCCCAGGGTGCAGCCGGCGCCGAGCGTGGTCCGGTCCGACTTGAAGGTGCCGTCCTCCTGCGAGTGGCACTGGATCTTGCTGCCGGCGTTGAGGGTGCAGTCGTCGCCGATGGTGGCGAGCGTCCGCTCCGTCAGATAGCAGCCGTCGTCGAACACCCTGCTGCCGATGCGCACGCCCAGCAGCCGCCAGACCAGGCTCTTGAAAGGGGTTCCGTTGAAGATGTCGAGGAAGTGGTCCGGAACCTTCCACAGCCGTTCGTGCCACCAGAAGTACGGGTCGTAGATGGAGCACAACCGGGGGCGCAGCGCACGGAACGATGTGATGCAGCGCTCCACCAGGATGAAGTACCCGGTGGAGAAGGCGAGCGTGATCGCCAGGTATCCGGCGATCACCACGTGTCCGACCACGCCGTACAGGTCCACGGAGGCGAGAGCGAACAGGGTGAGCGCGAAGGTGTGCAGCCAGCGCACGAGCAGCATGAGCAGCATGGAGCGCAGGTTGTAGCGGTTCTTCGCGGCGAGCCGGCGGCGGAACGTGTCGCCCGTCCTGAGGTGGTCGAACCGTGCGTCACGGTCCACCGAGCGGGGGATCTCGAAGCACGGTGAGCCGAGGAGCCCCACGCCTTCACGGACCTCGCCGTCCATGGGGATCATCACCTTCGTCGCGAGCAGGCAGTTGTCCCCCGTCCTGCCGTCCGCCGGATAGGCGATGTTGTTGCCCAGGAAGTTGTGCGGCCCGATCGACACCCGGGACAGCCGGAAGGATGTGCTGGAGAAGTCGGCGTTGATGATCGAGAGTCCGTCGGCGACCATCGTTCCGCTGCCGACGGAGACCAGCAGCGGCGTCTCGTGCTGCACTTCGGTGCCGAAGTTCGACCCGGTCTGCTCGACCCGTGACAAGTCGTATCCGATGCCGCGGAGGTAGTGCACGATGTAGGAGCTGTCACCGAAGAGCCAGGCGAAGAACCTGACGTTCGTCATGCGCGCCGTGGTCCGGTGCAGCGCGTAGTGGAAGCCGTAGAGCGGATAGACCTTGTCGGGCTTGACGACCAGGCCCACCAGACGCGGAAGGGTGCACAGGGCCACCAGCCCCAGGGTGGCGCACCCGAAGAACAGCACGAGGGAGAGCACCAGCGCGTCGGAGAACAGTTCCGACCGGGACAGTGCGGCCGTCTGCGGGTCGAGTCGCTTGCCGATCGCCGGTACCTCGGTGAACAGCATGTACGCCCCGCCGACGAACAGCGGGATGTACAGCAGGAACAGCTGCATCAGGGTGCCGAGGCCGAACCAGGCTCGGCGCACGGTGCCGCATGCGGCCGGAGCGACCCTGACGTAGTCGGTCGGTGTGGGCTCCGCCGGAGATCCGTGCCAGTGCTCGGCGTCCGGGACCGCCTGGCCGCGGTGCAGGGCGGACGCGTGGCCGAGCTGGGCACCGTGACCCATCGAGGTGTCGATGTCCAGGACGGTCTTCTCACCGACGTAGACGTCGCGGCCGAGCGTGATCCGGCCGGTCTGGATGTGTCCGGCATGGGCCCGGTAGCCGAGGAAGAACGAGTCCTTGCGGATCACCGTGCCCGCGCCGATCGTCAGCAGGTCGGTGCAGACCGGGACGGAGGGGGAGAGGATCGTGACGCCCTTGCCGATCCGCGCGCCGAGGGCCCGCAGGTACAGCACGTACAGCGGGGTGCCGGTGAGGAAGACCATCGGGTTGGCGTGGAGCAGCGCCTTGACGAGCCAGAAGCGCAGATACGTCAGGCTCCAGACGGGGAACTCAGCCGGTCGCCAACGGCCGATGAGAAGCCATTTCGCGACGACCGGGAACGCGCACAGCGCGACGAACCCGAGGCCTCCGAACAGCAGCGACCGCAGGTAGACGTCGGCCAGGCCCGAACCGGTGGCGATCCACTCGTACCCCTCGGCGGTGACGAATCCGGAGACAAGGGAGTAGCCGAGGAAGAACAGCGACTGGAACGTTCCGCAGAGAATGTGGTTCCGCCGGGTCCGGCGCGGCTTCGAAGCCGGCGACGGCATGGGCGCCGGTGCCGGCGAAGCTACCGCCGGATCGACGGGAGCGGGAGCGGCCTCCCCGAGGGCCGCCGCCAGGCTTTGGATCGTGGGGTACCGGTAGATGTCCTTCATGGACGGGGACGGCAGATCCGCTGTTTTCCTTATTCGCGCACAGAACTGGGCCATGACCAGGGAGTTGGCACCGAGGTCGGTGAAGAAGTGGCGATCGGCCTCAACGCGGTCGACGCCCAGGACGTCGGCCAGGGTCTGCGCGAGCTTCCGCTCGGTCTCCGCCCCGCTGGGGCCGGTGCCGCTCAGGGCGACGGCAGGTTCGCCCGGCTCCGAAACGACCTCGGGGGACTGCTCCACCATGCGATCTCCTGGAGAACGGGGATGTTCCTGATCACGACCGACTGATTCAGTTTGTCCTGATAGACGGAGATTTGCCACTTACCTCACAGATTCAACCCTACGGGGAGAACGGCCGGTTGGACCCTCTTTCCCTGGCTCCACGCGAGGTCAGGGAGATCGCGAGTCACCCGCTTGGCGGTCCCTCAGATGCCCGCAAGGGTCCGGTGAGCCCTGCGACCGGACCTGAACCAGAGTTAGTGGAATATTGAACAAATGCGTTTCGTTGTGAGTCTCGAAGGAGGTCACGAGTGGAGACGCAAGTGGAGAGCACGTACTACGACCACGGCACACAGGCCGAGCGCTGGGAGCGCGCGCAGCAGTTCTTCGATGCCGAGGACTACGCGGGCGCCGCGCGGGTGCTGACCGGGTTGGTCGAGGAGGTGCCGGAGCAGACCGGGCCCCGGCTGCTGCTGGCCCGCGCCTACTACCACTCGGCCCAACTGCGCCGCGCCGAAGCCGAGTTGCGGATCATCGTCGAGCGTGACCCGGTGGAGCACTACGCCCGGCTCATGCTGGGCCGTACGCTCCAGCGGCAGGCCCGGCCGGCGGAGGCGGAGCGGCACCTGCGGATCGCCTCGGCACTCGCGGGCGACTTCCCGCAGGAGTGAGATGCGGGGCGAGGGCCCGGTTCCCGGCGGGGGCCGGGCCCTCGGCATGGCTCAGCCGGACGGCAGGGCGACGATGCCGTGGTGCAGGAAGGACGCGCACACCCGGGCGCCCTCGGTGTCCTGCGGGTAGCTCTCCGCCGTGCGCCGCCGAGCCGGGCGATCTCGCGCAGGGCGCCGTCGAGGGCGGCGGAGGCCACTGCCGTGCGGCGGCGGGCGCGGTGCACGCAGAAGGCAGAAGCAGGTGATCCGCCGGTAGGGCGAAGCCGGGCCAGGTGTCCGGGCTCGGGGCCCGTACCGGGAACGCCGTCTGCGGCCTCCGGGTCACAGCGAGGTCGTCGCGTGCGGGAGCAGGAACAGGGTGACGGCGGAGTTCGCCGACGACATCAGGGACATCAGGGCCCCGGCGGCGGCGCCCCAGGCGGCGAGGCCGGCCGAGGTGAAAGCCGGCGGCCAGGTCCGGGCCACGGGTGCGGGGGCCAGCAGCGCGGCCACCCGGCGCGGCACGGGACCGGTGGCCGCGAGCGCGGCCAGGGTGGGTGCGGGGGTGCGGGCGGACAGCAGGGCCGCCCTGCCGATGGCATGGGCGACGGTGCGCCGGTCGCCGACCGTCCGGGCCGCCTCCTCGTCCGCCCAGCGCTCGGCCGTGTAGACGACGGCGGTGCACAGCGGCCTCAGGAAGGGGTTGGCGCGGGCGGCGAGGTGCGCGGCGAGCAGCTGGCGGGGGTGGCGGGCGGCCAGGTGGGCGCGTTCATGGGCGAACAGGGCGCGCCGCTCGGCGGGAGCGAGCCCGGCCAGCAGCGCGGTGCTGACGACGATCCGGCCCCGGCCGCCGGGCAGGGCGTAGGCGTAGGGCGTGCTGTCGGGCAGGACCGCGACCGACCTGTCCGGCAGCGCGGCCAGGGCCCGGCGGGCGCGGCGGGTGACCCGGCGGTGCCGCAGAAGGGTGCGGACGCAGGCGGCGGCGATCAGGGCGAGCGCGGCGGTGGCGGCCCGGCCGGCGGCCCCGTCGTGCGGGACGGCGGCCCGTACCTGCGGGTCGGACCAGCCGTCCGGGAGCGGGTTGCCGGGCAGCTGGGCGGTGCCGACCACCATGAGCAGGGCCAGGCAGAGCGTGCTGCACACGGCCATGACGACCGCGACGGCCGTCAGCAGCCGGGTCGCGGTGCGCGGATGCAGCCGTGTCTCGGCGAGCCGGGCGACCGGCCAGGCGGACAGCGGGAGCACCAGTGGCAGGAAGACGAAGACCCCCATGGGCGGTCAGTCTTCCGTACGGCCGCCCCGCCTGTCCGTCGTACGGCCGTGCCGCCTGCGCGCCGTACGGCCGTCCCCGCCGTCCGCGGAGTCCGGCGGACCGGTGTCCGCCGCGTCGAGCAGGGCCCGCAGCACCTGCTCGTCGCCGGGCGGCAGGGCGGTGACGAAGCTGGCCAGGACCGCCTCGCGGTCCTGCTCGCCGTCCAGCAGGCGGCGCATGGGCAGGGCGGCGAGCCGGGCCACGTCCGCGGACGGCGTCCACAGGAAGGAGCGGCCGTGGCGCTCGCGGGCGACGACGTCCTTGGCGAGCAGCCGGGTCAGGATGGTGACGACGGTGGTGTAGGCGAGGTCGCCGCCGAGGCGCTGCCGCACCCAGGCCGCGGTGACCGGTCCGTCCGCCTCGCGCAGCGCGCCGAGGACCTGGCGCTCCAGCTCACCCCGGCCGCGCCGCCGGGCCCGGCCGTCTTCCCGCGCCATGTCCCCGTCTCCCTTCGGCGTCGGCGTGCCGGACCACGCTACTTCACCTCGTCATGACCATGGAGGTACGGCGGCACCTCGGCCCAGGCACCCCCCGGCGGCCGGGGTGGCATGGCATGCTGACGCGATGGCACCTCCCCGCGATCACGCACCGCTCGCCGAGCGCGTCGAGGAACTCCTCGCCGCCGGCGGCCCCTTGCCCATCGTCGCCGCCGGGCAGCCGGTGCTGCGACGCGGCACCGAGCCGTACGACGGCGAGCTCGGCCCCGCCCTGCTCGCCCGCTTCGTCGAGGCCCTGCGTGAAACCATGCACGCCGCGCCCGGCGTGGGCCTCGCCGCGCCGCAGGTCGGTGTGGAGCTGCGGATCGCCGTCATGGAGGATCCGGCGCCGGTGCCCGAGGAGGTCGCGGTGGCCCGGGGCCGCATCCCGCAGCCGTTCCGGGTCCTGGTCAATCCGGTGTACGAGCCCGTCGGCAGCGCTCGTGCCGCGTTCTTCGAGGGCTGCCTGAGCGTGCCGGGATGGCAGGCGGTGGTGGCCCGGCACGCCGAGGTGCGGCTGCGCGGCCAGGACGAGCAGGGCCACGAGCTGGACGAGTTGTTCACGGGGTGGCCCGCCCGGATCGTCCAGCACGAGACGGACCATCTGGACGGCAGGCTCTATCTGGACCGTGCCGAACTGCGCTCCCTGTCGACGAACGAGGCGGTGGCCGCGCTGTGGAACCGGCCGACCCCGCAGAAGGCGGCGGAGGCCCTCGGCTTCGCCCTCCCGTAGGTCCTGACACCGCGTAACCTTGTGCCCTCACTCGGGGAGGGGTCTTGAGCAAGGTCGTCTTCGTGCACGGCGTCGGCAAGCAGTATCTGAGCGAGGACTCGCTGGCCCGGGACGTGGTCCCCGAACTCCTCGGCGGGATACGGCTCGCGGGCGGGCCCGTACCGTCGTACGACGAGGTCGCGGTGGCGTTCTACGGCGACCTGTTCCGGCCCCGCGGCACACGTTCCCTGGGCGAACCGCCCTACGACGAGGCCGACATCGAGACCGACGAGGAGTTCGCGCTCCTCATGGAGTGGTGGGCCGCGGCGGCCCGCACGGACCCGCAGGTCCCGGCGCCCGACGCGCCGGGCACCCGGGGACCGGCCGGCTGGGCGGCCTCCCGTTCCCTGCGCCTGAACGCCGTCCGGGCGGCCCTCGACGCGCTGACCGGCGCCCGCTGTCTGCGCGGCGTCCTGGACCGGGCGCTGATCGGCAGCCTGAAGCAGCTGACCGGCTACCTCACCGACGAGGCCGTGCGGCAGGCGGCCCGCGACCGGCTGGCGGCGCGCATCACCCCGCGGACACGGGCCGTCGTGGCGCATTCGCTGGGCTCGGTCGTCGCGTACGAGACGCTGTGCGATCCGGAGCGCAACCGCGACTGGGACGTGCGCATGCTGGTCACCCTCGGCTCCCCTCTCGGCATGCGCGCCCTCGTGCTGGACCGGCTCGATCCCGTCCCCCCAGAACGCCGAGCCGTGTGGCCGAAACCGCTGCGGGCCTGGACGAACGTCGCCGACGTGACCGACATCGTGGCGGTCGTACGGGAGCTGCGGCCCGCCTTCGGGGACGCGGTGGACGATGTGCTCGTGGACAACGGCAGCCACATGCATGACGCGACCCGCTATCTGACCGCCGTGGAGACGGGCCGGGCCATCGCCACCGGGCTGCTGCCGGAGGCGGATTGATGCGGTACCTCGTCGCGGCGGGGACCCGTCACTACCGCGCCGCGCCCGAACTGCCGCTGGTCCACGAGGACGTGGAGCGAGCGACGGAGCTGTTCACGTCGCTGGGATACCGGCGGATCCTCGGCTCCGTCTCGCGGGACCCCGCCGCCGAGGATGTCGAGAACGCCCTGGCCGACTGGTGCCGTGGCCCCGGTCTCACGTCCGAGGACATCGTCGTCGTGTACTACGCCGGGCACGGGGAGCGGGGCCCGGCCGGCCAGTACCGGCTCGCCTGCGCCGGCAGCGAGCCGGGGCGGCCCCGGTCATGGCTGTCCCTGCCGAACCTCGCCGAGATCCTCGCGACATCGCCGGTGCGCAACGTCCTGTTCATCGTGGACGCCTGTCACGCGGCCGCTGCCACCGCCGAGATCGCCTCGATCACCAACGGCATCGTCGCGGGCAGAGCGCGGGGCGACGACTTCGGCGCGGGCACCTGGCTGCTCGCCTCGGCCCGCCATCGCGACCTGTCCGAGGACGGGGCGTTCGTCGCGGAACTGGCGAAGGCCTGCACGCGAGGCGACGGGCCCTCGCAGCGGCACCTGGCGCCGAGCGTGCTCGCCGAACGCGTCAACCAGGCGTTCATCGACACCGGACGCGCCCAGCGGGCCGCGTGTTCCTCCGTCGACCAGTCCGAGCACCCGCCGTTCTTCCCGAACGCGGCCTTCGACCCGCTCGCCGAGATCGTCCCGGACGGACGGACCCGCGGGGAGTGCGAGGACCTCTCGACGCATTTCGAGCCCCGGGGCCGTGGCGTCGAGCATGTCCACGATCCCGGTTCCTACTTCACCGGCCGCGAGCGAGCGCTGCGCGAGGCGCGGGCCCACCTGTCGGGTCAGGGACCGGGCGGGCCGCTCGTCGTGACGGCCGACCCGGGCTCGGGCAAGTCTGCGGTCCTCGGCCGGCTGGTGCTGGAGGGCTGCGCCGACGCTGCCCTGAACGCCCGCCATCAGACCTTGGAGGCACTGGTGGGCCGGGTCGCCGCGGCGGCGGACATCAGCGCCGCCACGCCCGTCGCCCTGTTCACGGCGCTGGCGCGCCGTGAACGGCCCTTCCGGATCGTGGTCGACTCCCTCGACGAGGCGGGGCCGGGCGGCGACAAGTCGGAGGCCCGCCGTATCGCCTGGGAACTCCTGCGGCCGCTCGCCGCCGTGGCCTGCGTCCGGCTGCTGATCGGCTCGCGGCGCGAGCTGCTCCCCCATCTGGGCGACCGGGTACCGGTCATCGACCTGGACGAGCGTGCGTACACCGAGGACACCGACCCGGCCGAGTACGTCGAGAAGATCCTCAACGAGGCGGGGGCGCCGTACGCACCCTGTCCCATGGTCGCCCGACGTGTCGCGCACGAGGTGGCTCGCCGGGCGGGACGCTGCTTCCTGGTCGCCCGGATGACCGCGAGCGCCCTGCTGCGCGGACCGGTCGTCGACACGACGGTGCCCGGCTGGGCTGAGCAGCTTCCCTCCGACGTGGGCGGGGCGTACGAGGCGTATCTGCAGCGGCTTCCGGCAGGCCGGCATGCCGCCACGACGGCGCTGCTCACCGCCCTGGCGTTCGGCGAGGGCAACGGGCTGCCGCGCCGGATCTGGGTGCCGGTGGCGGCGCGGCTTTCCGGGATGGCTCTCGTCCAGGCCGATGTCGATCTGCTGCTGCGCGAGGACGGCTCCTACCTCGCCCAGGGCCACCAGGACGGAGCCCGCTACTTCCGGCTGTACCACCAGGAGCTGACGGACCACCTGAGAAGCCGTGCCCTGAAGTACCGCGACCTGGCGGAGATCCAGGAGTGCTTCGTGGACACGCTCCTGGAGAGCGTCCCGGACCGGGACTGGGTCCGTGCGCAGCCCTACGTCCGAGCCCATCTGGCCACCCATGCGGCCGGTTCGGGTGCGCTCGACACGCTCATCGAGGACGCCTCGTTCGTCGTGGCGTGCGATCCGGCCGGCCTGCTCCCGGCGCTCCGGCAGGCGCTGCGCCATCCGTCCCGGTCCATGGCCGTCGAACGGTACGCCTACCTCATCCTGGACAACGCCTCCGAGGCCGGCACCGACCGCGCGGCCCTGCTGGCCTTCGTGGCCCGCGCCTACGGCCAGGGCGAGCTGGCCGAACGTGCCGAACGCATCTCGGCCTCGTTGCGCCGCATCTGCGTCGAACCGCGGACGATCACCGCGCACCGGGTGATCGGACGCCACGAGGGGCAGGCCTACTCGGTCAGCGAGATCAGCCCCAACTGGCTGATCAGACATGTGGTTCTGCACGACGGAAGCCGCGTGGTGCTCGCCGCGCCGCCCCGGGCGTCCCATGTGCACGTGTGGCAGCTCGACGGTCCGTCCCGGTCGACCGTGCTGCCCCATCCGGCGCACGTCCGGAGCTTCGCGGTGGTCCACAACCGGTGGGGCCGGGTGGAAGCGATCACTCTGGACGACGAAGGCACCCTGCGGACCTGGGACGTGGCCGATCAGGCTCTGATCCGGAAGCACCCCGGCACCTACCGGCATTTGTCCGATGCGGGAACGCTCTTTGACGGTACGCCCGTCGTCGTATGCGACGACGAGGAGAGGGTGACCGTTCTGGCTCTGCCGGCCCTGGAGACCGTGGCCGAGGTCGAGCGCCCTGCACCGGTGCCTCTCGACCGATCCCCGGCCGCGTGGCTGACGCAGCGGGACGGGCAGGTGTGCCTGCTGGTGTGTGACCAGCCGCAGGGACGCCTCACCCTGCATCCGCTGGACGAGGTCGGCCCGGGCACGGTGGTGCTCGACCAGTTGACCGGGGCCTCTCTTGCCGACCGCGTGGAGACGCCCGAGGGAACCGTCGTGGCGGTCAGCGGCACCTCACTCGTGACGCTGCTGGCGGTCGGCTCCGGGAAGACGACCATGTTCGCGCAGGTCGATACGAGGTGGCGCGGCCGGTTCGCCGCCGGCAGCAGCCTCGACCCGGTCTTCGTCGACAAGGAAAGAGGTGCCCTGCTCATGCAGCGGCTCGACGCGCCGTTGCGTCGTGTCACCGCGAGACGGGGCGTCGCCGGGGCGTCCCTGCTGGCACCGTTGGTGTACGAGGGGAAGGTGTACGCCGTCGTCGGAGGCTTCACGCCCGTCACGGTCGTGGACTGCGCGACGGGGAAGGCGGTGGGCTCACGGCTGTTCGGGCCCGAGGGCGCGGTGTGCGCACTCCGTGTGCTCGACTGGCCGGACGGGTCGGACCCCGACATCCTCGCCGTCGGTAACGACGGCACCGCCCGGCTCTGGCGCTGGGGAGCGCACGAAGAACGCCTGGCGCAGGCCGCGAGCGCAGGCGGATTCTCCGGCGAGGTCGACGCCCTGGTCCCCTGGCCCGGGGCGCGCGACGCCGTGGTGGCCGTCTCCGCGGGGTACACCCGCATCGCGGTGCCGGACTCCTCGGGGGCCACGCCCTTCGGGATCGTGTGCCGTCCGTTGCCGGAGCCGTCGTTCAGCGGTGTCGACATCGATGAGTGCATCACCGGGGAGGACGGCACCCTGGACCTGGTGGCCTCGAGGCACACCTTCATGGACAACCGCGCGAAGGCCGTCGACCGGGAACAGTGGGGGTTCCGCTACGTATGGGCCGAGCTCCTTCCGCCGGGCGAGGCCAGGCTCAGCGATGTGCAGGGCGTGGGCGGCCCGGGGCCCCGTTTCTCGGCTCACCTCCTCCCTCCGACGGGTCGGCGATCCCGCCCGCGTCTCGTGGCCTTCGACGCGTTGCACGGCCGGGTCAAACTGCTGGACTCCCCTGCCGGCAACCCGGACTGGGCCGGGCTTCCCTGGTCGGTGAACCCCCTGCGGGACGTCTGCGCATCGGCGGCGTTCACCTCGCTGTCCGGCGAGGTGACGCTCGTGACCGTCGTACGACAGGCCGACGACTGGGAGTTTCCCATCGGCACGCAGCACTCTTCCTCCCGGCGGGCGAAGGACGCGCCGCCCCCTCCCGACGGCGAAACCACCGGCAGGCTGTGGGTCCACACGGGCGACGGCTGGCGCGCGGGTGACACGCTCGCCGTCGCGGATGGTGTCCAGCATCTGTCGCCGCACCACACCGGCGGTGGAACCCGGTGGCTCGCCCAGCACGCGGTGGGCTCTTCCGTGAGCGTCATCGACCTCGTGACCCGCCGTCGCCACGAGGTCAGCCCGCCGCTGAGGGCGGCCGCACGGCGCATCGTTCCCCCCGGCCTGGGGAGTCTGTGGACCGCACGTCCTGACAGGACCCCGCTCCTGGTCTGCACGGTCCCCGTGCCGTACGCGAAGGATCCGCTCGCGCGAGTCGTCGTCTGGGAAGCCGACGCCCCGGAGAGCCCCCGCGAGCTGCCGGTCCGGGCGGCGGGCCCGCTGAGCACCGGTCACGCGCCCAACGGAGAGGTCGTGGTGGCGGTCAGCGACGGCCAGGGAGTGACCCTCTGTCACCCTCAGAGCGGCGAGAAGGTCTGGTCGGCCCCGCTGCCGGCGCTCGTGAGCTCCCTGGCGTTCCCGCCCCACAGCCCCCACCTCGACATCGCCGTAGGCACCCAGCAGGGAGTCGTCCTCCTGCGGCCGAGGCTGTCCCGCTCCTGGCGGGAGCGCCTCGGCGTCGGGTGACACGGGCTCAGTTGTCGCGGTAGGCCTCCAGTAGCCGCAGCCACACCTCGCTCAGCGTCGGGTAGGACGGGACCGCGTGCCACAGGCGGCCGACCGGGACGCGGCCGGCGACGGCGACGGTGGCCGAGTGGATGAGTTCGCCGACGCCGGGGCCGACGAAGGTGACGCCGCGCAGGATCTCGTCCTCCAGGTCGACCACCATGCGGGCGCGGCCCTTGTAGCCGTCGCCGTACAGGCCGGCGCCCGCGACGGCGGAGAACTCGACGTCGACCGCGCGGACGCGGTGGCCCGCCTGTTCCGCCTCGGCGAGGGAGAGGCCGACCGCGGCGGCCTCGGGGTCGGTGAACACCACCTGGGGTACGGCGTGGTGGTCGGCGGTGGCCACGTGCGCGCCCCAGGCCTCGTCCGGTACGGGGTCGCCGGCCGCGCGGGCGGCGATGGCCGCGCCGGCGATGCGGGCCTGGTACTTGCCCTGGTGGGTGAGCAGGGCGCGGTGGTTGACATCGCCGACGGCGTACAGCCAGTCGGTGCCGGTGACGCGGAGGGTGTCGTCGACGTCCAGCCAGGAGCCCGGTTCCAGGCCGACGGTGTCGAGGCCGATGTCGTCGGTGTGCGGGGCGCGGCCGGTGGCGAAGAGGATCTCGTCGGCCTCGATCCGGTCGCCGGCGGCGGTGATGGCCACCACCGTGCCGTTCTCGCGGGTGACGGACTCCACGGAGGTACCGGTGCGGACGTCGGCGCCCGCCTGGGTGAGCGCCTCGGCGACCAGTTCGCCGGCGAACGGCTCCATCCGGTTCAGCAGGCCCTTGCCGCGCACCAGCAGGGTGACCCGGGAGCCCAGGGCCTGCCAGGCGGTGGCCATCTCGGTGGCGACGACACCGCCGCCGACGACGATCAGCCGGCCGGGGGCGGCCTTGGCGCTGGTGGCCTCGCGGCTGGTCCAGGGCTTCACCTGAGGGAGGCCGGGCAGGTCGGGCAGCTGGGCGCGGGTGCCGGTGGAGACGGCGACGGCATGGCGGGCGGTGAGGGTCGTGACCGTGCCGTCGGGGGCGGTCACGGTGACCGCGCGGGGACCGGCGAGCCGACCCTGGCCGCGGTAGAGGTCGGCGCCGATGCCGTCGAGCCAGGTGACCTGACCGTCGTCCTTCCAGTGGGAGGTGTACTCGTCCCGGCGGGCGAGGACGGCCGGGGTGTCGAGCGGGCCCCGGACCGCCTGGGCGAGGCCGGGCAGGTGGCGGGCGTCCGCCTGGGCGATCACCGGCCGGAGCAGGGCCTTGCTGGGCATGCACGCCCAGTAGGAGCACTCGCCGCCGACGAGTTCGCTCTCCACGATCGCGGTGGTGAGGCCGGCCGCGCGCGTGCGGTCGGCGACGTTCTCCCCCACGGGACCGGCCCCGAGCACCACGACGTCGTACGCGATGGATTCCGTTTCCGTCATGGGGTCAGTCTGGTGGGTGGTGTGCGCGTCGGCCACATGGGTACGTGCGCGGACTACAGACGTGCACGTGTGGAATAGGCGGCCCGGCGGCCGTGTTTCCGCCGTCGGCACACCCCACACCAGGAAGAGGGACTCACGCCATGAGCAGCACCGTGGAGCTGACCAAGGACAACTTCGATCAGACGGTCACCGACAACGACTTCGTTCTGATCGATTTCTGGGCTGCCTGGTGCGGGCCGTGCCGCCAGTTCGCACCCGTGTACGAGAAGGCCGCCGTGGACAACCCGGACCTGGTCTTCGGCAAGGTGGACACCGAGGCCCAGCCGGAGCTGGCCGCGGCCTTCGGCATCCAGTCGATCCCGACGCTGATGATCGTCCGCGACAAGGTCGCCGTCTACGCCCAGCCGGGCGCCCTGCCCGAGCCCGCGCTGACCGACATCATCGGCCGGGCCCGGGACCTGGACATGGACGAGGTCCGCAGGAGCATCGCGGCCCAGGAGGCCCAGCAGGCCCAGGAGGGCACCGCCCAGTAGTCCCTGGAAGCGGTACGGCTGGTCCCTAGAAGGGGTACGGCGCCACGTCGCCGCGTACGGTCGTCCAGCGCAGCTCGGTGAAGGCGTCCAGGTTGGCCTCGCCGCCGAAGCGGGCGCCGGTGCCGGACGCGGCGACGCCGCCGAACGGGGCCACGGCCTCGTCGTTCACCGTCTGGTCGTTGATGTGCACGATGCCGGTCGGGATCCGCTCGGCGAGGTCGAGGGCCCGGGCGGTGTCCCTGGTGACGATGCCCAGGGAGAGGCCGTACGGGCCGTCCGCGGCGAGCGCCGCCGCCTCGCCGGCGGTGGCGAAGGAGCGGACCGGCGCGACCGGGCCGAAGACCTCCTCGGTGTAGGCCGGCGTGTCGTCGCCCGCGCCGGCGAGCACGGTCGGCCGGTAGAAGAGCTGTTCGTGGGTGCCGCCCGCGGCGAGTTTCGCGCCGCGGGCGGTGCTGGTGCGCACCAGGCCGTCGATCTTGGCGAGCTGTCCCGCGTCGATGACCGGGCCGAGGTGGACCTGCTCGCGGTGGGGGTCGCCGACGGTGAGCGAGTCGGCCTTGGCGGCGAGGCGTTGGACGTACTCGTCGTAGAGCGAGGCGTGGACGAGGTGGCGTCCGGTCGTCATGCAGATCTGGCCCTGGTGGAAGAACGAGCCCCAGGCCGCCGTGGAGATCACGGCGTCGAGGTCGGCGTCCTCCAGCACGATCATGGCCGAGTTTCCGCCGAGTTCGAGGTGGGCCCGCTTGAGCCGGCGGCCGGCCGCCTCCCCGACGGCGCGGCCCGCCGCGGTGGAACCGGTGAAGGAGATGACGGGCACGAGGGGGTCCTCGACCAGCGCCCGGCCCGTCTCCGCGCCGCCGGGCAGCACGTGCAGCAGATCCTCCGGCAGGCCGGCCGCCGCGAAGACGGCGGCGAGGGCGAGGCCGCCGCAGACGGCGGTGCGCGGATCCGGCTTCAGGACCACC
Organism: Streptomyces fodineus; assembly: GCF_001735805.1. Classification (GTDB taxonomy): domain Bacteria; phylum Actinomycetota; class Actinomycetes; order Streptomycetales; family Streptomycetaceae; genus Streptomyces; species Streptomyces fodineus. Next base: position 1,115,462 of record NZ_CP017248.1, read on the forward strand.
GCGTTGCCGAGCGCGAGGGCGGGCGCGACGGAGCGGATGGACAGGATGAGCGGCGCGTTGAACGGGGCGATCACACCCACCACGCCGACCGGGACCCGCCGGGTGTACGACAGCCGGGGCGCCTCGCTGGGCAGCACCTGGCCGGTCGGGCGGGAGGCGAGGGCGGCGGCCTCGTAGCACTCCTGGGCGGCCACATGGAGCTCGAAGTCCGCCTTGCCGGGGATGGATCCGGACTCGCGGACCAGCCAGTCACGCAGTTCACCGGCCTGCTCGGTGAACAAGTCCCCTGCCCTGCGCAGCACTTGGGCCCGCTGGAAGTGCGGTGCACGGGCCCAGGCGGCCTGGGCGGTGCGGGCGGCCCGCGCGGCGCGGCCGGTGTCCTCGGGGCCGGCGAGGGTGACGGTGCCGAGCGCCTCCCCGGTCGCGGGCTCGGTGACGGTGTGGACGGGACCGGTCAGGCCGCGGTCCTGCCAGGTCTTCGGGTCGAGCAGCGGCATACGGCTCTCCGATCGGTCGCCGGGCGCGGTACGGAACGCTTCCCTCGACGCTACTTGTTGAGCGCGAAACTACATCGCGATGACGCCGCTCCGGAACCCCGCCACCGCCACCAGGTGTACCCCCGCTCGCGTCGAGTGCCCTCCGGCATGCACCCCGGCGTCCGCCGTCAGGTGGACTCGCGCCGCACCACCGAGGCCCCGAGGACCCTGTGCACCTCCGGCTCGCCGCCGGGGTCGCGCACCGCGCGGTCGACCAGTTCGGCGAGGTCGCGGCCCGAGGGCAGTTCCACGTGGACGGTGCTGAGGCGGGGCCGCAGCAGCCGGCCGAGCATCAGGTCGTCGGCACCGATCACGGCCACGTCCTCGGGGATGCGCAGACCCTCGTCCTGCAAGGCGCGCATCAGCAGCATCGCGTACTCGTCGTTGTAGGCGAACACCGCGTCCAGGGCCAACTCCCGCCATTTCGCGGCGAGTCGGGCGGCGGATTCCTCGGTGTAGGCGAGCGGCAGCTCCGTCACGGCGGCGTCCGTGCCGTGCAGCGCCTGGCGTACACCGGTGAGCCGGGGCCGGGAGTAGGCCTCCAGGCCGGACTCCTCGGGCACCACGACACCGATCCGGCGCCGGCCCCGGCCGTGCAGATGGGCGCCCGCGCACTGGCCGACGGCGGCGTGGTCCATCAGCAGGGCGTGCGCGCCGTCGACGCGTTCGGGGCCGAGGGTGACCACGGCCCGGGCCCCGGAGCGCTTGAGGACCCTGACGCCCTGCGTCCCGAGTTCCGCGCCGGGCACCAGGACGGCGACCGGCCGCAACTCCGCCCAGGCGCGGGCGGCTTCGTCGCCCTGGAGGCCTACGGTGCCGTACTGGACGACGGTGTAGTCCAGGCGGCCGAGCGCCCACTGCAGCTCGTTGAGGAACCCGCTGTACAGCGGGCCCACGGGGATCGCCGGGGCGGGCATGAGGACCATGCGGCTGTGTCCGGCGCGCAGACTGCGGGCGGCGGCATGGGGGACGTATCCCAGTTCCCGCGCGGCCTCGTGCACGCGCCGGCGCGTCGGTTCGCTTATCCGCACGGCGCTGGTGTTGTTGAGGACATAGGACACGGTCGCGCGCGAGACGCCGGCCAGGCGGGCGACGTCGGCACTCGTGGGCGTGTTCGGTATCTGCACCATGACAGACCGCATCTTGGCAGAGGGGGCGGGGCCGGGAAGAGGCGGGGCGGTGTGGTTCACCGTTCGACGAAACCGCGTGCGCCAAGCCTTTCCATGAACGCGTTCGTGACGAACTTGTTCGCGACGAACATGTTCGTTACCGTGGACACATGACCGCTTCTCCCCGCTCCCGTCGTGAACGCCCCGCCAAGCCCGCCCTGACCCGGGAGGGCATCGTCACCGCCGCCGTCGCGATCCTGCGCGCGGAAGGGCTGCGCAAGGTGACCATGCGGCGCCTCGCGCAGGAACTCGACACCGGTCCGGCCTCGCTGTACGTCTACGTCCGCAACACCGACGAACTGCACGCGGCCGTCCTGGACGAGCTGCTGGGCACGATCGCCCCGGCCCCGGCCGAGGGCGGCTGGCGGGAGCGGCTGGAGCGGGTGCTCACCGCCTACACCGCGATGCTCCTGGAGCATCCGAGCCTCGCCCGCTCGGCGCTGACCGCGCGGCCCAGCGGCCCGCACTATCTGCGCCTCATCGAGACCCTGCTGGACCTGCTCCAGTCGGGCGGGGTGCCGCGCGCCCAGGCGGCGTGGGGCGTCGACCTGCTGCTGCAGCATGCCACCGCGACCGCCGCCGAGCACGCCGGGGAGGAGTCCCCCGACGAGTGGCAGGCGCTGGCCAGCGCTCTGCGCGAGGCGCCGGCCGCCACCCACCCGCACATCGCCCAGAGCGCCGAGGCGCTGCTCTCCGGCACCCCCGAGGCCCGCGTGTCGTGGGCCTTCCAGACCCTGATCAACGGCATCGAGCACACCGCCGTACCCGACTGACCCCTCCGGAGGCACCCATGACCACCAGCCTTCCCCACCACGAGACAGCCGTCGTCGGCGCGGGCCTCGGCGGGCTCGCGCTCGCCCGCGTCCTGCACGTGCACGGCATCCAGGCCGCCGTCTTCGACCTCGACCGCGCACCGGCCGCCCGGGTCCAGGGCGGCATGCTCGACATCCACGACGACTCCGGCCAGGAGGCGCTGCGGGCCGCCGGGCTGCACGAGGAGTTCCTGACGTACGTCCATCCCGGCGGCCAGGCCATGCGGGTCCTGGACCGGCACGCCACCGTCCGGCTAGCCGAGGACGACGACGGCTTGGGCGGCCGGCCCGAGATCGACCGCGGCGACCTGCGCGAACTGCTGCTCGGCTCGCTGCCCGAGGGCACGGTCCGCTGGGGTGCCAAGGTCACCGGCGCCCGCCCGCTGGGCGACGGCCGGCACGAGGTGAGCCTCGCCGACGGCACCGCGTTCACCACGGATCTGCTGGTCGGCGCGGACGGCGCCTGGTCCCGGATCCGCCCGCTGCTCACCTCCGCCCAACCCGCGTACACGGGTGTGTCGTTCGTCGAGGCGGATCTGACGGAGGCCGACCGTCGGCATCCGGCGAGCGCGGCGGTCGTCGGCGGCGGGATGCTCTTCGCGCTGGGCGCGGGCCGGGGGTTCCTCGCGCACCGCGAGACCGACGGCAGTCTGCATGTGTACGCGGCCGTCGAGGCGCCGGAGGACTGGCTGGACGGCATCGACTTCGGCGACACCGAGGCGGCGAAGGAGGCCGTACTGAAGGAGTTCGGCGGCTGGGACGAGAGCCTGCGGGCCCTGGTCGCCGACGCGGACGGCGCGCTGGTGCCCCGGCGGATCCACGCCCTGCCGGTCGGCCACCGCTGGGACCGGGTTCCCGGGGTCACGCTGCTCGGGGACGCGGCCCATCTGATGTCGCCGTTCGCGGGCGAGGGCGCGAATCTGGCGCTGCTCGACGGCGCCGAACTGGGCCTCGCGCTGGCCGCGCACCCCGGGGACACCGAGGCGGCGCTGGCCGCCTACGAGGAGCGGATGTTCCGGCGTGCGCAGGTGTCGGCGGCGGAGTCGGCGGAGAACGGCGCGGTGCTGTTCCGGGGGGACGCGCCGCAGGGGCTGCTGGACATGTTCGCGGGCGGCAACCAGCCGGGCTGAGGCCGGCCGAACGGCGTTCAGTGCGGCGGGCGGGTTCCGGTCACGCGGGCGACCAGGTCGATCCAGCCGGCCTCCAGCCGCTGCATGGGCATCCCGCACCGCCGGGTCTGGTAGTGGATGACGGCGGGGTCGAGCGAGGCGAGCAGGGTCTGGGAGAGCAGTTCGCAGTCGGCGCCCGGCACGATCTGCCGCAGCAGCATCGTGACGTGCGTCCGCAGCGCGCCGACCGCCGGGTGGGAGAGCCTGCGGGTGGGTTCCGTCTGGGCGGCCAGCAGCAGGTCGAGCTGCTCGGCATAGCGGTACAGCACCGCGACGCCGAACGCGCGCAGGCGTTCCAGGGGCGGCGCTCCGGGACCCAGCGGCGGGGGCCCGCCCAGGAAGTCGGCCTGCAGCTTGCGGTCGGAGTGGTCGAGCAGGGCCATCAGCAGCCCCGTGCGGTCGCCGAAGCGGCGGAAGACGGTCCCCTTGCCCACCTGGGCCGCGGCCGCCACCGCCTCCATGGTGACGCCGGCCACCCCGTGCTGCGCGATCAGCCGGGCGGCGGCCTCCAGCAGGCGGGCCCGGTTGCGTGCCGCGTCGGCGCGCAGGCAGGGCTCCTCGGCCGCCGTGCCGACCTCGAGCAACTGGGGCACGTCGATGGGCTCTGGAGGCGGCGGGAAGGACGGCAGGGCGCGGGACATGAAGACAGCGTAAGGCATCGGGAAGAAAACTGGACCGCGGTCCGGTTAGGGTGATAGAAAAACTAAGCGGACCTTGGTCCGGATCGTAACGGCGACGTTTCAGCCTCTTGGAGTTCCCATGTCTGTTCGCATTCTCGCGCTTGTCGGCAGCCTTCGCGCCGGTTCGCACAACCGCCAGCTCGCCGAAGCCGCCGTCAAGCTCGCTCCCGAGGGCGCGGAGGTCGTGCTGTTCGAGGGCCTGGCCGAGATCCCCTTCTACAACGAGGACATCGACGTCGAGGGCGGCGTCCCGGCCACGGCCGTGAAGCTGCGCGAGGCCGCGCAGGCCGCCGACGCGTTCCTGCTGTTCTCCCCCGAGTACAACGGCACCATCCCGGCCGTCCTGAAGAACGCCATCGACTGGCTGTCCCGCCCGTACGGCGCCGGCGCCTTCGGTGGCAAGCCCGTCGCCGTGATCGGCACCGCCTTCGGCCAGTACGGCGGGGTGTGGGCGCAGGACGAGGCCCGCAAGGCCGTGGGCATCGCCGGTGGCAAGGTGATCGAGGACATCAAGCTGTCCATCCCCGGCTCGATGTCCCGCTTCGCCGAGACCCACCCGGTCGACGACACCGAGGTCGCCGCCCAGCTCACCGAGGTCGTCGCCCGTCTGCACGGCAACGTGGGCGAGACCGCGGCCGCCTGAGCCGCACACACCGATAAGGGGCCGGATCCGTCCGGCCCCTTATCCGTCCGGTCCCTTCTTCGCGGGGTCCGCGCGCACTCGTCCTCCCCCTGTCACGGCCGTCACCCCGACACCAGCCGCTCCCCCAGCGCACTGCGCCGGTACAGCACCCGCCGGCCGTCCCGGGCGCGGGTCACCAGACCCGTGGCGTCCAATACCCGCAGGTGCTGGGAGACCGCGCTCGGGGTCACGCCCAGCCGGCGGGCGAGTTCCACCGTGGGCAGGGGCTCCGCGAGCAGCCGCAGGAGGGTGGTGCGGGGTGCGCCGAGCAGGGCGGTGAGCGCGGAGGCGCCGGGCGCGGGTTCCGGTTCCCACAGGGTCGCCGTGCCCCGGCCCGGGTAGGCGAGCATCGGCGGCGCGTCGGCGCTGATCGGGGGCGCCGGCTTGTGCGCGAACACCGAGGGGACCAGCCGCAGCCCCCGCCCGGCGCCGTCGACGGCGTGCCGGCCGATCATCTTGTCGACACTCAGCACACCGTCCCGCCAGCCGAGGTTCGGGTGCAGACCGGAGAACAGCGACCGGGCGCCGCCGGTGGCCAGCTGTCCCGCGCGGTGGGTGATGTCGGACTCCAGGACGAGCCGGATCCGCGGCCAGTACGGCAGCAGTGCCGTCTGCCAGTAGCGGCGCAGCAACGAGCAGAGGGCGTCGAGGAGTTCGAGGACGGGGCCGTCGCCGGGCGCGGTGGCCGGGTGCAGCGCGGCGGGCAGCGGGCGCGGGGCGTGCGCGGCGCGCAGGTCCAGTCGTACGACGTCCGGGGGCGTGGCCCGTACGGCGGTCAGCTCCTCGTCCAGGGTGGGGGCGTACGCGGTGGGCCGGGGCGTCAGGAAGTCGGGCAGGGCGAGGGTCGGGCCGACCAGGGCCGACAGCAGGGGCCGGTCGGCGGGGGCGAGGGCGTCGAGCACAGTGTGGCGCCAGCCGCGGTGCAGGGGGTGCAGGGCGGGGGCGCGCAGCACGCGCAGGCTCTCCATCAGCTGGCTGAGCGGGGAGATCGCGAACCGGGTGTCGGCGAGGTCGTCGACCCCGAGCCGGAAGCTGATCATTTAGCCCCCGTCTACATCGTTCGCCAACTGTCCGCCCATGGCGTGGACTTCGGCACATGACGGATCACCACACCGGGCAGCGTACCCCCCGGCTCGTTCCGCTGCTGGCGCTCGCCTGCGGGGTCGCGGTCGGCAATGTGTACTTCCCGCAGGCCGTCGTCCCGCTCGCGGCGGCGGGCCTCGGCGTCTGCTCCGGCACGGCGGCCGGGGTCGTGACCGCGACCCAGGTCGGCTATGCGGCGGGCATCTTCCTGCTGGTCCCGCTCGGCGACCGGCTGCCACCGCGCCCGCTGCTGGTCACCCTGCTCACCGTGACCGCCCTCGGTCTGTGCGCCGCGGCCGCCGCGCCCGCGCTGGGGCCGCTGCTCGCGGCGAGCGTGCTGGTCGGCGCGGCCACGGTGATCGCCCCGCTGGCCGGACCGCTGGCGGCCGGACTGGTGCCGCCGGAGCGGCGGGGCGCGGTCGGCGGGACCCTGCTGAGCGGGTCCCTCGCGGGCATGCTGCTCTCCCGCACGGCCGGCGGCGCCCTCGGCGACCGGCTGGGCTGGCGGGCGCCGTACGTCCTGGCGGCCCTGCTCACCCTCGCGGTCGCACTGCTCCTGGCCCGCGCGCTCCCGCCCACGGCCCCGCCGTCCCGGCAGCGCTACCCGCGCCTGGCGGCCGAGCCCGTCCGCCTGTTCTTCCGTGAACCGGCCCTGCGCCGCTCCTGCTTCTACCAGGCGACGGTGTTCGCCGGTTTCTCCGCGGTGTGGACCGGGATGGCGTTGTTGCTGACGGGCCCGGCGTACCGGCTCGGCGCGGACGCGGTCGGGCTGCTCGCGCTGGTCAACGCGGTGACCATGCTGGTCACACCGGTCGCGGGCCGGGTGGTGGACCGGCGCGGTGCCTACGCGGTGAACCTGGTCTGCTTCCTCCTGGTCCTCGCGTCCGCGGCGGTGCTCTCCTTCGGCGGCCTCGGCGGCACCCCCGGTCTGCTGTCCCTGGTGGCGGGCACGCTGCTGCTGGACGTCGGCATGCAGTCCGGCATGGTCGCCAACCAGGTGCGTATCTACGCCCTCGCCGCGGACGTCCGCAGCCGCCTCAACACCGCCTACATGACCTGCGCCTACCTCGGCGGCAGCCTCGGTTCCTGGCTCGGCGCCCGCACCTACGCGTGGTACGGCTGGCCCGGCGTGTGCGCTCTGCTCGCGCTGCTGACCGGGCCGGCCCTGGTACGGCACCTGGGCGCACGGACCGGTGGGCGGACGCCGGCTGATGCCGGATCAGGAGGGAAGGTGCGCCGGGGTGGTGTTGCTGACCTGCTGGAAGATCATCGAGGTGCGGAAACCGGTGATCTCGGCGCGCTTGCTGAGGCGGTCGACAAGGAAGGCGTGCAGCCGGTCGAGATCCTGTACGGCGACATGGAGCAGGAAGTCGTCGCCGCCGGAGAGCACGAAGACGTGGAGGACTTCCGGCAGCGAGCTCGCGAAGGCCTTGAAGGTGTCGATCACCGTGCGGTTGAGCGGTCGTACCTGGACCGAGACGAGCGCCTGGGCGCCGCGGTTGAGGGCGGCGGGGTCGATGTCGGCGTGGTAGCCGCGGATCACTCCGCGCCGGGTGAGTGACCGGACCCGTTCGAGACAGGTCGAGGGTGCCACACCGAGTTTCCGGGCGAGTTCACGGTTGGATTGCCGCGCATCCGACTGCAGAAGCCGCACGATCTCCGAATCAAGTTCGTCCATGGCCGCAGACGGTACCTCTCTTTCAACCGTTCGTTCGGCACAGCTCCTGAACGCGGTTCATTTGCACAAGAGTTGCGTCGTATCCCGCACGAACGGAAGGAGGTCGGGCCCGTGCTCGATCACGAACAGGTTGTCGTCCGAGTGGGTCACCGGTCCGGGCTGCCGGTGATCCTCGCCGTTCACTCCACCGCGCTCGGCCCGGCGGCCGGCGGACTGCGGCTCTGGCACTACCCGGACTGGCGTGACGGTCTCACCGACGCGCTGCGTCTGTCGGCGGGCATGACCCTGAAGATGGCGGTCGCCGGGCTGCCGTGCGGCGGCGGGAAGACGGTGGTCGCGCTGCCGGAAGGCACACGCCTCGGCGCGGAGCGACGGCGTGCCGTGCTCCAGGACGTCGCCGACGTCATCGGCTCCCTGGACGGGGCGTACGCGACCGGCCCGGACGTCGGAACCGGGCCTGCCGACATGGCGGTCATCGCCGAGACCACCCCGCATGTGTTCTGCCGGCCGGCCGAACTCGGCGGAAGCGGGGACTCCTCCCCGCACACCGCGCTGGGTGCGCTCGCCGCGCTGCGGGCCGTGGGCCGGCGGCTGCCCGGCACACCCGCCCTGGCCGGCCGCCGCCTCGCCCTGATCGGCCTGGGCCGGGTCGGCGAGCACCTCGCCCGGCTGCTCGCGGCCGAGGGAGCCGAGTTGACGGTCACCGACATCGACCCCGGCAGGCGCGCGACGGCCGACGCGCTGGGCGCGGCATGGCGCGACCCGGAGGAGCTCCTCACCGAGGATGTCGACATCGTCGTCCCCGGCGGCTCTCGGATCGCTGCTCACCGGGGAGTCGGTGGCGCGCCTGCGCTGCAAGGCCGTGGCCGGTCCGGCCAACAACCAGCTCGCCGCCCCGGACGTCGCCGAACTGATGTACCGTCACGGCATCGTCTGGGTGCCCGACTACGTCGTCGGCGCGGGCGGAGTCGTGGGGGCCGTCAGCGCCGAACTCCACCACGCCGGGCCCGAAGAGGCACGCGCACGGGTCCTCGCCATCGAGCAGACCGTCGGGGAGCTGCTCGACACCGCGGAACGCGACGGTGTGACTCCCGCGAGGGCCGCCGAGGAGAGGGCCCGGCGGCGTCTGCACGCCTGCGCGCGTCAGCCCCTCCCTCAGCTCTAGGAGACCGCGGATCTCATGACCGGTGCCATCGACCACTACGAGCGGCTGCTCGCCGAGCACTACACCTGGATGCTCGGCGGTGACATCACCGCCGTGGCGGACGGCCAGGCGCGCCTCCTGGGCGAGCTCGGCGTCCGCCCGGGCGCTGCCGGGACGCTCGCGGCCGACCTCGGCTGCGGACCGGGACCGCAGAGCCTGGCGCTCGCCTCGCTCGGCTTCTCGACCGTCCTCGCCGTCGACACCAGCGAACCCCTTCTCGCCGAGCTCACCGAACTCGGCCTGGTGCCTCGCCACTCGGGGCCAACTGGTCCTAGGCCACCGGGAGCTGACGGTGCCTCGCACGGGCACCGACCGGTTCCTTCCGGTACGCGCCACCGACGACCGGATCATGACCTGCGTCCTGGAGTACGTGGACGAGCAGACCGTCATGGTCCACGATCTCATCCACACCCGCACCGGCGGGACATGGGAACTCCGGGTCAGCGCCTACCCGAAGCCGCGCATCGGCCCGGCGTGGCTCGTCGAACGCTGCGCCGGCCTGGGGCTGCGGGTCCGGCACAGCGCCGAGGGACCGCGCGGCCTGCACATCATCGTCGCGGTCAAGCAGTGAGCCGGACCCGGGGGTTGGCCGCCGCGGACATCCCCGCGAAACCCCTGTGACCGCCCGGGTTCTGACGTTACCGTTCGGTAGACATCGTTCCCGGAGCCTCCCGGAGGTGCTGACCCATGACGCACGACCGTACCGCCGGCCTCAGGGAGACGCGGCGTGCGCTCGCCGCCGGGGAGGTGTCCTCGCGTGCCCTGGTGGAGCGGGCGCTGGCCCGGATCGAAGCCACGCAGGGGACGCTGAACGCCTTCCGGATCGTACGGACCGAGGCCGCGCTCGCCGAAGCGGACGCCGCCGACCGGGAGTTGGCCACCGGGGAGCGGCGTCCGCTGCTCGGGGTGCCGGTGGCGGTGAAGGACGACATGGACGTGGCCGGCGAGCCGACCGCGTTCGGCTGTGCGGGCGTGTTCCCGCCGGTCACCGAGGACGGGGAGGCGGTACGGCGGCTGCGGGCGGCCGGTGCCGTGATCGTCGGCAAGACCAACACGTGCGAGCTGGGACAGTGGCCGTTCACCGAAGGAGCGGCGTTCGGGGACACCCGCAATCCGTGGCACACCGGGCACACGCCCGGGGGTTCGTCCGGGGGCTCGGCCGCCGCCGTCGCCGCCGGGCTCGTCCCCGCCGCGCTCGGCTCCGACGGCGCCGGCTCGGTGCGCATCCCGGCCGCGTGGACCGGACTGATCGGCATCAAGCCGCAGCGCGGCCGTATCTCCACCTGGCCGCGCGGCGAGTCCTTCCAGGGCATCACGGTCAACGGCACCCTCGCCCGGACGGTCGCCGACGCGGCCCTGCTGCTGGACGCGGCGAGCGGCAACCACGACCGGGACCCGCACCGGCCGCCCGCGCTGACCGTGGCGGACGCGGTCGGCCGCGACCCGGGCCGGCTGCGCATCGCGCTGTCCCTGAAGCCGCCGTTCACCGCCGTACCGGCCCGGCTGGACCCGGAGATCCGCGCCCGGGTCGTCGAACTCGCCGGGAGGCTCGCCGCGTTGGGGCACGACGTCGAGGAGGCCGATCCACCGTACGGGCAGATCGGGCTGACCTTCGTGCCACGCGCCACCGCCGGGATCGCCGAGCACGTCCGCGAGGCCCCCGACCGGGCGCTGCTCGATCCACGCACCCGGGACGCGGCCCGGCTCGGCCGGCTGCTCGGCGGGGCCCCGCTGTGGGCGGCCCGGCGCGCGGAGGGGGTGCTGCACCGGCGGATCGGCGGGTTCTTCGCACGTCACGACGTGATCCTCGCCCCTACGACGGCCGCTCCCCCGCCCCGGATCGGCGCCCTGTACGGGCTGCGCGGGCTGGCCACGGACCGCGCGATGATCGCCGCCTGCCCCTACGCCTGGCCGTGGAACGTGCTGGGCTGGCCCGGTGTGAACGTGCCCGCCGGGTTCGTCGGCGACGGCCTGCCGGTGGGCGCCCAGCTCCTCGGGCCCGCCCACAGCGAACCCCTGCTGGTGTCCCTCGCCGCCCAGCTGGAGGCGGAGCTGCACTGGCACGAACGGTGGCCACCGGAGCCGGCGCCGACGACGCGGGCCGCCTGATGGGAGATCGTCCGGGCGGGGGCGGCAGCCTTGGGCACCGTGGACACCATGGTGCTGCTCAGCGGCGCTGATGCGTGCGCGTGCCTTCGGTCTCCTACCGCGTGTCAACTGCCGGGCGACGGCCCTACGTGATCGGTCCGCCCGGGCCCTCGTACCCGTGCTGACGTCACACCGCGAGGAGGCCGATGCCGAGGGCGATCAGGGCGACGACCTTGAGGAGTTCCAGCGCCACGTACCAGAAGTGGACGCGGGAGCGGGGCAGTTCCTCTCCCGCGAGGACCCGGTCGGACCGGCGGTTGAGGATCGGCCGGACGACGGCCAGCTGGGCGAGGAGCAGCACCGCGACGGCCGCGGTCGGCGCCGTGATCCCGGCCGGGGCACCGCCCACGGCGATCGCGGCGATCACGACGACGATCGTGTCCGGCGACGGCCTGCTCGGCAGGGGGCCCACCGAGGTGCCCGAGCGGCTCACCGAGGGCGCCCTGGCCTGGCTGCCGCACGACGCGCAGCGCAGCATCACCGCCGGTGCGGACGGACTGACCTGTGCGACCGTGCATCGACGCCGTCCGGGCACGCGGATCGGCCCGCGCACCGGCAGCCGACCTGACGCGCACCGGCGGCTGACCGGCCACGCCCCGACGGCCTCGGCGCCGGCACGTCGGCCGGCCACGAGTGCCGGGGCACCCCACCCGAACAACCCGCGGACCCCGGGCGCCCATTGCGCCCCGAGGGCGGCCCACTAGGGTGCCCCCGTGACCACGTTTACCGATGAGAACGTCCCGGGCCGCTACGGCCCCCACGCGACCACCGAGGCCGACCCGCGCGAGGTCGGCCGGGTGCGCACCGAGTACTCCCCGGCCCACGACGGCGACCCGGACCCCGGCGAGATCGTATGGACCTGGGTGCCGTTCGAGGAGAACGACGGCCGGGGCAAGGACCGCCCGGTGCTGGTCGTCGCCCGCGAGGCGGCCGGCACGTTTCTCGCCGTCCAGCTGTCCAGCAAGCGGCACGACGGCAACCGGGAGTGGGTCGCCATCGGCAGCGGGCCGTGGGACCGGTCGGGCCGGGACTCCTGGGTGGACGTGGACCGCGTCCTCAGGCTGCACGAGGAGGGCATGCGCCGCGAGGCGTGCGCGCTGGACCGGATGCGGTTCAACCTGGTCCGGCAGCGGCTGCACGAGCGCTACGGCTGGACCTGACCGCCGTACGGCGCCTCGGTGCGGGACTCCGGGAACACCCGTGCGAACGCCTCCCGCACCACGGTTCCCGGCGTCCGGTCCAGCACCCCGAACACCACGTGCGCGAAGGTGCCGGCGAACCGGCCGCCGGGGCCGAGCAGCGCCCGGAACGCGCCCGCGACCTGCGCCGGGTCGTTCTGGAACACACCGCATCCCCAGGCGCCGAGCACCAGCCGGCGGTAGCCGTGGGCCGCGGCCGTCTCCAGCACCCGCTCGGCCCGGACCGCGAGGGCGCCCGGCAGCCCGGCGGCGCGCTCCGGTTCCGTACGCCGTACGACGCCCGCGTTGGGGGCGGCCGCGGTCAAAAAGCCCGCGAGGTACGGCTCGGTCAGCAGGCGGCCCCGGTCGTCACGGAAGACGGGGACGGCCGGTGAGTGGATCACCCGGTCCGAGTAGAAGGCGTCGCGGTGGGCGCGGTGGTGGTCGTAGAACTCCCGGGCCCGAAGCAGGCAGGCGTACAGCGCGGAGGCGCGGCACAGGGCCTCCTCCTGGGCCTGCGCGCCGTTGAGATAGCCGCCGCCCGGGTTGCGCGCCGAGGCGAAGTTCAGGACGGCGACCGGGGCACCGGTCAGCCGACGGGCGGCCTCCAGGCTGCTCTCCCCGGTGACCTCGAAGACCGTGTCGGCGGCCGGTCCGGAAAGCCCTTGCGGGACGGAGACCGGCTCCGGTCCGAACATCCGCGTACCGTCCCGCGCGGCCTCGATCTCCGCCGCGACGCAGACCTCACATCCGTCCGGCGCGCGGTAGCGGCCCGCCGCCACGATCGCTTCCGTCTCCGCGGCGATCCCGCGCAGGCGCGCGCTCACGGCGCCACCCCCGTGGGCGCCGAGTCCGCGGCCCGCGCGGTCTCCCCCGTCGTGCTCATACACGCATCCTGGGTGATGCTGGTGATGCCGTGCAACGGAGTTTCCCGTCCCCGCAACGATCCGGAGAACGCGTACGGAAACGGAGATGACCGAACCGGAACGTCCCACGGGGCACTCTTGTGCGAATCGGCTCGAGGGTCTTGGGTGGAACGCATGTCTGCCCGGCCCGGCGATCGAAACGGGCCAATGGCATGGTGGAATCTCAGGAGGATCCCGACATGTCCGATACACAAAGTGACGGTGGCGACTGTACGGATCACCGCACCGCCGTCACCGAAGCCGAGGTGGAGGCCCTGGTCCGGGGCATCTGCTTCAAGACCGGGCCGCCCCGCGCGCTCGGTGCCGAACTGGAGTGGCTCATCCATGAGCTGCGTGCGCCGCAGCTCCCCGTGACACCCGAACGACTGGAAGCGGCCTACGCCGCGCTGCGGGCCTTGCCGCTGCGCTCGCCGCTCACCGTGGAGCCCGGCGGCCAGCTGGAGCTGAGCTCGCCGCCCGCCGCCTCCCTGATGGAGTGCATCGGCACCGTCTCCGCCGACCTGGACACCGTCCGCGCCGTCCTCGCCGAGGACGGTCTCGGTCTGGTCGGCGTCGGCCACGACCCCTGGCACACTCCTCGCAGGTTCCTGCACCAGCCGCGCTACGACGCGATGGAGGCCTGCCTGGACCGCACCGGTCCGGCCGGCCGCCACATGATGTGCACCTCCGCATCCGTGCAGGTCTGCGTCGACGCCGGCCATGAGGAGCCCGGCCCCCTCGGCCATGCGCGCCGCTGGTGGCTGGCCCACCAGCTCGGGCCGGTCCTGGTGGCCGCGTTCGCCAACTCCCCGCTGATCGGCGGCGAGCCCACGGGCTGGCGGTCCACCCGGCAGCTGCTGTGGCTGGAGATAGGCGCCGACCGCGCGGGCGCTCCCCCGCTGGACGCCGAGCCACGGACCGCCTGGGCCCGGCATGTGCTGGACTCGCCGGTGATGTGTGTACGCCGGGACAGCGGGCCCTGGGACGTGCCCGAGGGGCTCACCTTCCGGGAGTGGACCCGGTCCCGGTCGCCCCGGCCGCCCACCCGGGCGGATCTGGAGTATCACCTGACCACCCTGTTCCCGCCGGTCCGGCCGCGCGGCCACCTGGAGTTGCGGATGATCGACGCGCAGCCCGGTGACGACGGCTGGATCGTGCCGCTCGCGGTGACGGCGGCGCTGTTCGACGACCCGGAGGCGGCCGAGACGGCGTACCGGAGCGTGAAACCCCTCGCGGAACGGGCCCTGAACCTGCCCGCCCCGCACAACCCGTTGTGGACCGACGCGGCCCGGCAGGGTCTCGCCGACCCGGAGCTGCGCGAGGCCGCCGCCATGTGTTTCGCGGCGGCGCTCCGGGCCCTGCCCCGGCTCGGCGCGACCGCCGAGGTGATCGGGGCGGTGGCCGCGTACCGGGACCGCTATGTCGCCCGGGGCCGCTGCCCGGCCGACGATCTGCTGGACCGGCTGGGCGGCACGGAGCCGTCCTCGTCCCGGCCCGGCCGCACCGCCCACGGGAGGAAGGACATCCGTACATGACCGCCCCTGAGACCGGCACCGCGACGACCGAGGCGGACGCCGAGACGCTGCGCGAGCGTGTGCTCGCCTCGCTGACCACCGCCCGCGAGCGCACCACGCTGCTGACCACGTGCGTCGAGGAACCGGACCTCACCGCCCAGCACTCGCCGCTGATGTCCCCGCTGGTGTGGGACCTCGCGCACATCGGCAACCAGGAGGAGCTGTGGCTGCTGCGGGCGGTCGGCGGCCGGGACGCCATGCGACCTGAGATCGACAGCCTGTACGACGCCTTCGAACACCCACGGGCCGAGCGGCCCTCGCTGCCGCTGCTGGCGCCCGCCGAGGCCCGCCGCTACGCGGCCGAGGTACGCGGCCGGGTCATGGACCTGCTGGCGGGCGCGGACTTCCACGGCACCCGGCTGACCGAGGCCGGGTTCGCCTTCGGGATGATCGCCCAGCACGAACAGCAGCACGACGAGACGATGCTGATCACCCATCAGCTGAGAGAGGGCCCGCAGGCCCTGGCCGCCCCGGACCCGAAGCCGGCTCCGCTGTTCACCGGTCCGGCCGAAGTCCTCGTCCCCGGCGGCCCGTTCACCATGGGCACCTCGGCCGAGCCGTGGGCGCTGGACAACGAACGCCCCGCGCACGCCCGGGAGGTGGCGCCCTTCTGGATCGACACGACCCCGGTGACGAACGCGGCGTACCAGGCATTCATCGAGGACGGCGGCTACGACACCGAGCGCTGGTGGACCCCGGAGGGCTGGACGCACATCAAGCGGCACTCGATCACCGCCCCGCTGTTCTGGCGCCGGGACGGCGACCACTGGCTGCGGCGCCACTTCGGGGTGACCGAGGCGGTCCCGGCGGACGAGCCGGTGCTGCACGTGTGCTGGTACGAGGCCGACGCCTACGCCCGCTGGGCCGGGCGCCGGCTGCCCACCGAGACGGAGTGGGAGAAGGCCGCCCGGCACGACCCGGCCACCGGCCGCTCCATGCGCTACCCGTGGGGCGACGCGGACCCGGATCCGGAACACGCGAACCTGGGCCAGCGGCACCTCAGGCCCGCACCCGCCGGTAGCTATCCCGCGGGTGAATCTCCCCTGGGGGTACGGCAGTTGATCGGTGACGTATGGGAGTGGACGGCGAGCGACTTCCTGCCGTACCCGGGTTTCCAGGCCTTCCCGTACAAGGAGTACTCGGAGGTGTTCTTCGGCTCCGACCACAAGGTGCTGCGCGGCGGTTCGTTCGCCGTGGACCCGGTGGCCTGCCGGGGTACGTTCCGCAACTGGGACTATCCGATCCGGCGGCAGATCTTCTCCGGGTTCCGCACCGCCCGTTCGGAGGCGGTCTGATGTGCCGTCACCTCGCCTACCTGGGGCCCGAGGTACCGCTCGGCCGGATCCTGGCGGAGCCCCCGCACAGTCTGCTGCGCCAGTCGTGG
Organism: Streptomyces fodineus; assembly: GCF_001735805.1. GTDB lineage: Bacteria > Actinomycetota > Actinomycetes > Streptomycetales > Streptomycetaceae > Streptomyces > Streptomyces fodineus. The sequence goes on from NZ_CP017248.1 coordinate 1,131,664, forward strand.
GCGCCCCGCCGGCAGCGCTACGGGACCGTCAACGCCGACGGTTTCGGGGTCGGCTGGTACGCCCCCGACGACCCCGTGCCGGCGCGCTACCGGCGGGCCGGGCCGATCTGGGCGGACCTCTCCTTCGCCGACATGGCCCGGGTGGTGCGCTCCGGCGCGGTCCTGGCCGCCGTACGGGACGCGACGCTCGCGGGGGCCGACGCCGAGGCCGCCGCGGCGCCCTTCGCGTCGGGGCGCTGGCTGTTCAGCCACAACGGCGCCCTCGCGGGCTGGCCCGACTCGGTGGCCCCGCTGGTGTCCGCGCTGCCCCCGGTCGAGCTGCTGTCGCTGCAGGCCCGTACCGACTCGGCGTTCGTCTGGGCGCTGGTGCTGCACCGGCTGCGCGGCGGCGACGAACTCGACCAGGCCCTCGGCGAGACGGTTCGTCAGCTGGCCGGGGCGGCCCCGGCCTCCCGGCTCAACCTGCTGCTGACGGACGGCGCGACCATCGCCGCCACCGCCTGGGGCGACACCCTCTGGTACCGCACGGAGCCCGGCCGGAGCACGGTCGTCGCCTCCGAGCCGTACGACGACGACCCGCTCTGGCAGGAGGTCCCCGACCACACCGTGCTCACCGCGAGCCGCGCCGGCGTGCTGCTCGCACCGCTTGAGGAACCGGCGTCCGCACCATCGAAGGAGCCCTGTACGTGAGCCCCTTGCTTGTCACCCGCACCCTCCCCGAGGACGCGACGGACGCCGCGCTGCGCGCCGACGTCCTGAGCGGCCTCACCGCCCGCCCCAAGTGGCTGCCGCCCAAGTGGTTCTACGACGCGCGCGGCAGCGAGTTGTTCGAGCAGATCACCGAACTGCCCGAGTACTACCCCACCCGCGCCGAGCGGGAGATCCTCGCCACCCGGTCCGGCGAGATCGCCGCGGCCAGCGGTGCCCGCACGCTGGTCGAACTCGGCTCGGGCTCCTCGGAGAAGACCCGCTTTCTCCTGGACGCGCTCGCGCCCTCGGCGTACGTTCCGGTCGACGTCAGCGAGACCGCCCTCACCCAGGCCGGGAAGGCGCTCGTCGAGGACCGCCCGGACCTCGAAGTCCACGCGCTGATCGCCGACTTCACCGCCCCGCTCACCCTGCCCGCCACGCCCGGGCCCCGGCTGCTGGCCTTCCTCGGCGGCACGATCGGGAACCTGCTGCCGGACGAGCGCGCGAAGTTCCTGGCCTCCGTGCGCTCCCTGCTCGCGCCGGGCGACGGACTGCTGCTCGGCACGGACCTGGTCAAGGACGAGGGAGTGCTGGTCCGGGCCTACGACGACGCGGCCGGTGTGACGGCCGCGTTCAACAAGAACGTGCTGGCCGTCGTCGACCGCGAGCTGGGTGCCGACTTCGATCCCGGCGCCTTCGACCATGTGGCCCTCTGGAACGCCGAGCACGAGTGGATCGAGATGCGGCTGCGCTCCCGGGTCGCACAGACCGTGAAGGTGCCCGCGCTGGACCTCGCCGTGGACTTCGCGGCGGGCGAGGAGCTGCGCACCGAGGTGTCGGCGAAGTTCCGCAAGGAGGGCGTGACCGGCGAACTGGCGTCCGCCGGGCTCGAATTGACCCACTGGTGGACGGACGGGCAGGACCGCTTCGCGCTGTCGCTGAGCGTGGTGCGCTGAGTGTGGGGGCCGTCTGCCGGTGCGCCGCGCCTGCGGCCACGGGCAGGCGGCTCCCGCCGTGTGTGCTATGCCTGACCGACCATGGCGGCGGGCCGGACGATGCGGTCGAAGTCCTCGGCGCTGATGTAACCGGAAGCCAGTGCGGCGGAGCGCAGGGTGGTGTCCTCGTTGTCGGCCTTGTGGGCGATCGCGGAGGCCTTGTCGTAACCGATCACGGGAGAGAGGGCCGTGACCAGCATCAGGGACCGGTCGACGTAACTGTCGATCTGGTCGCGGTTGAGCTCGGTGCCCTCGATGCAGTACTCGCGCATCTTGGTGCAGGCGTCGGCGAGGATGCCGGCCGCGTGCAGGAAGTTGTTGATGATGACCGGGCGCATGGCGTTGAGTTCGAAGTTGCCCTGTGTACCGGCGAAGGCGATGGCCTCGTCCTCGGACAGCACCTGGATGCAGACCATGACCATCGCCTCGCACTGGGTCGGGTTGACCTTGCCCGGCATGATCGAGGAACCGGGCTCGTTCGCCGGGAGGATGAGTTCGTCGAGGCCGCAGCGGGGGCCGGAGGCCAGCCAGCGGATGTCGTTGGCGATCTTCATCAGCGGCACGGCCAGCGCCCGCAGCCCGGCGGAGGCGCCGGCCATGGCGTCCAGACCGCCCTGGGCGGCGAACTTGTTCCGCGCGGTGGTGAACGGGTAACCGGTCGCGTCCGCGATGTCGGCTGCCACCTGCTCGCCGAATCCGGGCGGGGCGTTGAGACCCGTGCCCACCGCGGTGCCGCCCATCGCCAGCTCGTACAGGCCCTCGGCGGCGCTGGTGGCCCGGCCGATGGCTTGTCGCAACTGGTGGGCGTAGCCGGACCATTCCTGCCCCACGGTGAGCGGGACGGCGTCCTCCAGGTGCGTGCGGCCGATCTTCACAACGTCGTGCCACTGCCGTGCCTTGGTCTCGATGGCATGCTGCAGCGCCTGCACACTGGGCAGCAGGTGTTCGTGGATCTCCTTGACCGCGGCGATGTGCATGGCGGTGGGGAAGGTGTCGTTGGACGACTGTCCCATGTTGACGTGGTCGTTGGGGTGGACCGGGGACTTGCTGCCCAGCTCTCCGCCGGCCAGTTGGATGGCGCGGTTGCTGATCACCTCGTTGGTGTTCATGTTGGACTGCGTACCGGACCCGGTCTGCCACACGTACAGCGGGAAGTGATCGTCCAGGTCGCCCGCGATGACTTCGCCGGCCACCCGCTGGATCAGGTCGGCCTGCCAGGCCGGGAGCCGCCCGGCGCGCCCGTTGACGGCGGCGGCGGCCTTCTTGACGTAGCCGTAGGCGTGGTAGACCGCCTTGGGCATCCGGTCGTCCCCGATGGAGAAGTGGATCAGGGACCGTTGTGTCTGGGCACCCCAGTAGCGGTCCGCGGGGACGTCGATGGCTCCCATGGAGTCGGTCTCCCGCCGGGTGCCGGTCGCGTGCAGGCCGATGGGGATGTCGAGGATCTTCGGGCCTTCGTCCCGCCCGGCCGACCCGGCGCGGTCGGCGGCGGAGTGTCGCCTGTTCATGCTGCTGCCCCGTCGGTGTACACCGGCTGCCACATGGCCTGGCGGACAGCCTCTTCGATGTCGACCGGTTTGGAGGTGGCCACGCCGTCGTCGAGAGCCGCCTCGACCACCGCGGTCGCTGTGATCGCGGACGACTCCCGCAGGTCGTCCACGGGCGGTAGCAGGGAGGCGCCCGGCCCCGACGGGTCGACCTGGTCGGCGACCGCCCGTGCGGCCGCGAGCAGCATGCCGGCGGTCACCTGGGAGGCACCGGAGACGATCGTGCCCAGGCCCAGGCCCGGGTACAGCAGCGCGTTGTTGGCCTGCCCGATCCGGTAGGTCAGACCGTCGTATTCGACGGGCTCGACGGGGATGCCGGTCGCGACGAGCGCCTTGCCTCTGGACCAGGCGATGACGTCGGCGGGCATGGCCTCGATCCGGGAGGTGGGATTGGAGATCGGGAAGATGATCGGCCGCTCGGTACCCTCGGACATGGCCTCGACGACCTCACGCGTGAACGCGCCGTGCGCGGTGGAGGTGCCCAGCAGGATGGTCGGCTCGACCCTGCGCACCGTTTCCAGCAGTGAGACCTGACCATCGCGCCGCTCCCAGTCCGCGACCTCGGCCGGATCACGCGCGTAGGTCTGCTGGAAATCGCGCAGGCCGGTCATGTCCCCGATGAGCAGCCCCTGTTTGTCGACGAGCCACACCTGTGCGGCGGCGTGCTCCGCATCCGCGCCGTCGCGGATCATCGTGTCGCGCAGTTGGTCGGCGATGCCCACGCCGGCGGTCCCGGCGCCGAAGACGACCAGTTTCTGGTCACGCATCCGCACACCGCTGACCTTCACGGCGGACAGGGCCGCGGCCAGTGTGATGGCTCCGGTGCCCTGCATGTCGTCGTTGAAGATCCGGTAGCGGCCGCCGTACTGCTCCAGGATCCGCCGTGCGTTGCTGGGGCCGAAGTCCTCGAAGTGCAGGAGGGCGTCGGGGAACGCGGAGGACGCCGTCTCCAGGTACTTCTCGATGAACGCGTCGTAGTCGGCGCCACGGACGCGGGGATGCCGGTTGCCCAGGTACAGCGGGTCCTCCTGCAGCGACGCGCGGTCCGTACCCACGTCCAGCGACACGGGCACGACACGGCGCGGGTCGATGCCCGCGGCCGCGGTGTAGACCGCGAGCTTCCCGACCGATATCTGGATCCCGTTCACACCCCAGTCCCCGATGCCCAGGATCTCCTCCGCATCGGTGCACACGATCAGGTCGACGTCCTCGGGCCCGAGTTGAAGCGTGGCGAAGGCCTTCTCCATGTCATCGGGCCGGTCGACGGACAGGAAGATGCCGCGCGGGCGTCGGTACTCGTGGGAGTACTTTTCGATCGCTTCGCCCACGGTGGGGTCGTAGACGATCGGCAGCAGTTCGGCGAGGTGCTCGGTGAGTACCTTGAAGTACAGGGTTTCGTTGCGGTCGTGCAGCTGTTCCAGGTACACGTTCTTGGCGAGGTCGCTGCTCTGAGCCTGCATCTGCTGGTAGGCCCGTTGTGCCTGCCGGTCGAGCGTGAGCACTCCGGAGGGCAGGCGCCCGGTGAGGCCGAGGGCTTCCCGTTCCTCAGGTGTGAAGGCCACGCCGCGGTTACGCAGTGGATCGACGAGGACGCCGGGGATGGCCGGGGTCCGCGCGTGGCTGTCGGTCATGACGTTCTCCCTCTGTGCGAAAGCCGAGTCGGCTCTGCCCGGGGTGACTGCGCGGACGCTCTCCATGCGGGAGTGCGATCTTGATCGGAAGCTGCGACGGTCGGACGGACCCCGGGGCCCGGCGGAAGACGGATTATGGAGGTCTGAAGCCGGCGTCCCCATGGGACGGTCGCTCGCCGACGCGCGCGGCCCGGCGGGCCCGCCCCACAACATCGATGCGGACCTCATCGGTGCCAGAGTATGAATCCAGGCTAACGACCCGCCGACGGGGTGCGCGACTCCGCTCATCGACCCGTCGGACGACCCCCGCCGCCGCGTCGTCGTGGTGGTCCATCGCGGACGCGACATCGAGTACGCGGTCCGCGGTCGCCTCGGCGTCCAGCCCGCCGCGCAGGGCCTCGGCGGCCGGCCCGTCCCGCCCGCTCCAGTCCGGCGTCGGGCTACGGGCCCGGGCCCTCGACGACGCCGGCGGCGACCATCGCCGGCGCGCTGTCGCGCTCCAGCACAAATCTCTCCCCGCCGTAGTCGGTGCCCGGCACTGCTCTCCCCCCACCGGGCCACCCACCCGGCAGCCGCGTACCTCGTGGCCTCGGGCATCTGCGATCTCCAGCGCCACCGCGCCGTCAGGCATGACGAAGGCGTCGCAAGGTCTCCGCCGGGTCGAGGGGAAAGATCGGCACGGCGAGGTCATGACCGTACCGTGGGCACGGTGCCCTCCTGAGGCGGGTGGCGGACGCGTTCCTCCCGATGCGGAAGGTACTGCGCCTTGCCGGTGCGGATGACCTCGGAGAGAGCGCTCAGCGCACCGGCGGAACCGTGCACGGCGCCGGCCCGCCGCAGCGGGATCCCGCCGTCGGAGGAGACGCGCAGTCGCCCTTCGTCGACCGACACCGGCAAGACACCGGTACCACCCAGGGCCGCGGCGAGCCGTGTCAGTATGGCTTGCCGCAGCTCCTGCTCGGTGGCTGCGGTGAGTGGACTCGTCGGACCACCGGGGCGGCGGTCGTGTGGATCGCGTCAGCTCGTCACGACGCCGTACAGGAGCAGGTCGATGAGTCTGGTGGCCAGGTCGCGTCGTTCTTCGCTGGCGGCCATGAGACTGATTCCGCCGAGGGCCATCAGTACGTCCGGCGCCTCGACCCCTGGCCGTGCCACCGACTGCCCCTTCGCGGCACCGAGCAGGTGGGCGATGGCGTCGGCGAGCATCGACCGGGTGTACATCTTCTCGCTCTCGTCGGTGAGGACCACGGCCAGCGCGTCGGCCATGCCCTGCTTGGCGGCCATGAAGTCGATGAAACGCTCCATCCAGGTCCGCAGCGCGTCCACCGGTGACTGTGTGGCGGTGAGGTGTTGTGCCGCCTCGCACAGGCGCTGCACTTCTTGCCGGTAGACCGCCTCGATCAGCAGTTCCTTGGAGGGGAACCGACGGTAGAGGGTGCCGACGCCGACACCTGCCGCACGGGCGATGTCCTTGACCGAGGCACCCGCTCCCTCACGGGCGAAGGCGGCCGCTGCCGCCTCCAGCAGCCGGTCCTCATTGCGTTGCGCGTCGGCGCGCAGCGGCCTGCCGTGCCGCGCCGATCCCCCCTCGATGCCGGTCACCGCCGACTCCCTTCCTCGCCACACTTGCAACCGGAACTGGTTCCGCTTACTTTCGAAGACGTAACCGGAACCAGTTCCGGATATGAGGGTACGACACCCCTGGCCGCGCGCCATCGGACGCGCGCTCGCCTCCCGATCCCGTCGCCTTCCTGGAGAACCCATGACCGACAACCTCCTCACGACCCCGTTCGGGGCACGGACCACCGCCGCAGAGGTACTGGCAGACATCGACCTGAGCGGTCGACGCGCCATCGTCACCGGGGGCGCTTCCGGCATCGGACGTGAAACCGCCCGGCTCCTGGCCGCCGCCGGCGCCGAGGTGACCATCGGCGTCCGCGACCTGGCCACGGGGGTACAGGTCGCGGAGGAGATCGCACCGGCAAACGGTCCGGGAACGGTCGACGCCGCGCCGCTCGACCTCGCCGACCAGAAGTCGGTGCACGCCTTTGTGGCGGCGTGGCGGGGGCCGCTGCACATCCTGGTCCTCAACGCCGGCGTGATGGCCTCGCCGCTGGAGCGGACGAAGGAGGGCTGGGAAATGCAGTTCGCCACCAACCACCTCGGCCACTTCGCCCTCGCCACCGGCCTGCACAGCGCCCTGGCAGCAGCCCATGGTGCACGCGTGGTCGCCGTCAGCTCGGTCGGCCACGTCAACGGCGGCGTGGTCTTCGACGACACCAACTTCGAGCAGCGCCCCTACGACCCGTGGGCCGCCTACAGCCAGTCCAAGACCGCCAATGTCCTGTTCGCGGTCGAGGCGGGGCGCCGCTGGGCAAGCGACCTCATCGCCGTCAACGCCCTCAACCCGGGCCGCATCACCAGCACCCGGCTCGGCCGCCACATCGGGGACATCTCCAACAGCCCGGCCTCGTTCGACCCCACCAGCACCGACGTGTCCTGGAAGAACATCGAGCAGGGTGCCGCGACCTCGGTGCTGCTCGCCGCCTCCCCCTTGGTCGAGGGTGTGACCGGCCGGTACTTCGAGGACTGCAACGAAGCCGGCCCGCACCGGCCTGGTGTGCGCCGGGGAGTCGCCGCCCACGCGGTGGACCTTCACAACGCGGCCCGCCTGTGGCAGGTCTCCCTCGACATGCTCGCGACCGTCTCCACGGCCGCCTGACGGAGCCCGTCCACCACCAGTAGCCGCGAGCCCGCAACGGGCGCTGGGCGGCCACCGCCGCATCGCCGCCGTCACGCCTTCCTGCCCCTGGTTTCGATCTCGGTCCAGATCAAGGAGACAGTCATGTCCGCACGTCTGCAGAACACCGTTGCCCTGGTGACCGGCGCCGGCAGTGGCAGCGGCGAGGCAACCGCCCTGAGCCTCGCCGCGGAGGGCGCGGCCGTCACCCTGGTCGCCCGACGCCGTGACCGGCTCGAGGAGCTGGCCGGGAAGATACGCGCCGAGGGCGGGGCGGCCCTCGTGGTGGAGGCCGACATCGCGGAGCGGGAACAGGCGACGGCCGCCGTGGAGCGTGTGGTGGTCGGACCGGTCGCCTGGACGTCCTCGTCAACAACGCGGGCGTGGGCATGGCCGAACCGGTCCTGAACGCGCCGGCTCAGGAATGGGAACCCATGCTGATGGTGAACCTCCAGGGCCTGCTCCATGCCACCCACGCGGCACGGCGGTCTAGAGCATGACCACTGGCCGGGATGGAGATGCCGCGCCCCGAGGACATCGCGGACACGGTCGACTTCCTCGTCACGCGCGACCGCCGAGTGTCCGTCAACGAGGTCCTCGTCCGTGCTTCCGAGCAGACCCGGTAAGTCCCTGGCGGCGCCGCACCGGTCAGAATCCGTCGACCTCCACGACAGCCGCCGCGAACCCCTGCGGGTCCTCCTGCGGAACGTTGTGACCTACGTCCAGGGTCCGGTGCGCGTACTTGCCCGCGAACTTCTTCCGATAGGCGGATCCGTTCCCCGGAGGGGTGAACGGATCGTGCGCTCCGTCGATGGTGATCGTCGGCACCTTGATGACCGGCGCCGCGGCCAGGCGCTTTTCCAGCCCGTCATACCGCGGCTGACCCTTCGCGAGCCCGAGGCGCCAGCGGTAGTTGTCGATCACGATATCGACGTAATCGGGGTTGCTGAATGCCGCTGCCGTCCGGTCGAAGGTCGCCTCGTCGAAGTTCCAGGTCGGAGAGTTGAACTTCCAGACCAGTCTGGCCAGATCGCGCCGGTACTCCTGGAGGCCGAGTACGCCTCTCTCGGTAGAGAAGTAGTACTGATACCACCACGCCCATTCACTCTTCGGTGGCGTCGGCATCTTGTTGGCTTCGACGTTCACAATGAGATAACCGGTCACCGAGATCAGCGCTTTGCAGCGCTCCGGCCAGAGGGCCGCGATGATGTCGCCCGTCCGCGATCCCCAGTCGTACCCGGCGAGAATGGCCTTGTCGATCTTCAGGGCGTCCATCAGCGCGACGATGTCGACGGCGAACGCCGATTGTTGTGCGTTCCTGGGCGTTTTGCTCGACAGGAATCGCGTGGTGCCATGGCCGCGCAGATAGGGGACGATCACCCTGTACCCCTTGGCCGCGAGCAACGGCGTGACCGCCTCGTAGCTGTGAATGTCGTAGGGCCAGCCGTGCATGAGCAGGACCGCCTGCCCATGGGCCGGTCCGGCTTCGACGTACCCCACGTCGAGTTCCCCGGCGTGGATCTGCTTCACCGGGCCAAAGGACGTCCGCTTCGCAGGATCGACCCCAGGATGAGCCATATGCTCTCGCGATTCCGATGGTGCTTGCGCACTGTCCCCCATACCGAACTGGGCCGTCACAGCAGTTGCGGCTGCGGCTCCAAAGAAGTGACGACGGCTATGCATGGGTCCGCGCATTTCCATCGGTGAATCTCCTTGTTCGAGGCGGGCGCCGGCAGGCCACGGACGGCGTGACGCCGAGGGAGGGGCCGGCAGTCGGATGTGTCCGATCTCCGTGGTCGAGGACCTTCATGGCTGGGCCCGCACGGCGCTTCGCTCCTCTGCCATGCAACACTCGTATGGCGGACGGCGCAACGTGACGGGACATGTACGCATTGCTCCATCCGGGCGATTCAGCGGTCGCCCGGCACGCATTCGACATAGTGCGTACGCGGACGCCGGCCCAGCCACCCGGCTGCGCAACTCCTCGGACCGGCGGTCCAGTTGACCGTTGGTGGCGCGGAACCCCATCCGCGCGTCGTGGCCCTGGATGCGGACGCGCCCCGGCTGACGGTCGACCCCGCGCACCGGCTCCTCACGGACGGCGGTCGACACCGTGCCCGTGCCCGCCCGCGACGGCTCACACGTCCGGCGCGAGTTCCTCGGTGATCTTGGCGGAGGCCCGGCGGGCCTCCGTCGCCGGGTCCGCTCCGCCCAGCACCCGGGTCATGTACTCCTTGATGGGGTTGTCGGCCTCGACGTCGGCCCACTGAGGGGTGCCGGGGGTCGCCCGGCCGTGTGCCGCGCCGGCGGCCATGGCGGCGACCCCCTCCTCACCCGCGACCGCGCTCGCCAGCGTGGTCTTGTTGGGCACGTAGTTCATGGTGCGGGCGAGTTCGGTGTCCCAGCGGGCGCCGACGAGCGCTCCGACGACGGCGGTCGCGGCGAACTGGTCCTTGGTGTGGCCGGCGACGACGAGGTCGGAGCCGCCGGTGAACACGGTGCCGGGCCGTGCGGCGCTCTTCCCGGGCACCGGGAAGAAGCCCAGTTTGTCCTTGAGCTCCGGGTTCTGCCGCACGATCGACTGGGCGAGCCCGGGTACGGCGACGATCTGCGCCACCTTGCCGCCGGCGAACACCCCGGCCTGGGGCGGGTGTTCCTCGTCGGCACCCACGGGGCCACGGCCCAGTGCCTGCAGCCGCCGGTAGAAGTCCATGCCGCGCAGCGCGGCCGGGGTGCCGAGGGTGCCCTCCCACTTGTAGTCCTTCTGCCGGGCGAGGTCGCCACCCTCGTCCCAGATGAACCCCGAGAGGGTGTACCAGTCCTGCCCGGCGAGGTAGATCCCCTGGTCGCCACCGGAGTTGAGCTTCTCGGTGTCGGCGAGCCAGTCCTCGCGCGTCTTCGGCGGGCGGGTGATGCCGGCCGCCTCGAAGAGGTCCTTGCGGTAGATGACGACGCGGTTGGCCGCGTACCAGGGGATGCCGTACTGCGCGTTGCCGTCCTCGCCGGGTTCGGCGAGGCCGGGCAGCCACTGGTCCTTGCCCCAGTCGCGCATCGACTCCAGGGTGAGGTCGGCGAGTTTGCCGCCGTCCGCGTAGAGCGGCACCTGGGTGTTGCCGACCTCGATGACGTCGGGGCCGTCGCCGGAGCCGGCCTCGAGTGCCGCGCGGACCTTGTCGACGATGCCGGTCCATTCCTGGATGCGGATGTCCAGGCGCAGGTCCTTGTGGGTGCGTTCGAAGTCGGCGGTGAAGCGCCGGAGGAAGTCCTGGGAGGCGCTGTCCTTCATCAGCCACACGGTGACGGTCTTGCGTTCGTGCCCCGGGAGCATCCCGCAGGCGCTCACGAGGGAACCGGTGATACACACGAGGGCGAGCAGACGACGTCTCACGAGGGGTCCTGTTCTGTCTGGCACGGCGATGCGGACAGGGGCGGGGGCCCGACGTGGGGGGACGAGCAGTGCCGCTCGTACGGGTGTGCTGGATTTTGGTATGGACCAATGCGGAGGGTCAAGCGCTACCGCGAGATATCCGCGGGACATCGTGCGGGCGGGGCGGGGATGGGGCACGGTGGAGTACGGCGTGACACGAGAGGAGCACCCTCATGTCGAATCACACCTACCGGGTCACCGAGATCGTCGGCACGTCGCACGAGGGCATCGACCAGGCCATCCGCAACGGCATCGCCCGTGCCGACCAGACCCTGCGCAACCTGGACTGGTTCGTGGTGACGGAGGTTCGCGGGCAGATCGAGAACGGGCGGATCGAGCACTACCAGGTGGGGCTGAAGGTGGGCTTCCGCATCGAGGACGCGGACTGACCCTCTCCTGGCGTCAGGTGCGGCCCTCCCGCTCCTGGGCGTCCTGAAGTGCCTCGGACTTCGCGGCCCAGCGGGCGCGCACGACGGTGAACCCGGCGCGCTCGGCGTCGTCGCAGACCAGTTCGTCGTCGTCCACGAGGACACGGATGTCGCGGTCCTGGGCGAGCCCGCGCAGGATCTCGAGCTTGGTGAACCGGGCGGGCCGGCGGTCGGCGTTGCCCCGCATGTGCACGCGCCCCTCCGGCAGCCCATGGGCCGCGAGCCAGTCCAGTGTGTCGCGCCGGCACCGCTCGGGGCGGCCGGTGAGATAGACCACCTCGCACGTGCGGGCGCTCTCCATGGCGAGCGCGATGCCCTCGGCGAGGGGCGGGTCCGCGGGCGCGGCGGCGAAGAAGGCGGCCCAGTTCTTCGGCCGGACTTCCAGGAAGTGCTGCCGGTGGGCGGTGTCGGCCAGGGTGTTGTCGAGGTCGAACACGGCGAGCGGACGCCTGGTGCTGTCGGTCACGGGGCCACCTTAGCCAGGCGGCGACGAGCCAGGAATTCCCGGGCCGCCAGGGCGTTGAACACTGCGTGAGCAGCACCGTGATCACCCGGACCCGGTTCTCCGTCCTCGACCGTTCCCGCACCCGCGAGGGGCATCCGCCCGGCGAGGCGCTGCGGGACACCGTCGTGCTGGCACGGGAGGCGGAGGCGTTGGGCTATCACCGTTTCTGGGTGTCCGAGCACCACGGTGTGCCGGGCGTCGCGGGCTCCGCGCCGACCGTGCTGGCCGCCGCGGTCGCCTCGGCCACCCGCACGATCCGGGTCGGCACCGGCGGGGTGATGCTGCCCAACCACCAACCCCTCGTCGTCGCCGAGCAGTTCGGTGTCCTGGAGTCCCTGTTCCCGGGGCGGATCGACATGGGGCTCGGGCGGTCCGTCGGCTTCACCGACGGGGTGCGCAAGGCCCTCGGCCGGGACAAGGAGGACGCCGAGGACTTCGCCGCGCAGCTCGGCGAGCTGCTGGGCTGGTTCGAGGGCGGCTCACCGGCGGGGGTACGGGCGCGCCCCGCGGAGGGGCTGCGGGTGCCGCCGTTCGTACTGGCCGTGGGCGACGGCGCGCGGATCGCGGCGCACGCCGGAGTGCCGATGGTCATCGGTGATCTGCGGGGCCGCGAGAAGATGCTGCGCGGCATCGACCGGTACCGGTCCCTGTTCCGCCCCTCCCCCTGGGCGTCCGAGCCGTACGTCGTGATCTCCGGCACGATCGCGGTGGCCGGCACCGAGGCTCAGGCCCGGCGGCTGCTGGTCCCGGAGGCCTGGTCGATGGCGTACGCGCGCAGCCACGGCGCCTTCCCGCCGCTCGCCCCGGCCGAGGAGACCGAGGTACGTCCGATGACCGCGAAGGAGCGCGGGTTCTACGAGGCCGGTCTCGCCGGGCACATCGCCGGAACCGGGGACCAGGTCGTCCACGAGCTGGAGACGGTGCTGAAGGAGACGGGCGCCGACGAGGTCCTGGTCACCACCAGCAGTTACGACCGCACGGCTCTGCTGGACTCCTACCGGCGGCTCGCCGCCCTGTTCGCGCCGGGCGGCTGACCGGGTTTCGAGATGCGAACCCGGCCGGGGCCGGTGACCCTGGGAGGGGAAACCTCAAGCGACGAGGAGGGGCGCCATGTCCTTCAAGGACAAGCTCAAGGGCATGCTCAAGGGTCACGAAGACATGGCCGACAAGGGCATCGACAAGGGCGGCGACTACGTCGACCAGCGGACCGGAAACAAGTACCAGTCGCAGGTCGACGCCGCGCAGGACAAGGCGAGGGACGAGTTCGGCACCCGGCCGAACCGGGACAACCCTCCGCAGTCGTAGTGCACGGGGGCGGATAGAGTCTCCCCTCTATGCACAGCCCACATGATCCCTACGTCCGTGTCCGCGGCGCCCGTGAGCACAACCTCAAGGGCGTCGACGTCGACATCCCGCGGGACGTGCTGGCCGTGTTCACCGGTGTGTCCGGTTCGGGGAAGTCGTCCCTGGCGTTCGGCACGATCTACGCCGAGGCACAACGGAGGTACTTCGAGTCGGTCGCGCCGTATGCGCGCAGGCTGATCCACCAGGTCGGGGCGCCCAAGGTCGGCGAGATCACCGGGCTGCCGCCGGCGGTCTCGCTGCAGCAGCGCCGCGCGGCCCCCACCTCGCGTTCCTCGGTGGGCACGGTCACCAATCTGTCCAACTCCCTGCGCATGCTGTTCTCCCGCGCCGGCACGTATCCGCAGGGCGCGGAGCGGCTCGAGTCGGACGCGTTCTCGCCGAACACGGCGGCCGGTGCCTGCCCCCGGTGTCATGGCCTGGGCCAAGTGCACCGCACCACCGAGGAGTTGCTGGTTCCCGATCCCGCGCTGTCCATCCGCGAGGGTGCCATCGCCGCCTGGCCCGGCGCCTGGCAGGGCAAGAACCTGCGCGACATCCTCGACGCGCTCGGCTACGACGTGGACCGGCCGTGGCGCGAACTGCCCGCGGAGCAGCGGGAGTGGATTCTGTTCACCGACGAGCAGCCGGTGGTCACCGTCCACCCCGTCCGGGACGCCGACCGCATCCAACGGCCCTACCAGGGCACGTATATGAGCGCCCGCCGGTATGTGCTGAAGACGTTCTCGGACACCAAGTCGGCGTCGCTGCGGGCGAAGGCGGAACGCTTCCTGACCAGCGGGCCCTGCCCGGCGTGCGGGGGCAGCCGGCTGCGACCCGAGGCGCTCGCGGTGACCTTCGGCGGCCGGACCATCGCCGAACTGGCCGCGCTGCCGCTGACCGACCTCACGGCACTGCTCGACGGACACGACGAGACCGCCCGGGTCCTCACCGAGGATCTGAAGTCCCGGATCGCCCCGGTCGTCGAGCTGGGCCTCGGCTATCTGAGCCTGGACCGGTCCACCCCGACCCTGTCGGCGGGCGAGCTGCAACGGCTGCGGCTCGCCACGCAGTTGCGTTCCGGGCTGTTCGGCGTGGTGTACGTGCTGGACGAGCCGTCCGCCGGACTGCACCCGGCGGACACCGAGGCCCTGCTGACCGTGCTGGACCGGCTGAAGGCCGCGGGCAACTCGGTGTTCGTGGTGGAGCACCACCTGGACGTCGTGCGCGGCGCCGACTGGCTGGTGGACGTGGGTCCCGGCGCGGGCGAGCACGGCGGACGCGTGCTGTACAGCGGGCCGCCGGCCGAGCTGGCGTCGGTGGAGGAGTCGGCGACGGCCGTGTTCCTCTTCGACGAGTCACCCGGCCCGGCGCGTGAAATCCGCGAGCCGCGCGGCTGGTTGACGGTGGGCCCGGTGACCCGGCACAACCTGCGCGCGGTGACGGCCGAGTTCCCACTCGCCGCCTTCACCGCCGTCACCGGGGTCTCCGGATCCGGAAAGTCCACGCTGATCGGCGAGTTGACGGAGGAACTGGAGCACGTGGACCGGCTGGTCCGCGTCGACCAGCGGCCGATCGGCCGCACCCCGCGCTCCAACCTGGCCACCTACACCGGTCTGTTCGACGTCGTCCGCAAGGTGTTCGCCGCAACCGAGGAGGCGCGGGCGCGCGGGTACGGCGTCGGGCGGTTCTCCTTCAACGTGGCGCAGGGACGCTGCGAGACCTGTCGGGGCGAGGGTTTCGTCAGCGTCGAGCTGCTGTTCCTGCCGAGCACCTACGCGCCCTGCCCGGACTGCGACGGCGCCCGCTACAACCCCGAGACGCTGGAAGTGACGTACCGGGGACGGAGCATCGCGGAGGTGCTCGATCTGACGGTGGAGGCCGCGGCGGAGTTCTTCGCCGACGTCCCGGCCGCCGCCCGCAGCCTCGGCACCCTGCTCGACGTGGGCCTCGGCTATCTGCGGCTCGGGCAGCCGGCGACCGAGCTGTCCGGCGGAGAGGCACAGCGGATCAAGCTGGCCAGCGAGCTGCAGCGCGGCCGGCGCGGCCACACCCTCTACCTGCTGGACGAGCCGACGACCGGGCTGCACCCGGCCGACGTGGAGGTCCTGACGGACCGGCTGCACGGGCTGGTCGACGCCGGGCACACGGTCGTGGTGGTCGAGCACGACATGACGGTGGTCGCGGGCGCGGACTGGGTCATCGACCTGGGTCCCGGTGGGGGTGACCGGGGCGGCCGTATCGTGGCCTCGGGTCCGCCGGAGCGGGTCGCCATGGCGGCGGGCAGTGCGACGGCACCCTATCTGGCGCGGGTGATGCCCTGAGCCGGGTTCCAGTCGCTGCGATCGGCCTTCTTGCAGCGGATCACGGACTGGACCGGCCTGCCGTCCGCTCACCGCGCGGGCACCGGTGTGCGGTTACGACACCAGCACGGCGTGGGTCCAGGCGGGCTCCGGGCCGACCGGCTGGGCCGCCTGGGCGAGGGAACGGCGATCGGGGTGGGCGCCGGGTGGGATCGGGGCATGTATCTCCACCTCCGCGACCAGGCCCCGGGTGCGGGCCACCCGCCACAGGGAGGCGAGCAGGGTGTCCTCGCCGACGAACGCCGCCGCCGTGCTAGGCCCGCCACCGGACTGCCGGTAGCGCAGTCCGACCGGCTGTACGGGCGCGCCCGCGTCGAGTGCGGCCTGGAAGACGGCCCGGCGGAAGCGGCCCTGGGCCCGTCCGCACCAGGTGCTGCCCTCGGGGAACGCGGCCACGGCCGCGCCCTCCCGCAGCGCTCCGGTGATCCGGGCGACCGTCTCGGGCAGGGCGCGCAGCCGGTCCCGGTCGATGAACAGGACGCCACCACGTGCGGCCAGCGGGCCCGCCACCGGCCACTGCCGGATCTCGGTCTTGGCGAGCATCCGCGCGGGACGCACGGCGGCCAGCAGCGGGATGTCCAGCCACGAGACATGGTTGGCGACCAGCAGCAGCCCGCCGGCCGGTGCGGCGGTGCCGGTGAAGCGGACCTGGACGCCCATGGCCCGCACGATCGCCCGGCACCACCGCCTGACCCACTCGGCGGGGATCCGCCCGCCGAGCGGGGACAGCGCGATCCCGGCCAGCATCAAGGCCACGACCGCGGTGAGCCGCAGCACGGCACGGGGTACGGCCGCGGCGGCCCGGGCGGGCTCCACACAGGCGCCCGGGGTGCAGGGCGCGCTGGGCAGCCAGACGCTCATCAGGCGGGCACGAGGGAGAGGAAGTGCCGCAGATAGCGCGGGTTCACCCGGCGCATCGACAGCAGCACGTACAGGTCGGCGACCCCGAAGTCCGGGTCGTGCGCGGGCTCGCCGCACACCCAGGCGCCGAGGCGCAGGTAGCCGCGCAGCAGGGCGGGCAGCTCGCTGCGTCCGGCCGGGGCCTCGGCGTTCGGGAGCCACGGCAGCAGCGGCCGTACCCGGTACTCCTCGGGGGCCAGGTGCTTGTCTCGCACCCGCTCCCAGGTGGCCGTCGCGAGGGCCCCGCCGTCGGCGAGCGGCACCGAGCAGCAGCCCGCCAGCCACTCGCGCCCGTGGTCGACCATGTAGCGGGCTATCCCGGCCCAGATCAGGCCGATGACCGCGCCGTCGCGGTGGTCGGGGTGCACACAGGAGCGGCCGACCTCGACGAGTCCGGGCCGGATCGGGTCGAGCGCGGCGATCTCGAACTCGCCCTCGGAGTAGAGCCGGCCCGCGACCGCGGCGCGCTCCGGCGGCAGCAGCCGGTAGGTGCCGACGACCTGCCCGGTGCCGGTGTCCCGGACGAGGAGGTGGTCGCAGTACGCGTCGAAGGCGTCGACGTCGAGTCCCGGCTGCGGCGTGGCCAGCAGGGCCCCCATCTCACCGGCGAAGACGTCGTGCCGCAGCTGCTGGGCGGCCCGCACGTCGTCCTCGTTCCGGGCGAGGGTGACGGTGTAGCGGGTCGGGGCCGCGGGCTGTGGGGGGCGGTCGAGGGTGGAAACGCCGGTCATGGCTCTCTCCTGGTCACGGGCCGGTTCGGCGACGGCGGCGGGCCTGTGCGTACGGCCCGCCGCTCCTGTTCTTCCGACGCCGGTTGGCCGATGCGTGACCTGTGCCCGGAGAGGGGATGTGGGAATGCTGAACGCCGGGGTCCCGGCGATCAGCGGAAAACCAGACGGGGCCGGTGAGCACCACTCCCGGCCCCGCCCGTTCGCCTGTGCGACGAACGCTCTCGCAGCTTCGGCGCTACCTCTTGCCCACCTTGCGGGTGGCCCTCAGCCACTCCTTGTTCATGCTGGTGATCGACACGAGCGGAATGCCCTTGGGGCAGGCGGTGGCGCACTCACCGGTGAGGGTGCACCCGCCGAAGCCCTCCTCGTCCATCTGCGCCACCATGTCCAGCACCCGCGTCTCCCGCTCGGGCGCTCCCTGGGGCAGCACATTCAGGTGGTTGACCTTGGCGGAGGTGAACAGCATCGCCGCCCCGTTGGGGCACGCGGCCACACACGCCCCGCACCCGATGCACTCCGCGTGCTCGAACGCGAAGTCGGCGTCGGCCTTCGGCACCGGCGTGGCATGCGCCTCCGGCGCGGATCCGGTGGGCGCGGTGACGTAGCCGCCGGCCTGGATGATCCGGTCGAACGCGGACCGGTCGACGACCAGGTCCTTGATCACCGGGAAGGCGGCGGCCCGCCACGGCTCGATGTCGATCGTGTCGCCGTCCTTGAAGGACCGCATGTGCAGCTGGCAGGTGGTGGTGCGCTCGGGACCGTGCGCGTCGCCGTTGATGACGAGCGAGCACGCGCCGCAGATGCCCTCGCGGCAGTCGTGGTCGAACGCGACCGGCTCCTCGCCGGAGAGGATGAGCTGTTCGTTGAGGACGTCCAGCATCTCCAGGAAGGACATGTCGGACGAGATGCCGTCCACCTCGTATGTGGACATGGCGCCTTCGGCGTCGGCGTTCTTCTGCCGCCAGACGCGCAGGGTGAGCTTCATGCGTAGCTCCGCTGGGTGGGGTGGACGTACTCGAAGACCAGGTCTTCCTTGTGCAGGACGGGTGCCGCACCGGTGCCGGTGAACTCCCAGGCCGCCGCGTAGCCGAACTCCTCGTCCCTGCGGGCGGCCTCGCCGTCGGGGGTCTGGGACTCCTCGCGGAAGTGGCCGCCGCAGGACTCGGCGCGGTGCAGCGCGTCGAGGCACATCAGCTCGGCGAGCTCCAGGTAGTCGACGATCCGGTTGGCCTTCTCCAGCGACTGGTTGAACTCCTCGCCGGTGCCGGGCACCTTGATGCGCCGCCAGAACTCCTCGCGGATCTGCGGGATGCGCTCCAGGGCCTTGCGCAGCCCGGAGTCGGTGCGGGCCATGCCGCAGAACTCCCACATCAGCTCGCCGAGTTCACGGTGGAAGGAGTCGGGGGTGCGGTCGCCGTCGACGGACAGGAGCAGGTTCAGCCGGTCCTCGGTCTCCGCCAAGGCCTCCTGGACCACGGGGTGTTCGGGGGTCACCGGGTCCTGGTGGGGGTTGCGGGCCAGGTAGTCGTTGATGGTCGCCGGGAGCACGAAGTAGCCGTCGGCCAGGCCCTGCATCAGCGCGGAGGCGCCGAGCCGGTTGGCGCCGTGGTCGGAGAAGTTGGCCTCGCCGACCGCGAACAGGCCCGGGACGGTGGTCTGCAGGTCGTAGTCGACCCACAGGCCGCCCATCGTGTAGTGCACGGCCGGGTAGATGCGCATCGGCACCTGGTACGGATCCTCGTCGGTGATCCGCTGGTACATGTCGAAGAGGTTGCCGTACTTCGCCTCGACCGCCCCCCGGCCCATCCGCTGGATCGCGTCGGCGAAGTCCAGGTAGACGCCCTGGCCGCCGGGGCCCACTCCCCTGCCCTCGTCGCAGACGTTCTTCGCGGCACGAGAGGCGATGTCCCGCGGGACCAAGTTGCCGAAGGACGGGTAGATGCGTTCCAGGTAGTAGTCGCGCTCGTCCTCGGGGATCTGGTTCGGCGGACGGGTGTCGCCCTTGGCCTTGGGCACCCAGATCCGGCCGTCGTTGCGCAGCGACTCGCTCATCAGCGTCAGCTTGGACTGGTGGTCGCCGGTGCGCGGGATGCAGGTCGGGTGGATCTGGGTGAAGCAGGGGTTGGCGAAGTAGGCGCCGCGCCGGTGCGCCCGCCAGATCGCGGTCGCGTTGGAGTTCATGGCGTTGGTCGACAGGTAGAAGACGTTTCCGTACCCGCCGCTGGCCAGTACGACGGCGTCCGCGAAGTAGGTGTCGATCTTGCCGGTGATCAGGTCACGGGCCACGATGCCGCGCGCCCGCCCGTCCACGACGATCAGGTCCAGCATCTCGGTGCGCGGATGCATCTCCACGTTGCCCGCGGCGATCTGCCTGCTGAGGGCCTGGTAGGCGCCGAGGAGGAGCTGCTGGCCCGTCTGGCCGCGGGCGTAGAAGGTCCGTGACACCTGTACGCCGCCGAAGGAGCGGGTGTCGAGCAGACCGCCGTACTCGCGGGCGAAGGGCACGCCCTGGGCCACGCACTGGTCGATGATCTCGACCGAGATCTGCGCGAGCCGGTGGACGTTCGACTCCCGCGCCCGGAAGTCGCCGCCCTTGACGGTGTCGTAGAAGAGCCGGTGGATCGAGTCCCCGTCGTTGCGGTAGTTCTTCGCCGCGTTGATGCCTCCCTGTGCGGCGATGGAGTGGGCGCGGCGCGGGGAGTCCTGGTAGCAGAACTGGACGACGTGGTAGCCCTGTTCGGCGAGGGTCGCGCCCGCGGAGCCGCCGGCGAGGCCGGTGCCGACGACGATGATCGTGTGCTTGCGCCGGTTGGCGGGGTTGACCAGCTTGGCCTCGAAGCGGCGCTTGTCCCAGCGCTCGTGGATCGGGCCGGACGGGGCCTTGGAGTCGGTGACCGGCTCGCCCGTCGCGTAGTTCACGTATTCGGTCATGTCAGCTCACCACTCCGGTCATGACGCCCACGGGTACGGCGATGAATCCGGCCGTGAGCAGCAGCGCGAGGACGTTGGCGATGGTCTTCAGGGCGCGGTCGCGGGCGCGGCTGCCGACGCCGAGGGTCTGCGCGGCGCTCCAGAAGCCGTGCCGGATGTGCAGGCCGAGCGCGAGCATCGCGACGATGTAGATGACGTTGCTGTACCAGTGGGAGAAGTCGTCGACGACGTTCTGGTACGGGTGCCCGGCCTGGAAGTGGCCCGGGTGCACGGTGCCGGTGGTCAGGTCCAGGACGTGCCAGACGATGAACAGGCCGAGGATGGTGCCGCCCCAGCGCATGGTGCGGGTGGCGTAGCTCGCCCGGGGCTTGCTGTGCACGTACTTGCTGGGCCGCGCCCTGATGTCACGGCGGCTGAGCTGGTACGCGGACGTGGCGTGGGCGACCACGGCGACGACGAGGACGATCCGGATGAGCCAGAGCGTCCACTCGTAGTGCATGAAGGGTTCGCCGACGGTGCGCAGCCAGTGGGCGTAGTGGTTGAACTCGCCCGCTCCGAAGAAGATCTTCAGATTGCCGATCACATGCGCGACCAGGTACAGCAGCATGATCACGCCGCTGACCGCCATCACCGTCTTCTTGCCGACGGAGGAGTCCCACATCGTGCGCGCCATGGACGGCCGTCGGTCCGTCCGCGTTGCCAGAGCCATGGGACAGCACGCTAGGGGCGCGGGGTCCGATCAGTCCAAGACATGGTCCAGCTCGTTTCCATAGCCGGAAGCTATCCTTGCAGGGTGCAGTTCCAGCAGCTCCAGTACTTCGTCGCCGTCGCCGAGACCCGGCACTTCACCCGCGCCGCCGAGCTGGTGCATGTCGCCCAGCCGTCGCTGTCGCAGCAGATCAAGGCGCTGGAGCGGGAGCTGGGTGCGGATCTGTTCCTGCGCGCCCGGGGCAACATCACCCTCACCGACGCCGGCGAGGCGCTGCTGCCACTGGCCCGGCGAATCCTGGCCGACGCGGACACCGCCCGCTACGAGGTGCAGGAGCTCGTGCAGCTGCGGCGGGGCCGGGTGCGGCTCGGGGCGACGCCCAGTCTGTGCACGGGCCTGCTGCCGGATGTGCTGCGCGCCTTCCACGACCGCTATCCCGGTATTCAGCTGCTGATCGAGGAGGGCGGCTCGCACGACCTGGTGCGGGAACTGGCCCGGGGCGCGCTGGACCTCGCTCTGGTCGTGCTGCCGCTGCCGACGCCGTCACCGGCGCTCACCACCGTGGAGCTGCTGCGGGAGGACCTGGTCGTGGTGTCCTCACCGGAGGCGCCGGCGCCCGGCCGGGGCGGGCGAGTGGTGCACATCGCCGATCTGGAGGGTGAGCGTCTGGTGATGTTCCGGCACGGCTACGACCTGCGGGAGCTGACCGTGGCGGCCTGCCGTGCCGAGGGCTTCGAGCCGGACTTCGCGGTGGAGGGCGGCGAGATGGACGCGGTCCTCGGCTTCGTACGGGCGGGGCTCGGCGTGGCCGTCGTACCCCGCATGGTCGCGACCAGGTCCGGGCGGGGCCTCAGGGTGACCCCGCTGGCCAGGCCGGGTCTGCACCGCACGATCGCGCTGGCCCACCGCAGCGACGTGGCTCCGCCGCGGGCCGCGCGGGAGTTGCAGCGGATGCTGCTGGAACGCTGAGACGGGCTCTAGCGGTGCTTGCCTTGGTAGGGGTTGGCGCGCGCGTTCAGGAAGTAGTTGAAGATCCCGAGCCCCACCCCCAGCGGGATCGCCGTCCACCAGGGCGCCAGCAGCCAGCACAGCACCAGCGCGACCGAGCCGACGGCCAGGGGCGCGGCGGCGGAGGGGAGCGGGGCGGGTGAGGCCGGCGCGGGCTCCGCGAGCACGCGGTCGTGGGCCGGCGCGAGCCGGGCGGCGGAGCCGTCCGGTGTACCGGCGGCCATGGTCGCCACAGGCGCGGGCGCCGGGCGCGAAGAGGCGGGCAGGGCGCGGGGGTCGGCCGCCGGCCCCTCGGGCATCGACCGGCCGGGTCCGCCTTCGTCGACCGCCGTGCGCGCGGGCGCCGTTGCGCTCGCCCCGCCGGGTGCCGGTCCGCCGAGCTCGGCCAGCCGCGCCCGGACCTCGGCCGCCGTCGCCGGGCGGGCGTCCGGGTCCTTGGCCAGCAGGTCGAGGATCAGCCCGTCCCAGGCCGGCGGCAGTCCGGGGCGCAGCCGGCCGGGCGGGACCGGTGGCTCCTCGATGTGCCGGAGCAGGACCGCATGCCAGGTGGCGGCCTCGAACGGAGGCCGGCCGGTGACGAGTTCGTACAGGATGCAGCCGAGCGCATACAGGTCGGTACGGGCGTCCACCGGGACGTCCCCGCGGGCCTGCTCCGGCGACATGTAGGCGGGCGTTCCGACGATCTGGCCGGTGACCGTCAGGGTGGTGGTGGCGCCGGGCCCCTCCAGAACGCGGGCGATACCGAAGTCCAGGACCTTCACCGGGCGGTCCTCGGGTGCTGCCCCGTCGTCGCCGGTCACCAGGACGTTGCCCGGCTTCATGTCCCGGTGCACGATCCCGGCCGTGTGGGCGGTGCCGAGGGCGCGGCACATCTGGCCGGCCCAGCGTACGGTGTCGGCCGGGGACGGCAGACCCTCGCTGATCACCTGCGCCAGGGAACGGCCGCGCACCAGCTCCATGACCAGGTAGGGCACCTCCTCGCCGGCGTCCTCGCGGGCCGTGCCCAACTCGTAGACGGTGACGATGTGCGGGCTCGTCAGCCGGGCGGCGGCCCGTGCCTCACGCTGGAAGCGAGCGGCCAGGGTCGGGTCACGGTGGGCGGCGAGACCGGTGAGGAGCTTGACCGCGACCTCGCGGTGCAGATGCCCGTCGTGTGCCCGCCACACCTCCCCCATGCCGCCCGCACCGATCCGCTCCACCAGCCGGTAGCGCCCGTCCAGCAGCCCCTGCGGCATGCGTCCCCCCTGTGCCCCTCGCGCCTCGCGCAGGCCGCCCACCCTATGTCAGCCCGTCGCGTCCACCAGTGCAAGCTCGTGCAGCCGCTCCGGTGGGCCCGGCCGGGCGTAGTACCAGCCCTGGGCCGTGTCGCAGCCCAGTATCCGCAACTGCTCGGCCTGGGCGCCGGTTTCCACGCCCTCGACGGTGACCGCGAGGTCGAGGCTGTGGGCGAGGGAGACGATCCCCTCGACGATCTTCAGGTCGACGGGGTCTGCGGGGAACTGCTGCATGCCCCGGGTGAAGGAGCGGTCCAGCTTGAGGATGCGCACCGGGAGGCGGCGGAGATTGGCCAGGTTCGAGTAGCCGGTGCCGAAGTCGTCGAGGGCGATGTCGACGCCCATCTCGGCCAGCCGGCGCAGGGGTTTGAGCAGATCGTCGTCGGCGCCGATGAGCGCGGACTCGGTGACCTCCAGGCACAGGGCGTCCGGTGCGACGCCCGCGCGCTCCAGGATGTCGACGGTCTCCTGGACGAGGCCCGGATGGCTGAGCTGGCACGGCGACAGGTTGACGTTGATGCGCAGGGGACCCGCGGCCGTCTCCTCGCCGTGGCGTTCTCGCCAGGCGCGGGCCTGCCGGATGGACTCCTCCAGCACCCACCGGCCGAGCGGCACGATCAGACCGGTGTGCTCGGCGAGCGGGATGAAACGGTCGGGCCCGAGCACGCCGTGCTGCGGATGCAGCCAGCGGACCAGCGCCTCGGCGCCGCGCACACTGCCGTCGCCGAGGTGGACGAGCGGCTGGTACTCGATGAAGAACTCGCCGCGTTCCAGGGCCGTGGGCAGGGCCGTGGTCAGGCCGTGGCGGGTGATCGCGCGGGCGTCGGCCTCCGGGTCGGCGAGTTCGCAGCGGTTGCCGCCTGCCGACTTCGCCCGGTACATGGTGATGTCCGCGCTGCGCAGGACTTCCGCGGCGGTGCGCTCCCCGGCCGGCCCCTCGACAATGCCGAGGCTGCCGCGCACCATCAGATCCCGGCCGTCGATGCTGATCGGGGTGATCAGGGCGTTCATGATGCGCTCGGCGAGTTCGTCCACCGAGCGCTCGGTGCCCGGCCCGGTGGTCAGGGCCACGAACTCGTCGCCGCCGAGCCGGGCGACCATCTCGCCGGGCGCGGTCGCGCAGGACTGCAGCCGGTCGGCGACCTCCACCAGGAGCCGGTCGCCGGCCGCGTGCCCGAGGCTGTCGTTGACGGTCTTGAAACCGTCCAGGTCGAGATAGCACAGCCCGAAGCGCTGGCCCTCCCCCGCGTTCAGCGCCTTCTCCAGGCGCTCGAAGAACAGCGAGCGGTTGGGCAGGCCGGTGAGCGCGTCGTGCGTCGCCTCGTAGCGCAGCCGGAGGTTGAGCAGCCGGCGCTCGGTGGTGTCCTCCATGAGCGCGAGCTGGTATTGCGGGGCGCCGTCGGCGTCGCGCAGCAGGGAGACCGTCAGGTTGGTCCACAGGACCGTGCCGTCGGGGCGGTTGAAGGCCTTTTCGAGGTGGTAGTGCTCGCGCTCGCCGCGGATGAGTTCGTCGTAGAGCTTCCAGGTCTGGGGCGCGTCCTCGGGGTGCACCCAGTCCTGCACGCGGCGACCGCGCAGGGCCTGGTCGGAGAGCCCGAACATGCGCAGCAGCGCCTGGTTGACCTGGAGGACGTTGCCGTCGAGGTCGGCGATGCCGATCCCTATGGCCGCGCCCTCGAAGACCGCGCGGAAGCGGGCCTCGCTGGCGTGCAGGGCCTGGGCGACCACGCCCTGCGCCCTGAGCGCGGCCTGGGCGATGGACTCCTGCTCGGTGAGGGTGCGTTCGCGCAGCGCCTCGGCGTACCCGGCGGCCATCGCGTGCTGCAGCCGTGAGCAGCGCAGGCGCGGTTCGTCCTGGGGGCCGTCCTCGGTCTCGGCGCAGTACAGCACCAGATAGGCGTCGACGCAGTCCAGGGTCCGGGTCAGCGCCTCGGGGTCGGTGCAGTGCGCGCCGACCAGGGCGCCGCCCACCGCCTTGGCACCGTCCGCGTCGAAGCCCCGGGCCCGCAGCAGCTCGCTCAACCGGCGTGCGAGCGGGAGGAGTTGCTCCTCGAACTCCGCTCGGGTCGACGACGTGGAGGTCACCGCGTAGAGCGCCCGGCTCCAGATCGTCGTGAACCGGCGCAGTCTGTCCTCCGGCCCGTCCGGTTCCGCGCTCACGCCGTACGCCCCACGCCGGCGAATCCGGAGAAGGCGAACGGATCCTCGTCCTCCGGCGCCGACTCCGGCCGCCAGTGCGGCATCGGCACCAGTCCCGGTTCCACCATGTCGTACCCCTCGAAGAACCGCGCGATCTCGTCGCGCGAGCGCATGATCAGCGGGTTGCGAATGTCCTTGTATACGTCCACCGCACCCTCGGCCCGCTCGGCGGGCACCGGGATTCCCTCGTACGAGGCATGGGTGAGGATGAGCAGGCTGCCGGGCGCGAGCGCCTCGCGCAGCTCGGCCACCGCACCGTAGGGGTCGTCCGCGTCTTCCACGAAGTGCAGTATGGCAACGAGGAGGAGGGCGACCGGCCGGTTCAGGTCGATCAGCCGCTCCACCTGGGGGCTGGAGAGGATCTCCTGGGGCTTGCGGAGGTCCGCGGCGACCACGTCCGCGCCGTCGTTGCCCGCCAGTACCGCCTGGCTGTGCGCGACGGCGACCGGGTCGTGGTCGACGTAGACCACGCGGGCGCCCGGTGCGGCGGCCTGAGCCACCTCGTGGACGTTGCCGAAGGTCGGGATGCCGGAGCCTATGTCGAGGTACTGGGTGATGCCCTCCTGGGCCGCGAACCGCACGGCGCGGCGCATGAACGCCCGGTTGGCCTGCATGATCTTCGGCAGGCCCGGCATGAACTCCATCGCCTTGCGGGCCGCTTCCCGGTCCACCTCGAAGTTGTGCGAGCCGCCCAGGTAGTAGTCGTAGATCCGCGAGACGCTCGGCACCGAGATGTCGATGCTCCGTGGGGCCCAGGCGGGACGCTCCATGTATCTCTCCGAGCTGTAGGCGACAGGGACAGGCGATCCGGTGTTCGAGCAGAGGCTACTGATCGCCCGCCAAAGGAGCGACCCGAAACGGAAATTGACCGTCCGTTCCCCGCCACTGCCTGTGGCAAGTGCCCGTATGGCCCCGCTGTGTAACGGATTCCGGTACAAACAACGGTCCGCCCCCTCCGTGCGGTGCGGAGGGGGCGGACCTTCGGTGGCGCTCCGGGTCGGGCGGGGCGATCGACCCTGGGGAGGTGATCTAGTTGCCCGGCGCGCCGACCGGCTTGCCGTCGGGCGAGACGGCGTACCAGGTGCCGCCCACGCCCTGACCGTTGGTGTCGCCGGGGGCCTTGTCCCCGGAGAAGGTGTAGATCGGCCAGCAGTTGACCGTCATCTGCTGGACACCGTCGGGTCGGGTGAAGCCCATCAGGCCCTTCTTCTTGACCCCCTCGGTGTCCTGGGGCTTGACGATGCCGACGGCCGGCCACTTCACCAGGCAGGCACCGGTGCAGTTCGAGACGGACTTCGGCCAGGCCTTGTCCTTCATGAAGCGGTAGACCGTCATGCCGTTCTTGTCGACGACGATGTCGCCCAGCTTGGGGTCCTTGCGGACGGACAGACCGGGCAGGGCGGCCAGGGAGGCCTTCTTGCCGTTCGGGGCCAGCGCGAACCACTTGCCGCCCACGCCCTGGCCGTTGACGTCTCCGCCGTTGACGTCCTTGACGTAGCGGTAGGCGGGCCAGCCGCCGATGGTGAGCTGCTTGGTGCCGTCGGCGCGGGTGACCTCGCCGAGCAGCGCCTTGTCGACGCCGGCGCCGGCGGTGGCGTCACCGGCGGGCACCGGCGGCCAGGTGCTGGCGCAGTCGCCGTTGCAGTTCGACTTGGGCGGATTGGCGGTGTCCTTGTCGAACCGGTAGAGGGTGAGGCCGGCGCCGTCGGTGAGCACGCTGCCGAGGTCGGGGTTGGCGGCCACGGTCAGCTTGCCCGCCGGGGCGGCCTGGGTCGGGGAGCTCGAGCTCTGGTTGCCGTCGGCGCCGTAACCGTTCTGCGATCCCGTGCCGGTGCCGACGCCGGCGCCGGAGGTCGGGCTGCCCGCGGGCGCCGTGGCCCCGACGTTCTGGGCCGCCGATGCCGGGGTGGTGCTGTTGTCCTGACCGCACGCCGTCGTCAGCGCCAGCACCGCGGCGGCTGTGGCCACCAGTGAGGCGGTCCGCCAGGAGGTCTTCATCTCCAACTCCCCATGTTTGCCTGGATGTTGCAGCGCCTGCCGCGCCGCCGCACGGTCATGGGTACGCACCGAGGGGGGCGGAGTGTTCAACGGGGAGGGGAAGTTCTTCGGGAATTTCTTTCCGGACCCTGTGACCCGCACCGTTGTCCGGGTTCGGACGGTCGTACGTTTCGCGCCAATAGCACTCTGTGCCGCGTCAAACCGTTGTTCGCACCGAATACCCCCTTCGAAGCAATCCGGGCGCACTACGGCATACGACAGGGTTTCGCACCCCATGATCGTCGCGTGCATGGACCCGAAGTGACCCGATGCGCGTCCGCCGCACGGGTGTTGGCCCTGGTGACGCTGACCTGGACCCTGGTGGGCTGTCCGGTCGGCAGCGCGTCGGCCGACGCCTGTGCGTACGCCTCGACGGGCCCGGACGGCACGGCGGCGGTGGCCTACGCGGGCAGCCACCACTGGCCGATCCCGCCGCCCTGCCCGACGCCCACCCCGCCCCCGTGCCCGCCCACGCCCACGCCCACGCCTACGCCGACACCGACCCCGTCGCCGAAGCCGCCGCCACCGAAGCCGACTCCGCGGCCGGCACCGAAACCCCGCCCGAGGCCGCCGGCCCGGCCCGCCCCGGCCCCGCCGGCCCCACGGCCTGCGCCGACGCCCACCCCCACACCGGCGCCCAAGCCCAGGCCCGCGCCGACACCGAAGCACGCTCCGCGCCACTCCGTGACCCCGGTCAGGTATCCGGCGTACCACCCGCACCCCGTCGCGCACGCCGCGCCGGACCACACCACGCCGGTCGTCTACGTCCTGCTCATCACCGTTCCGGCGATCGTCGCCGTGGCGGCCCTGCGCCCGCGCTGACACGCCGGCCAGCTCACCTTCTGGAGGTATCCGTTGCCGGATTGGCTTGTTCTCGTCCTCGCGATGCTCGGGGCCTGTGCCGTGGTGGTGGTCATCACGCTCCTACGGCACAAGCGGGCTCCCGAGGACGAGGACCCCAACGAGACGCCGGACGTCATCGAGTACATGACCATGTGGATCGGCGTCGTGTACGCCATCGTCCTGGGGCTGGCCATCGCGGGCGTGTGGGAGGCCCACAGCTCCGCCCAGGACCACGCGCAGTCCGAGGCCCAGGCCCTGCACGAGATCTCGGAGCGGGTCCGGGTCTATCCGACGGACGTCCGTGACCGGATCCGGAGCGACGTCAACGCCTATGTCGCCTATGTCGTCGACCACGAGTGGAAGACGATGTCCCGCGCCGAGCACGTCTCCGACCACGGCACCCAGCTGCTGCAGAAGGTCCGCCAGGACGTCACCGACTACCGGCCGAAGAACGACTTCGAGGCGCAGGCATACCAGCCGCTGCTGGACCAGATGACCGCCGCCGACCAGGCACGCAACGCGCGCGCCGACTCCACCGGGCCCACCATGCCGCCGGTGGTGTGGTGGGGGCTGCTCACCGGGGCAGTGGTCACCATCGGCATGGTGTTCGCGCTGCAGATCCGCCGTACCACACGCGAACTGGTCCTGGCCGGGCTGTTCTCCGCGACCATCGCGTTCATGCTGTTCCTCATCTGGGACTTCGACGCCCCTTACAGCCGGGGCATCGCGGTGACCGCGGAACCGTTCGTGAACATGTTCCCGGGCGTGACCGGATAGCCCCTCCGGCCACAGGAGCGTTGTCCCCGAGGGGGCACACCCGTGCCCCCTGCGCGCCGCTTCGCCCCGGCACCCGTGAGGGACCGGGGCGATCGTGTGCCCCACGACGCATGCCGTGCCAAGGGCAGCGACGAAAGGACCGGACGGCGGGCGTCAGATCCGCTTCTCGTTCCGGCGGCGCAGCCAGAACCAGCCGCCCCCGATGAACGCCGAGGCCACGAGTCCGCCGCCGATGACCATGTCGGTCGACGTGGCGCCGGAGGAGCGGCCGCCGCCGGCACCGCCGCGGACGCCGCCCAGCACGGTGAACGCGGCCTCGCGGACCAGGGTGTGGCCGTCGCAGCGCACGGTGATGTCGTAACGGCCGGGGCGGGCGTCGCGGTCGATGGGGATGCCGGCGCGCGAGGTGTCGTCGCGGAACGAATTGAGCTGGGTGGTGGGGAAGGCGCGGGAGGACAGGGTGCCGCCCCGGCAGCCGTCCGCGGCGACGGTGAGCCGGTCCCCGGCCGAGAGCACTCTGGGGGTGGCGATGATGTTCCGGGGCCCGCTGCCGCCGCTGCCGCCGGAGTCGTCCCCGTGACCACCGGAGTCGTCGCCCCGACCACCGGAGCCCTCCGCACGACCACCGGAGTCGCCGCCCCGGCTGCCGGAATCGTCGCCCCGGCCACCGGAATCGCCGCCCCGGCCACCGGAATCCTCCGCACGACCACCGGAGTCGCCGCCCCGACCACCCGAGTCCTCCGCACGGCCACCGGAGTCGCCGCCCCGGCTGCCGGAGTCGTCGCCCCGACCTCCGGAGCCCTCCGCACGGCCACCCGAGTCGCTGCCCCGGCCACCGGAGTCGCCGCCCCGGCCGCCGCCCCTGTTGTCGTTGCCCCTGCTGACGTTGCCCCTGCTGACGTCGTCCCTGCTGGCATCGTCCGCTTGGCCCGGCTCGCGGGCGCAGTCGCAGTCGTCCTTGTCCCGGGAGTGACCGTGGATGCCGCGGCCGAAGTCGTTGGCGGACGCTCCCCCGCGGTTGCCGATGCCCTCGCTGCTACTGAACGGGCCGCCGCCGTTGCCCATGCCGTCCGCGACGGCCACGGGGGCGGCGAGCCCGAGCATGGCGACCGCGGCGCACGCGGCCACCACGGCACGTTGATTTCGCATGTGATCCTCCGCGGGAGGCGCCCCGGGTCACGTCCCCGGTGGCTTCGGCGAGAAATCGCCTCCCGGGAAGACCCTCGGGCGCGCGGAACACGCCCGCATGTCGAGAATCGTCCGTCCTGGTGAGGCAACACGCCGCACGGAAAACACATAATCGGATATTGCCGCAGGTCACGGACCGTCAGAATTTTTCCGTGGACGGCAACTCGGATGGCGCACCGCGAAGGCCGCGGGCCACCCGTTCGCCGATCGCCCCGTCGCCCGTCGCGCGCACGGGATTTAGCGTTTCTCCATGAGCGAGGGACGGGTGACGGCCGCACCGAGAGGGGATGGCGAATGTCTGCGTTCAGGCTGTCCGAGCTTGCCGAAGAGGAGGAGCGGCGGAGGAAGCGCGCCCCGTGGGGCGTGACAGCGCTTCTTCTGCTGTCCGGCCTCGCGCTCATTCGCAATGGCTCCGGGGAGTTCGACGTCGGTCCGCCGCAGCCCGCCTCGGCCGCCGCCCCGGACACCCGTACCGCCCCGGACACCCGTACCGGCGCGGCCACCCTCGCCGCCGCGGCTGCGGCACCGCTCGGGTTCTCCGCCGTCGACCGGGTCCGGATCCCCGCGATCCAGGTGAACGCGCCGGTCACGCCCGTCGGCCTGAACCCGGACGGCTGGATCGGCGCGCCCCCGCCGGAGGACCGCAACCTGGCCGGCTGGTTCACCGGCGCGGTCTCCCCCGGCGAGAACGGCACCGCCGTCGTCGTCGGGCACGTCGACAACAAGCAGGGCCCCGCCGTGTTCTACGGCCTCGGGGCCCTGAAGAAGGGAGACCGGATCGCAGTCCTGCGCAAGGACGGAAAGACGGCGGTGTTCGAGACCTATGGGGTCGAGCTCTTCTCGAAGAACGGCTTTCCGGGCGCCCGGGTCTACGGCTCGAAGGGCCGGCCGGAACTGCGGGTCATCACCTGCGGCGGCGGTTTTTCCCGGCAGAACGGTTACGACGGGAATGTCGTCGTCTTCGCCCGCCTGGTCGCGGTGAGCTGAACCACCGGAGCCGGGCGGGCGAATGTCCGGGAAAAGAGCCGGAAAACGGCTACGCGCGCCGGCGCGGCACGGTCATGTGGTATCCGGACTCGAGGAGATGGGGCAGCCATTCCCGGATCGCGTGGACGGTCTGCGAGCGGTCGCCCCCGGCATCGTGCGAGAGCACCACGACCCCGGGGGCGGCGCCGCTCTCCACCCGGTCGATGATGGTGTCGGTACCGGGTTCCATCCAGTCGGTGGTGTCGACCGTCCAGGCCATGGGCTCCATGCCCATCTCGGCGCCCAGTTGGAACGCGGCCCGGTTCCAGGCGCCGTAGGGCGCGCGGAACCACTGCGGGCGCTCGCCGTAGCAGTCCTCGATGACGTCGCTCGTGCTCTCCATCTCGTCGCGGATCTCCCTGCGGTTGAGGGCGGTCAGCAGCGGATGCGTCCAGGTGTGGTTGCCGACGGCATGGCCCTCCTCGGCCATCCGGGCCACCAGCTCCTTGTTGTCGACGACACACTCGCCGCACAGGAAGAACATCGCCGGCACGTCGTACTTGGCGAGGGTGTCCAGGATGTGCGGGGTGTAGTCGGGGTCGGGGCCGTCGTCGAAGGTCAGCATCATGTGCCGGCCGCGCCCGGAGATCCGCAGGATGGGCTCCTTGCGGACCTTCAGTTTCCGCGGCGCGGCCCGTGGCGGTCCGTCACCCGTGAGCGGCTGGAGCCGGAAGGCGGACGACTTGGGCGTCTGACGGGCCTGCGGACCGTGGGCCGGGGCGGGGGCGGCGGCGGTTCCGGCGGTTTCCTCGGCACCGCCCGCGAGGAGGACTCCGGCGGTACCCGCGGCCCCCAGCGCGGCGGCGCCGGCGAACAGCATTCTGCGCCGTGTGAACAACTGATCCTTCTGCATGACTCTCATCAGTCGCCCCACCGGCCTGCGGCGGACCACAACGACACCGGTGCGGCGGCGGGAAACACCCGGACGGACGAGTGCCCGGGCCGGTGCGGAACCCGTCTCGGGCTTTTGGCAGTCATGCAGTCCACGGACAGCGGCCGAACAACGGATGAGGGAGCGAACCGAGTTGACGCACGGGGGAGCGAACGGACCGCGGCGCGGCGGGCCGGCGGTGGTGTGCTGGCGGCGGCCCAGGTGGTGGTCGTCTTCGACACCACCGTCTTCACGGTGGGGCTGCCGTGGATCGCGGTCCGCTCGCAGCTGCCCTTCCAAGGGCTGACCTGGCCGCCGAGCGTGTACAGCGTGTGTTTCGCCGCGCTGCCGGTGCTCGCGGGGGCACTGGGTGAAGCGCTCGGGCAACGACGTGTGCTGATGGGCGGCTTCGCCCTGTCGAGCCTCGCCGCCGTGGCAGCGGCTGTGACGGTGGACTCCGAGGTGCTGCTCGCCTCGCGAGCGGTGCAGGGCGTCGCGGCGGCGGTGATCACGGCCGGCGCTACGGCGCTGATCGACTCCACGCATCCGCAGGGCCGCGGCCGGCACCGGGCGCTGAGCGTCCATTTCGCCGTCGTCGCCTGTGCCGGACCGGCCATGCTGCTGCCCACCGCCAGGCTGCTGGATGCCTCGGTACGGGGCGAGACGGTGTTCTGGGTGCAGGCCGTCGCCGGGGCGGTGCTCCTGGTGCTGACCCCGGTGGTGCTCACCCAGTCCGCGCCTCTGCCCGCGGCCGGGGCCCGGGTGGGCCGTGCGGCGCTGGGCGTCGTCCCGCTGGGCTTCCTGGCGTGGTGCGCCGATTGGCTGGGCGACCACAGCGTGGCCGCGACGACGGTCGTCGTCATCGCGGTGGCGGGCGCGCTGGTGCCCTCCGCACTGGGCGTGCTCGGCCGGGGCGAGCGGATGCCGGAGCTGTTCGCCCGGCTGGACCGGGAGCGAGCCGCGTTCGGTGGGTACACCGTGGTGGCGCTGCTGGCAGCCGGCCTGTCCGGTGTCCTGTACGCCCTCACGCTCGCCCTGCAGGCGATCGGCGGGCTGTCCGTGATGCAGGTCGGCTGGGCCCTGCTGTCCGCCGTCGCCGGGGTGCTGCCGGGCTGCCTGGTCCTTCCCCGGCTGGCCGCGCGCATCGGGCTCGGTGCGGCGGCGGCCAGGGCCTGCGGGGTGGCGGCCGTCGGCTTCGTCCTGCTGATCCGGGAGGACACCTTCCGCTTCGCCGATGTGCTGCTGCCGCTGCTGCCGGCCGCCTTCGGCTGCGCGGTGCCGGCCCTGCCCGCCGGTTTCGCCCGGTCCGTGAGCGGTGCGCCGCCCCAGGGCCTGAACTCGTCCCGGCAGCTGGGCGCCGGCCTGGGCGTGTCGCGGTTCGCCGGGATCGTCTCCGTCGCGATGCGCGCACCGGCGTCCGCCCCTACGGGAGCCACTTCGACTACCAGGCGTTCATGGCCGGCGCGGTCCGCGACTGCTTCGAGCTGGGCGTGGCGCTGTGTTCGGCCGGCGCCGTGGTCGCGCTGCCGACCCTGCCCCGGCACCGCTTCCCGGCCCCCGCGGGGGACCCGGCGCTCAGCGGCGGCGCACCAGCGGGAACGGCAGGGTCTCCCGGATCGTCAGGCCGGTGAGGAACATCACGAGCCGGTCGACGCCGATACCGAGGCCGCCGGTCGGGGGCATCGCGTACTCGAGGGCCTGAAGGAAGTCCTCGTCCAGTTCCATGGCCTCCGGGTCGCC
Organism: Streptomyces fodineus; assembly: GCF_001735805.1. GTDB lineage: Bacteria > Actinomycetota > Actinomycetes > Streptomycetales > Streptomycetaceae > Streptomyces > Streptomyces fodineus. The sequence continues at coordinate 1,165,565 of NZ_CP017248.1, forward strand.
GCCGGCGGCCAGCAGCGACTGTTCGGTGAGCCGCCGGCGTTGTTCGACGGGGTCGGTCAACTCCGAGTAGGCAGTGCCGAGTTCGGTGCCGAAGGCGACGAGGTCCCAGCGCTCGGCGAGCCGCGGGTCGGTGCGGTGCTGCCGGGTCAGCGGAGAGACGTCGGTCGGGAAGTCCTTGTAGAAGGTGGGGAGTTGGGTGCGTTCCTCAAGGAGCCGCTCGTACATCTCCAGGACGATGTCACCGGGCCCGTCATCGGCGGTGTACGGCACCCCGGCCCGGTCGCACAGCCGGTGCAGCCGCAGCAGTTCGGTGCCGGGGCCGATCTCCTCCCCCAGCACCTCGGAGAGCGCGCCGTACACGGTCTTGACCGGCCACTGCCCGGAGATGTCGTACTCCTGCCCGTCCTTGCGGGCCACCGGGGAACCGAAGGCGGCAATCGCCGCGCCCTGGATCAGCTCGCGGGTGAGGTCGAGCATGACGTCGTAGTCGGCGTAGGACTGGTAGGCCTCCAGCATGGTGAACTCGGGGTTGTGCTTGTAGGAGACGCCCTCGTTGCGGAAGGTGCGGCCCAGTTCGAAGACCCTCTCCAGGCCGCCGACGCACAGCCGTTTCAGATAGAGCTCGGGTGCGATGCGCAGGTAGAGGTCGAGGTCGTAGGCGTTGATGTGGGTGGTGAAGGGGCGGGCGTTGGCGCCTCCGTGGATCTGCTGCAGCATCGGGGTCTCGACCTCGACGAAGCCGCGGTCCAGCAGGCCCTGGCGCAGGGCCTGTACGGCGGCGGAGCGGGCCCGGATCACGGCGCGGGCGGAGGGGCTGGTCGCGAGGTCGAGGTAGCGGCGGCGGACCTTGGCCTCGGGGTCGGTCAGGCCCCGGCGTTTGTCGGGCAGCGGGCGCAGGCATTTGCCGGTGAGCTGCCAGGAGGTGACGAAGACGGTGGGCTCGCCCTTGTCGCTGAGGCCGGTGCGGCCGGTGGCGGTGATCTGGTCGCCGATGTCGGTGCCGGCGGTGAAGCGGTCGAGGGCGGTGCCGGAGCGGTCGCGAGTGAGGGCGATCTGGTGGTCGCCGGACCAGTCGCGCAGCACGGCGAAGACGATGCCGCCGAAGTCACGGACCAGCATCAGCCGTCCGGCCACGGTGACGTCCTCGCCGGGGGGCACGTCGGCGAGGGCGTGGGTGGGGGCCGGCACGCCGACCGGGTAGGGGTCGGTGCCGGTGGCGCGCAGCCGGTCCAGCTTCTGGTGCCGGACGCGGACCTGGTCGGGCAGGCCCGCGTCCGGGGCGGCCGGCCCGGCCTGGCCCCCTCCGTCGAGACCGAGCGCCGTCAGGGACGGCAGCCCCTGGGTGGTGGCGGGCCGCTGCCCCTCCTTCGGGTGCCCCTTTCCCCAGAGTGTGCGCAACGACGGTACGGAGACGAAGCCTTCGGCGATGCCGGAGGCCAGGCCGATGCGGGCGAGGGAGCCGGTGTCGCCGTAGCAGATGAAGCGCGGGTACCACTCCGGGTGGTACTTGGCATTGGAGCGGTACAGAGCCTCCAGTTGCCACCAGCGGGAGAAGAACAGCAGCAGGCGGCGCCAGAGCCTGAGGACGGGTCCGGCGCCGATACGGGCGCCCTCCTCGAAGACCGACCGGAAGACCGCGAAGTTCAGCGAGATCCTGCGGACGCCCAGCTTGGGGGCGGCGGCGCACAGGTCGGCGACCATGAACTCCATGACCCCGTTGGGCGCGGCGCGGTCCCGGCGCATCAGGTCCAGGGAGACGCCGTCCCGGCCCCAGGGCACGAAGGAGAGCAGGGCGAGGAGTCGGCCGTCCTCGCCGAGGGCCTCCACGAGCAGGCAGTCGCCGTCGGCGGGGTCGCCGAGCCGGTCCAGGGCCATGGAGAAGCCGCGCTCGGTCTCGGTGTCGCGCCAGGCGTCGGCCCGCTCGACGACCTCCTCCATCTCCCGTTCGCTGAGGGTGGCGTGCCGGCGGATGCGGCAGGTGGCGCCGGTACGGCGGACGCGGTGCACGGCCTGCCGGGTCACCCGCATGTCCCGGCCGTTCAGGTCGAAGGAGGCCACGTGCAAGATCGCCTCGTCGCCGAGCTGGAGGGCGCCGAGTCCGGCACGGGCGTAGGCGCGGGCGCCGTCCTCGGAGGCGCCCATCACGGCGGGTGCCCAGGCGTAGCGGCGGGCCACGTCCAGCCAGGCGGCGATGGCGTGCGGCCAGGCCTCCATGTCGCCGACGGGGTCGCCGCTGGCGAGGCAGACGCCGGCCTCGACGCGGTAGGTGACGGCGGCCTTGCCGCTGGGCGAGAACACGACGGCCTTGTCGCGGCGGGTGGCGAAATAGCCTAGGGAGTCCCGCTCGCCGTAGGCCGCGAGCAGGGCGCGGATACGGGCCTCCTCGTCGCCGTGCAGGGCGGCTTCCAGGCGCTGGGAACGGAACAGCGTGCCGGCGGCGTTGAGCAGGGCGAGGGCGCCGAGCAGGCCGAGCACGAAGGTGACCGCGCGTGGCGGGCGGCCGGAGAAGGAGCTGCCCGGGACCAGCCCGCCGCACACCCGGTCGGCCGCCCAGGCCAGGTGCTCGTTCGCCGGCAGCGTGCCCGGGAACAGCATGACGAGCGCCCAGCCCAGCACGATGGCCACCACGAGCCCGCCCAGCAGCACGGCGAGCGCCCGCCAGACGGCGCCGCGGCGGGAGGCGGCGTAGAACTCCTTGCGGGCCACGACCAGCAGGAGCAGCAGCAGGGCGCACAGCACCAGGGACGGCAGCGACTGGGCGTACAGGCCGAGGCTCACGCCCAGCGCGTCGGTGAGGACGAGCAGGCCGAGATAGACGACGACCAGCCACCAGGCGACCCTCTTACGGGCGGCGGTGGCGCCGGCCAGCAGGAACAGGAAGACGGCGTAGGCCAGGTTGGCGCTGATGGGCACCAGCAGCAGATCGAGGGCGTGGGCGATCGGGCGGAGCAGCCGGCGCAGCGGTTCGATGAGCGCGAGCAGGGCGCACAGCAGGCCGAGCGCGGCGAAAAGGGTCGCGAAGGCCTCGGGCACCCAGGCGAGCCGCCCGCCGGCGGGCGGGCGTGTCGGGGCCGTGGGGTCCCTCCGTGCGGCGGTGTGCTCCGCGCTGGCGGTCATGGTTCCGACTGTAGGAAGGGGTCGCCCGGCTCGCCCGTCGAGCCGGCACCGGGGCGGCCCGGCAGGCGGGCGTCCCGCGTGGGGGAACGGGCGCAGGGGGCGGGCCGCCGGCCCGGCACACCACATGCCGAGCCGGTGGGGCGGCCCCGAGAAACCACGTCCCACGAGCCGGAACGGGGCACGGACAGGGGCCACCAGCCGGCACACCACAGGTGGGCGTGGCGGCTTGCCGGCGGCTCGCGAGGGGGGGCGGGCAGCCTGAGTGGTCGGCGGGCAGCCGCGCGGCCCGGCTCGGAGCGCCGGCGCGTGTCTGCGGGAACCGTCGGTTCCGATAGCCTCACGATGTGACGGAACAGCACTCGCACTCGCAGTTCGAGCGGGGTACGGACGGGCCGAAGGTCATCGTGGTCGGGGTGGACGGCTCCGACTCCTCGTTGCGTGCCGCGGCGTACGCGGGCGGGCTCGCCCGGCGGCAGCACGCGCTGCTGGCCGTGGTGTACGTGCAGCCGGTGCTGGCGGCCGGTGCGGCGCTCGGGGCGCCGGTGGCGGAGACGACCGACGAGATCGCCGAGGACCTGGTCACCTACATCCGGGAGGCGGCCGAGCGGGTCAAGGGGATATTCGAGGTGCGCTGGGAGTTCCACACCTTCCGCGGCGACCCCTACAGCGGGCTGGTGAAGGCGGCCGACGAGCTGAAGGCGGACGCGGTGGTGGTGGGCGCCTCGGAGCAGGCCGGGCACCGGATCATCGGCTCGGTGGCGGTGCGGCTGGTGAAGGCGGGGCGCTGGCCGGTGACGGTTGTGCCGTGACCTCCCGGGGTTCCCGCAGCAGCAGGGGCGGTGTCGCCAGGAGCAGGACGCCGGCCAGGGCGATGGCGGCGCGTGGGCCGGTGAGGCTCGCCAGCAGGCCCCACAGGGCGGTCAGGGCCGCGGTCGTGGCCTTGCCGGTGATCGACCAGGCGGACAGGGTGCGGGCGACCCGGTCGTCCGGGGTGCACTGCAGGCGGCGGGTGGCGTACACCGGGCTGTAGAGACCCGAGCAGGTGATCACCCCGAACTCCAGGACCATCACCAGCAGCAGGCCGGGCAGCCCGGGCCGGACGAAGGCCAGCCCCAGGGGCCAGACGGCGCGCAGGGTGCCCGCGGCGCGCAGCACCCGCTGCTGCCCGTGGCGGGCGACCAGAGGGCGGGCCAGTCGGGAGCCGAGGAGGCCGCCGAGGCAGGGCACGGCGAAGGCGAGGCCGTACTCCCAGGGGGCGAAGCCGAGCGGGCCGAGCATGAGAACGGCCAGCGGCGGCATGGCGACCATGATCAGGGCGTTCGCCGCGAGGTTGTTGAAGAACAGCGGCCGCAGGGCCGGGCTGGTGAGGATGTGCCGCCAGCCCTCGACCAGGTCGGCGGCCCGCAGGCGCTCGACGCCGGTGCGCTCGGGACGCGGCTCACCGCCGCCGACGGCCCGGATGCCCAGGGCCGACAGGAGAAAGCTGACCGCGTTCGCCAGGACCGTGGTGACCGGGCCGAACAGGCCGATCGCGGCGCCGCCGAGGGGCGGTCCGAGGACCAGCGCGGTCCAGTTCGTGGATTCGAGCCGGGAGTTCGCGGTGAGCAGCCGGTCGGCCGGTACGAGCGTCTTCAGGAAGGCGCCGGAGGCCGCGTTGAAGGTGATGTCGGCCGCCGCGACGAGCACGGACACGAGCAGCAGCTGGCCGAGGCCGAGTCCGCCGAGCGCGTAGGCGGCGGGGAGGGTGAGCAGCGCGGCGAACCTGACCAGGTCCATCGTCATCATCACCGGCCGCTTGCGCCGGAACTCCACCCACGGCCCGAGGGGCACGGCGGCCAGGGCGCCCACGGCGGGCCCGGTCGCGGCGAGCAGCGCCACCTCGGCCGGCCCGGCGTGCAGCGCGAGGACCGCGATCACCGAGAACGCGTCGAAGGCGAGATAGGTACCGAGCGCGCTCACCGAGTACGCGGCCCACAGCCACCCGAACTGCCGACCCAGCTTCATGCACAACCTCCCGTTGACCCGGGACATGAAAACCAGCAGGCCGGGGCCGGATCAAACAACCGCAAGGACAGCGGCCACAACCAACGGTTGTGTGAGTAGGGTGTGCGGGGTGGATCTCAAGGCCGTGCGCACCTTCGTCGCCGTGGTGGACACCGGGCAGTTCCAGGAGGCCTCGGCCGTCCTCGGCATCACCCAGCAGGCCGTCTCCAAGCGGATCGCGGCCCTGGAGAAGGACCTCGCGGTGCGGCTGTTCACCCGGACCGCGCGCGGGGCCCAGCCGACCATCGACGGGCAGGCGTTCCTGCCGCACGCCCGGGAGCTGCTGCTGGCCGAGGAGCGGGCCCTGGCCTCGGTGCGGCCGGGAGGGCGGGCGCTGCGCGTCGACGTGATCGGGGCCCGGCTGGCCCCGGCGGCCCTGCTGCGGGAGTTCCACGAGGCGCAGCCCGGCACCGCCCTGGACGCCGTGACGCTCTTCGACGCGAGCACGGCCGTGGCCGCCGTACGCGCGGGCACCATCGACGCGACCATCCGCGCGGTCACCACACGGCTTCCCCAGGGGCTGCGGTCCGTCCGGGTGCTGGACGAGCCGGTGCAGCTGCTCACCGGTGCGCGGCACCCGCTCGCCGGGGCCCGGTCGGTGACTCCGGCGCAGCTGGCCGGGCACCGGATCTGGATGCCGGGCCTCGTGGACGGCACCGAGTGGGCCGCGTACTACACGACCCTCGCCGCCGAGTTCGGGCTGACCATCGACTCGGTCGTTCCCGACTTCGGCGGGGAGCCGCTGCTCGACGCGGTCGCCGGCTCGGACTCGCTGGCCACCTTCGTGTGCGAGCAGATCCAGCTCTCCCGGCCCGCCGGGCGCGACCTGCGGCGCATCCCGCTCACCGACCCGACCCCGGTGTACCCGCACTCCCTGGTCTGGGCCGCGGCCAACACCCACCCGGGGCTCGCCGCGCTGCGCGCCCATCTCACCGCCCGGCTGCCGGCCCGGCCGGCGTCGCGCACCTGGACGCCTGCCTGGGCCGTGCGTGGCGTCTTCCCTGCGCGCCGCCCCTAAGTCATCATGATCCGCCGTCAGCCGTTGCCGTAGGCGAAGAGGTGAGACGCATGGCCAGGCTCCGCGCGGGTGAGGGGATTCTCCGCCGCAAACCCATCGAGCACATCGAGGAGACCGAAGTCAGCGAGGGCACCCGGCTGGACCGCTCGCTCGGTCTGTGGCAGCTCACCGCGATCGGGGTGGGCGGCATCATCGGCGCCGGCATCTTCACGCTGGCCGGTACGGTGGCCAACGGCACGGCGGGTCCCGCGGTGCTGGTGTCGTTCCTGATCGCCGGTGTGGCGAGCGCCTGTGCGGCGCTGTCGTACGCCGAGTTCGCCGGGCTGATCCCGAAGGCGGGATCGGCGTACACCTACGGCTATGCGGTGCTCGGCGAGTTCGCGGGCTGGTTCATCGGCTGGGACCTGCTGCTGGAGTACACGGCGATCGTGGCGGTGGTGGCGATCGGCATCTCGGGCTACTTCGGGTTTCTGGTCCAGGAGATGGGTGCGAAGCTGCCCGCCTGGATGCTGGGCGCGCCCGGCACCGGGGCGGGGCACCGGGTCGACCTGTTCGCGGCGGTCCTGTGTCTGCTGATCGCCTGGCTGCTCAACCTGGGCATCCGCAGCGCGGCCCGCTTCGAGACGATCGTCGTGGCACTGAAGGTGCTGGTGGTGCTGCTGGTGATCGGGGTGGGTGTGTTCCACATCGACTCGGCGAACTACCACCCGTTCTTCCCGTTCGGCGTCAGCGGCGCCTTCACCGGCGCGGCGACCGTGTTCTTCGCGGTGTTCGGCTACGACGCCATGTCCACGGCGGCCGAGGAGTCCAAGGACGCCCAGCGGCACATGCCGAAGGCGATCATCCACTCGCTGGCGATCTCGATGGTGCTCTACGTGGCGGCCTGTCTGGTCCTGACGGGCATGCAGAACTACCAGCGCATCGACCCGAAGAGCGGCTTCTCCACCGCGTTCAAGTCGGTGGGCCTGGACCGGCTCGCGGACGTGATCGCGGTCGGCGCGATCATCGGCATCCTCACGGTGATGTTCACGTTCATGCTGGGCGTGACCCGCGTCTGGTTCTCCATGTCCCGTGACGGGCTGCTGCCCGGCTGGTTCGCGAAGACACACCCGACACGCCATGTGCCGACCCGCGTGACCTGGATCGTCGGGGTGGCGTCGGCCGCCATCGCCGGGTTCGTCCCGATCGGCTCGGCGGCCGAGCTGACCAACATCGGCATCCTGCTGGCGTTCGTGGTGGTGTGCACGGCGGTGATCGTGCTGCGCTACCGGCGTCCGGACCTGCCGCGCACCTTCCGTACGCCGTGGATGCCGGTCGTGCCGGCGCTGGGTGTCGTCTTCTCGATCTGGCTGATCACGTTCCTGACGTGGGAGACGTGGGTGCGGTTCGCGGTGTGGTTCGTGATCGGGTGCGGGATCTACTTCGGCTACTCGTACAAGCGCTCGGTGCTGGCCGAGGTGGAGCCGGCCGACTGAGCTCGGTCCGGTCACTTCCCCATGACCAGGCCGTCCTTGGCGGCCCCGCGGCTGAGCACCACGTCCCGGATGCGGTCGCGCACCCCCTCCAGTCCGGCGCCGTCGCCGATGGCCCGGTTGAGGTTCACGACCCGGCCGGCGTCGAAGTCGTACAGCTGCGGGATGAACTCGGCCCTGGTGACCCGCCAGCGGGCGCCCTGTCTCGCGGGCGGGGCGAAGGTGAAGCGGCCGATGGTGGACTCGTTGCCGCGCGAGTCCTGCACGCGCTGGCCGTTGTACATCTGGCCGGCGATCTGGTCACCCAGGCCGTAGACCACCCAGGTGCCGTTGACCTTCTCGTACGCCTGCGGGACGTGGGCGTGGGTGCCGAGGATCAGGTCGATGTCCGGGCGGCCGTCGGTGGTGGAGGCGGTGAGCCGCCTGGCGAGGGTGAGCTGCAGCCGGTCCGGGTCGTCCTGCCATTCGGTGCCCCACTGCACCGAGACCACGACCACGTCGGCGCCGGCCCGCCGGGCGGCGCGGGCGTCGGCGATCATCCGGTCCGGGTCGATCAGGCTGACGGCCCAGGGCGCGCCGGAGGGCGGCCGGGTGCCGTTGGTGCCGAAGGTGTACGCCAGGTGCGCGACCTTGGCCGCGCCGGCCTCGAGGATCGTGGTGGAGCGGGCCTCGGCCTGGGTACGGGCGGTGCCGGCGTGCTTCAGGCCGGCCTCGTCCATGGCGTCCAGGGTGCGGCGGACGCCATCGATTCCGTCGTCCAGGGAGTGGTTGGAGGCGGTGGAGCAGCCGTCGTAGCCGGTCGCGGCGAGAGCGCGGGCGATCTGCGGCGGTGACTTGAAGGCGGGGTAGCCGGCGTAGTCGCCGTCGGCGCCGTAGACGGTCTCCATGTGGCACAGCGCCAGATCGGCGCGGGAGACGACCGGTTCGACGCCTGCGAGCATGGGCCCGAAGTCGTAGCCGCTGTCGCCGGAGTCGTAGGCCGCCCGGTTCATGACGGAGGTGTGCGGCAGGATGTCGCCGGAGGCGACGAGGGTGAAGCCGTGGGCGGCGGCCCCGGAGGGGGCCGGGTGCCCGGACTCCTGTCGCTCGTGGTTCTGGCAGGCGGCACCGGCCGCGAGGAGGGCGGTGAGGGCCAGAGCCATCCGTTGTCTGCGTCCGATCATCAGCTCACCCCAGAACTGTCGTATTTACCGACAAACCCGTGACGGGCATATGGGTACGAATCTGGCTCCTCGGATAAACAGTCCGGGCGCTGTCGTTAGCCCGTCCGGGGGTGCGCCGGACGTTCGTCCGACCGTTCGCCGACGCGATCGACCGTCCGCCGCAGAGCCGTGCGCGCACCCTGTCGCCCGGCCGCGCCCTGCGCTGCCATACGGCCATGACGGCCGGAACCTCTCTCAGCCACGGGACGGCGGCACCGACCCACGGGACGACGACCGCCGAGCACGAACTGGCCGCGCTCCAGCGCGAGCACGGCCGCCCCCTCTTCGCCCTGCTGCTCAGGCTCTGCGATGGCGACCGGCAGCGCGCCGAGGACCTCGCCCAGGAGACCCTGGTGCGCGCTTGGCAGCATCCCGAGGCACTGCACGCCGACGACTTCGACTCCGTACGGCCCTGGCTGCTGACCGTCGCCCGGCGGCTCGCGATCGACGCGCGGCGGGCCCGGCAGGCACGGCCCCCGGAGACCGGCGACGAGATCCCCGAGAACGCGCGGGTGACCGCCGATCACGCCGAACGGGCCGCCGCGATGCTCGATGTCCGGGAGGCTGTGAAGACACTCACCCCGGAACACCGTGACGTGCTGGTACTCGTGTATTTCCTCGGGGCCAGTGTGGCGGAAGCGGCGCGGACCCTGGGCGTTCCACCCGGTACCGTGAAGTCCCGCGCCTTCTACGCGCTGCGCGCGCTGCGCCGGGTCCTACCGGGTTATGCGGCCGACCTGCGCTGAAACCGGCCGCAGAGCAAAGCTCTCGCAAAGCGCCTTGCTGTGGCCCCCGTTCGGGCAATGGGCTGTCCTCATCCGCGTTCCCGGCGGAGGACGATGGCCCGGGAGTTCGGGCGACGCGCACGTACCGGAGGAAGGGCAGGAAAGGATGCTGCACAGAGGGCACGAGAGCAGGGACGGCACCGGTGGTGGTGAACTGGCCGTCCCCATGGCCTGGTTGTACGCCGAGTACATCGCCGACGAGCTGCTGCGCACCGGCGATCTGATGCCGCCGACATCCTTCGAGTTCCGGGCCGGCCGGGACGCGCTGGCGCTCACCGTCTTCCTGTCCGACACCGACGGGGAGCTGTCCGGTGTCCGGGTGATCTCCCAGCTGGAGCACTGGCTGTCGCTGACCGCCTACGACCAGCCGTGGCGGGACTGGGTGCACGAGCGCATGGCCGAGCTGACCGAGCGGGCGGACCGCTCCGGCACCGCCTCGCCCGATCTGGCCCTCGCGGCGGACGCCTGGCGATGGCTGGAGGAGACCGAGCTGCTCGCGCCGGACCTGGACGCGGTGCCGGGCGGCGGTGCGCCCGCCGGCGAGGACGACGGCCCGAAGGTGTGGACACCGGCCTGGCAGCTCGGGCTGCCCCTCGGGCACCTCGCGATCCATCTGTTCTGAGCACCGTTTCCGGCCCGTTCCGAAGTTTTCCGCAATCGGACCAATCCGCGGGCCGCGCGGCTCCGAATCTCTTGTCCGTGATTCTGCGGGTGGCTTGAGTGATTCGGCTGTCGGCTGCGTACGGATGGGTGCACGGAGTAACCCCACCCGCACCCATCGGCACGAGGATTCGGCATGAGGTCCCTGGAAAGGCATCGCGACGTCGGCGCGTACGCGCTCGGCGTGCTGGACGAGGCGGAGGCCTTCCGCTTCGAGGACCACCTCATGGAGTGCTCTCAGTGCGCGGCCCAGGTGACCGAATTCGGGCCGGCCACACGGCAGTTGTTGCTGTACCGCCGGGCCACGCCGCGCTTTGTGCACCCCATGACACAGCCCGGTCCCCGGCTGCTGGACCGGCTGCTCGGCGAGGTCGCGCACCGGCAGCGGGCGCGCCGTCGGCGCTTTCTGTACGGCCTGGCCGCCTCCGTGGTGCTGGCCGTGGCCGGTCCGGGGATCATGGCCTTCGCCGGCCATGAGAAGCCGAGCGCGCACATCACCGCGGCGACCGATGCGAAGACCGGGGTGTGGGCCGAGGTCACGGCCGACCAGGGCGACACCGGCAGCCGGCTGCTCCTGCGGGTGAAGGACGGCACGGGTCCGCATGTCTGCCGGCTCGTCGTCGTGGGCCGCGACGGCTCCGAGGAGGTCGCGGGCACCTGGATGGAGCCCGGCCACGACACCAGTACCTTCAGCGCGCTCGGTTCCTCCACGATGCGCCCCGACGACATCGCCCGCTACGACGTGCGCACCACGGACGGTCAGCACCTGGTGTCCGTCGAGGCGTCCTAGCCGGCAGGCCTCATTTCAGCAGCCGGGACAGTCTGCGGTCCGCCAGCGGCTTGCCGCCCGTCTGGCAGGTCGGGCAGTACTGCAGCGAGGAGTCGCTGAAGGAGACCTCGCGGATGGCATCGCCGCACACCGGGCAGGGCTCGCCGGTGCGGCCGTGGACGCGCAGGCCGCTCTTCTTCTCGGCCTTCAGCCGTCCCGCGGCCACGCCTCGGGAGCGCTCGACCGCCTCGGTGAGCGTGGTGCGCAGCGCCTCGTAGAGCCGGTGGGTCTCCTGCGGGGTCAGGGAGGCGGCGAGCTTGAACGGGGACATCTTCGCGGCGTGCAGGATCTCGTCGCTGTAGGCGTTGCCGACGCCCGCGATCAGGGACTGGTCCCGCAGGGCGCCCTTCAGCTGACGTCTCTCGTCCTTGAGGAGGGCGGCGAAGCGGCCCTCGTCGAAATCGGCGGCGAGCGGGTCCGGGCCGAGGCGGGCGATGCCCTCGACCTGCCGCGGATCACGGACGACGTACACCGCGAGACGTTTCTGGGTGCCGGCCTCGGTGAGGTCGAAGCCCTCGCCGGTCTCCAGCGCCACACGCAGCGCGAGCGGGCCCTTGCCCGGCTTGGGCGGGCCGTCGGGCAGCCGGTCCTTCCACTGCAGCCAGCCCGCGCGGGCCAGGTGGGTCACCAGATGCAGCCCGCTGTCCGCCGTCAGGTCCAGGAACTTGCCGTACCGGCGCACGGCGGTCACCTCGGCGCCCTCGAAGGCGGTGACCGGAGGGTCGTACGTCTTCAGGACGCTCACGGCGGCCGGCAGCACCCGCGCCACCCGGCGGCCGACCAGGTGCTCGGTGAGGAAGTCCTTCAGCGCTTCTACCTCGGGCAGTTCCGGCATACGTCAAGAGTGCCATCCGGCTCTGACAACGCTCCCCCGACGAGCCGCCTCAGCCGCCTCAGCCGTCCTGGCGGAACTCGCACCACACCGCCTTGCCACCGCCCCGCGCCTCCACGCCCCACGCGTCGGCCAGCTGTTCCACGAGCAGCAGGCCCCGGCCGGAGACGCCCTCCTCCCCCGCCTCGCGGCGGCGCGGCAGGGCGCTGGAGGAGTCCTCGACCTCGATCCGCAGCCTGTGGTCTCCGTCGGTGAGGGCCCGCAGGGTCACGATCGCGGAGCCCTCGGTGTGCATCAGCGCGTTGGTGATCAGTTCGTCGGCGACCAGCTCGATCTCGTCGGCGTGGGTGCGGTAGCCCCAGGAGCGGACGGCGGCCCGGATCAGGTGCCGGGCCTGGGAGAGGGCCTCCGGGTCGCCGGGTGCCACATGCTGCTGCAGCCGGCCGCCGGGACGCGGGGCCACCGGGACGCGCCGGCGCAGCAGGAGCAGCGCCACGTCGTCGTTGCCGCCCCACTCCTCGGCCAGCTGGATCAGCCGGTCGGCGAGTTCGCGCACGTCCTCGGGGCCGCTCGCGACGAGCGTCGTGAGCCGGCGCATGCCGTCGTCGAGGTCGGCGCCGGGCTGTTCGACGAGCCCGTCGGTGCACAGCAGCAGGGTGTGGCCGGGGTCGAGTTCGAGGGTGGAGACGGGGTACTCGAGGCGGCCGAACTCCGCGGAGAGCCCGAGCGGCAGCCCGCCGTCGACCGGGGCCCGGGAACAGGTGCCGTCGCTGTGCCGGATCAGCGGGTCGATGTGCCCGGCACGGACGGCCTGCACCACCCCGGTGGACAGGTCGGCCTCGGCGTACAGGCAGGTGGCGAAGCGGTCGGTGTCGAGTTCGTGCAGGAAGACGGAGGCGCGGGCCATCACGGCGGCCGGGGTGTGGCCCTCGGCCGCGTAGGCGCGCAGCACGATCCGCAGCTGGCCCATGACGGCCGCCGCGTGGGTGTCGTGGCCCTGGACGTCGCCGATGACCGCGCCGACCCGGCCGCCGGGCAGCGGGATCAGGTCGTACCAGTCGCCGCCGATGTCCCGGCCCAGGGCGGCCGACCGGTAGCGGACGGCGATGTCGGCGCCGCGGACGCTGGGGATGGTGCGGGGCAGCATGGCCTGCTGCAGGCTCTGCGCGAGGTCCTTCTCCTGCTCGTAGAGCATGGCCCGCTGCAGGCTCTGTGCGACGCTGCTGCCGAGCGCGACCAGGACGGCGCGCTCCTCGCTGGAGAAGCCGCGCCGGTCGCTGTAGAGCAGGCCCATCCCGCCGATCGCGCGGGCCTGGGCGATCAGCGGCAGATAGGCGGCGGAGGTGATGTGCAGCTCGGTGATGTGCGGCCAGAGGATCGGATAGCCCTCGGCGAATTCCTCCGGGGACTCGATGAACCGCGGGACGAGCGTGCGGACGACCTCGCTGATCGGGTACGGCTCGTCGATCCGGGTGATCTGGGTGCCGGGGACGGAGGCACCGGCGGGGCCCTCGGCGACGAGCCGGATCCGGCCGGCCTCCACCAGCCCCATCACCAGGCTGGCCGCGCCGAGATGGCGGATGCCGTGGGTGTCCTTGAGGGCGTCGATGACGTCCTGGACGGTGCGGGCGTGGGCGAGGGAGGCCGAGACGGCCTGGACGACGTTGGTCTGCCGGCGGAACGCCTCGTCCTGGGCCGTGCGCAGGCTGCGTGCCTCACTGTCGGCGAGTTCCTCGGTGGCGTCACGGACGATGCCGACGACCCGGCGCGGGCGGCCGGTGCCGTCCCGGCGGATACAGCCCTGGGTGTGGGTCCAGCGCGGGGTGCCGTCGCGGCAGCGTATGCGGAAGTAGGCCCCGTAGTTCTCGCTGCCGTCCTTGATGGCCCGGGCCACCACCGCGTCCAGCCGGGCGGCCTCGGACCGCGGCACCCGGGCGCCCAGCGACTCCGGGCGTCCGTCGAAGTCCTCGGGCGCCAGGTCGAACACCTCGTACGCCAGGGCGTCCATGTGGATCAGGCCCGTGTCCAGGTCCCAGTCGAAGGTGCCCATGCGGTTGAGCGCCAGGAACGGGTCCGGGTGGGCGGGCCAGTCCTCCGGGAGAGACAGGGCACTCGCTCCCCGCTCTGTCATGCGCCCACCTTGCCAGGATTTACTCGATTCTTCGAGCTGATCGTCAGGGCGTTCCAGGCGGGCGCGGCCGGTACGGGAAGGCTCGGCCGTCGGGGAGGCCCGCGACGGGGCCGCCGTCCGTGGCGCCGGGTACGGCGCCGGAGCCGAGGCCCGGTGGCCCGTCCGGGACCGGACCGCCGCGGTCGGCGAGGCCGGGTGGGCCGATGTCGTCGAACGGCCCGAATTCGTAGGGCGCGTCGGGGATACCGGGCAGGGCGACGCCGGGCGTGTCCGGGGTGAGACCGAGGGACGACGAGGTCGGCGGGTCGGTCGCACCGGGGGCCGAGCTGCTCCGTCCGGCGGGCCGTTCCGGTGGCGTCGGGGTGACGACCCTGGGCGGCCATCCGGTCGCGCCGGGAGAAGAACCCGGCGGGCTGGGCGGGGCGCTGTGCGGCGGTGCGGTACCCAGCGCAGCGGTGTCCGCCGGGGTGGGGCTGCCGGGCGGGGCGGTGGCCCGGGCGGGCGCCGGCACGATCTGGTCGTCGCGCACGTCGTGGCCGATCCGGCGTTCGATCCAGGTACGTGTCTCGACGTTGACGATGGTGATGCTGGTGACGGGCCGGGGCGCCGGGGCCACCGCGATCACCTGGCCCGGCCGGTAGCCGGACCAGGCGCTGCCCCGGGCGCCGAAGCCCCCGGGTGTCGGCGCGGGCGAGCCCAGCGGATTGCCGCAGGCGCAGCGCACGCGGGGCATACCGCGGTCGTCGACCAGGACCGCGGTGCCGGCCTGGAGCACGGCCTGGTAGCCGACCGCCCGGCCGTCGCGGTAGCCGTGGTCGGTGACCCGGGTGTCGGCGCGCAGCAGGACCGGGGTCAGACCGCGCAGATGGCCGGGAAGGCCGTTCACGGGGACACCGGCCGCGCGGGCGAAGGCCGCCCCCCGGGACCGGTCCGCCGTCAGGTATCCGACCTGCCGCTCGACGTCACAGCCGGCGACGCCCGCGGTGCCGCCGTAGAGGCCGGGGGTGGCGCCGGACAGGACGCGCATCGCACGCAGGGGTACGACGACCAGGGCGGCGGGCAGCGCCGGGCGGGGGGACGCGGAGTCGGGCGGCCCGGTGGCGGTGGGACGCGGCGTACCGGTACCGGGGGGCGCGCTGGGATCGGTGCTCTTGCCACCGGGCGTTGTGGGCGCGGCGGTCGAGGTGACCGTGGAGCCGGTGAAGGGGTCGGGCCCTTGGACCGCGGCGGGCAGCAGGTAGACGTCCTCGCCCATCCGGGCCTCCTTCACGCCGGGGCGGGCGCAGCCGGCGAGCAGGAGCGCCACCGAGAAGGCGCAGGCCATGACGATGGATCCGGTGGGTATCCGCACCGTACACTCCGCATCACTGTGGGTGACTACACCCCATTGTGTGCATTGCGCCCGTTTGGCTGGCAACTCGGGAGCACGTCATGATGAAGACGACACCGGCGGTTTAGCCGCGACGAAGGGCGCGCACAGCCGTGAACTGGTTCACCGCTCCCGACTACTGGCTGACCCGGCTGGTCTTCCAGCGGGCTCTGGCCGCCGTGTACCTGTTCGCGTTCCTGACGGCGGCCCTGCAGTTCCGGGCCCTGCTGGGCGAACGCGGCATGCTGCCGATCCCCCGTTTCGTGGCGCGGGCGCCCTTCAGACGGGCGCCGAGCCTGTTCCATCTGCACTACTCCGACCGCTTCTTCGCGGGCTGCGCCTGGGCCGGGTGCGCGGTGTCGGCGGCGCTGCTCGCCGGCGCGGACTCCCTGCTGCCGCTGTGGGCCGGGATCCTGCTGTGGCTGATGCCGTGGGCGCTGTATCTGTCGATCGTCAACGTGGGCCAGACGTGGTACGCGTTCGGCTGGGAGTCACTGCTGCTGGAGACGGGGTTCCTGGCCGCGTTCCTCGGCAACGACGAGGTGGCGCCGCCGGTCGTCGTGCTGTTCCTGCTGCGCTGGATCCTGTTCCGGGTCGAGTTCGGCGCCGGGCTGATCAAGTTGCGGGGCGACGCCTGCTGGCGGAAACTGACCTGCCTGTACTACCACCATGAGACACAGCCCATGCCGGGCCCCCTGAGCTGGTTCTTCCACCATCTGCCGAAGCCGCTGCACCGGGTGGAGGTGGCCGCCAACCACCTCACCCAACTGGTCGTACCGGTGCTGCTGTTCACACCGCAGCCCATCGCCTCGGCCGCCGCCGCCCTGATGATCGTCACCCAGCTGTGGCTGGTGCTGTCCGGCAACTTCTCCTGGCTGAACTGGATCACCATCGTGCTGGCCCTGTCCGCGCTGCGGTTCCCCGCGTCCGCGCCGTCCGTGCCGGCGGCGCCGCTGGGTTACGAGGTCCCGGTGCTCGCGGTCGCCGCGCTGCTGCTCTTCCTGAGCTACCACCCGGTGATGAACATGATCTCCCGCCGCCAGATCATGAACCGCTCCTTCGACCCGTTGCACCTGGTGAACACCTACGGCGCGTTCGGCAGCGTCAGCCGCGTCCGCTACGAGGTGGTGGTCGAGGGCACGCTGGACGACCTACCGCGTGAGGACTCCGACTGGCGGGAGTACGAGTTCCGGGGCAAGCCCGGGGACACCCGGCACTGGCCGCGCCAGTTCGCCCCCTACCATCTGCGCCTGGACTGGCTGATGTGGTTCGCGGCGCTGTCCCCCGCCTATGCCGGCGACTGGTTCGGGGCTCTGGTGGAGCGGCTGCTGGAGAACGACCGCGACACCCTGCGCCTGCTGCGCCGCTCCCCCTTCCCGCCGGACAGCCCGCCCCGTTACATCCGGGCCCGGCTCTTCCGCTACCGCTACACCACCTGGCGGGAGCTGCGGGAGTCGGGGGCGTGCTGGGAGCGCACGTATGTCCGCGAGTATCTGCCGCCGACCAGGCTGGCGGAGGTGGCCGGGCGGTCCTGAGCGGCCGGGCCCCGCGGCCCGAAGGCCCGGCCTACGGGTCCTGGCGCCCCTCCGAGGGCACCTGGTGCGACCGGGTCCGGTAGCGGCTGCGGAACTCGGCCAGCAGCTCGTCGGTCACCTCGGCACCGGCGCTCACGGCGGCATGCACGTCGCGGAAGTAGTTCTCGTACCCGGCCGGGGTGTAGAGGCACAGCGCGCGTGCCGGAACCGGGCCGGCGTTGCGGAAACCGTGCGGGGTGCCGCGGGTGGCGGCGAGCAGGTGACCGGGGCCGGCCGTCACCTCGCCGTCGCCGGTGTGCAGCGTCAACTCGCCCTCGAGGACGTAGAAGTACTCGTCGTGTCCGTCGTGCACGTGCGGCCTGGCGCCCATGGTGCCCGGGGCGAGGCTGAACTCCTCGCAGGCGAAGCGCCCGCCCGTGTGCTCGCCGGTGAGCCGGAAGAAGTGCGCGACGCCGGCGACGTCGATGAGTTCACCGTCCTCGGGACCTCGCAGCAACGGAGCATCGGGAGCAGGAGATTGATCATCGGTCATGGCGGCATTGTGAGGTACAGGTTGCCGGGGCGCACACCGCCCACGCCGTGGGAGACGAAGAGTCGCGGGTCGGGTCACAGACCGTAGACGGCTGTGGCGGTGTCCTGGAAGAGGGCCCGGCGGTCCGCCTCGCCGAGGTCCGCGGTCAATTCGGCCATGATGGCGTGCACTTCGGTGTAGGTGGCCGCCGATGTGCACACGGGCCAGTCGGAGCCGAACATCAGGCGGTCGGGGCCGAAGGCCTCCAAGGCGGTCTCGGCGTAGGGGCGCAGATCGTCGACGGTCCGGGAGTCCGGGCCGGCCTCCGTGACCATGCCGGAGACCTTGCAGACGGTGTTGGGCAGGGCGGCAAGGGCGCGCAGGTCCGTGGCCCAGGGTTCGAGGGCACCGCTCGCGATGGGCGGTTTGCCCAAGTGGTCGAGGACGAACGTGAGGTGCGGGAGAGCCTGGGCCGCCTTCGCGCAGGCCGGGAGCTGGTGCGGCAGGACGACGAGGTCGTACACGAGCCCCGCGTCCGCGACGGCGGTCAGGCCCCGGTGTACGTCCGGACGCAGCAGCCACTGAGGGTCGGGTTCGCTCTGGACCTGGTGCCGGATGCCCTTCAGGAAGACCCCGCCGGGCCGTTCGCGCAGCCGGGCCAGTTCGTCGGCCACGTCCGGGCGGGTGAGGTCGGTCCAGCCGACGACAGCGGCGATCAGGTCGTGTGCGTCGGCCAGGGCCAGGAACTCGGGGGTCTCCTCGGGCACGGTGACCGTCTGGACGAGGACCGTCCGGGTGACTCCGGCCGCCCTCGCCTCGGGTTCCAGGTCGGCCAGGGTGAAGTCGCGCCTGAGCGGGCTGCCCTCGGGGATCCAGTCCTGGTCGCGGACGGACAGGTCCCAGACGTGGTGGTGGGCGTCGACGGTCACGGCAGCTCCCAGACGACGGGCAGGCCCGCGTCCGCGCCGGCACGGGAGTAGTCGTGCACGACGGAGAGCAGCTGGGCCATGCGGGCCTGCCAAGCCACGTTGACGGGGAGCTGGTCCAGTTCGGCGAGCAGCCGGGCGTAGTCCTCGCACTCCAGCAGGTGGAAGAGGTCGGTGCCGCTGCGCCAGATGGTCCAGGAGGTGGCACCGGCGGCCCGGATGGCCCGGGTCAGTTCCTCCGGGACGGCGCGATGGGCCGCCTCGTACTCGGCGATCCGGTCGGCGCGGACCTTGGTGTGCAGGGCGACTCTCATGACGGGCCCTCCTTACGGGGCAGCAGGCCGGACTCCCGCAGCTCCTGCCAGAACTCCGGTGGGACTTCGGACGCGAACTGGTCGGCACAGTCGTGGACTTCGGCTGCGGAGCGGGGGCCGGGCAGGACGGAGGCGACGGCCGGGTGGGCGGAGGCGAAGGCCAGCGCGGCGGCCCGCAGGGTGATGCCGTGCCGCTCGGCGACCGCCTTCATCCGCAGCGCGCGGACCAGCAACTCCTGTGTGGTCCGGCTGTAGTTGTACGTCGACTCGGGCGTCGGGTCCGCCAGCAGGCCCGAGTTGAACACGCCGCCGAGGACGACCGGCACCCCGCGCTCGGCGGCCGTGGGCAGCAGCTCGGTTCCGGCGCTCTGGTCGAGCAGCGTGTAGCGGCCCGCGCACAGGACCGCGTCCACGTCGGTGTCGCGGACGAACCGGGTGAGCATCGCGGCCTGGTTCATGCCCGCGCCGATCGCGCCCACCACACCCTCGGCGCGCAGCTTCTCGAGGGCCGGGTAGCCCTCGCGGAAGGCCTGCTCGGCGTGGTCGTCCGGATCGTGCAGGTAGACGATGTCGACACGGTCCAGGCCGAGGCGGTCCAGGCTCGCCTCCAGGGTGCGGCGGATCCCGTCGGCGCTGAAGTCCCACACCCGGCGGTGGGTGGCGGGTACGGCGAACCCGTTGGCCAGGTCGTCGCCGGTGCCGTCGGCGGGGTCGAGGCGGCGGCCGACCTTGGTGGAGACCGTGTAGTGGGCGCGGTCGTAGGCGCGCAGGGCGGCGCCGAGCCGGCGTTCGGACAGGCCGAGGCCGTAGTGCGGGGCGGTGTCGAAGTACCGGATGCCGCGCTGCCAGGCGGCCCGTACGGTGTCGTGGGCCTGCTCGTCGTCCATCGGGCGGTAGAGGTTGCCGAGTGTCGCGGCGCCGAAGCCGAGGGGGGTGACCTCGACGCCGCTGCGGCCGAGCCTCGTCACCGGCCCACCGGGCGCGGCCTGAGGCCCTGCATGCCGCCGTCGACGGCGAGGGCGGTGCCGGTGGTGGCGCCGGACAGGGGGCTGGCCAAGTAGGCGATGGCCCCCGCCACTTCGGCGGCGGAGACCAGCCGGCCGGTGGGCTGGCGGGCTTCCAGGGCGGCGCGTTCGGCGGCCGGGTCGGGGGCCGCGTCCAGCAGCCGGCCGACCCACGGGGTGTCCGCCGTACCGGGGTTGACGCAGTTGACGCGGATGCCCTCACGGACGTGGTCGGCGGCCATGGCGAGGGTCAGGGAGTACACGGCGCCCTTGGTGGCGCTGTACAGGGCGCGCCGGGGCAGACCGGCGGTGGCCGCGATGGAGCAGGTGTTGACGATCGCCGCATGCGCGGACCGGCGCAGGTGCGGGAGGGCGGCGCGGGCGGTGCGGACCATGCCGAGGACGTTGACGTCGAAGACGTGCCGCCACTCGGCGTCGTCGTTGTCCTCGACGGTGCCCTGGGCGCCGATCCCGGCGTTGTTGACCAGGACGTCCAGGCCGCCGAGGTCCTCGGCGGCGCGCTCGACGGCCGCGCGCACCGAGGCGTCGTCGGTGACGTCGGCGCGGTAGGCGAGGAGCGGCTTGTCGACGTCCGCCGGGTCCCGGTCGAGGACGGCGACCCGGGCGCCACGGGCGGCGAGAAGGTCGGCGGTGGCCCGGCCGATGCCGGACGCACCGCCGGTGACCAGGGCCTTCAGGCCCTCGAAGTCGCTCATGCGGCCTGTCCCTTCTGGGTGTCGGGGTCGGCGGCCCAGTAGGTGCCGCCGGGGAAGGTGTACCGCTCGACGGCCTCCGGGCGCAGCGCGGCGGAGAAGCCGGGGACGGTGGGGGCGGTGTAGTGGCCGTCGCGGATGACGACCGGGGTGCGGAAGTGCTCGTGGAGGTGGTCGACGTACTCGATGACCCGGTCCTCGGTGGTGCCCGAGACGCACAGGTAGTCGAACATCGACAGATGCTGGACGAGTTCGCACAGGCCGACCCCGCCCGCGTGCGGGCAGACCGGGACGCCGAACCTGGCGGCGAGCAGCAGGATGGCCAGGTTCTCGTTGACGCCCGCGACGCGGGCGGCGTCGATCTGGACGATGTCGAGGGCGCCCGCCTGGAGGAGTTGCTTGAACACGATCCGGTTGTGCACGTGTTCGCCGGTGGCGACCTTCACCGGGGCCACGGCGCGGCGGATCGTGGCGTGGCCGAGGACGTCGTCGGGGCTGGTGGGCTCCTCGATCCAGTACGGGCCGAACTCGGCGAGGGCCTTGGTCCAGCGGATGGCCTCGTCGACGTTCCAGCGCTGGTTGGCGTCGACGGCGAGCCGGATGTCCGGTCCGACGACCGCGCGGGCGACTCGGCAGCGCCGGATGTCGTCGTCGAGGTCGGCGCCGACCTTCAGCTTGATCTGCGTGAAGCCGTCGGCGACGGCCTGCGCGGCGAGCCGGCCGAGCTTGTCGTCGTCGTAGCCGAGCCAGCCCGGGGAGGTGGTGTAGGCGGGGTAGCCGCGCTCCAGCAGCCGTGCCCGGCGCTCGCCGGCGCCTGCCCGCCCCCGCCTCAGCAGGTCGAGAGCCGCCTCGGGCGTGAGCGCGTCCGCGATGTACCGGAAGTCGATCTGCGCCACCAGCCACTCGGGGTCGGCGTCGGCGAGGAGTTGCCACAGTGGCTTTCCGGCCCGGCGGGCGGCGAGGTCCCAGACGGCGTTGACGACGGCCCCGATCGCCATGTGCATCACGCCCTTCTCGGGGCCGAGCCAGCGCAGCTGGCTGTCGCCGATCAGGTCCCGGAAGAGCGAGCCCGGGTCGGCGCACAGCTGAGCCACGTCCCGACCGAGCACATGGTCCCGCAGCGCGTCGATCGCGGCGACCTGGACGTCGTTGCCCCGCCCGATGGTGAAGACGAACCCGTGTCCCTCGTGCCCGTCGGCGGCGTCGGTGCGCAGCACGACGTAGGCCGCCGAGTAGTCGGGGTCCGGGTTCATCGCGTCGGAGCCGTCCAGCTCGCGCGAGGTGGGGAAACGGATGTCGTGGGTGTCGACCGCGATGACGCGGGCGGGGGCCTGGGACACTGAGGTCCTTTCCGTCAGCGGAGATGGGGGGAGCGTCAGTCCTGGGCGCGGCCCGTCGTCACGCGCGCGATCACGAGCGCGACGAGGATGATCCCGCCGTAGATGGCCTGGATCCAGAACGACGGCACCTGGGCGAGGGTGAGTAGGTTCTGTACGACGCCCAGGAGGAGGACGCCGGTCAGCGCGCCGAACATGGTGCCCTTGCCGCCGTCCAGGCCGATGCCGCCGATCACCGCGGCCGCGAACACGGTGAAGATCATGTTCTGGCCCTGGTTGGCGCTGATCGCGCCGACGTACCCGGTCTGCAGCAGCCCGCCGAGCGAGGCGAGGACGCCCGCGACCACGTACACGCCGAGCATGACCCGGTCCACCCGGACACCGGCCGCGCGGGCGGCGTCCGCGTTGCCGCCGATCGCGTACAGGGCGCGGCCGGTGCGGTGGTACTTCAGCACGAACCCGGCGACGGCGAAGGCGACCGCGGCGAGCCACACCGACAGCGGCACGTTGAGGAAGGTGGTGGTGGCCAGGGAGTAGAAGCTGTCGGGCATGCCGAACAGGGTCTTGCCCTTGGTGGCGCCGACCAGCAGGCCGCGCAGCACGATGAGCATCGCGAGCGTCACGATGAACGCGTTGAGCCGGAACTTCACGACGAGGACGCCGTTGAAGGCGCCGATCACCGCGCCGACCACCGGAATCGCCGGCAGGGCGAGCCCGGCCGGGAACTCGGTGCCCCAGCCGGACTGGCTCGCGGGCAGCACCAGCAGCGCGCCGACGGCCGGTGCGATGCCGACCACCGACTCCAGGGAGAGGTCGAACTTGCCGGTGATCAGCACGAGGGACTCGGCGAGCACGACCATCGCGAGCGCGGCGGAGGCACCGAGGATCGAGATCAGGTTCCGCTCGGTCAGGAACGAGTCGTTGACCGCCGCGCCGAGCACCATGAGCAGCAACAGCGCGGGCACGAGTGCGAGTTCACGGGCCCGGCGCAGCAGTACGGTCCTGGCCGACCGGGCGTCCGGGTTCTTCGGGGCCGCGAGCGGCGGGGCGGCCCGGGTGTCAGCCATGGTCAACTCCTTCGATGGAGGCGATCAGCTCGTGGTCGCGCCAGCCGGCCGGGTGCTCGGCGACGACACGGCCGTGGAAGAGGACGAGGACGCGGTCGCAGCGGCGCAGGTCGTCGAGTTCGTCGGAGACGACGAGGACGGCGGTGCCGTCGTCGCGGGCGTCGTCCATGCGGGCGAGCAGCGACTCCTTGGACTTCACGTCGACGCCGGCCGTCGGGTTGATCAGGACCAGCAGGCGGGGCTCGCAGGCGAGGGCGCGGGCCATCACGACCTTCTGGGCGTTGCCGCCGGACAGGTCGGAGACGGGCTGCTCCGGGCCCTCGGCGTGGATGTCGAGGCGTTCGATCAGCTCGGCGGCGAAGCGGCGCCGTGCGTCGGTGGCGACGAATCCGGCCCGGCCGAGCCGGTCCAGCACGCTCAACGTGGCGTTGTCGCCGATGCTCATGCCGGGCACCAGTCCCTGCTCGTGCCGGTCGCGCGGGACGCAGCCGACCCCGGCCCGCAGGGCGGCCCGTACGTCGCCGAACGGCAGCCTCTCGCCGTCGAGCCGGGCGGTGCCGCCGGTCGGGGTGTGCAGTCCGGCGAAGGACTCGGCGAGCTCGGTCTTGCCGCTGCCGCTGGAGCCGGCGAGCCCGACGACCTCGCCGCGGCGGACGGTGAGGTCGATATCCTGGTACGCCGGTGAGGTGAGCCCGTGCGCCTCCAGCAGGGCGGGAGCGCCGTCGTGAACTGCCCTCTCGGGTACGGCCTGTTCGGTGACGGACTCCCCCGCCATGGCTTCCACCAGCGCCGCCTTCGGCAGCTCGGCGACGGGTGCGGTGGTGATCCAGCGGGCGTCGCGCAGCACGGTGACCGTCTGGCAGACCTCGTACACCTCCTGGAGGTGGTGCGAGATGAACAGGAAGGTGACACCGGAGCCCTGGAGGGAGCGCATGCGGGTGAAGAGCCGTTCGATCTCCCGGTTGTCGAGCTGGGCGGTGGGTTCGTCCAGCACGATGAACCGGGCGCCGAAGCTCAACGCCCGGGCGATCTCCACCATTTGACGGTCCTCGACCCTGAGGTCGGCGGTGCGCGCCTCGGGGTCGACGTGCACGTCCCAGGTGTCGAGGAGTTCGGTGGCCTCCCGGCGCAGCCGGCGCCAGCTGATGATGCCGCGGCCGGTCGGCTGCCGGTTGAGGAACAGGTTCTCGGCGACCGTCAGGTCCGGGACGACCGTCGGCTTCTGGTAGACGCAGGCGACCTTGCGGCGCCAGGCGTCCCGGTCGGCGAGCGGGGGCGCGGGCTCGCCGTCGAAGCGGACCGTGCCCGCGTCCGGGGCCTGGAGGCCGGTGAGGACGTTGACCAGGGTGGACTTGCCGGCGCCGTTGCGGCCGACCAGGGCGTGGGACTCGCCGGGCAGCACGGTGAGCCGTCCGTCGGCGAGGGCGAGGGTGGGGCCGTACCGTTTGACGACGGCCTCGGCTTCGACCAGCGGCGTACTCATTTGACCGCGTTGCCCCACAGGGTGGGGTCGTCGACGTTGGCCTTGGTGACCAGCGGGGCGGGGAGCTGGTCCTCGAGGATGCCGCCCGGCAGCCTCACGATCGTGGAGCCGTGGTCGGTGGGGCCGGGCTTGAACGTCTTCCCGGCCATCGCCGCCTTGATGTAGTACAGGCCGTACTTGGCGTAGGCGTCGGCGGGCTGGGAGACGGTGGCGTCGATCCGGCCCTTGCGGATGGCGTCGTACTCCTGGGGGATGCCGTCGTTGGAGACGATGGCGATGTGGCCCTGCTGCCCGGCCGGTTTCAGCATGTCCTTGGACTTCAGGGTCTGCAGGGTCGGCGCGAGGTAGACGCCGCCTGCCTGGAGATAGATGCCCTTGATGTCGGGGTTGGCGCCCAGCAGCGTGTCGAGCTTGGCGGCGGCGGTGTCGGACTCCCACTTGGCGGGTATCTCCAGCACCTTGAGCTTCGGGTACTTCCTCTTCACGCAGGACCGGAAGGCCTCGGAGCGGTCGCGGCCGTTGACCGAGGCGAGGTCGCCCATGATCTGCACGACCTTGCCGCTGCTCACATGCTGTCCGAGGTAGTCGCAGGCCTTCTCGCCGTAGGCCACGTTGTCGGCACGCACCACCATGGCGACCTTGCCCTTGTCCGGCGCGACGTCCACGGCGACCACGGGTACGCCCTTGCGCTCGGCCTGGTCGAGTCCGGCCTGGATCGCGGCGCTGTCCAGCGGGGCGACCACCAACCCCTTGACGCCCTGGGTGAGTTCGTTGTCGATGTCGGTGATCTGCTGCGAGGGGTCGCTGTTGGAGTTGACCGTTTTCAGCACCTCGACGCCCTCGGACTTGGCCATCCTGGGCACGTAGTCGTTGTACGACTGCCAGAACGGCGAGGTCAGCAGCGGCAGGATCACGCCGACCTTGCCGGTGCCGCCGCTGCCCGCGCTCGCGGTGTCCTTGGTGCTGCCGCAGGCGGCGAGCATGAGGGAGGCACCGGCGGCCAGGGCCGCCGCGCCGATGATCCGGGACCTGCTGCGCTTCCTGACTGTGCTGGCGGGCATCTCGCGGCTCCTCGTCGAGGGTGTTCGAGCAGACGCGGCATACTTATCAGACCAATAGGCCGAGTCAACACCCTCGTGCACGGAAAATTCGAGGATCCCGGGCGTAGTGGTCGGACCACTTGACTGGTTAGACTGCGGCGCACCCGGGGGAAGGAGGAGCGGCGTGGACGAGGAAGAAGTGCCGCAGAAGGGCACGGTGACCCAGCGCGCCATCGAGGAGATCAAGGCGATGATCGCCGAGGGCCGGCTGGAGCCCGGCCAGCGGCTGCCCACCGAGCGGGACCTGGCGGCCCGGCTGGGCATCTCCCGCAGCTCGATGCGGGAGGCGATCCGCGCCCTGACCGTGATGGGCGTCCTGGAGGCCCGGCACGGCTCCGGGATCTACGTCACCGCACTGGAGGCCGGCGATCTGCTGGAGACCTTCGGGGTGGTCGCGGACCTGTCCCGGGGCCCGCGCCTGGTGGAACTCCTCGAAGTCCGCCGGACCCTGGAGTCGACAGCCACCGCATTGGCCGCCGCGCGCATCACCGGGGACCAACTGGCCGCCGTGGAGAAGCACTTGGCGGCGATGAACGCCACCGACGACCCCGAGGAGATCCTCGCCCACGACCTCGCCTTCCACCGCGAGATCGCCGCCGCCGCGGGCAACGAGACCATGGCCGCCATCCTGGAGGGCCTCTCCTCCCGCACCTTCCGCGCCCGTGTCTGGCGCGGCTACCAGGAGGAGGGCGCCTTCGCCCGCACCCGCCGCGAGCACGCCGCCATCCACCGCGCCCTCCTGGCCCGCGACCCGGAGGCGGCACGCGCGGCGGCGGCGGCCCATGTGGGCGAGGTGGAGGAGTGGCTGCGGGCCCAGCTCGGGACGCAGGACGGCACGGAGTCCGGGGACTAGCCGGCAGCGCCTCGCGAGTACGGACGGCACCTGCGGAACCACGGCACCGCGGACCGGGACGAGGAGGTGCGCGCCGACGAGGCGCCCGGCGGGACGTGGCGGCAGAACCCGGAACCGGCACCGCCGCCACGCTACGCGCACTCGTCCGCGTCCGCGGACCCGGCGCCGCCCGCGTCGCCCCCGGCGGACCGACGCGGGCCGCGCCCCGGATCAGCGGCGCAAACGGAGTGTCATCAGCTCGAAAGGCCGCAGTCGTACGCTGATCCGCTCGCCGTCGCGCACCGGCGGCTCAACCGCGTCGGCCGGCCGTTCCAGCAGGTCCGTCACGGTGACGTCCACGAACTCGAAACCGGCCGTGAGGGTGGCCCGGGCCCGGCCGCCGTGGGCCTCGTGGAAGCGGACCACCACATCGCCGCTGCCGTCGTCGGCGAGCTTCACCGCCGTGATCACGACGGCGTCGTGGTCGACGGTGACCAGCGGCGCGACCTCGTGGGCGCCGGTCAGGTGCCGTTCCGGCAGGTTGATCCGCCAGCCCTCGCGGACCGCGTCGGCGATCGAGGCGCCCGGGATCAGGGCGTGCCGGAAGCGGTGGACGCCCTGGTCTGTCTCGGGGTCGGGGAAGCGCGGGGCGCGCAGGAGAGAGACACGCACCGTGGTGGTCGTACCGAGGTCGCCGTCGGTGCGCACCATACGGGTCACGTCATGGCCGTACGTCGAGTCGTTGACGACCGCCACGCCCCAGCCGGGTTCCTCCAGCTGGACGAAGCGGTGGTTGCACGCCTCGAACTTGGCCGCCTCCCAGGAGGTGTTGGTGTGCGTGGGACGGAAGACATGCCCGAACTGGGTCTCGGACGCGTACCGTTCGGCGTGCAGGTCGAGCGGGAAGGCGAGCTTGAGGAACTTCTCCGTCTCGTGCCAGTCGACCTCGGTGTCGATCACCAGGCGGCGCTCGCCGGGCGGCAGGGACAGCATCTGGGAGACCCGCGAGTCGCCGAAGGAGCGGGTGGTCCGGACCGACACACCGTCCTCGCCGGCCTGGACCGACTCGGCGTCCGTGAGATCGGTGACCGTGTTCCGGTAGAACGCGTCCACGTCCCAGGCGTCCCACATGTTCGGGAAGTCGGGGTGCAGCTGGAGGAGCCCGGCGGCCTTGCCGGGGGCGATGGTCTCGCGGTCGGCGTCGAGGTCGTACGCGGAGACGACCAGGCCCCGGGCGTCGATCTCGGCCCGGAGGAGGCCGTTGTCCAGGACGTATCCGCCGTCGGCCCGTGGAGCGAGGGTCGTTCCCTGAGGCAGCGGGCGTGCTCCGGCACCGCCGGCCCGGACCCCGGCACGGCTGTGCGGTGCCGCGTTGAAGACCAGGTCCCGGTCGCCGTCGCCGGCGAGTGCCCGCTGTGCCGCGCCGATGATCTCGTCCAGTTCGGCGGCGATCCGCTCGTACGTCGCCCGTGCCTCCCGGTGCACCCAGGCGATGGACGAGCCGGGCAGGATGTCGTGGAACTGGTGGAGCAGGACCGTCTTCCAGATCCGGTCCAACTCCTCGTAAGGATAGGCGGATCCGGTGCGTACGGCGGCCGTGGCCGCCCACAGCTCGGCTTCCCGCAGCAGGTGTTCGCTGCGCCGGTTGCCCTGCTTGGTCCTGGCCTGACTGGTGAGGGTGGCGCGGTGCAGTTCGAGGTACAGCTCGCCGACCCAGACCGGCGGTGCGGGGTACTCGGCCTCGGCCTTCGTGAAGAAGGCCCGTGGTGTCTCCCACAGGACGGTCGGCGAGCCTTCGAGGTCGCGCAGCCGGGCCGCCTTGGCGACCATCTCACGGGTCGTGCCGCCGCCTCCGTCGCCCCAGCCGGTGGGCGCGAGGGAGTGCCGGGCCCGGCCCTTGTCCTTGAAGTTCCGCGCCGCGTGGGCGAGTTCGCCGCCCTTCATGGAGCAGTTGTAGGTGTCGACGGGCGGGAAGTGGGTGAAGATCCGGGTGCCGTCGATGCCCTCCCACAGGAAGGTGTGGTGCGGGAACTTGTTGGTCTGCGACCAGGAGATCTTCTGCGTGAGCAGCCACTTGGCGCCGGCCGCCTTGATGATCTGCGGGAGTCCGGCGGCGAAACCGAAGGTGTCGGGCAGCCAGGCCTCCTCGTTCTCGATGCCGAACTCGTCGAGGAAGAACCGCTTCCCGTGCACGAACTGCCGGGCCATCGCCTCCGAGCCGGGCATGTTGGTGTCCGACTCCACCCACATCCCGCCGGCCGGCACGAACCGTCCCTCGGCGACGGCCTTCTTCACCCGCGCCCACACCTCGGGCCGGTGCTCCTTCACCCACGCCCACTGCTGTGCCTGGGACATGGCGAACACGAACTCCGGCTCGTCCTCGATCAGGGCGGTCATGTTGGAGGTCGTACGGGCCACCTTGCGGACCGTCTCCCGCAGCGGCCACAGCCAGGCCGAGTCGATGTGCGCGTGCCCGACGGCGCTGATCCGGTGCGCGGACGGTACGGCGGGGGCCGACAGCACACCGGTGAGCTGCTGCCTCGCCCGGTCCGCCGTGCCGTTCACGTCCTGGAGGTCGACCGCGTCCAGGGCCCGCTCGACGGCGCGCAGGATGTCGTGCCGGCGGGCGGAGTCCACGGGCAGTTCGGCCATCAGCTCGCCGAGCACCTCCAGGTCCATGACCAGCTGCCACACCGACTCGTCGAAGACGGCGAGGTCCATCCGGGTGAGCGTGTACTGCGGCTCGCTGCCGGCCGTCTCCTGGTCGCCGAGCTGCGTGGGCAGGAAGGGGTGGTAGTCGAGGATGACCGGGTTGGAGGCGGCCTCGATGTGCAGGACCACCTCCTCCCCGCCCGTCACCGGGGAGCCGATGCGTACCCACTGGTTGCGTGGGTTCAGGCCCTTCACCGGGGTGCCGTCGGGCCGGTAGACCAGGCCCTCGCACTGGAAGCCGGGCATGTTCTCGTCGAAGCCCAGGTCGAGCAGGGCCTCGACGGTCCGCCCGGCCCACTCCCGGGGTACGGTCCCGGTCACCCGGAACCAGCTCGTGCCCCAGGGAGCACCCCACCGGGCGCCGGCCTCGATGGGCGCCGGCTCGGCGGCGAGTCCCTCCGCGACCGGTACGGGCTCGCCGGGCGCGTGCCAGACGGCGACCCGCAGCGGCACGGACTCGGGGTACACGGCGGGGCGGATGCGTTCGTCGAGGACGCGCCTGAGGCGGGCTTCCACCAGAGTGCGGTCGTCATGCATGCGGGCTGCTCCCTGCGCGGTTACGGGTTCCGGGCGGTTACCAGGTGTGGGTGATGGTCACGGGGGTCGAGGCGTTGTAGAGCTCCCCCACCGCGCGCAGTTCGAATCGTGCGGCGGTCTCCTGCTGCTCGGGTCGCAGCCCGGTGAGGAAGCAGGCGCGCTGGCAGGTGCCGCCGAGGAAGCGGCGGGTGCCGTCGGGCAGGAGGCGGTGCAGCTCGTAGTGGCGGACGGCGCCGGGGGCGGCGTTCCAGGCGAGGCGCAGGTCGCCGCCGTTCGCGGCGGTGATGCGGGCGTCCGTGGGGGCGGCCGGTGCGGTGACGGTGTCGCGGACGGCGAGGCCGCCCAGGCGCCAGCGCACGGGGCCCTGGGTGGCGGTGAGCCGGACGCCGAGGGCGTGGACGGTGCCGGTCAGCCCGGTCCCGGTGAGCGGAAGCGTCACGGTCTGCCAGCCGTTGACCGACTTCACACGCACACCCTTGTTGACCGAGCTCACAGCCAGATATGTGTACGGCGGGGTCGCCCCGGCCTTGCTGGGCTCGGCCGTCGCCACAGCGAGCTCGACGTTCACAGCGCCCGCGTCGGCCCGTGACGTCAGCTCGAAAACCGTGTTCACACCGATCGGCAGCCGGGTCGCGTACAGATCCAGCACAGCCGGTTGATCGAGTTCACCGTCCACCAGCACACTGCTGCCGCCCCGCCAGGCATCGGCGAAGTCGAAGGACACCGCCGGCCGCTGCCCCGCCGTGCGCACCACCCACCGCCGCCCCGGCAGCCGGTCCTGGAGTCCGAGGTGGTTCCAGGCCGCGTCCGAGGTGACGGCCCCGTCCTCGTACCAGCGCAGCCCGTGCCCGGTGTTGAACATGGTCGCGAACGGCAGCGAGGTCACCGTCGACCGGTCGGCGACCGACACCGCCGGCGCCCGCCACGGGTCGCTCGGGTCCGGCCGGGACGGGTCCGCCGACCGCCCGGTCCAGAACCGGTCGTCGGCGGCGTGGAAGTCCTCCGGTGCGCGCTGGTCGGCGGGCAGGTGGTTGCGCGTCCACTCGGGCCGGTAGAACCCGATCGAGGTGACGTGCGGCTTGCCCGCCGGCACGATCGCGTCCCAGTTCACCGACGTACCGGACCCGTTCGACTCGACATCGACGCCCGCCCACAACTGATAGCGGCTGCGCCCCAGTCGGTCCGCCTTCGTGCCCGAGGACGCGAGCGTGCCCGCGCTCCACCGGAAGTCCACGAACATGTCGTCGGCGGCCTGGAAGAACGCCTGGTTCTGGCTGTCCAGCGCGCCCTGCCAGCTGACCGTGCCGTTCACGGTCATCGCGTCGTACCAGGTCACCCGCTGTCCGCGCGCCGCCCCGAGCGCTTTCAGCTCCTTGACGAAACCCAGCATGGCCTGGCCCAGCGCGGTGTTCCCGCCGTCCGTCTCGGCGTTCACGAACCAGCCGTCGAAGCCGTAGGCCGCCGCGACCGCGACGAGCTGCGCGGCCAGCGGATAGTGCCCGGCCGCGTCCTTCTGCACGAGGTCCCGGGTCCACTGGAGCTGCCCGCCGTACGCCACCGGCGGCAGGAAGATGTTCCCGAGCACCGGGACGCCGTGCCGGTGGGCCGTGTCCACGATCGGCGCGTTGGGCGCGAGGATCAGGCCCTCGCCGGCCGAGCCGCCCCAGAAGACCAGCTCGTCCAGGTAGGCCCAGTGGGTGAGGGCGTAGTAGTCGGCGGTGGCCGAGCCCTGGGAGGGGTTGCCCGAGGTGGGGCCGAAGGAGACCAGGGCCTGGATGCGGGCCTGGCCGGAGCGGGCGGTGGTGTTAGCCGGGGTCGGGGTGAAGCGGGCGGCGAGCGGCACGGACGCGGCGTTGAAGGCGAGGTCGGGGTCGTCGGCAGCGCGCCAGCTCTTCAGGCTGCGCCAGGTGATGCCGGTGCCGGGGCTGCCGGAGGGGAGCGAGTCCGGGTACCAGTAGGAGGCGTACGGCGGGGTCGCGGTGGCTTTGGGGCGGGTGGCCGCGAGGGCGGGCGGCGGGAACAGGCCGGCGGCTGCGCCGGCGATCAGGACGGTGCGTCTGCTGGGGTTCACGAGCGGGTGCCTCCGTGTGGGGTGGGGAGTACCTGGTCGGGAGTGACGACCTCGGTGATGCCGCGCGTGGCGAGGTGGTCCTTGTCGTCCGCGCGGGTGTCGAGGACGGTGGTGGGGCGGGCGCCGTCGGCGACGAGCCGGAAGAAGGCTTCGAAGACGGGTCCGCCGGGGGCGCAGCCGGAGCGGCGGGCCGGATCGCCGGGTACGGCGAGGGCGGTGGTGCGGACGGCGGGGTCCGGGCGCGGTGCGCGGGCGGCGTCGGCCAGCACCCGTGCGAGGTCCTTGGGGCGTCGGTCGTCGCTGAACAGACCGAGCCCGTACTCGAGTTCGGGGAAGTCGGCGAGGTCGCGGGAGACGTCGTAGGAGCACCACCAGGTGATGCCCCACAGGCCGGGGCAGTCGAGGGCGTGGGTGACGGTCGCCTCGGCGAAGGCGGCGGCGTGCTCGGCGGGCACGAGCGGCGCGGGCGCGCCGACCTCCTGCAGCCACACCGGCCGGTGGGGGGCGTCCGCCCAGGCCTTGCTCAGCTCCACCAGGTAGGCGGCGTGGTGTTCGGCCGGCACCGAGGTACGGCCGTGGCGCTGGGCGGTGCCGTTGAACACCCAGGAGTGCACGGCGGTGAGGTCGCCGAGCCGGGCGGAGTGGCCGGGGGTGAAGGGCTGGTCGTCCTGGTACCAGGCGGCGTCGTAGGAGGCGTGCAGATGGAGCCGGTCCGGGGCGCCCTCGGCGCAGGCGGCCAGCATCCGGGTGAGCCACCGCTCGGCCTCCTCGGAGGTGATCCGGTCGGGGTCGGGATGGGGGCCGGCGGCGAACTGGTTGACCTCGTTGCCGACGGTCATGCCGAGGAAGTTCGGCCGGTCGGCGAGGGCGGCGGCGAGGGTGCGCAGATAGGCGGCCTGGCCCTCGACCACGTCCGGGTCGGTGAAGAGGTTGCGCCGGTGCCAGGTGCGCGTCCACGCGGGCAGGAAGTCGAAGCTGCTCACGTGTCCTTGCAGCCCGTCCACGTTGACATCGAGGCCGCGTTCGGCGGCGGCGTCGGCGAGGGCCACGAGCTGCTCGACGGCACGCGGGCGGATCAGGGTCCGGTTGGGCTGGAAGTAGGGCCACAGCGGGAAGACGCGGATGTGGTCGAGGCCGAGCGCGGCAATCGCGTCGAGGTCGGCGCGCACGGAGTCGAGGTCGAAGTCGAGCCAGTGGTGGAACCACCCGACGCTCGGGGTGTAGTTGACGCCGAAGCGCACGGCAGGGGGCATGGAGTGTCCTTGGGGCATACCGGTGTTCAGCCCTTGACGGCGCCCTCGCCGACCCCGCGGAAGAAGTACCGCTGAAGGCAGGCGAAGAGGGCGATGAGCGGGGCCACGGCGATCACGGTGCCGGCGGCGACGAGGCGTTCGTCGGCGGCGAAGGTGCCGTGCAGATAGTTCAGGCCGATGGTGAGGGTGAACTTGGACGGGTCGCTGAGCACGATCAGGGGCCACAGGAAATCGTCCCAGGCGCCCATGAAGGCGAAGATCGCCACGACGGCCACCGTCCCCTTCACCGACGGCAGCGCGACGCGCAGGAACCGCTGCCAGACGTTGGCGCCGTCGACGTAGGCCGCCTCCTCGATCTCGTACGGCAGATTGCGGAAGGCGCCCCGCATCAGCAGCACGTTCATCGCGCCGATGGCGCCGGGCAGCACGACCCCGATGAGCGTGTTGTTCAGGCCGAGTTCGCGCATGGTGGTGAACTGGGCGATGACGATGCCCTCCACGGGCACGAGCATCGCCAGCACGAACACCAGCGTGGTCACCTTCCGGCCGCGAAAGCGCAGGCGGGCCAGGGCGTATCCGGCGAGCGCCGAGCCGGCACAGTTGGTGACGACATTGGCGGTGGCGACCTTCAGGGAGTTCAGGGCGTAGTCCCAGACGGGGATGGTGTCGGCGACCCGGGTGTAGTTGTGCAGGGTGGGGCGGGCGGGCAGGAAGCTCGGCGGCGAGCTGTAGATGTCCTCGGTGGGGCCCTTGAGGGAGGTGGACAGCTGCCAGAGGAAGGGGCCGACGGTCAGGGCGAGGACGGCGAGGAGCAGCAGATAGCGCCAGACCAGTTCACCGACGCGGATGCGGCGGCCGTGTTCGTCGGTGACGCGCGGCTCCTTGCGCACGGTGACCGGCGGCTCGGGCCGCACCTTCTCCAGGACGCTCATGACTCGTCCCTCCGGTCGGCGCGCAGCACCAGCAGCATGAGGGCGACGGTGACGACGAACACGACGACCGAGAGCGCGGAGGCGTAGCCGACGCGGCCGGTCAGGCCGGTGCCGGTGCGCTGCACGAGCATGACGAGGGTGGTGTCCTCGCCGGCCGGGCCGCCGCTGGGTCCGGCCATCAGGTACACCTCGGAGAACACCTTGAACGCGGCGACCGAGGAGAGCGCGGCGACCAGCACCATGGTGGAGCGCACGGCCGGCACGGTGACCGAGAGGAAGCGCCGCACCGGTCCGGCCCCGTCCACGGCGGCGGCCTCGTGCAGTTCGCGCGGCACGTTCGCCAGCGCCGCCAGATAGATGATCATGTAGTAGCCGAGGCCCTTCCACACCGTGACCGCCATCGCGCTCAGCAGGAGCAGCCACTGGTCGCTGAGGAACCCGACCCGGCCGATGCCGGCCGTCTCCAACAGGGAGTCGACCAGGCCGCGTTCGTCCAGCAGCCACACCCAGATCAGCCCGACCACCACGATCGAGGCGACGACCGGGGTGTAGAAGGCGGAGCGGAAGAAGGTGATGCCGGGGATGTTCTTCTGCACCAGCAGCGCGAGCAGCAACGGCAGGACGACCAGGGCGGGCACGACCCCGACGACGTACAGCGTGCTGTTGCGCAGGCCGGTCCAGAACATGTCGTCGTGGAGCAGCTCACGGAAGTTGGCGAGGCCCACGAAGTGACCCGGCAGCAGGGTGCGGCGGTCGGTGAAGGAGTTCACCAGGGTGGAGACGAACGGGTAGAGCACGAAGACGCCGGTGACGAGCAGCCCGGGAGCGGCGAACAGCCAGGGGCTGAGGGGGAGTTGGCGCCTGATGCGGACGGACGCGGCCATGGCTGTCAGCCCTGCTGAAGGAGGCGGTTGGCGGCGTTGACAGCGTTGTCGAGAGCCTGCTTGGGGCTCTCCTTGCCCTGGAGGGCCTTGGCCACCTCGTTGCGCAGCGCGGTCTTCATCTGGTCGCTGAACAGCACGGGCGTGTAATTGACGGCGCTCTTCAGGGACTTGGCGGCGGCGATGCGCACCCGCGTCTCGTCGGTGCCGTCCTCCTTGGTGAAGTACGGGTCGTTCAGGGAGCCGGCGGTGCTCGGGAAGATGGCGACCTTCTTGGCGAAGGACATCTGGTTCCGCGCGTCGGTGACGAAGTGGGCGAAGGCGACGGCGGCCGGGGTGTGTCTGGTGTGGGAGTTGACCATCACGCCCATCACGTACATGTTGACGTGCCCCGTGCTGGTGATCTGGTCGGTGATGCCGATGTTCCGGTACAGGCTCGGCGCGTTCTTCTTGAAGTTGTCGAGGTCGAGGGCGCTGCCGGGATTCATGGCGACGGCGCCGGTGAGGAACTTCTTGCCGGAGGACTCCGGCGTCGCGGTCAGCGCCTGCGGATCGAGTGCCTTGGCGTCGTACAACTCCTTGTACTTGCTGAGGAGTTCGACTCCCTTGGCGTCGTTGAAGGCGAACGCGGTGCCCTGCTTGTTCATCAGGGTGACGCCGTAACGGCCGAAGTCCTCGACGGTGGGCACGTTGGCGAGGGTGGCGACCTTGCCGCCGCTCTTCTGCGCCATCCGCAGGGCGTCGGCGAAGAGTTCGCCGTACGTCTTCGGCGGCTGGTCGGGGTTCAGTCCGGCCTGTGTGAACAGGGCCTTGTTGTAGAAGAGCGGGCCGGTGTTCAGGTACCACGGGAAGGCGTACGTGCCGCTCATGCCCGGAACTTGATGGCTGGCCCAGGCGCCGTCCAGGTACTCGGACTTGTACTTCCCGGCAGCCTTGTCGAGGTCCATGGCCAGTCCGGCCTTGGCGAGCGGGGCGACCAGGTCCGGGGAGACGTTGACGACGTCGGGCAGCGTGCCGCCGCCGGCGTCGGCGCTGAGCTTGTCGGGGTAGCCCTCGGCGGGCTGGTCGACCCACTTCACATGGGTGCCGGGGTACTTCTTCTCGAAGTCGGCTATGAGACCGTCGAAGTACGACTTGAAGTTCGCGCGCAGATTCCAGGTCTGGAAGGTGATGTCGCCCTCGACCTTGCCGGAGGCGTCGGTCGTGCCGGCGTCATCACCTCCCGAGCCGCAGGCGCTCAGCGGCAGGACGAGGGCGACGACAGCGGCGGCGAGGGCTCTGCGAGGTGTGGGCACGAGGACACGACTCCCTTGGCGCGTCGGGCTGTTGGTGGCGCCAGAGACCATGCCCGCGCCGTTCGGAGAAAGTCAATGCAGTCATCCGAACTAAAGCAATAGGCCGTTCATCAGTGCAGGTCAGAGATGTTTGGCCGAGAACTTGCCGTCGTGCGCTAATGCGCTTTAGGGTCTTGACACTCAAGCGCATTAGCGAGCACCCTCGGGAAGGGGGAGAAACGTGCCGACCAAACGGTCCCCGGCACGCCGGCCCACGATGAAGGACATCGCCCGGCGGGCCGGGGTCTCCGAGAGCGCCGTCTCCTTCGCGCTCAACGGCCGCCCCGGGGTCTCCGAGGCCACCCGGGCCCGGGTCCGGCGGGTCGCCGAGCAGCTCGGCTGGCGCCCCAGCACGGCCGCCCGCGCCCTGTCCGGCGAGGGCGCGGCCACGGTCGGCTTCGTCCTGGCCCGCCCCGCGCACACCCTGGGCGTCGACTCCTTCTTCCTCCAGCTCGTCTCCGGCATCCAGGAGGTGCTCGCCGAGCGGCACTTGGGGCTCCTGTTCCAGGTCGCCGGGGACGTGACGGAGGAGTGCGCGGTGTACCGGCGGTGGTGGGCGGAGCACCGCGTGGACGGCGTGCTGGTCGCCGACCCGCGCGCGGACGACCCGCGCCCCGGCCTGCTGGACGAACTCGGGCTGCCCGCCGTGGTGATCGGCGGCGCCCCGGACGTACGGCATCCCGGCCTGTCCACGGTCTGGGCGGACGACGCGGGTGCGATGGCCTCCGTGGTGGACGAGCTGACGGCGCTCGGCCACCGGCGGATCGTGCACATCGCCGGACTGCCCGAGCTGGCCCACACCCGGCGCCGTATCGCCACCTTGCGTGCGGAGGCGGAGCGGCGCGGGCTCACCGAGGTCTGTTCGGTCACCACCGACTACTCCGACGCGCAGGGGGCCGCCGTCACCCGCCGGGTCCTCGGCGGCTCCCCCGCGCCGACGGCACTCATCTACGACAACGACGTGATGGCCGTGGCCGGCGTGGCCGCCGCCACCGAACTGGGCTTCCGGGTCCCGCAGGACGTGTCGGTGGTCTCCTGGGAGGACTCGGCGCTGTGCCGCATGGTCACCCCCCGGCTGTCGGCGCTGTCCCGGGACAGCGTGGAATTCGGCCGGACGGCGGCGCGGGAGCTGCTGGCGCTGCTGGACGGGGAAGCGGCGCGCGCGGTGGGAGTGCCGGTACCGCGGCTCACCGGGCGCGGCAGCACGGGGGCGGCGGCGCCACGGACCGTCTCGCCCGAAGTGCCGCCGCAGCAGCGGTAGTTCACGCGAGCGACGGCTCGCCCTCTCCGGGGCGGCCAGACGTACGGTGACATCGTCGGCCGGCCGCCCCTTCGCGGCCAGGCTCCAACGGCCTGATCCTGCCGGACCGCGAGCGCGCCGCCCGACCGGCGTTCAGGCCGTCCACTCCACCTTGAACACCCAGACGTGCCGGCCCGCCTTCCGGGCCGCCCCGGGTACATCGATCACCAGCGCGCCGTTGGTGACCCTCCAGGTCAGGGGCCGGTCGTGGCCGAGCATGGTCACCTTGTCGCCGGCCCGGACGGGCACCGGGGCCTCGACGGTGAGCCGGGGGCCGGGTTCGGCGAGGGAGTGGATGTAGAAGGCCTCGTTCGGCCGGACGGTGAACCGCAGGTCGTCGCCGAGCTGGGCCATCCGCGACCAGTACGTGGTGTCGTACACCGCCTCCCCGTTGACCTTCAGCCACTCCCCCGTCTCGCGCAGCCGGGTCTGCATGATCTCCGGGATGGTGCCGTCGGCGCGCGGGCCGATGTCCAGCAGGAAGTTGCCGTTCTTGGAGACGATGTCGACGACACTGCGCACGACCTCCTCGGCCGTCATGTAGGCGTCGTCCGGGGTGGCCTGGTTGTAGCCGTAGCTGCGGGGGTCGAGGCCGCGGCTGGCCTCCCACTTGGCGACGACCGTGTGGGCGTACGTCGTGTACTCCGGCGTCGTGAAGTCGTGGAAGGCGATGCCCGAGCGGTCGTTCACGGTCACGTCGATCGGGCGGGCGCGGTTCTTGGCGTGGTCGAAGTACTCGGCGAGGACATGGAGGCTGTCGTTCACGCCGCCGATGTCGCACCAGATGATCTCCGGGTCGTAGCCGTGGATCAGTTCGAGCAGTTGCGGGGCCTGATAGTCCCTCACATAGTCCTTGCCCGCGGTGTATCCCGTGTACGGGACCGGTTGCAGGGTGTACGGGTTGCGCGGGGCATGGCCCATCCAGGGATTGTCGGGGTTGAACCACTCGGGCATGGAGAAGTACAGGCCCCGGTGGAGTTCGGGGGCGTAGCGCCGGGACGCCTCGAAGAGCTCCTTGACCAGGTCCCGCTTCGGGCCGAGCCGTACGGCGTTGCGGCCGGAGACCTTGGTGTCCCACAGCGCGAAGCCCTCGTGGTGTTTGGAGGTCAGCACGTGGTACTGGGCACCGGCGTCCCGGAACAGCTCGACCCACGCGCGCGGGTCGAACCTCTCTGCGGTGAAGCGCGGGATGAAGTCGTCGTAGGCGAAGTCCTCGCCGTAGGTGTCCCGGTGGTGGGCGTACGTGGGGTTGGCGGGGTCCTGCATGTGGTCCCAGTACCACTCGGCGTACTGCTTGCCGACCGGAGCCCAGGCGGGCACGGAGTAGACACCCCAGTGGATGAAGATGCCGAACTTGGCTCCCTGGAACCAGTAGGGCGCCTGATGACCGGAGAGGGAGGCCTCGGTGGGCTGGTAGTCGGCGGTGCCGAGCGTCAGCGTGCTGCGGCGGGAGGCCGCTTGGGTGCCGCGGCCGACGACCGTCACCGCGCCGTCCTGCTCGGTTCCGGGCGCGGTGCCGGCGCGATTGCGGATGCCGACGCGGACGCGTGCCTGCTCGCCTGGGTCGAGCCGGCGGATGCGGGCGGGCTCGACGGTACGGGCACCGGGGACGTCGACGCGTACGGACACGGCGTCGCCGGTCAGGATCGCGACGCTGCCCGCGTTCACGACGGTGGCCTCGACGCTCTGGGCGCCGGTCGCATCGAGCAGGGAGTGGGTGGAGTGGACATCCCGCAGGACCAACGCCCTTCCCTGTGCGGCCGGTTGGAGGGAAAGCGCGAAGATGTGCAGGGAGGTCTTGCCGGCCTCGGCCGGGCTGGTGACCGGCAGGGTGAGGGCGACGGCCTCGCGTCGCGGATCCAGCCACACCTCCGAGGTGCCGATCCCGACGCCGTGCTCGTCCTTGGTGCCGTCCGGCTTGTAGCGGTAGGGCGCCGAGAGCGGTCCGCCCGCCGAGTACCAGTCGCCGCCGCCCAGGCCCGCGGTGGTGGTCGAGCCGTCGGCGTAGTGGACGGTGGTCTCGCCGGAGGCGTTGCCGTAGCTGCCGGCGGTGAGGAAGACGGCCGACAGGTACCGGCCCTTGGGCAGGTCGACGCGCTGGCCGAGCGCGACGACGTTGTTCCGGGCGCCCGCCGTCGCCGCCGGGAAGTCGAAGGTGATGCCGTCGACCTCGATGCGGCCCGCGGGGAGTTCCTCGCCGGGGAAGGTGTAGCCGGAGCCGTCGAAGTCGCCGCCGCGCGCGGACGCGGTGTCGATGCCGTCGTTGTCGTAGAGGGCGTCGAGCGGGACGGGCACCGGATCGGGGACGGCGGCCCACGGTCCCTGCCGGGCGGCGGCCCACGCGGGTGTCGTGGTGGTGAGCGGCAGGGCGGCCGCAGCGGTCGCGCCCGCTGCCGCGCCCAGGATCAGACGTCTGGGACACGTGCTCATGAGCGGCTCCCAAAAACTCCGATTCATCGGACGTCTGATGATTGAGCGGCGGCTGCGAGACTGTCAACGGGGCTGCGGAGGACGTTACTTGACACATTGATCGGAGGACGGATGGTGGCTGAGTACCGGCCCCTCGACGTACCGCGCCCGACCGGGCACAGTTCTCCCTGCGCCTTGATTCATACCGGCGAGTAGCCGACGACCGAGCGAGGAGTGTCCGTGGGTGACTGGGCCGGGCGGAGCGCCGCCGAGATAGCCGCCGCCGTACGCGAGAAGCGGGTGACGCCCCGCGAGGTGGCGGCCGAGCACCTCGCACGGATCGAGCGGCTCGACGGACGGATCGGGGCGTTCCGGAAGGTGCGGGCCGAGGCGGCGCTCGCCGAGGCCGACGAGGTGGCCTCCCGCACCGATCTGCCCGAACTGCCGCTCGCGGGCGTGCCCGTGGCCGTGAAGGACAACCTGGCGGTGCGGGGCGAGTCCCATCGCGACGGCTCGGCCGCCACCCCCGACACCCCGGCCGCCGAGGACCACCCCGCGGTGGCCCGGCTGCGGGCGGCCGGCGCGGTGGTCGTCGGCCTGACGAACGTGCCGGAGCTGTGTGTCTTCGGCACCACCGAGGGCGTGTTCGGCACCACCCGCAATCCCTGGGACACCTCGCGCACGGCGGGCGGCTCCTCCGGCGGCAGCGCGGCGGCGGTGGCCGCGGGCCTGGTCCCGGTCGCGCTCGGCAACGACGGCATGGGCTCGCTGCGCATCCCGGCCGCGAACTGCGGCCTGGTCACGCTGAAGCCGGGGCACGGGGTGGTGCCGGCGGGGATCGGCAACGGCGACTGGTTCGGCATGGCGGAGAACGGTCCGCTGGCCACGACGGTCGAGGATGTGCGGCTGATGCTGGGCGTGCTGGCCGGCGCCGCTTCCCCCCGCGCGCAGGAGCCCGAGCGCCGGCGGATCGCGGTGGCCCTGCGCAGCCCGCTCGCCGGAGTCGCCGTGAGCAGGCCGTATACGACCGCGGTCCGGGAGGCGGCCGGGGCGCTGGCGCGGACCGGGCACCGCGTGCGGCGGGCCGAGCCGCCGTACCCCCTCTCGCTGGGCGTGACCGCGCTGCGGCACTGGACGGCCGGGACGGCGGTGGACGCCGAGGGCCTGGACCCGGCGCGGCTGGCCCGGCGGACCCGGGTGCACGCGGAACTGGGCCGGCGCTTCGTCCGCTCGGTGCGCACCGGGGACAGCCGCGAGCGGCTGCGTGCCCGGCTGACGCCCTTCTTCACCGAGTACGACGTCCTGCTCACCCCGGCCCTGGCCCGGCGCTCCCCCGCGGCCGGACCGTGGCACGAACGCGGCTGGCTGCGCAACATCCTGGCCAACACCGCGTACTCCCCGTTCACCCCGCCCTGGAACCTGACCGGCTGGCCCGCGATGTCGGTCCCGTTCGGCACCCTCCCCTCGGGCGCGCCCTGCGCGGTACAGCTCGTGGGCCGCCCGGGTGCGGAGGCCGTCCTGCTTCAGCTGGCGGAGGAACTGGAGACGCTGCGCCCCTGGCGGCGGACGGCACCGATGGCCGGCTCCTGAGCCCCGCCGCTACGGGCTATTCGAGCGAGCGGTACATGATGTGCAGCCCGATCCTGCCGTGCCGGGGGTGGTCGTATGCCTCGGGGACCGTGCCGAGGACGGTGAAGCCGAGGGAGGCCCACAGGGCGACGGCGGGGTTCGTCTCGACCACGGCGTTGAACACCATCGCGCGATAGCCGTGGGCCCTGGCCTCGGCCAGGACGTGTTCGGCGAGGGCGCGGCCGACGCCCTTTCCCGTGTGGTCGGGGTCGACCATGAATCCGGCGTTGGCCACACGGGCGGCGGGGCCGCCGTAGTTCGGGGTGAGGTAGGCCGAGCCGACGACGGTTGCGTTCTCGTCCTCGGCGACGTAGACACGCTTGGCCGGGTTCATCCAGAGCGCGCGGGCGTCCTCCTCGGAGGTCTCCGGGTCCCAGGCGTAGGTCTCGGCAGCGGCGACGATCCGGTGCCAGAAAGGCCAGATCCGCGGCCAGTCGGCGGCCACGGCTTCTCTGATCAGCATGGGCGTGAGTCTGTCAGGTCACGCCCATGCGTGCGGCGATCGCGAAGGGTCCGACCCGGGGGTCAGTCCACGCTGGGCAGGATGTGGGGTTCGGCGAGGTCGTCCTCGTAACCCGCGAGCCGGATCGGAGCGGACCGGGCCCACACATCGAGGCTGCCGAGTTCTCCCGGCCGCCGGCCCAGGCGCTCCGTGCGTTCCTTGGGGCGTTCTTCGCGATTCGTCTTCTCCGGTGTCACCGCGCACTCCTTATGTGTCGGTCACCCTCGAGGGCTGCCGGCCAGCTTGCGCTCCGGCACTCGGCGCCCGCTCGGGTCTGGGTGGAAGGCCAGTTCGGACGCGGTGGCGCCGGTACGGACGTTGGGTCTGGGTGGGACCCGGGGCTGCCGCCCGTCCCCTCCAGACTACCCAAATGAGCGGGCATGCGCTCGATCGGGAGTGCAAACAAGGTGTAACTATCGGAAGTCGTTTGGCGTCTTAATACCTCCCAATATGCGGCCGTTTGCCAGGGGGCGCATCACCCGGCCGTCGCGCGCATCACCCACTCGGCCTACAGGCGGCGCAGTTCAGGTGCCGTTGGCCGGGACGCAAGCTCGCCATGATCTGCTGCTGAGCCGCAACGGCTGACTCGCGGAAGGACTGACGCATGGAGCTGCGCAGCGTCGAGGAGCTGATGGATCTGCTGTACACCGGTCGGCACCAGCACGCGCTGCGCACCGCCGCGCTGCTGCGCCGCAGCCGCCCCGCCGACAAGGAGCTCCAGGTCGCGGGGCTGGTCCACGGCATAGGGCCGGTGCTGTGCCCGGGCGACGAGGCGGGCCGGGCACGCAGCGCGGCCGAGGCGGTGCGCCCCTTGCTCGGGGAGCGGGTGTTCCGGCTGGTCCGCGGGGACGCGGGCCCGGCCGACGACGATGTGCTGCGGCTGCGGCAGGCCGACGAGGAGAGCCGTGCGGCGGCCTTCGACGCGGGCGTCCTGGAGGACTGGCGCACGGTGCTGGAGCTGGTGGCGGCCCGGCATTCCCGGCTCGGCGCCGTCGACTGACCCCCGGCCGCAGCCTGCTGACGGACCGTCACAGGACGGGTGGTGCGGGGTGCCCGAGATCCCGACGGCCACGCGTCGGCCCCGAGGGGCCGGCAGTCCCGCTGGGGTCTGCTGATGGATCACAACCATGAAGAACGCGTCTCCTGCACACCGGGCACCCCGGCACGACCGTCACCCTAGGACGGCGACGGTCACGCCGGCGACCGGTTTTCGCGGGGTCACCACTTGCCGGGCGCGTAGTCCTTCAGGAAGACGCCGTACAGGTCGTCGCCCGCCTCACCGCGGACGATCGGGTCGTAGACGCGGGCGGCGCCGTCGACCAGGTCGAGCGGGGCGTGGAAGCCGGCCTCGGCGAGGCGCAGCTTGTCGTAGTGCGGGCGCTCGTCGGTGATCCAGCCGGTGTCGACGGAGGTCATGAGGATGCCGTCGGTGTCGAACATCTCCTGGGCGCTGGTCCGCGTCACCATGTTCATCGCGGCCTTCGCGGCGTTGGTGTTCGGGTGCCCGGCGCCCTTGTAACCGCGTCCGAAGACGCCTTCCATCGCCGAGACGTTGACCACGTAGGCGCGCCCGCTGGCCGCCTTCTTCGCGGCGTCGGCCATGGCCGGGCGCAGGGCGCTGATCAGGATGAACGGCGACGTGTAATTGCACAGCTGGGTCTCGAGCAGCTCGACCGGCGAGATCTGGTCGATGGTCTGCACCCAGGTGTTGGTGTCGACGACGTCGGGGACGAGGCCGCCGGCGTCGATGGCGGTGCCGTCGAGGTGCCGGGCGACGCTGGCGTTGCCCGCGACGAGGGCGAGGTCGGCGACCTTCTGGGCGTCCAGTCCGCTGGTGCCGACGGGCAGCGCGGCGATGCCGTCGACGGCGCCGGAGTTGAAGGCGCCGATGACGTGGTGGGCGGGGAGTTCACCGGCGGGCAGCGGGGCGGTCTCGCCCTCGACCAGGGCCGCGTAGGCGGAGGGCAGACGGCGTACGGTCTGGGTCGCGTTGTTGATCAGGATGTCGAGCGGGCCCGCCTCGGCGACCTGCTCGGCGAGGGCCACGGCCTGCGCCGGGTCGCGCAGGTCGATCCCGACGACCTCCAGCCGGTGCAGCCAGTCGGCCGAGTCCTCCATCGCCTTGAACCGGCGGATGGCGTCCTTGGGGAAGCGGGTGGTGATCGTCGTGTGCGCACCGTCGCGCAGCAGGCGCAGGGCGATGTACATGCCGATCTTGGCGCGGCCGCCGGTGAGCAGGGCGCGCTTGCCGGTGAGGTCGGCGCGGGCGTCCCGCTTGGCCCGGTTCGTGCGGGCGCAGTCCGGGCAGAGCTGGTGGTAGAAGTAGTCGACCTCGACGTAGCGGGACTTGCAGGTGTAGCAGGACCGCGGGCGCTGGAGTATGCCCGCGATCTTGCCCGCCTCGACCTTGGAGGAGGGCAGGATGCCCTCGGTCTCGTCGTCGATGCGCTCGGCGGAACCGGTGGCGGTGGCCTCGGTGACGGCGCGGTCGTGCGCGGTCTTGGCGGCCCGGCGCTCCTGGCGGCGGCGCTGCTTGACCGTGCGGTAGATCTGCGAGGTGGCCCGGCGGACCTTGATCGCGTCCGGGTGGTCGACCTCGATCCGGTCGAGCTCCTCGAGCACGCTCAGGCAG
This sequence comes from Streptomyces fodineus, assembly GCF_001735805.1. Lineage (GTDB taxonomy): Bacteria > Actinomycetota > Actinomycetes > Streptomycetales > Streptomycetaceae > Streptomyces > Streptomyces fodineus. The sequence goes on from NZ_CP017248.1 coordinate 1,210,037, forward strand.
ACGGCCAGCCGCTCGGGGTCGATGCCCGGCCCGTAGACCACCTCGTCCACGGCCTCCATGGCCACGGAGCCGTCCTCTGTCACCGTCATCGCGCTGCCGCTTCCCTGATCACCCGCGCAGCGCTCCGACTCGCGCCCGCTTTCGAAGGGGGAATTTTACGGAGCCCACAGCCACCCGCCAAACCCGTCCACCAGCCGGGAGGCCGCCGACGGCGCTCCGGCCCCACGGGGCCACCCGCACCCCTCGACGAAAAGCGGTACGGGTGGTGCGGGTGGGAACCCCACCGCCCCGCCACCACCCGGCAGCCGCCGACGGCGCCCCCGCCCCACGGGAGCCACCCGCACCCGACAACGAAAGCCGCACGGGTGGGCGGGTGGGCCCCCACCGCCCCCCACCGCCCCGCAGCCGCCGACGGCGCCCCCGCCCCACGGGAGCCACCCGCACCCGACAACGAAAGCCGCACCGGTGGTGCGGGTGGGCACCCTCCGTCAAACGCCACACGCGGCCAGCAGCGCGGACACCTCCACCGACACCGCGTACGCGAACCGGTCGAGGTCCGGCACGGCCTCGGCATCGGCGACGAGCCCGTAGTGCACACGCCCGCGATACGTCGAGATCGCGACCGCCAGCGCCTGGCCGGGCGCGAGCGGCGCCAGCGGATAGACCTCCCGCAGTTCGTGTCCGCCGAGCCGCAGCCCCAGCCCCGGCAGCGGCACGCTGGTGACGAGGATGTCGAACCACAGCCGGGCCGCCTGCCCGACGAGCGGCCCGCCGAGCCGGTGCCCGAGGGCCGGGACATGATCGGCGAGCAGCGCGACGGCACCGGCACCCCGGTTGGGTCCCGCGTCCTTGTTGCGGATCATCGCGGTGCGCACGATGTCGAGGCGGCCGAGCGGATCGGGCTCGTCCACCGGGAGCCGTATCAGATAGCCGGAGAGCCGGTTGCCCTGCGGATGGGCGGTGCGCGGGCGGCGCCGGGAGACGGGGATGAGGGCGCGGGGCGCCACTCCCCCGCTGCCGTCGCCGCGCTCGTCCAGCCAGCGGCGCAGGGCACCGGCGACGACCGCGATGAGCACGTCGTTCACGGTGCCGCCGACGGTCTTGCGCACCCGGTGCACGTCGTCGATGTCGAAGACGACACCGGCCGTGCTGCGGGTGCCGCTCGGGGCCGAGGTGAGCGCGGAGGTGGGCCGCATGCCGAGGGTGGACCGGGCGAGGGAGGCGCCGATGTCCAGGGCCCGGCCCACGTCGGACAGCGCGCCCCTGACCAGCCCGGGGACGAGCCCCGGCAGCCTGCGCACGTCGGACAGCAGGCCGCGCGACGGCTCGATGGCGCGCGGCGCCCGCTCGGGCAGGTCCACCGGGTCGAGGACACCGGCGGCAAGCTTCAGCGCGCGCAGCCCGTCGGCGAGGGCGTGGTGGAACTTGAACAGCACCGCGAAGGACACCCCGTCCTCGCCGGGCAGCACATGCGCCTCCCACGGCGGCCGGCCGCGCTCCAGCGGGCGTTCCATCAGCCGGCCCGCGTCCGCGTGGAAGTCGGCGGTAGGGGCGTGCAGCCGTACGTGGTTCAGCGGATCGAAGTCCGGGTCGGGCTCCCGGGCGGCGCCGCCGAAGGCGAGCGGCTGCCACACGTCGCGGATGCGCAGGCGCAGCCCGGGCACGGCGGCGGCGCGGGCGGCGAGCAGGTCGGCGGCATGGGCGCCGGCCGTGGGCGAATGGGCACCGAAGACGCCGAGCGCGCCGAGGTGCATCGGATGCCGCTCGGACTCGATGTGCCAGAACGCCAGGTCGAGTGGAGCGAGCAGGTCGGAAGTCAAGGGCTTGCCTCACGCGTCGACGACGGGTGGATCTGCAGTCAACCCGCAGTCAAACCCTGTCACCCGATTACGGTCAAGTACGATCAGGCTACGCTCAGTTAACGGCAGATTAAGTCCCGCCCCTCCGAAAGGGGCGGGACCCAGGTGAGACGTGAGGTCACTTCAGGACCGGCTGCGCCGCCGCGGGTGACGTACCCCACTCAGACGGGCGCGGGCCGACCGTGAACGCGAGCGAGCGCAGGGAGCGCAGCCCACCCGTCGTCAGATAGGTACGCCCGTGCGGTGTCCCGTCGGCGCGGACGGACTGGATGTAGCGGTCGGTGGCCGAGGTGCCGGGCGCGGCGATCGTCAGCCGGCCGCCGGGCCAGTAGCGGCGGTCCAGGGTGAGGTCGACGCGGTCGAAGACGGGCGTGGACAGGCCCCAGGTGCCGTAGCCCGGCTGGATCGGGAACAGCCCGATGGACGACAGCACGTTCCAGGCGGACATCGTGCCCAGGTCGTCGTTGCCGGTCATGCCGCTGGGCCCGTCGGTGAAGAGGGTCAGGGCGGCGTGCACCACGTCGGTGGTCTTCCAGGGCTGGCCGGTGGCCAGGTAGGTGTAGGGCGCGATGAGGTCGGGCTCGTTCATCGGGTTGTACTTGTCGGCGTTGTAGTACGCGTACGCGTCGCCGTGCACCCACACCTCGCGGGCGGTCCTCGCGGGGTCGGCGAGCAGCCGGTCGTAGGCGAAGAAGGCGTCCAGGCGGTCGTCGGCCGCGCGCTCGCCGCCGATGAGCCGCACCATGCCGGGCACGTCCTGCGGCACCAGCCACTGGTACTGCCAGGCGGTGCCCTCGTGGAACCCGGTACCGAGCGCCGGGTCGGCCGAGCCGGTGAAGGCGCCGGAAGCGTCACGGGCGCGGAAGAAGCCCGTGGCGGGGTCGAAGATGTTCCGGTAGTTCCGCGCGCGGGCCGCATAGCGGGCGGCGTCGGCGTCGTGGCCCAGGCCGCGGGCCATCTGGGCCAGCATGGCGTCGGCGAGTGCGTACTCCAGGGTGACGGAGGCGCCGTGGTGGTAGTCGGAGTCGCCCATCTTGGCGTACGGGCGGTCCTTGTCGTAGGGGGCGAAGCCGTGCGCGAGGTACTCGGCGTTGGCCTCCCGGCCGATGCCCGGGTAGGCGGCGGGCGGGACGCCGTCGGCGTTCTTCTTCAGCGCGCGGTAGGTCCGCTCCTCGAAGCCCTTGAGCAGCCCCATCTGATAGGCCGTGGTCAGGAAGGGGGTGACCGGGTCGCCGCTCATGACGTTCGTCTCGACGGGGCCGTAGCCCCACTTGGGCAGCCAGCCGCCGTCCTCGTCGATCGCGACGACCGAGCGGGCCATGTCCCGTGCCTCGCGCGGCGCGAGCAGCGCGAGGAGCTGGGCCTGGGTGCGGTAGGTGTCCCACAGCGACCAGTTCTGGTAGTACGTGAAGCCCTTGGCGCGGTGGACACGGCGGTCCCAGCCGAAGTAGCGGCCGTCGTCGTCGCTGCCGATGTTCGGCGCGAGGAACGACCGGTACAGCGAGGAGTAGAAGGTCCGGCGCAGGGTGCCCGTGCCGCCCCGGACATGGACGCCGGCGAGCCGCTTCTCCCACTCCTCGCGGGCCCGCTCGCGTACGGCGTCGAAGGACCGGCCGCGCTCGGCGCCGAGGTTCCCGGCCGCGCCGCGTGCGTCGACGTACGACAGGGCGGTGGTCGCCTCGACCGTACGGTCCCTGGTGGTGTCGAAGCGGACGTAGGCGCCGCCGGGCCCGCTGCGGGAGCCCGGTGTGACCGTCTTGCCGTCCCAGGTGCCGTGGGCGGTGAAGGGCCGGTTGAAGCGGGTGATCGTGTAGACGGTGTAGGGGCCGGTGTCCCGGCAGAAGCCGTGGCCGGTGATCTCGGTGCGCACGGTGTGGTCGTCGAGGATCTCGACGGAACTGGAGACCGTCTTGTGCAGCGACTGGGCCGCGTTCAGCAGGACGTTGGCCTTGTCGGTGGCGGGGAAGGTGTAGCGCTGCACGCCGGTGCGCCGTGTCGCGGTCAGCTCGGCACGGACACCGGAGGACAGGCCGACCCGGTAGTAGCCGGGGCTCGCCGTCTCGTCCCTGTGCGAGAAGCCGGCCGCGTACTGGGTGTAGTCCGTCTGCGTGACATCGCCGGTGGTGGGCAGCACGGGCAGGTCGCCGCCGATGCGGCAGCCGACGCCCGAGAGATGGACCAGGGAGAAGCCGCGGATCCGGTTCTGTGTGTAGTCGTAGCCCGTGCCGTGCCCGGTGTCCGGCGACAGCTGCACCATGCCGAAGGGCACGGCCGCGCCGGGAAAGGTGTTGCCCTCGTCCTGGCTCCCGATGAAGGGGTTGACCAGATCGGCGAGGTGGCCGTCGGTCCGCTCGGCGGCCCGTGCGGTGGGGGTGGCGATCAGCGCGGACGCTGCCATCACCACGGCCAGACACAACCGCGTGCGCCGGGTCCCTCTCATGTCGGATGACCTCCGCAGGTTCGACATCGTTCGTCTGCATCCTGAAGGTCGAACGACTCAAATCCGGGCAAGGTACGGCGATCACTCCGAACGCGTCGCGCAGCGCAGGGACGGTGACAAACCGTCAGAGCATGAGCTTGAAGCCCGCATGGCCGTTCGTGGGCCGGCGCGGAGGCGGCGGACATGCGCCGGCCCTAACCCACGGGCGGGTCCCAGGGGTGCGGTACGGGGACGACGTCCTCGACCTCGATCAGGTCCTCGGCCGCCGCGTCCAGTTCCCGCCGGTCGGACTCCGTCAGGAAGGCGAACAGGGCTCCGCAGTCACGGCAGACACGCCCGAGGGAGGCCTCGAACTCGGGCCGGGGCTTGAAGAATCCAGGCCTGCGGAACTTCAGCCGCAGCCGCTCGTACGACCGCTCCCCCGAGCTGAGCTCACCGACCGGGCTCAGCCGGGCGGAGCCGCATATCCCACATCGCATGCGGGGGACCCTATCCCTAGGGCACCCGCTGTCCCTTCCCCAGGGCGATCACCCCGCCCTTGGACACCGTGTACAGCTCCGCGTCCCGTTCCGGGTTGACGCCGATCGTCGCACCCGGGGGGACCTCCACGTTCTTGTCCAGGACGGCGCCGCGGACCACCGCGCCCCGGCCGATGCGGACGTTGTCGTGCAGCACCGAGCCCTGGACGACCGCTCCAGGGTCGACCCGTACGCCCGGGGAGAGGACCGAGCGGGTGACCTGACCGCGGACCAGGCAGCCCGCGCTGATGATGGACTCCCCCGCGATGCCGCCCCCGTTGAAGCGGGCCGGGGAGAGCTGGCCCGAGTGGGTGTAGATGGGCCACTGGCGGTTGTAGAGGTTGAAGGCGGGACGCTCGGCGATGAGGTCCATGTGCGCCTCGTAGTAGGCGTCCAGGGTGCCCACGTCCCGCCAGTAGCCCTGGTCGCGGGTGGTCTCGCCGGGCACGTGGTTGTCGTTGAAGTCGTACAGCCGGGCCTCGCCGCGCGCGGTGAGCTGAGGCAGGATCGAGCCGCCCATGTCGTGCACGGAACTCTCGTCCTCGGCGTCCCGGTGCAGCGCCTCGATCAGGGCCTTGGTGGTGAAGATGTAGTTGCCCATCGAGGCGAAGACGGTCTCCGGGTCGTCCGGCAGGCCCGGCGGATCGGCGGGCTTCTCCAGGAAGCGGTCCACCGTGAGGCCGTCCGAGCCGGGCGTGATCACCCCGAAGGACGAGGACTCCACGCGCGGCACCCGGATCCCGGCCACCGTCACACCCGAGCCGCCCTCGATGTGCTGGGCGAGCATCTGCCGCGGATCCATCCGGTAGACGTGGTCGGCGCCGAACACGGCGACGTACTCGGGCTGTTCGTCGTGGACCAGGTTCAGGGACTGCAGGATCGCGTCGGCGCTGCCCAGGTACCAGCGCGGGCCGAGGCGCTGCTGCGCCGGGACCGGTGTGACGTAGTTGCCGAGCAGGCTGGACATCCGCCAGGTGGTGGTGATGTGCCGGTCCAGCGAGTGCGACTTGTACTGGGTCAGCACGCAGATGCGCAGGACGTCGGCGTTGACGAGGTTGGACAGGACGAAGTCGACGAGACGGTACGTGCCGCCGAAGGTGACGGCTGGTTTGGCGCGGTCGGCGGTCAGCGGCATCAGACGCTTGCCCTCGCCGCCCGCCAGCACGATCCCGAGTACGGAAGGCCCTCCACGACGCATGGCCGCTCCCCTCACCCTGGTTGAACCATGGCTGCCCCGAGCGGACGGGACTAAGCCTGCTTGAGGATCTCCTCGTACAGCGCGGCCGTGCGCCGGGCCACCGCGTCCCAGCCGAACTCCCCCACGGCGCGCACCCGTCCGGCCTCCCCCATCCGCCGGGCCGTCTCCGGGTCGCCGAGGACGGCGTCCAGCGCCCGCGCGAGGCCGGCCTCGAACTCGTCGTCCGTATCGACCAGCAGGCCCGTACGGCCGTCGGCCACGACCTCCGGGATCCCGCCGACCCTGGAGGCCACGACCGGCGTGCCGCAGGCCATCGCCTCCAGGTTGACGATGCCGAGGGGCTCGTACACCGAGGGGCAGACGAACACGGCCGCCCGCGTGAGGAGTTGGATCACCTCCGGGCGCGGCAGCATCTGCGGGATCCAGAACACGCCCGCGCGGGCCCGGCTCAACTGCTCGAACAGCTCCCGGAACTCCCGGTCGATCTCCGGGGTGTCGGGCGCGCCGGCACACAGCACCACCTGGGCACCGGGGTCGATGTCCCGTACGGCGCGCAGCAGATGGGGCACGCCCTTCTGGCGGGTGATGCGGCCGACGAACAGGACGTACGGGCGGCCGGGGTCGATGCCGTGCCGGGTGAGGGCGTCGATGCCGTGGTCGGGCCGGTACAGGCGGGTGTCGATGCCGTTGTGCACGATGTGTACGGCGGCCGGGTCGAGCGCCGGATAGCAGGCGAGGATGTCCTCGCGCATGGCTCCGGACACGGCGATCACCGCGTCGGCGGCCTCGATCGCGGTGCGTTCCGCCCAGCTCGACAGGGCGTATCCGCCGCCCAGTTGCTCGGCCTTCCAGGGGCGCAGCGGCTCCAGCGAGTGGGCGGTGACCACGTGCGGGACGCCGTACAGGAGCTTGGCGTAGTGGCCGGCGAGGTTGGCGTACCAGGTGTGGGAGTGGACGAGTTCGCGGCCTTCGAGGGCGGCGGCGATGGAGAGGTCCACGGAGAAGGTGCGCAGCGCGTCGTTGGTGCCGTCGAGCGCGGACCAGGGGCGGTGGCGTACGACGCCCACGCCGCGGCCCTCGCCCCAGCAGTGCACCTCCAGGTCCACCAGGGAGGCCAACTCCCGGGCGAGGAACTCCACATGGACACCGGCGCCGCCGTACACGTCCGGGGGGTACTCCCGGGTCAGCAGTCCCACTCGCACCCGACAACCCCCTCGTACCGGTGGCAGGTTTCCCTTCATGGTCACCCAGATGCGGCTCCCGGGGAAGAGCGCGGCGGCCGGGTGAAGCAGCAGTCGCCGCAGACCCCGCCGCCGGGCACCCGGTAGTACAGGCAGCAGCTGCGGCGGCGGAAGGTGGTGCCGGTGCGGGTGCCGGTGGTGCGCAGCAGAGGGTGGGCGAAGAGTTCGCCGGTCAGGGCGCGGGAGCGGTCGGCCGCGTCGGTACGGCCGTGGGCGCGGGCCCAGCGGTCCAGTTCCCTGGCCGCCCCGGCGAGGGCGGAGCCCGCGTTGCCCCACAGCAGCCCCGGCGCGCTGCCGTAACGGCTCCTCAGGGCTTCCCCCAGGGGTTCCAGATGCCCGTGCAGCACGGTGTCGGCGAGGGTGGCGGCGTCGCCGGGCAGCGGGCGCAGTCCGGTCAGGTACAGGTCGTCGGGGGCGGAGGCGAGGGGGTCCCAGCGCAGCAGACGCGGGTCGAGGTCGGGCAGTTGGCCGTACCGGACGGCGCAGCCGAGGGCCGCCGACCACAGCCGGGCGGCCAGCCCCTGCTGCGCGATCGAGGCCGCGACGCGCCGCTCGGCCGTGCGCAGACGGTCCGCGACCACGGCGACCCGTGTCGTCAGGGCATCGCGGTGCGCATCCGGTGTCACCCGTGCGTAGGTCTCCGCGAGTGTCGGCAGCCGCCCGGGGGCCGGGGCGCCGGGCGGGCCCGGGACCGTACGCAGGACGAAGAAGCCGCCGAGCGGGCGGAGGGCCGAGAGGTCGGGGTCGAGGTCCACGACACGTACTGGTATCAGGTGCGTTCCCGGACCGGTCCCCGAGGTCCCCGCAGTGCGTCACCCGTCCCGAGGATGATCGGGCGGCTGGTGTACTCCATCGGCAGTAGGAGGCATTGTGTGCTCAGGGACGACGACGGGAACAGCGCGGGCGGGCAGAGTGTTGGCCATGGATGCCGACCGTACGCCGCGCCGGGCTCAGGGCCCCCGCCGCACGCAGGGGAGACGCCGATGAGCACCCTCGCGTTGTCCGTGCTGCTGTCGTTCGTGTCCGCCCTCGCCTACGCGGCCGGCGCGATCGTGCAGGAGCAGGTGGCGGTGTCCGCCCCGGACAGCGCGTATCTGCCGCTGCGCCGGCCGAGTTGGTGGGGCGCGCTGGCCCTCAACGGTCTCGGCGGCCTGCTGCACGTGGCGGCGCTGGCGTACGGTCCGCTCAGCCTGGTCCAGCCGCTCGGCGCGCTGACCATCGTCTTCGCGCTGCCCATGGCGGCGCTGTTCGTCGGCCGCCCGGCCGGGGCGACCGCCTGGCGCGGCGCGGTCATGGCCACGGTGGGTCTCGCCGGTCTGCTGTCCCTGGTCGGCTCCTCCGAGACCCACTCCCTCGGCGCCGCCCAGCGGGTGGCGGTCGCGCTGGTCTCCGGCGGCGCGGTCGTGGCGCTGATGTGCGCGGGCCGGGCCGCGCAGCGCCATCCGGCGGTGCGCAGCGTGCTGCTCGCCACGGCCTCCGGCATAGCGTTCGGCATGTCGTCGGTGTTCACCAAGACCGTCGCCGTGGACTGGACGCACGGCATCGACCTGGACGACCTGCCCTCCCTCGCGGTGCTCGGCGTGTTCGCGGCCGGCGGTGTCCTGCTGTCCCAGGCCTCCTACCGGGGCGGCGGCCTCGCCGCCCCGCTGGCCACGCTGACCGTGGTCAATCCGGTGCTGGCGGCGGCCGTCGGCATCCTGATGTTCGGCGAGACGTTCCGCTACGGCGGCACGGGCACCGCCCTCGCCGTGAGCTGCGGCGTGGTGGCGGCGGGCGGGCTGGTCATGCTGACGACCGAGCGGGTCGAGCGCGCCGAGGCGCCCTCGCTGCCGGAGGGCGTCCCGGAACCGGTTTCCGCCGCCGGTCCCGCCGCCGATTCCGTCGCCGATTGCGTCGCCGATTGCGTCGCCGCGGAAGGGCTTCTCGGCATGCCGCAGCAGCGGGTCGCGAGTCCGGTCGAGGCCGAGGGGACCGAGCGCTCCGGGGCCGACGGCACGCTCGAGGCGCCTGCGCTGAGGGAGTTGCTGCTGCCCGGAGCGGGCGGCCGCGGTGAGCGCGGCGACGACGGCGAACCAGGGGCCGACCCCGTGCTCCCCGCGTCGTACACCGCGCTGCCCACGGGCGTCCCGGTGCCGCTGCCGGTCCTGGACCGGCGGCGTTCGCGTGTCAGATCCTGACGCCGCCGGCCCGCAGATAGGCGAGCGGGTCGATGTCCGAGCCGAAGTCGGGTCCGGTCCGCACCTCGAAGTGCAGGTGCGGGCCGGTGACGTTTCCGGTGGCCCCGGACCGGCCGATGCGCTGGCCGGCGGCGACGTCCTGCCCGATCCGCACCGAGATGGCCGACAGGTGGCCGTACTGGGTGTAGCGGCCGTCGGCGTGCCGGATCACCACCTGGTAGCCGTAGGCGCCGCCCCAGCCCGCGGCCACCACGTGCCCGGCCTCGGCGGCCTGCACGGAGGTGCCGGTCGGCACGAGGAAGTCGACGCCGGTGTGGTAGCCCTTCGACCAGTGCGAGCCGGCCACGCGGTAGCCGGTGCCGATCGGGGCGTCGACCGGGGCGACGAGCGTGCGTCCGGTGGACCTGGTCCGGTGTTCCGCGGTCCTGTGCTCCGAAGGGGCCTTCTTCTTCGGGGACTTGGTGCCGGTGGCGGCCGTGCCGCGCAGGCTGAGCCGCTGGCCCGGCAGGATGAGGTCGGGGTCGGCGCCGATCGTCGCGCGATTGCCGGCGTAGAGCCCGTGCCAGCCGCCGCGGACGTGGTGCTCCTCGGCGATCCCGGACAGCGTGTCGCCGTGCACCACCGTGTACATCTCGGCCCGGCCGGCGCGGGACTGCGGGGTGGTCTGCGGCCGCACGTCCCGTACGGACGTCTTCCGTTCCGCCTGCACGGGCCGGGTCGCCGCGCTGTCCGTGTGCGTGCCGGGGTCCGCGTCCCCCCGGGTCAGCCCGGCCCGCACCGAGCACACGGGCCAGGCGCCCGGCCCCTGCCCGTCGAGGACCTGCTCGGCGACGGCGATCTGCTGGTCCCTGGTCGCGAGGTCGGCCCGCGGGGCGTACCGGGTGCCGCCGTACGCCTCCCAGGTGGACTGGGTGAACTGCAGCCCGCCGTAGAAGCCGTTGCCCGTGTTGATGCTCCAGTTGCCGCTGGACTCGCAGGCGGCGACCTTGTTCCAGGTGGAGGCCTCGGCCGCGTCGGCCGTGCCGGCGACGACCAGCGGGATCGCGAGGCCGGCGCCGCCCGCCGTGACGGTGAGTGAGGCGCGGTTGATCCTGTTCGGCTGGTACCGGCGGTGCCGGCCGCGTACGGCCATGTCGAATTCCCCTCGGCATGCGTCAGGAGGGGCAAAAATAGGCGCGGCGAACAGGCCATGACAAGACGGAAATCCGGCCTCCCGCACCGCCCAAGTGGCCGGGAACGGCCCCCGCTTGACCTCGATCGCCGGAGACTGAGGCTCCGGACGCCGTGGCTGCGTACTCAAGCCCGGCGGGTCAATGTGCGCTCGCCGTGGCGGCACGACAGGATGGGCGAGAACCCGTACTGACGACAGCCGTAGTCACGAGGCAACCAAGGAGCAGGCGGTATGAGCACTTCAGCGCAGATCGGTGTCACGGGCCTCGCGGTCATGGGCCGCAATCTCGCCCGGAACTTCGCCCGCAACGGCTACACGGTCGCCGTGCACAACCGTACGGCGTCGCGGATGAAGGCGCTGGTGGAGGAGTTCGGGCACGAGGGCGGCTTCATCGGGGCCGAGACCGCCGAGGAGTTCGTGGCGGCGCTGGAACGCCCCCGCCGCCTGGTGATCATGGTGAAGGCGGGTGAGCCGACGGACGCGGTGATCCAGGAGTTCGCGCCGCTGCTGGAGCCCGGTGACATGATCATCGACGGTGGCAACGCGCACTTCGCGGACACCCGGCGCCGGGAGCGGGAGCTGCGCGAGCGGGGCATCCACTTCGTCGGCACGGGCATCTCCGGCGGCGAGGAGGGCGCGCTGCACGGGCCGAGCATCATGCCGGGCGGGTCGGTGGAGTCGTACGCGTCGCTGGGCCCGATGCTGGAGAAGATCTCCGCGAAGGCGAAGGACGGCGCGCCCTGTGTGACCCACTGCGGCCCCGACGGCGCCGGGCACTTCGTGAAGATGGTCCACAACGGCATCGAGTACGCCGACATGCAGCTGATCGGCGAGGCGTACCAGCTGCTGCGCGACGTCGCCGGGTACTCCCCCGCCGAGATCGCGGAGATCTTCCGCACCTGGAACACCGGCCGTCTCGACTCCTACCTGATCGAGATCACGGCCGAGGTGCTGTCGCACGTGGACGCGGCGACCGGCAAGCCGTTCGTGGACGTGGTCGTGGACCAGGCGGAGCAGAAGGGCACGGGCCGGTGGACGGTCCAGATCGCGCTGGACCTGGGCGTGCCGGTGTCCGGGATCGCCGAGGCGGTCTTCGCCCGCTCACTGTCCGGTCACGCGAAGCTCCGCGAGGCCTCGCAGGGGCTGGCGGGCCCGACGGCGGTACCGCTCGGCAAGGAGGAAGCCGCGGCCTTCGCCGACCGGGTCGAGCAGGCGCTGTACGCGTCGAAGATCGTGTCGTACACGCAGGGCTTCCACGAGATCGCCGCGGGCAGCGAGGAGTACGGCTGGGACATCGACCTCGGCGCGGTGGCCTCGATCTGGCGGGGCGGCTGCATCATCCGGGCCGCGTTCCTGGACCGGATCCGCGCCGCGTACGACGCCCGGGCCGATCTGCCGAGCCTGCTGTCGGACGAGACGTTCGCGCGCGAGATCGCCGCGGCGCAGGACGACTGGCGTGAGGTGCTGATCGCCGCGACGCGGCAGGGGGTGCCGACGCCGGGGTTCGCGGCGGCACTGGCGTACTACGACGCGCTGCGGGCGACTCGCCTGCCGGCGGCTCTGACGCAGGGGCAGCGGGACTTCTTCGGGGCGCACACGTACCGGAGGGTGGACCGGGAGGGGACGTTCCACACGTTGTGGGGCGGGGACCGGTCGGAGGTCTCTGCGTAGTTCGCGCGCCTGAAGGGGCGGGGGCACTCGCGGCCGGCGGGCACGGGTGCGTTGTGGCTGGTCGCGCCCACGCGGCGGAGACGCATGCCGACACAGCCCGCTCCCCTTCCGGACGCCAGTGTGCCCGGTGGTGTCAGGTGAGGGGCGGGCCCGGCTCGGGGTTCGGTACGGGTTCCGGGCCCGGCGGGATCGGGGACGGTGAGGGTTCCGGTGGGCCCGGGGCCGGGGGTGGGGTCGGGGTGGGGCCCGGTGGGGGTGGGGTGGGCTGCGGGACCGGCTCGGGGGGTGGGACGGGGCTCGGGTACGGGTCCGGTGGGGTGGGACCTGGACCCGGTGGCGGCCCCGGGGGGACCGGGTCGGGATGCGGGTTCGTCATGGTGTCCTCCGGCAGTCGCTGGACGTCGCCTCTGGACTACTCCCCCGCCTACCCGACCCCCGCCCTGCCACTCACCCGACAGGACGAGCCACGCCCGCTCGGCACCGGCCGCAGTGCGCGCGCAGCCGTTCCGTCACGGCCTACGCCCACCCGCCGGCCCGGCCGGCCGATCGTCGCGGACCCCGGTCCCGCTCCTGGGCCCGGTCCGGCCCCGTACGGCCTCTGGGTCCGGCCCCGTGCGGCCTCTCGGTCCGGCCCCGTACGGCCTCTGGGTCCGGCCCCGTGCGGCCTCTCGGTCCGGCCCCGTGCGGCCTCTCGGTCAGGCCCCGTACGGCCTCCCGGTCAGGCGCCGACGGACTGCGGGCTGCGCCGCTGGTCCGATCCGGGCACCGGCTCGGACGGGTCGGCGCCGAGGGACACGATCCGGTTGCCGGCGTCGACATGCACGACCCGCGGCTTCAGCTCCCGCGCCTCGGCGTCGGTGACCTGGGCATAGCTGATGATGATCACCAGGTCTCCGGGGTGCACGAGATGGGCCGCCGCCCCGTTGATCCCGATCACCCCGGACCCGCGCTCGCCCTCGATGACGTACGTCTCCAGCCGGGCGCCGTTGGTGATGTCCACGATGTGCACGAGCTCGCCGGGCAGCAGATCGGCGGCGTCGAGCAGGTCGGCGTCGATGGTCACCGATCCCACGTAGTGCAGGTCGGCCTGGGTGACGGTGGCGCGGTGGATCTTGGACTTGAACAGAGTACGCAGCACTTTGGACTCCTAGAAGACGGCTCCCCGCCGGCTCTCTGCAGGTCAGGGGCGTCGTTCACTGTACATCGGCATACCTTTCAATCGAAGACTTGCCAGAACATCGTTCGCCACGACGAGCAGGCTTCTCACCTGCGCGATCTGCGCAAGTCAAGCTGCCGCGGAGCCGTCGACCAGGAGCAGGTACGGAAGACTGTCCCGGTCCGATGCTGATGGGATGCTGACTTACCTGACGATCCATCAGGTAAGTCTGGCGAGGCCAGTGTGGTGATTGCCAAGGACCTGGGCCTCAGTGCCGGTCGGTGCAGCGGTGGCGGCAGGGATAGGGCGAGGGCGGCCCGCGATCTATGCGCAACGACACGACACCACGACTTGAGCCTTCAGTGGACAGTTCCATTCCTCGTCATCCTGAGACCGGTGGTCTTGTTGTGGCCGTAGCACCTCCATAAGACGTCATTTCAGTTGGTGAGTCGACGGTGGGATATGAGGGTCGCAGCGATCGCGGTGAAAGCGAGGAAGCGCTCCGGCTTGCGCTCGTAGCGGCGGTGGAGGCGTGGGCAGCCGGACAGCCAGGACACGGTCCCTTCCACGACCCAGCGGTGCCGGCCCAGGTGTCGGGACGACTCGATGCCCTTGTGGGCGAGGCGGTGCCGAATGCCGCGGGCGGACAGCCGGCGCCGCAGGTGTCGTTGGTCGTATCCCGTCTCCCCGTGGAGTTTGCCGGGCCGTCGGCGTCGGGTCCGCGACGTGAGCGGATGGGCGGGATGCCACGGACAAGTGGAATGAGGGCCTGGCTGTCGTGGAGGTTCGCGGCGGAGATACCGATGGACAGGGGCCGCTGCGGTCGACGATGAGGTGGATTTTCGATCCGGCTTTGCCGCGGTCGGTCGGATTCGGTCCCGTCAGTTGCCCCTTTGAGGGCTCGGACGCTGACGGAGTCGATGGCGCACCGCGACCAGTCCAGCCCGCCCCGGGAACCGAGTTCGTCGAGGACCAGCCGGTGCAGCTTGGCCCACACCCTGGCCTCGGTCCACTCTGCGAACCGGCGGAATGCAGTGACGCCTGACAGGCTCATGAGAACCCCCACTCGTGGAACCTGCGCGGAGCCTGCTCGGACGATCGGCCGCCGGAGTGGCGGCCCGGATCGACAGGTTGCCCATCGGTCCTCGGTGACGCGGCCGACCGGCCGGTTCACCTCACATGGCCCGATACCCTCACGACAGGGACCAGGTCTGGCTGCCGGCGCTCGCAGCGGCTCCCGTCTCCTGGTCCACCGCCGCCTTCTCGGCGGTCGAGCCGTCCGCTACACCGATGTTCACGCCGCTGCCTACGCCCACCAGCATGTAGGTACTGCCGGAGTAGCTGCCGACCAGGTCGAGCGCCCACTGCTGGTTGGTGCCGCCGTTGCACCTGAACTGCTGCAGTTGCACACCGGCAGCCGTCGACTTGTACGGCACGTCCAGGCAGAGTCCGCTTTTCACACTGGTCAGCGTGTAGATGTTGTCCGCCACCCTGGTGAGGTTCCACTTCTGGTTGTCGCCGTTGTGGTCCGGAAACTGAATGACCTTGGCCTTTTCCTCCGGGTCGGCCCCGTATACATCCATCGCCATCGAACTCTTGGCATTGATCAGTTCGTGGACTCCGGCGGACGGCAGCCCGCTGCCGGCACTCCAGGTACCGGCAGCGGGATCGAGGGACCAGGTGGGGTACTGGCCGAGGTTGACGGTCGTTCCCCTGATCGTCAGCGGAAGCCAGATCAGCTGGGAGTTGCCGAGGTCGTTCGGGTTCCAGCGGTCGCCGGCGTAGAGATAGGTGGTGCCGGACGTGCCCTGCACGGTGATGATGTTGGCCGTCTGGCTGTTGTAGGTGTTGGTTCCCGGTCCGGCGAAGTCCCGGAACGACGACCAGGGTCCGCTCAGCGATGTGGCCGTGGCATAGACGTTGTCGTTGGTGGCCCAGCCCGACAGGTGGGAGCCGAACACGTAATAGAGTCCGTTGGCCTTCACCATGGCGGGCGACTCGATGCTCTTGTCGTCGCTGCCGCCCAGGACCGCAACCGCGCTGTCCACCGAGAGGTAGTCGGCGGAGAGCCGGTCGATGCGCAGACCGTGCCGGCGGTCCTCGCTCAGCAGATACGCGGTGCCGTCGATGTCCTGGAACGAGCCGATGTCACGGCTCTCGAAGCCGAGCGGCCGGAAGCTGCCCCGGTAGGTGTACGGCCCGCACGGCGTGCTGCTGGTTGCCACCCCGACCTTGGCCTCGGAGTAGCTCGGGTTGTCGATGTGCGTGTACATCACGTACGTGCGCGTCGAGGAGTTGTAGATGACCTTCGGCCGCTCCACGATCCGGTTCGGCCCGAGGTCGCCGCTGCTCTGCCTCGCCAAGGCCACGCCCTGATAGGTCCAGTTGGCGAGGTCGGTCGAGGTGTAGCAGGGGATGTTCTGGAATGACGTGTTGTCCTTGGTCCGCCCGGTCTTGTCCTCACCGAAGCCGTACCAGGTGTCACCGACGTCGATGATGCCCAGGCCGTGCAGTTGGAGGGTGTTGCCGTCCTGGTCGGTCCTGGTGGCTCCCAGGGTGAACGAGACCGTGGCCGCGCTCGCCTTCGCGGTGGGAAGCAGGAGTGCCGCAAGGCTGAGGAGCAGCGTCAGTAACGCGGTGGCGACTGTGCGGAGGCGGGCGCCGGGCCGGAGGTCACGGGATCTTCCGATGGGCATGTCTCTCACCTCTCTCCCTGCACCAGTTGCAGCCCGGCACCGGCGATGATGGTGGCGGTTGTCAGCAGCAGGCAGGCCCGAACGATGGTCTGGGCTCTGGTGAGGGGAGTGACCGGGGTGTTGGCAGCCACGGTGATTCCTTGATCGCCTCGGAGTTGACCACGGTCGGTGTTCAGACCTGCTCGGTGGGGCGTACGAGCAACTCGGCGACGGCCACGTGCCGGGGGCGGGTGACGATGTAGCCGACGGTGTCGGCGATGTCCTGGCCCTGCAGCCGCTCGATGTCGCCCAGGGACGAGGCGATGTACTGCTGGACGGCGTCCGGGTTGTGCGTGCGCAGTTCGGTGTCGACGCTGCCCGGCTCGATGACGGACACGCGCACGTGCTGGCGTGCCAGTTCCTGGCGCAGGGATTCGCTGAAGGCGCCGACGCCGAACTTGGTGGCGCAGTACACGGCGGACATGGCATAGGCGTTGCGGCCGGCGAGCGAGCCGATGTTGACGATGTCGGCGACCTGACGCGGTGCCTCGGCGGCTGCCTTGACCAGGTGGGGAATGGCCGCGTGGGTGCTGTACATCAGGCCCATGAGGTTGATGTCGATCATGCGCCGCCAGTCGTTCAGGTCCGCCCCGGGGGCGGGGCCGAGCAGCATGAGACCGGCGTTGTTGACCAGGGTGTCCAGGCGGCCCAGGCCCTCGACGGTCCGCTCGACCGCTTCCGCGGCGGCCTGGGCGTCGGTGATGTCGGCAGGCACGACCAGGGCCTTTCCGCCGATGCCGGTGATTTCCGTGGCGAGTGCGGTGAGCCGGTCCTCGCGGCGGCCGACCAGGGCCACGGAGGCGCCCTGGCGGGTCAGCTCCAGGGCGGTGGCGTGGCCGATCCCGCTGGAGGCACCGGTGACCAGGGCGACAGTGCCTTCAAGACGACGAGTCATGGGTTCAAGCCTTTCGATGAACGGTCACGCTGCTCGGGGGCCGTACCGGACAAGGGGGTGACGGCCTATCGGTGAGGGCCGTACGGGGGTGGAGGCCGCTCAGGACCGGGCCGAGGGCCCAATGGGGAAGTGAGCATCGCCGGACAGAAGAACACCGGCACCGCGCGTCGGGGAACCAAGGAGGAGGGAGAGCTGCCGCCTCGCGAGCGCCTGGTCCGGGCCGCGCGGCGGCTGTTCTGTTACGAGGGCGTCCGCGCGATCGGCGTGGAACGGCTGATCGCCGAGGCCGGGGTGACCAAGGCGACCTTCTACCGGCACTTCGTCTCCAAGGACGACCTGGTCGTGGCTTACCTGCTGACCAAGGACGACTAGGCCGAGAGGCCGCGCCCAAGAGGCAGGAAGACCGGTCGTTCTCCATGCCGGAGATAGCCCCCTCGGCAGACTCACGCCAGTGGTCGATCCACTTGCGGGATCCCTCACTGGTCCACCGCCGCCGCAGAGGTCCGCCGGCTTGCACGGCCGACCTCCTCCGCTCCCTGATCTCCCGGCGCAGGCGATGACCGTGGTCGAGGTGGCATCGACCGTCGGGACCAAGGTTGCGCGGAGACCCGCCGAGGGAGCTCCCGTCGATGGCCGACCACACACCGGTCGGGCACTCCGCACCAGCCATGACGGCAACCAGCACAACTGCCCCGCCCGGCCCCCGCCGCAGCGTGTGGCGACCGGGTCCGGAACAGGGGAGCGCGGACGAAGAACGTTGCATGGCGACCCCTGGGGCAGAGAGCAGCGACCCTGGGAACTTAAGACGCAAAGACACGAGATCGATCAGAAACAAACGGCATCTAACAGCACGCCCATGACACCTGTTCGGAGTGTCGAACGTCAAGGGCTGTGCGTCGCCTTTCTCGACTTGAGGTCACGCCAAGAGATCCGATGATCACGCGCAGGGGCTGCTCCCATGGCTCCGCGCAGCCGTGAGGCGTGGTGATGCGTTTGACGAAGCGCGCGGAGAAGCCCAGCACAAGCCCTGTGCGGCCAGGACATCCGACGTAGGCGCCCGGACTTTCACTCAACCGGCCGCGGCAGAGCTCCCACGCCAATCCCTCAGAAAACAACATCTTCCTCGGCCCAGTGTCTTGACAGTCTTGCGTGAGCACGCGGTACAACTACGCCATTGGGCATGATGCGTTGACCTCGACCGCCGCGGACACATGCCCTGGCAGCCGTCGATGAAGAACGTTCACCGGTACTGCCTCATTGACCACCACTGATGCAGGCGGGGGATCCCTCCCTCACGCCATCGACAGGATCACCCATGACGATCTCCCGTTCCCGTTCGCCGACCAGACCGACCGTCTCCCTGCGAGCTCGGCATTCATCGGCTCGCTGCATAACACGCACGGCCCACTTCACCGCTGCGCGACCCAACTTACGTGCGGCTTTGGCCGCTTGAGCATCGGTCACTCGCAGCATCCGTACAGCGCCGTCGAGCCGGGCAAGCCAGGCAGGTAGCACCCTTCATGTCTCGGCGCACGGACAGATCACCCCCGGGGGACGGGTCCTGGGTAAACGCGTGCCAGTTCACCGGCAGCATCGCTGATCAGTCTCGCTGGCCCTGCGAAACCGCGAGGCGCCCCCGGCCGACCGCCGCTGCCGTGCACGGATCGGTCCAGTGCTACCCGCTCGAAAGCCGCTCACCCCCCCCCACTCGTAAACGCCGGCAGCCCGATGTTCGGCATGCCCGAAACGCCCTCAGGAAGGACGATCCTGATGCTTCCTCATACCCGCCCGCCTACGGTCGACATGGGAGACCGACGCTGTTGGACAGCAGTTCTCGCCGTCGTCGGGCTCTGCTTGGCGCTGGTCACCGGCGTGGCACCGACCCGTGCACACGCCGCGACGGGGACCCCGATCAGCGTCGACGGCAATTCCCAGGGTCGCACGTTCGACGGCGTCGGAGCCATCAGCGGTGGCGGTGGCAACACCCGCCTGCTCGTCGACTACCCCGAGCCGCAGCGCAGCCAGATCCTGGATTACCTCTTCAAGCCCGGCTACGGCGCGTCCCTGCACATGTTGAAGGTGGAGATCGGCGGCGACACCAACACCACCGACGGCGCCGAATCCAGCATCGAACACTCACCGGGCAGCATCAACTGCGACAACGGCTACGAGTGGTGGCTGATGCAGCAGGCCAAGCAACGCAACCCGAACATCAAGCTGTACGCCCTCGCCTGGGGCGCCCCGGGCTTCCTCGGCGGCCACGACTTCTGGTCCACCAGCTCACCGTCGACGGTGGACTACCTCATGACCTGGCTCGACTGTGCCAAGAAGCACAACTTCACCATCGACTACCTCGGCGGCTGGAACGAGAGGTACGACAGCGAGAAGAGCCCCGCCTGGTACGAAGCCCTGCACGCCGCCCTCGTGCAGCACGGCTATGCCTCCACGAAGGTCGTCGGCGCGGACAACAACTGGCAGAACGCGGACGACATCGCGTCCAACTCCGAGCTGTCCAAGGCAGTAGACATCCTCGGCACACACTATCCCTGCGGCTACCGAAGCGATCAGAAGGACTGCTCCTCTACGCACAACGGCAGCAACGGAGCCGCGCAGGCATCCGGGAAACAGCTGTGGGCGAGCGAGAACGGCTCGGACGACGCCGACTACGGCGCCGTGGCGATGGCCCGCGGTATCAACCGCGGTTATCTGGACGGAAAGATGACCGCCTACATCAACTGGCCCATCGTGGCGTCGATCTCCCCCAACCTCGACTTCAACGGCGTGGGCTTGATCCAGGCCAACCAGCCCTGGTCCGGCGCCTACAACGTCGGCCGCAGCACCTGGACGATGGCTCAGACCAGCCAGTTCACCTCCCCCGGCTGGAAGTACCTCGACAACTCCGGCGGCTATCTCGCCGGCGGCACCGACAAGAGCAAGGGCAGCTACGTCAGCTACGCGGCCCCGGACAAGTCCGCCTGGAGCACCGTCTTCGAGACCATGGACGCCACCGCCGACCAGACCGTCTCCCTCTCCGTCACCGGTGGTCTGCCCAGCGGCACCCTCCACGTCTGGACAACCGACCTGAGCGACGACCATCCGCGCATGGTGGCCGCGCCCGACCTGACGGCGACCGGCGGCACCTACCAGCTCACCCTGAAGGCCAAGCACCTCTACACCACCACCACCACCGGGCAGGCACCCGGCACCGTCACGGGCCCGCAGCGCACCATCCAGAAACTCCCCTACTCCGACACCTTCTCCGGGTACCACACGGGCTCGGAGGCCAAGTACTTCGCCAGCATGAACGGCGCCTTCGAGGCAGCGCCCTGCGGCGGAGGGCGCAGCGGCCAGTGCCTGCGCCAGATGACCACCACAACGCCGATCCAGTGGACCGGCGAGTCCAGGAATCAGCCGTACACCACCATGGGCGACGTCAACTGGTCCAACTACACCGTCTCCGCAGACGTGTTGCTGGAGAAGTCGGGAGCCGGAGCCGACCTGCTGGGCCGCGTCGGCTGGCAGAAGAAGAACAACAACGGTCTCAACGCCTATCACCTGACCCTCGACACCGCAGGCAACTGGGCCCTGCAGAAGAGCGACCAGGCGTGGAACTTCACCACGCTCCCGGGCGCCAGCGGCAAGCTTGAGAAGGCGCCGGGCACCAACACCTGGCACCGGCTCTCCCTCACCTTCCAGGGCAGCACCATCACCGCGAAGATCGACGGCACCCAGGTCGCCAGTCTCACCGACAGCAGCTACGGCGCCGGACAGATCGGGCTCGGCACCGTCTGGGACTCCGACACACATGGGTACTACGGAGTCCAGTACTCCAACCTGTCCGTCACCCCGGGGACGACGACGAACCTGAACGGAACCTACAAGATCGTCAACGTCAACAGCGGCCTGGCGCTCGACGCCCAGCACGAAGACACCGCCAAGGGAACGCCGATCATCCAGTATCCGTGCAAGGACCAGTCGAACCAGAAGTGGACGCTGACCGCCAACGAGGACGGCTACTACACCATCACCGGCGTCGGCAGTAACAAGGTGCTGGACGTGTCGAAGAAGACCACGTTGCCCGAAACCCAACTGCAACTGTGGGACGGCAACGACGGCACCAACCAGCAATGGGCGGTGACACCGTCGACCGACGGCGCCTTCACCATCGAATCCCGCAACAGCGGCCACCTGGTCGACGTCTTCCACGGCTCAAAGGACGAAAAGGCCCCGGTCATCCAGTGGAATCCGAACGGAGACAGCAACCAGCGGTGGAAGCTGGAGAAGGTCGGATGACCGACCCGCACTGAGCGGGGCCGCCGCGGGCCACGGTCGACCGGGCCCCGACGACGGAATATCAGGGGTGGTGAACACCCACTGGACGCCGTGCGCCTCGTCATCGGATGTGACGAGGCGCACGTGCACGCCCGGCCGAGACGGTTTCCGGAAAACCCGACCGGCGCGGAAGACGCGTGCGTCGCCGCGCTCGCCACCGGCCCGGCCGCCAAGCGGACCCGGCGTGACCTGCTGCGTGACGCATGGCCCTCTCGGCTGCCGCGGTGACGTGGGCTGCTGGAGCTTCGAACGCGCCGCGCCGGGCCCCTCACCACGCAAAGACTCAAGGAAGAGGTTCTCATGCGCATATGCAGACGTCTCGCTGTCCCGGTCGGCCTGGGCCTTGTGGCCTGTGCCCTGGCCGGGACCGGCGCTACGGCCCACGCGGCCTCGGCAGCTCCCGCCTCCGGCACCGTCTACACCCTGACGAACGCCGCGAGCCACATGCTGATGGACGTCCAATACGGCGCAACCGGTCCCGGCAAGCCGATCGTCCAGTGGCCGTCGAACAACGGGGCCAACCAGCAATGGCTCCTGACCCGGACCAGCTCCGGCGCGTACACCGTCATGAGCGCCAACAGCGGCCTGTGCCTGGACACCCCCGACCCGCAGAACTCCACCCCGCCTGTCCAGCTCGTCCAGAACAGGTGCGATGGCGCCGCCAGCCAGCAATGGAAGATCGAAGCCGTCGGCGACGGCACCTACACCCTTGCCAACACCGCCAACGGCCTGCTCGCCGACAACGCCAAGTCGTCCACCACCGAAGGCACCGAGATCGTCCAGTGGCGGTCCAACGGCGGCGCCAACCAGCGCTGGACCCTCACCCCGCTCACACGGGTCGGCACCTACACCGCCGGCCTGATGTACAACGGACCCTCCTTCACCAACCAGAGCATCCGGATGGTCGCGCACACCACCGTCGCAGGATCCATGCTCCGCATCCGACTGAGCAACCTCTACGGCACCAAACCGCTGACCATCGACGCCGTCGACCTCGCCCGGCAAAGCAGCACCCCCGGCACCGCCGTCCCCGGCACCCACCGGACCGTCACCTTCAACGGCAGCGCCTCCGTCACCATCCCCGCCGGGCAGGACGTCGCCAGCGACCCGATCCCGATGGCCGTGGACGCGAACACGGACCAGCTCGTGAGCATCCACCTGCCGGGCACGCCCGCCGGCACCACCTGGCACGAACAGGCACAGGAAACCGCCTGGATCTCCACCGACGGCAACCACGTCACCGACGAGAGCACCGGCAACTACCCGAGCACGAAGACATCCTGGTACTTCCTCGACGGCCTGGACGTCATCTCCCCGACCGCCACCGGAACCCTGGTGTGCGTCGGGGACTCCATCACCGACGGCGTCGGTTCCACTCGGGGCGCCAACCGCCGCTGGCCCGACTACCTCGCCCAGCGCATGAACTCCGCCTCCAGCGGCCCCACCCTCGGCGTCGTGGACGCCGGCATCGGCACCAACCGCGTGCTGACAGACGTCAACGCCAACAACCCCAGCCTCCAGAGCCGATTCGCCCACGACGTGCTCGGCCAGCCCAACGTCAAAAGCGTGATCCTGCTGGAGGGCATCAACGACATCGGCAGCAACATCGGCTCGAACGGATCCAGCCCAGTGACCGCCGCGGACCTCGAGAACGGCATGCAGGCCGTGATCCACAAAGCCCATGCCGCCGGCGTGAAGATCATCGGCGGCACGATCCTGCCCTACGAGGGCGCCAACTACTACACGCCTGACGGCGAGAAGGTCCGCGATGCCGTCAACCAATGGATCCGCACCAGCGGTGCCTTCGACGGCGTCATCGACTTCGACAAGGCAATGCAGGACCCGGGCAACCCTCGGGCCCTCAACGACGCCTACGACAGCGGCGACCACCTGCACCCCAACGACGCCGGCTATCAGGCGATGGCCAACGCCGTGAACCTCTCCCTGCTCACGCCGTGACACCGTGACGCGGAGCCTCCGCGGACCCGCTGATCGAGAGCGCAGATGCAGCTTTGGGCCCCGCGCTCCACGGAGTGTGGGACCCAACGTGTCGCAGGCGGAGGGTCAGCGTCGGGTCCAACGCTGGTTGTCGTCGCCACCGTCGCAGTTCGCGAGGATCAACGGGGAGTCGTTGACGGTGGCGCCGCCGCTGACCTTGATGCACAGCCCTGACTGGGCTCCCTTGACAGTGCCGTCGTCCTGGAGCGTCCAATGCTGGTTCGTCTGTCCGTTGCAGTTCCATGCGATGACCGGTGTTCCGGGAGCGGTGCCCTGGCGGTAGGCGTCCAGGCACATGTCGCCGAACACCCGCAGTTCCTTGGTGGGCCAGCTCGTCCACAACTGGTTGGCAGCGCCGTGGCAGTCCCAGATGATGGCTCTGGCACCCGCCTTGGCCGCCCCGCCTTCGACATCCATGCAACGGTTGGAGCGGGCACCCACCAGTGAAGAGGTGGTGCGGGTGACGGGAGTGCCGCCACTCACCTTGAACGCGGCGACTCCGTGTGCGGGAACGCTGGCGCTGATGTCGCCGGACGTGGTCGATGTGTCGCCGGTCCACAGGTCGGTCAGCGTGAACGAGTTGCCGCTCAGACCGATCTGGGATGCGGTCGTGCGGATGGTCGTGGTCGCGTCGCTGCGGTTGAACAAGCCGATCGCCACCGACCCGTCGGACAGCGGCTTGGCGAACACCTCGGTGTTCTCCTGAACGTCGTGACGCACCCTGCGTCCGCCCGCGCCCAGCGGATCCTGGTCCACCGCGATCAGTCGCGGGTTGCGCAGAATCTCGCTCACATCCGCCGGCATCGACCGGATGTCGTTGCCCGCGATGAGCGGTGAGCCCATCAACGCCCACAGTGCGAAGTGCGACCGCCACTCCTCCGGCTTCAGGCCGGAATTCCCGACTTCCAGCATGTCGGCGTCGTTCCAGTGCCCGGGCCCGGACTGTGCGGCAAGGGGTGCGTTGATGTCGACTATGCCGGTGACGTTCGGCCATTGGGCCTGTATGTCCTCGGTGGTCCGCCACATGTCCGCCACCTGGCTCCAGTTGTAGGTCGCCCCGGTCTTGTCGGCGTGGTAGCTGTTCGGGTTGATGCTGTACACGATCGGCCGGCCTGTGGCACGCAGGGCGTCGCGCATCTTGGTGAACCCGGCGACCTGGTCGGCGAGGGTGCCGTCGCTGCTGCACCAGTCGTACTTCAGGTAGTCCACACCCCACGCGGCGAACTGGCGTGCGTCCTGCGCTTCGTGTCCGAGGCTGCCGGTGGATCCGGGGTAGCGGTACGTGAGGTTCGGGTTCTCCTGTGCGCAGGTCTTGGCGCCGGGTGCTTCGTAGATGCCGAACTTCAGGCCCAGGGAGTGAATGTAGTCGCCGAGCGCCTTCATGTCGGGGAACCGTCCCGAGGCGCCCTGAAGGTTGCCCTGCGCATCGCGCTGGGGGTTGAACCAGCAGTCGTCGACCACCACGTACTGGTAACCGGCCGTCTTCATGCCCGAGTCGACCATCTTTTTGGCGGACTCGCGGACCAGCTTGTCGTCGATGGTGCAGCCGAAGCTGTTCCAGGTGTTCCACCCCATGGGCGGTGTGAGCGCGGGGCTGCCGGGTGCTGCGCTCGCCGGCTGGTGCGCCCCGGCTGCAAGGAGCGCCCCGGCACTGGCGAGCGCGGCGACGGCAGAGCGCAGGGGACGTCGAGGGACATAGGTGGGCGACATTGCCTCTCCTTCGATAGGAATAGATGAGCGGGTGCGGTGCGGAGCGTGCGGAGCAGGGGACGACAACTGTCGGGGTCCTCGCCGCGGCCGCTGCGGTAGCGGGGGATGTCCGCCTGGGATGCACTCGGAACAGGGAGAGCGTCGAACCTTCAGTCGATGCGGATCGCGTACAGGTCGACGCTGGCTCCTCAGGGCCGCTCTGTCCCAGTCAGTGACGCCTCCTCCCGTCCGACTGTGGCGAGACGGCCTGGAGAGAAGCGATGGATGCAGTCGGGGCAGGCATAGAGCGTCCAGCCAGAGGCGCTCGACCGCTCGATGTGACGCACGGGGGTAGGGGCATCTGTCCAGCGACAGCAGCCGCAGCAATGTTGGGTCTTCATCCCGTCATCACCACGTGCCGCAGACGGCTCTCGTACGTGGATTTCCATGAGACGACCTCGACGATCTCAAGGCGTAAGTGCCGGTTCGGATTGACTGCCGGCTCCGAAGTGAGTCAGAGGGAGAGGGGAAGTGTGGCGCCCGGGTCTGCGGAGGGAGAGGGCGTCAGCCCTTGTTGGCCCCAGGGTGAGGCCGCTGACGAACTGCCGTTGGAGCGCGAAGTACACGATCAGCGTGGGGATCGCGGTGAGCAGTGCGCCGGCGGCGATCAGGTTGGGGTCGGTGAAGTACTGGCCGGAGAGGTTGTTCAGGGCCGAGGTGATCGGCATGTTCTGGCCGGTCGAGATCAGCACGAGCGCCCAGAAGAAATCGTTGTAGATCCAGATGGACAACAGGGTCGCCAGGGCCGCCATCGCCGGTTTGCACAGCGGCAGCGTGATCTGCCAGTACAGTCGCCACACTGACGCGCCGTCGACGAGGGCGGCCTCGGTCAGCTCGTGCGGCAGCGAGCGCATGTAGTTGCTCAGCACGAACGCGCAGAACCCGGACTGGAACGCCACGTGGATGAGGACCAGGCCCAGCGCGGAGTCGTACAGCTTGCCGCTCTGCGTGACGCCGGGCAGGTCCGTGAGCAGGTACAGCCGGTACAGCGGGGTGATGACGACCTGCTGCGGGAGCAGGTTGCCCGCCGTGAAGACCAGCAGCAGCGCCAGGTTGAGGCGGAAGTCGAACCGGCTGACGTAGAAGGCGACCATCGACGACAGGAACAGCGTGAGCAGCACAGCCGGCACCGCGATCAGCAGTGTGGTGCCGAAGTAGTGCATCATGTCCGACTGCTGGAACGCGTTCGTGAAGTTGTCCAGGCTCAGCTTGTCCGGCCAGGACACATAACCCTTGGTGCTGGTCTCGCTGTACGGCCGCAGGGCCGAGAAGATCGCCCACAGCAGCGGGGCGAGCCAGGCCAGGGCCGTACCGGCGAGGAACACGTGGAGGACCAGCCGGGCAGGTCGGATCCGCCTGTAGGTGCGGGGCGGGGCGGCAGCCGAGGCGCTCACGATCGTCGTTCCTTCCGCAAGGTGCTGATCAGGTAGGGGATGATCACGGCGAGGGAGATCAGCAGCAGGACGACGGCGATGGCGGAGCCGTAACCGATGCGGCTGGACTCGCCGATGATGTTGTTGGTGACCAGGATCGAGAGTAGTTCCGTGCCCTGGGCGCCCTTGTTGAAGACGAAGACCAGGTCGAAGGCGCGCAGGGCCTCGATGATGGTGACGACCAGGACGATGCTGTTGGTGGGGCGCAGGGTGGGGAAGATGACGTTCTTGAACGTTTGCCACTCGCCCGCGCCGTCCAGGGCCGACGCCTCGCGCAGGGAGGGGTCGACGCCCTTCAGGCCGGCCAGGTAGAGGATCATCAGGTAGCCGGTGTGCCGCCAGCAGGCGGCGACCAGCACGGCCCAGAGGTTGAGCTTCGGGTCGCCGATCCAGTCGATGTAGTGGCCCGGCTTGTTGGCCCCGATGAGGCTGTTGATCAGGCCCGTGTCCGGGTTGTAGATCAGCTGCCACACGAAGCCGATGACCGCGAAGGACACCACGACGGGCAGGAAGAAGGCCGTCTGGTAGACCCGGCTGAACCGGATCTTCTTGTCCAGCTGTACCGCCAGGAACATCCCCAGCGGCATGGGCACGAGGAGCAGTACGGCCAGCCAGATGACGTTGTGCTCGACGGCGGGCCAGAACTGCGGGTTGTCGGTGAACAGTTCACGGAAGTTCTGCACTCCGACCCACTTGATGGAGTCGAAGCCGATGCCGTCCCAGGTGGTTAAGGCGAGGGCGATCGAGGCGAGGGCGGTCACCCAGACGAGGGCGACGTGCAGGACGGTGGGCACGCCGGCCATGAGCCACAGGGTGACCCTGTCACGGCGGGTGAGCAGCCGCCGGTGCCCCTGGGGCACGCGTACGCGCCTGTGCCGGTCATTCGTCTTTGCTTCCGGGGGCCCCGGGGGCGGGGGCGTAGGGGTAGTCGTCGCCCCCGGGGTGCTGGTGGTTCCGGTCCCGGTACCAGTGTTCGGAGTGATGGTCATGACTGAGCGAAGATCGTCTTCTTCTGGCGCTCGATGGAGGACAGGATGCTGTCCACGCCCTTGGGATTGCGGATGAAGTTCTGCAGCGCGGGCTGCATGACCGTGGAGGTGAAGTCCGGACGGCTGTCGCGGTCCATGAACTGGGTGAGGCTCTTGGCGCCGGAGATCATCGCGTACGCCTTCTTCTGCAGCGGCGTATAGGAGGAGGTGGGAGCGTTGCTGGAGGCGGCGACGACGCTCGGGTCGGATGCGAGATAGAAGGACTCGGCCTGCGGAGTGCCCAGGAACTCAAGGAGCTTTACCGCACCCGCGCGGTTCTTCGGTGCCTTGGAGAGCATGAAGCCGTCGGTCGGCGCCTCGACGGTGTCCTGGCCGTAGGCGGAGTTGATCTCCGGGAAGGCGAAGAAGTCGAGGTCGTCCAGGTCGGCCTTGTCGGTGAACTGCTGCGCGACGAAGGAGCCCAGCAGGTACATGCCCGCCTTCTTCGACACCAGCGTCTGCGCGGCGTCCTGCCAGGTACGGCCGACGGCGCCGTCCTGGTGGTAGGGCAGGAGCTCGGCCCAGTGGTCGAAGACGGTCTTCACCTTGGCGTCGGTCCACGACTCCTTGCCCGCCATCAGGGACTTGTGGAACTCGTAGCCGTTGAGGCGGAAGTTGATCTGGTCGAAGGTGCCCATCGCGGGCCAGCCGTCCTTGTCGCCGAACGCGACGGGGACCAGGCCGTCCTTCTTCATCTGCTCGCACAGTGCGACGAGTTCGTCCCAGGTGGTGGGGACCTTGTAGCCGTGCTGCCGGAAGACGCTCTTGCGGTAGAAGAGCGCCCACGGGTACGTGTACAGCGGCACGAAGTAGTACTTGCCGTCCTCGCCCTTGCTGAGCTGCTTCATCGCGTCGGGGAAGTTGGCGCCGATCATCTGCCACACGTCGTCGATCGGGGAGGTGAGGCCCTTGGCCGCGAAGAACTGCATGCGGTAGCCGGCGAACCAGGTGAACACGTCGTCCGGCGTGCCCTGCAGATAGGAGTTGATCTGCTCCTGGAACGTGTTGTGGTCCTTGGTGTTCACCGCGACCTTGATGCCGTTCCTCTTCTGGAAGGCCGCGTAGATGTCGGCGAACGCCTTCTTCGGCACCGCGTCCGAAGCGTTGGAGCCCAGGGTGACGGTCTTCGGGTCACCACCCGAACCGCTGCTGCCGCCGCAGGCGCTCAGCAGGGGCACGGCTGCGGTCAGCGCTGCGGCACTACCTATCCCGCGCAGCAGAGCGCGGCGGCTCGGGACGGCAAAGGAGGAACCGGAGGGAGGGACTTGCATAAGAGCTCCTGGGACTGAGGACGAGCCGGCATCACGCAGCGAACCACACAGGGACGCAAGGTCGACCAGAAATCAACGGGATCGAACAACGAGCCCCATAAGACCCGTTCGGTCCGTCGAACGTCAAGGGTCGTGCGTCACCCTTTTGAAACTTGAGGGAAAGGAGCAGGTGGACGGGCAGAGACCCTGCGGACATCCCGCGGAAGCTGAGCAGGATTCATTTTCTGCGAAGCCACAAGACGGACGCGTGGCCTGCGACTTGGCCCGATCGGTGAGCGCAACTCAGGTTTTGGCGCTCCTCGCGCTCTCATGACTTGAGGCAACCGCACGAAAGCGGCAGCCTCACCTGGATCCCCACGTCTGTTGGTTTCCTTGTTCACGACTAGGCATGGACACACGCGCCTGACGACCCACTCGTCTTGCGCCAGGAGTGAGCGAACTTGTTTGACCTTGTTGAGCTTCCAACTCCCCTTCCTGTCCCCTCCGGCGACTCCGGCTCGGCCGCCCATAAGAGGAGATCCCCCGCAGGCGCATCGATCACAGAAACCGGAAAACGAGTAGACCCTCAACCCGTGGGCCAGACCGGTCGATGCAGGAAGTGTTTGGCCGGGAGGCTGAGCCGTGCGCATCATGAGGGACACGCGCACCATCGAGATCTTTCACCGACCGACCAACCCTCCACCGACCTAGCCGCCTTCAGGGCCGCCGACGTTCCATTTACCCGGGATGCCATAGGTCGGTTTCAGACAGCGACATCAGCTGCCGCACCTGCGGGACTCGACTGGTTGAGGAAGATCGCTGATCAATGAGGCAGTCGGCCTAGCCAAGCTTGGCGAGCGCGGCGGCGTAGTCGGCCGCATCTTCCACAAGGCCCAGAACCGCCTCCGCCGCCCAGTGCACCTCCAGAACCTGATTCAACGGGTCAGGGAGGGGCTCCCGTGGTGGGACGAGCGGCCGGAGTGGCGCGTCCCGGTCTTCGACGCATTCCTCGCCCGGTGCGGTCAAGGCCACCGGACCGCCGCAGGCCAGTACTCCACCCACCGGGAGCTGATCGACGCCATCGTCGCGTGCTGCCGTCCGACCGTCGAGGACACGATCGTGGACCCGGCCGCAGGCACCGGGGGATTTTCTGGTGCGGTCCTTCGAGCACATCGCCCGGCACCTCCCGCCGGGCGTCCCGCCCGCCCAGCGGGAGCAGCCGGCCCACGGCGCGATCCGCGGGACGGAACTGGTGGACGCGACGGCGCGCCTCGCCACCATGAACCTGTTCTTGCACGGCGTCGAGCGCCTCGACGGCAACCGGACGGCCATCGAGGTGCGGGACTCCCTCGCGGTAAGCCCCCGCCGCCGGGCCACCCTCGTCCTCACTGATCCGCCCATGGGGCAGCGACGCTCAGTGACCTCGTCCACCGGCGCGTCCGGCCTCCGAGGTACGGGACAGACCAGCCCACCAAGGGTCTGCCGATCATCAACCCGTCGTCTTGATCTCGCTGTTGGGATTGCTGTTTTGGGTGGCGACTTCGACTCGGAGGCTGCCAAGGCGGTCGGTGGGGTGGCGGCGGGCGCAAGCCCGCACGTCTCACGGCCCTGACCTGCGGAAACACCCAAACGCTAGATCTTGGACTTGACCAGAGTACGCAGCACTTCGGACTCCCGGAAGACGGCTCCCTGCCTGCTTTGTACAGGTCAAAGGCGGTCTTCGCTCTACACCGGCGCGCGTCGGGACTCGACGATTTCAGATGCCGACTTTATTGACGGCACATCAGACACATGCCGATACCGCATCACTCATGCCCGTCATCGCCGGCAACAAGACCAAAGGACGCAAGCGGTAACTGAGCACCGACGCCCTCGGCGGCCTGGTCACGGATGCGCCAGGGCACCTTTCCGGACCGTTTGACCCCGTCTTGGCTTCGCTGCCGCGAGGAGTTCGGTTGCTACGACAGCGTTCGAAGGAGACCCCAGGAGATCAAGGAGTCGGCGAGCCCGGCCGCCAAGCCAGAAGGGCCCTCCGGGGCAGCAGTAACCCGTGAGGCATCCCACAAGCGCGCCGATCGGTTGGCGCCCGGACGGCGAGGGGGCTATCGTCGACAAGTAGAACGACCGGTCTTCCTCCCACGTGAGGAAGGGTCTATATCGACCTTCCCGGCTGGGCTGCCTCCAGGCCGAGATCTGCCATCAGGTCACCGGTGCACGTCGAAGAGAGATCGAAAGTTCCGTGAAACCAATCCGCGCCCCGGCTCGGCTGGGGCACCGCACAGAGCCGCTGTCTCGCGCGGCTCCGACGGGGTCAGCCGCCCGATCGGATGAGCCGGACCGCGTCCAGCAGGGTCTTGTGGGCGGCAGTCGAGTCGTCCAGGTAGCCGGCTGCCATCGCGCCGTCGTACAGCATCAGCAGTGCACCGGCGGCCGACACCGGGTCGGCGTGGCCGAGCCGGGTGAGCAGGTCCTGGAAGAGGTTGCGGATCCAGTCCCGGTGGGTCACCACCAGGCCGCGGACCGGGTGGTCGGCGTCCGGATACTCGGCGGCCGCGTTCAGGAACGGCGATCCGCGGAAGCCACGCTCGCGGGCGTGCTCGGCGATCGCCTCGAAGATCAGGTCGATCGCTTCGGCGGGCGGGTATGCGGCGGCCAGCGGTTCGGCCACCTGCTTGTAGTAGGCGTCCTTGGTCAGCAGGTAGGCCACGACCAGGTCGTCCTTGGAGGCGAAGTGCCGGTAGAAGGTCGCCTTGGTCACCCCGGCCTCGGCGATCAACCGCTCCACGCCGATCGCGCGTACACCTTCGTAATAGAACAGCCGCGACGCGGCCCGGACCAGGCGTTCGCGAGGAGGCAGGTCTCCTTCGACCGTGCTCTCCTGACGCTTGGGGTTGGTTGTCTTCTGCCCAGTAGTACTCACTTCCCCATTGTGCCGGTGGCCCGGCCCTGAGTGGCCCCCACCCTCATACGGCCTACCAGAGCCGTCACCCCCCTGTCCCGTACGGCCCGGGCAACGTGGCCGCGCATCGAAAGGTTTGAACGATGACTCGTCGTCTTGAAGGAACCGTCGCCCTGGTCACCGGCGCGTCCAGCGGCATCGGCCACGCCACCGCCCTTGAGCTTGCCCGCGAAGGCGCGTCCGTGGCCCTGGTCGGCCGACGCGAGGACCGGCTCACCAACCTCGCTGCGGAAATCTCCCAGGCCGGCGGCAAGGCCCTGGTCGTGCCCGCCGACATCACCACCGCCGAGGCCGCCGCGGAAGCGGTTGAGCGGACCCTCGAGGGCCTGGGCCGCCTGGACACGCTGGTCAACAACGCCGGCCTCATGCTGCTCGGCCCCACCCCCGGCGCGGACCTGAACGAATGGCAGCGCATGGTCGACATCAACCTGATGGGTCTGATGTACACGAGCCACGCGGCCGTCCCGCACCTGGTCAAGGCCGCCGCCGACGGGCCGCGCCGGGTCGCCGACATCGTCAACATCAGCTCGCTGAACGGCCGCAACGCCTACGCCATGATGGCCGTGTACACCGCCACCAAGTTCGGCGTCACCGGCTTCAGCGAGGCGCTGCGCCAGGAACTGGCAAAGCAGCATGTCCGTGTGTCCGTCGTCGAGCCGGGCAGCGTCGACACCGAACTGCGCAGCCACAACTCCGACGCCGTCCAGCAGCTCCTCAACGCCGGACTCGGCGACATCGAACGGCTGCAGAGCCAGGACATCGCCGACACCGTCGGCTACATCGTCACCCGCCCCCGGCACGTGGCCGTCGCCGAACTGCTCGTACGCCCCACCGAGCAGGCCTGAGCCCCAGCCCGGGGTCCACTCCGGGACAAGCTAAGGAGGCGTGGTGGCGGTCGGTACGCCTGTCGCAGCAGCCAGCACCATCGTCCGTGTCTGCCTGCTGCCGGCCACCGCCATCCCGCTCGGAGACGGCCTGCGGCAATTGGCGCAGGGAGGCCCGGCGGACACGGACAACCTGCAGCGCTTCATGGCAGGCGTCTACATCGGCTGGGCTCCCCTGTTCTTCTGGGCGGCGGCAACGATCCGTCGGCAAGGAGTGCTCGTCGGCATCCGCGGGGCGCCTCCCGATCGACCCACCTCTAGGAGACCCCTCCATGTCGAAGATCCTTTTCGTGATGACCGGCGCCGACCACTGGACGCTGGCCGACGGAACCAAGCATCCGACCGGTTTCTGGGCCGAGGAGGCCGTCGTCCCGTACCAGGCGTTCACGGCGGCCGGCCACGAGATCGTCGTCGCCACGCCCGGTGGCGACGTGCCGCCCCTGGACCAGGGCAGCCTGGCGCCGCAGTTCAACGGCGGCGAGGGGGGCGCGCAGAAGATGGCCGACGACCTCGCCTCGATCAACGAGATCCAGCACCCCATCAGGCTGGAGGACGTCGACCTCGCCGAATACGCCGCCGTCTATTACCCCGGCGGCCACGGCCCGATGGAGGACCTGGCCGTCAATGCCGTCTCCGGCAAACTGCTCATCGACACCCTCGTTTCGGGCAAGCCGCTCGGCGTGGTCTGCCACGCCCCGGCCGCGCTGCTGGCCGCCACCCTGACCGACGGCAGCAACGCCTTCGCCGGCTACCGGCTCACCGGCTTCAGCAACGCCGAGGAGACCCAGGGTGGCCTCGCGGCCGGCGCCAAGTGGCTGCTCCAGGACCGCCTGGTCGAGATCGGCGCGGACTACCGGGAGGGCGAGCCGTGGGCCCCGAACGTGGTCGTCGACCGCAACCTGGTCACCGGTCAGAACCCCGCCTCCGCCGGGCCCGTCGCAGCCGAAATGCTCAACAAGCTGCCCTGACCCACGAATCCAGACCGACGCCACGCCGTCCGCGGCCGCGCTGACAGCCGCCTGCCTACCTGACGGGACATTCGCCCATCCCCGTAACGGAAGGTATCTGCGGAAAGGGCGTCCAACGCTCGGCTGCGGTTGGCCCAGCGCGGCGCTTCACGGCATCCACAACGCCGAGGACCGCGACAATGCGGCCAAGCGATCAAGGCGTTCGCCTGGCTCTACAGCGCGAAGTTCCCCCATGCGGAGAAGAAGATCATCGGCCTTGAGGCCGAGCTGCTGGCGCATACAACTTGCCCGCCGAGCACTGATCCGTCTGCGGACGGCCAACCCCATCGAGTCCACCTTCGCCACCGTTCGCCTGCGCGTGAAGGTTACTTGCGTGGCCCCGGTCGGCGCGCCAGTCACCGCTCGATTGTTCGACAGAACAGCACCGCGCACATCAACGCGGGAAGACGACCGTCAGCAGGCGGAAGAGTTCGGCGCGCTCTTCGTCGGACAGTTGGTCCAGGCCGGTCTGCGTCTGCTCCATCCGTTCTCGGATCGTGTCGATTGCCTTCTCGCCCACCTCGGTGAGGGCGACGTTCTTCACGCGGCGGTCGGTGGTGCTGACCTCGCGCCGGACCAGGTCTCGCCTTTCGAGCCGGTCGATGATCCCCGTCATGTTCGACGCGTCGCAGGCCAGGGTCTGCGCGAGCGAGCGCATCGAGGCGGGCGCGCGGCGCAGCACCGCGAGGGTCTTCGCCTGGCTGGAGGTGAGGCCCATGTCGGCGGCGGCGGCCGTGAAGTCGGCGTAGTGCGTGCTGACCGAGTGGGCGAGCAGCTCCATGAGCTGGGCCTTGGACGGGATGGACGGCATGCGTCGAGCGTACCGCGAAAAGCTTGAGGCCCTCAACCTTTGACATTCACCATCTCTCCATTATTTCATGTTCTCAAGTATCGAGTACCTCAATGGTTTGGGTCCTAGACCATCGATGCGTCCATCCTTTGGCAACCTTCCACCGGAAAGAAGACCGTGAAGTCCTCCCTCCCCACCGCGCCGGAGCGCCGCACCGGCAGTCTCAGCCTCGTCCTGGTGCTGGGCCTCGCCGCCATGGTCGTGTCGATGATGCAGACCCTGGTCATCCCGATCCTCGGCATCATCCAGAACGATCTCGGCGCCACCACGGCCCAGGTCAGCTGGGTCACCACGGCCACGCTGCTGTCGGCCGCGGTCTTCACGCCGCTGCTGGGCCGCCTCGGCGACCAGCGCGGCACGAAGCCGACCCTGCTCGGCGTGCTGGTGGTCATGGTCGCCGGATCCGTGCTCGCCGCGACCACGAGTTCCATGCTGCTGCTCATCGCGGCCCGCGTGATGCAGGGCGCCGCCACCGCGATCTTCCCGCTCGCGCTGTCCGTGCTGCGCCAAGAGGTCAAGCCCGCGCGACTGCCCGGCGCCATGGCCCTGGTCAGCGGCACGCTCGGGGTAGGCAGCGGCCTCGCCCTGGTCAGCGCCGGACTCCTGACCCAGGGTGCGCACCCCGACTACCACCAGGTCTTCTGGCTGGCCGCCGCACTCGCCACCGTCGCCCTCATCGCGGTCGCCCTCACCGTGCCCGCGCCACGCACCCGGACGGGCGGGCGCACCGACTGGCTCGGCGCCGCCGGCCTCGCCCTGCTGCTCGTCCTGCTCCTGCTGCCCATCTCGCAGGGCCACACCTGGGGCTGGACCTCACCCCGCACGCTCGCCCTCTTCGCCGGCGCCGCCGTCACCACGGTCCTCTGGGTCGTCGTCGAGCGCACGGTCCGCGACCCCCTGGTCGACATGAAGATGTTCGTCCACCGCCCGGTCCTGTTCACCAACATCGCCGGACTGCTCGTCGGATTCGCCATGTTTGCGCAGTTCATCGGCGTCTCCTACCTCGTCCAGACACCCGCTGAGATCGCCGGCTACGGCTTCGGCGCCTCCGTCCTGCGCGCCTCCGTCCTCTATCTGCTGCCCTCCGCCCTCGTCTCGCTCGTGGCCGCCCAGTTCGGAGGGATGCTGGTACGCCGCATCGGCGCGCGCCTCACCCTCGCCGCCGGTGCCGCCTTCGGCGTCGTCGGTTTCGCGTGGCTGACCCTCGCCCACGACACCACCGCGTCGGTGATCCTGGCCGGCATGGTCGTCGGCGTTGCCATCAGCTTCGGCTACGCCGCGATGCCCGCCCTGATCGTGGCCGGCGTTCCCCACCACCAGACCGGCATCGCCAACGGCATCAACTCCATCTCCCGCTCCACCGGCAGCGCGATCGGCAGCGCGGTCGTCACCTCGCTGCTCGCCTCCAAAACGCTCGACAACCTGCCCCCCGGGGTCCCCGCGCTGCCCGCCGAGAGCCAGTACACCCTGAGCTTCGCCCTCGCCGGCATGGCGTTCGTCCTCGTCATTGGTGTGGCGATGGTCGGCCTGGCGATCCGCCGCAGGTCCCCCTCGCCCGCCACCGACACGGCCGCCCTGTCAGACGACAGCGAAGCCACATCCGCCCCGTCGGGCGACGGTGAACCCACGACCGCACGCACGGCCGCCACGGTCTGACCGCACCACCTCCCCGGCCGCGACTTCCCCACAGCCGGATGCCGACCGGCTTCCCTCCCCGCCGAACAGGACACGACCGTGACCGACACCAAGGCAGCCTTCACCCGCGACGACACCTTCACCGCCGCCGAAGCCACCGCGCTGGTGGACCGGCTGCGCGCTGCCTTCCGCACCGGCCGCACCAAGCCCCTGGCCTGGCGCCGGAAACAGCTGACCCGCCTGCGCGACCTGCTCACCGACAACCGCGCGGCGATAGCCGACGCCCTCTACGCCGACCTGCGCAAAAACCGCACCGAGGCCGACGCCATGGAGATCGAAACCACGATCGTCGAGATCGACGACTACCTGGAGCACCTGGAGGAGTGGGCCGCCCCGCAGTCCGCCCCCGTGACGGTGCCCGGATTCCCCGGCAGCACCGCCCGCACCCAGTTCGACCCACTAGGCGTCGCCCTGGTCATCTCGGCGTGGAACTACCCGGTCAACCTGCTGCTGGTGCCCGTCGCGGGCGCGCTCGCCGCCGGGAACGCGGTCGTCATCAAGCCCGCCGACTACGCCGCCCGCACCTCATCACTGCTGGCCGAGCTGCTGCCCGTCTATCTCGACACCGACGCCACCGCGGTCGTCGAGGGCGGCGCACCGGAGACTACCGTGCTGCTGGAGCATCACTTCGACCACATCTTCTACACCGGCAACGGCACGGTCGGCCGCATCGTGATGACCGCCGCCGCCAAGAACCTCACCCCCGTCGTCCTCGAACTCGGCGGCAAGTCACCGGTGTTCGTGGAGCGGGACGCCGACATCGCCACCGTCGCACAGCGCCTGGCGCGGACGAAGTTCGCCAACGCCGGACAGACCTGCGTCGCCCCCGACTACGTCCTGACCGACCCGGACACCGCGACCGAACTGCAGGCCGCCCTGGCCGTCGCGATCAAGGGGCTGTTCGGTGAGGACCCGCAGACCTCCGACACCTACGGACGGATCATCAACGAGCGGCACTTCGACCGACTGTCCGCACTGCTGGCCTCCGGCCGTACGGTCACCGGCGGACAGACCGACCGCACAGACAAGTACATCGCCCCGACCGTGCTCGCCGATGTCCGGCCCGACGAGCCCGTGATGCAGGAAGAGATCTTCGGCCCCATACTGCCGATCCTGACCGTGGCCGAC
Source organism: Streptomyces fodineus (assembly GCF_001735805.1). GTDB lineage: Bacteria > Actinomycetota > Actinomycetes > Streptomycetales > Streptomycetaceae > Streptomyces > Streptomyces fodineus. The sequence continues at coordinate 1,247,411 of NZ_CP017248.1, forward strand.
CTGGACGAGGCGATCGCGTTCATCAACGAGCGCGACAAGCCGCTCGCCCTGTACGCCTTCACCGAGAACGACACCACCAAGTACCGTCTCACCGCCGAGACCTCCTCGGGCGGCCTCAACTTCGGCCTGCCCATGCACCACCTCGCCGTACCGACACTCCCCTTCGGCGGCGTCGGCGAAAGCGGCATGGGCAACTACCACGGCCGCTACTCCATCGAGACGTTCAGCCACCGCAAGGCCGTCCTCGACGTCCCGCTGAACTGAACCATCCCCACAGGGCGGCGGCACGCAATTCCACCTGGCGACCTCACGCGCGCGCCACCGTCCGGCAGCCCTCGGAAGAAGGCACCCGCGTGCGCGGCTTCGTGGGTGGTGCCGGTCGGCCATCGTCGTCTCCAAGTTCACCCACCGCACCGGGCCCAGCTGCTCAACAAGACCAGCAGCACGCCCATCCTCGACCAAATCGAGCTGCATCCTCACTTCTCTCAGGACGAGAGCATCACCGCTGCCGCCGAACCGACCTCGCAGTACACCTCCCAAGAGGCCAACGGCCTCGAACGCCATACAAGGAACAGAAACGCATCATGGACGACACCCTGCTGGAACGGCTCGGCGCCGGCAAGTACATGCTGGTCACCAGCTACCGCAAGAACGGCACCCCGGTCGCCACCCCGGTATGGGTGGTGCGCGACGGTGACACGCTGGGCGTGCGGACCCCCGCCGACTCCTGGAAGGTCAAGCGGATCCGGGCCCGCGGCGACATCCTCGTCGGCCCCTGCGACCTGCGCGGCCACCCGACGGGCGACCAGGTCCCGGCCACCGCCGAGATCGTCGACGAGGCGACCGGCGCCCGCTACCGCTCCCTCATCGCCCGCAAGTACGGCATCCTCGGCCGCCTCATGATCCTCGACAGCCGACTCCGGGGAAGGGACAACACTCTGGGCATCCGCGTGCGGCTCGCCCCGTAGCGGGTGACGTGCGGGTGACGTACCCTCGGCTCCCCTGCCGGTGAGGCTCGCCGAGGAGCTGGAAGATCGAGTGCCGCACTTCACCCACGTACCGCTGCAACTGGCCGGCGCGGACGTGCTTCTCGTAGTCGATGTCCACGAGCGGCGCCGCGTGCTGGGAGGGCGGAGATCTCGTCGAGGGCGAGCCCATTGAGGTCGATGAGACGGCTCGGCCGCCGGATGCCGTCGCGCATCAGGGTGGTCAGATCGGTGACGCCTGAGATCACCACATGGCCACGCCGCCTCGAGGTGGGCGAACACCGCCGTGGGCACGGCAGGCTGTATGCGACGGATGTCGGGTGAGAGGTTCCGCGAGTAGGGGACGAGCGGTCACGGTCGGCGGCGAGGAGTGGGTCGAGATGATCGGTTCCTACGGCGTACCCGAGGAGTAGGCCCGGTTCCTGGTCGGTATCGTGCGCGCCAGCCGCGCGGGGGCGTTCGGCGTCGTCGACCCCGCGCTGTTCCGACGTCTCCAACGTGAGCCGACCCCGCTGCGTACCGTCCCCTGTCGAGGCGCTCACCGGCAGTAGGCACTTCCGAGGGACTGCCGGGGCAGTCGAGGTAGGGCGATAGGGCGATAGGGCGATAGGGCGATAGGGCGATAGGGCGATAGGGCGATCATCTCCGCAGGGTGGCTACACGCAACGCCGCGACGACAGTCCGTCCAGCACCACGTCGACCGCCCTGTCTACGACAGCCCGGTCGCCCCGGGCGTTGGCCAGCGCCCTGATCAGTACGTAGATCTCGTCCACCGTTGCGTCCGCGCGCACCTCGCCGGCTTTCTGGCCCCGGGACAGCAGCACCTCGACGGCGTCCTGCAACGCAGAGGCTGCAGCTTCCACCTCATCGGTGGCGCCCGCCGGATCAGCGGACTCCTCCAGCAGCGCGATGAGTGCGAGCTTCGCCGGTGCGCCTGAGACCATCTCCCGGAACGTCGTCCGGAAGGCAGCCCCTGCGTCGCTGTCCTCGCCTCGCGCCCGCGCTGTGTCGGTGAGCAGGGTGAGGTGCCGCACGATCGTGGCCTCGATCAGCAGTTGCTTGGTTGGGAAGTGCCGGAACACGGTGCCGATCCCGACGCCGGCCCTGCGAGCGACCTCCTCGGTCGAACCGGCTTTGCCGGACTCGCCGAAGACCTCTTCGGCTGCGGCCAGCGCCCGGTCCCGATTCGCCTGCGCGTCGCTTCGCATCCAGCCATTGTCCCTCTCCGGATCCCTCGCTCCGGTGGGGCCTGTGATCCACCCTTGCAACCGGAGTATTGACTCCGCATAACCCGGAGTGAAGACTCCGGTTAGAAGGGTGACCACCATGCGAACCCCCGAAGAGACGTTCCGTGCCATGCTCGACGGCGCCTGCCGGCTGCAGAACGGTGACCACAGCCAGGTCGACAAGCTGGCCGAGTTCTACGCCGAAGAAACCGACGTGCGACACCCGCTGGCCCCGCTCGGCGACACCCCCGTTGCTCAGCCGCGAAGCGCTCCGGCAGCACTTCGCCACGGCAGGGTCGGCTGGCCTGGCAGGCTTCCGGGTCGAGGACGTACGCGTCCGCTGGGTGTCCCAGCCGGATTCGACCAGGTCGCCGGGAACGCGGGTTCCGTGCCAGGCGTGGATGGAGAAGCCGTCGGGGTAGGCGAGTGCTGGTCCGGTTTCGTGGTGGAGGCGGCCGTCGCGGTCGCGGTGGAGGATGGTGGGGCGTTCCGTGAGGACGGCAGTGTGCGGCATGGCCCACCACCAGCCTGCGTTGCGGGCCACGTCCATAAGTCCGGTGACAGGTTCGATTCCGGTTGCGCCCATGCTTGCGAACGCGTCGTGGTAGGCAAACTCAGCGGCGTCATAGTGTCCGAGGATTGCCCTGCCGACCTGGGGCCGGACGCTGGTGACCAGGGGCCAGAAGTAGGACCAGACGTGCTCCTCGACGTGGGACCTGATCTGGTCCTCTACCTGAAACCTGACCTGAGAGCCGACGTGGAAGTTGACCTGGCTTTCGATCTGAGCCCGGACGTGGGACCTGACCTGGTCCTCGAACTGGTCCCGGATCTGGGACCTGGCCTGGTCCAGGACGTGTCTCTCGGCCTCGTACCAGTCCGAGGACCGGCTGACCCGGGCCATGCCCTGGAACCTGACGTGGGCCTTGAGCTGTTCCTCGACCTGAGCCTCGATCTGGTCGCGGATCTGGTCCCGGACAAGATCGAGGCGGGCCCAGGCCAGCACCTGGGCATGCGCCCATACCCGCGCCTGGTCCTGGTCCTGGTCCCGCGCCTTGAGCTGCTCCTGGATCTGGGTCTCGATCTGGGCCAGCATCCACGATCCGATGCACCCGGCCAGCGGGCTCTCAAGCCACACGAAGATCTTTGGGGGCTCCAGCCCGGCCGCCTCGTATGCGAGCCGCACGGCGGCCTCGGCTGCTGGACGGTCGGCCGGTCGGGTGGACAGGCCGTGTTGGATCCAATCGTCGCGGATGGGGTGGAGGATGGATTCTTGTTCGGGCGTGATTTCGGTGATGCGGGGTAGGTGGGCGGGGCGGCCGAGGGGGTTCCCGAAGAGCCTGCTGATTCTCACGCGGGCGAAGGCGGTGACGACCACGATGACGGACAGCAGTCCACTGCCCCACGCCACCCACGCAACGGGGTGATTCAGCGGCTCCGGCATCTCATCCCTTCCCGGCTGCGGGGCAGCCACGTGTGGCCGGGGCTCCCATGGACAGCAACATCTCTCCTTCAACGCCTATGTTCGGAGGACGGACCGAGGCGGTCCCACCCGCACGAGCCTCGGCACCCCCGTGGAGAGTGGTGCACCGGGATGCTTCGTCGTGGCCTCAGCCGATACCCGCGAGACTGATCAGCAGGGCCTTCACGTCGGTGGCCCGGACCGGTCCGGTGACGGCGTGCGGACGGGAGCAGAGGATGAGGGGGCCGTCGTCGGGGTGGTCGGGGAGGCGGCCATGGCTGCCGCGAACTGGTGACGGGTCGAGGGGCACGACCGCCATCCGGTAGCGCATGCCGAGCTTCTTGCGGGCCAGCGCCGTGGCCGCCTTGACCTTCACGTAGGGGTTCTGCGGGTCCATGAATAGTTCGGCGGGGTCGTAGCCGGGCTTGCGGTGGATGTCGACGAGTTGCGCGAAGTCAGGCGCGCGGGCGTCGTCCAGCCAGTAGTAGTACGTGAACCAGGCGTCCGGCTCGGCGACGGCTACGAACTCCCCCGAGCGCGGGTGGTCCAGGCCGTTGCTCTTCTTGCCCTCGTCGTCCAGGAGTTGGGCGATCCCGGGCAGTCCGCCGAGGGCGTCCCGGGTGGCGTCGAGGTCTTCGGAGCGGCGCACGTACACGTGGGCGATCTGGTGGTCGGCGACGGCGAACGCACGGGACGCCGTCGTGTCGAGATACTCCATGCCGTCCTGGGTGTGCACCTCCAGGAGGCCCGCGCGGCGCAAGGCGCGGTTGATGTCGACGGGCCGGTCGGCGCGGGTGATGCCGTATTCGGAGAGCACGACGACAGTACGGCCCTCGGTAGCAGCGTCGTCGAGAAGCGGACCAAGGGCGGCGTCCAACTCGGCGGCGGCCTGGTCGGCGCGTGGGTCGTGGGGGCCGTAGCGCTGCAGGTCGTAGTCGAGGTGAGGGATGTAGCACAGGGCAAGGTCGGGGTGGCGAGTGGCGAGGATATGGCGGGTGGCTGCCACGATCCACCGGCTGGAGACGATGTCCGCTCTGGGACCCCAGAAGCGGAAGAGGGGGAACGTACCGAGTTTCTCCGTGAGTTCGTCGTGCAGGGCCGGGGGACGGGTGTAGCAGTCGGGCTCTTTGCGGCCGTCGGCGTAGTACACGGGACGGGGGGTGATGGTGATGTCGGTGTCGGCGCCCATGGCGTACCACCAGCAGATATTGGCGACGGTGTAGCCGGGATGGGCGCGCCGGGCGGCGTCCCACAGTTTGTCGCCGGCGACGAGGCCGTTGTGCTGGCGCCACAGAAGTACCTCGCCGAGTTCGCGGTAGTACCAGCCGTTGCCCACGATGCCGTGTTCGGAGGGCGGGACTCCGGTGAGGAACGTGGACTGGGCGGAGCAGGTGACCGCGGGCAGGACGGTGCCCAGGGGCGCCCGTGAGCCGGACCGGCCCAGAGCCTTGAGACGGGGCATGTGATCGAGCAGACGCGGCGTGAGACCGACGACGTCGAGTACCAGCAAGGGGGTGGGGGTCACAGCAACTCCTTGAGGCCGAGGTCGGCCAACAGGGCGCATGCATAGGTCAGTTCGGCAGCCATGCCGTCGATGAGGCCAGCGCGGTCTCGGGGGCGCAGAGAGAGCGGCAGTGCCTGCCATGTGTACGTCTCGACCTCCAGATGGTGCGTACGCGCCGTCGGACCTCCGACAAGACGCATCAGGCAGTCCTGGAGCACGGTAAGGGTGGAGGTCAACGGCCCCGCGGGCGCAGTGTGCAGAGGGATGTGGAAGTGGGACCGCCAGGACGCGGAGACCGGGAGGCCACCGAGACCGAGTGCCTCGCCCACATCGTCGGTTCCGCGCAGCCCTGTCTCGGTGTTCACTCGCGTCTGGTGCAAAAAACGGGGCTCGTCGAACGTCGCCAGTGCCCGGCGCACCTCGGGCAGACTCGGGTCCTGCGCGTGCAGGGCCGTGGAGACCTGAGCCTTCACGACGGGGATGTCCGCGGCGTCCAGCGCGTCGAGGGCGGTCGCCGGATCTTCGAACGAGGTGGCCAGGTGACAAGTGTCGACACAGACACCGATGCGGTCGTGTCCGATGTGGGCCAACGGCCCGATCGCGTCGGCCGTGGTCTCCACGACGCAGCCGGGCTCCGGCTCCAGTCCTATGCGAATGGAGCGGCCGGTGAACCTCTCCATGGTGTCGAGGTATTCGGCCAGCGACGTGAGAGCGCGATGGGCGATTTCGGCGGACCGATGGTCGTACGAAGTCCGCCAGGCGAGGGGGAGGGTGGAGATGCTGCCTTCACCGACGTCGTCCGGCAGTAGCCCGGTCAGCAAGCGGGCCAGGTCGGTGGTATAGCGGAGGCGTTCGGGATCAGCCCAGTCGGGTTTGTAGACACGGTACTTGACCTTCTGCGCGCCGAACCCTTCGTACGGAAAGCCGTTGAGGGTGACGACCTCAAGGCTCCGCCGCTTCAGCTCGGCGCGGAGCAGACTCAGGGCTCCGGTATCAGTGACGAGGGTGTGTGCGGCGCCCTTGGCGAGCCACAGGCCGATGCCGAGCCGTTCCCGGCCCAGTCGCATGCGCACGGGCTCACAGAAGTCACGGAGTTGGGCGAGCACTCCGTCGAGCGTTTCCGCCGGGTGGACGTTGGTGCAGTACGCGAGGTGGACGATGGAGCCGTCCGGGTGTAGGAAGCGCATGTGCTCACGCCCCGCCTCGGAGAACGGAGTTTCCCTCGTGAGTGGGGTCGGTGGTCTGGACGTCCAAATCGAGGCGGCCACTGAGCCCGTAGAAGGCGATCGGGTTGCGCCACAGCACCAGATCCACGTCGTCCTCGTCGAAGCCCGCCGCGAGCATCGCCTCACCGACCCTGCGCGTCTTCAGCGGGTCGCTCCTGCCCCAGTCGGCAGCCGAGTTGACCAGCACTCTCTCCAGCCCGTACTCCTTCAGGATCGCCACCATCCGCTCCTCGTCCATCTTGGTGTCCGGATAGACGGAGAAGCCCAGCCAACTCCCCGAGTTCTTAGCCTCCTTGACCGTTATCTCGTTCAGGTGGTCGATCAGGACCCGGTCGAGGGGCAGGGCAGACTCCCGTACGACGTCGAGGGTGCGGCGCAGGCCGGCCAGCTTGTCCCGGTGCGGGGTGTGAATCAGGGCGGGCAGACCGTGGTCGGCGGCCAGCTGGAGCTGTACGGCCAGGGCCGCGTCCTCGGCCGGGGTCATGGAGTCGTAGCCGATCTCGCCGACCGCGACCACGTGGTCCTTGACCAGATAGCGGGGCAGCTCGTCCAGGACCGGGGTGCAGCGCGGGTCGTTGGCCTCCTTCGGGTTGAGGGCGATCGTGCAGTGGTGCACGATTCCGTACTGGGCGGCGCGGAACGGCTCCCAGCCCAGCAGGGCATCGAAGTAGTCATAGAAGGAGGCGGCTGAGGTGCGAGGCTGCCCCAGCCAGAAGGCGGGCTCCACCACGGCTCGCACTCCGGCGACATGCATGGCCTCGTAGTCGTCGGTGGTGCGGGAGGTCATGTGGATGTGGGGGTCGAAGATGCGCATCAAGACTCCTGGGTGGCGAGGCGCAGGGCGCGGTGTAGGTCTTCCGGCACGGGGCGGCCCGCCGCGCTGCGCTCGGCCGCGTAGTCGGTGAGCATCCGCGCCAGCTCGTCGTCCCCGTTGGCGCGGCGCTCGAGCTCTGCCATCTCGTCCAGGGGCACACCGGTGAACAGGCACTTCAGGACGGCGTGCCGCCAGGCGTGGGCGTCCAGGTGCCGGGCGGCGTACGGGCCGACGGCGGCGGCAATGAGACGAGTGTCGTTGGTGCGCAGGGCGTCCTCGACCAGGGGGAGTGCGTCGCCGCGGGTGAGGTAGGGAAGGTGGGGCAGGACACGGAGGACGGCGCCGCGTTCGGCGGCCGTGCCGTGCGCGTAGAGCCGGGCGAGGTCGGCCGCGTCCGGCCGTACCGCGTGTAGGAGGAGGACGCGGGCGACATGCTCGGTGTCCCGGCAGTGGCGGCCTGCCTCCGAAAACCTCAGCTCCCAGACGAGCATGGAACGTTGGGGCACCTCGCGGGCAGCGGCGGACTCAAGTACGGCGTTGGTGAGCCAGGCTCGGGTGAGGGCGTCAAGGCTCTTCCACCGGGTGGCGAGGTCGTCGGTCAGCGGTGTGGTCATGCGTGTGCTCCTCCCTCAAGGTCGCGCAGGAAGTGGAGGGATCCTTCCGCGAGGGTCGGGCCGGCGTGGGAGTGACGAGGTAGCTCCACGGTGATCAGGCCCTGGTAGCCGGTGCAGGTGAGTTCCGTGAGGGCGTCGAGGACGGGCGGGAAGTCGATGTCGCCCTCCCCGAACGGGAGATGCTCGTGGACGCCGCGCCGCATGTCCTCGATCTGGACGTGGCGCACCCACGGCGCTGCCGCGCGGACGCACTCGGCAGGCGGGTCCGGCTCCAGGCACTGGCAGTGGCCGATGTCCAGGGTCAAGCCGAGCGCGTCGGGACTGCCGAGCAGGTGGCGCAGCTGGTGGAAGTCGTCGAGAGTGGCGAGAAGGTGGCCTGGTTCGGGTTCCACGGCAAGCGGCACTCCCAGGCCACTGGCGGCGTCGAGGACGGGCGCCAGTTCGTCGGCGAGACGCTTCCAGGCCGAGTCATGGTCTACGCCTTCAGGGACGATGCCGCTGAAGCAGTGCACGGCGTGCGCACCCAGGTCGGCGGCGGTCTGGACGGCACGCACCAGCAGGCGGACCCGAGCCGCACGCCCGTCGGGGTCTGGGTCCAGGAGCGAGGGACCATGCTTGCGGCGCGGGTGGAGGACGTAGCGGGCACCGGTCTCGACCGTCACCGTCAGGCCCAGGATGGCCAGCGTGTGGGCCAGACGGCTGGTTCGAACGGAGAGGTCCGCCGCCATGGGGTCGAAGTGCATGTGGTCGAGCGTGAGACCGACGCCGGCGTAGCCCAGGTCGGCGAGGAGGAACAGCGCGTCGTCGAGGCGCAGGTCGGTGAGGCCGTTGGTGCCGTAGGCGAAGCGCAGGGTCATGTCGGGCTCACCTTCCAAGAGACGCGGCGCGCTATCGGCGCCAACGCCATAAGCGCCCCACCCAGGGCAGGGGCACCCGCATGCGCGGCGAGAGCCGCCTGGAGGGGGATGAGGGAACGGATGCCGCCTCCAACAGCGCGTTGTGTGAGGGGCGGAGAGGGATTGAGGACGGCGTGCAAGTAAGGGCGGCCAGCTGCGGTGCCGTAGGTGGCGGCGAGGGCCGGTGCGGTGAGACTGCGCGACAGGCGAAGGCCACGCGACAGACGGCTGCCGCGTGCCGGTCCGCCGACTGCCGAAGCGTCGGGCCAGTACGCGAGTACGGACCCGGCCGCCCCTGCCCCTACGTCCCTGCCCCGGCCACGAAGACCCTGCAATACAAGTCCCGTACTGATGACGGCACTCGTGGCCAGGGCGGCGAAGGGAGCGAGGCTGGAACCGCCCGTGGTCTCGTGTCGGGAGACGCGGGTCACCGCGTACGTGTGGGCGGCCAGCGCCGCCGAGGAGAGGGCCACGGCGGGCCGCAGAGGTGTGTGCCCAGTCACCACGGCACCGAGCAAGAGGTCGAGGCCCCGAGCCGCGCCCATCGCCACCGCCCCCGCGTGGGTGTGCTTGAGCTTCAGGTCGTACGCCCAGACGGTGGCGGCAAGGGCCCCTGCGACCGCCGCCGCCGGGCGCCCCGCCCGCGCCGCCATCGCAAGGCCCACGCCGGTCAGCCCGGCCGCCGCCCCCAAGGCGGCGCCCGGGCGTATGCGGCCCGACGGGAGAGGCCGGTTCGGGCGATCACGCGCGTCCTCGCCCCGGTCCGCCCAGTCGTTCAAGGCCATGCCCGCCTCGTACAGACACAGGGAGCATCCGATGGCGCGCAGCGTGCGCAGGTCGGCGCGCCCGCCGGCGGCCGCGGCCCCAGCGAGGGCATCCCCCGGGACCGTGAACAGTGCGGAGACTCGCAGCAGTTGAGCCCAGTCTCGGAACGTGCTCACGTGTGCTCCGCCCGCAGCTGCTCGGCGAGTCCGAGTAGCGCCACGTACTGCTCGGATAGCGACGCCGGCGCCCTCGGGTCGGGATCCTTGAAGTAGAACCCCAGCTCGGGCAGCGGACCGGTGAGCCCCACTTCGTGCGCGCGGGCGAGGAGCCGGACCAGGTCCAGGACGAGCGGTGCCGCCAGGGCGGAGTCGCACCCCTGCCAGGTGGTCTGGAGTACCATCCGTGCGCCGAGGAATCCCTCGAAGGCGATGTGGTCCCAGGCGGTCTTCCAGTCCCCCATCGAGGGCACGTCGTCGATGTGCACCACGCCCTCGGGGGTGGCTCCGAGGGTGTCGGCGAGGACCCGCGCTTTTCCGGCGTTCTTCGCGGCGGCCGCGTCCGGGTCGGCGAGCGCCGCCCCGTCTCCCCCGCCGAGCAGGTTGGTACCGGACCAGGACCGCACGGTGAGTGCTCGCTGCGCGAACATCGGGCCGAGCACGGAGCGCAGCAGCGTCTGGCCGGTCTTGCCGTCCCGCCCGGCCACCGGCACGTCGTACGGACCGGTGAGCGCGGGGTGGTGCAGTCCGGTGGAGGGTGTGAAGTTCGCATACGCAGCGCCGGCGCGGAGCGCGGCGGCAGCGTACAGAGAGCTGGCGGGCAGCCTCTCGTCCCCTTCGCGGGGCGCTGGTTCGGTGGAGGCCACGTTGACGACCACGCACCGGACGAGGTTGTTCCGCGTCCGAAAGGAGGCGATGTCATCGGCGAACCGGCTGATCAGTTCATCGTCCTGACTCAGGTCGTCCATGACGGGACCCCCGGCCCGTATCTCGGCGTCCGCCGCGGCGAGTTCATTTCGTACGACCTGGGGCAGGTCGTACGGTAGAACCCCCCGCGCGGCCAGTTGCTCGGCCCGCTTCGGCAACGGGCAGGACACGACGTCGTGCCCCCCGAAGACGAGGGACCCCAGATCCGGAAGGCCACTCCCGGCGAAGTGCGGAGTGAGGGTGACCATCCCGATGGCCGGCTGCAGCCCGCCAGCGACGGCCGCGCACCCCGCGACCACCGTGGTGGCGACGGAACCGCGGGCCCCGATCAGCCAGATTCCCGTACGTGGCACTGCCGGTGTCGATGTCGGTGTTGTCATCGCGAGCGCCTCCCTGCCGTTCTCGTGCGTGTGCATGTACGTACGTGTGCGTGTGATGAGTGATGGCCCGTGCCGGGGGCGTGAGCCGCAACCCCGGCACGGGCCCGTTTCTGGTGCGGGATCCGCCAGGTTCCCGGGCCAGTTCTGTGGACTACGGGTCAGGAGCGATGCTCATGACGGCAGGGTCCACTGCTGGTTGGCCTTGCCGTGGCAGGTCCACAGGTGGATGGGGGTTTCGTCGCCCCAGGTGTCGCCTTCCGCGTCCAGGCACTTGCCGGAGTTCGGGTTGCGGACGGTGCCGTCGTCCTGCGGCACCCACTGCTGGGCGACGGTGCCGTTGCAGCGGTACAGCTGGACCTTCGTGCCGTCATCGGTGCCGGCCCAACGCACGTCGAGGCACTTGCCCAGCGCGCGGATCGTGCCGTCCCCGGGAAGCGTCCACTGCTGCGCGGCCGTGCTGTTGCAGCCGTACAGCTGGACCTGGGTCTCGTCGTCGTCCTTGCCTCCCGCCACATCCATGCACTTGCCGTTCACGCCCTTCACCTCACCGGTGCGTGAATACGTCGTCTTGACACGGACGTTGCGGAACGAGACCCGGTCTGCGTCACTGTGGTTCTGCAGGCCGACATATCCCTGTTGGAGGCTGCGCGCCGGGTCGGTGTTGGTGAAGTCGTTGATCTTCACACCGTTGAGGAAGACCTCCAGGTGCTCGCCGGTGACACGGATCTCGAAGGTGTTCCATTCGCCGGGAGGATTCAGTGCCTTGTCCCGCACGGCGGTGTCGGGCGCCTTGAAGCCGTACACGGCCCCCGTCGTGCGGTCCGGGCTGTCGGTGGCGTCGATCTGTATCTCGTAGCCGTTGTTCACGGCGGACCAGGGATCGTTGGAGGCCGGGAAGCCGACGAAGATCCCCGAGTTGTCGTCGCCGTCCATCTTCCAGTCGGCTTTGATGGAGTAGTCGCCCTTCAGCTCCTTCGCGTCGTACCAGAGCAGGCCCATGCCCCCCTTAGAGGTGAGGGTGCCGTCGGCGAGGTCGAAGGAACCGGGCCCGGCCTGCTCCCAGCCCGTCGTGCTGCTGCCGTCGAACAGCGACTGGTAGCCGTTCTCCGGGCGGCAGTCCGCCTGGGCCATGCCCGCCGCCCAGCGGATGCCGCCGAGCAACTCCTGCTGGAAAGCGGGTTCGGAGTACGACGCGTCGGTGTGGCCGAGGCCGGTGTAGAAGGAGCGGCCGCCCTCGTAGTTCTGGCACCAGGTGATCGGATGGTCACCGGACATGGTCCCGCCCGAGTAGCTGGACTCGTCCAGCGAGGCGAGCACGTGCGCGGTGGACCGGGGGTTGGTGCGGTAGTTGTACCACTCGTCGAACCGCTCCCAGGTGCTGCCGAGATGCGCGGTTGCGGGGTGCGCCCGGTCCTCCACGTTGATCTTGGCGTTCTGCTGGTCGGGGTGCGACTGGAAATAGGCTCCGACGAGCTTGCCGTAGAACGGCCAGTCGTACTCGGTGTCGGCGGCGGCGTGGATGCCCACGAAGCCGCCCCCGCCTCGGATGTAGCTCTCGAAGGCGTCCTGCTGGGCTGCGTCGAGAACGTCCCCGGTGGTCGACAGGAACACGACCGCCTTGTAGTTGGCGAGGTTGTCGGCGGTGAAGGCCCCGGCGTCCTCTGTGGCGTCCACGGTGAAGTTGTTCGCCGACCCCAGTTCCCGCAGTGTGGAGAGACCGGCGTCGATGGATGAGTGCCGGTAGCCGGCCGTCTTGGAGAAGACGAGAACCTTGTATGCCGGGTCGGCGGTGGCACGTGTGGTGGCCTTGACGGACTCAGTGGGCTTGACCGGCTCGGCGGAGGCGAGTCCGGGGGCCGCCGCGACGCACAGCAGCGCACCCGACAGCCAGCACGCGGCTTTGGTGAGGCTCATACGCATGGTGTCCTGCTTCCTTCCGGCTACGGCAGGGTCCACTGCTGGTTGGCCTTGCCGTGGCAGGTCCACAGGTGGATGGGGGTTTCGTCGCCCCAGGTGTCGCCTTCCGCGTCCAGGCACTTGCCGGAGTTCGGGTTGCGGACGGTGCCGTCGTCCTGCGGCACCCACTGCTGGGCGACGGTGCCGTTGCAGCGGTACAGCTGGACCTTCGTGCCGTCATCGGTGCCGGCCCAACGCACGTCGAGGCACTTGCCCAGCGCGCGGATCGTGCCGTCCCCGGGAAGCGTCCACTGCTGCGCGGCCGTGCTGTTGCAGCCGTACAGCTGGACCTGGGTCTCGTCGTCGTCCTTGCCTCCCGCCACATCCATGCACTTGCCGTTCACGCCCTTCACCTCACCGGTGTGCGCGCCGCCGGAGCCGTCTGTGGTGAACTCGAAGTCATCGAGGTCGAAGAGGGCCCCGCTGCCGCCCTTGAAGACCAGGTAGATCTTGGTGGTCTGGTCGGGCACGTCCTTCAGCGTCGTCTCCACATCCGCGAAGTTCTCCCAGCCACCGGTCGGCTTCACCTCGATCGAGCCGTGCAGCGGACCGGTCGGGGAGCCGGTGTGCAGCTCCAGCGTGCCGCCGGCGCCACCCGATGAGACCCGGGCCTTGAGCTTGGTCGCTCCCGTGAGCCGGTACGGGTCGAAGGAGATCCAGTCGCCGTCGTGGCTGTCACCGACGGTCTTGCCGCCGTGGGCGCCGGCTTTGTCGTACAGCTTCAGGTTGCCGCTCTGCGTGGTGAAGTACTCGGCCTGGCGGTGATACGGCGGGAGGGTGACCTGGCTCCTGCCGGTCAGGGGAGCCTGGCCGCCCGCGCCGTTATCGGTGTACTCGGCTCCCACGAGGCCGAAGATGTTGGCGTCCGGGTCGTGTTCGCCGTCCTTGGGCGGTGTCAGGGTGCCTTCGCAGCCCTGGACCTTGCTCAGCTCGTGTGCGTGGTTGTCGTGTCCGAGGCTGAAGCGGACGGTGACCTTGGAGCAGTCGATGTCCGGCTCGTCGGGGTCGGTCACCTTGACCTTGAAGGGGATCGGATCGCCGAAGTGGTACAAGGAGCCGTTGGCGGGCGCGATGATCTCCACCGTCGGCTTGGTGTTGCCCACGACGACGCGCACGTTCGCGCTGCCCACGTGTCCCTCGGGGTCCGTGGCGGTGAAGGTGGCCTGGTAGGTGCCGTTCTTCTGGTACGTGTGGGTCGGGTTGAGACCCTCGCCCTTGGTTCCGTCTCCGAAGTCCCAGGCGTAGGTGAGGTCCTTGCTGTCACCGTCGGTCGCCTTTCCCGTGAAGGAGACCTGCAGCGGGGCAGCCCCGTCGGTGTGGTCGGCGCTCACCGCCGCGATCGGGGTGAGTCCGTCCTTCGCGTACTCGATGCGGTAGAGCGCGGAGTTGGCGTCACCGCCGAAGCTTCCGGTGCCGTAGTCCAGGACATACAGCGCGCCGTCCGGGCCGAAGGCCATGTCCATGACCTGGGTCCCGGTCCACGGGAAGGCATTGATCTTCTGGACGGTGCCGTCGTCGCCCTGCTCGATCCGCTTGATCCACTGGCGCCCGTACTCGCCCGCGAAGAAGTTCCCGTCGTACTCCTTGGGGAACTTCACCGACGAGGTGGAGGTCTCGTCGTACCGGTAGACGGGACCCCCAATGGGGGACTCGGAGCCCGGGTTGCCCTTGGCATCCACGTTGAACTCGGGGACCGACCCGCCGTCATAGGGAATCCAGGCCGGCTGCGCGGGCGGCAGATCGGTGAGGCCGGTATTGAACCGGGAGTTGTTCTTGGGTGCGTCGCAGTCGAACCTGGAGCCCGACTTCTGGGTGGCGAAGTCGTAGTCGACGTAGGCGTCGTTCTTGCCGGTGCAGAACGGCCAGCCGAAGTTGCCCGGCTTCGTGATCCGGTTGAACTCGACCTGGCCGCCGGGACCGCGGTTCGGGTCGGCCGCAGCGGCGTCGGGGCCGAAGTCGCCTACGTAGACCACGCCGGTCTGCTTGTCGACGCTCATCCGGAAGGGGTTGCGCAAGCCCATGGCGTAGATCTCGGGCCGGGTCTTGTCGGTGCCCTTGGGGAAGAGGTTGCCGTCGGGGATGGTGTAGGAGCCGTCGGCAGCGACCTTGATGCGCAGGATCTTGCCCCGCAGGTCGTTGGTGTTGCCGGCGGAGCGGCGGGCGTCGAAAGCCGGGTTGCGGTTCGGGCTGTCGTCGATGGGGGTGTAGCCGTCGGAGGCGAAGGGGTTGGTGTCGTCGCCGGTCGACAGGTAGAGGTTGCCGTCCTTGTCGAAGTCGATGTCACCACCGACGTGGCAGCACACCCCACGGCTGGCCGGCACGTCGAGGACCTTCTTCTCGCTGTCGAGGTCGAGAGTGCCGTCGTCGTTGAGGACGAACCGGGAGAGGCGGTTGACGCCGTCGAACTTCTTGAAGTCGTCGTCGCTTCCGGTGCCCGGGGCGTCGCCGGCGGGGGTGCCCAGCTTGGGCGCGTAGTAGAGGTAGATCGCCCGGTTGTCCTTGAAGTCCGGGTCCACGCCTACGCCTTGGAGGCCCTCCTCGTCGTGCGAGTAGACGTCGAGCTTGCCGGCGACATGGGTCGAGCCCGCGTGGTCGGTGAGGAACAGGGTGCCGTCGCGCGAGGTGTGCAGGACGCTGAGGTCCGGCAGCACGGCCAGTGACATGGGCTCGCCGACCTGGTCCGGCCCCTTGGCCATGGGGATTTGCTCGAAGGTCGGACCGGCAGCGGCACTGGCGGCCTTGCTGTCGTGGGCTTCGTGGCCCGCGTGGGCAGCAGCCGCGGTAGGCGTGGCCACCGCGAGGAGCAGCCCGACGAGCAAGGCTGTGACTCTGCGGCGGGGGGAGGTTGGGGGGCGTTCTCGATGCACGGGTCGTCCTCCGTGTCAGGGGTGGAAGCCGGCGCCCAGAAAGTGCGCGGCTCGTGCGGTGAGTTGGTCGGGACCGTAGCCCTCTTTCTCCTGTACTGAAAGAGCTTGTGCAGAAGTAGAGCTAACTTTTCTCAGCGAGAGGACAAACTGTTTGTGGGCATGCCCGAATGCCCCGCTGGCCCTTGCCGTTCCAGCGGGACTGGGTAGTTGGGGTCGCACACCGACGCACCACCCAAACGGCCCTTGAGGTGGCGCCCAGTTGTTCGACTCCCGTTGCCTCCCGCTACCTCAGCGCGAGCGGGCTCGCACCGGCATGACGCGCCCGCGACGGGATTTGGACAGGAACTCACCCCTCAGTTCGAACAGTGCGGCGCTACCCGCAGCCATCGGCATCCCGGTGTCACTGTCGCCACCGATCGAGGCGAGCTCCGCGCCGAGCCGTGCGTCGGGCGACGCGGTCGGCTCGGTCTGCGGAGCGAGATCACCCCAGCCGTCGCCCCGGGGAGCCGGTAAACCGTTGCGGTCGACGGCCATGGTTGCTTCACCTGCCGCGGACTTGAGGTCCTTGACTTCAGCCTTGTGGGCCTTGTCGGTCAGGGGCCTGCCGGCCGCGAGTGCTTCGGAGGCGAGCGCGTTGGCGTCGTCCCAGTGGTCGGCCCCGGGCGTCCGGTCGAACAGACCGGAGGCGGCGCGGTTGCCCTTGGGGACGTGGTACACGTGGGCCCTCTTGATTCCCTTGTCGAGTGTGCCGGACGCGCCGCACAGCTCGACCCCGAGCCGGTCCGCACCGATCGGGATGGGCACAGGGCGCCACGTTGCGTTAGCTCCGCGGTAGCGGCGACGGCGTGCGCGTGCTGGACGGGCAGGGCGAGTGAGGTGCAGACGGTTGACACGGGCGGGGTGCACTGTCGTACACGCATAGCGGGGAAGGTCCTTCCGGTTGTTCTGCGGCTAGCGGGATGTGGGCTTGGGGCTTCGCTCGGCTCGCCGGGGCACGGGGCGCTTGCGTCGCTTCGTGTGCGCGAGAGTGTCTGAGACGTCATTGCCTTTGATGGACGGCGCAGATTTCCGACCATCCCGCCGTGTTACCTATTCGTTACCGGTGCATTTCACGGGGGCTGATCCCGTCGCCTCGGCGACGCCTCCCAGAGAGACGCGCCCCGCCTGACACCGACGAACACTTCGAGGTATCGAGACAGACGCTCGGGCCTGCCGCCTCACCAGCCGGCCGGTGGCGAAGAAGAGGGCAGGCCGCAAGGGCTCGGGCCGTGACAGCCGAGGCGAAGAGGAAGCTCACCACCCACATCGCGGAATGCGCGGTGGCGATCAGTACTCCCGCGCCGAAGGGCCGGACACCGACCGCGAGCGGCACCACGGAGTGCGATACGCCCTGCCGGCCATCGACTTGCGGCCGACGACCTCCAAGAGCCGGCGGCCAAGGAGCAGTACGCCGAACGGCCGCCCGCGGCGAAAACGAGGAGGCCAGCCGTTTGCCGTAGTCACCGAAGGCCGGGGCCGGCCGCAACCACCCCATCCGGTGCGAGCGCCAAGCGGCCCGCCATGGGCAGGGCATGGCCAGGAGCAAGGGAGTTCAGTGGATCAGGAGCAAGAGAGTGGAGTGGATAACGAGTGCCTAACGCAGCGGGACGGGCGGCGGGCGCCCGGCTCTTGGGAGATGACAACCAGCAGGACGCTTGCGTGGCTCGGGAAGCCCGCTTCTGACCGCCCGGACCCTGACGCCCAGCGGGCCGCGAGGCGGTGCAACGTCACGCTCCTTTGTCCTCTGAGGAGATAAAGTCGGCGGGATTCCCGCTTAACTTCTTCCCCGAGACGCCGATCGCTGCTACGTTCCATCGCGGAAGACACCGAAGGCCGGACAGCGGCGGGAGGGGCGACGTGAGGCGCATGACGGCACGACCGGCCAACTCACATCAGGCGCGCATACTCAAGTTGTTGCGTGATGAAGGCCCCACCTCACGTGCGCTGTTGGGTGAGCTGGTGGACCTGTCCCGGTCCAAGCTCGCGGTCGAGGTGGACCGACTCATGGAGACCGGGCTCGTGGTGAGCGACGGACTTGCTGCTTCCAGGGGCGGTCGCCGGTCGCACAACGTCCGGCTGGCCCCCGGACTCCGATTCTTGGGCATCGACATCGGCGCAACCTCGGCCGATGTTGCTGTGACGAACGCCGAGTTGGAAGTCCTCGGCCATCTCAGTCAGCCGATCGACGTGCGGGAAGGCCCTGTTGCGGTCTTCGAGCAGGTTCTCGCCATGGCCGACAAGTTGAAGGCGGCCGG
This sequence comes from Streptomyces fodineus, assembly GCF_001735805.1. Taxonomy (GTDB): domain Bacteria; phylum Actinomycetota; class Actinomycetes; order Streptomycetales; family Streptomycetaceae; genus Streptomyces; species Streptomyces fodineus. The sequence goes on from NZ_CP017248.1 coordinate 1,265,321, forward strand.
TCTCGCCGAAGCCTTCGACGGAGCCGGGGTGGGGATTCCCGGACCCGTACGTTTCCCCGAGGGCGTACCGGTCGCACCACCGATCATGCCAGGCTGGGACAACTTCCCCGTCCGGGAGGCACTCAGCCAGGACCTCGGCTGCCCCGTCATGGTCGACAACGACGTGAACCTGATGGCTCTCGGTGAGCAGCACGCGGGAGTCGCCAGGAGCGTCGGAGACTTCCTCTGCGTGAAGATCGGCACGGGCATCGGGTGCGGCATCGTCGTCGGCGGTGCGGTACACCATGGCGTCACCGGGAGCGCCGGCGACATCGGCCACATCCAGGTCGACCCCAACGGTCATCCATGTGCTTGTGGCAACAGCGGCTGCCTGGAGGCCCACTTCAGCGGGGCCGCACTCGCCCGCGACGCGCTTGCCGCCGTCGAGTCCGGGCATGCAGGTGAACTGGCCGACCGGCTGGCCGCTTCGGGCACGCTGACCGCAGCCGACGTCGCCGCCGCGGCCGCGGCCGGTGACGCCCTCGCCATCGATCTCATCCGTGAGGGCGGTGGCCTGGTCGGACAAGTCATCGCCAGCCTGGTGTCGTTCTTCAACCCCGGTCTGGTCGTCGTCGGCGGCGGGGTGACCGGCGTCGGACACGGCCTTCTCGCCGCCATCCGCACCCAGGTCTACCGCAGGTCCCTGCCACTGGCGACCGGCAACCTCCCCATCGTCCTCAGCGAACTCGGCACTCAGGCCGGAGTCATCGGCGCCGCCCGTCTGATCACCGACCGCGTCTTCTCCCCGGCCTGATCCCAACGAACCCGCCCCACCGTCCCAGCCCCGCCGACGGTGGGGCGCCTGAACCATCACCTCTCCATGCCCGCGCCACGGTGACCCGTGTTGCCCACCAGGCGCCGGACCACTCCCTCCCCCCAACGGCGCCCCACACACAGTGAACGGCGAACAGCGCCGTCAGCGCACGCAGCCGCGTCCGCGTGCCTGGGCGGCCTCCGCATGGGAGGTATCACTCACCACGCCTGCCTCATCCGCGCAGGACGCGCAGCGCCATGAACCGTGTGCCTCCACTGAACCGAGGATCCATCGCATGCCGCCAACACCCCATCTCACCGCAAAAGCCGACGCCCCGGCTCCGCTGCTCAGGATGACCGGGATCACCAAGTCCTTCCCGGGCGTCCGTGCCCTCGACGGTGTCGACCTCACGGTCAACGAGGGCGAGGTCCACTGTCTCCTCGGCCAGAACGGCGCAGGCAAGTCCACCCTCATAAAAGTCCTGGCCGGTGCCCATCAACCTGACGACGGCGAGATCGTCTGGCGAGGGGCACCCACCCGGCTCAAGTCCCCGATCGCCGCCATGCGCCTCGGCATCGCGACCATCTACCAGGAACTCGACCTCGTCGAGCACCTCTCCGTGGCCGAGAACATCAGCCTCGGTCACGAACCGACGCGCGCCGGATTCGTCGTCCGCGCCGGTGCCGCCCGCCACAGCGCCGCTTCCCTGCTGGACAGGCTCGGCCACTCGGAGATCAACCCGGCGGCACTGGTCGGTGAGCTCTCCGCCGCACAGCAGCAGATCGTCTCCATGGCCCGCGCCCTGTCCCATGACGCGCGCCTGATCGTGATGGACGAGCCGTCGGCGGCCCTGGACCCGGACGAGGTCCGCAACCTCTTCCGCATCGTCGACACCCTCACGGCCGACGGCGTCGCCGTCGTCTACATCTCGCACCGCCTGGAGGAGATCCGCCTGATCGGCGACCGCGTGACCGTCCTGAAGGACGGCCGGTCCGTCGCCGACGGTCTGTCGGCCCGGTCCACCTCCACCGGCGACATCGTCGAACTCATGACAGGCCGCACGGTGGAACATGTCTTCCCCCAACGACCGCCCGTGCCCGTCACTTCCGATGTGCCGCCCGTACTTGCGGTCGAAGCATTGTGCCGCCAGGGGGAGTTCGAGCCGGTCGACTTCCAGCTCCGCCCAGGGGAGATCGTCGGCCTGGCCGGTCTGGTGGGATCCGGCCGCTCCGAGATCCTGGAGACCGTGTACGGCGCACGCAGGCCGACCGCCGGCCGGGTGTTCGTGGACGGTGAGGAGATCCGGCCCGGTAACGTCCCCGCCGCCGTTCGCGCCGGCATCGGTCTGGCCCCCGAAGAGCGCAAGGCACAGGCACTGCTGATGCTGGAGTCCGTCACCCGCAACGTCTCCGTGTCCACCCTCCGCAGATTCTCTCGCCTCGGCTGGATACACCGAGCCGCGGAGCGTACCGCCGCGCAACAGGTGACCCGTGACCTCGCGCTTCGCCCGAACAACCCGAACACCCAGGTCAAGAACCTCTCCGGCGGCAACCAGCAGAAGGCCGTCCTGGCCCGTTGGCTGCTCCGGGGTTGCCGCGTCCTGCTCCTGGACGAACCCACCCGCGGCGTCGACATCGGAGCCCGCGCCGAGTTGTACGCCGTCATCCGGCGCCTGGCCGACGAGGGCATGGCCGTCCTCATGGTCTCCAGCGAGATCCCTGAGGTCCTCGGCCTCGCCGACCGCGTTTTCGTCCTCCGCGAGGGCCGCGTCGTACACACCGCCCCCGCCCACGAACTGGACGAACACCGCGTACTCGATCTCGTACTCGAAGGGAACCACGCATCATGACGCAGTCCGCGGCCGCACCCGCGGCCGAGAAGCCCGCTCACGCGGCGCCGCCACCGCGTCGGCCCGCACTCGGCCTCCGGCTCGATGTGCGCACTCTGTCGCTGCTCGGTGTACTCGCGATCCTCGTGCTCGTCGGCGGAGTCACCAAGCCGGACGAGTTCCTCGCCGTGAGCAACCTTCAACTCGTGCTCACCCAGGCTTCGGTGATCGGCGTGGTCACGGTCGGCATGACCTTCGTGATCATCGGCGGTGGGATCGACCTGTCGGTGGGCGCGATCGTGGCGCTGGCCTCGGTGTGGGCGACCACGGTCGCCACCCAGGACTTCGGTTTTACTGGGGTTCTGTTCACGGCGATCATGGTGGGTGTGGGCTGCGGTCTGGTCAACGGCGTACTGATCGCCTACGGCAGGATGGTCCCGTTCATCGCCACCCTCGCCATGTTCGCCTCGGCCCGTGGTCTCGCCCTGCAGATCACCGATGGGCGCACCCAAGTGGTGACCATCCGAGGCATCCTCGATCTGGGCAACAAAGACGCGTATGTCCTTGGCGTGCCGCCCCTCGTGATCGTCTTCGCGGTGGTCGTCGTCATCGGTTGGCTGTTGCTGAACCGTACGACGTTCGGACGGCGCACCGTCGCCACCGGCGGCAACCCCGAAGCCGCCAGGCTCGCCGGGATCGACGTGCGCCGCCAGCGCCTCTACCTGTACCTGCTCTCGGGACTGTGCTGCGGCATCGCCGCCTTCCTGCTGATCGTTCTGTCCGGCTCGGGCCAGAACACCAACGGCAATCTCTACGAACTCGATGCCATCGCCGCAGCCATCATCGGCGGCACCCTGCTCAGCGGCGGCCGTGGCACCATCACCGGCTCCGTCCTCGGTGTCCTGATCTTCACCACGATCACCAACATTTTCGCGCTCAACGATCTCCAGAGCGCGACCCAGCAGATCGCCAAGGGCGCGATCATCATCGCCGCCGTCCTCGTCCAACGCCGCACTGCCCACGAGTAAAGCGCCACGCCAAGGAGACACAGGAACATGGCACAGCAAGTGCACACCACCCGCAGAGGACTGCTCTTCGGTACCGCCGCCGTGTCGGCCGGCGCACTGCTCACCGCATGCACGTCCAACGATGCCGGCAACTCCAAGGGCGGCTCGGCCGAACAGGCCCCCCTCGCCGACGACAAGGCCGGCAAGCACGTCACCATCGGCTTCGCGGGCCCGCAAGCCGACCACGGCTGGCTCAACGCCATCAACGTCAACGCTCGCGACCGCGCCAAGAAGTACAAGGACGTCTCGCTGGAGATCACCGAGGGCTCGAACGACACGGCCACTCAGATCGGCCAGGTGGAGACCCTCATCAACAAGAAGGTCGACGTCCTGGTGATCCTGCCCGCCGACGGCAAGGCGCTCACCCAGGTCGGACTCAAGGCCATGCGCGCCGGCATACCGGTCGTCAACCTGGACCGGATCTTCAACACCCCGCAGGCGTACCGCTGCTGGATCGGAGGCGACAACTACGGCATGGGCCTCAACGCCGGCCACTACATCGGTGAGAAACTCAAGGGCAAGCAGAACGCCCGCGTCGTCGAACTCGCCGGGCTCGACAGCCTGGAGCTGACCAAGCAGCGCACCAAGGGCTTCGACGACGCCCTGCAGAACTACCCGAACATCAAGAAGGTGGCCCGCCAGGCCGCCGAGTTCACCGTCGAGTCCGGCCAGTCCAAGATGGCGGCACTGCTCCAGGCCAACAAGCACTTCGACGCACTGTGGAACCACGACGACGACCAGGGCGTCGGCGCTCTGCGCGCCATCGAGCAGGTCGGGCGGGACGACTTCTTCATGGTCGGCGGCGCGGGAGCGCTCTCCGCCTTCCAGGCGATCAAGGCCGACAGCGGTGTCCTGAAGGCGACCGTCCTCTACCCGCCGACCATGGCCGCCTCGGCCATCGACCTGGCGCGGGCGCTCGGACAGGGCAAGGGGATCGGCGGCATGGCGGAGTTCGAGATCCCCTCTTCCGTCACCCTCTACTCGGCAGTCGTCGACAAGGAGAACGTCGACCGTTACATGCCGACCGGGTTCAACTAGACCGCTCCGAGGACTCACACCCATCGTCGCCGAGGGTCGGGGCCGGTGCGCCGCACCGCGCCCGCCCCGACCGCGTCAAGGAGAACTCGCGCATATGGAATCCATCGTCGCCCGCAAGCCGCGACTCGGGATAGGCATGGTCGGCTACGCCTTCATGGGTGCAGTCCACTCGCAGGGCTGGCGCACGGCCGGCCGCGTCTTCGACCTGCCGCTCGAGCCACAGCTGACCGCGGTGTGCGGCCGAAACCGGCAGGCGGCGCGCGCCGCCGCGGACAGGCTGGGCTGGACATCCGCCGAGACCGACTGGCGGGACCTGATCAGACGCGACGACATCGATCTCGTCGACATCTGCACCCCCGGCGAAAGCCATGCGGAGATCGCCATCGCCGCGCTCGACGCCGGCAAACACGTGCTGTGCGAGAAGCCGCTGGCCAATACGGTCGCGGAGGCCGAAGCCATGGTCGCCGCGACGGCACGCAACCCGGGCCGGATCGCCATGGTCGGATTCAACTACCGACGCACGCCTGCGCTTTCCCTGGCCCAGGCCATGATCGGGGCCGGCAGACTCGGCACGCTCCGGCACATCCGTCTCACCTATCTCCAGGACTGGCTGGTGGACCCCGACTTCCCCCTCACCTGGCGGCTGAGGCGCGAGACAGCCGGGTCCGGCGCCCTGGGTGATCTGGGGTCGCACATCGTCGACCTCGCCCAGTTCCTGGTCGGCGAGCCACTGGCCGGCGTCGCCGCGCTCACGACGACCTTCGTCCCCGAACGCCCCGTCCTGGCGGGTGCGTCAGCGAAACTCACCGCCTCCACAGGAGTCGACCGTGGCCAGGTCACCGTCGACGACGCCGCCCTGTTCACCGGCCGCTTCCCGTGCGGCGCACTCGCCTCCTTCGAGGCCACCCGCTTCGCCCACGGCCGCAAGAACGCGCTGCGGCTCGAGGTCAACGGCGAGCGCGGCTCTCTCCTCTTCGACCTGGAGCGCCTCAACGAGCTCCACTTCTTCGACGGCACCGAACCCGGAGCCGAAGCCGGGTTCCGCCGCATTCTGGTGACCGAACCCGACCATCCTTACCTCGCCGCCTGGTGGCCCCCCGGCCACGGACTCGGCTACGAGCACACGTTCATCCACCAGGCCCGTGACCTTGTTCAGGCCGTCGCCGACGGCACCCAGCCCTCCCCGTCGTTCACCGACGGGCTCCAAGTGCAGCGGGTGCTCGCCGCCGTCGAGGAGAGCGCTTCCAAGGACAGCGTCTACACACCCGTCTCCCCTTCCACAGACGGAGAAGGACGTGCATCATGACCCATCGCTTCACCCTCTTCACCGGCCAATGGGCGGACCTGCCTCTTGAGGAGGTCTGCAGGATCGCCCGGGACGCCGGGTTCGACGGCCTGGAACTCGCCTGCTGGGGTGGCCACTTCGAAGTGGAGAAGGCCCTCTCCGACCCGGCCTATCCGGACTCCCGTCGCAGGCTCCTGGAGAAGTACGGCCTGGAATGCTGGGCCATCTCCAATCACCTGGTCGGCCAGGCCGTCTGTGACGCGATCATCGACGAGCGTCACCAGGCCATACTCCCGCCACAGATCTGGGGCGACGGTGACGCCGAGGGAGTCCGGCAGCGGGCGGCCGCCAGGATGAAGGACACGGCACGCGCGGCGGCCGCCTTCGGCGTCGACACGGTGATCGGCTTCACCGGATCGGCCATCTGGCACATGGTCGCCATGTTCCCACCGGCCACCGAAGCCACGATCGAGCGCGGCTACCAGGACTTCGCCGACCGCTGGAATCCCGTACTCGATGTCTTTGAGACAGAAGGCGTCCGCTTCGCCCACGAGGTGCACCCCAGTGAGATCGCCTACGACTACTGGACCACCGACCGCGCCCTGCGCGCCGTGGATCACCGTCCCGGCTTCGGCCTCAACTTCGACCCGTCGCACTTCGTCTGGCAGGACATCGACCCGGCTGGCTTCCTCTACGACTTCCGTGACCGCATCTACCACGTCGACTGCAAGGACGCCCGCAAACGCCTCGACGGCCGCACCGGACGCCTCGGCTCCCACCTGCCCTGGGGCGACCCACGACGTGGCTGGGACTTCGTCTCCGTGGGCCACGGCGACGTGCGCTGGGAGGACATCTTCCGCATGCTCCGCTTCATCGGATACGGCGGCCCCGTTTCCGTCGAATGGGAAGACGCCGGCATGGACCGGCTCCAGGGTGCTCCGGAAGCGCTGGCCCGTCTGAAGGCGTACGACTTCAGTCCACCGTCCGCCTCCTTCGACGCGGCCTTCGGAGGAACCAACTGAGTGGGTGAGGTGGCGGAGGGACAGACCTTGTGGCGCCTGCAACGGACACCCGGAAGGTAAAGCATCGACAAAGTGGGGGGATGCGTCGGGCCACCCTCGCTCCTCCCCAGTGCAAAGCCGACACAGCGCCAAGGAGTCACCCATGCCTCGACCGTGGGCCGACCTGCACGACCGAATCATCCAGCCCATCCGACTCGCACCGGAGCGCTACCGACCCCGGCCGGTGCGTAGCGGCGACGCGGAGACCGCGAGACTCGTCCACTCAGGCCGCCCGACAGGCCACGAGCCCGCAAGGCGGTGGCGCCCTCCGGCCGCCGACTCCACCAGCGCGCTGGGCATTGTGTCTCCCTCTTCACCGTGAGCTTCAGCTGACAAACATCATGATATCTATGGCTATTTACGGATACGTACTTCCCAATCTTCACAACAGGCACCACACTGTCTCCCGCACCACGAGCGAAGCACTCCGCGGGGGACGAATCGATGCCGGCATCCGACGCAGAACTCACCAGCGCCATCCGGGCGTCAGGACGGCACAGCGACAGCGCGGCCGATGCCCTCGATGAGCTCTACCGTCGACACCGCCCGGCCCTCCTCGCCTACGCGCGGACCTGCTGCCGTGATGGACACACCGCCGAGGACCTTGCGTCCGAAGCCTTCACCCGTACCCTGCAGGCGGTACGGGCCGGCCGCGGTCCCGAGTCCGCGTGGCGCCCGTACCTCCTGTCAGTGGTCCGCCGTACCGCCGCCGACTGGGCAGCCACCGCCCGCCGCACCGACCTTTCACCGGACTTCGAACGCTGGCTGGAGTCCGCCCCCGTCGAGGAGAGCGGCGAGGAGCGTGTCCTGCGCCAGGAGGACGATGCCCTGCTCGTGCGCGGCTTCCGCTCCCTGCCGGAACGCTGGCAGTCGGTGCTGTGGCACACAGTCATCGAGGGCGAGTCGGCCGAGCAGGTCGGCGCGCTCCTCGGTATCAGTCCCAGCGGCGTCGGCTCGCTGGCAGCCCGTGCTCGCGAGGGCCTGCGCGAGGCGTACCTCACGGCACACATCGAGTCCGTCGAGTCCGCGGACCAGGCGGAGTGCCGGCACTACAGCCGTCTTCTCGCGGCCGCCATACGCCGCCCCGGCCGACGGCCCAACAAGGACCTGGCCCGGCACCTCGACGCATGCTCCGGTTGCCGCCGCGCCATGACGGAACTGACCGACCTCAACGAGCGCCTGCGGCTGATCCTGCCCGGCGCGGTGCTGTTGTGGGCGGCCCCCGCCTACCTCGTCTCCCGGCTGGCGCAGGCGGGCACGGGGGCCGGCGGCACCGGGCATGCCGCTGTCCACCCTCCGAAGTCCACGCTGAACCCGCTGGGCGCCGGCCTCGCGGCAGGAGCCGTGATACTGGCGGCTACAGGAGGCTTCCTGCTCCTCTCCGACTCGGGAAACGACACGCGCGCCGCAGCGCCCGCCTCCGCGCCCAGTCTCTCGCCGACACCCTCGAAGACCGCTTCCCCGCCGCCGAGCCCGTCCCGCACCAGTCGCCCGGTTCACACCCGGACCCCGACGCCTTCCAGTCACAACGAGCTCCCACTGAGCACCACGTCCACCGTCAACAGCCCGGACCCCACCGGTGAGATGGTCGCCGGCGTCGCGGCCGACCTCTGCCTGGACAACCACTGGGCATCCCCCGCTGACGGATCGCCCATCACCATCTACCCCTGCAACGGCACCATCGCCCAGAAGGTGACCGTGACCAGTGACCACCGCCTCAAGATCCAGGGCAAGTGTGTCGACGTCTCGGGCAGCGGCACGGCCAATGGCACACCGGTCCGGCTGTTCTCCTGCAGCAGCAACACCGCCACACAGGTCTGGATGCCGCAACCTGACGGCTCCCTCCTCAATCCCCACTCGAACCGATGCCTGGACGACCCCGGCGCCACCCTGCAGGCAGGAGCGCAACTGCAGATCTTCGACTGCAACAAGACCGCCGCACAGCGCTGGCGCATTCCCTGACCACCCCGCTCGAAACATAGACAACCAAGGGACCAACGCACCGCTGGAACACCTGGCCCGGAGGGCGCTCCGGTTACCCCGGCAGAGGCGAAAGCCGGCTCTCGAGGCGGTCGCCGCTCGCGCGGGAGTCGGCCGGGCACGGCCTCACGCGTGACCAATGACTCCGGCCGCGCCAGCTCCAGAGCCCCTGTGATTCCTGAAGCCCCTTACCCATTGAGGCTTTCTCAACGAAGATCATTTCGAGTGACTGTTGAGGACGAGAGCGGCATGGGCTATGCCGCCGATTCGGCTCGGGCTGAGGGTCACGTGCTTGAGGGCGCGCCAGCGCTCCTTGAGTTCCGCGGGGTGGCGGTGAGCAGCGCGCGGACGGCGGCGTGGACCTGGTTCGCCACCACCTCGGGGGTCGAGGTGTCGAGCTTGCCGTCGAGGTGCAGGAACGCCAGGCCGTGGACTATGGCCCACACGCCCGTGGACAGCGCCTCCGCGTCAGAGTCGGGGAAGATGCCGCGGACGATGCCGCGGACGTACTCCCAGATGGCGGCGGTGGCTGCGGCGCGTTCCTCGTTGGTCGGGTCGCAGGGCTCGGCGAACATCACCCGGAAAATCGCCGGGCGCTCAAGGGCGAAGCGGACGTAGGCGACGGCGAGCTCGGCGAGGTCCTCGGGGGCACGGGGCGAGGGGTGCGCCGCCGTCAGGTGGTCGGCGAGCTCGCCGTAGCCCTGCGCGGCGACGGCGGAGACGAGCGCGTCGCGGTCGGCGAAGTGGCGGTAGGGCGCGGTTGCCGAGACTCCGGCTCGTCGTGCCACCGCCCGCAGGGACAGGCCGGCGCCGCCGTCCTCCTCGAGCAGTTCCCGCGCGGAACGCAGGCAGGCGGCACGCAGATCGCCGTGGTGGTACTGGGCGTTCGCTTGTGGCATGGGTCACTCCTCCAATGTTTGCACCGCTCACATCGCGGGTCTAATGTAAGCGATGTACACATCGTAGTGAATGGTAGAGAGGCCCGGATGACCAGCAAGCTGTTCGCACCCCTACACCTGAGCTCCGGCTCGATGCTGGGCAACCGGATCGCCAAGGCGGCCATGGAGGAGAACATGGCCGGCGACGGCCAGCTCCCCGACCGCCAGCTCATCGCGCTCTACCGACACTGGGCCCGCGGCGGCACCGGACTGCTGATCACCGGCAACGTCATGGTCCACGCCGAGGCGCTGACCGGCCCCGGCGGCGTCGTGCTCGACGAGGCCGCACCGCTTGAGCCGTTCGCGCAGTGGGCCACGGCCGGCAAGGTCGCCGGCGGTTCGATCTGGATGCAGATCAACCACCCCGGCCGCCAGGTCCCGTCCGACATGCCCGGCGTCGTCTGGGGCCCGTCCGCAGTGGGCGTCGACCTGGGTCGGCACAGCAGCCGCTTCGGCCGCCCCGCCGCCATGACCCCGCAACAGATCGAGGCCACCGTGGCCCGCTTCGCGGTCACCGCCGCGCGCGCCGAACAGGCCGGGTTCGACGGTGTCGAAGTCCATGCCGCACACGGCTACCTGTTGTCGCAGTTCTTGTCCCCCCTGGTCAACAAGCGCACCGACGCGTGGGGCGGATCGTTGGAGAACCGGGCCCGGATGCTGCTGGACGTCGTCCGAGCCGTCCGCGCCGCCGTCTCGCCGTCCTTCGCAGTCGCTGTGAAGATCAACTCTGCCGACTTCCAGCGCGGTGGCTTCGACGCCGACGACGCACGCCGGGTGATCGAGTGGCTCGCGCCGCTCGGGGTCGACCTGGTCGAACTGTCCGGCGGCAGCTACGAGAGCCCCGCGATGACCGGCCGCCCCGCCGACGCGCGCACCCAGGCCCGCGAGGCGTACTTCCTCGACCTGGCTAAGGACCTGGTCAAGGCCAGCCCCCTGCCGCTGATGCTCACCGGCGGCATCACCCGTCGCGAGACCGCCGAGCAGGTCCTCGCCAGCGGCGTGGCGCTCGTCGGGATGGGTACCGCTCTCGCCGTCACCCCGGACCTGCCCAATCGCTGGATGATCGGCCACGAAGCCGAACGCCAGCTGCGGCCGGTGACCTGGTCCGACAAGGCCCTCGCCACGCTCGCCGGCATGGCGCAGGTCCGCCACCAACTGCGCCGCATCGCCCGCGGGAGCGACCCTCGGCCCAATACCCACCCGGCGTACACCCTGCTGTCGGAGCGACGCCAGCAGCGGCAGGCACTACGCCGCTATCGCACCTGGCTGGCCGAGGCCCAGGCAACCACCGCGGGCAGACCGCACTCGTAGTCGCACCACCCACCCGCACACCCGCCCGTACGGCCCACACGATCAGCCGTCCGTCCCCGTCATCGAAAGACTTGGACCATGACTCGTCGTCTTGAAGGCCCTGGTCACCGGAGCCTTCCTGCCGATCGACAGGAACCAGGCCGACACTCATGCGCGCTACGACGCGGAAGTTAGGTTTCTTCCCTGCTTCGCCGTTCAGTTGGCCGTCGGAACGCTGTCTCACCACCGGAGAACACAGATGAACAGAATTCTCGCCGTTGTCACCAACCAGGCAACCTACGGGACCGATCCCCACCAGACCGGGCTGTGGCTCGCAGAGCTGGTTCACTTCTACGCGGGGGCCCTCCAGGCCGGCTTCGAGGTCGACATCGTCAGTCCAGCCGGGGGCCGGGTGCCGCTGGACCCGCGCAGCACCAGATGGGCGGACAAGCAAACACGCGACTACATGAACGATCACGCGTTCATGTCGGGCCTGAACGACACGAGCAGCGCGACTGACGTCGACCCGGACCGGTATGCCGCGATCTTCTACACCGGCGGGCACGGCGTCATGTGGGACTTCCCCTCCAACGCTGCGCTCCAGCAGGCCGCGCGCCAGATCTACGAGAACGGCGGCGTGGTCTCCTCCGTGTGCCACGGTGCCTGCGGACTGCTGAACATCAGGCTCTCCGACGGCTCCCTGCTCGTCGAGGGCCGCACGGTCACTGGCTTCTCCACCGCCGAGGAGCGCGTCGCCATGGTGAAGAAGCGGGTGCCGTTCCTGCTGGAGGACGAACTCCGCAACCGGGGCGCTCGCTACATCAGGAACACCATCCCGATGACCCCCTTCGCCACCGCTGACGGCAGGCTCGTGACCGGACAGAACCCCTACTCCACCAAGGTCGTCACCGCAAAGATCATCGAGACGCTGCACCAGCTTTGAACACAGCCTGTACTGACCGTCGCGATTCTCACCATTGCTACGGCTTCACGGCCTCAAGCACTGATGGCTCCTCAGCGAAATGATCTACGCGAAGCTGGGTGATCCGGCCGGACCCCACCAGCGGGGACTGGCTGTCGGCAAGCGCGAAGCCCCTGGTAGGACAGGTCTCACCACAAGATCATGTCCACGGCTACCAGAGCCTCCGCGTTGGTCACATATGCTGCCACGCTCGACGTCCCGCGCCACATCGTCGAGTTCCTCTCCCGTCTGCTCGCCGCGCACCGCCGCCGACTGCGGACGCCGCGTGGTTCACGAGCGTTGGGCCCGTTCCGCCAGGCCGTGCTGGTGCTGCGCTGGTTCCGCGAGCGCGGCTGTGTGCACTGCCTGGCCCGCGATGCCGGCGTCTCCCAGGCCACCGGTTACCGCTACCCGCACGAAGGCATCGGCGTGCTTGCCGCGTAAGGCATCGACGGACCGCCAGACGGCAACCAATTGTCGATCACGCGCGCCTGCTTCGAGGGCGTCAGCGGGGTGAGAGCATGCGGCGAAATCGACCGGGACAGGGCCCCCTCAACTTCTCGATGCCGCAGCTGCTCACGGCGTCGCCTCGTACCGGACGGTGCTGGGCCTCGACGACGTCACCTTCATGGACTCCAGCGGCATCAACGCTCTCACCACCACCCCCGAACCGTGCGAAGCGCCGGGAGCCGGTCACGGCGGGCAGCACCCAGTGCCTCCGTCGCACGTCTCTTCCAGATCGTCGGTCTGGATGACGTCGTAGCCTGTAACGCCTGATGCCCGCCACGGTTGTGGCGGGCATCAGGCCGGGTGCGCACAGCCGGCTGTCAGCCGGTGGTGAGCAGGCCCTCGCGCAGGCGAGCGAGGCAGCGGGACAGGAGCCGGGAGACGTGCATCTGGGAGACGCCCAGGCGCTCGCCGATCTGGGCCTGCGTGAGTTCTTCCACGAAGCGCATGTGGATGATCTGCCGGTCGCGCTCATCCAGGTCAGCGATCAGCGGGGCCAGGGAGTGGAAGTCCTCCACCAACTCCAGGTCGGTGTCTTCGACGCCGATGAAGTCCTGGAGGACGCTCTCGCCGTCCTCGCTGCCGCCGATGGCGGCGTCCAGGGAGGAGGAGTTGTAGCCGTTCGCGGCCAGTCGGGCCTCCATCACCTCGTCCTCGGGCAGGCTCATCAGCTCCGACAGTTCCTTGACCGTCGGCGTGCGGCCCAACCGGCTTCGCAGTTCTTCCGTGGCCTGGGCGAGCTGTACGCGGGCCTCCTGCAGCCGCCGGGGAACGTGCACGGCCCAGGTGGTGTCGCGGAAGAACCGCTTGATCTCCCCGACGACGTAGGGGATCGCGAAGGAGGTGAACTCCACCTCGCGGGACAGCTCGAACCGGTCGATCGCCTTGATCAGGCCGATCATGCCGACCTGGACGATGTCCTCCATCTCCTCCGGTCCGCGGCTGCGGAACCGGCCGGCCGCGTAGCGGACCAAGGACATGTTCATCTCGATCAGCGTGTTGCGCGCGTAGCTGTACTCGGGCGTGCCCTCCTCCAGCACTGCCAGCTGTTCGAAGAACGAGCGGGAGAGTTCGCGGGCATCCTTGGGCGCCACCCGGGTGGGGTCGGCGACTTCGGGTACCTCGGTGGTCTGCGTGTCCAGCGTGCTCATGAGCGCCATGTAGGTCCCCTCCCGGATGCGAACTCGTGCCACGGCCTGCTGTGCGGCCGACGCTTCGGCTACCCCTTCATTTTCCACCCATGCCTGCCACCTCGCGATCGAGGGCCAGGGCTGTGAGCTGGCACGTCGCCCCGCTGAGAGGCCACCCGCCCGGTCCGGCCGGAGAACCCGCCGGCGTTCCGGAGTCGGCCTCGCGGCCCTCGTGCTGCGGGTGGAGCAGGGGTTGCGACCGGAACCGGGGCGGCGCCCCGTCGGCACAGGCCAGTAAGCGGGTCACGCATGCAGTGGCGTCGGTGTCCTCGGATTGGGCCCCCGTTCGGGGGCGTCAGGGGGCGTACCCGTAGTGGCGTCGGCCGCCGACGGCGTGCCCCACGGAGTCGATGACGAGCAGGATGATCCCGATCGTCCACAGAATGCCGACGTGCAGGACGAACTCGGCGACGCCCAAGCCAGCACGGTTGCACCGAGATACGGGCAGCGGACACAGCCCCACTGGTCGTACCACCTCATCCAGCGACCAGCGCGGACACCGACGGCCGTACATCGGCCGCGTCGGCGGCCCTGCCGCGAGAAAACGAGCGACTCAGGAATGTCAGGGAAATGCCGTCACACGAACGCCAGGGCCCGCGACGTGCTGACGGCTTCCTTCGGCTGTCGGCCGTCGAGCCTGGCGGTCGCTCACCTGCTGGTCCAAGCGCTGACGCCGAGCGGATCGTCCGTCAAGGCCAAACGGCCGGTGATGCGCTTACCTACCGGCTCCCGCGTGGCTTCAAAGCCTGGCAGACTGCCATGACAATCTCCACACCATGCTGCCCCACCCGGCCCACATCGGCGGCCCGAGCCACCGGCAGCACTGGGTCGGAGTCCCACACCTGGACCTCCACCAGATCACCGGCGATCCGCAGATCCAGCAGAATCGGGCCGCCGGCATACTTCTGCGCGTGGGTGACCAGTTCGCTCACCACCAGCTGCGTCACCTCCACAGCTCGCTGGGAGACCGCGATACCGTGCTCAGCGCGCATCCGGGTCAGGAAACCGGCAGCCGCGTGACGGGCCTCGGCGATGCAGGGGCCCTGCCCCTCCCCCAGCGGGATGCGCCACAGAATCACGGAGTGCGGCAAGCTCAAGTGCCTCCTGACACCGTCGCCGAGGCCGTCATCACCTGGGCCCACCGCCCCCAAACCCTGCCTGCACCGGTCATGCAAGCACTGGATGCCCTACGCCTGCATCCACGCCCGAGCCACCTCGAAAGCCGATCCCCCTGGGACAGCGGCGGCTGGCTGGTGGTGACCGTGCTCCTCACACGGCACACGCGGCGGCGCGGTCGTCGCTGCCGTACGCCGCGGGACCAGCAATACACCGGCGCCGCGTGTACCCCCCGACTGCCGATCAACCCGCGCCTCGTCCGGGCGGGGCCCGAGCATGACTCGGCAGGCAGTGTTCGGGAATTCCGCCCGCAGCATGTGGAGTGGCGCCGGGAGCGGCAGCGCATCGCGGACGCTGAGGTCGCCCTCCTCGATCCGGAGGCGTGGCAGTTGCCGCAGCAATGCCACGCAGATGACGGCAGCGTCGGGGGGCGCGGGGTGCTCCTGGTCGACGCTCTCTCCGACGGCTGGCAGGTCCGCCGTTGCCCCCGCGGCAAAGACGTCCCCGCCTGCTTCCAACCGCCCACACCAGGACAGGCGACATAAGCGGAGGCAGGAATAGCCAGGGGCCGCGCAGGTTTCTTCAGCGCGTACCCATCCTGCCTCCACCGCACCACATTCACCATTTCCCCTTCAGACTCTTCTGGCGCTCTTTCATTGTGCGATCGTCAGCCAAGCCCGTAGGGCCTGGCCGGTATCGGCCAGGCCCTACGAAGGGGTGAGTACCGGTCAGGTCACCATCGATACCAGCGGCCGCGGCCACCCCCGGCGCTCGTGGAGCGCATGACGAAGCCGAGCAGCCACAGCGCCAGGACGGCGAGGGCCACCCACCAAAGCATCTTGACGGCGAAACCGGCACCGAAAAGGACGAGTGCGAGAAGCAGAACGAGCAGCAAGGGAACCATGGTTATCGACCTCCTGAGCCGCCGTATGCCCCGCGACTGCTCCTTCATTCCGCGGCTCTGCCTCGTTTGTGCAAGGAGAGCCGGGGCACGGGTGGGCTACAGCGAAAACAGCACCGAAGCAATGAGGAGGCGCATCCCATGACTGCCGGCGAAAAGGCCAAGGCGAAGACCGAGCAGGCCGAGGGCAAGGCCAAGGAGGCCGTGGGAAGCGCCATCGGGAATGACCGCATGGCCGCCGAAGGACAAGCGGAAAACAGCATGGCCGATGCCCGTGAGGCCAAGGAGAAGGCCAAGGACGCCTTCAGGCACTGACGACATCTCCTTTCTCCGAAGGGCCTTCCCGTACACGCCTCGGGAAAGCCCTTCCGGGTACTTCGGCGCGGTTGCAACCGCTGTCACTCGGCTCACCTGGGCTGCGCTGCCGCGTAGTGGGCGGGGGCCCCACCGGGCCGGGCGCGCCTGACCCACGGCGACACCTGTGAAGGGCCGTGCACCGCCCGCCAGGACCCCATGCCCGCCTAGGATTCTGAAGACCATAGGCGCACGAGGTGAGCGGCCGCGTACGGGCGGCCTACGGGCGTCCCCACGTCCTGTTCGGCATTCTGCGGATTGACCATGGCCATGCTGTTGCGTCATTGCCCGGTCAGCCCACTCCGTCCTCAGGAACGGGGGATGGTCTCCCTGTCCCAGTGGATGGGGAAGGTCTGGTCGAGACCGACGATGCGCCGGGTGCGTAGGGTGTGGGTGGGTACCGCTGCGAGTGCGAGGTCCGCTTGGGCGGCGTGGGCGGCGTGGGCGGCGATGAGGGCGCTGAGGCCGCTGGAGTCGCAGAATGCCATGCCGCCCAGGTCCAGGATGAAGTGCTGGCCCGGTCGGAGGGTGATCGTGGGGATCACTTCAAGTAGTCCCGTGGCGCTGCCGTAGTAGAGCTCGCCGAAGATCTCCAGAACGGGACCGGTGGCAGCGTCTCGGATGGTGATCTTCAGTGGGCTCATCGGCTGCTTCTCGTCCGGGGGTTGGGGGCTGGGACACCGAGGGCGAGCAGTGCGGTGTCGTCGTCGAGGCCGTCACCGAAGCTGTGCAGCAGGCCGGTCAGGGCCTGGATCGCAGCGGGCGGGGGCTTGCCGGCGTGGTCGGCGGCGAAGGCGAGCAGGGCTTCGTTCCCGTACGGGCCGGTGTGGTCTTCACCGGTGCGCGCCTCGGTGATGCCGTCGGGTGTGGAGCAGGAGCATGCCGCCGGGGCCGAGCACGGCAGTGGCCGCGGTGAAGCGTGCGGAGGGCAGGATGCCGACGAGGAGGCCACCGGGCGTGGGCAGGAAGTCGGCGGTGCCGTCGGCACGCACGGTGATGACCGGCCTTGCCGAACAGGACCGCGTAACTGGAGGGGAGCTGGCTGATGATGTGGTTCAGCTCTCCGCCAGTGACAGCGTCGGCGACGGTGGTCAGGACCGCGCTGGCGTCCCACTGCGCCGTACGCGGCCGGGCATGGGTGCGCTCGGCGACCCGGCGGTAGAACTCTTCGATCCCGAAGCTTCGCGCCTGCTGCGGCGCGGCATGGTCCAGGACTTGTCCCAGCGGGCCGGGCAGCTGGGATGCGAGGTCCTTGACCTCTCCCGGGCTGATCCGCTGGGCCAGCACTTCCAGCACGGCGTTGGTGACGTCCGCGGCTTCGTCCTGGTCGTTGTATTCGCCTCGCTCGCGCACACGGGCGAGGAATCCGTCGTATTTCTCATAGCCGACTTCCTTCTGCCCCGGTCACCGCTGGTCATGAGGGTCGCCCGGTGCGCCGTCGGGCCGGCCGGGTCCGCCCGCCGGCGCGTAGCTGCCGTTCGCAAGGGCCTTGGCCCGAGACTCACGCAGGGCACGGCGGAAGCGCCGGGGGCCCCAGGAACGGCCGCCCACCGCCTGTTCGAGTCGGTCGCCGCTCGTCGGGCCGGCTTCTTGGAGCGCGTGGGTTATCTGTTCGATTTCGTCGTCGAGGCGTTGTTCGGCCATGGCGGACGTACGACCTGCCGTGCCCGCGGTGCCGGCCATCCTCGGCGAGTACAGGGTGCTGCCCGGTCCGGTGCCCGGGCGGTAACGGCGGGCTCCTACTCCCGGCGGCGGGCGGTGCGGTCGGCGCTTTTCAGGACCTCGCTCACCGTCGGACAGGCCGAGTTCGCTCCCGCGTAGGCCACGAAGAAGGTCAGCGAGACCAGCAGCAAGAACCGCCAACGGTGGGGAGCCACGTAGCGCGTTTCTCCGCCGCCGTGAGGGGTGTCGAGCCCCGCCGGCCCGGCCAGAGTGCCGGATGGGTGACCGGAACCGCGGCGCTCGCGTCTCAGCCGCTGCTCTCGGTACTTTCACTCGTCTCGGTGATCTCGACGTGTCGCGGCTTTGCGACGTCGGCCTTGGGGACGGTGATGCTGAGCACTCCGTCCTGCATCTCAGCCTTGATCTTGTGGGTGTCCAGTTCTCCGGGCAGCCGCAAGCGGTACTCGAAGGCTCCGACGCGGCGGGTGCTGCGGCGCAGGACGCCCTTGCGCTCCCGCTCCTTGATCTCTCCGGTGACCACGAGTTCGGGACCGTTGGCCTCTACGTCAATGTCCTTGCTCTTCACTCCGGGGAGTTCGATCTCTATGTGGAACGCGTCCTCGGACTCGGACACGTCCGCGAGAGGCGTCCACGCAACCGCGGGTGCCGCGCCCACCGTCGACTCCAGCAGGCCGCTCATCTGGTTGAGCAGTTCGTCGAACTCGACCAGGGGATTGACAGGGGTGGGTGCCCAGACGGGCCTTTCCTGCAGGCCGCCACCGCGGTGGCGCCGGACGGGCATGGCCATCGCAATCGCCTCCTTCTTCCTTCTCGTGATCTCATCGTCCGCCATGCGTCATGCGAGCCATGCGGACTCCTTGTGACGTATGCGTGGGGAGACGTCCGAGTGGCCCGCGGCAGCTGACGTGCCCGTGGTGCCGGGTACGGCCGAGTGCCCCAGGTGCCGGTGGACGAAGTGGATGGCCATTGCGCCCTCACCGGCGGCGGAGGCCACCCGCTTCACCGAGCCGCTACGGACGTCCCCTACCGCGAAGACCCCCGGCAGGCTGGCCTCCAGGGTCATGCACGAGCGCCCGCGGCCGTGCCACACCTCGGGGGAGGCGCAGGCTTCCTGGGCCTCCGGCCCGGTGAGGACGAAGCCGCGGGAGTCGAGGGCGATGATGCCGGCGAGCCACTCGGTGTGAGGGTCGGCGCCGGTGAAGACGAACAGGCTCCGTACCGCGAGCCGGCGGTGCCCGCCCGTGCGGTTGTCGACCACGTCGAGCTCCTCCAGCACTTCCTGGCCGATGACCTCGGTGACCTCGGTGTGCAGCATGACCTCCACCCGCGGATGGCGCTCGACCTGGTCGACCAGGTAGCGGGACATGTTGGCCTCAAGGCCAGCTCCTCGGACCAGCAGATGCACCTTCGGCGCGTACCCGGCGAGGAACAGCACCGCCTGGCCCGCCGAGTTGCCTCCGCCGACGACGGCCACCGGGTCGGTGCGGCACTGCTGGGCCTCGTAGACGGTCGCCGAGTAGTGCACGCTCGTTCCCTCCAGGCGTTCGATGCCGGGCACCTGGAGCCGGCGGTAGCGGGCACCCATGGCCAGGACGACGGCGCGGGCGGCGATCTCGCTGCCGTCGGCGAACGCCACCACGTAGTGGTCCTCGTCCTTGGGATGGAGACCGGTCGCCTCCAGCGGAAGGCTGATCCTGGCGCCGAATTTGTCGGCCTGGAGCACGGCGCGCTCGGTGAGTTCGGCGCCGGAGATGCCGGAGGGGAAGCCGAGCAGATTCTCGATGCGGGACGACGTGCCGGCCTGGCCGCCGGTGGCCATCGCCTCCACCACCGTGGTGCTCAGGCCCTCGGAGGCGGCGTACACCGCGGCAGCGAGGCCGGCGGGTCCGGAGCCTACGATGAGGACGTCGCCGTGACGGTCTCCGGCGGGTAGTGACGGCAGGCCGATGAGCCGGGCCAGTTCCGCGTTGCTGGGGTTGCGCAACAGGGTGGTGTCCCGCCAGATGACGAGTGGTGTCTCCGCCGGGCCGACGCCGAAGCGGCGCAGCAGCTCTTCGGCCTCCTCGTCGGTCTCCAGGTCGATCCAGCGGTGCGGCAGCCGGTTGCGGACGGCGAACTCCCGCAGCCGTCTGGTGTCGGGCGAGTAGCGCGAGCCGATGATGCGGAAGCCGGCGCCCTGTCCGACGAGCAGCGCGCGACGGCCCAGACAGGCGCGCAGCACGACGTCCCCGATGGTGGAGTCCTGGGACACCAGGTGGCGCAACTGCTCCAGGGAGACGACGAGGACCTCGCCGGGCTCCCTCGCGACAGCGGTGTAGAAGGCCACTTGTCCGTACAGCAGGCCGAGTTCACCGATGAAGCGACCGGGGCCGTGCACGCGCAGCACGTGCTCCTCGGGAGTGCCGTAGTCCTCGACGACGGCGACGGAACCGCTGAGGACGACGAAGAACGCCTCGCAGCGCTCCCCCTCCCGGATCAGCACGTCGTTCGGAGCCATGGTCCGGCGTTGCCCGCGCTCCGCCAGACGTGCTATCTGGTCCTCCGTGAGGCGCGGATACGCGCCGTAGATGTCCGGGGTCTCCCAGAAGGCTGCCTCGTCCGCTTTCTCCGGCACCGGTTCTTCGCCCGGCAGCGACTGGTCGCCGGACATCAGACGAACGCCTCGTGAACGTAGCACCAGCGCCATTCCTCGCCGGGCTGGAACGACTGCACGATCGGATGAGCGTCGGCAGCTGCGTGCCTGCGCGCGTGCTTGTTCGGCGAGGAGTCGCAGCAGCCGACGTGTCCGCAGGTCAGGCAGAGCCTCAGGTGGACCCACGGGGAGCCGAGCATCAGACACTCCTGGCACCCTTCTGGGGTCAGCGGCTGGACCGGCCGGGCAAGCGCGAGGTGGGGGTCTGCGTGCAGGGTCATCCGGATCACCCTTTCCGGGCGGTGATCGACTGTTCCACCCACTGGCGCAGAGCGGGGGCGGGCGCCGCCCCCGCCTGCCGGGCGACCGTCTCGCCCTGGTCGAGGATGAGCAGTGTCGGTACGGCCTGGACCTCGAACCGCTGCGACAGTCGCGGGTTCTTGTCGACGTCGACCTTGACGAGTTTGATTCGGCCGGCGAGATCGGTGGCGACCTTCTCCAGTGCGGGGCTGACCCATGCGGCAGGGGCCGCACCAGGTGGCCCACAGGTCGACCACGACGGGGATGTCGGCCCGCTCGGCGACCTCGGTGAAGTCGTCGTCGCCCGCGTCCACCATCCACGGCAGGGGCTGCTTGCAGTGGCCGCACTTGGGGCGGCCCTCCGCGGCCACGGGCACCCGGTTGGTGCGCCCGCAGCTGGGACAACTGACGGTCGTCGCCTGCATCGTGCTCATGCCGCCCGCGCTCCCTTCACGTCCTCGGGCTGGTCGTAGGTGACCACCAGCTCTCCATGTTCGGCGTCGACGCGGACCGTCGCGCCGTCCTGGACGTCACCGCGCAGCAGGGCGCGCCCGACCATCGTCTCGACCTCATGGGAGATGTAGCGGCGCAGCGGCCGGGCCCCGTACACCGGGTCGTAGCCCTGGTGGGCGATCGACTCCCTGGCTGCTTCGGTGAGTTCAACGGTGATGCGGCGTTCGGCGAGCCGGCGGCGCAGCTCGTCGAACTGCAGCTCCACGATCCGCTCGATCTGCCGCTCGCCGAGCGGTTTGAACAGCACGATGTCGTCGACGCGGTTGAGGAACTCCGGGCGGAAGTGCCCGCGCAGCTCGCCCATCACCAGGGCGCGGGCGTCCGGCTTGATCTCGCCCTCGGCGGTGGCGCCGTCGAGGAGGTGCTCGGAGCCGATGTTGGACGTCATGATGATCACGGTGTTGCGGAAGTCGACGGTGCGGCCCTGGGAGTCGGTGATGCGGCCGTCGTCGAGGACCTGCAGCAGGGTGTTGAAGACATCGGTGTGCGCCTTCTCGATCTCGTCGAACAGCACGACCGAGTACGGCTTGCGGCGTACGGCCTCGGTGAGCTGGCCGCCTTCCTCGTAGCCGACGTATCCGGGTGGTGCGCCCATGAGCCGGCTGACGGTGTGCCGCTCCTGGTACTCACTCATGTCGAGGCGGACCATGTTCTCCTCGGAGTCGAACAGGGCCGCCGCGAGGGTCTTGGCCAGCTCGGTCTTCCCGACGCCGGTGGGACCGAGGAAGATGAACGAGCCGATGGGGCGGCGCGGGTCGCGGATGCCGGAGCGGGCGCGGATGATGGCGTCGGCGACGAGTTTGACGGCCTCGTCCTGGCCGATGACACGCTCGCGCAGGATCTCGTCGAGGCGCAGCAGCTTCTCGCGTTCGCCCTCCTGGAGACGGGCGACGGGGATGCCGGTCCAGGCTGCGACGATCTCGGCGATCTCCTCCTCGGTGACGACCTCGCGCAGCAGCCGGTTCTGCCCTTGTTTGGCGGCGAGTTGCTCCTCCTCGGCCTTCAGCCGGCGCTCCAGGTCCTGGAGGCGGCCGTAGCGGAGTTCGGCGGCGCGGTTGAGGTCGTAGGCGCGTTCGGCCTCCTCCGCCTCGTGGCGGACCTGCTCCAGTTCCTGGCGCAGTTCCTGCACGCGGCGGATGGCCTGCCGTTCGGCCTCCCACTGGGCGTGTTTGGCGTCGACCTCGCCGCGCAGGTCGGCCAGTTCCTTGCGCAGTTCCTCCAGGCGGGCTTTGCTGGCGGCGTCGGTCTCCTTGGACAGGGCCGCCTCCTCGATCTCCAGGCGGGTGACGCGGCGGGTGATCTCGTCGAGTTCGGCGGGCATCGAGTCGATCTCGGTACGCAGCCGGGCGCACGCCTCGTCCACGAGGTCGATGGCCTTGTCGGGCAGGAACCGGTCGGTGATGTAGCGGTGACTGAGGGTGGCCGCGGAGACCAGTGCGGTGTCCTGGATCTTCACACCGTGGAAGACCTCGAGGCGTTCGCGCAGTCCGCGCAGGATGGAGATGGTGTCCTCCACGCTCGGCTCGTCGACCAGCACCTGCTGGAAGCGGCGTTCGAGGGCGGCGTCCTTCTCGATGTGCTTGCGGTACTCGTCGAGGGTGGTGGCGCCGATCATCTGGAGTTCGCCGCGGGCGAGCATCGGCTTGAGCATGTTGCCCGCGTCCATGGCCCCTTCGGCGGCGCCCGCGCCTACGACGGTGTGGAGTTCGTCAACGAAGAGCAGAATGCGTCCCTGGGCGGCCTTCACCTCGGACAGCACGGCCTTGAGGCGTTCCTCGAACTCGCCGCGGTACTTGGCGCCGGCGACCAGGGAGCCCATGTCGAGAGCGAACACAGTCTTGTCGCGCAGGCCCTCGGGGACGTCACCGCGAACGATGCGCTGGGCCAGGCCCTCGACGATGGCGGTCTTGCCGACGCCGGGATCGCCGATGAGGACGGGGTTGTTCTTGGTCTTGCGGCTGAGGATCTGGGTCACGCGGCGGATCTCCGCATCACGGCCGATGACCGGGTCCAGCCGCCCGGACCGAGCCTCGAGGACCAGGTCGCGGCCGTACTTCTCCAGAGCCTCATAGGCCACTTCAGGGTTGGCGGAGGTGACGCGCTGGTTGCCGCGGACCTGGGTGAGCGCGCTCAGGAACGAATCCCGGGTCACGCCGTGCTCCTTGAGCAGGCGTCCGGCGGCGGTCGCCGAGCCCTCCTCGGCCAGGGCGAGCAGGAGGTGCTCCACGGACACGTACTCGTCCTTGAGGCGTTTGGCCTCCCGCTCGGCGGCATCGAGCAGGCGGGACAGGCGCTGGGTGACGAAGACCTGGCCGGGTGCCGCGCCGGGACCGGTGACCTTCGGGCGGCGGGAGAGTTCCTCGCGCACGGCAGCGCGCAGCTCCTTCGGCTCGGTGCCGGCCTGTTGCAGCAACCGTGGGATCAGACCGTCCTCCTGATCGAGAAGCGCGAGCAGCAGGTGTTCCCCGTCGACCTCGGTCTGCCCCATGCCGACGGCCGCGCTCTGGGCCGCCTGGAGGGCTTCCTGGGACTTCTGGGTGAGACGGTTCATGTCCATGGGGGTGTTTCACTCCTCGTGCCGCGGCCGCGCAGGGCGGCTTCGAGCAGGCTGATGCGGTCGAGCAGGTCGAGCACCAGGCCGATGGATGCGTAGTTGAGGCAGAGTCCGGTGCGCAGCCGCTGGATGCGGGCAAGGACCGCCGGGGCCGTGGGGTCGAACACCAGGTGCCCCGCGGCGTCGCGTTCGGCGTCGACCAGGCCGAGGGCGACGAACCGGCGGATCAGATCGGGGTGGAGGCCCGAGCGACGGGCCACGGCGGCCAGGGAGAGCCTGGGGACGGGCACGAGCGCGTACCGGACAGCCGTCGAGGCCGTGACGTCGGCGCCCGTTCGTACCGGACGGGCGCCCACGCCGGCCCGGCCGGTGCCTCCCGCTCCCGCGGGTCGTTCGTTCATCGCGTCCTCCTGGGGTCGAACGAGGAGGTGGCGGCGAGCTCCTCGAATAGTTCGCGCTCCCGGTCGCCGAGGGCGGGAGGCACCATGACGCGAAGTTCGGCGTACAGGTCGCCGTTCGCGCCCCGCGGGTTCGGCATGCCCTCGCCGCGCAGCCGCAGCCGCCGGCCGCTGGACGAACCCGCGGGCACCGTGACCTTGGCCGTGCCGCCGCCGGGGGTGGGCACCGGCACGGTCGCACCCAGGGCCGCCTCCCACGGGGCGACCGGGACCTGGACGTGCACGTCGCGGCCGTCCAGCCGGAACCGGGGGTGGGGCTGGATACGCACCCGCAGGTACAGGTCGCCCGCGGCGGCGTCACCACTGCCCTGGCCACCCTCACCCGCCAGCCGGATGCGCTGCCCGTCGGTGACGCCCGGTGGCACGTCGACCTCGTAGCGCCGCGGCTGCCCGGTGGGGCCGGCGAGTGTGACGGTGCGACGGCCGCCTCGGTACGCCTCCTCGACTGTGAGCGGCAGTTCGGCCTCCTGGTCCGCTCCGGGGACGCCGCCTCGGGCGGCGCCGGCTCCGAACATGGAGCCGAACAGGTCCTCGATGTCGATGCCCTCCGCGCCGAAGTCGTCGCCGAAGCCGGTGGCGTACCGGACGCGAGGACCGCCACCGCCTGCGGTCCTCCGAGCGCGGAAGCCGCCGCCCGCTCCGGCCGCGACCCGTTCGTCGAAGTCCTCGGGGATCTTGCGGAAGTCCTCGCCGAAGCGGTCGTAACGGGCCCGGGTCTTCGGGTCCGACAGGACGCTGTATGCCTCGTTGAGGTCCTTGAAACGCTCCTCCGCCCCGGGGTCCTTGTTGACGTCGGGGTGGTACTTGCGGGCGAGCTTGCGATATGCCTGCTGGATCTCGTCCTGGCTCGCGGTCCGCGACACGCCCAGCACCTCGTAGAAGTCCCGTGCCATGACCGGTCACTCCCGCTTCGCGACCGTCACGGCGGCAGGCCTGAGCTGCCGTTCGCCGTCCCCGTAGCCGGGGCGCAGCACCTCGACGACGGTGCCCGGTGGGGCGTCGGGGTCCTGGACGACACCGACCACCTCGTGCCGGGCCGGGTCGAAGGCGACGCCGGTCTCCGCGTGCCGCGGGTAGCCGAGCAGTTCGAGGACGTTCACCGCCTGGTCGCGTACGGCCCGGACGCCCTCCACGATCGCGCCCGGATCGGCGCCGGCGTGGGTCAGGGCGAGTTCGAGGTTGTCGAGGACGGGCAGGAAGGCGGCCGCCGTGCGGGACCGCTCGACCGCCCGTTCGCGCTCCAGTTCCCTGGCGTGACGCTTGCGAAGGTTGTCGAGGTCGGCGAGTGCGCGCCGCCAGCGGTCCTCCAGTTCCTGGATCGCGGTCGTGTACTCGTCCTCGGCAGGCGCGGGGCCGGCGGCATCGGGTCCCGGTTCGCCGTTCGCCGCTTCGGGCCGGGGCGGGCCCGGTTGGGGCAAATCCCCGCGAGGAGGGCGTCCGGCGCCTTCCGGGACCCGTACGCCCGGATCCGACGCGGCCCGGTCGGGTTCCTGGGGGTGGGTGGGCATGGCGCGCCTCAGCCCTTGTCGAACTCGGCGTCGATGACATCATCGTCACCGCCACCGCCACCCGTGGGACCGCCGGTGGCGGCGTCCCGGCCAGGACCGCCGTCCGTGGCGGCGGCGCCCTGATGGGCCACCAGCCCGGCGAGCACCTGCTGGAGTTCGGAGGTCAGAGGCCGCACGCGCTCCACGCCCGCCTCTTCCTTGACCGCCGCCCGGGCGTCGGACACGAGCATTTCGGCGCGTGCCTTCTCGTGCGCGGGCGCTGCGTCGCCCAGTTCTGCGAGGCGCTTCTCGACCTGGTACGCGACGGCGTCGAGTTCGTTGCGGGCGTAGACGGCCTCGCGGAGTGCCTGGTCCTGGCCCCGGTTGCGCTCGGCCTCCTGGACCATGCGTTCGACCTCACTGCGGTCCAGGTTGGAGCTCTCGCTGATGGTGATGCCCTGTTCCTTGCCGGTGTCCCGGTCGCGGGCCTTGACGTTGAGGATGCCGTTGGCGTCGATGTCGAAGGTGACCTCGATCTGTGGTTCGCCCCGCGGCGCCGGCCGGATGTCGGTGAGCTGGAACCGGCCCAGCACCCGGTTGTCGGCGGCCCGTTCACGCTCGCCCTGGAGGACCACCACATCGACGGCCGGCTGGTTGTCCTCGGCGGTGGAGAAAGTCTCGCTGCGGCGCACCGGGATGGTGGTGTTCCGCTCGATGATCTTCGTCATCACTCCGCCGCGCGTCTCCACGCCCAGCGACAAGGGTGTGACGTCGAGAAGCAGGACATCCTTGACCTCGCCCTTGAGTACCCCGGCCTGGATCGCGGCACCCAGGGCCACGACCTCGTCGGGGTTGACGCTCATGTTGGGTTCCTTGCCGCCGGTCAGCCGGCGGACCAGAGTCTGGACAGCGGGGATGCGGGTGGAACCGCCGACGAGGATGACCTCGTCGATGTCGCTCTCGCCGACCTTCGCGTCGGCCATCGCCTGCTGCACCGGTCCCAGACAACGCTCCACCAGGTCGCCGGTGATCTGCTCGAAAGTGGACCGCATGATCGAGTCGGTGAGGTGCTTGGGGCCCGAGGCGTCGGCGGTGATGAACGGGAGGCTGACCTGCGTCTGCGTCACAGAACTGAGCTCGGTCTTGGCCTTCTCCGCCGCCTCGAACAGTCGTTGCAGCGCCTGCGGGTCCTTGCGCAGGTCGATGCCGTTCTCCTTCTGGAAGTCGTCCGCGAGGTAGTCCACCAGACGCCGGTCGAAGTCGTCGCCGCCCAGGTGGCTGTCGCCGGCGGTGGAGCGCACCTCCACCACGCCGTCGCCGACGTCGAGGATGCTCACGTCGAAGGTGCCGCCGCCCAGGTCGAAGACGAGGACCGTCTCGTGCTCCTTCTTGTCCATGCCGTACGCGAGGGCAGCCGCCGTCGGCTCGTTGATGATCCGCAGCACCTCCAGTCCGGCGATCCGTCCGGCGTCCTTCGTGGCGGTGCGCTGAGCGTCGTTGAAGTAGGCGGGCACCGTGATGACCGCCTCCGTGACCCGCTCCCCCAGCTGCTTGGACGCGTCGTCGGCGAGTTTGCGCAGCACCTGTGCGCTGATCTCCTCAGGCGCGTACAGCTTGTCGCGCACCTTGAAGCGGGCCGCCCCGCCGTCGCCCTCGACGACGTCGTACGCCACCGCCCTGGCCTCGTCGGAGATCTCGTCGAAGTGCCGGCCGATGAACCGCTTGGCCGAGTAGATGGTGCCCTTGGGGTTGAGGATCGCCTGGCGCCGGGCCAGCTGGCCCACCAGACGTTCCCCGGTGTCGGTGAAGGCCACGACGGACGGTGTCGTGCGGTTGCCCTCGCTGTTGGGCACGACGGACGGCTCGCCGCCCTCCCACACGGCGATCACCGAGTTGGTGGTGCCCAGGTCGATGCCCACTGCCTTGGCCATGAGGAACTCCTCCCGGTGCAGCGCCTGCGTCGACTCTCCGGATCACGTTCGTTCAGGTAGAGGTGGGATCTCCGCCGTTCCCAGGGGTGCGCACGGAGGGTCTCGAGCACTCCCCAGGGTGTCGAACCGGGTGGCTCCACGCCTGCGCCTGGCGAGTCAGGAATGCACGGGTCCGGTCGCCCCACGAGTACGAGAGAAAGAACCCACACGTCTCGGGTAGCCGGCCCGGGACCGGGTACGCGAAAGCCGCTCACCTCCGAAGGACGGAGTGATCCCATGGTCGGCAGTCGGGCGTACGGCCTGTACCACCGCTACTCCGACCGGAAGGGCAGCCTTCCGCGGGGCAGCGCCGGGCGGCGCCCTACGGCCGCGCCCAGGGGGCCCCGCGTGCCCGCTCGCACCCCAGCCGCCCATGCCCTCCACGAGCTGGTCGCGCTCTCCCGCGCCCAGTTCGACGCTCCGGACGAAGGCGAGATCCTGCGCCTGGCCATGGATCACATAGTCGCCGCGGGGCCGTACAGCGCCGAGGCCGGATACCTCAAGGTGGGCGGCGACCTGGTCCCCAGCCCGAGGAACGGGCAGACGCATGCCTTGGCCGTGGGCCGGAGGGTCCGGGAGCTGGCCGGGCAGGACGGCAACGTGACCGTAGCCGGCAAGCCCTGGGGTCGCGCCCTGGGTCTACGCGGACCTGGGGAACTCCACGGCTACCTCGTGGTCACGTCCCGCTCCCGGCCCACCGGGGCCGAGCGATCCCTGCTCGCCATGCTCGTCCGGCACACCGCTGCTGCACTGTCGGTCGCCTTCGCACACCGCCGCCAACGCGAGGACGCGCTGGAGCTGCACCGGCTGCGGGAGGAACGCACAGCCCTCCAGCGGCAGCTGATCTCTGTGGTGGCTGAGCTGGGCTACGAGCGAGCCGTTCACGCTCTCATGGCCGGCGTGGCTGCCTCGGGTGGCGGCGAAGAAGCTGTCACCCGCGCACTGCACGGACTCACAGGGCTTCCCGCGCTGCTCGAGGACCGCTTCGGTCGGCTGAGGTCCTGGACCGGCCCCGACCGCCCCGTCCCCTATCCCGAACCAGACCCCGTGCGCCAGGACGAAATGCTGCACGCCGTCGCCAAAGAGGCCGGGCCGGTGCGGATAAGGGACCGGCTGATCACCCTGATCCGCCCGCACGGCGAGATCCTGGGCGTGCTGGCGCTGGTCGATGCCCGGGACGAAGCCGACGAGCACACCGTACTCGCGCTTGGACACGCCGCCGCGTCGCTCGCCCTGGAGCTGACGCACCTGCGCAATCTGGCCGAAGTGGAGCTGAAGCTGCACCGCGAGCTGGCCGACGACCTCCTGGCAGGGACGGACGAGCCGAGCGCCTACGCCCGGTCCGAGGCAGTCGGACACGACCTGCACGGCAGCCACTACGTCGTCGTGGTGCAGTGGTCGAACCGGACCGCCGACGATTCCTTCGCGCAGACCGTGAGTCGGGCGGCCGTTGCGGTGGGCATGCGCTCGCTGCTGACCCGCCGCTCCGACCACGTCGTCCTCATCACTGGCGACAGGCCGCACGCCCGCGCGTTGTACGAGGCACTCGCCCGGGAGACCGGGACACGGTCCGGGACGATCGGGGTGAGCGCCCCTTCCGACTCCCTGAACGACATCCCCCACCACTACCAGGAGGCGCAGCGCGCCCTGGAGGTGCGCCGCCAGTCCCGCGAGCGCTACGGCACGACGTTCTTCGACGAGCTCGGCCTCTACCGCATCCTGGGACCCGGCAGCGATTACCGGGAACTGGAAACGTTCGTCCACGAGTGGCTCGGGCAGCTCATCGACTACGACTCCCGGCACCACGCGGCCATGGTGCAGGCCCTGTCCCGGTACTTCGACTGCGGCGGCAACTACGACGAGACCGCCGACTCCCTCGCGATCCACCGCAGCACGCTGCGCTATCGGCTCCAGCGCATCCGCGACATCAGCGGCCACGACCTCGCGAACGTCGAAGACCGGCTGAACCTCCAGGTGGCGACCCGAGTGTGGAAAATCGTGCTGGGCGGACCCGGCTGATGCCTCACTGAACTTCTGCGCGAGCGGTGTCAGTAGCAGTTGGGCGGGCTGCCCCGCCACAGCACCGGGGCGGGCGCCGCGCTGCTGCCGGCTGAAGTGGGTGGGTGGCCCTTCCTCTGATTGATCCAGCGAGGTCGCATCGGGCCAGAAGACGGGACCTTGGTTCATCACCACCATCGGACCACGGCAGGGGCCCCCGGACACCACCGACCGGTGACGTTCCGGGCCGCGGCCCGGGCGTCACAGGGCGAGGACGTGGAGGTCGACCAGGTCGAGCAGCGCCCGCAGAGCCGAGCTGGGCCGCCGGGTCGACGACGTGCCGAGATGCATGCTCCAGCGGAGCACGGTGTCGTGGACGTCCAGGACGTGCAGGCCGGGGGTGCGGGCAACGGCGAACGCGGGCAGGAAGGCGATGCCCAGACCGTGCCGGACCAGTGCCGCCCCCATGTCGATGTCGGGCACTTCCAGTGCCACCCGGCGTACGACGCCCGCCGCCGCGAACGCCCGGTCGACCACCTCGCGGTTGCCGTAGCCCGGCGGGAAGTCCACGAAGGGCTCCCCCGCGAGGTCCGCGAGCGCCACCTTTCCCCGCTGCGCGAGCGGATGGGCGGCGCTCACCACCAGGACGAGCGGCACGGTGGCCAGCTCCCGTGCGTCGATCCCGGCGGGCTTGCGTTCGGGCAGCGACAGGAAGGCCACGTCAAGGTCCCCGCTGAGCAGCGCCTGCGCCAGTCCCGCCGAGCCGGCCGTGGCCGGCCGCAGCCGGACGTCGATCGCCGGGTGCCGCGCGTGCAGCTGCCCCAGGAGCGCAGGCAGGTCCACCACCTCGACCGAGGCCATGGCGCCCACGTTCACCGTGCCGCGCAGCGTGTCCTGTGCGGCGCGCACGGCGTCCTGGGCGGCCTGGGCGGCGTTCAGGGTGGCCCGAGCCTCCGGCAGCAGCGCGGCGCCCGCCCCGGTGAGCCGGACCTGCTGCGACGTGTTCGGGCGCGCCCAGCCGCTCGATCGCCGCCCGCGCACACCGCACGGGTGGCTGCACCTGAGCGCGTACACGGAGGGCTGTTCGTCCGTGTACAGCAGCCAGTCCCGGTCCTTCTTCCTGAGCCGGCGCCACGGTCGGTCGATGTCGATCCCCAGGCCGCTCACGACACTGCGCAGGTTGGCGCCCTGCCAGGCGCCCGGCCAGGCGGCGATCGCCCCCTCGCGGATGCTCAGCGAGGGATCCGGGACGAGCAGGTCCTCGGCGACGTCGTGCACGACACCCAGTCCGTGGCACTCCGGGCAGGCGCCGGCAGCGGTGTTGGGTGAGAACGACTCGGCTTCCAGCCGTGCGGCCCGGGGCGGATAGGTGCCGACGCGGGAGTACAGCATGCGCAGCAGATTGGACAGCGTGGTGAGGGTGCCGACCGTCGAGCGCGAGCTGGGCGACCCGCGTCGCTGCTGCAGGGCCACGGCCGGTGGCAGTCCGGTGATTTCCTGCACGTGCGGTGCGCCGACCTGTTGCAACAGCCTTCGGGCGTACGGTGCTACGGACTCGAAGTAGCGCCGCTGGGCCTCCGCGTAGAGCGTGCCGAACGCGAGCGATGACTTGCCCGAACCGGAGACGCCGGTGAAGGCGACCATCGCGTCCCGCGGAACGTCGACATCGATGTTCCGCAGGTTGTTCTCACCGGCGCCCCGGACATGCACGAGGGGTCGGTCGCGTCCTTGTTCACCGTTCCTGATTACCTGATCGCGCCGCGAACCGCGCGACAGGCGCCGTCACCGGGCCCCGCTCACACGAGCGCCCGGAGAAATCCCGGTATGAGACGCTCCAGGGAACATTCGAGAGAACGTCACCGTTGATCCGCATGTGGGCGTGAAGGGAACTGTGTCCCCGGGCCTCACCCTTTGCCCATGAGGACGATCGTTCGGCTGAAGCCTTATGGAGCCCCCGCCGCGAGGCGACCGCCCTTCGCGCCCACTCTCGATCGGCCCCGGCTGGGGATCCCCCGAACCAGCCGGGGCCTTCGCCTGCCCCCTGCCGGCGCACTCCCGGGCCGGACATCGAAGTGGGGTGGCCGGTGGCGCGGCGTGCGGTGCCCGGGTGGCACGGAGCGGGTGTTCGCGGTGGCGCACGCAACAGTGGCCCCGCGGTGGAGCGGGCCCCGCACAGGGAGGACGAGGAGATCCGACCGTGCCGCCTGCACCTGCTGGCAGGGGCCAGCGTGTCACGCGGCGTCGGCGTTACCTCGGGGGCATCCTGTGGCCACGTGCGATCGCGGGGGCAGCCGACGGTGAGGAGTCATGCGGGTGCCGTCTCAGGACGTTACGGTCGTGGCTCTTCTGGCGGATCCGGATGCGCCGACGGAGATCGCGCAGCGCATGGCCCAGATGCTTCCTGATCGGCTCGCCGAGAGGTCAGGCCACGGACGACGGTTCGACGTCGAGGTGGTCAGTGAGCCCTTCACAGCAGGGACCGAGGACCTGTCCACATTGACGCGCCGGATCATGGACCGCGGAAGTGAGGGGAACTGGGACATCGTCGTGGCCCTCACCGACCTTCCGCTGCACTCACATGGGCGCAAGCTCGTGGTGGATCTGAGTCATGAACACGGCTTGGCGCTGCTGTCTCTTCCCACGCTGGGGGGCTTCCGGCTGCAGACCAGGGCCCGCCAGGCCGTGGAAGAAGCCGTGCTCAGCTTGGCGGGCCTGCAGGGCACGGGGGCTGAGGGGCCTCCGGGAAGTCAGCCGCTGCGGGGGCCCTTCATCGGTCGTCTCGCGCCTATCCATCCGGGCCAGATCGGTGAGGAGGAGATCGCCGATCTGCGGTACGTCGTCAGTGGGCCGCGCGGTTACCTGAGGGTGCTCGGCGGTATGGTCCGCGCCAACCGGCCGTGGCGCTTGGTGCCGGGCTTGTCGAAAGCCCTGGCGGCCGCACTCGCCACGGGAGCAGTCGCCACCGTGAACTCCACCATCTGGAACCTGGCCACCTCCCTGAGCACGCCACGCCTGGTGATCGCCATGGTCGGGTCTGTCGCTCTCATGATCGGCTGGCTGATCGTGGACGCGAACCTGTGGCATCGAACGGATGAGGTTTCGCCGGAGGCGAGGAAGAGGGCGGCTCTCTACAACGCCTCGACGATCGTGACCGTGGGTATCGGGGTGATCGTCTGCTACGTGGGTTTGATGCTCATCAACCTGGTGTGCGCGCTGTTCATCCTCAACGACCGGGTGTTCGCTTCCACGACACGAACGCCGCCGCACGTCACGGAGTACTGGACATTGGCCTGGTTCGTCGCTCCGGTCGCCACGGTGGGCGGCGCGCTGGGATCGGGCTTGGAGAGCGACGAGGCGATCCGAGCAGCCGCCTACTCCAAGCGCGAACAGGAGCGTCGCAGGGTGCTGCAGGACGAGCACGGTGACTAGCGGGTGCCCTCAGTCGGAGATGTGCCGTCGGTCGGTGGTCGTCCCGGTCCGGAGATTCCGCTGTTCGGTCGGTGCGTGGTTGTTTCGCCTCGGGGGCCGACGGGGACCCGGACGCAACTGCCGCCGGAGCGCCGAAGCTCCGCCTGGCGGGCCGACGGCAAGACCGTTCCATCTGATTCAGGTGAACGGCCCGCAGAGGGCTGCGGAGCCACGGACCCCGCTGGCACTTCCGAGCGTCAGGCCCTTTACGCCCTCTCCATCACCGCCATGCCGCGACATCAAGGGAAGCCATCATGAAGGCAGCGGTATACGAAGGACCGCGAACGGTCACAGTGAAGGACGTACCGGACGCGAAGATCGAACACCCCTGCGACATCATCGTCAAGATCACCAGCACCAACATCTGCGGTTCGGACCTGCACATGTACGAGGGCCGCACCTCGTTCGAGTCCGGCCGCACCCTGGGACACGAGAACATGGGCCAGGTCGTGGAGGTCGGCTCGGCCGTCCGCAAGGTCCAGGTGGGCGAGTATGTGGTTCTGCCCTTCAACATCGCCTGCGGCTTCTGCAAGCAGTGCGAGCAGGGCCTGACCAACTACTGCCTGACCATGCAGCCGGAACCGGCCCTCGCCGGAGCCGCCTACGGATTCGCCGACATGGGCCCCTACCAGGGCGGCCAGGCGGAGCTGCTGCGCGTGCCCTACGGCGACTTCAACGCGCTGCGTCTGGGCCAGGACGCCGCCGAGCGGCAGACCGACTACGTGATGCTCGCCGACATCTTCCCCACCGGCTATCACGCCACCGAGATGGCCCACGTCAAACCGGGCGACCAGACCATCGTCTTCGGAGCCGGTCCCGTCGGGCTGATGGCGACCTACTCCGCCCTCCTCAAGGGCGCCGGCCGCGTCTGGACGGCCGACCACCAGCCCGACCGGCTGCGCAAGGCGGAGGAGATCGGGGCCATCCCGATCAACACCGCCGAGCGGAACCCGGCGGAGGTCGTCAAGGGGGCCACCCTCGGTCTGGGCGCCGACAACGGCTGCGAATGCGTCGGCTACCAGGCACACGACCCCCAGGGACACGAGGACGCCAGCCTCACGCTCAACGGACTGATCGACTCGGTCAGGTTCACGGGCGACATCGGCGTGGTGGGCGTGTTCCTGCCCCAGGACCCCGGCGGCGCCGAGGCCCAGGGGCCGCTGGAGGCGCAGGGCAAGGTCCCGATCGACTTCGGCATGATGTGGTTCAAGGGCCAGCGCATGGGCACCGGGCAGGCGCCGGTGAAGAAGTACAACCGGGCGCTGCGGGACCTGATCGCAGGCGGGAAGGCGAAGCCGAGCTTCGTCGTCTCCCACGAGCTCAGCCTGGACGAGGCCCCCACCGCCTACGAGCACTTCGACGCCCGTGACGAGGGCTGGACCAAGGTGGTCCTGCATCCCAACGGACACGGCAACGGCCACAAGCGGTAAGAGACCCGGGGCCGCCGTGCCCCCTGTCTCCCCTGGACCGGTCCGGGGGACGGGTGGCGATCTGCCCGTCCGCCGGATGGGGCTGGCGGCAATCGCCGTGCTCCGGCCGGACCTGAACCAACAATGATTGCCCGCGCTCCGGCCTGGAGGACGGACGGCGGACGCTCAGCAGTGTCCGCGGGGGCAGCACCCCGTCCAGCGGCTGCGGCCGCCAGCCAGTCAGCGGGCCGTGTGGGAGGCTTCCTTGCCCGAGGGCTGCCGCACCTCAACCAGGCCGACGCGACCCGGCAGGGCATCCCGGCCAGGCGGACACCCGTGACCTGGCTGCGGGCCTTCGGGGAGGTCGTGCGATCCGGGCTCACGATCGAGGAGACGCGGCTGGAGCCCCTGCTCGCGCTGCGCGCGGCCGCTGGGGTGGCGATCGTCATCGGGCCGGCGCTGTGGCTGGTCTCCCCTGCGTATGCCGCGTCCGCCGCCCTCGGCGCCTACTCCGCGGGTGGGGCCACCTTCCAGCGCAGCTGGCGTCCGCGCAAGGTGGTGGCGCTCGGCGCGGGCGCGGGTCTGGCGCTCAGCACCTTCGTGGGCTACCTGGCGGCGGGGCGACTCGTGACGTTCCTGCCGCTGCTGGCCGTATGGGCCTTTGCCGCGGGGATGGCGTGGGCCGTCGGATCGACCGCTGGGATCGTCGCAGCGACGACCGTGGGCAGCATGCTGGTGACCATCACCTTGCCCACGAGCATCGGGCGCGCCCTGGAGCACGCCGGGGTCATCGCACTCGGGGGCGTGACGCAGGCCGTGCTGATCTTGCTGTTCCCGATCCGGCGTTGGGGAGCGCATCGTGACGCGCTCGCCGACGCCCTGGCCGCCGTGGCGGACTACGCCCCGCCGGTTGCGGCACGACCCGACCGCCCCGTTCGACCCGGAGCCGTTGATGACGGCCCGGGACGCGGCTGCCGTGACGCCGTCACAGGCCCGCACCCGTCCCCCCGTCCTGCACGGCCCCCGGGGACTCGCCGAGCGCATTCGGCCGGTGGTCGCGGCGCTCGCCGACCCGGACGTCGGCGCCCCGGCGGAGGGACCCGGGCGGGACCGCGCGCGGGAGTTGCTCGACGCGGCCGCCGACGTTCTGGACGCGGTCGCCCGTTCGATCCGCCGCGGCACTCCCGCCGAGGTGCGGCCCGGGAGCACGGACGTCCTGCGCGTCGACGAGGAGCACGAGGTGCTGGAGGGCCCCGCGAGGCAGGCCGCCGAGCGGCTCGTGGAACTGCTCGGCGAGGCGTTGGAGATCGCCGGTAGCGGCTGCGCGCGCGGGAGGACGCCCACGCCGCCCGGCCTCACCGGCGCCCGGTTCCTGGTGCGCCCGACAATGCTCCGGCTGGTCCCGGTCGTCGTACGGGCGGTCCGCCGTGAGCTCCGCCGGGACTCGCCCGTGTTCCGGCACGCCGTCCGCCTGGCGGCGGTGGCCACGCTCGGCTATCTGATCGCCGCCCGGCTCCCCCTGAGCCACGGCTACTGGGCGCCCATCGCCTCGGTGATGGTGATGCGGCCCGACTTCCACCGGACGTACGCGCGTGCGGTGGCCCGTCTCGCCGGGACCCTGGCGGGGGTCGCGCTCGCCACCGGGATGGTGCGGGCCCTGGGCCCGGACGCCCATGTGTCCGGCGCGCTGGCGGTGGTCTCGGCGGGCCTGTCGTACACGCTGAACCGTACCGGCTACGCCTACTCCCAGTGCTTCACCGCCGCGTACGTCGTCTTCCTGCTCGGCATGGGCGGCCAGGCATGGGAGCAGACAGTCCCGGAGCGGGTGGTGCTCACCCTGCTCGGCGGGGCCCTGGCGATGCTGGCGTACGTGGTGTTCCCCGCATGGGAAACACCACGACTGCCGGGGCGGCTTGCGGACTGGCTCGCCGCCAACGGCCGCTACGCGGCCGCGGTGCTCCGCGACTACGCCGAACCGACCCGGGAGCATCACGCCGACATGCGCAGGGCGCTGCTGGAGAGCAGGGAGGCACGTGCCGCCTGGCAGGAGGCATACGACCGGGCAAAGCAGGAACCGGTCCGCCCCAGGGGTCTGACGTCGCGCGAGGCGCAGGAGGCGCAGGAGGCGCTCAAGGGGTTCGGCCGCGCGGCGATGCTCATGGAGAGCCACGTCCCGCGGGCCGACAGCCGTTTCGTCCCCGAGGCGGAGCGATTCGCCGAGGCCCTGGAGACGGACACCGCGAAGGCAGCAGTCGCCGTGCGCGAGCACAGGAATCCGGACTGGGGACGCGTGGAGGAGGCGCTCCACGCGTGGGAGGACGCCGCCGGCAATGGCAGTCCGGTCGTGCGGCGCGAGGCGGAACTGCAAAAACGGGCCTTGGAAGACCTCGCGACAGCCGTGAGCCGCACACCCCTGGAACGGGACGTCGGCTCTGCTCGCGAGGAGCAGCGGGTGCGGGCGACCCTGGCTGCGGAGGGTATCGGAGCAGGGCCCGCGCACCGGGGTGGATGACGGCGCCGACGACGGAGAGCGCTGCGCCTGCTGGAACGGGACATAGTCGCCCGGCCGCGTCGAGCGCCGCCACACGTACGCCGGTGTCGCCATCACGAGGATCAGACCCGCCAGGATCAGCAGTTCGATCCCCTCGACGTTCCACCGAAAGGACTTCTCCGCCTCGGCCGTCACGATGAGCACCTTGCCGATGCCAGCAATCAGGCCGACGACGAGGAAAGGCTCCGCATCGAGGGTCTGGTTCCTGATGGTGAGGCGGACGGTGTGGAGCAGCTCGGCCACGATGACCGCCGCAGACAGACTGGACCTCGATCATCTCGACGCGGTGGTCCACAACGCAGGGTCGCCCTCGACGACCCGCCGCGTCGAGAGACCGAGGACAGCCACGAGCTGATGTTCGGCACCAACCACCTCGGCCACTTCGCGCTGACCCAGTGGCTGGCCCCCCTGCTGTCCGCGGCGTCGGCGGGCCGCACCGTGACAGGGGGCAGCTTCGCGGCGCACCGAGCGCGGCAGAGGCACCTCTCGGAACTCCCCCGCCCTGCGGTGCTTCAGCTTCGCCGGCCTGTGCGTGTTGGAGAGGATCCGCTCATGCACCCTGTAGACATCGTCCGCCACGACGTTGTTGACGTTCACTGCCCGGGCTTCCTCGTTACGCAAGCCGCAACCCACCATCATGACGATTTCGAGCGCGAGATCTTCGTCGGCGACGATCAGCGCCTTCTGTGCGGAAGATGTTCACCTGGTTTCCGCGACCGATCCCGTCCGTCTCCAGCTCGTCCAGGAAGCGCTCGACCACGAGAGGCGTGACGGAATTCAGCTTCCGCGATCCGAGGCGGGGGATGAGGTGCACGTTGATGGAGCTGTCCACGTGCCACCCGTGGAGTATTCGGTCATTCTGCGCTGCCGGGGCCGCCACTGCTCCGCGTATTCCGCGACCGTCTGCCGGCCGAGTTCGCGGCGGACCTCGGCTACTGACGGCGCCGTCTTCCTTTTCTCCGCGTAGATCTGCGTGAGGCACTCGATCGCGTCGTCGTGCGTGCTGTAGCCGGCCTCCTCACGCTGCCTGCCGAGAGCATCCCGGAACCGGACCGTGTACGGGTGCGGGCAACGGTCTCGAAAAGCCGCATTCCTTGAAGAACGACCTCATCCCACGGGCAAGCTCCGAGCCACGCATCTAGCCTTCCGAGCGGGCGCCGG
This sequence comes from Streptomyces fodineus, assembly GCF_001735805.1. Lineage (GTDB taxonomy): Bacteria > Actinomycetota > Actinomycetes > Streptomycetales > Streptomycetaceae > Streptomyces > Streptomyces fodineus. The sequence continues at coordinate 1,303,814 of NZ_CP017248.1, forward strand.
GTGGCACAGCAGGCCCCTGGTAGCCGCAAGGTAGCAACGCGGGACACCGCCCGGTCCAATGCTGACCTTTTGCTGACTCGGACGCCGCGATCAGGGCCCCGACCTGCGGAAACACCCAAACGCTAGATCTTGGACTCGAACATGGTACGAAGCACGAAGACACTCCCGATTCGTCTGCTCCCTGCCTGCTTTCTGCAGGTCAAGGGCGATGTTCGGAGGCTACAACGTTTCGCATGTGGGGTCAGCTGTCGCCGGGTGTTCGAGGACTCACACCGACCTGTTGCCGACTTCCCTGACGGCGCCAGTCGATCCGCCCGCCGGGCTAGCCGATCGCGTCGGCCGCAATGACCTGCTCCGTCCAGATGATCTTGCCGGTCTTCGTGTAACGAGTGCCCCACCGGCGGGCCATCTGGGCGACGATCAGCAGGCCCCGTCCCCCCTCGTCGGTGGTCCGCGCGTGACGCAGCCGTGGCGCGGTGCTGCTGGCGTCGGAGACCTCGCAGATCAGGCCGCGATCCCGGATCAAGCGCAGGCAGACCGGTCCGGCCGCATGGCGGATCGCGTTGGTCACCAGTTCGCTGACGATGAGTTCCGTGGTGAACGTGAGATCGGGGATGCCCCACTCCGTCAGCTTCCGAGCCGCGAGGTCGCGGGCGTGCGCGACGGCGGCCGGATCGCTGGGCAGGTCCCAGGAGGCGACGCGGTCCGGAGCCAGGACACGGGTACGGGCGAGGAGCAGGGCCGCGTCGTCGGCAGGCGGACCCGTCAGCAGGCTGTCGATCACTCGTCGGCCGGTCTCCGCCAGGGTCGGCAGGGGGGCCGCGAGGGCGTCGCCCAGCCGGGAGAGCCCGACGTCGATGTCCCGGTCGACGGACTCAATGAGGCCGTCGGTGTAGAGGGCGATGAGGCTGCCGTCTTCCAGCTCGGTCTCGATGGACTCGAACGGGAGGTAGCCGAGGCCGAGTGGCGGTCCGGCGGGCAGGTCCAGAATGTCGGCGGCGCCGTCGGGAGCGACGATCATCGGCGGGAGGTGACCGGCCCGGGCCATGGAGCACAGCCTGCTGACCGGGTCGTAGACGGCATACAGGCAAGTGGCGCCCAGGAACGCGGTGCCCGTCGCCTCGTCCTCGGCCGCGAACGGAGCATCGATGTCGTGCGCCCCCATGAGGCCGATGACCAGATCGTCCAGACGGGCCAGCAGTTCGTCCGGAGAGAGGTCGAGGTTGGCAAGCGTGCGCACCGCGACGCGCAGGCGCCCCATCGTCGCCGCCGCGTTGATGCCGTGCCCGGCCACGTCCCCGACGACCAGGGCGACCCGCGCTCCGGAGAGCGGGATCACGTCGAACCAGTCGCCGCCCACACCGCTGGGGGCATCCGCCGGGAGATACCACGAGGCCACGGCGAGAGCGGACCCTCCCGTCAGGTCCTGCGGCAACAGGTAGCGCTGCATGGAACGGGCCGCCGTGCGCTCACGGGTGAAACGGCGTGCGTTGTCGATGCACACCGCCGCACGGGAGACGAGTTCCTCGGCGAGGCGGACGTCGTCGTCCTCGAAGGGGCCCAGCCGCCGGGACCGGGCGAACGTCGCCACCCCCAGGGTGACGCCGCGCGCCCGCACGGGGACCACCATCACCGAGCGGAAGTCGTAGTCCAGGAACGAGGCGCCCAGCGTCTCGTCCACGGTCACCCACGGACTGTTGGTGCGGTCAAGGACCCGCTCGACCAGGGTCCTGCTCTCCAGCAGACAGCGGGTCACGGGCGACTCGGGCGCACGTCGGACTGTTTCCCCCACGGCGAGGGACGCCTCGGGGCATCCCTCACGGACCGACCGCTGGGCCGCACGGCGGATGACGGGTGACATACCGACCGGCCCGGGGGCCGGCTCCTCGCCCCTCGTGACCGAGTCCAGCAGGTCGACGGCGACGAAGTCCGCGACGGCCGGCACCGCGTCGTCGGCCAGTTCCTGTGCGGTCCGCGTCACGTCCAGGGTGCTGCCGATGCGCGCAGCGGCGTCATTGAGCAGGGCCAGTCGCTCCTGCGCCCGCCACCGCTCAGTGACATCGATGATCATGTACCAGACACCGACATTCCGGTCGTGGCGGTCCTTCATCGCGAAGAAGGAGGCAGAGATCGCGCGGCCTCGGTCGTGCACCGTGTAGCCGGCGCCGCGGTACTCGAAGTCCATCACCGGCGCACCGGTCCGAAGCACCTCGCGCATCTTCTCCTCGAAGGCGTCGGCCTCGGCCTGCGGCAACACCTCCGCCATCCGCCGCCCCAGCCGCCGCTTCAGCGGGATCTGGCGGTCCAGCGGCTCGTTCACCCAGACGTACCGCAGATCCGTGTCGAGAACGGCGATGCCGACCGGCGCGTGGCTGAGGAAGGGGGTGAGCATCAGCTGGCTCACCCCGCCGCCCGGCATCCGCCAGAAGGCCCGTTTCGGAGGCCGGCCGACGAACCTGCCGAAGATCAGGGCCGCGACCGTGGCGACCAGGACGCCCGGAATGATCTCGTAGATGCCCGACCAGAAGGGGCCGTGCAGCGGCTTGACCACACGCCACAGGAGCACCGTGACTGCGCCGGACACGATCCCGGCCATGGCCCCCGCCCAGGTCATGCGCGGCCAGTACAGCGAGAGCAGGACCACCGGGCCGAAAGCGGCCCCGAAGCCCGCCCAGGCGTAGCCCACGATCCCCAGCAGCTCGCCGCCTCTCAGCGCGATCACGGAGGCCACGAGGGTCACGGCGACGACGGCGGAGCGGCCCACCCACACCAGTGCCTCGTCCGAGACGCGCCGCCTGAGGAACGCGTGGTAGAAGTCCTCCGTGAGTGCGACGGACGACACGAGGAGCTGGCTGTCCGCGGTCGAGATGATCGCGGCGAGCACCGCGATCAGCATCACACCGGCGCCCCACGGACTGAACAGGGTCCGGCTCAGAGCGATGTACACCGTCTGCGGGTCATGGAGCGGTGTGCCGAACTGCGCGATGCCCAGCAGGCCGACCACTGTGGCACCGGCCAGCACCACGACCACCCACCCGGTCTCGATACGACGGGCCGCGGGTACGGCACTGGTGCTGCGGATGCCCATGAAGCGGGCCAGGATGTGCGGCTGCCCGAAATAGCCGAGGCCCCACGAGAGCAACGAGATGATCGAGACGGCGCCGAGCGACGCGCCGCCTCCCGACCACCGGCCGTCCGTGAAGCCGACTTTGGCACCCATGTCCAGCAGGCTGGGCGTCTTGCTGTCGAGGGAGTCACGAAGCGCACCGAAGCCGCCGAGCGTCGCGATACCCACGACGGGGAGGACGAGCAGGGCGAGGAACATCAGCGTGGCCTGCATGACGTGGGTCAGGCTCACGGCCAGGAAGCCGCCCAGGCATGAGTAGACGACGATCACCAGGGCGGTCAGGGCCACCCCGAGCCGGAAACCGGCGCCGAAGATGTGCCCGAAGAGCAGGCCGCCGGCCACCAGTCCACTGGCCACGTACACGGTGAAGAACACAAGGGTCACCGCCGCCGAGACCATCCGGAGCATCCGTGTGCGGTCCTCGAAACGCTCCTCCAGGTAGGCCGAAAGGCTCACCGCGTTCCCTGCGCGCTCGGTGTAGGTGCGCAGCCTCGGCGCGACGAACAACCAGTTGAGGTACGTACCGAGCACCAGGCCGACCGCGATCCAGCTGGCGCCGACACCGGCCGCGTACACCGCTCCGGGGAAGGCGAGGAACAGCCAGCCGGACATGTCGCTGGCCCCTGCGGACAGGGCGGCGACGAATGCGGGGAGCCTGCGGCCGCCCAGGGCGAAGTCGGCGAAGGTGTGCGTACGGCGGTAGGCCCAGACACCTGTTCCGATCATGACGGCCACGTACACGAGGAACGTGGCCACGATCGGCGCACTCAAGTCGGACATAATCCCTCGCCTGCGAGGTTCATGCACGGGCGTACAACCGCACGACTGACAGTCGTGATCCCTACTGCACAAATGTACAGATTCCGGTCGCCGTCGGCGGCCGGTGCCGCCCGCGCCGGTGCGGGCACGGGGACGCGCCAAGCCGAGCATGCGGGCGAGGGTGTCGATCTGCGGTGCAGCAGGCTACGAGGATCCCCCTCTCCGCCCGGAACGGCCCGGGACAGGGGGAGCAGCCCGAGGCGGTGCACAGCCCTCGGCTATGAACGGTCGCCCACGCCGCGGCAGCCGACACCGACGGCCGCCCGCCGGTCTCCCTCGGCATCACGTTACCGGTGCTCGGGGTTCTCGTAGTCGCGGCGGCAGCCGGCGTCCCAGGCGGTGCGCTGGTTGCCGTAGGCGGGGATGCCGCCGAGGTCCTTCAGCGCCCGGGCCAGGTGCAGCAGGTTCCAGGTCATGAAGGTGGTGTTGCGGTTGGTGAAGTCGTTCTCCGGCCCGCCCGAGCCCGGATCGAGGTACGAGGGGCCCGGGCCCGCCTCGCCGATCCAGCCGGCGTCCGCCTGGGGCGGGATGGTGTACCCCAGGTGCTGGAGGCTGTAGAGGACGTTCATGGCACAGTGCTTGACGCCGTCCTCGTTACCGGTGATCAGGCAGCCGCCGACGCGGCCGTAGTAGGCGTACTGTCCCGCGTCGTTGAGCAGGCTGGAGCAGGCGTAGAGGCGCTCGATCACCTGCTTCGTCACGGAGCTGTTGTCGCCCAGCCAGATGGGGCCGGCCAGCACCAGGATGTCGGCCGCCATGACCTGCCGGTACAGCTCGGGCCAGGCGTCCGTCTCCCAGCCGTGCTCCCGCATGTCGGGCCACACACCGGTCGCGATGTCGTGGTCCACCGCCCGTACGACATCCACGTGCACGCCCTGCGCGTCCATGATGGCGGTGCTGCGGTCGATCAGTCCCTGGGTGTTGCTCTTCTCCGGCGAGCGTTTGAGGGTGCAGTTGATCACCAGCGCACGCAGGTCGTCGTACCGGGCCGGCGGTGCGTCGGTGTCGGGCGACGAAGGGGTCACACGGTCCTCCCGGAGTTCCGCCGCCGCTTTGTGCACGGCGGTTCGTTCTCACTTCGCCAGCGTGCGGTCCGACCGCGGCAGCCGCCACCACAACGCCTCCGAACAGCCACAGCGGTCCACGCCCGGTCGGCGGCGGACGAGTGGCCCGGGCAGCCAGGTGTACCTACGTTCGCCTCATGGGCACCGAAGGCGCGACCAGGTCGCGGACCACGGCAGCAGCGGACGACGTCGCACACCTGCTGGTGCGCTGTCTGCGAGCCGAAGGCGTCGAGTACGTCTTCGGGATCCCCGGCGAGGAGAACATCCGCTTCGTCGACGCCCTGAGTGGCTCCGGGATCCGGTACGTGCTGGTGCGCCACGAGCAGGCCGCCTCGTTCATGGCCGAGATCTACGGACGACTGACCGGCCGGGCCGGGGTGTGTTCGGCCACTCTGGGCCCCGGCGCGATCAACCTGCTGCTCGGCACCGCCGATGCCATGACCAACAGCGCACCGATGGTGGCCCTGGCCGCCCAGGGCTCGCTGCGCCGCACCCACAAGGAGTCGCATCAAGTCATCGATCTGGTATCGATGTTCGCCCCCGTCACCCAGTGGGCAGCCCGCGTGGAGTGCCCTGACGCGGTGCCGGAGATGACACGCAAGGCTTTCAAGATCGCGCAGAGCGAGCGCCCCGGTGCCGTGTTCCTGGCCGTGCCCGAGGACATCGAAGCGGAGCGGCCCGCCGAGCACGTGGCGCCCCTGCAGATCGACACAGTGCACGCCGACGCGCCGTCGCTCACGCAGATCGCGCGGGCGGTCGAGGTGCTCACCACGGCACGGCGTCCTGTCGTGCTGGCAGGCCATGGCGCCGCGAGAGCCCGGGCCTCGGAGGCTCTCGTGCGGTTCGCCGAACGACTGAACATCCCGGTCGCGACCACCTTCCACGGCAAAGGCGTCTTCCCCGACGACCATCCGAACGCCCTCGGCGCGGTCGGCTTCATGCACCACGACTACAGCAACTTCGGCTTCGACACCGCCGACGTGGTGATCTGCGTCGGCTACGAGATCCAGGAATTCGACCCCACCAAGATCAACCCCAACGGCGACAAGCGCATCGTGCACGTACACCGCTTCCCCTCCGAGGTGGACGCACATTACCCGGTCGCAGTGGGCATCGAGGGCGACCTGTCGCAGGCGCTGGACGCACTCGCTTCGGCACTGCCCGAAGGCTTCACCTACGACTCGGAAAGCAGCGTGAAGATCCGTGCGCTGCTCGACGACGAACTCGCGTACGGGCGTGACAACGACGCGTTCCCGCTGGTGCCCCAGCGTGTGGTGAGCGATGTCCGGACCGCACTGGACCGCCACGACATCGTGCTCGCCGACACCGGCGCCGGGAAGATGTGGATGTCCCGCCTCTACCCCACCTACGAACCGGACACCTGCCTGGTCTCCAACGGCTTGTCCACCATGGGCTTCGCACTGCCGGGCGCCCTCGCCGCCAAACTGGCCCGCCCCGACCGGCGCGTCCTGGCCATGATGGGCGACGGCTCCTTCCTGATGAACTCCCAGGAACTCGAGACCGCCGTCCGCGAACACATCCCCCTGATCGTCCTCGTCCTGGTGGACGAGGAGTACGGGCTGATCACCTGGAAGATGGAACTCGAACTCGGCCGCCACAGCCACACCCGCTTCACCAACCCGGACCTGGTCGCCTACGCCGAAAGCTTCGGCGCACACGGCTACCAGGTCGAGTCCGCCGACCAGCTGCTGCCCGCATTGCGCCGCGCCCTCGACGACGAAGGCGTCTCCGTGATCGCCTGCCCCGTCGACTACACCGAGAACCTGCGCCTGACCGACCGACTCGGCAGCCTCAGCGGACCGTTCTGACCCGCCGGCCCAGGTTCTCGGCACCCGAGCCGTCCAGCCACTCTTCGAATGGACCACATGTCCGGCCACTAGCTGCATAGGTTCGACACCAATGCGGCTGAGACCACGAGCGACCTCTGCCGAGGATCCCGAGGTCGACACAGATGCCTGCTTTGGGTTTCCGGCCCGTACCTCCCGGTCGGCCGGACTGAGTGAGAGGACAAGGATCTGCTGTGAAGGCGTGCGGAGTGTCCGGGGCAGAGAAGGAAGTCGCCCTGCTGGAGTTGCCCGAACCGTCATCTCCCGGGCCGGGTCAGATCCTGGTGTCGGTTGAGGCGGCCGGGGTCGGACCGTGGGACGAACTGCTGAACGGCGCCGGCTGGGACGTGGGGCTGCGCCCGCCGGCGGCGCTGGGAGTGGAGGGCGCGGGCGAGGTGCTGGCCGTCGGCGCCGGTGTCACCGGGTTTGCCGTGGGCGACCGGGTGCTCGCACACGAGGCCCCGCTGCCCGGGGGAAGCGGCTTCTGGGCCGAACGCGTTCTGATCAACGCGGATCACACGGCAGCCTGCCCACCCGGGCTGGACGCCGTGCACGCGGCGGCGCTGCCGGTCAACGGACTCACCGCGGTACAGGCCCTGGAGAAGCTGGACCTCAGCCGAGGACAGCGCCTCCTGATCACCAACGGAGGCGGGGCCACCGGAGCCCTGGCCATCCAGCTCGCCGCGGCCAAGGGCATCGAGGTGACCGCGACCGCGTCTGCTGCCGCCGCACAGCGCCTGCTCGGTCTGGGAGCGAGGGAGGTCGTCGACTACCACGACCCGAACTGGCCGGCCACGGCACGCGGCGGGTTCGACGCCGCCCTCACCATCGCCACCGGCACGGCGGACGCCGCCCTGCCTTTGGTCCGGGACGGCGGCCGACTGTGCTCCCTGACCTCGGACGCGCCTGCGGAGGAACGAGGCATCACGAGTGGGGACCTCTACGTCGAGCCCAACGCCGCGCAGCTTGTCCGGCTGGCGGAGCAGGCCGCCGCGGGAACCTTGAAACTCGCACCGGAGCCCCTGCCGCTGAGCGAGGGACCGGCGGCGTTCGCCCGGGTGGTCACCGGACGGGCCGGCGGTAAGAAGATCGTGCTCACCCGAGCATGACCCGACCGGGCACCGCCCGATCCCAATGCTGGGCCACGGTGCCCGCCAGGCGCGATCGAGAAGTCGTCAGGCCGAGGGTCGGCGACCGAGGAGGTGCTGGCGAGGTTGCCCACGCCGGGGCCCGGGCCGCGGCCGCCACGGCAGGGCCTGAGCCACACCGCCAAGCTTGGCGTTCAGCGCCTGGGAAACCGTCGTGCTGATGTCCGCCGGTCCACGCAGCGGATGGCGCCGTTGCCCGGCTCGAGCAAGCAGCGTGGTCACCGAGACCGGCGCCGACTGGCGCACCTGGCTTCCCGGCCCCCGCTCGGAGACGAGCGAGCCCGCAGCCGCCCCGGCGACCCAAACCATCACCGGCACCCTCAGCCTCCCCACTAGTCCTGGCAGCTACTTCCTCGGTCTGTTGCTGCCCCGCCCGACCACCTCCGCCGGGGCCTACGCGGTCCGCTGCGCCAACGCCGGCGTCTGGTTCAACCCACACCTGAACGGCGTGAACATCCTGGCCGCCATCACCCTGTGATCCGCGAGAGGACGGCGTCCGGTCGGGTGACCGGACCGTCTTCGCCCACGGCAGTCGGCGTAGGCTCGGTGCCGGTGATGTCGGTGACTGAGGAACCCTCACTACCGCCGTGCCTCACCGTCCCTGCCGCGCTCTGTCCGAACGACTCCGGCCAGGTGGGCCTTGCTCGGCACCCCTGAGCTTCGAGCGCGAAGTGCAGGTACGGCTCTGGCAGGGCGATGCCAAGGATGAGGCAGGCGACAGCCGAGCCGTCGAGGGTCAGGCCGATGACTGCGCCGAAGAACGGGTCCCCGAGGCCTCCGGGAATCCAGATCGGGCCGGTCGTGGTGCCCTCGGGCCGGCCGGTCCGTCGTTCCACCGGTTCCAGCACCAGAGGCCTCGCGGGCAGCAACGCGACCCCGCGCGACCGCGAGGAGCAGTGTGCGGTCGAGGGTGAGGAGGCCGGCCAGCGACATGACTCGGATCTCCTGGCGCCGTCGTGCCGCGCAGACGGGCAAGAACGCACAGCCGATCGCCAAGACCGGCAACAGTCACACCCGACGGCCATTGGCGCGGGATGAGGTATCCCGGTGGGGGCGGTCTGACCGCGCCGGAACAGGCCCGGCGGGAGCGGGTGCGGTTCCAGGCCCACGAGATGTTTGCTGCGGGGTTTGAAGCCACCGCGAGTGGCGCGGGCCTTACGGGTGTCGCGGAAGTCCGCGTACGCCTGGCACACGGCCTGGCGTGAGGGCCGGGATAGACGCGTTACGCTCCAAGGGACCTTCGGGGGTGCCCACGTTGGGCGAAGGCCGCGCCCATGAACGCCGGTCCGGCCGGCCCGAGGGCGACCGGATACATTGCGCGAGACGGCAGCTTGGTCAGGGAGGGGAAGCGTGACCGACACCAGCAGCACCCGGCCCACTGAGGGTGAGGCGCAAGCTCCGCGGCAGAGCCGACTGCACCGCCTGATGCGCTACATCCCCCTGATCGCCCCCGTCCTGCTGTGGGCCGTGCCCTGCTGGGTGCTCCTGTACAGCGGCCAGCACTGGCCGCTGCCCGTCACGCTGGTCGGCACCGCCCTCTTCATCCTCGGCCTCATCGGTATGCCACTCGCGATGGCGCGCGGCCACGGCCGGCGCCAGCAGGACCGGGCGGCGATCGTCGGTGACACCCTGCTGGGCACCAGCTGGGTTCTGTTCACCTGGTCCATTCTGCTCGGCGTCCCATTGCGCCTCGTCCTGACCGTGGCCGGCGTCGGCGAGAGTCAGGACCGGGCCCGAACCGTCACGTGGGCCGTACTCGGCATAACCGCCGCACTACTCGCCTGGGGGTACGCCGAAGCCCGCCGCGTACCACGCGTACGCCGACTCGACGTGCAACTCCCACGGCTGGGTGCCGGGTTGGACGGCACGCGCGTCGTCCTCATCACCGACACCCACTACGGCCCACTCGATCGCGCCCGCTGGTCGGCGCGGGTGTGCGAGACGGTCAACACCCTGGAAGCCGACCTGGTCTGCCACACCGGCGACATCGCGGACGGCACGGCCGAACGCCGCCGCGCCCAGGCCGCCCCACTCGCAACCGTGCGGGCCACCCGGGCCCGGGTCTACGTCACCGGCAACCACGAGTACTACAGCGAGGCCCAGGGCTGGGTCGACCTCATGGACGAGCTGGGCTGGGAGCCGCTGCGCAACCGCCATCTGCTGCTCGAACGCGGAGGCGACACCCTCGTGGTCGCCGGCGTGGACGACGTCACCGCCGAGTCCTCCGGCCTGGCAGGCCACGGCGCCCATCTCGCCGGAGCCCTGGACGGCGCCGACCCCGACCACCCCGTCCTGCTCCTGGCCCACCAGCCCAAGTTCATCGACCGGGCAGCAGCCGCCGGCATCGACCTCCAGCTCTCCGGCCACACCCACGGCGGCCAGATCTGGCCCTTCCACCACCTCGTCCGCATCGACCAGCCCGCCCTCGCCGGCCTCAGCCACCACGGCACCCGCACCCTCCTCTACACCAGCCGCGGCACCGGCTTCTGGGGCCCGCCCTTCCGCGTCTTCGCCCCCAGCGAGATCACCCTGCTCGTACTCCGCTCCCCACGCCTGCCCACCTCGCCGTAACGCTGGGCGGCCCAACACATCCGCTTGAAGCCGTCCACGAGCCGAGGGATGCGGCGCCGACAGATGACCAGGCCCGTCTCGCCGAGGACAAGATCCGGACCATTCCCGGGCCGACGGCTCCAACGAGCCACATTGCGACATGTCTCCTCGATGGACTTGTGACCCATCCATTCCGCCACATCGGTGCCGGCCGGGCGCTGGGGGCAAGTACTGGTTCCACCTCGGCTTACCCACTCCGAGGGGCGCTCTGGTCCTTGAGCGCGTCGGCGGATCGCCCGGCGTTGGGGGAAGCGATCCGCCTTGAAGTACGGGTGGTCGACGACCTGTCGTTTCCCAACACAGGTGAGTACGGGTACTCATGTGCCCCCTGCCCGCTTGGGCGCAGAGTGCCAGAGCGCACCCTCGGTAGGTGCTGAGGGGGGAGACAGAACGTTATGACAGGATCGCGCAGGGCCGTATGGGGCACGGTTGCCACCATGGTCGTGTTGGCTCTCTCCGCCTGCTCGTCCCAGGACGGCGCCACGAGCCCGGAAGAAGTCCGCAAGCTCGCCGGCAGTGCTCGAGCAGTACATGCTCGGCAGGCCGCACAAGACCGCCTTCGACAGGTGGTACAGGCGTACGCCAACGACACTCCGCTCGGAGCGGGCATGGTCGTCCTGCGCGACACCTGTTTCGGTGGCACAGCGAAGCAGTGGCTCGAGTCAAACGGCGACGACGCCTACAAGATCCGCTGTTCGATGCGGGTCAGCGCATACTACGGAGTCGACCCGAAGCGGATCGGCCCGGTGCTCGACGGCATACTCGCCGCCGGCGACCGATCCCAGTCCCTCATCGCATTCGGTCACGACTACTACCGCAGCCACCTCGTCGGTTACTACCGGAGGGACGGTCCCAATCCGTCCGGCCCGCATGCCCCGGAGCCGACCCAGCTGTTCGACGCTTCACAGACGCTTTCCTGGGATCCGGTGCATGACCGCAATCCCCGTCGTCTCGTCGAGGAGCCTGAGCAATGCCCGAAGAACGACCCTCCTGTGACACGTTGCCTGCGTGAGCCCGAATCGGGATCGGTCGCGGGTATCCGCAAGCGGCACGGCATGGTGTTCAAGCTGGAGCTCGGCTCCACCGAGTACTACGAAGTCGCCAAGGACGGCCATGTCGTCATGGATTGACCCTGCACTGCCACCGCAGAAGGCACCGCATGCCGTCAGAACGCGCGCAGTGCGTCGACGGCGATGCGCGCGGCCGTACCGATGACGGCATCGGCGGCGGGGAGGGTGGCGGCCGTGTTGGCGGTTCTGGTGAAAACGGCGACGGCGTAGCGGCCGCCGTCGGGGTATTCGACGACGCCCACCTCGTTGCGCACCGTCGGCAAGGTGCCGGTCTTGCCGGCGACATGGACGTCGTCGAAGGGAAAGCCGGACGCCAGGCGGTGTGGCCAGACCTGCAGGCCGAGGAGGCGGCGGATGGAGGCGCCGTGTTCGGGGGCGCAGGCCTCGTCGCGCCATACCGCGCCGAGCAGCCGGGTCATGTCGCGCGGGACGCTGCGGTTGGTGCGGTCCGGGTCGAGCGCCCTGAGGCGGGTGATGACGTGGGGGTCCGCCAGGGCCTGGGCGCCGCCGGGTCCGGCGTCTTCGCGGATGGTGGCGAAGAGCTCCCCGAAGGTGTGCACGGCATGCGTACGGGTGAGGCCGAGGCGAGCCGTGGTGCGGTTGACGGCGTCGAGGCCGACGCGCCGCAGCAGCAGGTCGGCGGAGGCGTTGTCGCTGACGGCCATCATCAGGTACGCCACATCGCGCAGGGACATGCGAACCGGGTCGAGCATGGCGGCCAGTCCGGTCGGGCCCGCGGTGCGGCCGGCCGGCTCGCAGTCGATCTGCTCGCCGAGATCCAGGTGGGCCGTCGCGGCCAGTTCGTGGAGTGTCACGAGCAGGCAGAGCTTGTGGACGCTGGCGGTGCAGACCGGCTGGTCCGCGCCGACGTCGATCTGTGCGCCGGAGTCGATGTCGAGGGCGTGCAGCCGGCCGGTGACACCGGCTTCGGCGAAGGCCGCGCGAATGCGGCCAGGGATGTCGGTCACAGCCAGTACTCCGATGCCGGGCGAAGGTGCAACGGCCGCGAGGGTACGTCGCCGGTGGCGCCGGCCGTCGCGCGCAGGGCATGCGTGGCCGCCTCCGTGAAGGCGCTGACGGCGGCGTCGCCGCGCCCCTTGGGCCAGGCGACGGAGTGCCGCCAGGCCAGCGGGGCGCCGGCGAGCGGACGCCACACAACGCCTGCGTCGATGCCGACGGCGAGGTCCGCGTGCCGGTCGCGTGCCTCCGGGGGCTGGGCGTCGCGCGGGCCGAACGCGACAGCGTTGGCGGACAGGACCAGGCCGCGGACGAAGCTGGCACCCTGACCGTGCCGGACTGCGGCGGGGGTGTAACCGTTGCGGGCGCAAGCGGTCAGCAGGTCGTCGTACAGCGCCGGAGCCGCGGCACGGGGGAAGAGGATCAGATCGTAGCCCGCGAGTGAGGCGAGCGGTACCTCGTCGAGTTCGGCCGCCTCGGCGTCGCGCGGCAACAGCACACCCAGCTCGCGACGGAGAACCGGGCCGAGCTCCAGACCGGAGACATCGCAGGGATGGTGGACGATCCCGACGTCCAGGTCGTGTGACGCGAACCGGGCGAGCTGCTGGGTGGTGGTGAGCTCCAGTAGCTCCAACTCCAGTCCCTCATGACGGCGTTGGAAGTCCGTGAGCAGCGCGGCGACGGTCTCGCCGGGAATGTCGGGCGACAGCGCCGCTCGTAGGAGCCCGGTCTCGCCGTCCCGAATGCGGCGCGCGGTGGCCATGAACACCTCGGAGCGGGCCAGCAGTTCACGGGCCTCCGCCAACAGCAGCGTCCCCGCTTCGGTGATGGTCACCTGTCGGCTGCTGCGCTCGAACAACCGGACTTCCAGCTCCCGTTCCAGGCGCTGGATGCGCTGCGACAACGGCGGCTGGGCCATGCCCAGTCGAGTCGCGGCACGGCCGAAGTGTGACTCTTCTGCAACAGCCACGAAGCACTCCAGGTGCCGTAACAGGTCCACGAGCAGCAACCATATCGGATGTTGATCGATCCGAGTTCGATACGAGTCTTGGACAGACACCGCGAGGCATTGCTCTCCTCGGGCTACGGATTCCCCACGCGGGGAGACCGGCAACTGCCCACAGAGACAGGACCAGACGATGTCCGAACCCGAACACGCCACCACGATCACCAGCCGCCGGAGGCCGCGCAAGACGTTACGGGCCGGCACCGCGACAGCTGTGGTGACAGCGGTCGTCGCGGGCGCGGCATACGCAGCCGGCCTCGGTCCCTTCGCCCGCGGCACAGCCTCCGGTTCCGGCCCCGCCCCGGCGGCCGTAGCCCAAGCCCGCGCCTTCCTCGCCGACTGGGCCGCAGGACGCTTGCCGAACGCGGCCGGCCGCACCAACCGACCCGGTACGGCGCAGGAGGTGCTGAGCAACTTCACCAAGGGCCTCGACATAGGCAGACCCGCGCTGACGGCTGAGGCGCCCGCCGAGGGCGGGGACGGCAACGTCAGCGTCCCCTTCACGGCGCGGATGCCCATAGCCGGTCTGGGCACCTGGACCTACAAGTCGAAACTGTCACTCAGCGAGCAGGAAAAGGGCGGATGGAAGGTGAACTGGACACTCAGCCTCGTCCACCCGCACCTGAGCGACACGGCGAAGTTCCACCTGGAGCGCGGGGGCGCGGATCCGGCCCCGGTTGTCGACCGGAACGGAAAAACCCTCTCGATCGACGCCCACCCGTCCGTGCGCCCCGTCCTGGCCCAAGTCGCCTCCGGCGGGGGTGGTTCCGGTTCCGGCCCGCGAGGTGCGATCCAGCTCGTCGACCGGGCCACGGGGGAGGTCGAGCGTACGGAGGCCACCTTCGGCGGCCAGGGCGACACGTCGGCCGGCCGAACCGTCCACACCACGCTCGACGTCACCTGGCAGTCCGCCGCGGAGAAGGCTCTCGCGGCCCACGCCGACGGCAAGAACGCCTCGCTGGTCGCACTCCGGATCGACAACGGGCAGATCCTGGCCATGGCCAACTCCCCGTCGTCCGGCTTCAACCGCGCCGTTTCCGGCACCTATGCGCCAGGCTCCACATGGAAGATCGTCACAAGCAGCGCCCTGCTGCTCAAGGACGCCGTGGCGCCTGGGGACATCGTCGACTGTCCGAAGTACCTCACGGTCGGAAAGCAGTTCCACAACGTGGAGACCTCCGAACACCGCAACGCTACTTTCCTGAGGGACTTCGCGGAGTCGTGCAACACCGCCTTCATCGGCCTGCGGGGCAAGCTCGGTGACCAGGAGCTGGGCGACGTCGCCCGCAAGTACTTCGGCGTCGGCCAGGACTGGCACGTCGGCATCCCCTCCTACGACGGCTCGGTACCGGCTCCGAAGGACGAGACCGAGAAGGCCGCCTCGGTGATCGGCCAGGGCAGGATCCAGGCCAACCCGCTGATCATGGCTTCCGTCACCGCGACCGCCGTCTCCGGTACCTTCCATCAGCCCACGATCAAGGGCGACGCCAAGGACACGACCACCACTGCCGCACTCCCCGGCAAAGTCGTCACGCGACTGCGCGAGATGATGCGCACCACCGTCACCGACGGCACGGCGAGAAGCCTGTCCGACCTCTCGGGCGACATCGGCGCGAAGACCGGTACCGCGGAGGTCTCCGACGGCGAGCCCAACAACGGATGGCTCGTCGCCTACCGCGGCAACGTGGCCGTGGCGTGCGTCGTGGAACAGGGAATCACCGGCGGCGGCTCCGCCGGCCCCATCCTCCACAGCCTGCTGGCCGCTGTTCCCGCCGATGCCTCCTGAGGGAGCCGCGAGCACGCGACAGCCACGGGCAACGACGCCAGATCCGCCCGGCGCAACGGGCCATGAGCCGGAGTCGTCGGCCACTTTCACGGCCGGCCTCGGCAGCGGAGGCGAGTGACCTCTCCTGGCCGCAGCGCCGCGACCGAGCCTGACGGCCTCCTCATCCGCGGGCTGCGGCGACCGCCTCGTCGAAGGCCCGCTCCATGTCGATCGTGCCGCCGCTGCGCACCCAGGCTTCCGTTGCGGCCTCCAGGCAGGCCAGGGCGCAGGCGGCGAGCGCGCGGGCCCGCAGCTCGTTCATGGGGTCCGCGGTTGCGCCGAGGCGCCGCACGATGTCCGGGACGAGCAGGTCCGTCCACTGCTGGCGCTTCTCCAGTTGGCGCGCCCGGAGGGAGGGCGAGGCGTGCAGCATGCTGGTGATCTTGAGGAAGTCCTCAGGTGAGTAAGGGAGCGACTCGTAGAGTGCCTTGAGGGCCGCCCGGAGAGCTTCCCAGGGCGGTTCGCCGGCGGGACGCGCTTCCAGTGCGGTCCGCAGGGCCTCGCCGTGGTCGGCGTGGTCGCCGAGCACGATGTCCTCTTTGGTGCCGAAGTAGCGGAACAGCGAGCGTCGCGAGATGCCGATCTCGTTCGCGATCTGCTCCATGGTGGTGGCTTCGAATCCGTGCTCGAGGAACAGCCGCATCGCAGTGGTGACGATCTCGGCCTGCACAGCTCGCCGGGTGCGCTCCCGCAGTCCCGGTCCCGCCGGATTGCCCGCGCGATGGTCCATGACTCCGTAGCCTACCGCGTTCTGCACTCGGTACCAGTCTGGCACTGTGTGACAGATTCGGCGTACAGTGCCAGAGCAGTGTCATCGCCGAGAGTGTCCACCGCTTCCCGGGAGCAGCCCATGAGCACCGTCGACTACCACGGCCAGACCACCCTCATCACCGGCGCCAGCGCCGGAATCGGCGCCGAGTTCGCCCGGCAGATGGCCGCGCGGGGCTCAGACGTCATTCTCGTGGCCCGCCGCGCGGAACGGCTGGAGACGCTGGCCGCCGAACTCACTACGGCTCACGGCGTACGGGCCGCAGTCATCCCCCTCGACCTCGGCCTGCCCGCCGCGGGGCAGACCCTCGCCGAGGAGGTGGCGCGCCGCGGTCTGGAGGTGACCAGTGTCGTGAACAACGCCGGCTTCGGTACCTTCGGCCCGTTCCACACCGAGGACCCCAAGCGGCTCGGCCAGGAGATCAGCGTCGACGTCGCGGCCGTCGTCGACATCAGCCGGGCATTCATCGAGCCGCTGCGGACCGCCGGCACCGGAGTGCTGGTCAACGTCGCGAGCATGGCCGCGTACTTCCCCACCCCGAACATGGCCGTCTACGCGGCGGCCAAGGCGTTCGTGCTGAACTTCACCGAGGCCCTCTGGCATGAATCCCGCGGGACCGGGCTGCGCGTGCTCGCGCTGTCGCCCGGAGCGACCAGCACCGAGTTCTTCGACGTCGTCGGCACGGACGCGGCCGACGGCGACAGCAAGCGCCAGTCCCCGCAGGAGGTCGTTGCCACGGCACTGCGAACGCTCGACCGCCGCACCCCACCGCCGAGCGTCATCTCCGGCCGCCTCAACCGCGCGATGGCGACCCTGGCCCGCGCGGCCAGCCGACGCCGCACGGTCCAGTTCATGGGATCCACGACCTCCGCCCACCAGCCGGCGCGGTGACCGCGCACACCGACGAGCTGCCGCGCTGCGACGTCATCCGGCCGGCAGCAACTCCGCTCCGCGGCTCCAACCGGAGCGGATGGCATCTCCCGGAACGCCCGTCGCCCGGCGCCGGGAACGGCTCGACGAAGTGGCCGCCGAACTCATCGCGGCCCACGGCGTGCACGGCATGGTCATACCGCTCGACCCGAGCCTGCCCGCCACCGGGTGGACCCTCGCATGAACCGCACAGTGGTGGTCAGGCGCCTTCGGGATCCAGCTCGAACGTGAAATAGATGCTCAGGCAGTAGGGCTCGGCCTCGCCGGGGAGGAAGTCCCATGACACGTCCGACAGCCGGATTTCTTGGTCCCGCACCCACTCATGGGCCTTCTTGAAAGCTTCCGCGGCGGTTGTGGCCAGGAACAGCTTCCTGGCCATGGGATGCACTCCGGTCTCGGCTTCCGAGTCGTCGAAACCCTCCGGAACGTCTAGGCAGAAGTCGGGATGCAGCACCATGAAGTGCGCCCTTTCCAGTCGGTTTGCGAGTACGAACGGTCAGAGGCCGATCCTCTGGGCTCGACGCCCGGGAAGACCGCCGCACACCCAGGAAGGGTTGCTTCCGCCGACCTGCGCATCCGCCGGTGGGGTGTGACCGCCACCCGACCGGCCCCGTGGTCAGCGTTGGTCGGCCGGTTCCCGGGGGCGTGTGCGCGCAGAGGGTTCTGCCGGCGAACTCCGCCAGGCGTGCCCGCATCTCGTCGCGAGGCAGACCCTGCTCGCCGGCCAGGTGGGCGACCAGGTCGGCGCGGGTGGCGGCGAGCAGGGCATGCGCGGTGAAGTCGGCGGAATCGGTGCCGGTCAGGCCCGGAACGCGGCCCAGCAGCTCACGGAGCAGCGCATGCCATCGCTCGTAGTGCTCCGTGCGGTACGGGCTGTCGGCGCCGGCCTGTTCGGCCGGCCCGGACCGCCATCGCCGAGGTGCCCTGGGCGTGCCCCTCGTCCGGGGCGGGCGGTCAGCGCACTCCGTCCCACAGGGCTCGCAGGTGCTCGCGAGGGGCGCGGGCGAGGGTGGGCGTCGCGCCGAAGAGGCGAACGGTGCGTTCGGGTTCGCGGTAGGCGGGCCAGCCGGGGTCGCCGGTGGTGGCGAAGGCGACCCAGGCGGCGTGCATGCTGTCGGCGATGTGCTGCGGAGGCGTGTCGCCGAGCAGGGCTGCGAAGCCGGGGTCGGCCAGGTTGTCGAAGACGAACGGGACGTCGGCCGCATGGCAGGCACCGAGGCCTCCGCCAAGGGCAGGGGACTGCCAGGCGAACTCGTAGACGAACGCGCGGGCGCCCCGGCCTGCCCGGGCCTCGGCCAGACGCAGGGCGGGGAGCCGGTAGAACCAGTCCGTGGCGATCTCGGCGAACAGGTCGCCCGCAGTCGCGCCGGGGAAGGCCGCGCGGTAGGCGAGCACCCCCTGTGGCGGCAGACCGTAGGCCGCTGCCGTGCTGTCCAGGAGGTCGTCGGTCACCAGCTGTGCCAGGCCGGTGGGCACGGTGAACAGACGGAACTCGTCCCGGGTGCAGCCCACCAGCACCTCGACGTCCGCGGCCGTACCGTCCGCGATCGCCTCGATGGGTGGGTGCGGCAGGGTGCCGCCGTCGACGACCGGTTCGAAGGGCATCAGATTGAGAGCGGCCTCGCCCCACAGTGCCGGGTCCGGGCGCGCCGAGATCTCCGCGCGCAGTCGCTGCTGCGCGGCCAGCAGCCGCTGCGGTGCCACGGCGGCGAGGTCCGCACGGGTGGGCGGCACCCCGAGCAGGGCGGCCAGCCGGCTCCCGACCCGTGCTGCGGAACCGGGGGACAGCACGTGATGGGCTGCTCCGCTCTGCAGTACGGCGCGGTGGAAGAGGCCCTTGGCCGCGGGCATGGCGAGCAGCGCACCGATGCTCATGGCACCGGCCGACTGGCCGAAGACGGTGACGCGATCGGGGTCGCCGCCGAAGGAGGCGATGGTGTCGCGCACCCATTCCAGGGCGGCGATCTGATCCAGCAGACCGAGGTTGGCCGGGGCGGTGTCCTCGGGGCCCAGGTAGAGGAAACCGTGCGCTCCCAGGCGGTAGTTCAGCGTCACCAGCACCACGCCATCGCGGGCGAACGCGGTGCCGTCGTAACCGGGGACGGAGCCCGAGCCGTTGCTGAACGCGCCGCCGTGGAGCCAGACCATGACGGGCAGCCGTCCCGCGGGGTCGGGGGTCCAGACGTTGAGGTTGAGGAAGTCCTCGCCCGGGATGTCGACCTCGGGGATGAGCCGGTCCATCGGTGGGAGGTACGGAGCCTTGGGCGCGGTGGGGCCATGGGCGTCGGCGTCGCGTATCCCGTCCCATGCGGCCGGCGGGCGGGGCGGAGCGAAGCGGAGCGGTCCGGTCGGGGCCGCGGCGTACGGAATGTTCTTGAAGCAGGCGGTGCCGTCCGGACCAGTGGTGCCGCGGACGGCACCGTGCCGGGTGACGAGGACCGGTCGCATGGTTGCTCCTGGGCTCGAAGGGCGGACGGGGCGAATGCTCAGCGGTGGGCGCCGGCCATGCGCAGCGCGAACTGCGCGTACTGGTCGGCGACTTGTTCACGGGTGCGGTGGAGGGCGGGTCCGAACCACTGGGCGACCTGCACTCCGAGGCCGCCGATCGCGGTCACCGCCAGCATCGGGTCGTCGAGGCTGAACTCGCCCGTCCTTACGCCGAGTTCCAGGACGTCGGCGAGCATACGGCGGCACTGCTCGCGCAGTTCGAGCGAAGTCCGGGCCAGCTCGGGGGCGAGGGCGTGCAGTTCACTGTTGGTGACGACCGCCAGCAACGGATAGTCGGTGTGGAGCAGCACGTGGGCGCGGACCAGGGCGGCCAGCTGCCGGCCGGCGCTGTCGTCCCGGGTGGCGGCTGCGGCCTCGGTGAGGCGGGCCAGCATCTCCTCGTGGCCGATGCGGACCAACGCGGCGAGCACGTGCCCCTTGGAGGGGTAGTGCGCGTACAGAGTCGCGGAGTTGATGCCGACGATGCCCGCGATCTGCCGGATCGAGGCGCCGGCGAAGCCGGACTCGGCGAACAGTTCCAGGCCCGCCTTCAGGATCCGCCCGCGCGTACCGGCCGGCGTCACCCCCTCGGGCAGGACGGCGCCCATCGCCACGACCCGGCGGGGCTCCCAGGCGGGAAGTTCCACTGCTGCTCCTGCGGACACGAAGAAGTTCCAACCAATCGATTGGTTGACACCGTAGCGCAGAAGCCGGATGGTAACTCGCAGATAGCCAACCAATCGATTGGTTGGCTATCTGGCCCGCATGCCCGACCGGTCCGCCCGGCCTCGCCGCAGGCACCGAGCACCACGCACATGCGCCGCGGGCGCCATCCGCTCCCGTCACCCTTCCGACGGCTCGCCGGGCCGGAACGGCACCCCTCCCACCCCATCGGAGTGTGCACAATGAGGTTCCGCTCCCCGTACAGAGCCGTCCGCGGCACGGCCGTCCTCGGCGCCGCAGCCGCTCTGGCCGCCCTCGGCCTCACCGCGCCCGCCCAAGCCGCGGCCCCACCGCTACCGGACCTGGACATCACCGGCACCTACGTCACAGGTGTCTCCTCCGGCGGCTTCATGGCCACCCAGTTCCAGGTCGCCTACTCCGGCACCTTCGACGGTGCCGGGGTCGTCGCCGCCGGTCCGTACGACTGCGGGCAGGGCAAGGTCATCGAGTTCGTCACCTGCGACCTGGGCCTCGGCGTCGGCCGACTGGAGCAGCAGGCCACCGAGTGGGCGGCCGACGGGCGTATCGACCCGGTCTCCAACCTGGCGGGCAAGCCGGTCTACACCTACCACGGCTACCTCGACCCGGTCGTCAACCCGCTCGTCTCACGCGCCGGCGTCGACTTCTACGAGCACTTCGGCGCCCACGTCACGTACCACGACTGGGATCCGGCCGGGCACTCCTGGCCCACACCCGACGGCGTCGTCCCCTGCGCACTCACCCTGCCCCCGTTCCTGAACAACTGCCACGACGACCCGCAGCGCGAGATGCTCACCGCCTGGCTGGGCACGGTCAACCCCCGCAACACCGGCACTCCGCAGGGCTCGCTCACCCACTTCGACCAGAACGCGTACGTCCCCGGCGGCTCCGCCCGCACGCTGTCCATGGACGGCACCGGCCAGCTCTACGTCCCGCCCAACTGCGCCCAGGGCGCGCCCTGCAAGCTGGTGGTCGCCCTGCACGGCTGCCTGTCCGCCCAGCAGCTCCTCGGCACCGCCTTCGCCGAGAAGGGCAACCTCGACACTTACGCCGACACCAACAACCTCGTCGTCCTCTACCCGCAGGCCGCCTCCAGCGTCTGGCCCGTCAACCCCCAGGGCTGCTGGGACTGGTTCGGCTACACCGGCTCCGACTACGCGGTCAGGAGCGCCCCCCAGATGACCGCGATCGTCACCATGGTCCACGCCCTCGGCGGCTGACCGGCGCGCGTGCCCGCCGGCCCTCTCAGTTCTTTGCCACCCCGGCTCCGAAGTCCGTACGAGTGGGCATACTTCCGGCCACCCACAGTGCGATCTGCGTGCGAGAGCGCAGGCCCAGCTTGTCGCGGATCCTGTCCAAGTGCGTGGCGACGGTGTGGATCGAAAGGCCGAGCCGGTCCGCGATCTGCCGGTTGGTCCGCCCTTCGGCGACGAGTTCGGCCACCGTGAACTCCCTTACGGTGAGCCCGAGTCGCTCGTCGGCGGCACGGGCATCGCGCCCCGTTCGGCTCTCGCCGCTCCCCGCGCCGAGCGCGTATGCGACCAGCCGCTCTCCGCGCAGCCCACGGGCACCGGCGACGGCGGCCTGCTGCGCCGCTGCCGACAGCCGTGTCCGGGCACGCGCCGCCGCCTGTTCCATCCTGTGCCGCCAGGGAGCCTCGGGCTCGGTGTCCAGGCGGCGCCGCGCCTGCACGCTCGCCTCGTACAGCCGCAGCGCACGTTGCATGTCGCCGCTCTCCGCGGCCACGAGGGCCATGCCCTCCACGGGGTACAGGGCATGGAAACTGGCCCCTGGAGCGATCCGCAGCACCTCGGCGAACAGGGTCTCCGCACTGCGCAGACGCCCCAAGGCCAGCCGTACGGCCCCTGCGGTGTGCAGCGCGGCCGCGGTCCGGGGCCACGGCGCTTGCTGTCTCAGCACGGGCAGACACCGTGACATCAGTTCGTCGGCCTCCAGCTCCCCGCCGGCCTGAAGCAGCGCCCAGGCCAGGTGATGCGTGCACCAGGCAGTGTCCTGCGGCCTGCCGAGGGAAGCGACGACCTCCAGGCACTCCCGCAGATCCGCGACGGCCTCGGCGAACTCCCCGCGGCACAGTCGCGCCGCCGCCCGGGCGTCCAGGGCGTTGGCCAGTCCGGCGGCGTCACGGCGCATCCGCTCGCTCTGCACCGCCTGCTCGCCCAGGCACAGTGCCTCGTCCGGATCGGCCTGCTGGCAGGCCACTCGTGCGGCGAGCGCCGGCACCTGCCCACCCAGCGCCCGGCCCCCGGCTCCCCGCAGCAGTCCGGTGAGCAGCGCACGGGCGGCTGACGGTTGCTCCTGCTGGTAGTGCACACGCGCCAGTTCCAGCGTCAGCCGCACCCATACGGCATCGCGGTGGCCGGGGCTGCCGGCCAGTACCGCGGCGAGATTGTCCCGTTCCGCCGCGAGCGGGCTGCCGGCCTGGTCGGCGAACACGTCCCCGCGGCCCCGCTCGACCAGCTCGGTCAGCCACACGAGCGCCCGGCGCAGGGTGGCGTGCAGCTCGCCGGATGCACGCAGACGGTCCAGGGCGCAGACACGGATGGCACTCAACTGCCTGAAGCGGGTGGGCGCTGTCTCTCCCGGCAGACGTACGACGAGCGACTTCGCTTCCAGGGCGCACAGGATGCGGAAGACCTGTCGTCGGCCTATGCCGTCACCGGCGCAGACTGTTTGCGCAGCGGTCGCGTCGAACCCGCCGACCAGGACCGAAAGGCGCCGGAAGACCGTCTGCTCGGCCGGATCCAGCAGCCGATGGCTCCAGTCGACCGCTGCGGCGAGCCCGCTGTGGCGTGCGGGTCCGGTTCGGCTTCCCCCGGTCAGAAGGTCCAGCTGGGAGAACTGGTCTTCCAGCCCTGCCAGGATGTCGCTCAGCGCGAGGGCACCGACGTGACGGGCCGCGAGTTCGACGGCGAGCGCCAGGCCGTCCAGGCGCCGGCAGATCTCGGCCACCAGGTGGCCGTTGCCCCGATGCAGTGTGAACCCCGGGGAGTTGCTCGCGGCGCGGTCGACGAACAGCCGTACGGCATCGGACCGCATGAGGGCCGTCACATCGTCTCCGGCGTCGGCCGGCGGCAGCGACAGCTCGCCGACCCGGAACACGGTCTCTCCGGGCACCCTCAGGGCCTCCCGGCTGGTGGCCAGGATCCGCAGACGGGGGCAGCGGCCCAGCAGGGTCGCCGCCAGCCGGGCGCACGGCTCGGCCAGATGCTCGCAGTTGTCCAGAATCAGCACCTGGGAGGCGTCACCGATCGCCCGGACCAGCACGTCGATGCCGGTCCGGCCCGCTCGTTCGCCCACCCCCAGCGCGGCGGCCAGGGACTGCGTCAGCGGTGCGCCGTCCTGGAGTGAGGCGAGTTCCACGAGGTCGACTCGCGTGAAGCGCTTCGGTAATCCCTTGGCGAACTCCAGCGCCAGCCGGGTCTTGCCCACACCGCCCGCACCGGTCACCGTGAGGAGGCGCGAGCTCTTCAGGAGGGTACGCAGGCCCGACAGCTCGCGCTGCCGGCCGACGAAGGAGTCGAGCGCCGGCGGCAGGACGCTCCCACCGGCCGCCGGGACCGCCGAAGCCGCCCGCCGCCGCAGCGCCCGCTGCCGGCAGGCGCTGGAGCAGTATCGCGCCGGCCGACCCCCGTGCGGCCTCACGGTCAGCGCCGCACCGCACACGTCACAGGTTCGACTCCGGCTCATCCCCGGTTCCTGGCCGCACCGCCCCGGAACGAAACCATCGCCTTCGGCCATGTGTCTCCACGAAGACCGCGCCGGCCGGCTCCGGCAGGAGCAGAGCGGCCGCGGTCACGCGTGCGATGGCCGGCACTGTGGCGGGGGGCCGGCCACCGCAGGCATCCCGGTGCGTCAGGGTGTGGCGGCGGGGTCGATGCCGAGTACGACGGTTCCGGTCACTCCCTTGCCGAGGTCACTGCCTGCCGCGGTGAGGGTCAGCAGGGTCGAGGAGCCGCCGTTGCGGTAGATGCCGTCGCGCGCGTTGAGCGTGCGGGTGGCCGTGTTGTTCCGGTACGGCGACAGGGCGGCGATCCTGGTGTTGTACGCCTCCGGGAAGTACAGCTGGCCCGTATGGGACACGTGCCCGCCGTTGTACGTCCCGTCGGACACGGTGCCTCCCGCATGCGTCTTGACGTGGATGTGGAGGGCCCGGCCGACGTACCAGCCGGGGTAGATGGTGGTGAACTCCGCGACACCGGCGGAGTCGGTCAACTGCACGCCGCGCAGGAAGGTGGTGTCCGGGGTGGAACCACCGGCGACATAACCGGAGTAGACCCCGAGGGCGTCGCAGTGCCAGATGTCGACCGCCGTCTGGGGCAGCGGGGCGCAGGTCGCCGCGTCGACCACCGTCACGCGGAGGGTCAGCGGAACGCCCGCCTTCCCCTCTGTGATGTTCCTGCGGACCGTCTCCAGGTCCAGGTAGTACGGCCCCTCGGTCTGTTCGGGGGTCAGGACGCAGGCGGCGGCCGGGCGGGCCGCGGCCTGGTGCTCGGTGGCGGCGGTCGCCTGCGTGGCGGCGAGACCCAGCGCGGCCACGCCGAGGGTGGCGCCGCCCAGGGTGGCGATGACGGACCTGCGGGTGGCACCTGCGGGAACGTCCGCCGGATCGGGGTCACGCTGCGGTTCCGCGGTGTTGTGGTGGGGGATGTCAGTCATGGTGTGAGCATGGCGCCGGTGACGACCCGCGGGATCGCACAGATGACCCATGAAGCCACTGCGTTACGAAACCCTCCACCGCGACCGCGACCGCGTCCGCGCCGTACACCGACGGCGCGTCCGTCGCACAGACGCTCCGCTTCGGCCGCGCCGCGGTCCATGGCGCCCCCGGCGGTTCGGACGGCGGGGCCGGCGACGAAGAGGTCTTCCATGAACTGGTCCCAGCCTCCCGGTGTGGAGATCTGCAGCCCGGTACCGGCAGAGTTCGGGCCGGGGCCCTTCTTCGAAAGGGAGGCCCTAGGTCCGCCCGGGCTCTGAAAGTTCAGGGCCCTGCGCGGCGTTGCGGCCCGCTTCGCGAACAGGCCGGCGGAACGTGGCGCGGTAGTCCCGTGGCCGCCGGCCCGTGTGCCGGGCGAAGAGGGCGCTGAAGGTGCTCGTGTCCGCGTACCCGAGGTCGGCGGCGATGCGCACGATGGTCCTGTCGGTCGTCTCCAGCAGATGACGAGCCCGGCGGACCCGGGCGGATTGCAGGTAGGCGAGCGGGGTCTGACCGGTCTCCTGACGGAAGCGACGGAGCATGGTGCGGGTGCTGATGTGGAACGCTTCGGCGAGCGTGGACAAGTCGTAGCGGGCCCCGAGATTCTGGTCGAGCCACCGCTTCACACCGAGTGAGAACTCATGGCCGACGGCGGGCATCAGTTCCGGGTCCATGTAGGGAGCCTGGGTGGAGCGTGCATCGTCGACGAGCGCGATGCGTGCGGTGCTCCGGGCGACGTGGGGGCCGTCGTGCTCACGGATCAGCTGCAGTGCGAAGTCGTACATGGCGCTGAAGGCGGCGGTCGTCGTCACACCGCGGTCGGTGACCACCAGGCGCTCGGGGCGCACCCTCACCTTGCCGTATCGACGGGCGAGCTGATCGGCGAACAGCCAGGACGTCGTCGCCTCGCGCCCGTCGAGCAGGCCGGCCTCGGCGACGAGGAAGGCGCCGACACAGATCGATACGACGGCGACACCGGAGGCGGCCTGCGAACGGATCGACGCCACTTCGGGCCCCAGGTTCGCGAGCGTCGCGTCGAGATCGAGTCCGGGCGACAGCTCGAAACCCGGAACGATCAGGATGTCGACGGGGCGCAACGCCGAGACCTCGAGGGCCGAGCCGCCGGACGCGACCACCCGTCGCCGGGGCGAGACGACGGACACCTCGTACGGCGGCCGATCCGGCCCGTGCGCCGCCGCGATGTGATCGGCCATGGCCAGCAGGTCGGGGATCCCGAACACCTCCGAGGCGAAACAGCCGGGATACGCCAGCACCCCCAGACGCAGCGGTTTCACGGTTCCTCCGGCTCCGGCACGGGATGGCGATATCACCGCGTCATGTGGCGATATCGCCGGTTCACGTGGGGGGGAGTTTCTCACCACACTCTCGATCATGACAACGATGCGAACGCGGCGCGACGACCCCTTGGACGACTTCTCCCGGAGAGTCGTCAGCGTCGATGACTTCGGCAAGACCGTGTACGTCGCCGGGACGGGACCCGGCGTCATCCTGATGCCCGAGATGCCGGGCATCAGCCCCGACGTCGCGCGGTTGGCTCGATGGGTACGTGATGCCGGCTTCTGCGTCTATCTGCCCTCGCTCTTCGGTGTCGACGGTGCCTACCCGACCACCGGGGCGGGCGAGGCCGTCGTCCGGCGCGCATGCGTCAGCGCCGAGTTCCGTGCGTTCGCCGGGGGCGGCACCAGTCCCGTCGTGGCATGGCTGCGCGGTCTCGCGCGCATCGCGCAGACGGAGTGCGGCGGGCCGGGCGTCGGCGCGGTCGGGCTGTGCTTCACCGGCAACTTCGCGCTGACCATGGCACTCGAACCGGCCGTCATCGCCCCGGTCGTCAATCATCCCTCGCTGCCGCTCGACGACCCCGGGGGGCTGGAGATCGGAGACGAGGACGCGGTCGCCCTGGCCGAACGCATCGGACGAGACGGGTTGAAGGTACTCGCCTACCGCTTCGACGACGACAGGTGGTGCACGGGCCGGCGGTTCGCGGCCTACCAGGCGCTGCTCGGCGAAGCGTTCGACGGCCGCGTGCTCGCGGCCGACGTGGCGAACACGAACCCTCCGCCCTTCTTCCGCGACGTCGTCGGGTGCGCCCACAGCGTCGTGACGGCACATCTCGTCAACGAGCAGGGTCACCCGACGGTGCGTGCCCGTGATGAGATCATCGCCTTTCTCTCGGAGCGGCTCAGAAGGTGACGCGCGAGCCTCACCGGAACACCCTGCCCGGACTGACGGACCCGGGTCGTGCCTCCGTGCTCTCTCAGCCGGCGTGGAGAACCCGAAATCGATCGGGTTCCGCCGGATCCCGGTCAACGACCTGGACCGACGTCCAAGCCCACTGCCACACGCTGATGCCCGGTGTGCGGGAGAACCGGATCTGCCCGCGGGTGCCTTCGACCTCAACGCGCGGCCAGGATTCGGCGATGCGCGCCCGGTCCGAGCCGTGAGCACGCAGCACGTCGGCGAGGACGGCGGCCGTGTCGTAGCCCTCGAAGGCGACGAAGGAGGGCGCCTCGGCCAGCCTCTCGCGCAGGGCCGTCTCGACTCGTGCCCCGAGTGGGCCGAGGCGCTCGGGCAGATAGCGCAAGAACGGGATCGCGGCGCCGTCCTCGCCCAGCAGCCTCGTCCATTCGGCGAACTCCGGTTGGCCGGCCGGAGCCCCCAGCATGATCTCGGCAAGGCGCTGGTCGTGGCGGACGGACTTGACGATCGACACCGCGGGCTCCGGGTGCCCGACCAGAAGAAGGAGGGCTGTCGCGCGATGGCCGACGAGTTCGTCGCACACCGCCGTGGGGGCGAGCGCGCGCGTGTCGAGTTCGATGACGGTGCCGCCGCGTGGAGCGAGGTACTCCCGCAGAATGCGGGTCCCGGCCGCCCAGTAGACACTCGGCTCGGCTGCTACGGCGATGCGGGTGTGGCCCGCGCCGAGGAGGAAGTCCGCGTAGATCCGCCAGCCGTGGGACTGCGCCGGGGCGAGGCGCGCGACCCACTCCGTAGGCTGTTCGGTGAGCCCGTCGAGTACCGCTGACGAGCAGAGGAACGGCAGGCCGAGGGTGTCGGCCCGGGCGGCGGCGGCCCGGGCGACGACGCTGTGGTACTCCCCCGCCAAGGCAGCCACGCCCAGCCGAGCCAGTTCGTCCACGGCCGCCGCGGCCCTGTGTGGATCAGCCGCGGTGTCCCGGACCACCAGCTTCAGTGGTCTTCCGCCGATCCCACCGGCGTCGTTGACTTCGCCGACGGCCAGCTCGAGCCCGGCGAGCAGGTGTCGGCCCGCCTCGACCCAGCCCGGTCGAGTCAGCGGAACGAGAGCGCCGATCTGAACGGATGACCCGTCAGTCCGCCCTGGTGCAGGTGCCGATGGTGGCGTGTTCATGCGTTGGCGTCTCCCGAGTGACGACTGGGCCGCGGTTCGCCCGGATCACGAAGTGAACGTCGGTGGCGCCGAGAGTAGCCGAGCCCTTCCGTACGCTCAGGACCGGGCTCGGGCGATGAGCAGTGCCACGTCGTCCTCGCCACCGGGCGAGCGCAGAAGGTCCAGGACGCGGTCGCATGTGTCTTCCAGATCGTGGCCACGTGTCGTGGTGAGGGCGTCGAGGAGGGTGTCCAGGCGGGCGTCGATGGGTTCGCTTCGGGTCTCGACCAAACCGTCGGTGTAGAGGACCAGTTCGTCGCCCGGGCGGAAGGCGACGGTGGCGGCCTCGAAGGGCACCCCGCCCACCCCCAGCGGCGCGCCGGTGGGAAGGTCGAGCAGCTGTGCCGCGTGGCCGAGTCGCATCAGGGCCGGCGGCAGATGGCCGGCGAGGCAGATCTCGCACGTGCCCCGGTGCGGGTCGTAGACGCAGTAGATGCAGGTCGTGATGGTCTGCTCGGCACCTTCGGTCAGGTGATCCAGGTGATGAAGGGCATCGGCGGGGGCGAGGGCGAGCTCGGCGAACGCGCGGGCGGCGCTGCGGAGTTGGCCCATGGTGGCGGCGGCTTTGATGCCGCTGCCCATGACGTCCCCGACGACCAGGGCGGTTCTGTCACCCTGCAGAGGTATGGCGTCGTACCAGTCGCCGCCGATCTCGCTCGCGGCGCCGGCGGGCTGGTAGCGGCAGGCAACCTCCAGGCCGGGCAGGTGCGAGGGGCGCTCGGGAAGCAGACTGCGTTGCAGGGTGAGGGCCACTTGACGCTGGGTCTGGTATCCACGGGCGTTGTCGATGCAGACCGCGGCCCGGGCGGCCAGCTCCCAGGCGAGGAACGCGTCGTCGCCGTCGAAAGGCGCGGGGTTCTGGGTGCGTGTGAGGTCAAGGGCGCCCAGGACTTCGCCCCGGGCCAGGAGCGGTACGGCCAGGTAGGAGTGAACGCCGGCCGCCGCGAGGAGGGAGGCGGCCTCGCCATGCCGGGCGATGCGCTCCAGATCCCGACGGGTGGTGTGGGGCACCAGCACCGGTTGGCGGGTGCGCACGCACTGGGTGATCAGGCGGTCGCTGTCGTAGGTGGCGAGTCCCCCTGGGGGGTCGGCCACGCTGACCGCCTCGGTGGAGTCGGCCGCGCTCACGGCGAGGGTGCGGAAGAGGGCCGGTCCCTCGTGCGGGGCGGTCCGCAGGTCGAGGGCGCTGTCGAGTACGTCCACGGCCGCCACATCGGCCAGGACCGGTACGACGAGGTCGGCGAGCTCGCGCGCTGTCGCTTCCAGATCGAGGGTGGTACCCACGCAGGCGGAAGCCCTCGCGATCAGTGTCAGCCGTTGCCGAGCCTGTGCCGCCTCGGCAGCGGCTCGATGACGCTCGGTGACGTCGATGACGGAATAGGCCAGGCCCAGCACCCGCCCACCGGAATCCTCCAGCCTGTAGTACGAGACGGACCAGGCGTGCTCGTGGTCCGGGTCGGAGGGGGGACGACACACGATGTCCCGGTCCACGACCGACTCGCCCGTCTCCAGGACACGGCGCAGACGTGCCTCGGGATCCGTGTCCAGGTAGGTCAGGATCTCGCCGACGGGCCGGCCGAGACGCTCGGCGGCGGACTGACCGGTGATGCGTTCGAGCGCAGGATTCATGGCCACGTACCGCAGGTCCGAGTCCAGAATGGCCAGCCCGATCGGGGACTGGGACACCAGACGCATGGCAAGCGCGGCATCTCGCTCGATCCGCTCCACAGCGGCCTGGTCCGCGGCGAGGCCCAGGGCGTAGACGTCACCCAGGTCGTCCAGC
This sequence comes from Streptomyces fodineus, assembly GCF_001735805.1. GTDB lineage: Bacteria > Actinomycetota > Actinomycetes > Streptomycetales > Streptomycetaceae > Streptomyces > Streptomyces fodineus. The sequence continues at coordinate 1,334,099 of NZ_CP017248.1, forward strand.
AGCCGCATGTTGCGGAACTCCACCAGGCGGGTGCTGCCGTCCTTGTGCCGGATCGGGAACGCCCCGGCCCAGTCGGTGCCGGATTCCATGACCTCGGCGAACAGCTTGATCACCGCGTCCCGGTGCTCCTCGTGGACCGTCAGCCGGGCCGCGTGCTGACCCAGGGCTTCCGCGGCGGTGTAGCCGAACAGGTCCTCGGCCTTCGGGCTCCAGAAGACCACCTGGCCCTTCGCGTTCAGCACCACCGCGGCGACGCTGAGCAGATCAAGCAGGCCACTGGGCGGCGCGGCAGAACCCGCCACCGACCGGCCGTGGCCTGCTCGGGAGGAGTCCGTCGTGCCCATGCCTCACTTTCCTTCCCGCTCGGCGCCTCGGCTCGTGCCCTACCGGCGGGTGTTCTGCCTTCATCCATGGTCGTCCCAGACCTGGGAGCACACATCTGGACCGGCGGCCGGCCATGCCGGCCGTCGCCTTCGATCACGCACACGCAGGATGCCCCGGTGATCCCCGTCATGCACAGATACCGAAGGCCGCAGCTACGAATGAGAAGGTGCCTCGCCCTTGGCCCACAGTGAGCGCACATGGCCCAGATGCCGGGTCATGCACTGCTGGGCGGCTTCGTCGTCGCCGGAGAGCATGAGATCCACAAGCTCCAGGTGTTCCTCGGCCGAGGGGATCAGTTCGCCGCGCCGGTCCAGGGCGGTCAGGCCGTACAGGCGGGAGCGCTTGCGCAGGTCGCCGACTGTTTCGACGAGGCGGTCGTTGCCGGAGAGCGCCAGCAGCGAGAGGTGGAACCGGCGGTCGGCCTCCAGGTAGCCGGTGAGGTCGTGGTCGTGCGCGGCCCGCACGATCTCCTCGGCGATCGGACGCAGCGCTTCCAGGTCCGCCTGCGACGCGGTCCGCGTGATCCGGCCGACCATGGGGACCTCGATCAGGGTACGGATCTCGGTGTACTGGTCGAGGTCGTGCTCGTTGACCTCGGTGACCCGGAAGCCCTTGTTGCGCAGGGGCTCGACCAGGCCCTCGCGGGCCAGGTCGAGCATCGCCTCACGGACGGGCGTCGCGGAGATACCGAAGTCCTCGGCGAGCGTCGGGGCCGAGTAGACGTGGCCAGGGCGCAGTTCACCCGAGATGAGGGCGGCGCGCAGGGCGTGGGCGACCTGGTCGCGCAGGCGTTCCCGGGCGGTGACGAGGTTGCTTGCCTTCAGATGCCCCATGCTGTTCCTCCGTGCCCCGACCGGAGCCCGCCAGCGTGTAGGTACAATGTCACATTGCTTCGGGCGTCAGGGTGTACGTACGGCTCGTGCTGTAGAAGTCCAGGGCGGCCCTGCCCTGCTCCCTCGGGCCGTGGCTGGATGCCCCGGTCCCACCGAAGGGCAGATGGAAGTCGACCCCGGTGGACGGCGCGTTGACGCGGATCATGCCGGTGCCCAGACGGTCGAGCCCGTGCAGCACCGCGTCGAGGCCGGCCGTGTGGACCGAGGTGACCAGGCCGTAGCGGCTGGAGTCGGTGATCCGTACGGCGTGCGTCAGGTCGTCCGCGGGCAGCAGGGCCGCGATCGGGCCGAAGACCTCCTCACGCAGCAGCCGGTGGTCCGGGGGGACCTTTTCCACCAGGGTGGGTGCCGCGTACCAGCCGTGTTCCCCGGCAGCGGAGCCGCCGGCGAGAACGGACAGGCCGCGGGAGGCTTCCTCCACCCGGTCGCGGGCCTGCTCGCCGATGAGCGGTCCGCACACCGTGGCCGGGTCGGCCGGGTCGCCCACCCGAAGCGTGCGCAGTGCCTCCGTGAGGGCTTCGCGCAGCGGGTCCAGGGCGGCACCGACGGCGATCACACGGCTGGTGGCGGTGCACTTCTGCCCGGCGTAGCCGGCGATCGCCGAGGCGATGTGCGCGGCGGCCTGTTTGATGTCGGCGTCCGGGAGGACGATCGCCGCGTTGAGCCCGCCCATCTCGGCCTGGACCGGGACGCCCAGGGCCACGGCGGCCCCGACGACCGCGTTACCCACTGCGGTGGAGCCCGTGAAGGAGACCACGTCGGCGGCGGCGATGACGGCCCGGCCTGCCACGGCACCGCCGGGGACCACGGTGAACACCCCGGCGGGCAGAGCCTCGCCGAGGATCTCGGCGAGGCGCAGGGCACATGCGGTGGCCTCCGGTGCCGGCTTCAGGACGACCGAGTTGCCCGTCGCCAGTGCCGGTGCAGCCTTCCAACCGGGGATGGCGAAGGGGAAGTTCCACGGTGTGATCAGCCCCGCGACGCCGTGCGGGCGGCGCCGGGTCAGCAACAGGCCCGGTCCGTGCGCCGTTTCATGGACGGCGCCGGTGGGCTCGAAGGGGGCCTGGGCGTAGTAGCGCCAGATCGCGGCCGTGCGCGCCACCTCGGCCCGTGCCTCGGTGAGCGGCTTGCCCACTTCGCGTACGGCGAGTGCCGAGAGCTCTTCGGCGGCGGCCTCGATGGCCTCGGCGACGGTGGTGAGGGCCGCCGAGCGGGCGGCCGCACCGCCGGTGAGCCAGTCGGCCTGGGCGGCGCGGGCCACCTCCACTGCCTCGGCCGTGGAGGTGGCGCCGGCGGCGGGGAGCCGTACCACGATGTCGGAGGGGTCGGCCGGATTTCGGGAGACGACGGAAGGGGACTCGTTCACAGGAGCCACAGGAGTCACAGGAGTCACAGGAGAAAACCTCCGGGAAAGGGTCGTCCGGGTCGAGGAGGTCGGAGTTGCCCTGAGCGCGTCCTGCCTCCCCATAACACTTGCGTCACGTGTGACATTGCATATGGGACCTGTGCCGCCCCGACCTCTGCCGGAATGCCCTCGTCGCTCCTTACCATCCGCGCCATGGATCTGGAGGTACGGCACTTGCGCGTGATCTGCGCGATCGCGGAGGCCGGAAGTCTGACCCGGGCCGCCGCGTCGTTGCGTATGACCCAACCGGGGCTGAGCGCCCAACTGCGGCGCATCGAAGTCATGCTGGGCGGACCGATCTTCGACCGCGGGCAGGCCGGCGCCGTGCCCACCGCTCTGGGCGAGCTGGTGCTGCCCCGGGCACGGGCGATCCTGCCGGGCATCGACGGCCTGCTCTCCGACACCGCCCGCGCCGCCCGCTGCGGAACCGCCCCCGGCCGCGTCCGTCTCGGTTCGGTGGGCGCGCCGCTGCTGGCCGATCTCATCGTGGCGGCAAGGGAGTTGGTCCCCGGCTCGGAGGTGACGACCCGATGCCAGTACTCGCCGTCGCCGCTGCTGGACGACCTCGGGGCGGGCCGCCTGGAGGCGGCGGTCCTCGGCGACAACCCCGGCCATGAACTCCCGCCGCGCGAGGGAGTCGTCCTGCGCCCGGTCGTCACCGAGCCCGTCTTCGCCCTGCTTCCGTCCACCCATCCGATGGCCGGCCGCGAGGAGGTGAGCCTGACGGAACTCTTCGAGGACGCGTGGGCCATGCCCCATCCGGACAGTGACCGCACCCGGGAGTACTGGGCGTCCGTCTTCTCCCGGACGGGCCGTCAGCCGCACACCCCGTACGAGGCGGAGGGCCGGCAGCTGATCGACATCGTCCGGGCGGGCCTGGCCGTCAGTCTCTGCCAGGCGACCTTCATCGAGGTGCCCGGCGTCGTGGTACGTCCTCTCGCCGGCGATCCGCTGTGGTACCGCCACGTCCTCGGCTGGCGCCGCGACGGACCGCTGGCGGCATACGGCGATGAGATCGTCCGCAGGGTGGCCGAGGGCTATCTCGCCACCTGTGCCGCCGCACCGGCCTACGCACGGTGGCGCAGGTGCCATCCGGAATCGCCCTGTCCCACCGGGTGAGCCGGTGCGGCGGCGGGCCGCCGTCACCGCTTGCCGATCGAGATCTCGTCATGGAGGGGGCTGCTGACGCCGACATCGATCCGCACACCCGTGGCGGGATCGCTGAAGGTCTGGCCCGAGTGGAACGCGGCCATGTCCAGGGCCCGGCAGCCCGGGGGCGGGGTGGCGCCCGGGTTGCCGTTCACGATCTGGACCGGGCCGTAGCCGGTCTGGGTGGAGGTGTCCACCTTGTAGATGAGCACACCGGTGGAACAGGTCTGGCTGTCGGCGCCGATGGCCCTGCGGGACTCGGCGACATAGGCGGTGGTCGCGCCCGTACGGATCACCGCGATCTTCGTTCCGCCGGGGCTTTCGACCGCCTTCAGGCGAACGGTGCGGTGTCCGGCCGAGGCGAGGCAGGCGACCTGGGGGTCGTCGATCCAGCCGAGCTTCCACCGTTCCCATCCGAGGTGCTGCGGGGAGGCGCCGGCGATGTCGCCCATGAGGTCCCAGCCGCCGACGAAGCGGTGGTAGTCGGTGCCGGTGAACGCGTAGAGATCGGGCAGACCGAAGGTGTGGCTGGTCTCGTGGTCGGCGACCTTGTAGCCCCAGTGCCACATGTCCTGCCCGAACGTCACGGCCCACTTGAGGCGCTTGCCGTCAGCGGTGATGCCCGCGGAGGTGGGGTCGTACAGGTACGTCGGCGAGAAGGTGATCGCGGAGGCGGACTTCGCAGGGACGATGTAGACCATGTCGTACCGGGAGAAGTCGGCGTACGGGTCGGCGGCTGCCACCGCCTGGCGGACGTACGCCTCGTGCTGCTCGAAGGTGATCCCGCGCTGGAAGCCGTAGCTGGTGGAGTCCTGCGGCATCCGTATCCACCGGTCCAGCGGGGTGATGTCGAGCGCGGTCCGTCCGTAGGAGTCGCGTTTCATCCACTGGGCGGCCGGGGCGAGTTGCCGGTAGTAGTCGGAGATGGGGTCCGCTGCCTGGGCGTCGGGGAAGTCGACGAACAGCATGAGCACATGCTTGGTGCCCAGGGGCTGCTGGAACTGGGTGTGGTCGGTGGTGTGGCCCTCGTCCGTCCAGCCGGTGCCGCCGGGAAGGGCGCAGTCGGTGGCCGGGGTGGTGGCATGTGTCGGTTCCGGGGCCGCGTGCGCGGTCGGGGCGGCGGTTCCGAGCGACAGGAACGCGGCCGCCGCGGCCCCGGCGGCAAGGCCTCTCAGCCTCTGTGTGGATCCGGTCATGTCCATGTGTCTCGCTTTCGGGTTGGTGCGGGAAGGTCAGGCCCGGCCGGCGGCCATGTCCATCAGGCGGGACAGCACGCCTTCACCGGACGCGGTCAGCCCGTCGTGCTCCCACTCGTTGGTGACCCAGGCGCGCAGCGCACCGACCGAGCGCGCGGTCGGCAGGGACAGCTCGGCTGGCACGTACATGTCGTCGTGGTAGATCACGGCGGCCACCGGCACCTGGTTCGCCGCCAGTCGCGGCGGGGAGTACAGCTCGGGCCAGTCGGTCCGCTCGGCCAGCAGCCGGACCGCGTCGCGGAACGGCCGCAGCCCGGCGATCTCGTCGTACATCCAGGGGTAGAACATCTCGCCGGTGAACAGCAGCGGGTCGGCGTCCTCGGCGAACTCCGGGTGGTCGGCGAGCCCGCGGGCGGCGGCCCAGTCGGTGGGCTTGCCTCCGTGCGCGAAGATGGCCTCCTGGAGCACCGCGAAGAGCGGGTTGTCGACGAGACCGGTCAGGTTCATCACCTGGTGCAGGAAGGTCGCCGAGAGTTCGCCGTCGGCGCCGAGGGCTTCGTCCAGCAGCCAGTGCAGGCGCTGGGCTCCCTCTCCCATGCCCAGCATCAGGCCGAGCGTGCGCAGCCGCCGGACGGTGAGCCGGTCCCCGTCGGGCAGCCGCACCGTTCGGCGCTCCAGCAGGCCGGTGATCCGCCGGACCAGTTCGCGGTCACCGGGGTAGCGGGCGTAGAAGGCGGTCGTCTTCTGCCCGACCCGGGGATACGTGGCCGCGTAGACGTCGTCGGCGGTGGTCTCCAGGCCGGGCAGGCCACCGGCGATGTAGCAGGCACGGAGTGCTTCGGGGGCGCGGGAGAGGTAGGTGAGGGTGAGGAAGCCGCCGTAGCTCTGGCCGAGCGTCTCCCATGGCTCACCGCCGCACAGCTGATGCCGGATCAGCTCCGCGTCGGCGACGATCGAGTCCGCGCGGAAGAGGGCGAGCCGGCCGGCCAGCTCCCGGGCATCGGAGAACCGCCCGGCCGACCGGGCCGTGACCGGGGTGCTGCGTCCGGTGCCCCGTTGGTCCAGCAGCAGCACCCGGTGGGTTGTGAGGGCGCGGGCGAGCCACCCGGTGGTGGCGTTCAGCGGCCGGGGCGACTTGCCTCCGGGTCCGCCCTGCAGATACAGCAGCCAGGGCAGTCGCTCGCCGGCGCGTGCCGGGTCGGCCAGTTCGCGGGCGAACACCTGGATCGAGGGGCCCGCGGGGTCGGCGTGGTCGAGCGGCACGGTGAAGGTGTGGTCGGTCACGGCGAGTCCGGGCAGGCGGTAGCTGCGGCTCATGGGGTCCTTTCCTCGCTGATCGACACGGACGGCGGCTGCGGCAGCGGCTCGGGGTAGTGGCAGGCGACCTCGTGGCCCGCGGTGAGCGCGCGCAGCACGGGCCGCTCGGCGGCGCAGCGGTCGGCCGCCCTCGGGCACCGGGTGCGGAAGGGACAGCCACTCGGCGGATCGAGCGGACTGGGCAGGTCGCCGCTCAGGACGATCCGCTCGCGGGCTCGTTCGGCGTCCGGGTCGGGCAGCGGTACGGCGGAGAGCAGGGCGTGCGTGTACGGGTGCGCGGCGCTGCCGTAGAGGGTGTCCCGGTCGGCCGTTTCCACGACCGTGCCCAGGTACATCACGGTGACGCGGGTGCTGATCTGGCGGACCGCGCCGAGGTCGTGCGCGATGAACACGTAGGCGAGCCCGTACTCCTGCTGCAGGTCCTTGAGCAGGTTGAGGATCTGCGCCTGCACCGACACGTCGAGCGCCGAGACGGGCTCGTCGCACACCACCAGTCTCGGCCGCAGCGCCAGCGCCCGGGCGATGCCGATGCGCTGCGCCTGGCCGCCGGAGAACTCGTGGGGGTAGCGGGCGGCGTGCTCCGGCCTGAGGCCCACCCGCTCCAGCAGCTCTTCCACCGGTTCGTCGGCGGTCATCTGCTGGTACCGGTACGGCGCCGTCAGGATCTGCCGGACGGTCTGCCGGGGGTTGAGCGAGGAGAAGGGATCCTGGAAGACCATCTGCAGGTCGCGGCGCACCGGTCGCATCGACTGCTCGTCCAGCGCGGTCAGTTCGCTGCCGGCCACGCGGATGGTGCCCGAGGTGGGCTCGATGAGCCGGGCCAGCAGCCGGGCGACGGTGGACTTGCCGCAGCCGGACTCGCCGACCAGCCCCAGCGTCTCCCCCGCGTCCACCCGCAGTGACACACCGTCGACCGCCCTGACGTGTCCGGCGAGCCGCCGGGTCAGACCGTGCCGTACGGGGAACCGCTTGACCAGGTCGCGCGCTTCGAGCAGCGGTGTGTGCACGCTGTTCACGCGGTCACCTCCGGTGCCGACAGGGTGGGCAGCCGGTCGGGCAGCGGCCCGTCGAGGCGGGGTACGCAGGCCAGCAGGCCCTTGGTGTACGTGTCGCGCGGGCGGTAGAACACCTCGCGGACCGTGCCCCGTTCGACCGCGCGCCCGCCGTACATCACGACCACCTCGTCGGCCAGCCCGGCGACCACGCCCATGTCGTGGGTGATGAGCATGATGGCGGTGCCGGACCGCTGCCGCAGTTCCCGCAGCAGATCCAGGATCTGGGCCTGCACGGTCACGTCGAGCGCGGTGGTCGGTTCGTCGGCGATGAGCAGGTCGGGCTCCAGACACAGGGCCATCGCGATCATCACGCGCTGGCGCATGCCGCCGGAGAACTCGTGCGGATATGCGCGGGCGCGCCGCTCGGGCTCGGGGATGCCGACCCGGTCGAGCATGCGCACCGCGACCCGGTGCGCCTCGCGGCGCCGGGCCCGGCGGTGTGCGGAGAAGGCTTCGGCGATCTGGAAGCCCACGGGGTAGTAGGGGTTCAGACAGGACAGCGGATCCTGGAAGATCATCGCGATGCGGTCGCCGCGCAGCCGGCGCAGTGCCCGCCGGTCCAGTCCGGTCAACCGCTGTCCGTCGAAGCGGACTTCACCGGTGATCCGGGCATCGGGCAGCAGGCCCATGACGGCCAGGCTGGTGACGGACTTGCCGCTGCCCGACTCGCCGACCACGCCGAGCACCGCCCCGGCGGCCAGGTCCAGATCGAGGCCGTCGACGGCGCGTACGCCGCCGGCGAAGTCCACGGTCAGATCACGTACGGTCAGCAGGGTCATCCCACGGCCCTCACTCTCGGGTCCAGGAGCGCGTAGACCAGGTCGACCGCGACGTTGGCGATCACGACGAAGGTCGCGGCGAACAACGTCACGCCGAGGATCACCGGCTGGTCGGCGCTGTTGATCGCGTCGGCGGCGAGCTTTCCCACACCGGGCAGACCGAAGACCGACTCGGTGATGAGGGCGCCGCCGAGGAGCGCGCCGAGGTCCATGCCGAAGATCGTCACGATGGGCATCAAGGCCGGCCGCAGCGCATGGCGGCGCAGCACGGTCGCTTCGGGCAGACCCTTGGCGCGGGCGGTGCGGACGTAGTTCTGGCCGAGGCTGTCGAGCATCTCGCCGCGGGTGATCCGTGCGTAGATCCCGGCGTAGAGCATCGCCAGGGTGATCCAGGGCATGACCATGGACTCCGCCCAGCCGACCGGATCCGCGGTGAGCGCGATCGCCTGCGGATAGGGCAGCAGACCGAGCTTGACGACGAGCAGGTACTGCAGCACCAGAGCGGTGAAGTAGACGGGCAGCGAGACACCGCCCAGCGCGGCTGTCATCGCCGCCCGGTCCCACAGGCTGCCCCGGCGCAGCGCGGAGATCACCCCGGCCGTGACACCGACGATCAGCCACAGCACCGCGGCGCCCATGGCGATGGAGATGCTCACCGGCAGCCGGTCGGTGAGCATCCGCCACACCGGCTGATCGGTCTGGAAGCTGAATCCCAGACATGGAGCGGGGCAGTGCACGGCCTGCGCGCCCGTGCCGTACGTGCGGCCCGCCGTGAAGCCGACGAGATAGTCACGGAACTGCACGAACACCGAGTGGTTCAGGCCGAGCGTGGTGCGGATCTCGGCGATGCGCTCCGGGCTGCACGCCTTGCCGCAGGCGCCCTGGGCCGGGTCGGCGGGCATCAGATAGAAGATCGCGAAGGTGGCCGCGCAGACCACCAGCAGGATCGCCGCCGTCGCGGCCAGTCTGCGCAGGACATAGAGGATCATCGTCGGCGGCTCCGGGGGTCGAGCGCGTCCCGTACCGCGTCGCCCAGCACGTTGAAGGCGAGCACGGTGACGAAGAGAAAGGCGCCTGGGACGAGGAAGTAGACGGGGTCGGCGGCGTACCACGGCACCGCCGAGGCGATCATCTGGCCCCACGAGGGGGTCGGCGGGCGTACTCCGATGCCGAGGAAGGACAGGCCCGCCTCGGTGGCGACGTAGCCGGGGATCGACATGGTCGCGACCACGAGGACCGGCCCGCTCAGGTTGGGCAGGACCTCCCGCACCAGCAGCGCGCCCCGGGAGGCGCCCAGGACCCGGGCCGCCGCCACGAACTCCCCGCGGGCGAGCACCATCGCCTGGCCGCGCACGATCCGCCCGACGTACGGCCAGCCGAAGAAGCCGAGCACGACGACCAGCAGCAGTTGCCGGTTCACGCCCGGGGCCGCGGAGATCAGCGCGATCATGAAGATCAGGGCGGGGAAGGACATCAGCAGGTCCATCAGCCTGCCGACGATCGTGTCGGTCCAACCGCCGAAGAACCCGGCGGCCAGCCCGAGCGCCGTGCCGAGCGACACCGACAGGACGGTGGCGAGCAGGGCGATCAGCAGCGAGACCCGGGCGCCGTACACGACACGGGCGAGGATGTCCCGGCCGCTGCCGGGCTCCACGCCCAGCCAGTGCCCGGCGCTGATCCCGCCTCCGGTGCCGCGCGGCAGTCCGCCGAGCGCCGGATTGACCGCGTCGGAGTGGAACTCGGTCGGGGACGTGCCGGCGACCCAGGTGATCAGCGGGGCCGCGAGGGCGATCAGCACCAGGAGGACGACCACCGTGAGAGCGACGGCGGCGGAGCGCTGTGCCAGCAGCCGGCGCAGCACAGACGTCTCTCGGGGGCCGCCGCGGCTCGCCGCGTCGGCCGGCAGGGAGGCGGGGAGCGTGGCGGTCACTTGCGCAGCCCCAGGGAGACCAGATCCAGTCGTCCGACGTAGGCGATGTGCCCGTATGCGCCGGTGACATGAGGGCCGGTCAGGACGGCCGCCTTGTCCCACAGGAACGGCACGACCGGAGCATCTGCCATGATCTGCTTGGCCAGTTGGCCGTAGGCGGTCGCGGCGGCAGCGGGGTCCTTCATCGCGGCGATCGCGTCGATGCGGGCGTTGACCTTGGCCGAGTCGTACTGGGCGTGGTCGTTGTTGCCCTCGGGGGTGATCAGCCGGCCGTCGAACACGAGCGGCAGGTAGGTGGAGGCGCCGGGCCAGTCGGGTGTCCAGCCGTCGATCACCAGGTCGTGTTCCTGGGCGGTGTTGCCCACCGTGCTGTAGAACGCGGACGAACTGATCGCGTTGATCTTCACCTTGATCCCGGCCTTGGCCAGGGACGCCTGCACCACCTCACCCTGCGTCTGACCGCCCGCGGTGGCCGGGGTGTCGAGGGTGAGGGTCAGGTCCGAGGCGTGGCCCGCCTGGGCCAGGAGCGCCTTGGCCTTGGCCGGATCGCCCTTGCCGCCGGGGCTCGGATAGGGATCGTCGGGGACGGCGCCGGGCAGCGACGGCGGCAGCAGGGTGGTGGCGAGTCGGCCGGCGATCGGGCCGCCCCGGGCGGTGCGCAGTGCGTCCTTGTCCAGCGCGTAGGCGATCGCCTGCCGTACCCGGACGTCGTCGAGGGGCTTGTGCCGGGTGTTGATGCTCAGGTACCGCGTGTTGATGGACTCGCCGACGACCAGCCTCTTGTGCACCGCGGGGTTGGCCATCACCGGCCCGACCGAGGCCGGGCCGACCGGCTCGAAGGCGACCGCGTCCGCGTCCTGTCCCTGAGCGGCGATCAGCCGCTGGTCGACGACGGCCGCGTCGAGGTTGAGATCGATCACGATCGTGTCCGGCAGGCCCTTGCGCACGGTGTCGGTGGCCGGACTCCAGTAGGTGTTGCGGACCAGTGTGAGCCGTTTCTTGGGCTCGAATGCCCCGATCTTGTACGGGCCGGAGGAGAAGGGCCTGCTGTCGTAGCGGACGCCGGTGTCCTTGTCCTGCGGAACCGGTGCGAAGATCGGCAGCGACACGGCGGAACCGAAGTCGGCCACCGGCCGGCTGAGCTTGAAGACGATCGTCCGGTCGTCGGGGGTCCCGATCGAGGCGAGCCCCTGCTTGTCCTTGTAGGGGCCCTTGTAACTCCGGGCCCCGGCAAGCCACATGCGCGCGTACGGCGGGCCTTCGGGGAGTTCCGCGGCGAACGACCGCTCGACCCCGTACTTGATGTCCCGGCTGGTGATCGGCCGTCCGTCCTCGAACTTCACCCCTGCCTTGAGCGTGAAGGTCCAGGTGCGGGCCCCGTCGCTCGGGCGGCCGGTGTCCGTCGCCAGATCCGGCACGATCTTGCCGCCGGCCGGGCCGGGTGCCGCCGCGTACGTCGTCAGCGTCCGGTAGACGAGGCGGCCCACGTCCTCGGAGGAGGTGACGTAGTTGCGGGCCGGGTCGAGGTGCTCCAGGTCGAGGCTGGAGAGCACATGAAGCGTGCCCCCCTTGCTCGCGGGCCCGCCCTGCCCCTCGCCGTCGCCGGCTCCCCCGCAGCCGGCGACGGCGACGAGTCCCAGGGCAGCGGCCATGACCATCCCCGAACGTCGTGCTCTCACGATGACTCCCTACGATGTTCCGTGGCCTCGTATGCGATGTGACATTGCACAGTGGCTTTGCGCCAAGGGTGGAGGCGGTCGGCCCCCGCAGCCAGATCCCGGATCCCCACAACATCGCGTTATGGGAATCCGCTCAGCGGCATCCGTCCCTACGGGGTCACCACTTGTAGGTCCAGACCGTGTCGGTGTACGCGTCGGAGCTGCGTACGGAGATCCTGATACGGGCGCTGCCGTCCTCGAACCACTGACCCGGTTGCCAGGTCTGCATGTCCTGCGCGGTGCAGTTCCCGGTGGGCGCGGCGGCGTCGGGGTTGGTGACCACCTGGACCGGCCCGCCGCCGGACGGCGTCGAGGTGTCGACCTTGTAGATGAGAACGCCGGTGGCGCAGGCGCCGGAGTCGTCGCCCGCGGCCTTGCGGGACTCCGCGACGTAGGCGGTGGTGCCGCCGGTCCTGATCACGGCCAGTTTGTAACCGCTGCCCCCGTATTCCACTCCGTTCAGGGTCGTGGCATACGTATCCGCCGTGGACAGGCAGGAGACCTGGGAGTCGGTGATCCAGCCGAACTTCCATGCCTCCCAGCCGAGGTACTGCGGGGCCGGGCCCGAGATCAGGCCCATGAGGTCCCAGCCGCCGACGTACCGGTTCTGATCGCCACCGAAGGCGTAGAGGTCGGGCAGGCCGAAGGTGTGACCGGTCTCGTGGTCGGCGACCTTGTAGCCCCAGGTCCACATGTCCTGGCCGAACGTCACCGCCCAGTGGACCGTCACCCAGCTCCGGGTCACGCCGTTCCACACCTGGGTCGGCCGGTCCGGGTCCTGGATGAAGGTGGGGGAATGGCCGATCGCGGTCGCGGTGCCGGTCGGCACGATGTAGAACATGTCGTACCGCGAGAGGTCGACGCCGGCGTCGGCTGCGCCGGTGAGCGCGTCCCGCACATAGGTCTGGTGCGTGGCCCAGGAGAATCCGCGCTCCCAGTCGTAGTCGGTGGAGTTCCTGGGCATGCGCACCCAGTTGCCGTACGGCGCCTGGAGGTTGAGCCACGTCCTGCCGTAGGAGGCGTTCCACATCCAGTCGGCGGCTCCCGACAGTTGGTCGTAGTACGGCGTCAGGGGCAGCGAGGTGCCGACGGCGTCGGGGAAGTCGACGTAGATCACGGCCACGTGCTTGGTGCCGTCCGGATTCTGGAACCGTGTGTAGTCGGTCGGCTGGCCCTCGTCGGTGTACCCGGTCGCCCCGGGCAGCGCGCACGCGGAGGTGCTGCCGTTGTACGCGTGAGCGGGGTGGGCAGGCACGACGACCAGGGCGAGCAGGGCGGACAGGGCGATGAGGGGCGACGCCGTGTGCGAGGGGCGTCTCGTCCCGGCTGGGAAGCGCATGGTGCCTCCGGGGATGGGTGTCCGGGTGTGGGGGCCGGTGCGTCGGATCGCCCGGTACGGCGTTGACGCAAGGAGCAGTATTCGGCCGCCTGTATTCCGCCAGGGAGAGAGCAATAGTCCATAACTCCGGCTTATGAGCCGGGTTTCGGGTGGAGCGATGTGGCGTGGGCCGCGTGACCGCCCGGGCCGTGGCACCACGCCCCACGTGATGCGGGGCCGCTGCGGATGGGAGACCGTGGGCAGGGAGGGGGACGCCGGCGTGCGGAGCCGGAGCCGGGCCTGCGGACCGCCCGTCCCCTGGCCGGACGCTGCGGGGTCCTGTCGGCACTGGCGGCAACCGACGAATCGAGGTGTCGGCCGTGGAGATCAAGGGGTCGGTCGCGGTGGTGACCGGCACGGACGGGGGGTACCGGAGTCGTCGGGGCGCGTGCGGCCCCGTGGACACCGGCGCCACGGCCGGCTGGGACCCGCCCGGGCGGGTGCCGTGAACCATGCCGGCGGACCGCATGGGAGAGGTGGAGATGGACACTGACTTCGATGTCGTCGTCCTCGGAGCAGGCCCCGGCGGATATGTGGCGGCCGTCCGCTGCGCGCAGCTGGGCCTTCGTACGGCCATCGTGGAGGGCCGTTTCTGGGGCGGCGTCTGCCTGAACATCGGCTGCATCCCGGCGAAGGCGCTGCTGCGCAACGCCGAGGTCGCGCAGTTGATCCTGCACGACGCGGAGAAGTTCGGCGTGAAGATCGGCGGGGACGTGAGCCTGGACTACCGCAGCGCCTACGAGCGGAGCCGGGTGGTGGCCGACGGCCGCGCGAAGGGCGTCGGCTATCTCATGCGCAAGAACAAGATCGCCCAGTTCGAGGGGCAGGGCACCTTCATCGACCCGCACACGATGCAGGTGCGCCTGCGCGACGGCGAGGCGACGCTCTCCTTCCGCTCCTGCGTCATCGCCACCGGCGCGACGGTGAAGCTGCTGCCCGGAACGGCACTCGGCAAGCGCGTCGTGACGTTCGAGGAGCAGATCCTCGCCGACAGCCTTCCGTCGAGCCTGATCATCGCCGGGGCCGGCGCCATCGGCGTCGAGTTCGCCTATCTCCTGCGCTCCTACGGCGTCGAGGTGACGCTGGTCGAGTTCCTCGGCCGGATCGCGCCGCTGGAGGACGAGGAGGTGTCGGCCGAGCTCACCAAGCGGTTCAGGCGGCAGGGGATCAGCGTGCTGACCTCCACCCGCGTCGAGTCCATCGAGGAGAGTGCCGACAGCGTCCGCGTCAGGGTCCGGCAGGGCGAGGGGCAACAGGTCCTGGAGGCCGAAAGGGTGCTGCAGGCCACGGGTTTCCAGCCGCGTACGGCCGGCTACGGGCTGTCCTCCGCGGGCGTACGGCTGACCGACCGCGGTGCCATCGACGTGGACGGTCACTGCCGCACCAGCCAGCCGCACATCTATGCCATCGGCGATGTCACGGCGAAGCTGATGCTGGCCCACGCGGCCGAGGCGATGGGCGTCGTCGCCGCCGAGACCATCGCCGGCGCCGAGACGATGGAACTGGACTACCGCATGATCCCCCGGGCGACGTTCTGCCGGCCCCAGATCGCCAGCTTCGGCTGGACCGAGGCCGAGGCCCGCGAGGAGGGCTTCGACGTCCGGGTGGCGAAGTTTCCCTTCACGGCCAACGCCAAGGCACACGGGTTCGGTGACACGGCCGGTTTCGTCAAGCTGGTGAGCGACGCCCGCTACGGCGAACTGCTCGGCGCCCATATGATCGGCCCGGACGTGACCGAACTGCTCCCGGAGCTGACCCTCGCCCAGAAGTGGGACCTCACGGTGACGGAGCTGGTCAGGAACGTCCACGCGCATCCCACCCTGAGCGAGGCGGTGCAGGACGCCCTCCACGGCCTCGCCGGGCACATGATCAACCTCTGAGGTGCGGCGCCTGTCTCGACAAGGGGTCGGCCTGCGGCTCAGCTCAGGGATGAAATCCTTTTCAGACGCAGGGTAGGCTGGTGCCACACACGGCTGAAAGGATGCGCACTCAAGTGGTGACGATCCATGACGTGGCGCGAGCCGCCGGGGTGTCCCCGGCGACGGTCTCGCGCGTGTTCAACGGCGGCAACGTCACGCCGGAACGGGCCCTGTCCGTCCAGCAGGCCGCCGCGGCCCTGGGCTTCGCGCCCAACCGCGTGGCCCGGTCGCTGCGCAAGCAGCGCTCCAGCGTGATCGCCCTGATCATCCCGGACATCGAGAACCCCTTCTTCACGTCGCTCGCCCGCGGGGTCGAGGACGCCGCGCAGCGCACCAGCCTCTCCGTCGTCCTGTGCAACTCCGACGAGGACCCCGACAAGGAGCGGCGCTACCTGGAGGTCGCCCTGGGCGAGCAGATGGCCGGTGTGATCGTGGCCGCGGCCTCGCAGGACGAGACGGACCTGGGGCCGCTGACCGCCCGGGGCGTGCCCGTGGTCGCCGTGGACCGCCGGCCGCACGAGGCCGAGGTGGACGCCGTGCAGGTGGACAACCAGCACGGCGGCGAGGTGGCCACCCGCCATCTGCTGCAGGCCGGTTACCGCCGGATCGCCTGCATCACCGGCCCCCGGGGCACCTCCACCGCCGAGGAGCGCCTGGCCGGGTACCGCATGGCGCTGTACTCCGTACGCGATGCCGCCCCGGCCGGCGAGGCCTACATACGGCACGCCGACTTCCGGGTCGAGGGCGGCCGGGCCGCGATGCGCGAGCTGCTGGCGCTGCCCGAGCCGCCGGACGCCGTGTTCGTCGCCAACAACCTCATGACGATCGGTGTCCTGGAGGCGCTGCGCGAAGTCGACCGCACTCCGCCCTCCGTCGGTGTGCTGTCCTTCGGCGACGTGCCGTGGGCGTCGCTCGTACGGCCGTCCCTGACCGCCGTGGAGCTGCCGTCGTACGAGCTGGGCCGTGCGGCGGCCGACCTGCTGCTGCAGCGCATCGAGGGCAAGCCGTCGGCGCTGCAGACCGTGGTGCTGCGCACCAGGCTCCAGGTACGGGAGAGCACCGCCGGGCCGTGAGGCGCCCGAGGACACGAGAGGGGGGCGCCGTACCGTCAACGGGCCGGTACGGCGCCCCTGTTCGCGGGTCCGGAGCTACTTCAGTCCCGACGTCTTGATCGACTCCACGATCTGCCGCTGGAACACGAAGAACAGGACCAGCATGGGCAGCGCCACGACCGTGGCCGCCGCCAGGGTGTAGTTCCAGTTGGAGGTGTACTGGTAGATGTAGAAGATCGCCAGTGAAGTGCCGTTCGCGGGGCCGCCGTTGGTCAGGACGAAGATCAGGTCGAGGCCGCCGGTGATGGCGGCGACCGTCGACATCAGCAGGACGAAGAAGCTGGTGGGGCGCAGCAGCGGCCAGGTGATGGTGCGGAAGGTGGTCCACGGTCCGGCGCCGTCCAGCTTCGCGGCCTCGTAGAACTCCTTGGGGATCTCCTGGAGTCCCGCCAGGAAGATGATCATGTAGTAGCCCATCATCACCCAGACCATGATGGCGATGACACAGCCGAGGGCCAGGGCGGGGCTGCCGAGCCAGGACTTGCCGTCGAAGCCGGCGGCCCGCATCACCCGGTTGACCGCGCCCGTCTGCTCGTCGAGCAGGAACTTCCACAGCACGCCGACCACCACGAGGCTGATCACGTACGGCAGGAAGAGCGCGGTGCGGTAGGCGCCGACGCCGGGCAGTTTCTGCTTCACCAGCAGGCCGAGGCCGAGGCTCACGCAGAACAGGACGGGGACGAGGATCACGACGTACTCGCCGGTGATCTTCATCGAGTCCCAGAACAGCGGGTCGTGCATCATTGTGTTCCAGCCGTTGCAGAAGAAGTCGCCGAGCGGGACCTCGACGGCCGGGGTCTCCTCGTCCTCCCAGTACATCCGCAGGAGTGTGCCCCGCCAGGCCATGTGCGGATCGGTGGTGCACCACAGGTGGCGGATGGTGCCCGGTCCCTCGATGCCGGCGAGCACCGCGGTCTCGCCCGCGGCGATGTCGATGCTCGGGGAGATCTTCCAGCCCGGCCCCAGCCTGCTCGCCGCGACCGCTCCGGTTCCCTCGGTGGCCCGGCCGCCGCCGGACTTGGCACCGGTGAAGTTCTCGGCGCTGATGGAACGGCTCACGGCACGGGTCCTGCGGGAGATGCCGTCGAGTCCAAAGGTCGTCATCGTCTTCTGTGCCCTCATGGGTGGGATGCGGGGCGGGCCCGGAACCGGGCCCGCCCCGCACCCTGTGAAATCCATTTCAGCGAAACGTAGGGCAGCCTCCAAGGGTGTAGGGGTGAGATCCAAGCGGGCACCACGAACCTCGCCACGCCCGATTTACGCGGCTTGCGTAGCTATATGTGACGGCAAGGCCCGGCCGCGCGCGGCCTCTTGACGCTGAAATCGATTTCTGCCAGCGTGCACCCCATGCCTCGCAAGTCGCGCAACGCAGTCATCGGTGTGGACATCGGCACATCGAGCAGCAAGGGCGTCCTCGTCGGCCTCGACGGTGCCCTGATCCGCTCGGCCGTGCGGGAGCACACCCCCACCAGGCCGGGCCCCGGCCGCTTCGAGATGGACGCCTCCGTGTGGTGGCAGGAGTTCTGCGCACTCACCCGCGAGCTGACCGGCCCGGACGACACCACCGTGCTCGCCGCCGGGGTCAGCGGCATGGGCCCCTGTGTCCTGCTCACCGACGAGCACGACACCCCGCTGCGCCCCGCGATCCTGTACGGCGTCGACACCCGCTCGGTCCGCCAGATCCGCCGCATCGAGGAACGGCTCGGCGCCGAGGAGATCATCCGCCGGTGCGGCTCCGCGCTCACCACCCAGGCCGCCGGGCCGAAGATCGCCTGGGTGGCCGAGGAGGAACCCGGGCTGTACGCCCGCGCCCGCCGCCTGTACATGCCCAGCTCCTGGCTGGTCCGCATGCTCACCGGCACCTATGTGCTGGACCACCACTCGGCCAGCCAGTGCACCCCGCTGTACGACACCCTCGCGGGCGAGTGGTACGACCCCTGGGCCGCCGAGGTGGCCCCCGGCATCGAGCTGCCCCCGCTGCGCTGGTCCGGCGAGGCGGCCGGCACCGTCACCGCCGAGGCCGCCGCGGCGACGGGACTGCCGCCCGGGATCCCCGTGACCACCGGCACCATCGATGCCTGGGCCGAGGCCCTCAGCGTGGGAGCGCAGCACACCGGTGACCTGATGCTCATGTATGGCACGACCATGTTTCTGATCCACACCGTGCCCAAGCCGCTCACCAGTCCCTCGCTGTGGGGCACGGTCGGCGCGCTGCCCGGCACCCGCAACCTGGCCGGCGGCATGGCCACCTCCGGGGCGGTCACCAATTGGCTGCGCGATCTGTTCGCCGACGGCGACCACGCCGAACTGACCCGTCTGGCAGCCGAGTCGGGGCCCGGGGCGGGCGGGCTGCTGATGCTCCCGTACTTCTCCGGAGAGCGCACTCCGATCATGGACCCCGACGCCCGTGGCGTGATCGCCGGCCTCACCCTCTCGCACACCCGCGGCGACCTCTACCGGGCCGCGCTGGAGGCCACCGGATTCGGGGTGCGCCACAACATCGAGGTCATCGAGGAGGCGGGCGGCGACATCCGCCGCGTGGTCGCCGTCGGCGGCGGCACCCAGGGCGCCCCGTGGACCCAGATCGTCTCCGACATCACCGGCCGGCAGCAGGAGGTGCGCAGCATCACGATCGGCGCCAGTTACGGCGGCGCGCTGCTCGCGGCGCAGCTCGTCGGGGAGGCCGGCATCGACGACTGGAACCCGGTGCGGGAGACGGTGAGGCCGCGCGGGGAGCATCGCCGGCGGTACGACGAGCTGTACGGCCTCTATCGGCGGCTGTACCGGGAGACTTCGGCGACCGTGCATGCCCTTGCCCCGCTGCAGCAGCGCTGAGCCCTTCCGAGTCCAGGCCAAGGGGCTCCGCCCCTTGAACCCCGCCAGGGGGCTCCGCCCCCTGGACCCCCGGCCTATGCCCACCCACCACCCGACTCGGCCGGCTGGAAAGGCACCGAACCCGACTCGGTCGGCTGGAAGGACGCCAGACCCTGCTCGCCCGACTCGGTCGGCCGGAAAGGCACCAGACCCCGACTCGCCCACTCGGTCAGCCGGAAGCGCGCCAGCCCGCCCCACCCGGACAGCCGGAAAGGCACCAGACCCCAACCCGCGCCACCCGGACAGCCGGAAAGGCACCAGACCCCAACCCGCCCCACCCGGACGGCCGAAAAGGCACCGGACCCCAACTCGCGCCACTCGGTCGGCCGACGGTGGCCCCCCATACGTACACCCAACGGAGATCGCATGACCGCATACACCCTGCCCGTCCCGAGCCGGCCCGCCCCCGCCGAGCCCAACACCGTCTACACCGTGGCCAGCGGTGATCTGCGGCCCGCCGCCAACCGTCACCTGCTGGCCGACCCAGGAGAAGCTGGAGAAGGACCTCGCCGTGGCGCCGACCGACCTCGGCTGGATGGTCCGCCGCGGTCACGCCTTCGACGCGGCGAAGGGACACGGGTTCATCGACAGCCAGCGCGCCGGTATCGAGGTGTTCAAGACCCTGCCGAAGGACGCGCCGCTGATCGTCGTGGAGGGCGTCTGGCAGTACAGCCACCATGTCCTGGCCGGGCTGCGCGACCACCGGGGCCCGATCCTGGTCGTCGCCAACTGGAGCGGCGAATTCCCCGGCTTGGTCGGCCTGTTGAACCTCGCCGGCAGCCTCACCAAGGCCGGGCGCGACTACTGCGTGGTGTGGAGCGCCGACTTCACCGACGACTGGGCGCGCGAGGGCCTGCGCACCTGGCTGGAGACCGGCACCCTCAGCCACGACACCAGCCATGTCCGGCCGTTGCCGCCGCTGCCCGCGGACCCCGAGACCGAACTCGGCGTGGCCCTGGCCCGGCAGCTGCGCGAGGAGAAGGCGATCATCGGCGTCTTCGACGAGGGCTGCATGGGCATGTACAACGCCATCATCGACGACGAGTTCCTCAACCCGCTCGGCATCTACAAGGAACGCCTGTCGCAGAGCGCCCTCGTCGCCGAGATGGACAAGGTCGGCGACGAGGAGGCACAGGCCGTCCGTGCCTGGCTCGACCACGCCGGTATGACCTTCCACACCGGTACCGACGAGGCCACCGAACTCACCGAGACCCAGCTGCTCAGCCAGTTCAAGATGTACATAGCCGCGCTGCGCATCGCCGACGACTTCGGTCTCGACGCGGTCGGCTTCCAGTACCAGCAGGGCTTGAAGGACACCGTCCCGGCGAGCGACCTCGCCGAGGGCCTGCTCAACAACGTCCAGCGCCCGCCCGTGTTCAGCCGTGACGGTGCCCGCGAGCTGTACGCCGGCGCGCCGCTGCCGCACTTCAACGAGGTGGACGAGGGCGTCGCCGTCGACTCCCTGGTCACGAACCGCATCTGGACGGCGATGGGCCTGGACCCGGCCACCACGCTGCACGACATCCGGTGGGGCGAGGAGTACGAGGGCCGTTTCGTGTGGGTCTTCGAGATCTCCGGCTCGGTGCCCGCCTCCCACAACGGCGGCTACGACAAGTCGTACAGCATGCGGCAGCCCCCGATGTACTTCCCGCTCGGCGGCGGCACGCTCAGCGGGGTCTCCAAGCCCGGCGAGATCGTCTGGTCGCGGGTGTTCCTGATGGACGGCCGGCTCCATGTCGACCTGGGCCGGGCCACCTCGGTCGAGCTGCCGGAGGAGGAGACCCGGCGCCGCCTCGAGGCCACCACCCCGCAGTGGCCGATCATGCACGCGGTGCTGCACGGCGTCAGCCGCGACCAGTTCATGGCCCGCCACCGCGCCAACCACCTGAACGTGGCCGACGCCCCCGACGCGGAGACGGCCGACAAGGCGCTGCGCGCCAAGGCCGCCCTCTTCGCCGAGCTGGGCGTCGAGGTCCACCTGTGCGGGGACGTGACGCTGTAACCGAGCCGGCGGGTGGCCGTGTGCCCGACGGTGCGCCCGCACGATGACTTCGCGGTGTTCCGCCCGGCTCCCCGCACGGGCGGAGCACCGCGAACCAGCACGTGAACGACTGAGCAGGCGAACCAGGAAACCCCCACGATTCCGAGGAGTTCAGCATGGCCGTCTGAGCACGTCCCGCAGCATGCCCGGGAGGCCGATGACCGCTGAGCCCTTGCTCGTCCGGGCGGGCCCCGTTCGGATGCCCCCGTGGTTCGGCCGGCGGACGGCCGGGCTACCCATGGCGCATGATCCCCTCCAAGGTCGACGAGACGCTGCCGGAGCTCGCCCCCTTCGTCCATGCCGTGCAGGCGCGGCGGCCCGATGACGGCACCTGGTGCGAGGCGTGGACGGTGCGTGACGTCCTGATCCACCAGACGGGCAACGCCGAGGAACTGGCCGGGGTGCTCCGGGCGTTCCACGCGGGCACGCCGGTGGAGACCAAGGGTTTCGAGCGTGAGACTCCCTACCGCCCGATGTCGGACGCCGAGCTCTGGGCGGCGTTCCTCAGCCGCTGTGAAGAGCTCACCGAGGTCGCCGCGGCCGCCGCGCAGGACCTGTCCCCGGACACGGAGGTGATGTGGACCGGCCGCTCGGTGACGGTCCCCTTCTTCGCGGAACACATGCGTGAGGAGCTGATCCTGCACCGCTGGGACCTGACCGGTGACGACCGGACGGCGGTGCAGGACCTCAACGAGCCGTGGATGACGGAGCACAGTGTGGTCTCGGTCGGCCGGCCCCTGCTCGAGCGAGGCCGCGCCGGTCTGGATCTGGGCTCAAAGGGGCGGGTCGAGGGCCGCCTGCGCACCCCGGGCATGGACGACATCGTGGTGAGCGCCGACGCCGACGGCGGCAGCGTCCGGCTCGCCGCCCCGAGGGCGCCGCCACGATCGAGAGCGACGCCGCCGTACGGGTCCTGCTGCGGTGGGGACGGCGCCCCGCCGACCCCGCACGCTGGCACAGTTCCGCCGGACCGGAGACACTGCGCAGGGTACGGGCCCTGCTGGGCGGCTACTGACGGCTACAGCCCGCTGACGGTCTCCTCGACGAGATCGTGACCGAGATCGAGATCGAAACGCACACCGTCGGGATTCCTCAGCCCCGCGTCGGAGTACCAGGAGGTATCCGCCTCCGGGTGGGGCCCGACCACTCCGACCCGGCCCTTGCCGTACGGAGCGACGACAGCGGCCGCGGTGCCGTTGTCGTACCTGGCGAGTACGGATGCATCGGCGCCCTTGTCCAGAACGAAGAACGGCCCGTCCTGGAAGTACATGTTACGCGGCCTGCCCTCCAGGTCACCGCCACGACCGTGTCCCGGTCGTCGCGGACCGAGGCGCGCGGCGAGGTGATGTACTCGTCGGTGTCGCCGGGCAGCAGGCCGAAGCCCGGGTCTCTGCCGGCCAGATAGCCTCCCATGCAGAATCCGAGGTAACGGCCGCCGTCCCGGGTCCAGTCACGGCACGGTTCCTCGGTGCCGGTCACCCGGACACCTCCGTCGGGCCGGGGGTCACGATGACGCGCATGATCTCGTCGGTTCCTTCCGGGGTCTGGTGGCCGGGGGTCTCGGACGGCCCTCGGGGTCAGCGGGATTCCGCGCGGCGCCGCGGCGGAGTGAAGGCGTACAGGTCGAGGATGTCCGGCAGCGGAGCCACGCCGGGGCCGCCGGCGTGCACCCAGGTGACGATGTCCTCGGTCGCGTCCCGGTCGTTGACGAGCCCGAGCCAGACCGGCCGTGCACCGGCGGCCCGGCCCGCGGCGGACGGCTGTACGACGATGACGTTGGCCTGATCGCACACGTCGAGGCAGTCGGAGATGCGCACCGGCACCTCGGCCCGCAGACGCGCGGTCTGCGCCGCGTGATCGACCCCGGTCACCTTGGGGCTGCCGCAGCAGCAGTCCCGGCACACCACGACCCGGCACGGCACCGGGCGGTTCCCCGCCACGGCTTTGCCCGTTGCCCCGTCCGCCGGCCTCTCGGGCACGCCGCACCACTCCCCTCCCGGGGAGATCCGCCCCGGTGTTCGTCGAGGAGGCGACCGCGTGAGTCTCCTGGCTCCCGGGTGCTCGCTCGCCCCGCCTTCCCACCCCGGTCGGGGCGGTGGCCTGCCGGACTCGCTCACCGGTCACAGTGGCGGGACCGCGCCGGATTCACACCGGCTTCCTCGGACCGCCGTCGCCTTATGTCGACGGTCATCATGCCATCAGCGGTCGGGGCACCGCGTGTGCCCTCACCGACCGTCGGCTCCGACGCCCTCGACCTAGCCCGCTCCGGTCGTGTCGACCCCGCCCGTGTCGTCTCCCACGTCCTCGGCTGGGGGCAACTCCCCGACGCCCTGCCCGAGAAACACCTCAAACCCGTCTTCGTCCGGGCCGACGGCTGAGGCATGTCATCGACTCGCGGGGCGACCCACCACCTGACCGTCGCTTGCCGGCACCGGCCTCCCAGCGAAGCCGCATCCGCCTGCCGGGCTACCGCTGCTCGCTGCCGGCACGGTGCGGGCCGAAACGCGCGGTGGGGCGTATTCGGGGGATCAGGGCCGGGACTTCGGCGCGGTAGGCGTCGTAGGCGGCGCCGAACTGGCCGGCCATCAGACCGTCCTCGATCCGGACCCGTCGCAGCAGCCAGGGCACGGCCACCGCCAGGACAGCTGTCCAGACGCCGAAGCCGCAGGCCAGCATGGCGCCGACGGTCAAGCCGAGCAAGCCGGTGTAGATGGGGTGGCGGACCAGCCGGTAGGGACCCTCCGTGCGGAGCTCATGGTGTTCCTGGACCGTCGGGACGCTGGCCCACATCGTGCCCAGAACCCAGCGGGCCCACAGCAGCAGGGCGGTCGAGGCCATGGCGAGCAGGACACCCGGGACCGCCAGCTCGGGCCGCCAGTACTGCAGGTGACGCCAGAAGCCCCGGAAGTGCCCGAGCAGGGCGGACAGCACATAGACGCCGGCGATCAGCAGCAGCCGGCGCGGCAGCGTGCGCCGCAGTCCGCGCAGCCAGCCGCGCGCGCCTCTGTGGCTCTTCACGCCGAAGTAGACGGCGCCCGCGATCCAGGCCGCGAGAAAGATCACCACGCAGACGGAGGTGATCAGGACGAGTGCCGAGTGCAGAGAACCCATGCCTCAAGGGTGCTCGCGCACACAGCGGATCACCACCACCCACAGGTCGATGGAGGGCTCTCCACCTGCCTCCATCCGTGGATGGAGGAACCGCCTGCTCCACGGGCGGAGGGGCGGGCGGCTCGGCCCACCGCGCTGCCCGACCCCGCAAAGTCCCCTCGGAACAGGGCAGTTCGGGCGTGTCCCGGGTGCGGCGCTGCTAGCCTGCGCGCAGGGTGCTCGGGCGGGACAGGGGAGGAGCTGAACGCCGTGGTCCATACGTTCGCCGTGTACCGGGACGCGATGCGCGAGGCATGGGGCGACTGGTGGCTGGCCTGGCCCCTGCTCCAGAAGGTCGCCGTGGGGGACGTCCTGCACGACTCCCGCGGATCCGTCCGCGCGGCCGGGACGCTGACCGAGCGGCGGATCGCGTTCGACGAGACGGCGCCCGCTGCCCGCGGGGCGTTCGTGCACGACGCCGCAGGCGGGATCGACATCCGCTTCAAGGCGTCCGGCGCCCCGGACCCGCTGTTCTCCGCCCTCGTCGACGTGGACGCGGGGGTGCTGCTGCGCTTCGCCCGGCAGCGGGCCGCGCTGGTGGCGTACCGGGGCCTGACCGGGAGCGGCATGGCGGACACCCGTGCCCTGGCCGGCGCGCTGGTCCGCCGCTACTGGGAGGGCCGGTGGGACGCCGGTCTGCTCGCCGTGACCGAGGTGGTCCGGGCCGAGGGTGCCGCCGTGCTGGTGGCCGCCGAGGCGGGCGCCTCCGCCGAGCTGCGCCTTTCCACTGCCGTGGGCGCCGGGCCCCTGCAACTGCTCGACCTGGCGGGCTCGGCACAGCTCGCGGGCAGCCGTCACCTGGGCTTCCAGTGGATCGGCGAGTCCGTCACCCCGCTCTTCCGGGTCGTACGGCTGCGCGGCACCTGGCTCGGCGGGGTGCGCGAGGAGTACGGGCCCGTGCAGCCGGGCCGCGGGCTGGACTCCGAGCCGGTGCCACCGCTGCTGCTGGAGCAGGCCGCCGACGACCCGTCGGCCGTGCTCGAAGCCCCGCCGCAGCCGGTCGCGGAGCCCGCGCCGGACGCGGAGCACACGCCCGAGCCGGGGCACGCGCTGGAATCTGAGCACGCGCCCGAGCCGAAGCACGCACCGAAAGCCTGGCGCACGCCGCAACCCCAGCGCTCGCCCAAGCCGAAGCCTGCGCCCCAGCCGAAGCACGCACCGGAACCCTGGCACGCACCGGAACCCCAGCGCTCGCCCAAGCCGAAGCCCGAGCCCGAGCCGGAGCACGCACCGAAAGCCCGCCGCACGCCGAAACCCCCGCGCTCGCCCAAGCCGGAGCCTGCGCCCCAGCCGAAGCCGGGACCGAAGCCTGCGCCCGAACCGAAGCCGGGACCGAAGCCTGCGCCGGGGCCGGAGGTCGCGGTCAAGCCGGGACGGGACGCGTCCTGACGGCCCCGGCCCCGGCCCCGCTGCCCGCCCGGCGTGCCGCCGCGCGTGAGCACGTGGTCGCCGGGCTGGAGGAGGAGCTGCGCCGGTGGCGGGAGGACAGCCGCGCCGGCGGGCCGCTGGAGAAGCACCGCAGCCAGCTGGACGCCGTGCTCGCGCTGCTCGGGGCGGGCGTGGCCGACGTACGGGCCCGGCTCGCGGACGGGCGCGGCGACGAGGTACCCGGCCGGGTCCTGGACCTGCACCACGTGTGGGACTTCTACCGCACCCGGTTCCTGCTGCGCCGCGTCCGTGACTACCGCCGCTTCCTGGACGCCGCCGACGAGTTGGCGTGGGAGTGCTACGGCCCCGTGCTGAGGCTCGCCGGGGGCCGTCCCAAGGAACCCCCGCTGGTCGGCTTCAGCCGGGCGGCCTCGCCGCGCGCCCATCGCCGGGGCAGCGCCTACCACGATCTGCTGCCCCGCGGCGGCATCCACACCCGCGAGGGCCGTGAGGCCGCCGCCCGGCTGCCGTTCCCGGTCATCGACGTGCCCTGGTCCTTCGGCTCCCATCTGCCCGCCCTGCTGACGGTGGCGCACGAGGCCGCGCACCACATCGACGACGACTGCGGGCTCGGCGCGGAGATCCGCCGGCGCATCGGGGCGGCCGGTCTGCCCCCGGACCGGGCGGCCCACTGGGAGCGCTGGGCGGGCGAGGCGTTCGCCGACGTGTGCGCCGCCGTGCTGTGCGGGCCCGCCTACGCCGCCGTACTCGCGGAGCTGCTCGGCCCCGGGGACGACGTAGACGAACGCGATGACGTGGACGAACGGGACTTCGACGGCCCGCATCCGCCGCCCGCGGCCCGGCTGCGGCTGGCCGGCGCCGCCGCCCGGCTGTCCGGACACCCGGGCGCGCCCGACGGCACCGGCGACGGCCACGAGGCGGGTGTGGTGGCCGCCGCGCTGGTCGCGGGCGGCTGGTCCGGGCTGGACGGGCTGTCGCTGACGGAACTGTTCGGTGCCGGCCGCCCCGACGTGCCGGCCGGGGCACGGCGGCTGCTGGCCGGCGGTCCCTCCCGGTGCCCGTCGGCGGCCGGGGTGCTGGCCGCCGCCGCCCTCGCCTTCCAGTGCGACCCGGCCACGTACGACCGGCAGGCCGTCGGGGACCGGGCCGTGGCCGAGGTGCTGCGCCTGCGGTCCGCCGGCACCCGGGCCGTGTCGTCCCCGGATCCGTCGGCCGCCGCCCGCCGTCGCGCGCACACGGAGGCCGGGCGCGCCGTGCTGACCGCGCTGGACGCCACGAAGGATCCAACTCACGGTGTTTCCGGGTGAGTTGAGCAGGCCGGAAGCTACCCTGGCCGACATGGGTATGCAGTGGACGCCGGCGGTCCTCCAGCGGCGGCGGCACGGGCGGGTGCAGTGTCTGCTGTGCCCCTTCCGGTGTGCGCTGGAGGACGGCGAGACGGGCCTGTGCGGGGTGCGCCGCCGGACCGGGGACCGGTTGGAGACCGCGACCTTCGCGTCGTCCGTACGGCACTGGGACACCGTCGAACGCAAACCGCTGTACCACTACCGCCCGGGCACTCCCTGTCTGACCCTGGCCGCGCCCGGCTGCACCTTCGCCTGCGACTACTGCATCAACCACCGCATGTCCCAGTACGGCCGTGAGGACTCCGTCCGCTGGGACGCCGAGCCGGTGGACGCCGAGGAGGTGGCCGGGGAGGCCGCCGCGCGCTCGGGATGTGTCGCGATCTCCTACACCGAGCCCTCGCTGGCCATCGAACTGACCGCCGCACTGGCCGAGTCGGGCCGTCCGCTCGGGGTGGACGTGGTCTGGAAGAGCAACGGCTTCCTGACCGCCGAGGCCGTCGACCTCGCGGCGCGCCATGTCGCCGCCGTCAACGTCGATGTGAAGACCCTCGACGAACGCGACCACCGTGACCTCACCGGCGCCCGGCCGGGCCCCGTCCTCGACGCCCTGACCGGGCTGCGGGAACGCGGCGTCTGGGTGGAGGTGTCGACCCCGCTGATCCCCGGACTCACCGCGGGACCCGGCACCCTGCGCCCGATCGCCCGGGCGCTGGCCGCGCTGGACCCCGCGATCCCCTGGCATCTGGTCCGGGCCACTCCCGCCCACCGCCGCACCGGCCACGCGCCCACACCGGTGGCGGACCTGGCGGCCGGGGTGCGGATCGGGCGCGAGGAAGGACTGCGGCACGTGTACGTCGAGCGCGCCCTCGGTGCCGTCGGCCGGGCCACCCGGTGTCCGCGGTGCCGTACCACCGTGGTGGCCCGGGACATCTGGGCGCTGGGCGAGAACGCCCTCGAAGACGGCAGGTGCCCGCGGTGCGGCACCGCAGTGGAAGGACGATGGTGACACCATGGCCGAGTACCGGATGGTCGAGCACATCCCCGACCTGATCCAGCCCGAGGAGTACGAGCGACATCCCGAAGGGCGTCTGGTGCGGATCAGCATCAGCGTCGACGGCGGGGGCGTCCAGGTGCTCGGCGACGCCTTCCGGCCGGAGGTGCTGGAGCGGCTGCTGGAGACGCTGGGGCCGGACGCGATCGAGCAGATGCTCTGCGGCTGACCCTGCCGCGCCCGGTCTTCACTCGTCCGACAGCAGTGCCGTCAGCACCGCCCGCAGCTCCTCCGGTGAGGGCTCCGGCGGCAGTACGTGACGGTGCCGGGCGGGCTCCCGCCACGGGATGTGCGGGTAGTGCACGCGCAGTTCACGCAGTCCCGGGCGCGGCGCGGGCCGCAGGTACGGATGGGACAGCAGCACGATCCGGGGCGGCCCCGACAGGTCGGCGGTGAGCCGGGCGGCCACCACCTCGGCCTCCCGGAACGCCGAAGGCGCGTCGCCCGCCGTCAGCGGGCCGGCGGCCCACACATGGACCAGGTCCTCCGGGCCCTGGAGGAACCGCGACCGCCACGGCTCGCCGAGCGGCACCAGGGCACAGGGGCGGCCCAGCCGGAGCACGGTGGCCGCCATCAGATGGGCCGCGAGCCGCAGCACGGATCCGACCTTGCCGTGCGTGGCGGGTGTGTCGTCCAGCAGCAGCACCAGACCGTGCGGATCGCGCGGCAGCCGGCCGCTGCTGGTGCGGTACAGCAGCTCGTCCCGGGCGTGCCTGGCCCTGAGCAGCTCGGTGGGCAGGGCGAGTTGGGTCGGCAGCAGCCGGTTGGCGGGGCCGTGCCGGGCGAGCCCGGAGCGGCCGGTGCCGCCCGCGCCGCCCATGGCGAGGCCGGTGTCGCCGTCCAGCAGTCTGAGGCCCAGCAGGGCGCGCTGGGCGGGCCCCGGCGGGGTGAGGGAGAGCGGAAGCCGGCGCATCCGGGCCGGCAGGGTGGGGTCGGCGGCCACCGCCTCGGGGCCGAGGATGCGCAGCAGCGCCACCAGACGGTCGTCCACCGTGCCCAGTGCCGCGGTGAGTTCGGTGAGGGTGGGCACGGATCGGCGGGCGGGGATGGAGGAGCCGGTCAGCGCCCGGCCCAGGGCCTGGGCGAGGTCGGCCTGGGTGACCTCGGGCGGGGCCAGGTACGCCGGGTCGGCGGGCAGGTCCGCGACCAGCAGCAGTGCCAGGCCCGCCAGGGCAGCGCCCGGCCAGCCCAGTTCGCGCAGGGCGTGCAGGCCGCGGTGGTCGGCCAGCGCGCGCAGCCGGGGCGGGGTGCTGCCGCGCAGCAGCGCCAGGACGTCCGCCAGCAGGTCCAGCGGCACCCCGAACCCGTGTACGGCCGCGAGCACGGCGAGCCGTACCAGTTCCTCCTCGCCGTTCGGCGGGACCGGGGCGGCGGCGGTGCGCGGGCCGCCGGTGAACAGCTCCCACAGCACCGCGGCCCCGGAGTTGTAGGTGGCCGCGAGCTGGTCGCCGACCGGGGACCAGCGCAGCGTCCACAGATGCCCGCCGACCCCGTCCGGCGGCACGAGCACCCGGATGCGGCGCGCCTCCTCGGCGTCCCAGACCTCCGCGACCGAGTCCTGGTCGGCGGACGCGAACGCCAGCAGCCGGGAGTCGGCGCACCAGGACAGTGCCGGTGCCCAGTCCCGTCCGCCGGCCTCGCCGAACGTCCGCCACGGCTGCCAGGTGGCGGTGTCCCAGACCACGACCGGGCCGCCGGCGCTGCCCGGTGTGGCCGCGAGCCGGCTGCCGTCCGGGGACCAGGCCACCCGGCACACCAGGGCCTGCCGGTCGGGCCAGTCGAGCACCCGCACCCGGCGGCACCGGCCGGCGGGTCCGGTGCCCCAGACGATCACCCGGCCGCGGGTGCCGGCCGCGAGCAGCCGGCCGTCCGGGGACCAGGCGGGCCGGCGCACCCCGTCCTCCACGGGCAGCCGTTGCGGTCCGCCGCTGTCCTGGGCCAGGTCGTGCACCAGCAACTGCCGTGGGTCCGCGCCGGGTTCGGGTGCCGCCCAGCGCAGCGGGCGCACCGGGTCGGCGGCGACCGCCTGCCCGGCCACCCGCTCGGCGAGCACCCCGCCGTCGCGCGGGTCCACCAGCCGGTTGACGCCCTGTTCGTAGTGGGCGGCGAGCACCAGGACCGCGCGGTCGCCGGCCAGGCAGGCGGCGTCGTACCAGCCGTGCGGGAAGCTCGGCACGGGCGCCTCGCCGTCGGGGTGTGTGGCGTCGGCGGCGTACTCGAGGAGGCGGCCCGGCCCGGACTCGCACCAGTGCCGGGCGCCGTCCGGGGACCATACGAGGGCCGGTGCGACACAGCCGAGTCCGGCCTCCGGCAGCCGTACGGCGCGCAGCACCCCGGGGGGCCGTTCCCCGGTGCGGGTGTGGACCTTGCCGACGGTGACGCCCATCGCGTTGGCCCAGCGGCGCAGCGCGGCCGGGTCCCGGCGCCGGTGCGGGCGCGGTACCGCTCCGGACGGCTCCCACACCGCCGCCGTGTCCGCATCGAGCAGGGCGGCGAACAGCCCGCTCGCCGACAGGCTCAGCGCGCCGGGTCCGGTCACCCGGCCCGGCAGCTGCCCGAGGAGGTCCAGGCGCGGGCCGAGGATGCGCAGTCCGTCCAGTTCGGATCCGGCGATCAGCAGGGAGCCGTCGTGGCTGAAGGTCAGCGCGTTCATGCGGTACGGCACGAACTCCCGCCGCAGTTCCCGGCCGGAGCCCGGGTCCAGCAGCCGTAGCCCCGCGTAGTCCTCGACGGCGATCGCCCGGCCCTCCGGGGAGCACGCCACCCGGCGCAGGCCCTCGAAGAGCCCGCCGAGGGTGCCGGTCATGGTGCGGCCGTGCGGTTCCCACAGCTGCGCGGAGGTCGCCGTGGCCACGCAGAGGGTGTCCTGCCGGCCCGGGAGCCAGCACACCTCGACCACCGGGTCGACGCCGCGCAGCCGGGTCACCGTGCCTTCGGCGCGTTGCAGCAGCAGGACGTCGCCGGAACGCAGTCCCGCCGCCAGCACCCGGGCGTCGGGGGCGAGGGCGAGGGCCGTGATCTCGCCCTCGGTGTGGAGCTCCGCGGGCAGTTCCACGGGCTCGCCGGTGTCGGCGTCGAGGAGGACCAGGTGGCCCGCGCCGAGCAGGAACAGCCGGTCGCCGTCGGGGGTCCACACGGCCGCGTCGGTGCCCGGGTGCCGGCCGGCCGCCGGTGGTGGGCCGGGCCAGGGCAGCCGCCATACGACGCGGCCCTCGTCGTCGTGGCGTACGACCTCACCGCCGTGCACCACGACCAGTCCGGTGCCGTCCGGCGACAGGCACAGGCAGCGGGCGTCGGCCGCGGGCACGGTGAGGATGTGCTGGGCGCTCCAGGCGCCGGCCGGGGGTGTGCTCACAGGCCCTCGCCCAGCTCGGCCGCGGCCCGCTCGTACATCTGGGCCGCGCGCTGGAAGTGGCCCGCCTGCTCCAGCAGTTCGGCGGCCTTGCGGTACTCGCCGCGCAGGGAGTGTTCCATCGCGACCTGGTTCAGCCGCCGCCGTTCGGCCTCCGGGGTGCGGGGCGCGGCCGGTGCGGCGGGCTCGGGTTCGGGCATCACGGCGGCGAGCCGGTCCAGCAACTCCCGTGCGGACTCGGACAGTCCGGCGGCGAAGGCGGGCGGCGCGGGCGTCCACAGCTGCCAGGCGGGCCGTACGTCGGCCAGGCGCAGCCGCCAGGCGCCGTCGCGGCACAGCACGGTGACGACGTCCGGGCCGAGGCCGAGGACCTCGTCGCGGGCGGTGTCCGGCAGCGGCGGGTTGAGGACACAGCCGCTCTCCAGGTAGAGGGCGCCCGGTCCGGCCTGGTAGACGGGCACGCCGAAGGGCAGGGTCCGGCACAGTCCGGGCGGCTCGGTCAGCAGGTGGCGTCCGGGGCCGAAGGCCACCACGGCGGTCTCGTGCAGCGGGCGGGTGCGCAGGAAGCGGCGCAGCGCGTCGAGTTCGCCGTCCGCGATCAGCACGGCGTCGACCCGGTGCGGGGCGCGTGCGCTGGACACCAGGCGGACCGGCACCGGCGGCCCGAGGGCGGGCACGGGCACCGGGGTGCGCACGGGGGCGGGGGTGCCCGAGGCCGGGGGCGCGTAGAGGAGTTCGCCCGCGGCGGGTTCGCCCAGGGGCCGCCACTGCCAGGGGGGTCCGGCGACGGCGCGCTCCACGACGAGGTGCTGTCCGGGCGGGACGTCGTCCAGCAGGACCGCGTCGTCCAGGGGCAGTCGCAGCCGCAGGTCGACCAGCACCCGGCAGTCCGGGTCGGCCGCCCGGCAGGCCACGGTGCCCGGCAGCCTGCCGCAGGCCTCGACGAGCCCGGCGGGTACGGCGCCGTCCCCGGCGCGCAGCCGCAGCAGCAGCCAGCCCGAGTCCGGCCGGCCGTCCGGGCCGCGCCGCTCGACCAGCGTGAAGGTGGTCTGCACGCCGGTGGCCAGGCAGCGGCGCAGCAGCCAGCGGCCCAGCGCGCCCGGTGCGAGGACGGCGACCTCCTTCAGGCCGGGCGGCGGGCCGGTCACCGGGCTGTGCGCGGCCAGTTCGGCGAGGGACACCGGCTCCCATCCGGCGACGGTGGACAGGTGGTCGAAGGCCCGCCGGGCGCTTCCGGCGGGCCGGTCGGGCCACAGCAGGCCGTCGGCGTCGGCCTCGTAGACCAGGCCGCCGTACCCGGCCGCCAGCGGCAGGCCCGGCTGGTGTCCGGGGGTGAGCAGCGCCCACACGGAGAGGTCGTGCGGCGATCTGCGCAGGCCGGCCGGGCCCAGCTCCACCGTGGCGGCGGCATGT
This sequence comes from Streptomyces fodineus, assembly GCF_001735805.1. Taxonomy (GTDB): domain Bacteria; phylum Actinomycetota; class Actinomycetes; order Streptomycetales; family Streptomycetaceae; genus Streptomyces; species Streptomyces fodineus. The sequence goes on from NZ_CP017248.1 coordinate 1,366,950, forward strand.
CCCAGGGCGGCGCGGGGCGACGGGAAGCGGACCGCGGCCGACCAGCCGGACGGTTCGCCCCGCTCCCCCGGCTCGGCGGCCGGGGGTTCGTCCGGCGGCGCGGGCGGTATGGTGTGGTCGTCCTGCGGGGTCAGGGGGACCGCCGTGAAGCGTCCGGCCGGGCGGACCGGCGGGAGTGTCCGCTTCTTGCGCGGTCTCAGATAGCTCATGGATCCCCCGATGTCTGGATCTGGTGGTGCGGTTCGCCTAGCCCTCGGCCAGGCCCGGCGGTGCGGCCGCGGCGGGTACGCCGGTGGTGTCGCCGAGGGTGCGGGCGGCCCAGTGCTGCCAGCGGTCGGCGCAGCCGGTGACGCCGGCCCGGTAGGAGGCGGCGAAGACCAGGGCGCCGAGGTCCGGGCGGCGGACGTGCTCCGCCGCCGTGACCGCCCACAGTTCGACCTTGGCCCGCTCCCTGGCCGGCTTGAGCGAGCCGATGCGCTCCGGTACGTCCGTCAGGGTGCGCAGCAGGGCCGCGCTCTGCCCGTATGCCCGGGCCGCGGCCAGCTGGCGGCCCAGGCGGCGCCGTAGCCGCTCACCCGCCGTGTGCGGCTCGGCGAGGGCGAACAGGTGCTCCGCGGTGGCGTACGACCGGGTGCGGGTGACCAGGGTCCAGCCGGCGTTCAGCAGGTCGCCGCCCTGTTCGTAGGCCTTGGCCGCCTCCTCGAACCGGCGTGCGGCCAGCAGGCATTCGGCGGCCCGGCCCGGCCGGCGGGCGCGCAGCCAGCGGTCGGCGGCGCGCACCGGGTCGCCGGCGTGCTCCCACAGCTCGGCCGCCTTCAGCGGGTGGCCCGCCTCGTCGTGGCAGCGGGCGGCCTGGGCGTAGTCGCCCGTCAGCTCGTAGCAGCGGGCGGCGGACGCCAGGAGGTCGGGCGGTCTCGTCATTCGTGGGCTTGCCTTCGCTCGGGCCGCTTCTCCTGGGTGCCCCCGTCGGTCTCGGGGAGCCAGACTTGCGGCTCGCGCTCCCGGTCGGGTACCACCTCGGCCACGCCGGGCCGGCGGTCCAGCACCCGGCCGATCGCGTGGGCGATCTCGTCGTGGGTGGCGTCGTGGTCCTCGATCCGGGTGCTGCGGCCGATGTCGTCCACCTGGAACAGCTCGACCTCGCCCGTCTCGGCGTTGTACCGGAAGTCGACCCTGACCCGCATCGCTCAGGCCTCCATCTCGAACTGGATGTTGAGCGTGCCGTCGCTCTCGTCGACCTGGATCTCCTGTACGCCGCGGGCGCGCGCGTACTCCACGATGGCGTCGCGGTAGGCCACGGCCAGTACCTCGTGCACCGGGCGCAGAAAGCCGGTCCGCGCCTCGCGGAGCTGGGCCTCGGCGTCCCGGTCCAGTTCCTCGCGGCGCCGTTCGGCCTCGGCGGCGGCCCTGCGTTCGGCCTCGGCGCGGGCCTCGGCGTCGATCTCGTCGCGCTGGCCGGCCAGTCTGCGCTGTCCGGCGAGCCGCTCCCGTTCCTCCTGGCGGGCGGCCTGCTCCGCGGCCTCGCGGTCGGCTTGCGCCTGGGCCTGGGCGCGGGCGGTGCGCTCGGCCACCGACTTGCTCAGGCCCGCCCAGCTGTCGTCGAAGTACCGCTCGGAGTGCTCGGCGCTGGCGTTCACCTCGACCGTGCCGCCGAGCGTGCGGGTCACCTCGGCCTCTGCGGTCACGACGTCGCTGAGCCGGGCGGTCATCTCGATCCAGCCGTCCTCCAGGTCGTAGACGATCGTGCCGCCGTCCACCTCGAGCCGGTAGGTGCCGTCCTGCCAGGTCCACCGCGTGTCGGCGCCGAGCGCGTCCTCGAAGGCACGGCGGGCCGGGGCGCCGAGCAGGGTGCCGAACTCCTCCCGCAGCGTGGCCTGGCCGGCCACCTCGGCGCTGGCCCGGCCGGTGCGGCGCAGCTCTTCCTGCCACATGCGGGTGAGCCGGCTGGAGGCCCGGACGCGGACCCGTCGGGGATTGCACATGCTGGGGTACCCCCTCGTGTGTTCCCGCTCTCACTCGAACTGGTCGAGCAGGGCGTTCACTTCGGCAATGATACGAGACAGCTCTGCCTCGGTCTGGGTGTTCACGGGTGGATGCTCCCTCAACTCCCGTGACAGGTCGGCGAGTTTGTGGAGCCCCTCGACGACGCTCCACTCGCTGGGCCGCCGGTCCGCGGTCAGCGGGGCGCCGATCTCCCGGGCGTCGAGCAGGATCTCGTGGTCGGGGCGGCGGCGCCGGGCCGGCTCCCCGCCGTGCTTCTCCACCACGGCCTGTACGGCCTCCTCCACCGTGGTGCGGTCGGCCGGGTCGGTCCAGATGTGGGCCAGCGGCCACAGGTCGACGGGCTCGGCGGTGCGCGACTCGCGCAGCAGCGCGGACCCGGCGACCAGTTTCAGGCTGCGCACCAGCCGGCGGTCCGAGAGCCGCACGCCCTGGATCAGCAACTGCCGTACCAGTTCCCGGTGTTCGCCGAGGACCGGGGTCAGGTCGACGTCCTTGAGCCGCAGGGTGAGCCGGCCCAGCCGTGCCACGGTGACCGTGCCCGAGGTGTGGTCGGTACGGGTGCGGGCGGGCGGGTCGGTGCCCCGGGCCTGTTCGGCGGCCTGGACGGCGGCGGTGAACCGGCGGCTCTCGTGGTCCCAGCCCACCTGGAGCAGCCGCTCCAGATCGGTGCCGCCGACCGGTTCGACCTGGAGCCGGATCAGGAAGCGGTCCGAGAACGCGGTCAGGCCGGGATCGTCGGGGATCTCGTTGGTGGCGCCGAGCAGGCTGATCAGCGGGGCGATCTCGGCGCGGGCGCCGTTGTGGTAGCGGCGTTCGTTGAGCAGGGTGAGCAGGGTGTTGAGGATGGCGCTGCTGCCCTGGAACACCTCGTCCAGGAAGACGAGTTCGGCCTTCGGCAGCATGCCCTCGGTGCGCACCTGGTACGTGCCCTGCCGGAACTGCTCGAAGTCCAGCGCGCCGAAGATCTCCGACGGCTCGGTGAACCGGGTGAGCAGATAGCTGAAGTGGCGGGCCTCGATGTGCCGGGCGAGGGCGGAGATCAGCTCGCTCTTGGCGGTGCCGGTGGGGCCGAGCAGCAGTGCGTGTTCCCGGCAGACCACGGCGAGCTGCAGCAGCCGTACGGCGCGGTCGCGGCCGACGAACTCGCCGTCGAGCCGCCGCCGCACGTACTCCAGGTCCCTGATGGTGTCTACGGTGTCCTGGCCCCAGCTCACCGCGCCTCCTGTCGTGTGTCCCTCGTGTCCGCCACGGTGTCAGCGCCTTCCCGACCGGCGCTGCTCGCGCCGCTTGCGCTGCAACCGGCCGACGATCTGGCCCAGTTGCTCGGGGGTGGGCGGCACGGGTGGATCCTGGAAGTGGGCGGCGACGAAGGCGTCCCGGAAGACCGAGTGGATGTCGTCGCCGTTGCGGCCGCGCAGCGCCGACGCGATCAGCTCGTCGACGCCGCCGCTGACGTCGATGCCGAACTTCGCCGCGTGCAGGCTGATCATCTTCAGCCGGGCCTCGTCGTTGGGCAGGTCGATGGCGATGCTCTCGAAGCGGCTCGGCCGCAGCAGCGCCTCGTCGATCAGGTTGAGCCGGTTGGTGGTGCCGATCACCAGGGTCGGCACCTCCGGCCGGAAGCCGTCCATCTCGGTGAGGATCTGGGCGACCACGGCGTTGCCGGCCCGGGTGCCGCCGTCGGAGTGCTCCGAGCGGCGCGAGGCGATGGAGTCGAACTCGTCGAAGACCACCACCGAGGGGGCGTTGCGGCGCGCCTCGGCGAAGATCTCCCGGACGTTGCGCTCGCTCTCGCCGACGTAGGTGCCCATGACCTCCGGGCCGGACACCACGAGGATGGTGGCGTTCATCCGGTTGGCGATCGCCTTCGCGAACAGGGTCTTACCGGTGCCGGGCGGGCCGTGGAAGATGAAGCCGCGCGGGATCAGCTTGGTGCGCAGGTGGTCGTGCTCCGGAGGCAGCCGGTGGTGGCCCATCACGATGTCGATGGCCCGCTGGATGTGGGCCTTCACCTCGTCGTAGCCGGCGATGTCGTCGAAACCGACGTCCGGCACCTCGAAGTTGCTCGACATCTGGGCCTTGAACGCCCGGATCGTGGAGTACAGGTCGCGGGCGACCGGCGCCGGGTGGTCCTTGTGGACGCTCACGGCGTAGCGCATGGCCTGGCGCAGCAGCACCGGGTTCATGCCGGCGACGTGCTTGTAGAACTCGATGGGGTCGTACCGGTCGAAGCGCTCCGCCTCGCGCACCGTCACCAGGGCCCGGCCGAGCGGCTGTTCCTCCTGGTCGTCACGGAACCAGACGGTGCGCGGGACACCGGTGATCGTGACGCGGGTGCTGAACCGCTCGGCCAGCACCTCGGGCACCGACAGGGAGGGCGCGGCGAAGGCGAGCATCACCCGCTCGGGCGCCCCGTGCAGCAGCTCGGTCACCTCCCTGGCCTCCGGCGAGAGCTGTCCGTCGGCGCCGCCGGCGAGCAGATCGAGGTGCTGTACGACGAGCACGGTGTCGTCGTTGAGTCCGCGCACCAGCTCGCGCAGCCGGGCCAGCAGGCGCTGGCGGGGGTTCTGCTGCACCGGGACGAGCGGGTCACCGGGCCGCGGCTGCTCCTCCGGCTCGCCGTCGTCGTCGTTCTCGGGGGGCTCCTCCAGCACCTCCGCGCGCAGTCCCGCCCGGGAGGCCATCTCCCGCCACAGGTGCGGCACCACCGGCTTCTCCGCGACGACCAGCACGGACAACCGGGCGCGCAGCAGCGAGGCGACCTGGGCGATGTCACGGCCGTAGGCGAGGACGGTGGCCTGGTCCTCGTGGAGGTCCGCCGGCTGCGGGTGCCGGTACACGGGTGTCTCGGGCGGGGCCTGCTCCCGGTGCGGCTCGCCGGTACCGTCCGGGCCCGGCCGCTTGGTCAGGTCGGGCTGCGCGGGCACGGTCGACGCGTACGCCGGTGCGTAGAGCGGAGTGCCGTGCGGCAGCTCGGTCTGGAGCAGCAGCTCCGGTGAAACGGTCTCCCAGCTCAGCAGGTTCCAGCCCGGCGGCAGCGGGAGGGTCAGCAGGTACGGCCCCGAGGCCAGGGCCTGTTCGACGGTGATGTGCGGCGGCTGCCGCCGCAGCGCCGCCAGCCACGCCTCGTCCGGGGCGACGACGGAGATACGGCGCACGGACGTGGTCATACGGGACTCCCCCCACTCGCTTCCAACCGCTTCACCTGCCGGTACAGAGCGAGCACCAAGCCGGCGCCCACCGGCACACACCACACGGACGCGGTCATACGGCACTCCCCCCACTCGCCTCCAGCCGCTCCACCTGCCGGTACAGACGCACACCCGCCAGATACGCGGTGCCGATGCCGGAGCGGGAGCGCAGCAGGCGCCGGTGTGAGCGTTCCAGGCGGGCGAGGGCGGACCACCAGCAGGCGACCGGGCGGGCCGCGGACAGGTCGGGCGGCGCGGTCAGGCCGATGCGGGCCCGGCGTATCAGCGACAGGTGCGCCTCCGTGTGGCGCAGCAGTGCGGCCTCGTACACGTCGATCACCAGTTCCCGCTCGCTCATCCGGAGCTGGTCGAGCAGCCGGCCGCGCCACAGGGCCTGCGCCGGGGAGGCGGGGGCCTCGCAGTAGACGGCGGTGATCAGGCGGCGGCCCTGGGGGTGGGTCAGCAACACGTCTTCCAGGAGGAGTTCGGCGTTCGTCTCGCCGACCGGGTCGGGGCGGTCGAGCAGTCCGGTGAGCGGTGAGGCGGCGCGCAGCCGGCCGGCCAGTGCCGGGTCACCGATGTGCGGCAGTGCGGGCGCGACCACCGCGTGGTGGGCGAGGACGTCCCACAGCGAGCGGGCGGGCGGTACGGCGCGGACCGTCTCGGCCGCCAGGTGGGCCTGCGTCCGGCCGCCGACCGCGGCGGCCAGCAGCAGGGCTCCGGCCCCGACCGGCCGTCGTTCGCGGGAGGCCAGGGTGTCCAGCCGCAGCCGGGCCGCGGTCCGGGCCGCCAGCCGGACGACGGCCGCGGTAATGTCGGGCGGCGGCGCCGCCAGTTCCTGAGGATGCGTCAGCTCCCCCTCGGGGGCGCCGGATGCAGCGCCGCCCCGGGGTCAGCGGCCGTCGCCCACAACAGCACGCGCAAGGCGGTATCGACCGCGGTCATCTTTCACCCACTGTCCGCATTCGCGCACCGAGTCACCGGAGCGTGCGTAGAAACGCAGCAGCCGGTCGTCGCCGCTGAGATTGATCAGTCCGGCCACCTGCCAGGGCTGCTGGAACGTGCCGAGGTGCAGGTCGACGTCGATGCTCGACAGACCCGACTCGTTCCCCGAGAACAGATGGGTGTGGTACCAGCCCATCAGCTGCCGGTCCTGCCCGGAGGCGGTGATGCGCTGGTTCACCTCGCGGAAGGAGTCCCCGGTGAAGGTGAAGTGCAGCGCTCCGGCGCCCGAGTGCTCGGCCGGGGTGACCTCGTTGATCTCCACCAGATAGCGGTCGGCGGGGGCCTCGCCCTCGTCGCCCGCCTGCCCGGAACGGTCCGGGTCGAGGACGCGCAGCACCTTGCCGAGCAGGAAGCCGCCCTCCTCCAGTCTGCGGGAGAGCTTCATCTCGTGCAGATGGCCGTGGATGTCCCGGGACAGCAGGACCGTCACCTGGCCGAGTCCGGCGGCGTCGATGCCCAGCTCGGCCGGGTCGACCCCGGGCACCGGCGGTTCGGCCACCTTGCGGACGGTGAAACTGCGCCTGCTCTCACGGAGGTTGAGGTCCATGGTGCCCTCGACCTCGGGGGTCGAGCGGCCGAGGGCCAGTCCGCTGAGCGAGGGGTGGTCGATGCAGAAGCCCCACACGCTCTCGTCGGGGTCGAGTTGCTGCACCACGTGCTGCAGGACCGGGCCGAGCAGCTCGCGCACCGGGTACTCGCGGTCGATGAGGGTCTCTCCGCCCTGGGAGACGATCACCCCGAGCCGGCCGATCTGGCTGCGCAGGTTGTGGATCGTGCGCGGGCCGTCCACCAGCCGGGGATCGGGCCTGCGCACGTACCGCAGATGCATGATCAGCGGCTCCTCCGGCTCGCCGCCGGGCAGGTCCCGGCGCAGTGCCTCGACCATCAGCGAGGAGAGGGTCATCTTGCCCACCAGGTCGAAGGAGGCGCCCTTGTAGAGCAGCACCGTGGCCGCGCCGGCGCGGTTCTCCTCACTCATCCGGGGTCGCCTCCACACGCTGGAGCTGAAGGAACCGGGAGCGGTCGGCCCGTTCGGTCAGGCCCGCCCGGGCCAGCCAGGTGGTGCCGCCGATCTCCTTGATGCGCTCCTGGCCCTCCCAGGAGAACGCCCAGGCGGCGGCGTCCCCGTCGAGGTATCCGCCGCGCTCGATGATGTCCTGTACGAGGCTGTCGAAGTCCATGGCCATCTTGTAGTCGTGCGGCAGGATCTCGTAGTTGCGGTAGCGCGCCATGTCGATGAGCATCTGGCACAGGGAGTACATGCTGAGGTCCGGGGTGTAGTCCGTCATCAGCGGGCCGAGGCAGACCGCGCCCTTGCGGTCCTCGTCGCGGGCGATGTTCGGATGGAACACATCCGAGCGCCAGCGCACCCGCGGGGCCTGGATGGGGAATTCGGAGGGCATCCAGACGACCAGTTCGTGCTGGTCGATACGGCGTGGTTCGAGCGGCCAGGAGTCCAGGTCGTCGGGCGGGGCGAAGCCGGGGACGTGCAGCTGCGCCGTGTACTCGACGGGGAGTTTGTCGTCGTCCATGGAGACGAGCGTGAACTCGTCGTGCTCGGCGGCGAAGTCGACGATGTCGTCGCGGGCCCGGGCCAGCGCCTCGAAGCGCAGCCAGCTGTCGACACCGGCCGTCGACTCGGCGGACATCTGCAGCCGGCCGCCGTCGCGCACGCCCTGGTTGTACAGCGGCTGTTCGGGGTCGAGTCGTTGGGCCTCGCCGCCCTCGTCGCGGTAGTCGACGACGGCGCGCAGCAGGTGCCCGTTGGCGTCCTGGGCCACCTCGGGCCGGTACTGCGCCCAGACGGCCGGGACGAGTTCGCTCGGCAGGGTCGTGTTGGGCACGTAGGGGATCTCGAACTGCTGGCCGTCGGGGCCCATGACCTCCAGGCGGGTGTACAGGGTCGGGCGGAAGTCGTACTCGCCGTAGAGGACCTCGACGCCGGGTGCGATGGGCGCGGCCCGCTCGCGCAGCTCCTCCAGCCGGTCCGGGGGCATCGCGGCGACCCGGAAGGCGGCCTGCCGGTGGCCTGCGTACAGCTGGACGGCGTCGGCGTCGATCAGCTCGCGCACCAGCCTGAGCAGTTCGGGATAGGCCTCGCTGCCGACGAACTCCACCGTCCGGTACAGTGTGTCGGCATTCCCGGCGGCGGCGCCCTGCTCCCGCTCCTCCTCGTCGAGGAAGGCGCGGATCTTCTGCAGGACCTGGTTGCCCGGCCAGCGGCGCAGCACCGTGTCCAGCAACTGCTGGACGCCGTCGCGCTGTACGGCCCCCAGCTCCAGCGCGCGCACCACCTGCCGCCAGTAGGCGACGACCTCCTGGCCCGCGTCCCAGCGGGGCCGGGCCTGCGGCGGGAAGTCCATGTCCTCCAGGACTTCCTCGGCCTGGTTCTGGGTGCGGTAGAGCTCGGCCAGCAGGTCGACCAGCTCGCGTTTGATCTCGGTGGGCAGCTTGCCCGTGTCGTAGGTCATCGGGGCGTTCCCTTCCCGCCGGCCTCGGCCAGTTCCAGGTAGCGGATTGCGCGGGTGCGGCCGGTCGAGAGGACCGGCAGGATCTCGCGCGGGGCCACCCCCAGATCGGCCAGCCGGGCGCCCGGGGGCGCGTCGGCGAGCCGGGTGGACTCGCGGGTGGGCGTGGAGCCGGGCAGCGGCGCCCAGGTCATCACGGTCTCCTCGGGGGCCAGATGGTCGGTCAGTTCGGCCGGGGTGGACAGCACCGTGTCCGGAACGGGAGCCACCAGCTCGGCGGGGATACGGCTGTGCAGCGGGCAGTCGGGGTCGCGGCGCACGGTGACCGGGGTCGCCGTACCGCCGGCGGCGTCCACCCGGATCACGCCGGGGCTGGTGGGCGCGCCGCACAGCAGGCGGACCGCGGTCACCGCCAGCCAGGAGCCGATCAGCGCGGAGACGGGTGCCGAGGCGCCGGCCTCGGGTACGACGGCGTCGGCGCAGGCCCACGGGTCGTCCTGGGCGGCGCGGTCGCGGGGGTTGAGGCCGCAGCCGAAGCAGGGCCCGGCCGGCTCGTACAGCCGTATCTCGCCGCCCCAGGCGCTGGTGCCGCCGTCCAGCAGCGGCGCGCCGACCAGGAGGCAGCGGCCGGCGAGCTGGAGCCGGGCGGCGAGGCTGTCCAGGCAGCTGACGACCAGCGAGGCGTCCCGCAGTTCCGCCAGGCCCACCCCGCTGACCAGGGGGGAGGTCCGGGCCTCGGCCCGGGTCACCGGGGACAGTTCGGCGAGCCGGCGGGCCGCGGTGGGTGCCTTGGGCCGGCCGATGTCGGCGGCGCGGAACAGCGGGGCGCGGCTGAGGTTGGACTCCGAGACGTCGTCGGGGTCGCACAGCACCAGCCGGCCGACCCCGGCCAGGGCGAGCGCCTGCGCCAACTGGCTGCCCAGGGCGCCCACTCCGCACACCACGACGGTGGCCGCGGCCAGCCGCTGCTGGTCCCAGCCGGTGATGAGGGCGTGCCGGTCGTAGCGCCCCATGTCAGTTCCGCCTCAGCGTGCGGAAGTTCATCGGGCACTGCTGGACGGTCAGTTCGCTGCGCCACTGCTCGAAGCAGCCGAGTCCGCGCGCCGGGTCCTGGTGGACGGCCTTGCGGCAGCCGGGCTTCTCGGGCGAGCAGGGGCAGACGACCACGGTCTCGAACAGCCGGAAGGTGTGGGTGCACACGAAGCAGGCGTTGCGCTGCCTCGGGTGGCCGAGCACCGGGTCGTCCGGCATCAGCCGCACGGTGTGCAGGGTGTCCGGCCGGGGGTCGGTGTTGTCGACGCCGCGGAAGAAGGCCGCCTGTGCCCCCGGGTCGGGCGGGTCGGCGGGCGGGGCCTGGCCGCTGCACGGCAGGTTGCGCAGGTGGTGGGTGACGTCGGCCAGCTTGCCGTCCTCGGCGTGGCGCAGATACACGGTGTCGTCCAGCCGGAAGGTGTGGCCGCACACCCGGCAGGGGGCGCGGCGCCGGGAGCCGGGCCTGCGCCAGGTGCCGAGCCAGCGCGAGTCCAGGGTGGTGGAGGCCGGTCCGTCGGCGCCGGCCACCTGCGGGTTGTCGCCGCGCTGCAGCCCGCGCTCGAAGGCGCTGACGACGCCGGCCGGGGCGGAGGTCGCGGTGGGCGTGTCGGGGGTCGTCATGCGGCGTGGCCCCTTCGGGAGAGCTGGAAGACCCCGTCCGATGTGTGACCCTCCAGAGCGAGGGCCGCGCGGCCGGCCTCGAACGCCCGGTCGATGAGGCCGGAGTGGGCCAGGGAGTCGTAGAAGCCCTTGGCGAAGGCGAGCGCGGCGGCGTCACCGAGCTCTCCGTGGGTGCCGACGACGGTGCCGGCGCAGCCGAGCAGGGAGGTCGCGAACCTCCCCCAGCAGGAGTTGAGGACGACGCAGTCGAGCGGCCCGTGCAGGGCGAGCACCTCGGCCAGGACGTCCACCGGGACCGGCGCGGAGGTGCCCGTCTCGTCCTCGAGGAGCAGCCGCCCGCCTCGCGTGCCGTGTCCGGCGAAGTGCACGACGTGCGGCCGTACCGCCTGGAGCCGGGGCAGGACGTCGGACACCCGGGCCGCCGGCTGGACCACCACCGTCAGCCGGCCCGCGGAGCGGTCCGCCGCCTCCCGGATGACGCGCTGCTCGGCGCCCAGCCGCAGCCTGGCCTCGTCCAGCGGCGCGGACATCAGGCACAGCACCCGCAGTGCGGTGGCCGCGCCCCGGCCGGTGAGCGCGGCGAGGCCGGCGTGCCCGGGGTACTGGGCGGCCACCGCGTCGACGAGGCCGCCGAGCGTGACGTCCCTGAAGCGGCCCTGGTCCACGGTCCGGCACACCGTGCGCCACCAGGAGGCGGCGGGCAGGGGCGGGGCGAACGGCGGCAGCAGGGCGGGGCTGATTCCGATGTCCTCGAGAAATGCGTGACTGCTGAGTACGTCCGGAAATAATTCGCCCAGTGTTTCGAATGCGCCGGCATCGCGCAGTTGTGTCCACGTCGGACTGGCCATGTGTGCGTCCCCCGAGCCAACTACCGTTGCTTCCCAGGCCGTTGGTGAGAAGGGTACGCGCAGTGACGCTCTGTGGGTGTAGTTTCGGATTCCGCAGCACACTTATCGGGGGCGGGTTTGATCGAGCATCTGGAAATGATCACCTGTGGTGGCCGCGATGCCGGAAAATCGATCTTCGAGATCGATTTTGATCAGCAGGGAGTCAGTGCCCGGGACGGATTCCGGGAGCGCCGCGGTCTGCTGGTGCACGGCGGCGGGGAGCATGTCGTCCAGCGCATCGCCCACAGCGACGCGGCGCGCCGGGAGCTGGAACGGACCATCAGGACGGCCGACGTGCTGGTGCGCCGGCTCGGCGTCCTCGGCTATCCGCCCGAGCTGAGCCGCATCATCGGCTACCGTCCGGACGGCCGGGCGCCCTTCCTGGTCGCCACCCGGCGCGGCCGGCCGCTGTCCGAGATGGGCGACCGGTTACCCCTCGCCGCGGGCCAGTTGTGGGCCGTCGTGGACGGCATCCTCGCGGTACTGCGGCACCTCGGGGACCTGCGTCTGGTGCACCGGGACATCCGGCCCGAGACCCTGTGGTGGGACGGGACCACGGTGCAGCTGGCCGACTTCGGTCTCACGGTGGACGAGGGCGAGCCACGCGGCGGGACGGCCGGCGCCGACCCGTGGCGGTCCCCGGAGCAGGCCAAGGGCCAGGGCCGGGCCGACTGCCGGGACGACGTGTACTCCGCCGGCGCGGTCATCTTCCATCTCGCCACCGGAGAGGAGGCCACCGGCGCGGCGGACATGCGCGACCGGGTGCGCTGGCTCGACTCCAGCCTGCGCAACCTGCTGGAGGGGGTCTTCACCGACGAGGCGCGCCAACGCGTGAGCGCGTACACGCTCCGGCTGCGCCGCGGCACCCAGCCGGGATTCACGGACACCTCCGACTTCCAGCGCCCGCCCAGTGTCTCCGAGCTCGAACAGCAGGCCCGCCAGCACTTCCGTGAACTGCGCGCCCGGCAGCAGGCCTTCCACCAGCAGCAGCAGCGCAGACCGTCGTATCCGCAGCCGCCGGCCCGCCCCCCGGGCAGCCGCAAGGTCCTGCCCGTCGACGTCCGGCGGTTCGCCGTCCTGTCCTTCGCCGTGGGCGTCACGATCCTCGGCGTGCTGATCGCCCTCGTCCTGGCGCTGGCCTGACCGGAGGAGTGACATGGCAGCACAGGTGAGGTGCCCCATCTGCCTCGACATGGTCGACTGGGCGAAGGCCGAGACCGTCACCCTCAACGCCGACGGCCGGCCCGAACAGCTCGTCCGGCTCGACGGCGAGGACGACGTGCGCTGGAACCACCGCCGCCTCAACGCCTACCGGCTGTGCGCCGGCGGCGGCGAACCGCACGTCCTGCCCGGGCGGTACGGCGACTTCGGCGAGCCCCTGGTCATCGGTGTGGTCGGCGAGTCCGCGGCCGGCAAGAGCCATCTGCTCGCCGCCATGCTCGGCACGCTCTCCGACGTCGACCGGATGGCCCGCCTCGGCCTGGTCGTCGGCGGGCTCGATCTGAAACTGCACCAGCGCTACCTCAAGGACGTCGTCCGCCCCTTCCTGGACCAGGGCCAGGGCCTGGCCGGCACCCCGGCCCAGCCGCCGGAGTTCACCGACGCCCTGTGGATCCACAACAGCAACACCAACCGCAGCTTCGCCGTCGCCTTCTTCGACGTCTCCGGCGAGTGGCTCGCCGACCACGACGCCGAGGTGCCCTTCCTCGGCGCGGTCAGCGCGCTGGTCTTCGTGGTCGACCCGACCCGGATCCGCGGACTGACCACCGCCACCGGCAGCGTCACCGGCGACCCGTCCTTCGGTGTCGTCCTGGACAAGATCGGGCGGCTGCAGGGGATGGACGGCTCCCAGTTCCTGCCGCTGCCCGCCGCCGTCGTGATCGGCAAGTGCGACCTGCTGCAGCACCACGAACCCCTCGTCGACCGCTGGTTCCAGAACGTCTCGCCCGACGAGGAACTGCGGCTCGACACCGTGGAGAGGGAGAGCGAGGACGCCTACGCCTTCCTCAGGTCACGCGGCGCCCGTGGCTGGCTCGCCCCCTTCGTGCGCTGTGACCGCACCACGCTGCACTTCGCCACCGCCACCGGCCACAAGCCGGTCGAGACGGACGGCGTGCAGCGCTCCCCGCGCGGCAGTTTCGCGCCGCGCCGGACCCTCAAACCCATGCTCGCCCTCTTCGCCATGTGCGGGGTCCTCGGCCCCACCGACCTCGGCCAGGGAGCTGTCCGATGACGACGGTCGACCAGATCCTCTTCGGCTGGGCCGAACGGGACCACGAAGGCAACGCCGGGGTCCGCCCCGTCGCACACTCCGGGCTGCGCACCATCGACCGCTGGGCCAAGCGGCTCCAGTACGTCTGGGCCACCCAGGACGGCCAGGGCGAGCAGCCGGAGCTGACGGCCAGCCTCGTCCACCTGGTGTTCGACGACGAGGCGGCCGTCCTGCGCAAGCTGCCCTCCCGCAACCCGCACGGCCGGGGCGGCGCCACCCTGACCCACGTCCTGGTCGGTGACCCGCACGCGATCGACGGCCGGCTCGCCCTGGGACTGCACGACTGGCCGGGCTGGCGGGACCGCGAACCCGACGGCACCGAGGGCCGGCTCGCCCCGCTCGACCTCGACGACCTCAGGGAGGCGGCCCGGCCCGGCCTCGCCGCACTGCGCGACCGGGTCGCCGAGGTCCCGGCCGTGCAGCTCACCGCGCTCGTCGCCCGGGTGCTCGCCGAGCCCGCCGAGGACTTCAGCGTCATCACCCGGCCGCAGCTCGCCCTGCCGGCGATGACCGCCCTGCTCGACATCGCCGGGCCCGTCTCCGGCCGGCCCTGGACCTTCGCCAGCCGCGAGTCCACCGACAAGGGCAGCCATCAGCCCCGGGTGGTGTTCCTCGCCGCCCGCCCGCCCCAGTCGATGTACATCAACCAGCGCCGGCGCGTCGACCTGGCCGAGGCGGCGCCCGACACGGACACCGCCCGGTTCGCCGCCCAGCTGGTGGAGCTGTACCGGGAGGCCGGACACGCGGCGCTGGAGCGGATCCGCCCGCGGCACCCGCTGCACACCGCGGACGACGTGGACGCCTGGCGGCGGTCCGTGCCGGTCGTGGACGGCCGGATCGCCGACCCTCGGGTGCGCCTGGACATCTTCCTCGACGACGACCTGCTGGCGCGGGCCTCCGCACGTGGCGTCCTGGTGCACGAACGGGCCCGGATGACCGGCGAGTTGCGCAAGCAGCCCGTGGAGTGGCTCGCCGCGGCGCTGCGCCGCTGGCACCGCCTGGAGCGGCGTGCCGCACTCCATCCCGATCTGCGGGAGCTGCTGGTGGCCGAGGCCGTGGAGGTCTGCCTCACCGGACAGGGGCACCAGTTCGACGCCCTGGTGCAGGCGACACGGGACGCGGAGCCGGCGCCCCCGCTGGTGGCCAGGATCTTCGGCGGAAAGGTGCCGTCCACCGGTCTCGACCTGAGCCGGGCCGGACACCGCCGGCTGCTGATCGTGGCCCTGGCCCTGCGCATGCCCGCCACCGCGCTCGACCAGGCCGATCTCCTCGCCGCCAGCCCGGCGGACGAGCTGCTGGACCTCGTCATGCGCTACGCCGACGGCTACCCGGAGGCCATGCACCTGGTACTGCGGCACCTCGGCGACGCCGGCCGGAGCCCGGTCGCGGCGCGGCTGTGGTACGACCACGGCCTGCTGCTCGAGACGGTGGACCGCATCGCCGCCGGCGACCGTCCGAAGGAGGTCGACTGCTTCCGCCATCTGCTCCTCGCCGCGCACGGCCCGCGGCTGGACCGCGAGACGACCTCGGCGCTGGTCCAACACGCCGGGGCCCGTGCGCCGTTGGGGCTGTACGCCGCCGCGCTGGAGCTGGCCGCGGACAGCTCCGCCGAGCAGCCGGTCCGGCACGAGCTCTCGGAGCAGTTCCTGCGCGCCGAGGGCTATGCGAGCTCCGGCGGGGGGTCCGCGTACGGGTCCCGGCCGCGCGGTCCGGTGCTCGGCAGACCCGACGCGGGGTACGCGCCGGCCGCCGCCCCGCCGGCCTCGCCCTCCGCCGCGGTGGGTGCGCACCAGTGGGAGCGCCCGGCTCCCACCGTCGCGGGGGCGCACCATCCGCGCCCGGCCGCCGCGAGTCCGGCGACGGGCCACCACTCCCCCGGCGCCGTCCCGGATCCCGCCCGATGGGATCCGTACGGTCCGTCCGCCCGGCAGCAGCAGGGCTGGGGGCCGCCCGCCTCGCACACGGGTGGCAGCCCGCAGGCCCGGTCGGCCGACCGCGACGGCTGGTTCGGCGGCAGGGGGCAGATCGACGGCGTGAGCATGTTCTTCCTGGCGGCGCTGCTGCTCGTCCTGCTCTGCGCCGTCGGGTACGTCCTGGTGACCTCCATGCCCTGACCCCCGCCCCTCCTCAGCTCCCCACACCGACCGCCGGACGACACGATTGACGCCGCATGACATCGACTGAAGAGGCAACACCGCCGCACCACGGGTCGGTTCCCGCGCAGCGCACCGGCTCCGATCCGGAACTCGACCGCATAGCCGGCCGGATCCGCGAGCTCGCCGGCCGCGCGCGCGCCGACGGCTCCGACAGCCGGGTACTGGACCATGTCGTAGCCGACCTGGAACGGGGCGGTGCCACCCTGGCCGGCACCGATCTGGTCGCCGCCTATCCGCCCGAGGTGCTGCTCCCGGACGCGCCCTCGAAGGGCCGGGGCACGCTGGAGGGCTGGCTCGGCGTCATCCGCGACGTGCTGGTGTTCGCGCCCATCGCGCTCACCTGGTGGCGGCTGCGCGGTGCGCTCGACGCCTACGATGCGACCCGCAGCACGGACCCCTTCCTGCTCGGCTGGGCCCGCGGCTTCCCGCAGGGCCACCCGCCCGAACCGACCACCGTGACCCTGGGCACCTCCGCGCTCCACGTCACGCTGCTCATCCTGGTGGTCGTCGTGCTGACCCTGGCACTGCACGCCCTGCAGCGCAGCCGGGAGCGGCGGCTGTCCCGCGAGGAGGAACGCGGGCAGCTCGCCACCGAGCTGGCGCTCGCGACCTTCCTGCTCTCCACACCCGCACGGCCGGCCGGCAAACCGCTGGACAGCCGGAGCGCGGAGAAGCTCGCCTCCCAGCTCAACGCCGGTACGGAAGCACTGCAACTGGCGTTGCACCGTACCTCCCAGGAGATCACGGCCGCACTGGAGACCGGGCCCGGCAGCAGGATCCAGAGCGCGCTGGACGGCTGGACCAAGACGGTCGACGAACTGACCCGGCTGATCCGCGGGCTCACCCCGCCGAACCAGCTGGCGCAGGACCTGATCCGGCTGCGGGAGCAGACCGCCGAGGACGAGGCGAAGCTGCGCGCCGCCATCGAGACGCTCGTCGCCGACCTGCGGCGCGCGCAGGAGGCGACCGGGAACGAGATCCACCGGCACGACCAGGCCGTCGCCGCGGTCCGCGACCTGGCCCGCAGCCTCGGGGAGACCTTGCTGGTCTTCACCGAGCGGGCGGAGAACCTGGTGGACTCCACCCGGGGCATCTGGCAGCTCGTCGACCGACTCGACAGCCGTCTGGCGTCCGGCGGCCTGGACAACGCCGATCCACCGCCGTACCGGGGTGGGCCGTGAGCCGGCGGCCGCCGCAGCGGGCGGTCGCCGGGCGCACCGTGCTGCTCGCCGGGTGGCTCTTCGCCGATCTGCTCCTGCTGCTGCTCGTGATCGCGCTCGGTTCTCTGCCGCGCGAGCAGCGCACGGGTGCGACACCCAAGCCCACCGCGCCGTCCAGCCCGCCGCCGAGCACCCAGCCGGCGGAGCGCGGGCTGGTGCTCAAGCCGTGCAGCTTCACGGTGCGGACGGGCAGTGCCGCGTCGGTACGGCAGCAGTTCGGCGGGCAGCTGCGCGGGGCGGGGGTGGCGGGCCGTACGGCGGGTTTCGTGCTCTCCTTCGGTACGGCACCGGATCCGGGGCCGGGCCAGGACGCCGCCAACAAGGTCAACTCGATGATCACCAACGGGTTCTCCCGCTTCAAGCAGGCCCCCAAGCGGGGCTACTGGAAGGGCGGGCCGTCCGGCCAGGTCAGGATCGACGTCTTCTTCCTGGCCACACCCGACGGGGACACCTCGTTCCCGAAACGGTGCCACTCCTCGGACGACGAGGGCGGGTGACGGCCGGCCCACAACGGCCCTGGGGACGCGACCGTACGGTGTCAGCGCTGTTCAACGGAACCGGCCCGCCGCGTGTCTGGCCAGCAGGTCCCGCAGTTCCCGGGCGTTGCGCCGGCTGACGGCGAGGACGCGGTCGCCGACCCGTACGGTCACATTGCCGCCGTCCAGCCGGAGTTCGTCGATGCGGCCGAGTGCGACGAGCCGGCTGCGGTGGATGCGCACGAACCCGCGGGCGCGCCACTGTTCCTCCAGGGTGGACAGCGCGACGCGCACCAGGTGGCTGCCGTGCTGGGTGTGCAGCCGCGCGTAGTCGCCCTGTGCCTCGACATGGGTGATGTCGGCGATGGGGACGAACCGGGTCACGCCGCCCAGTTCCACGGGGACGTGATCGCCGAGGGCGGGCGCCGGATCGGGCCCGGTCGCGCCGAGCGCGGCCGGGCGGGGTCCCCGCCCGGCCCGGACCAGTTCGGCGACCCGCCGTACGGCCTCGGCGAAACGCTCCTTGCGCAGGGGCTTGAGGAGGTAGTCGACGGCCTGGAGATCGAAGGCGCGGACCGCGAAGTCGTCGTGGGCGGTGACGAAGACGATCAGCGGGGGGTCGGCGAACGCGCCGATCAGCCGGGCCAGTTCGAGGCCGTTCAGGCCCGGCATGTCGATGTCGAGGAAGACGACGTCGACGGCGTGAGCGCCGTGCGGACCGTCCTGCACGGCCCGGCCGAGCATGCGCAGCGCCTGGGTCGGTCCCGCCGCGGGTACCACGCTGCCGACCCGCGGATCCTCGCCCAGCAGGTACAGCAGCTCCGCGAGCGCGGGCTCCTCGTCGTCCACCGCCAGCACACGCAAGGCGGTGTCGCTCGCGCTCATCCCCGCGCCCCCTTCCCTCTGCAACCTCTTACCCCCTGCATGGTGGCCTTCCCGGGCGCCGGCGTCGAGATCGCGTACGCCGGTGTACGACGGCCGCCGCGCAGCCGCAATCGGCACAGCCCCGCGCCCCTTCGGGGCACTGCGTCACTCCGGTACCAGCAGGCGGGCCGTTTCGCCCGGGCCCACCGATACGAGCCGGTCGCCCAGGCGGATGTCGATGGGTGAGCCGTGGGAGTCCGGTACGGCGATCTCCAGTCGGCCGCTGCGCAGGCGCAGGTGGACGCCCCAGTGGCCGTGGTAGCGCAGGGCGAAGCCGTAGGAGGAGAGTTCGGGCAGCGGGACCGGGTCGAGGCACAGGGCGCCGTCGCGGGTCTCCAGGCCGGTCAGTCCGCGCTGGACGAGGTCGAGGGTGCCGGCCATGGCGCCGAGGTGGATGCCCTCACCGGTGGTGCCGCCCTGCAGGTCGGCGATGTCGCCGCGCAGCGCCTCCTGGACGAAGGCCCAGGCGTCGGCCCGGCGGGCGCGGGTCAGGACCCAGCCGTGGACCAGGCCGCTCAGGGTGGAGCCGTGGCTGGTGCGGTGCAGATAGTGGTCGACGGTCGCGGTCCAGGTCCGCTCGTCGAGGTGGTAGCCCAGCCGGTGGAAGAGGCAGCGGAGTTCGGGCGCGGAGAAGAGGTAGCCGAGCATCAGGACGTCGGCCTGTTTGGACGCCTTGTACCGGTTGACGGTGTCGCCCTCCGCCTCCAGGATGCGGTCCAGGCGCCGGATGTCGTCGTACCGCTTGCGGTAGTCGTCCCAGTCCAGTTCGGCGAGGTCGTCGTAGCCCTCGAACTGGCTGATCACCCCGTCGTGGAAGGGCACGTGGAGGGACCGGGAGATCTCCTCCCACTCGGCGAGCTCGTCCTCCTCCAGGCCGGCGCTCTCGAGGAGTTCCTGGCGGCGCGGCTCGGGCAGGACGCTCAGCAGGTCCAGGGTGCGGGCCAGCACCCAGGCGGCGGTGACGTTGGTGTAGGCGTTGTCGTCCAGGCCCGGTGCGGCCGCTCCGGGGTAGGCGTCGTGGTACTCGTCGGGACCGACCACGCCCCGGATGCGATACCGGCTCAGACGGGCGTCGTATCCCGCGTAGTCCGCCCAGAAGCGGGCGATCTGCAGCAGCATCTCGGCGCCCTCGCCGTGCAGGAAGTCGATGTCGCGGGTGGCCTCGCAGTACTGCCAGATGTTGTAGGCCACCGCCGAGCCGACGTGGTACTGGAACCGGGTGTTGTCGGGCAGCCAGCGACCGGAGCGGGGGTTGAGATGGAATTGCTGGGTCTCCTCACGGCCGTCGCTGCCGCTCTGCCACGGGTAGAGCGCGCCGCACCGGCCGATTTCCCCGGCCGCGCGGCAGGCGGCTTCCAGGCGCCGGTGCCGGTAGTGGAGCAGGGCGCGGGAGACCTCGGGGAGGTGCAGGTTGAGGTAGGGCAGGACGAAGAGTTCGTCCCAGAAGACATGGCCGCGGTAGGACTCGCCGTGCAGTCCGCGCGCAGGGACGCCGACGTCGAGGTCCGCCGTGTGCGGCGAGAGGGTCTGCAGCAGGTGGAACAGGTGCAGGCGCAGGATGCTGCCCGCCTCGCCGGGGACCTCCAGCACGGTGCGCCGCCACAGCTGCTCCCACGCCGTGGCGTGCGTCTGCAGCAGTTCGTCGAAGCCGGGGGCGGCGACGATGTGGTCGACGGCCGCGTCCAGCGGGTCGCCGATGGCGGGGTCGTGGGAGGTGTACAGCGCGACGGTCTTGTCGACGGTGACGGTACGGCCCGGCACCAGGCGCAGCCTCATGTGCTGGACGGCCCGCAGGGGTTCGGGCACGGTCGTCACCGGCGCGTCGGCCGTCATCCGGGCGGCGAGACCGCATTCGATGCTGGAGGTACGGGTGTGGCAGCGCAGCCACACGGTGCCGTGCGCGGCGATGCCGGTCCGGATCCGGGTGAGGTGCCGGCCATCCAGCTCCCGGTAGCGGGCCACGCCGGAGTTGGTGACCCGTCCGTCGAGCGCGGACTCGACGTCCAGGTGGGCTCCGTTGCCCTCGACGGTGAACTCGGTGCGCAGCGCGGCGAGATGGGGGTCGCCCAGATGGACGAGGCGCAGCTGGCGCACATGGAGCGTGGCGCCGCCGTCGAGGGGGTAGCTGGTACGGCGCTCCAGCAGGCCGGGTTCGAGGTGCAGGATCTGGTGGTGCTCGGTGACGGGGGCGGTGTCCGGGGTGAGCCAGGCGCCACCCGCCGGACGGAAGCGCAGCGGCAGCCAGTTGGGGAGGTTGACCATGTCCTCGTTCTCGACCCGGCGTCCGGCGACCTCGGAGGTGAGCCGGTCGTAGCAGCCGGCCACATAGGTGCCCGGGTAGTGGATGTCGTCCGCGGTGCACTCGGGCAGCGCCCCGCGCGTGGCGAAGTAGCCGTTGCCCAGGGTGCACAGCGACTCCCGCAGGCGTTCCTCCTCGGGCCGGTAGCCGTCGTACTCCCAGGTCGGGCCCGTCACGGTCCCCCTCGGACAGCAGGCCGGCGAGTACCCGGTCGGGGGTGAGGGGCAGTTCGCGGAAGCGGATCCCGGTGGCGTGGTGGACGGCGTTGCCGATGGCGGCGGCGGTGCCGACGATGCCGATCTCGCCGATTCCCTTGCTGCCCATGGGGTTGAGGTGGGGGTCGTCCTCGTCGATCCAGTCGGCCTCGACGGCGGGGACGTCGGCGTGCGCGGGCACGTGGTAGGAGGCGAGGTCGGCCTCGGTGAAGTCGCCGAACGGGAGGTCCATCGTGCTGTGTTCGGTGAGGGCCATCCCGAGGCCCATGGTCATGCCGCCGGTGAACTGGGAACGTGCGGTACGGGTGTTGAGGATCCGTCCGGCGGCGAAGATGCCGAGCAGCCGGCGCACCCGGGTCTCGCCGGTGACGGTGTCGACGGCGACCTCGGCGAACTGGGCACCGAAGGCGTGCCGGGCGTAGGGGCTGTCGGCGTCGGCCCGTCCGGCGGTGTCGGCGCGGGTCTCGATGCCGTCGGCGGGCAGGGGTCCGGCGTGCGCGGCGAGCCGGGTCGCCAGCTCGGCGCACGCCTCGTGCACGGCCCAGCCCCAGGAGGCGGTGCCCATGGAGCCGCCGGCCAGCCATGCGGAGGGCAGGTCGCTGTGCCCGATCTCGGTGCGGACCCGGTCGAGGGGCGCGCCGAGGGCGTCGGCGGCGATCTGGGCGAGGACGGTACGGGCCCCGGTGCCGATGTCGGTCGCGTTGATCCGGACGGTGAAGGTGCCGTCGGGCAGGGCCCGGGCGGTCGCGGTGGCCGGGACGGCCGCGGCCGGGTAGGTGGCCGCGGCGACGCCGGTGCCGAGGAGCAGCGGGCCCTCGCGGCGGATGCCCGGACGAGGATCGCGCTCGGCCCAGCCGAAGCGGCGGGCGCCCTCGCGCAGACACTCCACGAGGTGCCGGCTGCTGAACGGTTTGCCGCTGTCGGGCTCCCGCTCGGGTTCGTTGCGGATGCGCAGTTCCACCGGGTCCGTGCCGAGCGCGTCGGCGAGTTCGTCCACGGCCGACTCCAGGGCGTACATGCCGGGTGCCTCGCCGGGGGCGCGCATCCAGGACGGGCTGGGCACGTCGAGCGGGACCACCCGGTGGGAGCTGAGCAGGGCCGGGGCGGCGTACATGACCCGGGCGGGCACCGCGGCCTGCTCGATGAACTCCCGTACCCGGGAGGTGTGGGTGGTCGCCTCGTGCAGTACGGCGGTCAGCCGGCCGTCCGCGTTCGCGCCGAGGCGGAGTCGCTGCAGGGTGGGGGCGCGGTGGCCGACGGTGGTGGGCAGGTGGCGGCGGGGGTAGGCGAGGGTGACGGGCCGGCCGGTGCGCTGGGCGGCCATGGCAGCGAGGACGACGTCGGGGCGCGGGGTGCCCTTGGAGCCGAAGCCGCCGCCGACGTGCTCGGTGACGACGGTGATCCGGTCCTCGGGCAGCTCGAACAGCTGGGCGAGCACCTCCCGCACGGTCGTGCCGCCCTGACTGGAGGTGTACACGGTGAGCCGGTTCCCGTCCCAGTGGGCCGTGCTGGTGTGCGGCTCCATGGGGTGATTGTGCAGCGGCGGCACCCGGTAGGTGACATCGACGCGGACCTCGGCGGCGGCGTAGGCGGCCTCCGGGTCGCCGTGCTCGACCCGGCCCGGATAGCCGGCGTTGGTCTCCTCCGGCTCGTAGGCGTCCGGGTGACCGGGGTCCAGCTCGGCCTCGTGCGGTTCGACCGTGTAGGCGACGCGCACCGCCCGCGCGGCGGCGCGGGCCCGCTCCAGGGTGTCGGCGACGGCCAGGGCCACGCACCAGCCACGGTGCGGCACGTCCGGGCCCTGGAGGACGGCCAGCGTCGCGTCCTCGGGCGGGGCGAGGCGGGGGCGTCGCCGGGGGTGAGGACGGCCAGAACGCCGGGCAGGGCGAGGGCGGCCGAGGTGTCGACGCCGGTGACCCGGCCACGCGCGATCGCGGCGGGCACGGGCCAGGCGTGAGCACGGCCGGGCAGACTGTACTCGGCGGCGTAGCGGGCCGCACCGGTGACCTTCTGCCGCCCTTCCCGCCGCTCGACGGAGGTCCCCAGGGCCCTGCCGCCCGCCTGCCGCCGGACGTCCCCGAGCTCGACAGGAGCGGCCACAGAAGCACCGGCGCCGGAGCCCACTCCCTCCCGGCGCTCACCGGAGACACCCGGGGTGCAACCGACGGCCGGCTCCCGCCCTGCCCGCCACTCACCAGGAGCACCCGCCGAAGTCCCGGGGCCCGAGCCCGGCCCCACCCCGCGCCCGCCGGAAGCACCCAAGGCGCAGCCGAGCGCCGGCTCCCGCCCTGCCCACCATTCGGCACGAACACCCGCGGGCGCGCCGGAGACCGAGTGCCGTCCCTCCCGGGGCCCGTCGCAAGCGCCCGGTGTAGAGCGGGCCACCGGCTCCCGTCCTGCCCACCGCTCAGCAGGAGCACCCGCCGAAGTCCCGGGGCCCGAGCCCGGCCCCACCCCGCGCCCGCCGGAAGCACCCAAGGCGCAGCCGAGCGCCGGCTCCCGTCCTGCCCACCGCTCAGCACGAGCACCCGCGGGCGCGCCGGAGGCCGCGTCCGGTCCCGCCACGCGCTCGCCGGGGGCCGTGTGCCGTGTGTGCCGGTGTTCTGCGGGGGTGCCCGGGGAGTTGCCGGTCATGGGTTCCTCCTGGTCTGCTCGCTTCTTCTGCGCCGGCTCAGGCCACCGCCGGTGCCGGGACGAGGCGGTTCAGGACGTCCAGGGCGAGATTGCGGGCGAGGGGCACCTTGTAGGCGTTGTCGGGCAGCGGCTCGGCGTGTTCGAGTTCCAGTGCCACGGCTCCCTCGAAGGCGGCGGGGGTCGCGGGGGCGCCCAGCAGGGCCGCCTCGGTGCGGCCGGCCCGCCAGGGCCGGTGGGCGAGCCCGCCGAAGGCGATCCCCACCTGCGCGACGACGCCGTCCGCGACCCGCAGCACGACGGCCACGGAGGCGAGCGCGAAGGCGTACGACGCCCGGTCGCGGGCCTTGCGGTAGGCGGACGGGACGCCGGCGGTCGCGGCCGGGAGCAGCACGCCGGTGATGAGTTCGCCGGGCCGGATCCAGGTGTCCCGATCGGGATGGGCGCCCGGCAGCCGGTGGAAGTCGGCCGCCGGCAGGCGCCGGATGCCCTCGGCGCCGTACAACTCCACCCGGGCGTCGAGCGCGGCGAGGGCCACGGCCATGTCGGACGGGTGGGTGGCGATGCAGTGTTCGGAGTGGCCGAGGACCGCGTGGTCGCGGTGGACGCCCTCCCGGGCGCCGCAGCCGGTACCGGGCTCGCGTTTGTTGCAGGGTTTGTCGAGGTCCTGGAAGTAGGGGCAGCGGGTGCGCTGGAGCAGGTTGCCGCCGGTGGTGGCGGCGTTGCGCAGTTGCCCGGAGGCGCCCGAGAGGAGCGCCTGGGACAGCGCCGGGTAGCGGTCGCGGACGCGCGGGTCGGCGGCCAGGTCGCTGTTGCGGACGGTGGCGCCGACGCGCAGGGAGCCCTCGGGCAGTTCCTCGATACCGTCCAGCGGCAGTCCGCCGAGGTCGATGAGGACGGCGGGGCGCTCGACGCCGAGTTTCATCAGGTCGACCAGGTTGGTGCCGCCGGCCAGATAGCGGGCGCCGGGGTGGGCGGCGTATGCCTCGACGGCGTCCTGGACGCTGCAGGGCCTGAGGTATCCGAAGCCGTTCACCGGATCACGTCCTCCACCGCCTCGACGATGCGCGGGTAGGCCCCGCACCGGCACAGATTGCCGCTCAGCCGCTCGCGGATCTCCGCCCGGTCCAGCGGGACGGGTCTGCCGGAGGGGGCCACGGGGTCGGTGACGTGGGAGGGGTGACCGGCGGCGGCCTCGGCGATCATGCCGATGGCGGAGCAGATCTGCCCCGGCGTGCAGTAACCGCACTGGAAGGCGTCGCGGTCGAGGAAGGCCCGCTGCAGCGGGTGCGGCTCCTCGCCGTCCCCGCCGAGGCCCTCGACGGTGGTGATCTCGCTGCCGTCGAGGGCGACCGCGAGCAGCAGGCAGCTGTTGACGCGGCGTCCGCCGGCCAGCACCGTGCAGGCACCGCACTGGCCGTGGTCGCAGCCCTTCTTCGACCCGGTGAGGCCTAGATCCTCGCGGAGCAGGTCCAGCAGGACACGCCGGTTGTCGACGTGCAGGGTGTGGGGCTTTCCGTTGACCCGGAGGGTGATCACCGAGTCGGGAGGGAGCTGGTTTTCGCTGGTCATGGCAGGGGTGGCCTTCCGGACGGGCCTGGTGTCCGTCCCGACCGCGTATCCACGCGGCGGCGCCTCACACGTCCGGTGGGCCACACCCTTCCCGCACGGGCGGCTCAGGGGTAGCGGACCAGGTCCGCCACGTTGCCCGAGGAGTTCGACGGTCCTCCGGTGGTGTTGATGACGTGACCGATGGTGCCGGTGCCGCCCAGGGAGACGGTGACCATGCTGGTGAAGTGGACGTTCGGGTTGTTCGGCGCCTCGATGGCACGGTCGGCGGTGACACTCGGGTTGACGTTGAAGTAGCAGTAGCTGCCGAGGCCGTACGCCTGGTGGCTGGTGACGGAGTCGGCGACCTTGTAGGCGGCGTAGCCGCGCGTGGAGCCGTTCATCCAGGCGGCCTGGTCCGGCGGGTCGTAGGGCATCTCGTTCTGGAAGAAGTAGGTGCGGCCGCCGTTGCCGTTCCAGAGCACCTGGTACTTCTGGAAGTGCTCCACGAACAGGCCGTACATCGTCACGTCGTCGCCGTTGACGACGAGCCCGGTGTCGGCGGTGTTGCTGGTCCAGCCGACGCCGCTGCCGTGGTCGGCGCGCCAGATCCACATGTGGTCGCCGATGACGTTGTCGCTGTTGACGACGAGGCTGGTGGCCGCCTTGCCGACGCCCGCGCCTCCGATGCGGAAGTAGACGTCGTGCAGGGAGGTCGGGTCGGCCGCGTGGGAGGCGGTGGAGCCGGCCGGCCCGACCTCGAGCAGGGTCTTCGAGCTGGTGGTGCCGGCGTCGAAGAGCAGGCCCGCGAGGGTGACGCCGTCGACGTCGGCGACGGTCATCGCGGTGATGCCGTTGTCGGGGACGAACGTGGCGAGCCCGAGGCCGAGGACGACCGTGTCGGGGCGGGTCACCTTCAGGGTCTGGTCGAGGTGGTAGACGCCGGGCGTGACGAGCAGGTTCTGCCCCGCCGCGAGCGCCGCGTTGATCTGTGCGGCACTGGCGCCGGGCTTGACGACGTAGAACCGGCTCAGCGGCAGGGAGGTGCCGGACGGGCTGCCGCTTGTCCAGCTGGTGCCCGTGCTGCCGGAGCGCACGGACGGCACGAACACCTGGTAGGCGCCGGAGCCGTCGACGTACAGGTACGGCTTCTCACGGGTGACCGGGCTCTGCGCGACGCTGGTGTACGGCGGGTGGGGGAAGCTGGTGGCGGGCACGCCCTGGCTGCCGACGAACACCATGTTCCAGTTGGACCCGGTCCAGCTGCCGAGCTGGGAGTTGCGGGTCAGCCACTGCTGCTGGGTGCCGGAGTCGACCTGCCCGTCGACCTTGCTGTCGGCGAGGTAGCCGCCGGAGGACCAGCCACCGTCGTCGAGGGCGAGGTTGCCGCGCAGATGCATCCGGCGGTACGGCGCCGCCTGCGAGACGGCCCAGCGGTCGCTGCCGTTCGTGGGGTTGACGGAGAGGTTCTCGGCGCCGCGCCAGAAGTTCTGGGTGGCGTTGCCCTGGAACCAGTCGGCCTCGGCGTGCACGGCGCCGTTGACCGAGACCGCGTCCGGGGTCAGGCCGAGGCCGAGCACCTGGGTGTAGAAGCCGACGTTGACGTCCGCGCTGTAGGCACCGGGCTTGAACAGGACGGCGTAGCGCTGGGAGCCGAACTGGTCGGTCTCCTGCTGCTTGAAGATGGAGTCCAGCCTGCTCTGGATGGTCGAGGACGACATCGACGGGTCGAACACGACGACGTTCGGGCCGAGGTCGGGGTCGCTCGTGGACTGGGTCACGGGGACCACCTGGAAGCGCTGGGCGGCGGTGCCGTTGCAGGTGTACTGCGCGAACTGCGTGCTGTCGGCGAGCGAGGCGCCGGGGTCGTCCAGGCACTTGCCGCTGTTCTTGTTGACGAAGTGGAAGGCGCCGCCGCCGTCGTCCACGGCCTGCCACTGCTGGTTGGCGCCGCCGCCGTAACTCCACAGCTGGATCGGCGCGTTGTCGGCGGTGGACACGTCGGTGACGTCCACGACCTGGCTGGTGTTGTTGCGGTTGTCGATGTGGACGAAGCCGTTGCCGGCGTCGGTGAAGCTCCACTGCTGGGCCGTGGTGCCGTTGCACGCGTACTGCTGGACGACGGTGCCGTTGGCGGTGGCGGCGGCCTTGGCGTCCAGGCACTTGCCGCTGGCGGCGTTGATGACGGTCGCGAAGCCGGTGGGCAGCGCGGCGGCCTGGGCGGTGGCGGCGTGCGCGCGCCCGGCGGTGCTCAGGGGCGTCGGCGCGGCGGTGAGCAGGGCGGCAGCCGCTGCGGTGACGAGGGCGACGGCCGCTGGTCTGCGACGTGGATGAGGAAACACGGGTTCTCCTGCGGGGGTTCAGCCGGTGTAGCCGGCGAAGACGCGGGTGTAGTCCCAGTCGGACTGGCTCACGCCGGAGCAGCTGTCGGCGGGACCGCCGGTGCACGGCCGGTCGCGGTTGGCGGACCAGAAGGTGAGCCGGGCGAGGTGGTGCGTCTGCGCGTAGGCGAGGATGGTCCGGAAGTCGTTCACCGTGACGGTCTCGTTGTTGTCGGTGATGCCGTTCATGGACGAGATGCCCATGTCCCGGTAGGCCTGGTCGTCGCTGTAGTGGTAGGCGTTCTTCAGCGCGTTCTTCAGTCCCTCGGCCGCCCGCGTGGTGAGGTTGCCCATGTTCTGTCCGGCGCCGCCGAAGTCGAACGGCATGATGGCCCAGGCGTCCACGCTCAGGCCCGAGGAGGCGGCGCGGTCGATGAGGCTGGTGTCGGGCCCGCTCTGTCCGGTGCCCTGGGTGATGTACACCTTCAGCCCGGGGTTGTTCGCCTTCACGCTCTTCAGCGCGTCCACGGTCCGCTGCTGCACGGTGGCACTGCTGTAGGCGTCCGCCTCGATGTCGATGTCGATCGCCTTCAGGCCGTAGGTGTCGATGACCTTCTGGTAGGCGGCGGCCAGCTCGCCCGCGCTGGAGCAGGAGCTCTCCAGCTTGTTGCCGCTGTAGCCGCCGAAGGACGGGATGATGTCGCCGCCGTTCGCCCGCACGGTGTCGACGGTCCGCTGGTCGGCCCCGCCGGTCAGCGGGCGGCTGCCGTCCCACTGCGGGTTGCAGTAGCCGTTGCTGAGCACGAAGGCGAGGGTGAACCACTTCACGCCCGTGGCCTGGGTGATGGTGGTGGGGTCCGGCGGGCTGCCCCAGCCGTTGTAGAGGTACGGCGCGACGGCCATCGGCGTGGCCGGGGTGGTGCCGCCGCCGGCCGCGGGTGCGGTCCACTTCTGGTTGGCGCCGCCGGAGCAGCTCCAGATCTGGATCCGGGTGCCGTTGGCGGAGTTGTCGTCGGTGACGTCCAGGCACTTGTTCGCCTGAGGGTTGACGATGTCGTGGGCGGAGGTGACGGTCCACTTCTGGTTCGCGCCGCCGGTACAGCTCCACAGCTGCGCCTTCGCGCCGTCGGCCGTCGAATCACCGGTCACGTCCAGGCACTTGCCGAGGGCGCGGATCGTGCCGTCCGCGCCGACGGTCCACTGCTGGGCGTTGGTGCCGTTGCAGTCGTAGAGCTGGACGGGTGTGCCGTCGGCCGAGTTGGCCCCGGCGACGTCGAGGCACTTGCCGGCGAGCCCGGTGATGGTCCCGGTGCCGGCCTGGGCGGGGGAGGCGGTGAGCAGTCCGGCGGAGAGCGCGAGTACGGCGACGGAGACTGCCGTGGGCAGAGGTCTGGCCATGCGGGGGGTGGCCTTTCGTGTGGGGGGTGCGACCCAACACCGGGGAGCAGAGTGGGTGTTGAGGCGTCCGTAGGCTTTGTTTAAGGCGTGAAACTAAAGGTACGGACCACCCGCGTCAAGTGGTGTGACAGACGTTCACTACCGTGGGCCGCCATGGGCTATGACACCAGCTTCCATCCCGTCGACCTGCCGCTGATCGAGCGACGGCTGCTGCCGTATCTCGCCGGTCACGGAGACGACGACGGCATCGACGACCTGATCGCCCGCGCCGTCGGCATCCGCAGGAACCGCTTCCGCGCCAAGGCCTGGGCGCTGGGCGTACTGGAGCACACCGCCGACGACGAGAGCCTCGGGTTCGAGACACGACTGCACCTGTGGGGCCGTCCCTTTCTCATCGTCGGGGACGGTCCGGAGCAGATCACCGAGGCCATGGTCCGGTATCTCGCCGCCTCCGAGGAGGAGGTGGACACCATCGCGCTCGAGATGATCGGCCGGCTCGACCCCGCACTGCCCGGAAAGGTCCGGCCCGATACGGACGGGCAGTTGCCCGGCGATGCCGCGATCGCGCACGGCCTCGCCCACCCCTTGCGCATCCTGCGCGGTGCGGCGCTGGCGCTCCGCGCGGGCACACCGGTCGTACGGCACCCCTCCGACGGCAGGGAGCTGGACGCGGCCCGGCTGCTGACCCGCGAGGTCCCGTTCACGGTGCTGGAGTTCGCCGCCGCCCTGCTGCCGGGCTGGATGTCCCGTGGGTACACCTGGCCCACCCGGCTGTGCGCCGAAGCCGGCCTGGCCGCCGAGGGCTTCACCGCACCCACGGCGCTGGACGGACTGCTGCGCGCGGAGTTCCCCGGCCTGACGTGGCCCGAACCGCCCGCCACGATCGTCGGCAACTACTCGGTCGGCGGCCTGGTCCCGGCATCCGCGACCGGCGGGGCTCGCGCCCATCTCGCCCGGCAGCAGGGCCGGTTGACGTGTGACCCCGTCGATCTGCGCAAGATCGACGAGGCCCTGGGCGTGGCCGGCCGTCTCGGTGTCGCCTTCTGCGAGGCCACCGAGGTCTACAGCGGCCTGGAGGGCAACCTCAACTGACCGCCACTTCGGCGTCCGGCTGCGCCCGCCCGGCGAGCCGGGTCCGGGTCAGGCCAAGGGCACCTCGGCAGGCTCGGCCGGCTCTCCCACCGCTTCCACCGCGGCAGTGCTCCGCCCCGCGAACTGGGTCCGGTACAGCTCCGCGTACCGCCCCTGCGCCGCCAACAGCTCCTCGTGCGTGCCCCGTTCCACGATCCGCCCCGACTCCACGACGAGGATCAGGTCGGCGGCGCGGACCGTGGACAGGCGGTGGGCGATCACCACGGCCGTGCGGCCCTCCAGGGCCTCGGTGAGGGCTTCCTGGACGGCCGCCTCGGAGGTGTTGTCGAGATGGGCCGTGGCCTCGTCCAGGATGACCACGCGCTGACGGGCCAGCAGCAGCCGGGCGATGGTCATCCGCTGGCGTTCTCCGCCGGAGAGCCGGTAGCCGCGCTCGCCGACGACCGTGTCCAGGCCGTCGGGCAGGGACCGTACGACCTCGGCGAGGCGGGCGCGGCCGAGGGCGTCCCAGAGGTCCTCGTCCGTGGCGTCGGGGCGGGCGAGGAGGAGGTTGGCGCGGACCGTGTCGTGGAAGAGGTGGCCGTCCTGGGTGACCATGCCGAGGGTGCCGCGCAGCGATGCGGCCGTCAGGTCGCGCACATCCACCCCGCCGATGCGGACGGCGCCCGCGTCGACGTCGTACAGGCGGGGCAGCAGCTGGGCGATGGTGGACTTGCCGGCGCCGGAGGAGCCGACGAGGGCGACGGTCCGACCAGGCTCGGCGCGGAAGGAGACGCCGTGCAGGACCTCGGAGCCGCCCCGGGTGTCGAGCGCGGCGACCTCCTCCAGGGAGGCGAGGGAGACCTGGTCGGCGGAGGGGTAGGAGAAGTGGACGTCGTCGAACTCGACGGCGACCGGGCCCTCGGGGACCTCTCGGGCGTCCGGCTTCTCCTCGATGAGCGGCTTGAGGTCCAGCACCTCGAAGACCCGCTCGAAGCTGACGAGCGCGCTCATCACCTCGACCCGGGCTCCGGCCAGCGCGGTGAGCGGGGCGTACAGGCGGGTCAGCAGCAGGGCGAGGGAGACGACCGCGCCGGCCTGCAACGTGCCGCGCAGCGCGAACCAGCCGCCGAGGCCGTAGACGAGGGCCAGCGCGAGGGCGGAGACCAGGGTGAGGGAGGTGATGAAGACGGACTGGGCCGTGGCCGTGCGGACGCCGATGTCACGGACGCGGGCGGCGCGCGCCGCGAACTCCGCCGACTCCTCCTCGGGGCGGCCGAACAGCTTCACCAGGGTGGCGCCGGGGGCGGAGAAGCGCTCGGTCATCCGGGTGCCCATGGCCGCGTTCAGCTCCGCCGCCTCCCGCTGCATCCGGGCCATCCGGCTGCCCATGCGCCGGGCCGGCAGCACGAACACCGGCAGCAGAACCAGCGCCAGCAAGGTGATCTGCCAGGACAGGGTGAGCATCACCACGAGAGTGAGCAGCAGGGTGACCAGGTTGCTCACGACGCCCGACAGGGTGTTGGCGAAGGCCCGCTGGGCGCCGATCACATCGTTGTTGAGACGGCTGACCAGCGCTCCCGTACGAGTCCGTGTGAAGAACGCGACGGGCATGCGCTGCACATGATCGAACACAGCCGTTCTGAGGTCGAGGATGAGTCCCTCCCCGAGCGTCGCCGACAGCCGCCGGCCGAGGATGCCGAGCCCCGCCTCCCCGAGCGCCACCAGCGCGATGAGCAGGGAGAGCCGGACCACGGTGCCGGAGTCGTGCCCCGCCACGATCGCGTCGACGACGCGCCCGGCGAGCATGGGTGTGGCCACGGCGAGCAGCGCGGTCACCACCCCGAGCAGTACGAACCGGACGATGCCCGCGCGGTGCGGGCGGGCGAAGGCGGCGATACGGCGCAGCGTGGCGCGGGCGAACGGACGGCGCTCGGACTGTGCGTTCATCACGCTGTGCAGCTGCATCCATGCAGTGGTCTCCATGCTCATGGAAGAGAACGTAGAACCTCAAGCTTCGTTGAGGTCAATGTCCGTCTCTTTTCACCCGCACCGGCGTCCCCGCTGCCCGACGCCCCGAAGCCTCCGAAGGCCCCGATGACCACAGCCTGTAAGCCGGAGTCCGCGCATCCGCCACCCGCCGTTGGGGCGGCGCGGAAAGCCTCTGCGGATGTGACTGCCGTCCCGCTTCCCCCACGGCCCCGGGGACGACTCCCCCGTCGCGTCCCCGTCCGCCAGGTGCTGTGCCTGGTGCCGCTCGTGCTCGTCGCCGTGATCGCCGTACGCAACCGCTCGCTGCTCGCCGAGGGCTTCGGCCAGCTGCGCACCGCCGACTGGCCGTGGCTGCTCGCGGCGGCCGGCGCCACCTGCCTGACCTGGGTGGCCGCCGCGTTCACCCGTCAGGGCGCGGTGATGCAGCCGCTGCCGAAGGCGCGCCTGCTGGCCACCCAGTTCGCGGCGGCCTCGGCCAACCACCTGCTGCCCACCGGGCTGGGCGCGGGCGCGGTGAACCTGCGCTTCATGACCGTGTGCGGGGTGCCCCTCGCCCGCTCCTCGGCCGCGCTCGCCCTGTATCTGCTGGCCGAGTCCGTGGGCCGGCTCGGTCTGCTGGCGGCGCTGCTGTTCGCCTTCCCCGACGCGCTGCGTCTCGGCCCGCTGCTGCCGGACGGCTCGACCCTTCCGCTGCTGCTGGGCGCGGCCGGCCTGCCGGCGCTGGCGGCGGCCGTCGTGGCCCTGGTACGGCCGCTGCGCAGGCGCGTGTACGGGTTCCTGCGGGACGCCCTGGGCGAGGCGCGGTCGGTGCACACCCGGCCGTCCCGCGCCCTGGCCCTGTGGGGCGGCTCGCTGGCCTTCCCCGCCCTGCAGGCGGCCGGTCTCGCCGCCGTCGGCCAGGCGCTGCGGCTGCCGGTGCCGCCGGCGCACATGGCGCTCGCCTACCTCGCGGCGACCGTCGCGGTGGCGCTGGTGCCCACACCGGGCGGCCTGGGCTCGGTCGAGGCGGCGCTGATCGTGGCCCTGGTCGCGGTGGGCGGCCCGGCCGCGGTGGCCACGGCGGTGGTCCTGGCCTATCGCATCATCACGGTGTGGGTGCCGCTGCTGCCGGGGGCGCTGACGCTGGGGGCGCTGGTACGGTTCAAGGTCATCTGAGGGTTCGGGGTCACCTGGGGTTCGGGGTCACCTGGGGTTCGGGGTCACCTGGGGTTCGGGGTCATCCGGGGCAGCATGGCCTTCCGGACCAGACGAAGGAGGGCCTTGCCATGCCGGTTCGCGTGGAGCGCACGGGTTACGTCACCACGGTCGTCCTCTCCCGGCCGGAGGCCCGCAACGCCGTGGACGGGCCGACGGCGGCGGAGCTCGCCGCCGCCTTCCGGGAGTTCGAGGCCGATGA
The DNA here is from genome assembly GCF_001735805.1 of Streptomyces fodineus. Lineage (GTDB taxonomy): Bacteria > Actinomycetota > Actinomycetes > Streptomycetales > Streptomycetaceae > Streptomyces > Streptomyces fodineus. The sequence continues at coordinate 1,400,077 of NZ_CP017248.1, forward strand.
CGACGCCCGGGTGGCGGTGCTGTGGGGTGAGGGCGGCACGTTCTGTGCGGGCGCGGACCTCAAGGCGATCGGTACGGAGCGCGGCAACCGGGTGGCCGAGGACGGTGACGGGCCGATGGGGCCGACCCGGATGCGGCTGTCGAAGCCGGTGATCGCCGCCGTCGCCGGGCACGCGGTGGCGGGCGGTCTGGAACTGGCCCTGTGGTGCGATCTGCGGGTCGCGGAGGAGGACGCGGTGTTCGGGGTGTTCTGCCGCCGCTGGGGTGTACCGCTGATCGACGGCGGCACGGTACGGCTGCCCCGGCTGATCGGCACCGGCCGGGCCATGGACATGATCCTCACCGGCCGCCCGGTGCCGGCCCGCGAGGCCTACGAGATGGGGCTCGCGAACCGCCTGGTGCCGACGGGACACGCCCGCGCCGAGGCCGAGGCGCTCGCGGCGGACATCGCCCGATTCCCGCAGGCCTGCCTGCGCGGCGACCGCGCGTCGGCCCTGGACCAGGAGGGGCTGGACGAGGAGACGGCGCTGCGGGGCGAACTCCGGTACGGCATGGGCGTGTTGGCGGAGAGCGCGGAGGGCGCCGCCCGGTTCGCCTCGGGGGCCGGGCGGCACGGCTCGTTCAGCGAGATCTGAGCCGAGGCGCGTTACGGCGCTCCAGAGGCCCGGTCCACTCACCCGACACTCACCCGCACCCCACCGCCCTCCGGATCGACGAGCCCCGTCCAGCGTGCGCCGAGGGTCAGCGTGCGGTTCGGCAGCACGGTCCCGAACCCCGACCGCTCGCGGTACAGACCCAGCCGCCCTGATGAACCCTCAGGACCGCGTTCGCACACGACACCGACAGCCGCCCCGCTCACCCGACACTCACCCGCACCCCACCGCCCTCCGGATCGACGAGCCCCGTCCAGCGTGCGCCGAGGGTCAGCGTGCGGTTCGGCAGCACGGTCCCGAACCCCGACCGCTCGCGGTACAGGAGCCGGCCGTTCTGGTGGACCTTCAGGACGGGGCGGGTCAACGCGACGCCGGTGCGCAGGACGTAACGGGCGGGCGGGCCGGCCGGGGTGATGCGGTTCGGGGCGATCCAGCTCAGCGGGGCCTCGACGGTGAGCGGGACTCCGGGGCCCGGCCAGGAGCTGCCCGCCAGGAAGTCCAGGACGGCACCGGCCGCCCGGGCACCCTCGCCTGCCGCGGTGCCGGCGGGCTCTACGGCGTGCAGGACGTTCCCGGCGGCGAAGACTCCCGGGCGCGAGGTGTGCAGGGCGCCGTCGACGGCGGGGCCGCGGGTGCCGGGGTCCAGGGCGAGGGCGCCGCGGCGGGCGAGTTCGTGGTCCGGGATGAAGTCGCCGGTGAACACGACGGTGTCGCAGGCCAGGACGGTGGTACGGCCGTCGCCGTGGCGGACGCGGACGCCGGACAGGCGGCCGTGGCCGAGGAGTTCGGCGACCGTGGTCCGCGTGAGCAGCGGAATGCCGTGGCGCAGCCGGGCCGACTGGGCGCGGGCCCGGCCGGTCTGGGCCCGCCCGTGCTCCGTGACGAGGGCGACGACCTCGGCGCCGGCCGCGCGCACGGTGTCGGCTGCCGCATACGAGACGTTCTCTGCGCCGACGACGACCACGCGGGTGCCGATGCCCTGCCCGAACAGATGGACCGCCTGCTGGAGTTCACCGGTGGTGTAGACACCGGCGGGGCGGGTGCCGGGCACCAGCCGAGCGGGACGCGGACGCTCCCGGGCCCCGGTGGCCAGGACGACGGCCCGCGCCTCGATGGTCTCCGGCCCGCCGGGGCCGACGGCGGTGAGCACCAGGCGGTGCTCCCGCCCGAGGCCGGCCGTGCCCGCCGCCACACCCCACCCGCTTCCGGCCCCCACCACCGCCGCGAACGCCCTGCCCGCACCCCCGCCCGACACACCAGGCCCAGCCGCGAACACCCCGGCCGCACCCCCGTCCGAGTCGCCCAGCCCAGCCCCGAACACCCCAGCGGCACCCCCATCCAAAGCGCCCGGCCCGACCCCGAACACCCCAGCGGCACCTCCATCCGAGGCGTCCAGGCCCGCTACGAACGTCCCGGCCGCACCCCCATCCAAAGCGCCCGGCCCAGCCCCGAACACCCCAGCGGCACCCCCATCCGAGGCACCCGACCCAGCCACAAACACCCCGGCCGCACCCCCGTCCGAGGCGTCCGGGCCCGCCGCGAACGTCCCGGCCGCACCCTCATCCATAGCGCCCGGCCGAGCGAACACCCCGGCCGCGCCCCCATCCGGCACACCCAGCCCCGCCGCGAACACCCCGGCCACCGCTGGGTCCGGATCGTCCCCAGTTGCCGGTGGTCCGGCAGCCGCCCAGTCCAGGACTGTCACCCCGGGCCGGATCACCGCGCCCGCCCGCTCGGCGGTCTCGGTCAGCAGGCGGGCGTACGCGGGGCCGGTCAGCGGGCGCGTCCACGTGCCGAAGCCGCCGTGCGCGCAGTGCCGGGGAACTCCGCCGGCCGACGCCTCCCGCTCCAGGACCTCCACGCGTCCCACACCGGCGGCGGCCAGCCGTGCCGCGGCGGCGAGTCCGGCGGGGCCGGCGCCGACGACGAGGACGTCGACCCGGCGCAGGCTCGTCATGGCCGGCTCCTTCCGAACGGCTGCCCGGCGGACCGCTTGCCCGCCGCCAACTCGCCCTCGGGAAGGCCCCGAAGGCCACGTTCGAACAGCTCCCGCACCATCGCCCCGCAGTAGAACCCCTGACACCGGCCCGCCCGCGCCCGGGTGCGGCGGCGCAGGCCCTCCAGGGTGCGGGGCGGGATCGTACCGGCCAGGGCGTCGCGGATCTCTCCGCGGGAGACGCGTTCGCAGTGGCAGACGAGGCGGCCGTACTCGGGGTCGGCGGCGATGAGTTCGGGCCGCTGGTAGGGGCGTGGGAAGGCCTCGCCGAGGTTGGGCAGGGTCACCGGTTCCGGCTCGCGCGCCGGGCCGAGGCCGAGCCCGGCGTCGGCCAGCAGGCCGGTGACATGGGCGGCGATGGCCATCGACGCGGTCAGGCCGGTGGAGCGGATGCCGCCGACGGTGACGTACGCCTGCTCGGGGTGGGCGGCGATGCGGTAGTCCTCCTGCCCGGTGGCCGCGCGCAGCCCGGCGTAGACGGCGGTGACCTCCTCGTCGAGGAGGGCGGGGAGGATACGGCGGCCCTTGGCCCTGAGGCCGGCCAGGCCGTCGGTGGTGGAGCCGGTGGCCCGCTTGTCGTCCAGGTCCTCGGCGGTGGGGCCGAGCAGCACGTTGCCGTAGACGGTGGGCGCGACCAGGACGCCCTTGCCGAGCGCGGTCGGGACGGGCAGGAGGATGTGCCGCACGAGCGGGCGGGCGAACTTGTCGTACACCAGGAGCTGGCCGCGGCGCGGGGTGACGGTGAAGTCCTGGTGGCCGAGCAGCCGGTCGACGGTGTCGGCGTGCAGTCCGGCGGCGTTGACCACGTAGCGGGCGCGCAGCGGGCCGCGGGAGGTGTGCAACAGGTGGTCGTCGCCCCGGCTCATCTGCTTCACCGCGGTGTTCAGGTGCAGGTCGGCTCCGGAGCGGACCGCCTGGGTGGCGTAGGCCAGGGTCGTCGTCCACGGGCAGATGATGCTCTCGCCGGGCACGTGCAGGGCGCCCAGCGCACCCGGGCCGAGGTGGGGTTCGCGGGCGTACAGTTCGCCGGGGCCCAGCAGGCGTGCCTCTCGGTAGCCGTTGCGCTCGGCCTTCTCGGCCAGCCGGGGCAGGGCGACCCGCTGTTCCTCGTTCCAGGCGACCAGCAGGGCGCCGACGCGTTCGACGGGGATGCCGGACTCGGCCGCGTAGGCGCCGAGCCGGTCGTAGCCCTCGCGGACCAGCCGGGCCTCCAGGGTCCCGGGGGCGGCGTCGAAACCGGTGTGCAGGATCGCGGTGTTGGCCTTGGAGGTGCCCTGGCCGACGTCGTCCTGGGCCTCGACCAGGGCGACGCTCAGGCGCGGGTGGCCGGCGAGTTCGCGGGCGATGGCGCAGCCGACGACACCGGCGCCGACGATCGCGACGTCGTACGTCCGGGTGGGCAGCGGGCCCTCCGCGGTGACGGTCATGTGCCGAGCAGGGCCGCGACGGCGGTGCGGAACCGGGCGCGGCGTTCGGCGGCCTGGTCGGCGGTGATGCGGGGTTCGTACACGGCGGCGGGCTTCCCGTCGGGCAGGGCCTGTTCGACGCCCAGGGTACGGTCCGCGCCGAGGCGGGCTAGGGCGGCCGCGCCGAGGGCGGTGGCGTCGGGCAGCGCGGACACCTCGACGGGGCGTTGCAGCAGGTCGGCCTGGGTCTGCAGGAGCAGGGCCGAGCGGGTGAGGCCGCCGTCGACGCGGAGGGTGTGCAGCGGGGCGCCGAGGTCGGCGGCGGCCGCGTCGGTGAGTTCGGCGACCTGGGCGGCGATGCCCTCGCACAGGGCCCGCACCAGGTGGCCGGGTCCGGTGTCGAGGCCGAGCCCGGTGAGGGAGCCGCGCAGGTCGCCGCGCCACCAGGGGGCGGCGAGTCCGGCGAGGGCGGGGACGAAGGTGACGCCGCCGCTGTCGGGGACGGCGCCGCCGACGGGGTCGAGGTCGGCGGCGGAGGAGATGACCCCGAGGCCGGTGAGCCAGCGGACGGCGGAGGCGGCGGTGTAGACCTGGCCGTCCAGGCAGTAGGCGGTGGTTCCGGCGAGCCGCCAGGCCACGCAGGAGACCAGGCCGGAGGTGCCGCGCCGGGGGCGGTCGCCGGTGTGGGCGAGCAGGAACGCGCCGGTGCCGTAGGTGCACTTGGCGGCGCCGGGTGCGGTGACGCGCTGGGCGAGCAGGGCGGCCTGCTGGTCGACGCACAGTCCGGTGAGCGGGATCTCGCGGCCGAACGCCGTGGTGGTGCCGATGTGCTGGGCGTTGTCGGTCACCTCGGGGAGCCGTTCGTCCGCCAGGCCGTACACCTCCAGCGCCCTCGGCGACCACTGGGCCCGGTCCAGGTCGAGGAGCTGGGTGCGGCCGGCGGTGGCGGCGTCGGTGACGTAGGCGCCGGTGAGCCGGTGGACCAGCCAGGCGTCGGAGGTGGTGACGACGCCCTCGCGGGTGAGCCGGCGGCGGATCCAGGCCATCTTGGGCGCCGCGAAGTACGGGTCGAGGGGCAGCCCGGTCAGCTGCCGCAACTCCTCGGCGTGGTCGGCGAGTTCGGTGCACACGGTCTCGGCGCGCCGGTCCTGCCACACCAGGGCGTCGGTGAGCGGGCGGCCGTCGGCGGGGTCCCAGGCGAGGACGGTCTCGCCCTGGTTGGCCAGGCCCAGCGCCACGACGTCCGTGCCGGCCTCGGCGAGCGCCCGCCGGCCGGCGTCGACCACGGAGTCGTACAACTCGGCCGGGTCCACCTCGACCAGCCCGCCGGGCAGGTACCTGGGGCGGACCTCGGCGAAGGCGGAGCCCAGCACGCCGCGTTCCGGGCAGACCACCAGGGCCTTGGTGCCGGACGTGCCCTGGTCGACCGCGAGCACCGGCCCGGTCATCGCACCCTCTTCCGCTTCGCCCCGACGATCACATCGCGTCAGCCTGCCGTCGCACCGCGTCCGGCGTCAAGCTTCTCCGGGCGTTCAACTTGCCTGGATAAATGGTTGAGTTGGCAACAATGGCAAGGCGGAACCCGCCCCTCTATAGTGACCGCCGACCAGCGTGTAACACCTCGATCGCCGCCCACAGGAGGGCTGTTGTCACGCCACCCCGCCATCTCTCCCGCGCGCCAGTGGCCCGGGGCCGACGGCTGATGGCCAGAGAAGGACCCCGTCCCTCCTACGACCCCGCAGGCCCGGACCACGCCCTGCGCTCCGCGCTGCAGGATCTGCGCACCGGCCGCTGGATGGCCATGCGCGCGCTGCTGGCGGACACCGCGCCGGGCTGGCAGTGGACCCAGCGCACCCAGGTCCTCGCGGCGGCCGCGGCCGGCACCGACGTGGTGCGCGCCTGGCTCGCGGAGGAGCCGGACAGCGTGCACGCCGCGGTGATGCACGCGCGGGTCGGTGTGGAGCGGGCGCTGCGGGCCCAGCGGGAGAAGCACCTGCGCACCCACGAGCTGTGGATCGAGGCCTGGGACGCCGCCCAGTCCGCCACCCGGATCGCCGCGCGGGACCCGGTGCCCTGGGTGTGCCTGCTGGCGCTGGCCCAGCTGGATCCGGAGCAGCGCTGGGAGGAGCACCGGGCCCCCGCGCCCGAGCCGATGCTGCCGCCGGGGCCCTGGGGACTGCTGGCCGAGGCCGGCCGACGCGACCCGTACAACCGCGAGGCCCACCACCGGATGCTCCAGTTCCTCTACGTGCGCGGCGGTTCGGGCCGGCTCGCGGAGGCCGCCGGCTACGCGCAGTGGGCGGCCGGGCAGGCACCGCCCGGTTCGGCGCTGCATGTGCTGCCGCTGTACGTCCGCGTCGAGCGCTACCGGCGCGACAGCGGGCACGACGCGGCGCTCGACCTGCACTGGGTGGCGGAGGACGCGGCCCGCGAGGCGACGCGCGCCCTGCGCTCCTGGTTCGAGCAGACCCACCGCGCCGAACGCTCGCTGCTGGACCTGAACCATCTGGCCCACGCCCTGTGGGGATCGCTGCAGTTCCCCGACGCGACGCGGGTGTTCGACGCCATCGGCCCGTACTTCACACCCCCGCCCTGGATGTACCGCACGCCCGACCGCGCCCGTGCCGTGGAGGTCTTCAGCCAGGCCCGGGAACGCTGCCGGGCGGCCGCGGACGGCTCACGCCCCTGAACGTGCCCTGTCCCCAAGCCCTTTGATCCGGAGGTCCCCCGCATGTCCCCCACCCCCGATGCCGCGCCCGCCCCGGGCCTGCCCCAGCAGGACGAGGAACGGCGGCTGCGCGAACTCGGCTACCGGCCGGTGCTGGCCCGCCGTATGGGCGGTTTCGGCAACTTCGCGATCAGCTTCTCGGTGATCTCGATCCTGTCCGGCTGCATGACCCTGTACGGCTTCGGCCTGAGCACCGGCGGCCCCGCCGTGATGCTGTGGGGCTGGGCGGGCGTCGGCCTGTTCGTGCTGTGCGTCGGTCTCGCGCTCGCCGAGGTCACCAGCGCCTATCCGACCTCCGGCGCGCTGTACTACATGGCCGACCGGCTCGGCGGCCGGCGCTGGGGCTGGTACACCGGCTGGCTGAATCTGCTCGGTCTGCTCGGCGCGATCGCCGGTATCGACTACGGCGCCGCCCTGTTCACCGGCGCGTTCGCGAACCTGCAGTGGGGCTTCACACCGACGCCCGGCAAGACCATGCTGATCTTCTGCGCCATCCTGCTGCTGCACGCGGTGCTGAACCTGTTCGGCGTCCGCCTGGTCAGCCTGCTCAACTCGGTCAGCGTGTGGTGGCACCTGGCGGGCGTCGCACTGATCGTCGGCGCGCTCGCGATCGTGCCCGACCACCACCAGTCGGCGTCCTTCGTGTTCACCAAGTTCGTCAACGACACCGGCTGGCACAACCCGGTCTACGTGGCGGCGATCGGCCTGCTGCTCGCGCAGTACACCTTCTCCGGCTACGACGCCTCCGCGCACCTGTCCGAGGAGACCTCGCAGGCCTCGGTGTACGCGGCGCGCGGCATCGTGCGGTCCATCTGGGCGTCCTGGATCGCCGGCTTCGTCCTGCTCGCCGGTCTGACCTTCGCCATCCAGAACTACGACGCCACCCGCACCACCGACACCGGTGTGCCGCCCGCGAAGATCCTCCTCGACGGCCTCGGCACCGGCGGCGCGAGCGCCCTGCTCCTGGTCGTGATCATCGCCCAGCTGTTCTGCGGCAACGCCGAGGTCGCCGCGGCCAGCCGGATGGTGTTCGCCTTCAGCCGCGACGGCGCGCTGCCCGGCTCCCACCTGTGGCGCAAGGTCAGCAGCCGCACCCAGACGCCGGTCGCCGCCGTCTGGCTGTCCGTCGTCGTGGCGTGCGTGCTGGCGCTGCCGTCGCTGTACTCGGCGACGGCGTACAACGCGGTGACCGCCATCAACGTCATCGGCATCACCCCGGCCTACGCCATCCCCGTGCTGCTGCGGCTGCGCGCGGGCGACCGTTTCCAGCCGGGGCCGTGGCAGCTGGGCCGCTGGAGCAGGCCGATCGGCTGGATCGCGGTGATCTGGGTGGCCTGTGTGACCGTCCTGTTCTGCCTGCCCCAGGCCTCGCCGGTCACCGTCGACACCATGAACTACGCGTCGGTGGCGCTCGCCGTGGTGCTGATCCTGGCGACCCTGTGGTGGTACATCGCCCGCCGGTCCTACGGCACCCCCACGACCGCCGCGTACGGCAGCGACCGCGACCAGGCCGAACTCGCGGAGGGCATCATCTGAGCGATCCGTCCGAGGAGCGCCGGTCCCGGTACGAACTGGTGTTCCGGATACGGCAGGATGAACGATCGCGCCGGTCACCGGAGTTTCCCCGGCCGGCGCGATCGCACATCCCGCACATCGAGCAGGTGACAACGTGACGACACTTCACAACTCCGCAGCAGGCACGCGCCCCGGAGGTGACCGGTGAACCGCGCGGTGACCCTCGACGACCTCGTCCTCGCCGGCATCTCCCTCGCGGCCGGCCTGCTGCTCGCCTTCCTGTCGCGCACCCTGCTGCGCTGGCTCGCGAAGCACGCCAAGCGGACCCGCTGGAGCGGCGACGACATCATCGTGGACGCACTGCGCTCGGTCGTCCCGTGGGCGGCGATCGCGGGCGGCGCGGCGGCGGCAGCGGCCGTACTGCCGCTGACCCGGACCCTGCAGCACCACACCGACCAGATACTCGAGGTGTGGCTGATCTTCGTGGTGACCCTGTCCGCGGCGCGGGTGATCTCCGGTCTGGTCAGCACGCTCACGCAGTCCCGGTCGGGCGTGGCGGGCTCGGCGACCATCTTCGTCAACATCACCCGGGTGCTGGTCCTGGCGATCGGTTTCCTGATCGTGCTGCAGACGCTCGGCATCTCGATAGCGCCCCTGCTGACCGCCCTCGGCGTCGGCGGTCTGGCGGTGGCCCTCGCCCTCCAGGACACGCTCGCCAACCTCTTCGCGGGCATCCACATCCTGGCCTCCAAGACGGTCCAGCCCGGCGACTACATCCGCCTCGGCAGCGGCGAGGAGGGCTATGTCGTCGACATCAACTGGCGCCAGACGACCGTCCGCCAGCTCTCCAACAACCTCGTGGTCATCCCCAACGGCCAGCTCGCCAAGGCCAACATGACCAACTACACCCATCCCGAGCAGCGGTTGACGGTTCTGGTGCAGGTCGGAGTGGGCTACGACGCCGACCTGGAGCACGTGGAACGCGTGACGGCGGAGATCGTGGCGGAGACGATGCGGGAGGTCGAGGGCGCCGTACCGGACCACGAGCCCGCCATCCGCTTCCACACCTTCGGCGACTCGCGTATCGGCTTCACGGTGATCCTGGGCGTCGGCGAGTTCAGCGACCAGTACCGCATCAAGCACGAGTTCATCAAGCGCCTCCACCGGCGCTACCGCCAGGAGGGCATCACCATCCCGGCCCCCGCCCGCACGGTGGCGCTGCAGCAGGGGGCGGTGGTGATTCCGCAGCAGCGGAGCGGGGAGGAGATGGCGCCGGGGGCCACGGCGGCCCAGTAGCCCGGCCGCGGGCGGCTAGGCTCGAAGCGGTATGACTGGTTCCCCCGATCCCGCCTCGCTCGACCAGCGGCTCGACGCGATCGCCCGCCTGCCCTTCCGGGCGAAGTTCCATCTGCGCGGGCGGGAGCGGGCCACCGCCGAGCTGAAGGGGCCGGCGACGATCCGGTGGCACGCGTACGACCTGATCGCGAAGCGGCTCGCGCCGACCGAGCCGTACAAGGACGGCAAGCAGACGCCGTATCGCGGCCACCCGGTGTTCGTCGCGCAGCACGCGACGGCCACCTGCTGCCGGGGCTGTCTGGAACGCTCGCACGGGATTCCCAAGGGGCGGGAGCTGACCCGTGCCGAGCTCGTGTACGTGGTGAACGTGATCTGCCGCTGGATCGAGCGGGAGCTGGCGGGCGGGGACGGTCCCGGCCCCGCCCGCCCGCGCTGATCAGGGCAGCGTCGCGGAGTTCTCGTGGGCGAGTAGCGCCGGCTGTCGAAGAGGTCGACGGCGTTCGGCGCGGCGACCGGGCCCGAGGCGTGCCGACGGTGATCTGGACAGGCAAAAGCAGAAGGCGGCCCGCGATCACCCATGGTCGGCGGGCGATCGCTTGTCATGACCATCCGAAGCGGCGGTCCGGTTGCACGGGCACGGCACCTTTTCCGGCCGGGACCCCTGTCGAGCGGACCCCGATCACGAGATATCTTGATGTCGAGCAATGTTGCAGACGTGGAGCGGAGCACCCGGTGACTGACTCGACCATCATCTACACCTACACAGACGAGGCCCCGGCCCTGGCGACGCATTCGTTCCTGCCGGTGATCCAGGCGTACGCCTCGCAGGCCGGTGTGCCCGTGACGACCCGGGACATCTCGCTGGCGGGACGCATCATCGCCCACTTCCCGGAATACCTGAACGAGGACCAGCGCATCCCCGACGCGCTGGCCGAGCTGGGTGACCTGGCCAAGACTCCCGAGGCCAACATCGTCAAGCTGCCGAACATCTCGGCGTCCATCCCGCAGCTGCGCGCCGCCGTCGCCGAGCTGCAGGGCAAGGGCTACGCGCTGCCGGACTACCCGGACGACCCGAAGACCGACGAGGAGCGCGAGATCCGCGCCCGCTACGACAAGGTCAAGGGCTCCGCGGTCAACCCGGTGCTGCGTGAGGGCAACTCCGACCGCCGCGCCCCGGCGTCGGTGAAGAACTACGCCAAGACCCACCCGCACCGCATGGGCGCCTGGACCGCCGAGTCCCGGACCAATGTGGCGACGATGGGCGAGAACGACTTCCGCTCCACCGAGAAGTCGGTCGTCATCGCCGAGGACGGCGCGCTGAGGATCGAGCTGGTCGGCACGGACGGCACCACCACCGTCCTGAAGCAGTCCGTACCGGTCCTGAAGGACGAGGTCGTCGACGCCTCCGTCCTGCACGTCGCCGAGCTCGAGGCGTTCCTCGCCGCGCAGGTCGCCCGCGCCAAGCAGGAGGGCGTTCTGTTCTCCGTGCACCTGAAGGCCACGATGATGAAGGTCTCCGACCCGATCATCTTCGGTCACGTGGTGCGCGCCTTCTTCCCGAAGACGTTCGCGAAGTACGGCGAGACCCTCAAGGCGGCCGGCCTCACCCCCAACGACGGCCTCGGCGGCATCCTGAAGGGCCTGGACGGCCTGCCCGAGGGCGCCGAGATCAAGGCCTCCTTCGACGCCGAGCTGACCGAGGGGCCGGCCCTCGCCATGGTCGACTCCGACAAGGGCATCACCAACCTGCACGTGCCGTCGGACGTCATCGTGGACGCCTCCATGCCGGCGATGATCCGCACCTCCGGCCACATGTGGGGCGCGGACGGCCAGGAGCACGACACCCTCGCCGTGATCCCGGACTCCTCCTACGCCGGTGTCTACCAGGCCGTCATCGACGACTGCCGGGCCAACGGCGCCTACGACCCGTCCACCATGGGCTCGGTCCCGAACGTCGGCCTGATGGCGCAGAAGGCCGAGGAGTACGGCTCCCACGACAAGACCTTCGAGGTACCGGCCGCGGGCACGGTCCGCCTGGTCGACCAGGCCGGCAACGTCCTGATCGAGCAGCCGGTCGCGCAGGGCGACATCTTCCGCGCCTGCCAGACCAAGGACGCCCCGATCCGCGACTGGGTCAAGCTGGCCGTCACCCGCGCCCGCGCCACCGGCGACCCGGCCGTGTTCTGGCTGGACGAGGACCGCGCCCACGACGCGCAGCTCATCGCGAAGGTCGAGCGGTACCTGCCGGAGCACGACACCGAGGGCCTGGACATCAAGATCCTGTCCCCGGTCGAGGCCACCAAGCTGTCGGTGGAGCGCATCCGCCGCGGCGAGAACACCATCTCGGTGACCGGCAACGTGCTGCGTGACTACCTGACCGACCTCTTCCCGATCCTGGAGCTGGGCACCAGCGCCAAGATGCTGTCGGTCGTCCCGCTGATGGCGGGCGGCGGCCTGTTCGAGACGGGCGCCGGCGGCTCCGCGCCGAAGCACGTCCAGCAGCTGGTCAAGGAGAACTACCTGCGCTGGGACTCCCTCGGTGAGTTCTTCGCGCTCGTCCCCTCCTTCGAGCAGTACGCGACGGCCACCGGCAACGCCCGCGCCAAGGTCCTCGCCGACACCCTCGACCGCGCCACGGCGACCTTCCTCAACGAGGACAAGTCCCCGACCCGGCGCGTCGGCGGCATCGACAACCGCGGCAGCCACTTCTACCTGTCCCTGTACTGGGCTCAGGAGCTGGCCCGGCAGACCGACGACGCCGACCTGGCCAAGGCCTTCGCGCCGCTCGCCGAGACCCTCGCCGCGAACGAGCAGAAGATCGTCGACGAGCTGATCGCGGTCCAGGGCTCCCCGGCCGACATCGGCGGCTACTACCAGGTCGACAAGGCCAAGGCGGACGCGGTCATGCGCCCGTCGGCCACCTGGAACGAGGCGCTGGCGTCCCTGAGCTGATGCCCGCGGCTCCTGCGCCGCCCTCGTGAGTGACCCTCCGCCCCGGCCGGGATTCCCCGCCGGGGCGGAGCCGTCGGGTCACCACTGCCGGGTGGCGACGCGCTTGCGGAAACCGGTGCCCCGCCACCCGGGAATCGCTGATCGGCATGCTCCGGCCCCGCCCCTCGCCCGGTCGTCGATGTGACACCTTGATCCTGCACCAGACCACCGACAAAGCCCCGGAGCCATGCATGCCCTCATTCGAACTCCTGCCCGGTTCCCCCGCATCGCCGGTGCTGCTGCACGTGCCGCACTCCGCGCGGACGGTCCCGGAGGACGTGCGGGCGGGGATCGTCCTGGACGACGCCGGTCTCGAGCGGGAACTGGACCACATCACGGACGCGCACACCGCCGAACTCGCCGAGCGGGCCGCCGCTCTGGCCGGGGCCACGCCCTGGCGGTTCGTGAACCGGCTGTCCCGGCTTGTCGTGGACCCGGAGCGGTTCCCGGACGAACGGGAGGAGATGACGGCCGTCGGCATGGGCGCGGTGTACACGCGGACCACGCACCGCAGTGAGCTCCGCCCGGCGGACACCGATCCGGAGCCGCTGCTGGAGCGGTACTTCCGGCCGTATGCGCGGGCCATGACCGAGGCGGTGGCACACCGGCTGGCCGCGACCGGCCGGGCCGTGGTGATCGACGTCCACTCGTATCCCACCGAGCCCCTTCCCTACGAACTGCACGGCACCGGGCCGCGTCCACCGGTGTGCCTGGGCACGGATTCCTTCCACACCCCGCCGGAGCTGGTCCGGGCGGCCCGGAAGGCATTCGCGCACTGCGGGGAGATCGGTCTGGACAGCCCGTTCGCGGGGACGTACGTACCGCTGGAGTTCTACGGCACCGACGCCCGGGTCAGCGCCCTGATGGTGGAGATACGACGGGACACGTACATGGCGGAGCCGGGCGGTGCGGCGGGGCCGGGCCTGGACCGCCTCGCCACAGCGCTGGCCGCACTGGTGGAAGCGGCCTGAGTGCAGCGCCCCAAAGGGGCGCGGGGAACTGCGTGAGCAACCAAGACCGAGCCGCACACGCCCGACGGCACACAGCCCCACCCCGATAGGCGCCCGCCCCCACCACTCGGAGCACCACCGCAGGACAGCCGGAGGCACCCGTACCAGGCTGGACGACATGACCGAGGAGACCACGCTCACCGGCCAGGTCCCGCCGCCCGTGCGGGACTGGCGCACACCCGACCTGGACGGGACGGACTTCGACCCGGTCCTCGCCGGCCTGATGCGGGAGGGTCCGCTGACCCGGATCCGGCTGCCGTTCGGCGAGGGCTGGGCGTGGCTGGCGACCCGCTACGACGACGTCAGGCTGATCACGAACGACCCCCGGTTCAGCCGTACCGAGGTGACCCACCGACAGGTGACCCGGATGGCACCGAACTTCGCGCCCCGCCCGGGCTCGCTGGCCTGGGCCGACCAGCCCGACCACAACCGGCTGCGCAAGCCGGTCGCGGGCGCCTTCACGGTGAGCGCCGTGAAGCGGCTGCGGCCCCGCGCGCAGGAGATCCTGGACAAGCTGGTGGACGGCGTCGTACACGACGGGCCGCCGGCCGATCTGATCGAGCGGGTGCTGGAGCCGTTCCCGCTCACCGTGGTCAGCGAGGTGATGGGCGTGCCCGCCGCCGACCGGGCGCAGGTGCACGCCTGGACCCGGGAGATCATCTCCACCAACGGGGCCGAGGCGGCCGGCCGGGCCAAGGAGGGCCTGTACGGGTGGATCACCACGACCGTCCGGGCCCGGGCCGCGAGCCCGGGCGAGGACGTCTACTCGATGCTCGGCGGGGCCGTGGCGCGCGGCGAGATCAGCGAGGAGGAGGCCGTCGGGCTGGCCGGCCCGCTGCAGATCGGCGGCGAGGCCGTCACGCACAACTGCGGGCAGATGCTGTACCTGATGCTGACCCGCCCGGAGCTGATGGAGCGGATGCGGGCGCGGCCCGAGGCGCGCGGTCCGGTGCTGGACGAGTTGTTCCGGTGGATCCCGCATCGCAGCTCGGTCGGGCTGGCCCGGATCGCGCTGGAGGACGTGGAGATCGCCGGGCACCGGATCGCCGCGGGCGAGCCGGTCTACGTCTCCTACCTCGCCGCCAACCGCGACCCGGCCGTCTTCCCCGAGCCGGACCGCATCGACCCCGACCGCGATCCGAACCCGCACGTGGCGTTCGGCAACGGACCGCACTTCTGCACCGGCACGCTGCTGGCCCGGATGCAGACCGAGTTGCTGGTGGACACCCTGCTCGACCGGCTGCCCGGGCTGCGGCTCGCCGTCCCGGCCGAGCAGGTGCGGTGGCGGCACCGGACGATGATCCGCGGACCGCAGACACTGCCGGTCACCTGGTCCCGCTGACCCTCCTGCCGACCAGGTCCAGGCCCGCAACACCCGGCCGACCAGCCCGGCCCCGCCGATCTCGACGCCGATCAGCCCGACCCCGCTGGCCTCAACCCGCATTCAGGCCCGCAGCCACTCCGTGACGATCACCCCCGCACCCGTCCGCAACCTCAACGCAAACGGACCCGCCGGCGGCGTATCACTGCTGAAACGACCAAGAGTGTCCACCGCAACGGGCCGGGCGGCCTGCGGGCCACCGAGCACGTCGATACGCGCCGACCGTGGCGGCAGCACCTGGCCGATCAGCCCGTCGTCGGTGACCTCGACATCGACGGTGACCTCGCCCGCGCGGAACGTCAGCATCCGCGGTGCGTCGGTGACGCCCCTGACCGGCAGCGCGTCCACCAGCGAGTCGAAGGTCAGCTCGGCGATCCTCGCGTCCAGGTCGTGCAGGGCATAGGCGTCCAGGGCCAGTTGGCGCAGCGCCTCCGGTACCGGGTCGAGGACCGCGGCCGCCTGGCGCAGCTCCTCCTCCAGCAGGGCGTCGGCCAACTCGTCGTCGCCGGTGCCCTGTCGCGGGCTCTGGTTGTCGTCGTCGTTCACGCCGCACCCCGTGCGTCCATCCGGGCCCGCAGCCGGCGCAGACAGCGCTGGCGCAGCGGTCCTATGCTGCCGACCGCGATACCGAGCGCGGCCGAGATCTCCCCGTAGCTGGGCGGCGGGGAGGACACCAGCACGCGCAGCAACTGCCGGCAGCGCTCCCCCAGTCCGTCCAGCTCCTGCCACAGGCGGCGCACCCGCTCGGCCCGGTCCGCCGCCTCCTCCGAAGCGATCAGCGACTCCTCCGGAGTCCGCTCCTCGCTCGCCCGGTCCAGCACCCGCGGGTCGTCGGTCAGGGTCAGCCGGGTCAGGGCCTTGAGCACCTTCAGGCACTCGTGGCGGGCCGTACTCGCCAGCCACGACGCGGCCTTGTCGGGTTCGCGGATGCGCCCCAGGTGCTGGGCGAAGCGGAACCACACGGTCTGGTAGACCTCGTGTCCGTCGGCCTCGGAGAGCCGGTGTGCGCGCACAACCGACCACACCAGCGGACTCATCCCTTCCACCAGTGCTTTCCAGGCCGCGGCGTCCCCGTCGACGGCGGACTGGACGAGCGCGCCGACCTCTGTTCGGTCCACGGATCCACCCCTCGTGTACGGCACGTCATCGTACGCCGTGGAGTGGAGGGTTCCGGACCTCATGCGGGCACAGCCGGGGCGATGACCGGGACCGGCCGCCAGGTGGGCGGCCGGAACGCCGGAACACGCGCCCCGCGCACCTCGGCGGAGTCCGCGGTCGCGGCCAGCAGCCGGGCGCGCGCCACGCGTGGATCGCGCTCCCCCTGCGCCGTCATGTGCGCCGCGACGAGCCCCGCGACGACCGGGGTGGCGAAGGAGGTGCCGCTCCACTGCGCGAGGCCGTCGAACATCACCTGGTCCGGCTTGGCCCCCGTGCTCTCCCGGCCCTCGCTCAACGCGCCGGTGTGGCGCGGGAACTGGCAGGTGCAGGGGTAGTCGAAGCCGAACCGGCAGGCGTCGTAGGTGGAGTGCTGGTACACGTACGGCATGGGCGTGTCGAAGCCGGTGAGGGCGCTGGTGAGGCGCTCGCCCGGGGCGTAGACCCGCACCCAGGGGCCGTGGTTGCTGAAACAGGCCTCGCTCTCGCCGTCCGCGCGCAGCGCGCCGACCGACAGCACGCTGTCCGCGTACTCGGGCAGGGCGGCGTAGGCGGCGGGCCAGAACGGCGTGTCACTGGCGTTGTTGCCGGCGGCGGCCACCAGCAGGGTGCGCTGCTCACGCAGTTCGCGCATGAACGCGTCCAGGCCGATCAGGCCGTCGCCGCTCTCGGTGGGCGTGCCCGCGGAGAGGCTGATGATGTCGGGCCAGCCGCCCTGGTCGACCGCTTCGAAGAGCCGGGCGCCGAACTCGGACTCCAGGATCGCCCCGGCGTCGTTCAGGGTGCCGCGGACGGTGATGGCGGTGTCGGGCGCGACGGCGGCGAGGATGCCGGCGATGAACGTGCCGTGGCCGACGTACTGGCGCAGCACGCCGTCGGCGTCGGTCTCGGCCTGCTGGGCGTCGCCGGTGGTGTGGGCGAGCGGCGGATAGGAGCGGTGGTCGTGCACGAGACCGGTGTCGATCACGAGGACGCCCACGGCGCTGTCCGCGTCGTAACCGCCCTGCGCCGCCGCCGGGTTGGCGGGCTGGGTGCGTGCGACGGGTACCGGCTCGTCGCCGGGGCAGGCGTTGACCGCGATGTGCACGACGTGGTTACGGCTCACCAGCCGGCGGCCCCGGCGGTCCTCGGCCTGGCGCAGGGCGCGCAGCGCGTGCGGGACGGTGTCGTCGCCGGCGCCCGGGGCGCCGGTACGGATGCGGGTGACACCCGTGCGGTTGGTGTCCGGGCCGTCCCGGCGGACATGGTCGGGTACGAGGCCTTCGGTCGCGGTGAAGTGGGCGCGCACAGCGTCCTCGACGGCGCGGGCCTCCTCGCCGTCCCGGGCCAGGACGACCCCCCTCTCGTACAGGAAGTGGGCGTCCTCCTCCGGCCCCATGGCCAGAGGTACGTCCGGCATGGAGCGCTGGATGTGCTCGAACTGCTCGTGGAATCGCTGTGGTGCCATGTCCTGTCCTCCCCCTGAAGACGGTGTTCGACAGTCAGAGCCGCGGGACCACCGTCTGATACAGCAGGCCACTACCATGCGACACGTGACAGCGGGAAGCGAGTCGGTTCTCGAGCTGCTGCCCTTGGTGTTCGCCGACCCGGGCGCGGCCCGGGCACGTGCGGAACAGGTGCTCGACGCCGGTCCGCCGCCCCTGCACGCCAGCGTCGCCCACCAGGTGCTCGGCATCTGGCAGCGGGACTTCGGGGATCTGCGGATCGCGCTTCGGCATCTGCGCCGGGCCCGGGCCCTGGCCGAGCGCGCCGAGTCGGCCGACCGCGAGGCGGATGTGCTCGCGACCCTCGGGGTCGCACTGGTGCACGCGGGGCGCACGCGGCAGGGACTCACCTCCTTCGAGCGCGGGGTCGCCCGGGGCAGCGCGCACACCCGGGCCCGGGTGCTGTACCGGCGGGCGTATGTGTGGTGGGTGCTGGGGCATCACCGGGAGGCCCTGGAGGACGTACGGCGGGCGCTGCCCGTGCTGCGGCAGCTCGGCGACGACATCTGGACCGCGCGGGCGCTGACCCTGCGGGCCACCGTGCATCTGGCGCTCGGCGCGGTGGACCGGGCGGTCGCCGACTTCACGGCGGCGGAGCGGCTGTGGGGCACCACCGGCCAGGAGCACGACAAGGCCGACGCGGTGGAGAGCCGGGGCCTCGCCGCGTTCCGCTCCGGGGACATCCCGGCGGCGCTGCGGCTGCTGGACGAGGCCGAGGAGCGGTACGCGAAACTCGGCACGCCCACCTACATGCTGTCCATCCGGCGCTGCGAGGTGCTGATGGCGGCCGGTCTCGCCCCGGAGGCGCTCGCCGAGGCGGATGCGACGATCGCGCTGCTGGACCGGATCGGCGGGCAGTCGACCCGCAAGGCCGAGCTGCTGCTGGCCGCCGCGCGGGCCGCCCGCTCGGCCGGGGACCCGCACACCGCCGTGGCCCGCGCCGCCGTCGCCGTACGGCTGTTCGCGGCGCAGCGGCGGATGTGGTGGGAGCAGCACGCCCGGCTGGTGCTGATCGAGGCGCGGGTGGCGGCCGGGCGCCGTTCGGGGCGGCTGGTCGCCGACGCGGCCGCGGTCGCCGAGAAGCTGGCCTCCTTCGGCTCGCCCGCCGCGCCGGAGGCCTCGCTGCTCGCGGGCCGGATCGCGCTCGCGCTGGGCTGGACGGCCGACGCGGAACGGCATCTGGCAGTGGCCGCGCGCAGCCGGTACGGCGGGCCGCCGCCGGCCCGGGTGACGGGCTGGGCGGCACAGGCGCTCCGGGCGCGCGCGGCCGGGTCCCGGCGGGGCGTGCTGGAGGCCTGCCGGCGCGGCCTGGACGTGCTGGACGACCACCGGATGACGCTCGGCGCCTCGGAGCTGCGGGCCCACGCCACCGCGCAGGGCGCCGAACTGGCCGCGCTCGCCCAGGAGGTGAGCCTCGCCCACGGCACGCCGCGCCGGCTGCTGGAGTGGAGCGAGCGCTGGCGGGCGACCGTGCTGTCCGCGCCGCCCACCCGGCCGCCCGCCGATCCGGCGCTGCTGAGCGGTCTGACCGCCTACCGGGAGATCGCGGCCCGCGCCGAGGAGGCCCGGATGGAGGGCCGTCCGGTGCCCGCGCTGGAACGCGAACAGCGGCGCCTGGAACGGGAGATCCGCTCCCGCACCCATCACATACGCGGCGCCGCCCCGCACGGGGGCGACCGCTTCGACGTGGCCCGGCTGCTGGACCGGCTCGGCGAGGCGCGTCTGGTCGAACTCGCCGTGGTCGACGGGCGGGTGCACGTCCTGCTGTGCGGACAGGGCCGGGTACGGCGGTTCACCGGGGGCCCGCTGGCGGAAGCGGTGGCGGAGGCCGAACACGTCCAGGCCGGACTGCGCCGGCTCGCCCATCCGGGCGCCGAAGCCCGGCTGCCCCTGGTGGAGGCGGCCG
Organism: Streptomyces fodineus; assembly: GCF_001735805.1. GTDB lineage: Bacteria > Actinomycetota > Actinomycetes > Streptomycetales > Streptomycetaceae > Streptomyces > Streptomyces fodineus. The sequence continues at coordinate 1,419,597 of NZ_CP017248.1, forward strand.
GACTGCGCCTGCAGGAACTGCTGCTGGGCGGGGCGGCGGCCCAGCTCGGCTCCGGTCCCGTGGTGATCGTGCCGCCGGGGGCGCTGCACCGGGTGCCCTGGGCGCTGCTGCCCGCGCTGCGGGACCGGGTGCTCAGTGTGTCGCCGTCGGCGGGCAGCTGGCTGCGTGCCCGGGGGACCGAGCCGCCGCCGGGCGGCCGGCACGTCCTGGTGCGCGGTCCCGGACTCGCGACCGGCGGCGCGGAGGTGCCGGAACTGGCCGGCCGCTACGGCACGGCGACGGTCCTGGAGGGCGACGACGCCCAGGTGCCGCGTGTGCTGGAGCACCTCGACGGCGCGGCCCTGGCCCACCTCGCCGCCCATGGCACCTTCCGTGCCGACAGCCCCCTCTTCTCGGCCCTGCGCATGGCCGACGGCCCGCTGATCGTGCACGACTTCGAGCGGCTCGACCGCAGCCCGTACCGGATCATCCTCTCCAGCTGCGACACCGCCCGCCTGGCCTCCGTGGGTGCCGACGAACTCCTCGGCCTGGTCACCGCGTTGCTGCCGCTGGGCACGGCCGGGGTGGTGGCGAGCAGCGCACCGGTCAACGACGCGGCGGTGGTGCCGCTGATGCTCGCCCTCCACAAGGGCCTGGACACCGGCCTCTCCCTGGCCGAAGCCCTGCGCGACGCCCGCACGACCCTGCCGGGCGACGCGGTCCACCAGGCGACGGGCTGGGCGTTCGCGGCCTTCGGGGCGGCGTAGGAACGCCTCTACGCCGATTCGCACAGCGAGGGCAGCGCTCCCCGGTCACCGGTACCGAGGCGGCTGTACGCGCTGTACAGATGATTGCCCACGGTCCGCACGGACAGGGTCAGCCGCTCGGCGATCTCCCGGTTGCTGAGCCCCGCCGCCGCGAGCGTGACGATCTGCCGCTGCCGGGCGGTGAGTTCACCGAGGACCAGCCCGGCCAACGCCGGCGTCCGCGCACCCTGGCAGCGCCGCACGAGCGCTACCGCACGGGTACGGGACATCCGCGCGGCACCCGGATCCCGGTGCACCCGCCCGGCCTGCGCCCGGGCCTCGGCCGCGAACAGCAGGAAGCCGCGCTCCTCCAGATCCTCGGCGGCCCGGTCCAGACCGTCCCCGTCCCCCCGCGCCAGCGCGTCGGCGTGCCGCGCGAACACACTGCCCGCGGGCAGCCGCCCGGCAACCCGTTCGGGATCACCGAGGCGTACGGCGTCGTACCGGGCGTACACGCCATCGTCCCCGCTGCGGCACAACTCACCGTCGGCCAGGCGGAGTTCAGCGCGGCAACCCGCATCGCCCGGCGCCTCCCGCAACCCCTCACGGGCCCAGGCGGCGGCATCCCGAACCTCCCCCCGCAGCCGCGCGAACCGGGCGCGCACGGCGGCGTACCCGGCCGGGAGCACCGCGCCTTCCGCCACCAGCCACTCCCCCACCGGGGTGGGCACCGGCCGCACGTCAAGCTGTTCTATCGCCCGTAGCAGGACCCGTCGTTCGGCCTCGAGGGCCGGTCCGTGGTCCCGTGGCGCACCGACCAGCCGTCGGGTCCGGAGCCGGCCGGCCGTGGCCCGCAGGGCCGCCCCGTGCAGGGGGTGGGCGAGGGTGACGGCGCCACCCTGGTCGTCGACGTGGATCAGACCGTCCGCCTCCAGACACTCCAGGACGTCCAGATCGAGGTCGTCCAGCGGCAGGGGCAGCGGCTCGGCGAAGGCCAGACGCTCCAGCATGTCCCGTTCGCCCGGGCGGGGGCGTTCGAGCACCGGCGCGAGTCGCTCCCGTACGGCCGCGGTGACCGGCAGCGCCCCGCGCCAGGCCCGCTCATCCGTACCGGGAACGGGCATCAGCCGCCCGGCCGTGCCGAGCGCGGCGAGCACGTCCCGCAGCAGCCGCAGATCGCCCCGGCAGATCCGGTGCAGGCGGCGCACCGTGAGCGGTTCGAGACCGGCCGCGGCGACGAGCTGGGTGATGTCCTCGCAGGACAGGGGTTCGAGGGCGAGCCGGGGCAGCAGCTCCCCGGTCCACAGCCGGGACACCGCGCCGGGCACGGGTACGCCGTCAGAGGCGGCCACGACGAGCCGGGTGCGGCCGTGCACGGCGAGCTGGTGGACGAGGGCGGCGGATGCCTCGTCGAGTAGCTGGGCGTCGTCCACGACGAGGAGCCGTACCCCGGACAGGATCCGCACCGCGCGGTGCAGCGAGACGGTGTCGGGCAGCAGGTGGGCGAAGGCGGCGAAGGGCAGGGCCCGGGCCTCGGGCGTGCCGGTCACGCGGGCGTGCTCGGTGCCCCGGACCGCCTCCGTGATCAGCCTGGTCTTGCCGTGCCCGGCCGGTCCGGTCACCACGATGCCGTGCCGGCCGGCCGCCCACGAGCCGCGCACCAGCTCCAGTTCGTCGTCCCGGCCGGTGAACGGCCAGGGCAGTGCCGGCGTCTTCGCGTCCTGTTCGTAAGTCCTCACATCGTCCAGAGGGCGGGTACTCAGTTTTGATACAGGGCGACTTGAGTAGCCCTCGACTCAGGCGTGCGGCGCCGGCGGGCAGGCAGGCTGGCGGCATGACCCGACGTCTCTGCTCGCTGCCGCGGCAGCCGGCCCCGTGCTTCGCACCGGGGCTGACGGCCGAGCGGCTGGGCGCGCTGCTCGCCGGGCGGCGGATGTGGGTCAACGGCACGGTGTTGCACTACTCCTTCTTCGCCGACGACTCCGCCGCCTCGCTGATCCCGGCTCCCCGGACCGGTGAGCTGCGCCGGGTGCCGTGGGCCGGCGGCGAGGAGCAGCGGGACGTGGTCCGCGACGCCTTCCGCGAGTGGCAGGGGCTCGGCATCGGCGTCACCTTCGCCGAGGTCGGCGACCCGCGCGAGGCGGAGCTGCGGATCGGGTTCCAGTCCGGCGGCGGTTCCTGGTCGGCGGTGGGCCGCGAGGCGCTGTCGGTGGGCCGCAGCGAGCGCACCATGAACCTGGGCTGGGACGTGACCGGGCCCGGGGAGCGCGGCACGGTGCTGCACGAGATCGGGCACGCGCTGGGCATGGTGCACGAGCACCAGAGCCCGTACGCCGGGCTCCACTGGGACGACGAGGCCGTGTACGCCGAGCTGGCCGGACCGCCGAACTTCTGGACCCGGGAGACGACGTACACGAACGTCCTGCGCGAGCTGGACGCCGGTGAGGCGAGCGGCTCGGCGTGGGATCCGCAGTCGGTGATGACGTTCCCGTTCGGGCCGGGGCTGGTCCTGGAGCCGGAGCAGTACCGCGGGGGGCTGTCTCCGTCGGGCGGTCCGTCCCCGGCCGACAAGGAGTTCGTGCTGCGCTGGTATCCGCCCGTGGACCCCACGGGGCCGGCCGCGCTGGTGCCGTTCCGGTCGGCGCCGCTCGGTCTGGGGCCGGGCGAGCAGGCCGACTTCGCCGTCGAGCCGCCGGAGACCCGCGACTACGCCGTGGGCACCTTCGGCGACGCCGACACGGTGCTGGTGGTCTTCGAGGAGCGCGACGGGGTGCCGCGCTTCCTCGCGGGCCACGACGACGGCGGCACCCAGGACAACGCCGTCGTCCGCGTCCGGTTCGTCAAGGGCCGGCGCTATGTCGTCCGCGTCCGCCTGTACTCCACCTGGGGCTCCGGAGAGACAGCGGTCATGTGCTGGTGACGGCACACGGGCACCACCGACCACACTCCGGCGCCGGGGGAAGCGGTCGCGGTCGTCACCCACGGGGGAGGTGACGACCGCGGCCCCACCGGTGCGTCCATGGGCGAGGTCACCCGGGTGTGGCCCAGCCCGCGTCCGGGTGGGCGAGGCCGAGGTGGTCGCGCAGGGTCGTGCCCTCGTACTCGGTGCGGAACACGCCCTGTTCCTGGAGCAGGGGGACGACCTCGTCGGCGAAGGAGTCGAGACCGCCGGGGGTGATGTGCGGGACGAGGATGAAGCCGTCGGAGGCGTCCGCCTGCACGAAGTCGTCGATGGTCCGGGCGACCGTGGCCGGGGAGCCGACGAAGCTCTGGCGGTTGCCGGTGTTGATGACCAGGTCGCGGATGGACCACTTGTTGGCCTCGGCGAGCTGCCGCCACTCGCGGGCGATGGCGATCGGGTCCCGGTACATCCGCACCTGGGCCCGGCCCCGCGAGATGTGCTCCTCGCTCACCAAGGGGTCGATGTCGGGCAGCGGGCCCTCCGGGTCGTACCCGGACAGGTCCCGGTTCCAGACGAACTCCAGGTGTTTGATGGCGGTCGCGCCGCTCACCTGCTGCCTGCGCACCTCACGGGCGAGTTCGGCGGCCTCCTGGTCGGTGTCGCCGAGGACGAAGGTCGCGGCGGGCAGGATGAGCAGCTGCTCCGGCCGGCGCCCGTACCGGGCGAGGCGGGACTTGACGTCCGTGTAGAAGTCCTGGCCCTCCTTCAGCGTGGCGTATCTGCTGAAGATCGCGTCCGCACTGGAGGCGGCGAACTCGCGGCCCTCGTCGGAGTCGCCCGCCTGGAAGACGACGGGACGGCCCTGCGGGGAGCGCGGGACGTTGAACCGGCCGTGGATGTCGAAGTGCTGCCCGCGGTGGACGAAGGCCCCAGCCTTGGCGTCCTTGAGGAAGATGCCGGCGGCCTGGTCGGCGAGGATCTCGTCACCACGCCAGGAGTCGAACAGTTCGTTCGCGGTGGCGAGGAACTCCTTGGCGCGCGAGTAGCGCTCCTGCTGCGGAAGGAAGCCCCCGCGGCGGAAGTTCTCGCCGGTGAAGGCGTCCCAGGAGGTGACCACGTTCCACGCGGAGCGCCCACCGGAGAGATGGTCGAGGCTCGCGAACTGGCGGGCCACCTCGTACGGCTCGTTGAACGTGGAGTTGATGGTGCCGGTCAGGCCGAGCCGGTCGGTGACGGCGGCCAGTGCGGCCAGCACCGTGAAGGTGTCGGGGCGGCCGACGACGTCCAGGTCGTAGATCTTGCCGCCCTGTTCGCGCAGCCTGAGCCCCTCGGCGAGGAACAGGAAGTCGAACTTGGCGCGTTCGGCGGTCTGCGCGAAGTGCACGAAGGAGTCGAACTCGATGTGGCTGCCGGCGGCCGGGTCGCTCCACACCGTGGTGTTGTTGACGCCGGGGAAGTGGGCGGCCAGGTGGATCTGCTTCAGCGGCTTGCTCATGGGGTGCGGTCGTCCTCTCCGGCGTCAGGCTGCGGCATAGCGGTTGGCGGGGCGGGCCAGGCCGAGCAGGCCGCGCAGGGTGCCGGCCTCGTAGGCGTCGCGAAAGCGGCCCCGGCGCTGGAGTTCGGGCACCAGGTCGCGGCTGATGCGCGGCAGGTCATGGCCGGCGACGGCGGGCCGCAGCCGGAACCCGGTCAGCCCTCCGCCCGCCAACTCCTCCAGGACATCGGCGAGTTCGGCGGCAGTGCCGGTGAAGATCCGGGCGTCACCGGTGTACGGCTCTCCCGCGAGCGTGTCCAGCCTCTCCCGCCGGGCCTCTGCCTCGGCCCGGCTGTCGTCGAGGAAGACGACGAGGTCGCCGAAGACATGCAGGGGCTCACCGGCGCGGCCCGCCGTGTGCTGCTCGGCGCGGATCTCGGCGACGATCGCGCGGGCCTGGTCCACGTCGTGCGGGGTGACGTAGCCGATGTCGGCCTGGCGGGCGATCAGCCGGTACGGGACCGTCTGGTGGGCCAGGGCGGTGACCGGCGGCTGGCCCTGGGGCGGGCGCGGCGTGATCGAGGGGCCCTTGACGCTGAAGTGGCGGCCCTCGAAGTCGATGTAGTGCAGCTTGTCCCGGTCGATGAAGCGCCCCGTCGCCGCGTCCCGGATCTCGGCGTCGTCCTCCCAGCTGTCCCAGAGCCGGCGCACCACGTCCACATAATCGGCGGCCTCGTCGAGCAGTTCGGTGATCAGGTCCTGGGCGGCCGGGCTGTCGTAGGCCTCGATCCGGTCGAGGGTACGGCGGCCGAAGTGGGCGGCCTCGTGCGGCCGGGCGCTGATCTGCACGCGCAGGCCCGCGCGGCCGGTGCTGACGTAGTCGAGGGTGGCGATCGCCTTGGAGATGTGGAACGGCTCGGTGTGCGTGGCCACCACGGTCGGCACCAGGCCTATGTGCCGGGTGAGGGGGGCGACGCGGGAGGCGATGAGGACCGCGTCGAGCCGGCCGCGTACCTGGTCGGTGCGCTCGTCGGGGTCGAGGACGTGCGAGGACTGCGGGCCGAGGCCGTCCTCGAGGGTGACGAAGTCGATCAGGCCGCGCTCGGCCTCGGCGACCAGGTCGGCCCAGTAACCGGCGGTGAACAGGTCCCGGGGGCGGGCGCCCGGCTCGCGCCAGGACGCGGGGTGCCAGCCGGTGCCGTCCAGTGCGACGGCAAGGTGCAGGTGGGAAGGGGAAGTTGAGGACACGTCGGTGCCTTCCTTGATGTCCGTACGAGAACACCGGCTCGCGCGGGCAGGCGTCGGCGAGGGCGAGCGAGCGCGGCAGGAGGAGACCCGGGCCTTCAGACGGGTCAGGCCGGGGAAAAGGTCAGCGGCGACAGAGCGCGGCGGACACGCGCTGGAGGTCTATGTGCGGCCGGGAGTGCAGACGGACGGAGCGGTACGGCTGCGGGGCACACGGCGGGAGTATGCGGGTCATGGCCGTCACCTCCGTCCGTCGGGCGCGGCGGGTCGGGTCGCCCGCCTGGTGAATCTCGTCAACACGCACAACGACCGGCCACCTTCGCTTGTTCCCGCGCCGCGGATCTTTTCGTATGTGCCGCGGCGCGAGTCGGCTGTGCTTGAAAAGGCTATGACGGAGCGTCGGCGGTGGCGCCTGCCCTTCGGCGGGGGAGACGACGGCGCCTTGGGAATCACTCATGGCGGGCTCCGGCTTGAGACGGTCACCCCGGGCCGGGGCACGCGAGCGCGGGCGGCGACGGCACTACGGCACGAGACGGCGACGGCCGCGCGGGGGAACCGGAGGCCGGCGGGCAACGGCACACCACGGGGCGGTGTGCGTCGGATACGCGGGGGCTGGAAGGGGGCGTCGGCCCTGGCAGCGGGCAGAGCCCGGTACGGCACACAGCGCGCTGTCGACGCGGAGGAGATCGACGGCGCGGTCGGCGACGAGGAGCCCGCGTACGGCCGTACGCGGCCCTGGACGCGGCTCGCGGCCGTCCTGGGGCCCCCGTTATCTTCTTCGCGGTCCTGCAAGAGGACCGCTGGCCTCCGGGCCCGGCATGGCTGGTCCCCCCTGTCGAAAGCATGACCTGGGGGGTGGTGCCACCGGGCCCGAGAGGCGCCGTTGGAGACGCTGATGAGAGGTCCGACTACCGCCTGGCCCGGCGCAACGCCCGGCCGCTTGCGGGCGGCAGGTCTGCATAACGTGGATGCGCGCATACGACGCCAACGCCCTGGCCAGCACCGCACGAACCCCCCTCTGGAGGATGGGTTGGACGACATCGACGACGTGGGCGTCTTCCTCGGCCTGGACGTCGGCAAGAGCGCCCATCACGGGCACGGGCTGACCCCGGCCGGCAAGAAGGTCTTCGACAAGCAGCTGCCCAACAGCGAGCCGAAGCTGCGGGCCGTCTTCGACAAGCTGGCCGCGAAGTTCGGCACTGTGCTGGTGATCGTGGATCAGCCCGCCTCGATCGGAGCACTCCCGCTCACGGTCGCCCGGGCCGCCGGCTGCAAGGTCGCCTACCTGCCCGGCTTGTCCATGCGGCGGATCGCCGATCTCTACCCGGGCGAGGCGAAGACCGACGCGAAGGACGCCGCGGTGATCGCGGACGCCGCACGGACCATGCCGCACACCCTGCGCTCGTTGGAACTGACCGACGAGATCACCGCCGAGCTGACCGTGCTGGTGGGCTTCGACCAGGATCTCGCGGCCGAGGCGACTCGCACCTCGAACCGGATACGCGGCCTGCTCACCCAGTTCCACCCCAGCCTGGAGCGCGTCCTGGGCCCGCGCCTGGACCACCCCGCCGTGACCTGGCTGCTGGAACGCTACGGATCCCCAGCCGCCCTGCGGAAAGCCGGACGCCGCAAGCTGGTTGAGGTGATCCGGCCCAAGGCTCCGCGCATGGCCCAGCGGCTGATCGACGAGGTGTTCGATGCACTCGACGAGCAGACCGTCGTGGTCCCGGGCACCGGCACCCTCGACCTGGTGATCCCGTCACTGGCCCGTTCGCTCGCGGCCGTCCACGAACAGCGACGAGCCCTGGAAGCACAGATCGGACAGCTGCTGGAGGCTCACCCTCTTTCCGCGGTCCTGACCTCGATTCCGGGGGTCGCGGTCAGGACCGCCGCCACCTTGCTGGTCACCGTCGGCGACGGCACCAGCTTCCCCACCGCCGCCCACCTGGCCTCCTACGCCGGCCTCGCCCCGACCACCAAGTCATCGGGAACCTCGATCCACGGCGAACACGCGCCCAGAGGCGGCAACCGGCAACTCAAGCGGGCGATGTTCCTGTCCGCGTTCGCCGCCCTGCACGATCCCGCCTCCCGCACCTACTACGACCGATGCCGGGCCCGCGGGAAGACCCACACCCAGGCCCTCCTCCGTCTGGCCCGCCAGCGGATCAACGTGCTGTTCGCCATGCTCCGCGACGGCACCTTCTACGAACCCAGAACCCCACGCCTCGCTTGACGAAAGACATAGAGGCACCCCCCCCGCGACGCCAGGGTCGGAGTGGACGCCGTCCGCTCGCTCTCACCCGCGGGAGGCGTCCCCGGCATCTGCGGCATGGCCCGCCCAGTCCAGGATCTGGACGGCGGCCCCGGCGGCCTCCAGGCCTTGGCAGCGGCCGTGGTGGCGGCGGGAGATGCCGTCGAGGTCCAGGTGGCGGCCGAACGCGGGATGCGTGGCCAGGCGGCGGGCGTAGGCCCACAGGGCGCGGTGGCCGGCGATGCGGTGCACGGCGGAGGCGTCGAGGTGGCAGCGGTGGACGGTGTCCAACTGCACCAGTGTCACCCACAGTTCGACATCGGCGGCGGTGAGCCGGTCGTCGACCAGGTAGTCCTCGCCGGTCAGCCGGTTCTCCAGCCGGCCCAGGGTGTCGAGGAGGACATCGAGGGCGGCGGCCCGCTCGGCCGGGTCGGCACCGGCCTTCCCGGCGCGCTGCGCGGCCTCCTCGATCCCCTCGGCGCACATCCGCTCGACGGCCTCGATCACGGACTCCTGGTCGCACGGGTACAGGGCGGTGCGGCCCTCGTACGGGAAGCGGTCGAGGTCGCGCAGGATGTCGCCGGCCCGGGTACTGACGATCCGTCCGGACCAGTCGTCGCTGAGCACGGGCGCGAGGGCCGGGCCGGTGTAGTGGTGGGCGCTCGCCTCGTACAGCGGGCGCAGCGCGGAGTGGCCTCCGCCGGGACAGTCCGGGACGGCGGGCAGGAACGTGACGGGACAGCTCCCGCCCAGGCCGAGAAGGCTGTGCGCGACCGCGAGGCGCAGCCCGTCGGGGCAGGCGGTCGACAGGTGGAGCCGGTAGCGGTGCGGCACGGCGTAGTGGCCACTGCGCGCGTCCCGGCCGATCCGGCCCCGGAAGACGGGGGCGGTGCGGTGGACGGACGGGACTGCGGCGAGCGGAGCGATGGACATGCGTCTCCCCTGGTGGTGGGCGTGCGGAGTGCGGTGTCGGCCGATGGGCGCGCGGCGCCCGGCTCAGCGGGGAAGGCTGATCGCGCTGCAGACGCGCAGCAGGTCGATGTGCCGGCGGGAGGTGAGCAGGGGGGCGCACAACGGCGTGCGGCCCGCGAGGCCGGTGACCGTGTCGAGGCGCGTCATCATTCCCTACCTGTTCACTAGGATTCTCACTCTGGAGTGTCGATCCGGCATCCGGCGACGTCAAGGGGGCGTCCACGCCTAGGACAAGGGCTGACGCACTCGACGGCGCCGAGCCGAAAAACAACAAGCCGCCAAGGTCTCCTCAGCGCGTGCGCTATGTGACATAGTACTGGCGTGGCAAAGCGACTGACCTGCGATGTCGTAGTAGTCGGCGCCGGCATGGTCGGCGCGGCCTGCGCACTGTACGCCGCACGGGCGGGCCTCGCCGTGCGGGTGGTGGACCGGGGCCCGGTGTCCGGCGGCACCACCGGCGCCGGCGAGGGCAACCTGCTCGTCTCCGACAAGGAACCCGGCCCCGAACTCGGCCTCGCCCTGCTGTCGGCCCGGCTGTGGGCGCGGCTGGGCGACGAGTTGGGTACGGCTGTCGAGTACGAACCCAAGGGCGGCCTGGTCGTCGCCTCCACTCCCGAGACGCTCACCGCCCTGCACACGTTCGCCGAGGACCAGCGGGCGGCAGGAGTGGTGACCACACCGGTGCCCGCGGATGAACTCCCCTCCCTGGAGCCACACTTGGTCAGCGGCATGGCCGGCGGCGTGCACTATCCGCAGGACGCCCAGGTCATGCCCGCCCTCGCCGCCGCCCACCTGCTGCGCGCCTCCGGCGCCCGCCTGCACACGGGCCGGACCGTGACCGGGGTGCTGCGCACCGCCGACGGCGCGGTGGCCGGTGTCCGCACCGACCGGGGCGACCTGCACGCCCCGGCGGTGGTGAACGCGGCCGGCACCTGGGGCGGCGACCTCGCCGCGCTCGCCGGCGTCCGGCTGCCGGTACTGCCGCGGCGCGGCTTCGTCCTGGTCACCGAGCCGCTGCCACGGCTGGTCCGGCACAAGGTGTACGCCGCGGACTACGTGGCCGACGTCGCGAGCGACTCGGCGGCCCTGCGCACCTCGCCGGTGGTGGAGGGCACGGCCGCCGGTCCGGTGCTGATCGGCGCGAGCCGGGAGCGGGTCGGCTTCGACCGCTCGCTGTCGCTTCCGGCCGTACGGGCGCTCGCGGCCGGCGCGATCGGCCTGTTCCCCTTCCTGGAGCGGGTGCGCGCCCTGCGGACGTACGCGGGCTTCCGGCCGTATCTGCCCGACCACCTTCCGGCGATCGGCCCCGACCCCCGCACGCCGGGGCTGTACCACGCCTGCGGTCACGAGGGCGCCGGCATCGGACTGGCCACCGGCACCGGGCAGCTGATCGCCCAGGCGCTCACCGGCAAGACACCGGAGCTGGACCTCACGCCGTTCCGGCCGGAGCGGTTCGAGGGCTACGACACCGACGGAGGCGACACGCCGTGAATCCCCTGGAGTTGGCCCGGGCTCGGCCGGGCGAGGCCTTCACCGTCACCTTCGACGGCCGGCCCCTCCCGGCTCTGCCCGGGCAGACGGTCGCGGCGGCGCTGTGGGCGGCGGGCGTCACCGCCTGGCGCACCACCCGCGGCACCGGCCGGCCCCGCGGGGTGTTCTGCGGGATCGGGGTGTGCTTCGACTGCCTCGTGACCGTCAACGGCCGTGCGAACCAACGGGCTTGCCTGGTGCCGGTGCACCCGGGCGATGTGATCCGCACTCAGGAGGGGACGGGCCGGGACGATGACTGAGCGAGCTCATCTGGCCGTCGTCGGGGCGGGCCCGGCGGGACTCGCCGGGGCACTGGCGGCGGCCGCCCGGGGCGTCCGGGTCACCCTCGTCGACGCGGCCGAGCAGGCGGGCGGCCAGTTCTACCGGCAGCCCGCCCGAGCCCTCGGCGCCCGCCGCGCCGAGGCCCTGCACCACCAGTGGCATACCTGGGAGCGACTGCGGGACGGCCTCGACCGGCACATCGCCGCCGGGCGCATCACCCACCGGACGGGACATCATGTCTGGTGCGTGCAGCGGGAGTCCGGCTCCTTCGCGGTGCACGCGCTGCGCGGTTGCGCACAGGAGGAAGGAGTCACCGTCCGCGCCGACGCCGTACTGCTCGCCACCGGCGGCTACGAGTGTGTGCTGCCCTTCCCGGGCTGGACGCTCCCCGGTGTCGTCACGGCGGGCGGGGCGCAGGCCATGCTCAAGGGCGGACTGGTGCTGCCCGGCCGTACGGTCGTGGTCGCCGGCACCGGACCGCTGCTGCTGCCGGTGGCCACGGGACTCGCCGCGGCCGGAGCGCGGGTGGCCGCGCTGGTCGAGTCCGCCGGTCCCAGGGCCCTGCTGCGCCGCGCGCCGGCCCTCGCCGCCGAGCCCGGCAAGCTCGCCGAAGGCGCCTGGTACGCGGGACAGTTGCTGCGCCACAGGGTCCGCACGCTGTCCCGGCACACCGTGGTGGAGGCGCACGGCACCGAACGGCTGGAGGCGGTGACGGTCGCCGCCCTGGGGAGGGACGAGCGGATCAGGCCCGGCAGCGCGCGCCGCATCCCCTGTGACACCCTCGCCGTCGGACAGGGCATGCTGGCGCACACCGACCTCGCCGAGACCCTCGGCTGCACCCTGACCGGCGAGAACGTACGGGTCGACGACGAGCAGCGCACCGACGTGCCCGGCGTCTGGGCCGCCGGGGAGACCACCGGTATCGGCGGCGCGGCCCTCGCGCTCGCCGAGGGCCACATCGCCGGCCGCTCGATCGCGGCCCGCCTGCACGGCACCGCCCCCGACCCGCGGTCGTGGGCGTCGGCCGCCCGGGCCAGGACCCGGCTGCGGAGGTTCTTCGCGGCCCTCGAGACGGTGTACGCGCCGCCCGCGGGCTGGGCGGACCGGATCACCGACGACACGGTGGTGTGCCGGTGCGAGGAGGTCACCGCCGGCCAGGTCCGTACGGCCGCCGACGCGCTCGGCGCGGGTGATCTGCGCACCGTGAAGCTGCTCACGCGGGCCGGGATGGGCTGGTGCCAGGGCCGGATGTGTGCGCCCGCGGTGGCCGGCCTGACCGGATGCCCGCTCGAGCCGGGACGCCGCCCGTTCGCCCGGCCGGTCCCGCTCGGCGTCCTGGCCGCGCTGCCGGAGGACTGATCACCCGGACCGGGACCCTGTCCATAGGTCACCGCACACAGTAATATGTCACACCTCATTGGAGGATTCCCGCATGACCCAGTCACCGAACCGCCCCTGGCACGGCGTCCTCGTCGCCACCGCCCTCCCCCTGCGCGAGGACCTCTCGATCGACTACGACCGCTATGCCGAGCACTGCTCCTGGCTGGTCGCGAACGGCTGCGACGGCGTCGTACCGAACGGCTCGCTCGGCGAGTACCAGGTACTCACCCCCGACGAGCGCGCCCGGGTGGTGGGGGCGGCCGTGGCGGCGATCGGCGGCGATCGGGTGATGCCGGGCGTCGCGGCGTACGGCTCGGCCGAGGCCCGGCGCTGGGCCGAGCAGGCGGGCGAGGCGGGCTGTGCGTCGGTGATGCTGCTGCCGCCCAACGCCTACCGCGCCGACGAGCGTTCCGTCCTCGCCCACTACGCCGAGGTCGCCCGTGCGGGCCTGCCGGTGGTGGCGTACAACAACCCGATCGACACCAAGGTCGACCTGGCGCCCGAACTCCTCGCCCGGCTGCACGGCGAGGGCCACATCCACGGCGTCAAGGAGTTCTCCGGCGACGTCCGCCGCGCCTACCGCATCGCCGAACTCGCCCCGGAACTCGACCTGTTGATCGGCGCCGACGACGTCCTGCTGGAGCTGGCGGTGGCGGGCGCCAAGGGCTGGGTGGCCGGCTACCCCAACGCGCTGCCCGCGGCCTCGGCGGAGCTGTACCGTGCCGCGGCGGCCGGAGACCTCAGCACCGCACTCCCCCTGTACCGGCAGCTCCACCCGCTGCTGCGCTGGGACTCGCGGGTGGAGTTCGTGCAGGCGATCAAACTGTCCATGGACGTCGTCGGCCGGTACGGCGGCCCGGTCCGCCCCCCGCGCGTGCCACTGACGCCCGAGCAGGAGGCACAGGTCCGCGCCGCCACCGAGAAGGCCGTAGCCGCCGGGCTCGCCTGAGCTCGCACTCGCACGAAGGAGTCGGAACATGCGCAGCAAGCTCGTCCTGCACGCCGTCGACTCGCACACCGAGGGCATGCCGACCCGGGTGATCACCGGCGGGATCGGCACCGTACCGGGTGCGACGATGAACGAGCGGCGGCTGTACTTCCGTGAACACCGCGACCCCGTCAAGCGGTTGCTGATGAACGAGCCGCGCGGTCACTCCGCGATGAGCGGCGCGATCCTCCAGCCGCCGACCCGGCCCGACTGCGACTGGGGCGTCATCTACATCGAGGTCTCCGGGTATCTGCCGATGTGCGGGCACGGCACCATCGGGGTCGCCACCGTGCTGGTCGAGACCGGCATGGTGGAGGTCGTGGAACCGGTGACCACCATCCGCCTCGACACCCCGGCGGGGCTCGTGGTCGCGGAGGTGGCGGTGGAGAACGGGGCCGCGCGGAACGTGACCCTGCGGAACGTGCCGTCGTTCGCCGCCGCCCTGGACCGCAAGATCACCCTGCCCGGCGGTCGCACGGTCACCTACGACCTCGCCTATGGCGGCAACTTCTACGCGATCCTCCCGCTCGAGTCCTTCGGGCTGCCCTTCGACCGCGCCCGCAAGGACGACATCCTCGCGGCGGGCCTGTCCCTGATGGAGGCGATCAACGCCGAGGCCGAACCGGTGCACCCCGAGGACCCGTCCATCCACGGCTGCCACCACGTACACCTCTACGCGCCGGGCGCCACCGCACGGCACTCGCGGCACGCGATGGTCATCCACCCGGGCTGGTTCGACCGCTCCCCGTGCGGCACGGGGACCAGCGCGCGCATGGCGCAACTGCATGCGCGCGGCGAACTGCCGTTGCACACCGAGTTCGTGAACGAGTCCTTCATCGGGACCCACTTCACCGGGCGGCTGCTGGGCACGACGGAGGTCGCGGGCCGCCCCGCGGTCCTGCCGAGCTTCACCGGCCGCGCCTGGATCACCGGCACCGCGCAGTATCTCCTGGACCCCACCGATCCCTTCCCGGAGGGCTTCGTCCTCTAGATCGTCCTCTAGACTCCTCTGGTGAGGCGTGACATGGCACAGGACACGAGTGGCACGGAGATGCCCGTGCTCCCCCGGCTGGGCGGCCGGCGCAGCAGTTACCGCGAGCGGGTCGCCGACGCGCTGCGCGCCGCGCTGATCGCGGGCGAGCTGCGGCCGGGCGAGGTCTACTCCGCGCCCTCGCTCGCCGCCCGCTTCGGCGTCTCCGCGACGCCGGTGCGGGAAGCGATGCTGGACCTGGCCAAGGAGGGCCTGGTCGACACCGTGCCGAACAAGGGCTTCCGGGTCACCGCGGTCTCCGACCGGCAGCTGGACGAGTACACGCACATCCGCGCGCTCATCGAGATCCCCACCGTGGTCGACCTGGCCCGCACCGCCGACGGCATCTCCCTGGAGGCACTGCGCCCTGCGGCCCGGGAGATCGTCACCGCGGCGGTCGCGGGCGACCTGATCGCCTATGTCGAGGCCGACACCCGCTTCCACCTCGGGCTGCTCGCTCTCGCGGGCAACGCCCACCTGGTCGAGGTGGTCGCCGACCTGCGCAAACGCTCCCGCCTCTACGGCCTGACGGCCCTGGTGGAGGCCGGCCGCCTGCTCGCCTCCGCCGAGGAACACCTGGAACTCCTCGACGCCCTGCTGGAACGGGACGAGCAGGCCGTACACGCGATCATGACCCGGCATCTGGGGCATGTGCGCAGTCTGTGGGCGAGCGGCGAGACCGACCGCGGGGCCTAGCGCCGTCCCGCGTCCGAGCCGCTGGATATTTCACTGCGCAAAGGTCACTCAAGCGCACTTTTTTCACGATCAGCAGGGGCGGACGACACAAGAAACGGCGATTTTGCGGCGGGTGGGCACTTCCCCGACCATGGGCTCCGTCCCGGCGATCCTGGGACATCTGTTCGATGAGAGGTCCATCCCCCATGCACGTCACCGGAACCGTCCCGCCGTCGGCTCCGGCCCCCACCGAGGCCCACGAGGTTCCCGCAGAGGGCACGCACAGCACCGCCGGCCAGCACGCCCGCCGTTTCGGTCTACCGGTCGCGACCGCGCTGGTCATGGGCAACATCATCGGCGGCGGCATCTTCCTGCTCCCCGCCTCCATCGCCCCGTACGGCTGGGTCAGCCTGATCGCCTTCGGCGTGCTGACCGTCGGCGCGATCGCCCTGGCGCTGGTCTTCGGCCGGCTCGCCGCGCGCGACCCCCGTACCGGCGGCCCCTATGTCTACACCCGCGAGGCCTTCGGTGACTTCGCCGGGTTCCTCGCCGCATGGGCGTACTGGATCACCACCTGGGTGTCGAACGCGGCGCTCGCCGTCGCCGCCGTCGGCTACCTGGACGTGCTGATCCCGGTCAACCACCACAAGTGGACCGCCTGCCTGGCGGCCCTCGCCCTGCAGTGGCTGCCGGCTCTCGCGAACTTCGCCGGCACCCGGTACGTCGGCGCGGTCCAACTGGTGTCGACGGTGCTGAAGTTCGTGCCGCTGCTGCTCGTCGCGGTCGGCGGCCTGTTCTTCTTCGACCCCTCCCGGCTCGGGCCGTTCAACGCGAGCGGGCACAGCGCGATCGGTGCCGTCTCCGCCTCCGCCGCCCTGCTGCTGTTCTCCTACCTCGGGGTGGAGTCCGCCGCCGTGAGCGCCGGCGAGGTCAGGGACGCCCGCCGTAACGTGGGGCGGGCCACCGTCATCGGTACCGCGGGCGCCGCGCTGGTCTATCTGCTGGGCACGCTGTCCGTCTTCGGCACGGTCGCGCACGACCGGCTGGTGGCCTCCACGGCGCCCTTCTCCGACGCCGTGAACACGATGTTCGGCGGCGGCTGGGGCGGTACGGCGGTGGCGCTCGCGGCGCTGGTGTCGATGACCGGCTGCCTCAACGGCTGGACCCTGCTGAGCGCGCAGACCCCGTACGCCGCCGCGAAGGACGGTCTCTTCCCGGCGGCCTTCGCCCGCCGCCGCCGGGGCGTGCCGACGGTCGGCGTCGGCGTCACGGTCGTGCTGTCCTCGCTGCTCACGGCGTACAACTACCTGTCGGGCTCGGCGAAGGTCTTCGACGTCCTGGTCCTCGTCACCACGTTCACCGCGACCGTGCCGTACCTGCTGGCGACGGCGGCGCAGCTCTTCCACCTGGTCTCCGGCAGGTCGGTGGACCGGGCACGGCTGGTGCGGGACTCGGTGATCACCGCGATCGCGGCCGCCTTCTCCGTCTGGCTGATGGCGGGCGCCGGCTACGCGGCGGTGTACCAGGGCGTGCTGTTCCTGTTCGTCGGGGTCCTGGTCTACGCGGTGATGGCGGCGCGGCGGCAGCGGAGGACCGCGGAGACCGGCACCCCGTAAATCGCTCGCCGCTCACGGTGCCCCGGCGGGATGATGCCCGGCGGCGGTCGCGCGACCGACGCGCCGCCCGGGAGGGGAACCGTGATGACGACCGCAGGGTCCGGACCCACCGGCTTCGAGCCCGAGGTGCGCACGGCGGCCGGGGTGCTGCGCGGCCGTACGGAGGAGGGTGTGGCGGTCTTCCGTGGCGTTCCGTTCGCCGAACCGCCGGTGGGTTCGCTCCGTTTCACGGCGCCCCGGCCGGCCGGTGGCTGGGACGGGGTGCGCGAGGCCGTGTCGTACGGCCCTCCGCCGCCGCAGGCCGGGTACTTCGGCATGGACGCGATGGCGCGGAACGCGGGCACCGACTGGCTGACGGTCAACGTCTGGTCGCCCGATCCGTCCCCCTCAGCGGCGCTGCCCGTCCTGGTGTGGGTCCAGGGCGGCGCGTACGGCATCGGCACCTCAGGGCTGCCCGAGTACGACGGGGCCCGGCTCGCGCGGGAGGGCGGCCTGGTCCTGGTGACGTTCAACTACCGTGTGGGCATGGAGGGTTTCGCCCATGTCGGCGGAGCTCCCGCCAACCGGGGTCTGCTCGATCAGGTGGCGGCACTGGAGTGGGTGCGCGACAGCATCGGAGCCTTCGGGGGCGATCCGGGCCGGGTCACGGTCTTCGGCCAGTCGGCGGGGGCCGGGTCGATCGCCGCGCTCCTGGCCATGCCGCGCGCGGCGGGACTCTTCCGCCGGGCGATCGCGCAGAGCGTCCCGGGGACGTTCTTCTCCCCGGAGCTCGCCGCCGACATCGCCGCCGCCGTGGCCGCCGAGCTGGGGCTGCGGCCCACCGTGGCCGAACTGTCGGCGGTGTCACCGCAGCGGCTGGCCGCCGCGGGGGACGCGGTCGCCGCCAAGTCGCCCTCTTTCGACGGGCGTTGGGGGCAGCCGGCGCTCCGGTCGATCCCGTTCTCGCCCGTCGTCGACGGTGACGTCCTGCCGGTCACTCCGTGGCAGGCCCTGGCCGGTGGCGCCGGCCGGGACATCGACCTCGTCGTCGGCCACACCCGCGAGGAACAGCGGCTGTTCACCGCGCTGGAGGGAGCTCTCGGCCAGGTGACCGAGGAGCAGGCCGCGACCGCGCTGGAGGTCTTCGCCCCGGGACCGGACGGCGCCCACCGCTACCGCGCCGGCTTCCCGGCCGCCGGACCGGAAGAGCTGTACGAACTGGTCCACTCCGACTGGCTGTTCCGCATGCCGAGCCTCCATCTCGCCGACGCCCAGATCAGCGGCGGCGGACGTGCCCACATGTACGAACTGACCTGGCCCGCGCCCGGGATGGGCGGTGTCCTCGGCGCCTGCCACGGCCTCGACGTGCCGCTGGTGTTCGGCAACCTCCGCAGCGGGCAGCCCGCCGCGCTGATCGGCGAGCGCCCCTCCCCCGCCGCGGAGGAGGTGTCCGCGTCGTTGCGCACCGCGTGGTCGGCCTTCGCCGCACACGGCGACCCCGGCTGGCCGGCCTACGACAGGGAGCGGCGCCTCACCCGGATCTTCGGCGAACAGCCGTCGGTGACGCCCTACCCGGAGGAGACCTCCCGGCTGCTCTGGCAGGACCACCTCTTTCCGGCGCTGCCGCTGCTCGGTCAGGAGACGATGCGGTAGAGGTGCTCCGGACGCCCGGCCGCGCCGTAGCGGAGCTCCAGGCGGACCATGCCCTCCTTGACCAGGTAGGACAGATAGCGCTGGGCCGTGGCGCGGGAGACGCCGGTGAGTTCGGCCGCCTCCGCCGCCGACACCGGGCCGCTCGCGGCGCGCAGCGCCTGGTGGACCAGGGTCAGGGTGGGCGCCGAGTGCCCCTTGGCCGGCACCCGCGGCACGGCGGGCGGCCGGGCGGCGCTGAACAGGGCGTCCACATCGGCCTGATCGGTCTCGGCGGCCGGGCCGAGCACCTCCACGCGGTGCTGGAGCTCCCGGTAGGCGGTGAGCCGCTCGCACAGGTCGGGCGAGCCGAACGGCTTGACCAGGTAGCCCACGGCACCGAGCTTCATGGCGGTGCGCACCGACTCGATGTCCCGGTCCGCGGTGATCATCAGGGCGTCGGGCCGGGCACCGCCCTCGTCCCCCGTGAGCCGGCGCAGCACGTCGAGCCCGCTGCCGTCGGGCAGGAAGATGTCGAGCAGCAGCAGGTCGGGGCGCAGGGTGCGGACCGCCTCCAGCGCCTCGGCGACGCTCGCCGCCTCGCCGACCACGTCGAAACCCGGGACGCGGCTCACGTACTCGCTGTGGATGTGGCTCACCCGGAAGTCGTCGTCCACGACCAGGGTCCGGATCATCAGCGCTCGCCTCCCACCGGCAACGCCGTGGTGAACAGTGCGCCCCGCGGCGCCGAGGCCGTCTCGGGCAGGGGCAGTACGACCGTGAAGACCGCGCCGGGTCCCTCGCTGACCGTGATGGTGCCGCCGTGCCGTTGCACCAGCCGGTGCACCAGGGCCAGTCCGAGGCCGCGCCGGGCGGTGCCCCGTTCCGGCCGGGTCGACCAGCCGTCCTCGAAGATCGACTCGACCGACTCAGGCGGGATCCCCGGGCCGGTGTCCGCGACCCGGACCCGCACCTCGTGGGAGCTCTCGGTCAGGGTGAGCCGTACCTCGCGGCCGCCCGCCGGGCGCGGACCCGTGCCGGCCGCGTCGACCGCGTTGTCCAGCAGGTTCCCGGCGATGGTCAGCAGCCGGTGCAGGTGCGGCGGGTCCTCGCCGAGGGCGGAGTCGTCGGTCAGCACGATCCGTACGCCGCGTTCGGTGGCGACGGTGGTCTTGGCCACGACCAGACCGACCATGAGGGAGTTGCCGATCCGCTTGCGCACGGACTCGGTGAGCGCCTGGCCGGCGCCGGCCGCGCCGACGGCGAACTCGTAGGCGTCGTCGTACTCCCCGATGTCGAGCAGGCCGGCCAGGGTGTGCATGCGGTTGGTGAACTCGTGCTGCTGGGCCCGGAGCGCGTCGGTCAGGCCCCGCACGGAGTCCAGTTCGCGCAGCAGTCCGACCAGCTCGGTGCGGTCCCGTACGGTGACCACGGCGCCGAGTTCCCGGCCGTGCAGGGTGACCGGCATGCGGTTGACGACGAGGCAGTGCTCGTCGGTCAGGACGCTGACGTCAGTGCCGGTCAGGGTGCCGTCCAGGGCGCGGCGCAGCCGGCCGTCGGGCAGCACCTCCTCGACGGTCCTGCCGAGCGCGGTGCCGAGGCCGAGCAGCCGGCGTGCCTCGTCGTTCACGACGGTGATCCGGCCGTCGGGGTCGAAGGCGACGACGCCCTCGCGGATGCCGTGCAGCATCGCCTCGCGGTCCTGCAGCAGTCCGGCGATCTCCTCCAGCTCCAGCCCGAACGTGGTCCGCTTCAGCCGTCTGGCCAGCAGATACGCGGCCGCGGAACCGAGCGCGGTGGCGATCGCGGCGTACAGGCCGAAGGTGGGCAGCTCGCGCCACAGCTCGCTGAGCACATGCCGTTCCGGGATGCCCACCGACACCTCGCCGACCAGCTTGCCCGTCGGCCCGTACAGCGGGGCCTTGCCGTTGGCGGAGCGCCCGGTCGCGCCCTGGTCGGTGCCGACGTGCGTCCGCCCGTCCAGCACCACGATCGGCTCGGCCACCGGCGAGCCGACCAGCCGCGCCATGGGGTGCGAGTGGCGGACGCCGTGCAGGTCGATCACCACCACGTAGGACGCCCCCGACGCCCGCCGGATCCGCTCGGCGGCGCTCTGCACCACGGCACCCCCGTCGCCGTACTCCATGGCCCGTCGGATCTGCGGGTCCGCGGCCGCGGTCTGCGCGATGCCCACGGCCCGTTGCTCGTAGGTGCGGTCGAGCGCGGAGCGCTGCGCGAAGGCGAACAGGACGAATCCGATGGCGCCCGTGAGCGCCAGGATGAGGAGCTGGCTGGCGAGGATCCGCGCGGAGAGTCTCCCTCTCCCGCCGCGCCCGATCCGCATACGGATGGGTGTCACAGGTGCCTCTTCGCCTCTGTCCCGCGTGGTGCCGGGCCGGCCCGACGCCGGACCCGTGGTGGCGTGATTGTGCCTGATGGCCGAAATCCTGCCCAGCCCCGTTTCACTGAGCAGAATGAGCAGAACCCCGGTTAACGCGGCTTTCGCGAGATACCTGGGAAACAGCGACGTAACACCGGGTGGCCTCTAGCGTCTGCCTTCCTCGACCCCACGAGGTGTGGAAGGAGACGGCCTCACATGGCTTCGCGAAACGATGTCGCGACGAGCCCGATCGCCGGTGCAGCAGAGCGCGAGGACGCGCGCATCGAGATCTCCGGGCTCACCAAGCGATTCCTGACCCCTGCCGGTGAGGTGTTCACGGCGCTGCAAGGCGTTTCGTTCACCGTGGAGCCGGGCCAGTTCTGTGCGGTGGTCGGCCCCACCGGCTGCGGCAAGTCGACCACGCTCGGCATGGTGTCCGGGCTCGACCGGCCCAGCGAGGGCTCGGTGAAGGTGGGCGGCCGGGAGGTGGACGGCGTCACCGACGGCGTCAGCTTCATGTTCCAGGCGGACGCGCTGCTGCCCTGGAAGACCGTCCTCGGCAATGTGCTCATGGGCCCGGTATTCCGCGGCGTCCCCAAGCAGCAGGCGCAGGCCTCGGCGCGCGACTGGCTGCGCCGGGTCGGCCTTTCCGGGTTCGAGGACCGCTACCCGCACCAGCTCTCCGGTGGGATGCGCAAGCGCGTGGCGATGGCCGCGGCGCTGATCAACGAACCCAAGATCCTGATCATGGACGAGCCGTTCGGCGCCCTGGACGTGCAGACCAAGGCGATCATGTCGACCGAACTGCTGGACCTGTGGGAGCAGATCCGTCCGTCGGTCATCTTCATCACCCACGACCTCGACGAGGCCGTGGCGCTCGCCGACCGGGTCGTGGTCATGACGTCCAGCCCCGGCTCGGTCAAGGCCGTTTTCGACATCGACCTGCCGCGCCCGCGCGGCTCGGTCCAGGAGATCCGCTACCAGCCCCGCTTCATCGAACTCCAGCACCAGATCTGGGACACGCTGCGCGAAGAGGTGGAGCGCGCCTACGCACGCACCGCAGGAGGAAAGGCATGAGCACGACGTCCACCGCTTCCGCCGTCCCGGTCGCCGACGGCGGGCACGCCTCGGCCGCGGCCGCCGCCAAACGGGCCGCACGACGCCGCGTCGCACTGGTGTGGGCGGGCCGCCTCGGCCTCGCCGCGTTCGTCCTCGGCGGCTGGCAGGCGTTCACCACCTGGGGCATCGTCGACCCGTTCTTCTTCGGGCAGCCGTCCGGGATCTGGCAGCGGCTGATCGACCTCTTCCAGAACGGCACCGAGTTCGGGTCCTTCTACGCGAACATCTGGACCACCATCCAGGAGGCGCTCGTCGGCTTCGCCCTCGGTGCCGTCACCGGGGTCGTCTTCGGCGTCGCGCTGGGCCAGAGCCGCTATCTGTCGGACGTCCTCGGTCCCTACATCAAGATGGTGAACGCGATCCCGCGTATCGTCCTCGGCTCGATCTTCATCGTCGCCTTCGGCATCGGCGTCACCCCGAAGATCCTGCTCGCCGCCGTGCTGGTGTTCTTCATCGTCTTCTTCAACGCCTTCCAGGGCGTCCGCGAGGTCGACCGCAACATCCTCGCCAACGCCCGGGTGCTCGGCGCCTCCCAGCTGCAGATCATCCGGCATGTCGTCGTGCCGTCCGCGCTGACCTGGATCATCGCCAGCCTGCACAGCGCCTTCGGCTTCGCCATCGTCGGCGCGCTGGTCGGCGAGGTGCTCGGCTCGCAGAGTGGCCTCGGCCTCGTCATCAAGACCGCGCAGAACAACTTCGACCCCAACGGGGTGTTCGCCACGATGCTCGTCATCGCGGTGATCGTGCTCGGCGCGGAGTGGCTGATCGGCAAGCTCGAGCACCGGCTGCTCGCCTGGCGTCCGCCGGCCCCTTCCGAGGCCAACAGCCTCTGATCCCCCTCCACTTCCCCCCGCTTTTCGAACATCCCGACACCGAAAGAGCCGCCATGTTCAACAGAACCCTCACCGCATCCCTCGTCACCGTCCTCGCCCTCGGCGCCGCCACCGCGTGTTCCAGCAGCTCCTCCGGCTCCGGTTCGGGCGGCTCCGGCGGGACGCCGACCGTCAAGATCATGGTCGGCGGCATCGACAAGCAGATCTACCTGCCCTACCAGCTCGCCCAGAACCTCGGCTTCTACAAGAAGTACGGCGTCAACGTCGTGCTGAGCACCGAGCAGGACGGCGGCACCGGCGCCGAGGACGCCATGGCGTCGGGGCAGGTGGACATGGCGGGCGCCTGGTACAACCACACGATCGACTTCCAGGTGAAGGGCAAGGCGGTGGAGGACGTCGTCCAGCTGTCCGGCGCGCCGGGCGAGCGGGAGATGTGCGCCACCAAGAGCGGGGTGCACTCGGCCGCGGACTTCAAGGGCAAGACGCTGGGCGTCACCGACCTTGGCTCGGGCACCGACACCCTCACCCAGTTCCTGGCCGCGAAGAAGGGCGTGAAGACCGGCGACTTCCACCGGATAGGCGTGGGCGCGGGCTCCACCGCCATCGCCGCGCTGCAGAACGGCAAGGTCGCCTGTGTGATGACGACGCAGCCGACGGTCGCGGCGATCGAGAAGAAGGGCGTCGGCTACTCGGCGGTCGACGTCGCCACCACCTCGGGTGCCAAGGCGGCGACGGGCGGCGCCTGGCCGGCCGCCGGGGTCATCGCCCGTACCGACTGGGTGAACTCGCACAAGGACGCGGTGCAGAAGGTCGTCGACGCGCTCGTGGCCACCATGCACTGGATCGACAAGCACAGCGCGGCCGACATCGCCGACAAGCTGCCGCAGTCGTTCGTGCAGAACCAGCTGGTCACCAAGGCCGACTACATCTCGGCCCTGACCCAGGACAAGGGGCAGTTCCTCCCGGACGGCATCATGCCGGCCGGCGGTCCCAAGAACGTCCTGACCACGGAGGAGCTGGTGGGCCACGCGACCTCGAAGGTGAACCTCGGCCCCACGTTCACCAACGACTTCGCCCTCGCGGCCAACAAGAAGGAGGGCTTCACCACCACGACGACCCCGGCGGGGGCGACCGGCTGACCCCGCGTCACACGGATACGGCCAAGTGGCCGTGCCGGATCACTCCGGCACGGCCACTGACCCGCGTCTTCCGCACGTCGGGACGACAGGATTTGAACCTGCGACCCCTTGACCCCCAGTCAAGTGCGCTACCAAGCTGCGCCACGTCCCGTTGCGGTCCCACCCGGGGTGTCCCGTGTGATCACGCAGGTCAACCCTACCGCACCCGTGCAGGTGCCTGTGTCACCCCCGTCGCGGCGGGGTTCGTCGTACGGCCCTGGCTGCGGGCCGGGACGAGGAGGGCGGCGCCGGCCGCGGCGAGGCAGAGGAGGGCGAGCAGGGCCCAGCCGTGGGTGTAGCCGGAGGCGTAGGGCAGGCCGGAGGGCTGGAGGCGGCCGGTGACCAGGACGCTGGTGACGGCGGCGCCGATGGAGCCGCCGATGGTGCGGATGTTGGCGTTCATGCCGGTCGCGGCGCCGGTCTGCTCGGGCGGGACGCTGCCGACGATGAGGTTGGCCATGGAGGCGAAGGCAGGTCCGATGCCGAGGCCGAACAGGCCGGCGACCACGGCTATCTGCCACTGGGCGTCATGCCAGAGGGTGAGGAATCCGCAGGCCGGCGCGGCGGCCGAGGAGGTCGCGGGCCTGGAGCCGTGGGAGGCCCTGACGTCCTGGCTGGACCGGTTCGCCGGGTACATGGTCACCAAGCTCGCGGTGCGCGAGGCACTCGACGACGAGTCGGAGATCTTCCAGGCCAGCCGCGACTCGATGTACTCCGCGGGGGGCCCGCTGCTGGAGCGCGCCCAGGGGGCGGGCATGGCCCGCACGGACATGGACTTCACCGACCTGCTGCGGATGGTCGCCGGGATCACAGCCACGGCCTTCGACGACGACGGCCGGCGCGACCGGGTCCTCGCGATCGCGCTGGACGGGGTCCGCACCGGCTGCTGAGACCGGTGGGCGCCGCCTACTTGATGAGCGCGTTCGCCACCACCACGATCACGCCGAGCAACGCGTCCCCGGCCCCCATGAGGACCGCCATGGGCCAACTCCGGGCCGACCAGCGGGCGGTGATCAGGCCGAGGGCGAACAGGATCACGATGTTGAGGGCGAACGCCGGGTACTGGACCCGGTTCGGCGACCACCAGCCCCAGCCCGCGCCCGCGAGCACGAAGACCGTGGGCAGCACGGCCAGGACCAGCGGCCACTCGTCCCGCAGCGTGCGCAGCACATCCCAGCGGCGGTGCGGGGTGCGTTCGGCGATGTAGTGGGCGTAGCCGTGCGCGAGGGCGGAGGCGAGGGCGGTCACCAACAGCCACACGGCGTCGTAGCGGCGGCCGGCGGCGGTCGTACGGCCGTACTGCGAGAGCGCCGCCACCATCGAGCTGGCGAGGACGGCCCCGTACACCCCGCCGAACAGGACGGCCTCGCGAGTGTCGTGCTGCCGGGGCGGTGGCGTGCCGGCCGCCGTGGAGTCGGCCATGTTCCCCACGATCACCCGGGCCACGCCGTGCCGCCAGTCCGCACGGGCCGACGAAGTGTCCTCCCACCAGCCCCGATGCCGCACACTCTGTCGACCGCGGCGCCCGCGTGACGCTGGCTAGGCTCGCCGCATGACGCACAGCTTCGCGCTCCACATCCCCGACGCCGGCCTCGAACCCGAGCCCCTCGACCCGGCGCAGATCGTCTCCGGGAACCCGGAGGTCACCGGGAAGGTGGTCTGGGAGTCGCCGGACGGCCGGCAGATCCGCGGCATCTGGCAGATCACGCCGGGCGTGGTCACCGACACGGAGGCGGACGAAGTGTTCGTCGTGATCAGCGGTTCGGCGACCGTCGAGGTCGAGGGCGGACCGACACTGACGGTGGGTCCGGGCGACATGGCGGTGCTGCGCGCGGGCGACCGTACGACATGGACGGTGCACGAGACGCTGCGCAAGGCGTACGCGATCAACCTCTGAGTTCGTCGCAGGGCGGCGCCGTCGTCCCCCGGATCTCCAGCGTCGGCGCGGCGAGGTGGACGCTTGCCTCGCCGTCCGGCCGTTCGACACGGTCGAGCAGGCAGCGGGCGGCGCGCCGGCCGATCTCGTACGGCGCGGTGTCGACCGTGGTCAGCCAGACGTGCCGCAGCCGGGAGATGCTGGTGTTGTCGTAGCCGGCCACCGACAGGTCGTGCGGCACCCTCAGGCCCAGTTCCCCGGCCGCCGAGAGGGCGCCGACCGAGGCCATGTCGTTGACGGCGAAGAGCGCCGTGGGCCGCTCCGGGCGGCTGAGCAGCCGTACGGTCCCCCGGTAGCCGCCCTCTTCGGTGAGGTCGCCCGGCTCGACGACCGGTTCGGCGCCGTGGGCCCGCATCGCCGCCTCGAAGCCCTTCCTGCGCAGTGCGCCGACCGCGCCGTGGCCCGCGAGGTGGGCGATCCGGCGGTGGCCGAGGCCGAGCAGATGCTCGGTGGCGAGCCGGGCCCCGTGCTCGTCGTCCCCGGCGACGACGTCCACCCCCTCCGGCCGGGGCTCACGGGCGCCGGCCACGACCACCGGCATCCGCCGCGCGAGCACGCCGAGACCGCCCGCGTCGGGGACCGTGCCGACGATCACCAGGCCGTCGACGCCCAGGTCCAGGAACGGTTCGGCGAGGTCGTGCCCCATCCGCCGGTTCAGCCGGGCGTCGGCGAGCAGCATGTGCAGCCCGGCGCCGTGCAGCAGCGAGTTGAGGCCGTCGAGGAGGTCGACGAACCAGGGGTTGCGCAGGTCGTCCAGGAGGACGCCGACCGTGCGGGTGCGCTGTTCGCTCAGGCTGCGGGCGGCCGCGTTGGGCCGGTAGCCCAGCTCGCGCACGGCCCGCAGCACGGTCTCGCGCTTCTCGGCGCTCACGGGTCCCGAGCCGCGCAGCACCAGCGAGACCAGCGACTTGGACACTCCGGCCCGTTCGGCCACGTCACGGATGGTCGGCGGTCTCATGGATGGACCGTTCCATGCGGCGTGCCGCTCTGTCAAAGGGTTGACACGCTGACCATGTCCGCACAAAGGTGGCCTGGACAGAGGATGGACCGGTCCAACAGGCCCAGGAGGGCTGCCATGGTGGATGAGCTGGGTGTCGCCGTCGTCGGGTTCGGCTGGATGGGCCGGGTGCACACCCAGGCGTACGCGCGGCTGCCGCACCACTATCCGCGGCTGCCGCTGCGGCCCCGGCTCATCACGGTCGCCGAGGAGGTGCCGGGACGGGCCGAGGAGGCCGCCGAACGGTTCGGGTTCGCCTCCGCGACCCGCGACTGGCGCGAGGTCGCCGCCGACCCCCGCGTACGGGCCGTCAGCATCACCGCCCCGAACTTCCTGCACCAGGAGATCGGCGTGGCGATGGCCGAGGCCGGCAAGCACATCTGGATCGAGAAGCCGGTCGGGCTGACCGCCGGGGACGCCCGTGCGGTCGCCGACGCGGTCGCCAAGGCCGGTGTGCGGGGCACGGTCGGCTTCAACTACCGCAACGCGCCCGCCGTCGAGACCGCCCGCGAGCTGATCGCCTCCGGTGAGATCGGCACGGTGACCCATGTCCGCATCCGGCTGTTCAGCGACTACGCCGCCCATCCGGACGGCGCCCTGACCTGGCGCTACGAGCGGGCGCGCGGCGGCAGCGGGGTGCTCGGGGACCTGGCCTCGCACGGCGCCGACCTGGCCCGTTTCCTGCTCGGCGACATCACCTCGCTCACCGCCGACACCGCGATCTTCCTCCCGGAGCGCGCCCGTCCGGCCGGCGCCACCGCCGGCCACGCGCGCGCCTGCGGCGGCGAGCCCGGCCCGGTCGAGAACGAGGACTACGTCAACTGTCTGCTCCGCTTCGCCTCCGGCGCCCGCGGGGTCCTGGAGGCCTGCCGGGTCTCGGTCGGCGAGCAGAACAACTACGGCTTCGAGGTGCACGGCACGAAGGGGGCTGTCTTCTGGGACTTCCGGCGCATGAACGAGCTGGCGGTGAGCCGGGGTACGACGTATCAGGACCAGCCGGTGAGCACGGTGTACGTGGGGCCGGGCGACGGTGAGTTCGCCGCGTTCCAGCCGGGGGCGGCCAATGCGATGGGCTATGACGATCTGAAGGTCATCGAGGCCTACCGGTTCGTACGGTCCATTGCCGAGGGTGTGCCGTACGGTGCGACGCTTGCGGATGCGGTGTGGAGTGCGGCCGTGCTCGACGCGATGACACGGTCGGCTCGGCACGTTTCTTGGGTGGAGGTCGAGGCGGGCTGAGTACGCCGTCCGAAGCGCCGCGATGTGCCGTCAGGCGTCTGCGGCACCGTCGTGGTCGGTCGCGCGGTTCCCCGCGCCTCTTTCCGGCGCTGCCCTGCCCAGCGCTTCCACCCCTGCGGTCAGCGCGTCGGCCACCGGACCCGGCGGGATGTCGGTGCCGCCCCTGGTGCGGGCCAGAAGCGGTAGCTCCACCTGGACGCCGCCCAGCCGGGTCAGGTTGACCGGGTTCCTGGGATGCACGCCGCGCAGGGCGGCCGGGATCGCCGTCAGGTCGGCGACGGCCGGGAACTGCGGGGCCCCGGCGGCAAGCGCCTCGGCGAGGATACGGGCCGCGGCCCTGTTGCCGCCGCCGAGGAAGATCGTGTGCGGTGTCTCCGGGCGCATGTGGCCGTGCAGGGAGACCGTGAGGGACACCCGCTTCAGGAACTCCCGCAGGAGCGCGCAGTGGTCGGCCGCCATGCGGGGGGACGGGATGTGCACGGGCTCCCGTGCGCCCGGCTGGGTGAAGACGAGGCTGGTGGCGCCGCAGCGGCGGGCCACGAGGTCCGCGAGTTCGGCCGTACCCCCTTCGTTGCTGCCGTGCAGGGCCAGCAGGCCGATCTCGCCGCCCGGTACGAGGGTCGCGACCAGCGGTGTGCCCTCGATCTCCACGTGTTCGGTGCGGGTCACCGGGTCGTCGCCTTCACTCGGCCGGCTGCGCGGGCATGTTGTACGGCGTGACGACCTGGATCGCGGACGGCAGCGCGGGGCCGGCCGGGGGCAGTGCGCCGTGCGCCCGCATGACGAGGTGGCAGGCCTCCCGCATGTCCTGGCGCAGGTCGTGGTGGAGCACGGCGGACAGCCGGCGCTCGCGCAGCAGCCGGGTGTTGTCGTGGTCGAGGTCGTGGGCGATGAACACCGCGCAGGCACGGCCGAGGTCGGCGAAGGCGCGCAGGGTGGCGTTGTTGCCGCCGCCGATGGAGTACACGGCGCGGATCTCCGGATCGCGTTCCAGGGCGGCGCGGACCAGATCGTACTGGGTGGCGTCCAGGCCCTGTCCCTCGGCTATCTCCACCAGGGTGCGCTGCGGATGGCGGGCCCTCATCACGCTCCTGAAGCCCATCTCGCGCTCCTCCTCGTTGCGGAAGAAGCCGCTGCTGAGGCTGGTGAGGACATTGCCGGGCCGGTCGCCGAGCCACTGGCCCATCAGATAGGCGGCGGTCGCTCCGGCGGCCCGGTTGTCGCTGCCGACGTAGCCGACCCGGCCGCTGGCGGGCAGGTCGGTGACCAGGGTGACGACGGGGATGCCGGCCGCGGTGAGCCGGCCCACGGCGGCGGTGACCTCGGGGACGTCCGGGGCCTTGAGGATCACACCCTGGGAGCCGCGCCGGGCGATCCGGTCCAGCGTCCTGACCTGTTCGGCGGCCGGGCCGGTCTCGCGGAAGTGGAAACGGCAGCGGACCACGGCCGGGTGCAGGGACGGCAGTTCGGCCTCCAGCGCGGCGCGGACGGCGGTACTGAACCGCTCGGGCGCCTGCACCACGATGTCGACCATGAAGGTACGGCCGACCAGCCGCACCTGGGTGCGCTGCCGGTCGAGGTCGGCGATGGCCCGGTGCACCTCCTGCGCGGTGCTCTCGCGCACCCCTCCCCTGCCGTTCAGCACACGGTCGACCGTGGCCTCGCTGAGACCCGCCTGACGTGCGATCTCCCGGATGGGGAACGGATGGCCCATGGGCCGGCTCCTTGAGGGGTTTTTGATGGCTGGCTGCTGGTTGTTCGAGGGGTTTGTACTGACAAGAATGACAGGGCCGCGTCGTCGCCGTGGCCGAAAGCCACAATCGGCCGGAAGCCGTGCTCGAGGGCCCGAGGCCGTAAGGCCATGACCGAAAGGACACCGATGTCCGTCGCCTCCGTGCCAGGCCGCGCCTGGCTGTCCGAGCGGGACTGCGACCTGGACGCCTTCCGCGCTCTGCTCGAGCGGACGACCCACCTCGCGGACTACCCGCACGCCGTCTCGGTGACGGAGAACGTCCTGGTGTACGAGGGTGAGCGGCTGCGCGCCGCCGAGGACCCGGGCGCCCTGCGGGACGAGCTGGTGCGGGCGTTCGCCGACGGCCCCGGAATCGTCGTCATCCGGGGTGCCTACCCGGACCCGGTGGTCGTCGACCGGGTCACGGCCGTCTTCGAGGCGCTGATCGCCGAGCAGCGGGCCTCGGGCGCCGGGGCCGGCGACCATTTCGCGCGGCCGGGCGCCAACGACCGGGTGTGGAACGCGCTGGAGAAGACGGCCCTGTACGACGCGGAGGCGTTCGCCGACTACTACGCGAACGACGTCCTGGCCCTGGTCTGCTCGGCCTGGCTGGGCCCCGGCTACCAGGTGACCTCGCAGGTCAACGTGGTCAATCCGGGCGGCGCGGGCCAGCGGGCGCACCGGGACTACCACCTCGGCTTCCTGAGCAACGCGGTCGCGGCCGCCTACCCGGCGCATGTGCACCGCCTCTCCCCGGTGCTCACCCTCCAGGGCGCGGTCGCCCACTGCGACATGCCGGTGGAATCGGGTCCGACGCTTTATCTGCCGTACTCGCAGCTGTACGAGCCGGGGTATCTGGCCTGGCGGCTGCCGGAGTTCCAGGCGTACTTCGAGCAGCACCACGTGCACCTCCCGCTCGCCAAGGGCGACGCGGCCTTCTTCAACCCCGCGCTCTTCCACGCCGCCGGCACCAACACGGCGGACGTGCGGCGCACGGCCAATCTGCTCCAGGTGTCCTCCGCCTTCGGACGCGCGATGGAGACGGTGGACCGGGAAGCCGTGGCGAACGCGGTGTTCCCGGTGCTGCTGCGGCGCGCGGCCGGGGGCGCCGGCGAGGAGTGGCTGGAGAACGTGATCGCGGCGAGCGCCGAGGGCTATCCCTTCCCGACCAACCTCGACAGCGACCCGCCGGTCGAGGGCCTGGCCCCGCCGGCGCAGGCGGACGTGCTGCGGCGGGCGGTGCGCGAGAAGTGGGCCCCGGAGCGGCTCCGTGCGGAGCTGCGGGCCGGTACGCAGAGGCGAGAGAGCTGAGGAACGTCATGGGACTTCTCGACGGACTTCTCCGGGAAAAGATCGTCCTGGTCAACGGCGGCAGTCAGGGGGTCGGGGCCGCGATCGCGCGGGCCGCCGTCCGGGAGGGCGCCGTCGTGGCGGTCACCGGCCGCCGTACGGAACCGGGTGAGGCGCTGGTCGCCGAGCTGGCGTCGGCCGGGGCCAAGGCGATGTTCGTGCGTGCCGACCTGGCGGACGCCGACCAGGCCAAGGCGGCGGTCGCCGAGGTGGTGGACGCCTACGGCCGGATCGACTGCCTGGTCAACTCGGCGGGGCTGACCACCCGGGGCACGCTGCTGGACACGACCGAGGAACTGTTCGACCAGCACATCGCGATCAACCTCAAGGGGCCGTTCTTCGCGATGCAGGCGGCGGTCGCCGACATGACGGCCCGCAAGGCGCCCGGCGCGATCGTCAACATCATCACCTCGTCGGCGCACGGCGGTCAGCCGTTCCTCGCGCCGTACGTCGCCGCCAAGGCGGGTCTTGCGGGCCTGACCCGCAACGCCGCGCACGCCCACCGCTGGGACCGGATCCGGATCAACGGCCTGAACATCGGCTGGACCGCGACGGAGGGCGAGGACGCCACCCAGCGCGCCTTCCACGGTGCCGGCGACGACTGGCGCGAGCAGGCCGCGATGAAGGTGCCGATGGGCAAGCTCGGCCAACCGGACGAGATCGCCGACTTCGTGGTGTTCCTGCTGTCCGACCGGTCCGGGGTGGTGACCGGGTCGGTGATCGACTGGGACCAGAACGTGCTCGGCGGCCTCGACTGAACCTCCCCCTCCGCTCGTCCCCGTAGGAACTTCCTCTTCGCGTAGGAACTTCCTCGTCCCCATAGGAACTGCAAGGAGCCTCATCCCCATGCGTATCGGAATCCTCGGCCTCGGCCGCATCGGCGCCTTCCATGCCGAGACCCTCTCCGGCCTCGACGCCGTCGAGTCGCTCGTCGTCACCGACCCGTTCGCGGACGCGGCCAAGGCCGCCGCCGAGCGGTTCGGGGCCGAGGTCGTGGACTCGCCGGAGGCACTGCTGGCCGCCGGCGTGGACGGCATCGTGGTGGCGGCCGCGACCGACGCCCACCCCGCCCTGATCCTGGCCGGTGTCGAGGCCGGCGTCCCGGTGTTCTGCGAAAAGCCCGTCGCGAAGACGATGAGCGAGGGCGTCGAGGTGCTGAAGGCCGTCCGCGGCAGCGAGGTGCCGATCCAGATCGGCTACAACCGCCGCTTCGACGCGGGCTTCACCGCCGCGCGGGCCGCCGTCCAGGCGGGCGAGCTGGGCAAGCTGCACACGGTCCGCTCCACGACGCTGGACCCGGCGCCGCCGCCGGCCGCGTACATCGCCGCGTCCGGTGGCATCTTCCGGGACTGCTCCGTGCACGACTTCGACATCATCCGCTGGGTGACGGGCCATGAGGTCACCGAGGTGTACGCGGTCGGCGGCAACCGGGGCGCCGACTACATCAAGGAGGCCGGGGACGCCGACACCACCGGCGCGATCCTCACGCTGGACGACGGCACCATCGCGGTGATGTCCAACTCCCGTCACAACGCCCGGGGTTACGACGTCCGCATGGAGCTCCACGGCTTCCAGGACTCGATCGCGGTCGGCCTGGACGACAAGCTGCCGCTGCGCTCGGTCGAGCCCGGCGTGAGCTTCCCCTCGGGCACCCCGCACGACTTCTTCATGGACCGCTTCACCGACGCCTACCGCGCCGAACTCACCGCGTTCACCGAGGTCGTGGCCGGCACCCGCCCCTCGCCCTGCACCGTCGAGGACGCCCTGGAGGCAGGCTGGATCGCCGAGGCCTGCACCCTGTCCCTGCGCGAGCACCGCCCGGTGACACTCGCCGAGGTACGGCAGGCGTGAGCCGACCGTACGGCGCCGGGCGTCTGCCCGGCGCCGTACGTCTGTCTCAGCCGGGCGCCTGTGTCAGCCAGCGCCTGCTCAGTCGGCGTCCGTCTCAGCCGCAGTACCGGATCAGCCACTCGTCCGGGTTGTAGGTGTCACGCGCCGGGTCCGGAACGGTCGCCGGCTTCGTCTCCACCGTGTCCTCGGGACGTATCCGCTCGGGCAGCGAGCCGAAGCGGGTGCGGCGCACAGCCGCCGCGTCGGTCGTGTCCAGGGCTTCCGTGCGGTGTGTCATCTCGTCCTCCCGTCTGCGCGGGCGTCCCCCGTCGTCTGCACAACGCCCGCGTGCCCCCGGTTGGTTCCCGGCCACCTCGGATCCGAATCCGTCGTGGTTGCGCAGGAAACAATCGGGGGCACGCCGGGACTTCACGCCCCGCAGGACCGCAGGAACCGCCGTGTCCGTACCGCGATCGGCAGGGGCGTGTCCGGCTCGCAGGGATACATGTCCTGCTCGACGATCGCGAACAGCTCCGCGCCCAGTTGCTGCGCCGCCTTGAGGACGGGCCCCAACTCGGGCACGCCGGACGGCGGTTCGCACATCACGCCGCGCTGCACCGCCGGCCCGAACGGCACCCCGTTCGCGACCACCTCGGCGAGGACGTCCGGGTCGACCTGCTTGAGGTGGAGATAGCCGATGCGTTCGCCGTAGGTCTCGATGAGCTTGACGCTGTCCCCGCCGCAGTAGGCGTAGTGCCCGGTGTCCAGGCAGAGGTTGACCAGCTCGGTGTCGGTCGAGTCCAGGAAGCGTTCGACGTGGTCCTCGGTGTCGATATGGGTGTCGGCGTGCGGGTGGACCACGATGTCCAGGCCGTAGGTCTCCTTGACCTCGTGCCCGAGCCGTTCCATGCCCTTGGTCAGGTGGGCCCACTGCTCGGCGGTCAGCTCCGGTGGTTCCAGGATCTCGGCGGTCTTGTCGTCCCGCCAGAAGGAGGGGATGACCACCAGGTGCCGCGCGCCCATCGCCTGGGTGAGCGCGGCGACCTGGCCGACGTGGGCCCAGGTCTCCTCCCAGACGGACGGGCCGCGGTGCATGCCGGTGAAGACCGTGCCGGCGGACACCTTCAGGTTCCGCCGGGCCACCTCGTCCCTGAGCCGCGCCGGGTCGGTGGGGAGGTAGCCGTAGGGGCCGAGTTCGATCCACTCGTAGCCGGCCTCGGCCACCTCGTCCAGGAAGCGTTCCCAGGGCACCTGCCGCGGGTCGTCGGGGAACCAGACGCCCCAGGAGTCGGGGGCCGAGCCGACCCGGATCCGGTCCAGCGGGGTGGGGGTGGCCATGGTCAGGGGGTTCCTTCCGCAGAGGGTGCGACGGGTGCCGTGAGCTCGTTCTCCTCGGGGAGTTCCTCCACGTCGACGCCGCGTACCTGGGCCAGTTCGTGCTTGAGGGCCGCGAGTTCGGCGCCGCCCGCCATGTGGTTGGTCAGCTCCTCCAGGCTCACCTCGCTGCGGGAGGCGGACAGCTCCAGGGTGCCCAGCCGCAGCACGCTGAAGTGGTCGCCGACCATATAGGCGTGGTGCGGATTGTGGGTGATGAAGATGACGCCGAGGCCGCGGTCGCGGGCGGCGGCGATGTACTTCAGCACCACACCCGACTGCTTGACGCCCAGGGCGGCGGTCGGCTCGTCCAGGATGAGGACGCGGGCGCCGAAGTAGACGGCGCGGGCGATGGCCACGCACTGGCGCTGGCCGCCGGAGAGAGTGCCGATGGGCTGTTCCAGGTCGTCCAGGACGATGCCCATGTTGCGCAGTTCCTCGTCCGCGGTCTTCTTCATCGCCGCGATGTCCAGGCGCCGGACCGGCCAGGGGCCCCTGGTCATCTCCGAGCCGAGGAAGAAGTTCCGCCACACCGGCATCAACGGCACCGTGGCCAGGTCCTGGTAGACCGCCGCGATGCCCTTGTCGAGGGCCTCGCGCGGGGTGGAGAAGCGCACCGGCTGCCCGTCGACGAGGAACTCGCCCTCGGTGTGCCGGTGCAGCCCCGAGACGATCTTGATGAGGGTGGACTTGCCGGCGCCGTTGTCGCCCAGCACGCACGTCACCTGACCGGCATGCACCTTCAGGTCGACGCCGTGCAGAACGCGGATGTTGCCGTAGGACTTGCCCGCCCCGCGCAGTTCGACCAGCAGCCCCTCCGAGTCGGGCGGCGTGTCCTGGACGACGGTGCCGTGGGTCTTGTTGTCAGTCATCGGTTACCTCCGGGTCGCGGTACGCCGGACCCACAGATTGATCAGGACGGCGCCGAGCAGCATCACGCCCAGGAATGCCTTGAACCAGTCGGGGTTCCAGCCGGCGAACACGATGCCCTGGTTCACCATGCCGAACATGAAGGCCCCGAAGACCGGGCCGATCG
Organism: Streptomyces fodineus; assembly: GCF_001735805.1. Classification (GTDB taxonomy): domain Bacteria; phylum Actinomycetota; class Actinomycetes; order Streptomycetales; family Streptomycetaceae; genus Streptomyces; species Streptomyces fodineus. The sequence continues at coordinate 1,455,279 of NZ_CP017248.1, forward strand.
CGGAGCCGGCACCACCGGTCAGCAGACAGCCGCCGATCACCGCCGCCGCGATGTAGATCAGCTCCTGGCCGACGCCCTCGCCGGACTGCACGGTGTTGAAGGAGAACAGGTTGTGCATGCCGACGAACCAGGCGCCGAAGCCGACCAGCATGAACAGCGAGATCTTGGTGAAGGTCACCGGGACACCGACGGCCCGCGCGCTCTCCTTGTTGCCGCCGACCGCGAAGATCCAGTTGCCGTACTTGGTGCGCAGCAGCACCCAGGTCGCGAGGGCCGCGAACACCAGCCACCACACCACCGTGATCTTCACTTCGACCCCGCCCACGGTGAACGAGGACGCGAAGAGCTTCTTCGCCTGGTCGAAACCGTCCATGTCGCTGATGTCGTCGGTGGCGACATTGCCGGTGACCAGCTTGGTCACCGCCAGGTTCGCGCCCTGCAGGATCAGGAAGGTGCCGAGGGTGATGAGGAAGCTGGGCAGGCCGGTCCTGACCACCAGCCAGCCGTTGAAGAAGCCGATCGCGAGCGAGACGGCCAGGGCGACGATCACGCCCGTCCACACGTTCAGGGTCAGCTGGTAGCTGAGCATGCTCGCGGTGAGCGCCGAGGAGATCACCGCGACGCCGGACGAGAGGTCGAACTCGCCGCCGATCATCAGCAGGGCCACCGGCAGGGCCATGATCCCGATGGTCGAGGACTGGTAGAGGATCGTGGCCATCGAGCTGCCCTGGCGGACCGCGGGCGCGACGATCAGGAAGAAGACCAGTACGGCGGCCGCGCCGAGGAAGACACCCACCTCGGGGCGGGCCAGCAGCCGCAGCGCCAGCGGGCGCCGCGCGGTGCGGCCGTCCTGCTGTTTCGAGCCGGGCGCCGGCGGCCTGCCGAGGGCCGGTTCAGCCTGCTGGGCCATGCTCATCACCGGGTCCCCTTCGCGGCGAACTGGCCGACCTTGTCGACGTTGGACTTGTCGACGAAGGCCGGGCCGGTCAGTACCGGCTGGACTCCGCCGCCGCTGTAGTTGCCGTTGTACTTGTAGAGCCACAGGGCGTCGACCGCCAGGTATCCCTGGAGGTAGGGCTGCTGGTCGACGGCGAACTCGATGGAGCCGTTCTGGACGGCCTTCACCAGGTCTTTGTTCAGGTCGAAGGTGGCCACCTTGGCCTTGCTGCCCGCGTCGCCGAGCGCCTGCGCGGCGGTCAGGGCGAAGGGGGCGCCGAGGGTGACGACCGTGTCGATGGAGCTGTCCTGCTTCAGCTTGGCCGTGATCGTCGACCGCACGGACGGCATGTCCGTGCCGTTCACGTACAGCGTCTCAGCCGTGCCCTTGAACGTCTTCTTCACACCGTCGCAGCGCTGGGTGAGGCCCACATTGCCCTGCTCCTGGATCACACAGACGATCTTCTTGGCGCCGGTCGTGTTCAGCTTGTCGCCGAACGCCTCGCCCGCCACGCTCTCGTCCTGCCCGAAGAACTCCAGCAGGCCGAGCTTCCTCCAGTCGCTCAGTCCCGAGTTCAGGCCCACGACCGGGATGCCGGACTGCTCCGCCTTGCCGATGACGTTCTTCATCGCGTCCGGCTTGGCGAGGGTGACCGCGATGCCGTCGACCTTCTGGTCGATCGCGTTCTGCACCAGGTTCGCCTGGTTGCCGGCGTTGGGGTCGGCGGAGTAGACGAGCTTGATGTTGTCCTTGGCGGCGGCGGCCTCGGCGCCCTTGCGGACGGTGTCCCAGAAGGTGTCGCCGGGTGCCTGGTGCGTGACCAGCGCGACGGTCATCCGAGGGGTGTCGGCCCTGCCCGCCGAGGCGTTCTGTGCCGCCTCCTCGGCCTTCTTGCCGCCATGACTGCTGGCGCAGCCGGCGAGGGTCAGGGCCGCCGCGGCGGCCACCGCGACCATCGGGGCCAGTCTCCGGGAGCGGGAGGGAGAAGAGCGGTCCATCTTTCCTGCACCTCACTGTGCGTGTGACGGGGAAGGGACGCTGATTGCGTTGGGACGGGATACAAGTCCGTGGCGAGCCCGCTGTCAATACTTTGTTAAGACATCATTTCACAACGAGGTCCGAATGTAAGTACAAACCATTGACACCTTCGGCCTCCCGGACCTACACCTGAGAGACATGAGCCCAGTACACCGCACCGAGCAGCGCACGGCACCGGGTGATCGCGCGCTCGACCCGCTCAGCTTCACACTGGACCGCACGAGCCCGGTGCCGCTGTACTACCAGTTCGCCCAGCAGCTGGAGGCGGCCATCGAACGCGGCACCCTGGCCCCGGGCAACCTCCTGGGCAACGAGGTGGACCTGTCCGCACGGCTCGGCCTGTCCCGCCCCACCGTGCGCCAGGCGATCCAGTCCCTGGTCGACAAGGGCCTGTTGGTGCGCCGGCGCGGGGTGGGCACGCAGGTCGTGCACAGCAAGGTCAGACGGCCGCTGGAGCTCAGCAGCCTCTACGACGACCTGGAGTCGGCCGGGCAGGAGCCGACCACCCGGGTGCTGCGCAACGAACGGATCCCGGCACCCGCCGAGGTGGCCGCGGCCCTCGGGATCGCGGAGGGCGCCGAGGTCACCGTACTGGAGCGGCTGCGCTGCACCCACGGCCGGCCGGTTGCGTTCCTGTGCAACTACCTGTCGGCCTCCCTGCTCGAACTGCCCACGCAGCGGCTGGAGTCGACGAGTCTGTACCGCATGATGCGGTCCGCCGGGATCGTCCTGCACAGCGCCCGCCAGTCCATCGGCGCCCGCAGCGCGACGGCCGGGGAGGCGACCCTGCTGGAGGAGAAGGAGGGCGCCGCCCTGCTCACCATGGTGCGCACCGCGTACGACGTCACCGGCCGGCCGGTGGAGTACGGCAGCCATGTGTACCGGGCGTCGCTGTACGCCTTCGAGTTCCAGCTGCTGGTCAGGCCCTGAACCGCGCTGGTCAGGACCCGAAACGGAACCACTCGTGTTCACACAGCCCCCACGGCCGCCCGCGCCGTGGGGGCTGTTCGGCTCTGCGCGGCGGCGAACACGCAGGTAACGGTGACGATTACGTTTCGGGCAAGAGACCGCCCAGTGGAGGCCGCCCTATTGACTCATGAGCGGACATGGGGCTGTTATTACGCCCACGATGTTCGGTCGAGTTGGTTTCTGAGCGGTTTCGTAAACCTTTCGGTGATCGACTCATCCCCTTGACCGAGCCCTGGTATTCCTCAGGAGCCGCCATGCGCCTGTCCCCCTCCGGTCTTTCCCTCCCGGGTCCCAGCCGCCGTTCGGTCCTGCGCGGAGCGGGCGGTGCCGCCCTGCTCGCCGGGGCCGGCATCCCCCTGCTGTCCGCCTGTGGAAGCAGCGGTTCCTCCTCCGACCCGAAGACCGTCACGCTCGGCTCCAACGCCTCGGACGCCGTGCCGAAGAAGGCCTTCGCGGACGTCTACGCGGCCTTCCAGAAGCAGTCCGGGATCACCGTGAAGGTCAACACCAAGGACCACAACACCTTCCAGGAGCAGATCAACTCCTATCTGCAGGGCACGCCGGACGACGTGTTCAACTGGTTCGCCGGGTACCGCATGCAGTTCTTCGCGGCGAAGGGTCTGGCCTCGCCGGTCGACGACGTGTGGCAGAAGATCGGGGACAACTTCCCCGACGCGATGAAGAAGCTCAGCAAGGGCGAGGACGGCAAGTACTACTTCGTGCCGGTGACGACGTATCCCTGGGCGATCTTCTACCGCAAGAGCGTCTTCCAGCAGCACGGCTACAAGATTCCCGCCGCCTGGGACGAACTCGTCGCCCTGTGCAAGCAGATGAAGAAGGACGGCCTGGTCCCGATCGCCTTCGGTGACAAGGACGCCTGGCCGGCGATGGGCACCTTCGACCAGATCAACTTCCGCCTCAACGGCTACGACTTCCACGTCCAGCTGATGGCGGGCAAGGCCTCCTGGACCGACGCCAAGGTGAAGGCCGTCTTCGACCACTGGGCCGAGCTCCTGCCCTACCACCAGGACGGCTTCATGGGCCGTACCTGGGAGGACGCCGCGCAGTCGCTGGTGTCGAAGAAGGCCGGCATGTACCTCCTCGGCTCCTTCGTGGCCCAGCAGTTCACCAACAAGGCCGACCTGGACGACCTCGACTTCTTCCCCTTCCCGGAGATCAACTCCGCGTACGGCCAGGAGACGGTCGAGGCGCCCACCGACGGCTTCATGGTCAGCAAGGCCCCGAAGAACCACGCCGGTGTCCTCAAACTGCTGGAGTACCTGGGCAGTCCGGCCGCCGAGGAGCTGTACCTCAAGACCGACCCGAGCGTGGTCGCCGCATCGGACAAGGCCAGCACCTCCGCGTACTCGGCGCTGCAGAAGAAGGCGTTCGACATGATCGGCGGCGCCAAGAACCTCACCCAGTTCATGGACCGCGACTCCCGCCCCGACTTCACCTCCACGGTGATGCAGCCGGGCCTGCAGAAGTTCCTCCAGAACCCCAAGGGCGTGGACAGCCTGCTGTCGTCCATCGAGCGCCAAAAGAAGACGATCTTCGCGTCCCAGTGAGCGGCCCGATGACAACCGATACGACCACCAACACCCCGGAAGCGGCCGCCGTGCCGCCTCCGGGCGCCTCGCCTGCGCGCACGCGCGCCACGCACGGCCATCGCCGTCTGCTGACCCGCCGTGACCGGTTCACGCTCGCCCTGATGGCGGGCGTGCCGACGATCCTGCACGTGCTCCTGGTGTGGGTCACCGCCATCGCCTCGATCTTCCTCGCCTTCACCACCTGGGACGGCATCGGGTTCGACTCGATCAAGTGGGTGGGCCTGGACAACTTCAAGCAACTCTTCAACGACAACCCGCAGTTCTGGCCGGCCGTCCAGCACAACGTGATCTGGTTCGTCGTACTGATCCTGATCCCCACGCCGTTGGGCCTGTTCCTGGCCGTGCAGCTGGACAAGCGGATCCGCTTCAGCCGGGTCTACCAGACCGTGTTCTTCCTGCCGGTCGTCATCTCGATGGCCTGCATCGGATTCGTCTGGCAGCTGGTCTACAACCCCGACACCGGCCTGATCAACAGCATCATCGGGGCCAACAAGCCGGGCCACTACATCGACTGGATCGGCGACCCGCACCTCAACCTGTGGGCCGTCCTCATCGCCGCGTCCTGGCGGCACACCGGCTACATGATGATCCTGTACCTGGCCGGTCTGAAGAGCGTCGACCCCTCGCTCCGGGAGGCCTCCGCGCTGGACGGCGCCAACGAGTGGCAGACGTTCAAGAGCGTCATCTTCCCCACCCTGCGCCCGACCAACACGGTCGTGCTGGTCGTCACCATCATCGAGGCGCTGCGCGCCTTCGACCTGGTGTTCGTCTTCAACAAGGGTGCTCAGGGCACCGAGTTGCTGTCGATCCTGGTCACCAACAACATCATCGGCGAGTCCAGCCGCATCGGTTACGGCTCCGCCATCGCCGTCGTCCTGCTGGTGATCTCCCTCGCGGTGATCATCCCGTATCTGATCGCCACCTTCCGGAAGGAGCGGCGCGCATGAGCAGCACCACTGTGCCGCTGAAACGGCGCGCCCCCATCCGCCCGGCCCGCGTCCTGCTGCACGTCTTCCTCGCCGGTACCGCGCTGGCGTGGCTGGCACCGCTGCTGTGGGCGATCTTCTCGGCGCTGCGGCCGTACAGCGAGACCAGCGCCAAGGGTTACGTCTCCTGGCCGGACAAGCTGACGTTCGAGAACTTCACGAACGCCTTCAAGCAGTCGGACATGCTGCACTACTTCGGCAACACACTGGTCATCGCGGTGCCGGCCGTGCTGCTGACGCTGTTCCTGTCCTCCTGCGTGGCGTTCTACGTCGCCCGGTTCGACTTCCGTCTGAACCTCGCCCTCCTGCTGGTGTTCACGGCCGGCAACCTGCTGCCGCAGCAGGTCATCATCACCCCGCTGTACCGGCTGTACCTGCTGACGAACCTGCCGGGCATCACACAGAGCGGCAAGCTGTACGACTCCGCGCTCGGCCTGGTGCTCATCCATGTGGCGTTCCAGTCCGGGTTCTGCGCGTTCGTGCTGAGCAACTACATGCGCTCGCTGCCGCACGAGCTGACGGAGGCCGCGCTGGTCGACGGTGCCTCGGTGTGGCGGCTGTACTGGCAGATCACGCTGCCGCTGTGCAAGCCGGCGATGGCGGCCCTGGCGACCCTGCTGTCGATCTGGATCTACAACGATTTCTTCTGGGCCCTGGTCCTGATCTCGACCGGTGAGAACATGCCGATCACCTCGGCCCTGAACAACCTCTCCGGCCAGTACTTCACCGACCCCAACCTGGTCGCCGCGGGCTCCCTGCTGACCGCGATCCCGACCCTGGTCGTCTACTTCGCACTCCAGCGCCAGTTCGTCAGCGGCCTGACCCTGGGCTCCAACAAGGGCTGAGACGCCCGTACGTGAACGGTCGGCGGGGCGCTTCGGCAAGCGGCGCGCCGGACGTCGATGGTCCCCGGGAACACCAAGAGGCCGTATCGGTGTGCCCCGATACGGCCTCTGACCTGCTACTTCGCAAGTCGGGACGACAGGATTTGAACCTGCGACCCCTTGACCCCCAGTCAAGTGCGCTACCAAGCTGCGCCACGTCCCGATGCGCCCACCCGCGGTGACCCGCGTGATCGCGCGAACAGCACTTTACCCCACGTCCGGCGGGCGGGGGACAATCGGCGGTATGACGAACGCGGGCGCATCGGATGCCAGGGACCGGGACACGGACGGGCGGGCCCGCAGCGCGCGGCCCCGGGACGGGCTCGGACGGCCGTTGCCCTACGGCGCGGAGGGCGTCCCCCGGCAGCCGGAGGGTGTCGTACGGGTTCCGCGGGAGACCGTCGCCGAGGCGCAGGCGCTGCTGGACACGGGGAAGCCGTTCCACGCGCACGAGGTGTTCGAGGACGCCTGGAAGTCGGGGCCGGCGGAGGAGCGCATGCTGTGGCGGGGGCTGGCCCAGTTGGCGGTGGGGCTCACCCATGCGGCCCGCGGCAACGCCGTCGGCGGGGCCCGGCTGCTGCGGCGGGGCGCGGGCGCGCTCGCGGAATGGGAGAGGGAGCGGGGCGAGGACCGTCCGTACGGCATCGATCTCGCCGGGCTCGCCCGGTGGGCGCGGGAGCTGGCCGGGCGGGTGGAGAGCGGGCGGGGACCGGTGGACGCGCGGGAAGAGGCGCCGCGACTGGGGCAGTGACGGGCGACCGGGATGCCTCTGTTCCTCCTCACCGGCGCGCGGGGGTCGTGGCGCCGCGTGTGGACGCGGTGCGGGCGCTGTCGGTGGGATGGGGCAGACTCGGGGCGTGCGAAAGATTCATGTCATCGGTATCGGCGCGGGCGACCCCGAGCAGCTGACCCTGCAGGCCGTCAGGGCGCTGCGGAGCACGGACGTGTTCTTCCTGCTCGACAAGGGCGAGGTGAAGAGCGATCTCACCCAGCTCCGCCGGGACATACTGGACGCGCATCTGCCCGAGGGGTCGTACCGGGTGGTTCAGGCCCGTGACCCGGAGCGGGACCGCAAGGCGGGCGGATCGGCGTACTCGCCGGCCGTGGAGGACTGGCGCAGCGCCCGCGCCGGGATCTACGAGCGGCTGATCGCCGAGGAGCTCGGCGAGGACGGCACCGGCGCCTTCCTGGTGTGGGGCGATCCGGCGTTGTACGACAGCACGCTCGGGGTTCTTCAGGAGGTGCTGGAGCGCGGCGCGGTCGCGTTCGAGTACGACGTGATACCCGGCATCAGCAGTGTCTCCGCCCTGGTCGCCCGGCATCGTACGGGCCTGAACCGGGTGGCCCGGCCGGTGCAGATCACCACCGGGCGGCGGCTGGCCGAGGGGTTCCCCGAGGGCGTGGACGACGTGGTCGTGATGCTGGACGCGCACCAGTCCTTCCGGCGGTACGCCGAACAGGACATCGACATCTACTGGGGCGCGTACATCGGCACTCCGGACGAGCTCCTGATCTCCGGCCCGATCGCCGAGGCCGGTCCGCGCATCGAGCGGGTGCGGGCGGAGGCACGCGAGCGCAAGGGCTGGATCATGGACACGTATCTGTTGCGCAGAAACCCAGGGGATCAGTAGCCGCGCCGGGCACCGGGTGCCGGACACAAGGTGCTGCGTACCGTCGACCGGCTCCGGAAGTCGGTCCTCACGCCGGGCCGACGCCGAGCCACTCCAGTACACCCGCCACGTCGGGCACCGCTGTGACGCCCCGCGGCAGCGGAGGGCGGCGTACGACGACGACGGGCAGGCCGAGTTCCCGCGCCGCCGTCAGCTTCGCGGCCGTGGCCTGCCCGCCGCTGTCCTTGGTCACCAGCACCTCGATGCGGTGGGTGCGCAGCAGCTCCGTCTCGTCGGCGACGGTGAACGGGCCGCGCGCGAGGACCAGTTCCATGCGCGGCGGCAGGGGCGGCTCGGGCGGTTCCACCGAGCGGACCACGAAGTGCAGGTCCGTCAGATGGGCGAACGTGCCGAGGCCCAGGCGTCCGGTGCTCAGGAAGATCCGGCGGCCGAGACCGGGCAGCGCCTCGGCGGCCCCGGCCAGGGACGGGACGTCGTACCAGCGGTCCCCTGGGCCCGGCCGCCAGCCGGGGCGGCGCAGCACCACCGTCGGCACTCCGGTGGCCGCCGCCGCGCGGGCCGCGTTGGCCGTGATCGTCTCGGCGAAGGGATGGGTGGCGTCGACCAGGGCGTCCACATGGTGCGCGCGCAGCCAGTCGGCCAGGCCCTCCGCACCACCGAAGCCGCCGACCCGTACCTCGCCCGCCGGCGCTCCCGGTCGCGTGACGCGGCCGGCCAGGGACGTGGTCACCCGGACGCCGGTCCGGGTGGCGAGGCCGGCGGCGAGGCGGCGGGCCTCGGTGGTGCCGCCGAGGATCAGGACGTGCGCGGGCATAGGGGTGAGCGTACGAGGTCGTACGGGACGGTTCACCATGCGGGTCGCTACCGTCGAGCCATGCAATCCGTGCAGTCCGTACGTGCCGTGCTGATCGACATCGACGGTGTGCTCACCGTCTCCTGGAAGCCGCTGCCGGGCGCGGTGGAGGCGTTGCGGAGGATCCGCGCGGCCGGGCTCGGTGTGGCACTGGTGACGAACACGACGTCCCGGACCCGGGCGTCGATCGCCGAGACGCTGAGCGGCGCCGGCTTCGACGTGCGCGCCGAGGACGTGCTCACCGCGCCCTCCGTCACCGCCGCCCACCTCGCCGAGCATTTCCCGGGCGCCCGCTGTGCGCTGCTCAACAGCGGGGACATCGCGGAGGACCTCGGCGATGTCACGCTCATCGACTGCGCTGACGGCGATCCCGAGGTGGTCGTGTTCGGCGGTGCCGGGCCGGAGTTCGACTACGCGTCGCTCAACCGGGCGTTCGGGTTCGTGAAGCGGGGTGCGCGGCTGGTCGCCATGCACCGGAACCTGTACTGGCGGACCGATGCCGGGCTGCAGCTGGACTCCGGTGCCTTTCTGGTCGGGCTGGAGCAGGCGGCCCGGGTCGAGGCGGAGGTGACGGGCAAGCCGTCCCGGGCGTTCTTCGAGGCGGCGCTGGCCCGGCTGGGGGTGGACGCCGGGCAGGCGCTGATGGTGGGCGACGACGTGGAGTCGGACGTGCTCGCGGCGCAACGGGCGGGCCTCACCGGGGTGCTGGTGCGGACCGGGAAATTCCAGCAGGAGACGCTGGAGGGCGCGAGCGGCACCCCCGACCACGTCCTGGACTCCTTCGCGGACCTCCCGGCGCTGCTGGAGCTCGGCCAGGACTCCGGGAGCTAGCGCACCAGCAGTTGCACACCGCCCACGATGGTCGCCGCGATCACGAGTTGTTCGAAGAGTCGCTGGTTGATCCTGTTCACAGCCCATTTGCCGAACAACGCACCGGGCACGACGAACACCGCGAGCGCGGCGTCGAGGAGCAGCGAACGGCCGTCGATCAGACCCAGACCCGCACTGAACGGCACCTTCGAGACGTTCACGATGAGGAAGAAGAACGCCGAGGTGCCGAGGAAGCCGAGCTTCCGGAAGCCCGCCGACAGCAGGTACATCGACATCACCGGGCCGCCCGCGTTGGCGACCATCGTGGTGAACCCGCCGAGCACGCCGTACGAGCGGGCCTTGGCGCGGCCGGCACGCGAGGTGACCTGGTCCGGTGCCTCCCCGGCGTCCGCGGTACGCCGCCGCCACATCGTCACCCCGGCCATCAGCAGCAGGATCGCGCCGATCGAGGTCCGTACGATCCCGTCGTCGGCCCACATCAGGAACAGCGTGCCCACCACGACACCCGCCGCGACGGCCGGGAACAGCCGCCACAGGGTGGGCCAGTGGGCGTGCCGCCGGTAGGTGAGGACGGCGAGCACGTCACCGGCGATCAGGACGGGCAGCAGGATGCCGGTGGAGGCGCGGGCGGGCAGAACGGCCGCGAAGATCGCGAGGCTGACCGTGTTGGCCCCGCTCACCGCGGTCTTGGAGAAGCCGACGAGCAGGGCCGCGGAGGCGAGCGCCGCGAACCCCCAGCCGGATATGTGCCAGAGCGTCATCGTGTTCATGCGGGGACCGATGTTATGTCCGGACAAGCCACCGGCGTAAGGACTGTCTCGCCAGGTGACCCCTGCCGCCCGCTATGACCGGCCTGTCTACCCCTGGACGTAGGTGGCCCGGAGTTCCCGCTTCAGCACCTTCATGCTGGGACCCAGCGGCATCGCGTCCGTGAACTCCACGCGCCGCGGGTACTTGTGGCGGCCAAGGTGTTCCCTGGACCACTCGGTGATCGCGGCGGCGTCGGGTGCGGTGCCCGGTGCCGGTACGACGACGGCGCAGACCTCCTCGCCGTGCAGCTCGTCGGGCAGGCCGATGACCGCGACCTGGGCGATGGCGGGGTGGCGCATCAGGACCTCCTCGACCTCCCTCGGGTACACGTTGTAGCCGCCGCGGATGATGACGTCCTTCTTGCGGTCGACGATCCTGAGGAAGCCCTTCTCGTCTTTGGTGCCGAGGTCGCCGGTGCGGAACCAGCCGTCGACCAGCGCCTCGGCGGTGGCCTCGGGCCTACCGAGGTACCCGGAGAAGACGTTGTGGCCGCGGATGACGACCTCGCCCAGCTCGCCGGGCGGCAGCAGCTCGATGCGGCCCTCCGGCTCGGCGCGGGCGATCTCGACGTCGACGCCCCACAGCGGGTGCCCGATGGTGCCGGCCTTCGTGCCGAACAGCGGCTGGTTGACGGTGGCCGTCGGCGAGGTCTCCGACAGCCCGTACCCCTCGTAGACCGTCGCGCCGAAGGCCTCCTCGAACCGCTCCAGTACGGCGACCGGCAGCGAGGCCCCGCCGGAGACGCACACCCGCAGCTCGGGCAGCCGGTCCGCCTGCGCCGCTGCCGCCGCGAGGGCGACGTACATGGTCGGCACCCCGTGGAAGGTGTTCACCCCCTCCCGGACCATCAGCTCGATGGCGCGGGCCGCGTCGAAGCGGGGCAGCAGCACGAGTGTGGCGCCCGCCCGCCAGGTGGAGTTGAGCGACACCGTCTGGCCGAAGGCGTGGAAGAGGGGCAGTGCGCCGAGGGCGATGTCGTCGCAGCGGATGTCGTTGGCGTCGAAGGCGTTGACCGTCGCGTTCATCACGATGTTGAAGTGGCTGAGGACCGCGCCCTTCGGGACGCCGGTGGTCCCGCTCGTGTAGAAGATCACCGCCGGGTCGTCGGCGGCGCGGGTGACGTACGACGGCAGCGGCTCGGCGTCGGCCGCGAGCTTGCCGAACTCCTCGCCCAGGGTGACGACTCGGACCCCCAGGGCGTCGGCGGCGGCCCGTCCGGTCTCCGCCTGGGCCGGGTGGACCAGCAGCAGGTTCGCCCCGCTGTCCCTGAGCACGTGCTCGACCTCGCCGGCCGACAGCAGCAGGTGCACGGGGACGACGGCACCGCCCGCCGCCGCGATCGCGTAGTAGGCGACCGGGAACTCGGCGGTGTTGGGGGCCATCAGCGCGACCCGGTCGCCAGGCCGTACACCGAGACCGGTGAGCGCACCCGCCTGGGCCAGTGCCCCGCGCCACACCTCGGCGAAGGTGAGCCGCAGGTCCCCCTCCACCAGGGCGGTCTTGTCGGGACGGCGCCTGGCGTTCTCGGCGAGGATGGCGGCGACGGACAGGGTTGCCATGGAGTACTGCTCCGTTTCCTTGCTTCGGCTCGGCTGATCAGGTCCCCCCCGGGAAGGGCGCTAGTGCCTCTCGACCAGCACCGCGCTGCCCTGCCCCACGCCCACGCACATGGTCGCAAGACCCCGCTCCGCGCCCGTGCGCCGCATCCGGTGCAGCAGGGTCGTCAGGATGCGGGCGCCGGAACAGCCGAGGGGATGGCCGAGGGCGATGGCGCCGCCGGTCGGGTTGACCAGGTCCGGGTCGATGCCCAACTGGTCGACGCAGGCCAGGGCCTGGGCGGCGAACGCCTCGTTGAACTCGGCCTCCTGGACGTCACCGATGTCCCAGCCGGCCCGGGCGAGCGCCTTGCGGGTGGCGGGGACCGGGCCGATGCCCATCACGTCCGGGTGGACCCCGGCGGAGGCACCCGCGACATAGCGGCCGAGGGACTCCAGGCCCAGCTCGTTCAGCGCCTCCTCGCTGACCAGCAGCAGCCCGGCCGCGCCGTCGTTCATCGGCGAGGCGTTGCCGGCGGTGACGGTGCCGCCCTGGCGGAAGACCGGCTTCAGCCGCGACAGCTTCTCCAGCGAGGTGTCCTCGCGCACGCACTCGTCCTGCTCGACCACGATGCCGTCCGGGCGCTCCACGGGCAGGAGTTCGTCGTCGAAGTGGCCGTTCTTCCGTGCGGCGGCGGCCAGTTGGTGGCTGCGCAGCGCGAACGCGTCCTGGCGGGCACGGGAGATGCCGTACCGCTCGGCGACCTCCTCGGCGGTCTCGCCCATGGAGAGCAGGCCGTGCAGCTCCTTCATCGCCGGGTTGACCAGGCGCCAGCCGAGCCGGGTGTCGTAGGTCTCGATGCGCTGCGGCAGCGCCTCGTCGGGGCGTGGCAGCACGAAGGGGGCGCGGCTCATGGACTCGGAGCCGCCCGCGATCACGATCTCGGCCTCGCCGGCGGCGACGGTGCGGGCGGCGGCGGTGACCGCTTCGAGACCGGAGGCGCACAGCCGGTTGACGGTGGCACCGGGTACGGACTCGGGCAGCCCGGCGAGCAGGGCGGCCATACGGGCGACGTTGCGGTTGTCCTCGCCCGCCTGGTTGGCCGCGCCCCAGTAGACGTCGTCGATCCGGGCCGGGTCGAGCCCGGGCACCTCGGCCACCAGCCGGCGGATCACGGTCGCCGCCATGTCGTCGGGCCGGACGGCGGACAGGGCTCCGCGCAGTTTGCCGATGGGGGTGCGGCGGGCGGCCGCGAAGTGGACGGGACGCACGGCTTCGACTCCTGACCTACGACCGGTCGACGACACTGTCGATCGGCGGACCACACGGGGACACATGACAGCACCACTTAATTAGCACTGCTAGTTTTAGACTATAGACCTCGGACCGGCCCGCTGGGAAGATCCCCCGGAGCCTGACCGACTCACCCGGAGGAGACATGCCCCACGTGCGTGAGCACATCCTCGACGGCACCCGAGGCTCCATCGCCGTACACGAATGGCCGCACCCGGCACCGAGATATCTGGCCCTGGTGGTGCACGGATACGCCGAGCACGCGGGCCGGTACGACGAGCTCGCCACCGTCCTCACCGGGCACGGGGCGGCCGTGTACGCGCCCGATCACATCGGGCACGGCAGGTCGGCGGGGGAACGGGTGCTGATCGAGGACTTCGAGGACGTGGTCACCGATGTGCACGGCGTGGCGGACCTCGCCCGGGCCGCGCACTCCGGCCTGCCGCTCGTCCTCGTCGGCCACTCCATGGGCGGACTGATCTCCGCCCGCTACGCCCAGCGGTACGGCGGCGAACTGAGCGCTCTGATCCTGTCCGGGCCGGTGATCGGCGCCTGGGAGCTGCCGGGGCGGCTGCTGGCCCTCCCGGAGATCCCGGACACCCCGGTCAGCCCGGCCGCGCTCTCCCGGGACCCGGCCGTCGGTGCCGCCTACGCCGCCGATCCGCTGGTGTGGCACGGGCCCATGAAGCGGCCGACCGTGGAGGCGTTCGCACGGACCCTCCAGACCGTCGCCCGGAGCGGTGACGTGGGCGCGCTGCCGCTGCTGTGGCTGCACGGCGACGACGACCGCCTGGTGCCGCTGCCCGGCAGCCGGACCGGCGTGGAGCGGCTGGCCGGCGGCCGGCTCACCGAACGGATCTTCGCCGGGGCGCGGCACGAGGTGTTCCACGAGACCGGCAGGAAGGAGGCCTTCGCGGAGGTGCTCCGCTTCCTGGATCTGGTGCTGCCGCGCTGATCAGGCGCGTTTGCACCCCCGCAGCATGGATACCCGCGCCCCGGAACCGAAGGCAACACAACGGACGACGGAAGGAAAGGAGCGAGGGGCTCATGACCGTGGTGAAGAGCACTCTCCCCGAGCAGGCACTCCGTGTCACCGGCAGCGCGCTGCAGGACACGCTGGTCGACCTGCTCGGGCTGTCGCTCATCGGCAAGCAGGCGCACTGGAACATCGTGGGACCGCGGTTCCGCTCGATCCACTTCCAGCTGGACGAGGTGGTCGCGACGGCACGGAACTTCTCCGACACCGTCGCCGAACGCGCCGCCGCGCTGGGCGTCCCGCCGGACGGCCGGCCGGAGACCATCGCCGCGACCTTCGCGCTGCCCGGCGCCAAGGACGGCTGGCTGCGCGACACCGAGGTCGTCGATCTGATGGTCTCGGCGCTGCGGGAGGCCATCGGGCGGCTGCGCGAACGGATCGCCGCCACCGAGAAGCCCGATCCGGTCACCCAGGACCTGATGATGTCCATCACCGCCGAGCTGGAGAAGCAGCACTGGATGTTCCAGGCCGAGAACTGGCCGCGCGACGACACATGACCGGGGCCGGTGACACCGTAGGCGAAAGGGGAAACCCATGGCCGACTCCCTCGAACTCGACGCGTTGTGGGAGGACTTCCACCGCGTGGTCAACATGACCTCGGCGGAGCTGGCGGACTGGCTGAGGGTGCGGGACGCCGGCGAGGTGACCGAGCCGCTGCCCGATCAGGCGGGTCCACCGACCGGTCAGCATGTCCTCGCGATCCTCCAGAAGCGCCGCATGGACCTCACCGACGACGACCTGCGTGTGATGCGGGAGGTCGTGGACACCGTCGGTGACCTGGTGGACATGGAGGAGGAGCCCGAGGCCGAGGACACCCGCAGCCGGCACCGGCTGATGTCGCTGGGCCACGATCCGCTCAAGCCCTAGCCCGACCCCAGCCCCGGAGCCGTAGCCATGAACCGCGACGAACGTGTCGTACGAGAACTGCTCTCGGAGTACGGGCGGACCTACGCCGAGGAGGCGGGCATCAGGCTGAAGGACACCCCGCAGCCGCTGTACCGGCTGCTCGTGCTGGCCCTGCTGCTCAGCGCCCGGATCCGCGCCTCGGTCGCGGTGGCCGCCGCGCAGGCGCTGCACGAGGACCACCTCGACAGCCCGCGCCGGATGGCCGACGCCGACTGGCAGCAGCGGGTGGACGCGCTCGGCCGCGGTGGCTACCGGCGCTACGACGAGCGCACCGCCACCCAACTCGGCGACGGCGCGGAGCTGTTGCTGGACCGCTGGGGCGGCGATCTGCGCCGGCTGCACGAGGAGGCGCACGGCGACACCGGCGAACTCAAGCGGCTGCTCCAGGAGGAGCCGGGGGTCGGCCCGGCCGGCGCCGACATCTTCCTGCGCGAAGCCCAGCGCGTGTGGCCGGAAGTCGCGCCCTATCTGGACGGCAAAGCGCTCTCCGGGGCGCAGCGGCTCGGCCTGCCGAAGGACCCCGGCAAGCTCGCCGAACTCGCCGGGAAGTCCGAACCGGCGGTGCTGGCCGCCGCGTTGGTGCGCGCCGCGCTCGACAAGGAGGTGGCCGAAGACTGTCTGCGCCGCGCGGCATGATCGTGTCAGACTGCTGCTCGCATTCGGCGGGGAGTGAAGGAGCAGCACGTGACGGGGACGGAACCGGCCGCACAGTACATCGACACCACACGGCCGCATCCGGCCAGGGTGTACGACTGGTTCCTGGGCGGCAAGGACAACTACCCCGTCGACGAGCGACTGGGCCGGCAGATCGCGGCCGTGGACGGGGGTGGCGCGCCGCGGGCCGCACGCGCCAACCGGGCGTTCATGCACCGGGTCACGCGGGCGCTCGCCGAGGACGGCGTCCGCCAGTTCCTGGACGTCGGCACCGGCATACCGACCGAGCCGAACCTGCACCAGATCGCCCAGTCGGTGGCGCCCGACGCACGGGTGGTCTACGTCGACAACGACCCCATCGTGCTGGCCCACGCGGGCGCGCTGCTGCGCGGCACGCCCGAGGGCGTGACGGAGTACGCGCAGGCCGACGCCCGCGAACCGCACGCCATCCTCGAACAGGCCGCCCACGTCCTGGACTTCCCCCGTCCGGTGGCCCTGTCCCTGATCGCGCTGCTGCACTTCGTCGCCGACGAGGACGGCGCCCACGAGCTGGTGTCGGCCCTTGTCGACGCGCTGGCGCCGGGCAGTTGTCTGGTGCTGTCGATGATGACGGCCGACTTCGAACCGGAGAACGTCGAGAAGGGCATCGCCGCGTACGCGGCCGGCGGGGTGACCCTGGTCGCGCGCTCCCGCGCCGAGGTGGCCGCCTTCTTCAGGGGACTGGAGCTGCTGGAGCCGGGCGTCGTACCGGTCGACGCCTGGCGCCCCGCCGAGGCGCCGGACGGCGCGGGCCCGGTCTCCCTGTACGGCGCGGTGGGCCGCAAACGCTGAGGCGCACCCGGGGTCACCTCTCGCCGAGCGGGAACACACCGGCGGTGCGCCACACCGCGAAGACGGCCGCCCGCCACGGCCGCCGTCACTGACCCCCCGCCCCGGCGGACCCCGGCGCGGATCTCGACGGCGTCGGCCGCAAGCCCTGACACCAGCCCGCCCGCACCTCCCAACCGTGCGCCGCATCGCGAAGGCGGCTGCCACCCGGCCGCCGTCCCAGACCGTAACCTCCAACCCGCGCCCAGGCGGACCACGACGGCTCGGCCGCACAACCTGACACCAGCCCGCCCTCACTCCGCCCCGAGCGGGAACACCGCCCGCACCCCACACCGCGAAAGCGCCTGCCACCCCAGCCGCCATCCCAGACCGTAACCTCCAACCCGCGCCCAGCCCCATGCGGGCCTCGGCGGCGCCGGCCGCACACACAGACACCAGTCCGCACTCACCCCTCCCCCAGCGGGAACACCGCGCGCACCTCCCAGCCGGGCCCCGTGCGTCGTCCCGCATGCAGGGTGCCGCCCAGGGCGGTGACCCGTTCGGCCAGGCCGACCAGGCCGAAGCCGCCGCCGTGCGCCGCGTCGGGGAGGCGGCTGCCGCCGCGGCCGTCGTCGCTGACCGTCACCTCGAGGCCGCCCCGGGCCCGGCGCAGCCCGACGCGGATCTCGGCGGCGTCGGCCGCGTGCCGTCGTACGTTGGTCAGCGCCTCCTGCACCACGCGGAAGGCCGCCGCCTGTACCTCGTGCGGGACCTCGGCGTCGGAGAGGGCCGGGGCGCGGTCGAGGACGACCTTCTGTCCGGGGGCCGGGAAGCGGTCGGCCAGTTCGGCGACGGCCGCGAGATCGCCGACCGGGCGGTGGCCGCCGCTCTCGGCGCCGGTGTCGCGCAGCACACCGACCGTGCGGCGCATCGACGCCAGCGCCTCGGTCGCCGCCCGCTCGATGCCGGCGAGAACGGGGTCCAGCTCAGCGGGCCGGTCGGCCGCCATCATGCGGGCCACCTGGGTCTGCACCAGGATCCCGGTGACATGGTGGGCGACGAAGTCGTGCAGGTCGGCGGCGATGGCCAGGCGCTCGGTGCGGCGGGTCTCGCCGACGGCGACGGCGCGCCGGTAGTCCAGCGAGCGCAGATAGCCCGCGAGGCCCGCCACGACACCGACCAGGAGCAGCCCGACCGCGATGAAACCGAACGTGTCGTCCGGCACGGACCGGCCCGTCCGCAACGGCGTCGCGAGCAGTGCCACCGCGTCGAGCAGTGCGCAGCCGGCCGCCCGGTGCGGCGGGCAGTGCCGTACGGCGACGAACAGCAGGCACAGCAGGGCGACGACCTCGCCCGGCCCGAACGGGGCGGTCCGGCCGGTCAGCAGGGTGCCGGCCGTGTAGAGGCCGGACAGCACGGCGGGTACGGCGGTACGGATCTCCGGGCCGAGCCAGGCGGGCCGCCGGGCGGCCGGCCACAGCACCGCGGCGAATGCGGCGAGCAGCACGATCGTCACCGGCCACACGCTGCGGCCCGCGCCGCCGGTGGAGAGGACGTCGAGGACACCGGCCACGAGCAGCACGCCGACGGCGAAGCCCCGCAGGCAGCCCTGGGGGGAGACGGACTTCATGCCGATCACGGTAGACGCGGCCGGGCCCGGCGGGATCGGCCGAACGGCCGAGGCGCACGGCCCGCATCATGGCCGTACGGCCGAGGCGCGGGCCCGCGGGCATGGGCGAGGGTGAGGGGAGACCACAGGTCATCCCCTCGCCCTTTCAGGAGAACGCGATGTGGAGCAGGTTCGTCATCGGGATCATCGGCAGTGCCGTCGCCGTCACCGTGCTCGGGGCCGTCGGCACCCATGTGATCGCCGACCCCGAGTCCACCTCGCGCCTGGACGTGGACAGCACGGTGAACGTCGGCGGGCAGAAGGCGCTCGCCGCGGACGTCGTCGAGAGCCGCACCGAGCACAGGTACCACCCGCTGCCGTGGGTCGGCACCAAGCTCTCCGGCGTCACCTGCCCGACCGGTCTGAAGGCCGTCGCCGGGGCGAGCATCACCTGTACGGGCAGGAAGCCCGACGGCTCGGCCGTCCGCATCCCCGTCCGGGTACGCCGGGCCACGGACTCGACCGTGACCTGGATCTTCGACCGCTGACAGGCACGGGCCGCCGGGACCGGCCGGCCCCGCCGCACCCCTGAGGCATGATGCCGTCCATGAGCACCCCCACCCCCAGCGCCCCGCCCATCCGGGTCCTGATCGCCGACGACCAGATGATGGTCCGCACCGGCTTCCGGTTCTTCCTGGACGCGCAGCCCGACATCACCGTGGCCGGTGAGGCCGCCGACGGCGAGGAGGCGGTGGCGCTGGCCCGCCGGCTGCGGCCGGACGTGTGCCTGCTGGACATCCGGATGCCGAAGCTGGACGGCCTGGCCGCGACCCGGCTGCTGGCCGGGCCGGAGGTGACCGACCCGCTGCGGGTGGTGGTGGTCACCACCTTCGACCTGGACGAGTACGTGTACGGGGCGCTGCGCGGCGGTGCCTGCGGCTTTCTGCTGAAGGACTCCGGGCCGACGCTGCTGGCGGAGGCGGTCCGTGCCGCCGCGGCCGGTGACTCGCTGGTCTCCCCGTCGGTCACCGTACGGCTGCTCAGGCACCTGACGGAGCCCGAGCGCACGGCCCGGCCCGCCCCGGTGACGGAGCCGCTGACCGACCGGGAACTGGACGTCGTCCGGCTGGTCGCGGTCGGCCGGACCAACGCCGAGATCGCAGCCGGGCTGTACGTCTCCCTGTCCACGGTGAAGACGCACCTGTCCAGCGTGCAGCTGAAGCTGGCGGCGCGGAACCGGGTCGAGATCGCGGCCTGGGCGTGGCGGCACGGATACGTCCGCCCGGGCAGCTGAGTTACAGGCCGAGGACGCGGGAGACGGTCCGCAGCACGCCGTTGTCTTTGTTGGACGGGGCGAGGTGGCGGGCCCGGCGTACGACCTCCGGGTGGGCGTTCGCCATGGCGAAGGACCAGTCGGCGGCGTCGAGCATCTCCAGGTCGTTGAGGTAGTCGCCGAAGACCATGGTCTGCGCGGGTGTGATGCCGAGCGCCCGCTGGAGGCCGCGCAGCGCGGTGCCCTTGTTGGCGGTGCGGTTCATCACGTCCACCCAGTGCTCGCCGGAGACGACGACCTGGTGGGTACCGGCGAACGCGTCGAGGGCGGGGGCGGTGGAGTGCTCGGCGGCTCCGAAATCGAACAGCGCGACCTTGATCACGTCGTCGTCGACGGCGGTGAGATCCTCGACGATCCGGTGCTCGACGTAGTACTTGCGCACCTCCGTGAGGAACGCCTCGTCGGTCCGCTCGACGTAGGCGGCCCGCTTGCCGCACACCACGGCACCGACGTCCACGCCGCCGGCGACCAGCCGCCGTACCGTCCGCGCGATGTCCGCGGGCACGGACGGCTCGAGGGTGTCGGAGCTCAGCTCCACGCCGTCGCGGACCACGTACGTGCCGTTCTCCGCGATGAACACCATGCCCTCGGCGACCTCGGCGAACTGCCGTGCCAGGGTGGCGTACTGGCGGCCGCTCGCCGGACTGAACAGCACGCCCCGCCGACGCAGTTCGGTGAGCATGGGCCACAGCCCGTCGGGGATCCGCTGGGCGTCGTCCAGCAGCGTGCCGTCCATGTCGGTGACGATCAGCCGGATGTCGGCGGGGCCCGCGGGCAGGCCGGGGACGTCGAGGAGGGGCGCGGGCGTGGCGGGCATGTCCTGCTTCCGGTCGGGGACGGCGTACCGGTCCAGTGTTCCTCATGCGCCTGAACGTCCCGGAACGGCCCCGAACCGCCCGCGGTGTGCGTTTCCCGGGACAGCGCGATCAACGGGCGGCACAATGACGGCGGAGGACCGACAACCGGCAGAAGGGCGGCGACGTGACCGAGGGCGACTCCCCGGCGGCCGGACCGGCGAAGCTGGACACCTCCGTGGCGCACAACGCCCGGGTGTGGAACTACTGGATCGGCGGCAAGGACAACTACGAGGTCGACCAGCGGGTCGGTGAGCAGGTCGCCGGGATGTTCCCGGTGATCCGCGCGGTGGCCCGCGCGGACCGCGAGTTCCTGGCCCGTGCGGTGCGGTTCGTGACCGCCGAGCGCGGGATGCGGCAGTTCCTGGACATCGGCACCGGCCTGCCGACGGTGGACAACACCCACGAGATCGCCCAGCGGATCGCCCCCGAGTCACGGATCGTGTACGTCGACAACGACCCGATCGTGCTCGTGCACGCCCGCTCGCTGCTCACCAGCTCCCCCGAGGGCGTCACCGACTACATCGACGCCGATGTGCGCGACCCGGACGCCATCGTGCAGC
The DNA here is from genome assembly GCF_001735805.1 of Streptomyces fodineus. Classification (GTDB taxonomy): domain Bacteria; phylum Actinomycetota; class Actinomycetes; order Streptomycetales; family Streptomycetaceae; genus Streptomyces; species Streptomyces fodineus. The sequence goes on from NZ_CP017248.1 coordinate 1,476,419, forward strand.
GCGCCGCCGAGACCCTGGACCTGGGCCGGCCGGTCGCGCTGATGATGCTGGGCATCCTGAACTTCGTCCTGGACACCGGCGAGGCCGGGGACATCGTGCGGCGGCTCATGGCGGTGCTCCCCTCGGGCAGTCACCTCGTCCTCACCCACCCGACGTACGACGCCGACGTGGGCGGCGAGGGCAACCGGGCCGCGATGGAGTTCTGGAACGCCCACGCCACCCCGCCGATCACCGCCCGCAGCCGCGAGGAGATCGCCGGCTTCCTCGACGGGCTGGAGCCGGTCGAGCCGGGTCTGGTGCCCTGCTCGCAGTGGCGCGCCGGGCCGGCGTCCGCCGCCGTGCCGCAGTACGGCGCCGTGGCCGTGAAACCCTGACGCCGGGCCGGGCGGACCCACGCCGAGGAGGACGTATGGCCGAGGAGGACGTATGACCACCCTTGCCGACCCCGTGCCCGGCGGGCGCCCGGAGGATCTGCGCCGGGTCGCCGGACTCATGGCGCGCCTCCTCGCCGAGGACGTGCGCGGGATCGTGCTGGCCTATGTGGACACCGCGGGCGTCTGCCGGGTGAAGACCATCCCGACGGCGCGGCTGGAGGCGGCCGTGTCCTGGGGCGTCGGGATGTCCCCGGTGTTCGACACCTTCCTCTCCGACGACTCGATCGTCACCACCGACGTCCTCGGCTCCCCCGACGGTGACCTGCGGCTCTATCCCGACCTGGACCAGCTGGTGGCGCTGGCCGGGCAGCCGGGCTGGGCGTGGGCGCCGGTGGACCGGATCACGCAGGAGGGCGCCCGGCACCCCGGCTGTGCCAGAACCTTTCTGCGCCGGATCGTCGCCGACGCCGCCGAGCGGCACGGCGTCACCTTCAAGGCGGCGATCGAGATCGAGTGGGCGGTCGGCCTCGGCTCGGCGCCGCCCGGGGAGTTCGTGCCGGCGGTGTCCGGGCCGGCGTACGGCGCGATCCGGCAGGTCGAGCTGAGCGACTGCACCGCCGATCTGCTGGGCGCGCTGGCCGCCCAGGACGTGTACGTCGACCAGGTGCATCCCGAGTACGCCGCCGGGCAGTTCGAGGTCTCGGTGCGCGCGCTGGACCCGGTGGCGGCGGCCGACCAGAGCGTGCTGGTACGGCAGACGATCCGGGCGGTGGCGCAGCGGCACGGCCTCAGGGTCTCGTTCTCGCCCGCGGTCCTCGCCGAGGGCGTCGGCAACGGCGGCCATCTGCACCTGTCCTGCTGGCGCGACGGTGCCAATCTGCACGCGGGCGGTGAGCGCCGGTACGGCATGACGCCCGAGGCGGAGTCCTTCACGGCCGGGATCCTGGCCCACCTCCCGGCGCTGACGGCCGTCACCGCGCCGTCCCCGGCCAGCTATCTGCGGCTCAAACCCTCCCAGTGGGCCGGGGTGTTCACCGCCTGGGGCCACGAGACCCGCGAGACCGCGCTGCGGCTGATCACCGGCACGGCGGGCCGCCACGAGCAGGACGCCAACCTGGAGGTGAAACCGGTCGACCTGGCCGCCAACCCCTATCTGGCCCTCGGCTGTGTCATCGCCGCCGGCCTCGACGGGCTCGCCTCGGCCCGCACCCTCCCGGAGGAGGCCACCGGCGACCCGGTCCGGTACGGCGGCCACGAGGCGGCGGCCCTCGGCGTACGGCGGCTGCCGCAATCGCTGCCGCAGGCCGTCGGGGAGTTCCGCACGGACCAGGTGCTGCGGGCCGCGCTGGGCCCCGTCCTCGCGGACGCGGTGACCGCCGTACGGCTGGGCGAGGCGGCAGCCGTCGAGGGCCTGGACGACGCGCGGGTGGCGGCGGCCTACCGCTGGGTGTACTGACCGTGGCCGCGCCGGGACCGGTCCACGAGGCCCTCGCCGAACTGGAGTTGGTGGACCACCACTGCCACGGCGCGGTGACGGCCGACCTCGCGCCCGGGGAGTTCGCCTCGCTCCTCACCGAGGGCGATGCCTGGCCCGGCATCTCGCCGTTCGACACGCCCGTGGGCCTGGCCGTACGCCGGCACTGCGCGCCCGTGCTGGACCTCCCCCGGCACGCGCCGCCCGCCGACTACCTGGACCGCCGCAGGGAGCTGGGCTGGCGGGAGGTCAACCGCCGCTTTCTGACCGCCGCCGGAGCCGAGGTGTTCCTCGTGGACACCGGCTACGCCCCGCACCCGCTCACCTCGCCCGCCGAGCTGGCGCGGTCCGCCGGCGCCGCCGCATGCGAGGTCGTACGCCTGGAGCAGGTGGCGGAGGCGGTGGCCGGGCAGGGCGTCGAGCCGGGCGAGTACGCGGCCGCGTTCCGGGCGGCCGCCGAGGAGGCCGTGCGCCGGCCGGGCGTGGTGGCGGTGAAGTCGGTGGCCGCCTACCGCACCGGATTCGCCCTGGACCCGGCCCGCCCGGCGGAGGCCGAGGTGACCGGGGCCGCCCGGCACTGGCTCGCGGGCGGCGGCCGGCTCACCGACCCGGTCCTGATACGGCACCTGCTGTGGACCGCCGTGGACCTCGGCCTGCCGCTCCAGCTGCACACCGGCTTCGGCGACGCCGACCTGCGGCTGCACCACGCCGACCCGGCCCTGCTGACCGACTGGCTGCGGCTGGCCGCCGGCACGGTCCCGGTCCTGCTGCTGCACTGCTGGCCGTACCACCGCCAGGCCGCCTATCTGGCCGCGGTGTTCGAGCAGGTGTACCTGGACGTCGGCCTCGCCCTGCACCACACGGGCCCGGCCCGCTGCCGGGCGGTGCTGGAGGAGGCGCTGGAGATCACCCCGTTCCGGAAACTGCTGTACTCCTCCGACGCCTATGGAGTGGCCGAATTCCACCACCTCGGCGCGCTGTGCTTCCGGCAGGGGCTCGCCGATCTGCTCCAGGCCCGCGTCGACGCCGACGAGCTGAGCCTGCCCGACGCCCTGCGGATCGCGGCCTGGACCGGCCGCGACAACGCCCGACGCCTCTACGGCCCCCTCGTATCCGCCCCCGCCCGCGATCCCAGCGGACTCCCCACCCGGAAAGTATGATCAAGCAATGTCTGACATGACCGAGACGACGCCCGGCTGGCTGAGCAGTGACGAGCTGGAAATGGCCAGGGCCCGGATGCCGATCCTGTACGTCGAGGCCGTGCCCGTGCGTGTGGACGACAGCGGCGAAGTCACCAGCATCGGTGTGCTGCTGCGGATCGGCCCGGACGGGACGGTCAGCCGGACCCTGGTCTCCGGCCGCGTCCTGCACCACGAGCGGGTCCGCGACGCCCTGCTGCGCCACCTGGAGAAGGACCTCGGCCCGGTCGCGCTCCCCCGCATCCCCACCTCGCTCCAGCCGTTCACCGTCGCCGAGTACTTCCCGACGGCCGGTATCACGCCGTACCACGACCCACGCCAGCACGCGGTGTCCCTCGCCTACATCGTCCCGGTCACCGGCGACTGCCGGCCCCGCCAGGACGCGCTGGACCTCGTCTGGTTCAGCCCGCAGGAGGCCGCCTCCCCGGCCGTGCAGAGCGAGATGCCGGGCGGGCACGGGGTGCTGCTGAAGCAGGCGCTCGCGCACGTGGGTCTGACGTACTGAGGCCGGTGGCCGCCTGACCCGTCTGTCTATCAGGCCGGTCAGGCCGCCGACCAGGCATTTCGCCGACGCGTTCAGGTTGCGTTCAGGCTCACGGCGCCCCGTGGCAACAGCTGCACCAGAAGCCCCAAAACAATGGCAAAGAGGGCTGGGGAAAAGGCAGTTGGGCGTGCGAGGGTGCGGGCCATGAGCACAGAGCACGTCCTCGATCACCGGCCCAGCGGGCACGCACGCGCGCGCATACGCGAGAGCGCGAACAAGGTGCCGGAGGTCACCGTCTACTTCTGGATCATCAAGGTCCTCACCACCGGCATGGGCGAGACCGCCTCCGACTTCCTGGGCCATACGCTGGGCCCGATCCCGGCGGTCGGCATCGGCGGTCTCGCGTTCGCGGCGTCGCTCGTGCTCCAGTTCGCCGTCCGCCGGTACGTCGCCTGGATCTACTGGACGGCGATCGTCATGGTCAGCGTGTTCGGCACGATGGCCGCGGATGCGCTCCACGTCGTCCTCGGCGTCCCGTACACCCTGTCCACCCCGCTGTTCATGATCGCCCTGGCCGCCGTCTTCGCCCTCTGGTACGCCTCCGAGCGCACCCTGTCGATCCACTCCATCCATACCCGGCGCCGCGAGTTCTTCTACTGGGCGGCCGTCCTCGCCACGTTCGCGCTGGGCACCGCCGCGGGCGACCTCACCGCGACGATCGGCCTCGGCTACCTGGGCTCGGGCGTCCTGTTCGCCGCGGCGATCTGCGTTCCAGCCGTCGCCCACCGCGGTGGCCTGCTGGGCGCGGTGACCGCGTTCTGGACGGCGTACGTCATCACCCGCCCGCTCGGCGCCTCCCTCGCCGACTGGATGGCCCTGCCGGGCAGGCGGGGCGGCCTGGACTGGGGCCTGGGTCCGGTGACCCTGTCCTGGACGGTGGCGATCGTCGGCTTCGTGGCGTTCATGGCGATGTCACGGCGGGACGTCCAGACCGCCTGAAGCCGCCCCAGGCACGGAAAGGGCCTCGCCGGTCACCGCCGGCGGGGCCCTTCGCCATGCCGTCCCCGCGGCCGCCGCACCACCCGCTCAGGGCCGATGCCACCATCGAAGACGCGGACCGTGGTGGGTGAGGGCATCGTCCCCGCAGCCGCTCCGGTGGCCCGGGTGGCGTACCGCCGCGGAGTGGTGGACGTTTGTGCTGACGGGTCGTGCCACGCTCTCGTCTCGCTTGCACCGGGGTGTCTCAGGAGGCCGGAATGGCGGGAGAGAAGGCAGGGAGACGGCGGAGCCAGCCGTATCTCCCGGACCTCCACATGCGCCTGCGTTCCGAGCTGGGCCGGATCGACGAGCAGTTGCGCGCCCTGCTGTCCTCCATGGACCGCCTGCAGGGCCTGCTGGAAGCGGTGGTGGCCATCACCCGTGAGGTGGAGCTGCCCGCGGTGCTGGAGCGCATCGTGACGACCGCCATGGACCTGGTCGGCGCCCGCTACGGGGCCCTGGGCGTGCTCGACGAGTCCGGAGAACGCCTGGAGCAGTTCATCTCGTCCGGCCTGACCGAGCAGGAACGCGATGCCCTGGCCAAGGCCGGACTGCCTCGTGGTCTGGGCGTCCTCGGGCATCTGATCCGCTACCCCGAACCGCTTCGGATCGACGACATCCAGACCCATCCCTCCTCCGCCGGTTTTCCGTCCGGCCACCCGCGCCTGCGCACCCTGCTCGGCGTCGCCATCACCGTGCGCGGCGAGATCTACGGCGATCTCTACCTCTCCGAGCGGGACGACGGGGAGCCCTTCGACGTGCATGACGAGAACGTCGTCGTCGCCCTGGCCAGCGCCGCCGGCATCGCGATCGAGAATGTCCGCCTGTTCGAACGGATTCGCGTCGGTTCCGAGCAGTTCCAGCGACTCCTGCTGCCCATCCTGCCCGACCTGCGGCCGTTCACCGCCGCCGCCATCTACCGGCCCGCCGCCGAGCCCAGTCAGCTCGGCGGGGACTGGTACGACGCCATCCCCCTGCCCGACGACGCCGTGGCGGTCGTCATCGGTGATGTCGGCGGCCATGATCTGCAGGCCGCGGCCGTCATGGCCGCCACCCGGAACATGCTGCGCGCTCTCGTGTTCGACCAGAGCAGTCCGCCCGGCGCGGTCCTCTCCCGGCTCGACCGGACCCTGGAGACGATCACGAACAACCGCGTCACGACCACCACCCTGGCCCGCCTCGAACCGGAGGCACGTGGCTGGCGGCTGCTGTGGAGCACCGCGGGCCATGTCCCGCCCCTGCTCATCACCGGTGAGCGCCGCGTGGTCTATCTGCTCGCCGAGCCCGGGCTGCCGCTGGGCGTCGACACCGGCCAGCCCCGCCCGGACCACTCCCGCTTCCTGCCCCCGGACACCACCGTCGTCTTCTTCACCGACGGGCTGATCGAGCATCCCGACCACGCCATCGACGAGAGCCTGAACGAACTCGCCGCTCTCGCCGCCGTCCATGCCGGTCTCCCCCTGCCCGAGTTCGTCCGGGCGCTGGCCGATCACCACCCCAGCGACGGGCACGACGACATGGCCATCCTCGCGCTGCGCACCCCGCCCGCCTGACCGCTCGAAGCCACCGCTTCGCCTGTCCTCCGCGCGGCGTCACCGCGCGGCTCGGCGGTGCCGTGGAGGATCCGGGGGATCCGACGGATGATGGCTTCGGGGCGAGGTGGACACGGAGGTCGCCCGATGGCTGTCGTGCGGCATCAAGAACTCCGGCGCAACGGTCAGGCCGCCCTGGAGATATGCGCCATCGCCGCGCTGTACTACGGCTCGGCGAAGCTGGGACTGCTCCAGCAGCTGGTGCGTGGCCAGGTCACCCCGTTGTGGCCGCCGAGCGGCCTCGCGGTGGCGAGTCTGGTACTGCGCGGCCCGCGGGTCTGGCCCGGTATCGCAATCGGCGCGTTCCTGGTCAACATCTCGCTGGGCCCGTCGCTCCCGGCCGTGCTGGCGATCGCGGTGGGCAACACCCTCGCGCCCGTCTGCTCCTACCTGCTGCTCCGCCGTACGGGATTCCGTGCGGAACTGGACCGGCTGCGGGACGCGTTCGCGCTGATCTTTCTCGGTGCGTTCACCGGGATGCTGGTCAGCGCGACGACGGGCAGCGGGACCCTGGCCCTCGCCGGAGTGCTGAAGACCGGCGACTTCTGGCCGACATGGTCGGTCTGGTGGACCGGCGACGCGATGGGCGTCCTGGTGGTCACGCCGGTCCTGCTCGTCCTGCACGAGACACAGTGGCCGAAGCACGCACCTGCGTACCGGTGGGCGGAGGGGCTGCTGCTTCTGGTGGCCACGACCGGCCTCGGGTTCCTCCTGACCGGTCACACACCCCTGCTGTTCCTCGGGTTCCCGCTGCTGATCTGGGCGGCCTTCCGCTTCCAGCTGGCCGGGGCCGCGCCCTGCGCACTGGCCGTGTCGACCTTCGCGATCATCGCCGGTGCCGAGAGATCGGGCCCGTTCGCCGGTCGCGACCTGTTCACCGAGATGATCACCCTGCAGGCCTTCAACGGTTCCGCCGCGCTGACCGCACTGCTGCTCTCGGCGGTCATCAGCGAGCGGAACCAGACCCAGCGGGAGATCGCCCGGGCCTGCCGGCAGCTCGCCCGGATGGCGGCCAGGATCGCCACCGGCGACCACCGCCAGATGCTGCCCGACACCGAGCCCGAGCAGGAGGACGACCCGCCGCAGACACGAAAGAGGCCGTCTCCTCATCCTGAGAAGACGACCTCCGACCGGCAATGAAGCTGGTCGGGACGACAGGATTTGAACCTGCGACCCCTTGACCCCCAGTCAAGTGCGCTACCAAGCTGCGCCACGTCCCGGTGCCGTTTGACCTGGGGTTTCCCCGGTCGAAACGCGCAGGGAAACAATACCGCACTCCGCTCGGTGATCGCGCACCGGTTTCCCGGTTGACCTCAAGTTTGGTTGAGGTTGCACGATCGTCGGCATGACGATCACAGCGGACGAAAGCCGCACGTACGGGTACGCCGACCTGCCCGGGCTGATGAGTCTCATGACCGGCGACGAGAAGCACGGACCGGCGGCCACCTCCACCCTCGACGTGCTGTGGGTGCTCTACGACCGGGTGCTCCGGGTCACGCCCGAGCTGCGGGACGACCCGGCCCGGGACCGGTTCCTGCTGAGCAAGGGGCACGGGCCCATGGCCTACTACGCGGTGCTGGCCGCGAAGGGGTTCGTGCCGGTGGACTGGCTGCCCGGTTTCGGCTCGTACGACTCCCCGCTCGGGCATCACCCGGACCGGGTGCTGGTGCCGGGCGCCGAGATCGGCAGCGGGTCGCTCGGGCACGGGCTGCCGATCGCGGTGGGCAGCGCGCTCGGGCTGCGGGCGCAGGGGCTGCACGATCCGGCGGTCTGGGTGCTGATCGGGGACGCCGAACTGGACGAGGGCAGCAACCACGAGGCGATCGCGTTCGCCGGGCCCGCCGGTCTGGACCGGCTGCACACGATCGTGGTCGACAACTCCTCCGCCAGCCATGCCCTGCCCGGCGGGATCGCCGCCCGGTTCGAGGCGGCGGGCTGGTCGGCGGTGACCGTCGACGGGCGCGATCACGAGGCCCTGTACGACGCGTTCACCGCGCCTCACCCGGGCCGGCCGCACGTCGTCGTGGCCCGTGTCGAGCCGAAGAACGCCTGACTCCCGCTTCCTGGAAAGGCAGACACCGATGGACACCATGCGTGACCGTTTCGCCCCCGTCGTCTCCCGGCTGCTGGACGAGGACCCGCGCCTCGCGGTGGTCCTCGCCGAGATCGGCAAGGACGGCTTCCGCGAGGCCATGGCCCGGCATCCCGACCGGGTCGTCAATGTCGGCATCCGCGAGCAACTGCTGGTCGGGGCGGCGGCGGGGCTGGCGCTGACCGGGCTGCGGCCCGTGGTGCACACCTTCGCCAGCTTCCTCGTGGAGCGGCCGTTCGAGCAGGTCAAGCTGGATCTCGGGCACCAGGACACGGGGGCGGTGCTGGTGAGCGCGGCGGCCTCCTTCGACTGGCCGGCCGGCGGCTACACGCACATGGCCCCGGGTGATGTGGCGCTCCTGGACACCCTGGACGGCTGGACGGTGCATGTGCCCGGACACCCGGACGAGGCCGAGACACTGCTGCACCACGCGGTCGCCGCGGGCGACGACAAGGTGTACGTACGGCTGTCCGTGCAGTCCAACCGGCAGGGGCGGGTGATCGACGGCCGGCGTTTCCGCACCGTCCGCGAGGGCCGCCGGGGTGTGGTCCTCGCCGTGGGCCCGGTGCTGGACCCGGTCCTTGCCGCCACCGAGGGCCTGGATGTGACCGTCCTGTACGCGACGACGGTACGGCCCTTCGACGCGGCGGGGCTGCGCCGGGCCACTGAGTCGGCCGGCACCGATGTCGTACTGGTCGAGCCGTACCTGGCGGGTACCTCGACGGCGGCGGTGACCGAGGCGCTCGCGGACGTACCGCACCGGGTCCTGGGCCTCGGCGTGGGCCGCCGGGAGCTGCGCCGCTACGGGACCATCGAGGAACACATGGCCGCGCACGGGCTGGACCCGGCGGCCTTGCGCGACCGGATCGGGCGGTTCGCGGCGCCCACCCGCCGGGCCGGTTGAGCGCTGTGCGCGGCTGCCGGTGTGTGGGGGCTGGTCGCGCAGTTCCCCGCGCTCCCTCGGGGCGCTGCGGTCAGTGCGCGGGCGCACCCGCGTCGGCCCGCACCAGGTCCCGTATCGCCGGTACCGCGAGCAGCGCCGTGGCGACCGCCAGGCTGGTCGCGGCGGAGATCAGCAGGACGTGGCCGGCGCCGAGCGCGTCGGCCGCCGGGCCCGCGAGGGCCTGGCCCACCGGCATCATGGCGAGGGAGCCCGCCACGTCGTAGGCGTGGATGCGGTTGAGGACGTCGGGCGGGACCTGGGTCTGGACGCTGGTCGCCCACATCACGCCCCAGAACGACATCCCGGCACCGGCCACGGCCGCTCCGGCCGCCATCGCCGGCACGCCGAGACCCGCGCCGACGGCCGCCGGGAAGCCGAAGAAGGCGAACAGCGAGAACGCGCCCGCACGGAGCATGCGCCGGGGGCGGAGCCGGAGGGCGAGCAGGCCGCCCACGACCGTGCCCGCACCGAGTGCGGAGTTGACCAGGCCGTAGGCCCGCGCGCCGTGCCGCTGGACGACCTCCGTGGCCACCAGCGGGACGCTCGGACCCCACACCGCGATCATGTAGAGGCACCAGACGGCGATCACGGCCCACAGCCAGGTCCGGGACCGGAACTCCCGCCAGCCCTGGACCAGATCGGCCCGGAAGGCGCGCATACCGCGGCCGGTGGCGGCACGGGCGCCCTCGGGCAGCGGCGGCAGCCGGAGCAGCAGCAGGCACAGGGCGCTCGTCGCGTAGGTGGCGGCGTGCGCGGCGAACACCCCGCCGGGCGAGGCGAAGCCGACCAGGAGGCCGGCGACGGCGGGGCCGGCGAGCTGGGCCGCGGACTCGGCGATACGGATCGCGCCGTTCGCACCCTGGATGTCGGCGGCCAGCCGGGGCACCGTACTGGCCACGCCCGGCTGGAAGACCGCGCCCGCGACGCCGCCCACGAAGCCGATCGCGCAGATCTGCCACAGCACCACGTGCCCGGCGAAGAACAGGCCCGCGGCGAGGGACTGGGTGACGAGCCGGACGAGGTCGGCGCCGATCATCAGCCTGCGGGTGCTGAACCGGTCGGCGATGACCCCGCCGAAGACGACGAGACCGGCGAACGCCGCCGCCGTCGAGGCCATGGCGAGGCCGACCGCGCCCGCGCCGTACCCGTGCTCCAGCAGGCCGGCGGCGAGGGCCACGGGCAGCATGGTGTCGCCGAGGCGGGCGACGGCCCGGGCCACGAAGAACAGGGCGAAGTTCCGCGACCAGACGGCCCGCCCGCCGGCCCCTTTTCCGGCTGTCCCGCGCGTGGTGATGTCGTGCCGTGCGTCCGCTCCCGTCATCGCGGGTGCTCCCTCCCCGCCGCCCCCTGCGGTGTCCCGTCCCGTGTGCGCCGCGCGGGATGATGCCACGCCCGGCTCACGCGCACGGGCCATTTTCACTCCCCGGGCGGCATCCCCAACTCGGGGTGGGCGTCGAGGAGTCGGGGCGGGGCCGCCTGGCGCCAGGAGTCGGCGAGGATGTCCCGCAGCTCGTCCTCGTCCTCGATCGCGGCGAGTCTCGCTCTGACCCAGGCGAACTGGGCCTCGTGATCGGCGATCCAGAACTTCTCCGGCTCGGCCATGACCAGTTCGTCGCGCTCCTCCTTGGGGCAGCGCACGGCGATGGACGTCTCGTCCTCGGGCAGGGTCGCGAACATCTTCCCGGCCACCCGGAACGTGGGCATGCTCCAGGCGATCTTCTCCGTGGTGTCCGGCAGGGACAGGGCGATACGGCGTACGTCTTCAGCATCCGGCATGCAACGCACCGTAGCCCCTGCCACTGACAGTCACCCTCACAGCCGTTTGAAACGCAGCGTCGTCCCAACTCGCCCGCGGGAGAAGCACCGTGGCCGGGGATGGTGCCGGCCCGGGTCCAGCCGGCCGAGCGGTAGAGGTGCTCGGCGGGGCCGCCGGTGTCGGTGTCGAGGTGGAGCAGGGTGATACCGGCGGCGGCCGCGTCCTCGGGGCCGCCCATACGGCGAGCCGCCCCGCCGCCGTCCCTTGTGTGGCGTTCCAGCGCTCCACCCTCACGGTCGCACCACCGCCGGCACGTACCGCGTCCCCCGTCGGTCACCTCCAGGGCGCCGTCCAGCACCCACGGGTGCTGTTCGAGGCGCCACCGCACGAAGCCGGAATCCCGGTCCCCCCAGATCCACTGGTCGGCGGCCCGTACCAGCGGCGCGGGTGCGGCCTCGACCTCGCTGAGCAGCATGGTGCGGCCGTAGACATGGCAGAGCCGGTTCAGCTGGGCGGCGGTGGGGCTGATCTCCGCGCGTTCGGCGCGCGGCAGGGTCGACCCGCTCACCCCGCTGCGCTCGGCCGGCTCCCCCAGGGACCAGCCGTGCTGGGCACGCAGTTCGGCCGGCCGGGCGCCGACCCCGCGGATTACGGAGGCCTCACGCCTCCTGTGCCGCCCTGACCAGTGCCTGAAGCACCGGCAGGATCAGCGGATGCTCCTCGGCTCCGCGCCGTACGGCGGCGAAGACGCGGCGGGTCGGGGCCACGCCGTCGACCGGGCGTACGACGACGCCGCTGAGGTCCATGCCGTTCAGCGCGGAGCGCGGGACGAGGGCCACGCCCGCGTCGGCCGAGGCGAGGGCGACGACGGCGCGGAAGTCGTCGGAGGAGTGTTCCAGGCGGGGCTGGAAGCCGGCGTTCTCGCAGGCGAGGACGACCACGTCGTGGCACGGGTTGCCGGGGTACGGGCCGATCCAGGGGTCCTTGGCCAGCTCGGCGAGGGGTACCTCGGCGGCGTCGGCGAGGCGATGGCCGAGGGGGACGACCGCGTCGAACGGCTCGGCGTAGAGGGGGACATGGGCGAGCCGGGGGTCGTCGGCGGGCGGGGCGCCCCGGTACTCCACGGCGACCGCCACGTCGACCTGCCGGTCCAGCACCATGGGCAGGCTCGCGTCGCCCTCGGCGTCCTGGACGCGGATGCGGATACCGGGCGCGGTCTCGGCGAGCCGGGCCACGGCCGGGGCCACGACCTGGGCGATGCCGGTGGCGAAGGCGGCCACGGTGACCGTGCCCGCCTCGCCGGAGCCGTAGGCGGCCAGCTCGGCCTCGGCCCGCTCCAGCTGGGCGAGAACGGCGTTGGTGTGGCTGAGCAGGATCTCGCCGGCCGGGGTGAGCCGTACGCCCTTGGCGCCCCGCTCGACCAGCCGGTGACCGGTCTCCTGCTCCAGGGCCGTGAGCTGCTGGGAGACGGCCGAGGGGGTGAGATAGAGCGCGGCGGCTGCCGCCGTGACCGTGCGGTGGTCGGCCACCGCACGGAGGATGTGGAGCCGCCGTGCCTCGATCATGCGGTCAAGTATCTCAAGCCGTCGGGGCTGGTCAGACCGCCAGCTCGGCGCGGGCTGCCACGAAGGCGTCGACCGCGCGGTCGACGTCCTCGGTGGAGTGTGCGGCGGACAGCTGGACGCGGATGCGGGCCTGGCCCTGCGGGACGACCGGGTAGGAGAAGCCGATCACGTACACGCCCCGCTCCAGCAGCAGCTCGGCCATCCGGCCCGCCTTCGCCGCGTCGCCGATCATGACGGGGGCGATGGCGTGGTCGCCGGGGAGGATGTCGAAGCCCTCCTCGGTCATCCGGCGGCGGAACAGCGCGGTGTTCTCGTTCAGCCGCACGCGCAGGTCGTCGGCGGACTCCAGCAGGTCGAGGACCTTCAGGGAGGCGGCGGCGATCACCGGGGCGAGGGTGTTGGAGAACAGGTACGGGCGGGAGCGCTGGCGCAGCAGGGCGACGATCTCGGCGCGGGCGGCGACATAGCCGCCGGAGGCGCCTCCGAGGGCCTTGCCGAGGGTGCCGGTGATGATGTCGACGCGGTCCATGACGCCGTGCAGCTCGGGGGTGCCGCGGCCGGTCGGGCCGACGAAGCCGACGGCGTGCGAGTCGTCGACCATGACCATCGCGTCGTAGCGGTCGGCGAGGTCGCAGATCTCCCGCAGCGGGGCCACATAGCCGTCCATGGAGAACACGCCGTCGGTGACGATCAGCCGCCGCCGCGCGTCGGACGCCTCCTTGAGCTTCGCCTCCAGGTCGGCGAGGTCGCGGTTGGCGTAGCGGAAGCGGCGGGCCTTGGACAGGCGGATGCCGTCGATGATGGAGGCGTGGTTGAGGGCGTCGGAGATCACCGCGTCCTCCTCGCCGAGCAGGGTCTCGAAGACACCGCCGTTGGCGTCGAAGCAGGAGGAGTACAGGATCGTGTCCTCCTGGCCGAGGAACGCCGACAGCCGGGCCTCCAGCTCCTTGTGCACCTCCTGGGTGCCGCAGATGAAGCGCACGGAGGCCATGCCGTAGCCCCAGCGGTCCAGGGCCTGGTGGGCGGCGGCGATCACCTCGGGGTGGTCGGCGAGGCCGAGGTAGTTGTTGGCGCAGAAGTTGAGGACCTCGCCGGGGCGGCCGCCGGCGGTGACGTCGACGGTCGCGGACTGCGGGCTGCCGATGACCCGCTCGGGCTTGTGCAGTCCGGCGGCGCGGATCTCGTCGAGGGTGGCGCGCAGGTCGTCGCGGACAGAGTTGAACATGAGGTGCTCCATCAAGTGCAGGGGGCGAGTGAGTCGAAGGCGCGCGCCCCGGAGGCGAACCGAGCCGGAAATCAAACAGTCCAGTCCAGAATGACCTTGCCGCCCTTGCCGCTCGCGGCGTCGGCGAAGGCCGCCTCGAAGTCGCGGTAGCCGTACCGGCCGGTGATCACGGGGGCGAGGTCCAGGCCGCCCTCCAGCAGCACCGACATCGCGTACCAGGTCTCGAACATCTCGCGGCCGTAGATGCCCTTGATGGTGATCATCGAGGTGACGATCCGGGACCAGTCGACCGCGAACTCCTGCGCGGGCAGGCCCAGCATGGCGATCCGGCCGCCGTGGGTCATGTTGGCGATCATGTCCCGCATGGCCTCGGCGCGGCCGGACATCTCCAGGCCGATGTCGAAGCCCTCGCGCAGGCCCAGCTCCCGCTGGCCGTCGGCGATCGACGACTCGGCGACGTTCAGGGCGAGGCTGACCCCTATCTTGCGGGCCAGCTCCAGGCGTTCCTCGCTGACGTCGGTGATGACGACGTTGCGGGCACCGGCGTGCCGGGCCACGGCGGCGGCCATCAGGCCGATCGGGCCCGCGCCGGTGATCAGGACGTCCTCGCCGACCAGCGGGAAGGACAGCGCGGTGTGCACGGCGTTGCCGAACGGGTCGAAGATCGCGGCCACGTCGAGGTCCACGGGGACGCGGTGCACCCAGACGTTGCTCGCGGGCAGGGCGACGTACTCGGCGAACGCGCCGTCGCGGCCGACGCCGAGGCCGACGGTGGCCCGGCACAGGTGGCGGCGGCCGGCCAGGCAGTTGCGGCACTTGCCGCACACCAGATGGCCCTCGCCGCTGACCCGGTCTCCTATCCGGATGTCGGCCACGTCCCGGCCGGTCTCGACGACCTGGCCGACGAACTCGTGCCCGACCACGAGCGGGGTGCGGATCGCCTGCTGCGCCCAGCCGTCCCAGGCCCGGATGTGCAGGTCGGTGCCGCAGATACCGGTCCGCATGACCTTGATCAGTACGTCACCCGGGCCGATCTCGGGCTCCGGGACGTCCGTCAGCCAGAGCCCGGGCTCCGCCTTCTCCTTGACCAGCGCCTTCACGCGTGCGGCTCCTGTGGGTGAGATCCCGGCCCGCGGGCAGACGTAAGGAGCCCGCACCGGGTCAGAGGGGTGAAATCACCCTGCAATCTGCCGTATGCGCGGGCGCGGGTCCATCGAGCTTTTCTTAACCGCCGCCTCAGCTTTGCTTCACGCCGCAGGTACCGGAGGTGGCGGGCCTGCCGTGGTCCATCACAGGGGCAGACCGTCCTCGGCGCTTCGTTCGAGGCGTACGACGAGCTCGGCGGCCAGCGCCTTGATGGTGTCCAGACCCGTTCGGCCCCACACCCGGGGCTCGGTGTCGGACGCGCACACGGTGCCGAGCGCCATGCCGGAGCTGTCGATGAGCGGCGCGCCGAGATAGGAGCGGATGCCGTACTCGTCCACGACCGGGTTCCCGGCGAACCGCGGATAGTCGCGGACGTCCTCCAGCACCAGGGCCTTGCGCCGGACCACCACATGGGGGCAGAACCCGTGGTCGCGGGGCAGGACCCGGCCGAACTCCGGCCTGCTGCCGTCCTCGCGGACGACGGGCGCGGCGACGGGGACGCTGAGGCCCGCGAAGAACTGGTGGTCCTCGCCGATGAAGTTGACCATGGCGTAGGGCGCGCCGGTGAGCCGGGCGAGATGGTCCGCGAAGGCGTCCAGCGCCGGGTCGGGTCCGTCCACCAGGCCGAGCAGGCGCAATCGGTGGACGCGGGCGGGGGCCTCCCGGTCCTCGGGGGTGAGCAGCAGACCCCGGACCGGCCGGGGCGGCTCGTAGGTCATGGCCGGGCTCCAGCGCTGTGGACGTACCTCATATGGCGGCTCCGTGGACGGTCGGGCGGGATCACCTGTGGGCGCCGTGGCTCGGCGCGGTCGCCGGGGCGTGGGCGAGGAGGTGGCGTACCAGGGTGAGCAGGGTCTGCACGCCGGAGCTGGAGATCCGGGCGTCGCAGCGGACGACGGGGACCGCGGGGTCCAGGTCGATGGCGGAACGCACCTCGTCGGGGTCGTAACGGTAGGAGCCGTCGAACTCGTTGACGGCGATGATGAAGCCGAGGCCGCGTTCCTCGAAGAAGTCCACGGCGGCGAAACAGTCCTGCAGCCGGCGGGTGTCGGCGAGGATCACCGCGCCGAGGGCGCCCTCGGACAGCTCGTCCCACATGAACCAGAACCGCTCCTGCCCCGGCGTGCCGAACAGATACAGCACATGGTCCGGATCGAGGGTGATCCGGCCGAAGTCCATGGCGACCGTCGTCTCCATCTTGTTCTCGACGCCGTAGAGACTGTCGGTGCCGACGCTGACCGTGGTGAGCAGTTCCTCCGTGCTGAGCGGCGCGATCTCGCTGACCGCGCCCACGAAGGTGGTCTTGCCCACCCCGAAGCCGCCGGCCACCAGGATCTTCAGCGCGGTGGGGAACGGGTCAGAGCTGTCGTCGTAGTCCATCGAGCACTGCCTCCAGCAGAGACCGGTCAGTGGGTGTGTGGTGGAAGACGGGCGGCTTGGTGGTCAGCGCCCCGCAGTCGACGAGGTCGGAGAGCAGCACCTTGGTGACCGCGGCGGGCAGTTTCAGATGCGCGGCGATCTCGGCGACCGAGACGGGCGCCCGGCACAGGTCGAGCGCCTGGGCGTGCTCGGGGCCGAGATAGCCGAGCGGGGTGACGCCGGTGGCCATCACCTGCGACATCAGGTCCAGGGCGATGCTGGGCTCGGTGCGTCCGTTGCTGACGGTGAACGGGCGCACCAGCCGTCCGGCCGCGTCGTCCAGCCAGGGCCCGTCGCCGGCTGTGGCCACGCTCAAGGCCTCGTCGCCGTGGGTTCGACGGGGTGCTGGCGGGGCGCGGTCACCAGGTAGGGGCGGACGCTCTTGACGAGCATCGCCATCTCGTAGCCCAGGACGGCCGCGTCGGCCTCGCGCCCCGCGAGCACGGCGAGGCAGGTGCCGGAGCCGGCGGTGGTGACGAACAGCAGGGTCGAGTCGAGCTCGACGACGACCTGGCGGACGTCCCCGCCGTCGCCGAACCGGATGCCCGCGCTGCGGCCGAGCGAGTACAGGCCGGAGGCCAGGGCGGCCATGTGGTCGGCGCTGTCGATGTCGAGGCCGTGCACGGACTTCACCAGTCCGTCGCAGGACAGGAGCACCGCGCTGGTGGTGTGCGGTACGCGCTGCACGAGGCCGCTCAGCAGCCAGTCGAGGTCGGATGCGTGGGCGGTCGGCGCATCGCTCGCCATGGTGGATCGACTCCTTGGGGTATCTGCGGGAGCGCGGGCTGGGGGGTGGCTGGTAGGTGGTGGGGGTGGGTGTGTACGGTGCGGGCGGTCAGCCGGCCGGGGCGCTCCCGTCGGGCCGGCCGGCGCCACGGGCACCGTCGGATGCGGGCGCATGGGCGCGCCCCTGGGGTATGGGGGGCGGGTCCATATGGTCCGCGCCCATGTGGTCTGCGTTCCTGTGTTCTGAGCCCATATGACCGGTGCGCATGTGCGCCGGGTCGGTGAACTGCGGTGCGCCATAAGAGAGGTGATGACTCGACAGGGGCGCGGTGGTGTCCCTGTGGGCGGGCTCCATGTGGGCCGCGTCCATGTGGGCTGAGCCCAGGTGGTCGGTGTCCATGTCCAGGTGGGTGGGCTCCTGGCTCTCCAGGTGCTGCTGCGCCTCGGCGAGTCCGATGCCGCGCTGGAAGGCCGCCATCAGCCCCGGGTCGTGGCCCGGGACGGTGTCGTCGTCCTGGCGGGGTGCGGGGCCGCCGCGCAGCTGGGGGACGATGTGCTCCTGGGCGCGGCGGCGGGGCAGTCGGGGCTTGTCGACGGTGCCCGTGCGGGGCGTGGGCAGGGTGCCCGCGTGCGCCTCGACCGCCGTGCGGTCCTCGGCGCTGATGCCGGGCCGTGCCTCGGCGGGGTTGAGCCGGTCCTGCCGGGTGTCGCGCACGGGAAGCGGCGCCGGGGCACCTCCGCGCCCTGCGTCACCGCTCTCGCCGCCACGCCGCCCGGCCCCGCCGTCGGCGCCGCGCCGCCCGCTGCCGCGCTGGGCGTGCCGCCTGCGCCCGGTCACCGGGGGCTGCCCGGCACCTGGACCCTCCTCGCCCCGGGAGCCGGCGTCGTGCCCGGAGCCGACCTCGGTCGCGGAGGCCGCTTCGGCACCTGCCGCCTGGGTCCCCGGCCCGGTACCGCCATACGCGGGGGCCGGCCCCCCGGACCGCACTCCCGCCGCGGGCACTGGAGCCGGTCCCGGCACAGGCCCCGGCGCCTGTGCGGGCTCGTGCACCCCGTGACCCTGCCCAAGCTCCTGGCCATGCCCACCAGTCCGGCCCGGGCCCTGGCCGTGCCCGCCGGCCTGACCCTGCATCCGCACCTGGGGGGACGCGCCGGTGTCCGCCGGCCCCTGCGGCCCGGGTACGCCCGCCCCGGCGCCGGCACCGGTGTCCGCGCCGGCCGCCCCTGGTGCCGTACCCAACAGGGCCTGCGGGACGACGAGTACGGCCTGCACACCGCCGTAGATGTTGGTCTGCAGGCGCACATGAATGCTGTGCCTGCGGGCGAGTTGGGAGACGACGTAGAGGCCGATGCGGCCGTCGGCCAGCAGGCTGGCGACGTTGACCTGGTCCGGGTCGGCGAGCAGGGCGTTCATCCGGTTCTGTTCGCCGACGGGCATGCCGAGCCCGCGGTCCTCGACCTCCACGGCGAGGCCGGAGGTGACGAGGTTGGCGCGCAGCAGCACCTGGGTGTGCGGGGCGGAGAACACCGAGGCGTTCTCGATGAGTTCGGCGAGCAGATGGATGACGTCGGCGACGGCGTGACCGCGCAGTTCGCCGTCGATCGGCGGCACGAGTTTGACCCTGGAGTACTGCTCGACCTCCGCGATGGCCGAGCGCAGCACCTCGGTCATGCTGACCGGGTTGCTCCACTGGCGCCGGGAGACGGCGCCGCCGAGCACGGCCAGGTTCTCGGCGTGCCGCCGGATGCGGGTGGCCAGGTGGTCCACGTGGAACAGGCCCTTGAGCAGGTCGGGGTCCTCGATCTCGTTCTCGAGGTCGTCGAGGATCGAGATCTCCCGGTGCACCAGCGACTGGAGCCGGCGCGCGAGGTTGACGAAGACCTCCAGCTTCTGCTCGCTGCCCGCCTGGCTGGAGAGCTGGGCGGCGCGTACGACGGCGGTGACGGCGCCGTCGTACGCGCGGGCCAGGTCGGCGGCGAGCAGTTCGAAGTCGTCGGCGTCCTCCGGCGGGCGGCGGCGCGGCCCACGCGGCGGCGGTGTCTCCCCCTGGCGCAGCGCGTCGACGAGCGCGTGCAGGTCGGCCTCGCCGCGTGCGGCGGTACGGCGCAGGGCGTCGACGCGGTCGGAGACCGAGCGGGCGGCCCGGTCGGCGGCCACGGCGGCGATGAGGATCCCGGCGACGGTCACGGTGACCGCTCCGGCGAGCACGGCCCAGAGCGTGGGGCCGGTGCGGGCGCCGGTGGAGCGGATGCTGAACAACACCGCCGCCGTCGCGCTGAGCGCGACCGCGAGCGGCGGCAGCACCGCGAGCCGCATGAGCTGAGGCCGTATGTGCGTTTCGGGCAGTGCGGGAGCGGGTCGGGCGACCGGTCGCCCGTGCCGGCCGCCCTCCCGGCGGTCGGCTCGGGTGGCCGGTGCTCGGAGGTGAGACATCTGCGTCCTCGTACTGGTCCGTCGGGCCCCTTCCTCACGCGGAGCGCGAGGCGGGCATACGTCATCGTCGTGTCGGCCGAGAAACCGGCGGAACCGGCCGCGCGACGCGACGGACACTCACAGTAGTTGCTTGCGCATCACGTGCGGCGGGCAGTTGACAAACTCCCCCGAGGAGCGTCCCACTCTGGTATGAAGCGTCGTACGACAGACCGATAACCCGGCCGGACACCCCACGATCGAGGCGAAAGAGGCCGATACGACCTGGTCAAAACCGGTCACGAAAGGAAGGCGGCGAGCGGCGGGCAGACCTCCGCCGGCCCTCGCCTCGCGCTCGGTTCACGGCGGTCGCCGGTCCGCCCGCCACCACACGGCACGCCTCGACGGGCGACACCGACCACCCCGTACATCACGGAGAGTGTCAGCCTTGGCCCGACCTTCGCCGGGGTCAGGCCCGTCGGACGAGTTCGGACGTCATCGGCTGTCCGGCTCGACCGTGACCACGGCCGGTACCCCGGCGCCGGCCCGCAGCGGCGAGGGGCAGGAGCACCAGGCCGCTCACGGCGCCCAGCACGAGGAACGGCAGTCGGTCGGTCACCGCATAGAGGGCCATGCCGATGAAGGGGCCGATGACGTTGCCGATGTCCGAGACCAGGCCGAACAGGCCGAAGGCCTTGCCGTCGTCCGCGGCGACGGCCTTCAGCTCGACGATCCCGCGCCGCGTGGTGAGGAAGAGCATCGCGTAACCGAACATGTAGACCATGAAGCTCGCGGCGACCGCCACGACGTCGGCGCTGACGGCCATGGCGCACAGGCCGACGGCCGTGAGACCCAGTCCGAGCGCGGCGAGGGTCCGCAGCGGCGGCGTGTACCGGCCCAGGAGCCGCATCGCCAGGCCCGAGACGGCCAGTCCGGCGACGAAGACGGCCGAGATCGCCGTGCGTGCCGACGCGTGCGTTCCGGTGCTGAGGTAGACCGGCAGGACCGGTTCGAGCGCCGAGTACACCACGAAGGTGAACATGTCCAGCCCGCCGAGCAGGAGGGCCCACACCCACCACCGGACCGGTGCGGTCCCGGCCGCGGAGGCATCGGCGGCGGGGACGGCGTCCGGCTCTTCCCGGGGGCCGCTGTCGGACTCCGGCCCGGGAATGGCCCGTACGAGTCCGACAGCCGTCACCGCGGTCACCGCGGCGCCCGTGAGGAACAGCCCCGTCAGGCCGGCGGGCACGGCCACTCCGGCGATCAGCGGCCCGAGGAGGAACCCGGCCACCGCGGCGGACCCGAAGTTGCCCATCATCCTGCTGGTCGAGATCCCGTGCCGCCGGCACAGCGCCGCCATGCCGACGTAGAGAGCCGGGGTCACCAGTCCCTCCCCGATCCCCCAGCACGCACGTGCGGCCAGCAGGGTGAGAGTGTCCCGGGCCAGGGCCGTGAGGACGATACCGGCCGTGGCGGTGAGCATGGACAGCATCGCGACGCGGTCCGCCCGCCACCTGTCGACCCACCATCCGCCGACCGGCTGGGCGAGCGTCTTGGCCCCGGCGAACAGTGCGAAGGTCAGCGCGACGACGAACGGGGCGGCCCCGACCCGGTGTTGCAGGTCCGGCACGAACGGAATCATCACCGTGTACGACGCATTGACGCTGACGACGGCCGTCAGAAGCAGCGCGGCACGGCCCCGGCCGGGTCCCATCTCAGTCTCCGTTGATGTAGGCGGACAGTTCCAGGTGCATGTGGGCGAGCGCCGGTTCGAGGTCCGGGCGAGGTTCGGGGGCGTAGACCAGGGCCCACAGGTCGGTGCCGGTCAGGGCGTGCCGCTCCTTGAACCGGTAGTTGTCGCGGCCCCACTCGATACGGCGTATGCCATGCCCGTACGCCCATTCGGTGCTGCGGTACAGCGCGCCACCCTGACCTTCGGGATCCGCTACGAAGAAGGGGTCCTCGCCTGGATGGACGACATTCCCGCCATCCTCGGCCCGCCCGACAAGCCATCCGTCTAGGGATCAGATACCGACGCCGGCGCGCAGTCGAAATCCCTGGCCTCGCAGCACGGGGCCGTGCTGGGCCCGCGCAGGGGCATCCGGCGGAGACGGCCCGCGCTTTCATCATCGACGCCGGGCTCGCCCCGGCCCACATGGGAGCGGCACTGGGCGCGCTACGGCTGTTCCAAGAGGAGCCTCAACACACCGCCGGTGCCCGTCAGGTGGCCCGGCTGTTGTCGGCGGGTGACCGCCGCGGGGCTTCACGCGAACATGCCGGACGCGGCCGTCGCGTCGGTCCGCGCGCCCTCGCCGGAGGTGGCCGTGGCGCCTGGGCGCGAGCTTGCCGGGAGGCAAGGATGGCGGCAGGTTGCCGCCGTCCGCGAGATCGGCGGCGCGCTCGGCATCACCGTCCTCATGCCGCCCGGCAGCACGGTGGCCGGCTGCGCCTTGCCGGCGACAGTCACCGCACGCTCGGGCGATGTTCACCCTCACTTCGAGCTCACTTAGCTATTGATAACTAACTTTCCGCCCGTGGCCAGGTTGAGCGCAGAGGAAAGACGCGAGCGCGTCATCTCCGCGGCGATCACCGAATTCGCGCAGCGGGGCTACTACGGCACGCCCACCGAGACGATCGCGCGGCGTGTGGGCGTTTCGCAGCCGTACCTCTTCCGGCTCTTCCCGGACAAGATGACACTCTTCGTCGCCGCCTCGCTCCGGTCCCTGGAGGACACCCGCACGATCCTCGCAGAGGCGGCCGAGGGACTGCTCGGCGAAGAGGCGCTGCACGCGATGGCGAACGCGTACTCGCGCATGCTCACCGAGCACCCCGAGAAGCTCCAGATGCACATGCAGACCTACATCACCGTGACGGCGGTCCAGGCGGCAGGAGACCACGGGTTCGGCGATGCGGTCCGGGCGGGCTGGATGAAGCTGTGGGAGACCGTGCACCTGCCGCTGGGCGCCGATGTGAACGCGACCACCGCCTTCCTCGCCTACGGCATGCTCGTCAACACGCTGACGGCCATGGGCTTCCCGCCCGAGCACCACGTGTGGCAGGGGGTGCACCCGTCGGCCAAGCCCGCACGCCTGCCGTAGAAACTGACACGGCATAGAGCCACTCCCTGGTCCCCCGCTCTGGCCGACCGGTCACGTGAGTCGGCAGTACGCGCGCTCCTGCCGTACGACCCGCCGGGCCGCGGTGGTGGCAATGGCCCCGTCGAGGACGCGCCGTAAGCTGCGCCGGGATTCTGATTCACGGGAGGCGTGAGTGGGGCGGGAAATGGTCCTAGGCGGCCGGTACGAGCTGGTCGAGAAGCTCGGTCAAGGTGGCATGGGAACGGTCCATCGCGGGGTGGACCAGCGGCTGCGCCGCACTGTCGCGGTGAAACTGCTCTCCTCGGCGCTGGCTCATGATCCGCAGTCACGAGCCCGTTTCCGGCGCGAGGCGCACGCGGCTGCCGCGCTGAACCATCCAGCGGTGGCCACCATCCACGACGTCGGCGAGGAGCCGCACCCGGATGGCCCACAGCCCTACCTGGTCATGGAGTACGTGCAAGGCGCCACCCTCGCCGAGGTCCTGCGAGACGGCCCACTGCCCGTCGCCGACGCCGTCAACGCGGCATGCGCGGTGCTGGACGCGCTGCGGCACAGCCACGAGTGCGGGATCGTGCACCGGGACATCAAGCCCTCGAACATCATGCTCACCGGACCCGACACCGTGAAGGTCCTCGACTTCGGCATCGCCAAGGCTTTCAGCGAGACCGCCACCCGCATCACTGGGAGCGGTGCGGCGATCGGCACTCCCGCCTACCTTTCCCCTGAGCAGATCAACGGGTCGGAGATCGACCATCGAGCCGATCTGTACGCGATGGGGTGTCTGCTGCACGAACTGCTGACCGGGCAGCCCCCGTTCCGCGGCGAATCGCCCTTCGCCGTCATGCATCAACACCTGTTCGCCGCACCCGAGCCGGTCTCGCGGCTGAGACCGCACATACCACCGGCGGTGGAGGCAGTGATCCTGCGCGCCCTTGGCAAGGACCCGAAGGAACGGTTCGCCGATGCCGGGCAGATGCGCGCAGCCCTCGCCGACGCCCTGACACAGACCTCCATGCCGACGGTCCAGGCCACCACGCCCGGGCCCCCGGCGACGCGATCCGGCGGCCGAACCGCTCTCCGGGACAAGTTCCGTATCTCACTGCGTCCTTCCGCAGACAGCGCTCTGGCTCTGCTCGGATGCCTGCTTTCGCTGCTGTGCGCCCGTGGCCGACTGGTGGACACCGCTCACTTCGGCTGGGTCGCCATCGCGGCCGGCGTGTTGGGGCTGGTGACGCTGCCGTGGTCGACACGCTTGTCGTGCGTGGTGGGCTGGGGACCGGTGGCCGAGGCCGTGGCGGTCAACTCCGAACTGCGGCGCGCCTACGTCGGATGGGCCCACTCCTACGTCGCCCTCGCCGCTCTGCTCGCGCTGACCGCCGCCTGCTGCCTCGTCAGCGCGGCACGCAGTCAGGAGCGCGGCGCCGGCTCGCTGGTCGCCTTCTGGTTCAGTGCCACGGCGTCGATCTGGTACTTCCTCGACGACCTGCACAAACTCTTCGTCTTCTACCTGCTCCTGTCACTGGTGGCCATGGCCACCGTGTCGTGGGAGACCGTCGAACCAGTGCGTCGCTGGGCCTCGGACAGACGGGCAGCCCCGAAAGCCCATCCGCCGGCGTGACGCCGCCCGGCCGCCGGTGGACGGCCCAGGAGCCGGGCAGTCGGCCGAGACGATCTTCCCCCGGGCCGCCGGGCTCGCCGAAGACGGCCGGGACACACCGATCCTTGCGGGGGTCCCGGACGCTGCTGCCGGACAGTCCGCTCACGCATCGCGCACGCAGGAGCCCGGTCGGGCCGGACCGTCTATGTCGTCGATCCGCCCAGGCGGGCGTCAGGCCGTGTGCTGATAGGTCGGATAGGTGAGGTAGCCGGTATCGCCGCCCTGGTAGTACGTGGCCTCGTCGACAGGAGCGATCGGCAGGCCGGTGCGGAGGCGTTCGACGAGGTCGGGGTTGGCCAGGAAGCCGCGGCCGAAGCTGATCAGGTCGGCGCCGAGGCCCAGCCAGTGGTCGGCTTCCGCGCGGCCGGTCTGCTTGGGGCCCATCGGGAGGACCGGATTGACGATCAGGGTGCCGGGCCAGGCGTGGCGCAGACCCAGGAGCACCTCCTCGTCCGTGGTCACCTCCAGGTGGACGTAGGCGAGTTGGAGCCCGGCCAGTTCGGTCAGCAGCGCGGTGTTGAGGGCGAGTGCGTCGGTCTCCTCGACGTCCCAGAAGCCGCCCCCTGGGGAGAGGCGGATGCCCGTCCTGGCCGCGCCGATCGCGTCCACCGTCGCGGCCACGGCCTCCACGGCGAACCGGATCCGGCCCGCGATCGTGCCGCCGTAGCGGTCCGTGCGCCGGTTGGCGTTGGAGGAGAGGAACTGGGAGATCAAGTAGCCGTTGGCGCCGTGGAGTTCGACTCCGTCGAAGCCCGCGTCGATCGCGCGGCGGGCCGCCTCGGCGTACGCGTGGGCGTGCTGGGGCACCTCGGCGGTGTCCAGTGCGCGGGGCATGGGTGCGGGCTGCGGGCCGGTCGGGGTGAAGACGTCGCCCACTGCGGCGATCGCCGAGGGGCCGACGGGCTGGTGGCCGGTCGTGTCGGGGTGCGAGACCCGGCCGCCGTGCATGAGCTGGGCGAAGATCCGTCCGCCGTTGATGTGTACGGCGTCGGTCACGGCACGCCATGAGGCGGCCTGCTCATCGGTGTGCAGTCCGGGCGTGCCCGGGTTGGACTGCCCGATGAGGCTGGGCTGCACGCCCTCGGACACGATCAGTCCGGCCGTCGCGCGTTGCGCGTAGTACGCCGCCATGGACGGTGTGGCAAGGCCCCCGGCCGCGGCCCTGACGCGGGTCATCGGGGCCATCACCATCCGGTTGGGCAGGGTCAGGTCGCCGAGTCGGTAGCTGCTGAACAACGTCGTCACGTCGGACTCCTCCGTCCGTATCGCGTGCCCGGATGCCGGGCACAGCGCTACGCTAAAACCTGACATGGATGTCAGAGGCAAGCGGTGTGGCGTGGTTCACCATGGGAGGCAGTCGTGCGGATCGGCGAGCTCGCGGCGCGTACCGACGTCAGCGTCCGGTCGCTGCGCTACTACGAGGAGCAGGGGCTGCTGACCAGCAGCCGTAGCGCCAGTGGGCAGCGGCATTACACGGAGGCCGAGGTGGAGCGGGTGCGATTCATCCAGCGCCTGTACGCGGCGGGCCTGTCCAGTCGTACGATCGCCGAGCTGCTGCCCTGCGTCGACACGCCCAGCGAGGGCAACTACGATGCCGCTCTCGAACGGATGGCGCAGGAGCGCGACCGGCTCTCCGAGCACATCGACGAACTCGTGCGGACCCGGGCCGCATTGGACGCCCTGATGGCCACGGCACGAGCCCATCGGGAGAGCGAGGCACTCGCGTAAGGGCTCCGCTGTGCGTCAGGTGAGGGGGGCGAGCGCCCCACGCACTGCCGGCCGGATACCGGCGCGTGATCGCTGCTGCCACCGGCGTCCGCGGTAGCTGCATGCTCTGCGCTTCGGCGACAGTGGGATTCCGCCCGTCTGCCCACTCAGGTCGAGTTGAACGTGCGGCGTCCCGGCGTCACTTCTCGGCCCGCTGGGTGATGGCCGCCTCGGTACGGTCTCCCAGGAACTCGTACCAACGGCGTTCGAGGCAGACGTAGCGCACGTCCGCTTCGACGAGGCTCAGGAAACCCGACACGGTCTCGGTGAGACGTTGCTGGAGCCCAGGGTCGGCCAGCGTTCCGTCGTCGGCGAAGGCCTGGTAGCTGTTGGCCACGCTGAACATGTCCGGGTAGACGCGGGTGCCCAGGTGCTCCAGGGGAATCCTCAGGGCCCACAGCCCACGGTTTCCTCCGACCAAGGACGGCGAGGCGGAGACGAGCAGCGCGTGCTTGGTCTTGAACGGCTGCGGCCGGACACGCGAGACCCAGTCGATCGCGTTCTTCAGCAGTCCCGGCACGGACGCGTTGTACTCCGGCGAGGAAATGACGAAGGCGTCGCTCTGCTCGAGCCGGTCGCGTAGGGCGAGGGCGCCGTGCGGCAGCCCTTCACTGGACTCCATGTCACCGTCGTACAAGGGCATGTCGAAGTCGCGCATGTGGGCGAGGTCGACGGTGGCACCGGTGTCGGAGAGGAGCCGGGCCACGAGGGAGGCGAGGCGGGCGTTGACCGAATCGGCCCGCAGGGCCGCGCCGAAGACCAGGAATCGCAGCGGGCTGGGAAGCGTGTCCGTGGGCATGGGTCCGTCCTTCCATCGCGGGCAAGCGCCACCAGGAGGGCGCCTCACCGACCAGTGTGGTTCCCCGGCTGACGTCACGCGACAGGGCCGGGAACCGACGGATCCGACCAGGTCAGAGCCGTGGTCTTCGTCAGCCTCGCTGGTGAGCGAGACCCCTGATCAATAGACCGGCAGCCCCTCCGCCGCAGGTCATGACGCCCGAAGGTCCACTTGATCACCGAACGGACCGGGCGGTAACTCGATGGCGCGTACGGAACGGCGTGCCCACCCTGGTCCCCGTGGCAGAACCCAAATACCAGATTCATGCCCGGCACACGGACTCCACGGTCATCGTCTACCAGGCGTACGGCCCGGAGATAGGCCTGCCGGCGGCCCGGGAGGGCCGTTTCCCGGCGGTGTGGCAGCGGGACCGGATGACATGGAACAAGCCGCGTTCATAACCTCTTCCCACGGCTGAAGACGACAAGGACCAGCAGACGGACGCCCGGTTACGGAGGGCCCTCCGAGCCAGGCAGGCAGTCGGCGGGCAGCGGGAGAAGAAGCATCGCGCCAACTGAGCAGGGGAGTCGGCGGCGATGTACTGCCGTATCTCCCACGTGAACGACGACGACCAGACGGGCATGGAGCGCCGGGAGAGCATCTGCCGCGAGGTGGCGGACCGGCTTGGGTTGATAGTCGATGAAGACCAGGTCTTCGTGGACAATAACCGGTCGGCATGGCAGCGGGAGCGCAAGCGGCCGGGGGTGGGATGCGCTACTGGCCGAGGCCAGCGAGGGCCACGTGCGACACGTCCTCACGTACCACCCGGACCGGCTGATGCGACAGCCGCGCGATCTCGAAGAGCTGTTGCAGATCGCCGGCGATCACGACATCACGTTGCATGGTCAGGCGAACCGGCGTGATCTCGCGGACCCCGATGACCGCTTCTTCTTGCGTATCGAGGTCGCGCACGCGTGCCGGTCGAGTGACGACACGTCGCGCCGACTGATCGACTCCATGATTGACCGCGTGCAGGATGGGAGGCCGCACACCGGCCGACGACGCCACGGGTACGACAAGACCGGCACGGCGATCGTCCCTGAAGAGGCCGCCACCGTGCGGGAGATCTTCACTCGCCATCTCGACGGAGTGAGCCCGGTCCAACTGGCCAAGGAGCTGTACGAACGCGGCGAGAAGACCGCCGAGGGGCGCAGCTGAAGTGCCCCGCGAGTGCGGGATGTTCTCGACAACCGCCACGTCGCCGGGATCCGTGTCTTCCGGAGCGAGGAGGTGAGGGATGGCGAGTGGCCCGCGATCATCGATCGGGGGACGTGGCTCGAAGTCCGTGAGCGCCGCGCCTACCGGCTGGACACTCCGCGCTGCAACAGGGCCGTCTCCGCACCGATCTTGGAAGAGTTCGTGAGCGAAGCCACCATCAACCTCCTTGAGCGGCTTGATCTGTCGGAGGCGCCGACGCCCCCTGAACTGTCGGAGGAGGATCGGACCGCGATCGAGGCCGACCGTCGCGCGTTGGACGAGCTCAAGGACATGTGGCAGAAGCAGGAGCTGAAGACTCGGGAGTATCGCGAGATACGCAAGACCGTTGAGGCGCGCATCGCGGAGATAGAGCGCAAGATGATCGTCCGTCCGACCACCGAGGCTCTGGATGGCCTTGTTGGGCCGCACGCGCGGGTGAACTGGGAAGCCCTGAAGGAGGCGGAGGAGTACGAGCGGATGAACGCCGTAATCCTCCCAGGACAGGGAAGAGGGGGCCTGATCACCAGGTCCCCTCTAATGTCTCGCGATCCCGTTACCGATGCTTATCTTGCTGGGGCATGAGTGACACGAACAGGGTCACGAGATAATAGGTGGCGAATCGGAGAAAAGTTGTTTGCGAGGGCCGTGGCAATCTAAAATACGCTCTTCGCAGGTCTTGCCAGGGCGGGTAAACCGCGATACTTTTCCCACTCGATGCGCGAATAGAGGAGGTGGAAGTGTCTTTTTTGATAAACCCGAGCTTTGAGGGTAAGGAAGATCATTGGGCGCGCATTAATTTCGCGAACGCCACTACCCTCGGCTTCGATCCTGTGCAAGGGGTTAGCGCCAAGTCTGGAAGCATCTTCCTGACACTGCGGTCCTCGGTTGCGAGCGGCTCCGTCGGGCAGGATGTGATCACGCCTCAGGGGCTGACGAGCATCTCGGCCTTTGCCTGGGTCCGCGCCGGTCTCGATGGTCCCGTCTCGGGGGCGCTTGCCATATGGCAACTCGACACGGACCCTAACCGACCCATGCCGGCTGCGTTCGTCGCAGGGAACGAGTGGACCCTTGTCACGTCCACTCTCGATTTTCCCAACCCGACGGCAAGCAAGACCATTCGCATCGAGGTCTACGTCAACGAGGCGAACAAGAGTCTCCTCATTGACAGCGTAAATGCTTTCTAGCGGATCTCGATTTCAGTGGCACGCGTGACAGAGCTTATTTCACCCTGCCCAGCCAGCAGGTGAGAAGGAGCTCATGGCGGAAGCCTTGATCTCAGAGTACCCTGAGTGTCTCCGAGCATTTAGACCCATTCCGCTTCAGAGTATGTTCGGAGAATCACTAGTGTTTCGTGATCCCGTTACCGATGCTTCAAGCGAAGCCTCGCAGGTCACCCCAGGATCTCCTGCTGGGTCGTGAGTGGCACGTACGGGATCACGAGACACTAGGTGTCTTATTCGAGCTTGCCCCCTGGCGGTCGTTCCAGGAGGCGAGCCAGGCGCTTCGCCGATTCCGGGCCGATCTTGGTGGAGAACGTCCGGCAGATTCTGTCCAGGTGGTGGGCTTTTTCTGCTTCACGGTCATGTCTCGTCAATGGCTCACCCCCTTCCCGAACTCTTCGCGGGCTATCTCGCAGTAGCGCGCGATGTCATCGGCGATTCCGGCGGCGATGAGCGCAGCGCCGGGGGACCGCGATCGGGATGCAGGCCGCGAACGTAGCTCGACAGGCAGGCGTGGCGCAGCGCCCAGTCGAAGCCGACGCGGGTGATCTCGACGGCAAGAACGGTCCCCTGCCCGGCACTGGTGCCCCAGTTAGAGCGGTACATCATCCACAGGAAGCTGGGTCTAATCCACGTCATGCGATCCCGCAGCCACGTGGAGGGAAAGCGGCCGTCGCGGACAGCGGGCACTCCGATTTCAGGGGCGTAGGCCTGGTAGACGGTGATCGTGGATGCCGTGTGGAGCGCACGGATCCGGTGGTGCGGTTCTTCCATGGCGTACAGCGTGGGGTCGGCCAGCTCAGGTGGCCACCGATTTTCGACTGCTGCTCGCTACGACGGAGTACGCCAGCCGCAGCACCGTGCGGGTTGCCAGTCCGGATGGCTCGCGAGTCCGCCGAGATGGGAGGCTCCGTGCGGTCAGTCGAACGCCACGACCAGGCGGACGCCGTCATCACCGAAGCGGCCTGCCAGGGCCTTCAACACGGCGAATACATGTGGCCAGTGCGTTTCGGGTCCCAGGACGGCGCCAACGGTCAACGGTTCGTATGTGCCGATCACTTCGTCGGTGGCCCACTCCACGCGTTCCGTCGCATTGCGCAAGTCCGCGGGCGGCACACCTACCGCAGACAGAGCTTCCGGCGGCCAGGAATCGGAAACGAGTTGTTGATGCAGTGTCGAAGGCAGCGATTTCGTGCGCCAGGTCAGCCGGCCGATGAAGTGATCAGGCGCGGTCGCGAGATCCATCGAAGCAAGCTCCGCCCAGCTGACCCAGGTCGCGCCGTGCAGGTCGCCCGCTCCGACCCAGGACCCAACTGCGAACGCATCCCGTTCGACAGATCGGCGGGAAGGCCGCGGTCTGGTGCGAGCGGTTGAAAGCCCGCGTAGTTGCGTACTCCGAAGAGACAGCCGAAGGCCGCGTAGTCGGTCTCGTCGTACAGCGGCCAAAGGTCCATGGCGGCCACCCACGCCTCACCGTCGTAGTAGTCGGTGCCGACGCCGGGGTGACGAAACTCGATGCCGCCGTGGATGTCCGTACTCACGATGCGGCACCGTAACAGCGCCGGGGTGAACAGGCACGCGCGTTTATCGGCTGATCAGCAACGGAGACGGGCCGTGTTCCCATCGATGCGCAGGATGCAGTCCCTGAAGAGGCCCAAGGGCACGCTACCGTCCGAAGGGTGCAGGGTCAGCCCCAGATCCATCAAAGGCCGGATGGCCTTTGCGTGTCGGCTCCCGTCAGGGTCAGGGCCCTGTACGGCCGCCCACGCCTCGAACAGCGGGCTGACGGGCTCCCAGCCCGGACCAGGCAGGAAGTGGCACAAGAATGTCGGCTGGTCGATCCCGTACTCACGGAGTTCACCGACCCGCACCTCTCCCTGCATGAGCCACCACGTCCCGGTCATCCTGGGCCCCTCCCCGGTCTACGACACCGAAAGCACGTTACTGAGCTTCGCCGTGTGATGTCTCCGTCTGGCGGAGTGCGCTGAACTGCGGGGACAGGCATCCACCGCACATCAGCACACGAAGATCACCAGCGACCGCACAGAAACCCCGTCTGGCCGGGCATGCGCTGGTGGCTACCGTGCCGGTTCGGCCGCGGGGTGCTGGATCAGACCGTGCAGGGCCGAGATGACCTCTTGGCCCGTCGGGGTGGTGAAGTCGCGCACGAGGTCGGTGGCGAGGCTGGCGACGCTGGTGATCCTGCCTCCGGCCGCCTCGATTTGGCGGAAGGCGGCCTGCTCGGTGCGCGGCGAGAGTCCACCGCAGGCGTCGAGGAGTACGGAGACCTCATAGCCTGCCGCGATGGCGTCAAGTGCCGTGTGCAGTACGACGATCTCGCTGGTCACGCCGCAGATGGCCAGGTTCTTACGGGGCTGGGAGGTGATGGCCCGGCGGGTGGCCGCATCGTCCCAGGCGCACGGTCCGCTGCGGACGAAGACGGGCGTTTGGGGGATGGATGCCTCCTCGATGACCGCAGGGCCACCCGGGCGTGGCGCCGCCGAGAGGGTGACCGGGATGTCCAGCAGCTGAGCCAGGTGGGCCAGGAAGCCCACGGATCGCCTGATCGTGGCCGGTGAAGTCGTGCCGCTGAGCTCGACGATGCCTTCCTGGAGATCGGCGAGGTGCAGCTGGACGGTGGCAGGACTGAGCATGACTGACCCTTTCGCCATTTCGGTCACCATTCGAATCATTCAGAGTGTGAATGATTCGGCTAATGTAGCATTGCATCTATGGCTCTTGGCAAGGTGAACTCCAGCGTCGTTTTCCGCCTCGGCGTACTCGGGACGATGGCGATCGATCTCTTCGCGGCCCGCATCAAGGCCCATGAACTCAAGCCCAAGCACGTCGGATTGATGGTGGTGCTGGACACCGGGAGGGCCTCGTCGCAGCTTGAGATCGCCGGGGTGATGGGCGTCGCGCCCAGCCTCGTCGTGGCATTGGCCGACCACCTCGAGAAGCTCGGTGCGATTCAGCGGGTAAGGGATCCGGCCGACCGCCGACGCCAGGTGCTGAAACTGACCGAGCATGGCCGGGAACTGCTCGCAGCCTGCGGAGAGCTGGCACAGTCCGCCGACGCCGAATTCGCCGCAAACCTGACCGCGACGGAGAGGGCCGCACTCACCGGCCTGCTCAACCGGCTGGCCACCCCCCAGGGTCTACTGCCGGAGGCAACCCACCATTAATGATCTTCATTGACGCCGCGCGGCGAACTCCTCGCTGCGCCGCCGCAACTCGCCCACAAGACCGCCCACTTCGGCATCACGGCCGCGCCGTGCGGCGACAGCCCGCAGGTCGGCGACGAACACCCGGGACTGGTGCGGGTGTTCGTCCGACGGTAGAGGGCGCGGGAAGCGGGATCGGTGAACCAGCGGTGGATGAAGCTCGCCCTGGCCCCGCGCCCGGTCGGCTGCCGGCCCACGAGCGCGATGGCCGCCTCGTTCTGTACGAGGGTCTGGTGCAGGTCGGTGGTGATCTGCGCGGGAGTCGCCGCGAGCCGGTCGAGGAGCGCCGGCAGCCCCGGCGTGATGTGCGCGGCCAGGCCGCCCGCGGCCAGGGGCACGGGACGCTCGGCGAGGTGGAACAGATGGTCGCGCTCGTCGCCGCCGAGGCGCAGCGCACGGGCGAGGGCGGCCAGGACCTGTGCCGACGGCTGGGGGCCGCGCCCGCGCTCCAGCTCGGTGTAGTAGTCGACCGACAAGCCTGCGAGCTGAGCCACCTCCTCGCGCCGCAGTCCGGGGACCCGGCGCCGGGGCCCGGCGGGCAGACCGGCGTCGGACGGCCGGATCCGCGCGCGCCGGGACTTGAGGAACGCCGCGAGTTCGGAAAGGTCCATGCCCGCATCGTGCCGCGTACGACCCAGGCGAACCAGGGGACGGCAACCCCAGGGTGTGCACAGCCTGGCTGCCGTCCGCGGACCAGGTGATGGTGGGAGGGCGGCGAACGCACGACGCCGCAGCCCGCCCATCCCAACTCCGGCAGGAGCGAACGCGATGCCGTACGCGAACTTCAAGGTCCCCGCAGGCACCCTCACCGACGAGCAGAAGGCGCAGATCATCACCCGCACCACCGACCTGTACACCGAGATCTACGGCGAACGTGCCCGCGCCACCACCCTGGTGCTCGTCGAGGAGGTGCCCGACGGCGGCTGGGGCATCGGCGGCCACGTCCTGACCGCCGCCGAGATCCAGCAGGCGCCCGCAGGCTGACCGCACCTCCATCGGCGCCGGCCCGGCGCATCCGCAGCCGGGTCGGCGACGCAGGCGGCCACCACCAACCCGCAGGAGGGAGAGGCAAGATGAGATGTTCCGACGCGACGTTCTGATCCGTGGAACGGCCTTGCTGGCCGCGCTGGACGCACCCGCTGTGCCGGCTCACGCCCATTCCGGCCCCGTGGATCCGTCCGGCTCACCGGGCACTCCCAGCTCACGGGTCCCGGGCGGGTACCGCACCGGGTGGCAGGGGCTGCCGCCCATCGGAGGCGGCGCCCGGCAGGAGCACGGTACCGTCGCCCTCGGCAGCAAGGTCTACGTGATCGCGGGCATCACCCCGACACCGGGCGGCGGCTTCACCACCACCAACCGGGTCGAGGTCTACGACTCCCGGACCGGGCGCTGGTCGGACGTCGCTCCGCTGCCGGTGGCGATGAATCACCCCAACGCCGCGGCGGTCGGCGGCAAGATCTACGTGCTCGGCGGCCTTTCCGGCGGGGAATCCTGGCAGGCGCTGCCCAACGCCTATGTCTTCGACCCGCGCACGAACCAGTGGTCCCCCGTGCCGTTCATGCCGCCGGGCACCGAGCGGGGCAGCGCAGCCATCGGCGTGCACGGACCGAAGATCTACCTCGCGGGCGGGATGCGGACACTGACGCCCCAGCCCGGCGGCCTTCAGGACACCGTCGATACCGTGTCCTGCTTCGACGTCACCACCGGCCGTTGGGAAACCCTGCCCAGCCTGCCCGAAGCCCGCGACCACGCCGGTGGCGCCCTCATCGCGGCGACCTTTTACGTCGTCGGTGGCCGTGACCGGGGGCAGGCCCACGTACGGGGCGAGGTCTTCGCCCTCGACCTGCGCACCCGTAGGTGGGGCCGGCGTGCCCCCATGCCGACGGCTCGCGGCGGCATCGCGGCGGCGGCCGTCGGCACGACGATCTACACCTTCGGCGGTGAAGGAAATCCGGCACCGGGATCCCACGGCGTCTTCCCCGACACCGAGGCATACGACACCACGCGCGACCGCTGGCGGACCCTCGCGCCCATGCCGGTGCCCCGCCACGGCACCGCCGCTGCCGCCGTGGGCGACACGATCCACATACCCGGCGGAGGCACCAAGGGCGGCGGTGCCCCCGTGGACACCCACGACGCCTACCGCCCGCACGGACGCCGACCCGGACAGGTTCCGCCATAGCGGCCATGGAACGCGGCCATGGAATGTGGACCGTTGCCGTCGCCCCGACACCGCGCGAGTAGCCGCCAGGATCAAGCGGCGGATTCCCGGCCGTCGGAGTAGATCACCAGTGTCTGTTCCGGCTGTTCGGCCAGGTGGAACGCGGTGTAGGCGAAATCGACCGTCCCGCGTCCCGGGGTCCGCAGCCGTTTGCGTCCGCCGTGCCGGGCTTGCACGTCGTACTGCGGCCACCAGGCACGCACGTGCGGGCTGCCCGCGTTCAACTCGTCGATCAGCCGGGTGTACCGGACATCGCCCGGGTGGCGGCCGGCCAGCGTCCGCAACCGGGCAAGCAGGCCGCGTGCCTCGGGCTCCCAGTCGACCAGAACGTCCCGGGCCGCGGGTTCGAGGAACACCCAGCGCGCGAAGTTCGCCGGCAGGTCCGCGGGTGTGGTGAGGCGCGGGAAGAGTTCATCTGCCGCCTGGTTGCAGCTGAGCACGTCGTAGGTGCCGCCGATGATGTACGCCGGGTGCGGCTGGAGCAGGAGCGGGACGGCCGCCACCTCGGCCGGGAGCGGCTCGGGTGCTTCGGGTTCGGCCGCGGGCGCGTGTCCGGCCAGCCGGAAGAGGTGATCGCGCTCGTGCCGGTCGAGTTGCAGCACCGCGGCGAGGGCCTCGAGCACCTGGTCCGAGGCGCGGATGTTCCGGCCCTGCTCAAGGTACGTGTACCAGGTCGCGCTGATCCCGGCGAGCAGCGCGAGTTCCTCCCGGCGCAGGCCCGGGGTCCGGCGTCGGCCGGTGGGGGGCAGCCCGACCTCGTCAGGGGTGATGCGCTCTCTGCGGCTGCGGAGGAAAGCGCCCAGCTCACGGCGTTGGTCCGGCTGTTGCGGCATGGAGGATGACACCTCTGGTTCCAGAATGAACGCGCTCTGGATACCAGGCTAAAGCCATCGCAGACTGAGCCCCGAGCGGGAGGTGCGGCTCTCACCGGTGGCCTGCGGCCGCTCTTCCCCCGGCGCCGGGCGGTCCCGGCGCGCGGACGCGTTCGGGGCGATCACCCGGAACCGGTACCGAGAAGGAAGAGGAAGACATCATGTCGGGAATCGACGGCAAGGTCGTGGCGATCACGGGAGCCGGCAGCGGCATCGGCGAGGCGACCGCGCTGCTGCTCGCCGAGCGAGGCGCGCGGCTCGTGTTGGGTGCGCGCCGGTCCGAGCGCCTCGCGGAGTTGGTGGCCCGGATCGAGAAGGCGGGCGGCGCGGCCGTACAGACCCGCACGGACGTGACCCGAAGGGACGACCTGCACACCCTGGTCGCGCTGGCGGGCGAGCGCTTCGGCCGGCTCGACGTGCTGGTCAGCAACGCCGGAGCCGGCACGATCTCGCCTCTCGACGATCTGCGGGTCGACGAGTGGGACCAGATGGTCGACATCAACATCAAAGGCGTGTTGCACGGGATCGGCGCCGCGCTGCCGGTCTTCCGCGCCCAGGGCACGGGCCAGTTCATCACCATCGCCTCCACTGCCGCATTTCGCATCGTGCCGGCCATGGCGGTCTACGCCGGTACCAAGTCCGCGGTCCGCGCCATCTGTGAGGGCCTGCGCCAGGAAGCCGGTGACTCCTTGCGGGTGACCACCGTCTCGCCCGGCGTCATCGGGACCGACTTCGCCGAGGCATCAACGAATCCACAGGTCCGAGCGGAGATCACGGAGATGCGGGACCGGATCGCGATCCCGCCCCAGGCGATCGCCCAGGCCATCGCGTTCGCCATCGAGCAGCCTGCCACCGTCGACGTGAACGAGATCGTCGTCCGGCCTACGGCCCAGAACTGAACCCGATCAGGTCCGTCTCGGCGATACTGCCTCGCCGGCTTGGCCATCAGACCACCTGACCAGCCTCGCAACACGCCTGACACTCCATCAGGACGAGTGTCGGGAAACCGGCGCCAAGCCATCCGATGCCGGCTCAACGCCTCTGTGACCCGGCCGATTTCATGCTCGCCCGATGTCACACCTCACCCGCGAGATCGAGATCGCCGCTCCGCTCCTCAGCGGCCGCCGGCACCACCGGCCGCGGTCGGTGCCACGGGTGGGCGATCGGGTGGGACACAGCGCGCCACCAGGTGTCCGTGGGAAGCTTCCCGGCCGGTTCGAAGGGCTCACCGGCCCGGGGCAGGGCCACCGCCTGGCCGGCCTCCTCGGCCGCGTCCTTCGTCCACTCGCCCGGCTCGGCCCAGGGGTGCGGGGCGAGGTTGAAGGTGCCCCAGTGGATCGGGAGCAGCGCGCCGTGCGGGTCCCCGCCCTGGAGGTCGAGGTGGGCACGCAGGCCCTCCGCGGGGGTCATGTGGATGTCGGGCCAGAACTCGCTGTAGGCCCCGATCTGGATCATCGTGGCGTCGAAGGGCCCGTGGGCCGCTCCGATGTCCTCGAAGCCGTCGAAATAGCCCGTGTCCCCGCTGTGGTAGATCCGGTGCTCCTCGCCGGCGACGACCCAGGACGCCCAGAGGGTGTGCTGGGTGTTGCGCAGGCCGCGGCCGCAGAAGTGGCGGGCGGGCGTCGCGGTGAGGGTGAGGCCGCCGACCCGGGCCGACTCGTGCCAGTCCAGCTCGCGCAGCCGGTCCGGGGAGACACCCCAGTGCTCGAGGTGGGCGCCGACACCGAGCGGCACGGCGAACAGGGTGTCCGTGCCGGCCAGAGCCTTGATGGTGGGCAGGTCCAGGTGGTCGTAGTGGTCGTGCGAGATGACGACCACGTCGACCTCGCCGAGCGCGGCCAGCGGCAGCGGCACGGGGTGCA
Source organism: Streptomyces fodineus (assembly GCF_001735805.1). Taxonomy (GTDB): domain Bacteria; phylum Actinomycetota; class Actinomycetes; order Streptomycetales; family Streptomycetaceae; genus Streptomyces; species Streptomyces fodineus. The sequence goes on from NZ_CP017248.1 coordinate 1,513,818, forward strand.
GCCGTCTGGGTCCGGCGAAGGGGAACGGGGAGCAGCGCTCGCCCCAGACGGGGTCGAACAGCACCCGATGACCGTCGATCTCCGCGAGGACGCTGGAGTGGCCCATCCAGGTCAGCCGCAGTCCCGTGACGGGCGGTTCGGCCAGGTCGGCGAAGGTCGTCGGATGGACCGGGATGGTGCCCTTCGGAGCGCGCCGGGGCCGGGTGTCCTTGTCGAGGAACATCTTCGCGAGGTCCAGCGTGGAACCGGAGGGCCGGGTGCGTGCCACACCGCCCGGGTTCTGGAAGACGCCGTCCTTGAAGTGGGGGGAGCGACGGATGCGTGCCAGGCGCTCACCTCCCGGATCCGCGCCGAAGGCCGCAGGCCGCAGCGCGCGGAGGCCGGAGCTCGAGGAACGCAGTCCGGTCACGGTACCTCCCGGTGGAGTGGGTGAGGCTCCCCATTATGGTCGGCGCCTCCGACAGCCCGGCCCGGCCGGGGTGCCCCTGTGGATCCGGCGCGGCACCGCTGAACGCCCATCCGGCACATTGACAGGCTTCGGACCGGCTCCGGATACTGACCGGTGATTCAGTAGCAGACTGCGCAGGATGCCGAGACCGCCGCACGGGACGCACGCTGAATCCGGTGCCCGTGGGCCTCGGCGCCGAGGTCGGCGAACCGCACCGGCAGGTGCGCGTGCCGAGCGGCGGCGGCAGACTGCGGTTCACCCTGCGGGAACCGGCGACCGCCGTACAGCTCCAACTCCCGTTGCCCAGCGTTCCCACCGCGCCGGCGCGCGTCCTCGCCGAGGCCCTGCACCGGCCCCGGTCCCGGTCCCGGTCCCACCCTGATCACCGTCCCCGAGGAGATCCCATGACCGCCCCCGCTCCCCTGATGTCGCTCGTCTGGACCGACCACGTCACCGGCCGCCAGGGCTTCCTCGTCGTGGACCGGCTGGTGCGCGGCGTGGCCAGCGGCGGGCTGCGGATGCGCCCCGGCTGCACCTTGGAGGAGGTGGCGGGGCTCGCCCGGGGCATGACGATGAAGGAGGCCCTGCACTACGACCCCGAGGCCCGTTACGTCCCCCTGGGCGGCGCCAAGGGCGGCATCGACTGCGACCCCCGGGATCCGCGGGCGTACGGGCTGCTGGTCCGGTATCTGCGCGCCATGCGGCCGTACATCGAGAGCTGCTGGACCACCGGCGAGGATCTCGGCCTCACCCAGGACCTGGTGGACCGTGCGGCGGCCGAGGCGGGACTGGTCTCCTCCATCCAGGCGGTGTACCCGCTGCTGGACGATGAGGCGACGGCCCGCAAGCGGCTCGCGGACGCCTTCGCGGTCGAGGTGGACGGCATCGGCCTGGACGAACTGGCCGGCGGCTGCGGGGTGGCCGAGTCGGTGCTCGCGGCACTGGACCGGGCGTCCGTGCCGTACGCGGGCACCCGGGTGGCCGTGCAGGGGCTCGGCACGATGGGCGGGGCCACCGCGCGGTTCCTCGCGCGGGCGGGCCTGTCCGTGGTCGCGGTCGCCGACATCAAGGGCACGATCGCCAATCCGGCGGGGCTGGACGTCGAGGCGCTGCTCGCCGCGCGGGACGGTCACGGCACCGTCGACCGCCGTGTGCTGCGCCCCGGCGACCGCGAACTGCCCGGCGACGCCTGGCTGTCCGCCGACGCGGAGGTGCTTGTGCCGGCGGCCGTGTCGTACGCGATCGACACCGTCGGCCAGGACCGGATCCGCGCCCGCTGGATTGTCGAGGCCGCCAACATGCCCGTGCTGCCCGAGGCGGAGGAGCTGCTGGCCGCGCGCGGGGTGACCGTGCTGCCGGACGTGGTGGTCAACTCCGGTACGAACGCCTGGTGGTGGTGGACCCTGTTCGGTGACATCGGCGCCGATGCCGAGGAGGCGTTCGCGCACATCCGGCGCTCCATGCGGGCCCTGGTCGAGCTGATGCTGGACCGCGCGGACGCCGACGGTACGACCCCGCGAACGGCCGCACACGCCCTGGTGACCGACCGGCTGCCGGTGATCGCGGACCGGTTCGGCTGGTACCGGTGAGGGGGCCCGTCGAGCCTCCCCCGAACGCGCTCCGAGCAGGCCGGAGGAACGGGCCCCTTCGGTGCTGTCCCTGACAACGGATTAGGGTGACCATGTGGCGAGAGTGCGGTTGAGCGTGGCCGAGCGGCGGGAGGAGCTGCTGCGGGCCGCCATCGGGCAGATCGAGGTGCGGGGCGTGGCGGCCGTCAGGATCGCCGACGTGGCCGCGGCGCTCGGGGTGAGCAACGCGCTGGTGCTGTACCACTTCTCGACCAAGGAGAAGCTGGTCGCGGCGGCGTTCGCCTACGCGGCACAGGACGACCTCGCACATCTGCGCAAGCTGCTGGGCCGGCGGACGTCCGCACTGCGCCGGCTGCGGGCCGCGGTGCGCTGGTACGCGCCGACCGGGCAGGCCAAGGGCTGGCGGCTGTGGATCGAGGGCTGGGCCGTGGCCCTGCGCGAGCCCGCCCTGCGGGAGGTCACCCGGGACCTGGACCGGCAGTGGAAGGCCGCGATCGCCGACGTCCTCGCCGAGGGTGTGGCGGCGAGCGAGTTCGCCTGCGCCGACCCGGCAGGCGCCGCGCTGCGACTGACCGCGCTGCTGGACGGGCTGGCGGTCCAGCTGACGTCGTACCCGGGAGCGGTGCCACGGGCGCGCGCGCAGGAGTGGGTCGACGACGCGCTCGCCCGGGAACTGGGCCTGGAGCGGAGCGCGTTGACCGAACGCTAGACCTTCACCCGCCTCGCGCCGCGCCGCCTCGGCCGCGGGGTTCGGTCGCCGGCCGGAAGACCGCGAAGTACCGGGCCGGCCGGAAGACCGCGAAGTACCGCACCGCTCGGCGCCCCTCGGCATCGCGCAGTCCCCGACCGGGTCCCGGTCCTTCCGTGCGCCACCGGCGTCACCGGAGCGGCTCGCACCGCAGAACTCCGGACACCGTGACCACCACCGTCGTCGGCGATGTCCGCAGGCACCACGCCCCCACCCGCACCGAGGCGCCCCCGCCCCAAGCACAGCCGTGCCCCGCACCGCGATCCACGCGGTGCGGGGCACGCCGTCGTGGCTCAGGCCACCGAAGCGATCCGCATCTTGATGTCGTCGGGCGACAAGGTGCCCTTCGCTGTGACGTGGTCGCCGGAGGACTCGCCGCGCAGACGGCGGCCGATCCACGGGACGAGGTACTCACGGGCCCAGTGGACGTCGTCGCGACGGATGTCCAGGGTGCCCCGGGGCGGCTGCGGCGGCCACGGCTGCTCCGGGTCGGCCGGGATCCGCAGGCCGAGGGCCTGGCCGGCGCGCAGCGCCACGCGCGTGTGCCCCTCGGGCGAGAGATGGAGGCGGTCGCTGTCCCAGGCCCTGCGGTCCTGCACGGACTTCAGGGACCACAGGTCGAGCACGGGACAGCCGTACCGGTCGGCGATGGCGCGGACGTGCCCGTTGTACGTGGCGATCTTGCCGCGCAGATGCTTGAGCAAGGGGACGCCCCTGGTGTCGAAGCCGGTCGTCACCAGCACCGTGCCCGCGGCCTCGGTCAGCTGGGCCACGGCCCGTTCGAAGCGCTCGGCCACCTCGTCCGGGTCGGTGCCGGGGCGGATGATGTCGTTGCCGCCCGCACAGAAGGAGACCAGGTCCGGGGCCAGTTCGACGGCCTTCGGGAGCTGGTCCTGCACGATCTGGTCGAGCAGCTTCCCGCGTACCGCGAGATTGGTGTATTTGAAGTCGCCTTCGGGCCGCCGGTCGGCGAGCAGTACCGCGAACCGGTCGGCCCAGCCCACGAACGCCCCGTCGGGCCCGGGGTCGCCGACGCCCTCGGTGAAGCTGTCCCCCACCGCCACGTACGACCCGATCACTGATCTGTTGTCATTCTTCGAATCGTCTGCCACGAAGGACCATGATTCACCTTCGGATGTGACCTACGCGACCGTAAGGAGGGGTTGACGAACGGTGAGATGAGCCACTCTTAAATAATTTGCCAATCCAGGAATACGGCTGCCCACCGAAGGCCGGGCCAGGGTAGGCCGGACCAGGGTTGCCGGTCGCGCCGAGGCCAATTTTCGAACATAGGGGTCAGATGCGACGGAGGCGGAGAACCGTCGCGTCCAGGTCGCCCTTGAGTCCGGTGCGCAGCCCGTGGTGCAACAGGACGGCGCCCCGGTGGACTTCGCCCGTTTCGCGACATGCGTACGACGCCGTCGGGTCGAGTCCGCGCAGCCGCAGCGCCGGGACCGGCTCGCCGTAGCTCTGCGCCTGGAGCCAGGCGAGGACCACCGCCTCCTCCCCCTTGACGTACTGCACGGCACTCAGGCCGCCGGCCGGAGGCCGCAGCCGGTACAGCTCGCCGTGCTGGACGACCGGGCGGATCTCCTTGTAGAGCCCGACCCACTGCCGGGCCTCGGCCAACTCCTCATCGGTCCACTCGGTGAGGTCGCCGCCGACCCCGAGGACGCCCGCCATGGCGCTGACGAAACGGAACCGCAGCGTGCTGACCCGGCCGTTGAGCTGGGTGTTCGGGCTGTCGGTGACCCAGGCGGCCATGACCCGGGCGGGGTGGATCTGGCTGAAGCCGTGCTGGATGGCGAGCCGGTCCAGCGGGTCGGTGTTGTCGGAGGTCCACACCTGGTCGGTACGGCTCAGCACACCCAGGTCGATCCGGCCGCCGCCGCCCGAGCAGGACTCGAAGGCAACGCCCGGGTGGGCCGCACGGAGCCGGTCCAGCAGGGCGTACAGGGCGCGGACGTGGTCCACCCACAGGCGCTGCGGATACGGCTCGCCGGGCCAGCCGGCGTCGGTGAAGCAGCGGTTGAAGTCCCACTTCACATAGTCGATCGGGGCGCTGGAGAGGAGGGTGTCCAGCCGCTCCCAGAGGTACTCCTGGACGTCCTCGCGGGCGAGGTTGAGGACGAGCTGATTGCGCAGTTCCGTGCGCCTGCGCCCAGGTTGGTACTGCACCCAGTCGGGATGGGCGCGGTACAGGTCGCTGTCCGGGTTGACCATCTCGGGCTCGACCCAGATGCCGAACTGCATGCCGAGGCCGTGCACCTGCTCGGCGAGGGGCTTCAGGCCCCGCGGGAAGCGGTCGGGGTTGGGGGTCCAGTCGCCGAGGCCCGCCCGGTCGCTGGTGCGGGCACCGAACCAGCCGTCGTCCACCACGAACAGCTCCACGCCGATCCCGGCGGCCCGGCGGGCCAGCGCGAGCTGCTGCTCCTCGGAGATGTCGAAGTTCGTCGCCTCCCAGGAGTTGAAGAGCACCGGCCGGTCCCGCTCGGCGTCCGGGATGACGTGCGCGCGCTGGTAGGCGTGCCAGGTGCGGCTGGCGCCGCCGAAGCCGCCGTCGCTCCACAGGCCCGCGAAGACGGGTGTGGTGTACGACTCCCCCGGCTGGAGGAGCAGCAGGCCCGAGTCGTCGTAGCCGGCGCCGCCGGTGATCTGCACGCGCGCGTCCGGGAGTTGGGCGATCGCGATGCGCCAGGAGCCGGACCAGCCGAGCGCGCAGCCGTAGACCTCGCCGTGCTCCTCGGTGGCGTCGGTGTCGAGCGCCACCCAGGGCAGGTGCTGGTGGCCGGTGTGTCCGCGGCGGCTGCCGATGACCGTCTCGCCGTAGGTGAGCGGTGCGGCGGTCAGCCGGGACTCGGCGGCCCAGCGGCCGTGCAGCTGGGACAGCCGCCAGCCGTCGCGCTCGGGCAGGGTCCAGGTGGCCGCGTCGGCGCGCAGCAGCTCCACGCGTGCGTGCGTGCCGTTCGCCACGGTGACCCGGCGCTCGACGACGTCGCCGCGCATCCGGTAGTGCAGGGTGACCGCGAGGCCGTCGTCGTCGAAGCGCAGTCTCAGCTCGTCGCCCTCCGTCTGGTACGACACGAAACGCCACTCGGTGCCGCGTCGCTCGTCGGTGCGCACGGACAGGGCCGGGCGGACGAAGCGGGGGCCGCCCTCGACGGGGTACTCCTCGCGGCCGTCGAGCGGGGACTCGAAGGGCCAGTAGCCGGGCAGCGGGTCCCCGGCCAGGGCCTCCGCGTCGGCGAGGGCGATGCGCGGCCCCCAGTGCAGGTGGAGCAGCTCGTCCGCGTCGGTGAGATGCAGGGCATAACTGCTGGTGGGCCCCGAGAGGAGCCAGGTACGACCGTCTTCGGCGATGTCCACCACTAAGACCTCACAGGTGCCAACAGATCCGCTCAAGTGCCAACATCATCGGGCGGTGCGGGCCTGGTGACAATGCCTGTGGACAACTCCTTGCCCGAGGAAACCGATGTCGTATGGTCGACGGAGTGCCCGCCGACGAGCCGCGACGGCGGGGCCCGACCGAGAGGAGCCCCCGTGACGCAGCAGGTCCCGTCGACCGAGCCGGAGCTGGCCGGAGTGCGCAATTTCCGTGACGTCGGCGGACTGCCGACCGTGGACGGGCGGCGGGTGCGGCACGGCGTACTGTTCCGCAGCGGCCATCTGGCGCACGCGACCGAGGACGACGCGGCCTTCCTCGCCTCCCTGGGCCTGCACACGGTCTTCGACTTCCGCAACGCGGCCGACCAGCAGCTGGAGGGCCCGGACGTCGAGCTGCCCGGCGTGCGGAACGTGAACCTGCCGCTGAGCGACCCGGCGGACGGCGCCGAGTTCTGGAAGATGGTCCGCGACGGCGACCTCGACCAGCTGCGCGGCATCCTCGCCGACGGCAAGGGGGCGGCCCGGATGATCGCCTCGTACCGGTCGATCGTCAAGGAGCGCACCGCCGAGCACTCCCGGGTGCTGCGGGCGCTCGCCGAGGACAGCGTGCCCGCCCTGATGCACTGCGCGGCGGGCAAGGACCGCGCGGGCATCTCCATAGCCGTGACGCTCCTCGCGCTGGGCGTGGAGCGCGAGGCGATCGTCGTCGACTACCTGGAGTCCAACGCCAAGCACCGGCGCTACAAGGTCCGCCGCAGCGGCAGCGCGGAGACCGCCTACACCCCGGAGGTCATGGAGCTGCTGAGCCCCCTCTTCGACGCCCGCGCCGAGTACCTCCAGGCCGCGTTCGAGACCATCGAGGAGACCTGGGGCGGCGTGGACACCTATCTGCACCAGGGCCTCGGCCTCACCCCGGAGTCCCGGGACCGGCTGCGCGAACGCCTGCTGGACTGACCCGGTCGCGACGCAACCGCCCCGGCTATACCGCGCGCGAGTGGAAAGAGAACCGGCCTGGGTCAGTTCTTCGCCCCCAAGGCGAACAGCAGGAAGAGGAACGCCGCCAGGACATGGCCGACGGCGATGTAGATGATCAGGCGGATCCACAGGGCGCGGGGGAACTTCGTCTCGAGGTCGCTCATGGCAGCTCTCCGGTCAGCGGGCCCAGGCACAGCGTGGCCGTGGGGCTCTGCAGCAGGGTGTGGACGAACAGCAGCTCGACGCCGTCGTGGTCCTCGGCGGCGAGCCGGTGCGGGGTCAGGGAGTCGAAGTGCGCGCTGTCGCCGGGCGCGAGCAGGTGCACGGCGTCACCGAGGCGCAGCCGCAGCCGGCCCCTGAGGACGTAGAGCCACTCCTCGCCGGGGTGGACGCGCACGATGTCGCCCTGCGAGCCGTACGGCACGCGTACGCGCAGGGCCTGCATGCCGCGGCCGGGCGCCCCGGCCTGGAAGTACGTCCAGCCGCCCGCCCGGGTCGGCTCCATGTCGCCGGCCCGCATGATCGCGTCCCGGTCGGCGACCGTCTCGCCCAGCAGTTCGGAGACCGTCGTACCGTAGATACGGGCGAGGGCCAGCAGCATCGGCAGCGACGGCTGCCGCTGTCCCGTCTCCAGCCGGGACAGATGGGCCGGTGAGAGCCCGGCGGCGCGGGCCGCGGCCTCCAGGGTGAGACCGGCGCGCCGGCGCAGTGCGCGCAGCTGCGGTGCGACGGCGGACAGCCCGTCGCCCGGGCCCGCCGGAGGCTCGGCGTCGGAAGCGTTCATGCCTCCATTCAGGCCCAGGTTTGCCCAGTGGGCAATTTTATTGCCTCTCAGGCAAAAGCGGCGCGGCGCCACGGCCATCCACTGGGCCCCGCTGGGGACAGTTCAGCGGTTCGCCACCGCCTGCTTGATCAGGGTCTTGCCGAAGTCCCACATCAGGCCGCCGCCGCTGTGTGCGTCGTCCATCACGGCGGTGAACGCGTCCATGAACCGGTCGACGTCCGCCTCGTCGATGATCAGCGGCGGGATCAGCTTGATCACCTCCAGGTGGTCGCCGGAGACCTGGGTGAGGATCCGGTGCCGCTGGAGCAGCGGTACGACGACCATCTGCGCGAACAGACCCTTGCGGGCGGCCTGGAGCATGGTCCAGCGGCTGCGCAGCTTCAGCGAGGAGGGCCTGCCGAACTCGATGCCGATCATCAGGCCCCGGCCGCGGACGTCGGCGAGCAGCTCGTACTTGTCGATCAGCGCGGTCAGCCGGGACTTCAGCAGCTCGCCGGTCCCGCGCACGCCCGCGACGATCTGCTCGTTCTCCATGACCGACAGCACCGCGAGGCCGCACGCCATCGCCTGGGCGTTGGAGCCGAAGCTCGCCGAGTGGACGAGGACCCGGTCCATGGACGAGTAGACCTTCTTGAAGATCCAGTCCTTGCCGACGGTGGCCCCGATGGGCACATAGCCGCCGGACAGCGCCTTGGCCACACACACCAGGTCCGGCTCCACGCCGTCCTCGTGCTGGTAGGCGTAGAAGTCGCCGGTGCGGCCGAGTCCGGTCTGCACCTCGTCGGCGATGAGCAGCGCCTTGTGCCGGTGCAGCAGCTCTTGGGCGGCGCGCAGATAGCCGGGCGGGGCCTCGTGCACCCCCTTGCCTTGGATCGGCTCCACGATCAGGGCCGCCACGTCGCCCTTCTTCAACTCCCGTGCCAGGGCGCCGAGATCACCGAGGGGTACGGCGGTGTCGGGCAGCAGCGGGGCGAAGCCGTCCCGGAAGCCGCTCTCGCCGTTGACCGACAGGGAGCCGGTGGTCAGGCCGTGGAAGGCGTGGTCGCAGTAGAGGATCCGGGGCTTTCCGGTGGCGTACCGGGCGAACTTCAGGGCCGTCTCGACCGCCTCCGTGCCGCTGTTGCCGAAGAACACCCGGTCCAGGTGCGGGCTGTGGGCCAGGAGCCGTTCGGCGAGCAGGCCGGGCAGCGGTTGGCAGTCGAAGCGGGTGAGGTCGGCGAGGTCCAGGTCGAGTACGTCGTGCAGCGCCTTGCGGACGACCGGGTGGTGGCGGCCGAGGCCCATCACCCCGAACCCGGCGAGCATGTCCAGGTGGTCGTTGCCGTCGGCGTCGAAGAAGTGGGCGCCCTCGGCCCGCTCGTAGACCTTGTCGAAGCCGATGGTGTGCAGCATGCGCGGGAGCTGCGGGTTGAGGTACTTGGTGTGCAGCTCGTAGCGTTCCGCTCCACGCTCGGCGAGCAGGGCGCCGAGGTCGAACTCCGTGCTCATTGCCTCTCCTTGGCTGTGCCGCCCGCGTCCTTGACGGCCAGGCTCCCACTGATCCGCCCGGCGATCTCGACGGGCGTGAGACCGATGTCGGCCAGTACCTCGCCGCGCTTGGCGTGCGCGAGGAACTGCTCCGGGATGCCGAACCGCCGTACCGGCACGTCCACGTCGGCGTCGCCGAGGGCCAGCGCCACGGCCGAACCGACACCCGCCGAACGGCTGTTGTCCTCCACCACGGCCACCAGCCGGTGCTCGGCGGCGAGGCCCGGCAGCGCGGGGTCGACGGGCTTGACCCAACGGGGGTCCACCACCGTGCAGTTGATGCCGCGCGCCTGCAGCAGGTCGGCGGCCTGCAGACACACCGGGGCCATCACGCCGACGGCCACCAGCAGCACCTCGGGGCGTTCGCCGCGGTGCAGGACGTCCATGCCCCCGACGTGATCGACGGCCGGGATCTCCGGGCCGACCGACTCCTTCGGGAAGCGGACCAGGGTGGGCGCGTCGTCCACGGCGACGGCCTCGCGCAGCTGGGCGCGCAGCTGACCGGCGTCGCGCGGGGCGGCGATCCTCAGGCCGGGGACGACCTGGAGGACCGACATGTCCCACATGCCGTTGTGGGAGGCCCCGTCGGCGCCGGTGACGCCGGCCCGGTCGAGGACGAAGGTGACCCCGCAGCGGTGCAGGGCGACATCCATCAGCAACTGGTCGAAGGCGCGGTTGAGGAAGGTGGCGTAGACGGCGACGACCGGATGCAGTCCGCCGGTGGCGAGGCCTGCCGCGGAGACGACCGCGTGCTGCTCGGCGATGCCCACGTCCCACACCCGGCCGGGGAAGCGCTCGGCGAACTTGGCGAGGCCCACCGGGTGCAGCATGGCCGCCGTGATCGCCACGACGTCCTCCCGCTCCTCGCCGATCCGCACGATCTCCTCGCCGAACACCGAGGTCCAGGAAGGACCGTTGGACGGCGCCAGCGGCTCACAGGTGAGCGGGTCCATCACGCCGACGGTGTGGAAGTGGTCCTCCTCGTGCAGGAGGGCGGGCTCGTAGCCGCGGCCCTTCTCCGTGAGGCAGTGGACCAGGACCGGGCCGTGGAACCGTTTCGCCCGGCGCAGCGCCGACTCGACGGCCTTGATGTCGTGCCCGTCGATCGGGCCGACGTACTTCAGGCCCAGGTCCTCGAACATGCCCTGCGGGGCGAAGGCGTCCTTGAAGCCCTTCTTCGCGCCGTGCAGGGACTCATACAGGGTGGCGCCGACGATCGGGGTGCGCAGCAGCACGTCCTTGCCCCAGGCGAGGACCTTCTCGTAGCCGTCGGTGGTGCGCAGGGTGGCCAGGTGGTTGGCGAGGCCGCCGATGGTGGGGGCGTAGGAGCGTTCGTTGTCGTTGACGACGATGATCAGCGGGCGGTCCCTGGCGGCCGCGATGTTGTTCAGCGCCTCCCAGGCCATGCCGCCGGTCAGCGCGCCGTCGCCGATGACGGCGACCACATGGCCCTTCTCCCCCTGCACCTGGTTGGCCTTGGCGAGGCCGTCGGCCCAGCCGAGCGCGGTGGAGGCGTGGCTGTTCTCGATGACGTCGTGCTCGGACTCCTCGCGCGAGGGGTAGCCGGACAGCCCGCCCTTGCCGCGCAGCTTGGAGAAGTCCTGACGCCCGGTCAGCAGCTTGTGGACGTAGGACTGGTGGCCGGTGTCCCACAGGATGCGGTCGACCGGTGACTCGAAGACCCGGTGGAGCGCGAGGGACAGTTCCACCACCCCCAGATTGGGCCCGAGGTGACCGCCGGTCCTCGACACCGCCTGCACCAGGAACTCACGTATTTCGTGGGACAGTTCACCAAGATCCGTCTCGGACAGCGCCTTCAGGTCGCGTGGTGTCCGGATGGTCTCCAGAATGGTCACGCTGGGCCCCCTCTCGGTCCGTGCCGTGCTGTGCTCAACTCACTTCGTCTGCGGGGCTCGTCCGCTCGGCGAGCTTCATGGCCTCATCGATGAGGGTCTCGACGATCTTCGACTCGGGTACGGTCTTGATGACCTCGCCCTTGACGAAGATCTGCCCCTTTCCGTTGCCCGAGGCAACTCCGAGGTCGGCTTCACGGGCCTCCCCCGGGCCGTTGACCACACACCCCATCACCGCGACCCTGAGCGGCACCTCCATGCCGTCGAGGCCCGCCGTGACCTCCTCTGCGAGCTTGTAGACGTCGACCTGGGCCCGGCCGCAGGACGGGCAGGAGACGATCTCCAGCCGCCGCTGCCTCAGGCCCAGGGACTGCAGGATCTGGATGCCGACCTTGACCTCTTCGGCCGGCGGCGCGCTCAGCGAGACACGGATCGTGTCGCCGATGCCCCGGGACAGCAGCGCCCCGAAGGCCACGGCCGACTTGATCGTGCCCTGGAAGGCCGGGCCGGCCTCCGTCACGCCGAGGTGCAGCGGGTAGTCGCAGCTCTCGGCCAGCTGGCGGTAGGCCTCGATCATCACGACCGGGTCGTTGTGCTTGACGGAGATCTTGATGTCCCGGAAGTCGTGCTCCTCGAAGAGGGACGCCTCCCACAGCGCGCTCTCGACCAGCGCCTCGGGAGTGGCCTTGCCGTACTTCTGGAGCAACCGCCGGTCCAGCGAACCGGCGTTGACCCCGATCCGGATCGGCGTGCCGTGGTCCTTGGCGGCGCGCGCGATCTCCTTGACCTGGTCGTCGAACTTCTTGATGTTGCCCGGGTTCACCCGGACCGCCGCACAGCCGGCCTCGATGGCCGCGAAGACGTACTTCGGCTGGAAGTGGATGTCGGCGATCACCGGGGTCTGCGACTTGCGGGCGATGGTGGCGAGGGCGTCCGCGTCGTCCTGCGTGGGGCAGGCGACGCGGACGATCTGGCAGCCGGACGCGGTCAGTTCCGCGATCTGCTGCAGGGTGGGGCCGATGTCCGACGTACGGGTCGTCGTCATCGACTGCACCGACACCGGGGCTTGGCCCCCGACCGCCACCGGCCCGACCTGGATCTGCCGCGACTGCCGCCGCGGCGCGACCGGACGGGCCGGTACCTCGGGAACGCCCAAGGGGACGGCGGTCATGGCGTCAGCTCTGCTTTCCGCTCGTCATCGTCTCGCGCGCGGCCCGCAGGGACTCCTTGAGGGAGCCCATCGTGGCGAGCACGGCGGTCGGCTCGTAGCCGCAGTGCGCCATGCAGTTGGCGCAGCGCGGGTCCTTGCCGCGGCCGTACTTGTCCCAGTCGGTCTTCTCGATCAGTTCGCGGTACGTGGACACGTAACCGTCGCTCATCAGGTAGCAGGGGCGCTGCCAGCCGAACAGCGAGTAGCTCGGGATCGCCCACGCCGTGCACGGGAAGTCGACCTTGCCCTCCAGGAAGTCCAGGAAGAGCGGGCTCTGGTTGAGCCGCCACTTCCTGCGGTTGCCGCCCGCGAAGGCCTTCTTGAACAGCTCGCGGGTCTGCTGCACGCCGAGGAAGTGCTCCTGGTCGGGCGCCTTTTCGTAGGCGTAGGCGGGCGAGAGCATCATCTCGTCCACCTTCAGGTCGTCATTGAGGTAGTTGAGCACCTCGATGACCGTCTGCGGGGTGTCGGTGTTGAAGAAGGTCGAGTTGGTGGTCACCCGGAAGCCGCGCCGCTTGGCCTCCTTGATGGCCTCCACCGCCTCGTCGAAGGTGCCCTCCTTCGCCACCGAGGCGTCGTGCCGCTCGCGCAGCCCGTCGATGTGCACGGCCCACGCGAAGTACGGCGAGGGCTTGAACTTGTCCATCTTCTTGCGCATGAGAAGGGCGTTCGTGCACAGGAACACGAACTTCTTCCTGGCGACCAACTGCCGTACGATCTCGTCGATCTGAGGGTGCATCAACGGTTCGCCACCGGCGATGGACACCATCGGCGCACCGGACTCCAGTACCGCGCCCACGGCCTGTGCGACGGGCATGCGCTGCTTCAGGACACCTGCCGGATGCTGGATCTTGCCGCAGCCCTCGCACTTGAGGTTGCACGCGAACAGCGGCTCCAACTCGACGAGCAGGGCGAACTTGTCCCGCTTCTTGAGCTTCTGTTCGAGCAGATAGGTAGCGACCTTGATGGACTGACGCAACGGCATGGCCATCTGGCTCACCTCCGGGGGAGCAGCAAAGAACGGTGCCATTCGAAAAAAGCGGGAACAACGGATCGAAGAACGCGGAAGGCCGATATTCCACCGCGGACCGTGCCGATCCGCACGAGTTCGTGTTCGGGAGCGTCCACGACCACCCGTACGGCGGCAACCGGGCGTTCACCGGCGCGGACGGCGGTCAGCAGCGTGGCCGCCGACTCCATGTCGACCGCGATCGCGCCGGTCGCGAGCAGATCGGCGCGCTCATGGCCCCGCACGACGTGGTCGGAGCCGGTGAGCGGGCCGGTGTGGACCGTGCGTCCCGGCATCAGGCGCACGAGTTCCTTGACCAGCAGTTCGGTGCCGACACAGGCGACGCTGCCGCGCGGGTCCCGGGTCTCCTCGGCGACCACCAGGTCGCCGGGGTGCATACCGGGGGCGAGCCCGGCGCAGAAGCCGGTGGCCAGCACGACCGCGTCGGCCAGCGCCGGGTCCGCGAGCTGCCGGGTGACGGAGCGTTCCGCCGCACGGGGGCCCATGCCCGTACGGACGAAGCTGACCGGCCCGTCCGCCCCGCTCCTGTCGCCCGTGCGCAGGGCCAGGTGCTCGATGCCGAGCGCGCAGGCGATCAGCAGCGGGGCGGGTGCGGGCTGGGTGCGCAAAGTCAGCTCCCCTTCGCCTCGGACAGCGGTTTCCCGGCGAGGAGGCCGCGCTCGAAGGGGTCGCCGTGCAGGTACCGGCCGAGGGCGGTGAGCGGGAAGACCTGCCGGTACAGGTGGTAGTTGATGGAGAAGTCCCAGGGGAAGCCGGTGCCGGTGAAGTACGGCTCGTCCCAGGTGCCGTCCTCGCGCTGGGTGCCGGCCAGCCACCGGATGCCGCGCTCGACGGCCTTGGAGTCCTGCTCCCCCGCCGCGAGCAGCGCCATCAGCGCCCACGCGGTCTGCGAGGCGGTGGAAGCACCGCGGCCGCTCCACTCCTTGACGTACTTGTAGGAGCGCAGGTCCTCGCCCCAGCCGCCGTCGTCGTTCTGCACGCGCTCCAGCCAGGCCACGGCCCGCCGGATGGCCGGGTGCGAGCCGGGCAGTCCGGCCGCGGTCAGCGCGGGGACCACGGAGCCGGTGCCGTAGACGTAGTTGACGCCCCAGCGGCCGAACCACGAGCCGTCCGCTTCCTGTTCGGCCAGCAGCCAGTCGATGCCCCGGCGGGTGCGCGGGTCGTGGGCGAGTCCCTCGGCGGCGAGCATCTCCACGACATGCGCGGTGACGTCGGCCGACGGCGGGTCGATGACCTCGCCGAAATCGCAGAACGGCAGCCGGTTGGGGAACGGGCTGGTGTTGTCGACGTCGAAGGCGCCCCAAGCGCCGTTCTTCGACTGCATCCCGAGGTTCCAGCGCACCGCGCGCCCGATGGCCCGGTCCACGCGCTCGGGGTCGTGATGCCGGACCCGGCGCAGTGCGAGGCAGACCTCGGCGGTGTCGTCGATGTCGGGGTAGTTGTCGTTGTGGAACTCGAACGCCCAGCCCCCCGGCGGAAGCCCGGGCCGCCGTACGGCCCAGTCGCCGGGCCGGACGATCTCCTCGCCGAGCATCCAGTCGGCCGCCCTGACCAGCTGCGGATGGTCGGCGGGGAGCCCCGCGTCGACGAGCGCGATGGTGGCGAGGCAGGTGTCCCACACCGGGGACTGGCAGGCCTCGATCATCCGGGCGCCGTCCTTGCGCCATACGGCGAAACGGTCCAGCGAGGCGAGGCCCTCACGCATCACGGGGTGCTCGAGGTCGTAGCCGAGCAGGTGCAGGGCGATGACCGAGTACACGGCCGGGGGCTGGATGCCGCCCCAGCAGCCGTCGTTCTCCTGCCGTTCGATGATCCAGCGGGCGGCGGAGTTCATCGCCGCCTTGCGGAGTCTGCGCGGGACGACCTTGCGCAGCTGGTGCAGCGCCCGGTCCAGGCGCTGGAAGGCGCCGTCCCAACTGGCCACCGGGGCGAACGGCTTGGACGGGTTGGGGTTCGCCGGGTCGGTGTGCAGCTCGTCCAGCGGGAAGGGCGCGGGGCGTACCGGGCGCTTGGCCGAGACGATGGTGAGCGGCACGATGGTCTGCCGGGCCCAGCACCCGAAGTCGTAGATGTTGAGCGGCATCCAGGCCGGGAAGTAGATGAGTTCCGGCGGGAGTTCGGGCAGGTCCTCCCACTTCCACCAGCCGAACAGGGCGAGCCAGATCCGGGTGAACACCCGGGCCGCTGCGATGCCGCCGCGCTCGCGGATCCAGGCCGACGCCTTCGCCATGTGCGCCTCGTCGGGCGCGTCGCCGGCCAGGCGCAGGGCGACGTACGCCTCGATGGTGGTGGACAGTTCACCGGGCCCGCCGTAGAAGGTGGCCCAGGTGCCGTCCTCGCGCTGCTCGCCGCGGATGAACGTCGCGGCGGCCTGCGTCGTCCGCTCGTCGCGGATCCCCAGGAACTGACGCAGGAGCAGGTCCTCGGCGTCCATGGTGACGTTGGTCTCCAGGTCGCCCTTCCACCAGCCCTGGGCGTCCTGCCGCGCGAGCAGGAAGTCGGTGGCGCGCCGTGCGGCGCGTGCGGCGGCTTCGTGCACCCCGGCCGCCTCGGGGGTGGTGACGGTGGTGTCGCTGGCCGCGGCAGCCCGGGGCGGCACAGTCGCCCCGGTGCTTCCGTCGGTCGTCGCTGTCATGGCTTCCCCTTCGTGCAGTCGTGCGAGTCGTGCTGCTCTGGGTCCGCCGTCGGCCGGTGTCCTGATGTCGATCCTCGGACACCGGCCGGCGACTACGCGAGGCGTGTTCGGCCGATAGTGATCATCTCTTTCGTACGACGACGAAGTCGGCGAGCGCCGTGAAGGAGTCGCGTACCCGGCCGGGCATGTCGACGGCGTCGAGGGCTTCGATGGCGATGGTGTGCTGACGGCGCGCTTCCTCGGCCGTCCAGTCCCGGCCGCCGGCCTCCTCGATGAGGGCGGCGCGTGCGGCGAACTCCTCCTCGGAGAAGTTCTCGAAGTCGCTGCTCTTGGCGTCCGCGGCGAGGATCTCGCCGAGCCGCTCGGAGGCGGAGCCGCCGGCCGCGAGCGCGGCGACGACCGGCAGGGACTTCTTGCGCTGGCGCAGGTCGCTCCAGGTCCGCTTGCCGGTGGCCTCCGGGTCGCCCCAGATGCCGAGCAGGTCGTCGATCGCCTGGAAGGCGAGGCCGAGGTGGTAGCCGTACCGCTCCAGCGCGTCGGCGGTGGCGTCGTCCGCACCGCCGAGGACCGCGCCGATGGAGCTGGAGGCGGCGAGCAGCGCGCCGGTCTTGTTGCCCTCCATCTCCAGGCACTCCTCGACGCTGACGCGGTCGCGGTGCTCGTAGGAGATGTCCTGCGCCTGACCGTCGATCAGGGCGCGGGTGGCGGTGGTGAGCCGGCGGGTGGCGCGGCCCGCCTCCACGGTGCCGAGCTCCAGCAGGATCTCGTTGGCCAGGGCGAACAGGGCGTCGCCGACCAGGATCGCCTGGGCGGGCCCGTGCACCTTCCAGACGGTGTCGCGGTGGCGGCGCTGCTCGTCGCCGTCCATCAGGTCGTCGTGCAGCAGCGAGAAGTTGTGGACGAGTTCGACGGCGACGGCGCCGGGGATGCCCACCTCGGGCTTGGCGCCGGTGACCTCGGCGGAGAGCACGGCCAGCGCGGGACGTACGGCCTTGCCGCCGTCGCCGTCGGCCGGGTTGCCGGCGGCGTCGATCCAGCCGAAGTGGTAGGCGGCGACGGTGTCCATCGGAGGCGCCAGCCGGTCGACGGCCGCACGCAGGACCGGAGTGGCCAGGGTCCGGCCGCGCTCCAGCAACGCGGTCACGTCCACCGCGGCCCGTGGGACGGGCGTCGAGGCCGGGGGCACAGTGGGCACAGTCTCTCCTCTTGTTGCGGTACCGGGGGTGCGGGGGCCTGCCGCGGGCTCCTGATCGAGCATCAGGCCGCCTCCTCGAACTCGAAGAGATGGCGGGGGCGGGGCCGGCCCAGGGCACTGAGGGCGGCGTCGGCCGCGCTCACTCCACTGCGGACCGCACTCTCCATGGTCGCGGGCCACCCGGTGGCGGTCCACGCTCCGGCCAGGTACAGGCCGGGGGCTTTGGTGCGGGCGCCGGGCCGCAGCCGCCCGACGCCGGGGTGGGGGCGAACGTGGCCGTGCGCTCCCGGGTCACGAAGAAGTCCTTCACCACCGCGCCACGCGTACCCGGCATCAGCCGCTCCAACTCGGGCAGATAGCGCTCGCGCAAGTCGGTGACCGGCAGGTCGATCTCGTCCTGTGCGGCCGACTGGGACAGTGCCAGGTACTGGCCCTCGCCGAGCCCGGAGGCGTCGGTGCGGTCGAAGACCCACTGCACGGGGGTGCCGAGGGCCGCGAAGAAGGGGCGCGCGAGCACCTTGCGGTCATAGACCACATGGACGTTGAGGATCGGCGCGGTGCCGATCGCGAGGAGCTGCTCGGGCGCCTCGAGGGCGCCGGGCGGCAGCAGGCCGTGGGCCTCGCGCTGGGGTACGGCGAGGACGACGGCGTCGGTTTCGAGGCGCTCGCCGGGAACCTGAACGCTCCAGGTCCCGTTTTCGTTGGTGGAGACGGAGGTGACGCGTGTACGGACCTCGGTACGGACACCCGCGGAGTCGAGCGCCTTGCGGGCCAGCCGGTCGTGCAGTTCGCCCAGCGGGACGCGGGCCCAGCCGATGTCGGCCGCGCCCGGGTCGGACAGCAGACCGGTCTTGAACACCATCGCGGCGAGCCCCAGCGAGGCGTCGCCCGCGACCGCGTTGAGGGTGGCGACCCCGACCAGGTCCCACAGGGCCTCGACGGCGCGCGCCGACTGGCCGTGCGCGGCCAGCCAGCTGCCGAAGTCCTGCGTGTCCAGGGCCGGATCGGCGAGGTCGAGCCCCTTCAGCGCGAGCGCGGCCCGCCCGACCGCGGCGCGCTCGGCGAGCGAGAGGTGCGGATAGGCGGCCAGGCTGCGCCCCAGATGGAGGGGGACGGGCAGCGGGTCGCGCCGCAGCCTGCCGAGCCGTCTGC
This sequence comes from Streptomyces fodineus, assembly GCF_001735805.1. Classification (GTDB taxonomy): domain Bacteria; phylum Actinomycetota; class Actinomycetes; order Streptomycetales; family Streptomycetaceae; genus Streptomyces; species Streptomyces fodineus. The sequence goes on from NZ_CP017248.1 coordinate 1,532,348, forward strand.
CCTCGGGTTTGGCGACGTCGACGACGGGCACGTCCAGGCGGTCCTGCAGCGGTGCCAGCGCCGCGGCCTCGATGCGGTCGAGGAACCAGCGGTAGGCGGTGCAGCAGCGCAGGTACACGTGCTGGCCGTTGTCGACGGTCAGGTCGCCGCGCTGGAAGGAGAAGGCGAGGCCGCCCAGCCTGGGCCTGCCTTCGAGCAGGGTGACACGGACGCCCGCGTCGGCGAGTGCGAGCGCCGCGGTGATCCCGGCGAGCCCGCCGCCGACCACGACGGCGCTGCGGCCTGCCGCGCCCTCGTCTCCCGCGGTGCCGTGCGTCTGTGCGAGGCGTGAGCCGTCGCTCATCCTGCGTCCTTCCGTGCATGCGCTCCGCGGGCAGGGCGGTGATGGGCCGCCGGGCGTCCGCGGGTCCGTCGTGGCTGGTCGTGCCCACGCGGCGGTAGCCGCATGTCAGATACAGCCTCGCGCCCCTTCGAGGTGCGAGCGTGCAGGTTGAACGGTGCACGGTCAGCCGTCGCAGACTGGGACGCCACGCCGGAGTGAAGGGTTGCCTCGCGCACGACCCCTGGTTCGGTGAGGTCCATCAGGCGCGCCTCCTGACGGACCGCGGGGAGACATGGCGGGTCACGTGCCGGGTGTCCAGGCCGGACAGGCCACGCACGGCGACGTAGGCCTTCTCTCGTCCGGGCAGCGAGACCCGGCCGCGCAGCACGGCCTCCGGGTCGCGCTCGATGCGGTCCAGCAGCCGGCGGTAGATACCGGCCATGGCGGCCACGCAGGCGCCGCTGCGCCGGTCGAGCATGGGGAGCAGCCGGTAGCCCTCGGCGAAAAGGGCGCGGGCCCGTCGCACTTCGAAGTGCACGAGACCCGCGAAGTCGGAGCCCTCCGGCGGTGTCGGCCCGTCGAACCCGGCCGAGCAGCCGAATTTGGCGAGGTCGTCGGCGGGCAGATAGGTACGGCCGCCGGCCGCGTCCTCGCGGACGTCTCTGAGGATGTTGGTCAGCTGCAGGGCGAGGCCGAGCGTGTCGGCGTACTCGGACGCGCGCTCGGCGCCGCGCGCCCCCGGTTCGGTGCCGAACACGCCGAGCGAGAGGCGGCCGATGGCACCGGCGACACACCGGCAGTAGGCCTTCAGGTCGTCCCAGGTCTCGTAGGTCTCGCCGCGTACGTCCATCTGGACGCCGTCGATCAGCTCGTCCAGGCCGCCGAGCGGGATCGGGAAAGCGCGTGCAGCGTGGGCGAGGGCGACCGCGACCGGGTCGGTGTCGTCGTCCTCGACCTCGCCCTCCCGGACCCGGGCGAGCAGCGCCCTGGTCTCCTCGAGCCGCTTCAGCTTGACCTGGTCGGCCAGGTCACCGTCGCCGATGTCGTCCACGCGCCGGGAGAACGCGTACAGCGCCGACATGGCGCGGCGCTTGGGCGTGGGCAGCAGCCGGATGCCATAGGCGAAGTTGCGGGCCTGCTGCCCGGTGACGGTCTCGCAGTAGCTGTAGGCGGCGAGTACCGGTGCGGACACGTGCGACGGAGAATCCACGGTCCGGATCACCCCTCTCCTCGCAGGATCACGCCCGCCTCACGCAGCAACTGGACCTTGCCGGGTCGGGGCGGGCCGGGAAGTACGTCGTATTCGGCGGCGGCGATCGCCCGGATCGCCGCCCTTCCCCCGCCACGAACCCCGCGAGCAGCAGCTTCAACCTGCCGTGGACGCTACCCACCAGGGGGGCGCCTTCATTCAGCAGATCGCGGGCGCGTTGTGCTTCGTATGCAACCAGGGAGCGCACCGATGCGCTCGCGGTTTTCGCGGCGAGATCCGTTTCCTGGACGTGAAAGCGCTTCATATCCACGGCCGGGAGGTAGATCCGGTCACGACCGAGGTCCTCGGTGACGTCCTGGAGGTGTTCCACGATCTGCAGCGCGGTGCAGATCGCGTCGGACAGCCGGATCCGCTCGGGGGTCGAGGTGCCGGTGACAGCGAGGACGAGGCGGCCGACGGGGTTGGCGGACAGTTCGCAGTAGGCCAGGAGGTCGTCGTAGGTCTCGTACCGGGTGATGAGCTGGTCCTGACGGTTGGCCGCGATCAGACCGAGGAAGGGTTCGGGGGTGAGGCGGTGGCGGCGGACGGTGGGCTGCAGCCGCCGCAGCAGCGGATGGCCCGGGGTACCGCCGAAGACCCGGCGCAGGTCGGCCTCGAAGGCGTCGAGGAGGAGCAGGCGGTCCTCGGCCTCGGTGGCCGACACGCCGAGCAGCCGGGCGTCGGTTCCGCCGGGGGCGAGGTCGCCGTCGCCGATGTCGTCGACCAGGCGGGCGAAGCCGTAGACGGCCATGAGGTCGGCGCGCCAGGACCTGGGCAGGAAGAAGGGGGCCACGGGAAAGTTCTCGCTCGTGGCCTTGCCGAGGGTGGTGCGCTCCGGATCCGGGGCCGTCTCGGTGACCGTCATCGGGCGCTGCCCGGGGCTGTGACGGCACATGCTGCGTTGAGCTGGGGAGTTTCCGTAGCCATTGCCGTCACATCTCCCGTTCTACACTGCCGACCCAATACACACTATTTCGGACACGCCGCCCGGCAATGCGCGGGGTTGCCCTGGCGCGGGGTGTCGCGCGTTATCGCCCCACTTGCCGCTTTCCGGCACTGGTACAGCTTACGTTGTACAACGCAGCAAGGTCCGTCGGGGTGTCCTGCACATCACAACAACACACCGATTGGTTCCAAGATTCCTACCGCCAGCCGGAGTTGACGGTTCCTTTACGGACCCGGGGCGACCCCGCCGGACGCTTTCCGGCGGAGCCCCGGACGACAGGGGTCACTTGCCCGTGAACTTCTCGTACTCCTTCAAGACCTCTTCGGTCGGTCCGTCCATGCGCAGCTCTCCGCGCTCCAGCCACAGGACGCGGTTGCAGGTGTCGCGGATGGACTTGTTGTTGTGACTGACGAGAAACACCGTGCCCGCCTCCTTGCGCAGTTCCCGGATGCGTTCCTCGGAGCGCTTCTGGAACTTGCGGTCACCGGTGGCGAGCGCCTCGTCGATCATGAGGACGTCGTGGTCCTTGGCGGCGGCGATGGAGAACCGCAGCCGGGCCGCCATACCGGAGGAGTAGGTGCGCATCGGCAGCGTGATGAAGTCGCCCTTCTCGTTGATGCCCGAGAAATCGACGATGTCCTGATAGCGCTCCTTGATCTGCTCCCGGGACATGCCCATGGCGAGACCGCCCAGGATGACGTTGCGCTCGCCGGTGAGGTCGTTCATCAGGGCCGCGTTGACGCCCAGCAGGGACGGCTGGCCGTCGGTGTAGACCTTGCCCTTCTCGGCGGGCAGCAGGCCGGCGATGGCCCGCAGCAGCGTGGACTTGCCGGAGCCGTTGGAGCCGATCAGGCCGATGGCCTCACCCCGGTAGGCGACGAAGGACACCCCGCGCACGGCGTGCACCTTGCGCACGCCCCGGTCGCCGCCGCGCTTCAGGATCCGGCTGAGGGCGGCCGTGGCGCTGCCCTTGCCGGTCTTGGCGCCGTTGACGCGGTAGACGATGTGCAGGTCGTCGGCGATGACCGTGGGGCGGCGCTCCCCGGTGTTCTGCTCAGCCACGGCCGTACCTCTCCTCAGCCTTCCAGAAGTACACGAAACCGCCGGCGAAGACGGCCACGGCCCAGAAGAGCGCGATGGCCCACACGTGCGGCGGCAGGTTCGAGGCGCCGTAGCCGTCGATCAGCGCGTAGCGCATCAGGTCCATGTAGATCGCGGCCGGGTTGACCTGGAGCAGCCGGACGGCGATCTCGGAGCGGCCTTCCATGATCTTGTGGATGGAGAACATGACGCCGGAGGTGTACATCCACGTGCGCAGGATGAACGGCATCAGCTGGGCGAGGTCCGGCGTCTTGGCACCCATGCGGGCCACGATCAGCGCGAGCCCGGTGTTGAACAGGAACTGCAGCAGCAGGACCGGCACGATCAGCAGCCAGGCGAGGCTCGGGTAGCTGCCGAAGCCGATCGCCACGACGAACATCACGATCATCGAGAAGAGCAGTTGCTGGAGCTGCTGCAGCGAGAAGGAGATGGGCAGCGAGGCGCGCGGGAAGTGCAGGGCGCGCACCAGGCCCAGATTGCCGGAGATCGCGCGGACACCCGACATCACCGAGCTCTGCGTGAAGGTGAACACGAACACGCCCGTGACCAGGAACGGGATGTACACGTCCTGGGACAGGCCGCGGCTCGCGTGCAGGATCACGCCGAAGATGAAGTAGTACACGCCCGCGTTGAGCAGCGGTGTCGCCACCTGCCACAGCTGGCCGAGCTTGGCCTGGCTGTACTGCGCCGTCAGCTTCGCCTGGGAGAAGGCGAGGACGAAGTGGCGCCGCCCCCACAACTGGCGGACGTACTCGGGCAGTGAGGGACGGGCGCCGCTCACGGCGAGTCCGTACTTGGCGGCGAGCTGTGCCGCCGTCAGTCCCTCGTCGGGCGACGGTATTGCGCTCACCGCGACACCGCTGTCATGCGTTGTGTGACTCACGAGTGGAATTCCGGAACTCTCTGGGTAAGAAGCTGGCTCTCTTCGGGTAAGAGAAGCTTCTCAGATCACCGGAGGCCGGCCCAGCCGGGTCAGCCGCCACACCGTGCGCCAGCGCATGGGACGACGCGGCCCGCACGGCGTGGTCCAGCCCTCCCGGAATCCGCCGAACCACGCCCGCAGGGCCGGACGCGAGGGACGGCGCAGCAGCGTGAGCAGCATCCAGACCCCGAGGTAGACGGGGACCAGGAGCGCGGGCAGGTTGCGGCGGGCCAGCCACACGCGGTTGCGGGCGACCATGCGGTGGTAGACCGCGTGCCGCGAGGGAGCCGTGGTCGGGTGGTACAGCACCATGTCCGACCGGTAGTCGATCATCCAGCCGGCGTCGAGGGCCCGCCAGGCCAGGTCGGTCTCCTCATGGGCGTAGAAGAACTCGTCCGGCAGGCCGCCGACCTCGGCGAAGACCCGGGTGCGGACGGCGTTGGCGCCGCCGAGGAAGGTGGTGACCCGGGAGGAGCGCATGGGGTCGGAGGCGCGCAGCCGGGGCACATGGCGGCGCTGGGTCTCGCCGGTCTCCGGGTCGGCGATGCGGAAGCTGACGATGCCGAGCTTGGGATCGGCCTCGAACGCCTCACGGCACAGCTGGGCGGTGTCGTGGCGGGCGAGCAGGCCGTCGTCGTCGAGGAAGAGCAGTATGTCGGCATCGCGGCCGCTGGGCCCGAAGGCCTCTATGCCGACGTTGCGGCCGCCGGGGATGCCCAGGTTCTCGGGCAGCTCTATGGTCCGTACGCCTTCGGGGACGTCGGGGACGGGCGAGCCGTTGCCGACGACCACCACCTCGATGGGGCCGCCGTCCTGCTTGGCGACCGAGTCGAGCAGGGCCCGCAGTTCCTCGGGCCGGTTGCCCATGGTGATGATGACGGCGCCGACCTTCACGGCACTCACTTCAGCCTGCTGGAGGCGAGGATGGACACCAGGTGCAGCACGGTCTGCAGCAGGGCGATGCCGGCGAGGACGGCCGTACCGAGCCGGGTGAAGAACAGATCACCGCGGATCTGGTCGGCGATCGCGAGGACGACGATCAGCAGCGAGGCCTCGATGCCGAGGATCAGGCGGTGGAACTTCAGCGCCGAGGCGGCCCGGCGGGCCAGCGCCATGCCGGAGGAACGCGGCTCGGAGGCGGCCTCCTGGACCGGCGGCTGGCCGGTCTGGTGCCGGGCGACGCCCACCAGGTCGGTCTCGGCCTTGATCAGGATGGCGCCCAGCGCGGCCAGGGTGCCCAGGAACGCCCACAGCCAGTCGATGCGGCCGCTGCCCCACAGGTCGGCGGCGCGCAGGCCGAGGCCGACCAGCACGGCCGCGTCGGTCAGGTAGGCGCCGACGCGGTCGAGGTAGACCCCGCCGAGCGAGTACTGCTTCTTCCAGCGGGCGATCTCGCCGTCGACGCAGTCGAGCAGCAGATACAGCTGCGTGGCGACCACGCCGAGCACGGCGCCCGCGATCCCCGGCACCAGCAGGGCCGGGGCCGCGAGCACACCGCAGACGGTCATCAGGTACGTGAGCTGGTTCGGCGTGACCCTGGTGTTGACCAGGTAGCGGTCGACGCGCAGGGACACCTCGCGCATGTAGAGGCGTCCCGCCCAGTGCTCACCGCTGCGCCGGTCCTTCACCCCCGCGGGGTGGACGACCGGACGGAGTTCAGCTACCGATGGCCTTGACATAGTCGGCGTAGATGTCCTTGATCTGGTTCGGCTTGAGGTCGAGGTGTTCGAGGATCGTGTAGCGGCCGGGGCGGGTCTCCGGGGCGAACTCCACCGCGCGGACGAACTCGTCCACGGTGAAGCCGATCTCCTCCGGCAGCACCGGAAGCCCGTGCCGGCGCAGCACCTCGGCCGTGTGGACCGACTCCTCATGGGCACCGCGCAGATACATCGCGAAGGCCGCGCCGAGCCCGCACTGTTCGCCGTGGGCGGCCGCCCGCTTGGGGAACAGCAGGTCGAAGGCGTGGTTGATCTCGTGGCAGGAGCCGGAGGACGGCCGGGAGTCACCGGAGATCGACATCGAGATGCCGCTGAGGACCAGCGCCTCGGCGAGCACCTGGAGGAACTCGTTGTCGCCGATGCCACCGGGGTGGCGCAGCACCGCCTCGCCCGCCTGGCGGGCCATGGCCGCGGCGAGACCGTCGATCTTCTCGCCGTTGACCCGGTTGGACAGCTCCCAGTCCGCGACCGCGTTGATGTTGGAGATCGCGTCGCCGATGCCGGCCCGGACGAAGCGGGCCGGTGCCTCACGGATGACGTCCAGGTCGATGACGACCGCGATCGGGTTCGGCACGCCGTAGGAGCCGCGGCCCGCGTCGTTGTCGAGGGTCGCGACCGGCGAGCACAGGCCGTCGTGCGCGAGGTTCGTGGGTACGGCGACCAGGGGCAGGCCGATGCGCGCCGCGGCGAACTTGGCACAGTCGATGATCTTGCCGCCACCGAGCCCGACCACGGCGTCGTAGTGGCCGGACTTCATCTCGCCGGCCAGGCGGATGGCGTCGTCGAGGGTGCCGCCGCCCACCTCGTACCAGGAGGCACCCGGCAGCGAGGGGGCGATGCGTTCGCGCAGCTTGGCGCCGGAGCCGCCGCTGACGGCGATGGCGAGCCGGCCGGACTGCGCGACGCGCTCGTCGGCGAGGACGCCCGCCAGGTCGTCCAGGGCACCCGGGCGGATGTCCACGACGACCGGCGAGGGAATGAGCCGGGTCAGTAGCGGCACGCGATCTCCCGTCCCTTGGCGAGGTCGTCGTGGTTGTCGATCTCGACCCACTGGACGTCGCCGATCGGCGCCACGTCGATCCGGAAGCCGCGGTTGACCAGCTCCTGGTAGCCGTGCTCGTAGAACTGCTGCGGGTCGGTCTCCCAGACCGTCTTCAGCGCGTCCGCCAGCTCGGGGGCGGCGTCGCCCTCGATCAGGGTGACGCCGATGTACTCGCCGGTCGCCTCGGCGGGGTCCATCAGCTTGGTGATCTTCGTCATGCCCTTCGCGGGGTCGACGACGACCTTCATCTCCTCGTCGGCCAGGCTCTTCACCGTGTCCAGGGCGAGGATGATCTTCTTGCCCTCGCCGCGCGCGGCGAGCAGCGTCTTCTCGACGGAGACCGGGTGCACGGTGTCGCCGTTGGCGAGGATCACACCGTCCTTGAGGGCGTCACGACCGCACCACAGGGAGTAGGCGTTGTTCCACTCCTCGGCCTTGTCGTTGTCGATGAGGGTGAGCTTCAGGCCGTACTTCTGCTCCAGGGCCGCCTTGCGCTCGTAGACGGCCTCCTTGCGGTAGCCGACGATGATCGCGACCTCCGTCAGGCCGACCTCGGCGAAGTTGGCGAGGGTGAGGTCCAGGACCGTCGGTTCGCCCTCGATGCCCGCGGGCCCCACCGGCACCAGAGCCTTGGGCAGGGTGTCGGTATAGGGGCGCAGACGCCGTCCGGCGCCGGCCGCCAGCACGAGGCCGATCATGCGGTTTCTCCTTCGTCGTGTACGGCGGGCGCCCCTGCGGACACCCAGAAGCGGATGCTCTCGAAGAGCACCAAGAGGGCGACGGCCACGGCGAGAACCGTGAGCGCGACCGTGAACTGCGAGGCGGCGAGCACCGCGGCGAGGACGGTGACGAGCAGTGTCCGCCCTTCGTGCCCCCCGACGGCGCGCACCAGCCACGCCGGGGGTGCTCCGGCGTTGCCGCGGATGCGGTACACCGTGTCGTAGTGATGGTAGGCGACGGCGGCCACCAGGCCGAAAGCCGCAGGAAGAGCACCGTTTACCCCGGCTTTACCGGCAAGGGCGAGCACGGTTCCGTACTCGGCCGCCCGGAAGAAGGACGGGACCAGCCAGTCGAGGGCGCCCTCGAGGGGGCGGGCGGTGGCGAGGGCCGAGGTGAGGGCGTAGACCAGGGCGCCGATCACCGGCAGCACCGAGCCGGATCCGGTGAGGGCCGAGCAGGCGACGACCGCGGCGCCGCCGAGCAGGGCGACCGCGGGGACGGCGAGACCGCGCAGGCCGCGCCCCGCGACCCGCTCGAGGGCGTCCGCCAGTGGTCCGCGGTCGGCGAGGCCCGCCAGTGCCCGTGCGGCGCGGTCGGTGCGGCGGGCTTTGCGGGTCAGGGACCGCAGCGCCCGGCCCGCCGTGGTGTAGGCCGCCGCGACGGCGCAGCCGCTCAGCAGGACGTAGAAAGTGATCCGCGGGGTCGTCGCCGCCGTCAGGATCGCTATCAGCGCCCAGCGCTCGCCGATCGGCAGAACGACCATCCGGCGCACCCACACCGTCCAGCCGACGCCGTCCAGCTTGCCGGAGAGGGCGGCGGTGGGGCTGGTGTCGGCGGTGGCGTCGTGGCTGGCCTCGGTGAAGGAGAAGTCGACCACATGCCGGCAGGTCTGCAGGACCATCACGCCGAGGGCGAGGGCCCACACGTCGTCGCCGCCGCGGGCCGCTCCGAGGGCGAGGCCCGCGTAGTAGGCGTACTCCTTGGCCCGGTCGAAGGTGGCGTCCAGCCAGGCGCCGAGCGTGGAGTACTTCAGGGCGTAGCGGGCGAGCTGGCCGTCGGTGCAGTCCAGGACGAACGAGGCGATCAGCAGCACACCGGCCGCGATGAAGCCGCCGCGGGTGCCGGTCGCCGCGCAGCCCGCCGCGATCAGCGCGGTGAGCAGCGAGGCCGTGGTGACCTGGTTCGGGGTCAGTCCGTGGCGGGCACACCAGCGGGCGATGTAGCGCGAGTACGGGCTGATGAAGAAGGTGGTGAAGAATCCGTCGCGGGACTTCACGGCCGACGTCAGGCGTACGGCCTCGTCGTCCACGGCGGCGACGGCCTGGCGTGCCTCGTTGCGGGCCTGCGGGTCGGCGGGGACGGCGGCGACCAGGCTGCCGAGCTGCGGCCGGTGCACCTCGCAGCCGTCGGCGTCGAGGGCGGTGACGATGCGGTCGGCCAGGCTGTCCACGGCGAGTGCGACACCGCCGCCGGCTGAGGTCTCGCGGACCACGGCCCGGGTCAGCGCCTGCCGGGCGGCCGGCTGGGCGGTGACGGCGCCGGGGACGGCGGAGAGCGGGAAGCGCGGGTCGGTCAGGCCGAGGCGCAGCGCGTGCACATGACCCACGAAGCGGGCGTCGACCAGGGCCACGCGGTCACCGGCGGCGGCGAGCAGGGTCTCGGCCTCGGCGGAGCCCACTGCCACCCGGACGTCGAAGCCGAGCGACCGCAGATCGTCCCCGAGGGACGATCCGGGGACCGGCTGACCGGTGACGATGGCGGTCGGCAACCGAACTCACTCCCTGGGTGCCGGCGCGCGGCACCGGTCTCTTACGTGATGGGGCGCCCTGCCTGCGGCACCCGGGCGGCATGTCGGCAGAGGCTATCCGATGGGCGGGAACCCTTGTTCACCGGCCGTTCACGGCCCGGCCCACGGGGGCTGCCCCGGCCTTCGCCGCGATCATCATCGGGGATCCGGGGCCCGACCCACAAACCGGTCGGCGCAGACCCGGGCAACCGGGACAGCGCGTCGGTCACCGGCTCGTCGTGCGATGTCGTGTGCCGGGTACGGGTCACGTGCGGCTGGTCGCGCCCACGCGGCAAAAGCCGCATGTCGAGACAGTCCCGCACCCCTCGGGCGCGGTCGGCACCGCATAGGGTGGGCGACCATGACGTGGCTGATCACCGGCGGTGCCGGATACATCGGGGCGCATGTGGCACGGGCCATGGCCGGCGCCGGGGAGAGCGTCGTGGCGCTGGACGACCTGTCGGCGGCGGTGCCCGAGCGGCTCCCGGCGGACGTCCCGCTCGTCCGGGGCTCGACGCTGGACGGCGCGCGGCTGGAGCGGGTCTTCAAGGAGTACGGCGTCACCGGCGTCGTCCACCTCGCGGCACGCAAGCAGGTCGCCGAGTCGGTGGCCGAGCCCACCCGGTACTACCGGGAGAACGTGGGCGGCCTCGCCACGCTGCTGGACGCGGTCGCCGGGGCCGGGATCCGGCGGCTGCTGTTCTCCTCGTCGGCGGCGGTGTACGGCAACCCGGACGTGGACCTGATCACCGAGGACACCCCGTGCGCCCCGGTGAACCCCTACGGCGAGACCAAGCTGGCCGGTGAGTGGCTGGTGCGGGCGGCCGGGCGGGCGTACGGCATCTCCACGGTGTGCCTGCGCTATTTCAACGTGGCGGGCGCGGCGGCGCCGGAGCTGGCGGACACGGGCGTGTTCAACATCGTGCCGATGGTCTTCGACCGGCTCACCCGTGACGAGGCCCCGCGGATCTTCGGCGCCGACTATCCGACCCCGGACGGCACCTGTGTCCGGGACTACATCCACGTGGCCGACCTCGCCGAGGCCCACCTCGCGGCGGCCCACCGGCTCGCCGACGCTTCTCCGGCCGGCGATCTGACGCTGAACATCGGGCGGGGCGAGGGCGTCTCGGTACGCGAGCTGATCACGACCATCGGCGAGGTCACCGGCGACCGCCGGGAGCCCGTGGTGGAGGGGCGCAGGCCGGGAGACGCGCCACGCGCGGTCGCCTCCGCCGACCGGGCCGCCGAACAACTGGGCTGGCGGGCCCGCCGGGGCGTGCACGAGATGGTGGAGTCGGCCTGGGAGGGCTGGCAGCTGCACCACGGCCAGTAGACCGGCCGGGGCGAGCCCCGCCCACCTCCAGCACGAGGCGCACGGTCGCGGGCGTGTGCTCGCGCCGCCGACGGCTGACGAGGTCGGCGGGGCGAGCACAAGATGGGGGAACAAGCCCAGCAGGGCTGGCGAAGCTCGCAACCGCCCCACGGCCGGTGAACCGGCCAGCGACCCTGCCCCACCCGTCCGCCCCGTCACCCCACCCGCCCTGACCTGCGGAACGTTTCCGCAGGTCAGGGCACATGACAACGGTGTTCAGTGCCGCGTTGCCCCATACCCCCCACCCGTAGTTCACTGGGCCGTGCAGGACAGAACACGGAAGGACGGTTGTCATGGGGGCAGGGCACGACCACGGACACGCGCACAGCCACGCGCCGCCCACGGGTACGGCCGCGGCCGCGTACCGGGGCCGGCTGCGGATCGCGCTGGGCATCACGCTCACGATCATGATCGTGGAGATCGTCGGCGGCCTGGTCGCGGACTCGCTGGCGCTGATCGCGGACGCGGCGCACATGGCGACCGACGCGGTGGGCCTCGGCATGGCCCTGCTCGCGATCCACTTCGCGAACCGCCCGGCGGGCGCGAATCGCACCTTCGGCTACGCGCGCGCCGAGATCCTCGCCGCCCTGGCCAACTGTGTGCTGCTGCTCGGGGTCGGCGGATACGTCCTGTACGAGGCCGTCCAGCGGTTCGTGACGCCCGCGGAGACCCGCGGCGGCCTGATGATCGTGTTCGGTCTGATCGGCCTGGTCGCGAACTCGGTCTCGCTGACCCTGCTGATGCGCGGCCAGAAGGAGAGCCTGAACGTGCGCGCCGCCTTCCTGGAGGTCGCCGCGGACGCACTGGGCTCGCTCGCGGTACTGATCGCGGCCGCGGTGATCCTGGCCACCGGATGGCAGGCCGCCGACCCGGTCGCCTCGCTGGTCATCGGGCTGATGATCGTGCCGAGGACGCTGAAGCTGCTGCGCGAGACGCTGGACGTGCTGCTGGAGGCGGCCCCGAAGAACGTCGACATGGCCGAGGTGCGGGCGCACATCCTGGCGCTGGACGGCGTGGAGGACGTACACGATCTGCACGCCTGGACGATCACCTCCGGGATGCCGGTGCTGTCGGCGCATGTGGTGGTCAGTTCGGAGGCGCTCAGCGCCATCGGCCACGAGAAGCTGCTGCACGAGCTGCAGGGCTGCCTCGGCGATCACTTCGACGTGGAGCACTGCACCTTCCAGCTGGAGCCGGGCGGCCACGCGGAGCACGAAGCGCGGCTGTGCCACTGACAGCACGCACACATGTTCGACACCCGCCCTGTGCGGTTCTGTGATCCCCTGACCGGGCACGATGATCTACCGGGTCCGGCTTCCGGCGCCGCGCCGCGCGCGGACGTGCCGGGAAGTGCCGGGAGTGCCGGATTCGTACGGCAGACTTGGGGTGCGAAGACCGAGGCGAAGGATGGGTATGCCGATCACACCTGCCACCGCGACACACAGCTCGTCGAATGGCACTGCGGAGGCGATTTTGCTGGAACTGGTCGACGAGAAGGGCATGACGATCGGTACGGCCGAGAAGCTCGCCGCCCACCAGCCGCCAGGACAGCTGCACCGCGCGTTCTCGGTGTTCCTCTTCGACGAGCAGGGCAGGCTGCTGCTCCAGCAGCGGGCGCTCGGCAAGTACCACTCCCCCGGTGTGTGGTCCAACACCTGCTGCGGCCACCCGTACCCGGGCGAGGCGCCGTTCGCCGCCGCGGCCCGGCGCACGTTCGAGGAGCTGGGCGTGTCCCCGTCGCTGCTGGCGGAGGCCGGCACGGTTCGCTACAACCACCCGGACCCGGCCTCGGGCCTGGTCGAGCAGGAGTACAACCACCTGTTCGTCGGCCTGGTGCAGGCGCCGCTCGCACCGGACGCGCAGGAGGTCGCCCAGACCGCCTTCGTGACAGCCGCCGAGCTTGCCGAGCGCCACACCCGCGACCCGTTCTCGGCCTGGTTCATGACCGTCCTGGACGCGGCCCGTCCGGCGATCAGAGAGCTGACGGGCCAGTCCGCGGGCTGGTGAGCGGCTCCACGACACACCGCACGGGCCTGCGGCGCCCCATCCGCGTCGCGGGCCTGTGGTTCTACGACAGCGTCGCCCGACCTGCGCCGCTACGGCAGCGGCGCGGGCTTGAGCGGCAGGGCGGCCCAGATCACCTTGCCGCCGCTCGCGGTGTGCTCCACATCCACCGTCCCGCCCGCCTCCCGCGCCACCTCACGCACCAGGAGCAGGCCCCGGCCGCCGGTCCGGGCGTGGTCGGCCTCCAGGGCGGTCGGGCGATAGGGGTGGTTGTCCTCGACGGACACCCGCACCCACTCCGCCCCGACGGCGACCTCCACGGCCAGCATCGGCGACAGCAGCGCCGCATGCCGGACCGCGTTGGTGACCAGCTCGGAGACGATCAGCAGCAGGCCGTACACCAGCTCGTCGGAGACCGGCACGCCCTGGCGCAGCAGCAGGTCCCGTACGGCGTGCCGGGCCTGCGGGACCGAGGCGTCGACCGCGGCGGCGGTGAACCGCCAGACGCCCTCGTACGGCAGTGGATCGGGCGGCCGCTCGGCGCCCCCCGCTGGGCGCGGGTCTTCCCCGCGCCCGTGGTTGTCCATCGTCCGGTCGCCACCCTCGCGCTCGATTGTCACCACACGTCGAGTGTTGGTAACCACCCGCACCGGTCCGGGCGCCTGAACACAAGTCAGCGGGTATCGAGCGCTTTCTGACCGAGTGCGTATGACACGGTCACGTGTGGGGACGGTTCCTGTCGCCGGCGAAGCCGGTTCCCGAACTAATCGGGTGGTACGGGTTTGGCCCGCTCCTGGTCCGAGACGAGCCCGACGATACGGCGCCCACCGTAGCCGGTGGCGACGAGGCCGAGGCCGTCGAAGAGCAGGGCGAGCGAGAAGAAGGCGCCGATCACATACTGGCTGCTGCTCGGCCAGGAGCCGAGGACCAGGATTCCCAGCAGTAGATCGAAGGCGCCGAGCAGCAGGGTCCAGCCCAGCTGCGGTCCGCGCACGACCAGGCCGCCGGCCAGCCGGAAGAGGCCCGCGGAGAGGAACAGCAGCGCGGCGAACATGCTGAGCGCGGCGGCCGCGGCGTGCGGCAGCCGGATGACGACGATGCCGGCGGCGATGTTCAGGGCGGCGACGACGGCGCCGAGCCAGAAGAAGCTGGTGCCGCGGGCCTGGACCGCGTGCAGCAGGCCGACGATCCCGCCGATCAGCAGCAGCCAGCCGAACAGCAGCATCGAAGTGAGCGTGGCGACGCCGGTGTACACGAGGCCGACGAGTCCGCCGAGGACGAGAATCACGCCGAGCACGGCGAGCAGGCTGAAGCCGCGGTGGAGTTTGGTCGCGCTTTCTTCGCGCTTGCCGGTCTTGGCCATCGCCGCCTCCTCGATCTTCACCGTTTCGCCACCTCCTTCCATTTTCGCCCCTTTCGACAGGTTTCCGTTACCCACCGCGTCGATCTCGGCCGAGGCCCGGGGAAGCCCCTGGGAGCGCGGGGCTGCCCGATACGATCCGCGCATGGAGCCCCAGCTGTCGCATCACGTCGAAGGCGCCGTCGCCACCGTCGTCATCCGCAACCCGGCCAAGCGCAATGCCATGACCGCCGCGATGTGGCGGGCGCTGCCGCCACTGCTGGAGGCGTTCGCGCGTGACCCCGGGGTACGGGCGCTGGTGCTGACCGGTGAGGGTGGAACGTTCTGCGCGGGTGCCGACATCAGCACGCTGCGGGGCTCGCCGGAGGAGGCACAGAGACTCGCGGTGGTGGCGGAGGAGGCCCTGGCGGCGTTCGCCAAGCCGACCGTGGCCGCCGTGCGCGGACACTGTGTGGGCGGCGGGGCCCAGCTCGCCGCGGCCTGCGATCTGCGGCTGGCGGAGGAGGGCGCGCTGTTCGGGGTGACACCGGCGAGGCTGGGCATCGTCTACGCGTCCTCCTCGACCCGGCGGCTGGTGTCGCTGGTCGGCCCGGCCACCGCCAAGTACCTGCTGTTCACGGCCGAGTTGATCGACACCGGGCGGGCGCTCGCCACCGGGCTGGTGGACGAGGTGCTGCCCGAGGGCGAACTGGACAAGCGGGTCGCGGAGTTGACCCGGGTCCTGGTCTCCCGTTCGCAGCTCACCCAGGCCGCGGCGAAGGAGTTCGCGGGCGGCCGGACCGACCGGGACGGCCACTGGGCCGAGCAGGCTCGCGGCAACCCCGACACCGCGGAGGGCGTCGCGGCGTTCCTGGAGCGGCGCAAGCCGCACTTCACCTGGAGCGTGTCTACGTCAGGATGAAACGGCTCCGGGCACGCATCGCCTCGACGACGGGAGCGGGGGCCGTGCGCGGGGAACCGGCGGCATAGGGCGGCTGCGGGTCGTACTCCGTGGCGAGCTGAACGGCTTGGGCGTGCTCGTCGCCTGCGATGCGGCCGGACAGAGTGAGGGCCATGTCGATGCCCGCGGAGACACCGGCGGCGGTGACGTACTTTCCGTCCGCCACCACCCGCTGCTGAGCCGGTTCGGCGCCGAACCGGCTCAGCTGGTCGAGGGCCAGCCAGTGCGAGGTCGCCCGGCGGCCGTCCAGGAGCCCCGCGGCGGCGAGCAGCAGCGAACCCGTGCACACCGAGGTCGTCCAGGTGCTGGCCGCGTCGACGGTGCGCAGCCAGTCCAGCAGCGGCCGGTGGTCCATCAGCCCGCTCTGTCCCGGGCCGCCCGGAACCACCAGGACGTCCGGCCGCGTGACCTCGCCCAGCGACCGGTCGGCGACGACCGCGAGCGCACGGGTGTCGGTACGGACCGGACCGGTGCGCTCGGCGACGAACACGGTCTCGGCGCCGGGCAGGCGGGAGAGGATCTCGTACGGGCCGATGGCGTCGAGGGCGGTGAAACGGTCGTAGACGACGATGGCGATCTGCACGGGGGTCCCTTCAGTGGTCGTTGGCAGGCTCAGCGGGCCAGGGCCGGGCGGAACCGGCGGCGGTACTCGGCCGGGGCCGTACCGAAGGCCTTGATGAACGCGCGGCGCATGGCCTCGGGGGTGCCGTAACCGCTGGCGCGGGCGATCTCCTCGATGGTGTCGCCGGTGTCCTCCAGCAGGCGTCGGGCGTGTTCCAGGCGGACCCGGTCGACGTAGCGGCCCGGTGTCATGCCGGTCTCCTCCCGGAAGGCGCGGGCGAAGTGGCGCGGTGAGAGCCGGGCGCGGGCGGCGAGCGAATCGACCGTGAGGTCACCGGCCGGGTGCTCGCTGATCCAGCGCTGGACCTCCCGCAGCGGCGCCCGATGGGCGGTCTGCGCGGCGAGCTGGGCGCTGAACTGCGCCTGGTTGCCGGGCCGGCGCAGGAAGACCACCAGGTGCCGGGCGACGGCCAGCGCGACGTCCCGGTCCAGGTCCTCCTCGACCAGGGCGAGGGCCAGGTCGATGCCCGAGGTCACCCCGGCCGAGGTGGCGACGTGCCCGTCCCGGACGTAGATGGGCTCCGGGTCAACGGCGACGGCCGGGTGGTCGCGGGCGAGCTTGTCGCAGTACGCCCAGTGGGTCGTGGCCCGGCGGCCGTCGAGGAGACCGGCAGCCGCGACCAGGAGGGCGCCCGTGCACACCGAGACCAGCCGCGGGACGCGCGGTCCGCGGGCGCGCAGCCAGGCGATCAGCCGCGGGTCGGGCACGCGCGTGCCCGCGCCGCCGGGGACCAGCAGGGTGTGCGGGTCGGCGGCCTCGGTGAGCGCCTCGTCCGGTACGAGGGTCAGCCCGCTGGAGGTGCGCACCGGGCGGCCGTCGAGGGAGGCCGTACGGACCCGGTAGGTGCCCGGCGCCTTCTTCTCGGCGCCGGCGAACACCTCGAGCGGACCGGTGACGTCGAGGCTCTGGACGCCGTCGAAGAGGACGAAGAGGACGGTGCGCTGCGGCATGTCTCCGATTCTTCGCTGCCGGGCCGATGGCCGCAATGACGTGTTTCCCACCATTTCTGCCATGACCGCACCTGAGGGCCCGTCGGTGCGATACCCGCAGTCCACCGCGGGCGGAAACCGGGCCGAAGAAACGGCCCGGCGGCCCGCCGGGGTGGCGCCCTGATCCCCGGTTGTCGGTGTCACCTGCCACAATTGCCGCGCAACCTCAGTGGAGAAGGCGGTACGGGATCGTGACGACACCCGGATCCATCGAAGCAGGATCCATCGAAGGCAGGATCGCCGAGGAACTCGGCGTACGGGAGCGGCAGGTGAAGGCCGCGGTGGAACTGCTCGACGGCGGTTCCACCGTGCCCTTCATCGCCCGCTACCGCAAGGAAGCGACCGAGATGCTCGACGACGCGCAGCTGCGCACGATCGAGGAGCGGCTGCGCTATCTGCGGGAGCTGGAGGAGCGGCGGGCCGCGATCCTGGAGTCGGTGCGCGAGCAGGGCAAGCTCACGGACGAGCTGGAGGCCCGGATCCGCGGCGCCGAGACCAAGGCGCGGCTGGAGGACATCTACCTCCCCTACAAGCCCAAGCGGCGCACCAAGGCGCAGATCGCGCGCGAGGCAGGTCTGGAGCCGCTGGCGGAGGGCCTGCTGGGCGACCCTGCGGTGGAGCCGCTGGCGGCCGCGGCCGCGTTCGTGGACGCCGACAAGGGCGTCGCCGATCCGCAGGCCGCCCTGGACGGCGCGCGGGCGATCCTCACCGAGCGCTTCTCGGAGGACGCCGACCTGATCGGCGAGCTGCGCGAGCGCATGTGGGTGCGCGGGCGGCTGGCCGCCAAGGTGCGGGAGGGCAAGGAGGAGGCGGGGGCGAAGTTCGCCGACTACTTCGACTTCGCCCAGCCGTTCACGGAGCTGCCCTCGCACCGCATCCTCGCGATGCTGCGCGGTGAGAAGGAGGAGGTCCTCGACCTCGTCCTGGAGCCGGAGGAGCCCACGGAGGGTCCGTCCTCGTACGAGGGCATGGTCGCGCACCGGTTCGGGATCGCCGACCGGGGCCGCCCCGCCGACAAGTGGCTGACGGACACCGTCCGCTGGGCCTGGCGCACCCGCATCCTCGTACACCTCGGCATCGACCTGCGCCTCAGGCTGCGTACGGCCGCCGAGGACGAGGCGGTGAACGTGTTCGCGGCGAACCTGCGCGACCTGCTGCTGGCCGCCCCGGCGGGCACGCGCGCGACGCTGGGTCTGGACCCGGGTTTCCGTACGGGCGTGAAGGTCGCCGTGGTCGACGCGACCGGCAAGGTCGTCGCCACGGACGTGATCTACCCGCACGTCCCCGCCAACAAGTGGGACGAGGCCCTCGCCAAGCTGGCGCGGCTCGCCGAGGAGCACGCGGTCGAGCTGGTCGCGATCGGCAACGGCACGGCGTCCCGCGAGACCGACAAGCTCGCCGGTGAACTGATCGCCAAACACCCGGAGTTGAAGCTCACCAAGGTGATGGTGTCCGAGGCGGGCGCGTCGGTGTACTCGGCGTCGCAGTACGCCTCGCAGGAGCTGCCCGGCATGGACGTGTCGCTGCGCGGCGCGGTCTCCATCGCCCGGCGCCTGCAGGATCCGCTGGCCGAGCTGGTGAAGATCGACCCGAAGTCCATCGGCGTCGGCCAGTACCAGCACGACCTGTCCGAGGTGAAGCTGTCGCGCTCGCTGGACGCGGTGGTGGAGGACTGTGTGAACGGCGTCGGCGTGGACGTCAACACCGCGTCCGTACCGCTGCTTTCGCGAGTGTCGGGCATCTCCTCGGGCCTCGCCGAGAACATCGTGGCGCACCGGGACGCGAACGGCCCGTTCGCGTCCCGTTCGGAGCTGAAGAAGGTGGCGCGGCTCGGCCCGAAGGCGTACGAGCAGTGCGCGGGCTTCCTGCGCATCCGCGGCGGCCACGACCCGCTGGACGCCTCCAGCGTGCACCCCGAGGCCTACCCGGTGGTCCGCCGCATGGTGAAGGCGGCCGGCCAGGAGGTGGCCTCCCTCATCGGCAACACCGGTGTGCTGCGCTCGCTGAAGCCGTCCGACTTCGTGGACGACACGTTCGGTCTGCCGACGGTGTCGGACATTCTCAAGGAGCTGGAGAAGCCGGGGCGCGACCCGCGTCCGGCCTTCAAGACCGCCGTGTTCAAGGAGGGCGTGGAGAAGATCTCCGACCTGTCCGCCGGGATGATCCTGGAGGGCGTGGTGACGAACGTGGCCGCCTTCGGCGCGTTCGTGGACATCGGCGTCCACCAGGACGGTCTGGTGCACGTGTCGGCGATGTCCAGGACGTTCGTCAAGGACCCGCGCGATGTCGCCAAGCCCGGTGACATCGTCAAGGTGAAGGTCCTGGACGTGGACATCCCGCGCAAGCGGATCGCGCTGACCCTGCGCCTGGACGACGAGGCGGCCCCGCAGGGCGGCCAGGGCGGCGGACGGCAGCAGCGCGGTGGCGGACGGCCGCCCCAGCAGCGCCAGGGCGGCCAGGGTCAGGGCCAGCGGCAGGGCCGTGGCGGCGGCGACCGGGGCGGCCGCCAGGCCCCGCCGCCCGCGAACAGCGCGATGGCCGACGCACTGCGCCGCGCGGGCCTGCTGGACCCGAAGAAGCGCTGACCCTGCGGGGCTTCGGACGCGGGCACCCTCCTCGCCGGAGGGTGGCCGCGTCCGGTCCCGGAAACCGCGCCCCGAAGGGACGCGGCTGCACGACCGGCCACGACCGTGCCGCGCACGGACCACGGCACATGGCGGCCCTTCCAGCGCAGCGCTAGCGTTCCGTCACCTTCCCGTCCGCCACCTCCAGGCGCCGGGTGACCCGGACCGCGTCGAGCATGCGCCGGTCGTGGGTGACCAGGAGCAGCGTGCCCTCGTAGGCGTCGAGGGCCTGTTCCAGCTGCTCGATGGCGGGCAGGTCGAGGTGGTTGGTGGGCTCGTCCAGGACCAGGAGGTTGACGCCCCGGCCCTGGAGGAGGGCCAGGGCGGCGCGGGTGCGTTCGCCCGGGGAGAGGGTCGCGGCCGGGCGCAGGACGTGGTCCGATCTGAGGCCGAACTTGGCGAGCAGGGTGCGGACGTCGGCCGGCTCGGTGTCGGGTACGGCCGCGCAGAAGGCGTCGAGCAGGGTCTCGGGGCCGTGGAACAGCTTGCGGGCCTGGTCGACCTCGCCGACCAGGACGCCGGAGCCGAGCGCCGCATGCCCCGAGTCGAGCGGGACACGGCCGAGCAGCGCGCCCAGCAGAGTGGACTTGCCGGCGCCGTTGGCCCCGGTGACCGCGACCCGGTCCGCCCAGTCGATCTGCAGGGACACCGGGCCCAGCGTGAAGTCGCCGCGCCGCACCTCGGCGTCCCGCAGGGTCGCCACGACCGCGCCGGAGCGCGGGGCGGCGGCGATCTCCATGCGCAGTTCCCACTCCTTGCGCGGCTCCTCGACCACGTCCAGGCGCTCGATCATGCGCTGGGTCTGCCGCGCCTTGGCGGCCTGTTTCTCGCTGGCCTCGCTGCGGAACTTGCGGCCGATCTTGTCGTTGTCGTTGCCGGCCTTGCGCCGGGCGTTCTTCACGCCCTTGTCCATCCAGGACCGCTGCATCTGCGCACGGTCCTGGAGGGCGGCCTTCTTGTCGGCGTACTCCTCGTAGTCCGCGCGGGCGTGTCGGCGGGCGACCTCGCGTTCCTCCAGGTAGGCGTCGTAGCCGCCGCCGTAGAGGTTGATCTGCCCCTGGGCCAGGTCGAGTTCGAGGACCTTGGTGACGGTGCGGGTGAGGAACTCGCGGTCGTGGCTGACGACGACCGTGCCGGCGCGCAGTCCGGTGACGAAGCGTTCCAGGCGCTCCAGGCCGTCGAGGTCGAGGTCGTTGGTGGGCTCGTCCAGGAGGAACACGTCGTACCGGGAGAGCAGGAGCGAGGCGAGACCGGCGCGGGCCGCCTGGCCGCCGGACAGCGAGGTCATCGGCTGGTCCAGGTCGACGGCGAGACCGAGGGAGTCTGCGACGTCCTCCGCGCGCTCCTCCAGATCGGCGCCCCCGAGGCCGAGCCAGCGCTCCAGGGCGGTCGCGTAGGCGTCGTCGGCGCCGGGGGCGCCGTCCACGAGTGCCTGGGTGGCCTCGTCCATGACGCGCTGTGCCTCGGCGACACCCGTGCGACGGGCCAGGAACTCCCGGACGGTCTCTCCCGGCCTGCGCTCCGGCTCCTGCGGCAGATGGCCGACGGTCGCGGCCGGCGGGGACAGCCTGAGCTCGCCCTGCTCGGGCGGGGTGAGTCCGGCGAGCAGCCGCAGCAGGGTGGACTTGCCCGCGCCGTTGGCACCGACGAGACCGATCACATCGCCGGGCGCGACGACGAGGTCGAGCCCGGAGAAGAGGGAACGGTCGCCGTGCCCGGCGGCGAGGTTCTTGGCGACGAGGGTGGCAGTCATCAGGACGCCGATCCTAATGGCCCGCGCACCCGCCGCTCAGCTCGGTTTCCTTCCGCCGGTGACCGGCGCCGTGAGCACGCCCCCCGTCGTACGGGCGACGACGTACGCCTCCCCCTTGACCGCCCGCGGGTCCAGCGGGACGCGGTGCCGGCCGGGGTCCAGGACGCCGTCGAACACCTCGCGGGTGCGGGTGCGGTAGAGCCGGTCGAGGCGGTACGCGGTGATCCGCACCCGGCACGCGGAGGTCACCTCGATGTCCGCCGTGCCTCTGTCGGCGGCCAGCCCGGTGAGCCGGCGCTGCGGGAGAGGGCTGCGGTCCAGGGCGTGCTCGATCTGGGCGACGAGCAGCGGCACGATCGGCGCCAGGCCGTCCACGCGGGCGACCTCGACTCCGGCGCGCTCGAAGGCCTCCAGTACGGCGGCGCGTTCCGGCTCGCCGACCGCGCGGCCGAAGGCGACCGCGCCGTAGCCGCGCAGTTCCTCGGCGGGGACGGCCCGGGCGTCCTGGGTGATGTCGGCGCCGATGCCGATGGTGCGCAGCGCGGCCGCCAGCTTGGCCAGGACCGCGACCCGGGCGCCGATCAGCAGCACCCGCCGGCGGGGCGGGCCTTCGCTCAGGGCGGTCAGGGCGGCGCGGTACTCGGGGCCGCGGAAGCGGAACGGCCCTATGCCGTGGTAGCCGTTCAGCTCCAGGTCGGCCCGCTCGTCCGTCTGCCAGGCGAAGTCCCGCCAGATGTAGTCCTCGCCGTCGTGCTCGATGACGGCGGTGACCGCTCCGCAGGCCAGGTCCGCGCACTCGGGGCAGCCGTAGATGACGAACCGGCCGTCCGGGAGCGGCGGTTCGTCCTCCAGCAGCAGCGCGCGCACCTGCGCGGTGAAGATGGCGGGCGGGATGTCCGAGGCGAGCGGGGAGACGGCGTCCAGGTCGGACAGCCGGAACAGCAGCGGGCGGCCGTCCACGAGGAAGTCCACGAAGTCGCGGTGGACCTGGTAGCCGCCGTCGGCGAGCACACCGCCGGCGCGGGTCGCCGGTGCCAGGCCGAAGGACGCGTATGCGGCAGACATGCTGTGAGTATCCCCACACCGGCACGGATGTGAGCGCAGCATGACAGAGTCGGCCGGACAGGATCTATCGTCCTGGCGTGGACAGCGAGCCGAGTGACGAAGTGATCGTGGTCGGGAGCGGGGTCGCCGGGCTGACGACGGCCGTGGTGCTGGCCGAGTCCGGGCGCCGGGTACGGGTGTGGGCGCGGGAGCCCGCCGGGCATACGACCTCGGCGGTCGCCGGCGGCCTGTGGTGGCCGTACCGCATCGAACCCGAGCCTCTGGTCGGTGCGTGGGCGCTCGAGTCCCTCGCCGTGTACGAGGAGCTGGCGGACCGGCCCGAGGAGACGGGCGTACGCCTGGTCGACGGCGTACACCGCGGGACCCGGCTGGACGAGCTGGGCGCCTGGGCGGGCCGGGTGGCGGGCCTGCGGACCACGGCCGACGGTCTTGCGGCCCGGCTGCCGGTGATCGACATGCCGGTGCATCTGGCGTGGCTGCGGGAACGGCTCGCGAAGGCCGCTGGCGTGGTGGAGGCGCACGAGGTGACCGACCTCGCCGCCGTGCCCGCCCCGGTCGTGGTGAACTGCGCGGGCCTCGGGGCGCGTTCGCTGGTGCCGGACCCGGCGGTGCATCCGGTGCGCGGGCAGCTGGTGGTCGTGGAGAACCCCGGGATCACCACCTGGTTCACCTCCGTCGACCGCTCCTGCGACGCCTCCACGTACTTCATCCCCCAGCCGGGCGGGCTGCTGCTCGGCGGTACGGCGGAGGAGGGCGACTGGTCCCTGGAGCCGGACCCGGCCACCGCGGCGGCGATCGTGGCCCGGTGTGCGGCGGTCCACCCCGAGATCGCGGACGCACGGGTGCTGGCCCACCGTGTGGGCCTGCGCCCGGCCCGGCACGCGGTACGCCTGGAACGGCAGCCCCTGCCGGACGGCCGCGCCCTGGTGCACAACTACGGGCACGGCGGGGCGGGGGTCACGGTGGCGTGGGGGTGCGCACGGGAGGCGGCGGGGCTGGCGTTTCCCGCGGTGTGAACACAGGTGGGCCCGCGCCCCGAAGGGGCGCGGGCACCTGCGCGGCCGGCCACGACGGACCGGCACCCGGGGGCGGACAGGTGCCCCCGGGGCCCAAGCCGCGCAGCGACTACCCCGGGATGGGGTGATGAGCCGGGCTCGGTGCCCGGACGCCGTTCAGGACCGTCGGCGCGGGCGCCGACACCTTCGTGCCGGACGTGGCGAGGACGAACGCCGGTGCGCCGCCGACCAGCGGGAGGCCGGCCGTCGTACCGGACAGATCGACCGTGAGGCTCGGCTTGGTGGCGGGCGGGTCGATGAGGTCCTTGTCCGTACCCGCGATGATCAGGGCCAGCCGGTGCCCCTTGGGGACGACGTGGTCGGTGGCCGCCAGCCGCAGCGTCATGGTGTAAGCCTTCCCCGGGGTGAGGGGAACGCCCTTCGCGAGGGAGGCGTAGTGGCCGAGGTCGGCCCAGCCGCGGCTGAACACGGTGTAGTCGACCTTGGCCGTCTTGGCCTTGGTCTCCTTGAAACAGGCGCTGTCCCCGGCCGTGCTGTCGCCCCAGCAGGTGCGGTCGGTGAGGGTGGTGATGCCCTCGGCGGCGTCCGCGTAGTCGCGGATCGTGTCCGGGCCGAGGTCGACCAGGACGGCGGAGAGGTGGGCCGAGGCGGTGGTCGGGGTCGCGGTGACCGTCACCGTGGGGGAGCCGGACAGGTGCAGGTCATGGGTGAGCGGCCCGGTGAGGAAGCCGGCCTTCTCGGAGGTGGCCGTGGTCAGATGCGCGGCCCAGTCCGTCTCGCTCAGCTTCGGGTCGTCGGTGAAGGTCTCGGTGCCGGTGCCCGGACGCAGCCCGAGCGTGCCGACGCCGGCCTGGGTGCCGGAGGCCGGGTGCAGGACGGTGGTACGGGTGGTCTGCGGGGGCCAGACACGGGACGTGACCCACTGGTCGGGGTGGCGTTCGATGTCGGCCATCGGCTCGCGGTCGATGCCGTTGTCGTAGCCGAGGAGTTCATGGTCGAACCAGCGGTGCAGGGTGTCGACCCAGGCGCCGCGCCGGTAGTCGAAGGGGTCGACGTGCCCGGTCTGGGACAGCCAGATCTTGCGCTGCACACCGTGCTGGGCGAGGGCGTCCCACCACTGGCCGAAGTGCTTGGTGCGGACGTTGAGGTCCTGCATGCCGTGCACCAGGAACACGCTGGCGCGCACCTTGGCCGCGTCCTTGACGTAGTCCCGCTCGGTCCACAGCCCGGTCCAGTCGCCGCTGCGCGGGCTGCCGTCGGTGAGTTTCCTCTGTACGGCCGCGCAGTGGGTGTGCGCCGCGTCGCTTTCGACATAGCCGGCGAGGTCGGCGGGGCCTTCGGCGTACAGCGGGGCGCCCTGTGCGAAGTAGTAGTCGTACCAGGAGGAGATGCCGCTGACCGGGACGATGGTCTTCAGGCCCTGGACGCCGGTGGCGGCGACGCCGTTGGCGATCGTGGCGTCCCAGCTCTTGCCGATCATGCCCGTCCTGCCGTTGGTCCAGCCGGCTTTGACGGTCTTGCTCCCGGTGCGGCTCGTGTACGCCGTGGCGCGTCCGTTCAGCCAGTCGACGACGGCCTTCGCGGACTGGATGTCGGAGCGGCCGCCGACGTCGACGCAGCCGTCGGAGCGGTCGGTGCCGGCGAGGTCGACACCGACGAAGGCGTAGCCGCGGGGCACGAAGTAGTTGTCGTAGAACAGCGGCATCTGGACGACATGGCCATGCGCGTCGTACGTCTTGACCTGGCTCTCGTTGCCGCGTCCGCAGCAGGAGTAGTAGGGGCTGGCGTCCATGATGACCGGCACCTTGCGGCCCTGCCGGGCGGGTTCGGCGGGCCGGACGATGTCGGCGGCGACGCGGTCGGTCCGGCCGTCGCCGTCCTCGTCGAGCCCCGTGTCCACCCATACGGACTCGCGGACGGCGTGGGCGTAGGAGTAGACCGGCCGGCTCTCGCGGGTGGTCCGGCTCTCGTGGCCTGCGGCCTGCGCGGCGGACGGGGTGAGGAACGCGGCCGTCAGGATGACGACGATCGCGGTCGCGAGCGCTCTCCAGGTCGTGGAGCGCGTGCGGATCAGGGTGCGAATCGGCATGCGCGGACGGTACTCCGGTGAACTCCCGTACAGAAGAGGGCTTTCCGGCGAGCCGTGTGCTCATGTCGGCTGAATGGCGATCGTGTGACGGCGGGGGCCATGGACAGGTCGGGGGCCACAGGGACTGAATAGGCTCCGAACAGAGTTCACCGAACGGACCTTCGGTCCCGACGACTTGGAGCTGACGTGCACCGCAGAATCATCGCGCCGGGCGCACTCGCGGCGGCCTCCCTCCTGCTGGCGATCCCGGCATCGGCCGCGAGCTACTCCCCCGGCGCGCCGGGCATCGGCGACGCCTACTACCCCGACTACGGCAACGGTGGCTACGACGTCTCCCACTACGACCTGAGGCTGCAGTACCAGCCGAAGTCGGACGAGTTGCAGGGCACGGCGACGATCCTGGCGAAGACCACGCAGGACCTGTCCAGCTTCGACCTGGACTTCCTGCTGAACGTGAGCGAGGTGCGGGTCAACGGCGCCGAGGCCGCCTTCACCACCTCCGGGCAGCACGAGCTGGTCATCACGCCGAAGACCCCGCTGGCCAAGGGCACGCCGATCACGGTCGTCGTCCGCTACAGCGGGGTGCCGTCCGCGAAGAGCGCCTACGGCTTCACCACCTGGCACCGCACGCCCGACGGCGCGATCGCGGCCGACGAGCCCGAGGCCGCCTGGTGGTGGTTCCCGAGCAACGACCACCCGAGCGACAAGGCCACCTACGATGTGTCGGTGGCCGTGCCGGACGGCACCCAGGTCCTCTCCAACGGCACGCTCCAGTCGACCAGTTCGAAGCTGGGCTGGACCCGCTACAACTGGCGGCAGAACAAGCCGCAGGCGACTTATCTGGCCACGCTCGCCATCGGCAAGTTCGACGTCACGACCAGCACCTCCGACGGCGGGGTGCCGGTCATCAACGCCTACAGCAAGGACCTCGGCGACAACGACGGGGCCGCGCGGGCGAGCGTGGAGCGCACCGGGGAGCTCGTCGACTGGCTGAGCGGCTACTTCGGGCCCTACCCGTTCAGCACGGCCGGCGGATATGTGCCGAACACCACCACCGGGTACGCGCTGGAGACCCAGACCCGCGTCTACTACAGCCCCAAGCAGTTCGCGAACGGCGCCAACACCTCCGTGGTCGTGCACGAGCTGGCCCACCAGTGGTACGGCGACGACGTGTCGCTGAAGGGCTGGAAGGACATCTGGATCAACGAGGGCTTCGCCCGGTACGCGCAGTGGCTGTGGTCGGAGCACGAGGGCGAGGGCACCACACAGGAACTCGCCGACTACGTGTACACCTCCCACCCTGCCGACGACGCGTTCTGGTCGGTCAAGCCCGGCGACCCGGGCCCGGACGACCAGTTCGACATCGCCGTCTACGACCGCGGAGCGCTCGCGATCCAGGCGCTGCGCAACGCGATCGGTGACGACGCGTTCTTCCGGATCCTGAAGGGCTGGCCGCAGGAGCACGCGTACGGCAACGCCTCGGTGGCCGACTTCGAGCGGTACGCCGAGCAGGTCTCCGGCAAGCCGCTCGCCTCGCTGTTCGACACCTGGCTGTTCCAGCCGTCGAAGCCGGCCGCACCCGCGGCACGCGCCGCGTCCCTGCCGAAGGCGGCCACGACGGTGACCCAGCCGAAGTCGTGGAAGAAGATCGAGGCGACGAACGACATCCACGACACGCACGCACACTGACGGGTCTAGGGTCTCGGTTCCGTCGCCCGTTCGAGTAGCTCGGCCCGGCCTATCGACTCCGCTCGGGAGGCCGGGACCGTGCAGGCATACGCTCCCGCGACGGCGCCGTAGCGCGCGCAGGTCTCGGGCGGCTCGCCGGCGAGGCGGCCGTAGAGGAACGCGGCGGCGAAGGCGTCGCCCGCGCCGTTGGAATCCACCACCGGGGCGGGCGGCAACGCCGCGGGCACCCGGGTCAGCTCGCCGTCGGCCAGCAGATACGCGCCCTCGGCTCCGGCGGTGGCGACGACCGTGCCGGCCCGGCCCCGTTCGGCGATGCGCCGCATGGTCCGCTCGGGGTCGGTCAGCGCGGCGGCGGACAGGAAGACGACGTCCGCCGCGTACGCGAACGGCTCGTGGTATCCGTTCTCCCCGTCCCAGTCGTGCAGATCCGTGGACAGGGGTACGCCCGTCGCGGTCAGCAGCGGCACGGCTTCGGCGCAGGGCTGGGTGATCGTCACGTGCACATGCCGGCTCGCCCCGGCCAGCGTGCGCAGCAGCTCCGGTGGGAAGCGGTCGCCGGGGCGGGCGCGGCTGGTGTCGTACAGGGACAGGCGGCGGCCGTCCGGACCGACGAGGTTGACCGCCCGCTTGGTGCCGGCGGGCTGCGCGAGCGCGGTCAGTCCGATGCCGTGCTCGCGGTGCAGGGCGCGCACCAGATCGCCCTCGGGGTCCTCACCGACGAGGTCGAGGTGGTGGGTGCGCAGGCCCAGTGCGGCGAGGCCCAGCGCCACGAAGTCGCCGGTCTGCCCGGCCCGGGTGCGGATCCCGGAGTCGATCATGTAGCTGTCGGCGTACGGGAGGGGCAGTGCGGGGACGTGGATGATCGTGTCCACGCCGGCTCCGCCCAGCACCAGCACGTCGTTCCGTACGGTCATCGGCCCTCCCCGTGGTCGTACACCGTGACAGCTATCCCCCGCTTCACCAGCCGCTCGGTGACGAGCGGCTCTATGCGGGACCAGGTGCCGCCCGCCAGGCCGCAGCCTATGCGGGGCATGTGCACGGACGCGCCGAGCCCGGTCACTTCGCCGGCGAGGCGGGCGAGGGCGGTGTCGATCGCCTCGTAGCGGACGGGTACGCCCTTGCTGCCCCTTCTGATGCCGCGCTGGCCGATCATGTTGGCCACCCACACGGACGGCTCGACCCGGACCAGCTGCACCGCGCCCAGCCCGAAGTCGTTGTGGGCGCGGTCGCGGTGCCAGGCGCGGTATGCCCCCTCCGGCTCCGGCCAGCGGCGCGAGAGGGCGAGGACGAAGCCCTTCCCCCAGCCCCCGATGTCGTTGCAGACATGGGCGATCACCTTGGCGCCCTTGACCGACGGCACGGTGGCGTCACCCCGGACATACGTGATCTCCGACATGACGCCACCGTAGGCGATGCCACTGACAGTGGCTCCGAGTCTTCCCCAGCCGCTACTTCGTGAGCTCGGACAGCTCCCGGTCGGTGTTCTTCGACACCCGGCGGCGCACGGCGAACCAGCCGGCGACGAGCATGACGGCGAGCACCGGGATCAGCAGGATGGTCTTGCGGCCGACCTCGGGGTCGTTCCACATCATGCCGAGGCAGGCCAGCAGGAACGTGATCGTGGCGATCTCGGTGGCGGGGCTGAACTTCAGCTGGAAGTGCGGCCGGGCCACCAGGCCGGCGCGGGCACGGCGGACGAAGATCATGTGGCAGACCATGATGATCACCCAGGTGCTGATGATGCCGAGGGAGGCGACGTTCAGCACGATCTCGAAGGCCTGGCTGGGCACCAGGTAGTTCAGGCCGACGCCGAGCACGCAGACCGCGCAGGTCAGCAGGATGCCGCCGTAGGGGACCTGGCTGCGGTTCATGCGGGCGGTGAACTTGGGCGCGGAGCCCGCCATGGCCATGGAGCGCAGGATGCGGCCGGTGGAGTACAGGCCGGAGTTCAGCGAGGACATGGCGGCGGTCAGTACGACCAGGTTCATCACGTCACCGGCCGCCGGGACGCCGATCTTCGACAGGACCGTGACGAACGGGCTCTGGCCGGCGGAGTACACCGAGCCGGGCAGCAGCAGGGCGAGCAGCACGACCGAGCCGACGTAGAACAGGCCGACACGCCACATGATCGAGTTCACCGCGCGCGGGACGACCTTCTCGGGCTCGGCGGTCTCGCCGGCCGCCACACCGACCAGCTCCAGGGCGGCGTAGGCGAAGATCACGCCCTGCATGACCAGGACGACCGGCATCATGCCGTGCGGGAAGAGTCCGCCGTGCCCGTTGATGACGCTCAGGCCCGGGGTGTGGCCGCCGACCTTGTGCTGGGTGGCGAGCAGGAAGATGCCGATCAGCATGAAGCCGACGATGGTGGCGACCTTGATGATCGCGAACCAGAACTCCATCTCGCCGAAGATCTTCACCGAGATCAGGTTCACGGCCAGGACCACCGCGAGGGCGATCAGGGCGAGCACCCACTGGGGAATGGTGGTGAACATGCTCCAGTAGTGCGTGTAGAGCGCGATCGCGGTGATGTCGGCGATGCCGGTGGTCGACCAGTTCAGGAAGTACATCCAGCCGGCGACGTAGGCGCCCTTCTCGCCCAGGAACTCCCGGGCGTACGACACGAAGGACCCGGAGGACGGGCGGTACAGGACCAGCTCGCCCAGCGCCCGGACGACGAAGAAGGCGAAGACACCGCAGACCAGGTAGGCCAGGGCGAGCGCCGGGCCCGCGTTGTGCAGGCGGCCGCCGGCGCCGAGGAGGAGTCCGGTGCCGATGGCGCCACCGATGGCGATCATGTTGACGTGGCGGGCCTTGAGGTCCTTGCTGTAGCCGGCGTCGCCCGCGTCCGCGGGCGTCTGGGCCGCCTGGGGGCTGGTGACGGCCTGTGCCGATTCCACGGCGTCCTTGCTCACGGGTGGTTCCACTTCCTGATGCGCCCGGGCCTCGTGGGTCCGGGGGTCGTGCAGGTCCCGGCCCGCACCACCCTGTTGAGTCGCGGTACAGACCAAGGCAGCAGCTTCCCAGAAAGATCCGCCGGTACGCGGTGTCTCATGTCACACAGCGTTACTTCTCACACGATCCACCCGGGCGTCACACGACGTTCACCAGAGGTTTCACACCTTTGGTGAGACAGCGATACTGCTGCACATGACGACCGATGCCGGGGACACGCCCCTCACCATCGACGAGCTGGCCGCCCGGGCGGGCGTCACGGTCCGCACCGTCCGCTTCTACGGCAGCAAGGGCCTGCTGCCTCCGCCGGTGATCGGCCCGCGCCGGGTGGGGCACTACGGGCCGGACCACCTGGCGCGGCTGGCCCTGATCGAGGAGTTGCAGCAGCAGGGCATGACCCTGTCGGCGATCGAGCGGTACCTCAGACAGCTGCCTGCCGACCTCACCCCGCACGACCTCGCCATTCACCGCGCCGTGGTCGCGTCCTGGGCGCCGGACGCGGTGGACACGGTGTCACGGGAGGAGCTGGAGCGTCGCGCGGGACGGCCGCTCACCCCGGAGGACATGGAACGGCTGGCGGCGATGAACGTCGTCATGGAGGCCGACGGCGACCCTGTCCGCGTCGACTCCGGGCTGCTCCGGCTCGGGGTGCAGCTCCTCGACGTACCGCTGTCGCAGGAGGCGATCCTCGCGGCGCGCAAGGTACTCGTCGAGCACTCGCGCGCCGCGGCTCACGAGCTCTCCCAGCTCTTCCGTGGCGAGGTGGCGGAGCGTGACGCCCGGGACGTGAGGTCCCTGTCGGCGCATATGCACCCCCTGGTGGTGCAGGCCCTGCTGACGACGTTCCAGCGTTCGCTGCGGGAAGAGCTGAGCGAGTGGGTCACCGGGTCAGGAACGGACTGAGTCGGCGAACGGCTCCCCCCGCTCGGCCTTCTCCACGAGGAGCGCCGGCGGGGTGAACCGCTCGCCGTACGTCTCGGCCAGCTCCCGCGCGCGGGCCACGAATCCGGGCAGGCCGCCTTCGTAGCCGTTGATGTACTGCAGGACGCCGCCGGTCCAGCCGGGGAAGCCGATGCCGAAGATCGAGCCGATGTTGGCGTCGGCGACCGAGGTCAGGACGCCCTCCTCGAGGAGCCGTACGGTGTCGAGCGCCTCGGCGAAGAGCATCCGCTCCTGCATGTCCCGGAACGGGATCTCGTACCCGGGCTTGGTGAAGTGCTCACGCAGGCCCGGCCAGAGCCCGGCCCGCTTGCCGTCCTCGGTGTAGTCGTAGAAGCCGGCGCCGCCGCTGCGGCCGGGGCGGCCGAACTCGTCGACCATGCGGTCGATGACCGCCTCCGCCGGGTGCGCGGTCCAGGTGCCGCCCGCCTCCTCGACGGCCCGCTTCGTCTCGCCCCGGATCTTGCGCGGCAGCGTGAGGGTCAGCTCGTCCATCAGGGAGAGCACCTTGGCCGGGTAGCCGGCCTGGGCGGCGGCCTGCTCCACGGAAGCCGGCTCGATGCCCTCGCCGACCATGGCGACGCCTTCGTTGATGAAGTGGCCGATCACGCGGGAGGTGAAGAAGCCGCGCGAGTCGTTGACGACGATCGGCGTCTTGTTGATCTGCCGGACCAGGTCGAAGGCCCGGGCGAGGGTCTCGTCAGCGGTGCGCTCGCCCTTGATGATCTCCACCAGCGGCATCTTGTCGACCGGCGAGAAGAAGTGCAGCCCGATGAAGTCGGCCTGACGCTCCACGCCCTCGGCGAGGGTGGTGATCGGCAGGGTGGAGGTGTTGGAGCACAGCAGCGCGTCGGGCGCGACGACGGACTCGATCTCCTGGAACACCTTGTGCTTGAGCGCGGTGTCCTCGAAGACGGCCTCGATCACCGCGTCACAGCCCGCGAGGTCGGCGACGTCGGCGGTGGGCCTGATCCGGGCGAGCAGCGCGTCCGCCTTCTCCTGGCTGGTACGGCCCTTGGCGACGGCCTTGGCGCACAGCTTCTCGGAGTAGCCCTTGCCCTTGGCGGCCGCCTGCGGGGAGACGTCCTTGAGGACGACGTCGATGCCCGCGCGGGCGCACGAGTAGGCGATGCCGGCGCCCATCATGCCGGCGCCGAGGACGGCGACCTTGCGGACCTGGCGGGTCTCGATGCCCTTCGGGCGGTTGGCGCCGGAGTTCACGGCCTGGAGGTCGAAGAAGAACGCCTGGATCATGTTCTTCGCGGTCTGCCCGGTGACCAGCTCGGTGAAGTAGCGGGTCTCGATGGTGATCGCGGTCTCGAAGTCGACCTGGGAGCCCTCGACGGCGGCGGCCATGATGTTGCGCGGGGCCGGGTAGGGGGCGCCATTGGTCTGCTTGCGCAGATTGGCCGGGAACGCGGGCAGGTTGGCGGCGAACTTCGGGTTCGCGGGGGTGCCGCCCGGGATCTTGTAGCCGGGGACGTCCCAGGGCTGGTGCGACTCGGGGTGCGCGTCGATGAAGGCGCGGGCCTTGGCGAGCATCTCCTCCTCGGTGGCGGCCACCTCGTGGACCAGGCCGTTGTCCAGGGCGCGTCGGGGGTTGTACTGGGTGCCCTGGAGCAGCACCTTCAGCAGCGCGTCCGTGATGCCCATCAGGCGTACGGTGCGGGTGACACCGCCGCCCGCCGGGAGCAGGCCGAGCGTGACCTCGGGCAGGCCGATCTTGGAACCGGGGGCGTCCAGGGCGATGCGGTGGTGGGAAGCGAGCGCGATCTCGTAACCGCCGCCCAGGGCCGCGCCGTTGAGGGCGGCGACGACCGGCTTGCCGAGGGTCTCGATGCGGCGCAGCGCGTTCTTGATCTCGGTCGCGGTGTCGAAGACCTGCTGGGCGTCCTCAGGTCCGGCCTTGATCATGTCCTTGAGGTCGCCGCCCGCGAAGAAGGTCTTCTTGGCGGAGGTGTAGATGATGCCGCGGATGGAGTCCTTCTCGGCCTCCGCGCGTGCGGCGATCGCCGTGATAGAGGCCCGGAAGGCCTGGTTCATGGTGTTGGCGGACTGGTTGGGGTCGTCCAGGACGAGGGTGACGACACCGGTGTCGTCCTGCTCCCAGCGGATGGTGGTGCTCTCGGTCATGACAGTCGTCTCCGTTGAAGTCTGGTGATTCCGCGGGGAGTTCAGATGCGCTCGACGATGGTGGCGATGCCCATGCCGCCGCCGACGCACAGGGTGGCCAGGCCGTAGCGCTTGTCCTGGCGCTCCAGTTCGTCCACGAGGGTGCCGAGGATCATCGCGCCGGTCGCGCCGAGCGGGTGACCGAGGGCGATGG
This sequence comes from Streptomyces fodineus, assembly GCF_001735805.1. GTDB lineage: Bacteria > Actinomycetota > Actinomycetes > Streptomycetales > Streptomycetaceae > Streptomyces > Streptomyces fodineus. The sequence goes on from NZ_CP017248.1 coordinate 1,565,897, forward strand.
CGCCGCCGTTGACGTTGACCTTGTCCAGGGTGAGGCCCATGTCCTTCACGAAGCGCAGCACGACCGCGGCGAACGCCTCGTTGATCTCGACCAGGTCGATGTCGTCGATGGTGAGGCCGGCCTTCGCCAGTGCCTTGCGGCTGGCGGGGGCGGGCCCGGTGAGCATGATGGTCGGCTCGGAGCCGGACACGGCCGCGGAGACGATCCGTGCGCGCGGGGTGAGGCCGTAGCGCTCGCCGACCTCCCCGGAGCCGATCGCGACGAGCGAGGCGCCGTCCACGATGCCGGAGGAGTTGCCCGCGTGGTGGACGTGGTCGATCTTCTCCACCCAGTGGTACTTCTCCAGCGCGACGGCGTCGAAGCCGCCCAGCTCGCCGATGTCCGCGAACGACGGCTTGAGCTTCGCGAGGGAGTCGGCGGTGGTGCCGGGGCGCAGGTGCTCGTCGTGGTCGAGGACGACCAGGCCGCTGCGGTCCTTGACGGCGACCACCGAGCGGTCGAAACGGCCCTCCTTCCAGGCCGTGGCGGCGCGCTCCTGGGACAGGGCCGCGTACTCGTCGACGTCCCTGCGGGTGAAGCCCTCGATGGTGGCGATCAGGTCGGCGCCGATGCCCTGCGGCACGAAGTTGACGGCGAGGTTGGTCATCGGGTCGTTGAACCAGGCGCCGCCGTCGGAGGCCATGGGGACCCGGGACATGGACTCCACGCCGCCCGCGAGGACCAGGTCCTCCCAGCCGGAACGGACCTTGGCCGCAGCCAGGTTGACGGCCTCCAGGCCCGAGGCACAGAAGCGGTTCTCCTGCACGCCCGCGACCGTGTCCGGCAGTCCGGCGGCGATCGCGGCGATCCGGGCGATGTCGGAGCCCTGGTCGCCGACCGGTCCGACGACACCGAGCACGATGTCGTCGACGGCGGCCGGGTCGAGGCCGGGGAAGCGGTCGCGGATCTCGTGGATGAGTCCGACCACCAAGTCGATGGGCTTCGTGCCGTGCAGGGCGCCGTTCGCCTTGCCGCGGCCGCGCGGGGTGCGGATCGCGTCGTACACGTACGCTTCGGTGCTCACTGGTGTGCCTTTCGGGAGGGTGGGCCGAGCGGGGTGGGCCGGGTCAGTCGGCGTCGGTGACCTGGTCGGCGTTCACGGGTGCGGGTATCCCCCAGTCCCGCGTCACCGCCTCCGTGTCGGCGCCCGGCAGGGCGGGGCCGGTACGGACGCGCGTGGGGGTGGCGGAGAAGCGGGGGGCGGGGGCCGGCTGGGTGATGCCGGCGTGGTCGGTGAAGGTGCCGCGGGCGGCCAGGTGCGGGTGGTGCGGGGCCTCGCGCAGGGACAGCACGGGGGCGACGCAGGCGTCGGTGCCCTCGAAGAGTGCCGTCCACTCGTCCCGGGTGCGGGACCTGAAGCGGGCCGCGACACGCTCGCGCAGCTCGTCCCAGCGGGTGATGTCCTTGTGGGCCGGTGCCAGGTCGTCCAGGCCGAGCAGGCGCAGGAACTCCGCGTAGAACCGTCCCTCCAGGGCGCCGACCGCCATGTACTTGCCGTCGGCGGTCTCATAGGTGCCGTAGTAGGGGCAGCCGCCGTCGAGGAGGTTGGCGGCGCGCCGGTCCTGCCAGCCGCCGGCCGCGAGCATGCCGTGGATCATCGCGGACAGGTGGGCCGTGCCGTCGACGATGGCGGCGTCGACGACCTGCCCGGTGCCGGTCACGCGCGCGTGGTGCAGGGCGGCGAGGACACCGACGACCAGATAGAGGGAGCCGCCCGCGTAGTCGCCCAGCAGGTTCGCGGGGAAGACCGGGGGCTCGTCCGGGCGGCCGGTCATACCGAGGGCGCCGGTGAGCGCGATGTAGGCCACGTCGTGCCCCGCGCGGTCCGCGAGGGGGCCGTCCTGACCCCAGCCGGTCATACGGCCGTAGACCAGGCGGGGGTTGCGGGCGTGGCAGTCCCCGGGGCCGACGCCGAGCCGCTCGGCGACGCCCGGCCGGTAGCCCTCGATGAGGATGTCGGCGCGCTCGGCGAGGTCCAGCACGCGCGCGGGGCCGTCCGGTGCCTTCAGATCGACCACGACCGAGCGCTTGTTGCGGTTGGTCACGTCCCGGGCGGGGTCGATGCCCAGGCCGGGGCCGCCGGGCCGGTCCACCCGCACCACGTCGGCGCCCAGGTCGGCCAGGAGCATGGCGGCGAACGGGCCCGGCCCGATGCCGGCCAGCTCGAGCACGCGCACACCGGAGAGCGGACCGCCGCCCGGCGTCGCCGGCGTCCTTGCCGTCGTCATGCGTCCAGCCCCCAAGCACGTGTGTGACACAACTGATGTAACACCGGTGATGCTAAGAACGTGTTCCACCGGACACAAGCCCCAACGAGCAAGCGCTTAGCCAAGTGCCCGGCCACGCACCGATCACCCGGGAGAGTGAGCGGCGGACGCCCCGGGCGGGCCGGGCGGTCTCGTCCCGGAGCTCGACGGGGCCCAGCGGGCGGTGGCACCGGGCAGACGCAGCGCGAACTCGCGTACTTTCTCCCGCTTCTTCAGGGCATTCCTGGCTGCGGCCACCACTGCCTCCGGGCTGCTCGTCCTCGCTCGCTCCCCTCACGCTAGCCTCAGCCACCGACAGCGGCGCGTGCTGCGGGACCAAGGGGTGTCATGAGCAGGCTGAACAGGGCGGATCGCCCCTATGACCTCGTACTCTTCGGAGCCACCGGCTTCGTCGGCGCGCTCACGGCGGAGTATCTCGCCGCGCACGCGCCGAAGGAGCTGCGCTGGGCGGTGGCCGGCCGGGACGATCGGAAGCTGGAGCGGCTGCGCGAGCGCCTGCCCCGCGGCGCGGACGTCGGCGTCCTGCGGGCCGACGCGGCCGAACCCGCGAGCCTGCGCGCCCTCGCCGAGCACGCGCGCGTGGTGGCCACGACCGTCGGGCCGTACGTGCTGTACGGCGAGGAACTGGTCGCCGCCTGCGCGGACGCCGGCACCGACTACCTGGACCTGTCCGGCGAGCCCGAGTTCGTGGACCTGATGTACGTCCGGCACGACACGCGCGCACGAGAGACGGGCGCCCGTCTGGTGCACGCGTGCGGCTTCGACTCCGTACCCCACGACCTGGGCGTGTACTTCACGGTCCGGCAGCTGCCAGAGGGCGTGCCGCTGACCGTGGACGGGTACGTGACCGCCGACGCGGCCTTCTCCGGCGGCACCCTGGCCTCGGCGCTGAACCAGTTCGCCCGCGGCCGGCAGCTGCTGGCCGCCGCGCGCGAACGCGGTCGGCACGAGCCGCGGCTGATGGGGCGCCGGGTCGCGGCCCCCACGGGCGCACCCCGGTTCGCCAAGGAGGTCGGCGCATGGGCGCTGCCGTTGCCGACCCTCGACCCGCAGATCGTGCGCCGCTCGGCGAGGGCACTGGAGCGGTACGGCCCCGACTTCCGGTACCGGCACTACGCGGCGGTACGACGTCTGCCCGTCGCCCTGGGCGGGGTCGCCGCCGTCGGCACGGTCCTGGCGGCCGCCCAACTGCCGTCCGCCCGGCGCTGGTTTTCGGGACGGCTGCGGCCGGGGGACGGGCCGAGCGCGCAGAAGCGGGCGAGGAGCCGGTTCACGGTGCGCTTCGTCGGCGAGGGCGGCGGGCGGCGCGTGTTCACGGAGGTCTCGGGCGGCGACCCCGGCTACGACGAGACGGCGAAGATGCTCGCCGAGGCGGCCCTGTGCCTGGCCTTCGACGAGCTCCCGCCGACGGCCGGGCAGGTCACCCCGGCACAGGCGATGGGCGACGCCCTCACCGAGCGGCTGCGCGCCGCGGGGATCACCTTCCGGGTGGCGGCCACCGGCTTGGGTGCCTGATCCCCGGTTTGAGACTTGTGCACCCGGCGGACTGCGGCCCCTGCACCCATCGTCTCGAAAGTGTCACACGGTCTTTCAATGAAACGATGGAGGCCCAGGCCGAAGAGCCGAAGGAGCGGGCAAGGATGAAATTCGTACTCGAAGTGACCGTGGCCGAGGACGCGTCGGCGCAGGACCGCGCCGGTGAACTGGGGCGCATCCTGCGCTACTGGGGCGGGAACCTCGGCCACTACGCCCTCGAACCCGGGGACGGTTCCGCCGTCTACGACTCGGCGTTTCAGGAGGTCGGCGCCTGGCGCATCGACGGCTCCTGAGCGCCGCCCCGGGCGTTTCGTGCCGCGTCCCGAAGCGCCCGGCGGCACAGGGCGTCCGCCCGGCGGGTGGTCTCCGGCAGCCGGTAGCGCGGGGTCAGGGACAGGGTGTGGGCCAGGGCGTTGTCCAGGCTCACCCGGTGACCGACGGAGACGAAGACCGGTTTGACGCCGTCCCGGGTGCGCAGCGCGCGGCCGACCTCCTCGGCTCCCGCGAGCAGCGGGGCGGAGCAACCCCGCTGCGCACCGGGGTCGTCGTAGGTGAAGGTGAACGGGTTCTTGGCGACGCCGATGACCGGGAGGCCGGTGAGCACGCCGAGGTGGCTCGCGAGTCCGAAGCGGCGCGGATGGGCCAGGCCGTAGCCGTCGCAGACGACCAGGCCGGGCGGGCACGGCAGCCGGTCCAGGGCGGCCAGGACCGTGGGGATCTCACGGAAGGCCAGGAGGCCGGGCACATACGGGAAGGAGACCCGGCCGACGGCCGTCGCCTCGGCGACCACGTCCAGGGTGGCGGCGTCCAGCACGACGGCCGCCGCGGCGACGAGGTCGAGGGCGTCGTCATAGGCGACGTCGACCCCGGTGACCCGGCCCGTCCCGGGCTCCGGTCCGGGCTCGTCGCGCACCACCCGTCCGCGCAGTTCGTCCTGTACGGCGCGGGCCTCTTCCTCGGTCGCGGGCCAGCCCGCGGGTACGCCAACGGTCGTCATGGTGACGTCGACTCTACGGCCCGCAGGCCGGGTGCCGGAGGCGGGGGTAGGCTCGCGATCATGTGAAGAAACCGCGCGACGGCGGGGTGATCATCGCCGTCGCCGACGACCGTGCCCGGATCCAGGAGATCATCGCGGGCGACCCGTTCGCCGTCGGCGGCGTGTGCACGCACCGCGTCGTGGAGTTCATCGCCACGAAGACGGTTCCGGAACTGGCCCGCCACCGGCAGACACCCGACTGATCGTTCCTGCTCATCCCTTCTTGGCGTTCAGCGCGCGCTGCAGCTGGTCCTTGTTCATCTGCGAACGGCCTTCGATGCCACGCTGCTTCGCCTCGTTGTACAGCTGGTCGCGGGTCGGGCCCTGGGAGCCGACCCGGTTGCCCGACCGCTGGCCGCCGCGCTTGCTGGACGACATGTCCTGCGTCGAACTGCGGCTCGCGGTCCTGGACTCGCCGGAACGGGCACGTTCCTTGTTCACGGTCCGCGCGGCGATCTCCTTGGCGCGCCCGGCGCTCTCGCCCCGGTCCTGCGCGCTCTTCTTGATGTGCTCGTACTGGCGCTCGCGCTTGGCGCTGGAACCGGCCGGCATGATCACTCCCTTCCTCTGCGACGGACCTTGGCGCAAGGCTCCTTGCGCCAGCCTTTTGCCGCACGGAACAAGTACCCCGGCTCACGGGCGCTTACCTCAGCGTTCCAGCCGCGCGACCCGCCCCTGCTCACCGGCCGCCCAGCAGCTCAGGTCGGGCGTGCAGGCCACGGTGTCGTACGAGCCGGTGTCGATCGTGCGCCAGGTGCGGCCGGCGTCCGTGGTGAGGTCGGTGCCGCTGGGGCCGACGGCGAGGGCGGCGGTACGGCTGTGCGGCAGCCAGGCGGCTCCGGAGCGATAGGCCGGCGGGGGCGTGGCGGACGGCGTCCAGGTGCGGCCACCGTCGGCGGTGACGGCGGCGGCCTGGGGCGAACTCTGGTCGGGGCGGTAGTCGCCGCCGACGGCCAGACCGTGCGCCCGGTCGCGGAAGGCGAGCGCGAAGACGCCCTTGGCCGGATCGCCGGCCGGGACCGGCGTGTCGGCGGCCGTCCAGGTCAGTCCGCGGTCGGCGGAGTGCAGCACGCGCGCGTGGGCGCCGCCGCCGGTGGCCAGCCAGACGTCCTCCGGGCCCGAGGTGACCAGACACTGGCCGCTGGCGGCGAAGCCGGCCTCGCCGTCCAGGGCGGGCGGCATGCCGGCCGAGGGCAGCACCCGCCAGGAGCGGCCGCCGTCGCTCGTGGACAGGATGCGGAACCGTCCGTCCACGGGGTCGCTCATCGCGAGGCCGTGCCGGCGGTCGAAGAAGGCCAGGCAGTCGTAGAACGCCTTCGGGTCGGTGTTGCGGAAGGACTCGGTCCAGGTCGCTCCGCCGTCGGCGGTGCGGTACACGCGGGACGCCTCGCCCTCACCGATGGCCAGCACCACCGCGCGCCGCGCGTCGAACGCCTCGACATCCCGGAACTGCAGATCGGCCGCGCCCGGCGGAGAGACGTTTCGCCAGCTGGTCCCGCCGTCCGTGGTGCGCAGCACCGTGCCGCCGGTGCCGGCCAGCCAGGCGGTGTGCCGGTCGACCGCCGCCAGGCCCCGGAAGCGGACCTGCGGGGTGCCCGGGTCCTTGGGCGCCCAGTGGGGGCTCCCGCGCCCGAGGGGTCCGGCCTGGGCCGCCGGGACGGTCAGCGCGGCCAGCGCCGCCCCGCACGCCACCCCCACCGCCACCAGCCTGCCGGTGCGTCCTCTGCGTCGCGTGTTCACCGAGCGCCTCATGGCGGGCGAAGCTAGCCCACCGGCCCGGCGCCGTCCAGAGGCCAACTGCCCGCCGCTGCGGGCGGAAACGGCCGGTGCCCCGCCGTGCATGAATGCGGTGACCGAGGTCACTCGTGATTCCTGTGCACGGATCGGCCGGATCCGTCGTCTCTTCCATTGCCGGGTGCTGACATCCAGGCGTAGTCCAGCCGTCACGAGGGAGCAAGGCGTTGTCCACCGTCATCGAGCAGCCCGTAGAGGCCCGTCTCGTCGCCGCCGCACCGCGTATGCCGAGCATTCCCGCCACGCTGCGCTACGACCGATGCGACCCGTTCGCCGTCGTCATGACCTTCCCCGCCCCGGCCACCCTCGAGGGGGTCGATGTGTGCTGGACCTTCTCCCGCGAGCTGCTGACGGCCGGACTGCACCAGCCCGAGGGGCACGGGGACGTCCGGGTGCGGCCGTACGGCTACGACCGCACCGTACTGGAGTTCCACGCCCCCGAGGGCACCGCGATCGTGCATGTGCGCTCGGGCGAGATCCGCCGCTTCCTGGAGGCGACCAGCCAGCTCGTCCCCGTCGGCCTCGAACACCTCCAGCTCGACCTGGACCACGACCTGGCCGAACTGATGCGGGACGCCTGCTGAGCGCTACGCGCGCGTGAAGCCGAATCGTCGACTCACGCGGACTCACGCGCGCGTGGGCGACGCGTTCGGCCCGCCATAGCCGTACCGGTCGGCCGGCGTCCCGTACGTGCCCGCCTCCAGCAGCTCCCACGGCGGACCGGGGCGTGGCAGCCTGGCGAGACCCGAGCCCGCGCTGGTGCGGGCCACGCCGAGGGCGGCCGGCGCGGCGACGGACGGCGCGCCGGGGAAACTCATCACGCCGACCGGGCCGTCGATGCCCACCACCAGTTCCTTCACCGTCCCCGGGTCGACAGCCCCGAGGACGAAGCTCCCGTCGGCGCCCGCGCGGGCGGCGGTGATGCTCCCCCAGACCTCGTCCGAGGACCCCCACTTCGCTTCGCTCGCCTGCTCCCCGACGGGCCGCAGCGGCTCGCCCCCCCTCCTCGTGCCCGGCGTCCCCGATGTCGACGCCGACCGCGCTCGCGGCGAGCACGGCCCGGACGATGTCGGCGACCCCGGCCGGGTCCGGGCCGTAGCCGCCCTCGATGTCCGCACCGACCGAGACGCGTACGGCGGCGGTGATGCGGGCCACGAAATCCAGGTCGCGGTCGAGCCGGTCGCCGTCGGCGGCACCGCAGGCCCAGGCCGGCCCGGCGCTGGTGGTCGCGACGGCCGTGGCTCCGGCCTCGCCACAACGGCGACGCCGACCGCGTCCCAGGCGTTGGGCAGCACGAGCGGCCCGGCCGGGCGCGTGCGCCAAGCCACCAGGCACTCGGCGTGGGCCGGGGCCGGCTCTTAATTGCGTTGACAGCCACCAGGCGCCCTTCTACGGTGTACATCGGTCCTGTTGCCGTCGATTGGAGAAGGACGTTGCTCGTCTGAGGTCCTGAGGCATCGCGTCGCACCGGTTGAGGTGTGTGCGCGGCGTACGACCTCGGCGTCCGAGCCGTCCTCCGGCGCAGGCCCTTTTCATGGGTTCTTCGTGCCCCACGACCTTTCGGTTCCCGCCTCGCGGTGTCTCGACATGCGCCCACCCGACCGCACGAAACCCTTCGCGAGGCTCCCATGTCACTTTCCCTCACCGGTACGTCCCTGTCCTTCGCCTGGCCCGACGGCACCGCCGTCTTCGACGGCCTCGACATCGCCTTCGGCCCCGGCCGGACCGGGCTCGTCGGCGTCAACGGATCAGGGAAATCAACCCTGTTGAAGCTGCTGGCCGGCGAACTCATCCCGGCCGACGGCGCCGTCAAGGTCGCCGGCGAGGTCGGCTACCTCCCGCAGAACGTCACCCTCGACACCGCGCTCCGCGTCGAGCAGGTCCTCGGCATCGCCGCACGGCGGGCCGCCCTGCAGGCCATCGAGGCGGGCGACGTAGCCGAGGAGCACTTCGAGACACTGGGCGACGATTGGGACGTGGAGGAGCGCGCCCTCGTCACGCTCGGCGAACTCGGTCTCGGCCACATCGGCCTGGACCGCACGGTCGGCGAGGTCTCCGGCGGTGAGTCGGTGCTGCTGCGGCTGGCCGCGCTGCTGCTGCGCCGCCCGGACGTGCTGCTGCTGGACGAGCCCACCAACAACCTGGACCTGTACGCGCGGCGCCGGCTGTACCAGGCCGTCGCCGCATGGCCCGGCGTGCTGGTCGTGGTCAGTCACGACCGGGAACTGCTCGACCTGGTCGACCAGATCGCGGACCTGCGCGCCGGAAAGGTCACCTGGTACGGCGGCAACTTCTCGGCGTACGAGGAGGCGCTGGCCGTCGAGCAGGAGGCGGCCGAGCGGATGGTGCGCGTCGCCGAGGCCGATGTGCGCAAACAGAAGCGCGAACTGGCCGACGCCCAGGTCAAGCTGGCCCGCCGCAAGCAGTACGGGCAGAAGATGTGGGACTCCAAGCGCGAGCCGAAGATCGTCATGGGTGCCCGCAAACGCTCCGCCCAGGAGTCGGCGGGCAAGCACCGCATCATGCACGAGGAGCGGCTCGCCGAGGCCCGGGAACGCCTGGACGAGGCGGCGGAGGCGGTACGGGACGACGACGAGATCCGCGTCGACCTGCCGTACACGGCCGTACCGCCCGGCCGGCAGGTACTCACCCTGGAGAACCTGCACATGGCCTACCACGCGCGCGTGGCGGGCATTCTCGATCTGCGCGGCCCGGAACGGATCGCGCTGGTCGGCCGCAACGGCGCCGGCAAGACGACACTGCTGCGGACCGTCGCCGGGGAGCTGGCGCCGGTGTCCGGCGAGGCACGCGCGCACGTGCCGCTGCGCTTCCTGCCCCAGCGGCTGGATGTGCTGGACGACGCGCTGACGGTCGCGGAGAACGTGGCCCGGTTCGCGCCGGGCGCCACCAACAACCGGATCCGGGCGCGCCTGGCCCGCTTCCTGTTCCGGGGCGCACGCGCCGACCAGAAGGCGGCCACCCTGTCCGGCGGCGAACGGTTCCGGGCGGCCCTGGCCGCGTTGATGCTCGCCGAACCGGCGCCCCAGCTGCTGCTGCTCGACGAGCCGACGAACAACCTCGACATGGCGAGCGTACGGCAGCTGACCTCGGCCCTGGAGTCGTACGAGGGCGCACTGCTCGTGGCCAGCCACGACCTGCCGTTCCTCGAGTCGATCGGCATCACCCGCTGGCTGCTGATGGAGGAGGGAGAACTGAGGGAAGTCACACCGGAAGAAGTCGGTCATCTCTGCTGACGCGGGCTGCATGCCCGGCGGCGGGGTGATGGTCACGGCGGAGCACCCGCGCAGGGCGGCGAGCGGACGTCTCAGGAGGGGCACAGCCTGACAACGAGGGTTTTGTCCTGGCCGGAGCGGGTTGCATGATGGCGGACCGGCGCCGCGTTCACCGGCGCCGGCCACCGCACCACCGATTCGAAAGGCCCCTCGTGCCCAGCAAGAAGGCCCTCGTCCGCCGCCCCAGCCCCCGCCTCGCCGAAGGCCTGGTGACGCACATCGAGCGGGAGAAGGTCGATGTGGGGCTCGCCGTCGAGCAGTGGGAGGCCTACGTCGAGGCCCTGCGCACGCACGGCTGGGAGACCATCGAGGTCGACCCGGAGGACGACTGCCCGGACTCGGTGTTCGTCGAAGACACCGTCGTCATGTACAAGAACGTGGCGTTGATCACCCGGCCGGGCGCGGAGTCCCGGCGCGAGGAGACCGTCGGCGTGGAGGAGGCGGTGGCCCGCCTCGGCTGCTCGGTGAACTGGATCTGGGAGCCGGGCACGCTGGACGGCGGTGACGTCCTGAAGGTCGGCGACACGGTGTACGTCGGCCGCGGCGGACGCACCAACGCGGCCGGTGTGCAGCAGGTGCGGGCCGCCTTCGAGCCGCTGGGCGCGCGCGTGGTGCCCGTCCCCGTGAGCAAGGTGCTGCACCTGAAGTCGGCGGTGACCGCGCTGCCCGACGGCACGGTGATCGGGCACATCCCGAAGGTCGACCGCCCGTCGCTGTTCCCGGGCTTCCTGTCGGTGCCCGAGGAGTCCGGCGCGCATGTGGTGCTGCTCGGCGGGCACAAGCTGCTGATGGCGGCGAGCGCACCGAAGACCGCGGAGCTGCTGACCGATCTCGGCCACGAGGTGGTCACGGTGGACATCAGCGAGTTCGAGAAGCTCGAGGGTTGTGTGACGTGCCTCTCGGTGCGACTGAGGGAGTTGTACGCCTGAACGGTGATCCCATCGCCGCGACGACCCCTGGACCTGCGGGTCCTGGGCCGTTTGGCACGCCCTCAAAAAGCCGGTGCGGGGCGCTGATCAGCGATCTTTACAGTGAACTTAACCTACGGCTTCGTAACCTACGGATTCGTAGCCTACGATCTCGTAGGTTTCCCGGCACCGCTCGCCGGCCCGTTCCCATTCTCCCCCGTGTTCGGCGTCCCCTGGAGTTCTCGTGACGATCACCTCCCCTCACCTCGGCAGCCCGTCCGCATGGACCGACGCGCGGCTGCTGTTCGCGCTGGAGGAAGTGGTCGAGAACGAGCTGAACCGGCATCTGAAGATCGCCAAGGACTGGATGCCGCACGAGTACGTGCCGTGGAGCGACGGCCGTAACTTCCCCGGCCTGTTCGAGGACGGGGAGGCCTGGGACAAGGACCAGTCCAAGGTGACCGAGATCGGCCGTATCGCCCTCGTGGTCAACCTGCTCACCGAGGACAACCTGCCGAGCTACCACCACGAGATCGCCACGCTCTTCGGCCGTGACGGCGCCTGGGGTACCTGGGTGCACCGCTGGACGGCCGAGGAGGGCCGACACGGCATCGTGATGCGCGACTATCTCCTCGCCTCGCGCGCGGTGGACCCGGACAAGCTGGAACAATTCCGGATGGCCCACATGAGCGAGGGCTTCGAGTCCGACAACCGGCACTCGATGCTGCACTCGGTCGCCTACGTCGCCTTCCAGGAGCTGGCCACCCGGATCTCGCACCGCAACACCGGCCACCAGTCCGGCGACCCGGTCTGTGACCGCATGCTGGCCCGCATCGCGACCGACGAGAACCTGCACATGGTCTTCTACCGCAATCTGCTGAAGGCCGCCTTCGAACTGGCCCCCGATCTGACCATGCAGGCCGTGCGAGACGTGGTCGTCAACTTCCGGATGCCCGGACACGGCATCCCCGGCTTCGAGCGGGCCGCCGCGCAGATGGCCATCGGCGAGGTCTACAACCTGCGCATCCACCACGACGACGTGCTGCAGCCCGTGCTGCGCTTCCTGAAGGTCATGGAGATCGACGGCCTCGGCCCCGAGGGACGCCAGGCGCAGGAGGAACTCGGCCTGTTCATGGGCGGCCTGGACGCGGAGGCCCTGAAGTTCGACGAGAAGCTGGCCGCCCGCAAGGCCCGCATGACGGCGCGCGCCGGGGGCTGACCTCCGCCCGGCCGGCGTGTCGCGGCATGTGGCCGGGCCGCTGTGTCCGCCGCTGCCGCCGCCGTGGCGGGTCCGGTCTCAGTGGGACGTGCGGCGCAGGGCCAGGCGTTCCTTCTCGGACAGGCCGCCCCAGACGCCGAAGCGCTCGTCGTTCGTCAGCGCGTAGTCCAGGCAGGCGGGGCGCAGCTCGCACATGGCGCAGATGCGCTTCGCCTCGCGCACCGAGCTGCCGGGCTCGGGGAAGAAGAAGTCCGGCCCGGTCTGCGCGCACAGGGCCTGCGCCTGCCAGGTGTCATCGGCCGGGGTGATCGTCTCGAAGTGCATGACGAGGATCGTGCCGCGCGGCGAAAAACGTTCGATCAACGCCGGGTCAACGTCTCCGTCAAGGCCTCCGGCCGCCCCGATGATGCTCCTTGGGGCCCGCCCGCGCACGGCGGCGCGCGGGGCGGGGCGAAACCCGCAGAACGCGCCCGCTCACCCAGGGTGAGACCGGGGTTCGCTCCGGCGCGCCGCGGTGCTCCGGCGGCGATTGTCAGTGGGGGGTGCCAGACTCGGCAGTGCACAGGACGGGACCCCTTTCGAGGAGGGCGAAGATGCTCACCACCCGTTTCGTCAACGGCGCTCCGAACTGGATCGACATCGGCACCCCCGACATCGACGGCGCCATCTCCTTCTACGGCGGCCTCTTCGACTGGCAGTTCCAGTCGGCGGGGCCCGATGCAGGCGGCTACGGCTTCTTCCAGCTGGGCGGCAGGACCGTCGCGGGCGGCATGCAGTCCGGCCCCGAGCAGGGCCCGCCCGCCTGGACGGTGTACTTCCAGAGCGCGGACGCACAGGCCACCGCCAAGGCGGCCGAACAGGCCCACGGCAGCGTGCTGTTCCAGCCGATGGACGTGATGGGACAGGGCCACATGGCGATCCTCGCCGACCAGGCGGGCGTGCCCTTCGGGATCTGGCAGCCGGGGCAGACCAAGGGCGTTGACGTGGCCGGCGAGCCGGGCGCGCTGTGCTGGGTCGAGCTGTACACCCCGGACATCGCGGCAGCCGCCGCCTTCTACCACCAGGTGCTCGCTCTGGAGACCTCCGCCGTGCCCTTCCCTGGCGGGACGTACACCTGCGTCAATCCGGCCGACGGCGGGGACGACGCGATGTTCGGCGGGATCGTGCCGCTGTCCGACGCCCCGGCCGAGGCCGACGGCAGTCCGTACTGGCTGCCGTACTTCGAGGTCGAGGACACCGACGCGGTGGTCGACAAGGCGCAGCAGCTCGGCGGAAAGGTGCGCATGCCGGCGACGTCCATGGAAGGCATCGGCCGCATGGCCAAGCTCACCGACCCGTACGGCGCCCGTTTCGCGGTGATCAAGAGCGAGCAGCCCCAGGGCTGAACCCGGCCGGCCGGACCGGAGCCATGCGGGGGCTGGGCGGTTTCGTTCGGATCGGTTGGCCGTCGGTCCGGGCGCGCCGTCAACTGATGCGCGGTAGGCGCGGATCGGGCCGTTGCTCCCGGACCGGACGCCGAAGCGGGGTGGTCGCAGGCGGGATCACCGTGAGGTGCTCGACGCCGTCGCCTTCACGTTCGGCCCAGGCCAGGTCCTCATCGGCGTCGGCCCGGGCCGTCAGCGGGTGAACACGCGCTCCCAGGTGCCGTCGACGGCCCGCATCCGTGTCGGTGGACTCCACGATCGTGCGGGCTCACCAGCACGCGGCCGGGGCACCCGAAAAGGGCCCCGGCCGGCGAACCGGCCGACCATGCCGTCGGCCGGTTCGCCGACGGACTGACCACGAAGATCCACCTCGCTGCCGATGCGCGCTGTCGGCCTCTGGCGTTCGTTCTCACCACGGGCCAGGCCGGTGATGCGCCGGCCACCACCGACCTCATGGCCCGCCTGCGCATCCCCCCACGACTAGGGCGCGCGCACCAGGCCGGACGCGCTCCTTGCGGCCAAGGCCTGCCCATCCCGCGCGATCCATGATCACCTGCGCAAGCGCGGCATCCCGGCGGTGATCCCGGCCCCGGCGGACCGGCGAGGCCACCGGCTGCGACGGGGCGGCAGGCCACCAGCCTTCGACCGCGACACCCACAAGCAGCGCAACACGGGAATCGTATGAAGAACGCACTCGGTGTCCCATGACAGGAGTTCGAGGCGAGACTCTTCGAGTGAAAAAACCGGGGCAAGGCCACCTGACTGGCGGTTCGCTGGTTGTTGGGGAGATCTCCACACCATACGTTCAGCTCCAGTTCTCACAGCGGCGGCACCCGTGCACGGAGTTCGTGCAGACCTGCCACAGACCACAAAGCCGAGAGGAACAGTCATGCGCCTGATCCGCTGCGCCCTCGCTGCTGCAACGGCGGCGGCTTCCGCCTCAGCCATCGGCCTGCCCCTCTTCTTCACGGACTGGATGCCCCAGAGTTCCGGTGCCACGCAGGTCCGCATGGTCAGCGCCCCCGGCATCCTGCGGGGCAAAGCCGAACCGCCCAAGGCGCCCTTCACGAGTCCGGGGCCGCAGGCGCCCCCCTGTTACAGCTACGGCGGCCCCTACTGCGGCTGGGTGCGGACATACTGGGGCGGCTGCGACAAGGAGTGGGGCCTGAGCTTCGGATTCAAAGACCCTGATCGGATCTGCCGCCACGATCCCCTCCCGAGCCCCTCGGAGACAGCCAGTCCCTCGGAGACAGCCAGTCCCTCGGCCACGTCGTCCTCCGGCCGAATCGGCGGTTCCTCGGCCAGACTCAGCCGCTTAGAGAGGCCCCACAGCTTGGCCGGGCCCCACCGCTCGGCCAAGCCCAGCCCCACGGCCACATCCAGCCCCTTGGGACACGTCGGCCGCCACCGGAAGCAGCAGCTTCCCCTGACCAGTCCCGCCGAGAGACCTCCGGCGATCAGTAACGGCGGCGGTACGTACCCGCCGGTGGCGGTCGAACCGCAGGCGCTGCCGGGGGAAGGAGACCTGCTCGGCTCTCGCCCCGGTCTCCGCACCGGGGCCGGCCGGCCCGTACCGGACCGTGACAGCCAGGCAGACTACACAGCGAGTCTTCTACAAGCCGCAAATCGATCCATGGAGGACTACGTCTTCGGCTGCCCGACAACCGCGTGGGCCGCTGGACGGAGCTGCAGCGATGCGGCGCCGTCCCGGCGTGGCCGGCCCGGCCGGCTCCCCGGAGGCTGGCCCTTCGTCAATTGGTACGCGTGGGGTGGCAGCACCTTCGGTCCCTGACGCCACATGACGTCAGGGACCGAAGGTGCTGCCGGTTCCCCTTCCCGCCGAGTGTCACTCGGCAGAACGACGTCGGCGAAGCCAGGCCGCAGCCAGCGTTCCCAGAATCATCAGCAAACCGCCGACCGCGATCACGATGGTCTTCGCGCTCAGAAGGTCGGTGCTCCAGCCGGCAGCCGCACTATCACGCGGCCCCCCGGGGGCGAGAGTCTCACCCTTGCCGTTTTGATGCTGGGGCGACGGGGAGCCGGACGGACCACTCCCATCAGCACCACCATGCGGACGAGCACCGTCCTCGCGGTCCCCGTTGTCCTCGTCGTCGGCGCAGTGGGCGGCCGGGAAGGGAAATCTGCGCTTGTGGCGGTCGAAGGCCTTCACCTCGAAGAGCGGGTGCACCTTGAAGAAGTCACGAATCGCAAACTCATACTGGTTGGAGGTCTGTGTGGGATAAGTGACGTCCAAATACGTCGAGACGGAAAAGGTGTCCCACGGTGCCGCCGGCGACGAGGACGAGGACGAGGACCCTTGGAGGACGAGAGCCTCAGGCCCATGTCGGCCATTGATCAGAATGGCCCTCAGGCCCTTGTCGATGAGCACGACACGGCGCTGGCTGTGGCAGTGACGCCAGGGATTGTGGTGACCGTGGTCACCGTCCCCTTCATGGAGCCACAGGGAGCCGGCCGCGTTCCGTGCCGACGCCTGTGCGGCGAGGCCGGCCGAGGGAGACACGAGGGCGATAGCCGCACCCGCCAGCGGCGCTGCAACCCAGGAACGAAAATTCATTCGATGACCTCCATGGGTGGCGGACGCAGGCGACCGCCTGCTGCACGACACATTCGAAATCTCAGAAGAAGTTAAGAGAAATCAACTCGCCACATCGTGGACATCCTCGCGGAGCCGTACTTCTTGTCACTCAACCGCAGTATTCTCATGGGCCACTTGCGCGTTCCCGACGGCATGTACCTGACAGGATCACATCGCGGGCATGTCCCTCTGGTCCGCACGGCGGCCCAGACGAAAGACCCTAGGCGGAGGCGCGTCGTATCAGCGTGGTCGGGAGAATCACGCCGCCGGCGGGCGCCGAGGCCACCGTGGTTCCGGTCCGGTCGCGACCGCCGGCCAGGCCGCGCAGCAGCAGGCGGGCCATCAGACGCCCCATCTCCTCGATCTCCTGACGGACCGTGGTCAACGGCGGGTCGGCCTCCATCGCGACGGGCAGCATGTCGTCGAAGCCGATCACGGCCACGTCCTCGGGCACCCGTCGGCCGCTCGCACGCAGCACGCGCAGGGCGCCGAGCGCGGTGAGGTCGTTGGCGGCGAAGACGGCGTCCACGTCCGGGCAGCGGTCGAGGAGTCCGCGCATGGCGCGTTCGCCGCCGGCCGGGGTGAAGTCGCTCTCCACGACCAGCCGGGGATCGTTCCCGCCGGGCACCTCGGCCATGACGTCCCGGTAGCCGTCGAGCCGGTCCACCGCCGACGTCTGGTCCAGGGCGCCGGTGAGGTGCGCGACGCGGGTGCGGCCGAGGCCGACGAGATGCCGTACGGCCGCGCGTGCCCCGCCCCGGTTGTCGCAGTCGACGTACACCACGCCCGGGTCCTCCCCGGTGGGGCGTGTGGAGCCCGCCACCTGGTCGCCCCAGTGGGGTCGGCCGCCGAACACGGTGGGCACGCCGGCGTCGTGGATGAGGCCGGGCAGCGGGTCGTCGAGGTGCAGGGAGAAGACCAGGGCGCCGTCGACATGGCCGCCGGCGAGATACCGGGCCACGCGCGCGTGGTCGTCACGGCCCTCGGTGAGCAGCAGCACCAGCTGGTTGTCGTGGGCGGTCAGTTCCTTGCTGATGCCGCGCAGCTGCAGGGCGAAGAAGGGGTCGGTGAAGACCCGTGTCTCGGGCTCGGCGATGACGACCGCGACGGCGTCGTGCCGCTTGGTGACGAGGCTGCGCGCCGCCTGGTTGGGTACGTAACCCAGCTCCGCCACGGCCTGCCGTACCCGCTCGGCCAAGGGCTCGCGCACGCCGTCGCCACCGTTGACCACCCGCGACACGGTGGCCCGGGACACACCGGCCCGCGCGGCCACGGCCTCCAGCGTGGGACGCGACACTCCCTCGGTCACTTCGGGACTCCTCATCGGCGGCTGCCGGTCAGAATAACCGCGCGGTGACGACACCGCCGGGGTGCCGGAGGGGCGGCTCGCCAAGGGCTGTGAAGAGCCTGCGGTGTCGCGGCTCCGCCTCCGCGAGCCGGCTGCGGCGGCCATACCGACCTGCCCGCCGCCGTGGATCGATCCGGCCGGTGCGGCACGAGTACGGCGGAGTCCGGTGCACGGCGCACGACGGAATCCGGTGTATGGCGCACACGGCCTCGGTGCACGTCGGCCGGGTCGTGCGCTTCGGCGGGTACTGCGCCGCCACGGACCGGATCGCGGCCTGCCGGCTGACCGACGAGACGGTGTCGGTGGGGGGATCAGCGACGGTCAGCCCCGACGGCGCGGCGCCCCGCTCGGCCGCCGGAAGCCGTGCCGTCTCCCAAGGTCCCCGGCTCTACGGCCAGGACGCGCCCGGCAACAAGCGGGCTTCGCCCTTGCGTGCGCCGCAGGTATACAGCGCCGTGTTGGCGGACTTCTCCTTGCCGATGGTGGTGGCGTCCCCGTCCGTCTGCGCGGAGGAGCAGAAGCTGCCGGAGCCGTGCGTGGGCAGCGCGGCCGTTTCGTCCGGCAGCTCGGCCGCCAGGCGGTGTGCGGGGGCGTGCTGGGTACCGGCCGGCTGCTCGGTCAGCCGTGGCTCGACCAGGTCTGGCCGGCTGCCCGTGCCGATCAGCAGTGACCCACCCGTGAACGCCGCCACCGGCTCGCCCTGCTCCCGCAGGGCGACGGTCGTCCGGGGTCGCCTCTCGCCGGCCGAGCCCGCCCGCGCGAACCACAGGAAGGCGAAGGGGGGCTCGGTTCAGTTCAGCAGGTCGATCGTCGCTCCTACGCCCCGGCGCTCCGCCTCCCGCCATGCGAGCCAGGTGAGGGCCAGGTCCTGCCAGGGGAGGCCGACGGGAGCGTACACCGTGCGCTGTCGGGCCGAGGTGCGCCCGGGGTGCGTGCCGCGCAGGACGTCCGTGAGGGTGGCGTCTGCGGTGGTGCGGGTGAGACCGGGTGCCGCCAACGCGCCCATGCGTGCGGCGAGTTCCTCGTCGTCGACGATGAGGAGCGCGGCGTCCAGCAGGTCGGGGGCGAGTTCCCGCTTGCCGGGCTCGTCGGTGCCGAGGCTCGTGAAGTGCTGTCCGGCGCGGGTGTCCGCGAGGGCGAGCAGCGGGGTCCGGGACCAGGTCGCGAGCAGGACGGTGTCGGCCGCCTTGGCCACCGCGCCGGCCGAGTCCAGCACCCGACCGCCGTACCGGGCGGCGAACGCCGCGGCCCGCCCGGAGTCGGTGTCGTGGACGACGAGTTGCCCTGGCCGGCACTCGCTCTCCAGGCCGCGCAGTGTCAACTCGGCCTGGGCACCGGCTCCGATCACGCCCAGCACGTCGTACCCGGCGGGGGCCAGAAGCGCGGTTCCGAGGGCGGCGGCGAGTCCGGTACGCCAGGCGGTGACGGTCGCCGAGTCGAGCAGGGCGAGCAGTTCGCCGTCGGCGCCGCTGTGCAGGCAGATCACCCCGCGCAGGGCGGGCCGGGCCCCGGGGAACTTGGCGTTGACCTTCGCCGTGTACGCGTCGATGCCGGGCAGGAGGCCGGGGATGAGCGCGGTGGCGGTACCGGGGAACGGCAGGTCGGTGCGGACCCGTTGGCCGGGCACGGCGGCAGCATCGGCCGCGCGGAATCCCTCGCGCAGGGCGGCGAGGCAGGCCGCGGGTTCGAGCAGGGCCTCCAGGTCGGTGCGGGTCAGTACGCGGGTCATGCCCGCATGATCCCTGGGCTCGGGGCCGTTGTCAGTGGCGTGGTGCATGCTGTGATCAGTGGCGGAGGGGCGCCATGGATCACGGGGGGGGACAGGGTGTTCAGGGGGAATCGAGGGGCCGTACCGCTGGGCGGCCGGAGTGCGCGAGCAGCGGGTTCGGGGAAAGGCGGCATCAAGCCGGCGTGTTGCGGCCCGCTTCGTGCTGCCTGCGGCGGGGCGGGGACGCCCTCAGGATGCATCCTTCCGCCGGGCCCGGCTGGGCTGGACCCGCTTCGGTTCGCCGGGCATCTTCGGGTACTCCGGCGGGTACGGCAGATCGCCCAGGCCGTGGTCGTGTTCGTCGCGACGGGCCAGTTCCAGCAGGGCGTCGAGGGAGTAGGCGTGGTCGTCCATGCCGGCGTGCACGTCGCCGAGTTCGGCGAAACGGGCCGGCATGGTGGCCAGGTCGAAGTCGGCCGGGTGCGCGACGCCGACCTCCTCCCAGCGCAGGGGTGCCGAGACGGGGGCGTTCGGGCGGGGGCGCACGGAGTAGGCGGAGGCGATGGTGCGGTCGCGGGCGGTCTGGTTGTAGTCCAGGAAGATACGGCGGCCCCGCTCCTCCTTCCACCACTTGATCGTCACGTGCTCGGGCATCCGGCGTTCCATCTCCCGCCCGACGGCGATCGCGGCGCGCCGCACCTGAGTGAAGGTCCAGCGCGGCTCGATCGGGACGAAGACATGCAGGCCACGGCCGCCGGAGGTCTTCGGCCAGCCGCGCAGTCCGCCGAACTCGTCCAGGACGGCGCGCAGTTCATGGGCGGCGCGGACCGCGTCGGCGTAGTCGGTGCCGGGCTGCGGGTCGAGGTCGATACGGAGTTCGTCGGGACTGTCGACGTCCGTGGCGCGCACCGGCCAGGGGTGGAAGGTGAGAGTGCCGTACTGGGCGGCCCACACGACGGCGGCCTGCTCGGTGGGGCACATCTCGTCGGCGCTTCGGCCGCTGGGAAAGGTGATGTGGGCGGTCGGGATCCAGTCGGGCATGCCCTTGGGCGCCCGCTTCTGGTAGAACCACTCGCCGCCCACGCCGTCCGGGTAGCGCTCCAGGGTGGTGGGACGGTTGCGCAGCGCGCGCAGGATGCCGGGGCCGACGGCGACGTAGTACTGCGCGAGGTCCAGCTTGGTGAAGCCCCGCTCCGGGAAGAAGACCTTGTCGGGACTGGACAGCCGTACGGTCCGGCCGGCCACCTCCAGTTCCACCTCAGCACCCATGCGGCCACGGTAGGCGTACCCCGCACACCTCGCATACCGGGCAGCAGAGGATGTATGCGAGCAGAATCGGACCATGGATCTGCCGGTGATGCCGCCCGTGAAGCCCATGCTCGCCAAGTCCGTGGCAAGGATCCCGCCGGGCATGCACTACGAGGCGAAGTGGGACGGGTTCCGCTCGATCGCGTTCCGGGACGGGGCCGAGGTCGAGCTGGGCAGCCGTACCGGAAAGCCGTTGACCAGGTACTTTCCCGAGCTGGTCGCGGCGCTGAAGGAGCGGGTGCCCGAGCGGTGCGTGCTGGACGGGGAGATCGTGATCGCGCGGGAGGGCCATCTGGACTTCGACGCGCTGACCGAGCGGATCCATCCGGCCGACTCCCGGGTGCGGATGCTCGCGGAGAAGACCCCGGCCTCCTTCGTCGCCTTCGACCTGCTCGCGCTGGGCGACGAGTCGCTGTTGGGCGCGCCCCTGACCGACCGCCGGGCGCAGCTGGAGCGGGCGCTCGCCGAGGCGACGCCGCCGGTGCATGTGGCGCCCTCGACGACGGACCTCGATGTGG
The DNA here is from genome assembly GCF_001735805.1 of Streptomyces fodineus. Taxonomy (GTDB): domain Bacteria; phylum Actinomycetota; class Actinomycetes; order Streptomycetales; family Streptomycetaceae; genus Streptomyces; species Streptomyces fodineus. The sequence continues at coordinate 1,586,891 of NZ_CP017248.1, forward strand.
CGCAGCAGTGGTTCGAGCAGTACGAGGGCGCCGGACTCGACGGGGTGGTCGCCAAACCGCTCACCCTGCGCTATCTGCAGGACGAGCGGGCCATGTTCAAGATCAAGCACGAGCGGACGGCGGATGTGGTCGTGGCCGGGTACCGCTTCCACAAGAGCGGCCCGGTGGTCGGCTCGCTGCTGCTGGGGCTGTACGACGCCCACGGCCGGCTCCAGCACGTGGGCGTGTCGGCCGCCTTCGCCATGAAGAGACGGGCCGAACTGGTCGAGGAACTGGAGTCACTGCGCATGGACGACGTGGCCGGGCATCCGTGGGCGGCCTGGTCGGACGAGGCCGCCCACGAGACGGCCCGGCTGCCAGGCGCACCGAGCCGCTGGTCCGGCAAGAAGGACCTGTCCTGGGTGCCGCTCAGGCCGGAGCGGGTGGCCGAGGTGGCCTACGACCACATGGAGAACGGGCAGCGCTTCCGGCACACCGCCCGCTTCCGCCGCTGGCGCCCGGACCGCACACCGGAGAGCTGCACCTATGCCCAGCTGGAGGAGCCGGTGCGCTACGACCTGGCGGAGATCCTCGGCGAGAAGGACCGCGGCTGAGCCAGGGCTACGGGAGGGGGTTACGGCTGCATGAGGATCTTGATGGCGCCGTCCTGCTTGTGCTGGAACATGTCGTAGGCGTGCGGTGCCTCGGCGAGCGGCAGCCGATGGGTGGCGAAGCCCTCGACGCCGAGGGGGTCCTCATCGGTGAGGTAGGGCATGATCCGGTCGCTCCAGCGGCGGACATTGGCCTGGCCCATGCGCAGCTGGATCTGCTTGTCGAACAGGGTGAGCATCGGCATCGGGTCGGCCGTGCCGCCGTACACGCCGCTCAGCGAGAGGGTGCCGCCGCGCCGTACCAGGTCGATCGCCATGTACAGGGCGCCGAGCCGGTCGACGCTGAAGCGTTCCGCGAGGGGTCCGCTGAGTTTGCGGGGCAACAGCCCGGTGGCCGTCTGGGCGAGCCTGGCGGCGGCGCTGCCGTGGGCCTCGGTGCCGACGGCGTCGATCACGGCGTCCGGGCCCCGGCCGCCGGTCTCGTCGCGGATCGCCTGGACCAGTGCCTTCTCGTCGTCGAAGGCCCTGAGGTCGTACGTCTCCACGCCGTTCCGGTCGGCCCGCGCGAGCCGTTCCGGCACGAGGTCGATGCCGAACACCCGCTCCGCGCCGCGCGCCTTCGCGATCCTGCAGGACATGTCGCCGATCGGTCCGAGGCCGAGGACGGCGAGGGTGCCGCCGGGCGGGACGGCGGCGTACTCGACGGCCTGCCAGGCGGTGGGCAGCACGTCGGAGAGGTAGACGAAACGGTCGTCCGGCGGGCCCTCAGGCACCTTGATCGGGCCGAACTGCGCCTGCGGGACACGCAGATACTCGGCCTGGCCGCCGGGCACGGCGCCGTACAGGCGGGTGTAGCCGAACAGGGCGGCGCCCATTCCCTCGCCGGTGACCTGGGTGGTCTCGCACTGCGTGGGCAGCCCGCTCGCGCACATGAAGCAGTGCCCGCAGGCGATCTGGAACGGTATGACGACGCGGTCGCCGGGCCGTAGGTTCCTCACCTCGGAGCCGACCTCCTCGACGATGCCCATGGGTTCGTGCCCGAGGATGTCGCCCGGGGTCATGAACGGGGTGAGTACCTCGTACAGATGCAGGTCCGAGCCGCACAGACCGGTGGACGTGATGCGGACGACGGCGTCCGTGGGTTCCTCGATGCGCGGGTCAGGCACGTCCTCGACCCGGACGTCCCGCCTGCCCTGCCAGGTGACTGCCTTCATGGGTCGCGCTCCCTCGGTCGCGTGGACGTTCTGCGATGGCCCGGGTACCCGCCCCCACCTGCGCCGAACCGCTCGGACGGCCCGACCCGCCGCTGGTCCCTGCGCCGTCCGGGCCGCCACCCACGACTCGGCTCTCGCCGCCGCCCGCGGCTCGGCTCGCCCGCGTCGCCCACCGCCGGGCCGCCGGCGCCCACCACCGGCCATCGCCACGCACCGCCCGTCGGGGTCGGTTCCCGCGCCCGATCGGCCCACAGTGCGAACGGGGTGGCCACGGTGGGCGTGAGGTACGGTGCGCGCAGCTGCTGCACCGGTTCGACCGGCCGACGCTCGCCTTCTGCGGCGCCCAGCACAGACTGCTGCCGCTGATCGACAAGGCGCCGCTGATGGCGGGGTCCCCCGAGGAGGCACCGGCCGCCTGCTACCGGGGCGCCGGCAAGGCCGCACCGCACAACTTCTACCTGCGCCCGGCCACGCTGCTGCCGTCCGCCCCGGGCAAGGCGGCGCTGACGACCGGCACGACGTACTCGGCCACCGCACGCCGTACACCGAAACTTCCCCGCAGGACCGGTCAGCCCCGCGCGGCCGGCGTTTCGGCCGGGTTGCGCAGGTCTTCGGCCGCGTCCGCGACCCGGCGGATCAGGTCGAGGAACACGGTCTGTTCCTCGGCGGACAGGGGTGCGAGGAAGACCTGGTTCATCCGGGCGGTGCGAACGGTCAGCTTGCGGTGGATGCGCAGGCCGTCGTCGGTCAGGCGGAGCAGGAAGCGCCGGCCGTCCTCCGGGTCGCGCGCCTTGGTCAGCAGCCCCCGGCGGCCGAGCCGACTGATGACCTCGGCGATGGTGGAGCGATCCAGACCCACCCGCTCCCCCACCGTTCGCTGATCGAGGCCCTGCTCGGCGACGAGCACGTTCATGACCGCGAACTGCGGCGAGGTGATCTCCTCGGAGACCATCGTGTTCCACAGCAGGTAGTGCGCCTGCTGGAGCCGCCGGGCCAGGTGCCCGGGATGGGTGGTGAGGTCCACCGCGGCCATGTTCACTCCCGATCGGTTCGTTCGTGCACTGAACAATAAACGTCGAATGGGCCGCATACCTACCGGGGGAATCTCAAACTGTCAGCTTCTTGACGGACATCATCTCCGGTGGCAGCGTGTGACATACCTCGTTGAGATGCTCAGTGCGCTGATTAATAAACGCAGAGATGAGGCTTCACGGATGGACAAGGTGGTCGCCACGGCACTGGAGGCGGTGGCCGATGTCCCGGACGGCGCGTCCCTCGCGGTGGGCGGGTTCGGATTGAGCGGTGTGCCGGACGTGCTGATCCAGGCGCTGTACGAGCGCCGCGTCGGCGGTCTTTCGGTCGTCTCCAACAACTGCGGGGCGATGGACTCGGGGCTGGCGGTGCTGCTGACGGCGGGGCGGATCGTCCGGGTGACCGGCTCCTACATCGGTGGGAACAAGGAGTTCGCGCGCCAGTACCTCGGCGGTGAGCTGGAGTTGGAGCTGATCCCGCAGGGCACGCTGGCCGAGCGGATGCGGGCGGGCGGGGCCGGCATCCCCGCTTTCTACACCCCGGCAGGCGTGGGCACACAGGTGGCGGAGGGCGGGCTGCCCTGGCGTTACGACGGCTCGGGCGGGGTCGCGGTGGCGTCGCCGCCGAAGGAGGTGCGGGAGTTCGACGGGGTGGAGTACGTGCTGGAGCGCGCCATCCGCACGGACTTCGCGCTGGTGCGGGCCGCGAAGGGCGACCGGCACGGGAATCTGGTGTTCAACAAGTCCTCGCGGAACTTCAACCCGCCGGCGGCGATGGCGGGGCGGGTCACGATCGCCGAGGTGGAGGAGCTGGTCGAGGCCGGTGAGATCGAGCCGGACGCGGTGCACCTGCCGGGCGTGTTCGTGCAGCGGGTGGTGGCGCTGGCCCCGGAGCAGGCGGCGGACAAGCGGATCGAGCGGCGGACGGTGAGCGGCTGATGGCCTGGACCCGCGAGGAGATCGCCGCGCGGGCGGCTCGGGAGCTGCGCGACGGCCAGTACGTCAACCTCGGCATCGGCCTTCCGACGCTGATCCCGAACCACCTCCCGCCCGGCGTCGAGGTCGTCCTGGAATCGGAGAACGGCATCCTGGGCACGGGCCCGTACCCGACCCACGACCAGGTCGACCCGGATCTGATCAACGCGGGCAAGGAGACCGTCACGGTCCTGCCGGGGGCGTCGTTCTTCGATTCGGCGCTGTCGTTCGCGATGATCCGCGGCGGGCACATCGACGTGGCCGTGCTCGGCGCGATGCAGGTCTCCGCCGAGGGGGACCTGGCCAACTGGACGGTGCCGGGCAAGCTGGTCACCGGGATCGGCGGGGCGATGGATCTGGTGCACGGCGCCCGGCAGGTGATCGTGGTGATGACCCACACCGCGAAGGACGGCTCGGCGAAGATCCTCAAGGAGTGCACGCTGCCGCTCACGGGCAAAGCCTGTGTGAACCGGGTCATCACCGACCTGGCCGTGTTGGACGTCACCGAGCAGGGCCTGACCCTGCTGGAGACCGCGCCCGGCGTGCCTGTGGACGAAGTCGTCGCCAAGACCGATGCTGAACTGATCATCACGGAGAACATGCTGTGAACACGGTCAACAGGGCCAGCACGGTCAACAGGGTCAACAGACCCAGGCCAGTCAACACGGTTCACGTCGTCGACGCGGCCCGAATCGAGGACGTCTACCGAGCCCGGCTCGGGGGCGCGGTCGCCCACCGGCTCGCCCGCCGCGGCACCGGCACTGGTACCGGCACGGGTACCGGCGCCGGCATCGCCACCCTCTGCATCGGCGCCGGCCGGGGCCTCGCCCCCGTCCTCGAACGCCAGCCGCTCCGCGGACGGGCCGTGCCCAAGCCGCGAGCCCTCCGTGATTGGTCGCGCCCCCGCGGCGAAGCCGCATATCGACGGAGCCCCGCGTCCCCTACGCAGCCCTGCGTCCCTTGCGGGGCGCTGACACCCAGGACCTTCCCATGACCCTCACACAAGCCGACGTCGACCTCGAGATCGCCGCCCAGCGCGCCGCGTACGAGAAGGGCGTGGCCGACGGCGCCCCCGTAGAGCACCACCCGCGCCGCGACTACGCGCCCTACCGCTCCTCCGCGCTCCGCCACCCCAAGCACCCCCTGGTCGCCATCGACACCGCTCACGACCCGGAACTGGTGGAGCTGCACTCCCCCGCCTTCGGCGAGCGCGACATCACCGGGATCGACAACGATCTCACCCGGCACCACCGCGGCGAGCCCGTAGGCCAGCGGATCACCGTCTCCGGGCGGCTGCTGGACCGCGCCGGGCGCCCGGTGCGCGGGCAGCTGATCGAGATCTGGCAGGCCAACTCGGCCGGCCGCTACGCCCATCAGCGCGAGCAGCACGACGCCCCGCTCGACCCGAACTTCACCGGCGCCGGCCGCACCCTCACCGACGCCGAGGGCCGCTACCACTTCACCACCATCCAGCCCGGCCCCTATCCCTGGCGCAACCACGTGGGTGCCTGGCGCCCGGCCCACATCCACTTCTCGGTGTTCGGCACGGCGTTCACGCAGCGGTTGGTGACGCAGATGTACTTCCCGAACGACCCGCTCTTCCCGTACGACCCGATCCTGCAGTCGGTGACGGACAACGCGGCCCGGCAGCGGCTGGTCGCCACCTACGACCACGGCCTGTCGGTGCCGGAGTTCTCGCTCGGCTACCACTGGGACATCGTGCTGGACGGACCGGCCGCCACCTGGGTCGAAGAAGGACGTTGACCGCCATGACGAAGATCGACACCAGCAGCCCGGAGCAGGTGCTGCCCACCCCGTCCCACACGGTCGGCCCCTTCTACGGCTACGCCCTGCCCTTCCGCGGCGGCGAGGAGATCGCCCCGCTGGGCCACCCGGACGTGATCACCGTGCACGGGTACGTCCTGGACGGCGAGGGCAGGCCGCTGCCGGACGCCCTCGTCGAGCTGTGGGGTCCGCACCCCGACGGCACGGTGCCGCAGGTGGACGGCTCCATCCGGCGCGACCCGGCCACCGGCGGCTATCTCGGCCGTAACGGCGTGGAGTACACCGGCTGGGGCCGCGTCCAGACCGACGCCGACGGCCACTGGTACGCCCGTACGCTCCGGCCCGGCGCCCGGGGCCGCAACGCGCCGTACCTCAGCGTCTGTGTCTTTGCGCGCGGCCTGCTCGTGCACCTGTTCACCCGGATCTACCTGCCGGGCGACGAGGCCGCGCTCGCCGCCGACCCGCTGCTCACCCGGGTGGGCGACCGGCGCGACACGCTGATCGCCGGCGACGAGGGCCCGGGCACCTACCGTTTCGACATCCGCCTTCAGGGCGAAGGCGAGACGGTCTTCCTGGAGTACCGGTGACTCCCCCGCCCTTCGCGCGGGAGGTCCCCCCGGACGACAGCGACAGCGGCCTGCTCGCCGCCGGCTGGGCCGGCTGCCCGGCCGCGCGTGCGACCGGTGACACCGCGTATCTGCGGGCCTTGCTGGCCGCCGAGGCCGCGCTGACCCGCGCCCAGGCCACGCTCGGACTCGCCCCGGCCGGAGCCGCCGAGGCGGTGACGGAGGCCGCCGACCCCGCCCGCTTCGACGTACGCTCCCTCGCCGAACGCGCCCGCGGCGGGGGCAACCCGGTGATCCCGCTCGTCGCGGACCTCACCGCGGCGGTGGGCGAGCCGTACGGCGCGTACGTGCACCGGGGCGCGACCAGTCAGGACATCCTGGACACCGCGACCATGCTGGTCGCCGCGCGCGCCCTGGACCTGCTCCTCGCCGACCTCGCCCGCACCGAGCGCGCGCTGGCCCGGCTGGCAGCCGCACACCGGGACACGCCGATGCCGGGCCGTACGCTCACCCAGCACGCGGTGCCGACGACATTCGGTCTGAAGGCGGCCGGCTGGCGCTCGCTGGTGCTGGACGCCCGGGACCGCAGCACCGCGGTGCGACGGGCGTTGCCCGCCCAACTGGGCGGAGCCGCCGGGACCTTGGCCGCCTTCGAGGCGTACGGCGCCGAGGACGGGGCCGCGCTGACGGCGGCGTTCGCCCGCGAAGTCGGCCTGGCCGCAGCGCCGTTGCCCTGGCACACCCTGCGCACCCCCGTCGCCGACCTGGCCGGCTGCCTCGCCTTCACCACCGGGGCCCTGGGCAAGATCGGCGAGGATGTGCTGACGCTGTCGCGCACCGAGATCGGCGAGGTGAGCGAGGGCAGCGGCGGCGGTTCGTCCGCGATGCCGCACAAGGTCAATCCCGTGCGCTCCACGCTTCTCGCGGCGGCGGCCCGCCGCGCCCCGCAGCTCGCGGCCACCTTGTACGGCTGTGTCGCCGCCGGGGACGAACGGCCGGCCGGAGCCTGGCACGCCGAGTGGGAGCCGCTGCGCGACCTGCTCCGGCTGGCCGGCGGCGCGGCCCGGGACGCGGCCGAACTCGTCGAGGGCCTGCGCGTGCGCCCCGAGACCATGCGCCGCAACCTGGACCTCACGCGTGGCCTGATCGTCTCCGAGCGGCTGTCCGCCGTCCTTGCACCCCGCCTCGGCCGCGCCCGGGCCAGGGAGCTGCTCACCGAAGTGGCTCACCGCGCCCATGCCGAGGACCGTCCACTGAGTGAACTCCTAGCGACAGAGCCGGAGTTGAAGGACATGGACTTGGCCGCTCTCGCCGATCCCGCGCAGTACACCGGTCTCGCCGGAGCCCTCACCGATCGTGCCCTGGAGCGACGTTGACCGCAAAACTCCTCAACCACCTGGAAGAAGGACCGGCTTCGGCTCCCCCGCTGCTGCTGGGACCGTCGCTCGGCACCTCGTACGCCCTGTGGGACGCGGTCGCGCCCGAGCTGGCGGCCGGCCGCCGGGTGGTGCGCTGGGACCTGCCGGGGCACGGTGGGTCGGCGCCGGACCTGATCGGGCCGGGCGCGACCGTCGGCGACCTCGCCGCGCTGGTGCTGTCCCTCGCCGACGCGCTCGGCATCGACCGGTTCGCCTATGCGGGCGTCTCCCTCGGCGGCGCCGTCGGCCTCCATCTGGCCGTGCACCACCCCGACCGGCTGACCTCCCTGGCGGTGCTGTGCTCCTCCGCCCATTTCGGCGACGGCACGGCCTGGCGGGAGCGGGCGGAACGGGTGCGCCGGGAGGGCATGGAGTGGCTGGTGGAGAGCGCCGAGGCGCGCTGGTTCACCCCCGGCTTCACCGTGCCCAGGCTGGTCCGGGACCACCGGGAGGCCGATCCGGAGGCGTATGCCGCCTGCTGCGAGGCGCTCGCCGGGTACGACCTGCGGGACCGGCTCGGCGACATCGCCGTACCGACGCTCCTCGTGGCGGGCAAGCAGGATCCCGCGACACCGCCCGCGCATCTGCGGGAGATCGCCGACGCCGTGCCCGGCTCGACGCTCGTGGAGCTGCCCGGCGCATCCCATCTGGCACCCGCGCAGTGCCCGCGGGCCGTGCTGACCGCGCTGCGCACCCAGTTCGACGGGCCGCCGGCGCGCGGGACGGCGGTGCGCCGGGAGGTGCTGGGCGACGCGCACGTGGACCGGGCACAGGACCGGCAGACGCCGTTCACCGCCCGGTTCCACGACTTCATCTCCCGCTACGCCTGGGGCGAGATCTGGACCGACCCCACACTGTCCCGCCGCGAGCGCAGCATGATCACACTGACCGCGCTGGTCGCCCGCGGTCACTACGACGAGCTGGCACTGCATGTCCGGGCGGCGCGGCGCATCGGGTTGGCGCCGGAGGAGATCGGCGCGGTGCTGCTGCAGACCGCCGTGTACTGCGGGGTGCCGGCCGCCAACTCCGCGTTTACGACGGCCCAGCGGGTCCTCGCCGAGGAGGACGAAGGCAAGGGCTGAGGGTGACCCTGCTGGGCGTAGCGTCAACAGCACCTCCCTCGCGGCGCCGAGCCGTGCCTAGGGTGGAAACATGTCCACCATTCTGATCACCGGCGCCACCTCGGGGCTCGGCCGGTACGTCGCCTTCGAACTGGTCCGTGCCGGCCATGTCGTCCTCGCCCATGGCCGCGACCGGGCGCGCACCGAGCAGCTGGTCGCGGAGCTGCGCACCGAGGGCCGGGCCGAGGGGTTCGTCGCCGACCTGGCCCGCCTCGCCGAGGTGCGCGAACTGGGCGCCCGGGTCGGCGCGGCACATCCCGACCTCGACGTGCTGATCAACAACGCGGGGATCGGCGGCGGTACGCCCGGTTCCGGGCGGGAGCTGAGCGCCGACGGACATGAGCTGCGGCTCGCCGTGAACTACCTCGCGCCCGTCGTCCTCACCCGGTCGCTGCTGCCGGTCCTGCGGGCCAACGCGCCGGCCCGGATCGTGAACGTCGGCTCGGCCGGCCAGGAACCCCTCGACTTCACCGACCCGGAGCTCACCCGCGGCTACAGCGGTTGGTCGGCGTACTGGCGCAGCAAGTTCGCCCTCGCCGCCCACACCTTCACGCTCGCCGGGGAACTCGCGGACACCGGGGTGTCGGTGAACGTCCTCCACCCCGCCACCTACATGGACACGGCGATGGTCCGCGAGAGCGACATCACCCCGCGGAACTCGGTCGCCGACGGCGCCCGGGGCGTGCTGGCGCTGGCCACCCAGGAGGCGGGCAGCGGGGGGTACTTCGACGGGACGCGGCCGGCTCGGGCGCACGAGGAGACGTACGACCCGGAGGTACGCAGGCGATTGGCGGCGGTCACGGAGCAGTTGCTGACGGTGTGAGTGCTCACGGTGTGGGGTCGACCGTATGGCGCCGACGGTATGCAATTTGACGGTATGCGATATACGGCCGACCGCGGCCTACGTATTGCATACGGTCGACCGAATATCGTCGCCCGCCCAACCGTCGACCACATATCGTCGCCCGCCCAACCGTCGTCCGCCTACCGCAGCCCCCGCCCCGTCTCCAGCACCTCCCTCGCCTGCGCCACAAGCCCCTCCGCACCGCAGGCCCGGGCCAGGTCCAGGCCCCGGTTGAGTTCCATGACCGAGCGGGCGGCGATGCCGTACTCCACGCGGGCCGCCGCGTGTTCGTACTGGCAGGGTGAGGCCTCCAGGTAGGTGACGGCCTGGGCGGCGAGCTGGACCGCGCGCCCGCCGGTCTCCAGGGCGGCGGCGCAGCGCAGGGCCTCGCCGATGGCCGTGTCCGTGCCGAAGCGTTCGGCCTGCCTGCGGGCGTCGGCGGCGAGCTGCGCCGCACGGTCCGGGTTCTGGTCGGCGAGGGCCTTGGCGAGGTCGATCGACCAGGACGAGAGGACCGGGTTGTGGCCGCCGCGGGAGGCGGCCGTCTTCTCGGCGGCCTCCAGTTCGTGGATGCCGTCCTCGGTGCGGCCCACGGCGAGCAGCAGCCGGCCGCGGACGCAGCGGATGTCGGGAAGCACGATCGTCGAGGGGTAGGGCGGTGCGAAGCCGTACTGTTCGGCGATCGACCAGGCCTCGTCGATGCGGCCGCGCGCCAGCAGGGTGTCGACCAGTCCGCAGGTCGCCGACCAGTACAGCGGCAGGCGGCGGCCCACGCGTTCGGCGAGGACCAGGGCCTCGCGCAGGGTGGACTCCGCGTCGCGCAGCCGGCCCTGCCTTCGATAGGCGAGGCCCAGGAAGGCGTTGGCGAGGGAGAGGTGGCCGCCGCGCCAGCCGGTGGTGGTGTAGGCGCGCAGGGCCTCGGCGAAGAGACTCTCGGCGCGGTCGAGCCGGTCGGCGTAGGCGTACGCGCTGCCGAGCATCATCAGCAGCTCGATGCCCCACTCCTGGTCGGTCCAGCCGAGGCCGGGCGCGAGGCGACCGTTGATCAGGGCGCGGTCGCACAGCTCCAGGACCTCGTCGGCGCTCTCGCCGTGGGTCATGGCGTCGAAGCCGCGCAGGATGAGCAGGGCGCGTTCGGCGTTGTCGCGACCGGCGCAGGTGCTCGCGAGCTCGGCCAGGCGCCGGGAGCGGGCCGGGGAGACGGTCTCGCCGTGGATGCCCTCCCACATGAACTGCACGGCCTGCAGCCGCAACTTGACGGGTCCTGGCTCGTGCCGTGCGGCCTCGACCTCGATGGTGCGGACGGCCTCCTCCAGCTGGTCGTTGTGGAGCAGCGCCTGGGAGAGCCGGACCACCGCGTCGACCCGCCGGTCGCCGTCGAGGCCGGGCACGCCGAGGGCGTGCTGGAGGTGTTCGATGGTGACGGCGGGTGCCGTGAGCAGGGTGGCGCAGCCCAGTTCGTACAGGACGTGTGCGTGGACCTCGGGGAGCGGCGGTTCCTGCAGGGCGCGTTCGAGGCAGGTGCGGGCCGCGTCGGGGGCGCCGACGGCGAGGTGTTCGCGGGCGGCCTCGCGCAGCTGCTCGACGAGTTCCTCGTCGCCGTCCGGATGCACCTTCAGCAGGTGCCGGGCGGCCTGGGAGGCGCCGCGTCCCAGCTCGGTGATGATCTGTGCGGCGACGCCGTGCATGGCGGTGCACACGCCGGACGGGATGGAGTTGTAGACGGCGGTGGCGATGAGCGGGTGGACGAACTCCAGCTCGCCCTCCTCGCGTTCGGCGCCGGCCACGCGTTCGGGCTCGGTGAGGATGCGGGCGGCGCACAGCAGGTCGGCGCAGTGCCCGGCGATGGCCTCGTCCATGGTGGCGAGGCGGGCGACCATGTCGACGGTGATGCCGGTGCCGAGGATGGCGGCGGCCCAGGCGAACTGGGTGGCCTCCAGGCCGAGTTCCTTGAGCCGGTCGACCAGTCCGCCACCCCGTGCGGCGCGGTTGAGGGCGCGCAGTTCGCCGGCCCGGGCCTCGACCGGCTGGACTTCGCTGTCCTGCACCTTGGCGAGGAGTTCGACGGTCTCGTAGGGGTTGCCCGCGGTGACGGCCCAGACCTCGCGGCAGAACGCGTCGTCGGCGTGCCGGCCGAGGGTGGCGCGGGTGAGCCCCGCCGCGGCGTCGGGCGTGAGGGCCCTGAGGTTGGTGACGGGGCGGCCCGCTGCGGCGGCCACCGCGTCGAGGTGGCGGGCGCTGTCACCGCTGACCTCGCCGGGGCGGCGGGCGACCACGACCAGCACGGACAGGTCGTCCAGACGTTCGGCGAACGCGGCGAGCCAGCGCAGGGTCTCCGTGTCGGCCCAGTGCGCGTCGTCGATCAGCAGCACGAGCGGCCACTCGCGGCGGGCGAGCCGGCGTACGGCCGCGACGAGTCCGTCGCACACGTACTGCGGGTCGGCGTTGCCCTCCTGCGGGTCGGCTATGCCGAGGGCGGGACCGGCGATGTCGTACCAGTCGCCGAGGTACTCGCGCGCCTCCTCCGGCAGTAAGGACAGCAGTGCGGGCTGGAGCAGCTGCCGTACCACGTTGAACGGGACGGACTTCAGGGTTTCCGCGCCGCGCGCGGACCACACGGCGCAGCCGCGGCGCTCGGCGATGCGGCGTGTCTCGGCCAGCAGGGCGGTCTTGCCGATTCCCGCCTCGCCGCGCAGGACCAGCAGACTCCCCGCGGACGACTGGTCGGCGCACAGGAGCTCCAGTGCCTGTGCGACGGTGGCGATCTCCGCGTCCCGCTCCCACAGGGAAGCCGCGGCGGGCCCCGGCGGCCGTCCCTCCGTCATCCCGTTACCTCCCCAGGTCGCCCGAATGACGTACAGAGCACGAGCGTAGCCGTCCGGTGGGGTGTGTGGTGCTCCGTCGGGGCAGCTGTTGCCCCCCTGGGTGAAAGTGGGTGCGGTCAGGCGACGCGCCTGCGGCCGGAGCGGCCGGTCAGCAGCGGACGGGGCGTCAACCACGCCGTCACACAGCCTTTTTCGGCGTCCGAACGCATCCGCGCGGGCCGGGGGTGCGCGCGAGGCGTACGCCTCCGTGATCTCGACGCGACAGTGATCGGGAGCCGTTGGCCGGCGGTGGAGGAAAATTCCCTGCGCCGAAATGTCCGGTCCGGCCGTTTGGCGGCGGATCCTCTCATCCCGCTTTCACTGTCGCCTCATACGGTGGGGGCATGACGCAGGTGACTCCCCCCGGGTGGTACCCCGACCCCGGGCAGACGAACGACGGTCCGCCCACCGAGCGCTGGTGGGACGGCAAGGCCTGGACGGACCAGACCCGCCCCGCCGGGACGGCCGCCACATGGGGTCCCCCGCCGCAGCCGGCGCACCCGGCGGCGCCCTCGGCTCCCCCCGCGTACGGCGCGCAGCCCGGGTATCCGGTGAATCCGGGCTACCCTGTCCCGCCCCCGGCCGGGCCCCGGCGCGGGCTGCGCAACGGCATAGCCGTCGCGGTGGCGGCCGCGGTACTGGCGTGCATCGGAGTCGGCGTGTACCTCCTCGCCGGGGGCCACGACGGCGGCAGCGCCGACCGGGCCGGGTCGCGGCCGGGAGCCGCGGACGGGCAGAACGGCGGGCCGGGCGGATCCGGGGGGTCGAAGGGCCCCGGAGGACCGGGCGGTTCGGGCGGCTTCGGTGGTCCCGGCGGGTCCGGTGGGTCCGGTGGGGCCTCGCCGTCGCCCAACCAGTCCGAGGCACCCAAGGTCAAGGGCGGCGGCACGGTGCCGGACCCGGTCAGCGGCATCAGCCTGCCGGTGCCCAAGGGCTGGACCGGGCAGACGATCAGCGTCGGCGCGCAGGTGACCTCGGACGACTCCTACAAGTGCCCGGGCAACTCCGCCCAGACCTGCACCTCGGGCGGCGCCTACTCGGCTCCGGCCGAGGCGCTGGGCACCAAGGGTGACACGGCCGAGCAGGTCGCGAAGGCGGACATCGCGGCCAACGCCAAGGAGTCCTACGGCGGCACCACCTACGGCAGCATCACCGCGCACCAGGAGCTGGGCTCCGGGGCCGTGACGGTGGCCGGGCAGAAGGGGTACATGGTGCGCTGGAAGACGGTCACCAGCAAGGGCGCCGACGGGTACGTGGAGTCGGTCGCCTTCCCCTCGCCCGACAACGCCAAGCGGATCGTGGTGGTGCGCTTCGGCATCGACGTCGGGCAGCAGACGTCGGTCATCGACGAGATCCTCAAGGGGATCAAGGTCTCGTCCGGCAGCGGGAACGGCCAGGACATCTGACCGCCGCGACCGCGGCCGGGCACGTGGTGCCGGCCGGGTGGGGCTCCCCTCCGCTCAAGAGGAGTCCCACCCGGCCGGGGGTGCGCGCCGCCCCCGTCCCCACGGTGCGGCGCGGGCAGGTCACCGTTCAGTCATCCCGTGAACGGCGGCCTGGGTCTTGTGTCAGCCCGAGCGCGGGAAGCACGGTGGCCTCCACGAACCGGACGAGATAGTCGGCGTCCGCGTACTGGCCGCTGAGCACCGGCCGGACGCGCAGCACGCCGAACATCATGGCCGGGATGTACTCCAGCGCCGGGTGGTCCGCCGGGACCTCGCCCCGCTCCACGCCCCGCGCGAGCATCTCCTGCAGCGCGGCGATCTCCGGGTACACCAGCGCCTCGCGCAGCGCCTGGGCCAGCTCCTGGTCGGCGGTCACCGCGTGCCCGAGGGCCTGCAGCAACCGGGTGTCCTTGCCGGACCAGTCCCCCGCAGCCCGGGCGGCCTGGCGCAGGTCCTCGGCGAGCGATCCGGTGTCGATGCCGGCGAAGCGCACCCGGCGGTTGGCGCGCAGTGCGGCCGCGACGAACTGGGGCTTGGTCTTCCACTGCCGGTAGAGCGTGGACTTGCTGCACCGGGTGGTGGCGGCGACGCCCTCCATGGTGACCGACTCGTAGCCGCACTCGCGGATCTGCTCCAGCACGGCGTCGAAGAACTCCCGCTCGCGCTCCGGCGTGATCTTGGAGCGGCGCGAGGCGACGACCGTCTCCGGTTCGTCCGCGGCCTGCGACGTCATGTGGCGCTTCCTCTCCCTCGGGGCCCGGGATCCCTGTCTCCAGTGTGTCGCACACCAATCGATACGCCAGTGTACCGGTACACGAGCGTATCGGTACACTGGCGTATCGGTACGACAATGTATCGATGGTTTGTACACGCACCACCGTCAGCGAAGGGGCCGGGGGATGAATGCCCGAACCGAGTCTGCAGAGGCAGAGGCGGAGCCGCCGGACGCGACAGCGCGCCCGGCACTCATACGTGAGCTTCTGCTGGTCGCGGGGCTCTTCCTCGTCTACAAACTCGGCCGGCAGCTGGCCGCCGGACACACCGCGAATGCCTTCCACAACGCCCACCGCGTGTGGGACCTGGAGCGGGCGCTGCATCTCCCCCACGAGAACGCCGTGCAGTCCGCACTGCTGCACGGCGGCACCCTCGTCCGCCTCGCGAACACCTACTACGCCACCGTCCACTTCCCGGCGACGCTGGCCTTCCTCGTCTGGCTCTACCTCCGGCGTCCCGGGCACTACGTGTGGGCTCGCCGGGTCCTCGCCGTCGTCACCACGGCCGCGCTGGTGCTGCCGTTCACCTTCCCGCTGGCCCCGCCCCGGATGCTGGCCGACACCGGCCTCGTGGACACCGCCCGCCGGTACGGCCCGTCCGTGTACGGCCCGCCCTCCAGCGACCATCTGTCCAACCAGTTCGCGGCGATGCCGTCGCTGCACTTCGGCTGGGCGCTGATGGTGGCGATCGGACTGATCGTGGCCACCCGGTCCCGGTGGCGCCGGCTGTGGCTGCTGCACCCGCTGATCACCCTGCTGGTGATCGTGGGCACGGCCAACCACTACTGGCTCGACGCGATGGTCGCGACCGCCATGCTCGGTATCGCCCTCGCCGTGATCCACCCGCCGCACCGGACGGCCACCACGGCGGGACGCGGCACCGGCCGGCTCGCACCGCGCGAGCGCGTCCTGGCGGGAGCGGGCCGATGAGCACCGCCGCAGTGACCGCCGTGGCCCTCTCCCTCGTCTCGGCCGTCGCCTACGCGCTGGCGGCCGTCGCCCAGGAACGCCTCGCCTCCCGCACCCAGGGCTCCGGCCTGCTGCGGCTGCTCGGCACCGGCGCCTGGTGGTCGGCGGTCGGCCTGAACGCGGCCGCCGCCCTGCTGCACGTCGTCGCCCTCAAGTACGGCCCGCTCACCCTCGTCCAGCCGCTGGGCGCCCTCACCCTGGTCGCGGCCGTACCGCTCGGGGCGCGGGCCGCCGGGCGCCGGGTCAGCGCGGTGGAGTGGCGCGGTACGGCGCTGACGCTGCTCGGGCTCGCCGCGCTGCTCGTCACCGCCTCCGGTCCGGCGCCCGCGCGGGTGCTGTCGCTGACCGAGGCGCTGGCCGTCGCGGCCACGACCGCTGCCGCCATCGGACTGCTGTCCCGGCCCGGCGCCCGGCCGGGCCTGCGGCACGCGACGGCGTCCGGCTTCGCCTCCGGTGTCGCCTCGGCGCTGACCCAGACGGTGACCGTGGCGGTCACGAAGCGCACGGGGCCGGTCCTGAGCACCGAGGTGGTCGTGGTCGCCGTACTCGTCGCCGCGTTCGCCGTCGGCGGGCTGCTGCTGTCCCAGACCGCCTACCGCGGCGGCCTCGGCGCGCCGCTGGCCGTCGTCACCCTCGCCAACCCGGTGGCCGCAGCGGTCATCGGCCTCACCCTGCTCGGCCAGGGCCTCCAGGGCGGCCCCACCGGCATCCTGCTGGCCCTCGCCGGCGCGGTCCTGGCGGCCTGGGGCGTGGTCCTGCTCACCCGGGTCACACGGCAACCGGTGCACGAGGCCGACGAGCACCCCGTGGCCGCCGTACTGGCCCTGGATGCGGGCACGGCGACCACGGAACCGGCACTGGTGCCGCGCCGGCCGGAACGGCCCGGCCATCTCACGGCACTCTGACCGCGCCGTCATGGCCGGCACCGCACATGAGTACGGCGGCTCCGATGCGCCGCTCGGTCACTTGACTTCGAGAGCGCTCGAATTCGTAGCGTTCGGGCCATGAGCACTGCACAGCACAAGATCGGATCGGGTTTCGGCGCCACCAGCACCGCCGACGACGTCCTGCAGGGCATCGACCTGACCGGAAAGCTCGCCCTCGTCACCGGCGGCTACTCGGGCATCGGACTGGAGACCACCCGCTCGCTCGTGAAGGCCGGCGCCCACGTGGTCGTGCCCGCCCGCCGCCCGGCCACCGCCGAGCAGGCGCTCGCCGGCATCCCCGGCGTCGAACTGGACGAGCTGGACCTCGGCGACCTGGAGAGCGTGCGCGGTTTCGCCGAGCGGTTCCTCGCCTCCGGACGGACCATCGACATCGTGATCGACAGCGCCGGGATCATGGCGTGCCCGGAGACCAGGGTGGGACCTGGATGGGAGGCCCAGTTCGCCACCAACCACCTCGGTCACTTCGCCCTCGTCAACCGTCTGTGGCCGGCGATCGCACCGGGCGGTGCCCGGGTCGTCTCCGTCTCCTCCCGCGGCCACCACCTCTCCGGCATCCGCTGGGACGACGTCCACTGGCGGCAGGGTTACGACAAGTGGGAGGCCTACGGCCAGGCCAAGACCGCCAACGTCCTGTTCGCCGTCCAGCTCGACAAGCTCGGCCGTGACGCCGGCGTCCGCGCCTTCGCCCTGCACCCCGGCGGCATCATCACCCCTCTCCAACGGCACGTGCCCAAGGAGGAGATGATCGAGCGGGGCTGGATCGACGAGGACGGCAACGTCCTCGACCCCGAGGGCTTCAAGACCCCGCAGCAGGGTGCGGCCACCCAGGTGTGGGCGGCGACCTCGCCGCAGCTGGACGGGCTCGGTGGCGTCTACCTCGAGGACTGCGACATCGCCGAGCCCGCACCGGAGGGCGAGGAGCGTCTCGGCGTCATGGACTGGGCGATCGACCCGGAGCAGGCCGCCCGGCTGTGGGAGCTGTCGGCACAGCTGACGGGCGTCAACGCGTTCGCCGCCTAGAGGTGCTGTTCCGCGGGAGCGGTGCCCCAAGCGATGGGTACCGCTTCACACCTACCCCGCCGCGGACGGGACGGTCGCCGGGGCCCCGGGCACCCGGCCACGACACACGGAGACGGCGGCCCGTACGCACGCACTTCGCGCACACCGGCCGCCGTCGCCGTGCTCCTGGTGTCTTGGTTCTCCCCCGTCGGGGCCCGCTCAGTTCCAGCCCCGGGAGTCCTGCTTGAGCGCGGTGTCGACGGTCAGGGCCGTCGCCACCACGAGGCTCAGCAGCGGCTCGGGCAGCTGGTAGTGGATCTGCAGGACGTAGTTGTCGGCGGTCGTGAAGAGCGTCTTGGCGAGGCCTTCCCAGGTCTTGGTGATCCGGGCGACCTCGTTGTCCGCGTGGTCGACGATCGCGAAGTTCCACGCCCGCCAGTTCTCCGCCTTGATCGCGCCGACCTGCTGGCCGTTCGCGTTCATCGCGAAGTTGATCTTCCCGATCATGTTCTGCTGGACGATCTCACCGACGGGTGAGCCGTCCGGACGCGTCACGACGACCCGGGACTTGAAGATCTTCGCGGGCCGGGTCAGCAGCAGCTGCGGCTGGCCGTAGGCGTCGCGGATCTCCAGCTTGTGGGTCATGAACTGGTCCCAGCTGGAGATGAAGCGGAAGATCTTCTTCAGCACGCCCTGACCGACCTCGGTGACCGAGCCGATCTCGCGGCCGTTCTGATCCATGACCTTGTACTCGTTGGTCACCTCGATCAGCTTGGCCTTCTGGTTCACGACCAGGACGGGCTCGGTGAAGAGGGTGCCGCCGCCGGGGCCGTTTGCCGCGACCCCGGCCTGCTGCTGCACCTGACGCTGCACCTTGGGATCGGCGGCCTGCGCCTGGGGGACGCCGTACTGCTGGGGGGCCGCCTGCTGCTGGGGAGCGGCCTGCTGCTGCGGGACCTGGCCTGCGGGCTGCTGCGCCGGGTTGGTGTGCTCGGTCCACTGCGTGCCGTCCCAGTAGCGGAGCGTCTGCGGCGCTCCGTGCGGATCCGGGTACCAGCCTGCCGGAGTGTTCGATTGCGTGGTCACCGGGGCACACTACCTTGATGTGACCGGTACCTGACCAGTCCGCACGGAGCGGTGTTCATCGCCCGTTCACTCCGTGGCGATCGCCGGGTCGCTGACGCCGGGGTGGCCGTTCTCGACGTGACCGGCGAAGCCGCGCAGGAAGGCCGGGTCGGCCTCGCAGGTGACCGTCACGTCGTACCAGCGCTTGCTCGCGGTGAGGTCGACGGTGTGCTTGACGGTCGCGCCGGGCCGTACGGTCACGGTGACCGGGTGACCGCCGTAGCCGTTCGCCACCTTCAGCCTGACGGTGCCGGAACCCCTGTTGGTGAAGGTCAGTTCCAGGTTGTCGCCGACGTGCCGGGCGGTCGCCTCCGGGCCCGCCGCCTTGCCCTTGCCCTTGAAGACGCGCAGGAAGCCGTTGGGGCCGTGTACGGCGAGGTCGTGCACGCCGCCGGAGTAGGCGGAGTTCCAGGTGTCGGAGAGGGACTTGCCGGCCTCGGTGGTGTAGGTCCAGGGGCCGTCGGTGCGGTTGCCGGAGGTCACGAGGAAGCCGGCGCCCGCGTGCGCCCCCGAGGCGAACCTGAGCGTGAAGGTGCCGGCCGCGGTGTCCGCGGAACCGTCCACCACCGGGGCGTACTTCAGCGGGCGGGTGGGCCGGCTGCCGCGCTCCTGCTTGGGCAGCGACGGGTTGGCGGGCGGCTTGGGCACGTAGTCGGGGTGGCGGTTGTGATCCGGCGGCTCGTAGCCGGTCGTGGACGGCAGCGCGACCGGCTTGGTGTCCTTGCGGGAGAAGTCGAAGGCGCTGGTCAGGTCGCCGGTGACGGCGCGGCGCCAGGGCGAGACGTTCGGCTCGTGCACACCGAAGCGGCGCTCGATGAACCGGATGATCGAGGTGTGGTCGAAGGTCTCGGAGCAGACGTAACCGCCCTTGCTCCACGGGGAGACGACCAGCATCGGCACACGCTGGCCGAGCCCGTAGGGGCCGGCGACGTGACCGGCGTCGCCCTTGTACACGTCGAGGGAGGGGTCGACGGTCGACTTGCCCTGGGCGCCGGAGGCCGGCGGGTAGGGCGGGATGACGTGGTCGAAGAAGCCGTCGTTCTCGTCGTAGGTGATGAACAGCGCGGTCTTGCCCCACACCTCGGGGTTGGCGGTGAGCGCGTCCAGGACCTGGGAGACGTACCAGGCACCGTAGTTGGCAGGCCAGTTGGGGTGCTCGGTGAAGGCCTCGGGGGCGACGACCCAGGAGACCTGCGGCAGCTTGTCGGCCTTGACGTCGGCCTTCAGCTGGTCGAAGAAGCCCTCGCCCTTCTTGGCGTCGGTGCCGGTGCGGGCCTTGTCGTACAGCGGGTCGCCGGGCGCCGCGTTGCGGTACTGGTTGAAGTACAGCAGGGCGTTGTCGCCGTAGTTGCCGCGGTAGGCGTCCTGGATCCAGCCCCAGGAGCCGTTCGCGTCGAGACCGTCGCCGATGTCCTGGTAGATCTTCCAGGAGACCCCGGCCTTCTCCAGGCGCTCGGGGTACGTCGTCCAGCCGTAGCCCTTCTCGTCGTTGCCGAGGACCGGGCCCCCGCCCTGGCCGTCGTTGCCGACGTAACCGGTCCACATGTAGTAGCGGTTGGGGTCGGTGGAGCCCATGAACGAGCAGTGGTAGGCGTCGCAGATGGTGAAGGCGTCCGCGAGGGCGTAGTGGAACGGTATGTCGTGGCGGGTCAGGTGCGCCATGGTCGTGGTGCCCTTGGCCGGCACCCATTTGTCGTACTTACCCCCGTTGAAGGCGGCGTGCGTGTCCTGCCAGCCGTGCGGCAGGTCCTGGATGAAGGCGAGGCCCAGGTCGTCGGCGTCCGGGTGGAAGGGCAGGATGTCCTTGGTGCCGTCGGACTGCTTCCAGACGGACGTGCCGTTCTGCGAGACGGAACGGGGGTCGCCGAAGCCGCGGACACCGCGGAGCGTACCGAAGTAGTGATCGAAGGATCGGTTCTCCTGCATGAGGACGACGATGTGCTCGACGTCCTGGACCGTCCCGGTGCGGTGGTGCGCGGGCAGCGCAGCGGCGCGCTGGATGCTGCTGGACAGAGCGGTGAACGCCGTGGTGGCGCCCGCGAGTTGAAGGAAACGGCGCCGGTTGACTTCGGGCATGGTTCTGAAAGTCCTCTCGTCCTGACGTACGTGATGCCGTTCAAATGACGGAATCTGCGCGGAGCGAGTGTTCCAAGAGCACCAAACGTCAGGGAAGGGTCTGGTGGCGCCTGTGTGAAACTCGGCGGTCCGTGCGGTGTCACCAGCCTTTCGCAGGACGAGACCGGCCTGCTCGACCTGGGGGGCGCCCCGGATCACCGGGACACGGTC
Source organism: Streptomyces fodineus (assembly GCF_001735805.1). Taxonomy (GTDB): domain Bacteria; phylum Actinomycetota; class Actinomycetes; order Streptomycetales; family Streptomycetaceae; genus Streptomyces; species Streptomyces fodineus. Next base: position 1,607,843 of record NZ_CP017248.1, read on the forward strand.
CTCACCGAGGAGGAGCGGGCCGCTGGTGACCCGTGATGGTCCGCGTGTCCCGGTGCCGGGGCGCCCGTCGGGTGCCGGATCTGTGACGCGGTCCTCGGTCAGGACGTCAGGTACGCCTCCACCTCGCTGAACTGCCCCGCCGGCCAGCCCGTGTTGGCACTGACGGTGAGGCGGAGGTAGCGCAGGTTCGTGGTGCCCGGCAGGGAGACCGTGGCCGTGTTGCCGGTGGCCGGGTCGAAGCGGTAGCCCTGCGCGCCGACGACGGTGGAGTAGGTGGAGCCGTCGGTGCTGCCGAGCACGGTGACGGTCTGGGTGCGAGCGCCCCAGGCCGAGGACGGGGGCAGCTTCAGCACCAGGCGGCGCACGGCGTAGGACGCGCCGAGGTCGGCCGTCCAGGACTGCGGGAAGGCGTTGTTGGTGGATTCCCAGTAGGAGTTCGCGTCACCGTCGACCGCCTTGCCCGGCGTGTACACGTCCTGGGAACCGGTCGCGGAGGCCGGCCGCCCCTTGGCGAGGTTGCGGTTCGGATCGGGTTCGGGGTTGCCCTGGCCGGGCTGGGGCCAGGTGGAGCAGTCCGACCATGTGCTGCTCCAGCCGGAGTTGCCGCCGCCGTCGGTGAGCGTGAACGAGCCGGAGTTCGCCGGATAAGGGCAGTTGTAGATGCCGGCGGCGCCGACCTGGGTGGCGGTGACGTTCTTGAAGGCGGCCGCGCCCTGCGACTCGGCCTGGACGACGACCGTGCCGATGTTCCGCACGGTCGCACCGCTCACGTTGACGTTGCGGACCGGGTAGCCGTGCCCGCCGCCGGAGACGAACTCGAAGGCGCTGTAGGGACTGTCGGTGATGGTGGTGTTGGTGATGTTCACCGTCGCGTTGATCGCGCTGTCGTAGGAGTCGACGCGCAGCGCGCCCATCGGGTGGTTCCAGTTGGGGTTCATCGCACCGGTGCGCACCAGCGTGTTGCCGTCGACCGTGATCGTGCCCGACAGCGGAGAGAACGGGTCCAAGAACTTCTGGTTGGAGATCGCGATTCCGCTGCCGAGGGCGTTGGTGTCGGAGATCAGGTTGTTCTTCACCGAGATGTCGGTGCCGCCGTAGATCGCGATGCCGTTGGCGAGGTTGGGCTGCGAGATCGTGTTGTTCTCGAAGCTGGAGCCGGTGTCCGGCAAGTACAGCGACCACATGGCGAGGGAGTCGTCTCCCTGGTTGCGCAGGAAGTTGTTGCGGACGACGACGCCCTTGGCGGTGCCGTTGAGGTTGATTCCGTCGGCGGTGGTGTCGAGGATGCGGTTGTTCTCCACCACCAGGTTGTCGTCGTTGCCCATCAGCCACATGCCGCACTTCATGTGCTGGATCCACATGCCGGAGACGGACGAGTTGGGGCCGAGGGAGCCGTTGACGAAGTTGTCCGGGTTGGAGTCGACGCGCTCGGTGACCTCGCCGATGACCGCGAAGTCCTTGATGTGGACGTTTCCGGAGGAGCTGGACTGGTCGACGAACCGGGAGGTGTGCACGACCGAGTACCAGCTGCCGGCGCCCTGGAGCGTCACGTTCTGCACGCCGCTGAGGGACGAGGTGATCCTGTAGTCCCCTGGCGGGATCCACACCGTTCCGCCCTGGGCGGCGGCGATGGCGTCGCGGAAGGCCTGGGTGGAGTCGCCGTTGCCGCCGGGGTCGGCGCCTTTGGACACCACGGAGACCGAGCCGACGGGCTGTGTGGCGGGCGCCGGGACCTGCTCGAAGTCGGCGACGTCGACGGTGACCTGGGTACCGGTCGACTCGAAGGCGACCCTGTCGCCGGGCTGGATGTTCTGGCCCAGCAGCATCCGGGTGTTGTCGAAGAAGTGGTGCGTCTTGGCGCCGGGGATCCAGCCGGTGTCGATGTAGGAGTACTTGGAGGTGACGGTCAGGGTCTTCGCGAGCCTGACGCCGTTGACGTACACGTTGAGCGTGCCGGACTGGCCGTCGGGGACGCTGTAGGAGACGTTCACGGCGTTGGCGGCCTGGGGCGCCGTGAACTCGACGCGCTGTCTGGAGGTGAGGCGCACGGCCCGCCGTCCGGAGGCCTCGGAGGCGAGCGTGCCCTGGGTGTAGTCGGGGCCGATCTCGGTGCCGGTGGTGGTCGCCGACTCCGCCTCCACCGAGGTGAAGGGGAGGGCGGCGCCGACAGCCGCGTGGGCGGCGGGCGCGACGGCCACGAGCATGCCGGCGGCGAGGGCCACAGCGGTCGCAATGACTGACATGCTCCTGACAGATCTGACCATGGTGCTGTGCATGTGCCGATCCCTTCGAGGTGGGGTGCGGGGATAGCGCGGTGCGTCGGCGGCTCAGCTCCGCAGCCAGGCCGCCGTGTCCTGCGGCAGCCGGCCCTGGTCGTCCAGCGGGCCGCTGGCGAGCATGAGGTGGGAGTGTCCGGGAAGCTCGGCAGGGGTGGGCGCGAGGTTGACCATGCAGGTCACGCCCTCGGCGCGGGTGAAGGCGAGGACGCCATCGGGGGTGGGCAGCCAGGTCAGCGGGCCGCCGCCGAAGAGGGGGCGGGCGGCGATGGCCCGGCGGTAGAGGGTGAGCATGGAGTCCGGGTCATACTGTTGCCGGTCGACTGCATACGATGGCCAGTCGACCGGCTGCGGTAGCCACGGCTCCTGCCGTGAACCGAATCCCGCATACGGCATACCGCCGGCCCACGGCAGCGGTACCCGGCAGCCGTCCCGGCCCGGGGCGGCTCCCTGCGATCGGAAGTACATCGGATCCTGTATACGGTCCACCGGGATCTCGGCCTCCGGCAGCCCCAGCTCCTCCCCCTGGTAGAGGTACACCGCTCCCGGCAACGCCAGCGACAACAGCGCGGCAGCGCGGGCCCGCCGGGTCCCCAGCGCCGGATCGGTCGGCGTACCGAAGGCCTTGGCGGCGAAGTCGAACCCGGTGTCCGCACGGCCGTACCGGGTGACCGTGCGGGTGACGTCGTGGTTGCACAGCACCCAGGTGGCCGGGGCGCCGACGGGGGCGTGTTCGGCGAGGGTGGTGTCGATGGAGGCGCGCAGCCGGCCGGGGTCCCAGGGGCAGGAGAGGAAGGAGAAGTTGAAGGCGGTGTGGAGTTCGTCGGGACGCAGATAGCGGGCGAAGCGCTCGGCGTCGGGGAGCCAGACCTCGCCGACGAAGACGCCGTCGTAGGCGTCCGCCACGCGCCGCCAGGAGCGGTAGATGTCGTGGAGTTCGTCGCGGTCGACGAAGGGGTGCGGCTCGGGATGCGTGGCGAGGTCGGGCAGGTCCGGGTCCTTGGCGAGCAGGGCGGCGGAGTCGATGCGGACGCCGGCGACGCCGCGCTCGAACCAGAAGCGCAGGATGTCCTCGTGTTCCTGACGCACCGCCGGATGGGCCCAGTTGAGGTCCGGCTGCTCGGGTGTGAACAGGTGCAGGTACCAGTCGCCGTCGGGCAGGCGGGTCCACACCGGTTCGGTGGAGCCGACGAACTGCGACGGCCAGTCGTTGGGCGGGAGTTCGCCGTGTGCGCCGCGTCCGGGGCGGAAGTGGAACAGCTCGCGTTCCGGGCTGCCGGGCCCGGCGGCGAGCGCGGCCCGGAACCAGGGGTGCTGGTCGGAGACGTGGTTGGGCACGATGTCGACGATGGTCCGGATACCCAGCTCGCGTGCTTCCGCGATGAGTTTCTCCGCCTCGGCGAGGGTGCCGAAGGCCGGGTCGATGGTGCGGTAGTCGGCGACGTCGTAGCCGCCGTCCTTCAAGGGTGACAGGTACCAGGGGGTGAACCACAGGGCGTCCACGCCGAGTTCGACGAGGTACGGCAGCCGGGCGCGGACGCCCGCGAGGTCGCCGGTGCCGTCGCCGTCGCCGTCCGCGAAGCTGCGGACGTAGACCTGGTAGATGACGGCGGAGCGCCACCAGTCGCGGTCATTCGGGGCATGGGTGGGCTGTCCCACGGAGCTCGACCTTTCTGTATGCGGTGCCGCGGCGTCAGCCCTTGGTGCTGCCCGCGCTGATCCCGGCGACGATGTGCCGCTGGAAGACGAGGAACAGCGCCACCATCGGGATGCTGGCGATCACCATCGCGGCGATGAGCACGGTGAGCTGGATGTTCTGCGACAGCTGGACCAGGGCCACGCTGATCGGCTGCTTGTCGGTGTCGGAGAAGACCATCAGCGGCCACAGGAAGTCCTGCCAGACGGCGACCAGCGCGAAGATCGACACCACGCCGAGCACCGGCCGGGACATGGGCAGTACGACCGACCACAGTATGCGCAGCTTGCCGGCGCCGTCGATCTCGGCCGCCTCCAGCACATCGCGCGGCAGCTGGTCGAAGAACCGTTTGAGCAGATACAGGTTGAAGGCGTTGGCGACGGCCGGCAGCCAGATGGCGAGGGGGTCGTTGAGCAGGCTGGTGTGGATCAACGGCAGGTCGGCGGCCGTCAGGTACTTCGGTACGACGAGGGCCTGTGCCGGGACCATGAGGGTGGCGAGGATGCCGCCGAGGATCACCTTGCCGAAGGCCGGTTTCAGCTTGGACAGGGCGTAGGCGGCGGCCGTGCAGAACACCAGCTGGAACGCCCAGGCGCCGGCGGCCTGGACGACGGTGTTCCACAGGTGCTGCGGCAGCTGCATCAGGTCCCAGGCGTCGGTGTACGCGCCGAGATGCCAGTGCTCGGGGACGATCACCGGCGGGGTCCGGGCCACCTCGTCCGGGGACTTCATGGCGCCGGTCACCATCCAGTAGACCGGGAAGAGGAAGGCGAGCGCGAAGAGGACGACGACGGCCGTGAACACCGTCCAGTAGAGCGCCTTGCCGCGCGGGCGGGCGAGGGTCGCCGGGGAGACCAGGGTGCGGGTGCTCATGCGCTGTCCCCCTTGGTGCGGGTGAGCCGCAGATAGACGGCGGAGAAGGCGCCGAGCAGGACCAGGAGCATGACGCTGAGGGCGCAGGCGCCGCCGAAGTCGTTGTAGAGGAAGGCGTACTTGTAGATGAGGTAGAGGACGGTGACCGTGGCGTTCTCCGGGCCGCCGCCGGTGATGACGAAGGGTTCGGTGAACACCTGCATGGTGGCGATGACCTGAAGGAGCATCAGCATCAGGATCACGAACCGGGTCTGCGGGACCGTGACGTGCCGGACGCGCTGGAGCAGGTTCGCGCCGTCCAGTTCGGCGGCCTCGTACAGCTCGCCGGGGATGGACTGGAGGGCGGCGAGGTAGATGAGGACGGTGCCGCCCATGTTGGCCCAGGTGGCCACGATCACCAGGGAGACGAGGGCGGTGTCGGTGCCGTTGGACCAGTTGGACGTCGGCAGGTGCAGGAAGCGCAGCGCTTCGTTGGCGAGGCCGGCTCCGGGGTCGTAGAACCACTTCCACAGCAGGGCGCTGACCACCGGCGGGATCATCACCGGCAGATAGACGACCACCCGGAAGAACGCCTTGGCGTGCCGGAGTTCGCCCAGGACGAGGGCGAGGAGGAAGGGGACCGCGAAGCCGATGAGCAGGGCCAGCAGGGTGAAGGTGAGCGTGTTGCGCCAGGCCGCGCTGAACTCGGGGTCGTTGAGGACGCGGGTGAAGTTCGCGGTGCCGACCCACTCCGGCTTCGAGCCGGGCGTGTACTTCTGGAAGGCGATGACGACCGCGCGGATCGCCGGGTACCAGGAGAACAGGGCGAAACAGAGGAGGCCGCCGAACAGGAAGGCGTAGGCGCGGGCCTGGTCGGCGAGGCGGCGGCGCCTCCGGCCCCCTGCCGGGGGCGGTGCCGGGACCGGGTAGACGGCGGCCTTCGTCACGGGCCGCCGTTCGGCCGTCTTCGTCATGGCGGTCAGCTCCGGGCGAGGATGCCGTCGATCTTGCCGGACCCGTCCTTGAGCAGCTGGTCGATGTCGGCGTCCTGCTTGGTGAGGACGGCGGAGACGGCCGAGTCGAGGACGGAGTAGATCTGCTGGGCGTCGGGCGGCTCGATCTTCATCGTCAGCTGCTGGTTGCCGTCGAGGAAGGACTGGTAGTTCTCCACCGGGACATTGGCGTTGGCCTTCTTGGCCTGCTGGTCCTTGGCATCGGCGGCGCCGGTGAACAGCCGCGGCTCGGGCAGGCCGACCGGGGCGTCGTGCTGCTTTGCGCGGGCGTAGTCGCCGAGGAAGCCCGATCCGGGGGTGAGGAACATGTGGTCGAGCCATTTCAGGCCGGCCCGGATCTGGGCGGGCGTGTCGTGCTTGTTGAACATGTAGCCGTCGCCGCCGATGAGTGTGGCCTTGCCTCCTGGCATCGGGCCGATGGCGATGTCGTCGTAGTGCGCGCCCCTCTCCTTGACCAGGATCGGGATGTTGTCGGGAGCGGCGAGATACATGCCGAGCTTGCCCGAACCCATCATCTGCTGCACGTCGTTGATGACGAGGAGCTGCTTGCTGCCCATGGAGTCGTCGGTCCACCGCATGTCGTGCAGGTTCTGCAGGACGGCGTGGCCCTCGGGGGTGTCGATGGTGGCCTTCTTGCCGTCGGCGCCGACGACGTCGCCGCCCTGTGCGTACAGTTCGGCGGTGAAGTGCCAGCCGCCCTGGTTCTGGGCGCTGTAGTCGGCGTAGCCGACGGTGCCGCTTCCGAGGGCGGCGATCCTCCTCGCGTCGGCGCGGACGTCGTCCCAGGTCGTCGGGGGCTTGTCGGGGTCGAGGCCGGCCTTCCGGAAGAGCTTGCGGTTGTAGATCAACCCCATGCTGTATCCGGTACGCGGGATACCGTAGACCTTCCCGTCCATGGTGTAGACGTCGCGCAGCTGCTTCTGGATCGTGTGGTAGGACTTCAACTCCTTCAGGTACGGCGTGAGGTCGGCCGCCTGGTTGATGCCCACGACGTGCTTGGCGTCGGTGAAGTACGCGTAGAAGACGTCTTCCATCTGACCGCCGGCGAGCTTGGCGTCGAAGGTCTTCGGGTCCTGGCAGGGGAAGGCGTCGTGCGCGACGACGTCGATGTCCGGGTTCTGTCTCGTGAAGGAGGCGAGGTCCTCCTCGAAGAAGTTCCGGTCGACCTTGGCGCTTTTCGGCGGCTCGCAGTTGACGGTGATCCGTGTCCTGCCGCTCGCCGAGTCGCCGTCACCCGACCCGCAGGCGGTGGCGGCGAGGGCGAGCGAGGAACAGACGCCGATCGCGACGACGGTACGCCGGAACCCGGTGCTTCTCATCGGTGGACCCCCTGATGGCACGCATGGCAGGAGCGGTGGGTGTCGCACACTCAAGCACCGGCGACATCTCAACGCAAGATGTCGCGCAGAATCTGTAATTATTCGACAGCAGCTGTTTGATCTTCTCGATCTCAGCCGCGCGGGGCTTGCGCGGTGGAGCCGCGCACCACCAGCTCGGGCTCGAACAGCAGCTCCTCGGCGGGTACGGCCGTGCCGCCGATCTGCGCGTTCAGCAGCTCGACGGCCGCGCGGCCCATGGCTTCGATGGGCTGGCGGACGGTGGTGAGCGGAGGCTCGGTGCAGTTCATGAACGCCGAGTCGTCGTAGCCGACGACGGAGATCCGCCCCGGGACGTCGTAGCCCTTGCGGCGCGCGGCCCGGACGGCGCCCAGCGCGAGGGGGTCGGACGCGCAGATGATGCCCGTGACACCCCGGTCGATCAGCCGGGACGCGGCCGCGTGACCGCCCTCGATGGAGAAGATCGCCCGGGCGACGCAATCCTCCGGCAGGTCACCGGCGATCGCCCGCGCGGCGGCCAGTTTACGCGCCGAGGGCACGTGGTCGCCGGGGCCGAGGACCAGTCCGATGCGCTCGTGGCCGAGGGAGGCCAGGTGGCGCCACGCCTGCTCGACGGCTACGGCGTCGTCGCAGGACACGCCCGGGAAACCGAGGTGTTCGATGGCCGCGTTGACCAGGACGACCGGGATGTTGCGGTCGGCGAGCAGCCGGTAGTGGTCGTGGGGCGCGTCGGCCTGCGCGTAGAGGCCGCCGGCGAAGACGACGCCGGAGACCTGCTGCTGCAGCAGCAGTTCGACGTAGTCCGCCTCGGAGACGCCGCCCTTGGTCTGCGTGCACAGCACCGGGGTGAGCCCGAGCTGGGCGAGCGCGCCGCCGATGACCTCGGCGAACGCCGGGAAGATGGGGTTCTGCAGCTCCGGCAGGACCAGGCCGACGAGCCGGGCGCGTTCGCCGCGCAGCTGGGTGGGGCGCTCGTAGCCGAGCACGTCGAGCGCCGTCAGCACCGCCTGCCGGGTGGCTTCGGAGACCCCGGGCTTGCCGTTGAGCACCCGGCTGACCGTGGCCTCGCTGACCCCGACCTTCTTCGCCACTTCCGCAAGTCGTCGCGTCATGCACGCAATATTAGCGCAAGCTACGCAAGCCGCTTGCGTAAGGGCTGCGTGCGGACTCCCTGTCTCGCACGCCCCCACTTCGCGTCCGGCCGCCCACCCGCCGCGACCCCTCGCACCCGCCGTCTTTCGACCCGGCGCCGCCGGCGACCTGAACGCCGGCGGTGCCGGGTCAGTTCTCGGGGGGCCTGACCACCATGAGATGGGCCGTGCCGCGGGTTCGGCGCGGACGGCGTACCGGCGCGGCGGGGCGGCGGTTCTCGCGGAGGACCAGGGTCAGGCGCCGGTAGCCGAGGCCGCGCAGGATCTCGGGCGTCTCCTCGACGATGCGGCACTCGGTGGGGCCGCGGCGCGGGTCGGGATGGATCAGCAGCCGTACCGCCCCGTCGAGCCGGGTCGCGCTCTCGCCGACGGCCCGGATCCAGTGCGGCAGGCCCTGCCGGTAGGCGGCCTCCATCAGTGGGTCCTGGGCGACGTCCCGGCGGATGGCCTGGAGTTCGTGGTCGTGACCGTATGTCTCCAGGGCGGTCCTGAGGTGGGCCAGCATCGGCAGGCACCAGCCCTGCTCGTGCTCGCCGAGGACGTCGGCCGCGTCCGGGTGGAACAGGACGAACCGCAGGAAGTTGTCCCCGGGCATGGCCGTCGTCTGCCGCCGCACCCCTCGGAAAAGTGTCTCGAACGCACCGTTGGCCATGACCACGTCCCAGCAGTGGTCGACGACCAGGGACGGGCACGCGACGGACTCCAGCAGCACGGCGTAGTCCTGGAGATACGCCTGGGTGCAGGTCTCGGGGACGGGCCGCGGTGCCGGCCGCTGCCCTCCTGCCTGATATGCCATCGGGAGGTCACCCCTCTTGCCCTCTGCGCCCTTCACGCGGCCCTGCGATCCTGCGGCCCCCGGCAAGACCGTGTCAACTATCGTGGCATTTCGCGGCCGTTGACGGCTGAAATTCGCCACAGTTGTGGCGACACCTGGATGTGAGTTCGAGGCACCCGCTACTCTCCGGTGAAGTTCACGGCGATCGCTCGTGAGAAGCTCGTCAGAAGCACGGACGCATCTGAAGCCCTTGAGAGACGTAGGAGTTCTGTCGGTGACGGAAGGCTACGAGGATCCGGGCGCCACGGCGACCGCCCAGCTGCCGGCCGTCGTCGCCCGCGTCACCGCGCTCGCCGACCGGCTCGGCGTGCCGCAGGCCGAGGTCTTCGACGTCGGACGGCTCTCCGTGGCCTGCGGTGTCCCGGAGGCGGTGGTCAAGGCCCTGCTCACGGGCCGGCCGGCCGGCGAACCGGACGTCCAGGCACGCTTTCTGCAGCGCCTGGGCCTGCTGCGGCGCACCCGGCTGAAACCGAACGGCCGCAAGTACACCCAGCAGGAGATCGCCGACGGCGCGGGCATGTCCCGGCAGCAGGCCGGCGCGCTCATCAACGGCGACCGGCGGCCCACCATGGAGCACTGCGACGCGCTGCAGCGATTCTTCCGGGTGCACGCCGGCTTCCTCACCGCGGAGGACCCCGAGGCGCTGGCGGGCGCGTTGCAGCGCACCGAGCAGGAGCTGCTGCAGAAGCTGGCCGACCGGGAGCGGGCCGCCGCACGGGCCGCGGAGGATCCGCTGGAGCAGCTGCTGCAGGACCACGGGGTGCGCGGAATAGCGTGGCGGGCCGCGCAGTTGCCCACCGACCAGCACCGGGACAAGGTCGCGGAGTGGCTCGACATGCTCCTGGAAAGCGTCAAACGGCCCGAGTCGTGAGCCGGGGGAGGACTGTGGGCATCGGCAGGGACATGCGCCGGCTGTGCAACGAGCTGGTGGGCGGACTGGCACTGCCCACACCGGCACCGCCGCGGGAGCTGTACCACGCGCTGTGCGAGGCGATGAGCCGCCGCCGCGGTCGCCCGGTGCACTTCCGCGCGGCCGCCTTTCCGCCGGGTACGGCGAGCGGACTGTGGCTGGATCTGACCGACCGCGACCTCGTCGTCGTGGAGGAACGCACCGCGCCGGACCACCAGTTGGTGATTCTCGGCCATGAGCTGTGGCACATGCAGGCCGACCACCGCGGGCACCACATCGACGGCGTCGGGGTCGCCACGCGGCTGCTGCACGACGACACCGATCAGGACGCGCTCCAGGCCACGGTGCAGCGGGTCGCGGCCCGGACCCGCTTCGACCTCGCGGAGGAGCGGGAGGCCGAGACCTTCGGTCTGCTCCTGGCCCGAAAGTGCCGCACCCGGCTGGCCGGTTCGGCCCTGCGCGGCCCGGTGCAGCGCGACGGCGTGGCCGGGCGCATCGAGGCGTCCCTGGGGTATCCGGGGGCGCAGAGCTGACCGGAAGGGCGTACGCGCCACTGGCTGACCGGAAGGGCGTACGCGCCACTGGCTGACCGAAGGTATGCGCGCCGCAGGGCTGCCAGAGGGCGTGCGCGCCGCAGGGCTGGCGCAGGGCGCGCGCGCCGCAGAGCTGACCTGAGCGCGTGCGCGCCGCAGGGCCTGGTGTCGTGAGCCGGCTGCCCATCGCCCTCGGTTGCTCACACAGCTCCGCGCGCCCCTGCACGGCGTGGGGGCGTGTCGCCGACGGCGCGTCGGCCACTCCTACGGGCCTCAGCGGAAGGTTTCGGCCTGCGCTGAGCGGGCGAACCGGGGTGGAGCCGAACGGCGTTGTCAGTGGTGGGCGGCAAGCTGGAGGGTGCGCCGCAGGGCGCGTGACCGTGACGCCTACTCGGGGAGAGCCGACCGATGCCCACCGCTGTACTGACCGACCGTGAGCGCACCGCCGTCCAGGCCTACCTTCGGCTGCTGCACACGGTGCGCGCCGCCTTCGACGGGCCACCCGACGGCGGCCGGCCCGCCGTGGTGCCGCCCACCGTGCTGGCCGAGGCGGAGCAGGCCCTGGCCCGCGCGGGTCTCGCGGGCAACGAGGCGGAGTTCTTCCGGCTGCTGCGCGACTGGTGCCCGTCGGCCTGAGCGGTCCGGGCGCCGCGAGCCGGCACGGCCGGGGCCTTCAGGAATGCGGGACGACCACGGCGGTGGCGGCCACACCGTCGCGTACGGCCCACCGGCCGTCGAAGACCTGGAGCCGGCGGTCGCCGACCCGGGGCCCGGGGACGAGGAGTTCGGCGCGCAGGGTGCCGTACTGCTCCTCGCCTGGGCCCGGGTGGAGGGTGATGTCGGCCTCGGAGAAGTCCAGCCAGGTGCGGGTCAGCGGGAACCACGCCTTGTAGACGGATTCCTTGGCGCTGAACAGGATCCGGTCCCAGTGCACGGCGGGCCGCTGCCCGGCGAGCCGGTCGAGCCGTTCGGCCTCGGCGGGCAGGAAGACGGTGGGGCCGACGCCCTCCGGGAGCGGGCCGTGCGGTTCGGCGTCGATGCCGAGGGAAGCCAGTTCGGCGGCGCGGGTCAGGGCGGCGGCGCAGTAGCCGTCGCAATGGGTCATGCTGCCGATCAGGCCGGCCGGCCAGCGCGGTGCGCCCCGCTCGCCGCTGAGGATGGACTGCGCGGGCACGCCGAGCTTCTCCATGGCGCGCCGGGCGCAGCCGCGTACGGCGGCGAACTCGCGGCGACGCTTGTCCACCGCACGCTCGACGATCGCCGCCTCCCCGGGGTAGAGCGGGGCGTCCCACAGCGGGTCGTCACCGTGTGCTTCCACGGCCACGACCGACTCCGGGAGCAGCTCCTCGATCACCGGTTTCGACCTCCATTGGCAGGATGCGGCGCAGCCGTCCCGGCGGTCCCGGTCGCTTGCGCCATTCACGGGGATAGCCTACGGAGACCTCTTCGAAGCGGACTCCGTCGTGCCAGGTGGTGCGGGGGATGTGCAGATGGCCGTAGACCATCGCGGCGACGGGGAACCGGCGGTGCCAGTCGGCGGTCAGGGTGGTGCCGCACCACATGGCGAACTCGGGATACCACAGCACCTCGGTGGGATGCCGGTGCAGTGGATAATGGTTGACCGGTACGACCGGCAGGTCCGGGGGCAGCTCGGCCAGCCTGCGCTCGGTCTCGGCGACCCGTGCCCGGCACCAGGCGTCACGGCTCGGATAGGGATCGGGGTGCAGCAGATACTCGTCGTTGCAGACGACGCCGGTGCTCTGCGCGTAGGCCAGGCCCTCGGCCTTGGTGGCGCAGCCGGGCGGCAGGAACGAGTAGTCGTACAGCAGGAACAGCGGGGCGACGACGACCGGGCCGCCGGGGCCGCGCCATACCGGGTAGGGGTCCTCGGGTGTGACGACGCCCAGTTCGCGGCACAGCCCGACCAGGTGCTCGTAGCGGGCGACGCCGCGCAGGGTGACGGGATCCTTCGGGTGGGTCCACAGCTCGTGGTTGCCGGGGGCCCACAGCACCTTGCGGAAGCGGCCTGCCAGTTTCTCGAGCGTCCAGCGGATGTCGGCGACCGTCTCGGCGATGTCGCCGGCCACGATCAGCCAGTCCTCGTCGCTCGTGGGCCGCATGTCCTCGACCAGGGCGCGGTTCTCCGGGTAGGTGATGTGCAGGTCGCTGATGGCCAGCAGCTGCCCGGCGTCGGCCTCCGACTCCACCCCTGCACCCCTTCCGATCATCATCTTCCGGGACCACAAGAACACATTCCCGGACAGCGGACAAGGGCCGTCTGGCGGTGCGTCACATTCCGGCCGGTCGCAGACGGCCGAAGGGTTCAGAACGCGTCTGGACAGCCGCCCGGAATCCGTAACATCCGCGTTGCACTCAGGGGCTCTTGAAAGCCGTATGATCGCCCCGACACCAACACCCCACCCTCCCTTTCACAGGGGTCGTTTGGTGTCCCTTCCTCCCTCCTGCCCGGGCACGGGCCGCTGAGCCCTGCCCGAAAACCCTGAAAGGCGGCCTGCATGCCCTCTCGCGTACGCGTCTGGCTCAACCGCACGTACGCGGAGAACGTGTTCTTCATGGATCAGCTGCGCAGAAATCCCAGCGATCGCGCGGTGGAGATCCATGCCACGCACGGGGACCCCGACTCCCCCGTGCTGGCCGCCGCCGACACCGCCGACCTGGAGCCGGAGGGGCTGTCCCCGGCCGCGTACGTCGAGTACGCCCTCGACCAGTGCGTCCGGCGCGGCATCGACGTGTTCGTGCCCCGGCTGCACCAGGCGGCGATCGTGCGGCACCGCGCGGAGTTCGCGGCGGCCGGTACGGCGCTGCTGGCGCCGACGCCCGAGGCGGTGGCGGTGTTCGAGGACAAGGCGACCGCGTACGAGGCGGTCCGCTCGGTCGGGGTCCCGGTGCCGCCGTGGTGGCGCGTGCGTACGGCGGACGAACTCCTTGCCGCTGTCGAGGAGTTGGAGGAAGCCGGGCACACGGCATGCTTCAAGCCGGCCGCCGGTGCCGGCGGGGTCGGCTTCCGGGTGATCACCCGCAGCCCGTTCTCGCTGGCCGGCCTCACGGGGTTCCCGAGCCCGTACGTCCAGCTGGACCTGGTCGTCCAGGCGCTGCGGCGGGCCGGGGAGCCGGTGGACTGGCTGGTGATGCCGCGCCTGGAGCAGCCCGAGGTGTCCGTCGACTGCCTGACCGGGCCGGACAACCGGCTGCGGCTCGCGGTGGGCCGCACCAAGAACGGCCGCCGGCGGGGCTTCACCGTGGAGGAGCGGTGGCTGGAGCCGGCCCGGCTGATCGCCGAGGGGTTCGGGCTGCACCATCTGTCCAACATTCAGTTTCGGATGCTCGGCGACCACCCGGTGCTGCTCGATGTCAACACGCGGCCCTCCGGGGGCCTGCACCAGCTGTCGCTGTGCGGGGTGAACGTGCCCTGGGCTGCCGTGCGGTTGGCGCTGGGCGAGGATCCCGGCGTGATCGAGCCGCCGTTCCTGGGGCAGGACTACACGGTGGTGGCGGGGGCGCGATCGCTACTGCCCGTGCCTGCGGCGCTTCCGCGGCAGAGGGAGGCGGAGATGGCCCTTCCGGCGCTGCCTTTGCAGGCGGCTTCGGCGGCTGAGGTCCTGCCGCTTTAGGTCGTACGCCGGGTTCGGGTCGGTTGTGGCTTGTCGCGCAGTTCCCGCGCCCCTTGGTTCGCCTCGCCGGTATGGACCAATTCTGCGTCCGTCCTTGACAGGCAGATTGGTCCATACCAAATTCATTGGCGCACCTCCGCACAGCCGTGCACTCCCGAACACCCCATCCCCACAGGGAGATCGCGTGCGCAATCCACTAGGACGTCACAGACGTCGGCTTCTCGCTCTCCTCGGCTCCGTCGCCCTCGCGGTCGGCGGGGTCATCGCCCTCCCGGGCGCCGCTCAGGCAGCCAACCTCCTCTCCAACCCCGGCTTCGAATCCGGCGGCCTCTCCCCCTGGACCTGCACCGGCAATCTCGGCTCGGTCGTCTCCTCCCCCGTGCACAGCGGCAGCAAGGCGCTGCAGGGCGCGGTGACCGACAGCGACGACGCGCAGTGCACCCAGACGGTCGCCGTGCAGCCGAACACGACGTACGCCCTCAGCGGCTGGGTACGCGGCAGTTATGTGTACCTGGGCGTGAACGGCGGCGCCTCGACCTGGACGACCTCGCCGACGGCGTACAGCCGGCTCAGTGTCCCGTTCACCACCGGTGCCTCGCAGACCAGCGCCACCATCTATGTCCACGGCTGGTACGCCCAGGGCACCTACTGGGCCGACGACATCGGCCTGGACGGCCCGGGCGGCGGGGGCGGCGGGGACACACAGGCGCCGACCGCGCCGACGGGTCTGACCTCCACCGGCAAGACCTCGTCCAGCGTTTCGCTGTCGTGGAACGCCGCCACGGACAACGTGGGCGTCACCGGTTACGACATCTACAGCGGCGCCAGCCAGGTGCTGACCGTCTCCGGCACGTCCGCCACGGTCGGCGGGCTGTCACCCAGCACGTCGTACACCTTCACGGTCAAGGCGCACGACGCGGCCGGGAACGTCTCGGCCGCCTCCAACGCCGTCTCCGTCACCACGAACGCGGGCAGCGGCGGCGGCACCGGGTTCAAGCAGGCCGCGCCGTATCTGTACGAGGGCTGGGGCGATCCGCCGAGTCCGGCGACGGTGATGAGCGCGACCGGGATCAAGTGGTTCACGATGGCGTTCGTGCTGGACTCCGGCGGCTGCACGCCGGCCTGGGACGGCAGCCGGCCGCTGACCGGTGGCGCCGATCAGAGCGCGATCAACGCCGTACGGTCGGCGGGCGGTGACATCGTCCCGTCCTTCGGTGGCTGGCAGGGCAGCAAGCTCGGCGCCAACTGCTCCTCGGCGGCGGCGCTCGCCGGGGCCATCCAGAAGGTGATCGACGCCTACGGCCTGAAGGCCGTCGACATGGACATCGAGAACACGGACGAGTTCGAGAACGAGGCCGTACAGGCGAAGATCCTGACCGCGCTGAAGACGGTCAAGGCCAACAACCCCGGCCTGAAGACCATCGTCACCTTCGGCACCTCGACCACCGGGCCGACGTACTACGGCAACCGGCTGATCGAGCAGGCGCAGTCGCTCGGCGCGGACATCGACGTGTTCACCATCATGCCGTTCGACTTCGGCGGCGGCTCGGACATGTACGGCAACACGGTGAACGCCGCCGAGGGCCTGAAGAGCAAGCTGAAGGCGACGTTCGGCTGGGACGACGCGACCGCTTACGCCCACATCGGCATCTCGGGCATGAACGGCCTGTCCGACCAGCAGGAGACGACCACGCCGGCGATCTGGAACCAGGTCCGCGACTGGGCGAACTCCCATCACATCGCGCGGCTCGCGTTCTGGTCGGTCAACCGTGACCGGCCCTGCGCGGGCGGCGGTGTGGTGAGCAACTGCTCCGGCATCAGCCAGAACACCTGGCAGTTCACCTCGATCACGGCCGGGTTCACCGGCTGAGCGCACCTCTCCTTGTCCCCCGGTTCCAGGACCGGGGGACATTTTTTTTCGTGAGGGGTGTATCAGAGCGCGGCCCCGCGGCTCTCCATGACGGGGACGGAGAACCCGGCCGGGGGGACGGGGGATTCCGCGGGGGAACGGGTCGGTCGGTCGCGGTCACGGGGGGCGACCGGCCGGCCCGGCCGGATGCGGCCCGCTCCGATCTTGCTGAACCCGGTCGCCGTGCCGAGGCCGGAAGGTCCCGTGCTCCTGGCCCGTGTCCGCCTAGGCCCGCCGCAGCCGAAGGGTCAGGATCTGGAAGGGCCGCAGGGTGACCGGGAGCGAGCCGTCGGCGTCGGCCTCCGCTTCGCCCAGGGGTCGCTCCAGCAGATCGGTGACCTCGGCGCCGGCCAGCGGGAACCCGGTGCGCAGCACGCCGGTGGCCCGGCCGCCCCGGGACTCGTACAGCCGGACCACCACGTCCCCGGAGCCGTCGTCGGCGAGCTTGACCGCTTCCACCGTCACGCCCTCACCCTCGACGGAGACGACCGGCTCGGGCTCGCCCGCCGAATCGGCCACCCGCAGCGGGAGGTTGAGGGCGTAGCCCTCGGCGATCGCGTCCTCGATGCCCGCACCGGGCAGGAGGGCGTAGGTGAAGCGGTGCCTGCCCTGGTCGGCCTCGGGGTCGGGAACGCGCGGGGCGCGGACCAGGCTGAGGCGGACCGTGGTGGTCGTGCCCCCGTCCTCGCGCACCGTGCGGGAGACGTCGTGGCCGTAGGTGGAATCGTTGATGACGGCGACGCCGTAACCGGCTTCGGCGATGTGCACCCAGCGGTGCCCGGCCACCTCGAAACGGGCGGCCTCCCAGCTGGTGTTGGTGTGGGTGGGCCGCTGGACGTGACCGAACTGGATCTCGGCGCTGGAGTGCGGGGCGCGCAGGTCGACGGGGAAGCCCGCCTTGAGGATCTTCTCCGTCTCGTGCCAGTCGATGTCCGTCTCGAAGTCGATGCGGGCGCTGCCGGCGCGGACGGTGATGGTCTGGGTGATGCGGGATCCCCTGCCGAAGGAGCGGGTCACCCGGATCGCGCCCACGAGGGGGTCCTCCTCGGCCACGGTGACCGAGTCGGGCTCCAGCAGGTCGGTGTAGCGGTTGCGGTAGTGCTTGTCGATGTCCCAGGCGTCCCAGCAGTTGGGCAGGTCCGTGTGGAGGCGGAGCAGGTTGCCCTGGCCTGCGAGGACTTCGCGGCCCGCCCGTAGATCGTATACAGACGACAGTGTTCCGTCTTCTGTCACCTGTACACGGACGATCCCGTTGTCCAGGGTGCGGCCGTCGGCCGTCACCGGGTGCGGGGGGTCGGCCGGTGTGAGGGGCGCGGAGCCGTTCGCGGGCACCGTCACGTACACCGGTGCGCCCTCGGCCGTACGGACCACCTCGGCGCGCTCGTGGGGGCTGGTGTTGAACACGCGGGGCCCGCCGGTGCCGAGCGCGGCGATCGCCTCGCCCGTGAGCGCCTGCAGCTCCCCCGCCACGCGGGCGTACTCGGCCTCGGCCTCGCGGTGCACCCAGGCGATGGAGGAGCCGGGCAGGATGTCGTGGAACTGGTGCAGCAGCACCGTCTTCCACAGGCGGTCCAGCTTCTCGTACGGGTAGGCGTAGCCGGGCTCGTGCAGGGCGGCCGTGGTGGCCCACAACTCGGCCTCGCGCAGCAGGTGTTCGGAGCGCCGGTTGCCCTGCTTGGTGCGGGCCTGGGTGGTGTAGGTGGCCCGGTGCAGCTCCAGGTACAGCTCGCCCGCCCAGACCGGGGCGTCCGGGTACTCCTCGCGGGCCTTGGCGAAGAATGCGTCGGGGTGTTCGATCTCGACCTTCGCGGAGCCCTCCAGGTTCTTCAGGCGGCGGGCGCGTTCCATGATCTCGCGGGTGGGGCCGCCTCCGCCGTCGCCCCAGCCGAAGGGGGCGAGGGAGCGGGTGGCACCGCCCTTCTCGGCGTAGTTGCGGACCGCCCGGGCCATCTCGGCGCCGCTGAAGCAGGCGTTGTAGGTGTCGATGGGCGGGAAGTGGGTGAAGATGCGGGTGCCGTCGATGCCCTCCCACCAGAAGGTGTGGTGGGGGAAGGTGTTGGTCTGGTTCCAGGAGATCTTCTGGGTGAGGAACCACTCGTTGCCGGCGAGCCTGGCCAGCTGCGGGTAGGCCGCGGTGTAGCCGAAGGAGTCCGGCAGCCACACGCCCTTGGTCTCGATGCCGAAGTGGTCCATGAAGAACCGTTTGCCGTGGACCAGTTGGCGGGCCAGGGCCTCACCACCGGGCAGGTTGCCGTCGGCCTCCACCCACATGCCGCCGACCGGCGCCCACTGGCCCTTCGCCACGGACTTCTTGATCCGCTCCCACACCTGCGGGCAGGCGTCGCGCACCCATGCGTACTGCTGGGCCTGGGAGCAGGCGAAGACGAACTCCTCGTACTCGTCGGCGAGCGCGGTGACGTTGGAGAACGTCCGGGATGCCTTGCGCTTGGTCTCGCGGATCGGCCACAGCCACGCGGTGTCGATGTGCGCGTGGCCGACGCCGGAGACGATGTGCGCGCTGGCGTGGGCGGGCTTGGCCAGCGCCGGGCGCAGGGCGTCGCGTACGGCGGGTGCCGAGCCGGAGATGTCGTCCAGGTCGAGCAGGTCCATGGCCCGGTCGAGGGCGTGCATGATCTCGTGCCGGCGCGGCTCGTGCTCGCCGAGTTCCAGCATCAGTTCGCGCAGCACCTGGAGGTCGAGGTCGAGGTGCCAGACCTGTTCGTCGAGGACGGCGAGGTCGGCGCGGCGGAATGCATACAGTGGACGGTCGCCTGCCGTCCGTACATCGCCGAGCGGGGTCGGGCGGGCGAAGCCGTTCCCGAGGACGTCGGGGTTGGAGGCGGCCTCCACCAGATACTCGACCGTCTCACCGCCGGCCGCCGGGTGGGCGACCGGCACGTACTGGCTGAGCGGGTTGACCGCCTTCAGCGGAGTGCCGTCGGTGCGGTGGACCAGTGCCTCGGCCTGGTTGCCGGGCCAGTCGCTGACGAAGCCCAGGTCGATGACCGACTCCACCCGCAGGCCGGCCCACTCGGCGGGCACCCGGCCGCGCATCCGGAACCAGGTCGTCCCCCAGGGCGGCCCCCACGGGGTGCCCACCGCGAACGGCGTGTACGGGGCGGCCGCCGCCTCCTCGAAGGGAACCGGTTCCCCGGGGGCCTGCCAGGCCGCCACGTCGAGGGGGACGGCGGCCGCGTGGATCGCGGGCCTGATGCGCTGGTGGTGGAGGCGTTCGACGCGGTCCTCGATCCGGCGGCGTTCGTCGTGCATGACGGTCTCCAGAGGCAGCTGGGGAGGCGAGGGGGAAGCGCTTGCTCCAGGAAGCGGCTAGGTGAGGTACGCCAGGCCAGGATGGACCGCGGTGTAGCCCTCGACCAGTCTGCGGGCCACGTTGACCGAGTCGACCAGCGGATGCAGCGCGAAGGCCTTCACGGCCGTCTGCCGGGATCCGGACTCGGCGGCGGCCAGCACCTCCCGCTCCACGGCCTTGACCGAGCAGACCAGCCCGGTGGCGTGAGGGGGCAGCGGGGCGACGGCGACGGGGTGGGCGCCGTTCGCGTCGACCAGGCAGGGGACCTCGATCACCGCGTCGGCGTCGAGCGCCGACAGCGTGTTCATGTTGCGCACGTTGAGGATCAGCGTGGTCCGCTCGTCCCGGGCGATGGCCCGCATCAGCGCGAGCGCGACCTTCTCGTAACCGCCGGACAGATCGTCGGCCTCGCGCTCGCCCGCACCCGCGCTCTCCCGGTTCTCGGCCATGTAGGTGGCCTCGCGCTCGGCGCGCGTGCGGTCCCACACGTCCAGGGCGGACCGGTCCGCGCGCAGCGCCTCCACGTAGAACCGGGCCTGCTGGTCGCGCAGGAACGCACCCCGGGTCTGCTCGGCCTCCTGGTAGGCGCGTACGGCTTCGCGGTTGAAGTAGTAGTAGTGCAGGTATTCGTTGGGGATCGCGCCGAGCGACCGCAGCCAGTCGACGCCGAACAGCTTTCCCTCCTCGAAGGAGCCGAGCAGGGCGGGGTCGGCGAGCAGACGCGGGAGTTCGTCCCGCCCGGCGATGCGCAGGCCGCGCACCCAGCCGAGGTGGTTGAGGCCGACGTAGTCGATGAAGGCCTCCTTCGGGTCGGCGCCGAGGACGCGGGCGATACGGCGGCCGAGCCCTACGGGTGAGTCGCAGATGCCGATGACGCGGTCGCCGAGGTGCCGGGACATGGCCTCGGTGACCAGGCCGGCCGGGTTGGTGAAGTTGATGACCCAGGCGTCGGGGGCGAGACGCGCCACTCGCCGGGCGATGTCGACGGCGACGGGGACGGTGCGCAGGCCGTAGGCGATGCCGCCCGCGCCGACGGTCTCCTGGCCGAGCACGCCCTCGGCGAGCGCCACCCGCTCGTCGTTCGCCCGGCCCTGAAGGCCGCCGACGCGGATCGCGGAGAAGACGAAGTCGGCGGCGGCGAGCGCCGCGTCGAGGTCGGTGGTGGCGGTCACCCGGGGCGCGTCGGGGATGCCGGTCGCCTGTTCATCCAGTACACGGCGTACTGCATACAGTCGACGCTCGTCCAGGTCATGCAGGACGACCTCGGTGACCCGCCCTTCGGCGCGGTCGGCCAGCAGTGCCCCGTAGACGAGCGGCACCCGGAACCCGCCGCCGCCCAGAATCGTCAGCTTCACGTCTGCACCCTTCCCCGAACTCCCGCCACGGCCACCTCGGCCCCGGCCCCCTGGAGGGAGGACCGGGCGGTGGCCGGGTCCACCGGCATCCCATCATTTCCGAGCGCGCGGACCACTGGGCGGCCACCCAGTCCACGCCGGGCCTTCAGGGCGGCTTCATCCGGGAGTTCTGGGACCACGCAATCCTGCGGCGCGTGAGCGACGGGAGACGGGCCGGGCGCGCGGGTGCCGGGCTGTGCGACAACGGCGTCACCGCACCCGGCCGACGTCGGCCGTACGGCGGTGACCACGACAGCCCATGCACCACGGACGGGGCGGACGAGGCCGGAGGGGCCGAAGTGGTGGTCTTTCCCCGTCGCATCGATCGCATTCCGCAGCCGGACCCGTACCACCGTCGGGAGATCGAGGCACCGGTCCGGATCCGGTGCTACCGGCACGAGGGGATCGTCGTCGCCAACCACCGGCGTTTCCCGGGCCTTGCCGGGCTGGCGGCGGCCTGGGAGCTGGCGCCCGCCGACGGCCCCGCCCTGACCGCTCCGGCCGAGCTGCCCGATCTGCGGCCCGGCGAGACGGCGGCCGTACCGCTGCCCTTCACCCTGCCGGTGGACGGCGGTGAGGCGTGGCTGACGCTGCGGGTGGTGACGGCCGGGGACGAGCCGTCGGTGCCGCGCGGTACCGAGGTGTGCGCACCGCGGATCCGCCTGCGGGCGGCGGCGCCGGTGCTCACCCCGGCCCGGACGCCCGCCGACGTCGAACCGCGGCTCGACGCCCTCGTACGGAGGGCCGCGCGGGCGCACCACGAGCCCTTCCTTCCATAGCCCCCTGGCTCCCCAGCCCCCGCACGACTCCCCCTCGAAACCTCTCACCCTCACGGAGCACACGTGTGTACGTCGCATGACCACAGCCAGGGCGAGGCCGTGCAGGCCGGTGCCGGACGACGGAGTTTCCTCAGGGCCACCGCGCTGCTCGGTGCCGCGGCCACGGCCGGGGTCGCCGTACCGGCCCTGGCCGTTCCGGGCGTCGCCGAGGCGGCCGAGCGGGGCGGCCGGCGGCCGGACGCGGACAGCCGCCGGTTCACGCTCGCGGTGATGCCCGACACCCAGTACCTGTTCGACGGCCCGAGCATCTACCCGGCGCCGCTGGAAGCCTCGCTACGCTATCTCCTGGAGCACGGCGAGGACGACAACATCGTCTTCCTGACCCACCTCGGCGACCTCACCCAGAACGGCGCCGAGGACGAGTTCGCCGCGATCGGCGAGGCGTTCGGGATCCTGGACCGCCGGGGCGTCGGCTACAGCGTGCTGGCCGGCAACCACGACATCAGGTCGTCCACGGACGACCAGCGCGGCTCGACGCCGTACCTGGACGCCTTCGGGCCGCGGCGCTTTGGGGACAAGCCGACGTTCGGGGGCGCCTCTCCGGACGGCTACAACACCTATCACCTGTTCAAGGCCGGCGGCCGTGAGTGGATGGTGCTCACACTGGACTGGCGGCTGTCGGAACAGGGGTACACCTGGGCGAAGGACGTGCTCGCCCGGCACCCGAGGATGCCGGTCGTGCTCACCACGCACGAACTGGTCGTCGGCGATGAGCAGTTGTCGGCCTACGGGCAGCAGCTGTGGGACCAGCTGATCGAGGACCACGACCAGATCTTCCTGACCCTGAACGGCCACTACTGGCCCGCCGGCCGCGCGACCCGCAAGAACGCCGCGGGCAACGAGGTGCACCTGCACCTCACGAACTACCAGAACCGCTACTTCGGCGGGGCGGCGATGATCCGCCTCTACCACTTCGACCTGGACCGGAACGTCATCGACGTGGAGACGGTCTCGCCGTGGATCCTCGGCCGGGCCAAGAAGGGCCTCAACGAGCTGGAGCGGCAGGAGATCGAGCTCAGCGGCGACGCGGACCGTTTCTCGGTCGAGATCGACTTCGCCGCCCGTTTCTCCGGCTTCGATCCGGTGCCGGCCCGCCCGGCGCGGCCCGCGTCGAAGATGCTGGTACCGGGCACGGTCGCCTACTGGCGTTTCGAGTCGCCCGTCTCCGGCACCGTCCGCGACCTCTCCGGCCGTGGCAACGACCTCACCGTGGTCTCGGTGGGCGGCGGCACGCTCGGCTGGTCGGCTGACCACCACCCCGACCAGCCGGGTCACGGCAGCCTGGAGTTCCAGGGCTACAAGTCGCCGCTGAAGGGCGCGTATCTGCGGACGGTCGACGGCGCCCCGCTCAACTCGGCCACCTTCGAGCACGGTTACACCATCGAGGCGTTCTACTGGCTGCCCGCCGACTGGGACGCCTCGCACCACGCCTGGTCCGGCCTCGTGAGCCGCACCGGCCGCAACGGCTCCGTGGGCACGGTCACGGACGACCCGGACGAACCGCTGGCCACGCTGTCCCTCTCCGACGGCCCTGGCCCGCAGTGGGCGGTGCACCCGCTCAACCAGCAGCAGCTCGCCACCAACTGGGGCGACGAGACCGCCCGCGAGACCTGGTGGCACCTGGCCGTGGTCAACGACGGCCGGCACACGATCATGTACGTCCAGGGCTGCCCCGTGGCGCGCAACCCGCACGCACCCGCGATCGGCATCGCCTCGTCCGGGCGCCCCTGGCTGCTCGGCGGCTACGAGTACGCCGACAAGATCGACCAGATCCTGCACGGACGCCTCGGCGACGTCCGGATCGTCTCCCGGCCGCTGCCCGTCACCTCCTTCATGACGCACTGACCACGCCGGAGGATCCGAGACCGACGAGACCGATCGGCAGCAGCCCGCCTGGGCCGACGGCGTCGGTTACGATCCGGGCCACGACGTACGGCTGGGCAGGTGGAGTGCCGTTCACACCTGTCCGCCGAAGAACACCTGCACCTCTCGAAGAACGCGGCCTTGTCGATGTGGTCGTCCCGCGGGCTGGTGAAGGTGAAGTCGTCGGCGTACAGCGGGAGGGCCGCCTCGCGGTCCTGGGACCGGTAGTGGCGGAAGGCCGCCTCGACGACGCTCGCCGGAGATCCGTTCCTGCGGGACGGCAGCCGCGGCGGCCCAGGCAGGGTGCGGTTCCTCGGCGGACGCGTCCACCGCCAACGGCGGCGAGGGGGCGACGGCGTCCGCGCGGACGGCCGGGGCGAAGCCGGCGACGATCACCGTCGCGCCCGCGGACGGTACACGCACCCGGTCACCGACCGGGCCGCGGTGCAGAAGGCGATCACGGTGACGGCGGGCCCGGCCGTGGAGGTGGCCGGGCACACCTGGGCCGACTGGAGGGCGGGCAGCGCGGTCTGAGCCGGTAAGGGCGGCTTCACCCCCTGAACTCCCCTGCGGATCAACGACTTTCTTTGTTTCACATCTTGACGACCGCACGGGCGGGGAGCACATTGGCGGCACCTTGAGAGCGCTCTCAGGCCCAGCGTGGGAGCGCTCTCACCGTGCCCCGCACACTCCCCGTACCCACCGAGAGGCCTCCCATGAGCGATACCTCCGGCATACCCAGACCCCGCCCCCTGCGGCGCGCGCTCCTCGCCGCCGTCGCCACACTCGGCCTGGCGGTGGCGGTCGCCACGGCCGCCACCGCACCCGCCAGCGCCACCGCCCCCACCCCTCCCTCGGGCTGGACCCAGGTCTTCCTGGACGACTTCAACGGCGCTGCGGGCTCCGGTGTCGACACGTCCAACTGGCAGTACGACACCGGGACTTCGTACCCGGGCGGTGCCGCGAACTGGGGCACCGGCGAGGTCGAGTCGATGACCTCCGGCACGAACAACGTCGCACTGGACGGCAACGGCGACCTGCTCATCACCCCGCGCCGCGACGCCTCCGGCACCTGGACCTCCGGGCGCATCGAGACCACCCGCACCGACTTCCAGCCCCCGGCCGGCGGCAAGCTGCGCGTGGCGGCCCGTATCCAGATGCCCGATGTGACCGGGGACGCGGCCGCCGGCTACTGGCCCGCGTTCTGGATGCTGGGCGCGCCGTACCGCGGCAACTACCAGAACTGGCCGAGCGTCGGTGAGCTGGACGTCATGGAGAACGTCCAGGGCCTGAACAAGACGTGGGCCACCATGCACTGCGGCACCAACCCGGGCGGGCCGTGCAACGAGACGACCGGACTCGGCAACTCCACGGCGTGCCCGGGCAGCACCTGCCAGTCGGGCTTCCACACCTACACGATGGAGTGGGACCGCTCGGTGAGCCCGGAGGCGATCCGCTTCTACGTCGACGGCCTCAACTACCAGACGGTCACGGCGAACCAGGTGGACGCGACCACCTGGACCAACGCCACGAACCACGGCTTCTTCGTCATCCTGAACGTGGCCATGGGCGGCGGCTTCCCCGGTGCCTTCGGCGGCGGTCCGACCGGCGCCACGGAGCCGGGCCACCCGATGGTCGTCGACTACGTGCAGGTTCTGCAGTCCGCCGGCAGCGGCGGCGGCACCACTCCCCCGCCGCCCGGCAACCGCGACGCCTACAGCGCCGTCCAGGCCGAGTCCTACGACGGTCAATCCGGCATCAGCACCGAGACCACGAGCGACACGGGCGGCGGCCAGGACATCGGCTGGATCGCGAACGGCGACTGGGCGCTGTACAAGGGCGTGAACTTCGGTTCGACACCGGCCACGCAGTTCTACGCCCGGGTGGCGAGCGGCGCGGCCGGCGGTGTCAGCGGACTGGTCGAGGTGCGCCTGGACAGCCGGAGCAACGCCCCCATCGGCAGCTTCGCCGTCGGCAACACCGGGGGCTGGCAGTCCTGGAGGACCATTCCGGCCAACATCGGCTCCGTGACCGGCACCCACGACGTCTATCTGACCTTCACCAGCGGCCAGCCGTCCGACTTCGTGAACGTCAACTGGTTCGACTTCGGCCACTGATCACCGGGCGCCAGGGGTTGACCTTCAGATACGGGTGAACCCCTCAGCGCAGTTCCGCCCGGAACGCCACCGGCGTCTGCCCGGTGTGCAGATGGAAGAACTTGGTGAAGTTCGCCGCGTCGGGGAAGCCCACCGCCGCCCCGACGCGGCCGATCGGCATGTCCGTGTGGGCGAGGAGGCGCTTGGCCTCCAGGACGACGCGTTTGTCGATGAAGCCCTTGGGGGTCTCGCCGGTGGCGGCGCGCACGGCCCGGACGAGGGTACGGCGGGAGTAGCCGAGGGCGTCGGCGTAGGCACTGACGCTGTGGTTGGTGGCGAAGCCGTGCTCGACGGCGTCCCGGAAGCGGGTGAACGTACTGTCCGTCTGCTGCCGGCCGCCCTGTGCGGTGCTCGCCGCGAGGTGTGCGAGGCGCAGCAGGAACGCGGCGAGGGCGTGCCTGAGGACGGCGGTGTGCAGGCTGAGCGGGAGCGTGGCGGTGTCCTCGTACTCGCGCCGCAGCTGGTCGAGGGCGGCCTGGAGGGCCGTGAGCTGGGCCGGGTCTGGGTGCAGCAGGGGCGGGAGGTCGTAGCGGTACAGGCCGGTGGCCTCGACGGTGGCACGCGGGAGGAAGCCGGGCTGCATGGTCAGGACGGTTCCGCGGTACACGCTCTCGGGGGAGAAGCGGTGGACCTGTCCGGGGCGGATCCACAGCAGGTCGCCGGCGCCGGCCTCGTACTCGGCGAAGTCGATCATGTGCCGTACGGGGCCGCCGGTGAACAGCATGACGACGTGGAAGTCGATGCGGTGCACGCGGTGCAGGGGGGCGTCGGCGTGCCAGGTGCGCTCGGTTCCCATCGGGCCGACCTGCATGCCGACGCCGCCGACGGCCAGTTCGGTCGGGAAGGGGAAGGTTCTGATGCCCTCGCCACCCGCACGTGGCCCCTCGCCTTGGGGCGTTCTGTCAGCCATGTCCTTTTCGTGCCGTCCCTGTCGCGCGATCACTGTCCCAGATTCACCACAGGCTGACACACCCCGACCTTTCCTCGAAAAAGTCAGACTTTTAAGTTTGAACGCATCAGACCAGCCATCCCGCACTGAACGAGGACTTCTTGAAGATGACCACGCAGACTCCCGATGGCTTCGAGTGGACCGGCCTCGACCGGCGTGCCGTGGACACCGCCCGTCTGCTGGCGGCCGACGCGGTGCAGAAGGTGGGCAACGGGCACCCGGGTACGGCGATGAGCCTGGCACCTGCGGCGTACACGATCTTTCAGAAGGTGATGCGTCACGATCCCGCCGATCCCGAGTGGACGGGCCGGGATCGTTTCGTTCTCTCCCCCGGTCACACCTCGCTGACCCTGTACACCCAGCTGTTCCTCTCCGGATACGAGGTGGAGCTGGACGACCTGAAGGCGTTCCGCACGCACGGCTCCAAGACTCCGGGTCACCCCGAGTACGGGCACACCGCGGGCGTCGAGACCACCACCGGTCCGCTCGGGCAGGGTGTGGCCAACGCCGTCGGCATGGCGATGGCGGCCCGCTACGAGCGCGGTCTGTTCGACCCGGAGGCCCCCGAGGGCACCTCCCCGTTCGACCACACCATCTGGGCGATCGTCTCCGACGGCGACCTGGAGGAGGGCGTCTCCGCCGAGGCCTCCTCGCTGGCCGGCCACCAGAAGCTCGGCAACCTGGTGTTCCTCTACGACGACAACCACATCTCCATCGAGGGCGACACCGCGACCGCGTTCTCCGAGGACGTCCTCAAGCGGTACGAGGCCTACGGCTGGCACACCCAGCGCGTCGAGCCCACCGCCGACGGCGACATCGACGTCCCCGCCCTGTACACGGCGCTGCGGGCCGCGCAGGCGGAGCCCGGGCGGCCCTCGATCATCGCGATGCGCACGATCATCGCCTGGCCCGCCCCGAACGCGCGGAACACCGAGGCCTCCCACGGCTCCGCGCTGGGCGAGGCGGAGATCGCCGCCACCAAGCGCGTCCTCGGCTTCGACCCGGAGCAGACCTTCCAGGTCGAGGACGACGTCCTGAGGCACACCCGGCGCGCCCTGGACCGGGGTGCCGAGGCGCACGCGGCCTGGGACAAGCGGATCGCCGAGTGGCGCACCGCGCAGCCGGAGCGCGCCGAGCTGTTCGACCGGGTCGGCAAGGGCGAGCTGCCCGAGGGCTGGGAGGAGAGGATCCCGGTGTTCGAGGAGGGCAAGTCGGTCGCGACCCGTGCCGCCTCCGGCAAGGTGCTGCAGGCCCTCGGCCCGGTGCTCCCCGAGCTGTGGGGCGGCTCGGCCGACCTCGCCGGGTCGAACAACACGACCATCGACAAGACCAGCTCCTTCCTGCCGAAGGGCAACCCCCTCCCCGAAGCCGACCCCTACGGCCGTACCGTGCACTTCGGCATCCGCGAGTTCTCCATGGCCGCGGAGATGAACGGCATCGCCCTGCACGGCAACACCCGGATCTACGGCGGTACGTTCCTCGTCTTCTCCGACTACATGCGCAACGCCGTCCGCATGGCGGCGCTGATGCAGCTGCCGGTGACGTACGTGTGGACGCACGACTCCATCGGTCTCGGCGAGGACGGCCCCACCCACCAGCCGGTCGAGCACCTGGCCTCGCTGCGCGCGATCCCCGGTCTGAACGTCGTCCGCCCGGCCGACGCCAACGAGACCGCGGTGGCCTGGGCCGAGATCCTGAAGAGGCACGCCGTGAACCCCGCCCCGCACGGGCTCGCGCTCACCCGCCAGGGCGTGCCGGTGTACGCGCCGAACGAGGACGCGGCCAAGGGCGGCTATGTGCTGCGCGAGTCCTCGACCGAGGTCCCGGAGGTGATCATCATCGCGACGGGCTCAGAGGTGCACCTGGCCGTGGCCGCGCGCGAGCGACTGGAGGCCGAGGGGATCGGCACGCGCGTGGTCTCGATGCCGTCCGTGGAGTGGTTCGAGGAGCAGTCGCGCGAGTACCGCGAGCGGGTGCTGCCGCCGGCCGTGAAGGCCCGGGTCGCCGTGGAGGCGGGGATCGGTCTGACCTGGTACCGGTACGTGGGCGACGCGGGACGCATCGTCTCCCTCGAACACTTCGGTGCCTCCGCGGACGCGGGGACGCTGTTCGCCGAGTTCGGCTTCACCCCCGAGAACGTCGCCGCGGCGGCCCGCGAATCCCTCGCCGCGGCGCGCGCCTGACACCGACGCCCGACACCTTCCCGAAAGAAAGATGATCACTGTGACCGAAGCAATCGCGACCCCGGGAGCCCTCAAGCGCCTCGCCGACGAGGGCGTGTCGATCTGGCTCGACGACCTGTCGCGCAAGCGGATCACCTCGGGCAGCCTCGCCGAGCTCGTGGCGAGCGGAAGCGCCGTCGGTGTCACCACGAACCCGTCCATCTTCCAGGCCGCCATAGGTTCCGGCGAGGGCTACGAGGAGCAGCTCACCGACCTCGCCGTACGCGGTGTGACCGTGGACGAGGCCGTACGGATGATGACGACCGCCGACGTGCGCGACGCCGCCGACATCCTGCGTGACGTGTACGACGCCACGAACGGCCGGGACGGCCGCGTCTCCATCGAGGTCGACCCGCGCCTCGCCCACCGGACGACGGCGACCGTCGCCGAGGCCAAGCAGCTCGCCTGGCTCGTCGACCGTCCCAACGTGATGATCAAGATCCCGGCGACCAGGGCGGGCCTGCCGGCGATCACCGAGGTCATCGGGCTCGGCATCAGCGTCAACGTGACGCTGATCTTCTCCCTGGAGCGCTACCGCGAGGTCATGGCCGCCTACCTGGCAGGCCTGGAGAAGGCCCGCGAGCGCGGCATCGACCTGTCGGCCATCCACTCGGTGGCGTCCTTCTTCGTCTCCCGTGTGGACACCGAGATCGACAAGCGGCTGACCGCCCTCGGCACCGACGAGGCCCTCGCCCTCAAGGGCCGCGCGGCCCTCGCCAACGCCCGCCTCGCCTACGAGGCGTACGAGGAGGTCTTCGCCTCCGACCGCTGGCTGGCGCTCGCCGGGGACAAGGCGAACAAGCAGCGCCCGCTGTGGGCGTCCACGGGTGTGAAGGACCCGGCCTACAAGGACACCCTGTACGTGGACGAGCTGGTCGCGCCGGGCACCGTCAACACCATGCCGGAGGTCACCCTCGACGCCGTCGCCGACCACGGCGAGATCACCGGCGACACGGTGACCGGCGGCTACGCGCAGGCCCACGCCGACCTGGCCGCCGTGGAGCGGCTCGGCATCTCCTACGGCGAGGTCGTCCAGCAGCTGGAGGACGAGGGCGTCGGCAAGTTCGAGGCGGCCTGGCAGGAACTGCTGGACGCCGTGGCGACGTCCTTGAAGAGCAAGGGAGTTGACGCCCGATGACCGAGCACACACCCGCCGCCGAGGCGCCCGCACCCGAGGCGGTGCGGGTCCCGGTGGCCCCGGCCGCCGACTGGGAGAACCCGCTGCGGGACGCCCGCGACCGCCGGCTCCCCCGGATCGCCGGCCCGTCCGGGCTGGTCATCTTCGGTGTGACCGGTGACCTGTCCCGCAAGAAGCTGATGCCGGCGGTGTACGACCTCGCCAACCGCGGTCTGCTGCCGCCGGGCTTCTCCCTCGTCGGGTTCGCCCGCCGCGAGTGGGAGGACCAGGACTTCGCGCAGCTCGTGCACGACGCGGTGAAGGAGCACGCCCGCACCCCGTTCCGCGAGGAGGTGTGGCAGCAGCTGGCCGAGGGCATGCGGTTCATCCCCGGTGACTTCGACGACGACACCGCGTTCAAGCAGCTGAAGGACGCCGTCGAGGAGCTGGACGCGTCCCGCGGCACCGGCGGCAACTTCGCGTTCTACCTCTCCGTGCCGCCGAAGTTCTTCCCGAAGGTCGTGCAGCAGCTGAAGAAGCACGGCCTGGCGAGCCCGCCGAAGGGTTCCTGGCGGCGCGCGGTCATCGAGAAGCCCTTCGGCCACGACCTGGCCAGCGCCCGCGAGCTGAACGGAATCGTGCACGACGTGTTCGAGCCGGACCAGGTGTTCCGCATCGACCACTACCTCGGCAAGGAGACCGTCCAGAACATCCTGGCGCTGCGCTTCGCCAACCAGATGTACGAGCCGATCTGGAACCGGTCGTACGTCGACCATGTGCAGATCACGATGGCGGAGGACATCGGCATCGGCGGCCGGGCCGGCTACTACGACGGCATCGGCGCCGCCCGTGACGTCATCCAGAACCACCTGCTGCAGCTGATGGCGCTGACCGCCATGGAGGAGCCGATCGCGTTCGACGCGGAGGCGCTGCTCACCGAGAAGCTGAAGGTGCTGAAGTCGGTGCGGCTGCCGGACGACCTCGGCAGGCACACCGTGCGCGGCCAGTACGCGGAAGGCTGGCAGGGCGGCGAGAAGGTGGTCGGCTACCTCCGGGAGGAGGGCATCGACCCGAAGTCGAAGACCGACACCTTCGCCGCGGTCAAGCTGGGCATCGACAACCGCCGCTGGGCGGGCGTCCCCTTCTACCTGCGCACCGGCAAGCGGCTCGGCCGCCGGGTCACCGAGATCGCGGTGGTCTTCAAGCGGGCCCCGCACTCCCCCTTCGACTCCACCGCCACCGAGGAACTCGGCCAGAACGCGATCGTCATCCGCGTCCAGCCCGACGAGGGCATGACCGTGCGGTTCGGCTCGAAGGTGCCGGGCACCTCGATGGAGATCCGGGACGTCTCCATGGACTTCGCCTACGGCGAGTCGTTCACCGAGTCCAGCCCGGAGGCGTACGAGCGGCTCATCCTGGACGTGCTGCTGGGCGACGCGAATTTGTTCCCCCGTCACCAGGAAGTGGAAGAGTCCTGGAAGATCCTCGACCCGATCGAGGAGTACTGGGCGGCGCACGGCAGGCCGGCGCAGTACGCGTCGGGCAGCTGGGGACCGAGGGAAGCGGACGAGATGCTCGCACGAGACGGACGGAGCTGGCGCAGGCCATGAAGATCGACCTGACCGACACCACGGCAAGCAAGATCAACAAGGCGCTGGTGCAGGGCCGCCGCGCCATCGGCACCCCGGCCGTGGGCATGGTCCTGACGATGGTCATCGTCACGGACGAGGAGAACGCCTACGACTCGATCAAGGCCGCCGAGGACGCCTCGCACGAGCACCCCATGCGGACCCTGGTCGTCATCAAGCGGCACGTGCGCACCCTGCGCGACCGCACCCACTCCCGGCTGGACGCCGAGGTCCGGGTCGGCTCCGAGGCCGGCACCGGCGAGACCGTCGTCCTGCGCACCTACGGCGAGGTGTCCGAGCACGCCGACTCGGTCGTGCTGCCGCTGCTGCTGCCGGACGCGCCCGTCGTCGTGTGGTGGCCGGTGGACGCGCCCGACGCCCCGTCGGAGGATCCGCTCGGCGCGCTCGCCCAGCGCCGGATCACCGACCTGTACGCGTTCGAGCGGCCGATGGAGGTCCTGCAGACCCGCGCCCGCAACTACGCGCCCGGCGACACCGACCTCGCCTGGACCCGGCTCACGCTGTGGCGGTCCATGCTGGCCGCCGCCCTGGACCAGGCCCGCGTGCGGATCACGTCGGCCGCCGTCGAGGCCGAGGGGGACAATCCCAGCGCCGAGCTGCTGGCCCGCTGGCTGGAGGCCCGCCTGAAGGTGTCCGTGGAGCGCGTGGTCACCGCCGGACCGGTCGTCACCGCCGTACGGCTGGGCACCCAGAACGGCGAGATCCGCATCGACCGCCCCGAGGGCCCCCTCGCCACGCTGTCCCTGCCCGGCCAGCCCCCGCGCACCCTGGCCCTGAAGGTCCGCCCCACCTCCGAACTCATCGCCGAGGAACTGCGCCGCCTCGACGCCGACGAGATGTACGCCATCGCCCTCAAGGGCGAGGCCGCCAAGGAGAACGCCTGAGATGGCACAGCCCGAGTTCCCCAAGCTCAGCAACCGGCCCGAGTGGGCGGCCCTCGCCGACCACCGCGCCGAGGGGCAGCCGCACCTGCGCGAGCTGTTCGCGGCGGACCCCGGCCGCGCCGAGCGGTATGCGCTACGGGTCGGCGACCTGTACATCGACTACAGCAAGCACCTGATCACCGACGAGACCCTGGCCCTGCTCCAGGAACTCGCCGCCGCCACCGGCGTGTTCGCGCTGCGGGACGCCATGTTCCGCGGCGAGAAGATCAACGTCACCGAGCAGCGGGCGGTGCTGCACACCGCGCTGCGCGCCCCGCGGGACGCGGTGATCGAGGTCGACGGCGAGAACGTCGCCCCGAAGGTGCACGCCGTCCTGGACAAGATGGCCGACTTCGCCGGCAAGGTCCGCTCGGGTGAGTGGACCGGCCACACCGGCAAGCGGATCCGGAACGTCGTCAACATCGGCATCGGCGGCTCCGACCTCGGCCCCGCGATGGCCTACGAGGTGCTGCGCCCGTACACCGCACGGGAGTTGACGTTCCGGTTCGTGTCGAACGTGGACGGCGCCGACCTGCACGAGGCCACCCGTGACCTGGACCCGGCGGAGACCTTGTTCATCGTCGCGTCCAAGACGTTCACGACGATCGAGACGATCACCAATGCCACCTCGGCGCGCACATGGCTGCTCGACGGACTGGGGGGCGAGGAGAAGGCTGTCGCCCGGCACTTCGTGGCGCTGTCCACGAACGCCGAGAAGGTGACCGGGTTCGGCATCGACCCGGACAACATGTTCGAGTTCTGGGACTGGGTCGGCGGCCGGTACTCGTACGACTCCGCGATCGGCCTGTCCCTGATGATCGCCATCGGCCCGGACCGGTTCCGGGAGATGCTCGACGGCTTCCGGCTGATGGACGACCACTTCCGCACCGCGCCCGCCGAGGCCAACGCCCCACTGCTGCTGGGCCTGTTGGGCATCTGGTACGGCAACTTCCACGACGCCCAGTCGCACGCGGTGCTGCCGTACAGCCACTACCTGTCGAAGTTCACCGCCTACCTCCAGCAGCTGGACATGGAGTCCAACGGCAAGTCGGTGCAGCGCGACGGCGAGCCGGTGGACTGGCAGACCGGGCCGGTCGTGTGGGGCACGCCGGGCACCAACGGGCAGCACGCCTATTACCAGTTGATCCACCAGGGCACCAAGCTCGTCCCGGCGGACTTCATCGGCTTCGCGCGGCCCGTCGACGAGCTGAGCGGTGAACTCAAGGCTCAGCACGACCTGTTGATGGCCAACTTCTTCGCCCAGACCCAGGCGCTGGCCTTCGGCAAGACTGCCGAGGAGGTCCGCGCGGAGGGCGTCCCGGAGGAGCAGGTCGCGCACCGCACCTTCCGCGGCGACCACCCCACCACCACGATCCTCGCCGGCGAGCTGACGCCGTCCGTGCTCGGCCAGCTGATCGCCCTCTACGAGCACAAGGTGTTCGTGCAGGGCGCGGTGTGGAACATCGACTCCTTCGACCAGTGGGGCGTGGAACTCGGCAAGGTCCTCGCCAAGCGCGTCGAACCCGCCCTCACCGAGGGTGCCGACGTGCCCGGTCTCGACCCGTCCACCACGGCCCTCGTCGCCGCCTACCGCACCCTCAAGAACGCTCAGGAAGTGAACTGATCATGCAGCTCGGTCTCATCGGTCTCGGCAAGATGGGCGGCAACATGCGCGAGCGGATCCGCCGCGCCGGCCACACCGTCATCGGCTACGACCGCAACCCCGAGGTCTCCGACGTCAAGTCCCTCGCCGAACTGGTCGAGAAGCTGGACGCGCCGCGCCATGTGTGGGTGATGGTCCCGGCCGGCACCGCCACGCAGACCGTCATCGACGAGCTCGGCGACCTGCTGGAGCCCGGCGACACGGTGATCGACGGCGGCAACTCCCGCTGGACGGACGACGAGAAGCACGCCGCCGCGCTCGGCATCAAGGGCATCGGCTTCGTCGACGCCGGTGTCTCCGGCGGTGTGTGGGGCCTGGAGAACGGCTACGCGCTCATGGTCGGCGGCGACAAGGGGCATGTGGAGCCGCTGAAGCCGATCTTCGAGGCGCTCAAGCCGGAGGGCCCGTACGGCTATGTCCACGCGGGCCGGGTCGGTGCCGGGCACTTCTCCAAGATGGTCCACAACGGCATCGAGTACGCCATGATGCAGGCCTACGCCGAGGGCTGGGAGCTGCTGGAGAAGGTCCACTCGGTGGAGAACGTCCGCGAGGTGTTCCGCTCCTGGCAGGAGGGCACCGTCATCCGCTCCTGGCTGCTGGACCTCGCGGTCAACGCCCTGGACGAGGACGAGCACCTGCAGAAGCTGCGCGGCTACGCGGAGGACTCCGGAGAGGGCCGCTGGACCGTCGAGGCGGCCATCGACAACGCCGTACCGCTGCCCGCGATCACGGCCTCTCTCTTCGCCCGGTTCGCCTCCCGGCAGGACGACTCGCCGCAGATGAAGATGATCGCGGCGCTGCGCAACCAGTTCGGCGGCCACGCGGTCGAGAAGAAGGACTGACCGCCGTGGGGGACCTCCTGCTGGTCCGCCACGGTGAGACGGAGTGGAGCCGGTCGGGACAGCACACCAGCTGGACCGACCTGCCCCTGACCGAGGACGGCGAGCAACAGGCCAAGTCCCTCGCCCCGCTCCTCACCGGCCGGGCCT
Organism: Streptomyces fodineus; assembly: GCF_001735805.1. Lineage (GTDB taxonomy): Bacteria > Actinomycetota > Actinomycetes > Streptomycetales > Streptomycetaceae > Streptomyces > Streptomyces fodineus. The sequence goes on from NZ_CP017248.1 coordinate 1,643,061, forward strand.
ACGCCCTCGCGCTCGCCAGCCCGCTGGGCCGCGCGCTGCGCACCGCCGAACTGGCGGGCCTCGTCGGGGTCGTGCCCGACCCCGACCTGCACGAGTGGGACTACGGCGGCTACGAGGGCGTGACCACGGTCGACATCCACCGCACGCGCCCCGGCTGGGACCTGTGGACCGACGGTGTGCCGCCGGGCCCCGAGGGGCATCCCGGCGAGTCACCGGAGCAGATCGGGGCCCGCGCCGACCGGGTGCTGGCCCGGCTGTCCCCGGCGCTGGCGGAGGGGGACGTGGTCCTCGTCGCCCACGCCCACTTCCTGCGCGTGCTCACCGCCCGCCGGCTGGCCCTGCCGCCCGCCGAGGGCCGGCTGTTCCAGCTGGCCACGGGCACGGTCAGCCGCCTGTCCACCGAGCACGGGCGACCCGTGATCGCCGAGTGGAACAGACGGCCGTAACGGCCCTGCACCGCAGCCCGGTTCACCCTGGTGGACCGGGCCGCAGTGGTGGAGCAGCCGGACCCGCTCACAGGGACGCGGATGCGGCAGACGCCCGTAACCGCCCATCCCCCCGCCCGGTTCACCCCCGGTGAGCCGGAACGCAGTGGTACAGCAGCCGGACCCGCTCACCGGGACGCGGATGCGGCAGACGCCCGTAACCGCCCATCCCCCCCGCCCGGTTCACCCCCGGTGAGCCGGAACGCAGTGGTACAGCAGCCGGACCTGGTCGCCGGGGTCGTAGGCGACCGGCGGGACCAGCGCGCAGTGGGCGGCGGTCCAGCGCAGCAGCGCGCCGACGGGGCTGCCGGCCGTGAAGGCGTGGGGGCGCATGTCGGCGCGCGAGACGACGACGTAGTGCAGCCGGCCGGTGTCCACCAGCTTGCGGAAGGCGGTAGGCGCCGGGTACGGGACGCGGCCGGTGAAGCCGCCCATCGGGAGCACGGGGGCGTTGGCGGCGATGACGTACGGCGCGGCGCTCTGCCAGCCGGGTACAGCGGCCAGGTAGCGGGCGCCGTCGCGGTGGGCGGTCAGGTAGGCGAGCAGCCGCTGGTGGTGGGGGCCGAGGGTGGTCGACGCGGTGCCGGCGCGGGTGCTGGTGGGGCCGACCCGGCCGAAGGCGCCGGGCTGGTTGTAGCGCGGGGACAGCGCGGACGCCGTCCACACGCCCGGTATCAGCAGGGCCGCGGCGAGGCCGGTGGCGAGCGCGGCCGGCCTTCGCAGGCTCGCGAGCAGCAGGGCGAGCAGGCCGAGGGCGACCGCGCAGGGCGCCGACCAGGGCTGGAAGTGCGGGTACCACAGCGTGAGGACCACGCACCAGACGACGTCGACGGCCAGGACGGCGGCGAGCACCCGGGAGCGGCGGGCCTGGACGACGCCGGCCGCGGCGAGCACGGCGACGGCCACCGCGACGACCCCCATGTAGTAGGTGTGGCCGGTGACGCTGCCGAAGCTGAAGACGGCGAAGAAGGTCGTGAGCCACACACCCCACAGCACATACCCGGCGAACATCCGGTCCGTGCGCGGCACCCGGCGCCGCCGCAGCGCCAGCAGCCCGCCCGCGAGACCGAGCGCCGCCAGCGGGTACAGCCAGCCGGTCTGGGTGGCCAGGCCCGGGCTGAACATCTTTCCCACGCCGTCGCCCATGCCCGGCCCGAGGTGTCCGGCCCCGTGGGCCGTGCGGCTCGCCACTATGCTGCCGGTGCCGGCCGCGTCGATGCCGACGTCGTGGAAACGGGTCAGGAAGTTGTAGCCGACGACCAGCGCGAACGGCGAGTCGTCGGTGGTGCCGTCGAGGTACGGCCGGGCGCCCGTCGGGGTAAGGGCGACGGCCAGCATCCACGACAGCGACACCGTCACGGTCACCGCGCCGGCCAGCGCCACATGGCCGATACGGCGGCGCAGTGCGACGGGCGCCGCGACGAGGTAGGTCAGGGCCAGCGCGGGCAGCACCGCCCAGGCCTCCAGCATCTTGCACTGGAAGGCCAGGCCCACCCAGAGGCCCGCGAGCAGCAGGGTGCGCGGGCGGGCCCGTTCGGTGGCCCGCCAGGTGGCCTCGGCGGCCAGCAGCAGAAGCAGCACGAACGGGGCGTCCTCGGTTATCGAGCGGCCGAGGCCCACCGTCACCGGGGTCAGCGTCAGGAACGCGGCGGCCAGCAGCCCGGCGGGTACCCCGGCCCAGCGGCGCACCAGCAGATGCAGCAGCAGGACGCAGCCCACCATCTCCAGGGCCTGGGGCAGCACCAGCGCCCACGGATGGAAGCCGAACAACAGCGCGGCGAGGGCCTGCGGCCACAGGAAGCCGGGCAGTTTGTCCAGCGTGATGGAGCCGGCCGGGTCGAAGGAGCCGTAGAAGAAGTCGGCCGGGCTGTCGGTCATGCTGCGCACGGCGCTCGCGTAGAAGGCGTGGTAGGTGCTGTGGCCCAGACCCCACAGGCACAGAACAGCGGCGAGCACGGCGATCGCGGCGAGCACCGGCCGCTCGTAGCGCTCGGTGCGGGCCACGGGGGGCGCGGCGGGTGCGGTCGGTGGCAGGTCCGCGCGCAGCAGCGACCGGCCGGCGGGCATTGGCATGGGACGTCCAGGCACCCGGTCCGGGGACTCTCGGTCCGGGACACCGGGTAACGTCCCGGACCGTGCGAGTATCGGCCGCCCGAGCAGGGGGTGGCGCGTGGCCGGGCCAGGTCTCACCGAGGTCTCACCGCGGGCTCACCGGCTCCTTCACCTCCTCATTCACCCTCTTTCACCCTCTTTCACCACCGGTCGGCGTACTGGGCCGCGAGCGCACCGGCGCGTGTTCGGCGCCGTACCGGCAGCCGAGGTGGCGGGCGGGGTGGACCAGGTCGCCGGCCGCCTCGGGACCGCTGGAAGACCCGGGCGGCTTCCGGACCCTGCTTCTACAATCACCGGCACGCACACGAGCGCGCCGTCCAGGCGCCCCCGCCCGAAGGACAGCGATGACCAGCGTCGACGAACCGGTGCGCCCCGCGGGACGGGTGCGCGACGCCGCCCGTACCAAGGCGGAGATCCTCGACGTGGCCACGCGGGAGTTCGCCCGGGCCGGCTACGACGGCACCCGGGTCGACGAGATCGCGGCCCGCACCCGCACCACCAAGCGGATGATCTACTACTACTTCGGCGGCAAGGAGCAGTTGTTCACGGCCGTGCTGGAGCGGGCGTACGGCGTGATCCGCGAGGCCGAGCAGCAGCTCGACGTGGAGCACCTGGACCCGGTCGCCGCGATCCGGCGCCTGGCGGAGCTGACCTTCGACCACCACGAGCAGAACCCCGACTTCATCCGCCTGGTCAGCATCGAGAACATCCACGGCGCCGAGCACCTCGCGGCCTCCCGGAAACTCGGACGGATCGGCTCGCCGGCCCTCGATGTGATCCGCCGGATCCTCGCCACGGGACGGGAGTCGGGGCAGTTCACGGCCGACGTGGACGCGGTCGACCTGCACGCGGTGATCAGCTCGTTCTGCTTCTTCCGGGTGGCCAACCGGCGTACCTTCGGCGCCCTGTTCGGCCGGGACCTGGTGGACCCCGCGCAGCGGGAGCACTACCGCACCATGCTGGGCGACATGGTGATCGCCTACCTGACGGCGGCACGGGCCGACGGCTGACGCCGGTTGTCGGGCCTGCCGTACGGGCCGCTGTCTACGGTCTCGGGTGGCGCGGCTCGTACAGCGCGAGTTCGCCGCCGCCCGGCAGGCGGAGGGCGGTCACCCGGCCCCAGCGGGCCTCCTCGACCGGGCGTGTGAACTCCACGCCGTTTTCGGTGAGTTGACGCTGCGTCACATCGAGGTCGTCGCACATCAGCATCAGTTCGTGCGTGGGCTCGCCGTCGGTCGGGTGGCAGGCCACCTCGGTGGGCGGCGCCTGGAAGACGAGCCATCCGTGGCCCGCGTCGACGTGCGCCCACCCGAGGGTGTCGCGCAGGAAGGCCCGGTCGGCCTCCGGGTCCCGGCTGTAGAGCACCACGTGCGCACCGTTGATCACGCGGGGAGGCTAGTGCGGCGGGCGGGCCCGGACAAGCACCGGTCGCCGCATCGGCGGTCGGCTGGGCTGTTCGGCCCTTGTCAGGGACCTCCGGCCCCTGTCGCGCGGGACCGTGCGGGGACACACTGGGGAGAGGGGGACGATCATGAGTGGTGGTGGACACCATGGCCGTACCGGGCGAGAACGGGCCGGCGCCGAGCACCCCACACGCGGATCCCCGAGGTGATCCGTTCCTGCCCATCCAGTTCGCCATACCGACGCCTCCCGTGACGTTCCTGCGTCGCGAGCGGCTGGTCGGACACCTCGACCAGGCCCGTCCGACCCCGTTGACCGTGGTCCATGGAGCCGCGGGGGCGGGCAAGACGCTGCTGGTCGCCGACTGGGCCTCGGCGCGGGACGGCCCCGTCGCCTGGCTCACCGCGCGGGTGGCGGACAAGGGGTGCGGCACCTTCTGGGCGTACCTCCTGCAGGCCCTGCGTCATGCCAGCGTGCCCCTGGCCACCGGTGTCGGCTTTCCCACCGAACCCGGCCAGGTGCACGACGCGCTGCTCATCCGGCTCGCCGCCGAACTGAACGCCCGGAACGTGCCGGTGATCGTGGTCATCGACGAGTTCGACCGGGCGGCCGACTCCGAGATCGCCGACCAGCTGGAGTTCGTCCTCCAGCAGGCGGGGCACGGCATGCGCCTGGTCCTCGTCACGCGCACCGAACCGCTGCTCCCGCTGCACCGGTACCGGGCGGCCGGCGCCGTCACGGAGATCCGGAACGCCGAGCTGGCCTTCACCCTCGACGAGGCAGCGGAACTTCTGGCGCTGCACGGGCTGCGCCTGCCGGCCGGCGACGTGGGCGCGCTGGTGGAGCGCACCCGGGGCTGGGCAGCTGGGCTGCGGCTGTGCGCCCTGGCCGCGCAGGCAGAGCCCGATCCGGGCGCGTATCTGAAGGAGTTCGAGGCCGACCGCACCACGATCGCCGACTTCCTGCTGGCCGAGGTGCTCAAGCGGCAGAAGCCCGAGACGCAGGATCTGCTGCTGCGGATCAGCGTCCTCGAGCGCTTCTGTCCAGATCTCGCCAACGCCCTCACCGGACGGACCGACGCCGAACTCATCCTGGGCGAGTTGCACCGTGAGAACGCGTTCGTCGAGTACTTCGGGCACGCCTGGTTCCGTCTCCACCCGCTGTTCGGGGAGATCCTCCGCGCCCACCTCCGGGTGCGCTGTCCACGGCTGGAGGCCGAGCTCCATCGCCGCGCGGCACACTGGCTGCGGCGCTCGGGGTCCCTCGGCGAGACGCTCGGCCACGCGGCCGCCGCGGGCGACTGGGAGACCGCCGCCGGCGCCCTCGTCGGCGATCTCGCCATCGGGGAGATCTTCACCGGCCTGCGCGTCGACGATCTGTCCGGGCTGTTCTCATCCATGGGGTCCGAGCCCACGAGTCCCGCCACGGACCTCGTGCGTGCGGCCCGTGAACTGTCCCGTTGCGACGTCGAGCACGGCCTGTGCCGCCTGCGCCGGGCGGCACAGGCCCTGGCACCGCGGAACGGATCCGCCGATGACGATCCGGCCGACCTGGCCGCGACCCGGCTGAGCTGCGCCTTCCTGGAGGCTCTGGCAGCGCGCCTGACGGGTGCGCCGGGACGGGCGGAGTTGGCGGCACAGGCCGCCGAGAAGCTTCGGCACGAGGTGCCCGGCAGGCTTCTGGAGGCGCACCCCGAGCTGATCGCGCTGTTGCTCACCCATGTCGGCTCGGCACGCCTGTGGGCCGGGCGTATCCGGGACGCACGGGCGGTGCTGACCACGGTGGTCGACTCCGGCGGGGCGGAGGCGACGGCACAGGCGCGTCAGGAGTGTCTAGGCCATCTGGCGCTGATCGACTATCTGAAGGGCTGGCCGGACAGAGCCGAGCGCAAGGCGCTGGCCACCGTCACCACGGCGGACCGCGGCAGCCCGCCCCCGGCGCCCGGGCCGGCGCTGGCCTCGCTGGTCCTGGCCGCGGTGGCCGTCGACCGCGACGAGCTGGACCGCGCCGAGTCGCTCCTCGAATCCGCGGCGGACGCGCGGAGCCTGCCGCTGGACCCGGTGGTACGAGCGGGCGAGTCCATCGTCACCGGACGCCTGTGTCTGGCCCGCGGTGACACGCAGGCCGCGCTCGAAGCGGCGGACCGGGCCGTCGTCACCGATATGGCGTCTCCCTGGGCCGAAGCGCACACGGCGTCCGTGGCCGCCGCCGCACACCTCGCCGAGGGGCGCCCGGAGATGGCCGTCAAGCTGCTGGCGGAAGAGCCCGACGACGAGCCGGTGTGCCTGGTGGAGGCCGCGCGGGCGGAGCTGGCCGCGGGCAGACCCGGGGCCGCGGCCGAACTGCTCGACCGAGTGCGGCCACAGGGCCACGTCGGCCCCGCCATCGTCGTACGGGCCGCACTGGTCGCGGCCCAGGTGGCAGGCGCGGGCGGAGACGTCGCCGCCCAGCGCAGGCTCGTCGCCCAGGCGCTCCGGGAGGCCCGGCGCGAGCGGCTGCGGCGTCCCTTCGTGGACGCGGGACCGTGGCTGCGGCCGTTGCTGCGCACCGTGCCGTTGCGCGGGCTGGCCGAGGGCTGGCTGCTCCCCGGCCCGCCCGGCGGGCCGGCGTGGGCCGGGGAGCGGGCGCCGCTGCCGGTGGTGGAGGAGCTGAGCGGCCGCGAACGCGACGTCCTGCGCCGGCTGGCGCAGATGATGTCGACGCAGGAGATCGCCGCCGATCTGTATGTGTCGGTGAACACGGTCAAGACCCATCTCAAGAGTGCCTACCGGAAACTGGCCGTGAACCGGCGCCACGACGCGGTACGCCGCGCGCGCGAGCTCGGGCTCCTGTGACGGACCGCGGTGCTCTCACCTCCCGCGGGTGAAGCGGAGCGGTGGACCGGGGGCGCACGATCGCACGGACGGGGACCGGCACGCCCCTTGAGGAAAACGTGGGGACCTTGGGGAAACATGGGGAAGTGCAGCTCATGCGCTACGAGATTCGCGTCGACGGACTGATGACCGAGACGCTGGTCAAGGCGTTCCCCGAGCTGGATCACGTGCTGATGGCCGGTCAGACCATCCTCTTCGGAGCGGTCATCGACGAGGCACAGCTGTACGGGCTGCTGGCCCGCTGCCAGTCCTTGGGGTTGCGCGTGCTCGAGATTCGCCAGATGCCCACGTCGTGATCCGGCCCTGCGCGGCCGCCCGAAGCCTCACTCCGGCCTCTGCCTCTCCCGCTCCCGGTGCCGAAGACCGACACGGACCGCCACCGCGAGCACCCGCGCCGCCACAGCCACCACCAGCAGACTGCAGACCATCTGGCACATCACCATCACCCTGCCCGTCCCGGTGACCGGGGCGATGTCGCCGAAGCCGACGGTGGTGAACGTGGAGAGCGTGAAGTACAACGCGTCCGTTCTGCTCAGAGGCTCGCTGAAGGAGCCGGGCACAGCGCGTTCGAGCAGGTAGTAGCCGCTCGCGAAGAGGACCAGCTGCAAGGTGACCGTGGCGGCCAGGGCCTCGAACGCCTTCAGCCACGGCGAGGGCGAGCGCAGGATGAGCCAGACCTCCCACCCGAAGAACAGGCCGACCGCCAGCAGGCCACCGACGAGTATCAGAGCGGTGACGCCGCCGCGCCGGTCCAGCGGCAACAGGTAGTACGCGGTGACCAGACCGACCGCGATGCCGATCGTCCGGGCGATGGACACGGCCGTCGCCCCGGGTCCCGGCCGGCCGGGATGCGCACCCCGCTTCGGCGAGGTCCGCCGCTTCCCGGCAGCCACTGGATCGGTCATCGTCTGCCTCTTCGTCCGCTCCGCCGCAGGCCGACCGCCGGCCCTCGCCACCCACCTCATCGCCACGGCACCCCGCACGGATCACCCGCCAGGGGTGACGCCCACGGCCACCACCCGGCGGGACGCTGGCCCGGTCAGGTCCCCGCATACGGCCCCGCCGGTCGTACGCGACCTGGATGTGAAGGTCTGAACACGCCGCTCGGCCATTCGCCCCCCGGACGCAGGAACCCGCGCGGTCTTCGTCCCCGACGCCGCCGACGGCACACCCACCCGAGGAGGAGCCATGGCTTCCGGCGCCACCTCCGGACCGTCCGGTTCGGACTCGCCCGCACAGTCCGGTCATGTCCTGACCGACGAGGAACACGCCGAGTACCTGCGGCTCCACCGCGCCTCGCGGCTGCGCCACCGGCGTCTGCGCCACGCGGGCGCGTCGGTCCTGCTGGTGCTGACGCTGCTGCTCGCTCCGCTGGCCGTCGTCGCGGTCTGGGTTCACGACACGGTCGCCGACACCGACCGCTATGTGCAGACCGTGGCACCGCTCGCCTCGGAACCGGCCGTGCAGAACGCCCTTGTGAACCACCTGACCGACCGGGTCGTGGCTCAGGTGGACGTCCAGGCGGTGACGGCCTCGCTCACCAAACTTCTCGCGGACAACGGGGCGCCGCCCCGGGTGGTCGACGCGTCCAAGGCGCTGACCGGCCCGCTGCGCTCCGCCGTGCAGACGGTCGTGCACCGCGTCATCGACCGCGTGGTGACCAGCGACATCTTCAAGGAGGCATGGGTGGCGGGCAACCGGCGGGCGCAGTCCGCGGTGGTGGGCATGCTCACCGGAGAAGGGCAGGGAGCGCTCAAGGCCAGCGGCGACGCCGTCCAGCTCGACATCGGAGTGGTGATCGACCAGGTGAAGAACCGCCTGGTGGACGCCGGCTTCAAGCGAGCCTCCGCCATCCCGCGGATCGACCGCTCGGTCACCCTCTTCCGCACCGACAAGCTCCACAAGGCCCAGAACGCGATGCGGCTGCTCGACATCCTCGGCAACTGGCTGCCCGTCTTGACCCTCGTCGCGGCCGCCGCGGCCGTGTGGGCCGCTCCGGGACACCGGCTGATGCTGATGGTCATCTCCCTGGGCTTCGGCGCCATGATGATCGTGCTTCTCGTGACCCTGGTCGTCGCACGGCGTGTCTACCTCGACTCCGTTCCCCCGGCCGTGTTGCCGCCCGATGCCGCGACGGTGATCTTCGACACCTTCGTCCGGTTCCTGCGCGACAGTATCCGTACGCTGCTCGTCGTCTCCCTGATCACCGCGGTGGCGGCCTACCTGTACGGGCCGAGCCGGGCGGCCCGGGCCGTACGGTCCACGACGCAGAAGGGCGCCACGGTGGCGGGGCGGGGACTGAGCCGGGCCGGACTGCGCACCGGCCACCTCGGCGAGTGGCTGGCCGCGCACCGGCCGTGGACCACCGGTGTCACCATCGGCGCCGGTGCCCTGACCCTCGTGCTGTGGAACCACCCCACGGTGGGTGTGGTGGCGCTCGTTCTGCTTCTCGTCGTGGCCGTGCTCGCCGTCACGGCGGTCCTGGCCGCGGCGACAGGGCCGGCCGCGGGCCGGGCGGATCCGTCGTTGTCGTGACGGCGGTTCACCCGCCCCGGGTGAGGTGGCCGGCCTCCCGCCCCGCACAGGCTGGACACCGTAAACAACCACCGCCGGGTGCAGACCCGGGACGGAGGAAGAGACATGAGCGCGCACAACTACCTCGCGTACGACTATCCGGCGCTGAGCGTCTTCTGGTCCATGCTGGTGTTCTTCCTGTGGATCATGTGGTTCGTCCTGCTGTTCCGGGTCGTCGTCGACGTCTTCCGTGACGACGACCTGGGTGGCTGGGGCAAGGCGGGCTGGCTGGTGTTCGTCATCTGCCTGCCTTTCCTGGGGGTCTTCGTCTACCTGATCGCCCGTGGCAAGAACATGGGCCGCAGGGAGGCCGAACAGGCCCGTGCGCAGCAGCAGGCCGTCGACAGCTACATCCGTCAGGCCGCCCAGGCAGGCGCACCCCCCACCAAGGCCGACGAACTCGCGAAGCTCTCCGCGATGCGCTCCCACGGTGACATCACCGACGACGAGTTCCGGCGGGCGAAGGAACTGGTCCTCTCAGGAAGCGGGCCCGCCGAACGCCCGCACGGCGTCTCTTCCTCCTCCGCGCGCTGAGCACGGCGCACAGCACAGAATCGAGGTCGCACGATGACCGCCGCACACACCGCACCCGCCCCCACCGCCAAGGAAGAATGGGCGACCGGCCTGACAGCTTTCGGCGCGGTCATGCTCCTGCTCGTCGGGGTGCTGGACATCTTCCGCGGGATCATGGCGATCGCGCACGACGACGTGTTCCTCGTGACGCGTGGCTATGTCTTCCGGTTCGACCTCACGGGCTGGGGCTGGATCCATCTGGTCCTGGGGGTCGTCGCGCTGCTCGTGAGCTTCGGTCTCTTCCGGGACGCCCTGTGGGCGCGCGTCTGCGGAGTGGCCATCGCCTCGCTCGTCATCATCGCCAACTTCCTCTCCCTGCCGTACTACCCGGTCTGGTCGATCGTTCTGATCGCGTTCTCCGGACTCATCATCTGGGCCCTGTGCGTGGCCCGGCGGGACGGCGCCTCCGGCCTGTTCGACTGACGGCCGCCCACGAGGGCGCGGGAGCGGTGAGGGCGGTGATCGTCACGCTGGTCTCGTTGCCGGGGCGGTCCTCACGGCGCACCTGCGCCAGGACAGGCCGCACGACGCCGTGACCGAGACTGCGAGATGAGGACTAGAAGGGACTAGAGGGGACTGGGAGTCTCCGCGCCGGGGCCGTGCTCAGGGGGCCGGGGCCACCGCCGCGTCGAGCAGCGGTCCCAGTTCCCGTACGGCCGTGGTCAGGGGCTGTAGGTCCTGTTCGGCGCGGGCCATCAGGATCGCGCCCTCCAGGGTGCTGATCATCAGCGTGGCCAGGGATTCGGCGCGGGCCGCGGGGACGCCCATGCCGGTCAGGGCCTCGGCGAGCGGGGTCCGCCAGGTGGTGAACGCGGCGGCCGCGGCCTCGCGGGTCGAGCCGCCGGCGGCGGCGCAGTCGACGACCGCGGCGGCGACGGGGCAACCGGTCGTGCAGCCGTCGGCCGCGTACTCGTCGGTCCACTGCGCGACCATCGCCGCGAACAGACCGCTCGGCGTCGGATCCTCCAGCCCGGCGAGAAAGCGTGCGATCCGCTTGCCCGCGTACCGTCCGGCCCAGCCGACCGCCTCGTTGACCAACTGCTCCTTCCCGCCCGGGAAGTAGTGCTGGAGCGAGCCGCGCGGCGCGCCGGCGTGCGCGGCGACCTCCCGCATGCCGGTCGCGGCGACACCGTCGCGCCGGATGAGCTGGGCCGCGCTGAAGACCATCCGCTCCCGCGGCCCCCGTCGCGTCTCGCTCATTGCCGGCCTCCGTTTCTCACGGTCCCCACTCTATGACCGGCGTCATAACGGCGGCTACTATGACGGCGGTCATAGTCGGCGGCCCGGAGCGGAGGACGGTTCCCGTGAACGTCGGTTTCATCGGTCTCGGAGTGATGGGCCGGCCCATGGCACAGCGCCTGGTGTCCGCCGGCACGCCCCTGCTGGTCTGGAACCGGACCCCGGAACGCGCCGCACCCCTGCGCGCGGCCGGGGCCACGGTCGCCACGGACGCCGGCGAGGTGTTCGCGCGGGCGGACGTCGTCCTGCTGATGCTCGCCGACGAGGCCGCGGTCGACGCCGTCCTCGGCCGCGGCACCCCCACGCTCGCGGCCCGGGTCGCGGGACGCACCGTCGTCCACATGGGCACCACCTCCCCCGAGTACTCGCACGCCCTGGAGACCGACATCCGGGCCGCCGGCGGCCGGTACGTCGAGGCGCCCGTCTCCGGATCGCGGGTCCCGGCGCAGCGGGGCCGGCTCGTGGCGATGCTCGCCGGGCAGAAGGACGCCGTGGACGCCGTACGACCGCTGCTCGCGCCGCTGTGCCGGGAGACGTTCGTGTGCGGCCCGGCGCCCAGCGCCCTGCTGATGAAGCTGTCCGTGAACCTCTTCCTGATCACCCTGGTGACCGGGCTGACCGAGGCGTTCCACTTCGCCGAGCGCCAGGGCCTGGACCGGCGGCTGTTCCTGGACGTCCTCGACGCGGGGCCCATGGCCAGCGGCGTCTTTCGGATGAAGGCACCGAAGCTGTTCGACCGGGACTTCGCGGTGCAGGCGGCAGCGCTCGACGTCCTGAAGAACAACCGCCTCATCGCCGAGGCGGCCCGCAAGGCGCGGCTGGCCTCACCGCTGCTCGATGTGTGTCACGGCCTGTTCGAGGAGACGGTGGCGCATGGGTACGGCGGCGAGGACATGGTCGCCGTACTGCGCGCGATCGAGACGCGGACCGCCGGGGCGTCGTAACCGGGAACCGCGGGCGGGTCAGCGCTTCGGGATGCCGTACGCCCGGTCGATGTGCAGCCGCACCACCAGGCGGCGGTCGCGGACCATCGCCACCCGGTAGTCGTCCCAGTCCGGATGTTCGCCCTGGACGTCCCGGTACAGACGGATCAGTTCCTCAACCGTGTCGTCGTGCGGGTCCTGGGCGACCGGGGAGAGTTCGGCCGTGCCCTCGGCGACGGTGTACGCCCAGCGGTCGGTGCTGGTGACGTGGTAGGAGGCGCGGGGATCCCGGCGCAGGTTGCGGGCCTTGGCGCGGTCGTCGGTGACGGAGATCCGGATGACGCGCTCGTCGGGATAGTAGGCGTGGTTGACGTTGGACAGCTGGGGGCGGCCGTCGCGTTTGAGGGTGACCAGTACGCCCGCGTCGCCTGCGGCGAGCAGGTCCAGCAGCGCGTCCTGGACGGGGACCGGGGTGGATTCTTCGCTCATGACACGGTCAACTCACCGGAGCGGTCCGGGCATTCCCGCACCACGGCAGCGAGTAGACAGTGTCTACGCCCACCTGGTAGACAGCGTCTATGACTGAGTCCGACATCGGGTTGCGGGACCGGCTGGTCGACGTGGGCGTGGAGCTGCTGGCCGCCGGGGGGCCGCAGGCGCTGACGCTGCGGGAGATCGCCCGGCGGGCCGGGGTCTCGCACGGGGCGCCGCGCCGCTACTTCCCCACCCATCTGGAGCTGCTGTCGGCCATCGCCCGCCGGGGCTTCGCCGACCTGGCCGAAGGGGTGCGGGCCACGCTCGCACACAGGCCGGCGACGCCCCGCGCGCAGGTGGCGGCGCTGGCGCGGACGTATCTGGAGTTCGCGCTGGACAACCCGGGCATGTATGAACTGATGTTCCGTCATGACCTGCTGGAGAGCGGGCATCTGGGGCTGCGGGACACGAGTCTGCCCATGTTCGGTGTGCTCACCGGGCTGGTCGGCGAGGTCCGGCCCGGGGCCGACGCGCGGCGGGTGGCGGGGGCGTTGTGGGCGAATCTGCACGGGGTGGCCCAGCTGTGGCGCTGGCGCAGTCTCCAACTCGCCCTGGCCGAGGACGACTTCGGGCCGCTGCTCGACGCGGTACTGCTGGCGCACCTGGGCCCGGAGGGCGGCCGGTGAACCGGCGGTGGGCGCTGGCGAGCAGCGTGGCGGGCGCGGTGGTCGTCGCGCTGGACGGTACGGTCCTCACGGTCGCGCAGCCGCGTCTGCAACGGGAGTTGGGCGCGTCGTTCGCCGAGGTGCAGTGGACGAGTACGGCGTATCTCGTCGCCGTGGCGAGCCTGCTGGTGTTCGCGGGGCGGCTCGGTGACCGGTACGGGCAACGGCAGGTGTTCGCACTCGGCCTGCTGGGGTTCGGCGCGGCGTCGGCGGCGATCGGTGTCGCGCCCGGCGTCGGCTGGGTGATCGGGCTGCGGGCGGTGCAGGGGGTGTTCGGGGCGCTGTTGCAGCCGGCCACCCTGGGCATGCTGCGGGCCGCGTTCCCGCCGGACCGGCTGGCCGGGCCCCTCGCCGTGCGGACCGCGGCGATCGGGCTGGCGGCGGCAGCGGGGCCGCTGGTGGGCGGGGCGCTGGTGACCTCGCTGGGCTGGCGGGCGGTGTTCTTCGTCAACGTGCTGCCCGCGTTGTTCTTCGGCCTGCCGGCCCTCGTGCGGCCCGGGACGCCACCCCCTGCGAGCCGCCGGACACCTCTGGACATGCCGGGTGCCGTGCTGCTCGCGGTGACCCTGTCCTGCCTGGTGTACGCGTTGACCGCGCGGCCGGTCTCCGCGGCGGGGCTCGCCGTCGCCGCGGTCGCCGCCGCCGTCCTCGTACGGCACGAGCGGCGTGCGGCGAGCCCGCTGCTGCCGCCCGCGGTCATCGGCTCGCGGGCGGTCGGGGCGGCGCTCGGCGTACTGGTCGCCGTGTCGGCGGCCCTGTTCGGCACTCTGTTCGTGGCCACCTACGTCCTGCAACGCCGCCTCGGCCTCGACCCGTTGCTCAGCGCCCTGCGCAGTCTGCCGCTGGCGGTGCTGATGGTGGCCTCCGCGGCGCTGTGCCCGGTGCTGCTGCGCCGGTTCGGGGCGCGCGGTACGACGACGGCGGCGACGGCGCTGCTGGCGCTCGGCGTCCTCGTGCTGTCCGGGGCCACCTCCGCGACGGCGTTCGGCTGTGCCTTCGCCCTGCTGGGCGCGGGGTTCGGGACGGTGATGGTGGCGGCCACCCAGGTGGTCGTACGACGGGCGGAGGTGGCGGTGGCCGGAGTGGCGGGCGGGCTGCAGCAGACGGCGCTGAACGTCGGCCCGGCCGTCGGGGTCGCCACGGCGAGCACGCTGATGGGCGCCGGGACCGGGCCGGCCCTGCTCACCCTGGCGGCCGTGGCGGCACTCGCCGTGCCCTTGACGCGTGCGCTGCCCGGAACCGGCGAGGAGCGTGCGCTCCAGGGAGCCGACGGCGTCGCGTCGATCACACAGGCCCCTGATGAGCGGGTCCAGGACAGTGCCCCTGCGCGACGATGAGGCGTACCAGGCGACCGGAGGAGAGCGATGGCACAGCTGCGGCAGGAAGTCGACCCGGGTGAGGCGGGGCTGGACGGCAAGGCGCTGGAGCGTCTGGACCGGCATCTGGCCCGCTATGTCGACGAGGGACGGCTGCCCGGTTTTCTGGTGGCCCTGTCCCGCGGCGGCCGGGTCGCCCATCTCACCACGCACGGCCGGCGCGATGTCGCGGCCGGGCTGCCGGTCGAGGCGGACACCCTGTGGCGGATCTACTCGATGACCAAGCCGGTCACCGCGGTCGCGGTGCTGCTGCTGGTGGAGGAGGGCAGGCTGTCGCTGGACGACCCGCTGGAGCGTCATCTGCCGTGCTTCGCCAACCTCCGTGTGTACGACGGCGGTTCGGGCACGCGGATGCGTACCCGTCCGGCCGCGGGCCCGGTCCTGATCCGGCATCTGCTCACCCACACGGCGGGCCTGACCTTCGGTTTCTACCACCGGCATTCCGTCGACGCCCTCTACCGCGAGTCCGGGCTGGAGTACTCGGTGCCGCCGGGCGCCGACCTGGCGGAGACGGTCGAGGTGTACGCGCGGATGCCGCTGCAGTTCGACCCGGGCACGCAGTGGAACTACTCGGTCGCCTCGAACGTGCTGGGCCGGGTGATCGAGGTGGTGTCGGGGCAGCCGCTGGACGCGTTCTTCACCGAGCGGATCCTGCGCCCGCTCGGCATGACCTACACCGGTTTCCACATCGAGCCCGAACAGGCGGGCAGGCTGGCCGAGTTGTACCGGGAGGCGGACGACGGCGGGATCGAGACGGTGCCGGGGCTGCCGGTGCACGGCCGGCCGCGGTTCCTGTCCGGCAGTGGCGGCCTGGTCTCCTGCGCGTACGACTTCCACCGGTTCATGGAGATGCTGCGCCGGGGCGGCGAACTGGACGGCGTCCGGCTGCTGTCCGCGGACACGGTCGCGCTGATGACCCGCAACCAGCTGCCCGGCGGGGCGGTGCTGCGCTCCTTCGGCGCCCCGGTCCACCAGGAGCCCGGCAACGACGGGCTCGGCTTCGGCTTCAACGTGTCCGTGGTGACCGACCCGTCCCGCACCCTGGCCCCCTCCAGCCCCGGCACGTACGGCTGGACCGGTGCGGCCACGACCGCGTTCTGGGTGGATCCGGCACACGAGTTGACGGTCCAGTTCATGACGCAGGTGCGCCCCAAGACGCTGAAGATCTTCCCGGAGCTGCGGCGGCTGGTGCACGAGGCACTGCCGGACTGACCGGCTCGGGCCCCCGCCGCCCGCCGCCCAGCAGGGCGGCGGGCATCACGGCCGTCCTCAGGAGCCGTGCGCGACGGCGTCCAGATGGGGCAGGATGTGGTCCAGCCGCTCCCGCTTGGTACGCAGATACGTGATGTTGCTCTCGCACGGCTCGATCAGCAGCGGCACCCGCTCGGCGACCTGGATGCCGTGCCGGACCAGTGCCTCCCGCTTGCGCGGGTTGTTCGACATCAGCCGTACCGAGCGGACCCCGAGGTCACGCAGGATCTCGGCCGCGATGCCGTAGTCGCGGGCGTCGACGGGCAGGCCGAGCGCGAGGTTCGCCTCCACCGTGTCCAGGCCCTCCGCCTGCAGGGCCATCGCGCGCAGCTTGGCGAGCAGTCCGATGCCGCGGCCCTCGTGGCCCCTCAAGTACACGACGATCCCGCTGCCTTCGGCGGCGACGGCGCGCAGCGCGGACGCCAGCTGGTCGCCGCACTCGCAGTGCCGGGAGCCGAACGCGTCCCCGGTCAGGCACTCCGAGTGCAGCCGGGTGAGCACGTTCTCGGTGCCGATCTCGCCGTACACCAGGGCCACTTGCTCGTCACCGCGGTCGTGGTCCAGGTAGCCGATCGCCTGGAATTTCCCGTACACGGTGGGCAGTGGTGCATTCACGACGCGTTCCGCACCCGAACGCCGCGGGGACTTCTTGCCGAGCACGCCGAGGTTGACGCCGGTGTTTTCTGTCATGATCTGATTCCTAAGCAGAGACGAAAGGCCGTGAAAAGATGAGTGGTTCGGGCGCGCGTACGGCGGCTGACACAGTGGCTTACGGCGTGGTGCCGACGGACACCACGCAGGACGTGCAAAGGCGGGGGGCGGGCGTTTCAGCACAGGTGGCCGTCCTTCCCGTCGGCAGTTTCGAACAGCACGGTCCGTTCCTTCCGCTGGCGACCGACACGCTCGTCGCCTGCGCCGTGGCGCGGGAGATCGCCGCCGCGTACCCGGTACACCTCCTTCCTCCGGTGACGGTCTCCTGCTCGCACGAGCACGCGGACTGGCCGGGGACCGTCAGCATCTCGTCCGTCACCCTCCATGCGGTGGTCCGGGACATCGCGGCGTCGCTGCGCCGCTCGGGCGTCGACGCGCTCGTCGTGGTCAACGGGCACGGCGGCAACTATGTTCTGGGCAACGTCGTGCAGGAGGCCTCCGCGCGCGGTGAGCGGATGGCGCTGTTCCCGGCCGCCGAGGACTGGGAGGAGGCGCGGGAGCGGGCGGGGGTGCGTACCTCGCTGCTCACCGACATGCACGCGGGGGAAATCGAGACCTCGATTCTGCTGCACGCTCATCCCGAATTCGTCCGCCCTGGTCACGAGTCCGCCGATTTCACCGCTGACGACCGTCGTCATCTGCTCACCGTGGGAATGTCCGCCTATACCGAATCGGGTGTCATCGGCCGTCCTTCCCTGGGTTCGGCGGAAAAGGGGAAGGAACTGCTGGCGAGCCTGGCGGAATCCTTCGAGTCGTATTTCGCGTTGCTCACCTCGGCGGAGGGCCGCGGGTAGTCCGCTGCGGGGCCGTCCGGTACGGCGGCCGGGGTGCGCAGGCCGCCGTACCAGCGCACGGCGAGGACGACGGCGCCGGGCAGGCTCGCCACGAAGCTCAGCACGCCGTACACGACGGCGACGGCGACCCCGGTGTCCGCGCCGAGTCCCGCGGCGCCGAACGCCCAGGCGGTGACGCCCTCGCGGGGTCCGAAGCCGCCGACGTTCAGCGGCAGTCCCATGGCGACCAGGGCGAGGACGGCGAGCGGGACCAGCTCCGCGACGGAGGCGGCGGAGCCGGCGACCCGGGCGGCCACGACGAACATCGCCAGGTGCCCGGCCAGGACGACGGCGGAGGACAGCGCGATGCCCGGTCCGCCCCGGCGGGACAGCAGGCCCTGGCGGGCCTCGCCGAGCGCGGTGCGCAGGCCCCCGGCACGGCGGGAGGGCGCACGGCTCATGCGGACGGCGAGGCCGACGGCGAGGGCGCCGGCCACGCCGAGGGCCACCAGCGGGGCGAAGTCCCGGGCCTGCGCGCGGACCGGGGACGGCAGGGTGGGCAGCACCGCCGCGGCGAACACGGCCAGCGCGATCTGCCCGGCGACGCGTTCCAGGACGACGGCCTGCACCCCGCGCCGCAGGTCACCGGCGCTCTGTCCGTGCCGGACCGCCCGGTGCACATCGCCCAGGATCCCGCCGGGGAGCGCCGCGTTGAGGAACAGCGCCCGGTAGTAGTCCGCGACGGCGGGGCCCAGCGGCAGCCGGATGCGCAGGCCGCGGGCCACCAACTGCCAGCGCCAGGCGCTGAACACGGTGGTGACCACGCCGATGCCCAGCGCGGCCAGCACCGTCACGGTGTCGATCCGCCGCAGCCCGTCGACGAGCACGCCCGTGCCCAGCCGCCACAGCAGGAAGCCGAGGATGACGACGCCGGCGGCGGTGCCGAAGTGCGTCCGCAGCGTGCGGATGCGGGGGCGCCGTGGGGTGGGCGCGGGCTGCGACGACGACGGTTGCGGGGACGAGGGCGGGCTCTCCGGGAGCCCGGTGCCGGTCGCGGGGGCTGCGCCTGCCGCTGCCTGCGCCGTACCCGCACTCCGCACGCGCGTGTGAACCGTACCGGCGCCGTACACGCACACGCCTGCCGGGCCACCGTGGTGCACGCGCGCGTGCGTGCTGTGTGCGTCGGAGCGCTGTCCGGACTCCGTCGCCGCCGAGCGCCTGGTCATGACGCGCCGCCCGTCGGCCGGGGCAGGGCCAGCAGGTCGCTGTGGTGGACGACGGCCCGCAGCTCACCGGCCGCGCAGGCGGCCAGCCGGTCCCGCAGATAACGCTCGGCACGGTCGCGCAGTTCGGGCCGCTGTTCCACGGCCGCGCCCACCCAGCCGCGCAGCCACTGCTCGGTCAGCGCCGACTCCTCGGGACCGAGCCGCCACGGGCTCGGCTGTACGCGTACGGTGGCCCCGCGCGCGGCGAACGCGTCGCAGGCCACGGTGACCGCGTCCGGGCCGAGCAGCCCGCCGCGCCGCTGATGGGCGTTGAACGCCTCGGTGATCTCCGCGTCCAGCGGGTCGGCCGGGGTGAGTTCGACGCGTCCGGCGACGGACAGCGTGAGCAGCGCGGGACAGCCGGCCCCGGTGCAGGCGTCGGCCAGGGTGACGACCTCCTCGCGGGTGAGGACGTCGAGCAGCGCGGAGGCGGTGACCAGTGAGGCGCCGGCCAGTGCGTCCGGGGTCAGCCGGGCCACGTCGCCGAGCCGGGTCTCGACGGTGACGCTGCTGCCGTCGGCGGCGGAGCGCGGGGAGCCCACCGCGGCGAAGTGCAGCAGATAGGGGTCGCGGTCGTGCAGGACCCAGTGCTGGGCCCCGTCCAGGCGAGGCGCGAGCCAGCGGCCCATCGAGCCGGTGCCGCAGCCGAGGTCGTGCACGGCCAGTGCGCCGGTGCGGCCCGGCAGGTTCGCCAGCCGGACCCGCAACGGGTCCAGCACATCCCGCGCGCGGGCGGCGGCGTCGGCCGGTTCCCGCAGCCGCAGCCATTCGGGCGCGTACCGGGGCGGTTCCCCGGGCTCGGCGTCGCGATCGCGCAGCCGTACCGTGGCCCGCTCACCCGGACGGCCGACGGGACCGGCCCCGGCGACGACCGAGGAGTCCGCGGCGCCCTCCGCGTGCGCGGTGGCACCGCCGAAGCCACCGGCAGCCGCACCGTGGGTCTCCGTACTCTCGCCGGCTCGGCCCCCGGCCCCGGCATCCGGGCCCAAGGCCCCCGTGCCGCCCGCCGCATCCGCAGGACCGTCGCCGGTCTCCCGCACCGACGCCACCTCCTCCACCTCGCCCTCGCCCTCAGTCCTTGGAGCCGGCTTCGGCTCGCCCTCGGCCCCACGCGCCGCAGTCGGCTCCCTCGGCCCGCCCTGGGCCGGGATCGAGGTCATGTTCATCGTGATGTCCGGCGTGGTCATGCCGCCCTCCTCGGGGCTTCGGGGAGTCGGGCGAGGACTGTGGCGAGGCTGCGGGCGGTGGCGGCCCAGCCGTCGAGTGCGGCGCGGCGGCCGCGGGCCGCGGCCTTGAGCCGGCGGCGTACGTCGGGCTCGCCGAACCAGCCGCGCAGTTCGGCGGCGAGGGCGGCCGGGTCCTCCGGCGGGACGAGGATGCCGGGTACTCCGCCGTCGGGGGCGCGGCCGACCGCCTCGGGCAGGCCGCCCACGTCAGTGGCGAGGACCGGGATGCCGCGGGCCAGGGCCTCGGTGACCGCCATGCCGTAGGTCTCAGCGTAGGAGGTGAGGACCATCAGGTCGGCGGCGGCGTACGTGGCGTCGAGGTCGGCGCCGGAGCGCGGGCCGGTCAGGTGCAGCCGGTCGGCGAGGCCGTACCGGGCGATCAGCTCCCGCAACCGCGCCACGTACTCGGGGTCGTGGCCGAGTCCGCCGACCAGCTCGCAGGTCCAGGGCAGGTCCCGTACGGTCGCGAGCGCCTCCACGAGCCGGTGCTGGCCCTTGCGCGGGGTGACCGCGGCCACGCACAGCAGCCGGGAGACGCCGTCGGTGCCGGGCGCGAGCGGGGCGATGTCGGCGCCGGGCGCGGCGACATGCACCCGTTCGGGGGCGAGTCCGTGGTGGGAGACCAGCCGCCGTACGGCCCAGTCGCTGGTCGCGATGACGGCGGGCGCGGCGCGCAGCACGGCGCGTTCGCGGGCGTCGAGGTCGGCGGCGACGGCCGGAGCGAGGCCGGTCTCGTCGCCGAGCGGCAGATGGACGAGGACGGCGAGGCGCAGCCGGTCGGCGTGCGGGCCGACGAGCTCCGGGACGGCGCAGGCGACGAGCCCGTCCAGCAGCACGACCGCGTCGTCCGGCAGGTCGCCCAGGGTGCGGGCGAGGTGGTCGCGGGCGGCTCGGTCGGGGCGCGGCCAGGTGCCGGGCGCGGCGTGCCGGGTGACCTGCCAGCCGAAGCCGGGCAGGTCCAGGCAGACGCGGCGGTCGTAGGCGTTGCCGCCGCTGGGCGCGGCGGGGTCGTCGACGCCGCCCGGCAGGACGAAGTGCACCGTGCGCAGGGACATGGGGGTGATTCCGGCCTTCCCGACGGCGACGACGGCTGTGGGCTGCGCCGGGACGTAGGTCAGCCGTGCCCGCTCCCTGGTCGTCCCGGTCACAGGCCACGCTCGTAACTCGCCCAGGCGATGTGCGACTCGTGCAGGGTGACGGTGATGCCCGCGAGTTCCTTGGCGCCCTCGCCGAGGCCGCCCTTGTGGATGCGTTCGGCGAGCCGGTCGGCGATGACCTTGGCGAGGAACTCGGTGGAGGTGTTGACGCCGGCGAACTCGGGTTCGTCGTCGAGGTTGCGGTAGTTCAGCTCGGCCGTGATGAGGCGCAGTTCCTGCGTGGCCAGGCCGATGTCGACCACGATGTTGTCCTCGTCCAACTGCTCCCGGCGGAAGGTGGCGTCCACGAGGAACGTGGCGCCGTGCAGTCGCTGCGCGGGCCCGAACACCTCGCCGCGGAAGCTGTGGGCGATCATGATGTGATCGCGGACAGTGATGCTGAACAACGGACGACCCTCCAGGTACGACGCGTCTGGTCCCCCTGTCCCTACCCGGCGGGGGATGCCGTGTAGTACGGCTCTTGGCTTCCCCGCGTTCAGCCCTCTCTCACTCTTTTCTCAGGTCAGGCCCGTCTCGGCGTACCGGATCCGGTGGCACAGGGCGGGGATCTCGCCGGAGGCGAGCTTCGGCATGACGTCCGGGAGTTGCTCGAAAGCGCTCTCCCCGGTGATGAGCGCGTCCAGTGCCGGGTCGGCGAGCAGGTCGAGGGCAAGCGCCATCCGGTCGGCGTACGTGCGGCCGGCGCGGGCCGCCGGGGAGACGGTGCCGACCTGGCTGCTGCGCACGGTGAGCCGGCGGGAGTGGAAGGCCTCACCGAGCGGCAGGCAGACCCGCCGGTCGCCGTACCAGCTCAGTTCCACCACCGTACCCTCGGGGGCGAGGAGTTGCAGCGCGCGGGTGAGACCGGCCTCGCTGGCGCTGGCGTGCACGACGAGGTCGCAGTCGCCGAGGGCCTCTTCGGGCGTGGCGAAGTCCACGCCGAGCGCCTCGGCGGTCTTGGCGCGGCCCGGGTCGGCGTCGACGAGCTGGAGGCGGACGCCGGGGTAGCGGGCGAGCAGTGCGGCGACCGAGCAGCCGACCATGCCGCCGCCGACCACCGCGATCCGGTCGCCGATCTGCGGTGCCGCGTCCCACAGGGCGTTCACGGCGGTCTCCACGGTCCCGGCGAGCACGGCCCGCGCGGCGGGCACGCGTTCGGGCACGACGGTCACGGCGTTCACCCGAACGACGTAACGGCTCTGGTGCGGATACAGGCAGAAGACCGTTCGCCCGATCAGCTCGGCCGGGCCCTGCTCCACCTCGCCGACGCTGAGGTAGCCGTACTTCACCGGGCCGGGGAAGTCACCCTCCTGGAACGGCGCCCGCATCGCGGCGTGTTGGCTCTCGGGCACGGCGCCGCGGAAGACGAGCGTCTCCGTGCCGCGGCTGACGCCGGAGTAGAGCGCCCGCACCAGGACCTCATCCTCGGCGGGCTCCGCGAGGGTGATGTCGCGCAGCTCGCCGTGGCCGGGTGAGCGCAGCCAGAACGCGCGGGCCGAGCGGTTCATCGGCATCCTCCTGAACAGTAGGGAAGTTGTTCACGTACCGAGAAGTGCACAGGCCGCGCACAGTACGCGGCGTGATCGACTCTGTCACTCGGCCGGAGGGTGTGCGGTGGCCCTGAACAACACGTATGACGCGAGGCCTCAGCAGGAGACCGCTGTGGGAGCGGGCGTACAGCTCCTGCTGCTGGCCCTGCTCGGCACGGCGATAGGCATGGGGCCGGCCGGCTGGCTGACGGGCCTGGCGTTCGCGTTCGCCACCTGGGCGGTGCTGGCGCGGGCGCTGCACCGCTCCTGCCTGCGTTCCCTCGGCCCCGCGAACCGGGTCACCCTCGGCCGGGCGACCCTCGTGGGCGGCGTGACCGCGCTGGTCGCGGACTCCTTCGAGAGCGCGCCGCCGGTGACCCTGCTGGTCGGCCTGACCGCCGTCGCCCTGATACTGGACGGCGTCGACGGCAAGGTGGCCCGCCGCACGGGTACGTCGACCGCGCTCGGCGCGCGCTTCGACATGGAGGTCGACGCGTTCCTGATCCTGGTGCTGAGCGTGTACGTGTCCACGCAGCTCGGCCCGTGGGTGCTGCTGATCGGCGGGATGCGGTACGCCTTCGTCGCCGCGGCCCGCATGGCCCCCTGGCTGAACGCCCCGCTGCCGTCGTCCTTCGCCCGCAAGACCGTCGCCGCGGTCCAGGGCATAGCCCTGCTCCTGGCGGGCGCCGAGCTCCTTCCCCGTCCGGCGAACCTGGCGATCGTGCTCCTCGCCCTGGGCTCGCTGATGTGGTCCTTCGGGCGGGACGTGTGGTGGCTGTGGCGCACCTCGCGCATCACCGTGGAGGCGGCGGCCGGGGCGGAGCTGCTGGAGCTGGCGGCGCGCTGAGACCGCAGGGCGGCGTGGGAAAGGGCCCGGACCGGGTTGCCGGTCCGGGCCCTTCGCTCGGCTTCGGACGACGTTACGACCGCGCGCCTCGGCTTCGTACGATCGCGAACGCGGCGGCCGCGAGACCGAGGACGCCGACGACCAGCCCGGCGACGCCGAGTCCACGGGCGGTGGAGTCGCTCGCGTCGGCCGTCTTGGCACTGGCGGAGGCGGAGGCGGTCTTGGCGGGCGCGGGCGCGGCACTCGCGTCACCGGCCGTCAGCTTCAGCACCGGGGCCGGGTTCACCGGCTCGTCGCCGCCGGCCGATTCCTCGATCCAGCGCGCGACCTTGCCGTCGGAGTAGGTCTGCAGGGTCTTGAACACCAACTGACCGGTGTCGTCCGGGAGTTGACCGAAGGCGACGTCGAAGTCCTC
Organism: Streptomyces fodineus; assembly: GCF_001735805.1. GTDB lineage: Bacteria > Actinomycetota > Actinomycetes > Streptomycetales > Streptomycetaceae > Streptomyces > Streptomyces fodineus. The sequence continues at coordinate 1,666,969 of NZ_CP017248.1, forward strand.
GTACTGCCCGGCGCCGATCCTTCCACCGGTGAAGGTGATCTCGGAGGCCGCCTCGGTGATGGTGCCGTCGTCGGTCTTGACCGGCGTCTTGAGCTTGGTGGTGGTGACCTTGGCGGTCCAGCCGTCCTGCGGGTGGACGAGCACGCCGAGGACGGGGTGGTCGGTGGGCAGGAAGACCTGCACCTTGGTGGTGGAGGCGCTGTCCTCCTCGTTGGGGACGCGGAAGGTGAGCACGCCGTCGGTGGCCCCCTTGGCGTAGCTCTGGGGGTGGACGGTGACGTGCGCGGAAGCGGTACCGGCGGCGGCGAGGACCGTGGCGGCGGCCACGGCGGCCACGGTTCCGGCGCGGCGCGCGGTGAGACGTGATGCGGGCATGGTGAGTCGATCTCCGTACGGGCGACGTGTGGGACAGGTCAGAGCGAGTACGGGATCGGGGCAGGCGGTCCCCGTCTGCTGACCGCGTGCCGCAACAGGGTCAGGCGGAGCGGTCCGGGCGCGGCCGGGACGCGCGGGGCGGGACCGGCGGGCGCGGGCAGCGGCGTGTCGCGCCACCAGGCGGTGAGGCCGGGTACGAGCGTGGCGGCCCGCCGCAGCAGCGACCACAGCGCGGCCTCGCCACGCCGCAGCCACCAGGAGGCGGCCAGCGCGGCGAGGAGGTGGGCGGCGGTGGCGTGCAGGGTGGTGGGCGGGTGGGCCGACGCCTGGGCGTGCATCGCCGCCATGGCGTGGCCGGGCATGGCCGGGCGCCCGCCGTCGGGGTGGGCGGCGTCGAAGCCGAGGTGCAGTGCGGCCTGGGTGAGCAGCATGGCCGCGCCGATGCCGGGCAGCGATCGTTCCTGTTTGCCCAGTGCCCAGCCGAGGGCGAGTACGGCGAGGAATCCGGCCGCGTCGGCCCACAGCGGCGGCATGTCCCCCATGGCGAGCCCGTGCCCGGCGGCGGCGAGCAGCACGCACACCGCGGCGAACACCGCGGCACGCAGGGCTCTGACCGCCGGGGACGCACTCATGGTGAGGGATCCTCCCACGGACGGGAGATACGCGGGGCGCCGATGTCCTGTTCAGGGTCGAGACCGAGGAACCCGAGCGAACGCGTTTCCGCCACAGGTCCGTGCAACCGGGTCGACGCTGTCCGTGGACGGAGGGCGAGCTGGTACTACCCGGCCGTCGCGGCGCTCTCGGGAGCGGGCTCGGGACTGGTGATCTCCGGCGGAGAGCTCGTCCTCGCCGATGCCGCATTCGTCCTCGGGCTTGCGTCCCGCGGCGTCGGCCAGGTCTCGCTGTTCTACGGTCACGACCCCGAAGAGCCTGCCGAGAAGCTCTTCGTGATGTCAGTCGTGAACGTCGGGACGGCAAGTTCTGCCACCGCCAAGACTGCCGCGATGGCAGACCTGTCGAAGCTCACCCAAGCGCTTTACCGGGGCAAGACATGGAAGGTGCTGAACGAGACACTTGTCGCCAAGGTTTCCTCGCAGTTCGCGAAGGCATTCAACTTCCGCCTGGGGGATCGTCGACGCCGCCGAGATGGCGTACCGGCGTCGGTTCCTGCTGGAGAAGTACCCGCATCTCGCTGACGAGGAGGCACCCGGACCGTTTCTCGGCGACGACGCCGACGTGCCGGACGACGCCGACGAGGAGATCAGCGTGCTAGGCGAGATCGTAGAGGCGGGCGGACCCGACCTTCACTGACCCCTTGTGGCCCGGCGGTACATGCCATCACGCGACCGCCGGGACAACGCGGCTCAGCACCCCGCCGCGAACCCCACGAATCGCGCCCAGCCGTCCCGGCCGACGGCGAAGTGAGGACGCGTCACGTCCTTGGAGTCTCGTACGTGCACGTCCTGCTCGGTGACGGCGACCTCGATGCAGCTGTCTCCCTGTGCGCTGCTGTAACTGGACTTGAGCCAGTCGAGTTCGGACGTGCTCATAGCGCTCCTCGCATCCGCTCCAGTAGGCCCACGGAGTCCTTCGGGGAGAGGGCCTGCGAGCGCAGTCTTGCATAGCGCATGTGCAGTCGGCTGACCTGTTTTGGGTCAGCGATCAAGCGACCGTTCTCTTGCCCTTCCGAGTACCCACGCCAACTGCCGTCGGAAGTCTCCAACAGCTGGATCGGTCCAGCCATGCATGCGTGGTGCTCGGCATTCGCGGGCATGATCTGAAGCGTGACGTTCCTCGGCGCAACGGCCTCCAAGACGTGGTCGATGAGATCGCGGGTCACGTCCAGACCGCCGAGACGTCGCATGAACACTGCCTCTTCCACGATGAAGTCGAAGGCCGTGTTCGGGCGCTCTCCCAGCAACCGTTGCCGCTCCAAGCGCGCCTGAACCGTAGCCTCCAACGCGTCATCCGACAGAGGCGGGGTGTCGTTCTCGCAGAGAGCACGCATGTACCCCTCCGACTGTAACAACCCCGGCACCAACCGGCACTCATACGTACACAAACCCACCGCGACCCGCTCCAGCCTCGCCCACCGCCGGAACCAGGCCGCCAGCCCCGCCTCCCCCCGCGTCAGGAACTTCGCCGCCCTCCTCAGCGCCCCGGTGTTGCCCAGCGCCTCCTCCGCCCGCTCCACGAAGGACTCGTCCGGCATGCGCCTCCCCAACTCCACGGACTCCACGGTGTGTTTGGAGAAGCGGACCAGCTCGGCGAACTCCGCCCTGCTGAGCCCCGCGTGCTCGCGCAGGGCCTGGACGACCGCCCCGAACGTGCGCAGACTGTCGGAGGGGTCCGGCTCCCGCTCCGCCTCGCAGACCGCGATGTCCTCGACCTCACTCGCGCCCACCGCCATCCGCGGCCACCTCCAGGTGCGTACGTACCGTGCTGCGTCCCCGCGCTCGACAGCACCCAGCGTGACGGCATGATCCCCGTACCGTCCACCGATCGTGCCCGTACGCTGACGCACCGTACGGGCCGCACCCCTGGTTCCCGCCCCCGCGCGCCCGTCACGGTGGCCCCATGAAGACCACCGTTCCCCAACTTGCGGCGTTCCTGCACACGTTCTCCCAGCTGCTGTCGTCCACCCGCAGAGGCGCACGCCTGGCCCGGCTGCTCGCCGCCGAACAGCTCCGCGCCTGGGAGGTGTCACCCGCCGTCATCGAACGCGCCGAGCAGATCGTCGCCGAGATCGCCGCCAACGCCGCCCTGCACGGCAGGGTGCAGGGCCGGGACTTCCGCCTCGCCCTCACCCTCGACACCGCCACCGGAATGCTGCGCATCGCCGTCAGCGACGCACGCGGCGACCACCTCCCGGCGCCCACCACGGACGCCCGGCCGGAGGAGGCGGAGTCAGGCCGCGGTCTCCTCCTTGTCATCACTCTCGCCGACCGCTGGGGCACGGAACCGTACCCGCCCGCCGGCAAGACGGTCTGGGCGGAACTCGACTTCCGCCGGCCAGGCCGTCCCGGCGTCCGGTGACTGCATCTCCGCCCTGTTCAGCCCTCAGCCCCCAGGGACCACAGCTGGCGCCGCTCCAGGCTGATTGGTGCACAACCAGGGTCAAACCATGGGGATGGTCAGCCGGGCCGGGCAAGAAGGACGCCTCCGGTGTCTGGCAGGTCAGCACCCCCAGGGTCAAGCTGAGCAACACGGTGACCGACGCCGACAGCAGCACGGTCAACCTCACCTTCGAGGTATGGACCGCCGACTCGTCGGGGAATCCCAAGACGCAGGTCAAGATCAGCGACAACCAGTACGGCGTCCTGGTGTCCGACTTGGTCAAGTCAGGTGCGCCTCCGTCAGCGTGGGGGCTGGAAGACTGAAGCCGAACGTCGACTACGTCTTCCACACCTCCGCCTACGCCAAGGACAGCGGCCTGTACGAGACGTCGTGGTCGCCGTGGGCGCGATTCCGCGTCGGGATGTCCGTCGACCTGACCCTGCCCAACCCCAATGCCTCGGCGCAGAATCCGGACCAGTCCGCCCAGCCGTACACGAACACGATGGCGCCGCCCTCTCCGTGGAAGACCACGGCCGGCCCGAGCCGCGATCACTCCCTCGCCCCCGGGTTGTTCCCGACCCGCTGCACCACCTCCTCGGACGGAGTGAAGGTGTGCGGCAAGGCCGAGCCCTACAACGGCCGTAACTTCACCCTCCACCGTGGAACCGGCTCGCAGGGGAAGGCCGCCGCGCAGCCGTCCCTGGTCGGCAACTGCGACCCGGCCAACCCGCGGGCGGGGCTGTGGACCACGCGCTTCGAGGAGTGCTCCTCGTTCACCATGGAGTGGGAGGCGTCCCTCAACAACGCTCCCGTGGGCACCGTGAAGGCGCTGGTGGTCGACGAGCGCAAGCTCGACCCGCAGTCCGGGAACATCACCGAGCGGATCAACGTCACCGACGTGGACGTTCCGGCAACCATTCCCGCGTTCACCCTGGACGCCCCGACGATCGACTGCGAGCCCTCCGGTAACTGCGCCGTCCAGACCATCGGCGGCTGGCAGGGCGCGGCCGCATGGGTGCCCGGGGACCACCACAGCGTGACCTCGGACGCGTCCTACCTCTGGGGGCCGACCCTGACCGGACCGTCCTCCACCAAGCCGCAGGTGATGAAGCTCGGCGTCGCGGTCGCACTGCAGGGCAACCCGAAGATCCCGGGCAAGACGGTTCAGTCGACGCCCGCGGTCTTCGTGGACGTCGCGGGCGGCGACCTGGAGAACGGCGGAGCCCTGGACCAGATCCGATGCGACAACACCAAGATCGTCAACAAGGTGCCGACGATCGGCTGCGTGTTCCACAACTACGTGGCGACCTACACCTTCAACGCGGCGAAGTACCCGCAGGCCGCTTCGCACGCCTGGCTGATCCAGCACAAGCTGGCCAACCACCCCGGCAGCCAGGCCGACAGCAAGTCGCTCTACTTCCTGCCCAACGGCGACACCGGCGCCCTCAACGGTACGACGGACAAGCCGAACTGCGATGAGTACGCGTTCAACTCCACCTACAACAGCGGCGGAATGCCCTCACTCGCCGGCGGCCTGAACCCGGTCGGCAGCGGGGACGCCTGCGTGCAGACACTTGCGAGCAAGCAGGACGGCGCCGTGCACCTGTTCAACATCGACGGCCTCGTGCCGACGTGGAAGGAGGTCTGCGGACGATCCGCGATCTCCGGGAGCGACAACAGCGGATCGATGGCCGGGTTCGCAACCTTCAACGCCAACCAGCGCCTGCTCGACCGGGACCCGTACTGGCTGAACACGAACATGAGCGCGGCGTGCTCCGACGACAGCACGACCGTGAAGTGCACCATGACCGCGAACAACCGATAGCACCGCTTTGCCGAGAGGGGGCCGCCGCGCCGAGAGGGCGCGGCGGCCCCGCTGCTACCGGTTCACAGGGGCGAGGGCAGGTGCACCGCGGGCAGCAGCCCCTGCTCGATCTCCCGACGCGGCAGCGACAGCCCGAGCTGTTCGCCCACCGCGCCGAACAGCCTTCTCGCCAACTCCTCGTCCTCGTCCTCGGGGTCCTCGCAGCCGGGGAAGGTCTCCCGCACCGCCCCGGCCCGGCGCATGGCCGCATCCAGCGCTGCGAACGCCCCGAGCCGGTCCGTGAGCGGGAACGCGGTCTCCAGCAAGCTCTCGCCGGGCTCGATGGACCTCATTTCGCCGGCTGCGTCGCCGTAGTACACCCATGGGGACTCGTGCAGAAAGCGATCGAGGCAGACGAGTTCCTCCCCCTGCCCCACCAGGGTGTCCTCGCCCAGCCGGTCGAGGAAGACGAGGTGCCAGGTGGACCGCTCGACCTCCAGGACGTACGCCCACTCGCCGCTGCGGCCGAACATCGCCACACTGTCGCCCGGGTCCACGCTCAGCCTGTCGAAGTCCTTGAACAGTGCGGGCCGTTCGGCCTTGGGGCGATCCGCGCCGAGGCGGACCACGAAGTCCACCGGGTCCACGCCCCGCACCGCCGTGAGGCAGATGTCCGAGAGCATCCCGTCCTTGACGATCGCACCGCTGTACCAGTGCTCGCCGATCCACCCCAAGCCGTCCGTCATCGCGCCGCCCCCTCTCCTCACTCCTGGCGCACACGCTACCGAGCCTCGGAACGGCTCGTGCGGGCTGAGCCGGGCCGGCGAGGAAACCGACCGTGAGCCGTACCGGCTGGTGCGCACCTGGGTGCATTCGGGCGGCCGGTACCGTGCCCCCACGCCGCCGGCCGGTGTCACGCGTGGAGTGCCACGCACTCCCGCAGCATTGGAGCCGCAACGAAGAACTCGTTGACACCGCTAACAATATCTTCATGGTCTCGTGAGGGCGCCATGGTCACGCCCCCGTCCAGTCCCGAGTGTGCGGGCCGGTGGGCAAAGGCTCCCCTCCCGTGTCCACCGGCCGGCGGACCGGCCCGGTTCAGGCGGCCCGGCGGGTCTGGCCGCGGTGGCGGCGGACGAGGTCCGCGTACCGGTGGCCGCTGCCCTTGATGGTGCGCACCTGGGTGCGGTAGTCGACGTGGACGAGGCCGAAGCGCTTGTCGTAGCCGTACGCCCACTCGAAGTTGTCCAGCAGGGACCAGGCGAAGTAGCCGGCCAGCGGCGCGCCGCGGCGGGCGGCCGAGGCGCAGGCGGCGAGGTGGTGTTCCAGGTAGTCCTGGCGTTCGGGGTCGTCGATGCCGCCGTCGGGACGGACCACGTCCGGGAAGGCGGAACCGTTTTCCGTGACGTAGATCTTCCGGGCGGCGTACTCCTCGGTGAGCCGCAGCAGCAGCGTCTCGATGCCGCTCGCGTCGATCTCCCAGTCCATGCCGGTGCGCGCAACGCCGTCCCGGCGCACCGCGCGGACGTACGGCGCCGGGGCGCCGGGCGCGTCGGCGACGTACGCGGGGAAGTAGTAGTTCAGGCCGAGCCAGTCCAGCGGCGTCGCGATCGTCGCCAAGTCGCCCGTGCGGAGCGGGAGTTCGGTGCCGTAGGTCTCGATCATGTCGGCCGGGAAGCCGCGGCCGTGCACCGGGTCGAGCCACCAGCGGTTGACATGGCCGTCCTGGCGGTCGGCGGCCGCCACGTCCTCGGGGCGGTCGGTGGCGGCGTGCACGGTGGAGAGGTTGTTGACGATGCCCACCTCGGCCCCGGGGGCTGCGGCGCGGATCGCCTGGGTGGCCAGGCCGTGGCCGAGGAGGAGGTGGACGGAGGCGCGGACGGCGGCGGTGAGGTCCGTCCAGCCGGGGGCCATCGTGCCCTCCAGATGGCCGATCCAGGCCGAGCAGCTCGGCTCGTTCAGCGTGGTCCACAGCTTGACGCGGTCGCCGAGGCGGGCCGCCACGGCCGAGGCGTACTCGGCGAGCGCGAAGGCGGTGTCCCGCTCGGGCCAGCCGCCACGGTCCTGCAGCACCTGCGGCAGGTCCCAGTGGTAGAGGGTGACCGACGGGGTGATGCCCGCCTCCAGCAGGGCGTCCACCAACTCGTCGTAGAAGGCCAGGCCCCTGGGGTTCACCGGGCCCGTTCCGCCGGGCAGCACGCGTGGCCAGGCCACCGACAACCGGTAGGCGTTGACGCCGAGTTGCCGCATCAGGCCGATGTCCTCGCGCCAGCGGTGGTAGTGGTCGCAGGCGACGTCGCCGGTGTCGCCGTTCGCGACCTTCCCCGGGGTGTGGGAGAAGGTGTCCCAGATCGAGGGCGTACGGCCGTCCTCGGCGACGGCTCCCTCGATCTGGTACGCCGCGGTGGCCGTGCCCCACAGGAAGTCGTGCGGGAGTGCGGCGAGGTCGATGCGTTCGGACACGGAAGTCCCTTCGGGATCAGGGGTGTGGGTCGCTCGGGTCACTTGACGGCGCCTGCCGTCAGACCGGCGACGAGATAGCGCTGCAGCAGGAGGAACCCGGCGACCACGGGGACGCTGACGACCAGCGAGGCGGCCATGATCTGGTTCCAGTAGACGTCGTTGAGGGTGGAGTAGCCCTGGAGGCCGACGGCGAGGGTGCGGGTGGTGTCGTTGGTCATGACGGACGCGAAGAGCACCTCGCCCCACGCGGTCATGAAGGCGTAGACGGCGACCGCGACGATGCCGGGGACCGCGGCCGGTGCGACGACCCTGAGCAGCGCGCCGAGCGGGCCGCAGCCGTCCACCAGCGCCGCCTCGTCCAGGTCCCGGGGCACCGAGTCGAAGTACCCGATCAGCATCCAGATCGAGAACGGGAGGGAGAAGGTCAGATAGGTGAGGATCAGGCCGCCGCGGGAGCCGAACAGGGCGATGCCGGTGGCGTTGCCGATGTTGACGTAGATCAGGAACAGGGGGAGCAGGAAGAGGATGCCGGGGAACATCTGCGTCGACAGGACCGTCACCGTGAAGACGCGCTTGCCGCGGAAGTCGTAGCGGCTGACGGCGTAGGCGGCGAACACGGCGATGACGACCGAGCAGACCGTCGCCGCGCCCGCCACGATCAGCGAGTTCATGAAGTACTTCGCGAGCGGGACCGTCGACCAGATGTCGATGTACGGCCGGATGGTCAGGCCGCTGGGCAGCCAGCGGAACTTGCCGGTGACGTCCGCGAGCGGCTTCAGCGAGCTGGAGACCATCACGTACACCGGGGTCAGCACGAATCCGGTGAGCAGGGTGAGGAAGATCCGCCGGGACCAGAGGAACGAACGTGCTGGTGCCATGGGCGAGTTGGGGCTAGACATCGGCGGCCCTCCGTCCGCGCGAGGTGAACAGCAGGTACCCGCCCGTGACGACGAGCAGGAAGAGCAGCAGCAGGACGGACATGGCGGAGCCGGTGCCGAAGTTCCAGGTGACGAAGGACGCCTGGTAGATGTGGACCGAGATGAGGTCGGCGGCCTCGGGGGCGGACTTGCCGAACAGCACGTACGGCGTGTTGAAGTCGTTGAACGTCCACAGGAAGAGGACCAGCACCAGGACCTGGTTGACCGGGCGCAGCGAGGGCAGGGTGATGCGGCGGATCTGCTGCCACGTCCCGGCGCCGTCCAGCGCGGCGGCTTCGTACAGCTCCCGGGGGATGTTCTGCAGCCCGGCCATCACGATGAGGAAGGCGAACGGCCAGCCCTTCCACACCGACACGGTGAGCAGGGCGTAGAAACTGTTGTCGCCGATCAGCCAGAAGGACGGTTTGCCGGTGAGGTGCAACTGGTCGTGCAGGACGTGGTTCACCAGGCCGTTGTCGTGCTGGAACATGAACACCCAGGTGATGACGGCCGCGTAGACGGGCAGCGCGTACGGCACGAGGAACAGGGCGCGCAGCAGGCCGCGGCCTCGGAAGGTGTCCTGCATGCAGATCGCGGCGGCGGTGCCGATCAGCCAGCACAGGGCGACCGACAGCAGGGTGAAGCCGACGGTGACGAAGAAGGAGTGCAACAGCGCGTCGCCCACGGGCGCGTCGAAGTCCACCGACACCTTGTAGTTGCCGAGGCCGGACCAGGGGGCGGTGCTCCAGTCGCGGATGTAGAACTGGGTGAGTTCCTTGAAGCTCATCACGATGCCGATGACCATCGGCACCAGGTGGACGAGGAGTTCGAGCAGCAGGGCGGGCAGGAGCAGCAGGTACGGCAGGGAGGCGCGGCGCAGCCGCCCGGTGCGGCGGCGGGGTTCGCGCGCAGCCGCACCGGACGGTGCCTGCGCCACCGGCTCCTTGAATGCGGTGGTCGTCATCGTCCCTCTCACGCCGCCGGCATCTGCTGCTGGGCCTTCCGCAGCGCGGCCTTGACCGAGTCGGTGGTCACGGCGCGCCCGGCGGCGGCGTCGGCGAACAGGTCCTTGACGGCCGTACCGACCGCCGTCTCGAACTGCGACTCGGAGGCGACCTGCGGCAGGGCGGCCGCGCTGGTGGCGAGGGTGTTCTTCAGCACCGTCGTGTCCGGGGTGCCGAAGGCGGGGTCCCCTTGCGCGGACTTGACCGACGGGATGGTGCCGTAGGCCTTGTTGAGGATCTTCTGCTCGTCGTCGGAGGTCATGAACTTCACGAACTTCGTGGCGCCGTCGAGGTTGTGGGTGTTCTTGAAGACGGCGAGGTTGATGCCGGCGACCATCGAGTCGACCTGGGTGCCGGTGCCGGGGGTGCCGGAGATCACCGGTACGGGCGCGATGCCGTAGGCGTCCGCGCCCATGCCCTGGGACTTGAGGTTCGCGGAGGCCGACTGCCACAGCAGCATCGCCTGCTTGCCCTTGGCGAAGTCGCTGACGGACTGGTTCTGCGCGTACTCGGCGTCGCCGACCGGGATGACCTTGTCCTTGGCCATCAGGTCGACGTAACTCTTCACCGCGTCGACCACCTTGGGGTCGGTGAAGTCGGGTGTGCCGTCGGCGGTGAAGAAGTCGGCGCCGTGCTGCTTGGCGAAGACGAAGACGTGGTGGATGTTCTCCGCCAGGTTCGAGCCCTCGGCGCCGAGCGCGGACTTGCCCTTGGCCTGGATCTTCTTGCCGTCGGCGACCAACTCGTCCCAGGTGGCCGGGGGCTTGGCGATGCCGGCGTCGGCGAAGATCTTCTTGTTGTAGTAGAGGGCGTAGGCCATCGAGTACAGCGGGACGGCGGCCGGGTCCTTGCCCTGGGCGCCAGTGGAGCCGAGCGCGGAGTCGACGAACCGGTCCCTGCCGCCGATCCGGGCGAAGTTCTTCGTGTCCCACGGCAGCAGCGCGCCGGTCGCCTGGAGGGACGCGCTCCAGCTGTTGCCGATGTTCAGCACGTCCGGGCCCTGACCCGAGGTGGTCGCGGTGAGGATCCGGTTGAGCAGGTCGGTCCAGGGCACGACCTCCAGCTTCACCGTGATCCCGGTCTGCTTCTGGAACTTGTCGAGTTCGGGCTGGAGGACCTGCTTGTCGACGGCGATGCTGGCGCCCTGGTTGGAGGCCCAGTACGTCAGCGTCTTCGGTGAGTCGTCGGACCCGCCGCCGCTGGACGAGCCTCCTCCGCAGGCCGTGGCCGCGAGGACGAGAGACAGGGTGACGGCGCCTGTGGCCGCGGCTCGGATGCTGCGCATGGCTCCTGGTATCCCTTTCCGGGAGTCGAGAACCCCGAGGGCTGCTCACGTGAGCCGGCACCCGTGTGGATCCGTTCGGCCCCCGAAGCTCCTCATGGCTTAATTTAGGACGTGAGTTAAACCTCGGGAGAAACGCTCGTCAAGGGATCCGGCAGCGGCAACCGCCTTGACTGCCCGGCAAATCGGGAGAAGCGGGGAGGCCGGGCGGCGGCGCTGTGCGACCGTACCGTGCGTGACCTGCGACGGGAGAGCCGCGGCGCCGTTCTGCAACGGTTGTGTGTCGACGGCCCGATGAGCCGCCCCGTGGCGCATGCGGCCGTAGATCTCAGCACAACACCGCGTGGCTCGGGGCGCGTTGTGGTCCGGCGGCTGCGCGTCGTTCGCGGCTGGTAGCGCGGTTCCCCGCGCGCCCCGAACACCCCACCGAACGGTGCCGGAGCGTCGGGATGGGGGCCCGCACCACCCGCCCTGTCGGCTGGTGGTGCGGGCCCCGCCCCGCTACCGGACCGGGACCGGTCGCGGTGCCGGGGCGTAACCGGCGGGCCGGGCGGTGAAGGTGCCCCGGCCCTGGGTGCGGCTGCGCAGGCGGGTGGCGTAGCCGAACAGTTCGGCCAGGGGCACGGTCGCCGTCAGGACGGCCACGCCACCACGGGTCTCGGAGCCGGTGACCCGGCCGCGCCGGGCGGCGAGGTCGCCGAGGACCGAGCCGACGGCGTCCTCCGGCACGGTGACCGTGACCTCGGCCACCGGTTCCAGCAGGGCGGCCGTGCAGGCGCGCAGGGCTTCGCGGAGCCCGAGCCGGCCGGCGGTGCGGAAGGCCGTGTCGGAGGAGTCCTTCACATGGGTGGAGCCGTCGGTGAGCGTGACCCGCAGCCCGGTCACCGGGTGCCCGTCCAGCGGACCCTCGGCGAGCGCGTCCCGGCAGCCGGCCTCGACCGCGCGCACGTACTCCTGCGGCACCCGCCCGCCGACCACGGCGGAGCGGAATTCGAAGCCGATGGCGCCCGGTTCGGCGCCGAGCGGCTCCACGTCCAGGACGACGTGCGCGAACTGCCCCGCTCCACCGTCCTGTTTGACGTGCCGGTACACGAACCCGGACACTCCGTCGACGACCGTCTCGCGGTAGGCGACCCGCGGTCGGCCCACGCTCACCTCGGGTCCGCCGTCGCGGCGGATCTTCTCCACCGCGACCTCCAGGTGGAGTTCGCCCATCCCGGACAGCACCGTCTGCCCGGTCTCGGCGTCGGTGCGCACCACCAGCGAGGGGTCCTCCTCGGCCAGCCGCGCCAGCGCCGTCGCCAGCCGGCCGGTGTCCGCGCGCAGCCGGGCCTCGACCGCCACGGACACCACCGGCTCGGCGGCGACGGGCGGTTCCAGGAGCAGCGGGGCACCGGGGTCGCACAGCGTGGAGCCGGTCCGTGCCGACTTCACCCCGGCGAGCGCGACGATGTCACCGGCGACCGCCCGGTCCAGCTGGACGTGCCGGTCCGCCATGACCCGCAGGATGCGCGCCACGCGCTCGGTGCGCCCGGTTCCCGGGTCCCACACGGTGTCTCCCTTCTCGATGGTGCCCGCGTACACACGCACATAGGCCAGCCGTCCGGTGGTGCTCGCGTGCACCTTGAACACCAGTCCCGCGAACGGCACTTCGGGGTCGGCGGCCCGCTGCTGTTCGGTGCCCTCGTGGACACCGCGTACGGCGGGGACGTCCAGCGGCGAGGGCAGATAGGCCACGACCGCGTCCAGCAGCGGTTCGATACCACGGTTGCGGTAGGCCGAGCCGCACAGGACGACCACACCGCCCCCGGTGCGGGTGAGGTCGCGCAACGCCTCCGCCAGCGTGCCGGAGCCGAGCGTCCCCCGGTCGCAGAACTCCTCCAGGGCGGCGGGATGCAGCTCCGCCACCGTCTCCTCCAGCGCCCGGCGCCGCCGTGCCGCCTCCTGCCTCAGCGGCTCGGGCACGGGCCCCTCCACGGCCGTACCCGCGCCGTCGGGATCCGTCGCCCAGACCAGCGAACGCATCCGTACGAGGTCCACCACACCGGTGAACCCGTCCTCCGCGCCGATGGGCAGCTGCACCACGAGCGGGACGGGATGCAGCCGCTGCCGAATCGACTCGACGGCCCGGTCCAGGTCGGCGCCCGCGCGGTCCATCTTGTTGACGAACGCGATCCTCGGTACGCCGTGCCGGTCGGCCTGCCGCCACACCGACTCGCTCTGCGGCTCGACCCCGGCGACGGCGTCGAACACGGCGATCGCCCCGTCGAGGACGCGCAGCGAGCGCTCGACCTCGTCGGCGAAGTCGACGTGGCCGGGGGTGTCGATGAGGTTGATGCGGCGGCCGTCCCAGGCGCAGCTGACGGCGGCGGCGAAGATGGTGATGCCGCGGTCGCGTTCCTGCGGGTCGAAGTCGGTGACGGTGGTGCCGTCGTGCACCTCGCCCCGCTTGTGGGTGGTGCCCGTCGCATACAGGATCCGCTCGGTGACGGTGGTCTTGCCCGCGTCGACGTGGGCGAGGATACCGAGGTTGCGGACGGCGGCGAGGGTGGTGGTGTTCGTGCGCACGGCCCAGGGCCTTTCTGCGGATCAGGCCTGACGTTCAGGACTGAATCGGGAAGAGGGCAGCGCGATTTCCCGTGCGTCCCAGGTCAGCGGAACGTCACGGGTGTCCGGTGCCGGCCGCGCAGCGGGCACCGGCACCACCGGGACACGAGGATCACCTCGTACCGGGAACGGGGAGTGACGACAGCGGTGCGTGCGCGCACGGCCGGACTCCCCTCTGTGTCGGACATCAAGGCGCCGCCGTACGGTCGTCGCGGCGCTCGGTACGGGATGACGGTACGAGAGGGACGCGGCCGGGGCACCTGGTTTTCCGTCAGGTCGGCGAGCAGGGCGTACGGTCGCGTCCGGCAACGGCGTGGGCGAACGGCGGCCCGGCTGACCGGAAGCGCAGGACGTGTGACCACCGCGGACGCCCGGTGGTCACACGTCCCCGAAGTCCGCCCGGGGTGGCGCGCTTTCAGCCGGTGACGCGGACGGGCAGTTCGGCCAGGCCGCGCATGACGATGTTGGGCACCCGGGCCGGGGTTCCGGTCACCGGTTCCAGGTCCAGCGCGGTCAGGGCGGACACCGCGGCCTGTGCGGTGAGCCGGGCCAGGGGCGCGCCGACGCAGAAGTGGATGCCCAGGCCGAAGCCCAGGTTGCGGCCGGCGGGCCGGTCCAGCCTGAGCTCGTCGGGGTCGTCGTAGACGGCCGGATCGTGGCTGGCCGCGCCGATCATCAGCATGACCTGCTCGCCCGGCTGGACGGTGTGCCCGGCGATCTCGGCCTCGGCCAGGGCGACCCGGGAGATCATCTGCACCGGCGGGTCGAAGCGCAGCATCTCCTCCACCGCGGCGGGCACCTGGTCGGGGTGGGCGCGCAGCCAGTCCCGTTGTGCGGGGCGGTCGAGCAGCGCGAACATGCCGTTGCCGATGAGGTTGACCGTGGTGGCGTACCCGGCCGAGAGCAGCAGTGTGCAGGTGACCTCCAGCTCCTGCGGGGTCAGCGTGTCACCGCCCTCCTCGACGGCGACCAGCTCGCTGATCAGGTCGGTGCCCGGCTCGGTCCGGCGCTGCTCGGCCAGCTCGCCGATGTAGGCGTACAGCTCGGCGCGGGCGCTGTCCCGTTTGGCGACCTCCTCGGGGGCGAGCAGGAAGCTCGGGTCCAGGCCGCGGGCGATATCGCCGGACAGCTCGTCGAACCGGGCGGCGTGCTCGGCCGGCACGTCCAGCAGCGCGTTCTGCATCCGGCCGGGCAGCGGGTGCGCCACCGCACGCATCAGGTCGATCGGGCCGTCGCCCGCCTCGGCGCGGGCGGTCTCGATCAGCTCGCGCACGACCCGCTCGGCGGTGGCGCGCATCCGGTCCACCTGGCGCGCGGCGAACGCCTTGCCGACCAGGGCCCGGATCCGGGTGTGCGCGGGCGGGTCGGCGAAGATGAACGGCCGGATTACCGAGCCGTCGGGCTCGGTGCGGAAGTGGTCGGCGACGGTGGCGCCGTCGCCCCAGCCGAAGCGCTGGTCGCGCAGCACGGCCGAGCAGGCCTCGTGCCCGGTCACCGCCCACAGCCCCAGCGGGGTGCGGGTCACCGGGCCCTTTTCCCGGATCTGCGCATAGACCGGGTAGGGGTCGGCCAGGAAAGCCGGGTCGAACGGGTCGAAGGGCAGCAGCTGGGCTATGAAGCCCGGGTCGAGCATCGGTGCTTCGGTCATTGACTACCGTTCCCAACCCCGCGCGGGACAGCGGTCGCCGCGCGGAAGGATGTCGTCTCGGTGCGGGGGGGCGAGGGGTGTGCCGGGTGTCAGCCCGCGGCGACCGGGGTGGTCGCGGTGAAGGTCACCGGCAGATGGTCCAGGCTGTTGGCCACCAGGCTGGGCGTCCAGGTCAACTTCTCTTCCGGGTCGGCCAGTTGGAGGTCGTCGAACCGGTCGAACAGGGTACGCAGCGCGATGCGGGCCTTGAGCCTGGCCAGCGGCGCGCCGATGCAGAAGTGCGTGCCGTGGCCCAGCGCCAGGTGCTTGGAGGCGTCGCGGTGGATGTCCAGCGTCCGGGGTTCGGGGAACTGCCCGGCGTCGTGATTGGCCGCGGCCAGCGAGATCATCACATGCTCGCCCGCCCTGACCTGTGCGCCGCCCAGCACCATGTCCTGCGTGGCGAAGCGGTACACCACGGTGAACACCGGGCTGGTCAGGCGCAGCAGCTCCTCGATGGCCGGGCCGAGCGCCTCGGGGTCGCTCTTGACCTCGGCCAGCTGCTCGGGGTTGCGCAGCAGCGCGAGGATGCCGTTGGACAGCAGGTTGATGGTGGTCTCCGCGCCGGCGAGGAGCAGCAGCATGACCGTGGAGCGGATCTCCAGGTCGGCGAGGGCGTCGCCGTCCTCGTTGGCCTGCACCAGACCGGAGATGAGGTCCGGGCCGGGTTCGGCGCGGCGCTGCGCGGTCAGGTTCGTCAGGTACTCCTCGAACCAGCCGACCGAGGCGACGACCTCCTCCGGGCCGGACGAGTTGCCCAGGCCGACGAAAATGTAGGTGTTGCGCTCGAACTCGTCGCGGTCGGCCAGCGGCACGCCCAGCATCTCGTACAGCACCGTCGAGATCAGCGGTGAGATGAACGCGTCCTTCAGGTCGGCGGTGCCCGCCTCCGCGACCGCGTCGAGCAGTTCGTCGGTGATCTGCTGGATCCGCTCGGCGAGGTCGGCCACCCGGCGCGGGGTGAACGCCTTGGAGACCAGCCTGCGCAGCCGGGTGTGCTCGGGCGGGTCGGCGAGGTTCATGTGCTGGTTGAGGATGGACTTGCGCCCGTCGTAGCCCAGCGAGGGCCACAGCTCGGGCAGCGCGTTGTCGAAGTTCTTGCTCAGCTTGCGGTTGTTGAGCGCGGCGAGCGCGTCCTCGTACCGGGTGATCATCCATACCGGGTTGCCGTCGGGCAGCAGCAGCTGCTCCACCGGGCGGGGCTCGGGCAGCCCGGGTGTCCACGGGCGGGGGCCCGCCGCGGCGTCGGCGTGCACGGGACAGCCGGTGGCCGCTTCACCGTCGGGGTTCGGCATGTCGTGTCCTTTCATGGTCGGTGCTCGGCCGTCACCGAGCGGTCGTAGCCGGGCGTGGTGGGGGCCAGTGCCGCGAGCTTCGCGGCGACGCCGGGGAACCGGTCGGCAGTGCCGGAGGCGGCCACATAGCCGTCCGGGCGCAGCAGGACGAACCGCTGGGTACGGCCGGTCAGCGGGAAGTGCGCGACCAGGCCGGGCAGCCGCCTGGCCAACTCGACTGCGGCGGTGGTGAGTTGGGTGCCCTGGCCGCCGTAGGTGATCAGCTGGAACCGGCCGGCCAGTTCGTCGTACGGCCTCGGGATCCACCGGGGGTCCCGGGTCCCGGGGCGCGGCCTGGAGCGGTGCGTGCCGTCGGCCGGGGCGCCGAGCAGCACGTCCGGGTAGCGGCTGCGCCAGCCGGCCAGCATCGGCGCGTAGCCGCGGGCCAGCACTCCGGAGACCTGGAGCAGCCGCCAGGTGAGGTCGCGGATCCGGCGGGCCGCGGGACCGGCCACGGCCTGGCGCGCCATCCGGCCGGTGGCCTGGAGGGTCTGCGCGATCGCGGCGCGCCGCTCGGGGTCGTAGGTGTCCAGGATCGACTCGTGCAGCCGGCCGTGCACCACGCCGGCGAGCTTCCAGGCCAGATTGCGGGTGTCGGGGATGCCGAGGTTGAGACCCTGGCCGCCGATCGGGCTGTGCACGTGCGCGGCGTCGCCGACGAGAAAGCAGCGGCCGGAACGCAGGGCGCCGGCCACCCGCTCGTCGCTGGAGAACAGCGTCACGGTGCGCACCTCGGTGAGGCGAAGGCCGCCGGGGCCGCGCTCGTCCAGCAGGGCCTGGGCGTGCTCGGCGGTGGCCTCGGTGCCTTCCGGGACGGCGCCGGAGATACGGAACTCGCCGCCGGGCAGCGGGGCGATCAGGGCGACGCCGGTGTCGGCGAGGAAGTAGTGGATCTCCTCGGTGCTGATCCCGCCGGTCCCGTTCCCGCCCTCGATGCGGCCCTCGGCGAGCAGGAAGGTGGCCGGGAAGCGGGCCCCGGAGAAGTCGATGCCCAACTGGGCGCGCACCTGGCTGTGCAGCCCGTCCGCGCCCACCACCCAGTCGGCCTCGATCTCGGTGGTGCCGCCGTCCGCACGGGTCGTGGTGACGGTGACCGTGTGTCCGTCCGGGGCGACCTTGGTGACCCGGGTGCCCCACTCGACGTCGATGCCACGCTCGGTCAGCGCTTCGGCCAGCAGCCGCCCGGTGCGCTCCTGGGGCAGCACCAGCGGGGCGTTGACCTCGGTCAGCGGCACCCGCACGGATGCGCCTGAGCCCAGGTGGTAGTGGAGCGCGGCGGGCTGGACGCCGTCCCGGGCGGCGCGCTCGGCCAGGCCGAGTTCGCCGAGCACTTCGCGCACCGGCGGCCACAGCAGGATCGCCCGGGAGCCGGTGTGCGGCTGGTTCTCCGCGTCGACCACGGTGACCTCGACGCCGAGCCGGCTCAGCTGCGCGGCCATGGCCAGGCCGCACGGGCCCGCGCCGACGACCAGGACGGTGGTACGCCGTTGTGTCATCGCTTCTCCAACCACTCGTGCACCGCCTGGGCCGTACGGTCGGCGTGCTCTTCGAGGACGGTGAAGTGGTCGCCGGTCAGCTCCACTTCGTCGTGCGGGTACGCCCAGTCGGCCGGCGGGCGGTCGAACCCGGCGAGTGGCTCGGTGGCGCGGGCCACCAGGACCGGCGTCGCGAAGTCGGCGGGCTCCCAGTCGGTGAGCAGCCGCAGATAGCCGCCCATCGCGGTGAGCCGGGCGTCGGTGACCGCGCCGGCGCCGGCCAGCCGTGCGAACATCTGCTCGAACAACGCGGCGCCGGCGGTGGCCAGTTCGGGGCCGAACACGAAGGTGTCGATGAGTACCAGTCCGGCGGCCGGGCGGCCCCGCGCGGCCAGGTGGGCGGCGACGCCGCCCGCCAGCAGGCCGCCCGAGGAGTAGCCGACCAGCACCACCGGCCGCTCCCCCGCCGCCGCCTCCACCTGGCGGGCGGCGGCCTCGATCGCGGCGGGCCGGTCGGCGGGCAGCGGTTCGCCGTCCGTGTAGCCGGGCAGTGCGAGGGCCGAGACCGCCCGCCGGTCACGCAGTCCGGCGGCGAAGCGGGCGTACTGGTGGGGGCCGGAGGTGGCCAGCACGGTGGGCAGGCAGACCAGCACCGGGCCCTCGTCGTACGCGCTCAGCTCCACCGGTTCGGGCAGCGCGCCCACCTCCTCCGCCTTGCCGAAGGTGGTGCGCAACTTGGCTGCGGTACCGAGGAGTTCGACGAACTCGCCGATCTTTCCGGCTTCCCTCGCCTGCTGGTAGAGGCCGCCGAGGGAGCCGGGGTCGGCGGCGGTGCCGGCGGCCGGATCCGGGCCGAGTTCGCCCTGCAGGTGCCGGGCCAGCGCCTCGGGGGTGTCGTGCTCGAACAGGACGGGCGCGGTCAGCCGTACCCCGGTGGCCGCCGACAGCCGGTTGCGCAGTTCCAGGGTGGTCAGCGAGTCGAAGCCGTGTTCCAGGAACCGGCGGGCCGGATCGATCGCGGAGGCGTCCGGGAAGCCCAGGATGGCCGCGGCCTGCCCGGTGATCGCGGCCAGCAGCGCGCCGTACCGCTCGGCGGCGGGCAGCGCGGCCAGCGCGCCGGCGTCCGGCCCGGCCGGGCCGGTGGTCTCGTGGCGGCCGGGGCCTGGGGTGAACTCGGCGATCAGCGGGCGCGGGCCGGTGAAGGTGTACGCGGCGCGGAACCGCGGCCAGTCCACGTCGGCCAGCAGCAGACGGGTGTCCCCCGCGGTGAGCGCGTCGCCGAGCGCGGCGAGGGCACGGCGCTCGTCCAGCACCCCGATACCACGGCCGGCCAGCCGTTCCCGGCGGGTGGCCGCCACGCCCGTGGTGTCGGCCGGCTCGTCCCAGGGTGCCCAGGCCACCGACAGGGCGGGCAGCCCGGCCGCGGCGCGGTGCTCGGCGAGCGCGTCCAGCGCGGCGCAGGCGGCGGCGTAGCCGGCCTGGCCGACGCCGCCGAAGGTGCCGGAGACGGAGGAGAACAGCACGAACGCGGTGAGCGGGGCGTCGCGCGTGAGCTCGTGCAGATGCCATGCGGCGGTGACACCGGGGTTCGGCGCGGCGTCGAGGGTGCTCAGTGGCGCCTCGGTGAGTGGTACGGCGGTGTGCACCACGGCGGTGAGCGGCTGCCCGGCGAGCAGCGCGGCCACCGCTTCACGGTCGGTCAGGTCGCAGGCGGCAGCGCACACTTCGGCGCCCAGTGCGCGCAGCTCAGCGATGGCCTCCTCGGTAACGACGGCACCCGGGTCGACGGTCAGCAGCAGCGCGGGGGCACCCGCGGCGGCCAGCGAGCGGGCCACGGCCGCGCCGACGGCGCTGTCGGCGCCGGTGACCAGGGTGGTGCCGGTGGGCCGCCAGGCGGCGCCGAGCGGGGAGGTCAGCGGGCTGCGCACCAGGCGGCGGGCGAACAGCCCGGCCGGGCGGACGGCGAGCTGTTCCTCGCCGGTACGCCCGGACAGGGCCGCGCACCAGCGGGTCAGGGCACGTTCGTCGGGCCGGGCGGGCAGGTCGACGATGCCGCCGCTGAGGCCGGGGTGTTCCAGGGACACGGTCGGGGCCAGTCCCCACAGCGCGGCCTGGTCCGGGTCACCGTCCGGCTCGGCGTCCAGGGCCACCACGCCGGTGGTGGTGAACCAGAGCGGGGCCTCGATGCCCACCTCGACCAGGGCGCGGACCAGGGAGATGGCGGCCGGCCCGCCGAGCAGGGCGAGCACGCCGGTGGGCCGTACGCCTGCCAGCGCGGTACGCAGGGCATCCGGGTCCGGCGGACCGGCGGCCACCTCGACCCGGATCACCCGGGCGCCGTGCCGGGCCAGCGCTTCGGGTTCCGGTCCGGTGTGCCCGGGTGGTACGGCGACCAGCCAGTCCCCGGACAGCCGGGCGCTCGCCGGGTCGGACACCGGCCGCCAGTCCAGCGCGTAGCGCCAGGAGGCCACGACGGACTGCTCGCGACGCTGCCGCCGCCAGGCCGACAGTGCGGGCAGCACCACGGCCAGGGGTTCGGCGTCCAGTGCCAGCTCGTCGCTGAGGCGGGCCAGGTCGGCGTCCTCCACCGCTGCCCAGAAGCCGGCCTCCACCGGGTCCGCCGCGGCCGGTACGGCGGTGGGGTCGGGCTCGGGCCAGTAGCGCTGCCGCTGGAAGGGGTAGGTCGGCAGGTCCACCCAGGTGGTGTCCCGGCCGGCCAGGGCGACGCCGAGGTCCACGGGGGCGCCGCGGGTGTGCGCGTCGGCCACCGAGCGCAGGAACCGGTCCGGGCCTCCCTCGTCGCGGCGCAGCGACGCGACCACGGCCGCGTCGGCCCCGGCGTCCTCGGCGATCTCCTGCACCGCGGTGACCAGCACCGGATGGGGACTGACCTCGACGAAGAACCGGAACCCGGCGGCCAGCAGGGTGCGGACGGCCGGGTCGAAGGCCACGGGCCGGCGGGCGTTGTCGAACCAGTACCGCGCGTCCAGGGTGGCGGTGTCGGTGAAGGCACCGGTGACGGTGGAGCAGAACGGCACCTCGGTGGCGGTGGGTCGGACGTCGGCGAACAGGTCCAGGATGCGTGCGCGCAGCGGGTCGACCTGGTCGCAGTGCGAGGCGACGGTGGAGCCGACCAGCCGGGCGCGCAGCCCGTCGGCGGTGGCCTCGGCGACGAACCGCTCCAGTGCGTCCGGCGCGCCGACCACGGTGACCGCGCCCGGGCCGTTGACGCCTCCGATGTGCAGTGCGTCGCCCTGGGCGGCCAGCCGGGCGCGGACCTGCTGCTCGGACGCGGCCACCGACACCACCGCGCCCTTGCCGCGCAGTTCGTCGGCGAACAACTGGCTGCGCAGTACCACGATCTTCAGCGCGTCGTGCAGGGACAGCGCCCCCGCGGTGTATGCGGCGGCGATCTCGCCCTGGCTGCTGCCGACCACCGCGGCCGGGGCGAGGCCGTAGGAGCGCCACAGCTCGGCCAGCGACACCATCACCGCGAACAGCACCGGTTGCAGGATCTCGATGCGCTCCACGTCGGGCGCGCCGGGCGCGCCGCGCAGCACGTCGGTGAGGGACCAGTCCACGAAGGCGCGGGCCGCGGTGTCGCACGCGGCGAGGTGTGCGGCGAACACCGGGGCGGAGTCCAGCAGTTCGGCGGCCATGCCCGCCCACTGCGAGCCCTGGCCGGGGAACACGAACACCACCCCGTCGGTCGGCGCCGCGGTGGCACTGACCACGGCGTCGTGCGGCCTGCCCTCGGCCAGGGCGCGCAGGCCCTCGACGGTGGTGTCCGCGTCGTCGGCGACGACCACGGCCCGGTGTTCGAAGGCGGAACGGGAGCGCAGCAGGGCCGCGGCGAGGTCGGGCAGCGGGGTACCGCGCCGTATCAGGGGCAGCAGGCGTTCGGCCTGGGCGCGCAGCGCCTCGGGGGTGCGGGCCGATACGGCCACGGGGACGGGGACGGGGCCGGGGACGGGGACGGCCGGGGCAGCCACGCGGGTCGCCGTAGGAGCGGGGGCGGTCGTAACGGCCGTACCAGTCGAGGCGGTTGTGACGGTCGTACCGGTCGAGGCGGCCGTACCGTCCGCGGCCGCCCGGCCGTCGGCGGAACCGTCCTCGTCCGGCTCCGGCGGGGCGAACTCGTCGGCCTGTTCCAGCAGTACGTGCGCGTTGGTGCCGCTGATACCGAACGCGGACACCCCGGCGCGGCGTGGGCGGCCGGTCTCCGGCCAGGGTTGCGGCTCGGTCAGCAGCGCGACCGCGCCGGAGGAGAAGTCCGCCTCGGAGGTGGGCGCGTCCACGTGCAGGGTGCGTGGGAGGTGGTCGCCGCGCAGTGCCAGCACCGTCTTGATGACGCCGCCGACTCCGGCGGCCGCGCCCGCGTGGCCCAGGTTGGACTTCAGGGAGCCCAGCCACAGCGGACGGTCGGCGGGCCGGTTGCGGCCGTAGGTGGCCAGCAGCGCGTTGGCCTCGATCGGGTCGCCCAGCGCGGTGCCGGTGCCGTGCGCCTCGACCGCGTCGATGTCGGCGGCGGCCAGGCCCGCGTCGGCCAGCGCGGCACGGATGACCCGTTCCTGGGAGGGCCCGTTGGGGGCGGTGAGCCCGTTGGAGGCGCCGTCCTGGTTCACCGCCGAGCCGCGTACGACGGCCAGCACACGGTGGCCGTTGCGGCGCGCGTCGGACAACCGCTCCAGCACCAGCACCCCGGCTCCCTCGCCCCAGGCGGTGCCGTCCGCGGCCTCGGCGAACGCCTTGACACGCCCGTCGGGGGCGAGGCCCCGCTGCCGGGACAGCTCCACGAACCCGGCCGGGGTGGACAGCACCGACGCTCCCCCGGCCAGCGCCAGCGAGCACTCGCCGCGGGCCAGCGACTGGCGGGCCAGGTGCAGGGCGACCAGCGAGGCCGAGCAGGCGGTGTCCACGGACAGCGCGGGGCCCTCCAGGCCCAGGGTGTACGACAGCCGCCCGGACAGCACGCTGACGGCGTTGCCGGTGAGCAGGTAGCCCTCCAGGTCCTCGGCGGCCTGGGCCGCGAGCATCCCGTAGTCCTGCGCGCCGCTGCCGACGAACACGCCGGTCCGGCTGCCGCGCAGCGACAGCGGGTCGATGCCGGCGCGCTCCAGCGCCTCCCAGGAGGTCTCCAGCAGCAGCCGCTGCTGCGGGTCCATGGCCAGCGCCTCGCGAGGCGAGATGCCGAAGAACGGAGCGTCGAAGTCGGCCACGTCGTGCAGGAACCCGCCCTCCTTGACGTAGGTGGTCCCGGGCCGGTCCGGATCGGGGTCGAAGAGACGGTCCAGCGGCCAGCCCCGGTTGGTGGGGAAGACCGACATCACGTCACGGCCCGAGGCCACCACCTCCCACAGGTCCTCGGGTGAGGTGATGCCGCCGGGGAAGCGGCAGGCCATGCCCACGACGGCCACCGGCTCGGCGTCGCGCTGCTCGTACGCGCGCAACCGCTGCCGGGTCTCGTGCAGGTCGACGGTGACCTTGCGCAGGTAGTCGCGGAGACGGTTGACGTCACTCATGATCAGCTCAACTCCGAGTCGATGAACCGGAAGATCTCTTCGTCGCTGGCGGCCCCGAGCCGCTCGGTGACCGACTCCCGATCGCCGTCCGGGCCCGGGGTCAGCCGGCCGACCAGTCCCTGGAGCCGGGTCAGCGCGCGCCGCCGGTCGTCCTCGCCGGACACCCCGGCCAGCACTCCGGCCAGCCGGTCGAGTTCCTCGTCCAGCGAGCCGACGGCCGCCGCGGCGGGCACCACCAGCTGCCTGCGCAGGTGCTCGGCGAGCCCGGCGGGGGTGGGATGGTCGAACACCGCGCCGGCCGACAGCCGTACGCCGGTGGCCGCGCCGAGTCGGTTGCGCAGGTTGACCGCGGCCAGCGAGTCGAACCCGAGGTCGGTGAACGGCCGCCCGGTGGGCAGTGCGTCGGGGTCGTCGTGGCCGAGCACGACGGCGACTTCCCGGCGCACCAGCTCGACGAGTTCGCGCTGCTGGTCGGCCTCGGGCAGCGAGCCGAGCCGGTCGGCCAGTTCCGGCTCGGCCGGTTCACCGTCGACGGCGGCGAGGCTGTCGCGCACCTCGGGCAGTTCGCCCAGCAGCGGGCTGGGCCGGGCGGCGGTGAACGCGGGCGCGAAACCGGCCCAGTCCACGTCGGCCACGGTCACCGTGGTGTCGGCGTGCCGCACCGCGTCGGCCAGCGCCGCGAGCGCCTGCCCGGGGGGCAGCGCCAGTACGCCGCGGCGGCGCAGCTGTTCGCGGCGGCGGGCCTCGGTGCCGGCGTCCGCCGCGCCGAGCCCGGCGCCCTCCCAGGGGCCCCAGGCGAGCGCGGTGGCGGGCAGCCCGCGGGCGTGCCGGTGCTGCGCCAGCGCGTCGAGGTAGGCGTTGGCCGCGGCGAACGCGCCCTGCTCGCTGCCGCCCCAGGTGGCCGCGACGGAGGAGAACAGCACGAACGCGTCCAGCTCGCCGGTGAGCCGGTGCAGATTGGCCGCGCCGCGCACCTTGGCGTCGAGGGTGGCGGCGAGCTCGGCGAGGCCGGTGCCGGCCAGCGGGCCGGAGCGCAGCGCGCCCGCGGTGTGCACCACCGCCGTGAGCGGTGTGTCCGCCGGGACGGCGGCGAGGAGTTCGGCCAGCGCGGTCGCGTCGGCCGGGTCGCAGCTGCTCAGGGTGACCGGAACGCCGAGATCGTCCGGGGCGGTGGCGGCCGGGTCGTCGGTGGTCAGCACCAGCGCCTGCGCGCCGTTGCCGGCCAGCCAGCGGGCCACCGGCAGGCCCATCGGTCCGAGGCCGTCGGTGACCAGTACGGTGCCGGTGGGCTGCCACGGCCGGACCGGGGTACGCCCGCCCAGCGGGGCGCGCGCGAGGCGCGGCACCAGCACCCCGGTGTCGCGTACGGCGGCCTGGTCCTCGGTGCCGGCCAGCAGCCCGGCCAGCCGGTCGAGACCGCGGCCCGGGTCCTCGGGCAGGTCGAGGATGCCGCCGTACAGTTTCGGGTGTTCCAGCGCGAGGGTACGGCCCAGGCCCCAGAGCATGGCCTGTTCGGGGTGCGGCACCCGGTCGGCCGGGGTGGCGGCGACCGCCCCGCTGGTGACCAGCCACAGCACGGCGCCGGTGTCGGCCAGGGCGCGCACCAGGTCCAGGGTGGCGGCGAGGCCCGCGGGCACGGCGGGCTGCTCCGGGTGCGGGCCCTCGGCCAGGCCGAGCAGCGAGACCACCCCGGACGCGCCGGCCGCCTCGGCCGGTACGGCGTCCGGGCCGAGCACGCGGACCTCGGCCCCGGCGCGGGTGAGGGCGGCGGCGCAGTCCTCGGCCAGGGGCAGCCCGTCCGGGCTGACGACCAGCCAGGTGCCGGTCAGCACGGCCTCGGCCGCCTCGACGGGTCGCCAGCCGACGGTGTAGCGCCATCCGTCGGTGGTGGTGCTCGCCTCCTGGGCGGAGCGCCAGGCGGCCAGTGCGGGCAGCACCTCGGCGAGCGGTTCGGCCGGTACGCCCAGCAGGTCGGCCAGCGCCTTCGGGTCGGCGGGGTCGACCGCCGCCCAGAACGCGCCGTCCGCCGCGTCGGTGCCGGTGTGCTCCGGGGCGGACAGCCAGAAGCGCTGCCGCTGGAAGGCGTACGTGGGCAGGTCCACCGGGGCGGGCCGCGGCCCGTCGACGGCGGCGGCCAGCCGCACCGGCAGCCCGGCGACCTGCGCCTCGGCGACGGAGAGCAGGAACCGGTCGAGGCCGCCCTCGTCGCGGCGCAGCGACCCTACGACGGTCACCTCGTCCAGCGTCTCGTCGATCCCGGGCGCCAGCACCGGGTGCGGGCTCACCTCGACGAACCCGCGGTGGCCCTGTTCGGCGAGGGCACGCACGGATTCTTCGAAGCGGACGGTCCGGCGCAGGTTGCGGTACCAGTAGCCGGCGTCCAGCGCGGCCGGGTCGGCCCAGTCGGCGGTGACCGTGGAGAACATCGGCACGGCCGCCTTGCGTGGGCGCACCCCGGCGAGGGCCTCGACCAGGTGTGTCTCGATGCGCTCCACCTGCGCGGAGTGCGAGGCGTAGTCCACCGCGATCCGGCGGGCCCGTATCCCGCGTGCGTCGCAGTCGGCCAGCAGCCGGTCGAGTGCCGTGGGTTCGCCGGAGACCACCGTGGAGGCGGTGCCGTTGACCGCGGCGACCGTTGCCCCGGGGGGCAGCAGGGCGGTCACCTCGTCGGCGGGCAGCGCCAGGAACACCATCCCGCCGTGTCCGGTCAGTTCCTCGGCGATCAGCCTGCTGCGCACGCAGACCACCAGCGCGGCGTCGCGCAGGGACAGCGCTCCCGCCACACAGGCCGCCGCGATCTCACCCTGCGAATGACCCACCACCGCATCCGGCTCGACCCCGAACGACCGCCACAGCGCCGCCAGCGACACCATCACCGCGAACGACACCGGCTGCACCACATCCACCCGCTCCAACGACGGCTGACCGGCCTCACCCCGCAACACACCCAGCAACGACCAGCCCACGAACTCACCCAGCGCCGAGGCACACTCGGCCATCCGCGCCCCGAACACCGGCGAGGACTCCAGCAGTTCCAGCGCCATCCCCGCCCACTGCGCACCCTGACCGGGGAACACGAACACCGTGCGGCCGGCGGCCCCGGCGGCTCCGGTGGCCAGGTGCGGTGCGGTGTCCCCGGCGGCCAGCGCGGTCAGCCCGGAGAGCAGGTCCTCCCGGTTGGCCGCGACCACCACGGCGCGGTGGGTCAGCGCGGCGCGCCCGGCGGTCAGGGCCGCGGCCAGTTCGGCCGGCCCGGCGTCCGGCTCGGCGGCCAGCCAGGTCCGCAGCCGGCCGGCCTGGGCGCGCAGCGCCGCCTCGGTGTTGCCGGACAGCGGCACCGGCACCACCCCCTGGGGCGCCGGTCGCGGGGCCGGGCTCTCCGGGGCCTGCTCGATGATCACGTGCGCGTTGGTGCCGCTGATCCCGAACGAGGACACCGCGGCACGGCGCGGCCGGTCGCGTTCCGGCCAGGGCCGTGCCTCGGTGAGCAGCCGTACGTCGCCGTCCGACCAGTCCACGTGCGGGGTGGGGGCGTCGATGTGCAGGGTGCGCGGCAGCAGGCCGTGCCGCATCGCCTGTACGACCTTGATCACCCCGGCGACCCCGGCGGCGGCCTGGGTGTGCCCGATGTTCGACTTGACCGAGCCGAGCCACAAGGGCTGGTCGCGGTCGGCGCCGTAGGTGGCCAGCAGGGCCTGGGCCTCGATCGGGTCGCCCAGGGCGGTGCCGGTGCCGTGCGCCTCCACCACGTCGACGTCCGAAGGGGACAGCCCGGCACTGCTCAGCGCGGCGCGGATCACCCGTTCCTGCGAGGGGCCGTTGGGCGCGGTGAGCCCGTTGGACGCGCCGTCCTGGTTCACCGCCGAGCCGCGCAGCACGCCGAGGATCCGGTGGCCGTTGCGGCGCGCGTCGGACAGCCGCTCCACGACCAGCAGGCCGACGCCCTCGGACCAGACGGTGCCGTCCGCGTCCGCGGAGAAGGCCTTCACCCGGCCGTCGGCGGCCAGACCGCGCTGCCGGGAGAACTCGATGAAGGTACCGGGCGTGGACATCACGGTCGCGCCGCCGGCCAGCGCCAGCGAGCACTCCCCCGCGCGCAGCGCCTGCGCCGCCAGGTGCAGGGTGACCAGCGAGGACGAGCAGGCGGTGTCCACGGTGACCGCCGGGCCCTGCAGGCCGAAGGCGTAGGCGACCCGACCGGAGGCGACGCTGCCCGCGGTGCCGGCGCCGAGGTAGCCCTCGACGTCCTGCGGGGTGCTGGGGAGCCGGGTGGCGTAGTCGTGGTACATCACGCCGACGAACACGCCGGTGTCGGTGTCCCTGAGCGACAGCGGGTCGATGCCGGTGCGTTCCAGCGCCTCCCAGGAGGTCTCCAGCAACAGCCGCTGCTGCGGGTCCATGGCCAGCGCCTCGCGCGGCGAGATACCGAACAGCGCGGCGTCGAACTCGGCCGCGTCGTGCAGGAATCCGCCCTTGGTCAGATAGGTGTGCCCGGCGCGGTCGGGGTCGGGGTCGTAGAGCCGTTCGGTGTCCCAGCCGCGGTCGGTGGGGAACGGCGAGATGCCGTCGCCGCCGGAGGCCACCAGCCGCCACAGGTCCTCCGGGGAGCGCACCCCGCCCGGGTAACGGCAGGCCATGCCGACGACGGCGATCGGCTCGTCGGCCGGGCCGGTGCGCCGGGGTGCGGTGCGTGCCGGGGCGGCGGCCGCGGTGAGCCTGCCCAGCAGGTGGTCGGCTACGGCGGCGATGCTCGGGTGGTCGAAGGCCAGCGTGGCGGGCAGCGCCAGTCCGGTGCCGGCCGCCAGCCGGTTGCGCAGTTCCACCGAGGTCAGCGAGTCGAAACCGAGGTCGGTGAAGGCGCGCCGGTCGCCCAGGTCGGCCGCGTTGCCGTGGCCGAGGGCGGCGGCCACCGCGGTGCGTACGGTGTCGCGCACCAGCCTGGCGCGGGCGGCCTCGTCGAGCCCGGCGAACGCGGCCTGCAGCGCGCCGGTGCGTGTGGCGCGGCGGGCCGGGACGCGGACCAGGCCGCGCAGCAGCGGTGCCGGTGGGACGGTGCGGGCCTGCTCGCGCAGCACGGCCAGGTTCAGCCGGACCGGGACGGCCAGCGCGGTCCCGCCCGGTACGGCGGCGTCGAACAGCCGCATGCCCTCGGCCGCGTCGAGCGGCGTCACACCGAGCCGTTCGATGCGCTGCCGGGCGGCGCCGTCCGCGGCGTCGCCCATGCCGCCGGCGCCGGCCCACAGGCCCCAGGCCAGCGACACGGCGGGCAGGCCGGCCGCGCGGCGTCGGGCGGCCAGGCCGTCCAGCACGGCGTTGGCGGCGGCGTAGTTGCTCTGCCCCGGGCTGCCCAGGATCCCGGCGGCCGAGGAGAACAGCACGAACGCGGCCAGGTCGTGCCCGCGGGTCAGCTCGTCCAGGTGCAGCGCGGCGTCGACCTTGGGCCGGAAGACCCGGTCGACACGCTCCGGTGTCTGCGCGGTGAGCATCCCGTCGTCCAGCACCCCTGCGGCGTGCACCACGGCGGTCAGCGGGTGCTCGTCGGGGATGCCGGCCAGCAGCGCGGCCAGCGCGTCCCGGTCGGCCGCGTCGCAGGCCACCACCTCGGCGGTGGCGCCGAGTCCGGCGAGCTCGGCGACCAGTCCGGCGGCGCCCGGCGTGTCGGGGCCGCGGCGGCCGGTGAGCAGCAGGTGCCGTACACCGTGCTCGGCGGCCAGGTGCCGGGCCAGCACCGAGCCGAGCGCCCCGGCGCCGCCGGTGATCAGCACGGTGCCCTCGGGATCCCAGACTGCGGGCTCGCCGGCTTCGGCCCGGACCAGCCGCGGCACGAACACCGCGCCGTCACGGACGGCCAGTTGGGGCTCGCCGGTGGCCAGGGCGACGTTGTCGGGCACGCTGCCATCGCTGTCCAGCAGCACGATCCGGCCCGGGTTCTCCGACTGGGCCGAGCGGGCCAGACCCCACACGGCCGCGGCGGCCAGGTCGGTGCCGTCGGTTCCACCGGAGGTACGCAGCACCAGGGCGCTGGCGGCGAACCGTTCCTGGGCCAGGAACTCCTGCACCAGAGCCAGCACTTGATGGACGGCGGTGGCGATCCGCGCCGGGGCGTCCTCGACGGCGGGTAACGACGCCAGCAGCCACTCCGGCGGTTCGGCCACGACGGCGAGGTCGAGGTCGGGGCCGAGGCTGGTGGGGGTGGGAGCCGTGGTGCGGGTGAGGGCGGGGGCGGGGGCCTTGGCGCGGGTGGGGGGCGCGCTGGCGGCGGTGGGGGCGGGGGCCTTGATGCCGGTGGCGGGCGTGCCGAGACCGGTGGGCGCAGGGCCCTCGACGCCCGTGGCGTGCCCGCCCAGATCGGCGAGGGCGGGGCCCTCGGTGCCAGTGTGGTGCTCGCCGAGATCAGTGGGCCGGGAGCCCTCGACATCCGTGGCGTGCCCGCCGAGTTCGGTGGGCACGGAGTCCTCGGTGCTGGTGGGGGGCGCGCTGGGGTCGGTGGAGGCGGGGCCCTCGGTGCCAGTGCGGTGCTCGGCGAGACGGGTGGGCACGGGGCCCTCGGCGGCCGTGGCGTGCCCGCCCGGATCGGTGAGGGCAGGGCCCTCGGCAGCCGTGGCCTGCCTGCCCCCGTCGGTCGGGGCGGAGCCCTCGGTGGCGATGGGCAGCGGCGTCCAGTCCACCGTGTGCAGTGCCTCGGTGCCGGTGTGCAGGTCGGCGGGGAGCGGGCGCAGTGCGAGGCTGTCCGCGGTGAGTACCGGGGAGCCGTGGCTGTCGTACGCGGTGATGGTGATACCGCCGTCGACCGGAGTCAGCCGCACCCGCAGGGTTGTGGCGCCGGGCTGCCAGAGGGTCACCCCGGTCCAGGCGAACGGCAGGGCGGCCGTGCTCGCCTCGGGGTCGGTGGCGAGCGCGTGCAACGCGGCGTCCAGCAGCGCCGGGTGCATCCCGAAGCCGCCGGGTTCGGCCGGGGCGGGCAGTTCCGCCTCGGCGAACACCTCGGCGCCGGTGGCGGTGTCCCGCCGCCAGGCCGTGCGCAGTCCGCGGAACACCGGTCCGTAGGCCAGGCCGCGGTCGGCCAGCAGCTGGTACAGCTCCGCCGGTTCGGTCTCGGCCGTGTCGGCCGGAGGCCAGTCCCCCAGCGCCGGCGCGACGCCGG
Source organism: Streptomyces fodineus (assembly GCF_001735805.1). Lineage (GTDB taxonomy): Bacteria > Actinomycetota > Actinomycetes > Streptomycetales > Streptomycetaceae > Streptomyces > Streptomyces fodineus. The sequence goes on from NZ_CP017248.1 coordinate 1,697,640, forward strand.
CCGGCGGTTCGACGGTGCCGGTGGCGTGCCGGGTCCACGGCTCGTCGGTGATGCCCGCCTCGGCCCGGGAGTACAGGGTCACCGCGCGGCGGCCCTGCTCGTCGGGCGCGCCGAGCACCAGTTGCAGCGCGGCGCCGCCCCGCTCGGCCAGCACCAGCGGCGTGTCCAGGGTCAGTTCGGTGATCCGGCCGCAGCCCAGCTCGTCCCCGGCGCGGGTGACGAGCTCGACGTACGCGGTGCCGGGCAGCACGATCCGGCCGGCCACCACGTGGTCGGCCAGCCACGGCTGGGTGGTGGTGGACAGCCGCCCGGTGAACAGCACCCCGGCGCCGTCGGCCAGCGTGAGGGCCGCGCCGAGCAGGGGGTGCCCGACCGGGCCGAGGCCGGCCGCGCCGGCGCCGGCGGCCGTCTCGCCGGTCATCCAGAACCGGCGGTGCTGGAACGGATAGGTGGGCAGCGGAACCGGCGCCGGTGCGCGGCCTTCGGTGACCGCGGCCCAGTCCGGGGAGACGCCGTGCACGTGCAGCCGGGCCAGCGTTTCCAGCAGGGCCGGGATCTCGTCCCGGCCGTCGCGCAGGGTGGGCAGCACGATCCGTTCGACGGCGGGGTCCGTTCCGGGCGCGACCCCGGCTTCCGTTCCGGTCGCGGCCCCCGGCTCGGCCCCCGGTTCGGTCCCGGGTTCCGTTCCGGTCTCGGGCCCGTACTCGGGCCCGGTTTCGCTTCCGGGCAGGCAGTCGCGGGCCATCGCGGTCAGTACAGCGGCCGGCCCGATCTCGACGAACGCGGTGGCTCCGGCCTCGGCCAGGGCGCGCACCGCGGGCAGGAACCGTACGCTGTCCCGGACGTTGGCCACCCAGTGCTCCGGGTCGGTGATCTCCCGCTCCGACAGCGGCGCCCCGGTCACCGTGGACACGACCGGCAACCGTGGCGCGGTGAACGGGATGCCGGTGACGATCTCCCGGTACTCGGCCAGGATGCCGTCCACGTGCGGGGAGTGCGGAGCCATGGTGACCCGCAACTGGCGGGTACGGCGGCCCCGTTCACGCCACTGGGCGCCGATCTCGGTGACCGCGACGGCGTCGCCGGACACCACCACCGAGGCGGGGCCGTTGACCGCGGCCAGCCGCACCTGCCCGGCGTGCGCGGCCAGCACCGGGGCGAGTTCGGCCTCGGTCGCCTGGATGGCGACCATCGCGCCGCCGGGGGTGGCCCGCGCCATCAGCCTGCCGCGGGCAGTGACCAGCGCGGCGGCATCGGGCAGACTCAGCGCCCCGGCGACATGGGCGGCGACGATCTCGCCGACCGAGTGGCCGGCCACCAGGTCCGGGTGCAGGCCCCAGCTCTCCGCGAGCCGGACCAGTGCGACCTCTACGGCGAACAGCGCGGCCTGGGTGAAGTCGGTGCGGTCGAGCAGCGCGGCCTCGGGGCTGCCCTCGACGGCGAACAGCACCTCGCGCAGTGGCCTGGGCAGGTGCCGGTCGAGTTCGGCGCACACCACGTCGAACGCGGCGGCGTAGGCGGGGAATTCGGCGGCCAGTTCGCGGCCCGCGCCGAGGCGCTGGGAGCCCTGGCCGGGGAACAGGAACGCCAGCTTCCCGGCGTCGGCGGCACAGCCGGTGACGACGTCGGCATCGGGAGTGCCCTCGGCGAGGGCGGCAAGCCCGGCCCGTGGATCGGACAGCCCAGCCCGTGGATCGGACGGCCCGGCAGGTGGATCAGCCGGCCCACCCCCCGATTCAGCCAGCACCACGGCCCGGTACGCATGCGCGGCGCGCGTCGTCAGCAGGGAGTGTGCCAGCGCCGCCGGTTCGACGTCCGGGTGTGCCCCGAGGTGGGTCAGCAGCCGGGCGGCCTGCTCGCGCAGGGCCGCCTCGGTGCGGGCGGAGACCACGACCGGCAGTGGCAGGGGCGCCCGGGCCGGCGGCGCCGGGGGCGTCTCGGCCGGGGCCTGCTCGATGACGATGTGCGCGTTGGTGCCGCTGACCCCGAACGAGGACACCGCGGCACGGCGGGCCCGGCCGGTGTCCGGCCAGGGCTGCGGTTCGGTCAGCAGGGACACCGCCCCGGAGGCCCAGTCCACGTGCGGGCTGGGTGCGTCGATGTGCAGCGTGCGGGGCAGCAGCCCTGCCCGGAGTGCCAGGACCATCTTGATGATCCCGGCGACGCCGGAGGCGGCCTGGGTGTGCCCGAGGTTGGACTTGACCGAGCCGAGCCACAGGGGCTGGTCGCGATCGGCGCCGTACGTGGCCAGCAGGGCCTGGGCCTCGATGGGGTCGCCCAGGGTGGTGCCGGTGCCGTGTGCCTCCACCGCGTCGACGTCCGAAGGGGACAGCCCGGCGCTGCTCAGCGCGGCGCGGATCACCCGTTGCTGGGACGGGCCGTTGGGCGCGGTGAGGCCGTTGGACGCGCCGTCGGAGTTGACCGCGGAGCCGCGTACGACGGCCAGCACCCGGTGACCGGCGGCGCGCGCGTCGGACAGCCGCTCCACGAGCAGCATTCCGGCGCCCTCCGACCACGAGGTGCCGTCGGCGTCGGCGGAGAAGGACTTGCACCGGCCGTCGGCGGCCAGGCCGCGCTGCCGGGAGAACTCCACGAACAGCCCGGGGGTGGCCATCACGGTGGCCCCACCGGCGAGCGCCAGGTCGCACTCGCCGCGCCGCAGCGCCTGGGCGGCGAGGTGCAGCGCCACCAGCGAGGACGAGCAGGCGGTGTCCACGGTCAGTGCGGGGCCTTCCAGGCCGAACGTGTAGGCGAGCCGGCCGGAGGCGACGCTGGCCGCGCTGCCGGTGAGCCGGTAGCCCTCCACGCCCTGCGCGGCGTGGTGCAGCATCGGACCGTAGTCCTGGCGCATCACGCCGACGAACACGCCGGTCCGGCTGCCGCGCACCGCGGCCGGGTCGATCCCGGCGTGTTCGAAGGTCTCCCAGGAGGTTTCCAGCAGCAGCCGCTGCTGCGGATCGGTGGCCAGCGCCTCGCGCGGGTTGATGCCGAAGAACTCGGCGTCGAAGCCGGCGGCGTCCCGCAGGAATCCACCGTGCCGGGTGTACGACGTGCCCGGCCGGTCGGGGTCGGCGTCGAACAGTGTGTCCAGGTCCCAGCCTCGGTCGGTGGGGAACTCGGTGATGCCGTCGCCGCCGTCGAGCAGGAACCGCCACAGCTGTTCCGGGGAGCGGATCTCGGACGGGAACCGGCAGGCCATGCCGACGATCGCGATGGGCTCGTCGTCGGTGACGACGGCGGTGCCGGCCGGGGAGGTCTCCTCGGGCCGATCCTGGCTCAGGTACGCCGCCAGCGCGGCGGGGGTCGGATAGTCGAACACCAGGGTGGCCGGCAGGGTGGTGCCGGTGACCGAGGTGAGCCGGTTGCGCAGCTCCACCGCGGACAGCGAGTCCACGCCCAGTGCGCGGAACTCAGCCTGCGGGTCGACGGCGTCGGCGTCGGCGTGGCCGAGGACGGCGGCGGTCTCTGCGCGCACCAGTGTCAGCAGTTGCCCGGCGGTCAGTTCGGCCGGCGCAGCCGCCGCAGCGGGGTCGGCGACCGCGGCGGTCCGGCGCCGCGTGCCGCGGACCGAGGCGCGCAGCAGAGGGGGCAGGAGCGCCGGGTCGGCGGTGCCCGGGCGGACCTTGGCCGGCAGCAGCACCGGGTCGTCCAGGGCCAGCGCCGTGTCGAACAGCGCCAGCGCCTCCTCGGCGGACAGCGCCTGCACTCCGGCGCGGGCCATCCTGGCCAGGTCCGCCGCGGACAGTGCGCCGGTGATGCCGCTGGGCGGCGCCCACAGGCCCCAGGCCAGCGACTGGGCGGGCAGCCCGGCAGCGCGCCGCCGGCCGGCCAGCGCGTCCAGGCAGGCGTTGGCGGCGGCGTAGTTGGCCTGTCCCGGGCCGCCGAGGGTGCCGGTGGCCGAGGAGAACAGCACGAAGGCCGCCAGGTCGTGCCCGCGGGTCAGCTCGTCCAGGTGCCGCGCGGCGTCCACCTTGGGCCGTAGCACTGCGGCGAGCCGCTCCGGGGTCAGCGCGGTGAACAACCCGTCGTCGGCGACCCCGGCGGCGTGCACCACGGCGGTCAGCGGGTGTGCGGCGGGGATGCCGGCCAGCAGCGCGGCCAGCGCGTCCCGGTCGGCGGCGTCACAGGCCGCCACGCGCACCTCGGCGCCGAGCGCGGTGAGTTCGGCGGCCAGTTCCGGGGCGCCGCCACGGCGGCTGGTCAGCAGCAGGTGCCGTACCCCGTGCTCGCGCACCAGATGCCGGGCGACCAGTCCGCCGAGGGTGCCGGTGCCGCCGGTGATCAGCGCGGTGCCCTGGGGGTCGAGCGCGCGGGGCAGGGTGAGCACCAGCTTGCCGGTGTGCCGGGCCTGGCTGAGGAACCGGAACGCGTCCACGGCACGGCCGATGGGCCACACCGACGGCGGGGGCGCGCTCAGCGCACCCGCGGCGAACAGCTCCAGCACCGCGGCCAGCAGCCGCTGCATCTCGTGCGGCGGCAGCTCCATCAGGTCGAACGGCCGGTAGCTGATCCCCGGGAAGCCGGCCGGGTCGCGCAGATCGGTCTTGCCCATCTCCAGGAACCTGCCGCCGGGGCGCAGCAGTCCGGCCGAGGCGTCCACGAACTCGCCGGACAGCGAGTTGAGTACGACGTCGACGGGGCCGAACTTCGCGGCGAAGCCGGTGTCCCGGGAGGAGGCGATGTGCGCGTCGTCCAGGCCGAGGTCACGCAGCACGGGCCACTTGCTCTCGCCCGCGGTGCCGTAGACCTCGGCGCCGAGGTGGCGGGCCAGCTGTACGGCGGCCATACCGACGCCGCCGGCCGCGGAGTGGATCAGCACCGACTCCCCGGCCCGCAGCCCGGCGAGTCCGACCAGGCCCAGGTGGGCGGTGAGGTGCGCGATCGGTACGGCGGCCGCCTGCTCGAACGTCCAGCCGTCCGGGATCGGCGCGACGGCGGCCCGTTCCGCGACCGCGACCGGGGCGAACGCGTCACCGAACAGGCCCATGACCGGGGTGCCCGGGGCGAGGCCGGTGACATCGGCGGCCACCTCGGTGACCACGCCGGCGCCCTCGCCGCCGAGGGCGACCGCACCGGGGTACATGCCGAGGGCGATGAGCACGTCGCGGAAGTTCAGCCCGGCGGCGCGCACCGCGATGCGCACCTGGCCCGGTTCCAGCGGCGCGGACGCGGCCGGGGCGGGCACCAGCGCGAGGTTGTCCAGGGTGCCCGGACGGGTGACGGCCAGCCGCCAGTGCGGGTCCGCGGGCGGCACCAGCTCGGGCCGGCCCAGCCGGGGGGTGAGCAACGCACCGCCGCGCAGCGCCAGTTGGGGTTGCCCGGTGGCCGACGCGGCGGGCAGCGCGCGGCGGGACGCGGCGGTGTCGTCGAGGTCGGCCAGCACGATCCGGTCGGGCTGTTCGGCCTGCGCGGCGCGCAGCAGCCCCCACACCGCCGCGCCGCCCGGATCGGCGGGCCGGCCGGCGGGTTCGGTGACGACCGCACCGGTGGTGGCCACCAGCAGTCGGGCGGGCGCGGCGTTGGCGGCCAGCCAGTCCTGCACCTGCCGCAGCACGGCGGAGGTGACCTGTCCGGCGGGCTGCCCCGCCGGGACGGCCAGTACGGTGACCTCGGCGGCACCGTCGTCGGTGCGATGGATCCCGGCGGCGCGCAGGTCGGTGGTCAGGGCCTCGGGCAGTGCGCCCAGGACCGCCCAGGGGCCCCTGGCGGGTTCGGCGGGGGCCGGGGTGGTGTCCCAGTCCAGCCGGAACAGGGAGTCGCGGGGCACGCGGTCGGTGGCTTGTCCGGTGGCGGCGCGCAGAGTGAGCGAGCCGACGGAGGCGACCGGGGATCCGGTGGCGTCGAACAGGTCCAGTGCGACGGTGTCCTCGCCGGTGGGGGTGAGCCGGACCCGTACGGCGGATGCTCCGGCGGCGTGCAGCCGGATACCGGTCCAGGAGAACGGCAGCCGCGCGGTGCCGGTGTCGTCGGTGAGCGCGAGCGCGTGCAAGGCGGCATCCAGCAGCGCGGGGTGCAGGCCGAACCCGGTGGCGCGGTCCCGGAGTTCGGCGGGCAGGGCGACCTCGGCGAGGATGTCCGCGCCGCGCCGCCAGGCCGCGCCGAGGCCCTGGAACGCGGGGCCGTAGTCCAGGCCGCGAGCGGCGAGATCGGCGTAGGCGGTGTCCACGGCCAGCGGGGCGGCGTCCCGGGGCGGCCAGGCCTCTTCCACGGCGACGGGTTCGTCCGGGCCGGTGGCGAGGACGCCGGTGGCGTGCAGCGTCCACGGCTCGTCCTCGGACGCGTCCTCGGCCAGCGAGTAGATCTCCAGGTCGCGGCGGCCGGAGTCCTGGGCTTCGCGGACGGCCAGTTGCAGCCGGACCGCTCCGGTGCCGGTGAGCACCAGCGGCGCCCGCAGCACGAGTTCCTCGACCCGGTCGCAGCCGACCCGGTCGGCGGCCTGCGCGGCCAGTTCCACGAACGCCGCGCCGGGCAGCACGATCGCGCCCGAGACGCGGTGGTCGGCCAGCCAGGGCTGGGACGGCACCGAGAGCCGACCGGTGAGCAGATAGGCGTCGGACCCGGCCAGCGCGGTCGCCGCGCCGAGCAGCGGGTTGCCCGCCGGGAGCAGCCCGGAGGCGGCGAGGTTGCCGCCGGCGGCCGATTCCAGCCAGTAGCGGCGGCGCTGGAAGGCGTAGGTGGGCAACTCGGCCCGGGCCGCGGCGGGCAGGTACGACGCCCAGTCGACCGTACCGCCGTGTGCGTGGTACTTGGCCAACCCCCTTGCCAGGGCGCGGACTTCGCTTTGACCGCGGCGCAGCAGCGGGACGAACACCGCCGTGCTCTCCTCGGGCAGACAGTCCGGCCCCACGACACTCAGCGCGGCGTCCGGCCCCACCTCCACGAACCTCGTCACACCCAACGCATGCAGATGCGCCACCGCATCGGCAAAGCGCACCGTCTCCCGGACATTGCGCACCCAGTAATCCGCCGACACCGGCGCCTCGCCCACCTCCACGGCGGACACGAACGGCACACTCGGCACCGCGAAACCGACACCACCGATGGCCTCACGAAACCGCCCCAACACCGGCTCCATCAACGGCGAATGGAACGCATGACTCACCCGCAACCGGGTATGCCGCCAGCCCCGCTCCGCCGCCTGGACCGCAACGGCCTCCACCGCCGACTCCGCACCGGACACCACCACAGACCGCAACCCGTTGACGGCCGCGATCCCCACCCCGCCGGAAAGGATCTCCACGACCTCGGCCTCGGTGGCGTTCACCGCCAACATCGCCCCACCCGCAGGCAACTCCTGCATCAACCCGGCCCGCGCACACACCAGCGACACCGCATCGTCCAGCGACAACACCCCGGACACATGCGCAGCCGCCACCTCACCGACCGAATGCCCGACGACGAAGTCCGGCACCACACTGAACGACTCCAGCAACCGGAACAGCGCCACCTCGACCGCGAACAGACCACACTGCGCGAACAACGTCTGATCCAGCCGCTCACCACCGCCGAGGACCACCTCACGCACCGGCAGCCCCAGCACCGACTCCAACCGCCCACAGACGTCCTCGAACGACTCCGCGAACACCGGATACCGCTCCGCCAGCTCCCGGCCCATCCCAGACCACTGCGACCCCTGACCGGAGAACAGGAACCCGGTCAGCCCCCCGCGCCCGGCGACCCCGGTGATCTCCCCGGACGCCCCGTCGGCCAACTCCGCGAGTCCCGCGAGCAACTCGTCCCGGTCGGCGGCCACCACCGCACCGCGGTGCTCCAGCGCGGCACGGGACAGCGCCGCCGCGCGCGCCACCTCGGCGACGGTGGCCCCCGATGCGGCGAGCAGGTACTCACGCAACCGCGCCGCCTGCCCACGCAGCGCCTCAGCGCTACGGCCGGACACGAGCACCGGCACCGGCACCACCGGTTCGGCGACCGGCATGGGCTCAACAGCCGGAGCCTGCTCGATGATCACGTGCGCGTTGGTCCCGCTGACCCCGAACGCCGACACTGCGGCGCGGCGGACCTCGGTGTCCGGCCAGTCGACCGCCTCGGTGAGCAGTCGCAGTGGGCCGTCGGCCCAGTCGACGTGCTCGGTCGGGGTGTCGACGTGCAGCGTGCGAGGCAGCACCCCATGGCGCATCGCCTGTACGACCTTGATCACCCCGGCGACCCCGGCGGCGGCCTGGGTGTGCCCGAGGTTGGACTTGACCGACCCCAGCCACAGCGGCCGGTCACGGTCGACGCCGTAGGTGGCCAGCAGGGCCTGCGCTTCCACGGGGTCGCCGAGCGAGGTGCCGGTGCCGTGTGCCTCCACCGCGTCGATGTCCCCGGGGGACAGCGCGGCGTTGGTCAGCGCCTCGACGATGACCCGGCGCTGCGCCTGGCCGTTGGGTGCGGTCAGGCCGTTGGACGCGCCGTCCTGGTTCACGGCCGAACCGCGCACCACGGCGAGCACCGGGTGGCCGTTGCGCTGCGCGTCGGACAACCGCTCCAGCAGCAGCATCCCGACGCCCTCGGACCAGCCGGTGCCGTCGGCGTCGGCGGAGAACGCCTTGCACCGGCCGTCGGGGGCCAGTCCGCCGAGCCGGTCGAACTCCACGTAGGTGCCGGGGGTGGACATGATGGTCACGCCGCCGGCCAGCGCCAGCGATGTCTCCCCGGAGCGCAGTGACTGCACCGCCAGGTGCAGGGTGACCAGCGAGGAGGAGCAGGCGGTGTCCACGGTGACGGCGGGCCCTTCGAAACCGAAGGTGTAGGCGACCCGGCCGGTGGCGATGCTGGCGGCGTTCCCGTTGCCGATGAAGCCTTCCAGCTCCTCGGGCACGCTGTCCATGAGCGTCGCGTAGTCGTGGTACATCACTCCGGCGAACACGCCGGTGCGGCTGCCGCGCGCGCTGAGCGGGTCGATACCGGCGCGTTCGAACGCTTCCCAGGAGGTCTCCAGCAGCAGCCGCTGCTGCGGGTCCATCGCCAGCGCCTCGCGCGGGGAGATGCCGAAGAACCCGGGGTCGAAGTCACCGGCGCCGTCCACGAACCCGCCGAGCCCGACCGGCAGTCCGGCCAGGTCCCAGCCGCGGTCGGCGGGGAAGGCGGAGATCCCGTCCCGGCCGGCGGCCAGCAGCTCCCACAGCTGCTCGGGGGTGTCGGCCCCGCCGGGATAGCGGCAGGCCATGCCCACGATCGCGATGGGCTCGCGGCGGGCCTGTTCGATCTCGGCCAGCCTGCGCTGCGCGCTCTGCGCCTCGGTCAGCGCGCGCCGGAGATACTCCCGGAGCTTGTCCTCGTTTGCCGAGGTTGCCGAGGTTGCCGAGGTTGCCGAGGTTGCCGAGGTTGCCGAGGTTGACGCATTTGCCGCGTTTTCCCGGTTCACCACGTTCGCCACGCGGAATCCTTCCTCCCCCTAGCCGGCGCCGAGGTCGTCGACGAGGCCGAACAGTTCGTCGTCGGAGGCCGACGACAGGTCGTGCTCCGGTACGGCGGCGGACTGTTCCTCGCCGCCGTACTTGGCCAGCAGCGCGGTGAGCCGCATGCGCAGCTTCGCCTGGTCCACGGCGCCGGGGCCGGCGCCTGCCAGTGCCTCTTCGAGCTGGTCGAGCCCGGCGAGCGGCGAGCCGTCCCGCGCGTCCTCCGCGGTGGGCATGGACGCGTGCAGGTGCGCGGCCAGCGCCACCGGGGTGGCGTACTCGAACACCACCGCGGCGGGCAGCCGGACGCCGGTGGTCTCGGACAGCCGGTTGCGCAGCTCCACCGCGGCCAGCGAGTCGACGCCGAGTTCGGCGAAGGTGCGGTCTTCGGCCACGGCCGCCGGCGAGTCGTAGGCCAGTACCCGGGCCGCTTCGGCGCGGACCAGCTCCAGCAGCGCCTTCTCCCTCTCGGGTCCGGACAGTGCGGCGAGCGCGGTGGCGGGCGCGGCGCTCGCGCCGGCGGCCGGAACGGGCGCTCCCCGGACCAGGCCGCGCAGCACCGCCGGGACCTGCCCGCCGGCCCGGATGGCCACCCGGTCCAGGCGCATCGGTGCGAGCACGGGTTCGTCGACGGAGCGCGCCAGGTCGAACAGGTCGAGCGCCTCGGCGGTGGCCAACGGCCGCAGCCCGGCACGGGCGATGCGAGCCAGGTCGGCCTCGGCCAGCTCGCCGGTGATGCCGCTGCGCTCCTCCCACAGACCCCAGGCCAGCGAGGTGGCCGGGAGCCCGGCAGCGTGTCGGGCACGGGCCAGTGCGTCCAGGGCGGCGTTGGCCGCCGCGTAGGCGCTCTGCCCGGCCGCGCCGAGCACCCCGGCGGCGGAGGAGAACAACACGAAGTCGGTCAGCTCGCGGTCGCGGGTCAGCTCGTCCAGCCAGCGTGCGCCCAGCACCTTCGGCGCCAGCACCGCCCTGAGCCGCTCCTCGGTGAGACCGGTGACCAGACCGTCGTCCACCACCCCGGCGGCATGCACCACCGCCGTCACCGGGTGCTCGGCCAGCAGCGCGGCCACCGCGTCCCGGTCGGCCACGTCACAGGCCACGGTCCTTACGATGGCGCCGAGTTCGCGTAGTTCGCGGTCCAGTTCGCCCGCGCCCGGGGTGTCCGGGCCGCGGCGACCGGTGAGCACCAGCTCGCGGACCCCGCAGTCGGCGGCCAGGTGCCGGGCCAGGGCCGCGCCGAGCGTGCCGAGACCACCGGTGATCAGCACCGGGCCGTCCGGGTCCCAGGTGGCGCCGTCCCGGTCGGTGATCCTGGACAACGGGACAGGGGACAGCCGCGGCACGAGCACCGCGCCGTCCCGCAGCACCAGTTGCCCGCCGGGCACGTTCCACGCCGCGGCGGGGATCCCGGTGCCGTCCGTGCCCTCGACGTCCGCCAGCAGGAAACGGCCCGGGTGCTCCTGCTGCACCGAGCGCAGCAGACCCCAGACGGCGGCGGCTGCCGGGTCGGTGCGCGCGTTCCGGGTGCGCAGCGCCAGCCGGGTGCCGGCGAAGCGGTCCCCGGCCAGCCAGGTGCGCACCGCGCCCAGCGCCCGGCCGGCCGCGGCGACCGGGTCGGCCTCGGTCCCGGCCGCCAGCACCACCACCCCGGGCAGCTCACGGTCGGGCAGTTCGGCCAGGTCGGCGCAGGTCAGCACGGTCGGCTCGGGGCCGGCCGGCAGGGTCGCGGGCACCAGGTCCTCGGCGTACAGCGATTCGTGGTGGCCGAGTTGTCCGGCCTGGATCGGCCGGACGGCGAGGGATTCCACGACCCCGACCGGGGCGCCCGTCGGGTCGGCCAGTTCGATCCGGGCCGCCGCGGCGGCGACCGGGGAGATCCGCACCCGCAGCGCGGACGCCCCGGTGCGGCGCAGCGCGATCCCGTGCCAGGCGAACGGCAGCAGGGTGCGGTCGCCCTCGTCCTCGTGCAGGTAGCGCAGGGCGTGCAGCGCCGCGTCCAGCAGGGCGGGGTGCAGGCGGTAGCGGCCGGTGTCGGTGAGGTCGGGCAGGGCGATGTCGGCGTAGATCTCGTCGCCGGCGCGCCAGGCCGCACGCAGTCCCTGGAACGCCGGGCCGTACTCCAGCCCGGAGGCGGCGAACTCGGCGTAGGCCGAGCCGATGTCCAGTGCGGTGGCGCCCGGCGGCGGCCAGACGACCGGCTCGGCCGGTGTCCCGGCCGGCACCGGGCCGAGCAGGGCGCGCGCGTAGCAGGTCCACGGGGTGCCGTCCCCGGCCGGGCGGGCGTGCACGGTCAGCGGCCGGTGCCCCGCCGCGCCGGGCGCGCCGACCCTCATCTGCACCTCGACCGCGCCGTGCTCGGGCAGCACCAGCGGCGCCTGCAGGGTCAGTTCGGCGACCTCGCCGGCGCCCGTCTCCGCGGCGGCGTGCAGGGCCAGTTCGGCGAAGACGCTGCCGGGTACCACGGTCGCGCCGAGCACGGTGTGCTCCCCCAGCCAGGGCTGCGCCCGGGTGGCCAGCCGTCCGGACAGCAGGAACCCGTCCTCCTCGGCGAACTCCACGGCCGCGTCCAGCAGCGGGTAGCCGCCGCCCCGGTGCGCCGGTTCGGCGTTCTCCAGCCAGTAGCGGCGGCGCTGGAAGGCGTAGGTGGGCAGCTCGATCCGGGCCGCGGCGGGCAGGTACGACGCCCAGTCGGCCGTACCGCCGTGCACATGAAACCTTGCCAACCCCTTTGCCAATGTGCGGACTTCGCCTTGGTCGCGGCGCAGCAGCGGGACGAATACGGCGGTGGCGTCCTCGGGCAGGCAGTCCGGTCCTACGGCGGTCAGCGCGGCGTCCGGTCCGATCTCCACGAACCTGGTCACACCTTGCGCATGCAGGTGGGCGACCGCGTCGGCGAAGCGGACCGTGTCCCGGGCATTGCGCACCCAGTAGTCGACGTCCACCGGCCCCCTACAGATGTCCACGGTGGACACGAACGGGATGCGCGGAGCATCGAAGGTGAGACCTGCCACGGCGTCACGGAACCGGTCCAACACGGGCTCCATCAACGGCGAATGGAACGCGTGGCTCACCCGCAGCCGGGTGTGCCGCCAGCCCCGCTCCTTCGCCTGGGCCGCGACGGCCTCCACCGCCGGCTCGGCACCGGACACCACCACGGACCGGGAACCGTTGACCGCGGCGATCCCGACCTCGCCGGAAAGGATCTCCACCACGTCCGTTTCGGTGGCATTGACCGCGAGCATCGCCCCGCCCGCAGGCAGCTCCTGCATCAACCCGGCCCGCGCACACACCAACGTCACCGCGTCATCCAGCGACAACACCCCGGACACATGCGCAGCCGCCACCTCACCGACCGAATGCCCGACGACGAAGTCCGGCACCACACCGAACGACTCCAGCAACCGGAACAGCGCCACCTCGACCGCGAACACACCACACTGCGCGAACAGCGTCTGGTCCAGACGCTCGCCGCCGCCGAGGACCACCTCACGCACCGGCAGCCCCAGCACCGACTCCAGCCGCCCACAGACGTCCTCGAACGACTCCGCGAACACCGGGTAGCGCTCCACCAGCTCCCGGCCCATACCGGACCACTGCGACCCCTGACCGGAGAACAGGAACCCGGTCAACCCACCCCGGTCGGCCAGCGCACTGATCGCATCCGACCGTCCCTCGGCCACCGCGTCCAGCCCGGCCAGCAACTCGTCCCGGTCGGCGGCCACCACCGCACCGCGGTGCTCCAGCGCGGCACGGGACAGCGCCGCCGCGCGCGCCACCTCGGCGACGGTGGCCCCCGATGCGGCGAGCAGGTACTCACGCAACCGCGCCGCCTGCCCACGCAGCGCCTCAGCGCTACGGCCGGACACGAGCACCGGCACCGGCACCACCGGTTCGGCGAGCGGCATGGCCGGCTCGACGGCCGGGGCCTGCTCGATGATCACGTGCGCGTTGGTCCCGCTGACCCCGAACGCCGACACGGCGGCGCGGCGGACCTCGGCGTCCGGCCAGTCGACCGCCTCGGTGAGCAGCCGTACCGGACCCGCCGACCAGTCCACGTGCGGGGTCGGTGCGTCGATGTGCAGGGTGCGCGGCAGCAGGCCGTGCCGCATCGCCTGTACGACCTTGATCACCCCGGCGACCCCGGCGGCGGCCTGGGTGTGCCCGATGTTCGACTTGACCGACCCCAGCCACAGCGGCCGGTCACGGTCGGCGCCGTAGGTGGCCAGCAGCGCCTGGGCCTCGATCGGGTCGCCGAGTGTGGTTCCGGTGCCGTGCGCCTCCACCGCGTCGATGTCCGAAGGGGACAGCCCGGCGGCGCTCAGCGCGGCGCGGATGACCCGTTCCTGCGAGGGGCCGTTGGGCGCGGTGAGCCCGTTGGACGCGCCGTCGGAGTTGACCGCGGAACCGCGCAGCACGGCCAGCACGTCATGGCCGTGGGCCCGCGCGTCGGACAGCCGCTCCAGCACGAGCATCCCGATGCCCTCGGACCAGCCGGTGCCGTCGGCGTCGGCGGAGAAGGACTTGCAGCGGCCGTCGGCGGCCAGGCCGCGCTGCCGGTCGAACTCGCGGAACGGGGTGGGACTGGACATGACCGTCACCCCGCCCGCCAGCACCAGGGTGGACTCGCCGGAGCGCAGCGACTGGGCGGCCAGGTGCAGGGCCACCAGCGAGGACGAGCAGGCGGTGTCCACGGTGACCGCCGGGCCGGTGAACCCGAAGGTGTAGGCGACCCGGCCGGTGGCGACACTGCCCAGGTTGCCGTTGCCCAGGTAGCCCTCCAGTTCCTCGGGCACATGTGCCAGCCTGGTCGCGTAGTCCTGGTACATCAGCCCGGCGAACACCCCGGTGCGGCTGCCGCGGACGGCCGGCGGGGCGATCCCGGCGCGCTCCAGCGCCTCCCAGGACAGCTCCAGCAGCAGCCGCTGCTGCGGGTCCATCGCCAGCGCCTCGCGCGGGGAGATACCGAAGAACCCGGGGTCGAAGTCACCGACGTCGGCGAGGAAACCGCCCTGCCCGACCGGGAGTGCCCCGAGGTCCCAGCCGCGGTCGGCGGGGAAGGCGGAGATCCCGTCCCGGCCCGCGGCGACCAGGTCCCACAGCTGCTCGGGCGTACTGACCCCGCCGGGGTAGCGGCAGGCCATGCCGACGATGGCGATCGGCTCGTCCGCCGCGCTCGCCACCGCGGGGGCGGCGGGTTCCGGTCCGGTCCCGAGGTCACCGGCCTCGGTGAGCACGAATGCGGCCAGCGCGGCCGGGGTGGGGTGGTCGAACACCAGGGTGGTGGGCAGCCGCAGCCCGGTGGCGGAGCCGAGCCGGTTGCGCAGTTCCAGCGCGGTCAGCGAGTCGAAGCCGAGGTCGGCGAAGGCCTGCTCGGCGCCGATCTGTTCGGCCCCGGCCAGGTCCAGCACCCCGGCGGCCTGGCCGCGCACCAGGTCCAGGGCGGCGCGGCGGCGCTCCGGCGCGGGCAGCGCGCGCAGCCGGTCGGCCCAGCCGGACCGCTGCCGGGCGCGGCGTCGAGCGCGGACGAGACCGGTGAACACCGCGGGCAGCGGATCCAGCCGCTGGAGTGCGGCGGTGTCCAGCCGCATCGGTAGTACGGCCGCCTCGCCGAGCCCGACGGCGGCGTCCAGCAACGCCAGGGCCTCCTCGGTGGACAGGGCCGCGATGCCGCTGCGGGCGATCCGGGCCAGGTCGGCCTGGGCCAGCCCGCCGGTGATGCCGCTGCGCTCCTCCCACAGCCCCCAGGCCAGCGAGGTGGCCGGAAGGCCGGCGGCGCGGCGTTGCCGGGCCAGCGCGTCGAGGTGGGCGTTGGCGGCGGCGTAGGCGGCCTGCCCGGCGTTGCCGAGGGTCGCCGAGGCGGAGGAGAACAGCACGAACGAGGTGAGGTCCCGGTCCCGGGTCAGCTCGTCCAGCCAGCGTGCGCCCAGCACCTTCGGCGCCAGCACCGCCCTGAGCCGCTCCTCGGTGAGACCGGTGACCAGACCGTCGTCCACCACCCCGGCGGCATGCACCACCGCCGTCACCGCGTGCTCGGCCAGCAGCGCGGCCACCGCGTCCCGGTCGGCCACGTCACAGGCCACGGTCCTTACGATGGCGCCGAGTTCGCGTAGTTCGCGGGCCAGCTCGGCCATACCGGGTGCGTCACCGCCGCGCCGGGAGGCCAGCACCAGGCCCCGCACTCCGTGACGTGCGACCAGATGCCGCGCGACCAATCCCCCGAGGGTGCCGCTCGCCCCCGTGATCAGCACGATGTCCTCTGCCGACCAAGGGGGGTCACCGGCCGCCTCGGTCACCCGG
This sequence comes from Streptomyces fodineus, assembly GCF_001735805.1. Lineage (GTDB taxonomy): Bacteria > Actinomycetota > Actinomycetes > Streptomycetales > Streptomycetaceae > Streptomyces > Streptomyces fodineus. The sequence continues at coordinate 1,713,338 of NZ_CP017248.1, forward strand.
GCCAGCCGCGGCACCAGCAACTTTCCGGCGCGCAGGGCGAGTTGCTGTTCGCCGGTGTCCAGCGCAGCGGTCAGCTCCGCATCCGTGACCGCGGAGTCGGTCGTATCCAGCAACACGAACCGGTCGGGCCACTCCACCTGCGCCGACCGAACCAGACCCCATACGGCCGCGCCCGCCGGGTCGGGCACCTCCTCGGCAGTGGCGGCGACCGCGCCCCGGGTGACGAGGACCAGCCGGGCACCCGGCACGGGCTCCTCGGCCGGCCAGCGGCGCACCCGCTCCAGCACGGCGGCGGTACGTTCGGCCACCGGGGTGTCCGGGACCCGGAACAGCACGTCGGCGCCGGTGTCGCGGTGCCGCCCGCCGCGTGCGGGAACCCAGTCCAGCCGGTAGAGCGAGTCCAGGCGTGCGGGCGGGCGCAGTTCGCCGGTGGGGGCGCGCAGTACCACGCGCTCGACGGTGCCGACCGGGGCGCCGCTGTCGTCGGCGAGATCCACGCGGACCGCATCGTCCCCGGTGACGGTGAGCCGGACCCGCAGCGCCGTCGCGCCCGCGGCGTACCAGCGGACCCCGCGGAAGGCGAAGGGCAGGCGCAGGCGGTCGTCGCCGCGCAGGGCCAGGGCGTGCAGCGCGGCGTCCAGCAGCGCCGGGTGCAGGCCGAACTCCCCGGCCTGGCCCCGCTGTTGCTCGGGCAGGGTGATCTCGGCGTACATCTCATCGCCGCGCCGCCAGGCCGCGCGCAGCCCCTGGAAGGCCGGGCCGTAGCCGAGGCCGGTCCCGGCGAGCCGGGGGTAGAACTCGCCCAGGGCGATGGGCTCGGCACCCGCCGGCGGCCACTGCACCAGGTCCGCGCCCATGGCGTCGTCGGTGTCCTCGGTGTCCGCGGCCAGCACACCGGTGGCGTGCCGGGTCCAGGGCAGTGCGGAGTCCTCCGGCCGGGAGTGCACCTCGATGCCGCGGCAGCCGGTGTCGTCGGGTTCCGCGATGCCGACCCGCAGGGCGAGTCCGCCCTCGGCGGGCAGCGCCAGCGGGACCTCCAGGGTCAGCTCGTCCAGCCGCATGTCGCCGAGCAGTTCGGCGGCGTGCCGGGCGATGTCGACGAACGCGGTTCCGGGCAGCAGTACCGTGCCGGTGACCCGGTGGTCGGCCAGCCAGGGGTGGTCGCGCAGGCGCAGCCGTGCGGTCAGGACGGTGTCGATCGCGCCGGGGAGGGCGACCAGCGCCCCGAGCAGCGGGTGCCCGGCGGGCCGGGCGCCGAGGGCGGCCGGCTCGGTCTGTCCGGCGGGGGCCAGCCAGTAGCGGCGGCGCTGGAAGGCGTAGGTGGGCAGTTCGACCGGGTCGGTGGCGGGCAGGTACCGGGTCCAGTCGATGCTGCCGCCGTGCGCGTGGAAGCGGGCCAGCCCGGTGGGCAGGGACACCGATTCCGGCTGGTCGCGGCGCAGCAGCGGGACGAACACCGCCGTGCTCTCCTCGGGCAGACAGTCCGGCCCCACGACACTCAGCGCGGCGTCCGGCCCCACCTCCACGAACCTCGTCACACCCAACGCATGCAGATGCGCCACCGCATCGGCAAAGCGCACCGTCTCCCGGACATTGCGCACCCAGTAATCCGCCGACCCCGGCGCCTCGCCCACCTCCACGGCGGACACGAACGGCACACTCGGCACCGCGAAACCGACACCACCGATGGCCTCACGAAACCGCCCCAACACCGGCTCCACCAACGGCGAATGAAACGCATGACTCACCCGCAACCGGGTATGCCGCCAGCCCCGCTCCGCCGCCTGGACCGCAACGGCCTCCACCGCCGACTCCGCACCGGACACCACCACAGACCGCAACCCGTTGACGGCCGCGATCCCCACCCCGCCGGAAAGGATCTCCACCACGTCCGTTTCGGCGGCGTTGACCGCGAGCATCGCCCCGCCCGGCGGCAACTCCTGCATCAACCCGGCCCGCGCACACACCAGCGACACCGCATCGTCCAGCGACAACACCCCGGACACATGCGCAGCCGCCACCTCACCGACCGAATGCCCGACGACGAAGTCCGGCACCACACCGAACGACTCCAGCAACCGGAACAGCGCCACCTCGACCGCGAACACACCACACTGCGCGAACAACGTCTGGTCCAGCCGCTCACCACCGCCGAGGACCACCTCACGCACCGGCAGCCCCAGCACCGACTCCAGCCGCCCACAGACGTCCTCGAACGACTCCGCGAACACCGGATACCGCTCCGCCAGCTCCCGGCCCATCCCAGACCACTGCGACCCCTGACCGGAGAACATGAACCCGGTCAGCCCCCCGCGGTCGGCGAGCGCACTGATCGTGCCGGGTGCGCCCTCCGCCAGTGCCGCCAGCCCGGTCAGCAGCTCGTCCCGGTCGGCGGCCACGACCGCGCCGCGGTGCTCCAGCGCGGCACGGGTGGTGGCCGTGGCGAACGCCAGCCGGGGTACGGCCAGTTCGGGATCGGCCGCGACGAACTCGCGCAGCCGGGCCGCCTGCGCGGCGAGGCCCGTAGCATCGCGGCCGGAGAGCACCACCGGCACCGGCAGCGAGAGCACCGGCTCCGGCACGGACCCGACCGCCGGTTCCGATGCGTCGTCGGCCGGTGCGGCCGGCTCGGGAGCCTCCTCGACGATGACGTGGGCGTTGGTGCCGCTGATCCCGAAGGAGGACACCGCGGCGCGGCGCGGCCGCTCGGCGCGCGGCCAGGGCACCGCCTCGGTGGCGAGGGACAGGGTGCCGGAGGACCAGTCGATGTGCGGGGACGGAGTGTCCGCGTGCAGCGTCCTCGGCACGGTCCCGTGGCGCAGCGCCAGTACGGACTTGATCACCCCGGCCACCCCGGCGGCGGCGAGGGTGTGCCCGATGTTGGACTTCACCGTGCCCAGCCACAGCGGCCGGTCACGGTCGGCGCCGTACGTGGCCAGCAGCGCCTGGGCCTCGATCGGGTCGCCGAGGGAGGTGCCGGTGCCGTGTGCCTCGATCAGGTCGATGTCCGCGGGGGACAGCCCGGCGGCGCTCAGCGCGGCGCGGATGACGCGCTGCTGGGAGGGCCCGTTGGGGGCGGTCAGCCCGTTGGACGCGCCGTCCTGGTTGACGGCGGAGCCGCGGATGACGGCGAGGACGGGGTGGTTGTTGCGCCGCGCGTCGGACAGCCGTTCCAGCACCAGCACGCCGACGCCCTCGGCCATGCCCATGCCGTCGGCCGCGGCGGAGAACGCCTTGCACCGGCCGTCGGCGGCGAGCACCCGCTGGCGGCTGAACTCGATGAGCGGCCCGGGACTCGCCAGCACGGTCACGCCGCCCGACAGGGCCAGCGAGGACTCTCCGTCGCGCAGCGACCGCACGGCCAGGTGCAGGGTGACGAGCGAGGTGGAGCAGGCGGTGTCCACGGTGACCGCCGGGCCCTCGACGCCGAGGGTGTAGGAGATGCGGCCGGACAGCACGCTGGGCACCACGCCGGTGACCAGGTGCCCCTCGACGCTCGCCGGTGCGTGTGCCAGGCCGGTGCCGTACTCCTGGTGGTTCTGGCCGACGAACACGCCGGTGCGGGTGCCGCGCAGCCCGGTGGGGTCGATCCCGGCCCGTTCCAGGGCCTCCCAGGAGGTCTCCAGCAGCAGCCGCTGCTGCGGGTCCATGGCCAGCGCCTCGCGCGGCGAGATCCCGAAGAAGCCCGCGTCGAACGCTCCGGGGTCGTCCAGGAAGCCGCCGCGCCGTACGTAGGTGTGGCCGGAGCGCTCCGGGTCCGGGTCGTAGCGGCCCTCGATGTCCCAGCCGCGGTCGGTGGGCAGCTCACCGGTGACGTCCCGGCCCTCGGCCAGGATCCGCCACAGGTCCTCCGGGGAGCGCACCCCGCCCGGGTAGCGGCAGGCCATGCCGACGACGGCGATGGGCTCGGTGCGGGACTGCTCGGTCTCTTGCAGGCGGCGGTTGGCCTTGCGCAGGTCGGCCATGACCCGCTTCAGGTAGCCGCGGAGCTTGTCTTCCTCGGACACGTCCAACCCCCTTCAGTTCCCGCCGAGTTCGCGCTCGATGAGGTCGTACATCTCCTCGTTCGAGGTCGGGTCGAAGTCGTCGTCGTCCACGTGGCCGCCGATCAGCGACAACATGGCGCGCAGCCGCAGTTCGATGTCGGTCCGCTCGCCCTCGACATCCGCCTCGGACAGTCGCTTCGAGAGCCGGTCCAGTTCGGTGAGCAGGGGTGGTTCGGGGGGCGCCAGCCGGGTGCGCAGGTACTCGGCCACCGCGGCCGGTGTGGGCTGGTCGAAGACGAGCGTGGCGGGCAGCGGCAGCCCGGTGGCCTCGCGGAGCCGGTTGCGCAGCTCGACGCCAGTCAACGAGTCGTAGCCCAGGTCGCGGAACGGCCGGTCGGGGCCGATCGCGATCGCACCCGAGTGGCCGAGCACCACGGCGGCCTGCTCGCGCACCAGCCGCAGCAGGGTGCCGCGGCGTTCGGTGTCCGACAGCCCGGCCAGCCGCTGCGACCAGGCGGAACCCGACGGCTGCGCCTCCGGCTCGAAGGCCTGGCGCAGGGCGCGCTGTGCCTCGGGGATCTCGGCGAACAACGGCCGGCTGCGGGCCGAGGTGAACAGCGGCATGAACCTCGCCCAGTCCACATCGGCCACCGACAGACCGGTCTCGGCACGTTCGAGGATGGTGCGCAGCGCGTCCAGCGCCGGACCGGGCGCGATCAGCGGCAGGCCCTGGCGGCGCAGCTGGCCGGCGTCCACCCCGTCCGGGAATCGGGCGCCGTCCCACACGCCCCAGGCCACCGAGGTCACCGGCAGACCGGTCGCGCGGGCCTGTTCGGCCAGCGCGTCCAGTTCGGCGTTGGCCGCGGCATAGGCGCCGTGGTCGCCGCTGCCCCACACTCCGGCGATGGAGGAGTAGAAGACCAGCGCGTCCAGCTCGGCCGGGTCGAGCAGTTCGAGGAGGTGCCGGGCGCCCTGGACCTTGGCGGTGAGTACGTCGGCGTACTCGGCCAGGTCGGTGCCGGTCAGCGGGGCCAGCCGCATCAGCGCGGCGGCGTGTACGACGGTGCGCACCGTCTCGCCCTGTTCGCGCAGCCCGGCCAGCAGCGCGGCGACGGCGGCCCGGTCGGCGATGTCGCAGGCCCGCGCGGTCAACCGTACGCCGAGGACGTCGAGTTCGGCGGCCAGCCCGGCGACTGTCTCGGCGCCCGCTCCGCTGCGGCTGACCAGCACCACGTGCCGCACGCCCTGCCCGGCGAGCCAGCGGGCGACCTCCGGGCCCAGCGCGCCGGTGCCACCGGTCACGAGCGCGGTGTCCCTGGCCTGCCAGCGGCCGGCCGGGCCGCCGGCGGGCGGGGCGTGCACCAGCCGCCGCAGCAGCGTGCCGGAACCGCGTACGGCCAGCTGGTCCTCCTCGCCCCAGCCACCGGCCAGCGCGGCGCGCAGCTGCTCCAGGGCGGCCTCGTCCGGTTCGGCGGGCAGGTCGACCAGGCCGCCCCAGAACGCCGGGTGTTCCAGCATCGCCACCCGGCCCAGGCCCCACACCTGCGCCGCGCTCGGCTCGCGCAGCGGGTCGGTGTCGCCGGCGCGGACCGCGCCGGAGGTCACCAGCCACAGCGGCACGGTCGCGGCCAGATCGCCCAGCGCCTGTACCAGTGCCAGGGTGGCGGCCACGCCGGCGGGCACCACCGGGTGTTCCGGGTGCGGGCGGCGGTCGGCGGCCAGCAGGGACAGCACGCCGCGTGGGGTGTGCTCGGCCAGTGCGCGGCGCAGCTCATCGGTCAGGGCGGCGCGGTCGGCGTGTTCGGTGTCCACGGTGAGGGCGCGCACCGGCAGGCCGCCGACGAGCGTCTTCAGCCAGTCCGGATCGGCGCCTGACGCGGGCACCAACGCCAGCCACTCGCCGTCCGGTTCGGTGTGCTCCGGTGCGCCCGCAGCGCGCCACTCGACCCGGTAGCGCCAGGTGTCGGACCGGGAGCCGGCCTGCTCGGCCAGCCAGTACCACCGGTGCTGGAAGGCGTAGGTGGGCAGGTCCACCTGCCGTGCGCCGGTGCCTGCGAACACCTCGGCCAGCCGCACCCCGGCCCCGCGGACGTGCGCCTCGGCCAGCGAGTGGGCGAACCGCGGCCAGCCGCCGTCGTCGCGGCGCAGCGTGGACAGGACGACGGCCCGCGCGCCGGCGGCGTCCACCGTCTCCTGCACGCCCGGGGCGACCACCGGGTGCGGACTGATCTCGATGAAAGTGCCGATCCCGGTGTCCAGCGCGGCGCGCACGGCGTCGGCGAAGCGGACGGTTCGGCGCAGGTTGGTGTACCAGTAGTCGCCGGTGAGTTCGCGGGTGTCCAGCCGCTGCCCGGTGACCGTGGAGTACAGCTCGATCCGCGTCGTCTCCGGGCTGATTCCGGCGAGCAGCCCGGCGAGACTGTCCTTGACGGCGGTGACCTGGGTGGAGTGCGAGGCGTAGTCCACGGCGATGCGCCGGGCCCGTACCCCGCGTGCCTCGCAGTCGGCCCGCAGCTCCTCCAGGGCGGAGGGGTCCCCGGATACGACGGTGGAGGCGGGGCTGTTGATCGCGGCAACGTCCAGCCGGTCGTCGGCGAACAGGGCCCGGACCTCCTCGGCGGGCAGCGCCACCGACATCATGCCGCCCTTGCCGGACAGTCCGGTCAGCGCGCGGCTGCGCAGGCACACCACCGCGGCGGCGTCGTCCAGGGACAGTGCCCCGGCCACGCAGGCCGCGGCGATCTCGCCCTGCGAGTGGCCGATCACCGCCTCCGGTTCCACGCCGTGCGCACGCCACAGCGCGGCCAGCGACACGGTGACCGCGAAGGTCACCGGCTGCACCACGTCGACCCGTTCCAGCGACGGTGCGCCCGGCACACCGCGCAGGACGTCCAGCACCGACCAGTCGACGTATGTCTCGATCGCGGCGGCGCACTCGGCCAGCCGGGCGGCGAACACCGGTGCGGAGTCCAGCAGTTGCAGTGCCATCCCGGCCCACTGCGCACCCTGGCCGGGGAACACGAACGCCACCCGCCGCGCCGTGTCGGCCGCTGTGCCGCGCAGCACGCCCGGGGTGTCCCGGCCCTCGGCCAGCGCGGCGAGCCGTTCGCCCAGTTGCTCCGGGCCGGCGGCCAGCACGACCGCGCGGTGTTCCAGGGCGGCCCGGCCGGCGACGCTGGACCAGGCGATGTCCAACAGCCTGTCACCGGGGTGACCGGCGAGGTGCGCACGCAGCCGCGCGGCCTGCGCGCGCAGTGCGTCCTCCGTCTGACCGGACAGAGCGACGGGCAGCAGCCGCGGCTCGGTGTCCGGCCGCGCCGCACCGGACTGAGGGGCCTGCCCGGCTTCCGGCCGCCCGGAACCCGAGACGTCGACCCGCTCGTCCTCCCCCTGCTCGATGATGACGTGCGCATTGGTGCCGCTGATGCCGAACGAGGACACCCCGGCTCGGCGCGGGCGGCCGGTGTCCGGCCAGGGCTGTTCCCCGGTGAGCAGCCGGACCCCGCCGGATGCCCAGTCCACGTGCGGGGAGGGCTCGTCCACGTGCAGCGTGCGGGGCAGCACACCGTGCCGCAGCGCCTGCACCATCTTGATCACGCCGGCCACCCCGGCCGCGGCCTGCGCGTGCCCGATGCCGGACTTGACCGACCCCAGCCACAGCGGATCGCCGTCGCGGCCCTGGCCGTAGGTGGCAAGCAGCGCCTGTGCCTCGATCGGGTCGCCCAGGGGCGTCCCGGTGCCGTGGCCCTCCACCGCGTCGACGTCCTGAGCGGACAGCCCGGCGGCGGCCAGCGCGGCGCGGATCACCCGCTCCTGCGCGGGACCGTTGGGTGCCGTCAGGCCGTTGGACGCGCCGTCCTGGTTGACCGCCGAGCCGCGCACCACGGCCAGCACGCGGTGGCCGCGCCGGCGTGCCGCGGACAGCGGCTCGAGCAGCAGCAGGCCGACGCCCTCGGACCAGCCGGTGCCGTCGGCCGCCCCGGCGAAGGACTTGCACCGACCGTCCGCGGCCAGCCCGCGCTGCCGGGAGAACGCGGTGAACGTGGTCGGCTCGGCCATCACCGTCACCCCGCCGGCCAGCGCCAGCGAGCACTCCCCGGCGCGCAGCGCCTGCGCCGCCAGGTGCAGTGCCACCAGCGAGGAGGAGCACGCCGTGTCCACGGTGACCGCGGGCCCCTGCAGGCCGAGGGTGTAGGCGACCCGGCCGGAGGCGACGCTCGCGGCGGTGCCGGTGAGCAGGTGCCCCTCGACGCCCTCGGGCAGCTCGCGCAGCGTGGTGCCGTAGTCGTGGTACATCACGCCGGTGAACACGCCGGTCTGGCTGCCGCGCACCGAGAACGGGTCGATCCCCGCCCGTTCCAGGGTCTCCCAGGCGATCTCCAGCAGCAGCCGCTGCTGCGGGTCCATCGCCAGCGCCTCGCGCGGCGAGATCCCGAACAGCCCGGCGTCGAAGCGGCCGGCGTCGTAGAGGAATCCGCCGTGCCGGGTGTAACTGGTGCCGGGGTGGTCCGGGTCCGGGTCGTACAGGCCGGTGACGTCCCAGCCGCGGTCGGTGGGGAAGGTGCCGATGGCGTCGCCGCCGGAGGCCACCAGGTCCCACAGGTCCTCCGGGGAAACGATCCCGCCCGGGAAGCGGCAGGCCATGCCGATGATCGCGATGGGCTCGTCCGCGGCGGCGGCCACCACCGGCAGGGCGGCCGCCGCAGAGGTGTCACCGACGAGTTCGGCGCGCAGGTACCCGGCGAGTCCGGCGGGGGTGGGGTGGTCGAACACCACCGTCGCGGGCAGCCGTACGCCGGTGACCCGGCCCAGCCGGTTGCGCAGTTCCACCGCGGTCAGCGAGTCGAAGCCGAAGTCCTTGAACGGCCGGTCCGGTGACAGCCCGCCGGGGTCCGAGTGGCCGAGCACCACCGCCGCCTGGGTCAGCACCAGGTCCTGGAGCACCCGCAGCGGCTCCTGCTCGGCGAGCCTGCGGCGCAGCCCGTCGGCGCCGTCCGCCGCACCCTCGGCGGCGGGGCGGCGTACGACCGGCACGAGTGAGCGCAGCACCGGGGACAGCACGCCCTCGGCCGCCCGCTCGCGCAGCGCCACCGGGTCCAACCGGGCGGCCACCAGCACCGGTTCGTCCAGGGCGGTGGCCGCGTCGAACACGTCCAGCGCGGTGCCGGAGTCCAGCGGCAGCACCCCGGCGCGGGCCAGCCGGGCCCGGTCGGTGCCGGCCATCCGCTCGGTCATCCCGCTGTTCTCGGCCCACAGCCCCCAGGCGACCGCCGTCGCGGGCAGCCCGGCGGCGCGGCGCCGCGCGGCCAGCCCGTCCAGTGCGGCGTTGGCTGCCGCGTACGCGGCCTGCCCGGCGTTGCCCAGCGTCCCGGCCACCGAGGAGAACAGCACGAACCGGGTGAGGTCCAGGTCCCGGGTCAGCTCGTCCAGCCACCGTGCGCCGTCCACCTTCGCCCGGAACACCTCCGCCACGCGCTGCGGGGTGAGCGCGGCCAGTACACCGTCGTCGAGGATCCCGGCCGCGTGCACCACCGCGGTCACCGGGTGCTCGGCCAGCAGCGCGGCCACCGCCTCCCGCTCGGCCACGTCACAGCCCACCACCGCCACCTCGGCGCCCTGCTCGGCCAGTTCGGCGGCCAGCTCGGCCATACCGGGCGCGTCAGGGCCGCGCCGGGAGGCCAGCACCAGGCCGCGCACCCCGTGACGGCCCACCAGATGCCGCGCCACCAGGCGACCAAGGGTGCCGCTCGCGCCGGTGATCAGCACGGTGTCCTCGGCCGACCAAGGCGCGGCACCGGCCGGCTCGGTCACCCGGGCCAGCCTCGGCACGAGCAACTGCCCGGCGCGCAGCGCCAGTTGTGCTTCCCCGGTTCCGGCCAGCCGGGGCAGCAGCGCCTCGGACGCAGCGTGCCCGTCGGTGTCCGCCAGCACGAAGCGGTCCGGGTTCTCCGTCTGCGCGCTGCGCAGCAGCCCCCACACCGCCGCGGCGTCGGGGTCGACCGGCTCCCCGGGGGCGGCGGCCACGGCCCGGCGGGTGAGCAGTACGAGCCTGGAGTCGGCGAACCGTTCCTCCGCCAGCCAGCGCTGCGCCAGCGCCAGGGCGTCGGTCACCCCGGTCACCGCGACGCCCACCGCGGCGGGCACCTGATCGCCCAGCTCGTCGAGCCCGCCCGGGCCCGTCGGGAAGGCCCATGCGCCGTCCCGCGCCGGGGACGCCGGCGGGACCCAGCCGGTGCGGTACAGGTGATCCCGGCGGCCGGCGGCGAGTTGCCCGGCGGTCACCGGGCGGAAGGCCAGCGAGTCGATCACGAGGACGGGGTTGTCCTCGGCGTCGCTCAGGGTGATCGACACCGCTCCCCCGGCCGCGGGGCGCAACCGCACCCGCGCCGCGGCGGCACCGGCCCGGTACAGCCGGACCCCGGTGAACGCGAACGGCAGCGCGGTCGTGGCAGTGCCGTCGGCTGGGATTGCCGCGTGCAGCGCCGCGTCCAGCAGGGCCGGATGCAGCCCGAACGCCCCGGCTTCCCCTGCCGCCGGTTCGGGCAGGGCGACCTCGGCGAACAGGTGCTCGCCGTGCCGCCACAGCCGGCGCAGGCCCTGGAACACCGGCCCGTAGCCGTAGCCGAGGCGGGCCAGTGACTGGTAGTGGTCGGCGGGTTCGACCGGGGTGGCGCCCTCCGGCAGCCAGCGGCCGATCCGGGACGCGGGCACCTCGGCCCGGCCGAGCCTGCCCGTGGCGTGGTGGGTCCACTCCGTACGGCCGTCCGCCCGGGAGTACACCTCACCGCCACCCGGCCGGGAGTACACGTCCACGGTGCGGCCGCCGTCCTCGTCCGGCGCGCCGAGCACCACCTGCACCCGCACGCCGCCGCGCTCGGGCAGCGGCAGCGGCGCGTGCACGGTGAGCTCCTCCAGCACCGCGCAGCCCGCCTCATCCCCGGCGCGGACGGCCAGCTCGACGAACGCGGCACCGGGCAGTACGACGGTGCCGGACACCGCGTGGTCGGCGAGCCAGGGCTGGCGCTGCCGGGACAGCTCACCGGTCAGCAGCAGCTCTCCGGTGGAGGCCACCGGCGCGGCGGCGCCCAGCAGCGGGTGCGCGGTGGCGTCCAGCCCGAGCCCGGCCGGATCCGCTCCGCCCGCCGGGGTGGCCAGCCAGTAGCGCTCCCGCTGGAACGCGTAGGTGGGCAGCTCGGCCCGGTGGCCCGCGGCGCCGAACGCGGCGGTCCAGTCCACCCGGACCCCGCGCACATGGGCCTCGGCCAGCGACAGCAGGAACCGGCCGGGGCCGCCCTGGTCGCGGCGGAGCGAACCCACCACCACGGCCGTGCTGCCCGCCGACTCGACGGTGTCCTGCACGGCCGCGGTGAGGATCGGGTGCGGGCCGGCCTCCACGAACACCCGGTGCCCGGCGTCGTCCAGCGCGCGGATCGTCTGCTCGAACCGGACGGTCTCACGCAGGTTCCGGTACCAGTACTCGGCGTCCAGGACCGCGGTGTCCAGCCGCTCGCCGGTCACCGTGGAGTAGAACGGGATCTCGGCGGTGCGCGGCTGAACTCCGGCGAGCCGCTCCAGCAGTTCGGCGCGGATGCGTTCCACCTGAGGGGAGTGCGAGGCGTAGTCCACAGCGACCAGCCGGGCCCGTACGTCTTCGGCGGTCAGCTCGGCTTCCAGTTCCCGCAGCGGTCCGGGTTCGCCGGACAGCACCACCGCGGCGGGCCCGTTGACCGCGGCCACCGACACCCGTCCGGCCCAGGGCGCCAGCCGCGGTGCCAGCTCGTCGACCGGCAGTGCCACCGACATCATCCCGCCGGCGCCGGACAACGCGCTCAGCGCGGCGCTGCGCAGCGCGCTCACCTTCGCCGCGTCGCGCAGGGACAGGGCTCCCGCCACACAGGCCGCCGCGATCTCACCCTGCGAATGCCCCACCACCGCATCCGGCTCGACCCCGAACGACCGCCACAGCGCCGCCAGCGACACCATCACCGCGAACGACACCGGCTGCACCACATCCACCCGCTCCAACGACGGCTGACCGGCCTCACCCCGCAACACACCCAGCAACGACCAGCCCACGAACTCACCCAGCGCCGAGGCACATTCGGCCAATCGGGCGGCGAACACAGGCGAGGACTCCAGCAGTTCCAGCGCCATCCCCGCCCACTGCGCACCCTGACCGGGGAACACGAACACCGTGCGGCCGTCCACGTCGGCCACCCCCCGCACCAGGCCGGGCGACTCCGCGTCGGCGGCCAGGGTGCGCAGGCCCCGTACCAGGTCCGCGCGGTCGGTGGCGGTGAGTACGGCGCGGTGCTCCAGCCCGGCGCGGGTGGTGGCGGCAGCGCGCGCGACGTCCTCCAGGGGTGCCCCCGGCTCACTCTCCAGGTACGCGGCCAGCCGCTCCGCCTGTGCGCGCAACGCGGCCGCGGTCTGCCCGGACACCACCACGGGTACCGGACCGGACCGCAGCACCGGATCCGGCCCGACCGCGGGCTGCGCCGCCTCGGGCGCCTGCTCGACGATCAGATGCGCGTTGGTGCCGCTGATCCCGAACGAGGACACACCGGCCCGGCGCGGCCGGTCGCGCTCGGGCCAGGGCCGCGCCTCGGTGAGCAGGCGCACGTCGCCGGCCGACCAGTCCACATAGGGCGAGGCCTCGTCCACGTGCAGCGTGCGCGGCAGCAGCCCGTGCCGCATCGCCTGCACCACCTTGATCACCCCGGCTACCCCGGCCGCCGCCTGGGTGTGGCCGATGTTGGACTTCAGGGATCCCAGCCACAGCGGCTCGCCGGCGCGGCCCTGGCCGTAGGTGGCCAGCAGCGCCTGGGCCTCGATCGGGTCGCCCAGCGTGGTGCCGGTGCCGTGCGCCTCCACCAGGTCCACGTCCGCGCCGGACAGACCGGCGGCGGCCAGCGCGGAGCGGATCACCCGTTCCTGTGCGGGGCCGTTGGGCGCGGTGAGCCCGTTGGACGCGCCGTCCTGGTTCACCGCCGAGCCGCGCAGTACGGCCAGCACCGGGTGGCCGTTGGCCCGCGCGTCGGACAGCCGCTCCAGTACGAGCTGCCCGGCACCCTCCGCCCAACCGGTGCCGTCGGCCGCCGCCGCGAACGACTTGCACCGCCCGTCGGGTGCGAGCCCGCGCTGCCGGGAGAACTCCACGAAGATGCCCGGCGTGGACATCACCGTCACCCCGCCGGCCAGCGCCAGCGAGCACTCTCCGGCGCGCAGCGCCTGCGCCGCCAGGTGCACCGCGACCAGCGACGAGGAGCACGCCGTGTCCACGGTGACCGCCGGGCCCCGCAGTCCCAGGCTGTAGGCGATCCGGCCGGAGGCGACGCTGGCCGTCGTGCCGGTCAGCACATAGCCGTCCAGGCCGGCGGCGCCCTCGTGCATCCGCGGGCCGTAGTCCTGGGCCATCACCCCGGCGAACACCCCGGTCGTGCTGTCCCGCAGGGACAGCGGGTCGATCCCGGCCCGCTCCAGCGCCTCCCAGGACGTCTCCAGCAGCAGCCGCTGCTGCGGATCCATGGCCAGCGCCTCGCGCGGCGAGATACCGAACAGCCCGGCGTCGAACTCGGCCGCCCCGTAGAGGAATCCGCCGGTACGCGCGTAGCTGCGGCCCGGCCGGTCCGGGTCGGCGTCGAACAGCCCGTCCAGGTCCCAGCCGCGGTCGGTGGGGAAGTCGCCGATCGCGTCGCCGCCGGAGGCCACCAGGTCCCACAGGTCCTCGGGCGAGCCGACCCCGCCGGGGAACCGGCAGGCCACCCCGACGATCGCGATCGGCTCGGCGGCGGGCACAGCGACGGCGGGCGCCGTGTGCACCGGTGTCCCGGTGGCCAGCTCGGCGATCAGGTGCTCCGCGATCCGTTGTGGGGTCGGATGGTCCAGTACGACCGTGGCCGGCAGCCGTAACCCCGTCACCTCGGCCAGCCGCTGTCCCAGCTCCACCGTCATCAGCGAACCGAAGCCCAGATCCCTGAACGGGCGGCGTACGTCCAGCTCTTCGGCGGAGTCCAGCTCCAGCGCCGCGGCCACCTCGGCGCGCACCAGCGCCCGCACCGCCTGCTCCCGCTCGGCCGCGGGCAACCCGGCGAGCCGCGAGACCGGCGCCGTCGGCACCTCGGCCGCCGGCCCCTCCGGTACGGCAGGAGATGCGCCGCCGGTGGCCGTGACCCCGGCGATCCAGTGCCGCCGCCGCTGGAAGGGGTAGGTGGGCAACGGGATCCGCCGTGCCCCGGAGCCGGCGTAGAACCGCGCCCAGTCCACCGGCACTCCGCGCGCGTGCACCCGGGCCACCGCGGTCAGCAGCGACCGCAGGTCCGGGCGCTCCCCGCCGGCCATCGCGGAGACGAACGCCACGTCCTGCGGGGCGCTGCCCGGGCCCATCGCGCTCAGTGTCCCGTCCGGACCCAGTTCCAGGAACGTGCGCGCGCCCTGCGCACAGGCCGTGGCGATCGCGTCGGCGAACCGCACCGTGTCGCGGGTGTGCCGCGCCCAGAACTCCGGCCAGTCGAGGCCTGTCACGTCCAGCTCGGTGCCGGTCAGCGAGGAGATGACCGGCAGGGCCGGCCGCTGCCAGTCGATGCGGGCCGCGGCGGCGCGCATCGCGTCCAGGATGCCGTCCACGTGGGCCGAGTGGCTGGCCATCGGGACCTGGATCCGCCGGGTGCGCCGGCCCCTGGCGGACCAGCGGCCCGCGATCGCCAGCGTGGCTTCCTCGTCCCCGGAAATCACCGTGGCGGTCGGGGAGTTGAGCGCGGCGATCGACACCAGCCCGCCGGTTTCCCCGACGTCCGGCAGCAGCTCCGCCTCGGACGCCTCCACCAGCACCATCGCCCCACCGGGCGGGATGTCCTGCATCAGCCGGCCGCGGGTGGCCACCAGCGCGCAGGCGTCGGGCAGCGGCATCGCCCCGGCGACGTGCAGGGCGGCCAGCTCGCCGAAGGAGTGGCCGAGGACCGCGTCCGGGGCGATCCCCCAGCTCTCCACCAGCCGGAACAGCCCCACTTGGACGGCGAACAACGCGGGCTGTGTGTACGTCGGTTCGTCCAGCAGTGCCGCGTCGGCCGAACCGTCCTCGGCGAACATCACCTCCAGCAGCGGCCGCGGCAGGTGCGGGCGCATCCGCTCGCCGATCTCGTCCACCGCCGCGGCGAACACCGGGTGGCGCCGGTAGATCTCGCGGCCCATCCCCGGCCGCTGGTTGCCCTGGCCGGCGAACAGGAACACCGTCCGCCCCTCGACGGCCGTACCGCGCACCACCCGTGCGTGCGCCGTGTCCTGGGCCAGCGCCTCCAGCAGGCCGGGTACCTCCTCGGCCGACTCGGCGACCAGCACCGCCCGCCGCGGGAGCCGGCTGCGCGTGGTGGCCAGCGAGTAGGCCAGGTCCACCGGGGATGCCGCCGCCGATTCGCCGACCAGACCCGCCAGTTCGGTCAGCGCCGCCGGGGTCCGCGCGGACAACGGCAGCAGCACCGGGCCGTCGTACCGGCCGGCGTCCCGGTCCGGCGCCGGACCGGGGGCGGGCGGCTCCGCCAGCACCACGTGGCAGTTGGCCCCGCCCATGCCGAACGAGCTCACCCCGGCCAGCAGCGGGCCCTTTGCCGCGGGCCACGGCCCGGTCTCGGTGACCACGCGCAGCCCCAGCTCCGCAAGCGGGATCCGTGGATTCGGGGTGCGGAAGTTCAGGCTGGGCACCAGTTCCCGGCGCGACAGGCACAGGACCGTCTTGAGCAGCCCGGCGATCCCGGCCGCGCCCTCCAGGTGCCCGATGTTCGTCTTCACCGAGCCGACCAGCAGCGGCCGCTCGCGCCGGGCCACCGCGCCCAGCGCCGCGGCCTCGACCGGGTCGCCGAGCGGCGTTCCGGTGCCGTGCAGTTCCACGTAGCTCAGCTCGGCCGGGGACACCCCGGCCGCCGCGCAGGCCAGCCGCAGCACCTCCGTCTGCGCCTCCTGGCGCGGGGCGGTCAGCGCATCGCCGCCGCCGTCGTTGTTGGTGGCACTGCCCCGGATCACCGCGTGGACGGTGTCCCCGTCGGCCAGCGCCGCCGACAGCGGCTTGAGCACCAGCACCGCGCCGCCCTCGCCGCGCACGAACCCGGCCGCCCGCTCGTCGAAGGTGTAGCAGCGCCCGTCCGGCGAGATCGCGCCCAGCGCCCGGGTGATGTCGTAGCCGTCCTGGGCGATGTTCAGCTGGACGCCACCGGCCAGCGCCACCGTGCACTCCCCTGCCGCGAGCGCCCGGCAGGCCAGGTGCACCGCGACCAGCGCGGAGGACTGCGCGCTGTCCACCACCAGGCTCGGCCCGCGCAGCCCCAGCGCGTACGACACCCGGTTGGCGATCAGCGCCCGGTTGCGTCCGGTGGCCGAGTGCGGGCTCAGCCGCGTGCCGCGCAGGGTGGCGTAGTCGTCGGAGGTGGCGCCGACGTACACCCCGGTGGCGTGTGCACCGTCTCCCGGGACGATCCCGGCGTCCTCGAAGGCCTCCCAGGCCAGCTCCAGCACCAGCCGCTGCTGCGGGTCCAGTACGGCCGCCTCGCCCGGGGAGATGCCGAAGAACCCCGCGTCGAACGAGTCGACCTGGTCCAGGAAACCCGCCCGCACCGGCTCACCGGAGGGCAGCACGGGCACGGCCGGGCCGTCGGGGTGACAGCGCCGCGGACCGGGTTCGCCCAGCGCGTCCCGCCCGTCGCGCAGCAGCCGCCAGAACTCGGCGGGGTTCGCCGCCCCCGGCAGCCGGCACGCCAGGCCGACGACCGCGACCGGTTCCCGACCGGCAGCAGGCCCCACTCGGTCACCCACGCGTGATTCCCCCTCCACTCCACGTCACGTCGCCTCACGGGCGAGGACACGCCGGTCTGCCCGGCGGGCACTCCGGACGGACAACTGCCGTGATCCTGTCGGGCAGTCGGATGTCCGGTCGTAGGCATCCGGCGCGTTCAGACGGCAGGCATGCCGCCGCGCCGGACCGCGGCGGCACCAGGCCGGCCGCACTCGGGATCGCTCGCGGACCGGCCTCGGACACCGGCCCGCCGCGGGCAGGTGGTCACCACGCCGTGACCGCCCTTCCCCGGACCACTGCGGCAGGTGTGGTCAAGGCACCTGCCGCGAGCAGCGGGACACCGGTCCGCTCAGGCCCGGACGAACTCCACCGGCACTCTCAGCGCCACCGTGTGCTTGCTGTTGTTGGCCCAGGGCACCGGACCGGTCAGCCGCACCTCGGCGACCCGGTCGAGCAGCACGCCGAACAGCGTGCGCAGTTCGATGCGGGCCAGGTCCACCGCGAGGCAGCTGTGCGGCCCGTGGCCGAAGGCCAGGTGCGGGTTGGGGTCGCGGCGCACGTCGAAGGACATGGCGTCGGCGAACACACTCTCGTCCCGGTTGGCGGAGGACCACCACAGCGTCACCTTGTCGCCGCGGCGGAACCGCACATCGCGGAAGGTGAAGTCCTCTGTCGCCGTGCGCCGGTTGTACGGCGTCGGCGTGGACCAGCGCATCATCTCCTCGATCGCGCTGCCCAGCAGGGAGCGGTCCGCGCGCAGTGCCTGCCACTGGTCCGGCCGCTCGGCCAGGGCGAGCAGGCCCACCGCGATGACGTTACGGGTGGGCTCGCTGCCGGCCAGGGTCAGCAGGTTGACGAACACCTCGCGCTCGTACTCGCGCAGCGGCGGCTCGCCGTGGCCGTCCGGCAGGTCACCGGCGGCGATCAGGGACAGGAAGTCCTGGGCCGGTTGGGCGCGCTTGTCGGCGATCAGTTTGACGCCGTACTGGTACATGGCGAGCAGCGCGGCCTGGCTGCGTGAGGAGGACTCGCCGGAGTCGCGGTCCTCGTAGCCCATGACGACCTCGGTCCAGTCGACGAACTGCGGCCAGTCCGCGCGCGGTATTCCCATCAGCGCGGCCATGACCTCGACGGAGAACCGGCCGGCGACATCGTTCTGGAAGTCGCACGAGCCCTGCTCCACGACCTCGGAGATGATCGCCTCGGCGCGTTCGGTGATGGCCGGGGTCAGTGCGTCCAGCACCGGGCCGGTGACCGAGGGGGTGACCAGATCGCGCAGCAGCCGGTGCCGCGGGTCGTCCATCATGTTCAGCATCGCGCCGGAGTAGGTGCCGGCGGGCAGGTCGTCGAGGTGGGTGCCGCCGCCCTCGCGGTCGCCGCCGCCCTGGGAGGACAGCAGCGGATGGGCCGCGGCCTCGACCACGTCGGCGTAGCGGGAGAGCACCCAGAAGTTCTCACCGTCGCGGGTGCGGCCGGGCGGGTGCAGCAGGATGGGTGCTTCCCGGCGGAGCCGGGCGAAGACCTCGTGCGGGAATCCGTCGCCGAAACGGTCCTGATCGCTCAGATCGAACCCGCCGAGAACGGCGGGTAACTCGCTTTGGCGAACCTCGGTGGCACTTCGTGATAACGGGAGGGCGGGTTGTTCCAAGGACATGAAACTCTCCATTTGCACTGACGTATCGAGGGACGCCAAAAACATCAGCAGTGTCACCCGATCGTGGAAATCGCGTCAAGCGGCTGCCGACCCCAACCAGTGTGATGTATCTGAGGTTTCAGCTGTGAGTCCGTTGTTGTTTCCGTGCCGCATCGAAGTCTCCGGGCTCCCGGAATCACATAATCCGCAAAGGAACGGCTTCTAGGAGCGGCGGGGCACGGGGATGACGTAGCGGCTGAAGAGGAGTTCGCGCAGGACGTCGTCACCCCCTTCCACGAGGGAGACGTAGCGGATGTCGCGCATCAGCTTGCCGATGGGCAGTTCGTGGGTGTAGCCGAGTCCGCCGAACATCTCGGAGCCCGCGCTCGCCACCTCCCAGCCGGCCTGGCCGCAGAACATCTTCGCGGTCAGGGCGGACTTCAGGGTGCCCTGGCGGTGGAAGAGGGCGGCGGCACCGGGGTCCGCCATGATCGCGTCGTAGTCGCGGGCGGCCCGCAGACAGTGGCTCTTCATGACGTCGATCTGCATCTCCATCTGCCCGAGCCGCTGCGCGAACACGGGGCTGTCCAGGAGGGCGCCCTCGCGGAACGGCTTGCCCTTGGCGTAGGTCATGCAGTGGTCGCGGATGCGGCGGGCGACCCCGATCGCGGTGGCGGCGATCAGGATGCGGCTGGCGTTGAGACCGATCTCCAGCAGCCTGAGGCCCGCCCCGTCCAGGCGGTTCGCGGCGGGGACACGGCAGCCCTTCAGGCTGACCTGGTAGGTGTGCGAGGCGCGCAGACCGATGACGTCCCAGCGTTGGACGACCTCGACGCCGGGGGTGTCGCGCGGGACCAGCACGGCGTGGTACGCCTCGGGATCCTCGGCCGAGCGGGCGATGACGACGAGGAAGTCGGCGAAGTCGGTGTTGGTCGAGAAGAACTTCTCGCCGGTGACGACGAGTTCGTCCCCGTCCGCCGCGACCACGGTGTCGATCTTGGCGAGTTCGCTGCCCGCGGCCCGTTCGCTGCCCAGGGTCGCACAGAACGAGCCCCGGGCGGCCATCGGCGCGAGATGACGGGCCTTCAGCTCCTCGGAGCCGTACAGCTGCACGATGCTGGTGCCCAGCACCGAGATGAAGAGCGTGAAGGCCACCCCGGCGTCGCCGTAGGAGATCTCGTTGACGATCTCGACGCTGTCCTCGAGGCCGAGCCCGCGCCCGCCGAGCTCCCGCGGCAGCCACCAGTTGGCCAGTCCGGTCTCCCGGAACCTCTCGTAGACGTCCGACGGCTTGTCGTCGAGCGCGTCCAGCTCCGTGTGACGGCCGTCGAGGCACTCCTTGACGAAGGTGCGAACGGCCTTCAGGTCTTCCGGTTTCATCTCTCCACCACTTCCAGGTCCGGCACAGGGGGGCACGGACGTTGTCATTCGGAAATCGCCCGCTGTACGAGGGCCTCGATGTCGAGTTCGTCGATCTCGTCGAGCGCGTCGGTCTCGTCGTGTGCGTCGCTCGCGTCGTCCGGCAGGCCGGCGGTCCCGTCCGTCATCTCCGCCGCTGGGAACAGCAGTTCCCGTACGCGCCCGGCCAGCGCGGCGGGCGTCGGATAGTTGTAGATCACCGTGGCCGGGACGTGGACGCCCGTGTCCTTCTTGACCTGGTTGCGGAAGTCGACGCCGCTGAGGGAGTCGAAGCCGATCTCCTGGAACGTCATGTCGGCGTCGATGTCGTCGGCGGACGCGTAGCCCAGCACGACGGCGGCGGTGTCCAGCAGCAGCGCCACCAGGTGCTCGTGCTGCTCCTCCGGCGGGAGGCCGGCCAGCTTGCGCACCATGGGGGACTCCGCGCTCTCCGCCGCGGGAACGGCCTTCTCCGCCGGAGCGGGCGCGGGCGCGGGCGCGGGCCGGACCAGGGTGCGCAGCAGCGCCGGCACGCTGTCCCGGCCCAGGGCGCCCCCGTCGACCTGCACGGGCAGTTGCAGCGTCCGGTCCGCGGCGACCGCGGCGTCGAACAGGGCCATGCCCCGTTGTGCCGTCAGCGGTTCCATGCCATGGCGCCTGAAGCGCGCCAGGTCGGCCTCGCCGAGCGTGCTCGCCATGCCGGTCTCCCACGGCCCCCAGGCCAGCGAGAGCGCGGGCAGGCCCGCCCCGGCCCGGAGCTCGGCCAGTGCGTTGAGGAAGGCGTTGGCCGCCGCGTAGTTCGCCTGGCCCGCGTTGCCGATCACGCCCACCACGGAGGAGTACATGACGAAGGCCGACAGCTCCATGTGCCGGGTGAGCTCGTGCAGGTGCCATGCGGCGTCGGCCTTGGGCGCGAAGACACGGTCGAGCCGCTCGGGTGTCATCAGCTCCACGGTGGTGTCGTCGAGGACGCCGGCCATGTGGACGACGGCGGTGAGCGGCGCGTCCTGCGGGATCCGGGCGAGCTGCTCCGCCAGTGCCCCGGCATCGGAGACGTCACAGGCCGCCTGGGTGACGTTCGCGCCCAGCTCGGCCAGTTCGGCGGCGAGGGTGGCCGCACCGGAGCGGCTGAGCAGCATCAGGTTGCGCACGTGGTGCTCGACGACGAGGTGCCGGGCGAGCAGGGCGCCGAGCCCGCCGGTCGCGCCGGTGAGCAGGACTGTTCCGTCCGGGTCCCAGGCCTGCCGCGCGGCGGCCGGGGCGGGCTCGGGGACCAGGTGCGGTGCGTAGGCCCGGCCCTGGCGGATGGCCAGCTCGGGGATGCCCGGGTCCAGGGTCTCGAGCGCGCGCAGCGACTCCTCGCTGCCGTCGCTGTCCACGAGCACGAACTGGTCGCCGTGCTCGACCTGTGCGGAGCGCACCAGGCCCCACACCGGGGCGAGGGCCGGATCGGGGGTCTCGCCGGGGAGGGCCGCCACGGCGTTCCTGGTCACGATGACCAGCGGGTGGTCGTGGTGGTTGCTCAGTCGACGCTGCACCAGGTCCAGCGCGGTGCGGGCGGCGGCGCGCGCCGCCGCGGGAGCGTATCCGTGCCCGTCCGCCGTCACGTGCACGATGTCGGCGGGGCCGGCCGTCCGCTGCGGGCCGGGCTCCACGGGCGCCCACCGCACGGCGAACAGCGAGTCGGCGAGGGAGCCCCGGGAGAGCTGGTCCGCCGAGGCCGGCATCAGGGCGAGGGACTCGACGGTCAGCACGGGTGCACCGTCGGGACGCGTGATCGACATCGACACCTCGCTCTCGCTGATCCGGGCGGCGTGGACCCGCAGCCGGCCCGCGACGGGCGCGTGGCAGGCGACGCCGGAGAACGAGTAGGGCAGTACCGCCCGCGTCGGGTCGTCCGGCACCATCAGCGACAGCACCGGGTGCAGTGCGGCGTCGAACAGGGCCGGGTGCAGGGCGAATCCGCCCTTGCCGTGCGGTACCCGCTCCGGCAGCTCGACCTCGCCGTGGACCGCGTCGCCGAGCCGCCACAGCGAACGCAGCCCCTGGAAGGCCGGGCCGTATCCGTAGCCGCGTTCGTCCAGTTCCGCGTAGAAGGCGGACACGTCCACCGGGTCGGCGTCCCGCGGGGGCCACACGTCCGCGGGGGAGGCACCTGCGGGAGCCTGCGGGACCACGTGCCCGGCGGCGTGCCGGGTCCAGGGGCCGGCGGTGGCGGAGGCCGGACGCGAGTACACCTCGACGGGGCGCCGGCCGGACGCTTCCGCCGCGCCGACGACGACCTGCACCCGTACGGCACCGCCGGCGAAGGTCAGTGGCGCGTGGAGGGTCAGTTCCTCGACGGCTCGGCAGCCGGTGCCCTCGATCGCGCGCAGCGCCAGGTCGACCAGGGCCGCGCCGGGGAACACGACGGTGCCGAAGACGGCGTGGTCGGCGAGCCAGGGCTCGGCGTCGGGGTCGATGCGTCCGCTGAACAGCGTCTGGTCGCCGGCGGCCAGGTCGGTGACGGCGGACAGGAAGGGATGCCCGACGGGTTCGAGCCCGGCGTCCGCGACATCGCCGTGCGGCCGGGCCGGCTGCGCCCAGTAGCGCTGGTGGTCGAAGGCGTACAGGGGCAGGTCGACGGGCCTGCCGCCGACGCCGACGGCGTCCAGGTAGACCCGCCAGTCGACGGGCACACCGGCGACATGCAGGCGGGCCAGGGCCTCGGTCGCCGTACGGGTCTCGGAACGGCCCTTGCGGGCCAGGGGTATCGCCGTCACCTCGGTGTCGGTGAGGGTGTCGGCGGCCATGGCCGACAGCACCCCGTCGGGGCCCACCTCGACCAGCACCCCGGCACCGGCCGTCACGGCGGCGGCGACACCGTCCGCGAAGCGCACGGCGTCCCGCACATGGCGCACCCAGTACGCGGGGTGCTCCAGCTCGCCCGGTGCGGCGAGGGCGCCGGAGAGGTTGGACACGACCGCGAGGCGTGCCGGCTCGTAGGTGACCGTCTCGGCGACGCGCCGGAACTCGTCGAGCATGGGGTCCATCAGCGGCGAGTGGAAGGCGTGCGAGACCCGCAGCCGGGTCGTCTTGCGCCCCTCGGCGGCCAGGGCCTCGGCGACCTCGGTGACGACCTCCGCCACCCCCGAGAGGACCACCGCGGCGGGCCCGTTCACCGCGGCGACGGACGCGGCCGCCTCGTGTCCGGCCAGCGCGGCCCGTACCTCGTCCTCGCTCGCCTGTACGGCCACCATGGCACCGTCGCGCGGCAGCGCCCCCATCAGGCGTCCGCGCGCGGCGACCAGACGGGCCGCGTCGGCCAGCGAGAACACGCCCGCCACGTGTGCGGCGGCCAGTTCGCCGATGGAGTGCCCGACGAGCACGGCGGGTTCGACGCCGAGGGACGTCAGGAGCCGGTAGGCGGCCACCTCGAAGGCGAACAGCGCGGGTTGGGTGATCGCCGTCTCGTCGAGCAGCCCGGCCGTCGCGGACCCGGGTTCGGCGCAGACGACCGCGTCGACGGGGTGCTCCAGCAGGGGGTCGAGTTCCGCGCAGACCTCGCGCCAGGCCTCGGCGAACACCGGGAAGGCCGCGCTCAGTTCCCGGCTCATGCCCAGGCGCTGGCTGCCCTGCCCGGAGAAGAGGACACCGACGCCGGGCGGCGCCGACGCGTGACCGGTGATCACGCCGGACTCCCGCTGCCCTCGGGCCAGGGCGTCGAGTCCGGCGAGGAGTTCCTCCCGGTCCGAGCCGATGACCACGGCACGGTGGTCGAGGACCGCGCGCTGGGTGGCCAGGGACAGAGCCACGTCGGCCGGGTGTGCGGCGGTCTCGGCGGAGAGCGCGGCGGCCAGCTTGCGCGCCTGCCCGGCCAGCGCCCTGGCGCTGTGCGCCGACACCGGCCACACCGTCTCACCCCGGGGCGGCGTGGCCGAGGGGGCGGCGGGCTCGACGGGGTCGCCCTGCTCGATGATCACGTGCGCGTTGGTGCCGCTGATCCCGAACGAGGAGACGCCGGCGCGCCGGGGCCGCTGCGCCCGCGGCCAGTCGCGCCGTTCGGCCAGCAGCCGCACGGCGCCCGAGGACCAGTCGACCCGGCTGGAGGGCTGCTCGGCGTGCAGGGTCCTGGGCAGCTCTCCCGCACGCATCGCCATGATCATCTTGATGATTCCGGCGACGCCCGCGGCGGCCTGGGTGTGGCCGATGTTGGACTTCAGCGATCCCAGCCACAGCGGGTCCTCGCGGTCCCGGCCGTAGACGGACAGCAGGGCCTGTGCCTCGATCGGGTCGCCGAGGCTGGTGCCGGTGCCGTGCGCCTCCACCGCGTCGACCTCGGCCGGCGACAGGGCGGCCGAGGCGAGGGCCTGGCGGATCACCCGTTCCTGGGAGGGACCGTTGGGCGCGGTGAGGCCGTTGCTCTCGCCGTCCTGGTTGATCGCGCTGCCGCGCAGCACGGCCAGCACACGGCGCCCGCGCCGCCGGGCGTCGGACAGCCGCTCCAGCACCAGCACGCCGACGCCCTCGGACCATCCGGTGCCGTCGGCGGCGTCGGAGAACGCCTTGCAGCGGCCGTCGGCGGCCAGCCCGCCCTGCCGGGCGAACTCGACGAACATGCCCGGGGTGGACATCACGGTGACACCGCCCGCGAGGGCGAGCGAGCAGTCACCGGAGCGCAGAGACTGGGCGGCCAGGTGCACGGCGACCAGGGAGGAGGAGCAGGCGGTGTCGACGGTGACGGCCGGTCCCTCCAGGCCGAGGCTGTAGGCGATCCGTCCGGAGACGACGCTGCCGGAACCGCCGGTCAGCGCATGGCCCGCGAGGTTGCCGGAGACGTCCTGCAGGCGCGGCAGGTAGTCCTGGGCCATGGCGCCCATGAACACCGCGGTGCCGGTGCGGCGCAGCTGCGCCGGGTCCTGGCCCGCGTGCTCCAGCGCCTCCCACACGGCTTCCAGGGCGAGCCGCTGCTGCGGGTCCATGGCGAGGGCCTCGCGGGGGCTGATCCGGAAGAAGCCGGCGTCGAAGTCCGCCGCGCCGTCCAGGAAGCCGCCGGCGGGCACGAAGTCCGCGTCCACGTCGACCTGCCAGCCCCGGTCCTCGGGGAAGCCGGTGATCGCGTCGACGCCGTCGGCGACCAGCCGCCACAGATCCTCGGGGGTGGCGACACCGCCGGGCAGCCGGCAGCTCATGCCGACGATCGCGATCGGCTCGTCGGCGGCCGGGACGGGGACGTGAACCGCGCCGGCCCCGTCCTCGCCCTCACCGGAGAAGCGCTCGCACAGGTGCCGCACGAGAGCGGCGGGGGTGGGGTGGTCGTAGGCCGTGGAGGCGGGCAGCTGCAGGCCGGTCGCGGCGCCCAGCCGGTCGCGCAGCTGCACCGCCGTCACCGAGTCGAAGCCGAGTTCCTTGAAGGTGTGGTCCGCCCCGATCCGCGCGGTGTCGGCGTGCCCGAGCAGCACCGCCGCCTCCCCGCGCACCAGCGTCCACAGCTCCTGCTCGGACATCCCCGCGGCCGGGGGCGGGTCCATGGGCGCCGCGGCGGCGGGCACCGGCCGCGCGGCGGGTGTCTCGACGGCCGCGCCGTCGATCCAGTAGGTCTCGCGCTGGAAGGCGTACGTCGGCAGCGGCACGCGCCGGGCTCCGGTGAACCGGCGCCGCCAGTCGACGTCGACGCCCCGGCTGTGCAGCTCGGCCATGGACAGCAGCAGGCGGTGCGTCTCGTCCTCGTGGCGGCGCAGCGTGGACTGTACGACGGCGGAGCCAGCCGTGGCGGCGATGTGCATCGCCAGCACCGGGTGCGGGCTGACCTCCACGAACACGCCGTATCCGGCGTCGGTCAGGGCTTGCACGGTGTCGGCGAAGCGGACCGGCTCGCGCAGGTTCCGGTACCAGTACTCGGCGTCCAGGGTGGCCGGGTCGACCCGACCGGCGACGACGGTCGAGTAGAACGCCACGCCGGTGTCGGTGGTCTCGGCGCCCGCGACGCCGCGCAGCACGTCCTCGCGGATGGATTCGACGTGGTCGCAGTGGGAGGCGTAGTCGACCGGCACGATCCGGGCGCGGCTGCCCCGGGCCTCGCAGGCGGCGACGGCCGCGCGGACGGCGTCGGGGTCGCCGGAGATCACCACGGTGCCGGGCGAGTTCACCGCCCCGATCGAGACGCGGGACTGGTCGACCTGGTCGGCGGGCAGGTCCAGGACGGCCATCAGGCCCCGCCCGGACAGCTTCTCGGTGATGATCCGCGCGCGGGCCACGATCAGCCGCACACCGTCGGCCAGGGAGAGGATGCCGGCCGCGGTCGCGGCGGCGATCTCGCCCTGGGAGTGGCCGATGACCGCGTCGGGTGCCACGCCGGCCGCGCGCCACACCTCGGCCAGCGAGACCATGACGGCGAACAGCGCGGGCTGTACGACGTCCATCCGCTTCAGGGCGGCCTCGTCGCCGAGCACGTCCCGCAGCGACCAGCCGGCGAACTGCCGCAGCAGGCGCTCGCACTCGTCCATGCGGGCGGCGAACACCTCGTCGGTGTCCCACAGCCCCTGGGCCATGCCGACCCAGTGCGCGCCCTGGCCGGAGAACACCCACACCACGCCGGTGCCCTCGGCGGCGGTGCCGGTGACGACCCGCACCGACGGCTGTCCGTCCGCCAGCGCGGCGAGTCCGTCGAGCAGTTCCTCGCGGTCGGCGGCGAGCACGACGCCCCGGCTCTTCAGCGCGGACCGGGTGGTCGCGGCGGAGTGGCCGACGTCCAGGGGGTGCAGGCCGGTGCCGCCCTGCACCCAGTCGTGCAGCCGGCGGGCCTGGGCCCGCAGGGCCTGGGGGGTCCGCGCGGACAGGGTGACCGGGACCGGGGTGGCGGGCGGCGCGGGCTCGGCCGCCGGCTGCGGCTCGGGCCCGGACTCGGGGGCGGCGACGACGAGGTGGCAGTTGGTGCCGCCGATACCGAAGGAGCTGACGCCGGCCAGCCGGGGGCCGTCGGGCCAGGGCGCGGCGGCGGCGTTGACCCGCAGCTTCCACTCCTGAAGGGGGATGTCCGGGTTCGGCGTGCGGTAGTTGAGGCTGGCGGGCAGCAGACCGTGCCGCATCGACAGGGCGACCTTGATCAGGCCCAGGACGCCCGCGGCCGCGTCGAGGTGGCCGATGTTGGTCTTCACCGATCCGACCAGCAGCGGCTGCGCGGCGTCGCGGCCCTCGCCGAACACGTCGGCCAGGGCGCTCGCCTCGACCGGGTCGCCCGCCCGAGTGCCGGTGCCGTGCAGTTCGACGTACCGCACCTGGTCGGGTGCCACACGGGCGGCGCGGCAGGCCTCGCTCAGCAGGGCGCTCTGCGCCTGGGCGTTGGGGACGGTCAGCGCGCCGGGGCCGTCGTGGTTGACGGCGCCGCCGAGCAGCACGCAGTACACGGGATCGCCGTCCGCGATCGCGTCGGCCAGGCGCTTGAGTACGACCACACCCGCGC
The DNA here is from genome assembly GCF_001735805.1 of Streptomyces fodineus. Lineage (GTDB taxonomy): Bacteria > Actinomycetota > Actinomycetes > Streptomycetales > Streptomycetaceae > Streptomyces > Streptomyces fodineus. The sequence continues at coordinate 1,740,577 of NZ_CP017248.1, forward strand.
CCTCGCCGCGGACGAAACCGTTGGCGCGGGCGTCGAAGGTGTAGCTGCGGCAGTCCGGCGACAGCGCCCCGGAGCGGGCGAAGGCGATCGTGCTCTCCGGTACGAGGTTCAGGTGGACGCCGCCGGCCAGCGCCAGGCGGGCGGTGCCCGCCCGCAGGGTTTCGCAGGCCATGTGCACCGCGACGAGGGAGGACGACTGCGCGGTGTCCACGGTCAGGCTCGGCCCGTGCAGGCCCAGTTGGTGCGACACCCGGTTGGCGATCAGGCCGCGGCCCAGACCGGCGATGGAGTGGTGGGACAGCGCCGCGCCGCCGTGCCGGTGCGCCAGGGAGGCGTAGTCGTCCCCGGTGGCGCCCAGGAACACCGCGGTGGCGCTGCCGCGCAGGCTCTCCACCGGGAGGAAGGCGTCTTCCAGTGCCTCCCAGCTCAGTTCGAGCACCATGCGCTGGCGCGGGTCCATCACCGCGGCCTCGCGCGGGGAGATGCCGAAGAAGCCCGCGTCGAAGTCGGCGACGCGGTCGACGAAGCCGCCCTGCGGGTGGCGCGCCAGTTCGGCGACGTCCGTGGGCCACCGGTCGGCTGGGGCGTCCGCTATCGCGTGCTCGCCCTCCCTCAGTAGCTTCCAGAAGGCGCGGACGTCCTCGGCGCCCGGGACCCGGCACGACATTCCGATGACGGCGACGGCATTTCGATCCACCCCCTGGTCCATCCCGGTGAGCCCTTCCCCGAACTCGTTCACGCCCATAGAGCTCCAGCCCTCTCTACCCCTTTGGCTGCTCTGCACGATCCGTGAACGGCCCCCGCAGATACACTTTCGCGGCCTCTCATTCGGCGAATTTCCGTGCCGGGCAAGAGCTTCACGCGGCGGGGCGGTGCCGGTCGGCGCCTGTTTCCGGGCAGCCCTGATGGCCGACGCGGTGTTCCGCGCCGGCCGTCAGGGTGTCGGGCTGTGTTCTGGGCCCGCCGGAGTCGTCACATGCGCCCCGGCCTCAGCCGGCCGTACGGGCCTTCCAGCCGCGGCCGATCGTCCGGACCAGGGACGGCGTCACGAAGACACGCCGGAACGGCAGGATGACGGGCATGTAGACCTTCCCCAGCATGCCCTTCTTCTTGACCAGCACGGCCATCTGCGCGTGGTGCCTGCCGTTGCCGTCGTCCACCCAGCCGATGTGCATCACCGCGTGCACCGTCTTGTTGACGACCTCGGTCACCCACTCGTCGGAGGTCTGGTAGACCGACTTCATCGGCACCGTCCTCAGGTCCGGGCCGCGCGGACCCTCACGCAGGTCGTCCGGCAGCCGGTCCCGCAGGGAGGGGTTGCGCGGGCCGACGCCGTGCTCCGCTCCGTCCCACTTGAGGAGGGCACCGAGTCTCCAGCGGATCGCGAACAGCACCTTGTACGCCGGCGACGGGTCGAAGTCCCTGCCGTCGCCGGCGAACTGCTCGACCAGGAGGGGCAGATCGCCGGGTCCTCCGGGGGTGTCCAGGTCCCATACGTCCTCGACCTCGAAGTCCTTGATGAACGCGTGGATCCGCCACGGCCGTTCGGTGAACGCGGTGTTCGGCAGCCTCATGCAGTTTCCCTCTCTCGTGCCACGGTCGCGCGGATGCGCGCGGGAGCTGAACCGGTCACGCGCGACGGCACCAACGTACCCGGGGGTGCGTCGGCCGACCGCGGGAAGTCGCCGTCGACCGCCCGCAGTCGGCTTGGCCGCACGTGACGGCCCCGCCTCAGGCCGTGGCCGCCCGGGCTGTCACCTTGCGCGGGCGGAACACCATCCGGGCACCCTTGCGCGGAATGTTGACCACCGTACGGCTGTGCGCGGACTCCGGCTCGGCGTCGGCGCGTTCGACATCGCAGGTCGCAAGGATCTCGGTCAGTGTCGCCTTCAGCTCCATCAGCGCGATCCGGTCGCCGAGGCACCGGGTGTGGCCGCCGCCGAACGGGATCCAGGTGTGCGAGGCGGGCTTGACGCCGAGGAAGCGCTCCGGCCGGAACTCGTCCGGCTGCGGGTAGTTGTGCTCGTCCCGGTTGAGCAGGTAGGCGCTGGCCCACAGGCGGTCGCCGGGCGCGTAGCGCACGCCGCCGATCTCGACCGGCTTGACCACCTCGCGGGGGACGATCTGCTGGATCGGCGGGCCGAGCCGCAGCACCTCGTGCACCACCGCCGTCAGGTACTCGTCGCTCGTCCCGTCCTCGATCTCCGCGCGCAGGCGCTCGACCACGTGCGGGTGCCGGGTGAGGAACTCCAGCGCCCAGCAGATGGCCGAGGCGGTGGTCTCCGTACCGGCGAGGAACTGGGTCATGATCTCGTCTCGCATCTCGACCCGGCTCGGTGCGGCACCGTCCGCGTCGGTGATGCCGAGCATCACGCCCAGCAGGTCGTCGCCGGAGGCGCCGGACCGCTCGCGCTCGGCGATGGCCTCGTCCACCATCCGGTGGACCCGCTCGCGGCGGGTCAGGAACTCGCCCACGCCGTTGGGCCGGAACAGGCGCATCCACGTCATCTTCCAGGACGGCAGCAGGTGGAACGGCTTCATCGTGCTCGGGCGGGAGTTGAACTCCAGCATCTTCATCACCTCCCCGAACATCTCGGGCTCGCAGGAGGGACGGTGCTCGCCGAAGAGGACTTCGAGGATCACCTTCGTGGTGTAGCGGTGCGCGAAGGGGTGGACCGGTACGGCCCGGTCGCGCGGCCAGGACGCGACCTCGTGCTTGGCGAGGCGGACGACCTCCTGCTGGACCCGCTTCAGCGCGTCGCCGCGGAAGCTCGGCATGACGCTGCGCCGCCGGGCGGTGTGCTCCTGCTCGTCCAGCCAGGCCAGGCCGTTCTGGCCGGTCCACTTCTCGATGGGGGTGTTGCTGGACCCGGTGTGCAGGACGTCCCGGGGCGCCAGGAACATCTGCTTGACGTCCTCCGGTGCCGATATCACATAGAGCGGAACGCCGGGGATGATCGTCACGCGGAACCTGCTGCCGTACTTGGCGCGGCAGTTCTTCAGATAGGGCTCCGGGCGGGCCCAGATGCTCAGCACCTGCTTCAGCCGGGGCATGTCCACCACCGGCAGCGCGGTGGAGGGAACGACCTCCTGCGGGGCCGGTGCGGAGTGGGCGACCGGGCACGTGCCCCCCGTGGCCGCCGCGTCGTGAGCGTTGCTGGAGTGGTCCATGGTCTCGTTGCTTCCTTGTCTCGTTGGCGCTCGGGTCACGTGCTCGGGCTTGGGGTATGCGGCGCCGCTCATGGCTCGATCCACCGTTCGATCGCGTCCGCGGTGTCCGCGGCGGCGGCCCCGATCAGGGCGAAGTGGTCGGCGGCGACGTCGGCGTGCTCGTCGGTGTCCTCCCACCGCGGGCCGTCCGGCGCCGCGGCGCCGAGAGGTTCGGCCGCCCGGATCATCAGGGTCCGGGCGGCGACGGTCTGCGGCGGCAGGCCGGTGAACAGGCGCAGGTAGGCACCCATGGACAGCCAGCCGGCGTCGTCGATGGAGATCTCGCGCCGCTCCTGGTCGAGGATCCCGGACAGCAGGGCGGCGAACGCGCCACCGCCCCCGTCGCCGTCGAACGCGAGCGTGTCGATCAGGGCGACCCCGGCGAGCGCGGCACCGCGGGACTCCAGGCGCCCGGCCAGCGCACGCGCCACGGCACCGCCCATGGAGTAGCCGACCAGGACGAACGGCGCGTCACCGACGGCCGCGCGGATCGCGTCGTCCAGTACCTCCAGGGCGACCTCCCGGGACTGCGGGGCGAGCCCGGTCCCGAAGCCCGGCAGGGAGCAGACGTAGACGTCCCGCACTCCCTCGAAGCGGTCGGCCAGGCGCATGAACTGTTCCTGGCCGGAGCCGACCACGTACACGTACGACGGCACGCAGACGATCTTCACCCGGCCCGGTCCGCAGGCCAGTTGGGCGAGGCGTCCGCCGGTGTCGGGCAGCTCGGCGGCCGACGCGAAGGCCGGTCCCTCGCTCGCGGCGGCCACCAGGTGCCGCAGCGCCTCCGGCATGGTTCCGGACGCGGCGGCCTGCCGGAGCCGCACACCGATCGTCTCCGCGGCGGGCTCGGGCGCACCGGCGGCCGGTGCGCCGGAGCCGACCCGCTTGAGCAGCTGCCGGGCGAGCTCCGCCGGGGTCGGGTGCTCGAAGACGAACGACACGGGCAGCCGCAGGCCGGTGGCCTGCGCCAGCCGGTTGCGCAGCTGGACCGCGCTCATCGAGTCCATGCCGAGTTCCTTGAGCCTGCGCTCGGCGTCGATCCGGTCGTCGGCCGTGTGGCCGAGCACCGCCGCGACGTGCGCCGCGACCAGTTCGAGCACGATCCGTTCGCGGTCCGCGTCCAAGACGCCCGTAAGCCGCTGCGCCAGCGACCCGCCGCCCGCCTCCGGCTTTGCGGGCAGCCGGACCAGGCCGCGCAGCAGCGCCGGCAGCGTCCGGTCGAGAGCCTGCGCACGCAGGGCCGCGAGGTCCGGCACCACCGGCGCCACGAGCGCGGCGTCCACGGCGAGGGCCTGGTCGAACAGCTCCAGGGCGCGCTCGACCGACAGCTCGGCGGTGCCCGGGGACGCGGCGTCTGACTCCCACGGGCCCCACGCCAGCACGGTGCCCGCGAGACCGGCCGCGCGCCGCGCCCGCACCAGCGCCTCCCCGGCCGCCTCGGCCGCCGGGTCCTCGGCCGGGCCGCCGGCGAGGGAGCGGAACGAGCCGAACACCACGAAGGCGGAGAGACCGGCCCGCTCGGTCAACGTGTGCAGCCGCCAGGCAAGTTCCAGTCCCCCGGGCCCGCCCGCGGCGTGGACGACCGCGGTGAGCGGCCGGTCCAGGGACCCGACCACCGTGGCCAGCCGGCCGGGATCGGGCGCCTCGACACGGGCCCGCGCACCGAGTTCCGCCAGCTGCCCGACCAGCGCGTCCGCGGCGGCGCACGGCTCGCCGAGCAGCAGCAGGTTGCGGACGCCGTGGTGGGCGGCCAGGTGCCTGGCCAGCGCCGCACCCCGAGGGGTCAGGCCGCCGGTGATCAGCACCGTGCCGTCCGGGTCCCAGACCCCGTCCCGGCCGGCGGAGCCGGCCGGAACCGGAGCCAGCCGCGGGGCCAGCAACTGCCCGGCACGCAGGGCCAGTTGCGGCTCGTCGGCACCAAGCACCGCACCCCAGTCCGGTTCGGCGTCCTCGTCCACGTCCACGACGAGGAACCGGCCGGGATACCCGGACTGCGCCGCCCGCAGCACGGCCCGGACCGCCGCCTGCGCCGGGTCGGGGACCTCCCCGTCCCGCACCGCCACCGCCCGGCGCGTCGCCACGACCAGCACCGGGTCACCGGCCCGCTCGCGGTCCGTCCAGCGCCGTACCAGGGCCGCGGCCTCGTCGGCCGCGGCGCGCACCGCCGAGGGATCGTCGCCGGCGGGCGTGGCGATCGGGGCGAGCACGGCCTGCGGGGCTGCCGCTCCGCCGTCCACGGCCCGTTCGAGTTCCGCCAGATCGGCGTACCGGTCCGTCACCGCCCCGGCGGCCCCGCCCAGCGCGGCCAGCCGCACCGGCGTGGCCGCACCGGCCGGAACCGGAACCCAGTCGACGCGGTACAGCGCGCTCTGGCCACGACGCAGCTCCTCCAGGTGAGCCGGGTCGGCCTCCTGGAAGGCGACGCGGTCCACGCCGAGGACGAGCCCACCGTCCGCGTCGAAGACGTCCAGCCGCAGGGTGTCCCCTTCGACGACGACGCGTGCACGGCCCCCGCCGACGCCGGGTGCGGCCAGCCGCACCCCGGACCAGGAGACCGGCAGCATCGCCGCGCCCTGACCGGTGAAGCCCAACTGCCCGCTGTGCAGGGCGGACTCGAACAGGGCCGGGTGGACACCGAAGGATGCGGCGCCGATGTCCTCGGGCAGCGCGAGCTCGGCGTACACCTCGCTGCCGGAGCGCCACAGGGCCCGCACCCCGTGCAGCGCCGGGCCGCAGTCCAGGCCGAGTTCGGCCAGCGCGGCGTACAGGGAGTCCACCGGCACCGGCTCCGCCCCGGCGGGCGGCCACTGGCCCGCCCAGCCCGCGGCGGGCTCGGTGTCCGGCGCAAGCCGGCCCGTGCAGTGGCGCACCGACTCGGCGCGCTGGTCACCGTCCGGGCGCGAGTGGAGGCTCACCGACCGGCGGCCGTCCGCTCCGGGAGCGCCGACGATCGCCTGGATCTGCAGCGCCGCGCCGTCGGGCAGCAGCAGCGGCGCCTCGAACATCATCTCGTCGAGCAGCGGCGTCCCGACACCGCGGCCCGCGGCCAGCGCCAGCTCCACCAGTGTCGTGGTGGGCGCGACGGGGAGGCCGAAGGCGGCGTGGTCGCGGAGCCAGGGCTGGGAGTCGTGGGACAGGCGGCCGGTGAGCACCCACTCGTCCCGGTCGGCGAGTTGCACGCCCGCCGTCAGAACCGGGTGCTCGACGCGCCCGAGCCCGGAGCCGGCCGGGTCACCGGCGACCGGCCGCGCGCTCGGCCAGTACCGCTTGCGCTGGAAGGCGTAGGTGGGCAGCGGGCCCCGCTGGGCGCCGGAGCCGGCGAAGCACGCGCCCCAGTCGACCTTCACCCCGGCGAGGTGCGCCTCCGCCAGGGAGAGCAGGAACCGCTTCATACCGCCCTCGTGACGGCGCAGCGAGCCGACCACACCGACCCGGCCCGCGCCGGCGGCGGTCTCCTCCATGGCGATCCCCAGCACGGGGTGGGGGGACATCTCCAGGAAGCATCCGGCGGCGTTGTCGATGAGGGCGCGGATCGCGGGCTCGAAGCCGACCTGGCTGCGCAGGTTCCGGTACCAGTAGGCGGCGTCCATCGACGCCGTGTCGAGGAACCCGCCCGTCACCGTGGAATAGAACGGCACCCGGCCACTCGACGCCTCCACCGGCGCCAGCGCCTCCAGCAACTCGGCCTCGATCGCCTCGACCTGCGCCGAGTGCGAGGCATAGTCCACGTTCACCCGGCGCGCCCGCACACCGTCGCGCTCGCAGGCCGCCAACACCTCATCCAGCGCGCCGGGTTCACCCGCGACAACCACCGCCGCCGGGCCGTTCACCGCCGCCACCGACACCCGACCCGCATACGAGGAGATCAGCTCCTCGACCCGCTCCACCGGCAGCGCCACCGACATCATCCCGCCGCGCCCGGCCAGCCGGTCACGGACCAACTGGCTACGCACCGCCACAACCCGCGCCGCATCCCGCAACGACAAACCACCCGCCACATACGCAGCAGCGATCTCACCCTGCGAGTGACCCACCACCGCCGACGGCTCCACACCGAACGACCGCCACAACGCCGCCAGACTCACCATCACCGCGAACAACGCCGGCTGTACGACATCCACCCGCTCCAAAGACGGCGCACCCGGCACACCCCGCAGCACACCCTCCAGATCCCACTCCACAAACTCCGCCAGCGCCTCACCACAAGCGGCGATCTCAGCCGCGAACACCGGTGAGGAATCGATCAGTTCGACCGCCATGCCCTCCCACTGCGCCCCCTGCCCCGGGAACACGAACACCGGCTTGGCGGTGGTGGAGGGACGGCCGAAGACCGTCTGCTCGGTCACCTCGCCCACGGCGAAGGCGGCGAGTTCGGCGGTCAGTTCGTCCCGGCCGGCGGCCACGAGCACCGCCTGGTGGTCCAGCCTGGCGCGCGTGGTCAGCTGGGAGTACCCGATGTCGAGGACCGAGAGTCCGGGGTTGCCCAGCAGGTGCCGCCGCAGCCGCTCGGCCTGCGTACGCAGGGCCGCCTCGGTGCGCGCGGAGAGCAGCACCGGCGTCACGGCAGGCGGGGCCGCCGTCGCGGTCTCGGCGGCCGGGGTGTCGGCCGGCGCCTCCTCCAGGATGATGTGCGCGTTGGTGCCGCTCACCCCGAACGACGACACACCGGCACGCCGCGGACGCCCCTCGACGGCCCACTCACGGGCCTCGGTCAGCAGCTCGACCTCGCCGGTCTGCCAGTCGATGTGCGGGGACGGCGCATCCACGTGCAGGGTCTTCGGCAGTACCCCGTGCCGCATGGCCATCACCATCTTGATCACACCCGCCACGCCGGACGCGCCCGAGGTGTGGCCGATGTTGGACTTGATCGACCCCAGCCACAGGGGATCCCCGTCACGCTCCCGGCCGTACGTCGCCAGCAACGCCTGCGCCTCGATCGGGTCACCGAGGACCGTGCCCGTGCCATGGCCCTCCACCGCGTCCACGTCGGACGGCGACAGCCCGGCATTGGCCAACGCCTGCCGGATCACCCGCTCCTGGGACGGACCGTTCGGCGCCGTAAGACCGTTGCTCGCACCGTCCTGATTGATCGCCGTGCCACGGATCAGACCCAGGATCCGCCGACCGTTGCGCCGGGCGTCCGACAACCGCTCCAGTACGACCAGACCCAGGCCGTCGGAGAAACCGGTGCCGTCGGCGGAGGCGGCGTAGGCGCGGCAACGGCCGTCCGGCGATACCGCTCCCTGCCGGCTGAACTCGGTGAGCGTCACGGGCGTCGTCATCAGCGTCACACCGCCCGCCAGCGCCAGCGAGCACTCGCCGCCCCGGAGTGCCTGCGCCGCCAGGTGCAGCGCGACCCCGGAGGAGGAGCAGGCCGTCTCCACCGACACGGCCGGGCCTTCCAGGCCGAGGGTGTAGGCGATACGGCCGGAGGCGACACTGGACATGGTGCCGGTGACGCGGTAGCCCTCGTACTCGCCGGGCACGAGGAGGCTGTAGTCGGAGCCGGTGATGCCGACGAAGACACCGGTGTCGGTGCCGCGCAGGGACGTCGGGTCGATCCCGGCGTGTTCCAGGGTTTCCCAGGAGGTCTCCAGCAGCAGGCGCTGCTGGGGGTCCATGGCCACGGCCTCGCGCGGGCTGATGCCGAAGAACTCGGCGTCGAAGTCGCCCATGCCGGTGAGGAAGCCGCCGCCGCGCGCGTAGGTCGTGCCGGCCTGCTCGCGGTCCGGGCTGTAGAGCCGCTCCAGGTCCCAGCCGCGGTCGGCGGGCAGGGGGCCGATCACGTCACGGCCGTCGGCCACGAGCTGCCACAGGTCTTCGGCCGAGGTGACGCCGCCGGGGTAGCGGCACCCGATGCCGACGATCGCCAGCGGCTCGTCCACCGCCCCGCTCCGCCGCCGCACGGCTGGGACAGCGGTCTTGGCCACGCCATCGACCTGCGAGAGCAGCAGCCGCGCGACGGCCACCGGTGTGGGATGGTCGAACACGAGGGTGGCGGGAAGGGGCACGCCGGTGCTCCGCGAGAGCCGGTTGCGCAGTTCGACCGCGCTGACGGAGTCGAAGCCGAGCTCCTTGAAGGCGCGTTCGCCGTCCACCTCGTCGGCGGAGGCGTGGCCGAGCACGGACGCCGCCTGCGCCGTGACCAGTTCGAGTACGACGTGCTCCCGCTCGGCTTCCGGCACCTCGGCCAGGCGCCGGGCCAGGGAGCCGCCGGATGCCGCGCGCCGGGCGGGCACCCGGACGAGACCGCGCAGCGCGGCGGGCAGCAGTCCGGCCCTGGCCTGCTCCCGCAGGACGGCAGGATCGAGCTCGACGGGAGCGAGCAGCGGCTCGTCGGCGGCGAGAGCGTGGTCGAACAGTTCGAGGCCCAGCTCGGTGGGCAGCGGGCGGATTCCGGCTTGCGCCACGAGGACGGGGCCGGGCGCGCCGGTGTCGGTGCCGCCTCGGCCGTCGGCCCAGAGCCCCCAGGCGAGCGCGGTGGCGGGCAGCCCGGCCGAGCGGCGGCCGTTCACCAGCGCCGCCAGGGCCGCGTCCGCCGCGGAGGTGGCCGCCTGGCCGGGGATGCCGACCAGCCCCGCGTAGGACGAGAACAGCACGAAGGCGGAGAGGTCCGCGCCCGCGGTCAGCTCGTGCAGGTGCCAGGCCGTGTCGACCGTGGCCCGCAGTACCGTCTCCAGCCCCTCGTCGGAGAGGGTCTCGATCAGGCCGGCGGCGGGCTCGCCCGCCGCGTGCACGACCGCGGTCAGGGGGCTCTCCAGGGAGCCGAGCAGCGCGGCCAGTTGGCCCCGGTCGGTGACGTCACAGGGCTCGACGCGCACGCGCGCGCCGAGGAACGCCAGGTCGGCGGTGAGCCGGTCGGCCTCGCCCGACGCGGCGGCCAGCACCACGTGGCGGGCGCCGCGGCGCGCGACGAGGTGCTCGGCGAACACCGCGCCGAGGGCACCGGTGATCAGCACGGTGCCGTCGGGGTCGATGGGCTGGTGCCGGTCCGCGGCCCCGCCGGGCAGTCGGGCCAGCCGGGGGGCCAGCACCCGGCCCTCGCGCACGGCGAGCTGCGGCTCGTCCAGAGCGAGCAGCGCACCCCACTCCTGCTCCCCGTCGGCGTCCACGAGCAGGAGGCGGCCGGGGTGCTCGGACTGCGCGGCGCGTGCGACGCCCCACACGGCGGCCTGCCCGGGGTCGGGGACCTCGTCCCCGACCGCCACCGCGCCGCGCGTGACCACGACGAGCGTGGCCTCGCCCAGCGGTTCGGCGGCGAGCCACTGCCGTATCAGCGACACGGCCCGCGCGGCCGCGTCACGCACCGCCGAGGGCGTGTGGCCGGCGGGGGTGTCGATCGCCGCCAGAACCGCCTGCGGGACGGGCGCGCCGTCGGCGACGGCTCGGCCGAGCGCGGCCAGGTCGGGATGGCGGTCGGCCGCCGCGGTGACCTCGCCCAGCGCGGCGAGCCGCACCGGCTTCGCCGCACCGGCGGTGACCGGGGCCCAGTCCAGGCGGAAGAGAGAGTTCTGTCCGTGGCGCGGCTGACCGAACCGGGCCGGGTCGGCGGCCCGTACGGTGATCCGGTCGACGTGCGCCACGGGTGCGCCGTCGGCCTCGAAGACGTCGAGCCGCAGCACACCGTCGGCGGCCGTGCCGAGGCGTGCCCGCGCCTGGGAGACCTTGTCGCCCGCCAGGCGCACGCCCGACCAGGACACGGCCGACGCCGCCGATCGGGCATCGGGCCGGTGGGCGGTGTGCAGCGCGGACTCGAGCAGAGCCGGGTGGATCGCGTAACCGCCGGGCTCCGTGCCGTCGGGCAGCGCGAGTTCGGCGTACACCTCGTCGCCGAGCTGCCATGCGGACTGCGCGCACTGCAGCAACGCACCGCAGTCCAGGCCGAGTTCGGCCAGGGCGGCGTACAGGGAGTCCACCGGCACCGGCTGCGCCCCGGCGGGCGGCCACTCGCCCAGCGGGGCGGACGACGGCTCGGCGCCGGGGGCGATTCGGCCGCGCGCGTGGCAGACGGGCTCGGTGGACTGCTCGTCGCCGGTGTCCGGCCGCGAGTAGACCGCCACCTCACGGCGGCCGTCGGCGTCGGCCCGGCCGAGGGTGACCTGGACCCGTACCGCGTCGTCGTCCAGGACCAGCGGGGCGTCGAGGTCCAGCCCGTCGATCAGGTCGCAGCCCACGTGCCGGCCCGCGGACAGGACCAGCTCCACCAGCGCGGCGCCGGGCAGGCTGACCGTGCCGAACAGGGCATGGTCACGGGCCCAGGGCTGGCCCTGGTGGGAGACACGGCCGGTGAAGACCCACTCGTCGCGGTCACCCACCCGCACCGCCGCCGCCAGAATCGGGTGCTCGACGCGGCCGAGGCCGACCGCGGAGGCATCGGCGAGGCCGGTGGCGTCCAGCCAATAGCGTTTGTGCTGGAAGGCGTAGGTGGGCAGGGCAACCCGCTCGGCCCCGGAGCCCGCGAAGCAGGCGGCCCAGTCGACCTTCACCCCGGCCGCGTGCGCCTCCCCCAGCGAGAGCATGAACCGGGCGAGACCCCCCTCACCGCGGCGCAGGGATCCGACGACTCCGACGCGGTTGTCCGTGCCGTGGGCGGCAACGGTCTCCTCCACGGCCATGGCGAGCACGGGGTGGGGGGACATCTCCAGGAAGCATCCGGCGGCGTTGTCAATGAGGGCGCGGATCGCGGGCTCGAAGCCGACCTGGCTGCGCAGGTTCCGGTACCAGTAGGCGGCGTCCATCGACGCCGTGTCGAGGAACCCGCCCGTCACCGTGGAATAGAACGGCACCCGGCCACTCGACGCCTCCACCGGCGCCAGCGCCTCCAGCAACTCGGCCTCGATCGCCTCGACCTGCGCCGAGTGCGAGGCATAGTCCACGTTCACCCGGCGCGCCCGCACACCGTCGCGCTCGCAGGCCGCCAACACCTCATCCAGCGCGCCGGGTTCACCCGCGACAACCACCGCCGCCGGGCCGTTCACCGCCGCCACCGACACCCGACCCGCATACGAGGAGATCAGTTCCTCGACCCGTTCCTTGGGCAGCGCGACCGACATCATCCCGCCATGCCCGGCCAGCCGGTCACGGACCAACTGACTGCGCACCGCCACAACCCGCGCCGCATCCCGCAACGACAAACCACCCGCCACATACGCAGCAGCGATCTCACCCTGCGAGTGACCCACCACCGCCGACGGCTCCACACCGAACGACCGCCACAACGCCGCCAGACTCACCATCACCGCGAACAACGCCGGCTGTACGACATCCACCCGCTCCAAAGACGGCGCACCCGGCACACCCCGCAGCACACCCTCCAGATCCCACTCCACAAACTCCGCCAGCGCCTCACCACAAGCGGCGATCTCAGCCGCGAACACCGGTGAGGAATCGATCAGTTCGACCGCCATGCCCTCCCACTGCGCCCCCTGCCCCGGGAACACGAACACCGGCTTCACCGTGGAGACGGCCCGGCCCTCGACAACCTGCGGCGACGGCTCACCCACCGCCAGCGCGGCCAGCCCGGACAGCAACTGGTCACGGTCGCCGGCCGCCACCACACCCCGGTACTCCAAGTGAGCCCGCGTGACAGCCGCGGAGAAACCCAGATCGGCCGCAGACAACTCCGGCCGCGCCAGCACATGAACACGCAACCGGTCCGCCTGCGCCCGCAGCGCCGCCACCGTCCGCCCGGACACCGTCACCGGCACCACCGGCATCACAGCCGCCCCACGCCCCTCGGACGACTCCTCGACCGGCGCCTCCTCCAGGATGATGTGCGCGTTCGTACCACTCACCCCGAACGACGACACACCCGCACGGCGGGGTCGGCCGTGGCCGGTCCACTCCCTGGCCTCGGTCAACAGCTCGACCTCGCCGGTCTGCCAGTCGATGTGCGGGGACGGCGCATCCACGTGCAAGGTCGGCGGCAGCACCCCGTGCCGCATCGCCATCACCATCTTGATCACACCCGCCACACCGGCGGCCAGGGAGGTGTGGCCGATGTTGGACTTGATCGACCCCAGCCACAGGGGATCCCCGTCACGCTCCCGGCCGTAGGTCGCCAGCAACGCCTGCGCCTCGATCGGGTCACCGAGGACCGTGCCGGTGCCATGGCCCTCCACCGCGTCCACGTCGGACGGCGACAGCCCGGCATTGGCCAACGCCTGCCGGATCACCCGCTCCTGGGACGGACCGTTCGGCGCCGTAAGACCGTTGCTCGCACCGTCCTGGTTCACCGCGCTGCCCCGGATCAGACCGAGGATGCGCCGGCCCTTGCGCTGCGCGTCCGACAACCGCTCCAGTACGACCAGACCCAGCCCATCGGAAAAGCCCGTGCCGTTGGCGGAAGCGGCGTAGGCGCGGCAACGGCCGTCCGGCGAGACCGCCTGCTGGCGGCTGAACTCGGCCAGCAGGAACGGCCCGGACATGACCGTCACACCGCCGACGAGCGCCATGGAGCACTCGCCCGCTCGCAGGGCCTGCGTCGCCATGTGCAGGGCGACCGCGGAGGAGGAGCAGGCCGTGTCCACGGACACCGCGGGCCCTTCAAGGCCGAACACATAGGAAATACGGCCGGAGGACACACTGGCCGCCCCGCCGGTCAGCTGGAAGCCCTCGATCTGCGGCAGGCTGCCAGGCGGCACCGTGCAGTAGTCGGTCGTACCGACACCACAGAAGACACCGGTGTTGCTCCCGCGCAGCGAGGTGGGGTCGATTCCCGCGTCCTCGAACGCCTCCCACGACGCCTCCAGCAGCAGACGCTGCTGCGGGTCCATCGCCAGCGCCTCGCGCGGGCTGATCCCGAAGAACTCCGCGTCGAACTCGGCGATGTCGTCGAGGAAGCCGCCGCCGCTGGTGGACACGGCGCCGGGCCGGCGCATGCTCGGGTCGTAGAGCCGCTCCAGGTCCCAGCCCCGGTCGGCGGGCAGCCCCGTGATGGCGTCGCGCCCCGACGCGACGAGCTCCCACAGTTCGTCGGGAGAGGTGACGCCGCCCGGGTAGCGGCAGCTCATGCCGACGATCGCCAGCGGTTCGCCGGCCTGTGCGAGCAGCCGCTTGTTGAGCTGACGGAGCCTGTCGGTCTCCTTGAGGGATTTCCGGAGCGCCTCGATGAGCTGGTTCTGATCGGTGGCCATGTCTATTCCTTCGTCTCCAAGCTCATTGCGGCGACGGCGTGCTCTCGTGCGGTCATGCGAGGTCCGCTCGCGATGGCGGTCATCCGAGGTCCGCTCGCCATGGCAGTCATGCGAGGTCCTCTTGCCATGGCGGTCATGCCAGGTCCTCTTCGGCCATCCGGATCAGGGATTCCGCGTCCATGTCGTCGATCGACTCGGTGTCCCCGGCGTCCGTGGTCGCCTCGGGCGCGTCGTGTTCGGCCAGTTCGCGCAGGGTGTCGAGCAGTCCGGCCCTGCGCAGCCGGTCGAGGGGGATCGAGGCGATCAGCGCGCGGATCTGGTCCTCCTCGGACCGCGGTTCCACGGCGGAGTCGGGGACGAGTTCCGGCACAAGGTGGCGGGCGATGGCCGCCGGGGTGGGGTGGTCGAAGACGAGGGTGGCGGGCAGCCGTACGCCGGTGGCCTGGCCGAGCCGGTTACGCAACTCGACCGCGCTCAACGAGTCGAATCCGAGCTCCTTGAACGCACGCTCCGGGTCGACCGATGCGGCCGAGGCATGGCCGAGCACGGCCGCCACCTGCGCCTGAACCACCTCCAGCACAATCCGCTCACGATCCGCCTCCGGCACCCCGGCCAGCCGCTGCGCCAACCCGGCAACACCCACCCCCGCCACCCGGGACGGCATCCGCACCAACCCCCGCAACAACGGCGGCAACATCCCCGCCCGCGCCTGCGCACGCAAGGCCCCCGTCTGCAACAGCACCGGAGCCACCACGGCCGCATCCACCCCCAGCGACCGATCGAACAACGCGAGCCCCGTCTCCGCGGTGAGCGGGCTCATGCCCATCCGCTCCAAGCGAGCCAGCTCGGCCTCATCCAGCCGCGCCGCCATACCCGCGGTGTCCGACCACAGACCCCACGCCAGCGACACAGCCGGAAGACCCGCCGCCCGACGAAGCCCCGCCAGGGCATCCAACGAAGCATTCGCCGCCGCGTAGTTACCCTGACCCGGACTCCCGATGAGCGCGGAGACCGAGGAGAACAGCACGAACGCCGACAGGTCCGCATCAGCGGTCAGCTCGTGCAGATGCCAGGCCGCATCCAGCTTCGGCCGCATCACCCGCTCGACCTGCTCGGGCGTCAAAGACTCGATCACACCGTCATCCAGCACACCGGCCGCATGCACCACCGCCGTCAGCGGACGCTCCACCGAGCCGAGTACAGCGGCCAGCTGATCACGATCGGACACGTCACAGGCGACGACCCTCACACGGCACCCCAGGGCCTCCAGCTCCGCCACCAACTCCGTGGCCCCGTCAGCCTCCAGACCACGCCGACTGAGCAGCAACAGGTCGCGCGCTGCGTGCGCGGTCACGAGGTGCCGGGCGAACAACGCCCCCAGGCCACCCGTGCCGCCCGTGACCACGATCGTGCCCTCCGGGTCGAGGGGCGCCGGCACGGTCAGCACGACCTTGCCGACGTTGTGGCCCTCCCTCAGGTGGCGCAGCGCCTCGCGGCCCTCCCGGACCTCCCAGGTCCGGATCGGCGCGAACTGCAGCGCCCCCTGCCGGAACAGGGCCACGATCTCGGACAGCAGCTCTCCCAGCCGCTGCGGCCCCGCCTCCCACAGGTCGAACGCGCGGTACGCGACGCCCGGCCGCTGCGCCGCGATCGCCGCCGCGTCCCGGATGTCGGCCTTGCCCATCTCCACGAACCGTCCACCGCGCGGCAGCAGATCCAGTGAGGCGTCGACGAACTCTCCCGTCAGGGAGTTGAGTACGACGTCCACCCCGGAGCCGCCCGTGACGTCCAGGAAGGTCTCCCGGAATCCCGGTTCCCGCGAGGAGGCGATGTGGTCCTCCGGCACACCCGAGGCCCACACCACGTCCCACTTGGACGGGCCGGCCGTGGCGAACACCTCCGCGCCGAGGTGCCGCGCGATCTGCACGGCCGCCATGCCCACACCACCGGCGGCGGCGTGCACCAGCACCCGCTCCCCCGCGCGCAGCCCGGCCAGGTCGACCAGTCCGTAGTAGGCGGTCGCGTAGGCCACCGGCACGGACGCCGCCTGGGTGAACGTCCATTCGTCCGGCATCCGGGCGAGCAGAGCCCGGTGGGCCACGGCCAGCGGGCCGAACGAGTCCATCACGATGCCGAAGACCCGGTCGCCGGGGGCGAGGTCGGTGATACCCGAGCCGACCTCCAGCACCACGCCGGCCGCCTCGGCGCCCAGGGGTACGTCCTCGGGGTACAGGCCCAGGGCGATCAGTACGTCGCGGAAGTTCACGCCCGCCGCGCGTACCCCGATCCGCACCTCGTCGGCGGCCAGCGCGCGACGGGCGTCGCAGGACGCGAGCTCCACGTCGTCCAGGGAGCCCTTGCGGGTGACGGTCAGGTGCCACGCCTGGTCGGCCGGGGCGGCGGACGCGCTCAGGCGCGGCGCGAACACCTGCTCCCCGCGCACGGCGAGCTGGGGCTCATCCCCGTCGAGCAGCGCACCCCAGTCCGGCTCGTCGCCGTCCCCGTCTAGGTCTAGGTCTAGGTCTACGAGGAGGAAGCGGTCGGGGTGCTCGGACTGGGCGCTGCGCAGCAGGCCCCACACCGCCGCCTGGGCGATGTCGGGGGTCTCACCGACGACGGAGACCGCTCCCCGAGTCATCACGACCAGCCGGGCCTCACCCAGCAGTTCACTGGCCAGCCACCGCTGCACCAGGGCCAGCGCCTCCGCGGCGGCCCGCCTGGCGCCCTCGGCCACGTCTCGCTCCGGGGTGTCGACGGCGGCGATCACCAGCTCTGGCGTCGGGCCGCCGTCGGCGATGGCCTTCTCCAACGCGGCCAGGTCCGGGAACCGCTCACCCGTGACGGCCGATCCGCCCAGCACCGCCATCCGGACGGACCGACCCGCACCGACCGTGACCGGCGTCCAGTCGAGCCGATGGATCGGCTGTCCACCGCCGCGGCGCAGGCGCTCCAGCTGGGCGGGGTCCACCGGACGCATGTCCAGCCGGGCCAGGCTCAGCACCGGTTCGCCCTGCTCGCCGACGACGTCGAGGCCGAAGGCGGTGTCGTCTACCCGGCGCATGCGGACCCGCACCCGGGACAGACCGCTGCGCCCGAGGCGCACCCCCGACCAGGAGAAGGGCAGGAACGCCGTGTCCCTCGGCCCGTCCTGGAGCAGACCCGAGTGCAGGGAGGCGTCGAAGAGTGCCGGGTGGATAGCGAAGCCCTCACCACCGGTGTCGCCGGGCAGAGCGACATCGGCGAACACCACATCACCCACACGCCACGCCGCACGCACCCCCTGGAAGGCCGGCCCGTAATCGAACCCCAGGTCCGCCATCCCCGCATACAGCTCGCCCGCGCTCATCTCCACGCCCTCGACAGGCGGCCACTGCACCGGAACCCACGACGACACCGGCACCGCATCCTCCGCAGCCAGCCAGCCACGCGCATGACACACCATCTCGCCATCGCCATCGCCATCGCTGCCTCCGGCCCCGGGGCGGGCAAAGACCGCCACCTCACGGCGACCGTCCTCACCCACGCCACCCACAGTGACCCGCAGCTGAACGCTCTCCCCCACCTCCAACAGCAGCGGCGCCTCCATCACCAACTCATCCACCACCGGCACACCCACCCGACCACCGGCCACCGACGCCAACTCCACCCACGCCGTACCAGGGACAATCACCACACCCAGCACCACGTGATCCCGCAACCACGACTGCACATCCGTGGACACACGACCCGTGAACACCCACTCATCACGGTCACCCACCTGCACCGCCGCCGCGAGAATCGGATGCTCCACCCGATCCAGACCCGCCGCCGCGACATCACCGGCCCGCACCGCCGGCATCAACCAGTAGTTCTCCCGCTGGAAGGCATACGTCGGCAGATCCACCCGCCTCGCGCCCGCCCCCGCATACACCGCCTCCCAGTCGACCACGACACCCGCGGTATGTGCGCGGCCCAGGAAGCCGGCGAACGACTCTCGCTCACCGTGCTTGGCGCGCAGTGCGGGCACGAACGCCGCCTCGGCCTCGTTTTCCTCCACGCACTGCCGGGCCATCGCGGTCAGCACCGCATCCGGACCCAACTCCAGGAACCGGCGAACCCCCAGCTCCCACAACGTGCCCACACCATCGGCAAAACGCACCGCCTGCCGCACATGCCGCACCCAATAGTCCGCACCGAAGGCGGACACGACCTCACCGGACACATTCGACACGACCGGGATCCGCGGCTCGGCATACCTCAGCCCCTCCGCAACCGTACGAAACTCATCGAGCATCGGCTCCATACGAGGCGAATGGAACGCGTGCGAGACCCGCAACCGCGTCGTCTTACGCCCCTCCCACCGCGGCAACCACTCCCCGACCGCATCCTCATCACCCGACACCACCACCGCCAACGGCCCATTGACCGCAGCGATCTCCAAACGGCCCCCGAACCCGGCCAGAGACTCCGCCACCTCGGCCTCACCAGCCTGCACGGCAACCATCGCCCCACCAGCAGGCAGCGCACCCATCAACCGGCCACGCGCCACCACCAGCTCAGCCGCATCCGCCAGCGACAACACACCCGCCACATGCGCCGCAGCAATCTCACCGACCGAATGCCCGATCAGATAATCGGCACACACACCCAGCGACTCCGCCAGCCGGAACAACGCCACCTCAACCGCGAACAACGCAACCTGCGTGAACTCAGTCGAGTCCAACACACCCTCGTCCGAAGCGAGCAGCTCACGCAGCGAACGCCCCAGTCGCGGATCGACCTCCGCACACACCTCACTCAAGGCCTGATCGAACACCGGAAACGCCCCGGCCAACTCCAGCCCCATACCCGCACGCTGAGACCCCTGACCGGTGAACAAGAACGCCGACTTACCCGCAACAGCCGACTCACCGACCGCCACCTCACCCAAGCGCGCCAGAAGCTCATCCCGATCGCGGGCCACGACAACCGCCCGCCGCTCCAGCAACGCCCGCGACACCGCCAGCGAATACGCCGTATCCACCACCGACACACCCGGCCGGGACGTCAGATGGGACCGCAACCGCTCCGCCTGCGCCCGCAAGGCCGTGTCCGTCCGCGCCGACACGACGAACGGCAGCGGGGCCGACGGTTCGGTCCGCTCGTCCGGCACCGGTTCCTCGGCCGGTGCCTCCTCCACGATGATGTGGGTGTTGGTGCCGCTCACGCCGAACGACGAGACACCCGCACGCCGCGGACGACCGTCCGAAGTCCACTCCCGGGCCCGGGTCAGCAGCTCGACCCGGCCGGACTCCCAATTCACATGCGGCGAAGGCTCGTTCGCGTGGAGGGTCGGCGGCAGCACCCCGTGCCGCATCGCCATCACCATCTTGATCACACCCGCCACACCGGCGGCAGCCGACGTATGACCGATGTTCGACTTGATCGACCCCAGCCACAGGGGATCCCCGTCCCGCTCCCGGCCGTAGGTCGCCAGCAACGCCTGCGCCTCGATCGGGTCGCCGAGGACGGTGCCGGTGCCGTGGCCCTCGACCGCGTCCACATCGGAGGGACGCAGTCCGGCGCTCGCCAGCGCCTGCCGGATCACCCGCTCCTGGGACGGCCCATTCGGCGCCGTAAGACCGTTACTCGCACCGTCCTGGTTCACCGCGCTGCCCCGGATCAGACCCAGGATGCGCCGTCCGTTGCGCTTGGCATCCGACAGCCGCTCCAGTACGACCAGGCCCAGACCGTCGGCGAAACCCGTCCCGTCCGCCGACGCCGAGTACGCCTTGCACCGGCCGTCGGGAGCCAGGCCGCGCTGGCGGCTGAACTCCCGCAGCATGAACGGGCTGGGCATGAGGGTCACGCCGCCGGCGAGGGCAAGCGAGCACTCGCCCGCCCGCAGAGCCTGCGCTGCCAGGTGGAGGGTCACGCCGGAGGAGGAGCAGGCCGTGTCCACGGACACCGCAGGGCCCTCCAGGCCGAACAGGTAGGAGATGCGGCCGGAGGAGACGCTGCCCGAGCCGCCCGTGAGCTGGAAGCCCTCCAGCTGGGGCAGGCTCTTGTCCGGTCCCACGCCGTAGTCGGTGACGCTGAGACCGCAGTAGACGCCGGTGTCGCTGCCCCGCAGCGCGGACGCGTCGATGCGGGCGTGCTCGAAGGCCTCCCAGGCCGCCTCCAGCAGGAGGCGCTGCTGCGGGTCCATCGCCAGCGCCTCGCGGGGGCTGATCCCGAAGAATTCCGCGTCGAACTCCCCGATCCGCTCCAGGAAGCCGCCGCCCTGGGCGTAGATCTTCCCGGGCTGGTCCGGGTCGGGGTCGTAGAGCCGCTCCAAGTCCCAGCCACGGTCGGTGGGGAGTCCGCTGATGGCGTCACGGCCTGCGGCCACCAACTCCCACAGCTCCTCCGGCGAGGTCACCCCGCCCGGGTAGCGGCAGCTCATGCCGATGATCGCCAGTGGTTCGGCCGCCCGGGACTCGGCCTCTTCGAGCTGGGCCCGGGTCTCGTTGAGTTCGAGCGCCACTTTCTTGAGGTAGCGGACGAGCTTTTCCTGCTGATCGATGTTCTCCGTCATCTCTGTGCCCCCGTCACTCGTCGCCCAAGTCGACATCGATCATCTGGAAGATCTCTTCCGCCGTGGTCGCGGCTTCGAGCCGCTCCCTGGTGCCCTGCCTCTTGTCGCCCTGGGCGCCATCGCCGGCGTCGGCGCTGATGCCGGCCAGCAAGGCACGCAGGCGCTTGGCCACGCGCTGCTGCTCCTCCACGGAGCTCGCGGCGAGCATGTCGCCGAGCTTCCCCACCTCTTGGTCGATGAGAGGTTCGGCCGGCTCCGCGCCGCCGAGCTCCGACAGCAGCAGGCCGGCGACCGCGGTCGGGGTGGGGTGGTCGAAGACGAGGGTGGCGGGCAGCCGTACGCCGGTGGCCTGGCCGAGCCGGTTACGCAACTCGACCGCGCTCAACGAGTCGAATCCGAGCTCCTTGAACGCACGCTCCGGGTCGACCGATGCGGCCGAGGCATGGCCGAGCACGGCCGCCACCTGCGCCTGAACCACCTCCAGCACAATCCGCTCACGATCCGCCTCCGGCACCCCGGCCAGCCGCTGCGCCAACCCGGCAACACCCACCCCCGCCACCCGGGACGGCATCCGCACCAACCCCCGCAACAACGGCGGCAACATCCCCGCCCGCGCCTGCGCACGCAACGCCCCCGTCTGCAACAGCACCGGAGCCACCACGGCCGCATCCACCTCCAGCGACCGGTCGAACAACGCGGGACCGGTCTCCGTGGTGAGCGCACTGATGCCCATCCGCTCAAGACGGGCCAACTCCGCCTGTCCAAGCTGCGCCGCCATGCCGGCGGTGTCCGACCACAGACCCCACGCCAGCGAGACCGCAGGGAGACCCGCCGCCCGACGAAGCCCCGCCAGGGCATCCAACGAAGCATTCGCCGCCGCGTAGTTACCCTGACCCGGACTCCCGATGAGCGCGGAGACCGAGGAGAACAGCACGAACGCCGACAGGTCCGCATCAGCGGTCAGCTCGTGCAGATGCCAGGCCGCATCCAGCTTCGGCCGCATCACCCGCTCGACCTGCTCGGGCGTCAAAGACTCGATCACACCGTCATCCAGCACACCGGCCGCATGCACCACCGCCGTCAGCGGACGCTCCACCGAGCCGAGTACAGCGGCCAGCTGATCACGATCGGACACGTCACAGGCGACAACCCTCGCGCAGCACCCCAGGCCCTCCAGCTCCGCCACCAACCCGGCAGCCCCGTCAGCCTCCAGACCACGCCGACTCAGCAGCAGCAAATGCCGCACGCCATGCACGGCGGCCAGATGTCGGGCGAACACCGCACCCAGACCACCCGTACCACCCGTGACCACCACCGTGCCCTCAGGATCAAGCACAGCCACCGACCCACCGGACGAAGCACGCGACAACCTCGGCCCCAACAACCGGCCACCCCGCACGGCGAGTTGGGGCTCATCCGCACCCAGCACCACACCCCAGTCCGGCTCACCACCGTCGACGTCCACAAGCAGGAACCGACCGGGGTGCTCGGACTGCGCACTGCGCACCAAACCCCACACCGCCGCCTGAGCCACACCCGGACCCTCACCATCGACAGCGGACACCGCACCCCGCGTCACCACCACCAACCGCGCCTCACCCAGCACTTCACTGGCCAGCCACCGCTGCACCAGCTCCAGCGTCTCGACCACGGCCTTCCGGGCAGCTCCGGCCGGGTCCCCGTCCGGGGTGACGACCGAGGCCAGCACCAGCTCCGGCGCGGGGGCGCCGTCGGCCACGGCCCGTTCCACCTCGGCCAGATCACCGAGCACCGCAACACGCGCGGGGTCTGCTGCGCCGGCCGCGACCGGCGTCCAGTCGAGCCGATGGACCGGCTGTCCACCGCCGCCGCGCAGGCGCTCCAGCTGGGCGGGGTCGACCGGGCGCATGTCCAGGCGGCCGAGGCTCAGCACCGGCTCGCCCTGCTCGGACACCGCGTCCACGCGCAGAGTGGCATCACCCGAGGGCGAGATCCGTACGCGAACCCGCGACAGGCCCGTGCGCCCCACGCTCACCTTCGACCAGGAGAACGGCAGGATCGTCGCACCGCCGCCCGAACCCTTCTCGGCAAACGCACTGTGCAGCGTCGCGTCGAAGAGTGCCGGGTGGATAGCGAAGCCCTCACCACCGGTGTCGCCGGGCAGAGCGACATCGGCGAACACCACATCACCCACACGCCACGCCGCACGCACCCCCTGGAAGGCCGGCCCATAGTCGAACCCCAGCTCCGCCATCCCCGCATACAGCTCGCCCGCGCTCATCTCCACACCCTCGACAGGCGGCCACTGCACCGGAACCCACGACGACACCGGCACCGCATCCTCCGCAGCCAGCCAGCCACGCGCATGACACACCATCTCGCCATCGCCATCGCCATCGCTGCCTCCGGCCCCGGGGCGGGCAAAGACCGCCACCTCACGGCGACCGTCCTCACCCACGCCACCCACAGTGACCCGCAGCTGAACGCTCTCCCCCACCTCCAACAGCAGCGGCGCCTCCATCACCAACTCATCCACCACCGGCACACCCACCCGACCACCGGCCACCGACGCCAACTCCACCCACGCCGTACCAGGGACAATCACCACACCCAGCACCACGTGATCCCGCAACCACGACTGCACATCCGTGGACACACGACCCGTGAACACCCACTCATCACGGTCACCCACCTGCACCGCCGCCGCGAGAATCGGATGCTCCACCCGATCCAGACCCGCCGCCGCGACATCACCGGCCCGCACCGCCGGCATCAACCAGTAGTTCTCCCGCTGGAAGGCATACGTCGGCAGATCCACCCGCCTCGCGCCCGCCCCCGCATACACCGCCTCCCAGTCGACCACGACACCCGCGGCGTGCGCCTGGCCGAGCGAGAGCATGAACCGTGGCAGGCCCCCCTTGTCCCGCTGCAGAGACCCGACCACCGCCACCCGGCCGACCGCGTCCAGCGCCTCGACGGTGTCCTCCACGGCCATGGTGAGCACGGGGTGGGGGGACATCTCGAGGAAGCATCCGGCGCCCTTGTCGATGAGCGCGCGGATCGCGGGCTCGAAGCCGACCTGGCTGCGCAGGTTCCGGTACCAGTACCCGGCGTCCATCGACGCGGTGTCGACGAGCGCACCGACCGCCGTGGAGTACACGGGGATCGTTCCGGTCGTAGGCAGAACGGGTGCCAGAGCTTCCCGAAGCTCCGCCTCCAGTGCCTCGACCTGCGCGGTGTGCGATGCGTAGTCCACGCTGACGCGCCGGGCCCTGATGCCGTCCCGCTTGCAGACCGTCTGCACCTCGTCCAGCGCCTCGGGTTCACCCGCGACGACCACCGCTGCCGGGCCGTTCACCGCCGCCACCGACACCCGACCCGCATACGAGGAGATCAGTTCCTCGGCCCGTTCCTTGGGCAGCGCGACCGACATCATCCCGCCATGCCCGGCCAGCCGGTCACGGACCAACTGGCTACGCACCGCCACAACCCGCGCCGCATCCCGCAACGACAAACCACCCGCCACATACGCAGCAGCGATCTCACCCTGCGAGTGACCCACCACCGCCGACGGCTCCACACCGAACGACCGCCACAACGCCGCCAGACTCACCATCACCGCGAACAACGCCGGCTGTACGACATCCACCCGCTCCAAAGACGGCGCACCCGGCACACCCCGCAGCACACCCTCCAGATCCCACTCCACAAACTCCGCCAGCGCCTCACCACAAGCGGCGATCTCAGCCGCGAACACCGGTGAGGAATCGATCAGTTCGACCGCCATGCCCTCCCACTGCGCCCCCTGCCCCGGGAACACGAACACCGGCTTCACCGTGGAGACGGCCCGGCCCTCGACAACCTGCGGCGACGGCTCACCCACCGCCAGCGCGGCCAGCCCGGACAGCAACTGGTCACGGTCGCCGGCCGCCACCACACCCCGGTACTCCAAGTGAGCCCGCGTGACAGCCGCGGAGAAACCCAGATCGGCCGCAGACAACTCCGGCCGCGCCAGCACATGAACACGCAACCGGTCCGCCTGCGCCCGCAGCGCCGCCACCGTCCGCCCGGACACCGTCACCGGCACCACCGGCATCACAGCCGCCCCACGCCCCTCGGACGACTCCTCGACCGGCGCCTCCTCCAGGATGATGTGCGCGTTCGTACCACTCACCCCGAACGACGACACACCCGCACGCCGCGGACGCCCCTCGACCGACCACTGACGGGCCTCGGTCAACAGCTCGACCTCACCCGACTCCCAGTCGATGTGCGGGGACGGCGCATCCACGTGCAAGGTCGGCGGCAGCACCCCGTGCCGCATCGCCATCACCATCTTGATCACACCCGCCACACCGGCAGCAGCAGACGTATGACCGATGTTCGACTTGATCGACCCCAGCCACAGCGGGCCGCCCTCCCGCTCCCGGCCATATGTCGCCAGCAAGGCCTGCGCCTCGATCGGGTCACCGAGCCTGGTGCCCGTGCCGTGGCCCTCGACGGCGTCCACCTCGGCCGGAGAGAGCTTGGCGTTGGCCAGCGCCTGCCGGATCACCCGCTCCTGGGACGGACCGTTCGGCGCCGTAAGCCCGTTGCTCGCACCGTCCTGGTTCACGGCGCTGCCCCGGATCAGACCCAGGATGCGCCGGCCCTTGCGCTGCGCGTCCGACAACCGCTC
This sequence comes from Streptomyces fodineus, assembly GCF_001735805.1. Lineage (GTDB taxonomy): Bacteria > Actinomycetota > Actinomycetes > Streptomycetales > Streptomycetaceae > Streptomyces > Streptomyces fodineus. Next base: position 1,766,114 of record NZ_CP017248.1, read on the forward strand.
CAGTACGACCAGACCGAGGCCGTCGGAGAAACCGGTCCCGTCCGCCGACGCCGCGTACGCCTTGCAGCGGCCGTCGGGAGCCAGGCCGCGCTGACGGCTGAAGCCGATGAGCAGGTCCGGTGTGGCCATCAGCGAGATCCCGCCGACCAGGGCCATCTCGCACTCGCCCGCTCGCAGGGCCTGGGACGCCAGGTGCAGGGCGACCGCCGAGGAGGAGCAGGCCGTGTCCACGGACACCGCAGGGCCCTCGAAGCCGAGCGTGTACGCGATGCGGCCGGAGACCACGCTCATCGTGGTGCCGGTGAGGTGGTAACCCGCGAGTTCGGGAACCATCGTGGCGTGGTAGCCGGAGGAGACGGTGCCGCAGAAGACTCCGGTGTTGCTGCCCCGCAGTGTCGTCGGGTCGATTCCGGCGTCCTCGAACGCCTCCCAGGACGCCTCCAGCAGCAGACGCTGCTGCGGATCCGTCGCCAGCGCCTCACGGGGGCTGATCCCGAAGAAGTCCGCGTCGAACTCACCGATGCGGTCGACGAAACCGCCGGCCCGCGTGTACACCGTCCCGTCCTGGTCGGGGTCGGGGTCGTAGAGCCGCTCCAGGTCCCAGCCCCGGTCGGCCGGGAACGGGCCCATGGCGTCACGGCCGGACGCCACCAGCTCCCACAGCTCCTCCGGCGAGGACACGCCACCGGGGAACCGGCAGCTCATGCCGACGATCGCCAGGGGCTCGCCGGTGTCCACGCGCCGCGACCGCGTCGCACGGGGACGACCGACCTCGATGTCCACCGTGATCTGCGACACCAGCAGGCGTGCCACCGCTGCCGGGGTCGGGTGGTCGAAGATGAGCGTGGCGGGCAGCCGTACGCCGGTGGCCTGGGTGAGCCGGTTACGCAGCTCGACGGCGCTCAACGAGTCGAAGCCGAGATCCTTGAACGCGCGCTCGGAGTCGACGGACGCGGTCGAGGCGTGGCCGAGGACACCCGCGACCTGGCCCAGCACCAGTTCGAGGGCGACCTGCTCGCGGTCCGCCTCGGGCACACCCGCCAAGCGCTGGGCGAGGATCCCAGCGGCCCCTGCACGGCGCGCCGGGAGAGGCGCCAGCCCGCGCAGTACCGCCGGGATGGTCCCGGCCTTGGCCTGGGCCCGCAGCACCCTGGTGTCCAGCCAGGCCGGCACCAGCAGCGCCGCATCGGAGGCGAGGGCCTGGTCGAACAGACCCAGACCGAGCTCGGTCGTCAACGGCTTGGATCCCATGCGCTCCAGACGGGCCAACTCCGCCTGTCCAAGCTGCGCCGCCATCCCGGCGGTGTCCGACCACAGACCCCACGCCAGCGAGACCGCAGGGAGACCCGCCGCCCGCCGCAGCCCGGCCAGCGCGTCCAACGAAGCGTTCGCCGCCGCGTAGTTACCCTGCCCCGGACTGCCGATCAGCGCCGCCACCGACGAGAACAGCACGAACGCCGACAGGTCCGCATCAGCGGTCAGCTCGTGCAGATGCCACGCCGCATCCACCTTCGGCCGCATCACCCGCTCGACCTGCTCGGGCGTCAAAGACTCGATCACACCGTCGTCCAGCACACCGGCCGCGTGCACCACCGCCGTCAGCGGACGCTCCACCGAGCCGAGCACGGCGGCCAGCTGATCACGATCGGACACGTCACAGGCGACGACCCTCGCGCAGCACCCCAGGCCCTCCAGCTCCGCCACCAACTCCGTGGCCCCGTCAGCCTCCAGACCACGCCGACTCAGCAGCAGCAAATGACGTACGCCATGCACGGCGGCCAGATGTCGGGCGAACACCGCACCCAGACCACCCGTACCACCCGTGACCACCACCGTGCCCTCAGGATCAAGCACAGCCACCGACCCACCGGACGAAGCACGCGACAACCGCGGCGCCAACAACCGGCCACCCCGCACGGCGAGTTGGGGCTCATCCGCACCCAGCACCACACCCCAGTCCGGCTCACCACCGTCGACGTCCACAAGGACGAACCGACCGGGGTGCTCGGACTGCGCACTGCGCACCAAACCCCACACCGCCGCCTGAGCCGCACCCGGACCCTCACCATCGACGGCCGACACCGCACCCCGCGTCACCACCACCAACCGCGCCTCACCCGGCACTTCACTGGCCAGCCACCGCTGCACCAGGGTCAGCGCCTCGACCGCGCCTCCCGTGGCCTCCTCGGAGCCGACCCCCACGAGCACCAGCTCGGGCGCCTGACCACCGTCCGCCAGGGCTCGCTCCAGCGCGGCCAGGTCCTCGAACCGTTCGCCCTCGGCGGGAAGCCCACCGAGCACCGCGACCCGGGCGGACCGGCCGGTGCCGATGGTGACCGGCGTCCACTGAAGCTCGTACAGCGAAGCACCTTGGGTATCGGCGGCCCGCTTCAGCTGGGCCTGGTCGACCGGGCGGAACACGAGCTTGTCCATGCTGAGCACCGGCTCGTCGTGCTCGTCGACGATGTCGATGCGGAAGGCGGCCTCGCCCGCGGGGATGAGCCGGGCACGGGCGCGCGCGACACCGGTCCGGCCGAGCTGGACGCCGTTCCACGAGAACGGCATCACGAGGGTGTCGTCCGGCTTCTCCCCGTAGAGGGAGCTCTGCACGGCGGAGTCGAAGAGTCCCGGGTGGATGCCGAAGCCCGCCGTGTCGGCGTCGTCCGGCAGAGCCAGCTCGACGTAGACGACGTCGTCTTCCTGCCACGCTTCGACCACGCTCTGGAACAGGGCACCGTAGTCGTAGCCGATGTCGGACATGCGGGTGTAGAGCGCCTCCGGGGAGAGCGACTCCGCGTCCTGGGGCGGCCATGCGGCGTCCCATGCCGGTACGGCCTTGGAGTCCGACCCCAGCCAGCCGCGCCCGTGGCAGGTCGCGTCGCGCCGCTCGTCCGCGTCGTCGTTCTCGGGGCGGGAGAAGATGACGAACTCGCGGCGACCGTCCGCGTCGGCGTGACCGACGACGATCTGGAGCTGGCGCGCCGCTGTCTCCTCCAGCGCCAGCGGGGCCTCGATGACGAGTTCGTCGAGCACGGGGCAGCCGACCTCGCGCCCGGCGGCCAGGCTCATCTCGACCAGCGCCACACCGGGCACGACGATCGCGCCCATGACGACGTGATCACGAGTCCACGGCTGGGCCTGGGTGGAGATACGGCCGGTGAACAGCCACTCGTCGCGGTCACCGATGAGCGCCCGGCCGGCCAGCACGGGGTGGTCGACGGCTATCAGTCCGGCGGCCGAGACGTCGCCCGGAGCACTGCCCAGGGCCAGCCAGTACCGTTCGCGCTGGAAGGCGTAGGTGGGCAGGTCGACCCGCTTGGCGCCGGTCCCCGCATACACCGCCTCCCAGTCGACCACGACACCCGCGGTATGGGCGCGGCCCAGGAAGCCGGCGAACGACTCACGCTCACCGCGCTTGGCACGCAGCGCGGGCACGAACGCCGCCTCGGCCTCGTTTTCCTCCACGCACTGCCGGGCCATCGCGGTCAGCACCGCATCCGGACCCAACTCCAGGAACCGGCGAACCCCCAGCTCCCACAACGTGCCCACCCCATCGGCGAAACGCACCGCCTGCCGCACATGCCGCACCCAGTAATCCGCACCGAACGACGGCACCACTTCCCCGGACACATTCGACACGACCGGGATCCGCGGCTCGGCATACCTCAGCCCCTCCGCAACCGCACGGAACTCATCGAGCATCGGCTCCATACGAGGCGAATGGAACGCGTGCGAGACCCGCAACCGCGTCGTCTTACGCCCCTCCCACCGCGGCAACCACTCCCCGACCGCATCCTCATCACCCGACACCACCACCGCCAACGGCCCATTGACCGCAGCGATCTCCAAACGGCCCCCGAACCCGGCCAGAGACTCCGCCACCTCGGCCTCACCAGCCTGCACGGCAACCATCGCCCCACCAGCAGGCAGCGCACCCATCAACCGGCCACGCGCCACCACCAGCTCAGCCGCATCCGCCAGCGACAACACACCCGCCACATGCGCAGCAGCAATCTCACCGACCGAATGCCCGATCAGATAATCGGCACGGACCCCCAAAGACTCCGCCAGCCGGAACAACGCCACCTCAACCGCGAACAACGCCACCTGCGTGAACTCAGTCGAGTCCAACACGCCGTCACCTGAAGCGAGCAGCTCACGCAGCGAACGCCCCAGTCGCGGATCGACCTCCGCACACACCTCACTCAAAGCCTGATCGAACACCGGAAACGCCCCGGCCAACTCCAGCCCCATACCCGCACGCTGAGACCCCTGACCGGTGAACAGAAACGCAGACTTACCCGCAACAGCCGACTCACCAACCGCCACCTCACCCAGCCCCGCCAAAAGCTGGTCCCGGTCACCGGCCACGACCACGGCACGTCGCTCCAGCAACGCACGCGATGTCACAGACGAGAATCCGACGTCCAGTACGGACAGGTCCGCATGGGCGGCCACGTGCTCCCGCAGCCGCTCCGCCTGCGCCCGCAACGCCGCATCGCTGCGCGCCGACACCACGACCGGCACGACACCGGCGGGTCGGATCACCTCGACCGGCACGTCCTCGGACGGCTCCTCCGCAGGCGCCTCCTCCACGATGATGTGCGCGTTCGTACCACTGACACCGAACGACGACACACCCGCACGCCGCGGACGCCCCTCGACCGACCACTCCCGCGCCTCGGTCAACAACCGAACCGCACCCGACTCCCAATCCACATGCGGCGACGGCTCATCCACATGCAACGTCGGCGGCAGCACCCCGTGCCGCATCGCCATCACCATCTTGATCACACCGGCGACACCGGCGGCGGTCGAGGTGTGGCCGATGTTGGACTTGATCGACCCCAGCCACAGGGGAGCCCCGTCACGCTCCCGGCCGTACGTCGCCAGCAAGGCCTGCGCCTCGATCGGGTCGCCCAGCTTGGTGCCCGTGCCGTGGCCCTCGACGGCGTCCACCTCGGCCGGTGAGAGCTTGGCGTTGGCCAGCGCCTGCCGGATCACCCGCTCCTGGGACGGGCCATTGGGCGCCGTAAGACCGTTGCTGGCGCCATCCTGGTTCACGGCGCTGCCCCGGATCAGACCCAGGATCCGCCGACCATGGCGCCGGGCGTCCGACAGCCGCTCCAGCACCACCAGGCCCAGGCCGTCGGAGAAGCCGGTCCCGTCCGCCGACGCCGAGTAGGCCTTGCAGCGGCCGTCGGGAGCCAGTCCTCGCTGACGGCTGAACTCCATGTGCAGGAACGGCCCGGACAGGACGGTGACACCACCGGCGAGCGCGAGGGAGCACTCGCCGGCGCGCAGCGCGGTCACCGCGAGGTGCAGGGCGACGGCGGAGGCCGAGCAGGCCGTGTCGACGGACACCGCCGGGCCCTCCAGCCCGAGGCTGTAGGCCACGCGGCCGGACACCACACTGGTGGTGGAACCGGTCAGGCGGAAGCCCTCGATCTGGGGCAGGGTGCCGGCGGGCATGGCGGCGTAGTCGGACGGGCCGACGCCGCAGAAGACACCGGTTTGGCTGCCGCGCAGTGTCGTCGGGTCGATGCCCGCGTCCTCCAGGGCCTCCCAGGCCGCCTCCAGCAGCAGGCGCTGCTGCGGGTCCATGGCGGTCGCCTCGCGCGGGCTGATCCCGAAGAAGTCGGCGTCGAACTCGGCGGCCCCGTCGATGAAACCGCCTTCCCTGGTGTACACGGTGCCGAGCCGGTCGGGGTCGGGGTCGTAGAGCCGCTCCAGGTCCCAGCCCCGGTCGACGGGAAACGGGCCGATGCCATCGCGCCCGGAGGCCACGAGCTCCCACAGTTCCTCGGGCGAGGTCACCCCGCCCGGGTAGCGGCAGCTCATACCGACGATCGCGAGGGGTTCCCCGTCGCGGGACTCGTACTCGCGAAGGCGTGCGCGGGCTTGGTTGAGGTCGCTCGCCATCTTCTTGAGATAGCGGGCGATCTTCTCCTGCTGATCGGTCTTCTCCTGCTGATCCGTGTTCTCTGCCATTTCCCCGCCCCCTGTCACGCTTCGCCGAACTCGGCGTCGATCATCTGGAAGACCTCGTCCATGGTTGTGGCCGCTTCGATGCGCTCGGCCGTGCTCTCCGCCTCCTCGTCGTCCGCGACGACGGAGAGCAGGCGGCGCAGGCGTTCGGCCACATGACGCCGTTCGTTCTCGGCGATCGCGGCAAGCATGTCTTCCAGTTTGTTCAGTTCCTTTTCGATGGGTGGTTCGGCGGCGACGCTGCCGAACTCGGCCAGCAGCAGACGCGCGATCTCCGCGGGTGTGGGGTAGTCGAAAACGAGGGTGGCGGGCAGCCTCATGCCGGTGGCCTGGGTCAGTCGGTTGCGCAGGTCGACGGCGCCGAGCGAGTCGAAGCCGATCTCCTGGAACGCCCGCTCGGGCTCGACGGCCGCGGCCGAGGCGTGCCCGAGCACGGCCGCCACCTGGGTCCGGACCAGGTCCAGAACGATGTGCTCACGATCCTCCGCGGCGACTCCGGCCAGCCGATCGCGCAGCGACACGGTCGTGGTGTCCGCGCGGCGCGCCGGTACGGGTGCCAGCCCGCGCAGTACCGCCGGGATCGTCCCGGCCCGAGCCCGCGCCCGCAGCACCCTGGTGTCCAGCCAGGCCGGCACCAGCAGCGCCGCATCGGAGGCGAGAGCCTGGTCGAACAGACCCAGACCCAGCTCGGCCGTCAACGGCCTGGCCCCCATGCGCTCCAGACGCGCCAACTCCACCGGCCCCAACTGCGCGGCCATACCGGCGGTGTCCGACCACAAACCCCACGCCAGCGACACAGCCGGAAGACCCGCCGCCCGCCGAAGACCCGCCAGGGCATCCAACGAAGCATTCGCCGCCGCGTAGTTACCCTGCCCCGGACTGCCGATCAGCGCCGCCACCGACGAGAACAGCACGAACGCCGACAGATCCGCATCAGCGGTCAGCTCGTGCAGATGCCACGCCGCATCCACCTTCGGCCGCATCACCCGCTCGACCTGCTCGGGCGTCAAAGACTCGATCACACCGTCGTCCAGCACACCGGCCGCGTGCACCACCGCCGTCAGCGGACGCTCCACCGAGCCGAGTACAGCGGCCAGCTGATCACGATCCGATACGTCACAGGCAGCGATGCGGGCCTCACAGCCCAGACCCTCCAGCTCCGCCACCAACCCGGCAGCCCCATCAGCCTCCAGACCACGCCGACTCAGCAGCAGCAAATGACGTACGCCATGCACGGCGGCCAGATGCCGGGCGAACACCGCACCCAAACCACCCGTACCACCCGTGACCACCACCGTGCCCTCAGAATCAAGCACAGCCACCGACCCACCGGACGAAGCACGCGACAACCGCGGCGCCAACAACCGGCCACCCCGCACGGCGAGTTGGGGCTCATCCGCACCCAGCACCACACCCCAGTCCGGCTCACCACCGTCGACGTCCACAAGGACGAACCGACCGGGGTGCTCAGACTGCGCACTGCGCACCAAACCCCACACCGCCGCCTGAGCCGCACCCGGACCCTCACCATCGACGGCCGACACCGCACCCCGCGTCACCACCACCAACCGCGCCTCACCCAGCACTTCACTGGCCAGCCACCGCTGCACCAGGGTCAGCGTCTCGCCGGCTGCCGCCTTGGCCGCCCCGGCCACGTCACCGTCTGGGGCACCGACATCGGCCAGCACGACCTCGGGCGCCATCGCGCCGTCGGCCAGGGCCTTCTCCAGCGCGGCCAGATCGGCGAACCGGTCCACCGACCCGCCGCCGACCGCGCCAAGTGCGGCGATCCCGGCGGCCCGCGCCGTGACGGCCTGCACGGGGACCCAGTCCATCGCGTAGAGATGGCGGTCGCCGTCCCGCCGAGCGGCTTCCAGGTGCCCCTGCTCCACCGGGCGGACGTCGAGCCGACGCAGGCAGGCCAGTGGCATGCCGTCCTCGCCCGCGATGTCGAGGCGCAGAGAGGTCGGGTCCGGCAGCGTGATCCTCACCCGGATCCGGGTGAGTCCGAAGCGCTCCAGTTGTACGCCGGACCAGGAGAACGGCAGCCCGCTGGGGTTCTCCTCCCCCATGTCGAGCATGCCGAGACCGCCGTGCAGAGCGGAGTCGAACATCGCCGGGTGGATGGCGAACCCGTCCGCCGGGCCGGCCGCTTCGGGCAGCGCCAGCTCGGTGAGCACCTCGTCGCCACGGCGCCACGCGGACTGTACGGCGCGGAAGGCCGGGCCGTAGTCGAAGCCCACGTCGGTGAGGTGGGCGTTCCGGTTGAGCAGTGTGTACAGCTCGGACACGGGGAGGGGCTCGGCGTCCGCGGGCGGCCAGAGGGCCGGCAGTGGCTCCAAGGGCTCGGCATTGGCGGCTAGCCAGCCGCGCGCGTGACAGGTCAGCTCGGTGACCTCGTCCTCGCTCGCCTCGATCCGGGAGAAGAAGGCGATCTCCCGGCGCCCGTCCTCCCCGGCCGGGCTGACGGTGACCCGGATCTGCCGGGTGACGTCGTCCTCCAGGACCAGGGGCGCGGCGACGACCAGTTCGTCCACGACATCGCAGCTCAGCCGCCTGCCGATGGTCAGCGCCATCTCGACCATGGCGGCGCCGGGGACCAGCACAATCCCGAACACCATGTGGTCCCGGGTCCACGGCTGTGTCTGCTGGGACATGCTGCCGGTGAACACCCACTCGTCACGGTCACCCACCTGCACGGCCGCCGCCAGGACGGGGTGCCGCATCCGGTCCATACCGACGGCCGAGGGGTCGCCGAGGCCGGTCTTGCGGGGGAGCCAGTAGTTCTCGCGCTGGAAGGCGTAGGTGGGCAGGTCGACCCGCTTGGCGCCGGTCCCCGCATACACCGCCTCCCAGTCGACCACGACACCCGCGGTATGGGCGCGGCCCAGGAAACCCGCGAACGACTCTCGCTCACCGCGCTTGGCGCGCAGTGCGGGCACGAACGCCGCCTCGGCCTCGTTTTCCTCCACGCACTGCCGGGCCATCGCGGTCAACACCGCATCCGGACCCAACTCCAGGAACCGGCGAACCCCCAGATCCCACAACGTGCCCACACCATCGGCAAAACGCACCGCCTGCCGCACATGCCGCACCCAATAGTCCGCATCGAAGGCGGACACGACCTCACCGGACACATTCGACACGACCGGGATCCGCGGCTCGGCATACCTCAGCCCCTCCGCAACCGCACGGAACTCATCGAGCATCGGCTCCATACGAGGCGAATGGAACGCGTGCGAGACCCGCAACCGCGTCGTCTTACGCCCCTCCCACCGCGGCAACCACTCCCCGACCGCATCCTCATCACCCGACACCACCACCGCCAACGGCCCGTTGATGGCGGCGATCTCCAACCGGCCCTCGAACCCGGCCAGGGACTCGGCTACTTCGGCCTCACCAGCCTGGACGGCGACCATCGCCCCACCAGCGGGCAGCGCACCCATCAACCGGCCACGCGCCACCACCAGTTCAGCCGCATCCGCCAGCGACAACACACCCGCCACATGCGCCGCAGCAATCTCACCGACCGAATGCCCGATCAGATAATCGGCACGGACCCCCAAAGACTCCGCCAGCCGGAACAACGCCACCTCAACCGCGAACAACGCCACCTGCGTGAACTCAGTCGAGTCCAACACGCCGTCACCTGAAGCGAGCAGCTCACGCAGCGAACGCCCGAGTCGGGGATCGGCCTCCGTGCACACCTCGCTCAAGGCCTGATCGAACACCGGAAACGCCCCGGCCAACTCCAGTCCCATACCCGCACGCTGGGACCCCTGACCGGTGAACAGAAACGCAGACTTACCCGCAACAGCCGACTCGCCAACGCTCAACTCTCCCAGCCGCGCCAGGAGTTCATCCCGGTCACCGGCCACGACAACCGCCCGACGATCCAGCAACGCCCGCGACGCCACCAGCGAATACGCCGTATCCACCACCGACACATCTGGCCGGGACGTCAGATGGGACCGCAACCGCTCCGCCTGCGCCCGCAAAGCCACATCGCTGCGCGCCGACAGAACCACCGGCACGACATCCACCGGACGCTCGCCCTCCAGGGCTCGCTCCTCAGCCGGCGCCTCCTCCACGATGATGTGCGCGTTCGTACCACTGACACCGAACGACGACACACCCGCACGCCGCGGACGCCCCTCGACCGACCACTCCCGCGCCTCGGTCAGCAACCGAACCGCACCCGACTCCCAGTCGATGTGCGGCGAGGGCTCATCCACGTGGAGGGTCGGCGGCAGCACCCCGTGCCGCATCGCCATCACCATCTTGATCACACCCGCCACACCGGCGGCAGCCGACGTATGACCGATGTTCGACTTGATCGACCCCAGCCACAGGGGATCCCCGTCCCGCTCCCGGCCGTAGGTCGCCAGCAACGCCTGCGCCTCGATCGGGTCACCGAGGACCGTGCCCGTGCCATGGCCCTCGACCGCGTCCACCTCGGCCGCCGACAACCCCGCACTCGCCAACGCCTGCCGGATCACCCGCTCCTGCGACGGACCATTCGGCGCCGTAAGACCGTTACTCGCACCGTCCTGATTCACCGCACTGCCCCGGATCAGACCCAGAATCCGCCGACCATGGCGCTTGGCATCCGACAGCCGCTCCAGTACGACCAGGCCCAGACCGTCGGCGAAACCGGTCCCGTCCGCCGACGCCGCATACGCCTTGCACCGGCCGTCCGGCGACACCGCCCGCTGGCGGCTGAACTCGGTCAGGAGGTAGGGGCCGGCCAGCAGGGTGACGCCGCCCACCAGCGCCAGCGAGCACTCACCGGCTCGCAGCGCCTGCCCGGCCAGGTGCAGGGCGACGGCGGAGGAGGAGCAGGCCGTGTCCACCGAGACCGCAGGGCCCTCCAGGCCCAGCGTGTACGCGATCCGGCCGGACACCACGCTCGTCGTGGTGCCGGTCAGGCGGTAGCCCTCCAGCTCGGTGGAGGCCATGCCGCCGTAGTCAGTGGTCACGACGCCGGCGAACACGCCGGTGTCGCTGCCCCGCAGGGTCGTCGGGTCGATGCCGGCATGCTCGAACGCCTCCCACGACGCCTCCAGCAGCTGGCGCTGCTGTGGGTCCATCGCCAGCGCCTCGCGGGGGCTGATCCCGAAGAACTCCGCGTCGAACTCCCCGATCCGCTCCAGGAAGGCTCCGCCCCGCGTGTTGATCTTCCCGGGCTGGTCCGGGTCGGGGTCGTAGATGTCCGGGTCCCAGCCACGATCCGTGGGCAGCCCGCCGACCGCGTCGCGGCCTGCGGCCACCAGCTCCCACAGTTCCTCCGGCGAGGTCACCCCGCCCGGGTAGCGGCAGCTCATGCCGACGATGGCCAGCGGCTCGTCCAGCGTCGCCCGCTTGGTCCGGGTGCCCGGCCTCGGTGCCTGGACAACGTCACCGAACTCGGAGAGCAGCAGCCGCCCGACAGCGGCCGGAGTGGGGTGGTCGAAGATGAGCGTGGCGGGCAGCCGTACGCCGGTGGCCTGGGTGAGCCCGTTGCGCAGCTCGACGGCGCTCAGTGAGTCGAACCCGAGGTCCTTGAAGGCGCGTTCGGTGTCGATGGCCTCGGCCGAGGTGTGTCCGAGGACCGCCGCGACCTGCTCCCGAACCGCGTCCAGGACGATGCGCTCCCGGTCGGCCTCCGCGACGCCGGCGAGGCGTTGCGCGAGCGAGCCGCCGGTCTCGGCACGCCGGGCGGGGACCGGCGCCAGGCCACGCAGCAGCGCGGGCAGCAGACCGGCCCTGGCCTGGGCGCGCAGCGCGGCCGGGTCGAGCTGGACAGGCGCCAGCAGGGCCGTGCCGGTGCCCAGCGCCAAGTCGAACAGCTCGGTCCCGCGCTGCCGGGACAGCGCACCCACACCGGTGCGCTCCAGGCGGGCCAGGTCGGCCTCGCCGAGCGCGCCCGCCATACCACCGACGTCGTCCCACAGGCCCCAGGCCAGCGAGGTGGCGGGCAGCCCGGCCGCGCGCCGCGACGCCGCGAGCGCGTCCAGAGCGGAGTTCGCCGCCGCGTAGTTACCCTGCCCCGGACTGCCGATCAGCGCCGCCACCGAGGAGAACAGCACGAACGCCGACAGATCCGCATCAGCGGTCAGCTCGTGCAGATGCCACGCCGCATCCACCTTCGGCCGCATCACCCGCTCGACCTGCTCGGGCGTCAAAGACTCGATCACACCGTCGTCCAGCACACCGGCCGCGTGCACCACCGCCGTCAGCGGACGCTCCACCGAGCCGAGCACAGCGGCCAGCTGATCACGATCCGATACGTCACAGGCAGCGATGCGGGCCTCACAGCCCAGACCCTCCAGCTCCGCCACCAACCCGGCAGCCCCGTCAGCCTCCAGACCACGCCGACTCAGCAGCAGCAAATGACGTGCCCCATGCGCGGCGGCCAGATGCCGGGCGAACACCGCACCCAGACCACCCGTACCACCCGTGACCACCACCGTGCCCTCAGGATCAAGCACAGCCACCGACCCACCGGACGAAGCACGCGACAACCTCGGCGCCAACAACCGGCCACCCCGCACGGCGAGTTGGGGCTCATCCGCACCCAGCACCACGCCCCAGTCCGGCTCACCACCGTCGACGTCCACGAGGACGAACCGACCGGGGTGCTCAGACTGCGCACTGCGCACCAAACCCCACACCGCCGCCTGAGCCACATCCGGACCCTCACCATCGACGGCCGACACCGCACCCCGCGTCACCACCACCAACCGCGCCTCACCCAGCGCTTCACTGGCCAGCCACCGCTGCACCAGGGTCAGCGCCTCGGTGACGGCGGCGTGCACCGACTCGGGCGTGTCCTCGCCGTGGGCAGGCGCGATGGCCAGCACCGCCCGCGGCGCCGGAGCCCCCTCGGCGAGCACCGCCTTCAGGGCGTCCAGGTCAGGGTGGATCTCCCCCGCGCCGATCCGGACGATGTCCTCGGTGCCGGTGTTCGGCCCGGCCTCGATCGGAGCCCAGTCCACGGTGTACAGGGACTGCCGGGCGTCGCCACGCGAGCTGTCGATGCGTTCCTGCTCCACGGGACGCACCACGAGGGAGCGCACGGACACCACCGGAGTTCCGGCCTCGTCCACGGCGTACAGCCGCAGCGAGGTGTCTCCGGACATGGTGGAACGAACGCGCAGCCGCGAGACGCCGGGACGATGCAGCTGCACACCGCTCCAGCTGAACGGCATGAGGTGTGCCGCGGCGCCGTCTCCGGTCAGTAGGACGACACCGCTCTGCAGCGCGGAGTCGAAGAGAGCCGGGTGGATACCGAAACCCTCGTGGCCCTCGGGCAGGGTCACCTCGGCGTAGGTCTCGTCGCCGTCGCGCCAGACGGCCTCGACGCCGTGGAAGAGGGGGCCGTAGTCGTATCCGAGGTCGGCCAGCCGTTGGTACAGCTCGTCGACGGGCATCCGCTCGGCGTCCTGCGGCGGCCACTGCTCCGGCCAGTCACCGGCAGGGGCGGCTTCGGTGCCGAGGGTGCCACGCGCGTGGCAGGTCGTCTCGGTCTCCTCGGCGGGGTTGTCCGGCCGCGAGTAGATCGCCACGTCGCGGCGACCGTCGGGACCGGATGCCCCGACGGTGATCTGCAGGTGCCGGGTGACGCCGTGCTGGACGAGCAGGGGCGATTCGAGCACCAGCTCGTCCAGTACCGGACTGCCGGCGTGGCGTCCGGCCGCGAGGGCGAGCTCGACCAGGCCCGTGCCGGGCACGACCATGGTGCCGAGCAGCAGGTGTTCCTCGACCCAGGGCTGGGTTTCAGTGGAAACAAGGCCCGTGAACACCCATTCGTCACGGTCACCGACCTGTACGGCCGCCGCGAGGACGGGGTGGTCCACACCGACGAGCCCGGCGGCCGAGACATCGCCCGGAGCACTGCCCGGCACCAACCAGAACCGCTCGCGCTGGAAGGCGTAGGTGGGCAGGTCGACCCGCCTCGCGCCCGCCCCCGCATACACCGCCTCCCAGTCGACCACGACACCCGCGGTATGGGCGCGGCCCAGGAAACCCGCGAACGACTCACGCTCACCGCGCTTGGCACGCAGCGCGGGCACGAACGCCGCCTCGGCCTCGTTTTCCTCCACGCACTGCCGGGCCATAGCGGTCAACACCGCATCCGGACCCAACTCCAGGAACCGGCGAACCCCCAGCTCCCACAACGTGCCCACACCATCGGCAAAACGCACCGCCTGCCGCACATGCCGCACCCAATAGTCCGCACCGAAGGCGGACACGACCTCACCGGACACATTCGACACGACCGGGATCCGCGGCTCGGCATACCTCAGCCCCTCCGCAACCGTACGAAACTCATCGAGCATCGGCTCCATACGAGGCGAATGGAACGCGTGCGAGACCCGCAACCGCGTCGTCTTACGCCCCTCCCACCGCGGCAACCACTCCCCGACCGCATCCTCATCACCCGACACCACCACCGCCAACGGCCCATTGACCGCAGCGATCTCCAAACGGCCCCCGAACCCGGCCAGGGACTCGGCTACTTCGGCCTCACCAGCCTGGACGGCGACCATCGCCCCACCAGCAGGCAGCGCACCCATCAACCGGCCACGCGCCACCACCAGTTCAGCCGCATCCGCCAGCGACAACACACCCGCCACATGCGCCGCAGCAATCTCACCGACCGAATGCCCGATCAGATAATCGGCACGGACCCCCAAAGACTCCGCCAGCCGGAACAACGCCACCTCAACCGCGAACAATGCCACCTGCGTGAACTCAGTCGAGTCCAACACGCCGTCACCTGAAGCGAGCAGCTCACGCAGCGAACGCCCGAGTCGGGGATCGGCCTCCGTGCACACCTCGCTCAAGGCCTGATCGAACACCGGAAACGCCCCGGCCAACTCCAGTCCCATACCCGCACGCTGAGACCCCTGACCGGTGAACAGAAACGCAGACTTACCCGCAACAGCCGACTCACCAACGCTCAACTCCCCCAGCCGCGCCAGGAGTTCATCCCGGTCACCGGCCACGACAACCGCCCGCCGATCCAGCAACGCCCGCGACGCCACCAGCGAATACGCCGTATCCACCACCGACACACCCGGACGGGACGTCAGATACGATCGCAACCGCTCCGCCTGCGCCCGCAAAGCCACATCGCTGCGCGCCGACAGAACCACCGGCACAGCACCCGCCGGCCGGATCGCCTCGACCGGCACGTCCTCGGAAGGCTCCTCCGCAGGCGCCTCCTCAAGAATCAAGTGCGCGTTGGTGCCGCTCACGCCGAACGACGACACACCCGCACGCCGCGGACGCCCCTGGACCGACCACTCCCGCGCCTCGGTCAGCAACCGAACCGCACCCGACTCCCAATCCACATGCGGCGACGGCTCATCCACATGCAACGTCGGCGGCAGCACCCCGTGCCGCATCGCCATCACCATCTTGATCACACCCGCCACACCAGCAGCGGCAGACGTATGACCGATGTTCGACTTCACCGACCCCAGCCACAGCGGATCCACGTCCCGCTCCCGGCCGTACGTCGCCAGCAACGCCTGCGCCTCGATCGGGTCACCGAGCTTCGTACCCGTGCCGTGCCCCTCGACCGCGTCCACCTCGGCCGCCGACAACCCCGCACTCGCCAACGCCTGCCGGATCACCCGCTCCTGCGACGGACCATTCGGCGCCGTAAGACCATTGCTCGCGCCATCCTGATTCACCGCACTGCCCCGGATCAGACCCAGAATCCGCCGACCATGGCGCTTCGCGTCCGACAGCCGCTCCAGCACCACCAGGCCGACACCGTCGGAGAAACCCGTCCCGTCCGCCGACGCCGAGTACGCCTTGCAGCGGCCGTCGCGGGCCAGGCCGCGCTGGCGGCTGAACTCGACGAACAGGAAGGGGCCGGCCAGCACCGTGACACCACCGGCGAGGGCGAGGGAGCACTCGCCGGCGCGGAGCGCGTTCGCGGCGAGGTGGAGGGCCACGAGGGAGGCGGAGCAGGCGGTGTCGATGGTGACCGCAGGGCCTTCCAGGCCGAGGCTGTAGGCCACGCGCCCGGACATCACGCTGCTCTGGGTGCCGGTTACCCGGAACCCCTCCAGTTCGGGCAGTGTCGAGGGGCCGTAGTCGGAGGAGACGGTGCCCGCGAACACGCCGGTTTCGCTGCCGCGCAGTGTCGTCGGGTCGATGCCCGCGTCCTCCAGCGCCTCCCACGCCGTCTCCAGGGTCAGCCGCTGGGTGGGGTCCATGGCCAGGGCTTCGCGCGGGCTGATTCCGAAGAAGTCGGCGTCGAACGTGGTGGCGGTGTCGACGAACCCGCCTTCCCGCGCGTAGGCGCTGCCGGGCCGGTCGGGGTCGGGGTCGTAGAGCCGCTCCAGGTCCCAGCCCCGGTCGGCCGGGAACGGGCCCATGGCGTCCCGGCCGGATGCCACCAGCTCCCACAGCTCCTCGGGCGAGGTCACCCCGCCGGGGAACCGGCAGCTCATGCCGACGATCGCGATCGGCTCGACGTCGCGCTGCTCCAGCTCGCGCACCCTCCGGTTCGCCGTGCGCAGCTCGGCGGTGACGCGGCGCAGGTAGGTGCGCAGTGTCTGCTCGTCGCTCATCCGGTCGCCGCGCTTCCGGTCGTCACTCTTCTGGTCGTCACTCATCGATCCGCTCCGGCCGTCGTCCGTCTTTCCGGTCATGCAGATCCGAGCTCCTTGTCGATCAGGTCGAACATCTCGCGGTCGGAGACGAAGTCGAGGTCGTCCTCGAAGTCGTCGTCGGTGTCGTCGTGGGCGGTGTTCGTGGTGCTGAGCAGGGCCCGCAGGCGGTTGCTGAGCGAGCGCAGCCGGGGCTCGGCGCCGGCCAGTTGCTGGTGGTCGCCGGACACGGCGATCAGGAAGGCTTCGAGTCGCTGCAGTTCCTCGTCGAGGGGCGAGGGGCGCTGCCCGGCGGTGGTGCCGCCGGCCTCGGCGAGGATGAGCCGGGCGACCTCGATGGGGGTGGGGCGGTCGAAGACCAGCGTCGCGGGCAGCCGCATGCCGGCCACCTGGCTGAGCCGGTTGCGCAGTTCGACGGCGGCGAGGGAGTCGAAGCCGAGTTCCTTGAAGGCGCGCTCGGGGTCGACGGCGGCGGCCGAGGCGTGGCCGAGGACGGACGCGACCTGGGTGCGGACCAGGTCCAGGACGACCTGCTCACGGTCGGCCTCGGGTACGCCGGAGAGCAGCCGCTGCAGCGAGCGGGCGTTGTCGGCGCGACGCGCGGGGGTGCGTACCAGGCCACGCAGCAGGGCGGGCAGCATGCCGGACCGGGCCTGGCTCCGCAGCGCGGCCAGGTCGAGGCGGACCGGGGCCAGCAGAGCCGCCTCGGAGCCGAGGGCCTGGTCGAACAGTTCCAGGCCCAGGTCGCTGGAGATGGCGCCGATGCCGGTGCGGGCCATGCGCGCGAGGTCGGTTTCGTGCAGCTCTCCGGTCATGCCGGTGGAATCGGACCACAGGCCCCACGCCAGGGAGAGGGTGGGCAGCCCGGCCGTCTGCCGTAGTGCGGCGAGAGCGTCGACCGCGGCGTTGGCGGCGGCGTAGTTGGCCTGGCCGGCGTTGCCGAGCAGTCCCGCGGCGGAGGAGAACAGCACGAACGCCGACAGGTCCATGCGGGAGGTCAGTTCGTGCAGGTGCCATGCGGCGTCCAGCTTGGGCCGCATGACGTGCCGTATCTGCTCGGGGGACAGCGACTCGATGACGCTGTCGGCCAGTACGCCGGCCGTGTGGAGGACGGCGGTGAGCGGGCGGTCGAGGGAGTCGAGCAGCGCGGCGACCTGTGCGCGGTCGGCCACGTCGCAGGCGGCCACGCGTGCCTGTGCGCCGAGCGCCCCGAGTTCGGCGACCAGTTCGGCGGCGCCCTCGGCGGCCGGGCCGCGCCGGCTGACCAGCAGCAGGTGACGTATGCCGTGCCGGGTGACGAGGTGCCTGGCGAACAGGGCGCCCAGGCCTCCGGTGCCGCCGGTGATCAGCACGGTGCCCTCGGGGTCCAGGGGCGCCGGCACGGTCAGGACGACCTTGCCGACGTTGCGGCCCTCGCGCAGGAAGCGGAAGGCCTCGGCGCCCCGGCGTACGTCCCAGGCGCGGATCGGCGAGGGGGACAGCAGGCCGCGTGCGAACAGGTCGGCGATCTCGGCCAGCATCTGCTGGATGCGGTCCGGTCCGGCCTCCATCAGGTCGTAGGAGCGGTAGCGCACGCCGGCGTACCGGTTCGCGACGGCCTGCGGGTCGCGGAGGTCGGTCTTGCCCATCTCGATGAACCGGCCGCCGCGCGGCAGGAGTTCCAGTGACGCGTCGACGAACTCGCCCGCCAGGGAGTTCAGCACCACGTCCACGCCGGTGCCGCCGGTGGCCTCGTGGAGGGCGTCGCGAAAGCCGAGGTCGCGGGAGGAGGCGATGCGCTCCGCCGGGACGCCCAGGGCGCGCACGGCGTCCCACTTGGCCGGGCTCGCCGTGGCGAAGACCTCGGCGCCGAGGTGGTGGGCGAGGTGTACGGCGGCCATGCCGACGCCGCCGGCGGCCGCGTGCACGAGCAGCTTCTCGCCCGCCTTCAGGGCGGCCAGGTCGACCAGGCCGTAGTACGCGGTCAGGTAGACGACGGGGATCGCGGCTGCCTCGGCGAAGGTGAGGTGCTCCGGCATGGGTACGACGGTCTTCCGGTCGGCGACGGCCACGGGGCCGAACGCGTCCCTCACCAGGCCGAACACCCGGTCACCGGGCTTGAGGTCGGGGACGGCGGAGCCGACTTCGAGGACGACGCCGGCCGCCTCGCTGCCCAGGGGTGCCTCACCCGGGTACATGCCGAGGGCGATGAGCACGTCGCGGAAGTTGAGGCCGGCGGCCCGGACGGAGATACGGACCTCGCCGACGCCCAGCGGACGGTTGCCGTCGGACGGCATGAGGGCGAGGTTCGCCAGGGAGCCCTTCTCGGTGCTGCCCAGCCGCCAGGCCTGACCGGACGGCGCGGTGGCCGCCGGTGCGAGACGGGGTGCCAGCAGGGCGCCGCCGCGCACGGCCAGCTGCGGTTCGTCCAGCTCGGCCAGGCAGGTCCAGTCCGGCTGGGCGCCGCCGTCCGTGTCGGCCAGGACGAAGCGGCCGGGGTGTTCGGTCTGTGCGCTGCGCAGCAGCCCCCATGCCGGTGCCTGGGCCAGGTCGACGGACTCCGCGCCGACGGCGACCGCGTGCCGGGTCACCGCCACGAGGGTGGCCTCGCCGAGCCATTCGCTGGCCAGCCACTGCTGGGCCAGGGCGAGGGTGCGTTCGGCTACGACGCTCGCGGCGTGGGCGGGGTCGTCGGTGGCCGGGGTCTCGATCGCGGCGAGCACCAGGTCGACGCCCGCGGTTCCGTCGGCGAGCGCGGTCTCCAGCGCGGACAGGTCTGCGAAGCGCTCACCCGGCGCGTCCATGCCGCCGAGGACCGCGACGCGGGCCTGCGACGAGGTTCCGGTGACGGGCGCCCAGTCCAGCTGGAACAGCGTGTTCTGCCCGGCTCCGGCCGCCGCCAGCCGGCCCGGGTCGACGGGTCGTACGGCGAGGCTGTCGACGGCGACGACCAGGTCGCCGTTCTCGTCGACGACGTCGACGCGGAAGGCGGACTCGCCCGCGGGGGTGATCCGCACGCGCGCCCGTGCGGACCCGGCTCGCCCGCAGCGCACCCCGGTCCAGGAGAACGGCAGGTCCGGGACGGATCCGGCCTCCTTGTCCAGCATGCCGGCGTGCAGCGCGGAGTCGAACAGCGCGGGGTGGAGGGCGAATCCGTCCACGGCGGTGTCCTCCGGCAGGGCCACCTCGGCGTACACCTCGGTGCCGCTGCGCCACACCGCCTGCACTCCCTGGAACAGCGGGCCGTAGTCGAGTCCGCTGTCGGCCAGCCGCTCGTAGAGGGCGTCGGCGGACGACTCGACGGCCGCGACCGGCGGCCAGTGGGCCGGGAACGGGGCGCTGGGTTCGGCTTCGGGTGCCAGCCGCCCGCGGCCGTGCCGGACGACCTCCCGCGCGCCGTCCGGTCCGGTGCCCGCCTCGGGCAGGGAGTGGACGGCGACCTCGCGGCGGCCGTACTCGTCCGGCCGGCCGACGGTGACCCTGATGTGCCGGGCGGAGCCCTCGTCGAGGGTCAGCGGGGCCTCGAGAACCAGCTCGTCGAGGAGTTCGCAGCCGAGGTGCCGGGCCGCGGCGAGGACGAGTTCGACGAGCGCGGCGCCCGGCACGATCACCGCCCCCAGCACCACGTGGTCGCCCAGCCACGGCTGCGACTCGGTGGAGAAGCGGCCGGTGAACAGCCACTCGTCGCGGTCGCCGACCTCCACGGCCGCCGCCAGCACCGGGTGCCGCATCCGGTCCAGGCCGGCCGCGGCGACGTCACCGCCCTGCGCCGACGGCGTCAGCCAGTACTTCTCCCGCTGGAAGGCATAGGTGGGCAGGTCCACCCGCTGGGCGCCGGTGCCCGCGTACACCGCCTGCCAGTCGATCCGTACGCCCGCGACGTGCGCCTGGCCGAGCGAGAGCATGAACCGGGCGAGGCCGCCCTCGTCACGCCGCAGCGACCCGGTGACCGCCACCCGGCCGACGGCGTCCCGCGCCTCGACGGTCTCCTCGACCGCCATGGTCAGCACGGGATGCGGTGAGACCTCGACGAAGCAGCCCATGCCCTTGTCGATGAGGGCGCGGACGGCGGGCTCGAAGCCGACCTGGCTGCGCAAATTCCGGTACCAATACCCCGCGTCCATCGACGCCGTGTCGAGGAACCCGCCCGTCACCGTGGAATAGAACGGCACCCGGCCACTCGACGCCTCCACCGGCGCCAGCGCCTCCAGCAACTCGGCCTCGATCGCCTCGACCTGCGCCGAGTGCGAGGCATAGTCCACGTTCACCCGACGCGCCCGCACACCGTCACGCTCGCAGGCCGCCAACACCTCATCCAGCGCCCCGGGTTCACCCGCGACAACCACCGCCGCCGGGCCGTTCACCGCCGCCACCGACACCCGACCCGCATACGAGGAGATCAACTCCTCGACCCGCTCCACCGGCAGCGCCACCGACATCATCCCGCCATGCCCGGCCAGCCGGTCACGGACCAACTGGCTACGCACCGCCACAACCCGCGCCGCATCCCGCAACGACAACCCACCCGCCACATACGCAGCAGCGATCTCACCCTGCGAGTGACCCACCACCGCCGACGGCTCCACACCGAACGACCGCCACAACGCCGCCAGACTCACCATCACCGCGAACAACGCCGGCTGTACGACATCCACCCGCTCCAAAGACGGCGCACCCGGCACACCCCGCAGCACACCCTCCAGATCCCACTCCACAAACTCCGCCAGCGCCTCACCACAAGCGGCGATCTCAGCAGCGAACACCGGTGAGGAATCGATCAGTTCGACCGCCATGCCCTCCCACTGCGCCCCCTGCCCAGGAAACACAAACACCGGCTTCACACCCGAGCCGACGACCTGGCGCTCCACCACGTGCGCGGCCGGCTCGCCCGTGCTGAGATCGCTGAGGCCGGTGAGCAGGGCGCCCCGGTCGGTGGCCACGATCACGGCGCGGCGTTCGAGATGGGCGCGCGCGGTCGCCTGGGCGAAGCCGATGTCCAGGTGGTCCAGCTCCGGACGAGCAATCATGTGGGCCCGCAGGCGGTCGGCCTGGTCGCGCAGTGCCGCCTCGCTGCGGGCGGAGAGCGGCACGAGGAGCTGCGGCCGGACGCCGGTCCGGTTCTCCCCGGTCGGCTCGTGCGGCTGCTCGGCCGCGGTCTCTTGCGGGGCCTCTTCGAGGATCACATGGGCGTTGGTGCCGCTCACGCCGAAGGAGGACACGCCTGCGCGGCGGATCCGCTCCCCCGCGGGCCACGGCCGGGCCTCGGTCAGCAGCGCGACCTCGCCCGACGCCCAGTCCACGTGCGGGGACGGCGCATCCACGTGCAGGGTCGGCGGCAGCACCCCGTGCCGCATCGCCAGCACCATCTTGATCACGCCCGCCACTCCGGCCGCGGCCTGGGTGTGGCCGAAGTTGGACTTGATCGAGCCGAGCCACAGGGGGCCGTTCTCCCGGTTCTGGCCGTAGGTCGCCAGCAGCGCCTCCGCCTCGATCGGGTCGCCCAGCGGCGTTCCCGTTCCGTGCCCCTCGACCGCGTCCACGTCGGAGGGCGAGAGCCCGGCGCCGGCCAGGGCCTGCCGGATCACCCGCTCCTGGGAGGGGCCGTTCGGTGCGGTGAGGCCGTTGCTGGCGCCGTCCTGGTTGACGGCGCTGCCGCGCACGAGGCCCAGGATGCGCCGTCCGTTGCGCTGGGCGTCGGACAGCCGCTCCAGTACGAGCAGACCCATGCCTTCCGCCCAGCCGACGCCGTCCGCCGCTGCCGCGTACGCCTTGCAGCGCCCGTCCGGT
Organism: Streptomyces fodineus; assembly: GCF_001735805.1. GTDB lineage: Bacteria > Actinomycetota > Actinomycetes > Streptomycetales > Streptomycetaceae > Streptomyces > Streptomyces fodineus. The sequence goes on from NZ_CP017248.1 coordinate 1,788,478, forward strand.
GACAGGGCGCGCTGGCGGCTGAACTCCACGAAGGCGCTGGGCCGGGCCAGGGTCGTCGCTCCGCCGACCACGGCCAGCGAGCAGTCCCTGGCGCGCAGGGACTTCCAGGCCAGGTCGATGGCGACGAGGGAGGAGGAGCACACGGTGTCCACGGTGACCGCGGGCCCCTCGAAGCCGAAGGTGTAGCTGATGCGCCCGGAGGCCACGCTGGGCGAGGACGCGATGGAGAGGTAGCCCTCGATCTCCGGCCGCCGGTCGCTGAGGCCGGCGACGAACTGGTAGTCGGAGAACATCAGGCCGCAGAAGACGCCGGTGTCGCTGCCCTTCAGGGTCAGGGGGTCGATCCCGGCGTCCTCGAAGGCTTCCCAGGCGCCTTCGAGCAGCAGTCGTTGCTGCGGGTCCATGGCGAGGGCCTCGCGGGGGCTGATGCCGAAGAAGTCGGCGTCGAACTCCGCCATGTCGTCGAGGAATCCGCCGTGGCGTGTGTAGGCCGTGCCGGTGTGGTCCGGGTCCGGGTCGTACAGGTTGTCCAGGTCCCAGCCGCGGTCGCCGGGGAATTCCGAGATGCCCATGCGCCCCTCGGCGACCAGCGACCACAGGTCCTCCGGGGAGGCCACCCCGCCCGGGAAGCGGCAGCTCATCCCCACGATCGCCAGGGGCTCGCCCGCCTGGTCGAGCAGTTGCTGGTTCTGGCGCCGCAGACGCTCGGTTTCCTTCAGCGACTTGCGCAGGGCTCCGACGATGTCGTGCTTCTCGAGGGCCATGCCTGTTTCCCCCACCTTCGGGCTTATGCCGGCGACCATGTGGTCGACCTGCTAGATCCCGTGGTGGTCCTTTCAGATACAGCGATTCCGAAAGTTTTTTCTCAGGGCATGTGTGGGTGTGTGCGGGCACACTGCGGGGGCGGCCCGCCGTCGATTACGGGCCGCCTCGCGCGGACATCACGGTTACGCGTTTGCCGCGAGCGCGTCTTCCACTGTTGTGTTGATGGAATTGATCAGGCGGTCGCCGTTGTCGATGAAGAAGAAGTGGCCGCCGTCATGGGTGTTCAGGGTGAACTCCCCGGTGGTGCTCTTTCTCCACTCGGCCGCCTCGTCCTCCGTCACTTTGGGATCCTGGTTTCCGATGTGCACATGGATCGGCAGGGAGAGGCGTGTTTCCGGCGGACAGCAGTAGGTCTCGGCTATCCGGTAATCGGCGCGCATGGGGGGCAGGACGAGGTCGAGGATCTCCTCGTCCTGCAGCAGTTCATGCCCCATGCCGCCGAGCAGCACCATTTCCCGGAGAAAGGCGTCCTTGCCTTTGAGATGTGTCTGTTCGTCCTTGCGCAGTGTCGGCCCCACCCGGCCGCAGGCGAACAGGGACAGGGGTGCGTTGCCCTTGGCCTCCAGGCGTTGGGCCACCTCGAAGGCCACCAGCGCACCCATGCTGTTGCCCAGCAGGACGAGTGGTGCGTCGTTCCACCCGACCATGAGCCCGGCGATCTCATCGGCCAGTTCCTGGATGCTGTCCCGGAATCGCTCATGCCGGCGATCCTGCCGACCGGGATACTGCACTCCGTAGACCTGCAACTCGGCGAAGCGGCGCGCGAACTGGAAATAGAAGTTCGCCGAACCGCCGGCGTGCGGAAAGCAGATCAGTCTGGCCCGGGGGTCCTCCGTGGAGTTCAGTTTACGCATCCAGAGATCGAAGTCCTGTGCGGCAGTCATGCCGTATCCTCATCCTCCCCGCTCACACGCGCGATCCGCGGTGTTGCGCTGTCAAACCTGGCCGGTGGCGTCGTGGACCTTCTGCAGGGTGATGTCGCCGGCGTCCTCCCGCGCCTGCGGCGGCGCGAAGCGGAGGAACATCACACAGGCGACCGCTCCCAGCAGCAGGAAGGCTACGGGCAGCAGACCCGTCTCGCTCAGTGCTTTGCTGTAGGGGTCGAGAAACATGCTCGGAATCTTGGTGGTGCTGCCTTCGAAGTGGCCGCCGCCGATGCCCGGCAGGTGCGCGCTGATCCGGTCGACGAACAACGCGCCGATCGCGGCACTGCCGAGTACGGAACCCAGTTGCCGGCTGGTGTTGTAGATACCGGAGCCCGCGCCGGAGTGCTGTACGGGGAGGTTTCGGGTGGCGATGGCGCCCAGCGGGCCCCAGATCATGCCGTTGGCGACACCGGTCACGGCGGTGGTGGCCGAGAACATCCACAGTTTCGAGTCCGGTGTCATCAACACGCTGTATCCGACGACCGTGACGGCGAACAACACAAAGCCGATGGTGGTGAAGATGCGCGGGTGTGCCTTGTCGGACAGCTTGCCGACGATCGGGGCGACGATGCCGGTCACGATGGCCAGCGGCGCGAAGACCAGGGCCGCCTTCATGGAGGAGAGCCCTCGTACGCCCTCGAGGAAGAAGTACGCGGGTACGGTCAGCGCGGTGACCGAAGCGCCCATGGCCGCGATCCCCACGTTCGCCAGTGCGAAGTTGCGGTCGCGGAACAGGCTCAGCCGCATCAGGGGCTCGCCCTTGTTGAGGGCCTGTGTCACGACGAACAGCGCCAGTACGGCCAGCCCGGCGCCGATCATCAGCCAGATGCCGGTCGACCAGTCGTGGTTGTTGCCCTCTTGCAGGCCGTAGACCAGCAGGAACACGCCCGCGCAGGACAGCAGGACGCCGAGCGGGTCGAGGGTGTGGGGCTCGGTCGCCAGCGCAGGCACCAGCTTCCACGACAGGGCGAAGGCCAGGACACCGATCGGCACATTGATCAGGAAGATCCACTTCCAGCCGACGGAGTCCACCAGCAGGCCGCCGACGATCGGGCCCAGCAGCAGCGAGACACCGACGGCGCCGCCCCACACGCCCATGGCGGCACCGCGCTTGTCCGCCGGGAAGATCTTGGTGACCACGGCCATGGTCTGGGGTGTCATCAGCGCGGCCCCGAAGCCCTGCACGGCGCGGGCGGCGATCAGCATGTGGATGTTCCCGGCCGTACCGCACCACAGCGAGGCGAGCGTGAACACCACCAGGCCGACCATGTAGACGTTCTTGGGTCCGTAGCGGTCACCCAGCCGTCCGGTGAAGAGCAGTGGTGCGGCGTAGGTGAGCAAGTAGGCGCTGGTCACCCAGATCACGTCGGTGACGGTGGCCTTCAGCCCCTCCATGATGGCGGGGTTGGCGACCGCCACCACGCTCATGTCCAGCGAGATGAGGGAGAACCCGACGAGCAGCGCGCCCAGAGCCGACCATGGTTTACGTTCAACTGTCATGGGGTTCCTTCCCGACGATTGCGACGCGTGGGACCACCGTGCGCTTTCCCACGAGCCGGCTGAGTCCCTTTCCCAGGAGCACAGATCCGGTCGCAATCGATCGGGATACAGCTGCGGCGGGATTCCCCGCAGCTGTGGCGGACGTCACATCGACTCAGCCGGCCGGCCGAGCCGGACGTGACATCCCGTCAGTGGTGCTGGTGCCCGGACGACCGCGAGCCGCCGGTCGTCAGGAGGGCTTCGCTGCCGCACACATGTGCGACGGGTACCGCTCGTGCGGCGGAAACGGAATCGGCGTTTCGCGCGTCGCCGTCCCGGAGGAGTGCATACAGCGCCTTGGCGTTGTCCAGCATGTCGCGTGGAGGCTGTCCGACAGCGCGGCCAAGCCTGACCAGCGCTTCATCACCCGACCCTGCCGCCTGCACCTCGCCCGATTCGTTCATGCCACCCACCCTCCGCCACGCCAGGTCATTCATGAAACAGAAACACAGGCTATAGGCGCGCCTCAAAAGGATCAATACCGCCGACTTGAAGGGCACTTGAGTGTCAGGGCGGTCGGGGTGAGCGCCGCGCACAAGCCGAAGGCGCCTTCCCGCGAGCCCGTGGCAGCAGCCCGGGCAGACCCGATGGGCCGGGGCGGGAAGGCGCCTTCAGTGAGACGCGCGAGGTCAGCGGTACTCAGCGGCTCAGCGGTGCTGCTCCAGGGCGAAGGTCCGCAGACCGGAGCGTGTGATCGCGTCGAGCAGCTCCGCCGAGCGCTGCGACCGCTCCGTCTCACGCTGGAGCAGCTTCTCCAGATGGGCCAGGCAGCGTGACCGTATGGGTCCCAGGGAACCGCGCGGCATGCCCAGCGTGGCGCTGATCTCGTCGTAGGACATCGGCGGGTCGGTCACCAGCAGCCCGAGCAGCGCCTGACATTTGGGCGAGAGCGCGCAGTACGCGAGCAGCACCTCGTTGTCGCGCTCCTTCGCCAGCGCCCTTTCCTCGGGGTGGTTCTCCGACGGCTCCGAGCGGTCGAAGACGGGTGAGTCCCCGACCGGCACGCTGCGGCCGGATTTGTCGATGAGTTTGAGGCTCTCCCGGCGGGCCGATACGGCGATCCACTGGGCGAGCTTCTCGGGATCGCGGAGTTTGCCCAGATGCTGGATCACGCGCATCCAGGTGGTCTGACTGACGTCCTCGCTGTCGGCCGCGCTCAGCCTGTGCCCCCGGGCGATCGCCCATATCAGGGGCGTGTACCGTTCTACGATCCGGTTCCAGCTGTCCTGGTTCCCGGCCATGCAATCGTCTACTAGCTCATTCAGCGTAGGCGTGCGCATCTATCCCCCGTTTGTTCAGTTTCCCTTCCGCAGCCGGCCACATGACGGCGTTTACTCCCGCGACGACAGTTGCCGATAGAAACAGCCGACGCCGGCCGGGCGGCCGGGACCGGGCTGCAGAATCGTTCCACGCCAGCCCTTACCGAGCTGTCGACTGACGTGGATGAACCCGTACTGATTCCTCGTCAATAACCGGCAACGCCAGCCACCACTCCCAAGGACCCGACCCCGCCGACATGGAAAGAGTATGTCGAAGAGGCCGGGATCCCGTCAAAGGCATGCCACCAACGTCACTGCCTTTGAGGCGAGTTGGGGAGCCGCTCGGCAGATCGGCCACATCCCCGGTGAGATGCCGGTGACCTGCTGATTCCGTCGGTATCAGCAAAGGAATGCCTCCTTCCGTTCAAGGTCGGACGCGCCCTTGTCCCAGGTTGGAAACAAGCCTTTACTTCATCGTTCAACGAACTGAAAGGTGACCAAGGTTCAGCTATGGGCGCCGCAGGCAACCACTATCCAAAATAGGTTCAACCTTGTATCGGTTACCGCTCTATTACATGACCGGCCCCCGAAGGACGGCAGAGCCGCATGATGCGGAGGGCGACCGCGGCCGTCGCCCTCGCGAGCGGCCCCGCATCCCCAACTTGTTTTCCGGCAAGTAACTTAGGCGGGATTTTTCGCACCCACCCGTCACCTATTGACGGGCACGATCACGGCCTTCTATCTTCCAGGAACGGCAAACCCTTTCCCGTGCCGGAATTTCGGAACTTGGGATTCCGACGGCGTCGACCCGGCGAGGAAATCGCTTTCGGGTCACCGGCATACCCCGCCGACGTCGTCCCCCGCCTGATGAGCACGGCTCTGTCCAGAGCCGGCCGGCCACCGCGCCGCCCGCCAACTCCCCCGTGGCTGCGAGCGGTTGCCGGTCCGCACCCACCACGCCGCCCCAGCGCGCCGGCACCGCTCAGGGCGTCTCCCCCGCCTCCCCCGGCACACCACGCCCTTCGCTTCTCCGCTTCGGCGAGGCCGACGCACCTACCTCGAGATCATCAACGGGAGCAATACTCATGGAGGCAAGGCACCATGGTGCGCAACTCTGAGTCGGGCATTCCCATCGAGCCGGTCTACGGACCCGACGCGCTCACCGGATGGGATCCCGCGACACGGCTCGGCGAGGCCGGCTCGTACCCCTTCACCCGCGGGGTCTACCCGTCGATGTATACGGGCCGTCCGTGGACGATGCGGCAGTACGCCGGCTTCGGCACGGCCGCCGAGTCCAACGCCCGCTACAAGCAGTTGATCGCCAACGGCACCACGGGGCTGTCGGTCGCCTTCGACCTGCCCACCCAGATGGGCCACGACTCCGACGCGCCCCTCGCCCATGGCGAGGTCGGCAAGGTCGGCGTGGCGATCGACTCGATCGACGACATGCGGGTGCTGTTCGGCGGCATCCCGCTGGACCAGGTGTCCACGTCGATGACCATCAACGCACCGGCCGCGGTACTGCTTCTGCTGTACCAGCTCGTGGCGGAGGAACAGGGCGTCCCGGCCGAGCGGTTGACGGGCACGATCCAGAACGACGTACTCAAGGAGTACATCGCGCGCGGTACGTACATCTTCCCGCCGAAGCCGTCCTTGAGGCTGATCGCCGACATCTTCAAGTACTGCAGGGCCGAGATCCCGAAGTGGAACACGATCTCGATCTCCGGCTACCACATGGCCGAGGCGGGCGCGTCCCCCGCGCAGGAGATCGCGTTCACCCTCGCCGACGGAATCGAGTACGTCCGTACGGCGGTGGCGGCCGGCATGGACGTCGACGACTTCGCCCCGCGCCTGTCCTTCTTCTTCGTCGCCCGCACCACGATCCTGGAGGAGATCGCCAAGTTCCGTGCCGCCCGCCGGATCTGGGCGCGGGTGATGCGGGAGGACTTCGGCGCACGGAACCCCAAGTCGATGATGCTGCGCTTCCACACCCAGACGGCGGGCGTGCAGCTGACGGCCCAGCAGCCGGAGGTCAACCTGGTCCGCGTCACCGTCCAGGCGCTGGCGGCGGTGCTGGGCGGCACCCAGTCCCTGCACACCAACTCCTTCGACGAGGCCATCGCGCTGCCCACGGACAAGAGCGCCCGGCTGGCCCTGCGCACCCAGCAGGTCCTGGCCCACGAGACCGACGTGACGGCCACGGTGGACCCCTTCGCGGGCTCGTACGCCGTCGAGCGGATGACCGACGAGATCGAGGCCGCGGTGCTGGAGCTGATGGGCAAGGTCGAGGACCTCGGCGGCGCGGTCGCCGCGATCGAACGCGGCTTCCAGAAGAACGAGATCGAGCGCAACGCCTACCGCATCGCCCAGGAGACCGACGGCGGCGAGCGGCTGGTCGTCGGCGTCAACCGCTTCCAGCTGGACGAGGAGGAGCCGTACGAGCCGCTGCGGGTCGACCCGGCCATCGAAGCCCAGCAGGCCGAACGCCTGTGCAAGCTGCGCGCCTGGCGGGACGGCTCGCGTGTGGACGAGGCGCTCACCCGGCTGAGGAAGGCCGCCGAGGGCGCCGACAACGTCCTGTACCCGATGAAGGACGCCCTCGCGGCCGGCGCCACCGTCGGCGAGGTGTCCGACGCGCTTCGTGACGTGTGGGGCACGTACGTGCCCACCGATGCCTTCTGAACCCGCAGTGGGAAAGGGTGACACAACGATGCACGACCAGATCCGGATCGTCGTGGCCAAGCCGGGCCTCGACGGCCACGACCGTGGGGCGAAGGTGGTCGCACGGGCCCTGCGCGACGCCGGGATGGAGGTCATCTACACCGGTCTCCATCAGACGCCCGAGCAGATCGTGAACACCGCGATCCAGGAGGACGCCGCCTTCGTCGGGCTGTCCGTCCTGTCCGGGGCACACATGACGGTCTTTCCCCGGGTGATCGAACTGCTGCGGGAACGCGACGCGGCGGACATCGAGGTCTTCGGCGGCGGCATCATTCCGGCAGCGGACATCGCACCGCTCAAGGAGCTGGGGGTGGCCGAGATCTTCACTCCGGGAACGCCGACCGGCAGGATCGTGGACTGGCTCCGCGACCGGGCCGAGGGCAGGCACCGATCCTGACGGCGCGCCAACTGCTGCCGGGCGCGGGGCACTTCCGCCCCGTATAGTCGTGCCCAGCCGCATTCGCCCCCCCCGGCCGGAGGTTCCACGTGACCGCGTCGCCCCTCTCAGACCAGGTGCACGCCGGCCAGGCCATGTACCGGCCGTCGACCCTGGCCATGTACGACCTGGTGGCCTTCAAGATCAACTGCCGGTTCCTCTTCCGGGTCCCGGTGTCCGAGGTGGTCGCCATGTTCGACCGCAACATCTCCCCGGACCACCTGGACGTCGGCGTGGGCACCGGCTATTTCCTGGACCACTGCCGTACGGCACCGCGGCAGGCCATCACCCTGGCCGACCTGAACGAGCACTCGCTGCGCCACGCGGCCCGGCGCCTGGCCCGCTTCGAGGTCAGGACGGTCCGGGCCAACGCGCTGGAACCGCTCCCGCTTCCCAAGGCGGCCTTCGGCTCGGCGTCGACGAACTTCCTGCTGCACTGCGTGCCCGGCACCATTCGCCAGAAGGCCAAGGTGCTGGACCACGTCGCGGCCTGTGTACGGCCGGGTGGGCGCGTCTTCGGCGCGACCGTGCTCAGCAAAGGCGTACCGGTGGGGACGGCTGCCCGGGCCGCCTTCTCGGCGTGGAACTGGCGCGGCGTGATGCACAACGCCGAGGACAGCCTCGAGGACCTGCGCACGGAGCTGGCCGCCCGTTTTCCCGCCCACAAGCTCTCCGTCCACGGCTGCACCGCGCTCTTCGAGGCCGACGTCCCCTGACCCCCTGACCGGGGTCACCCCGTGCCGAGACCACCGACGCCTTCGTGCTTCCTCGTCACTCCGTGGCCCCCTCCCCCAGCGCCGCGGCAAGGTCGTCGACTTGCCGGGCGGTGAGGTCCGCCGGCTCCGGTCCGTGGCCGGGAGGCGGCGTCCCTACGCGCCGCGCACCAGCCGCTCCAGCGCCGCCCGGGCCCGCGCGTCGGACCGTGCGCGGGCCGCGACCGCGACCGCGAGCTCCCGTACCCACTCGTCGAGCGCCACCGGGCGCCGCGAGAGCACCACGCCGCGGACCTCCTTGCACACCTCGCCCTTGGGATGCCCGCCCGCCAGGTCCAGCACGAGACGCTGCTCGCCGAGGAAGACCTCGACCCGCTCGACGCGGCCCTCGCGCCCCGCGAGCCGGTCGGCCATGCCCCGCTTGCGCTCGACGGACACGGAACCCGGCGGCAGCGCCTCCGCGAGCGTCCCGCCGAGCACCCGGGCGTAGACCTCCAGGTCGGCGGCGTCCCGGCGGAGCGCGGCCGTCAGCAGGTCGATGGAGTCCGATTCCGCGCCGGGCTCGAACGGGACGGGGTCGTGTGGTGAGGTCATCGCGGGGCCTCTCGTGGTGTGCGGTTGATCCGAGTCTGCTGGGCCGGGTGCTCAGCCGTCCAGGCTGAGCACCATCGTCGGGCGCTCGATGACATGGTCCTCGCGCAGGGGCCGCACGGCCGTGCCGATCGCGAAGAACTCGGTGGTGTGACCGCCCCAGCGGTGGTTGTGCGCATTGAGCTGCACGCCGACGACGCCCTCCGCCCGAAGCTCCTCCGCCTCGTGCTGCATCCGCGCCATCGCCAGCTCCCGCGCGTCGTACAGCGCCTGGGTGAACTGCTCGATCTCCACGTTCTTGCCGAGGTTGGAGAACATCTGCCCCATCCGCTGGTGCGCTATGTGGTAGACGCAGGTGCCCATCACCATGCCGAGCGGGGCGTAGCCGGCGCGGATGAGCGTCCAGAAGTCCTGGCCATTGAGGTCCGAGGTGAACGGCTGGCCCTTGACGTTGCGCCAGCTGCCGCCGTTGCCGCCCGGCGCCGGGTGATCGGCCTTGACGGCGGTGCCGACCGCGATGAACTCCGCGATGTCGCTGCCGAATTCACGGGCCTCGACGCTCAGCCGCACGCCGACGATGCCGTCCGCGCCCAGCTGGGCCGCCTCCGCCTCCATGCGGGTCATGGCCAGCTCGCGGGCGTGGTACATGGCTTGGCTGAGCGTCGTCAGCTCCTGGTTCTTGCCCCAGCGGCCCAGCTGGATGCCCACGTGGTAGATCGAGCTGCCCAGTACGAGGCCGATGGGCCGGAATCCCGCCTCGCGCACGAGCAGGAACTCATTGACCGACAGGTCGCTGGTGAAGATCGAACCCGGCTTGCCCGGCTGCAGCTCGGCCAGCCGCCGCATCGCGTCGGCTGGCACGCCCTGGGCGGACATTCCCTCAGGAGTGCCGTCGGCGGGGTTGAAGACGGTCATGAACGGGTTCCCCTCATCGCATGTCGGTGGCGGTGCGACGCATGGCCCGCCGGCGTCGTTCCGGGTCGAGCGGCATCACGGTGAGTGTGCGGGGCGGCTCCTCGCGTGCCGTGAAGCGGGCGACGGTGGTGCCCACCAGCGTCGCCTCGGCCACATGGTCCTGCTGGTCGTCGTTGCTCCTTCGCATGCAGGGTTCGCCCCAGATGCGCAGGTCGCCCGTGGAGAGGATCACGCCGTCGCCGCCCCGCCGCCCGCTCTGCGCCCGCAGGTGCGCACGGGCGTCGCAGCGCACGGCCTGGACGAGCTCGCTCCAGCCGCTGACCTCGGTGTTGCTCCACGAGCGCGTCTGTGCGCGGGTGGTGTAGTCGTCGTGGCGCACGCCGACGGACATCCCGTACAGCAGCTCGACGGGGACCCAGCCCGCGGTCACCAGCTTCGCGAAGCCCCGGCCGTCGAGGTGGCAGGTGAACGGCTGCGGTGCCCGTACCGTTCCCGCCGCACGCACCGCGGTCCCGATCACCTTGAACTCCAGGCAGTTGGGCTGTGCCGCGAAGGGCGCCTCCGTCAGCTGTGCCGCGACGACGCCGTCGCCGCCGAGGGCCGAGCACTCCGCGGTCATCCGGTCGAGGGCCGAGCGGCGTGCCCGGTCGAGCACTTCGACGAGCGCGGCGGACGGGGCACCCCTTCCGGAGAGGGCTACGGGCGCCGGGGCGCTGCTGAAGGCGTACTGCATGCCCCCGTAAAAACAGTCGTGATAGCCCCAGTACCGGCCGCGGCGGCCCACGTGGTAGACGGCCGACCCCATGACCTGACCCACCGGTTCGAACCCCACGGCGCGCAGGGCGGCGAACTCACCGGTGGACAGTGCCGAGGACCACGTTCCGCTGCCGCGCACCTCCGCGATGCGCGCGGCTGCCGCCGGAGGCAGCCCGGCTCCCGTCCATTCCCCGCTCATGGACACCAACTTCCCGCCTCGTGTCCTGCCCAAGGGCATAGCGGGTCGAGTCTATGCCCGGCGGACTCACCGGTGGCGGGCGCCGTCCTCGAAGCGGTCGCCTCACTGCCGTCGGCCCGCCGCACGGGAGCGGTGGCCGGTCGTCGGACCGGCGGTGCTCTCCCGGACCAGGAGGGAGCTGCGCAGCACCACGGTGCGCAGCGGGTCACGCTTCCCGGCGATGCGGTCCAGCAGCAGGTTGGCCGCTGTCCACCCCAGGTCGTACGAGGGCAACTGCACCGTGGTCAGGCTGGGCCGCACCAGCGGCGCCCAGGGCACCTCGCCGAACGACAGCACGCCGATCTGCGGTGATTCCAGGCCGGCCTCGTGCACCGCCTGCAGCGCCCCGACGGCCATCAGGTTGTTGGCCGCGAAGACCGCGTCGGGCCGCTGCGGCGCCGCGAGCAGGTCGGCCATGGCCCTGCGCCCGCCCTCGACCTTGAAGTCGGCGTGCCGGGTGTAGTCGCGCAGCAGGTCGACGTCCTGGGCAGCGGTACCCGGGTCGTCGTCCAGAAAGTCCTGGATCGCCCGCCGGTAGCCTGCCAGCCGCTCCTGGGAGGTGGAGGCGCCCTGCGGGCCGGTGATGCAGGCGATCCGCCGGTAGCCGCGAGCCAGCAGGTGCGCGGTGGCCGCTTCGCTGCCCTCCTCGTTGTCCATCAGTACCGCGTCCACCTCGGCCCCGCGCAGGCGGCGGTCCACCGCGACCACCGGGATGCGGCGGCCTTCGAGGGCGGACAGGTCGGTGCGGCTGCGTGACGCGGCGGCCATGATGACGCCCGCCATCTGCTCCGCGACCGCGATGTGCAGGTAGCGCCGTTCCTTGTCGACGTTCTCGTCGGTGTTGCACAGCACCACCGGGAGGCCGGTCCGCTGGGCGGCATCCTCGACGCCGCGGGCCAGCGCGGTGAAGAACGGGTTCTCGATGTCCGGGATGAGCAGTCCGATGACGCTGCTGCGCTGCATGCGCAGCGAGCGGGCGACCCGGTTGGGGGCGAAGCCCAGCTCGGCCGCCGCGCGCCGGACCCGTTCGGCGCGCTCGGCCGTGACGCGACCGCCGTTGAAGACCCGGGAGACCGTGGCCGGGGAGACTCCGGCGGCCTGGGCCACGTCATTGATCGTCGTCATAGGTCCTCCGACCCCTCATGGCCACCAGGGGCCGCATGCGCGGGGTGCCGGGTCGATGCCGCCGCGCTGCGGCCGGCTCGTACGCGGCTCTTGACACCCTTCAGCGGCAAACCCTACGTTTCGCTGAAAAGGATTTCAAGGTCCGGCCGAACCCCCTACCACTGTGTGTAGGCCCCTACTCGGCCATCACACCCTTCATTGAAAGAAGACAGTGTGGGAATTTGTGAAATCGATTTCTCGCACAACCTGTGCACCATAGGGAGGTCTGCGATGGCGCGGATGAACGCGGACGGCGCGGCATGAGCGGCACACCGCCCGCCCTGCTGCGAATGCTGGGCATCAGCAAGGAGTTTCCGGGTGTCCGGGCGCTCGGCGGCGTCGAACTGACCGTCCACCCCGGCGAGGTGGTGGCGCTGCTCGGCGAGAACGGCGCCGGCAAGTCGACGCCGCGCCGCCGGATCCGGCCAGGCGTACGTGTACGTCGACGGCACGAAGGCGGCCACGGTGGACCTGAAGTCCTCCACCACCCTGTACCGGCAGGCGATCTGGACCAGGACCTGGTCCGGCGGCGCCAAGCACACCGTCAAGATCGTCGTGCTCGGCACCAGCGGCCGTCCCACCATCACCACGGACGGTCTCGTCTACATCAAGTAGCTGACCGCGGTGCCGAGTCCGGTGGTTGCGCGACACGCCTACCACCGGACGGCCGCCGGGGCCTGAACACACCGCCGCCGCTACGTTGCGGGTTTGGTCAGCAGTAGTTCGGTGTTGTGGTCGGCGGCGGTGCCGATGCGGGTGGCGGGGGTGGCGTAGGGGTCGTTGTAGGCGAGCTCGCGGTAGAGGGCGGCCAGGCCGCGGTCGGACGTGTCGGTGAAGTCGGTCGCATACGGTGCCGCGGACTCGATGAGCGTGGTGAACAGCGACAACGTGCCGTCCTGGTTGTCGGCGATCTCGACGATCCGGGCGTGGTGCGGGTAGTCGACGTGGGAGGCGGTGTTGATCTCCCAGAAGGCGCGCTCGGCGACGGTGTGGCCGTGCGGGATGATCCGGTTGGTGTGGGTGTGGCCGTTGACCCAGGCCACGACGTTCGGGAAGCGCTGGAGCAGCGCGACCAGTTCGTCGCCGCTGTGGCGGCCCTCGAAGGGGTGGTACGGGTCCGGGAGCAGGTTGCCCATCGTGCCACTGGTGTGGTGGCTGAAGACGACGACGAGGCGGCCCCCGGATCCGCCGCGCACTACCTTGCCGTCGCTGTCGTACCAGTGGCCGCTGTGCGCCTTGAGGACCGACTCCAGCCAGTTCAGCTGTCCGGTGCCGAGTGAACCGTCGGCGAATCCGGCCCGGTTCGTGGTGTCGAGGCTGATACCGAGGACGCCGTCGGCGAGGTCGAAGGTGTAGTAGAGGTGTCCGCTGCCGACCGCGTCCTGGGTGAATCCGTGGCCGACAGGGCCGGCGCCGGTGTATGCGGGGTTCAGGTGGGCCTTGGCGAACTCGGCGGGCGTGAACGGGTGGCGGCGCTCGTCGGGGGTGACGGTGCGGATGGAGCCGCCGTCGGCCAGCAGCCGGCTCAGCAGGATCACGGCCTCGCCGGGGTCGTGCAGCAGGGCGTCCGCCAGCTTTGCGGCGGTCGCGTCGTCGCAGCCCTCGACCTTGCGCGAGCCGGTGTACAGGTCGCCCAGCAGGCCGAGGTCGGGCAGGCTGCCCTCGATGCTGTCGTCGTGGTTGCCGACCGTGGTGTACCAGGGGACGCTCAGGCCGGGCGCGTCGAAGGGGCGGATCGCGCCGGACAGGAAACCGGGTATCTGCGGCAGTCCCTTGGCCTTGTAGGCGTCCTGGAGGGACGCCTCGGGGTTCCAGTACTGCGCGCTGCCGGAGTTCTGCACGCCCTCGTAGCGCGCGAGGTCGCCGCTGTCCGGGGTGATGCGGCCGCCGCTCATGACGGTCAGGTACCAGTCGAGTTCGATCCGCTCGTGGTTGTCGGTGTTGTCGCCGGTGGCCATCACCAGGCTGAACGGCAGCCCGGTGTACGGGCCTTGGCGCACCGCGTTCACCCGCTCGACGAGCGATGAGGCACCCCTCACGGTGAGCGTCTCCTGCGGGCGATGCGCGCTGTCGATGAACCGTGCCAGGTACTCGAAGCGCACCGGCGACTCGGTGTCCGTCAGATGCAGGTCGGTGAACTGCACGAAGGAGGCGAGCCCGGTGCGGCGGTCGTCCCGCCCGGATGCCGCGCCGGCCAGTTCGGCGCGCACCACCAGGGGCCAGCCGGGGCCCGCCACCAGCCGCTTGTACGCCCCGTCGCCGACGGGCGTGGCCGCCTGTTCGAGGGTGGTGCCGTCGATACGTACGGCTCGCGCCGCCGTGGCCGCCAGAGCCTCGTCCTGCGCCAGCGCCCGGCCCGGTGTCAGCACCGGCCACAGCGCGGCCGTCGCAGCCGCCGAAGACATCCCGGTCACGAACCGACGCCGACTGATCCCGCTCATCAATCCCCCTGTCCTCGACGGCACTTGAGCCTCGCGCCCGAGTGCCGGACGCATCCGCCGCGCCAGCCTTACTGACGAGTAGTCGTGTGTCCAGAGTGTGGTGGGAAACGGAGGGGAAACAGAGGGAGCGAGGGTTAGCCCGCCGGAATGATTCACCGGCGCCGCCGGGTGAACCGTGCACGGTGGCCCCGCGTCAACGGCGGGCACCGGCGCTCGGCGGTTAGCGTCGGCTCCTGTGCCGCTGACCTATGCATTCGTGAACCTCAAACCCGGAGTGGGGAAGACGACCAGCGCCGTCTGGCTGGCCCACGCGCTGCACGCGTCGGGCCTGTCGCCGTTGCTGGTGGACAGCGACCCCGCGTCTTCCGCGCTGCGCTGGAGCGAACTGGCGGGCGGTTTTCCGTTCCCCGTGCTCGCCCTTCCGGTGGGCGACGTACACCGTCGGGTGAACGACTTCCTCGACAACCGGCGGGCCGTGGTGTTCGACGCCCCGCAGCTGGAGGACCACGCCCACATCGCCCGGGGCGTCATGCGGTACGCGAGCGAGTGGATCGTGCCCGTGACCCCGGCCCCGATCGAGCTGGACCGCATGGCGCCCATCGACCGCGAAATGGATGACATGCAGTCCCTGCGCTCCCACCCGGCCCGCGCCGCCGTCCTGCTGAACCGCACGAATCGTCCCGAGGCCACGCGCACCGGTCCCGACGCCGACGCCCGCGAAGCCCTCACCGAGCGGGGTTTCGACGTGTTGTCCACGCATATCCCGCGGCTCGACCTGTACTCCCAGTCCTTCGGCAGCCCCGTCGAGGTGAAGGGCACGGCGTACATGGATCTCGCAGCGGAGCTCATCAACCGTCAGGACGGGCCATGAACCAGCGCAAGGACACCTATCGAGCCGCACTGCAGCGCCGGCCGGACACGACGGCCCCCGCTTCCGCCCCTACCAGAGTCACCCGGCTGGACACCCGCTACCTCAAGGTGATCATCGAACTGGACCCCGCCTTCGCGCGTGACCTCACCGGCTGGGCCGGCAAGCCGCTGTCCGCGCTCATGCGCGCCGGCGAGGCGGTCCTACGACCGCTGAGGCAGGGCCGGTGAGCCGACCCGGGGTGCGCCGCCCGCGACGGCCTTCGCCCAGCCCTGCTCGACCGTCTTCCTCGCCTGCTCGAGCTGGGCGTCGGTGGGGAATTGAGGGGTTCCCTCGACGGTCGGCAGGCGTGCGGCGGAAGCGTTGTCGAGGGTGCCGTCCTTCTTCATGGTGTCCAGGAGGACCGGGCGGGCGAATCCGAGCAGGCGGAGGTTCTGGCCCTCGGCGCTGAACAGGTACTCCTGCCAGAGGCGGGCGGCCGCCGGGTGCGGGGCGTTCTTGTTGACCGCCAGCGCGAAGTACTGGGCGAAGCTGCTGTCCAAGGGGATGGAGACCCGCCATTTCACGCCCTTGCCGCGGAGCCGGTCGGCGAAGTCGAGGTTGACATAGTCCCAGTTGATGGTGATGGGTGTGCGGCCGCTCGCGACGGTTGCCCAGGTCGACGCGACAGGGTTGAGATTGCCGCGCCTGCTGAGCTCGGCGAAGAAGTCGAGACCGGGCTGGACGTTGTCGAACGATCCCCCGTTCGCCAGCGCGGCGGCGAAGACGCTGTCGAAGGCGGTGCCGGACCGGGTGGGGTCGCCCTCCAACGCCACCATGCCCTTGTAGCGGCGGTTCAGCAGATCGGCGAAGGTCCCGGGGCAGTGCCCCACGCGCCGGGCGTCGCAGCCGATGGACATGTATCCGCCGTAGTTGTTGTACCAGCGGGCTTGTGGGTCCTTCTGGTTGTCGGGGATCGCGTCGTACGCGGCGACCTTGTACGGCGCCAGCAGGTTCCCTCTCGCCGCCGCCCGCGCGAAGGTGTCGCCCACGTCGATCACGTCGGGGGCGTCCCGCCGGTGGTCCCCGCGCCGCAGTGCCTCGATCTCGTCCTCGCTGTGACTGTGGGGGCGGTCGACCGTGACCCGGATCCCGTACTTCTTCTGGAAGCCGTCGATCAGGCCGCCGTAGTCGGCCCAGTCACGCGGCAACGCGATCGCTCGGAGCGCGCCCTCCTTCTTCGCCGCGGCGATCAGCACGTGCATGCCGCCCGCATCCGCGGCGGACGTCGCCCGCGTGGGACCCGCAGGCCTGGCGGGAGGCCTGTTCTCGCATGCGCCGACACCCAGTGCCGCGAGAGCGAGGCAGCCGAGGACGGCCAAGCACCTCCGGCCGCCGGAACGAGACACCGGTGCAGCCATGCCGCCGCACACGACGTCGCCACGGGCGCCGCCAAAGACCGAAAATCGCCACCAACCGGTCATCTCCGCCAGAATACCCAGCTGCCTCCCCGGCCATCCCGACGACGCTCACAGTGCCTGCTCGTCCCAGGAACCGAGCAGGATCTCGCCGAGTTCCTCCGGGCCCGCGGTGCCGTGCGAGAGGGACAGTTCGGTCCAGATGACCTTGCCGTCGCGTGTGTAGCGGGTGCCCCAGCGTTCGGCGTACTGGGCGACCAGGAAGAGTCCGCGGCCGCTCTCGTCGGTGGCCTTCGCCCGCCGCAGCCGGGGTGAGGTGCTGCTGCCGTCGGAAACCTCGCAGATGAGGGTGTCCGCGGCGAAACCGCCGCGGGACACCGTGCGCAGCAGCCGGACGGTGATGGGCTCGCCGCCGTAGCGGATGGCGTTGGTGATCAGCTCGCTGAGAACCAGTTCGGCGGTGAAGGAGATCCGCTCCAGGCCCCACTGCGCGAGCCGGCGGCCACAGGCGGCACGCACCCGGCCCACCTCCGCCGGGTCCGGGGAGACGTGCCACTCGGCGATCTGCGTGGCGTCGAGCCGCCGGGTACGGGCCACCAGCAGCGCGATGTCATCCCTCGGCCGGTCGGACAGCATGGCCTTCATCACTGCCGTGCAGGTCCCCTCCGGGGAGCGGTCAGGACCGGCCAGGGCCTCCCGGAGGGCCTGGAGGCCGGCGTCCAGGTCGCGGTAGCGGTCCTCGATCAGGCCGTCGGTGTAGAGCACCAGCCGGGATCCCTCGGGCACGGTCAGCTCGGCGCTCTCGAAGGGCAGGCCGGTGTTCAGCCCCAGGAGCGGGGAAACGGGCACCGGGGGGAAGTCCACGGTGCCGTCGGGGTGGACCAGTGCCGGTCCCGGGTGGCCGGCGGTGGCGATGTCCAACCGCCCGGTCGCGGGATCGTAGACGGCGTACTGGCAGGTCGCCCCGGTGAGCCCGGGCCCCTCCTGCCCGGCGGTCCCTTCGGCGTCGAGCTGGGCGACCAGCTCGTCCAGCCGGTCCAGGATCTCCTCCGCGGACATGTCCAGGCCGGAGAAGTTGAGCACGGCGGTGCGCAGCCGGCCCATGGTCGCCGCCGCGTGCATGCCGTGGCCTACGACGTCGCCGACCACCAGCGCCACCCGGGCGCCGGAGAGCGGGATGACGTCGAACCAGTCCCCGCCGACCCCGAGCTCGGCGGGCAGATACCGGAAGGCGACGTCGAGGGCGGCCTGCTCGGGCAGCCCGCGGGGCAGCAGGCTGTGCTGCAGCGTGACGGCCATCGTGTGTTCGCGGGTGTAGCGGCGGGCGTTGTCGATGCACAGCGCCGCCCGGGCGGCCACTTCCTCGGCAAAGGCCACGTCCTCGTCGTCGAAGGGCGGGGAGTCCTTCGCCCGCCAGAAATCCGCCCTGCCCAGCGTCGCCCCGCGGAACCGCAGCGGAACCGCGAGCAGGGAGTGGATGCCGTGGTCGAGGATCCGCCGGGCCTGTTCAGGATCCGTCTCCCGCCAGTCGGCGCAGGCGGCGAGGTCCTTCACCAGGACCGAGCGGTCGTCCCCCGTCCCCGCGCGGACGGGGAAGGTGAGGCGATCCGCGGCCGGCCCCGCGAACGCGGCACGGCGCATCCCGGCTTTCCGCGGGGATGGCTCGTTGCCGCGCAGAACCTCTTCCAGCAGGTCGATGGTGACGACGTCGGCGAACTGGGGCACCGCCACCTCCGCCAGTTCCTCGGCGGTGCGCTTCACATCCAGCGTGGTGCCGATCCGCAGCCCGGCGTCGTACAGCAGGTTCAGCCGTTGCCGTGCGCCCTCGGCCCTGCCGGACAGTGCGCGCAGCTCGGTGGTGTCCCGCAGCGTCACCACGCTGCCGGGGGGTCCGCGGGGTGTGGTGAGCCGCTTGTTGACCGCCAGCAGGCGGTCGGACGCCCGATGGACCTCGTCGGTGGCGGGGCGTTCGGAGGCCAGCAGTCCGGCGAGGTCCTCCGCCAGTCCCAGCTCGGTGACGTGGCGCCGCTCCGCATCAGCGGGCAGGTCCAGCAGCCGGCGTGCCTCGTCGTTGGCCAGCAGCAGACGGCCGTCACCGCCGATGATCAGCACTCCTTCCCGTACGGTGTGCAGGACCGCGTCGTGGTGTTCGTACATCCGGGTCATCTCGGCCGGGCCCAGGCCATGGGTCTGCCGCCGCAGCAGGCGGCTCACCAGGCCCGACCCGCCCGCGGCGACGACCAGGGCGACACCGGCGCCGACGAGCAGCGCCGGCAGCTGCCGGTTCACACTGTGCCGCACCGTCTCCACCCGGACGGGAACGGCGACGACGGCGGCCACCGAGCCGTTGGTGTCCCGGACCGGGACCGCCGAGACCACGGACAGCCCGAGCGACCCGTGGAACGTCCTGGTGAACGCCCGGCCCTGCGCCGCCTGGGCGTAGGGCCCGATGACGAGTTTTCCGATCTGGCGGGGGTCGCTGTGGGTGAGGGTGACGCCGTCGAGCCCGTACACGATGACGGCGTCGACGTGGGCGCCCTTGCGGGCGGCCTCGGCGCGCGGTTGCAGCACCGCGGTCGGATCGGGGCCGCGCAGCGCCGCCACGATCCCGGGGGAGTTCGCGAAACCCTGCGCCGCGGCGAGCGTCTTGCTCCGGGCGGCCGCCATGCTGTCGTCCCGGGCGCGCACCACCAGCGCCGCCAGCGCGGCGGCGACGAGCAGCACGACGATCACCAGCTGCAGCAGGAAGACCTCACCGGCAAGGCTGCGCACGCTCAGCAGGGTGCGCAACCGCCACGGCGGCCTGTGCGCCGCCCCTCCCTGACCGGACGGACCGGGCGCCCGCCGCCCCGGGTGGCCCGCAGAGCCCGGGACACCTGGGCCGGCTCGGGCGGCAGCGGAGTGGGGACCGGTACCGGGCCCATGGGTCTTCCTCGGGACGCGAGGCTCTCTGCGACCCGATCGCACCGATCGGCCCCGGATTCCGGGCATACCACCTTTTTACGCTGGTGGGTGACCACACGGCCACCGGCGAGAACGGGCGTCAACGGCTGCGCCTACGGGGAAGCCGCCGGCTACCGGCCCTGCAGGACGCCCTGAGGCCGGCTGCTCGCAGAAGCGGTCAGTACCGGATCTCGACGAGCCGGCCCTCCGCGTCCGGCTCGGGCACCTCGGGAACCCGCTCCGCGATCCCGAGCGCGATCCGGTGCGCCGACCAAGCGGCGGCACCGGCGTCCAGCACGTCGTCCGCCGGGATCCGATCGGCCTCGCCGAGCTCGTCCGGGAGCACGACCCCGGCCCCGGCCAGCAGGGCGCGGCGCAGGTGCTGCCCGCGCCAGGTCTTCTTGGCGTACGCCAGTGGCGCCCGGCCGGCCATGGCGTAGAACGACATCTCGGGGTGCACCTCGTGGATGCGCTCATCGGCGAGCCAGCACGCCCGGGCCTCGGACAGTTTCGGTGCCAGCGCCCACGCCTGCCGGCTCAGTCCGCTCCCGGTGAGTACCTGGCACCGGCTTGCGGCCGCCGGATAGTCGGGCTCTTGCCATACCGGCCTCGGTGCGATCGGGAAGACGCTGCTGCGTCGCGGCCCGAGCAGCGCCCTGGCCGCGCGATCAGCGGCACGCCAGCCCTGGTCCACGAGTCCCAGCGGCATGTCCACCGCGATCGTCACCACCGCACCGGCACGGTCGATCAGCGTGCCGAGCGAGCCGTCCACCAGGCTCGTCGCGTACACGCCGTCCGTGAGCCGGATCCCCACCCACCCCTGCTTGGCACAGGCGTCGATCCCCAGGACGTCCATCTCACCGCCACACCGACTCGGACCGGAAAGCGGCAGCACCTCCGCCGCCGGCAATGAACGGTACGGCAGTCCCGGCAGGGGAGGCGGAGCGCACGTTGTCGACCAGCCGCTCGCTCGGCAACGCGAGGTATTCGCATACGGAGTTGAAGACGTCGCCGATCGCCAGCGCACGTGTTCCCCCCAGCGGTAGTCGCCGGCGCTGGACCTACTCCTGACGAAGCCGCCGCGCCGCCGGTGCCGGGCTACGGCGTCAGAGTCGTTGGGCGCGGGCGATGAGCAAGGCGACGTCGTCGTGACCGGCGGAGTGCCGCAGCCGCCGCAGGAGCCGGTCGCAGGTCTCCTCCACGGTGCCGCACGGCTCCGCCAGCAGGCTCAGGAGGTGTGCCAGACGTTCGTCGATGGCCTCGTCGCGGGTCTCGACCAGGCCGTCGGTGTAGAGCACAAGCTGGTCGTCGGGCTCCAGGTCGAGCGTGGTGGCGTCGAAGGGGACACCACCGACGCCCGACGGCAGACCGGTGGGCAGGTCCAGGAGTGCGGGCGACCGGTCGGCCCGGATCAGGACCGGGGGCAGGTGGCCTGCGGAGGCCACGTGCAGCCGGGAGTGGTGGGGGGCGTAGACCGCGTAGAGACAGGTGGCGATGTAGGGGTCGAGACCGCGGGTGATCTTGTCGAGGTGGGTGAGGACGCGGGCGGGGGCGAGGTCGAGGTCGGCGAGGGTGGAGGTGGCGGTGCGCAGGCGGCCCATGGTGGTGGCGGCGTCGATGCCGCTGCCCATGACATCGCCGACCGTGAGGGCGGTCCGGTCACCGTCGAGGGGGATGACGTCGTACCAGTCGCCGCCCACCTGACTGAAGGCGTGCGCGGGCCGGTAGCGTGCGGCGACCTCCAGGCCGGGACGGCGGGGTGGGAGCTGCGGGAGCAGGCTGCGCTGGAGGGTCTCGGCGGCGCTGCGGATGTGCTGGTGCAGGACGGCGTTGTCGATGCTCAGAGCGGCGGTCGAGGCCAGCTCGCAGGCGAGGGCGAGGTCGTCCTCGTCGAACGGCTGTGGGTTGCGGGCGCGGGCCAGGCCCATGACGCCGATGACGTTGTCGCGGGCGATGAGCGGTATGGCCATGTCGGTGTGCACACCGGCCCGGGCGAGCAGGCCGGCCTTCTCCGAGTCGGCGGCGATGCGGGCGTGGTCGCCGCCGGCCAGGTGGGTGATCAGCACCGGGGTGCGGTGGCTGCCCGGCGCCTCTACGGGTCTCGCCCGGCAATACGGCCCGCCATCCGGCGAGGGCCGCGCGCCAAGGGGCCGGGCTGCAGGGCGGTCACCTTCCGCCTACGCCTTCTGAGCGACTCGGCGGCTGTTCGAGGTGACCGGGAGCGTGGGCGCGGTCGTTGCCACCACCCCCGTGGGCGGCAACGACCACACCCCGATCACTAGAAGGTGAAACTATCCCCTTTTACTGATCTGATCAAGTGGCTAGAGTGGGTTCGCCCGCCAATCCCATGGAGTACCTGCATGCCCGAGCGCACCTTCGACGGCCGTGAACTGCGCAACCGCCGTGTGCTCCTGCGCAAGTCTCAGTCCGAGCTGGGTGCGGTCCTGGGTGTGGGCACCAACGCCGTGTCGCGCTGGGAGACCGGTCAGGCCACTCCCCCGCCCGAGCGGCTGCCCGGCATCGCCGCGGCACTCGATGCGGACCTCGACGACCTGTTTCCGCGCCTGGAGCCGCCCAACCTCGCCGACCTGCGATGCGACGCCGGCATGACACAGGCCGACACCGTGGCGGTCACCAAGACCCGGTCACCGATGTCGGTCCGCGCTGCCGAGCGTGGCAAGCGGCCGCTGCCCGAGGCGTTTCATCAGGCGCTCGCCCATGCGTACGGCGTCACCGTGCCGGAACTGCTCGCCGCTCAGAAGCGCAGCTTCGGTCACCTCGTGCCGGTGCCGGCCCCTGTGGGGGCATCGGCGACCGCGGTGGCGCACAAGCTCGCGCACCTGCGGGACGAGGTGTTCCAGGGCGCGCTGCCGTCGGACGCCGAGATCGCCGACGAGGGGAACCGCAAAGCCGGCAAGCCCGTGCTCACGGCGGCGTTGGTCGAAGCGCTGCGGCTGGGGACGTACGCCCGTCTCTCGGACGAGATCCTGGACGCCTTGGCACTGGCCCTTGATGTGCCGTCAGTGTTTTTCCACAGCCCGGATCCGCAGATCGAACGACTGGTGGTATCGACGCGCGCCGTCCGCAACAGTTTCACGGTGGAGGCGGCGCGCGGCGGCGAGCACGAGATGCCCGCCGCCGCACGAGCCGAACTTCTGGACTTCATCAGCAGCACGATGGCCGAGATCCTCGGCCCTGATTCCGACCTGCCCGGGTGAGTTTCGCCGCCCGGCTTTCCGTTCCCGGCTAGCGCGCGAACTCGCGGTACATGGTGCTTCCCTCCGCGAGACACGCCAGCGCCGCCTGCCAGACCGGCCGCACGGCGGGCGGGATCTCGTCCGGCCCGATCTCGTCCGGTGCGCTGAACCGGTAGGCGGTCAGTTCGCTCTCCTGCAAGACGATGGCGCCGCATTGCTCTGCGCTGAGGACTCCGCCGTCGAAGACGAAGTACATGTGGCCACCGGCCGGCGTCTGGACGAAGGCGCTCACCAAGAGCTGCCCGATCGCCTGGTCGATGCCGAGTTCCTCCAGCAGCTCACGGCGCGCCGCCTGGGCCGGCGTCTCACCCTCGTCGACGCCGCCGCCCGGAAGATTCCATCCTGGCTTGTAGCCGGGCTTGACGATCAGGAACCGGCCCTCGCCGTCCCGCAGGAGTGCGGCGGCGGACATCGTGGGACGGGCAGGGCTGGGGGGAGTCATGTGCAAACCTCGGGGTTCTCGGTATCGGTTGGTCAACTGCGGCCGGTGGGCTGGCAGATGAGCAGGCTCTGGGCGTCGGCGGGGGTCGTGAGCCTGTAGGCGGAGGCCAGGTCCCGCAGGTGCGTGACCTCCTCGCGCGGCGTAGCCCCTGGGGCGAAGGGATATGGCGCGCTCACGCCGGCCGGCTCGTGCTTGGGCTCATCGGCCATGGCCAGTGCGGCGCGGATCCAGAGCGCTTCGGCCTGCACCTCGGTGGCGTGCTGGGGCCTGAGGTCGGCCTCGGCGCGCGCGAAGGCGCGCTCGGCGAGGTCGTCAGGCGCGTGCTGTCTCAGCAGGAAGATCACATCGCGGATGTCCATGGCGAATCGATCCAGGCGGGCCGGCAGTGACGGGTCCGGGCTGAAGAGCAGATCGCGGACGGTGTCGAGTCGTGCCGCCTTCGCTGTGATGCGGGTGAAAAAGGTGCTGGGGCGGTGCCGGACGGCGTCCGGGAAGCGCAGTGCGAGCTGTCGCCAGAGCGGATTGAGGACGACGAGGCTGCGCAGGGCGTGGTACCGCTCGCGTGCGGCGTGTGTCGCCGGGGCGATGGCACCGAGACCCCAGAACAGAAAGCACATGTACAGGAGGGTGTCGGTCACCATCTCCTGGGTGTGTTCCGTGCCGTCGGAAACCTGGGAAAAGGTGATGACGAAGAGGAAGGCTATGCGGAGCACCGAGTAGATCGTCGTGATGACCATGGCGGTTGACATCATCCGCAGGCCGTTGCGCAGGGAGCGGAACGGTGCGTCCTTGACGGCACCTCCCCACTGCACCGCGCACACCGCGGCCGCGACGCCGGAGTACAGGTAGAACAGGCCCATGTATACGGCGAGGGCCGCCTCGCCGCGATGCCGCTCCATGAAGTAGGGGGTGGCGGTGTCGGGCTTGCCCAGGAGGAAGAAGAAGATCACCGCCATCACCAGGACGGTGGCCACCGAAGCCCGGGTGGCGACGCGGTGGACGATGGCGGACAGCCGGATGGCACGGGACCGCTCGCCGTCCGGGCCGGCGGTGCGGTAGACCGCCGTGACGTAGCGGAGGATGACACAGATGCCGATGATCGACAGTACGTGCTTCACGAAGTAGGCCAGGTCGGGCAGGTCAAGGCTGTCCAGCACCGCATATCCCGCGGTGGTGCGGCTCAGCCAGGCGGCGGCGAAGGCCACGAAGGCTCCCCACAGCGACCGGTCCCGTTTATGGCCCCTGACGGCCGACTTGGCTCTCAGGCCGGCTTGTATGAGGAGCAGGCCCGCGATGAGGTAGGCCAGGAGGTCGGACATGTTCAGGTCCTTCAAGTCTTGGGCCTGCCGTAGGTGAAGTCCTGGGCGAGGCTACGCGTGGTCGGGTCGTCGATGGTGTGCTGGGTCTGCGCCATCCGGTTGATGAGCGCGGCCGCGTCCTCTGCACGCTGTTCGACCCAGGTCTCGTATCGCCGACGGGCGGAGACCCGCCCCGCAGCCACCAGTTGCTCGGCGCGCTCGGCCGAGAAGTTGGTCAGCAACTCGTCGGTGCCGATGACACCGGTGGAGTCCTCGGCCCACAAGTGGACCAGCTCGTGCAGCTTGATCTGCCTCTCGTGCCAAGGCGAACCGCTGCTGACGTGGAAAATCAGATCGAGCGGTCGGGTGTCATGCCGGACATACAGCCCACAGATACCGGTGACACCGGCAATGCGGTCCGGCAGAGGTTTCATGACGATCCGTCGGCCCCGGGCTTCTTCCATGTTCCGGACCAGTTGGTCCAGGTTGAAAGGCTCTGGCAGCGGCATGGAAGAGACGATCAGCTCCGTCTCGCGACGCAGGGCACGCCGTGATCGCCGGACTCCCTGACCCGCCTCCTGTCTTCTTCTTCCACGCCCGATCATCCGCACGCAAGTTCCGCTCTCACGCCGCGGCTCCATTCCTGAGGATTCACATCATCAAATTGCCCCCGTTGTGCCCGGAATGACATAGGCGCCACCCCATCACCCTTCAAAGGGGCAATGTGGACATTCGGCCCTGAGTGTAGCGAATGGCTGCATGGAGCTACAGGAACGGCCACTTCCGCAGCCCGGATCTTGCAATGCGTCAGCCGCGCATGTCAACGATCGTACTCAGAGGCAGAGAACGCCAACCCGCACCCAGCGCGCCCGTGCACCCAGCACTCCCCTACACCCGCCGGAGTAGTCACGATGGCTCCCCCCGCAGGATGACCGCGAGTGTGCCATGGGCGATGCTGTGCGCTGTGACAGCTGATCTTCGCCGAGCCGATGCCGGAGATGGAGATGGAGATGGAGGCGGCGCTGGAGATGGAGCCGGAGCCGGGCGCGAGGGCGCCTCTCCGGTATCCGCTCCGCCGTCGCTCCCTGCCGAGCGCCCGCACCGGCCACGCCGCTCCCGGCTGCGGCGGTGGCTGCGGCGCGCCGCGCTGGGCTGTGCCGTCGTGCTCGTGACCGTCACGGCGGCCTCGTTCGTCTACAACGCCGTCACGGCCGGGCGTGCCGCACCACCGCGCGGGCTCAGGTACGTACAGGCCGCCGACATCCGCACGCGCTACCAGACCTGGGGTACGGCGGGCCCACCGGTCGTCCTGGTGCACGGTGCCTTCGAATCCGTGGACACCTGGTCGCGCCTTGCCCCGCTGCTCGCCCGCGACCACCGGGTGTATGCGCTCGATCTGACGGGCGACGGATACAGCGAGCGTCACGGCCCGTACACCGTCGGCCATTTCACCCGGCAGCTGCTGGGCTTCCTGGACGCCATGCACCTCGGCGGACCGGGCGAGCGCCCGCTGCTGGTGGGGCACTCCAGCGGAGCCGCCGTGGTCACCGAGGCGGCGTTGCGGTCCCCTGGCAGGCTGGGGGGTGTGATGCTCCTCGACGGCGACGCCCTCGACACGGGTGCCGGGCCGCCGCCCGCTCTCAAGTACGTGCTGATCGACCCGTACCGCACCAGCCTGCTGCGGCTCGGGCTCGGCATCGACGCGTTGATCCGCAGCGTGTACGACGCCCAGTGCGGGCCTGCCTGTCCGCGCCTGGACGCCGCCGGTCTGGATCAGTGGCGCCACCCGCTGCGGGTGCCGGGCGCGGAGAGCGCGCTCTGGAGCATGCTGGCCGCCGGGGTGCCGGGGCTGCCGGCGGACCAGGTGGCTCGGCTCGCCCGGGTGCGCCTGCCCAAGTCGGTGGTGTTCGGTGCCCAGGACGACGTGTTCACCCGGCAGACGCCCCAGGAGACCGCCCGGCGCATCGGCGCACCACCCGCGACGCTCATCCCGGGCGCCCGGCACCTGACGATGATCTCCAGCCCGGAGGCGGTCGCGACGGCCGTGGACAGACTTACGGCGGCATCGATCGCGGCATCTTCGTGACTCCGCCGTCGGGGTACTGCTCGCGCCGCACGTGGGTGAGACCGAGGCCGGCGGTCAGTCGCGGGGGCGGAGGCTGGCTTCTTCGAGGTCGAGTTCGTGCTGGATCCGGCGCCGGGTGGCGTTGCTGATCTTGTTCTCTTCGTAGAGGTGCTGGAGCTCGGCCGCCTCGATGGCGATGAGTGTCCGGCGAATCTCGCGGTAGGCGTCGGCGGGACGGGCGTCCGGGTCGCTGTAGTGGGCGTCTTCAACCTGGTGGATGCGCGCTTCCAGATGACGGCGGGCCTGTTTCAGCGCGGCCTCCGCGGCGGCACCCAGATCGGTGAGCTCATCCAGGTCGCCAAGCTGCTTGAGCTCTTCGAGAGCGGCGTGGGCGATGTGCCGGCGGGTCCGCGCCTCCTCGCGAGCGGTGTGTTCCGGTTCCAGAGCGATGCCGGAGCGGCGGACCACAGGGGCCAGGGTGAATCCCTGGAAGATGAGGGTGAGCGCGATGGTCCCGGTGGTGAGCGTGAGAATGAGCGCCCGGTGCGGCAGCGGCGCCCCTGAGTGGGTGAGCAGGGGGATGGAGAGGGCGGCGGCCAGCGGCATGACGCCCCGGGTGCCCGCCCAGGACAGGACGGCCGGGACGCGCCAGGAGAGGCGGTTCTCGCCGATCCTGTGCCGGTGGTGGATCAGGGCGGACAGCGGGAAGATCCACAGCAGCCGGATCGCCAGCAGGGTGAAGGCGATCACCGGCACCCACAGCGGCCAGCCGTGCTCGTCGCGCGCGAGATGGCGGACGGCCGAGGGGAGCTCGAGGCCGATCAGGGCGAAGACGACGCTCTCCAGCAGGAAGGTCACGGTGTCGTAGACGGCGTGGACCTGGAGGCGGACGGGGGCGTTGCCGAGCTTGTGGCCGGTGCTGCCGAGGACGACCCCGGCCACGATGACGGCGGTCACGCCGGAGGTCCGCGACTGCTCCGCGATGACGTAGGAGGCGTATGGAGTGACCAATGCGATGACGGTCTCCAGCATGGGGTCGTCGGTCCGTCTGCGGATCAGGGTCACCACCGTCGCGACCGCCGCACCCATGAGGGCTCCGCCGCCTGCGAGGATCAGGAACTGCAGGGCGGTCCCGGGCACGCTGATGGCGCTGCCGGTGACCGCGGTGACCACGGCGACCTTGTACAGGACCAGCGACGTGGCGTCGTTGAACAGGCTTTCCGCCTGCACCAGGGCCTGCACGCGCGGTGGGAGAGACAGCCGTCGGCCGAGCGCGGTGACGGCCACGGGGTCGGTGCTGGCCAGGACGGAGCCGAGGATGAGCGCGGTCGCGGCGGTGAGCGGAGTGATCGCGGCGGCCACGTACGCGACGACGATGGCCGAGGCGAGGACCAGACCGAACACCAATCCGCTCACAGGTCTCCACACGGCGCGCAGGTCGCGGACGGAGATTTCCCCGGCCGAGGCGTAGAGCAGCGGAGGCAGCACCAGCACGTTGATCACTTGAGGCGGCAGACGAACCTCGGGAACCCAGGGCATCAGCCCCACGGCCAGACCGGCGATCACGAGGAGTGACGGAGCGGGCAGACTCCAGCGCCGGGCACCGGTCGCCACGGCTGTGGCCAGGACCACGAGCAGGAGGACAACGGTCAGGCCGGTCATGGCGCGTCCCCGGTGGGTTACGGTTTGTTACCCCCCTCTGACCAGGTGCTTTATCAACGTAACCGACATCGGACGGTGACGCAGCCGACGCGTTCCCGCCCTGAGCGGAAGCGCCGTTGCGCCGATCGCTGACGCCGGATCCGAGCCTGGAGGTGTTACCGGCAGGCCCGGC
The DNA here is from genome assembly GCF_001735805.1 of Streptomyces fodineus. Taxonomy (GTDB): domain Bacteria; phylum Actinomycetota; class Actinomycetes; order Streptomycetales; family Streptomycetaceae; genus Streptomyces; species Streptomyces fodineus. Next base: position 1,817,106 of record NZ_CP017248.1, read on the forward strand.
CGGCGAGCCGGTGCAGGGCCAGCGCGGCACCGAAGAGTTGGACGCCGCGGGCGGTGTGCGGGTCGATGCCGGTCAACTCGGTCACACGAGCCAGGCGGTTGTCGACCGTGTTGGGGTGCACGTCAAGTGCCTGAGCCGTACGGCGCCGGTCGAAGTCGCAGTCGAGAAAGGCGGCCACGGTCGCGGTCAGGCCGGGTCGGCGGTCCAGCGGTTCCAGCAGGGCACCCAGTTCGGTCGCGCTGTCCGCGGCTCCCGACAGGTGGTAGTCGAGCAGCACGTCCCGCAACCGGTACAGGCCGGGCTTGTCCGCGACGGCTGCGATGCGGCGTGCTCGTTCGGCCGCTGCGGGGACCTCCTCGGGAGTATCCGCAGTCGCGGCACCCACGATCGGCGCTGTCGGAACACGGGAGGAGAGCCGCCCGGCTACGGCGTCCAGTGCGGTCCGGGAGGGCAACAGCAGGCAGCCGCCGCGTTCGTCCGGCAGGCTGAGAACGCGGCCCTGGGCCAGAGGGGCGAGCCGGGCGAGCGTCCGACGCAGCAGTCTGCGTGCGGCCAGCGGTGTCCGGGGTTCGGGGGCCCGCACACTGAGCACGAGGTAACCGGATTCCAGGGACAGCCCGTAACGGGCGGCGACCTCTTCGGGCTCGTCACCACGGATGAGTGCCCGGGCCAGCTGCCGTGCCGCCCCCTGCTGGTCGGCGAGGCACGCGAGGTACGCCTCCGTGATGTTCTCGACGGTGGCCTGGAGCGCGGTGAGCTGCATCCGGGTCAAGGACTGCAGTGCCGCCTCCTCGCCCGGACGGGCCGACTCGCTCAGCGCGTCCAGCAGCACCTCGGCACCGACGTGGTACCCCCTGAGCAACTGCACCAGGGGAAGGCCTTCCTCGGCGCGCTGGGCGGCGCGTTCCCGCAGCACCGCGTTGCCGGTGTCCGGCAGGCCTTGCGCATGGCGGAGGAATCCACGTATCGCGTGGCGGGCGGTCGCCGCGATCTCCACATCCCGCATCTCGCCGGGCAGGAGATCGAAGCCGGGCACCTCGGTTCGCTGACGTTCCACGACGGCCCTGGCCAGCTGGTTGACCCGCGGTTCGAGGCGTGCGGCCAGGCGCATCGCGCCGTCTCGCGCAGCGTCTGGTTGTGACATGTCACAACTGTAGGCAGCTGTCGGTGGCCTCGCGGCCGATTGCTCCGAGCACTGGTTCACGGTGGCATGGGCACCATGAGCTTCTCCCTCACCGACTACGCGGACCGGGTCTGGCACGGCGCCGTCGACGACAGCATCGTCCATGCCGGGCGGGCGGGCTCCGGCGTCATCGAGGTGGTCGACGGCGTCGGCTGGTACCCCGGCTTCGGCAATGTCATCACCTTCCGCACGGACGGCGAGGTCATCCTGTTCGACACCGGCAACCCGCTGGCCGCCGGCGACCTCCACCAGGCCGTCCGTGCCTGGAGCCGGCTCCCGGTGACCACCGCCGTCTTCTCGCACGGTCACATCGACCATGTCTTCGGGATGGGTCCCTTCGATGCGGAGAACGCGCCGCGCCCGACCGTGCTCGCCCACGAACGGGTCGGGGAAAGGTTCGACCGCTACCTGCTGACGGGCGGTTACAACACGGTCGTCAACCAACGGCAGTTCCAGGCACCGGTTCTGACCTGGCCGACTCAGTACCGCAGGCCCGACCTGACGTACCGGGAGGCGCTCACCCTGACGCGCGGTGAGCTGACCTTCGAACTCTTCCACGTCCGGGGCGAGACCGACGACGCGACCGTCGCCTGGATCCCCGAACACCGCATCCTGTGCCCCGGCGACATGTTCATCTGGGTGACCCCCAACTGCGGCAACCCGCAGAAGGTGCAGCGCTACCCACGGGAGTGGGCGCTCGCGCTGCGCCGTATGGCGGCTCTGGGCGCGGAGATCATGCTGCCCTCGCACGGGGCACCGGTGTTCGGCGCCGACCGGATCCACCTGGCACTCACCGAGACCGCGGAATGGCTGGAGAGTCTGGTCCGGCAAACGCTGGACGGACTCAACTCCGGTGCCCGGCTGGACGATCTGGTCCACTCCGTACGTCCGCCCGCCCATCTGGCCGACCGCGTGTACCTGCAAGCCAAGTACGACGAACCCGAGTTCATCGTGCGCAACCTGTGGCGGCGCTATGCCGGGTGGTACGACGGCAACCCCGCGCACCTCAAACCGGCTCCCGAGAGCCGGCTCGCCACCGCGCTGGCGGACCTCGCGGGCGGTGCGGCAGCCTTGTCGGATGCCGCCCGGCGTTACGCCGACGCGGGCGAACTGAGGGTCGCCGGCCACCTCGCGGAGTTCGCCGTACAGGCCGCCCCGGACGACGCCACGGTGCACGCCGCACGCGCCGACATCAACCAGGCACGTGCCGAGTCCGAGTCCTCCCTGATGGCCCAGGGCATCTTCACCTGGGCCGCGGCCGAGTCACGAGAACGGTGCGACGGCAAACCCTGACCCGTGCATCGCCGACGACAGGCTGACGTCCCCCGCACCACCGCCGCCGGGGCCGGGGCGTACCAGAACTGTAGGGGAGAACGCCCGGGCGGACGCCGCCTTGGAGCGGTCACCGGTTCGCCTTCGACGGACACGTTCGACCGTTGTGCGGCCACTTAGCGACATCCTGCCGCAGAGCCGTTGGTGTTCCGCTGAGATGACCGTTCTCATCGTGAGCCCGGGGCGAGGACGAAAATGAGTGGCTTGGCCGAAGCGGTTCCACCCGATCCCGCCGGCTTGGGACAGCAGATGTGCCGGTGCGGCGCCGAGAGCCGGACACGTACACCGGGAGCAGAGGAGAAGTTCCGCGGCCTGCTGGAGGCGGCGCCGGACGCGATGGTCATCGTCGACGACGCCGGAGCGATCCGGCTCGTCAACGCCCAGACCGAAGCACTCTTCGGCTACCGCCGCGAAGAACTCCTCGGCCGCCCCGTCGAACTCCTCGTCCCCGGCCGCTTCCGCACCCACCACACCGAACACCGCAACGCCTACGCCCACAACCAACAGGTCCGCCCCATGGGCGCCGGACTCGAACTGTACGGACTACGCAAAGACGGCACCGAGTTCCCCGTCGAGATCAGCCTCAGCCCCCTCGAAACCGCCGACGGCCTCCTCGTCTCCGCCGCCGTACGCGACGTCAGCGAACGCAAAGCCGCCGAGGAAAGGTTCCGCGGCCTGCTGGAGGCGGCGCCGGACGCGATGGTCATCGTCGACGACGCCGGAGCGATCCGGCTCGTCAACGCCCAGACCGAAGCACTCTTCGGCTACCGCCGCGAAGAACTCCTCGGCCGCCCCGTCGAACTCCTCGTCCCCGGCCGCTTCCGCACCCACCACACCGAACACCGCAACGCCTACGCCCACAACCAACAGGTCCGCCCCATGGGCGCCGGACTCGAACTGTACGGACTACGCAAAGACGGCACCGAGTTCCCCGTCGAGATCAGCCTCAGCCCCCTCGAAACCGCCGACGGCCTCCTCGTCTCCGCCGCCGTACGCGACGTCAGCGAACGCAAAGCCGCCGAAGAGCGCATCAACGAGCTCGCCGCGCTCGTGGAGTCCTCGCAGGACGCCATCCTCGCCAAGACCCTTGACGGTCACATCACCTACTGGAACGCCGCGGCCCAGCGGCTGTACGGGTTCGCGGCGTCCGAGGTGCTGGGGCGGCACGTGTCCGTTCTGGCACCGCCCGAGCGGGACCACGAGGTCATCGCACTCCTGGAACGGTTGCGCGAGGGCGAGAAGGTCGAGCACTTCGAGACACTGCGCGTCACCAAAGCCGGCACGCTGCTGGACGTGGACGTGACCTTGTGGCCGACCCGTGCGCACAACGGGGCGATCGTCGGGGCCTGCGCGATCGTCCGGGACATCAGCGACCGGAAACGTGCCGAGGCGGAGTTGACGGAGTTGTACGAGCAGCAGCGGCACATCGCCCTCACGCTGCAGCGCAGTCTGATGGGCACCCCGCCCGCCATCCCGGGCCTCACCACCGCCAGCCGCTACCGGCCGGCGACACAGGGCGCCGGAGTCGGTGGTGACTGGTTCGACCTGATCCCGCTGGGCGCCGGCCGGGTCGGTGTGCTGATCGGCGATGTGATGGGCCGGGGACTGGAGGCCGCAGCCGTCATGGGCCAACTCCGTTCCGCCGCACACGCATTGGCGAAGACCGGGTTGCAGCCCCGGCAGCTGATGCAGGCCATGGAAGCCGTGGTCGCCGACCTCGACGTCCCCGACCAACTGGTCACCTGCTGCTATCTGACCATCGCCGCCGACGCGGGCGAGGTGACCATATGCTCGGCCGGGCACTTGCCGGTTCTTGTCACCGTTCCCGGTGAAAGCACCCAGACGCTTCCCGCGCCGGTGAACGCGCCCCTCGGCGTCGGCGGCGTGATCTACGAACAGTGCTGCACGACGATTGCCCGCGGCGCCATCCTCGTGCTCTACACGGACGGTCTGATCGAGACCCCGGGCACCGACATCGAGGACCAGCTCATCCAGTTGCTGGCCACCCTGGACAAGCTCGCGACCACGGCTCCCGACCTGGAAACCGCCGCCGACCACGTCCTGTCGACCATGCTCCCGGACGCCGACGGCCACGACGACGTCACGCTCCTGCTGACCCGGTTGCCCGAGGCTCCGCTGGCCACGGCCGCGATGGACCTGCCCTCGGTGCCGGAGTCCGTTCCGGCGGGCCGCGACTTCCTCGACAAGACGCTCAGTGCCTGGGGCTGCACGAACCGCACGGACAACGCACGCCTCCTGCTCTCCGAGATCCTCACCAACTCCGTCCAGCACGCGGAGGGCCCGATCACCCTGCACCTGTGCCGCACGGACACCGACCTCACCGTGGAGATCAGCGACCGCAGCCCCCACCTGCCCCAGCCGCGTGTCGCGGCCGAGGACGACGAGTGCGGCCGCGGCCTGCTCCTCGTCCGCGCCCTTGCCGACGCCTGGGGCGTCCGGCCCACGGACGAGGGCAAGACGACCTGGTTCGGCCTCAAGCTGTGAGCTTGGCGTCCAACGGCCGGTCATGGAGCGGCCGTTGGGTCGACGGTCAGTGTTCCTGGGCCGTGGGGCGGACCATGATCTCGTTGACTGCGACATGCGGCGGCTGAGTGATCATGAAGGTGATGGCCCGGGCGATGTCTTCGGCATCCAGCCAGGCGTTCTGCGGCAGGCCACGGGCGGCAGCGGCCCCGGGGCCGGCCGCCATCTCTGTCATCGTCATACCCGGCTCGATCAGCCCCACCCGGATACCCCTTCCCGTCACCTCCTGCCGCAGGGCCTCGCTGAACGCGCCCACCGCGTGCTTGGTCGCCGAATAGACACCGTTGTTCCTGCGCACCACCCGGCCCCCGACCGAGCTGACGTTCACAAGATCAGCGACCCCACGCGGGCCGTTCGCCGCCGCGCGGAGCAGGTGGGGCAACGCTGCCTGCGACAGGTGCAGGACAGCGTTGAAGTTGAGATCGACCATCCGCTCCCACTCCGCGGGGTCGCCCTCCCCGATGGTGCCCATGGCTACGTAACCGGCGTTGTTCACGAGCACGTCCAACCGCGTGAAGCAGTCCACGGCGTCCTCGATCGCCCGACGTGCCTGCGCCGCGTCTCCAAGGTCAGCGGTGAGTACCCTGCACGAGCCACCCCGCTCACGGATCACTGTGGCCAGGTCCTCCAGCCGCCCCGTACGGCGGGCGACCACTGCCACGGCGGCGCCCTGCCGCGCCAGCGACAGGGCGGTGGCCGCACCGATGCCGCTGGACGCACCCGTCACCAGCGCCGCACACCCCGCCAATGGCGCATCGCCATCGGCGACGCCGGCCCCTGCCGCCGTAACGCCCTGATCAGCCGCTTCCACCCTTCGAAGCTTGCACCACGTAGTCCAAGACCGCCTCCGTGCATTCCTTCCCCTAGCTCACACCTCCTGGTCGGTATGACCCAGCTCTTGCGCTGCCCACCCAGCCCGCGGCCTCGCGAAGCGTGGAATTCGACACAATTCCCTCCCTTCAGGCGGATGACTGCATAAAGGTGGTGCTTTAAAGCCGGTTGCACTCCTCCGGTAACCACCTCCAGCAATTCACGATCAGTGGCATGGGAGAAGCGTTTGATCACGGCACGTAAGCGACGCACCGGACTGATGGCTATGGCCGGCGTATTCGGCGGCGTACTCGCACTCACGGCCCTCGGCGGTACCAGCAACGCTGCCACCAGCGGCAACGGCACCGGGAATCACCCGAAACCGCAGGCGCAGGTAGATCAGACGGGCGCCCAGGACGCTTCCGACGCCCGAATAAGGATCACTCCCGTGCAAGGTGCCTACGACATCGGGATCAACGGCCCCGTCAAGGTCACCGTGAGCAACGGAAAGCTCACCAAGGTGACTATGACCGCCGTCGCGACCGGTACCGAGATTCCGGGCACCCTGGCCGCGGACGGCACGTCCTGGACGCCGAACGGCCCGTTGCAGAGGGCCAGTGAATATCAGATCGCCGCAGAGGCCGCGGACGCCAAGGGCCGCTCCGTCACCGGGACTGCCACGATCACCACGGTCGCCCCGGCCAACGACTTCATCGGGCACCTCTCCCCCGAGGACGGCTCGACCGTCGGTGTGGGCATGCCGGTGACGGTCGGCTTCGACAAGGCGATCAGCGACAAGGCCGCCGTGGAGTCGGAGATCCAGGTCAGCTCCAGCAGCGGGCAGCGGGTCGTCGGTCACTGGTTCAACGACGACCGCCTGGACTTCCGCCCCGAGAACCACTGGAAGCCCGGCTCCACCGTCACCGTCAAGCTGACCCGCCACGGCATCCAGAAGACGGTCACGTTCAAGATCGGCCGGAGCCAGATCAGCACCGTCGACGCCAGGACGAAGCAGATGAGCGTCGTACGGGACGGCAAGACGATCAGGACCATCCCGATCTCGTCCGGAAGCCCCGAGCATCCGACGTACAACGGTCAGATGGTCATCTCCGAGAAGTTCCGGCACATCCACATGAACGGTGCGAGCGTCGGCCTCAAGAAGAAGGACGGCAAGCCCGCGTACGACATCAAGGACGTACCGCACGCCATGCGCCTGACCGACTCGGGCACGTTCATCCACGGCAACTTCTGGGGTGCCGACTCGATCTTCGGCAAGGTCAACGCCAGCCACGGCTGCGTGGGCCTGAAGGACGTCGAGGGTGGCGGCGACGGCAAGCAGCCCGCCGCGTGGTTCTTCGACAACTCGATGATCGGTGACGTCGTGATCGTCAAGAACTCCGCGGACAAGACCATGCTGGCCCCGGACAACGGCCTCGGCGACTGGAACATGCCGTGGGCCGAGTGGGTCTCGGGCAGCGCGATCCACTGACGCCGCGTCACTCCACGCATAGGAACCCGCATCCCTTCCGCCCAGGCGGCGGCCGACACCATGTCGGCCGCCGCCGGTGGCGGGACGGCTAACGGACTCGGAACCGGCTCACCGGCCGGCCACCGTCGTCTGACGCGCGGCCGGGGCCGCTCCTTGACCGCCGTTGGTGCCGAGCTCGCGCAGGATCTCCTCGACGCTCTGCTTGGCGTCGCCGAAGAGCATGCCGTTGTTCCCGCGGAAGAAGAGCGGGTTCTGCACGCCCGCGTAGCCGGAGGCCATGGAGCGCTTGAAGACGATAACCTGCTCCGCCTCCCAGACCCGCAGCACCGGCATGCCGGCGATCGGGCTGGCCGGGTCCTCGGTCGCGGCCGGGTTGACGGTGTCGTTCGCGCCGATGACCAGCACGACGGAGGTGTCGGCGAAGTCGTCGTTGATCTCGTCCATCTCCAGGACGATGTCGTACGGCACCTTCGCCTCGGCCAGCAGCACGTTCATGTGCCCGGGCAGGCGCCCGGCGACGGGATGGACGCCGAAGCGGACCTCGACGCCCCGCTCGCGCAGCTGTCGCGTCAGCTCCGCGACCGGGTGCTGGGCCTGGGCGACTGCCATGCCGTAGCCGGGGGTGATGATCACCGAGCGGGCCCGCGCGAGCATCTCGGCCGCCTCCGCGGCCCGCACCTCACGGTGCTCGCCCTGCTCCTCGCCCCCGCCCGTGGGCGCTTCGATGCCGAAGCCGCCCGCGATCACGGAGATGAAGGACCGGTTCATCGCCTTGCACATGATGTAGGACAGGTAGGCGCCGGAGGAGCCCACCAGCGCGCCCGTGACGATGAGCAGGTTGTTGTCGAGCAGGAAGCCGGCCGCGGCCGCCGCCCAGCCCGAGTAGCTGTTCAGCATGGAGACGACGACGGGCATGTCGCCGCCGCCGATCGAGGCGACCAGGTGCCAGCCGAGGGCCAGCGCCAGCGCGGTGACCGCGATCATCAGCGGCAGATCCGGGCTGATCGTGAACCAGACGGTCAGCGCGACGAAAGCGCCGAGCGCGCCGAGGTTCAGCGCGTTCTTGCCCGGCAGCATCAGCGGACGGGACTCGATGCGCGCCGAGAGCTTCAGGAACGCGACGATCGAGCCGGTGAAGGTGACCGCGCCGATGAAGATGCCGATGAACACCTCGGCGTGGTGGATGCCCAGCAGGTCGGCGCCGATCCGGGTCTGCGCCGTACCGTGCGCCTCCACCTCCAGGTAGCTGTTCCAGCCCACCAGCACCGCGGCGAGGCCGACGAAGCTGTGCAGCACCGCGATCAGTTCCGGCATCTGCGTCATCTCGACGCGGCGGGCCCGCCACAGGCCGATCGCCGCGCCGAGCGCCATGGCCAGCACGATCAGGGCCACCGCCCCGGCGGTGATGCTCTGCGCCGCCACCACGACCGTGGCGACCAGGGCGAGGACCATTCCGGCGATGCCGTAGACGACGCCGGCGCGGGAGGTGCGGTGCTGGGACAGGCCGGCCAGGCTGAGGATGAACAACAGGGCGGCGACCAGGTCGGCAGCGTGGGAGGCCGTCAGTGAGGTCATCTCGGCTCAGCCTTTCGAGAACATGGACAGCATGCGGCGGGTGACGGCGAAGCCTCCGAAGATGTTCACGCTCGTCAGCAGGATCGCCACGGAGGACAACGCGGTGACGATCCGGTTCTCGTGCCCGATCTGCAGCAGGGCGCCGATCACGACGATCCCGGAGATCGCGTTGGTCACCGACATCAGCGGCGTGTGCAGCGCGTGGTGCACCTTGCCGATGACGTAGTAGCCGATCACCACCGCCAGGGCGAACACCGTGAAGTTTCCCGCGAGTTGGGCGGGGGCGAAGGCCGTCAGCAGGAACATGGCGAGCATGCCGAGCCCGATCAGGCCGAAGCGTCCCGCAGGTGTCAGCCTCGGCTGCTTCGGCTCGGGCCGGGCAAGCGTGGTCTCCGGCTGTGCGGCGGGCGTGGCCGAGACCGCCACGGGCGGGGGCGGCCAGGTGACGTCGCCGTCGCGCACCACGGTCACGGCCCGCTGTACGACGTCGTCGAAGTCGATCGCCAGCCGCCCGTCCTTGCCGGGGGTGAGCAGCTTCAGCAGGTTCACCAGGTTGGTGCCGAACAGCTGCGAGGCCTGGGCGGGCAGCCGGGAGGCGAGGTCGGTGTAGCCGATGATGGTGACGCCGTTGTCGGTGACGACCGCACGCCCGGGCACGGTGCCCTCGACGTTGCCGCCCTGGGCGGCGGCCATGTCGACGACGACGCTGCCCGGCTTCATGACCGCCACGTCCCGGGCCGTCAGCAGGCGCGGCGCCGGCCGGCCCGGGATCAGCGCGGTGGTGATCACGATGTCCACGTCCGCTGCCTGCTCGTGGTAGAGCTCGGCGGCGGCACGGTCGTAGTCGGCGGAGGTCGCCTTGGCGTAGCCGTCGGTGCTCGTCTCCTGGGCGACGTGCACCGGGAGGTACTCGCCGCCCAGCGACTTCACCTGGTCCGCGACCTCGGGCCGCGGGTCGGTCGCCCGCACGATCGCGCCGAGGCTGGACGCCGCACCGATCGCCGCCAGACCGGCCACGCCCGCGCCGGCGACCAGCACCTTCGCCGGCGGCACCTTGCCCGCCGCGGTGACCTGGCCGGTGAAGAAACGGCCGAAGACGTGCGCGGCCTCGATCACCGCACGGTACCCGGCGATGTTCGCCATCGACGACAGCACGTCCATCGACTGAGCGCGCGAGATGCGCGGCACCGTGTCCAGCGCCAGAGCGGTCACCCCGGCATCGGCGAGTGCCCGAAGCAGTTCGGGCTTTTGCGCCGGCGCCAGCAGGGCGACCACTGTCGTGCCCTGCCGGAGCCGGGTGATCTCCGCGTCGGAGGGGGGGTTCACCTTCAGGACGACATCCGCGTCCCAGGCCTCGCCGATCTCCGCGCCGGTATCGCGGTAGGCCTGGTCACCGAAGCCGGACGCCGCGCCGGCCTCGGACTCCACCACGACCTCGTAGCCGAGACCCAGCAGCTGGCGTACGGTCGCCGGCGTCGCCGCGACACGCGTCTCGCCGGAGACGGACTCGGCCACCACGCCGACGCGCTGGGGTGGGCGGTGCGCAGGTTCTTGTGCAGACATTTCTCGTGTTCTCTCCTGGGAGGAGGGCCTGACGGACTATCCGCTGTCAAAGGGCGTCCACAGGGCTCGTCCTCGTGGACACCGGCCGTGGGAACCTACCCGCCGGAGTCGCCCGTGCCTACGGGCATGGCCGTGGTGTGTTTCACTCGGCGGTCACCGCGCCGCCGTTCGCCCGCGGCGTACGCAGGAGGTGACGCTCTACCTCTCCCGAGGTGTGCCGGGAGACAGGGTGACCCGCAGGATGGTGTGACGTGGCACCTGGCTGCCGGGCGAGGGGGCCTGCTCACATACCCGGCCGACGGGCGCGCCGGGTCGAGGGCACGCTCGGTGCCGGACGGGCTGGACGCGTACGCCGGCTGCCTGGGCGCTCGATCGGGCTTCGGTCATCGTCTCGCCGATCAGCGCGGGTGCCGCGACCCGGGGACGAGCAGCGGCGTGGGATCCGATGATCACGTAGGTGCCCACGGCGGCCGCCAGCAGCACCGCCATCGCCTGGAGTGACCGGCGGATACGCCGTCGGCGCACGGGGCGTTCTTTCCGGGGCTCCCGGGGCGGCGGTAGCCGGGTGTGCCGCACCGTCGCAGGTGGAGCCGGCAGCGGCGAGGTGACCGCCGTGGCACGGCCTGCCAGTACCTTTCCGATGGCGTCGCGCATCTCCTCGGCGGTCTGGTACCGGTCCGCACGGTCCTTGGCCAGCGCGCGCAGCACCAGGGTGTCGTAGGCGGCCGGCAGCCTCGGGTCGTGGGCGGAGGGGGGCACCGGTGGTTCCGAGACGTGCTTCATGGCCACGGCCAGCGGGGTGTCACCGGTGAACGGGGGGCGGCGGGTGAGCAGCTCGTACAGCAGGCAGCCGGTCGAGTACAGGTCGGTGCGGAAGTCCACCTGCTCGCCCCGGGCCTGTTCCGGCGAGAGGTACTCGGCCGTGCCCACCACCACCGAGGTGCGGGTGAGGGTCGTACCCGCCCGGTCCACCGAGCGGGCGATACCGAAATCCGTCACCTTCACGGCGCCCTCGTGGGAGAGCATGACGTTCGCCGGTTTGATGTCCCGGTGAACGATGCCGTGGCGGTGGGCGTGATCGAGCGCCTCCAGCACGCCGGCGGTGAGTTCCAGGGCGTGCTCGGGTCCGGTGATCCGTGCCTCGCGCACGGACTGGAGCAGCGTGGCGCCCTTGACGTACTCCATCACGAGGTACGGGACGAGGCGGCCGTCGATCGTGTCCTCGCCCGCGTCGTAGACGGCGACGACGGACGGGTGGCCCAACAGGGCCGCCGAGACCACCTCACGGCGGAAACGCGCCCAGTGTTCGGCATCGGCCGCCAGTTCCGGCCGGAGCGTCTTCACGGCGACCCGGCGGAACAGCAGCAGATCGTACGCCAGCCATACCTCGGCCATCCCCCCTTGGCCCAGGACCTGTTCCAGACGGTAGCGCCCGCCCAGACGACGTGAACGATCCACGGTGCTCCCCCTCGTTGCCGACGTCCGCCGAGGCACCGTAGGGGCGGTTCTTGTGGGATCTCTGTGATCCGGGAACCTCCTCACCGGGAGGCTTGGCCCACACCGCGGGGCACAGGGTGCCGGACGCCCGTCAGCCCAGTCCTACATAATGTAGGGGTCATCGGGTGCCGCCCACCGGGTCCTCCGCTGCGTCACCGGCGCAGGGTGCCGTCACGACCGCACGAACGGGAGCAGAGTTGTCCAGCGCGAACGACGGGTCGGTGACGGTGGTGGTCATCGCCTACAACGACGTGGAGCACGTCGCGGAGGCGGTGGCCTCGGCTCTCGCACAGGGCGATGCGGTCGGCGAGGTCGTCGTCGTGGACGATGCTTCCACCGACGACACACCTCGGGTATTGGAACAGCTCGCGGCCACCGAGCCGCGCGTGCGCGTCGTCCGCCGTGCGGTCAACAGCGGCGGCTGCGGCACCCCGCGCAACGACGGTATCGACGCGGCCCGCCACCCGTGGCTCGTCTTCCTCGACAGCGACGATGTGCTGCCGCCGAAGGCCGTGGACACGCTCCTCGCCGTCGCACTCCGGCATGACGCCGATGTGACGGCAGGCCTGTGCGTTCGGCGCGAGCTGCCCGGCGGGCGTGAGATCCCCTGGCAGAAACAGCTGTTCACGACGGAGTCGGTGCACGACGGGGTGGCCGGGCGCCCGCAGACGCTGTGGGACACGCTGTCGGTGAACAAGATCTACCGCCGTGACTTCCTGCTGTCCCGGCGGATCCGTTTCCCCGACGGCGCGGCGCACTACGAGGACTTCGTGTTCACCGCGCGTGTCTACGCGGCCGGGCCGCGCTTCGCCGTCACTCCCGAAACCGTCTACATCTGGCATGTGCGCTATGGCACCGGCCAGGCTTCGATCTCGCTGCGCCGGGACCGGATCCAGAACTGGCAGGACCGGGTCGCCGCCCATCAGCAGGTGCTGGAGATCATGCGGGACAGCGGCGACCAGGATCTGCTGATCGCCGCGCAGACGAAATTCCTCGAGTTCGATCTCGCCGTGTACCTGCGCGAACTGCCGCGGCGGACGCCGGAGTACCAGGACGTCTGGTGGCGGATCGCCCGCGAGCACGTGGGCGCCTTCGAGGCGGAGGCCGTGCGCCGGGCCACTCCCGCTGCCCGCTGGCGCACCGAGGTGCTGCTCGGACGCGAGCGAAACGCCGTGGACATCCGGCGGCTGGCCGAGCTGGCGGCCGACCCGCCGCGGCTGACGCCGCCGTACGCCGGTGACGCGCGGCGACCGCTGTGGGACGAGGCGGATTCCACCCCCGAGGGGACGGACGAGATCGTGCTCGACGGTCTCGACGACGCCCCTGTCGCACTGCTGCCCTTCTACGTCCTCGGGAACGTGGGTGCGGGTCGCCGGCTCGTGCTCGACCTGCGACTGGCCGACCTCTACGGCAGGACCGCGAAGGCCGGCCCGCAGCGGGCGACCGTCGAGTTGCGGCACCGGGTGACGGGCGCGGCACACCGGTACGAGGCCGAGTGGGAAGCCGAGCCGGGCGGACACGGCTGGCGTGCCGCCATCACTGCGGACGTGACAGCCCTGTGTGAAGGCGGCACGATCACCACCTGGGACGCCTGGGTGACCCTGACCTTCCGGGACGGCGAGTCGGCCACGATGCCGCTTCGTGCGGGATCCGGCCTCAGGCGGCTGGTGCGGATGGGCCGTCGGGGACGGGTGCTGTTGCTCCAGCCGTACGCCACCAACAGCGGCTGCCTCGCCGTGCGCGTCGCGGATGGCCTTTCCGGGCTGCGCCGCGTTGTCGCGGGACGGTTCGCCCGTCGCGTGCGCAGCTGAGCGGCGACGAGGTCAACTGCCCGCCTGTACTGGTCCGTTCTGGTCGGCCGGCTCTCCCAGGAAGACTCTGCGCACCACGCGTTCGGCCGCGTGCCCGTCGTCGTAGGGGCAGAAGCGTGCCCGGAATCCGGAGCGCCGCTTGGTCATGTGCGGCCCCGTGTACTCGCCGCTGAGGAAGACCTCGGCGAGTTCCTCCTGCGTGGTGGCGACCGCTCCGGGCGCTTCGGCGAGGAGGTCGAAGTAGACGCCTCGTGCGCGGCGGTACGTCTCCCAGTCGGGCGCGTAGATCACGATCGGCCGGTCCAGGGCGGCGTAGTCGAACATCACCGAGGAGTAGTCGGTGACCAGCACGTCGGCGGCGATGCTCAGGTCTTCGATCGACGGGTGGGACGAGACGTCCACGACGTTCCGCGACGGGACGGTCCGAGGGCTGTCGAAGTAGTGCGCACGCACCAGCAGGACATGGTCGTCACCGAGCTGATCAGCGAACCGCCGCACGTCGAGCAGGGGTGCCGCCTGGTCCTGGTGGTCGCGGTGGGTGGGCGCATAGAGGACGGCGGTCTGCCCAGGGGCGATGCCCAGTTCGTCCCGCACACGGTTCACCTCGTCGAGCGAGGCGTTGACCAGCCGGTCGACGCGCGGATAGCCCGTCTCCAGCACCTCGTAGCCACCGGGGTAGACCCTGGTGAACACCTCGGTGGTGTGCGGGTTCGGCGAGACCAGGAAGTCCCATCGCCCGCACTGCTCCACCAGCCGGTCGAAGTTCATGCCGCGCGCGGCCGCGGGGTGGTCCCGCAGGTCGGTGCCCATCTTCTTCAGGGGGGTGCCGTGCTGTGTCTGCACCAGCACCGCGCCGCGCCGCTTGGGCAGCTCATAAGGGAAGTTGACGTTGTTGACCAGATACTTGGCCCGGGCCATGGTGCGCAGGCATCGTGCCGATCCGTCCACCACGTACTCGACCCCCGGCGGGATCGATCCCGCCCTGTCCTTGGCGACCACCCACACCCCGCGGATGCCGGGTGCGAGCTCACGGGCCTTCTCGTAGACGGCCGCGGGGTTGCAGGCGTAACCCCGGTTCCAGTAGGCGGCGTAGACGGCAAGGCTGTCGTCGACGGGTAGCAGCAGACAGGCGCGGTAGTAGGCCCGCCGCAGCGCCGTTGCCACGAGCCGGGGCGCCCGCCGTGCCGTACGGCGCGCCCGGCCGAGGGCGGTACGAAGGGCGAGACGAAGCCGGTTCACCGGTTCCAGGGCCGCGTACGCGGAGTAGGCGCCCCGCTCCACCAGCCGGTACTGCAGGCCGCGCAGCCCGGACGGGTGGGAGTAGTCGCGTGGCCGGAACCTGCGGAAGTGGTCCGACGTCTGCCGGAAGAACTCGCGCCGCATGTCCTCCGGCACGAGTCCGGGGGTGGCGAGCACCGTCGTCGCATGACGTACGGTCCGGTCGAACACGGCCCTGCGGAAGGGCTCGGCGGTCTCGGCCTCGCGGTCGATGAAGGCGAAGATCCGCTCGTACTGGCCGAAGAGATCGAAGTGCTTCGGGCTGGAGGTGTTGGTGATGGCTCCCTGACGCCCGCGCCGGTAGTGGTAGCAGACACGGTCGAGCAGGCTGAGCCGGCGCGCCGCGAGCAGGGTGGGATAGGTGACCGAGATGTCCTCGTAGTACCCGTGCCCGAACTCCACGTCCAGACCCAGCAGGAAGTCGCGGCGCAGCACCCTGCTCCACGCGGTCATGACGAGGTCCATGGTGGCCGGGCGCTCCGCGAGCGTGAACGTCTCGGGGGTGTCCCGGAACAGATGCGCCCGGACATTGCGCTCCAGGTCTCCCTCAGGGTAGAGGAGGGCGTGGTCGACGAGAAGCACGTCGGGCTCGGTCCGCTTCAGCCGCTCCGCGACCGCGGCGAGCGCCCCGTCGGCCAGCCGGTCGTCGCTGTCGACGAACCACACGTAGTCGCCTCGGGCCCGCGCCAGTCCCTCGCCGCGCGCCCGGCCGAGGCCGACGTTCTGCGGCAGGTGGACCACGCGCAGCCGCTGGTCCCGGGCCGCGTACTCGTCGAGAAGGGCACCGCTGGCGTCAGGGGAACAGTCGTCCACGGCCACGACCTCGATACCCTGAAAGGACTGAGACGCCCCGAGGACCGAGTCGAGGCACTCCGGCAGATACTCCTGCACCTGGTAGACCGGCAGGACGATACTGATGAGTACCTCTTCGCCGGGTTGCAGGGCCGGGGTGTCGGTCGTTGCCACATGGTCTCCAGACAAGTGCACTTGTGCGCTGCGGCTCGCTGTGCCGAAGACGTATATGCGGCACCGATCCGATGACCATCCTGACGACACACCGAGGCGCCCCTTCACAGGGGAACGCGGCAGCTCCTCGAGCACACAGTAGCCCTACGTGATGTAGGACTACCAACGAGGTCGGTCAGGGCGAGATAAGCAGGCGACTCGGACATACCGGAAAGCGATACGCACCTCAGCGCAGGACCGGGCGGACCAGGCGGACCGGGAGCGCTTCGACGCTGTTGCCGATGAAGCTGCGCTGGCGGGGCAGCTCGGCCTCGGGGACGGCGAGGTCGAGGTCGGGGAAGCGGGTGAAGAGCCGTTCCAGGGCGATCGTGGCCTCGAGGCGGGCGAGCGGGGCGCCCACGCAGTAGTGCACGCCCTGGCCGAAGGAGAGGTGCCGGCCCGCGCCGGGCCGGGTGACGTCGAAGCGGCCGGCGTCCGGTCCGTGGAAGGCCTCGTCGCGCCCGGCGGCGGTGTAGCCGGCGAGGACCGGGGTGCCCTGCGGGATCACGGTGCCGCCGAGGGCCAGGTCACGGGTGGGGTAGCGGAAGGGGAACCAGCTGACCGGGCCGTCCCAGCGCAGCGTCTCGTCCACCACGTCCGACCAGGTGGCCCTGCCCTCCAGGACCAGCGCCAGCTGGTCACGGTGGGCGCACAGAGCCCGTACGGCATTGCTGATCAGGTTGAGGGTGGTCTCGTGGCCGGCGACCAGCATCAGGCGCATCGTGCCGATCAGCTCGGCCTCGCTGAGCCGGTCGCCGCCGTCCTCGCGGACGGCTATCAGGGCACTGGTCAGGTCCTCGCCGGGGGCGGCCCGGCGGGCGGCCGCGATCGTGCCGAGCAGCTCGACGAGCTCGCGTACGGCGGCCATCACCTCCGCCGGAGTGGTGTCGGTGGCGATGACCACCGTGTAGGTGAGGTCGTGCAGCCGGCCGCGGTGCTCGGGATCCACGCCGAGCAGCTCGCAGATGACGCTCATGGGGAGCGGGAGCGCGAAGTGGGTACGCAGATCCGCGATGCCGGCCGGGTCCTCGGCGGCGGCCCGGCCCAGGTCGTCGAGGAGGCCGGCGGTCAGCTCTTCGATGCGCGGCCGCAGCCGCTCCACCTGACGGGCGGTGAAGGCGTTGCCGACGAGGGCACGCAGCCGGCGGTGGTCGGCGCCGTCGGCAGTGTGCATGCCCTGGGCGTTGGCGAAGACCCGCAGCGGCCAGTCCGCGGGGATCGTGCCGTCGTGCAGGGCCGGGCAGTGGCGGGCGTCCTTGGCCACGTCGGGGTGGGAGAGGAACTCCTTGAGCGCGTCGTGCCCCAGGACGACCGCTGCGGACACCCCGCCGGGCAGGACGATGTCCGCAACGGGCCCCCGGGCCCGCAGGTGGGCGTTCAGGGCGTGCGGGCAGCCGCCGACGGGGTCGACGACGTGGGCGGGCGTGGGAGCGGGGGTATGGGAGGACAAGCCGGGACTCCTGACCGTATGAACGAATACCGGCCAACAGTGCGGTGCCGAAGGCCGGTTGTACAAGTCCGCTCCCGATCGGCCCCTTCCGTTGGACGCGGGCGCCGGGGTGGGCATCGCGCCCACCGATCCCGGCTCTCCGTCCGCTTGGACCGGGCGTTAGCGTCGGCGGATGATTTCGGTGCGACATCCAAAGGTGATCACACGCCACCGCGACGGGCGGATCTACGCCTACGTGACGGACTCCGGCGTCTTCGGGGTGCTGGAGCCCGTCGCGGTGTTCCAGCCGCGGCCTGGGGACGAGGTCGTGGAATCGGCGGTCCGGCCCGATCTGGAGCGAGTTGTGTATACGACGCTGAACGGCGTCGTCTGCCTCACGCGCGCCGGTGACCTGGTGTGGTCATCGAACTTCGAGCCGCACTCCGACCGGCCTCATGGCCACCGGCCTGGCTGTGCGCTGTCCTCGGACGGCCGGACCGTGTGGGTCTACCGGCCGGACGCGATGGCGGGACGCGGAGGCGGAGACCAGTGGGTCGTGTACGACGCCGACAGCGGGGCGGTCCTCGTCCGCCGGGAGCTGGAGACAGTCGGGCACGGCGCCGGCCACCACGTGCACCCCGTGGACGGCAGCATCTACCTCGACATCGGTGAGGGCCAGGACGGCTCCGTCATTCTCCGGGGTACGGCCGGGGCCAGCGGCGAGGCGGAGTTCGTGACGTACCCGTGGTGGGACCGCTGCCTGATCGACCTGGCGCCGGACGGGCAGCAGTTCATGACCGTCGACCACGGGCAGGCGGATGTCGCCTTCCACCGCCACCCCAGTGGGGACGTGCTCTTCACTCTGCCCGTCGAGGCCTTCGGGCTCGACCCGGAGGAGACCTTCGTGGAATGGAGCGGCGGCTACCTGACACCGGACCTGGCCGTTGTCACCCTGGGCGGTGAGGGCCAGGACGAGGAGGAGTGGTTCCGCCACCACCTGATCGACGTGCGCACGAGCGCGCTCAGCGGCGAGATCGCCGTCGAGGTGACCAACCCGTACGAACTGGTGCCCCTGGGCGACGGCTCCTGGCTCACCGACGGCCCCGACGGCAACCCCGTGCGCTGGTCGCACGCTCCGCTGCCGTCCTCACCGCCGCACCCGGAAGGGTGAGGGAGCTCACTGGCATGGATCCGGGTGGGCGGCACATTGTGGCCCCTCGGGGAGTGACCCGACAGATTCGCGCCTGACAATTCCCCAAAGGCGGGAATGAATTCGTCTCCCCGAAGGGCAATGATGTGCGAAAGGAGCTTTCCCGGGCCCGGTTCGGCTGAATGCGTCCTTCGCCGAAGCACCGCCCGCTGCTAGCGTCGAACGGACCGGCAGACGGGGGCAGGCGATGGCAGCCGAGGTGGTCGATCTGGTCGCTATGGGCGAGGACTTCGTCCGCGATCCATATCCGGTTTACGCGGCGCTGCGGGAACGCGGCCCCGTCCACAAAGTGCGGATTTCGGAGGGTACGGAGGCCTGGCTCGTAGTCGGGTACGAGGCCGGCCGGGCCGCGCTCGTGGATCCGCGGTTGTCGAAGCAGTGGGAGAACGCCTCGCCTTCCTTTCCGATCCCCAGTCCGTCTGCGGGTCCCCATATGCTCAACTCCGATCCTCCGGACCACGAGCGGCTGCGCAAGCTGGTCGTCCGCGAGTTCACGCCGCGCCGGATCGAACAGCTCTCGCCGCGGGTACGGCAGATCACCGACGAGTTGCTCGACGCGATGGTGGCGCTTCCGCAAGGGCGGGCCGATCTCGTCGAGGCACTCTCGTTCCCGCTTCCGATCTCGGTGATCTGCGAACTGCTCGGTGTGCCGATGCTCGACCGGGCCGCGTTCCGCGCCTGGACCGGCACGATCCTCACCGACCCCGATCCGGGGGCGCGGCTGGCGGCGACAAATGAGGCGGCCGCCTATCTCGTCGACCTGCTGGAGCGCAAGCGCCAGGCCCCGGGCCAGGACCTGATGAGCGCTCTGATCCGCACCACCGACGAGGACGGCGACCGGCTGTCCGTGGACGAACTGCGCGGTACCGCCTGGCTGCTGCTGGTCGCGGGACACGAGACCACGGTCAACCTGATCTCCAACGGCGTCTTGGCCCTGCTGACCCATCCGGACCAACTCGCCGCACTGCGCAAGGACATGACGCTCATCGACAACGCGGTGGAGGAAATGCTGCGCTACGACGGGCCGGTGGAGACGCCGACGTTCAGGTTCACCACCGAGCCGGTGGAGATCGGTACCACGGTCATCCCCGGCGGTGGTGAGCTGGTCCTCGTGGCCCTGGCCGACGCCAACCATGACCCGGCGCGCTTCCCCGACCCCGGCCGCTTCGACATCCGGCGGCCGGCGGGCGGTCATGTCGCCTTCGGTCACGGCATCCACTACTGCCTCGGCGCGCCGCTCGCCCGCCTGGAGGCGCGCATCGCGATCCACGCCCTGCTGGAGCGCTGCCCCGACCTCGCGCTCGACGCCCACCCGGCCGCCCTGGCCTGGCGCCCCGGCATGCTCATCCGGGGCCCGCGTCAGCTGCCGGTGCGGTGGAAGCCCTGACCTCGCCTGAGAAACGGGGCGCCGTGGGGCAACTCCGCGTCCGAGGGGATTCGACGACACGGTCGTGATCGCGCACCGGGGACTCCGGTCACCAGGCTCTTCCGGCCGGCCGGGCGGCGTGACGCGGCGCCGATGCCCTTGACGGGGGGTCGCCGGCCTCGCGGTGCGGGTGCTCGTCCGCAGCGCGGTCGGCTGCCTCGGCCGCCGCGCCGAAGAAGTCACCGCCCTTGCGCTTGGAGTCGTCCGTGCCCCACGCGCGGTCCCCACGTGCCGGCACCCTCTGAAGATGCGGGATGTGCTTGGCGCAGTGGATGTACGCCTCCTCCACCGTGACCTCCACCCACACCCGGGCCCGGCGGCCGGGCGCGGGGTCGACCGGCAGGTCCGGGCGTTCGCGGCGCATCTCTTCGTCGGACAGGACGCGGGCCCGGCCGTTGACGTGGAGGCCGATCCGGTCCTGCATGAAGTCGATCATGAGAATGCCGACGTGTGGATTCTCCTGGAGGTTGCCGAGGCTGGCGAGGACGCCGTTGCCGCGGTACTCGGGGTAGGCCAGCGTCCTGTCGTCGAAGACCTGGACGAAGCCGGGAGGGCCGGCCCGGAAGGTGTTGTCGCACTCCCCGTGGCGGTCGGAGGTGGCAAGGAAGAACATCTCCTGGCGCGCCACGAACTCCCGCATCCGCGGGTTGAGCCGGTCGAGCACCTGCTCGTCGTAGAACTTCGCGGCGCGGTCCGTGGTGCCCATGCGCTCCTGGAGCCGGTGTTCGCCGTCACTGCCCGGGCGGTCGGGGCGCAAGGAGGGCCGACCGCGGCGGGCGTCCGGTATGTGGACCCGCTGGTGCTGGATCGGAGCACCGTCGCCGTCACGGACCAGGCCGGCACCTTCGGCTTCGGACGCGACCGCCCCTTCGCCGCCCTGCCCGCCCTGCCCGGCCTGCCTGACCCGCCCGTCCTGCTCGGCCTGCCCGGCCTGCTTGTCCGGCGGCGGCCCCGTGTCCGCTCCCGGGCGCGCCCCAGCACTCCCCTCGGGACCTGGCTCCGTCCTGGCGTGCCGCCCCGGAGCAGGGGCCGGGGCAGGCGTTCGGCCCGGATCCTCGTTCCGGTACCGGCCGGGGTACTCGTCCAGGTTCAGGTGACCGTCCACGTTCCTCTGTGTCTCCTTCAGACGCTGGTGCCGTGGCCGGCGTGGCCGCGACCAGTGCTACGACGGAGTCGTGCCGTGACCGTCGGGAGGGAGACCGACCCGCGCAAGGGTGTCGGCCCCGCTGTGGATCACGGCCGGGGGTCCGGACGGACAGCATCACGGGCATGCCACAGGCCGAACCGTTCCATTGCATCGGGCAGCTCACCGCCCGTCCGGTTCGCCAAGCCGTCGCAGACCGCCGAACGCCACGACTCCGCCGTGGCCGCCGCCATCGGCCGGTGTGGGGGTCGAGACCCCTGGTTCACCCGGTGAGCAGCCTGTCGCTCCATGCCACCTCCGCGGGCAGACAGCCGGAAGTCCGAGCCACACGAGCCGAGTTCCGCCCCGGGCTGACACATCCTCACCGTTCAACAGCGCACGACCGCCTGGCCGAGCCGGTCTCAGACCATACCCGGCGGGGATGGATGCACAAGGGGCCCCTGCCCTGCGCATCCGCAAACCCCCGATTCATGCGGCACTGTCCGCAGCCTGGAAGATCACAATTCCAGACGCTTGGTCACGAATCACCGTAATCGCCGTACCGGAGGCCGAAGAGGCCTGCTCGCGGTCCCCGGCCTCGGCCGCCGCGGCTTTCGGCAACGCCCCCTTGGTCGCCAACGGGCGTCGCGGCAACCTGTCCGAGGCGGTCTTCGGACGGTGCCGGGGTGACGTGTCCACGCCCTACGATCGGCCCATGCGAGGGTGGACGAAGAGCCTGGACGCGGCTGGCGTCCGAGAGCCGGGGCTGCGTGCGGACTACAACCGTCAGCGGCAACTGGTGCGACGCTTCCGGCGCACCGCGTACCTGGCGGCCAGGCTGCTGCTGCCGCGGCCGTTGCTGCCGCACGTGGTGGCGGCCACCGCCGTGATGCACCACGGGGACAACCTCCTGGACACCGGACCCCTGCCGCAGCGCGAGACGGCGTGGGCGACCTGGGAGCGGCAGGTGCGTGAGGCGTTGCGGACGGGGACGAGTGACAACCCGCTGCTCCGTGCGCTCGTGCACACCGTGGCCGCCCATCCTCAGCTGCGCGAGATCGTGGAGACGTACCTGGAGACCGCCACGGCCGAACTGTATTTCGCGGGCTTCGCCACCGAGGCCGACTACCAGGCATATGTGGACGCCTACTCGTACCCCGCCTTCATGCTCGTCGCGGGACTGCTCACGCCGGAAGGCGACGACCTGCGGTACCGGGCCGTATGCCGAACTTTCATCGAGGGCAGTCAGCGGCTCGACTTCGTCAACGACCTCGCGGAGGACGCACGGGAAGGACGCGTGGGCATCCCGGTCGACACGATGGAACGGTTCGGGGTCACCATGGACGGCATGGCCGCCGGTGCCGGCGGCTCGGCCCTGGAGGAGCTGATAGCCGAGCAGGTCACCACCGCACGCGCCGCTTTGCTGGCCGCAAGGGAGCTCCCGGCGGTGACCTCGGCCGACGCCCGAAGGCTCGCAGGTGCGCTGGTGGAGATCGGACTGCTCACGGCGGAAGCCGTGCTCGCACGGGGCGCAGGGGTACTGCGCGGCTCCGCGAACCCACCGCTGGGCAGGACGCTACGCCTTCTCGCGCGCCGGCACTGACCGGTATCGGGCGCCGGCGCCCCCCTCACGGAACGCGTCCGGTATGTCGCAATAAGTGAGGATCGGCCGACGAGGACAGGGTGGGCGGCACCCTGGAGGAGGAGGTGTGGCGGCGGGAGAGGAGGCGTGATGCGAACCAGCGATGAGATCTATCACCGGGTCCGCTGGGACCCGCGGTTCGACCCGGCCCGGTTCGTGCTGGGGATCAGCCAGCGCGGGGGTTCCGTCAAACGCATCGCGCTGCCTTCCTTCGTGCCCGGGGGCGACATCCCATGGCACCGGGTGATCTTCATCGAGGCGGACGGCGAGGTGGTCTGGGACCGGGCCACGGGAGTGGACCGCATCGACGCGTCGGGGGCCGGCCGGGTGCGCAGCCCACAAGCGGACCCGCGCTTCGGCAAGGGAGAACCCGTCGGCGTCCTCGGCTTGTCCCCGACGGCCCGCACGGCGGTGGCCTGGATCCCGCCGGCGGAGCTGTGGCCGCCGATCCAGGACATCCGCCGGGATTACGATCCGCAGATCCACCGCTGGCCGCCGCACGTCGATCTCCTCTTCGGCTTCGTGCCGGAGTCCGACTTCGAGCGGGCCGCCCCGCTGCTCGCATCGGCGACGGCCGAGACGCCGGTCTTCACCGCCCGGCTGGACGGGGTGCGCACCTTCCAGCAGGGGGCGTACTTCACCGTGTGGCTCGACCCGGCGGCGGCCGGCACCGCGCCGTGGGCGGACCTGCACCGCGCACTGCAACAGCGGTTCCCGCGCTGTCATGGGCTCGCCAATGACTTCACCCCACATCTGTCCCTGGGCCGGACCCGGGATCCGCGACGGGTCGGCGCCGACTGCGCCACCCGGCTCGACGCCATGACGGCGACAGTCTGGGAACTCGTCCTGCTCTCGCGCAGGGGTCACGGGCCGATGCGGCCACGGGCCACGGTCGCCCTGCGCACGGGCGTGGTCCGCCGCCTGCCCGCACCCGCCCTCGAAGCCCCTGACCCGGAGGACACGGCATGGCTCTCCCCGATCACCGACAGGTGAGGCCATGGCCGGGTGGGGCAATGCGCCGCCAGGGTGCGGGTCGCATGGGCCGAGTGTCTGAGCCGCCGCTGACGCGCGCGCCGTGCTCATAGTCGCTGTCAGGCATGCGGCAAGGGGACTTGGGGGGCTGCACGGTGATCGGACCGAAGACCCCGGAGACTTACCGGGATGACGAGAAGGCAGTGCACCTGCCGGTCCAGTCGGGGTGGTCCGCTTGGGACCGTGACCCCGATCTTCAGGGCACGGGGGCGGAGGCCGCACACGGCACCTCACCGCCGCGGCCCGGGTGACGCATCCCTCACCCGCCCACCGCGGCCAGGGGTGGACCCGCTCCCTCACCGAGGTCGATCGTGGGCGGCATGGACGATCACCACAAGGCACCCCTCGCCGCTGCCGGCTCCACCGAACCCGACAGCGCCGGATCACCGAGGCCGAGCGCAGCCACGGGTGTGCCTGGGACCACGAGTGAGGACGTGACCCCGCACGGCGAACAGGCCGATGAGGTCCGTTCTTTCTGGCGCCGGCTCGGTCTGCCCGGGCTGGTCGACGTCCACACGCACTTCATGCCCGAGCGTGTCCTGCACAAGGTCTGGGACTACTTCGACACGAGCGGACCACTGATCGGGGGCGTCGAGTGGCCGATCTCCTACCGGTGCGGGGAGGCGGAACGCACGGCCGTGCTGCGGGAGTTCGGCGTTCGGGCCTTCACCGCGATGCTCTACCCGCACAAGCCCGGCATGGCCCGGTGGCTGAACGGATGGGCGGCCGACTTCGCCCGCCGAACCCCCGACTGTCTGCACACCGCGACCCTCTACCCCGAGCCGGGTGTCGAGACGTACGTCCGCGAGGCCGTCGAAGCGGGCGCGCGCGTGTTCAAGGCGCATATACAGGTGGGGGCCTACGACCCGGCCGACGAACTTCTCCAGCAAGCCTGGGGGTTGCTGGCCGAGGCGCGGATTCCCGTGGTGATCCACTGCGGCTCCGGACCCGCGCCCGGCAAACACACCGGTCCCGAACCGATCGCGCGCGTACTGGCGCGGCACCCGAGGCTGCGGCTGGTCGTCGCGCATCTGGGAATGCCCGAGTACGAGGAGTTTTTGGGCCTCGCCGAACGGTACGACCAGGTACGGCTCGACACGACGATGACGTTCACCGACTTCGCCGAGGACCTCATGCCGTTCCCCCGCCGTGCACTGCCCCGGCTCGCCGGGCTTGGCGACCGCGTCCTGCTCGGCTCCGACTTCCCCAACATCCCCTACCCCTACGTCCACCAGCTCCACGCCCTGGAACGCCTGGATCTCGGACCGGAGTGGCTACGGGCCGTATGCCACGACAACGCGGCATCGCTGTTCGGACTGTGAAAGGGACTTTACGGGGGTGATGGCCAAGCCCACCGGAAAGGCCCGGAGCCGTTCAGGCCCTGCACCCGGCGTCGCCCCATGCGCGCCTGCGCCGGGTGTGGCCAGAGGCCGGGATGATCCCCGACTTGGAGGCCGTGACGCGAAACGGGCCCGCCTTGAAGCTCTTACGGCGCCTCCGAGAGCGCGTAGTCGCCCGTGTTCACCGCCTTGGAGCGGAACGCGCCCACGTACGGCATCCGGCCGAGCGGATGCGAGGATCCTGGCCTCTTGGTCCAGCAGGCGCCGCGCCGGCCGCCGGCCCGCGCGCCGACCGCCCGATCGCCGCCGACGGACGTCATCCCGCCCACTCCTGCTGACACCCGGCCACACGCGGTCGGAGCACCTCTACACCGCATGGTTCGTCGCCACCCACGGACGCGACGCCGCCTCGTCGAAACACAACGTCGACCTGTTGGCGGACCCGGCTCACCCGTTTGGCCGACGCCGCCGCCCACGCCCTTGCCAAGCCCATTCGTCCAAGGTGCGCAATCCGGCATGGCGTACCGGAATCACACCTGGTCAATGACCATTTCTTACGCATGGTCGGGTTATCTTTTCAACGGATCAAGGGCCACATGCTTCAGCTATGGGGGAACGGCGGCGATGAGGCAGCACAAGAAACGGCGCACGTTCTACGCGGCGGTGACCGGCGCCGTAGTGGCGGCGCTGGCAATCGGCGGCTGCAGCGCGGGCAACGAAAATGGGACCGGTCATGCCGCCATCGCCTCGCGGCCCGCTGCAACACGCGGCGCCACCGCTACGCGCGCCGCCGACGCCACGGCATGGCACAAGTGGGGCCTGACGCCGCTGCCCGCTGCGCCGATGCCTCCGGCCGACAAACCGGTGAAGCTCTCCGCCACTGGTCCGGTTCCGGTCTTCACCCACATACCGACCACCCAGAAGGTCGTGTTCATCACCATCGATGACGGACAGGAGAAGGATCCCAGGTTCATCGAGATGATGCGGGACCTGAAGATCCCGATCACGATGTTCCTGATGAACGACGTCATCAAGTCGGACTACGGCTACTTCCGGCAGCTGCAGGCGCTGGGCAACCACATCCAGAACCACACCCTGCACCACCCCGTGATGAGCACTCTCCCGCTGGCCCGCCAGAAGGAAGAGGTGTGCGGCGACCAGAAGATCCTCACCAAGGAGTACGGCACCGCGCCGCTGCTGTTCCGCCCGCCCTACGGCGCTTACAACACCAACACCAAGACGGCGGTCGCGGAGTGCGGCCCTCGAGCGATCGTCTGGTGGCGGGAGTCCATGCAGATCCGCAACCTTCAGTACCAGATTCCCGGCAAGAAGCTGCATCCAGGCGACATCATCCTCGCCCACTTCCGCGGGCCCTCAGAGCTCAAGGGCGCCACGATGACGCAGATGTTCTCCAGCCTGCTCAAGCGAATCCAGGAGCAGGGGTTCGCGGTGGCGCGATTGGAGGACTACATCCAGCCACCGGCCGGGTGAGCCCTGAACGGCGTCGCTGCACCGTTTCCCGGTCGGCCGAGTGCTGGTCGAGAGTGGACGTGGGCGACCCAGCAGGCCCGCGATCCGACCGCCGACCTCGGCGCACGCGTCGAGTCGCCCCAGTTCATTCTCCGCGACCGCGACAACGCGGCGGCCGCGGGAGGGCGGCCGGTGCGGCGTCGGTCGGCGTGCCGTCGAGTCGAGGCCCTCGTCCCACGTCGTTACTGCGAGTGTCCGAGGGGTGAGTGCACATAGCACTCAAGCAGTCACAGATGTAGGACCGATCCGTCACTGGAAGGCTGCCGACACGGTTCCCGCATATTGGTTCGGCAGGGCCCAGCCGGGCGGAACGCCCGGTACGAGCGTGACGATGAGGTGGCCGCCGCGCGGTAGGCAGCGAAGCCGCCCCCTGACTACAGGCCTGTCCGAGCGGCCTCCTAATATCGTTTCGCATTCTTCGACGGCCGCTGATGCCCATGTGTCCGTGCCCGCCGTCCAACGCCCAACGCCCCACGCGACACAACGACTCCACCGCACGGCGATGGAGTCGTGCATCGAGGAGGAACGTTCATGCATGCCCGGAGGATCGGCGCGGCCGCCGCAACAGCAGTGGCGCTTCTGGCTGCCCGCGACCTCATCCAGAAGAGGCACGCACTGCTCCGAAACTTCCCGGTGATCGGGCACGCCCGGTACCTGTTGGAGACGATCGGGCCGGAGCTGCGGCAGTACATCGTGACGTCCAACGAGGAGGAGCGCCCGTTCAGTCGGGACCAGCGCACCTGGATCTACGCGTCGGCGAAGGAGGAGAACAACTACTTCGGGTTCGGAACCGAAGTCGACGTCGAGCACGTGCAGGGGCACGCCTACCTGAAGCAGCGCACGTTCGCCGGCCCCGTGCCCGACGCACACGACCCGCAGGCCCCACTGCCCTCGGCCAAGGTCCTGGGCGGGCCGCGCGGGCGCGCCAAGGCGTTCCGGCCGGCGAGCGTGGTGAACATCTCGGCGATGAGCTTCGGATCGCTCTCCGGCGCGGCCGTCACGGCGCTCAACAAGGGCGCCGCACTGGCGGGCACGATGCACAACACCGGCGAGGGCGGCCTCTCGCCGTACCACCGCAACGGCGGCGACCTCGTCCTTCAGATCGGTACGGCGTACTTCGGCTGCCGCAACGAGGACGGCAGCTTCAACCTCGACAAGCTCAAGGACGTGGTCGCCGGCGCCCCGGTCAAGGCGATAGAGATCAAGCTCTCCCAGGGCGCCAAGCCGGGGCTGGGCGGAATGCTGCCGGGCGCGAAGGTGACCCCTGAGATCGCCGGGATCCGCGGCATACCGGTCGGCAAGGACTGCGCCTCCCCGTCGCGGCACACCGCGTTCAGCGACGTCGACTCGATGCTCGACTTCGTCGAGTTGCTCGCCACCGAGACCGGTCTGCCGGTCGGGGTCAAGAGCGCCGTCGGAGAGATGGGCTTCTGGCAGGAGCTGGCCACGCTGATGGCGCGTGGTGACCGTGGTGTCGACTTCGTGACCATCGACGGGGGTGAGGGCGGCACCGGGGCGGCGCCGCGGATCTTCGCCGACTCGATGTCGCTGCCGTTCCGGATGGGCTTCTCCCGGGTCTACGGCACCTTCGCCGAGCTGGGGCTGACCGACGACCTGACCTTCATCGGCTCCGGCAAGCTCGGTCTGCCCGAGAACGCCGCGGTCGCCTTCGCCCTGGGCGCCGACATGATCAACGTGGCCCGTGAGGCGATGCTGTCCATCGGCTGCATCCAGTCGCAGAAGTGCCACACCGACACGTGTCCCACCGGCATAGCCACCCAGAACCCGTGGTTGGCCCGCGGTCTCGACCCCGCCTCGAAGGCCACCCGGGCCGCTGTCTACCTGCGCACCCTGCGCAAGGAGCTGATGAAGGTTTCGGCGGCCGTCGGCGTCGCCCACCCGGCACTCATCACAGCCACCGACATCGAGATCATGAACGGCGACTACGAGGCCCGTACCCTGGCCGGCGTCTACGGCTACAAGGACGGCTGGGGCGAGCTCGGCCCGCACCTCGCCGACGAGATCACGGCACTGCTCACCACCAAACCGACCGCCGTCCACAAGCCGACCGTCTGACGCGCCGACAGCGACAAGCACCGCACCGCACCGCGCTCAAGGCTGCCGTGAGCGGCGCAGGAGCGTGGCACCAGCCGGTTTCGCCCTCACCCACCCACCTGCCCTTACCCCACGACCAGTCCGTGCCGAGGCGATGACAACATGACCGAAGAAGTGAGATTCAAGAGCGTCGTCGGCCCCGAACTGGCCGGGACGATCGACCTGCCGGAAGGCGAGGTCCGGGGCTGGGGAATCTTCGTCCACGGTTTCACACTCGGCAAGAACTCGCCGGCCGCCTCGCGTGTCAGCAAGCAACTGGCACGCGAGGGGATCGGGATGCTGCGCTACGACAACCTCGGGATCGGAGACTCCGACGGCGACTGGGGGGACGGTTCCTTCACCATAAAGGTCCAGGACACCGTCCGGGCAGCGACTTTGATGGCAGAGCGAGGAACTCCAGCAGACCTGCTGGTGGGGCACTCGTGGGGAGGCGCCGCCGCCATCGCCGCAGCGGCCGAGGCAACCGGCGTCCGCGCGGTCGCCACCATCGGGGCGCCTGCCGAACCCAGCCACGTCGAAAGACAGTACGACGCGGTCATGGAACGCGTTCTCAGCGAGGGATCGCACGACTGGTTCGTCGGCGGCAGGACCCTGGTCCTCAAACGTGCCTTCGTCGACGACGTCCACCAAGCTCGCCTACGCGAGCGGATTCGCGAGTTGCACCTGCCGCTACTCGTCATGCATTCGCCTACCGACAACACCGTCGACATCGCCAACGCCGGGGAGATCTTCAGCGAGGCACGACACCCGCGAAGCTTCGTCTCGCTCGAAGGAGCAGACCATCTCCTGACCGCACGAGGACAAGCGCAGCGAGCCGCTCACATCATCAGCGCCTGGGCCGACCAGTACATCCACAGGTCACGGCCCGGCGGAAAAGAAAGGTGAGGTGGCTACTGAACGCTTCTCATCCCGTGGTTCGCGGGTGAGGGCGGCGGCTGGTCAGAGTCCGTAACACGGCACGAGGGCAACACGCTGCCAGAGCAGGCGTCTTGGGCACACCGCACTTCTCCGGCTGATCCTCGGCCTTCTCGGCGTTCTTCCCGGCCAGATCGGGCATCGTCACCGGGCCTGTCGCGACCGGCGTGGGTGCGCCCTTCCCGAAAGTGTCGCGCCCGGCCAGCGCCGGCACCCCGCGAGTATGAGCGCTCAGTCGCCGGAGTGCCGTTGCCGTCCTCTTCCTCCTGGCCCGTCCGCGTGCTTGCCTGACCACTTGCCGCCCTTGTCGCCACCGTGCTCCGGCCCGGGTGACGTCCTGGCGGACAAAGGGGCAGGCGATGGCGCCGTGGCCGGGGTCCGACCGGCGGGTGTCGATGCGATGCGAGTGGGTGAGGGAGAGGCCGGAGACGCAGGCGCCGTGGCACCTGAATTCAACGAGGCTCCGAGGGCCGTAGCCCCGGCGAACAGCGCGAAGCCGACGCCGGCGAGAACGGCTTTGGAGGCCAGTTTGCGGCGACCGCTGGGGCGGGAGTGCGTGCCGCCGCGGGATTGACCGGCGTGCAGGGCGGGAGGCGGCGGAATTGCCGGAGTGGGCATGAGGGTGGTGCCGTCGCGCTCGGCCGGTCGTGGTGTCCCGTTCTGCGCGGCGAGCCAGGCGGCTGCCTGCTCGGCGGTGGGCCGGTGGGCCGGGTCCTTCGCGAGCATGTGCAGCACGTAGTCGGAGAGCGGCTGCGGTATGCCGGGGCGCAGCCGGTCGGGCGGTGCCGGTGTGGCACTGACGTGCTGCTGGACCACGGCCAGTGACGTGGCCCCGCTGAACGGCGGCCGCCCGGTGAGCAGTTCGTACAGGACACAACCGAGGGAGTAGACGTCGGACGCGGGCTGCGCGGGACGGCCCAACGCGCGTTCCGGAGCCAGGTAGTCGGCAGTGCCGATGATCTTGCCCGTGGCGGTCAGGCTGCTGGCGGCCTCCTCGGCGAAGCGTGCGATGCCGAAGTCGGTGATCTTCACCGTGCGGTCGGTGGTCAGCATGACGTTGGCGGGTTTGACGTCCCGGTGGACCACTCCCTGTTGGTGTGCTGCGGCGAGGCCGGCGGCCGCCTGTGCCGTGATGGCTGCCGCCTCGGCCGGGGGCAGGGCGCCGCGCAGGGAGCGTTCCTGGGCCAGGTTCCAGCCGTCGACGAGTTCCATGACCAGGTGGGGCTGGTCATGGTGCGAGCCGAAGTCGTACATGCCCACGACGTTGGGATGGTTGAGCCGGGCGGCGATCTGCGCCTCCAGGCGGAATCGCTCGGCGTCCGCTGCCTCCTCGGCATGCAGCAGTTTGACGGCCACGGGCCGCCCGAGGAGTTGGTCGCAGGCTCGCCAGACCTCGCCCATCGCGCCGCGTCCCAGCAGCTCCTGCAACTCATAGCGGTCCGCCAGCAGACCCTGCACACCCACCCCGATCGTCACGTTGCTCGTAGTTCCCCCGGGCCCGATGGTTCGGTTTGCGGGCGTTCGGGTCCCGGTTGCCCAGGCCGACGCACACTCCCTCTCGGACCGGAAGCCTTCGTGGGGGATTGCGCATGGGGCAGGCAGGTGATGGGGGATTCACCTGCCTGCCCCCCATTGCGCGACCACCCGCTCGGAATAGGGGGGCGCGGGTGCCACGAGGCCTTCGGGTCCCCTGGGCCCACTCCTACAGCGCACCGGGATGCCGGGCCGTCACACCCCTGGGGCACCCAACCGCGCCGCAGGTCAGGAGTGTCACGGCGGGACGGGAACGGTTGCGAGACCGACAACTGTGTGAAGGAACGCCTTGACCTCCTTCATAACCTGGTCACGAATTACGCGAACACCGGCGTCCGGGGACTGCGGTGGCACCCGAATAACGCCTTCGATTCGGTCCGGAAAATTGCCCTGGCGTGTGCACATCCAGGCAAGTTCCCGTATAGGCAGCCATATTTGAGACATCCCAGATGCCGGTGTAACGCTGCAGCGCATGCAGGACGCAGAGGTAGGGAGAAGCGGGGTACCGACCGGCAGAATCTGGGTGCCCTGGCGCGAGCATGCAGACACGGCACTACGTCAGATCGGATACCTCTGTGAGAAACATCGACCCGGCTCCCGGATACCAGGCATACAACGAGCCGCCGGCCCCGGACCGCTCTGTGCACCGTCAGGCCACCACACGGCGTACGGCCATCGCCATCTGCACGATCGCCGACATTGCCGCGGGGCTGCTGGGCCTGTGGATCCTGCTGTTCCTGCTCGACGCGAACCGCGAGAATGTGTTCGTCGAATTCGTGCGGGGCACGGCGGACCGGCTGTCCTGGTGGTCACAGGACATTTTCACGATGGACACAGAGGGGCTACGCGTCGTCCTCAATTACGGTCTCCCGGCCGTCATCTATTTGCTGATCGGGCACGGGATCGCTGCCCGGCTCAACCGAGCCTGACAGTGGACCGGCCTCTTTATCGATCACCATGAAAGTGGGCCGACCATGACACACAGCTCAACTGGAAACGATCGCTTGCCGATCTATGAGGACCTGATTCGCGAGCGGGGTGACGTCGTCGCCGAAGCTCAACTCGCCGCGGAACACACGCAGCACCAGGCAGCGGAGTTGCTGACCGGACGGGATGCGGGTCGGCAAGCTCGTCGTTGGGGCGACAGCACCCGAGCCGCTGCGGCCGGCCAGCCGGGGTGGCGCGGGTCGCCGCCGTAGGGGTGGGCCTCGGCGCGGGTACGTCCGCGTGTCCCGTCCTCATCCAAGTGACCAAGTCCGTGGCCCAGTCGGGCCGGCGGCACGTCGAAGCAGGAAGACGACCGGAAAACCGCAGATGGATTACTGCTCCTCATGCCGTCGGCACCTCAACGGCGCACTGGTGTGTCCCGGGTGCGGCGCCTACGCCCCGGACATCGCCCCGCCCGTCGCCGACGGCCGCAGCGGCTCGGCCCCGGCGATGACGAGCACCGGACCGGCGACAACGGGCCACCGGGACCCCGCGGCCTCCGTCACGTGGCACGACAGCCACGCGGACGGCGAGGCGGAGTCCAGCACCGCCATGGACGTGGTCCCGCGCGTCGCCGCCGACGCCGAGGACCTGCCGCCCGCGCGGCCGGGGCGTGCGGCACGCCGTCGCCGACTGGCTCGCTGGAGGAAGAACAAGCGCCGGGCGGCGGTCGCGAGCGCTGTCGCACTCGTCGGAGGCGGCCTGAGCATCACGATGACGGACCGGCACTCCACCAACCGGCCACAGGCAGCCGTGGCACCGGACGCCCCGAGGACGGGCGCCGTCCATGAGCAGACGCCCCAGCAGAACCCTCCGGCCGCCGCACCGGCGACCGCTCGCCACTCCGACCGGCCGTCACGCGCCCCTTCCCGGCCGCAGCCGCCGCCGACCAACGCACCGCGGCAGCAGTCCCTCGCGGCAACGCCCCGCACGACGTCACCGACCGCCCGGCCGGACGCCGTAGCTCCAGCCCGCCCGGCCGCGCCGGCGACCCCGCAGCCGCGGAGCACCGCCCCGGCCGCCGGCGGCACGACCCCCCGCTCCGGTACGACGGCGCAACAGCAGCCGACGCCCGCGACAGGCGACGGCCCAAAGCCGGGCACGTCCCAGACCACCAGCCCAGCACGGGCGTCGACTTCGCCGACGGAGGTCTGCCTGCTCGGGTTGTGCCTCGGCTGACCACGCCTGCACCCGGCCGTTCCCGGCGGGACGAGGAAGCGGAGTTCGCGAACCGTGCGTCAGCCCGTGAGCAAGCCCGGCCCCTACTCGGGTGCTGTCGTGCGGATTCCGGGGATCCTCGCACCGGCCCCTGATAGCGAGCCGTCGTCTACGCTCGACGTGTTCACGTACCAATTGCAGGGGGGTGAGGTCCGTGCTGCTCACAGACCTGGTCGAGGTGACGTCACCGGACGAGCTGGGGGAACTGCTCGGCGAGCCGACACCGGGCGCGCTGGTCAAGGTCCGGCCAAGCCTGCACGAGCACGACCGCCAGTGGCTGGCTGCGTCGCCGCTGTGCGTGGTGGCGACCTCGGGCGCCGGCGGCAGCTGTGACGCGTCACCGAAGGGGGATCCGGCCGGGTTCACGCTCGTGCTGGACGACACGACGATCGCGATCCCCGAACGTCCCGGGAACCGCCGGGCCGACGGGTTCCGCAACATCCTGGCCAATCCCCACGTGGGGCTGCTCTACCTGATCCCCGGCCGCCCCGACACGCTGCGCATCAACGGCCGCGCGCGCATCCTGCGCGATGGGCCCTTCTTCGACGACATGGTGGTGAAGGGGAATCGTCCACAGCTGGCCCTGCTGGTCGAGATCGACCAGGTCTTCTACCACTGCCCGAGGGCGCTGCTGCGCGGCGGAGTCTGGCAGCCGGACACCTGGCGCCCGGAAGCGGCGCCGTCCCGCGCGGTGCTCGCGAAGGCACACGATCGCCGTTCGGAGAGCGTGGAGGAGCTGGAGGCGTACTACGGATCGCAGTACCTGGAGCGCCTGTACCAGTAACTGACCGTGGCAGAAGCGATTTCCACGCCGTCATCCAGCGGAGTCCACCCGCGCCCGGGGCGTGCTCGACCGGCCGAGTGCCGCGAGCACGAACGTGACGCTGATGAGCTATGACGTGGCAGGCGCTGATGACGGCGACGTCCCGTCGGCTCTCCCAGCCCCGCCGCCAGAACAGCAGCGTGAGCAGCACGCCATAGCCGACGAGCAGGTCGTAGCGGGCCACGGGTAGCCGTGGCAGTCCTTTGACTACCAGTGCTCATCTACGCTTCCGTGCCCCACGGCCGGCTCGGGTTCGGGTGCCTGCCGCACCGTTTGCCGCCAGCGGGCCTGCTCGGCGGGCTGCCGGTTGTGCCGGCGGGGCCTCGGGCGGCGGCTCGTCGTCTTGGCGGCCGTCGTCCCCAGCGGTGGCCCGTCCCAGGGGCTATGGGCGGGTACCGGACGCGGAGGGGGTCGCGGACCGCGCCGGGTCCCTCGA
This sequence comes from Streptomyces fodineus, assembly GCF_001735805.1. Lineage (GTDB taxonomy): Bacteria > Actinomycetota > Actinomycetes > Streptomycetales > Streptomycetaceae > Streptomyces > Streptomyces fodineus. The sequence continues at coordinate 1,851,952 of NZ_CP017248.1, forward strand.
CCGTTCCGACATGCGCGGGCGTGGGGTGATGCCCGAGGGCGGTGGTTCTATCGGGGTTGTCGAGGGGGCGGCGGAGGGTGAGGCGGTGGTGACCGGGGGGCCGGTGGGAATGGTCGTCGTACCCGTCGAGGGGCGCGCCGTGGGGCGAGGGGTGACATCTTCGGGAGCCGACTCGGCCGGGGTCGGTGGGGCCGTGGGGCTGCTCGCGGGGGGCGGAGCGAGCGGGACCGTCGGAGAGGCGGGGTCCTGGTGGGTGGTGCGCAGCAGTGGTATGGCGAGGAGGGTGGCGACCGCGCAGGCCGCGCCGGCTGTGATGGCAGCGCGCAGGATGCGGCGGCGGGCCGCGCCACGGCGGATCTCCTCGTACCGGCCGGGGGGCGGAGCGAGGTACTCGGAGGGCGGCCGGACTATGACGGCGAGCGGGTCGTCGGGTTCGAAGCCCTCGCCGTCGTCATTGTATGTGATCAAGGCTTCTCCTCAGGTGGGCGCGGAGCAGTTCGCGGGCCGCGTGCAGGTCGGCCTTGACGGTTCCTTCCTTGCGCCCGGTCAGCACGGCCACCTCCCGGATCGGCAAGTCAGCGTAGTAGTGCAGAAGGGTCGGTATGCGCAGTCGTTCGGGGAGCGCCTGGACCAGCAGGCGGACCGAGGGGTCGGTCTGCTCGGTGAGCGGGCGGACGGACGCCTCCGCGGTGGCGCGCTGTACGGCCTTGCGCTCGCGCTCCAGCTTGCGCCAGTGGTCCCGGACGATGTTGGCGGCCGTGACGTAGAGGAAGCCCCGGGGCTCCGACACGGAGGTCCAGCGGGCCCACAGGCGGGTGAACGCCTCCGAGGCGATCTCGTGGGCGGTCTCGTCGTCGTCGACCAGGCGGCGGCACCAGCCGGCCAGGCGCGGGTAGAGAGCGGCGAACAGCTCTGCTGCCGCCTTCTCGCGGGACCGTTTCAACGCTCTCCATCGGGGTGGGGGCACTCGTCGCGCCCGGGGCACACGGGGCACCCGTGGGAAAGACCCCGGACCGACGGCGTACGTTCCATCGGCCCGGGACCCGGAGCGGGCGGCGACCGGTCAGTGGCTCGCGGTGCTCAGCGCGGCGAAGACGATCACGTTGTCGAGATAGCCGTCGCCGGTACGGGGTCCACCGCACGTGATGAGCCGTAGCTCGGGCCGGTCGACGTCGCCGTAGACCTCCTTCGTCGGAAAGTCGGCCTTGGCGACGGTCCGTACGGAGGTGACGGTGAACTCGGCCGACCTGCCGTTCTCCAGGCGCACCGTGATCCCGTCGCCCCGGCGCAGCCGGTCGAGGTGGCGGAAGACCCCGGCCCCGTAGGCACCGACCGTGACGTGGCCGAGGATCACCGACGGACCCAACTGGCCCGGCGCCGGTGAGTGCTGGTACCAGCCCGCCTGGTCGTGCGCGGTGATCGGGGGCACCTGCACGCTGCCGTCCTGCGCCAGCCCGAGTCGCATGACCGGCGTATCGACGCCGATCTCGGGGATCCGCAGCCGCGCCGGTGCCGAACGGCCCGGCGCAGCGGGTGCGTTCGCCGTGTCCGCGGAAGACCGGGCAGGCGTACCGCCGGGGCGGGGGGCCGACGCCCCGTCGCTGCCGTGGCCGGCGCAGCTCACAAGCAGTGCGGCCGGCACCACCGCGGTGACGAACGCGCGCCTGGAGAGGTGGGTCATGCCCCGGTCGCCCGTCGGCGGCGCACGAGGAAGACTGCCGCGCCGCCCACGGCGAGGGCGCCCGCGGCACCGCCGCCGACCAGCATGCCGTCCGAGCCGGAGCCGTTGGAGCCGGTGGTCACGCCGGTATTGGGGGCGCCACTCGGTACAACACCGACCTGGCCGCGCCTCTCGCTCGGGGCGGGGGTCGACGCGGGGGTGGCCGCCCGACTCGGCTCCCGGGTGGGGACCGCGCTCGGCTCCGCACTGGCCGACGCGCTGGGCCGAGCCGACGGCTCGGAGGTGGCGGAGGGCCGGGCGGTCGGGGACGCGCTCGCCCCGTGGGCGAACGCGGGCACCGTGCTCGCCAGCACGGCGACGCACGCGGCTGCCGTGGCGCTGAGGACTGTTCGGCGCATGAATCGCTCTCTTTCGTCGGCCGGCCAGGCGGGTGGCCGGGCGGGCTGCGTGATGGATCGAGCGGAGAGACGAGACAGGATCAGCACAGGTTGTAAAGGACTGGCAAAGCCGCGTGGGGTGCGGGCAGAGTGCACGGTCGGTCCCCGCTGAGCGCTTCACACAGCTCGCCCCAGCGCGGGAGCCACTCCGATCCGGGCATCTACCCCGAGACCGAGGACCGCCTCGCCGACGTGCCTCTGCACCATGATCGGCTCGTGATCAACGAGCCCCGCTCGCCCGGCAGGGTGCTCTACGGGACGGGAACTGCCTGCGGGGGCGGGGCGAGCTACGAGAAAGGTACGCGGCCCAGTTCGCCGAAGGCCGGTGCCGTGCCGAGATCATCGGCAGGCTCACCGAGGGCGACTGGGTGGTCGATCAGGAGATCGCCCACGGCCTGGCCGACGACCCGGTCCGTGTGCTGGTCGCGTACCGCGTACGCGGAGGGCTCATCGACCGCGTCGACTTCCTCCGTTGAAGCGAGCACCGATGCCCGGCAACAGGCGGTCACACCGTCAAGCCGCGTTGCGGTGAGAAGCCGTCATGCGAGGATGGTCGGCCTGCCCGTTCAACAAGTGGTATTCAGCTGGAGTACACGCCGTTTCAAGATCGTGTCGCCAGAGTTCGTCACCTTCAACTCGCCCAAGGGGCTGGGCGATTCGGACAAGCTGGTGATCTACACGGCCGGTGGCGCGGTGGTCGACCGCGTTGAGTGGGCCGCCAACGGGGCAAAGCCGGCGATGGCGCGTTGCGGCGGCGACGGCACCGGGGCGTGGGTGACCACGACCGCGGCGTCCACGTTCGGCGCCTCGAACGCCTCGGGCTGCCCGTCGTCGATACCGGCGGCGAGCCGGGTGCGGATCAACGAATTCCTCCTCGACAGCAACGGCAACACCGTCGACTCGGTGACCTGGGCCACCGATGGCGCCAAGCCGTCGGACGAGCGCTGCGCCAACGGCACCGGCTGGTTCCAGACCTCCACGACCGCGACGCCCGGCAGCGCGAACTCCTGCTCGGGCAGCGGCGGTGGCGGTGGTACCGGCGGTGGTGGAGGTCGGCTGCTGGGTGGCGGCGGCGCTCTCACCAGCGGCTGCACCTCCGAAGCGCCCTCCGGTACGGGTTCCACCCCGGCGGGCACCCTGGCGTGGCCGGGCGGGCTGGACGTCACGATCGCCGACGACGTCTGCGCGTTCACCACGTCCACCGGCCCTGAAGGCCGGGACCTGAGCGGCCTGGCGTTCGACCCGGCGAACCCGTCGGTGCTGTGGGCCGCCAAGAACAAGAACTGGCTGTACAGGCTGGTCAAGAGCAACGGCAAGTGGATCCCGGACGCGTCATGGAGCGCGACCGGCAAGCAGATCCGCTTCGCCGGCGGCACCGGCCAGCCGGACTCCGAGGGCCTGACGGTCGGCGCCAACGGCCACATCTACGTGACCTCCGAGCGTGACAACGCCAACAACACGGTCCCGAAAGACACCATCATGGAGTTCGACCCGGCCGCGACCGGATCGCCGCTGACGCCGATCCACCAGTGGGACATGACCGCGCAGTTCCCGCAGCTCGACACCGGCAGCAAGGACGACGCCAACCTGGGCTTCGAGGGCGTCGGCTACATACCGGACAGCTGGCTGACCTCGAACGGCTGGGTCGACCCCCTCACCGGCGCCGCCTACAAGCCTGCGAACTACCCGCTGCACGGGTCGGGCCTGTTCTTCGGCGGCCTGGAGTGGGACGGCACGCTGCACGTCTACGGCCTGAACTCCGACGCCACGTTCACCACGTTCGGCACGATCGCGACCGGCAAGGTCTCCGTGATGGACGTGACGTTCGACGCCGGAACCCAGCGCATCATCGCGACCTGCGACAACACCTGCGGCGAGACGCACACCTTCATGAAGGTCAACGCCGGCGGCGCGATCGTTCCGGACGTGACCTACACGAACCCGACCGTCATGCCGACCGACAACCTGGAGGGCTTCGCGATCGCGCCGACGTCGACGTGCGTCAACGGCTCCCGCGAGGCGGTCTGGAGCGACGACGGCATCTACGGCTTCGGCTCGGGAAGCTCCTCCTACGGACACGCCCTCTACAGCGGCACCTTCCCCTGCTGATCCTGCCGACCACGCAAGACGGCTCAGGCACGGGGCCGCCTCCCGCGGGTTGAACCAGTTGGTTTCCGCGCCGTTGCCCGTTGACGGTGGAGATGGGGTTGTCGGTCAGCGGGCGCAGGCGGCTGCCTCGACTGCCCAGAACGGATGGTCAGGGGGTGGTGGCCTTGGCGTGGGCGGTCAGCGTGATGATCACGGGGTCCTCGGTGGAGAGACGGCCCGACCAGGCGTGGAGCGCGACACGGGCCAGTACTGCGGCGGTTTTGGTGTCACCGACGGCGGCGTGATGGCCGATCACAGCGAGGACGAGTTCGTGGCTGTCTTCGTGCAGTGCCATGGACAGGTCCAGGCGATGGGCGATCTCGGCCAATCGCGCCCGGCCGCCGGGTCGTGTGGGATCACCGGGCAGTGCGGCCGAGAGCAGGGCCAGTGCGGTCTTCCCGGCCGTCGTCAATTCGTTGGGTCCCATCACCACGGCGCGCATCACGGTTTGCAGGGCTGGATGCACTTCGACGGCTTCGACATCGCCGTCGTCGTGGACGGTGGCCAGTGCCTCGGCGGCGAGCCGGTCCATGGCCAGGTGCAGGCCCACCTTGTCGTGCAGGACCTTTCCGAAGCCGGTGGCGGCGGGGAGCCCGGTGGTGTTGCGGGGCTTGCACGACGCGGAAAGCAGTTCGAGTGAAACCGGGCCGGTGCCCAGGCAGCTCAGCACCCCGAGCAGTTCGGCGGCGTGCTTGCCGGCGCTGTCCAGCCGCAGCTCCTCAACCGCCTGCTTCCACAGCGCGGCCAGTGGGACCTCGTAGTCGCCCGGTCCGCCGCGCGCCAGCAACACAGCGGAGAGCCGGTCGAGTTCCTCAAGGTGCTCGGTCACGCTCAGACGGTGTTTTGCCAGGAAGTGACCCAGTTGGATGAGCAGCGGCGGCAGATCCCCGGCGCGTGCGGCAAGGGCGTCCTGCTCGTCGGCTGTGAGCCGCGGCGCGAGGGAATGCAGCAGGGCGCGGCTGTCTGCACGATCCAGGGGCGGCACCGGCACATGGTTGTCGGTCCGGTCGGTCCAGCTGATGTGCCGGCTGGTGACGAGGATGTGGCCGGCGCCGAGTGGCAGGAGCTCGTTCAGACGTGCCGGCGAGTCGGCGTTGTCCAGCACCAGGAGCCAGCCGCGTTCGACACGGCCGGTGCGCAGGCGGTGCAGCACGGCCGCCTCTGGTGGCCGGCCGTCGGGGCCGGGAGGAATGGACAGCTCGTTACCCAGGTGGGCCAACGAGCGAATGAGGCTCTGTGCGTCCCGGGCCTGGCTCCACCACACGAAGTCGTACTCGTGGCTGTATCGGTGTGCGTACTCCAGAGCAGTTGTCGTTTTGCCGACACCAGCAAGACCATGCAGCACACACATCCCGTCGCTGCCAGGCCGGTTCAGATGGGTGTGGATGGCCTTCAACACCGCCTCGCGCCCCACGAATCGCGGGTTACGAGGCTGGAGGCCGTAGCTGACCCTCAGCGGCGGCCCGTCCCTGCGGACGCGGTTGTGCTGCGAGGGGAGTGTGGAGGACGGCAGGGACCGTGCCTTCGCCGGTGCGTTGCTCCTTGGAAGCACCTCGTGCGCCAGGCTCCACGCCCGCCGTACGTCGGAGAGGGTGAGCCGCTCACCGAGCGGTTCTGCGATGTCTTCACGAAGGAGGTAGGCCCGCTGTCCGCCGACCTCGGCGTCACGGCCGGGTGCACGCTCCAGCAGACCGCCGTAGAAGACCTCCGCGACTGCTTCGTCGGCTTCCGGTATGAGTTCGCGCTGAGCGGCCCGCATCAGGCCCACGGTGATCAGTGAGAAGGGCGCCAGGAGCGCTGCGAGCCGTAGTGCCGCCGGCCCCGCGATCTCTTCGAACGCCCGCAGGAAGTCATGTGGATCGGCGGGTGGGGATGGCGAGTCGAGGCCGCTCCAGAGCTCCCCTTGTGAACCGACCGGGATTCCCTCGCCGTGGTACCAATCGGTCCTCGGATCGGTCACGAGGCGTACCCAGCCCTGGGTGGACGGCTGATCGTCCAGGGCCAGGACGGGGACCGCGCCGGCTGCGTCGAGACCGGCAGCCTCCTCGAGGCTGCCCGGCTGGAGACGACACGTCAGCCATGCGGTCGGCGTGGCGGGGCGCTCCGCCCGCCAGCTGAAGGGAGCCAGCAGAGGACCTAGGCGGTGTCTCAAGGAGGACGGCAGCGGCTGCAGCACGGCGGTTGAGCAGGATCGGCACCAGGTGTCGAGCAGGTCGACCGCGCGGCCGTCCCGCCAGGCGGGACCGACACAATCGCTCACCACCAGCAGGGCTTGCCGCCCCGGTACCGGAGTGATCGTATTCCCTGCACGCAGCGGGCCCCGCGCCGAGGCATCAATGGTCTGAATCTGCACATCGTGGAATGGGGCCTGCTGCAGTCTGTCCTGCAAGTCATGAACGGTTTCATCCCACACCTCCATCGAGGCTGCCGTGTCGACGACCAGGTTCATGGTCAGGTGTGGACCGTCGGCTATACGACGCAGCGCGCGCAGGAATGCGGGCAGGCTCATGGCTCTGCCACCGGATCCGCCGGCGACAGACGCGGAAACGCCACGCGGAGCCGCTCCGGATCGGCATAGATGAGGCAGATGCGGGCGGCAGGCTCATCGACGTGTCTGCTCGCCTGCTGCCGGCGCCAGCTTCGTACTGCTTCCGGTATTTCTTCCAGCGGCACTCTGCTGGCCATGTCCGACAGAGCGGCCTCGGTTTCAGGTGCCAATGGGTCCGGTGTCCACAGCAGCACGGGCGACCCTTGAAGAAGGGCTGCGGCGACCGGATCCCCTGACCGGGGGAAGATCAAGCCGGCGGCGTCAAGCAGGAGAGCGCGGCCGCCGGCGCCGCGCACCCATCGGGTCTGACGTTCCGAGGGCGGGGTGTCCTTCAGTGACCGCCATCGCCGCCGCCACCGCCAGTGCAGTCTGTCTCGTTCGATCAGTTCGGCGGGGGCCACCCAGACGGGGTGATCCCACCCGAGCACATGGGGCACCGTCTCGTCTGCCGTGATGAACTTCTCCACCGGCAGGGTCAACAGCCGAAACGGCAGCACGAACTCGATGGGGGCGGAGAGGTGCGTGAAGGTGCCTTCCTGCAACTCGAACTGTCCGACCACATGCCGAACCGTCTGCGGCAGGCTCTCGTGGCCCGCCTCCTCCACCAGTCGCATCCTTCGGGTTGTGCCGTCCGGCCGCACGATCAGGGCGGTCAGGTGGTAGTGGCGTCCTTCCTCCCCCCAGTAGGTGCGATCCACCGCGATGGAGAGAACTGGCTCCTGTCTCGGTACAGGCAGCGGCCGGATGCCCAGCCGAGTCGCCACCCGCTTCTGCCACGCGTCCAGTTCCGCGCGGACATCGGCCGGGGCCGCTGCTGCCCGCCGCGCGACGAACTCCAGTAGGGCGGGAGTCCGTCCAGGTGGGTCGCCGCGTTCCTCTAGATCCCGAAGTCGTCCCAGCGCGCCTTCCGACCCTGTGTGGGCGAGCAGCTCCTGCAGCCGATTGCGCTCACCGGCCAGAAGCAGCGAGGGCGTCGCAAACTTGTCGGCCAGGGCCGCGAAGGCCTCTACTTCCGAGCTTCCCGGGTCGAGTGCTCGCAGGACGTCCACCAGGACGCGGAGCGCCTCGGGGCGGCCCATGAGCTGGCGTACCAGCTGCGTCACGCTCGTCCGCACAGGCACATGCTCGTCCACGTCCAGGCCGGTCGCGGCTTGCAGTTCTTGAACCAACGAGGGGAAGAGAAGCGGACTCCGGATCACGGGCAGGGCCATCAGGGCCTCTACCAAGTCACTGAATTCCCGCAGGGTAGGCGCGTCGTGCGCAGGCAAGGCCGCTCCGGCGGGCTGCGGGACCAGGAGCGGTATTCGCTGCAAGGCCGCCGACAGAGGCAGGAACCGGCCGCTCTTCTTGTCAGGGGCGTCTTGCAGGGCAGTGAAGACACCGACGACAGCACCCAGTTCGTCAACGACAGGGCTGCCGCTGCTGCCGGGGCCGGGTAACCCCGTCCCGAAGTCAAGCAGTCCCCATTCATCCGACCTGTCCAGCTGCGGTGCGTCTTTCACGACAGCAGGCAGAATCCCTTTCGCCGTGATGAGCCGGACGACGTGTCCAGTCCTGGCCCTGTCAGAGATCGTTCGTGGCAGGGGGAGGAAGTCGCGCGGTTCGACCAGGCGCAGAACAGCGACGTCGCCGGAGGCAGCTCGCCTCGGCAGCCATGAGCCGGGAACGACCTCAGCGGTGGCCTCCTCGGCAGGCTCTTCCCCCGTTGCGAGCAGCGCGACCTGAAGCGGAGTGCGCGGGCCGTGATCACTGTGCGAGTCGAGTCCCAGGGCGGCGGTCACCACGTGGGCGCACGTCAAAATCTGATGCCGGCTGATAAGGAATCCGGACCCGACCGGCCGGCCCTCGCGGCCCTTGATCTGAACCAGCCGAGGAGCATCGCGCCGCGCCTCCATCGACAAAACGCCCTCCGTTCCCCGGGCCCGCCGATTATCCGGCCTCAAGGCGCTGACGCCCAAGTACTCGCGCAGCAGCCGGTCTATCACCGCTGAAGGACTCTGCAAGGCCGCAGACCGTGCCGTGGCCCTTTGCGGCGGTACGAGGCGAGCGACAGGACTGTCGGCCAGTCCGGCCCTGCGCCGCCGGTGGTATCGATCAGCAGCCGGCCGCATCCCCCGCTTCCCCTCGCCAGAAGGCCAGAATTGTCCGCGACGGCAAAGGCGTCGGGATGGTCGGGCCCCAGCACCCGCTCCTTTCGGGCAATAGGTACTCGGAGGCGGTCGCAGCCACTGCCGCAGCGCGATGGCCACGGATGCAGCAGCAAGGGCATGCGGTGCGGGCAGTGGTACGAGGTGCCAGGCGGCATGGTTGACGGTGGTGAGCACGTAGAGGGTCGCAGCGGCCCGCAGATCCGCCACCAGGGTCACCAGTTGCTCGTTCAGCCGACTGATGGCGAAGCCCCCGCGGCCGGCAGCCGGGTCGCACTGGGCGTTAACCCGGACCAGGACGTCCAGCGGCGGGCAGCCCCCCGTGGGCGCTGCCCGTGGCCGCAGCGTCGAGAGGCAGGCCCACCCCGACCGGCATCGCTGTCCCCACTGCATTGTGGTGCCGCCGCCAGCCGCTGTTCGGCGTGACGCGGGTGTCGACAAGTTCCCCAATGACGCTGCGCCCCGCCCCGCCTAGCACCTCCAGTCTCTTGAGGTGGCGCAGGAACACCAGCGAGCCGTCGCTCCAAGTCTCGAACCGGTCGAAGAGCCGCGCGGCGGGCAAAGCGCCGGGGTCGAGGGGGATCCGGAAGACCGTCCAGCCGCCTCCCGCCATTTCTTCGGGAAGCGCCGGCGGGTCGATCGGTCCGATCAGCGCGCCTCGCGCCCGTGGCCGGCAAGGCTCGGAGACAGGCTTCTTACCAGGGCGGCTTATGGTGCGGCGCCATGACTCGCACACGGCTCTACCGCAATGGCTCCCTGATCCTGGAGGACTTTCCGACCGCTGACATCTCGGAGTACGTGAACGATCCGGACGTTGCGGTCTGGCTCGACCTGTGTGATCCGTGCTCCGCCGACTTCGCGATGATCAGCGAGGAGTTCGGCCTGCATGAGCTCGCGGTGGAAGACGCACGCCACGAGCATCAGCGGCCAAAACTGGATCGCTACCGCACCCATGCTTTCCTCAGCGCCTACGCCATCAGCGCGGACGAGACCAGTGGGCAGCTCACCACCAGTGAACTGTCCGTATTCATAACACCTACCGCGTTGATCACCATCCGTCCCGACCACCGATTCGACATCGAGAAGGTCGTCGAACGCTGGGACAACAACAGCGATCTCGCCAAGTACGGAGTGGGGTTCCTGCTGCACGGACTGCTGGACCACATAGTCGACGGGCATTTCGCAGCCGTGCAGGACCTCGACGACCGTATCGAAGCGGTGGAGGACCTGCTCTTCGACGAGGGCCGCAGGCAGATGGACTCCGTCCAGCGGGACTCCTACGCTCTGCGCAAGAACCTCACCAAGCTGCGCCGCGTGGTGCTGCCGATGCGAGAGGTCGTCAACAGCCTTCTCCGGCGCGACCTCCACATCGTCGCCGAGCCCTTGCTTCCCTACTTCCAGGACGTGTATGACCACGTCCTCAGGGCCACCGAGTGGACCGAGTCACTGCGGGACATGATCACGTCCATCATGGAGACCAACCTGACCGTTCAGGGCAATCGCATGAACCTGATCATGAAGAAGGTCACCAGCTGGGCGTCAATCGTGGCCGTGCCCACGGCCGTCACCGGCTTCTACGGCCAGAACGTTCCCTATCCGGGTGTCAACACCCAAGCCGGCTTCCTGACGTCCACCGGCGTCATGGTCGTCGCATCCGCGCTGCTCTACTGGGTCTTCAAGCGCAAGGACTGGATCTGACCCCTGGAGTAGGACCGGTCGGCTCGTCTCCCGCCGTCCGCTCACGGACCGCTCACGCACCGCTCACGCGGGCGGAGAGTCCGCGCCCGGGGCATGTTCATCGGTCGGGTCGACCGGCAGTTCCAGGTGGAGCCTGTATCCGCCATCGGCGGTGGGGCCGGAGGTGACCAGGCCGCCGAGGAGCTCCGCGCGCTGACGCAGACCGGCGAGGCCGTGGTGGGCGCTGGGCAGGGCCAGCGCGAGGCGTGTGGGGGCGGTGTTGGTGATGGTGGTGCGGAGCGTGCCGTCCTGGTGGTGGATGTGGATGGTGGCCGTGGCGCCGGGGGCGTGTTTGCGGACGTTGGTGAGGGCTTCCTGGACAGTGCGGTAGACGGCGCGTTGGACGGTGGGCGGGAGATCTTCCGGCAGGTCCGTCTCCAGTTCCGCTTCGATGCAGCTGGTGTCGACCAGTCGTTGCAGGTCGGCGAGGCAGGGCTGGGGGGTGAGTTCCGTGGGGCGGCTGCCGGAGGCGCGCAGCACGCTGACCATGTGCCTCAGTTCGTCGAGGGTCTGCACACTGAGCTGCCGGATGGTGGCTGCGGCCCGTCTGGTTTCGATGTCGGCGCTGCCCACCTGGAGTGCTCCGGCCTGTACGGCGATGAGGCTGACCTGGTGGGCGACCACGTCATGCATCTCTCGCGCGAGCTGCGCGCGTTCCTTCGCAAGGACGCTCTGCGCGGTCAGCAGCCGTTCGTGCTCGCGGGCCTTGGAGATCTCGGCGAGTCTGAGGGACAGGTCGCGTCGGGCCTGGACGAGCTGGCCCAGGAAGACGGGAGCGGCCGCGGAGGCCAGGGTGTAGCTGACGTGGAGCAGACCGTCGGTCCGGGTCAGTTCGGTGGCCCTCAGGGACGACCAGGGCCAGGGGAGGTAGTCGCCGGCGGCGAAGAGCAGCGCGCAGCCGGCCAGCTGGAGGCGATGGCGGCGCAGCGAGGCGAGTGTGTACAGCGCGGCCATGGTGGCGAACACCGCGTCGGTGATCAGGGCGGCGGGCAGTGTGAGGATGAAGGCCGTCAAGGGGACTCGGCGACGCAGCGTGAGCGCTCCGGCGGCGAGCAGCGCCAGAGCCATGGCCGGCTGCTCCCCGCTGTCGACGTGCACCCATGCGTCCGCCAGTGCGGCGGCGACGAGTGCGAGGTCCAGGAGCACGGCCGACGGTCTCAGGGTAGTCATCCGGCGTCCTCGACATCCGGTGATGCCAGTAGGCCCGCGCGCTCCGCGATCAACGCCGCCTGGACGCGACTGCTGACCTCCAGCTTGCCGAACACCGCGCTGACGTGGCCTTTCACCGTGCCGGTGCTCAGGTGGAGCCGTTCGCCGATGTCGTTGTTGGCCAGTCCATCGGCCATGAGCACGAGGACGGCACGCTCGCGCTCCGTCAGCCGGGCGGCGAGGCGTACGGCAGAGGGATCCCGCCCGCCGGCATCGAGATAGCCGTCCACCACCGTGCGGGTGACCTTGGACGACAGCGCGGGACCGCCTTCGGCCAGTGTCCGCACGAGATGGGGCAGCTGCTCTGGGTCGGTGTCCTTGAGCAGGAATCCGGCGGCGCCCGAGCGCAGGGCGGTCGCCACGTATTCGTCGGTGTCGAAGGTGGTGAGCATGGCCACCACCGGAGGGTCCTGCAAACGGCGGAGCTCTGCCAGGACGGTGAGCCCGTCCACGTCCGGCATCCGGATGTCCAGCAGGACGACGTCGGGCCGTAGCTCCCGCACCGTGCGGACGGCCTGGCCGCCCGATACCGCCGACAGGACCTCGATGTCGTCCGCCGCGTTGAGAATGTGCGAGAAGCCCGTGCGGACCAGGGCTTCGTCGTCAACCACCAGGACTCGGATCACCCGCGCTCCACTCGCCGCATGCCCGCCGGTGGATCCTTACCACCGGGGAGCCATCCGTCGCCGGGCCACCTGCGATTCCCGCCGGTTGGCGGGGGTGACATCAGCCGGTCGGCGGGGGGCTTCCGGAAACGCGCCAGGGTGGACGGGGCGGCCCGTCGGTCAAACTTCACAGCATGACGCTGAACGCAACGTCGGCAGTGCCGACAGACGTGTCGGACGAGTGCACGAGGACCTGCTCCTCCGTTTCCGCAGGTACGCCCTCATCCGCCCCCAGCGACACGGCCGCTTCCGTCTTGGCCGGTACGCCGTCCACGGGGCGGCTCGTCGGCATCGATCTCGCGCGCGGCCTTGCCGTCTGCGGCATGTACGCCGCGCACGTCGGCCCGGACGTGGCGGTGGGCGGCCCGGTGGGATTCCTGCTGGAGACGGCACGGGGGCGGTGCTCCGCCCTCTTCGCGCTGCTGGCCGGCTTCTCGCTGGTCATCATCACCGGTCGTCCACATCCGCGGACCGGGCGCGCCGGCCGTCAGGCCATGGCGCGGATCGTGATCCGCGCCATCGTCCTGGCAGTACTCGGCTATGCGCTGACCGCCCTGGACACCGACGTGGCCGTGATCCTCAGTTTCTACGGCCTGCTCTTCCTGGCGGTCCTCCCGCTGTACCGGCTGCGGGCCGGGACGCTCGCGCTGATCGCTGCCGCGGGTGCGCTGGTCATGCCGCTGCTGCTCTACGCGGTCAGAAGCTCGATCGAGGGAGGGAGCTGGGCGGACGCCGTCGCGGCTCGGGATCCGCTGGCCCGCCTCACCGGCACGGACGGATTCATCGAACTTTTGTTCACCGGTGAGTATCCGGTGCTCACCTGGATGCCGTTCCTGGTCGCCGGTATGGCGGTGGCCCGGCTGGACCTCATCCGACCCGGCGTACGCTCACGGCTGGCCCTCGCGGGCGGGGGGCTGGCCCTGCTGGGCTACGGCGGTTCCTGGCTGGCCCTGCATCTGGTCCCGCACGCTCTGTCCACCGTCGAGGCCGCCACGAACGGGTCCGCGTCGTCCGCCTGGTGGTCCGACACCGTCGGCGAGCCCATGAACCACACCCCGCTCGCCTGGCTCCTGGTGGCGGCACCTCACAGCCAGACGACCTTCTCCATCCTCGGGAACACGGGCGTCGCCCTCGCGGTGGTGGCCGGGTGCCTGACCGTCGCCGATCGGATGCCATGTCTCATGGGCCCGGCCAGGCCCATTGCGGCGGTAGGCGCGATGGCGCTGACGGTGTACGTCCTGCACATCGTCGCCCTCTGGTTCCTCACCGACGTCTGGCCCGTGCCAGCGATCGAGGACGACTCCCTGAACGCGCTGCCGGTACTCCTCGGCTTCCTCGTGGCAGCGGCGGCCCTGGCCATGGTGTGGACCGCTGTCTTCCGGCGCGGCCCGCTGGAGTACCTGCTGCACCAGGCCACACGTCCTGCCCGGTACATCAAGTAGCAGGTGGGGTGGGGTGTGGAGAAGGCTCGGCCTCCTCGGCCCGACGGAGCTACTGCGAACGCACCGTCCGCCTCCCGCACCCCGCCGCAGTCGGTCACTGCCCCGCCCGACGAGGAGGCAAAGCCGCCCGCTGCCCGGCCGCGAAAGGCGGACCACATCGACAGCCGGGCAAAGCCCCTCTTCTCCGCGCAGGAGTGTGAGTCGGGTCGCGTCGGACAGGGTGTATGTCCGGCCCTTGACGCCGTTCGCACCGATCATCGATGTCAGCGCGAGTCCGTGCCAGGCATTGGCCAGGACGGGGCGAACACGCCCTTGAGCCGGGCACGGGGGCCTCGGCGGCGGAGACCGCGTAGTCGCCCATGCCGCCGGCTCTTCAGGCACGGCGGCCCCCTCACCACCAGCAAATCGGCGACGCCCTCACCGAGCGCCTGCCAGCTACCCGTCAGCCGAGCATGTCACCGTCTTTCACGTGAAACGGCCCCCACAGCACCAGCCCAGGAGGCCGCAAGCAAGTAGAGCGTGCAGGGGCGGCCGACCGCCCGGTGCCGACGAATGAGGATAAACAGGCTATTTTCGCCGCGGGCCACGACGCCGACGCAGGCCAAGTGAGGGCGGCTGCGAGCGCGGGTGTCGACGATGAGGTGGACTTCCGACCTGCTCTTTCCACGGTCGGTCGGATTCGGTCCGCTCAGAGGCCCCCTTTGACCACCCGGACACTCGCCGAGTCGATGGCGCACCGCGACCAGTCCAGCTCACCCTGGCTGCCGAGTTCGATCGAGGATCAAACGATGTCCACACGGCTCCGACAGCGAGCGCCGCAGGGGACCTCGGGCGCCAAGCAGCTACGCGACTCCTTCACCCGCCGTACCGGCTGCCTCCTGCCGGGCGCCGGCTGCGATGACCCGCAGGGTGCCGGGGGCGATGTCGGCGTTGGCCCTATTCTCACCCTCCGTTGAACTTCGCCTTTCATGCCACTGAACTTCGCCTTTCATACCGCGGTTATCTTCCCAGCAGAGTCAAGGTCAGCTTTGCAGTCAGGAGACCGGTCCGGTGAAGCGACGCAACACAGGCGGCAGGTTCTACGCGCCGCTGGCCGGCGTGCTCCTGGCCCTGTCCATAGGCGGCTACGGCCTGAGCGGTGGTGGTCCGGCGGCCACCCCGTCGGCGTCCGCCACCGTCGGAGGCACTCCCGGCATCGCGTCCCACGTCACGGCTGAGCCTGCCGCCTGGCAGAAGTGGGGCCTGACACCGCTGCCCGTGGCTCCCGAACCCCCGGCGGACAAACCCATCAAGCTGTCCGCGACCGGCCCGGTTCCGGTCTTCGCGCACGTGCCGACATCCCAGAAGGTCGTCTTCATCACCGTCGACGACGGGCTGGAGAAGGACCCCAAGTTCATCGAGATGAACACCATCCCACTGGTCCGCCGGAAGCAAGAGGTGTGTGGCGACCAAAA
This sequence comes from Streptomyces fodineus, assembly GCF_001735805.1. Taxonomy (GTDB): domain Bacteria; phylum Actinomycetota; class Actinomycetes; order Streptomycetales; family Streptomycetaceae; genus Streptomyces; species Streptomyces fodineus. Next base: position 1,867,420 of record NZ_CP017248.1, read on the forward strand.
GATCCTCACCCAGCAGTTCGGCACCGCCCCGTTGCTCTTCCGGCCGCCCTACGGGGCGTACAACAACAACACCAAGATCGCGGTGGGAGAGTGCGGGCCGCGTGCGATCGTCTGGTGGCGTGAATCCATGCAGGTACGCAATATGCAGTACCAAGAGCCAGGCAAGAAACTGCGTCCCGGTGACATCATCCTCGCTCATTTCCACGGCCCTGCGGAGCTCAAGGGCGCCACCATGACGGAGATGTCCGCGAATCTGCTCAAGCGCATCCGGGAACAGGGCTTCGCGGCGGCCCGCCTGGAGGACTACATCCAGCCGCCAGCCGGACACTGAACCAACCAGAAATCAGAGACCTTGGACCCGGGCCCGATCACGCATACGGCGAAATGCGGCCCTCTCGAACGGTGTCTCGGGGAGAGGTTCACTCCCCATCGGAAAGTCGGGTCAAAGGCCAAGGAAAGCCCCGGGCAAGCCCTCGCGACAAAGCGCGAGCGGACACCGGGCGGAAAGCGCAGGCAGGAAGGCCCATGGGTCTCACGAGCAACAAAGTGCTGGTGCTGGCGATGGTCATCGCCGCCGTACTGTTCGTCGGCACGGTGTGGCTGTGGCCGCGACTGGCCGGGCAGAACTGGCGGGCCGTCAGCGGACGGGTCGGGCTGCTGCTCGGCACTCAGTTGGCGGTCTTCATCTCCGTGGGCCTCTTCGCCAACCAGGCCTTCGGCTTCTATGCCAGCTGGGCGGACCTGTTCGGCCAGGAGAACGGCCAAGGGGTGGTCGTCGACCATCTGGCGGGCGGTGCCAACAGCCCCATCCAGGTGGTCGCCACGTCCAAGGTCATCGGGGCGAGCAGCACGCTGCCGCAGGTGGCCGGGCAGGTCCAGAAAGTCGACATCATCGGCCGTACGACACACCTCTCCACGCCGGCGTTCGTGTATCTGCCTCCGGAGTACTTCCAAGCGAAGAACAGCGCGCGCAAGTTCCCGGTGTCCGTGGTCCTCACGGGTTACCCCGGCACGGCCGAGGCGCTGGTGAACAAGCTGCACTACCCCAGTACGGCACAGCAGCTGGCCAGGCAGGGGAAGATGCAGCCGATGATCCTGGTGATGCTGCGGCCGACCGTGGCACCGCCGCGCGACACCGAGTGCGTCGACGTTCCCGGTGGCCCGCAGGCCGAGACCTTCTTCGCCAAGGACTTGCGCGAGTCGGTGATGGCCCACTACCGGGTCGACAAGACGCCCGCCAGCTGGGGCATCGCCGGCGACTCGACCGGCGGCTACTGCGCGCTGAAGATCGCCATGCACCACCCGGGTTCCTACGCCGCCGCCGCGGGCCTGTCGCCGTACTACAAGTCGCCGATCGACCCCACCACCGGGGACCTCTTCCACGGCAACAAGAACCTGCAGAATCGCGCCGACCTCTTCTGGACGCTCAAGCATCTGCCCGCTCCCGAAACGTCACTACTCGTCACCAGCAGCAAGGTCGGTGAGCACAACTACAAGGACACGCTCAAGTTCATCAAGGCCGTGCAGGACACGAACGTGACCAGGATTTCGTCGATCATCCTTCCGAGCGGCGGACACAACTTCAACACCTGGAGGCGGGAGATCCCTCCGATGCTGCAGTGGATGAGCGAGCGACTGGTCGCACACTGAGCCATCGGTGCTGACGCCCCGTAAGACTGGTGATGCGGCCAACCGCAAACGGCCCTGCAGGCGCTCGAACGCGAGGCATCCAGCCTCCCGCACGACGAGTTCGCAGTCAGCGCGGTGCGGCCGGCGTCCACGGACAGCATCGTCCGCCAGGCGTACCACTTGGCTCCCCCGCCGATCCCGGCCGCAGATCAGGGCTTGGCGCGGGAGCGCACAGTTTGTCTCCGGCAGCGTCCGCCGGCGCCAGCAAGGCGACGCAGGATGACGGACGAAGGTTGAGCGGCGGAACGGGGCTTGCTGTCGCCGGCGAAGAGGCGGCTGTCGGCCGACGGCGCGCGCAGCTGACTGCTCGGGGCAAACGATACGGTTGGTGTGCGAGCGCGGCTCCACTCGCGAAACCGGACATGAGTCATACGGCCCCAGGCTGATCACTGTCGGCTGAGGCAATTGCCCCTCCCCCGCAACCGGCGATACACCCGGTTGTCACGCAAGGCCATCAGAGTGTCATGTCCATGCATGATTTCTCCTGGAGGGTTCCTTGCTGACTCTGCGACGTCCCCAGCTGTCCTGGGCCAAGCGGTTCGCGGTGCTGATCGCCGCCATCGCGTCCGTGCTCAGTGTGTCCGCCGTCAACAGCCCCGCCGCGAATGCCGCGGTCTACAGCTCCTGCAGCATCGACGGATGCTCCGACGCGGCCTCGGCGAACTCGACCTGGTCCGACCTCGGCTACCCGACCGCTCGCGGCTGGTACGACTGGCCGGACGGCGAGTGCAGCTACGCGGGCGGCGAGTTCTACAACAACGACGGGCAGTTGCCGTCCGGCGACACCTTCTACGAGTACGACGTCTACCCACGCACCTGTGGCGCCCACCGGGACGCCTACCGGATCGTCGTCGACTCCGACACCGGCGTGGTCTGGTATTCGCCCGACCACTACACCGACTTCTACCAGCTCTGACACTCCGACAGGATGTCAACCATCGGCCTGCTCAGACGTCCGGGCGACTGTCGTGGGCCGAGGTCCCAGCAGGGGCGGTCCTCCTGGGGCCGCCCCTCGCTCATGGGCAAGAGTGACGGATGCCCAAGGTGATGAGCGACTGGCTCGCTGGGGCAACACCATTGGGGCTCGCTCCGACGCGGTCCAGGCGGATCGAGCGCGCGACCGGGCGGGCCCGTTGGGCTTGGGTGCTCCGACGGCGGTCGCCCGCCGCGTCCCTGCCCGCCGCGGACTTCGGTTGACGTAAGCGGGAAACCCGCCTCAGCGCCGGACCGGGGGCAGCGGGCGGACGGGGAGCGCTTCGACGCTGTTGCCGATGAAGCTGCGCTGGCGGGGCAGCTCGGCCTCGGGGACGGCGAGGTCGAGGTCGGGGAAGCGGGTGAAGAGCCGTTCCAGGGCGATCGTGGCCTCGAGGCGGGCGAGCGGGGCGCCCACGCAGTAGTGCACGCCCTGGCCGAAGGAGAGGTGCCGGCCCGCGCCGGGCCGGGTGACGTCGAAGCGGCCGGCGTCCGGTCCGTGGAAGGCCTCGTCGCGCCCGGCGGCGGTGTAGCCGGCGAGGACCGGGGTGCCCTGCGGGATCACGGTGCCGCCGAGGGCCAGGTCACGGGTGGGGTAGCGGAAGGGGAACCAGCTGACCGGGCCGTCCCAGCGCAGCGTCTCGTCCACCACGTCCGACCAGGTGGCCCTGCCCTCCAGGACCAGCGCCAGCTGGTCACGGTGGGCGCACAGAGCCCGTACGGCATTGCTGATCAGGTTGAGGGTGGTCTCGTGGCCGGCGACCAGCATCAGGCGCATCGTGCCGATCAGCTCGGCCTCGCTGAGCCGGTCGCCGCCGTCCTCGCGGACGGCTATCAGGGCACTGGTCAGGTCCTCGAGGAACTCCTTGAGCGCGTCGTGCCCCAGGACGACCGCTGCGGGCACCCCGCCGGGCAGGATGATGTCCGCGACAGGCCCCCGGGCCCGCAGGTGGGCTTCAGGGCGTGCGGGCAGCCGCCGACGGGGTCGACGACGTGCGCGGGCGCGGGGGTGTGGGAGGACAAGCCGGGACTCCTGACCGTATGAACGAATACCGGCCAACGGTGTGGTGTCGAAGGCCGGTTGTACAAGTCCGCTCGCCCCCGACCAGGCTCACGCACGCCTCACGCCGGGCGGCACCGGCCATCAGGGTTGCCGATGTCCGCGCGCATGAGCGTTGACGGCCTGCCGCGCGAGCTCGACGTTGAACTGGGCACCTGCCAGGAGTGCCAGGTTGGACAGCCACAGCCAGATGAGGAAGACCACGACCCCGGCCAGGGAGCCGTACAGGCGGTGGTAGGTGCTCACATGAGAGGCATAGGCGGTGAAACCGAGGGACGTCGACAGCAGGAGCACGAACGCCAGGCCCCCACCCGGCGCCATCTTCCGCAGCGGACGCGACGGCGCGGGACCGGAACGATAGAGCACCAGGACCAGGGCGATGGCGACCAGTGCCAGAACAGGCCAGCGCAAGGTGTCCCATGCAGCCTGGGGAAGGCTGCCCATCTCCAGGGCTCGGCCCAGACGTCGTACCAGGCTGCTGCTCAGCAGCAGAGCGAGCGTCGTGGTCAGGAGAAGGACGATCAGCACCATGGCCGTGGCGATGATGCGCGGGGCCGTCCGCCACACCGGCCGGTGCGAGCTGACGTGGTACATGGCGTGCAGGGCCCGGCGAAAGACACTCAGATAGCTGGAGCCCGACCACAGGGCCCCGGCCGCGCCGAAGAAGACCAGCAGCCAGGCTGCCGAGGACTGGCCGGCCATCTGCTCCAGGGCGCTGCGCAGCAAGGCGCGGGATGCGGCAGGCGCGACGCCGGTGAGCCGGTCGATCACTTCCGGTTTCGCCGTGGGCATGGTGAGCCCCAGCACCGAGAGAAGCACCAGCAGCACCGGGAACAGGGCCAGGACCGCGTAGTAGGTCAAGGCGGCGGCCCAGTCCGTTACGTCGTCGTTCCAGATCGCCACAGGTGTCCGGCGCAGCGCAGCCCACCACTGGCCCCGTCGGCTGCCGGTCTCGCGCATGGCACGGATGTTCTCGCTACCCACTGTCCACGCCCCCCTCCAGGAGCGGCCGATGCCGACCGCCCTCTCGTCCCGTGCCGGCACCCACCGGATGTGGTGCGTCGATGGCCGGCGTCCGCAGAGCGGAGGCCCGATGTCCGGCTGCCTGCCGCCCGCCTTCGTCCGGATGCCGCTCAGGGGGCTCAATCCTCGTCGAGGATGTCCCGGACGGCGCCCTTGGGCCCTTCTCCGGCCGGTTCGACGTCCCCTTCGATCTGGTCAGGCCCCGCCCTCCGTGTCAAGACGCTCATCGCCGACTGCCTTGCAAGACCCTCTCTCCTTCGTCTTGCCCTTGATCTTGTCGCCCGCGTTGGCGGCCTTGTCCGACATCCTCATGGGCCCGTCCTTCCAGATCCGGGATCGACGCGCGCGCAGCCCGTTTACCCGCCCCGCATGGAGTGATGTGCCGCGCGCACTCGGGGCTGGGCGGTTGGCCGTGCTTCCGACGAAAAAGGTACGGTCGATGCGACGCAGCAGCAGGTCGAGCCCGGCAACGGTGTACTCGACGCCGAACCGGCGGCGAACGATCTCGGCGGTCCGGGTCGGCGTCCAGCCTTGGTCGCTCCAGCCGCACGCGGCCGGACCGGCTTCCAACCCCGCTTCCGAGGCGTGTAGTCGGCTGGAGCCGAGCTTGCAGCGGGCACCGGCGGGGCCCTTGGAGACCAGGGCCTGCCGACGGCACGAAGCCAGGGCCCGCCGCCAGCGGTCAGCCGACATCCGGGTTCGCCCTGGCGGCTGCGAAGAGGACTTGGTCGCGCCGAGCCCGCTCCTCGGCCGTCAGCCCACCGCCATCGGGACACCTCGTCCCTCCGGCACTGCGCGGCCCACGACAGCCGTCACGACCCTGCGTAATCCGCGCCACCTCCTCGGCGACGGGATCTCATCGCCGCCACAATCCCAAGGTCACGGACCTCAGTTGGGCGGGAGCAGTTCCACCAGGCTTGCCGCTGGGCGGACACGCAGGACACCAAATGCCAAGCCTTGGCCATTGGTTCATGTCATGATCACAAAGAGCTCTTCCCCGTGTGGCAGGACCCAGTGCATGCGAACCATCAGCGTCATCACCGCCGTACACGAAGGCGGCCACCACTTCATCCGTGACACCTATGAATCCCTGCGCGAACAAAAGCTCCCTGACGACTGGCAATGGGAGTGGTGCGTACAAGAGGACGGCACCTCGGGCATCCCTGCGAGCAGCCTGCCCAGTGACCCCAGGATCACCTTCGGGACAGGACTGCAAGCGCGGATAGCGGTGACGCGTAACCACGCCCTCGCGCGCGCGACAGGAGACCTCATCCGGACGCTGGACGCGGACGATGTGCTCCTGCCGGGCGCGCTGGAGAGGGACATCGAGACACTGGAACGCGTCTCGTGGTGCGTATCCGCCTGCGTCGACCTCCACGAAGACGGGACCACCGCGCCGGGTCCTTACGATCCTCCAGGCGGCCCCTTGGAGCCGACCCGCTTCTATCACGAGGTGCAGGAGCACCGTCTGTCCGTTCAGGCCACCACATTCGCCGCTCACCGTCGCCTGGTGCTCGCATTGGGCGGCTGGCAGGCACTGTCCGGAGCCGAGACGATTGCTCTGCTCCTCGCCGCAGAAGCCGTGACGGCTGGTGAGTTCATAGCGGAGCCGAGCGTCCTCTATCGCAAGCATCCCAACCAGACGACCGCATCGAACCACTACTGGGAGCCGACTGAAGCGGCCACTCGGATCGACGCGCTCATGCAACGCGCCAGCGCTCTGCGGGAGTCAGGCTGGAAGTGGCAGTAGGTACGCCACCACCGTCGCGCGACGCACATGGGGTGAGCACGTGAAGGGAATCGGTCACGCAAACGCTGTCCACCCGGCGACGCGCCCATCCCTCAAGCTCAGCCCAGCGGGCATCCGTTACCTACGTCGAGACCGAGCCCGCGGGCCCGCGAACCGCGCCGGACCCGATGTCCAACGCGGCCCCGGCAGGATGGACGCCGACGTCGCCTTGTTCGTCCACATCGCGGCGAACCGGAGTTGTCCGACGACCTTGCCGCCCTCACGCCGGAACCTCAGCTTCTGAGATCGCTGTCGATCGGTGGCCAGCGACCGGGCCACGCAGCCACGAGTGGGGGATGGCCGGCGAGTGGGTCATCAGCGAGCTGTGTCCCACGCCCATGCCGCCGCAGAGCAGCACAATCACCGGCACCAGCCACGGTTGGCCGTCAGTGCGAGATATGCCACCGCCGTGATCAGGAATCCGAGCGGGGTAAGGATGGAGCGGGTCCGCGCCGGCAGTTTCCGCCAGTAAAAGCCGCATCCGCCGAACGAGGCCGCCGCGGGTGCGAACGTGAAGCCGGCCCGGAGTGCGCTGTTGCCAAGACCGAGCGTCGGGCCGCCCGCTCGGCGCACAGCTGCTGTGGCGCGTCTACGCCCGCCGCATCCTCCCCGCCGTCGAGGTCCTCGACGACGGCAGCTGACTGTCCATGGTCTCCACCCCGACCGGCCGCAACCAGCTCGCAGGCTGGCTACACCGTGACCGGCGGCACGGCGTGGCACCCCAGGTCCGCGGCGTGGCCGGGCGCATCATCGAGGCCAACATCACCATGACCGACCCGGCCACGGACACCTCCCGCAGCAGCCGACTGCGCCTGGTCACCACGTTCCTCGACCACAAGCGCTGCCCCGCCCGGGAGCTGGCCGCCCTCCCTCACCAGCGCGAGGAAACCGAGACCGCATACAACCGTTACCCCCACCACAACCCCGTCTTCCCGGCATCGGCTTTGAATCGGCCCTGGGGGACGTACAACCACCGGGGCCAGCGGCGAGTGGACGCACTTCGAGTGGCACCAGATCCGGTCTCATGAACTCCTCCGCGAGGCGGACGAGTACCGACTCGCCCAGCAAGACAGGGAGAGCCAGATCGGCTCCCCGATCCATGCCGGGCAGCACATGGCGACTGGCTACGGAGAGCCCCTTCCACGGCCTGCCTGCCGCCAATCGTGTTGATCATCACCGTCGACGGACTGATCACTTCCGCTAGGTTGCCCACGTGACTGGCTCTCAACTTCCGTGCCCGCAAGGCATATCCGCAGACTTCACGCGCATACTGTTTGGCCCTCACGCACGGCGAATCCACGAGCCCTGGAAACGCCTGTTCAACGACACCCGGTTCGCCTTCCAGGAGGGACTCAGCCCACAGGAGCGGACAGCGCTTTCGTACGAGCGACTGCGGATCATCAACGAGGCCGTGCCAGACCCGATCGCTCTGGCCTCGGACATCGAGAAGCTCGCGGCGATGCACGAGTGGGCTGGAGTAGTGGATGCCGGCATGGCGACGCTCGCGAGTATCCATTGGAACCTGCACATCGGCAGCCTGGCCGACCACGACGAGGGGCGGGATCTGCGCCTGTACGCCCGCATGGAGAGCATCGGGACATTCCTGTGCACCGAGCTGGACCATGGCAACGATGCCGCCGCGCTGGAGACGCGGGCCACGTTCGATCCTGACACGAGCGGATTCATCCTGGATACGCCCACCGCCGGTGCTTGCAAATGGATGCCGAATACCTCCGGTACCGGTGGCGCCAAGAGCGCACTCGTTGCCGCCCGCCTGATCGTCGGTGAAGTCGACCACGGGGTGTTCCTCTTCCACACGCCACTCACCGACCACGAAGGTCGGCACTACCCGGGCGTGGAAGTCCAGGTCCTCCCTCAGACCGCCAGTGCACCCGTCGACCACTGCGCCACCTACTTCCATGGCGTGCGCCTGCCCTTCGAGGCCATGCTGCAGGGCGAGCACGGGCGGCTGTCGCGTGATGGCAGGTTCACCAGCGCGCTGGGCAGTCCCCGCAAGCGGTTCCTGCAGTCGGTCCGACGCGTCCATGCGGGCAAACTCTGTATGACTGCCTACAGCCTAGGCGTGACACGCCACGCCCTCGCCGTCGCTATGCAGCACGCCCACCTGCGACTCACCTCCGGCATGACGACAGGCCGCAAGGTCTCCCTCATCGAGCACCGCAGCCACCACGCCCCGCTCCTTTCTGCGGTCGCCACCACATACGCGGCAACCCTGCTGCACCGTGAGGTGGTACAGCAGTGGACGAGCAGCTCAGCAATCAGACGCGATGATGTGGAACGGCTGGCCGCCGTGGCCAAAGCCTGGATCACCTGGCAGGGGCGAGCGGTCATGACGGAATGCCGTGAGCGCTGCGGGGCACAAGGCCTACTGCTGTCGAACGGGATTGCCTTCCAACTGGCTGCGAACGAGGGGACGGTCACCGCCGAGGGCGACAATGTAGTCATTCTGGTAAAGGCGGCCGGCGAGATGCTGATGGGCGGGTTCACTCCGACGCCGGCTTCTGGGGTGCCTGCGATCGAGCGCTCATTGGACGACTCGGAGTACCTGCAGGAACTCCTTGCAGACATCGAGCGTATCTGGCACAGCAGGGCCCGTAGTCGGCTTCGAAACGGGCCGGCCGGCGACCCGTTGGCACGGTGGAACGGAACCGTGACGCCGGCCTTGCGGCTCGTCGAAGCGCACGCAATTCGCCTTGCTGCGCAGGCCTTGCTGAGTGCCGCAACAGGAGAGGCCACCCCGGAAGTACGGGCAGTCCTCGCGAACCTGCACTGTCTGTTCGCCCTGCAGCAGGTCAAGGCGCACAGTGGGGATTTGCTCGCGGCCGGCCACATGACCTCCGGTCATGTGTGTCAGTTGCCCGACATTGAGGAGACACTCATCGAGGCGCTGGTGCCATATGCCCTGCCCCTGACTGAGGGCTTCGCCACCCTTGAAGAGGTTCTGGGCACACATCCGATGTTACGCACCCCGAAGCCGGTGACCGAGATGATACCCACATAGCTCGGCAGCCGTTCACAGCGCTGCTGTCCGCCAGCAGCGCTGCCTCACTTGTCACATCGCGTAGAGCCCGCGGTGCGCGGCGTAGGCAAAGCTGTCATTCGCGCTAAGAATGCGGATGATCTTGTCGCAGTGACCCGAGTACTCGCGCTCCTGCTCGGCGTCGAGGGCGAGGGCCGTCGCCGGCCCGTACGGTGCCACACGGCGAACGGCGCGGAGCAGCCCTGGAGGGGAGGAAAGGCTGAGGACCCGCATCACTCGACGGTAGACGTCCACGTAGTCGATGCCGTCGTTGATCTCCCGCAGCACGTCGCCCAGGGGGACGCGCCACCCGTCCAGTTGGGCCCGGCGCAGCATCACGTAACAAGCTTCGAGGTCACCGGCGCGGTTTCCGACGTCCACCACATAGAGCCGCGTCAACCGTTGCCCCGCTACGCCCTCAAGCACGTAGCCGTCGTCGTCACCGGCCACAGCGTCTGGTTCCATCGTCTGGAACCGCTTGGGCAGCATCTGCTGCAACTCTCCCCAACGCTCGTAGGCCTCTTCAACCGTTTTCACCTGGGGGGCCGTCAACTCAGTGCGGTAGTAGTAATAGAGGGAGTGAAGGAGCGGCTGTTCAAGTGAGACGAAGTTCGAAGCGAGTACCGGATCATCAGGTATGAGGACGTGCACGAACGCCTCCATCGGAATCGGCTAGGGGCAAGACCAGGGCACGGCTATGCACTCTCTGTAAGGAATGTCAGCAGGCGGCATCCCTCTGATTCGGCCGCCAGGATGTGCACACGCCTGGTGCCGTTTTGTCTATGTCGCAGTGAGCCGGCGCGGCCGTTGATGTCGGTGCCGACCCTGGGAAGACTTTGGAGGCGAAGGTCATCGGTCAAGTCCGCGTACAGCCGACGGACAGCCGCATGGTCGCGATACCGGAAGAACAGCAGGCGACACTCCTCCAGGAGGTAGGGAGCCCAGTCCTTCTCCCAATCGACGAGGACGGCGTCTCGTGCGCAGTCGGACAACAACGCCCAGCGCCAGAAGTTCTCGGGCACACCCTCGTCGTCGAACATCGCGCTGAAGGCGGCATTTCGAGCTACGAGCCGACCGTCCGGCGCCACGACACACATCATTTCCCGCTGGCCGTCAACGACACGCTGCAGATGGGGTGAGGACGTGTTCACTGCGGGCGGCGGCTCTAAGCCACACAGGTCAAGATGACCAAGGCGCAGGTCGTGCGTACTGAAGCCGGGTGACGCCGCGATACGCAAGTACAGGTCCGGGGACGGGCGCATCCGGTCGTTCTCTATCTTCTCGGTGACACCCACGCAGCACCCCACGGCCTCGTCGACATCCGGCTGGTACTCGCGGGATGGTTCGCGCCCCACAGTTCCTCCCCCTGTCTCTGAACGGTGATCAGTATCCAACCATGCGTCCGGTCGGTCTCAATAGCAATTCCGGCCATCAACGTCCCGATCACTCGGTCATATAGGTCCAAATCGGACGCAATTTAACCCGCCCCAACGGGCAACGTCGACGAGCGGGAGCGCCGAATGATTCACGTACCGTAAGAACGAGAAGAGAATCGTTGCAGTGAGTGATGCTCAAGCGGCCCGATGGACGTCGAGCCAGGGGTATGGTCGGTATTCTCCTTCACAGCCCCCCGGGAGGCAGAGGGGTGCCGGCAATCTCGCCGACACTCCCTGGTCGCCCGCCGTCATTCGCCCCGGCACAGCTCTCGCCGTCTCACCGGGGGGCTTCAGACGCTTGCGGAGCCGCCTCACGCAGGTACTGCCTCGCCCACGGTGACCGCTCCATCAGCTCACGGCCCCGCTCTGCCCTCATGTCCAGCTCCGCCAGCGCCCTTTCAGTGGCGAAGCCTGAGACGAAGACGCGGTTGATCGTGGCAATCTTCCGAGGCAGGGACTCGTAGTCCTGCCGGGTCATCAGGTCGACTCCGGTGTAGGCCGCGACCCAGGCAAAGCACCACTCTTCAGGCCGTGCCCCCGGCTTGATCTCTTCCCGAAGTTTGGCCTGGACGAGCAGCTTCTCGACCGCGGGGATGTACTGGGTCCAGAGGTAGCCGTACGTCTTCTCCAGGTCCTGGTCCGTTCCCAGCCTCGCCGCCGCCTTGACCACCGGCACCCGCGGGGTGAGCCAGGCCAGCAGAATCGACGCGTCGACGACCGCCTGCAAGGGACCTACCTGTGGCGGTGTGTCATCCATTGCAAAGCCTTCGATGACGACCGCGACAGCGATTGCCTCCTTCGTCTTGAAATGGTGGTAGAGACCGCCCTTCGTCAGTCCGGTCCGGTCCATGATGTCCTGCATCGACGTCTGCGAATACCCCATGTCGGCGAACAAACTCGCCGCCACGTCGAGGATCTCGGCACGCTTGGATTCCCGCACTGTCACGCCCTTCATCCTGGACAGGCGCCTCGTCGACCAAGGACGCGGCCGCCCACCACCCTGTACTCATCGCGGTGCCCGATGCCTCTGTCGGCCACAAGCGCAGCGACGGTAACCGCACGATCACCGCGCCCACTATCGCTCCGTTGATTTCGCCTCCCTGGCGTGGAAGGGTCCTGCCCATCCAACCAGTCTTGCGGTCGGTTTCGCAGTCACTGCCAGCGGTGGATGACGGCAAGCCAGTACAGGCAGTCGGTTCCCAGGGCGGATCTGCACAGATGTGGACGTGTGATCGGGCTCGGCGGAAGCCCCGCGTCCCGGATGACATCTCCATGCCGATGCGGTCGCTCACGGCGGACCGCTGGTAGACCCCCCACGTGGCTTCGACCTCAACGTGAGCGTCGCTCGCAAACAGCGGGGCCAGTCGGTCCTTCTGCTTGTCGGTGAGCAGGTCAGCGCCGGTGTGGAGGGTTCGCCGTGCGGTATAGAGCGGGTCGCTCCTGCGTCCGCGGCGCCTGTGGGTCCATGACCGCGACCGCGTCGGGCAGGTCCTCGCTGGCTGCGGTCTTGCACCCGGTGAAACCGTCCATCGCGACGACCTCGACGCGGTGCACCAGGACTCTTCGCGTTCGGCGAGCCAGGCCTTGAAAGCCTGCTTGGAGCGGCCTTCGACCATGCCGAGCAGCAGGGCAGGGCCGGTGCCGTCACGGTTGTCGGTCAGGTCAATGATCACGGTGACGTACTTGTCGCCACGCCCGGTGTGGCGCCACACGTGCTCGCCGACGCCGATCGCGGTGACGTCGTCGAACCGGCCGGTGTCGTCGATGAGGACGCGCTTTCCCTCGGCCAGGACGGCGTCGTTGGCGGTGTTCCACGCGACCCCGAGCCCTTCGGTGACACGCGCGACGGTGAGGTGCCGGCAGACGATGGCTTCAAGCGCCCACCGCAGCCCGCGGCGCGAGAGCTTCGCCCGCGGCTCAGCCGCCTTGGTGGTGTCTTGCCGCCACACATGCCCACAGTCGCTGCAGCGGTAGCGTCGGATCGTGACGTGAAGGATCGTGACGCGAAGGATCGTGGGCCGCCAGCCTAGTGGCTCGTGCGCCAGTCGCCGGGTCACGGTGTCACACGGTGTGCCTTCGCAACCGCAGCGGCGGCACCACTGACCGGACTCGACGACCCGGCACGCGAGAACCGCACGATCCGAGGCGAGCCGCTGACCGGTGACTTTGAGCGCGAGTTCGTCAAGGCGGCAGAACGTATTCATGTCAGCGCGGGCGAAGCCCGCCTCAGGGGTAGCGTCGTGCAACGTCGAGGTCTTCCGGATGGGCTTGGTGCAGGAACCCCCTTCTGATCTGAAGTCATCCAGGGGAGGGCGAATCGTTCCGCTTTGGCCCTGGTCGCGCGAAGGTGACCGGGGCGGAACGTGAACGGTGGCTTCGGTCGTGGCTTGGGGGCCGTTCAGCTCCGGGGCATTCAGCGGCCGATGTCGTCCAGTTCGGCCACGTCCTCATGAGAGAGGGAGAGTCCCGCGCCAGTGATGTTCTCGCGCAGGTGCGCCGTCGATGACGTGCCGGGGATGAGCAGGATGTTCGGTGATCGCTGCAGCAGCCAGGCCAGTGCGACCGACATCGGTGTCGCCTCCGATCGAGCGGCGACCGCCGAGAGCGCCGAGGACTGAAGCGGGGTGAAGCCCCCGAGGGGGAAGAAGGGCACGTACGCGACGCCGTCGGCGGCGAGCCGGTCGATGAGCTTGTCGTCGTGGCGGTGGGCGAGGTTGTACATGTTCTGCACGCACACGACCGGCGCGATGCCCTGCGCCTCGGTGACCTGCTCCGAGGTGGCGTTGCTGAGTCCGAGGTGGCGGATCAGGCCCTGCTGCTGGAGTTCGACGAGCGTCTCGAACGCCTCGGCGAGCGAGCCGGGCTGGGGACCTTCGGCGTTGCCGAGCCGGAGGTTGACCAGGTCGAGTACGTCGAGCCGGAGGGACGTGAGGTTGTCTTGGACCTGGCGGCGCAGATCTTCGGGTCGCCGGGCCGGAGGCCAGCCACCCTGTTCGTCGCGGGTCGCGCCCACCTTGGTCACGATGTGCAGCGACTCGGGATAGGGGTGCAGCGCCTCATAGATCAACTCGTTGGTGACGCGCGGCCCGTAGGCGTCACTGGTGTCGATGTGGGAGATACCGAGGTCGACCGCTTCACGCAGAACGGCCAGGGCACCCTCGCGATCGGCGGGCGGCCCCATGACCCACGGGCCGGCCAGTTGCATGGCGCCGTAGCCGAACCGGGTGACGGTCAGGTCCCCCAGAGTCCAGGTGCCGCCGGGAAGAGAGAGGGAGGGTGTGCTCATCGTGTTGCCTTTCGTCGTGCACTTGGGGGTGGCGCCTGCTGCCTCCCTGCATCAGCATTGGAGAGAAACTTCCTGTCGGGAAGTAGGCACTCTGGAGTGCGTAACCCACCCATGGGTGAGAGGTGCGATCAGTGACGACGATGAAGGCGGCCCAGAAGAGGGCTCAGGCCAAGGTGGAGTACAACGCGTTCCTGGCAGGGTGCCCCAGTCGGCAGCTGCTCGACCGAATCTCGGACAAGTGGGTCGTCCTGATCCTGTGCGCGCTGGGCGGCGACAACAGCCCTGGCCAGCCCGGTGAAGCACACGCAGACGCCCCGAAGGCGATGCGTTACTCCGAGATCCATCGTCTTCTGGCCGGGGTCAGCCAGAAGATGCTGACCCAGACGCTACGCTCGCTGGAGCACGATGGTCTGCTCACCCGTACCGTGACGCCAACCGTCCCTGTCACCGTCTCCTACGAGCTGACCGACCTCGGCCTCTCCCTCCACCACATGACGCGCGGGCTCAGAAACTGGGCGCAGACGCACATGGCCGAGGTCCTTACAAACCGCGAGAACTACGACTCTCGCACCTCCTGACGAGGACAGCGCCACGCTCGCCTGCGGGAATTCCTCCAGGATCAGCCCGCTCACCCGGTCGAAGAGCGAACGGTGACCTGGCGCCATGGAGTCGACGTACTCCTGCACAGAGACCATGCGACCCCTTGTGGTCCTCCCGCGAACACCGCTGCTGCGGGCTCGCTACCTCGCGCCCGACCGTCGCGGCTTCAGGGCAGGGCCGTGCTGCACCAGCGGCCTGCTCCCGACCGTCAGGCGGCTGACCAGGGAAGATAGAGAATTGGGACGGGAGTATCTAGGGTCAGCACGTGGCTTTCATCATGGTGTGTGAAGACGACGCGGCGGTCCGCGGCGTCCTCAAGCGCGCCCTGGAGCACGACGGCCACACCGTCTCCGTCGCCGCCACGGCCGACAGCCTGCTGCGGCAGCTCGCACCGGCGCCCCATCTGGTCGTCCTGGATCTCGGGCTCCCCGACGCCGACGGCCGCGACGTCTGCCTGGCCCTGCGGGCTCGCGGCGTCGACGCGCCGGTGTTGATGCTTACCGCCTTGGACGGCCTGCATCACAAGGTGGGCGGCTTCGAGGCCGGCGCCGACGACTACATGACCAAACCCTTCGACATCCCGGAACTGCTGGTCCGCGTCCGGGCGCTGCTGCGCCGGGCCACCGTGGCGCCCGCACCGCGCGAGGTCGTCCTCGATCCGGCGAAGCACGTGGTGGCCTACGATTCGATGAGCATGAGCCTGACCCCGACCGAGTTCCGGCTGCTGGGCCGCCTGATCGCCTCGCAGGGCGACGCGGTACGCCGCCACGCCCTCATCGCTGCCGGCTGGCCGCACGGGGCGCAGGTCAGCGACAACACCCTCGACTCCTATGTGCGCCGGCTGCGGGCCAAGCTCGGTCCGCTGGGTGTGGCCGAGCGTCTGGCAACCGTCCGCGGCGTGGGCTACCGATGGCAGTGACGGGATTCCGTAAGCGGGTCGTCGCACTCACCGTGCTGATCGCCACCGCCGTGGTGGCGATACTGGTCGTGGTCTCGCACGTGCTGCTGAGCCGGGTGACGGACGCCGACGCGCGAGATCTGGCGCGTACTCGTGCCGAGGCGGTCGCGGCGAACGTTACCGCCAAAGGCGGCCGTGTCGTACTGACGGAGAACGGCAGCGAGGCGCTGGACGAGGTCGCGTGGGTGTATGCCGACGGCCGCCTGATCGACGGGAACGTGCCGCCGAGCGTGGTCGATCGCGTCGAGGAGCTGGCGGGCTCGGGGCGATCACAGACCGCGTCGGTCGGCGATTACCTCCTGTACGCGCGGCAGGTCCCGATCGACGGCCACCACGTCATGGTGATCGTCCGGGTGGACCTCACGCCCTACGAGACATCCGAGCAGCGCAGCCTGACCTTGTCCCTGATACTGGGCGGCCTCACGATCCTCCTCGCCGGTGGTGTCGCACACCTCGTGGTGCGCCGCGCGCTGCGGGTCGTGCACGAGATGGCCGCCCTCGCCGACGACTGGGGCCATCACGAACCCGGGCGCCGCTTCAACCTCGGGGTGCCCCGCGACGAGTTCGGGGAACTGGGGCGAACCCTGGACCATCTCCTGGAGCGCGTCGACAACGCGCTGGCGGACGAGCGCCGGCTCACCGATGAGATCGCCCACGAGCTGCGGACACCGCTCACGGTGCTGCGGGCCGAGGCGCAGCTGGCGCAGCTGTCCGGCGAGCCGGTGCCGCCGGAGGCGGTGCTGAGCGAGGTGGACCGCCTCGATGCGGCGATCACGACGATTCTGCGCGCCGCGCGCGCACGGACGGACAAGGGGACCCGGTGCGATCTGCGCTCCGCCGCGCGGCAGGCGATCGCCGGCCGCGCGGTCGAGGTCGCCTTTCCCGCGAAGGTCGAGGTCGCCGTGGCGGCCGACGTCGCCGTGTCGCTACTGTCGCCCCTCCTGGAGAACGGCCTGCGGCATGCGCGGTCGCGTGTGTGGATCACCGCGCGCAACCAGGGCGAGGCCATCGTGGTCGATGTCCTGGACGACGGTCCCGGATTCGATCCCGCGGACGTCGAGCGGGTCTTTGAAGCGGGTGTGACCGGCGGCGACGGGTACGGGCTGGGGCTGCCGGTGGTCCGGCGCATCGCCGCCTCGGCCGGTGCGGAGGTCCGCGCGATCGCGGACGGCCGCGGTCACGTCGAGGTGACGCTCCCGGCCGCCCGTGCAACCACGTAGTCAGGTTACGTGCAGATTCCCCGCGTAAACCTCCCCGCATGACAACGACAACGGAAGCACGCACGCGCAGCGGGCGGCTCATGCTCAACAAGGTCCCCGAGGTCACCATCTGGTTCTGGGTGATCAAGGTCCTGTGCACGACCGTCGGTGAGAGCTTCGCCGACTGGATCAACATGAAGCTGGGCGTCGGCCTGGTGAACACGGCCTGGATCTTCACCGCGGTGTTCGTGGTGGTCCTGGCCGTCCAGCTGCGGCTGAAGCGGTACGTTCCGTTCCCCTACTGGCTGACCGTCGTCGTTGTCAGCGTCACGGGCACCCTGTACACCGACATCCTGACCGACCAGCTGAACGTGCCGCTGTGGATCAGTTCCGCGGTCTTCTCGGTGCTGCTCGCGGTGGTCTTCGGTGTGTGGTGGGTGCGTGAGCGCACGCTGTCGATCCACTCGGTCACGACGCTGCCGCGTGAGTCGTTCTACTGGCTCGCCGTTCTCGTCACCTTCGCGCTCGGCACCGCGACCGGCGACTGGACTCTGGAGCTGACCGGCTGGAGCCCGGGCGTCTCCGTGTTGCTGCCGCTCGGCCTCATCGCGGCGATCACGGTGCTGTGGAAGTTCGGCGCGAACCCGGTGCTGTCCTTCTGGCTCGCCTACATCCTGACCCGCCCGCTGGGCGCGAACATCGGCGACTGGCTCGCTTCCCCCAAGGTCGCCCAGACCCCGGGCGACCCGACCGGTCTCGCGCTGGGCACGTTCACCACCAGCCTGATCTTCCTCGGCCTGATCCTGGCGACGGTGGTCTACCTGACGGTGACGCGCTCGGACGTGACCGAGACCCACGAGGCGACCCACGCCGCACCGGCCACCAGCAACCCGCGCAAGGAGCGCACCGCGCTGGCCGGCTTCGGACTGCTGGCCGTCGCCACCGCGGGCCTGCTGGTCTGGGCCCACGGCCAGCCGCACGTCGGCCCGGCGCCGGAAACCGACAACACCTCCGCCGTCCAGATGGCTCCCGGCCAGGCGGTGAAGAAGTTCCCGCCCGCCAAGGTCGCCGCGCTGAAGACCCTCGCCTCCACCTCGCTCAAGGACGCCCGCTCGGGCAACGCGAAGGGCGCGCACACGGCCGCCCAGTCGCTGCGCGACCTGTGGGATGCCGACCAGGCATCGTTGCAGCCGCTGGACAACACCGGCTGGACCTCCATCGACGCCCAGATGGACAAGGTGCTGGGGACCTTCGGCATCGACCACTCGAACCCGCCGATGCCGCCCGCCCAGCAGGAGAAGGAACTGAACGCCCTCCTGACGGACATGGGCTGACAGACCGCACAGCCCGTCGGCCGGCCCACCCGGCCGACGGGCTCAGTGTGCCGAGGCGGCGCAGAGAACCGCGCTTCCTCGGCACACGCCGGCGAGCTGCGGACACCGCAGTGCGGCCGGGTCCGCCTGCGGCAGCCGGGCATGTCCGCAGACTCTCGTGGGGCGGTCGCTGACCGGATGGAGTCGGCCGAATGGCTCCAGACCCTACTGCGCGAACAGGCAGGGGCCGGTCAACTCTTCGTACGCCCCATCTCTCTAGCCGCAGCGCTCGAGGCGGTAGCCATGCCCTCGGAGCGTGGTGATGTGAGGCAACCGGCAAGGGCGGCCGGACTCCTCGGCGGCCTGGGTGAGACGTCGGCGCAGGCCGGCCATGGTGACGTCCAGGGTCTTGGTGGGGCCGAACCAGTTCTCGTCCCACACCTGTGCCATCAGCGTTTCTCGCGAGACGGCGATGCCGGGGTTCCCGGCGAGCAGGGCGAGCAGGTCGAATTCTTTCGGCCGCAAGGCGATCTCCGTGTCGTGAAGGGTGCAGCGGCGGGACGTGGTGTCGATGACCAGGTCGCCGAGCCTTAGTGGGGGCTGCGGCTGCGACGTGCTGTTCTGTCGGCGCAGGTGGGCGCGGAGGCGGGCCAGCAGGACGGTGAGGCTGAAGGGCTTGACCAGGTAGTCGTCGGCTCCTGCGTCCAGGCCGGCGATGACGTCCATGTCGTCGGTGCGAGCGGTGAGGATCACGATCAGCAGGTCGGGGAAGCGGACGCGCAGGGTGCGGGCGAGGTCCAGTCCGTCGAGGTCGGGCAGGCCGAGGTCCAGGAGAACGGCGTCGTAGGCGGTTCGGTCCGTCTCCGCCAGGGCCGAGGCGCCGGTGCGGCTCCAGGCGGGGGCGTAGCCGTTGACGCGCAGGCCGGTTTCCAGGTGGCGTCCGATGGTGTCGTCGTCCTCGACGACCAGGATGTGCAGGCGGCTGCGGTCCGGTGCGGCAGGCGTGCCCATGGCAACAGAGTAGACAGGTAGCTCCCCCGCAGGCGGGCTCACAGGTCGCGGAGTTCCTCGACCGCGGGGCGCCGGGCACCGCGGATGCCGTTCAGGGCTGCGGCCAGTACGGCGATCAAGGCGGCCAGTCCGGTCAGGGTCAGGTAGACGCCGGGCACCGCCAGGGCGGCGGGCGGCGGGTCGAACACGCCGGTGAGTACCTTGACCAGCATCTCCGACAGCGCCCATCCGATGACGGCACCCCCGGCCAGGCCGCCTGCGGCCAGCAGGAGGGCCTCGGTGAGGACCATGCCGCGCAGCTGGCCTGTGCGTGCGCCGAGGACGGTGGCGATGGCGAAGGTCCGGCGGCGTTCGGCGAGCCCGAGGGCGAGGACCAGTCCCCCGGCTCCGGCGGCCAGCAGGACCGCGAAGGCGAGCTCGATTCGGGTGAGTCCGGCCAGGTCGACGGAGGTCAGGCTGGTGCCGACGGTGCCGCGGGTCTGGGTGAGGTCGCTGACGGTGGCGCTGGTGCCGAGCTGCGAGCGCAGGCGCGTGGCGATCTGCTTCTGGTGGGTGCCGCCGGTGTCGAGGAGGAAGGCGCCGACCGCATCGCTGCCGGTCGCCTTGGCGATGTAGGAGGCGTTGGCGACGAAGAAGCTGTCCTTCGGTGCCGTGGGGAACTCCTTGGCGATGCCGGCGTAGTGGAAGGGGACCGTGCGCAGGGTCTTGGTGCGGGCGTCCTGGATGCGCAGGTTGACGGTGTCGCCGGGGGAGAGCTGGAAGTCGTTGACGGTCTCGACGCTGACCAGCAGGTTGTCCGGGCGCTGGGCCAGCTTGCGCATGAGCTGCTGGGCGGTGCCGCCGGCAAAGTAGGCGTCCTGGAGTGAGGTGGCCCTGGCGATGGTGTCGGGGCGGACGCCGTAGAGGTCCTGCAGGTCGGAGCCGACGTAGGCGAAGCGGTGCTGGAGGGGTTCGACGTGCCGTACGCCGGAGATCTTCAGGGCGGATCCGGCGCCGGGTGGGACACGGGCACCGGGTGGTTCGGTGACGGTGACGTCGGCGCCGTTGGTCAGGCGGGCGTCGACCTCGGCCTGCTGGCGGTATGTGGCGTTGAAGACGGCGGTGGAGAGCGCGAAGGACACGGCGAGGGCGAGCAGCACGACCGAGCGGGCCAGAGGGCGGCGGCGCCGGGAGAGGGTGGCGGCGGTGGTGCCGGCGAGGCTCGCGGTCAGCGGGCGGGCCAGCCGGGCCATGGCGGGACGGCCGTGGGTGAGGGCGAGGAGGGTGAGCCGCCACAGCAGCAGCGCGGCGCCGATCCACAGCAGGGCAGGGCCGAGGAAGGCCCAGTACGACACGGAGATGCTGGGCACGCCTTCCGGGGCGAGGACCAACGCGTACTGGTTGCCGGAGGAGGCGCGGAAGACCAGCCAGGAGCCGATCAGGAGGGCGAAGTCCAGGCCGTACCGCATCCACCACGGGTTCCGGGTGCTGCGGGAGCCGGACTCCTTGCGGGTTTCCGCGACGGTCACCGTGTGCAGGTCACGCAGGGCCGGGACGAGGACGGCTCCCGCGGCGACGGCGGCGCCGAGGACGAATGCAGTGCCGTACCAGGCGGCCCAGGTGCCCGCGCCCGCTCCGAAGGAGGCGGCACCGAAGGCGAGGCGGCCGGTCAGTGCGGCGACGCCCAGTCCGGCCAGGCCGCCGGCGAGACCGATCAGCGCCGCTTCCAACCCGGCGAGGGCGGTGATCTGGCGGGGGCGCAGGCCGCGCAGCCGTAGCAGGCCCTGCTCCTGGCGGCGCCGCTCGCCGCCGGCGGAGGCGACCGCGGCGGTCAGGGCGGCGGCCAGGACCGCGCCGGGGACGCCGAGGAAGAGGAAGAGGATCTGGGCGTACAGGGCGTCCTGGCGGGCGGAGTCGAGGGCGGCGCCGACGTTGTTGCCGACCAGTGCGGCGCCCGCGGAGCGGGCCTCCAGGTTGTGGGCCGCGCGGGTGACCGCGGTGAAGGCGGCGGCTGGGTCGGAGGGCAGGCGGGCGTCGTCGCGGGCCACGTGGATCTGGGTGGTGACCGCAGAGGCACCCCGGGTCAGTGCGGCGAACCTGGCGGCGGGCAGCAGGACCACGTTGTCCGGGGGTGCGGTCGGCTGGGACTGGCTGGGTGCGCCGACGGTTTGGAAGAGGGAGTCGGCCTGGGGCAGGTCGACGACGCCGTCCACCTTCACCTGCCTCGGCCCGATGCCGGGAAGGTTGATGCCGATGGTGTCGCCGGGAGCAGCGTGCAGGTTGGAGGCGGTCTGCTGGGCCAGCAGGACGCCGCTCGGGGAGCCGGACAGAGTGCGGATCGCGTCGGGGAAGAGGGCGCGGTAGCCGTCGGGCAGGCCGAGGGCCATACCGGGACCGGTGGTCTGGGTGCTGCCCTGGACGCGGGCAGAGAAGCCGGTGGTGTGGGCGAAGCCGACGGGCAGGGCGGCGCGGGTTCCCGGCGCCTTGCGGACCAGGGACATCACCGCGCCGGGGTTGGCACCAGGCTGTACCTGGACCTGCCAGTCGACGGCGACCGAGCGCACGGCGCGCTGGGTCATGGTCGCCTTGGACTCGGTGAGGAAGGAGCCCAGCGCGGCGACGAGGGCGA
The DNA here is from genome assembly GCF_001735805.1 of Streptomyces fodineus. Taxonomy (GTDB): domain Bacteria; phylum Actinomycetota; class Actinomycetes; order Streptomycetales; family Streptomycetaceae; genus Streptomyces; species Streptomyces fodineus. The sequence goes on from NZ_CP017248.1 coordinate 1,889,404, forward strand.
CCGCGAGGGCGATGCCGGCCAGGGCGGCCAGCAGACGTCCGGTGCGGTGGCGGGCCAGGCCGGACGCCCACGAGATGATCATGACACTTCCTCGGGTGCGAGCAGCCGGCCGTCGCGCATGGCGCGCCGGGTGGTGAGCCGGGTGGCGACAGCGGGATCGTGGGTGGTGACGACGAGGGCCGCGCCCGCCTGGTCGGCGGCGGTGAGGAGAGCGTCGAGGACACGGCCACCAGTGGCGTGGTCCAGGCGGCCGGTGGGCTCGTCGGCGAGGATCAGGCGCGGCGACTGGGCCAGCACCCGGGCCACGGCGACCCGCTGGGCCTGACCACCGGAGATCTCCTCGGGCAGCCGGTCCGCCAGGTCGGCCGCGCCCACCAGCGCGAGCGCCGCGAGGGCGGCCCGGCGGGCCTCTTGCTCCGTCCGGTCGGCGAGGACCAGGGGCAGCGCGGCGTTCTCGACCACGTTGAGCGCGGGGATCAGGCTGTCGCCCTGGAAGACGAGACCGATGTCGTACGGTCCCAGGGAGGCGGCCCGGGTCACCGTGCCGCTGGTGGGTTGCTCGAGCCCGGCCAGCAGATGCAGCAGCGAGCTCTTACCCGACCCGGAGGGGCCGACGACGGCGAGCCGATCGCCGGACCCAATCTCCAGGTCAGCGCCGTGTACGGCCACGACCGCCTGTGTGCCCCTGCCGAAGGTGAGAGCCACGTCGGTGCAGGTCACGAGCGCTTCATCCCGTGACATCGGGCACCCCCTGCGCCGCGGGGCAGGCGGCGTCGGTGGCCCTGCCGTCCTCCAGCGTGATCACCCGGTCCGCGCTCCGGACGACTTCCGCGCTGTGCGTCACGATCAGCACCGCGCACCCCTGTGCGGCCCGCTCTCGCAGCATGCCGAGGACCACTCGCTCGGTCTCTCCGTCGAGTTCGCCGGTCGGCTCGTCGGCCAGCAGGACAGCGGGCGCGTTGGCCAGCGCCACGGCCAGCCCGGCCCGGGCCAGCTCGCCACCGGACAGCTGCCGGGGCAGCGCATGCATCCGCTCGCCGAGGCCCACCTGGGTCAGCAGCTCCCTGGCCGAGGTGACGGGTTTGCGGGCCGCGGCGCGCTGCGGCAGGCGGACGTTGTCCCGCACGCTCAAATGCGGCAGGAGATTGCGGGTCTGCAGCAGCACGCCGATGTGCCGGGCACGCAGCCGGGCCCGCTCGGTCTCGGGCCGGTGGCTGATCCGTACTCCGTCCACGCGGACCTCGCCGCCCGAGGGCTCGTCGAGCCCGGCCAGGCACGCCAGCAGGGTGGACTTGCCGGATCCCGACGGTCCCACGACCGCCACCGTCTCGCCCCGCCCGACCCGCAGCGACACCCCGCGCAGCGCGAGCGTCTCCTCCTCGCCGGCCCGGTAGAAGCGGTACAGCTCACGAGCAGCCAGCACCGGCTCGGACGCCATCGTGCTCACCGCCAGGCGAAGGAGTCGCTGATGATCCGCCACGGGTCGACGTTGTCGGCGTTGACCGGGCCGGACAAGGTCAGATCCACCTCGTGGCCCGACTTGTAGAAGGCATACCGCTCGAACCCGTCGCGCACCACCTTGCCCGTGACCGGGTCCTTCGCCGAGTCACCCTGATAGGTCAACTGGACGACACGGCCCGCGTGCCGAGACACCTCCGACACCTTCGGCGCGGCGAACTTCGGCACCTGGGAGCGCAGCTTGGGGACAACCGTCTTGGTGACCGAGTCGACCGTGGGCGCGGTGGACGCGGGGACCGCCGTGATCCTCACGGTGTTCAACTTGTCGGTGAACACCGTGCTGCCTCCCTGCTCGGTACGGGCCCAGCCTTCAGGCACCTTCACCGTGAAACCGGTGAAGGATCCGCCTGTCGGCCGGTAGACGACGTACACCTGGTTGTCGGGGATGTCACCGGGCGGATTGGACTCGGTGGGAGCGGGTGCCGGGTTGTTCTGCCCGTTTCCGACGCGTGCCGGGGAAGCCGGCGGTGATGACGTCGTCGAACCGGAACCGGAGTGCGAGCCGGAACCGGAACAGCCCGCGGTCACCGCCGCGACGAGCACCAGCCCGACTGCCGCGGACGTCCGTGCGTGTGCTGCCATCACCACTGCCCTCCAAGGAATCCCCCGGACCGGACGGTCATGGCACCCACGCTAGGAAGCGGCCGATTAACGCCCTGCTCGCCGAGGGTTAGACGACGGCAAAAGCGTGCGCCTCGCCCCGCGCGCCCGGCCGAGCCGCCGCATGATGAGGGCATGAGACAGCGCGTGGTGCGAGTCGCCCTCACCGCCGCGTTGGTCGCCGTGGTCCTGCTCGCCGTTCCCCTGGCCCTGGCCATCAGGTCCTCCCTGTACGCCGGGCAGCGGGACACCCTGGAACGCGCGGCCCTCGCCGCGGCCGTACGGGTGAGCCCCGACTATGCGACCGGTGATCCGGTGGAACTGCCCAGGGCGCCGGCAGGGGGGCATCTGGGCCTGTACGACCCGCAGCAGGCCAAACGCGCGGGCAGCGGCCCCCGGACGGCGGACGCGCCGGTCCACCGCGCCTTTGGCGGAGAGGTGGTCCGGGGGCGGTCGGGCGGCGACCTGGTCGCCGCCGTACCGGTCTCCCACGCCGAGCATGTGATCGGCGTGGTCCGCGCGTCCTCCCCCGCTGACGCCGTACGCGACCGGGTCCTGGCCGCGTGGGCCGTGCTACTGAGCGTGACCGTAGTCGCGCTGACCATCGCGGTGCTGGTCGCCCGTTGGCAGGCTCGGGCGCTGGCCGCCCCGTTGGAGGATCTGTCCCGCCACTGTCGGGCCGTCGCCGAAGGGGACCTGAATGCGCGGGCGGCCCCCAGCAACATCGCCGAGATCGATCAGGTGGCCCGCACGCACAACACCATGCTGCACAGCCTGTCCGAACTCCTCTGCCGGGAACGGGATTTCGCCGCCAACGCCTCGCACCAGTTGCGTACTCCGCTCACCGGCCTGCAACTCGCCCTGGAATCGGGTCTCGCCCAGGACGACGACGCCCGTCTACGACCCGTGCTGACCGAGGCACTGGCCACCGCCCATCGCCTCCACCACACCGTGGAGGAAGTGCTGCGCCTGTCCCGCTCCCCGGACCGGCCCCGCCCGGCCGCCGGGGACATCGCGGTGGCACACCTCCTTCAGGAGACGCAGGAGCACTGGCACGGCCTGTTCGCCGCCGACGGCAGACGCCTGGAGTGCGGCACACATGACGCACCCGCGGATGTCCTGGTCCCCAGCGGCCCCGTTTCGGAGGTGCTCGGCGTCCTGCTGGACAATGCGCGGGTGCACGGACGCGGAACCGTGCGACTGGTAGTGCGGGACCTGAACGACGCCCTCGCCTTCGACGTGAGCGACGAGGGAGCCGCGGAGGGCGAGCCAGCGCAGCTGTTCGACCGCGGACACACCGGCGACGGCCACGGGACGGGCATCGGCCTCGCCCTCGCTGCCGAACTGGCCCACTCCATCGGCGGCCGACTCTCCCTCACCAGAAGGGCTCCGGCCACGTTCACCCTCCTCGTCCCGGTCCGCGGGGCCGGCTCCGAAGGCAACGCACCGGCCTGCAGATGAATGCCTCTCTCCGACATGCTCGGCTCCGGGGTGTGGCTTGTTCGCCTGCCCTTGTGTCGAGCCGGTCCGATGGGCCCGGACCCACGACGGCCACCCGGCACAGACGGTGGACCTGTGATACCGCCGGGCTTGACAGTCCCGCGGCCGTGCCCTCGCCGGAGCGGGCCTTCCCGACGGGAGGCCGCTCCGGCATTGCCGACCGATGCCGACGTGCGTGCACGATGCGTGAGCGGACTGTCCGGCACAAGCCACCATGAGCCGGATGAAGCACACAGCCGCGTGACGCTGACCAGGTGAGACAGCATCACGCGGCAGCACCACGCACGACCCGGCAAGGATTCGATCCCACAGCGGGGGCCGCAGGTTCGAATCCTGCCGTGGGCACAGAGAGAAGGGCCGGCACAGGAGGGGCTTTCTCCCAGGCTGGCCGTTCGCCATTTCGGGGGTCGTCCCACAGGCTGCCCACTACGGGCCCGCAGGGTCCTTCTCGGAGGGGCCGGAGGCCGCTGCCCCACCGTCCCGGATCATGGCATCGGGCCGGTCGGCGATGGCCCGATCCCAGTCGCTGGTCATGCTGATAGATCAGCGCGGTGCGCGAGCTGCTGGGCCCATGCGGGTCATCAGCTCGCATGTGGTGGCGTCGGCTGTGGAGGCGAGCGTATGCCCCGTGTGCCAAAGTCGTGGAAGTGCAGCTCTGCCGTGTACGAGTTCGAAGAAGCGTCCAACGCCAGTGTCAGACCCACCCGGCAGAATTCGTTGGGTGCAGGCGCCGACTATCTACCGCCTGTTCGGCGACAAGGACGGCCTGCTCGAGGCGGTGGCGGAACACGGCTACGCCACCTTCCTCGCGGCCAGGCAACCGGTCCGCGAGGACCTGGACCCGGTCGAGGAACTGGACCCGGTCGAGGAACTGCGCGCGGGCTGGGACCTCAGTGTCGAGTTCGGACTCGCCAACCCCGCGCTTGTACGTCCTGATGTACGGCGAACCCAAACGCGGCACGACGTCGGCAGCCTTCCAGGCCGGCATGGAAATCCTGATGGGGCGCATCCGCCGCCTCGCCGCCGGCGGCTGGCTACGCATCGACGAGAAACCCGCGGCCGCCATCATCCACGCCACCGCGCGCGGGGCGGTGCTGACCTGGCTCTCTCTGCCCGAGGACGAGCGCGACCCGGCTCTGCTCACCGCCATGCGCGAGTCGATGGTCGCCGCCGTCACCCACCAGCAGCCTGGCGTGCAAGGCGCAGGTCCGGCCGATGCCGCCCGGACCCTGCGCGCTCTGCTGCCTGAGCAGACGGCGCTGAGCGGCGCCGAGCAACACCTCCTGGGCGAGTGGCTCGACCGCCTGTCATCGGATGGTTAGCCCTCAACTGGCGCGCCAGCCGGGATGCTTGCGGTCCGTGCACAAGCCCGGCCAGGTCACGGGCCCAGCCGCGGCGACGGCCTGCCCCTCCAACAGGCAGGGGTTACGACACCTGTGTACTCACTCAGGTGTGGCTCCGTCCGCTGTTCTCCCGAGCAGGCACCAAGGCACCGAGGACGATGCTGGTGTCCCGCAGGTCTTCGGGGAGATGAGCCGCCGGCCCCACGCCTGCGACCACGCCCAGCTTTTGGAGTTGGCTCCAGCTGAGGCCGAACTCGCCGCTCAGCTGGGCACCCTTCACGAGGGCGAGCAGGAACAGCATGTGCGCATCCAGCGGGCTCTCGCCGTGGCAGACGGCCTGCAGGTGGCCGATCAGCGCATCGCGGACGCGTGAGTTCGGGTGGTAGCGCGGCCTCTTGAGAATCGTGCTGTGTCCGGGGCTCAGCAGACCGTGCTCGACAAGGGCGTTGCGGTGCAGTACAAGGGCCGCGTGGAAGCGTCGTCGGAGCCACCGGTGAACAGGCACGGGCTTCCGGGCAGCCGCGCGTTCGCGTTCGAGTTCCGTCACCAACTCATCGCCCCAGGCAAGGCCTGTGGGATCGGTGTGCAGCAGTTCGATCCTGCTGTTCAGGTGGTAGACGTCGAGACCGCATACCTTGGACTTCTTCCGCGGCGGGGTGAGCAGCGTTCGGCGCAGCGCGAGTTCACCGAGTTCGGCCACCGCACAGCCCGTCGCCGTCTGCCGGACCTCGTGCACGTTGCCGGAGCGCCGGTACGAGAGCAGGACGAACTCCTCGGGCAGCGACAGGTAGCGTGTGCTCGATATATCGATCATCAGGCCCTACCGTTTCGTGGCAGCGTGGACACGGGACTCTACGGGCCGTACGAATCCCACGACAGCGTCAGTGAACTGACCGGGCACGCGTCATGGACCAGCTCACCGTCCCTGGAATGGTGGCAACCCGGCAGTCCGGGATCCGTCCGGCCATCTCTTTGATCCGGGGTCCTGCGGAACCAGGTCGTCCCGCGTGCGTTCGACGGAGTACCGGGTCGCTCGACCGGTGGCTGCGCAGGTCGACCGCGTACATGGTTGTCGCCGCCCGTCGAACCTGCTCAGCATGCTGCGGGACGGTCGGCCCCCAACGCTTGTCGTGTGGCGGTGGTGAGGACCGTGAGGGCGTCCGGGGCGGCGTGGGCGGTGCGCCAGGCAATCACGTGGTCGGGGCGGACCAGCAGGGCGCCGTGGTCGCCGATGCCGCAGGTGTCGGTGGGGGGTGCAATTGCGGGGGCGATCCGGCGGGGCAGGAGTGCCGTGTCGAGGAAGGCGCCGTGCGGATCCAGCTCGCGTGCGGCTCGGGTCCAGGGGCGTCCTTCGGGGCCGGCGAGCATCAGGTAGCGGCCGGCGCGGACCAGGTCGAGCGTGGAGCGGGGCCCGTCCTTGCCGGGGAGGAGCACGTGCGGCAGCCGGGTGCCGGGTTCGCCGTGCCAGCGGTACGGTTCGTCGGCCGTCGGCAGGCCGGCGACCGTGTCGTCGCCGGGTATGGGGTAGCGGTAGCCGATGGCCACTGCCGCCTCGCTGAGCAGTGGGCGGTCCTCGATCGGGACCTGGGCGCGGTCGCGGGCGCGCAGTAGCGCCTGTTCCACGGTGATCCGGCCCACTGCGCGGCGCTCGGGTTCGTAGTCCTCCAGAAGCCTCGGGTCGGCGTGGCCTCGCAGGACCGAGACCAGTTTGGTGGTGAGGTTCCACGCGTCCTGGATGCCGGTGTTGGCGCCGAATCCGCCGGTCGGCGGGGTGACATGGACCGCGTCGCCGAGCAGGAAGATGCGGCCGGCGCGATAGGAGTCGGCCAGCCAGCCGCCCATCTGCCAGGGCCGGTGTCCCGTGAGCGTGAAGTGCGATGGCGGCAGGCCGAGCGCGCGAGAGACGATGCCACGGCGGCGCTGGTCGTCGAACGTTGCTGGATCCGTGGTTTCGGGGTCGTAAGTCACCGACACCGTCCCGCGGTCCTGTGCCGTGTTCCAGCTCAGGAACGCGTGCTCGGCGGGCCCGTGAAGGCCAGGGCGAGCCGGCGCCCGTCGAGCACGTGGCGCAGGTCGGCTTCGAAGCCGATCTCCATGATGTGCGCGACCGCATCGGTGCCGCTGCGGCCGATGCCCAGGCGCTCGCGGATGGCGCTGCCGTTTCCGTCCGCGGCCAGCAGGTAGTCGGCAGACACGGTGTAGGTGGCGCCGTCGACGCCACGGATCCGGGCCACGACGTGGTCGTCGTGGCGACGCAGTTCGAGAAGGCGGTGGCCGAGGCGCAGGTCGGCGCCGGCAGCACGGGCGTGCGCGCGGACTACCTCCTCCAGATCGGCCTGTTTGACGAATGCGCTGGGGCAGGGTGAGACGCTGCTGAAGTCCTCTGCGGCCGGCAGCCGCCAGCGCCGCAACTCCGGCCCGTTGAGTGAGGCGACCACCGCGGCGTGGTCGGCCGGCGGGAATCGGTGCTGGACGGCGTAGACGTCCTGGTCGGCGCCGACCGAGCGGTATGCCTCCATCGTGCGCGGATAGAACAGCTTGGCGCGCGGCCTGGTCGAGACAGCGGAGTGCTTCTCGACCAGGACGGGGGTGATGCCCCGGGCCGCGAGAAACAGCGCGGCCGAAGCCCCGACGATGCTGCCGCCCACGATCAGGACGGGGACACGGGCGGCCGGCGGTGGAGCGGCAGCGGCCGAAGCAGGCTTGGTGCCGACTCCGGTGGCCGGAACGGTGGGACCGGGCAGGGACACGGGAACTCCCAAAAGAAACAGAACAGGTCTGTTCCATTATTGCCTCAGGGCGGCACCCAAACGCAACAGGGTTGTATCGTTACCGGGGTGACCACGGAACTCCCCGGCCGCCGCGGGGGCCGCCAGCGTGACCCCGCCACCGACTCGGCCATCATCGACGCGGTCCTCGACATGGTCGCCGCCGGCGCCACCCTCACCGGCCTGTCGCTGGTGACCATCGCCAAGCAGGCCGGCGTCTCGCGCAACAGCGTCTACCGGCGCTGGAAGACCAAGGACGAGCTCTACCTCGACGTCCTGGAGGCGATCAACAAACGGCGGCCCTCGCCCACCGGCGCCGACACCCGCGGCGACCTCGCGCTCCTGCTGCAGGCCCTGGCCGAGCGCGTCGCCGACAAACGGGCCAGCAGCATGCTGCGCGCCCTCAACGCCGAGGCCGCAACCTTCCCCAGGCTGCACAGCCGCTACTTCGAGGAGATCGTCACCCCCCGCCGGGAAGCGATGAACCGTGTCCTACGACGTGGCGTAGAACGAGGAGAGATCCGCCCCGACGTCGACCCCGACCTGATCTCCGAGCTCCTCGTCTCCCCCCTCCTCGCCCGCATGGCATCGGGCAGCACCGACCAGCTCGACCCGGAACAGGCAAGCCGGCGGATCATCGACCTCGTGCTCGACGGTGCGGCGCCCGCACCGAACTGACGGAAAATCAAGCGGACTGGGACAGCCCCGACACGCCGAAACAGCCACCAGGGCATGGCCCGTGACGCCGCCATCGGCGCCAGCCACACCGAGTTGCCTTGAACGCAGGGTTCGTGGTCTCGGAAAAGGGCTCCCCTGACACGAAGCTGAGCCCGCCGTCCCTCCTCCGCGGCGATGTTGTCGACGGTAACCCACTGCTGGACGATGAGTTTGCGCGTGACTGTCCTGCCGGTACGGGGGATGGTGCGGCCACGCTGACCGCATCTGCCCCTGAGACGGAGCCGCCACGCCGGTCTCGACATCCCGGCCGCATCTTTCGTCGAGAGCCTCCAGCCCCCAGCCGGGAGGGCACCCGGGTCAAGGCCGTTCAAACGCTGATACTCATGCGGTTGCAAGAGCCTCAGTGGGTGACCGTTCTCCGTGGGCACCCACCGAGCCTTCTGCCACATGCGCAGCCCGTCTCTCGGGGTGGGGCTGTCCCCCGTCCGTTCTCGGGGGCGTGCACCGTCGCGGTCGTCTCTGCGGACGACGAGGCTTGGGACGTCGAAATCTTTCGACACATCGAGGTCGCCGACGGTCGGCCTGAACCTCCTCCTCCACTCTCGCGGAAGGAACCCCCATGCCCAATCCCACCGCACGGCGTCGGCGACGACGGCACGCGACGCTCGCCCTGGCATCCATCGCAGTCGCGGCCTGTGGTCTCACCTCCTGCGACGCAACCACTGCGAAGAACGCGCAATCGGCTACAACCGCGCCCCGGACCAGTGCAACGGCATCCTCGGCGTCCCCAACGGCAACGACCGCCGCCCAGCCCTCACTTCACATGATCACGAACCGCGGTCACAGGCTGGCGTTCTATGTCACACCTGGCCATGGCCCGGCCATCGTCCTCGACGCCGGCGGAGGTCTCGACGCGTCGTACTGGAAGAAGATCGTGCCCGTCCTCGCGAAGCAGACCAGGTCCGAGATCATCACCTACGACCGCACCGGGGAAGGCAGGAGCAGCGACGTACCCGGGCCATGGAGGGCACAGAACGCCGCCTCCGACCTCGCGGCCGGCCTGACGCAGCTGGGAGTCACCAAGAACGTGGTCCTGGTCTCCCACTCCCTCGCCGGGGAGATCGCGACATACTTCGTCAGGCAGCACCCGCATTGGATCGCCGGCGCCGTCCTCGTGGACGCCAGCCTCCCCGAGTTCTACACCGACGGCGAGACCGCCAAGCTGGTGGCCGGGAACGAGCAGCAGATCGCAGCGCTCAAGAAGAAGCCACAGACCCGGGCGACCCGCCAGCTCCTCGCCGAGGCCGACCACTACGGGCCCGTACACCGCGCCTACCACAAGCTGTCCTGGCCCCAGAGCGTGCCCGCCACCGCGATCGTGTCCGCCAAGACTCCCTTCCCCACACCCGTCGACGCCCAATTGTGGCGACAAGCCCAGCAGGAGTTCGTCAGCGCAGCACCCAACCGCCGCCTGGTCGTGGCGGACCGCAGCTCTCACGACATCCCGATCGACCGGCCCGACGTCGTCATCAAGACGATCGAGGACATGGCGAACCAGGTCCGCTAAGCAGGCGCGCAGGTGGTCAGGGCCGACGGCGCTGTGCGCAAGGGCCTGGCGAAGTGGTGGGCGGGGCGCGAAGTACCGCGGAGAAACCTCATGGCCCGCATCAACTAGTAGTACTTCGTTACGTTGAGTGATTTCGGCTCGACGTGGGCAGCTTCCCGGAGTGAGGTTGGGGGAAGTGGGCCGGCTCCCGGGGGAGTTGGTCGAGTTCGTTGCCGATGTGTTCGGGTCGTTACCGCGGCGGGATCAGCGGCGGTGGGGCGAATGCTTTCTACGGGGCCTGATGCTCGACGGCCGGCGCAAGTCGATCCAGCCGATGGCCGAGCGACTGCCGGACGGGAACATGCAGGCCCTGCAGCAGTTCGTGAACCAGTCGCCGTGGGATCCACTGCCGGTCAGGCAGCGGATCGCCGAGCGGCTGTCCGGAGTCATCAGGCCCGAGGTGTGGGTGATCGGCGACGTGTCGTTCCCCAAGTGCGGCAAGGCGTCGGTCGGGGTGGCCCGCCAGTACTGCGGAGCGGTCGGCAAACGGGCGAACTGCCAGGTCGCGGTCAGTGGCCATGCCGCCACCGACACCGCCTCGTGCCCGTTGGAGTGGCGGTTGTATCTGCCGCGTGAGTGGACGGACCAGCCTGGCCGATGCCGCAGGGCAGGAGTCCCCGACGACGTGGTGCACCGGGAGAAGTGGCGTCTCGCGCTCGGCATCCTGGACACACTCACCGCGTGGCAGTTGGAGGCGCCGGTCGTGGTCGCCGACGCCGGCCACGGAGTCAGCACCCCGTTCCGGCTCGGTCTCGAGGAGCGAGGGCTGTCCTATGTCCCGGCCCTGAACGGGAAGGAAGTCGCCCACCCGGAGGATGTCGAGCCGCACCAGCCTGCTTATGGCGGGCTCGGACCACCCGCCCTTCCCCGCTACCGCACCCCACCGCGAGCCGTCTCCGTCCTGGCAGCGGAGGCGGGTGCGGAACGGTTCACCGAGGTGACCTGGAGGCAGGGCAGCAAAGGCGCGATGCCCTCACGGTTCGCGGTGCTGACAGTGCGGCCCGCGGGCAAGGAGGCGGGCGGCGGCCGCAACCGGTGGGACGGCGTCCTGCCCGTCCAGACACTCCTCGTCGAGTGGCCGGACGGCCAGGACACTCCGACGGACTACTGGATATCGAACCTGCCCGCCGCCACACCGGCCGCTGACCTGGTGCGGTGGGCCAAGATGCGCTGGCGGATCGAGCACGATTACCGCGAGCTTGGTCCTTGGGTGGGGACGGGGCGGGCGGACGTATCCGCGCCGAGGCCCATCCCTATTGCGGCGACCCTCGCCACTCCGGCTGACCGGCTGGAGTGGCCCCGGTGCTGCCGTCCCAATAACTCGGTCCCGAAGCCGCGTGCCTGGCAGACGTCCTTGGCATCCAGGCCGTCGTAACCCTTCGAAAAGGGCTCCACGCTCGGTCCGGGGTGTGTCAGGCCAGCTGCGCGGGAGAGTGCAGCACCGGGGTGAGGGCCGGGGTCTTGGGGGTGTGGGGGTAGGCGGCTGTTCGGTGCTGGAAGGAGAGAATCTTTGGGTTCAGGACGACGCCGTCGCGGATCTCGATGGCCTTTCTGACCGTGGGGTCGGCCTCCCAGACCGCGGGGCCGCTCATGACCTTGCGCAGGTACGGCAGGAGTGCCTCGCTGATTTCCCACGTGGCCGAGTTCCACAGGTGGGACGGGCTGTGATCCACTGCGTAGTAGTGGCAGCCCGTCCCCACCGTGGGCATCGGCTCGCCGAAGGTGGTGGGACGGGCCCACGCGAAGCCCATGCCTTCGTCGCAGGCGACGTCGATGAAGAAGGTCCCCGGCCGGAACAGGGTGAGTTCCTCTTCGGTGACGAACATGAGCGGCGCGTCGGTGTCCTGCAAGACGCAGTTGACGATGATGTCGAACCCGGCCAGGTACTCCGCCAGCGGCAGGGAACCGCCCGCGGTGAATGCGTGCAGGCGCGACGAATCGCGCTCCTGCTGTGCGAAGTGGCCCATCACGACCGACGGCATGGGCGAGGCCACCGCTGCCGCTGCGCGCTGGGTGAGCACCGTGACGTCGGAGACCCCCATGGCGCCCAGGCCGGTGACCGCGCCGCGCGCTGTGGCGCCGAAGCTGATGACCACAGCACGCAGACGCCGCCCGTAGCTGCCGGTCAGCCCGCCGAGCTGCAGAGCGTGCAGCACCGAGCAGTAGCCCGCGAGCTCGTTGTTCTTGTGGAACACATGGACGCTGAAGGCGCCCGTGGACGTCCAGTGGTTCATAGCGTCCCAGGCGATGAGTGTCAGCCGCCCGTCGATGGCGAGCTGGGTCAGCTCCTCGTCCTGCACACAGTGCGGCCATCCCCACAGCACCTGGCCCTCACGCAGCGCGGCAATGTCGTCGTGCATGGGTTTGGGCAGCAGCAACACGTCGCACTCGGCGAGGAGTTGCTCGCGGGAGCGCAAACCCGCCACGAGCGGTCCGAGCGTGTCGTCAGCGACGCCGAACCGTTCGCCGTAGCCCTGTTCCAGGAATATCCTCCCGCGTACGTCCGGCGCGATCCGGTCGAGGTGAGCAGGGTGCAACGGCAGGCGGAACTCGTTCTCCTTGCGGGAGGAGGCGAGGACTCCGAGACTCATCAGGCTCATACGCTTCCTCATCATTTCGTTTCGCTGCGCTCTCGGCGTGCGTGGTGTGGCTGCCGGATGTCCGGGTCAGAAGCCGTCGGCCCGGTGCCTGCGGATGCGCTCGTCCAGCGGGAGGGGCGTTTCGTCCAGACCGTCGACCGACCCGGTCGCCATGCGTGCACACGTCCCGTGGCAGGCGAGGAGCTGCCCGTCGTCGCGGTGGGAAACCACCACCGCCTCCGGGTCGGGTGCGTTGCGGTAGTCGGTGCCGCAGATGAGGCAGGCCAGTCCGGAGAGCATCTCCGCGGTCGGTTCGGGACGGTCCCGGCGGCGGCCGGAGATCGAGTCCTGTGAATACATGTGTCCCGCATCCTCTAGATCGGTTCGAAGTCGTGCTGATCGGTCCAGCCATGCTGCGGGCCATCGTGCGCGAGATGTCCTGGTGCCCCGGGCAGCCCGGAAGCCGGGAACTCCGCTACCGCGCTGCGCGGGACCGGATACGGACGACGGCGTGACGGTGCGGGCCAAGAGGCATGTCGCGGCTCATTTCCGGCCGGATCCGATGTACGCCGGCCTTTGCCGTTTGTCCGAGGGCTACGCCGAAACTGATGACGGCGTGCGAGGTGCCCTCGGTGCCGCAACCGTACTCCCTCTCCGGAGTCGACGCGTGCCGGATCCCGGACCCCGGAGCCGACCCGCTCGGGCGTCACCGAACTCTTCCCGGCTCGTGCGGGAACCTTCCCGGCGCTCCGGTCGTTGTGGGCAGTGGTTGTAGTTGAAGTTTGCGAACGTGGAAACGCCCGCGGAGTTCTTGACAGCGGGCGTTTCGTCGTTTCGGGGTTTTCTTCGACGGCCGGCGACCAACAGCCCGGGATCGCGTGATCGCGCACATTCCGCCCCAGCCGCCATCTCGAAGGAGACATCACATGGCTCAAGGAACAGTGAAGTGGTTCAACGCGGAGAAGGGTTTCGGTTTCATCGCCCCTGATGAGGCCGGTGCCGACGTCTTCGTCCACCAGTCGGCGATCGACACCGACGGCTTCCGCTCCCTGAAGGAGAACCAGCGGGTGGAGTTCACCGCAAGCCAGGGCCCCAAGGGCATGCAAGCCGACCAGGTCCACGTGCTCTGAGGCCACCGTTCCCGAGGCAGGCCCGCACCGTGGGCCTGCCTCGGGCGGCTTCCGCAAGACTCCCGACGTGTGCGGCATCCTGCACCCCGCCCCTCGTCGCCTTGGGCAGCGCCGTACCTCCCGAAGGAAACACTGTGACCACTGACGTCAGCCACCGGAGCCCCGATCCCGCGGGCCACGCCGAGATGACCAAGCCCCCGCCCGGAAGCCGGGGCAGCGACTACGCCGCGCTGTGCCGCGAGGTGAGGCAGAGCGGGCTGCTGACGCGCCGCCCGGGCTACTACTGCGTGAAGATCGGCGCGAACCTGCTTCTGCTGGCCGGCGGTTGGACCGCGTTCGCGCTGATCGGACAGTCGTGGTGGCAGCTGCTGACCGCAGCCTTCCTGGCGGTGATGTTCACCCAGACCGGGTTCATCGGGCACGATGCTGGACACCATCAGATCGCCGCCTCCAAGCGTGTCAACAACCTGCTCGGCCGCGTGCACGCCGACCTGCTGATCGGCCTCAGCTACGGCTGGTGGATCACCAAGCACAACCGGCACCACTCCCACCCCAACCACGTCGACCGCGACCCCGACATCGCCGACGGTGCGATCGCCTTCACCGAGGATCACGCGCGCGTCCGCAGCGGGGCGTACGCCTGGCTGGCCCGTCACCAGGCCTGGCTGTTCTTCCCGATGCTGCTTCTGGAAGGACTCGCCCTGCACGTCGCCGGTGTACGGGCGCTGCTCGACCGCACCGGCACCACAACCTCGCGGACAACCAAGCTGGCCGACGCGGGACTGCTGACAGCGCATCTGGGCGGCTACCTCGCCGCTCTGTTCCTGGTCCTGTCCCCTGTCCAGGCCGTGTGCTTCCTTCTCGTGCACCAAGGGCTGTTCGGGCTGTACATGGGATGCTCGTTCGCCCCCAACCACAAGGGCATGGTGCTGTTCGCCAAGGACGACAAGATCGATTTCCTGCGTCGGCAGGTACTGACCTCACGCAACATCCGCGGCCACCGGTTCACCGACTTCGTACTCGGCGGGCTGAACTACCAGATCGAACACCATCTGTTCCCCTCCATGCCGCGACCCAGCCTGCGGCATGCCCAGGAACTCGTGCGCAGGTATTGCGCCCGGCACGGCATCGCCTACCACGAGACCGGGCTCTTCAACTCCTACGCCCAGGTACTGCGGTACCTCCACAGGGTCGGCGGCCCGCTGCGCCCCGAGCTGGAGTACTGATCACTTCGCCGTCCGTGCCCTTCATTCCCACCACGCCCCACCACCATCCTCGTCGGCCTGGGGGCCGGGCTTGCCCGGGTTTCCCACAGGCAAGTCCCGCTCCTGTTGTCCGGCGCCGCTGCCCTGCCCCTGGCTGCCACCTTGCCGGTCCTCAGCTTGGTGTTTAACCTCGACCGTTCACCTGACCCGCTGATCTTGGTTCGTTCCCGGGACAGCAGGGCGGCCGTTCTTCACGCTTCGAGGTGTCGAGCAACGTCGCGTGAAGGAACGGCCGCTGGTGAAGAGTCTCGCCCCTGAACAGTCCGCTGACGCCGCGTTGGGCATCCTGTCCCACTTTCGTGTCCAGTTCTACGACTGCCTCTACACCCGGGCGGATGCGCTCTTCGAGCTCACCGACGCGGTGCTGTGCGCGGACGGCCCGGTGACGTCGCTCGTCGAGTTGACGCTCACAGCCGAGCACCGGCGTGGGCACGGGGCGATGTACGACGCGGTCAACCACGGCTGGCTGGAACCGCGGCGCCTGCGCAGACTGCTGGCCTCTACGCCGCTGCCACGTGCCGCCGACGGGCGGATCGTGCTCGCGGTGGACGTGAGCAACTGGCTGCGGCCCGACGCCCCCACCAGCCCGGAGTTGCTGTTCTGCCACGTCTACGGGCGGGGCCGCAGCGCGGATCAGTTCATCCCCGGCTGGCCCTACTCCTTCGTCGCCGCACTGGAGACGGGACGCACGTCGTGGACGGCCGTGCTGGACGCGATCCGGCTGGGGCCGTCCGACGATGCCACCGCGGTGACCGCCACCCAGCTGCGCGAGGTGGTCACCCGGCTGGTGCACGCCGGGCAGTGGCGGCCGGGCGACGCGGACATCCTCGTCGTCATGGACACCGGCTACGACGTCACCCGCCTCGCCTACGTCCTGTCCGACCTGCCCGTTGAGCTGGTCGGCCGGCTCCGCTCGGACCGTGTCATGCTCCGGGATGCTGGCCCGCGCCGCTCCACCCCCCGCGGCGGACAGCCCCGCAAGCACGGCGGTGTCCTCACCTTCTCCAAGCCGGAGTCCTGGCACACCCCCGACCAGGCCACGACGTGCGACACCGCCCGCTACGGCACGGCCGAAGCCATCGCTTGGGATCGGATGCACCCCCGATTGCAGGCCCGTGGCCCCTGGCTCGACCACTGCGGTGAACTTCCCCTGATCCACGGCACGTTGATCCGGCTGAAGGTCGAGTACCTGCCCGGTGACCGCGACCCGAAGCCGGTGTGGCTGTGGTCCTCGCGCACCGGGATGACCGGCGCAGACGTCGATGTGCGCTGGCAGGCGTTCCTCCGCAGATTCGATCTTGAACACACCTTCCGGCTGTTCAAACAGACCCTGGGCTGGACCGTCCCCAAGGTCCGCGATCCGCACACGGCCGACCTGTGGACGTGGCTGATCATCGCCGCCCACACCCAACTCCGCCTCGCCCGGCCACTCGCCGAGGACCTGCGCCGGCCCTGGGAACGGCCCAGCGAGCCACGTCGGCTCACCCCGGCCCGAGTCCGCCGGGGGTTCCGCCACCTCCGCGTGAAGACCGCCCGTCCTGCCAGCGTGCCCAGACCCTCCAAGCCCGGACCCGGACGCCCACCCGGCTCGAAGAACCGCAGGTCAGCACCACGTCACGAGCCCGGGAAGACCGTGAAACGAATCGAAACCCTCACCGAACATGTCCGCCTGAAACAGCAGCGAGGTTAATGATCAAGCTCAGAAGCGGTTGTCTTTCCGGACGTGAGCGACGCGTTCCCGCTGGTCGGGGATAGGAGTGGTGGTTCCGTGGGAGTCGTGGCCTGTCGGGTCGTCGTTCCCCGGGAGGTCGCGGATGCCGTCGGTTGTTGGACTGCTGGAACAGCACGAGCTCGCCCCTCGGCGTCGAGTCGACGGGCTGCGGGAGGAGGCCGACCGTATCCAGGCCGAGCTGGCTGCGGCCGAGCTGGAATGGCAGGTGGGCGATCGCTCGCAGGCGGGTCGATACGGTGCTGGCTCCGGACGACGGCGCCACCGCCAGGGCGGAGGTCACCCCGGATCCGCGGGATGGGGAGGCGCGAGTCGGCGCTCCGGGACGCGGCGAAGCCGAAGTCGCAGGTGCCGGTGTGGCGACAGGGGCCTGGCGTGGTCGGCGCTGTCGGTCGACTACCAGCGCATCATCAAGACACTCGCGGACCGGGCCCGGCTTCATCAAGCGCCGCTGACCTGCCAGGAGATGGCCGTCATGTTCGGCATGGACGTGGTGCCGGCGCGGGTGCAGGCACTGCGGTCGAACGCGAAACGCCTGGTGGCCCGCGGCTGGCCGGCCGAGCAGCACCCGGGCCGGTTCACGCTCGCTGCGGGTGTGACCGGGCCAGGCGACGGGTCATGAGCCGGATCATCGACCAGTAGACCATCGCTCCGCGCTGGTGGTGCGCCGCTCGAAGTCGCGCACCAGGCGGCGCGGGACCGGCATCCTCCGAGGAGCGCAGACAGGCCGTGATCCTCGCAGCGGCTTTCTCCAGCGACCCGTCCGGCACCCGAGGACTGCGCCGTCCGGTCGGGCGGAGTCCGCCGCCCGCCAGAACGGGAGCGGCCGATCTGCTACGGCTGGTTCATCGCGCACCTGTCCTGCGAAGTACCGCCTGGTTGCGTATTTGCGCAATGCGGCAAGCTAAGCTTGTGCCGCGGACTCAAGCCGCGCCTGTCGGATGAGCGCCGCAGGGAGCCGAGGCGGGCTGCAGGTTCCCGAATCAGCGGCAGAAGTATCCCGCCGCCCCGCCTGGCCGGGGCGCGCAGGAACACAGGAACACTGAAGACATGAGCAGAGGGCGGGGCATGATCGGGCCGAACGCGGCCAGGAATCCCGACGTGATGCGGCTGGTCGTCACCGAAGGGCACCGGCTGTGCGGCCACAGCGTCCACCACGACACGGCGATGGACCGCAAACCGGCCTCCTACCAGCACAGCGGGGTCGTCGGCGCGGAGCGGATCATCGAGTGCCCGGGGTACGGACGATCGTCGACAACCCGTTCGGCTTCCCGGTGCAGTGAGATGGTCTCCCGGCGGCAGGGTACGGGGGGTGAATTTTGGTATTTGATTCACCAATTTCCTCCCATGGGCGGGTTGTGAATCAATTGCACCGAGTTGGTGAACGCGTCCTGTGACGAAGGGCGTCTGACAGGCCGTAAAGGGCCTACCGGCCCGTCGAACATGGAAATCCAAAGGCGCGACCTTGACCTCGACCGCACTCGATGCCTCACACCCTTCCCCGGAAGTCCCAAGGAACCGGGCCCTGTTCCGCTCCGGGGCAGCCGCGCCACCCCGAACCCTCGTCGACGTCCTGGAGGCGACCGCCGCGCTGCACCCGCACGCACCCGCGCTGGACGCAGGCGCCGAGGTGCTCTCCTACCGGGAGCTGTGCACCGAGGCCCGCGCCCGCGCGCGGCGGCTTACCGAGCGGGGCATCGGCCCCGGCGACCGGGTGGGCGTACGAGTGCCATCGGGCACCGCGGAGTTGTACCTGTCGATCCTCGCGGTCCTGCACTGCGGTGCGGCCTACGTCCCAGTCGACGCCGACGACCCCGAGGAGCGCGCCGCGACCGTGTTCAGCGAGGCCGGCGTGTGTCACGTCCTCGGGCCGCACCCGCAACCCGCCGAGCTGGTACCGCCGTCGGGAGCGGCCACGGGCTCCACACCGGCACCCGCGGACGACGCCTGGATCATCTTCACGTCCGGCTCGACCGGCGCGCCCAAGGGCGTGGCCGTCACCCACCGCTCCGCCGCGGCCTTCGTCGACGCGGAGGCCGGGCTGTTCCTGCGCGACCGGCCCCTCGGCCCGGGCGACCGCGTCCTGGCCGGCCTTTCGGTCGCATTCGACGCCTCCTGCGAGGAGATGTGGCTCGCTTGGTGCTCCGGCGCCTGCCTGGTGCCGGCCGAACGGTCCCTGGTGCGCGCCGGGCTCGAACTCGGCCCCTGGTTGGACGCCCGCGGCATCACCGCCGTCTCCACCGTGCCCACGCTCTTGGCGATGTGGCCGGAGGAGGCACTGCGCCGGGTCCGGTTGCTGATCCTGGGCGGCGAGGCCTGCCCGCCCGGACTCGTCGAACGGTTCGCCCGCCCCGAGCGGGAAATGTGGAACACCTACGGCCCCACGGAGACCACCGTCGTGGCCTGCGCCGCCCGGCTGGAGCCCGGGCAGCCGGTGCGCATCGGGCTGCCGCTCGCCGGCTGGGAGTTGGCAGTGGTGGACGAGGCCGGGAATCCCGTCGCCTTCGGCGAGCAGGGCGAACTGGTCATCGCCGGCGTCGGAACCGCCCGCTACCTCGACCCGGTCAAGGACGCGGAACGCTTCCGGCCGAGCCCGGCGCTGGGCCCGCCGCGCGCCTATCGCTCGGGCGACCTGGTGCGCGCCGACGCCGAGGGACTGGTGTTCCTCGGTCGCGCCGACGACCAGGTCAAGCTCGGCGGACGCCGTGTCGAACTCGGCGAGATCGACACGGCCCTGCTCGCCCTGCCCGGGGTGCGCGGCGCGGCGGCGGCCGTACAGGCCACCGCGGCCGGCGCCCAGGTGCTGGTCGGCTACATCGTCGCGCAGGAGACCGCCGACGGCCGCTCGGCCTTCGACGCCGACAAGGCCAGGGCGCTGCTGGGCGAGCGGCTCCCCGCACCGCTGGTGCCTGTGCTGGCCGAGGTGGCGGACCTGCCCACGCGGGCGTCCGGAAAGGTGGACCGCAAGGCGCTGCCCTGGCCGGTGCAGCTGGCCGGTGCCGGGCACGGTGGCGAGGCGGCCCACCGGTTGCACGGGACCGCCGCCCGGCTGGCGGACGTATGGGAGGAGTTGCTGGGCCTGCGGCCCGGCCCGGGCAGCGACTTCGTCGAGCTGGGCGGCACCAGCCTGACCGCCGCCCGGATGGCCTCGATGCTGCGCCGGGACTACCCGGGCCTTTCGGTCGCCGACCTCTACCGGCATCCGGTCCTGCAGAGCATGGCCGACCATCTCGACTCCCTGACCGGCGCCGCAGCGGAGGTGCGCCCCGCCCGGCCCGTGCCCCGGCGGACCGCCGTGGTGCAGTTCCTCGTCTCCCTGGCCGGTTACGGCGTCACCGGATTGCGGGGCCTGGTCGGGCTGGCCGCGGCGGACGACGTCATCGGCTGGATCGCGCCGCACCGGTGGGCGCCGCACACCTCGTGGTGGCTGGTCGTGGCCGGGTGGGTGCTGCTGTTCAGCGCGCCCGCGCGCTGCCTGCTCGGGGCGGCCCTCGCCCGCGCACTGGCCGGCTCGATCACTCCGGGCGCCCATCCGCGCGGCGGCGCCGTCCACCTGCGCCTGTGGAGCGCGGAGCGTGCGGTCGTGGCGTTCGGCGTACCGTCCCTGCTCGGCACCCCCTGGGCAGCGCTGTACGCCCGGACCCTCGGCTGCCGCACCGGGCGGGACATATGGCTGCACGCCATGCCCCCGGTGACGGGCCTGGCCGAGCTGGGCGACGGGTGCAGTGTCGAACCGGAGGCGGACATCGCAGGCTGGTGGCTCGACGGCGACAGGCTGCACGTCGGCAGGGTCGTCGTCGGCGCGGACGCCCGGGTGGGCCACCGCAGCACCCTGCTGCCGGGCGCTGTCCTCGGCCACGGTGCGGAACTCGCTGCCGGCGGCTGCCTGGGCGGCCGTATCCCCGACGGCCAGGTATGGACCGGCTCCCCCGCCCGGCCGGCTGCACCCACCGAATGCCTCGCCGAGCCGAACTGGCCCGCCCCGCCGACGGACCGCCGGCGCCGCTGGCACCTCGCCTACGCGCTGTCGCTCGCCCTGCTGCCACTGCTGTCGTTGCTGGCCGCCGCCCCGGCGCTCGCCGTCACCTGGCTGCTGGTGCGCGGTACGGCCACGCTGTCCGGGGCGACCTGGCGGCTGCTCGCGGCGGCACCCCTGTTCGCCGTGCTGACCACCGTGTGCGGCATGCTCATCACCGCGCTCACCGTGCGCCTGCTGAGCCGCGGGATCGCGCCCGGCCTGCACCGCGCCGACGGGGGCGTGGCCTGGCGGGCGTGGCTGGTGACTCGGCTGCTCGACGGCGCTCGGAGCAGCCTGTTCCCGCTCTACGCGAGCCTCGCCACACCCGCCTGGCTGCGCCTCCTCGGCGCCCGGGTCGGCCGCGGCGCCGAGATCTCGACCGTGCTGCCGCTGCCGTCGCTGCTCCGGGTCGAGGACGGGGCGTTCCTCGCCGACGACACGCTCGTGGCCCCCTTCGAACTGCGTGGCGGATGGATGCGGTTGGGGGCCGTGCGGATCGGCAGGCGGGCCTTCGTCGGCAACTCCGGCATTGTTGGCCCCGGCCGTGAGGTGGCCGACCACGCCCTGGTTGGCGTGCTGTCCGACGCACCGGCGCACGCCGAGCCGCACTCGTCGTGGATCGGCCGGCCCGCGATGCCGCTGCCCCGCGTGGCCGGGATCGCCGACGCGGCGCGGACGTTCGCCCCGCCCAGGCGGCTGGTGGCGGCCCGCGCGGCCGTCGAGGCGTGCCGCGTGCTGCCGGTGATCCTCGGCACGCTGCTGGCCGAGGGCCTGCTACTGGCCCAGCAGAGGGCCCTGGACGTGGGCGGCTTGTCCCTGGCGGCACTCGCGGGCGTCCCGCTGCTGCTGGCCGCGTCCCTGGTGGCCTGCCTGACCACGACCGCCGCCAAGTGGCTGCTCGTGGGCCGGTTCCGTCCGGTGGAGCGGCCCCTGTGGTCGTCGTTCGTGTGGCGCAACGAGTTGTTCGACACGTTCGTGGAGGTGCTGGCCGTGCCGTGGGGCATCGCCGCGCACCTGGGCACGCCTGTGGTGAACTGGTGGCTGCGCAGCCTCGGCGCGCGCATCGGACGCGGGGTGTGGTGCGACACGTACTGGTTGCCGGAGACAGATCTGGTGAGCATCGGGGACGGCGCCGCCGTCAACCGTGGCTGTGTGCTGCAGACCCACCTCTTC
Source organism: Streptomyces fodineus (assembly GCF_001735805.1). Classification (GTDB taxonomy): domain Bacteria; phylum Actinomycetota; class Actinomycetes; order Streptomycetales; family Streptomycetaceae; genus Streptomyces; species Streptomyces fodineus. The sequence continues at coordinate 1,911,311 of NZ_CP017248.1, forward strand.
CACGACCGGATCATGCGGATGGACAGCGTGCGCCTGGCCGCCGGCGCCTCCTTGGGCCCGCACAGCATCGTCCTGCCCGGCACCGCGATCGGCGCCGGTACGTCCATCGCCTCGGCGTCCCTGGTGATGCGCGGGGAGACGGTGCCCGACGGCACCCGTTGGGCCGGCAACCCCATCGCCGGCATCCCCGCGGCCCGCCACGCCGCCCGGCTCACCGAAGGGGAAACGGCATGACCTGGTGCAGCCGCCGCGCCCTGGTCCGGGGCGCGGCGCTCGCCCCGCTGGCGGCGATGGCCACGGACGGCCTGCCGAAAACGGCGCCACGCTACTTCGCCGGCCACGGCAGCTACGATCACCGCACGCTCGCCTACGACCTCCACCTGGCCTACGACCCGGCCGCCGGCAGGCTGGAGGGCCGGGTGCACATCCGCGCGGTGGCCGAGCGGACGCTGCGTCAGATCCGCCTCGACCTGGCGAAGCTCTCCGTGCACGAGGCGCTGGTCGACGGGGCCGCCGTACGGCCCGGCCGGAAGGGGCACAAACTGCTGCTGTCCGTGCCACGCCCGATCCCGGCGGACACCTCCTTCACCCTGGAGATCGGCTACGGCGGCCGGCCCGGCCCGGTCCGCACACCGTTCGGGCAGATCGGCTGGGACCGCACGGGCGACGCACACGGCGGCACCATGGTGGCCGCCCAGCCGCTGGGCGCCCCGTCGTGGTTCCCGTGCAACGACCGGCCGGACGACAAGGCCGAGTTCACCTTCCGGGTGACCGTGCCCCGCGGCCACCAGGCGCTCGCCAACGGAGCCCTGCTGGAGCGGCGCACCTCGGACACCACCGAGTGCTGGACGTACCACCATGGGGGTCCCATGGCCCCCTACCTCGCCGCGCTGTACACCGGCCGCTTCGCGCACGAGACCTGGCAGGCCACGGACAGCGCGACCGGCCGCCCGGTCACCGGCCGCAACGCTTACCCCGTCCACCTGTCCGGCCAGGCCCGGCACGATCTGGGCCGCCAGCCGGAGATGTTCGAGACGTTCACGCGGTGGTTCGGGCCGTATCCCTTCGAGACGTACGGCGCCGTCGTCGTGGACGCCGACCTGGACCAGCCGGTGGAGAACCAGACCGCGTCCGTCTTCGGCCGCAACCACATCGACGGCGAGCGCACCTGGGAGACGCTGGTGGCCCACGAACTCGTCCACCAGTGGTACGGCAACAGCGTTGGCCTGCGCGACTGGCGGGACATCTGGCTCAACGAAGGCTTCGCTACCTATGGGGAATGGCTCTGGTCGGAGCACATCGGCGAGGACTCCGCCGACACCATCGCCCGGGCGGCCTGGCACACCCTCGCCCGGCAGGGCACGGGGTTGCGGATCGCCGACCCCGGCCCCGACCGCATCTTCGACGACCGGGTGTACAACCGGGGCGCGTGCACGCTGCACGCGCTGCGCCTGACGATGGGCGACGACCGCTTCTTCGCGATGCTGCGCGGCTGGCACCACGCCCATCGCGGTGAAAGCGTCGACACCGCCGCCTTCATCGCTCATGCCGACCGGGCGATGCCGAGGGCGGTGGAACCCCTGCTGCGCGCCTGGCTCTACGACACCTGCCTGCCGCCCCTGCCTCCGCCGGAACCGGGAAACGCGCGGAGCTGAAACCTGCCGCATGTCCGGTGCGCCCGCTTCATCACCCCGGCGGGCGTGCCACTTCGACATGCCGCTCGGCCACGCTCGGGGCAGCCTGGATTCGCGAGCCGCCCCGAGTGACCGACTCGTCCCAAGGGGACTCCGGCGAAAACAGGAGACTCTCGATCGGGCTTCGCCCGAAGCCGCCGCGTCCGTGCGCTCGCCGCCGGTGCCCTGTCCGCCGCCATGCTGTCGACCGGTACGGCAGGAGCCGTCACCGCGACCGGGACGCCGGCCCCCGGGCCCTCCATGACCCCCACGGGTATGCCGAGCACGAAGCCGTCACGGACACCGACCGCCACGGGCTCGATCACCCTCTCGGCCGACCACAAGGCGGTCAAGGCGGCAAGTGGACCACGCTGAGGACCACGACGGCCGTCAACGAGAACTGCACCTGCACGATCAAGCGGACGTTCACCGAAAAGGGCACCGAGCAGGCGGTGAGCTGATGATGACGTCACGGCCTCGTCTGCTGCACCCGGATCGACTGCAGCAGGCCGACCGCCACCCACACTGCGAACATCGAGGAACCGCCGTAGGAGACGAACGGCAGGGGAATTCCCGCCACCGGCATGATGCCGAGCGCCATGCCGATGTTCTCGAAGGACTGGAAGGAGAACCAGGCGACGATGCCGGCGGCGATGATCGTGCCGTACAACTCGGTCGTCTCCCGGGCGATGCGACAGGCGCGCCACAGGATCACTCCGATCAGGGAGATGATCAGGATCCCGCCCACGAAGCCCAGTTCCTCCCCGGCGACGGTGAACACGAAGTCGGTCTGCTGCTCCGGGACGAACTGACCGGTGGTCTGCGCGCCGTGGAAGAGGCCCTCGCCCGTCAGACCGCCGGAACCGATGGCGATGCGGGCCTGGTTGGTGTTGTAACCGACTCCGGACGGGTCCAGGCTCGGGTCGGCGAAGGCGGCGAAGCGGTTGATCTGGTACTGGTCCAGGAGATGCAGCTGCCACACGGCGACGGCGCCGAGGACACCGATGCCGAGCAGACCGAAGACCCAGCGGTTGGAGGCGCCGGATGCGAGCAGCACGCCCAGGATCGTGACGGTCATGACCATCGTCGAGCCGAGGTCCGGCATCATCATCACGACCATGATCGGCACGGCGGCCAGCCCCAGCGCCTGGATCACCGTGCGGCCGTCGGGGTACTTCCTGTCACCCGCGTCGACCCGGGCCGCGAGGAGCAGCGCCATGCCCAGGATGATGGTGACCTTCACGAATTCCGAGGGCTGCAGTGAGAATCCGCCGCCCAGGACGATCCAGTTGCGGTTGCCGTTGATGGTGGCACCGAGCGGAGTGAGCACCAGCAGCACCCCGAGCACTGAAATCCCGTAGAGGATGGGCACCGCGTTGCGCAGGGCGCGGTGCCCCAGCCATATCGTGCCGATCATCAGGACGAACCCGATGCCGAGGTTCATCAGGTGTCGGACGAGGAAGTAGTGCGGGTCGCCCTGGTTGATCGCGGTGCGGTTGCGAGTCGCGGAGTACACCAGCAGCGAGCCGATGAACGACAGGGCGAGGGCGGCCAGCAGTATCGGCCAGTCCAGCCGACGGATGATGGAGTCGCGTGCGAAAAGCCGCGTCCAGGCGGGGCGCTCGGGGCCATAGCCCGAGACGGTGAAGCTGCTCGCGCCGGTCATGCCAGCGTCCTCCGGCTTTCGCGCTCACAGGCGGTCGCCTGCGGGTCGTACGGTCGGCTGTGGTCACCGAGCTTCCACACCTGCTCGTGGACCGGCCGCATGCGGCCAAGAGACTGGTGACCCATGGAGGACTCCGTTCGCTCCAGAGACGAAGCAGGCTGCCGCGCCGATCATATCTGCTTGATTGCGCAAAGCTGCAACAGAAACCCGGCCGCGTACGATGCCGGCCGCCGGTCAGGCGTCGGAGTCGGGTGTGCTGCGCGCCGCCGCGTACGCCTGGGCCGGTGTCATGGAGACGCCGTTCAGGTTGACCGTCTTGTAGGGGCTGACCTTGGCGCAGGTCTTGGCCTGGTCGGCGGTGGAGGCGTGCGCGCCTCCGACTGTGCTCTCAGTCACTGGTCCCGTGCAGAAGTCGTACGGGCGCGGAACCCTGGCGGGAACGTGCCGTCAGCTGCCCGATCATCACGCGCACGAGCGTCACCACGTCCGGGTCGTCGATGTAGTAGACCTGCCGCCGACCCTCACGGCGAGAGCACACCAGTCCGGCGAGCTTCAGCTTCGCCAGGTGCTGGCTGACGGCGGGCAGTGCACCGCCCACCCGGTCGGCGAGGTGCGTGACATCGCACTCCCCCTGGGACAGCGCCCACATCAGGTGAAGCCTGACGGACGAGGCGAGCAGCCCGAAGGCGCCGGCGGCAGCCGCCAGCACGTCGGCCGGCGGATCCTCGAAGCCACCGACGTTCCCAGCCACGGTCCTCTGCCCTCCCGCCCGCACTTCACAGTCGACACTCACACGCCCACCCAGTGTAGGCGCCGGGCGCAAGCAGTCCTGTGGAGCAGGACGTCGGCTCCGCGGCCGGGGGTGTGGCTGCCTCAAGTCGTAACTACCGCTTGCTCGCTACCGGTTCCTCGCGGGGTTCGCGGCCTTACGGCCCCTCGCCCCAGCGCACCGAACAACACTCCCCCATCAGCGTGCCGGCCCTGCTGACAGCAGCCCCGCTGCGATCACTGCGCAATGACGCTGCTCCATTCCAGTGACAAAAGAATGAGAAGACGAGGGGGAAACATTTGTTCAACCTGCAGCTCTACCACGAAAAGTAGACGATTCAACGGCCGGCGCACCCACTTCGGCGTGCCGCTCAGCCGCGCTCGGGCCAGCCTGGATGTGCGAGCCGCCCCGAGTGACCGACTCGCACCCAGGGGGACGTCGAAGAAAGCAGGAGATCCACCATGAGTTTCTCCCGAAGCCGCCGCGCCCGTGCGCTCGCTGCCGGTGCCCTGTCCGCCGCCATGCTGTCGACCGGTACGGCAGGAGCCGTCGCCGCGACCGGGACGCCCGCCCCCAAGCCTTCCATGACCCGCACGGGCACGCCGAGCGTGAGGCCGTCGCGGACGCCGACCGCCATGGGATCGATCACCGTCTCGGCCAACCACAAGGCCGTCAAGGCGGGCAACGCCGTGGTGTTCACCGGCCGGGTCAGGGGCATCAAGGCCGGTTCGACGCTAGTGCTCCAGCACCTGCACAACGGCAAGTGGAGCACGCTGAAGACCACGGCGACCGTCAACAAGAACGGCACCTACACGATCAAGCGGACGTTCACCAAGAAGGGCACCGAACAGGTGCGGGTGGCGGCCAAGTCCGGCACGTTCCACTCCTCTCCGGTCACCGTAAAGGTCAGCTGACGGTGAGCTGACGCAGGTCAGTGACCTGGCTGGTTGGCCGCCCGGGGAAGCTGCGGGCGACCAACCAGATGGTCCGGCATTGCCCGGCTGGTGCTGTGACCGCGAAGGTTCGCCGGATTGGACGATCAAGGCCATGGTGCTGAGTGATCGGCCTCCCCATCGAATGCCCGGCCCGCTACGGACCTTGGCGCGTTCGCGTCGCCAGCACGGCAGTACGGTGAAGCGGTGACACCCTTACCGGAAGACTCGTCGCCGCTGATCAGCGAAGACGACCGCGACATGGCCGTGCAGCGCCTGGAGGAGTCGTACGCCGAAGAGCGTGTCACGCACGAGGAGTTGGACGAACTCCTCCACCGTGCGCTTACCGCCGAGACGCAGAGCGAGCCGGTGTCGGCTCTGGCCTCACTCCCGGAGGAGCACCCGGGCACCACGTCGACGCTCGCCGTCGCTGGCGGGACGGATCCGGCGGCGCGCAGGTTCTTGCAGAACACGAGGCCCTGGTCGGACACGACCTTCCCCGACGCGTCGCACAGCGCGGAGGCGTCCAGATCGTAGCCGGCACCCGTGGTGGTGCGTACAGCCCAGCCGGGACCGACGGTTACGGCGGTCAGTCCCGGCGGCTCCTTGTCAGTGAGACATTGCCGCCCCTGGCCAGGGCCACGCCCATGAGATGCCCTCTCGCGATGATGGTGGCGGGATACCGCCTCTGCGGCGTTCCATGCCTGTGTGCTACCGCATGTGCGGAGGTGTGGGGCCGGTGAAGCCCGGACTGCCGAAGCCGGGGCTTGAGCAATCCGGGGCGATGGCGCCGGGGCGACGGGCGGACAGCGAGTCGTCATCCGGATCGTCACCGTCGGCGCCTGCCCCGCCGGCGGCTGCCTCGCGAGCCCGGCCATCCGGGCCCGCCACTGCCGTTCGACGCCGATCAGCGCGCCGCAGGCCACCCCGGTGCCGAGTCGGGTCAGGAATTCGACGGTGGTCAGTGCGTGCACGAGGCACCTCCTTCAGGGAGCGGGGCCGCGAGCGGCCGGATCAGATGCGTGACAGTGACGCCCCGGGCGGTAGCCGCACGGCGTCCGGCGCCGGGCGTCAGGCGAGCGGCTGGAGGAATTCCAGGCGGTTGCCGACGGGGTCGGTGCTGTAGAAGCGGCGGTGGCCGGGCAGGTTGTCGTCCCACACGACCGGCGCGCCGTGTGCGGCGAGGCGGTCGGAGAGGGCGTCGATGTCGGTCACCCGCAGCCCGGTGTGGGCCTTTTGCGCGGGCCGGAAGGGGTCTTCGATGCCCAGGTGGAGCTGCACGCTGCCGCCAGGGGTGGCGAACCAGCAGCCACCGCGGGCGGCGAGCACCGGTGGCTTGGGGATCTCGGTCATCCCGAGGGCGCCGGTGTAGAAGGCGCGCAGCGTCTCCTCACTGGCGGGCGGGGCGGCGAGCTGGACGTGGTCGATAGCGGCGAGCATGGCGAAGGGCCTTTCTGCCATAGACGTGACAGTGGTGGATGGCCTTCCGGGCCTCCGGGGTGCTCGATCAGAGCACCCCGGGACGGTGGGGGGACTCAGTGGCCGAGGGCCACTTCCACGATCTTGATGACGACGAGGATCATCGCGATGAGCAGGTAGGTGCGCAGCATGCCCATGCCGAGCTTGCGGGCGGTGGACATGGTCGGCCGGGTCAGTGTGGCCAGTGCGGGCATGCGCCAGGTGTCGCGGCCGGTGCGGTCGATCGGGTCTTCCTTGGTGCCGGTGCGGCGGCGGGTGAAGGCGTATCCCGCGGCCAGCACGCCGACGATGCCGCAGGCGGCCATGATGTCGAGGATCGCGGCCGCGGAGATGTCCGGGAAGAGCACCGAGGCGGTCAGGATGATCGACAGGGCGACCAGGACGCCGACGACGGCCGAGGTGAACGCGTTGGTCTTCGGCCCGTTGACCCAGGGGCCGAGGACCTGCTTGTCATTGCACAGCAAGAGCAGGAACACGCTGGCGGAGGGCAGCAGGACGCCGGCGAGGGTCTGGACGCCCTCGGTGAGCAGGCCCAGCGGGGAGCCGGGGATGAGCACGATGGCAGCGGCCGCGGCGACCAGGCCGGCGTAGACGGCGTAGAAGCCCTTGGCTCCCTTGACGCCGCGGTGGAGGGAGTGCTTGATGCCGAAGACGTCGCCGATGGCGTAGGCGGTGGACAGGGAGACGGCGAAGGCACCGATGATCGAGGCGTCCAGCAGCGCGATCGCGAACAGCACCCCAGCAAGCTTGCCGGCCTTGGCTTCGAGGCCGTGCGCGATGCCGGCGGTGTCCGTGAAGTTCCCCAAGCCGTGGGTGCCGACGAAGGCGGCGGCGGTGAAGCCCATCACGGCCGCCGCCCCGACGACCACCACGGTGATGCCGATCCACAGGTCGGCCTTCTCGTACGTCATGAAGCGCGGGGTGATCCGCTTGTCGATCACGTACGACTGCTGGAAGAACAGCTGCCAGGGGGCGACCGTCGTGCCGACGATCCCGATGATCAGCAGCATGACGGTGGACAACTGCCCGGTACCGCCGGGCATGTCCGGCACGACGAAGTCACGGGCCATCTGCGAGGCGTGCGGGTGGACCATGCAGTAGATCGGCACCAGGAGCAGCGAGGCAGCGCACAGCGTGATGGCGACCCGCTCGAAGCGGCGGAAGGAGCCGGTGAACGCCGACGCGATGATGACTGCGGCGGCGAGCACCACGGAGGCGGCCTTGGGCAGGCCCAGGTGGCCGGTGGCCAGGGTGATGCCGATGAACTCGGTCACCAGAGTGAGGGCGCTGAGCAGGAACAGGTCGATGACGGAGAACGCGCCCCAGAACTTCCCGAACCGCTCCAGGATGAGCCGGGCGTGGCCGACGCCGGTGACGGCGCCCAGACGCAGCACCATCTCCTGGTTGACGAACAGGACGGGGACCAGCAGGAGCAGGGTCCACAGCAGGTGGGTGCCGTAGTTCTGGCCGGCCTGGCCGTAGGTGGCGAAGGCGCCGGCGTCGTTGTCGCCGACCATGACGATCAGGCCGGGCCCGACGATCGCCAACAGCGTCTTCAGCCTGGCCGACAGCCCGGTGCGGGGTGCGGTGTCGTCGAGCCTGATGGTGCCGAGCGCACCCTGGATGTCGCCGACGTGCGCGTCGTCCAGGACCGCGGAGTGCGGGGCCTCGGACACGTTGGTCACGGTGGTCATGACGTACCTCCCGAATCCCCCCCAAAAGGAGGAGGTAGGGGGCACACGAAAGTCATCCTCCCCGCGCGAGCGCGCAGGACGGCAGCCCGTCACGGCGCACGGCCGTGCGGGGGCAGCAGACGCGGACGGGAATCCGCGCAGGGAAGGTGGTTACCGCGTGCCGGAAGAACGCGAGGACAAGCGGGTGAGGGGCCGGCACACCCCAACTCGTCAGAGCTTTGGCACTCCACGACGTAATCCCCTTGTCGGGGATGCCACTTGGCCTCACCCCTTGGGCCGGGGAGAGATGTCCTGACCCAGGGCGTCTCTCGACGTCGTGGGGTCAGCGGCCTGTGTCCGTGAAGACGCCTCACCGAACGAGGTGCCCTTTTTGAAACCTCAAAGAGTGTAGCCCAACGCTTGCATGCTTGCGCAAGTCATTGACGACCTCTCGATGCGGTCACGGCCCGTGGCGTACGTCGCCCGGACCGATCCAGTCATCGATCACGGCGACGTTCACCCCAGCGTCCAAGGCCAGGACCTCGGGGGCGACACCGGCGCTCCAAGCAGCGACCACCGCACGCCGAAGGTCCTCCGCACGCGTCGCCAGCCCGGCCTCGGCGGCCTCCGCGGAGGCCGCCATCAGGGCCCCCGCGTCCTCGGTCAGCCGTTGCGCCGCCTGGCGCACCGCGAGGCGTTCCTTTGCCCACCGCTGATCGTTCACCGCCGGCCTCCCTGGGACCGAGCCGGATCAGTCCTGCGTGGCCGACCGGGCGAGCTTGATACCGAGTCCCAGCAGGCGCACCGGCATCCCGACACCGCAGGCATCGGCTACGGCGAGAACCGCCGGCTCGGCGACGGGGAGCAGAATCCGCAGGCCACGATCGGCCACGGCGGGCAGCGTGAAACGGGGCAGTGTGATCGTGATCGTCATGACGCACCTCCGCCTGATCGGCACCCGCTGGCGGACCGGAGGCAGGCGTAATGACTGCCTGGCACATTCCGGAGAGCCACGCCGTCATACAGCGGTGCGGTGCGCGCCGGACGCCCGGGGTGCCACGGAATGGGAGCTGGGACTACTGCTGCAGGAACTCATCCCGTTCACCTCCTCGCGCTCGCGGCGGTCAGATCGGGCAACGACGCATCGCGCCCTCCGGCCAGAGTACGCCCACCCATGGCGCGACCACATGCCGAAGCCCACCGAGCCGGTTCTCGCACCCGCACCGCTGGACGGGACGCGGCGACCCGGATCGCGGACGACCACGAGTCGAGGTGCACCGGCCACCGCCGTGTGGGCCGGCCTGCTCGTTGCCGAGTCGTACGGCGCCACGCCGGAGGGAGGCGGGAGTCAGATGAACCGCACTTGCAGTAGTCCGGGCCACAGTCGGCCCCGCGCCCGCCCTCGGCACTCGGCATTCGGCACTCGTCCACCTGCGCTTTGGCCGACCTGACACCCGTGCGGCCCTACGCCGCCGCGGGCGGCCGGGCTGCCTCGGTCCGCCCATGCGGCGAACCATGTCTCTCGCCTTCTTCCGGCCGGGGACGCAGGCGTCGACGTCGACTCGGCAAGAAGCCACCCGGTCCTGGATCACCGCTCACGCGAGCCACGGCATCGAGGGTGGGTCAGTTGACGCACGGCACACCGCCTGCCTTCACAGCCGGGCCGTAGTCGTCCGCTGTTGTCGTGCTCGACGCGGAAGCGGTCGGCGTCCGGGTCGGAGCTGCCTGACTGGGATGCGTGTAGTCCTCGCCGAGGGTGACGCCGACGTGGCCCGCGGACACGGCGGGACTGGCAGTGGCGGTGCCGGCGTGGAGCCGGCCGGCGATCTGCTGAGCCGCCTGCTGTGCCCTGGCACCGTAGCGGACGGTGGTCGCAGGCTGCGTGGTGGTGTTGCCCGTCGTACCGGCCGTGTAGCCGAGTTCGACCAGAGTGGAGAGCGCCTTCGAGGCGAGGCCCCGACCGCCGTTGCCGTTGATGACATCCACGGTGGCGGGCGCGGCCGCAGTGGTGCCGGAGGCCGCGGGAGACCGGGCACCGGCCGCTCCGAAGGCTTGCTGCACGATCGACTTGATCTCCTCCGGATCCACGAGGTTGACGTCCTCGCGGTTGCGGATCCCGAAGCCCTCGATGGGCAGGGTGCGGAACACGACGTTGCCGCCGGTGAGGTCCGGGGCCTGCTGTGCGAAATCGAGCACGTTCCAGCTGCTGTCCAGGACGACATCCTTATGCGGGAACTTCACCCGTCACCCGATTCAGACGGTGTCAGAGCACAAACTCGACCAGCCTGCCTGGGCGGTGCAGCTAACCCAGCTCCACCGCCAGCATCCCGGCCTGCCGGGAATCGGGTGTGCTGTGCGTCCAGCCTCGGTCCGAGGCGGCGCTGCTCCAGCGCCGGCCGTCGAACGTCACGGATGTGGCGTGCAGTGCGGTGGCGTGGCAGAGCAGCCACAGGGCGAGGGACCAGCCGGTGGAAGCCTGCTCGGTCGCAATCGGGAAGCTGACGCTGTCGCCGCCGGTCACGGGCAGGGCGACCGGCGCGTCGCCGAACTCCCGCCGGACGGCTGCCGCGACACCGCTGCCGTCACCGGCCTCGCTCACGGCGCCCACCGCGCTGCTCGCTGCACCGGAGGGAGCCGGGTCGGCCCCACTCACCGTGCAGTTCAGCGCCGGCCCCTCCCGCCCCGTCAGCACGTCGGCCAGCGTCGCCGCCATGGCCTCATGTGATGCGTAGGCCTCCGGGTAGCCGCTGTGCTGGACTCGCTGCGCGGCGACGGTGACCGGAAGGCCGAGGTAGTCGGGCACCTTGACCAGCGCGTCGAAGAACTTGCCCGACGCGTAGACGGGGTCGCGGATCTGGGCGGGAGTGCCCCAGCCTTGGGACGGGCGCTGCTGGAACAGGCCGAGGGAGTCGCGGTCCCCGTACGTCAAGTTGTGGAGTTTGGACTCCTGGATCGCGGTCGCCAGGGCGATGGTGACGGCGCGTTCCGGCAGGCCGTGCGCGTGGGCCACGGCCGCGATGGTCGCGGCATGGGACGCCTGGTCCAGATCGAGCGTGACCGTCGTACCGTCCGTGCCCTGCGCCGTGCACTCGTCGGGAGTCGCCGAGCGGATGAACCGGACGGCGAGATAGCTCACGAGCGCCAGAACCACGCTCACCCCGATCAGCACCGCCCACGCCTTGCGGCGCCCCCTCCTGCGTGCCGCCACGCCGACCCTCCTCTTACCTGCCCTCGACTACAGTTCAGTTGCGTTGTTGCGCAACCATATAACCCTGACCGAGTCCTGGAGCGGGAGTCGAGGGGGTGGACCCGATCGAGGGGGAAAGCATGACTGGTCGGCGTGGACCGGCGAAACTGGCCGTGCGGCCGGGCCGGTCAGGACGCATGAGTGAGCGGAACCTGGAGCTTCTCCTGCTCCTCGGCGCCATCCTCATCTGCTGCTACGGCTATGCGGAGACGGCCCTCGCCGTCAGCGGGAAGCTGCCGCCGAGTATGGCGCTGACATGCCTGACGGCGGCCGTGATGCCCGTGGTGTGCCATGTCACCGTACGCCGGTTCGCGCCGCACGCCGATCCGCTGATCCTGCCCCTGGCCACCCTGCTCAGCGGTCTGGGTCTCGTCCTGATCCACCGCCTCGACCTCGCCTACGCGTCGCACTACCACCACTCGACGGCCGCGGCATCGGGTCAGCTGATGTGGTGCGGCATCGCGGTGGCGGTGTTCGCCGCGGCGGTCGTGCTGCTCATGGACCACCGCAGGCTTCAGCGCTACCCGTACGTCACCATCGCCATGGGGCTGGTCCTGCTGATGGCACCGGCGTTCTATCCCGGCGACGTCTACGGCGCCAAGCGGTGGATCTTCATCGGCCCGCTGTCCTTCCAGCCCGGAGAGTTCGTGAAGATCGTCATCGTGGTCTTCTTCGCGGGATACCTGACGCTGCGCAGGGACGCCCTCGCGCTCGCCGGACGGCGGCTCATGGGCATGTATCTCCCGCGCGGGCGGCAGCTCGGCCCCGTCGCGGCCGTGTGGATCCTCAGCCTGCTCGTCCTGGTCTTCGAGCGGGACCTCGGCACCTCGCTGATCTTCTTCGGCATCTTCGTGATCATGCTGTACGTCGCCACCGAGCGCACCAGCTGGGTCGTGTTCGGCGTCGCCATGTTCGCCGTCGGCGCGTTCGTCGTCGGTTCCTTCGAACCGCACGTCCACGGCCGCGTCGTGGCCTGGCTGCACCCGATGGACATCTTCCTCCCGCCCGACAAGCGCCCGCCTGGGCTCATCTCGGACCAGGCCGCCCAGGCCCTGTTCAGCTTCGGCTCCGGCGGCATCCTCGGCTCCGGCCTCGGCGAGGGCCATCCCGAGCTCATCGGCTTCGCCGGGCGCAGCGACTTCATCCTGACCACGGTCGGCGAGGAACTCGGCCTGACCGGGGTCACGATCGTCATCCTCCTCTACGCTCTGCTCGCCGAGCGCGGCCTGCGTACGGCCCTCACCGTCACCGACCCGTTCGGCAAACTGCTCGCCGGCGGCCTGGCCTCGGCGCTCGTCCTCCAGGTCTTCGTCGTCGTGGGTGGCGTCACCGGACTCATCCCACTCACCGGCAAGGCATTGCCCTTCCTCGCCCAGGGCGGCTCGTCCATGGTGGCCAACTGGCTGCTGGTCGCCGTCCTGATCAAGATCAGCGACACCGCCCGCCGCCCGCCACCCATACCGGCAGCGGACGTCAGCGCCGCCGAGACCCAGTTCGTACGGCCGTGAGCCCGGCATCCCCTTCGGCGGCAGAGCGGAGGCACCGATGTTGTTCGACATGAGCCCACTGGACCTGCTCGTCCTGGCAATCATGATCATCCTGCTCTTCGGCCCCGACAAGCTGCCCGAGGTCGTACAGAAGGTGACCGGGTTCCTGCGAAAGGTCCGCGAGTTCTCCGAGGCCGCCGAGGAAGACGTCCGCTCGGAACTGGGACCGGAGTTCAAGGACCTCGAACTGGAGGACCTGCATCCGAAGACGTTCGTGCGCAAACACCTCCTCGGCGGCGAGGGCGACGGCCTCGGGATCGAGGAGATCCGCTCCGCCCTGGATCCGAGGGCGGAGCTGGCGGAACTGGCCGACGCGGTGAACGGCGAGCCGGGCGAATCGACCGAGCGGGCCGCGCGAACCGACCCGACCGGGCGGGCCGGGGGTGGGGCGAGAGGAGCGGCCTCGCCGGAGCCGCCCACCGCGCATGCCTACGATCCCGACGCCACCTGAGCCACGACGAGTGGTCAGGTGGACCGGGCTGGACCGAGCGATCAGGGACACCGCGGAGGCCCGGCCCGTCACCTGCGGGATACGGCGGACGACCGGCCCGTCACCCGAGGGACACGGCTGTGGGCCGCCCCCATCACCCGAAGGCGAACGGGCCGCCCCTCGACGGTGGACGGAGACGCACCGGCCCCTTAGGACGTGCAGATCTTTAACTCGTGGCTTTCTGCTTGGTGGTTCGTTGGTCTGGCATGAGCGGGTTGGATAGGCAACGGACCACGCTGGCAGCCAAGTTCGAGGCGATTCTGCCGCACCTCGACGAGCGGCAGCGTCGCCTGCTGATAGGGGCGGAGGCCCAGTCCCTCGGCCACGGCGGGATCAAGGCGGTCGCTCGTGCCGCCGGTGTTCGTGAGGCCACCGTGTCTGCCGGAGTGCGGGAACTCGGCTCCGGGGAGGCTCCGTTGGGCCGCGTCCGTCGGCCTGGCGCCGGCCGCAAACGCGTCGTCGACCTGAACCCAGCCGTTCGGGAGGCACTCCTCACGCTGGTCGAGCCCGACGTCCGCGGAGATCCCATGTCGCCGCTGCGCTGGACCACCAAATCCACTCGCAAGCTGGCCGAGCAGCTGACCCGGCAGGGCCACAGGATCTCCGCGGACACGGTGGGCGACCTGCTACGCGAGGAGGGCTTCAGCCTGCAGAGCAATGCCAAGACGCTGGAAGGCAAGCAGCACCCCGACCGGGACGCACAGTTCCACTACCTCAACGAGCAGGCCCGCGACCACCAGGACGGCGGTGCTCCGGTGATCAGTGTGGACACGAAGAAGAAGGAGCTGGTCGGCCCGTTCAAGAACAACGGCCGTGAATGGGAGCCGAGAGGCGAGCCGGTGCGGGTCGACACCCACGACTTCCCCGACCGCGTGCTGGGCAGGGCGGTGCCCTACGGCATCTACGCCGTCGCCGCGAACACGGGTTGGGTCAACGTCGGCACCGACCATGACACCGCCGCGTTCGCCGTCGAGTCGATCCGCCGCTGGTGGAACGGAGCCGGGCGGGCCACGTACCCGACGGCCGGCCGGCTGCTGATCACCGCCGATGCCGGCGGCTCCAACGGGTATCGCACCCGCACGTGGAAGACCGAACTCGCCCGGTTCGCCGCTGAGTCCGGCCTCACGATCACCGTCTGCCACCTGCCTCCCGGGACTTCGAAGTGGAACCGGATCGAGCACCGGCTGTTCTCCCACATCACCATGAACTGGCGCGGCAGGCCCCTGACCAGCCAGGAAGTAATCGTCGAGAGCATCGCGGCGACCACCACCAAGACCGGTCTGACCGTGCACGCGGAACTCGACACCAACCCGTACCCCACCGGCATCCAGGTCAGCGACGACGAGATCGCCTCACTGCCGATCACCCGCCACCGCTTCCACGGCGACTGGAACTACACCCTCCGCCCCCAGCATCCGATGGACGCGGCCACGACCGACAGCACGTCGGACCAGGCCCCGGCGGGCAGACCGCCTCGCCTCACGCGGCGTTCGCTGCAGGACCCGGAACTGACCGGGATGACCCGTCAGCAGCTCAGCGAGCTCATCGACGCGCTGACTCCAGCGCTAGAGGTTCAACGCGAGCAAGTGCTCCGCACACGTCGCGGTCACGAGCGCCTGGTGGCCCCTGGCACAGGTGCCAAAGCCAAACTCACCCCAGCCGACCGGATCCTGGCCACCGTGCTCCACCTGCGCAAACTCGCGACCATGGACCTCCTCGGCCAACTTTTCGGCGTCACCGCCATGACCATCAGCCGCGCGAAACAGGAGGTCCGCCCGCTCTTGGAAGCACACGGCCACCACATCAACGCTTCTACCGCCCGCCTCCGCGCACCAGCCGACGTCGCGACGTTCCTCGCTCCCGACTCCACCCAGATCAAGGTCAAAACGACGAGTTAAAGATCTGCACGCCCTTAGGCCTGAGGAGGAAAGCGTGCCCCCTCACCCGCGTGGCAGCCGCCGCCACGCCGGCTGGGGCGGACGCCCCTCACCCTGGCGTGAACCAGCCGATCCCCGGCTCAGCCTGAGCGGACAACACACTTACGCCAACGTGAAGTACGCGAGGCTGCCCAGGCCCGCCGCCGAGCAGTAGATGGCGAACGGGATGAGAGTGCGGTTCTCGAAGTAGCGGACGAGGTAGCGGGTGGCGAGGTAGGCCGCCACGAAGGCGGCGACGCCGCCCGCCAGCAACGGACCGCGCAGGCCGTCGCCCTGGGCGCCGAGCAGCGGGGGCAGCTTGAGCAGTGCGGCTCCGCCGATCACCGGCGTGGCGAGCAGGAAGGCGAAGCGGGCGGAGTCCTCGTGGCCCAGGCCCTTGAAGATCCCCGCGCTGATCGTGGATCCGGATCGGCTGATGCCAGGCAAGAGGGCGAGGATCTGGGCCGCACCGATCGTCACGGCCTGCCGGATCGTCATCCGGGTTATCCGCAGGTCCGACTGCTCCTCCGCCGACAGATGCTCCTCCCCGGGGGCGGTCACGGCCCCGGCCCGCCTGCGGCCGCTGCCGCCGCGCCGCAGCTGCTCGGTGACGAAGAGCACGATGCCGTTGAGCGCCAGGAAGATCGCGGTCGGGACGGGCTTCCCGAGCGTCGTGCGGAACACCTTGTCGAGCGCGACGCCGGCGACCGCGACCGGAATGCACGCGCTGACGATCAGCCAGGCGAGCCGCTGGTCCACGGTCTCGATCCGGCGCTGGGTGACCGACGTCGCAAGGCCCCGGATCACCCGGACCCAGTCCCGCCAGAAGTAGACGACGAGCGCGAGCGCGGTGGCCAGGTGGAGGCCGACCAGCTCGTTGAGATAGAGGGAGCCGTCGGCGGAGACGTCCAGGTCGTGTTTCCAGTGCCCGCCCAGCAGCGCCGGGATCAGGATGCTGTGCCCCAGGCTGGAGACGGGGAACAGCTCGGTGACGCCTTGCAGCAGGCCGACGCCCACGGCTTCGGGGTAGGTCAGAACGGACATGGGCCGGCCTTCGTCTCCAGGTGCGCGAGAGAACGGAACCGCGGACCCCGCGCGCGGCGGACGGCTCCGGTCGCGCAAGGTACTGCAGGCGGGCAAGAAACCGACAGGCCATCCGAAGTGTCCGGCAACCATTGCTCCCTCTTTGGACGCCGACACCCGGACCGGCGCCAGGAATTACCCGCCATCGCCCGAATTGCCCCCGCCGAGCAGGTTGCGTTCGTGGTGCTTGCGGGCCAGGACGAGTCCGGCGGCGTAGAGGGCGAGGACGATGGTGAGAAGCAGGTAATACTCAAGCGGGAGCGTGGGGAGGCCGAGCGGCGGGCCGAGAGGGGAGGGCGGCAGCACCAGGCCGATGACCGCGAGAGCGGCAGCGGCCCAGCCGACCGGGCCGGGCGGTCGGTCCTCGAAGAAGCGGCGGCCGGTGCGCAGCAGCAGCATCACCAGGCTCTGGGTGATCAGGTTCTCGGTGAACCAGCCGGAGTGGAAGACCGCCTCGTCCCCGGCTGGGCCCGCGCCGTGCAGGGAGAGGGCCAGGGCGGCGAAGGTGGCGAGGTCGGCCGCCGCGTTGAGGATGCCGAACCCGGTGATGAAGCGCAGCAGGGCGCTCGGATCCAGTGCGGCCGGGCGGCGCAGCAGGGCCGGGTGGGGGCGGTCGTAGGCGAAGGCGAGTTGCACGGTGTCGAAGCACAGGTTCTGCACCAGCACCTGCGCCGGGAGCATCGGCAGGAAGGGCAGCAGCAGGCCGGCTGCGAGCATCGCGATGACGTTGCCGACGTTGGAGGACAGGGTGACGCGCAGATACGTGGCGATGTTGCCGCTGCTGTGCCGGCCCGCGGAGATGGCGTGGCCGATGGCGGTGAGGTTCTTCTCGGCGAGCACCACGTCGGCGCTCTCGCGGGCCACGTCGGTGGCGTCGCGCGGGGCGATGCCGACGTCGGCCGCCCACAGCGCGGGCACGTCGTTGACCCCGTCCCCGAGGAAGCCGACCGTGTGCCCGCCGGTGCGCAGCGCGGCGCTGATCCGTGCCTTGTGCTCGGGGGTGCAGCGGGCGAAGAGCGTCGTACGGCGGGCCAGCTCGGCCAGTTCGGTGTCGGTCAGGCCGTTGGTGTGCTCGGCGGTGACGACGGCGTCCGTACCGAGCGGGACGCCCAGGTCGCGGCAGGCACGGGCCGCGGTGCCGGGGTGGTCGCCGGTAAGGATCTTGACGGTGACGCCGTGAGCGGCGAGCGCGGCGAGGGCGGCCGCCGCCGTGGGCGCGAGGGCGTCGCGCAGGGTGACGAAGCCGCGGAAATCCAGGCCGCGTTCGTCTGCCGGGGTGTAGTCGCGCAGCCGGGCCGGGCGTTCGGCGGTGGCGACCGCCAGCACCCGTAGACCGTCGCGCGCGGCTCGGTCCGCCAGCTCCGCCAGGCTTTGCGCCTCCTCCGGCTCCAGGGCGCAACGCTCAAGTACGGTCTCCACGGCGCCCTTGACGACGAGCGTGTGCGAGCCCAGCCGGCCGGGGGTGCGCACCACGGCCGTGGCCAGCCGGCGCACGGGATCGAAAGGGAGCGCCGCGACCCCGTCGTACGCCATGAGGTCGTCCTCGTCCGCCGCGTCCAGGACCGCCTCGTCCAGGGCGTCGGGCTCGGGCAGCTCGGCGAGCTGGAGGGTCCACCAGGCGTTGACGGCGGCCCAGCGCACCACCTCGGGATCGTCGGCACCGGCCGCGTCCAGGCCCCGCTCGACCACCGGCCGGTCCTGAGTGAGGGTGCCCGTCTTGTCCAGGCACAGCACGTCGACCGCGCCCAGGTCGTGCAGGGACGGAAGCCGTTTGACGATCACCCCGTGCGCGCGGGCCAGCAGCGATGCGCCGCGCGCCAGACAGGTGGTGACGACGACCGGCAGCATCTCCGGCGTCAGCCCCACCGCCACCGCCACCGCGAACGGCAGGGTCTCCAGCCCCCGGTCGCGCAGCGCGGCGTTGGTCATCAGCACCAGCGGCGGGGTGAGCAGCATGAACCGGATCAGGATCCACGAGATGCCGTGCACGGACCGGTCGAAGGCGCTCGGCTGGCGTCGGCCGGCCGCGCGGTCATGGGCGGCCGCGAACCGGGTGCGCTCGCCCGTCTCCAGCACGACCGCGGTGCCGCTGCCGGAGGCGACGCTGCTGCCCTGGAAGCACAGCTGCGGCTGCTCGAACACCGCGGCCGGGGCGGGCCCGGCGATGTCCGCCGCATGTTTTGCGACCGGGGCCGACTCCCCGGTCAGCGCCGACTGGTGGACGGACAGGCCCCTCGCGCGCAGCAGCCGTACATCCGCCGGGACCAGGTCGCCCGGGCCGAGCTGGACGATGTCGCCGGGGACCAGGTCCTCCACCGGGATCTCCCGGGCGACGGGTGCCGCGTCCTCGTCGGCCCGGCGCAGTACGGTGGACGTGGTGGCGACCAGCTCGCGCAGGTGGGCCACGGACCGATCGGCCCGGCGCTCGCCCGCGGCCCGCAGCACCGTGCTGATCACGACCAGCACGAGAATCACACAGGCAGTGGCCCAGGCGAACACCACCGCGGAGACCACGGCGAGGCACAGCAGTACCGCGGTGAAGGGGTCGCGCAGGCTGCGCAGCAGCAGGAGCGGCCAGGAGGCGTCCTTGCGGGCGGGCAGCGTGTTGACCCCGAAGCGAGTCAGGCGCAACGCGGCCTCGTCCTCGGTCAGCCCGCGCGGCCCGGTGTCCAGCCGCCGCAGCACCTGCAGTGCCGTGCCCGCGTCGGGCGTTCCGGGGGCCGTCCGCGCAGCGGTGCCGGCCGGCGCGCGCGTTCCCGGTACGACCCCGGACACCGGCCCCGCGGCGTCTTCTCCCCAGGCCGGGGCACTCCTAGGCATCGGTCCCCTGCAATCCGCCCGCGAGGGCGGCCGGTTCCGCGGCGCGCCGGGACAACTGGCTGACCAGCACGCGGACGACCGTGACGACATCGGGGTCGTCGACGTAGTAGATCTGCCGCCGGCCCTCCCGGCGGGAGCGGACGAGACCCGCGAGTCTGAGCTTGGACAGGTGCTGGCTGACGGCGGGCAGCGCCCCGCCGATCCGGTCCGCGAGCGCGCTCACGTCGCTCTCGCCCTGGGCCAGCGCCCACATGATGTGCAGCCTCGGCGCCGCGGCCAGCAGCCCGAAAGTGGCGGCCGCCTCCGCGAGCACTTCGGCGGACGGATCCTCGAAGCCGCCGGCGATCTGCGCCACAGTTCCCTCCCCTTTTCGCCACCGGTCCACCAGGGTCGTCCGCATGCGCGCGGCCACCAGTCTAGGCGTCAGCTGCCGGACCTCTCGGGCGTCACCTGCACATCGAGGCTGCGCTCGACGAAAGCGCCGAGCCGGCCGTGGTCTGTGCCCGCAGGTGGGTGACGGAGACTGGGCAACGAGGCGGGCCGCCCATACCAGCCGCGTGCAGGCGTCGGTCGTCACTCGGTGCGGCCGGTACCGATCCGCACTGCAACCACGCGACGAGCTTTCCCCGCTCACGAAGCGGCGTCCGTCCCACCGCCATCGGCCGACGTCGCCGGGACGGCCTCTCAGCGTGCGCCCCCAGGCTGCAGGAATGCCGGGAGATGTGCGCCCCCCGGGCTCCCCACCGCATCACTGCCGGACCGCGATCCAGGACAGACGCCATGACTTCCGACACCTCCGCTCCGCCGGTCGCCCCGGCCCCGCCCCTGGGCCGCGCGGGACCGGCCGGTGAGCGGCGCCCGGCGTCCGACCTGTGCCGGACTGGACGGCCCGGCCGCCCTGGTCACCCTGGTCGCCCACCGGTTGCACCGTCTCGGCATCGGACGGACAGCCGCGCGGCGCTGCTCCTGCCGAGGTCCAGAGACCAGCCGGGCCGGTCGCAGAGGTGCTCGGCCGGCTGTCCCCAAGGACATCGGCGGCCGACCTCGGACCGCCGCCGGCTTCTCATGGTGGTTTTGACGGCTTGATGAGCCGACGCTGACGCACAGCCCCGCCGCCCCAGGCCGGGTTTCAGACACTCCATACCCAAATCTCATACTTGTGCTGGAACCCGGGAGCGGTCAGGGGGAGTCATTCCAGGCAGGGGGTCGACCACCAGAGAGGCATGAGGATGGCTGATCAGAGCAGCCACCCCGCGCGGGGCGGGGCCGCCTGGCACTGGTGGTTCCTCGGCCCCTGGGCGGCGATCTGGTTCCTGGCGGACCTGCACGGCGGCGGCTACTCGTGGCACTACTTCGCGAACGGCAGCACCTTGCTGTTCTCCGGCTCCGGAGCCTCGCCGGCGGGGGGCCTGCACCTCTATGCGAACTACCCGAACCTGCAGATAGGACCACTGGCCTTCCTCTGCGCCTGGGTTCTGGGAAACCTCGGCGGGGTCGTCGTCGCCCAGCTGACGATGATGAGCGTCGGCATTCTGGTGCTGTGGCTGATCGAGCAGACGGCACTGGCCCGGCAGCCGGATCTGCGATCGCGCCCGCAGGCCCTGCGGACGACCGTCGCGGCAGCCGGCGCGGTGTTCCTGATCGTCTGGGCATCCCTGGCGGTGCACTACAGCCACCTCGACGACGTGCTGGCGCTGGTCTTCGCGGCACTGGCGATCCGGGCGGTCGTCGCTGACGTCCCGGCACTGACGGGACTGAGCCTGGGCCTGGCCGTGGACGCCAAGCCGTGGGCACTGGTCCTCCTGCCGCTGGCTCTCGCCGTGGCCCGCACCCGACGACGGCATGTCGCGTTCTACGCCGTCGCCGCCGTGCTGCTGGCCTGGCTGCCCTTCGTCGTCGCGGACCCCGCGACGCTGGGTGCGACCCAGTACCACATCGTCAACGAACCGTCCTCGGCGCTCCGCGCGCTCGGGGTGTCGGCGGCGGGGACGCCGTCCTGGGACCGGCCGGCGCAACTCGTACTCGGCTGCGTGCTCGGGGCGGCCGCGGTCCTCCGAGGGCGCTGGGTGGCGGTGCCGCTGCTCGGCATCGGCGCGCGACTCCTGCTGGATCCCGGCGTCTACGACTACTACTCGGCGGGACTCCTGCTCGGCACCCTGGTGTGGGAGGCCCTGGGGCTGCGTCGGCCCGTGCCCGTCTGGTCGCTGGTCTCCTTCAGCGCGCTCTACCTCGCCCCGAGACTGACCAACGACGCGCACGTCCTCGGCGACCTCCGGCTCTGGCTGATTCTGGCGGTGACCCTCAGCGTCCTGCTCGCTCCACGGGACTGGTGCGTCGCGCCGAAACCGAGCAAGGTCGCCGTCGGCGCCCTCCGGCTTCCTCCCCAAGGCCCGTGGGTCGCCCACTCGGTCGGCGCGGAAGCCAGTGCCCCAACAGGCCGTCCGTGCATCACTGAGCGCGACTGACATGAGCCAGGGCAGAGGCTCTGTAACCACCGCGTCGACAGGCGGCCGTGAACCTGCTGACCGAAGGAGCTCGATTCCCCGCCCCGCCGACCTGATCCCGGACGCTACCGGTCTGAACACCCTCACCAGCGTGTGCAGGGGAGCCGAGAAGCAGCGAGCCGTGTTCATCGCCGTCGAACGCCAAGCCCCGCGGTGGACGGTCGAAGCCGACGTGCTCGGTGCCCCACAGCACGCCATCGACGCCCGGTGTACCACGCCGTACGAGAGGCCGTCCTCCGCCTGATCCGCTCCCGGCGGAACCGCCCCGGCTCCTCCGCCGGCCCCGTCCACCTCGAGCTGCACGACGTGGACAGCGAGGCCCGGGCCCGCGAACCGGCCGCCGAACTGCACGCCGCCCTCAATGGCCACCTCGAACACCTGGCCCTGCCACCCCGCTCACGCCCTGGCGGCCCACCCGCGCCACAGCGACTCAGCCCCAACCAAGGTTCCACTGAGCCTGATCGGGGGGCGCCCCCGTGCACCCCGGCATGCGGCCCTCTTCGCCGCCTGAGCCTGCCGACGGCACTGTTGCGCCTGTGCATGCCAGGGTTGCCGCCCGCCCTGTTCAACGTTTTCTCAAGCTCTTCTCAACGTCTTCGGCAGGCGTCTCATGCAGGCTGGTCGAGGCCAGTGCCTGCTTCACTTCCATCGCTCCGGCGTCACGAGCCCACGGTCTTACGTGGAGGGGCAAACACGGCGGGTTTGTCAAATGTTCAGGTTCCGGCCGTTGCCGTGACAGAACCGGCGGCTACTCATGTCCCGCACCGCTGCCCGCGTCATCAGTAGCAACTGGAGTGAGTTGTGACCCGCCGATCCATACGACTGGCCGCCGCCCTCGGTGTCGCCATGGCCCTCGCCGGAGGCTCGCTCGCCGCGGCGTCGGAGTTCACCGGCTCCTCCTCCGCCGCCGCGCCGCAGAAGCCGGCAGCCGCCCAGCACGTCCTCCTGCTGTCCGTCGACGGTCTGCACCAGTCGGATCTGGCCTGGTACATCGCCCGACACCCCGGCTCCGCGCTGGCCCGGCTGGTGAACGGCGGCGTGCACTACACCGATGCGCACACCACCAACCCCTCGGACTCCTTTCCCGGCATGACCGCCCAGGTCACCGGCGGCGGCCCGGGTACCACCGGCATCTACTACGACGACGTGTACAACCACGCCCTGCTCCCGGCCGGCACCACCAACTGCAAGGGCGTCAAACCCGGCGCAGAGGTGGACATGACCGAGGACATGGACAAGAACAAGGCCTCCCTCGATGCCGGCCAGGGGCTGAAGAACCTGCCCGGCAGCATCCTGCAGATGACGGGCCGGCCGCAGAGCCTGCTCGACCCGAGCAAGCTGCCCGTCGACCCCACGACCTGCAAGCCGGTCTACCCGCACTCGTACCTGCAGGTGAACACCGTCTTCAACGTGGCCCGCAAGGCCGGCCTGCGCACCGCCTGGTCGGACAAGCACATCGCCTACGACATCCTCAACGGCCCTTCGGGCACGGGCATCCAGGACCAGTTCTCCCCGGAGATCAACAGCGCCGCAGGCGGCTACGCGGCCGGGAACGACTGGACCACCGACAACAAGGCGACCGAGCAGTACGACGGGTACAAGGTCAAGGCCGTCCTCAACGAGATCGACGGCTACGACCACTCCGGCGCCCACAAGGTCGGAACCCCTGCGATCTTCGGCATGAACTTCCAGTCGGTCTCCACCGCGCAGAAGCTGCCCTCCTCCGAGGGCCTCAAGGGCGGCTACGCCTCCAAGGGCGTCCCCGGCCCGCTGCTGCAGAAGAACCTCGACTACGTCAACACCGAGGTCGGCGCGATGGTCAAGGAGATCCAGGCCAAGGGCCTGGCCGCGAGCACGGACATCGTGCTGTCCGCCAAGCACGGCCAGTCTCCCATCGACCCCAAGTCCCTGACCCGCATCGACGACGGTCCGCTGCTCGACGGGCTCAACGCCGCCTGGAAGAAGAAGCGCCCGGGCGCCGGCGATCTCGTCGCGCACTCCGTGGACGACGACGGCATGCTGCTGTGGCTGAACGACCGCTCCACCCAGGCCACCTCGTTCGCCAAGCAGTACCTGCTCTCGCAGAGCGGCAAGGGCACCGACATCAACGGCAAGCCCACCAAGTCCTTCACGAACGGCGGGCTGAGCAGGCTCTACGCGGGCGAGGAAGCGGCCACCTACTTCGGCGTCAAGCCTGGTGACGCCCGGGTCCCGGACCTGTTCGGCATCGCCAAGTACGGCGTGGTCTACACGGGCGGCACCAAGAAGATCGCCGAGCACGGCGGCGCCCACGCCGACGACCTGAACGTCCCGCTCGTCATCTCCGGCGCGGGAACCCCCGAGGGCGTGACCAAGACTGCTCAGGTCGAGACCACTCAGATCGCCCCGACGATCCTGTCCCTCCTGGGCCTGAACCCCCACAACCTGCAGGCCGTCCAGAAGGACCACACCCAGGTCCTGCCGGTCCGCTGAACCTCGGCAACCTGTGACCCCGGCACGGGTGGGACGCACACACAACAGCGTGCGGCCCAGCCGTGCATGCGCGCCGTCAAGTGCCGTATGCGCCGACTGTCCGCAGAGGCCGTGTATCGCCAGGGGTGCACCGCGGCTGACGGGAGTCACTCGGATGGCACCGCAACCATGCGGTCTTCGTTGATCCGCCCAAGAACAGCTGCGCATCAACGCCCACACACGGCGACGGCGGGATCCCTGGCAGGCGGATGTGGCACCGGATCGGCGGCAGCCATCGCTTCCGGAACCACACGTGGTTCGCGATCGACGCGAAAGCCACGGATCGTCCGGCCGCATCATCGCCATGACGCCGGGCTATCCATCGATCGTACGGACTTCGGTCGATCGTACGGACTTCGGCTCTGGGGCGGCACGGAACGCGCTGAAAGACAGCGACACATGACGCATGCTGCACGGCCCAGATAGCTGGCCTTCGCCCTGCCAGCCGCAACTCTGGCCGCCGCGTACCGTGCGTGATCCCCCTCTCGCGGGCGCCTCTTCTGCGCCGGCCACGCAGCCGGCCTCGCGCGCCGCCACGCGGATCGACGAACGCCAGCAGGTCCTCGACGCCGTCGCCGGCCGGATCACCGAAGGGCTCTCCGAGTCCGACCGCGCGCACATACCCGGCTTCGCCGAGGTCGGCTCCGCCCGCTATTCCAAGGCCTAACTCCACGCGGCCCGCGTGAAGTTGCTGAACAGCCTGGCCTCAATGAAGCTGCGAGTCGAGGGGATGGCGGCCCCTGTCCGCATCACCAGCATCGCACCGGCAGTGGATGGCAGCGGCCTGGAGGTCGGCTACGACAACGCCGCCGTACAGCGAGCGGGCTCCTGGCGATCGGACACAGCAAGACGTTGCAGCAGGTTGCCACGGCAGCCGGCCGACTGGCGGGAGTGCACGTCGCCGCGATCCACCGATTGCAGAGCGTGGATCTGTCCTCCCGGCAGCATGACAGCTCCCCCTGGACCGGAGCTTCGGCGCTGAAGAACCCCCTCGGCGGCATCTGCTCCGGCTCTTAGCGTGTGAAGAACGCCCAGGGCCAGTACATGCTGACGTCGGCCTACCACTGCGGCCCGGGCCCACAACAACGTCGGCGACTAGCGACACCGTCCTCGACGGTCATCGCAGGAAGCCCTGGTGCCTGGCCGGCGTCTACTACGCACCCATTGGACAGGCGCTCCACGACATGCACTGGACCTTGGTCACCGGGTGACCACTTCATGCCTTGTTGTCGGTGGCCGGGGCCCGTTCTGCGGCCCGCCGGGGGCGGCCTTACGGGCCGGCGGCAGTGGGTTGACAGGAGTCTGGAGTCGTCGGCATCGAGGGGTGTCGCCGGCCCATCGAGGGCGGGTCGTCCACCGGCCGGCCCGGCGGTCCATGCCTGAGCCCACGCGGGCGTACGACGCCGGGTCAGGCGACCACCGCGTCGCAGGGGCCTCAGGACAGGCCCAGTCGGGTGCCGGCATCGTACGGCATGAACGTCCAGGTCACCTCACGTCCGGACGGCACCCCGCTCGGATTCTCGCGGGCCGCCCTTGGGCTTCTCTGCGGTTCACTCTTCATACTCTGCCCCGTGGGGCTTCCGGCTCGCGGGAGTTGGAAGCGTCGCGGCACTTCGGGACGGGGGTTCGACGCCGACATGACGGTCTGCGACCACCGGGGTCTCGACAAGCGGCGGTGGCCGGGACAAGGGTGGCGTGGGCTGGTGGTCCTCCTCCGGGACGCCGTGCGGCTCACAGACCGCGTTCGTCCATGAGGCGCATCAGGTTCCGCTTGCGTTTCCGGGCGGTGCGCAGGGCGGTGACGTACAGGGCGAACTCAGTACAGGGCGAACTCACCCTCTGTGCCCAGGCGGCGGTGGCAGTCGCGGATGCCCAGCAGCAGGCCGACAAGCTGCTAGTAGACCGTGTTGCCGGTCTGCTTGGTCAGTGGCGCGGCCAGGCGCAGGTAGACACCGAGCGCGTCGGCGGGACGGGTGGCCCGCGCCTGGTCGGCCAGGGTGAGCCACTGCCGGTCAGAGGCGCCGGATCGGGTGGTGGCCTGCCAGGGGGCGTCGACGTCCTTCTCGCCGAGCAGGGCGTCGACCAGCACGGGGCCGTCATCCCGGCCGTGTCGCTGTCGCTCCGCGTCGTTACGCAGCAGGGCGATTGCTCCCCCGCGCTCGGCCGGCCAGCAGTCCGCAGCCCGCGCGGCGGCACGCAGTTGCTGGTACGCCACCAGGGAGCGGCGGGCTCCGAAGTGGTCGCGGCACAGGGCGACGGCCCCAGCTACGGGCCCAACAAGCGGCCCAAGGGCCCCACCGACAAGCCGCCGAGCAATCAACAGGCGGCGAGAAGATCGCCGAGGATGCCTGCCGGGTCGTGCAACACCCGGGCGCCGTCGGTGACGACCCGATGCGTCCCCGGATCAACGGGATCTGTCTTCGCCCAGGCCGGGGAGCCGATGCCCAGCTCGACTTCCAGGCCGGAGGCCGTGGAACAGCGTCGTTCTGTGATCGGTCCCCACGACTGGGTGCGGATCACTTCGCCCAGCCCCAGTTCCACGGTCCAGGCATCCTCAAGCGGATATCGGGACTCGTCCGTGGTGAGCAGGACGATGTCGATGTCGGAGTCCGGTCGCGCGGCATTGCGGGCGCAAGATCCCGCCAAGAGCAGACCGACGATGTCATCACGGCCTCTCGCCCAGCGTGTGATCCGGTCGATGACCTCGTTGATCTCAGCGACCCGCTCCGGCGACGGCGCGGTCGCAAGATGCACTGACTGATCGTCGCGATGCACCTCTGATGTCCCGTCCCTAATCGAAGAGCCGTTCGAAGGAGCGAGCACCGGCCAGCGTCCTGAGGTTCGCCTCTGTGAGCCCGCGCATGACTCTTTTCCGCCCTGCTGCTGGTGTGCAGTTTACGCTCCGCCAGCAGGCGGGGTGAGAGCCGACGACTTATGTGGATTGACGTCCAACTCGACCGGCGCCAGGGTGCTCACCCGGTCACAGCCCTTCTCCCGGCGCGGGAGTTCACGGTCTCGGTTGCCGCCGCGAGGACGGTGACTCACTCAAGGCTCTGGCCCTCACAGCCCACCAGCTCCGCCAGCACCCGGCCTGCCGGATGCGCTGAGACGTCGCTGCCGCTGCACAACACGCAGCTTGGCACCGACCGAGACGTCGATTCCTTTGGCGTGATCCTTCGTTGAGCCGCGCATGACGGATCTGGTTGAGCGGTTGCTGCCGGACGAGTTGTGGGCGCTGTTCCAGCGGGTGGTCCCGCCGACGCAGGTCGCAGGCCCGCAGGGCGGCGGCCGACGGCGCGCCGGACACCGTATGGGCGGCATCCGCCACGGTTCCGGTCGACACCGGTAATGGGGCCGCGCCGTGACGGGTGGCAGCATGGTCAGTC
Source organism: Streptomyces fodineus (assembly GCF_001735805.1). Lineage (GTDB taxonomy): Bacteria > Actinomycetota > Actinomycetes > Streptomycetales > Streptomycetaceae > Streptomyces > Streptomyces fodineus. The sequence continues at coordinate 1,939,007 of NZ_CP017248.1, forward strand.
GCTTGCAGCCGTTCACAGGGTGCTGCACCAAGGTGACGCACTATGTTCATCGTGTTTTCACCTTCATGCGAACCGACGCCGGAAGTGTGACGCATGTAAAGCGGTTGACGGAGAGGCCCTGAAACGTGACGGTGTGCTGGCGTGGAACGGTGACCGCGGGTCGCTCAAGGACATGGATGCCGGTGCTGGCCTGGGCGGTGACGCGAACCGCACTGCTGCTGACGCTGTTCGGCGCCCTGCACTTCCCCGGTGACGACGTCCGCCCCGACGTGGTCGTCATCTACCACGGCTGGTACGAACGGCTGCTGACCGGCAGCTTTCCGGCCGGCGACGTCACCTGGCAGTATCCGCCCGCCGCCGCGGCGGCCTTCCTCGCTCCGGCACTGCTGCCGTTCCTGACCTACTCGCACGCCTTCTACCTGCTCGCCTGCGCCGCCGACGCGACGGTCCTGGCGATGCTGCTGCGGGCCGGGCGGGCCAACGGCCGGGACCTGGCCGGCGCCTGGCTGTGGGTCGCCGGGGTCGCCGTGCTCGGCCCGCTGGCCCTGGCCCGCTATGACGTGATGGTCACCGCCCTCGCCGTCGCCGCCCTGCTGGCCGCCGCACGGCACCCCCGCGTGGCGGGCGCGCTGGCCGGGATCGGCGCGCTGGTCAAGGTCTGGCCCATACTCGTGCTCGCCGGTGCGCGGCCGGGCCGCACGACCCGACGCTCCTGGGGTGCGGCGCTGGTCACTACCGTCGGTGTCAGCTCCGCCTTCCTGGCTTTCACCCGGGGACCGTTCGCGTTCCTCACCGAGCAGCGTCAGCGCGGCGTCGAGATCGAGTCGCTGGCCGCTCTGCCGTTTCATGTCCTGCGCTGGCTCGGTCTGTGGCACGGCACCTCCCGGCTGCACTACGGATCGTTCGAGTTCCTGGGCCCGTACGTGCCCACCGCGGCCCGGATCGCACTGGCCGGCGCGGTGCTGGCCTTCTGCTGGCTGGTCTGGTGGCGGGTACGCGCCCGCACTTTCAGCGACGTCGTGCTCTACGACGCTGCGTTCGCCGCGGTGCTGGTCTTCGTCACCACCAGCCGGGTGATCAGTCCGCAGTACCTGATCTGGCTGCTCGGCCTCGGCGCACTCTGCCTGACCTGCCGCTCCACAGTCCAGCGCCGACCCGTGCTGCTCATCCTGATCGCGTGCTTCTTCACGGTGCTCGAATTCCCCATCGGCTTCGGCCCGGTCGTGCGGAGCAACCTGCCGGGCATAGTCGTACTGCTGATCCGCGACGGGCTGCTTCTGGTGGCAACGGTCTCCTCCTGCCGCCGACTCTGGCGCAGTACGGCCTCCCGGCCGGACGCGACGCCTGACGACGCGGCGTCCTCAGGCGCGGACTACGCGGTGGCGCACATGGGTTGACCCACCCGAGGACCAAGGGCGTCAGCCGCCCCGCCCCGGTGATTGCCGGCGTCGATTCCGGCACGCACCTGGCCAAGTCGCCTTCGTCACCGGCGCCGGCTCCGGCATGGGCCTTGGCCACCGCCCGCGCCTTCGCCGCCTCCGGCGCCGCCGTCGCCCTCGCCGACATCGACGAGTCGGCCGTGAACGCGGCGGCGAAGGACCTCACCGACGACGACCACCAGGCCCTCGCCCTGTGTGCGACGTCGCCGACGAGGACCAAGCGCCGACCTCGGCTCGTCATCGATCGTGGAACGGTTCATGGCCTCACTTCGGCACGTGTGGCTGGACCGGTCCGGTGGTCTTGTCGGTCACCACGCCGGCGCATGCCTCCGCTTCCGCCAGGTACCGCGCCACCAGCCCCATCGTCAGCATCCCGCTCGCCCCGCCCGCGTGTTCGGTGCGGGCGGGGCGCAGGGCCGTTGCCGCGCGGGCGGCGAGCGGGCGCTCGTCGAGGCGGGCGGCGGCGTGGGCGGTCAGGCACCACAGCCACCGTCTCGGAGATCCTCAAGAACGAGGGCATCGAACCCGCGCCCGACCGAGCCGCCACAACCTGGTCCGACTTCCTGCACTCCCACGCCGACACCCTCCTGGCATGCGACTTCATCGAGACCGTCACCCTGACCGGCCGAAGCCAGTACATCCTCGCCGTCATCGAGCACACCACCCGTCGCATCCGGATCCTCGGCACCACGGCGCACCCCACCGCGCCCTGGGTGAGCCAGGCAGCACGAAACCTCGTCATGGACCTCGAAGACGCCTCAGCCACCGTCACTTACCTCATCCGTGACCGGGACTCGAAGTTCCCTGCGCTCTTCGACCAGATCCTGGCAGCCGCCGGGGTCCAGACCGTGTTCACCGGCGTCCGGATGCCGCACATGAACTCAATCATGGAGCGCTGGGTCCAGACCTGCCGCCACGAACTCCTCGACCGCACCCTCATCTGGAACGAGCGCCACCTGCGCCACGCCCTCCGCCAGTTCGAGCAGCACCACAACACCCACCGGCCCCATCAAGCGATGCACCAGGCCGTACCTCTGCGCGCTGTCCCCGAACCAATCACCGATATCGGACGGATGTCCCGTCTGGACATACGCCGCCGGAACCGGCTCTCCGGAGTGATCCACGAGTACCGACACGCTGCCTGACCTGGTCGGACGAAATATTCGGCAGCCGCAGGGTCGGCACCGTCCGCCGCGAGTGCACCGACCGCCTACTCATCATGAACGAACGGCACCTGCGCACCGACCCGAACACCTACACCGACCACTACAACCGGCACCGCCCCCACCGGTCCCCACACCAACGATCTCCCCAAGCCTCGGAGACCAGCCAGACGGCACCTGTCATCCCCTCCGGATCATCAGCCCGAACCAGGGTTTTCACGCGGGTCACCCATACCGCTGCCCGGGAACCCGAGTGCCCCGGTTATCCGGATTTACCGACAGAGATCATGTTCATCTCGGTGAATTCACTCGGTATTACGCTGTCGTGAGCCATGACTTCCGAATCCACCGCAGCTCCCGACACCGACTGGTTTCGGGTGGCAATTCGAGCGGGCTTCGGCATCTCACCGACAGAAGCGGACGCGGATTTCGCGGAGTTGCCGGGCTGCCGCGCCGCGGTCTGAGGAGTGGCGGCGAGGTCGTGCCTATCCTTTGGTTGACGGGTGAAGATTGTGTATTAGGGTGAATGCGGTCCTGTCGATCGCCACCGAACGGCAGGGCATCCCAGGGAGTTCCGCCCCGTCCGTTCCCAAATTTCCTGTGTGCCAGTCAAGTTGATCCCTGGCGTCGTATCGAGATGGCGCCACAGCCGAATGGCGGACCCTTTCTGGGTGCTGGATGGGCATCCGGCACAGCGGAACCCCGTGCCGGTCATCGGCCTGTCCCCGGCAACCGCGACCGAATGTGCAGCGGTCACGGCGGTCCCCGCTCCCCACTGCTCTGACACTGAATTTCCCTCATGATGATGACGATTCAATCTGACGCGGGAGGCGCCCGGTGATATTCTCCCGTGCGTCGCGAGGACGCCGTGACGCACCGGATGCCACGGCGCAGTCACCGGAATCAGCAGCGCCTCCTTCCACTCCCTCGCCCCCGGCGCCGAGTCCGCTGCCGGACCTCGTGCCGCTGACTGCGGAGGAAATCGCCCTGATGCGCGCGAGTGTGGCCGTGGTCGGCGCGTACGCAGCGGACATGACGGTGTATTTCTACGCCATTCTGTTCGCACGCTACCCCGAGGTGCGCGGGCTCTTCCCGGACAATCTGGACGTCCAGCGCGACCGGTTGCTGCGCGGGCTGCTGCAGATCGTCGACCTCGTCGACGACCCGGAGAACCTGATCCGGTTCTGCGGCCGGCTCGGTCGCGACCACCGCAAGTTCGGGGCGCTGAACGGCCACTATCCCGCGGTGGGCGAGTGCCTGCTTGCATCCCTGGCCCGCTACGCCGGCCCGGCGTGGAGCCCGGAGCTGGCCGCCGCATGGACGCACGGATACGGCGTCGTCGCGCAGGTGATGATGCACGCCGCGGAGGAGGACGCCCGCACGGCGCCCGCGGTGTGGGAGGCGGAGATCATCCACCACCTGCACCGCGGCCATGGCATCGCGGAAATCACCGTGCGGCCCGACGCGCCCTACCCGTACACGGCAGGCCAGTACGCGAGCGTGGAGACGCCCTGGCACCCCAAGACGTGGCGCTACTACTCGCCCGCGCACGCGCCGCGACCGGACAACACCGTGACCTTCCACGTGCGTGCGGTCGCCCAGGGCCAGGTCAGCCAAGGCCTGGTCTACAGCGCCAAGCCCGGGGACATGGTGCGGCTCGGACCCACTCAGGGCGACATGACGCTCGACCCGCGCAGCGACCGGGATCTGGTGTGCGTGGCCGGCGGGACCGGCATGGCCCCCATCAAGGCCCTGGTCGAGGACGCGGCCCGCACCGGGACAGAGCGCTACGTCGACGTCTTCGTCGGCGCTCGGACCGCCGAGGAGCTCTACGGCCTGGACGACATGCTCAGGATGTCCCAGCGGCACCACTGGCTCTCTGTGCGGGCCGCGGTGTCGCACGAGCGCATTGCGGGGCTGGAGGGTAGCCTGCCGCGGGTGCTGAACGAGTTCGGACCGTGGTACCGGCACGAGGCGTTCCTCTCCGGCCCGGTGGACATGGTCACACAGGCCAGGGCCACCCTGGCCCGGCAGGGCATCCCGCAGGAGCGGATCCATTTCGACCCCTTCGACGTGCCCGCACTCGAGGCCGCGTTACTGCCCCGGAAATTGCGGGAACCGCCCGAGGACTGAGCGTCCGGCCGACCCGGCCCCGGCTGTGCGGCCACTCGCTTGCCGCGCCCGCCTGCCGGACTCGGCATCGCCCCGTCCGCTCCCGGCCGAGCGGCCGCCGTACCACCGCCGGCGCGCCGGGCTCGTGTGAGCACCAGACCCCGAGCAGGAGAGAATCCGATGCAACTCCCCCCTTCGTCCGGCCCGACTCCGCGCCGCCCATCGGCGCACGAGGCCGTCCTGGCGGCCGCCGAGGTGTTCATCCGGCAGTACGCCGCCGAGAACCCGGGCGACGGCGACCCGCGTCGGCGGCTCGCGGAGGTCACCGCGGAGGTGGAGCGCTTCGGCACGTACGAACACACTGCGGCGGAGGTGGCGTACGGCGCGCGGGTGGCCTGGCGCAACGCGGCGCGCTGCATAGGCCGGCTCTACTGGAACAATCTGATCGTGCGGGACCTGCGGCACGTCACGCATCCCGACGACATCGCCAGTGAGTGCTTCGAGCATCTGCGGATCGCGACCAATGGAGGCCGTATCCGACCGGTCATCAGCGTCTTCGCCCCCGATCGCCCCGGCCGTCCCGCCGCCACGCTGCTGGGCGAGCAGTTGGTGCGCTACTCGGACGACCCGCGCAGCACCCACCGGGTGGCGCTGGCCCGGGACTTGGGCTGGAAGGGGGGTGAAACACCCTTCGAGATACTGCCGTTGCTGGTGCAGCCCGGCTCCGGCCTGACTCCGGAGTTCTACGAGGTGCCCGAGGACGCCGTGCTGGAGGTGCCGTTGACGCATCCGCGCCATCCCGGGTTCGCCACCCTCGGTCTGCGCTGGTACGCGGTGCCGGCCGTCAGCGACATGTCGCTGGAGATCGGCGGGGTCACGTACCCGGCCGCGCCCTTCAACGGCTGGTACATGGGCACCGAGATCGGCTCGCGCAACCTCGCCGACACCGACCGCTACAATCTGCTGCCCGCCGTCGCCGAGCTGTTCGGCCTCGACACCCGCAACGAGCGCACTCTGTGGCGCGACCGCGCCCTGGTCGAGCTCAACCTGGCGGTCCTGCATTCTTACGAGCAGGCGGGGGTGAGCATGGCCGACCACCACACGGAGTCGCGGCGGTTCCTCGCGCACGTGGACCGCGAGAGGCGGCACGGGCGCCCGGTGCCGACCGACTGGAGCTGGATCGTCCCGCCCCTGTCCGGAGGGGCGACCGCGGTGTTCCACCGCTACTACGACCCCGAGGATCCCGAGCTACGGCCGGCCTTCGTGCACCGGACCGCAGAGGTACCGCAGGGGTGCCCCTACGGCGCAGCCTGAGAGGGCGCTTGAAGTAGGCAGATTGCCCTTGATGCCCTAGTAGGACGCCGTTAGGTTAGGTCTGTGTGTCGACCCTGTTCAGGGGCACGGTGAGTGTGTGGACGCACATGAAGTGAACCGTGTTCAGGCGACGTTGGCGTTATTCGTGGCGGACGTGTTCGCCTCGGTGCCGCGCAAGGACCAGCGGGCCAAGGGCGACTGCTATCTGCAGGGACTGATGATGGACGGTCGCCGCAAGTCCATCCAGGCCATGGCCTCGCGGCTGCCGGACGGCAATGAGCAGAACCTGCAGCAGTTCGTGAACCAGTCCACGTGGGATCCGGTGCCGGTGCGCCGGCGGATCGCCGAGCGGCTGGTGCCGCAGGTCGGCCCGGGCGCCTGGGCGGTCGATGACGTGTCGTTCCCCAAGGACGGCAGGATGTCGGTCGGGGTTGCTCCCCAGTACTGCGGTGCGCTGGGCAAACAGGCCAACTGCCAGGTCGCGGTCAGTGTCCACGCGGTCTCCGAGACGGCGTCGTGCCCGTTGAACTGGCGGCTGTTCCTGCCGCGGGAATGGGCCGAGGACACCGTCCGGCGCCGGCAGACCGGCGTGCCGGAAGACCTCGGACATCGGGAGAAGTGGCGCCTCGCACTGGACGCCTTGGATGAACTGGCCGGATGGGGACTGGTGCCGCCAGTGGTGGTGGCCGATGCGGGCTACGGCCAGAACGCGGATTTCCGTGCCGCCCTGGCCGAGCGGGGACACGCGTACGTGGTCGGCATCCGCGGCGATCTGATCGTGTGCCGCTCGAAAAGTCGTCGCCGCACGTCACGCTGTATATCGATACTCGTTGATCAAGCCACCGAGGATCCGGCCCGCCGTCGCCTGTCCACAGCCCGAGAATCTCGCGCCGGCCCTCGGTGGTGACGGCCATAGCCACATAGATCGGCCGGTTGGCGACGGCGCCGTCCCGGATCTTCACGTGGATGGCGTCGATGAAGACCACCGGATAGACGACGTCGAGTGGCCGGTTCTGCCACTCGGCCATGCCCTCCAGGATCTTGTCCGTGATCGTGGAGATGGTCTGCCGAGAGACCTCGGCGCCATAGACCTCCGCGAGGTGGGCCTGGACCTCACCGGTGGTCAGTCCCTTGGCGGCCAGCGAGATCACCATCTCGTCGACGCCGGTCAGGCGCTTCTGCCGCTTTTTGACAATCTTCGGCTCGAAGGAGCCGCGGTCGCGGGGCACGGCTATCTCCACCGGTCCCACGTCGGTCAGCACGGTCTTGGAGCCCTTGCCGTTGCGGGAGTTGCCGCCATCTTTGCCCGCCGGATCGTGCTAGACATAACCGAGGTGATCGTTGATCTCGCCCTCCAGGGCGGACTCCAGCAGCCGTTTGGTTAGCTGCTGGAGCAGCCCGCCCTCGCCGGTCAACTGCAGGCCCTCGGCTTGAGCCCGGCTCACCAACTCGTCGATCAGCTGGTCGTCCACGGCCTTCGCCGACACATCCGCTGCCGGCGCAACAACCTCGTGCTCGGCCACGTTCTCACTGGTCATCGATGCATCTTCCATGATCGGGAGTTATACCGAACGATTTACAGTCCCCCTTCGTCACCGGCCACTGCACCCCCAACGGCGCCCGGCTCCGGCTCGTCGCTGTCAGCATCGCCTACCCCTTGCTGGCACTGGTGCTCGGCGTGCTGGTCTGGGCCCTACTGTGGCAATTGCTGTGCACGATCAACAACTTCTGCGGGGTGGACCGCCATTGGCTGGGCAAGAACCTCATTGTCGGCGTCGAAGTCGTGGCTCAGCTCACCGCCGCCTGGCAGATCGCGGCGCCCCTCACCCCCGCCGCCTGGCGGTGGATCTGTAGTCTCGCCGTCGCCGTGATTCTCGTCATCGGTGTGCAGGACCTGCCCGACGTCGCAGGCGACCGCCTACGCGGCCGTCGTACCCTGCCCATCGCCCTCGGTGACACGGCCACCCGCGCCTACCTCTGCCTCGTCTTCACTGCTCTCCCCCTCGTTCTGAACGTTGTGCTCATCGTCCCGGCCGGTCTCAACTGGTGGCCCGTCACCGTCGGCACCACACTGACCGCCCTGAGCTTCGTGGTGGCCACCAGGGCCCTTCTCCTGCGCACCCCGGCACAGGACCGACGGACCTATCGCCTGACGGAGCTGATGTACACCCTGCTCCTCGCCACCTCCATCACCCTCCTGTGACCACACTGCGGTTCGCACGAGTGGATGCCGCGTCTGGAGCATCCGTACCGTCTGGCAAGAGCACGCCGTGCATGTGCCGTGATGACCTGCCTGCGATATCGCCCGGCGCGCGGGTGCTGCTACTCAGCGCCTCGTCTCGTACCTGGTCAGGACCACGCCGCCGGGAAACGTCCGCGTCTCCACCAGGTTCAGGTTCACCCAGCTGTCCAGCGCGGTGAAGAACGGCGTGCCGCTGCCCACCAGGACCGGATAGGCGGCGATCGCGTACTCGTCGATCAGCCCGGCGCGCATGGCCGCCCCGGCGAGCGTTGCACCGCCGATGTTCATTGGGCCGCCGTCCTCGGCCTTGAGCCGGGTGATCTCGGCGATCGCGTCGCCGGTGACCAGGCGGGTGTTCCAGTCGACCTTGTCGATCGTCGAGGAGAACACCACCTTCGGCGTGTCCCGCCAGTTCCGCGCGAACTCGATCTCCGCCGGGGTGGCATCGGGCTGCTGGTCGCCGGTCGGCCAGTAGGAGCTCATCGTCTCCCACAGCTTGCGCCCATACAGCAACAGGCCACTCGCCTGCTCGTGGTCGAGCCACCACTGGAACAGCTCGTCGCTCGGCGGTCCGCTCCAGCCGATGTCGTCGCCGGACGCGGCGATGTAGCCGTCCAGGGTCAGGTTCATGCCGTAGATCAGTTTCCGCATGACCCAGCCTTCCGTTCGTCGGTGTCCGACGTATAGACCAGCGCGGCGCGGGAAACTCATCGGTGCGCGATCTGGGCTCGCCGGTAGCCCTCGTGCTCGGGGTTTCGCCTTCGCCGGTCGCTGCTCCACCGAGGATCTCCAAGACCCGGAGGCCTCCAGAAACTGGCAGCTCACTAGCGCTCGAGCCCTGAGCGAACCCGCCGGAGGCCAGATCGTCGCCGAGTACTTCGACGTCGGCCACAGCCGCTCCCTGCCCTGGCAGCGCCGTCCCCGCGCCAACGAACTTCTCCGAGCCCTCCGCAAACGGGCAGAGCGGCCTGCTCCTGTTCGAGTTTCACCATGCCCGGCCGGCGGTTGTCGAAGAAGACGAGCGTGACGGGAAGGCGGTACGCCTTCAGGGTCATGAGGTGGCACGGCGTTGGCCATCGAGCCCAGGTTGTAGGAGCCGATGAGACGTCGCTCGCCGCGCATCTCGACGAAGCGCGAGAGCCACCACTCGCAACGCGCCCGTGCCCGGCCCGGTCTGCCCTTGGTTCTGCAGCTCGGCCCGTAAGGCCACCGGCAACTCCTACCATGGAGCGACGCCCAGGCGGCTCCCTTCGGTCGGCCCCGGTTTCCGGCCCGGCGTCGGCGCTGTCCGGGCGACGTCCGGCCGACCCAGGAGCGGCTTGCGCCCCTTGCCGTCGGGTACAGCGATTGAATGAGGATTGTCTCTGCAGCGTGCGAAACCCAGTGAAAGCGATGTGTTCGTGACCCGTCTCGACGGCCCAGGCGACGACCGTGTGGAGAGGCCGGGCGATGGCCCGGACGCCGTCGCGCTGGAGATCGCCGACGCTGTGGAGAGTCTCACGAACCTGTGGTCGCTGGCCGCTCAGGAGGCGACCTTGCGCCTGTCCCTGCACCAGCTGCGGGCGCTGCGGACGCTGGAGGCGGCACCTGGACTGAACCTCACCACTCTCGCCGAGCGGCTGGACATTGGGCTGCCCACGGCCAGCAGGCTGTGTGACCGGCTGGAGGCGGCGGGAATGCTGGAACGCACTCTCCACCCGCAAAAACGCCGCGAGGTCCGGCTGGGCCTCACCCCACAGGGACGCCGCGTACTGGATGATGTGGCATCGCGCCGGGCCCAGGCACTGAGGGTCGCGTTGGCGGCCATGAAACCGGCGGAGCGGTCGGCACTGAGCCGCGGGATGAAGGCCTTCCTCGCCGCTCACAGCGGGGGGACGCCTGCTCCGGGAGAGCCGCCTGGCGAGCGGTGAAGGGGCTGGGTCAGTGGGGCTCGGGAGTGAGCCGTGCCGTGTCGACGGCCCTGCCGGTCCAGTCGAGGCAGACGACCGCGGCGTCCGAGGTGAGGTCCTTGCTGCCGAAGTGCTCGATCAGCCCGGCGACGACCGCGCGCGCGGTCTCGTGCGGCGATGCCTGGCGGGTCGCGCTCAGGATCTGGCGCAGCCCGTGTTCCCCGAAGAGGTCTCCGGTCGCCGAGCGGGTGCCGTGCACGCCGGTGCTCAGGGCGACCAGGCGGTCGCCGGGCTCCACGTGAAAGGTCTGTTCCTCGTAGGGAGTCTCTTCGAACATCCCCAGGGGAAGCTGCGCTTCCAGCTCGACCAGATCGATCCCGTTTTCGCGGAGGCGGTACAGCCGAGGGGAGCCGGCGTCGACCGCACGCACAGTCCCGGTGCCCAGGTCGAAGCGGAGCAGGAGTGTCGAGGCGTACGCCTTGCCGCCGTACTGGGCGTAGACGGCCTGGTCCGCCAGGGCGGCCTGGTCTGCGAGGCCGATGCCGGCGCGGCGGGCGTTGCGCAGGGCGCTGACGGCGAGATGGGTGAGCAGGGAGGCGTCGATGCCCTGGCCCATGCCGTCGGTCACGGTGAGGGTGAGGTGGTCGGCGCTGGTGGACCAGTCGAAGTTGTCGCCGCCGGTGGCGTAGGCGGGCTCCAGATGGGCGCCGATGACGTACTCCCGGCGGGCGCAGCCGCGCCCGGGCAGGAGCTGCCACTGCATCTCGGCGGCGAGGGTGAGGCGACGGGTACGGCGGGCCTGCAGATAGAGGTCGGTGTCCCGGCTCGCGGTGGCGACCTCGTGACCGAGGGCCGTGGCGAACTCGCCGAGGCTGAGCACGGTGGCCGGGTCCGCCGAGGTGGTGGGCAGGCGCACGGAGAGGATGCCGAGCCGGTCGCCGCGGACGGTGAGGGGCAGGTGGATCAGCTCGATGGCCGGGTCGGCGGTGGCCTGCACGACCGGCTTCTGGATGGTGAAGGCGGTGCCTGCAGGGCCGTCGTGGGCAGAGACCGGGTCGCCGGTGTGCGGCAGGTCGGTGACCGGTTGCAGGACGGTGAGGCTGTAGTCGCCTAGGAGAAGGGTGACCTCCTGGGCGCCGAAGAGTTCGGCCAGCAGCGCCTCGGCCGTGGCGACCAGCGCATGGGGCGGAACGGCCCGGAGTCGGCTTTCCACGGACGGGAACGGTTCAGAGGCATTCACGGCGCCCACCCTCTCCCCCATTGGACCTCCACGCTATCGCGGTGAAGGCCCGAGGACCGAGCGCGGCGGAACGAAGGACCGCTGCGGCCCGGAACCGGCATCGGCTGCAGGCCTGTCCGTGTCGCCCTCAGGACCTCGGGAACGGAGCGGTGCGGCACAGCAGAAGGCAGACGTCGTCGTCGCGTTCGGACTCGTGGACAAGAGGTTTGAGGACGGACTCGGCGCTCGCGTCCAGGTCTTTCAGATCGGGTTCGTGCAGTCCTGCCAGGGTCTGGGCGAGCAACTCGATTCCGGTGTCGATCCCTTGGGCACGCCGCTCGACCAGGCCGTCGGTGTAGAGCACTAGTGTCGAACCCGGTTCGATCTCGGTCGTGTGATCCTCGTACTCGAAGGGAATCGGCACGCCCAGCATGACCCCGGGCTTGTCGTCCAGGACACGCACGGCGCCGCCGGGAGCACGGACCACGGCCGGCGGGTGGCCGGCGGCGGCCCACGTCACCTGGAGGTCGTCGGGCCTGAAGCGCGCGATCATGGCGGTGGCGTAGAGGTTGGGCTGCTGGTGGCAGAGCATGCGGTGCAGCCGTGTGAGGATCTGGGCGGGGCTGGTCTCCTCGATCGCGTACGCGCGCAGTGCCGTGCGCAGCTGGCCCATGATGACGGCGGCGCGCAGTCCGTGTCCGGTGACGTCTCCTATGACGGCCAGCAGGCTGCCGTCGGGCTGGAAGAAGGCGTCGTACCAGTCGCCGCCGATGTTGAGGCCGCGGGTGGCGGGCAGGTACCGGGCGGCCAGGTGCAGGCCGTCGGCAGCGGGTAGGTCGGTGAGCTGGGCTCGCTGCAGTTCCTCGGCGGTGTCCCGGTGGTGTTCGTAGCGCAGGGCGTTGTCCAGGGCGATGGCGATACGGCGGGCCAGTTCGAGCAGCATGACGCTGGTGTCGGCGTCGAAGTGGTCCCCGGGGGCCGTGAGTGTCAGTACGCCCAGGGATCGCCGCACGGTGAGGGGGATGCACAGCAGAGGCCGGTCCGGCGACAGGGCGGAGGGCGGGCGGTCGTCGATGCCGGGCAGGTCGCCAGGGTGCGGTCCGGCGTGCTGCGGGCGGTCGGTGCGGGCGGCGGCCACCGCGGCGGCGGAGTGGAGGTCGTTTCCGGCTGTCTTCTCGTCTTCGTCGAAGAGCCAGACGTCGACATGGCTGGCGTACTCCGGAATGAGCAGGTCGGGCAGACGGCGCACGATGTCCTCGTGATCGAGTGACGCGGTGACGACCGCGCTGGCGTTGGCGAGGAAGGTCAGCAGGCGTCGTGCCTTCTCCGTCTCGCCGCGCGCGGCCCGTTCCGCGTCGAGCAGTTTCTGTTGGGTCAGCGCGGCGGCGTCCAGTTCGGCGTGCAGGGCCAGCACGCCTTGGTTGGTCTGGTGCAGTTCCTCACGGTGGAGCCTGACCAAGTTCTCCGACTCGTCCAGCCTCTGCAGAACCGCCGCCGTCTCCTCGTCCGCCGCCAGCAGGGCTTCGGCCGGCGCGGTGTCGTCCGGGTGCGCCGGGAGATGCGAGTCCTGTGTCATGGGGCCGGGGCAGGAGAGGGCGCGGTGCCACGGCGAGGCCTGCCCCGGGGCCCGCGTGGCCGGCTGTACGACAGTCCGTACGCGCACGGACCTGTCCGGGCCTGTTTGCTGGACGGTGATGGTGAGCTGGGCGCCGCCTTGGCCGAGAGACCGCCGCAACTGTGCGGTGAGTGCGGTGAGGAAGCGTGCTCGTTCGACCTCGGGCGCTCCCAGGGAGGTTGCGAGGTGCGCCACGAATGTTCGGGCTCGGGCGACCTCGCCGACTGTGGTGATCTTCCGGACGTCAGGCGGGATCATGGCGTCGGTCCACGGGGTCGGAGGCCAGGACGGCCACGCTGGTGTCGTCGCGCACGGGGCTGGCGGCGCTGCTGGCATCACGCAGGATGGTCGCCGCGACCACCGCCGGGTCACGGGTGAGGAGGTCGGGATCGTCGGGCGGTGCCCATCGACTCGGCAGACCGTCGCTGTGCAGGACGAGCAGGCCGCCCGGCCGCCAGGGCAGGCGACGTGCGGGCACGGTCGCCGGGTACTGGGCGCCGACGATGCCAGGGTGGGAGATCAGATGCTCCCATGAGTCGCCGGCGTGCCAGCGGGCGCCGATGTTACCGACGCCGGCGAACGTCAGCTCCCCGGAGTCGGTGTCGACTTGCGCGACGGCGACTGCCGCGCCGCGGGTGGGCCGCAGGGTCGGGTGCATGAGGCGCAGCATCTCCTCAGGTGGCAGGTGTGCCGAGCGGTGCAGCTCATCGACGGCGGCGCTGGACGCCTGCGCCGCCTGGGTGCCGTGGCCGAGGCCGTCGGCGAGCATCAGGGTCACGCGGCTGCCCGACCGGGCGCAGCTCCAGGCGTCTCCCGAGTGCTCGTTCCGGCCGAGGGGGACGTTGATCCCTCCCGCCCTCGGGCCCTGCCCCCTCTGGTCCCGACACGGTGCGGGCCCCTGGTCGACGCGGGCGACCGCAACGGTCCCGCGAGGGGTGCTATACAGGTCGAAATCGTTGGATATGCGCACGCAGGTGCCCAGGCCGGCGCCGAGCGACGCCTCGCTGGTGGTGTACCCGTCGCGGAGGGCCACGGTGATGTCGTGGATGCCTGGACCGTAGTCGATGGCTGTCACCTGCACCCCGGGGGCGCGCGTGGCGCCGGGCCGGTCGACGATGTCGATCACGACCCGACCGCCGCCGGCGTGCTTGACCAGGTTGGTGGCCAGCTCGGTGGCGACCAGGGCGGCGACCGCGGTGCGGTGCGGGTCGAGACGGACATGGGCACTGGCCGCCTCGACCGCCACCCGGACGTCCCGTACGCGGGTGGAGTCGTACACCGGGATGTCCCAGACGCGCGCCATCACACCTCCGACCGGGCCGCGGGTACGCCTGTGGTCCAGGCGATGACGGTGACGGTCGTGCCCCGGCCGGGTTCGGTGTCGATCTCGAACTCGTCGACGAGGCGTTTGGCACCGCTGAGACCGAGTCCCAGACCGCTGCCACTGCTGTATCCGTCGGTCATGGCCAGCTCGACGTCGCGGATGCCGGGACCGCTGTCGACGAAGGACAACCGCAGCCCCCGAGTCAGACCCCGAGTCAGTGGCGTGACTTCCACGTGCCCGCCGCCGCCGTGGACCAGGGTGTTGCGGGCCAGTTCGCTGGCGGCGGTGACCAGCTTCGTCTGCTGCACCAGTCCGAAGCCGAGGTTGGCTGCGCTCTGGCGTACCTGCTGGCGGACCCACGCGAGGTCCGCGTCCGAGCGGATCGGCAGGCTCGTTTCGACGGCGGGGTCGGAGGCCGGCATCACGTCCCCTTCTCGCGACCGTCCGAGGCGCTCGGCGTGGACCTCCGGGTGAGGAGTTCAAGCGCGCGGTCGACGTCAAGCGCGGTGGTCAGTCCGGGCAGGGTGAGGCCGAGCTCGACCAGCGTGATCGCCACAGCCGGCCGCATGCCGGCGACGACCGTGCGGGCCGCCAGCAAACTGGCGCTCGCCGCGATCTCGGCAAGGATCCGTCCCAGAAAGGAGTCGACGACCTCCACACCGGAGATGTCGATGATCACACCGTTCGCCCCGCTGTCGGCGATTCGGTGGCTGATGTCCTGCTGGAGTTGCTCGGCCATGCCGTCATGCAGCTCCCCCTGAAGGCTGACCAGCAGGGTCTCCCCCAGCGCCAAGACCGGGACCCCGGTCGCGTGGACCGGGTAAGGAGCGGTCACCGCATGCTCGCACGGGGAGACACTTCGATACCCAGCCGACTGAGGGCGTAGGCCAGGGCGTCGGCGAGCGAGGCGCGGGTGAGGACGGAACTGAGATCGATGCCGAGTTGCACAATGGTCTGGGCGATGGCCGGGCGGATGCCGGAGACGATGCACTCGGCGCCCATCAGCCGCGCCGCGGCCACCGTCTTCATCAGGTGCTGCGCGACAAGCGAGTCGACCGTGGGCACACCGGTGATGTCCAGGATGGCGTAGCGGGCACGCTGGTCCACGATGCACTGCAGCAGGGACTCCATGACGACCTGGCTGCGGGCGCTGTCCAGCGTGCCGATCAGGGGTACGGCGACAACGCCCTCCCACAGGCTGATGACCGGCGTGGCCGCTTCGAGCAGCTGCTGCCGCTGCCGTGCGATCAGTTCCTCGCCCGAACTCAGCGCCGCCTGCATCACCACCAGCCGCAGGGTTCCCATGAGGGCCGCCAACGCCAGCAGGCCCTCGACCGCCTCAGGAGTGGAGGGATCGGAGAACTCAGCCCGCAGCAAGTCGACGACCGGCGCCCGCAAGGCAGCCACCTCGTCCGCGATCTGGGCCGGGCTCGCCCCCGCCCGGGTCCGTGTACCGGACATGCGTCCCAGCTGGTCGCGTACGCTGTCGAAGCCGGACGAGGTGATGTCCTCCAGGCGTCCGGACGAGGCGACGTCGGACAGCGCGTCCACGACGGCCTTGCACGCCTCGACCGCTTCTTCGCGCGATACGGTGAACACAGTCCGGAAGAGCGGTGCATCGGCCCAACGCTGAGCGATCTGCTCCCGGCGGCGCTTCAGGAAAGATCCCAGCCGGCGCGCCGTCGACTCGACCGCCTCTTGCTCCGACACCTTCATCGTCTCCTCTGTACAGGGCCGTCGATCGACCGCACCTGAGACGCGATTATTGCCTCATGGCAAACGTTAGCGTCGTCGGTCCGGTGCAAACAACACGGGATCGCCACACAGCAAGGCGGGCGGCCGCCGATCCGGGCTTCGGTCAGATTCCGTGCCAGTCGAGGCAGACGACGAGCGCGTCGTCGTCAGGAACCGAACGACCGCGGTGCCCGGTCAGCTCCCGCAGGATGGCGCGCGGGACCTCGGCGGCCGGCAGCAGCCGGGTCGCCTGGATCGCCCGGACGAGCGCGACATCGCCGTACACCTCACCCTTGGGGTCGGCCACCGCGTACACCCCGTCGCTGACGAAGACGAGCCGGTCGCCGGGCTCGACCCGGAACTCCTGAGCCACATAGTCGGTCTCCTCGAACATGCCCAACGGAAGCTGCGCCTCGAAGGTGACGTGTTCCACCGTGCCGCCTCGCAGCCGCAGCATCTGCGGCGAGCCGGCGTCCACGACTTTGGCGCGGCCCGTCGCGAGGTCGAAGTCGAACATCAGCACCGACAGGTAGCAGCGACCCCGGTAGTGGGCGTACACCGCCTGGTCGGCCAGGGCGGCCTGGTCGTCGATGGCGAGCCCGGCGCGCCGGGCGTTGCGCAGGGCGTTGATGGCCAGGTTCGTCAGCAGGGAGGCTTCTATCCCCTCACCCATGCCGTTGGTGACGTACAGCATCAGGTGGTCGGCCGTGGCGGACCAGTCGAAGTTGTCACCGAAGATCGCGTAAGCCGGCTCCAACTGCGCGGCCAGGTCGTATTCGGGGCGGGAGCAGGAGCGCCCTGGCAGCAGCTGCCACTGCATCTCGGCGGCCAACGTGAGCCGGTCCTTGCGCCGTGCGTGCAGGTAGAGGTCCGTGTCACGCTCCGCGACGACCACCTCGTGGCCGAGTACCTCCGCGATGTCGGAGAGCTCACCCAGCAGTTCCCGGACGCCGCTCTTGTGTGGCAGGGTCACGGACAGCACGCCCAGCCGGTCCCCGCGCACGCTGACCGGAAGGTGCACCCGCACGCGGCCGTCGCAGGCGGGTTCGACGACTGGTTCTTGGGCACCGAAAGCACGGCCCGCCACACTGTTGTGCGCGGACACCGGCTCCGCGGTGTGCGGTAGCACCGACACGGGCTGAAGCACCGTCAGGCCGTAGTCGGCCAGCAACAGGTCGGCGGACTCCGCCCCGTACTGCTCGACCAGCACGCGCCGTACGGCGTCGAGCAACTCGTGGGGTGCCGCTGCGCGCAAGGCCCGCTCAGCGGTCACATATCTGTTCACGGTGGTAAACACACCAATCCTTCGGCGGACACTTACGGGCCTCGCTCGCGACGAGGCCGCTCGATAGCCGCGCCAAGCCGTCCAAACCATCTGTTGCCGCTGCGGGCGCCTAGTACGCTGGCGACCGTCCCAGTGCCTGCGAGAGTGTGACAGTGGCCGCCTTCCGCCCCCGCCCAGAACCCGTCGAGGTCGCCCGAGTGACCGCGACGGCTGGGGAGTTGCTGGAAGTCCTGTGGGGCCGGGCCTCCACCGCGCCGGCGTCGGCGTCGCAGATGCGGGTGTTGTTGACCCTGGAGCACCAGGACGGTATCAACCTGCGCACGCTGTGTGACGCACTCTCTTCCGCGCCTCCCGCGACCAGCCGGCTCTGCGACCGGCTGGTCGCAGCCGGGTTCGTCGAGCGCGTGATCGGCAAGGCCGACCGGCGCGAGGTCCGGCTGCACCTCAGCATCCGGGGCCGCGCCTTCCTCGACGAGCTGCGCGCACGCAGGGAGGAGGAGCTGCAGGCGGTGCTGAGGCTGATGCCCAGCGGCAAACGAGCGGCGCTGCTAGAGGGGTTGGAGGCGTTCTGCGACGCGGCGGCGTTCCAGATACACGACAAAGGGGCGCAGCCCGGCGACCGCACGGCCTGAACGCCACGTCGCGCGACCAGAGTTCCCGACACGACGGGGCGTCGGTGGCCAGCGCGCGGAGCGGTCTCCGCCCACCGGAACATTCCACGTCCTTCCCCATGCTGTACGACACGGCTACTTTGTTGCTCTAGGGTCATAGTTGTCAAATGGCAATGAACGTCTTGAGGGCCTTCATGGCTTCGGATACCCCCAGGCGGCCTTCGGTCGACTGTGGGCCTCACCTCGAAGTGGAACGCGTCTGATCGCAGCTCTGGCGGGTAAGCGGACGACAGTGCCTGTTGAGATCGATGCTCGTCCCCCTTTGTGGACGATGCACACCCATCCGCCGGCAGTCCGCGCACCGCCGCAGACCTCTTTGAGCGCACGGCGGCAAGCGGCTGGGCCTCCGTACCCGGAAGCCTGCAGTACTCCGCCCCGTCGCCTCGTCCGGCCTCGGCACCCTCGGTCACGGCAGACGCGCTGCGTCCCCTTCATCGGAAGCGGGTACGAATTGCACATGCAGCACAACAGCGCGCGTATGAAGGCAGCGTGGATCTGCCTTCTCATCGTCGGTGTCGGCATTCTCGTCTTCGGTGTCGTCGCCGCGGTCGCACCGGGGGCCGGCGACGAGCAACTCATGCGGGCCGACGGTGTGGCCGCGACCGGTATGGGCCTGTTCGGTGTGCTGATCACCCTCTTACCGTTCCGCTGCGGGGAACGGTGGGCGTGGTATGCGCAGTGGTACTACCCGGCCTTCTGGATCGCCCACTTGGCGGGAGGGCTGCCGCCGGGCAAGGACCATGTCCACCAGGTGGTGTTCATCGTTCTGTCGCTCGCCGGGCTGCTGCTGCCCGTTCGCGTCTTCTTCCCCCGCCTGACGTCCACCGCTTGACCTTGCGGCTGCCGAATATTTCGTCCGACCAGGTCAGGCGGCGTGCCGGTACTCGTGGATCACTCCGGCGAGCCGGTCCCGGCGACGTATGCCCAGACAGGAGATGGGCCCCGGATCGGTGATTGGTTCGGGGACCTGTGGATGGACGACAAGCCGGCCTTCCTCGACCGTGTCCGGAAGGTCCTGGGACCCGGCGGGACCTTCTGGGTCGTCACCGAACTCGCCGGTCGCCGCGAGCGGGTCGCCGGGTTCGGCGTCCTGGTACTGCTGGAAGAACTCCAGTGCGTTGCAGCCGTAGTCGTCCTCCTCCTGGTAGACGTGCCAGGACACGCCCGCCTCGGTGAGCCGCTCGGGGTAGGTGGTCCAGCGGAACGGCTCGGGGATGACGTTGCTGATGACCAGCCCGCCGGCAAGGCCGTTCGGGTCGATGGTGCCGGTCCAGTGGTAGAGCCGGTTGGGCCAGGTGGGGCCGAGCAGCGAGCAGTGGTAGGCGTCGCAAAGGCTGGAGGACTCGGCGAGCGCGAATTGGAATCGGATGGGGATGTCGGCGCGCTCGTAGTAGCCCATGGTGAACGGGCCGTTGGCCTCACCGTCCGCCTTGCGGTGCGCCGACACCCAGTTGTCCATCCGGCCGTTGTTCCAGGCCTCCTGCTGCACCGACCAGGCGTGTCTGGTGGACGGGATGGCCTGCGAGCTGGTGGTCCTGGTGTCGAGGTGGAACGGCGCAGGTAGCCGTCCGGGTTCTCCGGGTCCGGTTGGTAGAACACCGGTCTGCCGGTCGGCAGGATGGCCGCGTCCGGGTCGTCGAAACCCCGTACCCCGCGCATGGTGCCGAAATAGTGATCGACCGATCGATTCTCCTGCATGAGGATCACGACATGCTCGATGTCGTGGGGCGATACCGCCCGGTGGGCCGTGTCGGCCATGGCGCGTTGCAGGTTGGGCGGGAGCAAGGACGCGGCGGCGAGCCCACCGACGCCCAGCGCGGAGCCGAGGAGCCTGCGACGGGACAGTCCAGCCATGGTCACCCCTCCACGGAAGATCGGGAACGCGCGTCAGCACACACCACTTCGTTTCCCGCGCACAAGAGGGCGTGCCGCAGCGGCCGTCATCCATGTGCGTCCAGCCGAATTCAGCAGGCGGGGGCGCCTGCGCCTTCCGGGGTCGCGCGTCGGAACCGCGCGCGGAGGGCCGGAATGCGTGGCCGCCGGAGCGGCTGGGTGGGCCTCGGGCCACCCAGCCCGCGCCCCCTCGGTTTTGGAGCTGGCCGGCGCGCCCCCCGAACACATTGCCGACGAACTGGTGAGGCCCGGTATCTGCTCGACGAAGGTCCGGCGGAAGCACACGGCGTTCCGGCACCGAACCCGCCCTTCGAAGGTATTGGCGTCAGCCGCGGCGCATGACCAGCGGCTCGTGGCGCCGGAGGAGCACCAGTACCACGATGATGCCAACCAGCCCCAAGCCTTCCAGCACCCCTGCATCCAGCCACCACTGGTGGGCGGTGTGGACCCAGAGCGGGTCGGCGGAGTGGGGGTGCTTGTCGTCCGCGGGTGGGCCGATCCGGCTCAGGTTGATGGTGGCCGCCTGCGCGGCGACCGCCCAGCGGGAGGGGACGAGCCAGGAGAGCTGATTCAGACCCACCTGATTGAAGAGCGGGAAGACTGCACCGCTGAACATCACCTGGACGACTGTGGCGAGCACCAGCAGGGGCATCGTCTTCTCGGCAGTGCGCACCAGGGCGGAGATGATCAGGCCGAGCATCATCGAGGTCGTGGAGAGCAGCACTACCGCCAGTACCAACTCGATCTCGGACGGTGTGGTCACCAGTCCCACCGGCGGCAGCCGACGGCCGGCCAGTCCGATCGCGACCACCACGAATCCCTGTACTGCGGTGATCAGCCCCAGGACCATCACCTTTGACAGGACGTAGGCGGACCGGGCCAGCCCTATGGCGCGTTCCCGCTGGTAGACGACGCGTTCCTGGACCAACTCTCGCACTGAGTTCGCGGTACCGGTCAGACAGGCACCCACTGCCAGCACCAGCAGTACGGGTTGGGCGTCGACGTTGTAGTTCGGAGCGCAGGACGCCAGCTTCGCGCAGGTCTGTGTGGCGGCCATGAAGCCGTACTGGGCGGGCACTGTCACGCTGAGCACCCCCATGATCAGCGGCAGCGCGAGTAGCAGACCCGCATGGCCTCGGTCTGCTGCGATGACCGACAAGTTGCGACGCATCAGGGTGGTGAACTGGGAGCGCCAGCTCGGCGGACGAACCGATTCTGCACCGGCGAATTCCCGCAGCCCGCCGCCCGCCTTCGGCCGTTTCCTCTGCTTCCTGTGTTTCTTCAAACCCTCCGCGCCGGGCTTCTCGGGCTGCGTTCCATCGGCGGGTGGGTCGGTACGCTGGGCCGCCACCTCCTCCATGACCGTGGTGTACGTGCGGTAGTGAATCGATTTGTGGTAGCGGGCCGTCCAGTCCCGGTCGGGATGAAGGTCGAAGGCGTGGAAGACGTCCGCCCAGTCGTCGTACCCGAAGAACTCCAACGCGTACTGCGACGGGCCGAAATACGCGGTACGGCCCCCTGGGGCCAGGACCAACAGGCGGTCACACAGATGGAGGTTGGCGATGCTGTGCGTGACCACGGCAACGCGGCGACCACCGTCCGCGAGACCCCGCAGCATCTGCATGACCTGCCGGTCCAGACCAGGGTCGAGGCCGGAGGTCGGTTCGTCCAGCAACAGCAGGGCGGGTTTGGTCAGCAGTTCCATGGCGACTGAGACACGTTTGCGTTGACCGCCGGAGAGCGCGGTGATCCGGGTATCCATACGGTGCGAGAGGCCCAGTTCCTCCAGCACCTCCTTGACGCGCTCTTCACGGGTGGCGGCATCGCTGTCGCGCGGGAAACGCAGTTTGGCTCCGTAGCTCAGCGCTTTGCGCACGGTGAGCTGCGGATGAAGGACATCGTCCTGTGGGACGAGGGCCACGCGCTGGCGGAGTTCCGCGAAGTGCGTATAGAGGTTGAGGCCGTCGTAGAGCACCTCGCCCTCGTCGGCGGGCTGATAGCCCGTCAGTGCCCGCAGCAGAGTGGACTTACCGCAACCCGACGGACCTACGATGCCGACAAGGGCCTTCTCGGGAAGGTCGAGGCTGACCTGGTTGAGCAGGGTCTTCGTCTCGCTGCGCTGGCGCACCCGGACTGTCAGGTCCCTGGCGATGAAAGAACCTGTGCCCCCGTCGGCGCGCACCAGCCGACCGTCTGCCAGATGGAACCTGGAATGACCGATCGCAACAATGTCACTCGAGCCGAGCACGTGCCGGACAACCTGATGACCATTGACATACGTGCCGTTCGAGCTGTTGAGGTCCCTTATTTCAGGCTCACCCTCGACCGTCTTTCCCAGTACCGCATGGTACTGGGAAACCATGGGGTCCGGCACGACGAGGTCGTTGTCGGGTGCGCGGCCTATTCTGAGGACTTGCTCGGCGTTCGGCAACGTCTTATCTGTCATTCCCTGAGCGCCAGTCCTGTTCAGCGGCATTTTGAGGCGTGCATGACGCGCGTAGGTCAAACCGCGCCACCGGGATGCGTGACCGCCCCCCGGGACCTTCCTGTGCCCGACAGAGTAACCCTTCATCTATCGCGGCAAGTTCACGGTTTGCCTTACCTTTCATAAATCAGGCAATATTCCACTAACTGGACATGAGCCCGTTCGTTCAGGTGCCCAGTCCGTACCATGCCGGGAACTAGGCGGCCGGAGAAGTTACCGCTGAGGTTGAACGGTCGGGGTGACTGGGTTACGGGGCTCCAGTGTCAGTCCCGTCTCGGCTATGAAGCCGTTGAGGACCTCGGGTCGGCGTTGGATGCCGCGTAAGCGGTTCTTCACCAGCGGAGTGAGGTCTTCGACCTTGTGGGGTGCGAGGTTGGCCAGGGACTTCTTCGGGTGGGCCCATACGCCTTCGACAGGGTTGAGGTCTGGCGCGTAGGGCGGGAGCTTGACGATGATGAGCCAGTCGCTGTTGCGGTCGCAGAACTCCCGCAGGGGCTTGGCGTGGTGGGTGCTGGCGTTGTCCCACACCAGGATCAGCGGGGCGCCGTCGAGCTGACGACGTGCAGCGGTGATCAGTTCGGCGAACTCGCGGGCCCGGAAGCCCTTCTTCTCGCCCGTACGGCCCTGGTGTGTCTGCGTCCGGTAGATCATCCTGGTTTCGCGGCCCGGCCTGACGCAGATCATGCCGGCCATCAGGACCCGGCCCGAGCCCTTGCCCGTCACCTTGACCACAGGAGTCCGTCAGCGTCTCGACCACGTGCGGCCCTTGCCTGGTTTCAGGTCCTGCCCGGCTTCATCCTCGAAGACGATTCAAGCGCCCAGGAACTTCGCTGTCCTCTTACCCGTGACCACTCGTCCACCACGCGGCAACGGCCCGCTCATCCCGCTCGGCAGCCCGGCGCGAAACGCCCGCTCGACTCGGTTCGGCCGACCCGAAGCCGGCGCCTGACAGGCATGGCCAACATGCCTGACACTCCTCGGATATCTGTCAGGCACGTCCCTGAACAGTGCACTTGCCTCACATGCCTGACGCCCATTTTCACCCCAGATGAACGGACATGTAGCGCCCAGCGTGGGGCACGGAGCGCCACCCATCTTCTATCATCCTAGAAATCCAAGGGTTTCCAAGCCTTACTAGGGGCCTCCGGGGTGCCCTAACCTGACGGCATGACAGACACCGCGACCACCAACCGCTGCTACTGCGGCTGCCAGACCGCCGTCGGCTACGGACGCACCTTCGCCGCCGGTCATGACAAGATCGCCGAAGCCGCCTACCTCGCCGTCCACCACAACAGCTCCGTCGCCGAACTCCTTAAGACGTCGTCTCATTTGGTGAGTCGGCGGTAGCAGATGAGGTTGCAGGCAATGGCGGTGAAGGCCAGGAAGTGCTCGGCCTTGCGTTCGTAGCGTCGGTGCAAACGGCGGCAGCCGCCCAGCCAGGACATCGTGCGCTCGATCGTCCAGCGATGCCGGCCCAGCCGGGTGGAGGACTCGATGCCCTTGCGGGCGATGCGGTGCCGGATGCCTCGCTGGCGTAGCCATCGGCGCAGGTGGTCGTAGTCGTAGCCCTTGTCCGCGTGCAGCTTGGCGGGCCGTCGTCGGCGCGGGCCGCGGCGGGATCGGATCGGCGGGATGCCGCACACGAGTGGCTCGAGTGCCTGGCTGTCGTGCAGGTTCGCGCCGGAAATCCCGATGGAGAGGGGTAAACCGGTCCGCTCGGTGATCAAGTGGATCTTCGAGCCTTTCTTGCCCCGGTCCACAGGATTCGGACCTGTCAGGTCCCCCCTTTCAGGGCCCGCATGTTCACCGAGTCGATGGCGCAGCGCGACCAGTCAAGCTCTCCGCGCGAGCCCAGCTCGTCGAGGATGAGGCGGTGCAGCTTCGCCCAGACCCGGGCGGCGGTCCACTCGGTGAAGCGCCGGTGCGCAGTCGGCCCCGACGGGCCGAAGACCGGCGGCAACTGCCGCCAGGTACAGCCTGTCGTGGCCACGAAGATGATCGCGGCCAGCACCTCACGATCCCCATACCGGCGCCGACCACCACCCTGCGGCCGCGATGGAGCAGGCGGTACCACCCGCTGGAACAGCTCCCACAACTCGTCCGGCACCATGCGCTCGACCATCACCACACGGTGCAGATTACCCAGCGATCCAAATGAGACGACGTCTAAGAGCCAGGGCTATGGCCCCGACAACCCAGTCACCGACGCAGCCGTCGAAGCGGGCGCCTGGAAAAAGTGCGACCACTGCGACTACAAGGGCGCCCCTGAAAGCATCCGCAACCACATGGCCAAGGTGCAGAAGGCTGAGAACACTCAGCGAGAGTCCCTGGAGAAGTCCGTTCGCGCGCTCGGCGGAACCTGGGACCCGAGCCGCGGAATGCAGACCCTGCGAGACGCCGGTTACCACCCCTCCGAGAAGTACATCCGAGAGGTGTACCGACGACTGGCGGACAGTGGCCTGCTGGAGAAGGTGGATGAGCACCGGGCCATCTACTTCGTCATCGAGAAGTAGGGCCAGCAAGTGGGCCCTGTGCTCGTGAAGCTCGGCGGACCCATCGACCCCGACAACGAGGCCCACGACCTCGTCATGTCCGTCTTCGGCGGCATGAGCAAGGGTGAACGCAACCGGATCAAGATCCGGGTGCGGACCGCGATGGGCTCCCAGGCCCAGCTCCAGGGCCGCTATCTCGGCGGGAGACCGCCCTACGGCTACCGGATCGCCGACGCAGGCCCCCACCCCAACCCCTCGAAGGCCGCCGCCGGCCAGCGCATCCACAAACTCGAGCCCGACCCCGCCGCCGCACCGGTCGTGCAGCGGATCTTCCGCCTGTACGTGGAGGGCATGAGCTACAGCGCCATCGCCGCCCAGCTCACCCGGGAAGCCTGCCCCTCCGCCCACGACGCCACCCGAAATCCGCACCGCAAGAAGACCGCGTGGCAGCAGGGCGCCGTGCGCGCCATCCTCCTCAACCCCCGCTACACCGGCCACGAGGTCTGGAACAAGCAGCGCAAGGAAGAACACCTCCTCGACGTCGACGACGTCACCCTCGGCCACCGCACCCACATGACCCACAACCCGCCCGAGGAGTGGATCCACTCCATTGAGCCCGCCCACGAAGCGATCATCAGCCCCGATCTCTTCGATGCCGCCCGCATCGTGCGCACACAGCGCGCCCGCAACCAGGGGCGGCAGGAGCGCGCCGGCAAGCGGGGCGGGCGGCCCTACGCCCTGCGCGGCCGGGTCCGGTGCAGCCTGTGCGGGCGCAAGATGCAGCCCGCCACCATCCGCAGCCGCGTCTACTACCGCTGCGAGTTCAAAGAGGAAGAAGCCGCCCTCTATCCCGACCTCACCCACCCGCGCACCGTCTACCTGCGCGAAGACATCGTCTGCCAGGCCCTGGATCAGTGGATCGCCCGCGCCTTCGCCCCGGACCGGCTCTCCGCCACCATCGAAGCGCTCACCCATGCCAGCGCCGCAGCAAGCACCGCAGAGCCCCAGACCCAATCGTTGTGTCCGAGGGGCAAGTTGACGGCTGACGATACGGGCGTCGTGGCTCAAGGCAGACTCGGCCACCGAGACCTCTTTCAGCCCACGCCGACAACCGGCTGGGCCCCCTCCTCCGTACCCGGAAACCTGCAGCACTCCGCCCCAATCGCCTCGTCCGGCCTCGGCACCCTCAGTCACGGCAGACGCTCTGCGTCTCCTTCGCCGGAAGCGGATACGAATCGCGCATGCAGCACAACAGCGCGCGCCTGAAGGCAGCGTGGATCTGCCTTCTCATCGTCGGTATCGGCATCCTGATCTTCGGTGTCGTCGCCGCGGTCGCACCGGGGGCCGGCGACAAGCAACTCATGCGGGCCGACGGTGCGGCCGCGATCGGCATGGGCCTGTTCGGTGTACTGATCACCCTCTTACCGTTCCGCTGCGGGGAACGGTGGGCGTGGTACGCACAGTGGTACTACCCGGCCTTCTGGATCGCCCACTTGGCGGGAGGGCTGCCGCCGGGCAAGGACCATGTACACCAAGTGGTGTTCATCGTTCTGTCGCTCGCCGGGCTGCTGCTGCCCGTTCGCGTCTTCTTACCCCGCGCCACGACCACCGCCTGACCTGGGCGCCCGTCAGTGTTCGTGCGTGCTCGAGCCGATGAACGGGACCGTGGGCGTAGTCGCGGTGTTCTGCTTGTTGTTCGGCGACGAGGTGGTGAGGAGGCGAGCGGTTGGTCAGCCTGCTGGTGAGGGGCCCGTGGGCAGATGTTCACAGCACTGGTCGGCGCCGACCGTCACAAGGGTCGTCGTCTCAGCTGGTGGCGGCCCGAAGTCGGCGCTGCAGGCCGGCGAGGTGTCAGGTGATCGGGGCCACCGACAGTCAACGGTCGCACGCGGAGACTCACCCACCACCGAGGATGCGCACCTGAGTGGGCAGCATGCAGGCGTTGTGTCTGGGCAGTGACCCCAATTCACTCGTTCCGGCAAGCACCGCACTGCTGCACTGACCTCGTGGCCATACGAGTCGGAGTTCCGGACGGACACCGGAGACGAATGCCGCCAAGGCCTGTGGCTGCTGCCTTCGTCCCCATCGCTGCCGTGTCAGGGGACCGACAACCGGTGGGGTCGCCCGCGCCGTGCCCAGGAGCGAGGCCCCAACCGACAATGGCCGGGGCCCAGTCGCATCCGGCTAGCCGAGCGTGCCGCCGAACTGGCCTGCGGCCGCCTGGCCAAGGGCGGCCTGCCCGCCCTCGACGCCCTACCTGCCGTGGTCGAGGCGCCGACGGCCTGCCCGCCGTGTTCGACTCCGGCGTCCGCACGGGAGCAGACATCATCCAGGCCCTCGCCCTCGGTGCCACAGCCGCATGCGTCGGCCGACCCTACGCCTACGGCCTGGCCCTCGACGGGACGGACGGCATCGTGCACGTCCTGCGCTCCCTGCTTGCCGAAGCCGACCTCGTCATGGCCGTCGACGGTCACCCCGCTCTGGCCGACCGTGCGCCCGACGCCCTCCGCCGCATCCGCTGACGCGAGACGATCCGTACTTCCGGTGACGTCTGGCTCGAAAGGCGGACCCTCGGAAACTCGAGCTCGACCCGTGTCGTTGCGGTCACTCCGACTCCACCGTCGCCCGGGCGGAGCCGACTCTCCGGGGGCAGACCGGCTGTTCGCCCCCGCTTCACGTGGCACGGCAGAGACGGATGATGCGGCACCCCGCTCAGGTCGGCCTCTTCGCTGCCCGACGCCATGAAGCAAGCACGCAGGTTCCGTTCGGATGCGCTGACAGCTTGTCACGGCCAGCCATGGACGGCCGCCCCTTATGGCGTGTGCTGAGCCCCCTAGCACCCGCAGACTGGTCGGCTGTGCAGCATGGGAAACGTAATGATGTCGTAGGCAACCGGGGTGGCCCGCCGAGAGCGCGGCGGGCTGCGGCTGCCGAACGTCGGCGGGCACGATCAGGGCGTGTATCCGCCGGACGGTGCGTCGTGACACAAAAGAGGGCCAGCGCACCCAACCACCGGCTGCGCGCAGTGAAACGCCCTGACTGCCATCAGCTACTGAACTTGATTGAGTGATGTCGGGGCCCGCCGTAGGTGGCAGGGGCCAGCTCGCGCCTTCCTGGTGTGGCCGGAGCACGAGGATGATGCTCGTGTGATCCGAGACTTCCCGCCGTTGCCGTTGCCCCAGTACGCCGTGGTCCGTATCGGCTGCTCACCAGGGGTGCCTGTCGAGATCGCCGCCGATCTTTGGGAAGTCGGCGTCCCAGCAGGGCTGATCGGTTATGAGTACCAGCCGCTGACTGAGGCGACGCTCCTGGACGGGATCGGTGAGAGCGGGTTGGTCGTCTTTGGGTCCAGCGGCCTGTTCGGTCGGCTCGGCGTCGATGTGGCTTCGCGGCGCGTCGTGCAGATCCCCAAGATCGGGTCCGCGACCGCCTGGCATGTGAACAGTGACCTCGGGGCCTTCCATCGGTGCGTCGCGGGCACCATCGCCCGCTTCCCGTTCTACGAGGAAGACGAGGAGGACAGGTTCCAGGAGGTGGCGGACGAGCTTCGTCGGCTCCTCGTTGCTCTCGATGCCACCGCACTCGCAGACAACGGGTTGTGGGAGACCTTGTGCGATGACGTGGCGATGGGCGACTACGCGAACTGGGAGGAGGAATGAGTCACGTCAGCTCTCCAGGGTCAGGCCGGTGGTTGCGAGGCAGCCGTCGACGAGTTCCGGACGGTACTGGATCCTCTTGAGCCGACGTTTCACGGCTCGGGTGATCTGAGTGAGGTCCGCGGCGGCGAGGTTGCCGATCTCGCGTTTGACCAGTGACCAGATGCCCTCCTGTGGGTTGAGGTCCGGGGCGTAGGTGGGCAGGTGGAACACGGTGAGCCACTCGGCGTTCGTCTCGATGAACGCACGCATGCCGGCGGTCAGGTGCAGGCGGAGGTTGTCCCAGACCAGGACGATCGGGCCGCCGAGCTGGGTGCGGGCGCGGACGATCAGGTCGCGGAAGTCGCGCCAGCCGAAGCCCTTCGGTTCGTCCTTGCGGCCGCGATACTCGCGGATCGCGTAGATCAGCCGGGACCGCTCGCCCGGCTTATAGCAGGTCATGCCCGCCATCGACACCCGCCCGGAGCCGCGGCCCCTCACCCTCACGACCGGGGTCTGGCCGATCCGGCCCCAGGTTCTGGCGCGCGGCGGAGTCATCGACTGCCCGGCCTCGTCTTCGAAGACGATCCAGGCCCCGCGCTCCGCCGCGATGCTCTTACCCGCGGCCAGGTCTCCTTCTTCCATACCTCGACCGCGTCGTCATCGCGCTCGATGGCCCGACGAGTGGGCTGCTGCCAGCTCCAGCCGTGTCGCTTCAGCAGCCTCCAGGTGCCCTCGACCGTGTAGGAGACGTGGAACAGCCGGCCGATGAGCGTCTTGATCCGTGCCAGCGTCCACCGCTGGTCCGTCCAGCCGTGAGCCAGCGGACCACGCTCCAACTCCCGCTCCAGCCTGGCGACCTGGACTTCGTTGAGCCGAGGTCTTCCCGGTGACCCCTTCGACAGAACCCCGGCCTCACCGCCCTCCCGCCAGGCCCGACGCCACCGCTCAACCGACCGCACACTGATCCGCAGGGCAGCGGCAATCTCCGCGTTCTTCTGCCCGCTCTCGAAACGCTCCACGGCTTGGAGCCGCAACCGCTCCCGCGTAGTCCTCTCGGCGTCGGTCAGTCCGCCGCCCTGCGCGTACCTCACACCCCAGGGCTACCGGTGCCGACACTCAACTGTCAGGCGAACGGCCCCGACATCACCCAATCAAGTTCAGTACTACGGGACGGACCGCATCACCGAGGGCGGCATCGTCCTCTACAACCCGGCGAAGATGCGGGTCCAGCGATACACGTTTCGTGGAGCGCAGATCAGCACGCCCTACAACATCGACGAGGTCGATCCCGACGGAGCACGCTTCCGCCGGACGAACCACGACGATGTGGCCTTCGTCGGCCAGGTCAGCGAATACCTCGCCTGACACATTGGATCACGTGGAGAGCCGGATGCTCGGCCAACGGGCACGTCCGGTTCGGCGGGCGGGGACGGGAAAACCGGCACCGGAAACGGTGCACGGCGTCCCGTCCCCGACCCAACACATGGAACTCGACCGGCACGGCGCCGAGCTGCTGTTCCAGGTGCTGACCGAGCGGGAGGAGAAGAACAGCGTCGCCATCGCCTCCAACGAGTCGTTCGGCGGCTGGACCAAGACCTTCACCGACCCCCGCCTCTGCGCGGCCATCGTCGACCGCCTCACCTTCAACGGCACCATCATCGAGACCGGCACCGACTCCTACCGCCTCGCCAGCACCCGAGCACGAGCCGAAGAACCTGCCAAGACCGGCTGATTCACTTGAAGCCGACTCGGCCCAACGGTGCATCTGGCCGGGGATAGGGTCGGCGGATGCGCCAGTTCACGGATAGTGAAGCCTTGTCAGGGATCGTGCATGAGGCACTGGGGGCGGAGGCCCGCGTTGTCGGAGTAGACCGGTTGCGCGGCGGGAGCAAGAAGGGGGTCTACCGGGTTCACACGAGCGGATCACATGCAGCGAGCGTGATCGTCTACAGCTGGGCCGAGAATGAGGACTTCTGGCCGACTGTGGAAGCCATCGACCCGGCCCACCCGTTTGCTCCCGCCTCCGGGCTGGCCCCCTTCCTAGCGGCCCAGCGGAGACTGGACGGCCTTGGAGTACGGGTTCCAGGAGTGCTTCTCGCTGACGACAGCCGACGCCGCTACCCGGCGGACGTGGCAGTTGTCGAGGACGTTGCCGGCGGCACTCTGGAAGCGCTCCTGAAGACGGACCCCGCACGCGCATCACATGCCTTGAGCGAGCTGGCCGCAATGCTCGACGTGATGCACCAGCAGCACAGTCAGCACTACGGCAGGGTGGACGTGCTCGAACGGGGCGACAAAGCGAGTGGCGATTCATGCGAGCAACTGGTGCTCGAACGTTCCACCGAGGACCTCGCTGAGGCGGCCGAACGCGACCCCAGCATCGGATCAGCCGCAGTTGCTCTGCACGATCGCTTGCAGGAGCTGGCCACACGAGTGGCTCCGCGCACGCAGCACGGACTGATCCACGGAGAACTCGGGCCCGACCATGTCCTGGTCGATGCCTCTGGCCACCCCGTCCTCATCGACATCGAGGGCCTGATGTTCTTCGATGTCGAGTGGGAGCACGTGTTCCTGCAGCTTCGTTTCGGTGACCAGTACCCAGCCTTGTCCTGCCCCGGACTCGATCCAGCACGGCTCGACCTCTACATGCTCGCGATGCGTCTCTCACTGGTGGCCGGCCCCCTTCGTCTGCTCGATGGCGATTTCCCGCACCGCACGGTGATGCAGGAAATCGCCGAGCACAACGCGAAGGAAGCACTGGCTCTGTTGGTCTCATAGCACCGCGTCCGCCACATACGCATCGCTTCTGCCGCTACCTCGACGGCCAGCCGCCCTGACGGGCGGCTGGCCGTCCCGCGTTCCCTCATTCACTCGGCAGTGCCGTCATTTCTCTTCGACACTCGCGAGTCGGCTGATCGGCAACTGACTCCAGAACCGGTCGACAATCGCTGTTCCTGGAGATGAACGAAGCCAATCCTGCTGCACAGCAGTCGGATACAGCAACCACAGCAACCGGCCCCACCCCATAGCGTCCCCGTCTCAGTTTCTGTCTCATTCAGCTACGTTCACCGCCGTACAGGCGGGTCCATCGCCAGCGACCAGCCCGGCTCTCGTTCGCCCATGAACGCAGGTGAACGGCCACGGCCGTGCCCCTTCTCCCAACCAACGGACTTGGAAAGCGTGTTGGCCCGCCCGAAAGCTCGGTCCCAAGACACCGCCCGTCGAGGCGGCTAGGTTGAGGACGTGGACGAGGAAGCGATCACCATCCGGCTCACGCGCGATCAAGCGTTCGTGCTGTCGGACTGGCTCTACCAAGTCATGTTCCGGTCCAACGACCTTGAAGGAATCGTGCACGACCGAGCCGTCTGGTCGCCGATCTACGCGATCTCAGGAGCGCTGGACAAGACGCTGAGCGAGATCTTCATACCCGACTACGGCCCGCAGCTTGAAGCGGCCAAGGAGCGCCTCCGCGCCAACCTGTACGGCGAAGCCTACGAGTCGACAGCACCAGGCGACCACGCGGCCGGCGCACCACAAGCGCACCAGATAGGGCGGGGAACTGCGGGAATCCACGGTGAAAGCGACCAAGGGCGATGAGACCTGGTACCAGGCAATCGCCCAGGTCAGCTGCCGTACCCGCCCCGAATGACCGCAGCTTCCCAAGCTGATGGCTCTGCGGCGTTGCGGAGGTAGGCTCCGGGCATGCCTGAAGGCCGTCCCGCGATCCCTGCAGAACTACGCCGAGCCGTTCTAGTCGAGGCCGGCCACCGGTGCGCCATCCCGGTTGCGTCCAGGGAAGTGGTGTACGGGTTCGACCTGATCCGGGGGTTTGCTCCGGCATCAGGATGAGGCCCGCATAGATGAACGGCCACCGGCTGATCTTCGAGGTGTCGAAGCCCGAAGGAGATCAGCACGATGACCGCACCCGACAGTCTGCCCCTGCACGCCCTCACGGAAGACAATCTCGCCGCGGCGAGTCCCGATCTGCTGCGCGCGATGGTCAAGACGTTCGCCGACGCACTCATGTCCGCGGAGGCGGACGCCCTCTGCAACGCCGAATACGGCCAGGTCAGCGACGAGAGAGTCAACCACCGCAACGGATACCGCCCGCGTGAGTGGGACACCCGGGCGGGCACCGTCGAGCTCGCCATCCCCAAGCTCAGGTCCGGGAGTTACTTCCCGCACTGGCTGCTGGAACGCAGGCGGCGGGCCGAGCAGGCCCTCATCAGCGTGGTCGCCACCGCCTACCTGCTGGGCGTCTCCACCCGCCGAGTCGAGAAGCTCGCCGAGTCCCTGGGCGTCACCCAGCTGTCGAAGTCCCAGGTCAGCGCGATGGCCAAGCACCTGGACGAACAAGTCACAGCCTTCCGTAACCGTCCCCTGGATGCCGGACCCTACGCGTTCGTATGGGTCGACGCGCTGACGCAGAAGGTCCGCGAAGGCGGCCGGATCATCAACG
Source organism: Streptomyces fodineus (assembly GCF_001735805.1). Lineage (GTDB taxonomy): Bacteria > Actinomycetota > Actinomycetes > Streptomycetales > Streptomycetaceae > Streptomyces > Streptomyces fodineus. The sequence goes on from NZ_CP017248.1 coordinate 1,971,981, forward strand.
TCCACGCGCTGATCGCAGTCGGCGTCAACGCCGACGGGCACCGCGAGATCCTCGGCCTGGACGTGGCCACAGCCGAGGACGGCGCCGGCTGGCTGGCCTTCCTGCGCTCGCTGATCGCCCGCGGCTTGTCCGGCGTCCAGCTGGTCATCTCCGACGCGCACATGGGCCTGGTCAACGCGATCGGCGCCACCCTGCCCGGCGCGAGCTGGCAGCGATGTCGTACTCACTACGCCCGCGCACTGCTGAGCCAGGTGCCCAAGTCGGCCCAGCCATGGGTCGCAACATTGCTGCGGACCGTTTTCGAACAGCCCGACACCGACGCCGTCCAGGCCCAGATGCGGCACGTCCTCGACGCCCTGGAAGCCAAGTTCCCCAAGGCCGCAGCGCACTTGGACGCCGCTCAGGGCGATGTCCTGGCGTTCACCGCGTTCCCGCGCGAGATCTGGCGGCAGATCTGGTCGAACAACCCGCAGGAACGGCTGAACAAGGAGATCCGCCGCCGCACCGACGTGGTCGGCATCTTCCCCGACCGCACCGCCCTGATCCGCCTGGTCGGCGCGGTCCTGGCCGAGCAGAACGACGAGTGGACCGAGGCCTGCCGCTACATGGGCCTCGACCTGCTCGCCAAGGCCCGCCTCCACCCGATCGAGTCAGAAATCGACGACACCGTCCTCCCGACCGAACTCACCGCATAGCCTCAAAACGAGATCACCGAGTGGCCGTTGATACACCACTCCCGCGGACGTGACCGCCCTGACCAGGGAAGATTCCCACCCAACCAGGTAGCGATCTTGTTCGAACCTCATTCGGGACGAGGAGGTCGTGGGTTCAAATCGCGCCACGCCCCGATACGCCAGACCGAACCGGGAGGCGGTCCTTCCCCTGCTTCAGTCCGCCTGACATCCCCTCAGAAGAACTCCGCCTTCCATAGGAAGGACAGGCCCCACTTGCATAAAGGCTGCGACAGCCTCCGGCCAGGACAGGACGACAAATCCACGGCCTAAATCCTCTATAGGAGATATGTCAGCACCGACGAGTCACCTGGCCCCGGAATCCAACACGGCATGCCCCAGCCCCCATCCGAGAAGTACCCAAGCCCCGGCAACTCCCAGATGATCTACGTGGTCCTCCCCGAGGCGCCACCCGACGTGACCGAATCCGTTGCTGCCGCCCTCCTGTTGCTTCTTCACGCCATAAGCGCCGATCGGAACCAGCCACACACCGGGCCCGAACTGCTCTAGGCAGGCCCCACTGGCTCTTCTCCTTCATTCGAGGTACGACAGAACACGACATAACACCCGCAACGCGCTCCACGCTATACACACTGGGGGTCTGACCGCACGTGATCCGTTTCGCCTTCGCCGGACGCTGTTCCACCGAGGACCTTCAAGACCCCGAGGCCTCCAGGAACTGGCAGCTCACCCGTGCTCGAGCCCTGATCGAGCCCGCCGGGGGCCAGATCGTCAGTGAGTACTTCGACGTCGGCCACAGCCGTTCCCTGCCCTGGCAGCGCCGCCCACGCGCGAACGAACTCCTCCAAGCCCTCCGCGACCCGCACCGCGGGTTCGACGCGGTCGTCATCGGGGAGCCGCAGCGCACGTTCTACGGCAACCAGTTCGGCAACACCTTCCCCGTCTTCGTCCACTTCCGCATCCCGCTGTGGGTCCCGGAGGTCGGCGGACCGATCGACCCGGACAACGAGGCCCACGACCTGGTCATGTCCATCTTCGGCGGCATGAGCAAGGGCGAGCGCAACCGCATCAAGATCCGGGTCCGGACCGCGATGAGCTCCCAGGCCCAGCTCCAGGGCCGCTACCTCGGAGGGCGACCGCCCTACGGCTACCGGATCACCGACGCCGGCCCCCACCCCAACCCCGCCAAGGCGGCCGCCGGACAGCGACTGCACAAACTCGAACCCGACCCCGCCACCGCACCCGTCGTACTGCGGATCTTCACCATCTACGTCGACGGCATGAGCGACGAGGCCATCGCCCTCCGGCTCAACCGCGACGGCATCCCCTGCCCCTCCGCCCACGACGCCGCCCGTAACCCCCACCGGACGAAGAAGGCATGGCAGGCCGGTGCGGTCAGGGCGATCCTCCACAACCCCCGCTACACCGGCCACGAGGTCTGGAACAAACAACGCAAGGAAGAACGCCTCCTCGACATCGACGACGGCACCCTCGGCCACCGCACCACCATGACCCACAACCCCATCGACGAATGGATCTGGTCCAACGAACCCGCACACGAGCCGCTCATCACCAAGGAACTCTTCGAAGCCGCCCAGCGAGCCCGCAGACAACGCGCCCGCGCCTACCAGCGGCAAGAACGCCCCAACCGGCGAAGCGGTCGGCGGGCCTACGTCCTGCGAGGACGGGTGAGGTGCACTCTGTGCGGACGGAAGATGCAGCCCACTGCGATCCGCGACCGCGTCTACTACCGATGCGAGTACAAGGAACAGGAAGCAGCCCTCTACCCCGGGCTCGATCATCCGCGCACTATCAACCTGCGCGAAGACATCATCTGCCGGGCACTGGATGCATGGATCGCCCGGGCCTTCGCCCCGGACCGGCTCACCGCCACGATCACCGCACTCAGCCAGGCCAGCATCGCAGCGAGCGCGGCACAGACCCAGACCCCCGAGCAGGCTCAAGCCCGCCAGGCGATCAAGGAGTGCGAGCGGCGCCTCGCCCGCTACCAGGCCGCCCTCGACTCCGGAGCCGATCCAGCCGTCGTCACCCAGTGGATCAACGACGCGCAACGTGACAGGGAAGCGGCACAGAAGAAGCTTGACGCACTGCCCACCGTCACCCGGAAGAAGGAACCACCCCTCACCGCCGACCAGATCCGGGAGATCACTGACAGGCTCGGAGACATCGCACAACGTATCCAAGCCGCCGACGCCGAGAAGAAGGAGCCCCTCTACGAGGCCCTGGGCATCACGATCACGTACGACAACGCAACGAGGACCGCGACCGTTAGGTCGAGGCCCTCGATTCCGTATCGCTATAAGGAGTGTCCGAGGGGGGAGTTGACGGCTGACGATACGGCTGTGTTGGCGCAAGGGCGACTCCATCTGCATGGTCTACCGAAAGGCCCCACTCCTACCTCTTGAGCCCTGGACCTGACCCGATCGCCAGGGGCTGTCCCGCAATGATCAAGAAGCCTCCGCTCGCGGACACACGAGCTGTGAGAGGAGATCGTGCGCCGCACCGAGCCGGCATGAGGTTCGTTCGCTGAGCCCGGAAAACCGTTGGACCCGCTGACGGGGGCGCGTCATAGGGTTCGGGGCGCGGAGAGGCGGTCGGCGGAGAGGGAACGGTGGATGGCGGGACTGTACGAGATCTGGCAGCGGGCGGAGGTGTCGCGCAGGCTCGACGTGTTGTCGGGCTTCATCGCGATGTGCGTGGCGGGGGACGGCGAGGCTCGACGCCGTCTCGCCCAGCTGGTTGCCGGTGCGGACGCGGCCCTCTCCGCCACGCCCCCGGATTTGGTGGTTACCTCGGAATACCTGGACGAACTCGTCTGGTGGGCTGACACGGAGTGGGCCGATCACCCCTATCGTCCCGTGGAAGCCCGGCCTGACGAGGCCGACCGGCAGACGCGTGACTGCGCCAAGGATCTCCGGCACGCCGCACTCCCGGTCCGCGTCCGGGACGAGATGGGCCGCATCGAACTCAGTCTCGAGGTGCGGTTCCTGGCCTTGTGCCGCCAACCGGGATTGGACTGTCGGATCCGCCAGGACGTCTTCTACGTCGCCGGGCGTGCCGCGATGGCCCTCGACCTCGGACACTTGGAAGCGGCAGAGCGGGAGATCCGGCGCATGGAACAGGTGGGTTCCGTGGAGCCACGGGAGAGCCGCTGCGGCTGATTCGCGGTGAATGGTGCCGTCCTGGTGACCGACGCGGGCTACGGCCAGAACGCCGACTTCCGCGCCGGCCTGACCGAGCGGGGACACGCGTACGGGGCCGGCATCCGCGGCGATCTGACCGTCCAGCCGTGTGACGCCTCCCTGATTACCTCAGCGGGCTCAGGCGACGGCCGCCCGCCGCTCCCCGGTACCCGCGGCCACCCATGACGGTCGCGGAAGTGGCCGCGCCCGCCGGACGGGAAGCCTTCAAGAAGGCTGCCTGGCGGGAAGGATCCCGGGGCCCGATGGCCTCCATCCTCGCAGGACAGGTGCGGCGGGCCGGGGTGCCCCCGTGGCGACTGGCCCGGGCAGTGGCCGTAAGACCAGGGCGGGACCTAACGGATTCCTAAAGGGTGTTGCAGAAGGCTTGACGGCGGGCATTTTGCCTGTAGGGGTGGGGTGTTGCGGGCTGATCCGGTGTGGGTGGAGACGTTCACCGGGTTGCGGATGGGGCGGTTCGAGAAGCTGCTGCGGGTGGTGCGGGAACGGGGCGTCAACGGCACCGGCGGTGGCGGGCCTTGGTGTCTTCCGCTGGCCGAGCGGGTGCTGCTGGTCGCGGTGTATTACCGCGACCAACCTCATCATGCGGCAGCTCGCCCCGCTCTTCGGCTGCTCATCTGCCACCGTCTGCAGGGTCATCCAGCGCCTGCGGCCATTGCTTGCGCTGGAGCCAGCGCCCGGGCCGGTGCCGGGCGTCGATCAGTTATGGATCGTGGACGGCACTCTGGTCCCGGTTCGGGACCGTAAGGTCGCAGCCTCCTCACGCAACTACCGGTTCTCGGCGAATGTGCAGGTCATCATCGATGCCGACACCCGTTTGGCGGTGGCCTCGGCCCGGCCGGCACCCGGCAACAAGGCAGACGCTCATGTGTGGCGCGAGTCGGACCTGCCGGCCGTGGAGGCGGGCACGACGGTGATCGCGGACGGCGCCTACCTGGGCACCGGGCTGATTGTCCCGCACCGCAGACGAGCCGGACGTCCCCTTCTGCGCGGCCAGGAGGAAGACAATGCCGAACAACGGCGCGTGCGGGCCCGCGCCGAGCCTCCACCATGCCGTCCAGACCGTAGCCACCATGCACAACCTCGCCATGGCAGCGTGAAACAGCAGGTCAGACATCACCCAGACACGCCCGCCATCAAGCCTTCTGCAACACCCTTTACAGCGTGTATCGAGAGTCGATCTCTGGAGTGAATGATCACGCGGTGTGGTGCGCGGTGATCTGACGAGCGCCAGTGGGCATGGCTGAGGCCGTTGTTGTTGTAGAGCATCAAGCCAGGCCGTGCGCCGGATGTCAGTGGCGCGTGGTACCCATGCGTGCATGACGGGTACGACGTACGACGAATTGCTGGTAATCATCGACGAGTTCACGGAAAGGCTGGCCCCTCAAGCAAGGTTGACCTGCCTGTACGGCCTGATGGCGCCCTTGCTCGACCGCGTCGAGCGAGAGGTCGAGGAGCTGAGCGACGACCCCGTTCTGTCGACTCCGGACGCGGTGCGTGACCTGCGCAAGGCTGCCGCAGGAGAGCCGGTCGACGTCGACGCGGTTCACGAACAGTTGACCGAGGTGGGGCTGTGCTGTAGCGAGGACCATGACCCGGAGCGGCACATCGTGTCCCAGTCGGCCTACGCGGCGGCGGCCTGGCTGCAACTGCTGGCAGGGCGGAAGTTGCGTACCACGGCATACCTCGAGGGCGATGACGAGGATCTGGTGCCGCCATTCGCTCCGTCGGCATTCACGCGGATCGTCGACCTCCTGGCCTGGACCCGGTCGGACCAGATCTATCTCCACTGGGATGACGCCATCGCCCATCCCGAGGACGGCGATCTTCCGGCCGCGATACGCGAACTTCGGGCGATGCACGTGGAGATCAGCGGCTTCGGCAGGGAGCAGTACTCATGTGACTTGTCTTCACCGGCCGAGTGATCGCATGGCGTGAGCCGTGACCGCATTACTTCGTCACCGTGCCGGACGCGGAGTCCGTCGACATGCAAGGGGTCGCGGCGTTGCCACGACATGGCTGTGACGATGACCGTCCACATCGAGAGTCTTTTGGGAATGTGCTGGTCACATCCCCTCGTTGATGGCTGCTACGAGGATGGTCGCCTCATAGCGGACCACGAGCTTGATGCACCTATGGATGTCGACCGGCAGGGACTGATGCCGGGGGTTGCCTCTTGGATGTCAGGAGGGCCTGGTAGATCTCGCGGGCCACGTAGCGTTTGAGGCATCGGATGGCTTCGCGCCGTGTCTTGCCGTCGGTGACGCGTCGCTCCGCGTAAGAACGGGTGCGGGTGTCCCAGCGCAGACGAGAGATGACGATGGTGTAGAGCGCTGAATTGGCCTTGCGGTCGCCGCCGCGGTTGAGCCTGCGGCGCTGGGTCTTTCCAGACGATGCTTCCACCGGGCTGACGCCGCAGAGGGCGGCAAAAGACGCCTCGCTGGCCAGGCGGTCGGGATTGTCACCGGCTGCCGTCAGCAAGGCTGCGGCCGTGTCCGAACCGACGCCATAGAGGTTCAGGAGCTTGGGCGCGCAGGCATCGATCGCTGTGCTGAGCCGTGCCGTGCGGTCGTTGATCTCCTCGGTGAGATGCTGGATCCGCTTGGCCAGGAGCCGGAGCGTATGGCGGCATGCCGCCTGCGGCCCTGTGCTCGGCGCGGGCCTCAGCTGCGAACACCGGCGGATGAGTTTGAGGTTGCTCAGTGGGGCCAGGCACTCACGCAGGGCCGGCTCTGCCGCCACGAGCAAAGCCTTGAGCTGGCTGGTGGCCATGGAACGGGACTTGGCCGCGGAGGTCCGCCATCTTGAACAGCCGGATCGTCTCCACTGGTTCGTCGGTCGTCTTTGGCGGTGGCTGTGGCTCGGCCGGAGAGGACAGCCCGGGCGGCGGCGGCCGCATCGATGGAGTCGGACTTGCCGAGCCGGCGTCGGGCGGCCTTGTCAGGTTGGTTGACCTCGGTGTTCAAGATCTACTTCCGATACTCGCCCTAGGACTTCCTCCCCCCGCCCCAGAGCACCCAGCCTGAGCAGACATTGCCCAGAGCCCCGGCGAGGTCGGGCAGGTGAGCGTCGGGATTGGTCTCTGCTCCCCCACGGGAAACAGCGAGACCAACTCGCTACTGACCGAATTCAGTTGTGCTGGCGCCCACCCCGCTGCCGTCACTCCACACATTCACGCTCAGGATCGTGTGGCGGTTCCGCACTTGCCGTCGCCGCCTTCTTGCATGCGGGTGTCCATCGACTTGCTCCGGTCGTACGGGTCAACCTCCTGGCCTGTTCCCTGTCCTGTGGCGCGTTCGGACCTGAACGTGGGGATGAAGTAGCCGGTGGTGTTGTCGCAGCCGCCGTTGGTGGTGTCCGACTTGTAGGAGATCAGGGAGAACGTTCCCGGCTCGGTGACCACCTTGGCGGGGTTGTCCCAGCTCATCACGATCTCGCGGCGCACGATGGTGCGCGTGACTTCGTCGCTGCCCGCCACGGCCCGCACCACCGGATACACGTACGTGACATCGGACGTCACCTCGAGCGCACCACGTTCGCCCTCCCGGTAGGTGATCCGGCCCCGGGTCTTGACCACATTCCCGACCAGCCGCGCCTTTGCTGGGGCGAAACGGCTGAACAGCAGCAGCGGGTCACTGCCCCGGCCCGGCACACGGAACGCGGCCGCCAGGTAGTCCTGCACATCGCCCTGATGCGGATTGATCAACGCGATCGCCTTGGCGGGGCGCTCCCCGCGCAGCACGCCGGGATCCAGATTGGACGCACTGAGAAAGTCCCGTGTCCGGGCGAGCGCCTGCGCCACCTGGTCCTGGCTCATCCAGCCGGTCGCCCGCGCCTGGGGCAGGTAAACCCCCTCCATTCCGTTGGCCCACTGCGCTGCGGGGGATCCCCTGAACGGCTCCGCCACGGTGGGCAGTTGGCCCGACCCCTGCGCGGGCGGCCCACTGGGACGGTTGGACTCCGCGGCGAGTGGCGTACTGTCACCGCCTTCGCCACCGAACCAGCCCACCACCCGCTCCGGGGCCACGGCCGCGACCAGCAGTCCGAGCATGACCAGCGCACCAACCACGTACCAGCCTGTACGCCGTCGCCGCCGGGCCGCCGGATACGTCCGCCACCCCTCCGGCCGGCTGCCGTCCTCCCGCAGTCGCCGCGTCACCATGCGGGCCCGAGCCGAGGGCTCCTCCGGCACCTCCGAACCCCCTGCCCCGGCCTCCCGCAGGAATCTCTCCCACTCCTCGTCCGATACGGACGCCCCACCCTTGCCCACGATCTGTTCCTCACTTCCCTCTCCCGCCCCCTCCTCTCAGGGACGGACATCACGCACCCACATGGGCGGTCTCACCATCATGAACACCAGACCCCTGGCTGCCCGCCCCGACCCTGCTGTCTGCTTCACTGAGGCAAGGTGAGAACTCCTGACTGAAATCCGGCACAGCGGGTCAACGCCATCGCCCGTACACAGCCGACTACTAGACGCTGTCCAATGGGTCCTATCAGGGGTTTCGGCTTCTGATGCCGCTGAGCGGAGTCTGGTGCATCCCGCCGCTCCGTCTCGGCATTTTGATTCCTTCTTTGGATGCCGAGGCGCAGCCGGCAGGTGGAGGAGGGCGGCGGCGACGCGAATGGGGGACTACCCTGCTCGAGCGAAGCGGAGAGCTTGGGGAGTTGGCAACTGCAGCGATGCGGGTACCGACGCAGAAGGACGCATCGGCGGACCTATCCGGAGCGGGCTGACAGCACCGCCGACGCTTCTCCCATTCCCCATTCCCCATTCGGTACATCCGGCTTCGCCAACTCCGGACCGGCATACGGACTCAATCCCAGTCTGCGAAAACAGCGAAAGTCGAGTCGCTCACTGAATCAGTTCAATGTGCGGATGATCTGGGGATGCCGGACAGACATGGAGTTGCAGATCATAGCCGCGGGCGAGGTCGATCATGGTGAAATTCGCCGGAGGGGTGCCGGGGGGAGCGGCGTGGGGTTGGTCTGTTCCTCTTCGGGGGCCCAACTGTCGGTAGCGTCGTCCCATTCGGTCGAGGCGATCGTCAACAGCGGGTCCATCTCGGTGCCGCATGTGTGGCAGAGCCGGGGCATGGGGTCGATGAGGCCCCAGCGGGTCCAGCCACCGACCTTCCAGCCGGGGGCGACGGACAGCTGGTCCAGGTAGAGCTCCTCCGGGGCCGGCGCGTAGGAGGTGTCCACCGCTGATCCGGCCGCCTGCCACCTGCTCCAGTCGCCCAGCTGCTGCTGCAGCTCGATGCTCAGTTCGAGGAGACTGGGGTACTCGGTGACCTGCTCCGGCGCGAACAGACACGGCTCCGGCAGATAGCCGGGGAACTGGACCGCAGGCGGCTCGGGCGGCGCTTCGAGTACGTCGGTGACCGTGGCGGCGGACCGCCAGTACAGAGCGGTCCTGGGGTGCGCGGGGTGGTCGAAGGGGCACCACAGCACCTGCAGCAGATCGGCCCCGGTCTGCCCGGGCGGGCGCAGCAGAGGGATGTCGCGTACGTACAGCTGGGCCACGGGCAGCATGGCGACCGGATCTTCGGGCCACGGGCGACCTGCAGAGATCCGCTCCTCGGTCGCCAGTTCCTCTGGCGTGGCCCCGAACGCCTGAGGGTCGCGGCGCTGCCGGCTCGCCGCTGCCGCCCTGTTACGACGCAACAGCCGCACGTCCGCCGGCGAGAGGGCCGCATTCACCCGGTCCCATACGTGCGGCCCTTCGCAGTGCGGCCACGGCTCGTCGGCAGGCCAGAGGAGCGGCCCGCCGACGGAACTGTCGTGCGTCAACGGCGAACCGGGCCGGGGATGCAATCGGGTCGCCGTGCGTGCCAGCGGGGCCAGTCGAGGGAACAGCGCGGTCACGTCGAGTGGCCGCGGCGGGGAAGTACGACTCATTCTGGCTCCCGAAGGCGCGAATTGGCTAAAATCAGTTTCCGAGGTTGAGCAGCCCAGTGTTTGCCTGGGTGTTGGTGATGTAGACGTTGGGGAACAGCAGCTCCGTCGTTCCGTCCGCCCGTTCGATATTAGCGCTCATCGTGACTCCCACAGGAATCGTGCTTGTAGCGTCCCGGTAGACGGGCGTCACCTGGTAGAAGATGGCGTCATTCGCACCGAAGCTCTGCTCTGCCACCTTCTTCTGAGCCTCGGCCTCGTAGGTCCGCATGCTGGGCGTACCGGTGTTCATCCCCACCTGCCAGCAAGGAACGAGGTTGTTCTGACCGCCGTCCCGAACCCTGCCTTTTCCACCGAGGATGTTCGCGATCAAGTGACACCGGGCCTGCGCTACCAGCGGCGGGTTCGCTGCGTTGAACTGCTGCGCGTCCTGCCAGCCGGTGATGTCTCCCGTGGCACCACTGCCCTTGCCGAGCTTCTTCCCCAGGCAGGCCTGCGCCGTGGTCGGCCGAGTGCCGGCCGGGCCGGGCGGGGTGGTGGTCTTGTTGGTATGGGCGACCGGTTCGGTGGTGTTCCTGATCCACCCGTCGCCGGAAGGAAGCGAACCGGCCGGAGCGCTCTCCAGGCAGCGGGCCTGCGGACCGGCGGTTGGCGTCGTGAACTTCACCTCGAACTGATCGGCGTCAAGCACCCGCTGGTTCTCGAAACCCTCGGAGAGCTTCCTGTCGGCGAACTGCTTGTCGGCAAGCGGGAGATGGGCACGCACACAAGGCCTGGCGGGATCCAGGTCCAAACTGTTGCCGAGCACGTAGGTGTCCCATCCACCATTGCCGAAATTGGGAATCACCTCGGCGCACCGAGCGCCGTCGGTTCCTCCCTCCCGAGTCTCCGCGAAGGGGAATTCGCCACAGGTGTCGGTCGGGACGAGCTCAGTCAGGTCCTGGAAAGGCTCCGAACTCCCGCTTCCGCACGTGCGATCCGTACGGTCGGCCGTGCCGCTCCTCTCCCTCGTCAGTGGCTTGCCCTTCCCCCAGGCGTCGGTGAGATTCTGCTGGGCCCACTGGTAGGCGGCCACCGCGCCACCCGGGTCCGAGCTCTGCGCGCTCATCGGCACGACGGCCATGACTGAGGGGACGACACAGCCCGGCGACGGCGTGCCCGTGGGGTTGCCCGTGACGTTCCGGACCGCGTCGTCGCAACGGATCTTGCGGGGGTTACTCCATGATGCGTCCGGATCCGTAATCTGGGCGCCTGGGGAGGTGACGTAGAGCTTTTAGTCCCTCGAAGTCCGCGTCCTTCGACCGGTCCAGGACCGGGTGCGGCGCCAGCGCACACCCTCAGCCAACAGGATCCGCCGGACCTGACTGCGACCGACCTCGATGCCCAACCGTCCGGCCTCAGCGGCCAGCGCGTCGAGGGTCCACTCCGGCGGCCCGGACTCATCCGCCCCGGCCAGCTCGCCGTCAGCCTGCACGGTCAGCCGACCGGGCGGCGGCTGTTTGACCAAGCCGATGATTCTTGAGCGTTCCGCCCCGGAGATCCATCGCTTGCGACCCTGTCCACCCAGGTCCTCCAGCCCGTCCAGGCCCAAGCAGTTGAAGCGGTGCAGCCACCGGCGAACTGTCTTGGGATTGCACCTCAACTCATCCGCGATGGCAGGCACTCGCTGTCCGGACCAGCTCAGCAGACCATCCGTGCCCGCATGACCAGATCACGAGTCGCCTTGCGCGCCCGCGACAGCTGATGCACGAGCTGTTCCTCGCTCTCGTCACGGCTCGGCCGTGCCCGTAACACCACCGTCCAGCACCCGCCCCCGAGTAGCCGAACCAGCCCGCCACCAGGACACATACCCAGCGAAAGAGGAATCCAGCACTAGGCAGGTACGAGAACGGCCGCTTCGGATTGTTCCGCTCGCTGTAGATCGGCATTCGGTGTGGATGGATGGCCGGCCGGATGGTTCCTGCCTCCGGAACCATCCCATGGCCACAACGGTGTCGAGAGCCGAGCTGTTGAACCTCGCTCCTTCTGAGCGACTCACTGGCCGCCCGACACTCATGCGTTCATGAGGTCCGAGGATTCAGCGCGGTGGCGTCCCTTCGGTAGGACCGTCTTGGCTGTCAGTCCTCGTGACTGCCACGCGTTGTCGCGGAGCTTGAAGAGGGCCCAGTAGCGCGTGGGGCACAGCAGCACAATGTTCATGAAGACGGCTGCCGGGGTTCCTACAAGCCACGAGTGCCACCGCTGGCGTGTGGTGATGTCCGGCCGCATGAGGACATACAGACCTGCCTGGCCGTATCGGACGACGAGGTACACCCCGAGATACACCAAGGCCGCGCCTGGGTTGTGGTAGCGGCCACCCAGAGTCATCACGGTCATCACGACGGTCCAGGTGAGCATCACGGGGGTGATGACGAGCTGGAGCAGGCCGAAAGTCGGCGAGATGAGCTGCTTCATGGACAGTCGCGAGTAGACGAACGGGAGCATCCACCACCACGACCGGGCCCAGCGGAGGCGCTGGCGGTACGTCTTCTTCAATGTGGTCGGCATGTCGGTGACCACCCCGGCTTCGTTGACGGCCACGACCTCGCCGCGCATGAGAGCCCGCAGGGCCAGCCAGCGGTCGTCTCCGGTCCCGCATTCCACCTCGTAGGCGTCCAAATGGTCGTAGAGGAGTTCGGCCCTGTACAGGGCCAGGGCGCCCGAGGTGGTCTCCAGCGCTCCGAGCATGGAGCGTGAGGACCGCATCATCACGCACGAAGTTCCGATGTCGATGTCAGCGGCCCGGGAGACCCAGGTCTCCTCGAAGTTGCGGATGTAGATCATGCCGGTGGTGGCCTGGATCTTCGGGTTGCTCATGGCCCGCAGTTGCTGCTCCAGGGCATCCGGGAAGGGCTCGCCGTCCGAGTCGATGGTGAGAACAAAGTCGAAGTGCTTGCCCTGAGCCTGAAGATGACGCAGGACCGTGACCTGAGCTCCGCGCTTACCTTTGTTCTCCTGCCGGTGCCAGAAGACCCGAGGGTGGTCGAAGGGCTGCACGGGGTGTTGCTGCGAGCCGTCGTCGATGACGTGGATCTCGTCGACCGGATGGGTCTGGGCCAGCAGTGAGCGCACCGTTCGGTGCAGGTTCTCCGTGGGCTCTTCGAAGGCCGGGATGATCGCCACCGTCCGGCCAGGAGCCACGGGCAGGTGGGTGAAGGACCGGCCCTTGAGGAAGGAGACCAGGCAGAGCACGATCACGATCATGCCCAGCCACCAATAAGACGTCAGGAGTGGGCTTTTCGATTGGAGGTGGACCACCACGGTGGCAGCGGCCAGAGCCGCCACCACCACAGCAGTCACCACAGTGAATCTCGCCCGTGATGAAGTGCTCAAGCGGTCACCCGCTTGCCTCGGGTCGCCAGCCGGAAGACCGTCACGCCGCTGAGGACGAGGAGCATCGCTGCGAGCACGATCCAGCCCAGAGCTGTTCCGCCGGTGGCGGCCAGGGCGGCTCCCCCGGTGGCGGTACCTATCGCGGTACCTACACCATTGTGTCCGTACATGTTCTCTCCTTCATGAGCGTCAGCGACGCTCGCTCTTGTCGTGGGTTGGCATGGCACCGCGCATACCTGGTGGAAGGTCCTCCTCGACGGCCTGCCTGAGATCAGGGGCCGACGGAGTGCCAACAGCACCGCCACGTCCTGCTGATCGACCGAGTTCGGGATCTCGTTCGCGCTCCTCTTGTCGTTCGCTGGGACCCAGGTCTCGGAGGCTGCCTCTCGGTTGCCAGGAGGGCCACCACGTGCAGGACGGTTCTCGTTTCCCGTGGTGGCAAGCTGTTCGAGTGACGTGACGGCTTCAGCCATTGACACACCGAGGGTGCGCCGGCCGGTCGAAGCGGTCGTGCCACAGCTGCGGCTTTTGCGATCTAGAGCCGCTCAATGTGCGGGGCGGAGGTCATGACGCCACGGGTGTCGAGCACGTAGGCGGCCTCGGCGGCGAGCTGAGTGAGATCGAACTCGTCGTGCGCGGTGAGCAGGACGACGGCGTCGAATTCGGCCACGCTTGTGCCGCTGTGCGCGGCGGCAAAAGGAATGTCCCGGCAGCCGCCGCCGGGCAGGTAGGGGTCGACCACGGTGACGTCCGCTCCCATGGCACGCAGCCGGTCGATGACCTGGACGGCCGGCGATTGGCGGGCGTCGGATGTGCCCGGCTTGTAAGCGGCGCCGAGGGCGAGAATGCGGGCCCCGTGCACGCTTCGGCGAAAGCGGCGACTGAGGGCGTCCTGCAGGCGGCGCACCACGTAGTCGGGCTGGCTTTCGTTGATGTCCTGGGCGAGTTCGATGAGCCGGAAGGTCTGTCCGTGCCGCGCTTTGACGTGGTGGCTGAGGTACACGGGGTCGATCGGCAAGCAGTGCCCGCCGACGCCGGGTCCGGGCAGGAATTTGGTGAATCCGAAGGGTTTGGTCGCGGCCAGCTCCAGGGTGTGCCATACGTCTACGCCGAGTGTGTGCGCCATCCGGGAGAGCTCGTTGACCAGGGCGATGTTGACGTGCCTGTAGGTGTTCTCGAACACCTTGGCCAGTTCAGCCTCCTCCAGCCCGGAGGCCGGTACGGTGACGTCGGTGACCGAGTCGTAGAAGGCTTTGACGCGTCGCAGGCAGGCATCGGTGAGCCCGGCGACGATCTTGGGGGTGTTCTCCAGCCGCCAATCCGTGTTGCCGGGGTCGATGCGCTCGGGGCTGAACCCGACGTGGAAGTCCTGCCCGGCAACAAGACCCGACCCCTCCTCGAGCAGGGGTATGAGCACGTCGCGGGTGGTGCCTGGGTGCGTCGTCGACTCAAGCACCACGGTGGCTCCTGGCTCCAGCCAGTCCGCCAGCACCCGGCCGGCCTCGCGTACGCAGGTGAGGTCTGGTGCCCGGTCGGTCAGCGGCGTCGGCACGGTGATGACGGCGACGTCGAACCCTTTGAGTTCCTTCGGATCTGAGCTGGGTGTGTAGGCGCCCGAGTGCAGCACCTGTTGCAGGCGCTTGGAGTCGATGTCCTCGATGTAGGACGATCCGGCAGCCAGCCTCTCGCAGCGCCTCTGGTCGGGTTCGTAGCCGGTCACGATGTATCCGGCCTCGGCGGCCCTCAGGGCCAGGGGCAGGCCAACATAGCCCTGCCCAAGCACACAAATGTGCATGGTGGTTTCCTCACCTTCAGCCGGCCCCGCGGGTATGCGCGGGGCCGGGAAACGGCGCCCCTGAAGTGCGGCTACCTGTTCCTGAAGCAGGTGGCCGCGGCGTCGGGTACTGCAATGGATGGCGGTGCGGCAGCGGCGCCGCTAAACCCCCCGTCGGGTTGCAACAGTCGCTGCTGTCCAGTTACCGCCAGCTCAACCGCCGGCCTGAGGCCCTTGCGTGAACTGCGCCAGACTCCGCATAGCGATCTTCACAAATCCCCCCTCTTTGTGGACCTTAAGCGTTCAACAACATGCGTGGCAGCGGAGGCATCTTTACCGATTCGAAACCTATGAGGCGCCTCTGAGGTCCTCCAGCCCAACCGACTGACCATCAAGTCCACTGGTTGGAGATCGATTTGATGCTCAGCGGCCAGCCACGGCTGCGACATGGAGCTCCGTGGCTGCTGCAAACCGGCGTCGACGCGCCAAGCGGACACCCCACGAAGCCCCTGAGATGATCTTCACAAGTTCCCCCCAGGCTTCACGCCTGGTCAAGGATTCAAGATGTTCTGGTCAAGCGGAAGGGTTGGTCCCGCACTGCGACCTGACGGCCGAAGCACTTGAGGATTGCGCGCGCCTTACGCGCGCCCCCTGTACCACCGGCCTGGCGAAGTCATCGTCCCAGGTCGCCTGGGCGGAGCGGTGTGGGCGCGCTCCTCCAAGCGGCGTCTCGTTCACCTCATGGGCCCACGAGCGCCGCCATCCCAGCAGGGCAGGCACCGTCAACTCAAATGCTGAACCCGGCTGTCAGGCAGCACGGCGGTTAGTATGTGGGCGATTCCGCAGAAGGCGCCCCTCACTGCGGAGCGGGATGGTGCGGCCTGAGTGTCCTGGACGTACAGGTCCCCGATGGGAGCGTGAGCCGCAAAGTCCCCTGTGCTGCCAGCAAATACGCCGTAACCGCAGCTACGTATGGACATGCAGACCGGTGTACTGCAAGCCCGGGCAAGGCTCCTCGACGGCTTCGATGCTGCAGTCCAGCCGTCCGGCAAGAGAATAATGAGCTACTTTGACATCGTTGGGGGGACGGGTGAGTAGAGGGGGCCCACCTTGGGTGTGAGCCGATTCAGTCGTCGTGCGGCGCTTCGCGTGGCCGGTGCGTCGGCGCTTGTCGTGGCCGGGGGGACACTACTGAGCGGCGCCACGGACGTGGGTGGCCCCTCCGGGCGTCGTCCCCGGTATCGCCGACCGACCTGGTCCGAGCAGTTCCAGGCCGGGCACGGCTGGACGGTCGCCGGTGCAGGCACGGCGACCGCCGACCTCAATGACACTTCGGTGTTCACACAAGGTCGGCAGTCGGTGCGGGCAACCACCAACGGCACCGGAAAGCAGTCGTACGTCCGCAGGACCGGCATGACCGCAATGAACCTGGCCGGCAAGATGATCCGCTTGGTCTTCCGCGTCGAGGACACCAACAGCCTCTCCAAACTGGCCTTCTATGTGGGCACCGAGTCGTTCGCGAACTACTACCTCTGGCAGTTCCACATGCACTCCGCGACGGCCACCAACTACGTCCAGTCCGGGGACTGGGTGACGGTCCACCTGCAGTGGGCCGATGTGACCTCCGCAGTCGGCAGGTGCTCACTCTCCTCGAGAGGAGTGCCGACCACGAAATCCGGATTCACGGATTTTTCGTTCGCCGTGTACGACGACGCCGGTGGTCCCGTGACGTACTGGCTCCAGGCCGTCGAGCTGATCCCTGATACCTCGTCCGTCTTCCCCAAGGGTGTTGTCTCCGTCACGTTCGACGACTCCCATAGTTCGATCCACGACCTGGCGCGTCCAGCGATGGACAGGTACGGCTTCCCCGGGACGAGCTACAACATCGCGGATGCCATCGGTACCGGAAGTTCGCTGACGGTTGCCCAGATGCGGTCGTTGCAGAACCACTCGGGCTGGGAAATGGCCGGGCACGCATATGCGACGACTGCTCACACCGCTAGCTATGCAAAGCTGACCGCCGAGCAGGCCGACGATGACTTCCGCAGGCTGCGGGAGTGGCTGCTGTCCAACGGCTTCACCAGTGAGCATTTCGCCTATCCGCACGGCGCGTTCGGGAAGACGACCGATGGTGTTCCGGTTGACCTCATTGCGGGCCGGCACTTCACCACGGCTCGCTCAATCGTTTCCGAAACAACTGAGTCCTTCGCCCCGGCCATGCCGTATCGCCTCAAAGCGCTGACAGGCATCAACGACGGGACTGGCATCGGCGGCACCGCGTTGTCGAACCTGACGGCTCCGGGTGGCCGACTCGGCCGCTGTGCCGACAACGCAGACTGGCTGATCCTCTGCCTGCACCGGGTCGTCGAGGGAACTCCGACCAGCAGTACGGAGATCAGCCGGGCGGGCCTGATGACGCTGATGAAGGCGATCTCCGACCGGGGCATCGCCGTCGCAACGGTCGCGGAGACGATGGAGCACTATACGTAGTGTCTCCGCTCAATCGTTGGGAGTGGGACGGCGCCCCCGGACGCAGTGACGAGTCACCCCCCTGCCGCTTCCTGACAGGATGCTTTAGACCTCGTTTCAGTTGGTGAGTCGGCGGTAGCTGATGAGGGCTGCGGCGATGCCGACGAAGGCGAGGAAGTGTTCGGCCTTGCGCTCGTAGCGGCGGTGCAGGCGTCGGCAGCCGGCGAGCCAGGACACTGTCCTTTCGACAACCCAGCGGTGACAGCCCAGTCGCTGCGAGGACTCGATGCCTTTGCGGGCGATGCGGTGGCGGATGCCTCGCTTGCGGAGCCATCGGCGCAGGTGGTCGTAGTCGTAGCCCTTGTCGGCGTGGAGCTTGGCCGGTCGCCGGCGCCGTGGGCCGCGCCGGGAGCGGATCGGTGGGATCCCCCGCACCAGTGGCTTCAGGCCGAGGCTGTCGTGCATGTTGGCGCCGGAGATGCCCAGCGACAGGGGTAGACCGTTCTGGTCCGTGATCAGGTGGATCTTCGATCCGTTCTTGCCGCGGTCGGTCGGATTCGGTCCGGTCAGTGGCCCCCTTTTGCGGCTCTGAGGCTGACGGAGTCGATGGCGCACCGCGACCAGTCCAGTTCGCCTCTGGCGCCGAGCTCGTCCAGAAGGATGCGGTGCAGCCGGGCCCAGACCCGGTCCTGGCTCCACCGGGCGAAGCGCCGGTAGACCGTCGGCCAGGCCGGGCCGAACACCGGGGGCAGTTGCCGCCAGGTGCACCCCGAGGTGGCCACGAAGATGATCGCCGCCAGGCATTCGCGGTCACCCGCCCGCCGTCGGCCGCCGCCCTGCGGACGTATCACCTCCGTCGGCGGAACCACCCGCCGGAACAGCGTCCATAACTCATCCGGCTCTACCTTCTTCCTGGGTCTGCCCCAGCCACTCGTAGGGTTGTGGCGCCCAGGGGAGCCGGGTGTGGCTCTCATCCGGCTGCCGCGCATGGCTTTTGGTGCTTGGCCGCCCGACTCCCCACGACGACTCGGCCGCCGATTGGGAAATGCGAACAGGTCGCTGTGTAGAGCAATGCCGGCGAGGTCGTCCGTGGTACGCACTGCACGCACGACGAGCTGGAGCACGATGAGCCGGATATGGGCCGGGACCGACTGCGGCAAGACCCACCACCACTGCCTGGTCCTGGACAGTGAAGGCGACACGCTGCTGTCGCGACGGGTGGCCAACGACGAGCCGGAGCTGCTGAAGCTCCTCGGTGACGTCCTGGACCTTGCCGACGGCCGTGCCGTCACCTGGGCCCTGGACATGACCGGCGGCGAGCCAGCGCTACTGATCGCGCTACTGGTCAACCACGGCCAGGAGCTGGTTTATATCCCCGGCATCGCGGTCAACCGGGCCTCGGACAGCTATCGAGGCCAGGGCAAGACCGACGCCCGGGACGCCCGCGTCATCGCCGATCAGGCCCGGATGCGGCGTGACCTCCTGCCGATCCGCCCTGACGATGACGCCACCGTGGAACTGCGGCTGCTGACCGATCGCCGCGTCGACCTGGTCGCCGAACGCACCCGCACCATTAACAGGCTCAGGTCACTGCTTACCAGCATGTTCCCAGCCCTGGAACGGGCTCTCGACCTGGGGACCAGCGGAGCGCTGATGCTCCTGACGGGCTACCAGACTCCGGCCGCGATCCGGCGCACCGGCCAGCGCCGGCTGACCACCTGGCTGCGCAACCGCAAGGTCCGCGGATCCGAAGCACTTGCGACGAAGGCTGTGGAGGCCGCCGAGCGGCAGCACACCGCCGTCGCGGGTGAAACGGCCATTGCGAAGATGGTGCTCACCTTCACGAAGGAGGTGATGGCCCTCAGCGAGAAGATCTCTGAGACGGACAAGCTCATTGAGGGCCGGTTTCGCGAGCACGAACTCGCCGAGGTGATCCAGTCCCTGCCCGGCATCGGCACGGTGCTCGGCGCCGAGTTCCTCGTCGCCGTCGGCGGCAGCCTGGATGCGTTCGCCAGTCCTGATCGCCTCGCTGCCTTCGCGGGAGTGACCCCTGCACCGCGCGACTCGGGCAAGATCAGCGGGAATCTCCACCGTCCTCAGCGCTACCACCGACGCCTCCAACGGGTCTTCTACACGTCGGCGTTGGTGAGCGTCCAGTTCGACCCCAACTCGCGCCAGTTCTACGACCGCAAGCGCGCCGAAGGCAAACGGCACACCCAGGCCGTGCTCGCCCTCGCCCGCCGGCGCGTCAACGTTCTGTGGGCCTTGATCCGTGACCGACGGTGCTATCAAGTCGCACTACCTGTCGCTGCGACGGCTTGACTTCAGCATTGGGAAGCACCAACCGCTCGATCAGATCCGTCATGCACGGCTCAACGAACGATCACGCCAAAGGAAACGACGTCTTAGGCCGGTCGCAAAGGCCAGCATCACCCTCAGTTATGTCGACTGCGTGGCCGTAGGCCATCATCGCGTTCGAGGTTTCGGGCAACCCCGCACCACGCACCACGTGAGTGCGAGCGCGCCTACGCCTACGCGGACAGCGCAGGGAACACGATGCTATTTCATGTAACTGCTTCGGCGGCAAGAGAGTTGCCACGCCAGACAGGATGGTTACATGCAGGGTGCAAACTGTCCCTCTGCGTAGATAGGCCCATGAGGGCGGTGCCCCGCCGCGGCCACGCCGATGACCGCCCACGAGTACGTCTGGCACTCCTACCGCGATTCCGGACTACAAGCGCGAGGTCCAGCCGAACAACGCGATCCTCCATCGCCCCACTGCGACAGCGACGTACCAGCACGCTTCGGCCCAGCACCAACGGCTGTCCCCTGCCTTGGTGGCAAGACCGTCACGTAGGAGTTGCTGTGCCCGGTCACGGCTATCAACGTGGGCTGCGGTCCGGACAACTGTGTTGGCTCTCAGCTCAGTAGCACCGAAGGTGTCGAGCGGGCCACGTACGCCAATCCGTCGTACTCCCGCATGAGCACCGTCGATGTCATGGAGAAGCGGTACGTCACGCGTGGCACGCCGGCGCCGAAGGACCGCATGAACTGCGGGCTCTCCAGCCACTCGGCAACGGCGGGCTCGGACCGGCCAGCGCGGAGATCGATCATGTGGTCCTCGGGGGTGGCCGAGGTCAGCTGGGCCTCGACGGAGCGCGGACCCGCCGCACTGATGGTGTGTTTCTTGGGCGGTCGTGTCGCGGAGTTTCCGGGGCGGGCGCGGAAGGCACCCTCGCCGAACAGCAGGCCCAGGGCGTAGTACTGCTCACCGTAGCGGTCCCTGAGATGCTGCCCCATGGCGGGAATGTCTCGCGCATAACAATCGGTGCAGACATGGCCGTTGTGGGCCCAGACGGCCACCTTTCCGGCGGTTCCCTCTTCCAGGGAGATCACCGCCTGGGCCATGTGGCGGTCCCGGGCGGCCAGCGCGCCCGTCTCCTCACCGTCTCCGCGCGGCGGCCGGGAGGCCACGTCAGCCGCGGCCACGATCAGGCGCGCATGCCTGAGTGCCTGATCGACGGCCGTGTCCCCGATGTGCGCGGCAAGCCGGGGGTG
The DNA here is from genome assembly GCF_001735805.1 of Streptomyces fodineus. GTDB lineage: Bacteria > Actinomycetota > Actinomycetes > Streptomycetales > Streptomycetaceae > Streptomyces > Streptomyces fodineus. Next base: position 1,992,965 of record NZ_CP017248.1, read on the forward strand.
CTCCTCCTCGAGGAATCGCTCCAGATCACGTGCCTCGGTAAGGAGCTGGGGGCGCTGGTCCACCAGTGATCCGGTCCTGGCCTCCGCTAGTGCGCCGAGCAGGCCGCCGGTGATGTCCGCCCGTTCCGGTGCCACCGTACGCAGCACGGCCGCCAGTGCCGCCAGGGAGGGACCGCATCGCTGAGGGTCGATGCCCACGAAACGCACGGCACGGTCCTCGGGGACCGTTCGATTGTGGTCGCGCATCCACTCGACGACGTCGAGCATTTCCCGGGTCCGCCACGTCCAGAATCCGAGGCCGGCCACTGCGTCGACGGCATCACCGGTTCCATGCAGCACGTAGTCGTCGACCGCCTGGGCAGCGGAGGCACTGGCCTCCATAGCCAGAGCCGTGAACCCCATCTCCTCGACGAGGAACCGCAGTAATAGGTGTTTGAGGCGGAAGAACTCGGCGGTCCCGTGCGTGGCTTCCCCCATCCCCAGAACACGTACGTCGCGCAGAACCTTGCGCAGTGGCTCCAGGTCACCGTAGCCCGGGTCCGATGCCCCGGGGTGCAGGCCTTTCAATGGCAAGGCGTTCTCTTTCAGCCATCGTTGCACTTCCTCGGTCATCGCTATTTCCTTTCGCGTCACCTCTCGGCACGGTGAGCCTAGCCTTTATGCGGTCACGTCCGAACGGACCGCACGCATTTCGGCCGAGAGTTCCGCCAGGTCCTCTAGGGCGGCATTCCAGCCATGCGCGAGACCTACGCCTGCGCAGTTGAAGACCACCTCGTCCACGCCCGCTCGAGCGTATTCGGCCAGTGCGCCGGCCACCTCCCGCGGGGTGCCGTACACGAAGGTTCCCGAGTCGACCAGGGCGCGTGCGTTGAGGTAGGGCTGTGACGGGTGCACCCGCAGCCCTGCGCGCCTGAGCATGTCCGTGTAGTGCGGCGCGCCCAGGTGTTTGTGGGCGGCTTTGTAGGCGAGTTGGCGGGGATCGCGCCCGTGGCGGGCGACCGCGACATGTACGACGGTCACCAGGCGCGGGGTCGGGCGGCTCGCCGCCCGGGCACCGCGCCGGAGAGCCGGCACCACATCACGTGCCAGGTATCCTGGCGGCGTCATCCAGGTAATCGCCACGTCGGCGGTCTCGCCCGCGAGCCGGGCGAGGGCGGGGCGGAGGACTCCAAGGCCGATATCCACACCGGGATGACCGAGATCCGGTAGGTCCGATGCCTGCCGACCGGCCTCCGGCGCCTTGTTCCTCTGCTCGGTGAGAAATCCGCGCACCTGCCGGAGATAGTCGGCACACGCGGCTTTCGGGCTGTCGTACGGCTTTCCGTGCAGACTCGCCACCAGGTCGGGGGATCCCGGGCCGAGTCCCAGCGTCACACACCTGCCTGTCAGACGAGCCAGGGACCGGGCGTGAGCCGCTGCTTCCATGGCATGGCGCAAAGGCATCAGGGTCACGGCAGTGCCGAACGGGATGCGGAATCCCATGCCCGCGAGGTAGGCAAACATCTGATGGGTTTCGATCGTGACGGACTGTCCCTGCCACAGCCGCGGCATGTCCTCGCTTCTGACGAGTTCCGCGAAGGGAACCGCGTCGGAGGGGTCCGTGGGCATGACCGGAAAGATGACCGAAGTTTGCATGAACTGGCCTTCACTGAGAGGCGGGTTCGCCGAGATATCCCGCTGCCTGCAGGTTGAACAGGTGGGCGTACATTCCGTCGGCGCTGAGCAGGTCCTCGTGGGTCCCTTCCTCGACCACCCTGCCCCGGTCCAGGACCACGATCCGGTCGGCTATGCGCACCGTGGCGAACCGGTGGGCGATGATGAGGGACGTGGCCTCCCTCGCGATGTCACGAAGCCGGCCGAAGATCTCGGACTCGGCCTCCGCGTCAATGGCCGACGTGGGTTCGTCAAGTACGACCACCGGGGCCCTCCTCATGAAGGCCCGGCTCAGAGCCACCTTCTGCCATTGACCGCCCGACAGTTGCCGGCCCTCCTCGAAGTGCCGGCCGAGCATGGTTTCGTACCGGTCCGGAAGGTCGGACACCACGGTGTCGACTCCTCCGGCTACGGCTGCGGCCCGGATGCGCTCGTCGTCGTCCATCGCCTCGATGCGGCCGAAGCCGATGTTGTCGCGGACGGACATCTCGTAGCGGATGAAGTCCTGGAAGATGACGCCGATGTGCCGCTGGAGGTCGTCGACGTCGTATTCCTCGATCGGCACGTCGTCGATCAGGATCCGCCCGCCCGTCGGCTCGTAGAGCCGGGTCAGCAGTTTGACGATGCTCGTCTTCCCGGCGCCGTTCTGCCCGACGAGCGCCACGCACTCCCCGGCCGGCAGGAGCAGGTCGACACCGTCTAGGACGAGCCGGTCGGTGCCGGGGTACACGAAGCTGACGTCCCGGAACTCGATTCCCTTGCGCAGCTTCGCCGGGAACGGCCTGTTCCCACCGGTGATCCGGCGCTCGGGCAGGTCCAGGAACGCGAAGAGGTTGCCGAGGAAGAGCGTGTCCTTGTAGAGCGAGGCGATCCCCAGGAGCAGTCCGTGGGCCGACACCTGGATGGCGCCCATGGACTGGAGGTATCCCGCGAGGCGGCCCACTTGTCCGCCGTCCGCAGCCGCCCCGATCGCCCACAGCAGAGCCCCAGAGGAGGCGATGACGCTCAGCAGGCCCAGCAGGCCCACGATGCCCGACTGGCGGCGGGCCAGCTGCCGGTCGACGCGAAAGAACTCGTGGACAAGTGTGCGGTACCGCTCGACGAGGTACGGTCCGAGCTGGAACAGGCGCACTTCCTTGAAGGAGTGATCCGTCGTGGTCAGGTACTGGTAGTAGTACATCCGCCGACGGTCCGCTGCGCGCGCGTATTCGATGGCGTACGCCTTGTTCGTGTAGATCATGTGCGCCGCCACGGACGGGACCGGTGACACCAGGATGAACAGGGCCACCCACGGTGACCAGGTGAACAGCACTGCGCCGACCGACACGACGGTGACCAGCTCGCGGGTGACGGTGAGCATTTCGGAGAACAGCTGGTAAATGCGTCCCCCGTTGCTTTCCTGGAAGGCGCGCTGCAACTTGTCGTAGGACTCGGCGTTCTCGTACTGCTCCAGGTCGAGTCGGGTGCCCTTGACCATCACCTGTTCACCGATCTTGGTGGTGAGTTCCAGGCGGAGCAGAGAGTCGAGGTACTGGCCCCACACGTCCAGCAGGTGCCCCACCACCGCGATCAGCAGCAGGACGACGCCCGCCTGGAGGGCGTGCCGTCCGGCCCCCTCGTTGCCGCCGGCAGCCTGCGCCACGGACTGCACCGCGCTCGCCGTGAGCCCGACCTGCACGCCGGGGATCGCAGCCGACAGCACTGAGGCGACGGCGAAGGCGGTGACCTTCCGGGCGCTCAGCTTCCAGAAGAGCCGCAGCACGCGGAGCCAGATCACCTGGCCTCCTCGGCAGCGAGGCGGCCCCGGAGGGCGCGCAGGGTGTGCCGCAGCAGCCCATAGCAGCGTTCCTCACGGGCCAGATCGACCGGCAGGAGGCGGTTGATCTGCATGTGCGCAAGGCTGCCGAGGAGATGGGCGGGCGGCACCGCGAGTCGGCCGCGTTCGGCGGCCTCGCGCACCGCCGCGGATGCCGCACGGACCGCAGGCTCCTGGGGCGCGAGGGCGGCCGCGATCCCCATGCGGTGTGCACGGCCCTCCTCATGGGTGGACCGGTCCCAGGGCAGCAGCAGTTCGCACAGGTAGGCACGAGCCTTCCTGAATTCATCCCGCGTGGCGTGGTCGTCCTGGTGGCCGGGGAGGAGGTCCATGCGCTCGGCGAGTGGGACGCCCCAGTGGCGGTGGAGGGTGTCCACCGCGGCCACGGCCAGATGCTCGTCCGTCAGTTGCGGCAGGTCCGCGCGGGCCGCTATCAGTCGGGCGGTGGCGTCGCTGTTGGCCTCAAACAGAAGCTCGACCGAGTCGAACGTGCCGGGGCCGCCGTAGCGCATGGTCTCGGGGCAATAGCTGTCCATGGTGACGTCCTGGGCGAGGCCGGCGTCCACCAGGCTCCTGCCCCAGGTGGCGAGTCGCCCGAGAACCGACGGCCGTTCGCTGCGCACCCTGATGCGAAGGTGCGGGCGCGGATCGGCGTACCGGATGTAGAACCAGCGGTCCACCGCGTCCTCTGCGCGCAACTCCGCAATAAGTTCCCGCAGCGGACCGGCGATGATCTCGTCGTGGCGTTCGAAGGCGGCGTACAGTTTGACGTACGACCATTCGCTGCCCGGCGGGTACCGCCGTGAGGGGATCTCCACCGGCGGCCCGGCCGGGTGCCGGGCGATGGTCTCGGACCGGGTGGCCATGACGGGGACGACGATCTCTTCGGTGTATCGCCGCCCGAGGTCGTCGGTCAGCCAGTGATGCTCGAAGTCGGGCAGCATCTCGTGGAGCAGCACCGTTCCACCGCCCGCGCGGCCGACCTCTTCCCGCAGTTCCGCGACGCAGCGGGGGTGGTCGAGGTCGAGCAGCAGCCGGTTGTCGAGGTTCACGAAATGCACGTACCGCGGCACGCGCCACCGCTCGCGCCAAGCCGCGAGATCCTCCAGGCCGTGTGCGTCCAGTCGCCATTCGGCCGGCCGGAGCACTACGTTGCCGCGGGTCACCCGGGGCAGGAAGGTCGCGTTCGACACTGGCCCCCAGTGGAATCCGCCGGGGAGCACGTACCCGTCCTGCGAGGCCTCCAGCAGGAAGCGGGCAACGTTCGGGGCGGCGAGGGGGCTGAGCATGTGGTGCTGCGTCACGACGATCTCGCGGTCCAGGCGCCGCGACCACAGGTGGAACCGCCGGTCGTCGGCGCCCACCAGGATGTCGTCCAACGGCAGTACGCGGTCGGCCGGCACGGAGGGACTGGTGTTGACGGGTATTTCGTACGTTCCGAGGTCTGGGTGCGCGGCGACGTTCCCGGCCCGGCCGTACGTGGGGAGGTAGGCCACCTCGGCGTATGCCACGTGCGGCTGAAGTTTCTGCTCCCACCGGGCGAGGTCGCGCAGCTGGTCCGCCAACCGGTCGCCAAGCAGGTCGAAGAAGCGCCCGAAGGTGCGTCCGCCGTGGGCGAGGCAGTCGGCGCGGAGGACGGCCCGCCACTCGCCCCGGTCGACGGCCTGCCGGTCGGTGGCCTCGATCTGCAGGTAGAGATCCACCGCGGGAAGCAACGGTCCCACGGTCGCCGCCGGGGCAAGGCGGTCCAGCCAGGCGTCGGTGAGTTCCGCTTCCAGCATCCCCTCGCGCCAGGCCTGGTGCGCGAATTCGACGACGGCCCTGTCGTAGGAGGAGGTGTCCTCGAGGTCGGTGGCACTGTCGAGCCGACCAGCCGTGCGGGTCGGCTCCGTGTAGGACTCGGGTGCGTCCAGACCCTGGTCCGGGCCGAGCAGTTCCAGAACCGGCACGCGCACGCCGTGGCCGTACCGTTCGAGGAACTCCTCCCGGTACCGCCTCAGATGTGCGTTGGTGGCACCCGTGGCCGCGCTCAGACGCATGAGGACGTCCACCGCGTCGGCCGCCGCCTCGCCCACGGACCGGTTGAGCTCGTCCGAGCGCAGGCCGATGGCGGAGTCCAGTTGGTACGTCTGTCCCGTGTAACCCGGTACGAGCTTCTCCTGGGCCACTCGCAAGCGGGCGAGCGAGGCAGGGTCGTCTGCGTGCCGGACCAGCTCGACGACCTCGCGCAGTCGTTCGGCCACCTCTGCCGCCTGCGGGATTCCGGCAAGCCCGTCGAGCAGGTACTGCTCGGGCTGGGCGGTCGTCTGGGGCGGGCGAAGGTCGCTGGTGAGGAAGTTCAGATCCCACAACCGCTGGAGGAGGTTCTCCTTCTGCGGACCGGTCGCCTCGGGGAAGGCGGCCGTTAGCGCGTCGACGAGCTCAGGGTAGGTCACGGGGGTGGCGGCCGCGTTCAGCACTGTGTGGACGGCGGGGGTTGCCCGGACGCGCACCGAGGTGCGGTCGCTATTCCCATAGACGTCGGCGTGTGGCAGGACCACCCGGTCGCCGGAGACATGGACTGTCGCGTTACGGACGATTCTGAGGCTCCGCCAGATCTCATGGTCGTCCTCAAGCCGTTTGATGCAGGCGAGGATCCATGCCATGTCCGCGCGCACCCGGGTGCTGCTGATCACGGGGGTCTCCAACCGGGCGGTGGTACGTCCGGAGAAGGTCCCGGCGGCGACGCCCGAGAACGCCCCGAAGGGTGTGGGCCGGGTCGACATCCGGGTGACATAGCGCCACAGCCGTGAGTAGACGCGCGCCACGCTCTTGGGGGACATCCGCTCCAGCTGTGTGAGGCCCTCCGCCAGGCCCTCGCTGGCGACGAAGATCGCCCGCCGGACCTCGGGGGCGTCGGCCAGCCGTAACAGGGCGTCGGACGTGTGATCAGGATCGCTCATGAATTCGCGGAACGTCTCCGCGGGCAGTGCGGGAGAGCGCAGGAGGTAGAAGTCGGCGGGTACGTACCGGGACATGAACATCACCTTGCGAAGAAGGCCCGGAACCAGGCCGGACGGTCGTCGTTCAGGGCAGCGAGGATCGCGAGGGCGACTCCGGCGGCTCCGCACAGCAGGCCCGGGTCGTCCACCAGGTGTCCGGGCAGTTGGTGGTCCGCGAAGACCGCCGGTCGTGCCTCGTCGGCATGCTCTAGCAGCCGGTCGAGCAGGACGGGGATCCGTTCGCGGGCGAGGCCGCTGAAGGGTGCGAAGGCGCGGCACATCATCAGCAGGCCGGCCTGTCCGTGACACAGGGTCGGCGACAGCGGTCCGGCCTGCGCAGCCCGCCGCAGGACGGCCTCGAACGCGGTGACGGCCGTAGTCAGTAGTCCGTTGTCACCGGTGCTGCGCGAGATGTCGAGCAGGGCCGAGGCGACACCGGCCGTGCCGTAGCACCAGGCGATCTGGTCGTGGCCGTGCAGGCGGGGCTGTTCGTTGCCGTCCATGTCGACCGCCACGCCGTCATGCCACAGCGGACCGAACTCATCGGCGGCCTGATGCGCGAGGATCCAGGCGGTGAAGGTGGTGACGGCCGTGTCGAGTCCCGGGTGCTGGTGGCCGGACGCCGCAGCCGCAGCCAACGCCGCAGCGATTCCGGGCACGCCGTGCGAGAAGCCAAGGTTCAGGTACCCATGCGGATACCTGTCGTGGTCGTTCCCGACGGGTGGGTAGACGTCGGGGAGCAGCAGCCAGCGGTGCGGGGTGTTCCGGGTCTGCGCAGGCTCGCTCAGCCACACGAGGTAGTCGAGGAGTCGGCCCACGGCCTCCCGGACGGCGGGGCTGGGATTCTCGATGGAGACGAGGTAGGCGAGGATCCCCGCCGCTCCACTGATCCAGTCGTAGTCGGCGTCGGTGACCGCGCGCTCCACGGCCGGGTAGCCGGTATCGAGCACCTGGGCGGCGAGTTGCTCGTGCACTCGGTGCAGGCTCGGCAGGAAGCGTGGCTCGTCGTGGGCGCAGTCGGCCAGTGCCAGGGCCAGTCCGCTGGTGCCTCCGAAGATCCCGGGAACCTCCAGTGGCACGACGCGGGTGCCGAGCACGGCTTCCCTGATGTGCTCGAAGGCTGTGTCCCGGCCGCCGAGTCCGGCTCGGGCGGTGTACAGGTGCAACAGGGCTGTTCCGGCCTGGCCGTGGCTGAGGCTCGGTGGGTACCAGCCCACCGCGTACGCCGACTGTTCCGCAGCGGTCAGGGCCAGTTCGGTCACCTGACCGGTGGTCGAGGTCCGTTCGGCGACCAGGCGGACCGCGCGGTGTGCGCGTTCGATGAGCGTGTCCTCCTCGCCTCGAGCCGGCCAGCCGACTGTTTCCCGGTTCTCACGCATGTCCATCCCTCGTGTCGCGGCCGTTCGGCTGTCGCAGTGGAAACGGGTGTTGCCGTGCTGAGCCCACGGCAACACCCGTTGTCGGAGGTGAGCCCGATCAGAGCGGGCTCATCCGGTTCAGTGCGAGTGCTCCTTGGGGCAGATGCCCGAGGTGCACACGGTCGTGCAGACGTAGGTGCAGTTGGCCTTGCAGGTCACCCGGGTGCAGACCGCGCGGGTGAGGAGCGAGGAGATGGATGCCGGTGCCCTGTCCAGGCCGGCAGTGGACGGCGAGGTTACCCGGACGTCCAGATCGAATGCGTTGCCGGACATGTGATTTCCTTTCGCGTGACAATTCCGTCGGATTACGGAATTACGCAGAGTCGGCCTCTGCTTGATTCCTATTCTGCTCGTCCGCCACACCGGCAGACATTGTCGTTCGCGACAGTATTGCGAGAAACGTACGACGCCAGACAGAGGCTCAAACGGGAGTGTAGTTCCAACTTCTCGGCTATCGCCGAGAGGTGCGCGCGCACGGTTCGTTCAGTCAAATGAAGACGGTTCGCCATACTCTCGTTCGACAGACCTTCCGCCATCATGGAAAAAACCTCAGACTCCCGTGGAGTGAGGCGGTCCAGACGCTGCAGCGCAGCTTTCCAGTGGGGTTCGTGTCCAGTGACCTCATGCATGTGCGGATTTCCCCGATTGAAGCAGGTGGCTTTCGACCAGCTGCTGATAGGTCCGGTCTCTGGCGAGCAGTTCCTCATGTGTTCCGATGGAGCTGACCCGCCCCCCGTCCATGACAACGATCCTTCGCGCCGAACGGACCGTCGACAGCCGGTGGGCGATGACCAACAGGGAGCAGCGCTCGGAGACCCTCAGCAGGGCCTCGGCGATTTCCGCCTCGCTGACGGTGTCGAGGTGCGAGGTGGGCTCGTCCAGCACCAGCAGGTCGGGCTCGGCTAGCAGGGCGCGGGCGATGGCCACGCGCTGGCGCTCGCCGCCCGACAGCCGCAGCCCTCGTTCGCCCACCTCGCTGTCGAGCCCGTCTGGCAGGCGTCGCAGAAGTGCGTCGAGGCCCACCGTGTCGAGCACGTCGCGGATCGCGTCCTCGGACGCGTCCGGTGCGGCGTACGTGAGGTTGTGGCGCAGGGAACCGTAGAGCAGCGGTGTGTGCTGTTCCACCAGCGCCACATGCCGTCGGTAGTCGCGGTGTTCCAACTTCCTGAGGTCGGTGCCCCGGAAGAGCACCGCTCCGTCATCCGGATCGTAGAAGCGCTCGATGAGGGAGGTGACCGTGGTCTTGCCCGCGCCGGACCTGCCCACCATCGCGAGGTAGCCGTACTCCGGGATCTGGAGCGACACCCCACTCAGGACCTGGCGGTCCCCGTACGAAAAGGAGACGTCCACCAGTTCGAGCAGGGGCTCGGCCCTTGGACAGGAACCTTGGTGGAGTCGCGCGTGGACTCCACTGGCAGTCTCAGGGTTTCCTGAATGCGTTTCAGTGACCCGAGGCCGCGCTGGATGAGGGCGACGGCGCTGAACAGGCCGGCCAGCGGCATCACCAGATAGGTCGCATAGAGCAGGAAGGCGACGAGTGCGCTGATCGTCATGTCGCCCTTCGAGACTCGTACCGCGCCGATGAGCAGCACGAGCAAGAACGATCCGTTGACCGCGATCTCCATCACCGGTCCCACGAGTGAACCCAGACGGGCCGACCGCACCCCGCTCGTGAAGGCGGCCTCGGCTGCCGCGCCGATACGTCGGGCTTCGCGGAGTTCCGCCCGGCAGGCGCGCACGGTGCGGATGTTGCCCAAGGCCCGTTCGAGATCGGCCGTCATGGTGCCGACGTCCGTGAGGGACTGCTCAGTGGTCCCGCGGATCCCGGTCATGACACCGGCGACGACGACAGCTGCGGCGGCGATCGTGGCGATGACGATGCCGAACATGACGGGGTCGAGCCACAGCATCAGTCCGCCCGTACCGACGGCCGTGAGCGCCACGGTGACGAGTTGGACGAAGCTGCCCGCCACCATGTCGCGCAGCACGGTCGTGTCAGTGCCCACGCGGGAAAGCAGGTCACCGGTCCGGTGGCGGTCGAAGTCCCCGATGCGGGCGAGCAGCAGCCGGTTCGCCAGAGTCTTACGCAGCCGCCGCACCACCCCCTCGCCGGCCACGTCGAGCAGGAACTGACCCAGGCCCTCGATGCATGCCTGAGCGGCGAACAGCCCGGCGAGCAGCAGTGCCGAGCCGGCCAGCGGCTCGCCGGTCCCCACCCGGTCGATCAGCCGCATCGTGAGCAGCGGCTGTAACAACCCGAGCACCGTGCCGACGACCGTCAGAGTGAGCGCCACGGCGACCGTCCTCCGCCGCTCCAGGAGCAGCGCGAACAGGTCGCGGTAGCTGACGCGTTCATTCGCAGCCGTGTCGGCCATCGCTCCCCTCCCTCGCATCGTGTGGTGCCACGCTGAACAGCACCCGGAAGTAGCCCACCGGGACGTCCTCCCCGACCATGCGGCCGTCGCTCTCCACCCAGGCGTGTGCCGCGAACGGCGGGGCCGTACGGATGCCGACGCACCACGTCGGCCAGACACCGCGGGCCCGGCACAGCAGCGCGGTCGCGATCGACCGCTGCAGGCACCCTTCGCGTCCCGCACACAACAGGCTGACGGTGGTGACCGCGTCCCGCGCGGCCTGTACCTGCTCGAAGCGGGCAGGTCGTGCCCCTCGTGCGAGGGCGGTCAACAGCCGGCGGATGCGCTCCGGTGACAAGTGGGTAAGCGGCTTGGCCGTCCCAACGGCCAAGCGCGCGGCCAACCGCGCACGCCAGGAGACGGCGGACGGGGGACGCAGGACAGTCTGGAAGCTCACCCGTCCACCAGCCCCGCCTCGACGAGCACCGCGACGAGCGCCTCGGCGTCGGAGCGTGCTCGTTCCGCGCCGACCTCGAACTCGTCGGTAAGCCGGGTGGCGACGGAGTCGACGTCGCCGCCGGAGGTCAGTTCGTCCAGTGCCAGACTGCCAGTCGGGTTCAGTTCCCAGTACCTCCCGGTGCGTCCGTCCAGCAGAACCTTCCCGTAGTCGGTCTCCACCAGTGACACTTCGGCTCTCAGCCGCATCGTTTCCCCCTTCGGCCGGCGCTCAGATGGTGCGCAGCCATATCTCGCAGGCCAGCGTGGAATCGAGCCCTGCGTAACGGAGTTCGGGCGAGGACGGCTGCAGCGTGGTCGCGAGGAGCCTGTCCGCGTCGACCAGCCCCAGCCGGGCGAGACGGGAGTCGTGCCACAGCTCCGCGATCCGGGCCCGGTTTTCCCGCAGGCCGTTGGCCGCGTCGACGGACGCCTCACCCTTGGTCTCGCGCTTGAGCACCTCGGAGGGCACCACGCCCCGCATCGCGGCCTTGAGGAGGGGCTTGTACAGCCAGGGTGAGGAGCGGTCCTCCGGCTGTACCGACCAACAGGCCTCGATCACGTGGTCGTCGAAGAACGGGCTGGCCATCGGCAGGCCGCCCTGCTCGGACACCTGGTGCAGGACGCGGGTCACGCGTGTGCCGTGGTGCAGGATGTTCAGTTCGTTGTGCTGAGCCCGGGTCCTGCCCAGAGGGGTGGCTGACTGTGCCGCCTGCCGCATTCGGCGGCGTACGGCGGCGACAGCGTCCGGCGTCGCCCAACCGGGCATCCGGGGTGGGACGTCCCAGGCGAGGATGTCCGCGCTGTGCGGCGCCGCCCGGGGGGCGGTGAGCCGGTCGGCACTGGCAGCCAGCCACTGGCCGTAGGGCCTGCGGTCGCCGATCACCGACAGGGCGTCCCGCAGTGACCACCTGTTTTGCGCCCGGTATGCGCGGAGGTGACGCAGTGCGCCGAACGGCTCGATGGCCAGCCGTTGGAGTACGTGCGCCGGGTGCCCCACAGGACGTGATCGCCACCCATCCCGGTGAGATGCAGTTCTGAGCCGCGGGCCGACATCTCGTCATGACCCGCGAGTTGCCGGGGCTGGTCGAGGATGGTCGGCGTCGGCTCGTCGACCGGTCCGGTGACCTCCAGTAGTCCGCTGTAGAACAGCGGGACCTGGTCGACGGGGAGCACGAGGTGCTCCGCGTGCTCGAGGCCGGCCGCAGCCAGCTTCGCCCAGTGGACGTCGTCGTCCGCGGGGTCACGGCTCGCCATGGTGAGGGCGAGCGGTGTGGCACCGGCAGCGGCGGCCACGGCGCAGACAGCGGTGGAGTCCAGCCCTCCGGACAGGTCGGAACTGACCGTCGTCGCCGCCCGCGTGCGCACACGGACTGCCGAGTCGAGTTCCCGGCGTAGGAGTGCCGCCCCCTCCTCCAGGCCCAGCCGGGGCTCGGGGGGGCTCCACCACCGCGTGCGGGAAACGCCGTCCGGGCCGGTGTCCAACTGAAAGCCCGGTGGCACAGCGTGAACGCCCGGCCACAACGGCACATCGCCGAGCGGATGGGGGACCGAGTCCAGCAGACGGACGGCGAGCAGTTCCTCGTCGAGGGGAGCGCCGACCAGCCCGGCGACGACGTCGGCGCGATTGCTCGCCACTGTCATGCCTGCGGTGTCGGCGTGGAACACCCGCCTCATCCCGGACGCGGTCCCCCGGACCCGCAGCCGGTTGCCCGCCGCGACGACGGTGTGGAAGTCGCCGCGCAGGGCTGCCAGGCTGCGGGCGGCGGACGCGATGTCACGCTCGTGAGCGAGGCGCTGCGCGATACCGTCCTCGTCCGCGGAGCTCGACCCGATGACCGCGGCCTGGAGACCGTGCCGGGTCGTCGTGACGAACGCGGAGCCCCAGGAGCCGATCAGCAGGGGCCGGCCGGAAGGATGGAGCACCCGCTTTGGAGCCTTGCTTTTTCGTTGTTCTTCGAGACGCGAGGCCACGGCGAGGCCGGCCTCACAATCAGGCAGTGCCACAAACCAGCTTTCGCCGTGGCTCGACATAGTTCTCCAGAGATCGCTACCAACCCAGCGGCAGACGGACCTTGGGCTCATGCGGACCGCGCCGCAGGAATCCGGTGTCCAGTCGGAAGTCGCCGGCAATGAACATCGCCGGCGCCTCGTAGATCTTCCGTCCCATGCTGTTCACCTCCCTTCCGTATGGAGTGGACGCGGTGCCCTGTGGGGTCTTCCGGTCGTCAGTGAATCTAGGCGCAGGTGAATGCGGCGATCAATGAAAGAACAATTCCTGTACTCTGCGTGGTCGCCACGGAGATTGCATCAACCGCCCCTCGGGGCTACGGCGCTGCCTGGTCTTTTGCCCGTGCTCCGAGTCATCGCGGGACGAAGGGATCCTCGGCCAGGAGAGATGGTTTCCCTGGCATTATCGTGACCGTGCGTATTAGCTTCCTTGCCACTGTCGCGGCGGCGGCGCCCGTCACGCGGCACCACGCCCGTGCGGCCTGAACGCTGTGTGGCCCGACCCCCCACGTCGGGCCGCCGCGGCGGGCGAGGCTCCCGCGGTGCGCGGGCCTCGCGAGGGCGGAATCCGCTGTATTGCAGCCACGACGGCCGCCCGCGAAATCCCGGAGACATCGGCAAGGTTCACGACGCGGCGGAGTTGCTCCGATATTTCCGCGAGGCCCACTTTGTGCGCCGAGTGCACCACGACCGCGCCGCGGCCCCGGCCGAAGTCGATCAAGCCTTCGGCGCGCAGCATCCGAAGTGCCCGGAGGACAGTGTTCTTGTTCGCGCCGTATAACTTTCCGAGTTCGCCCGACGAAGGTAGGTACGCCCCCTGTGCATACACACCGGACACGATGTCCTGCTTGAGCTTGCGCCCTATCCGGGTATAGAGCGCCGACCCGTCACCTGGTGCGGGGCCGGCTCCACTGTCCCTGCCAGTTGGATCGGTGCTGGATGCGGGCGGATGTGGTACGGATGTCATCAGAGCGTTCCCCCTTGTGCTTTTCCTTCAGTGCATCGGTGCGGCGCAGACTCGAAGAGTTGTCGAAGGGTTGCCGCACCATGCGTCCGCCGGAGGTCAGTCGGCGTGACGTTCGGGCATCGGCTTGACAGATTCTGGCCCTGGCAGCGGCGGCGGGGCAGGTGCCAGGCCAGGGACGAAGTACTACCAGGCACAGGTCCAGGCATGGGGCTTGCAGGCCAGCCGTGCCCAGGAACTGCCTTGCTAGGGTCACCAGGTGTGGTCGCAGCGGCCGCCATGACCGTCGCCCCTGCGTGTACGGGCCCTCTCGGTAATTCTCCGGATACCCCTGCGCGTCCTGTTGAGCTGCCGGGAAATATTTGCGGTGACCTGCATGGATTCCTCAAACTGCTCAAGGAGACCGGAGGCAGTCGGGGCCCATTCACCCCCGGGCGTGTGCAACTCCCCGATCGCCTTGCACACCACGACAATCTCCGCCATCAAGCGATGGAATTCGGCCACATCCGCGTTGGTGAAGTCGTCGTCAGCCAGTTGAAGCGCCGTCCACACAGTTGACGCGCCCATACACACGTCTCCAATTCAACGATTGAAAAGCAAACGGATCATGGTGTGTCCATCACGGCAAGTTGTCCTCGGACACGACTGAACCCGCCAGAAAGGGTGCCCTCCGTGCAGCAAGCAGTACGTGGGGAGTTGACGGCGCCGCAGCATGCAGGCGGTGGCCAACCCACTCAGTGATGGACCAGGCACACTCTGCACCGTCACCCCAAACTGGTCAACTGGAAAGAGGTCCACTGGCTGGTATCCTTCACCCACAGTTGATCCGCTACGAATGATGTGCGCTCTATACGCACTTGGGGTCAGCTGGCACGTTCCCCGGCTAGTTGATTGAAGAATGAATGAGGGAGGTGGCATGGCGGAGCAAGTCCCCGCACATGCTGATGAGCCGGCCGGAACCAGTGACCCGACAGCAGAGTTCTGCGCTCGGCTCGATCAGCTCTTCAGGACCGTCCACCCCAGCGAACGGGGGCCATGGAGCAACGCTGAAGCGGCTCGTGCGGTAGGCGTGTCGGTGACCTACATCGGCTACCTCCGCAAGGGCATCCGAAGGAACCCGACGCTGACACAGATGCAGGCCTTGGCAGACTTTTTCGGCGTACCACTCGCCTACTTCTTCGATGACGGCCAAGGCGAGCAGGTCCGGCAGGACCTCGCACTACTCACGCAGCTCAAGGCCATGGGCGTCCGTGAAATCGCCCTTCGGACCATTGCTGAAATGTCCGAGGACAGCGTCACCACCGTCCTGCCCGTCCTGCAGCGTCTGGCCGAGACGCAGGTCGAGAAGCAAAGCCTCCGCGGACGCAGAATGCCCTCGCGCCCCCGGTCCGCGGGTGAAAGCCCCAGGGCCTTATGACAGCGCGAAGCGAGTAGGCCCGGCGGGGGACGACGGGGATGTTCACGATATGGCGCTGGCCGGACGGCCAGCTGGACGGTGAGGGCATGGACGACAGGGAGCTTCGCCAGTACTGCGCCAACGTGCTGGAGGAACTCGAGATTCCAGAACGGGCAGACGTGAATGCACTCTGCGACCACCTGGAAGACATCCGGGGTCGCCGAATCTCCCTCATCGAGACGCCCATGCCCACCGGGCCCGGACGCCCCTGCGGGTTATGGGTCGCCACCGCCGAGGAGGACTACCTCCTCTATCAGAAGTTCACAACGCAGGCTCACCAGCAACACATCGTCCGTCACGAGATCGGGCACATGGCGCTCGGCCACAAAGCCGCGCCCGTGATGCCCGACGAGGCCGTACAACTGCTCATGCCCACCCTCTCCCCCGACCTGGTGCGCAGCGTCCTCGGCCGCTCCCAGTACAGCAACACAGAGGAGAAAGCCGCCGAACTGGTCGCTTCCCTCATGCCGCTGCGGGCTGAAGGCATGTCACAGCGCCGATCCGTCGACCCCGGCATGGCGAAACTCATTACACACTTGGGCCGTTCTCTCGAACGTGACAGTACGTAAGGACATGCCGACATGCTTATCTTCAACCTTGTCTACGGGGTCCTGGCAGTCATCACTTGGAGCGCGTTCTTCTACAAACTCCGGGACCTCATCAGAGACCCCTGTAGCCGGGAGCTCCGGTTACTGTGCCTGGCGATAGCCTCCTTCGCCACACCCTTCGTCATCGCATCACCGTGGCTCTACGTGCGCATCGACCGCGCGATCGGCGTCACCAACATCTGCACCCTGTTCGTCTACTCGTCCTGCGCTCTGACCGAGGCGGCCTTCCTTGCCCTGCTGGTGAGCTGGTCGTCCGCACAACACCGCGTCAAGGTGTGGCACCGCATCCTGGTCGCTTATGCCGTCATCACCATCGCCTCCATGGTGACGCTTTTCTGCCTCGGTGACGTGAGCGACGGCGAACACGACGTCGACTTTGACGTCCACTACGCCAAAACCCTTTACATCTCCCAGTTCCTGCTGATCTATGCGCTGCTGTTCGTCGTCGGCATGATCGGCCTGGTCTTCATGTGCTGGCGCTACGCCAAGGTCGTTGACCGGCCATGGCTGCGCCGCGGTCTCAGGACCATCGCCGTCGGCGCGATCTTCGGAATGGGCTACGGCGTGCCCAAGACCGTCTCCAATCTCTGGGACACGTTCGGCACGTCGCCGCTTCACTTCATCAGCATCAACGTGGCGCCCATGAGTGCAAGCGTCGCCGCCTGGCTCTTCGCCGCCGGTTTCACCATGCCCGCCTGGGGCGTCGGTCTTGACCGCTCCCGCGAGCGCCTTGCACTGAACGGCGCCTACCGGCGCCTGCGCCCCCTGTGGGCAGCTCTCACCCAGGCCTTCCCGGAAGTCGTGCTGTTCCCCGACGTGCACACAGCCAAGGCACGCATGCGACTGCGTGACGAGGACCCTGGCTTCGTCGTCAGCCGCACCGTCATCGAGATCCGCGACGGCCAGCTCGCCCTCCGCCCACACTACGACCCCGGGGTAGCCGAGGCCGCACGCACGCTGTGCGCTGCCCGGGGCCTGACCTTCGAGGAAGTCGAGGCCGTTGTGGAGGCGGCACAGATCAAGGCAGCCCTTGGTGTACGTGAAACTGGCGGGCACACAGCGGAGCACGCTGGTGATGTCCCACACGACCCTGCCGCCGGCGACATGAGTGAGGAACGTGATTGGCTCATCCGCGTAGCAGAAGCATTCCAGCACTCGGCACTCGTTGACCAGGCAGCAGCCACCAAGAACCAGCCCACAGCGGAAGCGAAACGATGACAACTGCTCCATCGTCGGCCAGCCTGTTCAACGATGCGCTCATGACCGACCCGTACCGAACGTACGCCCGGCTGCGGGAAGCCGGGCCGGTGCACCACACCACCACTCCTGACGGCGCCCCCGTGTGGGTCGTCACCCGCTACGAGGATGTGCGTGCCGCTCTCACGGACCCGCGGTTATCGCTGAACAAGGCAAACGCCCACACTGCCGGCCGCTACAAGTCATCCATGCCGCCGGAACTGGACGCGCATCTCCTCAATACGGATCCACCTGACCACACGCGGCTTCGCCGACTGGTCTCCAAGGGTTTCACCGCCCGGCGTGTCGAGGGTCTGCGGCAGGGCGTCCAGGCGCACGTCGATGGACTCCTGGACGCCATCGCAGACCGGCCAGCCGACCTGATGCAGGCCCTGGCAAACCCTCTGCCCATGATGGTCATCTGCGAACTTCTCGGCATTCCTACGCAGGACCACAGTGACTTCCGCACCTGGACCCGTAGCGTGCGGGGGTCCGAGGAGGACTCGGCCGTGGAATCCCGTACCGCCATGCGGAAGATGCACCAGTACCTCACCGGAGTGATCGCTGCCAAGCGCAACGAGCCGACCGATGACCTGCTTTCCGATTTGATCGGGGCTCGCGACGAACATGACAGACTGAGCGAACCGGAGCTGCTCGCCATGGCGTTCCTGATCCTCTACACCGGCTACACCAGTGCGGTGAACCTGATCGGTAATGCCGCGTTGGCGCTCCTGCTGCACCCAGAGGTGATGACTTCGGTTCGGGCCGGCAGCACACCGATCCGCGCGGTGCTGGAAGAGACACTCCGCTGGAACGCCCCCGTCACGCTGGGGATCCGACGCTTCGCTCTGGCAGATCTCGCCATCGGCGGCGTCAACATCCCCGCCGGATCCCGCGTCTGGGTCTCACTCGCCTCGGCCCACCGAGACCCGGCCCAGTTCTCCAATCCCGACCGCTTCCAGCCCGAACGACCGGCTGCCCACCTGGACTTCGGCCACGGAATCCACTACTGCCTTGGTGCCCCCCTGGCGCGCCTTGAAGCCGAGGTCGCTCTCACGCGTCTCCTGAACCGATTCCCTGATCTGGACCTTGCAGTTCCCGCCGACGAGTTGGAATGGCTACCCTCGTTTCATCATCGCGGCCTGAAGACGCTGCCAGTGACCTGGTGACTGCCACCCCCCTCAGGTCCAGGAATGTCGACGACGGCTCAGTTCTTCACTGCCTCCGCGACCGTCCACGCCTCCGGCGGAGGGCGACGGACCGCGAGCGCAACCACAATCCGATCCGACATCGACACCGGCGCCTGCGCCTGCGCCGACGCCCGACGGTGCCGCACGCGCCGGAACGACCGATGAGCGTCGCACGGGCCGAGCCGCCGAGAGGTCGCGCTGGAATTCCGCGGGTAGCGGCGCCGACCCGGAGAGCGCCGGCCGGACCGGCACACGCAGTGGCACCGGCAGCGAGAGCCCCGGCAACCACGGCGGTGCGGACCGCTCCTCCGCACCCACGGCGTCCTCGGACCGCCCCGACGGCGAGCCCTTGCCCTCGGTACGTCCGTCCGACTCGGCACAGCCCTACGCCCCGCCCCCGTCCCCCACGCAACCGCCCGCACCGTCGCCGGCTCCCACGCGGCCGCCGGTCACGCCACGGGCTCCCACGGAACCGCCCACCCCACAGCCGGCCCCCGCACAGCCGAGTGCCGCCCAGCCGGCCCCCGCACAGCCCGCGCCCGTGCAGCCGGCGAAGCCGATCGCGCCGCGGCCGGTCGTACGGTCCGTGGCCGCGCCGGAAGAAGCGGCCGGGGCACCGTGCCCGGTGTGCGGCACGCCCAATGCGCCGGAGCGCCGGTTCTGCCGCCGCTGTGCCAGCCCGCTGACCCCGGCGGCGGCTCATGAGCAGCTGCCCTGGTGGCGGACGATCTGGCCGTTCCGACGCCGGGTCCGGGCGGGATCCGGGTACTGGTGACACTGGCGGCGATCCTGGCGTTCTGCGTGGGCGGGTTCTTCCTGCTGCCCGCCGGGCGCACCCTGATCGAGCGGCCTTGGTACTCCGCGGGGTCCGACACCATGGTGGGCGCCGGCCAGTGCAGACAAAGGTGACCGGTCCAGGGCGGTGTCCGGCGCAGTCAGGCGTCATCCGGCAAGGGAGCCGATGGCAATCACCGGGGTGGAAAACCACCAGGATGGAACCAGACCGATCGCGTCGGAGACCGCTCCCCATACGGCGGCACCGACCGCCATCCCTCCTTGCGGTCGCCGAGGACGCCGTGCTCACCACAGCGGTTGAGATCGCCCAGGCGCAGGTGAACAAGGCCGGTGACACCCTCGGAACCATCAAGGCCCGCATGTGCGCCCCAGTCCCCGCCGCCCGGCAGGACAGCATCAGCCCGCTCGGCTGACGTGGGCAGCAGGCGGCGAACATCGGGGTCTTGATGCAAAACAGCGCCCGGTCAGGTGAGATCCGGAAAACCTCGCGGCCGCCGGCATGCCCGGTAGGATGTCGTCCCACAGGCGCCTCGGCCACGCCACCACCGCCCGGTCGTAGATACACCGCTTTCTGTCACCCACGGCGGTTCCAATCCTCGTGACAAAGCGCCAACTGTCGTGTCACAGCTCACTGCGCACGTTGTGGGCGCCGCAGGAGTGACAGATGTCGCGCCCACGTGCCAACCACCTCGCTCAATCACACCCCGGGGCCGCGGCGATCGCGAGCACGGGCGGCTTGTGCCACAGGACCTCCGGGGTCGGGACCGGCGCCAAAGTCATCGCCTCGACCTGGACGTCGATGCGTGCCTGATCGGCGTCCACCTTCAGGAACACGTCGCCGACGCGCAGGGTCGCGCGCTCGGAATGGGCGCCGACGACCTTGACCCTCCTCGATGGCGACCAATATCCCGGATGACCGTCGACGTCGCCGGGCTTATCGCGTGCGATTGAGCGGCTGACTGCATCCCGCTGCCCAGCGGCCACGTGCACGACACCGACCGCTGACCAGGCCAAGCCCAGCACTTTTGTTAGGAGTCCTAAAGGGCATACTCGTGCCGTGAACGTTTCCCCCTCGCGCCCGCCTCACACACGGCGCCACCCACCGTCGGTCGCTCAATGCGCTTCCCTGGCCATAGGTTTGCCAGTGGCGTGAGGTGTCACGCGCACAGCCGTACCTGGAACCGGCATGGAGCAACGTGAGCAGCATGGCCGCCAGCGAGAAGGCCCGGGCCAAGGCCGAGCAGGCAGTGGGCAAGGCCGCCCAGGCAGCCGGACGCGCCACCGGTAACCAGAAGCTGATCGCCAAGGGGCGTGGCCCAGGCCGCGGGCGACGCCCGCGAAGCCAAGGAGTCCCTCAAGACACCAGTTGATGCAGGTCACCGTTGACGCTTCACCGTGGTGCCGGTGCTGGCGGGAACTACTGACGACGTCATCGTGGTCAGCGTCGCCAGCCTGAAGCTCCTGCTACACCAAGTGGGCGGACACGATCGGTTGACGCTTGACTGCATGCCCGCGTGCGAGCGTCCATGGTCGCGGCCGACGCGCCAAGCGGGATCACGGAGACGACCGCAATTCCCACGCGTCGGCCTATCCGTCCGGAACACTCGCGATGCGCACGCGCCGGCGACACCAGCGGCCCCCAGGGACCGCGCCCCGGCCGGGGACCTCACTCCTCAAGCCCTTCGGGAAGCGAGGCCCTCTTCATGCCCGACACCACGATCAGCGACCAACTGGCGGGGCTTTCCCCCGCCGTCATCCACGTCTACACCCAACTCATCGCCTTCACCGACCCAGCCACCGTCGACGACATCGCCCAAGCAGCCGACACCGCCCGCTCCAGCACCTTCAAGGCCCTCGTCACCCTCGAAGAGCGAAACCTCGCCCACCGCAACCGAGGTATCAAGAACGGCCCCGACCGCCGGCCCGACCTCTGGCACGCCCCCCACACCGCCCCGACCCCGACGTTGGAACCACCCAGCATTCGTGAGGAACCGGTAGCACAGGCAGTCGCCGCACCCTGCGCGGCTGCCCCAGCCCCGGGCAACAACCACCAGATGAGGGAACCGTACGAGTCCACCGATTATCGAACCGACGAGAAGTGCGACGCCTCGGCATCGCAGCGGGCTGCCTCATCCGCTCCGCAACCTGCCCAGCGCCCCGCAACCCTCCAGCCGAATGGCATCACCCCCGCAACCGTCTCACCCGGCGGAAGCAAGCGCCTTGCCCGCGGAGCCCTCCGACAGCTTGTCATCGACCACCTCAACGCCCACCCCGGTGAATCCTTCACCGCCACACGGATCAGCCGCGTGATCGACCGTTCGTCCGGTGCCGTCGCCAACGCGCTCGTCACCTTGTCCACGCAAGGTCTCATCGAGCAGGTCACCGATCGCCCGCGCACCTATCGCGCGACACCCCAGGAACGGACTGCGTAGTCCGGCAGCAAGCCGAGTACCTGCCGTGCCGGTTCCAGCCAGAGCGAGGAATCGGCACGGCAGCTTCCGCCGTCAGCGTGCGGCCAAGCCACACTTGGCGGTCGTAGCGGCCCGTCCAACCGGCAGCGGTGGTGGTCCGGCTGGCCCGAAAGCTGTTTGGGGCCTGGCGAGTCATCGGTTGCTGGGCTGCACAAGTGCCTCAACGAGTTCCGCAGGTGGGCTGTCCGTCAGCCGGGTCGGTGGCGGCCACCACCGACTTGCGTCTTGTGGATACGGGATCGGCAAGCGCCCCCAGTGGCGTGTGTTCGGGTCGCTCGGTTTCCACACGGTGGCCTGCGCAGCGTCAGCGCGCCGTCGCGTGGTCTGTTCGGGCTGACCGGCTTGGTGAAGATGAGGACGTCCTCGTGCTGGATCACCGCGAGGGGGATGCCCTGGCGGCGGGCGTCGCGTGCGTTCTTCATCTGGAAGAACGACGGTCGGGTGATCAGGCGGCTGTCGCGGATGCCTGCGAGGAGGGCAACGCAGCGTTCAGTGGGAGTGAGGCCGGCGGCTTTGCCGGCGGCGAGGACTGCCGACGGCAAGTCGATGAGTTCGCCTCGTTCGCGCCACGGGCGGGCGGTGACCACGACCGTGCCGCCTGGCCTCAGCATCAAGCGACACTGGACGAGGATGTCGGTGAAGGCGTCCAGGAGCCGGTCGGTGGAGACGTGGGCGAGGTTGGAGGGGTCGTGGCTGTAGCGGTAGTCCTTCTTGACCACGCCGCGTTCGCCGGTCTCGCGGCTGGAGCGGACCTGGCCGTGCACGGAGCTTCCGTACGGCGGTGAGGTCACCACGAGGTCTACCTCGCCGCGGCGGGCGGCGGGGATGAGCTGGGTGAGTTTTCGGGCGTCGCCGCAGTGCACGGCGCCGGCGCTGGTGCCGTCTTGTCGTGTGGCGGAGGCGGCGTTGAGGCGCGCGAGGTCGGCCCATTTGGGTTCGTACTCGACGCCGAGGGCGCTGCGGCCGAGGTGGATGGCCTCGACGAGGGTGGTGCCGATGCCGCACATCGGGTCGAGGACCAGGTCGCCAGGGCGCGTGTAGGTGGAGATGGCGTGGGCGGCGATCCGCGGGAGCATCTTGGCGGGGTGGGCGGCCGAGCCGGGCACGTAGCGGCCTTTGCGTTGCGCTGGGGCGGAGGTGGGGGCGGTGTTCCACACCGAGAGGGGGATGGGCACGGCGGTGTCTCCTCTTTCCCGGGTCTAGGCGTGGCGGATCGCGGACAGGGCGATCAGGTCGCAGTGCGCGACGCCACGGGAGATGTCCGCAGGAAGGACGGGTACGAGGTGGTCGCCGACCGGGTGGGCGTAGGCGACGACGATGTGCTGGAGGTAGCGGAAGCCGGCGGTGCGGGCGCAAGCGATCAGTGTCCCCAGCGGGTCGGTGAGGTGTCCGGCCTCCCGGCGCTGGCGGGTGGCCAGCAGCAGGAGTCCGTAGTCGGGGAGGAGCCGGTGGGCACGGTGGAAGAACCCGGGCCAGCCGTCCTCCAGTGCACCGCGCATCCCGCTTTGGTCGGACGGCAGCTCGTCGGTGGGAGCGGGGAGGGTGTCGGGGTGGAGTTCGGCCAGCAGGAGGGAGGGCTTCTTCGTTGCCTCCTCGTCGTCGGCCGGGGTGGTGAAGGGGGTGGTGGGGATGCGGGCGTCCATGCCCGGTGCCGTGTCCCGGATCGCGATCTTGAGGAGTGGGGCGGGCCGGTCGGCGGGGCGTCCGACGAAATCGGTGCGGATCTTGTCGAGGGCCCAGGCGGGCAGTACCGCACCCGGGATAGGAGCGGCGTTGGGCTCGTCCGGAGCGGGGAGCCACACAGTCGTCGGCAACAGGTGGGCGATACGGCGGCGGCGAGCAGTGGGGTTCGGCATGGGCTGAGCGGCGCCCGGGGGTAAGGGTCCAGCCGTGCTCGTGCTGACGTGAGTTATAGGGACTCGCTGGCCGTTCTTCGCCATCGACATATAGGTGTTCGATCTCCTTGGCAGTCGCTCCGGGCGGGCGGCGGGCATCACGGATCATCCTTGCCGGGTATCGCGTTTGCGCAGATCACCTCCCATGCGAGCCAGTCGCGTGCCATCTGCGAGCCACTACCGAACCACGGAGGGTGAGCCCCATGACAGCGGTCAGATCGAGGGCGAAAAGTTTCCTGTTCGAATCGAGCTGCTCCGTCTGAGGCGTCGTTCCAGTCCATGCCGGGAGCAGGAGAGCCGAGCCATCGCACAGGCCGGTCCATTGGACCGGCGGTGACGCGGCACTGGCGTGTGGGTGGGCCGACGGTGACACGGGGGCCTGGGAGGGGTGGCGGCGGAAGTCGTCCACACGTCACGGGAGATGCGCCATGCACCACCGTCACCACGTCCACCGGCCCACCGCCGCCCACCCGCAGAGCACCCTGCGTTCCCCGCTCGGAGAGCTGGAACAGACGTTCCTCGCCCTCGCCCACGGCGCCGAGCCTCTCACCCTTCCCGCGCACCTGGTCTGCGACGAACTCGACCCAGGGGCCTGGCCGGTCGACCGGATCCGCACTCACCTGGCCCACCCCTCCACCCGCGCCGACCTGCGCGAGCAGACCTGGCGCGAGGTGGTCCGGCGCGCCCACGCCCTCGGCGAACCGTGGGATGTGGTCGCCGTGGCCATGACCGTGCCGGTGCTGCGCCGGATGCTCGCCCGGCTGGCCCGCCCCGTCCATCTGGAGCGCGCCGAGGTCGAGCAGGAGGCGCTGGCCGCCGTCGCCACGGCCCTGCGCACGGTGGACCCGAGCGTGGAGCGGCTGGACCGGGAACTGTTCAGCGCCGCCGACCGTGCCGTACACCGGCTGGTGTACGCAGCACGCCGCGATGCCCTCCGTGAAACCGGTGCGCACGCCGTTCCGCTCGACCGCCTGTGCTCCACGTCCCAGGTGGATCACGGTGAGCCGGTGGACGAGCTGACGGTGCTGGCCCGTGCCGTGCAGGCCCGGGTGCTGGACATGGCGGAAGCGCGCCTGATCGCCCGTAGCCGCCTCGACGGCGAACCCATGAGCCGGCTTGCGGCCGAGCGCGGGGTGAGCGTGCGTCAGCTGTACCGTCACCGCAGCGCGGCCGGACAGTACTTGGCCTCGTACCTGCGCCGCCAGCTCCAGGACCTGTAGGGCGCCCGGCTGAGTGATCTCCGATGGCTGGATGTCAATTCCAGCCATCGGCCTCTCTATTCACAAGTGACGGCGGCCCAGCCCGGTTTCGGACGATGCCGCCAGTTCCGCTCCGGGGCGGCGGCCGATGCCCCGGAGCGGGTGCCGCACGGCGCGCGGTGAGCACGACCGTCTCGTGCTGACACCCGAGAAACCCGTTCCGCCGCTCCCCCGAAGGAGGCCGGCCCCGGGCCCAGGGTTCTGCTCACCGCGCGCCTGCCGCTCCCGCGCCGCGGGCGCTCCTTCTCCTGCCACCGGTTTCCGTCCTGTCCGGCTGCGTGCCCTTGGAGGTTTTGCCGTCATGCTCGCAAGGCTCCGTCGGCCGTACCGGCCTGTGGTCCGGTCGCTCGGGCGGTGGTTGTTCCGGCTGGGGTTCGTCGCGGCCTGCACCGCTTCGGCGCTGCTGGCGGACCCGCCCTGCGTATGGGCAGTCGCGGACATCCCGACCGTCATCACGAATCTGCGGAACTGGATCGTCGGCATCCTCGCCGGGCTCGCCACCCTGTTCCTCACCTTCGGCGGGCTGCGCTACCTGATGGCCGGCTGTGATCCCGGCGAAGTTGAGGCCGCAAAGCGGGGGTTGAAAGCTGCGGCGATCGGCTACGGGCTGGCGATCCTGGCCCCGGTGATCGTGACGGTGCTGCAGGGCATCGTCGGCGCCGGCGGGGGCAAGCGGTGATGCGCACCAGGCGTCTGGGCCGTGCCCTGCCGCTGCTGTTTCTGGCCTCTCTCGTGGTTCCGCTTGCCCAGCCGGACTCCGCGTACGCCGTAAGTACGGTTGCCTTCACCCCGGCAGCCCCTGATCCGCCTCACCCCGGACCGCAGACCACGCCCGGTCCCGAAGCTTCTTCCCCCGTGCCTGACACCGGGCCGATGCCGGATCTCACGCCCGGAGCCACGCCATCACCGGGCCGCCCCGCGCCGAAACCGGAACGGCCGGCCTCCCCCGAGTCGACGCCAGGGTCCAGCCCTTCGGCGTGCGAGGCCGCAGGCGTCGGATGCGACAAGGCGACCGGCTGGGGGTTCCTCGACATCCCCGGCATGATCATGAACGCGGTCACCTCGTTCCTCGGCACGCTGATCGAGCAGATCATGAAGCCGGCCCGCGAGTTCCTCGCCGACACCCTGCTGGCCACCCCCGACGTCACCAAGCACGCCGACATCAAGCGGCTGTGGACCTGGATGCTGAGTGTCACAGCCGGGATCTATGGGCTGTTCGTGACCGCGGGCGGCATCACGGTAATGGGCTACGAGACCGTCCAGAACCGCTACGCCCTGCGGCAGATCGCCCCGCGCCTGCTGCTGGGGATGGTCGCGGCGGCTGCCTCTTTGACTGTGATGGGCAAGGCGATCAGCCTGTCCAACGCCCTCGCCCACGCGATCATGGCCACCGACATGGCGGACGCTGGGCAGGGCATGGTCGAACGCGTCCTGCCCTTCGCCTTGTTCGGCGCCACGGGCCTACAGATGTACCTGCTCATCCTGGCGATCGTGGCAACGGCGCTGGTCTTGGCGGTGCTGATCGGCTTCATGGTCCGCGTCGCGGTGATGGCGCTCCTGGCCGCGTTCGCGCCGCTGATGCTGGCGTGTCACGCACATCCGCTGACCGATCCGGTCGCCCGCCTGTGGTGGCGCGGTCTGGCCGGCTGCTTGGTCATCCAGATCGCCCAGTCGATGACGTTCATTCTCGCTTTGAAGCTGTTCTTCGCTCCCGGCGCCACAGCCCTGGGCATCCCCAAGGCCGACCAGCTGGGCACGATGCTCGCCGGCGTGGCCCTGTTCTGGGCGCTGTTCAAGATCCCTGGCTGGACGTTGCACGTCGTTCTGCGCGCCACCCCCGTGCACAGTCCGCATGCGCCTGCCGGGGTGCGGATGCTCAGGCACCTGGCGATGTACCGGCTCATGGACCACTACCTGCCGGGCATGAACCTGCTGCGTCGCCGCCCTGGCGGTGGTGGAGGTGCCGGATCGCCCCTGGGCCGTGGCGGACCCGGCAGGGGCGGAGGTGGCGGAGGAGGCCGTCCTGGACGGGGCGGGGGCGGAACTGGTGGCGGGCGGCCGCCCGCCGGGCCTGGGCGGGGAGGCGCAGGCGCGCGAGGCCTGGGCCGGGGCCTGCTCGCCCGCGGCCGCGCGGCCGTGGCTCGTCCCGTTGGCCGCCCAGGAGCAGCGGGTGCGCCTGGCCCTGGCGGCGTTCTTCGACCGGGCCGGGCCCCTCAGCGCCGCAGGCCCGGAACAGCTCCCCCCGTCCGTACTCCGCGAGGTCCCCGTGCTGTGATTCATCCGGCTCAAGCCCGCCGGATCCGGCAACTAGCCCTGCCCATTGCCGCTCCGCGCATCCCCACCCGACCGGCGAGCCCCACCCAGCTGTGGCTGCCGATCCACGCCGAGCGCGCCCCGGCACCGCCCCCAGCGGCCCGCGCCGTGCCCGCCACACCACCGCCAGCGGCCCGGCCGGCCCGTGCCGCCCGAGCGCGCCAGCTGGCCCTGCCCGTTCCTGCCCGCCGCGTCCGCGTCCGGCCGCCGCGCCCCATGCAGCTGCGCCTGCCCCTCGAACCACCCCGGAGGTAACCCGCATGCATCCATCCGATGAGGCGGCAGACGCCCCATACACCACCGCCCGCATTCCGGCCGACATCTCCCGCCCCGACCGCCTTCTGGGGCCTTTCACCGCCCGGCAAACGGCCATCCTCGCTGTCGCGGCGCTCGTGCTGTACGGCGGCTGGTGGGCCACGCGCCCCTTCATGACGCCGCTCGCGTACGCGGCCCTCACTATCCCGATCGCCGGGGCAGTAGCCGCCCTCTCAGTCGGCCGCCGAGAGGGCATCGGCCTCGACCGCTTCCTGCTGTGTGCGCTCGCCCATGCCCGCGCGCCGAAGCGCCAGGTGCACACTCCCGAAGGCGTACCACGACTGCCAGCAGTCATTCCTGGCCGCTGGGCCACAGCCGCAGGCCCGCCTCCAGCCGCGCTGCGCATGCCGTACGACGGCATCACCGCTGACGGAGTGCTCGACCTGCACCGTGAGGGAAAGGCGGCCCTGGCCACGTGCTCCACGGTCAACTTCGAACTGCGCTCGGCAGCCGAGCAGCAGAACCTGACGGCGGCCTTCGCGCGCTGGCTCAACTCCCTGACCGGGCCCACCCAGCTGCTGGTGCGCTGCCACCGCATCGACCTCGCCCCGCTCGCCGACACCCTGCAGCAGGACGCCGCCGCGCTACCGCACCCCGAATTGGAGCGGGCCGCCCGCGCGCACGCCGACTTCCTCGCCGACCTCGGCACCGGCGGCAACCTGCTCGGCCGGCAGATCGTGCTGGTCGCCCGCGAAGAAGCCACAGCACCCGGCATGCGACGCCACACTGGCGAAGGGCGGGTCCGTCAGCGCGTGGCCGAGGCTGCCCACGCCCTCGCCGCCGCCGAGATCACTGTCACGCCGCTGGACACCGAACAAGCCGCCGAGTTGGTCCGCGCTGCCTGCAACCCGGACACCCCCACCCCCGACGAAGAGGGGTCGGAAGGTGATCTCGTATGAGCCGGCTCCGCTTCCGTACCTCGCACGTCCCTGTGGAGCCGCCAATGGTTGACGGCGGCCATCTGCTGGATGTGGCGGGCCCCGAGGCGATCGAGGTGCACGCTCGTGCCCTGGCCATCGGCGCGCACGTGGCCACCACGCTGGTGGTCACCGGCTACCCGGCCGAGGTAACCCCCGGCTGGCTTGCACCGCTGCTGAACTTCCCCGGCCACCTCGACATCGCCCTGCACATCGAGCCCGTACCCAACGCCCTCGCCGCTGCCGGGCTGAAGAAGCAGCGGGCCCGCCTGGAGTCCGGCCGCCGCACCGGCTTCGACAAGGGCCACCTGGACGATCCCGAGGTGGAAGCCGCCGCTGCGGATGCCGCCGAGCTCGCCTATCGGATCGCCCGAGGCGAGGGAAAGCTGTTCCACGTCGCCCTCTACCTGACCGTGCATGCCTCAGACGAGGAGAGCCTGGCCGAGCAGGCCGCCGCCGTACGGGCAATCGCCGAGTCCCTGCTCATGACCATCGCCCCCACCACCTACCGGGCCCTGCCCGCCTGGCTCGCGACCCTCCCCCTGGGCATCGACACACTCAAGGTCCGCCGTACCTTCGACACCGCCGCGCTCGCCGTCTGCTTCCCCTTCACCAGCCCCGACCTGCCGATCACCACGGATGAGGACGGCATCGCCTCCGGGGTCCTCTACGGCCTCAACGCGGTGTCCGGTGCGCCAGTGCTGTGGGACCGCTTCGCGCAGGACAACTACAACTCCATCGCTCTGGCCCGCTCCGGCGCCGGGAAGTCCTATCTGACCAAACTGGAGCTGCTGCGACTGCTGTTCACGGGCGTGACGGCCTCGGTGATCGACCCGGAGGACGAGTACGTCCGCCTCGCCGAAACCGTCGGCGGGCAGGTCATCGCGCTCGGCGCCGACGGCGTACGCCTCAACCCCTTCGACCTCCCGGCGGCACCGGACAGTAGCGAGGATGTCCTCACGCGGCGCGTGCTGTTCCTGCACACCTTCCTCGCCGTCCTGCTGAGCAGCGACTTGACCGCGGCGGAGAAGGCCGTGCTGGACCGTGCCATCCTGGCCACGTATGCACGCGCCGGGATCACCGCAGACCCCCGCACCTGGCAGCGCACCCCGCCGACACTCGCCGACCTCGCCACCGTCCTGGCCGAGGACGGAAGCGAAGCCTCAGTCGATCTCGCCAGCCGGCTCACCCCTTTCACCACTGGCTCGCACGCAAGGCTGTTCAACGGCCACAGCACCGCCTCGACCACCGGACACCTCGTCGTATTCGCCCTGCGTCAGCTCCCCGAGGAGATCAAGGCCCCGGCCATGCTGCTCGCGCTGGACGCGATCTGGCGGCAGGTCACTCACCGCACGCCACCGAGCCGGCACCTGGTCGTGGTGGACGAGGCGTGGCTGCTGATGCGGGACGGCGCGGGCGCCGGCTTCCTGTTCCGCATGGCCAAGGCCGCCCGTAAACGCTGGACCGGCCTCGCGCTGGTCACCCAGGATGCCGATGACATCCTCGCCTCCCCGCTCGGCCGGGCCATCGTCTCCAACGCAGCCACCCAGATCCTGCTCCGCCAGGCCCCGCAAGCCATCGAGGTGATCAGCGACAACTTCCATCTCTGCCATGGCGAGCGGGAGTTCCTATTGGCCGCCTCCCAGGGCGAGGCACTGCTGCTGGCCGGTGACCGCCGCCACAAGGTCGCCCTGCTCAGCGTCGCGGCACCTGGCGAACACGAGGTGATCACCACGGATCCCGGCGAGCTCGCCGCCCACTACCGAGCAGGCGAGGATCACGACACCGACGGGCTCTACACCGATGAAACCGTCGGCCCCGACGCGGGCTGGGTCTCGTGACAGCGCACATCCCGAACGCTCTGTCTCGGCCCGGCGGGCCGCTGGTGGACTTCCTCACCGATCCGGACGCGTTCTGGACCGCGATCAGCAGCCACGGCGTCGGCTGGCTCGGGGCGCACGCCGTCGTCCTCGCCCCGCTTGCAGCCGCCGCCGTGGCTGGCGGTTCGGCGCTGAGGTATCGCCTGCGTCTGTGGCGCGAGCGGCGCCTCGCCCAGGGCGCGCGCTGTGTGGAGATCCTCGCTCCGCCCACGGTCGCTGTCCGGGGCGGGGAAGTCCTGTGGGCTCAGCTCGCCGGTCTCCTGCGTCCCTGGTGGCGCCGGGTCACGACGGGCCAGCCGCACCTCGCCTTCGAATACACCTGGTCCCACACCGGGCTGTCCATCCGGCTGTGGCTGCCCGGCACCGTGCCGCTGGGCCTGGTACGCCGCGCTGTCGAGGCCGCCTGGTCCGGCGCCCACACCCGCGTCACCGACCCCTCTCCGCTCCTCCCGCACGGCCACACGGTGACCGCCGGGCGGCTGCACTCCGCCCGTCCCGACGTGATGCCGCTGCGCACCGACCACGCGACCGACCCGCTGCGGGTGCTGCTCCAGGCCGCCACCGGCATGGGCGAGGACGAGACCGCGAGCGTGCAGATCCTGGCCCGCCCCGCCACCGGCAGCGCATTGCGCAGGGCCCGCCGCCAGGCCCGCAGGCTGAAGGCCGGACACACTCCCGCCCGGCCGCTCGCCCTCGCCGCGCTCCTCCTCCACCGCACCCAGCCCGCCGCCACCGGCAAACAGGACCCCGAACACGGCGCCGCCGTACGGCAATCGGCAGCCAAGCTCTCCGGCCCGCAGTGGCACTGCGTCCTCACCTACGCCGCCACCTGCTCCCCCAAAGCCGAGCGTGCCGAGGACGTGGCGCGCGGCCGGGCCCACGCGCTCGCCTCAGCCTTCGGCCTGTACGCCGACCGCAACTACCTCGTGCGGACCCGCCTGCGCCGTCCCGAGCCGCATCTGAGTCGCCGGTGTTTCCCGTTCGCGCGGCCGGCGCTGTTGTCGGTCCCGGAACTCGCTGCTCTGGCCCACCTTCCCGCCGATTCGGACGCGCCCGGCCTGCAGCGGGCCGGAGCCCGCTCCATCCTGCCCCCACCCGCCGTCCCCGAACCCGCGCCCGGCAACGGGGTCAAGCCCCTCGGCCACTCGGACACCGGCGCCCGCCGCGGCGTCGGGCTCGCGGTCCCCGACGCCCGCCACCACCTCCATGTCATGGGCGCGACCGGCTCCGGCAAATCCACCCTCATCGCCAACCTCGTCCTCGACGACGTGCGCAACCACCGCGGCGTCATCGTCATCGACCCCAAGGGTGACCTGGTCACCGACCTGCTGGACCGCCTCCCGGACACCTGCGCCGACCGGCTGGTCCTCATCGACCCCGACGACCCCTACGCCCCGCCCTGTCTGAACGTCCTCGACGGCACGGACATCGACGTCGTCGTCGACAACATCACCGGCATCTTCCGCCGGATCTTCACCGCCTTCTGGGGACCACGCACCGACGACGTCATGCGCGCCGCCTGCCTCACCCTGCTCAAACACCGCGAGCGCACCCGCCAACTGGTCACCCTCGCCGACGTACCCCGCCTCCTGGGTGAGTCCGCCTACCGCCTGCGCATCATCCCCGCGCTCAAGGACCCCGTGCTACGCGGCTTCTGGGACTGGTACGAGTCCATGTCCGAGCCCTCCCGAGCGGCCGTGGTCGGCCCGGTGATGAACAAGCTGCGGGCATTCCTGCTGCGCGACTTCGCCCGCCGCGCCATCGCCGCCGGACCCTCCACCTTCGACCTCGCCAGCGTCCTCGACGGAGGCATCCTGCTCGCCCGCCTGCCCAAGGGAGCGCTCGGCGAGGAGACCGCCCGGCTGCTGGGCTCGTTCATCGTCGCCGGCACCTGGCAGGCCGCAGCCGCCCGCGCCCGCACGCCCGAGCACGCCCGGATCGACGCCACGCTCAGCATCGACGAGGCGCACAACTTCCTGACCCTCCCGTATCCGCTGGAGGACATGCTCGCCGAGGCACGCGGCTACCGCCTGTCCATGCTGCTGGCTCACCAGCACCTCGCCCAGCTCCCCCGCGACCTGCGCGAAGGCATCTCCGCCAACGCCCGCAACAAGGTCTTCTTCAACGCCTCCCCGGAAGACGCGGGCGCGCTGGAACGGCACACGCTCCCGACGCTGGCCGCGCACGACCTCGCCCACCTCGGCCCCTACCAGGCCGCCGCCCACCTGCTCACCGGCGGCGCGGAGTCCGCGGCGTTCACTCTCACCACCCGGCCCCTGCCACCGCCGGTGCCCGGCCGGGCCAAGGACTTGCGCGCGGCTGCCGGCGGACGCACCGGGCCACGGCCAACTACCCGTCCCTGATCCACGCTCTCGCCCTTGTTCTCCGTCTCTTCCTGGTGGTGATCTGTCATGTCCGCACTGCCCCGCCCCGCCATGGGCCCTGGTTCCCGCTACACCGCCCGCGCCGCCACCATGCGCCCACGTCCGGCCCGGCACACCGACGTCGCCGGCTCTCCCGCACCCTCACCGCCCGCGACCTCTGGCTGACACGGATGCTCCACGAACACCGCGTCCTGACCACCCACCAGATCGCCTGCCTCGCCTACACCTCCCTGCGCTCCGCCCAGCGCCGCCTGCGCACCCTGCACCAGCACGCCGTCCTGGACTCCTTCCGCCCCCTGACCCAGACCGGATCCGCCCCCGAGCACTACACCCTCGGCCCCGCCGGCGCCGCCGTCCTCGCCGCCCACGCTGGCTGTGACCTCGCCGCCCTCGGCTGGCGCCCCAGCCACACCGGCCGCATCGCCTACTCCCCCTCCCTCGGCCACGACCTCGGCGTCAACGAACTCCTCACCCACCTCGCCGCCCACAGCCGCACCACCCCCGAAACCGGCCTCCCGCTCTGGCTGTCCGAACGCTCGTGCGCCCGCCGCTGGGGCGACCTCGTCCGACCCGACGCCTACGCGCACTGGCGCGACGGCGAGCACCTACTGCCGTTCTTCCTCGAATACGACACCGGCAGCCAGCCCCTCGCACGCGTCGAGGCCAAACTCACCGGCTACGCCACCTTCACCACGACAGCCGCCACCAGGCCAGCCCTGCTCATCCACACCCGCACCGCCTCCCGCGACCAAGCACTCCGCCGCCGTCTCGCCACCCCCACCCGGGAACTGGGCCTGAACATCGCGACCTCGTCCGCCGACTTCACCACCACCGAGCCCTGGGGCCCCTGGTGGAGCCCACTCGGTCCCGGCGACACCCGCCGCACCACCCTCACCAGCCTCGCCACCCGCTGGCCGGGCATCGGGCCTGCTGCCGAACTGGAACCGACCGACGCCGACACCCCCCTTACCCTCCCCGTGCCCCCACTCCCACCCGCCCCCGAGGCAGGGGCGTGACCTCCCTGCTCGCCAAGACCGCCACAGGCATCGGCTGCGCGGTCATCGCCCTGCCGATGCTGCCCGCCCTCGCCATCGCCGCCCTGCTGGGCGGGCTGTCCTCCGGCGGCAGCGTGGCAGCCTCACCCAGCAAACAGGCCCTGGCCGACATCCCCGCGTACATGCTCGCCCTCTACCAGCGCGCCGCCCCCGAGTGCCCGGGCCTGTCCTGGACGATCCTCGCCGCGATCGGCAAGGTCGAGACCGACCACGCCCGCAACCCCACCATGGTCTCCTCGGCGGGAGCCGTCGGATCGATGCAGTTCCTGCCGTCCACCTTCCGGACATACGCCTACCCTGTGCCGGCGGGTGGCAGGAAGCCGCCGACGCCGTGGGACCCGGTCGACGCTGTCTACGCCGCCGCCCGGCTGCTGTGCGCCAACGGCGCCAAGAACGGCAAAGACCTGCGGCACGCCATCTGGAGCTACAACCACTCCGACGCCTACGTGAACCAGATCCTCAACGTCGCCCACAGATACGGGGACGCAGCCCCCGCCCCAACCGCAGCCGCCGCCAAGGCAACTTCCTTTGCCCGCGCCCAGCTCGGCACCCCCTACGTATGGGGAGGAGACGGCCCATCCGACGGCGGCTTCGACTGCTCCGGCCTCACCCAGGCCGCCTACCATGCCGCCGGCCTCCACATCCCCCGCGTCGCACAAGCCCAGTGCGACGCCGGCCCCCGCCTCCCCAAAGCCACACAACTGCTCCCGGGCGACCTGCTGTTCTTCGGCAACAGCGCCCGCGCCATCACGCACGTCGCCCTCTACACGGGCGCCGGGCAGGCCATCGACGCCCCACACCCCGGAGCCGTCGTACGCCAAGGCCCCGCCCGCACCGACTCCCCCACCTTCCAAGGCGCGACACGGCCCTCGGTGCGAGAAAGCGCTGCCCGGTGAAGCAGATCGCGGCCCGCGAGGCCATCGGTCTGCTGCGCACCATGACCTGGGTCCTGTGCGCGGTCGGACTCCTCGCCCTGGTCTTCACCACCGTCAACGTCACCCGCTTCGCCACCAGCCGCAACGTCCCGCTGGCCATCGCCATCCTCCTCGACCCGATGATCGGCACCGCCCTCGCCGGAGTCCTGTACGTGGACGCACGCCTGGCCTCCTGGGGGATCCGCCCACCTGCCTGGTCGACCGCTCTGCGCTGGAGCGCTGGGTGCACCGCCGCTCTCATGAATTCCTGGGAGAGCCTGTGGCCCGACGGGCAGATCGGCTGGCCCCGCCGAGCCGACCCGGCAGCTGTCCTCCTGCACCTGACCCCGGCCCTGCTCCTGATCGCCCTGACAGAAACGATCGCCGCCTACCGACGGACCATCACCGACCTCATGGAACGAATCGCCACCACCCCTCCGGATCGGCACTCCCCGGCCGCCCTCGGCACGCCGCGATCGGCCCAGGAAACCAGCGCTCCCGATACCGATCGTCCCGATCCACTCACCGCTTCAGGCCCAAGCGACCGAACCAGTCCCTTGCCCGTCGCGATCGGCATCCCCGCCACCACGGGCACCAACCACGAACGGCGCGACACGGGCCACGACACACGCGACCATTCCCTACTTGCGCCCGGTCCCCCACCAACCGACGAAATGGCGGCAGACGCCGACGTGTGGCCACGCGCCCTCGCGCTGCACGAGGCAACTCGCGCCATCACCGGGAAACCGATCAGCGTCTGGCGACTGCGCACCGATCTGCGCATCGGGCCGCGTCGCGCCCAACAGATCCGCGAGCAGCTCCTGGCACGCGATCACAAGCCACCACCGCCCTCCGTTGATTGAACCGGCCGCCTGTCACCCGATCGGTCACAGACCCCGGGCCGATCGGATCCGCTGGAAGGGTGTTCAGTCCCCGCTCGGCCGATCGACACACGCTCGACCCACCGGGCGGATCCAACGGTCGTATGCACCCCTCTGAGCTGGTCCGATGGGGAAGCGACCTGCTCGCTTGACTTCCCGCCGGAGCAGAGCGTCCATGGTCGTGGCCGACGCGCTCGGCGGGCCACGGGGAATCCGTGAACCCGCCTATGCCATGGCCATGTCCGCGCGGGAGACACGCGATGCGCACGCGCCCGGCGAACATCCGCGACCCGCACCCTGCGGTTCCGCCCCCGGCCGGGGACCTCACCCACCCGCCATCAGACGGAACAGAGGCTCCCTCATGTCCGACAACACCACCAACCACACGCCCACGTTGCATGCCGCACCCGACCCCGAACCACTGGCCCAACTAAGCGTCGCCACCGGCGCCGTCTACGCCAAACTCGTCACCCTCACCGACAACGACGGGGCCACAACCGCCGAGCTCGCCCTCGCCGCCGGCCTGGGCCGCTCCACCACCGGCAAGGCCCTGGTCACCCTGGAGGAAAAAGGCCTCGCCATCCGCACCCCCGGCGGTCACGACGGCCCCCGCCGCACCCCCGACCGCTGGCACGCCGCACCCGCCCCCTGGACCAGCAGCAGCGACGGCGCCAGTGCGCAGGACGCCACGCCCACTGACAAGGAACCTTCCACCACCAACACGTCCGAGTCACAAGCCAGCAACACGGACGACGAGAGCGCTCCAGCCGCCGCAACCACAACCGACAGCAAGGAATCGAGCACCGCCGACGAGGCAAGCGCCACCATCGCATCGGTAGCCGACGCACCGCACGACACCTCGCACCAGTACGACAAGCAGCCCGACGAAGGCGTCAAGAACGAAGCCGACGCACACGACACAGGCAGCAACGACGGCCCGGAGCCCGAGGACACACCCGAACTCGCCCGGCAAGCCAACCCCGAACAGCCAGCGACGGCACCGGCACCGGCGACAGCAGCCGCTCACCTGGGCGAAAGGAAGCGGCTCGCGCCCGGAGCGCTCCGCCAGCTGGTCATCGACCATCTGCGGGCACATCCCGACGGGGCATTCACCGCTACCAAGATCAGCCGCGTGATCGAGAAGTCCTCGGGCGCCATCGCCAACGCCTTGGACAAGCTGGTCAAGGAGGGCATCGCCGAGCAGATGAGCGACCGACCGCGCACCTACCGCATGGCGACACCGGTCGGCAACGCGTAGCCAACTGGCAGCAGCGAACCTGGCTGATTCCCAGACGAGTTGGGGACCAGCCAGGTTGGCTCTACTCAGGGCGTCCCGGCGATCGTTCGGCTATCTGGGAGGCACTCGAACTCAGCCAGCTCGATCATCCTGCCAGTCCAGCGATTCCAATGCTCGCGCCAGGCGGACGACGTCTGCATTGTCTCCCCATTGCCTCGTCCGGCAGGCACCAAGGAGAGCCGAGGCGGCCGATCGGACGCCCTTCACCACCGGTTCGACGGGCAACTGCACGCGCCCCTTCTCCCGGTCATCCTCACCTTGCTTCACGACGACCTCTCCAGAAGTCGAACGGCCCACCGTAAAAGGGGCCGTCGTAGAAGCGAATGCAGGCTGAGCGTTCCTTCCCTTCCACAATGGAAGCAAGCACCTCGACGAGATCGCCAGTGAACCTCTTTCATCCTGTGCTGGCGAGTGAAATGGGCTGGTCAGCGGGCGTGGTGACGAGCCAGGGCCCCTCCGTCGTTGGCGTGGTGATTCCACTCAGCACACCGGCGACCGAAGGGGCCCTGTTGGTTCCGTATCCTGCCACGCTCGACGTCCCGCATGAGCTCGTCGAGCATGTTGCCTGGCTCCTGTACGAGCACCGCCGCGCACGCAACACCCGCTGGCGGAAGCTCGGCTGCTTCGACCAGGCACTGCTCACGCTGGTCCACCTGCGCAAGAACGAGACGTTCGCCCAGCTCGGCGCCGGGTTCGCGATATCGCAGGCCACCGCCTGGCGCTACGTGGACGAGGCCCTGGAGGTGCTGGCTTCCTGGGCTCCAGGCCTCCACGAAGCCCTCACCGGCCTCGGTGAGGGCGACCACGTCATCGTTGACGGCACACTGATCCCCACCGACCGCGTCCGCGCCGATCAGCCGTACTACTCGCAGAAACACAAGAAGCACGGCATGAACGTGCAGGTCATCGCCCGCCCGGACGGCACACCCCTGTGGTTCTCCCGCGCGACACCCGGCCGCACACATGACCTGACCTCGGCCCGCGCCCACGGCATCGTCCAGGCCTGCCTGACCCGACAGATCCTGGTGCTGGCAGACCGCGCCTACCAGGGCGCCGGCGCCACCTTCCGCACCCCGTACTACCACCACAGCGAACAGCCCGAGCACTACCAGCAGTTCAACCGCGACCACACTCGACTCCGAGCCCCCGGCGAACGCGCCTTCGCCCGACTCAAGTCCTGGCGCATCATGCGCAGAGCACGCTCCTCCACCCGCCGCGTCAGCCGCACCGTCCAAGCCATCCACGTGCTACTGACCTGCGACTCTTCAGGATGAAAGAGGTTCAGTGTAGCCTTCCTTTGTGATAATTGCTCGCCTCGGTTGACGCGATTCACCAAAGATCAGCCGGAAGATTGTCCCTTATTTTGCTCCGGTAGTCCGCAAGGCGATCGGACTCTTCTTCGATCTGTTCGAGAATTTCGAAGGCATAGGCCGCGGCGTCGATGTTCCGTGCTGAGGCGATCTCCTCGTATAGAGACCATATACCCCCACGGACAACACGCAGACATTCATCCGCCGTGTCGTCCTGCTCGCCATTGACCAAAGCGTGCAGGACGAGCATCAGTTGGCGATGGTGTGCACCGGGCACCCCTCGAACCAAAGCAGCCATGATGATGGATGCCGTCGCAACGGCCGGTTGCGTAAGGTTCGATTGCACGAACGCATGACCGTCTGCCCACCCTTCGCCAGCACGCTCAGGTGGCGGGGCCTCAAGCGAGCGCAGGAAGTCCATCGGGATGTGCTCGCCAGACCTGCCGCAGCCACATCCCATCTCGGACCAGGGGTGTCGGTCAATCTCAACGTCCAGAACGTCCATAGCCACTACACTACCGTCCCCATTTTCCGCCCGGCTCGGGCTCCGCACCGGGAATGAATTGTGACTCATCATAATCATTCTGGCATCTCACGCACACGGGCTTTCGTTTGGTCACCTTCGAGCCATTCTCTCGCTCCACGGTTTTGGCGTTAGTGAAGACAACCTTCGATTTGTCGCCGCCAAACGCCATGCACACGTTTCCTTCAGCACAGTAGCTGTAGCCAGGGAACTTGCCTCCTGAGGAAGCGAGAACAATGTCACCAGCTTCCGTGTTATAGCCGCCGACATACGTTCGCGTACTGTTCTTGCTGGAGTAGTTATCCAGCGCGAACTGGTCAACCATGTCTTCGGCCTTTGCGAGCTGCCCCTCGGGCGTCCAGTTGGGCGGCGCTGGGAAAGTCTGAACAACCGGGCCGCCCTTCTTCGCTCCAGCGCCTCCTCGGATGCTGGGAAGATCGGGAAGGTCGAGGATCAGCCCATCCGACGCACCCCCGCTTCCCAGGCCTCTGAGGGCGTTCCATCCCAGCACCCCGTTGAGACCGCCCGTCAACGCTCCCACCAGAAGGTCGGCGGGGCTCGTGGCCTGGCATTGGGCGGTGTTGATGGCCCAGGTGAAGCCCATGCCAATAGCGGCGTCGGTGACGGTGGCGACGGCGAGGGCTCGTCCGCCCTGGAGGCCTAGCTGGGCGGCGAGGCTGGTGCCGGCTGGTGCGAGGAAGCCTCCGACCGCTCCGGTGACGGCGCCCTCCGTGGTGGCGACGGCGAAGTCGCCCCAGTTGAAGTCGTCCTGGTGGGTGAGGGCGTAGACGCCGCCGCCGACGACTGCTCCGATGGCTGCGCCGATGCACATCGGGCAGTTGCCGCTCGGGTCGGCAAGGTCGGTGGGGTCGTTGTCGGCGTAGTTGTAGGGAGACTGGTTGGGGTTGTCGGCGGCTGCTCCGGCCGGGTCCTGGGTGGTGAAGCGGTGCTGGGTGGTGTCGTAGGAGCGGGCGCGGAGCTGGAGGCGGTCGGGGAGGTACTGGTCGTTGTACTGGCCGGTGTAGCCGTAGGGGCTGGTCTGGCCGCCGGTCTTGGTGGCTTTGCCGGTGGGGGTTCCCCACTCGTTGTAGGTGTAGTGGTAGTTGTCGGCGCCTGCTGCGTCGTAGACGGCGCTGACGGAGTTCTGGCGGTCTTGTGTGAAGTAGTAGGTTCCGGCGGTGCGGTCCATGGAGCGGGCCGTGCCGTCGGGGTCGTAGTGGTAGTCGGCGGTCAGGGCGCCGGAGGTGCCTGTATCGGTGGCTATCTGGGGGAGGGGGTTGTTGATATCCCAGATCGAGGTGCCGACGAGTGTGTTGTTCTTCTTGGCAGTGGTGCGGTTGCCGTCGGCGTCGTTGGTGAAGGCGTAGGTGTTGCTGCCGATGATGGCGGACGTGAGGCGGCTGGCCGCGTCGTAGGCGTAGGTGCCGTGGTTGTCCTTGGTCTGGTTGCCGTCGGCGTCGTAGGTGTAGCCGGTGGTGGTTGTGCCGTTGGCGGTGGAGGTCAGCTCGTCGCCGACGTCGTAGGAGTAGGTGGTGGTGGAGCCGGCGCCGGCCGCGGTCTTGAGGTTGCCGACCTTGTCGTAGGTGTAGGTGGTGCCGGTCGTTCCGGTCAGGCAGGACGCGGCGGAGGTGTCCGTGCAGGTGCGGGTCATGCGGCCTGCGTCGTCGTAGCCGTAGCGGGTGGGGTATCCGGTGCCGGGCTTGTCGGCGATCAGGCGGTCGTTCTCGTCGTAGGTGTAGGTGTTGTTGACGGTGGGCGTGGTCAGCGCGGTGAGGCGGCCGACCGCGTCGTACGTCCGGTTCTCGGTGCGTGCCGTGGTGGTGGGCAGGGTGACCGAGGTGAGGTTGGCCGCCTTGTCGTAGGCGTAGGTGACGGCCTTGCTGTCGGTTGTCTGGGACTTGATCCGGCCGACCTTGTCGTAGGTGTAGCTGGTCGTGCGGCCGTTGGGGTAGGTGCGGGAGTTGAGGGTGCCGTCGGTGTTCCAGCTGTAGCTGAACGGCTTGGTCGCTCCGGGTGAGGTGATGGAAGCGATCTTGTTGTCGTCGTTGTAGGTGAGGGTGCGGCTGCCGGTGGCGTCGGTGACGCCGGTCAGGCGGGCGGCGTCGTCGTAGGAGTAGGACTGCGCCGGTGTGCCGTCGGAGTAGGTGATCTTCGTCGGCAGGTTGCGGGCGTCGATGGTCGTAGTGATCGTCTGGGTGCGCGCGTTGGTGTACGTGGTGCGGTTGCCGTCGAGGTCGTACTCGTACGAGACCGTCTTGCCCAGGGGGTTCTTGACCGATGTCAGCTGGCCTTCGGCGTTGTGGCCGTAGGTAGTGGTGTGGGTGTTGGCGTCGGTGCTGGCGGAGAGGAACCCGGCGGTGTCGTAGGTGAACTTGGTCGTACCGGTGTCCGGTGCGGTGACCTTCGCGAGCCGGTCGAGTTCGTCGTACTCGTAGAGCGTCGCCTTGTTGCGCCCGTCGGCGACCGAGGTGACGTTGTCGACGCCGTCGTAGCCGGTGGTGTCCGTGTGACCGAGCGGGTCGGTGACGGAGGTGGGGTTGCCGGCCGGGTCGTGGTCGTAGGTCCAGGTGTACTTCGCCGGGTCGGCGCTGGTGGCGTTGCCGCGCGGGTCGACGACGGTGTGGAGGTGGCCGTCGTCGTCGTAGCCGTAGGTGGTGCGCTCGGTCTCCGGGGAGGTCTGTGCCGACAGGTGCCCGTCGTCGTCGTATTCGTAGCTGGTGACGTAGCCGTACCAGGTCTTCGACGAGGACAGGTGGTTGTCGGCGTCGTAGGCCAGCGTCGTGCCGTGACCGAGGCCGTCGCTCGTGGTGAGGAGGTTGCCGCTGCGGTCGTAGGTGACTTTACGGGTGTGGTTGAGCGGGTCGGTGACGGACAGCGGGTGGTTGTCCGCGTCCCAGGAGAAGGCGGTGGTCTTCTTCAGCGGGTCGGTGACGGTCTTGCGGTTGCCCGCCTTGTCGTAGCCGATCGCCCAGGTGTACTTCGTGGGGTCGGCTCCGGTGTCGTTGCCCCGCGCGGTGACGATCCGGATCTGGTTGCCGGCCTTGTCGTACTGGTAGGTGACGGTCGCCCCGCGGCGGTTGGTTTCCTTGTTCAGGCGCCCTGCCGGGTCGTATCCCAGGATGGTCTGCTTCTGCGCCGGGTCCGTGATCGTGCTCAGCCGGCCTGCGTCGTCGTGGTCGTAGACGGTTGTGCGCTGGAGCGCGTCGGTGACCGTGTGCAGGTTTCCGACGTCGTCGTAGCCGTAGGAGGTGGTGTGGCCGCGTGCGTCGGTGACCGACTTGATGTGGTCGGAGTCGTAGTAGGTGTAGGTGGTCGTGTACGTCGCCGGGTCGGCGCCGCTGACGTTGCCGCGCGGGTCGACGACCGTGTGCACCCGCTCCGAGGCGTCGTAGGTGTAGGTGGTCTTGTTGCCCTTCGGCGTGGTGACCGACGTGAGGTAGCCGTCCGCGTCATAGCCGTAGCGGGTGGTCTTGCCGCGGGGAGTGGTGACCTTCTCCAGCAGATGGGTGGTCGGGTTGTAGCCGTAGGTTGTCGTCTTGTGCAGGGGGTCCTGGACAGTGGTGAGCTGGTTGAGGTCGTTGTAGCCGAAGGTGGTGGTGTTGGACTCACCGTCCTCGTACGTGGCGACGTTGCCGTTGTCGTCGTAGGTCCAGTACTCGCGCGACGCGTTGCTGACCCGCGAGGTCATCCTGCCCGCGTTGTCGTACGTCCACTTCACCTCGCGGATCTCGGCGTCGATCGCGCTGATGCGGTTGTAGAACTTGTCGTAGCTGTAGTAGCTCTTGTCGCCCAGCGGGTCGATCTGGGTGAACAGGACGTTCTTGTAGTAGACGTCCGTCCAGATGCCCTGGTCCGGGGCGGTGACGTCGACCTGGTCGAAGACGCCGTTCTTGGAGTAGGCGAAGAGGGTCTTGTGGCTCAGCGCGTCCGTCTGCGAGACAACGCGGCCCTGCGCGTCGTACTCGTTGAAGGTGACTCTCTTGTGCAGGGCGTTCGTGATCGTGTTCAGACGGCCGGAGTCGTCGTAGCCGTACGTCTCCGTCTTGCCGTCCAGCGAGGTGACGCCGGTCAGCTGGTCGCCGGTGTAGCTGTAGACGACGCTCCGGCCGTCCGCCAGCGTGACCTTGTTCAGCCGGGCACCCGCGTAGGTGAGGGTGGCCGCGTGTCCAGCAGCGTTCGTGATCGTCGTGGGCTGGTTGCCGGTGTAGGAGAGCGCCAGGCCCCGACCCGTGCGGTCCTTGACCGCCGTCAGCTGCCCAGAGCCGTTGAAACTGTAGGTCGAGTGATCGGCAGTGGTCAGCTTGTAGCCGCTGCCGTCCGAAGCCAGCGTCGAGCGGGCCTCGCCGGGGGTGGCGAACGTGCCGCCCGACTGCTTTGTGTACAGGTGCCGGCTTCCGCCTTCACCGACGAGCAGGGCGTTGCCGTCGGAGTCGAACTGCAGCCGCGTCTCCCACGGAAGCTGCCAGCCCTTCCCCAACGCGCCCACGGTCGAGTTGTCCGAGGAGTACACCCGCCCGACCGTGAACGGCACACCGGGCGCCGCCACCTGGGCATCGGCAAAGGACTCCGTGAACGCGCCCGTCGCCGTGTTCACCGGATCCGCACGCATCACCGTCGTACCGGCCGAACCGCTCGCGTCACCGCACACCGCGCTGCAGGCGGACCCGTCCGGCAACTGCGGCACGATGTCATACGCGTTGTAGGAACCGCAGCTCTCTGTAGCACCGGGGTCGTCGGTGACCGTGGTGCAGGCGTAGATGAAGTAGCGCGGGACCGGCTGGGTGCAGTCCGTGCTCGGCAGCGTGATCGAGGCATTGACGACGGGGAACGTCTTGTCGGTGTTCAGCGTCGGCGCCTGCACCGTCTGACCGAAGTCGAACCACTGGATGTCGTCGCTGTTCAGGCGGCAGCCGTAGGCATCCAGCTCCCAGCGGACCTTGACCGGATGCACCTCGCCGTCCGCGCCCCCGGCCTGCCAGATCGCCGCCGACAACTGCAATGGCTCACCCGGCACCGCAGCACCAATGTGGTTGCCCAGCGCCATCAGCCAACCACCCTGCTGAGCAGCGGCGTTACCGAAGGGATCCGTCGTCACCTGGTACAGCGCGCCACTGGAGTAGGACGACGCAGTCGCCGTAGCAGCCCGGGAGATGAAGGACGCCTGTTGCGCTCTCTTGACGATGGGGGTTCGTGCACCAGAAGGCTTGAGGCGGGCGGCGCGCATCTGGCGCTGATTGTGTCTCAACAGTGCGATCTGCGCGGCCGTCGCCGGCCTGCTCTTCGTCGTCGGCAGCCCATGGGACCTGGTCGGCTTCGCCCGGTCCTTGGTCTCCTCACGGCGCTGCTTCGGCGAGTCAGCCCTCTGC
This sequence comes from Streptomyces fodineus, assembly GCF_001735805.1. Classification (GTDB taxonomy): domain Bacteria; phylum Actinomycetota; class Actinomycetes; order Streptomycetales; family Streptomycetaceae; genus Streptomyces; species Streptomyces fodineus. The sequence goes on from NZ_CP017248.1 coordinate 2,036,721, forward strand.
TGGGCGGCGGGCTGCGGCCCGCGGTAGGCATAACCGCTGTCGCCGGCATCGCTGGCAGAGACTCTGATCAACCAGCCACCGCCAGCCACCATCGCCAGCACCAGCGCAACAACCAACACCCGCCACCGCGCAGACAGTGAAGCCAGCATGTCCCCCACCCCGCCCAGATTGCTGGGGATCCGGCCAGCACCCTCTCCCCCACATCTTCACACTGAGCACACGAAACGTCGCTCAGCACACAACAAGAGCAAGATCTTGATGTTCCGGTGGAGTTCTGATCAAGACCGGGAAGAAAAGTTGACTGATTGTCATGCCCGACTCATGCACTGACAAGCCGGGGGAACGCCCGTGCGGCCAGGGCGCTTCGCTGCCGAACCAAGCAAGACAGGCGAACGCTGCACTACGGCATGCGTGGCAAGATCGCACGCACACCCGCGGCACGTCAGTACCCGAAGCCGGATGTACTCATACTCCGGTGATCACCGGTGGCCGCACCCGTTCCCGGACCGGCTCCGACCAGCAGGATCAGGGTCCCGAGCACCAGCTCTGGAGTTGAATCGGCTTATGGACATGTCCTCCCGAGAGATCCGCATGCCGCTCAACGAGGTTGTCGCAGTACTGCAGGACCTGAACGAGTTCGTCGTTTCCCTCGACCGACTCGGATCCCGCCAGGCATCCGGAACCGCCGATGAGTACACCGTCGGCAAATTCATCGCCGACTGGGATGTCGCTCGACGATTGGCCCACGCCCGACGCGTCATCAGCGTCGCGCTAGCTGCACAGCTGAGCGAGGAAGACAACGCCGAGATCGACACCCTGTGCGACCAGGGCCGCTTCTACGGCACGGACAGCCCCGTCAGCACCTCCCCTGACCGGTCCAGCTGAGACGGTAAGCGCATCGAACCGGCCAATCGGGACGCGAATCAGTTCGGCCCGAGACCTGGTACCCGACCAGCGAGATCGCGATCGACAACTGGAGTACCGGGTACGAACCCCGCCCCCCGGTCCGGTCACCTGCCAGTTGCCGTCAGCGACTCCTCACCCCAGACCACGAGAGATGAGTGCACGTACCCGATAACACCTGTGCGCTTGATCGTGACCTTCCCCCACATGCCCTCGCCCTCGGCCCAGCCGTGCGAGACACACGCATCCCCCTCGTAGGCGGTGCCGAGCGCCTTCGCAGACTTGCGGGGCTCTGCGCGCACTGTCGCCGAAGATCCGGTGATGCGGCAGAAGCCCTCCTTGGCGGCCACTGCTACGGCAGAGACATGCACCGGCTCGGCGGCAAGCACGGGAGCCGACATGGCGAGTAGCGGGACGACGAGCATGCTCGTGGTGAACAGCGAGGCGTGACAACGTGGCAACGGACGCTCCTCATCTGTGGCGGCGTCGGCGCCGAAGACTGCTGCGTATCTCGTGCATCCGGCGTTCCCCCTTACTCCATTTGGGCGCATGTTCCCCCGGTTCAGGTGATGTTGCATTGCTTCGCGCCCAAACAGGTCGTTACAGAGGGCGCACGGCGGGGCGTTGACGCCCAGCCCGTCGGCTCCAGACCGTGATGCCCAGCGTCGCGTTGCGCTGGGATGGACCTAAGGAGCATGAGATGACTCCGTCCACTGTCCGCAGTCGTCTGCGTCTCGCCGTCTCCGGACTCCTGGGCCTGGTTGCCTTGTGCGGGGGTCTCGCCCCGGCCGGGGCCCAAGCCCAGAGGCGGGCCGATCCGACGCACTGCAAAATCAAGATCACGGGCAAGACCGTCGCCGTACGCAGGCCACAGGCCAACGCTTCGGTCGCCCGGACCGACTCCCAAGTCGTCCGCTATGTCCACCGGGGCGACGTACTCCGAAACAACTTCTGTCTCATTGCGCTCGGCCGCACCAACAGCGGACCGCTCTACCGCGAGTGCGGAGAAGACGGCTACGACTGATACATCGTCGTCGGCGGACAGGTCCCGGTTACCTGCGCGCAGCGCGTCAGATAGGCGTCACCGGCCCCGTGAAAGCACGCTGCAGAACGGCCCCCGCGTACCAACTGCCGTCGTCCTCTGGTCGACGGTGCCGAGCGCCACGGTGTTCTCCAGAAACATGGCACAGCACTCAGGGGATCGCAGAGACCGAGCTGTTCGGCCAGCAGGTGGGTGCCTGGTCCCGGCGGGTTCGGTGTGGCGGTCATGGCGGGGAGATCTCCCGCAGCGTGCCCAGCGCTCAGGCGAGACAGAGGGCGAGGCTGCGGCCCTGGTCGGGGCCGTCGGCGAATCCTCGGCAGATCGCCGGCGTCTCGGTGCCCAGGGTCGCGTGGCAGACCACGTGTCCCTCGGCTTGCCGCGCTCGGGCGACCATGTTCGCCACCCGGCCCGGCTGCAAGTCCATGAGGTTGCCCGGGTGAAAAATGCGGGTGTCGCAGCGCCGGGCGCATACCCGGACGGTGCCGGTGATCGGGTCGGCGACCTCGTCATACGGCTCCCCGCCCTCGGGTTCGACGCCGTCATCGTCGAGGGGCCCCGCATCGACATCTCACCGTCGTCGCGCGTGGCGTGCCGGTTCAACGTCGTCCTCCGCAGCCCATGTGCCCGCAACCGCCGCAGAAGCCGCCGCTGTTGCACTGTTGCACGGACACGGGCACCGCCCCGGCACCGGGACGTGCGGGGTGGGCGGCGCAGCGTTGTCCGGGTCGGGGGTGGTGCGTCGCGTGGCCGCTGTGAACAGACCGGTGCGAGCCGCGCGGGGCAGCCGGTCGAGAGCCTGGGAGCAGCTTGCCAGGTGCGGGTCCTGCGGTCGGATGGGGATGCGGGTGCAGGCCAGCACCTGTACGGCGGCCTCGGCGACGGCCCAGGCAAGTGGGCGTGCGTCAAGTTCGGCGCGGTCCTCGGCCGGCATGTGGTCCACCGCGCGGGCCAGCAGTTCGGCGAGCGGCGGAGCCTGGCCGTCGTCGGTGGCTTCGAGGAGTGCGTACGCACGGTGGAGAAGCTGGTGCACAAGCTGGAGGCGCTGTGGGGCCTCGGGTGCGGGCATGGGGCGTGGTCCTTCCAGAAGGGGCGGGTCGGTGTCGCGTCCTCGACCCGCCCTGCGGGAGTTGCGAAGAGGAGTACGGCCCGGGGCCCGTTCACGGGCCCCTCATGGTCAACTGCGGTTGGTCACGTTGCCGGGGTGTCGTACGGCGGCCTGGTAGCTCTCCAGGACGAGGACCAGCTGGTTCATCTGCTGGGCGAAACGGTCGGCGTGCAGGTCACTGATGTGGCCGGTGCTGGCGAGCAGGCCGGTGACCGGGCCGAAGGCCGCGTCCAAGCGGGGATTGATGACGTCGCCAAGGCGGTCGCGTACCTGGGTGGCGTGGCGGCGCAGTTTCCCGTGGAGCCGGTCGGCCTCGCGAGCGGTGTCCTGGACGAGGGAGGCCAGCGCGCCGAGCGCGGTACCGCGCCGCAGGCACTGGTCGGTCAGGCGCCGGTAGCCGTCCTCGCCGAGGACCGTTCGTACCGACTGGGTGCCCGGCCCTGGGCTGATCTGCGGGTCGGGAGCCGAACGATCGGGCGCGGGAGGCAGGTTGGTCTGGGCTGCGGTGCCCCGGATGCGGCTGACGCGGTTGGTCATGGCTGGCGGGCCTTTCCTGTTGAGGGGCGAGGTGGGAGGTCAGCGGATTTCGCTGTAGGAGCAGGTGCTGGTGTGGCCCTCGTCGCCGGTGAACGTGTCCGGCACCGTGTTCGTGTGTGCGATGTCCTCGGGCCGGAGCGGCGGGAGGGCGAGGTGGGTGCCGAGGTCGGCGAGGTGCCGGACGGTGGCGAGGGGGACCTGGCTGGAGCATTCGGGGCAGGGGCCGAGGAGTTCGAAGGGCTCGTCGTCGTAGATCGGGAAGCGGGCGAGGAAGACGTACTTCTCGTTGGTGTCGGGGCAGGTGGCGGTGGCCAGGACCGGCTCGCCTGGGGTCGTGCGGCGGCGCTGCCAGTCCGGGGCGGTGGCGATGTGGTTCAGGGAGAGGCCGAGGGCGGCGGCCAGGCGTACGGCGGTGCGGGCGTGTTCCTCGCCTCGGTAGCGGCCGTGTGGGCTGACGGCGGTGTTGTGCCGGATGAACACGGCGGCGGCGTGGGCGCGTTCGGCGAGTGACGTCATGGGCGTGTGGCTCCTTCACGGTTGTGGCGGTGAACGGTGAGGGGTTGGTGGGTGCCGCACTGATTCCGCCGGGGCGGCACCCGGCGGGGTCAGGGGTTGGTGGCGGCGAGGGCCGCCGTGGCGGCCTTGCCGATCGCGGTGACGGCCTGGGCCGGGTCCGTCAGCTCCAGGAGGGTGGCGCCGGGCAGCGGGCGGGGATCGGGTTCGAAGGCGAGCCACAGCACCGCGCACCCCGCCGCGCGGAGGGTGGTGATGCGGTCTGCTGCGCGGGTGGCCTCGTCGGCGCGGTAGCGGCCGTCGGAGGCAATCACTAGCAGGCGGCCCGCGCCGGGTGTGGCCAGGTCGAGGGATGCGGTCAGGGCGTCGGCGGCCTCGGCGAGGCTGTGGCCGCCGCCGTCGGCGTCGAACTCGGTCACCCGTGCCGGTGTGCGGCCGGGTGCGGTGATCGCGGTCAGGGCCCTGCGGTAGGCGATGGTTGCGGTGCGCGAGTCCGGGTCGGTCAGTGCGGCGGCCTTTGCGATGATCCAGGCGGCCGAGGCGATCGGGGCGGCGGCGGCGTGCATCGAGCCGGAGACGTCGACCGCGACACCCACCCGCAGGGGCGGGGTGGGGCCTTGGCGGCGCTGGGTGCGGATCCAGGGCTGGGCGGTGGGGAGGGCGCCCGCCGCCTTCTGCGCGTCCCGGGCCAGGGCGCCGCGCATGCTCAGCCGCCCGGGCGGGACCGCCGAGGCGGTCACCGTGACGGTGCGTTCCCGGTAGGCCGCCGCCCGCAACGCCCGGGCCAGCCGTCCCGCCGCTGCTTTCTCTCCGGCGGTGGGCGGGCGGGTACCGGTTACCGGGGAGGGGGCGTAACGGGCCTTGCTGCGCTGGCTTTCGGGGGTGAAGGGGCGTGCCCCGGGTGTGAAGACCTTCCTGGCGATCTCGGCGGCCTGGCGGGCGTGGGCGGCCTGGGCTGCTTTGGCACGGGCGCGGGTGCTGCTGGCGGCACTGGCGCGGGCTTGTGCCGCCGCTTGTTCGGCTTCGTTCGCCGCTACTGCTGCGGCGATCTTGCCGACCACGTCGGCGAGTTCGCCCCTGGAGCCGGTGGGAGCGGGAGCGGGTTCCGGCGCTTCGGGCGTGGCTCCGAGGGCCTGGCACCAGGCCTCGGCGTGCTTGATCATCGCCTGTGCGTCGTCGTCGGCGGTGGCGTGGGCGGCCGTCCAGATCTGCGCGAGGGTGTTCAGCAGGTCGGGGCCGAGGAGGGTGGTCAGTGCCTCGTTGAGGGGCTGGGTTTCGTCCGGGTCGAGGATGCCTGCGTCCCGGCGGGCCAGGATCAGCCCCGCCGCCGCCCCGGCCTGCCAGGGGTCGGTGGGCGTCTGGCTCGTGAAGTCCGGCAGGACCAGGCTCTGGATGGCGGCCCGCAGGAAGCCCCGGTCGCCGGGGCGGCGGGCCAGGTGCGCCTTCTCCACGCGTGCCTCTTCCAGGAGCTGGGCTGCCGCGTCAAGTGCGGTGCCCCGCAGGGCGGCTGGTGTGCTCCAGCGGCTGTGGGCGGCGTGGGCGGCCTCGTGGGTGAAGGCTCCCCAGGCGGCCGGGTAGCGCAGTTCGTCGCCGACCTGGGTGGGGCGGATGGTGGCGGGGTTGAGCGGGGCGAACAGGGCGGCGTCGATCTCCAGTTGGGCGAGGGCGGGGTAGAAGGCGGCCGGGGCGCCGGAGCGGGTGCCGGGCTCGCAGGTGACGATCACGTCCTCGCGTCCCGCCAGTTCCGGAAGCCGCTCCCCCAGGGCGGCGGAGATCCGCAGCCACTGCGCGGCCTGAGGGCGCGGGCGCGGCTCGTGGAGGGGGCCGCCGTCGTCCGCCCAGCGGGCGAGGTCGCATTCCAGCTCGGTCAATGGGGGCGGTGCGGGCAGAAGGTGTGCGGGTGCAGGCATGGGTGATCGGGCCCTTTCCGGGAGGAGGCTGGCGGGGGGTGGGGTGGCCGGGTGTGTTCCCGGCCCCCTAGGCGGGTGTGTTAGAGCTGGCGGCCCAGGGCCAGGGCGGTGACCGGGCGGCCGATGGCCTTGGTGACGATCTCGGCGACCGTGTCGCGGTCCTCCAAGGGGGCGATGCCGACCAGGTTGGCGAAGGCGGCCTCGGTGCCGAGTACGTCGGCGATCTTCTGGAAGGCGATCAGCTCCCGCAGTTGCGGGGCCCATCCGACGTCTCCGGCCTGCTGGCTGGCGGCGAGGTGGCGGGCGATGCGCACCGCCGTGCGGTTGATCTTCAAGGCGGCGGCCAGGTCGTAGTCCGAGCCGACCTGGATCTGCACGCTGAACCGCGAGGCGAGGGCTTCGGTGAGGACTGCGCCGTGCACGCCCGGGTTGTGTCCGGCGATCACGTAGAAGCCGTCGGCGGCAGTGATCGTCTCGCCCTTGTGCGCCTTGACCTGGATCTGCCTGCGCCCGTCCATCGCCGGGTACAGGGCGGCCAGCACCTTCGGGGAGATCAGGGTGGCGTCGTCCAGGAGGAGGGCACGGCCCTCCTGCATGGCGGTGACGAGGGGCCCGTAGATGAACTCGTAGCCGCCACTTGAGTCCTGGGTGTACTCGCCGATCAGGTCACCGACCGTGGTGTCACCGTCCCCGGCCACCGTGATCAGGTCCGGGAAGGCCGCCTCGATCAGCGAGGTCTTCCCCGTCCCCGGCGGCCCGTACAGCAACACCGGCACTTGCGCCTCCCGGAGCCGCCGCAGTGCCTCGACATCCGGTAGCTGCGCCAGCGTCCTGGGGTGGTACTTCTGGCCGTTGGGCCGGGTGATCGGCTCCGGCCGCCCGCCCGGCGACGGGGCCGTTGGTGCCTGCCTGGCCGACTGGTGCGGCACCGAGGCAGCCGGGCTGGGTTCGGGCGCGGGTCCCGGGGCCTGCTGGGCTGCTGCGCCCGTCATGGAAGTCGCCTGGTAGGTGCGGGGTTTGGCGCCCGACCGTTCTGCTTCGCCCCGGCACACCAGCGTCTCGCAGGCGTTGCCGACCGCCCCGCCCGAATGCCCCAGCATCCTCGCCAGCTCCGTCACCGTGAACCCAGTGCCCGGGCTGGCGGCGAGGATCTTGGCAATCCTCGCCCGTAGCTCGCCGGGGCGGGCCTTCCCGATCGGGCCGGGCGGCGACCCCGCCGGGGTCGCGGGCGCACTGGGCGGCGCGGAGTCCGCCTGGCCGGACGCAGGGGTGGACGATGCGGGCGTGGAGGCAGGGGCGGGCGCGGCAGGGCTCGTCATCGGGCGAATTCCTTTCACTGCTTGACCGGGAACCGGCTAATTCGAATTCGAAAATAACCACCCTCTGGACACACTCCACCCGTCATCCGTTTTCGGGAGGAGCCCATCCGAGGGATTTCCTTTCCCGGTCTCCCCGGGAACAATTCAAATATAGCTCGACCTGCACCCCGCTTGAAGCGGGATTCCGGCTTGATAATGCTGGAATTCTCGTGAATTCACGACCGTTTTTCAGGGGGAATTCCGCCGGTACGACGCAAGGCGTCGTGGCCTGCGGCACACACGACCAGAATGCAGACACATCAGTCGCCTGGAACGGGCGGATTCGAGTGTGTGCGCGGATCGGCCTGAAGGTGCGGCCTGGGCCGGGACGCCTTCACCCGCCCTCGGACCGCCTCTCGGTCGGGGCGGCCGGTTCCAGGGGGACGCCGGAATAGGCATGGGGTGTGAAGCTGAAGGAAGTGACCGACAATGTTGCTGACAGCAAGGCGAGTTGGCAGACGTGTCGACATGTGCGAGGAGGCAGCCGGGCCGCCCAGCTGTTGGAGATCGGGATGCGTTGCTGCACCGATATACAGTCGCCCTCACCCGCAGATGGCTCGTAGAGCCCCTGGCCTGCACTTTCGGGTGGACCGAGGATGTCGTATCCAAGCGTGCACACGGACGCGACGGTGGATACGACACCGGATACGACGGGGCGGACGTCATGGGCTCACTGGTCAGTCCAAGATCAGTCCGGTGGATTCGGTCTGAACCGCAGGGCGTTGAGCCGTAGACTTCGGCAGGGAACGCCGACGACGTCTGGCCGGTGTGGGCCCTCGTGGGGAGGAGATCGCATGCAGGACCCTTCGGACTCGATGGAGATCGTCGAGCCTGAGGAGAACGGCCAGAGTAATACCGCCGACTCATCTGTTGTGGACGATTCGACACCCAACCCGGGCATCGACCCAATAACCGCATCGACGGTCCTAGCGGAGGTGCTCCCAGGGGTTGCTGTCGTCTTCGGTGAGGTCCCGGCGGAAATCAAGCCCGATCTGATCGACTTCGGGCTCGTGCCGGCGGCAGACCTCAAGCAGATCTCCACAGTCCTCGCCTCGATCGGAAACACTGCGACCGTGGCCGGCAACCTCGGAAACGCATTCGCCAGCGTGCAGGGGCTCTACAGGATCAGCGACGCGACACAGGCCCTGCTGAGGGCCGGCGCAACCCTCGCCGTCAAGGATGGCGCGAACCTCGGAGCAGTGTTCGCCAACGGCAAGATTGTCGCTCAGGCCCGCTTCCTCCCCTTGACTGCGGTGAGCGCGGCGCAGACCGCGGCTGCGATCGGGCCGGCGCTGGCCATGATCGGCCTTCAGATGCAGCTGAGTGAGGTCACGGGCCTTGTCAGGACCAACATCGCGCTGACGAGCCAGGTACTCACAACCATCCGCAACGAGCAGTGGGCCGAACTGACGGGCCTCGTCGCCACCGTCGACCGCGCGGTCGACCACGCGCGAGAGGTCGGATCGGTCCCCACCACCTTGTGGCACAAGGTCGCGGACAAGGAGGCGAACCTGGTTAAGCAGCTTGAGCTGTACCGGCTGAACGTTCGCGACCACATCGGGCAGATCCATGAACTCGGCCTGCATGGCGGCCGTGAGTATCTCCAGACGAACGCTGCGGCGATCTTCTTCGACGCCAACGCCCTGCTGTCTTCCCTGAAGGCATGGACCGGGTATCAGGCGCTCCACGCCGCGCGGGCGAGGGCCGCTGGCCCCGATGACGCCGGCGAGGCGCGGCTCTTCGACATCATTGCGCGCGACACTGGCGAAGAGCTCGGTTCCGCTCTTGCCGAGGCGACGAGCCTGGTCGACTCGCTGACGCGGGAGCTACGAATCATCGCCGAGCTGCCCGGACGCGACACACTGCCACTGCCCTGGAAGCGCCGGGACTCGAACGCAGCCCGCCAGATCTCCGCCCGTCTTCTGGAGGCGATCGAGCCTCTTGCCGATGCCCTCCATCCGCCGGCCCCTCCACTCGAGGCTCCGGGCGTCGTCTGCGCACCGGAATCGGTGGCTATCGAGCCGTACCTGCGCATCCTGCGGTGGTTCCTCGAGGACGGTGAGACGCTACGCGTCCTCGGCTTCCCCGATCAGCCCGATGCCCTGGATCCGATTTCCGCGGTCCTCGGCGGAGCGATGGAGAAGTTGGCGGCAGCGTGGGACGAGGCCGCGGCAAAAGCACTGATCGCCGTCACGGATCGCCGCATCATCACGGCCAAGACGAACGCGTTCCTTGAGCAAGGTGAGATCCGTCAAGTCATCCCGACTGACCGGGTGCGATACGTTCGAGCAGCGACCACACAGGACAAAAGCGCGCGCTTGGTGATCGACCTCATCACGCGCGACGAGAACATCCGGTGGCTCTTCCACGCCGACGTCGACAACACTCAAGTGGGCGCGCTAGCCGCCGTGCTTGCCGAGTCGATGACGATCCCGGACGTTGAACGCGATGAGCTTCAACGGCGGCGCTACCCCTCCATCGAGGCGGGCAGGAAGGGTGAAAGTACTGGCCCGAGGTCTACAGGGCCGTAATCCGCCTTTCGACTCCACACGCGCCGTACTCTGGCCGCCCTCGATGAGCGCACGCTGAAGCGGATCGCGAAGGCCCGGGCCAGGGCCCGCAATCCGGAAGCTGTCAACGCGACCCGGGCACGTAGTTCGGTGTATAGCCGCGCCTACGGCGGGCGTGCGGAACGACCAGAGGGCATCTCCAGCCCAACGTAGCGCTTGGTAAGTCTCCTTGAGCATGAAGGACCCGGAGTCACCCCGAAATGTCGCGGGTCTCAGCTATAACATTCCGGTGCTCCCCGCCTGCTGTCGGCGGGCCCCTCGAGCAGTAGGTTGACAACAGGGAGTTCTCCGTGGCGCTGCCCCCGAGCATAGGTCCGTACAGACCACTTCACCGCATCGGCGCCGGAGGCATGGGGACGGTCTACTTCGCGTACCACCCCGTGACCGGGAAGCCGTCCGCGGTCAAGGTCCTCAGCCCGGACTACGCCAACGACCGTCACTACCGGCAGCGCTTCGTACGTGAAGTCGAGGTCCTTCGCAGGGTGTCGGGTCCCTATCTGGTGCCGCTGGTGGACGCGGATACCGAAGCTGAGGTCCCCTGGCTCGCGATGCCGTACGTGCCGGGTGAAACGCTGCAGCAGCACGTACATTCCCACGGAGCGCTCCGGGGTCAGAATCTCCTCACCTTCGCTGCCGCCGTTGCCCTCGCGCTTGCCTACATCCACGCAGCTGGCGTCACCCATCGGGACCTCAAGCACGCCAACGTCATTCTCGCGGCGGATGGACCGCGCGTCCTCGACTTCGGCATTGCCGGCCACGTCGATGTCACAGCCTTCACGCGCACGTCCGTGCCTCGGTCCGGAAGTCACGGCTGGATGGCGCCCGAGCAACTGACGCGCGGCGAGATAACGCCGGCGTGCGACATCTTTGCCTGGGGCATCCTGGTGGTCTACGCCGCGGCTGGCAGTCATCCGTTCGGGCTGCCCACCGCCATCGAGCACCGCATCATCCACGCGGAACCGGACCTGCGGTCTGTCCCCGACGGCCTCAGGCCTCTGGTGTCCCGAGCTCTTCACAAGGACCCGGACACTCGGCCCACCGCCGCGCAGCTGGCTCAGCAAACCGCAGGCCTGCTTGGTCCGTCGGGCACCGTGGTCCTTCCCACGGTCGCATACACGCGCCAGGCCTCGCCTGCCACGCCCGAGGAAGCGACGCCGGCACACAATCTGCCCTGGACGATCTCCGCCTCCGGGATCGACCTCGCGAGAACTATCCCCTTTACAAGGGGTACGGGCTGGCGCAGTGGACCGGCAGCACGAGAGTTCCTCGACGAGGCCACAGTCACCCTGTCCCGCCTCCGGGAGACACTGGCACGGGCCGAGCCGGCTGGCGATGACATATCCGCCGCGCGTGCCGCTCTCGGTGGCGCCTCCGCTGCGCTGGCTGCCGCCCGCAAGGAGTACGAGCAGGCCGGCGGCGCCGACTGCGAACCTGCGGCCCAAGCCGTGGAGGCCGCCACGGCGGCTATTTACGACATCCTCGCCAGGCAAGTCGAGCAGCAGGCGGAACAGCGTGAGACCCGGAACCAGAAGCCCCGGCCTCGCAGGCGCCGAAGGGTCCTTGTTGCTGCGGGGGCTGCCGCTGCTGTCGCCCTCACCGGCAGCGTGGCCTACACCCTCGGGCGACCAACCCACTCAACCGCACAGCCTCCGGGCGCAGCCGGCACCCATCAAACAACAACAAGCGCCGCTCCCACCACCTTCGCCCCCTCCATTAGCAACCCTTCCCCCACGGACACCCCGACGACTGCGACTCCGACTCCCACAGCGACGCCTGTCACTGTGCTCGGCGGCCTGCAGTTCACGCTCCCCGCTTCTTGGGACACGAGCCAGGTGCCGCAGGACAGCCTGAACTTCGACGACGGCATGGACAGCCGGTATGCAATGGACCTGGTCCCTCACGACGGCAGCGACACCGGAGGCCTGGCCGTCGAGTGGGCCCCTGGGATGACCAGTATCAAGGGAGGCTCCAACGGCACCTGGAACGACAACTTCGGTATGTTCGGCATCCGCTTCACCACAGGCGGCCCCAACCCATCCGCTGGTGGAACGTATCAGTTCGACCAGGAGGTTCGTGAGCAGACCGTCACACACGCCAGCGTGATGCAGCAGCTCCCGGTGGCAGGCGAACAAGCCCAGGCGTGGACCGTCCACACCGACGTCTTGCCGGATCACAACCACACGCGCGCCGCCGTCCACCGCGTATGGTTCCTTCCTTCTTCCCATTACGTGCTGTACGACTACGGGACCCTGGAGCCCAAGCGAACCGCCGAGATCGACGCCATCCTGAAGTCGGCCAGATTCACAAAGGTCGACATGCCGCTGGACTGCGTGGACGCCGTTGACTTCCTCGACACCGCTGCCGTCGGCGGGAACCCGGAGGGAGACGACCCGTCCCAGAGCTGCCTCGACTTGACCCTGAACTCAGCAGGTACTGCGGGCACGGCCGCAGACTCGACCGCGCTCGATCCTGGGACCACGAAGTCCAAGACTGCCGCCGCCTGTCTCAGCCTGGTCAGCGTGTACGGCATCAGCAACGTGGCGGGCGACGCCAGCTACACCCGGGCTCGAAGGAATTGCGACTTCCCTCGGAGCCGGTAAGCCTTATGCCGCGCACCCTGCGCGGGACGCCTTCAGCGGAAGCCAACAGTCGCCATACCACTCCGCCACCAAGGGCGTTTCGGTGGCTCAAGACCCGCGGGCTGGAAGCGGTTCACCCAGCTCCCGGCCACCGCCCCGAGACCAGGAAGGAGAGCAACCCCTGGCCTGTGGGACCCAGAGCTTCCGCAATGTCATGCGACGACTCAACGCCACCAACGGGGACATTACGGGCGCACCGATGAGGCGATCACCGAGTGGAAGCCGCTGAGGACTCGAGGCTGGGAAGAGCAGCGAGGCAAGCTGCTGGCGGGTGTAGGGCTGATGCGTTCTCAGCCAGCGAGATGAATTGATCGCGTGTGTATGCGTCGCCGCGGACGGTTTGCCCGGTTTGCCATTGAGCGGTGTGCATCGTGAAGTCGCAGGTCACGGGTCTGGTGTGAATGGCGAGTTGGGTACTCGTGGCGGTCGGCGGCCGATGACCATGGCGTAGATCATCGGGCAGGTCCGGCTCTGGCGGGATGCCGGGTTCGGCTGCGCCCACGACCGGCTCCCGCCTACGATTCGTCAGTAGGTCGGCACGCCGTGAGAACGCGGGAGGGCGCGGGGGATGCAGGAGCGGCAGCGGATCACCGCTCGCCGGAGCGAACTGGACGCTTTCGCAGAAAAGTTGGGCAAGCAACTCCAGGAGGCAGGCCGAGCGGCACGAACTGGCGATCGCGGAGCGGAGTGTTGAAACCGCCTGGCCGAGCAGGCCCGGGCCGACGCCGGGCTGTCGCTGCGGCATCGGCGAAGGTGGCCGGGCGGGCAGTCCTGCTCATCCCGCACCGCGGCGACGCGGCCGACGAGGGCGGGCTGCCCGGCGACTACCGCAAGATCCTGGCGATCGTGCGGGAGGTAGACGGCCCGGTGCAGGTCAGGGCGGTCGGCGAGCGGTTGGGGCTGGACGCCTCGGTACACGGCAAGCTGGAACCTTTGCGGGCGAAGATGACCAAGCTCGGCGCCCGGGGCTGGCTGCACAAGCGGGGCGACGGGCGGTTCACGGCACGTCTGTAGGCGCGCGGGGCGGGCCCGTAACTGACGGGCCCCCGACGGCAATGGGGATCGCCCTCCTGCTAGAGCACTAACGGCCGCTGAAGAAGTCGGTGAGGGCGGCGGCGACGGCCTCGGGCTGCTCCTCGGGGATGTAGTGACCGGCGTCGGGCACGATGACGCCGGTCACGTTCTCGGCCCACGGGCTGATGGAGGCCGCCATATCCGGGATCGAGCCGTGGCTGCTGGAGATTCCGAGGACGGGCGCGGTCAGTCGCCGCCGCTCGAGTGCCGCGCGGTTCTTGCGCGCGGACTCGGCGGCGTCGCGGTAGTAGGCGAGGCCGGCGCGCAGGCCGCCATCGACGGCGAGGGCCGCGCCGTAGTGGTCGAGCTCTGCTTCCTCGAACGCGTCGGGCGCGAGGGACTTGGTCTTCAGGAACCAGCTGATGTACTCCCGCTCGCGCCCGGCTATCAGCGTCTCGGGAAGATCGGGCACCACGTGGAACGCGAAGTGCCAGGTCTTGAACGCCAGAGTCGGGTCGAGGGGGATCGCCTCCGGCATGGTGATACCGGGAATTCCGGCGTCGAGCAGCGCGACCCCGTGCAGTCGGCTCTCGTAGTTCAGGGCGAGGGAGAAGGCGACCCAGGCGCCGATGTCGTGCCCGGCGAGCCAGTAGTCCCGCACGCCGAGAGCGTTCACGGCGGCCTGGATGTGCGCGGCGACCGTGTGCGTGTCGTAGCTGAGCTCCGGATGCTCGGAATTGCCTTGGCCCGGCCGGTCGATCGCTATGACCCAGAACCGATCGGCGAGAACAGGCATGACCTTTCGCCAGGCCCACCACGTTTGCGGGAACCCGGTGAGCAGGACGACGGCCGGTCCGTCCGGCCGACCGCCTTCGACGGCGTGCAGGCGGACGCCGTCGGCGTCGACCCAGCGGTGCGTGAATCCGGCCAGGTCATGCAGGGGCAGGGCGGGGACGGGGTGGGTCATGGGAATCCTCCATCGAGACGGGTGGACCGTGATTCGACGCTAGCACGTCTTGAACTGATCAGTCCAAGATGGGAGGATGGGCCGCATGGCAGGCAAGAAGCAGTTCGACATGGACACGGTGCTCGACGCCGCGATGATCCAGTTCTGGCGCTCCGGCTACGCCGACACCTCGCTCGACGATCTGTCCCGGGCGACCGGCCTGAACCGCAGCTCGATCTACTCCTCGCTCGGCGACAAGGACGCGCTCTTCCTTCGCTGCCTGGATCGCTACGCCACGCGCTACGGCGACAAGTTCGACGCCGCCCTCTCGTGCGCGGCCGAGGACCCCGTCGCCGCCGTCCGTGCGTTCTTCGACGTCACCCTGGGGCGCATCGCCGACCCCGCCGTGCCCGACGGATGCCTGATGGCCCAGTCGGTCATGGCGAGTCCGGCGCTGAGCCCGAGCGTCGCAGAGCATGTCAAAGAGTTGTTCGGCCGCCAGCGCCCGCGCCTGCGCACCGCGCTGAAGGCCGGCGGAATGTCCGACGAGAACGCCGAGGACTTCGCCGTACACGTAGCGGCCGTGAACCAGTCTCTCGCGGTGATGGGTAGGGCCGGGGCGAGCCCGGAGCAACTCCGGGCGATCGTCGGGGTGACCGTCGACGCGCTCGCGCGAGCGCTGAGACCGGTCGGATAGCTGGCATATCAAATTTCTGCCTGAGAGCCATAGGCGCTTCTCAATGTTCGGAGGGGCAAGACAGATGGCTGATAGCGGAAATACGCATCACGGAGCCCTGCACGGCGGTGACCTGCGCCGACGTGCAGGGCTCCGTCGTGCCACCGCGTTGCCCGTTGTCCGGCGATTGTCGTCTGGTGCCCAAGCGCCGATACCGGACAACCGTGAGCCCGCTAGAAAAGTCCGTGTCGGGGCCAACGCCACTGGCGGGTGAGCTGCATCTTTACCTCATCTGCCGGCTCCGGATACGGGGTGCGATGAGGGCTTGAGTGGCCGGTTCTGGTTCGATGCCAAGCTCGGCGAGGTGACGCGTGAGGCGGATGTAGGTGTGCCGGGCGGCGTCGTGGCGTCCGGCGGCTTGGTAGAGGCGGATGGTGTGCTGAGCGAGGCGTTCGTGGTCGGGGTGGACGGTGCCCAGGTGTTCCAGTAGTGCAAGGACTACATCGAGCTCACGCGGCGTGGCGCCGGCGCGTTCGGCTTGGCGGGCCAGGCGGAGGGCGGCGTCGGTGGCCTTCGTAGTGAGGTGTTCGCGGACCGTGTCCGCCCACAGGTAGTCACTGCCGTGGGCGAAGGGGCCTCGGTAATGGGACAGGGCGTCGCGTACGGCGGAGAGGGCATCGCTCCGTGCTTCTTCCGTATCGGATGCGGAAAATGCCTCTTTGAGGCTGCGACTGAACTCCGCCAGGTCAGTTTCCACGAGTTCTGGATTGAGTTTGTGGAGTTCCCCTTGCAGCAGGATGAACTCCTGCGCCGTGATGCCGGTAGCGGCGCGCAGGGCGCGTCTTACGGCGCGGCGCAGGTTTTTGAGTGCGTTCTGGTCGCTGCCGGGGGCGAGGTGGAGTTTGTCAGCGATGTCGGAGGCGAGCAGGCCCGTGGGGTGGGCGGCGAGGAGGGCGAGGAATTCGTGGACTTCCGCCCGCAGGTTGGTGCCGACGGGGTCTTGGTGGCCACGGGCGTAGAGGGTGATGGGGCCGAGGACGTGAAGGCGTACGGGCTTGGTCTGTGCCGGTCGCGTGGGCTCAACCGCATCCGGGTGCAGGATCTCGACCGGATGCGGGTGCGTGGGCTCGACCGCATCCGGGTGCGGGGGCTCGTCGTCCGCCGGAGGCGGGGTGGGGGTTTCGTGTTCGGAATCGGGGCGCGGGGCTTGGGTCGGGAGAACGCGCAGGCGGGGGCGCTGGCCGTGGGCGGTGAGGAGGACCTCGGTCACGTCTCGTCCGGCCTCGGGCGTGAGGTGGAACAGCCTGAGTGTCCCGGGTACTTGACCGTGTCCTTCACTGGTGACGGTGCCGTCGTCGGCGATGTGCCATGAGCTGGAGCCGGGCAGCATGGTGCCCAGGCTGAGGACGATCAGGGTTCCTGGTCTGCTGCGCGAGGCCAGCGCCTGCAGCTGTCCCGTGTGGGCCGCGTCAGGCGTGGCGAGCAGGAGCAGGGGGCCCGGCTCGGTCTCCGGAGCGGAGTGTGGGCTCGCCTGCAAGGTTGCCGCGGGCGCGGTGTCCTGCTCGTCGTGTGCGCGGGCGTGGGCGATCAGGTGCTGTTCTGCGTATCGGATGGCGTCTGCGAGGTCGGCGCTCTGGGTCAGGGCGCTGAACTCAGCGGGCAGTCCTGGCAGCAAAGTGTCTGCCAAGTCCTGGGGGACGACCGCCGTGACGCGTGGTGGCCCGGGGCGGCGGCGTTCAGCGGCGGTGAGGACGCCGACCAGCAGGGCGCGGGCGGCGCCCTCGGCGCCGGGACCGGTCCAGGCGCAACCTCCAGTCACGGCCAACTCGTCGAGGGGGACCTCGGCGTCTTCCCGTACGCCGATGGTGACCGTGCCCGGGGTAAGGGGCTGCTGGGGAGGGGTGCGGCGGGGGGCCAGGAGGTGGGCATCGGCTGGCTGGCGGGGCCGGGTTGCCGCGTGGGCGGCCTGTGCGGCCTTGTCCACCAGCGGGCTCAGAGCAGGTACGTCCGTCTCCTGGCCGGGCTCCCGCCGGCGGTGTTGGTGCCAGTACCAATAGCGGCGTGCGGCCAGCAGGCCGGCCGCCGCGGTGATGCCGATCAGGCTCGCCTCCCCAAAAGTGATGGCAGCGGGACCTTGTGGGGCGGAGGGTTTTGCGGTCGTGGCCTCGTCGTGCCGATCGGACTGTGCGGGAGTGTGTTGGCCAGCCTCCTGTCGGCCAGTGTCCTTGCGGTGGTCGAGGGTCGGCGGCGCTTGCGCCGGTGCGGGCTCGGAGGGCTTCGGGGGTGTGGTAGCCGGTGCCGGATCTGTCGGGGCGGGAACAGATGCCGGCGGCGGCGTGGCGGCCCCGCTGGCGGGGATCGTCAGTTGCCACCCGGGCAGGATCAGGTCCGGGTCGGTGAGCCGGGCTCCGTCGCCTTGGACGCGGTCCTTGTTCAGCGCATAGATGCGCGGCCACTTGAGAGGATCGCCCAGGTGCATGCGCGCGATATCCCACAGGGTGTCGCCTTCGACGACCGTGTACTCAATGTGCCGGACGGCCTCAGCCTCTCGCGCCTGTCCGGGCAGTGTGGAGTGTGTCGTAGTGGAGTTGGTCGTCGTGGCGCGCGCCGAGGCTGGTTTGTCTGCGGCCCGATGCCGGGTCGAGACAGGGATGAGAGGGGCTGTCGCGGCGGTGTGCGGCCGTACGTCTCCCGGGGAGAAGGGCTGCTGGGCACTGGCCGTTTCGGGGCGCCAGAGCCCGATTAGTGCGACGACGAGGGTGCCGATGCACAGCGCGGCAAGCGAGCCCTTCACCGATAGGGCAGCGACGTGTTCATGGTGTGCGTGGCGGTCGCGCAGCAGCTGCGGAAGGTGGGTGACGTACCAGATGGTCTCGCGGACCACGGTGTAGGCGAAGCCGGCCCAGCACGCCCAGCCCACGACGGCCAACAGGCTGATCATCAAGGGGTCGCTGACCGGCTGCGTCAGCCGTTGCCCGACCTCGCCGAGTGAGGAGATGTGTTCCGGCCAGGGCACACCGGTGGCTCGCCATAGGACGTAGGGCATTCCGGCCAGCAGGGTGAGCGTGACGGCCAGGGTCCCGGTGGCCGTGGCGGCAGCTGTCAGGCGCTGGCGCAGCTGCGGTGGGTGTGTCATCGCCGGTTCGCTCTCGTCTGCGAGTGGATGGTGAGGTGAACGGTCCTATGGGGTGGTGCGTTCGGCGTGCGCGGTGCTGGTCGCGTGCATGGTGAGGGTGCGCAGGCCGATCAGTTGCAGGATCTGGGTGCGCTGGTGATGGGTGACATGGACGGTGACGGCTTCGCCCTGGACGGTGGCGGTGGCGCTGTCTCCGGTGGAGGCGACGTATGCACGGGCCGCCGCTGCGGCCTTGTCGCGTACAAGCCGGACCTCTTCGCCGTGCCGAAGACGGCCGATGTCCAGTTGCTGGGCGCCGGTGCGGGCGGCTTCCTGCGCCACATCCAGGGCCCGAGCCTTACCGGCCAGGGCGAGGCCGCCGTCGACCACGATCCCGGCGAACAGCCACAGCGCGGCGAAGACGCAGACGACGAACGCGGTGACCTGCCCTCGGTCGTCCCCGGCCGGCAGCCGAACACGGACCTGAGTCAGATGTTCTCGCAGTCGTCGTTTCACGGGGTGCTCCTGAAGGTGTCAACGACGGAGAAGGCTGTGTCGGCCAGCGTCACGTGGCCAGGCAGCCCGGTGTGGGTGAGGCGGCCCAGATCGGCAGTACAGGAGATGCGCGCCGTCACGGTGGCGCCCGGCGTGAGCCCGCCGGTGGCAAGGCGGACACTCGGGCGCCTGCAGGAGGCTCCCGCCTCGCGCAGTGCCTCGCCGGCGGCACGCTCGGCCTGGGCGTGGGCGTCCTTGTCGGTGCGGGCCAGGGAGGCGGCGCGGGCTGCTTGGTGGGCGGCGTCCGCCACGACCAGACGGGCATCGGCGAGCAGCCCGAAAGCCACCACGACCAGGAACACGAGAACGAGCAGCGGCGTGACGAGCACCAGCTCCACCGCCGCCGAGCCCGTCTGCGCGTCGTCGCGTGTGCCGCGCGGCGCCCCGATCACGGCTGACCTCCGGTGGGTGTGGTGATCCTCTCCGTGGGGCCGGAGGCGGTGCCGGAAGCGTGCAGCACGAGGCCCGGGACGGGGAGAACGCGGACCACCGCCCCCTGCACGCGCACGGTGGTATGGGTGGCGCTGCGCTCGGCGGTCACAGACGGTGCGGTCAGAACGCGGCTGCCCAGCGCTGCGAGGCTGCGTCGCGCCTGAGCCCGGCCGGCCGCCGCGGTGCCGTTCTCGGTGCGGGCGGCGGCCAGGGCCCGCTGGGCGGCGTACTGGGCGATGTGCCGTGCGTGCCAGACCAGCGCGAACTGCACCGCCAGCAGCGCGATCAGCAGCAGGGCCGGGACGACGAGCACCAGCTGGGTACTCGCCGCCCCGCGGTCGCCGCGCAGTCTGCGACGGAACGTGGTCACCGTTTAGCCGCCCAGGTCGATGCTGTTCGCCTTGGCGGTGACCTTGGCGACGATGATGCCCACCACGGTCAGGCCCAGGATCGCCAGCAGGGCGGTAACGACGATGGTCTCGGTGGTGTAGCCCGCGTCCGAGCGGGCCTGTCGGCGAAGTTCGGCCAGGTGCGCGCGTACCAGACGGGCCAAGAGGTCGAGTTGGAACATGGTGGTGCTCTCCCTACGCGGTTGATACTCGTACGGGTGGGCGCTTCAGGTGATCGACATGACGTGGGCGAGGGCCGGGTAGCCGATCAGCAGCAGGAACGCGGCGAACAGACCGACCACGGGCAGCGACATCCGCTCGGTGGCCGCCTGGGCGGCGCCGTCGGCCTCCGAGATCCTCCGCCGCCGCATCGCCCGCGCCTTCGCCCCGAGCGAGCCGCGGATCTTGGCGCCTTCGCTTCCGGCGAGATTGAGCGTCGAGGCCAGCTCGGTCAGATCCGTCACGGCCAGGTGCCGCCCCAGATCGCCCAGGTGGAGCCAGGGGCTGGTGCGGGTGAGCTGGGCGACGTGCAGGGCGTGCCGCAGTCTCGCCGCCGCCCACCCCTGCGGTGCGGCCACGGCCTGGGCGAGGGCCTGCTGGATTCCGGCGCCGCCGGCGAGCGCGATCACCGTCAGGTCCAGGACGAGGCTGAGGGTGTGGCGCATCTCGCGGCGTCGCCGCGCGGCCTGCTGGCGTACCGACAGGTCGGGCGCGAAAAACAGCACGACGGCCAGGGCGAGTGAGCCGGCCAGCGGCACCCACCAGCCCGCCCCGATACCGGCCCCCAGCCGCAGCAAAAGCGTGGCGGCCCACGGGCCGACCAGTCCGGCGACGGCACAGACCGCCTTGCCCGCCAGGTGCCGTTCCTCATCCGTGCCGCACACGGCCAGGTCCGCGCGCAGCGAGTCGGTGGGAAAACCCAGCGCCCGCACCAGCGGTACGGCACATCTGCCCAGCCGAGTAGCCCACTCCACGTCACCCGCCTCGCCCGTACGTAAAACCGTCTGCGGTACAGGAGTGTTGAGTGCGGTGAGGACATCGGCGAGCGCGGGCCGGGGCGGACGCAGACCGTAGACGAGGGCGGTCACCCCGGCGCCGAACAGGGCGCCGAGCAGCATGACAATCACCGGGCACCTCCCGGCTCAGCACCCGCCGTGGTGCGGGAAGCGGTCGTGCTGATGAGCCGCACGGGTTCCTCGATGCGCCCGATCACGCTCAGGTAGGTGAAGCTGGCGGCGAACAGG
Organism: Streptomyces fodineus; assembly: GCF_001735805.1. Classification (GTDB taxonomy): domain Bacteria; phylum Actinomycetota; class Actinomycetes; order Streptomycetales; family Streptomycetaceae; genus Streptomyces; species Streptomyces fodineus. The sequence goes on from NZ_CP017248.1 coordinate 2,057,669, forward strand.
GCACCCACGGCCGCGAGCACCATCTGCCCGGTCAGCGAGTCGAAGGGGTCCATGTAGGGGCGGTTGAAGACCACCAGCCCCAGCACCATGCCCAGAGTGACGCTGACAGTGACGCGCACTCCGGTACGTACGCTCGCCCGTCCGGCGTCGATGCGCTGTCGCATGGCCACCTGCTCGCGCACCGACTCGGCCAGCTCCCCCAGCAGCGGCGCGAGGTGACTGCCCTGTTGCTCGGCCGCCATCACGAGCGCGGCGACCACGACATCGGCCAGTGGGTCATCGGCCTCCTGCGCGAATGCCCGCAGCGCGGTCGGCAGGGGATGCCCGGAGCGGACGGCGGCGGCCAGCTGCCGCATCTCGGGTTCGAGCGCTGCCGGGGCGATGTCCGTGGTCGCCAGCACCGCCTGCTCCAGGCCTGCCGCGGCGGAGAGGGTGTCGCGCAGCATCTCCGTCCAGGTGGCCAGCGCCTCCATCCGCTCCGTACGCCGGGTCGCGTGCCGGTCCGGTCCGAGCAGGCCAGGCAGGGTGAGCACGGCGATGGTGGTCAGTACCGCCGCTACCGGCCATGTCGTCAGCGTCCCGGCGACCGCCCCGGCCGTCACCGCGATCACCACGCGCCGCGTGGTCCAGTCCGCCGGCAGCCGCGATACCAGTGCACGCCACAGGCCGGGCCGCTCCTCGCGCGCCGCCCGCCGCACAGCCCCGTAGCCGATGGCCACCAGTCCGAGCCCGAACACCGTCCCCCACGCCACCGCGACGCCCGTCGAGGCAGCGGGGCCGATCAGGCTGTTCATCAGGCTGCTCCCCACCACTGGTAGGCGGCTTCCCGGGCGTCCAGCCCGGCCGCGACAAGGTCATTGAGGGTCTCGGTACGCGGTGGAGTGGCGGGCACGGCACGCCCGTCGGGGCCCGGGCGGTAGACCTCGTTGGAGACGATCTGTGCCCCGTCCGCGTCGATGACCTCGCGCACCGAATCGATGACCCGTCGGCCTTCGGCGTCCCAGCCCAGATGGACGACGAAGTGGACCGCGGAGGCCACCATCAGGTTCGTCGCCTCCAGGGTGAGCCGTTCCGGGGATTGCGCAGCGTAGGAGGCGAGTTTGGTGAACACCCCGCGCGAGGTGGAGGCGTGGATGGTGGACAGCGAGCCGTCGTTGCCCTGGCTCATGGCGTTGCACATCGGGATGACCTCGGCCCCGCGGATCTCTCCGACGATGACCCGGTCCGGGGACATCCGCAGCCCCCACCGCACCAGCTCCGCCTGGTCGATGCCGCCCTGCCCCTCGATGTTCGGCTCCCGGGCCTGCATGGCCACCACGTTTGGGTGCGCCACCGGATCGGCGTCCAGGCCGAGTTCGAAGGTGTCCTCGATCGTCACCAGCCGTTCGTCGGGCGGGATCTCATGGGCGAAGGCTCTGAGCACCGTGGTCTTGCCGGCATTGGTGCCGCCGCCGATCACGATGTTCTTACGCGCCCGCACTAGCGCCCGCAGGAATCTCGCCAGCTGCTCGTCGCACACGCCCAGCCGCACCAGCTCCGCCATCGAGGTGGCCGGGAAACGATGACGCCTGATCGTCAGCGACACCCGACCGGTGACCGCCATCACCGCAAACAGCCGTGAACCGTCGGGGAGCTGCAGGTTCAGGCGCGGCATACCCCGGTCGAAGCGCCTCTCCTCCCCGCCCGTACGGGCAGCCAGTGTGCGGACCAGTTCCACTAGTTCCTCATCCGAGGCGGCCACCGGTGCCTCACGGCGCCATGCGCCTGCCGCGTCCTTGACCCACACCACATCGCAGCCATTGACGCAGATGTTCTCGATCCGCTCATCTGCCAGCAGCCGCTCCAGGCGTCCGGTACCGAACAGCGCGTCCTTGACCGCCTGCGCGATCCGCTCCTCCACGGCGGCATCCATCACCGAACCACCCCGGGCCAGCGCCTGACGCCGCTGCTCCCCCAGTTCCTCCGCAAGGAGAAGTCCCACAGTGGCTCGCCGCGCCGCTTCATCCTCCGGCGGCAAACCCGCCGACTCGCGCTCGCCGGCGTACGCCGCCAGCCGGGCCGCCACGCGCTGGCGCACCAGGTGCACCACTTCCTGTTCACCACCAGGCATCACCCCCGGCGGCATCAGCAGCTCGCTCATGATCCACTCTCCCTGGCTCCCGGCACCCGAACCAGACCCGTCCGACTCCGGCCACCCAGGTGCACCTCGTGCCTCTCGGTCACACGGCCACCGTCCGTGGCGCTCGTCCTCATCGTGCTCTCCTGCGGATCTACCAGCTGACGCGCCAGCATGCGCGCGGCGGTCATCAGCGGTGACGGACGAAACCCGGCGATGCGCAACGCGCTCTGCTTGGGGTTGTTCATCGCGGCCACGCCCTTGGCATCCCAGGGCAGGAAGACCACGCGCCTGATCCCGAGCGTGTTCGCGATCTCGTCAGCCGGGTACGGGCACGGCCCGACCACGGCCAACGTCAGCCGCCCGGCACACGCGCCAACGTCCAGGCCGCAGGCGGACACATGGGTCAGCGGCTCCGCCCCGCCGCGCGTTACCAGCACGACCTGATCCGCAGCCTGGAGCAACGGCTCGACATCCTCGCCAAGGCGGCCCACGTCCAGCAGCACCGTGCCAAGATCACGACCATCTCCCAGCAACACACGCCGCCCGGCCTCACCAGCCAGCAGCCGCACAGCCTCCCGGCACGGACCACGGCCAGGCACCGCGACCACCGCCCGCACACCAAAGGGCAGTTCACTCACCGCCCCCAGCAAGGAGCCCGGATACGGCTGCCCAGCCGCCGCCGCGACATCCAGCAGTGACGGAGACGCCGGCAGACCAAAGCGGATCATGAGGTCACCGCCAGAGGGATCCGCCTCCACCATCACCGGCCGCACCCCACCATCCGCCTCCACCGGCCACACAGCGGCAAGGGCCAGCGCCGTCGTCGTCACCCCCGGGGCGCCCGTGACCGACCCGAGAACGACCATCCGCCTCACGGTGCCTCACGCCCCTCGGCAGGAAGCACGACCACGCGCGGATGCTCAAGCTGCGCCGCCCGCCGTGCCGCACCGGTCTCCACCAGCACCGTGACCACCCGAGGCCCGCCCGCCGACTCCGGCTCCCTCACGCCCGTCACCGTCCCCGCCACCGCCGACGGCGCCGTCTCCTGATCACCCGCCGCTGCGGCACCGTCCGGGCCGGGCAGGACCGCAACACGCTCCCCGCGGGCGAGATCAGGCGGTGCGCCGCCCGGCTCCACGGCGAACGCCAACTGCGAGAACCCCCTCGGAGGGAAGACCGCGCTCGTGCCCACCTGGCCGGGAGCCAGCAACGATCCAGCGACCAGCGGCACCTTCGCCTGCCGCCCCAGCACGGTGCCCCGATCCGCGAGGGGCACCACACCTGCGTCGGCCGCCACCTCCACGGCACGCAGATCGGCCGACTTCAGCACCCGCCCGGCCGGCACATCGTGCGCCAGCACGAGAACCTGCTCCCGCTCCCCCACCGCCTGCCCCACCAGCGCGAAGCCGACCGCTGAGACCACCACAGCCCCGGTCCCCGCCCACACCCAGCCCAGTCTGCGGCGCCCGGCACCCGTCACTGCCGGCTGCTGTTCCGGGCCCGACCGGCGCACTCCTGGCACCCGCGATCCGCCGCCGCTCAGAGCCGAAGAAGACATGGGGGCACCCACAACTCACCTCGCGATCAGAAGAATTCCAACGTTCACCGGCCCGCCCACGCAGGTCAGGCCGCGCACTCAGCCCGGGTCGTCAGTGCGTGACGACGGTCTGTACTTCGTCCACCACCAGCTGCCGCTCAGCAGTCATCACCAGCCCCGGCACGACACCGGTCTGCCCGCCTCCATGCCAGTCGACATCCCAGGTGACCTGCACCGACACCGTGTACGCCCGGCCGGGCGTGGACAACGACGCCCGCTGATAGGTGTAACCGCAGTCCGGTGACGGCTCTTGTGGGCTGTAGGCATCCGAGTACGGAGTCCCCGGCCCCTGGCACACCACTCGCCCGCCCTCACCCATCGACCACACCGCCCGCCGCGGTCGGGCTGTCGCCGTCACAGTGACACCCTCCACTGAAGCCGACGCCGACACCGGCCCCCACGTAGAGTGCTCCACCCACATCCACGTGGGCACGTGAACCACCTGCGCGAAGTTCTCGTCCGGACTCGTATGGATCACGGGCTTCGGCAACTTCAGCCGCCTCATCGCCTGCTGGACGACCACCTCTACGGGCACCTGATGCCGGCCACCGGGCTTCGGCTTCTTCGCCTTCTTGCCGTCAAAACGCGGCAAAATCCCCATGCCACCGCCCAAGTCGTAATCCCAGCCACTCGAGGTCACCGTTGGCGGCCCATCCAGTCCACCACCGTCGGCCGCCTTCGCTGGCCCTCCTGGACCTGCCGACGTGCTCTTCCCCGAACTGCCCGCATTCCTCGTGACGCTCTTTGCCTCCGCATCGCAAGAGTGCGGACCGCAGGTGACGTTGGCGTACGCCGAGCCCCACGTTCCATCCGCCGATGCTGAAGGGCCCATTGCTGCGAGCAGGAGCACCAGAACGCAGACAGCGACAAAGTTCACCGTCAGACGACGCCTCGTCAGCACGATCCGGTCTCGTGCGCATAGAGGTCAGTGACCTTCCAAACTCCCTCGACACGGCGGACAGTCGCCTCCGTCCTGACATGCCCTCCTGGAACGTCGTCCTTCAGCTCACCATTCGCCTTGTACTGCAGCCAACCGGAGTCGTCCACGCAATCCTCCAGCACCACCTTGTTGGCGCTCGCCTTCACCACATGTGGATCCACTTTGGGCGACCCCTTACTGACAAGCCCTTCCTTTCTGGACTTCTGCAGCCCGTACCTCATGAGCGTCAGCGCCCCACCGGTGGCGTGATCATCCAGCAACGGAGACGCCGGGTCGGACGTCTGGGAGGCAAGGGCGAGATCTCGCCACATCGCCCGGTAGGCTCCGAGCGCCTCCCCGTTCTGTGCGCCGGGCGTGCGGGAAACCGTCGTGTCGACCGTTCTCTCCGGCAAGGACTTGGCATCGGAGGAATCGGCCGCGCAGCCTCCCAAGAACAATCCCGTCAGTGCCGCACTCGCCGCCGCCAGCAGTGCGACCGCGCTCCGTGCCGTACTCACCCAGCCCCCACATTCCGTCACCCATAACATTCGGGCGACCACTCTAAGTGATCAGGTGCGAGTGGAGATACCCACCGCGGTAGCGGTCAACCGCAATGGGTGGGGTGAATTCCGCTCCACAACGTGACGGTGCACTGCTCATATGACGGCTCACCACAAAGGTGGCTCGCGGCCACGCGTAGCACGGATCGGTGACGTACTCCAGGAACAACCGCAGCGCGTCCTCATGGCCCCGCCCCGTCGACACCGAGATCAACTTCGGTTCCAGACAGGGCAGCATGGTGAAGAACGCATCCACCTTCGCCACTTGCCACTGCCACGGGTACGTGCCGGTGAACATGGCGAGCCGCCGCACCAGCCGCCCTCGGCGCTTCCTCGTGCCCACCGAGTTGAGGAAGGGGGTGTGCTGCTGGGCCGCCCAGTCCTCCATCATCGCGGCGAACACCGCTGCCTCCGGGTCGGGATGGACCGCGCCTTCGGCGAGCAACCGACGTGCCGAGCCCGCTATGCCGGACGCCTCATTCAACATCGTTGCATCGAGTACGACGGCCACCCAATGGCCAGGCCGTCCGCGACTCGCCATCATTCCCTAGAATCAACAACCTCCAGGTCATCGCCGGGAACAGAATCCGCGCCATGTTGCATTGAATGCAATTCCGCTGGGAAAGTCAGCCACGCCACCTTCGTCTTCTTCTGGATTCGAAACCCCCAAGCACCTTTGGTGAGTTCATGGACGATGTGCAAGCCGCGCCCACGCTCGGACAGCAGCACGCACAGCGCTTCCAGGCCGCCCCCGCGGTTCTCCTCAACCGGGGCGTACGGTGACGTGACCAGGAATGCGGGGAGTTCCGGGAGTCGCGGGTCATGATCCTCGACTTCGCAGATGACTTCCACGGCGGTGCGGCACAGCCGCATCTCGTACGGGCCCACAGCGTGCTCGGTGGCATTGGCGATGAACTCGGAAACCGCCAGCACCACATCACTGACCACCTCGCCCTCGAAGCCGAGCTCGTCGAGAGCGCAGCGCAGGGCAGCCCGAGCCCGCGCCGGACCATCTGGGGTACAGGTCGTCCAGCGCCACACAACCCACGTGGTGACACCCAGGGGATAGCGTGCGGTCATCGCCGCCCTCCCCGAGCCGCATGACGCCCCCGTACGGCGCGCCGGTGGCGACCGCGGCCTGGCCGTACGCAATCGCACGCTTCAATCAGGGCGAACGGGCCGGCCACCGTCACGGACGGCAACAGCAGCACAGCGGTGAACAGAATCGGCGCCACGTCAGGGACCTCCCGGCGATCGCGATTGGAACGCGACCACCACACCGTGGGTCCACGAAGAGCGGAATACCTCTCTAACCAGTATTTTCCGGGTATTTCGAGTGGGGTGGCACTGAGCGTTTCAAGAGGTGTTCGGCCCGTTGGCGGAACCATTCGACGGGGCGGGGCTTCTTCGAGGAGCGCAGCTCAGTGCGAGTTCAGCGCCCGCAGCGCCGCGTTGATCACGTTCTGGGCGTCGGCGCCGTAGACCGCGGACTCCTGCAAGGTCTTCCAGACCTTCAGGTACGTGGCTACCGTGGCGTCGTCGTCCATCCACAGCTCCGCGTGCCAGGTCTCGGTAACCACTTGTCGGTCGTCGTAGATCCAGAAGCCCGCGCCAGGCGGCAGCTTCATCGAGGCCGTGAATGGAACAATTCCCAGCTCGACGGTCTTGAGGCCGATCACACCGGACAGGTAGGAGAGCTGGGCCGCAAGGTCGGCCGGCGGGCAGACCATGTGCCGCAGGACCGCCTCCGACAGGATGATGTGGTACTTGCGGCCCGGCTCGTACAGCAGACGTTGCCGCTCCATGCGGGCGTTCACGGCATCCTCAAGGTCGTCGAGCCGAGAGCCGTGCAAGCCGGCGAAATGTCGCAGGATGGCGCGGGCGTAGCCGGGTGTCTGAAGGATGCCAACGACCCAGGACGACTCCCACGCCTTCAGCACCGTCGCCCTGGCCTGCGCCTGGTTGTGAGCTGCCTGCACCGGGCGATGGCCTGCGGCCAGCTGACGCTTCCACGAACGGATCTGGGACTCGAACCCGCGGAGTCTGGCGAGGACTTCCTCGTACGCCTCAGGCCGACCGACCGCCTCCGTATACATGCGAAGGTCTTCCGGCGTGGCCGTCTGCTTGCCCAGCTCAAGCTTGGAGACCTTGGAAGCGGGCCAACCCAGACGCTCGGCGAGCTGTGCTCCGGTGAGCCGACCAGCAGGCGTCGTCAGCCGCAGTTCCCGCAGCCGCAGTCCCAGGCCTTCGCGCGCCTGCTGGTAGTCGGTGCTCAACGGACGTCCCTGCCTACTCCTCGGCCGCCACCACGGCCGCGAACTGCTCGTACGGGACGGCATAGTGCCATGCCGCGTCCCAGGCTTGGAGGTAGCGGTTCACGGCCGCGGGCTCGGTGATCAGTTCGGCCCCGGTCAGGTTGTCGGCTTCATCGAAGATGAGGCGGGCGACAAGTCGCGAGTCGAAGACCCAGAAGTCCGCTTGTGGCAGATGCAGGCGCTCGGCATCCCCGCGCCACAGGTTGTGGATCTTCTCGCCGAGCGCGCTGTTCTTCTCGGCGTACGCCAGGAGGTAGCGCTGCCCGACCGTTGCCGGGCGGTCGACGATGCGGACGCGTTCGATGCGGGCGCCCTGCGCGACCTGGTGCCGGATCGTGCGGCACCAGGCCGTGTCCATGTCCCATGCCGGTTGCTCGCCGCGAACGAACTGGGCGTAGGTCTCGTCGGCCTCGTCGGAGGCGTAGCGGCGGCGGGACTCGATGCGCCTCGCCGTGTGCCTGAAGTTCTCGAAGAGCTTGCCGAAGGCGTCCAGGCCGATGATCCGCGGCGTCTCGTCGCGCGGGCCGAAGTCGACGAGCGTATTGCGCGGCACGACGACTGCGACTTCGCGCTCGGCATCGAAGTACTGGAGCTGTCGCAGGTCGTCGCGGTCGGTGATGGGGCGCCCCTGGACGATGACCTCGCCGGAGTCGAGATCCTCGTGCACCGCGGGGCAGCCTCCTTCGCCGCTTCCGGTGCCGTTGAAGCGCAGCCGTCGGGCCATGCTCGTTCCCTTCGTCGGGGATTGATCCACCAAGCATCGCCAGGTGCGTCGGCCGGGACCACCCCCTCCTGCCAATCTTGCGAGAAATTCTAAGCTAGACAAGATGGATGTGGAGAAATAACGCGAAACCTTGCTCGCGCCAACCAACTCCTCCTCTCTACCGTCCCGTTCATGGCCGCGAAGAAGAAGCTGGACGTTGATCCGTACACGGTGGTGGAGAGCCTCAGGGCCGCGCTGGATGACGCAGGGATCGTCTTGCCGTCGCTGAGGGTCGACCCTGCGTCGCCCGAGCTGAAGCTCATCGAACTCGGGCGGGTCCGCGCCGATGTGGCCGACCGACTGGCGAACGCGCTTCGGCGAGGGGGCTGCGAGTGAGGGCAGAGGAAGAGCACCCAGACGGCACCCTGGTCATCGACACCCAGAGACGCAAGCTGGGCTACGTGACGGGGCACGCGGGCCCGTATGTCCAGCTCCGCCCAGTGAGCGGCGGACGCGAGTGGGACGCCGACCCCACTCGCGTCCGCCCCGCCACGGACTCCGAGCGGCTGACGGCGATGCGCGAGCGCACCCGGGCGCTCAACGCAGCCAGCAGCGGGGGGATCTTCCGATGAGCACGAAGGTCGTCGACACTTCGACCATGTCCGCCGAGTGCGCCCTGGCTCAGCGCCCCGGCTACACAGACCTACACCGTCAATGCAGCCAGACCGAGGATGTCCCGCTGCCTCACAGCGACGGAATCCTGCTCGTGCACCGCTGCACCTGCCCCCACCACGTCTACAACCGCGAGCTGGCAAACGCCGACTTGCTCCGCTTCCTCGACGGCACCGCCGCCGCCGGCCCCATACCCGACGGCGGCTACGAGCTTCAGCTCGAGCTTCCGGCCGAAGGCGCGTCGTGACGTGACAGCTGTCGCGTGTCTGACGGATTCTGCTCACTCGAAACGAGTGACCGGCCGGCGCACACTGACGGCGCCTCTGTCGGGGCAGGTCGCATCCGCACGCCCTGCACCTGGGTCGAGTAGGTTCCGGGATGGTGCTTGGGGCGGACGCAGACGTCCCGCTCGTCGTCCCTACCCCCTCGCGAGCCGGAAGCCGAGATCGTCATTGCGTACGAAGCACTGTCCTCGTCCCCGGTACGCCGCACGAGCCCTGTTGTGGCGGTGGCGCCACGAACCCCCACGGCATACACGGGCATCGCTGGGCGCGTCCGACGGACGGGCGTCCCGGTCGTAGGGATAGGGCTCCGGGGCGCTCGCCGTCCACTCAAAGACGTTGCCGGACAGATCGTCGATGCCTGCGGGGCTCCGCCCCTCGGTGAAAATGCCGACGGGGAGCGTGCTGCGCGCGTGGAATTCGAAGGTGTTCGACGCGAGCGCCTCGAAATCGTCCCCGTAGGGGAAGGCTCGCCCTCCGGCCGAGGCAGCGGCCTCCCATTCGTATTCGGTGGGCAGGCGGATCGTCGTGCTCGTCACCGCGGTGAGCCAGGCGCAGTAGGCCTCCGCCTCGTAGACGGAGACGCCGACGACGGGGGCGCTGGGGTGGGCGAGGAGGCTGTCGTACCAGTACGCCGGTGTGGATGGGGCTTCCGTGCCGTAGATGTCTGTCAGGGCCTTTTGGATGGCCTCGTCGGTCATGGTCGTGAGCTTCACCATGCTGACGGCCTGTTGCAGGGTGGCAGCGCCGGTGCGGAGCATGTCGATGGCGAGGGTGGGGCGGCGACGCAGGTTGTCGCGCTTCTTGCGCCACTCTGCGGTGATGAGGTCCTGGATGCCCTCGCCGGAGCGCCATCTGCGGGCGTGGGCGGAGTGCCACCACCGATCGTCTTCATAGCCGCCGGCGGCTATGAAGTGGGCGTACTCGGCGTTGGTGACAGGGCGGCGGGCCAGGTCGAACGTCGGTAGTTGCACCTCGTGGACGGGTCGTTCGAGGATGTACGAGGTGCCTTCGGCTCCGATGCGGTGGTTGCCGGCTGGGATGCGCGCGAACTCTGGAAGGAGCGCAGCACCGTGAGCGCTCTCGATGCGCGTCAGGCGAGGATCGCCCAGGACGCCGAGGATGCGGCCGTAGTGGATGCGGGCCCTTAGGTCCGTCGCCTGATCGGTGCTGCGGGCGACGAGCGTGTGCGTCACCTCGGTGCGCACGGCTGTGTCGACGTGTACGTCGGGGGCGGCCAGGCAGCGGCCTGCCAGGGCAGGATTGACGGCGAGGACGTTGCGGACGTACGCGTCGGGGTCCTCGGCGAGGGCAGCGGCCATGACTGCCGTCTCCTCCCAGCCGGTGGTCGGCAGCGGCGGTAGCGGCTCGCCGGGGGCGAGTTGCGTCAGGACCTCGGCAAGGGGCGGGGTTACGGCAGTGGCCGTGTCGGGGATGGCGAGGCGGGAGAAGTCGGGGGCTGCTGCAAGTTGGCGTGCGGCGAAGAATTCCTGGAGGAGCTGGTGGAAGAAGCGGATGGCTTCTTCGTCCTCATCGAGGATGCCGGTGTCGCAGCCGACGCGCAGGGAGGCCTCCGCGAGTCGGGCGAGCCCGTTGAGGAGGTCGACGGCCGTGTCGTAGTCGACGACGACGCTTCCTTTGTCCTCGCCGCGCTTGGTCTCCTGCATCTGGTACGCGAGGCGGGTCAGGGCGGGAACGAGGTGGCCGCGGTCCGGGAGCCAGAGCGGGTCGCGGACGCCGTCACGCAGGCGGCGTTGTTCCCGATCGGTGAGGAGCTCCGGGTCGGCGGTCCGTGGGTTGCCGGAGAGGATCTCGCGGCGGAGTAGTTCGCGGACCATGCCGGCGAACGCGTCGACACGCCCGACGGGGACCGTGCCCACGGCGCGGACCTGGTTGACCAGCAAGCGCAGCATGTATGGCGTGCGGTAGAACGACAGGGCTCGCGGGTCTCGGTTCAGAGCATCGTGGACAACGTCGGCCTGTTCGGGCAGGTGGAGGGCTATGTACTCCAGGACCTGGGCGCGGGTCATGGGTTCGAGGCGGATGTGTGGGACGCCGACGTCCTTGCTGCTGAGCATGGCGCCGTAGTCGAGGGTGCGGCAGGTGAACACGGCCCGGTTTCCGGGGACATCGCGGACGCATTCGTAGAGGAATGTCCTCCAAGCGTCGACGCGGCGGCGCAGGTCGGAAGCATCGAGGTGGGCGAGTTCGTTGAGGCCGTCCAGGAGCAGCAGGAGGCGACCGGACTCCAGAAAGTGCGCCAGCTCGGGCAGGTGCGGGTTGCGTGCCCTCCAGCGGTCCTCCAGCCAGCGGCGTGGGGCAGGCGGTTCGCCGGCGTTGAGACCGTATTCGGCCAGCGAGATGTTGAACGGGACGACCGGGTCGGAGGGGTGGGTCATTCCTTCTGCGGCCACGTCGAGTTCGAGGCGGCGCAGCAGTGTCGTCTTCCCGGACCCCGGCGCTCCCAGCAGTACGTACGCGAAGGAGTCGCTGCCGGCGAGGATGGTTTGGAGGTCGTCGGTGCGGCGGCTGCTTGGCGCGGTGACCCAGCGGTCGGAAGCGTCGGTGCCTTCGTCGTAGACCAGGGCGAGGCGGACGAAGCGGCGGTCGAGTTGGTAGCGCGGGGTGCACCATCGGGCGTAGCAAGACAGCATGTACTCGCGGACGCTGCGCGAAGGGTGGTCGCGGATGTCGTGGAGCTGCTGGTCGGTGAGGGCGACGGAGCGGTCGGGGTTGCGGATTGCTTCTTCGAGCGCGGCGAAGGCGCCGAGCAGGGTGCGGGGCGGGGCGAATGGGGTGGTGACCACAGCGTCGTCCGCCGAGGCCGCGTGAGGCCATGAGAATGAGCCGCGCAGCGCGGTGACGAGTGCGCTCGTGCGTGCCGCCCATTCGCTCTCGTCAGCCTGGGCTGTCCATTCCAAGCGCTGAAACGGGACCAGTTGGTAGTGCAGTTCGCAGCCGTCGATGCGCACCACGTGGATGGGCTTGCGGTGATCGTAGAAGAAGAACCACTCGTTGAAGACCTCGCGGGACTCCGTGGCCTTCTCAGTGAGGAGCACGACGAGGCGGTCGGCTGACCGTAGTGCCTGGTCGATAGAGGTGGCCCATCGATCGGTGTGCCGGATGCGTTCGGTGTCCACCCAGGCGTCGAAGCCTGCGGCTTCCAGTGCATCGTGGATACGCTGCGCGAGGGCAGCGGAGTCCCGCTGGTAGGAGATGAAAATCTTCTCCCGGAACACTGTCACACCTTCCCCCGACTACCTGCTCTCTTCAGCCACGGCCCAGGGTGAACCCCGCGTCGGCGGTCAGAAGGGTGCCGGTCATGTACGGCGACTCTGCGAGGAAGACGTATGCACCTGCGATGTCGTCGGGTGCGATGAACTGGCGCAGTGGGATGATGTCCAGCCAGGACTCCTTCAGCGCGTCGTCGGTCCGGTCCATGTATGAGGTCTCGACGAAGCCGGGAGCGACTGCATTCACCCGTACGTTCGGGGCGAGTTCCTTGGCCAGCGTGCGCGTGAAGTTGTTGACCGCTGCCTTGGCGGCGGAGTAAGCCATCACGCCTTCCCGGCCCGTCGCGTCGAAGCCGCGGATGGAGGAGGTGTTGATGATGGCGCCGGTGCCTCGCTCCTTCATGGTCCTGGCCGCCCGCACGGAGCACAACACAGTGGAGAGGAAGTTGATGTTCAGCATGCGCAGCCAGTGTTCCTTGGTGGAGTCAAGGATGGGCATGCCTTCGGTGAGGCCCGCGTTGTTCACCAGGACGTCGATCGGGCCGAACGCTTCCTCGGAGGCCGTGAAGAGCCGCTCGACGTCGGTGGTGTCGGCGACGTCGGCCTGCACGTACAGCGCGCTGCCGCCGTTCTCCTTGATTGTCTGGACGAGCGCCTCCCCTCCTGTGACGTCGCTGTGGGAGTTGACCACGACTTTCGCGCCGCGCTCCGCGAAAGCAAGCGCTACAGAGTGCCCGATTCCACGCGAGGAACCGGTGACGACGGCAACCTGACCGGAGAGCGGCATGATCTGTCCTTCGCTGATCGTGAATCAGTGATCTCGCACGGTAAGGTCACCGTATCGGATCAACACTCAACTAGCCTGCTTCTGCCTTGGTGTTGGACACGGATTCCTTGCTGACCATGGTGCCGGCGACGAGTACAAGACATGCGCCGAGCCAGGTGAGTGGCGCGGGATGTTCGCCCAGAAAGATCCAGCCGGCGACCAGTGCCGAGACCGGTTCGAGGTACAGCAGGATTCCCGCGGTCGTCACCGGCAGGCGCCTGAGGAAGGCGAGATAGGCCAGGAGCGCCAACGCGCTGTAGACCAGGCCAAGGCTGGTGATGACCAAGACGTCGACGCGGCTCGGCAGCTTCGGGTGGATGGTGAGCCAGGGCATCAAGAGCACTGCGGTGACCGCCAGTTGGACGGTGGCGACCTGTACGGTCGGGACGGTACTGAGCGTCTTCTTGCTGGCCAGCGTGGATCCGGCGTAGGCAAGCGCCGAAACGGCGATCAACGTCAGCCCGTCGAGACCGCCGGCCTGCCCCGGCTGGAGGACGAAGACGCTGCCGACCAGGGCCAGCGCCAGCGATGCCAGCTGGCCACGCGTGACACGTTCCTGGAGAGTGCAGTGGGCCAGCCCCGCGATGGCGAGCGGTGCGAGATAGATACCGAGCAGGACCGTGCCAATCGGCACCCGCTGCAAGGCCATCACGAACGTCAGCCAGTGCACAGCCAGGAGCGCTCCGGACCATAGCAATGAGCGCACTGCTGGTTTCCCGTAGCTGCGGATGCTCGCCCGGCCTCGCCCGCGCGGCGTGACCGCTTCCCACAGCCACAGAACCGCCGCACCCACCGCGGCGCGCCCGAACGCGATCGCTACGGCGGGAAGCGCACTTTCGCGGACCAGGACGCCACTGGTGCCCCACAAGACCGCCACGCCCGCTGTACCCAACGCCGGGCTGTAACGGCGCAGGGGCGCCGTGGACGCGGCTGTCACTGCGCGCTGGTGGCGGGGATGCCCGGTCGGTCGGCCAGCACGTCATCCGGTGCGCGTCCGTCGTGAACCACCGCACGCAGCATGCCTACGAAGCCGGGGATGTCGGGGCGGTTGTAGGTCTGCCTCCCAAAGCAGACGCCGGTGGCCCCCGCCGTGATCGCGCCGTGTGCGTTGGTCAGGGCCTCCCGAATCGACGTGCGAGGCCCACCTGCGACGATCACGGGTACCCCCATGGACGCTGTGGTGACCGAGGCGAAGGATTCAGGGTCGCCGGTGTACTGCGTCTTCACCATGTCCGCGCCGAGCTCCACCGCGATGCGCACGCAGTGGCGCACAAGATCCGCGTATCGGGCACGCTCGTGGTCTTTGAGTTCGAGGTAGTTGTCATCTGCTCCGTTATGGGTGCGCCGTGGGTACATGATGGCCAGGAGCGGCATCCCCCACCGTTCACAGTCCTCAGCGACCGCGCCCAGAGTCGAGAGCATGTCGGGCTCCTGGCGGTCCGACACATTCACGTGTACCGCGACTCCGTCGCATCCGTTACCTACGGCGCGCTCCACAGAGCTCACCGCGACCTTGCGGGTATGGACTCCGAGGACGGTGCTCGCGGTGAGGTTGGCGACGAAAGGGAGGCGTATGCCTCTCTCTGTGCACTGTGTGAGGAGGCGCGGGAAGCCGAGTATGGCGTCGGCCCCGCCCAAAGCCACCTCTCGCGCACGTGCCACAGGATCGGCGAGACCGGCGTAGGGCCCGTTGATGAGGTCGTCGTCGAAGGGCACCATCACCGTCCGGACACCGGGGACGATACGAGCGAGCCTGACTGTCTTGCCCATGGAAGTCACGGGGTCCCCTCTCGGGTCCGTCATGGTCAGCGCGGGGCTGAGGAATGGTGTGTTGGCCGGTATTGTGGCGGGCGGCGGACCGACGACCACCGGGAGGACGATCGCATGGACGCGGTGCGTGGACCACGGCGTACGGACTGGGTGCTGCGGCTCCAGGACGGCACGCTTCCTCACAGCATCGATCCCCTTGAGGAACTGCACCGGCTGGCGGCGGATTTGGATCCTGCGGACAGTCTGGCCGTTTTCGCGAACGTCGACGTACCGGAAATCGATATCGCGGACGACGCCGGGCCGACCATCCCTCCCGCTACCTGACGACGGCCGCCTTGATGTACACGCGGCGTCCGAACCGAGGCTCGTCCAGCAGCGTCAGTGACTCGACACGGAACCCGTACAGCGCCAACGCGCCTTCGCCGGTGAGCAAGCGCTGCTGCGCCGCCGTGTCCTGCGCGAACGTCGGGAACCGCCCTTGATAGCAGGCCAGGGCAGCACTTGCGCCAGCCTCCGTATCCCGAGCTTCGTGCACCACGCCAAACAACTGGACGCCTTGAAGGTGCTCGCCGTACTTGGGCGGCTGGTGCATCACCGTGGCTGCCGCGCGCGGATCACTCGCGGTGTTTCGACTGTGCTGGGTGGATCGCTCGCTGACGAAATACAGGTTCAGCTCCCCGTCATGGGCGAAGAACGCCGTGTTGATGTGCGCACCACCGGGCCCCGCCGTCGCTAGGGAGAACAGAGTGTTGTCGGCGAGCAATTCCTCCAGACTCGCGCGCAGTGCTTCATCGGTGTGATTGCCTGCTTGGGCGTCAAGCCGGTAGGACACGGGCGTATTCCTCCTGGTTAAGGCGGTGACTGAGTACGAGCAAGCACGGTGACGGAATTCAGGCGGCCTCCCGGCGGGCAAGCCACATCGTGTGCTCCCGTGAGATGGCCTCCTCAGCCTCGCTGCATCGACGTGACCATTGGACCTCGTCATCGGCCAGGGTCTCCAAGCCCGCTTTCACTAATAGCAGTTCGTGCGCGGTGAGCGAGTAGGCGGCTGCCAGCGGACGGTACTGCTTGAGCTGCGTCCATGCGGTAGCGGCAGCCGCAATAGCCGAGGCGCATCCCAGCCCGTCGTAGTCGAGCAGGCCGAAGGCACGCAGGAACCCTCCCGCTAGGCCGAGTGACGTCGCGATAAACGCCGCAGCCGCCCACCGGCGAGCCATGCGCGTGAACGTGGCGGCTTTGGATGTGTACCAGGTGTACTCGGCGTCCAAGCGTCCTTGTATATACGCCTGTTGCCGAAGCCGGAGAGGCTGGCTGCGCAGGTGTCGCATCTGATCGGTGATCTCGGCTTGGCCGCCGGCATCGATGAGCCAGCCGACGTCACGGAGGTCGCGCAGGATGCTCGACATGTCCTGCAGCAGCCGCTCGCTTGCCGCCTCCTCGCTACCCGTGAAGGGCTCCGCCCGCACCGCGTACTTCCACGACAGAGTGCGTAGCGATTCGGCCGCCGCACGCCCTCGGTACCAGGCACGCTGAGGGTTCTTCGCGGTCAGCCACAAAGCCGGTGCGAGCGAGGACAAGAGCGCGATTGACGCGATGAGTGCGCCCAAATCAAGGCCGTTGCCGAGCTGGATGTCGACGCCGCCCAGCACGGCTCCGGCGACCAGCATGGACAGCTGGAGAGCGGACCATCGGACTGTATCCGACTGACCAGCCAGAGAGGCAGCGTCCGCGGAGCGGAACATGGACGGAAGACCGTCATCGGTCAAGATCAGGTCGCTCGGTCCCCCAGACATGCCCACGATCATGACGATCGCAGGAAGGGTGCGCAAGGACTTCTCGGCAACGAGCCCAGTAGTCACAGGGCTCCGTCCGATGATGCCCTTTCCTCAGCCTGTCAGGCAGACCATAGAACAAATTTCCGCACCTGCTCGACCCCTGCCGAAACGGCCTCCTCCACGATGTCGGCGGAGCGACTGCTACTGGCCGCGCGGACGCCGTCGTGTCGCAGGGCGACGTTACGGTGAACGCTTCCAAGCCAGCGCCACGACCGCGCTTGCCGATCATTCATGGCGCAGGCCGGGAAGGAGCCGTCGTCCAAGCGGCGCAGGACCGGTGGCTTGCTCACTGGCTCCGAACCGGCCTGCGGGCACTGCCGCGAGCGCGTACGGCATCCCCCCGCGAGGACGCCGCCCCACACCGAGGTCCGTTGGCCGCCGATCGATCGTCTCTGCCCCTCGGGGGATCGCAACCTGCTGGAATGTGCCAGCGACCCCGGGCTACGCGTAAACGGGATGGCTCCAGGGGCCGCGTGGACTACCGTGTAGCTATGAGTCGTTGTACAGCCCCGGCCCAGGGTCATCGGACCGCCAGCGGACGTGCGGCGTGCCCCGCGTGCAGCGGCGGAGGCTACGGGTACTCATCGTCCCGGTCCTATGACCCGCCGCCGGTTTACACGTCGCGGAGCAGTGGCGGGGGCAGCTCCAGTAGCGGCAGAACGAGGGCGCCTTGGTCACCGAGTACCTCCTCCGTGACTTACACGCCTGCCGAGGTGAAGGCGCTGACTCCCGTTCGCCGCACCGCCGAGTTGCGTGCGCGTCAAGAGCCAGACCTTCGCGATGTCTTCCTCTGCCACGCATGGGACGACCGGCGCGGTGCTGCTAAGGAGTTGCACGACCTGCTGGAAGCAGAGGGCGTGTCGGTCTGGTTCAGCGAGAAGGACATTGTGCTCGGCCAACCGTTCATGCGGGAAATCGACAGAGGCCTGGCGAGGTCGCGTACAGGTCTCGTCCTGGTCACCCCTGCGCTACTGAAACGCATCGACCGCGGTGGCGTCTCTGACAAGGAGCTCTCGGAGCTCCTTGCGCGTGACCTGCTTCTCCCTGTCGTGCACGAGACGACCTACGGCGAACTCCGGAACATCAGCCCCTTGCTTGCATCCCGAAACGGGTTGGACACGGCGGATGATTCGATGGCAGAAATTGCCACCAAGATCGCCGAGCTGGTCGCCGTTGAGGACGATCTGACCGCGCCGCCCACACCGGCGAACTAGTCTTCCGAGTCAGGAATTCTATTCAGATAAATGGCGAGGCGTTCGAGGATCTCATCCGCGGTCTTCGCCCATACGTAGGGCTTGGGATCGCTGTTCCACGCGGCGATCCAGGAGCGCATGTCCTTCTCCAGGGCGCGGACGGTTTTGTGGACGCCTCGTCGTATCTGCTTGTTGGTCAGCTCGGCGAACCAGCGTTCCACCAGGTTGAGCCAGGACGATCCGGTGGGCGTGAAGTGCAGGCGGAAGCGGGGGCCAGCCGATCACCTTGCCGGTGGCCACCTCCAGGGAGGGGGTCGATTTCAGAGCGATGCGACGGCCATCACCACCGACCAACGCGTGCCCTCCAGTGCCGACCCGGCTGTCCACGTTCTGCTGCCCGCAACACCGGCCGTCACGGCCGAGGCGGCGGTAATCAGCGGCACGGCGACGTCGCTCTCGTAGCCACGCTGCCACAACATCACGTCCGTCCTCACGGGACGGTCCGGCCCCCTGGCCACCGCACCCGCCGACGTTCACGGCCTGACGACCATGCTGACCACCCTGACAGCCGCCAGGGCGGACCTGCCCCTGGCTCCCCGCCTCACCGCCCCACCGATTCCCATCACGTTCACTCTCGGCACCAGAGACGTCCGAGCCATAGGCCTCACCCATGCTCGGCGGCCTCCGCTCGCAGTGAAGCCCGCGCAGCTCGGGACCGCCACGGACCCGGCCCTGCACTGCCCCCTCGGCAACGGAACCGACGCTGCCGCCTGGAGGGCGCTCCAGGCCCTCACCGCACACCTCAAGGTCGGCATTCCAGAGACGGGAAGGCACACGTGATGCACCGAGTCTCGTCCCGATGTTCAGCGGAACTGCACCATCAGCTCACGTCGCCCATCAGGGCATCGAGGAGTGCGCCGGCCTCGCGGCGGCTCAGCAGCTCGTGGAAGCGCTCGTTGCGGAAGTTCCGCAGGCATGCGTAGCAGCTGCTCTCCGGGCCGCACTCGCAGGCTGCCACCCGGGCAAGTGCCGCAGAGACAACCGGTTCGAGCTGCCTGCCCATGGACACGGCGTTGCCCGCACCACCCGGAGTGGTGTCGAAGAGAAGCAGGGACGGCATGCCGTCGGCGCCGGTGTGAACCGTGCCGTCGATGTCGTCGCGGCTGATCTCCAGGTGTGCGGCAGCACCTTCGAGCAGAGCGTACAGGCCGGAGCGCAGACGGGCCGCGGTGGCGGTCAAGGCTGTGAGGGGGTCCAGATGGATCTGAAGGAAGTCGGTCTGGTATCGGTGAGCGAGGGAGACGACCCGGAGGGGGCCCGTGCACTGGGTGTCTTTCAGCAGGTGCGGGTGGCCGCCGCGCAGAGGCCCGGCCTGAGCGTGCGGACGGCCCCAGCCGCACCAGTCGCAGATCTGATATCCGGCGCCGGCCGGTCCCTCGGAGACGACCACCATCTCTCCCCGGGTGCCCGCCGACCAGGGCGTGGTGTGGCCGGAGACGAAGGTAGTCGCGCCTTCGTGGAGGTCGGCGGTGTCGGTGGACATGTGGACGTCGCCGTACCAGGACCGTCGTGGCGGGGTCTGTCCCGGGCGGCGCTGGGGTCCGCGCGCGGCGACGAATCCGTAGAGCGGTTCGACGTACCGGCGTTGCGCGGCCGCGGACTGCGTGCCGCAGGCGGCGCAGACGGGGTCCACAGGTTCGGTGGCCTCCCGGTAGCGGCCGCAGGCCGCGCACACGGCGTAGTGGCGGCTGACCAGTTCGCGATCCGGCAGCCGGTAGACGCCGGCGGACGTCCACAGATGGCCGCCCGCCACGATCTCGGCACCCGGGGCGTACTCATGGACGGCGGCGCTCAGGTCGCGGGTGAGTTCGAGTTGCCCCGAGACGGCGCCGCCCTCCTGGGGGATGCGCAGTTCGACGGTGTCCACGGGGAAGCCGTACTTGGGCAGCACGTTGCGGTTGGCGAGGACGCCGAGCAGTTCGCGTTGGGTGAGGTTGCGGATGACCTTCTCGTACATCTCCGCCTGCCGGTACTTGCGGGCGGCCGCCGCCTGGTCGCGGCGCTCGCTGTACGAGGTGACGTCCTGGTCGAGGATCTGCTGTGCGGCGCGCAGGAGCCGGTCCAGTTCGGCGACCCAGTCGCCGGAGTCGACGCCGATCTCCTTCTGGACCTGTTCGGGGAGAACCCGGCGCAGGGAGGCCATGACGCTGCCCGGAACGGGGGCCAGCCAGTCGCGCACCGTGTGGGCGGCGATCTCGCCGGTCGTGTCGTCGGGGAGGAAGAACTCGCCCGCCTTGCGCCAGATCCGGCCCCGCTCGTCCTTCATGGCGCGGAAGAAGGCGGCGAGCGCAATGGAGTGGGCGTGGCGGCGGTCGATCCGGACGTTGTCGACGGGGACGATCGGGGCCCGTACCTCCCCGGCGATCATCCGCTCGGGCTCCGCGAACCGGGCGAGGTCGTGGGGGCGCCGCTGCGCGTAGGTGAGGACCAGCGCGGCCGAGTCGGCGCGGCGGCCGGCGCGGCCGGCACGCTGGACGTAGTTGGCGGTGGAGGGCGGCATGTTGCGCAGGACGACGGCCTGGAGTTCACCGACGTCGACGCCGAGTTCGAAGGTCGTGGAGCAGGACAGGGCGTTGACCTGCCCTCGGACGAACTCCCCCTGGATCTCGGCGGCCTTCTCCCCGGTCCACTGCGCGGTGTGCTCCTGGGCGCGCAGCGGGACCGGGTCGAAGGTCAGGTAGAGGCGCCGCAGGTGCTCGTCCGTCTCGGCAGACGGCTTGAACTCCTCCAGGCGGCCTGTGCAGCGCAGCGTCGGGCACACGCCGCGCACGGACACCGCGGTGATGCGGCGGCAGCGGTCGCAGGCGTACAGCGGACCGCTGTCCGCCGTCACCGGCCGCAACCGCAGCCAGGCGTGGTCGAGCCGGCGTACGACGCCGATCCCGGGCTGGTTCTCGGACGGCAGCCAGTCGGCGAGGTGACCTGTCGTGAGGTCGGTCCACAGGCGGTTCAGGACATCGAGCGCGGCCGCCCGTCGTTCGCCCTGGTGGCCGAGGGCGTCGAGTATGCGTACGAGGTAGTCGACGCGCCGGTTAGAGGCGCTGGCGGCGCTGGGCAGCCAGCTGATCACCCTGCGCTTGGACTCGGAGCCCTGGGAGCGGACCCAGATGGGCCCCTTACGCGGGGCGAACGCCTCGTCACCCGCGTCGACGTCCTCGGGCATGGTGAGCGCACCCTGGTTGCGCAGGGTACGCAGGAGCTCCTGCAGCAGCAGCCACGCCTCGTCGTCCGTGAGGCCGAGTGAGGTCAGGGGGGCGGGCGGCTGCCAGTAGGGCTCGCGGTCGATGTCGATCCGGAGCAGGCCGAGGCCTTCGAGTGACTGGCGGTCGTCGAGGCTGAGCACTTCCTGCATCACCCACAGGGCCACTTCGCGCTGCTTGGCCTGGCGGGAGTCGTTGCGGCGGAAGACTCCGGCGCGGTCGGCGGCGCGGATGGTGTGGGCAACGAGGTCGTCGATGTGCAGGGGTTCATCGGGGTCGGGGCATCCCTGCCGGACGGCCTGGGTGATCAGGCGCCGGTGCTGGATGCGGGTGTAGGAGTCCTCCAGGTAGGGCGCGAAGTACGCGGCGGCCTGTCGGCTGTCGCTGAAGAACAGCAGCTTGCGGCCCTGTCCGGGCAGGGCGGCGGCCGGGCCGTCGGTCGCCGGAGGCAGCGCCTGGTAGAGGGCGGTGCTGAGGACGGCGGCCGAGGCCTCGTTGCCCGCCTCGAACAGGCGGATCATGCCGTGGCCGCGCGCTCCGCAGGCGAGGCATGCGGCCGGGGTGCCCTCGTGCGTGTCGAGCTGGTGGACGCGGCGCAGTTCGGTGCCGCCGCAATCGGGTGCGGTGCAGGATGCCGTGGCGGCGGGATGCACGGCCGCGCAGCGGGTGCACAGTCTGCGTTCCTTGAGGCCGCCCTTGGCGCTGTCGCCGAGTGTCTCGTCGTCCTCGTCGGCGCCGGTGTCCGAGCCGTCCCCGTCGAGGAGCAGCCAGGTGTGGGGGCTGTCGGGGGACTTGCGGTGTGCGAGGCGGGCCTGCGCCCCCTGGCCGGTGAAGGTGCCGTGCAGGTGTACGGCACCGCAGCGGCGGCAGGCGCCCAGTTCGAAGGAGGGGCGGGTGCACCGCGCGCAGGTCTCGTGGCGGGCCAGGTCGAGGTGGGGGCCTGCCGGGTCGAGGCAGGTGAAGGCGCCTTCCGTGGCGCGTGCGAAGAGGTGGTAGCGGGCGGAGAGCACGGGAGCGCCGTCGGTGTCGGTCACCTGGCTGGCGAGTTGGATGAGCGCGGTGACCGCCGCGGGTCCGACGGGGTCGCCGGGGAAGACGTCGCGGGCGATCTCGTGCACGGGCCGGGGTCCGTCGGCGAGTGCCCGGCGCAGAGCCGCGGTGCCGGCTTCAGCGGCAAGGGCGGTGGCCGCGGTCGTGCCGGCGGGCAGGCCGTGCATGCGCGCGGCCGACACGATCTCCGGTTCGGGGTCCGCGGTCGTGGCCAGGCGCAGGTATTCGGTGGTCGGCAGCGGTCCCCAGTGCGGGCCGTCGGGTGTGGCGACCCGGGTGGCGGTGACCAGGTCCTGGGCGGCGGGGTCGCTCGCGTCCCAGCGGAAGGGGACGTCGAAGAGGGCCTGGGCGAAGGCGGTGACGGCGGCCGGGTTCTCCTCCGCGCCGACGGTGGCGCTGGTGGCGATGGCCTGGATCACCCGTCCCTGCCCCACTCGGTCCTTCAGTCGGCGCAGCAGCATGGCGAGTTCCGCGCCGCGTGCTCCGTCGTAGACGTGGGCCTCGTCGACGACGACGAACCGCCAGGAACCCGCCTGGTCTCCCTCGAAGAGGTCCATGTCCTGGGGGCGGAGCAGCAGGTATTCCAGCATGGCGTAGTTGGTGAGCAGGATGTGGGGCGGTGTGGCGCGCATCTCGCGACGGCTGAGCAGTTCGTTGGGCAGGCGCGGTTCGCCGGGGTTGAGCTGTTCGAAGGTATCGGCGGCGCGCTGCGGATCGTCCTTGGTGTCGCCGGTGTAGCGGCCGAAGGTGAGGTGGGGGGTGTCGACGAGCAGTCGGCGCAGTCGCTTCATCTGGTCGTTGGCCAGGGCGTTCATCGGGTAGAGCAGCAGGGCGCGGACGCCGGGTCCGAGGGTGCCGCGGGCGTGTTCGGCGGCGAGGGCGTTGAGGACGGGCAGGAGGAAGCTCTCGGTCTTGCCGGAGCCGGTGCCGGTGGCCACGACGAGGTTGCGTCCGGCGACGGCCTTGCGCAGCGCCTGCTCCTGGTGCCGGTACAGGGGACGGTCGGCGGGCAGTGCGGGGCCGGTCAGCTGCCGGAACGCGGGGTCGAGTACGCCCTCTGCGACGAGTTCGTTCAAGGTGGCGCCCGGCGCGTAGGCGGGCGTGGCCTCCAGCAGTGGCCCTTTGGTGAGCAGAGGACTGGTGTCGATGGCATGGGCGAGAGCCTCGGCCAGGCGGGGCTCGCGCAAGGGCAGCAGGGAACGCAGATAGCGGCGGTAGGTGTCGCTGATCATGGTGGAGGTGGCGAGCGGGTCGAGGCTGTGCACGGGAGGCTCCGATGTGGCGGTTGGCTTTGGACGAGCGGTGGGGCGGTACCGCTGCGGGACGGGCTGGACGCGAACCGGTGGTCAGCCGGTGCCGTGCACGGCCTCCGCAGTGACCAGGCATTCCGCGAGGGCGATGTCGACGGCGGTGAGATCCGGTGCGTGGGAGGCGACGGGCGTCCACAGGTGGCGCAGTCCCCGTTCCAGACCGGCGGCGCGGGCGTCGCCGGCGGCGGCGAGCCTCGCGATCAGCGCGCAGCCCAGGGACAGTTGAGGGATCCGCAGCCAGGCTTCGCCCGATCCGTGCAGCTGGCCGGGGTCCCGTCCGCGGAAGGCCTGGGCCAGGTCGGGGTGTCCGTCGTCCAGGAAGATCGCTACGGCGTCCAGGCCGTCGCGGAACTCCTCGCGTGCGGCGTGGTACTGGAGGTCCTTGCGGGCGCGGAACGCCTGCCAGGCGGCGTCGGCACGGGTGTCGGGGTCCAGCAGGCCCCGCGGGACGACACGGGCACTGCGCCATACGGCCTGCTGCTGGAGTTCGGGGAGCTGGTCGAGGGCACGGGTCTGGGCGTCGAACCGGCCGACCACGCCACTCGGATCCACGTGCCCGGCCAGCAGGGCCGTGGCGGCGTTCCCCAGGAACTGGCCTACCTCGTCAAGGAGTTCTGCCTCCTCCGGGTACAACTCGCCGACGTCATAGGCGAGGCCGCCGGAGAGATACGGCAGCAGGGGGGCAGTGAGCAGCAGCGCGCACAGGGGCGCCTGCCGCCAGACGTGACGTACGGCGGCCGGGTCCGCCACCTCCCGTATCCGCAGGGCGGCGAGACCGCTGCCGGCGAGCACGGAGGCGAGTTCGCCGGAGCGCAGCGCGCTGTCGGCCGCTGCCGTGAGGGCGGTGGGCCCGGCGTCCGCGAGAACACTGCGGCACTCCGCCGGTGCCGTCTGCCTGGCTCCGCACGCCTGCAGGTCGCGTCCGCGGGCGGCCACGATCCACTGGTAGGGGATCACGTCGGTACCGCGCGGCAGCGCGCCGCGTCCGGCCAGGTACTCCGACACCCTGGCGCCGGTTCCATGGTCGACGGCGGACGTCCACGGGGACCGGCGCAGTACGAGGGTGTCGCGATCGCGCAGACGGGGCCATCCGGGAGCGATGGGTGTGGGGGCGCCCGCTTTCAGATGCACGATCAGGGGGCCGAGGGACCGCCAGGCCGAGGGCAGCGGGATACGGCCGCTCTGGTCGACCGTGGCCGTCAACGGCTGCTCCCACGGGGCGAAGACGGCGTACAGGCGGGCGGTCAGTTCGCCCGGGTGCCGCAGGCCCCGCAGCAGCAGTCCGCCGCCGCCGTCCGGTACGACGTCCTCCGCGATGGGCTGGGTGCGCACGGTCGCGACATGGACGCTCTCCCCCGCGACCAGCAGCCGTACCTCGGCTTTCACGCAGTCGCGTACGGTGTCCGCCAAGGCCGCCAGGGAGTACCGGAGGTCTCCTCTGCGCGTGCGGGTGCGGCGTTCCGGACGCAGGGTGTGCAGTGTCGTCCCCTCGACGACCAGTGCCAGCAAGGGGGTCACCGCCACCGCCTGTTCCGGCAGGCGGACGGTCAGGGCGCTCTCCCCGGCCAGGTCCGTCGCGTCGATGTCGAGCGGCCGGACGGACCACGTCTGGGGACTGCCGCCGAGTTCGAGACGGACCTCGGAGTGCGGGATGCGCGCCTCCACGGCGAACCGACGGACCCCGTCGCCCAGGACCAGCGTCTTGGCGATCTCGTACGGAGAGAACGCGACGACGTGCGCGGAGGCGGTGACCGGTCCGTCGGCGCCGAGGGTCAGCCGAGCGGGGGCCAGTCCTCCGTGCGGGGCGAGCAGACGCCACTCGGCGGTCGGTTCGGCCGTGATGCCCTTGGCAAGGAAGGCCGCCAGTCGGCGCCTGCGCCGGGAGCCGACGCGGTGGACGAGGATCTCGTACGGTCCCAGAAGCGGGCGGGGTACGTCCTGCCACGGGTCGAGGAGCGCCCCGGGGGCACCGGTGTGACGGGCGAGAGGCGCCTCGTGGCCGGGGCGGCGCACTTCGGCCTGCCAGAGTCGCGCGTCCGGCTCGCCGGCGCGCCGCGGGAGCCGGAGAGCGGGCGGACGGTGCCACACGGGTGACCCGTCGTCGCCCATGAGCCAGGGCAGCGTCGCACCGCCCTCCCAGCCGAGCGGCCGTCCGGCGGCGACGTCCAGCCAGCTTCCCGCGGCGGCGGCAGAGGCCCGTATCCGTGTCACCCCGGCCAGCGACACTCGGCT
Source organism: Streptomyces fodineus (assembly GCF_001735805.1). Lineage (GTDB taxonomy): Bacteria > Actinomycetota > Actinomycetes > Streptomycetales > Streptomycetaceae > Streptomyces > Streptomyces fodineus. The sequence continues at coordinate 2,083,544 of NZ_CP017248.1, forward strand.
CAGGGTCCAGCCGTTCCAGCCGTACGGGGTGGGCAGTTCCACGACGCCGGGGTCGGTGCCCTCGGTCTGCAAGGTGCCCGCGTGCAGGAGGAAGATCTCGGCGGCGGGAAGGGGCTCGTCCGGGGGGATGCGGTGGCCGTCGGCGTCGAAGGCCAGCAGGGCGGTGTCCGGGTCCACGACGGCCGAGACGTGGGTGGCCCTCGTCGCGTCCGTCGCCTCGACGCGGCGCACGGGGCCGGGCAGCACCCAGTAGGGCGGCCGGACCGCGAACACCTCACCGTCGGCGGACAGCTGCCAGTCCCCCGCGTCCGGCTCGCCCGGCAGGGTCAGCAGCACGCTGCCCGCGCCGGGGCCGAGACGGAGCTCGGGGGAGGCGAGGCGCTGCGGGACGGGGCGACCGGATCGTCCGCCGCGGTCGGGACGGTCGGGGCGTGCCATGTCCAGCCCAGCGAGCGGGCGGCCTCGTGCGCGGCGCGACTCCATTCGCCGGCGCTCTCCGGAGCGGCTCCGTGTGCCCCCAGGTCGGGGCGTGCCGCGAGCACGCGCGCGTGTGCTTCGGCCACCAGGCACGGGAGTTCCGGACCGTCGGCCAGTGCCACGGTGTGGACCGCGCAGGCGGGCCAGCGTGCGAAGACCGTGTCGCGCGGGAGGTCGGAGTGGTCCGCGAGCAGCCGGTACGCCACGAGCGCCTCCAGGACGAGCGCGGTCCGTACGGCGGCGGCCGGTTCCAGTCCGCCGGCGGGCGGCTCCCCCGCCTCGCGCCAGGCCCGCTCGCAGTCGTCCAGCAACTGCGTGGGGTCAACCAGCATGTCCCGCCCCTCCCGACTCGGACGTACGCGATCTCGCCCGGGACCGACCATCGTCGTACGTTCTACCATTCGTTCACATAAGGAGTATGGGGAATCCGCAGGTGAACGGTGCGCTCTACCCGGGGCGTGACTGATTGTCAGTGGTGGGTGGTGCAATGCGAGATGGCTCGTCGCACCGCAGTACCGCACATGGGGGGGCACGCTGATGAGGACCGACATCGAGGCCGCGACGCAGGCCGTGCTGCACGAGGCACTGGTGACCGCCGCGGGGCCGCAGCGAACCCTGACTCCGGTGGCCTTGCGGGGGCTTCTGGTCGGCGTGGCCACCGCGGTGGCGGCCGAGGCGCTGGGCCGGGTGATGGCGGAGGGGGTCGCACTGCCTCCGGCCGCGGTGGCCGCGTTCGGTCTGGGAGGCGGTTCGACGGCACCGGTCGCGCCAGGACTTCCCCCGACCACGCGGACATTGAGCGACACACCGGGTGAACGCCAGGTACCAGCGGGGCCGGAGCCGGAGCCGGAACCACGCAGACCACCGCACTTCACTGTTGAGCTGCACCAGGACAGCAGGCTGGACCTTTCCGCGTTGACCGTGCGAGCGCTCGGTCCCGCTGTTCCCTCCGCCCCGCCTTCGCCGCGCCCCCGCCCCGAGCCCGTTGCCGAGTCCCCGGAGGAGGACGATTCCCCACGTCAAGCCGTGGGCGACTCTTTCACGCATTACCGCAAGGAGATCGGCAGGTTCCCGCTGCTGTCCCGGCAGCAGGAGGCGGAACTGGCCCAGGCCGTCGAGGCGGGACTGCTGGCTCGCGCGCGGTTGGACGAGGCTGGCAGGAAGCTCCATCCGAAGCTGCGGCGTGAGCTGGAACAGCTGGTCCGGCTCGGGGAAGTGGCGTTCACGGAGTTCGCCCAGGCGAACATGCGGCTGGTGGTGAGTATGGCCACCTGGTACACAGGGCGCGGTCTGGACCTCCTGGATCTGATCCAGGAGGGCAACCTCGGTCTGCTGCGCGCCATCGAGAAGTTCGACCACCTCAAGGGGCACAAGTTCTCGACGTACGCCGTCCCGTGGATCCGGCAGGCGATCACACGGGCCCTGGCGGACAAGGGCCGCACGATACGCATCCCCGTCCACGCGCACGAAACCCTGGCCGCGCTACGGAAGGCGGCACGGGAGTCGGGGTACGACTCACCCGCCGACGCTCTCCCCACGGTGGCCGCCCGCGCGGGTGTCACCGTCGACGAGGCGCACGACCTACTTGCCCGGGTCCGCCGAATACTCCCTCTGGAAAACCTGACCGAGTCCATCGGTGACGACGCCTTGCACGAAGAAGCGGACCGGAGCATTCAGGGCCCGCACTGGACCGAACCGGACTTCTACTACGGTGATCTGTCCCCGGAAGAAGTCCGTGAGCTGCTCGGCTGCCTCTCCGAACGAGAGCGCCAGGTGATGACCCTCCGGCTCGGACTCGACGACGGCCCCGAGCTCACCCTCGAAGCAATCGGAGCGGAGCTGAACCTCACCCGGGAGCGGATCCGCCAGATCGAGTCCAAGGCCTTGGCGAAGCTGCGAGGGCGGATCAACGAGAACCGCATCCGCGCCGCCCGTCCGGTCCGCGAGCCGTCGCGCGCCGTACCGAGCGACGTGGACGGGCCGCCCAGCGACACGGACGGGCCGCCCCCCGAGTTCGCCTCCGACGTCCCCTGTGTGCGCCGAAAGGTCTACAGGCCCGGAGGATTCATCGTGGTCGGCCATCAGAGGATTCACGTGGGCATGCAGTGGCATGCCAGGACCGTCACCGTCCAGGTGGCGGACAAATGGTTCCGGGTGATGCACGACGGGTGCGAGATCACGACCGTCCGTCGCCACCGCACGGGAGTCGGCAAGATCCATGGGGCTCCGGACTGAGGCGATGCCGGAGCCCCCCGCGCGGCGTCACGCCGCGAGGAACTCACTGGCCCGCCCGCTGTACGACACGTACAGCGCCTCCCGCGCCCGGGTGCAGGCGACGAACAGCAGGCACCGCTCGGCGGCCAGGTCGGTGGTGTGCTGGATGCGGTCCACCTCGGCCGGGGTGACGGCCGGCGCGAACGGGAAGGCGGACCGGCTGACCCCGGCAACGGCGACGCACCGGTACTCCAGCCCCTTCATGCTGTGCAGCGTCGACACCCGTACCCCGACCGCGCTCTCCGGTTCCCCGTCCCGCACCCGCACCACGGGGATGCCGGCCGCGGCGAGGCGGTCGCCGAGCTTGCCCGCCAGCATGTTGAAGCGGGCGCAGACCGCGATGTCCGAGGGCGCGACCGCGGCGTCCATCCATCCGCGCACCTGCCGGACGACGGCGTCGGCTTCCTCGTTCTCACTCCCGTGCCCCTCGCACACGGGCTGTGCGCCGTGCAGCAGCGAGCGGTATCCGGTGAGGGTGTCGTGGGCGTCGCCGGTCAGGTCGGCGACGGGCTCGCTGTCGAGCAGGCCGCGGGCCCAGCGCAGGATCTCCTCGGTGGAGCGGTAGTTGACGCGCAGTCGTCCGCTGCGTCCCGCGACGGAGATGCCGAGGGAGCGCAGCGAGACCCGGGCGTCGTAGATCCGCTGGTGCGGGTCGCCGGTGACGAACAGGTCGTCGGGGCCTTCGGGGGCCAGGACGCGCAGCAGCCGCCACTGCGCCGGGTGCAGGTCCTGCGCCTCGTCCACGACGACATGGTCGTACGACGGTCCCGCGCCCGGTTTGTCGCGCAGCAGCCGGGTGGCCTCGGCGCAGACCTGGAGCCAGGTGTGCGCCCGGTCACGAGCCAGGCCGTCCTCGAACAGGGTCACGGCCTGCCAGACGCGCCGCCGCTGGGTCTGCCCGAGCGCGCTGCCGCGTCCACGCCGCTCGCACGCCAGGTACTCGTCCTCGCTCCGCAGGTCCTGGGCGAGTATCACGTGCCGGTACTCCTGGGACAGGAACGCCTCGTTCCAGGGCAGTTCGAGGCGGCGGGCCACGCGCTGCCAGCGGGTCCGCTCGTCCCGGTCACCGAGTGCGGTCCCCGGGTTGCCGCGCAACTGCCGCACGACGCGGTGGGCGACGGCGTCGACGGTGGTGACGTCGACACGGGCGAGCAGCGCCGGGTCGTGGTCGAGCAGCAGGGCGAGGCTGCTCTGGAGGGAGCGAGCCAGGGCTCCGGTGTAGGTGGTGAGGAGGACGCGTGTGTCGGGTGACCGGTGCAGGAGGTGCTTGACCCGGTGCAGGGCGACGACCGTCTTTCCGGTGCCGGGGCCTCCGGTGATCTGGGCGGGACCGGCATAGGCGGGCCGGTAAGCGATGCGCCGCTGGGTGGGGTGGAGGAAGATCCGCCACGCGGCGAAGGGCTTGGTCAGGATGTCGGCGAGTTCGTCGGGGCCGGTGACGAGCGCGATGCGGCTGCGGGTGCGGGTGACGGCGGCGGCCAGGTCGTCCCCGGCGGTGTCCTCCCCCGCCGCGCCCTCGGCGACGGTCGTCTTCTGGCGTACGGCCACGAGGTCCCTGTAGATGTCGTCGGGGTCGAGGCCCTCGGCGAGCAGCCACAGCGCCTCGTACTGGTCCTCCGGCATCAGCGACCCGAACGCCTCCAGCTGCGCCTTGCCGGTGACGGTGCGTGCGGCGCGCAGGGTGACGTCGTCGACGCCGAGGTGCCGCAGGACGGTGTCCGACCAGGGGGCGAACAGGAGTGTGGGGGCCGCGGCGGCCTCCTGAGCGAAGAGCGGGGTGATCTGCTCCATGGCGGTCAGGTCACGTACTTCGAGGCAGCGGGTCACGGAGTTGACCGTGTAGAGCCGTCTGCGGGCCCAGGAGTAGGCCTTGTCGTGGGGGACGACGTGGACGAAGACGAAGAGGTCGCTGCCGTCGTCGGGCGCGAGCAGCACTATCCGCAGGCCGTCGTCGACGCGGATGGTCCGCATCCGCGGGTCGCGCGAGCTCACCACCGATTCCAGGTGCAGCCCCTTGTCCGCGTGGAGTTGCGGGACCGTCAGCTGCTGGAACTTGGCCATCGCCTTGTGGACGCGGGAGCGGGCCGGCTTGTCCAGCCGGTCGACGCCCTCCCAGAACGTGTTGGTGATCGCGATCTGCGGCATGTTCCCCACCCTTCGACAACACCGACCGACAGAGTATCCGTTGACTCAGTTTACGAAAACCTCCATGATTCGTCACAGGAGTGCCGCACGACACAGGGGCATCGCGAGCGCGGGGGTTGTTGGGGAGATGACACTGCTGGAACCGGATACGGACGGCCAACTCGCCCTGGAAGACGACTACGTGGACATCTTCGATCTGGCCGGTGACCCTCTGGACGCGGCCGTGGCCCGGCTGAAGGCGGGCGTGAAGCCGACCGCCGAGGACATCACCCCTGCTCACCGAGGCGGCCCGCACCGCGCAGCGCGCCTTCGAGGAGGTCGGCGCGGCGAACGACGTACTTGACGACGCCTCGGACCTGGGCGAGGACCTGACGACCGCACTCGCGGAGACCCTGCGGCGCCGGGCCCGGGTCGAGGTCCCGGCACTGCTCGGCGCCCTGCCGGCCCAGGCGGCGCGCGTCGAACGCTCCGAGGCCGTCCGTACGATCGCCAACCGCATCCTCGGCAACGATGGACCGGACGAGCCGGCCACTCTGGACTCCGTCCCCGCTCTCACCGCCGACCTGCTGCCCCGCGTGCCGTCCGTGTACGACGACGAGGAAGAGCTGGGCGCGAGCCTCGCCGACCTGTGGGAACGTCAGGAACGCCTGGAACGGGTTCAGGACCGGGTGCGCGGGGAGCGGGTGGAACAGGTCGCGGCGCACCTGGTCTCACTCACGGCACGGATCGTCGACCGAGCCTTCATGGAAGCCCGGTTCACCCGGGCGGCACTGGACGAGATGGACCGGGCCCACGCGCTGTGGTGCGCGTGCCTGGACGAGGGCTTGAAACGCCCCTGACTGTCAGCGGGAAGCCCTAAGGTCCTTCCCACGCGCTACGACCGAACCGATCACCGAGGGGGACGCCGTGCAGGCGAAGGAGACGCTGTTCGCCGATCTCGTCCAGGGCAGGGCACAGCAGTTCCAGGTGCCGCTCTATCAGCGGACTTACTCCTGGACGGAGAAGCAGCTCAGACAGTTGTGGACCGACATCCTGGAGCAGGCCGAGCTGCTGGAGTCCGGGGAGAAGGCGAGCACACACTTCCTGGGGTCCGTGGTGCTCGCGCCGTCGCCGCAGAACGAAGCGACGTTCCCCCGCTGGCTCGTCGTCGACGGTCAGCAGCGGCTGACCACGCTGTCGCTCGCCCTGGCCGCGATCCGCGACCACATAGCGGACGGCGAGCCCGACGAGGCCGAGCGCATCGACGAGGAATACCTCATCAACAAGCGCAAGAACGGCAGCGATCGCCTCCGGCTACTGCCGACCCAGGCTGACCGGGCGCAGTTCGCGGCATACGTTCGCGGGCCGCTCTCGGAGCAGGCCGCCGGCGGAGCCGTCGCCGCCGCCTACGGCTTCTTCCGCCGCAAGCTCGTCGAGGCCGCCGATCCGGCCGCCCCGCAGGACGTGCTCCGCATCGAGGAGGCCATCACCTCCCGGCTCACCTTGGTGGCGGTGACAGCCGAACGCGCGGACAACGTGCACCGCATCTTCGAGTCCCTCAACAACACCGGCCTCAAGCTGAGCCAGGCCGACCTGCTGCGCAACTACCTGTTCATGCGGCTGCCCACCCGCGGTGAGCACATCTACGAGACCTACTGGCTTCCGCTGCAGGACAGTCTGAGCAACGACGAGCTGGAACAGCTCATGTGGCTTCAGTTGGTGCTCGACGGGGACGACCGGGTTCGCCGCCAGGACCTGTACGCGGCTCAGCAGCAGCGCTTCGAGCGGGGTGAGGTCAGCGAGGCGGAGATCGAGGCGTACATCAAGGAGTTGTACCGGCGCGGCGCGCTCTTCCGTCGGCTGCTCCACCCCGAGAAGGAGGCGAACGAAGCGGTCCGCGCCCATCTGCACCGGCTGGACACCTGGCAGGCCCAGGTCACCTATCCCGCGCTGATGCTGCTACTCGACCGGCGTCAGCGCGGGGAGCTGGACTCTGCGGACACGGCCCGTGCGATGTCGTACATCGAGAGCTTCCTGGTGCGCCGGATGATGTGCCGGGTGCCGACGAACAACCTCAACAGGATCTTCCAGGCGGTGCCCGGGCAGCTCCCGCTGGACGTGGCTGTCGCCGACGGGCTGCACCAGCTCCTCTCCGCAGAGAACCGCTTCTGGCCCGATGACGACGAGCTGCGCGAGAAGGTCCGGACGGCGCCCTTCTACAAGTTCGGCCGCGGGCACCAGCGCAAGATGGTGCTCCAGCGGCTGGAGGAAAGCTACGAGCATCCCGAACCGGTCGACTTCGCCACCGCGCAGCTCACCATCGAGCATGTCATGCCGCAGTCGCCGGGCGACGAGTGGCTCCGGATGCTGAGCGAGGACGTGGTCGACGGCGAGAGCGCGGAGGACCTGCACTCCCGGCTTCAGCACACGCTTGGGAACCTGACGCTCACCGCGGTCAACTCGGAGCTGTCCAATCACCCATTCGAGCGCAAGCAGGGGCTGCTCCAGGGCAGCCATCTGGAGATGAACCGCCGCATCGCCACCACGGAGCGGTGGGGCGCGGACGAGATCCGCGCCCGTGCCGACGAACTCGCCGACCGCACGATCGCGCTGTGGCCGGCCCCGCTGCGCGGAGTCGGCCGAGCGGAGCGGAGCCGGGACTGGAACCTGGCGCACCAGGTGCTCGCCGCGCTCCCCCACGGCACCTGGACGTCGTACGGCGATCTCGCGGCCTTCATCGGCTCCGGCGCCCAGGCCGTGGGCAATCATCTGGCTAATACGCCAGGGGTGGCCAACGCGTACCGGGTGCTCACCTCCGAGGGCAAGGTCTCCGACGGCTTCCGCTGGGCGCCTCAGGACGCGGGAGGAGACGTCCGCGCCCGGCTGAGCGACGACGGCGTGCGCTTCACGGCCGGCGGGGCAGCCGATCCGGCGCAGCGCCTCTCCGCCGACGAGCTTGCGTCGCTGGTCAGCGAAGCCGACGACCCGGCCGACAGCGAGGAGGACACAACGCAGAGCGCCCCGGAGAGCCAGGGTGAGGAGACGGACGCCGACTCGTTCTACCTGCAGCTCGTGGCGGAGAACTCCCCCGAGAGGCGGTTCTTCCGTGAGCTCGCGGAGGACAATTCGCCGGGGACGGTGGAGGCGGTGCGCGGCCTCCTCGCACGCTGGGAAGAAATCGGCGGCACCGTATACCACCCCGGCGGCACGAAGGCCAGCGGCAGCGGTGCGATACTCACCCTGGAGGAGGCGGGCGCCCCAGACAGTGTGATCTCACCGATGGGCTTCACCCCTGGCTGCGGACTGGGCGGCACGGCCTATCTCGACTTCCAGTGGCTGGCGGTAACGGAGCCGTCCGCCCGCCCCGCCCTGCGTGCCGAATTCCTCCGGCTTCTCAATGAACTTGAAGGTATCGACCTTCAGGAGAGAGAGCCGGGCCGGGGACCGGCCCCCAGCTTCCCGCTGTCCGTTCTGGAGAAGGATCGCAACCGAGAGCTGCTCGTCGAGGCTCTGATGTGGGTCCGGGACCGCTGGGAAAGCCGGGACTGAGTCGGGGACCCAGGGGTACCAGTCGATCGTCACGAGTCGAAGAGCGCCCCCTGGCGGTCCGCCCCTCGCCAAGGGGCGCCAGCGAGGACCAATCCCCTCACCTCGGTCGCGCCCGCCTCCCACAACAGGCAGGCAGCGGCCTGCATCTGCTGACCGGTGGTGAACAGGTCGTCGAACAGCAGGACGGTGCGGTCCTGTACGCGCCGCTCGATGCGGATGGCCTTGGCCTGGGCGGCGGACGCGAGGCGTTTGCCGCGTCGCGCCCGGTTGCCTCAGGGCGACGAGTCCTCGGCCGCCGGGCCGGCGGCCTCATCGTGCCGCAGAGCGGGCTGTTCCGGCCGTCCCCGGAAGGCGGCTCCCTTGGCTGTCCGCGATTCGACGCGTTCCACGATGCGGTCGATGACCCGTTGAGGATCCTTCCACTTCAGCGCCAGCCGGTCGTGGTCCATCCCGTGTTCGGAGACGATGTCCCGCAGTTGTTCGAGGCCGAGCTCGCCCAGGCTCGAGCGGAGTCCCGCCTCTCCGGTCTCGGCGAACACCGCGAACGGGTCGATCACTCCCGGAGCTCGCCGGCTACGCCTCGGGCGTTCGGCCGGCCTAGACGCGGTCTGCGCATCGGAAGGCGTCAGCGCCTTGGCCAGTGCTCGGGCGAAGCGTGTCGTGCGTGCGGCTTCGGACGCCACCACGCCGAGGACACGCGCGAGCGTCGCCGCGAGCTCCGGGTCGGAGGCGCCAAGCTTGGTCAGGGCTTCTTCGGCCTCCCGCACCTGGGCATTCAGGAGACCATTGTCCTCGGGCCGACTGTCGCTCTGCTCGGTCACGCCTTCTCCTCGACCAGTTCGATGAACTCCTGCGTCATGCCGCGGAAAGCGTCGAACCCGCCCTGGTAGCCGTACTTCTGCCGCAGGGTACCGCGACCGACGAACTCCGCCGAACCGGCGATGTCGTTCTTCTCGGGGATGAAGGTCGGCAGCACGGCGGGGAGCTTCTTGTCGCCCTGAAGTCGCCTGACGGTGTTCCAGTGGACCGTCGAATTGGCCTTGTATTTCGTGATGACGATGCCGATCTCTTTGATGGTCTCCCCAAGGTCTTCCGCGAAGGCCCGCACACGCCGCTGGATCTGAGGGATTCCGTAGGTGGACAAGACATCAGGGATGGTCGGGATGATATATCCCTCGGAGATGCGCAGACCGTTCAGAGTGACGATTCCGAGGTTGGGAGGGCAGTCGACGAGCACGTAGTCGTAGTCATCGATGATCTTCCGGATCGCCTTGCGCAGGAGATCGGTGGGGTTGTTGGCGTGGAAACGCCCCCTGGGCATCGACGCCAGGCGATCCTGGACGTCGATGAGGTCCAGCGAAGAAGGCAGGAGGTCCACCTTCGTCACCGCATCCACCGAAGAGACATTGCGCTGGAGCGTCTTCTCCAGGTCGAACTCCAGAGGCTCGTCCTCGGGCCGCAGTGCGTCCTTGAACAGGGTCGCCAGGGTGTATCCCTCGTCGTTGAGCTCCTCCCACTTCTCCTCCCCGATCAGGACCGTGGTCAGATTGGTCTGCGGGTCGAGATCGACCACCAGGACCCGCTTGCGGAACTCCGCGGACAGGAACTCCGCGAGTCCGGCCGTGGTGGTGGTCTTCCCGACACCGCCCTTCAGGTTGATGGTCGAGATGACATGGGCTTTGGGGGCCATGTGCTTCTTCCTCCGTCTGAGGTAGCGCTGAATCTGACTCGCCCGGAAAACCGGCCCGCTCCGCAGGTCCGCGACGGGAGCGGGGAAGTGTTTGTCACGGGCGCGCCAATTTGCTACGACCGTCCGACCGACCCCCGCCATCTCCGCCACTTCGAACAGTCCGACGAGTTGGTCATCCGCCTCGGGCATGCCTTCCATGACATCTCCCCGTGAACGGTCTTCACGATTACCTGTTAAGCGTGAAGGCCGTTCACGATCAGCGTCAATCCCCAACTCCTGCGGGTAGGTGCATAGTTGTGTTCACGCGCCCCCGTTGAGCGCTGGTGCACGCCGGCCGCACTCCGCCCAGACTGTCTTGCCGCCGGGATGGTGTGGCTCGCATCCCCAGGCATCGGCAAGCGAGGCGACGAGGAGCAGGCCGCGCCCCGACTCTCCGTCCCCAACTCCGTCGCTGCCTCTGCCTGGTGCCGGTTCGGGCAGGCGGTCACCCCGGGCGTCCGTGACCTCGATGCGCAGGGTGCCGGCCGTGAGGGTCAGGGCGAGGCGGGCGTGGCGGCCCCGTACGCGGCCGTGCAGGGCGGCGTTCGCGGTGAGTTCCGCGATGAGGAGGGAGGCCGTGGCCGCGACCTCGTCGCCGGCCGTGACCTCCGGACAGTCGCGCTGGTCGGCGAGCCAGCGCTCGGCTGCGCGGCGGGCGGTGTGGGCGCCGTGTCTGCTGGTGGGGAACGCGAGGCGGAAATGGTGGGTGGTGGCGGTCGGTTCACCGGTGACGGTGACGGTTTGCTGGATCACCTCACCGAGAGTGACGGAGTGCTTCTACCGTGTGGAGGGTGTGGGGCGGTACGGAGGGTGACTGTCCCGGTGTGGAGGGCGGGATGTCCGGGCGTACGGCCGTGACCTGGCCGGACGTCCGGCGGTTCGTCCCTGGTGCGATGGAAGTGGGCGGTGGTACGGGATGGCGGCACAGGCGGGCGGTTCGGGGGTTCCCACCGGCGGTGAAGCGGACGGTACGGACGAGGTGGCTGACCTGTTTCGGGCGCTCGGGCGGCAGATCAAGGTCGCGCGGGTACGGGCCGGGATGAGCCAGAAGGAGCTGGGCGACCGGCTCGGGTACGGGGAGGAGACCATCTCGTCCGTTGAGCGGGGGCGGCGGACTCCTCAGCCCGAACTGCTGTTCGCGGTCGATGAGTTGTTGGAGTGCGGGGGGCTGCTGGCTTCGGCTGCGGAGGATGTGGAGCGGGCGCGGGCGCGGCGCAGAGTGCGGCATCCGGAGTGGTTCAGGGATTATGCGCGGCTGGAGCGGGACGCGGTTGAGATCAACTTCTACAACAACCATGACATTCCGGGCCTGTTCCAGACCGAGCGGCGGACCCGTGCCCTGTACGAGATGCGCAAGCCGCTGCTGGATGAGGAGACGATCGAGCACCGGGTGATCTCTCGGATGGGCCGTCAGGAGATCCTTACCAGTTGGCCCCCGCCCATGATCAGCGCCGTCATCGAGGAGACGGTGTTGCGGCGCCCTCTTGGCGGGCAAGAAGTCCACGGGGAGCAGCTGGAGCAGCTACTCAAACTCGGGCGACTGCGCAATGTGGAGCTGCAAGTGATGCCGACCGACCGCAGCGAGCACGCGGGGATGGGTGGTGCGTTCGTGCTCCTCACACCCAAGGGGAAAGCACAGTTGGGATACACCGAAGCGCAGAACTCCAGCCGGTTGATCACGGACCCGGAGGAAGTCCGTATCCTGGCCGCACGGTACGGCAGCATCAGGGGACAAGCACTCACCATGCGTGAGTCCCTATCCCTGATCGAAACCTTGCTGGGGGAACGATGAACACTGCGGAACCCGCGCGACTTGTCTGGTTCAAGAGCAGCTACAGCGGCAACGAGGGCGGCGAATGCCTGGAGGTCTCCGCCGACGGGACCGCCGTCCGCGTACGGGACTCCAAGGAGCGGGGCGCCGGTCCACAGCTTGCCTTCACGCAGGATGCGTGGGCTGAGTTCGTCGCGGACCTCGGGCGGGATGGGTTCTGACCCACCCGCCCCAGGCTGCGGCGCTCAGGCCGCGTGACGCGGCCCCTTGCCCGGCGGCGGGTCCAGCACGGTTCGGTACTCGTCGCCAACCGCTCGCGCGTTCTCCATACGATCGTAGATGTCGAGGATGAGGTCCTTGGTTCGGTAAGTCCCCAGTAGGGCCTCCTCCCGCTTTCTGACCGTGGGGAACGTGTCCATCACGTACTCCACGTCCGCGTGGCTGAGTCCGTACACATGGAACAGTGCCGCGTCCAGCTCCGCACGGAGAAGTTCGCGGCGTGCGCCGTCCCACCGGAAGGGGGCACCCTCGTCTCTGTGGTGCCTGGCGAAGGGAGCCATGTCTTGGGATGTGTACGAGAGTTCCAACGAGCGTGAGGTAATCCAGCTCATCGCGTTACCGCCGAGCAGGCCATCCAACGCCGCGATTTCAATGCGTGTGGCGGCAGGGAGCTGGCGTAGCACGAAGTACTTCAGCGCGGTACCGGACAGCTTCTGCCTCGTCACGTAGTCGAAGACGAACGAGTTGAAGACCGAGAGAAGAACGGCAGCATCGTCGGGCGCGAAGGCCAGCAGGAACTTGTCCCCTACCCCGTAAGCGGGAAGCGCCGAACTGATCATGGTTCGGGTGTCGGTGGACCGAGCCACGTCACGCCACCCCAGAAGCCAGTTCTCGTACCACTTCTTGTCTGCCAGCCGCGTCTCCACCCCCGCCCACATGATCCGGTTCCCCTTCTTGTCCCGCTTGCCGGAGTCCACATCCTGCTCCGGCACCCAGTACCGGGGCAGCGGCGCGAAGTCGGGGTCGTCGTGCTGTTCCGGCGTCACGCGCGGGAGGGTGCCGACGTTGGCCTGGGCCTGAGTCTGGCCCTCGTACGTGCCGAGGCGGTGGTCGAAGTGGTGGAGCATCTTCGCCTCGTAGAGCGGGAGATAGCGGCGCGTCTTCCCCTCTTCATCGATGCGCGTGAAGACGTTGCCGGTCAACTGCCAGCCCTCGTCCACCAGTTCCTGCTTGCCCTTGAACAGGTGGGAGTCGGAGGCCATGTTGAACAGGCCTTGCCGGAAGGTCAGCCCCCACGGGTTGCTGCCGCCCCTGCCGTATTCGTCCGGCTCCTTGAGCAGAACCGGGACTCGGCTGTAGACGCCGAAGGTGATCTCCGCGTCGCGACGGGATTCGAACACCGGGAGGTTCCCGGTGTTCGGGTTGACCAGCAGGATCTCCTCCAGCGGCATGGTGAACCGGCGGGCAGGCAGGTCCTCCATGTACCAGGTCCCGAACGCGAAGGAAGCCTCCCGGACCTGCTCCTCCCGGCCAGTGACCGTGAGCAGACAGAAGCGCGTCGAATGGTGCACGTCCCGGCTCAGCACCCACGCCTCGTTCTTGAAGTCCAAGAACGACACCAGCCGCTTCGAGCGCACCAAGTCCGAGAAGAACGGTGCCGTCGTCGCGTCCGTGGCGATGCCCGTCTGCAGGACCAGTCCGAAGCGCCCTCGCGGCGCGATCCCGTGCGACGCCGCCTCCGCGAACAGCGGGTATGTGTTCAGCTTGCCGCGTGCGGCCAGCGGGAACCGGGCCGACCAGCGCGCGAGATGGGAAAAGCCGTCGGACAGCCGCTTGTCGGCGATGTACTCGGCGTACAGTTCCCGATCAGCCTCGTCCTCGCTCTCGGCGAGCCCGTCGATCAGGGCCTGACGTGCCGCCTGGTTCGGGGCGTTGGCGATCTTCGGAGCCACGGTGGCGAAGTACTCCTCGGTCTTGAACTCAAGGGTCTCCCACGGCGGATTCCCCAGCACACAACTGAACCCGCCCTTCCACCCGGTCCGCTCGTCCACCCCCGGCGCCTTCGCATTCGCCGGAACCCGGAACACCTCCGGGAACTCCAGGTGCCAGTGGAAGAACCGGTACTCCTCCCGCAGCCGCACGACCTCCTCCACGGTGCCGTGCGGCAGGCTCGCGCCGCCGTCCTCGGAGTGCAGGGTGAGCAGGGACTTCGTGGTCAGCGAGGGCGGAGTCGCTGTCTTCGTCTTCTTCCAGACGAACGCCGCGCACCACGCGTCGGCCAGCTCCAGCGCCCGGATGTAGTCCGGGGACGTGGTCAGCTCGCGGTACGCCTTGGCCTGGTTCTGGACGTCCTCCAGCTCCTCCGAGTCCGTCCCGGTGATCGCCGAGACCGTCTCGCCGAACGCCGAGTTGGACTCGGCAAGCACTTCCTCCTCCGCGAACAGGGCGTCCTGGTTCGCCCCGTGGCGCAGTGCGATCTTCCACGCGGTCCGCTCCGCCGCGTTGCGCTTCTTCAGGTCGGTGACGTGCTTCGAATCGTCGCCCTCAAGCGGCTTGAACGCATCGTCGGGCAGGCCCTCGGCCAGCAGCTTCGGCGTGGTGCCCAGCAACCCGTTGCCGTGCTTGATGTGGGCGTCGAGGAAGGTGAGCGGGCGGCCCGGCCTCATCGCCTCGATCCACAACGACACCTTGGCCAGCTCCACGGCCATCTCATTGAGGTCGACGCCGTACACGCACCGGGAGATGACGTCGCGCAGCGCGTGCCGTACGTCCTCGGCGCTCGGCTCGGGGTCGTCCGTGCGGATCTCGGCGAGGCGGCGGGCGATGCGGCGGGCGGCGGCGACCAGGAAGTGGCCGGAGCCGCAGGCGGGGTCGCACACCGTCAGGGCGAGCAGTGCGTCCTCGCGTTCCTTCTGCGTCGTACCGGAGCGGACGGCCTGGGCGATGACCGGGTCGAGGGTGGAGTCGAGGAGGCAGTCGATAAGCGGGGACGGGGTGTAGTAGGAGCCGGAGGTCTTGCGGTCGTTTCCGTCCAGCTTGGCCAGGACGTACTCGTTGCCCTCGCCGAGGCGCGGCTCCAGTTCGAGCAGGGACTCGTAGACCGAGCCGAGCTCGTCGGCGCCGAGGTGGCGGTAGTCGACCTTTCGGGGACGGCCGAGTTTGGCGTCGTACACCTCGGACAAGGCGCGTACGGCCTCGTACAGGGACTGGTTGGAAAGGCTGAGGCCGTCCAGGATCGCGTCCGTGGTAGTGGGCTCGAACAGGCCGCCCAGCGCCGGGAGTCCGAGTTCGGGGCGGCCGCCGGGCTTGCCGAGACCCTCGATGACCAGCCGCAGCGCCTGCCACTGGTCACCGTGCAGGGTGCCGGTGCGGCGGGCGACGCGGCGCAGGCGGGCCGTGGAGAAGTACTTCTCGTACGTGTCGCGGGCCTGCTCGGTGGCGTCGGGGTGCAGGAGCAGGTCTCGGTCCTCGGTGACGAAGAGGAACAGCAGGCGGTAGGCGAGGCGGAGCAGGGCGGGGTGGAGGTCGTCGCGGACGTTCTTGTCGCGGGTGCGCAGGGCGTCGCGGAGGTCCGCGTTGTCGGGGTGGGCGATCAGGCCCGTGCCGATCACGGTCAGGGCCTTCTCGACGCCCTTGCGGAGTTCCTTCAGAGCGCGGGTGCCGCTGTCGATGGCCTCGGTGCGCCACTTCTCCAGGGGGCAGGTCGCGGCCGGCTCGCCCTCGCCGCGGGGCTCGAAGCGGGTGCGGTGCAGCAGGCGCCACAGCAGGACGAAGTCGTCGGAGCGGTCGCCGTCGAAGATCGCCCGGAGGTCGAACTCGATGAACGCGGCGCCGGTGAGGGACGCGGACTCGCGCAGCAGGCGCAGCTGGCGGCCGTTGGAGAGGACGCCCCAGAGGGTGGAGTCCGCCGAGCGGTTGAGGTACTCCTGCACCATCGACTGGGGGGCCTGCTTGGCCAGTTCGGTGGTGCGCGTGTCGAGGGGAACGTTCCAGCCGGTGAGGTGGACGGGGATGTGCGCCCACTGGTGGCTGACCTCGAAGTCCTTCTCCTCGTCGCGGGAGGGCAGGCCGGGCGCGGGGACGGGGGCGAGGGCGCCGAAGCCGAGCTGCTCGAAGAGGGGCAGCAGCCAGCGTTCGGTGGTGACGCCGACCGCGTGCACGCCGGGGTCGGCGTCGGCGCCGTCGCGGACCAGGGCGTCCTGGTAGGCGGCCCACACGCCGCGCAGGTAGCCCCAGGAGCGCTCGGCGGCATCCCGTACCGAGTCGCCCTTGGCGTACAGGCGGTAGTCGGCGGGCTTGGAGCCGGTCTGCTCCTTGCCTTCCTTGATGCGGACCAGGAGGTCGTACGGCAGGAGGCCACCGACGGTGGCGACGGAGTCGGTCACGAGGGTCCTGGCGGTGCTCATGCGCCCACTCCCTGGGGAAACGTCGGGGCCGGGCGGTAGTGGTACACGCCCAGGATGTCCGGGTCGCCCTGGGGGACGACCTTCAGGCCCGCGAGACGGGCGCGGGAGGCGGTGCGGACCCTGCGGTGCGAGGCCTCCAGGACCCGGCCCAACTCGGCCGACTGCTCCCGTAGTTCGGGCATGATCGCGGGCAGGGCGGCCAGGATCTCGGCGATGTGCTCGGTGGCGAACTTGGGGTCGGTGTTCTGCGTCGCGCGGGCTTCGAGGAGAGCCACGGCCTCGTCCTCCGGCAGCCAGTCGGGGGCGTCGGGCCTGCCGCGGTAGGCGACCACGCGGGCATCCTCGGCGAGCTGCTCGCGCACCGAGCCGTCGCGGGCGGGCAGGTTCAGCTGGAAGCGGTGGCGCACGAGCAGGAGCGTGGTGTTCCGCTCCACGGCCTTCGTGCGGACGACTCCGCAGCGGCGGGCGGGGCGCTGCCACTCGGGTACCTTGCCGGCGTCGTCGAGGGCCGCGTCCAGGACGAAGCGGGCGACGGCGGCGACCACCGGGTCGGTGCGGGTGAGGGCGGCCTCGCCACGCGGGGCGCTGGGGGCGTCGTGGAAGACGACCGGGCGGGGATGGCGGGGGCCGAGCGCGTGGGAGACGGTGTCGCGCAGGCCCTGCGGGAGGGCGTCGGTGTGCGCGGTGAATCCGCCCTGCTTCGTCGCCGCGGGCATACCGCGCAGGGCGCCCAGGGCGCGGCGGGTGAAGTCCCGTACCTCCTCGCCGGTGCCGAGCGCGGCACGGATCTCGTCGACCTCGGCGGCCACCTCGTCCTTCTTGATGGTGAGCTGGGCGTAGCGGGAGCGGTAGCGCTTCTCCCGCTCGGCGGAGGACTGCCAGGCGATCTCCAGCTGCTCGGCCACCTCCTCCTGCGCGAACAGCCCTTCCTGCTCGTACGCCGACCGCTCGCCGCGCAGGATCAGACCCTCGAACACGGCCTGCATGGCGCTCTCGGACTCCTGCGGCACGGGCACGGAGATGCCGGTGACACGGCGGATGCGCTCGTGCTTGCGCAGCAGGACGTTGAGGACGATGCCGTCGACGGGGTTGTCGGCGCCGTACAGGGTGAGCGCCTTGACGACGTCGGTGCGCTGACCGAAGCGGTCGACGCGGCCCTCGCGCTGCTCGTGGCGGGTCGGGTTCCAGGCGAGGTCGTAGTGGAGGACCGCGTCGAAGGACTCCTGGAGGTTGACGCCCTCGGAGAGGCAGTCGGTGGCGACCAGGACGCGGCGCTCGGGCGCGGGATTGCCCTCCTCGTCGGTGCCGGTCAGCTCGGCGATGCGGGTGACTCGCTGGTCGGGTGAGAGTTCGCCGGTGACGGAGGCGACCGCGACCGGGTGTTCGGTGCCCTTCTTGTTGAGGATTTTCTTGAGGTGGTCGGCCACGTAGTCGGCGGTCGCGATGTAGCGGCAGAAGACGATGGGCCGGTAGCCCTGGTCGAGGAGGTCGGAGACGGTGGTGATCAGCTTCTTCAGTTTGGCGTCGCGGGTCGGGCCATAGAGCTTCTTGGCCGATTCGGCCATGGCGACCAGGCGGGCCTTCTCCTCGTCGTCGACCTCACTGTCGCCGTCGTCAGTGGTGGCTGCGGGCAGCCGTGTGCCCGGTACCGCGTCCGCGGACTCGGGGGTCTCGCTGTCGGCCGGGTCGGAGACGGTGCGCTCCCCAGTGCGGTCCGCCTCGGCGGGGGTGTCCGCCTCCTCGACGCCGGCACGCGTGTTCAGGGACTGCACGGCGGCGGCCGGAGAGGAGGACAGGGTGCGCAGCAGGGCGAGGGTGGACCACCAGCGCTGGCGCTGCTGCAGGGCACCGTCGGCCGCCCGTACGGTCTCACGGGCGTACGACAGGACCTCGTCGAGGAGCTTCTTGTAGTCGCGGTGCAGGGTGTAGGCGGTCTCGGCGGTGTCCCGGGAGGACGGGAAGTGCGCGCCGTCCTGGAAGTCCTCGCGGATGTCGGCGCGGCGGCGCTGCACGAAGAACTCGGCGAGCAGCCTGCGGCCCGCGTCGGTGTCGAGGGGGACGGCGGCCAGGCGGTCGTCGAGCAGACCGATCAGGCGGCGGAAGGGCTCTTCCTTACCGCTGTGCGGGGTGGCCGTGACCAGCAGGAGGTGGCGGTCGGTCCGGTCGGCGAGGGCTCGCAGCAGCGCGTACCGCTGCTGGGAGGAGCGGGCCGAAGCGCCGACCGTGGTGTCGGAGACGCAGGAGTGCGCCTCGTCGACGATCACCAGGTCGGGGCAGTGGCGCAGGAAGTCCTCGCGGTGGCGGGGGGACTTGATGAAGTCGGTGGAGACGACGTACGCGCCTTCCGGGCGGAACACCGACTGGCCGTACGGGGTCTCCCGCTCCAGACGGCCGATCGTGGACGGCAGCACGAGACGGGCGTCGACGCCGAACTTGCCGTACAGCTCGGCTCGCCACTGTTCGGCCAGGGCGGGCGAGCACAGCACGACCAGGCCTCGGGCGTCGCCCTGCGCCAGCAGCTCGGCGGCGATCAGCCCGGCCTCGACCGTCTTGCCGATACCGACGTCGTCGGCGATCAGCAGCCGGACGGTGTCCTGGCGCAGCGCCATCAGCAGCGGCACCAGCTGGTATGGGCGCGGGTCGACGGCGATCGAGGCGAGCGAACGGAAAGGGCCCGCGCCGGAGCGGAAGCCGATACGCAGGGCGGTGCGCAGCAGCCCGGCCGCCTGCTGGTCGCCCAGGTCGGAGGGGGTGGGCGGGGCGAAAGTAGCCTGGACCACGGTCTCCAGGCCGGGCAGGACGCCCGCGATGTCGTCGTCGGCGCCACCGAGCGGGCGCAGGACGAGCAGGTCGGGTGTGGAGTCGGGCAGCACGACCCACTCACGGCCCCGGGCGTGGACGAGGGAACCGACGGCGTACGGCCGGGTCGGCTGGGCGGCGGTGGTCATGCGGGCCTTCCGGGTCGGGGCGGTAGGGGTCGTTCGGGCGGGTCAGCCAGGGCGGCGGCCGGGCGGATCGCGTGTGGTCCGTGGGACCGGGGCGGGCCGAAGGGGTCCGCCCCGGTCCCTGAGATCAGCGGCGCGCCTCGCCGAACACCGAAGGGTAGTCGGCCACGGCCTTCGACCAGTCATCGTCGTAGCGGATGCGGATGACTTCCCAGCCGATCTCCTTCAGCCGCTCGGCGGCCTCCTCGTCGCGCAGCGTCGTCTCGGCGTGGTCGTGGTGCGGACCGTCGACGAAGACCGCGACGGGGCCGAAGGAGGTGTCGTAGACGAAGTCCGGCTTGGACAGGGCCGCGCTCAGCCTGACCTGCTGGTGGTCTGGCAGGCGGTGGCCGTGGGTCCTGAGGTAGGCGATGAACCGCTCCTCCAGGGAGGAGTCCGCACCCTCGATGAGCGCGTCGGCGTGCTCGTCGCGGGTGCGGCCCGCGTGGCTGGAGCCAACCTCTCCGCCCGCGAAGTCCATCAGCAGCTGCTTCACCAGGTGGCGGTCGATCATCCGGTGGTGGCGCTGGTTGCCGAAGGAGAGCAGGCAGTCGTAGCAGCCCTTCTCGCACGGGTCGCCATTGCGCTTCTCGGCTCCCCGGTCGCGTCCGACCTGGTCGAAGTGCGCGATCTCCAGGGCCCGGCGGGCGGCGCGGGCGAGCGCGTCGGGCTCGGCCTGGAGGCGGCGCAGGACGCCCGCGCCGCCCTCGGCGCTCTCGATGAACAGCAGCCGCTCGCGGGGACCATCGTGCGGCGGCAGCTCCTCGGTGTCCAGCTCGGAGTCCTCCAGCTGGAACTCGGCCTCGATGCCCCGCTCCAGCGCGTACTGGAGGGTGATCGCGGTGTCCTTGTCGACGGGGGCCGCGAGCTTGAGGACGAGGATGTTACGGGTGTCCTGGACGTACGGGATGACGGGGATCTTGCGCGCGACCTTCTCCGCGTCGGCGAGTCCCTCGTCCTCCACCGGGGTCTCCCGGCCGGGCGCGTTCGTGCTCGGCCTGCCGGTGGAGCCGGCCAGCCACTGGCCGGTGACCGGGTCGAGCCAGAAGCCGATGTCGCCCTTGGCGACCGAGCGGCGGTAGCCCAGGTTGGTGAGCCGGACGGTGGCGCTGTCGCCGTAGACCAGTTCGGCGAGGAGGCGGCCGGCCGCGGCCTTCGCCTCGGCGCGCAGCGAACCGTCCCGGCCGTCCTCGTGCTGCTTGAAACGGTAGGAGATCTCCACCGCGTAGCCCGTGCGCTGGCGCTCCTCCTCGTCGGAGGAGATCCGGTCACGACGGTGGGTGAAGACGGTGTGCAGGTGCAGCAGCCCGGTGCGGGGGTCGCCGTACGTGCTGCCGCAGCCCAGGCAGGTGTCCTCGCGCCGCTCCTCGGGGGACAGGTAGCCGCAGCCCTGGCACACCTTGGCGCTCTCGGTGGTCAGTTCGCCGCTGGTGTCCGGGGGCAGCTGTACCCGGTCCACCTTGAACCGGCTGCCCTCGTGGTAGATCAGCGCGCCCGGCCCGAACTCGCGGATCGCGATGAAGCGGGACCGCTGGAGGTAGTCGCCGTCGTAGCCGCGGCTGGTGCGGCCGGTGCCGGGGATGTACGCGGCGAGCGGCAGCCGGGGGAAGGAGTAGCCGGGCAGGAAGCCCTCGGAGGCGAAGTAGCGGTACGGGTAGAAGTCGGACAGCACCGTGCGCTCGCCGCCCTGCCTGTTCTCCAGGAGGGCGATCTGGTTCTCCGCCTGGGCGCGGCGGCGGACAGCCTGGGCCTGGGAACGGCCGGTCGCCGTGCGGTTGCGGATGTTGTCGTGCTGGATCTCCCGCTCCTCCAGGGCCTTGCGGTAGAGGTTCCGCCAGCGTCCGCACTTCTCGTCGAAACGCCCGGGTGCCTTGGCGACGGTGTCCTCCAGCCACTGCTCGTGCCACCAGGACGTCTCGCGCAGGGCCTCGACGCAGCCCGCGAGGACGGTGCGGGCCCGTGCGAGGGCGCGCTGCTGGGCGGCCGGCTTGCCGATCTGCTCCCGCACCCCGTCCAGCAGCTCCAGCGAGGGAGCCTTGCCGTCCGTGTCGAGGATCTTCGTCATGGTGCGCCCGAGTTCCAGGCGGGTCTCGGCGAGCCAGATGGCGTGCACGTGGGAGGCGAGCAGGTCCTCGTTGGCCAGGTCGAGGCGGGGCGCGGCGACGGTGCCCGCGACCATCTGGTCGGAGCGGGTGAAGTAGTACTGGTCGTGGCTGTTGCCGGTCGCGCAGTACGTGGTGACCAGCGCGGGCTGGCCCGAGCGGCCCGCGCGGCCCGAGCGCTGGGCGTAGTTCGCGGGGGTCGGCGGGACGTTGCGGAGGTTGACGGCGTTGAGGCTGGCGATGTCGACGCCGAGCTCCATCGTGGGCGAGCAGTACAGCAGGGGCAGCGGCAGCCCCTTGCTGAACAGCTTCTCCCGCTCCTCGCGGACGTCGGGGTGGACCTGGGCGGTGTGCTCGGCGGCGTGCAGTCCGGCGAAGGTGGACGCGACCTCCTTGTAGAGGCCCTTGAAGAAGGCATTGACGCGGGGGCCCCGGCCGGTGCGGTAGGTGCGGCGCAGCCGGTCCACGGCGCCGTGCTCGTCGTCGCGGGCGTGCCAGCGGATCACCGGGTGGTGGATCTGGTAGCCGGGGTCCTCGCCCCGGCCCTGGGTGATCCGGCTCAGGACACCGCCGTCGGCGAGGACCTCGAGCAGGTCGCGGATCACGTCCTGGGCGTCGTCGAGGGAGAGGTCGTGGCTCCAGTCCGGGAAGGTTTCCGGCTTGCGGACGTGGCGGCCGAAGGCGGTGCGGCCGGTGAGGTTCAGCTCGCTGCGGGTGCGCCCGGAGCGACCGGGCCGGCCGGAGAGAGCCACCGCGACGCCGGGCGCGGGGGGCGCGGACTCGGTCTCGGCGATGGCCCACGCGTCGTTGAGCTTGGCGGACTCCTTGCGCAGCTCGTTGAACTTGGCCTCGGTGAAGTACGGGGTGTCCACGGCGCGCTGGCGGCGCAGCTCGTCCATGAGGACGCGGGCCAGGTCGAGCCGGGTGGCCGGGGTCGCGGTGCGCAGCGGCCCAGCGGCGCGCTGCCAGCGCTCCTCGTCCTGGGCGATCTGGTCGAGCCCCGCGTACTCCAGGCCCAGCAGACCGGCCTGCTCCAGGTTGGGCATGGTGATCCGCCAGCCGCGCTCCAGGTCGAGGAAGAGCCGGTACTCGGCCACCTGGGCCAGCGCGTTCAGCGTCTCCTCGGCGAGCGCCTCCACCTCGGTGGGGTTGTTGGCGTACTCGTGACGGGCCAGCCCCATGGCGGCCACGACCTCTTCGCCCAGCCGCTTCCAGCGCAGGCCCGCCTCTCCCGCCTTCAGCATGGCGCGGTAGAGGGCGCCGCGCAGCTGGGTGACCATGACGAAGTCGTTGAAGTGGCCCGCCTGCAGGCTGGCGTCCTGCCTGTTGTCGACGAACGTGAGCAACTTGCGTGCGTCCTCGCCGAGTTCGTCCGCGGGCAGACTCTTGAGGTGGCGGACGATGGAAGCGCTGACGACGGAGGTGGCGGTGGAGCGGCCCTCCTGGTCGAGCGTCATCAGCTTGGCGAAGTCGCGTTCCCTGACCTGCTCGTAGCTGACCCCGCACTCCAGGCAGAACAGGAACGGAGCGGGCACGTAGGCGGCGTACAGTCCGCCCGCGTCCTTGTTCACCGCCGCGCCATCGGGCCTCACCCACACAGGCTGCGGGGCGCGCTTCTTACGGCTCGCGGTGAGGACGGGCGTGCCCTTCTTCGGGTCGAGGGTGAGCCAGCTGTCGGGGAAGCGGCGCTGGTCGATCGCGTCCGTGACACGCTCGGGCCACGGGTTGGTGGCCGAGAGGTAGAGGTAGCCCTGCTCGTCGTCCGCGTCCTCACGGGTGCGGAAGGCGACCGTGCCGTCGTCGCTCTGCTCGCGGGCCACGGTGAGGTACTCCTGGCCGCACTCGCGGCAGAAGGACAGCGGCAGCAGGAGCTTCTCCGGCTCTCCGGGCACCCGCTGCTGGTAGGTACGGGTGATGTGGCGGCTGTCCGCCGGCTCCAGGGAGACGTACGCCGAGCCGCCCTTGGAGAGGAACTGGTGGAGGCGGAACGCGAACAGCGCGCGGTCGTCGGCGTCGCGGACCTGTGTGCCGGCCCGGAGGGTGGACCGGATGGCCTTGGCGCAGGCGGTGTACGGCTCGTCCTCGGGTGCGTCGCGCGGGACGTCGAAGGCGTCCTCGCGCAGGACGCGCGCGGCGAGCTCCACGGTGGTGGGCTTTGCGCGCACCAGCAGACGGGTGCCGTCCTCGTCGGTGGTCTCGGTGAGGCCGAAGGCGGTCTCGACCCAGCGGGCCAGAGGGTCGGCCTTGAGTGCGTCGTACTCCAGCGGAGGGTTGTTCTCCCTTAGGCGGGCAGCGAGTTCGGCACGCGTGGGGATCGTGTCGCCGGTCGCGCGGACCAGGGTCTCTCCCACCACCCGGTCTGGGGAGATCTCCGTGTCGAACAGGGTGGAGGCGACCTCGGCGACCTCACGGCGGCGGGCGGCGGGGGTGCCCTTGGTGGACATGGTGGCGGAGGTGCCGACGCACTGCAGGGCGGGCGACTCGCACGCCTCGCGCACGCGCCGGACCAGCAGGGCGACGTCGGCGCCCTGACGGCCGCGGTAGGTGTGCAGTTCGTCCAGGACGAGGAAGCGCAGGCCCTTGGCCCGGCCGATGAGACGCTTGCGCTCCTCGGGGCGGGTGAGCATCAGCTCCAGCATCACGTAGTTGGTGAGCAGGATGTCCGGGGGGGTGTCGAGGACCGCATCCTTCTCGGACTGCTTCTCCTGGCCGGTGTAACGGGCGTACGTGACGGGCTCGTTGCCCTCGCCGTATCCGGCGGTGAGGAACTTCCTCAGCTCGCCCCGCTGGCTGTTGGCCAGCGCGTTCATCGGGTAGACGATGATCGCCTTGATGCTCGGGGGGTCTCCGGGCCGCTTCTCGCTCAGGATCCGGCTGACGATGGGCACGATGTAGCCGAGGCTCTTTCCGGAGCCGGTGCCGGTCGTCAGGACGTACGAGTCCTTCGAGTCGGCGGCCTCGATGGCGTCGCGCTGGTGCCGGTGGAAGCGGATGGGGCGGATCGTCGCACCCCGCTTGTCCTTGCCGGTGCGGAAGATCCGCTTGCACTCGGGGTGGAGGAGGCCGAGGTCGTCGGCGAGGTGGTCGACGGTGCCGCCGCTCGCGAAGCTCGGGTTGAGCGAGAGCCAGGGGTCGGGCCACTGGTCGCCGTCGGCAAGGGACTTGGACACCTTCTCGCCGATCCGCGGGTCGTCGATCACCACCGATCCGGACGTGTATTCCTTATAGTCCCGGATGAGCCGACGGTGCACCTCGAAGACGTCCACGTGATCCTCACTAGCTCCCGACGTAATCCACGCATCACCGTAGTGGGTGAGGCACACGGGACGGACCGTCCCGCCTTCATCCCCATTAGAGCAAGAGCATGTGAACTCAGTCAACGGATAATGCGTCGCGGGGGAAGCATTCGAAGCATTGCCGTGCCACACTCTCCCTGACAACAGCCCGGGCAGGGCGCGGCAGGGCACGGAGGGGACGGGCCGCAGGGCGAATGGACACCGGAACACTGATCGCCGGTCGCTACCGGATCAAGCACCTGATCGGCCGGGGCGGCATGGGAGTCGTCTGGCTCGCCCACGACGAGAACCTGGGCCGTGACGTGGCGTTGAAGACCATGAACGTCGATCCGGGGCTGACCGAGGAGCAGCGCGCCCGCGACGCCGAAAGGTTCCGCCGGGAGGCGCAGGCCGTCGCGCGACTCGACCACGCGGGCCTCGCCACCGTCTACGACCTCGGCGAGGAGAACGGCACCCGCTTTCTCGTCATGCAGTACGTGATCGGACCCCCGCTCGACGACCGGATCGTCGAGGAGGGCCCGCTCTCCATCGAGGAGACCGCGTCGATCGGCGTCCAGATCGCCTCGGTCCTGGGTTCCGTGCACGCCCGCGACGTCGTGCACCGCGACCTCAAGGGCAGCAACGTCGTGATCCGCACGGACGGCGTGGTCAAGGTCCTCGACTTCGGCGTCGCCGCCTTCCTCGACCCGGACACCACAGGCCTCACCACGACCGGTGAGCGCCCCGGCAGCCTGGAGTGCATGGCGCCGGAACAGGTGCAGGGCAAGCCGGTCGACCCCCGCACCGATCTGTACGCGTTGGGCTGCCTGCTGTACGCGATGCTGACGGGCGAGCCGGTCTTCACGCACGAGTCCGAACTGATGCTGCCCGGCATGATCCTTGAGCAGCCGCCCGTACCGCCCGGAAGGCTTCGCGCGGGCATCCCTTCCGAACTGGAGGACCTGGTACTCCAGTTACTGGCCAAGGACCCCGACGAGCGACCCGCCCACGCCGGCGAGGTGTGGCGGCGCCTCGCCGTATGGCTGCCCGAGCGCCGCACCCCCGAACAGGCACTCCTCCCGTGGGCCGAAGTGGACCCGCTGCGGCCCTTCACCCACCCAATGGGACCGGAGGCCCGGCCGGTGCGGGCATGGGCAACATCGGGGCGGAGCGGCCGAGCCGGGCGGACGGGGGCGGCGTCCAGGCGGAACAGCCGGCCGTCGCGCTGACCCGCGCGCCTCGCCGACCGGAACGCGACGTACGCCCCAAAACCCCCTTACGCATCTGTGAACAAAGTCAATGGTCGTGTACGCTGACCGATGCAGTTCGGAGGAAGGGTGGCTTGATCACACACCCATGACCGAGGGGAAAGTCCTCCCTCCACCAGAAATGCCCTGGGAGTGTAGATGTCCACGTCGCGCGCCGTACCGGTGACCTTGGCCGAAATCGCCCGCCTTGCGGGTGTGGGACGAGCCGCGGTGAGCAACTGGCGGCGGCGGCATCCGTCCTTCCCCGAGCGGATCGCCGGCACCGACACCAACCCTCAGTTCTCCTTGACCGACATCGAGGACTGGCTGCGCGACAACAAGAAGTTGAAGAAGTCCGCCGAGAGGGAATGGCTCTGGCCCGCTTTCGAGGCGCTCGGCGGGCGTGACGAGACCGGGGCCGCAATCGCCGAGGTAGGACGGCTCCTCGCCGGGCGGGCGAGCGACGAAGGCGAAGAGATCCGTGCCGAGACACGGGAGCTGATCGAACGGGCCGTGGATCTCGGACAGCGTGAAGGGGGCACGGAAACGTTCGCGTTTCTGCTGCGCCGCTGGCTCGACGTCCATGTGCGCCAGATCGCCACGACCCCGGAACCGCTGGCATCCCTCATGGCAGAACTCGCCCTCGGGGCGGCCAACGGCGTGGCGGGCGACAGTCCCGGCAGCTCCGGCGGCATCACGGTCATGGACCCTGCTTGCGGCCCAGGGCATCTCCTCCTGGCCGGGGCCGATGCCGCAAGGGTATCCGGCGCCGAGGCACTCACACTGCTCGGCAGTGACCGGGACGCCGTCCTCGCCTCGCTGGCGGACTCCCGCATGGCCCTCGCCGAGAGAGAGGGCCACAGGGAGAAGGAGTGGGCGCAGGTCTCCGTACGGGCTGCGGACTCCCTGCGCGACGACCCGTTCTCCGGCACCCCCGCCGACATCGTCCTGTGCAACCCGCCCTTCAACGAACGGGACTGGGGATACGAGGAGTTGGCCACCGACGCCCGCTGGAGCCACGGCCTTCCCCCGCGCACCGAGCCCGAACTCGCCTGGGTCCAGCACTGCCTGGCCCAGCTGCGGCCTGGCGGCGCCGCGGTACTGTTGCTGCCGCCCGCCGTCGCGGCCAGGAAGGCCGGCCGCCGCATCCGCGGCTCGCTGCTGCGCACCGGGCAACTGCGGGCCGTCGTAGCGTTGCCGCCGGGCTGCGCCGCACCGCACAGCGTCTCCCTGCACCTGTGGGTGCTGCGGATGCCCGTCCACGGGGAAGGCACGCCGGTGGGCGATCGGCTGCTGGTCGCCGACGCGGCCTCGCGGTTCCCCCGGGACGCGGAGGAGAAGTGGACCCCCGACTGGGCGGCGATCAGCGCTTTCGTGCGCGAGGCCGTCGAAGAGGCGGACTCCCCACAGGCCCCTGCCTGTGTACGACAGGTGCCCGTCATCGAACTCCTCAACGACGAGGTCGACCTGACCCCTGGACGCCACATTGCCCCGTCCCCGGCGGACACGGCCCCCCGACTGGCCGAATCCTGGCGGGAGTTCACCGGGCTCACCGCGAATGTGAACAAGTCGGCCAGGCTGCTCGCGGCGCTCGACCTCGCCACGGCCGAGGCAGACACACCGACGGCAACCACAGTCGCCGAGCTCGCCCGGGCCGGGGCGCTCACCCTGCGCGGCGGCCAGCAGCCGCCGGAGGAATCGATCCAGGCCGGCCCGCCGTCCGACGACGGCATCCCCCTCCTCACCGTCCCCGATCTTCTGGTGGACGGCGAACCCCGCAGCTGGCTCGCTCCCGGCACCGCAGCGGCCGGCGAGGCCGTGATCGCCGAGCCCGGGGACATCGTGGTGGTGGGCGTCGCCCGTGCCTTCTCGGCCTGGGTCCACGAGGGGCCGCCGACCGCCCTCGGCCCACAACTGCATGCCGTGCGGGTACAGCCCGAACAGCTCGACGCCTGGTTCCTCGCCGGTTCACTGCGGGCTCCCGCCAATGCCCGGCAGGCCGGAACCCACACCACGAACTCCTCCCGCATCGACGTCCGCCGTCTTCAGATCCGCCAGGTTCCCCTCGGAGAACAACGGCGCTACGGAGAGGCGTTCCGCGAACTCACCGCCTTCGAACGGCTGTTGCGCCGCGCGGCTGATCTCGGCACCAGCCTTGCCCGCGACCTTGGCGACGAACTGGCGGCCGGACGCCTGGCCAACCAGGCGTAGCACATCGGCTCGCCCGCACCGGCCGGCGTCACACCTCCCCGCGCCTGGGCTCGGCCAGGCGGGCCGTGAGCTGGGCGTCGACCGCTTGGCGTACGGCCTCGACACGAGCCGCGAGTTCCGGTGGCAGTCCGGCAGCGGTGCGGCCCGCCGCGTCCACCGCCGCGATGGCCGCCTCCAGTTCCCCGAAGGTGAGCCGACACTCGGCCAGGCGAAGCCGGATCAGGGCGCGATCGGCCCGCTCGGCCGGGCCGTCCCCGTGCATGAGGTCGTTGTCGACGGCCTGGTAGAGGCGGGCCGCAGCGCCGAAGTTGCCGGAGAGGCGGAATCCGTCCGCGGCCCCCTGCCACACGCGACGCACCAGAGGGCGCCGCTCGCCCCACTCCTCGCGGACGCGTTCTGTCACGCCGGACAGCCGGGCGGTCGCGTCGCCCGGCTCACCGGACGCGATCTCCGACTCGGCCTGCGCGCAGAGCTGTTCCACCACACGGGCGTCCAGCCACTCGTCGGCCGGTGCGGACGCGGCAGGCGGTGTGAGAGCGACCTGGCGCGGACGAACAGCCCGGTCCTGCGGCCGGCGCAGGGGGGCGGTGGGGTCGGGGTGGGTGCGGGGCCGGGGTTCCGGATCGCCGACCGCCGGGGCGTACGGGGCGAGGACCGCCAGGACCTCGTCGACGGCCGGGCGCTGCTCGGGCTTCTTGGCGAGCATCCGCAGCACCAGATCGTCGATCGGCTCCGGAATGCCCGCGGCGTACACGCTCAGCGGCAACGGCACCTCGTTGAGGTGCTTGTCGGTGAGGCCAGACTCCGGGCCGAGCGGGAACGGGGGCCGCCCGGTCAGGAGTTCGTAGAGGATGCAGCCGAAGCAGTAGACATCCGTGCGCGTGGTGGGCTCGCGCTCAAGGAGCTGCTCCGGCGCCAGATAGCCGCGGGTGCCGAGCGTCGAACCGTGTGCCGTGTACCGGGTGGCGTCGGCGTGCAGCGGCTTGGCGATGCCGAAGTCGATGAGGACGGCCCAGCCCTCTTCGTCGATCATGATGTTCGCGGGCTTGAGGTCCCGGTGGACGACCGGGAGTGTGTGCGCGCAGACCAACGCCCCTGCCACCTGGACGGCGACGGCGACCGCCGTGGCCAGCGGCAGGGGACTGTGCTCGTCGAGGAACGTCCGCAGGCTCACCCCGGTCACCAGGCGCATGGCGATGTAGGGGACGCCCCGGTGCGATCCACCCCCGTACAGTTCGGTGATGCCCGGGTGGTCGAGCGTGCCCAGGAGGTTGGCCTCGCGCCGGAACCGGGCGTTCCTGACGGCGAGTTCGGCCTCACGCTCGTACGGGTCGAGGCAGTACAGGGCCTCGGAGTCGTGGCGCAGGAACTTCACCGCCACCTCCCGCCCCCCGGACACCTCTCGGGCCCGCCAGACCTGGGCCATCCCGCCCTTGCCCAGCGAGTCCCTCAACTCGTAGCGCCCGTCGACCAGATCACCCACGCCGGGCTTGTACGTATCCGCGTCCACCACCGTGCCCCTTCGCACCACTACGCATCAGACCCACCAGGGTAGCGTGAAAGATTCTAGACGCGAGCCGTCCGTGGACTCAGTTCACAATCTTGTGCCATGCTCAGGTGGTGCCCGGATGTCCTCGGACTCCCGTCGCTCTGGGCACCCTTCTGCCTATGCCACCTGCCACGGGGGTCACCATGCAGAACCCACCCGGCGTCGCCGGTCACGACTGGTTGATCAGGGCGAGCCCCCGGACGGCCCGGCCTGACGACGCGGCCTGTCCCACCCACCGGCGCACCGCGATGCGGCCCCTGCTCGTCGCCGACCCGGCCGTGCCTTACTCGCGGCCGCCGCGCGAGGAGTTCGGGTTCGGCCCGCTCTTCACCGCCCTCGACCTGCTGGAACACGACGGCTGGTCCGTGGAGCGGGTACGCGAGGAACTCCGGGCAACCCGCGGTCCCTTCCGGGGATGGGGCGCCCCAGTCCACCCTGCCCACCTGGCCTGGACCGCCCACGCCCTGGAGCGCTACGTGGCCGCCCGTACCCGCGAACAGGCAGCCGCCGTCGAGGCCGGGTTGCCCGAGACCAAGCCGGTGAAGCAGCCGTGGACATGGCGCACTGCCCGCACGGACGCTCCCGACGCGCGGGGCGCCCGGCAGTACGAGCACACCCTCTGGGGCCGCATGTACGCCTCCTCCGACGGAAGGGTGCGCGATCTGTGGCTGCCTTCCCTGGGCCGGGCCAAGACCGGCCGTCCCGACGCGGAACTCGGGGCTGTAGCACAGGTGATGGCCTTCGGCGCGCCCACGCCCCGACGCAAGCAAGGCGCCCAGCCTCCGCCCACCGAGACCGACAGCGCCTGCTTGCCCGAACTGGTCCGCGTCTTCGACGTCGGGTGCGCCGACGGGTCCGTGGAGGAGCTGCTCTCCGCAGACCCCGCCGAGGCGAGGCAGCGGTTCAGGGACGACGCCGCGCCCGCCTTCATCACCGCTGCCACCGAACCCGGCGTGCGGCCCGGGGAGAGCTGTGTCGACTGCAAGGCCATCGCCGGCTGCACGGATCTGAAGCGCACCCCGCGGCTGTGGGGCGGACGCCCTCCGGCTCTCGCACGCCCACGCCGCTCCGTCTCCGTCTGGGACCTGCGGCTGCACGTCGAGTGCCCCGCCCAGTACCACCTGGTGCGGCGACTGCACCTCAACGACCTCTCGGCCGAGGACCGGGGGGCACGGCGCGGCAGAGCCGTCGACGCCTGGCTCGACGCGGAGCACACCGAACGCCCGGTGCGCGGCTGCCGGGACCGGGAGATCCCCTGGCCGACGGCGGTACAGGCCAGGGCCGGACTCGACGACACCTCCGCACGCGAGGCCGCCGGGATGCTCGCGGAACACCGGCTGCTGTGCCCGCTCAACGGACTCGACGCCGACGAGCAGGTACTCGTACAGCATCGGGTCACGGCCTACGTACCTGAACTCGACATCGTCGTCCTCGCCGTACCCGACCTGGTGTACACCCACCGCGGCCGGTGGATCTGGCGCGAGACCAAGACATCGACCCGCCCGCTGTGGGAACGCGATTCCCTGCTGCACGCCTATCCCCAACTCGCCCTCGGTGTCCTGCTGTTCCACGCGGGCGCGCTCGGCGACGACCCGCGCCGCTCCTGGGTCGAACTGGAGCATCTGCGCGAGGTCCGTGGGGAGAGCCGGCTCGAACGCGTCGACCCCGGCCGCGCCGAAATCGTCGACGAGGCCCGGGCCGTCATCGCCGGACTCGCCCAGCCGCTCCTGGACGACACCACGTACGAACCGAGGACCGGACGCCACTGTCACGGCTGTCAGGCCCGGACCTGGTGTCGGCCCGGCACCGCCTACGTCACCGACCATCCGCGCCCGTCGAGCCCCGAGACACAGACCCCGCCGCGAGGAGACGCCCCGCCCCATGCCTGACCAACAGCTCGTACCGGATTGGCTGTCCAACCCCGATGTCGTCCTCCTGCGGGACGTGGCCACCGCCGTCCTGCACCTGGCGGCCGTCGATCACCTCGACTCCTTCACCCTGCCCTACCCGGCCGGCGCGCAGCGGGCCCTGGACGCCCTGGTGCTCCAGTGCCTGCGCAACGGCGCCAAGCCTCCGGCCGGGGTGCCCGAGATGATGCGCTGGGCCCGCGTCCGCCCCTTGGGCAGCTGGCCCTTGGACCGGCTGCCCGCCGACCTGTTCGACACCGCGGACCGGCTGATCGACGAGGGTTCCGGAGAGCCCTCGCAGCTCTGCCACGAGCTCGCCGTACGGGGGTACGGCGACAGCACCGGACGGCAGTACGACCGCCTGGTGATCCACGCGGCCCTGCGCGCCTGCCGGGCCGTATCGTCGCCCGAGTCATACACGGCCTTCCGGCGCCTCCTGGTGAACCGGCCCGTCCTCACCGAGGAGGACTGGGCCGAGGTGAGCACCGACCTCTTCCTCGACCCCGTGCGCTTTCTCATCAAGGAGATCTACGCCCCCGTCCCGCTCGGGTTCCGCCGGAACGGCGCGTACCTGTGCTGTCACCGCTGCCTGACCCTGCTCCATCCGGTGTCCGAGACCGAGTGGTGGTGCGAGCGCGACCAGTGCCGGCACCAGGGCCCACCACCGCACGGCCGGGAACTCGTCGCGGCGGAGGTGGGCGAGCTGCGTCAACTACGGAAAGCACTGCGGCAGTTCGTCACCGGGCCCGGACGCGCTGAGGTCCTTCTGGAGGGCGAGCTGCGCGCCCTGAGCCTCACCGTCGAGATGTGGCCCGGCTTCGACGCGTACGACCTTCGCATCACCTTCCCCGAGGGGCATGTGTGGGCCGTCGACGTCAAGGACTGGGCACACCCCGCCTTCCTCGGGCGCGCCGCCACCGCCGTCCGCCCCGAGCCCCCGTACGACGAAGCCTGTTGGGTGGTGCCCGCGTTCCGGGTCCGCGCCCGCCGCGACTACCTGGCCATATACGCCAAGGAGCGGGGCGCGGGGGCGGGCGGTCTGCGGCTGCTGACGGACGACCAACTGAAACGGGCCGCGCGGCTGCGGCTGTCCGGCGAACGCGGGCCGGACGCGTCCATCGCGCCCCCGCACACCGTGCCTCCGGCCAGGGAGCACGGCGGGGCACGCACGGCGTCGTCCCGGTCCGGAAGCCAGACGGCGGCGACCGACGGCGCCGGGAAGAAGGGAGCAGACCATGCGTGACCGCAGCAGCTGGTACCAGCCGGTCGTCGCCGCACTGAGGCCTTGGCCCGAAGAACACGCCGGGACCCGGCCCGCTCTGCTCTGCCAGGTCGAACTCGCTCTGCGGCTGATGGAGACCGTGGCGCCCGGTCACGCTGCCGATGGGGCGTGGACGCTCCTCGGCGGCTACAGCCTCGCCTTCGCGCGGGCCTCGAAGCTACCCACTGGCACCACCGAACAGGTCGCACTGGCCGCGGCCCGGCACCTGCTCTGGCCGATGCGCCGCGGCCGGATGTGGCAGCAGAGCCTGGACGCCTACCTGGAACTGCCCGAACGGCTGCGCGCGTACCGCGTCCCGGCGGCCGGGGAGCCCGCCCATCGGGTCCCCCTCAAGGTGGCGGCCGACCGCTTCACCACCTACGACGACGCGCTCGCGAACCTTCCCGGCTTCGCCACGAAGGTGCTTCCCCACGCGGAGGCGGGCGAGCATCGCTTCATGGACCGCCGCCACCGGCGCACTTCCGTCACGGTCCCCGCCGATCTCGTGCGGGACTCCTTCCCCGGCCACCCCCTCACGGCCGAACGCCCGGCCACCGCAGGTCCCCTCGACGTGCCACTCGACGAACTCGCGGACGTCGCACGGTGGGTGGACGCGGAGGAGCAGCGGCGCGGGCTCAAGGCGGGGAACTGGGAGCAGCGTCTCGCCCAACTCGACCTCGACACCCGTACCCCGGACGGGACAGCCTTCCAAGCGGCGTCCGCGCTGCCGCTCGACCGGCTCACCCACCTCGTCGGCATGGTCGGCGCCGGTAAGTCGACCTTGATGACCTTGCTCGCGGTCTGGGCGTACCACAACGGCCTGCGCATCACTCTCGTCGTCGGCGACGTGGCCGAACAGCTGACGCTGACCGAGCTGTTCCGCACGCTCGGCCTGAGCGCCGCCCTGGTGCAGGGGGGCACGACGCGGCTCCAGCACACCCAGCGGCTGCACCGCAGACTCGCCGCACGGGGAGAACACTCCCTACTGGCTCACACCGGACCCGTCTTCGCCCACCTCAGCACCGCCTGCCCGCTGGACGCCCTGCGCGCACTCGACACGTCCGAGCCCCTGCGCTACACCGACGCGCCGTGCGGTGCCCTTCACCCCGCTCGGCGCCAGGAGGCCGCCGAGGAGCCCGCGGCCGAGCGGGCGGTACGCGAGCTCGAACGAGCCCGAGGCGCCGTCGACAGGGAGGGCGCCACGGACGACACCGATGCCGACGAAGAGGACCTGGGCACCCCGCACGCCTGCCCGCTGTGGAGCGTCTGCCCCCGGCACTCCGCCGCGCGTGACCTCGTGG
The DNA here is from genome assembly GCF_001735805.1 of Streptomyces fodineus. Lineage (GTDB taxonomy): Bacteria > Actinomycetota > Actinomycetes > Streptomycetales > Streptomycetaceae > Streptomyces > Streptomyces fodineus. The sequence continues at coordinate 2,117,711 of NZ_CP017248.1, forward strand.
ACGCGCTGATCTGGGTGGCCAACCCCGCCAGTCTCGTCCAGACCGCGGTGCCGCGTCAGCTCAACGCCGAGCGCCTGCGCTATCTGGAGCTGGCCTGCCTGCGCAGCGACATCGTCGTCGTCGACGAGGCCGACCGCGTACAGATGCAGCTCGACCAGATGTTCGCCCCGTCGGCCACGCTCGTCACCACCGGTGTCTCCGACTCCTGGCTCGACCAGCTGCAGACCCATGAGATCGCCGAACTCGCCCGGCAGGGACGACTGCAGCTCTCCGACCAGGACGTGGAACGGTGGTCCGCCGCCCTGGACGTCGTAGGTTCCGCCGCGGACCGGCTGTACGCCATGCTCATCGACGACGGAGGCCTGCGGGACTGGGCGCAGATCGACTACTTCAGCGCCTGGACCCTCCAGGAGAAGCTGCTGCATGCCTGGTACCCGCTGACGCGAGGCCAGGCCGCCGGGCGGCCGGACAGCACGAACGAAGGGGATGTCGAGGGCGAGAGCGCACTTTACGAGGACGAGGAAGGGCTCGGGGCCGATGGCGACTCCCCCGTGCCCGACGCGCCCTGGGCGCAGCGACGCACCGAGATCACCGGTTACTTCGACACGTTCCGCGACGATCCGCTCGGCGGACGCGGCCCCTACGGAACCCCGACCGACAAGCTCACGGCCCTCGCCCACGACGTCCTGCACACCCTCGACGAGAAGCGGACACGACGCCGAGTCCGCGCGCTCCTCGACTCCTTCCTCGTCGGAGCGCCGGGCCCGGAACAGCGCCCCATGCCTGCTGCCGAGCGAGGCAAGGAGCGTGCCCCCGAGGACGTACCACTCACCGAGGAGTGGCGTGAACTCAACGCACGGCGGTTGGAGTTCACCCTTGTCCTCGCCGCCCTACACCAACGCCTAGACCGGGTGACGTTCCTGTGGCCTCAGGTGGAGGCAGCGCTACGGCTGGACTCTGCGGCCCACGAGCTGACCCGCCGCCCGCCCCTCGACTACGCGCCACTGCTGCCCGAAGCGCCCATGGGCAACGTCCTGGGCTTCCAGTACCTGGTGGACGAACGGGCCGCCGCCCGCGACAAGGACGGACACCGCACCGGCACCCTGCGCTTCTTCCGTTGCGCGGGCGTGGGCCGGGAACTGCTGCTGGGTCTTCCCCAGCTCGGCGCCGATCCAGGCCTCGGCAAGGCAGGCCCACACGTGCTGCTGATGTCGGGCACTAGTTGGGCCGGCACCTCTACCCGAGCCCACGTCCTCGCACCTGTCCGCGCCGTACTGAAACCGCAGCCCAAGGCTCTCGACGCCATCCGGAAGACCGTGTTCCGCACCGAGTTCCTGTACGACGCCGCAGGACAGCCGATCCGGCTCTCCGGCCAGGACCCCGACCAGCGCGAGGACGTCCTGCGCCTGATGATCGACCGGCTCGCCCGATCCCGGAGCGACGGCAATTCCTCCCCTCTCCAGAGCGAACTCGCCCGAATCCCCGACCAGCGCCGCAAACGTGCGCTGCTCCTGGTGGGCAGCTACGCGGAAGCCAAAGTGACCGCCACCGCCCTGAACGAGATCCCGCGCTGGCGTGGCCGCGTACGCGTCCTGGCCGCCGACGACGCCGAACTGGAGGCCGCCGTCGACGGGACTGCGTCGGCACGAAGCCAGGCGCCGGCCACGGAATCGGGCGCAGGAGCGGTCCGGCGTGGGGACCTCGCGTCCTTCGCCGACGACCCGGACGCCGAACTGCTCGTGGCGCCCCTCCTCGCCGTGGAGCGAGGCCACAACATCCTCACCGCCCCCCAACGGCCCGGCGAGGAGAAGGTGGCGGCGTTCGGGACGGTGTTCTTCCTGGTCCGCCCGCACCCCCGCCCCGACGACCTCTCCCTGGCGGTCTTCGCCATCAACGACTGGGCGACGCGGTTCGTACGCGGTCAACTGAAGCTGCCGGACGAAGGGACGTTCAGCGACATGGTCACCCAGGCGGGGGACCTCAACGCGGCAGGCAGCGCTTTCAGGACCACCGCACGCGGCGTGTGGCGGCACGTACTGTCACGGCCCTACATCTACTCCTCGCTCTCCGATGACGAGAAGAAGTCCTTCGTCTGGGACCAGCTCGTCACCATCTGGCAGGTCATCGGGCGCCTCGTCCGCGGTGGCGTACCCGCCCGCGTCGTGTTCGTCGACGCGGCCTTCGCACCGCGACTCGCCGAGGCACAGGCGCCCTTCACCGGCCAGGACCGGCGTCCACGCCGCGCAGGCGACCCCGGGCTGCTGGTCAGGCTACGGGACGTTCTGGCGCCGTACTTCGCGCACACCGACACGGACACCGGCACCGTCGGGTACGGCGCGCGCACCGATCCCGCCGACGCCGCACTCGTCAAGCTGCTCTACCGCCCGCTGTACGAAGCGCTGTGTGCCATGGGGACGTCACCCGGCCCACGATCGGTCGACTGAAGCACTCCAACCACCGCCCTGGGCAGCACTGTCGGCGGGCAACCGCACCCGCCCACGTACGGACATCGCAGGGAGAACCGACATGTACAAGAACATCCGCCGATCCGCGTACCACCTGGCCGAGGAGAGCACCCCCTGGACCGAGGACTTCCACGCACTCCCTTTCCCCGAACACTGGCATGCCGGACTCCTCGAGCTGCACAACCACGGGCGGGACGAGGAGAAGCGGCAGCCCACGCTGCCCACCCGCCGACTCGACGGCGTGCTCCAGACCCTCGCCCCCGACGTGATCGTCCGCCCCCGGCCGCGGATCCCCGTGGAACCGGGGCTGCAGGCCGCTGAGGACTTCTGGATGTATGTACCGGCCTCGGCGCCCGACCCCCTCCCGGGCCGTTCCATGCAGCAGCTCCTCGACGCCTGGCTGCGTACCCTCGGTCCCAAGGACTCCGCACAGGATCCCCGGTTCCGCTCGCTGTTGCTCGCGAGCAGCACCGAGCTGAAGCAGAACCTGCCCGAGTGGCAGCCGCTCACCGGCGTCGAACTCCTCACCACCCCGACCACGCGGGGCGGCACCGCCGCCCCGGAACCGCGCCAGTTCCAACTCGCCACCGACGCCCTGGCACGCCGCATCCTGACCCTCGATCCCTTCCCGTTCGAGGGCGGGGAGCTGCGGTTCCGAGCGCTGCCCCGCGGGCCTCGGGACCAGGGCGCGGAACTCATGTCGCAGCCTCTGTGCCGGACCGTCAAGCGCAAGGAGTGGTGGTTCTCCGTCCTCCTGAACATCTCCCTGCACACCACGCCGTTCGACCCCAGGCCGCGTCTCCACCTGCACTGGGGTGTACGCCGCTGGGCGACCCACCCTCGGACCACCACCAAACGCCTCAACCTGCCCTACCGGGAGGCCACCACCGTCTACCTGCGGCCCACCATCCCCTGGCTGCCCGGCGCACCGGCCACCGACCGCTACGCACTCGCCCGCCTGCGCCGCGACCGGGCCGCCGACACCTTCGTCTGGTCGGAGAACGACACCGCCGGCATCCTGCGCGGACTCAGCCTCGCCGGGAACTTCCCCGACCCCGAACAGCTCCTCACCGAACCGGTCTCCTGGATCGGCGAAGGCCGTGGCGTCCGCGCCGCCGTGGTCCACAGCACCAGGATGGGCAAGCACGAGATCGGCACCGGCTTCATGCCCAACCAGCGGGCCCAGCTCACCGAATGGGCCGAGCAGGCCCTCCCTGAAACACTGGCCCGGGTACCCGACCTCACGCGCGGACGCGGCAAGGGCATCGGCGCGCCGCAGAACCGGCGGCCCAAGCCCAGGACAGACGAGGCCAAGAAGGCCGAGCTGCTGCGCGAGACCCATGCACGGCGCGTGGCACTCGCGGCACAGGTCCAGATCGCCTACGACGGCCCGGAACAGGCCGGCCCGCCCGTGGTGGAGGTGCGGCTGCTGTGGCAGTCACCCGAGGTACGCGGCGAGGCAGTGGAACAGTTCGCCAAGGCCCTGGGCCTCGACGGCGACGGCGGCGCCAGTGCCGCCCATGTCACGGACCGGGACTTCGACGAGGCCACGCCCGGAGCACCGGTCGTCCTGGAGTGGCGGACGGCGGAGGTCACACTCCGGCTGCGCTGCCTGCCCCTCGCCGACGGACTGGGCGACCGGCTCGTGCCCGACCTGGCGGTCAAGGGCAAAGGCGCGGCGCTCGCGGCGGCCGTCGCCGAACGGCGCCGCGCCCTGCGCGCCTGGCTCTGCGCGGACGGCGCGGACCCCTCCCGCCCCGAACTCGCCCTCGTGGAAGTCGCACACCGCAGCACGTTCCGCCCGGCGTCGACGGACCCCAAGTTCGCCATCCGCCTCGGGTGCGCCGACGCGGGCCTGCTGACTCAGTTCGTCGTCACCCCGTCCACCGACCGGCAGATCGACAATGCGGAAAGCCTCGACCACCGCACGTGCAGCGCGTGGCTCGACGGACTGCGCCAGCTGGGCGTCCGCGTCCTGCCCCACCACACCCTTGGTGGCGATCTTCCGGACTCGCTGCAATACGCGGCGGTGTGGATGGTGAAACGTCGCAAGGACGGCCCGACCCGGTTGCCCAAGCACCTGCCTGTGGCCGTCCTCGTCACCCCGCTCCCGGCCGGGGAAGGCCTCGCGGCCGTACGCGGCTGGGACGACACCGCGGGGGAATGGGTGCCCTATCCGCAGTTCCTCCTCGGTCTGGTGAAACAGGCGGAGATCGGCCCCGAAGCGTTCACGGAACCTGAGACTCCAGACGAAGACGCACGTCACGATGCCCCTCGGGTCACCGGCAAGCAGTGGCGCAGCAACCTCGCACAGCAGCGCAAGGAGACGGCGGCATTTCTCCAGCGCGTGCTGCACTCCCTCCGAGGGCAGCCCACCGCGCTGATCACCCACGCTCAGAACAGCCGAACGCACTGGCCATGGCTCCAGGACGGCCAGACCGAACGCGACCTGATCAAGACCGGCCACGCCCCGGCAGGCCGACTGGACGACGAACTGCGCCTCGTACGCGTGCGCGGATGCGGCGGTCGCGAGAGCGCCCAGTGGTGGGGTCTGGCCGACCCGGGCAAGCCCCACGGACAGCCTGCTGGCTTCTGGGCACAGGATCCCCAGCAGCGGTACGGGGACGGGGCTTCGTCGCGCGAGCGGGTCTTCTACAGCACTACCGAACGCCCCGGAACCCATGCGATCTCCCCCGCACTCGACCGCCTCGCCACCCGGGTAAACGCGGCAGGCAACCTCACCTCGCAGGCGGGCACGAGCGCCTGGAACCCGACCCTGGTGGAGATCGCGGTACTGGGCTGCCACGAAGACGACAACTCCGCGGCCCCCGTACTGGAAAAGCCAGACGACCCCGAGGCGCTGGCCCTCGCCATGGACCAGCTCCGCCAGGCCCCGGACTACGCCGCCGCCCTGTCTCTCCCCCTCCCCCTCCACCTCGCGGGGCTGGCCCAGGCATACGTCCTCCCGACACTCGCCGACCCCGACCGGACTTCGAACGAGGAGTCGGACATACCTGCTGGAAACCAGAGCATGGAGGACCCAGATCTCGCCGACGCGGCCGGACTGTCCACGACGCCGGACGACGAGGCCGAGACTGCCCACGGCTGAGGACGGGATCGACACATGCGCACCGGTATCCCCAGGACCTGTGTCCTGAGAGACCAACGACAGCCCCTCACGCTCCCTTCTGTGCTTGTGTGCGCGGTCCAGCGGAGGAAGGCGGAGCCCTGGAGTGACCGTGACCGGTTCGGGTCTGGCCGCGACGTCGGCCACGTCGCCATGGGTCCACCTCGCCGCCCGCGCGGCCCGGCCGTTCTCCTCGCTCATCCCACCCTGTCCACCCGGCCGGATCACCCCGACAAGCTTTACCAACGAGTACTTCGGGGCGGCTTCCGGGGCGATACAACAAAGATGGTCGAGCAGTTCTAAGACCCCGGCTCGACTACGCGAGCTGGGGCAGCCGCCGCCTTCTCCTGCGTCTGCCCGCCACCCTGCTCACGACCAAGTCAGCCGCCCCCTACGCGCTGGAGGAATCGCTGCGCGGGCCCCGCTCCCAGAACTCGATCCTGCGGCCAAGCGACATCGGCCTACCGCTTCAACTGGACGACCGTCTGGATCACCAGCCGCCCGCCCCCGACCGGCGGCTTCACTCGTTCCCATGCTCCGCGTCCCCCGCCAGGGACTCGAACCGCAATCGCCAACGATCTACCGATTTGGCCGGGAAGCTGCTCGATCACCAGCTGCCCGCTCTTAACCAAGCACTGCCCGTCTCATGCTCTGGATCACCCGCCCAGGGCCCCTACTGGCCAGGGTGGAGAGCCCTGAGACAAAACCCCGTGCACCGCGGCCGGCGTGCACATCGCGTGCACGACCACGCGGGAACTCCCAGGAAACCGCAGGTACGGGCCGGAACTGCGACAGCATGCCCTGCCCAGCAAGTTTCCCCTGGCCAGAGCCCCAATGGCAGACGAGTCGGGCTGTACGCCGGGTTCTCCAGAAGCACTCTCCTGACCTGCGGCTTTGTGGGGCGAACCGGCTGTGACCTGCTAGGACGGGTTGCAGAGGTGATCGGAGGCAGTCAGAGGAAATCGCTCTGATTCGACCCCGGATCGACCCGGGTCGCTCAGAGGCAACCAGAGGCAACCCCTCTGCTCCTGCCGCCTGAGCGGCCCGGGAGTCCGGAGCCGGACAGGCCGACGACTCCGACTCCTTCACGGTCTCCCCGGCCGAGCCGCGATGGGGATGCCTGCCTCGACCGGAGCCAGGCACACGAAAGCCTCCAGGACGGCCATCCTGGAGGCTCTTCGCTGGCACCGATTGGAGGTCGGTTCCGGACACCACCCGTGGTTTTAGCGGGCCCCGGTGGCGTCCATGTCTTTCGCGAGACGACCTGACGTGCCACAGCAGACCCATCACCCAGACTCGTCCCGACGACCGGTCGGCCGCAGCGTGCGGCTGGGCCTTCACAGGCTGCCGCCGGCCGCGGCTGATCTCGTCCTCCTCGGTGACCTCACCGGCCGCTACGCGACCGGCAGCTACAGCAAGCTCACTTCCGACGGCCACAGCGTGGCCCTGCGCGGGGAGCGTCAGGGCGCGGCCGAGCACGGGCACCGGGTCACGGCGGCCATCGCCTGCCATGTGGCCCGTGCCGGTGGAACCGTCGACGACCTGACCCGGCTGCTTCTGCACCCCGATCACGAGGGTGGCCGGCATGCCCGGCACATCGCGGTGCGCTCCGGGCAGGCCCGTGCCCTGGACTACATCCACCGTGTGTGGGCCAGCGCCTCGGTGGCGGTCAGCAGCACGGTGGCTCTGGAGTCACGCCAGCACGCACACGAGGTGCTCGCGGCGTTGCGCGACCGGGTCGAGACGACGCCCTGGCCCGGGGAGCGGGGGCGTACCGCGCTGCGGGTGCTGCGGGCGCATCTGACCTTCGCCGAGATCGCTGGCGGGCCCCTGCACCACGCCAGCGAGCGACAGACCGCGGAGGAAGCAGGCATCTCCCGCACGACGCTCCGCGCCGTCTACGAAACTGTGCTCAAGCCCGGCGGCTGGCTGCGGCGGCTGAAGGTCGGCCACGGCCGGGAGGGCTCCACCTGGTACATCAGCGACGGCAGTACCGGCCATCACGGCATTCCTGCTGCTCTGTCTCGTTCCCGGACCACTCAGTACCCCCCCGACCCGGCACTTGAGGAGTGGCACACCCCTGAGACAGACACGGGGGCCGACATCGACTCCACCGTCATCGCCCGCTTGATGGGCCACGACGCCTTCGCCCACCAGGGCCTCGGCAGCTCCGCCCTCATGATCCTCGGCGCACTGCACGCCCGCCCGTCCCAGACCACCGGAGAGCTGATCCGGTCGGCGTCAGTATCCCGGGCCACCGCGTACCGGGCCTTACGCCGCCTGGCCGACCACGGCCTGGTCCACCACCACGGCGAGACCTGGACCCTCGCGCCCCGCGCGCTTGAAGGCTTCGGGACCGCCCCACCGCATGCTGTTACCGACCCGTCCGCCCAGCTCGCACTGGGCTGGGACGCCGTGGCCCAGCAGTACGGCACATTGGGTGTCGCCGCTGGTCGCAGGGCACGGCATGCCGCGGAACGCGCGGCATACCGGGAGCTACTGGACCGGCTCGCGGAGCACCGCAGCAAGGCCGTGGTCATCGTCCGTAATGGCCGCCAGGTCCTTGTGCCCCCACCCCGTCCGGACGAGATCCCGCCCGCCTGGTGCGCCCCGGGCGGACGCGTACTGGACCCGGCCACGGGCCGCCCCGCCCCTGACTGGCGTGTGGCCAGCGACGGCCGGTTGATCCTCCTTACGCCTGCTGACCAGCGCAGTTATGACGAGCTGGCAGCCGCCCATGCCGAAGCCCTCAGCGAATGGGAGACCGCTGCATGACCTCATCACCCCCCGCCACCCCTGAGGCGAACAAGGCGGTGACGCCCGAAACCCTGCGAGAGCAGTACGAGTCCGGTGCGACGGTGCAGGAACTGGTCGCCGCCAGTGGCCTGTCGTACGGCACCGTCCTCAACCGGCTGCGCAGTGCCGGAACCGTGATGCGGACCTCGTGGCAGACCCGCCGAATGCGCCAGGACCCACAGGCACGCAGGCGCCTCGCCGCACAACTCCGCGCCCTGTACGAGCAGCACGGCGCCACGCTCGCCGAGCTGGCCGCGGCGGCATCCGTGACGAAACGCGCCGCCCGGCGCCTGCTCATCGAGGCCGGCGGCACCCCGCGCACGGCGCAGGAAACCCTCCGGATACGCGCCGCAAAGCGGGCGGCCGAGCGGCACCGGCTCGCGGTGTCACTGCGGAAGCGGTACCAGGCCGGCGCCACGGTCCCAGAACTGGCGGCCGACTGCGGCTACTCCGAAGCAACCATCTACCGGCTCCTGCACCAGGCAGGCACCCGGATGCGGCCCCAGCAAAACCACGGACGGCCGCTCGGCGTACGGAGGCGGCCGTGAGCTCCCCCACGCCACGGGCGCCGCCGATCAACTGCCTACTCGCCCGTACATCAGCCAACGAATCTACGACCTGCTGGAGATCAGCCACACATGAACGAGAACACCCGGCCCAAGACCCTAGCGACGGCAACAGCCCGCGCCTGGGACGCCTTCGTCATCGTCGTCGGCATGCTCAAGGGCGGCACCGGCAAGACCACCTCCGCCTGGTTCATCGCCCTCTACCACGCCGTCGTCCTGAACCTGCCGACGCTGCTCCTGGACGCCGACGCCACCAGCCAGTCCGCCTACGACTGGTTCAAGGTCGCCCAGGCCGAAGGCTTCGACATCCCGGAGAACCTGGTGGTCGAGCGATACCCGTTCGACGACATCGCCGAGTACATCCAGGCCAAGCGCGCCGAGTTCGGCGCGATCGTCGTCGACGCCGGCGGCGGCAGCGCCCGCATCTTCCACGAAGCGGTCACCGAGGCGGACCGGCTGATCGTTCCGGTCGCCCCCACCAAGATCGAGCGCCGCAAGCTCGTGGCAACCTTCGACGAAGCCGAACGCGCCGCCGCACGCAACGAGCGCGACGTCACCGCCCACGTCGTCCTCGTCAAAGCCGACGACCGCACCAGCCTGCCCCGCACCGCCAAGGACCAGCTGCTCCACCCCGCCCAGGGTGAGGGCATCGGCCCCGACCGCGAGGAACCGTTCCCGCTCGCCGAGACAGTCATCCACTCCTGGGTGCACTACATGGAGGCCTTCGGCGAGATCCCAACCGAACTGAGCGAGTACGCCCAGCTGATGAAGGAGCTCACCGCATGAGCGAGCGCATGAAACCCCCTGCCCGCCGCACCGGCCGCACCCTTGGCGGATCCAAGAAGGCGACCCCGACGCCCCCTCCCCCGGCAGCCGAACTCACCCCCGAGCGGTACGCCGCCGAACAGATCACCGCCCAGGACGAAGGACATCCCCCGGTGGTCGAGTCACGGCCTCAGCACAACCCTTTCCCCGCTCCCATCGGGGCACCGGCCCCGGACCGGACCGAGGAGGAACAGCCTTCCGCTGAAACGACCGTGAACGCCTCACCCGGCGGCCACATGCAGCAGCCGGCCGCCAACCAGTCGGTGCACCCCGCCGTCACTCCCCAAGCACGGACGGACGTCCCCGGCGAACCGGCGGAACGGCAGCCACCATCGGTGGCCTCGGTCGCCCAGCCTGTCCCGCCTGCAATCCAACACACGCAGTCGGCTGAACCTGCTGCGCACCATGGTCCGCCCTCTGTCACCTCCGCGGCCTTTGATGCCGCTACGGCCACCGAGGTGGCGGTTCGCCCCGCTGCTCCTCCAGCAGCGAGCAGCGCCGCGTTCCCCGTGAGGACCGATGCCCCAGGCGCTCGGCAGGAGCAAGACACACCCTGGCAGACAGCACCCGGCGACAACCCGCCATGGACACAAGGGCCTGGCCGTCCCAGGGACATCCCCCAGACGGCCGTCGTCCTCAACCAGCGCGTGATCACCCGCGACAGCCTCGACTCGGCAGTCCCCGCTGCCCTGAGGCTGAAGAAGCGGATCAAGCGCTTCGCCCTGGACAACGAACTCGACCACCTGCCGATCGGCGACATCGTCGCGGTCGCACTGGACGAGTGGCTCACCACCCGCGGCTTCTGACCTCCGCAACCAGGGGTGCCTGCGAACGTCCCATCCGTTCGCGGACACCCCTCCTTCCGACTATTCCACTAGTCGACTAGGCGGCTAGCTAGTCGACTAGTGGTCCGCACGGGAGCACCCTTGCTTGATCTCTCCAATCACGCCCGCCAATTGCGTGAACTGGCGGACGCCCTCGACGCGCAATCACACTCGGCCGACGACCCATTGGCACCGCATCCCGACACTCTGAAGGTCATCAATGGACGCCACACCAGCCGCGGCCAGATCAACTATGCCGTCCCCGACGCCCTCCAACTCCAGCGCCGCATCCGCCGTTACCATGCAGACCACGGTGTTCAGCACGGCGACATCGTCGCCATAGCACTCGACGTATTCCTGCGAGCTAAGGGCTACCCTCCCGACCTCACCCTGCCCAACACCGCAGGACGGTAACCCTTCAGCCGACCCTTTCTGTCGCGCGCGCGTCGTCTTCCGGCGTTCCCGTCCCCGGCAGCCCGGTGCCGGGGACGGTGAACACCACCTCGCAGGCCAGCTCCGGTTAGCCCGATCACCTGCCGGTAGTGGCGGACCCGCACAGCAGGAACGCGCCCTCGGTTGGGCGAACCCCCCGCGATGGCCGACGGGGACGATCCCGTGGTCGTCACCGGCTTCGAAGCCACCCGCGCCCGCAAGCTCACACCCGGCGAGAAGGAGGCCAACCGAGTGCTCGCCGCCGGACGCGCCCCCGTCAAACGCGACTTCGTCATCGCCGCGCTGCCCCCCTCGTTCAACTCGGCGCACTAAACACCGCCCACCCCGCAGAACATGCCGACGCCCGGTGCTCATGGCCGCTACAGTGGAGTCCCCGCGACACGCCACCCTCGGAGGGAGGCAAGGCCCTGACCAGTGTGTTAACCGCACTCCAGTGAACCGCCTCCAGAAGGTCACTTCCTGGGCGACACATTTCCGCAGCTCACACCATATGACCGTCACCCCCGTGACCCGCATCGCACCCTAAAGGCGGACTCGAACCGTGATCCTGCACAACCGATAGCATCACCGCAACCCAACGGGGGCGAAACCCAGGAAGCATTTCAGAACAATGCCCACCCGAAGGGCATAGAAACAGCTGCATTACAGCGCAGAGCCATTCCAGCGCTTCATTTCAGAGCAAGCCTGCCCGAAGGGCATAGAAACGAGTACCCCCGCAGCGACGCCAGCGCGAGGTTCGCATTTTCAGAGCAACGCCCGCCCGAAGGGCATGAAAACAGCGTCTGCACTTCTTCAGGCTCTCGAGCGATTCATTTGAGAGCAGCCCGCCCGAAGGGCATAGAAGCTGGTCAGCGGTGGGCGCCACACCAGCAGCAGCACATGCCCGAAGGCGTAGAAACGTCAGGCCCGCCGACCCCGGCTCGCCATGACGGTGGAGATCAGAACAACGCCCAAGGGGCATAGAAACAGGTAGATCGGCACGCTGAACCCGTAGGTGATGGCGGTGTTTTCGGACGACGCGAGCTCGAAGGGCATAGAAACCCCTTGGTTCCGAGGCAGTTCGGCGGAGTGCCGGTCTGTCCCGGAGGGACAGACAGTTTCCGAACAGTGCAAGCGACAAGTCCTGAAGGGCATAGAAACGTCTGTGTACTGCCCGAGCCCGGTTTGGTCGACGGATTTCAGAACAACACCCGCCCGAAGGACATAGATGCTTGGAGGCTGCGGGAGTGCTGCTGGTAAGCAGCGCGATGTCTCAATGTCGCACGCCCGAAGAGCATAGAAACTAATGGAACAGGTTGGGCGGGCTGACGAACATGCGCATGTCCGGGCGTCACCCCGTGAAAAGGCCATAGAGACATAGAGGTCTCGTGATAGCCCGTGTAATTTTGCGAGCATTTAGAATAACGCCCAAACGAAGGGCAGTGAGCAGAGCCACCCCAACACGTGGCGTCGAACGTACCGAGTCGGTGGACCGCGAAGACCCTCTAACCGATCGGCGACGCCGCGTGCAGCGCGCTACGGCTGTTCCTGGGTCGCCTCTGGGACACCCTGCTTACTTCGGTGTACAGCTACTCGACGATGAGGGCGGCTGACAGTGTCGGGTGTTTCCCTGGTCTTGCCTATCTGGCGCCGCTTCTGTCGTAATTCTCCTGAACAGTAGGTCTGTCGGCGTTCGCACTGGTATGGTCGCCAGTCAGAAATCGTGTACGGGCATTTACGGGCCTGTGGCGCCACGTGCCGGGCCAGTCGCCGGCCCGTCACGCGCACTGGCTGGTGGCGGTACGCAGGAGTCGCCTTGCGCGGGGGACGGGGGAAGACCGGTTGACTGCGCGGAGATTGGCCTGGTTGCTGCGGTTCCTGGCATCTGGGCATGGGCTGTTGACGATCGGGGCGTCTGCGGCGGCGGGTCTCGCGGTGGGGATGCTGCCCAATCTGGCGCAGGCTGTGCCCAGCGTCGGGGGCAAGTGGTGGTGGCTGGCGCTGGTTGCGATCGGCTCGGTGGTGGTGTTCGCGGTCTGTGCCACGCTGCTGTATGGCAGGGAGGGCGTGGGCATCGTCCTCCTGGTGGGTGAGGATGGATGGGACACCACACGCTTGATTGCAATGAGGAACAACGCCCTGCAGCGGCACCCCAGTTGCTTTACCGTGAACGTCTCCGAGCTGCTCGGCCCTTACGGACCGGGCAGCCCGAACAGTCAGAGTCGGCCGGATGCCGCCCCCGACCGCGTTCGCTTCGCCCACCGCGTCATGCAGGCCCGCATGCTGGAGGAGGGACAGGCCCCCGAGCAGGTATCCCTCTACGTCACCGCGCGCCATGTCGACGCCTATCGGCTCGGTGGCCTGCTACGCGACCAGCGTCACCCGAGCCTGAGCCTGATGATGTTCTCCCGTGAGCAAGGCGTGGGGATCGTCGAGGCGCTTCGCCTGCACAGCGGGCTGACCCAGCAGCCTGATGCCCGGGATCTGGAGCTGCTGCGTGACGTGCTGCTGAGGGACCCGCAGAGCGAGGGGCCAGAGTGGGTGCCGTTCGCGCTGCCTGGAGGGGTCACGGCTCGGCGGGTCGCTATCGTGCTTCCTATGGCCGGGCACAACGCCGGCATGCAGGAGGAGTCGCTGGCCGCTGCGCGCGATGGCCGCAGCGAGAGGTACCGCTTTCCCGGCCAGGCCGAGATCCCCGAGCGCTGCGCCGGAGGCCTCGTTTTCGCGACCAGGCCGGGGAACGTCCCTGACCGGCGGGAGATCTTCGAGGCACTGGTCCGGTACGTCAACCACCACTGGCAGCAGAAGCTGAGCGAGATGCGCGCGAACGGGGACTCCTCGCTGCGCGGCTGGCTGTTCACGGACGGCCCCGTGGAGGTCGTTGTCGCCCTCGGCAACGTGCTCGGACGGCAGACCGAACTCGTGTCCTGGGGGCCGCCGCCAGACGGCCCGGGCACACACGCAGGATCAGGAACGGGATCGGGAGGGGGCCGATGAGCCGGCGTAACTACAACGGCAGGCAGCCTGCGGGCGGCGGCAGCGGAGGGGCGTTCACCGCTCCTGCCGCTGCGGATGTCTTCGTCAATCCGTACACCTTCGTTCCCTTTCCTGCCTTCCCCGATCCCGCCGACCGCTCCGCTATCCGCCGTGCCCCCGCCGGCCACGAGCGGCTCGAGCGCGGCCGGTTCAGCGGCAGCGTGGGGGTCGAGCTGACGGTGTGCAGTCCGCTGCTGCTGCGGGGGATCAGGCCCGGTGAGGAGGGGACGTTCCCCCGGCGTCCGGGCAGGGGTGCGGATGGCCAGGGTGTGCCCTTCATCCCCGGCTCATCCCTCGCGGGTGCCGTGCGCTCGCTGCACGAAACCCTCGCCGGAGGCTGTTTACGAGTCTTCGACGCTGACTTCCGGCCCGGTTACCGCGACGTCGCACGCGACCGCCCGGGCTGGCGGCTTGCCCGTGTGGACGCCATCGACCGGGACGGACGCCCGACCCGGCTGAACGTCTGCGACGCGGACGTGGTGTGGGTTCCCGCCAGGGATCTGGCCCAGACGGAGGCGCTGGGCAGCGCGGAAGCCGTGGTGACCGGCGCGACGGTGCACCTGGAGTCGAGAGGCGAGCGGGTCAGCTTCGGGAAGAACAACGGTCGTGCGGTGTGGCGCCGACAGCTCACCGACCCGGCGAAGGTCAGACGCGGCGAGAGTTGGGTCGTGCTGGTCACCGACGGCAGTGCCCGTCCCGGCGAGCGCAGGAACAAGACGTACGGCTGGGTCGAGACCCGGTACTTCTGCGCGGTCGGCAAACTTGCGGCGCGCAGCAGCGAGGTGCAGACCGGGACGGGCTGGGATCAGGCGTGGCAGCGGTATCTGGATGCCGTCGACGGCACGGACGACATGCGCAGGGCCCGCCAGGAGGGCAGGGAGCACGACGAGAAGCCGGAAGTTGTACCGGTCCGTTTCCCCGTCCGGCGCACCAAACAGCTCGCGCGGGAGCCGGAAGTCGTCGGACGGCGCATCGCTGCCCGGCGGCGGCTGTTCGAGGGCCAGGTGGTGTGGATCAGGCAGGGCAAGGCGGCCGGGAAGGCGACGCAGCCGGGGCTTGGGCTGGTGGCGGTCGAGGAGATCTCGCTGTCGCAAGTCTGGCGGCACGCGGGCGGCGGGCACACCGCCGCGGAGCGCGTGCCCGGGGTGCTGCACCCGTGCCGCGACGAGCGTGAACTGTGCCCGACCTGCCGCATTTTCGGATCCGCCGACACCGGCGGATCCGACAGAGCGGCGGCCCGGCAGCGGTCCTACCGGGGGCATCTGCGGTTCTCCGATGGGCTCCCTTCAGGTGGGGACGACGTTTCCGGCAGTGTTCTGTGCGAGCCCGTTGCCGTCGCTCTTCCTCCGTTGTCGGCGCCCCGCCCGGGTGCCGGGCAGTTCTACCTGGAAACCCCCAAGGGCAAGAAGGTGCCCCAACCCATGCCGCAGGCCGACCCGTTGCGCGAGTGGGGTTCCGCCCTGGATGCCCAGAGCCGGCGGAACCTGCGCGGGCGCAAGCAGTACTGGCTGACCGGGCGTCCCGATCGCCGCCCGTATTTCCGTGCCACGGCAAACCGGCCCGAGGTCTTCCACGAGCTCTACGCCCGGGACGACGATAGCGAGAACAGGATGCTCACCCACGCCGAGGCCGTCCCGGCGCGGGCGCGTTTCCGCTACACCGTCCACTACGAGAACCTGGATCGCGCCGAACTCGGCGGCGTCCTGGCGGCCCTGGCCCCGCAGTACGCCCTGCGCCTGCCCGAAAGCGAAGGCGACTGGGAGGGCATAGGCGGGGACGATGCCATCGGTTTCGCCCTGGGCGGCGGGCGGCCTCTGGGCTTTGGCACCTGTACGTCGCGGATCACCTCCCTGCGCGTGGAGAGCGCCGTGGGCCGGTACACCGGCCGGCAAGAGGACGAGGCTGCCACGACGGTCAGGCTGCAGGCAGCGGTCGACGCGTTCGCGGACTCCGTTCCCGACCCGGTCCGCAGGACCTGGTCGGCTCTGCGGCATGCGCTGACGCTGGACCGGGCCGCTCCGCACCTGGTGTGGTACCCCCCTGCCGGGCCCCTGCCGGAGGAGGGGGCCCTGCCTGCGCAGCATCTGATGCCGAGTTTCGAGTTCTGGAAGCAAAGTCGTGG
The DNA here is from genome assembly GCF_001735805.1 of Streptomyces fodineus. Taxonomy (GTDB): domain Bacteria; phylum Actinomycetota; class Actinomycetes; order Streptomycetales; family Streptomycetaceae; genus Streptomyces; species Streptomyces fodineus. Next base: position 2,133,904 of record NZ_CP017248.1, read on the forward strand.
CTTTCGCGGCGAACCCAACCGCCGGGAGCCGGAAAAGGAGACCTACCACCCGCTGACGAGCCTGCCTCCCGCCACGGCCAGGCCGGCACAGCTGGGCCTGGAGACAGTGCCGGATGCCGAGCAGCGGGCACAGGGCGCGGAGCGGCTGCGCAAGGCCGATGCCCAAACCCGCACCAGCGGCAGAAACGGGAACGATGACCATAGCGGGAACGGGGGGCGAGGGCGAGCATGACCGTCACCGGCGAGGAGCACGCACGCAACGGGCAGCGGCCACCACACCCACACCGTATGGCGGCCCCAACCGCCGGCGCCTGCACCCCGCTCACCCACGTGTACATCGACATCGGCTTCGCCCGTATCCAGCGCTACCTCGCCCGTACCGCGAAGCTACGCGGCCGCCGCGCCGCCAGTGACCACCTGGCCCGCGCCACCGACAGCGCGGCCGTGGCGGCCGGGCTGCCCGGCCGGCTCGCCGGATGGGCCGAGGTGAACCCGGAGGCGGGCAGGGCGGACGGTGTCATCAGCCTGCGCCTGACCGCGCACGATCCCGGCGAGCGCGATCGGCGCATCCAGCAGGTGACCGATGCGGTCCTCGACGGGCTGCGGGAGCAGTTCCCCGGCGCGGAGCTGGAGGCGGTGTGGGGCACGGGCGAGACGTATCTCGCCGCGCGGGTGGCCGATATGGTCCCGCGTCAGGTGCACGGTGAGGCCCGCATCGACCTGCCGGCGCCCGCCGAATTCCCCCTCGCCCAGCCCTGCCGGCTGTGCCACACCGACCCTGCCGCCGTACGCCGCCCGGTACCGGGTGAACGTAAACTGCAGGCCATCTGCCCGGACTGCGCGCACCGCCTGGAGCACGACCGACAGGCCCGGGCCGGGGAACGGAAGGGCGATACGGGGGCAAGCGCCGAGTCCCGGCTGCGGGCCGCGATCGGCTGCGCCGAGGCCCCCGACACCCTTACGGAGCTGGCCCGCTTCTCCCTGCACAACAGCGAAGAGGAACCGGACGTAGACATGCCGGGCGAGCAGCCCAGGGTGGACGGGCCGGCTGGCCGGCGTGCCGGCCCCCGCGGTGCCGGGGGAGACGGGCGCGGCGAAGGCGGGCGGGAGACCAGGGGCGGGTCGGCCGACGCGGGCGGCTCCCGTGCGACCCAGCTCGCCACTGTCTACCTCGACGGCAACGCCGTCGGCGCCTTCTTCCGCGCCCTCGCTTCGGCGGCCTCCTCGGCCCCGCGGGCGGACGAGCTGAGAGGGGCCAAGGAGACGATCTCGGTCAAGCTCGCCGACGCCACCGTCCACGCCCTGGAGTGGGCGACCCTGCAAGCAATGGACGACACCGGGGGCGACGGCCCGCTGCTCGTCGTCCCGCACGTGGTGGGCGGCGATGACGTCCTGGTCACCCTGCCCGCCGACCGGGCGTGGACGTTCACGCTCACCTACCTCGACACGTTCCGCACCCTGCTCGAGGAAGCCACCACGCCGGTCCTCGGACTGCTCCCCGAGCCGCCTCCCGGGCACGAGCACCCCACAGCGCCGACCGCATCGGCCGGGATCGTCTTCGCCCACAGCACCTACCCCATGAACCTCGTGGTCGAGCTGGCCGAGGAACGCCTCGCCCGCGCCAAACGGGCCACCAGCGGCGCCGCGTGCTCGGTCGACTTCGTCGACGTCACCGCCGACGGACCGCAGGGCACCGACGATCCCGCCCTCGCCCTCACAGCCCCGGCCTCAGCACTGAACACGCCGCGGACCGTGCAGGATAAGCCGCCGATGGCCCTGGATGCGCGGGCCCGCACGGCGCTCACCGCTTTGGCCCGGGCCCCGCGCAGCCACCGCCGTGAGCTGGCCGCCGCCGTCAGAGCACACGGGCCGCTGATCGCCGCCCGGACGGTCGGCGCCCGCGTCGGGCACCAGCACCTGGCCGATGCCCTCGGCGTCTTCGTGCCCACCGGATTACCCGAGCTGTCGCCTGCTTCCGCCACCGGGGCACCGGCTCTTGCCGGTTCCGGCTTGCAGCCGCAGCCCATCACCCTGTCCCATGCCCTGCGCATCGCCCGGTGGTGGCCGACCTCATGATCATCACGCTCACCTTCCACAGTGCCTTTCGCGTCGGGACCGGAAACGCCGACGGCACCGCCCACGCCACCATCGACCGGGACACCCCCGTGCCCGCCTCCTCCCTCAAGGGCCTGATGCGGGCCAGCGCCGAACGGCTGCTGCCCTACCGTCCGGAGGTCGTCGACGCCGTGTTCGGTACCCCCAGGCGTCCGTGCCCGTGGCACTGGAGCCCGGCACGGTTCGCCCCGCCGCCGGGCCCCTGGGACCCGACGCACCCCCAGGACCAGCGCAGACCTCGAGGGGCGGGCCCAGAACCGGAAGCGGAGACGGATGCGGACCTCACCCCGCCCGTCGCTCTGCGCGCCCGGGTCAAAATTGATCCGGCGACCGGGACCGCCCTCGGCGACCACCTCGTGTTCGCCGAGGAGATGTCCGCCGCCACCGCCCGCTTCACCGTCACCCGCACTGGGCCGCTCCCCCTCGACCGCGACGGCCGACCCCTGTCCGGCCTGGCCGAGCAGGATCACCTCGCCGTGCTGGCCTGCGCAGCGGCCGGCCTGCACGAACTGGGTGCCGGACGCCGACGCGGCCTGGGCTGGGTCAGCTGCCAAACCGACCAACCCGCGCTGGACGGCACACTCCTGGCCCGCTTCGACCAGCTCGCCGCCGTGCCCGCCGACGAGGCCGACGAGCCCGTCCCACCCGTTCACCCCGCCGGCGGATCCGCCGCGACCGGCCCGGCGCCCGCGCCCACCGAGACGGGAGACGCCCGATGACCGCCCCACCGGCCCCCGCAGCGGGCAGCACCGTGACGGTGTACGACGCCACCGTCACCGCCCGCCAGCCGCTCGCCCTGGGCACCCGCCCCGCCGGCACCGCGCCCACCCGCACCCACCGGCACATCCCCGGCTCGGTCCTGCGCGGCGCACTCGCCGCCCTCTGGATCGCCGCCCACGGCACACCCGACCGCCTCCAGAACGCCGACCCCGCCCTGTACGCCCAGTTCATCGAACTGTTCGAAGGCGGCGTGCGCTACGAACCGCTGTACGCGCCGGGCTGGCAGATCGTGCCGATGTCCGTGCTGCGCTGCAAATACCCACGCAACCAGACATGCGCGAGCTGGGTCGAGGACGAGGCGTTCCCGGCCGCCGACGACGGCCTGTGCCCGCACTGCAAGGCCCCCGGAATGCGGTCCAAGGGCGTGGTGGAGCCGGTCCACACGGCCGCGTCACCGAGCGAGTCCACCCGCGACCTGGTCAGCCAGGCGGTACGGCTGCAGCTCGACGACGCCACCGGGACCGCCGAGGACGGCCTGCTGTTCACCCGGGAAGCGCTGCGGCCCCGCATGCGTGACGGCCGCGCGCGCACGTTCACCGGCCGGATCGTCGTCCCCGCCAGCCTGTCCGCCGGAGCGCTCGCCTGGCTCACCCGCCCCGCCCGCCACCGTCTCCACCTCGGCGGGCGGCGCAGCACCGGCGGCGGCGCCGACCTCCACCTCACCCCCGCCACCCCGGCCATGTCGACCGCCGCGGGCGGCGCGGGCGCAGCCCCCCGCTCCAGCACCGACGACCCCGGTGCCGGCGCCGGGAAGTGCCTTGCTCTACGGCTGACCTCGCCCGCCCTGTTGACCGACCCCTGCGGGCTGCCCATGACCGCCCCCGACACCGGCGAACTCGGTAACCTGCTCGGCGTGCCGGTCACCCTCGTACGGTCCTGGATGCGGCACGAGCACATCGGCGGCTGGCACGCCGCCGCCAACCTGCCCAAACCCGTGGAACTCGCGGCCAGCGCGGGCAGCACCTACCTCATCGAACCCGCCCGGCCCCCGGAGCCCGGCCGCGTGGCCGCCCTCGCCGACCGCGGTCTCGGGCTGCGGCGCGCCGAGGGATTCGGCTCCCTGACCGTGGCCGCCACCGCCTGGCGGCCTACCGCACCACCACGCCTGACGGCCGCCGCGCCCGCCGGGTACAGCGATGCGGACCGGGTGGAAGCCGCCGCCCAGATCCTCACGCAAACCGGCCACGGTGCATGGTTCCTCAACGAACTGCGCGCCTACATCACCGCCCGCGCCCAGGGCGCCGAACGCCACACCAGCCTCCTGGACCGCCCGCACCTGGCCGGCCTCACCCCCGGCCAGCGCCGCACCGTCGAAGCAATCCTGATGCGGCCCGACCACGAACTGCCGCTCCTCGACGCCATCCTCATACGCCTCGAAGCCCGTATCCGAAGCGGTAGGAGCGCGGGCCCGGAGGACGACGGCGCGGGTTCCACGGCCCCCACGGGAGACGACCGGTGATCATCCGACTGTATGAACTCGTCCTCACCCTCGACACCCCCGGCGCTGTCAGCGCCCCGGAGAGCCGGGGACCGGGCAGCGCCCTGGACGCCGCTCTGCCCGTGGCCCGCGACCACACCGGCCGCCCGGCCGTGCCGGCCACCTCTCTGGCCGGCTCCCTCAGCGCCCACGCCGCCGCCCACAGCGGCCCGGAGGCGGTCCTGTTCCTCTTCGGCGGCACCCGCCAGGAGACCGACCCGGACGACCCCACGCGCCCGCGCACCATCGCGGTGGCCTCACCCGTCCGTTTCCTCGGCACCCACACCCGATTGCCGGACACCGCGCCCAAGACCGTGCACCGCACCCGCAACGCCATCGACCGCCACCGCGCAGCTGTGACGCCTCATGCCCTGTTCACCCGCGAACTCCTCCCGCCCGGCGCCGAGATCACCCTGTGGCTGCGCCTCGACGCCGACCCCGTCCCCCCCGCCACCCCAGCTGCAGAACGGGTCGACGCCCACGAGCGATCCGCCCGGGCCGCAGAGGAACGGGCCTTGGCGCTGGAAGGCCTGCTGGCCACCTGGCGTCCGGTCATCGGCGGCTCCCGCGGCACCGGCCACGGCCGCGCCCGCATCACTGCAGCACGCCGCCGCACCCTCGACCTCACCGACCCCGCCGACCGCCGCCACTGGCTTCTCAAAGGCGGCCCGGCTCTCTACGACGACGCGCAGGACATCGCAGCGCAGCTCCTCCCCCGCAGCGACGACCCCGGACACAGCTCAGACCTCGACGGGCAGGAGAACGCCAAGGCGCAGAACGCTGGGTACCATCTGCTGCTGGGCCGTGTCCTGGCCTTCGACGTCGTCGACGCCCTGCACATCGGCACCGGCCGCATGTCGCAGGAAGGCCGCCGCGCGACCGACGCGGCCCTGCTGCACCGCGACCACCAAGACCGTCCCGCGATACCCGGTTCCGCCTGGAAGGGCCTGCTGCGGTCCCGCTGCGAGTTCATCCTCCACAGCCTCGGACAGAACGCCTGCTCGCCGCCGCACACACAAACCCCGGACACGCACGGGACCGGCGTGAAGCAGGACGGCGAGCAAGGTGAGAAGCCGCAGTGTCAGGGCACCTGCCGCATCTGCCGGGCGTTCGGGCACACCGGAGGGCGCGGACGCCTCGTCTTCCTCGACTCCCCCTTGCTCGCCCACGACGCCCCCCACCTCGGCCCGGACGGCGGCGCCCCGGCCCGGGTGACCCGCCGCAACCACATCGCGCTCGACCGCGTCACCGCAGGCGTCGCCGCCGGCGTTCTCTACACCTACGAAGTCGTCGAGCAGGCCCGCGCCGAACTACGCATCCTCGATGATCCGCCCGACCCCGCCCACGCGCCACCACCGGATGAGCTCCTCCTCGACGTGCTTCGCCTGGCCCTGCACGACCTGCACACCGGCGCGATCGGCATCGGCCACGCCACCACCCGCGGCTACGGCACCCTGCATGGCGCCGACGACGACAGCGACGGCACACAAACCAGCCCGTCCACCGCGATGTTCCTGGGCGCCGCAGCCCGCGAGGCCCGCGCCCGCCTCGGCCGTGCCCTCTTCGCCTCCTCTTCACCGGAAGCCGCCGTATGACCCCGTCCGTCCGCCCTGCCCCGCCACCCCTCGTCCGTACGGTCCGCATGCGCCTGCACCGCATCGGCACCCTCACCTGGCCCGCGCTGCGCGCCCTGCTCACCGAGGATTCCGCCTACACCGGAGCCCGCTGCGCCTGGACCGACCTGAACGGCTTCCGCCTCGAACCCGCCACCGCCCTGCCCGCCGAACCGCCCGTCGCCACCCACCTGTGGGCCTGGACCTCCCAGACCGCGCTCCGCTCACGTATCGACACCGGCCGCGCGTTGACCTGTGCACTGCTGCCCGACACGGGCGCGACCGGGGAATCCGTGCCCGTGCGCATCCGTCCCGCCATTGCCTGGCCAGGCGACGACCACCAGGTCGGCCGCCCCGACCGACCCCTGGCCGCCAGCAGCATCGAGCTCCTCGAGCTCACCGGAGCTGCCCCCGTCACCTTCGTACGCGAGACCCCCGCCGACCGTCCTCCCTATCCGGCCCCTCCGGCAAGGAGCAGCTGATGCCGTTCCGCTGGAGCCTCGTACTGAAGGCCGAACGCCCCACCGAACGCCCCGTCCCGCCCAAGCAACTCCACGGGCTCGCCGCCACCCTCCTCGAACAGGCCGGTGCCGATCACCACGCCCAGACCAAGCCCTACACCGTCTCTCCCCTCATGGCCGCCCACGGCCGGGGCCGCAATGCGCCCGGTGCCGCAGCCGTCCTGCACCTCGGCTGGCTCCCCGACGCCCCCCGCCCCGATCTCACCCTGCTGACGGGAACCCGTCTGCGCTTGGGTGCCCAGTTCTTCACCGTCGCCTCTGCATGGGAAGAGGCCATGCCGTATGCCGCCCTGGCGATGGCGATGCCCGCCGAACGGGCCGTCATGCACTTCCGCTCCGTCACCTACTTCTCTCGCGCCGGCCGCGCACATCCCCTGCCGGACCCGGGACTGCTCTATGGGAGCCTGATACGACGCTGGAACCGCTACGCCCCCGAACAAGCCCACATCACCGACGTAGAAGAAAAAGAACTCCTGGGCACCGTGGTCCTCTGCGCACACGACATCTGCTCCAGCCCCGTTGACCTCGGCTCCGGCACGCGTGTCGGCTTCACCGGCACAGCAACCTTCCGCCTCCACGGTCCACAAACGCCCGCTATGCAGCAGCAGTTCACCGCACTGTCCCAATTCGCCAGCATCGCTGGCGCAGGCGCCCAAACTACCCACGGCCTTGGCCACACCCAAGTCCGCCTCTCGTGTCCGCCCACGTAGCCGCACCCACGACGACACCCCCCGAAACCCCGATTCCTGCACAACGCGTTTTCGCACGTCAGGCCCACCGAAGCGCCAACAGGTGCGCAAGTCATCATCCTATGGAAGCCGTGGAGCATGATCCTGCGCAGCGTGACAGCATCACCGCAGGTCAACCGGGGCAAAAAGCGGGAAGTACAGAACAACGCCCGTCCGAAGGGCATAGAAACTCGAGCCACTCGGTCCGCGGGTCCTTCAGTTCGGGTAAATTGCAGAACAATGCCCGCCCGATGGGCATAGAAACGCTGCAACGTCAGGATTGGGCGATTCTTGCCATCCGTATTCCAGAACAACACCTGCCCGAAGGGCATAGAAACGTGGGAAGCAGGAGCGACGGGAAGTAGAGCCCTGCATTGCAGAACAACGCCCGCTCGAAGGGTATGGAAAGATAATGTCTGGGCCCGCAAAGCGAAAAGGGCTTCTTATGGGTGATCTTCTTTAATCCGAGTCCTCTCTGCTGGCGGCATGGCAGGAAGCTCAGGCGAATGATCTGGAGGACGGGAAGGTCAGCGATCAGGTGGCCGAGTACGCACGTGGGGTGCTGGCACGGCTGACAGATCTGGGGCGGGACCTGAAGCCCGGTTCGTGGCGGCCGGGTCCGGTGTACGCGATGGAGATCGCCAAACCCGCCCGTCCCGTCGCCGGCGACGGGACGATGCGGCCCCTACGCGATCCGGCCCGTGACGACGCGGATGACGACGGATAGGGGCGCAGACGCACACTCCCCGGTCCTCAGGGTCGACGGCACCGGGCGTAACAGGCGCTCAGCGACGCACCGACGCCCGCGGTTTCTGACGATTCGCGCCGGGAGAAATAGGTGTGGAGACGCTCTGTGCCGCATGGCAGCAGGGCGAGAGAGATGAAGGAGGGGGAGGGGCATGGGCGTCGCGAGCGGCCCGGATGAGGGGTGGATGGATTTGGCGGACGCGATCACGCTGCTGCGGGACCAGATCGCCGAGGCCCAGGACCGGATCGCCGGTCCTGCGGGCGGTGACCGGGGGGTGCTGTTCACGCTGGGAGAGATCACGCTGGACCTCGGCCTGGAGCTCACCGGTACAAAAGGAGTCAACGGGGGGCTGCGGTGGAGCGTGATCAGCCTGGGCGGAAAGAAGGAGAGCGGCACGAAGGCCATTCACACGATGACCGTGAAGCTGAACCCGCACCGGCCCGGCGGCGGGGACATCGACGTCAGTGACGACGAATAGCTTCTCCGGGCACATGCGAGAAGCCCGAGGGGGAGCGGGGGAGAACTGATGGAGTTAGACCGACGGGTGCAGATCCGGGTGGACCGGCTGGTGAAGGGAGAGAGGAAGGAGGGGTTCGGGTCGGGTTACCTGGTCGCGCCGCGTCTGGTGCTGACCGCCGCTCACGTCCTGGACCATCTGGATCCGGCAGCCGGGGATCCGGTCACGGTGAGCCTGCCCGATGCCGGCGATCAGGAGTTCTCCGCGGCCGTGTGCTGGCAGCGCAAAGACTCTGTCGTGGATGCCGCGCTGATCGAGATTGCCGAGGGCCAGGGCTGGCAGGTACCGCAGTCCCTGAGCGATCTGCTTACCCGGCCGCCCCAGCGGTACGGCATCATCATCGGAGCCCGCCCCCACCCGGTCACCTCGGGCGGCTTTCCCCGCATGCAGAAGGACGCCACAGACGGCCGACGGCGGGATGAGCAGTTCATCGGCCACATCCCCCCAGGGAGCGGATCCTTGGCCGGCCGCTACGAGCTCACCGGCACCGCGCCCACTCCCGCCGCGGCAGACCCCCCCGGCGGCCGGAGCCGCTGGGCGGGCATGTCAGGAGCTGCCGTCCTCACCGAGGACGGCTACGGCGAAGACCTGCTGTGCGGCGTCATACGCCGCGACCGCCAGGCCGACGGCGGTACTCGCCTGACCGCCACCCCCGCCTCATGTCTCATCGCTGACGACGCCTTCCGTGCCCTGATCACCAAGCACACCGACGGCTGGGAACCCGTCCTCGAACCGGTAGAACCCGCCGCCCTGCTCACCCCCGCCGCAGTCGACCGCAACCTCAGCTCCCCCGCCGCCCTCCTGCGCGCCAATACCGAGGCCGTCGCTTTCCACGGCCGCGCCACAGAACTCGCCGACCTGCAAGCCTGGTGCGAGAATGGCCCGCCCGCCATCCAGCTGCGAGTGCTGACCGGCCCCGGAGGACAGGGGAAGACCCGCCTCGCCCGCCGCCTCACCGACACCGTCGGCTGGCGAGGCTGGGTCACCGGGCACCTGCGCTCCGACCTCACCGACGACCCCGCCCCGGACGCCGCACCGCCCGACTTCACCACCCTGACCACATCCCTGCCCCTACTCGTGGTCGTCGACTACGCCGAGACCCGCCCCCGCCTGCTCCGCCGCCTCATCACCCACCTGCACCGCTCCCGCCACCGCGTGCGCGTGCTACTCCTGGCTCGATCCGACGGCCAATGGCGCACCGGCTCACTCCAGGCCGTCCCCGCTGTACGGGACCTGCTCGAAGAAGCCCCGGTCACCCCGCGCGCCCCGCTCATTCCCACCAGCCGACCCACCAGGGACCGCCACCACGCCTTCCACCGCGCAGCCCAGGACCTCGCCTGCCTGCTTCCGCTGATCCCCACCCTGCCCCAACACGACTGGACATCCCTGGCCACCGCGCTGCGGCCCCCCGCAGACCTGCACGAGCACCGCTACGACAACATCCTCACGCTGCAGATGACCGCCCTGGTCGGCCTCCTGCAGCACGGACCCCGGCCCGTCGATGCGGCCCCCGGCACACCACCGGAGCGCACCCTCCTCAAACACGAGGACCGTTTCTGGGAGGCCAGCGCGAAATCGTCCGCCTACAGACTCGACCTGCCTGCCCCCACCCTGGGCGCTGCCGTGGCGGTGGCCGCCCTGTGCGGAGCCGCCACGAAGGACGAGGCCCTGCGCGTCCTCACGACACTGCCCGACCTGCCCGCCCACCAGACGGCACCTGCCGCCAACTGGCTCGCCTCCCTGTACCCAGCCGACGGCGACCGCTACTGGGGCTCCCTCCAACCCGACCGCATCGCCGAGTACCTCGCTTCTCACACCCTCGCCGAAGGCAACATCCTGCTGCCCGCTCTGTTCAACGCGGCAGCGCCCGGACAGCAGGCCCAGCTCATCACCGTCATAGCCCGTGCCGCCATCGCCCACTACAACGCCGGCCGTACCCCCGACAGCGAACAAGTTCTGCACACCCTGGACACGGCCCTGGACACCGCTTTCCTCTCCTACCAAGCCGCCCAGGCGGCAACAGACGCACTCCCCTCCCCCTCCCGCATCACCGCCCCTCTCGCCCTTCGCCTTGATACCGCCCTCGTTCACATCAACCAGCAACTCGCGGCGGACAACCCGGCCGTCTACGAACCCGACCTCGCCATCTCGTTGACCAGTCTCGGTAGCCGCCTGGCGGAAATGGGGCGGTGGAGTGAGGCCTTGACCGCCACCGAGCAGGCAGTGGAGATCTACGTGCGACTCGCGGCGGGCAACCCGGCCGCCTACGAGCCCGGCCTCGCTACTTCGCTGTCCAACCTCGGCATCCGGTCGTCGCAGGTGCGGCGGTGGGGCGAGGCCCTGAACGCCACCAAGCAGGCAGTGGAGATCCGGCGTCGACTCGCGGCGGGCAATCCGGCCGTCTACGAACCCGACCTCGCCGCCTCGTTAACCAACCTCGGTGGCCAACTGACGGAGATGGGACGAGGGAGCGAGGCCCTGAACGCCACCGAGCAGGCAGTGGAGATCTACGTGCGACTCGCGGCGGGCAACCCGGCCGCCTACGAGCCTGGGCTGGCTACCTCACTGTCCAACCTCGGCATCCAACTGGCGGAGGCGGGGCGAGGGAGCGAGGCCCTGAACGCCACCAAGCAGGCAGTGGAGATCCGGCGTCGACTCGCGGCGGGCAATCCGGCCGTCTACGAACCCGACCTCGCCGCCTCGTTAACCAACCTCGGTGGCCAACTGACGGAGATGGGACGAGGGAGCGAGGCCCTGAACGCCACCAAGCAGGCAGTGGAGATCTACCAGCAACTCGCAGTGGACAACCCGGCAGCTTTCGAACCCAACCTGGTCGCCTCGTTAACCAACCTCGGTAGCCAACTCACGGAGCTGGGGCGGTGGAGTGAGGCCTTGACCGTCACCAAGCAGGCAGTGGAGATCCGGCGTCGGCTCGCGGCGGGCAATCCGGCCGTCTACGAACCCGACCTCGCTACCTCACTGTCCAGTCTCGGTAGCCGACTGACGGAGGCGGGGCGGTGGAGTGAGGCCTTGACCGCCACCAAGCAGGCAGTGGAGATCTACCAGCAACTCGCAGTGGACAACCCGGCCGTCTTCGAACCCGACCTCGCCGCCTCGTTAACCAACCTCGGCATCCAACTGGCGCAGGCGGGGCGACGGAGCGAGGCCCTGAACGCCACCAAGCAGGCAGTGAAGATCTACCAGCAACTCGCAGTGGACAACCCGGCAGCTTTCGAACCCAACCTGGCCGCCTCGTTAACCAACCTCGGCATCCAACTGGCGCAGGCGGGGCGACGGAGCGAGGCCCTGAACGCCACCAAGCAGGCAGTGGAGATCTACCAGCAACTCGCAGTGGACAACCCGGCCGTCTACGAACCCGACCTAGCCGCCTCGCTGGCTGCCTTCGCGATGGTTCTGGCAGAGCAGGGCGGCCTCTCGGCAGCGTTGCGTGCGACAGGTGAGGCTGTGGAATTCTACCGCAGGCACATTGCTGCGACACCGTTCATACTTCCGCAACTTCACGCTGTGCTGGGCTTACAAGCAGATCTGCTCGATGAATTCGGAGATGCCAAGGAAGCACAGGCAGTCCGTCGCTGGCTCGGGGAAAATCCACTCCCGCCCGATTCTCATAATTGACCGGTTGCGAGAGTTCCGCGAGAGCCCGGAGTCGATCACGTGCTCAAAACCGGGACGTTCTGCGAGACAGTTCTGACAGGCTTCCGGGGTGGATCTGACGCGCGATCAGCCGAAGTCGCGGTAGAACGAAACGACTGTCCGAAGTGTGAAGCCCTTGCCGGCAGTCCGTACCGCACCCGCGGCGGGAAGACCGCGACGAAGTACCACACCGCCCGCTTCGTCCTCGTGACCACCCTCCGGGAGGAACTCGACCTCCTCGTGCCGGAGGACCGGGGACCGGGTCGGCCGTGGAAACCGGGCCCGCCCGTCGTGGCGGCGTCGGCCGCCACGACGGCCAAGCCGATCCGGATCGGGTACGCCCGCTGCTCGACCGCCCAGCAGGAGTTGCAGAGCCAGCTCGATGCGCTCGAACCGCTCTGCAAGCGGATCTTCTCCGAGAAGATCAGCACTCCTGGCCGCCGCCGTCCAGATCGAGCGCAACTACATCCGGGAGAAGACCCTGGAGGGCCAGGTCACCGCCGCGGCCAAGGGCAACCACGGCGGACGGCCCAAGGTCATCGACGACATGCTCGTCTTCGCCCGCGCGCTGAAGGACCGCGGCGTCCCCGTCCCGGAGATCGCGAATAAGCTGACGATCAAGACGGGCAATCCCGGACTGAAGGGCTGCAGAGTCACTCGGAGAGCCACAGGTCCGGGGCCACTCCGTTGTTTCCTCGGCGCGTAAACTGGAAATGCCTATTCGGACTGTTCTCCCAGTACTGTCGTCGGCGTCTCCATCTGCCCTGACCAGGGTGTTCGTCGCCTCGCAGAGGGTGGTGCCGTCCAGACTCCGTGACGCACTTCGACTCCAATTCGACCCGGCCGATTTGTCCACGCCGAGGAAAGGCGCCTGACCTGCGGAAATAAAGAGCGGCAGACGAGTCGGGCTGTACGCCGGGTTCAGATCGAGACGGTCAGCCGTCCCCACCAACGGCCGGCCCACGTTCGCGACGGTTCCGCTTCAGCGCGTTCCTCGGTCGGCACAAGACGGCAAAGCTGCCGTGTAATACCCCTATAAGAGATGTGTCAGCATCGAGGAGTTATCTGGTCCCGGCGCCAACAGCGCATGTTCCAGCCCGCATCCGAGGCATACTCAAGGCCGGACGACCCCCAGAAGATCCGCGTGTCGCTCCCCGACGAGCCACCCGAAGTGACCGAGTCCGTCGCTGCCGCCCTTCTGCACCTCCTTCACGCCTTGGTCGCCGATCCCGCCCAAGCATGCCCCGGAGCCGGAAACGGCTAGCACAGGAGGACCCCACTGGCTCTTCTCGCCCATCCGAGGTACGACAGAGCGCCACATAACACCCGCAACGCGCTCCACGCCTACACCCCGGGGGTCTGACCGGACATGATCCGTTTCGCGTTCGCCGGCCGCTGCTCCACCGAGGACCTCCAAGACCCGGAGGCCTCCAGAAACTGGCAGCTCACCCGCGCCCGAGCCCTGATCGAACCCGCCGGCGGCCAGATCGTCGCCGAGTACTTCGACATCGGCCACAGCCGCTCCCTGCCCTGGCAGCGCCGCCCCCGCGCCAACGAACTCCTCCAAGCCCTCCGCGACCCCAACCGCGGCTTCGAGGCCGTCGTGATCGGAGAACCCCAGCGCACCTTCTACGGCAACCAGTTCGGCAACACCTTCCCCGTCTTCGTCCACTTCCGCATCCCCCTGTGGGTCCCGGAGGTGGGCGGACCCATCGACCCCGACAACGAGGCCCACGACCTCGTCATGTCCGTCTTCGGCGGCATGAGCAAGGGCGAGCGCAACCGCATCAAGATCCGGGTGCGCACGGCGATGAGCTCCCAGGCCAAGCTCCAGGGCCGCTACCTCGGCGGGCGGCCACCCTACGGCTACCGGATCGCCGACGCAGGCCCCCACCCCAATCCCTCCAAGGCCGCCGCCGGCCAGCGCATCCATAAGCTCGAGCCCGACCCCGCCGCTGCGCCCGTCGTGCAGCGGATCTTCCGTCTGTACGTGGACGGCATGAGCTACAGCGCCATCGCCGCCCAGCTCACCCGGGAAGGCGTCCCCTGTCCCTCCGCCCACGACGCCACCCGCAATCCGCACCGCAACAAGACCGCATGGCAGCAGGGCGCCGTGCGCGCCATCCTCCTCAACCCCCGCTACACCGGCCACGAGGTCTGGAACAAACAGCGCAAGGAAGAACGCCTTCTCGACGTCGACGACGTCACCCTCGGCCACCGCACCCACATGACCCACAATCCCGTCGAGGAGTGGATCCACTCCAACGAACCCGCCCACGAAGCGATCATCAGCTCCGATCTCTTCGATGCCGCCCGCACCGTGCGCACACAGCGCGCCCGCAACCAGGGGCGGCAGGAGCGCGCCGGCAAGCCGGGCGCGCGCCCCTACGCTCTGCGCGGCCGGGTCCGGTGCAGCCTGTGCGGGCGGAAAATGCAGCCCGCCACCATCCGCAGCCGCGTCTACTACCGCTGCGAGTTCAAAGAGGAAGAAGCCGCCCTCTATCCCGACCTCACCCACCCGCGCACCGTCTACCTGCGCGAAGACATCGTGTGCCAGGCCCTGGACCGGTGGATCGCCCGCACCTTCGCCCCCGACCGGCTCTCCGCCACCATCGAAGCGCTCACCCACGCAAGTGCCGCAGCAAGCACCGCAGAGCCCCAGACCCCCGAACAGGCCCAAGCACGCCAGGCGATCAAGGACTGCGAGCGGCGCCTCGCCCGATACCAGGCAGCCCTCGACGCCGGAGCCGACCCCGCCGTCGTCACCCAGTGGATCAACGAGGCCCAGCGGGACAAGGACGCCGCGCAGAAGAAGCTCGACGCGCACCCCGCCGCCACTCGGAAGAAGCAATCCCCGCTCAACGCGCAACAGATCCGGCAGATCACTGAGAGTCTTGGAGATATTGCAAAGCGCATCCAGACCGCCGCCGCCGAGAAGAAAGGTCCGCTCTACGAAGCCCTGGGCGTCACCATCAGCTACGAACACGCAACGAGGACCGCGATCGTAAGATCGAGGCCCTCGTCACCGTATCGTCAATCGTTGTGTCCGAGGGGGGACTTGAACCCCCACGCCCGATAAAGGGCACTAGCACCTCAAGCTAGCGCGTCTGCCATTCCGCCACCCGGACTAGGTGTCTGCCGCCTTGCCGCAGGTGTTCCCCGCGGCGACATGGACAACAATACCAAGGTTTCGGAGTGCGTTTCACCTGCGTATCCGCCCCAGGGCGGCGGCCCCGGGGCGGGCAGGGGCCGGGGATCGGCGACGGTATGCAGAATGCAATATTTTGCATGCAGTCGGTGAGGGTCAGGGCCTGAGCTGGTACTCGGGAAGCGGCGCCCTCCTCGTGCGCGCCGTGCCGACGAAGGCGCCGCGCCAGGGCGCGCCGAACCCGCCGAACAACTCGTCGCAGTCACCGCGGGAGCGGGGGGTGCCGTGCCCGGTCTTGAAGGCGTGGATCTGCGGGGCGAGCCGGTCGTAGGTGGCCCGGTCGTCCGTGGCGAGCGTGGCGACCAGCGCCCCGTTGGACGCGTTCATGGCGGCCAGCAGCTCGGCCTCGGTGTCGGCCGGCACGATCGTGTCGACGGGGCCGAAGGCTTCCGGGGGGTGCAGCGGGGAGGGTGGCGGCGGGTTGACGAGGGTGACCGGGTGGACGTAGGCCCGGGTGTCCTAGCCCGGCAGGAATCGCGTGTCGGCGGGGTGGCCGCGGTACGGCGCCCCGGTCGACGGCCTCGGCGACCTGGTCGGTGAGTTCCTTGGCGGCCGCGTTGATCAGCGGCCCGAAGGCCAGCTCGGGCAGCGGGTCGGCCGGATTCGCGACCGCGCGGGGGCCGACGCGGACGGAGCGGACCGCGGGGAGGTAGGCGGACAGGAACGCGTCGAACAGGGAACGCTGCACGACGAAGCGCGAGCGCCGTCGCGAGGGTCAGGCAGGCCACACCGCCGTCGGTCGGCGTCTTGGCGATCACGGCGTTGCCTGCCAGGGCCTGCACCAAGGCCTGCACCAGGGCGGCGTGGGCGAGCACGCTCATCGGATGGTTCCAGCTGGCGAGGGGCGGGCGTCAAGACGATGCTCTGGTGGCCGTGCCGGCGGTGGAGTCCCGGTCGTGCGCGGCGGTCCGGCCGGTGGACGCGCCCTTGTGATCAGGACCCGTTGCGCTCGTGGTAGGAGCGGCGGGTGTATTCGGTGTGGTACCGCATGAGGTAGGCGGCCCGCTCGTCGTCGCGGTCGGCGATCGCGGCGATCAGTTCCCGGTGCTCGATCCACGACTGCCGTCCGCGCTGCTGGGCCACCGGGGTGTAGCACCAGCGGACCCGCCGGTCGACCTGGGCGGCGAGCTCGGTGAGGACCGCGTTGCCCGCAAGTTCCATGATCTTGGCGTGGAAGGCCGCGTTGAGGGCGACGGCGCGGTCCACGTCGTCGTCGGCGACCGCCTTCTCCCCCTCGGCGCACAGTTCCACCAGCGCACCGACCTTCTCGGCGGTGGCGTCGATGGCGGCGAGCCGGGCCGCCTCCGCCTCCAGCAGGGTGCGGACCGTGAGCAGTTGGTCGGCCTCCTCCTCGGTCGGCTCGTGCACGAACGCGCCCTGCGCGGGCCGTAGATCGACCCAGCCCTCGGTGTTGAGCCGTTGCAGCGCCTCGCGCACCGGCTGCCGGGAGACGCCGAGGTGTCCGGCGAGTTCGCTCTCGACCAGGTGCTGGCCGGGCTGGAGGGCGCGGGTGGTGATGAGCTCCAGCAGCGCCTCGTAGACGCGTTCGCGCAGCGGTCCGGGCCGCTCCAGCTTGGGCACGGCCCCGTGTGGCAGTCCGGTCGGCAACATCGCGGTCCCCCTCCTGGGCAGGTCTGGCGCGTAGACGCTGGACGCTCAGTGTCGATTGTCTTTTGTCTACAGTCTGCGGTGCACACAATCCAGCTACGGGCCGGACAATCCGGCCCGGTGCACCGGCTTCGCCGGCTCACGGGCAGCGTACGACCTGCCCGGCGTACGACAGATTGCCGCCGAAGCCGAACAGCAGCACCGGGTCGCCGGTGCTGAGCGCTCCCTGCTCGATCAACTTGGAGAAGGCGAGCGGGACACTGGCCGCCGAGGTGTTGCCGGATTCGGTGACATCGCGGGCGACCACGGCGTTGACGGCGCCGAGCTTCTCGGCGAGCGGTTCGATGATGCGCAGGTTGGCCTGGTGCAGCACGACCCCGGCGAGATCCTCGGGGGCCAGGCCCGCCTTCTCGCAGGCGCGGCGGGCGATGGCCGGCAGCTGGGTCGTGGCCCAGCGGTACACGCTCTGCCCCTCCTGCGCGAACCGCGGCGGGGTGCCCTCGATCCGCACGGCGTGCCCCATCTCGGGCACCGATCCCCACAGCACCGGCCCGATTCCCGGCTCCTGACCCGGCGGACAGGCCTCCACGACGGCGGCCCCGGCGCCGTCGCCGACCAGCACACAGGTGCTGCGGTCGCTCCAGTCGGTGACGTCGGACATCTTGTCGGCGCCGATGACCAGCGCCCGGGTGGCCGCGCCGGCCCGGACGGTGTGGTCGGCGGTGGCCAGCGCGTGTGTGAACCCAGCACACACCACGTTGACGTCCATCGCGGCCGGCTGCGGGATGCCGAGCCGGGCCGCGACCCGGGCGGCGGTGTTCGGCGACCGGTCGATCGCCGTGGAGGTGGCGACCAGGACCAGGTCGATGTCGCCGGGGGCCAGACCGGCGGCGGCCAGGGCCTTGGCGGCGGCGTGCGCGGCCAGCTCGTCGAGCGGCTCGTCGGGGCCGGCGATGTGCCGGGTCCGGATGCCGACCCGGCTGCGGATCCACTCGTCGCTCGTGTCGACCATGCCGGCCAGGTCCTCGTTGGTGAGCACCCGGGCGGGCTGGTAGTGACCGATGGCGGCGATGCGCGAGCCGTTCATGGCGGGATTCCCCTCGTGGCCGTGGGTAGCGGGATCCACAGTCTGATCAGTGACCCACGGGTACGACGGCAGGTGAAGCCACAGGAATCGGGCGTCCGAGTTGTCGGCTTCCCGCAGACCCTCGCACGCCCCAACACCCTCACCCGGTGAACAGCTGCGTCGCCTTCCCCACGCGACGGTGTGCGGGTACTGCGGGGTGGGCTGCACCCTCGCGCTCCAGGTGCAGGACAATGAGATCGTGAAGGTCACCTCGCCGCACGCCAACCCGGTGACCCACGGCAATCTCTGCATCAAGGGCCGTTTCGGCTGCCAGCACGTACAGAACCGGGGCTGATCAGGACATGGGACGAGTCACGGAACGACGCAAGGTCCTCCGCATCCGGGACGGGGCGCTCTCCACCCGGCCGGACACACTCGTCGCCGAGGAGCCCCTGGAGATCCGGCTGAACGGCAAGCCGCTCGCCATCACCATGCGCACCCCCGGGGACGACTTCGCGCTCGCGGCGGGCTTCCTGGTGAGCGAGGGCGTACTGGCGACCGCGGACGATCTGCAGAACATCGTCTACTGCGCGGGGGCGACAGCGGACGGCTCCAACACGTACAACGTGGTCGACGTGAAGACCGCGCCCGGCGTCGCCCTGCCGGACTTCACCCTGGAGCGGAACGTCTACACGTCCTCCTCGTGCGGTCTGTGCGGCAAGGCCAGCCTGGACGCCGTACGGACGACCGCCCGTTTCCCGATCGCCGACACTCCCCCGGTCCGGGTCACACCGGAGCTGCTGGCGAGCCTCCCCGACCTGCTGCGGGCGGCCCAGCGGGTCTTCGACCGGACGGGGGGCCTGCACGCGGCGGCCCTGTTCACCGAGGACGGCGAGCTGCTGGACGTACGGGAGGACGTGGGGCGGCACAACGCGGTGGACAAGCTGGTCGGGCGGGCGCTGCAGAACGGCGGGCTGCCGCTGTCACGGGCGATCCTGCTGGTCTCCGGGCGGGCCTCGTTCGAGCTGGCACAGAAGGCGGTGATGGCGGGCATCCCGGTGCTGGCGGCGGTGTCGGCGCCGTCGTCGCTCGCGGTGGATCTGGCCGTGGAGACGGGTCTGACCCTGGTGGGGTTCCTGCGGGGCAGCTCGATGAACGTGTACGCGGGCGAGGACCGGATCGCCCTGCGGGAGGCGGCCGCCCAGAGCTGAGGCGGTCGCCCAGAGCTGAGGTGTCTCCCCGCGGAACAGCGGCAGGGGCGGCCCGGTCGGCGGGGAACGCCCCCTGCGCCGCCGGGACCCGCCTCAGCCGAGGGACTGCGCGGCTTCGACGAACGCCGTGATCAGCGGTGAGCGGCGGCCCGCCGCCCAGGCGAGGAACACCTGGTCGGGTTCGGCGTCCGGCACGGGCACGTAGCTGATGTCGGGGCGGGAGTACTGCTCGGCGATCGAACGCGGTACGAGTGTGATGCCGGTGCCGGCGGCCACGCACTCGAACTTCTCCTCGATGGTGCGGATCGGCAGGTCACCGGGCCGGGGATCGGCGTATCTGAGCCACCGCTCGCCGTCGAGGTCGGCGAGCGACAGCTCCTGCTTCCCGGCCAGCCGGTGGCCCTCCGGGAGCATGGCCACGCGGGTCTCGCTGTACAGGGGACGCAGCTCCAGCCCGTCCTCGCGGACCGGTCGCCGTACGTAGGCGATGTCGACGGTCCCGTCGAGGATCAGCCGCTCCTGGTCGTCCCACTCGACCCGGCGCGCGTTGGCCTCCACGTCCGGGTGCGCCGCCGTGAAGGCGCGCAGGGCGCGGGTGACGACGACACCGGCGCGGAAGCCGACGAGGAGTCGCCGGGGCCCGCGCGCGGCGCGCAGTACGCGGCGTCGCGTCCCGTCGGCGGTGGCCAGCAACTGCCGCCCATCATCGAGGAGTTGCTGTCCGGCCTCGGTCAACGTCACGCCATGGCTGTCGCGTACGAACAGCTCGGCGCCCAAGTCCTTCTCCAGCGCGCGGATCTGCCGGCTGAGCACCGGCTGTGCGATGTGCAGCCGTTCGGCGGCGCGGCCGAAGTGCAGGAGTTCGGCCACCGCCACGAAGTAGCGGACTTTCCGCAGGTCGAGGTCCACGGCCGCCCCTTTCCCCGGCGATGCCATCAGGGTATCGCCACCGCCGGAAGAGGTCTTGGACGGCGGGCCGTGGGCGGTCGCAGGCTGGATCCCGTCAGGCAACGACGAAAGGGAGACAGCATGGGACTGCAAGGACAGCGGATCGTCGTCATCGGGGGTACGTCGGGCATCGGGCTCGCGGTCGCCGAGGGGGCGGCGCGGGAGGGTGCCGAGGTGGTGGTGGCCTCGCGCCGCCCAGAGAGCGTGGAGGCGGCGCTGAAGCGGCTGCCGGCAAGCGCCGAGGGGCATGTGCTGGACGCGACGGACGAGGACACGGTACGCGGTTTCTTCGAGCGGGTCGGCGCGTTCGACCACCTGGTGTACACGGCAGGTGAGTCGCTGCTGCTGGAGCCGCTGGCGGAGGCGAGCGTCGTACGGGCACGGCGGTTTCTGGACACGCGGCTGTGGGGTGCGTACACGGCGGTGAAGTACGGCGCCGGGTCGATCCGTCCGGGTGGGTCGGTGGTGCTGACCACGGGGACGGCGGGGCGCCGGCCGATGCCCGGTTCGAGTGCCGCGTCGGCGCTGTGCGGGGCGATGGAGTCGCTGACCCGGGCGCTGGCCGTGGAACTGGCGCCGCTGCGGGTCAATGTGGTCTCGCCCGGGCTGGTGCGCACCGAGCTGTGGCGGGAGGTGCCGGAGGCGGCGCGGGAGGAGCTGTTCCGGTCGTCCGCCGAGTCGCTGCCGGTGGGGCGGGTCGGCGAGCCGGCGGATGTGGCGGAGGCGTACCTGTATCTGATGCGTGGGGGCTACAGCACCGGTTCGGTGGTGGTCGTGGACGGGGGCGGGACCCTGGTGTGAGGGGTCAGGCGGGCCCGAGGCGTACGTCGGCGGCGGCCGTGACCGTGCCCAGCCGGGGGAAGTCGAGCCGGACGGAGGCCTCGTGTTCGGCGGCGGTGAAGGCGGCCATGGCGTCCTCGACGAAGACGAGGTCGTAGCCGAGGTCCGCGGCGGCGCGGGCGGTGGACTCGACGCCGAGGTTGGTGGCGATCCCGCCGAACACCAGGGTAGTGATGCCACGTTGGCGCAGCAGCTCGTCGAGGCCTGTGCCCTCGAAGGCGCCGATGGTCCGCTTGACCACCTCCAGGTCCTTGGGCTTGGCGAGGCCGGGCACGAGTCCGCTGCCGGGCGGCTGTTCGGCGACCGAGGGGCGTTCGACCCGGACGAGGACGACGGGCGCTCCGGCGGAGCGGAAGATGCCGGCCAACTCCTCGCTGGCGGCCAGTACTTCGGTGCCTTTGCGCGGTTCCAGGGGCAGCGCGACGATGCGTTCCATCAGGTCGACGAGGATCAGTGCGGTGCGCTGCGGATCGAGCACGGGGGCTGCAGTCATGACGGAACGTTAGCCGCCGTCAGCCGTCCGTACCGGAAATCCGGATCAACAAGCCCATGAACTGATCGCGTTCGGCGGCCGACAGCGGGGCGAGCAGCTCGTCGTTGGCGTCGCGGGCCGCCTTCTCGCAGCGCGCGAGGAGGCGGGCGCCGTCGTCGGTGAGGGTCACTGCGTTCTTGCGCCGGTCCCTGGGGTCGGGGGCGCGGACGACATGGCCGGCGGACTGCAGGTCGTTGAGCACGCCGACCAGGTCCTTGGGGTCGAGGCCCACGCCGCGGCCGAGGTCGGCCTGGGCGACGGGCTGGAGGTCGCGGACGGCGGAGAGGACCACGTGGTGCCACATCTTCTGGCCCTCGGCCGCGAGGGCGCCTGCGACCAGGGAACGGCCCCGGGCGGCGGCGCGGCCGAGGAGCCAGCTGGGCAGGGAGCGGATCGCGGGCAGGGGTGCTTCGGCCATGCCCACAGCCTATCCGAGAATCATTGGACCTCCCCATGAATTCCGGATATCGTTGGGGCTCCCAACGAGTTCATGGGTGCCCGCTCAACGGTTCTCCGTGCCGGTGCGCCCAGCCCCTGGAGGTGTGCCATGCGCCGTGTCCGCTATGAATCCACCGGCGGCCCGCTGTTCCTGGAGGAGGCCCCCGTCCCCGAGCCCGGCCCCGGCGAGCTGCTGGTGCGCTGCGCGGCGGTCGGCGTCACCCTGCCGGTGGTCCGCAAGGTCACCGAGGCCGCCGAACCGATCGCGCTCGGCGGCGAGATCGCCGGCGAGGTGGTGGCGGCGGGCGAGGGCGTGACCCGTTTCCGGCCGGGCGAGCAGGTGACCGGGCTCTGCTTCGGGCACGGCTACGCCGACTTCGCCCTGCTGCACGAGGCCATGGCCTCCCCGGTTCCGGACGGAGCCGACGCCGTGGACGCGGTCGCGCTGGTGCGCAGCGGCCTGGTGGCGTTCGGGGCACTGGAGGCGGCGCGGCCGGTGCCGGGCGAGGCGGTGCTCGTCACGGCGGCGGCGAGCGGGGTCGGGCATCTCGCCGTGCAGCTGGCGCGGGTGCGGGGTGCGGGGCGGGTGGTGGGGGCCGTGTCCGATCCGGGCAAGGCGGAATTCGTCCGCTCGCTGGGCGCGGACGACTGTATTCAGTATGGCGACGACAGCTGGGGAGATCCTGTCGACTGTGTACTGGATGCCGTCGGCGGTGACCTGCTCGCTCCCGCCCTCGCCGCGCTGGCCCCGCACGGCCGCCTGGTCGCCTACAGCTCCGGCGGCGGCACCGTCCAGGCGTACGACCTGCTGGTGGGCGCCAAGTCGGTGATCGGGTTCCAGATGGCCCTGATCGCCCGCGGCCGGCCCGACCTGTACGAACACTGGCGCCGGGAGCTGTGGCGGCTGTTCGCCGAGGGCGCCCTGAAACCCGCCGTGCACGCCGAGTTCGCCCTGGAGGACGCGGCGAAGGCGCACGAGGTGATCGAGCGGCGGGCCAACCTGGGCAAGGTCGTGCTGCGCCCGTAGGCTCCGTCGCGCCCTCCTTGTGCTGCACGCTTCTTGTGGGGCGACCTGGCCCCAACTACCTTCGATGGGGCGCACGTTGGACATGGGATGTCCGCATGTCCAGATGTCCGGCCGACGAAGGGCAAGGTCGCACCATGCCGTCAGGTCTTCGCGCCCGTCTCAGATCCGCACTCGCCACCGCCCTCAGCACGGCGGCCCTGCTCCTGGCGCCACTCGCCACCCCGCAAGCGGCACATGCCCAACCCACCTCCGCCTCCCCAAAGTTCGAACAGCAGGTGCTGTTCAAGGCCGCCCAGGACCCCGGCTACGCCTGCTTCCGCATACCAGCCATCGTGAAGACGGCCGACGGCACCCTGCTGGCGTTCGCCGAGGGCCGGGTCCTCAACTGCGGGGACGCCGCCGACATCGACATCGTGCTCAAGCGCTCCACCGACGGCGGCCGCACCTGGGGCCCACTGCAGGTGGTCAACGACGGCGGCGGTGACACCCACGGCAACCCGGCGCCGATCGTGGACCGCGCAACGGGCCGGGTCTGGCTCGCGGAGACGTACAACACCGGCCGTACCGACAGCGCCAGTTGCTCGATCCCCTGCGACCGCACCCCGCACCTTCAGTACAGCGACGACGACGGCGCGACCTGGTCCGCGCCACGCGATCTGAGCCCGGAGATCCTGCCCGCCGACTGGAACTCCTGGTACGCGACCGGGCCGGTGCACGGCATCCAGCTCACCAAGGGCCGGTACGCGGGGCGGTTGGTCTTCGGGGTCAACACCGAGACCTGGGACGGCGGCCGGGTCACCGCCAACCACGCCGCGCTGATCGTGAGCGACGACCACGGCGGCCACTGGCGGATCGGCGCCACCGACACCTGGCCCATCGCCGACGACGGCACCTTCCGGCAGAAACCGTCCGAGCTGGCCCTCGCCGAGCGCGGCGACGGCTCCCTCCTGGTCAGCGGTCGGGAGCAGGACGGCACCGACCTCGGCCACCGCACCCAGGCCGTCAGCCGCGACGGAGGGAGCAGCTTCACCGCCACCTTCCACGATCTGCCCGACCTGTACGCCCCGCAGGTCCAGGGTTCGCTGCTGCGCCTCGGCAACCGCCTCCTGCTGGCCTGCCCCGCCGACCCCGACCGACGGCGCACGATGATGATCCGCTCCTCCTACGACGGCGGCCGCACCTGGGACAGCGTGGACCGCGGCACGGTCGTCACCACGGACTGGTCCGGCTACTCCGACCTGGTGCGCGTGGACGCGGACACGGTGGGCCTGATCTACGAGGGCGGCGCGGTGGACGCGCGCGGCGAGATCCGCTTCGCCCGCTTCACCGAGGACTGGCTCGCCCCGCGCCGCGGCCCCGACCCGGTCACCGCCGACCTCGCCCCGCACGCCCGCCCGGCCGCGGTGCTCGGCGGCGCGGAGGAGACGGAGGGGGTCTTCGGCGGTGCCCTGCGGTTCGACGGCAGCGACGACGCCGTACGCCTGCCGTACCGCAGCGCATTGCCGCTGGGGAGGAAGGACTTCACGGCGTCCCTGTGGTTCCGGTACACGGCCACGACCGGGGAGCAGCCGCTGCTGTGGATGGGCGGGGTCGGGACCAGCCAGCCGCAGGTGTGGGTGCGCGGTGAGCCGTCGAACCACCGTATACAGGGCCTGATCACGGTACGGGACGGGGCGATCGCGCCGCAGACCGCATACGTGCGCACGAATACCGCATACAACGACGGCGAGTGGCATCATCTCGTGCTGCGCCGGGGCGAGGGCCGGCTGTCGTTGTTCGTCGACGGTATGCAGTCGTCCGTCGACGACATACCGGGGTCCGTCAGCCGCAACTCCCCCTTCGGCGTGCACATCGGTCAGCGCATGGACAGCCGGGCCTTCTTCACCGGCGCGATCGACGAGGTGCACGTGTGGGACCGAGCGCTCACCGACCAGGAGCTGTCGGACCCGAAGGCGCTCAGGTCACCGAAGGACACGGTCCTGTGGCTTCCCCTGGACCACGTGAGCGGCTGACGCGCCGACGGCGCCCGGGGCCTCCTCCGGGTCCCGGGCCCGGCGCTTGGCGATGACCGCGCACACCATGAGCTGCATCTGGTGGAACAGCATCAGCGGCAGCACGGCGAGCGAGGCGTGGGCGCCGAACAGGACGCCGGCCATGGGCAGCCCCGAGGCGAGGGACTTCTTCGAGCCGGCGAACTGGATGGCGATCCGGTCCTCCCGGCCGAAGCCCAGCGCCTTGCCGCCGTACCAGGTCAGCAGCAGCATCACGGAGAGCAGGACGGCCTCGACGAGGAGGAGCGCGCCGAGCCGTGCGGGGCTGACCTGGTGCCAGATGCCCCGGGTCATGCCCTCGCTGAAGGCGGTGTAGACGACCAGCAGGATCGAGCCGCGGTCGACCAGTCCGAGGACCTTCTTGTGCCGGGCGACGAACCGGCCGATCCAGGGGCGCAGCGCCTGCCCGGCGAGGAACGGCACCAGCAGCTGGAGCACGATCTTGACCAGTGAGTCGGCGGAGAACCCCCCGCCGCTGCCGCCGAACAGTCCGGCCGCCAGCAGCGGGGTGAGGACGATGCCGACGAGGGAGGAGAAGGAGCCCGCGCAGATCGCGGCAGGCACGTTTCCGCGGGCGATCGAGGTGAACGCGATGGACGACTGGATCGTGGACGGCACCAGCGTCAGGAACAGCAGCCCCTGGTAGAGCGGCTGGGTCAGCAGCACCGGCACGGCGGCGCGCGCCGCCAGCCCGAGCACCGGGAAGAGGACGAACGTGCAGACCAGCACGGTGACATGGAGCCGCCAGTGGCGCAGCCCGTCCAGGGCCTCGCGGGTGGAGAGCCGGGCGCCGTAGAGGAAGAAGAGGACGGCGATCGCGGCCGTGGAGGCGCCGGAGACGGCGTGGGCGGCCGTGCCGTGCGCCGGGAACAGTGCCGCCAGGCCCACCGTTCCGAGCAGCAGCACGATGTACGGGTCGACCGGCATCCAACTCGGCCAGCGCAGGCGTTTCACGGTGCTCCGATTGCGTGTGTGTCGTTGCGGTCCGGGGCCCGCGGGCCCCTCTCCATCGTCCTCCTCGCACGGCTGATCGGGAATCCCGCATACCACTCTGACTGTCATCACGTTTTTCGATAGCCGGATAGGCTGGCGCTGTGTACGACCCGACACACCTGCGCGCCTTCCTCGCCGTGGCCCAGACGCTGAGCTTCACGCAGGCCGCGCGCCGGCTGGGGCTGCGCCAGTCCACGGTCAGCCAGCATGTGCGCCGGCTGGAGGACGCGACCGGGCGGCAGTTGTTCACCCGGGACACCCATGCGGTGGAGCTGACCGAGGACGGCGAGGCGATGCTGGGCTTCGCCCGGCGGATCCTGCAGGTCCACGAGCAGGCGTCGGCGTTCTTCACCGGCACCCGGGTGCGCGGCCGGCTGCGGTTCGGCGCCTCGGAGGACTTCGTGCTCACCCGGCTGCCGGAGATCCTGGAGGGCTTCCGCCACGACCATCCGGAGGTCGACCTGGAGCTGACGGTGGAGCTGTCGGGCACCCTGCACGAGCAGCTGGCCGCCGGGAAGCTCGACCTGGTGCTGGCCAAGCGGCGCCCGGAGGATCCGCGGGGCGAGCTGGTCTGGCGTGACGACCTGGTGTGGATCGGCGCCGAGCGGCTGCGCCTGGACGCGGACCGGCCCGTCCCGCTGATCGTGTATCCCCCGCCCGGCATCACCCGTGCCCGGGCGCTTCAGGTGCTGGAGCGCGAGGGCCGCGACTGGCGGATCGTGTGCACCAGCGGCAGCCTCAACGGCCTGATCGCGGCGGCCCGCGCCGGGCTCGGCGTGATGGCGCACTCCCGGCGCCTCATCCCACCCGGCCTGTTCCGGCTGCCGGACCGCTCCGGCCTGCCCGACCTGGGCAGGATCGACTTCGTGCTGGTCCACGGCCGCCGCCGGGGCACCGCCGAGGAGGCCGCGAACGCGCTGGCGGCGGCGATCCTGGCGGGCGGCGAACGACTGCGGCAGCGCAGCGGCTGAGGGCCCTCGGCGGGGCACCGTGCTCACCTCCCGGAAAAGGTGTCCGCAGTCCCGGGACGTGCTCCGCGGCCGTCCTCGCCCGGACGGGCGTCCGAGATGGACCCTGCCCGATATGCGATGATCGTGGTGATGTACGCCGTAATCACCGCGTACAGATTCGGTGGAGATTACGGCACCGAAACTTACTGACCCGTCAGTATTGTGTCCGGCCCTTCCCCATGTGCGGGCATTTTCCGGTCACTGCCCGGGGGAAACGTGAGGTTTGCTCGGTTTCCTACCCTCTCCCGCACAGTGACGGCGTGGGGTAGCTTTCACCGCGCTGTGCCGAACATCACGGGCGTGACCATGCAGCGAGGATCGGGGAGCGAGGTTTGCGCGAGTTCACCAACCCGCCGCTCACGTCGGCGCCGCCGGTGGGCGGTCTGGCCGACGTGGTCTTCGAGCATGCCCGGACGGACCCGGCGCACATCGCCCTCGGCCGCAAGGACGCCTCCGGGCAGTGGCGGGACGTCACCGCCGCCGAGTTCCGCGACGAGGTGCTGGCCCTCGCCAAGGGCCTGCTGGCACGCGGCATCCGCTTCGGCGACCGCGTAGCGATCATGTCCCGCACCCGCTACGAGTGGACCCTGTTCGACTTCGCGCTGTGGACGATCGGTGCCCAGGTGGTGCCCGTCTACCCCACCTCCTCGGCCGAGCAGTGCTTCTGGATGCTCTACGACGCCGAGGTGGCCGCGGCGATCGTGGAGCACGAGGACCACGCGATGACCATCGCCACCGTCATCGACCGGCTTCCGCAACTGCGCCAGCTGTGGCAGCTGGACTCGGGCTGTGTGCAGGAGCTGTACGACACCGGGGCGCATCTGGACGACGAGCTGGTGCACCGGCACCGGCAGGCGGTCACCCCGGACTCGGTCGCCACGATCATCTACACCTCGGGCACCACCGGCCGCCCCAAGGGCTGCGTCCTCTCGCACGCCAACTTCATGTACGAGGCGGACACGATGATCGGGCGGTGGCAGCCGGTCTTCCACACCAAGAAGGACGACGAGGCGTCCACGCTGCTGTTCCTGCCGCTCGCGCATGTCTTCGGGCGGATGGTGGAGGTCGCCGCGATCCGCGGCAAGGTCCGCTTCGGGCACCAGCCGCAGCTGCACGCCGCCGCCCTGCTGCCCGATCTGGCCGCGTTCAGGCCCACGTTCATCCTCGCGGTGCCGTACATCTTCGAGAAGGTGTTCAACGCGGCCCGCCGGAAGGCGGAGAAGGAGGGCCGGTCGGGGCCGTTCGAGAAGGCGGTCGACATCGCGGTGAAGTACGCCGAGGCCGTGGAGGCCAAGGCGTGGGGCACCGGGGCCGGTCCGTCGGCGGGGCTGCGCATGCAGCACCAGTTCTTCGACAAGGTCGTCTACACCAAGATCCGCGCGGCGATGGGCGGCCGTATACGCAATGCGATGTCCGGCGGTTCGGCGATGGACCGCCGGCTGGGGCTGTTCTTCGCGGGCGCGGGCGTGCAGATCTACGAGGGCTACGGCCTGACCGAGTCGACGGCGGCGGCGACCGCCAACCCGCCCGAGCGCACCCGTTACGGCACCGTCGGCCAGCCCATACCGGGCGTGACCGTGCACATCGCCGACGACGGGGAGATCTGGCTGCACGGCGGCAACGTCTTCCAGGGCTATCTCAACAACCCGAAGGCCACCGACGAGACCCTGCACGACGGCTGGCTGGCCACCGGCGACCTCGGCTCCCTCGACGAGGACGGCTATCTGACCATCACCGGCCGCAAGAAGGAGATCCTGGTGACCTCCGGCGGCAAGAGCGTCTCCCCCGGGGTGCTGGAGGAGCGGGTCCGCGACCATCCGCTGGTCAACCAGTGCATCGTCGTCGGCAACGACCGCCCTTACATCGCCGCTCTGGTCACCCTCGACCAGGAAGCCGTCGAGCACTGGCTGCAGATGCGCGGAAAGCCGAGGATGTCCGCGGCCCAGCTGGTGCGCGACCCGGACCTGGAGACGGAGGTGCGGCGGGCGGTGGTCGCCGCCAACACCCTCGTCTCCCAGGCCGAGTCGATCCGCACCTTCCGCATCCTGGCGCAGCCGTTCACCGAGGAACACGGCCTGCTGACACCGTCGTTGAAGCTGAAGCGGAAGGCGATCGAGAAGGCGTACGACAACGAGGTCGAGGCCCTCTACCGGACCTGACGTCACGTCACTTCCGGGTGGCTCAGCTGATGTCGATGCGGAAGATCTCGTCGGACCCGTCCGCGGCGCCTCCGTTGTTGTCGCAGTTGGTGGTGGACAGCCACAGCTGGTCGGCGCCCGGCACCTTGGTGACCGTGCGCAGCCGGCCGTAGGTGCCGACGTAGTACGCGGTCGGGGTGCCGACGCTCTCGGTGTCGCCGTTGATGGGGATGCGCCAGAGGCGTTCGCCGCGCAGGGAGGCCATGTAGATCACGTTGCGGACGATCGCGATGCCGCTCGGCGAGGCCTCGGAGACGTTCCAGGTGGCCTTGGGGTTGGTCATGCCGGCGACGTTGCAGCTGCCCTCGCAGGTGGGCCAGCCGTAGTCGGCGCCGGGCTTGATGAGGTTGAGTTCGTCCTTGGAGCTGTTGCCGAACTCCGCCTCCCAGAGCCGGCCGCTGCGGTCGAAGGCGAGGCCCTGCGGGTTGCGGTGGCCGTAGGAGTAGACGTAGTTGCCGAAGGGGTTGCCGGGGGCCGGCTTGCCGTCGGTGGTCATGCGCAGGATCTTGCCGTTCAGGGAGTTCTTGTCCTGCGCGAGGTCGGGCTGCTGGGCCTCGCCGGTGGAGACGTAGAGGTAGCCGTCGGGGCCGAAGGCGAGGCGGCCGCCGTTGTGGTAGCGGTTCTTCCTGATGCCCTGCAGCAGGACCTTGTAGTCGCCGAGCTTCGTGCCGTCGTAGGTCATGCGGACGACCCGGTTGCCCTCGGCGGCGGTGTGCATGAAATACACGTAGTGGTTGGTCTCCCACTTGGGGTCGACGGCGACACCGAGCAGGCCGCCCTCGCCGTTGGTGGTGACGGCGTTGGGGACCGTGCCGACCTGTGTCTTCGTGCCGCTCTTGGTCAGTTTCCACACCCGGAAGTCGTCCCGCTCGGTGACCAGCGCGGACTGGCCGTCGGGCAGCCAGTAGGTGCCCCAGGGGATGGTCCAGCCCGTGGAGAGCGTGGCGATGGACGACGGGACACCGCCGTCGGTGGCGCAGCCTCTGGTGGTGAAGGAGACCGTGTTGCTCGGCGGGGAGACATTGCCGGCGGCGTCGCGCGCGACCACGTTCAGGCTGTACGGACTGTTGCAGGCGAGCCCGGTGAGTGTGGTGGAGGTGCCGGTGCTGACCGTCTTGTAGACGGTGGTGTCGCTGCGCACGTCGTAGGCGGTGACGGCGCGGTCGTCGGTCGAGGCGCCCCACGTAAGGTCGACTGTATTCGATGTGATGTCGGCTGTATGCAATGTACCGGGTGCGGTCGGCGGTGTGCTGTCGGAGCTGGGCCTGGTCGTGCAGTCGACGACCGGGCTGGCGGGCGAGGTGTTGCCGGCCGCGTCGCGGGCGATGACCGTGAGGTCGTAGGTGGTGTTCGGGGCGAGCCCGGTCAGCGTCTTCGAGGTGGTGCTGCCCGGTGCCTCGCCGATCTTGTTGCCGTGCTCGTAGAGGTCGTACGCCGCGACCCCCGTGTCGTCCGTCGACGCGCCCCAGGACAGGGTCAGGCGGTCCTCGCCGATGTCCGAGCAGGAGGGCTGTCCGGGGCGGGTGGGGGCCTGGGTGTCGCTCGGTGTGCCGAGGCTGATGCGGTCGAGGTTGGGGCCGCCGTTCGCGGTGGTGGCCGTCACCCGGATCTTGTTGCTGCCCGCCTTCAGGGTGACGTCGACGGTCTTCGACGCCCAGGTGTTCCAGTCGGCCGTGGCCGGGAAGGAGACGGCGGGTGCGACGACGGTGCCGTTGACGGACAGGTCCATCGGGCGGTCGGCGGCGGTGCCGTTGGCGTACCGCAGGGTGACGGACGCGGGACCGGCGGCGGCAGCGCTCACCGTGAACTCGACGTAGGAGCCCTGGATGTTGGTGTAGTCGACGAAGCCGGAGCCCGTGTAGCCGGTGTGGTTGGCGGCGACGGTGCCCTGGGAGATCCGGGCGTCCTCGGCCTGGTAGTCGGTGGCCGCGTGCGCGGTGCCGCCCGTCAGTCCGGCCAGCGGCACGGCGAGGACCAGGGAGAGGCCCCACGCATGAACTCTTCTCAATGACATGGTCGTTCTCCTCAGCCCAGTGGCCTGACGCGGATCAGCCGGGTCTCGCCCGGTCGGAGCGTTGCGCTGTACGAGGAGGCCACGGCGCCCCTGTGGGAGCCGGACCACAGGTCGGTGACGTCTGCGGAACCGGTGAAGCCGACCTGGGACCAGTTCACGGTGACGGTGGCGTTGCCGGAGGTGCCGGTGTTGAACAGGGCCACGACGTAGTCGCCGTCGCTCTCGCGTTTGCTCCAGACCTGCTGGACACCGCTGTTCACGATCCGTTTCGCGGCGACCCCGTCCTGGTCGACAGCGATCAGCCGGTCGTTGGTGAGCATCGCGGTGTCGACCGGATCGAGATGGGTGAGGTCGGTGCCCAGCAGCAGCGGTGCCGCCGCCATCGACCACAGCGTGAACTGGGTACGGCGCTGGTCGGCGGTGAGTCCCGCCTGGTCGCCGTTGCCGAGCTCCAGGGAGTCCAGGTCGTTCCAGCCGCCGGGTCCGGCGTACGGCTGCCAGGAGGCCGCGGAGTCGAAGCGGGCGGCGACATGGGACCAGTCGGTGAGCGGGTAGCCGCTTCCGTTCGGGCCGGGCCCGCAGTAGCACTCGACGTCGCCCTGGGTGCGCCAGCTGTTGGCCAGCGCACGCCAGGTGGTGGCGTGGTCGAGGGGGAGGTTGTTGGACAGGGCGAAGGTGATGGGCCGGCCGGTGGCGCGCAGGGCCTTGTCCCAGGCCTGCACGTCGGGGATGTCCCGGCTGCCCACGCCGTCGATCTTCAGGTAGTCGACTCCCCACGAAGCGAACTGCCTGGCCCAGGAGTTGACGAACTCCTGCGCACCGGGCTTCGCGTAGTCGAGGTAGTACATGTTCTTGCAGTTGTAGTTCTTCTCGGTCTTCGAGGTGTCGGCGATGTCCTTGGCGTGGTAGGGGGTGCCGTCGACGGGGGTGTTCTTCAGGACGGCGTTCTTCGCGATGCCGGGCGTGACGTAGAAGCCGAATTTCAGCCCCTTGGCATGGACGTAGTCGGCGACGGCCTTGATGCCGCCCGGGAACTTGGCGGTGTCCACGGTCCAGCGGCCGTAGGAGTCGACGACGAACCCGTTGGTGTCGCATTTCTGCCAGAAGTCGTCGAGGTTGACCTGGACGAAACCGTGGTCCCTCAGGCCGCTCGACACCAACGCGTCGGCCTGTGCCCTGATCTTCGCCTCGGTCGGCTGCCGGCGGACGAAACTCCAGCTGCTCCAGCCCATGGCGGGGCGCAGGGACTGCCCGTTGCCGGAAGACGGGGTGTAGGTGGCCGCCGGCGTGGCGTACGACGTGCCGATCCAGGCCTCGTCGATCCGCAGCCGCTGGTAGCGGGTGGTGTCGCTGGAGGCGGCCCACGTGGAGTCGACCTCGAGGCGGACGTAGCGGGCCGTGGCGGCGGTCAGGTCGATGCCCTGGATGCCGCGGGCGCTGGGGAGCCGGCCCACCTTCACCGGGCTGCCCCAGTTCTTGCCGTCGTCGCTGAGGTAGGCCTTGTAGTCCTTGATCCTGGCGGACTGTTCGGTGGCGGAGCGGGCGTAGGCGACGGAGTCCTCGCGTTGGTTGAGCCCGAGGTACTGCACCTTCTTCGCCGTGCCGAGGTCGAAGGTGAGGTTCACGGGGAGCGTCTTGTCGTTGTCCCAGTAGGTGAGGTAGTCGCCGTCGCCGGCGGCGGAGCCGGGGTGGCCGCTCGCCGACGTGCTCGCGGTGACCTTGACACCGGTCGCGATGCCCTGGCGGCCCGCGGTGATCACCTTGAAGACGGTGTCGTACGGATCCCAGCCGCCGAGGCCGGTCAGCGTGAGCACGCCGTCGGACTGCGACCAGGAAACCGGCGCTCCGGTGCGGAGGTCGGTGACCGAGGCGATGCGGTAGCCGTTGTCGCGGATGCGCAGGGTGCCGGTGCTCGGCGGGGTCAGGACGTGGATGTACTGCCGGTTCGGGTCGTCCTTGGCGATGGTGGTGACGCCGTGGGCGCCGTCGTTCCAGAAGCCGGGTTTGAGGCCGCCGTACATGTAACCGCCGCCCTCGGTGCCGTGCAGGGACTCCCAGATCTTGTCGAGATAGGCGGCAGCGAAGTTGTTGAAGTCCGCCTGGTTCGACGGAAACGTCCCGTTGACCTGGGCGGTCTCCGCCATGAGCGCCTTCACCGAGGAGCCGGCGTTGGTGATCAGCCGGCCGAGGGTGAGCATCTTGTCGACGGTCGGGTTCGAGCCGTCGTACCACCAGGCGCCGGTCGACGGCAGCTTGAAGTCGGCCTCGGTCAGGCGGGGTTGGGCGGTGTAGATCGCCTGCGGATAGTCGTAGGCGGGCGTCATTCCCGTCTTCTGCTCATTGCTGATCATGTCCATGATCGGCGTGTCTTCGTTGTTGTTGCTGAGCGTGTAGTTCGGGCGCTTCTGATAGATCTGCGCGTAGAGGTTGTGGCTCTCCCAGTACGCGTTGTCATTGTCGATCCAGAAGCCGCCGAGGTCCGGGTAGCGGTCCATGACCTCGAAGAAGTTGTCGTACGAGAACTGCCCGAAGCCGTCGCGGGTGGTCAGGTCGACGTTCTTGCCCTTGTAGGCAGAGTACGCGGCCGAGTCGAGCCACTCGTGGCCGCCTTCGTCGTGCCACTGGGGGTCGTCGGTCATGTAGAGGATGACCTTCATGCCCTTGGCCTTGGCGGTATTGATCAGCTCACCGAGGAAGTCCCGCTTGGTGGAGCAGGAACCGGGGATCTTCGACGGCCAGGGGCGGGCGTAACCGAGCCGGCTGTGGAACGTGGCCAGCACGATGTACTGCGTGTGCAGTTTCCGCGCCTCGTTCACCCAGTAGTCCGGCGTCCAGCCGCCGCTGGTGACGTCCTTCTCCCAGGCGGCGCAGCTGGTGTGGGCGGGGGCGGTGCGCAGGCCCCAGTGCAGGAAGAGGCCGCCGACGGAGGCGCGGAGGAAGGCCTGGCGGGGGTTCTCG
This sequence comes from Streptomyces fodineus, assembly GCF_001735805.1. Taxonomy (GTDB): domain Bacteria; phylum Actinomycetota; class Actinomycetes; order Streptomycetales; family Streptomycetaceae; genus Streptomyces; species Streptomyces fodineus. The sequence continues at coordinate 2,168,159 of NZ_CP017248.1, forward strand.
ACGTCGCGGGGGCGGGCCGGGGCGCCGCAACTCTGGGTCGATCCGCTCGCCGAGACCCGCAGGGCGCCGCCGCTGGTGCTGTGGCTGCCGCTGACGCAGTAGCCGGTGACGGACTGGAAACCGAGGTCGTGAGGTGAGTTGCCACCCTTCTGCGCTGTGAACCGGGTCAACCGGATGCCGGTCGCCGCGTTGGCGATGAAGGCGGGGCGGCCTTCGTCCGCCGCGAACTTCACGGAGCTGTCGGTGAAGGTCACGCGGTCGGCATTGTGCAGATACCAGCCGTACGCCGGCCGGGTCCCGATGCTCTTCGGGTTGTAGTCCTTCGGGTCGTTGCCCGGCACACCGGTGGACATGGTGCCGTTCCCGCCCGGGACGGTGATGTTGACGTTGTTGAAGGTGACGTTGCTGATGCGGTGGCCGTCCTCGCCCCACAGGGTCGGGCTGAAGGACGGGCTGTTGCCGGTGGCCGTGATGTTGTCGTACGTGACATCGCTGATCGATCCGACACCGGGACTGTTCCCGCACCGTTTACGGGTGCCGATCTTCTCCATGATCGGTGAATGCACGTTGGTCATGGTGATGTCGCGGTAGTGGACGTCGGAGATCTTCGCGCCGTCCATGGAGACCATGCCGAGCCCGGACTTGTCGGCGCCCTCGACACGGATCTTCTCGAACTGGTAGTCCGAGAAGTCGCCGCAGGTCTCGGAGCCGAACATCAGGGCGTTGCAGCAGCGCGCCGACAGCACCGAATCGCTCACCCGCACATGGCCGCTCGGGAGCTTGGCGCCGAGGGCGTAGTCGCTCTTGAAGACCAGGGCGTCGTCGTTCGCGGCGATGTGCGCGTTGGTGATCGTGACGTTGGTCGTGGAGATGACGTTCCAGCCGTCGCGGTCGCTCGCGGTGTCGACGGTCAGGTGGTCGGAGACGACGTTCGTGCAGCCGTTGATCAGGGCGGCGAAGTGGCCGCCACGGCGCAGGGTGAGACCGTCGCCGAGCCGGAGTCCGTCGCAGCGGGTCAGCGAAAGGATCTTGTCGGCCTGGCCGGGCTTGGGGTTGCCCGTGATCAGGTGACCGGCGCCGTCGATGACCCCGCCGCCGGTGAAACCGATGTCGGTCAGCCGGTCGCCGTAGATCATCGCGTCGTGGAAGTGGCTGTGCCCGTAGTCCTGGTACTTGTCGTTCGGGTTGGACTCGGGCGGGTCGTAGGTGCCGGCGGAGGCGCCCTGGAGGGTGGCGCCCTTGTCGACCTGGAGCGTCACATGGCTCTTCATGTGGATGGTGTTCCTGGACTGGTAGGTGCCGGCCGGGAAGCGGACGGTGCCGCCGCCCGCCGCACCGGCCGCGGAGATGGCCTTGTCGATGGCGGGGGTGTCGTTGGTCGAGCCGTCGCCCTTGGCGCCGTAGTCGCGCACGTCGTACACGGTTGCCGGGCGGGGCGTGGCAGGGTGCGGGGCCGCGTTCGCGGCGGGGTGGGTGAGGCCGAGGACGACGGCGAGGACGCACAGGACGATCGCCGCCGCCCGTCTCGGGTCGGCGATGGCGGGTTTCACGAGGTCCGCTCCTCTAGGCGAGTTGGTAGCCGCGGAGGTTGGTGAGCAGCAGGTAGGTGTCCTGGAGGGATCCGGAGGTGTCGCCGAGGGAGCGGTAGATGCCCCACTTGGGGCGTACGCGGTCGGCGAGGAAGGTGTCGACACCGGACCTGGACGCGTCGACGACGGTGGTGGAACCGCTCGTGAGGATCCAGCGGACGGAACCGGCCGAGCCGTTGCCGACCTTGATCTGGAAGTCGACGTCGGTCCATGTGTCGTGCAGCGGGTCGAGACCGGTGCGGCCGACGAGGATGCCGCCTGCGGCGAGCCGGAGTTCGATGGTCTGCTTCCCGTTCACCCGGCGCAGCGACTGCACGACGATCGGCGAGGTGCCCGTGCCGGGCTGTTTCATCTGCATGATGTGGGTGAAGGTGGTCGTCGCCTTGAGGGTGCTCGGGATGTACATCGAGTACGTGAGCCGCCAGGTCTGGCCCTCGGTCCACCTCAGATAGCTGTTCGCGCCGGTGCGCAGGCCGGTGACCTCCTGGCGCTGGCGATCGGTGGAGGTGTCCCGGTCGACCGTGTGGATGTTGAAGCGCCAGTCGTCGCCGGTGGCGAAGATGTGCGGATGGCCGGCCGGATGGGAGTGCGCGCGGTCGTCCTCGACGGTCTCGAAGGCGCCGAGCCCGTCGGTGCGCGCCGACGGCGACCATTTCAGCTGCCAGGAGGCGGCGTGGGCCTCGGTGACCGGCAGGCCGGTCACGGCTGCGGCGGCGCCGCCGAGCGCGGCACCCAGCACAGCCCTTCTAGACGTGCTCATGACACTGAATCACCTCGCAGTTGCTCGTTCATGATCAGGAAGGCCCCGAGGCCGTGGAAGTCGTCCGTGGCCCGGGTGCGGGCGACGTAGTAGGCGTAGTCACCGACGTTGGTGCCGACGGAGATGCCGGTGAGATGGGTACGGCCGTCCCCGCCGACCGACAGCCGGTCCAGCACGCCCTGGTAGCCGCGCCGGGCGACATTCCCGAAGTGCGGGTCCAGATAGCCCTGTCGGGCGCCGCGGGAGAGGGCGTAGGTGAACATGCTGGAGCAGGAGGTCTCGGTCCAGTCGTCCGGCCTGCCGCCCTTGTCGATCACCTGGAACCAGCGTCCGGACGCCGGGTCCTGGTACTTCTCCAGCGCCGAGGCCAACGTACGGAAGATGCCGAGCAGTTGAGGCCGCCGGGGCTGGTTCGCGGGGACCGCGTCGAGCACGTCGACGAGCGCCATGGCGTACCAGCCGACGGCACGGCACCAGTGCTCGGGCGCGAGCCCGGTGGCCGGGTCGGCCCAGCTCGCCGACCTCGACTCGTCGTAGGCGTGCCGCAACAGGCCGTTCGGGGCTTGCAGATGACGGCCGTAGACGGACAGCTGCCGGGTCGCCTCGTCGTCCGTGTACGCGCTGTCGGCGAACTCCTTGCCGTACTCGACCAGGAAGGGGTTCACCATGTAGGCGCCGTCCGCCCACAGCTGATGGGCCCGGCTGCTGGTGTCGGCGTGCCAGAAGCCGCCGTCGGAGGTGCGCGGATAGCTGTTCAGGCGGTCGCGGATCTTTTGCGCGGCCTTGCGGTAGCGGTCCTGGCCGGTCTCGTGGTGCAGGATCACCAGCAGCCGGCCCGCCTGCATGCTGTCGAGACTGTCGAAGGACTGGCCGATCGTGCCGTCGCTGTGCACGAACCGGTCGAAGTAGGCCTTGATGTACGCGAGCAGGCGCGGGTCGTGGGTGCGCCGGTAGACGAGGTACTGCCCGTAGAGGTACAGGCCCACCGGGTACGACCAGCCGCCGATGGTGTCCGGTGTGTAGCGCGCCATGGTGGAGTCGACGACGGCCGTGGACCAGTCGCGGGCGGCGGCCGGGGCGGAGAGTGCGGGAGCGGCGCTCGCCGGGGGTACGGCGGCGGGCAGCGCGGTCAGGGTGGCGGTGACGAGCGCGGCGGCGAGCGCCATCCGCAGGCGTCGGCGTGTCATCGTCCTCCTTCTCGATGGGCGTACACGGGCGGGTGAGCGACACCGGCGGCGCCCTGCACCAACAGCGCGTCGACGAGGCGGTGGTCCGGGGCGTGCCGGCAGGCCGGGTCGGAGGATGCGGGGGCGGCGGCCGGCAGCGGGGTCAGGGTGCCGGTGACGGAGAACGCCACCCGCCGGCGTCGGCGTCGGCGTGTCATCGTCCCCCTTCTCGATGGGCGTACGCGGACGGGCGAGCGGCATCGGCGGCGCCCTGCACCCAGGGCGTCGACGCGGTGACGGTCCCGGGCGTGCCGGCCGGCCGGGTCGGAGGATGCGGGGGCGGCGGCCGGCAGCGGGGTCAGGGTGTCCCGCCGGCGTCGGCGTCTCATGGCCCTCCTTCTCGATAGACGTACTCGGGCGGGCGAGCGGCGCCCTGCACCAGCGCGTCCACGAGGTGGCGGTCCGGGGCGTGCCGGCAGGCCGGGTCGGTGCGGGTGGGGTCGCCGGTCAGGGCGTACGCCTGGCAGCGGCAGCCTCCGTAGTCGGTCGTGCGCAGGGCGCAGTCGCGGCATGGCCGGGGCATCCAGGCCTCGCCCCGGAAGGCGTTGAAGGCGCTCGACTCGCGCCAGATCCAGGCGAGTTCGCGGTCCTTCACGTTCGGTGGGTCCAGGCCGGGCAGGGATCCGGCCGCCGGGCACGGCAGTACCGTGCCGTCCGGGGCGACGGTGAGCGAGACGGCGCCCCAGCCGCCCATGCAGGGTTTCGCGGTGGCGTCCACGAGATCGGGGGCCACCCACACCAACTCCAGTGTGTTGCCGAGCCGTTCACGCCATCGGGCCACTGTGGCGCGGGCCCGCTCGACCTGGGCGGGCGTGGGCAGCAGTGCGGCGCGGTTGCGGGCCGCCCAGCCGTGGTACTGGGTGTTCGCCAGCTCGATGCGGTCGGCGCCCCAGTCGAGCGCGAGCCGGATCAGGCCGTCGAGGTCGTCCAGGTTGCCGCGGTGCAGGACGGCGTTCAGGCCCAGGGGCAGCCCCGCCGCGCGGACCAGCCGGGCGGCGCGTTCCTTCGCCGCGAACGACCGGGCGCCCGCGATGCGTTCGGCGGTGGCACGGTCCGCGTGCTGCACCGACAGCTGCACGCTGCGCAGCCCGGCCCCGGTCAGCGCGGCCAGCCGCCGCTCGCCGAGCCCCGCCCCGCTGGTGACGAGCTGGGTGTACAGACCGGCGCCCTCGGCGGCGGCCACCAGGTCGGGCAGATCGCGGCGCAGCAGTGGTTCGCCTCCGGACAGATGGGTGTGGACGACGCCGAGGGCGCCGGCCTGCCGGAAGACCTCCGACCACTGCGCCGTGGTCAGCTCTGCTGACCGGCTGACCAGTTTGACCGGGTTGGAGCAGTACCCGCAGCGCAGCGGGCAGGCATGGGTGAGTTCGGCGAGCAGGGCCCAGGGAGGATCGGTCATCCCAGCCAGCCCTCCTTCCGTAACCGGTCGAGGAACAACGGGACTTCGGCGGCGACGGGCGCGGCGGGGTGACGTACGGCCAGCTCGGCGACGACGGCGGCCACGTCCCGCACGCCGTCGCACAGCCGGAGCACCGCGCCCGCACTGCCGTCGAGTACGACCACCCGCTCGGGCAGCAGCAACAGGCCGGCGCCCCGGACCGGGTCGTGCCGCAGTACGACACCTCGGGCGAGGACGGGGCGCCAGGGCCCCGAGGTGGGCGATGGTGCCGGGGCAGCCTCGGGGACCGGTGCCGTCACCGGGGTCGGGTCGGTCGGTTCCGTCGACGGCCCCGTGCCGGTTGGTGATGCCGGTGCCGGTGTCATGGGCCGCTCCCGGCCACCGTGTCCAGCAGGGCCCACAGCACCTCGCACTTGAACTCCAATGCCGCGACGGCCCGTTGCTGCTCTTCGCGGGTGCGGGCCCGGGCGAGGACGAATGCGAGGGCCTGTTCGGCGTCCCGGGCGCCCTGGGTGACGCGGGTGCGGAAGTAGGCGAGGCCGGCCGGGTCGATCCACGGGTAGTGGCGTTCGAAGGCGGTGATGCGGGTGCGCATGAGGTCCGGGGCGGACAGCTCGGTCAGGGAGGCGGCGACGGCGTCCAGCACCGGGCGCCGCCGGCAGAAGGTGACGTACGCCTCCACCGCGAACCGCACTCCGGGCGGCACCCGGGAGGCGTCCCACAGCTCCTCGCGGGCGAGGCCGGCGGCCTCGCCGAGCCGCAGCCAGCGCTCGATACCGCCCCCCGTGCCGTCGGTACCGTCCTGGTCGTGGATGCGGCGCAGCCACGCCCGGCGCTCCTCGGGCCGGTCGAGCCCCGCGAGGATCAGCGCGTCCTTCACGGGGATGTGCCGCTGGTAGTGGAAGCGGGCGGCGATCCAGCGGCGCAGTTCGGCGGTGGTCAGTTCGCCGCGGTGCATCCGCTGGTTGAAGGGGTGCCGGTCGTGGTAGTGCGTCGCGGTGACCGCGCGCAGCCGCTCGGTGAACTCGGCAGCCGGCCATGCGGCACGGTCGTCGAGTTCCGGGGCCGCCGTGGTCATGCGGCCGGGGGCGGCTCGGGCGGGCGGCGGTCGGCGAGCGCGTACGCGGTGACCTCCAGCGCGGTCTCCACGATGTGGTATCCGGGGCTTTGCCAGACCTTTTCATCCGATGTCTTCGGGTCGGGGTGGTGCATGGGGACGGACGGCGAAGGGCTCTCGTTCACGGGTGTGTACTCGCTTTCCTGAGGGTGGGGTGCTCAGAAGGGAGTTGAGAGGGACACAGCGGCCATGGTCAGGGCCTGTTCACATGCTTGCACCGGGTTCAGCGATGCGTCCGGTGGCGCGATACAGAGTCGCGGGACGACGGGCTCCGGTCAATGGTCCGGACCGAAAACGTCGGATGCGTTTCCGGCCAATCTCCGCTCCGGGAACGGACTGACCGGTCAGTCGAGACGGATCGCGGGGTCAGGAATGCGCCGCGGCGCGTGATCGTTGACGATGGGAGTACCACCTGTCCGCAACCGAAGGATCAAGAAGCTCGTGAGCAGCAAGGTCCCCCCGATCATCCTCAACAACGGCGTCGAGATGCCGCAGCTGGGCTTCGGCGTCTGGCAGGTGCCGGACGACGAGGCCGAGCGGGCCGTCGCCACGGCACTGGAGGCCGGGTACCGCAGCATCGACACAGCGGCGATCTACGGCAACGAAGAGGGCACCGGCAAGGCCATCGCCGCCTCCGGCCTGCCCCGCGAGGACATCTTCGTCACCACCAAGCTCTGGAACAGCGACCACGGGTACGACGCCACGCTGCGCGCCTTCGAGGCGTCGCTTCGGAAGCTGGGTCTCGACTATCTCGACCTGTACCTGATCCACTGGCCGCTGCCGGCCCGCGGCACCTACGTCGACACCTACAAGGCGTTCGAGAGGCTGCTCGCCGACGGCCGGGTCCGCGCCATCGGCGTGTCCAACTTCCTTCCCGAGCACCTCGAGCGGCTGATCTCCGAGACCTCCGTCATCCCGGCGGTCGACCAGATCGAGCTGCACCCGCATCTGCAGCAGCACGCCGCCCGCGAGTTCCACGCCGAGCAGGGCATCGCGACCGAGGCCTGGTCACCGCTCGGCCAGGGCAAGGGCCTGCTGGAGGTCCCGGCGATCGTCGCCATCGCGCGGAAGCACGGCCGGACGCCGGCCCAGGTCGTGCTGCGCTGGCACGTCCAGCTCGGCAACATCGTGATCCCCAAGTCCGTGACGCCGTCCCGGATCAAGGAGAACATCGAGGTCTTCGACTTCAGCCTGGACGACGAGGACCTCGCGGCGATCAGCGCGCTCAACGAGGACCGGCGCCTGGGCCCCGACCCGGCCACCTTCGACATGGGCTGACCCGGCCGGCAACCACGGCCGTCCGCCCCACCGCACAGCGGGGCGGACGGCCGTGCGCCGTTTCCGGGGACCACCACGACGCACGCCATGGCTCTGGTCCCCGTCGGCCACGGCGGCGCGCCACTGTGCCGTTGCGGCGCCTTGCCTCCACGTCAGGACCGGAGCCCGATGCCTGGCCGCACCGGAGTCATGTGCATGTGCCGACCCGGAGTTCTGTACCTGCGGCCGCCCCGGAGTCATGTGCCTGCGGCCACCCGGAATTCGCGGGCCTACACCCGCCCGGACTCGTGTGCCTTCGCCCGCCGGAGGCTCGCGCCCACGCCACCCCAGAGCCATGCGCCCGCGCCCACCCAAAACCATGCGCCCATGTCGCCCCGGTGGCCATGTCCTTGCTCCCGCCCCGAATCACGTGCTTACGGCCGCCCACCGAAGCCTTGTGCCCGTGCCGACCCGCACCCATGTGCCCGTACCGGCCCGCAACCATGTGCCTACACCCGCCGAAGCCCTGCCCCTGTGCCACCCCGGAGCCATGTGCCGGTGCCGGTGCCGGCCGAAGCCAAACGCCCATGCCGGCCCACATCATGAGCCTGCGCCCGCCCAGAGCCTTGCGTCCATGTGCCGCCCGGATCCTTGCGCCTGTGCCGGCCCGTGACGCAGCCAGCTCCCTCCCCGGACCCGGCCGGCACCCGGTGTCCAGTCCCCCAATGCCCCGGCGCGGTCAGTCCTCCCGCACATCCGCGTGAACGATCTCGAATTCCTCCAGCGCGACCACCGTCACGTGCGCCTTCGCCGTGCCCGCGTGTCGGATCGCGGCCTGGCGAGCGCGGGATGCGGTGAGTGAGGCGCGGTCGGCGAAGAGGACTCCGGTCATGCCCCGGCCGCGGTCGCGGTCCAGGAACAGGGCCGCGCCGGCGAATCCGGGCAGGACCTCCAGCAGGGGCAGGACACCGGCGTGGAAGGTGTCGGCGGCGAGGTCCGCGTCCGCCGGTTCGAACTCGAGCCGGGAGGTCCGCAGCCCGCCGCCGCTGAGGGGCCGGCGCCCGGCGTGCAAGACCACGGCCTCGAAGTTCTCGACCGCGACGGTCCCGGCGAAGGGCTGCAGCAGCTCCGGCCGGCGCGCGCTCATCACCTCGTCGCTGTTGCGGCGCGCCGCCGCGGACTCCCACCAGCTGACCGTGAGCAGTTTGCCGAGGTCACGGTCGACGAAGACGCCCGCGCCCCGGTAGCCGGGCCGTTCCTCCAGCAGATCGTGCCCCCGGGTATTCAGGGCCCCCAGGGCCGTGCCCAGCCGCGCCGGATCGCCGGTCGCGTACACCGTGCGTACGAACATCCGCCTCGCCTCCCGGGGCCCTGACCGTGCCGCCCGACGGCGGCAGACATATCCGGATATACCGGCCTTCTTCAGTCTTGCCCCGGGTCGCAAATCACCGCAATACGCATAGATTTCGGCACTTCGCAACCGGAGTCTTGACGAGGACATGGCGACAGGTCCACCGTGTACGGCACCTCGTAAGGAAACTTTCCTAACAGAAGGGCCCCCACAGTGCGCCTTCGAACCCTGACCCTTGCCGCGGCCTCCGGGGCCGCCCTGCTCGCCGCCGGAGTGCTGCCCGCGCACGCGTCCGCCGGCGCGTCCGCACGGACCGCCCCGGCCTCCGCCCAGGAGGGCTCGGTCAGCGCGGCCGACCTGCTCGCCAAGGTGAAGTCCTGTTCGCAGATATCGAACGGCAAGTACAAGACGGACGACGAGACATCGGCCACCGTTCCCGTGTGCGGCAAGAACGGCGCGGTGTTCTGGAAGGCCGACATGGACGTCGACTGCGACGGCCAGCGCACCACCAACTGCAACGAGAACCGCGACCCCTGGTACCAGGACGACACCGCCTTCCACCAGTCCGACGGCAAGCCGCTGAAGGCCGAGTCGCTCCCGTACATCGTGGTGCCCAGCGCCAGCAGCATCTGGAACTACTCCAGCGCCGGTATCAAGGGCGGCGGCGTGGTCGCGGTCATCTACAACAACAAGGTCGAGTACGCCGTCGTCGGCGACACCGGCCCCACGAAGATCATCGGCGAGGCGTCGTACGCCACCGCCAAGGCGCTCGGCATCGATCCCGACCCGAAGACCGGCGGCGCCGACTCGGGCGTGACCTACATCCTGTTCAAGAACTCCAAGGCCTCCCCATCGAGAGCCACAGCGCCGCGGTCTCGCTCGGCGACCAGCTGGCCAAGCAGTTCATCGCCAACAACTGACCGGCGCCGTACGTCAGTTGGGCTGACCCAGCGGGCGTACGACCACGGTGTTGACGTCGACCCCGGCCGGCTGCCGGATCGCCCAGAGAACCGAGTCGGCCATCTGATCGGCGGTCAGCAGGTGCCCCGGCGGCAGGCTGCCGAGGCCGTCCCAGAACGGGGTCTCCACCCGGCCGGGGGCGATCAGCGTCACACCGATCCCGAACTCCGTGACCTGGCGGCGGGTGTTCTCGGCCAGCCCGGTGACCGCCCACTTGGTGGCGCCGTAGATGTTGCCCGGGGTGTTCACGAACCCGGCGACGCTGCCGACGAGGACGATCCGGCCGTGGGACTCCTTCAGGGCCTCGACGGAGGCGCGGATGAGCAGGGCCGGGCCGAGGACGTTGGTGAGCACCATCTCGGTCCAGCCGGCCGGGTCGCCGTCCGCGACGGTGTCGTGGGTGGCGAAGCCGGCGTTGGCGACTACGGTATCCAGTCGACCGTAGGCCTTCAGCGTACGGTCGACCGCATCCTGTATATCGTCGAATGTCGACGCGTTACCGGCGACCGTCAGCAGTTCGTCCGGGTTGCCGAGCCCTTCGGCGAAGTCCCGCAGCCGGGCCTCCGTACGGCCGGTGACGGTGACCCGGTGGCCAGCGGCCAGCAACTGCCGGGCGACGGCGGCGCCGATGCCGGTGGCGCCGCCGGTGATGAGTGCGACCGGAGAGTCGTTCATGTGAGTCCCCCTGTGTGTCGGTGAGGGCGGGAGTCCATCACGTGGAGCGCGCTCGAAGTCAAGTGCCCTCGCAGGTACGGCAGCCGTAGGGAACGCAGCCGACTGGTCAGACCGGCCGGACCGCCCGGTGCACCGTGTGCGCCGCCAGCACGAACACGTCGGGGCGCCGGTGGACGCTGCCGGGATCGGCGGGGTCGACGAGACGGTCGAGGGTGGCCCGGTCGTCGGCGTCCAGGGTGTCTGCGTGGACGTCCCGGAGGCGGGTCAGCGCGGCGACGACGAAGGCGCGGGCCCGGTCCGGGACGGGGGCGGGCAGGTCGAGAAGGAAGCTGCGGGTGCCCGTGTGCTTCAGTCCCGCCGCGGTCAGCAGGGCGGGCCAGTCCTCGGTCTCCTTGACCGCGCCGGGCAGCTCGGCGCGCATCCGCGCGAATCGTTCCTCCTGGAGCACATCGAGACGGGCCTGCAGTCCGGGAAGGCCGAAGCCGATCTCGCGGGGCAGATAGCGGGTGGGCAGACCGCCCTCCAGGATGGCCAGTGTGCCGCCGGGGGCGAGCCGGGCGGCGAAGGCGGCGAGCGCGGACCTCTGGTCGCCGAGGTGGTGCAGGCTGCGGCTGGCCCACAGCAGGTCCACCGGGTACTCCAACTCCGCGAGTGAGTCCGGTAGTTCACCGGCCAGGGTGTCGAAGCGGTCGCCGGCGCCCTGGCGGGCGGCTCGCGCCCGGGCGCGCTCCAGCAGCGGCTCGGCGCCGTCGGCGGCGACCACCCGTGCGCCGGGGAACGTCTCCGCCATCAGGCAGGCGATCACCCCGGGCCCGCTGCCCGCGTCCACGATCAGGCCGGGCTCGGTCACTTCCTTGCCGAGCCAGGCCAGGGCACGCGCGTACGCCGGGCCGAACACCTCGGCCTCCGCCTCCAGCAGCGCCGCCATGGCCGCCCAGTCGGTGTCGTGGCCGTGGCCATGCGCGTGACCGTGATGTGTGTGGTCCCCGTGGTGGGCGTGGTGGTCGTGTGCCATGGTCGTCAGCCTCTCGTTCGGATGCCGTCAGCCTGCGACGGCGCACGGGGGCGGTGCCACTTTCGTTGCCGGTGCCGCAAAAAAACCGGGTGCGCGGGGCGGGAACCGGCGTCAGCATGAGGGCTTGTGGACGACCTTGTGACACGTTTTCTCACCGACGGCTTCGTGAAGATCGAGAGGGCCTTCCCTCCGCGCGTCGCCGCGGACTGCGCACGGCTGCTGTGGCGGGAGACGGGGTACGACCCGGACGACCCGGGCACCTGGAAGGAGCCGGTGGTGCGGGTGGGCGGCATGGCACAGGGCCCGTTCGCCGCTGCCGCCAACTCCCCCGTTCTGCATGAGGCGTTCGACGTGCTCGTCGGCGCGGGCCGGTGGCAGCCACGGTATGCGCTGGGGACCTTTCCGCTGCGGTTCCCGCACCCGGTCGAGCCGGACGACGCGGGCTGGCACATCGAAGGCAGCTATCTCCCCGAGGGCGAGCAGTGGTACTTCGCCAACCTGCGCTCCAGGGACCGCGCGCTGCTGATGCTGTTCCTGTTCAGCGAGGTGACCGAGGCGGACGCCCCGACGCGGATCCGGGTCGGCTCGCACCTTGACGTGCCGCCGCTGCTGGAGCCGTACGGCGAGGCGGGGGCCTCCATCCTGGAACTCGGCCCCCAGCTCGACCGGGCCTCGGCGCACCGCCCGCTCGCGTACGCCACCGGCCGCCCCGGTGATGTCTACCTCTGCCATCCCTTCCTGGTCCACGCGGCCCAGCCACACCACGGCACCCGGCCCCGGTTCATGGCGCAGCCGCCGCTGGATCCGGCGGTGCCGTACGAGCTGGAGCGGCCCGACGGGGCGTACTCGCCGGTGGAGCGCGCGATCCGCCGGGGTCTGGGCCGGTAGGGCGCATGGGTGGACCGCCGCCTGCGAGGCGGCGGTCCTGACGAGGTCAGTTCCAGATGCCGCTGATGTCGGAGGCGTTGGCCGCGGCTCCGGCATGGGTGGTCAGCCCGGCCAGGTCCTCGAGGGTGCGCAGCGTGTCGTAGTGGTTGTAGTGCGTCGAGGTGGAGCTGCCCGGCGCGACATGCGCACCGTAGAACACGGTGGCGATGTGGTTGCTGTGCGAGCTGTCGTCCTCGTCGAAGGTGACGGCGAGGATGCTGTTGTGCGTCCTGGCCCAGGTGGCATAGGCGCTGAGGTTGTTCTTCAGCCAGGTGTCACCTGTGCCGATGGAGCAGTCGTGCATGTCGTTGCACAGGTTCGGGACGACGAACGACTCCTTGGGCAGGGTCGTGTAGTCCGTCGGGAACTGCGTGAAGGTGTGCGCCGTGTTCAGCGGGACGTTGTTGAAGGCGAACCACGGGTTGTGCTTGCGGGCGTACTTGGTGGCGGAGTTGGTGCACACCGTGGAGCCCTGGGAGGGCAGGCCCTCGTTGTAGCTGCCCCACGTCCTGCCGGCGGCGATGAGCTCGGAGCCGAGGTTCGCGGCGCTGCTGAACTGCGGGGTGTAGCAGTTGTCGTTGGTGATGCCCTGGTTGTTCCCGGAGAACAGGTCCAGGTAGTTCGGCTGGCTGGGGTGGGTGATGGCGAACGAGTTGGTGAGGTTGCCGCCGCCGGCCTTCAGCGTGTTGTTCAGGTACGGGGCGCTGGAGCTGCCGATGACCTGCTCGTAGGAGTGGTTCTCGAAGACCACGACGACCACGTGATCGGGGGTGGGGAGAGCGGCGGCCTGGGCGGCCGGCGCGGCGGCCCAGACACCGAACAGGGCGGCGGGGAGGGCGGTGGCGAGGGGGAGCGCCCGGCGCGAGCGCTTGATGCGGGACAGCAAGGACATGGTGGACCTCCTGTGGGAGCGGCCAGGACAGCGCGGGGGGTTGTCTACTGCTCAGGCGGTCGTCTTTGCTCGGGCAGCTAGGAGAGTAGGGGGCCGCCCGCGAGGCCTTCAGGTCCACCGAAGTGAAGGCCCGTCAAACAGTCGTGGACCGGCTGGAGTTGCCGCGGGCTCAGCCGTCCGTGTGCTTGGTGAAGGCCCGCACCCGGAAGACGGGGTCCGGGCGGCGGCGGTCCTGGTCGGGGAGGTGGGCCAGGCGTACGGCGAACTCCTCGGTGCGCGGATCACCGGGCGGGAGCATGGTGAACCAGCCCCGGCGCAGGTCGGCGATGGTGCTGCGCGGGCTGCGGCCCTGTCCGACGCCCGGGAACGTGGTGTGGCCGGCCGGCTCGAGCCCGTGCCGGACGGCGTGCGCGGTGACCGTGCCGGCGGCGTCCGGTGCCGCGCGGCGCGGGCGGGAGGCGAGGACGGCGTCGATGTCGCTGCCGACGTCGTGCGCGTCGGCCTTGTCGACGGTGGTGACGTACACCCCGCCGGGGCGCAGCACCCGGGCGCACTCGGCGACGACGGCGCGGAGGTCGCCGGGGTCGTACAGCAGGTGCAGCAGCCAGATGCTGGTGACCGCGTCGAAGGTGCCGGCGGGGAAGGGCAGCCGGCGGCTGTCGGCGCGGACGACGGCGCCGGGCAGCCGGGCGCCCGCCATGCGGACCATGCCCGGTGTGAGGTCCGTGCCGGTCACCCGCAGTCCGGGCCGGTCGGCGGCGAGCCTGCGGGTGACGATGCCGGTGCCGCAGGCGATGTCGAGGAGACGGCCCGGGGTGTCGGGTATCAGGTCGAGGACGGCCCGCGTGGCCGCCGCGGCGCGGGCCTCGCCGCCCCGGGAGGCGTCGTAGGCGTCGGCTTCCTTGTCGTAATCGAGCACGCCGCTCAGTGTGCGCCGTGACCTGGGGCGATGTCCTCCACCTTGCGGGCGAGCGCGAAATCCTTCTCGGTGAGGGCGCCCCCCGCGCTGTGTGTGTGGACGGTGAGGGCGACGGTGTTGTAGCCGAGCGTGAGGTCGGAGTGGTGGTCCAGCTCGTCCTGGACGGCGGCGACATGCATGACGAGAGCGGCGGCCGCGACATGGGAGCCGAGCCGGTAGGAGCGGGTGAGCCGGCCCTCGTCCACCGCCCAGCCGGGCAGTTCGGCGAGCCGGTCCTCGATCTCCTTCTGTGACAGCGGTTCGACGGCCATGGCCTTCGGCTCCCTTCGACGCGACGGGAAGACGGGGTGCGGGTGGTACGCCATCAGCCTGCCACGTCAGCCCCTCGCGCAATCCGCCGCACGCCGCCGGGTCAGCCCCGTGCGCACTCCGCCGCCAGGTCGTCCGCGAGTGCGGCGATCCGGGCCCGGCCCTCCACCCGTGTCACCCACTCGTGCGGCAGGCCCGTGTCGCCGTGCAGCGCGCCGAGGAGGTTGCCGCAGATGGAGCCGGTGGAGTCGCTGTCGCCCGAGTGGTTGACGGCCAGCGGCAGCGACTCCTCGGGGCGGGGCTCGGCGAGCGCGCAGTAGACGCCGATGGCGAGGGCTTCCTCGGCGACCCAGCCCGCGCCGAGGGACTCCACCTTCTCGGCCGTAGGCGCTCCGTCGGCGGCGAGGTCCAGGGCCGCGCGCAGGGCGGCCGTGGTCTCCGTGTGGCCGCGGTGCCGCTCCAGCAGCCGCAGCGTGCGCAGTACGGCGCCCTCCAGGGAGTCCCCGGCGACCAGGTGCGCCACGATCGCGGCGAGCGCGCCGGCCGCGTAGTAGCCGGTGGGGTGGCCGTGGGTGATCTGGGCGCCGCGCGCGGCCATCGCGAAGGCCTCGTCGGCCGGGCCCACCAGGCCGAAGGGGGCCGAGCGCATGACCGTACCGCAGCCCTTGGAGTCGGGGTTGACCTCGCCCGGTGTGCCGTCCAGCGGGAGTGCGGCGTCGGGCGCGTACATCTGGGCGATGCCGGACAGGCAGGCGTTGCCGGGGGCACGGCGGGAGTACAGCCAGGCCTCGGTGACCAGTCCGCCGGCCGGCGCGCCGGGCTGCGGTTGCTGCGGTCCGGGCTTGGACTGGGTCTCCAGCCAGCGCTCGTAGGCCTGGCGCAGCAGCAGGGACCAGGCGCCGCCGGTGCCCTTCTCGCGCTCCCGTGCGTGCGCCTGGATCAGGGCCTCGACGGTGAACAGGGTCATCTGGGTGTCGTCGCTGATCAGGCCGGGCGCGCCGGGGACGAGACCGGTGACGCCGCGCGCGCCGTGCGTGGCACGGATCCGGTCCAGGGAGGCGAACTCCACGGGGTAGCCGAGGGCGTCACCGAGCGCGCCGCCGAGGAGACAGCCGCGGACCCTGGCGCGGTACACCGCCGCGGCCTGAAGAGACACTTGAAGCGGCGCCTGAAGGGACGAGGTCCGCCACGGCTTCGACCCCGGCTGGTTCATGCGCACCTTGTCAACTCCTCGACTACGGTCGGATGTATGACCATTGTCGCCACCGGCCCCTCCGCGTCCGCCACCGCCCCCGCCGCCTCCGACAGGGGCGTCGGCCCGCTGCTGCGGGCCTGGCGGGAGCGGCGCCGGGTCTCCCAGCTGGAGCTGGCGCTGCGCGCCGACTCCTCGGCCCGGCACATCAGTTTCATCGAGACCGGCCGGTCCCGGCCGAGCGAGGAGATGGTGCTGCGGCTCGCCGAGCATCTGGACGTGCCGGTACGCGAACGCAACTCCCTTCTCCTGGCGGCCGGTTACGCCCCGCACTATCCGGAGACCCCGCTGGACGACCCGGCGCTGGACGCGTTGCGCGACGGCCTGGAACGTCTCATCCAGGCCTATGAGCCCTACCCGGCACTGGTGGTCGACGCCGGCTACACGGTCGTCACCGCCAATCGGGGCGTTGCGATGCTGCTGGAGGGGGTGCCGGAGGACCTGCTGGCGCCGGCGCCCAACGCGATGCGGCTGACCCTGCATCCGGAGGGCCTTGCGCCGCGTATCCGCAATCTGCGCGAGTGGCGCGGGCATCTGCTGGCGCAGATGGAGCGGCAGATCGCCCTGCAGCGCTCGGACCAACTGCGCGCCCTGTACGAGGAGGTGGCCGCCTACCCGGTGCCCGAGGACGCGCCGTACGACGAACCGGCCGAGGAGGTCGCGTACTTCGCGCTGCCGCTGCGCATCGAGCACGACGGCCGGATCCTGTCGTTCGTGTCGTCGATCTCGACGTTCAACACGCCGATGGACGTCACCGTCGCCGAACTCGCCATCGAGACGTTGCTGCCGGCCGACCCGGCGACCGCCAAGTATCTGCACACGTTGGCCGGTTGACCGCCGCCCCGGCCGGACCGGTTCCCTGGGACCCGTGTGCGACAGGGGATCACATGGCAGACTGCCGGGGTACTTCGGCGCGTAGGGGAGGGCGTGGCGTGAGTGAGCGGCGGGCTGCGCCCACCGTGGGCCAGGTGGTGCTCGGCAAACGGCTGCAGGAACTGCGCGAGGCGTCGGGCCTCGGCCGGGAGGAGGCCGCCCGGGTCCTGAGGGTGGCGTCGGCGACCGTACGGCGGATGGAGATGGCCGAGGTCGCGCTGAAGATCCCCTACGTGCAGGTGCTGCTGGACACCTACGGGGTGGCCGAGGAGGAGGCGGCCGCGTTCGTGCGGCTGGCCGAGGAGGCGAACCAGCCGGGCTGGTGGCAGCGGTTCCACGACGTGCTCCCGGACTGGTTCAGCCTGTACGTCAGTCTGGAGGGCGCCGCCCGGATCATCCGCTCCTACGAGCCGCACTTCATACCCGGTCTGCTGCAGACCGAGGAGTACGCGCGGGCGGTGCTGGAGGCCGGGACGATCGGGCAGACCTCGCCGCAGACGGTGGAGCGGCATGTGTCGCTGCGCATGGAACGGCAGCGGCTGCTGGAGCAGAACGACCCGCCCCACCTGTGGGTGATCATGGACGAGACGGTGCTCAGGCGACCGGTGAGCACGCGGCCCGACGTGCTGCGGGTCCAGGTGGACAAGCTGCTGGCGTACGCCGACCGGGACCGGGTCACCCTTCAGATCGCCGAGTTCGCCGCGGGCCCCCATCCGGGGACGTACGCGCCGTTCACGCTGTTCCGGTTCGCCGAGCCGGAGCTGCCGGACATGGTGTTCACCGAGTACCTGACCGGCGCCCTCTACCTGGACTCCCGCCGCGAGGTCTCCGCGCATCTGGAGGTGCTGGACCACATGACGGCCCGGGCCGCGTCGGCGCAGCGCACGCGGACCCTGCTGCGGGAGTTCCGCGCCACCCTGTGACAGCACCTCCCGGACCTGTGCCAGGCCGTCCGGACCGACCTAGGGGGAACAAGCCGTATGACCACACCCGATGCCGTGCCCGTGCCGATCGACACCAGCCGTCCGCACCCCGCCCGGGTGTACGACTGGTGGCTGGGCGGCAAGGACAACTACCCGGTGGACGAGGAGCTGGCCAGAAAGATCCTCGCCGTGGACGGCACGGCGGTGCGCGGGGCGCGGGCCAACCGCCGGTTCATGCAGCGGGCCGTCCGTACGGCGGCCGAGGCCGGGGTACGGCAGTTCCTGGACATCGGCACCGGCATCCCGACCGAGCCCAATCTGCACCAGGTGGCCCAGGGCGTGGCCGCGGAGTCCCGGGTGGTGTACGCGGACAACGACCCGATCGTGCTGCGGCACGCCGAGGCGCTGCTGCGCGGTTCCGTCGAGGGCGGCACGGACTACATCCACGCCGACGTCCGTGACCCGGACGCCATCCTGCGGCAGGCAGGTGAGTCGCTGGACTTCGCCCGGCCCGTCGCGCTGTCCCTGGTGGCGCTCACCCACTATCTGTCGGACGCCGAGGACGATGTGTACGGCCTGCTGGAGACGTACGTCAAGCGCCTGGCTCCGGGCAGCTTCCTGATCCTGTCCCAGGTCACGCCCGATCTGAACCCCGAGGCGGTGACCCGGGCCGCCGAACTGTTCCGCCGCAGCGGCACGCCCTTCCACCCGCGCACGCTGCCCGAGTTCTCCCGCTTCTTCACCGGTCTCGAACTGCTGGGCCCGGGCGTCATCCCGGTGCACGGCTGGCGACCGGAACCGCAGGACGTGGCGTCCCAGGCGGAGGGGATCGTGCCGGTGTACGCAGGGGTGGCGGTCAAGCGCTGACCCGCGAGGGCCCCACGACCGCAGCGCCCGGAGTCAGGCCGCACCCCCCTCGG
This sequence comes from Streptomyces fodineus, assembly GCF_001735805.1. Classification (GTDB taxonomy): domain Bacteria; phylum Actinomycetota; class Actinomycetes; order Streptomycetales; family Streptomycetaceae; genus Streptomyces; species Streptomyces fodineus. The sequence continues at coordinate 2,186,523 of NZ_CP017248.1, forward strand.
TGTCCCCGCCCCTGCCCTTGTCCCTGTCCTTGTCCCTGTCCTTGTCCCTGTCCTCGTCCACGATCTCCGCGTCGACCACTCCCTCCTCGTCGGCGGCCGAGCCCTGTTCCGTGGCCGGGCCGCCGCCGGTGGCGGAGGCGTTCGCGTACATGGCCTGCCCCATCTTCTGGCTGACCGTGGCGAGTCTCTCCACCCCGGCGCGCAGGGCACTGGTGTCGGCGTTCCGGTCGAGCAGGGTCTTCAGCTCCGCGGCGGCCGACTCGACCTCGCCGCGCGTGTCGGCGGGCACCCGGTCCTGGTTGTCGCGGATAAACTTCTCGGTCTGGTAGACGAGTTGCTCGGCCTGGTTGCGCGTCTCGGCGGCCTCGCGGCGTTTGCGGTCCTCCTCGGCGTACTGCTCGGCCTCCCGCATCATGCGGTCGATGTCGTCCTTGGGGAGCGCGGAGCCGCCGGTGACGGTCATCTTCTGCTCGCGGCCCGTCGCCAGGTCCTTCGCCGAGACGTGCATGATCCCGTTGGCGTCGATGTCGAAGGCCACCTCGATCTGCGGGACGCCGCGCGGGGCGGGCGGCAGCCCGGTGAGGTCGAAGACGCCGAGCTTCTTGTTGTAGGCGGCGATCTCGCGTTCGCCCTGGTAGACCTGGATGCCGACCGAGGGCTGGTTGTCGGTGGCGGTGGTGAAGATCTCCGAACGGCGGGTGGGGATCGTGGTGTTGCGTTCGATCAGCTTGGTCATGATGCCGCCCTTGGTCTCGATACCGAGGGACAGCGGGGTGACGTCCAGCAGCAGCACGTCCTTGACGTCGCCGCGCAGGACACCGGCCTGGAGGGCGGCGCCCACGGCCACGACCTCGTCGGGGTTGACGCCCTTGTGCGGGTCCTTGCCGGTGAGGTCGCGCACCAGGTCGGTGACGGCGGGCATCCGGGTGGAGCCGCCGACGAGGATGACGTGGTCGATCGCGGACAGCTGGATCCCGGCGTCCTTGACCGCCTGGTGGAAGGGCTTCTTGCACCGGTCGAGCAAGTCGGCGGTCAGCTCCTGGAACTGGGCCCGCGTCAGCTTCTCCTCCAGGTGCAGCGGGCCCTCGGCGGAGGCGGTGATGTAGGGCAGGTTGATGGAGGTCTCCGAGGACGACGACAGTTCGATCTTGGCCTTCTCGGCGGCCTCCCGCAGCCGCTGCACGGCCATCTTGTCGGCGCCCAGGTCGATGCCGTAGTTCCCCTTGAACCGCTTCACCAGGTGCTCGACGATCCGCTGGTCCCAGTCGTCGCCGCCGAGGTGGGTGTCGCCGTTGGTGGCCTTGACCTCGATGACGCCGTCGCCGATCTCCAGCAGGGACACGTCGAAGGTGCCGCCGCCGAGGTCGAAGACCAGGACCGTCTGTTCCTCGCCGCGGTCGAGGCCGTAGGCGAGGGCGGCGGCGGTCGGCTCGTTGATGATCCTGAGCACCTTCAGGCCCGCGATCTCGCCGGCCTCCTTGGTGGCCTGCCGCTGGGCGTCGTCGAAGTACGCGGGCACGGTGATCACCGCGTCCGTGACGTCCTCGCCGAGGTAGGCCTCCGCGTCGCGCTTCAGTTTCTGCAGCACCCGCGCGGACAGCTCCTGCGCACGCAAGCGGGTGCCGTCGACCGAGCCCTGCTCCGGGAAGCGCCAGCCGGCGTCTCCCATATGCCGTTTCACCGAGCGGGCCGTGCGCTCCACGTTGGTCACGGCCTGCCGTTTGGCGACCTCGCCGACCAGCACCTCCCCGTTCTTCGCGAACGCCACCACGGACGGCGTGGTGCGCGCGCCCTCCGCGTTGGCGACCACGGTGGGCTCGCCGCCCTCCAGGACGGCCACCACCGAGTTCGTCGTCCCGAGATCGATCCCGACCGCACGTGTCATGGTCCGTCCCCTTCCGCCCGGGCGCCTGCCGCACTCCCAGCACAAGCCGTGCCCGCGGCGCTGTCAATGGCGGGGTGTCCGGATACGGCGATGCCGCGCCCCTCGAGCGGGACGCGGCATCCGGGGCCGCAGGAGCCTCAGGCCAGCTCGGCCGTCAGGGTGATGGTCGTACCGGTCAGGGCCTGGCTGACCGGGCAGTTCTTCTTGGCGTCCTCGGCGGCCGAGGCGAAGCCCTCCGCGTCCAGGCCGGGCACCTCGCCGCGCACGGTGAGGTGGATGCCGGTGATGCCCTCGCCGGGCTGGAAGGTGACGTCGGCCTTGGTCTGAAGCCGGGTGGGCGGGGTGCCGGCGCCGGCCAGGGCGTGCGAGAGGGCCATGGAGAAGCAGCTGGAGTGGGCGCCGGCGATCAGCTCCTCGGGGCTGGTCCTGCCGTTCGCGTCCTGGGAGCGCGAGGCCCACGTGACCGGCTGCTCGCCGATGCCGGAGGAGTCGAAGGTGACGACACCGTTGCCCTCGAGCAGGTTGCCTTCCCAAACGGTGTGAGCGGTGCGCGTGGTGGCCACGATTGGTTCCTTTCGCGTGGGGTCCCGTTACGTGAAGCACGCAAGGTCCCGTTACGGGGTTTTCCGTACCCCTATCCGATCACATCCGGGCTCATCGCACCCTGAAGACCGGGCCACGCGGAGTGAACGGCAGGTGACCTCCCTGCGGGATCAGATAGGCGTGCTCGCGGAGCACCCGCAGCACGTCGCACCAGCCGTCGGTGATCACCAGCACCGGTGCGGCGGGCGGGAAGTCCTCGGCCCGGTGCAGCAGGTCGATGCCGGGCTGCAGGACCGTACCGCCGCGCCCGTGCACCCGTACCCGGCCCGCGATCTCCGTGACCGGCAGATAGCCGGCGTCGTGCGGGGCGGCGTCGCAGAACACCACGCGGGCGGCCGGCACGTCCCGGGCCTCGGCGTAGGAGGCGATCGCGCCGAGCGCCTTGCCGAGCAGGGTGCGGCTCATCGAGCCGGAGGTGTCGAGGACCACCCCGAAGGTGCAGCGGGCGATCTCCTCCGGCGGGAAGTAGCGGCCGGCACGCGGGATGTCCGGGGTGGACGCCTGGCGGCGGGCGGGGCGGGCGAAGGACCGTACGGGCTCCGGGCGGGGCACGAACTCGTCGAACCAGCGGGCGAGTTGTGCGCCCCAGGGCAGCGGCGGCCGGCTGAGCGCGCGGATCTCCTCGACGAGACCGCCGGGCAGGAAGCCGCGCTCCTGCGCCTGGTGCAGATCCAGGCCGCGGCTGAGGCCGCGCCGATAGAACTCGTCCAGGTCGACGTGAGTGCCGGGCGGCCCGAGCGGGGCACCGAGGATGTCGCCGGTGCCCTTGCCGCGCAGGGTGGCCAGGCGGCGGATGCGGGGCTACTGTTCGCCGGCGCACTGGGCACGGCGCTGACCGCCGCCGGGCAACTCGACGCGGACGGCTACCGTTCGGTCGCCCCCTGGCTGCGGCACGCCCACGCGCGCCTCATGGACTCCCGTGTCGAGGCGCGCCTGCGCGGAGCGCTCGCCGAGCGGCTCCGGGAACTGCTCGCGAGCGCGGACGAGGCGCACGTGCCCGAGGGGCTGATTCCCGCTCACGCCCCCTGGGCCGCCGCTCTGCGCCAGCGCGCGAGCACCGCGCCGTCCCGCGAACTCGCCGACGTCGTACGGCACTTGGCGAGCCTGTCCGGACCGCGTCCGGCGCGGCGCTGGCGGCGGACCTGCCTGGCCCTCGTGGACGCGGTGTCCGGGCGGGACATGGTGGCAGAGGGCCTGCGCGCGCTGGCCGAGGGCGAGCCGCTGTGCAGCAGGGCGAACGGCCCCCACACCGGCTGGCTCCCCGGCGACTTCCATCACCACTACGTCGTCCACCAGAACGACGCGGACCTGGCACGCGGCATCGTCTGGGCGGCCGCGCTGACCGCCGGCCCGGCCGCGGTGCCGTACCTCGACGCGCTCGCCCTGCGCACCGGCGGCCCCGGCAGAGAAGTGATCGAGGACCTCAAGCTCGCGGGCGCGACGATCAACGCCCTGGCCGAGGTCGACGATCCGGCCGCTCTTGAGGCACTGTGGCTGCTGCGGTCCCGGATCCGGCAACGGGCCCTGCGCAAGCAGCTCGGCACCGCCCTGGTGACCGCCGCCGCACGGCAGGGCATCACCGCGGGGCAGCTCGTCGAGCGCAGCGTGCCCGCCCACGGCCTGGCGCCGGACGGCTCGCTGGAACGCACACTGGGCGGATACCGGGCGCGGCTGGCGATCGAGGACGCGCTCACCGTACGGCTCACTTTCACCGGACCCGACGGGCGCACCTCCCGTACCGCCCCGGCGCCTGTGAAGGACGGATTCCCCGGCGAACTCGCCGAGTTGAAGGCCCTGGCCAAGTCGGTACGGGGCACGTTGTCGGGCGAGCGGGCCCGCGTGGAAGGGCTGATGTCGGCGGGGCGCGAGTGGCCGTACGACGAATGGCGCCGTCACTACCGCGACCACCCGGTCACCGGCGTCCTCGTCCGCGGGCTCATCTGGGAGTTCCAGGGAGCGGACGGCGCGTGGCGGGCGGCGGCACCGGCGGCCGAACCCTCCGGTGCGCCCCGGCGCGTCCGGTTGTGGCATCCGGTCCGGGCGACGGTGGACGAGGTCGGCACCTGGCGGGCGCGGATCCTCGCGGAGGGGCTGCGGCAGCCGTTCAAACAGGCTTTCCGCGAGATATACCTGCTCACTGCGGCGGAGGAGGAGACCGGCGTCTACTCCAACCGGTTCGCCGCCCACATCGTGCACTACCGATGCCTGTACGCGCTGTTCAAGGAGCGCGGCTGGCAGGCCGACTTCCTCGGCCGCTACGACGGCGGCTACGACGGCCGGGCGCGCGCCGAGTTCGGCGACGGCGAGTGGCGGGCCTGCTTCCACCACGAACCCGCCGAGGAAGACGACCGGGACTACGTGCCCCGGTACGCCGCGACCGACCAGGTCCGCTTCGAGCGGCGGGACGGTCGGCGCTGGCGGGAGGTCCGGCTGGCCGAGGTGCCCCCGCTGGTGTTCAGCGAGGCGATGCGGGACGTGGACCTGTTCGTGGGTGTGACCTCGATCGCCGCCGACCCCGACTGGACGGACCGGGGCGCGGACCGCCATGCCGCGTACTGGCGGACGGCCACCTTCGGCGAGCTGACGACGAGCGCACAGGTCCGCCGCGACGCCCTGGAACGGATCCTGCCGCGCCTGAAGATCGCCGGCCGGTGCACGCTCGACGGCCGCTTCCTGATCGTCCGTGGGGACCTGCGCACGTACAGGATCCACCTGGGCTCGGCCAACATCCTGATGGAACCGGACGACAGCTACCTGTGCGTCGTCCCGGCACGGCGCCCGGGGAACGGCAAGGTGTTCCTGCCCTTCGAGGACGACCGGCTCTCCCTCATCCTCAGCAAGGCGTTCCTGCTCGCCGCCGACACGAAGATCACCGACAGGACCATCCTCACGCAGATCGAGCGAGGTGTCTGATGGCGACCGTGACGTTCCGGGACGAGACCGCGACGGGCAGGCCGGTCGCCGAGTGGGAGGTCGCCGGGCTGCCGGAGCGGATGACCGTGCGGGAGCTGATCAGGCGCCGGGTCCAGGAGGAGGTCGCCCGGCACAACGCCCGTCCCTCCAGCCGGTTCAACGGCCTCGTGCGCCCCGACGACGCCGAGACGGAGCTGAACGGCTACCCTCTGCGCGAGCCCCGCCGTATCGACGGGGAGCGCCAGGCCGAGATCGCCGAGCGCTCCTTCATGGCCAACGGGTTCTTCGTGCTGGCCGGCGATCGCCAGGTCGAGGATCTGGACGAAGTCGTGGATCTCACCGTCGATCCCGACCTGGTCTTCATCAAGCTCGTCGCCCTCGTCGGTGGCTGACGGACCGGCATCCGGGCAGAGCCGACCCTAGCGGCCGTCGTAGCCGGCCGTCGGCATGGACAGGCGGCGGTGGACGCGGGCTTTCATCTGTGCGTCGTAGGAGGGCTCGGCCCGCCCGACGGTCTCCACGCGTACGCCGCGGCGGGCGCATTCGGCGGTGAAGGCCTCGACCGAGGACAGCGCGCGCCGCAGGACACGCAGGCTGGGCGCGACGAAGACGTCCACGCCGGGCCGGACGCCGTCCCAGAGTGCGCCGTGGTCGAAGCGCAGTCCGCCGACGAGGAGTTCGCGGGCGATGACGTATCCGCGTTCGGCCGCCCAGCGGGCGCACATCGCGTGCTGGCTGCGGGAGTCGACGAGGAAGGGGTCGGCTTCCAGTTCCTCCAGCGGGGTCAGGCTGGCGATGGCGATGACCCGCACCGGCGCGGGCACGTCGGAGGAACCCCGCGGCTGTCCCATGGCGTCCCCCTCACCTCCGGGTTTCGCCGCAGACCCTACTCCTGCCCGTAGGCTTCGGGGAGTCGCGTGAAGGAGGCGAAGCAGGTGCCGGTGGAGATCACCTGGTGGGGGCACGCGACCTGCACGGTGTGGGATGCGAACACGCGGGTGCTCACCGATCCTCTGTTCGCCCGCCGGCTGGCGCATCTGCGGCGGCGCCGGGGTGCCGTGCCACCGGCCGAGGCCCGGCACGCGGACGTGGTCCTCGTCTCGCATCTGCACGCCGACCATCTGCATCTGCCCTCGCTGGCGTGCCTCGCTCCGGGCACGCGCCTGCTGGTGCCCCGGGGCGCACCACGGGCGGTGCCGGGTCTGCGCCGTCTGCGGCAGGTGCGGCTGACGGAGGTGGCGCCCGGGGACGCGGTGCGGATCGGTGAGCTGCTGGTGCGGGCGGTGCCGGCGTTGCACGACGGGCGGCGGCTGCCCGTCGGACCGCGCCGTTCGCCGGCGCTCGGGTATGTCGTGGAGGGTGAGGCACGGACGTATTTCGCCGGGGACACCGGGCTGTTCGACGCGATGGCCGAGCAGGTCGGGCCGGTGGACGTGGCGTTGCTGCCGGTGGGCGGCTGGGGGCCGTACCTCGGTGCGGGGCACCTGGACGCGGCGCGGGCGGCGCGGGCGCTGGCGCGGCTGGCTCCGCGGGCGGCGGTTCCGGTGCACTACGGGACGTACTGGCCGATCGGGATGGAGGCGGTGCGGCCGCACGAGTTCCATGCGCCCGGGGACGAGTTCGTGCGGCTGGCGGCCGTGACGGCGCCGGCGGTGGCGGTGCACAAGCTGGGGCACGGCGAGAGTGTGCGGCTGGAGGTCGCGCGGTGAGATGGCTCGCCTCGGTGGCGGTGCCGGCCGCGGCCGCCACGTCGACGGTGCCGCCGGAGTCGACGCAGCAGGCGATCGGTTATCCGTCGTTGTTCCTGCTGGTGCTGATCGGGGCGCTGGTGAGTTCGGCCGCGGTGGTGGCGTTCCATCAGACGGCGCCGTTCTCGTCGGCTCTGGTGTTCGTCACGGCGTCACTGGCGGCGTTCCTGGGGGATGCGGCGCTGTACTGGCTCGGGCGGCGCGGGATGCGGTCGCGGAACGGGTCGCGGTGGCTGGAGGCGATACGGGCCCGGGCGCCGCAGGAGCGTGCCGCGCGGGCGCGGGGGAAGCTGGCCGAGCACGGCGTTGCGGTGCTGGTGTTGTCGCGTCTGGTGCCGGCCGGTCGTATTCCGGTGATGTTGGCCTGTCTGATGGCGGAGTGGCCGCTCAGGCGGTTCGCCCGCGGGAATCTGCCCGCGTGTCTGGCCTGGGCGGCCACCTATCAAGTGATCGGTGTTCTGGGGGGTTCACTGTTCCCGGAGCCGTGGGAGGGGGTCGTGGTGGCGGTTGCGCTGACCGTGTTGATCAGCGTGTCGCCGAGTGTGGTGCGGCGGTTTCGGTAGCGCCGTTTCACCTCCGTGCCCCTAGGAAACGCACTCCAGCACTCTTGAAGCACCGACCGGAAGATCCCACAGGTCCTCTCGCTCCAGTCCGGCCTTCTCCCAGGCCGCCCGCACCCTCGTGAGGGGTTCCAGGACCGGCTCCGCCGAGAGGATGAAGGTGCCCCAGTGCATGGGGGCCATGCGGCGGGCGCCGACGTCGAGGGTGGCCTGGACCGCTTCCTCGGGGTCGCAGTGGACGTCGCTGAGCCACCAGCGGGGGTCGTAGGCGCCGATGGGCATGAGGGCGAGGTCGATGCCGGGGTAGCGGCGGCCGATGCGGGAGAACCAGTGGCCGTAGCCGGTGTCGCCGGCGAAGTAGAGGCGCTGTCCGTCGGCGTCGGTGAGGACCCAGCCGCCCCAGAGGCTGTGACAGGTGTCGGTGAGGGTGCGCTTGGACCAGTGGTGGGCGGGGACGAAGTCGAAGCGGACGCCGGACAGTTCGGCGCCCTCCCACCAGTCCAGCTCGGTGACACGGGTGAAGCGGCGGCGGCGGAACCATCGGCCGAGGCCGGCCGGTACGAACACCGGGGTGTCCCGCGGGAGCCGGCGCAGGGTGGGGGCGTCGAGGTGGTCGTAGTGGTTGTGGCTGATGACGACTGCGTCGACGGGGGGCAGGGCGTCCCAGGGGAGGCCGACGGGGGTGATGCGGGCCGGGGTGCCGAGGATGCGGCGGGACCAGACCGGGTCGGTGAGGACGGTCAGGCCGCCGATACGGACGACCCAGCTGGCGTGCCCGGCCCAGCTGACGGCCAGGGTGCGGGTGTCGACGCGGGGCAGCGGGGCGGGTGCGCAGGGGAGCCGGGGCAGGTCGGCGAGGCCTTCGGCGCCCGGGCGTACGGCGCCTTCGCGGGCGAAGCGGGCGAGGGCCTTGAGGCCGGGCAGGGGGGCGGTGAGCCGGTCGTGGAAGGTGCGGGGCCACACGCGGTGTTCGCCGAGGGGGCGGGGCTCTGCCAGCGGGGGGAAAGCAGGCGCCCGGGGGGCCGGGGTGCCGGTGTCGCGAGTCGGTGCGGTCGTCGTGGTCGTCGTGGCCGATCCGCGCTCGTGGGTCTCGGGTTCGTGCGTCCTGGGCTCGTGCGTCTCGTTCTCATGCGTCCTGGGCTCATGCGTCTGCTGCGTCATCGAGGAGGCTCCCATCGCTGAGCGTCGTCGCGGAGGTCGTCGAGGACCGACGTCAAGGAGATCAACGCGCGTTGCAGGTGTGGCAGTTCCAACGGTGCGGGTGAGGTGAGACATTCCGCGCGTTCCTCGTCCGTGGCGCCCAGCAGGGGGCCCGTGGCGAGTCGTACGCGCAGCGCCCCGAGGTCGTCGCCGAAGCGGTGGCCGCCGGGTGCGGGCATGCCGAGCCGGGCGGTGAGGAGGTCCTCCAACTCCTGGGCGTCGCCGACACCTTGTGCGGCGAGGGGTTCGCGCAGCGGGCCGAGGTCGGCGTACAGGTGGCGGCCGGCCTGCGGGGGGCGGGCGAGACCGCCGCCGGCGACGACGGCGGCGTGCGCGGCGGCGGCCACGCGCGCGTGCAGCCGTACGGCGGCCTCGCGGCGTTCGGTGACGGGCGGGGGTTCGTCGAGGGCGTAGCCGGCCGCGGCGGCGATAGGTGCGGCGACGGCGGCGCCGAGCCCGGTGAGGATGTCGAGCACGCGCGCGTGGAGGTGCCGTCCCGGTTCGGTGGCGGGGAAGCGGGCGACGGCGGCGGGCCAGCCGGGCGGCAGCAGGGATCCGGCGAGGTCCGTGACGACGGTGACCTGGTCGGGGCGCATCTCGGCGGGGCTGAGCAGGACGGTGTCGTGGGGGTCGTGCAGGGTGTCGCGCCAGGTCTCGTCGCTGACCAGGTGCAGGCCTTCGGCGGTGGCGGCCTCGACGGTCTCGTGCAGCAGTTCCGGTGGGGCGACGGTGGCGGTGGGGTCGTCGGCGACGGACAGCACGAGCAGTCGGGGGTCGCCGCCCTCGGCGCGGACCCGGCGTACGGTCTCCAGCAGGGCGTAGGGGTCGGGGACGCCGCCGCTCTCGGCGGGGGTGGGCACGTGGTAGGCGGGCCGGCCGAGCACCCGGGCGTACGGTGCCCACCAGGCGGCGCAGGGGCGGGGTACGAGGATGTCGGCGCCGTCCGAAGCGAGTGCGGCGGTGAGGGCGAGCAGCAGGGCGGGGGCACCGGGGCCTGCGGCCACCTGGTCGGGGGCGGTCGGCAGGCCGCGCCGGGTCCAGTAGCCGCAGGCCGCTTCGAGGAGGGCGGGGGCGCCGCCGACGGGCTGGGCGTCGGCGCGGCCCGCGGCGGCGGCGATTACGGCGGTGAGTTCGGGGAGCACGGGCAGGCCGTCGCCGGGCAGAGCCGGGCCGTAGCGGACGGGGCCGTGACCCTCGGGTTCCGTCCGCCGCATGTCCGCCTCCGCGCCGTCCTGGTGCCGTGTGCCGCCGGTCCGGGCCGGTTGGCCGGGGCGGACTGTGGTGTCGTGAGCTGTCGTGCCGGTCGCTGCCCGTGCTTTCGGTCGGTGTCGGCCGTGGTCTGTGGTGTCGGTCGGTGTGGCTGCCGCTCGGCGGTGTTCTCGTGAGGGTGTGTACCCGCCGGGCGGCTCTCCATGGGGGACGTTTCCGCGGTCACACGTCCGTGGGCCGGCCTCCCGCGGCGCGCCGTCGGCCGTACAGCCGGTACCCGGCTCCCGCGCAGGCCGCGGCCATGAGGGCGGAGCCGGCGGCGAGGGCCGGGACCGAGTCGGTGAAGCTGCCTCCCGCCCCGGCCTCGACTCCGTGCTGCACGGTGGCCGGGTCGCATCCATCGGTGTCGTGGTCCCGCCGGTCGCCGGGCCCGTCGCAGCCGTGGCCGTCGGAGCACGACTCCCCTGCCCTGCAGCCTCGGCCGTCCTGGCAGGGCTCCCCCGACTTGCAGCCCGCCCCACTCGGACCCACGCCACTCGGACCCACACCGCCCGGACCTACACCAGCCGAACCCACACCGTCCCGACCCGCACCGCCCGGACCCACACCAGCCGAACCCATGCCACCCGGACCTACACCCGCCGAACCCACACCGCCCGAACCCACACCAGCCGAACCCACGCCACCCGGACCTACACCCGCCGAACCCACACCGCCCGAACCCACACCAGCCGAACCCACACCAGCCGAACCCACACCGCCCGAACCCACACCAGCCGAACCCACACCGCCCGAACCCACACCGCCCCACCCTCCGCCGTCCTGGCAGGGCTTGCCGTCCCGGCACGGGGTGAGTGTGTCGTGGGACTCGCCGCACTGATACGGCGCCGCACACGGGCCGGGGATGTCGTACGGGGCGACGGTACGGGTCGGGGACGGTATGCCGGGGACGGTGTCGGCGGCGGACGCGGCGGGCCCGGTCAGGACCAGCGCGGCTCCCGCGGCGAAGGCGACGGACAGGGCACGGGCGGTGCGGCGCATGGGACGAGCTCCTAGGCAGGCACGGCGGGACGATCGGTCAGTCGTTGGGTACGCCGGACACCGGTACGGCACCGCATCGGGCACCGGTACGGCGGTGCGGTGACACGGTCCGGCGGCGTCGCGGGTACGGGGCACGGGGCGTGCCCTCGCTGCCATCACAGCCCGCCCGGCGCCGCGGCGCGCGCGGCCGGGCCCCATTCGCGGGACAGGGACGGCCGGCCGGGTGACGGACACCGGGCGTCACGGCTGTGCGCGGGGCGGCGGGGACGTTTCCGAGGTTTTCCGTGCTCTGTGCCGGTGACTCGGTAGGCGCTGACCCAATCGTGAACGGACAGTCCGTTCGCACCGCACCGGGGAGGTCCCTCCGTGAGCACCCAGGTCTCCGACCACATCCTCGAGCGCCTGCGCGCCTGGGGGGTGGATCAGGTCTTCGGCTATCCCGGCGACGGCATCAACGGGCTGCTCGCCGCATGGGGCCGTGCCGAGGACCAGCCGCGGTTCATCCAGTCCCGGCACGAGGAGATGTCCGCCTTCGAGGCGGTCGGCTACGCGAAGTTCAGCGGCCGTATCGGGGTGTGCGCGGCGACCTCGGGTCCGGGCGCGATTCATCTGCTGAACGGTCTGTACGACGCCAAGCTCGACCATGTGCCGGTGCTGGCGATCGTCGGCCAGACCAACCGGAGCGCGATGGGCGGCTCCTACCAGCAGGAAGTCGATCTGCACACGCTGTACAAGGACGTCGCCTCGGACTTCGTGGAGACGGTGACGGTGCCCGAGCAGCTGCCGAACGTGCTGGACCGGGCCATCCGCACGGCCTGCGCCCGGGGCTGCCCGACCGCCCTGATCATCCCCGGTGACGTGCAGGAACTGGACTACTCGCCGCCGACGCACGAGTTCAAGATGGTGCCCTCCAGCCTGGGCATGAGCGACTACACGGCGACCCCCACCGACGAGGCGCTGCGCCGGGCGGCGGACGTGCTGAACGAGGGCGACAAGGTGGCGATCCTCGTCGGGCAGGGCGCGGCCGGTGCGGTGGCGGAGGTGCAGGAGATCGTCGAGCTGCTCGGTGCGGGCGTGGCGAAGGCGCTGCTCGGCAAGGACGTGCTCAGTGACGAGCTGCCGTACGTGACCGGGCCGATCGGGCTGCTGGGCAGCCGGCCGTCGTACGAGCTGATGCGGGACTGCGACACGCTGCTGACGATCGGCTCGTCGTTCCCGTACACGCAGTTCATGCCGGACTTCGGCAAGGCGCGAGGGGTGCAGATCGACATCGACGCGCACATGATCGGCATGCGCTACCCGTACGAGGTGAATCTCGTCGGTGACGCGCAGGCGACGCTGCGCCGGCTGATCCCGCTGCTGCGCGGCGACCAGGGGCGCGAGTGGCACGACCTGGTGTGCGCCAACGTGAAGCGCTGGCACGAGACGATGGACCGGCGGGCGGGCCTCGCGGCCGATCCGATCAATCCGGAGTACGTGGCGCGGGCGCTGGATCCGCTGCTGCCGCAGGACGCGATCCTGACCTCCGACTCCGGTTCGGTGGCCAACTGGTACGCGCGGCACATCACGATGCGGCCGGGCATGCGCGGTTCGCTGTCGGGGACGCTGGCGACGATGGGGGCGGGTGTGCCGTACGCGATCGGTGCGAAGTTCGCGCATCCGGACCGGCCGGTGGTCGCGCTGGTCGGCGATGGCGCGATGCAGATGAACGGCCTGGCGGAGATGATCACGGCGGCGAAGTACCGGGACCGCTGGTCGGATCCGCGGCTGGTGGTGGGGGTGTGGAACAACCAGGACCTGAACCAGGTGACGTGGGAGATGCGGGCCATGGAGGGCGCCCCGTCGTTCCTGCCCTCGCAGGAGATCCCGGACGTGCAGTACGCGGCGTTCGCCCGCTCGCTGGGTCTGACCGGGATCCGGGTGGAGAAGCCCGAGGACGTGGAGTCGGGCTGGCGGGCGGCCCTGGAGGCCGACCGGCCATGTGTGATCGAGTTCCTCACCGACCCCGCCGTACCGCCGATCCCGCCGCACGCGACGTGGGAGCAGATGGAGGCGACGGCCGCGTCGATCCTGAAGGGCGACGCCGACCGGGGCTCGGTGATCAAGCAGGGCCTGAAGGCGAAGATGCAGGAGTTCCTGCCCGGCAGGGACAGGAAGTAGCCCCCGGAGGAAGCCATGCAGCGAGGCAGTGACCGGCTGAACGTCCACCGGGACGACGAGATGAAGCACGAGTTGAGGGGCCTGCTGAGGTCCGGGCATCCGACGCGCGTGGAGGAGTGGCACGATCCGGAACCGGCCGCGGACGACGACCCGGAGGTGTGGAGCGGGCCCGTGGGCGGCCTGGGGTCGCCGGCGTCGCTGGAGCGGGTGCGGTCGGAGCTGGCCCGGACGCTGAGCCGCAGTTCCTTCCCGGCGACCGCCCGTGACGTGGCCCGGATGCTGCGCCGGCAGAACGCGCCGGGCACGTTGGTCGACGCGGTGGCCGCGCTGCCGCACTCGGCGCGCTACGAGAATGTGCAGCAGCTCGCCGAGGCGTTGGCGAGCGGCCGATGAGCCGGGGTCAGGCGGCGCAGATCGCGCGGGGTGCCGCTGTCGACGCCGATGTGGCGACCACGCGGTTTCTGCTGTACGGGCTGCTGCCCGGCTGGTTCCTGCCCGGGCTCGCCGACTGGGCGATGCACCGGCGCACCCGGATCGAGGACACCGCGGGCACGAAGGAGTCCCTGATCCACTCGCTGATGATGGCCGAGGTCGGGCTGCCGATCGCGCTCACCCTGCGCTACCGGGTCAATCCGAAGCTGCTGAGCACGCTGCTGGGGGCCGCGGCGGTGCACGAGGTGACCGCGTGGTGGGACGTGCGGACGGCCGTCGACAGCGACCGGGAGGTCAGGCCGGCCGAGCAGCACATCCACAGCTTTCTGGAGTCGCTGCCGTTCGGCGCACTCGCCTCGCTGATGTGCCTGCACGCCGACGAGGTGCGCTCGCTGCTGCGGGGCGGGCGCGGGCATCCCGAGGCCTGGCGGCTGCGCAAGCGCCCGCGTGCGCTCTCGCCCGGCTATCTGGCCGGCATCGGTCTCGCGATCGGGCTGTGCGTGGTGCTGCCGTACGGCGAGGAGCTGCTGCGCTGCCGGCGGGCCGCCCGGCGCGGGAAACGGCCTGTGCGGTCCGGGGCCGCTGGTTCCGGGACCCCGGTGATCGGTACCGCTGTTGGAAGGTGAGAAGTCATGCGTATCGCGTTTCTCGTGGCGCCGCAGGGCGTCGAACAGGTCGAGCTGACCGAGCCGTGGAAGGCGGTCTCCGACGCCGGGCACGAGCCGGTGCTGGTGTCGACGAAGCCGGGGACGATCCAGGCGTTCGACCATCTCGACAAGGGCGGCACCTTCGACGTGGACGAGGTGGTGGGTGAGACGTCGGCGGGTTCGTTCGGGGGTCTCGTGCTGCCCGGCGGGGTGGCCAACCCGGACTTCCTGCGGATGGACGACAAGGCCGTCGCGTTCGTGCGGGACTTCTTCGACCAGAGCCGTCCGGTCGCCGCGATCTGTCACGCGCCGTGGACGCTCGTGGAGGCGGATGTCGTACGGGGCAGGGTGCTGACGTCCTGGCCGAGTCTCAGGACGGACATCGAGAACGCGGGCGGCACCTGGGTGGACGAGCCGGTGAAGATCTGCGATCAGGGCTCCAACCAGCTGGTGACCAGCCGCAAGCCGGACGATCTGAAGGCGTTCTGCGACGCGTTCGTGCACGTGCTCGCCGGAGCGGCCGGCTGACATCGGGCGCCTTGCCGAGGGCCGGCCCGTGCGGGCCGGCCTTTGTCGCGTGCGAGCCGGCCTTTGTCGCGCCCGGGCCCGGTGAAGGAGGCTCAGGTGCCGGACGCCTCCGGAGTCGCCGCCTCGCCGCACCGCCGTTCACGGGCGCCCTCCCGGGTGCGGCCCGCACTGACCAGGCGGCGCGGGTTGCGGCGCAGATACTCGCCCTCCAGCTGCGCCATGCGCTCGTTGTGGGTCCGCAGCGCGTCGCTCGAGCCGTAGAGGAGGGTGTCGTGGCGCGTGCGGTGGATCGTCTCCAGCTCCTTCATGAGCTGCTGGTCGTCCAGTCGGCTGGGGTCGACTCCGGTCATGTGGTACCCCGCTCGTCGTGTCCTGTCCATGGGTCCCGGCCCGGGTACCCGCCCGGCGTGCACTGCCCCAGCGGTTTCCGGGAGGAATCCATGGAGCTCGCGTTCTTGAGTCCACTGTACGAAAATCCCGGGTCCTGGGCCTCCGCATACGTCGACACCTCGTTGCACACGGAGGACCAGCAGCAACGGCGTCATATGAGCGCGCAGGCGGTCACCGGGAGCTGGCCCGGCAGGGGGCGGACGAGTCCACCTGCCGGGCGGTGCACGACGCCGTGGAGGCTCTGCGGCACGCGCCGGAGCCCTACGGCCGGGCCGTGTTCGCCCACGACGGCGAAGTGGTCCTGGAGGTGCCGCTGACGCGGGGCCCACCGGACGGCGAGGCCCTGGGGCGTGCTGCCGCGGGTGACACCGCTGCTGGACCTGGCCGGTGAGGATCCGCTGTCGCTGGTGGCGTACATCGACCGGACCGGTGCCCGGCTCGAACTGCGCAGCGCGCTGCTGCACGAGGAGGCCGGGTGCGCGTGAGGTCGCGGACGCACTGGCGGCCTGCGCGGAGGAGACCGGGGCCGATCTGCTGATCCTGTGCGGGGACGACCGGGAGCGCAGGTCGGCGCGCGAGCAGCTGCCGAAGGCGCTGCGGGGCCGTGCGGTGGAGACGTCACGCGGCAAGGACGGCGGGCTGCTGCCGCGCGAGGTCGAGGAGATACGCGCCGGGCACGTACGGCAGCGGATACTCGCCGAGGTGGACCGGTTCCGTGCGGCGCGGACACCGGACGAGGAGCGGCGGTCGGCGGCCGTGGAGGGGGTGCCGGGGCTGATCGGGGCGGCGCGCGAGCACCGGCTGGCCGAGCTGCTGATCTGCCCGGAGGCGCCCGACACGCGCCGCGAGGTGTGGATCGGGGAGGACCCGGACCAGCTGGCGGTCCGCCGTAACGACCTCAAGGCCCTCGGCGAACGGCACGCGTGGCCGGCCCGTGCCGACGACGCGCTGGTCCGGACGGCCGCGGTGACGGACGCCTCGGCCCTGTCGCTCACCCCGGTGCTCCGGGACACCGGCGACGAGATCGCGGCGGGCGGCATGGGCGCGCTGCTGCGCTGGAAGTGACGGCCCCGCAGCCCCCCGTCGAAAACCTGCCCGTACGGCCCCGGCGGGGCTAGCGGGCCCGCTCCACCCTGCGTTCGTCCCAGACCGCTTCCGCGGTCTCGCGGACACGGCCGTCGCTGCCGAAGACCAGGTAGCGGTCGAAGGAGCGGGCGAACCAGCGGTCGTGGGTGACCGCGAGGACCGTGCCCTCGAAGGCCTCCAGGCCCTCCTGCAGGGCCTCGGCCGACTCCAGGTCGAGGTTGTCGGTGGGCTCGTCCAGCAGCAGGGCGGTGGCGCCCGCCAGTTCCAGCAGCAGGATCTGGAAGCGGGCCTGCTGGCCGCCGGAGAGCCGGTCGAAGGGCTGCTCGGCCTGCTGGGTCAGCTCGTAGCGGCGCAGCCTCGACATGGCGGCGCCGCGGTCCTGGGAGTGCTCCTTCCACAGGATGTCCAGCAGGGTGCGGCCCTGGAGTTCGGGGTGGGCGTGGGTCTGCGCGAAGTGGCCGGGTACGACGCGGGCGCCCAGCTTCCACTCCCCCGTGTGCGCGACGTCCTCGCCGGCCAGCAGCCGCAGGAAGTGCGACTTGCCGGAGCCGTTGGAGCCGAGGACGGCGACCCGTTCGCCGTAGAAGACCTCCAGGTCGAACGGCCGCATCAGGCCGGTCAGTTCGAGTCCCTGGCAGGTGACGGCCCGTACGCCGGTGCGGCCGCCCTTCAGGCGCATGGTGATGTCCTGCTCGCGCGGCGGTTCCGGGGGCGGGCCGGCCTCCTCGAACTTGCGCAGGCGGGTCTGGGCGGCGGCGTACCGGGAGGCCAGCTCGTGGGAGACGGAGGCCGCCTGACGCAGGCTCAGCACCAGCTTCTTCAGCTGGGCGTGCTTCTCGTCCCAGCGGCGGCGCAACTCCTCGAAGCGGGCGAAGCGTTCCCGGCGGGCCTCGTGGTAGGTGGCGAAGCCGCCGCCGTGCACCCAGGCGTCGGCGCCGGCCGGGCCCGGCTCCACGGAGACGATCTTCTCGGCCGCGCGGGCGAGGAGTTCCCGGTCGTGGGAGACGAACAGGACCGTCTTGCGGGTCTGCTTGAGCTGCTCCTCCAGCCATCGTTTGCCGGGTACGTCGAGGTAGTTGTCCGGTTCGTCCAGCAGCAGGACCTCGTCGGTGCCGCGCAGCAGCGCCTCCAGCACGAGGCGTTTCTGCTCGCCGCCGGAGAGGGTGCTCACCTGGCGCCACTGGGCACGCTCGTAGGGCATGCCGAGGGCGGCGGTGGTGCACATGTCCCACAGGGTCTCGGCCTCGTAGCCGCGCGCCTCGGCCCAGTCGGCGAGGGCCTGCGCGTAGCTCAGCTGGGCGGCCTCGTCGTCGACGGTCATGACGGCGTGCTCGGCCTCGTCGACCGCCCGGGCGGCCTCGCGGATGCGGGGCGGGGCGACGGAGACGAGCAGGTCGCGAACGGTCGTCTCGTCCCGTACGGAGCCGACGAACTGGCGCATCACGCCGAGGCCGCCGCTGACGGTGACGGTGCCGCCGTGTGGTTTCAGCTCGCCGGAGATCAGCCGCAGCAGGGTCGTCTTGCCGGCGCCGTTCGGGCCGACCAGGGCGACGGCGGCGCCTTCGCCGACCCGGAAGGACACGTCCCCGAGCAGGGTCCTCCCGTCGGGGAGGTGGTACTCGAGGTGCGCGGCTTCCAGATGTCCCATGGGCAGGCATTCTCCGGGCCGGTCCGCACCCGGGGCAAACCCTTATCCGCCGGCCCGGCGCGGCAGGCCCCGCGGCGGACCTCCGGCGGGCCCTGTGGGCCCGATCCGGAAGGAACGGTCTAGCCCCAATACCGGTGACTTTGGGGTGTTCGGGTCGTTGGGTTGGTGTGCCAAGGCCCGGACAGGTGAAGTCGTCGTCGGATGAGCGGTTGCCGGATCGGATCGCGATTGGGGTGCTGACCCGCGCGTTTCCGCCGGAGTTGGTGGATGAGGTGGTCGCGGAATGCGGCCGGGTCGAGAGGCGCCAACGGCTGCTGCCCGCCCGCGTGGTGGTCTATTTCGTGCTGGCGATGTGCCTGTTCTCCGGGCAGGGGTATGAGGAGGTCGCCCGACTCCTGACGCACGGCCTTCAGCGGATGGGGCGGTGGAAGGGGACCTGGCAGGTGCCGACTACCGCGGCGATTGGCCGGGCCCGTCTGCGACTGGGCCCGGAGCCGCTGAAGGCACTGTTTGCCCGGGTGTGCCGGCCGGTGGCGACCGAGGACACCAGCGGGGCCTGGTATCGGGGCCCGGGACAAGAACCGCCGCGCGGACCCGGCCCGGGTCCGGGTGATCGAGTACACCCTCGGCCGGGACGGCAGCGACACGGTGTACCGGCTGATCACCACCATCCTGGATCCGAAGGCCGCCTCGGCCGCGTCGCTGGCCGCGCTGTACGCCCAGCGATGGGAGATCGAGAGCACGCTCGATGAGATCAAGACCCACCTTGAAGGTCCTCGTCCCGTCCTGCGCTCCCAGCACCCTCGCGGGGCCGAACAGGAGATCTTCGCCTTCCTATTGGTGCACCACGCCCTGCGGGACCTTATGCACCATGCCGCACAGCAAGCTGACCATGATCCCGACCGGGTCTCCTTCACCCGCACCCTGCGCGTCGTCCGCCGCCACGTCACCGACCAGGCGGCATTTTCCCCCCTCCCGGCTGGCCCGGGCACTGCTCACGGCCCTGGATGAGATCCGCGAACGACTCTTGTCACCCCGGCGGTTGCGCTTCAGCCCGCGCGTCATCAAACGCAAGATGTCCAACTGGAAGCTCAAACGGGCTGAGCATCAAAACCCGCCCCGGCCGGATACTCCCCGTGTGACCCTGGTCGGACCGACCAAGCCCAGACCGACCCGCCGGAAAACAACCTAAATCACCGGTATTGGTCCTAGCCCGCCGTGTCGACCGGCTCCCCGGTCGGCCCGGGCTCCCCCGCCGGTTCCACCGTGGCGCCCTCCCAGGACAGGGCCTTCCAGCCGTCGGACGGGGAGCCCTCCAGGACGACCACGCCGGTGTTGGCCAGGGGGCGGGCGGCGGCGAAGGGGACGTCGACGTTGTCGGCGCGGGCGGCGGTCCACATGCGGATCGCGGCGCCGTGGCTGACCATCGCGACGGTGCCGGCGCCGCTCGCGGCGGCCTCCGCCACGACGGCGTCGTACCGGGCCAGCGCCTCCTCGCCGCTCTCTCCGCCGGGGATGCGCGGCGTGGTGTCGCCGTCGGCCCAGGCGAAGACCGTGCGCATGTACACGCGGCCCTCGGCGGACTCACCGGGCAGCATCTCCAGCTCGCCCGCGGACACCTCGCGGATGCCGTCGCGGACGATCACCTCAAGTCCCCGGGCGGCGGCCAGCGGGGCGGCGGTGAGCCGGGTGCGCAGCAGCGTGGAGGCGTACAGGGCCTCGATGTCCTCGTCGGCGAGCGCCTCGGGCAGCGCGGCGGCCTGCGCCTGGCCGAGCGGGGTCAGCGCCGGTCCGGGCACGGCGGTGTCCAGCAGATGGTGCAGGTTGGACGGGGTCTCACCGTGACGGACGAGGAGCAGGCGCATCCGGGGGAACTCCTTACACGCCGGTCGGGCGCCCGGCGCGGACAGGCACAACAAACGGGCACTTCAGGGTAACCGGACCCCATGAGCCCCGACCTGGACCTTACTGACCGCACGAGTGGCCGCGACCCGCTGTGCCGGCTGCTGAAGCTGGACGGCCTGCTGTTCGAGGCGGCCGCCGCCTGGCACTGGCCCGGCGCCGAGCGGGTGCTGCCCCGCCTCAGCCGCGGCGCGAACCACGGGGTGCTGTGGTTCGCGACCGCCGCCGCGATGGCCGTGAGCCGCACCCCGAGGGCCCGCCGGGCGGCGGCCCGGGGCCTGGCCTCCCTCAGCGTGGCCTCGCTGGCGATCAACACCGTCGGCAAGCGCACGGTGCGCCGGGCGCGGCCGGTGCTGGACCCGGTGCCGCTGGTGCGGCAGCTGAAGCGGCAGCCGATCACCACGTCGTTCCCGTCCGGGCACGCCGCGTCGGCCGCCGCCTTCGCGACCGGGGTGGCGCTGGAGTCCCGGGCGTGGGGTGCGGTGGTGGCGCCGGTGGCGTTCTCGGTGGCGGCCTCACGGGTGTACACGGGCGTGCACTTCCCGAGCGACGTGCTGGCCGGGGCGGCCCTCGGCGCGGGCGCGGCCTTCCTGGTACGGCGGCTGATGCCGACCCGTGCCCAGGTGCGCCGGCGGGCCCGGTCGCGTGCCGAGGCGCCCGCGCTGCCGGAGGGCGACGGGCTGGTCATGGTCGCCAACCGGGGCTCGGGCACCGCGGACCGGATCCGGGGGCTGCTGGGCGCGTTGCCGAAGGCGGAGATCGTCGAGTGCGCACCGGAGGACGTCGGCGACGAGCTGGCGAAGGCGGCGGCCCGCGCGCGGGTGCTGGGCGTGTGCGGCGGTGACGGCACCGTGAACGCGGCCGCACGGCTCGCCCTGCGGCACGGTCTGCCGCTTGCGGTGCTGCCCGGTGGCACCCTCAACCACTTCGCCTACGACCTGGGCGTGGAGGACGAACGCGCTCTGGCCCGCGCGGTCCGGCACGGGGAGGCGGTCCGGGTGGACGCGGTCCGGTACCGGACCGGCGGCGGCGGCGAGGGCCTGTTCCTGAACACGCTGAGCCTGGGCGTCTACCCGGAGCTGGTGCGCGAGCGAGAACGCTGGTCCCACCGCATCGGCGGCTGGCCGGCCGGGCTGCTGGGCGCGCTGCGAGTGCTGCGCGCGGACCGGCATCCGCTGGAGGTGGAGCTGGGCGGCCGGCGACGGCCGCTGTGGCTGCTGTTCGTCGGCAACGGCGTCTACCACCGCATGGGGCTCGCGCCGGGCCGCCGTACCGATCTCGCGGACGGACTGCTGGACGTGCGGGCGGTGCACGGCAGCCGCCGGCCCGCGCTGCGGCTGCTGGCCGCCGCGGCGGCAGGCCCGCTGACCCGGTCACCGGCACACGCCGCGGTGCAGGTCAGCCGGCTCCGGCTGACCGGGATCGCACCGGGCACCCCGCTGGCGTACGACGGCGAGGTCACGGCGGTGTCGGGAGAGGTGGTCCTGGAGAAGCTGCCGGAGGCCCTGACGGTGTACCGCCCACTGCGCGTGGATTTCTGACGTGCCGTCAGGTATTCATCTGACATTCCATCAGTCCAGGATGTAAAACGCCGGTCTCATCATTCGGCATGCGCGCGTACGGTGTCGGCATACCAGCGGTGACGAGGGTGAAGGGGAACAGCCATGCCGAGAACGCGGGAGACCGCCGTCTACACGCACGGGCACCACGAGTCGGTGCTGCGGTCGCACACCTGGCGGACCGCCGAGAACTCCGCGGCCTATCTGCTCGGTTCCCTGAAGCCCCACATGAAGATCCTGGACATCGGCTGCGGCCCGGGCACCATCACCGCCGACCTGGCGGCACGGGTCCCTGACGGCCATGTCACCGGCGCCGACCACGCGCCGGGCATCCTGGAGCAGGCCCGGGCCACCGCAGATGGGCGCGGCCTGACCAACGTGGACTTCGCGGTCGCCGACGTGCACGCCCTGGACTACCCGGACGACACCTTCTGCGTGGTCCACGCCCACCAGGTGCTGCAGCACGTCGGCGACCCGGTGCAGGCGCTGCGCGAGATGCACCGGGTGACGAAGCCGGGCGGGTTCATCGCCGTACGCGACGGGGACTATGCGGCGATGACCTGGCATCCGGCACTGGCGGGCCTGGACGACTGGCTGGACCTGTACGAGCGGGTGGCCCGCGCCAACGGCGGCGAGCCCGACGCCGGGCGGCGGCTGAAGGCGTGGGCGCTGGCCGCGGGGCTGACCGACATCACCGCCACCTCCAGCACGTGGACCTTCAGCACCCCCCAGGAGCGGGCCTGGTGGAGCGGTCTGTGGGCCGACCGCACCCTGGCCTCCACCTATGCGGAGCGGGCCGTGCAAGGGGGTCACGCGACCGAGGAACAGCTGCGGGCCGTGTCGGAGGCGTGGCGGGAGTGGGGCCGGTGCGAGGACGGCTGGTTCGCGGCCCTGCACGGCGAGATTCTGTGCCGTAAGGAAGCCTGATCCGCGTATTTCGGGAAACCCGTACCGCAGGAGGTACGACATTATGGTTCCCATCCTGCTGGTACTGCTTCTGGCACTCATTCTCTTCGGAGCCGGATTCGCGGTGAAGATTCTCTGGTGGATTGCCCTGGCTGTGCTGGTCGTCTGGCTGATGGGCTTCCTGGTCCGCAGCACGACCGCGGACGGCGGCAGGGGTCGCTGGTATCGGTGGTGACGTGAGCTAGTCGCGGGGAAGCAGCGGTCCGAGCGGCCCGAGGTCCAGATTGAGGTCCTCGGGCCGCAGGCCGTAGCGCTCGCGCAGCTCGGCCATCCGCTCTTCCAGGAGCATCAGCGTGAGCCCGATCCGCTCCTCCTGCTCCTCGGTCAGCTCACCGGTGTCGAAGCGGCGCACGGCCTGCCGTTCCATCAGCTGGCGCAGCAGTTCCACCACGGTGAGCACCAGTTTCACCAGGTCGCGCTCGACCGTGTCGGGCTCCAGGTCGAGTCGGTTGCGCGGGGTCACACCGGCTCCTCGAAGGGTGAGGGGACCGCCTCGTTCACCGAGCTGATCAGCGCGTTCAGATCGATGCGGACCAGGTCGACGTCGGCTATCCGCAGGGTGATGTCGCCGGTGATGACGACCCCGCCGGCCAGCAGCCGGTCGAGCAGGTCGACGAGTGCGATCTCGCGTCGTTCGACGACGGTCACGGCGCCGCCTCCCCGACGAAGGAATAGGCGGCCCAGGGTCCGGTGAGTTCCACCCGGATTCCGGGTGCTTCATCCTTGGTGCGGTCCACAAGTTCCACGAATTCCTCGGAATGCGCGCGGGGCACCAGATAGGCCGCATTGAGGACGTTCCTGCCGGGAACCGTTGAAAGCGCGGAATTCTGTGGGGCGTGCAGCCGGGAATCCTCGGAATTCCGGGAAAGGCGCTCGTGCAGCGTCCGGGCGAAGGCCTCGGCGCGCTGCCACCGCTCCTCCTGGGCGTGGGTGCTCGTCCGCCGCCGGCGCAGATAGTCCCGTCCGCTCCCGGGCCTGGGCTCGGCGGCCGGCCCGGCGGGAGCGGACTCGGGCTCGGGCTCGGGCTCGGGCTCGGGCTCCAGGTAGAGCTTCACGCCCCACTCCACCCGGCCCTCCAACCGGTCGAGGGTGCGCCGGAAGTCCTCCTCACGAGCCTCGATCATGGTGCGCACCCCACTGCAGTCCCGGAAGACGGTCCCGAGCCGGAGTGGCAGCGGGGTGGTGACGGTGGTGAGCGCGTCGATCACACCCTGGTGCGCGCGGGCGGTCGCGGACAGCCAGTCCAGATCCTCCAGGTGCGCCTTCAGCGCCTCCTCGCCGAAGTCGGCCTCCGGGACCTGACTGACGACCGCGATCAGCCCGTGGTGGTGCAGCAGCCCCGGCGGAGCACCGCCGACGCCCGTGAGCTGGGACTGCAGGGGCGTGCCGAAGGGGCGGCAGACGGCGTAGACGTAGCGCAGTCCGGTCATGGGGCCTCCTTCGGCGCACGGCCCAGCTCCAGTTCTTCCAGCCGGGCCAGCCGTTCTCTCAGCTCGACGTTCTCCCGGGTCAGCTCGTCGCGGCGGGCCCGGGAGGAGAGCGCCGGGTCCGTTTCCCACCAGTCGATGCCCATCTCCTTCGCCTTGTCGACCGAGGCGACGATGAGCCTCAGTTTGATGGTCAGCAGCTCGATGTCGAGCAGGTTGATCCGGATGTCACCCGCGATCACGATGCCCTTGTCGAGCACGCGCTCGAGGATGTCGGCGAGGTTGGCGCCACTGCCGTGGCCGTACGGTTCGGGGAACCGGCCGGGCGTCGTCATCGACGGCTCCTGCCTCCGGCGTACTCGGGTTCCTCTTCCTCCTCGTACTCGCCCTCGGGTTCCTCTTCCTCCTCGTACTCGCCCTCGGGTTCCTCTTCCTCCTCGTACTCGCCCTCGGGTTCCTCACCCTCCTCGGCTTCGTCCTCATAGGGCTCCTCGTCGTCGCCCTCTGCTTCCTCCTCGCCCTCGTACGGCTCCTCGGCTTCCCCCTCGGCGCCTTCGTCCTCCGCGTCCTCGTCCTCGGGCGCCTCGGCCTCCTGCTCCTGTTCCTCCTCGGCCATGGCGTCCTCGTGACTTCGCACCACCTCACCGTCGCGGATCTCGCCGCGCCAGCTGTCCTCCGCCTCGCCCTTGAGGGTGATGAAGCGGGCGAAGTGCTTCAGGTCCAGCCTGACCCGGCGGCCCTGGGCGCGCCAGATGTTGCCGGTCTTCTCGAACAGGCCGGTCGGGTAGTACTCGATGACCAGCAGGACGCGGGTGAGGTTCTCCTCCAGCCGGTGGAACGAGACCACGCCCTTGGTGGTGCCCTTGGCACCCTCCGACGTCCACTGGATGCGGTAGTCGGGTATCTGTTCGGTGGTCTGCGCCTTCCAGCTGCGGCTGGACCAGAATATCTTCGCCTGCCAGTCGGAATGGGTGTCGTCGGCGCGGCTCGCGCTCTTGACGCCCTTGGCGAAGCTGCTGAAGTCCTTGTACTGCGTCCACTGGTCGTAGGCGGTGCGCAGCGGTACGCCGACATCGATGGACTCCATGATGACGGTGGGCTTGTGGCCCGCGCCGCCCTTCTTGCCCTTGCTGCCCCCGAGGCCTCTCACCGCGTTCATCACCTTCTCCTTGACGCGGGAGCCGCCCAGCTCCAGCGCGGAGCGCAGCGGTCCCTTGCCCTCGGCGAGCTTGCGGCCGCCGTCGAGCGCGAGCTTGGCGAAGCCAGGGCTGTTGCCGTCGGCTATGTCGTTGAGCTTGCCCGTGGTCTCGCCGAGCTTGCGGCCGAGGCCGGTGAGCATCTTCGTGGCCTGTGCGGCCAGAAAGTCCTGGGCCTCCGCCTTCAGCCGGTCGGCAGCCTCGCTGTGGGCGAGACCGGTCAGCGGATTGTCCTTGGCCGCACCCGTGGCCTTGTCGGCCGCGGAGGTGGCCGATCCGAGGGTCTCGGTCATCGGTCGTCACCGCTCTTCCGCTGCCGGGACGCGGCGGCCGTCTTCTTGCCGGCCGTCCTGCGAGCCGCGTCCGTCCTTTTCGTGGTCGCCTTCTTCGCGGGGGCCGCCTTCTTCGCGGGGGCCGCCTTCTTCGCCGCGACCTTCTTGCCGGGGGCCCTCTTCGCCGGGGCCTTCTTGGCGGGCTTGCGGCCGCGCGGCTCCTCATCCCGGCCGTCCTCGTCCTCCTGGCCCTCTTCGTCCCGGCTCTCGGTCTCATCCGGGCCGGACTCGTCCGCGGACTCCTCGTAGGCGTCCGCGTCCTCCTCGTCGTCCCGGTCCTCGGCGGAGCCGGAACTGGCGGGCACTGCGCCGGAGAGCTGGTCGCGGACCTGCTCGGTGCGGCCGTGCAGCCGGTCGGCGAGGGAGTTCATCTGCCGCTCGACCATGGCGCCGGAGGCGGCCTTGCCGACCCCCCGCAGGTCCTGGCGCAGCTGATCGCCGATCTCCTTGAACTGCGGGTTGTTCTTCAGCTGCTGATTCACCACGTCGGCGAGCATCCGCGGGCTGAGGTTGAGCTTCTTGCCAGCCACGAGGGAGCCGAGCGCGAGCGCCATTTTCAGCTTCTTCGTACGTCCCAGAAAGTATCCGGCCCCTACAGCGAGGCCCAGTGCCACTCGGTTCATCTCACGTCCCGTTGCCTGTGGTGTCGCCGGAGCGCATGGCCGTCTCCAGCCGGTCGAGCAGTTCGTCCTCCTGATGGTCGAACTCCTCCTCGGTGATCTCCCCCGCCTCCAACCGCTCCTCGAGGCTGGCGAGTTCGGCCCTCACGGTGGCGGGGTCGTAGTAGATCCGTTCCGCCTCGCGCACCACCTGCCTGATCGCCCACGCGCTGCCGCGCACGGGTGCGAACGGCAGCATGAGCACTTCGCTGATCAGTCCCATGGTGTTCTCCTTCCGCTCGGGCCGCCGGTACTAATGCGCGCCGGCGTCCGCACCGACCGTGCTGCCCGCGGGCTCGGCCGGGCCGGGCTCGACGAAGCTGTACGGCGGCAGGGGACCGTTGACCCGCAGGTCGAGGTGAGGGTGGCTCTTGCGGACCTGCTCGACCGCGGCGAGGAAGTCCTCGGCCGTGTCCCGGGCCACCAGGAACGAGACGTTGAGGAGCCAGCCGGTGGACTCGGGGCCCACACGGACCGCCGCCGCGGTCGGGGTCAGCGCGTCCTGCACCGCGGTGGCGTCCTCGGTCTCCTTGCCCTTGACGGCGGCGGCGACCAGCTCGCCGAGCCGGAGCTTGTCGTCGTAACTGCCGCCCCCGGCGCGCCGGTTGGCCTCGGCCAGCGCGCGGGCGTCCGCGTTCTCGGCCATTACCAGGTGCAGGACGGCCTCTTCGACATGGGTGGCCTTGACGTTGTACTCGACCTTGCCGTCCAGCTCGCGCAGCCGCTCCAGGTAGTGGTCCGCGCGCTCGGCGAGCACCTGGGTCACGGTGTCGTCGTCGGGGGCCAGGTTCCCGAACCGCATGGGCAGCACACAGCCGCCCGCGCCGGTCTCGGCGAGCACGTTCTGGTGGGCGAGCAGGTCCCGGCGCTTGGGCCGCAGCCCCTCGGGGGCGTCGCTGACCACGGCGGCCAGCTCGCCGGCCGTGAGGACCCGCACCGGCAGCGGCGGCTCGCCCACGCCGGTCATGCCGGCGGGAAGAGAGGGGTGGGACCGGGCGGTGATGCCGTAGACGTACGTGCTCACTCCTGCTCCTCCTTCCGGCGGGCGGGGGCCTTACGGGCGCGCGGCCGG
Source organism: Streptomyces fodineus (assembly GCF_001735805.1). Lineage (GTDB taxonomy): Bacteria > Actinomycetota > Actinomycetes > Streptomycetales > Streptomycetaceae > Streptomyces > Streptomyces fodineus. Next base: position 2,213,686 of record NZ_CP017248.1, read on the forward strand.
GCCTCGCCGCCCTCGTCACGGGCCTGCTTGAAGGCGTCGGATATGGTCTCCGCCGCGCCGGACAGGGCGCCCTTGGACTTGCCGCGGGCACCGGACTCGGTGACCTCGCCGACGATCTCGGGGAGCCCCGGGCTCTTGCTCGGGCCGGACTCCAGGTCGAGGCGGTTGCACGCCTCGGCGAAACGCAGATAGGTGTCGACGCTGGCGACGACGACACGGACGTCGATCTTCAGGATCTCGATGCCGACCAGGGAGACGCGCACGAACGCGTCGATCACGAGCCCTCTGTCGAGGACCAGCTCGAGCACGTCGTAGAGGCCGCTGCTGCCGCCTCCGCCTCCGGTCTGCTGTGCCGGGACAACGGTCATGCCGGCGTTTCCTCCTCCTGGCTAGTCGGTGCGCGGTTTTCGGTCCGTGCGCGGACGGTGGCCTAACGGCCGCCGCCACGCGGATCGGCCCTGCCGCGTTCGTAGCGGCGCACGCGCCGGTAGCCGCTGATCTGGCCCTCCGGGTCGAGTTCGACCTGGTAGCTCGCCATCAGGCTCATGGTGTCGGGAACCCTCACCAGTTCGAGGACCTCGACCTCCAGCAACCACCCGTCCTCCGTCTGCTCGAACGAGGACACCGACTCGGGAGCGAGACCGGTGAGTTCGGCGAGCTGGGCGCGCGCCTGGCGCAGCACCTCCATGGGGCGGGGACGGCGGTCGTCCGCCGCGTGCTCTGTGGTGTTGTGTGATTCCTGTGAGTCGTGTGACTTACGTGAACCTTGTGACTGCGATGTGTTGTTTGCGTTCGACATGGCCACCTCTCCCCTGCGGGTGGCCGCCACGCCCCTGGCCAAACCTCCGGAAGCCATCACGTGCCGCCTGCCGGCCTCCGTGGCTGGTCGGAGGGGACATGTGGGTCAGCTACACAGTGCGCCGAGCCGACTACGGGCGGTTTTCAGGGACGGCCGCGGTGCGGCAGACCGGCCCAGGGGTCCGATCGCGCCCGGTCCACAGCGTCGGCGACCGTCCAGTGGCGGGCGTCGACGCCGGGATCAGCCACCTCTTCCCAGGCTAGAGGCACCGCGACGGATGCGCCCAGCAAAGCGCGCACGGTGTAGGGGGCGACGGCGGTCTGCGCGTAGGCATTGCGCTGCACATCGAGGTAGAGACGGTCGCCGCGGTCCTCCTTGCGGGCGGCGGTGGTGAGCCGGTCCGGATGCCGGGACGCCAGCAACTCGGCCACGTCACGGGCGAATTCACGGACCTCGTCGAAGTCGGCGCGGCCGTCGAGGCGGACGACGAGATGGAGTCCGCGCGCGCCGGTGGTCATCGGGGCGGCGGGCAGCTCCAGTTCGTCCAGCAGCACCCTCAACCGGACGGCCGCCTCGCGCACTTGGGCGAAGTCGTCGCCCGGGGGGATCGAGGTCGAAGACGAGCGGGTCGGGGTGGTCGGGACCGGCGGCGCGGTCGGTGCGCGACAGCCAGCGGTGCAGGGTGATGCAGGCCTGGTCGGCGAGGTGGAGGAGGGTGGCGGTGTCGTCGCACACGGCGTGCGTGACCGTACCGCCCTCCTTGGCGACCTCGGCGCGGGTGATCCAGTCCGGATAGTGCTCCGGGATGTTCTTCTGCATGAACCGCTGGGCGTCGAGACCGTCCGGGTACCGCTCCAGCATCAGCGGACGGCCCCGCAGATGCGGCAGCATGTGGGGGGGCGACGGACCGGTAGCAGTCGGCGAGATCGCCCTTGGTGTACTCCTTGGCGCCCCCGCCGCCGGGGAAGAGGGCCTTCCCCGGCCGCTGGATCTGCACCGTGCGGCGGCCGGCCCGTATGGACCGCGCGCCGTCGCTCATCGCGGGACCGCCTCCTCGATCAGCAGTTTCGCCGCCGCCGTGATGCCGGCGGCGTCGATGCCGGCCGCGTGCAGCTGTTCGTCGGGCGCGGCCGAGCCGGGCATGGTGCGCACCGCGAGCCGGACCAGCCGGGGCACGGGCCGTCCGTCGCCGAAGGCCTCCGCGACCGCGTCGCCGAGGCCGCCCTCGGCGTGGTGGTCCTCCACGGTGAGCAGGCAGCCGGTCTCCTCGGCGGCCCGCCGCAGCGTGCCCACGTCGGCGGGCTTGACGGAGTACAGGTCGATCACCCGCACCGGGATGCCCTCCTCGGCGAGCCGGTCGGCCGCGGCCAGCGCCTCGGGCACGGTGACCCCGGCCGCGACGACCGTCAGCCGGTCCTCCTCGCCGGCGCGGAGCGTCTTGCTGCCGCCGACCGGGAACTCCTCCTCGGGGCCGTAGATCACCGGTGTCTTGCCGCGCGAGGTGCGCAGATAGCGGACGCCGTCGAGGCCGGCCATGGCCGCGACCAGCCGGGCGGTCTGGTTGGCGTCGCACGGATACAGCACGGTCGCGCCGTACACGGCACGGAACATCGCCAGGTCCTCCAGACCCATCTGCGAGGGCCCGTCCTGCCCGATCGCGACCCCGGCGTGCGAGCCGACCAGGTTGATGCCGGCACCGCTGATGGACGCCATCCGCACGAAATCGTGGGCGCGGGTGAGGAACGCGGCGAACGTCGAGGCGTACGGCAGATAGCCCCGCGTGGCCATGCCGACGGCCGCGGCGACCAGCTGCTGCTCGGCGATGTAGCACTCGAAGAACCGGTCGGGGTGGGCCTTGGCGAACTCCTCGGTGCGGGTGGAGTCGCCGACCTCGCCGTCCAGGGCCACGACATCGCCGCGGGCGCTGCCGAGCGCGGCGAGGGCCGCGCCGAAGGCGTCCCGGGTCGCGACCTGCTCGCCCGGGTCGTAGCGCGGGAGCTGGAGCACCTCGGTGGTCAGGTCGCGCAGCGCGGCGGCGGCCGGCGGCTCGCCGACCCGGACGTGCAGCGTGCGCGGTCCGCCGAGCTCGGCGACGGCCGCCTCGGCGTCCGGCAGCGGCTTGCCGTGGTGGCCCTCGAGGTCCTCGACGGCGGCGACGCCCTTGCCCTTGAGGGTGCGGGCGAGGATCACCACGGGCTGCCCGGTGGTGGACAGCGCCTCGCCGTAAGCCCGGTCGATCTTGTCGACGTCATGGCCGTCGATCTCGATGGTGTGCCAGCCGAAGGCCTGGAAGCGGCGGGCGTAGGCGTCCAGGTGGTGGCCGTGCCGGGTGGGGCCGCGCTGGCCGAGCCGGTTGACGTCCACGATGGCAATCAGGTTGTCCAGGTGCTCGTGCCCGGCGTGTTCGGCGGCCTCCCAGACCGAGCCCTCCGCCAGCTCGCTGTCGCCGCACAGCACCCACACCCGGTAGCCGACGCGGTCCAGGCGCTTGCCGGTGAGGGCGATGCCGACGCCGACGGGCAGGCCCTGGCCGAGGGATCCGGTGGCCGTCTCCACCCAGGGCAGCCGCCGGGGCGTCGGGTGTCCTTCGAGCCGGCTGCCCAGCTTGCGGAAGGTGAGCAGCTCGCCGTCCTCGATGGCACCGGCCGCCTTGTACACGGCGTACAGCAGGGGCGAGGCGTGGCCCTTGGACAGCACGAAACGGTCGTTGGCGGGGTGTTCGGGGCGTTCGAAGTCGTAGCGCAGATGGCGGGCGAGCAGCACGGCCATCAGATCGGCGGCGGACATCGAGGACGTGGGGTGCCCGGATCCCGCGGCGGCGGAAGCCCGCACGCTGTCCACACGCAACTGCTGTCCCAGTTCGGCGAGTTCGTCGGCGTTCATGAGTCTCCTTGCACAGAGTCGAAGGGGGTCGCGGTCCGCGGGATCAGGGGGCGGCGGGGTCCGGGGGGTCGGTGCGCTTGACGGGGCCGGGGGCGGGGTGGTCCCCCCGGCCCCCGCGCCCGGTGGCGGGGGGTTCGCTCGCGCGTTCCGGTTCGCCCGCCCGTCGCGGCCGTTCCGGCCCGCCCGGCACGCGTGCCAGCTCCGGGGAGGCCGTGTCCAGCGGGACCGACCAGGACCGTACGAGGCCCAACTGGACGCCCTGGCACGGCAGTACGGCGTCCAGCAGCCAGTCGGCGGCGACCCGGACGCGGTTGCCGGGCAGCGCGGCCAGGTGGTAGCCACGGGTGACGGCGCCGGCCGCCGGGCCGGACAGCGGGATGCCGAAGGGGTTGGCGGCGGCCCGCATCCCGCCGAGGTCGACCGCGAAACCCAGGTCGCGATGGCGGTACGGCCGCCGGCGCCGCCCGAGACCTAGCGAGGCGGCCACGTTCTCCCCGGCCACCCGGCCCTGCCGCCACGCGTGCTGGGCCGTCATCGGCGTGCTGGGCCAATCCGGGCCTTCGGACCCCCCGTTCCCCGGCCGCTCCAGGTCGGGTACGGCGGCCGCGTCCCCGCAGGCGAACACCTCGGGCCGGCTCGGCACCCGGAGATAGGGGTCCACGATCAGGCGGCCCCGCTCCAGGGGCTGCCCGACCGCCTCGACCAGCGGATCGGGGCGCACCCCGACACACCACACCAGGGTCCGCGAGGCGACGAACTCGCCGTCGGTGAGCAGCACCCCGTCGTGCGTGGCCTCCTTCACCGACGTGCCCATCCGCACGTCGACACCGCGGGCGCGCAGCACCCGGTCGGCCGTGCGGGACAGCCGCTCGTCCAGCTCCGGCAGCACGCGCTCGGCCACGTCCAGCAGCAGCCAGCGCGGCCGTACGCCGCCGGGCAGCGGGCCGCGGCGGGCCAGCCGGTCGGTGAGCAGCTGCATGTGCGCGGCGACCTCGGTGCCGGTGTAGCCGGCGCCGACCACCACGAAGGTGCACCGGGCGGCGCAGGTCTTCGGGTCGTCCTCCGCGGCGGCGAGTTCCACCTGCCGGGTCACGTGGTCACGCAGATACAGCGCCTCCGGCAGCCCGCGGAAGCCGTGCGCGTGCTCGGCAACCCCAGGGATGGGCAGCAGCTTGTTGACGCTGCCGACGCACAGCACCAGCCGGTCGTAGCCGAGACTGCCGGCGCCGCCCTCGGGGTCGGTGTAGTGGACACTGTGCCCGTCGAGGTCGATGTGGTCCGCCTCGCCGAGCACCAGCCGCACCCCGTGCAGGGTGCCCGGCAGTGACACGGTGACCCTGCGGGCCTCCAGGATGCCCGCGGAGACCTGGGGCAGCAGCGGCAGATACAGGAAGTAGTCGGTCGGGTTCAGCAGGGTGATGTCGGCCCGGTTCCGGGTCAGGCGGGCCAGTGTGCGCGCAGCCCGGTACCCGGCGAAACCGGCGCCGACGATCACGACATGAGGTCGGCTCACGGTGCGCCTCCGGCGGTGTGGCTCGTCCGAGGCTTTCCGCGTAACCGGGGCCGGGGCACCCAAACGCCGGGCGGGTCACCCGTCCGCCGGTCGGAGCACCCGAACGCCGCGCCGCGCCCACGGCGTTTCGCCCGCCGGGCGCCGGCTACCCGGCCCGGAACCCGATCGCACCGGACCAGCTCACACCGGACCGGCTTCGCCCGCGCGGAGGTCCTCCATGCCCGAGTACGGCTATTTTCTGGCGGGCGAGGAGCACGACCCCGCCGCTCTCGTCGAGCAGGCCCGGATGGCCGAGCAGGCCGGCTTCCGGGCGCTGTGGATCTCCGACCACTTCCACCCGTGGAACGACGCGCAGGGGCAGAGCCCGTTCGTGTGGTCGGTGATCGGCGCCCTGTCGAAGGCGGTGTCGCTGCCGATCGAGACGGCGGTCACCTGCCCGACGGTGCGGATGCATCCGGCGGTGACGGCGCAGGCCACGGCGACCAGCGCGGTGCTGACGGAGGGCCGCTTCCGGCTCGGCGTCGGCACCGGAGAGGCGCTGAACGAGCACATCCTCGGCGACCGCTGGCCGCCGCTGCATGTCCGTCTGGAGATGCTGGAGGAGGCCGTCCAGGTGATGCGCCGGCTGTTCACCGGCGAGGAGGTCAACCACCGGGGCACGCATTACACCGTGGACAACGCCCGCCTCTACACCGTCCCCGGCGAGCCCGTTCCGATCGACATCTCCGGCTTCGGGCCGAAGGCGACGTCGCTCGCCGCCCGGGTGGGCGACGGCTACATCACGATGGCGCCGCAGGAGGCGATGGTCGCGCGGTTCCGCAAGGGCGGGGGCGGCACGAAGCCGGTCAGCGGCGGGACGAAGGTGTGTTACGGCACCGACCGCGAGGAGTGCGTCCGTACGGTGCATTCGCTCTGGTACAACGAGCTGCTGCCCGGCGAGATGGGGCAGGTGCTGCCGGCGCCGCGGCACTTCGAGCAGCTGCACGAGCTGGTGAGCGAGGACATGGTGCGCGAGAAGGTCGTGTGCGGGGACGATGCCGAGCAGCATGTGTCCGCACTGGCGGCGTTCGCCGATGCCGGGTTCGACCGGGTGTACGTGAATCAGATCAGTGCCGATCAGCGGGGGTTCTTCGACTTCTACCGGACGAAGGTGCTGCCCCGGCTCGGCGGGTGAGACCAGGGGCCGACCCGGGCCTCGGGCCCTGTGGTCGGCCCCCGTGGTCAGGCGTGGTCAGGCCCTGTGATCGGGGGTCTGGGGCGGCTCCTTCGGCATCGGCGGATAGGGCAGCCCGAGGCCGCTCGGTGGGCCGGCCGGTGGGGTGCCGCCGATGACGTGAGCCGGGGGCGAGGGGTGGTGGTGCCTCGGGTGGGCGGCACCGCGGAGCACGAAGGCCACCGCGCCCAGGATCGCCGCCGTGATCAGGGCCGCCGCCCAGCCGGGCAGGCCGATCGCCAGGGCGAGGCCCAGCGCCAGGGCCACAGCGGCGCCCGCGTACAGGGCGGCGGCGCCGGACGCGGCGTAGAGCATGGCGGCGCGGCGCCGCTTGCGGGTCTGCTCGCGCAGCTCGTCGCGTACCGTCTCGCGTGCCACCTGTGCCAGTTCCTCGACGAGGTGCTTGTCCAGGTGTTCCAGATGTTCGGAACCGTTCATACCCTGCGGGTACCCGCCGGGCACAGCCGGTAACACGGGCGCCCTGCACGACCCCGGCCACCCCAACTAGGCTCTGGCGCATGGAGATTCTGGGCGCCTCGCTGCGTATCTGCGTCGACGACATCGAGACCGCGGTCCCCTTCTACGAGCGTCTGGCCGGCGGCAGAGCCCAGCGGTTCGAGCGCGGTGGGGTCCAGGTGGCCGCGATCGGCTCCTTTCTGCTGATGAGCGGGCCGGAGGAGGAACTGGAGATCCTGCGGAAGGTGGCGGCGACCATCGCGGTGAAGGATGTCGAGGAGGCCCACGGGCTGTTGACGGAGCTCGGCGCCCGGATCCTCGCGGGGCCGGTGCCGACACCGGGGGGCCGGAATCTTCTCGCGATGCATCCGGACGGGTCGGTCTTCGAGTACGTCGACCAGCGGACCTGAGCCCGCGGTTCAGGCCGGGTCCGGCCGCATCCGGAAGTCGTGGCCGGCGGGGAGAGGCTCGTCGGTGAGCCGGGACCACAGCCGGCCGAGCACCTCCTCGCCCTCGCGCAGGTCGGCGACCTCGAACCCCGCGTCGAACACGGCCCGCGCCTCGCCGTAGCGTCCCTCGGCGAGCAGCAGTTCGGCCTCCAGCAGCCGGAACCGGCCGCGTCGGCGGACGGCGGGCAGCAGCCGGTCCCACACGGCGCGGGCGTCCGCCGTGCGGCGCACCCGGAGCAGCGCCTGCAGGGTTTCCCGGCCGAGCGCGGCCACGGCGGCGGTCCAGGTCTCGCCGTCGTCGCGCCGCTCGCGGCACAGGTCGTCGAAGGCGTCCGCGTACCGTTCGGCGGCCCGCTGGTGGTGGCCGAAGTCCTGGTCGGCGACGGCCAGGCAGCGCAGCAGTGGCCAGAGGGACGGGGCGAGCGGGAGGGCGCGCTCCCAGCTGCGGACGGCCTGGGCGCGGTCGCCGGCGTGCCACTGGGCGACGCCGAGGTGGTACTCGGTGTGCGGGCCGGCCGGGGCGGTCTCCAGCATGTCCCGCCAGTGCGGGGCGACCAGGGTCTCGCCGGGCGGCCGTACCCGGCGCGGCTCGGGCAGGGAGCCGGTGCGCAGCAGTTCCCGCCAGGGCGCCTGGGCCTCGCCGAGGGTGGCCTCGGGGAACGGGGTGCCGGGCAGCTTCCAGTCGGCGCGCAGCACTTCGAGCGCGCCCCAGCCGGATCCGGCGGCCAGGATCTCGCCGGGTTCGGTGTCGGCGCACGGCTGCCAGGCCGCGTACGCCTCGTCGACGCGGGCGCGTGGCAGGGCGGACTCCAGGCGTTCCTCGGCGCCCCGGACGGCCCCGGTCCACTCCCCCGCGGGCGGTGCGTCGAGCGGGCCGTACGCCTCCAGCCAGGACACCTCGCTCTCGGCCTCCAGGCGGACGTGTTCCAGCTGGGTGCGGGCGAGCCCGGCCTGGATCTCGCAGTAGCCGCCGGTGCCGGGTTCGGTCAGCCACTCCTGCCAGCGCCGCCCGCCGGGCAGATGGCCCCAGACGAAGAGCTTGCGGCCGCGCAGGGTGTCGGTGGAGGTCTGCACCAGCCCGTGACCGTCGGCGTCCAGCGCGGCGATCCAGCGGCGGCGGCCGTCCGGCACCTCGTAGAAGTAGTCTGCGGCATAGGGGCTGTTGAGGGGGTGCGTGCGGTCGATGCCGTCGTACGACGGGACGGGCACGCGGCGCAAGCGGCGCTCGTAGCCGAAATGCCAGGCCTCCTCGGCGGGGGCCAGGACCCGGCACTCCTCCGGCACTGCGATGTTGGACCACCAGTAGGCCGGCACCGGCCGCTCGTGCGGGTTGCGGACGCGGACGCCGACGTAGAGGAAGTCGGAGCCGTCGGGCAGCCACAGGTCGACTTGGAACGGCAGGTCGCGCAGGCGCTCCCACTCCCACAGGCGCAGCATCTCGCCGCCGTCGGGGGCGGGGACGCGGGCGGCGTGCAGGGGTGCGCAGGAGAGGGTGGTGTGGCCGGTGGCGCCGATGTTCCATTCGATGCCGCCTGAGTACCAGGCGCCGTTGAGGGCGAAGTTGGCCGGCTGGAACACCGGGTTGCGGTAGAGGAGTTCGCGTCCGGTGGGCAGGTGGAGCAGGGAGGCGATCCGGCCGCCGAGGCCGGGCAGGACGGTGGCCCGCAGCCGGTCGTTCTCGATCACGAGGGCGTCGAGGGCGCGGGGCTCGCGGGTTCTGTCGTATCCGTCGCGGACGCGGACCGGGAGCAGGCTGCGCAGCGGCTCGTAGCCGAGCTGGCGGGCCATGTCCCCGGGCATGCCGTCCCGGTCGCGGTCCTCGATGCGGTGGACCTCGTCGAGGGGGCGCAGCGGGGGCAGGGGGTTGTCCGGGCCCAACCGCGCGGCGGGCAGCGTCAGTACCTCACGTCGGATCCTCGTCACGATCACCATGGAACCCGGCGTGCGCCGAGTCGGCCAGGGGATGCGCCGGTCAGGATTGCGCAAAGGGTGTGTTCAGGCAGGGGTGTTGCGCATCTCGGCGGTCAGCGCCCAGCGTTCGTGGTCGCGCCAGGCGCCGTCGATGTGGAGCATGTCCGGGGAGAACCCCTCCAGCCGGAACCCGGCGCCGCGCGCCATCGCGACGGAGGCGGTGTTCTCGGGCTGCACGTTGATCTCCAGCCGGTGCAGCCCCAGCGGTCCGAAGGCGTACCCGATGACCAGGTCGAGTCCCTCGCGCATCAGGCCGCGCCCGGCGGCGTGCGCGAAGGCGCCGTAGCCGAGGGCACCGCACTGGAAGCCGCCACGCACGATGTTGTTGATGTTGATGAAGCCGGCGATGTCCCCGCCGTCCTTCTCGCACACCAGGAACCCGGCCTTGGTCGGGTCCTCGATCAGCCGGCCCGCGTAGGCGGTGTAGGCCTCGTCGGTGTCCGGCGGGAACAGCCAGGGCCGGTGCAGGTCCTTGCTCTCGCGGGTCCGCGCGGTGAACTCCGGGCCGTCCTCGAGGGTGAAGTGCCGGATGGCGACGCGGGGGCCCTCGGCGAGGTAGTGGGGTGCGGTGTGCGGCATCCAGTCAGCTTACGGCGCCCCCGTCGGTGCCGTCTCGTGAAAAACGGCCCGGTCGGGGGCGTGGCGGGCGGCGCCCCGGGCCGGTTCAGCCGCCGACGACGGGCAGCCGCAGCACCCCGGTGTCCCCGGGCGCGCTGACCACGGTGACCGGCTTGATCCCCCGGTTCCCGACGTACGCGTCGTCGCTGGCCGCGATCACGAACCGCAGCCGGTGTCCGGGCGCGTACCGGTGCACGATGCCCGGCAGGGTGACGGTGAAGCTCCTGGTCACGTCGGGTACCCGGACCGGTGCGACGAGCCGGTGCACCAGCGTCTGGGTGCCGTCGGGTGCGACGTCGTAGAGCTTGGCGAACAGCACCAGCCGGTCGGCGGCGTCGCCGGAGTTCTGGGTGCGTTCGGCCGTCGGGGAGACGACCTTGAGGGTGACCTGCGGGGCGCCGGCGACGTCGAGGCTCCGGGTGAGCGTGGAGCCGGTCCAGGCGAGATAGGTGCCCTGGGTGTCGTACGGCGCCGGGTCGGGCAGGCCGATGGTGCCGGCCAGGGAGTTCTCCGAATGGCTCGTGGGAAGGAGCTGGTTGGTGTAACCGCGGCTGCCGCGGGCCACTTTCGCACGGTTGTCGACCAGCTTGCCGTCTCCGGAGAGGTAGAGGGTCCGGCTGAGGGCGGGGACGTGGTCGCCGGTGGCGTAGGTGTGGGCGGGGTCGGTGATCCAGTCCCGGTAGTAGGCGAAGGCGGGGCCGGTGCCGGTGGTGCCGTCCTTCCTCAGGTAGCGGTCGAACCAGGCGAGGATGCGCCGGCCGACATAACTGGCCTCCAGGTTGCCCTGGGACAGGTTGAGTTCACCGGCCGCGGGGGCGGTGCGGCCGCCGCTGTGGCCCCAGGACTGCCAGATCAGCGCGGTCGGGGTGCCCTGGGCCCGGAGCGTGCGGTAACCGGCCGTCGCCTCGTTGAGGTTGAACAGGGTGTCGGCCTGGCCCTGGACGAGCAGGGTGGGCGCCTGCACACGGGGCAGGTAGCTCGCCGGGGAGACGCTGCGGGCGTAGGCGAGCAGCCGGGCGGTGCGATCGGGCGGGTAGCTGCCGGAGTCGAGCGTGCGCACGGTGTCGCAGACCTGGGAGACGAAGTGCAGACAGGCCAGCGAGTTGATCCGGGACGGGTCGAGGCTCGGCGTGGTCAGCGGCTGGCTCTCGCCGATCAGGTAGAAGCCGTTCGTCCACTGCCACTTGAAGGCACCGGGCACCTCGCGCGCACCGACGGCGTTGTTCGGGTCCAGGGAGTAGGCGAGGTCGTTCCAGGTGAGGAGTGGGACGAGGGCGTCGATGCGGTGGTCGGCCGAGGCCGTGGCGGTCTGCACGGCGCCGCCGTAGGAGCCGCCGATCATGCCGACGCGGGGGTCGCCGGGGGCGTCGAGGGTGACGAAGTCGGCGCGGGTGCCGTCGTCGGCGGAGCGCTTGCCGCCGAGGAAGTCGACCAGTCGGGAGGCTGCCGCGCCGTCGATGCGGGGGTCGTCGAGGGAGATCAGGCAGCCGGAGCGGCCGAAGCCGAGGCCGGAGTAGACGAGGGAGACGTAACCGCGCTCGGCGAAGGCCTTGCCGATGGCGTCGGTGGAGCCGTCGGACTTGCTGCCGCCGAAGCCGTTGGTGGCGAGCACGGCGGGCGCGGGGTGCGCGTGGTCCGCTCCGGCGGGCCGGTACAGGTCGGCGTCGACCGCGCAACTGCGGCCGCCCGCCCGTACGGTGAAGGTCAGCGAGGTGACGGTGTACCGGCCGCCCGCGTGGGCCGGGCCGGCGCTGAGCGCGAGGGATGTGGTGAGGGCCGCGCCGAGGAGGGCGGCTCGGGATCGGGAGACACGGCGGGGCGCCGGTCGGGGCACGGGGACCTCCACGCTGAGGCACGCGAATACCGACCAATAGGTACTGGCCGAGAGCATGCTGTTGCACGTGTCAGGTGCCGGTCAATCCCCTGTAGGTGTGGTTTATTGACAGCGATTCAGTAGATGGCGGTTCAGCGCAGCGCGGTCTGGTCCAGCGTCAACGTGCCGGAATCGGCGTCCAGCTCGGCGGCCGCCCCGAACGGGACCGTCATCGCGTCGTCGCGGTGCCCGAACCCCAGTTCCTCGACGACGGGCACACCGAGTCCGCCGAGCCGGTCGGCGAGGACCGCGCGCAGTTGCTCGTACGGGCCGCAGTCGCGCCAGGATCCGAGCCCGATCCCGGCGACCCCGTCGAGCCAGCCGGAGCGCAGCAGCTGGGTCAGCAACCGGTCGACGCGGTACGGCGCTTCGCCCACGTCCTCCAGGAGGAGCAGCCCGCCCCGGGCGCCGGGCCGGGCGGACGGGGTGCCGAGGTCGGCGGCCAGCAGGCTCAGACAGCCGCCGAGCGTCACCCCTCGGGCCCGCCCCGGTGTCAGCGCCGCCCCGGCCGAAGCGAGCGTCCGCGCCGTCTCCGGAGCGAACAGGGTCGCCCGCAGATGTTCCTGGGCGCGGGCGCTCTTGACGAAGTCGACCCCGGCGGCGGCCGGTCCGTACAGGCTGACCAGGCCGAGCCGGGTGGCGAACGCCTGGTGCAGGACGGTGACGTCGCTGAAGCCGACGAACACCTTGGGCCCGGCAGCGCGCATCGCCTCCCAGTCCAGCAGGTCGACCATGCGCTGGGCGCCGTAGCCGCCACGGGCACACATGACCGCGGCCACGGACGGGTCGCACCAGGCCGCCTGCAGGTCCGCCGCCCGGCCGGCGTCACTGCCCGCGAGGTAGCCCAACTCGCCGTGCCTGTCGAGCACATGGGGTGCCACGACCGGGTCGAGGTCCCAGCCGCGCAGCACGTCGAGCCCCGCCTGGAGCCGTTCCTCGGGCACCGGCCCGCTGGTGGCGACGACGGCCACCCGGGCTCCCGGGGCCAGCCGCTCGGGCCGAGTCAGTTCCTTCACGTCTCCAGCTCCAGTCTCGGCACATCGGGCACGTCAAGCCCGAACACCTGGGCGTACAGGGAGAGTTCGGCCTCCAGGGCGCGCACCATGGTCTCGGCCCGCCGGAACCCGTGCCCCTCCCCCTCGAAGGCCAGATAGGCGTGCGGCACCCCCCGGCCCGCGATCCGGTCGAGGAAACGCGCGCACTGCGCGGGCGGGCAGATCACGTCGTCCAGGCCCTGGAGCAGCAGGAACGGCACGGTGAGCCGGTCGGCGTGCGCGGTCGGCGACCGGTCGGCGTACCGGGCCGGCACCTCGGCGAGCGGGCCGATCAGCGACTCCAGGTAGCGGGACTCGAAGTCGTGGGTCTCCCCCGGGCCCCAGGTGGCCAGGTCGAGCACCGGGTACAGGATCGTGCCGCAGGCATAGACGTCGGTGCTGGTCAGGGAGGCGGCGGCGGTCCAGCCGCCCGCGCTGCCGCCGCGGATCGCGAGCCGGTGCGGGTCGGCGGTGCCCTCCTCGGCGAGGGCGCGGGCGACCGCCGCGCAGTCCTCGACGTCGACCACGCCCCACTGCTCGCGCAGCCGCTCCCGGTAGGCCCGCCCGTATCCGGTGGAGCCACCGTAGTTCACCTCGGCGACCCCGATGCCACGGGAGGTGAAGTAGGCGATCGTCAGGTCCAGCACGAGCGGCGCCCGGCCGGTCGGGCCGCCGTGCGCCCAGATGACGTACGGCGCCGGCGCGCCGTCGGGCGCGGTCCGTTCGGGGTGGTGCGGCGGATGGACGTGGGCGTGCACCTCCCGGCCGTCCGGTCCGGTGAAGGTGCGGATCCGCGGCTCGGGGTAGTACGCGGGGTCGACGGCATCCCGGTGCCGGGCGCCGATGGCGCGGGCCCGGCCGGTGGGGGTGTCCAGCTCGACCACTTCGTACGCGGTACGGGGGCAGGCGCCGACGCCGACGACGCGTCCGCCGTGCACGGCGAGGGTGGCGCCGAACTCGGTCCACGGTCCGGCGATGTCGGCGATCTCCCCGGATTCTGTATCCAATATCCCGAGTACGGTCGACCCCCGACCGTGTACGGCCGCGACCAGACCGTTGTCCAGCGGCGCGAACCAGCGCAGACCCGGCTTCCACAGCGGCCCGGCGAACTCCTCCTCGCGCGGGCACAGCGGGGTGCCGTCCCGGTACAGGTTCCACCAGCCGCTGCGGTCGCTTGCATACAGAAGACGGTTGTCCGCGGACCATTCGGCCTGGGCGATCGACTCCTCCGGCCCGCCGGCCACCGTGTGGACGGTATACAGGAGGCCGTCGGCACCGATCTCGCCGACGAGCAGTTCCGTCCCGTCCCACGGCATGCGCGGATGGTCCCAGGCGAGCCAGGCCGCCCGGCGCCCGTCCGGCGAGACGCGGGGGCCGGTGACGAACCGGTGCCGGCCGTCGGTGAGTTCACGCACGGCGGACCGGTCCTCGGCGGCGGACCCGTCCAGCGGTACGGCCGCGAGGACCCGCCGTACGTCCGAGGGACCGTCCCCGGTGAACTCCTCCAGCACGCACCACACCTCGCCGCGCGCCAGGTCCAGATGGGGGTCCGCCCAGCGCAGTCCCCCGCCCACCGGGGACACGGGAGTCAGCGGGCGCGGCTCGCCGCCGGGCTCGTACCGGTACAGCCGCTGGTCGGCGAAGTGTGTGAACACCACGAGCGGCCCACCGTCGCGCATCGCCCCGGTCCACGGGCGGCCGCCGTACTCCACCACCCGGTTGCGCACGTTCCACGGGGCGGGCAGCACGGGCTGCTCCGCGCCCTCGGCCGTCCGCCGCACCAGCGTCCGCCGGCCGCCCTCGGCCGGCCGGGGCTCGGTCCACCAGACCTCGTCCCCGACGAAGCCGACCCACTCCGGCTGTCCGTCGTGCGCGGCGGCCAGGGCCGCGTCGACCGGCGACGGCCACGATCCGTACGGCGCCGTCCGCGCCTCGTCCCCCATCCCTTAGGCCGTCCGCAGGAAGCGGTCGAGCACCCGGACGCCGAAGTGCAGCGCCTCGACGGGCACCCGCTCGTCCACGCCGTGGAACAGCGCCTGGTAGTCGAGGCCTTCGGGCAGCTTCAGCGGGGCGAAACCATAGCCGGTGATGCCGAGCCGGGAGAACTGCTTGGCGTCCGTGCCGCCGGACATGCAGTACGGCACCACGTGCCCTTCGGGCGCGAACTCCCGCACGGCGGCCCGCATCCTGGCGAAGGTCGGCGAGTCCACCGGCGCCTGAAGGGCCACCTCCCGGTGCGCGAACTCCCAGCTCACGCCGGGTCCGGTCAGGTGGTCGAGGGTGGTGCTGAACTCCTCCTCGGCGCCCGGCAGATAGCGCCCGTCGACGTAGGCGACCGCCTCGCCGGGGATCACGTTCAGCTTGTAACCGGCCTCCAGCATCGTCGGGTTGGTGCTGTTGCGCAGCGTCGCCTCGACCAGCGCCGCCGCCGGGCCGAGCTTCTCCAGCAGCAGGTCCACGTCCGAGAAGTCGGGTTCGACGCCGTACAGGGCGGCGAGTTCGGTGAGTGCGGCCCGCACGGTCGGGGTGAGCCTGAGGCGCCACTCGTGCTCGCCGATGCGGGTGACGGCGGCCGCCAGCCGGGTCACCGCGTTGTCCTTGTTCACCTTGGAGCCGTGCCCGGCCCGGCCGCGCGCGGTGAGCTTGAGCCAGCCGGTGCCCCGCTCCCCCGCCGCGATGGGGTAGAGCTGCCGGCCGGCGCCGTCGTGGAAGGTGAAGGCCCCGGACTCGCTGATGCCCTCGGTGCAGCCCTCGAACAGCCCGGGGTGGTGGTCGGCGAGGAACCCGGAGCCGTCCTCGGCGCTGGCCTCCTCGTCGGCGGTGAACGCGACGACGATGTCCCGGCGCGGCCGTACGCCCTCCCGGGCCCAGGCACGCACGACGGCGAGGATCATCGCGTCCATGTTCTTCATGTCGACGGCGCCCCGCCCCCACACCACCCCGCCGCGGATCTCGCCGGAGAACGGGTGCACGCTCCAGTCGGCGGCCTCCGCGGGCACCACGTCGAGGTGACCGTGGACCAGCAGCGCGTCGGCGGACGGGTCGGTACCCTCGATCCGCGCGACGACGTTGGTGCGCCCCGGTGTCCGCTCCAGCAGCACCGGTTCCAGTCCCGCCCCGGCCAGCCGCTCGGCCGCGTACTCCGCGGCGGGCCGCTCCCGGCAGTCCCCGCCACCCCGGTTGGTGGTGTCGATCCGGATCAGTCCGGAGGTGAACTCCACCACCTCGTCGAGGGCCTGCTGGTCAGCCATACTGCTCCTCCACGGCGGCGGAGACGATCGTGGTGACCGCCTTGAACGTCCGGATCCCCTCATACATGGTGGCGCTGGTGTACGCCACCTTCCGCTCCCCGATGCGCGCGACCCCGGGCACCACGGTGGCGGCCATCGCCAGGTGCTCGGCGTCGAACTCCACCGCGACCGTGAACGGCCCGGCCTCGACGGGCGCGTGACGCGCCGCCAGCCGGGCGGCCTCCTTCGCGGCGGCGCGGATGTCGGCGGCGGTGCGCGCGGGTGTCCGGCACACCGCCGCATACCGGGACACATGGTCCTTCACCGCGACCTTCAGGGCCTCCGGTGCGTACCCGAGCGCGTCCTCGCAGGCGAGGTCGTCGCCGGTGACGAGGACGACGGGTACGCCGTACTCGGCGACGACGTGCGCGTTGAGCAGACCCTCGCTGGCGCGGACGTCGTTGAGCCACACCCCGGTGATCTGGTTGGCGAGATAGGTGTGGGCGAGGACGCCCTCCATGCCGGCGCCCGCGTGGTAGCCGACGAACGCGATGCCGTCGACGTCGCCGTGCTGCACACCCTCCACCATCGACAGCGCCTTGTGCCGCCCGGTGAGCATCTCGACCCGGTCGTCGAGCCGCTCCAGCAGCAGGTTGCGCATGGTCCAGTGGGCCTCGTTGACGAGGACGTGCTCTGCCCCGCCGTCGAAGAAACCCTGCACGGCGGCGTTCACGTCCGAGGTGAACATCCCCCGGCACCGCTCCCACTGCGGCGTCCCCGGCAGCACATCGGCCGGCCAGGTGACACCCGTGGCTCCCTCCATGTCGGCACTGATGAGGATCTTCATGGTGCTTCACGTTACGCGCTGGCGAGGAAACTTCCTACGAGGCGGCGGACATGGGGCTCACCGGATGGTCCTGCCCGTACACCCCTGGCCGAGGTCGTACGGGCAGGCCCATCAGCCCCGTACGGGGCCGCCGGGCATCCGGTCTCAGGCGGCCTTCAGCTCCAGCAGCGACGCCACCAGCCGGTCCACCTCCTCCCTCGTGTTGTACAGCGCCAGCGACGCGCGGGCCGCCGAGTCGAGGCCGTAGTGGGCCAGGGCCGGCTGGGCGCAGTGGTGGCCGGCCCGGATGGCGATGCCCTCGCCGTCCAGCCAGTCGGCGATCTCGGTCGGGGTGTGGCCGGGCAGGGTGAAGGTCAGTACGCCGATCCGCTCGGCCGCCGCGCCCAGCAGTGCGAGGCCCGGGACCTTGGCCAGGGCCTCCTGTGCGTAGGCCATGAGCTGCGTCTCGTAGTCCGCCACCGCCTTGCGGTCGAAGGCCGTCAGCCAGTCGAGGGCGGACAGCAGGCCGGCCACACCGCAGATGTGGCCGGTGCCGGCTTCGAAGCGGTGCGGGGCCGGGGCGTACGTCGTACGGTCGAAGCTCACCGACTCGATCATGTTGCCGCCCGACTGCCACGGCGCCATGGTCCGGAGGATCTCCGGCCTGGCGTACAGGGCGCCGATGCCCGTGGGCGCGTAGATCTTGTGGCCGGAGAAGGTGTAGAAGTCGGCGTCCAACTCCTGTACGTCGACGGGAAAGTGGGCCACGGCCTGTGCCCCGTCCACCAGCACCTTCGCCTGGTAGCGGTGGGCCAGCGCCGTCATCTCCCGCACCGGTGGCACGGTGCCGAGGACGTTCGAGGCGTGGCTGATGACCACGAGCCGGGTGCGCGCGGAGAGCAGATCGGCGTACGCGTCCTGGTCGATGCTGCCGTCCGGCCGCAGGGGTACGGGTACGACGCGGGCCCGTGTCTCCTTGGCCACCGACTGCCAGGGCACGATGTTCGCGTGGTGCTCCAGCACCGGTACCAGGACGTCGTCGCCGGGGCCGAGATGGGCGCGCCCCCAGCTCTGCGCGACCAGGTTGATCGCCTCGGTCGTTCCCCGGACGAAGACGATGCTCTCGGGCGAGGGCGCGCCCAGGAACCGCGCGACCGTGGCCCGGCCCGTCTCGTACATCTCCGTCGCCTCGCGCGCCATGGTGTGCGCGCCCCGGTGGATGTTGGAGTTGGCGGAAGCGTAGAACGCCGCCAGCGTCTCGATCACCTGCCGGGGCTTGTGCGTGGTGGCGCCGTTGTCCAGCCAGATCAGCGGGTGGCCGTTGACCGTCCGGTGCAGGATCGGTACGTCCCGGCGGGCCGCCTCGGGCGAGAAGCCCTGGGAGGCGCCGGACGGCCGGGGAACGTCAGGAGTAGTCATGGTACTTGGACACCTCGACGTTCTGGAGCACCGCGAGCGCGTCCTCCACCAGTACCGCCGCGTTGAAGTACGCCGTCATCAGGTACGACGTGATGCCCTTCTGGTCCACGCCCATGTTCTTCATCGCCAGGCCCGGCTCGACCTCGTCGGGGACCTTCGAGGGCCGCAGGCCCACCACGCCCTGTTCCGCCTCCCCCAGCCGCATCAGCAGGATCTCGGTCGTACCCACGCCCGCGCCCCCGGAGAACCGCACCTTGTCCGACGGCAGCAGCGGCACCCCGCGCCAGGTCAGCAGCGGGCTGCCGAAGCGGTTCTCGATCACCGGGGGCACGCCCCGGCGCGTACATTCCCGGCCGAACGCCGCGATCGCCTTCGGGTGGGCGAGGAAGTACGCGGGCTGCTTCCACACCCGCGTCAGCAGCTCGTCCAGGTCGTCGGGGGTGGGCGCGCCGGTGCGCGTCTGTACGCGCTGGCCGGGGGCGACGTTGTGGAAGAGCCCGAACTCCGGGTGGTACAGCATCGAGGCTTCCTGCCGCTCGCGCAGTGCGTGCACGGTGAGGTTGGCCTGGGCCCGTGTCTGGTCGATCGGCCCGTTGTAGAGGTCGGCGACGCGGGTGTGCACGCGCAGCACGGTCTGCGCGAGCGTCATGTGGTACTCGCGGGGCGTGTCCTCGTAGTCGACGAACGTCCCCGGCAGGTCCGGCTCGCCGTCGTGTCCCGCGGTGAGGTCGACGGGGACCTCGGCACCGGCCATGACGTCGGCGCCGGCGACGTACGCGTCCACCGCGCCTCGTAAGGTGCCGTCCCGCTCGCTGAGCCGGGCGAGTTCCGTGCGCTCCAGGCAGAGGGCGACACCGGCGGTCAGCGCCTGCACCCGGTACGGCATGGCCTCGGCGCGGGTCCAGGTGCCGAGGTCGAAGAACTGGCCGTCGCCGATGACGTCGAGGAGCGCGTCCGCGCCGTACTGCCCGGTCGCGCGCTTCTCCGCGCGCCCGTGCACGATCACCCACAACCGGTCGGCCGGGACGCCCTCCTGGGCCAGCACCTCGCCCGGCTCGAAGCACACCTGCGTGAACGCGCCGGCCAGTTCCTCCAGCAGTGTGTCGTCCGCCTCGCGCAGGTACGGCAGTTCCCGGAGATCGCCCGCGATGACGCGCGGCGTGGCGTCGTCGGTCGTGCTGATGCGGTCGTCGCCCAGGACGTACGTACGGCGCCGGTTGACCCGGTAGACGCCGGACTCGACGTCCACCCAGGGCAGCGCGCGCAGCAGATAGCGCGGCGTGATGCCCCGCATCTGCGGTGTCGTCTTGGTCGTGTTGGCGAGTTGCCGTGCGGCATCCGGGCCGAGGCTCAACCGCTCACTCATGAGAACTCCTCGCAGGTAGGGCGATGGCACGAGGAGGGATCGTCTTCCCGTCGACCGGTTCATCACAAGAGAGCATTTATCCGCTCATGGCGGGAATCGCCGTCCGCACACAGCTTCGAGAGCCGCACGCACACCCGAGCAGCCTTTGTCGCCGCAGGTCGCGGCACGCGAGGGTGACGGGGATTTTCTACCGGCACGGGGGCCGCCGTACCTTCAAATCATCCGCAAAGGGCCGAATTTCATCTCATATAAATACTTTGTGAATCCCAAAGGGACAGTTATTGGTGACGCCAGAAGTCCTCCCACGCCTGTCGCTGGATCTCCTCGGTGTTCGCGAGGAGCTTCTCCAGGGGCTCTACCGGCCCTGAAGGACGGGAGGGCAACCGGGTGAGAGTGTCGTAGAGGTACTGGCAGGCTTCGGCCTCGGTGGCGAAACGCCGTATGACGCTGTCCTTGGAGCGTTGACGCAAGCCGACGGTCCAGGCATCCGCCTCAGGGCGCAGGAAGTAGTAGGCGTCCGGTTGCACGGGCACATCGTGGACACCGGCAATCTCGTAGAACGCCTCGGGAACGGCCGCCTCGCGGAGTCTTTCGACGAGTTCTGCGCCGTCCATGAGATCCGCCCTTTCGCCTGCCTCAGAGGTGGCTCGGACGGGTAGGTCCGAGGCCACCCCGGGCGTCGTTTCGTCAGGTGGGAATTTCCTCCAGCTTGTGTTCCATGGCGAGCTGGGGAATCTTCTCGAGCGTCATGTACTGGAGTCCCAGGCCGGGCTGGCCGAACCAGGGACGGATCGGGCCGGCCTCGACGGTGAACGGCTGGAGGACCCGGTACAGGTGGTAACTGAACGGACAGTTCACGACATACTGGTCGAGATTGCTCGGCGGGATCGCGCGCTTGGCGTAGGGCGTGCCCGCGGGGGCCAGGAAGTTGCCGAAACCGCTGCCGAAGAGGTCGACCAGCTGGCCCTTGCGGAGCGTCACAGGGTGCTCGACCGGCTTGCCGTTCTTCAGCACGAAGCCGTCGTGGTCAGGGAACCACCAGCCCGGCCTCTGCGTCGCGGGGTCGGTCTGCCAGTAGCACGCGAGGAACCGGTTGGCGGAGGTGTGGTCCGTGTGCTGATAGCCCTTCAGCATCTTGCCGAGAGGCCCTGTTCGGGGCAGGAACTTGGGTCCCAGCCGCCAGTCGTCGCGGAAGTAGGGCGTGTACTGCTTCGGCGGTTCGAACCCGGGCACGCGGGTGCGGTGCGTGGTCGGGCAAAGAGTCGTGTTCCCCGCACGGGGGTGGCCGGCGTGGGCCGTGGCCGGGGAGGTGCCGACCAGCAGGAGGAGCGAGGCGAGGGCGCTCCCCACGAAGGCGCGCGGTACGCGCATTCGGTGTCCCTTCTCTTTTGACGCCAACCGGGCGCCGCGTGAGCGGCGGGCAGCCGGTTCGTCGACCGCCTGCCCGTCTCATCGGTTACAGCGCTCATTTCAGGCGTGGCATATGCACGAGGGGCGAAGGCGTCACAGATAGTCACTCAATCCGATGAGCACAACTCCTCGGACGGCCGAAGGCCTCAGGCGGGATCCGGTCACGAGGGACTCCCGGTCGCCCGGACTTCTTGTGCCGCTGCCCCGTCAGACCCGCACCGCAAGCGCCGCAGGCCCCGGCCGCTCCCGAAAGGAGCGGCCGGGGCCTGCCCGTTTCCCCGGTCGTGGGGCCTACGCGCCGGCCAGGACGAACCAGTGGGCCGGGAGGTCGATGCGGGTGCCGTCGGTCAGGTGCTCGGTCTGTGGCAGGGCCGTCTCGCCGTCGGCGAGGATTTTCAGACCGGCCTCGCCGAGCAGGCGCGGGATCTCCCCGTCGTCGGCGTCGGCGGGCTTGAGCCCGTGGTGGAAGACGCGCTGGAGCTTGGGCCCGGGGCCGCCCTCCTGGGTCGCGGCGCGCTTGAGCACCTCCCGGGAGCCGGAGGTGAGTTCGACGACGAACGCCCGGCCCTCGGTGCCGATGATCCCGGCGACGGCGGCGGCGACCGCGGGCCGCGCCTCGGGTTCGCTCTGGTGGATGACGGCCCGCATATAGACGTTGGCATCGCCGAGCCGCTCGTGCAGGGCGCGTACGGCGTCGCCGTCGGTGAGGTCGAGCTGCTGGAACTCCACGGCGTCGTCCCGCGTGGCGCGCCGGGCGTGCTCGACGGCGGCGTGCGAGAGGTCGACGCCGACCGCGCGCGCGAACCGGGTCGCGAGGAAGCGGGTCTGGGTGCCGTTGCCGCAGCCGAGGTCGACGATGGTGCGCGCCGGGTCCGCATGGGGCAGCAGCAGGGCGCTGTGCGGTTCGGCGGTCAGGGCGGGATCGGCGTCCCAGATCGCCTCGCCCGTGTCGTCGGAGGTCTCGCTCCAGTAACTCTCCCAGGCATTACGGTAGTTGTCCGAGACGTTCATTACGATCTCCCCACGGTTCGGTTCCGTGATCGGGATATCGCGAGGGACTGGGGCGAGGCAAGGGCCGGGGGCCACCTTCACTGGATGTACGGACCCCGGAAAACCCAGGGGCGCGCGCCGGAAGTCCGCACGCCCCCGCTCGTCATCTCCGTCCGGCGAGAGCCTGTTCGAACCAGACGGTCTTGCGGTGCCCGGTGGCGCTGGCGCCCCATTCCCGGGCCAGCCGGCTGACCACGCGCAGGCCGCGGCCCGACTCGTCGTAAGGACTCGCGCCGAGCATGGCGGGCAGGGCGGGTTCGTCGTCGGTGACCTCGAACAGCAACGCGTCGGTGCGGACCACACGCAGTCCGACCGGCTCGCTCACCGCGTGCCGTACGGCGTTGGTGACGACCTCGCTGACCAGCAGCTCGGCGGTCTCCGCGGCCTGCGGGAGCCCCCACCGCAGGAGTTGTCCACGGACCAGGCCGCGGGCCCGGGCGACCTCGCGCGGGTCGGCGTCGAGCCGCCATTCGGCCACGTGATCGTCGGGGATGCCGTTGAGGCGGGCCATCAGCAGGGCGACATCGTCCTTGCGGCCACCCCGTGTGTTCAGGGCGCGGATGATGGTGTCGCAGGCGTCGTCCATGGAGGCGGCCGGATGCGCGGCGGACTCGCAGAGCGCGGCGAGGCCCTCGCCGATGTCGGAGCCGCGCACCTCGACCAGTCCGTCGGTGCACAGCACCAGCCGGTCGCCGGGAAAGACCCTGATCCGGGTGGCCTCGAAGGGGACACCGCCCACGCCGATGGGCGCTCCGGTGGGCAGGTCGAGGAGCTCGCTGCTGCCGTCCGCGGCGCGGACCAGGACGGGCGGGATGTGGCCGGCGTTGGCGAGATGGAGCTCGCCGCGGATCGGGTCGTAGACGGCGTACAGGCAGGTGGCGAGGTAGGTGTCGCCGAGCCGGCGGGCCAGGTCGTCGAGGTTGCGCAGGAGTTGGGCGGGCGGGGTCTCCATGGTGGCCATGGTCTGCACGGCGGTCCGCAACTGGCCCATCATGGCCGCCGAGTTGAGGCCGTGGCCCATGACGTCACCGACCACGAGGGCGGTGCGCGAGCCGGGCAGTTTGATGCTGTCGAACCAGTCGCCGCCGATCCGGCCGAGCCGGGTGCCGGGCAGATAGCGGGTGGCGATGTCGCATCCGGCCATCCGCGGGGTGACCTGCGGGAGCATGCTGTCCTGGAGAGTGTCGGCGACGTTCTCCTGGTAGGCGTACATGCGGGCGTTGTCGAGCACGAGGCCCGCGCGAGCGGCGAGTTCGGCACCGGTGGTGCGGTCCATGTCGTCGAAGGCCTGCCGGTCCGGGCGGCGCATCAGCACCATGAAACCGAGGACGACGTTACGGGCCTTGAGCGGCACGATCAGCAGGGAACGCCCGCCGATCAGCGGCCTCAGATCGCGCTTCTCGAACTCGCCGGCGATGCGGTTGGCCAGGTCCTCGGTGACCCTCGGGATCAGGACCGGTTCGCCGGTGCTCATGCACTTGTAGAACGGGGTGTGCCGGGGGAAGGCGAAGGCCTCGCCGACGGGCACGGTGTCGTCCCAGCGGCCCGGTTCGTCGTTGTGCTCGACCCAGACGCGGAACATCACGGTCTGCTCGTCCGGCGGGCCGTCCGGGAAGCCTTCGCCGGCGAGGACGGCGGCGCGCAGATGGGTGCCGGCGAAGTCCGCGAACCGGGGCACGGCCGCGCTGGTGACCTCGCGGATCGTCTCGCCGAGGTCGAGGGAGGAGCCGATGGCGGAGCTGACCTCGTTGAGGAATTCCAGCCGCTCGCGCGCGGCGGCGTACTCCAGGTCCTGCTCGGCGCCCTCCGGGACCACGACGGCCACCGGCCGCGGTTGCGGTACGACGGCCTCGGTACGTGGGCGCCCGGCGCGACGGGGCACGCCCCAGTAGGGGGTGACGGGCACCCGGTCGAACTGGCTGAACTCCAGGACCGGATAGCCCAGTTCGAGCACCTGGGAGACGATACGGCCGCTCAGCCCCGGGCCCATGTTGGGCAGGATCTCGGGCAGCCGCCGTGCGAGTTCCTCGGAGGCGGGCAGTTCGGTGTGGCGGGCGAAGCCGGGCGAGATGCGTTCGGCGGTCTCGTCGTCGTAGCCGCGTTCGTCGCGCAGCCGGGTGGCGTCGGCGGCGAGCACGAGCAGCCGGGACGGCCCCGGGCCGACCAGCGGGTAGGCCCACCACAGTACGTCGAGCCGCTCGCCGCCGGGGGCCGGTGCGTGCGGGAAGAGGCGGGCGCGGCCCGCGGTGGCGTAGGCGGTGTGCCCGCCGAGCGAGGTCTCCAGGTCGGGGCCGAGTCCGTCGTACTCCTCGTAGGCGTCCGGCATCGGATCGCCGTGCGGGTCCTCCGGGAGGGCGCCCGAGACGGGCAGCAGATCGGCCGCGGCATGCCCGACGGCTTCTTCCCTGCTCGCTCCGAACAGGCGGCGCGCGCCACTGCTCCAGTGGGACACCAGGCCCTCGCGGTCGACGACGACCACGGCCAGCGGAATCCGGCCCGCCGCCGGGTCTCCGGCGCCGCGCCCGGGAGGTGTGTCCCGCTCGCTGCCACGGTCCATGGCCCCGGCCCTCTCTCCCCACGGCTGTACGCAAACGATCTGTGCCGCCCGTCACTACGGTACGGCGACGGCCGGTCGCGATGTGTGGCAATCCTGGAATTTGTTTCACATGATCGCACCGGCGCGCAGCTCAGCGCCCCTGCGGGCGCCGCAGCTCAGTCCTCGTGCCCCAGTTGCAGGTCCCGCTCGGTACGGCCGCCGCCCGCGACCTGGAGCACGGTGGCGACCGGCGGGTAACCGGCGGCGATGACGGTGTACTCGCCCGAGGAGAGGTCGACGAACCGGAACATTCCGTCCGTTCCGGTGGTGAGGGTGTCGACGACGTTGCCCGCGGCGTCGAGGAGCGTCACGCGCGCGTCCTCCACGGGCCGTCCGCCGCTCGCCCGGACGGTGCCCCTGAGCACGGCGCCGCCCGCGAGTTCGACGTCCTGCCGGGTCTCCCGGGCGGCCTGCACGGTGACCGGGAGGGCGGCGGGCCGGAAGGCGGGGGCGCTGGCGGCGAGGGTGTACTCGCCGGCGACCAGTTCGGTGATGACGTAGCCGCCCTCCCGCCCGCTGCGGGTGGTGGCGACGACCTCGCCGTGCACATTGGTGAGGGTGACGGTGGCGTCGCGCACGGGGGTGCCGTCGGCGGTGAGCACGCCGCCGGCGAGGCGTCCGGCGCCGCCGAGGACGACATCGAGCTCGACGGGCCGTTCGCCGACGGTGACGGAGACGGCCTGCGGCTGGTGGCCGCCGGCGGCGGCGATCAGCACGTACGCCCCCGAGCCGGGCGTGCTGAGCGCGTACCGCCCGTCCTCGCCGCTCGCGCCGCGGCCGATCTGCTGTCCGGCGATGTCGATGAGGGTGAGCGCGGCGCGGGGCACCACGGTGCCGTCGGGGTGCTGGACCGTGCCGCAGACGGGGATTCCGGCGGCGTACGGCGAACGCGCCTGCGGAATGGGGGCGTTGACGGTCTCGTACTCGGGCTCTGTTTCGGCGGTGTGGTGGGACACCAGGGGTTTCTCCTTGAGGAAGAAGGCGATGAGCAGGCCGAGGACCAGCACCGGCACGAGGTAGAGGAAGATCCGGGGCATCGCGTCGGCGTAGGCGCGGATGTAGGCGTCGCGCAGCGCCGGGGGCAGCGCGTGGACGAGCTGCGGGGTGAGGGACTCGGGGTCGGGCAGCCGGGCCCCGGCGCGCGGCGGCAGTTCCCTGCGCAGGGCATCGGTGAGCCGATCGGCGAACAGGGTGCCGAAGACCGCGGCGCCCACGCTGCCGCCGATCTGCCGGAAGTAGTTGTTGGCACTGGTGGCGGTCCCGAGGTCGGCGGGCCGTACGGAGTTCTGCACGGCGAGGACGAGGACGGGCATCACCATGCCGATACCGGCGCCGAGGACGGCCATCCAGATGCTGTAGTGCAGCCGGGGCGTGCCGACTTCGAGCCGGGACAGCAGCCACATGCCGGCGGCGGAGACGGCGCCGCCGAGGACTGGGAAGATCTTGTAGCGGCCGGTGTTGCTGATGAGCTGGCCGCCGATGACGGAGGCGCCGACGATCCCGGCCATCATGGGCAGCATCAGCAGCCCGGACTCGGTGGCGCTGGCCCCGTCGACCATCTGCAGGAAGGTCGGCAGATAGCTGGCTGCGCCGAACAGGGCGACGCCGATCACGAGGCCCACCAGGCCGCTGACGTTGAAGACGGAGTCGCGGAACAGCCTCAGCGGGATGAGGGGTTCGGCGGCGAAGCGCTCGGCGACGAGGAAGAGGACGACCGCGGCGAGCGCGCCGGCGCCGAGGCCGATGATCTGCCGGGAGCCCCAGGCGTACTGGGTGCCGCCCCAACTGGTCAGCAGCACCAGGCAGGTGGAGGCGGCGGCGAGCAGCAGCGCGCCGAGGACGTCGAGGCGGCCGCGGGTGCGCGGCTTGGGGAGTTTCAGGACGAGGGTGACGACGGCGAGGGTGACCAGTCCGAGGGGGACGTTGAGGTAGAAGCACCAGCGCCAGGAGAGGTGGTCGGTGAAGTAGCCGCCGAGCAGCGGCCCGGCGACGGAGGCGAGGCCGAAGGCGGCGCCGATCAGGCCCATGTAGCGGCCGCGCTGCCGGGGCGGCACGATGTCGGCGATGATCGCCTGCACACCGATCATGAGCCCGCCCGCGCCGACGCCCTGGAGCGCGCGGAAGGCGATCAGCTGGTCCATGGACCGTGCGCGGCCGGCGAGCGCGGAGCCGAGGACGAAGACGGCGATGGCGAACTGGAAGACGCCCTTGCGGCCGACGAGGTCGCCGAGCTTGCCGTACAGGGGCAGGCCGATGGTGGAGGTGAGCAGGTAGGCGGTGATCGCCCAGGACATCCGGTCCAGGCCGTGCAGTTCGCCGACGATCTTCGGCAGCGCGGTCGCGACGATCATCTGGTCGAGCGCCGCGAGCAGCAGGGCGAGCATCAGCCCGAGGAACACCAAGCGCACGCGGCGCGCGCCGAGTTCGGCGGCCGGTGCGGGCGCAGGCGGTGCTGCGGCGGTCTCTTCCCCCGCCGCCGGTGCCGCGACCGGCTCGTGATTCACCAGAGTCGTCCCTCCCACGTTCCGCTCCCCTCGTCGCACCTGTCACATTTCCCGCGTAAAGCGTCAACTGTGAGCAACTGCGGCGAGTTACGGAATCGTTCCGGGCAAGAGGGAGATCCACTCGAACCGGTGAAGGGGTACAACACCCCCTCACCGGCGGGCTTTTGGGCCTACTTCTCGACCTCGGCGGCGAGCTTGTCGAGCAGGGCGTCGTAGATCCGGCCGAGACCCTTGGGCGCGAAGGTCTTCTCGAAGAAGCCGCCGATGCCGCCGGCACCCTGCCAGGTGGTGGTGACGACGACCCGGGACGACCCCTCGCCGGCGGGGGTGACACGCCAGGTGGTGACCATGGAGGAGTTGCGGTCCTTCTCGACCAGCTCGCCGTCGGTGGGCTCGCTGACCTCCAGCAGGCAGTCGCGCACCCGCTTGCTGGTGGCCTGGAGCTTCCAGTGGACGAGGGTGCCCTCGCCGTCGCCGCCCTCACGGACCTCGTACTCGCTGAAGTGCTCGGGCAGCAGCTTCTGCCGCGTGCCGCGGTAGTCGGCGAGGGCGTCGAACACCTTCTCCGCGTCCGCCGCGACGACCCGCTCCGTAGTGGCCTCGACCTGCGCCATTGCGTTCCTCCAGGACCTGATTTCTCGGGGTTGGGGAAAGCCAACCACCCCGGTGCCCGGCCACCCAAATCGGGGGTCGCCATCGGGGTCCCTCACCAGGGGCCGCACGATCATGGGAACAGATGTTCTATTGTGTGCCGCAGTGCTACCGAGGAGGCGTCATGCGCTGGGAGAACCTCACCGTGGAGTCCGGAGCGTCCGCCCGATCCGGGGACGCGGCCGAGCACGGACGGGCCGCCGAGGCCGCGTTGTTCGGCGCGGACGCCGTGACCACGCGCACCTTCGACACGCCCGAGTTCCGCGGCATCACCTTCCACGAGGTCCGGGCCCGCTCGGTGCTGAACCGGGTGCCGGGCGCCTCACGCATGCCGTTCGAGTGGACCGTCAACCCCTACCGGGGCTGCACGCATGCGTGCGTGTACTGCTTCGCCCGCAAGACGCACGGCTATCTGGACCTCGACACCGGCATCGGCTTCGACACCCAGATCGTGGTCAAGGTGAACGCGCCCGAGGTGCTGCGCCGCCAGCTGGCCTCCCGCCGCTGGCAGGGCGACCACGTGGCGATGGGCACCAACGTCGACTGCTACCAGCGCGCCGAGGGCCGCTACGGGCTGATGCCGGGCATCATCTCCGCCCTCACCGAGCACGCGAACCCGTTCTCGATCCTCACCAAGGGCACGCTGATCCTGCGCGACCTGGACCTGCTGGTCCGCGCGGCCGAGGTGACGGACATCGGCATCTCGGTCTCCGTCGGCTTCCTCGACACCGAACTGTGGCGCACGGTGGAGCCGGGCACGCCCGCGCCCGAGCGCCGCCTGGACGTCGTACGCACCCTGGGCGAGCACGGCATCGGCTGCGGGGTGCTGATGGCGCCGGTCATCCCGTTCCTGAGCGACCATCCGGACCGGCTGCGGGCCACGGTACGGGCGATCGCGGCGGCCGGGGCCAGCTCGGTCACCCCCTTGGTGCTGCATCTGCGGCCCGGCGCGCGGGAGTGGTTCATGGCCTGGCTCGCACAGCACCATCCGCACCTGGTGCGGCGCTACGAGCGGCTGTACGCGGAGGGCGCCTACGCACCCAAGTGGTACCAGCGCCGGATCACCCGTCAGGTGCACGAGCTGGCGCAGGAGTACGGCATCGGGCCCACCCGTCCGGGCCTGGCCCGCCGGATCCGCCCGGCGGAACCTTCCAGCGTGTCCGAACCGACCCAGCTCACGCTCCTGTGAGGCCCGCCCACGGGTGAGGGCGTTCGAGGGCTTCGGGCAACCCAAACGGGTCAACTATGCCTATAACGCGTTCTTCAGAGCGCCGATTCCGGGACGATGCCGCGAGAGATACGACCCTCGCGGTCCGCCGACACCTCCGTCCCGGGAGGACGCATGAGAACACGCGCAGCCGCGCTGTGCGCAGCCGCCGCCGTGGTGGCCGGCTCGGTCACTGCCCCGCCCGCGCAGGCGGCCCCGGCCGCCCCCACCCCCCGGCTCGCCTGGAAGAAGTGCGGCACGACCACCTACCCGACGCTCCAGTGCGCCGCCCTGAAGGTGCCGCTGGACCACGCCGACCCGTCGGGCCGGCAGATCACGCTCGCGCTCTCCCGCGTCCCGCACACCGCGAAGACCTCCCAGGGCCCCCTGCTGGTCAACCCGGGCGGGCCCGGCGCCGGCGGCCTGATGCTCGCCGGACTCGTCGCCTCGGCCCTGCCCAAGAGCGTTGCCGCACAGTACGACGTGATCGGCTTCGACCCGCGCGGGGTCGGCCGGAGCAGCCCGGCCCTGGTCTGCTCGCCCGGCCATTTCGCGTCGGTGCGCCCGGACAGCGTGCCCGCCACGGCCGCGCTGGAGCGGGCCAACCTCGCGCGCGCGAGGGCCTTCGCCACCGCCTGCGGCCGCAGGTACGCCGACGTGCTGCCCTATATGGACACGGTCAACGCCGTGAAGGACATGGACGCCGTCCGCGCGGCCCTCGGCGCGCCGGGCATCAGTTACCTCGGCTACTCCTACGGCACCTACCTCGGCGCGGTCTACGCGAAGCTGTACCCGCAGCGGATCCGGCGTCTGGTGCTGGACTCGATCGTCGACCCGACCGGCGTCTGGTACCCGGACAACCTGGGCCAGGAGTACGCCTTCGACGAACGCCAACGCGCGCTGATGGCGTGGATCGCGCGGTACGACTCCTCGTACCACCTCGGCAGGGACCCCGCGAAGATCGAGGCCGAGTGGTACGCGATGCGGGCGGCGCTGGCGAAGAAGCCGGCCGGGGGCAAGGTGGGCGCCTCCGAGCTGGAGGACACCTTCATCCCGGGCGGCTACTACGACGGCTACTGGCCCTCTCTCGCCGAGGCGTTCGCGGCGTATGTGCGCGGCAAGAACACCGAGCCGCTGGTGGAGGCTTACGAGAAGCTCGGCGCCGTGGACGGCTCGGGCGACAACGGCTACAGCGTCTACACGGCGGTGCAGTGCCGTGACACCTCCTGGCCCGGCAGTTGGAACCGGTGGCGCACGGACACCTGGAAGGTGTACGGCAAGGCGCCCTTCATGGCCTGGAACAACACCTGGTACAACGCGCCGTGTGCGTTCTGGCCGACCCCGAAACGCCGGCCGGTGAACGTCGCCAACGGCAAGCTGCCGCCGGTGCTGCTCTTCCAGGCGACAAACGACGCGGCCACGCCGTACCCCGGGGGTGTCACGGTCCACCGGCTGCTCGCCCGCTCCAGCCTGGTGATCGAGGAGGGCGGCGGCAACCACGGCGTCACGCTGAGCGGCAACTCCTGCCTGGACACGTACCTGGCCGCGTATCTGACGGACGGCAGGGTCCCGCGGGGTACGGGCGCGGGCGTCGCCGACGCGGTCTGCAAGAAGGCACCGGATCCGAAGCCGCTGACGGCCAAGGCGGCGGTGACGTCGTCGCGGGCCTCGGCCCTGCACGCGCTGCTGGGCTTCCGGCGCTGAGCAGTCCCCGTCGCCCGTCGGGGGCGTTGTCAGTGGGCTGGTCCACCATGGAGTCATGAGTGATCACCGTGGAGCTCCGACCGAACCGACCCGGATCCCTGCCCCCGACGGCGTGGCCCCCGCCACCCAGTACAGCCACGTCGTCTCGGCGACCGGCCGCTTCGTCGCCGTCTCCGGCCAGCTCGCCCTGGACGAGCAGGGCAGGCTGGTGGGCGAGGGCGACCCCGCGGCCCAGGCCCGCCAGGTCTTCGAGAACCTCAAGCGCTGCCTGGCCGCGGCCGGCGCCGGCTTCGAACACGTGGTGAAACTGACGTACTTCGTCACCGACACCGCCCACCTCCCGGCGATCCGCGCGGCCCGAGCCGCCCACATACCCGACGACCGCCTCCCGGCATCCTCCGCCGTGCGAGTCGCCGGGCTGGTGGCACCGGAGTTCCTGATGGAGATCGAGGCACTGGCGGTGGTGGCCGAGTGACCTCCCTGGTCATCCGGGAGATGGCCCTCGCCGACTGCGACCGTGTCTCGGAGATCCGCATACGCGGCTGGCAACACGCCTATCGGGGGCTGATGCCGAAGTCCTACCTCGACGGGCTGAGCGTGGCGAAGGACGCCGAGCGGCGACGCGCCTGGTTCGCCCAGGGGGACGGCTCGGTGGTGAATCTGGTCGCCGAGTCGGAGGGCGAGATCCTCGGCTGGGCGGCACACGGGCCGCACCGGGACGGCGGCACACCCGCCGCCGACGCCGAGTTGTACGCGCTCTATGTCGATCCCGCGTGTCTGGGCAGCGGGGTCGGGCGTGCGCTGCTGAACGTGTCGGTCGAGCGGTGTGCCACGTATCCGCGCATGTTCCTGTGGGTGCTGAGGGACAACGCCCCCGCCCGCCGCTTCTACGAACGCGCCGGTTTCCGGCCGGACGGCACCGAGGAGCCCTGTGAGGCGGAAGGTGTGCCCGTGCCCGAGGTGCGGTACGTCAGGCAGTTGCCGGGCTGACTGGCCCTCAGGTCACTTCCTTTTGCTGGTCCTTGCGCTCGTCCTTCCGCTCGTCCTGCTGCTGGGGGATCCGCGCCAGCGCCCGTACCGCCGCCTCCGCGAGGGACGGGTGGGCGAGGGCCTCCTTCAGGACGCGGCGGGCGCGGGGGTCGCCGAGGGTGCCGAGGCCCTCCACGCAGGCGAGGGCGACCCTGCGGTGGGGGTCGTGCGGGCGGAGCCGCCGCTCCAGGGTGGTGATCAGCGCGGGCACGGACTCGGGGGCGCGCAGGTCGGTCAGGAGCCGTACGGGGTGCAGGGCGTAGGCGACGCGGAGTTCGTTGGTGGCGAGGGCCGCCGCCGCGCGGGCCGTGCGGGGGTCGCCCAGGCGGGCGAGGGCATGGGCGGCGGAGGCGCAGCGCGGTGGGTCGCGGTGGTTGAGGAGGAGCACCAGGGACTCGAAGGCACGCCGGTCGCCGGCGAGGCCGAGCCGGAACGCGGCCAGTTCCCTGGCCCACAGCGGCTGTCCGGGCGCGGTGAGCACCTCCGCGAGTTCGTCGTGGTCCTCGGTCGCCAGCAGCCGGTCGAAGGCGGCCGAGCCACGCGACTCCTGCCGTAAGCGCTCCGTGAGCGATCGCAACTCTTCGTCCACGACGTCCAGCGTAGGGCGGTGCCGGGACTTGAGGGAGCTACATCACAAAGTCCGGTCCGACTCAGGGCTGGCGCGCTCGTTACTCGCCGGTTAAGCTCAGACGAGCGAGTTACCCACTCGCGTTTTCCGCTGGCGACGGTTTGGTGACGCAGCCGTCGTGAGCGTGGTCGGTTCGGTACGACGTGTACCGCTGTACGACCCGGCTCCGGGACAGGGCCGGTCGGATTCCCTGCCGTTCGCGGGCGTGTGCGCGCCCGTGGCACCGGCAGCACCGGGCGTGTGCGCTCGCAGCCCGGCAACACCCGCACTCCTTTCCGCTCCGCGGTGCGCCCCTCGGCGCACCCGGCGCGCTCCTCGTCGTCACCCTCATTCCTGGAGTCCCGCGATGGCCACTCCCCTGTCCCCCCAGTCCGGCACCTCTCCGTCCCCGCTCAAGACGATCGCCGTCATCGGCCTCGGCACCATGGGCACCGGCATCACCGAGGTCCTCGTGAAGGCCGGCCGCGAGGTGATCGGCATCGACGTCAGCGAGGCCCAGGCCGCAAAGTCCCTGGCCGCCCTGGAGGCCTCCACCGCCCGCTGTGTGGAGCGCGGCCGGCTCACCGAGCAGGAGCGCGCCGACGCCCTCGCCCGGGTCCGCACCGGCACCGACCTCTCGGCGGCGGCCGACGCCGACCTCGTCATCGAGGTGGTCCCGGAGTCGTACGAGATCAAGCAGCAGATCTTCCGCGAGCTGGACGGCATCGTCCGCCCGGAGACGATCCTCGCGACCGGCACCAACGCCCTGTCCGTCACCCGGCTCGCCGCCGACTCCGCCCGCCCCGAGCGCGTGCTCGGCCTGCACTTCTTCAACCCGGCCCCGGCGATGAAGCTGGTCGAGGTGGTCTCCTGCGTGCTGACCGCGCCGCAGGCCGTCGCCGCGGTCACGGATCTCGCGATCGAGCTGGGCAAGGAGCCGGTCGCTGTCGGCGACCGCCCCGGTTTCGTCGCCGACGGCCTGCTCTTCGGCTACCTCAACCAGGCCGCCGCCATGTACGAGGCGCGGTACGCCTCCCGCGAGGACATCGACGCGGCGATGCGGCTCGGCTGCGGTCTGCCGATGGGCCCGCTCGCGCTGCTGGACCTGATCGGCGTCGACACCGCGCGTACGGTCCTGGAGGCCATGTACGCCGAGTCCCGCGACCGGCTGCACGCCCCGGCCCCGATCCTGAAGCAGCTCAGCGAGGCGGGCCTGACCGGCCGCAAGTCCGGGCGCGGCTTCTACACCTACGAGGCACCGGGCAGCGCCACGGTCGTGCCGGACGCGCTGACCCCGGCCGCCGGGGCCACCGAGGACACGGGCCGCACCGTCCGCTCGGTGGGCGTCGCCGGCTCCGGCACCATGGCCTCCGGCATCGCCGAGGTCTTCGCCAAGGCGGGTTACGACGTCGTCCTGGCCGCCCGCAGCGAGGAGAAGGCCCAGGCCGCCAAGGCCCGGATCGGCAAGTCCCTGGCGCGCTCCGTGGACAAGGGCCGGCTGACCGCCGAGGCCGCCGCGCAGATCCTGGACCGGGTCGCTCCGGCCGGGTCCTACGACGCCTTCGCCGACGTCGACCTGGCCGTGGAGGCGATCGCCGAGGACCTGGAGATCAAGCGGCAGCTGTTCGCCACGCTGGACAAGGTCTGCAAGCCCGGCGCGGTCCTCGCCACCACCACCTCCTCGCTGCCCGTCGTCGCCTGCGCCCGCGCCACCTCGCGTCCGCAGGACGTCATCGGCATGCACTTCTTCAACCCGGCGCCGGCGATGAAGCTGGTCGAGGTCGTCCGTACGGTGCTGACGGCCGACGACGTCCACGCGACGGTGCGCGAGGTCTGCGTGAGGATCAAGAAGCACGCGGTCGACTGCGGCGACCGTGCGGGCTTCATCGTGAACGCCCTGCTCTTCCCGTACCTGAACAACGCGATCAAGATGGTGCAGGAACACTATGCGTCTCTTGACGACATCGACGCGGCGATGAAGCTGGGCGGCGGCTACCCGATGGGCCCGTTCGAGCTCCTGGACGTCGTCGGGCTCGATGTCTCGCTCGCGATCGAGAAGGTCCTGCAC
This sequence comes from Streptomyces fodineus, assembly GCF_001735805.1. Lineage (GTDB taxonomy): Bacteria > Actinomycetota > Actinomycetes > Streptomycetales > Streptomycetaceae > Streptomyces > Streptomyces fodineus. The sequence continues at coordinate 2,248,162 of NZ_CP017248.1, forward strand.
CGCGAGTTCCGCGACCCGGGCCTGGCCCCGGCCCCGCTGCTGGAGCACCTGGTGGCCGCGGGCTGCCTCGGCCGCAAGACCGGCCGTGGCTTCCGCGAGTATGCCCGCCGCTGACGGCGCCGGCGACTGGTCCTACACGGAGACGGACTGGGGCGGACTGCTCGACCCCGCGGACGTTCCCCCGCCCCACTGGGGCGGGGGAAACCCCTCACCCGCGCACCGAACTGCACACATGCAGTACGTTCGGGTCATGTCCCAGCCCGCCAAGTCCTCACGTACACCAGCTACGCCCGACGCGCCGGAAAGTGCCGCAGGCAGTCGCGCCGCCGCCCAGCGGCTCAAGATGCGCCGGGAACTGGCGGCCGCAGCCATGGAGCTGTTCGCGACCAAGGGGTACGAGGCGACCACCGTCGACGAGATCGCGGCCGCCGCCGGAGTCGCCCGCCGCACCTTCTTCCGCCACTTCCGCTCCAAAGAAGAGGCGATCTTCCCGGACCACGACGACACATTGATCCGCGCCGAGGCGGTGCTCAACGCCGCCCCCGCGCACGAGCACCCGCTCGACACCGTGTGCCGGGGCATCAAGGAAGTCATGAGGATGTACGCGGCCGCTCCGGAGATCTCGGTCGCCCGCTACAAGCTCACCCGCGAGGTGCCCACCCTGCGGGAGGCCGAGATCGCCTCGGTGGCCCGCTACGAGCGCCTGTTCACCCGTTATCTCCTCGGGCACTTCGACGAGCACGCGCACGCCGACGACGCCAACGACGACCCGCTGCTGGCCGAGGTGGCCGCCTCCGCGGTCGTCACCGCCCACAACCACGTCCTGCGGCGCTGGCTGCGGGCGGGCGGCCAGGGCGACGTGGAGGCGCAGCTCGACCACGCCTTCGCGATCGTGCGGAAGACCTTCGGCACCGGTATCGGCGCCGGGCGCACCTCGGCATCCCGGCCGGCCGCCACCGCGGCTCCCGCGACGGCCTCCGCGCACGGCGAGGTGCTGGTCACGGTCGCCCGTACCGACGCCCCGCTCGACGAGGTCATGCGGACCATCGAGGAAGCACTCAAGGAGCGCTGAGCCGCTTCCCCCGCTGTGTGACGACGGCCACCCGACCGGGTGGCCGTTTTGCCATGTCAGGGCCCGTTTTCGAGCAGATTTCAAGCGCCGTTCGATCGATCATCGCTCATTTGTTACGTAAAGATTTCACCTGAGCCAAATCCTTGGCACTCAGTGCCTTGCCACCTGACACGCGGTGTCATACGTTGAAGGTGTCCGGGCGGCCGGCGAGCAGAGACCATTCGCTCGCCGGCTGTCCCCAAGGGCCATGGCCCCCGCGCCCGGACGCCTGCGTCACAGGCAACCTCCCGCGCCACAAAGCGCTGCCGAAGCACCACCGAGCCGAACCGACGGCACACCTCAAAACCCTCAGCAGCACTCAACGCAGCACCGACGATCCCCCAGCGCCCCTCCCTCAGGGCGCTCACCGCCGGAGGCAATACCGTGACCGTGAAGGACATCCTGGACGCGATCCAGTCGAAGGACGCCACGTCCGCCGACTTCGCCGCCCTGCCGCTCCCCGAGTCGTACCGCGCGATCACCGTGCACAAGGACGAGACGGAGATGTTCGCGGGCCTTCAGACCCGCGACAAGGACCCGCGCAAGTCGATCCACCTGGACGACGTTCCCGTGCCCGAGCTGGGCCCGGGCGAGGCCCTGGTGGCCGTCATGGCCTCCTCGGTCAACTACAACTCGGTGTGGACCTCGATCTTCGAGCCGCTGCCGACCTTCGGCTTCCTGGAGCGCTACGGCAAGCTCAGCGAGCTGACCAAGCGGCACGACCTGCCGTACCACATCATCGGCTCCGACCTCGCGGGCGTCGTCCTGCGCACCGGACCGGGCGTCAACGCCTGGAAGCCCGGTGACGAGGTCGTCGCCCACTGCCTGTCCGTCGAGCTGGAGTCCTCCGACGGCCACAACGACACCATGCTCGACCCCGAGCAGCGCATCTGGGGCTTCGAGACCAACTTCGGCGGCCTCGCCGAGATCGCGCTGGTGAAGTCCAACCAGCTGATGCCGAAGCCCGGGCACCTCAGCTGGGAGGAGGCCGCGGCCCCGGGCCTGGTCAACTCCACCGCCTACCGCCAGCTGGTGTCCCGCAACGGCGCCGGCATGAAGCAGGGCGACAACGTGCTCATCTGGGGCGCGAGCGGCGGACTCGGCTCGTACGCCACCCAGTTCGCCCTCGCCGGCGGCGCCAACCCCATCTGTGTCGTCTCCAGCGACCAGAAGGCCGACATCTGCCGCTCCATGGGCGCCGAGGCGATCATCGACCGCAACGCCGAGGGCTACAAGTTCTGGAAGGACGAGAACACCCAGGACCCGAAGGAGTGGAAGCGCTTCGGCAAGCGCATCCGCGAGCTCACCGGCGGCGAGGACATCGACATCGTCTTCGAGCACCCCGGCCGCGAGACCTTCGGCGCGAGCGTCTTCGTCACCCGCAAGGGCGGCACCATCACCACCTGTGCCTCGACCTCGGGCTACATGCACGAGTACGACAACCGCTACCTGTGGATGTCGCTGAAGCGCATCATCGGCTCCCACTTCGCCAACTACCGCGAGGCCTGGGAGGCCAACCGCCTCATCGCCAAGGGCAAGATCCACCCGACCCTGTCCAAGACCTACTCCCTCGAGGACACCGGCCAGGCCGCCTACGACGTCCACCGCAACCTGCACCAGGGCAAGGTCGGCGTGCTGTGCCTCGCGCCCGAGGAAGGCCTCGGTGTGCGCGACGAGGAGATGCGCGCCAAGCACCTCGACGCCATCAACCGCTTCCGCAACGTCTGAGAGCCATAGATGACAGAGCGTCAGAAGGACCGTCCGTGGCTCATGCGGACGTACGCCGGCCACTCGACGGCGGAGGCGTCCAACGAGCTGTACCGGCGCAACCTCGCCAAGGGCCAGACCGGTCTGTCGGTGGCGTTCGACCTGCCGACGCAGACCGGCTACGACCCCGACCACATCCTCGCCCGCGGCGAGGTCGGCCGGGTGGGCGTGCCGGTGGCCCATCTCGGTGACATGCGCAGGCTGTTCCAGGACATCCCCCTGGAGCAGATGAACACCTCGATGACGATCAACGCCACCGCCATGTGGCTGCTGGCGCTCTACCAGGTCGTCGCCGAGGAGCAGGGCGCGGACATCACCAAGCTCCAGGGCACGACCCAGAACGACATCGTCAAGGAGTACCTGTCCCGGGGCACCCATGTGTTCCCGCCGGGGCCGTCGCTCCGGCTGACGACGGACATGATCGCGTACACGGTCTCCCACATCCCGAAGTGGAACCCGATCAACATCTGCAGCTACCACCTGCAGGAGGCCGGGGCCACGCCGGTGCAGGAGATCGCGTACGCGATGTCCACCGCGATCGCGGTGCTCGACGCCGTGCGCGACTCGGGCCAGGTGCCGCAGGAGCGCATGGGTGACGTGGTCGCCCGGATCTCCTTCTTCGTGAACGCGGGTGTCCGCTTCATCGAGGAGATGTGCAAGATGCGGGCGTTCGGCCGCATCTGGGACAAGGTCACGCGCGAGCGGTACGGCATCGAGAACCCCAAGCAGCGCCGGTTCCGGTACGGCGTCCAGGTCAACTCCCTCGGCCTGACGGAGGCTCAGCCGGAGAACAACGTCCAGCGGATCGTGCTGGAGATGCTGGCCGTGACGCTGTCGAAGGACGCACGCGCGCGTGCCGTGCAGCTGCCCGCCTGGAACGAGGCCCTCGGCCTGCCCCGGCCCTGGGACCAGCAGTGGAGCCTGCGCATCCAGCAGGTGCTCGCCTACGAGAGCGACCTGCTGGAGTACGAGGACATCTTCGAGGGCTCGAAGGTGATCGAGGCGAAGGTGGACCAGCTGGTCACCGACGTCCTCGCGGAGATCGACCGGATCCAGGAGATGGGCGGCGCGATGGCCGCCGTGGAGTCCGGTTACCTCAAGTCCCAGCTGGTCGCCTCGCACGCCGAGCGCCGGGCCCGGATCGAGTCCGGGGAGGACAAGATCATCGGTGTCAACGCCTTCGAGGGCACCGAGCCGAACCCGCTGACGGCCGACCTGGACACCGCGATCATGACGGTGGACCCGGCGGTCGAGGCCCGGGTCATCGCCTCGCTGCAGCACTGGCGCGACACGCGGTACCAGCCGCCCTTCAACCACCCGCGCCCGTGCAAGGCGCTGGAGCGGCTGAAGGAGGCCGCCAAGGGCACCCAGAACCTGATGGAGGCCACGCTGGAGTGCGCCCGCGCCGGGGTCACGACCGGCGAGTGGGCCGGCGCCCTGCGCGAGGTGTTCGGCGAGTACCGGGCGCCCACCGGGGTCTCCTCCGCGCCGGTGGCCGTCACCGCCGAGCCGGGCTCCGCGCTCGCCGAGGTGCGCGCCAAGGTGGATGCCACCGCCCGTGAGCTGGGCGTGGGCAAGCTGCGGTTCCTGGTCGGCAAGCCGGGCCTGGACGGGCACTCCAACGGCGCCGAGCAGATCGCCGTACGCGCGCGTGACGCCGGCTTCGAGGTGGTCTACCAGGGCATCCGGCTGACGCCCGAGCAGATCGTGGACGCGGCCCTCGCCGAGGACGTGCACGCGGTCGGCCTGTCGATCCTGTCCGGCTCGCACGCCCAGCTGGTGCCGGACGTGCTCCAGCGGCTGCGTGTGGCCGGTGCCACAGATATACCGGTGATCGCCGGTGGCATCATCCCGAATGGTGACGCCGAGCAGCTCAGGTCCGCAGGCGTGGCCGCCGTCTTCACCCCGAAGGACTTCGACATCACCGGAATCATCGGCCGAATCGTCGACGAGATCCGGAAAGCGAACAAGCTCGACCCCCTGGAGGTCCCCGCATGACCACCCCTGTCAACCGCCTTCGCCCGCGGCGCTCCTGCCTGGCCGTACCGGGCTCGAACCCGCGCTTCCTGGAGAAGGCGCAGGGCCTCCCGGCGGACCAGGTCTTCCTGGACCTGGAGGACGCCTGCGCGCCGCTCGCCAAGCCCGAGGCGCGGCACACCATCGTCAAGTTCCTCAACGAGGGCGACTGGACGGGCAAGACGCGCGTCGTGCGCGTCAACGACTGGACGACCGAGTGGACGTACCGCGATGTCGTCACGGTCGTCGAGGGCGCGGGCCCGAACCTGGACTGCATCATGCTGCCGAAGGTGCAGAACGCCGAGCAGGTCGTCGCCCTCGACCTCCTGCTCACCCAGATCGAGAAGACGATGGGCTTCGAGGTCGGCCGGATCGGCATCGAGGCGCAGATCGAGAACGCGCAGGGACTGAACAACGTCAACGCGATCGCGCAGGCCTCCCCGCGCGTCGAGACGATCATCTTCGGCCCGGCCGACTTCATGGCCTCCATCAACATGAAGTCGCTCGTCGTGGGCGAGCAGCCGCCCGGCTACCCGGCGGACGCCTACCACTACATCCTGATGAAGATCCTGATGGCCGCCCGCGCCAACAACCTCCAGGCGATCGACGGCCCCTACCTGCAGATCCGCAACATCGACGGCTACCGCGCGGTCGCCCAGCGCGCCGCGGCCCTCGGCTTCGACGGCAAGTGGGTGCTGCACCCGGGCCAGGTCGAGGCGTCCAACGAGATCTTCTCGCCCTCGCAGGAGGACTACGACCACGCCGAGCTGATCCTGGACGCGTACGACTACTACACGTCCGAGGCGGGCGGCAAGAAGGGCTCCGCGATGCTCGGCGACGAGATGATCGACGAGGCCAGCCGCAAGATGGCCCTGGTCATCTCCGGCAAGGGCCGGGCCGCCGGCATGCAGCGCACGTCGAAGTTCGAGATCCCCGCCAGCTAAGGAGCCCTGAGCGCGATGCAGTTCGGACGCACGTACGAGGAGTTCGAGGTCGGGGCGACGTACAAGCACTGGCCGGGCAAGACGGTCACGGAGTACGACGACCACCTGTTCTGTCTCCTCACCATGAACCACCACCCGCTCCACATGGACACCAACTACGCCGAGAAGACGACGGACTTCGGCAAGAACGTGGTGGTCGGGAACTACATCTACTCCCTGCTGCTCGGCATGTCCGTCCCGGACATCTCCGGCAAGGCGATCGCCAACCTGGAGATCGAGTCGCTCAAGCACGTGGCGCCGACCTTCCACGGCGACACCATCTACGGCGAGACGACGGTGCTGGACAAGTGGCCGTCGAAGTCGAAGAACGACCGCGGGATCGTCTATGTCGAGACCAAGGGCTACAAGCAGGACGGCACGCTCGTCTGCGTCTTCCGCCGCAAGGTGATGGTGCCCACCGAGACGTACATCAAGGAGCGCGGCGGCGAGCAGCCCGGCCGCCCGGAGCTGACCGCACCCGCGGAAAAGAACACGGAGAAGTAGGCCATGGCCCGTCTCGCCCAGACCGCCGGTCTGACCGACGTCCAGCAGGAGATCCTCTCCACCGTCCGGGACTTCGTCGACAAGGAGATCATTCCTGTCGCGACCGAGCTGGAGCACCGCGACGAGTACCCGCAGCAGATTGTCGACGGCCTGAAGGAACTCGGCCTGTTCGGTCTGATGATTCCCGAGGAGTACGGGGGCCTGGGCGAGTCGCTGCTCACCTACGCGCTGTGCGTGGAGGAGATCGCCCGCGGCTGGATGTCGGTGTCCGGCATCATCAACACCCACTTCATCGTCGCGTACATGCTCAAGCAGCACGGCACGCAGGAGCAGAAGGACCACTTCCTGCCGAGGATGGCGGCCGGCGACATCCGGGGCGCCTTCTCGATGTCGGAGCCGGGCCTGGGCTCCGATGTGTCGGCGATCACCTCCAAGGCGGTCAGGGACGGCGACGAGTACGTCCTGAACGGCCAGAAGATGTGGCTGACGAACGGCGGCACGTCGTCCCTGGTGGCCGTGCTCGTCCGCAGTGACGAAGGCCACCCCGAGGGCACGGCGCCCCACAAGTCGATGACCACCTTCCTGATCGAGAAGGAGCCGGGCTTCGGCGAGGTCCGCCCCGGCCTCACCATCCCGGGCAAGATCGAGAAGATGGGCTACAAGGGCGTCGACACCACCGAGCTGATCATGGACGGCCTGCACCTTCCGGCCGATCGGGTGCTCGGCGGCGTCACCGGCCGAGGTTTTTACCAAATGATGGACGGTGTCGAGGTCGGCCGGGTCAACGTGGCGGCGCGTGGCTGCGGCGTCGCCCAGCGCGCCTTCGAGCTCGGTGTCCAGTACGCCCAGCAGCGGCACACCTTCGGCAAGCCGATCGCCCAGCACCAGGCCATCCAGTTCAAGCTGGCCGAGATGGCGACCAAGGTCGAGGCCGCGCATGCGATGATGGTCAACGCGGCACGTAAAAAGGACTCCGGCGAGCGAAACGATCTCGAGGCAGGGATGGCGAAGTACCTCGCCTCCGAATACTGCAAGGAGGTCGTGGAGGATGCCTTCCGGATCCACGGCGGCTACGGATTCTCCAAGGAGTACGAGATCGAGCGCCTCTACCGCGAGGCCCCGATGCTGCTCATCGGTGAAGGTACCGCCGAGATCCAAAAAATGATCATCGGGCGCAGGCTGCTCGAAGAGTATCGATTCCAGGGCTGATTGTCCGGATACGGGGTGTTTTCTTCGAGAAGAAGATCACACCCCGTAGACGGTCTTCGGCCGCCGACTCGGCTGGCTGGCTTGCCCAGTTGTAGCCCGCGACCGGTACGATCCCCCGGAAAGCCGCCGTCCCCCGTCTTGCGCGGCATCATCCGCTACGAAGGTCATCCATGCCCCACAGCCAAACCTCTGCACCTCGCGACAGCCGAGCCGGCGTACGCCTCGCGCGCGGAGCATCGCCGTGGCTTCTCCCGACCGTCGCCACCGCAGCCCTCAGCCTGGCCCGCGCCCGCCGCTCCGGTGCGGCCAGGGCCGTGGCCGTGCCCGCCACCGCGCTCGCCGCGGGCATGCTGTGGTTCTTCCGCGACCCCGAGCGCGAGATCGGCTCCGGCCGGGTGATCTCGCCCGCCGACGGCGTGGTGCAGAGCATCATGCCGTGGAAGGACGGGCGCACCCGCGTCGCGATCTTCATGAGCCCGCTGAACGTCCACGTCAACCGCGCGCCCCTCGCGGGCACGGTGACGTCCGTCGAGCACATCCCCGGCGGCTTTGTTCCTGCTTTCAACAAGGAGAGCGAGAACAACGAGCGCGTAGTCTGGCATTTCGACACCGAACTCGGCGACATCGAGATGATCCAGATCGCCGGCGCGGTGGCCCGCCGCATCGTGCCCTACCTCCCTGAGGGCACGAAGGTCGAGCAGGGCGACCGTATCGGTCTGATCCGCTTCGGCTCGCGTGTCGATCTCTACCTGCCCGAGGGCGTGGAGGTCGCGGTCGAGGTCGGACAGAAGACCGTGGCTGGGGTGACTCGCATTGACCGTGATTGATCCGGAGACCCAGGCCGGCTGGGTGCCCGAGGCCGACGAGGTGGACGAAGAGGAGGAGATGCCCCTCTCGCTTCGCCTGTCGATAGCGGACACCCTCACCCTGGGCAACGCCACGTGCGGGTTCATGGCGGTGTACTTCACCACCACCGGCATCCTGATCCCGCACCTGACGGGGAACGACGAGTCCGCGGGCATGGCGCGGCACAGCGCCGCCACGGCCGTCATCCTGATGCTGTGCGCGGCCGTCTTCGACCTGTTCGACGGGCTGGTGGCGCGCAAGCTGCGCTCCTCGCCCATGGGCGCGGAGCTGGACAACCTCTCCGACCTGATCAGCTTCGGGCTCGCGCCCGCGTACTTCGTCCTCGTCTACGGCATGGTCGCGGACGACGCGCACCAGAGAATGGCGGCGCTCGGGGCAATCGTGGTGCTCCTGGCCGTCGTACTGCGTCTGGCGCGCTTCTCCTGCGTGACGATGAAGGACGGCATGTTCCAGGGCATGCCCAGCCCGTTCGGCGCGCTGACGGTCGTCTCGATCGTGCTGCTGGAGCTGCCCTTCGTGGCGACGCTGCTGGCGATTCTCGGGACGGCGTGGCTGATGGTGAGCCGGGTGGAGTACCCGAAGCCCAGGGGGCGCCTGGCCGGGGCCATGCTGGCCTGGATCGTGCTGTCGATGGGCCTGCTGGCGGCGTGGGCCTTCGACGCCCCGAGCGGTCAGCTGCTCCTCCAGACGGGCTGCGCGCTGCAGCTGGTCATGGGCGCGGTGATCCCGTTGTTCGCCACGGCTCGGCGCGTGAACAACTTCCGCGACAACCGGCGGGAGGCGCGGGCGGCGCAGCTGCCCTGACCCTCGTCCCATCACTGACGGGTGTGGCCCGAGCCGCGACGGCTCGGGCCACACCCGTTTGACATTCAAGGTCTGCCCGGTTTCCCGTTGACTCCTCAACTACCCCTGGCTTCAGTGGAGTTGCGAGCATCCGCGGACGGGAGGACGGTGGATTACGGAGGGGCATGACTGGGGCATATGCCCATAGTCTGGGGGATTTCTGCACTCTCTCGCGGTTGGAGAGCGGGCATGTCTGCCATCACCATCACGGACCACGGTGTCACCCACATATCCACCATCAAGGCGAACGAAGGCGATCCGGTGCGCCTGTTCGTACGGGAGTACGACGGCACCACAGGCCACGATCGCAAGCCGGTGCTGATGCTCCACGGCAGAAGCACCCCGGCCGCCGTGGGCTTCGACCTCATGGTGGACGCGGCCTTCGGCGACGGCGGTCCCCCGGACCGCTACAGCTGGGCACGGGCACTGGCCGGCGCCGGCTACGACGTGTTCATCATGGACCTGCAGGGCAACGGGCAGACCCCGCGACCGGCGGTCATGGACGTGCCGTGCAACGCCAACCCGGCCCAGCAGTTCGCGGTCCTGGTCCCCCATCCGCTCACGGAGACATGCACCCCGCCCTACCCGCACTCGCTGGGCACCTCCGAGACCGAGTGGGGGGAGCTGCACACGGTGGTCCAGTACATCAGAGCCCTGTCCGACAGGGACAAACCGATCGACGTCATCGGCTGGTCCGCCGCCGCCTTCGTCGTGGGGCCCTACACCCTCCAGCACCCCGAGAACGTCAACAGCCTGCTCCTGCTGGCCCCGATCTTCCCGCCGAAGGGCCGCTGGTCCGGACGCGCCGACGCGCCCTTCGCGCCTCCGGCCGAGGCAGTGCCGCCGCCCGTGTCGAAGCCGGCCGTCACGTTCGGCTTCCCGATGCACGTCGGCAGCAAGTCCGGCTTCGCGACCTCGTGGGACAACGAGCAGGGCAGCCCGCAGCAGCGCGAGCCCGGCATGGTGGACGAGGTGTGGCAGTCGATCATCGCCCTGGACCCGGTCGCGGTGAAGTGGGGGCCCTCCCTGCCGGGCGGCGGAGCTCCCGGAGGCGCCCTGCGCTACCGGAACACCTACTGGTGGGGCTGGAACAACCAGACGGTGCCCTACAAGGACGAGACGGGCACGCCCGTGCTCGGCGGCAGGGTGCCCGTGCTCATCCTCTACGGAGCGCGGGACACCCAGGCCAACAACTCGGCCGCGCTGCCGCCGGTCGCCCACTTCTCCGTACCGGATCTCTACCAGGCCATCGCCGGATCGCAGAAGCTCATGTTCTGCTTCGCCGACGCCGGGCACTCCATGGTCTGGGAACGCCCGGCCAAGTTCCTGCAGCACATGTCGAAGCAGTGGCTCAAGGACGGCAAGGTCGAGGGGCTCACGGCCGGCAGCTACTTCCGTGACCCGGACGGCGAGCTCACACCCCTGCAGTAGCCGCGGGGCGGGCGGGCGCCACGCCCGTCCGCCGTTCCGTCCCGCTCACAGCAGCCGGTCCCGCGCGATCCGCTCCGCCACGTCCTGAAGGATCGGCCCGGCCTCGGCGATGCAGCGCGCCACGTCCGGCTCGACCGAGGTGAGCGGGTACGCCTGCCGGATCCCGGCCCGCTCCAGCGCCTCCGCGGGCAGGGCGAGCCGTCCGCACACCGCGATCACGTCCTTGCCCCGGGCCCGGGCCGCCGCGGCGACCCCCGCCGGCGCCTTCCCGTGCAGCGTCTGCTCGTCCAGCGACCCCTCACCGGTGATCACCAGCGTGGCCCGCTCCAGCGCGGGCGCGAAGCCGAGGACGTCCAGCATGACCTCGATGCCGGGGCGGAAGCGGGCGCCCAGCAGCAGGGCGCCGTAACCGATGCCGCCCGCCGCACCCGCACCCGGAGACGCCGCGTACTCCGCCGCCCGCGGCCCCACCTCGTCCTGAAGCACCTTGGCGAAGTGGGCCAGCGCCGCGTCCAGGGTGTCCACGTCGTCCGGCGAGGCGCCCTTCTGCGGGCCGTACACCGCCGGCGCGCCCTTCGGCCCGGTCAGCGGATTGTCCACATCGCTGGCCAGCACCAGCTCCACCGAGGACAGCCGCGGGTCCAGCCCGGACAGGTCGGTCCGCGCGACATCCGCCAGCCCGCCGCCGCCCGGCGTCACCGGCTCCCCGTCCTCGTCCAGGAACCGCGCCCCCAGCGCCGCCAGCATGCCCGCGCCGCCGTCCGTCGTGGCGCTGCCGCCGACGCCGAACACGATCGTCCGCGCGCCCGCGTCCAGCGCCGCCCGCAGCAGCTCTCCGGAGCCGTACGTGGAGGCAGTGAGCGGCGCGAAGACGCCCGCGGGCAGCCGCTGGAGGCCGCTGGCCTCGGCCATCTCCACGACCGCGGTCTCGCCGCGCAGCGCGAACGCGGCCGTCACCTCCTGGCCCAGCGGCCCGGCGACCCGTACCTCCCGCCGCTCGAAACCGGCCGCGACCGCCGCGTCCACGGTCCCGTCGCCGCCGTCGGCCACGGGCAGCGCCTCGACCGTCAGATCCGGCACGACCCGGCGCAGCCCGGCCGTCACCCGCTCGGCGACCTGCACAGCCGTCAGCGAGCCCTTGAACTTGTCCGCGGCGATGAGCACCCGACGGGTCTCGTTCACTGCAGCGTCCGCCACCTTGCTTTCCCCTTGCTCTCCGGGCCCCGCGCACGTCAGGGCCAGTCGCGCCGCTGCGACCTTAACCGGAGGACACCCCCGCCGTCATGCACCGACCGAAGGCTGGGAAGCGGCTGAGAGGAGCCTGCGGAAAACGGGTAGACCCCAGCCATGACCAGCCAGCGTCCCGGATCCGCCGACCTCGCCGACCGCATCCACGGCGGCTGGCTCGGCCGGATCGCGGGCAACATGCTCGGCAAGCCCGTCGAGCAGGGCGAGGTGTGGACGCGTGAGCGCATCGACCGCTATCTGCGCAAGGCCGAGGCGCTGCCCCTCACCGACTACCTGCCCGAGCCCGCCGACCCGGACGAGACGGCCGTACTGCGCCCGGAGTGGCGGGACTGCGTGCGCGGCCGGATCCACGGCAGCGTGCGCGACGACGACGTCGACTACGCGATCCTCGGCCTGCACCTGCTGGAGACGTACGGCTTCGGCTTCAGCACCGAGCAGGTCGGCGAGCTGTGGCTGCTGCGGCTGCCGTACCTGCAGACCTTCACCGCGGAACGGGCGGCGTACCGCAACCTCGCGGGCGGGCTGAAGCCGCCGCTGACGGCGACGTACGACAACCCGTACCAGGAGTGGATCGGCGCCCTCATCCGCGCCGACGTCCACGGCTGGACCCGCCCCGGCGACCCGGCCGGCGCCGCCGGTCTGGCCCGCCGGGACGCGGTGCTGTCGCACACCGGCAACGGCGTGTACGGCGCCATGTGGGCGGCGGCGCTGATCGCGGCGGCCTTCACCGCCCCCACCGTGCGGGACGCACTCGACACGGCGCTCGGCGTGATCCCGGCGAGCAGCCGGCTCGCCCGTACCGTGCGGCGGGCCATGACCCTGCACGAGACGCGGCTGCCCTGGGAGGAGACCCTGGCCACGCTGGCCGCGGAGACCGCCGGGCTCGGCTGGATCCACACCGTCCCGAACGCCGCCGTCCTCACCGCCGGACTGCTGTACGGCGACGGCGACTTCACCCGGACCATCGCGCTGACCGTGCGCGGCGGCCTGGACACCGACTCCAACGGGGCGACGGCGGGCTCGGTGGCCGGGGTCCTCACCGGCGCGGCCGCGATCCCGGCCCAGTGGACGGAGCCGCTGCAGGACACGGTACGGAGCGCGGTGTTCGGCTTCGACGGTGTACGGATCAGTGCGCTGGCCGAACGCACCCTGCGCCTGGCGACGGCGGGGCCGTAGCCGCGCCGCGCCTGGTTACCCTTCCCCAATGACCACGACTCCTGACTTCGCCGCGTACATCGCGAGCCTGCCCCGTGTCCTCGCCGGTGCCGGCGCGCTCTTCCGGGACGCCGAGGGCCGCGTACTGCTGGTCGAGCCCAACTACCGCGAGGGCTGGGCGCTTCCGGGCGGCACGATCGAGTCGGACGACGGGGAGACCCCGCGCCAGGGCGCCCGCCGGGAGACGCTGGAGGAGATCGGCCTCGACCGGGAACTCGGCCGGCTGCTGGCCGTGGACTGGGTGCACGGGGGCGCCGGCCGCCCGCCGCTGGTGGCCTACTTGTACGACGGCGGTGTCCTGGCGGAGGCCGACCTGAAGGCGATCCGGCTGCAGGAGGAGGAACTGCTGTCCTGGCGCCTGGTCCCGCGCGAGGAGATCACCGACCACCTCTTCGGCGCCCTCGGCCGCCGCGTCCTGACCGCCCTGGACGTCCTCGCGGACGGCTCCGGCACGGCGGAACTGGAGAACGGCCACCGGGTGGCATGACCGGCCGCGGCCAACAGGGGCCGTCCTCCCCACAACAAGCGTATCCACGCTGGGAGATGAGCAACACAGTCCCCCTGCTATGGTGCGCCGATGTCATCGATCAAGCAGTTCCAAGTCACCTTCGACTGCGCAGAGCCTGCGCGCCTCGCCGGCTTCTGGTGCGAGGTGTTGGGGTACGTCGTACCGCCGGTCCCGAAGGGGTTTGCCACGTGGGAGGACTACCATCGCTCGCTGCCGCCTGAGGAGCAGGTCACCTACTTCGCATGCAGTGACCCCTCGGGCGTGGGCCCGCGCCTGCTCTTCCAGCGCGTTCCCGAGGGGAAGATCGTCAAGAATCGGGTGCATCTCGACGTCCGGGCCGGCACCGGACTCGTGGGTGAGGAGCGCCTCGCCACACTGGAGGCCGAATGCGCACGACTGGTCGCGCTCGGTGCGGTACACGTACAAACGCTGCTTGCCGATGACGACAACGAGTCGTGCATCGTGATGCAGGACATCGAAGGCAACGAGTTCTGTCTCGACTGAGCATTGGTTCTGTTCAGCGTGACGGTCGGCGATCTTCTTGAAGGAACGGGCGCACCTGCGCGCCCCGCGTCCCTCCGAAGGCTGACCCGCGAGATCGAGCCTGTGTCTCCACCGGTCGCCCAGGGAGCCACCCGATTCTCGCTCGCTCCGGCCAGGCAGGCGTCCTACTCTCGGCCCATGAACAAGCCTCTCGTGGCCATACTCAGTGGCGCGGGGATCTCCACTGATTCCGGGATCCCCGACTATCGCGGGCCGAACGGGCTGTGGCGGCGGGATCCCGAGGCAGAAAAGCTCGTGACGTACGAGTACTACATGGCCGACCCGGAGATCCGCCGACGATCCTGGCAGATGCGGCGCAAGAACCGCACGCTCCAGGCCGAGCCGAACGCCGCGCACCGGGCCGTCGCCGAGCTGGAGCGGTCCGGGGTGCCCGTGCGGGTGATCACACAGAACGTGGACGGGCTGCACCAGCTCGCCGGGATGCCCGCCCGAAAGGTGCTGGAGTTGCATGGCACCGCCCGGAGCGTGGTGTGTACGAAGTGCCATGCGCGCGGGCCCATGGAGGACACACTCGCCCGAGTGGAGGCCGGTGAGGACGACCCGCCGTGCCTGGAGTGCGGCGGGATCCTCAAGTCGGCCACCGTGATGTTCGGCGAGCGACTCGACCCGGAGGTGCTGGGCCAGGCCGTCGCCATCACCAAGGCCTGCCAGGTGTTCTTCGCGGTCGGCAGCAGCCTCCAGGTCCAGCCGGCCGCCGGGCTCGCGGGCCTGGCCGCCGACCACGGGGCACGGCTGATCATCGTGAACGCCGAGCCGACGCCGTACGACGACCGGGCCGAAGAGATCGTGCGGGAGCCCATCGGCACTGCCCTGCCCGGACTCTTGCGGCGATTGAGCACCGAGGCAGGAAGACGAGGCTGACCGGGCTGGGGGGCGCGTTGGTCAGTTCGACGAAACGCAGGGCGGGGTGCGGGGTGCGGCGCCGTACGACTTCGTCGGCCCGGTCGTCGTAGTTGGCCGTCTCCAGGATGTGCCCCGGGCGCTGCCCCTCGGGCCATGACCAGGGGCCGGTGCTGCCGCTGACGGTGTTGACCACCAGCGGCCACCGCCGGACCTCCGTCCAGTCCCACTCCCCAGACGGGACAGGTCCGTGTCGTGGGAGCACACCGCGATTCTCGGCTCGTCGTACAGGTGCACGGTGCGGGCCTGGCGTGGCAGTGCGGCATCGCCCCGCATGACGGCGACGTCGACGGCACGCCGGTCCAGCGCGAGCAGCGGATCGTCGACGCGGGTGAGGGCGACCGAGGCCCCGGTGGTTTCCTCGAACCGCCTTACCGCCCACTGGACCCGGGGGTCGGGCAGGAGCCAGCTGAAGCCGAGCCGGAGGGTTGCCGTGCGCTGTGCGCCGGCAGCCCGCTGGCCCCCACCGTCCTCCAGCGGCGGGGTGGGCAATGTCCGATGGGCCGGTATGCGGCTGACCTGCCCTCGCCTGCCGTGCGACGACGGACTCGGCAACGACCCAGCCCCGCACGCCGCGTCGCAACCGGGTGCATCAGCGCATCGTCTTCGTCGAACAGCGGGCATGAGCCGTCGGATCACTACGAGAACAGCGCCGCCCCGCGTTCGAAGTCCAGCAACCGGCGCTTGCGGTCCACGCCGCCGCCGTAGCCGGTGAGGCTGCCGTCGGAACCGATCACACGATGGCAGGGGACGATGATGCCGACCGGGTTGCGGCCGTTGGCGAGGCCGACCGCGCGGGAGGCCTGGGGATTGCCGAGGGCGTCGGCGAGCTGGCCGTAGGTGCGGGTCTCGCCGTAGGGGATGCGGGTGAGCTGCTCCCAGACGCCACGCTGGAACGGCGTTCCTCGCAGGGCGAGTTCGAGGGTGAACTGCTTCAGCTCGCCCGCGAAGTAGGCCGACAGCTGCTCCTTCGCGGCGGTGAAGCAGGGCAGGTCGTCCTCGCGCGCGCCGAAGTTCTCCTCGGGCGGGCGGTGCCGCTGGCCGGCCATGTACAGGCCGCACAGGGCGCCGTCGGCGTCGGCGACCAGGGTCAGCGGGCCGTACGGGCTGTCGATCACGGTGTGGGACGTCACAGGTGTCACGGTGCAACCTTCTTGGGAACTTTCTTGAACCTTCTCGGGAACTTGCTTATACGGGCAGGAAGTTGATGGGGTGGCCGTCGGTCGCCCACAGGTACTGCACGGCGTACGCCCGCCAGGGCCGCCAGGCCTCGGCCCGGGCGGTGAGCGCGGCCGGGGTGGAGGGCAGGCCCAGCTCGCCCGCCGCGCGCCGGATGCCGAGGTCGGTGGGGAGGAAGACGTCGGGGTCGCCGAGGGCGCGCATGGCGATGACGTCGACCGTCCAGGGACCGAATCCGGGCAGGGAGAGCAGCCGGGCGCGGGCCTCCGCCCAGTCGGATTCGACGCCCAAGTGAAGGGTTCCGTCGGCAAGTTGGCGGACGAGGGTGGTCAAGGTGGTGCGCCGGGTGCGGGGCATCGCCAGGGTCTCGGGGTCGACGGCGGCCAGCGCCTCGGGGGACGGGAAGAGGTGGGTGAGGCCGCCCTCGGGGTCCTCCAGGGGCTTGCCGTGCGCGGTGACCAGACGGGCGGCGTGGGTGCGGGCGGCGGCCGTGGAGACCTGCTGCCCGAGTACGGCGCGGACGGCGAACTCGGCCTCGTCGACCGTGCGCGGCACCCGGCGCCCCGGGGCCCGGTCGACCAGCGGGGCGAGCAACGGGTCCGTGCGCAGCCGGTCGTCGACGGCGACGGGGTCGGCGTCGAGGTCGAGCATGCGGCGGCAGCGGCTGATCGCCACGGTCAGGTCGCGCAGATCACTGAGGGCGAGACGGCAGGCGATGTGGTCGGGGCGGGGCGTGAGGGCCACGATGCCGTGCCCGTACGGCAGCCGCAGCGTGCGCCGGTAGGCGCCCTCGCGCCACTCCTCGACGCCGGGTACGGCCGTGGCGGCGAGGTGGCCGAAGAGGTTGGACGGGTTGAGCGGGGCGCGGAACGGCAGCCGCAGGCTGAGCCCGCCCGGGGTACCGGCCCCGGACTGCGGGGCGCGGGCACGCAGCTCGCTCGGGGTCAGGGCGAAGACCTCGCGGACGGTGTCGTTGAAGGTGCGGATGGAGGAGAAACCGGCCGCGAAGGCGATCTCCGCCATGGGCAGCGGGGTGGTCTCGATGAGCAGCCGCGCGGTCTGGGCGCGCTGGGCACGGGCGAGCGCGAGCGGCCCGGCGCCCAGCTCGGCGAGCAGCTGCCGCTCCACCTGCCGGGCGCTGTAGCCGAGCCGGTCGGCGAGTCCGGGCACGCCCTCGCGGTCCACGACGCCGTCGGCGATCAGGCGCATGGCGCGGGCCACCAGGTCGGCGCGCTGGTTCCACTCCGGGGAGCCGGGGCTGGTGTCCGGGCGGCAGCGCTTGCAGGCCCGGAACCCGGCCTGCTGGCAGGCGGCCGCGCTCGGGTAGAACGTCATGTTCTCCGGCTTGGGCGGGACGACGGGGCAGCTGGGGCGGCAGTAGATCCGGGTGGTCAGCACGGCCGTGAAGAACCACCCGTCGAACCGGGCATCCTTGGACTGCACGGCGCGTACGCAGTGCTCCCGGTCGAGGTGCGTCGCTGTCTGCATACGTCCAGGATCGACCACGACAGGGCCCGTGGGCTGGCGGAATTCCGACACGTGCCTTGGGGTGACCAGGACACTTTTCGTCCGCCGCATACGACGTCGCGGCCTCTCAAGGTCAGGCGCTTCAAGGGCAGACGTAGGTGAAGCTCGCCTCCGCCTCCATCGGGGCCGTCTGGTGCGCGATGCTGAGGCGGGCGGTCCCCCGGAAGCGGCCCGGACCGCGGACCGTCCAGCGCAGGTGCACCCTGACCCGGCGCTCACCGCGGTGGGCGGTATGGACCAGCTCGCCCGAGTCCTGGCCGTCCGCGCGCAGCCACCGGTACGTGACGGGGCCGCCGTGCCCGTCGGTGGTGACGACACCGACCAGGTCGGCCGTCTGACCGCAGTGCAACGGCCCTGCGGGGGCCTGGACCTGGACGGCGACGACCGCAGGGGCGGGGACTGGGCGCAGCAGCAGGCAGAGCAGGACGGCGGCGATCGCCACGACGGCGGTGGTGACGATCCGGCCCCGCCGTCTTCGGCGCGGGCGCTGCCGGTCGGGTACCGCTGCCGCCGTGCGCCACCGGGCGCGCAGCACGTCCTGCTCCTCGACGGCGACCCCGGGCCCGAACCGGAGCAGGATCTCACCGGAGCCCTCCCCGGCCGGTGCCTCAGCCCGGGTCACCCGGTTGCGCTTGCCGACGACGGTGGCCTGGACGTCCGGGGCGGTGCCGCGATGAGCGCGCCCGACGGTGGTGGGCTGGTCGGCGGTGGCCGAGGGGTGAGGGCTTGGGCCGTGCAAGGGGGCTCGCGCGTCCGGGACTGCCGCGCCGCCGGACCGACCGGCCGAGGTGAGCTCGTCCGCCGCCGACGGGTGAGACCCGGAGCCAGGCACAGGAGCTCGCCGATCCGGGACTGCGCCGCCGCCGGCCCGACCGACCGAGGTGGCCTCGCCGCCAGCCCAGGCCGCCGAGGTGAGCTCGTCGGCGGTGGTCGGCGGGTGAGGGCCGGGGCCGGGCGAGGGGGCTCGGGTGTGCGGGGTGGGGGTGGCCGCTCGGTCGTGTGGGAGGACCGGCTCGGGGGTGTGGTCAGGTTCGGTGGGCTTGCCGGTGCGTACGACCTCGTGTGGGGCACCACCGGATGCCGGAGCCTTGTCCGTCACGGCGGTCGGCCGGGAGGGGTCCGCAGTGTGCCGGTCCTTCGGTGGTGCGAAGTCCGGCGCCGAGGCGGCCGCTGCCGCGCGGAGTGCCGTACGGCGCAGGAAGTCCGCCGGGAGCGCCGCGCGTCCGGCCACCAGCACGGCCCGGGCCGCCGCCAGCCCGTCGGACTCGGCGGTGGCGGAACAGCGGGCGAACAGTTCGGCCGCGGGGGTTCCGGGCCGCGTCCAGGCGGCGCCGAGGGTGCGGGCCAGGGCGGCCCAGGCCGCGGTGTCGGCCGCCCGGCGGTCGGAGAACGGCGCTTCGCCCGGCACCGGCACCGGCACCGGCACCGGCACCGCAGCCGTACCGGCGTCCGCCGCGTGGCACACGGCGCCCGGGGCGCCCCCCAGTACGGCGGCCAGCCCCGCCTCGGCCAGCAGGGCGATCCCGTCCGGTGCGATCACGACGGTGTCCGGGGTGAGTGAGCCGTGGGTCAGGCCTGCGGTGTGCAGGGCGAGGAGGGTCTGGGCGGTCTCGTTGAGGATGCCGGCCGCGCCGCCCGCGTCCGGGCGGGGGCCGTCGGCGGACGACAGGATGCCGGCGAGCACGGGGGCCGGGGGCCGGGCCGTGAGCAGCCAGACCTCGCCGGCCTCGGCCACGAGGTCGACGGTGCCGAGCAGCCCGGGCAGCCGGAGCCTGGCCGTGGCGAGCACCACGGCCGCCAGCCGCTCGCGCGTGCCCTCGGGCGCGAGGAGGGCGCGGTCGATCCGGAGCGCGCCGGAGACGTGATCGCCGCAACGGGCGGGGAGCAGCGCATGCCAGGCGCCGTGGCGCGTGTCCCGTGACCAGCCGGACAGGGGCCGTCCGGCCACTGTGGTGGCTGTCGTCATGTCGTTGTGTCGATCCGTTCTCGTCGCGGCGGGGAGTGGCTTTCGGCTCAGCACGGCGGTGCGTCCAGGGAGGCCGTCTGAGGGCCGTTCGCCGCCGCCGGATCGCTGCTGAGCGTGACGTACCACGTGCCCCGGCACGGGTGGTTGGAGAAGTCGGCCTCGAAGGTCAGGTCGTACCGGGTGCTCCCGGACAGGGGCCGGCTACGGGAGCCGTAGGGGTCGGCGGGTGTGTCGACGTAGTAGTTCGCGGTGACGGTCAGCGGTCCGGTGCCCGTCGTCTCGACCGTGACCGCCGCGACGAGCGTGCCCGGTTTCTGCGCGCGCTGCCAGGAGCCGATGGTGAGGGTGACCGTACCGGCGGTGGCCGCGCTCGGGGAGGCGGTGGCCGGCGGCTCGGCCGGTGCGGTCGTCTCCGTGGACGGGGTCGGTGAGGACGACGGGCTGTCCGAGGGCGTGACGGAGGGCGAGGCGTCGGCCGTCGGCGGGGCGCTGCTCGGTGAGGCGGAGGCCGAGGTGGAGGTGGAGGTGGCGGTGGAGGGCGAAGCCGACGGGGAAGTACCGGTGGAGGCAGACGAGTTGACAGGTGAGGGGGTCGAAATCGCCACCGTCGTCGATGTCTCGTGCGGCCGGCCCGTCGCATACGTCGCCCCGCCCGCGACGACCGCCAGCGCGGCCACCCCGCCGGTCGCCACCTTCCATCCCCCGCGTTTCAGCCGGCCCAGCAGGGTCAGCGCACTGGCCGAGCCCTCCAGGGTCGCGGTCGTGGTGAACGGGAACAGCAGGGCCAGCAGCGCGGCGAGTTCGGCCAGTCTGCGGCGCCCGCGCTCCTCCCAGCCGGCGCCGTAGCCTTCGGTGGCGGAGCGTTCCAGGTCGGCGAGGAACGCCTCGACGCCGGGCCGGTCCGCCGGGTCCTTCGCCAGGCCCGCGCGCAGCAGTGCGCGTACCGGCGCGGGTACGTCGTCCAGCGGAGCCTGTGCCCGCAGGTGCTGCAGGCGCAGCGCGGTCACGTCGTCGCCGGGGAACGGCCGCCGGCCGGTCAGGCACTCGAAGAACACCACGGACGCCGCATACACGTCGGCGGCCGGACCGGCGGGCTCGCCGTTCCACTGCTCGGGCGCCATGTACGCGGGCGTGCCCGCGGCCTCGGTCTCCCGGCCGCTGCGCACCGCGATGCCGAAGTCGGCGAGCGCGCTGGTGCCGTCGGCGCGGACGAGGACGTTCTCCGGCTTGTAGTCGCGGTGCACCACCCCGGCCGCATGGGCCGCGCCCAGCCCGAGCAGGGAGCCCTTGAGCAGGACGAGCGCGGCCTCGGGGCCGGTCGCCCCGTGCCGGCGCAGCAGCGGGCGCAGGCTGACGCCGTCCACCGCCTCCATCACGATCGCGGCACCGGCGTGTGCCTCTACGTACTCGTACAGCCGCACCACGCACGGGTGCCGCAGTTCACCGAGCAGCCGGGCCTCGGCACGGAAGCGGGCCAGGAACTCCCGATCCGCGCGCAGGCGTTCGCTCAGGTACTTGATGGCTACGGGCACGCCGGTCGCGGTGTGCCGGGCGAGGACGACCCGGCCGCCGGCTCCCTCGCCGAGCGTGCGGACGGCCGCGTAGCCGGGTACGGCCCAGCCGTCGTCGGTGTGCGTGTCCTGCGTCATGCCGTTCCCTCCACGGGTACGGCCATCCCGGTGCCCGGCGGCACGTCCTTCGCGTCGCGCCGGCGCCGTGCCCGGCGCAGCAGCCAGCGCACGGGCGCGGCCCACACCGGGAAGGCGACCAGGGCGACCACGGCCGCCTCGATCACCGTGGTCCATGGCGCGGGCAGCCGGCCTTGCAGCAGGTCGCCGATCCGGGAGCGCCAGGCCAGCAGGGCGAGGGCGAGGAAGCCGTAGGTGCCCACGACGACCGCGAGGCCGTAGGCGGCCATGCCCGCCTGGCGGGGGCCCGGCCGGTTGCCGGCGCGCAGGTCGCGCCACAGGCCGGTGCGGAAGTAGGCGCTCGCCTCCTCGCGCAGCCGGGGCACCCTGAGCGCGTCGGTCAGCGCCTGGTAACCGTCCAGCGGCATCAGCGGGTTGAAGTTGTAGAGGGTGTTCAGGTACAGGCCGAAGGCCAGGTGGTAGAGGACGGCCGAGGCGGGGCCGGCGGGCAGCAGGGCCGCGCCCGTGGCGCACCAGCCGGCCAGGGCCGCCGTGGACAGTGGTCCGGACAGGGCCACCACGACCCGTGACCAGCGGGTGCCGAACCACATGTCGCTGGTGTCCACGAACGCGAACGGCATGCCCATCATCAGCAGGAACCCGCCGCGCCTGACCTTGCGGCCGTACGACTTCACGGCCAGTGCGTGCGTCAGCTCGTGGACGAGCAGGGCCGTGACGTATCCGCCGGCCAGCAGGACCGGGCCCCACACGCCCGCACCGGCGAAGTCCAACAGGTGGTGGCGGCCCTGGGCGGCGAAGAACGCGACGAGGCCGCCGGCCACCGACAGCCAGGCGAGCAGCACGCCGGTCCTGGTGAACAGCCGCCAGCCGAAGGTCTGGTAGAGCCGGGTCACCAGCCGGTCGAGGCCGGGGATCGACACCTCCAGTCTCAGCAGCGCCCGGTACAGCGCACGCGACGCCCGGCGCCAGCCGTTCGGCCGCTCCTGCTCCGGTCGGCCGGGCAGGCCGCGCAGCAGCCCGGCGCCGGCGAACGCGGCGAGCGCGGACTCGATGCGGGGCAGGGCGAGTTCGCCGTAGCGCTGGGCGTAGGCGAACAGCAGATCCCGTACGGTGTTCTCGCCGTCGACGGCGTGCCAGAGGAAGACCTGGCGCTCGTCCAGTTCCAGATAGCGGCCGGTGCGGGTGCTGCTGAGCACCCAGCGGGGGGCACCGCGTTCGGTGGGCACCTGTTTGAGGGCCCAGCCGGACCGCCGGCGGGGGCGCGCGGTGAGCGGGCCGTTCGCCTCGGGGGCCTCCTCCTGCCCGGCCTGCCCGGCGGTGGGCAGCTGGGTCAGCTGGGTGCCGACGACCATCGTGCGCGAGCCGATCCGGGTGTCGCGGGGCTGCTCGAACACCAGGCGTACGTCGCCGACGGACAGCTCGGTGCCGTCGGCGAGGCCGGCCGCGCCGCCGTGCAGGTCGAGACCGCCGACCGCGGTGCCGTTGAAGGAGTCCAGGTCCTCGATCCGGAAGCCCTCAGTGGTGCGGACGATGCGGGCGTGGCGGCGCGAGACGCTGGTGTCGGACAGGACGACGTCGTTGTCCTCGGCCCGGCCCAGGGCGGTGACCGGTCCGGTCAGCGTGAAGAGCAGCGTGGAGTCGTCGAGACCGCGCAGCCGGGGCGCGGCGTACGACGTCGGCGCGGCACCCCGGCGCGGGGTGCCGCAGTGGAGGCAGTACGGGAAGTCGCGCCGCACGTGGACGCGGCAGACATGGCAGAGCATGCGGTGGCTCAGCCCCCGCCGGAACCGCTGAGGAACGTACCGCCGCTGAAGCCGCCGTCCGCCTCGGGTGCGGAGGGCGACAGGTGGGTGGCGATGTCACCGGTGCCGGGTACGTCGATGCCGCCGCGCACGGTCGTCCCGGCGCGGCCGAGGGAGCCTTCACGGCCGCCGTCGCCGATGCGCCGGCCGTTCCCCGGGTCACCACCGCCCTCACCGCCACCGTCTCCGCCGCCACCCTCACCGCCACCGGGTACGCCGCCGCCGCTGGGGCGTCGGCCGTTCTCCGGGTCACCACCGCCCTCACCACCGCCGTCACCGCCGCCGCCCTCACCACCGCCACCGGGCTCGCCGCCACCACTGGGCCGTCGGCCGTTCTCCGGGTCACCACCGCCCTCACCGCCACCGTCACCGCCGCCACCCTCACCACCGCCACCGGGCTCGCCGCCACCACTGGGCCGTCGGCCGTTCTCCGGGTCACCACCGCCCTCACCGCCACCGTCTCCGCCGCCACCCTCACCGCCACCGGGTACGCCGCCGCCGCTGGGGCGTCGGCCGTTCTCCGGGTCACCACCGCCCTCACCGCCACCGTCACCGCCGCCACCCTCACCACCGCCACCGGGCTCGCCGCCACCACTGGGCCGTCGGCCGTTCTCCGGGTCACCACCGCCCTCACCACCGCCGTCACCACCGCCACCGCCGCCTTCACCGCCTTCACCGCCGCCGCTGGGGCGTCGGCCGTTCTCCGGGTCGCCACCGCCCTCACCGCCGCCGCTGCCGCCGCCGTCACCTCCGCCGCCTTCGCCACCACCGCCACCACCGCTGTCGCCGCCGCCATCGCCGCCATCGCGGTCGTAGATGCCGCCGTGGCCGAAGTGACCGGCGTCCCCGTCGCCTTCCCCGCCCATACCGCCGAAGCCGCCGTGCCCGTCGAAGCCGCCGTGCCCACCGAGGTCGCCGAACCCACCGGAACCGGAGCCGGCATCGCCGTCACCGAAACCGCCGGCGCCCGGATCACCGTCACCGAAGCCACCCTCGGCACCCCCGAACCCGCCGTCGCCCCCGGCGCCGAAGTCGCCGAAGCCTCCCCCGAACCCGCCATCGCCCCCGGCGCCGAAGCCTCCCTCGGACCCGCCGAGGCCGCCGAAGTCCGAGCCGGAGCCCTCGTTTCCGTACTCGCCGAACCCGCCGAAGTCGCCGAATCCGCCGAAGGTGCCGAACTCGCCCGGTCCGCCGGCCACTTCGGCCGGGGACCCGTCCAGCAGCGGGCCGCCGAGCAGGCTGTGGGTGCCGGTGGCGGCCGCGTCGAGGCCGCCGGTGCCCTCCTGGCCCTCTACGGGACCCGACAGGTCGACCCCCTGGTCTGCGGAGGCGGGGGCCCCGGCATCGTGGGCGCCGGAGATCTGCGGCGCCGGGACGGCGTGGGCCGTGGCGGCCTCGTGTGTCACCGCGGCCTGGTGGTCCGCCGGGACGGTGTGGTCCGCCGGGACGGCGTGGTCGGCCGTGATGTCGTGATGCGCCAGCGCGTGGGCCGCGCTGCCGAAGAACAGGGACGACTTGGACAGCCTCGGGTCGAGCGCCGCCGGTCCCCCGCCGGTGCCGGACTCGATGCGGAGGGAGCGCAGTTCGGCGACCTGTGCGGGGGTCAGGCCGAGTCTTCGCGCGGCCTCCTCGGTGTCCCCGTCGAGTTCGGCGCGGAAGCCCGGGTCGACGGCCAGGCGGGTGAGGGCAGCACGATATGCGTCGTCGGTCATGGTTCGGTCTCCGTCGGTCTGCGGGCACTGGTGCCGATCGCGGCGGAGCCGAGGATCCCCCTGGTCGGCGGCACATGCCATTTCCGGCCATCCCCGCCGATACCTGCAGGACACGTTATAGAGCCCTGGCATGAGCAGCGCAAGAGCAACGAGCAGGCCGGCTCGGCGAACCGGCCGCCCAGCCGCATCGCGCGCCCACCGATCGGATCCGGCCACCGACCCACCATCGCGTGACCGACCCGCCGAACGACGTGTCCCCGATGTGCGCCGCCGCCGTACCACCGGAGTGCCGTGCCACGGGCGGCGCACGTCAGCCCTGCCGGTCTCCCCGCCGGAAGTCCGCGACCCACTCCGAGGTGGCCCCGAGGCCGCCGAAGGTGTAGAAGTGCACCTTCACCGCACCGTGCCGCTCGGGGTCGTAGCGGCGGGCGAGGGTGTGCAGGAAGCGGTCCGGGCCGGTCGTACCCATGAGGTTGGTCAGCGAGAAGCCGTACTTGCGGGCGACGGAGGCGCTGGTCGCGACGCCGAAGCGGGTGGCGTAGCCGAGCAGCCGGCGGATGCCCGCCGGTCCGGGCACGCCGATGCGCACGGGCAGGTGCACGCCCCGGGCGCGGGCGGCCTCCAGCCAGGTGAGGACGGGGTCGACGTCGAAGCCGAACTGGGTGATGACGTCGCCGCCGAACCGGTGCGCGCCGATGACGCCCGCCTTATCGGTGAGCGCCGACCACAGCGCGCGGTCGGCTATCGCGGGGTGGCCCTCCGGGTAGCCGCTGATGCCGATGTGGCGGACGCCGTAGTGCTGGAGCAGTCCGGTGCGCAGGACGGCGAGGGCGTCCTCGTAGGGACCCTCGGGCCGGGCGGGGTCGCCGCCGACGACGAAGACGTTCTCGGCGGTGCCGTCCGCGGCCAGCCCGGACAGGAACTCCTCCAGGGCGGCGCGGGAGGGCAGCCGGCGTGCGGAGATGTGCGGTACCGGGACGAAACCGAGCCGCTTGACCGCGCGGGCGGCGGCCAGCCGCGTGCCGAGGTCCTCGCCGGCCAGGAAGGTGATGTTGATCCGGGTGCCCCGCGGGATGCTGCCCTGCGCCTCTTCCAGCCGGGGCACGTCCTTGCCGGTCATCTCCAGCGAGAAGTCGTCCAGCAGAGCGGCACCGACCGCCGGGGTGACGGTGACAGCGGGGTTCATCGTGCTCCTCGTACGACGACGGTCCTGACCTCGGCCGATGATGCCACGCGGGCCGCGGGGGCCCGGAGCCGCCCTGCCCCGTGCGCGCCGGTGTGCGCGGCTCGGTTATGGACTGGTGGGACGCACCCGCTTTGGCCCTGGTGACCGGACCACACCTCAGGCAGGGTGGTGCTCCCGAACCCCAGGAGGTCCCGACCATGCGATTCCGGCACGCGGACACCATCTGGGCGACGTTCCCCGGACTGGCCTGCGGCGCGCTGTACGCCACCGGTGTCGACGCCCGTACGGACACCGGGCCGCGCGCCGCCCAGTACACCGCCCGCGCCCTGGCCCGGCTGACCGGTGCCACCGAGGGCGAGTTCCCCGAGGTGCTGGCCTGGCGGCGGACGTTCAGCCGGATGGGGGTGCTGCCGACGCAGTACCGCTGTGCCTCGGAGTCGCTGCTGCGGCGGCTGCGGAAGGAGGGGACGCTGCCGCGCGTCCATCCGCTGGTCGACCTGTGCAACGCGCTGTCGGTGGCGTACGCCGTCCCGGTGGCGGTCCTCGACCTCGACCGGGTCGCCGGGCCGCTGCTGGAGGTGCGGCCGGCCGACGGCGACGAGACGTACACGGCGTTCGGCGGGGGCGTGGAGCATCCCGCGCCCGGCGAAGTGACCTTCGTCGACTCCTCGGGGCGGGCGCATGCCCGGCGCTGGACCCATCGGCAGAGCGGCCACTCGGCGGTCGGCGAGCACACCCGCCGGGTGCTGGTGGTGGCCGAGGCCATGCACGACGGCGGCGCGGAGACCGTGCCCGAGCTGCTGAAGACGGTGGAGGCGGAGGTGGCGGCGCACTGGGGTGCCGTCACGGAGACGGCCGTGCCCACCGCGGCCGCGCCGGACTTCGTCTTCGGCGGCTGAGTCCGGCGCGTGACAGCATCAGCAGGGTGAACGAGGAGCGAGGAATGCCGGCCGCCGTGGACGAACTCCCGGGCCGTGGCTCGGACTTCCTGCAGCTGGCGGTCGGTGACGTGCCCGCCGGCGGGAAGGCGGAGTGGCTGGCCGGCCGACTGCGGCAGGCGATAGCGGACGGCCGTCTGGCGGTGGGCAGCAGACTGCCGCCCACCCGGGTACTGGCCGCCGACCTGTGCGTCTCCCGCGGGGTGATCACCGAGGCCTACCGCCGGCTCGCCGAGGACGGCCACCTGGAGGGCCGCCGCCGCGGGGCACGGTGGTGGTGGCGGCGCCGTTCGCTCCTGTGCAGGGGGTTCGCGGAGACGGGCAGCCGACCAACGACGGGGCACCGACGAGGAGGCCGAGGACCACCTCCCGGAGCGGAGCCCCGGGCAGCGACGGGGCACCGAGGGGCTGGGAACGGGCCATGACCGGGGGCCTGGGCCCGGAGCGCGGCACGGCGCCGAGGGGTCCTTGGCGCGCCGCACCCGGCGGCCCCGGGAATCCGTCGCCGGGCCCGTGCAGGAACGCATCGGCGGGCGCGCCCGGAAGCGCGTCGGCCGGTCCGCCCCGGACCAGCAGGCACAGTGGATCTGACGCCGCACCCCACACCACCGGCCCCGCCACACCCACCCCCAACCCCAACCCCAACCCCCACACCGCACCCGGCAACGCACCCTCCAGCCCACCCGAACGTGCCTGCGCCACTCCGCCCCGGCCCATCACGCCCAGCGGACCTGACACCGCACCCCACACCACCCACCACACCACCCGCCCCGCCACACCCACAGTCACCCCCAACCCCGACACCACCCGCGCTACCACGGCCCACACCACCCCCGCCGCGCCCACCCGCCTCACTGCCCGCCCACCGGGCCCACCAGCCGGCGCCCCGCCTTCGACGCCGTTCTCCCGCACCCCCGGTGCCGACATCTTCGACGCGTTGCGGGACGCCCCGGCCGCCGTCGATCTCACTCCCGGGCGGCCGGACCTGGCCGCCTTCCCGCGTACGGCTTGGCTGCGTGCCGAGCGGGCCGTGCTCGCGGAGCTCGCCGCCGAGCACCTCGGCTACGGCGACCCCCGGGGCGCTCCCGCACTGCGGCGGGCCGTGGCCGACTGGCTGGCGCGGATGCGGGGTGTGCGGGTGGAGCCGGACGAGGTGCTGATCGTCGCGGGCACCGCCCAGGCGCTCACGCTGTTGCACCAGGTGCTGCGGGCGGACGGCATCGACTCCGTCGCGGTGGAGGACCCCGGCTCGCTCGGGAGCCGTCAGCATCTGCGGAACGGGGGCCTCGACACCCCTCCGGTGCCGGTGGACGAGGACGGGGTGCGGGTGGACGCGCTGCGCGCGACCGGCGCCCGCGCGGTGCTGCTCACGCCCGCCCACCAGTTCCCGACCGGCGTGGTGACCAGCGGCGAGCGCCGCCGTGAGCTGCTGGGCTGGGCCCGGGACGGCGGGCTGATCCTGGAGGACGACTACGACGCCGAGCACCGCTACGACCGGCCGCCGGTCCCCGCGCTGCGGGCTCTGCTGGCCGACCGGGTGTGCTACATGGGCAGTGTGTCCAAGCTGCTCGCGCCGGCGCTGCGCACCGGCTGGCTGGTGCCCCCGCCCCGCTATCGCGCGGACCTGGTCGACGCCAAGCGGTTCAACGACCTGGGCAACGCGGTGCTGCCGCAGCTTGTGCTCGCCCGGCTGATGGAGTCCGGTGGACTGGAGCGCCAGCTACGGCTGTTGCGGCGCCGGCACCGGGTCCGGCGCGACGCGATGATCGCCGCCCTCACCGAGCATCTGCCCGGCGGGACCGTGCACGGTGCGGCGGCGGGCCTGCATCTGACGGTCACGTACACCGCGGACGTGCCCGACACCGAGTTCGCCGCCGCCGCGCTGGCCCGCGGTGTGAAGTGCCAACCCCTGTCCTGGCACCGGCAGTTGCCCGGCGCACCCGGACTCGTCCTCGGTTACGCGGCCACCGCGCCGGGAGCCATCGCCGAGGGCGTGGCACTGCTCGGCCGTACCCTGCGCGAACTGGCATGACCAGGGCGGTACGGCGGCGACGGGGGTTTGCCCCCCCGCGCACTGGTGCTGTCCCCCACCCGGAGCCGCCTGCCTGCCGGAGTGATCGGGTCCGAGTCGCTGCCTAACGTGCTGTCACATGGCCATCCCCCACCTGAGTTCCGTGACCGGCGGAGTCGCCGATCTTCGCACCCGCCGCCCGATGAACGCCACGGACCGGCCGCGCATCGGCAGCGTCACGAAGACCTTCACCGCGGCGGTCGTCCTCCAACTCGCCGCCGAGCTGCGCCTGTTCCTGGACGCCCCCGTGGAGCCCTACCTGCCCGGCCTGATCCGGGGGGGCCGGATATGACGGCCGCGGATCACCGTACGGCAGCTCCTGCAGCACACCAGCGGGCTGCCCGACCACCGCGACGCACCCGAATGGGAGCACCCGAGCGGTTTAGGCGCGCCGGGACGCGGGACAAGCTGTTCGCTCCGGTCGCGAACGACATCAACCCGTGCGCGTTCCGGGAGCCACCGCGCGAACCCCTCACGACGATCCGCGGCGACCTGCCGGCCAGGGACATCAGCCGGCGTGCCGGGCGAACGCCTCGTACGCCCGCTCGTCGAAGAGCACGAACCGGACCTCCTCCACCGCCGTGTCCGTGCCCCGCACCGTCTCCACCGCGATCCGGGCGGCATCCTCCATCGGCCAGCCGTAGATACCGGCGGAGACGGCGGGAAACGCGACCGTACGAGCACCGAGCTCATCCGCGACCCGCAGCGACTCCCGATAACAGGAGGCCAGCAACTCCGACCGGTCCTCCTCGTGGGTGAATCGAGGGCCCACCGTGTGGATCACCCAGCGGGCGTCGAGTTCGCCCGCCGTCGTGGCGACCGCCTGGCCGGTGGGCAGGCCCTTGCCGTACCGGGAGGCGCGCAGCGCGCGGCACTCCTGGAGGATCGCGGGGCCGCCGCGCCGGTGGATGGCGCCGTCGACGCCTCCGCCGCCGAGGAGGGAGGAGTTGGCCGCGTTGACGATCGCGTCGGCGCTCTGCCGGGTGATGTCGCCCTGGACGAGGGTGATGGTGGTCATGACTGCCTCAGTCTTCGCCATACGGCCTTGGCCGCGTTGTGCCCCGACATGCCGTGCACGCCGGGTCCCGGCGGAGTGGCGGAGGAGCAGATGAAGACGGCCGGATGGGGGGTGTGGTACGGGAACAGGGACAGTCTGGGGCGCAGCAGCAGCTGGAGGCCGGACGCCGCGCCGCAGGCGATGTCGCCGCCCACATAGTTGGCGTTGTGGGCGGCCAGCTCGGCGGGGCCGGCGACGGCGCGGGCGAGTACGCGGTCGCGGAATCCGGGGGCGAAGCGCTCCAGTTGGCGTTCCATGGCGTCGGTGAGGTCGCCGGACCAGCCGTTCGGGACATGGCCGTACGCCCAGAAGACCTGCTTGCCCTGGGGGGCACGGGTCGGGTCGACGATGCTGGGCTGCACGGTGATCATGAAGGGCCGCTCGGGGGCGCGGCCCTCGCGGGAGGCGGCGCGCAGGGCGGTGGAGATCTCGGCTTGGTCGGCGCCGATCTGCACGGTGGTGGCGGTCCGGGCCTCGGGCGCGGTCCAGGGCACCGGGCCGTCCAGCGCGTAGTCGAGCTTGAACACGCTCGGGCCGTAGCGGTAGCGCGCGTAGTGGTCGCCGAAGCCGGCGATGCGGGCGAGCGCGGTGGGCGAGGTGTCGAAGACGTACGCCCGGGCGGGCGGCAGGTCGTCCAGGCGCTTGATCTCGTAGTCGGTGTGTACGGCGCCGCCGAGGTCCTCGAGATATGCGGCGAGGGCGTCGGAGATCGCCTGGGAGCCGCCGAGCGGCACCGGCCAGCCGCGGGCGTGCGCGGCCAGCGCGAAGACCAGGCCGACGGCGCCGGTGGCCAGGCCGCTCAGCGGGGCGATCACATGCGCGACCAGCCCGGCGAAGAGGGCCTTGGCCCGCTCGTCCTTGAAGCGGCGCAGCAGCCAGGTCGACGGCGGCAGCCCGGCGAGGCCGAAGCGGGCCAGGGTGACGGGGTCGCGCGGGAGCGCGGTCAGCGGCAGGGACATGAAGTCCCGGACGAGGGTGTCCCAGTGGGCGAGGAACGGCTCGACCAGCCTGCGGTACGCGCCCGCGTCACGAGGTCCGAAGGAGGCGGCCGTCTCCGCCACCGAGCGGGACAGCACGGCCGCGGTGCCGTCGGGGAAGGGGTGCGCCATCGGCAGCTCGGAGTGCAGCCACTGCAGGCCGTAGCGGTCGAGGGGCAGGGCGCGGAACGCCGGTGAGTTGATGCCGAGGGGGTGGGCGGCCGAGCACGGGTCGTGCCGGAAGCCGGGCAGGGTCAGTTCCTCGGTGCGGGCGCCGCCGCCCACGGTGGATCTGGCCTCGAACAGCGCGACGGAGAAGCCGCGGCGGGCCAGCTCCACGGCAGCGGTCAGTCCGTTCGGTCCCGCACCCACCACGACCGCATCCAGCATCGACGGCACCTTCGGACCCCTTCGTCAGCCGATGGCCACTCACCGTCAGGATATGCCGGAGGACTGACACTCCCCCGGCCGGGTGGCCGGGGGCCCCGGACCTGGGCAGAACGGGACACGTCCCGCCGGATTCAGGCCGCCGTGCGCAGCAGTCCGGCCACCCGGCGGGCGGTCTCGGCGTCCCGGGCCGCGGTGAACGGCAGGGCGTTGCCACCGGTCACGCGGAACGGCTCGCCGGCGCGGGTGAGGTGCGTGCCGCCCGCCTCCTCGACCAGGAGCAGCCCGGCCGCGTGGTCCCACGCCGCCTCCCAGGAGAACGCGACGGCGTCCAACTCGCCCCGGGCGATGGCGAGATACTCAAGGCCCGCCGAGCCGCAGGGCCGGGGGGCGAGACCGTCGGCCCACAGGGCGCGCAGCGCGCGCTTCTGCTCGTCGGTCGTGTAGTCCGGGTGGGACGTGGCGACGACGAGGTCCCGGCCGGGCGCGGGCGGGCCCGGAAGCAGCCGCTCACCGTCGAGGAAGGCGCCCCGGCCGCGGACCGCGGTGGCAAGCTGGTCGCGTGCCGCGGCATAGGTCCAGGAGGCGAGGACGACGCCCCGGTGGGCGAGCGCGACCAGGGTGCAGAAGCCGTCGTCGCCGTGCACGAACTGGCGGGTGCCGTCGACCGGGTCGACTATCCAGACCGGTGCGTCGCCCTGGAGCGCCGCGTAGGTCGCCGGGTCGGCGTGCACCGCCTCCTCGCCGACCACGACCGAGCCGGGCAGCAGGGCGCCGAGGTCCTCGGTGAGCCGCAGCTCGGCGAGCCGGTCGGCGTCCGTCACCAGGTCGTGGGGGCCGCTCTTCTGGTCCACCTCGTGCGCGGCGAGGCGGCGGAAGCGGGGCAGGATCTCGGCCGCGGCGGCCTTGCGGACCGCTTCCTCCACGCCGGCCGAGCAGCGGGTGAGAAACTCGTCGATGGTTTCCGTCATTGCTTCGATCATGCCTCCATGAGAGCACGTCCCGCTGACAATCCCCGCCCGCCCGGTGCACGGCGGGTGGAATCGGGATGAAGAACAGGTGCCGGATGATCAGTCAGCGGCCGACGGCGTACCCCTGCATCCCGCGCGGGTTCGCCGCCGCCGACAGCACGCCGGTCCCGGGGTCCCGGGCCACCGCGCACAGGCGTCCCTCGGACCAGGCGGGCCCGACGGTGACGTCATGGCCGCGCCGCCGCAGCTCCTCGACGACCTCCGTGTCCATGCGGGACTCCACGGTCACGCTGCCGGGGCGGCGGCCACGCGGGTAGAAGGAGCCGGGGAAGCTGTCGTTGTGCCAGTTCGGGGCGTCGATCGCGCCCTGCAGGTCGAGGGCGCCGCGGACCGGGGCGCGCAGGGCGGCGGCGAGGAAGAAGTGCAGCTGCCACTGGTCCTGCTGGTCGCCGCCGGGCGTGCCGAACGCCAGGACCGGCACGCCGTCCCGCAGCGCCAGGGACGGGGTGAGGGTGGTGCGGGGGCGCCGGCCCGGGGTGAGGGAGTTCGGCAGGCCCTCCTCCAGCCAGGTCATCTGCAGGCGTGTGCCGAGCGGGAAGCCCAGCTCGGGCACCACGGGGTTGGACTGCAGCCAGCCGCCGCTGGGCGTGGCCGCGATCATGTTGCCCCAGCGGTCGACGACGTCCAGGTGGCAGGTGTCGCCGCGGGTGGTGCCGTCGGACAGGACGGCCGGCTCGGCGACGGTCGGCTCTCCCGCGCCCATCGGGTCGAAGCCGCGGTCGTCGCCGGTATCCACGCGCGCGTAAGCCTGCGCCGGCAGCCGCGGGGTGCGTCCGCCGGGGCTGCCGGGCCGCAGCTCCCAGGAAGCCTTGGCACCGACCAGTGCCCGCCGGCCGGCGTTGTAGTCGGCCGAGAGCAGCTCGGTGAGCGGCACCTCGGCGGCGTCCCCGTACCAGGCCTCGCGGTCGGCCATGGCGAGCTTGCAGCCCTCGATCAGCAGGTGGACGTACTCGGCGGAGCCGTACGCGGGCAGCTCCGGCGGGAGCAGTGCGAGTTGCTGGAGGAGGACCGGCCCCTGGCTCCAGGGTCCGGCCTTGCACACGGTCCAGCCGTTCCAGTCGTGGGTCGCCGGGGTCTCGTAGGCCGCCGACCAGCCGGCGAGGTCGGCCTCGGTGAGCGTGCCGGTGTGGCGTTCGCCGCTGGTGTCCGTCGTGGGCCGCCGGGACTGCCGTACCAGCGCCTCGGCGATGAAGCCGCACCGCCACACCTCGCGCGCGGCCTCGATCCGGGCCTCCCGGTCCCCGCTGCCCGCGGTCTCGGCCAGCAGCCGCTTCCAGGTGGCGGCGAGGGCGGGGTTGCGGAAACGCTCACCGGGCCGCGGCGCCCGGCCGCCGGGCAGATAGACCTCCGCCGACGAGGTCCATTCGGTCTCGAACAGCTCCCGTACGGTCTCCACGGTCGCGCCGAGCTTCTCCACGGGCGCGTGCCCGTGCTCGGCGTATCCGATGGCGTACTTCAGCACGTCGTCCAGGGATTTGGTGCCGTGGTCGCGCAGGAGCAGCAGCCAGGCGTCGAAGGCACCGGGCACCGCGGCCGCGAGCGGCCCTGTGCCGGGTACGAGGTCCAGTCCGAGCCCCCGGTAGTGAGCCACGGTGGCACCCGCCGGGGCGACCCCCTGCCCGCACAGCACGCGCACCGCGCCGCCCGCCGGGGCGAGCAGGATCGGCACCTCACCGGCCGGCCCGTTCAGGTGCGGCTCCACCACGTGCAGCACGAACGCGCCGGCCACCGCGGCGTCGAAGGCGTTGCCGCCGCCCTCCAGGACCGCCATCGCCGACTGGGAGGCCAGCCAGTGGGTGGAGGCCACCATGCCGAAGGTGCCCTGCAGGGTCGGCCGGGTGGTGAACACGGGCGCCTCCTCGGCTGAAGGTACGTCGTACGGGTGATCGTACGAGCGTGATCACCGTCCGGGGAACACGGCGCCGACCTGCGCCGTTGATCTCGTGAGGGAGGGCGGCGGGAACGGAGGCCCGGGCAGTGCACGGTGAGTACAAGGTGCCAGGCGGCAAGCTCGTCGTCGTGGACGCGGACGTCGAGGACGGCGTGCTGCGGCACGTGCGCGTGGCGGGCGACTTCTTCCTGGAGCCGGACGAGGCGCTGGACGCGGTGAACCAGGCACTGGAGGGCGCCCCGGCGGACACCGACGCGGCGGGGCTGGCCGCGCGCATCGACCAGGCGCTCCCCACGGGCACGGTGATGTACGGCCTGACCTCGGAGGGCGTGGGAATCGCGGTGCGCCGGGCCCTCGCGCACGCCACGGACTGGACGGACTACGACTGGCAGCTGATCCACGAGGGCCCGCAGCCGCCCGCGCTGCACATGGCGCTGGACGAGGTGCTGACCGCCGAGGTCGCCGCGGGCCGGCGGCCGCCCACCCTGCGGGTGTGGGAGTGGGGCGCCCCGGCCGTGATCATCGGCAGCTTCCAGTCCCTGCGCAACGAGGTGGACCCACAGGGCGCCGCGCGGCACGGCATCGAGGTGGTGCGGCGGATCTCCGGCGGCGGCGCGATGTTCGTGGAGCCCGGCAACACGATCACCTACTCGCTGTCGGTGCCCGAGTCCCTCGTCCAGGGCCTGTCCTTCCAGGACAGCTATGCCTATCTGGACGACTGGGTGCTGGGCGCCCTCGGCGACATGGGCATACGGGCGTGGTACCAGCCGCTGAACGACATCGCGACCGACCAGGGCAAGATCGCGGGCGCGGCGCAGAAGCGGATCGTCGGCCCCGGCGGCGGCCCGGGCGCCGTCCTGCACCACGTGACCATGGCGTACGACATCGACGCCGGCAAGATGACCGAGGTGCTGCGCATCGGGCGGGAGAAGCTGTCCGACAAGGGGACGCGGAGCGCGAAGAAGCGGGTCGATCCGCTGCGGCGGCAGACCGGGCTGCCGCGTGCGGCGGTCATCGACCGGATGATCGAGTCGTTCCGTGCGCGGTACGGCCTGGCGCCGGGCAAGATCACGGACAGGGAGCTGGCGCGCGCGGAGGAACTGGCGCGGACCAAGTTCATATCGCCGGAGTGGACGGCCCGGGTGCCCTAGCCGCCGGCCGGCCCGGAAGCCCCGGTTCAGCAACGGGTCAAGGGCTGCCCTGCCCTCTGTCAAACGGGTGCATGGGTTCCGTGTACGCCCGAATTCCGACCCGGACATAGCCGGATTCGCCCCCTTGACCGCTGGCTACGGTGGTCGGGCCCGATCGGCCACACGCAAGTACGGGCAAGAGGTGACGGGCCGACGCCGCCGGCCTGCTACGCACGGGCGAGGGCCTGGAGAAGGTGCCCTGATCGGCGCGACGTCTGAAAGATGACGTGTGGCATGGCATCAAGAGCATCTTCTGCGGGCGTGGCTTCCACGGCGGCCGCCACGATTCCCGCCGTGCAGGGGCTCGGCACCACGTGGTACGAGCGTGGTCCGCGGTACCGGCTGCGCCGTTCACTGACCGCGGTCCTGTGGCTGGCGGTCCTGGCCTTCTGCTGCTACATCGCGCTCGTCCTGTACGGAAGCTTCCGCGGCAGCCTGCCCCCGGGCGTTCGCGCGGTGTGGGACCGGGCGCAGGCGGCGGCATCCGTGGTGGCGCTGGCCTGGGGATGGCTGGTACAGCGCCGGGATCACCGCAGGAAGCTCCTCGACCCGCCTGCCCCCGACGAGTTCCGCGCCGCCAAACGGGACGAGACCCGCCGCTCCACCGGTCTGGTTGTCGCCGGTCGCGTCCCCTGGCTCGTCGCGGCGCCCGTCATGCCCGCGTTGGCCGCTTGGGCCGTCGGCTGGAGCCTCGGCATGCTCACCGTCCGCGAATACCCCAGCGAGGTCGGCGCCCGCCGCCGGCTAGAGGTGCAAAACGGGCAGAGCGGTACGTCGTGAGCGCGCTGCCGTGATCGTGCGGGCACGCTGCGAGTTTTCGCTTCCGCCGCACAAGGACTCGTGTGACACTGGCGTCCCCGTACCCCCTGCGGACCCGCTCCGTACCCCTCCCCCACGAGAAGTGCGCCGTGCGTTCTCTTCCTCTGCCGCTCGCCCTCACCGCGCGGATATCGCCGGTCGCGGTCCTCGCCTGTGCCGGCTGGGCGCTGACGTCCGGTCCGGCAGCGCCGGCAGCGGCCGACGGGCACCAGGCGGCTCAGAAGACGTCCACCCAGTCCGCCTCCTCTTCCTCGTCCGACCCGTCGTCCACCGCGGTGGCGAAGGCGTACGGCGCTGCGCCCTCCCCCTGCACCAGCGTGCCCGCGGCCACCGTCAAGTCCCTGGTGCCGGGCGCCAAGACGAGCGGCAAGGAGATCCCGTCGACGGACACCAAGCTGCGCCGCACCTGTTCCTGGAACGCGCTGCAGGGCTACGACTACCGCTGGCTCGACGTGTCGTTCGAGATCAGCGGGTCGGACCAGGAGGCGGAGCAGGAGTATCAGGACCGGGTGAAGGAGAAGAACGGTGGCGGGGCCGTGCCGGGGCTGGGCAACAGCGCCTACTCTGTCGTGAACCTCACCACGCAGGACAAGCAGCAGACCCGCGAGGGCGTGGTGATGGTCCGGGTGTCGAACGCCCTGGTGACCGTCACGTACAACGGCAGCAACTTCGACACGAAGCAGGCGCCCGGTACGGACGAGATCAACAAGGGGGCCATCAAGGCGGCGCGGGCCGCGGTGGGCGCGCTCGGGGGCGGGCAGCCCCAGTCCGGCTGACCGGGACCGTCGCCCGGCACCTCCCGGTCTGCAGGACCCGGCAAATCCGGTATTCGATCCGCCTGGTCCCGGCCAGCCGTCCCTCCTATGCGAAGGTCTCCCTGCGTGAGGTGAGCAGGGTGAGGGCCAGGTACAGCACCAGGGAGGTGCCGAGGCCCACCGCCCAGCCGTAGTCGGCCAGCGCGGACAGGGCGGGGACCGGGCGGCCGTCGATCAGCGGCTTGAAGCTGGCGCCGCCGATCGCGAGGACACCGCCCGCGAGGAAGGCGAGGACCGCCCGCCAGTTCCAGCCGCCCGCGTACCAGTACCGGCCGCCCCGGCGGTACAGGTCGGCCAGGCGCAGGCGGGTGCGGCGCAGCAGCCAGTAGTCGGCGACGAGGATGCCGGCGACCGTGCCGAGCAGGCCGCCGACCAGACCGAGCCAGGTGAAGATGTAGCCCTGCGGGTCGGAGTACAGCTTCCACGGGAAGATGACGACCGCCAGGACGGCGGTGATCAGGGCTCCCGTGCGGAAACTCACCTTTCTGGGCGCCACGTTGGAGAAGTCGAACGCCGGGGAGACCAGGTTGGCCGCGATGTTCACCGACAGGGTGGCCACCAGGACCGTGACCAGCGCGTACAGCAGGCCGACCACGTTGTCCGTCTTCGCCGCCAGCTGCACCGGGTCCCAGACCGGCCGGCCGTAGACCGCCTGGGAGCCGGAGGTGACCAGGACGGACAGGAACGCGAAGAGGGTCATCGTGGTCGGCAGGCCGAGGGCCTGGCCCCAGGTCTGGGCCTTCTGGCTGCGGCCGTAGCGCGTGAAGTCGGGGATGTTCAGCGACAGGGTGGACCAGAAGCCGATCATGCCCATGAGGGAGGGCCAGAACAGCTTCCAGAAGTTCCCGCCCCAGCCGAGCTTGGAGGGCTGGTCGAACAGCGGGCCGACGCCGCCCGCCTTGCCGCTCATCCACCACAGCATCACGAACGCGCCGACGATCACGAAGGGCGCCGCCCAGTTCTCGAAGCGGCGGATGGTCTCCATGCCCCGGTAGATGATGGCGACCTGGATCACCCAGAAGATCGCGAACGACAGCCACATGGTCCAGGCGTAGCCGCCGAAGTGGGCCGCGTTCGACCAGCTGTCGCCGATCAGTTTCCCGGCGAGGAAGTAGATCGCCTCGCCGCCGATCCAGGTCTGGATGCCGAACCAGCCGCAGGCCACCAACGCCCGTACGACGGCGGGCAGGTTGGCGCCGCGCACCCCGAAGGAGGCGCGGGCGAAGACCGGGAAGGGGATGCCGTACTTGGGGCCGGCGTGTCCGGTCAGCAGCATCGGCACCAGCACGATCAGGTTGGCCAGGGCGATGGTGAACACCGCCTGCTTCCAGTCCATGCCGACGGCGATCAGACCGGAGGCCAGCGTCCAGGAGGCCGTGTTGTGGGCCATGCCGACCCAGAGCGCGGAGAAGTTGTACGTGGTCCAGGTGCGCTTGTCGACCGGGACGGGGAGCAGGTCCTCGTTGGCGTACGGACCACTGGGCGGCGGGGTGCCGGGAGCGAGTTCCACGCGCCCGTCGGGGAGGGTGACTTGGCCGGAGAGGGGTATGGCCGTGGGAGCGGTGTCGGTCATGGGCTGGCCAATCGGGGAGAGGTGGGTCGGGAGTGGCCGTGCGGGTACCAGCCCCCTCCCCGGACGGCGGGGAGGGGAGACCAAGAGGGGCGTGGGGGGCTGACTCGAAGGAGCGGCTCAGGCGTTGAGGGCCGGGATCACCGTCGTGCCGTAGGCGTCGATGGTGGCCTCCTGTGCGTCGTGCATGTCGTACACCGCGAACTGGTCGACGCCCAGCGCGCGGAGCGCGGTCAGCTTCTCGATGTGCCTTTCGGCCGGGCCGATGAGGCAGAACCGGTCCACGATCTCGTCGGGCACGAACTCGGTGTCCGGGTTGCCGCTGCGGCCGTGGTGGGCGTAGTCGTAGCCCTGCCGTGCCCTGATGTAGTCGGTGAGTTCCTCGGGGACCTGGGCGGAGTGCTCGCCGTACTTGGCGACCAGGTCGGCGACATGGTTGCCGACCATGCCGCCGAACCAGCGGCACTGTTCGCGGGCGTGGGCGAGGGCCTCGGGCGAGTCGTCGGCGGTGACGTACGCGGGGGCCGCCACGCAGATGGTGACCTCGTCGGGGTCGCGTCCGGCGGCCACGGCCGCGTCCTTGACGGCCTTCACCATGTACTCGGTCAGATAGAGGTCGGAGAGCTGGAGGATGAAACCGTCGGCCTCCTCGCCGGTCATCTTCAGCGCCTTCGGGCCGTACGCGGCCATCCAGACGGGGAGTTCGGCGCCCTCCTTGATCCAGGGGAAGCGGATCTTGGTGCCGCCGAGGTCGGCCTCCTCGCCCCGGCCGAGGGCCCGGATGACCTTCATCGCCTCGCTGATGCGCGCGAGGGTGTTGGGTTTGCGGCCTGCGACCCGCATCGCGGAGTCGCCGCGGCCGATGCCGCACACGGTGCGGTTGCCGAACATGTCGTTGAGGGTGGCGAAGGTGGAGGCGGTGACCTCCCAGGTGCGGGTGCCGGGGTTGGTGACCATCGGGCCGACCGTCAGCCGGGAGGTGTTCGCGAGGATCTGGCTGTAGATCACGAACGGCTCCTGCCAGAGCACGGCGGAGTCGAACGTCCAGCCGTACGTGAACCCGTTGCGCTCGGCCCGCTTCATCAGGCTGACGACGCGGGAGGCCGGCGGGTCGGTCTGCAGGACGAGTCCGAAGTCCATGAGCGCCACTCCTAGTTGAGGTACTGACAGGTGGAGCGCGGGGTGAACACGCCGTGGCCGGCGTGTCCGGTGTACTCCCGCTCGGTGATGACGGGTTCGCCGCGTGAGAGCACCGTCTCGACCCGGCCGGTGGTGCGCTTGCCCTCGTAGGCCGAGTAGTCGACGTTCATGTGGTGGGTCCCGGCCGACATGACCTGCTCGGCATGCGGGTCGTAGATCACGATGTCGGCGTCGGCGCCCGGCGCGATGGTGCCCTTCTTCGGGTACAGGCCGAACATCCGGGCCGGGGTGGCGCAGGCGATCTCGATCCAGCGGCGGCGGGAGATGTGCCCGTCGACGACGGCCTGGTGGAGCAGGTCCATGCGGTTCTCCACGCCCGGCAGGCCGTTGGGGATCTTGGAGAAGTCGCCGCGGCCCAGGTCCTTCTGGCCCACGAAGCAGAACGGGCAGTGGTCGGTGGAGACCACCTGGAGGTCGTTGGTGCGCAGGCCCTTCCACAGGGCGGCCTGGTGTTCCTTCGGCCTGAGCGGCGTGCTGCAGACGTACTTCGCGCCCTCGAAGTCCGGTTCGGCGAGGTTGTCGGTGGACAGGAACAGGTACTGCGGGCAGGTCTCGCCGAAGACGTTCAGCCCCTCGTCCCGGGCCCGCGCCAGCTCGGCCACCGCCTCCATGGCCGAGACGTGCACGACGTACAGCGGGGCGCCCGCGACCTGGGCGAGCCGGATGGCGCGGTGGGTGGCCTCGGCCTCCAGCAGGGCCTTGCGGACCTCGCCGTGGTAGCGCGGGTCGGTCTCGCCCCGGGCGAGGGCCTGCTCGACCAGGACGTCGATGGCGATGCCGTTCTCGGCGTGCATCATGATCAGCCCGCCGTTGTCGGCGGAGCGCTGCATGGCGCGCAGGATCTGTCCGTCGTCGGAGTAGAAGACGCCGGGGTAGGCCATGAACTGCTTGAAGGAGGTGACGCCCTCCTCGACCAGCAGGTCCATCTCCTTCAGCGTCTCGTCGTTGACGTCGGAGACGATCATGTGGAAGGCGTAGTCGATCGCGCAGTTGCCCTCGGCCTTGGCGTGCCAGGTGTCCAGGCCCTCGCGCAGGGTGTGGCCGACGCTCTGCACCGCGAAGTCGACGATCGTGGTCGTACCGCCCCAGGCGGCGGCCCGGGTGCCGGTCTCGAAGGTGTCGGAGGCGAAGGTGCCGCCGAACGGCAGCTCCATGTGGGTGTGGGCGTCGACGCCGCCCGGGATGACGTACTTCCCGCCGGCGTCGATGACCCGCTCGGCGGTGAACGCCTCGGCGGCGGGCGTGCCGGAGGCGGCGAGGGCGGCGACGCGGCCGTCCTCGATCAGGACGTCGGCGTGGATCTCGTCCGACGCGGTGATGACGAGTCCACCGCGGATCACTGTTCGGCGGCTCATGGGGCCCTCTCCTTCGTGGTCATCTGCGGGTGCGTTGTGGCTGGTCGCGCCCGCGCGGCGGTAGCCGCATGTCGAGCACGGCCTTGCGCCCCCGCCGGCGCTGGTGCGAACGGCGTTGTCAGGGCGCCGTCAGCGGTTCGTACGCCCCCGGCGCCCGGTCCCGGTAGAACTGCCAGCGGTCGCGGACCTCCCTCAGCTTGGCCAAGTCCAGGTCCCGGACGACCAGTTCGGTCTCCTTGTCGCCGGCCACCTCGCCGACGAACTGGGCCTCGGGGTCCACGAAGTAGGTCGTGCCGTAGAAGTCGTTGTCGCCCAGGTCCTCCACGCCGACCCGGTTGATCGCGCCGACGAAGTACTCGTTGGCGACGGCCGCCGCCGGCTGTTCCAGCTGCCAGAGGTAGCGGGACAGGCCGCGCGAGGTGGCCGAGGGGTTGAAGACGATCTCGGCTCCGGCCAGGCCCAGCGCCCGCCAGCCCTCCGGGAAGTGACGGTCGTAGCAGATGTAGACGCCGATCCGGCCGGCGGCCGTGTCGAAGACGGGCCAGCCGCTGTTGCCCGGGCGGAAGTAGAACTTCTCCCAGAACCCCTGGACCTGCGGGATGTGGGTCTTGCGGTACTTGCCGAGGTAGGAGCCGTCCGCGTCGATCACGGCGGCGGTGTTGTACAGGACGCCCGGCTGCTCCTCCTCGTACATGGGCAGGACCAGGACGATGCCCAGCTCGCGGGCGAGGGCCTGGAAGCGCTGGACGGTCGGCCCCTCGGGGATCCGCTCGGCGTACTCGTAGAAGGCCTTGTCCTGGACCTGGCAGAAGTAGGGGCCGTAGAACAGCTCCTGGAAGCAGAGGACTTGGGCGCCCTGCGCGGCCGCGTCGCGGGCCGCCTGCTCGTGGACCTGGATCATGGATTCCTTGTCGCCGGTCCACGCGGTCTGGAAGAGGGCGGCACGGATCACTCGGCTCATCGGGACCTCCGGTAGCTCGGTGTGC
This sequence comes from Streptomyces fodineus, assembly GCF_001735805.1. Lineage (GTDB taxonomy): Bacteria > Actinomycetota > Actinomycetes > Streptomycetales > Streptomycetaceae > Streptomyces > Streptomyces fodineus. The sequence continues at coordinate 2,290,636 of NZ_CP017248.1, forward strand.
CCTGAGCGTAGAAAGCCCGTGAGGCTCCTTTGAGTGGCAGCGTGTCACGTCTGCGGGGCGCGGGCGTGCCACCGTGTCACGTGTTCGCTGGCCCATGTTTCACCGCCGTTTTCCCAGGTCGTCGCATGTTTCACTCCTGTTGCGCGTCATGCGCGAGGAGCGCGATGTGCACGGAGGCCGCCTGTTCGAAGTCGTCCAGGTCGACGCCGAGGCGGGTCTGTATGGCCTCCAGGCGGCGGTAGAGGGCGGGCCGGGAGACATGGTGGAGCTGCGCGGTGCGGGACTTGTTGCGGCCGGTCGCCAGGTACGTGCGCAGCACGTTCAGCAGTTCCGGCTCGGCGTCGCACAGCAGCCCGTCCAGTTCCCGCTCGGCGAAGGACTGCACGTGCGGATCGTCGCGCAGCAGCCGGATCAGGCCGCGCAGGTGTACGTCCTTCAGGCGTACGACGGCCGGGAGGTCGAGGGCGTGGGGGGAGTCGGCGACGGCGTCCGCGACATGGCGGGCCTCGCGCAGTCCGGCGGGCACGTCGTCCCAGGCGGTACGCGGGTCGCTGGCGGCGACCACGGCCCGTGACCCGGCGCGCAGCCGGGCCGCGAAGTGGGCGGTGAGGGCCTCGGCGTCCTGGTCCCGGGCGAGGCTGAGCAGCACCACGGCCGCGCCGTCGGCGAGTTCGGCGACCAGTCCGGACATCCCCAGCAGGCGCAGCGCGCGGTCGAGTTCGTCCGCGGTGCGGCCGAGGACGACGAGCGGGACGAAGGTGCGCCGGTTGACCGGCAGCCCGGCCGCACGCGCCCGGGGCAGCAGCCGGAAGGCCGGTACGGCCCCGGAGACCAGGTCGGTCAGCAGGCTCTGCGCGGACTCCTCCTCCCAGGAGTTGGCGCCGCCGCCGAGCATGCGGTGCAGGACCAGCGCCTCGGCGGCCCGGTCGGCGAGCAGCCGCCCGGTGGCCGTGTCGCCCCGGTAGCCGCACAGCAGCAGCCGGCCCCAGCGCTCCCCGCGCCCGCCGAGTTCGGCGCCGATCCAGCCGCCGTCGGCGCATGCGGAGGCCTGCCGGGCGACCCGCTCCCAGTCGCGCAGCACGTCGTCCACGGCGGAGCGCTCCCCCGCCGTGGCGAGGACGCGGTGGGCGAGGTTGGTGACGACGACCGGGCAGCCGCTGTGCCGGGCGACCTCGTCGAGCAGGCGCTGCAGGGGCGCGCCGGCCGTGATCAGGGCGGTGAGTTCGGTCCGTACCGTCTCCGAGAGGCTGACGGCGGCGAACTTCCGCCGCACCAGCCGGGACTGGACCTCCTCGGTCAGCTCGGCGAAGGGGAACGGCCGGTGCAGGACGACCATGGGCAGCCCGCACCGCTCGGCGGCCCGGCGCATCACTTCGGGCGGCGCCGGGAAGGCCCGCCCGAGGCCGAGTACGACGGCCGCGGCCTCCGCCCGGTGCAGCGACTGGATGTACTCGGCCTGCTTGGCCTCGTCCCCGGCCAGGAGCACGCCGGTGGTGAGCACCATCTCGCCGCCGCTGAGCATCACCCCGACGTCGGCGGCCTCGGCGACATGCACCCAGCGCACCGGCCGGTCGAGCTGTGCCCGGCCCGCGACCACCTCTGGCTCCCCGGCGAGCACCCGCTCCAGGGTGAGCACCTGGCGGACGGAGAGGGCGGGTTCCCAGCCGTACCGGGACTCCGAGGTGGTGGTCATGGCCGTACCGCCGTTCTCTAGTACGTACTCCTGAGCGCCCGTTCCAGGATCGCCGCGCCCTCCTCGGCCTCCGCGACGGTGAGCGACAGCGGAGGGGCGATGCGCAGGGCGCTGGTGTTGTGGCCGCCGCCCTTGCCGATGAGCAGCCCGCCCTCGCGGGCCGCCTCCAGCACGGCGGCGGCCGCCCGCGGATCGGCCTCGTCGGTGCCGGGCTTGACCAGCTCGATGCCGATCATCAGGCCGCGCCCGCGGACCTCGCGCACGCCGGGCAGCTGGGCGGCGACGGCCCGCAGGCGCTCGATGAGCAGGCCGCCGACCCGGCGGGCGTTGCCCTGGAGGTCGTGTTCGAGGAGGTAGGTGAGATTGGCCAGGCCGGCGGCCATGGTGAGCTGGGTGCCGCCGAACGTCGAAATGCTGTTGGCGTCAAGGCAGTTCATGATCTCGGCGCGGGCGATCACCCCGCCGATCGAGGTGCCGTTGCCGATGCCCTTGGCGAAGGTGACGAGGTCCGGCGGGCCGCTGTGGGCATGCGCCTGCCAGCCCCAGAGGTGCTCGCCGGTGCGGCCCCAGCCGGTCTGCACCTCGTCGGCGATCCACAGGATGCCGTGCTCTTGCAGGACCTCGCGGAAGGCGGCGTAGAGTCCGTCGGGCGGGGAGGTGAAGCCGCCGACGCCCTGGATCGGTTCGGCGATCAGCGCGGCGGGCGGCCGGGTGTGGCCGAGGATGTCCTTGAGGTCGGCGACGCAGGCGTCGATGAACGCGCGGTCGTCCAGCTCGGCGAACGGGCCCCGGGTGCGCACGCCGCCGTGGACGTACAGGGTCTGCAGCGGGGACAGCGAGGTCGGTGACCAGCCGCGGTTGCCGGTGATGCCGACCGTGCTGAAGGAGCGGCCGTGGTAGCTGTTGCGCATCGCGAGGACGGTGTTGCTGCGGCGGTAGGCGGTGGCGAGCAGCAGGGCGGTGTCGTTGGCCTCGGTGCCGGAGGTGGTGAAGAAGACCCGGGCGTCCGGGATGCCGCTCACCTGGGCGATGCGCTCGGCGAGTTCGACCATCGGCCGGTTCAGGTAGAGCGTCGAGGAGTGGATGATCCGCCCGGCCTGCTCGCTGACCGCCTTCGTCACTTCGGGCAGTGCGTGTGCGGTCATCGTCGTCAGGATGCCGCCGAAGAAGTCCAGGTACTTGTTGCCGGCGGAGTCCCAGACGTGGCGGCCCTCGCCGTGGGTGATCTCGATCGGCTCGTCGTAGTAGAGCGCGAGCCAGTCCGGCATCACCTGGCGGTGGCGGGAGTAGAGGTCGTTCACGGCTGCACCAGCCCTTCGTAGGCGTCGGGGCGGCGGTCGCGGTAGAAGGCCCACTGCTGCCGCACCTGCTCGATCAGGTCGAAATCGAGGTCGCGGACGAGGAGTTCCTCGGACTTGTCGCTCGCGACCTCGCCGACGAACTGCCCGCGTGGATCGACGAAGTAACTGGTCCCGTAGAAGTCGTTGTCGCCGTACTCCTCCTGGCCGATCCGGTTGATGGCCGCGATGAAGTACTCGTTGGCGACGGCGGCGGCGGGCTGCTCCAGTTGCCACAGATGGGCGGACAGCCCGCGGTGCGTGGCCGACGGGTTGTAGACCAACTGGGCTCCGTTGAGCCCGAGTTGCCGCCAGCCCTCCGGGAAGTGCCGGTCGTAGCAGATGTAGACGCCGACCTTGCCGACGGCCGTGTCGAAGACGGGCCACCCGAGGTTTCCCGGCTTGAAGTAGTACTTCTCCCAGAAGCCCTTGACCTGGGGGATGTGGTGCTTGCGGTACTTGCCGAGGTAGGTGCCGTCGGCGTCGATCACGGCGGCGGTGTTGTAGTAGAAGCCGGACTGCTCGACCTCGAAGACGGGGACCACGACGACCATGCCGGTCTCGCGCGCGAGATCCTGCATCCGCCGCACGGTCGGCCCGTCGGGTACCGGCTCGGCCCAGCGGTAGTGCTCCGGCTCCTGGACCTGGCAGAAGTAGGGCGAGTTGAAGACTTCCTGGAACCCGATGACCCGGGCACCCTGGCGGGCCGCCTCGCGGGCGTGCTCCTCGTGCTTCGCCACCATGGACTCGGTGTCGCCGGTCCAGGTGGCCTGGACCAGTGCGGCTCGTACGACGTTGGCCATGAGCTGCTCCTTCAACGGGACCGTCAGAGCCTCTACGCCCGTAGAGCAGGCCGTAGAGGGACGAAAGTAAGCCTCCGGGAGGCCCTTGCCAAGACCATCGTCGTCAACCCGCGGAGTCGATCATGTTTCACACCCCTGTGGGTGAGCGAAGGGGTCACTCGAAGGGATGAAACGGAGCATACCGGGACGATAGGACGTTCAGCCGCTCACGTCGCGTGCCCGGCCACCCGCAGGGCGTGCACCAGATCCCAGTGCCGCTCGTCGGAGACGGCCTGCGCGGCACGGAGCAGCAGCGGCACGAGCCGGCGCGGATCGGGTACGACGCTGCGGGCGGCCTCTTCCGCCGTACGGACCCGCACACAGGCATCGAGCAGCGCCTCCGCCTCCCGTCGGCGCCCCTCCCCCTCCAGCCGCAGCACGGCCGCGCCGATCTGCTCCGCCGGGCGGGCCGCGCCCTGCCGCAGCAACTGCTGGGCGTCGGCGTCCCGTCCGGCGGCGGCCAGCGCGTCGGCGGCGGCGACCAGCCGCTCCGCGGGCAGCGAGGCGGCCTCCCACAGCAGCGTGACCCAGTCGGCACCCAGCCCGGCCCGGTGCAGCGCGTCCGCGAGTACCGGGAAGCGGCCGGGCGGCCACTGCGCGACCTCGACGAGCAGCACATGCGCCTCCCCACTGCGCCCCGCACCCCGCAACCGCCCGAGCCGCGCCACGACTCCGGCGACCGCCGGGGTCGCCTCGACATCCACCGCCTCGCCGCCGACCACCCCCGCCCCGCCGGGCTCCTCGGCACCCCCGGCGAACCGGGCCCCACGCGGACCCGCCTCCGGCACGACCGACGGGGCCGCCTGCGGCACGACGGCAGTCCCGGCGTCCTCCGCCATCCCGGCGAACCGGGCACTGCCACGCCGCCGTTTGCGGGGCTTGGGCGCCTTGGGGGTGGGGGCTGCGTCGGCTTGGGGCGGGGGCGGGGCGGACGTGGCGGCGTCGGGAGGGGTGGGGTCGGGGACGTGACCGGGCGGGGCGACGTGCGGGGGTGGTACGGGGTGCGGGGCGTGAGCGGGGCCGTTGGCATGTGAGGGCTGGGCGGGTGGGACGGCGTGGGGGTCACGAGCGAGCCCGTCGACGTGCGGGGGCGGAGCAGACGCGCCCGCACGCGGGGCCGGGCCGGAGGCGTTGGCATGCGGGGCCGGGGCAGAGCCATCGGCATGCCGGGACCCGGGAGGCATCGTGCCAGGCGAATCCCAAGCCACACCGTCGACATAAGGCGCGGGACCCGAGGCCGCGGCACGCGAGGCCGGAGCGCGCGTACCCAACCGCGAGGCCGGACCGGACGCAGCTCCACCCGAGGCCGGGGTGTGCGGCACCCGGGCAGAGCCGTCGGCATGCCCGGACTCGGGAGGCATCGTGCCAGGCGAATCCCAAGCCACACCGTCGACATAAGGCGCGGGACCCGAGGCCGCGGCACGCGAGGCCGGAGCGCGCGTACCCAACCGCGAGGCCGGACCGGACGCAGCTCCACCCGAGGCCGGGGTGTGCGGCACCCGGGCAGAGCCGTCGGCATGCCCGGACTCGGGAGGCATCGTGCCAGGCGAATCCCAAGCCACACCGTCGACATAAGGCGCGGGACCCGAGGCCGCGGCACGCGAGGCCGGAGCGCGCGTACCCAACCGCGAGGCCGGACCGGACGTGGCTCCGCCCGAGGCCGCGGCGTGCGGGGCCCGGACAGAGCCGTCGGCATGCCCGGACTCGGGAGGCATCGTGCCAGGCGAATCCCAAGCCACACCGTCGACATAAGGCGCGGGACCCGAGGCCGCGGCACGCGAGGCCGGAGCGCGCGTACCCAACCGCGAGGCCGGACCGGACGTGGCTCCGCCCGAGGCCGCGGCGTGCGGGGCCCGGACAGGGCCGTCGGCATGCCGGGACTGGGCCGGCATGCCATCGGCAGGCGGGGGCTGGGGCGGCGGCGTCGGATACGGGTCCCGGGTGGGGGTGGTGCCGCCGCTGGGCGTGGAGTGATGGTCCGCGGTGAGGGCAGGGGGGCGGGAGTGCCCGGCATCGCTGTCGGCGCCCCCGAAGCGCGACGGCGCCGCAGCAGGCGCTCCCGAGGGTCCCGGTGCCTCCGGGTCCTCGCCTCCGACCCGCAGGGGCCCGGAGTCGGCCCCGTGCCGCACGCCCCGCACGCTCACCGCCTCCCGTCGGTCCAACTCCGCCAAGCGACGCCGGAGTTCCGTACAGCGGGCGGTGGCGCGGGCGTGGTCGTCCTGGGCCCAGGCGAGGTCGAGGCGGAGGAAGTCGGCGTCTTCGGGGGAGGGTGGTGCGGACAGCAGGTCGGTCAGTCCGGCTTGGCGTTCGGCGGCGTAGCGCTGTTCGCGGAGCATGACGTCGAGGCGGTCGAGCAAGGTGTCCCGCGCGCCGGGGCGGGCGTCGTACGCCGCGAGAGCGGCCCGGTACAGGGCGCGGGCCCGTTCCCGCTCGGCCGCCGCGGCGGCGGGGCCGTACGCCCCCGCGAGGTCCTCCAGCAGCGCCTCCACCACGTCCCACGGCAGCACCTCGCGCCCGTCCAGGCAGGCCCGCATGCCGTCCGGGTCGCGCTGCCAGAAGACGCCGCTCCAGCCGCCGCCCTGGTCCAGGCGCGCCAGCAGGCCGTCCAGGTAGCTCGCGAACTCCCGTACTCCGCCGGTGTGTTGATCCACCGCCATCGCTCAGCTCCCGCCCGGCCGCCGGTACTCCGCCGGTTAGGCAACACCAGCCGTGTTACGGCGCTGCTACGCAGAGTTTTCCGGCAGTGCGCGGACAGCTCAGCGCGAGCCCCCGGCCGCTGCGCGGACCCGGCGCCTCACGCGGCCACGAGCGCGCACCGCGCGAGCAGCTCGTCCATCGACAGCCCGAGGACCCCGGCCAGCGCGGCCACGGTGAAGAACGCGGGTGTCGGCGCCCGCCCCGTCTCGATCTTGCGGAGCGTCTCGGCGGAGACGCCCGCCCGCGCGGCCACCTCGGCCATGCTCCGGTCGCCGCGCGCCTCGCGCAGCAACCGCCCGAGCCGCTCGCCGCGTTCGCGCTCTTCGGGGGTGAGGGGGGTGCGCACCATGCCACCCATTCTAATACCGGCCCGCCCGATGCACCCCCCATTAAAATACCGGTATAGTAATTGGCATGGTGGAGCTGAAGACAGACACATCGATCGACGCGATGCACGCCGCCGGCCAGGTCGTCGCACGGGCCCTGACCGCCGTACGCCAGGCCGCGGACGTCGGCGTCTCCCTGCTGGAGCTGGACGAGGTGGCGCGGGGGGTGCTGCGCGAGGCCGGGGCCTCCTCGCCGTTCCTCGGCTATCGCCCCTCCTTCGCCCCGGTCCCCTTCCCCGCCGTGATCTGCGCCTCCGTGAACGACGCGATCGTGCACGGCATCCCCACCGGCTACCGGCTCCGCGACGGCGACCTGGTCTCGATCGACTGCGGCGCCGAGCTGGACGGCTGGGTCGGCGACTCGGCGCTCAGCTTCACCGTGGGCCGCCCCCGCCCGGCGGACCGCCGTCTGATCGAGACGGCCGAGCGGGCGCTCGCGGCCGGCATCGAGGCGGCCGTCGCAGGCCATCGCATCGGCGACATCGCGCACGCCGTCGGCCGGGTCTGCCGCGCGGCCGGCTACGGCATCATGCACGGCTTCGGCGGCCACGGCATCGGCCGCCGGATGCACGAGGACCCCGAGGTCCCGAACGAGGGCCGGCCGGGGCGAGGGCTGCCGTTGCGCCCGGGCATGGTCCTCGCCATCGAGCCCATGCTCATCGCGAGCGGCAAGGACACCTACTACGAGGCGGCCGACGGCTGGACCCTGCGGACGAGCGACGGCTCCCGCGCGGCCCACGTGGAGCACACGGTGGCGATCACGGAGAGCGGTCCGAGGGTTCTCACCGAGAGGCACTAGGGGCAGCCGGCCCCGGGTCACGGGGCACCGCGCGGGCAGCCACGAAGGCACCCGCAGCCGGCAGCGGACGGAAAGCCCCTCCCCCGCAGGCGAACATGCCCACCCCACCACTTCGTGTCATCGTGGGCATGAACGGCCCCCACCCGGTTACCCGGCGGAGTCAGTCGTCAGCGAAGGAACACATGCCATGACCAACGGCTACCCTCCTGACCCCTTCGGTGAATTCCTGGCGCGCTTCTTCGGCGGCGCCCCCGGCGGAGCGAAACGCCACATCGACATCGGCCGTCTGCTCAGCCAGCCGGCCCGTGAGCTGGTCAGAGGAGCCGCCCTGTACGCCGCCGAGCACGGCAGCCGGGATCTGGACACCCAGCACCTGCTGCGTGCGGCGGTGGCGGCCGAGCCCACCCGGAGTCTGCTGAGCCGGGCGGGCGCGGACCCGGACTCGCTGGCGTCGGAGATCGACGACCGGGCGGGGCCGGTCACGCACGTGCCCGGCGAGGTCCCGCCGCCGACCTCGCTGTCCCTCACCCCGGCCGTCAAGCGCGCCCTGCTGGACGCACACGACCTGGCACGGGCGAGCGGGGCCGGATACATCGGCCCGGAGCATGTGCTGAGCGCGCTGGCCGCCAACCCGGACTCGGCGGCCGGGCACATCCTGCACGCGGCCCGGTTCTCGGCCGGCTCCCTGCCGCCCGAGGCCCCGGAGACCACCCAGGCGCGCCCGGAGCGGCACCGGGCCACCGGCACGCCCACGCTGGACAAGTACGGACGCGATATGACCGACCTGGCCCGGCAGGGCCGGATCGACCCGGTCATCGGCCGGGACACGGAGATCGAGCAGACCATCGAGGTGCTGTCGCGGCGCGGCAAGAACAACCCCGTCCTGATCGGGGACGCCGGTGTCGGCAAGACGGCCATCGTGGAGGGGCTCGCGCAGCGCATCGCCGACGGGGAGGTCCCGGACGGCCTGTTGGACCGCCGCGTCGTCGCCCTGGACCTGACCGGCGTCGTCGCGGGCACCCGCTACCGGGGCGACTTCGAGGAGCGCCTGAACAACATCGTGGAGGAGATCCGCGCCCACTCGGACAAGCTGATCGTGTTCATCGACGAGCTGCACACCGTCGTGGGCGCGGGCTCGGGCGGCGAGGGCGGTGCGATGGACGCCGCGAACATCCTCAAGCCCGCCCTGGCCCGGGGCGAGCTGCACATCGTGGGCGCGACCACGCTGGAGGAGTTCCGCCGGATCGAGAAGGACGCGGCGCTGGCCCGCCGGTTCCAGCCGATCCTGGTGCCCGAGCCGACGGCCGAGGACACCATCGAGATCCTGCGCGGGCTGCAGGACCGGTACGAGGCCCACCACCAGGTCCGTTACACCGACGAGGCGCTGGTCGCGGCCGTGGAGCTGTCGGACCGGTATCTCAGCGACCGGCGGCTGCCGGACAAGGCGATCGATCTGATCGACCAGGCGGGCGCCCGGGTACGGCTCGGCGCGCGCACCAAGGGCACGGACGTGCGCGCGATGGAGCGCGAGAGCGAGCAGCTGGTCCGGGACAAGGACCAGGCGGTCGCCGACGAGGACTACGACAAGGCCAAGGAGCTGCGCGACCGGATCGGCGAGCTGAAGCAGCGGATCACCGAGGCGAGCGGCGACGACAGGGCCGACGAGGGGCTGGATCTGGAGGTGACGGCGGAGGCCGTCGCCGAGGTGGTGTCCCGGCAGACCGGTATCCCGGTCAGCCGGCTCACCCAGGAGGAGAAGGAGCGGCTGCTCGGCCTGGAGGAACACCTGCACCAGCGGGTCGTCGGCCAGGAGCAGGCCGTCGCCGTGGTCTCCGAGGCCGTACTGCGCTCCCGCGCGGGCCTGGCGAGCCCGAACCGGCCGATCGGCAGCTTCCTGTTCCTCGGCCCGACCGGGGTCGGCAAGACCGAGCTGGCCCGGGCGCTCGCCGAGGCACTGTTCAGCAGCGAGGACCGCATGGTCCGGCTCGACATGAGCGAGTACCAGGAGCGGCACACCGTCTCCCGGCTGGTGGGCGCCCCGCCCGGTTACGTCGGGCACGAGGAGGCCGGGCAGCTCACCGAGGTGGTGCGCCGGCACCCGTACTCGCTGCTCCTGCTGGACGAGGTGGAGAAGGCGCACCCGGACGTCTTCAACATCCTGCTGCAGGTCCTGGACGACGGCCGGCTGACCGACTCCCAGGGCCGGACGGTGGACTTCACCCACACGGTCGTCGTGATGACCAGCAACCTCGGCTCCGAGGCGATCACCCGGCGCGGTGCCGGGATCGGGTTCGGGCCGGGCGGCGCGGAGGCGGACGAGGAGGCGCGGCGCGAGCAGATCCTCAGGCCGCTGCGCGAGCACTTCCGGCCGGAGTTCCTCAACCGCATCGACGAGATCGTGGTCTTCAAGCAGCTGACCGGCGAGCAACTGCGACAGATCACCGACCTGTTGCTGGAGAGCACCCGGCGGCTGCTGGAGGGGCAGGGCGTCTCGGTCGAGTTCACGGACGCGGCCGTCGACTGGCTCGCCGAGCGCGGCTACCAGCCGGAGTACGGTGCCCGTCCGCTGCGCCGCACCATCCAGCGGGAGGTGGACAACCAGCTGTCGAGGCGGCTGCTGGACGGCACGATCTCCGAGGGCAGCCGGGTGACGGTGGACGTCCTGGGCGGACGGCTGGACTTCCGTACACAGGAAGACCGGCCGCCCGCACCGGAGTTGTGAGGGCGGGTCGTGAGGGCCTACGGCGCCGGGTCCACCACCATCGCCGAGCCGCCGCCACGCCGTACCTTCTCGGCGGCGGCCAGCCACTTGCCGTCCGGCAGCCGCTGCACTCCGGTCGCCGCCCCGATCTCGGGGTTGAGCGAGAAGGAGTGCCCGATGGCTTCCAGCCGGGTCCTCAGGTCGCTGTTGTAGAGGGCGGGTTCGAGTTCGGTCCTGGCCGCGTTGCGCTGGCTGGCGCGGGGTGCGGCGATGGCGTCGACCAGCGGCAGATGCCGGTCGAGGAACTCGGTGAGGGTCTGCAGCACGGTGGTGATGATGGTCGCGCCACCGGGTGAACCCAGCGCCACGACCGGCCTGTTGTGCTGGTCGAGGACGATCGTCGGGGAGATCGACGAGCGGGGCCGCTTGCCCGGACCGGGCAGGTTCGGGTCGTGCACGGCCGGGTTGGCCGGGGTGAAGGAGAAGTCGGTCAGCTCGTTGTTGAGCAGGAAGCCCCGGCCGGGCACGGTGATGCCGCTGCCGCCGGTCTGCTCGATGGTGAGCGTGTAGGAGACGACGTTGCCCCACTTGTCGGCCACGGTCAGGTGGGTGGTGTTCTGGCCCTCGTACGTCGTCGGGGCCGCCGTACCGCCCTGGCCGCAGGCCGCGGGGTGGCGCGGGTCGCCGGGGGCGAGCGGGCTGGTGAGGACCGCGTCGTCCTTGATCAGGCAGGCGCGCGAGTCGGCGTACTTCTGCGACAGCAGCTGCTTGGTCGGTACGTCCTCGAAGGCGGGGTCGCCGACCCAGCGCCCGCGGTCGGCGAAGGCGATCCGGCTGGCCTCGATGAAGTGGTGCAGGTACTGCGCCTCGCTCGCCTTGGAAAGGTCGGTCCCCTCCAGGATGTTGAGGGCCTCGCCGACGGTCGTGCCACCGGAGGAGGAGGGGGCGATGGAGTACACGTTCAGACCGCGGTACGACGTCCTGGTGGGCGCCTGGAACTTGGCCCGGTAGACGGCGAGGTCCTTCTCCTCCAGCTTGCCGGGGCGCGCGTTCCAGCCGGAGGCGGGGTCCACGGGCGGGCGCTCGACCGTGTTGACGATGTCGTCGCCGATGTCCCCGCGGTAGATCGCGTCGATGCCCTCGCGGCCCATCTCCTCGTAGGTGCGGGCGAGTTCGGGGTTCTTGAAGGTGGAGCCGACGACCGGGAGCTGTCCGTTCGGCAGGAACAGCCTGGCGGTGTCCGGGAAGTAGCGGAATCGCTTCTCGTTGGACGCGGTCTGCGCGCGGAAGGTGTCGTCCACGGTGAAGCCGTCGCGCGCGATCCGCTCGGCCGGCTTCAGGAGCGTACCGAGCCGCCTGCTGCCCCACTCGTCCAGCGCGGTCTGCCAGGTGGCGGGCGTGCCCGGGGTGCCGACGCTCAGTCCGCTGCTGACGGCGTCGGCGAAGGCGAGCGGCTTGCCGTTCTCGGTGAACAGGTCGGAGTCGGCGCTGAGCGGTGCCGTCTCGCGGCCGTCGATGGTGTGCACCGTGCGGGACTTGGCGTCGTAGTAGACGAAGTAGCCGCCTCCGCCGACGCCGGCCGAGTAGGGCTCGGTGACGCCGAGGGCGGCGGCGGTGGCCACGGCCGCGTCGACCGCGTTGCCGCCGCGTCTGAGGACCTCGATGCCGGCGGCGGAGGCGTCGGCGTCGACGCTGGCGACCGCGCCGCCGTAGCCCACCGCCACGGGAACCTTGGTGGGCGTGCCGGTCGTTGTCGCGGCGGGTGGCGCCGCCGCCCCCACCGACACCAGTGCGGCCGAGACCGCCAGAACCGCCAGTTTCCGCGTGCCAGGACGACCCATCCGAACCTCCCGTCGGGACAGTCCGCGCAGCGTAACCAGATTGCCGTAGTACCGACAGTACGCCTGGGCCACCCGCCATACGACCGTCACAGTTCGAACACCGGTACGTAGCCGTTGCCCGGGCCCGCTACCATGCCCGGCCATGAACGACGACGTGCGCAACATCGTCCTGGGCCTGGTCGCGACCGGGATATCCGCCTCGCTGGGCTGGCTCGCCCGTACGTATCTGTGGCGCCGCAGGCTGCGGCGCAAGCAGGCGTTCTTCGGGCTGCCGGAGAACTCGGAGTCGCTGCTCGTGGTCAACCGCAACGCGGGCGGACCGGAACTGGTGGTGATGCGGCACGATGTGTTCGCCCTGCTGGAGCTCTCGGCTCTCATCAAGGACTGCAATGCGCACGCCGAGGTCGTGGCGCACGACGCCACCCAGCAGGGGTTCGGCGAGCGGACGGAGTTCTGCCTGGGCGGGCCCGCTTCGAACCGCCGGATGGGGGCTCATCTCTCCTCGCTGCTGCCGGGCGTGCGGGTGAACGTCGACGCCGATGCCGGCCCGGATCTCGGCGCCTTCCGGATCGGCGGTGAGGACTACCGCATGGAGGGCGGCCGGAGCGAGTACGTGCTGCTCGCGCGGCTCACCGCGGACGGGCACGGCGCGGGCCGCCCGGTGTTCCTCTTCTGCGGCCAGCGGGCCATCACCAACCAGGCCGCCACCCGCTATCTCGCCCGCCACCACGAGCGGCTGTACCGCAAGTACGGCACCGGGTCCTTCGTGCTGCTGCTGAAGGTCCTCAACTCGCAGGCGTACGGCCCGGACGTGGTCGAGCTGGTGGCGGACGTGACGCGGGCGGCGCGGACGCCGCTGCCCGAGACGGCGTCCGCCGATACGGCCGCTTAGCGGTTCAACAATCTTTACCGGTACGTAACTTACTGACAGGTTACTTGCGGTAAGGGGCCAAGGTTACTGTCGGGTCACTTTGCACTTGAACTAGTGAAGGAGTGACCCATGGGACACGGTCGCACCGCACTGCGCGCCTCCGCCGCAGGAGCCGTCTCGGCGGCGCTCGTCGCCGGCAGCGTCGTCGGCCTGGCGCCCGCCGCCCAGGCCGGCACCCCGTCCGTCCGGTTCGTCGACATCACCGGCGACGGCGGCACTGTACTGAAGGCCAACGTCGTCACGCCCGCGGGCGCCGACGGCTCGCACGGCTACCCGCTCATCGTGCTGCCCACGAGCTGGAGCCTGCCGCAGGTGGAGTACCTGGCGCAGGCTCAGAAGCTGGCCGACTCAGGCTATGTGGTGCTCACCTACAACGTGCGCGGCTTCTGGCAGTCCGGCGGCCAGATAGAAGTGGCCGGTCCGCCGGACATAGCGGACGCCTCCAAGGTCATCGACTGGGCCCTTGCGAACACTCCGGCCGACCCGGCGCACGTCGGCATGGCCGGGGTGTCGTACGGCGCCGGGATCAGCCTGCTCGCCGCCGCGCACGACAAGCGCATCAAGGCCGTGGCCGCGCTCAGCGGCTGGGCGGACCTGATCGCCTCCATCTACTCGGGGCGCACCCAGCACGTCCAGGCCGCGGCCGTGCTGGACGGGGCGGCCACCCTCACCGGCCGGGAGAGCCCCGAACTGCGGGAGATCTTCGACAACCTGTACTCCTCGAACCTGTCGAAGGAACAGGAGATGATCGACTGGGGGAGGAAACGTTCCGCCGCGACCTATGTCGACCAGCTGAACGACAACGGCGCGGCCGTCATGCTCGCCAACGCCTGGGGCGACACGGTCTTCCCGGCCAACCAGTACGCCGACTTCTACGAGAAGCTGAAGGGGCCCAAGCGCCTGGAGCTGCGCCCCGGCGACCATGCGACCCCCGAGCTGACCGGCCTGTTCGGGCTGCCCAACGACGTCTGGGCGGACACCGAGCGCTGGTTCGACCACTATCTGAAGGGCGCCGACAACGGCATCGACCGTGAGCAGCCGGTCCAGCTGAAGTCCCGTAGCGCGGGGGGATACGAGGGCTACCCGGACTGGAAGTCGATCGCCGCGACCCGCCGGAAGATCGCGCTCGCCGGCTCCACCACGATTCACGCGAACGTCGACTCCGGCGCCGACGGCGGGATCGTCTTCCTCTCCAGCATCCTCGACCAGGTCGCCCAGTTGCCTCCGATGGCCGCCATCCCGCTGCTGCCGCGCCGCTGGGCGGCCGTGTGGCAGTCCGAGCGGTACGGCACCGCCCAGCAGGTGCGGGGCACGGCCGCCCTGCACACCACGCTGACCCCGACCGCGGAGAGCGGCACCCTCGTCGCCTATCTGTACGACGTGGGGCCGCTCGGTATCGGCAAGCTCGTCACGAACGCGCCGTACACCTGGCACGGACGGACGCCCGGCGAGCCGTTCGACGTCGACCTGGACCTGTTCTCCACGGCCTACGACGTCCCCGCCGGACACCGCCTCGCACTGGTGGTCGATACGGTCGACCCGCTGTACATCGAGCACAACCCGTCCGGCGCGCAGCTGACCTTCTCCTCGCCCTCGGACGACCCGTCGTACGTGTCCGTCCCCGTGCGCGAGCAGTGATCTCCGGCTGCCGCCGGACGAGCCTGGCCCGTGAACTGCCGCCCCCCTAGGGTTTCGGGGCCATCGGGGGCTCCCCACCCGGCAGCAGCGCCCCAGGTCCGGCCGTGGCGACCGTCACGGCCTCGGTCCTGCGGCACATCCCGGTGCGGATCGGCGAGATCACCATCACCACAGGGATGAACGGCAAATCGTAGTCGAGCTTCCCCCGGGTCTTGAACTGGCCGGTGCCGAACAGGAGATACGGGCTCCAGGGGACGGGGCGAGGATGACGAGGGGGTTCGGATCGGAGCGCCAACAGGGAAGCGTGGTCGGTCGGTTCGACGGTGGCCATACGTACGCAGCCCCACTCGCTCTCAGCTGTGTCGTGGTTGCCGCAAACTATCCAGACACCGACGGACTTGAGGGACGACACGCACTTTTCGGGCATTAGCCGTATTTACCGCACAGGATGGCGGGGCGGCTCAGGTCTCGGCGATCTCCGCGTACAGCTGGGAGAGCTCGGGGACGCCGCTCGCCGCCCAGTCCTGCCCGGCGCCCGCGACCTCCACCTCACGGCCGGAGGCCAGCCGTACGACGGGCTCGCCGTCGGGGCGGATGTGCCAGGCGGCGCCGGGCACGGTGCGCACCACGACCGTGCCCAGATACAGCCCCGCGTCGTTGCCCAGCCAGGGCAGGGTCTCGGCGTCGTCGCGCCAGCGCGGCACGAGCTGGTCCAGGGCCTCCAGGGAGGCCGGGGTGTCGTCGAGGCGGACACCGGCCCGGGCCGCCTGCGAGCGGAGCAGTTCGCACTCGGAGAGCAGCGCGGCGACCGCCTCGGGGTCGGAGGGGGGCGGCGCGTCACCGTTCTTCTTGTGCCGGTGGCCCAGGAACGGAAGGTTCATGGACCCAGCGTGGCATCAGACGTCGAGGTCGACCACCACGGGAGCGTGATCGGAGGCACCCTTGCCCTTGCGCTCCTCGCGGTCCACGTAGGCGTCCTTGACCGCCTTGGCGAAGGGTGCGTTGCCGTACACCAGGTCGATGCGCATGCCGCGGTTCTTCGGGAAGCAGAGCTGGCGGTAGTCCCAGTACGTGAACGGCTGGTCGTACTTCAGCGGGCGCGGCACCACGTCGTTCAGGCCCGCCTCGCGCAGGGAGGCCAGGGCCGCGCGCTCGGCGGGGGTGACGTGGGTGGAGCCCTCGAAGACGGCCGGGTCGTAGACATCGTCGTCGGTCGGCGCCACGTTGTAGTCCCCCAGGACGGCGAACGGGCGGCTGCCGCCCGCGTCACCGGCGACGGCCGCCTTCAGGGCCTCGAACCACTGGAGCTTGTACGCGTAGTGCGGGTGTTCCACCTCGCGGCCGTTGGGGACGTACACCGACCAGACGCGGACCGGGCCGCAGGTCGCCGAGATGGCGCGCGGCTCGGTCACCCCGTCGAAGCCCGGGTCGCCGGGCAGGCCCTTGACGACGTCCTCGATGCCGACCCGGGAGAGCACCGCTACGCCGTTCCACCGGCCGGTCGCGTGGACCGCCGACTCATAGCCCAGCTCGCGCAGCTGGTCGGACGGGAACTGCGCCTCGGCGACCTTGGCCTCCTGCAGGCACAGCACGTCGGTGCCGCTGCTCTCCAGCCAGGCCAGCAGCCGCGGCAGGCGGGCGGTGATCGAGTTCACGTTCCAGGTAGCGATGCGCATGCCTCACAACCTACCCGGAGCCTGTGACAACGGGCTCAGAGCTGCGTCGAGGCCCCCGGCGTCAGCCGCTGGTGGTCCGTGCCGCCCAGGGCGCCGATCTGGCGGTCGTAGATCGGTCGGGCCAGGTCGGTCAGCAGGGCGTCGTGGACGTCGTAGGCGCGCCGCGGCTTCAGCTCGCGGACGTAGTCGATGACCTCGGAGATCTTGTTCCACGGGGCCATCACCGGCAGCATCAGCGTCTCCACCGGATGGTCGGGGACGGTGAGGGCGTCGCCGGGGTGGAAGACCTTGCCGTCGTCGATCAGATAGCCGACGTTGGTGATCCGCGGGATGTCCGGGTGGATCACGGCGTGCAGTTCGCCGTGGACCTGTACGTCGAAGCCGGCCGCGGTGAAGGTGTCACCGTGGCCGACGGTGTGCACCCGGCCCGGGAAGGCCGCCGTGATCCGGTCGGCGACGGACTTCAGCGTCCAGATCCGGGCCGTCGGGTTGTTCTCCATCGCGGCCCGGAGCCGGAACTCGTCGAAGTGGTCCGGGTGCTCGTGCGTGATCAGGATGGCGTCCGCGCCGAGCGCGGCGTCCTCCTCGCTGAACCCACCGGGGTCGATGACGAGGGTCTGACCGTCCTTGTCGAGGCGGACGCAGGCGTGGGACTTCTTCGTGAGCTTCATGTCTGCCCATCCTGCCCTGCACCGGGTGGCCGGGCTCACTCGGCGGGCGTGGTCTCCTCCTGTATGACCTGCCGGGCCACCCGGAAGGCGCTGTTCGCGGCCGGCACCCCGCAGTACACGGCCGCCTGGAGCAGCACCTCCTTGATCTCGTCCGGGGTGAGCCCGTTGCGCAGCGCGGCCCGGGTGTGGAAGGCCAGCTCCTCCAGATGTCCGCCCGCGACCAGCGCGGTCAGCGTGATGCAGCTGCGGGTGCGGCGGTCCAGGCCCGGCCGGTCCCAGATCTCGCCCCAGGCGTAGCGGGTGATGAACTCCTGGAACTCCGCGGAGAACCCTTCGGCCTCGGCCAGCGCCCGGTCCACGTGTGCGTCGCCGAGGACCTCCCGGCGGATCTTGAGCCCGGTCTCGTACCGGTCGGGGCGCGCGGCCGGCTGTGCCGGTACGGCGGCCGGGGCTATCTCGGCGACCGGCGCGGTGTGCGGTGCCGCGGCGATGGCCGGGTTGACCGGGGCGGCCGGCAGGGCGGTCTGGCCGGTGTCGTAGGGCTGCTGCCAGGCGGTGGCGAAGTGGTGCACCAGCAGGTCGGTGACGGCCGCCGGCTGCTCGACCGGGACCAGGTGGGAGGCGCCGGGGACGACCGCGAGCCGGGCGTCCGGGATGCCGGCGACCAGGGTGCGGGCCTCGGCGGGCCCGGTGACCTGGTCGTCGGAGCCGACGAGCACGAGCGTCGGCACGCCGACCCGGCCCAGCTCGGACCGTACGTCGAACGCGGCGAGCGCCTCGCAGGCGGCGATGTAGCAGCCCGGGTCGGTGGTGCGGACCATCTGCACCGCCCACTCGGTTATGGCCGGCTGGGCCGCGGCGAACCCGCCGGTGAACCAGCGGTCCGGCGAGGTCCGGGCGATCGGGTCGAGGCCGTTCGTACGGACGATCACCCCGCGCTGCCGGAACTCGTCGGCGGTGCCGAACCGGGGCGAGGCCGCGACCACCGCCAGCGAGGCAAGCCGCTCGGGATGGCGCAGGGCCAGCTCGATGCCGATCGCACCGCCCAGCGCACAGCCCGCGTAGCCGAACCGCTGCACGCCGAGCGAATCGAGCGTGGCCAGCAGCCGGGTGGTCAGCTCGGCGACGGAACCGGCCGGGCGGGCGGGGGCGCCGCCGTGGCCGGGCAGATCGAAGCGGAAGACCCGCCATTGCTTGGTCA
Organism: Streptomyces fodineus; assembly: GCF_001735805.1. Taxonomy (GTDB): domain Bacteria; phylum Actinomycetota; class Actinomycetes; order Streptomycetales; family Streptomycetaceae; genus Streptomyces; species Streptomyces fodineus. The sequence goes on from NZ_CP017248.1 coordinate 2,309,049, forward strand.
GCTCCGGCACCTGGCGGTCCCACATGTGCCATGTGGTACCCAGTGAGGGACCCAAGATCAGGACCGGAGCGTCTTCTGGCCCGTCAAAGCGGTATTGCAGGGTGTTCGGTGGTGTCTCACTCACGCCCCAGACCCTCTCACGTCTCACGGACGCCCCTATAACACGGGGGCGCGAGAAACCGGTCTGACCAGGTTGAAGACCTCTCGGGCGGCATATCGCTTGAGGCATCGGATGATCTCACGCCGGGTCTTGCCTTCCTGGGTGCGGCGTTCGTAGTACGCCTGGGTTCGGGGGTCGTGGCGCAGGCGGGTGAACACGATGCGGTGCAGGGCGGCGTTGGCCTGCCGGTCGCCGCCGTGGTTGAGCCGTCGCGTGATGCGCCGCCCGGAGGAGTACTCGATGGGGCTGACTCCGCAAAGGGCAGCAAAGGACGCCTCGGTGTTCAGCCGCTCGGGATTGTCCCCCATGGTGATCAGGAGAGTGACGGCGCTGTCCGGGCCGATGCCCATCGGTACGAGCAGTTGCGGCGCGTGGCGTTCGACGAGTCGGGTCAGGCGTTGGTTCAGCTCGTTGATCTGCCCGGTGAGCTGTTCGATGCGTTCGGCGAGCATGCGTAATGTCATGTGGGTGGCCTGGACCACCGCGTCCTCGTCTCCCCCACCATCGGGTGGGCTGAGGGTCGCGCAGGTGCGGAACAGCTCGGCATTGCCCAAGCTCGACAACCGTTCCCGCAGGGCGGGGTCGGCGATCACCAGGACGGCCTTGAGCTGGTTGATCGCCTGTGTGCGGGCCTTGACGGCGGAGTCCTTGGCGAGTTTGTAGATCCGGGCGCCTTGCACGGGTCCGTCGCCGGACTTGGCCTGGGCCCGGGTGCGACCGCTGAGCACGGCTCGCGCTGCGGCCTGCGCATCGAGCGGGTCCGACTTGCCGAGCAGACGGCGGGCTGTGCGGTCGGGCCGGTTCACTTCGAACACCTGGATCTGCTGGGTCAGCAGGTAGCGGGACAGGCCCGCGCCGAAGGTACCGGTGCCCTCCACACCGGCCCGGCGCACCGTCCCCCGCCTGCGGGCCCACACGAGCAGCCGCCGGTAGCCGGCCACCGTCGCCGGAAAGGACTCGGTGCCCAGGATCTTGCCCAGCGGGGACACCACGGCGGCGACGTGCACCTCACCGTGCGTGTCCACGCCGAGCACGACTTCTCTCCGCACGGGAGGATCCGTACTGGAGGAGGTGCTGCGCTGTCTGGTCGTCATGGTGGTTCGCCTCCCGCAGGGTGACACGCTGAGTGGATGGCACCGGCCCGCTCGGGCGGTCTGAACCGTGATGGCGCCTGGAACTCGGCAAGGCCCCTATTGGGACACGCCCTGTGGCTCGGTGACAGCAGAAGCCAGCCCGCAACGACGGTCGACAAGCCTGTGACTGGACACTTCGGTCAAAGATCTCAAGAGTCAGACCCCCGTCCGGGACGGCATCGCGCAACCGTCGCATCGATCCCGGCGTATCGGCATCTACCGACCACAGCCGGATGGCTTCGCCCGAACCAATGCCCAACCTGGCCGGAGCAGGCTGAGAATGAGTTGACTCCCCGCCCACTCGCGACCGGCAATGACAGACAGCCGTCTGGGCCGCCTTACGGTCGCCCTCCATCGGCCATCGCACGAACGGCTTCGAGCCCTCATTCTGGTGCACGGTTGTCCGCAAGTCATGGCGCGGGCTGCCAAAGAGGCTGCCTAGCAACTCGGCAAAGGCACCGGCGAGTGCTTGGGAACTCGGTCAACTCGAGTAACGGGGAACAGCAGCACCGCACGAAGGGGCGCCCGCGTGGAAGGCATGGCGCATGTGGGCGCTGCCGGACCCGATGCTCGCGGCCCCCGTCACCAACCCGGCGCCGCCCGATGGGTGGGCCGCCGAGGAGAAGTGGGACGGTTCTCCAGACACCTCGTGATGTCTCATTCGCGTTGGCACCGTTCACCCAGGTCACGACTGGTCCTTCGTGCGTGCGGCTGAGGCTTGCCGGGTGTCTGCGCCGCTGCTGACGTGCCGCTGGGTCTCCTGGGGGCCGTGCCAGTCCAGGCAGACGGCGGTGGCATCGTCTTCGAGCCGGCCGTCGGCGGCGTCCCGGACCGCGGACGTCAGCGCCAGCGCGGTCTCCCTCGGGTGCAGATTCCGGGTGCACCCCAGCAGGGCGGGCAGATCGACCTTCTCTCCGTGACGTTCGAGCATGCCGTCGGTGAACATGAGCAGACGGTCACCGGGCCGCAGGTCGAGGTCCTGCACACGGTACGGGTGGGGAGTCAGCTCAGACAGCCCGAAGGGATGGTCCACCTCGCAGGCAATCGTCTCCACAGCCCCGTCGCGCATGCGCAGCGGCCAGGGATGACCGGCGTTGACGAACCGGGCCCGCCCGGTATGGAGATTGATGCGCAGGAGCTGCCCGGTGGCATGACCGTGGCCGTGTTCGATCAGTGCCTGGTCTGCCCGGTGGGCCTGTTCGCCCAGGCCGGTGCCCGCCCGGCGGGCACCGCGCAGGGCGCCCACCAGGACCGTGGCGGCCAGGGCGGAATCCATGTCGTGGCCCATGGGATCGGTCACCGACACGTGCAAGGTGTCGCGGTCCACGGTGTAGTCGAAGGTGTCGCCGCTGAGGTCCTCGGAGGGCTCCAGGTTCCCGCACAGGGTGAACTGTGCGGCCTCGCACGACAGCGACAGGGGCAGCAGCTGGTACTGGATTTCAGCTGCCAGGGTGGCCGGCTTGGAGCGTTTGCCCCAGGTGTAGAGATCGGTGAAGCGGCCGTTGGCGATCACGATGTAGGCCAGGATGTGGGCGGCTTCCCCGACTGCGTCGAGCACGTCCTCGCCAGGGCCGGTCGGCAGGAGCAGTTCCAGCAGCCCGATCGCATCCCCGCGGTTGGTGACGGGCACGATCACCCGCTGCCCCTCGCCGGTCGCGTCCTGATACAGGCGCTGGGTACGGATCACCTCCTCGTAGACACTGCCGAACAGGGGAACCCGCTCGGCCTGCCGCCCACCCTGAGTGGGAGCGGTGGACAGCCGAGCCACCGCCTTCCCTGTCAGGTCCACGATGAGGAAAGAGACCTTAGTGGCCTCGAAACGCCGCCGCAGGTCCTCCGCGATCACGTCGACGGCGTCCGCCGGCGCCGCTGTCTCCGCTGCTGTCAGCAATCGGGTGAGCCCACTTTGTCCACCGCTCACGACCGCAGTCCCTTCCGCAACCCCCCACCAGCTTGGTAATAATCGCAGTGAGCGTCAATCCGTGAACAGTCACGCTCCGGCGTTCGCCCGCGGACGGGGCCGCCACGGCTGCTCTGTACAAAAGCGGCTCGACGGGCCCATGTCTTAGGAGACACGCCAGAGTCTGGATAACGATGGCTGGAGAGCGCTGCTCTCTCTGGATGCCGGGCGTTTGGTGTTGCGCTCGCGCAGGGACAGGAACCTCGCACCCTCCTTCCCCGAGGTTCGTTTCGGGCACGGTCCAGCTGCCGACGCGACGGCCCTGGACGGCGAGCTGGTCGTACGGGAAATCCAGCAGGCTCGCCTTCGAGCGACTCCAGGGTCGCCTCCAGCGGCGCGGTGCCGGCGCTGCCCGGCGGCCGAGCAGTGGCCCGCCCACTTCGTCGCCTTCGACTTGTTGCGCCTGGCGGGCACCGACACGACCAGGTGGCCGTACGCGGGCGCCAGGGCGGCTGCTCCGGAACGCCTTTTTGTCGAACAGAACCTCACCGCGCCGTGGGCGCTGTGCCCGTCGTTCCCGCTGACCTGGGGATTCACGAAACTGCGGACAGAGCCCTGAAAACGGCCAGGGCTACTTGTCGCCCCAGCCGGACGGGAGCCGACCCGCAGGTCCACCGCGGCCCGGTCCGTGAGGCGGGGAGCAAGGCTGCGGCTCAACCGGGCGAGGGCCTCGTCCACCTCCAGAGTCTGACCGAGCACGTCGGGACCAGCCGTCCGTCACCACGCAGGCACCTGTCGTCGTCCCCGCGTGCCGCACGCCTCCCGGCCAGCGCCCACAACAGCGGGCAGCGCTCCCGCGGGACGAGGGCACCTCCCGGGTCACGATGGCACAGATCGTGCGTGGAACTCCCCGTCGCCACCCGCCACACCAACGGCGGGGCCAGGGCGCCATCGCGGGGCGCCGTCACTGCGGTCACGTCAGCGGCTCCCCCGGCTCGTTGGCTGAACCGGAGGAGCCTGAGTCGAGCCGGCCCCATGGATGCGCTGCTGAACGCGGCCCACCTCCGGGTCCCCCTCCCGAGTCCCCCGCACCCGAATGCCTGCCGCGATGTGCTGCAACGGATCGGACGCCTCCTGCGCGGTCGGCAGCCGCCCGGCCGACAACAGCAGCGGGCCGGCGCCGCAAAGCACCCGGGACAGCGGGCCCGTCACCGTCTCCGGCACCGGCGGCAACGGTCCCGTCAGGCCGGGCAGAGCGGCATTGGGGTCACGGTGCGAGACCCAGACCCGCTCGACGGCGCCGTCCTCGTCCATCAGATCGGCCGCGGACCAGTCCGCCAGTCCCGGCACCAGCACGCGGCACACCCGCCTGAGCCCCTCGACCGCGTCCAGCGTGCTCGACAGCGCCGCCGCGCTCCGGGTGGCGAACGCCAGCCGGTCGAGCGCCGCTCGCAGCGCCGCGTCCGCCTCATCCTCGTCCATGGCGACCACCTGCCCGCCTGGGGCCCCGCGGCCGCTTCCGCCCTGGGAAGCCAGCTTGCCGAACGACGGTTCGTGGGGCCTGTGCCCGCGCCGCCGCTCATGCCGCGTCGCGCCAGGCGATACCGGTCACCGTGACCGCGACGGTGACCGGCTCCGCGGCACCGTGGGTGGCGAGGTGGGTGACGAGGGCGGCTGTCACCCGGTCGTGGACGTTTCGGGCGATGTCCAGCGCCCGCCGACCCTCCGTCAGGACGCAGCGCACCTCGATGTGCCATCCCGAACCGTCCGGCGCCCGGTCGGCGCGAACGCCGGCCTCGGGCGGCGTGGTGTCCGCCCGGGCGGGCGCGGCGGCTGCCGCGAGGCGCCGGGCGAGGCGGGGCTGCAGGGCGGCCACGCCAGGAACCGCGAGGGCTGCCTCGGCCGCGACGCCGAGGAGCGCGGTGGTGCCGGTGGCGGTCATCATCCGCCACCGCCCGTCGGGAGGCGGGGACCGAGGGTCGGTCCCGGTTCCAGTACGTCGGCCACGGTGATGTCGACGGCTGTCACCGTGAGCCCCAGGTCCTGTCCGGCCGAGTGGAGGACCGATCGGCGTACCTGGTGGACCCGGTCGGGCAGCGGGCGGTCGAGGGCGGCGGCCAGGGTCATGGTCACCCGCACGTCGGTGCCGTTGCCCTCGTGTACGAGCCGGCAGGTCGCGGCCCTGGCACCGGGGACCGTGTCCGCGGCCCGCCTCAGCACCTTGGCCGCGGCGCTCTCGGCGATCCGCAGGTCCCGGTCGGGGTCGGCCAGGGGCAGCAGCCGCCCGAACCGGACCTCTGCCCTGACGACGTCCATGACCCGGTCGGCGAGTGCGTGCAGGCCCGGAGGGTCCTCGTCGCGCAGCGTCCGGGCGGCCGCGTTCACCGTGGCCAGTCCCTCGACCGCCTCTCGGCAGTATGGACAGGACACCGGGTGCGGGTCCGCGGCCGGTGGTGCGTCCCGCGCCTGTTCCCAGACCCGGCTGAGCAGGCGGCCGCAGGGCAGTACCTCATCGCCTGCGATCGGGGGCACGTCGGCGGCGGCCCAGCCGTTGCGGGGCCCGTCGGCTCCGGGCGGTTCGGGAGGCCGCGTGTGCGGGTCGTCTAGCGCCATGAGCCCATCGCCTCCTGCAGGGATCGGCGTGCCCTGAACAGTCTGCCGCGTACCGTCTGCTCGTCGGTACGCGTCACGTGCGCTATCTCCTTGTAGGGCAGGCCCTGCACCTCCCTCAGGATCCAGCAGACCCGCTGTCCGGCGTCCAGCTCGGCGAGCGCGCGGAACAGGGCGGCCATGGCCGCGTCCTCCTCGGCGGTCCGGGCGGGCTGGCTCCACGCGTCGCCCGCCGCGGGTTCGGCGACGGTGTCCAGGGAAAGAGGCGGCGGCCGTCGGTGGCACATGGTCTGGCAGCGGTTGACGGTGATCCGGTACATCCAGGTGTGGAACTCCGCCCTGTGGCGGTATTCCGGCAGGTGGCGCCAGGCGCTGACGAAGGCGTCCTGAACGGCCTCCTCGGCGTCCTGGGGGTTGCCCAGCATGCAACGGGCCAGGGTCAGCAGGGACCGGCTGTGCCGCTGGACGAGAACGGCGAAGGAGTCCTCGTCTCCCTCGGCCGCCCGTACCGCCAGCAGGCGGTCGGGCAGGTCGCACCCCAGTCGTGGGGAAGCAGTGCGTTCGATCATGACGCTCCCACGCAGGCTCGGAACGATCGTGTACCCCCGATACGAGTTGTGACGCACATCACATGCCAGACGCGTGAGGATTGTGCCGCCCGGTATGTCCAACGTTCGACGGGCGCCATTCCGGTGTCCGGCCGACCGATCGAGGCGACCGCCATGACGGACAACATCACCAGCGTCGGCGGGGGCAGCCGGCCCGAAGCGGGCGTGAGCGCGCTCAAGGGCCGCACCGGGGCCGGGGCTCCGGCCGAGACACGGGGCAGGACCACCATCGCGGACGGTGTGGTGGCGAAGATCGCGGGCATGGCGGCCCGCGAGGTACCGGGCATCTCCAGCCTGGGAGCGGGGATGGCGCGCGCCTTCGGCGCCATGCGGGAACACGTCCCCGGGGGCGGAGGCGGAGCGGTCACCCGCGGCGTCAAGGTCGAGGTCGGGGAACGGCAGGCCGCGGTGGACCTGGACGTCGTCGTCGAGTACGGCGTCTCCATCGTCGACGTCGCCGGCGACGTCCGCACCAACGTCATCAGCGCCGTGGAGCGGATGACGGGCCTGGAGGTCGTCGAGGTGAACATCGCCGTCGACGACGTCCACCTGCCCGACGACGAGGAGGAACAGACCGGACCGGACGAGGGCCGCGTGAGGTGACCGCTGCCGGGAGCACCGCCGTGTCCTCGGGCACGAGCGGATGATCACGGCGGGAGGGACACTCGCGAGACGGGTGAGTGCAAGATGAACACAGCAACGACGGGACTCGCGGCCGGTATGGCCCTCGGCTTCGCCGGCTACTTCGGCGGCTTCTGGGCGTTTCTGCTGGTGCTGGTCCTGGGCGCGGCGGGGCTGATCGTCGGCCTCGTCGTACAGGGCGACCTGGACCTCCGGACACGGAGGCAGCGGTGAAGACCCGGCCCGGTTCCCCCGGTGAGGGGTCGGGCCCGCCGGCGCCGGCCGCCGGGCTGCCGCCCCCGGCCGAGCGGGGCGCCACCGTCATCCCGGACAGGGTGGTCGCCCGTATCGCCGCGCAGGCCGCGCGCGCGGCGCAGGCGCGGCGCGCCGCGGTACCGCCCGATCGGGGCGGACCTGCGGCACCCCACGCCTCCGCCGCCGTCCGTACCGGATCGGTGCGCCTGCATCTGACCATGGACCTGCCCTACCCCACCGACATCCCGCGTGTCTGCGAGCGGATCCAGCGGGACGTCGCCGAACGGGTCGCCCAGCTGACCGGGCTGCGAGTGGGAGAGGTCCTCCTCACCGTCCGGCGGCTGGTGACCGCCACCGACTCGAGCCGGGGGCGGGTCCGGTGAGCGGCCGGGCGGCCCGGGTCACCGGGCACGCCGTGCAGGAAGGGCGATCGTGATGACATCCGGTCCACGTCCCCCGGGCCGCGGCTCCGCGTCGTCCGGGCACCGTGCCGCAGTGCCGCTGACGAAGGAGCCCGATCCTCCCGAACGCGACGTGTCCACCTCGGACCTCACAGCCGGTGAGCGCGAAGGAGGGCACCGAACCCGTCGCAAGTGGTCGGCGCGCAGCGTCACGGCGGCGCTGGTCGCCGCGGTGATCCTCGTGGCCGCGGTCGCGACGCTCGTCGACGTCGTCGCCGTACGGGCAGGACGTCCGGCCGCGGCCTGGCGACGGCACCTGGCCGACGAACTGGCGACCCGCCCGGTGGACGACGTGTGGATGCTGACGGGGGCCGCCGTGGCCGCCGCCGTCGGCGTCTGGCTGATCGTCCTGGCCCTCACCCCCGGTCAGCGACGCTGGCTGCCCCTGCGCTCACCCGCCGGCTGCCCGCGATTGCGGGCCTTCGTGGACCGCAACAGCGCCGCCGTCCTGCTGCGCGACGCCGCCATGCGGGTCCCCGGAGTCGGCGCGGCGCACGTCCTGGTGGGCCGCCACCGCATCAAAGCCCGCGCGGACGTCCGCTTCCGCGACCCCCGACAGGTGAAGGACGACCTCACCGCCGTCCTCGACGAGGAGCGCGACCGGCTCGCCCTCGCCCGTCCTCCCCGCATCGCCGTACGGGCGCGGCGACGCACCCGCTGACACAAGACCCGCAGCACCGGAGCCCGCCATGACGCCGCGATCCGCCCTCAACCGCACTCTGCTGGCCCTCGCCGGGCTGGTCCTCCTCGGCGGCGGACTGCTCATCCTCTTCGCCGGGCTCGACCTCTACAGGCGGCACGATCTGGCCCCGCCCGCCGGCTGGCCCCTGACCACCCCGGCCGACGTCCTGCTCGGCTCCGCCGACCGGGCCCGCTGGAGCAGCCAGGGCTGGTGGTGGCCCGCGGTCATCGCCGCCCTCGTCCTCACCGCCCTCCTCGCCCTGTGGTGGCTGCTCGCCCAGCTGAGCCGACACCGCCCCGGCTCACTGCCCGTCGGCGGCACACCCCCGCAGGAGGGCGTCGAACTGCGCGACCGCGCACTCAGCGAAGCGATCGCGAACGAAGCCGGTGCCCTGCCAGGGGTAGGCCATGCGGCCGTACTCATCACCGGCCGACCGGGCCGCCACCGCACCCGCATCAAGCTCACCCTCACCCCCGAGGGCACGCCCGGCGCCACTCTCGGCGCCCTCTGCGAAGGCCCGCTCAGCACGGCTCGCCGGTCCACCGGCCTCCCTGACCCGCCTACCGAGGTCCGCCTACAGGTCAGTCGCCACGGACCACACCGCGTGGAGTAAGGAGGAGATCAGCCGTTCCCGCCGACGCCCTTGCGGCCCACCGCGGTTCGCGGGCGTGCCGGCACCGCTCCCCGAAGGAGAGATCATGATCATCCTGGGCGTCATACTGCTCGTCGTCGGCTTCCTCACCGGCCTGTCCATCCTGTGGACCATCGGGATCATCCTGCTGGTCGTCGGAGCCATCCTGTGGATCCTCGGCGCGATGGGACACGCCGTCGCCGGTCGACGCCACTACTGGTAGGCGGGATCATCGCCCTGCAGGGCAGTGATCCATGCTGCGGGCAGGCCGGCAGACGGCGCGGACCCCACCCGGACGGCCACGGCGGCGGACGACGACGGCGAAGAGGTCGATCCGCCTGAGGCCGCCGCCGGTGCCGGCCAGCCGCCTCGGCTCGGACGCGGGGCGCCCGGTGGCCGTTGTGTCGGTCCTCGCCGCACGAGCGCACGGCCGACTCGATGGGGAGTCGGTGGATCGACCCCCACGATCCGGGCGGGAGTTCCCCACCGCGTCGACCGGTGAGTCTCCGTCGGGAGTTCGTATGCACAGCACCTTCGTGAAGATCCGCCAGAACGCCCCCCCGGGCCACGGCGATGACGGGTGGTGAGCGGCAAGGACCCGGGGAAGGCTCCGCCCGGTCGGAGCGCTTCGGGGAGGAGTTCCTGGGAGTCCTGCTGGACCAGGGGCACGAGTTGCCGCCGCACGAGCTCGGTCCGCTCGTCGCACGGCAGATCGGCATGCTCGACGGCCGCGAGACCTCGCTCTTCCTGCAGGACTACGGCCAGGTGTGGCTCGTCCCCCTGCCGGGTGACGGGCTGGTGGCCGGGGAACCGCAGCCGATCGACGGCTCCGATGCCGGTCGTGCCTTCCAGGAGGCGCGTCCCGTCGAGGTGCCGCAGGCTGGCGGTGTGCGGGTCTCCCTGCCCCTGCTGGACGGTGGCGACCAGGTGGGCGTCCTGGCCGTCACCCTGGACCGCCTCCACGACGACGAGCGACGGCTGCTGCGCTGGCTCGCCTCACTCGTGGCCGACATGCTGGTGACCAAGCACGGTTACACCGATCTGTTCTTCCGGCTGCGCCGCAGGGAACCGATGAGTGTGGCGGCGGAGATCCAGTGGTCGCTGCTGCCGCCGCCGGCGATGTCCACGCCCCGGGGCGAGCTGGCCGGGATGCTGGAACCCGCCTACGACGTGGCCGGCGACAGCTTCGACTACGCCCTCAACGGCGATGTCCTGCATGTGGCCATGGTCGACGCGATGGGCCACGGACTGGATGCCGCCACGATGGCCACGGTGGTCATCGGAGCCTACCGGCATGCCCGGCGCATCAGCGTCGGCCTGTCGGAGATCTATGCGTTCATGGACCGGGCCGTCGCCGAGCAGTTCGGCCCCGACCACTTCGTGACCGCTCAGATGATGCGGCTCAACACGGCTACGGGCAGGCTTCAGTGGGTCAACGCCGGACATCCCGCTCCTCTGTTGATCCGTGGACACCGTGTCGTACGACGGCTGCATGGCCCGACGACGCTGCCCGTCGGCTTCGGCGGTCACGATCCCCGGATCAGTGAAGTGGCTCTCACCCCCGGCGACCGGATCCTGTGCTTCACCGACGGACTGATAGAGGAGCGCGATGTCGGCGGTGAGGAATTCGGTGAGGAGCAGCTCATCGGGTGGGTGAACCACCTTGAGCCCACGGCCCAACAGATCCGGACGGTGGCGCGCTCCCTCTCCCACGCGCTGCAACGGGCGCGGGGCGGGATCACCACGGACGATGCGACGCTCCTGCTGATCGAATGGCGCGGGAGCGCCACCGACGACCTCGCCCTCCCGGAGTGAGCCAGCCTCCCACCCCCAGGGAAGGGCCGACGGCACGCAGCCTTTCCCCCACCGCCGATCTCTCACACTCCTGCTGCCGCGGTGGGCACGTGACGGGTGACCGGTCCGTCAGGAGTGCGTGAGGCGGGGTGGGGGGCGTCGTGTCCGCCTTCGGAGTCCCAGACCGCCTCCCGGAGCGAGTCCGAGTCGGCCGCTGCCTCTGCCGCGGCCCGGAAACGTTCGGCCTCATGGATCAGGCCGGTCGCCGTGAGGCTCCGCGACGGGTCGGTGGCCGTGGCCATGAGCCGGGCCGCGGTGGCCGGGGCTGTCTCCGGTGGGATTACCAGCAGGTCCCAGCGGCCGAAGGTGTGGGACAGCAGCAACAGCTTGTGGGGGTCCTGCCCGGCGTTGGACCAGCCGACGCGCACCATGTGGCCGTGCGCGGGCACTTCACCCGGGATGACCGGCCACAACGTGCGGCTCACCGCTATCCGGGTGATCCGCCCCCACAGCGGGTCGAGACATTCGACGAGCGCCGGGAGCTCCTCCGTCAGGTTGCGCGAACGGGGCCACCAGGCACCGTCGATCAGGGCCGGAGGGGCGCCGGCCCGCGCCAGCGTGAGTCGGAGCGGTGACGAAGAAGGGGCCCGGTCTCCGACTGCGGGTGTGAACGGAATGGTCGCGGTCATGACGCGGACCCAACCCCGGGCCGGTCACGGTCGGCCCGGTTGCCATGAATCGCCGAGAACGACCCGGCGTGGAAGCCGGTGTACGAGATGCTCTCGGTAATCACCAGGATACTCCTCGCCCGCGCCCGGCGGACCGATGCGGAGCGAGGGGTTGAACGGAACACGAGGAAAACCTCCCGCGCAATACAGCCAAGGAGTGCCGGCCAGGGCATGCGAGCCGTCGGGCGTGAGACCGGTCCGGTAGCCGGCGTACGACGTGCCCCGGCGCCCTCAGCCCACTTCCCGCCGGTATCGACAGCCGCTTCACCGAATGCGGCGGCGTCTCCACAACCGCCCCGGCGTGTGCGGAGTACCGTGGACAGCACCGAGGGCATTTCGCACACCGGCTTCCACGCCGGGTCGTTCTCGGCGAGAGACGAAACCCGGGGCGCCGCCAAGGCGGCCCGGAGACGGGTCCGCATCATGTCGGCGACCTTGCACCAACTCCTGCCACACCACGAGCCCGTCGCAGCCCCGGCCGTGCGTCTCGCGCTGAAGACCGACGGCCCGTCGCGCGGCCTCCTGGACGGTGCCTGGTGGCCCCGCTCCCGAGACCTGCTGAGCGAGCTGCCCGCACTGACCGATGTGCTGGACCCTCTGTGGGGCCGCATCACCCGCATCGCCGTCAACCCGAAGTACTGGCCGGTCATCCCGCACGAGATCCCCGTGGGCGGTCATGTCGTCAAGGCCGGATGGTTCACCCCGGAGATCGACCCGCACAAGCTGCTGCTGCTCTCCTACGGCACCGGCCGCTGGGACCTGCTGGTCATCCCGCCCGAGACCGAGACGGAGTCGGCGGCCCGCCTGATGGCGGCCGCGTCCGACTACGACGGCCCACCGCTGACCGCAAGCGCTCTCATCGCCGCGGACGAGACCCGGCACGCCGTCTCCGCCGCCGACCGGCCACTCGAACCGGACGAGGCAGGGAAGCACGAGGAGGACGGCCCCGCCTCAGCGGCCGTTCCGGCAGGGACGGATCGCGCCAGTCGCCTGGTCATCGGCATGTGAGACGGCCGCCACGACCGGTGCCTTCACGGGTTTCGGACCTGCCTCACGAGCCGGCGCAGGCACATGCAGGGGTCTCGACCGGCGAGTCTCCGCCCGACGTGGTCCTCGTCCCGAGGAGCAGTACATGCAAGCCCTGATCGTTCTCATCGTCGTGATCGGTCTTCTGGCCGTCCTGGCCCTCGCCCTGTCCGTGAAGGTCGTCAAGCAGTACGAGAAGGGAGTGCTGTTCCGCTTCGGCCGACTCGTCGGAACACGCTCCCCGGGACTGCGGTTCATCATCCCGTTCGTCGACGCCCTGCACCGGGTGTCGCTGCGGGTCGTCACCATGCCGATCCAGTCCCAGGGCATCATCACCCGGGACAACGTGAGCGTGGACGTGTCGGCGGTCGCCTACTTCCGGGTCGTCGACGCCGTGAAGTCGGTCGTCGCCGTGGAGAACGTCAACGCGGCGATCAACCAGATCGCCCAGACCACCCTGCGGAAGGTCGTCGGCCGGCACACGCTCGACGAGACGCTGTCGGAGACGGACCGTATCAACCTGGACATCCGCCAGATCCTGGACGTCACCACCGTCGACTGGGGTGTGCAGGTCACCCTGGTCGAGCTCAAGGACATCCAGCTGCCCGACACCATGAAGCGCGCCATGGCCCGCCAGGCCGAGGCCGAGCGGGAGAAGCGAGCGAAGATCATCAACGCGGAGGGCGAGTCCCTGGCCGCAGCCGCGCTCGGCGACGCCTCGGACACCATGATGGCCCACCCCCTGGCGCTTCAACTGCGCAATCTCCAGAGCCTGGTGGAGATCGGTGTCGACCAGAACACCACCGTCGTCTTCCCGGCCCCCCTCATGAGCACGATCGGCGAGCTCGGCTCCTTCCTCGCCCGGGAAACCGCTGCCGCCGCACCCGCCGCGGCAGCGCCACCGGCCGGCACCGGCCGCACCGACACGTCCCTCAGCCCGGCAGGCAGCGCGCCCGGCACCGCGGCGTGAAGCCGACCACGGCCCGAGCGATCCGTGGCGCCAGGGAGGATTCGTGACCGTCGCCTGTCGCGCGCGTCCTCCGGGCACCGGCTGATGATGGGGGTACGGCCGAACACGCGGAGCTGATCATGACGGGTTGGCGGGTCAGGGACTACACCCAGGACGATCTCGAAGCGGTGATCCGTGTCGACATGCAGAGCGGCACGACCGAGGAGCCGCCGCTCTTCCCACTCTCGGACGCCGTGACGGCCCTCCAGACCCGCCACCCGGCCGTGGTGGCCACGGCCGACGACGTGCTGATCGGCGCCGCGGTAAGCAGGGTGGAGGGCGAACGGGCATGGATTCTGCGCATTTGCATGGCGCCCGGCTGGCGGCAGCGCGGGCTGGGGAGTGCCCTGATCACCGCCCTTGAGCAACGCGTCTTCGCCGCCGGCGTCCGAGCGGTGCACGCCGCCCTGCCCGAGGGCGAGACCGGTGCCACCGCCCTGCGCAATTGCGACTTCGGCGCCCGCCCCGGGCTGGTCTTCTTCGAGAAACGCGGACCGGTGACCCCGCAGTCGGCCGGCACGCTGTCCTCGCTCGGAGCGGAGCTGCCGCCAGGGGGGCTCTGGCAGAAGGTCGCGGGCATGCAACGGGAGAAGCAGCTCATCGAGCGGCGCCTGGTCCTGCCGCTGGCCCATCCCGAACTGGCCGCCCAGCACGGAGTGGAACCGCCACGGGCGGTGATGCTGTTCGGCCCGCCCGGGACCGGCAAGAGCACGTTCGCGCACGCGATCGCCAGCCGCCTGGGATGGCCCTTCCTCGAACTGTTCCCCGCCCGTCTGGCCGCCGAGTACGGCCTGGCGACCGGGCTGAACCGGCGCTTCGACGAGATCGCCCGGCTCGACCACGTCCTCGTCTTCATCGACGAGGTCGAGGAGGTCGCCGGCGAACGCGGCGGCGCGGACGCGACCGCTGTCGGCGTCGTCAACGAACTGCTCAAGGCGATCGTCCGGTTCCGAAGCCAGGACGGACGGCTGCTCGTCTGCGCCACGAACAACGTGACCACGCTCGACTCCGCGTTCCTGCGGCACGGCCGCTTCGACTACGTGCTGCCGATCGGCCCTCCCGACCACACCGCCAGGACCGCACTGTGGGAGAGCTACCTGGCCCGAGCGGGCGCGCGGGCCGACAGCGCGGTACTCGCGTCCGCCAGTGAGGGGTTCACCCCCGCCGACATCGCCCACGCGGCGCGTACCGTCTCCCAGGCCCAGTTCGAGCGCACCTTCGACACCGGAACCCGGACCACCCCCACCACCGACGACTACCTGGACACGATCTGCGACACCAAGCCCACGGTCAGCGCTGCCATGGCCCGGGAATTCGCCCAGCAGACGGAGGAGTTCGCCCGCATCTAGCGTCCAGGCCGGGTGGGGAGTCGATCTGCGACGGACGTGTCAGGCCGGCGTAGGTGGCGTGTCGCTGCCCGTTTCGATGAGGATCTGCCTGGCCTCGGTGACGTTTTCGGCCCGTACGGCCCTGGCCATCGCGGCGCGTGCCGCGTCGGGCGACGTGTCCGGAGGAACCAGCAACAGAGAGAAAAGGTCCCCTTCGCCTCGGGTGATGAGGACGGTGTCGTCACCGACCGGGAAGGAGTCGATGTGCACGACCCGGTCGTCGACCATCACCCGGGTCGGCAGTTCGTCCCAGGCGCTGCCGTCCAGACCGACCCGGGTGACAGGCCCGAGATGCTCGGTCAACGCGGAGATCAGCGAGGGAAGCTCGGCACCGATGTCCCGGGACCGCGGCCACCATGCGCCGTCCAGGATTCCCTCGCGTGCGTGGGTGGTCTCCAGTCGCAGCAGGGCCGTTCCGGGTTTCACCGACCGGTGCACGGCGTCCGGCAGGAGCCTGGGGAAGTCGGGGGTGTCTGAGCCTGCCATGGTGTCCGCCCGTCCGCAGAGAGCAGTGCGACCGCACGGCGTGCGACCACGATACGACCCTGCTACCTCACGGTACTCCGCACGACGCGCCCGCGAGCGCTTCGCCGCAGGCGCGGTTGCGGAAACAGGCAACGGCTCCGGCGTATACCCGCCGGAGCCGCCCTTCCGGGTCATTGCACGTGAGCGTGCGCCGACCCGCTTTCCAGGTTACGTCAAAGGGACTAATCCGCCATAAGCAATCCTTGCGAGGGTTCACTTCGGTCCGAGAAGCCGACGCGGCGGTTCAGCCACGCCCTTCCTCTTCCGTCTCCATCTGCCGGATCCCCTGGTGCGTCAGCGTGATCATCCCGGGCGTGTTGCCCCTCTCCCAGTCCACGACGACCCAGCCTTCACCTGCCAGGTACATACAGGCAGCGGCCATGTCCTGCTCAGGGATACCCAGGTCCGTGCGGAGCTTCGCCCCATCGACACCCAGGAGGCGATTGCCCTCGGCGGCCTGGTACAGAGCCTGCATGATCCTCTCGCGGTACGTCTTCCGGTCCCGCAACATCGCCATGACGCGCCTTCCTCTACTGCCCACGGTCGGGCCGAAGCCGATGTCATCCGCGGTCGCCGTCGCGGTGGGGCGCGTCGGAACGGTCGCGTCCACCGACCGACGGTGTCTCCGGGGCCGACGCCCGATCCCCGGCAGAACATCGCTGTAGTGGAAGGCAGCGATCCGTTCGGCGTGCTGGCCGTTGAGCCGGTGGATCAGAACGACTCCGACGGCGATCAGGACGAGCAGCACGGCCACGGCGATGACGAGCATGGGATCTCACCTCCGCCGACCGGCGGGCGAAGGCCCTGCCGAGCCGATGGGCCGGGGCAGGGACGACGGTCGACCTGCTCCGCCGTCGGCCTCCCAGGCTTCTTCCCTGTTTCGTGCATCGATCCTGTCTGCTGCTTGCTCCCGGGCCGAGGCATCGACGCCGTCGCCGACCATCAACTGCGCGGCGGCATCCGCACCGGTTTCCGGCGGAATCACCAGCACGTCCCGGCGGCCGTCAGCGGAGAAAAGAGTGAGTCTGTGGGGATCCTGCTCCTCGGTGGACCAGCCCACCTGCACGGTGCGCCCGGCGTAGGACACCCAGTGCGGCAGGACGGGCCAGTAGGCCGGGTGCACGGTGACACCCGTGATACGACCCCAGAGATCGCCCAATGCGGCCGTCAACGACGGCAGCTCACGGGTGAAGGCACGGGAGCGAGGCCACCACATACCGTCCAGCCCGCCCGGCGCGGGCGTCAGGGACAGCCGGGCCGGCTGCGGCGGCGCACATCTGATCGATGTCGTACGGTCAATGGTCACAGCCATGGCGCGGACCTGTCCCCGGGCTCGTGGGTGCGGCCCGGCGCTGTCGATCACCGGGAACGGCACCCGCGTCGGAGCCGGTGCGCGAAGAACTCCCGGTGTCTTCAACACTACTCCGCTCACCGGTCCGAAAAGCCCGGGATGACCAGGCAGTTTCCTACCTTCAGGACCTGGTCGCCGGTGCCGATGCCGGTCAGAGCCAGTCCTTGCGCTTGAACGTCAGATACAGCAATGCGGACAGGATCACGATGACTGCGGCGGAGGTGATGAATCCCGACTCGCGGCCGAAACCGGGATAGGGGAGGTTCTGGCCGTAGTAGCCGGTGATCGCGGTGGGTACGGCGATGATCGCGGCCCAGCTCGTCACCTTCTTCATGATCAGGTTCATGCGATTGGCCTGGACCGAGAGGTTCGTCTCCATGACCGAGGCCACCAGGTCCCGCAGCGATTCCGTCCACTCGGTGGCACGCAGCACGTGGTCGTAGACGTCCTGGTAGTACGGGACGAGAGGGTCGCTGATCAGGTGCAGGCCGGGGCGCATGAGCCCGTTGACCACCTCGCGCATCGGAAGTACGACGCGGCGCAGCCGGACGAGCGACTTACGCAGTGCGAAGACCCGGCGCTGCACGGCTTCGACCTCACGGCGCCCGGCCGCGAAGAGCAGGCCCTCCAGCTCCTCGATGCTGTCGTCCAGTTGCTGGACCGCGGCGAAGTGTCCGTCCACGAGATGGTCGAGCAGACCGTGCAGCAGGAATCCGACGCCATGGCCGGCCAGGTCCGGGCTCTCGTCCCAGCGGGCGACGACGTCCTCGATGTCGAGGCCGTCGTCCTTGCGGACGGTGATCATGGCCTGGCTGGTGAGGAATACGGCGATCTCGCTGTACGTCAGTTCCGCACCGTCCGGGCTGACGGTCACGGCGTAGGCGCTGAGGAACTCGTGGGTGCGATAGCGGTCGAGTTTCGGCCGCTGTCCACGCTGGGCGGCATCCTCCAGAGCCAGTTCGTGGATGCCGAACTCCTGACCCAGCATGGTGAGTTCATCGGCTCCGGGCCGGTGCAGGTCCAGCCACAGGACCGACGCCGGATCAGCGAGATGCGCAGGGACGTCACTGACGGGAAAGCCCTCCAGGACCAGAGTGCCGTCGTGATACAGCCGGGTGCGCGTCACCATGGCCCGAGGCTAGTGTCTTATACCCCTGTCATGCCGCTTCGCCCCGATTGCCAGCGCGGCAGGTTCATCGACAGCAGCCACCCTCCGTGGGGGCCTTACGTCAAAGCCCGCGACATCCGGAGCTCCGACCGACGAGCATCGGGTGCCGGTCCGAAGGCAGGGATGTGGGTACCCGGCTGCCGCATCGCATCCGGCGTACACCGCACGACCGGATGCGGCCCGTCAGCCGGGAAGGACGCTCCGAGACCATGACCACGCATACCCCGCGCCGTCGCCCGCCTCCCCCCGCAGGTGGCAGTGATTTCGCCCGCCTGTCGAAGAAGATCGCCGAGGCCGGCCTGATGAACCGGCGCCCCGGCTACTACACCGTCCGGTCCATCGTCGTGGCCGTCGCCTACGCCGGGGGCTGGAGCGCGTTCGTCGTCATCGGCGCCGGGTGGTGGACCCTGGCGCTCGCCGCGTTCCTCGCCGTGATGTTCGGGCAGGTGGCTCTGCTCGCCCACGACGTCGCGCACCGCCAGGTGTTCCGCCGGCGCCGGCCCAGCGAGACGGCCGGCCGCATCGCCGGGGCCGCGATCGGGATGGGCTACGGATGGTGGCAGGACAAACACACCCGCCACCACGCCAACCCCAACCACGAGGACCTCGACCCCGACATCGCCCCGGACCTGCTGGTGTGGTCCCAGGACCAGGCCCGCGCCGCGACCGGACTGCCGAGGATCATCGGCCGTCGGCAGGCGTTCCTCTTCTTTCCCCTGCTCCTGCTCGAAGGGGTCAACCTTCATGTCTCCAGCGCGCGAGCACTGGGCAACCGCACCCTGAAGAACCGCGCCCTGGACGGCACGCTGCTCTACGGGCACACCGCCGCCTACCTGACCGCACTGTTCCTCGTCCTCCCACCCGGCATGGCGATCGCGTTCCTGGCCGTCAACCAGGGCCTGTTCGGCCTCTACCTCGGCTGCCTCTTCGCCCCCAACCACAAGGGCATGCCGACCCTGACCGGCAACGACCGCCCCGACTTCCTGCGCCGGCAGGTCCTCACCGCACGCAACGTACGCGGCAGCTGGTTCACCGACCTCGCCCTGGGCGGCCTGAACCACCAGATCGAACACCACCTGTTCCCCAGCATGCCCAGCCCCCACCTGCGCAGGGCCCGGACCATCGTCCGCCACTACTGCCAGGACTTGGGAGTCGACTATCTGGAAACCGGACTGATCGCCTCCTACCGGCAAGCACTCGCCAGTCTCCACCGAGCAGGAGCGCCACTGCGGCGAGCCCGTATCAGCAGCGCCCGAGCATGACGCACCGGCGCCGACGGTAGATGATCTCGCCGCCCTGTCTGAACCAGGAGGCAATCCCGTCGAACCGCTCGCATGAGTCGGCAGCTGTAACGCATCCAGATGCCCTTGCCGTACTCCAGCGCCTTTTCCCGGTGCCCGGCTGAAGTGATCCGGTGAGACCCAGCGGCTGGAACGGCCCCGTCGGCTTCCCGGCGCGGCTGCGTCGTCTTACGGCTCCCCTCCCAGATGGGCGCAATCGCAAATCCAGCGTCCCGCGAGCATCGCAGGAGCGCGCACTGTGTGCGGAGCCGAACGCGGTCATGCGCGCAAGCACAGTCGAGATCACGGCGAAGCGCCGCCGGAGCGCTCCGGCGGGGCTTCGTCTCATGGCTCCGAGCAGAAGCCCCGTCGGGGGATGGTTCCCGGAAGGGCTTCACTGCTTCGCCCTCTCACAGGACGCCCCTATAACACGGGAGTGCGGGAGACCGGTCTGACCAGGCTGAATACCTCCCGGGCGGCATACCGCTTGAGGCATCGGATGATCTCACGCCGGGTCTTGCCCTCCTGGGTGCGGCGTTCGTAGTACGCCTGGGTGCGGGCATCGTGGCGCAGGCGGGTGAACACGATGCGGTGCAGGGCGGCGTTCGCCTGTCGGTCGCCGCCGTAGTTGAGCCGGCGCGTGCTCCGACGGCCGGAGGAGTACTCGACGGGGCTGACTCCGCAAAGGGCAGCAAAGGACGCCTCGGTGTTCAGCCGCTCGGGGTTGTCTCCCATGGTGATCAGCAGGGTGACGGCGCTGTCCGGGCCGATGCCCACCGGTACGAGCAGCTGTGGGGCGTGGTGTTCGACGAGCCGGGTCAGGCGTTGGTTCAGCTCATCGATCTGCCCGGTGAGCTGTTCGATGCGCTCGGCGAGCATTCTCAGGGTCATGTGGGTGGCCTGGGCCACCGCGTTCTCGCCGTCCTCACCGTCGCCTGGCCCGAGGCGTGCACAGGTGCGGAACAGCTCGCGGTTGCCCAGGCTGGACAGGCGTTCCCGCAGTGCGGGATCGGCGATGACCAGGACGGCTTTGAGCTGGTTGATCGCCTGGGTACGGGCCTTGACCGCGGAGTCCTTGGCGAGCTTGAACATCCGGGCGCTGTGCACCGGACCGTCGCCGGACTTGGCCCGGGCCCGGGCGCGACCGCTGAGCACGGCCCGCGCGGCGGCCTGAGCGTCGGGCGGATCCGACTTCCCCAGCAGCCGGCGGGCCGAGCGGTCGGGGCGGTTCACTTCGTATACCTCGACCTGCTGCGCCAGCAGGTAGCGGGCCAGGCCCGCGCCGAAGGTGCCGGTGCCCTCCACACCGGCACGGCGCACCGTCCCCCGCTTGCGGGCCCACACGAGAAGCTGCCGATAGCCGGCCGCCGTGGCCGGAAAGGACGCGGTGCCCAGGATCTTCCCGAGCGGGGAGATCACGGCGGCGACATGCACCTCGCCGTGCGTGTCCACGCCCAGGACGACCTCGCGCCGAACGGGCGGATCCGTGCTCGAGGAGGTGCTGTGCTGTCGGGTCGTCATGATGGTTCGCCTCCGACGTGGTGACGTGCTGGCTGGGGTGGATGGCACCGGCCTGCTCGGGCGGTCTGAACCGTGATGGCGCCTGAAGATCGGCAAGGCCCCTATTGGGACACGCCCTGTGGCTCGGTACCAGCAGTCGCCATCCCGCAACGACAGTCGACAAGCCTGTGACTGGACACTTCGGTCATAGATCTCATGAGTCAGACCCCCGTCCGGGACGGCACTGCGCCACCGTCCCATCGATTCCGGCACAACGGCGTGACTCGATCACTGCCGGATGGCTTCGAACGAACCGGCGCTCAACCTGGCCTGGACCGGCTGACAGTACGTTGACTCTTCGTCCACTCGTGACCGACCTTGACGGACAGCCGTGTGGTCCGCCATCCCGGCAGTCCTTCGTCGGCCATGGCAGGAACGCCCTCAGACCCTCCCTTGTAAGCCGCTGGCCGCAAATCCTTGTAGGCACTGCGCGAGATCCTCGCCGGCTTCCCCTCGACTCGGCCACGAGGTGGATGCCTAGGCGGTCCCGGCCGAACTTCACGACGAGTGGCCGGTCTTCGATACCTCTCCGAAGGCTCCATGGCCGACTCCTCAATCCGAAACCCACTGAGGACGGTGGACCGTGCGATGAGGCAACGCTCAGGACCTGGCAAGTCGCCTCATCACCACGGCTGCGGCCACTGCGGCGAAGAGCAGGGCCACACGGGGCGGCCGTGGACGTCATCGGCGTGGAACCCCGTCAGATCCTCTGCTGTCCCGGTCCGCCCCACCACCACGCCTCGGTCGTCCAGCACCGCGACTGCCGGCCGTCCAGGGCGGACACCCCGGCCGGGACCGGCACCAAAGACAACTCATAGCTGCTTGGGAGGCGCCTACCGAGTCGGCGTCTTCACCATTCACTGGGTGATCCATAACGCTGGCTTCCTGGTAAGAGCCCTGCGGCTACGAGAGACCGACACGCGCGGACGACCCCTGTCGCGCGCGGCTCGCCGACGGGTCACAGGGCACCGGCCCTGGCGGGCAGGTCCTGTTCGGCCCAGACGACCTTGCCGTCCGTTGCGCAGCGGGAGCCCCACCGGCGCGAGAGCTGTGCGACCAGCTGGAGGCCGCGGCCGTGCTCGTCGAGCGTGTGGGGATGGCGGGGGCGTGGCTGGCCGGTGTTGCTGTCGAAGACCTCGCACGTCAGCACCCGGTGCTGGATGAGCCGTAGGCGGCTGGGTCCGCCGCCGTGGCGGATGGCGTTGGTGACCAGTTCGCTGACGATCGACTCCACGGGCGTCACGAGCGGCTCCAGACCCCATTCCCTGAGCTGACGGGCGGCCAGGTGCCGGGCTGCCGGGACGGTGACCGGTTCGTTCGGCAGGTCCCAGGAGGCGACCTGGGTGGGCTCGAGCGCGCGGGTCCGGGCAAGGAGCAAGGTGACATCGTCGGCCGGCGTGTGACTCCGCAAGGTCTCCATAACTCGCGAGCACATGTCCTCCGGGGATGCGCCCGGATGTGCCAGGGCGGCGCCCAGGCGGCGCAGGCCGGCGTCGATGTCCTCGTCCCGGGACTCGACCAGCCCGTCGGAGTAGAGGGCGAGCACGCTTCCTTCGGGCAGTTCCAGTTCCACGGACTCGAAGGGGACCAGGCCGAGGCCGAGGCCGAGCGGGGCTCCGGCGGGCAGGTCGGGGACGGTGACCCGGCCCTGTGCGTCGACGATCAGGGGCGGTGGATGCCCGGCCCGCGCCATGATGCACCGCCGGGTGACCGGGTCGTAGACGGCGTACAGACAGGTGGCGCCCACCACCGCGGGGGCCTGGTCGGTGTCGTCGGTGTCCTCGTCGTTCAGCCGCCGGACCGTGTCGTCGAGGTGTGTCAGCAGTTCGTCCGGGGGCAGGTCGAGGTCCGCGAGCGTGCGCACGGCGGTGCGCAGCCTGCCCATGGTCGCCGCGGCGTTGATGCCGTGTCCGACCACATCGCGGACGACGAGGGCCACCCGTGCGCCGGACAGCTCGATCACGTCGAACCAGTCACCCCCCACACCGTGGTCCATGTCGGCCGGCACATAACGCGAGGCGACCTCGACGGCGGCACCGCCCTGCACCCGGTGGGGCAGCAGGTCGCGTTGCAGGGTGAGGGCCGCGGTGCGCTCGCGCGCATACTGCAGGGCGTTGTCCAGGCTGAGCGCGGTCCGGGTGACGAGCTCCTCGGCGAGGAGCAGGTCGTCCTCCTGGAACGGCGTTTGTTCCGTGGAGCGGCCGAACAGCGCCAGTCCCATCACGCTGCGCCGCGAACGGATGGGCACGACCATCAAGGAGTGGACGCCGCTGTCGCGTACCTTCTGCGCCCGCACCGGGTCGTGGTCGACCCACGGACCGGCCTGGGTGTCGAGCACCGGCTCCAGGTGAGACCGGCCCGTGCGCAGGGCGACGGCGAACGATGAGCTCGGGTGGGTGTGGATCACCTCTTCCCGCACCCACGGCAACTCCAGGAGTCCCAGGTCGATGGAGGCCACGCCGGCACGGCGCAGCAGCGGCGGGCGGCTGCTCGTCGTGCCGATCCGTGCCGAGGGTTCCACGCCAAAGGGAATCGACTCGACCAGGTCGACGAGGGCGTGGTCGGCCAGCAGGGGCACCGCGAGCTCTGCCAGTTCCTGCCCGGTCTGCATGACGTCGAGGGTGCTGCCGATGCGCGTACTCGCCTCGCTGAGGATGGCAAGGCGTTCGCGCGCCCGCCGGTTCCCGGTGACATCCACGGTCATGGAGCACACTCCCATTGCCGTGCCGTCCGCGTCCTGGAGGCAGAAGAACGAGGCCGAGAACGCATGTTCACGGCGCCCGTCCGACAGCGGCCACGCCCGGTATTCGTGGACCATGGTGGTACCGCTCTGCAGCACCTGCTGCATCACCACCTCGAGCGCTTCGGCCTCCACGGCGGGCAGCGAGTCCTTCAGGCGGCGTCCGAAGCGCCGGTCACGGGGAATGCCGTCGTGGCGCTCCATGGCGTCGTTCACCCAGGTACAGCGCAACTGTGGGTCATACACCACGATGCCGATCGGTGCATGGGCAAGGAGCGACTCCCGCACCGGTCCGTTGGCAGGCTCCGAGGACAGGGCGCCTATGTCGGTCACGGATACCAGCCACCGGGTGCCGGCGTCCTGTCCCCACAACAGCGAGACCCGCAGCGACATCTTGAGCGTGTGGCCGTCGCGGTGGCGGACCGCGGCGGTGCCGGACCAGCCACTTTGGGCACTGCGCTGCTCGGCGAACAGCGAAGCCATTCGGGCCTCCTCAGGGGGCGGTAGCACATGCGCGGCGGATCGGCCCACCACTTCCGCGGCCGAGTACCCGACAAGTCGCTCAGCGGCCTGCGTCCACGCCGCCACCGTCCCGTCCGCATTGATCACCGCTATCGCCGAGTCCGGTATCTCGCCGGGGCTCACCGGCTTGGCGAGTGGCGTGTGGTCGGTATGCGTCATCGTGGTTGATCCCCTTCAGTTCGGAGGTGAGGGAGTGCCGGCATGCGGGCGCGGCCGCCCGGTCTGTAGCCGTGGTGGACGGTGATGGGCAGGAGGCGGAGATCCCGGGGGTAGCGGGAGCCTTGTGGTGCAGCGGGCGGTCTCCGCCGCTGCCCTGTGACCCGTGGCCCGACATCCACCACCTTTGCACCATTTTGCCCACTTCTGATGAAATTGTCAGATACGACTGCTTCATCGTCAAGGCCACCGAAACTGATCGTTCAATCAAATGTGGCCATGCAGTGCGACGGGGGGAGGCGAGGCGGCCTCTGTCGCCGCTGCAATCACTGACCCCTGGGCGGCGAAGTTGGGGCCCGGCGAGGTTCAGGCTGGACAATTCGCAGCGGCAGCGTGATGATGAATTCATCAGAACTGGTGACCTTGTGTGCGGTGTATGCCGATGTCAGCCTCACCCAGGAATCGATTCGAACGCCGTCGGGCCGAGACCCGGCAGGCACTCGTCCGCGCCGCGCGGCAGCTCCTGGCCGATTCGGGCGATACGAGCGCCAGCATCCGGACCATCGCGGAGCTCGCCGACGTGGGCTTCGGCTCGTTCTACAACCACTTCACGTCCAAGCCGGACCTGTTCGACGCAGCCGTGGCCGATGCACTGGAGGAGTTCGCCCGGGCCGTCGACAAACATCTGTACGGCGTCGACGACCCCGCCGAGCGCCTCGCCGCCGCTATGCGGCTCAGCGCACGCATGGCCAGCTCACACCCGGAGATCATGCGGATTCTCTGCCACAGCGAGCTCGGCCGCATATGCGCCGGCTGCGGACTGGCTCCGCGCGCGAGACACGACGTGGAGCAGGGCATGACTTCTGGCCGCTTCACCGTGGTCGACCCGATGATCGCCTTGACCGTGCTGAACGGCAGCCTGCTGGCGCTCCTGCAGCTCTGGTCCCATCAGCCCGAGGCCGACAGGGACCATGCAGCCGCAAAGATGGCCGAGACGCTCCTGCACATGCTTGGCGTCTCCGCGGACGAGGCCCGTGACCTCGCCCGGCGGCCCCTTCCCGCTGCGGCGTGAAGACGATGTGCTGTCTGCCGACGACGCGGCTTCACAGTTGGATGGACAGGGGGCGGGGGCCGCAGAGCATGGCGTTCTGGCGGTAGGGGGCGGGTCCTCGACCAGGCGGGCGCTGCCGAGGTGGGGAAGCAGCGCGCTGAGCACGAAGCATGCCTCGATCCGGGCCAGGTGTCCGCCGTAGCAGAGGTGGATACCGCTGCCGAAGCCGAGGTGTTGGTTGTCTGGGCGGGTGGGTTCGAACCGGTCGGGCTCGTGGAACCGCATGGGGTCGCGGTTGCCTGAGGCCAGCACCAGAATGACGGACGCGTGTTGCGGGATCTTAGTGCCGGCGACGTCGGTGTCGGCGTGCGGAATGCGCTCGCGCATGTGGACCGGGGGCTCGTTACGCAGCAGTTCCTCCACTGCTCGCGGCAGCAGTTCGGGGTCGCGGCGCAGCCGGTCCAGCTGCTCGGGATGCGGTGAAGCCCTCCTCGCGCAGCGCCTCCGCGGCTCTCAGCCCGGCCAGCGACGCACCGACGATGACGATACGGCCGTCTTTCAGGTCACCGGGCACCGGTGCTCACCTCTTCCCCGAGGAGGATCGCCTGCACCGGGCACGCCGCCGCGGCCTGACGCACCCGCTCCACCTGGTCGTCCGGGACGGCCGTGGCGCACAGCAGCCCCTCCTCCCCGTGCAGCTCGAACACCTCAGGGACGAGGAACACGCACTGCGCATACCCCTGACAGCGTGTGAGGTCGACAACGGTCCGCATCTCCACCACGCCTTCCTCCGTTGTCACACCCCCCTCATCTCCAGCATGGGGCCAGAGCTGAGTGCCTACATGCCTTGTGATGGAGAGCTGGTATTCGGGCCAGCAGGGTGAGGGGGAAGGAGGCGAACTCCCGGCAACCACCTTCCAGTTGCTGAGAAGCGTTCAGATACATCCCTTCGGTCAGGTGGTCCGAGTGACCCGAGTCACTGTCACCGCCACCCCATTTCCATACGCCGTATGGTTATCCTGGCAGGGCGGTTCCATACAGCGTATGGAACTGCTTGACGGACAACGCCACACAACGCCAGGCGCTACACATCGCCTGCAAAAGCAGCCGTTGGTGCAGACCGCACCAACCGGAAGGAAAGATCATGAAGAAGCTCACGAAGCGGATTGCTGTCGCCGTTTCCTCCGTGGCGGTCGCGGGTGTCGCCGTTGTCGGTGCCGGGGGCACCGCTTCGGCCGCGACTCCCGCCTCCGTACACGTCCAGCGGTCAGCCGAGGTCAACCCCGCCGACTACCGCTGGGACCACGGCGTGGGCTACCTGATCGAGCAGGGCTACTGCTGGGACGCAAACCGTGGCTGGCACCACGACGACCATGTCGCCGGCTCTCTCTGGCACAGCCGCGACGGTCGCTGCTACCGCTGGGACGACGAGGGGCGCGGGTGGAAGTCCGAGAGGTCCTACCGGCACGACTGGAACCGCTACGAGAGCGACGGCCGGGGCTGGGACCACCACGACTGGAACCGCGATGACCGGGACTACTTCGGCTGGGACCACTACTACCGGAACCACGGTGGCTGGGACTCCTACGGATGGGACCACTACGGCCGGAACCACGGTGACTGGTAAGACAGGTCCCGCCTGTGCCCCTGAGCGGAGGCTGTACCTCTCACCTTGGTGCCTGTCGGCGGCGGGAATGCGACCGCTGGTCACGGATCAGCGGTCCCCTGCCCGCCGCCCGGGCGGGTGATCCAGTGAGGGCCTGCTCCCTGCTCCCTCTGAACCTGCCTGTGGCACCACCAGGTGCCACAGGCGCGCGTCGCGCAACTTCCGCGACGCCACGACCCGCACGGTCCGCCGATGCTGTCCGGCGCCCGGGCCCTGCTGAACACCTCCTGATTCGATGCGTGCTTGTCGCCACGAGCCCGGGGCGCAGCCGAGGCAAGGGGGGTGCCTTGGAGTGAATGCCCATGGAGTCTTTGAGGACCGTGGTTCGGGCGGTGACCGCGCAGCTCGTCGTCTCGCGCACCTACTCACAGCCCTTGTGCATGCGGCTGCGGTACGAGCCTGCAGATCCCTACGTCGTCCGTGCCGCCTTTTTCGTCCACAGCGACGAGCCGGTCGAATGGGTCCTGGGACGTGACCTTCTGGCCGACGGCCTGAACGGTTGCGCAGGTCATGGGGACGTCCGGATCTGGTCAGCCGCCAACCGTGGTGACCCCGCGATGTACATCGCTCTGGGGTCTCGCGCGGGCACCGCCCTTGTCGAGGTCCCCGTACACGACGTCAAGACCTTCCTGGAGCGCACGGAGACCGTGGTGCCACGGGGCACCGAGTCGGAGCGCATCGACTGGGACGCCGAACTGGCATACCTGCTCTCGCAAAGCTGACCACTGATCATCATGCTCAGACAGAAAAGGATCGACTGTTCATGTCCCAGTACCAGCTTCGTGTCTACACGCTGTGCAGCCGCAAGGCGCTCGTCGCCTACGCGAACATCTGGTCCAAGCACATTCCCGGCATGTCGAAGCACCGGATCACCACGCACGGTGTCTGGACGGTACCCGCGGCTCCCGGCAGTGAGACGCCCCAGCTGTACGCCCTCGTCTCCTACCGGGACGGCGACGACGTGCAGGAGCGGCTACTGGCGTATCTGGCCAGCCCGGAATTCCTTGCCGACATGGAGGGCTTCGACCTCAGCCAGATCGTCGGCGTCACCGAGACCGCGCTGACGCCCACCGCCGACTCACCCTTGCGCTGAGGGTTCTCGCGCGACCGGATGCTTCGGCCATGGCGGCCGGCGTCCAACAGGTCTCGTCACAAGGCAGTTCCCTCGGCACCGGACATGAGGTGCGGCCGGTGCAGATGACGCGAAGGGGTGCGTTGGATGATCAGGAAAGCGTCGTCGTCGGTGAGTCGCCCTGCGGTGTATTCGAGCAGGTCGTGGTGAATGTGGTGCAGCAGCGCGTCGGGGCTTGAGGCGGGGAAGAAGGCGACCCGTTGGCGAGCGGGTAGAAGGCTCCGGCGGGTGAGCGGGCTTCGATGACGCCGTCGGTGTAGAGCAGCACCATGTCACCAGGTTCCAAGGTGAACGGGTCGGTGCTGTCCTCCTGACGCAGAGGGCGCACAGGCCCAACGGGGGCCCGGGCCGGCGGGAGTACAGGACGGTCACCTGGTCTCCACAGATCAGCAGGGGCGGGGGATGGCCGCAGCTAAGCATCTCGGCCTGCGGGCCCTGATCGGGGATGTCTAGCAGGGCAGCGGTGATGAAGTGCTCGTCGGCGTCGTGCACCGTTGCGGCGTCCCGGCGCGGACCGCGGTGCTGTCGTGGCGACCGCGGTCGTCAGACCCAATTGCTCATGACCGGTGCCGCACAAGTTGCGGGCGTTGCCGGTGGTGAAGTGAGGTAGTGACGTGGCGGACGGCTGCAGCGCGGAGTCGACGGTGGCGACCTGAGCGAGCACCGCGTCGATGGGTGTCCAGCAATAGTCGCAGCCATGCAGGAGACGCTCGGTGCCGATGGCCGCGTCGAAGGCCGGGATCTGGCGCGGAAAGGGCGTGCCGGCCACGTCGTACCAGAGGAGGCCGAGCTGCTGGACGGCGCTCGGCGCGTCGACGACGCCTCCGCCG
This sequence comes from Streptomyces fodineus, assembly GCF_001735805.1. Classification (GTDB taxonomy): domain Bacteria; phylum Actinomycetota; class Actinomycetes; order Streptomycetales; family Streptomycetaceae; genus Streptomyces; species Streptomyces fodineus. The sequence goes on from NZ_CP017248.1 coordinate 2,338,036, forward strand.
ACGTGCGCGCGGAAGAGTTCCATCCGGTCGGCGAGCAGCGGCAGCACACCTCCGCCGTGTGTCAAGATCCAGCTGATCCGCGGACGGCGGGCGAGGACTCCTTGCAGGAGCAGGTCGCTCATAGTGCGGGCGATGTCGAAGAGGAACTCCAGCATCGGTCGTGGCCGGCCAAGAGCAAGCTCGTCGGCGCGGGGCGCTGAGGTGGGGTGAACGTGGACGGCGCTGCGGCGGTCGAGTTCCTCCCAGAGCGGCTCGAACCGGGGTCACCGAGGTAATGGGCATGGTGGTTGGTTCCACCACCAATCCGCCCGCACCGACGACGTCGAGCGCGTGGGCGGCCTCTGCGAGCGAGCCCTCGACGTCCGGCAGGGGCAGGGAGGCGAAGAGACCGAACCGCTTCGGGCCCTCCCTGCGGAGCCGGGCGCCGAACTCATTGAACTCACTTGCGAGGGCGCGGGCCTTCTTGCGGTCCCCGAAGTGCACGCCAGGCGAGGAGATCGACAGGTAGGACCTGTCGATCCCTTGGCACGGCATCATGCCGAGATGATCTGCGACGCTCCACGCGGGCCAGCCGGGCATCCCGTCGGGATGCTTGATACCGTCGGCACTTTCTGCCCCCTACATGTGCACGACAGGTGCGGCGTTCTCGCCCTGCTGGGGCACACCCTGGCGGTAGAGCAGGGCTGTGACGACCAGGCCGGTGACGAAGACGGCCGCCGACCACCAGTAGGCCGTGGAATAGCCCTCCAGGCCGGCCTGAGCCAGGACGCCGGGATCCTCGGGGTTGCGGCCGGAGAGATAGCCGGTGGTGGCGTCGGATGCCATCGTGCTGAGCAAGGCGATACCGATGGACCCGCCTATCTGCTGAAGGGTGTTGACTGCGGCCGAGGCGACGCCGGCATCGGTTGCCGCCACGCCGGAGGTCGCCAGGCTCATGGCGGGCGCGATGACCGTGCCCAGCCCGATGCCGACGAGCACCAGCTGGGGCAGTACCTGCGTCACGTACCCACTGTTCAGGTCCAGCGCGGTCATCCAGACGAGCCCGGCGGCCGCAATAGCCATGCCCAGCGGCACCACCAGCCTCGGCCCTATGCGCGGTACCAGGACATTGTTGGCCACGGCGGAGGCGGACGACGAGGCCACGATCAGGGGCAGGAAGGCGAAGCCGGTGTTCAGGGCGCTGTAACCGAGGCTCTGCTGGAGGTAGTAGGTCAGGAACAGGAACACGCCGAACATGCCCGCGCCGGTGACGAAGAGGGCGGCGAAGGAGGCGCCGCGGTTACGGTCCAGCAGGACCCGCAGGGGCAGCAGCGCATGCGCCGCCCTGCCCTGCCACCAGGCGAAGACGGCCACCAGTACGGCGCCGACCGCCAGCATGCCCCAGGTCGCGGCCGAACCCCAGCCGTTTGTCTCGGCGTTCGAGAATCCGTAGACCAGGCAGAACAGGCCGATGGAGGCCAGCAGGGTGCCGGGGACGTCGAGCTTGGAGGACGTGTCGCGCGGGGTGCGGTGCAGCAGGGCCGCTCCACCGACGAACGCCACCACCGCGAAGATCACGTTGACGTACATGGTCCAGCGCCAGTCCAGGTACTGAGTCAGCACGCCGCCGAGAATCAGGCCGATGGCTCCGCCGGCACCGGCGACCGAGCCCGCGACGGTGAATGCCTTCGCCCGTTCCCGGGGATCGGTGAAGGTGGTCATCAGAACCGAGAGGGCGGACGGGGCCAGCAGCGCGGCGAACAGCCCTTGCACGGCGCGCGCGATGACGAGCATGGCGAATCCGTTCGCCGCGCCTGCGACCATGGAAGCGGCCGCGAAGCCGGCCAGACCCACCAGGAACGTCACCTTCTGCCCGACCAGGTCGGTGACCCGGCCGCCGAGTAGCAGCAGGCTGCCGAAGGCGAGCGCGTAGGCGGTGACCACCCACTGCCGAGAGGCGTCGGAGAAGCCCAGGTCGTGCTGGGCGGACGGCAGGGCGATGTTCACGATGGTGCCGTCGAGGACGCCCATCAGCATGGACAGCGAAACGACCAGCAGAATCCACCAGCGCCGCTGATGCGAGCTATCGGGCACATTCTCAGGTGCGGTCTCGGCGCCGCGAGCAGCGGCGGTGGCGTTCTGGGACATGGGGGGCAGCCCTCCAGACAGCGGTGGGGGATGGCGTAAGAGGGAAAAGAACGGATGGAGTGATCCGGTACGGCTCATGCGGTACGGGGCGCCACTTCGCGCTCACGGGCGGGAGCAGTCGGCGGCTGCCCGCCTCGGTGAACGGAGGCGCGGTTATGCAGCTCGACGAGGCCGACGATTTCCTGCCTCAGAAAGGTTTACGAACACGCGCCCTTTGCACGCAGCGTCGGCATAGGGCTGCCGTGCAGGATTTGTGGAACCACCCCGTCGGGCGGTCTTCCCCGATGTCACGGGGGTGGCTCCGCCGTGTCGCAGCCCTGGCGTCGCCCGACTGCGGGCGCGGCTCAGGTGCGAGTGCCTGGGGCACAGCGCCTCAGGATGATCGGGTCAGCGGTCGGCGCCCTGGCCCGTCACGATCGCCGGTGAGCCGGCTTTCCAGGCCCGTGATCAGCGTGTCCAGCACGAGGCGGAACATGTGGTCCTGATCAGGGCCTTCATGCGCTGCAGCCGCAGGGCCGGGATCTGCGTCCGCGGCTTCCTCTTCGTCGATGTCGGGGCCGGGGGGTGTGAGGTTCGCCCACTGGTGAAGCGAGCCGTTGAGTTCGGCGCTGAGGACACCGACTACGACGGCGACCATCAGCGCGGCGATCTCCGAGACTTTTGACTGCGGCACTCCGGCAGCCGCCACGATCGCGGTGAGCGCGGTCCAGAACGGGTCGTCGGGCTGGATGAAGTCGGGCTGGTGGCTGAAGGAGTAGGCCATCAGCTTGGGGTGCCGGTGCGCCAGCGTCCGGAAGTCCGTGGCGAGCAGGCGGATCCGCTCCTGCCAGGGAGCGTCCTCCAGCGTCACGGTGCGGAACTGGGCGCCCACCATTCTCGTCACGCCGCGCAGCACGGCTTCCTTGTTCGCTACATGGTGGTACAGCGACATCGGGTTCGCATCGAGCACGGTCGCGAGCTTGCGCATGGTGAGCGCCTCGACCCCGTCCGCGTCGATGAGCCGCAGGGAGGCGGCGTAGATCCCGGCCTCGGTCAGAGGCACGTCTCTCTTCCTTGTGCCCCGCGGGGGACGCCTCGGCTTTTCCATACCACGTACGGTATCAGTTCCATACGTCGTACGGAAATGAGCTTCCTCACAGCGGTCACCTGCCCACCCGGGTTGCACTCCGCTTTCCGTACCGCGTATGGTTTTGATGCCATACGACGTATGGTTCTGTCGTGCAGCGCGGCATCGACCGGCGCCCTTGCCCTTCCCCCTCTCTCCGTACAAAGGAGCAAGCCATGAGCACGAACACCGCGAACGACCTTCGCCCCATCCGGTCCCCGCGGGGGATCCCCCTCCTCGGCAACACGCCGCAGATCCCCGACACCAATCCGGTGGAGTACTTCGGTGAGCTGTCCAAGCAGTTCCCCGAGGGCATCTACGGCATGGACATCGCCGGCATCGAGCAGGTCTTCGTCTACGACCCGGACCTGGTGGCCGAGGTCAGCGACGAGACGCGGTTCTTCAAGCAGATCGACAAGACGCCGCTGCACCACATCCGGGACTTCGCCGGCGCCGGCCTGTTCACCGCCCACCAGCACGAAGAGGAATGGGGCAGGGCACACCGGATCCTGCTGCCGGCCTTCAGCCAGCGGGCCATGAGGAACTACTTCGGGCAGATGCTGGAGATCGCCCAGAACCTGGCGGGCAAGTGGGAGCGCCGGGAAGGGAAGCCGGTCAACATCACCGACGACTACACCCGCCTGACGCTGGACACCATCGCCCTGTCGGGGTTCGGCTACCGGTTCGACTCCTTCGACAAGGAGGAGCTGCACCCGTTCCTCAACGCGATGCTGGGCGCGCTGACCGAGTCGATGCGGCGCTCTCAGGAACTGCCGATGATGACCAAGCTGCGCAGGGCCGATGCCAAGAAGTACGGCGAGAACGTCCAGGTGATGCGCGAGCTGGTCGAGAGCGTGATCAAGGAGCGCCAGGAGGGCAAGGGCAGCGCTGAGGACGACCTGCTGGGCCTGATGCTTGAGGCCACCGACCCGGAGACCGGCAAGCGGCTGGACGTCGACAACGTGCGTGACCAGGTGCTGACGTTCCTGATCGCCGGGCATGAGACCACCAGTGGTCTGCTGTCGTTCGCCACGTACTCGCTGATGCGCAACCCGCATGTCCTGGCCCAGGCGTATGCCGAGGTCGACCGCCTGCTGCCCGGCGACACCGTGCCGGACTACGACACGATCATGCAGCTGGACGTGATCCCGCGGATCCTGGAGGAGACCCTGCGCCTGTGGGCTCCCATCCCGATGATCGCCAAGGCGCCCATCGACGACACCGTCATCGGCGGCCGCTACGAGCTGAAGAAGGGCACACGGGTCAGCATCCTTGAAGGCCCGCTGCACACCCATCCCAAGGCGTGGGAGCGGCCCGACGAGTTCGACATCGACCGGTGGCTGCCGGAGAACCGGGCCCAGCAGCACCCGCACGCCTACAAGCCGTTCGGCAACGGCGTTCGTGCCTGCATCGGCCGCCAGTTCGCGCTCACCGAGGCCCGCCTGGCCCTGACACTGGTGCTGCAGAAGTTCAAGTTCTCGGACACCAGCGACTACGCGATGGACGTGCGGGAGGCGCTGACGCGCAAGCCCGGCAACTTCGAGCTGATCGTCCGGCGCCGTCAGGAGCACGAGCGGACCGTCTTCGGCGCCGCGGACCTGCAGCCCGACGACACCCAGGCCCAGGCAGCGGTCAGCGGTGTGGGTGTGAACCTGACGGTGGCGTATGGCTCCAGCCTGGGTTCGTGCGAGGACCTGGCGCGCACCATCGCCGACCGCGGCGAGCGCTCCGGCTTCGGCACCACCCTCATCAGCCTGGACGAGCTGGGCGACAACCTGCCCACCGAGGGTCTGCTCGCCGTGGTGGCCGCCAGCTACAACGGCAAGGCACCCGACAACGCCCAGCGCTTCGACGACCTGCTCGCCGCCGGCCTGCCCGAGGGCTCGCTGGCGAACGTGCGGTTCGCGCTGCTGGGCGCCGGCAACACCCAGTGGGTGGCCACCTACCAGGCGTTCCCCAGGCGGATCGAGGAAGGTCTGCTGGCCGCCGGCGCCACGCCCGTCGTCGAGCGCGGCATCGCGGACGCCGCCGGTGACTTCGACGGCATGGCGAGTCGCTGGATGGACACCCTGTGGGCCACTCTGGCCGAGGAGTACGCCGCCGACACCTCCGAGGCGAGCGGCCCGCGTTACCAGGTCCAGCTGCTCACCGAGTCCGACGTGCGCCCCGCCATCGTCTCCGAGCAGGCGTACCCGCTCACGGTGGTGGCCAACGAGGAGCTCGTGGCCGACGCGACCGGCCTGTGGGACTTCCAGATCGAGCCGCCGCGCCCGTCCGCGAAGTCCATCACCGTCGAGCTGCCCGAGGGTGTCACCTACGACACCGGCAACCACCTGGCCGTCTTCGCCAAGAACGAACTCGCCCTGGTGGAGCGCGCCCTGAGGCGGCTCGGCGTCGACTACGACCAGGTGCTCCGGCTCGACCAGCCCGCAGGCGGCCGCACCCACCTGCCGGTCGGCACCCCGGTCACCGCCGGCATCCTGCTCACCGAGTTCCTGGAGCTGCAGGACGTGGCCACCCGCTCCCAGATCAAAACGCTCGCCGAGCACACCGAGTGCCCATGGACCCGGCCGCAGCTCCAGGCGTACACCGCCGACACCCAGGAAGCCGAGGAGCACTACAGCAAGGAGATCCTCGGCAAGCGCGTCTCCGTGTTGGCCCTGCTGGAGCGCTTCCCCGCGGTCGAGCTGCCGCTGGCTGTCTTCCTGGAGATGATGGGCCCCATCCGCCCGCGCTTCTACTCCATCTCCTCCGCCCCGTCCGCCAACCCGCGCCATGTGCGCCTGACCGTCGGCCTGCTGGAAGGCCCGGCCCTGTCCGGCGACGGCCAGTACCGCGGCACCTGCTCCTCCTACATCGCCGGCCTCGAACCCGGAGACGTCGTCTACGGCTACGTCCGCGTGCCCTCCCCCACCTTCGCCCCGCCCGCCGACCCCGCCACACCGCTGATCCTGATCGGCCCCGGCACCGGCATCGCGCCGCTGCGCGGCTTCCTGGAGGAGCGGGCGACACAGCACGCGAACGGCACCGAGGTCGGCCTGTCGCAGGTCTTCGTCGGCTGCCGCCACCCGGAGCACGACTACTTCTACAAGCAGGAGATGCAGGACTGGGAGCAGGCCGGCATCGCCCAGATCCACACCGCCTATTCCGCGGTGACCGGGCACCCGGCCCGGTTCGTGCAGAACGCCATGGCCAACGCCGCCGACACGGTGTGGCAAGCCATCGAGGACGGCGCGTACATCTACATCTGCGGTGACGGCCGCCGCATGGCCCCCGCCGTCCGCGAGGCCCTCGCCGCCATCCACCGCCAGAAGACCGGCAGCGACGACGAGACCGCCCAGCAGTGGCTCGCCCAGCTCGAAGCGGACGAGCGCTACCAGCAGGACGTCTTCGCCTGACCGCCGCAAGGCGCACTCCCCCAGCCGCCGGGAGGCGTGCGGCATCCCCCGCTGCCGGCCGTACGCCTCCCGGCCACCACAAGCCCCTCACGCACCCCATGGCACCCAGCGTCCCGGATCATCGGGCGGTGCCGGTCACAGAAAGCAGACCTTCATGGACACCATGCTCGCCGGACGCTTCCATCTGGACAGCAAGAAGTTCGCCGTGGAGGAAGTCCCGATCCCCGTGCCGGGGCCGGGCGAGGTCCTCATCGAAGTCAAGGCCGCGGGCGTCTGCCTCTCCGACGTCCACCTTCTCGACGGCTCCCTCGTCCCGCTGTTCGCCACCTCCGACACGGTCACCGTCGGCCACGAGGTCTCCGGCGTCGTCCACACCCTCGGCCCCGACCTCAAGCGCGGCCTGACCGCCGGCACCCGCGTCACCCTGGAGGCCGGCAAGACCTGCGGCCGGTGCGCCGGCTGCGTGCGCCGCCGCCCCTGCACCCAGATGCTCACCGCCGGCATCGACTACGACGGCGGCTGGGCCGAGTACGTGATCGCCCGCGAGGACACCCTCATCCCGATCCCCGACAGCCTCCCCTTCGACCAGGCGGCGATCATCCCCGACGCAGTCTCCACCCCCTACGCCGCCGTCGTCGCCACCGCGGGCGTCCGTCCCGCCCAGTCCGTCGGCATCTGGGGGGTGGGAGGAGTCGGCGCGCACAACGTACGCCTCGCCCGCCTGGTCGGCGCCGCCCCGATCATCGCCGTCGACCCGCTGCCCAGCGCCCGCGAACGCGCCCTCGCCTTCGGCGCGGACCTCGCGCTCGACCCGGCAGCCCCCGACTTCGCCGACCAGGTACGCGCAGCCACCGACGGACGCGGCCTGGACTTCGCCTTCGACTGCGCCGGCGTCCCCGCCGTCCGCGACCAGGCCGCCTCCGTACTCGGCCTCGGCGGCTCCCTGATCCTGGTGGGCATCACACCCCGGCCACTGACCATCACCGAGGGCCTGACCTTCAACTACCTGCAGAAGCAGGTGCGCGGCCACTACGGCGGCTTCCCCGAGTCCGTCTCCGAGCTGGTACAGCTGACCGCGGCCGGCCGCCTCGACCTCGCCCCCTCCATCACCGACCACATCCCCCTCATCGACGCGGCCGACGCGGTCAGTCGTCTGGAGAACAAGATCGGCGACCCGATCCGCCTCATCCTCGTCCCCTGACGCCCGTCAGCAGGACGACAAGCCACCCTGGGCAGGGGTGAGTGGGCGCCGGTGCGTGAGGGAACACCGGCGCCCACGGCTTTCCGGCAACCGCGGAGAGACAGAACCATGCAGACGACCGACACCCCGGGCCGCGCACCGCAGCGCAGCGACGCTCGCGCGAACCGTCAACGCATTCTCGCCACCGCTCGACGGAAACTGCGGGACGACCCCGACGCAAGTCTCGACAGCATCGCTGTGGCTGCCGGCCTCGCGCGGCGCACCTTCTACGGACACTTCTCCAACCGGCAGGCGCTCATCACCGAGTTGGCGCAGGAAGCAGCCCAGGCGCTTCGCCAAGCGTTCGCCATGACACGCATCCCGGGCGCTGATCCGCTGGAGGAGATGGCGCGGATGGCCCTGGCGGCATGGGCGGTGGGCGACCAGTACCGCATGCTCATCTCCCTCGGTCGCCGCCACCTCGGAGAGGAGGCCATCCGCGCCACCCTGGCACCTGCCCGCCATGAGGCCATCGCGGCCATACGGCGTGGCCAGCACGAAGGCGTGTTCGCGAACCACGTCCCCGCACCCGTCCTCGCACAAGCGCTGGAAGCACTGATGCTGGCCCTCGCCGAGGAGAACACCACGTCCACCTGGGCGGACCCCACGGGTGAGGCCGCGGCGACCGCGTTCCTCGTCGCCGCCGGCGTAGCACCACAGACCGCATCACGCCGGGTTCGAGCCGTGTTGCATGACCAAGTGGTGTCTGTGCTGCAGCCAGATGCAGCCATGACATGACCGGAACGCCGCCTGGCTGCGCGGTACTGGTGGTCACCCCGGTCGGAGCAGTTGTACCGACTCGTTGACCAGTGTGGATCGAAACGCCTCAGGCACGAAGTGCCGCGCCACTCGGGTCCCGTCCACGTGGGAGCGAAGACCCTGACCCGCGGCACGAGGCTTCGGCATCTTTACCTGCTCTGTGCCGTTTCTTCGCTTCTCAATAAAAATATCCATCCTTGTAGGAGTTCATTCATGCCTGCCATTCTGATCCACGGCGTACCCGACACCCACCACGTGTGGGACGGCGTGCGCGAGCACCTGACCCGCAGCGACGTGGAGGCTTGGGACCTGCCCGGTTTCGGTTCGCCGCGACCCGAGGGCTTCCACTGCACCAAGGAGGAGTACGTCTCCTGGCTCATCGAGCGGTTGGAGGCACTCGGCGAGCCGGTCGACCTGGTCGGCCATGACTGGGGCTGCCTCCTCACCGCGCGCGTGGCTTGTGTACGGCCGGATCTGATCCGCACGTGGGCCGGCAGCAACGGTCCGGTCAGCGCCGAGTACGTCTGGCATCCACTGGCCAAGCTGTGGCAGGACCCGGTCGCGGGCGACCGCTGGGCCAAGGAGTACGACCCCGGCGCGTTCGCCAAGGACCTGACCGACAACCTCCAGATCCCGGCTGGGCTGGCCGAACAGACGGCCGACCGCGTGGACGAGACCATGCGCGACAGCATTCTCAAGCTGTACCGCTCCGCATTGACGGTCGGTGCGGAGTGGGAACCGGATCTCGCGGACCTGACCGGACCGTCCCTGGTGTTCTGGGGGGCGTTCGACCCAGTCTGCCCCGTCGAGTTCGGCGAGAAGATGGCCGCGTCCGTGCGCGCCACCCGTTTTCTGAGGCTGGACAGCAGCCACTGGACGCCGATCCAGAAGCCGACCGAGGTCGCCGCCGCCCTCGAGGACCACTGGAGCAGCTCCCGGGGGTGACTGGCGCGTCCCGCAACAGCGCCCGTGGGTGCATCTCGGGCGGCGCTGGCCCCATGCCGCCCGGCACCCACGGGAGGGCTCCCGCACCGCCGTGCATCCCGCCGAGCGGGGCGGGCGCTCATTCCAAGACGGCCGGAGCCTCGCTGTGGCGACGCTATGTCCCCTCGGACTGGCGATAACGCCGTGGAGCTTAGCCAATGACGCCGTCACAGGTCGCAAGCCTGGGCCGCCACGTGTCATCGGTGTTCACGACCTCGTGGATCTCCTACGCCCCGGCCTGCAGGGCAACGGTGCCGTAGCACGGGGCCCAGCCGACTTGGCCAGCGGCGGCGCGCCAATCCGGACCCTCAGAGGAGATCGGGCAGCGGGCGCCGCGTGACCTCGTGCGCGTCCTCCGGCGGGAGCCCGAGCATACGCAGGACCATCTCCGCCAGGTCGGAGGCGGCCTCGTCGCCGTCGAGGTCGGGGCGTCCCAGCCTCAGAGCCACCAGGGACAGCAGGGTGCCGCCCAGGGCGGACAGGGCTGTGATGGGGTCGGCAGCGGTGAAGCGGCCCGAGGCGATGCCGCGTTCCAGGTCGCGACGTGCTCGTGGCGACAGGCCACTCTCGGAGTGGATGTGGGCCAGGCCGCGGTCGCGCAGGATCCGCATGAGCTCGGGGTGGGAGTCCGTCATCCGGGCGGAGAGCCGGAAACCCGCCGCAACCAGCTCGGCGGGGTCCTCGATCCCTTCCACACGCTCGTCGATGACCTGGCCGAACTCCTCCCAGCGCGTCCGTCACCGCCGCGTCGAACAGCTCCGTCTTGGACTCGAAGTGGTTGTAGAAGGAGCCGAAACCGACATCCGCGCGCTCGGCGATGGCCTGGACGCTGGCGCTGGTGTCCCCGGTCTCCGCGAGGATCTGTCGGGCCGCACGGATCAATGCCTGACGGGTCTCGGCGCGGGCCCGCGCCGTCCGTACGGCAAGCGGCGTGGTTCGCCAACCGGTCCGGTCACACCACGGGGGTGAAGGGTTGCGGCGGAAGCAGCCGCTCCGGCCCTCGACTCCGTCTGGCGGACCGTCCGTCACGGCACCTTGTACTCGAGCTCAGCTCCTGACCGATGGGCCGAGGGGCGAGGCGGCCGCGATTTCGAGCGCCACGCGCACCTCCAGCGAGCTGATTGCCGTGGTGGTGACGGGCAGCAGTTCCTCCGCGCGTTTGACGCGGTACGTGACGGTGTTGCGGGCTACGTGCAGGCGTTCGGCCGCGGCGCGGGGACTGCGTTCCTCGGCGAGGTAGACGCGCAGAGTTTCGCGCAGCTCACCCAGGCGGGCCCCCTCGGAGGCCAGCGGCCCGAGGACCTCCTGCACGAACCAGCGTGCGTGTTCGGGGTCGGCCGTGACGAGGGCCGCCAAGCGGATGTCCTGGTAGTCGCAGAGCCAGGAGCCCGACGCGTGCGAGGCCATCCGTTGTGCCTGCAACGCCCCCAGATGGCTGCGGCGCATGCCGTGGGGCCCTGGTGCGGGCGGGCCGAGAGCCGCACGCACTCCTGCCGGCTCGGGCAGGGAGCTGCGCAGGTGCCGGACGTGGTCTTCGTCGGTCGTGCCGCTGACGGCGAACCATGCCCACACATGGTTGTCGTGAGCCGGGATGACGAGCGTCCTGGCCGCTCCCAGGGCGCGGCCCATGGTCGAGGCCGCGTGGTGCAGCCGTTGGGCGGCGGGCGCGGCGGTGGCGCTGTCGTCGCCCCACAGCACCGCGGCCACGTGCGTGCCTGACAGGTCGTAGCGCAGACGCAGGGCGGCGGCTTCCCGGTCGACCGGGCGGCCGGCCAGCAGTTCGTCGATGACGGCGCGGCGGGCGGCTTCGTCACTGCCGCGCCAGCGGTCCCGTTCGGCGATGTACTCCTCGGCCATCACGCTCGAATGGGCGTCGACGTAGGTGAACATCAGGTCGTCGATCCGGCGCAGCTCGGCCAGACGCTGGTCGGCCGGGACGTGCTCCTCGACCGCTGCTGCCAGGCCGCGCGCCAGCTGCGCGTGCCCGAGCCGCACCCCCCGCAGGACGAGCTCCAGCGGGATGCCGCGGCGCGCGAACTCCCGGCATCCTTCCAGCGCCTCCTCGGTGAGGGTGGGGAGGGGCCGGCCGATGTCGGACGCCATCAGGTGCAGGCCCGTCAGCACCACGGACTGGGTCACACGCCGCAAGGTGGTCGCGGCAGCGGGACCGCCGCCGTGCTCGGGCACCTTCCTGAGGACCTCCTCCGCGATGGCGTCGGCGCTCTGGAGCGCCCACTCGACCGGGCCCGCGCCGAGCTCCGTGCGTGCCGCGGCCAGTTCCGCCGGTGACAGGACGGGCTCGGTCAGGCGGCCGGGGTCCGGCCGCAACCACTGGAGCCACTGTCCCCTCACGCTTCTCGTCCCTCCGTCGCGGGGAAGGTGGGCGAGCGGGCCGCTCGCAGCTGCAACCCAGGTCAGGGAACCATATCTTCCCTGCTGAGTCGAGCAGCCGCGGACCCGCCGCTGAGGACGACGAGCGCCGCCGTGCAGGCCGGCCGCAGGATGCGTCCTGCAGCCGGCCTGCACGGTCGCACCGTTCACCGGCAGGGGTTGCTCACCCCGCGCGGCGGCGCGGCGCGGTGCGTGAAGGGCCGCCCCGTGCCGCGCGTCGCTGTGCTCGGCGCGGCCTGCCATGGGCACCTGCTGTGGCACCGGCGGCTCAAGCGGTGACCTCCGGGGCGGGGGCCGCCGTGAGCCCGCCGCGCAGCGCAGTGACCAGACGCGGGAGGTCGGCCGTACTCTTGGCGCCGCCGAAGACATAGAAGTCGGGGCGCACCAGCATGGCCTCGATGCCCGTACGGGCCAGGTCGGACAGATAGGTGCGGTCGAGATCGACGACGTCGTCGGGGCCGTTCGCCGCCGGGTCGTCGGTGATCCTCAGCAGGCGGAGCCCGACCTGCTCGCACCAGGCCAGGGTGTCCTCGTCGAGCCCGTCACGCGGATCACCGGTGGTGAGCAGGGTGAGCCCGATGCCGACGGTCTCGTCGAACATGCCGGTACGGCCCCTGAACCGCACCCGTCCCTGCCGGCTGAGCTGCCCGGTCGGCTCCGCGGTGGCGCCGGTGCAGTCGCGGTCCAGCAGTCCGCCGGTGAAGGTCCCCAGGAACTGGTCTCCTTGTGGTACGCGGCCTGCCCGCTGGTCGGCGATCATGCGGGCGTCGCGCTCGGCGGCCGCGGCCGGGTCCGGCTCGCAGATGACCCTCCCCAGCATCACGGACTTCTCGATCGCGTTCTGCAGATGCTGGCATCGCTCGGTGGTGTAGGTGTCCAGCAGACTGTCGTCGGCTTTCCCGGACAGCACCAGGTCGAGCTTCCAGCTCAGGTTGATGGCGTCACGAAGGCCCGAGCACAGGCCCTGCCCGGCGAACGGCGGCATCTGATGGGCCGCGTCCCCGGCCAGCAGCAGCCGGCCGTCGCGCCAGGAATCCGCCCAGCGTGCCCGGAAGGTGTAGACGGTTTGCCGCTCCAGGGTGGCGTTGTCCGGGTGCAGGTCCCACGGCTCGAGCAGCTTCCAGGCGGTCTCGGCCTGGTGGAGCTCGGCGATGGACTCGCCGGGCAGGCGCATGAATTCCCACCGACGGCGGCCGGGGCCGCCGACCACCGCTGTGGTCGGCCGGGCCGGATCGCAGAGCTGCAGGTTCCGTGGCGTCCATGCGCGGTCCCGGTCATGGGGCATGACGTCGAGGACCAGCCAGTCGTACGTGAAGCCGAGGTCGGTGACCGAGGTGCGCATGCACGAGCGGATGAAGCTGTTGGCGCCGTCGCAGCCGACGACGTACGCGGCCCGGAGGGTACGCTGCGCGCGCACCCCGTCACGGAGCAGGGGCTCGTCTCCCGCGCTCTCCGCCACGGTGACTTCCACCGCCGTGGGGCCCGCCTGGACGGCCACGGCTTCCCAGCCCCGCAGGATGTCGATCCCCGGCAGCGACTGGACGCGCTCGTTCAGGGCCGCTTCCACGGTGGGCTGGTTGAACGCGCTCATGTTGGGCCAGCCGGAGTAGTTGTCGTCCGAGAAGTCGAAACGGAGGAGTAGCTGACCCTCTCCGTTGCGCCACTCGTAGTCCACAGCGGGTTCACTGACAGCGGCCATGTCCAACCCCAGCGACGCCAGGATGCGGCCGGCCTCGTGGTCGAAGACGACCGCGCGTGGCAGCGGGTAGGGCTGCGGCCAGCGTTCGATGATGCCGACCCGGTGGCCTCGGGTGGCCAGCTGGATGGCCGTGGCCAGCCCGACCGGACCGGCGCCGACGACCAGCACGTCGTAGGTCTCCGCGGCGAGACCCTCGGTCGAGGTGCTCATGATTGCGTTCCTTTTCGTCTGTTCAGCCGGCGTCGTGCGCGCCGGTCATCATCGCGGCGAGGTCCTCGGGGCGGAGGAAGGACGGCGGTACGGGCGGGCCCCAGTTGTACAGGGCGAGGCGGGCGTCCTCCCACGTCCCGGGGGTCCACAGTTGGTCGTCGACGATGCAGTCCATGTCGGAGTAGTACTCGGAGAAGTTGCCGGCCGGATCCCGGAGGTACCAGAAGAAGTTCGACCCCAGCTGGTGGCGGCCCAGACCCCAGACGTGGCGCTCGGGGTGGTCCTCCAGCATCCGGGTGGCGCCGCGTCCCACCTCGTCCACGTCGTCCACCTGCCAGGAGGTGTGGTGCAGGAAGGAGATGGGGGCCTTCTGGACGAGGACGTTGTGGTGGTCGGTGGAGCACCGCAGGAACGCCGCGCCCGGTACCAGGTCGCTGACCTTGAAGCCGAGCCCTTCGGTGAAGAAGCGCTGGGAGGCTTCCTGGTCGGTGGAGCCCAGGACGACGTGTCCGAGGCGGCGGACGCGCACCGGACCCTCTCGCAGCACGCCGGGGGCACGCTCGCCGGTCCGCTCGATCCGCCCGGGAGCGTTGTACGGCATCCGCGCGGCGGCGGGCTGTACGATACGCGGCTGCACCTCGACGGTCACCGTCACCTCGGTGCCCGGGTCGACCGCGCGCAGGCGGTGGGTGTCCCGGACGAACGGCACCTCGAGCCGGTCGAGGGCCGAGCCGATCCGCCCGAGGTCGTCCTGGTCGTCGGCGCTCAGGGTGAGTTCCTCCAGGCGGCGCCGCGCCGAATGAACGATCTTGAGCTGTTCGCCGCCGTCGGCAGTGGCGAATCGGCCGTCGCCGAGGTCGGTCAGTCCGAAATCGGCGTAGTAGGCCGAGGTGTCGGCCACATTGGGCACCCCGATCGTGATGTGCGCCACGCGGTGCAGGGCCATGGCAGTCTCCTCAAAGAGCTTCAGTGTGCGGGTGGTGTACGCAGACAGGTGTGGGGCCGCGCGTCAGACGGCCTGGATGCCTTCGGGGTAGGTGGGGCCGGCGACCAGGGGGTTGCGCAGCTCACCGATGCCGTCGATCCAGCTGCGCAGTTCCTCGCCGGGGGCCAGGAACCGGCGCGGGTTCCGGGCACCGCCCACGCCGGCCGGGGTGCCGGTGAAGATCAGGTCGCCGGGCAGCAGCGTGCAGATCGACGACATCCAGGCGATCTGCTGGGACACCGAGAAGATCATCTGGGAGGTACGGGAGTCCTGCATGGTCTCGCCGTCGATCGCGCAGCCGAGCGCGAGGTCGTCGGGGTCGTCGAACTCGTCCGGGGTGACCAGCACCGGCCCGGTCGGGCTGAAGCCGGGGAACGACTTGCCGAGGGAGAACTGGGGCGCCGGTCCCGACAACTGGATGCCGCGCTCGGACAGGTCCTGGCCGAGCGTGAGGCCGGCCACGTACTGCCACGCGTCCGAAGCGGCGACCTGGTGCGCCTCACGACCGATCACCGCTACCAGCTCGACCTCCCAGTCGACCAGGGCACTCGGCAGCTCGACCGTGGCGTAGGGCCCGGTCAGGGACGTGACGTACTTGGTGAAGACAGCGGGACGCTCCGGTACGGCGACCCCCGACTCCGCCACGTGGTCGGCGTAGTTCAGCCCGACCGCGAAGACCTGCCGCGGGCGCGGCACCGGCGCGCCCAGCTGCTGCTCCACCACGGCGATCCGCTCGTGGCCGGTCGCGGCCGCCGACTGGGCCCAGTCGCGGAACTCGGCCCAGCGGTCGAAGACCGCCTGCGGGTCCGAGGAGAACAGGCCGTCGCTGGCCTTCTCCACATCTACGGCGCCGTCGGGGAAGACGAGCACGAGACGGCTGTTGAGCGTGGCTGTCCGCATGGCACAACACCTCCATGTTCAGAAAGCGAAAAGGGAAAGGGGGAACGGGACGATCGGGTGATCAGTCGGACGGTCGTTGTCGCTGCTCCGGCTGTGTGGCGGGAGACCGAGCGCGTCCTACGTCGTCAGGCGTCGGCCCGTCGCCAGACAATGCGCACCTGGGAGTCGTCGGCCCCGGCAGCTGTCAGCTCCAGCCGTCCCGAGCCGAACTGGACCTGGCGTACCAGGTCCGTCCCCGTCCACGGTGCGTAGTGACTGGCCTGAACGTGGTGCACGACCGACCCGTCCGCCTCGCGCTCCCAGCGTCCGGCGTACGCCACGGTCCCGGCGGCTGCCTCCTCGAACGGGGATACGACCGGGGCGTCATCGGGATGGACTGTCAGCAGTGCGCTCATCCAGCCGTCGGCGGCGTAGTGCAGCACCCCCCTGGGACGCTCCCCGAGCGGACGGACGACCGTCCCCTCTCGTGTCAGCGAGAAGTCCTCAAGGACCCAAGCTCCGAGCAAACTGTCCATGTGTGCCTCGCACCGTGCTTCAGTTCCGTCGGCCCGGCCGCGCAGACACCGTCACAGCACCACGGTGACGGCCCGGCGGCCAGGCCGAGTGGCCGGCTCCTGCCACCCACACAGAGCAGTCAACCCGCGACCGCGGCACGGGATCTTGGTCTCCGGAACTCAAAATTCCGCTTGCTTTGGGCTGACCGCACCCATGTGAGCAGCGCCGGTCCGCAACCCGCGCTTCGAAACGAAATGGAGTAGCTCGCGCGGCACCGGTGTCGTGCGAGGCCCTCTCTTCGTGCCGCAGGCACGATCAGAGGTTCGTGCCGGTGCTGCCCTCACCCTTCGATGCGTTCAGCCGCTTGGTCTCGCCCTTGACGGAGGCGCCTTCCCATGCTCCTCCAACAGCTCCAGGAGCACGGCGTCCGTGGCGTCCGCCCTTCTCTCGACGGCTCCCCGCATGGCGGGGCGTTGCTGGCAGGAAGTGCGGCGCGGACCGCGTGGTGGGGTCGGGGGGCGGCCCCATACAGCGCATAGAAAGGGGTTTCAGGCCCTGGCCGCCCCACCACGACCAGCCCTTGCGACAGGGAGACGACCATGCACAAGTTCGTGCAGCGCGCCGCTCTCGCGACCACCTCGGCCGCCATCGCCGCAGCAGCCCTCCTCGGCGCCGGGGGCACCGCCTCCGCCGGCGTAGGCGAGGTGGGCGCCGCAGACTGTGCAGCGGAAGAGCATGGCGGTCGCCCGCTCGCATCGGGGTGAGGGAATGCGCGGAACGTGTTCAGCGGGCCAGACCGTGACGGCCAGCTGGCTGTGGACGAGTGCGACCGTCGGCATGGGACGCGAGGAGCGGCCGGTGCAGATGGTGTGACGGGGTGCGTTCGATGATCAGGAAGGCGGCGTCGTCGGTGAGCTGCTCGCCGGTGTGCGCGAGCAGGTCGCGGTGAATGTGGTGCAGCAAGGCGTCGGGGCTTGAGGCGGGGAAGGAGGCGACGCGTTCGGCGAGCGGGTAGAAGGCTCCGGTCGGTGAGCGGGCTTCGATCACGCCGTCGGTGTAGAGCAGCAGCATGTCGCCCGGTTCCAAGGCGAACCGGTCGGTCCGGTCGTTGAGTACGCACAGAGCACGCAGGCCCAATGGGGGTGCGGGACGGCGGGAGTTCAGGGCAGATACCTGGTCACCGCGGATCAGCAGGGGCGGCGGATGGCCGCAATTGAGCATCTCAGCCTGTGGGCCCTGATCGGGGATGTCGATCATGATGGCGGTGATGAAGTGCTCGCCGGCATCGTGCGCGGTGTCGGCGGCCTCATCCAGGTTCCGGCAGATGCTCTCTTCGACGGCGGTGGCGAGCTCGGGCAAGGAGGGGTACCGGTGCGCGCCCTCACGAAACGCACTCATCGCCACCGATGCTTCGCCGACGGAGGCAAGACCATGGCCTCGTACGTCGCCGATGAGTACCCGGGTGCAGGGGTGATCAGCGCGGGCGACCGCCAACAGGTCGCCCCCGATCTGAGCCTCGTCCTCGGCGGCCAGATACAGCCAGGCCACCCGCAACGGCCCGATCCGGCGAGGTGGAGGCCGCAGCAGAACCCGCTGCGCCGTCTCAGCCACCGACCGCAACCGGCTCAGCTCCCGGGCATGCCGCTCCCGCACATAACAGACGAAGACCACCAGAGCTGACAGCACAGCCAGGGCGATCAGCTGCGCCACGTGGTTGGTCGTGGTCAGCCCGCCGTGGAAAATCGCGATGATCACCAAGGAGACCTCCGCCAGAGCCCCGACCAGAGCGGTAAGCCGCGGACCGGCGAAGGCGGCGGTCAACGTCGGCGCGATGACCAGCAGCGGGCCCAGATGAACACTGGTGCCGATGCCGATGTCCACCGCAGTGATGGCCACGATCAGCGCCAGCGCCGTCACCAACAGACCGCGCCGCTGTTCCGGGAGCCGGTCCCGCCAGACACCCCGCAGACGCATATGTTCTTTTTACTCCTTTTTCGCGCGCAGGCTCCCCCAGGACATCGCACTCGCTGTTGCGACGCTGCGCCCCTCGACGCCTAGAGGCGCCTAGAGGATGTCCCGCAGGCGGTCGACGGCCACCGGGTTGGTCAGGTCAGCGCCCGGACCGGCGCGATCGCCGTGGGGGGGGGACAGCGCGGCCACCGCCTCGTCATTCACGCCCCTACCCGCGCGCGGCCGGGGCGCGCCATGTGCTACGCGGATCGTTACGGACGAGTACGCGGGTGCGATCGCAAATCAGGCACTCACAGATCGTCGCAGGAACCCAGACTGCGTGAGGCGCCGACTGCATCGTCCGCGACAGCGCAGCCGATCTCACGGCGCAGCCGCACCGGAGCAATCCGGTGCGGCTGCGCCGTCTCAGGGCTCCGAGTAGAGTCCCGGCAGGAAGGACCCCGGCAGGGCCTCGCCGTATCACTGACGCCCCTATAACACGGGGGTGCGGGAAACCGGTCTGACCAGGCTGAATACCTCCCGGGCGGCATACCGCTTGAGGCATCGGATGATCTCACGCCGGGTCTTGCCTTCCTGGGTGCGGCGTTCGTAGTACGCCTGGGTTCGGGGGTCGTGGCGCAGGCGGGTGAACACGATGCGGTGCAGGGCGGCGTTGGCCTGCCGGTCGCCGCCGTGGTTGAGCCGTCGCGTGATGCGCCGCCCGGAGGAGTACTCGACGGGGCTGACTCCGCAAAGGGCAGCAAAGGACGCCTCGGTGTTCAGCCGCTCGGGATTGTCCCCCATGGTGATCAGGAGAGTGACGGCGCTGTCCGGGCCGATGCCCACCGGTACGAGCAGCTGTGGGGCGTGGTGTTCGACGAGTCGGGTCAGGCGTTGGTTCAGCTCATCGATCTGCCCGGTGAGCTGTTCGATGCGCTCGGCGAGCATTCTCAGGGTCATGTGGGTGGCCTGGGCCACCGCGTTCTCGCCGTCCTCACCGTCGCCTGGCCCGAGGCGTGCACAGGTGCGGAACAGCTCGCGGTTGCCCAGGCTGGACAGGCGTTCCCGCAGTGCGGGATCGGCGATGACCAGGACGGCTTTGAGCTGGTTGATCGCCTGGGTACGGGCCTTGACCGCGGAGTCCTTGGCGAGCTTGAACATCCGGGCGCTGTGCACCGGACCGTCGCCGGACTTGGCCCGGGCCCGGGCGCGACCGCTGAGCACGGCCCGCGCGGCGGCCTGAGCGTCGGGCGGATCCGACTTCCCCAGCAGCCGGCGGGCCGAGCGGTCGGGGCGGTTCACTTCGTATACCTCGACCTGCTGCGCCAGCAGGTAGCGGGCCAGGCCCGCGCCGAAGGTGCCGGTGCCCTCCACACCGGCACGGCGCACCGTCCCCCGCTTGCGGGCCCACACGAGAAGCTGCCGATAGCCGGCCGCCGTGGCCGGAAAGGACGCGGTGCCCAGGACCTTCCCCAGCGGGGAGATCACGGCGGCGACATGCACCTCGCCGTGCGTGTCCACGCCCAGTACGACCTCGCGCCGAACGGGCGGATCCGTGCTCGAGGAGGTGCTGTGCTGTCGGGTCGTCATGATGGTTCGCCTCCGACGTGGTGACGTGCTGGCTGGGGTGGATGGCACCGGCCTGCTCGGGCGGTCTGAACCGTGATGGCGCCTGAACTCGGCAAGGCCCCTATTGGGACAGTACGTGTCGATAGTTGCGCGAGCTATGGCTGATCGCGGGTTCTGCACGCTGCCGGAGTTCTCGACTTCCGACCGTGCGCCGACAGCAGCACGGAACGGGAAACGTCGACGGGCATCTTCAGCCAGGCAGAAGTCGGCGGCGGCGTCGGCACCTCCGGAAAATGTACGAACGACTGAAGTGGTTGCCACGCAACGATGAACGCGGTCCATTCGCCGTTCTGCTCGGCCGGGACGGCGCCGAAAACCTCACCAGGGCGACGCGGTCGGAAAAGATCCCGGCCACGTCGGTACTGCGGCGGATCTCCGTGTGCAGCCGCCGCACCGATGAGGTCGGCACACCCTACCCCGGCGTCTTCTCCGTCCGGGTTGCCCATGCGGCAGGCATGTCAGGCGTGGTCCATTCCTCGGGTGTCCCGGGGATGTCGCCTGCGGCAGGAGGCTGGAGGGCGGCGTTCACTGTGGGAAAGACGGGGAACACTTCCTCGAGCCCGAGCATGCGCCACACCTGCTCGTAGTGGGCGCTGAGAGCGGCCACGCGCAGGTTGCCGGCGCGGCGGTTGAGGGTGCGCGACAGCGTGATGAGCATGCTGATGCCGGAGGAGTCCATGTACTGCACCTGGGATGCGTCCAGCACCAGGGTGGTGCAGCCGCGGTTGACCAAGTCCTCGCACTGGGCACCGACAAGGGGCGTGTTGTCGTAGTCGACCGTCTCCGGGAGCTGTGCGATCGTCGCGTCCTCGTGCTGCATCCGGACAGTGAGCATGAAGAAGGGACTCCGTTCCAGATCGTTCTCGTCGGGCCGGGTCACAGGTGTGCTGCGGGCCTTGCCTCTGTTCCACCGTCTGCCCCATTTGTCTTGGGGCAGACCTATGCATATGCGGGTGCGATGCCCGCCGCGGGTGGCGGTCTGCCGCATGCAACGCCATCCGCCGTCCCGCCCGGGAGGGTGCCTGGCTTCAGGCCACCGTCCGGGCCGGGTGAGATCGGTGCGGTTTATGCCGTGGGTCTACTCCGGCAGCTCGGTGTGGAGCCTGACCCTGGTCCCCTCATCCGGTGCGGAGCGGATCTCCACGAGGTCGCAGAGCTGATGGACCAGCCACAGGCCGCGACCACCGACCTGCGTGGCGTCCGGCCTTCTCCGTCCGACCAGTGGGTCCTCGATGTAGCCTGCGTCGCGGAACTCGCACACGAGTCGGCGCTCCTCGCTCCAGGTGCGCAGCACACCGTGTCCGCCGCCGTGACGAATGCTGTTGGTGGCCACCTCCGTGGCGGCCAGGTGCAGTTCTCTCAGGCGTCGCCCGGTCAGGCCGAGCCGTTCGGCGCACGCGGCGATCTTCTCGCGCAGGGCGGGCAGGTCACCCCTACTGTAGGCGAATTCCTCGTACGGGTCGCACGGGTCGGTGAGCGGTGTGAAGCGGTACGGTGCCTGCGGGTCGTAGTCCGCACACGGCATCGTGCGGCCGTCCTGGCGCAGCTCAGGATGGCACCGGGCCATTTCCGCCAGTGATGCCTTGTCGTGAGCGATGTCGTAGGGGCACAGCAGCCACCAGGCCGGCCCCAGGGCAAAGGCTTTATTGAGGAGCCATTCGTGATAGCGCAGCTCCTCGGCTTCGGCCGGGCCGCGGACCTTGTCCCAGGGTGATTCGCCGATCCCGCGGACGGGTCGGCCTTGCGAGGTGTACTCCTTAAGCCATTCCTGCCAGGCTCCGATGAGCCGACCGGGATGGTGCGCGACCCCTGCGGTGTCGACGTAGCGGACGGCATCCTCGTCGCGGATCTCGGCGCGCAGCAGGGACGCCTTGTCCTGTGGGACGGCTACGATGACGGCCTCGCCACCTGCGAGGGCGTCGTGGATGAAACTGAGGGCGCCCTCGACGAACGCGTCCCTGCCGGAGTACGGATACAGCTCGTGCCGGTATCCGGTGCCCGGAGCGTCGGGGGGAGAAGAGGAGGTCACGGCGCCATCACCACCGGAATCTCGGGGATCGCGAAGCCGGACAGCTGCCAGGTGAGCCGGACGGTGTCGTTGGTGCCCTCCAAAACGACCTTGCGGTCCGGAAGGTGCCTGGCCGCATCAGCCAGGGCGCTCATCCCGGCGGCGTCGAAGAACTCAAGTGCGTGGCAGAGCAGGCGCACCGTGGCCTTCTGGGCGAGGAGGGCGCACAGGATGGTGCCGAAGGCCACCGCCCCCTCGCTGTCGACGATCCCGTTCACCGTCCAGCCTTCCTTCCCCGTGCGGTACACCTGGAACGCCGGTGCCGTCGGACGGCTGCCCAGACTGTGGGGGTGCACGCACCTGATCTGCTCCAGGAGGGAGGGATCCCGGTCCGCACCGCTGTAGGCGCAGACCACCAGGGCTCCGGTGTCGGCGGCGAACTCCTCGAGATCGAGTTCACTGCGCAACAGTTCCTTCGTCCGCTCCGGACGGCAGTCGGGCCCGACGTGGTGCAGCACCCGGAGCGAGCGGAACCCCTCGCGGTCGGCGTTGGCCGCCTCCCGGCGCACCGCGGCCAGCAGAGAGCCGTCCAGCCGAGCCGGGTCGAGCACGAGCTGCGCGAACTCACTCCCCGCTTCGAGAGGCGGCCCGACGATCACCACCTTGTCCCCGTACAGGGCCCCGTCCGCGACGAAGGACCGGCTGCGGTCGATGACGTGGTCGCTCCGGTCCAACACCTGGCAGACGTGATCACCGGTGTCGACCTCGTCCAGAGTGGCCAGAGTGCGCGGCGCTCTCACTGCTCCTCCATCCTCACGCGTCTCACTCTACTGACAGGGTGCCGACACGTGCCCGGCCTCGGAGGTGGCCTCTCGGAGCGGCACTACCTGCCCTCCTGCATGTGCACGACAGGTGAAGCGTTCCCGTTCTGTCGGGATACCCCACGGCGGTAGAGCAGAGCGGTGACAACCAGGCCGGCGACGAAGACGGCCGCCGACCACCAGTAGGCCGTGGAGCAGCCCGCGAGGCCGGCCTGGGCCAGGACCCCGGGGTCCTTGGGATCGCGCCCGGAGAGGTAGCCGGTGACGGCGTCGGATGCCGTTGGCGCTCCCCTGCTCGGGGTGACCCCATACCTGCTCAGTGGTTCTCGCCACCCATACGGCACCTGACCTGTGAGCGGACGTCACCGTCGCAGTCCGGCCGGCCGGCCGGGGAAGCTGCCCCGCATGCCATGCCCGGCGGGCACGTGGCATCTCCGGCTGTTTCGATGGTGGAAGGGTGAAGGGAGACGCCGGTGTCTGTGGCCCGGGCGTTGTCGCCAGAGAGTCTGACCGAGCTGACCCGGGCGCTGGACCTGAGCGGAGTGTTCGCCAACGGCACGCTCGGTGGGGTGCTGGCCCGGGCCAGTCGTCTGGACCTGTTCGGCTTCCTGGTCATCGGCATCGTCTCGGGCCTGGGCGGCGGAATCCTCCGCGACACCCTGTTGCAGCACGGCACCCCCGTGGCCCTGACCGACTACACCTATCTCACGGTCGCCATCGCCGGCACCCTGCTGACCTTCCTGGCCGACCTGAGCCGCCACACCTCCGGTTGGGCCTTCACCTTGCTGGATGCCTCGGCGCTCAGCGTATGGGCGGTCGCCGGCGCGCAGAAGACACTCGCTGTCGGCCTGGGCTGGCTGCCGGCCGTGCTGCTGGGCACCATCACAGCGGTCGGCGGCGGGGCCATCCGGGACCTGCTTCTGGCTCGCACGCCTTCCATCTTCGGTGGCACCCCGTTGTACGCGACCGTCGCGGTGCTGGTGAGCGTGGTGCTGGTTGTCTGCAGCCGGCTCGGCGCACCCACCGTAGGTGTCCTGGCCGGAATCGCGGTCGGCATCGCGTTGCGGCTGGCCGCGTTCCACTGGGGCTGGAGGCTGCCGGGCAGCCGCGACTGGCGGCCGGGGCCGGTCAAGGGCCGGGGGCCCTGACATGAACCGGCGCTGGGACCACCAGCCGAGAGGGAGGAGTGCACAGCCATGACGCTCAAGGACTCCGCGGATGCTGTGCTGGCCGGGCTCGGTGCTGTCCGGTCCGAACTCGAAGAGGTCTACAAGGACTTGCACGCCCACCCCGAGCTGGGACACCAGGAGCACCGCACCGCGGCCGGTGTGGCGGAACGCCTGAGAAACTGCGGCTACCGGGTGCACGAGGGGATCGGCGGCACCGGTGTGATCGGTGTGCTGGCCAACGGCGAGGGGGCGACCGTATTACTGCGGGCCGACATGGACGCGCTACCGGTCCTTGAGGAGACCGGTCTGCCCTACGCCGGCACGGCCGAAGCCGCGGATGCCTCCGGCCGGCGGGTGCCCGTGGCGCATGCCTGCGGTCACGACATGCACATCACCTGTCTGCTGGGAGCGGCACAGCTCATGGCCGCCGCGCCGGAGGCTTGGCAGGGCACCCTGGTGGCCTTGTTCCAGCCTGCCGAGGAGCCGGGGGACGGTGCTGACCGGATGCTCGCCGACGGGCTGACCGACCGTGTTCCCCGCCCGGACGTGGCCTTCGCCCAGCATGTGCTTCCCTATCCGGCCGGGCAGGTCGGCACCCGCGCCGGGTCCTTTCTCTCGGCGGCGGACAATGTGAAGATCACTGTCTACGGCCGGGGTGCTCACGGCTCGGCACCGCAGGCCGCCATCGACCCCGTGGTGATCGCCTCGATGATCGTCGTCCGGCTCCAGACGATCGTCTCGCGCGAGCTGGCCGCCACCCAGCCAGCCGTGGTCACGGTGGGCTCCGTTCGGGCGGGCACGAGCGGCAACGTGATCCCGGAGTCGGCGGAACTGCTGGTGAACGTGCGCACGTACGACGACGAGACCCGGCAGGCCGTCCTGGCCGCCCTGCGGCGCATCGTCGATGCCGAGTGCGACGCGTCCGGGGCGACTCGCGCGCCGCAGATCGAGGAGGGCACCCGCTTTCCGCCGACCGTCAACGACGACGTGGTGACCCGCGAGGTCTCCGACGCTTTCGCCGCGATGTTCGCAGAGCGCGCGGTCACCATCGAGATGCAGAGCGCCAGCGAGGACTTCAGCCGGATCCCGGACGCCTTCGGCACCCCGTACACCTACTGGGCCCTGGGCTGCGCCGATCCGGACGCCTACCAGGCGGCCCGGCAACGCGGCACCGTGGCCCAGGAGATCCCGGTCAACCACAGCCCCCGCTTCGCTCCGGTCCTGCAGCCCACCCTGGACACCGGCGTCCAAGCACTGGTCACAGCCGCACTCACCCAACTCGGGAAACCGGGCCGTACGAGCCGATGAGCCTTCCGGCGCCGGTTCGCCTCTGATGCCGCAGCACAGAGCAATCGACCACCTCGGCGGCAGTCTGCGCAGCCGGCGCGGCTTCGGTTCCCAGCGCCGCGCTTCACACCTCCGTCAAGGAATGCGGGTGGGCGGCGGTGGACGCACGCGGTCACCTGGACGGACCTGCCGGCACGCGCTCCGCTCCCGGCCGCGGTTTCGTTCCTTGCGGAACTCCCTGCCTGTCGGAGCGCGCGATACGAAAAAACGGAAGACGCGCATTGAATTGAATCGAGGAACCGATGACTACGTACAGGGTCGGCTACTTCGTGGGAAGTCTGGCGACTCACTCCATCAACCGAACGCTATCAAAAAGCCCTGATCCGGCTGGCCCCATCTGATTTGGAATTCTTTGAGATCCCGATCAAGGATCTGCCTCTCTACAGTTACGACTACGACAGCGACTACCCGGCCGAGGGCAAGGCACTCAAGGATGCCATCGCCTCAGCAGACGCCCTCCTGTTCGTGACCCCCGAGTACAACCGAGCCCTCGGCACTGCCCTCGCCCAGCAGAGCCTGCGCGGTGTCCTGAGCTTCTGCGACTCGCCGCAAATGAATGCACCGGAAGCATACGTCAGATTCAAGCCCGATGTCTTCACCGATGACGGCGAAGTCGTCGACGAGCATACGGAACGTTTCCTCCGAGACTTCATGGAGGAATTCCGGGATCACGTGGTCCGGGTTCTCACCGTGCTTCCGCGAAAATCATGAAGAATGCGGGTCTGGGTGCGTCGCCCTCTATGAGAAGCGACATGAAGGGGTTCATATGGGTCAGCCGCGTATGAACGAAGAGCGCTTCTACTTGTATCCCATGAAGCGTGTAGCTGCCGTTCTGGATAACGAAGAACGGTATACGGCTGCCTGTCATCAACTGGAACAAGCCGGGATCAATCTGTCCCGCGTGAACGTGCTGAAGGGGCCGGAAGGCCAGCAACTCCTGGACAACAAGGGAACCTCGCATGGCCTTTACGGCCGCTTCATGCGCGGGCTGCAGCACGGAGGTACGAAGGTGAAACGGTAGCGGCCACTCTACCGCCTTGAGCCAGGGCAAATGGCTGATCTTCGTTCCGGTGCGGGGGCAAGGACGAGGCCAGGCGGACGGTCGACATCCTCCGATCGCACGGGGGTAGCGACATTTTCCACTTCCGCCGATGGGCAGTTCAGTTCTTTCCCCCGACCTATCGATTGAAGCCGTAACGGACTACGGCGCCTTGCGCGCCCTGCACCCTGGTGTTCCCGACGTCGGCGAAGGAGGCGGGCATGGGGCATCCGGCAGCCGGCCTGGACGATCTGACCGCCTTCCTGGCCCGCCTCACCGCCTTGCTGCTGCGTTCTTCCGGCGAGGGCGCCTACTCCATCGAGGGAGCTGTGCACACCAGCGCTCACGTGTTCGGCGGCGAAGCGTCCGTAGTCCTCGTGCCCGAAGCGGCCGTGCTCTCGATCGCCGCGGCCGACGGCCGAATGCGCACGGTGTGCGTGCACGGCTTCCCGGAGGTAATCCGGCTCGACCAAGCCGCGGCACTCAAGCCCTTCCTGGCCGACGTCGAGGCGGACAAGCTCAAGGTGGCCGAGGCCGACCGCAGGCTGGCGCGCATCGAGGCCGCCCCGCCCCCGTACCCCTGGTGGCTCAAGTTCCTCGGCGTCCTGCTGTTCTCCCTGGGCTTCGCCCCGCTCGTCCAGCCCACCTGGTACGAGATCACCACCACGGCCGTCCTGGGCGCGATCGCCGCGGCACTCGTGGTCGCCGCCGTTCATGCACCGCGACTGTCCAAAGTCCTCCCCTGGTGGTCTCAGCCGTCGTCTCCGTCGTCACCATCGAAGTGTTCACCGGCGATCCGGCACACGGCGGCCCGGTCCTGCTGATGCTCCCGGCGCTGTTCTACTTCGTTCCCGGTGACTTCCTGAGCGCATCGACCACCGAGCTGGCCGTCGGCCTCATCACCACCGGCTCGATCCGGCTCGTCTACTCCATATTCCTGCTCGTCCAGCTCTACCTCGGCGTCCTGTTGGGCATATTCGTCACCGGCACCCCCCTCAACACCCTCTTCGACACCGCTGCCAGCGCCGACCTGCCCAAGTGGGCACTGATCCCGGGCGGGATCGCCTTCACCGCCGGCACGGTCCTGGCCTTCGCAATCCCCCACCGCTTCTTCGGAACTCTCCTTGTGCTTGTCTACGCCACCGTCGGGGTGCAGTCACTGTTCACCAAGCTGATCCGGGAGACCGGAGGCACATTCGTCGCAGCCGTGGTGCTGGCCGCCGCAGCCAATCTGCTGGACCGCAACCCCGCCCGCCCTCCTCGATTGATCCTCATCCTGCCTGGCTTCTTCACCCTCACCGTCGGCTCGCTGGGCCTGCGCGGCCTGACCACCCTGGCCGGCGGCTACGTCATCGAAGGCTTCCAAGACCTGCAGAAACTCATCACGATCGTCACCGCCATCGCCATCGGACTGGTCGTCGGTATGGCACTCACGCATGCCCGCAACACAACGCGGACCATCTCTCGCCATGCCCCCTCGACGCCTCAGCGGCCGCCCTGACCATGTCTCTGCCGCACCGCCCGCAGCAGCTCATGTCCCGACCGTGGATCAGTGGCGCCTGCGTCCCGGCCAGCCGTGCGATTTTTCCACCGGTCGTCGTCGGCGCCCGCTGGACCTCGAGCGCCCACCTCGGCGCGCTCGACCTCGTCTACACGGGAGTGATCGAAGCGGTCCGCGCCGCGATCAAGGAGGCGGGTGGCGCTCAGCGGCGGACGCGGTGTCGCTGCTGAGCCTCTCGGACAGGGCTAGGCGGGCCGTCATGCGTTTGCCGACAGGCTCTTGTTCGATGAAGAGGTCCTGGGCGACGGCTTTGACGATCTCTAGGCCGTACTGGCCGATCCTGCCGGGATCGGCGGGGCGGGCAGCGGGCACGGTGGGGTCGCTGTCCCAAACGACGACCTCCACGGCAAGGGAATTGGTGCGCAATTCCATCAGGACGGGGCCGGGAGCGTATTTGAGGGCGTTGGTGACCAACTCACTGACCACCAGCTGCGTGAGGTCTCTCGCGCGAGCGGCCACGGGAAGGCGGCAGCGTGGTGGCGGGCGTCGCCGATGCAGCCGTCACCTCTGTCCAAGGCGTAACCGGCTCGCATCAGGTACTGATCTCCGGTGGAGCCGACACCGTCGGCATGGAATCCCACGTATCTCGCCCTCATTCCCCCATTGACGTGCGCAAGTACCCGCGGCAGTGTCATGCATGTACCCGGGGTGTGGTCCGGCACGGCTGCCTGGGCGCATGCCGCAGCGGCAGTGGGGCAAGCCTAGGCGCAGCCGAGGAGACGTGAGCGACATCCACAAGGAAGACCGGCCAGGCCGGCTCTCCATCCAGCACGCAGTGGTCGACGGCGTCCTCATCGTAACCGTGCACGGCGAGATCGACCACGACGTGAAGGACGTCCTCAGCCAGGCACTGCTGTCTGACGACGGCGCGACTCCGCCGCGGATCGTGGCGGACCTCAGCGAGGTGACCTTCATGGACTCCAGCGGCATGGTCACTGCCCTCACCAGGGAGAGCACAGCAGCTATGCGACTGTCCCGGTGCGGGTCCAGTCCAAGGACCACCTCCCTCGTCGGCCGGTGTCGGCGGGGACGCGGGGCAGGAGACGTACCGTCATGCAAGTTCACCTTCCGACACGAGGCGAAGGGTGAGGCCAGGAGTCTCGGCGGCTCGGGCCTGGAATTCGCCTACGAGCCCCTGTGCGGCTTGTGGTGAGCCCGGGGAGGGGATGCGGTGGGAGGTTGCGCGGGTTCCGTCACGCACGACCGCCCCGCCCCCAACCGCAACACACCCATTTGACTTACGCTTTGAGACTCCTTCGTCCGGATGCGGTGCGGTTTCGCGTGTATGCCTGTAGGACGTATGCGTCGGGCCCGGCCATGATGGCCGGGCCCGACGCATGAGACGCAAGGTCTCAGGTCACCATCGATACCAGCGGCCGCGACCGCCGCCGGTGGTGGTAGAGCGCATGACGAAGCCCAGCAGCCACAGCACCAGCACGGCCAGGGCCACCCACCACAGAATCTTGACGGCGAAACCCGCGCCGAAAAGGATTACCGCGAGAAGAAGAACAAGAAGCAGGGGAACCATAGTTATCAACCTCCTGTGGCACCGTCTGCCCTGCACTTGCGCCTCCATTCCGGACGCCACCTTGTTTGTGAGGGGGAAGCCTGGGCACGAGCGGATTTACCGCGAAATCGGCAACAGTGGCTACGAGGAGGCGCATTCCATGACCGCCGGCGAGAAGGCCAAGGCGAAGACCGAGCAGGCCGAGGGCAAGGCCAAGGAGACCCTGGGTAGGGCTTTTGGCAATGACCGCATGGCTGCCGAGGGCCAGGCGAAGAAGAGCGTTGGCGATGCCCGTGAGGCGAAGGAGAAGGTCAAGGACGCCTTCAAGCACTGACGCCCCGCACTTGTCGAGGGCTTTCCCGGAACTCGTCCGGAAAAGCCCTCGCTTTGTCACGAAACGGAAACGGGACCGCAGTCAGGGCCGGGTGGCGGGGCGGCTGCCCGGGTGGAGCGGGAAGAGGTGGTCCAGCCCGGCGATGCGGAGTCGCAGGAGGCAAAGGAGCCGCGGTTTGCGGGGCCTGCGCCCGCGCCGCCGCTCATGCCGCGTCGTACCGGGCGGCGATACCGCTCACCGTGACCGCGACGGTGAACGGCTCCGCGACACCGTGTGTGGCGAGGTGGGTGCTGAGGGCGGCAGTCACCCGGTCGTGGACGTTCCGGGCGATGTCCAGCACCGGTCGGCCCTCGGACAGGACGCAGCGCACCTCGATGCGCCATCCCGAACCGTCCGGCGACCGGTCGGCGCGGATGCCTTCCTCGGGCGAGGTGCGGTGGAGCGTGGTGTCCGACCGGGTGGGCGCGGCGGCTGCCGCCAGGCGATGGCTGAGACCGGGTTGCAGGGCCGCCACACCGGGAACTGCGAGGGCCGCCTGCGCCGCGGCGCCGAGGAGCGTGGTCGTGCGGAGGACAGTCATCATGCACCGCCGGCGGGCGTGAGGCCGGGACGGAGGGGTGGCTCGGGCTCCAGGACGTCGACCACGGCGATGTCGACGGCCGTCACGGCAAGGCCCAGGTCTCGTGCGGCCGAGTGGAGGACCGATCGGCGCACCTGGTGGACCCGGTCGGGCAGGGGGCGGTCGAGAGCGGCGGCGAGGGTCATGGTCACCCGAACGTCGGTGCCTTCGCCCACGGGTACGAGCCGGCAGGTCGCGGCCCTGGCACCGGGGAACGTGTCCGCGGCCTGCCTGAGTACCTTCGCCGCGGCGCTCTCGGCGATTCGCAGCTCCCGGTCCGGGTCGTCCAGGGGCAGCAGCCGCCCGAGCCGTACCTCTGCCCTGACGATGTCCATGACGCGATCGGCGAGTGCGTGGAGGCCGGGCGTGTTCTCGGCGCGCAGCGCTCGGGTGGCCGCGTTCACGACGGCCAGGCCCTCGGCGGCCTCGCGGCAGTGAGGGCAGGAGAGGGTGTGCGGGTCCGCCCCCGCCGCCGCGTCCCGCGCCTGTTCCCAGACCCGGCTGAGCAGCCGGCCGCAGGGCAGGACCTCGTCACCCGCGAACGGGCGGGCGTCGGTGGCACCCGCCGCGGAACCGGGCCGGTGGGCTCCGGGCGGTCCGGGAGGCCGCGCGTGCGGGTCGTCTAGCGCCATGGGCCCATCGCCTCCTGCAGGGATCTGCGTGCCCTGAACAGTCTGCCGCGCACCGTCTGTTCGCTGGTCCGCGTCACGTGGGAGATCTCCTTGTAGGACAGGCCCTGCACCTCCCGCAGGGTCCAGCAGAGTCGCTGCCCGGCGTCGAGATCGCCGAGTGCTCGCGACAGGGCGGCGGTGGCCGCGTCCTGCTCCGCAGACCGGACGGGTTGGCTCCAGACGTCCCTAGCCGCCGGCTCGGCGACGACGTCCAGCGAGAGGGGCGGAGGCCGGCGACGGCGCATGGTCAGGCAGCGGTTGACGGTGATCCGGTACATCCAGGTACGGAACTCCGCGCTGTGGTGGTATTCAGGCAACCGGCGCCAGGCGCTGACGAAGGCGTCCTGGACAGCATCCTCGGCGTCCTGGGGGTTGCCGAGCATGCAGCGGGCCAGGGCAAGGAGAGGCCGGCCGTGCCGCTGGACGAGAACGGCGAAGGCGTCCTCGTCCCCCTCGGCCGCCCGTACGGCCAGCAGGCCGTCCGGCAGGTCGCGTCCCATCGGGTCGCGGCCCGGCGATGGGGTAACAGCGCTTTCGACCATGACGCCCCTCGCAAGGCTCGGACCGTCCGCGTACCCGACCGGCCATATGTGATGCACGTCACAGGTGATATGTGTGAGGAACGCGTCGCCCGATATGTCCAATCATTCGAAGGGCATCGCACCGGTGTCCGAGGGACCGATCGAGGCGACCGCCATGACGAACGACATCACCAGCGTCGGCGGGGGCAGCGGGCCCGAGGCGGGCGTGAGCGCGCTCAAGGGCCGCACGGGGGCCGGGGCTCCGGCCGAGACACGGGGGAAGACCACCATCGCGGACGGTGTGGTGGCGAAGATCGCGGGCATGGCGGCCCGCGAGGTACCGGGCATCTACAGCCTGGGAGCGGGGATGGCGCGCGCCTTCGGCGCCATGCGGGAACGCGTTCCCGGGGGCGGAGGCGGGGCCGTCACGCGAGGAGTGAAGGTCGAGGTGGGCGAGCGTCAGGCCGCCGTGGACCTGGACGTCGTCGTCGAGTACGGCGTCTCCATCGTCGACGTCGCGGGCGACGTGCGCACCGGTGTGATCAGCGCCTTGGAGCGGATGACGGGCCTGGAGGTCGTCGAGGTGAACATCGCCGTCGACGACGTCCACCTGCCCGACGAGGAGGAAGAAGCCCAACCGGACGAGGGCCGCGTGAGGTGATCCACCGCCGCGCCCCTGGTGGGCGCGGATGATCGCGCGCACGGCGACGCCCCCTGCGCGAGACGGGTGAGTGCGAGATGAACACAGCAACGACGGGCCTCGCGGCCGGCATGGCCCTCGGCTTCGCCGGCTACTTCGGCGGCTTCTGGGCCTTTCTGCTGGTACTGGTTCTGGGCGCGGCGGGGCTGATCGTCGGCCTCGTCGTACAGGGCGACCTCGACCTCCGGATACGGAGGCAGCGGTGAGGACCCGGCCCGCTCCCCCGGGCGAGGGGTCGAGGCCGCCGGCGCCAGCCGCTGGGCTGCCGCCCCCGGCCGAGCGGGGCGCCACCGTCATTCCCGACAGGGTGGTCGCCCGTATCGCCGCCCAAGCCGCACGCGCGGCCCAGTACCGGCGCGCCGCCGTACCTCCCGGCCGCGGCGGACCGGCAGCACCCCACGCCTCCGCCGCGGTCCTTACCGGGTCCGTGCGCCTACACCTGACCATGGACCTGCCCTACCCCACCGACATCCCCCGTGTCTGCGAGCGGATCCAGCAGGACGTCGCCGAACGGGTCGCTCACCTGACCGGCCTGCGGGTGGGAGAGGTCCTTCTCACCGTCCGGCGGCTGGTGACCGCCGCCGATGCTGGCCGGGGGCGGGTCCAGTGAGCGGCCACGCGGCCCCGGTCGCACAGCACGTCGTGGAGGAAGGGCGATCGCGATGACACCCGATCCCGGTCCTCCCGGCCGCAACGGCGCGCCGTCCGCGCGGGGTGGCGCCGTACCGCTGGCCAAGGAGCCTGACCCGCCCGATCGCGACGTGCCCACCTCGGACCTCCCACCCGGTGAGCGCGGCAGAGGGCACCGAACACACCGCAAGTGGTCCGCACGTCGCATCACGGCGGCACTGGTCGCCTCGGTGATCCTCGTTGCGGCGGTCGCGGCGCTGGTCGACGTCGTCGCCGTGCGGGCGGGACGTCCGGCGACGGCCTGGCGACGGCACCTGGCCGACGAACTGGCCACCCGCCCGGTGGACGACGTGTGGATGCTGACGGGAGCCGCCGTGGCCGCCGCCGTCGGCGTCTGGCTGATCGCCCTGGCCCTCACCCCCGGTCAGCGTCGCTTGCTCCCCCTTCGCTCCCCCGTCGGCTGCCCCCGGCTGCGGGCCTTCCTGGACCGCGACGGCGCCGCCGGTCTGCTGCGTGACGCCGCGATGCGAGTCCCCGGCGTCAGCGCGGCACGCGTCCTGGTAGGCCGCCACCGCGTCAAAGCCCGCGCGGACGTCCGCTTCCGCGACCCCCAGCGGGTGAAGGACGACCTCACCGCCGTCCTCGGCGAGGAACGCGACCAGCTGGCCCTCGCTCGTCCTCCCCGCATCGTCGTACAGGTACGGCGACGCACCGACTGACAGAAGACCCGCAGCACCGGAGCCCGCCATGATGCCGCGACCCGCACTCAACCGCAGTCTGCTGGCGCTCGCAGGACTGGTTCTGCTCGGCGGCGGACTGCTGATCCTCTTCGCCGGGCTCGACCTCTACCGGCGGCATGATCTGGTCCCGCCCGCCGGCTGGCCCCTTACCGGTCCGGCCGACGTCCTGCTCGGCTCCGCCGACCGGACCCGCTGGAGCAGCCAGGGCTGGTGGTGGTGGCCCGCGGTCATCGCCGCCCTCGTCCTCACCGCCCTGCTCGCCCTGTGGTGGCTGCTCGCCCAGCTGAGCCGACGCCGCCCCGGCTCCCTGCCCGTCGGCGGCACACCACCGCAGGAGGGTGTCGAACTGCGCGACCGCGCACTCAGCGACGCGATCGCAGCCGAGTCCGGTGCCCTGCCAGGTGTCGACGACGCGGCCGTACGCATAACCGGCCGACCAGGCCACCACCGCACCCGCATCACGCTCACCCTCACCCCCGAGGGAGCGCCCGGCGCCACTCTCGCCGCCCTCTGCGACGGCCCGCTCAGCACCGCTCGCCGGTCCACCGGCCTCCCTGACCCGCCCACCGAGGTCCGCCTACAGGTCACCCGCCACAGACCACACCGCGTGGAGTGAGGAGGAGACCAGCCGCTCCACTGCAACGCCCTTGCGAATCCTCGCAGTTCGCAAGGGAGCCGGCACCGTTTCCCCACAGGAGAGATCATGATCGTCCTGGGCATCATTCTGCTCGTCGTCGGCTTCCTCACCGGCCTGTCCATCCTGTGGACCATCGGGATCATCCTGCTGGTCGTCGGAGCCATCCTGTGGATCCTCGGCGCGATGGGACACGCCGTCGCCGGTCGACGCCACTACTGGTAATCGGGGTCGGGCACCGAAAGGCAGTGACCCAGGCAGCAGGCAGGCCGACAGTCGGCGCGGCCCCCACCAGATGTTCGCACTCGAATCGGCGAGTGGGGGCCCGGCTCAACCTACGTGCCTCGTTCTCGGCCTGAAATGTCTTCTGGTCGATGGCGAAGTGGCGTTCGGTTACCTCACGGATGGTGTCGGGGGGATGACATGGCAGACCTTCTCCGTCTGGGGCTGGTACAGCCAGGCCAGATCGAAGCGTCCCGCGTTGTGTTGCGCCCGTGCAGGAGTTGAGTGACGCCCATGCTCGGACAGGGAGCAGCCGAGCAGTTCTCCGTCCCATCCGTCGACGAGGCACGTCGGGGTGCGGGCGGGTGGCGCACGGTCCGGCTCGGGACGGGCGCCCCCACAAGACCTTCCACCACCCCAGGTCGGCACGGTCACCCTCACCTCGCAGTCCCCGCACGTGGAAGGCACACCCGGCCAGCGCATCGGCGTCTACATCACCGGACCCGGCACCCCCGACCACGACGCCCTTCTCCTGCTCGACATGACCGCGCCGAGGCCGCCGCAACGCCCCGCGCACACCCCGAGGGGCACCGGTCAACAGCCGTAAGCCGCCATACCCGTCCCAGACCTTGCACCGCATCGCGCGCAGGGCTGCGCCGGAAGAAGCCTCGCCCGCAGCCGGCCGGCGTCCACCCACGAACCGAGCGCATCCTCGCCGGGTGTGCCTGCCCGTGCCGCCGGACGGGCCGGACCCACGCACTCAGCTCGCGAAGTGACCCTGCTCCGGCGTCAGTCCCACTGCGGACACGAGCGATTCCGCGGCCCGCTCGGTGGTCTCCGGTGGCACGACCAGCAGATCCCGGCGCCCATGGGCGGGGGCCATCAGCACGATGGTGCTCGGCGTGCGCGCCGTGGCGGTCCTGCGCAGCCGGACGACCTGGTTGCAGACGAGCATGCGGCCCGGGGCCCCCACCCACCCTGTGCCGTTCACCAGGACACTGACGATCTGGCCCCAGGCGCGGGGCAGGCCGGAGAGCAGTGATGGGAGTTCCGCCAGGAGGTCGAAGGTTCGCGGCCACCAGGCCCCGTCGATACGGCGTGGCACGGTGCTCTCGGGCGCGAGGTACAGGCGAAGGAGGGGCGGGGCCGGTGGCGGGCGCCGTAGCTGGTCGCTCATGAGGTGTCCTGTCGGGTGGTTCGGCGCGGCATGTGGTCCCCGGCCGGGCGGTGCGCCCCGGCGGCCGGCAGCGCGCTCGCGGGGGAGGCGGAGTGCGGCGTCGGCCGTTCGTCCCTCCCAGGCGTCCTGTGCGTTCGCGTAGGCGGGGAAGCGGTCGAGCAGGCCGGTGTGGCGGAAGACCAGGTCGGTCGTGTGGTTGTCGTACACGATGCGTACCCAGCCGCGCCGGGCGCGGCAGTCGGACCACGCCTCGCACAGCGCAGACAGGATGCTGGAGTCGGAGAAGGTCACCTCGCTCAGGTCCACGATCAGGAAGAGCCGTCCGGGCCGGGCCGCTCGGGCCTCGGCCAGGGCGCGGACCAGTGGTGCCGCGGATTGCGTGTCCAGTTCGCCTTGCGGACGATGCGGCACTCCTCGAAGAGCGCAGAAGTGTCATTCAGAGTGGGCAACGGCTCACGCGAGGATGGTGGTTGAGGCCGGCCGGTCGTCCCTGC
Organism: Streptomyces fodineus; assembly: GCF_001735805.1. Classification (GTDB taxonomy): domain Bacteria; phylum Actinomycetota; class Actinomycetes; order Streptomycetales; family Streptomycetaceae; genus Streptomyces; species Streptomyces fodineus. The sequence continues at coordinate 2,374,102 of NZ_CP017248.1, forward strand.
CGCGGGCTCCCAAGGGGCCCCGTGCCTCATTCCGCCTCCCCGGCCGCGCCCACCGGGCGACCCGCATCGGCGAGCGCCAGCATGCTCGCGGCGGTCAGTGGGTTCTCCGGGTCTGCAGCGGCGGCCAGCAGCCGGACGGCTGTTCCGGCTGGCTCCTCGGGCGGGACGACCAGGAGCACCCAGCGTCCCACGGTGCCGCAGTCCAGGGTGATGACGTGCGCGTCGCTTCCGGGTCCGGTCGGCTCCACGGCGATCACCCGGCCTGGGGCCATGACCGTGTGCGGGGTGTCGGGCCACCCGGCGGGGTCCACGGTGACCCGTATCACGGCCCCCGGATCCGGCTCCAACAAGTCGACAAGCGAGGGAAGTTCGAGCTCCAGCGCGTCGCAGCGCGGCCACCAGGCCCCGTCCAGCGGGCCGTGGCTGACGTCCGGGGTGAGGGTCAGGCGGGGCAGAGGCATGCGGTACGTGTGCGCGTCGGCACCGGACGCGTCTTCAGCCGGCGTACTGCTGGGTTCCATGGTCCGGTCCCGTCCCGGGAGCCGTAGGACGACTGCCCGTTTCGTCCCTCGCCGGGAACGGCACCGCCGGAAGCGCTGCGCGAAAAGCTCTCGGTACGGTCAGGCTACACCTGAGCCCAGGAGAAGCGGCCGGGTCAGCCGTCCGGCTCCGTCTTCTCTGCCCTCCCCTGTTCCCCTTGTTCTTCCTCCAGCTCCTCCATCAGGCGGATGCCCTCGTGCGTCAGCGAGACAGCCGCAGGGGTCCGGTGTGAGGTCCAGTCCACGCTGATCAGTCCCTCGTCGGCCAGATAGGCGCAGGCGGCGGAGAGGTCCTCGTCGGGCAGGCCCAGCTCGGCGCGGAGTACCGATCCGCTGACCTCGGGGCGATTGCGTTCGACGGCCCCGTAGAGGGATCGCAGGACCGCCTCCCGGTTGTTCTTGCGTTCGCGGAGTCTTGTCATGGCTGTGGTTCTCCGGGGTCACGGTCGCGGGGGACGGACACGCCGGCGGATCCTCGTGGACTCGCGGATCCGGGTCGCACCTCGTCGGCGTGAGCGTGCGCGTGCTCTGTCGATTTGCTGGTCGCGAGCCGGAGCGTGCGGGTTCCACGGCGTGCGCGGTGTCGAGGGTGAGATGGAGCCGGGTTCCTCCTTCGCGACCGGCGGGGTAGCTGCTCCATACGGACCTCCCGACAGGCGACGAGTGCGAAACGTGCACCAACCACGATTCGGGTCGCTGCCCGACGCAGGTGGGCGACGGTGTGGGGGGCCTGCGTCGCGTTTCCACGGCAGCCCCCTCTGCAGGGTATGCCGGGTACGGGTGGCCGTGCGTCCCATGACCGGCCGGGCGGCCGGCCGCCTGCCGATCGCCCGGCCGAGCCCGATGACCACGCGAGCCGGCCTGGGCCGGAGGACAACGACCGCACGCGGACGGTCGGCGCCGTTCCCGGTGCCGGCGACCGCCGGGCCGCCGGGGCGAGCCCGGCCGGGAGTACGGTGGACACACTGAGGGCACGCCGCGTACCGCCTCAGGCACCGGTGCCGTTCTCGGGGATCGACGACGCCGGGGCGGCCTTCGTCCGCGCCCGGGGGCAGGGTTGGCCATGACCGCGCAGGTGCTCCCCCCGACGACCCCTGGCCCTCCCCGCGCTCCGGCCCGCACGGGGCAGGCCGCGTACCCGCGCACAGGGCCCGCCGCAGAGGGAGCGCACGTCCTCGCCCCAGATTGCAGATCGGATCCATCGGCTGACGCGTGGTCAGGTCGCGGACCGTCTGCAGGAGCTGGGCGACCTGTACGCGGAAACCTCCGGTGGCGACCCGCGAGCGTGGAATCAGGCACGTGGCCTCTTTCTGAGCCATCTCACGGCCGACGCACGACGGCCGGGGTTCTCGCTGCTGATCGCGGAGACCACCGTCCTGACCGGTTACGCCTATGGCTTCTCCACGGGCGGCTCGGGTCCATGGTGGGCGGGCTTCGACGGGCACGTCCGGGGAGGTCTGCTTCGCCGCGCCGCCTCCGGGCGGCTCTTCGTCGTCTCCGGGATCGTCGTCCCGCCTCGCGTGCGCCGGGAGTACCGGGACCATGTCTGGAACCTCGCCCGGCGACTGCTCGCCGACCACCTCGCCGCGCTCGGCGTCGCACTGGTGGACGTCCGGGACAGCAGGACCGTCGAGACAATGCGGTCCTGGGGCTGGCGGTACGCCGGAGACGACAGCCTTCAGGCAGTGTCGCCCGGTCCGTTCCGCATTCTGGCGCTTGCTCCGGGGACGTGAGCAGCCGCGCCCCATCACCGCCTCGGCCCGGTCAGGGCACGGGCAGGCGCAGGGCGAGAAGGGCGACGTCGTCCGTGCTGCCCGGGGGCGTCCGGGCCGCCAGCTGGTCGCACAAGGTGTCCAGAGGTTCGTGGGCGAGGGCGAGAGCGTGGCGACGCAGTCGGCTGAGCCCTCTGGTCAAGCCGCTGCCGGGGACTTCGATCAGGCCGTCGGTGTAGAGCAGTAGCGTGGACCGCGGCGGCAGCGCGTGGGCGGCGCTCGGGCGAGGTTTGCCGGCGCACGGGTCGGTTCCGAGTATGAGTCCCTGCCCGGCTTCGAGGTACTGCGCGTTCCCGTCGGGGGTCAGCAGCAGGGGCGGCGGGTGCCCCGCACTGGTCCAGTGCAGCGTCCAGGGGCCGGTGTCCGGACCTTCCACCCGGGCGAGGACGAGGGTGGCCATCCGCACGATGGTGATGGCGTGCAGGGCGTCGTCGAGGCGGTCCACGACGGCACCGGTCGGCTCGGCATGGTCCCAGGCGAGGGAGCGCAGGATGCCGTGCAGCTGCGCCATGCCGGCCGCGGCGGTCAGATCGTGCCCGACGACGTCGCCGATGACGAGGGCGAGCGTGCCGTCCCTCAGCGCGAAGGCGTCGTACCAGTCACCACCGACCTGGGAGCCGGGCGGAGCGGGCTGGTACCGGGCGGCCAGCTGGAACCGGCCGTGCGCGGGCAGCGGGGGAAGGAGGTTGCGCTGCATGGCCTCGGCGACCGCGCGCTGCCGGCCGAACCGGCGCGCGTTGTCGATGACCACACCGACCCGGCGACCGATGTCGCCGGCCACGTCGAGATCGCCGGTGTCGAAGGGCCGTGCCGGGTCGGTGCGCACCAGCGTCAGCGCACCGGTGACCTGCCGTCCGCTGCCGAGCGGCACCGTGATGGCGGATGCCGCGCCGGTTGCTCCGAGGAACGCGTCGTGGACGGCGGCCAGCGGTGAGTCGGGCGGTGCGTCCAGGTCCACCCGCTCCTGCAGGACGGGAGCGCCTTCGTTCAGTACCCGGACCAGGGGCGAGTGGGTCGCCTCCCCGACCGGGGGCAGATGACCGCGCCAGTCCTCCTGCCCGGCTGCACGGCCCTCCGGACCGGTCACGGCCACTCGGTGCACCTGACGAGAGCCGACCCGCAGGTCCACCGCGGCCCAGTCGGCGAGGCGGGGGACAAGGACGCGGCTCAACCGGGCGAGGGCCTCGTCCACCTCCAGGGTCTGACCGAGCACGTCGGTGATCTCCGCGACGAGTGTCAACCGCTCGGCGAGACTCTCCAGCGCGCTCGTATGAGCCGCTCGTTCCGCCTGTTCCACCCGTTCCGACCGCTCGGCGCGTTCCGCTCGTTCCCTACCGGCACGGCGGTCCGCCGCGGTCTCGACGATCAGCACGACCATGCCCAGGCAGACGCCGGAGACGTCGTCCGCCAGGGGTGTGGCCGACCAGGAGATCGGGACCAGCCGCCCGTCACCACGCAGGCACCTGTCGTCGTCCCCGCGTGCCGCACGCCTCTCGGCCAGTGCCCGCAGCAGCGGGCAGCGCTCCCGCGGGACGAGGCCACCTCCCGGGTCGCGATGGCACAGGTCGTGCAGATCCCGCCCGTACACCGACCCTGCTGCGCGCTGCAGAAGCCGCTCGGCGGCCGGGTTGACAGCGACGATGCGCCCGGCCGGGTCGATCACTGCAAGGGCCGTGCCCAGCTGCTCGACCACCTGCTGCCACAGAGCCGACTCCCCCGCGGACAGCCGCCGCTCGTGCTCTCCGCCGGACTTCAGGCCCTCCGTCACGTCACCGCCGTCCTTTCCGCACAGACCACACCGCGGTCCGCGGCCCCCGGGCCGGCGGGTCGCAGAGACGTCGGCACCCTGATGGGTTCCTCTTCGAGTACCCGCACCCGCGAGTAGGTCGCCACCCTCGCCCGACCGGCTTCGTCAGCCCGTGGAACGCGAACCGCTCGACCGCAACCGTGCACGAGTGACCGCCGAGATGAGAAGTCTGCGGCCGGCCTCCCCTGCGGGGTCGCCGTCTCGAACGCCCATCCACATCCAGTCGGAACTGGCCGTCGCCACCCGCCACACCATCGGCGACGCCATGGGCATCGTCGTCGGTCGTCACCACTGCGATCCTGTCAGCGGCTCCGCCACACCCGAATGCCCTGCCGCGATGTACGACAGGCGCTCGATCGTATGGTCATGTGAGCCGTGATCCGCTCCCGCAGGATCCTTGCAGTCCGTCAGGCACTCCTCTTCGTGGACAAAGCCGCGACCGGTCGTGCGCAGGACCCCGGGAGGCGGGACGCTCTGAGACGACGCGGTCAAGACGTCTTCTTCCGGCTGCGGTTCATGCGCTCCGAAAGCACGGTCGTCTGCCCCGGCGTCTGCTGGTCGAGCAGTCTTTCGCCTGGATCATGCACGCCCGCGGGCACCCGCGACCACGAACGGAACATCCCGCGATCCGAGCGGTACTGATCGTCCGAAGGCAGGGACCGCCGCCCTGGCCGAGTGAACCCTGAGTGAGCTCCGCTCCACCGGCTGCTGCGCGCCGTGGAACGGGATGCACGAAGACAGCAACCCGGGGTAATAGTCGAATTGTCGTCCTCACAATTCCGTACGGCATCGGCGACCCGGGCGGGAGACCCGCGGTCTGGGATGTGATCATGATGGAGAACTCTCGGAACGGCACCCTCACGCGGCTCGAGGAGCACTTGGTTCCGGGACGGACACTGCTCCTGAACAAGATCAGCGAGTTGCAGACGGAAATCAGTCAGCTGCAGGAGGCCGTCGTCTCCCACACCGTGGTCGACCAAGCGATCGGCGTGGTCATCACCCTCGGTGGCCTGCGTCCCGAGCAGGGATTCCAAGCGCTGCGAGAGGTCTCACAGCACACCAATTACGAAACTGCGGCAGGTATCCGAACTGATCGTGGACTGGGTACACGGCGAACAGCTGCCGGACGAGATCCGCACCGCTCTGAACAAGGCACTGGCCGGAGCACGGTCATCTGAACGCAGCACAGCTCTGCCGCCCGCGTTCTGAGCCGGACGGCAGGGCGGGCGGACGAATGGAATGCCAGCTCACTTCCGAACCCGCACGCGACACGACCTCCGCCCAACGTGTCCCCGAACCCACCTGACCAAAACGTCCCACCCCAGACTTACATCGCGTACGGCGAGCATTCGGCCTCAGGGCGAGACGCCCTCGTCCGACTGTGGCAGTCGCAGGGCGAGCAGGGCGATGTCGTCGTGGGCCCCTGCCACGAGTCCGTTCATCAGCTCGTCGCTCAGCTCGTCGATGTCCTGGTCGACCAGGGCGGCAGCGTGCTGCCGGAGCCGGGTCATGCCGTGATCCATGGATTCGCCGCGCCGTTCGATGAGACCGTCCGTGTACAACAGCAGGGTGCTGCCCTCGGGCAGGGGCAGGCAGGCACTGGGCCGTTCGGCGTGCGGGTCGACGCCCAGTAGCAGGCCGTGTGCTTCCCAGAGGTAGGTGGTGTCGCCGTCCGCAGTGACCAGCAGGGGTGGTGGATGTCCGGCACTCGCCCACTCCAGCTGGTACGGCCCTCCTTCCCGGCCCTTGAGCAGTGCGTACACGCAGGTGGCGGTGCGGTGGCTGTAGAGGGCGTCGACTGCGAGGTCCAAGCGGCGCAGGATCATGCCGGGGGGCTCCCGGCGGTCGCAGGCGATGCCACGCAGCATGTTCCGGATCTGGCTCATGGTCACGGCGGCATGCAGATCGTGGCCGGTGACGTCGCCGATGATCAGAGTGGTGTCACCGCTTTCCGGCAGGACGAAGCTGTCGTACCAGTCACCGCCGATCTGCGCAGTGGCAAGCGCCGGGGAGTAGCGGGCGGTGACGCGAAGACCCGGTACGACGGGCAGGTCCGGCAGCAGGGAGCGCTGGAGGCGCTCGGCGACGGCCTGGGTCTCGGCGTAGAGCCTGGCGTTGTCGAGGGCCAGCGCGATGCGGTGGGTGAGGTCCTCGACCAGCGCCAGGTCCGCCTCGCCCCACGGCGGGTGTCCCTCGCCCCTGACCAGGGTCAGCGCACCCAGCACTCGCCGACGTGCCCGCAGGGGTGCCACGATCACGGAGTCTCCCCCGAGTCGGGCGAACGGTTGCATGGTTGCCGTGTGCAGCGGATCGGACGCCTCCTGCGCGGTCGGCAGCCGCCCGGCCGACAACAGCAGGGGGCCGGCGCCGCGAAGCACCCGGGACAGCGGGCCTGTCGCCGTCTCCGGCACCGGCGGCAACGGTCCCGTCAGGCCGGTCAGGGCGGCGTTGGGGTCACGGTGTGAGACACAGACCCGCTCGACGGCGCCGTCCTCGTCCATCAGATCGGCCGCGGACCAGTCGGCCAGCCCCGGCACCAGCACGCGGCACACCCGCCTGAGCCCCTCGACCGCGTCCAGCGTGCTCGACAGCGCCGCCGCGCTCCGGGTGGCGAACGCCAGCTGGTCGAGCGCCGCTCGCAGCGCCGCGTCCGCGTCATCCTCGTCCATGGCGACCACCTACCCGCCTGGGGGCTCTACGGCCGCTTCCGTCCTGGGAAACCACTCCTCGGGTAGTGCACTGAAGCCGTGCACGGCACGAGGGCCCATGCAGGTACTTACCGGGGTCCTACCGAGCCTCGTGGCTTGTCTGTCGGGCACCCTCTGGACGCCTCCCGGCCCCGTTGCAGTTCAGGTCTCGGGCCTGACCGACGTCTCCTCGGCACGGCCACCCGCCCCGAGGACTTCGACATCGGCACCAAGCTCGTCGGTCGATCCCTCCCGTAGTTCGCGCCGGGTGATGCGGCCGACCACGAAGGTGAGTTGAGGAAGGAAGGCCCCTGGCGGTGTTCGCCGCCCCGACCAGGTTGACGTCGACGACGCGTCGCCACAGCTCGGCATCGGTGCGGCTGAAAGGCCCGCCTACAGCGATGCCGGCGTTGGCCACCACGACACCGGCCGCTCCGAGCCGCTCCTCGACCTGCCGCGCGGCACGGTCGAGCGCGGTCTGATCGGTCACGTCCGCCTCGATGCAGACGGTCATGATGGCCAGCGACGCCGCCACCTGGGACAGCGTCTCCTTCTCACGACCGAGCAGGGCGATCCGCATGGCCTCCGCGGCCAGGCGCCGTACCAGTGCCTCGCCCACGCCGCGCGCCGCCCCCGTGGCCACAGCGACCCGGCCCCGCAATGGGCTGCCGCGCAGGGCCGTAGGCGAGCGGCTGCCGACAGTACGCATGCCAACCTCAAGCACGTGCACTGGAACGTAGGTCGGGCCGCACTTCATCGCCGTCCACGAGATGATCGGCCCGCAGGTCGGCCGGGTCAGAGAGATGGCCGACGACGTGGCGGAACGCATCGCCGCGCTGGGCGGCGTCGCGCAGGGGACGCCGGGCGCACTCGTCACCGAGCGCACGTAGGACGACTACTCCCTCGGCCGGGCCGACGCCATCGCCCACCTCGGCGCGCTCGACCTCGTCTACACGGGAGTGATCGAAGCGGTCCGCGCCGCGATCAAGGAGGCGGGTGACATCGGCACCGACACCGAGGACCTGCTCATCGAGCAGCTGCGGGACCTGGAGCAGTTCCAGTGGTTCGTCCGGGCGACCCTGGAGAGCGCCTGTGGCACCCTCGCCACCGGCCAGGCCCGGACCGCGCGGACGGTCACAGCCGTGACGACGCCTGGTCGCATAGCCCCCGTTCGAGACACACCCGGCCGGCCCGGTACCAGCAACGCACCATCCCGACCGGCGGTCGACGCAGCGTGCCCAAGACACGCCGGTCACAGACGCCCCCTAGACAGCTCGAAGAATTCCACGATGCCCGCACGCCCGACGGCCGGAGCACCGTGACGGGGCTGTCGGCCGGGGCAGCGGGCAACCGCAGCACGATCCCCGGGCCGCCCACACGCTGCGGCACTGCCTCCCCGCTGTCCCGGAGAACCGGGTCGGCCTCCGCGGGCAGCCGGAAGTCGACGATCTCCGTTGCTGCTGGGAGAGGATGCACCCCTCGCACGGACGAGTGAGTGGGTGCGTCTGCAAATCAAGCACCCGGGAGAGCCACAGACACGCGGACCGCACGAGGCACCGACCGCAGCGTGCGAGCCATCGCGCTCGATCCCACGGAAAAGCCGCATCGGAGTGCTCCGGTGCGGCTTCGCCGTCTCACGCATCCGCTCAGAGCTCCCGCCAGGGACGGACCTTGGTGGAGCTTCGCCGTATCACCCGTGTATCACACAGCCATCACCAACTGGCCAGACCCTCCCGGACCAAGAGGCCCTGACCTGCGATTCTGTGCCCACGCTGGACTGGCGTAGACGCCCCCGGACGGTCTTTACAACCTGAGCCAGGTCGTGCCGAGTGAGGGACCCAGGATCAGCACAGGGGCCTCGGCCGGCCCGTCGAATCGGTATTGCAGGGTGTTCGGGGGTGTCTCACTCACGCCCTGCACGCTCTCACATCCCACATTTTCTCACGCGCTTGGGTGGGAACCCCGCGCAAGGCGTCCTACCTTGTGGGGGCCTCGGGAAGATCCTCCGCGTCCGGCTTCACCCGCCGCTTGCCGAAGGGCCTCACGTTCGTGCCGGGCCGGCTCCCGCCAGGGCCGGGGCCGGGGAGCGGCGGGTGTGCAGGCGGTGCAGGTAGGTGTGGGCGCTGGGCAGGGTTTCCAGCAGGATGCGCTGCTGGCGCCGGATCCGCGTGAAGTGGGCGTCGGCGGCCCGGCGGGCGGCCGTACGGTGCGCCAGCGCCGCCGGCGGCGGGCCGCCCCGCGGGTCGAGGGCGGCCAGCACCATCCGCAGCGGCAGTTCGCCCGGTTCGGGGGTCAGCCCGGCGCGATGCCCCTCCAGACAGGCCGACAGGGCGTCGGACAGCGGCAGTTCGCCGTGCGTCCGCCAGAACGGCGTGTCCGCTCGCGGGGCGGCCCGGTACAGGAGCCGGGCCAGGTCGTCGGCCGCCGCCGCGTCGGCCGCGGCGGCCCGGTTGAAGCGGTCCGCCGGGGCGCTCAGGTGCCGCCGGTCGGGGAAGTCGCGTACCAGCCGGGCGAGTTGGCGCAGTACGCCGACGAGGCCGTCGTCGGCCAGCGGGTCGGCGGACCGGGCGGCCGAGCCGAGCGCCACGCAGTTGTGCACCCAGGCGCGGCGGGCGGCCCCGCCCGGCCGGTGCTGGACGCGGACGTCGGCGACGCCGGGGCGCAGGCCCCACAGGGCGCACAGCGTGCGCACCGCCCGCTCCTCGTCCGTCCACGCGCTCGCGCAGACGAGTCCGGCGCCGATCCGGTCCGGGAGCGGACGGTGCCAGGCCCAGCCGAACGGCAGGGCGGTGGCGGTGCCGTTGGGCTCGATCCCGGCCACGGCACTGTCGTAGGGCACGCTGACGGTGACCGTGCGGTCGGTGAGCGGGTGCCCCCCGGTGAAGGGTTCGCGCAGCACCCCGCTCAGCAGCAGGCTCGCCGGGCCGGTGCAGTCCAGGAAGAGGTCTCCCGCCAGCCGGGTGCCGTCCGCGGTGCGCAGGGCGGTGAGCATGCCGTCGCCGTCCCGGTCGGCGTCCAGCGGCACACCCCGCGCGGTGCGGACTCCGAATCGCTGTACGGCGGTTCGGCGCAGGAATCGCGTGAGGAGTTCGGCGTCGGCGTGCCAGCCGTAAGGTACGGCGATCCTGCCGTCCAGCCAGCGTGGTGATCTGCGGGCGTCCAGCAGTGGTGGCTCACGGAAACAGGCACGGTCCAGCGGCTCGACGGTTTCGCCCGTGCGGCGGCGCAGCCGCCAGAATTCCGACAGCGGGAATTCCTCGCATTCGGGGAGGGTCGCGAAGGGCCGGTCGAAACGATCCGGTGCGTGACCGATCAGGGGCCGCGGTGCGAGCTGTGCCGCTCCCCCGGTGCGCCAGTTGACATACCGCACGCCGAGCGTGAAGGACGCCGAGCAGGCACGCATCCAGGTCTCCTCCGGGACGCCCAGCCGGTCGAAGAGGTCCCGCTGCACCTGCGGGTCCAGGGCCACGACCCGGCCGGTCGCGTCGGCCGCCGGGGTGTGCCGCGGGGTTTCCAGCACGGTCACGCCGACCGCCGGGCCGAACGCGGCGGCCAGTCGGGCGGCGGCGGCCCAGGCGGTGAGCGTGCCGCCGACGACCACGATTTCTGCTGTGTCCAGGCTGTCCATGAGGGAATTCTCGACGCCGTTCCATATGCATTGTGTATTGCTCTGTATTCCTTCTGTACCGGCGGATACGGAACGGCCGGAGAACGCGTACAGAAGGGAACTCCACTCTGTTTGTGCGGGGCCTGAGAGGGACCCGATACGAACAGGAGGAGAAATGTACGACGAACTGAACTCCCCGAATCAGGTCCGGCACCCTCTGGAATACCTGACGGAAATCGAGAATTCCGCGGCGCTGGACCAGGAGCTGCTGCTGCGCGATGCCGGGACGCCGTGGGCGGATCTGCTGGCGGCCTATGTGGACGCGCTGAACGAGCTCGCCGTGCGGGGGCCGGAGGGGAACGGGTACGTCGCCACGTACGGACTGGACGAGGGGCACGCGGGCGGGTGCGGCTGAGCGGTGACACGCCGGGAGCCCGGTGGCCGGCCCGTCGGAGGGGCGGGCCGGCCACCGGGCCGGGAGGGTGAGGCGGAGGGGCGCGCCGGTTCAGGCCGCGGCCGGGTGGCGGTCGTGCGGGCGGTGCGGGGACGCGGTCGGGCAGTGCCGCAGCGCGTACAGCCGTACCAGCGGCATCAGCCGGTAGCAGGGCTCGCCGGCTTCGTCCTCGCTCGGCGACGCCGTCAGCAGCCGGGCGTCGGTGAGTTCCTCCAGCAGGTCCTCCGCGTACCTCGGGGCGAGGTCGAGCAGCGCGGCGGCGTCCCGGGCGGTCAGCCGGGAGGGACCGGTCGCCGCGAGTACGCCGAGCGCCCCGGCCACGGCGGGGGTGAGCGGGTGGAGCGCGGTGCGCAGTCCGGCGGCGATGTCGAGGGCGCCGATCCGCAGTTCGTCGAGGCGGTGCTCCTCGGGCGCGAGCCGGTCGGCGAGGCGGGCGACCGGCCAGTGCGGGCGGGTGGCGAGCCGGACGCCGGCGATGCGCAGCGCGAGCGGCAGCCGGTCGCAGAACTCGGCGACGCGCAGGGTCGCCTCGGGTTCCGCGGCGAGCCGTTCGGCGCCCGCGACCGACGCGAGGAGTCCGGCCGCCTCGGCCGGGGTCATGGCGCCGAGCGTGACCAGTCGCACCGCGTCCAGCGAGGCGAGCGTGGGGTGGGTGCCGGTGACGACGGTACGGCTCGGGCCGCCGCCGGGCAGCAGCGGCCGTACCTGCGTGTCGTCCGCGGCGTTGTCCAGGACGATCAGCAGGCGCCGGTCCGCGACCAGCGTGCGGAAGAGCAGCGCCCGGTCGTCGACGCCCTCGGGCAGCCGGTCGCCGTCGGCCCCGAGCGCCCGCAGGAACCAGCCCAGCACCTCATGGGCCCCTCGCCGGCGGCCGTCACCGGTGCGCAGATCCGCGTACAACTGCCCGTCGGGAAAGTCCCCACGGCACACGTCACCGACCCGCAACGCCAACGCGGACGTCCCGCTGCCGGGTGCCCCCGCCACAACGACGTCGTATCGCCCCCGCAGCGCACCGATCACCTCCGCCACCGCCGCGTCCCGCCCGACGAAGTCGACCGGCGCTGAGGGGAGGAGGGCCGGGACGGCACGGTCGGCCGTATTCCGGGGTGCGGTCGCCGGCGGCGGGGTGGCCGTGGTGGCCGGGTGGTGGGGGGCCGTCGTGGTGGGGGGTGCGGTGGGCGTGGTGACCGGGGGCGCGGTGGCCATGGTGGCCGGGTGCGGCGGGCGTTCCGGGGCCTGCGGCTGCGGGAGGGTGCCGGTGAGGATCTGGTGGTGGACGGTGCGCAGGGCGGGGCCGGGGTCGATGCCGAGGTCGGTGCTGAGGAGGTGGCGGCCCTCGTCGTAGGCGGCGAGGGCGTCCGCCTGCCGGCCGGCGCGGTACAGGGCCGTCATCAGCTGGCCGCGCAGGCGCTCGCGCAGCGGGTGGCTGCGGACGTGGCCGGTGAGGGCGGGGACGAGGTCCTCGTGGCGGCCGAGGGCGAGCGCCGCCTCGGTGTGCTCCTCGAGCGTGGCGAGCCGGGCCTCCTCCAGACGTGGCCCCTCGGCCTGGGCGAGCTGCTCGGTGACGTCGCCGAGGGCCGGCCCGTGCCAGAGCGCGAGCGCCTCGGCGAGGCTGCGCTCGGCGTCGGCGAAGCGCCCGGCGCGCAGCTGGTCCCGGCCCGCGTCGGCGAGTTCGCGGAAGGTGTGCCAGTCGAGGCCGGCCCCGCCCGGGTCCATCCGGTAGCCGTTGCCGTGCCGGACCAGTCGGAGTCCGGGACCGAGCCGGGTGCGCAACCGGGAGACGTACGTGTAGAGCTGACGGGTGCTCGTGGCGGGCGGGTCCCAGCCCCACAGCAGGGTCGTCAGCCGCTCGTCCGTGACGAGCCCGCCCCGCGCGAGCAGCAGCACGGCGAGCGTGGCCCGCTGCTTGGCGCCGTCGAGCGGTACGGGGTGCCCGTCGCGTTCGGCGGACACGGGGCCGAGAATCCTGAACTCCATGCGGGCCTCCGCGGGTGCGCGGGCCCGCTGCGATCCGGGCCGTCTGCCGCGAAAAGCTACTGACCTGCGGTTTTTCCTCGCTCTCGGGTCGATTTCGAGGCCGCGAAACAGCTTCGAAAGCGGCGAAAAACGGTGGCTCCGTAGCGTTCTCGGCATCACCCCGGGCACCGCCCGAAGACACCGGACATCACCCCCAGGAGGACCCCGTGAACCGCATCTTCCACACCGCCCGCAGGACCGCCGCGACCGCTCCGGTGGGCCGGCTCGCGGCCGGTGCCGTGCTGCTGCTCGCCGCGGTCGGTGCGCTCGGCGCCACGCAGGACCTGAGCCCCCTCGCCGGCCACGCGCCGGCCGGCGGCGGGGCGGGCCACCGGGTGACGTCGGTGCGGGCCGCGGACGATCCCTGGACGCTGACCCGGAAGGTCGTGCAACGCGACGACCCCTGGACCTCCGCCCCCGCCACGCCGCTGCGCGACGACCCCTGGACGTGACCGGCGGGCGACCGCCGCCACACGTCAGGGGCGGGCGAGGGCGAACAGCAGGCCGGCGTCGGCCGGTTCGTCCTGCGCGAGCGCCGCCAGCAGCTGGTCCACGCGGTCCCGCCACTGCCGCACGCCGACGTCGGCGAAGAGTTCACCCGCGCTGCGCAGGCTCGCCGCGGCACCGGCCCGGTCGGTGCGCAGCATCAGCACACAGCCGAGGAGGAGGGCCGCCCGTGCCTGGACGTACCGGTCCGGCACCTGGTCGGCGGCCTCGATGGCGTCCCGCAGCACCGTCTCCGCCTCCGCGAGCTTGTCCTGGCACCACAGTGCCTCCCCCAGCGCGCGCAGCACATGCGCCTCGCCCCGCCGGTCGCCGCTGTCGAGCACCAGCTCCAGGGCGCGCCGGCAGGCCGCCTCGGCCCGTTCCCCGTCCCCCTGCTGGATGAGCGCCTCGGCGAGCCGTACGGTGCTCTGCGCCTCGCCACGGGCCGCGCCGAGTCCCCGGCTCTTGGCCACCGCCTCCGACGACAGCAGCAGGCTGGCCTGCGCGTCGCCCCGCTCCAGCTCGATCTGTGCGAGCAGGCCCAGCACATGGGCCTCCGCGTAGTGGTCACCGACCTCGCGGAAGAGCTCCCGGGCGTCGCGGCCGAGGGCGAGCGCGCCGTCCAGGTCAGAGCGGTGGCGTGCGCACAGCGCGAGGTTGCGCAGGACGAGTGCCCGCCCCTGGTGCCGGTCCAGCTCCTCGAACAGCCGCAGGGCCGGCAGCAGCCGTGCGTGGGCGGAGTCGAAGTCCCACTTGATGATCTCCAGGGTGCCCAGGGACTGCAGCAGCGCCGCCTCGCCCAGCCGGTCGCCGGTGCGGCGGGCCGCGGCCAGGGCGGCCTCGGCACAGTCCCGCCAGTCCTCCAGGTAGTTGCGGTTCTGGAACAGGGTGACCGCGGTGACGGCCAGGTCCCAGGCGTGGGCGGACTCGTCCTCGCGGGACAGCTGGTCGACGAGCGCGGTGAGGGCGAGCCGCTCGGTCTCGAACCAGCCCATGGGGTCCTCCAGCAGGCTGTCCACGAGATGGGCGGGCAGCTCCCGCAGCGGTGCCGGACCGTGGACGACGGTGTAGTCACCGCCGTACATCCTGCGGTGGGCCTCGCGGGCGAGGGCGAGACAGGTGCCGCTGACGCGTCGTACGGCGGCGCAGCGTTCGCTGTCGGTGTCCTCCTCCAGGGCACGTTCGCGGGCGAACAGCCGCAGCAGGTCCTGGAAGCGGTAGCGGACGTGGCCGACGCCGACGCTGACGGGTTCGAGCAGCTGGGCGTCGACGAGCTGCTCGATGAGGTCCTCGGCGTCGACGAGGTCGAGGTCGAGCAGGGCGGCGCCGGTCCACGCGGAGAACTCGGGCACGCTGAGCACGCCGAGCAGCCGGAACATGCGGGCGGTGCCGGCGGGCAGACCGCGGTAGCTGAGCCGGAGGCCGGCGCGGACGCCACGGGAGTCGATGCTGAGTTCGTCGAGTCTGCGGTGCTGGTCCTCCAGGCGGGACAGCAGGGTCCGTACCGTCCAGTGGGGCTTGGCGGCGAGCCGCGCGGCGGCGATCCGCAGCGCCAGCGGCAGCCGGTCGCACAGCTCGCTCAGCCGTGCCGCGCCGACCGGGTCGGCCGCGCAGCGGTCGTCGCCCGCGACCCGGGAGAGCAGGGTGATGGAGTCGTCCTGTTCCAGGGAGCCCAGATGGAGGGGGACGTAGGCGTAGTCGCCGGCCAGGGCGCCGCCCATGCTGTCGCGGCTGGTGACGAGGACGCAGCAGCGGGAGGTGCCGGGCAGCAGGGGGCGTATCTGCGCGAACGAGCGGGCGTTGTCGAGGACGATCAGCACCCGGCGCCCGCCCAGGACACTGCGGAACAGCGCGGTGCGCTCGACCTGGTCGGCGGGGATCTGCGGGCCCGGCACCCCGAGGGCGCGCAGGAACCGGTCCAGGACGGCGCTCGGTTTGCGGGGCGCCTCCTCCTCGTCGTAGCCGCGCAGGTCGGCGAAGAGCTGGCCGTCCGGGAAACGGGCGGCCACCTGGTGGGACCAGTGGACGGCGAGGGCTGTCTTGCCCACGCCTCCGGTGCCGGTGATGGAGCCGACCGGCAGGGCCGCCCCGTCGAGGTGGTCCAGGAGCCGGTCGAGGGTGGCGAGTTCGTCCCGGCGTCCGGTGAACGAGGCCGGGGCGGGCGGCAGATGGGCGGGCACGATCGTGGCCGGTGCGAGGGCGGCGGCCTGTTCCGGGGGCGGCACCAGCGCCGGGGAGTCGGCGAGGACCTCCTCGTGCAGTTCCCGCAGGGCGGGGCCCGGGTCGATGCCGAGCTCCTCGGCGAACAGCCGCTGGGCCTCCCGGTAGGTCTCCAGGGCCTCCGCGCGCCGGCCGCACCGGTACTGGGCCAGCATCAGCTGGGCGACGGCCTGTTCGCGCAGCGGGTTGTCGCGCACGAACCGGGCGAGCTCGGCGACGAGTTCGCCGTGCTGGCCGAGTTCCAGGCGTACGGCGGTGAGCTGCTCGTACACGTCGAGGCGCAGCTCGGTCAGCCGGGTCGCCTCGGCCTCCACGCGCTCGGCGGTGACGCCCGCCAGCGCGGGCCCGCGCCACATCGCGAGGGCCTCCTCGAAGTGGGCGTGCGCCTCCTCCGGGTCGCCCCTTCGGGCGGCGGCCTGCCCCTCGGCGGCCCGCTCCTCGAACTCGACGGCGTCGATGCGGTGTTCGCCGGGGAAGAGCATGTACCCGGGGTGGCTGGTGACGAGGACGCCGTCGACGCCGAAGGCGGTCTTGAGGGACTTGCGCAGGGCCGAGACGCAGATGGCGATCTGGTTGCGGGCGGTGGCGGGCGGTTCGCCGTGCCAGACGGCGTCGGCGAGGGTGTCGACGGAGACGACCCGTCCGGGGGCGAGCAGCAGCATCGACATGATGGTGCGCTGGCGGGCACCCTGCAGGGTCATGGGCCGTCCCTCGGCGCTGATGTCCAGCGGCCCCAGGATCCGGAACACCACCTGAAGCACCGCTGCCTCCCGAACTGACGGCCGCAGCCGTACCGTACGGCCCGTTTCGCCGCCTTCTTCTGACTAACAAGCCGCCCCAAGGGGCCGCAACGAGAGCGGCAGCAAGCTGCCAATGCGCAGGTGATCAGGCGCGGGCCCGCCAGGACGCCGGGGGCGTGGCCGCGGGGCGGTGCCAGCGGGCGGGCGCCGGTTCCCGGCCGGCGGGCGTCTCGCCGGCACCTTCGGCTCGGCCCACGGCAAGCGCGGTGACGAGCGCGGCCACCGCGGCGACCTCCTCGGGCGTGGGGTTGCCACCGATGACCCGGAACAGGGCGGGCCCGAGCGGCCCTTCGAACACGGACGCGACCGGGAGCGCCTCTGGCGCGGGCTGGACCGGGGCAGGGCCGGGCGACGCCTCTGGCGCGGGTGGGACCGGGACACGACCGGGCGGCGCCTCGAGCGCGAGGGCGGGCGGCACTTCGCGGGTGGGATCGAGCCGCCCTTCGAGTGTGACGGGCGCGGCCGGGGCACGGCCGGGCGACATCTCGACCACCGGGCCGGGCGGCCCTTCACGGGCGGGATCGAGTGGCCCTTCAAGCGCCGCGGGTACGGCCGAGACACCACCGGCCGACCCCTCGACCACAGGGCCGGGCAGCCCTTCCAATGTCGCGGGTACGGCCGAGACACCGCCGAGCAGCCCCTCGACCACTGGGCCGCGCAAGCCCTCATGCGCGGGACCGAGCCGCCCTTCAAGCGCCGCGGGTACGGCCGAGACACCACCGATCGCCCCCTCGACCACAGGGCCGGGCGGGCCTTCGAGTGTCGCGGGTGTGGCTGGTGTGGGGCCGGGTGTGTGGGGCATCAGGGGGCTCCTCACATCGGGGGGTTGCCGTGTTTGCGGGTGGGTAGTCCGGCGTGCTTGGTGCGCAGCATCGTCAGGGACTTCACCAGGACCACGCGGGTGTCGGCGGGGTCGATGACGTCGTCGACGAGGCCGCGTTCGGCCGCGTAGTAGGGGTGCATCAGCTCGGCCCTGTACTCCTTGACGAGCTGCTGTCGCATCGCGTCGGGGTCCTCCGCCCCGGCGATCCGTCGGCGGAAGACGACGTTCGCCGCTCCCTCGGCCCCCATCACGGCGATCTCGTTGGCGGGCCAGGCCAGGGAGAGATCGGCGCCGATGGACCGGGAGTCCATGACGATGTACGCGCCGCCGTAGGCCTTGCGCAGGATGACCTGGATACGCGGCACGGTGGCGTTGCAGTAGGCGTACAGCAGCTTCGCGCCGTGGCGGATGATTCCGCCGTGCTCCTGGTCGACACCGGGGAGGAAGCCGGGGACGTCCACGAGGGTGACCAGGGGGATCGAGAAGGCGTCGCAGAGCTGGACGAAGCGGGCGGCCTTCTCGGAGGAGTGGATGTCGAGGACGCCGGCGAGGGAGCTGGGCTGGCTCGCGACGATGCCGACGACCTGGCCGCCGAGCCGGGCGAGGGTGGTGATCACGCTGGTGGCCCAGCGTTCGTGGACCTCCATGTGCTCGCCGTCGTCGACGACTTCGGCGATGACCTCGCGCATGTCGTAGGGGCGGCTGCCGTCGAGCGGCACCAGGGAGCGCAGCCGTTCGCAGCGCCGGTCGGCGGGGTCCGTGGCCGGGACGGCGGGCGGAGCCTCGCGGTTGTTCTGCGGGAGGAGCGACAGCAGGTACCGCACCTCGGCGATGCAGGTCTCCTCGTCGTCGTAGGCGAAGTGGCACACGCCGGAGGTCTCGGCGTGGACGTCCGCGCCGCCCAGGCCGTTCTGGGTGATCTCCTCACCCGTGACCGCCTTGACCACGTCCGGGCCCGTGATGAACATCTGCGAGGTCTCACGGACCATGAACACGAAGTCGGTCAGGGCCGGCGAGTACGCCGCACCGCCCGCGCACGGGCCCAGCATCACCGAGATCTGCGGGATCACACCCGAGGCCTTGGTGTTGCGCTGGAAGATGCCGCCATAGCCGGCGAGGGCCGAGACACCCTCCTGGATGCGGGCGCCCGCGCCGTCGTTCAGGGAGACCAGCGGCGCACCCGCCGCGATGGCCATGTCCATGATCTTGTGGATCTTGGTGGCGTGGGCCTCGCCCAGCGCGCCGCCGAAGATCCGGAAGTCGTGCGCGTACACGAAGACCGTACGGCCCTCGACCGTGCCCCAGCCGGTGATGACACCGTCGGTGTACGGCTTCTTCGCCTCCAGGCCGAAGCCCTGCGCACGGTGCCGGCGCAGCTGCTCGACCTCCTGGAAGGACCCCGGGTCCAGGAGCAGCTCGATCCGCTCCCGCGCCGTCAGCTTGCCCTTGGCGTGCTGCGCCTCGGTCGCGGCCGGTGCGCCGTCGAGGATCTCGTGGCGGATGCGGTCGAGTTCGGCGATCCGCTCCTGCATCGTCATGGCCGACTCCCTTGCCGGTTCAGCTGGTTCGGTGGGCGACGTAGTCGCACAGGGCGAGCAACGCGCGCCGGGCGGGCAGCGCGGGAAGCGTGTCGAGGGCCGCGCGGGCCTGGTCCAGGCGGCGGCCCAGCACGGCCTCGGTCTCGGCGAGGGCGGGCGAGCGGGCGAAGAGGTCCAGGGCGCGCCGCGCGTGGCCCGCGGGGACGGGGCCCGCCGCGAGCAGGGCGCGCAGTTCGTCGTCGGCCGGGTCGGCGCTCTCCAGGACCAGCAGCACCGGCAGGGTGGGCACCCCGGCGAGCAGGTCGGTGCCGCGCTCCTTGCCGCTGACGTCGGCCGGGGACCGCAGGTCGAGCAGGTCGTCGGCGATCTGGAAGGCGACCCCGAGGTGTTCGCCGTACTCGGTCAGCGCGGTCACGGCCGCGGCGGGTGCGCCGGCCTGGAGGGCGCCGATGCCCAGCGACATCGCCAGCAGGGCCGCGGTCTTGCCGGCGATCACCTGGAAGTAGTGGGTGACCGGGTCCTCGCCGGGGGCGGGCCCGGTCAGTTCGCGCAGCTGGCCGGAGACCAGGCGGCCCGCCGTACGGGCGTTGAGCCGTACGGCCTCGGGGCCGAGCTGTGCGGCCAGTTGCGCGGCGCGGGCGAGCAGCCAGTCGCCGCCGAGCACCGCTGCCCGTTCACCGAAGCGGGCGTGGACGCTGGGCACGCCGTGCCGGGTGGGGGCGCCGTCCATGACGTCGTCGTGGTGCAGGGAGGCGATGTGCACGAGTTCGGCGATGACGGCCGCCTGGGTGATCCCCTCCCGCCACGGCTCGCCGAACTCGGCGCCGAGCAGCACCAGCAGCGGGCGCATCCGCTTGCCGCCCGCCTCGGCGAGATACCCGGTGAGCGCGCCCACACGGGGATCTCCGGCGTCCTGTGCCAGGGCCAGTAGCCATTTCTCGACGCGTTCCAGGGATTCCCGCAGCCGCGCCCGAAGGCCGGGATCGTCGAGGGCGAGCCGGTCGAGCGGGCCGGTTTCCGGAGGTTCGGCACGATGGTCCGACGCGGTCCCGTCGGCGTGTCGCACAGTCATCGCCAGACCCTTCCGATACGTGGTGGAGCAGTGCCGATTTCGCACATGCGGACGACCACTGTCCGTACCGGCCCCATGGGGTCTCAACTGCGGTGACATGAAGGTGCCACCCGCCGAGGAGCCCGCCGGGGAAACGCGGAGCGTCAGGTTCCTGCCATATACGGGGTGACCGGCCCGGAATCCCGGGCCCGGCGTTATGTTCCCTTCCCGAAACCCCGTCGGATTCCGACTCCGCCGAACTCTGTTGAAAGGGACGGGAATTGCGTACCCGATTCACTCTTGGCGCGGTACTCGCCGCCGCCGCCGTGCTCACCACTGCCGCACCCGCCGCCCTGGCCGCCGGGGACGGCGCACGGCCCGCCGCCCGCTCTTGCGGCGCGCTGCGGCTGACGGGTGCGCTGCCCGTGCCGCCCGCGGGCATGGCGGTGCAGCAGGACGTCACGATCGGCGCGGACTGCGGCGCCCGGCTCGGCGCGGTGCGGCTGGTGCCGGTGGACCGGGCGCCGGAGGCCACGGTGGCGCGCCGGGCCAGGGCCGCGGACGGCACCCACCATGTCTCCAGCTGGAACGAGATGTACGACTGCTGCAACATCCGGATGACCGGCCTGTACACGACCGCCGACTGGACCACCGGCGGCGGCCGGGTCGTCGGCGCCGCCACCGACGCCACCGAGCAGCACAACCGCGAGCCGTGGAACGCCGGCTGGTCACCGGCGTCGTCCGCGCACGGCGCCGACTGCACCGCCGACTGCGCCGTCTCCCACACCGAGGCGCACGCGGACTTCACCTACCGGGGCATCTTCGACGTGACCGGGAACTGGTACGCCAACAGCCACCACTCGTACGTCGACCTGGGCGCCGACGGCACCGCGTCCTGCCGTTTCGACGTCGAACTGCGCCACACCTTCGTCGGCTGGAACTGGCGGCACGGCTGCGCCTGACCGTGGCAGCAAGCTGCCACGAACCGGGATGAACGGGGTTCGCGCTTCCTACACTCGCCGAAATCCCCCACCGCACGGGCCGCTTCGGGCACCCGCCGCCCAGCCGGGCAGGCCGGGCGGCGCGTGCTGTGCTCATGCCCACGAAGGAGTCTCATGTTCGGACGGATCGGACGGGCCGCCGTCCTCCGGCCCTGGCTGACCATCTCGGCCTGGATCGTCGCGGCCGTGGCACTGGCCGTGCTGGCCCCGCAGCTGAAGTCCACCGGTGACCAGGCCGACTTCCTGCCCTCGCACTACGAGTCGGTACAGGCCGGCCAGGTGCAGGAGCGCGCGTTCCCCCGGCACGAGCAGCCCGCGGCCCTCGCGGTGTTCCAGCGGGCCGACGGCGGGAAGCTGACCGCCGCGGACCAGGACCGGGTCGCCGAGATCACCGCACGTCTGCAGGGACTCGGCATCGACCACATCAAGCGGATAGAGACGAACCGGCAGGCCGTCTCGCCCAACCGGCAGATCGCCCTCGCCAGTGTCGTCGCCACCGTCAAGGACCCCTACGACCCGGGGCTGATGGACTCGGTCGACAAGCTGCGCGAGCAGGCCAAGCCGCTGCTGAAGGGCACCGATCTCCGGCTCGGCATCACCGGGCAGGCGGCCAGCGCGCTGGACTCCAAGAAGGCGTCGGGCGACACCGATTCCATGATCATGTCGGCCACGCTGGTGCTCATCGTCGTCCTGCTGCTGCTCATCTTCCGCAGCCCGCTCATCGCCGTCCTTCCGGTGCTGATCATCGGGGTGGCCTTCATGGTCGCCACCGGGCTGATCGCGACGGCCGCCGACCTCGGCGGTCTGAAGGCCGACAGCTCCATCTCCGCGATCCTGATCGTGGTCCTGTTCGGCGTCGGCACCGACTACATCCTCTTCCTGCTCTTCCGCCACCGCGAGCAGCTGCGCTCCGGGCAGGCACCCAAGCAGGCCATGATCACCGCGGTCACGCTGGTCGGTGAGACCATCGCGTCGGCGGCCGGGGCGGTCATCGTCGCCTTCATGGCACTGCTGCTGTCCACCATGGGCATGCTGCGCACGATGGGCCCCTCGCTCGCGATCTCGGTCGCGGTCGCCCTGCTCGCCGGTCTGACCCTGGTGCCCGCCGTGTTCTCGCTCCTCGGCACCAAGGCCTACTGGCCGTCCAAGTCCTGGCGCAAGCAGCCGAAGAACGTCCTTGCGGGCCGGATCGGCACGCTCGCCGCGCAGCGCCCCGCCGCCGTCGCGGCCGTCACCGGCGGGGTGCTGCTGGTGCTGGCCGCCGGAGTCCTCGGTTTCCGCGCGGAGTTCGACACCACCAGCTCGCTCCCCCAGCACCTGGAGTCCGTGCGGGCCATGAAGGACCTGCAGCGCGGCTTCCCGGCCGGCGAGACCGACCCGACCACCGTGTACCTGGAGAAGGACGGCGGCGGCACGCTGACCAAGGCGCAACTGGACGACTACGGCGCCCGGCTGGCCAAGGTGGACGGGGTCGGCCAGGTCTCCCCGGCCGTGCTCTCCGGTGACGGCCGGGTCGCCCAGTACAGCGTCGTGCTGGACGACAAGCCCACCGGGGAGAAGGCCATCGAGCTGGTCTCCGGCCCGCTCAGGGACGCCGCCCACCAGGCCGCGCCCGAGGGGTCGAAGGCGCTGGTCGGCGGCACCACGGCGGTGCTCGCCGACATCGAGCACGCGGTGAACCACGACTACAAGGTGGTCTTCCCGGCCGCCGGCATCGCCATCATGCTGATCCTCGGGCTGCTGCTGCGCAGCGTGGTCGCCCCGGTGTACCTGATGGTCTCGGTGGCGCTCGGTTTCGGTGCCACGCTCGGTGCCACCGTCTGGCTGTTCCAGAACAGCCAGGGCAAGAACGGGCTGCTGTTCACGCTGCCGGTGATCGTCTATCTCTTCGTGGTGGCGATCGGCACCGACTACAACATCCTGATGGTGGCCCGGCTGCGCGAGGAGATCGAGCAGGGCCGCACTCCCCGGGAGGCCGCCGCCCGGGCGGTGGCCCGGTGCGTGCCGACCATCGGCGCGGCCTCGGTGATCCTGGCCGGCACCTTCGGTGTGCTGATGCTCGCCGAGAACTCCATGCTCCAGCAGATGGGCTTCGCGGTGGCGTTCGGCATCCTGCTGTCCGCCTTCGTGATGGCCATGCTGCTGGTGCCCGCCCTGACGACACTGCTCGGCCGCCGCGCCTGGTGGCCGGGGCACAAGGTGGCCGCCGTGCCCGCGCCGGCCCCCGTCCACGACGACGAGCGCACGCTCGTGTGACCCATGTGATCCGTGCGAGAGGAGGGCGCCGTCCGGTCCCCGCCGCCTTCAGGGGTGGCGGGGACCGGACGGCGCATGCCCGATGGAGCTCACCCTTTTCCTGTTCATCGCCGCCGTCACCCTGGTCCTCACCGTGGCGCTCCTGTCGATCGGGGCGCGGCGCCTGCTCGGACTGAGAATCGGCAAGGTGCGCGCCGCCCTCACCGGTCTGGTGGCCATGGGGGCGAGCGGTCTGATCGGCGCGGCGATGGGCGAGGCCCGCCGCGGGGCGCTGGTCTCGGTGCAGATCGGGCTGACCGTGCTGGTCGCGGTGGGTTTTCTCGCCCTGTCCGAGGCGGTGGTGCCCTCCGGTTCGCTGTCCGGGCTGGTCCGCTGGCCGCAGGCGGTACGCCGCCGGCTGGCCCGCACCCGCCGCTACGGTCAGCTGAGCCGGATCGCGATGCGCCACGGACTGGGCAGCGCGCTGCGCGGCCGGGGCCGCGGTGGTCCCCAAGCGGCGCTGGAGCGCGGGCAGCTGGCGGTCCGGCTGCGCCTGGCCCTGGAGGAGGCCGGGGCCACCTTCGTCAAGCTCGGCCAGGTCCTGTCCACCCGCTACGACATGCTGCCGCCCGAGTTCGTGACGGAACTGACCAAGCTGCAGCACCAGGTGGCGGCCGAGCCCTGGGAACAGGTGCGGCGGGTGCTGACCGACGAGCTGGGCCGGCAACCGGACGCGGTGTTCGCCGAGTTCGATCCCGAGCCGCTCGCCGCGGGCTCCATCGCCCAGGTGCACCGGGCCCGCCTGACCACCGGCGAGGAGGTGGTGGTCAAGGTGCAGCGGCCCGGCGCCCGTGCCGTGGTCGACCGGGACCTGGACATCCTGTTCCGGATGAGCCGCAAGATCGAGGAACACACCGCCTGGGGCCGGGACATGGGTGCCGTGGAGCTCGCGGAGGGCTTCGCCGCCTCCCTCAACGAGGAGCTGGACTTCCGGATCGAGGCCCGCAACATGGCCACCATCCGGGCCGCGGCGAACCGCCCCGGCATGCTCTCCACGGTCCGGATGCCGCTCTTGCACGAGGAGCTGTGCGGCCGGCGGGTGCTGGTGCTGGAGTGGCTCACCGGCACCCCGCTCAACGCGGCGGGCGCCGTCATCGACGAACGCGGCCTGGACCGCACCGAGCTGGCCCGGCAGCTGCTGGAGTGCGTGCTGGAGCAGATCATGATCGGCGGGGTGTTCCACGCCGATCCGCACCCCGGCAACATCATGCTCCTCGACGACGGCAAGCTGGGCCTGCTGGACTTCGGTTCGGTGGGCCGTATCGACCGGGTGCTGCGGGCGGCACTGGGCAATCTGCTGCTGGCCATTCACCGCAGCGACCCGGTCGCGCTCTCCGACGCGCTCCTCGAACTGGTCGACCGTCGCGAGGACATCGACGAGATGCGCCTGGAGCGCGCGCTGGGCCGGTTCATGGCCCGGCATCTCACCCCCGGGGTGCGGCCCGACCGCGAGATGTTCGCCGACCTGTTCCTGCTGGTCGCCCGGCACGGGCTGACCGTGCCCCCGGACATCGCCGCCACCTTCCGGGCCCTGGCGACCCTGGAAGGGGCCATGGAACAGCTGGTCCCCGGCTTCGACATCGTCGCCGAGGCACGTGCCTTCGCCGCGGCGCAGCTGGAGCGCAAGCTGACTCCGCAGTCCGTCGGCCGGGTGCTGGCGGAGGAGACGCTCGCGCTGGCGCCGATGCTGCGCCGGCTGCCGCGCCGGATCGAGCGGATCACCAACTCGCTGGAGCACGGGCGGCTGGGCGTGCAGGTCAGGCTGCTCGCGGACGAGCGCGACCGGCGTTTCGTACGGTCCCTCGTGCACGATGTGCTGCTGGCGTTCCTGGGCGGGATCACCGCGCTGGTCGGGGTGCTGCTGCTCGGCACCCGCAACGGCCCCCGGCTCAGCCCCTCGCTGAGCCTCTACCAGCTGCTCGGCTACAACGTGCTGGTGGTCAGCTCGGTGCTGGTGATCCGCGTGGTGTTCACGATATTCCGCTCCCAGCGGCGGCTCCCCGGGCACTGAGGCCGCGGGGAGCCGCCCCCTCCGGCCGGGCTCAGGCGGCCGTGAACGCCACCGGCAGACTGCTGTAGCCGTAGAGGAAGTTGGAGTAGACCCGCCGGGCCGGTCCGCGTGACTCCACGGCGGCGACCAGGTCGCGCAGCGCCGCGAGGAGCGCTTTCAGCTCCTCGCGGCCGAGGAACGCGCCGAGGCAGAAGTGCGGGCCGAAACCGAACGTCACGTGCTTGTTGGGGGTACGGCCCAGATCGTAGCGGCGCGGGTCGGCGAAGACGCTCTCGTCGAAGTTGGCGGAGCTGTTCCACAGCGTGACGACGTCGCCCGCCGGTATGGTGCGGCCGCCGATCTCCACGTCGACCAGGGCCCGGCGGCCGAAGTGCATCGCCGGTGTGGTCCAGCGCAGCACCTCCTCGGTCGCGCTGTCCACGCCGACTTCGCCGGCCTTGAACGCCCGCCATTGCCCGGGGTGTTCGAGGAAGCCGAGGACCGCGCCGATGGACGCCATCCGGCTGGACTCGTCGCCGCCGATGATGAGGCTGTAGCAGTTGAGGACGATCTCCTCCTCGGTCAGCGGCCTGCCGTCGATCTCACCCGTGGCCAGGGCGCTGATCACGTCGTCGCCGGGGGTGCGGCGGCGGCTGCGCGCCAGGTCGGAGAAGTAGAGGAGGATCTCGTTGCGGGCGAGCCAGGCGTCCTCGGCCGTGCCGTCGCTGCTGTCCGCGCTGAGCACCTGCTTGTTCCAGTCGAGCAGCGGCTGGCGGTCCTGCGGGGGTACGGCCATCAGATCGCAGATGGTGCCCATCGGGATGTGCTCGGCGATGGCCTCCGCATAGTCGAAGCCGTCGCGGTCGAGCACCTGGGCGAGCAGGTCCCGGGTGCGGGTGCGCACCTGCTCGACGACATGGTGCAGGGCGCGCGGCGAGAACGACCTGAGCATCAGGTTGCGGATGGCACGGTGGCGGCTTCCGTCGGTGACGGCGAGCATCTTCCCGGCCGCCGAGTCGCCGCCCTGCAGCAGGGTGGCGAGCACATTGCCGCGCTCGGAGGTGAACCGGTCGTTGTCCTTGTAGACGGCCAGGACGTCGGCGTACCGGGTGAGCGCCCAGAAGCCGGGCCGGCCCGCGGTGGGCCGGTGGTGGTGGACCGGGCGCTCGGTCCTGAAGCGCTGCCAGAGGTCGTGCAGGTCGCCGGGGCCGGGGGGGACGAAGGTGCGCGGGTCGGTGAGGTCCACGGCGTCCAGGTCGCCGTGGGTGGCCTGGACGGTCTCGGTCGCAGTCATGTCCGCTCTCACTGTCGGTTGCACGGTTCAGGGTTCGGTGGGTGGGTGCCGGGGTGTGACTCGGCGCGCCGCCGGATGCCGTGCAGCCACTCGCGGCGGATGACGCCGCTGGGCAGGCGGATGAGCATCCAGTAGCGGGCGAACCGGCGCCGGGCCGCCTCGTCGGTGCTGAGCACCCGCGTCTCGGTGGTCAGCCGTCCCTCGCCGACGCGGAAGTCGAAGGCGACCTTGTAGTGGCCGGGCCGGTCGAAGGCGGCGAAGGCGTCCGCGACGGGCTCGGCCAGCCGGGCAGGGCCCTTGGGCTCCGCCGTGGCGACGACCGCCCCGATCACCAACTGGGCCTCGTCGCGGTGCAGTTCGGTGAAGCCGCCGCCCGTCATGGAGGCCAGGAAGGGCTCGTCGGCCTTGTCCCGGCGGGTGCCGAGCGAGCCGGCCAGCATCAGCGCGTGGAAGACGGGGACGTCCCGCCACCGGGTCTCCTCGACCGCGCGCAGCACCCGGGTGCGGGGCGCGCGTACGGCGATCGAGTGCGCTTCCCGGTGGTCCCAGCGCGGCAGCAGCCGGTCCAGTGCCCGTCCCTCGGCCTGTTCGTCCATGTCACTCACTTCCTTCCCGGGCCGCGGCCGGCTGCCGGGTGCGGCGCTGGAAGGCCAGGGCCATGACGGTGAACAGCAGGCCGCCGAGCATCCAGTAGGGCTCGTACACGAGGACGCTGAAGCGGTCCTCGCCGGTCAGCGGCTTTCCGCGCTGACCGGTGAGGAAGACCACCAGGTCCACCATCGACGGCGCGGCGTGGCCGACCATCAGCAGCGCGCAGCCCCAGGCCCCGAAGAGCACCAGGCGGCGCGGGAAGAACAGTCCCCAGCGCTGCACCAGGGCGAGCGCGAGGGCGGCCCCGCCCAGGTTCATCGGTATGGCGATCAGGTCGATGACGAACAACGGCTTGTTGTCGACCAGGGATTCACCCGGTGGCAGCCCGATGGTGCCGCCGAGCGCCCAGTAGCTGTGGAACGCCGCGAACACGACCATCCACGCGCAGGCGGTGAAGGCCGTTCTGCGCTGCCCTGCCGTCGCGGGCGGGATGTGGCGGGCCCGTTCGGTGATGCGGACGGAGGCGCGGTTGACGGCGGTGGGCGTGTTTTCCATGACGTTCCAATCGCGGTGGCCGGCGGTCCCGTCGGACGCCGGGTCAGGCGGACAGCTCGGATCCATACCCCATGGGGCAGCCGTAGACTGTCTCGCCGCCGGCCCCGGTGTCCCGCTGTTCGCCAGGTGTGGCGTGAACGTGACTGCGGGCCGCGTGCAGGCCGGGGAAGAACCACTTGTCCAGGGTGGAGCGCAGGAACTCCGAGCCCGAACTGCCGCCGCTGCCGGGCCGGGTGCCGAGCGCGCGGACGACCAGCAGCCAGTGCTGGTAGCGCCAGTGGTGGAAGAGGGCGTCGTATTCGAGGAGGTCCTCGGCGGTGTCCCGCAGGTCCTCGTGGGGCCGGCCGGGGACGAAGAGCTCCTCGGGGGTGAGTCCGCGGCGCCGCAGGACCTGGGTGAACACGTCGTCGAGGTTGGGCTCGTGGAAGCGGCCGAGCAGCCGCTCCCGCTCGGCGACGGTGGCGCCGGGCAGATTGAGGTAACGGCGGTCGCGCAGCCCGGAGATCAGCTCCAGCTCGCGGAACTGCACGGACTGGAAACCGCTGGACTCCCCCAGCGCGCCGCGGAACTCGTTGAAACCGGCGGGCGTCATGGTGGCGAGCACATCGAGGTGGCCGAGCCACAGCGAGCCCATCCGGTTCAGCCGGCGCAAGCCCCGGCGGGCCGGCCCGAACCGCTCGTGCTGCAGCGCCTCGCGCACGCTCTCCAGCTCGTGCAGCGCGCAGGAGAACCACAGCTCGAAGGCCTGGTGGGTGATGATGAACAGCATCTCGTCATGGGCGTCGGTGCGCGGGCGCTGGAGGGTCAGGAGTTCGGGGACCTCCAGGTACGTGCCGTAGGAGAGCTGTTCGGCGGGCGCGGCGGCATGGGTCAGGGGTTCGGCGACGGTGTCGGTCATGGGTGGGTCCCCTCGGTGGGCGACGCTCAGCGAGCGACGGCGGTACGGAACGTGCGGACGGCCCAGGGGGCGACGACCGCGAGGATCAGCGCCATCCAGGCCAGGCTGAGGACGACGGGATGGTCGTTCGGGAAGGAGTGGTGGACGGTCGCCGCCGGGTTGCCCCACAGCGCGCGGCAGGCGCCGACCACGGAGCTCAGCGGATTCCATTCGGCCGCCACGGCCAGCCAGTGCGGCAGTCCGGTGAGCGGGATGAAGGCGTTGGACAGGAACAGCACGGGCATCAGCAGCAGCGACGGCACGGACGAGGCGGTCGCCGGATCGCCGAGCAAGAGCCCGATGAGCGCGCCCAGCCAGGCCATCGTGAAGCCGAACAGCAGCAGGATGCCGAAGCCGGCGAGCACCTTCGGCGCGTTCTCGTGGGTGCGCCAGCCGATGCCGAGGCCGACGGCGGCCATGGCGAGGCAGCTGAGCGCGCGCAGCACGGTGTCGCCGAGGGTGCGGCCGATCAGCACGGCGGCACCCGACATGGGCAGCGAGCGGAACCGGTCCACAAGTCCGTTGCGCAGATCCTCGACGGCGCCGACCGCCGTGCCGGGTACGGCGCTCATGACGCCCTGGACGAAGATGCCCGCCATGATGAACTCGGCGTAGTCGCCGTGCGGCACCTCGATGACGCTGCCGAACAGCACGCCGAAGAGCAGGACGAAGACCATCGGCAGCAGGACGGCGTTGACCAGCCGGCCCGGGGCCCGCCGCAGGTGCCGCAGATGCCGTTCCAGGCAGATCAGCCCGTCGTTGAGCCCCGTGAACAGCCCGTCGCGGGGGGCGCTTTCCGTCAGTGTGCTCATGCCGCGGTCCTCTCCTTGCGCCGGTCCTCGTTGTGGGCTTGCGCGCCGGTGTGGCCGGTGAGGCTGAGGAAGACGTCGTCGAGGGAGGGGCGGCGGACCGCGAAGTCCGTCACCGTCACCCCGGCGGTCCTGAGCGCCACCGCCGCCTCGGCGATGTCGTGCAGCGTGCCGTCCACCGGCACGGACAGCACCCGGCCGGCGTCGTCGGCGAACGGCACCGCGCCCACGGCACGGCTGAGGGCGGCGGTCGCGACGGGCCGCTGGGCAGGGTCGGTGAGCGCCACTTCCAGGCGCTCACCGCCGACCCTGCGCTTCAGCTCGTCGGAGGTGCCCTCGGCGATCACCCGGCCGGAGTCCACGACCACGATCCGGTCGGCCAGTTCGTCGGCCTCCTCCAGGTACTGGGTGGTGAGCAGCACGGTGACCCCCGCCGCGACCTCCTCGCGGATCATCGCCCACAGGCCGAGCCGACTGGCCGGGTCGAGACCGGTCGTCGGTTCGTCCAGGAAGAGCACGGACGGCCGGGCGACCAGACTGGCCGCCAGGTCCAGCCGGCGGCGCATACCGCCCGAGTACGTTCCGGCGGGCCGGCCGGCCGCGTCGGACAGGTCGAACCGGTCCAGCAGTTCGGCCGCCCGCTGTCGGGCCGCGGCGCGGCTCAGCCGGTGCAGCATGCCGATCATCCGCAGGTTCTCGGCGCCGGTGAGCTGCTCGTCGACGGCCGCGTACTGGCCGGTGAGGCCGATGGCCCGCTGCACCTGCCGGCGTTCGCGCAGTACGTCGTACCCGGCCACCCGGGCGGTGCCCGCGTCGGGTTCGAGCAGGGTCGCGAGGATGCGGACGGTCGTGGTCTTGCCCGCGCCGTTGGGTCCGAGCACGCCGAGCACGGTGCCGGCCGGGACCGCGAGGTCGACGCCGCGCAGCGCCTCGTGGTCGCCGTACCGCTTGCGCAGTCCTTCCGCGTGTATCGCCAGCTCCACTGTTCGCTCCTCACTCACCGCGGACTCGGTCCGCGAGGACTCGGCCGATCTCGGCGATCGGCCCGGGACGGGTCATCTCGTCGTGGGCGCAGGCGACTTCGTGGATCTCCAGTCGTCCTGTCACATGGGGGTGCCAGGCCTCGACGCTCGGGGCGTCCGCGCCGCGGCCCTCGACGGCCAGGAAGTACAGGACGTCACCGCGGTACACGCCGGGCCGCAGGGCGTCACCGACAGCCTGGTTGTTGGCGGCGACCCGCTCGATGGCCGCGATGTGCCGGGCCTCGAGTCCGGCGAGGCCCGTCTCGCCCGAGCCGAGCAGCTGAGCCACGGCCGCGTGGTCGAGGGGCCGGCCGTCGTCGGCGGGGGCCCGGCCGGTCAGCCCGGCGAGTCCGCGCAGGAAGCCGTCGCCGTGGTGCTCGACGTGCGTGCGGCCGGCCGGGTAGGCGTCGAGGAGCGCGAGCAGCGCGACCTGTTCGCCGGCGGCCTGCAGCCGGGTGGCCATGAGGTGGGCGACCAGGCCGCCGAAGGACCAGCCGAGGAGGTGGTACGGGCCGTGCGGCTGGACCTTCCTGATCCGGTCGAGGTAGTCGTCGGCCATCTCCTCGGCGCCGACGGGGAGCCGGTCCGCTCCGGTCAGTCCGCGCGCCTGCAGCGCGTACACCGGCCGCTCCCGCTCCAGGGCCGGTACGAGCCCGGAGTAGACCCAGCCGACCCCGAGCCCGGGGTGCACGCAGAACAGCGGCGGCAGGGTGCCCGTGGAGCGCAGCGGCAGCAGGACGTCGAGGGCGTCGTCGAGGGCGTCGTGGCCCAGCCGGGGGGCGAGCCGGGCGACCGTGGGCGCCTCGAACACGGTGCGGACGGTGAGGTGCGCACCGAGGGCGGTACGGATCCGGCCCGCGAGCCGCATGATCAGCAGGGAGTGGCCGCCCAGGTCGAAGAAGTCGTCGTCGACGCCGACCCGTTCCACCCCGAGCACCTCGGCGAACAGCCGGCACAGCAGCTCCTCGCGCTCGGTGCGCGGCGCCCGGTACACCCGGGAGGAGGTGAACCCGGGTGCGGGCAGGGCCCGTACGTCGAGTTTGCCGTGCGGGGTGAGCGGCAGCGCGTCGAGGCTCACGAACGCGGCGGGCACCATGTACTCGGGCAGGGCGGCGGCGACCAGGGCGCGCAGTTCGTCCGTGCCGGGTACGGCGTCCCCGCTGAGGTAGGCGACCAGGCGCTGGTCGCCGGGGGTGTCCTCGCGCAGCACCACGGCGGCCCGGCCGACGCCCGGGTGCCCGGTCAGCACGGACTCGATCTCCCCGGTCTCGATCCGGAAGCCGCGCAGCTTGACCTGTCCGTCGCCGCGGCCGTCGTAGACGAGCCGGCCCTCGGCGTCCCAGTGGGCCAGGTCCCCGGTGCGGTACATGCGCGCCCCGGCCGGGCCGAACGGGTCGGCGACGAAGCGTTCGGCGGTGAGCGCGGCCCGGTCGAGGTAGCCGCGGGCCAGGCTCGCGCCGGCGATGTACAGCTCGCCGCGCACGCCGGCCGGGACCGGGCGCAGCCAGGCATCGAGCACGTACGCCCGGGTGTTCGCGAACGGGCGGCCGATCGGCACGGGTCCGGCGGGTAGTCGCTGCCCCGGTTCGATGCGGTACTGGGCGCAGTTGACGGTGGCCTCGGTCGGCCCGTACACGTTGACCACGGTGGTGCCGGGCCTGCGGGCACGGAATCCGGCGAGGGCCTCGGCCGTCAACGCCTCGCCGCCGAGGAGGAGTTCACCGGACGGGACGTGCGCGTCGGGGGCGGCGTCGAGCAGCGGCAGATGGCTGGGGGTCGCCTTGAGGAACGTGATGCCGGTGCCGGTTCCCGGTGCGTCGTCGAGCCCGGCGATCCGCACCCGGCCGCCGGTGACCAGCGGGGTGTAGAGGGCGCTCACGGTCAGGTCGAAGGTGACCGGCGAGTGCAGCAGAGCGCTGCCCGCGGCACTCGGGTAGGCGGCCGCCGCCCAGCTCAGGTAGTCGGTGACAGAGCGGTGCTCGACCACCACACCCTTGGGCCGTCCGGTAGAGCCGGAGGTGTAGATGACATACGCCGGGTGGGCCGGGGAGAGCGGGGCGACACGGTCCACGTCCGTGAGGTCCCCACCGTCCCGTACGGCCAGGTCCCGGAGGGTGTCGGGGTGGTCGAGGAGCAACGGGGTGGGTCCGGCGGAGGACCGGGCGGGGCCGGTGCCGGCCTGGGCGGGGCCGACGGACAGACCGGCGGACGCGGCGCCGGCCGGGGTGGAGCCAGCGGGCATCCCAGCGGACGTGGCGCCGGCCGGGCCGGACCCGGCGGGCATCCCAACAGACGTGACGCCGCCCGGCGCGGAGCCGACGGACAGCCCAGCGGACGCGGCACCGCCCGAGGCGGGCCCGGTGGGCAGACCGGCGGACGTGGCGCCCACCCCGGCGGAGCCGGTGGGCAGAGCGGGGGCCGTGGTGTTGTCGGTCAGCAGGAGGACCGGGGACGCGTCGGTGAGGACGAAGTGGGTGCGTTCGGCCGGGTGGTCGGGGTCGAGCGGCAGATAGGCGGCGCCGGACTTCAGCACCGCGAGCAGGGCGACGATCAGGTTGGGCGAGCGTGGCAGGGCGATCGCCACCACCCGCTCGGGGCCGGCGCCGCGGTCCACCAGGAGCCGGGCGAGCCGGTTGGCGCGGGTGTTGAGCTCCTCGTAGGTGAGGGTCTCGTCGCCGGCGACGACCGCGGTGGTGTGCGGGGTGCGCCGTACCTGGGCCTCGAACAGCGCGGGCAGCGGTTGCGCGGGCACCTCGCGCGTTCCGCCGTCGCCGTGGGCGAGCAGCCGGCGCCGCTCCTCGGGGGTGAGCACGTCGAGGGTGCACACCGGTGCGTCGGGCCGGCCGGTGGCCGCGGTGAGCAGGGTGTTCAGCCGCCCGGCGAGGCGCTCGGCGGTACTGCGGTCGAACAGCTCGGTGTTGTACTGGAGCACGCCGTCGACGCCTGCCGGGGTGCCCGCGGAGTCGAAGCGTTCGCCGAGGTGGACGGCCAGGTCGAACTTGGCCACGGCGGACTCGGCGGGGTACGGGCTGGTGGTGAGGCCGTCCAGCCGGAAGTCGGCCTCGGCGTTGTTGTGGACGGAGAGCAGCACCTGGAACAGGGGGTGCCGGGCCAGCGACCTGGCCGGGTTGAGCACCTCCACGAGCCGCTCGAAGGGCAGGTCCTGGTGGGCGTAGGCGGCGAGGTCGGTCTCCCGGACGCGGGCCACCAGTTCCCGGAAGGTGGGGGTGCCGGAGGTGTCGGTGCGCAGCACCAGGGTGTTGACGAAGAAGCCCACGAGGTCGTCGAGGGCGTCGTCGGTGCGGCCGGCGACGGGGGTACCGACGGGGATGTCGGTGCCCGCGCCCTCCGCGGTGAGGACGGCGGCGAAGGCCGCCTGGAGCACCATGAACATGCTGGCGCGGGTGTCGTGCGCGACGCGGGCGAGCCGGGCGTGCAGGGTGGCGTCCAGGGTGAAGGGGACACCGGCGCCCCGGTTGCCGAGGACCGCCGGGCGGGGCCGGTCCAGCGGCAGTTCGAGCTGGTCGGGCAGGCCGGCCAGGGTCCGCTTCCAGTGGGCGATCTGCTGGGCCGCGACACTCTTTTGGTCCTGTTCGTCGCCGAGCACCCGGCGCTGCCACAGCGCGTAGTCCGCGTACTGCACGGGCAGCGGTGTGAAGGCCGGTGCGCCGCCCGCCCTGCGGGCCGCGTAGGCGGCGGCGAGGTCGCGGGCCAGCGGGGCCATCGACCAGCCGTCGGTGGCGATGTGATGCACCACCAGCAGCAGTACGTGCTCCTCGGCCGCGGTGCTGAACAGGGTGGCCCGCAGCGGGACTTCGCGGGTCAGGTCGAAGCCCCGGGCGGCCTCGGCGGCCAGCAGCGCGTCGACCGTGTCCTCGGTCGCGCCCGCGAAGCGGAAGGCGGTGCCGGCGGGCAGCACCTGCTGGCGGGGTTCGCCGTCGGTGGCGGGGAAGACGGTGCGCAGGGTCTCGTGGCGTGCCACCACGTCGGCGAGCGCCGCGTCGAGCGCGTCCCGGTCGACGGGGCCGTGCAGCCGTACGGCCAGCGGGATGTTGTACGTCGCGTTCGGGCCCTCCATGCGGTTGAGGAACCACAGCCGGCGCTGGGCGAAGGACAGCGGCACCGCGTCGGGCCGGTCCGCGGCGCGCAGCGGCGGCCGGGCACCGCCGGCCGCGGCGACCCGTGCGGCCAGCTCGGCCGGGGTCGGCGCCTCGAAGAGGGCACGGATGGCGAGTTCCACGCCGAGGTCGGAGCGGACCCGGCTGACCAGGCGGGTGGCGAGCAGGGAATGGCCGCCGAGCGCGAAGAAGCTGTCGTCGACGCCGACCGTGTCCAGGCCCAGCACCTCGGCGAAGAGGGCGCACAGCGCCTCCTCCTCGGCGCTCTCGGGTGCCCGGCCGGTGGTGGACCCGGCGAGTTCGGGCGCGGGCAGGGCCTTGCGGTCGACCTTGCCGTTGGGGGTCAGCGGGAACTCGTCGAGCACGACGGTGGCGGAGGGCACCATGAACTCGGGCAGCACCGCGCCGATGTGCTCGCTCAGGGTGTCCGGGTCCGCGGCGCGGCCCTCGGCCGGGACGACGTAGGCCACGACCCGCTTGTCGCCGGGTTCGTCCTCGCGTACGACGACCACGGCGTGGCCGACGCTCTCGTGCTGGGCGAGCACCGACTCGATCTCGCCGAGCTCGATGCGGAAACCCCGGACCTTGACCTGGTGGTCGGCGCGGCCGGCGAACTCCAGTTGCCCGTCGGCCCGCCACCGGCCGAGGTCGCCGGAGCGGTAGAGGCGGGAGCCGGCCGGGCCGAAGGGGTTGGCCACGAACCGGGTCGCGGTCAGTGCGGGCCGCTCGTGGTAGCCGCGGGCGAGGCCGGGCCCGGCGATGTACATCTCGCCGACCGCGCCGGGGGGCACCGGGCGCAGCCAGCGGTCCAGCACATAGACGCGGGAGTTGACGAAGGGGTGCCCGATGGGCGGGGTGCCGCCGATACCGAGCGGGCCGCTCATGGTGGCGCCGACGGTGGTCTCGGTCGGACCGTAGCCGTTGAGCAGGCGGCGGCCCGGTGCCCAGCGGGCGACCAGCTCGGGCGTGCAGGCGTCGCCGGTGGAGACGAGGGTGGCGCCGGCGAGCAGGTCCGGGCCCGCCGGGAGCGAGGCCAGCGCGACCGGCGGCAGCGTGGCGTGGGTGACCTCGTGCCTGGCGACCAGGGCCGCGAGCGGCTCACCGGGCAGCAGGTCGTCGGCGGAGCCGAGGACGAGCGCGGCGCCGGAGAGCAGCCCCATCGACAGGTCCCAGAAGCCGGCGTCGAAGCTCACCGACGCGAACTGCAGCACCCTGCTGCCCGGGCCCGCCTGGACGGCGTCGGCCTGGGTGACGACCAGGCTCGCCAGGCCGTGGTGCGGGACCACGACGCCCTTGGGGCGGCCGGTCGAGCCGGAGGTGTAGATGATGTACATCGGATGTGCCGTGGTGAGCGGGGCGAGCCGATCGCCGTCGGTGAGGTCGCCGGCGTCGCAGGCGGCGACGGCGGCCGAGGTTCCGGGGTCGTCCAGGACCAGCCGGGGCACGTCCGGTGCCAGGTCGCCGAGCGCCACGGTGGCCGTGGTGGTGAGGAGCAGGCCGGGCCGGGCGTCGGCCACCATGAAGGCGAGGCGGTCGACCGGGTAGGCGGGGTCGAGCGGCAGATACCCGGCTCCGGCCTTGAGCACGGCCCACAGGGCGACGACGAGGTCCACCGAGCGGGGAACGGACACGGCGACGAACTGCTCGGGTCCGACGCCCAGTTGGACGAGGCGGCGGGCCAGCCGGTTGGCACGGGCGTCGAGTTCGGCGTAGGAGACGGTGGTGTCGCCGCACAGCAGCGCGGGCGCGTCGGGTGTCTCGGCCACCCGGGCCCGGAACAGCTCGGGCAGGGTCGCCGGGGGGATCTCGCGGGCGGTGTCGTTGAAGTCGCCGAGCAGGCGCCGGCGCTCCGCCGGGGAGAGCACGTCGAGCCGGCCGACGGGCCGTCCGGGGTCGGCGACGACGGCCGTGAACAGCCGCACCAGCCGGTCCAGCACGGACCGGGCGGCGCTCTCGTCGAACAGGTCGGGGGCGTAGCACAGCCGCAGGTGCAGATCGTCGCCCATCAGCCCGGCGGCGAGGTTGAGCGGGTAGTGCGCGCCGTCGCGGCCGTCGACACCGCTGAACCGGACGCCGTCGACCTCCAGCTCCTCGGTGGTGGGGTCCACGGGGTAGTTCTGGAAGACGAGCGTGGTGTCGAACAGCTCCTGATGGCCGGAGAGTTGCTGCACGTCGGTCAGCCGGACGTGCTGGTGCGCGAGAAGTCCGGCCTGCTCGGCCTGGAGCCGGGTGAGCGCGTCCACGAGCGGTTCCTCGGGACGCAGGCGGACCCGCACCGGCAGGGTGTTGATGAACAGCCCGACCATGGTGTCGACGCCGGGGATCTCCGGCGGCCGGCCCGAGACGATCGCGCCGAAGACCACGTCGTCACGGCCCGTGAGGGCGGACAGCAGCAGCCCCCAGACGCCCTGGACGACGGTGTTGACGGTCAGCGAGCGGCTGCGGGCGAAGGCCTGGAGCGCGGCGGTGATCTCCGCCGGTACCTCGTGCCGGAGCCAGCCGGGCCGGACCAGCTCCCGGCCCCGGTGCACCGGGGCCACCAGGGTCGGCTCGTCGATGCCGTCGAGCGCGGTGCGCCAGGCCTCGCGGGCGGTGTCCGCGTCCTGGCCGGCGATCCAGGCCAGGTAGTCGCGGTAGGGGGTGACCGGGCGCAGTACAGCCGGGTCGCCCTTGCTGCCGTACAGCTCGAACAGCTCCCGCACCAGCACCGGGACGGACCAGCCGTCCATCAGGATGTGGTGCTTGGTCAGCATCAGCCGGAAGCGCTGGGGGCCGAGCCGGAAGACGGTGAAGCGCAGCAGCGGCGGACGGGTGAGGTCGAAGCCGCGCGCCCGGTCCTCGTCGGCGTGCCGGGCGAGTTCGGCCTCCCGCTTGTCCTCGTCCAGGGCGCTGAGGTCGATCTGCGCCCAGGGCACCTTGACCTGGCTGTGCACCAGTTGCACGGGCTCGGTCGACCGGTCGTGCCGGAAGCCGACCCGCAGGTTGGCGTGCCGCTTCAGCAGGGCCCGCGCGGCCAGGCGCAGGGCGCGGGCGTCCAGGGGCCCCTCGAGGTCGAGGAGGAGCTGGTGGACGTAGAGGTCCGGTCCGTCCTCGTCGTACAGGGCCTGGAACAGCATGCCCTCCTGCAGTGGCGACAGCGGGAGGACGTCCTCGATTGCGGACTTGCTCACTTGGCCATCTCCCATTCGTCCGTGAAGTCGTCGAAGTCGTCGAAGTCGTCCTCGTCCGCGTCGTCCCGGTCGTCCGGGGCGAGCGGGCCGGCGCCCGTGGTGAAGGCGTCGAGGTCTTCCTGGCTGAGCCGGACCAGCGACAGGTCCGACGGGGTGAGTCCGCCGATGCCGGCCTGCTCGGCGTGGGCCGCGAGCGCGCGTACGGCGCGCGAGAAGCAGGCGGTGAGCGCGCGGACGTCGTCCTCGCGCAGCAGGGTCTGCGGCCAGGACCAGACGAGCAGCAGCCGCGGCCCGTCCGGGTGGTCCTCGGTCATCGCGTTGACGCCGAGGGCGTGGGTGAGCGGGGTCTCCGGGTCGGGCCGGCCACCGGAGAGGTCGGCGCCGCCGACCATCTGGGCGTCGGCGACCGGGGTCCAGGGCGCCGCGGCGCCGCTGCCGGCCGGGGCGGACCGGCCCAGGTAGTTGAAGCTGATCTGGGGGCCCGGGAGGTCGCGGAGCACGTCCCGGGTGCGGTGGTTGAGGTGGCGCAGCAGCCCGAAGCCCAGTCCGTGGTCGGGCAGGGCGCGCAGCTGCTCCTTGACCCGCTTGATCGCCTCGCCCACGGCCGCGCCGCCACGGTCCAGCCCGGCCGGATCGTGCTCGCCCGGGTCCAGCCGCACCGGGTGCAGGCTGGTGAACCAGCCGACGGTACGGGACAGGTCGACGCCGTCGACGACGTCCTCCCGGCCGTGCCCCTCCAGGTCGACGAGGACCGCGGTCTCGTCCTCCTCGCCGCGCCGGGCCCGCCACTCGGCGACCGCCAGGGCGAGCGCGGTGAGCAGGACGTCGTTGACACCCGCGTGGTAGGCGGCCGGCAGGGTGGTCAGCAGCGGGGTGACCTGCTCGGCGGCCTCGGTGGTGGTCAGGAAGCGCATCGTGGCGAACACGTCCTGACCGGGGTCGAGCGGACGGTCCCCGAGCAGTGCGTCCGGCTCCTCCAGCATGCCTTCCCACAACGGGAGTTCGGCCTCGCGCTGCGGGGTGTGGGCGAGCTCCAGCAGATGCTGGGCCCAGCGCCGGAAGGAGGTGCCGGTCGGCTGGAGCGCGGGCTCCTCGCCCTTCTGAAGTGCCCCGCAGGCGGCGGCGAGGTCGGGCACCAGGATCTGCCAGGACACGGTGTCGACGACCAGATGGTGGGCCACCAGCAGCAGCCGCCCGGCCCGCCCGGCCCCCGCGTCGAACCAGACCGCGTGGAGCATCACCCCGGCGTCCGGGTCGATCCTTCCCCAGGCGGCCTCGCTCTCCCGGGAGGTGAGCGCGCGCAGCTGTACGTCGTCCAGGCCGGCCGCGTCGACCCGCAGCACCCGCCCGGCGGCGTCCACGGTGCCGCGCTCGGGCACCTCCAGCCGCCACTGACCGGTCTCCCTGATCAACCGGGCGCGCAGGGCGTCATGGTGGTCGAGGAGCACCTGCAGCGCGCCGGTGAGCCGGCCCAGGGTGAGGTCCGCCGGGGCCTGCAGCAGCGTCGACTGGTTGAACCGCCCGATGGGCCCGCCGCGTTCACGCAGCCAGTGCACCG
Source organism: Streptomyces fodineus (assembly GCF_001735805.1). GTDB lineage: Bacteria > Actinomycetota > Actinomycetes > Streptomycetales > Streptomycetaceae > Streptomyces > Streptomyces fodineus. The sequence goes on from NZ_CP017248.1 coordinate 2,413,242, forward strand.
CCGGCGTGAGCGGCACCTCGCCGGTTCCGAGGTCGGGGCCTTCGCCGACGACCTGGTCCAGGCTGCCGGCGACGGCAGCGAGCGCGGCCACCGTGCGATGCTCGAAGACCTGCCGCGGGGTGATGACGAGCCCGGCGGCGCGGGCGCGGCTGACGAGCTGGATGGACATGATGCTGTCGCCACCGAGATCGAAGAAGCTGTCGTCGACTCCGACGGACGTCAGGTTCAGCAGCTCTCGGTAGATCCGGCTGAGGATCTCCTCGCGTTCGGTGGCTGCCTGGCGTCCGGTGGAGGCCGCGGAGAGGTCGGGGGCGGGCAGTGCCTTGCGGTCCAGCTTGCCGTTCGGGGTCTGCGGGAAGGCCTCGAGTACGACCACGGCGGCCGGGACCATGTAATCGGGCAGCGCCTCGCCGACATGGGCGCGCAGAGGGGCCGGGTCGGCGCTCGTACCGGCACGCGGGACGACGTAGGCGACCAGCTGCTTGACACCCGGGGTGTCCGCACGGACGAGAACGGCCACCTGACCCACCGACTCGTGACGGGCCAACACCGCCTCGATCTCACCGAGTTCGATACGGAAACCACGGATCTTGACCTGGTCGTCCGCCCGCCCGACGTACTCCAACTGACCGTCAGCCCGCCAGCGGGCGAGGTCGCCCGTGCGGTACATCCGCTCACCCGGGCCACCGAAGGGCGCGGCCACGAACCGCTCGGCGGTCAGGGCGGGGCGGCCGAGGTAGCCGCGGGCGAGTGCCGGGCCGGAGACATAGAGCTCGCCGGTCACCCCTGGTGGGACCGGGCGCAGGCGGGCATCGAGGACGTACAACCCGCTGTTGAACACCGGCCGCCCGATCGGCGGGACCTCTCCCGCACCGAGCGCGCCGCTCATGGACGCACAGACCGTCGTCTCGGTCGGGCCGTAGGCGTTGACCAGACTCCGGCCCGCCGACCAACGCGCGACCACCTCACCCGACAGCGCCTCTCCGGCGGAGACGAGCGTGCCGCCCGGCAGCAGGTCCTCACCGGCGCCCATCGCCGCCAAAACCACCGGCGGGAGGGTGGCATGCGTGACCCGGTGGGTCCTGAGGGTGTCGGCCAGCGGCTCCCCCGGCTGCAGCCCCTGCGCCCCCGCCACGACAACGGCCGCACCGGAGAGCAGGCCCATGCACAGCTCCCAGAACGCCGCGTCGAAACTCGGCGAGGCGAACTGCAGCACCCGGCTGCCCGGCCCGACACCCAGCCGCTCGGCCTGCGTGGCCAGCAGACTCGCCACACCCGCATGGGAGACCACCACACCCTTCGGACGGCCGGTGGAACCCGAGGTGTAGATGACATAGGCGGGGTTCTCGGACCGGACACGTGCACCAGGCGCAGTGGCCGGCACACCGGACAGGTCCAGCACGTCGAGCAGGACCGGTTGCGTGCCCTCCGGCAGGCAGTCCGTGGTCCCGGTGGTGGCCAGGACCAGCGCGGGACGGGCATCGCCGAGCATGTACGCGATCCGCTCCGCCGGATACGCCGGATCCACCGGCAGATACGCACCGCCCGCCTTCCACACCGCCAGCACGGCCACCACCAACTCCTCGCTGGAGCGGGGCAACGCGAGGGCCACCAGCGACTCCGCACCGATACCCGCGCCGACCAGGTGCTGCGCCAACCGGTTCGCCCGCACGTCCAGTTCCGCCGCCGACAGCGTGCCTTCGTCCGAGATCAACGCGGGCGCCTGCGGACCGGCCGCCCCCCGGCGCGCGAACAACTCGGGGACGGTGGACGGTTCCAGGGCGCGTGCGGAGTCGTTCCAGGTGGTCAGGACGTTCAGGCGCTCCTCGTCGTCGAGGATGTCGAGGTCGCCGATGGGGGTCTCCGGGTCCGCGACCACCGCGCTGAGCAGGCGCAGCAGGCGGTCGATCAGCCGCTCGACCGTGGTGTGGTCGAACAGTTCGCTGCTGTACTCGACCAGGCCGTCCATCCCACCCGAGGTGCGCTCGCTGAACTCCAGGCCGAGATCGAACTTGGCGGCTCCGGTTCCCACCGGCAGCGGGATGACGTCCAGTCCGGGGAGGCGGAGGTCGGCGGCTGCGGTGTTCTGCAGCACCAGCATGACCTGGAACAGCGGATGCCGCGCCTGCGAACGCTCCGGCGCCACCACGTCCACCACCCGCTCGAACGGCACATCCTGATGCGCGTACGCCCCCAGATCCCACTCCCGCACCCGCCCCAGCAACTCACGGAAACCCGGATCACCCGACACATCCGTCCGCAACACCAGCGTGTTCACGAAGAACCCGACCAGATCACCCAGCGCCTCGTCCTGACGCCCCGCGATCGCACCACCCAGCGGAACGTCCTCCCCCGCACCCAACCGCGACAACAACGCAGCCAGACCCGCCTGCAACACCATGAACACCGTCGCCCGCGACTCACGGGCAAGGGAGGCGAGACCCTGGTGGAGCGCGGGGTCGACGGTGAAGGTCAGCATGCCGCCGCTGTGGCTCGCCACGGCCGGGCGGGGCCGGTCCGTGGGCAGCTCCAGCAGGTCCGGCGCCCCCGCCAGAGCCGTCTTCCAGAACTCCAGCTGACGAGAGACCAGGCTCGCCGGGTCCGACTCCTCCCCCAGCAGCTCCCGCTGCCACAGGCTGTAGTCCGCGTACTGCACCGGCAACGCCGGCCACTGCGGTACGTCACCGGCCACGCGGGCCTCGTACGCCACCGCCAGATCCCGGCCCAGCGGCACCAATGACCATCCGTCAGCGGCAATGTGATGTGCAGTCAGCAAAAGGACGTGGTCCTCGGCGCCGAGTGCGAACAACTCCGCCCGCACCGGGAGCTCCGACCCCAGATCGAAGCCCCGGCCGGCCGCAGCCGTCAGTGCCTCCTCCAGCTCACCCTCGCCGACCTCGGTCACCGGCAGCTCAAGGCGAGCCTGGTCGAGCACCTCCTGCCACGGCACACCCCCCTCCTCCGGGAACACCGTGCGCAGGCTCTCGTGCCGGGCCACCACATCACCCAGCGCCGCCCGCAGCGCCGCCCGGTCCACCGCACCCCGCAGCCGCAGGGCGAGCGGAATGTTGTAGGTGGCCCCGGAGCCTTCGAGGCGGTCCAGGAACCACAGCCGACGCTGGGCGAAGGACAGCGGCACCCGGTCGGGTCGTACGGCGGGCAGCAGGGCCGGGCGGGCCGCCTCGGCCTCGCCGAGCCGTTCGGCGAGCTGCGCCGCCGTGGGGGCCTCGAACAGGGTGCGGATGGCGAGTTCGACGCCGAGGGCGGCGCGGATCCGGCTGACCAGGCGGGTGGCGAGCAGCGAGTGGCCACCCAGGTCGAAGAAGTGGTCGTCGACGGAGACCTCGGGCACGCCGAGTACGTCGGCGAAGAGACCGCACAGGATCTCCTCCTGCGGGGTGCGGGGCGCTCGCCCCGCCGTCGCGCCGGCGAGATCGGGGGCGGGCAGTGCCCTGCGGTCCAGCTTGCCGTTGGGCGTCAGCGGCAGCGCGTCGAGGGTGACGAAGCCGGCCGGGACCATGTAGTCGGGCAGGCTGCGCGCGGCGTGGGCGCGGATCTGGCCGTGGTCGAACCGCTGACCGGCCGCCGGGACCAGGTAGGCGGCGAGGCGGCGGTCGCCGGGGCGGTCCTCCCGTACGACGACCGCGACCTGTGCCACGGCCGGGTGGGCGGCGAGGACGGACTCGATCTCGCCGAGCTCGATCCGGAAGCCGCGGATCTTGACCTGGTCGTCGGCCCGGCCGACGAACTCCAGGGCGCCGTCCTCGGTCCAGCGCGCCACGTCTCCGGTGCGGTACATCCGCGTCCCGGGGGCACCGAAGGGGTCGGCGACGAACCGGCTCGCGGTCAGGCCGGGCCGGCCCCAGTAGCCGCGGGCCAGTCCCTCGCCCGCGACGTACATCTCCCCGGCGACGCCCGGCGCGGCGGGGCACAGTCCGCCGTCGAGCACATAGATCCGCAGGTCCGGGATGGCGCGGCCGATCATGCTGCCGGGGCCGACGGCTGCGCCGGGCGCGTCGAGCGCGAGGTGGCTGACGTGCACGGTCGTCTCGGTGATGCCGTACATGTTGACCAGGACCGGGGCGTCGTCGGCGTGCCGGGCGTACCAGTCGGCGAGCCGCCACAGGTCGAGCGCCTCGCCGCCGAACACGACGTACCGCAGGCACAGCCGGTCACCGGTCCCGGGGTTCTCCCGGTCGGCCTGCATCAGCTGGTAGAAGGCGGAGGGCGTCTGGTTGAGCACGGTCACGCGCTCGTCGGCGAGCAGCCGCAGGAACTCCTCGGGGGACCGGCTCACCCCGTGCGGTACGACCACGAGCCGGCCGCCGTGCAGCAGCGGGCCCCACAGCTCCCACACGGAGAAGTCGAAGGCGTAGGAGTGGAAGAGCGTCCACACGTCGTCGGGGCCGAAGTGGAACCAGTGGTCGGTGGCGCCGAAGAGGCGGACGACGTTGTGGTGCGGGACGACGACACCCTTGGGGCGGCCGGTGGAGCCGGAGGTGTAGATCATGTACGCCGGGTGGTGCGGGCGCACGTTCACGGCGGGGGCGGTGCCCGGCTCCGCGGCGAGCGCGGCCACCGTGCCGGGCTTGTCGAGCAGGAGGCGGGCGGTGTCCTCGCCGAGCCCGGCGGGCAGGCCTGCGTCGGACCGGGTCACCAGCAGTGCCGGGCGGGCGTCGCCCAGCATGTGGGCGAGCCGGTCCGCCGGGTAGTCCGGGTCCAACGGCAGGTAGGCCGCACCGGACTTGAGCACCGCCAGCACGGCGACCACCAGGTCAAGGGACCGGGGCAGGGCGAGCGCCACGAACCGCTCGGCCCGCGCCCCGCGCCGGACGAGCAGCCGCGCCAGCCGGTTGGCGCGGGCGTCCAGCTCGGCGTAGCTGAGCCGGTCACCGCCGAGCGAGACGGCGACGGCGCCCGGGGTGCGGGCGGCCTGGGCGGCGAAGCGGGCGGTCAGCGTGTCCGGGTCGACTTGCGCGGCGGCCCGGGTGTCCGAGGGGACCTGGACGGCCGGGGTCCTCTGGGCGAGCCGGGTGTCCGGGCGGTCCTCGGCGGCCTGCCTGTCCGCAGCGGCCTGGGCATGCTCGGCGGCCGGAGCGGCCTGGGCATCCTGGCCGGCCTCGGCGGCCGGGGGCCTCGGTGTGTTCCACTCCTCGATGACGCGGTGGAGTTCCTCGGCGTCCAGGATGTCCACGCGGCCGGCCGGCTGGGTCGGGTCGGCGGCGAAGGACTCGAAGATGCGTTCCAGGCGGCCGGCGATGCGGTGCACCGACGTGGTGTCGAAGAGGTCGGGACGGTGGTCCAGGCGCAGGGTGAGGCGGCCGTCGACCACGCTCGCGACGACGCCCAGGGCGTAGTGGGTGGCGTCGGTGGCGTGCAGGCCGGTGAGGGTCAGGCCGTCGACCGGTGGCTGGAGTCCGGCCTCGTCGAGCGGGTAGTTCTCGAAGACCGCGATGGTGTCGAAGAGGGTGCCGTGTCCGGCGACGCGCTGCACCTCGGTCAGCCCCAGGTGCTGATGGGCCATCAGGTCGGCCTGGCGGGTCTGGAGCCGGGCCAGGGCGTCGGCCAGCGGCTCGGCGGCGGGCAGCTCGATGCGTACCGGCAGGGTGTTGATGAAGAGCCCGACCATGCTCTCGATGCCCGGTATCTCCGGCGGCCGCCCGGACACGGTCGCGCCGAAGACGACGTCGTCGCGGCCGGTGAGCTTGGCGAGCAGCAGCGCCCAGGCGCCCTGCAGCACGGTGTTGAGCGTGAGCCCGTGCCGGCGGGCCTGGTCCCGCAGCGCGTCGGTGAGCCGTTCGGTCAGCCGCACCGTGAGGTGGCGGGGCGGCACAGTGGGCGGCGGCGCGTCGGCGGGGGCGAGCAGGCTCGGTCCGTCCAGCCCGGCCAGCGCCCGGCCCCAGGCGGCCTCGGCGGCCGCCTTGTCCTGTCCGTTCAGCCAGGCCAGGTACTGCCGGTAGGGGGTGACCGTCGGCAGGGCGGAGGCGTCGCCGCGGGCCGCGTACAGCTGGAACAGCTCCCGCACCAGGACCGGCATGGACCAGCCGTCCACCAGGATGTGGTGCTTGGTGAGGACGAGGCGGTGCCGCTCCTGGCCGAACCGGTACAGCGCGCAGCGCATCAGGGGCGGCCGGGTCAGGTCGAACCGCGTGGCCCGGTCGGCGGCGAGCAGCCGGTCCAGCTCGGCGCGCTGCCGGTCCGGGTCGGTCTCGCCCGACAGGTCGGTCTCCGTCCACGGCAGCGTGACCTCGTGGGGCACGATCTGCACGGCGCGGCTGAGTCCCTCGTGCCGGAACGCGGCACGCAGGTTGGGGTGGCGGCGCAGCAGGGCCTCGGCGGCAGCCCGCAGTGCGGCGGCGTCGAGCGGCCCTTCCAGGTCGAAGCTCAGCTGCACGGTGTAGACGTCGGCGGCACGCTCGTCGTACAGCGCGTGGAAGAGCAGTCCTTCCTGCAGCGGCGAGAGCGGCAGTACGTCGGCGAGTCCCTGCTTCGTCATTGAGCGGTTCTCCAGTCGGCTTCCAGCAGGTCGATCTCGGCCTGGGACAGTGAGACGAGGGTCAGATCGGAGGGGGTGTGCCCGCCGGCCTCGGGGGCCCCGGCGTGGTCGGCCAGGACGGCCAGGGCACGCGCCCAGGTGCCGGCGAGGTCGGCGACCTCCGGTTCGGTGAACAGGTCGCCCGCCCAGGACCAGGTCGCCACCAGGCAGGGGCCTTCGGGGCGGTCCTCGGTGAGCGCGTTGAGTTCGAGTTCGTGGGTGAGCGGCATGGCCGGGTCGGCCCCGCCGCCGAGCGCGTCGGCCTCCGGCGCCGCCGTCCAGGGCTCCTCGCTCCGGGAGGCCGCCGGGAAGCGGCCCAGGTAGTTGAACCCCAGCTGCGGCGGGGCGGTGCGCGGCAGCGGGCCGCCCGGCACCAGATGACGGAGCATGCCGTGGCCGATGCCGCCGTCGGGCACCGCGCGCAGCTGCTCCTTGATCCGCTTGAGCGCCTCGCCGGCGGCGGGACCGCCGGACCAGAATCCGGAGCCGGTACGGTGTCCGGCCCCCGGGTCCAGGCGCACCGGGTGCAGGCTGGTGAACCAGCCGACGGTACGGGTGAGATCGGCGCCGTCGACGACGTCCTCCCGGCCGTGCCCCTCCAGGTCCACCAGGACGGCCGTACCACTGCCCTTGCCCCGGCGGGTGCGCCAGTCGGCGACGGCCACGGCGAAGGCGGTGAGCAGGACGTCGTTGACGCCCGCGTGGTAGGCGGCGGGCACGTCGGCGAGCAGGGCCGCGGTGTGCTCCGGGGAGAGGGCGCGCACCAGGGTGCGTTCGGTGGCGAACGTGTCACGCCCGAGGTCCAGTCGTCCGCTGCCCAGCACTGGATCGTCCCCGGCCGACTGCCGCCGCCACAGCGGCAGTTCGTCCGCGCGTCCCGGTGCCGCCGCGGTCAGCGCCTCGGACCACACGCGCAAGGGCGTCGGCACGGGGGCCGGGCTGGGCTCGGCGCCCTTGTCGAGCGCCTCGCAGGCGGCGGCGAGGTCGGGCACCAGGATGCGCCAGGACACCCCGTCGACCACCAGGTGGTGCGCGACGAGCAGCAGTCTGCCGCTCCGCCCCGGCCCGCCGTCGAACCACACGGCTTGGAGCATCACCCCGGCGTCCGGGTCGAGCCGGCCGGCGGCCGCGTCGGCCTCGGCGGCGACGGCCGCACGCGACTCCTCGGCCAGGGTGCCGGCCCACTCCGCCCGGCGGACCAGACCGGCCGCCCGGACCGTGCCCGGCCGCGGCACGTCGAGTGCCCAGTCGTCGTCCCGGACCAGCCGGGCGCGCAGGGCGTCATGGTGGTCGAGGAGCACCTGCAGGGCCTCGGTGAGCCGGTCCAGGGTGAGGCCCGCCGGGGTGTGCAGCAGGACGGACTGGTGGAACCGGCCGATGGGCCCGCCGCGTTCGCGCAGCCAGTGCACGATCGGGGTGGCGGGCACCCTGCCGGTGCCGCTGCCCGCCGGGAGCACCGGTACGGCCGCGTCCTCGGCCGCTTCGGCGACGAGGGCGAGTCCGGCGGGGGTTCTGTGCTCGAAGACCTGGCCGGGCCTGATGACGAGCCCGGCGGCGCGGGCGCGGCTGACGAGCTGGATGGACATGATGCTGTCGCCACCGAGATCGAAGAAGCTGGCGTCGACTCCGACGGACGTCAGGTTCAGCAGCTCCCCGAACAGCCCGCACAGGACTTCCTCGCGTTCGGTGGCTGCCTGGCGTCCGGTGGAGGCCGCGGAGAGGTCGGGGGCGGGCAGTGCCTTGCGGTCCAGCTTGCCGTTCGGGGTCTGCGGGAAGGCCTCGAGTACGACCACGGCGGCCGGGACCATGTAATCGGGCAGCGCCTCGCCGACATGGGCGCGCAGAGGGGCCGGGTCGGCGCTCGTACCGGCACGCGGGACGACGTAGGCGACCAGCTGCTTGACACCCGGGGTGTCCGCACGGACGAGAACGGCCACCTGACCCACCGACTCGTGCCGGGCCAACACCGCCTCGATCTCACCGAGTTCGATACGGAAACCACGGATCTTGACCTGGTCGTCCGCCCGCCCGACGTACTCCAACTGCCCGTCCGCCCGCCAGCGGGCGAGGTCGCCCGTGCGGTACATCCGCTCACCCGGGCCACCGAAGGGCGCGGCCACGAACCGCTCCGCAGTCAGCCCCGCCCGGCCCAGATACCCACGGGCCAGGGAGACTCCAGCGACGTACAACTCACCCGTCACCCCTGGTGGGACCGGGCGCAGGCGGGCATCGAGGACGTACAACCCGCTGTTGAACACCGGCCGCCCGATCGGCGGGACCTCTCCCGCACCGAGCGCGCCGCTCATGGACGCACAGACCGTCGTCTCGGTCGGGCCGTAGGCGTTGACCAGGTTCCGGCCCGCCGACCAACGCGCGACCACCTCACCCGACAGCGCCTCTCCGGCGGAGACGAGCGTGCCGCCCGGCAGCAGGTCCTCACCGGCGCCCATCGCCGCCAAAACCACCGGCGGGAGGGTGGCATGCGTGACCCGGTGGGTCCTGAGGGTGTCGGCCAGCGGCTCCCCCGGCTGCAGCCCCTGCGCCCCCGCCACGACAACGGCCGCACCGGAGAGCAGGCCCATGCACAGCTCCCAGAACGCCGCGTCGAAACTCGGCGAGGCGAACTGCAGCACCCGGCTGCCCGGCCCGACACCCAGCCGCTCGGCCTGCGTGGCCAGCAGACTCGCCACACCCGCATGGGACACCACCACACCCTTCGGACGGCCGGTGGAACCCGAGGTGTAGATGACATAGGCGGGGTTCTCGGGCCGGACACGTGCACCAGGCGCAGTGGCCGGCACACCGGACAGGTCCAGCACGTCGAGCAGGACCGGTTGCGTGCCCTCCGGCAGGCAGTCCGTGGTCCCGGTGGTGGCCAGGACCAGCGCGGGACGGGCATCGCCGAGCATGTACGCGATCCGCTCCGCCGGATACGCCGGATCCACCGGCAGATACGCACCGCCCGCCTTCCACACCGCCAGCACGGCCACCACCAACTCCTCGCTGGAGCGGGGCAACGCGAGGGCCACCAGCGACTCCGCACCGATACCCGCGCCGACCAGGTGCTGCGCCAACCGGTTCGCCCGCACGTCCAGTTCCGCCGCCGACAGCGTGCCTTCGTCCGAGATCAACGCGGGCGCCTGCGGACCGGCCGCCCCCCGGCGCGCGAACAACTCGGGGACCGTCAAAGGCGAGATCTCGCGCCCGGCGCCGCTCCACTCCCCCAGCACCTGCCGCCGTTCGCCGGCGTCCAGTACGTCGTGGGAGCCGATGGGTGCGTCGGGGTCGGCGGTCAGGGCGTCCAGGAGTCGTACCAGCCGTGTGGCGATGGACCGCGCGGTCGCCGGGTCGAAGAGGTCGGTGGCGTACTCCAGCAGGCCCTCGACGGCGCCGTCCGGATGCTCGGTCATCTCGAAGGCGAGGTCGAACTTGGCGGCGCCGGTGTCGATACGGCGCACCCGCGTCTCCAGTCCGGGGAGGCGGAGGTCGGCGGCTGCGGTGTTCTGCAGCACCAGCATCACCTGGAACAGCGGATGCCGCGCCTGCGAACGCTCCGGCGCCACCACGTCCACCACCCGCTCGAACGGCACATCCTGATGCGCGTACGCCCCCAGATCCCACTCCCGCACCCGCCCCAGCAACTCACGGAAACCCGGATCACCCGACACATCCGTCCGCAACACCAGCGTGTTCACGAAGAACCCGACCAGATCACCCAGCGCCTCGTCCTGACGCCCCGCGATCGCACCACCCAGCGGAACGTCCTCCCCGCACCCAACCGCGACAACAACGCAGCCAGACCCGCCTGCAACACCATGAACACCGTCGCCCGCGACTCACGGGCCACCTGCCTCAGGCGCAGGCCCAGTTCGGCCGGGAGGGCGAAGGCGTGGGTGGCGCCGCGGTGGCTTGCCACGGCCGGGCGGGGCCGGTCCGTGGGCAGCTCCAGCAGGTCCGGCGCGCCCGCCAACTCGGTCTTCCAGAAGTCCAGTTGGCGAGAGACCAGGCTCGCCGGGTCCGACTCCTCCCCCAGCAGCTCCCGCTGCCACAGGCTGTAGTCCGCGTACTGCACCGACAGCGCCGGCCACTGCGGCACGTCACCGGCCATGCGGGCCTCGTACGCCACCGCCAGATCCCGGCCCAGCGGCACCAACGACCAGCCGTCGGCGGCGATGTGGTGCACTGTCAGCAGCAGCACCTGGTCCTCGGCGCCCAGCGCGAACAGCTCTGCCCGCACCGGCAGCTCCGAAGCCAGATCGAAACCCCGGCCGGCCGCAGCCGCCAGCATCTCCTCCAGCTCACCCTCGCCGACGTCGGTCACCGGCAGCTCAGGACGAACGTCATCGAGCACCTCCTGCCACGGCACGCCCCCCTCCTCCGGGAACACCGTGCGCAGGCTCTCGTGCCGGGCCACCACATCACCCAGCGCCGCCCGCAGCGCCGCCCGGTCCACCGCACCCCGCAGCCGCAGGGCGTACGGGAGGTTGTAGGCGGCGGTCTTGTTCTCCAGCCGGTTCAGGAACCACAGCCGGCGCTGGGCGGAGGACAGCGGGACGCGGTCGGGGCGGACGGCGGGGCGTACCGCGGGGCGGGCGGTCTGCGCGTCGGCGAGGCGGTCGGCGAGCGCGGCGGCCGTGGGTGCCTCGAAGATCGTACGGACGGCGAGTTCGACGCCGAGGGCGGTCCGGATCCGGCTGACCAGGCGGGTGGCGAGCAGCGAGTGACCGCCCAGGTGGAAGAAGTCGTCGTCGATGGTGGCCGACGGCAGCGAGAGGACGTCGGCGAAGAGACCGCACAGGATCTCCTCCTGCGCGGTGCGGGGCGCTCGCCCCGTGGTCCCGGCCGCGAAGTCGGGGGCGGGCAGCGCCCTGCGGTCCAGCTTGCCGTTGGGGGTCAGCGGGAAGCGGTCGAGGGTGACGAAGGCGGCCGGGACCATGTAGTCGGGCAGGGTGCGGGCGGCCAGTTCGCGCAGTGCGGCCGGGGTGGGGGCGTCCTCGCCCGGGACCGGTACGACGTAGGCGGCGAGCAGCGTGGAGCCGGGGCGGTCCTCGCGGGCCAGGACGGCGGCCTGGGCGACGGCCGGATGCGTGGCGAGGACGGACTCGATCTCGCCGAGCTCGATCCGGAAGCCGCGGATCTTGACCTGGTGGTCGACGCGGCCGAGGTAGTCGATGTCGCCGTCGGCCCGGCGGCGGGCGAGGTCGCCGGTGCGGTACATGCGGGCGCCGGGCGGTCCGAAGGGGTCGGCGACGAACCGCTCGGCGGTCAGGCCGGGCCGTCCCCGGTAGCCGCGGGCCAGTCCCTCGCCGCCGATGTAGAGCTCGCCCTCGTCGCCGGGTTGCAGCCGCTCGTCGAGGACGTACAGGGTGGTGTTCCGGATGGGGCCGCCGATGCTGGGCAGGGCGGCGGCGTCCGCGAGGCGCACGGCGGTCGACCAGACGGTGGTCTCGGTGGGCCCGTACAGGTTGGTGACCTCCGTGCCGAGCGCGGTCATCGCGGCGGCGAGCGAGGGCGGCAGCGCCTCGCCGCCCACCAGCATCCGCAATCCCCGTACGGGGTCCGGCTGTTCGGCGGTCAGGGCCTGCCACAGCGAGGGGGTGGCCTGGAGGACGGTTGTGCCGCTCGCGGTGGCGAGCGCAGCGAGCCGGGCGGGGTCGATGACGGTGTCCCGGGGTGCGATGACCACCGCGGCTCCGGAGATGAGCGGCAGGTACAGCTCGACGACGGCGATGTCGAAGGCCACGGTGGTGACGGCCAGCAGCCGGTCCCGGTCGGTCAGGGGGAAGCGGTCCGCCATGGAGGACAGGAAGTTGAGCAGGTTCCGGCGGGTGATGAGCACGCCCTTGGGGCGGCCGGTGGAGCCGGAGGTGTAGATCGTGTAGGCGGGGTGGGCGGGCCGCAGCGGGGTGAGGCGGTCGGCGTCGGTGAGGTCGTCGCCGCGGAGCGGGGCGGCCTGCGCCTCGGCCGCGGTGAGCCGTTCGGCGTCGAGGTGCAGGGCGGGGCGTGCGTCGTCGAGGATGTAGCGGACGCGGTCGGCCGGGTAGTCGGGGTCGAGCGGCACGTATCCGGCACCGGACTTGAGCACGGCCAGCAGCGCGACGAGCAGGTCGAGGGAGCGCGGCAGGGTGAGTGCCACCAGCGTTTCGGGGCCGGCGCCGTGGGCGACCAGCGCCCGGGCGAGCCGGTTGGCGCGGGCGTTGAGCGCGGCGTAGGTGAGGCGCTGTCCCTCGAAGAGCACGGCGGTGGCGTGCGGGGTCCGGGCGGCCTGGGCCTCGATCAGCTCCGTCGGGTCGGCGTCCGGCACGGCGCGCACGGTGTCGTTCATCGTGGTAACCACCCTTGAATGGCTGTCGGTTGCGCGGTCGGCCGGTCAGACGCCGGCGGGGGACGGCTGGGGGGCCGCGGCCTCGATGCGCCGCAGCTCGGCCGCGAGGATCCGGCCGATCTCGGCGAGGGCCGCGGGTTTCATCAGGTCGTTGTGGCTGCGCTCCAGGTAGTGGGCGGTGATGTCGCCGCCGACGTAGGGGCGCCAGGTCTCGGGGGTGGGTGAGATGTCGACCTTGTCGAGCGAGGCGACCAGGACGGTGACGTCCGAGTCGAACCGGTCGGGCACGAACTCGTGGACGAGGTCGCGTCCGTTGGCGTACACCCGGCCGATGGCCGCGATGTGGTGGGGTTCCAGGCTGGCGAGGGAGCTGCCGAGCCTGCGCAGGATCTGGACGACCTTGTCGTGCCGCAGCGGTTTCTTGCCGAGGTAGCGGCGGTCGTATCCGACCCAGCGCAGCAGGTCGGCGAGGATCTCCTGTTCGCCCAGTTCGGCGAGGGTCTGCCCGGGGTAGGTGTCGAGGATGGCGAGCAGCCCGACCTCCTCGCCGGCGGCCTGGAGGGCACAGGCGATGACGTGGGCGGCGATCCCGCCCGAGGAGTAGCCGAGCAGATGGTAGGGGCCGTGCGGCTGGATGCGGCGGATCTGCTCGATGTAGTCGGCGGCCATCTCGTGGAAGGAGCCGGGCAGCGGGCCGGTGCCGTCCAGGCCGCGGGCCTGGAGGGCGTAGACGGGGACGTCCGGGTCGAGGTGGCGGATGAGTCCGGCGTAGCACCAGCCGAGGCCGCCGGCGGGGTGCACGCAGAAGACGGCGGGGCGGCTGCCGTGCGGGCGCAGCGGCAGTACGACGTCGAGCGGGTCCTCGTGCCGGTCGCCGCCGGCGATCCTGGCCGCGAGGAGGGCGGGGGTGGGGGCTTCGAAGACGCTGCGGATGGTCAGTTCGGCGCCGAAGGTCTCGCGGACCCGGTTGATCAGGCGGGTGGCGAGCAGGGAGTGGCCGCCGAGGGCGAAGAAGTTGTCGTCCATGCCGGTGCGGGGCAGTCCGAGCACATCGGCGAAGAGGTGGCAGACCAGCTCCTCGCGGGGGTTGCCGGGGGCGCGTCCGGTGCCGGCGGTGGCGAGGTCGGGGGCGGGCAGCGCGCGCCGGTCCAGCTTGCCGTTGGGGGTGACGGGCAGTTCGGGGAGGCCGACGAAGGCGGCGGGGATCATGTGGTCGGGCAGGTGCGCGGCGAGTTCGCGGCGCAGTTCGTCGGTGCCGGGTGCGGTGCCGTCGGACGGTACGACGTAGGCGACGATGCGTTTCTCGCCGGGCTGGTCCTCGCGGGTGACGACGGCGGTGTGGCGGATGCCCGGGTGCCGGGCGAGGGCGGTCTCGATCTCGCCGAGTTCGATGCGCAGGCCGCGGATCTTGACCTGGTCGTCGGTGCGGCCGAGGTAGACGAGCGCGCCGTGGTCGCTCCAGCGGGCGAGGTCGCCGGTGCGGTACATCCGCGATCCGGGCGGACCGTAGGGGTCGGCGACGAACCGTTCGGCGCTCAGGCCGGGCCGGCCGAGGTAGCCGCGGGCCGGCTGGACTCCGGCGAGGTAGAGCTCTCCGGGGGTGCCGGGCGCGGCCGGGCGCAGGGCGGGGTCGAGGACGTAGGTGCGGGTGTTCCAGATGGGGTGGCCGATGGGCACGGGTCCGGCGCCGGGTGCGCACTCCCAGCAGGTGACGTCGACGGCCGCCTCGGTGGGGCCGTACAGGTTGTAGAGCCCGACGCGCGGCAGCACCCGGAAGAAGCGGTTCTGCAGCTCCTCGGGGAGGGCCTCGCCGCTGCAGATCACCCGGCGCAGTCCGGTGCAGCGGGCGGCGGCGGGTTCCTCCAGGAAGACCTGGAGCATGGAGGGGACGAAGTGGGTGGTGGTGATCCGCTCGGCCCGGATGAGCTCGGCCAGGTAACGGGGGTCCTTGTGCCCCTCGGGGCGGGCGACGACGAGGGCGGCGCCGGTGATCAGCGGCCAGAAGAACTCCCAGACGGAGACGTCGAATCCGGAGGGTGTCTTCTGCAGGACGCGGTCGTCGGCGCCGAGTCCGTAGCGGTGCTGCATCCACAGCAGCCGGTTGGCGATGGCCCGGTGGGGGACGACGGCGCCCTTGGGGCGGCCGGTGGAGCCGGAGGTGTAGATGACGTACGCCGGGTGGTCGCCGGCCGGCGCCGGGCCGGCGGGCGGGGTGCCGGGCTGGGCCGCGAGCCGGTCGGCGGTGTCGTCGGCGTCCAGGACGAGCAGGGGCACGGACAGTTCGCCGGGCAGTCCCGCCGCCGTCGTCGCGGTGGTCAGCAGCAGCGCGGGGCGGGCGTCGCCGAGCATGAACCGGATGCGCTCGGCCGGGTAGTCGGGGTCCACGGGCAGATAGGCGGCGCCCGCCTTGACCACCGCGAGCAGGGCGGTGACCAGGTCCGGGGAGCGGGGCACGGCCAGCGCCACGATGCTCTCCGGGCCGACGCCGCTCGCGCGCAGCAGGTGGGCGAGCCGGTCGGCGCGGGCGTGCAGCTCGCGGTAGGTCAGCGTGCTGTCCTCGAAGCGCAGCGCCGGGGCCCCGGGGGTGCGCCGGGCCTGCTGTTCGAGCAGCTCGGTCAGGGTGGTGTCCGGCACCGGGTGGGCCGTGTCGTTGTGGGCCCGTACCACCAGGTCGCGCTCGGTGGCGTCCAGGAGGTCGATGTGCCCGACGGGGGTGTCGGGGCCGGCGTCGGCCAGCCGCTGCAGGAAGCCGATGAAGCGGTGCTGGTGGGCGGCGAGCTGCTCGCCGGAGTACAGGGCGGGGTTGGCGTCGAAGTCGACCTGGAGGCCGCGGCCGTCGGAGCGCTCGTACACGATCAGCGAGAGGTCGTCGGAGGGGCCGATGGAGAGGTTGTGCACGACGGCGGGGGCGTCGCCGAACGTGAGCCCGTAGTCGAACATCATGATGTTGATCTCGGGGCCGGTGAGCCGTCCGCCGCCGCCCAGCAGATTGCGGTCGCGGACCAGGTCCTCGTACCGGTAGTGCTGGTGCTTCATCACCGCGCGCAGTTCCGCCGAGACCTGCTCCAGGAGGGCGGCCAGGGTCAGGCCCTGGGTGACGGGCACCCGCAGCGGCACCACGTTGGAGACCATGCCCGGCACCGACCGGGCGGCGCGGCCGAGTCGGCAGGAGACGGGGACGCCGAGGACCACCTCGTCGGCTCCGGTGGAGCGCTGCAGATACAGGGCCGCGGCGGTCATCATCGTGGCCGGCCAGGTCACGCCCACCTCGCGGGCGGTGTCCCGCAGCCGTTCCAGGCCGTCCGTGGTCAGGAAGGAGGTACGGCGGACCAGGCCGTGGGCCATGACCGGCGTACGGTCGGACAGGCCGGCCGGCTCGGGGCAGCCGGCCAGCCGCTCGCGCCAGAACTCGCGGTCGGCGGCGAAGCGTTCACCGCGGCGGTACGCGGCGTCGGCCTCGACCAGGTCGGCGACGGGCCCGAATCCGCTCGGCGCGGGTTCCCGGCCCGCGGCGAGCGCGGTGTACAGGTCGGCGGCGCGCCGGGCGAGCAGGGCGACGGCGAAGCCGTCCACGGTCACGTGGTGGTAGCGGTAGAACCACAGGTACCGGTCGGTGGCCACGCGCAGCAGCGCGAAACGGAACAGCAGGTCGTGGCGCGGGTCGACGGGCTCGGCGAGGGTCTCGCGCATCCACTGCTCCGCCGCCGTCTCCGGGTCCTCCTCGTGCCGCAGGTCCAGCCGCTGAAGCGTCCACCGCGGGTCGGGGTCGGCGATCTGCCACAGGCCCTCGCCGTCCTCGACGACGCGCATCCTCAGTGCCTCGGCCTCCCGTACGAGGCGGCGCAGCGCCTGCTCGAAGACGTCGGCGTCGATGGCCCCGCGTATCTCCAGGTATTCGGCCGCGTTGTAGATCGGGTTCTTCGGGTCCAGCTGCTGGGCGAACCAGATTCCGGCCTGGGCCGCGGTCAGCGGTATACCGTCTCCAAGCATGATTCTCATCCACCCCTAGCGGACAACTTCAGTGAAAAACCTCGGGCAGTGGTTCCGGGGAACGGATTGAACTCTCGCATCCACCGGAATTCGCCGACAACGCCCACTGCATCAACCTGCCAACCGGGCCCGGAAACACGGAACGGGCGGTGGCAGACAACTGCCACCGCCCGCCGGCGACCTGCCGGGTGCGCCCCGGTCAGCCGCCCATGGCGCGGACCAGACTGGCCGGCCGCATGTCCGTCCAGTACTCGTTGATGTGGTCGAGGCACTCCTGCCGGTCCGCCGCGCCGTGCCGCACGGTCCAGCCGGCCGGCACCTCGGCGAACGCGGGCCACAGGGAGTACTGGCCCTCGTCGTTGATGAGTACGTAGTAGCGTGCGCCGTCGTCCTCGAAGGGATTGGTGGCCATGACTGTGTTCGCCTTTCTCTGCGACTGCTCTGCTTTTCAATAAGGCCTTACGGTGCTTTACGTGCCGGTCAGGCGGCGGCCTTCGACCGTACCGAGTCGATGAATCCGGGCAGTCGGTCGACGCCCCAGTACTTGTCGAATCCGACGATGAAGAAGGGAACGCCGAACACCCCGTCCCGGTGCAGTGAGTTCAGCGCCTGAAGGCCCTTCTCCCGAATGCCGGGATCGTCGTGCGCGTGTTCCAGGACGAACGGATCGACGCCGATGTCCCGGCCGATGCGGGCCATCGTCCGGGGATCGGAGATGTCCTCGCCGCGCTCCCAGCGCGCCCGGTAGGTCTCGGCGATGAACGCGCGCCCGGCGCCGAGTTCCTCGGCGGCGAGATAGGCGAGGTGCGAGACCTCCCAGCGCGGCGCGGGGTCCACCGGCCAGACCATCTCCAGGCCGCGCGCCCGGGCGAGGCGGCGCACGTCCTGGAGGATGTACAGGTGCTTCTCCTTCGACATGGGGACGTACGGCAGCCTGACGTTGCCGCGCTCCAGTTCGTCCAGGGCCGGCTGGTCGGGCTCCCAGAACGGCAGCCACTCCAGGCCCTCGGCGACGTCCGGGTAGTGGTCCAGCAGGTCCCGGTAGGCCATCCAGGAGTAGGGACTGCGGAAGGAGAAGTACCAGCGCGGTCCGCGTCGTGCCATCACCGCCTCCAACTGTCGTGTGCGCACGGGTGGTTCGGGGATCTTCGGGTTCAGAGGGTGATGCCGCCGTCGATCTGCAGCACGGCGCCGGTGATGTACGCGGCCCGGTCCGAGACCAGGTAGGCGACCAGGTCGGCGACCTCCTCGGCGGTGCCCATGCGGCGCAGCGGTACGGCGGCGAGGGCTTCCCCCCGGGCCTTGTCGTTCATCTCGGCGACCATGTCGGTGTCGATGAAGCCGGGGGCGACGGCGTTGACCCGGATGCCCGCCCGCCCGGTCTCCTTGGCCAGGGCCCGGGAGAAGCCGATGATCCCGGCCTTGGAGGCGGAGTAGTTGGTCTGGGTGGCGTGGCCGTGGACCCCGGCGACAGACGAGATGTTGACGACGGCTCCGCCGCGCCGCTTCATCATGCCGAAGACCGCGGCACGGCAGACGTGGTAGACGCCGTCGAGGTTGGTGTCCATCACCTGCCGCCACTGGTCGTCGGTCATGAGGACGAGCGGGTTGTCGCGGGTGATGCCGGCGGCGGTGACGACGGCGTCGAGGGCGCCCAGGTCCGCTTCGGCCGCCTCGACCCAGGCCCGTACGGCGGCGCCGTCGGCGACGTCCACGCGGGTGCCGGCGATCCGGACGCCGTACTCCTCGCCCTCCTTCTCCAAGGTGCGGGCCGCGGTGTCGTCCGAGCGGTAGCAGAAGGCGACGTCGAAGCCGTCGCGGGCGAGCGCGCGGACGGTGGCCCGCCCGATGCCGCGCGAGCCGCCGGTGACGAGCGCCACCCGGTTGCTGCTCTCAGTCATGGATGTCTCTTTCGTGAGGGCCTGTCAGGCGCCTTCGGGGCGCAGGGCGGAGGCGGGGCGGAAGGCCATGACGATGCGTTCCACGGTCATCACCGGTTCGCCCGCGGAGTGGCACTCGCCCTCGAACAGCACGGTGTCGTCGACCCTGCGGTCCAGCCGGACGCGGTGCTCCAGGACCTCGCCGGGCAGCACCGGGCGGTGGAAGGCGACACCGGTCATCCCGCCGAAGAGCATCACCTGGCCGCGCAGCACGTCCGGGTTGGGGGCGTCCCAGGTGGCGAGGACGCCGGCGGCCTGGCACCAGGACTCCACCAGGAGCGCGGGCGGGTAGGCGAAGTCCCGGTCGGGGGTTTCGGGGCCGAGTTTCTCGTACCAGGGCTCGTTGCAGGTGACCGCCTTCAGGGCGACCAGCCGCTCGCCGGGTACGACGTCGACGAGCCGGTCCACCAGCAGCATCGGGAAGCGGTGCGGCAGCCGGGCCCGGATCTCGCGCTGGCCGGTCATGCCGCCGCCTCCCCGGCCGGCCGGCGGGCGTAGCGCAGCCGGACGCTCGCGGCCGGTCCGCGCGCGGTGCTGAGCCTGGCCCGGCACTGCCAGTCGCCGTCCGGGGTCCGCTGCCATGCCATGGCGATGTCGACCCGGTCGCCGGGGAAGACCGGTCCGGTGAACCGGGTCGACTCCACGGCGGCCAGCGCGGTGCCCTTGGCGCCGTCGGGGGCGGTGGCGAGGGCACCCTGGTGGGTGCACTCCACGAGGCAGACGCCGGGGAAGATCGGGAAGCCGGGGTAGTGGCCGGGCAGCACGGTCTCGGCGGCGTCCACCGTGAAGCGGGCCGCGGTGGCGAACTCCCCGTCGCCGGGGAGCACCTCCACGGCCCCCGCGAGCGGACTGGCGCCGGTCATCAGGCCACCCGCGCCATGCCGAGCTTGCCGAGCAGCAGGTCGTAGGCGCTCTGCAGGGTGACGATCTGCTTCAGGTCGGACTCCGGCAGCTTGATGCCGTACTTCTTCTCCAGGATCACGACGACCTCGAGGGCCATCAGGGAGTCGACCTCCAGGTCGTCGACGAACCGGGCGTCGTCGGTCACCTCGGTGACGTCGACGTCGAGCACCTGCGCCACGAGGGCGCGCAGTTCTTCCTTGTCCAGCACGGTCGGGGTCCTTTCCGGAAACGTTCGGGAGGGGGCGGGAGACGGGGTTCAGCGCAGCCGGAGCAGGGCGCAGCCGACGCTGCCGGTGCGGTCCACGGAGGTGATCACGCCGATGCGGCCGGCCGCCTGCTGCGGCCGGTCCGCGGCGAACGCGAGGAGGGCGGCGGCCTGGAAGGCGGCCGCGGCGGCGCCCGTGTCGCCGATCAGCGGGGCGGGCGTCAGGTCGGCGGGGCCCGCGGTGCCGAGCACCTCGTGCACCGCCTCGGTCTCGGCTCCGCCCGCGCGGCCGGGCGCGCCGGAGCGGGCGACGGCCGCCACGTCGGCGGGCGTGGCACCGGCCCGGTGCAGCGCGGAGCGCAGGCAGGTCACGAGGGCCGGGCGCGGGTCGGCGCCGTCGAGGACGACGCCGAGCTCGACGGCGAGGATCTCGGCGAGCACGGGCTGCCCGGCGTCCTCGGGGGCCCGCGGTTCGACCAGGAGCATCGCGCAGCCCTCGCCGAGCGGCGGGACCGCCCCCTCGGCGCTGTCGGCGCTGTCGGTACCGTCGAGGCAGCGGTGCTCCAGCCAGGCGCGGGCCGGTGAGAACTCCTCGGCCGCCCCGCACAGCACGGTGCGTGCGCGGCCCGAACCGAGCAGCCGCCGCGCGTAGTTGAGGGCGTGCAGGCCCGCCGCGCGGCCACCGGCGATGGTCGCGTTGGGGCCCTTGAGCTGGTACCAGATGGCGCTCTGCCCGGCGGCGCAGTTCATCACGGTGTTGGGGAAGCGCGCCGGGTCGACGAAGAAGGGCTGCTCGCCGGTGAGCGAGTCCCGGGTGAAGTCCATCATCGACTGGGCGCTGCCGGTGGTGGTGCCGAGGGTGAACGCGGCGCCCTCGCCGGTCCCCACGGCCCGGTTGCGCTCGGCGTCGTCGAGCAGTGCGCCGACGGCGGTGACCGCGAGCCCGGTGACCCGGTCCATGGACCGGGTGCCCTTCTTGCCGAGCACCTCGCGCACGCCGAAGCCGGGTACGACGCAGCCGACGCCGTCGGGGGTGGTGCCGTGCTCGGGGCCGAGGCCGGTGACGGTGCCGCGCCGCTCGCGCAGACCCGCGGCGTACGCGTCCCTGCCGATGCCGTACGGCGACACGGCCGACCAGGCGGTGATCACCGGGTGGCCGGTGTCCGTGACGAGAGTGGTCATGACCGTCACGTGGTCCTTTCTGTGGGAACGGCTCAGAGGTTCGGGGGCCGGGGACCGGGCGAGGCCGGTCGTCGGGTCAGAGGAAGAAGACCATCCGGTACTCCGCCCAGCGCGCGGCCACTTCGCCGTCCCGGGCCAGCCGGATGCCGGCGAGCGGCGGGCGCGGGGAGCCGAGTGCCGTGAGCGCGGGCTCCTCGACCCAGACGCCGACGCCCGCTTCGAGCAGCGAACGCAGTCCCGCGCGGGGGTCGGTGAGGGTGTCGAGGGTGCGGGCGCCGATGCGCAGGGCCGGGGGCGGCGGTGCGTCGAGCGCGTACCCGACGGCCGTGCCGCGCAGCAGGATGTCCAGGCCGCCGAGCTGGCGGTGCAGTTCGGTGGCGAGGTACAGCTCGTCGAAGAACTGCTTGTCCAGGGCGCCCCGGTAGCCGCGCTCCACGATCGCCAGCACCCGCTGCTCCCCGTCAGCCTGATCCGACATCAGATCACCCCGATCAGCAGCGTCTTGTCGGCGGCGGCGACGTTCGCGGCGTAGCCGGCCGGCGGGCGGAGCACCACCTGCGGCAGATGCTCCGCCACGCCCCGGTCGTCGCTGCAGAACCGGCAGCCGTACCAGTGCAGCCGGCCTGGGAAGGCGTCCAGTAACTCCTCCGCGAGGCCGGGCAGCGACGGGTAACTCCGGTTCCAGTCGGCCAGGTTGCGTGGCTTGTCCGGACCCTGCGCCCGCTGGGTCAGCAGCGTGGCGTACCCGCACGTCCACACCTGGACGGCGGCGCCGCGCTCCAGCAGCGCCTGGGTGAGGCGCAGGGCGGTGGTGACCTGGTCACCCGCGTGCGGCGCGCCCATGAGCGTCAGGAGCACATCGGTGTGCGGAATCTGCCTGGCCACTTAATGCCACACCACCCGGACCGCCGGATCGAGGATCCAGCCCGCCACCACGTCCATGCCGACGACGCGCAGTTCGGGCCTGAGGCCGGCGGTGTCCAGCCCGTGCTGGGCGAGGGAGAAACTGTCCGCCGCGAGCACCCCGCCCTCCTTCTGGAACCGGTCCAGATCGGCGTCGCTGCCCGGCACCGCCAGCACGACGCCGTCCTGGACCAGGAAGAGCAGAGCGGACTGCCCGGTGATCACCTGGGTGACCGCGTCACGCCGGAAACCGGTGTCCGCGGCCGCGCGTCCCTGGCTCTCGATGAGCAGCAGCCGCGGAGCGCTGCTCTCCCAGTCGGTGCCGTTCACCACCTGCTCGGTCACGCCGTTGGCGCCTTGCCGTTCAGCGCGTCGAGGACGCGCTGGTCGAAATTGACCAGCTTCCAGTCCCTGCGGTTCTCTATCAGGGCGTAGCCGTGGACGATGCGCCCGGTGGCGGTCTTGACCAGCTTGCCCTCGCGCAGCACGTACCAGTCCATGCGGGAGGTGTAGGTGAAGTCCTTGAAGACCTCCTCCACCGTGTAGACGGTGTACAGGTCCTCCTCCATCAGCGCCTCGTCGAGGATGCGGATGTCGGAGCGGGGCACGACGGGGATCCAGCGGCGATCGTCCAGCAGGGTCTTGATGGAGATGCCGCGGTCGGCGACGAAGCGGTCCTTGCCCTCCTCCATGAGCCGGAGGTAGCCGGACATCTGGATGCGCTCGGTGAAGTGGCAGTACGGGTAGGGGATGTTCCACTTCCAGGCGTAGGCGTTCTGCCCGGCGGTGAGGGCGGCGAGGATCTCCTCCTCGGCCGGGGCCGCGGTGCCCGGCTCGCGCTCCAGGTCGTCGCCGAGGCGGGCGACGGCGAACCGGGCGAGCTGGCCGGGCACCTCGCCGGCCGCCTCCAGGTAGGTGTCGGTGCGCAGCGAGACGCGGACCTTGGAGGTGACGGCCTTGTGGATCTCGCCGTCGCGCTCGACCTGGACGGTCACCTTGAACCCGAGGGTGCTGTCCTCGTCCTTGGTCCAGGGCACGACCTGCGCCTCGGCGTGGTCGTCCATGTGGAAGGCGTGCAGGATGCGGGTGTCGATCGAGACCAGGTCCAGGCCGAGGCCGTGCTCCTCGTACAGCGCCCGGGCGGGCAGCCCGGCCTGCCGGAAGTGGTCCAGGACGGCTTCCTCGACGAGGTAGTTGACGTGCTTGAAGCCGATCCAGGTGCAGATGTTGGAGCCCTCGTAGCGGGGGCGCACCTGCGTGCTGGTGGCGGTGGTGAGCAGTGCCTTGACGGCGGTGTCCGTGACGAGGGTCATCGCTGGGGCTCCAGGGCGGGGACGGGGGCGGCTCCCGCGTGCGGGGAGAGGCCCAGGGTCGAGTTGACGAAGCTGCTCACCTCGGCGGCGAAGTCCTCGGCCGCCTCGAGCATCGGGAAGTGTCCGCAGCCGGGCAGGATGCGGGCGGTGGCGTCGGGCAGCGCCCGGGCGAGCGCGAGGCTCTCCTCGGGGCGGGCGGCGAAGTCGGTCTCGCCGCCCAGGACCAGGGTGGGCACGGTGATACGGCCGGTCTCCAGCGCCGGGGTGCGCAGGTAGAGGTCGAAGAACCGCAGCCAGCCGTGCGGGCCGACCCGGTCGCGTACCCGTACGCCCATGGCCTGCTGGACGTCGGCGGGGAGCCGGCCGCCCGAGTGGACGCGGATCCCCTCCTCCATGATCAGATGGAAGTCGTTGAGGTAGTAGCTGATGGTGGTCCAGTCGAACTCCTCGGCGGCGCCCCGGTAGAAGGGCGACACCAGGACGAGAGCGCGGATGCCGAAGCGGCGCAGGGCGTCGACGCCGCCCCGCTGTGTCTGGTCGAGCAGGTCCAGCAGGACGTTGGCCGCCATGGAGTGGGCGACCACCACCTCGGCGCCCTTGGGTACGGCGGTCAGGGCCTGGGCGAGCCGGCCGCGCAGGTTGGGCTGCTCGCCCCAGTCGCCGATGGTCTCGGTGCGCCAGGGCAGCCGGGCGGTCCACAGGCGCCACCCGGCCGGCAGCAGCGGCAGGGTGCGCTCCCAGACGCTGTCGTTGGCCGCCAGGCCGTGCAGCAGCAGGACGCGGGGGCCGCTGCCGTCGGTGCGCTGTTCGACGGAGACGGGTCGCAGGTCGATATGAGTGTTCACCGGGATCTTCTCCTCGCCGGTTTCTCGCGGGTCCTCGCGGGTCCTCGCGGGGCCCTCGCGGGTTCCTCGCCGGTGTCAGGCCGCTTCGGCCGCTTCGGGCGTTTCGGCCGCTCGGGCCGCTTCGGGCGCGAGGAGCAGCAGGCCCGCCCCGGCGTCGTGGTCGGCGCCCCCGGCCACGGCCCGCACCGGCTCGCGCCGGCCCGCGTCGAACCAGCCGACGGCGGCGGCGACTTGCAGCACCCCGTACGCCCCCGAGGCGCTGCCGAGGTGCGCGGGCAGGGCCCAGTGGCCGGCCGTCTCGCGCGGTTCGTCCGCCGCCCTGCGGTAGGGCCCGAGCACGGCGCGGACGGTGGCGGAGCGTGCGGTGGCCGCGGTACGGGCCTCCAGGACGAGGGCGGCACCGCCGTCGACGGCGCGGCGGCCGCCCAGCAGCCGGCGTACGACCGCGTTGTCGGGTTCGACGCCGAGCACCAGGAACCGTTCGGCCCGGCCGGCGGCGATCATGGTGGCCGCCCAGTGCACGGCGTCCAGTCCGGACGTCTCGCCGTTGCAGACCATCAGGTTGGGGCCGCGCAGCCCGTAGCGGATGGCCGCGGAGGAGGCGATGACATTGCTGGAGGCGTTGGGCAGGTCCATCGGGCTGGTGGCGGTGACGGTCTCCTCGCGGATGGTGTCGAGGGCCCGGACCACGGTGTCCAGGTTGCCGAAGTTGGAGCTGGCGACGATGCCGGTGGTCTCGGCGGGCACCGTCATGCCGTCCTCGCCGAGCAGTCCGGCGTCCCGCAGGGCGGCGGCGGTCAGGGCGTAGCCGAGCTGGGTGGCCCGGTCCTTGTAGCGCAGTCCCTTGCGGCCGACGTGGTCGGCCGGTTCGACGGGGGCGCCGCCGGGAGCCGGCCCGTCGGCCAGGGCCCGTACGGTGTCGGCGCCGGGCAGGAGTACGGCGGCGCCGGAGACCACCACGGCGGTGTCGGCGGTCGCGTCAGTCATCGGGTCCCCTCCACAAGGGCCACGGCGTTGATGCCGCCGAATCCGAAGGCGTTGAGCTGGGCCACGTTGAGTTCGCGGCCGGTGGCGGCCTCGCCGGTGACGAAGCGGAACGGCGCGGCCTCGTCGACCGGGTCGTCCAGGCCCACCGTCGGGGGCACCCGGCCCTCCTGGAGCGCGCGGACGCCGATGATCAGGTTGATCAGCCCGGAGGCGCCGGAGGTGTGCCCCGTCATGGACTTCACGGCGGTCATCAGCGGCGCTGAGGCGTCCTCGCCGAGCACGTCCCGCAGGGCGGCGGCCTCGGCCTCGTCGTTGAGCAGGGTGCCGGTGCCGTGCAGCATCACCAGGTCGATGTCGGCCGGTTTGACGCCGGCGATCCGGTGGGCGGCCCGCATGGCCTGGGCGATGCCGTCGGGGGACGGCGCGGTGACGTGGTAGGCGTCGCAGTTGACGGCGACGCCGCGCAGCCGTCCGTGGACCCGGCGGCTGCCGTCGTCGGTGCGGCGCAGCACGACGGCGGCGGCGCCGTCCCCCATCAGCACGCCGGTGCGGTTGCGGTCGAACGGCCGTACCCGGTCCGGCGGCTCTGGGTGGACGCGCTCCAGCAGCCCGTACATCGACTCGGTCAGCACGTCGACACCGGCGACGATCACGGTGTCGGGGGCGCCCTCGCCCTCCTGGTCGAGCAGGTCGGAGGCGAGCGCGAGCGCGTACAGCGAGGCGGAGCAGGCGTTGGAGAAGGTGTGGGTGACGTCGGCGTTGAAGCGCTCGCGCAGCCCGGTGCCGAAGTGCAGCCCGGAGTCGGCGAACGGGGAGCCGTCGCGCCACCACAGCTCCAGCGAGCGCAGTTCCCTCAGGCCGGTGCCGACCAGTACGGGGATGCCGCCGAGGTCCTCGCCGAGGCCGGCGTCGGCGGCGGCCTGGCCGACCGCGTCGAGCAGCAGCCGGGTCGCCCGGCCGGGTATGTCCCGGCCGGTCACGGGCCGGTCGTCGACCTCGTAGGCGTGCTGGGCGCGGAATCTGCTGCGGTCGAAGCCGCGCAGTCCGGCGCGGCCGCTGGTGCCGCGGCACAGCGCGTCGAAGAGTTCGCCGACACCGCGGCCGGTGGCGGCGACCGCGCCCATGCCTACGATGGGACGGTTCGTCATGACGCCTCCCTGATCGCGTCGATCGTGTCGGTCGGGTCGGTCGGGTCGCCCGTGCCGCCGGTCCCGTCTGCGCCGCTGGTCCCGTCCGCTCCGCCGGTGCCGTCGCCGTCGTACCGGCCGAGCAGGACCGCCGCGTTGTTGCCGCCGAAGGCAAGACCGTTGTTCTGGACGATCCTCAGGTCGGCCTCCACCGCCTGGTTCGGCACGCAGTCGACGTCGCACTCGGGGTCGGTGGTGACGTGGTTGATGGTGGGCGGGATGAAGCGGTTCTGGATGGCCAGGGCGCAGCCGATGGCGCCGAGGGCGCTGGCCGCGCCCATCGCGTGGCCGAGCATGGACTTCATGGAGACGGTGCGGGGCGGGGTGTCTCCGAAGACCTGGCGGATGGCGCCCGCCTCGGTGATGTCGTTGGCCTTGGTGCCGGTGCCGTGCGCCGAGATGAGGTCCACCTCGTGCGGGGCGACGCCGGCGTTGTCCAGGGCGAGCCGCATGAGGCCGGCGACGCTGTCCTGGTCGGGCGCCACCTGGTGGTGGGCATCGCAGTTGAGGCCGTAGCCGAGCACCTCGGCGTAGATGGTGGCGCCGCGCTCCAGGGCGGTCTCGAGCCGCTCCAGGACCAGCACGCCGGCGCCCTCCCCGGTCAGGATGCCCTTGCGGTCGATGTCGAAGGGCTGGCAGCGGTCCGGGGCGATGGTGCCGAGCCGGTAGAAGCCGGTGAAGGTCTTGCGGCACATGGCGTCGGCGCCGCCGCAGAAGGCGAAGTCCGCCTCGCCGGAGCTGACGGCGTCGAAGCCGTAGCCGATGGCGTAGTTCCCCGCCGAGCAGGCGGTGGGGATGGTGAGCGCCTCCACGTCGCCGAGGCCCAGTTCCTGGGCGATGGCCACCGACAGCCGCCCGGCCGGCACCCGCCGGGCGGCCGTGGGGTCGAACGTGCCTGTGCCGTGGGCGAGTTCCTGCTCGACCAGCTGGTCGAGGTCGTAGCTCTCGCCGTCGGTGGTGCCGATGGAGATCAGCCCGCGCCGGGCGCGCAGCCAGGTCAGGTCGAGACCGGAGTCCTGAAGGGCCATCCGGGCAGCCGCCGTCGAGAACTGCGCGGCCCGGCCGAGCTGTTCCACGTCGAGCGTGCTGATCCAGTCCCGCGGGTCGAATTCCGTTATCTCGCACCCGTTCGCATGGGTGAAGCCCTCGGTGTCGAACACCGTGATGGGCCGGGCACCGCTACGGCCCGCACGGAGTCCCTGGAGGAACTCCTTCGCGCCGAGTCCGATGCTGGAGACCACCCCGAGTCCGGTGAGGACCACCCGGTGCCGCTCCGGCCGTTTCCGGCCGGGGCCGCTCACTGCCGTCGTCATGCCAACCTCCCAGTCCGCGTGCGCGGTTCGACTACCAGCCGGCCGGCTCCGCGACGACCTCGTAGACGCCCTTGAGGTTCACCATGCGGGGCAGTTCGCTCTGGTTGATGACGACGCCGAACTCCTTCTCCAGGGCGGCGAGAATCTCGATGGCGCGCAGCGAGTCGGCGTTGTGCTCCTCCTTGAAGAGGCTGGTCTCGGTGACCTCGTCCTCCTCGATCTCAAGA
Source organism: Streptomyces fodineus (assembly GCF_001735805.1). Classification (GTDB taxonomy): domain Bacteria; phylum Actinomycetota; class Actinomycetes; order Streptomycetales; family Streptomycetaceae; genus Streptomyces; species Streptomyces fodineus. The sequence continues at coordinate 2,441,097 of NZ_CP017248.1, forward strand.
ATGTCGCAGACGATTTCCTTGATGGTTTCCAGACGCTCGTCACGCGTGGCAGTGGTCACGCTCTTACCCCTTTTTCGAATAGGCCGCGGAATGTGTATGCGGCGTATTTTTGATCGGCATGGGAATGGTGCGGGCGGAGCCGGTGTCCGCACAATGGCGGCTGCAACAACCTGCCAGCGCGGCAAGGGAATTCAGTCGGTATCCGGTCCGGCCGGGCGGACATCCGCGCGCAGCCGCAGCAAGGCGTCGGTGAGGCCGGCCACCGCGTCGAACATGGCGCCGCCGAGCCGGCGGGTGGGCGCCTCGGGCATGCGCGCGGCGGGCCCCGTCAGGGCGAGCGCCGCGGCGATCCGGCCGTCCCCGGCGCACACCGGTACGGCGTAGGAGACGCTGCCGGGCGGTACGGGATCGGGTCCGTAGGCCCAGCCGCGCCGGCGTACGACGGTGAGCTGGGCCGCGGTGAACCGGGCCGAGTTCAGCGCCTGGGACAGCTCGCCGGGTTCCGCCCAGGCCAGCAGTACCTGGGCGATCGGTCCGGCGGAGGCGGGCCGGATCGCGCCGACCGGCACCGCCCCGGTCCGGCCGCCCGGTCCGGCGCTGGCGGCGACGCAGATCTGCAGGCCCTCGCGGCGGCGGTAGAGCCGGGCGTCCAGGCCGGTCCCGGAGTGCAGTTCGGCGAGGACCGGTCCGGCCGCGCCGGCCAGCCGGTCGTTGTGCACGGCGACGGCGGTGGCGTCGAGGCGGGGGCCGAGCACCCAGCGGCCGTGCCGGTCGCGGGTGAGCAGCCCGAGCCGCTCCAGGGCGATGGCCAGGCGGTGGACGGTCGGCCGGGCCAGACCGCTGAAGGTGACCAGGTCGCCGAGGGTCGCGGGGCCGCCCTCGACGATGTCCAGCAGGGCCGCCGCCTTGTCGAGTACGCCGACCCCGCTGGTCTGCCGGGGCCGGGTCGCGGTGGTCACCACTGCCAGGCCAGCCGTGCGCGGATGTCCGCGACGAGGGCGTCGCGCCGGTCCACCGGATAGAAGTGGCCGCCGGGCAGCACGGTCAGGGCGAAGCCTTTCGGTGCCAGGCCGGCCCAGCCGGCCATGTCGTCGGCGGTGATGTCCGGGTCGTCGGCGCCGAGGTAACCGGCCACCGGGCAGTCCAGGGCGATGCCGGGCCGGGCGGTGTAGCGGGCGACGGCGGCGAAGTCGGCGCGGATCGCGGGAAGCACCAGCTCGCGCAGGTCCGGGTCGGCGAGCAGCGCGGCGTCGGTGCCGCCGAGGCGCCGGACCTCCGCCATCAGCGCGGTGTCGTCGGCGAGGGCGGCGGTGCGCGGGGTCAGCAGGTGCGGCGGCTTGCGGCAGGAGACCATCAGCAGCGCCGGGGCCGCCTGGTGGCGGGCCTTCAGCCGCAGCGCGAGTTCGTATCCGACGGAGGCGCCCATGCTGTGCCCGAAGACGGCCAGCGGGGTGTCCAGCAGGGGCGTCAGCTCGTCGGCGAGGGCGTCGGCGAGCTCCTCGACGCTGCCGCAGGGCTCCTCGGCGATGCGTTCCTGCCGGCCCGGGTAGCGGGCGGCGAGGACCTCCACGTCGTCACCGAAGGCGTGCCCCCAGTCGTGGAAGAAGCCGGCCGAGCCGCCCGCGTGCGGCAGGCACAGCAGCCGCAGCCGGGGCGGCGCGGCGCCGGCGTGCCTGCGCAGCCAGATGCTTTCGGTGCCAAGTGCCATGGTGGGTTGGTCTCCTTGTGGCGTCGGAGGGGTCAGTCCAGGGCGCCCGGCGCGTCCAGCGAGACGACCTCGGTGTCCGGGGTGATCCGGCGGACCAGCCCGGCCAGGGTGCGGCCGGGCCCGAGTTCGACGAGGCGGGCGCAGCCGAGCGGGCGGCCGACGAGGGTGCGCACGCTCTGCTCCCAGAGCACCGGGGAGGTGAGCTGGCGGGTGCCGAGCTCGGGCCAGTCGGCGTCGCCGGCGTGGGCCTCGGCGTCCACGTTGGCCACGACGGGCAGCCGGGCCGGGGTGAAGGGGGCGTTCTTCAGGGCGGTGCGCAGGGTGTCGGCGGCGGGGGCCATGTAGGGACTGTGGAAGGCGCCGCCGACCTGGAGCCGGATCAGCTTGGCACCGATGGAGGGGGCCAGATCGGCGATGCGGTCGATGCCGTCGGCGGAGCCGGAGACCACGGTCTGGCCGGGGGCGTTGACGTTGGCGACCCAGACCTCGAACCCGTCCGCCCGCATGTGCTCGGTCAGGGCGGTCACCTCGTCCAGCGGCGCGGCGACGAGGACGCCCATGGTGCCCTCGCGGGCCTCGGCGGCCCGGCGCATGGCCCGGCCCCGCGCGGCGACCAGCGCGGCCGCCGCGGGCACGGTGAGCGCGCCGGCGGCGACGAGGGCGGCGTACTCGCCCAGGCTGTGGCCCGCGCAGGCGACCACCGGGCCGCCGAGCGCGTCGCGGCGCACCGCCTCGGCATGGGCGATCACCGAGAGGCTGAACACGGCGAGCTGGGCCAGGTCGGTACGGCGCAGCCGCTCGCCCGGGGTGTGCAGCAGAAGTCCGGCGATGTCCTCTCCGGTGACCTCGGAGATGTCCCGGGTGAGCGCCCAGGAGGGGGTTTCCCGCCAGGGTTCCCCCATGGCCTCCTTCTGCGTTCCCTGTCCTGGAAACAGCAGAGCGATGGGCATACGACTCATGGACCCGCCTTCCGCGTGAATGCACCGGGGAGGGCGGGGACCCGCACGGGAATGGTGAGCGCACGGGTCCCCGCACACCGGCGGACCGGAAACGGGGGATTTTCGGGTGCCGCCGGGGGAGGAATTCAGGAACCCCACGAGAATTCCCCACGCGGGGTGAATCCCTTCCTCGCGCTCCATACAACTGCCGGTGCGCGCCGGGCGGCAACAGAGGTTTCAGGAAGCTGCCAGCGGCGAGGTCACGGCCGGGGGCCCGGGCGGTCGCCGGGGGGTGCGGCCGGGGGCAGCAGGCCGAGTTCGGCGGCGCGCACCCCGGCCTGGAAACGGGAGTTGGCGCCGAGCAGGGCCATGATCTCGGCGACGTGGCGACGGTAGGTGCGCACCGAGACGGCCAGGTCGCGGGCGGCCACCTCGTCGGTGACACCGGCCCACAGGGCGGCGAGTATCTGGCGGGCCAGGGCGCCGCGGTCGCGGTTGCCGAAGACGATGCGCTCGCCGGCCGGCACCGCGTCGCGCCAGACGTTCTCGAACAGGGTGGCCAGGGTGTGCAGCAGCTCGGGCGCCCGGATCATCGAGGCCCGGCGGCCGACGGCGGACTCGGCCACGACGAGCGCGGCGGTGCCGTCGACCATGAGCGCCTGCAGGGGCGGCACCCGGGCGATGCGGATGGCCACGGGTCTGTCCTTGCCGAGCTGTTCGCGGACGAAGTCCTCGTCGACGAGGGCCGGGCTGCTCAGCAGCCGGACCGTGACCGTGTCGGCCGCGCCGTAGATCAGCTGCCGTTCCGCGCCCTCGCCGCGGCCCGGCTCGTCCTTGGCGTCCGACATGCGGGCGTGCACGATGTCGATGGACCGCGTCGCCCCGCGGATGAGGTCCCGCGCCCGGCGCAGCACCGCGTGGTAGCCGCCCTCGATCACGGTGATCCGCTGTTCCTGGACGCTGCGGTCGCGATGGATGGCCACTGTCGACTCGATCAGGGACTGCACCTGGAGCAGTGCCTGCTCCAGGTCGTCCTCAGCCCTGTCGGACACCTCGTACTCCCCGTTTCCCCGTTGTCCCGCCGAGCGTGCTCTCATGCTCGTCGCCTCCTGCCCGTCGGCGGCCGGGCGGGGCGGTGTGTACGGCGCCGGCTTGCGTTACCGCTGCTGCATCAGTCCCAGTTCGACCGCGCGCGCTCCGGCCTGGAAGCGGGAGCTGGCGCCCAGCTCCCGCATGATCTCGGCGACATGGCGGCGGTAGGTGCGCAGGGAGACGTTGAGCTCGCGGGCCGCGACGTCGTCGGTCTGGCCGGAGCGCAGCCGCTCCAGGATCCTGCGGCTGAGCTCGCTCTGCAGCCGCGGGCCGAGGGCGAGGTGGTCGTCGAGCCGGCGGCAGCGGGACCAGGTGCCGGCGAAGAGCAGTTCCAGGGCGCGTACGGCGGCGGTGTCGGTCACCAGGGTGGCCTGGGCCGTCCCGTCGTCGCCGGGCAGGGTGCGGACCAGGGCGCGGGCGCCGTCGACCACGACCGCGTCGCGCAGTTCGCCTTCGGAGCACCGTACTTCGAAGCGGGCACCGCCCGTGGCGCTGAGCCGGGCCAGGGAGCAGTCCACGACCGAGGTGGCGCACAGCACCCGGACGTTCGGGCCGGGGCGGGCCGCGGTGAGCAGGGCCTTCACGGTGGCGCTGAACTCGTCGGCGGCGGTCAGGGCCACGCACACCGTGTGGCGGGCCTCGCCGAGGAGCCGGGCGAGCGCTTCGCGCGGCACCGCGACGCTGGTGTGGGTGCCGTCGGATCCACTGGGCCGGCGCTGCCGGTAGAGGGAGACGGTGGATTCGATGAGCGCCCGCGCCTGCAGCAGCGTCTGCTCGACGTGGGCCGCGTGGTCCCCGGGGCCGGTTTCCCGCCCTCGGTTCGTGCCTGGTGAGTCGATGACGGCTCCGGTCACTGTTCCCCCTTGTTTACCCGAGACGTGGGTGGTCCCGCGTGCACGCGCAGAACTCGTCGACGGCGGGCGTGTACCCAGCCTCCCCGCCAAGATCTGTGAAATCCGAACTGTTTAAAATCGAATCTTCTGACAGGGGCGGCGTTGAGTTTCGGCCCAGACACTAGTTCGTTTGCTCACAGCCAGTCAACAAGATCAAGCCCGCCGGCGTAATCGGTAGACAGCTCTTACTTTTCCCGACAGCCAGCGTTTTCTTCCAGCGGTGGTGACAGCAAACTGACACCCCTGTCCCCGAACTCGACCCTCCACTTCCGGTTGCGCCACGGTCCGCGATCCCCGCCCTCACTCGCTGTCGCACCGCTGTCCCCTTCCGGCCAACACACGTGTCTCGAACCTCACTTGAGCCGAGGTCGAGCCTACGGTGACCCAGTGACAACGAGCCACCCGCGCACCGTTTTCCGATCGCGCCGAAGCCGTCGCCCGGTGGCGGGAAATAAAGGCTGGACGGCGCGGCCCGCGTGATCGGGAAATCCCGGAGCAGGAGATCCGGTATTCCGCACGACGTCCGAAGGAAATCCGGACGGCCGACGGGAAAGCCCGGCCGGTGCGCTTATGTCACCCCCTCCCGCACCTCCCGTACCTCCGGCACCTCTCGCACCTCCCGCACCTCCCGCACCTCCCGCACCTCCCGTACCTCCTGCACCTCTCGCACCTCTAGCACCTCCAGCACCTCCCGTACCTCCCGTCCGTTCCTCCGCGTTCTTCACGTTCCGGCCCGCGCGGTGTCAGCCGCGTTCGCCGGAGACAGGGAGAGAGACGACCGTGAACCCCCCTAGCCCCGCCCCCCGTTCCCTCGTCGACCTGCTGCTGACCGCCGCCCACCGGCACCCCGCCTCGGGTGTCACCCACTGCCTCGGCCCGGCAGGCGCACCTTGCCGGGACCAGTCGTACCCCGGCCTGCTGGCCGAGTCCGCCCGTCTGCTGACCGCGCTGCGCGCCCGCGGTCTCGAGCCGGGCGACCGGGTCGTGCTCGTCCTGGAGCGGCCCCAGGAGTTCCTGCCGGCGTTCTGGGCCGCGGTGCTCGGCGGCTTCGTGCCCTGCCCCATGGCACCGCTGCGCGGCGACCGGGAGCGCTGGAGCGCCCAGCTGGAGCATGTGAACACCCTGCTCGGCGGGCCGCTCGTGATCACCGGAGAGGCCCTTGCCGCCGAACTGCCCCCGGTCACCGGGCTGTCCGTGGCCGCCCTGGAGGAACTGCGGGCCGACGCGCACACCGCCGCGGACGACTTCCACCGCGCGGCGCCCGAGGACACCGCCGTGCTCGTCCTGACCTCCGGCTCGACGGGCCACGCCAAGGCGGTGGTGCTCAGCCACGCCAACCTGCTGGCCTCCATGGCCGCCAAGAACGGCCACCACCGGCTCACCGCCCGGGACACCACCCTCAACTGGGTCTCCTTCGACCATGTCGCGGCCCTGCTCGAGTGCCACCTGCTGCCGCTGTCCACGGGCAGCCGTCAACTGCACGTGGAGGCGTCGGTCGTCCTCGGCGAGCCGCTGGAGTTCCTGCGGCTGATCTCCCGGCACGGCGTGACGATGACCTTCACCCCGAACTTCCTGCTCGGCCTGATCAACGCGGCCGGTGAACGGCTGTCCGCGAGCGGCGAGCGGCTGGACCTGTCCCGGCTGCGGCACATCATCAGCGGCGGCGAGGCCGTGGTCGTCGCCACCGGCGAGGCGTTCCTCGACCGTCTCGCCCGCCACGGGCTGGCGCGGGACGCGCTGTGGCCCGCCTTCGGCATGACGGAGACCTGCGCGGGCAGCGTCTACTCCCGCAAGGCGTTCCCGGACGTCGACCGGGGCGCGGAGTTCGCCGGTCTCGGCACCCCGGTCGAGGGCCTGCGGATCCGCATCGCCGACCCGGAGGACCGGCCGCTGCCCGCGGGCCGGGTGGGCGAACTCCAGCTGCGGGGACCGATGATCACCTCGGGGTACTACAACAACGCGGCGGCCACCCGGGAGGCGTTCACCGCCGACGGCTGGTTCCGCAGCGGCGACCTGGGCCGGCTCGACGAGGGCCGGCTGACCCTGGTCGGGCGCAGCAAGGACAGCATCATCGTCAATGGCGTCAACTACTTCAGCCACGACATCGAGTCCGTGCTCGAACCGCTCGACGGCGTCGCCCGCTCCTACGTCGCCGCCTTCCCCGTCCGCCCGGCCGGCAGCGACACCGAGCAGCTGGTGATCGCCTTCGCCCCCGAGAGCGGTGCGGCACCCGGAGTCCCCGGGACCGGTACGGCACCTGGCACCGGCGGGACCGGCGCGGGGGCCGAGGCCGCCCTGCACCGGGTGCTCATGGCCATCCGCAGCACCGTCGTCATGCACTGGGGATTCCGGCCCGCGCTGGTCCTGCCGCTGTCCCCGCACCAGTTCCCCAAGACCAGCCTGGGCAAGATCCAGCGTTCGCTGATGCGACGGCGGCTGGAGGAGGGCGCGTACGACGCCGAACGGCGGGCCGTGCGCGAGCTGACGGAGCGCATGCTGGGCGGACACACCGCCCCCGAGGGCGGCACCGAGCGGGTGCTCGCCGAGATCTACGCCGAGCTGTTCGGCACCGACCCGGCCGCGATCAGCGCCACCGCCAACTTCTTCGACCTGGGCGGCACCTCGCTGGACATCCTGCGGCTGCGCGCCCGGGTCACCGAGCGGCTCGGGGTGAGCGGCCTTGAGGTCATCACGGTCCTGCGGGCGCCGACGGTCCGTGCCCTGGCCGCCCGGCTCGACGCGGGCACCGCCTCCGGCACCGGCGGGTACGACCCGGTGGTGCCGATGCAGACCGGCGGCGACAAGACGCCCCTGTTCTGCGTGCACCCGGGAGTGGGCGAGGTGCTGGTCTTCGTCAACCTCGCCAAGTACTTCACGGGCGACCGGCCGTTCTACGCGCTGCGGGCCCGCGGCTTCGACGAGGGCGAGAAGCCCTTCGTGACGTTCGAGCAGATGGTGGACGCCTACGCCGACGCCATCCAGCGGCGCCAGCCGCACGGCCCGTACGCGGTCGCCGGGTACTCCTTCGGCGGCGCGGTCGCCTTCGAGATCGCCAAGGTGCTGCGCGAGCGCGGCGAGCGGGTCGACTTCACCGGCAGCTTCAACCTGCCCCCGCACATCAAGTACCGCATGGCGGAACTGGACTTCGCCGAGACGGCGACGAACCTGGCCTTCTTCCTGGCACTGATCGACAAGAAGCAAAGCCTTCGGCTTCCGGCCCGGCTGCGCCCGCTGCCCCGCGAGGAACAGGTCGCCCGGCTCGTCGCGCTGGCCCCGCCCGGCCGGCTCGCCGAACTCGACCTGACCGCCGACCGGTTCGCCGCCTGGGCCGAGCTCGCCAACTCCCTCACCGACCTCGGCCGCACCTACGAGCCCAGCGGTTCGGTGCCCTCGATGAGCGTCTTCCACGCGATCCCGCTGCGCGGCACCCGCCAGGAGTGGCTCGACAACGAACTGCGCCGCTGGGACGCGTTCACCACCGGACCCAACCGCTATCTCGAGGTGCCCGGCGAGCACTACACCATGCTGGCCCCGCAGCACGTGGCCGCGTTCCAGGCGATCCTGCGCCGGGAGCTGGACCTGCGCCTCGCCGAGGCCGACGAGATCGCGATCCGGCGGGGAGGAAGCAGATGACCTCCGGCACCGCCTCCCCCCTGCGCGGCGCGAAGATCCTGATCACGGGCGGCACCGGGCAGGTCGCCCGGCCGGTCGCCGAGGCCCTGGCCGAGCACAACGACGTGTGGTGCCTGGGCCGGTTCGGCGACCCGGCCGTGGAGCGCGCCCTCGGCCGGCACGGCATCACCACCTGGCGATGGGACATGGCCGACGCGTCGCCGCACGCCCTCAAGGGGCTCCCGGAGGACTTCACGCACGTGCTGCACGCGGCGGTGCGCCGCGGCGAGGACGGCGACTTCAACGCCACCGCCGAGATCAACGCGGTCTCCACCGGACGCCTGATGAACCACTGCCGCACCGCCGAGGCGTTCCTGTACGTCTCCACGGGCGCGCTGTACAAGCGGCAGACCCTGGACCACCGGTACACCGAGGACGACCCGGTCGACGGCGCCGCGGACTGGCTGCCCGCCTACCCGATGGGCAAGCTCGCCACCGAGGGCGCGGTGCGCGCCCTCGCCCGGCTGCTGGACCTGCCCACCACCATCGCCCGGCTCAATATCGCCTACGGGCCCGGCAGTTACGGCGGCGTACCGATGCTCTACTTCCGGCAGATGCTCTCCGGCGCCCCCATCGCCGTACCGCTGGAGGGCCAGAACTGGTGCTCGCTGCTGTACACCGACGATCTGGTCGACCAGGTGCCGCATCTGTGGCGGGCCGCGTCGGTCCCGGCGACGCTGGTGAACTGGGGCGGTGACGAGTCGGTCGGCGTCACGGACTGCGTCCGGCACATCGAGGCCCTCACGGGGGTGCGGGCCCGGCTGGTGCCGAGCGAGGTCACCCGGGAGACCTATCAGTTCGACCCGGCCCTCAGGCGCCGGCTGACCGGTCCCTGCCGGGTCGGCTGGCGGGACGGCATCGAGCGCACACTGCGCGCTCTGCACTCCGAGCACCTCAGCGTCTGACAAGGGGGACCGACGGCATGGCGACAACAACGGAATCGGCGACGGCGACGGCGACGGCGGCAACGGCACCCGCAGCGACCGAACCGGCGGCGGCCGACCGTAATCTGCGGCTGATCCGGCGCGCCTACCGGGCCTTCCACGCCCGTGACGTGGGCGCGCTGCTGCAGACCCTGGACCCCCAGGTCGAGTGGGTGCATCCCGACGGGATGGCCGGGTACGGGCTCGGCGGCACGAAGCGGGGGCATGCGGGCGTACGGGAGTTCCTGGCCCGCGTCCCCACCGTGCTCGGCGGGATGCGCCTGGAGCCGCGGGAGTTCGTGGCCGCCGGTGACCGGGTGGCGGTGTTCGGCGTGCGCGAGGTGACCTCGGTGCGCGGCACCTCCGCGACCCTGTCGTTCGTCCACTCCTGGGTGCTGCGGGACGGACTGGCGGTCCGTATGGAGGACATCTTCGACACGGTCGAGTTCCATCGCCTGATCGAGAGCTGACGGCCACGCCGTGGTGGCCGACCCGCGGGGGGGGGCGCCTCGGGACCTCCCGCGGGATGGCGGTGGTGGCCGCTACCGGGGCTGCTCCTCGTGGGACGGCTCGAGGCCGGTGAACCCGTACGCGCCGGCGGAGCCGGTGAGCACGGTGCTGACGACCCCGTGAAGCCGGGCGCCCCCGGGCCCAGCCCGGCTCCGAGGCCTGTGTACCCGCGGTCGCATGTGTCCCAGGTCACCGGAACGTGTCGTCAGGGCATGGCCAGCCAACCGATCACGCCCGTCACACCGCAGATCGCGAAACCGATACCGCATGCCTTGAGCAGCCGGACCAGGGCCCGGCCTGCCCCCGGTGACCACAACGCCGCGCCGATCCGGCCGCCCAGCCGTGGCATCGCGGCGGAGAACGCGCCGCACAAGGAGGCCAGACCGGCGACGAGTGCCACCACGCAGGCGCAGATCCCGGCCAGCCGCCCGGCCGTCGGGGCCACACCGACGACGTAGCAGTGGCCCTCCGCGTCGTGCTGGACCGGCAGGACCGTCCCGGCCTTGTAGGAGTCGCCGATGGAGGCGAACTGGTCCACCACACGGTGATCGTCGGAGCGGAACAGGCCGAAGCAGTCGGTGTGACGCTGTTTGCCGCTACCCGTGGTGTCGCAGGTCTCTATCCTCAGCAGCCCGGGAGCGCCGGACATGCGCGTGGAGTACTTCAGGCCGTCGGCGAGACCCACGGCTCCGCCGCCCCCGAGGCCGCTGAACAGCACCCCGACGAACAGCATGACCAGCGCCATCGCGATACGGCCCGGCACCGTCTTCGGTGCGCTGTCGGACCTCACCCGGTACCCCCGCCCCGCCCTCACCGTCTTACGCCCCCCGCCTGCCGGATGCCGGTACGGCCGGTCATGCCATCGGCCACCGGACGCCGCGCACCGCGCGCCGCCCCGACCCGACCCGACACACCGGAACCACTCAGATCATGCCTGGTAGCGGGGTCGTGGATGTGATGCCACCCATAGGAGCCAGATCACATCCTAGGCGGGGTCGTAGATTCTCCACCCATCCGACCTGCATAGAAGTCACCATTTAATAGCAGATATCGGACATTACTCCGTAGTCGGGTAGTACGTCACATCATTGCGCCCAGCTCAACGCGTCGCTAAACATTGCTGTCGTCGCCGAGAGCACAGGCCGGACCGAGCGGGATTCCGCCGGATCTGCCCGCTCCCGGCGCAAGCACGGGGCACCGCCCCAGGCCACCGCTACCGACAGCGGCCGGCACCGACAACATCCTTCCGTGGAGAGTTACTTCCGTATGACCATGACCACCCGCACCCGCATCGCTCGCCTGCGTACCCTCGCCCTCACCGGCATCACCACCACCGGCGCCGCGGCCGTCGCCCTGACTCTGATGCCCGCGAACGCACAGGCCGCCGAAGCAACGCAGGTGTCGGCCTCCTCGGTGGTCACGGCCTCCTCGAACCACAGCACCGCCTCCCGGGGCAAGGCCGGCTCCGCCAACAGCCTCGACGGCTGGATCAAGCAGTCCCTGGCCATCATGAAGGCCAAGGGCATCCCCGGCAGCTACGAAGGCCTCAAGCGCAACATCCTGCGCGAGTCCGGCGGCAACCCCAACGCCCAGAACAACTGGGACGTCAACGCCAAGCAGGGCACCCCCTCCAAGGGCCTGCTCCAGGTCATCGACCCCACCTTCAACGCCTACCACGTCTCCGGCACCGCCAACCGCGTCACCGACCCGGTGGCCAACATCACCGCGGCCGCCAACTACGCCGCCCACCGCTACGGCTCCATCGACAACGTCCACTCCGCCTACTGAGCCGGCGCACCCCAGCACCTGAAGGCCGGTGCCGGCAGCGACAACCGCTGCCGGCACCGGCCTTCCCGCGCCTCAGCGTTCAGGCGTCGTCCGGGGCGCCGAGGCCGGTCAGGGCGCCCACCGGGTCCAGGTCGGGCGTGCCTCGGGGCCACCAGTCGTCCTGGCCCGGTTCCGACTCGTACGCGTACCACAGGCCGTCGCGGCCGAGGCGGAGCTGGACATGGCCGCGCGGGTGGGTGAGGCGGTTGCGCCAGGGGCGGAACGCCGGCAGGTCGGCGGCGAGCAGCAACGGGCGGGCCCGGTCGAAGCGGCCGGCCGGCGGGTCCCACGGCTCCTCCAGGACGGTCAGCCCCGCGAGCCCGCCCTGGCGCCAGGCGGCGACGGCACGCGCGAGGTCGGCCGGGGTGCGGTCGGCGGCCGTGGCGAGCGTGGCGTACAGAGTGCGGGTGGTGGCCGTCAGGCCGGAACCGGGGCGGGCCGCGGCGAGCCGCACCGCGTCCTGCCACAGGGTCAGCTCACCGACCGGGTCACGTCCGGTGCCGAGCAGCGCATGGGCGCGGGCGGCGGCGTCGGTCGCCAGCTGGTCCAGCGCGAAGGGGTCCGGGCCGCCGGGCGCCGCCGGATACACCGGTGGCTGTTCGGGGTGCGCGGGCGCGGGCAACGGCGGTGGCAGTGGCGGGAGTTCCCGCGGGGCGAGGGCGTCGGCGGCGCGTACGCCGGGCAGGGACCGCGGCTGCCGTTCCTGGGCGGCGCGGGCCGCGCGGGCTGCGCTGCGCCGGGACAGCGCGTCGAGCAGGTCCTTCTCACCCCGGCCGCGCAGCAGGAGCAGCACGAACGGGTCGGCGTCGAGCAGCCGTGCCGTCTGGTAGCAGAGCGCGGCCGCGTGCTTGCAGGGGTGCCCGGAGTCGGGGCAGCTGCAGCGCGGGGCGAGGTCGCCGGGGCCGGGCAGCAGGGGCACACCGCAGTCGGCGAGGGACTGGGGCAGCTCCTTGTCGAGCAGCGCGGCGATGTGGCCCGGCCGGTCGGCGGCCGCGTCCAGGAAGCGCGCCCAGTCCTCGTCCTCCAGCGTGCGGACCCGCATCTGGACCCGGTACGGGCGGGGCCGGCTGCCGCGCACGTACGCCAGCACGAGCCCCGGAGTCACGGTGATCGCGTCGACGTGCCCCTGGTCCGCGTACCCGCGTCCGCGCGCCAGCCGCTTGGGATCCAGGGCGCCCTGCTCCAGCGCCGCGACCCACGCGTTGCCCCACCAGGTCCCGGCGAACGGCGCCCCCTCGGCACCGGCCTCGCGGGGCGGGAACGCCGGGAAGGTGCGGCGCAGTTCGGTGTCACGGTGGGGGGTGGCCATGGTGGGCGGAACATGCGGGGCCGTGGCGGCAGGACCACCGCGTCCGGCTCCGGCGTCCGGGCCGGGGGCAGAACCACCGCGCCCGGCTCCGGCGTCCGGGCCGGGGGCAGAACCACCGCGCCCGGCTCCAGCGTCCGAGCCGAGGGCAGAACCACCGCGCCCGGCTCCACCGTCCGAGCCGAGGGCAGAACCACCGCACCCGGCTCCAGCGTCCGAGCCGAGGGCAGAACCACCGCACCCGGCTCCAGCGTCCGGGCCGAGGGCTCCGCCCCCAACCCCGCCGGGGCTCCGCCCCTGGTCCCCGTGGCGGGGGCCAAGGCCAGGGGGTCGGGGGGTGCCGGAGGCCGGGAGCGGGCGGCGGAAGTCGGGGGGCATCGAGGCCGGGAGCGGGCGGGAGTCGGGCGGAGCCGAGCCCGAGACCGAACGACGGGGATCAGGCGACGCCGGATCCGGAGTCCGGGGCTCGGGCCGCTCGGCCGAAGGGTGCGGCTCGGCCGGGACCGGAGAGGGTGACTCGGCACCTTCGGTGACGCCGACGGTTCCTGTCTCCTCCTCCGGGGTGTCGGACCACGCCGGCATCCGGAACGCGTTCGCCAGGTAGTGCCGCATGTCCTGAACGGCCTTGAGCCGGGCGGCCCGAGAGGCGGGGGCCGCTGCGGATGCGGAAGGGGTAGGGGGCGCCGCCGCCCGCGTCCGGGGCCGGGCGGCCTCGTCCGCCTCGGTCCGCAACGCCTCCCGCCGCGCCGCACGCAGCGCTTCCCGAGCGGCGTCGGCGGGGCGCCCGCCCGCCGGGGTGGCGGGGCGGCCCTGCGGCACGGTCGTGACCTTCTCAGGGTCCTCGTCCTGAGGCGGGGCGGTGGCGCCGGACAGCCCGGCAGCGGTGGATGGCACGGCAGCGTCGGCCGATTCCGAAGCCGCGCCCTCAGACACCCCCGATCCCGCAGAAACCGCCCTGTCGCGCACCCCCGATCCCATGGAAACCGTCCCCTCGCGGGGGCCGGACGCCGCGGAAGCCGCTCCCTCGCGCAGGCCGGACCCCGTCGGCGCCGTCTCCCGCAATGATTCCGAGGTTCCCTCGGTCCTCCCCGCCCGCTCGGCCTCGGCCCGCTCCCGCGCCGCCCGCAAGGCGCGACGGGCGGCGTCGGCGGGGCGGTGGCCGTCGGGGGCCGTCATGGGGTCCTCCGGAGGGAGACGAGGTCGGACAGCTCGCGGTCGGTCAGTTCGGTGAGCGCCGCCTCGCCGGAGCCGAGGATGGCGTCGGCCAGGGCCCGCTTGGCGGTGAGCATCTCGGCGATGCGGTCCTCGACCGTGCCCTCGGTGACCAGGCGGTGGACCTGGACGGGCTGGGTCTGGCCGATGCGGTACGCCCGGTCGGTGGCCTGTTCCTCGACCGCCGGGTTCCACCAGCGGTCGAAGTGGACGACATGGCCCGCCCGGGTGAGGTTCAGGCCGGTGCCGGCGGCCTTCAGGGACAGGACGAGGACCGGGGTCTCGCCGTCCTGGAAGCGGTCGACCATGCGCTCGCGCTCCGGGACGGGCGTGCCTCCGTGCAGCAGGTCGACCGGGATCGCGCGGGCGGAGAGGTGCGCGGTGATCAGGCGGGCCATGCCGACGTACTGGGTGAAGACGAGCGCCGAGCCGTCCTCGGCGAGCAGGGTGTCCAACAGCTCGTCCAGCAGGGCGAGTTTGCCGGAGCGGCGGGCGAGTCGGTCCGGGCGCGTCTCCTCCTTCAGGTACAGCGCCGGGTGGTCGCAGATCTGCTTCAGGGCGCCCAGCAGTTTCAGCACCAGGCCCCGGCGGGCGATGCCCTCGGCGGTCTCGATGGCCAGCATCGACTCGCGCACCACCGCCTCGTACAGCGCGGCCTGTTCGCGGGTGAGCGGCACCGGGTGGTCGGTCTCGGTCTTGGGCGGCAGTTCGGGGACGATGCCGGGGTCGGACTTCTTGCGCCGCAGGAGGAAGGGGCGGACCAGGCGGGCCAGGCGCCCCACCGCTTCCTCGTCCTCGCCGTTCTCCACCGCGCGGGCGTGCCGGGCTCGGAAGGTCTTCAGGGGGCCGAGGAGTCCGGGGGTGGTCCAGTCGAGCAGGGCCCACAGTTCGGAGAGGTTGTTCTCCACCGGGGTGCCGGTCAGTGCCACGCGCGCGGGTGACGGGATCGTACGCAGCGCCTTGGCCGTGGCGGAGTACGGGTTCTTCACGTGCTGGGCCTCGTCGGCGACGACCATGCCCCAGGGGTGGTCGGCGAGCTGTGGGGCCGCCGACCGCATCGTGCCGTACGTGGTGAGGACGAAACCGCTGTCCGGGCTGTCGAGGGTGCGGTCCGGGCCGTGGAAGCGGCGGACGGGGACGCCGGGCGCGAACCGGGTGATCTCCCGCTGCCAGTTGCCGAGCAGGGAGGCCGGGCATACCACGAGGGTCGGCTCGGGGCGGGCGCGCTTCAGATGCAGGGCGATGAGGGTGACGGTCTTGCCCAGGCCCATGTCGTCGGCGAGGCAGCCGCCGAGTCCGAGTGAGGTCATGAGGTCCAGCCAGGCCAGGCCGCGCAGTTGGTAGTCGCGCAGGGTGGCCGCCAGCCCGGCGGGCGGTTCGGCCGGGCGCAGGCCCGCGGTGAGCCGGTCACGGAGGGCGGCCAGTGCGCCGACCGGGACGGCCTCGACCCTCTCGCCGTCGACGTCGGCGGTGCCGGTGAGCGCGACGGACAGCGCGTCGACCGGGTCGAGCAGGCCCAGTTCGCGCTTGCGTGCCTTGCGGACGAGGGCCGGGTCGACCAGCACCCAGCGGTCCCGGAGCCGTACGACCGGACGGTGGGCCTCGGCGAGGGCGTCCATCTCGCCCTCGCTGAGAGGATCCCCGCCGAGTGCCAGCTGCCAGCGGAACTGGAGCAGTTCCTCGCTCTCGAAGAAGCCGGTGCCGTCGGTCGCCGAGCCGGGTGCCGGGCGGACCACGGCGGCGGCGGTGAGATCCCGGGCGAGGTCGCGGGGCCAGTGCACGGCGACCCCGGCGGCGGCCAGCCGGGTGGCGGCCACGCCGAGCAGTTCGCCCAGTTCCTCCTCGGACAGGGCGAGGACGTCCGGCACATCCTGCTCGGCCAGCCGGTCCAGCGGGGGCCACACGCGGGCCGCACGCCGTACCGCGAGGGCGGCGTCCACCCGCGCGCGGGGCCCGAACGCCGTGTCGGCCTCCCCCGCCCACAGGGCTGCCGCATCGGCCACCAGGGTCGGGTCGGCGAGGCTGTGCACCTGCACGATGGCCGCCCCGGCGGCGCGGGCGCCGTCGGCCGCACCCGCGTCGAAGACGTCGTACGCGGACAGGTGCAGGCGGAGCGAGATCCGCACCCCGGCGTCCATGCCGGCGGCGACCTCGGCCGCCCACGCATGGGCCTGCGGCAGGGCCACGGGCTCGCGGGCGGCGAAGGGCCGTCCGGAGGTGTACGGGGCGGCGGGGGTGCGGGGCAGGGTGTCGGCGACCGCGTCCAGGAAGGAGCGGATCAGGGCCTCCGGCTGGGGCAGCCGGAGCGGGCCGGGGTCCGGGAGCGGCACCGCGTGTCCCTCCGGGGGCAGAGCCGCGGCGACCGCGCACAGGTGGGCGATGTCGTCGGGCTCCAGCGGGCCGGTCCGCCAGGCGTCCTGGCCGGCCGGGGTCAGGCCCGGCAGCAGCCGGCCGCGGGCGATCAGCCGCAGCGCGTGCAGTGCGGCGGCGCCCCAGCAGGCCGTGGCCGGATGGGCGGCCGGGTCGCGGCGGGCCCGGACCAGCAGCGGCAGGGCCTCGGTGAGCGGCAGGGTCAGCGCGGGCACCTGCCGGCGGCGGACGGTGGCCCCGTGGCGTCGTACGACCGTCAGCTCGTCGGTGTCGCCGTGGGCTTCGGCGGGCAGGGGGCCGCCGTCGGGGTCCCAGAAGGCGATGCGGCCCTCGCGTGGGAGGGGCGCGGGCAGGTAGACGGACGCGAGGCGCGCCGGGACCGGGTTCCCGCCCTGCGCGGAGCCTCCCGTGCGCCCGGCCACCGCTGCCGTGCCGCCGCCGCTCATGGTCCTGCCACCTCCCGCCCCGTGTGTCGGATCAGCTGTCTTCGACTCTACGGGCGGGGTCTGACAATCAGGCCCGGGACCGGCCGTGACCTGCGCTGACGGGACCGGTTACGGGACCGTGCGGGAGACGACGTAGACCATCGGGTTGTTCGGGTCGGACATGTTCACGATCACGTCCTGGGTGGGCGCCGGGTTCTTCTGCCTGTGCGTGAGTCCCCACCAGGGGCCGGGGCCGGTGAAGTTCCAGCCGCTGACCTTCTGGTCGCGGGCGCTGATGGTGATGTCGCCCTTCTTCAGCTCGTCGCGGCGGGTGCCGGTGGTCTGCAGGAAGCTGTCCAGGCCGGCCGCGTTGGTGCGGAACTGCACGTAGAGGCGGCTGGTCTTCCAGTTGTTCGTCTCGTAGGAGGCGACGGCGTCGGCGGGGTGCGGGACGGCCACCTGGTACAGGCGTCGCTGCACCTGCGAGGGCAGGCCCTCGGTGAGGCCGGTCGCCGAGTACTTCGCCTCCTTGTCCTTGCCGCTGTTGCGGCTCTGGTTGGCGGAGATCACCAGGTAGCCGGCCGGGACGCCGATGAGCAGGCCGATGATCAGCAGGGTGAGCGCCCGGCGCCTGGCCTTGTGCCGGGAGTCCTCGGCGGGCCGGCGCGGCTCGTCCGGCGGGGCGGCCTGGCGGGGCAGGGAGGCGGTCATGCGGTGTCCCGGTCGTGGCGGGTCTGGGCGTACCGCTCGTAGCGCTCGTACCGTTCCACCCGGCGGCGCTTGGCCCGGCGGAACCGGCGGGCGACCAGCCGGGCCAGGTCGGCTGCGCCCACCATGCCGGCCTCGGGGCCGAGCTGGGCGCGGGTGATGCGGGCCTCGGGGCGGTAGCCGCGGCCGGTGAGATGGCGTTTGAAGGCGTCCCGGGCCGGGCCGATGAGCAGGTCGTCGGCGGCCGAGACCCCGCCGCCGATGACGAAGCAGGACGGGTCGAGGGCGGCGGCGAGGTTGGCGATGCCGACGCCGAGCCACTGGCCGATGTCCTGGAGCAGCTCGACGCACATGGCGTCGCCCTCACGGGCCAGCTCGGTGATCATCGGGCCGGTGATGTCGTCGACGTTGCCCTTGACGTGCTCGATGATCCCGTACGCCACCGGGGAGTCGGCGGCGGCCAGCTCCTTGGCCTCGCGGACGAGCGCGTTGCCTGAGCTGTACTGCTCCCAGCAGCCGCGGTTGCCGCACGGGCAGCGGTGCCCGCCGGGCACGACCTGCATATGACCGAATTCACCGGCGACGCCGTACTTGCCCCGCTTGACCTGGCCGTCCTCCAGGATGGCGCCGCCGATGCCGGTGCCGAGGGTGATCATGACGAGGTGGTCCTCGCCCCGGCCGGCGCCGAAGCGCCACTCCGCCCAGGCGGCGGTGTTGGCGTCGTTGTCCACGAGGACCGGCACGGACAGGCGGCCGCTCAGACGGTCGCGCAGCGGTTCGTTGCGCCAGGACAGGTGGGGTGCGAACAGGACGCGGTTGCGGTCGGCGTCGACCCAGCCGGCGGCGCCGATGCCGACCGCGTGCACGTCGTGCCGGTCGGACAGGTCCAGGACCAGTTCGACGATGGTGTCCTCGACGACCTTGGGGCTCTTGGACTTGTCCGGGGTCTCCGCGCGGAGCTTCTCCAGGATGTTGCCGTCGGCGTCCACGACGCCCGCCATGACCTTGGTGCCGCCGATGTCGATGCCCACCGTGGGCACGCGGGGTGCGGTCAGGTGGGACCGGCGCTCGCGCGTGCCGACGGTTCGCAGGACCGGGGCTCGGCGGGAGCCGATGGGGGCGGTGAGGTCGCGGTAGGTGCTCATCGCGCTCGATTCTGCCTCACCATGGGTAAGGCTGTTGTACGAGCGAGGGCAGGGGGCGCGCGGGCATCGCCGTCCGCGGCGTGCGTCGTGGTTGCTCGCGCGCCGCGGAGCCGCTGATCGATGCGGCCCCGTGCCCCTTAACTACGCTGCAGTTCGTGGCGTAGAGCATCCAGGTCGGACCCGCCGGCCATCTGCTGGGTCAGTTCGTCCAGGCTGATCTCGTCCCGTGTGTAATTGCCCACCATCGTGCCCCTGCGCAGAAGCACGAACCTGTCCCCCACCAGATACGCGTGATGCGGGTTGTGGGTGATCAAGACAACTCCCAGGCCCTCGTCCCGTGCCGCGGCCACATATTTGAGGACCACACCGGACTGCTTCACCCCCAGTGCCGCCGTCGGCTCGTCCAGGACCAGGACCTTCGCGCCGAAGTGGACGGCCCGGGCGATCGCCACGCACTGGCGTTCACCGCCGGAGAGGGTGCCGATGGGCTGGTCGACGTCCCTCAGGTCGATGCCCATCCGGAGCAGCGCCTCACGGGTGGTGCGGCGCATGAGGTCGGTGTCCAGGCGTTTGAAGGGGCCGACGCCCTTGCGGGGCTCGGAGCCGAGGAAGAAGTTGCGCCAGACCGGCATGAGGGGGACCACCGCCAGGTCCTGGTAGACCGTGGCGATACCGCGGTCCAGGGCCTCGCGCGGGGAGGAGAGGGTCGTCTCCTCACCCTCGATGCGCAGCGTGCCGCCGTCGTGCGCGTGCAGGCCCGCGATGATCTTGATCAGGGTGGACTTGCCGGCCCCGTTGTCGCCGAGGACGCAGGTGATCTCACCGGGGTCGACCTCCAGCGAGACGCCTTCGAGGGCACGCACGGTGCCGTAGTGCTTGCTGACGCCGGCCAGCTCGACGAGGGTCACTTGTTGGCCTCCGCGCGCTTCTTGACCCAGGCGTTGAGCAGGGTCGCGAGGAGCAGCATCGCTCCGAGGAAGAACTTGAACCAGTCGGGATTCCATTCGGCGAAGACGATGCCCTTGCTCGTCATGCCGAAGAGGAGGGCGCCCACGGCGGAGCCGATCGCGCTGCCGTAGCCGCCGGTGATCAGGCAGCCGCCGATGACGGCCGCGATGATGTAGATCAGCTCGTTGCCGACGCCCTCGCCGGACTGGACGGCGTCGAAGGAGAAGAGCAGGTGCTGGCCGGAGATCCAGGCGCCGAACGCCACGCCCATATAGAGGCCGATCTTGGTCTTGGCCACCGGGACGCCGACCGCGCGGGCCGCGTCCTCGTTGCCGCCGACGGCGAAGATCCAGTTGCCCGCGCGGGTGCGCAGCAGGATCCAGGAGGCGAGGGCGACCAGGCCCAGCCACCACAGGATCGTGACCTTGAAGTCGACGCCGCCGACGGTGAGCGTCGAGGCGAAGAGGGCGCGGGCGGAGGGGAAGCCCTCCATGTCCCCGATGGTCTTCGTCGACACGGTGCCGTCGATCAGCTTGGTGAAGCCCAGGTTCATGCCGGTGAGCATCAGGAAGGTGCCGAGCGTGACGATGAAGCTGGGCAGCCTGGTGCGGGTGAGCATGAAGCCGTTGAACGCGCCGACGGCCAGGGTGGCCAGGAGCGAGACGCCTACGCCGACCCAGGTGTTGGCGGTCATCTGGTAGCTGAACATCGACGAGATCAGCGCGGAGGACGTGACCAGGACGCCCGCCGAGAGGTCGAACTCGCCGCCGATCATCAGCAGGGCCACCGGTACGGCCATGATGCCGATGGTCGAGGAGGCGTACAGGACCGTGCTGAGGCTGGCGGCGCGCAGGAACCCGTCGGCGGCGCAGGCGAAGAAGACGAAGACGGCGAGCGCGCCGACGACCGAGCCCAGTTCGGGGCGGGAGAGCAGCTTCTTCAGCGGAGAGGTCTGCAGAATCCTTTCATCAGTGGCCGCGCTCATCGGGTGCCCCGCTCGGTGTACTCGGCCAGCGCGGCGGCCTGGTCCTTGGTGATGATCTGCGGGCCGGTGAGGACCGGCTTGCCGCCGCCGAGGACGTCGCCGTTGTACTTGTAGGCCCACAGCAGGTCGACCGCCTCGTAGCCCTGGAGGTACGGCTGCTGGTCCACGGCGAAGCCGAGGGTGCCGTTCTTCAGCTCGGCGGCGACCTGGGCGTTGAGGTCGAAGGTGTCGATCTCGGCCTTGCTGCCCGCGTCCGCCTTGGCCTTCACTGCGGTGTCGGCGTAGGGCGCGCCGAGGGTGACGACGGAGTCGATCGAGCTGTCGGCCTGGAGCTTGGCCTCGATGGCGGACTGGACGTCGGGCATGTCGGTGCCGTTGACGTAGAGCTTCTGCAGGGTGCCGTGGAAGGTCTTGGCGACGCCGTCGCAGCGCTGCTCATGGCCGACGTTGCCCTGCTCGTGCAGCACGCACAGGGCCTTCTTCCGGCCGCGCTTGGTCAGTTCGTCGCCGACGGCCTCGCCCGCGATGGTCTCGTCCTGGCCGATGTGGGTGAGGGCGCCGAAGGCCTTGGACTCCTCGGAGCCGGAGTTCACCGTGATGACCGGGATGCCGGCCTTCTCGGCACGGGCCACGGCGGCCTTCATGGCGTCGGGCTTGGCGAGGGTGACGATGATGCCGTCGACCTTCTTGTCCACGGCCGCGTCCACGAGCTGCGCCTGCTGCTGGGCCTGGTCGTCGTGCGAGTACAGGAAGTTGATGTTGTCCTTGACGGCGGCCTGCTTGGCGCCGCTCTGCACGATGTCCCAGAAGGTGTCGCCGTCTCCCGAGTGGGTGATCATCGCCAAGGTCCAGCGCGGGGTGTTCACCGCCGCCCTCCCCTGGGCCGCGGCGGCCTTGCGGGCGTCCTCGGCCCGCTTGCCTCCGGTGCTGCTGCACGCCCCCAGGGACAGCGAAAGTGCCCCTGTCACCGCGATGACCGCCCAAGTCCGAAACCGTGCCACGAGGCAGTGCCCCTTCTTGCCGTGTGCGTACGTGCGGAAGGGGCCGGTGATCAGCTCAGCGGCCCCAAACGCTCCAGTATCGAACACGGGTGACACTCATGACACAGCCGGGGAACACCTGCCCGTTCGCTTGTCCGGACATTGCGACGAACCCGGGGCCGCGGTCAGGGCCGGACCAGCAGCTGGAACTCGAAGGAGTAGCGCGTCGGCCGGTAGGTGTGGTCGCCGAACTCGACCGCGCGGCCGGTGTCGTCGAACGTGGTGCGCTGCATGGTCAGCAGCGGGGCGCCCTCGGTCTCGCCGAGCCGCTCGGCCTCGGCGGCCGTGGCGCCCCGGGCGCCGATGGACTGGCGGGCGCTGTGCAGGGTGATCCCGGCCGAGCGCATCAGCCGGTACAGGCCGGTGGCCTCCAGCTGGCCGGTGTCCAGGTCGAGCAGACCGGGCGGGAGGTGGTTGACGAGGTACGCCATCGGCTCGCCGTGCGCGAGGCGCAGCCGCTCGACGCGGTGCACGTCGCTGCCCTCGGGGACGCCGAGCGCGGCGGCGACCTCGGCGGAGGCCGGTACGACGGTGTTGACCAGGACCTTGGTCGCGGGGCGCTGACCGGCCGCCTCCAGGTCGTCGTAGAGGCTGCTCAGCTCCAGCGGGCGCTTGACCTGGCTGTGCACCACCTGGGTGCCGACGCCGCGGCGGCGCACGAGGAGCCCCTTGTCGACCAGGGACTGGATGGCCTGGCGGACGGTCGGCCGGGACAGACCGAGCCGCGCGGCCAGCTCGATCTCGTTGCCCAGCAGGCTGCCCGGGGTGAGGGTGCCGTGCTCGATGGCGGCCTCCAGCTGCTGGGAGAGCTGGAAGTACAACGGCACCGGGGAGTTACGGTCCACGCGGAGGTCGAGCGACACGGTCGGGTCCACATCTGGTTTCGGCACGGGCCCGAGCGTAGTCCCGTGATCGGTTGACGGGAAGTTGTGTAGTCCGATTGTCCGGACATACACATTGACAGCGTACGGGCTCCGCCCTCACTTTGTTTCCATGCGCATCGGGGTCATCGGTACGGGCCGCATCGGCACCCTTCACGCGAGAACGCTCAGCCGTCACCGCGAGGTCGGATCGCTGATCCTGACGGACGTGGATCCGGCGCGGGCGCAGGGGCTGGCACACCGGCTGGGCGAGACGGTGGCACCGGGGGTGGACGAGATCTTCAAGTGGGGCGTGGACGCGGTGGTGATCACCACGGCGACATCGGCCCACGCCGAACTGATCGGCCGGGCGGCGCGCTCGGGCCTGCCGGTCTTCTGCGAGAAGCCGATCGCGCTCGACCTGCCGGGCACGCTGCAGGCGCTCGCCGAGGTGGAGACGGCGGGAACCATCCTGCAGATGGGGTTCCAGCGGCGCTTCGACGCGGGATACGCCGGTGCCCGCGAGGCCGTCCGCTCGGGACGGCTCGGCCGGCTGCACACCGTCCGCGCGATGACCTGCGACCAGTCCCCTCCCCCGGCCGGCTGGCTGCCGCTGTCCGGCGGGCTGTTCCGGGACACGCTGATCCACGACTTCGACGTGCTGCGCTGGGTGACGGGACGTGAGGTGGCCGATGTGTACGCCACCGGGTCCGACGCCGGGCCCGCGATGTTCCGCGAGGCCGGTGACGTCGGCACGGGCGCGGCACTGCTCACGCTGGACGACGGCACGCTCGCCACGGCCACGGCGACCCGGCTGAACGGCGCCGGGTACGACGTGCGCATGGAGCTGGCCGGGGAGCGGGACACGGTCGTGGTGGGCCTGGACGACCGTACGCCGCTCGCGTCCACCGAGCCGACCGGGCCACCGCCCGCGGACAAGCCGTGGCCCGGCTTCCTGGAGCGGTTCGGGCCCGCGTACGAGGCCGAGCTGAACGCCTTCGTGGACGTGATCCGCGGCGAGCGCCCCAACCCGTGCGACGGCCACGAGGCCCTGCAGGCCCTCCGCGTGGCCGAGGCCTGCGAACGCTCCCGCCGCGAGCACCGGCCGGTCCCGCTCGCCGAGATCCCCAACGCAACGCGGGCCTCGTACGGCTGAGCCCGCCGACGGTCACCGGTCGAGCGCCGGCGACGCGGCAAGGACCAACACCGAAGGCTCGGCCGCACGGCCAGTCCCACCGCCACGGCACGCGGCCCCGCGACACCGTCCGGGCCGGCGCCGTGGACGACCCGGGAGCCGGGCGGCCCGAGCGGCCGGGTGCCGCGACGAGCCGCCCCGGCTCAGCGCAGCGTGCGGCCCGGTTCGAGCGGCCCGTGCGACGGTCCAGGTCCCGCAGGCCCCACCGCCAGGGCAGGGCGGAGACCGCCGGGCAGGCTCACCGCCACCGGTAGACAGGCGGCCGGATACCGCGACGGGCCAACCCTCGCCGGCCGCACGAGCGGCCAGGTGCCGCGACGAGCCGCCCCGGCTCAGCGCGGCATGCGGCCCGGTTCGACCAACCCGTACGGCTGCCCAGCTACCACAGGCGACCCGACCGCCCTGGACCTCCCACAGCTGGCCCAACTCCCCTGAGCCGGGCGGAGGGCGCGCGGACAGGCTCACCGCCGCCGGCGGCACGAGCGGCCGGGTGACGCGACGAGCCGCCCCACCTCAGCGCGGCGTACGACCCGGTTCGACCGACCCGTACGGCTGCCCGGATACCACAGGCGACCCGACCGCCCTGGACCTCCCACAGGTGGGCCAACCGGCCCCTGGGCCTCCCGTAAGTGAACCAACCGGCCCTGGGCCGGGTGGAGTCGGGTGGATGCCGAGGGCTACCAGCGCACCGGCAGGCTGCGGACGCCTCTCATCAGCAGGCCCGGGAGCCATTCGCCGGGTGGGCCGTCGAGGGTCAGGGCGGGGGCGCGGCGCAGCAGGGTACCGATGGCCGTGCGGCCCTCCAGGCGGGCCAGGGGTGCGCCCAGGCAGTAGTGGATGCCGTGGCCGAAGGCGAGGTGGCCGCGCGGGTCGCGGCGGATGTCGAAGCGGTCCGGTTCGGCATAGCGGGCGCCGTCGCGCTGGGCTGCGGTGAGGCTGATCACCACATGCGCGCCCTTCTCGATGGCCACGCCGGCGATCTCCAGGGGCTCGGCGGCGAACCGGTAGGTGGCGCTCTGCACCGGGCCCTCGTAGCGCAGCATCTCCTCGACGGCACCGTCCAGGAGGCTCATGTCGGCGCGCAGGGCGGCGAGTTGGGCGGGATGGGTCAGGAGGGTGTGGACGCCGTTCCCGATGAGGTTGACGGTGGTCTCATGGCCTGCGATCAGCAGCAGGAAGGCCATGCCGCGCAGTTCCTGCGCGGAGAGCCGGTCGCCGTCCTCGGCGGTGGTGCGGATCAGATCGCTGAGCAGGTCGTCGGTGGGGCCGGAGCGGCGCTTGTCCTCGATCAGCTCGGTGAGGTACTCGCCGAGGCGGACGACCGCGGCGTGTCCCGTCTGCTCGTTGGTCGGCGCGACCACCTCCGTGGACGTCTTGCGGAACTCCTCGCGGTCCATGCCCGGGACGCCGAGGAGTTCGCAGATGACGGTGATGGGCAGCGGGTAGGCGAGGGACGCGATGAGGTCGGCGCGGCCGGCCGGGAGCATCTCGTCCAGCAGTTCGTCGGTGATCTGCTGGATCCGCGGGCGCAGTTGCTCCACCCGGCGCATCGTGAACGCGCGCGTGACGAGGCCGCGCAGGCGGGTGTGCTGGGGCGGATCGGTGGCCAGCAGATGTCTGCCGATCATCTCCTGGTCCCTGACGGTCACGCCGATCTTGCTGGTGTCCTTGGCCAGCCGGGTGTCGGCGAGGGCCGCCCGCGCCTCCTCGTACCCGACGACCAGCCAGGCCGTGTCCTCCCAGCCCGGCAGCCGGACGGAGTGGACGGCGCCCTGCTCGCGCAGCCGCGCGTACACCGGATGAGGATCCGCGCGCAGCGCCTCCCCCAACTCCCCCAGATCGACCACGCGTTGCCCGTCCACCGCTCCCCTTCCGAACTCCCCCGAGGCATGTCCGGGCGCCTCCCGGTACACGGACAACGCACGGCGCGCGGGCTTAGTGCCCGTCGTCCTCGAGGAGTCCGGCGTCGTACGCCAGCAGCGCGATCTGCACGCGGTTGTCGAGGCCGAGTTTGGCGAGGATGCGGGAGACGTGCGTCTTGACCGTGGCCACGCTCATGAACAGCTCGGCGGCGATCGCCGCGTTGGCGAGGCCGCGCCCGACGGCGACGGCCACCTCCCGTTCGCGGTCGTTGAGGTCGGCGAGCCGCGCGCGGGCGCGTGCCTGGCGTGCGTCGGCGGCGCTGCCGGCCGCGTGCCGCATCAGCTGCCGGGTGACGGCGGGCGACAGCACCGGGTCGCCGGCCGCGACCCGGCGCACGGCGTCGACGATCTCGGCGGGCGGGGTGTCCTTCAGCACGAACCCTGCGGCTCCCGCGCGCAGCGCGTGCAGCACCTGCTCGTCGGCGTGGAAGGTGGTGAGCACCACGACCTGCGGGGCTTCGGCCCGCGCGCGCAGCCGCTCGGTCGCGGTGAGTCCGTCCACCGAGGGCATCCGGATGTCCATGAGGACGACGTCCGGCCGGGTGCGCGCGACGAGTTCCTCGGCCTGGGCGCCGTCGGCGGCCTCCCCGACGATCTCGATGTCCTCGGCCCCGCCGATCATCAGGGCCAGTCCGGCCCGGACGAGCGGGTCGTCGTCGACGAGGAGGAGTCTGATCGGCTTCATGGGCCTTACGTAATCACGGTGCGGGCGGCGTGTGGGCGTCCTATCGGCGTACGACGCGGTCGTCAGCGCGTCGGTCCAGTCGGTCCAGTCCGTCCAGTCGGTCCGGCTCCTCCGGTCTAACCGGCCTATCCGGCCTATCCGGTATGCGCCCACGGCAGCCACGCCCGTACTTCGAATCCCGCGTCCGCGGTGGTGCCGTGTTCCAGTCGGCCACCGGTGAGGGCAGCGCGTTCGGTGAGGCCGATCAGGCCCTGGCCGGAGCCGGGGACGGGCGTGGGCTCGTGGCTGGGCGGCGGGTTGGTGACCGTGAGGGTGAGGCCGTCGCCGGGGCTGCCGGTGAGGAGCAGGGTGACCTCGGCGCCGGGGGCGTGTTTGCGGGCGTTGGTCAGGGCCTCCTGGGCGATGCGGTAGGCGGTGCGGCCGACGGAGGCGGGAACGGCGGCCGGGTCGGCGACGCGGTGGTCCAGGCTCACCTTCATGCCCGCCCCGCGGCATTCGGTGACGAGGGCGTCCAGCGCGGCCAGGGTCGGCTGGCGCCGTTCGCCGGCCGCGTCGTCGGACTCGCCGGCCCGCAGGACGCCGATGATCTCCCGCAGGTCCTCGAGTGCCTCGTGGGCGCTCTCCCGGATCACTCCGGCGGCCCGGGCGATCTCCTCGCGCGGCGCGTCCGGCCGGAACTCCAGGGCGCCCGCGTGCACGCTGAGCAGGGTGAGCCGGTGGGCGAGGACATCGTGCATCTCGCGGGCGATGGCCTCGCGGGCGAGCCGCTGCGCCTGCTCGGCCCGCAGCCGCGCCTCGGTCTCCGCACGGCGGGCCCGCTCGCGCAGGCTCAGCATCAGCAGCCGCTTGAAGCGTACGAACATGCCCCAGCCGATGACGGAGACGGCGAGCAGCACGGCGAACACGACGGATCCCGCGAACGGCAGATCGGGGTCCGGGCGCAGCCAGTAGTAGAGGGGTACGAGGGCGAGGTCGACACCGCCGATCCAGGCGACGTAGCGGAAGGGCCGGTGTACGGCGAGGGTGAACAGGGCGACCATGCCGGCGCCGCCCGCGGTGGAGGACACGAAGCCGACGGGGACCATCGCCGCGGCGAGGCCGACCGGCCAGCGGCGGCGCAGCCAGACGGTGCCGCAGGACAGGGCGCCGAGCAGTACGTCGACGACGGCGAGGCTCCGGGGCGCGTGGTGTTGCCGGAGCAGGACGGCGGCGGCCGCCAGGAACACGAACACGGCCAGCAGGAAGCAGCAGGTGTCGACGACCCAGTCCCGTGCGGTGCGCCGGGGTGGCCGGCCGTAGGGGTCGGAGTCGGGGTCGAGCCCGTGCAACAGGGCCGAGGGCAGCATCCAGCGGCGCAGACCCGCTCCGCGCGCCGTCGTGTGGCCAAGCCCGTTGTCTGTCACGGTCGACAAATCTACGCAGGGCGCGAGGCGCCGGCCGCATGGTGCGCACGATCGGCTACCAAAGTCGCGGCCTCATGGACTTTCGGCGGCACACAGAGGCTCCCCCTCGGGCACCCGAGGACAGCGGGCCGCCGGGATGGTTTCCGGCGGCCCGCTGGTGGTGCCGTGCCGCTGCGCCGCCCGCGGTCCCTGCGTGGGGGAAGGCCGCGGGCGGGGCGTGCGGGGCGTGCGTCTCGCGCTGTTCCTTCAGGTCCTGCCGACCGGATTTCAGCAGCCGAAGTCGATCAGGTCGAACGTGGCGTAGTGGTCGGAGGTGTAGTAGTCCTCCTGGGACTGCTCGCCGGTGACGATGCGCCGGGCACCGCGCGTGGGGGAGCCGGGCGTGACCACCGTGTACTCGTGGTAGTAGCCGGAGGACTCACGGGGCAGGACGCCTTCGCGGTTGGTGAAGACGGTGCCGTCCTGCGAGTACGGGTACGGGCCGCCCTTGGCGATCAGGTCCAGGGTGTCGTGGGCCTGCGACGGCAGAGCGTTGTAACAGATGCTGCCGACCGAGTCGGCTGCGGCGTTCGCCGTGGTGGCGGAGACGGTGCCGCCGACGAGAAGGGCGGACAGGAGCGCGGCTGAGGCGCCGATGCGAGTGGCGCGTGGGGGGAATCTCATGCCCTCATGATGACGCGCGTAGACGTTGGCATGTCAACGACAAAGTTGAAGATTTTCCCTCGAAGTCCGATGAGTTTTCGGGAAGTTAACCTGCCGCTCCACACCTCCACGGCTAGACGGAGGGGGCGGTCTCGGTGGGTGCGTGGTCGGCCAGGAGCGGGCCGAGGACGGTGAGGGCTCCGATGACGACGTCCTCGTAGAGGTAGAAACCCGCTTCCAGGGGCGGCAGTTCGGCCTCTGTGTCCTCCGCATCCGACTCCGGAGCGGTGGTGTATCCGCTTTCGTCGTCGGTCTCGGTCTGGTCAGCGGGCGCGGCGAGCAGATCGGTGAGGTCCTGGGCGGCGCCCAGGATGGCGGTGCGGGCGGTGGTGGCCAGCAGACGCAGGGGAAGGTCGAGGGCGGCAGCGGTGCGCTGGCCGGGGATCAGTTTCGTCGCGGCGGGTGCCTTGGCGGTGGCGGCGGCGAGCCACTGGACGGGCAGGGTGCAGGCGGAGACGATCCGCTCGGTGGACGTCAGGGGCGGCGGCTCGCCGTCGACCATGAGGTCCTCCCACTCCATGAGGTCGAAGAGGAACTGGCCGCCCTTGTAGAGGGGCCAGGGCCGGACCGTGTCGAGGAGCAGACGGGCGCGTTCGGGGTCGCGGTGGCGCAGGGCCACGCCGTGCCGGGCCAGGGTGCACAGGCACTGGCGCAGACAGCTGTTGACCTGGCCGAGGAAGGCGAAGGCCCGGTGGTCGGTCGGGGTCAGCGGGCCGGTGGCGGTGGGGTCGGCCGGCGAGGGTGTGGTCTTGGTGGTGGTCACAGTGGCCTTGAGGTGACGTAGTGGGCGATCTGCCGCAGGACGGCTTTGCCCTCGTTTTCGGGGATGATCCGCAGGTCTTCTTCGAAGCGGGCGATGCCTTCGGCGGCGAGCCGGTCGGCGAGGTCGGTGGCGTACTCGATGGAGCCGTGCCGCCGCATGGCGGCGAGGAGTTCCTCGGCGTGCTGCTGGGTCTTGTCGGTACGGCGCCGGCGCAGGACGTCGAAGAGCCGGGGACGTTCGTGGGTGTAGGCGGTACGGAAGAGGTGGATCAGCATCACCGTGCGCTTGCCCTCGAGCAGGTCCCCGAGGGGTTCCTTGCCGTAGAGGGCTTCCTCGCCGACGAGGTTGAGGATGTCGTCCTGGATCTGGAAGGCGATGCCGATGGTCCGGAACGCCTCGTCGAACCGGCCCAGTACGGCGGGGTCGGTGACGCCGGCGCACACGGCGCCGATGCGGCACGGGCTGATGCAGGTGTACCAGCCCGTCTTCTTGGTGCTCATCGTGAAGTAGGCGTCGTCGGCCTCGGGAACGATCTCGTGGCGGATCCAGCCCAGTTCCATGGCCTGGCCCTCGATCGACTCCCGGCACATGTGCACCGCCTCGTGGATGAGACCGAGGGTGCGGACCAGGCCGAGTGTTTCGAGGTTGGACAGGACGGCGTCGACGGCGAGCAGGTTCAGCCCGTCGCCGACGTTGACGGCCAGGCCCAGCCCGTGTTCCTCGTGCATGGTGGGCAGGCCGCGCCGGTGGGTGGACTCGTCGGCGATGTCGTCGTGGACGAGGAAGCCGTTGTGGAACAGCTCCAGCGCGGCGGCGGCGCGTACGGCGTCGTCGGGGCGTCCGCCGAAGGCGGCGCAGGCCGCGATGGTCAGGGTGGGCCGCAGCCCCTTGCCCTGCCGGGCGGGGTAGGAGCGCATGAGGTCGTACAGCTCGGCGCGTGGCTCGCGGTCCGGCAGCAGCCGTTCGATCTCCTCGTTGGTGCGGGCCCGGCACCGCCGCATGGTCTCCATCAGGTCCGCGTCGCGGACGCAGGTCTCCAGCGACCAACTGGTGCTGGTGCGGCCGTCCCACAGCAGGCGTGGTGCGCGGACGGTGGTGTCGCCGATCAGCGCGGGCGGTGCGGGCGCGTCCTCGGGTGCGCGCCGGGCGAGGAAGTCCAGCGCCGTCCAGTCCACCGTCTCGACGACCGGTTCCCGGGCGGCGGGTGCCACACTTCCCCAGAGCCGGGGGGCTTGTTCACGGTAGGCGCCCCACAGTTCCTGCATGCTGCGCAGGCCGGCCGCACGCTGGGACATCAGCGTGAAGGCGCGCCACACGGCGAGGGTGTCGTCCCGCGAGCCGCGGACGTCGAGGCTGTCGGACAGGGCCTGGCCGACGGGTGCGCGCTGGAGATCGAACAGCAGGTTCATGGCCCGGTTGTCGAAGACGACCTCGACGTCCGGGTCCGGGCAGCGGTCCTGGGTCACGACGATACGGCTGTGCCGCGCGGTGAGCGTGGCGTGGCTGTCGTCGTTGAAGTGCAGACCGAGCCGGATGCCACGCAGCTGGTCGGCGGCGGCGGCGAGGATGGCCGGCGCCCGGTCGGACAGGGCGGCGACGGTCTCGTCCAGCAGCCGGGCACCCGTGAACGCGGGCATGGTCTCAGTCATGGGCACCACCGGCGAACTCCACGATGCCCTGGGTGCTGAAGCCGATACGGCGCCCGCCGACCCGGCCCTCCACGGTGCACGGGCCGAGGGTCTCGTGCACGCTGAACGGGTGCAGGCTCGTCTCGGACGGGTTGGCGATCCGGCCCGCGGTGTGCGAGCGGAAGTCGAGGACGAGACGGTCGTCGCCGAGCCGGGCGGTGATCAGCAGCCGGCCTGGCACCTCGGCCATCGGCGGGGTGCCGAGCACGTCCGCCAACGGCGGCACCATCACCACCCGGTCGCGGTCCAGGCCGCCGCTGACCGCCACGCGCAGATTACGGCGCGGGAAGTGACGGATCATGCGCCCGTCGCGCCACAGCATCACCGACCCGTTGGCCGCGTCCGCGGGACGCGTCGGCTGGATCAGGGTGAAGACCACCGCCGAAGGCGGGGCGGAATCGGCGGGGCCGGAAGGGTCGTTGACGAATCCGAACACCCAGCCCCCGAGGGTGGGCCAGGCCCAGCGGCCGCGCACCCGTTCGTGATAGCCGAGCAGGTCCGTCGGCGTGATGGTGCCGTCGCCGTGCCGCAGGGTGCCGGTGCCCAGGACGCCGGGCTCCGACTGCCACCGCAGGTGCTCGTCCGCACCGAAGGGCGCGCACTGCGAGGTGCACGGCCTGCTGGTGCGCGTCAGCCGCACATCCACCGCCGGGGCCGCGGAGCGGGCCGCCACCCGGAACACGCCGGACTCGCCATACGGATGCGGTAACCGGAAAGCCGACCAGGGCAGTTCGGGCTGTTCGGCGTTGAACTGCGTCGAACTCCAGCCGTGCGCCTCCTCGTAGACGAGGAGGATCGCCATGTGCTGCCCCTCGGCCGCCGTGCCGGTACCGCTGCGCCGCCCGGTGGCCGGAGCGCCCGGATCGGCGAGAACCGCGCCGGTGGAGGCGCCCAGGACGGACAGGTTGGCGATCAGGGCTTGCCGGCCGCACCGGGACAGGAACGCGTAGTGCAGCCACTTGCGGTCGAGCGGATGGGTGAGCGGGGCATACGGGAAAGGGCCGGGGGGCCCGAGCCTGGAGAGAGGCAGCGTGGACACATTCCGCACGCTAACGCACAGTTGCCCACATGTCACATTCAGTAATCGTCAAGCGGGTGACGCCGGCGCACAGAAACGTTCACTTCCGTACTCCGGGGTGTGACATCGCAAAGAGCCGTCCACGGCGGGCACTTCACCGTGGACGGCTCAAGGGCGGCGTCGGTTCGCGCGCTCCTCGCTAGTCCTCGTCGGCCCCGAGAACGCTTGCTTTCAGGCGTACTTCCGGCTGGCCGGCGATCGCCGCACGTCCGTCGGCGTACCGGCCCGGCTCGGCGTCCGCCCCGGCCCGTACGCCGAGGGTGTACACCAGGGCCGCCGCCGGATTGCCGGGGGTGTTCAGCCGGGGTTCGTCCGTCACGGACAGCGACCTGCCGCCCTCTCGCACCGCTGCCGTCGGCTCCGGAGCGGCGGCCACCGAGCCGTCGACGCGGTAGTAGGCGCACGTCGCCCGGCCGTCGAAGAAGAGCCCCGTCGGCGCGGTGAAGCGGTGCTCCACCCGTCCCGGGGCCCAGGCGTCCATGGACGACACCCGTACGTGGATCAACTCGCTGCCGCCGCACGGGATTTCCACCCCGCCTTCCTGGCGCACCAGCAGCTTCGCCGCGGCGGTCCCGCCTCCGTCCTGAACTTGGTCGCCCCCGGTGCCGGGTTCCGGATGCTCGTCCCGTTCCCGCTCGGCGGCCTGCTGGGCATGTACGGCGGTGAGGGGCAGGGCGGCGATCCGGTGGTGGAAGTTGTCCGCCAGGAGCAGCCGCCCGGCCGGGTCCACGGCCAGACCGCACGGATACGCCAGGGAGGCGCCGGCGGCGGTGTCCGCCGCGGCATCGGTCGCCGGATCCGGCCCCGCGACGATGTGCGCCTCTCCGTCGGCCAGTCGCCATACGCGGTGTCCGTTCAGGTCGGCGACGTAGAGGGCTCCCTGGGCGTCGACCGCCACGGCGCACGGGGCACTCCAGTCGACCGCCGTGGCGCCGTCGCTCCCGTCCGGCGGTCCCGCCAGCACCCGAAGAGTCCCGTCCGTGCCCAGCAGCAGCACCCGGCGGCCCACCGGGTCGGCGATGAACAGCCGCCCCGACGCGTCGGCCGCCAGACCTGCCGGCAGGAACGCGTCGCCGGCGTCGGCCGCACCGGATCCTGTGGACCGCCCGGATGGCGCGACGACCGTGCTGATGACTCCGTCGCCACCGATCCTGCGCACCCTTGGGCTGCCCGCTTCGCCGATGTACAGCGATCCGGAGGCGTCCACGGCCAGGGCGCAGGGGGCGTCCAGCCGGGCGCGGCCGGCGGGTCCGCCGTCGCCGTCGCCGCCGCGGAAGCCGTCTCCCGCCACGGTGTCGATGACGCCCGAGGGGTCGATCCGGCGGATCCGGTGGTTCATCTCGTCGGCGATGAACACACACCCGTCCGCGTCGACCGCGAGAGCGGCCGGGAAGCCCAGGCGGGCCCGCGCCGCCTGCGCGCCGTCCCCGGCGAAGCCCCGCAGTCCGTCCCCGGCGACCGTGGTCAGCACACCGGAGCCGTCGATCCGGCGGACCCGGTGGTTGGCATGGTCGGCGATGAAGACCGCGCCGCCGCCCACGGCCACGTCCGCGGGGAAGGCCACCTGCCCATCCCGTGCCGGCCGCCCGTCACCGCAGAACCCGGCCGTGCCGTTTCCCACCACGGTGACCAGCCGTTCACCCGCGTCCCCGAAGCCCGGCTCCGGCCCGAGAGCCGCTGCCCTCGCCGTCACGCCGTCGCCGTCCGGCACCGTCGCAGTGGGGCCCCGGGCACGTCTGTCACCGTCCACGGCCTCGTCTCCCGCATGTCCGTCTCCTTCCGAGCCGTCGTTGGCATCTCCCCTGCATACCGGCCGGGTCGGTCCCACGGGAGCAGCGCACCGAGCGCTCCACCCGCACGAGGGAGAAGCCGTTGCGAGGGGCACGGAGCTCCCGCACTGCGCATCCGTGCGCCCTCGCGTGCCCCAGTTCCACTCGAACAAGTGACGCAGGATCGATCCTGCATTCCAGATGGGGGAACCACGGCATATCGAGGATGAGCTCGGGCTAACGATCGAATCGAATGACAGCCCGGTGCGTGCCGTCTGCCTGCGCAACGCCCCGGCCGAAGCCACTGACGGCACCACACGTTCTGTGCTGCGGACGCCGTTGCCTTGACGTCCCGTACGCCGTCTGCGGGCCCGGGTGAACCGCGCCAGGGCGTCCCTTCACCGCACGCTTCGACTTTCACCGCACGCTTCGATCACAGCCCCAGGAGGACCCGGATATGGCCACTGAAGTGCAGTCCGCGAAGAAGGAAGCCTATAGACGGGGAGAAGAACAGGGACGCGCCGACGCGCTCGCCGGGCGCCCGTACGCCGACCCGACGCGCGACGGCACACGCGGGGAGAAGGACCACTACGCGAACGGCTACGACTGGGGTTACGAACAGGGCCGTGCGCAGAAGCTGGATCTCGTGGTGTGGCAGGAAGGCGGGGTCGAGGACGCCCCCGGTGGCCTCGGCACCACCGTCAACATCTGTGTCCGCACGCCGAACTGGAGCGAAACCGTCGACGCCGGTCAACGGGAGCACGTCTTCACCGCCCCCACCGGATTCCGCTGGAACGGCATGGTGGGCGCCCAGTACAAGCGCATGGACCAGACCACGGGCGGCAACCTGCCCCCCGTCCAGGCCAAGGTCAGCGAGGACGGGCGCACCCTGACCTTCACCTACCACGTGCACCTGAACACGACCGACCAGGACAAGGACTGCCTCGTGTACGTCTGCGGTCTCAAAGCCGTCGACGGCGCCAGGCCCGGCCGCTTCACCGACGGCGTCGCCCAGATCGGCACCGCGCCCCCGGCCAAGCTCAAGGCCGAGGTCGTCGAGGACGAGGACTGAGAGAGCAGGAGTCGGACACCATGACCACAGTCGTCACCTCCGGCGTCTTCCCGTCCACCACCCCGGGCATCTCGCCGGTCAACGGTCTGGGCAGCGCGGACCTCCGGTGGGGCAGCAGCGGATC
The DNA here is from genome assembly GCF_001735805.1 of Streptomyces fodineus. Lineage (GTDB taxonomy): Bacteria > Actinomycetota > Actinomycetes > Streptomycetales > Streptomycetaceae > Streptomyces > Streptomyces fodineus. The sequence goes on from NZ_CP017248.1 coordinate 2,476,060, forward strand.
GCAGAGCGGGTACCAGTTCCGCGGTTCGGCCGCGGACGTCCAGCTCGACGGCACCGAGTTCGTCGTCGGTACCTTCGTGCACCGCAATCTCCCCACCAGCGTCAGCCCGGACAGGTTCAACGTCCAGCTCGCCGTCAACGTCATGTTCGAGGACGGCAGCACGACCGATCTGAACTTCACCTTCCATCACTACGAGACACCCAACACCACCGGCAGCAGTCCCGCGGATGACGATCTGGTCGATCTGCAGGAGTTCATCCACCCGCAGCCCGTCACGATCGACGGAAAGCAGTACAAGGCCGTCCTGAGCGGGTTCAAGCGGGGCGGGCAGATCGTCCGGCAGTTCCGCAGCCCCGAGGGCGGGGTCAACTTCGCCGAGGTCGTCTGCATGTTCACCGTCGACGAGCCGGACGTGATCATCTCCGACCTGCGCTACCTGGGCAACGGCACGGGCCAGCCCGACGAATACATCGAGATCCTCAACAAGGGCGGCGCACCCCAGGACCTGACCGGCTGGGCCGCGGAGTCCAAGCCGACCGGGCACGCCTACACCTTCCCGCCGGGGACGGTCATCCAGCCCGGCCAGCGCTACCGGGTCTACACCAATGAGGTCCGCCAGGAATTCGGCGGATTCTCCTTCGGCTCCTCCGAGGAGGTCTGGCGAGACCAGGGCGGCATCGCCCGCCTGGTCCACGACAACTTCGTGGTGGACCAGTACCCCTACCTCGACAAGGGCTTCAACAGGACCGGGGCGCCGTAACAGGACCCGGACCCGCGCTCCACGCCACCCCCTCACGCACCACCGCGTCCACAGAAAGGAAGTTCGCATGGCCACGGAGACCAAAGCCCCTGTCAAGCAGGGCGACGAGAAGAAGCTCTACATCTTCCAGCAGGGCATCCCCGAGGATGCCCCGGGCGGAGTCCCGACCCAACTCGCCTTCGGCATCGTCAGCACCATCCCCGACCCCGTGAACCCCGGGGACATCACCTTCACGCTCAAGGCACCCACGGGCTTCGCCTTCACCGGCTGGCTCTCCTGGGCCTATCACGACGTCAACACCATGCAGGCGAAGAGCAATATGAACACCTCGCAGGGCAGCCTCTCCAACGGCGGTCGCACACTGACCTTCACCCAGAACCCGTACCTCGCCGACAACAAGGAGGCGCTGGGCTACTCGGCCCAGATCTCCGCGGTCGACGGAGCGATGCCCGGCCGTTACACCGATGGACAGCTCACCGTCGGTACCGCCAGCCCGGTCAAGCTCAAGGCCCGGGTCCTCGGCCCCGACGAAGACTGAGCCACCGTCCGATCGCCCGCGGAGGGGCTGCGGCCGGCAGCCCCTCCGCGGGCCGTGGGATCGACACCACACGGCACAGGGGTGGATCAGTCCCGGGCGCCACCGCATGCGGAAGCGCCCGGGGCCGCCTCAGGCGTCGTCGGGGAGTTCGTACGACCCGTACTCGGGGCTGCCCGCCAGGTCGTACGACTGGATGGAGACGCCCTTGCCCGTGATGCGGCCGCCGGTGTGCCGGAAGCCGGTGGGGACCGTGCCCTCGGGGAACAGGCGGCGGCCGGTGCCGAGGACGACCGGGAAGGTCAGCAGGTGCAGGGTGTCCAGGAGCCGGAGGTCGAGGAGGGAACGGACCAGGGCGCCGCTGCCGTGGATCTGGAGTTCACCCTCCGTGCGCTCCTTGAGGGCCTGCACCTCCTTGGCGAGGTCGCCGTCGATCACCGTGGTGCCGGACCAGTCGGGCGACTGGAGGGTGGCGGAGACGACGTACTTCGGGAGTGCGTTGAGCCTGCCGGCGATGGGGTCGGCCGGGTCGGTCATCTTCGGCCAGTAGGAGGCGAAGATGTCGTAGGTACGGCGGCCGAGCAGGAAGGCGCCGGCCCGGTCGAAGACCTCGGTGACGAAGCGGCCGAAGTCGTCGTCGCCGTGCGGAAAGCTCCAGCCGCCGTGGGTGAAGCCGCCGCTGGGGTCTTCCCGGGGGCCGCCGGGTGCCTGGTAGACGCCGTCGAGGGTGACGAAGACGGTGGAGACGAGCTTGGCCATGGCGGGTGCCTTCTTCCGGGTGCGGGGTCCGCTGTCATCAGGTCAGACCCCGCCCGGACCCGCAACTCATCGGTTCAGCCGGCGTGGGTGGAGAACAGCCCGCCGGTCGGGCCCTGCTTGTCACCGCCCTGGGCCTTCTTCAGGGCGTTGGCGAGGCTCTCGATGGTGAGGGACTGCAGGATCACCCGGCCGTTGCCCTCCAGGGTGGCCAGGGACAGGCCCTCGCCGCCGAACACGGCGTTCATGATCCCCTGGCGGTTGAGGCCGCCGACGCGCTGGACGCCGTACTGGATGCCCTCCTCGAAGGCGACCACACAGCCGGTGTCCACCTCGATCCGGCCGCCGAAGTCCGCGGGGTTGAGATCGATGAAATTGCCCGCGCCGGCGATGATCACCGTGCCGTACCCGGTGAACTTCTCCAGGATGAAGCCCTCGCCGCCGCTCATGCCGGTGCGGGCGCCGGCGAAGGCGATGCCGAATTCGACGGTGGACTCGGCGGCCACGAAGGCGTCCTTCTCCGCGAACCACGCGCGCGTGCCGTCGAGTTCCAGCGCGCGCATCTCGCCCGGGAGCACGCCCGCGAAGCCGACCGTGCCCTCACCGCCCTGGGAGGTGAAGTACTGGAACGCCAGCGACTCTCCCGCGAGCATGCGCTGGCCCACCTGCATGGCGGTGCCCATGGCCTGGCGCAGCAGGCCACCCATGCCGCCGGAGCCGCCCTGCTGCTGTCCGCCGTTGTTCGACGGGCCGGACAGCCGCGTCTCCATGGTCACGTTCGTCGTCTTGAACAGGAACTTTCCGGCCTCGCAGTACACGGTCTGGCCGGGCTGCAGGTTGACGACCGCCATCTGCATGGCGTTGCCGACGATCTCTTGCTGAAGGGTCACGCGGGAAGAACGCGGGAGAGGGACCCGTAAGTTCCAGCCAGTCCGGCAACGGGTCCTTGTGGGTGACACGCGGGGCGCCCCGGTGCTGTCCAGGCCGGGGCGCCCCGCGCGGGTAAGGGGTGGGTCAGCCGCCCAGTTCCTGGTGCCGGGCGGCGAGGTCGGCCGTGCCCTGCCCGGTCAGGGAGCCGTACAGGCGCAGGCGGGAGATGCCGCCGTCGGGGAAGATGTCCACGCGCGCGTGCGTGCCGACGGCCGGCTCCGGGAGCACGAAGCGGTGGTTGGTGTCGGGCTGGAGGCGGGTGCGCGGGAGGACTTCCACCCACTCGCCGTTCTCGCCGTCCTTCACCGACACCGAGGCCCAGCCGGCGCTGTTGCCCTTCAGATAGGCCGTGTCGATCTCGATGGCGCGGATCTTCGACTGCGCCGCCAGTCCGTAGCGGATCCAGTCGTTGCCCTGGTCGCGTCGGCGGCGGGTCTCCCAGCCGTCGTCCATCTTGCGGGAGCGGCCCGGCTGGATGGTGTTGGTGGCCGGCGAGTAGAAGAGGTTGGAGGCGTCCTCGACCCGGCCGCCGTTCTCCAGGGCGACCACGTCGAAGGTGCCGAGGACCGCGAGCCACTCCGGGTCCGGGACGACCTCGCCGTACACGCGCAGGCGGGCGATGCCGCCGTCGGGGTGCTGGTTGACCCGCAGGTGGGTGAAGCGCTGCTCCACCGATACGGCGAAACCATTCGCCGCGTGGCCGCCGACCGCGGTGCGCGGGACGAGCGTCGTCCACTTCACGTCGTCGCCCAGCAGTTCCTCCGGGGACGGCGAGCCGGCTACGGACGTGCCCTCGATGGAGACCGCCTGCGGGTAGTTGCCGCGGAAGTGGGCGGTGTCGACGACGATGCCGCGCACGACGCCCGGCGCGCCGAGGCGGACCAGGGCCCAGTCGTGGTCCTCGGCGGCCGGCCACGGGTGCTCGGCGGACACGCCACGCCGGCGGCGGGTCTCCCAGCCGTCCATGATCTTGCCCTTGTGCCCGAAGTGCTCGGGGTCGAACTCGGCGGGCTCGGGTACCAGCAGGTTCTCCCGCTGGGCGAAGAACTCGTCGTTGGCGGCGATGACACCGGCGCCGAGCTGCCGGTCGGCGAGGTTGGCGTACTGGGTGAAGGGGAAGTCGGCGGTGCGGTAGTCCGCGTACGGGTCGCCGCCTCCGTAGGGGTTCGCGTCGCCGGTGAAGCTGGGTATCGCCGTCACGGTGATCAGGGGGTCCTTTCCGGAGTCGGCCGGTTGCGGGTGCGGGGTGGCTTACTGGGGGCTGGCGAGCAGCGTGCCCCTGGGCTCGGTGAACTCGCCGCCGTCGACGATGCGTTCGCCGCGCAGCCAGGTGGACTTCACGACGCCGTACAGGGTCTTGCCGGCGTACGCGGTGACCCGGTTGCGGTGCTGGAGGCCGGCCGGGTCGACGGTGAAGGTCTCGTCGGGGGCGAGGACCGCGAAGTCCGCGTCGTGGCCGGGCGCGATGGCGCCCTTCCGCGCGTCGAGGCCGACCAGGGCGGCGGTCTGCGTGGACATCCAGCGCACGACGTCCTCCAGGCCGTGGCCGCGCTTGCGGGCCTCGGTCCATACGGCGGAGAGGCTGAGCTGGAGGCCGGAGATGCCGCCCCAGGCGGTGGCGAAGTCGTCGGTCTTCAGGTCGGCGGTGGAGGGCGAGTGGTCGGTGACGACACAGTCGATCGTGCCGTCGGCCAACGCCTCCCACAGCAGGTCCTGGTTGGCGGCCTCACGGATGGGCGGGCAGCACTTGAACTCGCTGGCGCCGTCCGGGACTTCCTCCGCGGTGAGGGTGAGGTAGTGCGGGCAGGTCTCCACGGTGATCCGCACGCCCTCGGCGCGGGCCGCGCGGATCAGCGGCAGCGCGTCACTGGAGGACAGGTGCAGCACGTGCACGCGCGCGTGGAGGCGCCGGGCCTGCGCGATCAGGTTCGCGATGGCCGTGTCCTCGGCGTCGCGCGGGCGGGAGGCGAGGAAGTCGGCGTACCTGGGGCCGCCGTGCTGCGGGGCGGTGGCGAGGTGGTGCGGGTCCTCGGCGTGCACGATCAGCAGGCCGTCGAAGCCCGCGATCTCCGCCATCGACCGGGCGAGCCGGTCCTGGTCGAGGTGCGGGAACTCGTCCACGCCGGACGGGGACAGGAACGCCTTGAAGCCGAAGACACCGGCGTCCTGCAGCGGGCGCAGGTCCTTGACGTTGTCCGGCAGGGCGCCGCCCCAGAAGCCGACGTCGATGTGCGCCTTGTCGGCGGCGACCGCCTGCTTCACGTGCAGGTTGTCGACGGTCGTGGTCGGCGGGAGGGAGTTGAGCGGCATGTCGATCAGCGTGGTGATGCCGCCGGCCGCCGCGGCGCGGGTGGCGGTCCAGAAACCCTCCCACTCGGTGCGGCCCGGGTCGTTGACGTGCACGTGGGTGTCGACCAGGCCGGGCAGCAGGACGTCGTCGCCGAGGTCCGCCAGCCGCACGCCGGCCGGGACCTCGGTGTCGTACGGCAGGACGGCCGTGATCCTCCCGGCGGTCACGGTGACCGTGGCGGCCCGCGTCCCTTCAGGAGTGATGACGCGCGTCGAGCGCAGGACCAGTTCAGCGTCGGACACCCGAACCCCTCTCTGTACCGCCGTTTTACGCCCAGGAAACGGGATTTACACCCACGTAACGGATTTCAACGTTCTGTTGAAGGAGTCTTCACTCCCGCTTCCCCGCAGTCAAGGGGCACACTTCGGGACGGCATGCGATCCGCGCCCATCTCTGGACTTTTCCACAAAGCGGAATTAGAATTCCAGCAAGCAGAACGTAGCTACGTACAAGCAGGGAGTCAACCGACTGCCGGGTAGGCTTCTGCCCTCTTGCCAGTCCCGAAAGGAACGCGCCGTGCCGACGTCCAGCGCCAGCACCACCGACTCCGCCAAACCCGCCGCCGCAGGCGGGGTCCAGTCCCTGGAGCGCGCCTTCGATCTGCTCGAGCGGATGGCGGACGCGGGCGGCGAGGTCGGCCTGAGTGAGCTGTCCGCGACCAGCGGGCTGCCGCTGCCGACCATCCACCGGCTGATGCGCACCCTGGTCGCCTGCGGGTACGTCCGCCAGCAGCCGAACCGGCGGTACGCGCTCGGCCCCCGGCTGATCCGGCTCGGCGAGTCGGCGTCCCGGCTGCTCGGCACCTGGGCGCGGCCGTATCTCGCGCGGCTGGTCGAGGAGACCGGCGAGACGGCGAACATGGCACTGCTGGACGGCGACGAGATCGTGTACGTCGCCCAGGTGCCGTCGAAGCACTCGATGCGGATGTTCACGGAAGTGGGCCGGCGGGTGCTTCCGCACTCGACCGGCGTCGGCAAGGCGCTCCTCGCCGGGGTGCCGGACGACGAGGTGCGGGCGCTGCTGGCCCGTACGGGGATGCCGGCCGCGACCGAGAAGACCATCACCACGCCGGAGGGGTTCCTCGCGGCGCTGGAGGATGTACGGCAGCTGGGGTACGCCGTGGACGACAACGAGCAGGAGATAGGGGTGCGGTGCCTCGCGGTGTCCGTGCCGGAGTCTCCGACGGCTGCGGCGATCTCGATCTCCGGGCCGGCCGGGCGGGTCACCGAAGCGGCCACCGAGAAGATCGTGCCCGTGCTGCAGCAGATTGCCGTCGAGTTGTCCCAGGCGCTGGCCAGTTCGGGCGCCTGAGAGCTCGGGAGGCATTGACCGTCGGCGGGTGCGAGTGCGGTGCACTCACCCCCGCTGCATTGGTTCCCCGAAGAGATCCACCGCCTCCCGGACCCCGCTCAAGCCCCTCGCCAATGCGCTGACCGAGCCGATCGCGCCCGCGATCAGTAACAGGGAGCTGCGCAGGCGGGGGATCTCCGGGCGGCCGCCGGTGGCCATCGCCGCCAGGGCGGCCAGTTCGTCCTCGGCTATGGCGCGGTCGGGGAAGTCGGACGGGAGCGCGGCGAGTTCGCGGCGCAGCCGGGACACCGCGGTCCGCAACTCCGCCACCCTAGGGTCCTCGCCGCTGCCGGTCACTGGCCTCTGCCCCAAGCTCCGCAACACAGCCCTCCCCCTCTCACGCCGACGTGCGCGGGCCAGTAAACGCCACCGTGTCCGGGAGCGCCACAGGGCGGACCGAAATTCAGCCCAACGAAACCGGCCGCCGGCCTGCCCGTCAGGTATGCAGGACGCATGACGGACATCCATCGCGAGGAGGTCGCCGGGCTGCTGCTCGCCGCCGGCGGGGGCAGACGGCTCGGCGGGCGGCCCAAGGCGCTGCTGGAGCACCGGGGACGGCCGCTGGTCGAGCACGCGGTCGGAGTGCTGCGCGCGGCCGGATGCGCGCGGGTGCACGTGGTGCTGGGCGCCCGCGCCGAGGACGTGCGGGCGCGGGCCGAGCTCAGCGGCTGTGTGCTCGTGGACAACCCCGACTGGGCCCGGGGCATGGGTACCTCGCTGCGGGCCGGACTGGCCTCGTTCGACGGCACCGGCGTGCGCGCGGCCCTGGTGAGCCTCGTCGACCAGCCGGGCATCGGGGCGGCGGCCGTGGCGCGGGTGCTCGGCGCGTACGAGGACGAGAAATCGCTGGTGTCGGCCGCCTACGACGGCATACGCGGGCATCCCGTCCTCTTCGGCGCGGCCCACTGGGCGGGCATCGCGGCGACCGCCACCGGGGATCGCGGGGCCCGGGACTACCTCAAGGGGCACGCCGGACGGATCCGGCTCGTGGAGTGCGCGGACGTGGCCGAGCCGTACGACATCGACACCGAAGCCGATCTGCGCCACCTTGAGTGAACGGGGTGGCACTGGGCGCCACCTTCCCTCGACTCAGAGAATCTCGATATCAACAAACCATTGAAGTTCCACGATGAGGAAACTACTATCCACTGTTCAGAAGCGCCTGCCCGCACAGTCGGCGCTGTTTGCCCTATTCGTGCCACTAGGCACCCGGTGCCACCGCTGAAGGAAGTGACAGCTCATGTCCGCACCAGCGCCGTCCCCGCTGGCCATCGTCGACGCCGAGCCCCTGCCCCGGCAGGAAGAGGTCCTCACGGACGCGGCGCTCGCCTTCGTGGCGGAGCTGCACCGGCGGTTCACCCCGCGCCGTGACGAACTCCTCGCCCGCCGGGCCGAGCGCCGCGCCGAGATCGCCCGCACCTCCACGCTCGACTTCCTCCCCGAGACGGCCGCGATCCGCGCGGACGACTCCTGGAAGGTCGCCCCGGCCCCGGCCGCGCTGAACGACCGGCGCGTCGAGATCACCGGCCCCACCGACCGCAAGATGACCATCAACGCGCTCAACTCGGGCGCGAAGGTCTGGCTCGCCGACTTCGAGGACGCCTCCGCGCCCACCTGGGAGAACGTGGTCCTCGGCCAGGTCAACCTGATCGACGCCTACACCCGGAACATCGACTTCACCGACCCGAAGTCCGGCAAGTCGTACGCCCTGCGGCCGAACGAGGAGCTGGCGACGGTCGTCATGCGCCCGCGCGGCTGGCACCTGAACGAGCGGCACCTGGTCGACGCCGACGGTACGCCGGTCCCGGGCGCATTCGTCGACTTCGGCCTGTACTTCTTCCACAACGCGCAGCGGCTGCTGGACCTCGGCAAGGGCCCGTACTTCTACCTGCCGAAGACCGAGTCGCACCTCGAGGCCCGGCTGTGGAACGACGTGTTCGTGTTCGCGCAGGACTACGTCGGCATCCCGCAGGGCACCATCCGGGCGACCGTCCTGATCGAGACGATCACGGCCGCGTACGAGATGGAGGAGATCCTCTACGAACTCCGCGACCACGCCTCGGGGTTGAACGCCGGCCGCTGGGACTACCTGTTCTCCATCGTGAAGAACTTCCGTGACGGCGGCGCCAGGTTCGTCCTGCCGGACCGCAACGCGGTCACGATGACGGCCCCGTTCATGCGGGCGTACACCGAACTCCTCGTGCGCACCTGCCACAAGCGCGGCGCGCACGCGATCGGCGGCATGGCCGCGTTCATCCCGTCCCGGCGCGACGCCGAGGTCAACAAGGTCGCCTTCGAGAAGGTCCGCGCCGACAAGGACCGCGAGGCGGGCGACGGTTTCGACGGCTCCTGGGTCGCCCACCCCGACCTCGTCCCGATCGCCATGGAGTCCTTCGACAAGGTGCTCGGCGACAAGCCGAACCAGAAGGACCGGCTGCGCGAGGACGTCCACGTCGAAGCGGCCGACCTGATCGCCGTCGACTCCCTGGACGCGAAGCCGACGTACAACGGTCTCGTCAACGCCGTCCAGGTCGGCATCCGGTACATCGAGGCCTGGCTGCGCGGGCTCGGCGCGGTCGCCATCTTCAACCTGATGGAGGACGCGGCCACCGCCGAGATCTCCCGCTCCCAGATCTGGCAGTGGATCAACGCGGGCGTCGAGTTCGAGAACGGCGACAGGGCCACGCCCGAGCTGGCCCGCAAGGTCGCCGCCGAGGAACTGTCCGAGATCCGCAAGGAGATCGGCGAGCAGGCCTTCGCCGCCGGCCACTGGCAGGAGGCCCACGACCTGCTGCTGAAGGTCTCCCTGGACGAGAACTACGCCGACTTCCTCACCCTGCCGGCGTACGAGCAGCTGGCGGGCTGACGCCCTACGCGGGTTCGTCCGAGTGGCCCAGGGAACTGCTTCCCCGGGCCGCTCGGTCGCGTACCGGGCGCTTGACCGCCGTGGGCTACCGGTCCTGTTCCGCCGCCGGCTCGCCGTGCAGGTCGGGGACGTGCTTGAGCCAGGCCGGGCGGCCGGCCTGGGTCCTGGCCGCGCGGGCGGCCTCCTCGGCCGCGAGCTGCTCGCGGCTCGGGAAGTCGGTGGGCAGCCACTCGGGCGACAGGCGGACCCGGGCCAGGAGGTAGTCGGCGTAGGCGGCGCGGACGTCGTCCGGGGTCGCGAAGCCCGCGTCCTCGGCCAGCCAGGGGTCCGGGACCTCGGCGACGATCCCGCGCAGCAGCTCCTCGGTCACCCGCGGGGCCAGTTCGGCGTCGGCGGCGCGCACGTCGGGGCCGTAGTGGCCGAGGGCGTGGTGGCGGAAGTCGTACCTCTTGCCCGGGGTCGAGGTGTCCCAGCGGTGGTGGAAGACGAGGGCGGCGCCGTGGTCGATGAGCCACAGGCGCGGTGGTGCGGTGCCGAGCGTGGGCCAGACCATGAGGTTGGAGCTGTGGACGGTGCGGTCCACGTTGACGGTCAGCGCGTCCAGCCAGACGATCCGGCCCGCCTCCAGCGGGTCCACGGGAAAGGTCTTCGCGATCTCCGGAGTGAAGTCCCGGGCACCCGGCAGGTAGTCCATGCCGAGGTTCACGCCCGCGCTCGCGCCGTGCAGCTCCCGGACCTCCTGGTGCGGTTCGGCGGCGGCGATCGCGGGGTCGAAGTGGACGAGGACCAGCTCGGGGAAGCGCAGGCCGAGCGCGCGGGCGAGTTCGCCGACGATCACCTCGGCGACCAGCGCCTTGTGTCCCTGCGCGGAGCCGGTGAACTTCACTACGTAGGTGCCGTCGTCGTCGGCCTCGACGAGCCCGGGGACGGAGCCGCCGGACCGCAGGGGCGCGATGTAGCGGTCTGCGGTGACCTCCCTCAGCATGTTCCCTGGCTCCCCGGCGGTTTCGTCTCACGATCAGCCTCGACCGGCATAGTAACCGGGCGTGCACGGCCCGCGCCGGTCATGCGCTCCCGGGCGCGGACGCGGTGCGCGGGGGGCCGCTGTGCACTCCGGTGCGGTACTTGGGGACCCGGATCGTGATCTTCGTCCCGGCTCCCACGCCGGTCTCGATCACCAGGCCGTGCTCCTCGCCGTAGACCTGGCGCAGCCGCTCGTCGACGTTGCGCAGCCCGATGCCGGTCGCGGGGCCGTCCTCGCCACGCAGGATGCGGCGGAGCCGGTCCGGTTCCATACCGACTCCGTTGTCCTCGATTTCGATGCGGGCCAAGGCCCCCTCGTCCTTCGCGGTGAGGGTGATGCGGCTGCGCTCGACGCTCTCCTCCAGTCCGTGCTTGACCGCGTTCTCCACCAGCGGCTGCAGGCACAGGAACGGTACGGCCACGGGCAGCACCTCGGGGGCGATCTGCAGGGTCACCTCCAGCCGCTGCCCGAACCGGGCCCGCACCAGTTCCAGGAACTGCTCGGTCGAGCGCAACTCCTCGGCCAGCGTGGTGAACTCACCGTGACGGCGGAAGGAGTAGCGGGTGAAGTCGGCGAACTCCAGCAGGAGTTCGCGGGCCCGCGCGGGGTCGGTGCGTACGAACGAGGCGATCGCCGCGAGGGAGTTGTAGATGAAGTGCGGGGAGATCTGGGCGCGCAGCGCGCGGATCTCCGCCTCGATCAGTCCCGTGCGGGTCCGGTCGAGATCGGCGAGTTCGAGCTGTACGGAGATCCAGCGGGCCACCTCCTCGGTGGCCCGGACCGCGTCGGCCGACTCCATGGCGCCGAGCACGACGAGCGCGCCGAGCACGCGCCCTTCGACGGTGAGCGGCGCGGCGGCGCCCCGGCGCACCGGGCAGTCCGGGTCGGGGCAGTCGACGGCGAAGGTCTGGGTACGGCCCGTGGCCGGCACCTGGCGGACCCGGTCCCATGCCTTGTCCTCGTGGTGCCGGCCCGGCCCGTCCCAGGCCAGCAGCCGGTCGCCGTCGGTGAGACCGAGCGCGGCCGTACCGAACAGCGGACGGAGCCGGCGTACCGCCTTGCGGGCGGAGTGGAGTGCAGGCATCAGAAAACCACAACCCCGGGTTCCGGTCACGCCCACGGTCACGATGTGGGGCCGGGTTCCACGACCCGCCAACCATGGCCATGAGTGACATGCGTCACGCCGCGTTCGGGACCTAGTCGTGCCGGGTAGTAGACGCGACTCCGGCGACAATATGGGATTTGTCCGTCTTGCCGTGCGCATGAGCTGTTCTGCGAGCACCGCCATGCCGCCCTCTCGGCGCGGTCCCGTATTCATCGCAGAAAGACCCCTCCTGACGGCCCACCAGGCATCAGCAAACATCGCGGACGCGAAGTCGGCATCTCTCCACCCGGCTGGCAAGAGCCGTCAGGGTCTACGAGGTGAGGTAGTAGAAGGGGCCTTTGCGCTTCTTGTGAGGCCGTCCTGAGAATGAGCGCTCGGCGATCACCGAGTGAGGTTCACGCATGGCCAAGCACCGTAAAGCGCAGCGTTTCCGGCGGATAGTCATCGGCACCGTAGCCATCGGCGCCGTGGGCGTGCCGTCCGTCGCCCTGGCCTGTTCCGGCTGGCCGAACGGCGGGACGGACCGGTCCGACGCCGCCGCGACGACCACCCCCGAGCACCGGCACCACCACGGCCACCGGCATCACCACAGCAACGGCCACCGTCACACCGGTACGCCGCAGGCCACCGCGTCGCCCACGCACCCGGCCACCGCTCCCCCGAGCACCCACAAGACGGCCGCGCCCAGCGCCCCCAGGACCATCGCAGCCGCGTCCAAGGCCCCCGCCGCGCCGAGCACCCCGAAGCCCACGGCGACGGCGTCCGGGGTCACCGCACGCATCGTGCAGCTCGTCAACGCCGAGCGCGCCAAGGTCGGTTGCCATCCCCTGACCGTGAACGCGGCGCTGATGAAGGCCGCGCAGGCCCACAGCGCGGACATGGCGGCCCACCAGAACATGTCGCACACCGGGTCCGACGGCTCGTCCCCGGGCGACCGCATCACGCGCGCCGGCTACGCCTGGAGCGCCTACGGCGAGAACGTCGCCTACGGCTACGCCACCGCGGACCAGGTCATGACGGGCTGGATGAACAGCCCCGGACACCGGGCCAACATCCTCGACTGCTCGTTCAAGGAGATCGGCGTCGGTCTCGCGCAGCCGGGCAGCTACTGGACCCAGGACTTCGGTACGGCCCGGTAAGCGCGCAGGCCGGTGGCCGCACATGCCCCGTAAGCCCCGCAGGCCCCGTAAGCCCCGCAGGCCCGGTAAGCCCACGGGGCCGGTACGTCCGGCAGGCCCGGCAAGCCCGGCCGGCCCGGCAGCGGCCCCGCAGGATCCGTAGGCCCACCGCGGGTCAGCCGGCCGCCAGCGGGTTCGGCAGGGGCCGGTAGCGGGCGTCCGCGCCGTCCGCCCCGGTCCAGCGCAGCAGCAGGTTGGTCTTGCCGGGCAGCGTGGGCGAGGTGAGCAGGGCGGGGATCTCGGGCAGGTCGTGCCGGGCGAGTTCGCGGCGGGCGGCGGGCCAGGGGTCGAACCCCGGGTGCTGTTCGGCCAGGGCTGCGGCGATCTCGGCGAGATGGTTGACGACCAGGCAGTACACCAGCCGCTCCCAGCCCGCGGCCCGGGTCACGTCCGGCAGCACCTTGACGCCCTCGGCGTCCCGGAACAGCGCCTGGACGGGCGTACCGGCCGGGTCCACGGCCACGAGGGTGTTCTGCAGATGGGCCTCCACGACGACCCCGTGGTCGTCGAAGGCGGTGAGGGCGGGCGGCACGACCTGGCGCAGATACGCCTCCCACCAGGCCGCCGGGTCGGCCGCGGTGGCCGGCGGGCTGCCGTCGAAGCCCTCGGCGAGCCCGGCCGCGAGCAGCGGGGTGGCGCCGGGCAGCAGGTGGCCGCGCAGCCCGTCGCGGACGAGGACGGCCAGCTCCTCGAAGGCGAAGGCGGCCGTGCGGTAACCGCGGTCGCTCAGCCAGGCCGCGGGCGGCCCCATCGCCGCGAAGGCATGCCCGGCGGCCGTGTCCGTGCGGCGCAGCCTGCGCAGGTCGTGGCGCCACAGCCGGCGGATGTCGTTGGTGATGCGGACGTCCAGGCTGAACTTCAGGAACAGGTCGCGCCCAGGCTCGTACACCGTGCGGATCGCCGCCGTCGGCCAGGTGTCGAAGGCGGTCGTGCCGAGGCGGAGCAGGCGGCCGTCCGCGAAGGCGTCCGCCAGCTCCCGGCCCACCAGCTCCAGCTGCCAGGGGTGGGCCGGCAGCAGCCGGTAACCGGGCGGGGCCGTGCCGAGCGCGTCCAGGGCGCCGGTGTCGCCCTCCTCGGCCACCTGGTCCTCGCGGACGCCGAGCAGCACCAGCGGGAAGCGGGCATGCGCCTCGGGGGCGTACGGCAGCCAGGAGGCGACCGGGCCGCCGCCGCGCGCCTTGGGCGCCGGGTGGTACGGGTGGCCGGTGATCAGGGACTGCTCGGACCGCAGATAGGGGTCGGCGGGCGCCGTGGCCCGTGCGCGGGCGGTGAGCAGCGCGGCGACCGCGTCCCGGCTGTCGATCATCTCGGCGGGCAGGTCACCGCAAGGCAGCCCGGTGTGCCGGCGCAGCTCCTCGGCGACCAGTTTGACCAGCTCGGTGTGGCCGATCCGGTGCCAGGTCCCGGCCGCGCGCACCTCGGGGTCGGCGGGCCGCCGGCCGGCCCGTACGCGCAGCAGCCGCCCGCTCGGCAGCCGGTGGACCCGCGGGTCACCGGGGTCCGCGAGCGGCTCGGCCACCTCGCGCAGCAGGCAGTTCAGCAGGGGCGCGGCCGCGTAGGCGTCGGCCCGGCGGCCGGCGTCCTCGGTGGCGGGTGCTCCGAAGGAGAGGGAGGAGTCCACGCGATCCATTCGTTTCGTCCGGTGTGCTCGCGATCAGTATGTCTGTCGTCCCTGACAATCGTCCTGCCTGCCGTGTGTACCCGAGGAGCCGACCGTGCACCGTCCCCCCACCGCAGAGGCCGAGGTCGCTGACGAGCTGACCGCCCTGCGGCCCGCGTTGCTGCCCCGGTACACGGCCGAGCTGCCGGGCGCCCGCGCCGCGGTGCTGACCCGGCTGTGGCGGGCGCTGGCCCATGAGCCGCTGCCCTGGGTCACCGCCCGGACGCACGGCGCGCACAGCCTCGCGCTGCGGCTCGCCGACGGCCGGACGCTGTACGGGCCGCCCGCGGACCCGTACAGCACCGGCGCGTACGTCACCGGGGTCCGCCTGGACCGGGAGCGGCACGTCGATCCGGCCGGGCTGATGACCGCCCTCGCCGTGCCGCACGGCGCCGCCTTCGCGGCCGAACTGGCCGGGAGCGTCGCCTCGTTGGCGCTGTCGCGGGCCGATGCGGATCACCCGAAGGAGTGGCCGGACCGGGACTGGGAGTGGGAGCAGCGGGTGACCGACGGGCATCCCTTCCACCCCAACTGCCGTGCCCGGCCCGGTTTCTCGGTGGCCGACCAGCTGGCGTACGGGCCGGAGCACCGGCCGGTGGTGGAGCTGGGCACGGTGCCGGTGCCGGCGGAGGAGTGCCTGGTGAGCGGCGACTGGCCGGCGGAACTGCGCGACGGGGACCGGCTGCTGGTGCCCGTGCACCCCTGGCAGGCCGCCCATGTGCTCAAGCGAGCGTACGACCCCTGGCGCCCGGCCCGCCCCCTGCTGTCCCTGCGCACGCTCGCGCTGGCGGACGGACCGCATGTGAAGACCGCGCTGAGCGCGCGGCTGACGTCCTCCGTGCGGGACATCTCGCCGTACTCGGTGCGGGCCGCGGCGCCCCTGTCCGCCCTCGGCGAGGAGCTGGCGGCGCACACCGACGGGCTGCTGCACATCACTCGCACACCGGCCGCGGTCTCGGCCCACTCCCCCGATCTGGCCGCGCTGCTGCGGGAGTCGCCGCAGGTGTACGCGGGTCCGGGCGAGCGGGTCGTTCCGGTGGCCGCGCTCGCCCTGACCGGGCTGCCGGACACACCGGGCTGGCTGGCCGGCTTCACCCGGCTGGCGCTGGCCGTGGGCCTGCGGCTGCTCGATCTCGGCGTGGCCCTGGAGGCGCACGGCCAGAACCTGCTGGTGATCCTCGCGGCCGACGGCACCCCGCTGCGGCTGGTCTACCGCGATCTGGCCGACATCCGGATCAGCCCCGCCCGGCTGACCCGGCACGGCATCACCCCGCCCCCGCTCACCGGCCGACTGATCACCGACGACGAAACGGCCCTGCGCCGCAAGCTGTTCGGCTCCCTCGTGGGGGGCGCCCTGGCCGGTACGGCGGGCTCGGGCCCGGCACTGGGGGCGGCCCTGTCGGCCGCCGTACCGGACCTGCCGGACACCCCCGACAGCCGCGCCCTGCGCGAAGGACTGCTCCCGGCCAAGGCGTTGGCCCTGATGCGGCTGTCTCCCCGAACCCCGGGCGACCAGTGGATGTCCCTGCCGAACCCGCTCGTTTTGGAGACCGGCCCGTCCGGTCCATAAGATCCGGCGATGATCACAAGACAACGGCTGGCGGCGGGCGTCTGTGCTCTGCTCGCCGCCCTGGCGGCCGGGATCGCGTTCCCCGGCGGAGCCGTCGCCGACGAGACGCAGGCGACCGCCCCGAAGGTCGAACTCGTGCTGGATGTCAGCGGTTCGATGCGGACACGGGACATCGACGGCGACTCCCGGATGGCCGCGGCGAAGCAGGCGTTCAACGAGGTGCTCGACGCGACCCCGCAGGAGGTCAAGCTCGGCATCCGCACCCTGGGCGCCAACTACCGCGGTAACGACCGCAAGGAGGGCTGCAAGGACACCGCGCAGCTCTACCCGGTAGGCCCGCTGAACCGCACCGACGCGAAGACCGCGGTGGCCACGCTGCAGCCCACCGGCTGGACGCCGATCGGGCCCGCGCTGCTGAAGGCGGCGGACGACCTGAACGGCGGCGACGGCACCCGCCGTATCGTCCTGATCAGCGACGGCGAGGACACCTGCCAGCCGCTCGACCCGTGCGAGGTGGCCCGCGAGATAGCGGCCAAGGGCATCGGCCTGACCATCGACACGCTCGGCCTGGTGCCGGACGCCAAGACCCGCGACCAGCTCAGCTGCATCGCGGACGCCACCGGCGGCACCTACACCGACGTACGCCACAAGCAGCAACTGAGCAGCCGCGTCGGACAGTTGGTCGACCGGGCCGCCGATCCGGTGGTGACGCCGGTGGCCACCGAGGGCGCCGCGAGCTGCGAGAAGGCACCGGCGCTGAAGTCCGGGCTGTACACGGACCGTGCGGAGTTCGGGCAGCAGCGCTGGTACAAGGTCGACGTCGATCCCGGCAAGGAGCTGCGCGCCTCGGTGAGCGTGGCCGACGACCGTGCCGTGAACCCCGACTACGGGGTGCTGCTGCGGGCGGTGACGGGGCACGGACGGGAGATCGTGCGCGGCGAGGCCGCGGGCACGGGCCGTACGGACGTGATCTCGACGGGGCTGCGCTACCCGAAGCCCGAGGGCGACGACGACAACGCGCCCGCGGAGACGGTGTGCCTGCAGGTCACCAACTCCTTCTCGCCCGCGGCCGGTGTCAAGACCACGCCCGGTCTGCCGCTGGAGCTGACCGTCGATGTCGTGGACGGCCCCTCAGGCCATCACGACGTGGCGTCCTTCGGTCTCGGACGCGGCTGGTGGCTGCTGGGTGCGCTGGTGCTGACCGGCTTCCTGGCGGGTGTGCTGTGGGGCTGGCTTTCGCGCTGGCGGGTCGCCATCTGGAGGACGAACTGATGCGTATCACACGTGTGCTGGGCACCGCGCTGCTGGCGCTCGGGCTCGCGGCCGGTCCGGCCGCGGCCGACTCCTCCCCGTCGCCGAGCGCCTCCGCCGACGGCGCGGCGCCCACCCGGGCGGGCACGTCCTTCCGTACGGCGACGGAGCTCCAGCAGGGGCAGAGCGCCACCGCGTCCGCCTCCACCGGTGACTACCTGTACTGGTCGTTCCCCGCGGACACCGGGCAGCGGCCCACCGTCAAGGCGACGGTGAAGCTGCCCGCCGCGCACGGGTCGCAGACCTGGCAGCTCGACGTGTACGACGGACTGCGGCGCCGCCAGGCCTGCCAGTACGGCGCGGCGACCCGTACGGCCGAGCAGGGGGAGCCCTCCGTCGAGCTGGCGTGTGTGCTGCGGACCGTACGCGGCTGGTCGGAGCCCTGGGCCAACGACCCGCTGCCCGGCACCTACTACGCCCGGCTGACGGTCGTCGACCTCGGCTCCGCCGACCTCGGCAAGCCGGTCGGCGTCGAGGTCCGTGCCGACTCCAAGGACATCGGGGGCGCGGCGGCGGTCGACGGCTCGCTGGCCAAGCCGCTGGTTCCCGGGATCGCCGCCAAGTCCGAGGACAGCGGGAGCGGTTCGAAGAAGGCGGTGCTGTCCAGCTTCGGCTCCGACGACGGCTGGTCGTCGGGCTGGTGGTCCGACCGGTGGGTGTGGACCGCGATCGGGGGCCTGCTCGCGGCTCTCGCCGGGATCGGAGGGTATGCGCTGACCCGGGGTTCGGGACGGCCGTCCCGGGTGCCACCGACCATGTGAGCCGACGCACTCGAAGGCCCGCCTGCCCGGCGGGCCTTCCCTTTTCCCTCTTCCGTTTTCCGTCTTCCGTCTTCCGTTTTCCGTCTTCCGCTCCTACGCCTCCCGCAGGGCCTTGGCCAGTGCGCCGTCGCCCGTCACCGTCGCCCGGCCCGCCCGGACGGCGTCGGTCAGGGCCAGCTCGCCTCGGGCGACCGCCTCGCAGGTCGCCGCATCCATGGTGAGGCGGGCGTCGGGCTCGGCCGGGGCGGGTCCCTCGCCGTACACCGGGCCCTCCTCCGCGCCGGCCCGCAGATGGAAGTCCCCCTCCTCCAGCCGGACTTCGACGATTCCCTCCCCCTCCAGTGCGCGCAGCAGCGGCAGGGCGAACCAGTGGGCGCGGACCGCGTCGGTGGGCCGCCGCTCCCCCAGTTCACCCTCCCCCCACCGCCCGAGTGCCTGGAGCACCGGCAGCAACTGGCGTCCGCGCGCGGTGAGTTCGTACACGTAGGCCGCCCCGGGCGGGGGCAGCCGCCGCCGTGTCGCGAGGCCGTCCCGTTCCATGTCCTTCAGCCGGGAGGCGAGTACGTCCGTGCTCACGCCGGGGAGGTCCGCGTGCAGGTCCGTGTAGCGGCGGGGGCCGGCCAGCAGTTCCCGGACGATCAGCAGGGTCCAGCGGTCGCCGACGAGGTCGAGGGCGCGGGCTGCGGAGCAGTACTGGTCGTACCTTCGGCGTGGTGACATGCGACGCAGTCTAGACGCGTTGTTGGACTTTCCAAGCTCCTGCTTGGTAAAACCAAGCAACACGAGTTTCCGGAGGGGCGCATGGAGTTCCGGCAGTCGAACAAGCTCAGCGAGGTCTGTTACGAGATCCGCGGCCCGGTGATCGAGCACGCCAACGCGCTGGAGGAGGCGGGGCACAGCGTGCTGCGCCTGAACACCGGCAACCCCGCGGCCTTCGGTTTCGAGGCGCCGGAGGAGATCCTCCAGGACATGATCCGGATGCTGCCGCGGGCGCACGGCTACACCGACTCCCGCGGCATCCTCTCCGCCCGCCGGGCGGTCGCCCAGCGCTACCAGAACCTGGGCGTCGACGTCGGGGTCGACGACGTCTTCCTCGGCAACGGCGTCTCCGAGCTGGTCTCCATGGCCGTGACGGCCCTGGTCGAGGACGGCGACGAAATCCTGATCCCCGCACCGGACTTCCCCCTCTGGACCGCCGCGACGACCCTCGCGGGCGGCAAGGCGGTCCACTACCTGTGCGACGAACAGGCCGACTGGAACCCGGACCTGGCCGACATGGCGTCGAAGATCACGGACCGCACGAAGGCCGTGGTCATCATCAACCCCAACAACCCGACGGGCGCGGTGTATCCGAAGGAGGTCGTCGAGGGCATCCTGGACCTCGCCCGCCGGCACGGCCTGATGGTGTTCGCCGACGAGATCTACGACCAGATCCTCTACGACGACGCCGTCCACCACTCGGCCGCCGCCCTCGCCCCCGACCTGGTCGTCCTCACCTTCTGCGGCCTGTCGAAGACCTACCGGGTGGCGGGCTTCCGCTCCGGCTGGCTGGTGGTGACCGGCCCCAGGCAGCACGCGAAGGACTACCTGGAGGGCCTGACCATGCTGGCCTCCATGCGCCTGTGCGCCAACGCCCCCGCCCAGTACGCCATCCAGGCCGCGCTCGGCGGGCGCCAGTCCATCCGTGAACTCACCGTGCCCGGCGGCCGGTTGTACGAGCAGCGGAACGTGGCCTGGGAGAAGCTCAACGAGATCCCCGGGGTGTCCTGCGTCAAGCCCAAGGGTGCGCTGTACGCGTTCCCGCGCATCGACCCGAAGGTGCACCGCATCCACGACGACGAGAAGTTCGTCCTCGACCTGCTGCTGCGCGAGAAGATCCAGGTCGTCCAGGGCACCGGCTTCAACTGGCCCTCCCCCGACCACTTCCGCATCCTCACCCTGCCGCACGCGGAGGACCTGGAGGCGGCGATCGGCCGGATCGGGCGGTTCCTCGGCGGCTACCGGCAGTGACACTCAGCCGAGGACGACCTCGCACCACACCGTCTTGGTGTAGGGGTCCCCGCACGTCGTCCCCCAGTGTCTCGCCAGGGCCTCGACGAGGAGGAGACCCCGCCCGGACTCAGCCGTGGAACAGACCGACGGCACGGCGCCAACGGTTCCCCGCTGGAGTGGTTACGCGACTCGAAGCACCTGCAAGGCCCCCAGCTCGCCTTCGCGCCCCAGCAGTGGGCCGCCTTCGTCTCGTACGCCGTCGCTCACTGACGTTCGCCCGTCCGCCGGCCTCTGTGCGAAGATCGCCCCGCATGATCAGGGGAAGCAGGGGAGCAGCAGTGCTGTCGGACCGAATACGCTGGGCGGCCGTGTCCGTGGCCATGATGTGCGGGGCAGCCGTCGGACTGGCGACGCCGGCCGCGCAGGCGGCGTCGCCGGACCCGTCCGCCGGGCAGGAGGCCCGGCAGGCCGCGCGGTTCTGGACCGCGCAGCGCATGGCGGACGCCAAGCCGCTGGACGGGGGCCGGACGGCACCGGCCGGGCCCGGGCAGTCGGCCGCGGCGACGGGCCGCCCGCAAGGCACCCTGTTCAAGGGGACCCGGCTCGTGGGGACGTTCTTCGGGTCCGACGGGCCGAGCGGCACCACCTGGCACTGCACCGGCAGCGTCATCGACACCTCCGTACGGAACGTCGTCCTCACCGCGGCCCACTGCGCGCTGAACATGAACGGTGACTACGTCTTCGTCCCGCAGTTCGTGCAGGGCGCCGGCCCCGACCAGCAGCCGTACGGCATCTTCCACATCCAGCACGTCTACATCGACCCCCGGTACACGCCCGACAAGGGCTCGTCGACCACCAAGGGCCCCTCGTCCGACCTGGACACGGCGTTCGCGCGGGTCTCGCCCAACCAGAACGGCCAGAGCCTTCAGGACGCGGTGGGCGGTGGACTGACCTTCACCCGGCCCACCAGCTACACGCAGAAGAACGTCACCGTCGTCGGTTACCCCGCCTACCAGCACAACAGCACGGGGCAGGCCGTCAAGTGCACCGTGCCGACGACACAACTCCCCGCCTACCGGCAACTGGCCATGACCTGCGGCGGCTTCTACGGCGGCACGTCCGGCAGCCCCTGGATCACCGACTACCAGGACGACGCCCACACCGGGCACGTCATCGGCAACCTCGGCGGCTACAACGGCGGCGGCAACGACGCGAACGTCGACTACATCAGCTACGCCCCGGCTTTCGGCGCCGACGCCGCGAACCTCCTTGCGAACGCGGTGGCCGGACAGGACCCGCCCGCCAATCAGCCGCCCTACCTGGGCCTGCAGTTGCCCGGTGGCGCGGCCCGCTGGCAGAAGGCCACGCTGATGGCCTCCGCCGACTACACCGGCGACCTCATCGGCGATCTGCTCGTCGTCTGGTCCGACGGCGGAGTCACCCTGTATCCCGGGGACGGCCAGGGTGCGTTCGGGGCCGAGAAGTGGCTGCTGAAGGCCAACTCCACCTGGACGCACGCCCGGAGCATCACCGGCGGGACCTTCGGCGGCACCCGGCCCGGCCTGCTGGTGCGCTGGTCCGACGGCGAGGTCACCCTGTACCCGGCCCTCAGCGCGTCCGGGGTGGGCCGTGAGGTGCAGATGGCGAAGCCCAACTCCGACTGGAAGAACGTCGTACAGCTCACCTCCGGGCAGTTCCACGGGGCCAAGGGCGCGACCGATGTGCTGGCCCGCCGGACCGACGGCAGCCTGATGCTGTACACGGCGATCCGCTCCGGCTCCTTCGGCACCGGCAAGCGGCTCGTCGGGGCGAACGGCACCTGGACCAAGGCCGCGCTGCTGGCCGGCGGCGCCCTCAAGGGCACGGCCGGCGCGGACCTGCTCGTGCGCTGGTCCGACGGCTCGCTCGACAGCTACACCGGTGTCTCGGCCGCCGGGCTCGGCACCCGGTCCCGGCTGGTCGGCCCCAACACCACCTGGCAGCACGCCCAGGTCATGACCACTGGGAATCTCACCTCCGACCACACCGGCGACGACCTGGTCGTGCGCTGGTCCGACGGCGAGACCTCGCTGTACGCCGACACCGGCGCCAAGGCCCTCGGCACGGAGAACACACTGGTCCGGCCGGGCACCTGACCGGCGCGACGACATCACGGGGGAACCATGCGAGCGACCAGGCGCCTCACCGGCGTACTCGCCATGGTCACCGCAGGCATGGTCACCGCAGGCCTGGCCCTGACGGCCTGCGGCACGACCACGACCACAACCAGGGCCAGGGCCACTCCCGACGCGTCCGCGCCGCCCTGCCGTACGGCTGCGCTGACGTGGTCACTGGTCCTGCTCGGCGGGAGCGAGAACGGCGGTCTACGGCCCAACGCGCGCATGACCGCCATCAACAAGGGCTCGAAGACGTGTGTGTTCGACGGCTATCCGGGCGTTGAGATCCACAACGGCAAGGCGGAGAGCATCGACGGCTCCGGACTCGGTCACCCGGCGCCCCTCCCCCTGCCCGGGAAAGCGGCCGTGACCGTGGACCTCCGCTACGTGCCCCGCGACCCGAAAGGCACCAACACCTGGTGCGTGCGGCAGAGCGAGGCGGTGGTGTGGGCACCACACGACTCCGACCGTGTCGTCGTGCCCGTGACGGACGCGCACCGGAAGTCCGTCACGCTGGACGCCTGCGGGCAGATCATCGCCATGGAGCCACCGCGGCGCGCGTCGACCGGATCCTGACGGCACATCCGGCGGCCCGGTCCGGGAATGCCAGCACAGTGGACGGCAGGCCACCGCTACTCACGCCCGAGACCGCGGCGCTGTTCGGCGAGCTCCGCACCCCGGGGGCCCGGACCTGGTCACCGGCGCCGACGACCACTTCGCGCGCGGCTTCGAGCACACCCCCGGGCTCTACGCGTTCCTGGCCGCCGGCGCCTTCGGGCACAGCGGTGCGACCGGCTCGCCGGGCTTCGCCGACCCGGCGAACGGCATCGCGTACGGCTACACCCGGCGCCGGTTCGCCTTCCCCTCCGGAGTCGGCGCCGCCCTGGAGAACGGCCGTCTGGCCGAGTCCGTCCTGCGCGCCCCCGGTGCCCTGTGACACCGTGCTGACAGGCGAGCGGGAAGGGCGCGGACGTGGGTGACCTCTTTCTCGTCCGGCACGGTGAGACCGAGTGGTCACGGTCCGGACGGCACACCGGCTGGACCGACATGCCCCTCACCGAGCACGGCCGGGAGGAGGCACGCCGGCTGGTGCCGCTGGTCCGCTCGCACCGGATCGGGGCCGCGTTCGTCAGCCCCCTGCGGCGGGCCCGGGAGACCGCCGAGCTCATCGGGATCCCGGACGCGCGGGTCGACGCCGACCTGCGCGAGTGGGACTACGGCGGCTACGAGGGCGTGACCACCGCCGAGATCCAGCGGAGCCGGCCAGGCTGGTTCCTGTTCACGGACGGGGTCGCGCCGGGGCCGCCGGAGCATCCGGGCGAGACCCCGGAGCAGGTCGGCGAGCGCGCCGACCGGATGCTGGCCAAGGCCGACGCCGCCCTCGCCGCCACCGACGGCGCGGTCGTGCTGATCGCCCACGGCCACTTCCTCCGCGTCCTCAC
This sequence comes from Streptomyces fodineus, assembly GCF_001735805.1. Lineage (GTDB taxonomy): Bacteria > Actinomycetota > Actinomycetes > Streptomycetales > Streptomycetaceae > Streptomyces > Streptomyces fodineus. The sequence continues at coordinate 2,499,806 of NZ_CP017248.1, forward strand.
CGCCCGCCGTCTCGGCCTCCCGCCCCGGCACGGCGCCCTGTTCCAGCTGGCGACGGGGACCCTGTGCAACCTGGGCACGGAGCACGGACGGCCGGTGGTGGCGGGGTGGAACATCCGGCCGCAGGAATAGGCCCCCCGGTGCAGGGCCCGGATACGAACGACGGCCGCGTTGTCAGACCCGGGCCGTACTCTGCGAATGGGCCGTCCGACGGGCGGCCCCGGACAGGGGACGGGACCGGAGGGAGCGCGCCGTGAGCCGACCGCCGACCGCCGCGCAGCGGCGGGTGATCGAGGCCGCCGATCCGTTGACCGGGCGGCTGCGCGGTACGGAGGCACAGCTGGCGGCGCTGGTGAAGCGGGGGCTGGCCTTCCGGCATCCGCGTGCGCCGCACGAGCACTTCCTGACCCCGGCGGGCCATCGGGTACGGGAGGCGGTGCCCGAGCCGGCGAGGGAGGAGCCGGTGCCGGACACGGGGGTGTTCGCGGCGCGGGTCGGCGGCGAGGAGGCGGCGCCGGCGGACGCCGCGGCGCGGCTGCGTGAGGTGCACGGCGCCTGGCAGGGGCTGCTGGAGCTGCGGCGGATGACGAACTCCGACGGCGCCGTGGACCGGCCGTGCGGCTGGGAGCGTACGCATCTGGTGCGGGCGGCGGCGCTGGCCCTGGAGGCGGCCGGGCACCGTCCGGCGGGCGTGGACGCGGACGGTTACCGGGTGCGTGCGACCCCGCAGCCGGAGGCGGTCGCCGTGTACGCGCCGGACGCACGGAGCCTGGCGGCCTGCGCGGCCACGCTGGAGCGCGCGGGCTGGCAGGCCGGCGAGTACACGGATCCGCGGACCAGAGCGCGCTATCTGCTGGCTTCACCGCGCCGGGTGTGAGCGGCGTGCCAAGATCGGTGGATCGGCGATTCGAACATGAGAAGGGCGAACCGTGACCGAACCGTTTTCCGTCCGTGTGACCGTGCGCGGCTACGAGACCGACGTACAGGGCCACCTCAACCAGGCGGTGTACCTCAACTACGCGGAGCACGCCCGCTGGTCGCTGCTCCAGGCGGCGGGGATCAGTCAGGCGCGGCTCGCTGCCCAGGGCGTGGGGCCGGTGGCGCTGGAGACGACCATCCGCTACCGGCACGAACTGCTCGCGGGCGACGAGGTCGACGTGACAGTCGAGTTCGAGTGGGGCGGCGGCAAGACGTTCCGGATCCTGCAGGAGATACGCAGGACCGATGGCACGGTGGCGGCCGAACTCAGCGCGGTCGGGGGCCTGCTGGACCTCAAGGAGCGCAAGCTGCTCGGCGACCCGCGCGAGGTGTTCAAGGAACTCACGACGGACCTCGCCCTGTTCGGCCTGTAGCACCCGCGCCTCGCCTCGCAACGCGCCTCGAAGGACGGCCGGGCACCGGCTCGCCCGCCCGGAGCGGGGGCACGGCAGCTGCCGTGCCCCGGGCGGGTGTTCAGTGGGCGGTCGTGAGTTCCTGGCCCGCCTCCATCGGGTGTGTGACGTCCTCGGCGTCCTCGCCCCTGCCGAGGTGGTTGAAGACCAGGTTGAGCAGGACGGCGCAGACGCAACCGGTGGAGATGCCGGAGTCCAGGACGATCTTCGCGGTCTCGGGGAACGCGTGGTAGAAGCCCGGCGCGGTGATCGGGATGAGGCCGACCGCGAGGGAGACGGCGACGATCAGGACGTTGTTGTCCTTCTCCAGTCCGGCCCGGACCAGGGTCTGGATGCCGCTCGCGGCGACCGAGCCGAACAGGACGACGCCGGCGCCGCCGAGGACCGGGCGCGGGACGACCGCGATGAGCGAGGCGGCCATCGGGCACAGGCCCATCAGGACCAGGAAGCCGCCGCCCGCGGCGACGACGAAGCGGCTGCGGATCCTCGTCATGGCGACGAGTCCGATGTTCTGCGCGAAGGCACTGCACATGAAGCCGTTGAACAGCGGGCTGAGCGCGGAGCCGAGGGTGTCGGCGCGCAGGCCGGCCGCGATGGTCTTCTCGTCGGCGGGGCGTTCGACGATCTCGCCGAGGGCCAGCATGTCGGCCGTGGACTCCGTCATGGAGACGGCCATCACCACGCACATCGACAGGATCGCCGCGATGTGGAACGTCGGGGTGCCGAAGTGGAACGGGGCCGGGAAGCCGACGACGGCGGAGTGCGCGACGGGGCTGAAGTCCGTGACGCCGAAGGGTATCGCGATGAGCGTGCCGAGGATCAGACCGAGCAGCACCGCGATCTGCTTGACGAAGCCGCGGGTGAAGCGGCGCAGCAGCAGGACGACGAGGAGGGTGACGCCGGCCAGGGCGAGGTTGGTCGTCGAGCCGTAGTCGTGCGCGGCGGGGTTCGGGCCCTGGGCCCAGCCGAACGCGACGGGGAGCAGGGAGACACCGATCAGGGTGATGACCGAACCGGTGACGACGGGCGGGAAGAAACGGACGGCCTTGCTGAAGAAGGGCGCGGCGATGAAGCCGAGCAGACCGGCGACGATGACCGCACCGAAGATCATCGGCAGGGCGTCGGACTTGTCCTTGGCGGACGCCACGATCGCCGTCATGGGGGCGACACCGGCGAAGGTGACGCCGTTGACGAAGGGCAGCCGGGCGCCGATCTTCCAGAAGCCGAGCGTCTGCAGGAAGGTGGCGAGCCCGGCGGTGAACAGACAGGCTCCGGTGAGGAAGGTGAGGTCTTTGCCGGACAGGCCTACGGCCGCGCCGACGATCAGGGGTGGGGCGACGACTCCCGCGTACATGGCGGCCACATGCTGCAGGCCGCTGGTCGCCATTTTCAGGGCGGGGAGTTTCTCGTCAACAGGATGGGCGGCCACGGCGGCTCCTCCGAGCGGCTAACACGTCGTCGATGACGTGGGTTTCATGGAGGTGGTGCGTGTGGTCGTGCGGGACCGGGACGGGGGTGGAGCGAGCGGGTCGAGCGGTGACCGTTCCGGGGCACGTGCGTCTTACACGCGCCCCGGAACGGCTGCCGTGGACCCCGCTCGGGTCCACGGACCCCGGCCGGGAGCCGTCCCTCCCGACCGGAGCATTCCGGCAGACCGGCCACACAGACCGACCCACCGAGACCTCCAGCAGACCGGCCACACGGACCAACCTGCCGAGACCTCCAGCAGACCGGCCACACGGACCAACCCACCGAGACCTCCGGCAGACCGGCCACACGGACCAACCTGCCGAGACCTCCGGCAGACCGGCCGCATGATCCGGTCCGCCGAGCTCTACGGCGAACGCCCGCACGGAGCGTCCGCCAAGCCTTCCGGCGGGCCACCCGCGAGAGGTGGCCGCCGAGTTGTCCGGCAGACCGGCCACACGGACCAACCCGCCGAGACCTCCGGCAGACCGGCCGCACAGACCGACCCACCGGGACCTCCGGCAGACCGGCCACACGGACCAACCTGCCGAGACCTCCGGCAGACCGGCCGCATGATCCGGTCCGCCGAGTTCCGCGGCGGACCGCCTGTCGGGGCGACCGCCGTGTCTTGGGGCGAGCCGCCCGTACGGGGCGACCGCCAAGTTTGTCGGCGGGCCATCTGTGCCGGATGGCCGCCGGGTGTTCCGGCGTGGCCCGCAGCGGGCGGGTGGTGCCGAAGTCGTCCGGCGGGCCGGCCGTAGGGAGGAAACCGGCCGCCGGTGCGTGGGTGGGGATCAGGCCTGGGCCATGATCCGGGCGAGGCGCTGGGCCTCCTCACGGGTGGAGCGGGCGATGGCGTCCTCGTCGACGGCGACCAGCCGGCCGTTCTCCACGATCTGCCGCCCGTTGACGAAGGACGCGGTGACCGGGGCCGCCGCGCCGAAGACCAGCGCGGTCACCGGGTCGGCGATGGAGGCGTGGGCGAGGGTGTCCATCTTCCACAGCACGAGGTCGGCCAGCTTGCCGGCCTCCAGCGAGCCGATCTGCTCGGCGCGGCCGAGGACCTGGGCGCCGCCGTAGGTGCCGAGCCTGAGCGCCTGGCGGGCGTTCAGCGCGGCCTCGCGGTGAGCGCCGAGGCGGTTGATCAGCAGGGCGTTGCGCAGCTCGGTGTGGAGTTCACCGGACTCGTTGGACGCGGTGCCGTCGACGCCGAGGCCGACCGGGACGCCCGACTTCAGCATGTCGGGGACGCGGGCGATACCGGCGGCGAGGCGGGCGTTGGAGGACGGGCAGTGGGCGACACCGGTCTTCGTACGGGCGAAGGCGGCGATGTCGGAGTCGTTCATGTGGACGCAGTGCGCCATCCACACGTCCTCACCGAGCCAGCCCGTGGACTCGAAGTAGTCGGTCGGGCCCATGCCGAACAACTCGTGGCAGAACTTCTCCTCCTCCACCGTCTCCGAGCCGTGGGTGTGCAGCCGTACGCCCAGTCGGCGCGCCAACTCCGCGCCCTGCCTGAGGAGTTCGCTCGACACCGAGAAGGGGGAGCAGGGCGCTACGGCGACCTGGGTCATGGCGTCGAAGGAGGCGTCGTGGTGCTTGCGCACCGTCTCCTCGGTCGCCGCGAGCGCGCCCTCCAGCGTCTCGACGGCGAAGTCCGGCGGCAGCCCGCCGTCCTTCTCGCTGCGGTCCATCGAGCCGCGGGCCAGGGTGAAGCGGACGCCCATCTCGGCGGCGGCCCGGATGATCGAGCCGGACAGGTCGCCGGAGCCCTGCGGGAAGACGTAGTGGTGGTCCATGGCGGTGGTGACACCGCCGCGGGCCATCATGGCGAGGGAGCCCTGCGCGGCCGCGTAGGTCATCTGCTCGTCGATGCGCGCCCAGGTGGGGTAGAGCGCGACGAGCCAGTTGAACAGGTTGTGGTCGGTGGCCAGGCCCCGGGTGATCCACTGGTAGAAGTGGTGGTGGGTGTTGACCAGGCCGGGTGTGGCCAGATGGCCGCTCGCGTCGATCCGGCGCACCACGTTCTGAAGGCCTTCGGGGGCCTGGCCCGCGCCGACGGACTCGATGCGGTTGCCGGCGAGGACGAGGTACCCGGAGGCATACTCGGTGTCGCCCGCGTCCACGGTCGCGATCGCGCAGTTCTCGATGACGATGCGCTGGTCTGCCGATGGTGCCATCGTGCTTCCTTGTCTTTCAGTGGCGGTCCGTGGGAGGGGAGTGGCCCACGGGGAGGGCACGGCAGGACCCTACGAGGATTTGAGTGCCGGAGCCGGTTGCCCGCTCCGGGTGCCGAGATGATGGAAGAACAGGTTGAGCAGGACGGCTGCGAGCACGCCCGCGCTGATGCCGGAGCCGGGCACGGTCTGGACCCAGGCCGGGAAGCCGTCGTAGAACGTCGGTGCGGCCGGCGGGATGATGCCGGCGCCGAGGGCCACGGCCACCAGGACGACGTCGGAGCTGTCGTCCAGGCCCGCCTCGGACGGCGTGATGGTCGCGACGCCCGCGATCAGCGGGCTCGCACCGATGAGCCGGGTGCGGGCGGGGAGGTCGAGTCCGCAGGTCTGGCCGATGATGAGCGCAGGGGTGACAACGCCCGCGTAGATGGCGGCGATGCGCTGGAGCGCGGCGGGGACGAGCCGCGTGACAGGGAGCTTGTCGTCCACCGGGTGCACGGACGTCACGGCGTCCTGGTCGTGCACCGGCGGGGTGGAACAAGGGGCTTCGGCGGGCCCTTGCGCAGGCTGTGCCATGGTCTTCCCTCCGGTGTGGCATGTCCCCGGCCAAGGCGGCGGGGCCGGGGACACGCGTCCCGCGTCAGAGGTTGGTCATGTCGACCGGGATCTTCGGCTCACAGCCGTCCCGGAGGATGGTCGCCTCGATCAGGCCGTAGGGCCGGTCGGCGGCGTAGTAGACCTCGTTGTCGTTCTTGAGCCCGAACGGCTCCAGGTCGACCAGGAAGTGGTGCTTGTTCGGCAGCGAGAAGCGGACCTCGTCGATCTCGCTGCGGTTGTTGATGATGCGCGCACCCATCTGGTACAGCGTCTGCTGCAGGGAGAGGGAGTACGTCTCGGCGAAGGCCTGGAGCATGTGCTTCTTGACCTGCTCGTAGGACTTCTCCCAGTTGGGCATCTTCTGCTCGTCGTCGGTCCAGTTGAACCGCCACTGGCCGGAGACCTGGGTGGCGAGGATGCGGTCGTACGCCTCCTGCAGGGTCGTGTACTTGTCCTTGACGTAACCCCAGAATTCAGAGTTCGTCGAGTTCATCACGACCAGGTCCTTCAGGCCGGAGACGACCTCCCACCGCTCACCGTCGTAGGTGACCTGGGTGAGCCGGACCTCCTGGCCCTTCTTCACGAACGAGTGCTTGACCTCGTCCGCGCCGATGAACTTGGAGTTGGCGTCGGAGGTCTCGATCCGCTCCCAGGCGTACTCCTCGATCCGGATCCGGGCGCGGTGAATCGCCGGCTGCGAGGTGACGAAGTGGCGGGCGAGGTGGATGCCGAACTGCTCGGCGGACTCGATGCCGTGTTCCTTGGCCTTCGCGAACACCGTGTTCTTGGTGGTGTCGGTCGGCAGGACGTTGGCGTTGGAGCCGGAGTAGTGGACCTCGTCCATGTCACCGCTCAGCGCGACGGAGACGTTGAGGTCCTTGATGTGGTGGGTGGCGCCGTCCCGCGTGATCTTTACGACTCGGTTCTCGGCCTTGCCGTACTGGTTCTGTCCCAGGATGGTCGGCATTAGCTAGCTCCCTCGGTAAACGGAGTAGCCGAACGGGTTGAGCAGCAGCGGTACGTGGTAGTGCTCGCCCGGTACGACGGCGAACGTGATCGCCACCTCCGGGAAGAACACGGCCGGTCCGCTGTCCCGATTCGCGGGGGCGTCCTGCTGCGCATCGGCTTGCTGTTTCGCAGTTTTTTCCTCGAAATACGGCTCCACCGCGAAGTCGAGCCGTACGTGTGTGGTCCCCTCCGGCAGGGCCGGCAGGTCCTTGCACCGGCCGTCGGCGTCGGTCGCGGAGCCGCCGAGCGCCTGCCAGTCCCCGTCACGCCCGGACCGGGCGGAGAGCTGGATGGCGACGCCCTCGGCGGGGCGGCCGATCGAGGTGTCCAGGATGTGGGTGGACACGGAGGCGGTGGTGCTGGTGCTCATGGTGTCAGGCGTCCTCTTCGACGAGTCGGGCCAGTCGGATGCGGTTGATCTTGCCCAGCTCGGTGCGGACGATCTCCCGCTCCTGCTCCGGCGCGTTGCCGATCCGCTCCTTCACCGCGTCGCGCATCTGCTCCCCGGTCCGGCCGGTGGCGCAGATCAGGAACACATGGCCGAACTTCTCCTGGTAGGCCAGGTTGAGTTCGAGCATCTCGGCCTTGAGTTCCTCGGCGGCGCCGGCCATGCCGGCCTGCTCCCGCGCGGAGGTCGGGTCGCCGGGCTTGGGGCGCCCGATCGGCGGGTGCCCGGCCATCGCCTCCTCGAGGTCCGCGGTGCTCAGCTCGGCCATGGCGGCGTCACTGGCGGCGTAGAGCGCGTCCGGGGTGGCGTAGGGGCGGGCGGCGAGCAGTCGCCGGGCCCACTCGGTGGAGGCACACGCCTCGTGGAGGGCGGCGCGGGCCGCGGGCTCCCCCAGGTCGTTGAACCGGGCCAGGCCCGGGGGCGTGGAAGTCGAAGTCACGGGAGCCTCCGTGGCCGGATTCGGCCTTCGTGCTGAACGGGCTGCGAACAGCTAACGCCCTCCGAAACACGGCGTCAACACTTTGTTGAAAATTCGGCGCGGTGCGACGGATCCCGTGCCGCCTGCTCAGGCCCCCTTCTCGCGGTTGAGGTAGTTGTAGACCGTGAAGCGGCTGACGCCGAGCGCGCTCGCCACGGTCTCCACGCCGTGCCGCACGGCGAAGGCACCGCGCGCCTCCAGTATCCGTACGGCCTCCTGCTTGGCCTTGCGGTCCAGGTCGGCCAGCGGCCGGCCCTCCCTGCGCTCCATGGCGGCGAGGATGTGGTCGAGGGAGTCGGCCAGCTGGGGCAGGCGTACGGCGACGACGTCGACGCCCTCCCAGGCGAGGACGACGTCCTCGGGGCCGGCCTCGTCGGGTGGGATCAGCTCCCCGCCCATGGCGTCGACCAGCGGCTTCACGGCCGCGATGAAGGGCTCGTCCCCGCTCACCTACCGCCCTCCCGGATCCCGTCGTCGACCACGTTGACCTGGAGCGAGATCCGGGTGGCACCGGCCTCCAGGCTCTTGCGCAGCAGCGCGTCCACGGCGGTGAGCACGCGGTCCGCGCCGCCCTCGGCCGTGTTGCCGAACGGTCCGACGTCGACGGCGTCCAGTTCGGCGGTCTCGATGACCTCCCGCGCCGCCAGGGCGTGCGCGGGCGCCTCGTCCAGGTCGAAGGGTTCGGTCGTGAACTCCACTCTCAATCGCACGCGCACAACCTAACGCGCGGCATTGCTCTTCGGGCAGCCCTCGATGCTCCCGCCGTCCTGCCGCGGTCCTGCCGCCGTCCTGCCGCTCCGTGCGACGGACCTGCCGTCCGTCCGCGTAGAGCACACGACGGATCCATCCAGGGAGGGGACTGCACAGTGACAGCGCACGCGCTCAAGGGGGCGCTCAGGGGTGCCCGGGGTACGGCGGTCGCGGCGGCGGCGATGGCCGCGCTGACCGCGTCGCAGGCGCCGGGGGCGGTCTCCGCGCAGGCTGCGGAGCCGGCCCGCAAGGCGGCACCCGCCGACCACGGCCCCAGCGTCTCCGGCGACACCCCGTACCGCACCGCCCTGCCCCCGCTGCGGACCCGCCAGGCGGGCCCGGCACAAGCAGTGACGGGCGGCGCACTGCCCGCGACCGTGTTCGCCGCGTACCGGCGCGCCGAGGCAGAGCTGGCGCGCACCGCGCCCGGCTGCGGGCTGCGCTGGGAGCTCCTGGCCGCGATCGGCCAGGTGGAGTCCGCTCAGGCGCGGGGCGGCCGGGTGACCCCGGACGGTACGACCGTGACGCCGATCCTCGGTCCCCGGCTGACCGGCGGCGCCTTCGCCGTCGTACGGGACACGGACGGCGGCGCCTATGACGGGGACGCGGTGTACGACCGCGCGGTGGGCCCGATGCAGTTCATCCCGTCGACCTGGGCCCGCTGGGGCGCGGACGGCAACGGCGACGGACGCGCCGACCCGGACAACGTCTACGACGCCGCGCTCGCCGCCGGCCGCTACCTGTGCGCCGGTGGCCGGGGCCTCGCCGATCCCGCCGGCCTGGACCGGGCGATCCTCGGCTACAACCACTCGGAGGCCTATCTGCGTACGGTGAAGGCCTGGTACGCGTACTACCTGACCGGCCACCGCCTGGTGCCGGACGCGTCCGACGAGCCGCAGGACCGGCCGAAACCGGCACGCCCCAAGGCGTCGAAGCCGTCGCCGGAACCCTCGCACCACCGGAAGCCGGGCCCGGGCCCCACGCGCACGCCGTCGGCACCGCCCGCCTCACCCTCCCCCGCCCCGTCCCGCGAGCCAGGCGCCCCACGGGAGTCGCAGCCGCCGCTGGTTCCCCTCCCCGCACCGACCCTCACGCTGCCCGGCGGCGGTGTGCTTCCCGGCGCGGGGGCACTGACCAGCGACGGCTAGCCCCGGCAACGGCTGGAACACGATGTGGGTCTCCCCCTCCACAACCGCGGATACTCGGCGGTAATGTCGCCACCCGCCGGGAGCACAGGACCGGCGGGTGAGTGCGAAGGGGCCCTCATGGCGACGGACATGCCTGCGGACACAGCGGCCGCCGACGAGCGCTGGCAGCGCATGTGGAGCCACCGCGAGCAGTTGCTCAAGGTGGCCCGGCGCCGCTCGATGAGCCCGGAGGACGCCGAGGACGCCGTGCACGAGGCGATGCTGCGGGCCGCGGAGCGCCCGGACCTCGACGACGAGCGGCTCGGCGCCTGGCTGACGCGGGTGACGATGCGGCTGTGCGTCGACCGGTACCGGCAGGTCAACCGCGAGGCCGAGGTGGGCCGCCGCCCCACGCTCGTCGCGCCCGGCCCGGTGCCCGTCGAGGAGGCGGTGTGCGACCGGGCCGAGGCGAAGTGGCTCGCCGTGCGCAGCGGGGAGCTTCCCGCCCGGCAGGCGGAGGCGCTGCGGCTGAAGTCCGAGGACCTGGACGTGAGCCAGGTCGCCGTGCGGATGGGCCTCAGTTACCGGACCGTCGAGTCGCTGCTCGCCCGGGCCCGGCGGACGCTGCGCGCCTCGCTCGCCGGGACCCTCGGGCTCGTGCTGTTCCTGCTCCGCGGCGGGCGGGCACGCGGGGCCGGGAAGGTGCAGGCCGTTGCGGTCACCTCGACGGCGGCGACCCTGGCGGTGGCGGGGTTCGTGGCGCCCCACGTCCTCGACGGGGGCGGTGCCGCGGCCGCTCCGTCTCCGCGGCCGACGGTGTCCAGCGGAGCACCGGAGCTCCGCAGCCCCGGCACCGGGCCCATGCGCGCCCCGGCGGCCCACCGGCCCTCGGTGCCGGCGGCGCCCCCGAGGCGGAGGGCGGCTCCCTCGCCCGCCGCCGAACCCGCCGTACCCGCGGCCGTCTCCGTGCCGCCCCTGCCCAAGGCGCCTCCGGTTCCCAAGGTTCCGGTCGCGCCGTCGGTGCCGTCGCTCCCCGCCACGCCGTCGCTCCCCGCCACGCCGTCGCTCCCCGCCACGCCGTCGCTCCCCGCCACGCCGTCGCTCGCCGCCGCTTCCCCGCCCGTATCCGTCCCGCGCGTGCCATCGAACCTGCCGTCCCCAAGGTGCCGTAGCCCGCCGTCACCGCGGTCCGGAAAAAAATCCGCGCTCGCCGCGACGGACGCCCCGCCCCTCCCCGTAGAGCAGATGTCGGAGCTGCTCCACGGGCGAAGGGTGGGACCGGATGGGTGTCGAGATCTGTGTGGAAGGGCTGACCAAGTCCTTCGGTCACCAGGTCATCTGGCAGGACGTCTCGCTGACGCTGCCCGCCGGAGAGGTCTCGGTCATGCTCGGCCCGTCCGGCACGGGCAAGTCGGTGTTCCTGAAGACGCTCGTCGGCCTGCTCAAGCCGGACCGGGGTTCGGTGAAGGTCGCCGGCCGGGACGTCACCCGCTTGCGCGAGCACGACCTGTACGAGGTGCGGAAGACCTTCGGCGTGCTGTTCCAGGACGGCGCGCTGTTCGGCTCGATGAACCTGTACGACAACATCGCGTTCCCGTTGCGCGAGCACACCCGCAGGTCGGAGAGCGAGATCAAGCGGATCGTCCTGGAGAAGATGGACATGGTCGGGCTGATCGGCGCCGAGGGGAAGCTGCCCGGCGAGATCTCCGGCGGTATGCGCAAGCGTGCCGGGCTCGCCCGCGCCCTGGTCCTCGACCCGGAGATCATCCTCTTCGACGAGCCGGACTCGGGCCTGGACCCGGTCCGCGTGGCCTACCTCAACCAGCTGATCGTCGACCTCAACGCACAGATCGACGCGACCTTCCTGATCGTCACCCACGACATCGCCTCGGCACGCCAGGTGCCCGACAACATCGGACTGCTGTTCCGGCGCGAGCTGGTGATGTTCGGGCCCCGCGAGCAGCTGCTGACCAGTGACGAGCCCGTCGTACGGCAGTTCCTGAACGGCCGGATGCAGGGGCCGATCGGCATGGCGGAGGAGAAGGACGCGGCCCAGGTCGAGCAGGAGCTGGCCCAGATCGACGAGGGCCGCAACGCCCGGGAGCTGACTCCGCGCCTGCTGCCGAGCCCCGGCATCGCCCGCCCGCCCCGCTGGGAGGCGATCGCGAGACGCGAGGCCGAGCTGCACGGCTGGGAGGTGAGGGGCACATGAGCCTCTCCCCGGCGGGTGCGCTCCGGCACTCGGGCAACCTGTTCGCGATGGCACTGGACGTCGTCCGGGCCCTGCCCCGACGGCCGTTCCAGGCAAGGGAGTTCATCCAGCAGGCGTGGTTCGTGGCGAGTGTCACGATCCTGCCGACCGCGCTGGTGTCGATCCCCTTCGGGGCGGTCATCGCGCTCCAGATCGGCAGCCTGACCCGGCAGTTGGGCGCGCAGTCGTTCTCCGGTGCCGCGTCCGTGCTCGCGGTACTGCGCGAGGCCTCGCCGATCGTCACCGCACTGCTGATCGCGGGCGCGGGCGGCACGGCGATCTGCGCGGACCTCGGAGCGCGCAGGATCCGGGACGAGATCGACGCGATGCAGGTGCTCGGCATCGACCCGATCCACCGGCTCGTCGTACCGCGCGTGCTGGCGTCGATGGTCGTGGCCGTCCTCCTCAACGGCCTGGTCTCGGTCGTCGGCGTCGCGGGCGGCTATTTCTTCAACGTCGTCCTCCAGCACGGCACGCCCGGCGCCTACCTGGCGTCCTTCACCACCCTCGCCCAGCTGTCCGACCTGTGGGCGGCCGAGATCAAGGCGCTGGTGTTCGGGGCCATCGCGGCGATCGTCGCCTCCTACAAGGGGCTGACGGCGAAGGGCGGCCCGAAGGGCGTGGGCGATGCCGTCAACCAGTCCGTGGTGATCACCTTCATGTTGCTGTTCGTGACCAACTTCGTGATGACCGCGGTGTACTTCCAGGTCGTCCCGCAGAGGGGGTAGCCGATGAGACTTCTCGACCGCCCCTTGCGCTCCCTGGAGGAGCTGGGCACCCAACTGTCCTTCTACGGCCGCTCGCTGGCGTGGACGGGCCGCACCCTGCGCCGCTACAAGAAGGAGATCCTGCGGCTGCTCGCCGAGGTGAGCTTCGGCCGGGGCGCGCTCGCCGTCGTCGGCGGGACGGTCGGCGTGATCGCCTTCCTCTCCTTCTTCACCGGCACCGAGGTCGGCCTCCAGGGCTACGCGGCCCTCAACCAGCTGGGCACCTCCAACTTCGTGGCGTTCCTGTCGGCGTACTTCAACACCCGGGAGATCGCGCCGCTGGTGGCCGGGCTCGCCCTGTCCGCGACGGTCGGCGCCGGGTTCACCGCGCAGCTCGGCGCGATGCGGATCAGCGAGGAGACGGACGCGCTCGAGGTGATGGGCGTGCCGTCGCTGCCGTTCCTGGTGACGACCCGGATGATCGCCGGCTTCGTCGCGGTGATCCCGCTGTACGTCATCGGGCTGCTGTCCTCGTACCTCGCCGCCCGCACCATCACCACCGGCTACTACGGGCAGTCGACGGGCACGTACGACCACTACTTCCACCAGTACCTGCCGCCGGTGGACGTCTTCTGGTCCTTCGGCAAGGTGATCGTCTTCGCCGTGCTGATCATCCTGGTGCACTGCTACTACGGCTACCACGCGAGCGGCGGCCCGGCGGGCGTCGGCGTGGCGGTGGGCCGGGCGGTGCGGACGTCGATCGTCGCCATCAACGTCCTGGACTTCTTCCTGAGCCTCGCGATCTGGGGCGCCAGCACGACCGTACGGATCGCGGGGTGAGCCGGTGAGAACGCTGAGACTCAGGCTGTACGGCATCGCGTTCATCGCCGTGCTCGGGCTGCTGCTGTCACTGGCGGTCGCCGTCTACCAGCAGGCTTTCACATCGGTCGTGCCGGTCACGCTGGAGGCCGGCACCCTCGGCAACCAGCTCGATCCGCGCGCCGACGTCAAGCTGCGCGGGGTGCTGGTCGGCGAGGTGCGCGAGGTGCACTCCGACGGCACGAAAGCGACCCTCGACATCGCGCTCGACCCGCGATACGTCCCGTACATCCCCGCCGACGTGCAGGCCCGCCTGCTGCCCAAGACGCTGTTCGGCGAGAAGTACGTCGACCTCGTCGCTCCCGCCCGCGCCGCGCACTCACCGGCCCGGCCCATCCGCGCGGGGGACGTCATCACCCAGGACCGCACCAAGGCCGGCATCGAGGTGCAGCAGCTGATGAACGACCTGCTGCCGCTGCTGCGGACGGTCCGGCCGGGGGAACTGAACGCCACGCTCTCGGCGTTCGCCACCGCGCTGGAGGGCCGCGGCGACCGGATCGGCGACAACCTCACCCGGGTCGAGGCCTATCTGCGCCGCCTCAACCCACACCTGCCGTCCATCAAGGAGGACATCTCGCGCTTCGCCGACGTCGCCGAGGTCTACGGCGACGCCGCGCCCGACCTGATGCGGATCCTGCGCAACACGGTCACCACCAGCCGGACGATCGTCGAGAAGCAGGACGAGCTGGCCGCCGGGCTCCGCTCGACCGCCGCCGTGGCGAGCACGGCGAACGACTTCCTGTCCGAGAACGGCGGCCGGCTGATCACCCTGGGCCGGGTCTCCCGCCCCACGCTGGAGCTGTTCGCCCGCTACTCCCCGAGTACCCGTGCCTGTTGCAGGGCCTGGTCCGGCAGGAGAAGGCGTCGGAGGACGCGTTCCGGGGCGGCGAGATGCGGATCACCCTCGAAGCCGTCCGGCCGCAGGGGGCGTACCGGCCCGGTGAGGAGCCGGTCTACGGCGATCGGTCGGGCCCCGACTGCCGTGGCCTGCCGCATCCGCAGGTGCCGGGTCCCAAACCCCATCTCGACGACGGTACGTCGGCCGGAAGTTCCGGCAGTGCGCTCCCTGGAGGTGTCAACGTGTCCGCCACCCGGGCCGAGCAGCGGGCCGTCGGCTCGCTCGTGGCCCCCGTCATGGGCGTCCCCGCGGACGAGGTGCCGCCCGTTGCGACCCTGCTGTTCGGGCCGCTCGCGCGCGGAACGGCGGTGAGTGTCGCATGAGCAGGTCAGGAGCCCGGCAGACCGCTGCCCCGCTGGTCAAGTTCAGCCTCTTCGCGCTCGTCACGATCGCGGCGACGGCCCTGCTCGCCGCGACCATCGTCAACATCTCCTTCACCCCGAAGCACACCTACCACGCGGTGTTCTCCGACGTGACCGGGCTGGAGACCGGCGACGACATCCGGGTGGCCGGGGTACGGGTGGGAGAGGTCGAGGGCATCGGGATCAAGGACCGGACCCTGGCCGAGGTCACGTTCTCGGTCACCGCGGACCGGCCGCTGCTGACGTCCACCCACGCGGTCGTCCGCTACCGCAACCTGGTCGGACAGCGGTACATCGCGCTGACCGAGGGCACCGGTGACGGCTCCGCCCGGCTGCGGCCCGGCGGCACCATCCCGCTGGCCCGGACCCAGCCGGCGCTGGACCTCAACGCCCTGCTGAACGGCTTCAAACCGCTGTTCGCCGCGCTCAGCCCGGGTGATGTCAACCAGCTCGCCACCGAGATCATCCAGACCCTCCAGGGTGAGGGCGGCACGGTGAACAGCCTGCTCGCGCACACGGCCTCGCTCACCACGACCCTCGCCGACCGCGACCGGCTGATCGGCTCGGTGATCGACAACCTCAACACCGTCCTGGAGACGCTCGACAAGCGCGGCTTGCGTTTCTCCGGGCTGCTCACACAGCTGCGCCGGGTGATCTCGGGGCTGTCCGCCGACCGCAAGCCCATCGGGGAGTCCCTGGTGAGCATCGGCGATCTCACGGACGTCACGTCGGGGCTGCTGAAGGACGCGCGTCCACCGCTGAAGGACGACATCGCCGGCCTCGGCGCGCTGACCGGAACGCTGAACAAGAACGACAACACCGTGGAGGGCGTCCTGCAACGGCTGCCGAACAAGCTCGACAAGCTGACGGGGACGGCCTCGTACGGCTCCTGGTTCAACTTCTACCTCTGCGACTTCGACGGCCGGATCGTGCTGCCGAAGACGAAGCAGGTGATCACCCCGGAGCTGCACGTGGCACGGGCGAGGTGTGGCGGATGAGACTGCGTGTCCCCAGGCGGCGGCGTCGCCCCGAGCCTCTGGTGCGGGTACGGGTCCTGCCGCCCAGGCTGCCGAAGCTCCCCCGACCGCCCCACCGCACGCCGCGCCCCGAACCCCTCGTGAAGGTGCGCGTCCTGCCGCCCAGGCTGCCGAAGCTCCCCGGGCTGCCCCACCGCACGCCGCGCCCCGAACCCCTCGTGAAGGTGCGCGTCCTGCCGCCGAAGCTGCCCACGATCCGGCTGAGGCGTCCGCGGCTGAGGCCCTTCCGGGAGCGGAACCCGGTCGTCGTCGGTGCCGTCGGTCTCACCGTCCTCGCGCTGCTCACGGTCGCCGCGTTCAACGCCGACAGCCTGCCGCTGATCGGGGGCGGCGACGCGTACAGCGCGGCCTTCTCGGAGGCCGGCGGGCTCAAGCCGGGCGACGAGGTGCGGATCGCCGGGGTCAAGGTCGGCAAGGTCGAGGACGTCGGCCTGGACGGCGACCACGTCAAGGTCACCTTCAAGGTGAAGGGCCACCCGGCGTTCGGCACCGACACGGGCGCGGCGATCCGGGTGAAGACGATCCTCGGCGCGAAGTACCTGGCGCTGTACCCGAAGGGGCCCGGCCAGTTGAAGCCGGGCAGCGAGATCCCGATCGCGCGGACGGTGTCGGCGTACGACGTCGTACAGGCCTTCAGCGACCTCACGACCACCACCGAGAAGGTCGACACGGACCGGCTCGCGAAGGCGCTGGACACGATCTCCGTCACCTTCCAGGACTCGCCCGCCGAGGTGCGGGCGTCGATCAAGGGACTGTCGCGGATCTCCAGGACCGTCGCCTCCCGTGACAAGGCGCTGCGCGGGCTCCTCGACCATGCGAACGGCGTCACCAAGGTGCTGGCCGGCCACACGAAGGACTTCTCCGCGCTGGTGAAGGACGGCGACGCGCTGTTCAAGGAGATCGGCGAGCGGCGCGCGGCGATCCACGACCTGCTCAAGAGCTCGGCGGCGCTGGGCATCGAGCTGTCCGGCCTGGTCGACGACAACAGCAAGCAGATCGGACCCGCCCTGAACAACCTCAACACCTTCCTGCGGATGCTCGAACGCAACCAGTCGAGCCTCGACCGCAGCGTCAAGCTCCTCGCGCCGTACGTGCGGCTCTTCACCAACACCCTGGGCAACGGCCGCTGGTTCGACTCCTACGTCCAGAACCTGGTCGCCGCCCCGGTCACACCACGGACGGGAGGCACCCGATGACCCGCAGACTCCTGGCCCTGTGCACCGTGCTCGCGGTCCTCGCCGGCCTCGCCGTCGTCCTGTGGCCGGGCCCCGACCCGGTCCGGGTCACGGCGTACTTCCCGCGCACCGTCGGCATCTACCCCGGCTCCGACGTCCGCGTGCTCGGTGTCCGTATCGGCGAGGTCGAGAAGATCAGGCCGGAGGGCGGCCGGGTACGGGTGGAGCTGGAGTACGACCGGGGCCGTAGGGTCCCGGCGGACGCGCAGGCCGCCATCGTCAACTCCTCGGTGGTCAGCGACCGTTACGTGCAGCTGCTGCCGGTGTACCGCAAGGGCCCGGTCCTGCGGGACGGCGACGTCATCCCCGAGTCCCGTACGGCCGTCCCCGTCGAGCTGGACCGGATCTTCGACAGCCTGCACACCACCGCCGAGGCGCTCGGCCCGAACGGCGCCAACAAGAAGGGCTCGCTGTCCCGGCTGCTCGCCGTGAGCGCGGGCAACCTCCAGGGGCAGGGCGAGAACCTCAACCAGACGGTCCAGGACCTCTCCCAGGCGGTCACCACGCTGTCCGGCGGCCGCCGCGACCTGTTCGGGACCGTGCAGAACCTTCAGGTGTTCACGGCCGCGCTGGCTGCGGACGACACCAGCGTGCGGTCGTTCAACACCGACCTCGCCGACGTGGCCGGGCAGCTCGCCGGGGAGCGCAAGGATCTCGCGGCCGCGCTGAAGTACCTGGCCGCCGCGCTCGGTGACGTGTCCGGCTTCGTGAAGGGCAACAAGAAGGCGCTGACCTCGGACGTACGGGGCCTGGCCAAGGTCACCAAGGTGCTCGTCACCCAACGGGCCGCACTGGAGGAGCTGTTGACCGTCGCGCCCACCGGCCTGTCGAACCTGCAGAACGCCTACAACCCGGCAGCCGGCACCCTCGACACCCGTAACAACGCACAGACCTCCCAGGACCCCGCGTCCCTGCTCTGCTCGGTCCTGCGGACGACCGGCGACGAGGGCGGGAAGAACCCCGACTGCACGGACCTGAGGAAACTCTTCGACTCCCTGCCCAAGGTGCCGTCGGCCCCTTCGGGGACGGGCACGGTCGACAAGACCCTCGGCGGAATCCTGGGGGCACCGGCATGACCGTGCGGCGCTTGGGGCGGGTGGCCGCCTGGACGGCGGCCGGCTCGCTGCTGCTGACCGGCTGCGAGTTCAACGGCTGGTACGACGTCCCGCTCCCCGGCGGCGCCGCCTCGGACGGCCACGCCTACCACGTCACCGTCGAGTTCCGGGACGTACTCGACCTGGTGCCGCAGTCGGCGGTGAAGGTCGACGACGTCACCGTGGGCGCGGTCGAGAAGGTGGAGCTGGACGGCTGGCACGCGCGGGTGCGGCTCAGGATCGCCGACTCGGTGAAGCTGCCCGGCAACGCGGTCGCCGACCTGAGGCAGACCAGCATGCTCGGCGAGAAGTACGTCGCCCTCTCCGCACCGCCCGGCACACGGCCCGTGGGACGCCTCCGCGACGGCGACCGCATCCCGCTGTCCCGCAGCGGCCGCAACCCGGAGGTCGAGGAGGTGCTGTCGGCCCTGTCCGCGCTGCTCAACGGCGGTGGGGTGGCCCAGCTGAAGACGATCACCGTCGAGCTGGACAAGGCCCTGAACGGGCGCGAGGACCGGGTCAGATCCCTGCTGAAGCAGCTCGACACGTTCCTCGGCGGCCTCGACGGCCAGCGGGCGGAGATCGTGCGCGCGCTCAAGGGCGTCGACCGGCTGGCCGAGCGGCTGAAGAAGGAGAAGAAGACGATCGCCCTGGCCGTCGACACCATGCCGCCCGCCCTGAAGGCACTCGCCGACCAGCGCAAGGACCTGACGAAGATGCTCACCGCCCTCTCCGGCCTCGGCAAGACCGGCACCAAGGTGGTGAACGCCTCCCACGACGACACCGTCGCCAACCTCGAGAAGCTCCGGCCCATCCTGCACGAGCTGAACCAGGCAGGCGACGACCTGCCAAACTCCCTTGAGATCCTGACCACTTACCCCTTCCCGCGCAACGCCGCGGACGCCGTCAAGGGCGACTACGTCAACCTGAGGATCACCGCCGATCTGGACCTGGCGGGCATCTACGGGAACGTCACCGGCAAGCCGGGCCGCGGCTCCAAGAAGCCGGGGACTCCGCATCTGCCCGGCATCCCCACCCCCGCCCCGTCGCTCCCGTCGCTCCCGTCCACCCCGTCCCTGCCGTCCACGCCGTCCGTGCCCTCCCTGCCCTCGACGCCCTCGCAGCCCCCGCGGCCCTCCGACGGCAGCACCCTGCTGTGTCCGCCCGTGTGCACGGCGGCCTACGGCACCGGGGACGGCTCGCGCCGCCTCCCGCAGGGGGCCGACCTCGGCCTCGCCGAGCTGTTGCTGAAGGGGATACTGCCGTGATCACACGTACGGTCAGGGCCCAGCTGCTCGCCTTCGCGACCGTCACCGCCCTCGGGGTGTCGTACGTCGGAGCCCGGTACACGGGCCTGGTGGACGACGTCCTCGGCCGCGGTTACACCGTGCGCGCCGACTTCGCCGACTCCGGGGGCGTCTTCCCCGGCGCCGAGGTCACCTACCGCGGCGTGCCGGTGGGCCGCGTGGGCGGACTGCGGCCGGCCGGGTCGGGGGTCTCGGTGGCCCTGAAGATCGATGACGGCGCCCCGAGGATCCCGGACGACACGCTCGCGGTGGTCGCCGACCGTTCGGCGGTGGGCGAGCAGTACGTCGACCTCCAGCCGCGGCGGTCGGGCGGGCCGTACCTCATCGACGGCAGCTCGATCCCGCGCAGCCGCACCCGGACCCCGCTGCCGGTCACCGACCTGGTCCTCGGCCTGGACCGGCTGGTCAACTCGGTCGGCAAGGACGACCTGCGGGTCACCGTGGACGAGCTGGGCAAGGCGTTCTCCGGCACCGGGCCGAACCTGAGCCGGCTGGTGGACTCCGGCAACGCGCTGGTGGAGTCGGCGTCGCAGTCGCTCCCGCAGACGGTCTCGCTGATCGAGGACTCGCGCAAGGTGCTCAAGACACAGGCCGACCAGGGCTCGGCGATCAAGTCGTTCTCCCGCGATCTGGCCGCGCTCACCGCGCAGTTGAAGGCCGGCGACGGGGACCTGCGCCGGCTGATCGGCAACACCGCTCCCGCGGCCCGGGAGGTCGACTCCCTGCTGACGTCCACGCGGCCGCACGTGCCGGTCCTGCTCGCCAACCTCATCAGCGGCGGCCAGATCACCGTGGCCCGGCTGCCCGGCGTCGAGCAGGCCCTGGTGACGCTCCCCGTCACCGTGGCGGGCAGCTACACGGTCATCCCCGGCGACGGCACCACCCACTTCGGGCTGACCGTGAACGCCGACGACCCGCCCGCCTGCACCCAGGGCTACGGCACCCAGCGGCGCGACCCCGCGGACACCGGCAGCCGCCCGGCGAACACCGCCGCGCACTGCACGGCACCGCGCGGCGGCAAGACGTCGGTGCGCGGCGCACAGAACGCGCCGGGCGCGACGAGATCTCCGTACAGCGCCGACCGGGCCGCGTTCGTGGCCCCGTACGACCCGGAGACCGGCACCGTGACCGGCCCGGACGGAACGCCCGTCGAGATCGGCTCCACGGGCGGCGAACAGACCGTGTTCGGAAAGGAGTCGTGGCAATGGCTGCTCGTGGGACCGATGGCATGACAGGGGGGCGCGTGCGGCCGCTGTCCGTGGCGTTCGTCGCCGCGGCCGTGGTGACGGCCGTGCTCTGCGGGTGGCTGGGGCTGAAGCTGGCCGGCCAGCGGGAGGCGGAGCAGCGCCGTCAGGACGTCCTGGCGGCGGCCCGCCAGTCGGCGCTGAACTTCACCTCGCTCGACTACCGGCACTACGACCGCGACAGCCGCAACGTGCTCAGCGGCGCCACCGGTGACTTCAAGAAGCAGTTCGCCGCGCAGACGGCGCAGCTGACGAAGCTCGTCGCCCAGAACAAGTCGGTGTCCGAGGGGCAGGTCCTGGAAGCGGGCATCGTGCGGTCCGACGCGCACGCGGCCCGGGTGCTGGTCGTGGCCGACAGCAAGGTGACCAACACCGCCGCGCCCGAGGGTCAGCCGCGCACCTACCGGCTCCAGCTCGACCTCGTGCGCGTGGGCGGCCGCTGGCTGACCTCCGATGTCGCGTTCGTGGGCTGACCCCTCGGTGAGCGGACCCACCAGCGAGCAGACCCAGAGTTGAGGAGAGACACCGTGGCGAACCCGACCTCCCGTACCCGCGGCACCGGCTCGCCGGGCCGCCGCACCCTGACCGCCGCCGCCCGCGCGGCGGCCAAGCGCGCGGGGCGGCCGGCGCTCCCCGAGCACGGCGCCCGTACGGCCGCCGGCCCGGCGAAGGAGCCGCCCTCCGGCCGCACCCTGCTCATCGAGCCCCCGGACGCCGGCTGGGAGGACCCGCCCGAGCCCGAGCCGGCCGAGGAGACGCCACAGGAGAGCGCGCCCCCGCGCCGGGCCGGGCAGCGCGTGCTCACAGCGGTGCTCGGGGTCGTTGTCGTGGCGGCCCTGGTCGTGGCCGCCGTACTCGGATGGCAGTACCGGCAGGGCCGGCAGGCGGAGCAGGCCCGCGGCGAGGCCCTCGCGGCCGCACGATCGGCGGCGCCGGTCGTGCTGTCGTACGACTACCGCCATCTGGACCGGGACTTCGCCCGGGCCCGCGCCCTGCTGACCGGGCACTTCCGCGACCAGTACGGCAAGACCACGAAGACGGTGGTCTCGCCGACCGCGACGAAGTACCACGGCGTGGTGAAGGCGACCGTGGCCACACCCGCCGACGGCGGCGCTCCCGCGGCCTCGGTCGTGTCGGCCGGACCGGACAGCGCCGTCGTCCTGCTCTTCGTCAACCAGATCACCGAGAGCACGCAGGTCTCGGGTCCCCGGCTGGACCTGGACCGGGTGCGGATGACGCTCACCCGCACCTCCGGCGGCTGGAAGGTGAGCGGCGTCGACGCCCTCTGACCAGCTCCGTCAGTGCCCTCGCGCGGTACGCGCGGGGGCACTTTTTCGTGGGCTCTCTTGACAGTCCTCCCCACTCCCAGGCAATCTTCCATTAAGCAGAAACGAACTTCCGCTATACGGAATTACAGGGAAGGGAGCGCCGCCCCCGTGGGATTTGCAGACCAGCGCTTCAACGTCAACCTGTCGATCCTCTTCACGGAACTCCCGCTCCTGGAGCGCCCCGCGGCCGCCGCCGCGGCCGGCTTCACGGCGGTCGAGCTGTGGTGGCCCTGGGTCGACTCCCCCACCCCCGAGCAGGCCGAGCTCGACGCCCTGAAGAAGGCGATCGAGGACGCGGGCGTCCAGCTCACGGGCCTGAACTTCTACGCCGGACAGCTGCCGGGCCCGGACCGCGGCGCCCTGTCGATCCCCGGCGCCGAGTCGGACAGGTTCCGCGCCAACATCGACGTGGCCATCGCCTTCGCCCAGTCCCTGGGCTGCACGACGTTCAACGCCCTGTACGGCAACCGCGTCGACGGCGTGGACCCGGCCGAGCAGGACGCGCTCGCCCTGGAGAACCTGGTCCTCGCGGCCCAGGCCGTCGGCCGGGCCGGCGGGACCGTCCTGATCGAGGCCCTCAACCAGCCCGAGTCGCCGAAGTGCCCGATCGTGAGCGCGCCGAAGGCCATCGAGATCGTGGACAAGGTCAACGCGGCGACGGGTCTCGGGAACGCGAAGTTCCTGATGGACCTGTACCACCTGTCCATGAACGGCGAGGACCTGCCCTC
The DNA here is from genome assembly GCF_001735805.1 of Streptomyces fodineus. Taxonomy (GTDB): domain Bacteria; phylum Actinomycetota; class Actinomycetes; order Streptomycetales; family Streptomycetaceae; genus Streptomyces; species Streptomyces fodineus. The sequence goes on from NZ_CP017248.1 coordinate 2,522,317, forward strand.
GGTCATCGAGAGTTACGCGGCGAAGACCGGCCACGTCCAGATCGCCGACAACCCCGGCCGCGGCGCCCCCGGCACGGGCTCGCTCCCGCTGGAGGAGCTGCTCGACCAGCTGAGGAAGGCCGGTTACGACGGCTGGGTCGGCCTGGAGTACAAGCCCGGCGACCGCCCGAGCGCCGAGGCCTTCGACTGGCTCCCGCGCGAAGCGCGTGCCGCGCGCTGAACCCCCTGACTTTGCAAGGCAGTTGAGAGAGGCACCCCCATCATGAGCAGCAACCTTCCCCCTTCCTCCCACCCGACCCGCCCGGCGATCGCCTGGATCGGCCTCGGCATCATGGGCTCCCCCATGTCCGAGAACCTGATCAAGGCGGGTTACGACGTCACCGGCTTCACCCTGGAGCAGGACAAGCTGGACCGCCTGGCCGCCGCCGGCGGCAGGGCCGCCGCCTCGATCGCCGAGGCCGTGCGCGACGCCGACGTGGTCATCACGATGGTGCCCGCGTCCCCGCAGGTCGAGGCCATCTCCTACGGCCCGGACGGCATCCTGGAGAACGCGAGGCAGGGCGCCCTGCTGATCGATATGTCCTCGATCACCCCGCAGACCTCCGTGGACCTCGCGAAGGCCGCCAAGGACAAGGGCATCCGGGTGCTGGACGCCCCGGTGTCCGGCGGTGAGGCCGGCGCCATCGAGGCCGTGCTGTCCATCATGGTCGGCGGCGAGCAGGCCGACTTCGACATCGCCAAGCCGATCTTCGAGGCGCTGGGCAAGACCATCGTGCTGTGCGGTCCGCACGGCTCCGGCCAGACCGTGAAGGCGGCCAACCAGCTGATCGTCGCCGTGAACATCCAGGCGTGCGCCGAGGCCGTGGTCTTCCTGGAGAAGTCGGGCGTGGACCTGGCGGCCGCGCTGGACGTCCTCAACGGCGGCCTGGCCGGCTCGACCGTGCTGACGCGGAAGAAGGACAACTTCCTGAAGCGCGACTTCAAGCCGGGCTTCCGCATCGACCTGCACCACAAGGACATGGGGATCGTCACCGACGCAGCCCGCAACGTCGGCGCCGCGCTGCCGGTCGGCGCCGTGGTCGCCCAGCTGGTCGCCTCCCTGCGCGCCCAGGGCGACGGCGGCCTGGACCACTCGGCCCTGCTGCGGGCCGTGGAGCGCCTCTCCGGCGCTCAGCTGTAGAGACTTCCGGGCCGCGGCGCCGCTGACACCTGTCCTGTCGCGCCCAGGCGGCGCCGCGGCCCGGAATCAGATTCAACAAACTGTTGACGCTCAGATCGCCCTACTTCTAGGCTCCACAAAGCGGAAGAAGATTTCCGCTGCCACCCGCACGGAAGGTCCCCGATGTCGAAGCGCGTGCTCACGACAGAGTCCGGCGCCCCGGTCGCCGACAACCAGAATTCCGCCTCCGCCGGCGTCGGCGGCCCGCTCCTGCTCCAGGACCAGCACCTCCTGGAGAAGCTCGCGCGCTTCAACCGCGAGCGGATCCCGGAGCGCGTGGTGCACGCCCGTGGCTCCGGCGCCTACGGCCACTTCGAGGTGACGGACGACGTCACCGGCTACACCCACGCCGGCTTCCTCAGCGAGATCGGCAAGCGCACCGAGGTGTTCCTGCGCTTCTCCACGGTCGCCGACTCCCTCGGCGGCGCGGACGCCGTCCGTGACCCGCGCGGCTTCGCGGTGAAGTTCTACACCGAGGAGGGCAATTACGACCTCGTCGGCAACAACACCCCGGTGTTCTTCATCAAGGACCCGATCAAGTTCCCCGACTTCATCCACTCCCAGAAGCGCGACCCCTTCACGGGCCGTCAGGAGCCGGACAACGTCTGGGACTTCTGGGCGCACGCCCCCGAGGCCACGCACCAGGTGACCTGGCTGATGGGCGACCGCGGCATCCCGGCGTCGTACCGGCACATGAACGGCTACGGCTCGCACACCTACCAGTGGACGAACGCGGAGGGCGAGGCCTTCTTCGTCAAGTACCACTTCAAGACGAACCAGGGCATCCGCAGCCTGTCCTCGGAGCAGGCCGCCGAGCTCGCGGGCAAGGACCCCAACTCCCACCAGACGGACCTGCTCCAGGCGATCGAGCGGGGCGTGCACCCCTCCTGGACGCTGTACGTCCAGATCATGCCGGCGGCCGAGGCGGCGGACTACCGCTTCAACCCGTTCGACCTGACCAAGGTGTGGCCGCACAAGGACTACCCGCTGCAGCGCGTGGGCCGTCTGGTCCTCGACCGCAACCCGGACAACGTCTTCGCCGAGGTCGAGCAGGCCGCGTTCTCGCCGAACAACTTCGTGCCCGGCATCGGCCCGTCCCCGGACAAGATGCTCCAGGGCCGTCTGTTCGCCTACGCGGACGCGCACCGCTACCGCCTGGGCGTCAACCACACCCTGCTGGCCGTCAACGCCCCGAAGGCGACGACCGCGCAGAACTACGGCCGCGACGGCTTCATGGCGGTCAACGGCCAGGGCCGTTACGCCAAGAACTACGAGCCGAACTCCTACGACGGCCCGGTGGAGACCGGCCGCCCCCTGTCGGCCCCGCTGGCGGTCTCCGGCCACACGGGCAGCCACGAGGCCCCGCTCCACACCAAGGACGACGACTTCTTCCAGGCGGGCGAGCTGTACCGCCTGATGTCGCAGGACGAGAAGTCCCGCCTCGTCGCGAACATCGCCGGCGGCCTCTCGCAGGTCTCCCGCGACGACGTGATCGAGAAGAACCTGGCCCACTTCCACGCCGCCGACCCCGAGTACGGCAAGCGCGTGGAGGAGGCGGTCCGCGCCCTGCGCGAGGACTGATTCCCGGGAAACCGCAAGCAGCGTACGGGGACTGACGGGAGGTCATGATCCCCGCACGCGGCCCGCGCGGCACGCCGTACGGCCCGGATGAGGGGTGGCCGTACGGTGGTGGGCGCGGGCAGGGCGAGGACCGCGGCGGCATGCGAGCCAGTGCGGTGGTGAAGGACCGGGTCCCCTTCTCGACCAGAGGGAAGGGTCTCCGGCTCCGTCGCACACCACCGCGGTCCCACCCAGCCCCCGTACGGGGCCACCCGCTCCGTCCGGCGGCGCGAACGACCTGTCGCGCCCAGCCTCGCGCCGTCGGACGGTCACCATACGGACACGAAGCGCTCCTCCGGCCAGGGGGAGCGCTTCGTGCTGTCCGGGCGCGGCCCGGGCCCGGCGTGCAGGCCCGCCGCATCCGCAGGACGCTGAAGGCATGGGCAATCCGACGCAGTATCCGCACATCGTGGTCCACTCCCCGGCCCTGGACGGGTCCCGGCGGGTCACCGAGGGGGACGTGGTCCTGGGGATCGCCTCGCATCTGGACGACGTCGTGGAGATCCTCCGGCTGGCCGACCTGGACCGGATCGAGGTGGAGGAGAGCGATCTCATCGAGTGGCAGGGCGGGGGACCCGACGACTGGCCCGGGCTGTCGGAGCACGAGCTGTAGCGGCCTCCGTACCGCAGCCGTCGTAGGCGGGCTACGCCATCCTCAAATGAACCTCTGAAGACGCGGATGGAGGCTTCAACTGCCCCCGCGGCAGGGCAGATTAGGTCCAGCAGGGGCCCGCCGGCACGGGGGCGGCGGGCCCCGCGACGGGGGATGCCACGGGGGAACCACGGGGGACGCGAAAGGGCGGCCCGTCCTTCAGGGACGGGCCGCCCTTCGTGCAGCCGGCGGTGTCAGGCCCGCGGCGGCCGTCAGACCTTCAGCGGCTTGATCGACGTCGGCGCGTGGCCCGGCTCGGTGGCCAGGTCCTCGAACTCGGAGATGTCGCTGATGTCCATGGTGCGGCTCATCGAGATGTTGGTGATCCGCTCCAGGATCGCCTCGACGACGACCGGTACCCGGTACTCGGCGGCCAGCTTCTTCGCCTGCTCGAAGGCCGCGCCCAGCTGGTCCGGCTCGGTGACCCGGATCGCCTTGCAGCCCAGGCCCTCGGCGACCTTCACGTGGTCGACGCCGTAGACGCCGAGCTCGGGCGCGTTGATGTTCTCGAACTCCAGGTTGACCTGGAAGTTGATGTCCAGGCCGATCTGCGCCTGGCGGATCAGGCCGAGGTAGGCGTTGTTCACCAGCACGTGGACGTAGGGGATCCTGTGCTGGGCGGCGACCGCCAGCTCCTCGATCATGAACTGGAAGTCGTAGTCACCGGAGAGCGCGACGACCGGGGCGTCCGGGTCGGCCTTGGCGACGCCGATCGCGGCCGGGATGGTCCAGCCGAGCGGGCCGGCCTGGCCGCAGTTGATCCAGTGGCGCGGCTTGTAGACGTGCAGCATCTGCGCGCCGGCGATCTGGGAGAGGCCGATGGTGGTGACGTAACGGGTGTCCGGGCCGAAGGCCTTGTTCATCTCCTCGTACACGCGCTGCGGCTTCATGGGCACGTTGTCGAAGTGCGTACGGCGCAGCAGCGTGGCCTTGCGCTCCTGGGTGGAGGCCACCCACGCGGAGCGGTCGGGCAGTTTACCGGCCGCCTTCAGCTCCTTCGCCACCTCGACGAACAGCTCCAGCGCGGCCTTGGCGTCGGAGACGACACCGTAGTCCGGCGGGAAGATCTTGCCGATCTGGGTGGGCTCGATGTCGACGTGGACGAACTTGCGGTCGCCGCGGTAGACGTCGAGCTTGTAGCCGGTGTGGCGGTTGGCCCAGCGGTTGCCGATGCCGAGGACGAAGTCCGACTCCAGGAAGTTGGCGTTGCCGTAGCGGTGCGAGGTCTGCACGCCCACCATGCCGGCGTTCAGCTCGTGGTCGTCGGCCAGCGCGCCCCAGCCCATCAGGGTCGGGACGACCGGGGTCCGGGTCAGCTCGGCGAACTCCACCAGCAGGTCGCAGGCGTCGGCGCCGATGATGCCGCCACCGGCGACGATGACCGGGCGCTCGGAGGCCAGCAGGAAGGAGATCGCCTTCTCGATCTGGGCGCGGGTCGCGGCCGGCTTGTAGACCGGCAGCGGCTCGTACGTCTCCGGGTCGAACTCGATCTCGGTGAGCTGGACGTCGATCGGCAGGTCGATCAGGACCGGGCCGGGACGGCCGGAGCGCATCAGGTGGAAGGCCTGCTGGAAGACGCCGGGGACCTGCGCGGCCTCCAGGACGGTGACCGCCATTTTGGTCACCGGCTTGGCGATCGAGGCGATGTCGACGGCCTGGAAGTCCTCCTTGTGGATCACGCTGGTGGGCGCCTGGCCCGTGATGCACAGGATCGGGATGGAGTCGCCGATGGCCGAGTACAGGCCGGTGATCATGTCGGTGCCGGCCGGGCCGGAGGTGCCGATGCAGACGCCGATGTTGCCCGGCTGGGTGCGGGTGTACCCCTCGGCCATGTGCGAGGCACCCTCGACGTGGCGGGCGAGGGTGTGGTTGATCCCGCCGCCCTCCTTGAGGGCCTTGTAGAAGGGGTTGATCGCCGCGCCCGGCACACCGAAGGCGTCGGTGACGCCCTCGCGCTTGAGGATCTCAACTGCCGCGCGGGCAGCGGTCATACGAGCCATCGAGTACTCCTGCTTCGGCTTCTCGGATGCGTACTCCCGTCGCGCCCCGCGGTGAGCACAGTCTCCAGATGGTCGAAATTCCGCGGCTTTTCCGTATCGCGGAACTTAACTTCTACTATCTGGAATCAATGTAGAAGTGCACGCCAACCTGCGTCAAGAGAGACAGAGACAGGGCAAGCGCCGGACAAGCGGGGTGAAGGAGGAGGACGATAGGGGCGCTGTCCCGACGCGACGCCTGGGAGTGGGCCATGCCCGAGAGCGTGCCGGTGCGCTGCCCGGCCTGCCGGCGCGAGCACGTGTACACCGCACCGTCGTATCCGTGCATCTGCGGCGAGCCCACCGCCCCCTGGCTGGATCCCTCCGCGGCACCGGCCGTCGCGGCCCACCGGGCCTGGGACGACGAGTGGATCTCCGTACCGTGCGCCGCCTGCGGGCGCCCCGGCCATTGGCCGCAACCGGAACTGGGCTGCCCGTGCGGCACGGTCCTGCGCATCCCGGTGGCGACGACGCCTCCGGCGGACAGCGGTAAGCGGTCGGCGATGGCCGACACGTCTCCGATGGACAGCGGTATGCAGTCGACAGGCAGCGGTATGCAGTCGACCGACAACGGCATACCGTCGCCGGACAGCGACACGCAGTCGGCGGAAACCGCGCCGCGGACCCCCGCCCACCGCCCCGCCTTCCCGCCGCGCGCCATCCGTACCGCCCGCGACGCCGTCACCGTCGCCGCGCTCTATCTGCGCTGGCTCGGCTACCGGGACATCCGCCGCGCCGACCAGCGGCCCCCGAACGGCATCGGACTCGCCGCCCACGGGCTGCTCGCCCAGGTGGACCCGACCGTGCGCCCGGCGGCGGCGCGCGATGTGGAGTGCCTGTGGCTGACGGCGATGACGGAGTCCGCGGACTGTGCGTATTTCTCGCTCGCCGGCTACACCGACGACGCGCGGGCCTGTGCCCACACTCTCGCCATCCCCCTCTTCGTCCTGGACCTCGCCGGTGTCCCACAGCCGGCGAACGACCACGCCGACGCGCTGAACGCCGAGGGAGCGCCGGAACCGGGGCCCCGGCAGCGGGACCGGCGGAGCTGACCGCCCCGCGGGCCGCCCCGCCCCCGAGGAAAGATCGTTCTCAGGTCGGAAAGGGCACCGGGGCCTCTCCGCCGGCGGGTCGATGTGCCGGGCCCGGGCGGCTGCCTAACGTGCGAGGCGGACACCAGCCGAACAGAGGAGAGATATGCGCTTACCCCGCAGGAGGGTGACCGCGGTCGCGGCGTCCGTACTGGCCACGATGGTGCTCGGGGTCCCGGCACGTGCGTCGGCGCCGACCGCGCGGCCCATCGACTGGCAGCGATGCCAGGGCGCCGTCCGGACCGACGCGGTGCGGTGCGGACAGGTCTCCGTACCGCTCGACTGGTCCCGGCCCGCCACGTCCGCCAGGACCACCGTCGCGGTCGCACGACTGCCTGCCGCCGACCCGGCGCACCGTCTCGGCACGCTCCTGTTCAATCCCGGTGGCCCGGGCGAGGGAGAGGTCGGCTATCTCCTCTCCCAGCAGGCCCGCCGGCAGTACTTCCCCAAGGCCCTGCGGGACCGCTTCGACATCGTGGCCGTCGAGCCGCGGGGCACCGGCGTCAATCCGCCGCTGAACTGCCCGCTGCCGGTCGACCACACGGTGAGCAGGTTCCCCGCCGACCGGCCGGCCGCCGCCGCGCTGGTCCGCAGCAACCGGCGCATGGGAAACAGCTGCGCCCGGCGGAGCGGACCGGTGTTCCCGCACCTGGACACCGAAAGCGTCGCCCGGGACATGGACACGGTGCGCGCGGCGCTGGGCGAGGCGAAGGTCAGCTTCCTCGGGGTGTCCTACGGCACCATGGTGGCGCAGAGCTACGCGGAACTGTTCCCCGCGCGCGTGCGCGCGATGGTGCTGGACGGCGTGGTCGACCGGTCGCTCTCCTGGCGCCGGCTGGCCCGTGTCGACGCGGCCGCCGTACAGGACGGCGTCGGCCGATTCGCCCGCTGGTCGGACCGGGACGCCCGCAGCGCGCTGCACGGCCGGGACGTCACCGGCTTCCTGACCTCGCTGCTGCGCCGCGCCGACCACGGCGGGATCGAGGACGGCGGCCGGCCGGTGCGCGCGGAGGAGATCGCGCAGGCGGTGAACGCCGGGCTCCAGTCGCCGTCTCTGTACGCACCGCTGGCCGCCGCGCTCGGCAAGACGGACGCCGGCGGGGACATGGCGCCGCTCGCCTTCCTCACCCCCGGCCGCACCGGTGAGTACGGTCTGTACCGCTCGATCATCTGCCAGGACGTCCCCGGCCCCGCCGACCCCGGCGCCGCGCTGCCGGCCGCGGTGCCCGGGATGCGCGCCACCGGCCCGACCCTGCGCGGCTATTCCGAGTTCTGGGACATCACCAGCGGCTGCGCGGGCTGGCCGGTGGGCTCCGCCTGGACGCCGCACGCCTGGCGGGTCCCCGCGCACTTCCCTCCGGTGCTGTTGCTGTCCGGCACGCACGACGTGGCCACTCCCCCGGCCTTCGCCGACGGCGTGCGGCGCGCACTGCCGGCCGGCCGGATCCTGCGCTGGGACGGTGACGGCCACACCGCCTGGCTCAACAGCCCCGCCACGGTGGACGCGGCGGCCGGCTACCTCACCACCCTGCGCATGCCCGACGGGGCCCGCTGAACCACGGCCGGCCGGCCTTCTCACCCCCCGTACGTCTCCCGCAGCTCGACCTTGCGCACCTTCCCGGACACCGTCATCGGGAAGGAGTCGAGGATCCGCAGCCTGCTGGGGATCTTGTAGTGGGCGAGCCGGTCCTCGCAGAAGGCGCGCAGGTCCTCCAGGGTGAGCGGGTCGGCCGGGTCGTGCGGGATCACACAGGCGAGGACCTCCTCGCCGTACGTCTCGTGCGGCACCCCGACGACCTGGACGTCCCTGATCTTCGGGTGGGCGTAGAGGAACTCCTCGATCTCGCGCGGGTAGATGTTCTCACCGCCCCGCAGGATCATGTCCTTGATCCGGCCGACGATCTCGACGTACCCGTCCTCGCGCATCACCGCCAGGTCGCCGGTGTGCATCCAGCGGCCCGCGTCGACGGCCTCGGCGGTCTTGCCGGGCTCGTTCCAGTAGCCGAGCATCACGCTGTAGCCGCGCGTGCACAACTCCCCTGCCTCGCCGCGCGGTCGGGTGACTCCGGTGGCCGGGTCGACGACCTTGACCTCCAGGTGCGGCAGGACGCGGCCGACGGTGCCGGTGCGGTGCTCCAGGTCGTCGTCCCGGCGGGTCTGCAGGGACACCGGGGACGTCTCGGTCATGCCGTAGCAGATGGAGACCTCCGCCATGTGCATCTCGGCGACGACCCGTTTCATCACCTCCACCGGGCACGGGGAGCCCGCCATGATGCCGGTGCGCAGGGTCGAGAGGTCGTACGCCCGGAAGCCGGGGAGGTTCAGCTCGGCGATGAACATCGTCGGCACGCCGTACAGGGACGTACAGCGCTCCTGCTGCACCGCCTCCAGGGTGGCCTTCGGCTCGAAGGACGGCGCCGGGATGACCATGCAGGCACCGTGCGAGGTGGCCGCGAGGTTGCCCATCACCATGCCGAAGCAGTGGTAGAACGGGACCGGGATGCAGATCCTGTCCTGCTCGGTGTAGGCGAGCAACTCCCCCACGAAATAACCGTTGTTGAGGATGTTGTGGTGGGACAGGGTGGCACCCTTCGGGAAACCGGTGGTGCCCGAGGTGTACTGGATGTTGACCGGGTCGTCGCAGGACAGTTCCTCGTACGGGGCGTCACCGGTGCCTCGCCCGAGCAGTGCCTGCCAGCTCGGGTCGCCGATGTACACGACCTCGCGCAACGCCGGGCACCTGCCGCGCACCTGCTCGACCATCGCGCGGTAGTCGCTGGTCTTGTGGCTCAGGGAGGCGAACAGCAGGGAGATCCCGGCCTGGTTGAGCACGTACTCGACCTCGTGGGTGCGGTAGGCCGGGTTGATGTTCACCATGATCGCGCCGATGCGGGCGGTGGCGTACTGCACCAGGACCCACTCGGGGCAGTTGACCGCCCAGATGCCCACCCGGTCGCCCTTGACGACTCCGCTCGCGACCAGCGCCTGCGCCAGCTCCTCGATGTCCGCGGCGAATTCGGCGTACGTCCAGCGCCTGCCGGAAGCCACGTCGACCAGGGCCTCCCGGTCCGGCCAGACGGCCACGGCCCGGTCGAGGTTGGCGCCGATGGTGTCGCCGAGCAGGGCGGTGGAACCGGTTCCGTGCGTGTACGACAGTGATGCGCTCACCGGAAGTCCTCCTCGCGGTACTCGTTCTGCGAACCCTGGGCCGTGGCCTCGCGCAGCTCGATCCGGCGGATCTTGCCGGAGACGGTCTTGGGCAGCGCGCCGAACTCCAGCCGGCGGATGCGCTTGTAGGGGGCGAGCACCTGCCGGGAGTGCTCGAAGACGGCCTTCGCGGTGTCCGGGCCGGGCTCGAAGCCCTCGGCGAGGACGACGTAGGCCTTCGGCACCGCGAGCCGCAGCTCGTCCGGTGCGGGCACGACGGCGGCCTCGGCCACCGCCTCGTGCTCCAGCAGCGCGCTCTCCAGCTCGAACGGGCTGATCTTGTAGTCGGAGGCCTTGAAGACGTCGTCCGCGCGGCCGACGTAGGTCAGATAGCCGTCCTCGTCTCGGGAGGCGATGTCCCCGGTGCGGTAGTAGCCGCCCGCCATGGCCTCGGCCGTACGGTCCGGGTCGCCGTGGTAGCCGGTCATCAGGCCGACGGGCCGCTCGGACAGGTCGACGGCGACCTCGCCCTCCACGGCGCCGGGCGCGCCGGAGACCGGGTCGAGGAGTTCGACGCGGTAGCCGGGGCTCGGGCGGCCCATGGAGCCGGTCTTCAGCAGCTGGCCGGGGCTGTTGGAGACCTGCACGGCCGTCTCGGTCTGCCCGAAGCCGTCGCGGATGGTCACGCCCCAGGCTCGCCGGACCTGCTCGATGACCTCGGGGTTGAGCGGCTCGCCGGCGGCCACCACCTCGCGGGGCGGGGTGGCGAGCAGGCCGAGGTCGGCCTGGATGAGCATGCGCCACACGGTCGGCGGGGCGCAGAAGGTGGTCACTTGCGCCCGGTCCATCTCGGCCATCAGCCGGGCCGCGTCGAACCGTGTGTAGTTGAAGAGGAAGACGGTCGCCTCGGCGTTCCACGGCGCGAACAGGTTGGACCAGGCGTGCTTGGCCCAGCCCGGCGAGGAGATGTTCAGATGCACGTCACCGGGTTTCAGACCGATCCAGTACATGGTGGCCAGATGCCCGATCGGGTACGAGGTGTGGGTGTGCTCGACCAGCTTGGGGCGGGCGGTCGTACCGGAGGTGAAGTAGAGCATCAGCGGGTCGTCGGCCAGGGTGGGGCCGTCCGGGGCGAACTCGGCCGGGGCGGTGTACGCGTCCTCGTACCGCTCCCAGCCCTGCTGCGGCGGGCCGCCGACCGCGATCCGGGTGTAGTCGCCGGGCACATCGGCGAACTTCGCGGTGTCCTCGGCCCGCACGATCACATGCCGCACCCGGCCCCGGTCCACCCGGTCGCGCAGATCGGCGGGGCCGAGCAGCGGGGTGGCCGGGATGACCACCGCGCGCAGTTTCATCGCGGCGAGCGCGGTCTCCCACAGCTCGGCCTGGTTGCCGAGCATGACGAGGATGCGGTCCTCGGCGGCGACGCCCCGCGCGCGCAGGTGGTTCGCGACCCGGTTCGACCGCTCGGCCAGCTCGGCGAAGGACAGCCGGGTCTCGCCGCCGTCCTCCTCGACGATGTGCAGCGCGGTGCGGTCGTTCCCGGCGGCGATCACGTCGAACCAGTCCAGTGCCCAGTTGAAGTGCGCGGGCCGCGGCCAGGCGAAGCCCTCGTAGGCGGCGGCATAGTCCGCACGGTGCTCCAGCAGAAAGTCCCGCGCGCCGCGGAACAGCTGCGTCGCCGTCGTCATCTGGTTCCTCCTCGTTACCGGACCATTGCCGGGCCGCTCTCTGGCATCGTCTAATCCGTGATGCAGGTCTCACTACCCCCGAACGGGGGTGTGGGCGGCAGAAGGGGCGAACAGACGATGGCAGACGCGGCGGGGACGGTGGAGATCGGCGGTGCGCTGGCCCGGCTGCGGCGGGCGACGGGGCTTCCCGTCGCCTTCGGCGGCCTCGTCGAGTCCGGCCGGCCGCAGATCCGGATCAGCGAACTGAGCGGCACCACCACGGCCGCGCTGCGCTCGCTCGCGGTGACCTCCGGCAACGGTCTCGGCGGCAAGGCGGTGGCCCTGGCCCGGCCGTGCGCGGTGACCGACTACTCCAGCTCCCGGCAGATCAGCCACGAGTACGACGTCCCGGTGGCCGCGGAGGGCATCCGCTCGGTACTCGCGGTTCCGGTCGTGGTACGGCGCCGGGTGCGCGGGGTGCTCTACGGCGCGCTGCGCTCGGCCCAGCCGCTCGGCGACCGCACGCTGGGCGCGGCCATGGCCGCCGCGCGGGACGTGGAGCAGGCGCTGGTGGTGCGGGACGAGGCGCGGGTGCTGCTGGCGGCGGCCCGGCCGGAACCGGCCGCGCCCGACCGGGGCGCCGCCTGGGAGCAGGTGCGCGAGGCGCATGCGGCGCTGCGGGCCCTGGCCCCCCGGATCACCGATCCGCACCTGCGGGCCGAACTGCTCGCGGCCTGCGGCTTGCTGACGGCTCCGCCGCGAGCAGGCGGCGCGACCCTGGCGCCACGGGAACTGGACGTGCTGTCCTGGGTGGCGGCGGGCGCGACCAATGCGGCCGTGGCCGAACGGCTGGGCCTCGGCCCGGAGACGGTCAAGGGCTATCTGCGCTCGGCGATGCGGAAACTGGGCGCGCACACCCGAGGGGAGGCGGTGACCGCGGCCCGCAGGGCGGGGCTGCTGCCATGACGACAGGCCGTGGAGCCAGGCGGTGAGGAAACCTTCCCATTCATTCGGGGACGCCTTGAATTTCCTCATGCTTGACCGTTTGTTATTTCCCTCACCACGGCTTCCGTCCGAATTTCAAGGATCGTTGCCTAGAATTTGGCCCGGACACGACACACGAGGGGAGCGGTGACCGTGCGACGGGACTTCCAGGAGCCTGCCAGGTGCCGCCCCGACCTGGTCATCGGCCGCGAGGACCTGTTCGCCGGCGCCCGTGACCAACTCGCCTCGGGCGGCAGCGTGCTGCTCCACGGCCCCGCCGGAATAGGGAAATCGACCGTCCTGCGGGCATTGGCCGAGGAATACGGCGCCACCGCGCGCACCGTCCTGCGCTGCTCGGCCACCGAGTCCGAATCCCACCTTCCCTTCCTGGCCCTGGCCGACCTCCTCGGCCTGGTCCTCGACGACGTCTCCCCCCGGCTGCCCGTCGCCCAGCGCACGGCGCTGGAGTCGGCGCTCACCGGCCGCGGCGAGTCCAGCCTCCAGCGCGACGGCCTCGCCCTGCGCCTCGCGGTGCTCTCCGCGCTGCGCGCGCTGGCCGCGCAGGGCGGCGTCCTCGTCGTCGCCGACGATCTGCAGTGGCTGGATCCGGCCAGCGCCGAACTCCTCGGCTTCGCCGCCCGCCGCCTGGAGGGCACCCCGGTCCAGCTGCTGTGCGCGGTCCGCACCGAGGCCGCCGAGAGCCAGGAGTACGACCGGCATCTGCGCGCCTGCCCGCCCGGCACCCTCGCGGTCCGGCTCGGCCCGCTCAGCCGCGCCCAGGTCGCCCAGTTGCTCGACCACCGCGGCCACGGCGGTCTGCCCCGCTCCACCGTCCGCGAGATCCACCGCACCTCCGGCGGCAACCCGCTGTTCGCCCTGGAGCTCGGCCGGGCCCTCGCCGAGAGCCCCACCCCGCCCCGGCCGGGCGAGCCGCTGCCGGTGCCGACCAGCCTGCGCGCCCTGGTGCTCAGCCGCCTGGACATGCTCTCGGTCGAGGCCCGCCGCACCCTGCTGGTGGCCAGCGCCGGCGCCCGCCCCACCCCGGCGCTGCTGCACGCGGCAGGGCGGGAGAACGCCGAGGCCGAGTGCGCCCAGGCCGCCGAACTCGGGCTGCTGGCCACCGAGCCCGACGCCCCTGCCGTACGGTTCGCGCACCCGCTGATATCGGCCGCCCTGTACGCGGAGGCTCCCGTACCCGAGCGGCGCGCCGCGCACGCGGCCCTGTCCACGGCCGCCTCCGACCCGATCGAACGGGCCCGGCACCTGGCCCTCGCCACCACCGGCACCGACCCGGAGGTCGCCGCCCGGCTCGCCGAGGCCGCCGCCCTCGCCCGGGACCGCGGCGCCCCCTCCGTCGCCGCCCAGCTGGGACTGCTGGCCGCCCGGCACACCCCCGCCGACGGTGTGCCGAGTCCGCAGGAGCGCCGGCTGCAGGCCGCCGAGGACGCGATCACCGCGGGCGAGATCGACCTGGCCCGGGACATCGCCCGCGAGGTGCTCGCCCGGGCGGCCGTGCCCACCGACCGGGTACGGGCCTGGATGATCGTCATCGACAGCGCCGGCCACACCATGGCCGAGGTCGACGCCGTCTTCCCGCAGGCCCTCGCCGACGCCGGCGACGACCCCCGGCTGCTGGCCCTGGTGCACTATCAGCTGGCCTGGCGGGCGCTGATCGTGGAGGGCGACTTCACCGAGGCCCGCGAGGCCGCCGCACACGCCGCCGAGCTGGCCGCGCGCGGCAAGGACCGGCGCACCGAACTGCTCTCCCTCGCCTTCCAGGCGCAGACCGAGACCCTGATGGGCCATCCGGAGGCGCCCCGGACCATCCAACGCGCCCTGAAGGAGCCTCAGGACCCGAGGGTGGCCTGGCATCACAACGGGGCGAGCAGCGCCCGGTTCCGCTGGCTGGTGATGGGCGACCAGCTGGCCGAGGCCCGGGCGACGGTCACCGCGCTGCTGCGCGAGGTGCGCCGGCGCGGCTCGGTGGAGAGCGAGGTGCACTTCCTGCGCGGGCTCGCCGAGACCGAACTGCGCGCCGGGCACTGCGGGCGCGCCCTGGAGCTGGCCCGCGAGAGCCTGCGCCTGGCCCGGGACTCCGGGATCGGCGAGACCGCCTCGGCGATGCTCACCTCGCTCGCGGAGGCCTCCGGCGGCGATGTGGACCGGGCCCTCGCGCTCGCCCGGGAGGCGGTGGAGCACGCCGAGGAGGACGGCGACCAGATGTACCTCTCCCGGGCCCTGGGCGCGCTCGGATACGCCCAGTTGGTGGCCGGGGACCCGGCGGGCACCGTCCGCTCGCTGCGCCGGGTGCGCCGCCTGGAGCTGGGGCTCGGCATCACCGACCCGGCGCGTGGCCGCTGGCAGGGCGATCTCGCCGAGGCGCTGGTCCGGATCGGTGAACCGGCCGAGGCGCAGGACGTCATCGACGCGAGCCGCGAACACGCCCTCAGGCTCGGCCGGGAGAGCGTCCTAGCCGTCCTGGACCGCTCCGAGGCCCTGGTGCGGGCCGCCCAGGGGGACCTGGAGGCCGCGGTGGCCCAGCTGACGTCCGCTCAGGACCGGCTCGGCAAGCTCGGCTACGGGCTGGAGGAGGCACGGGCCGCGTTCGCGCTCGCCCGGCTGCGCGGCCGACGCCCCGCCGCGGCTTTCGCCGCCCCGGAGTCCCGCACCGGCCCGGCTTCGCCGGCGTACGACGAGGCCACCCGGATGTTCCGCCGCTGCCGGGCGCTGCCGTGGCTCCGCCAGGTGGACGAATCCCTCACCACCCCCGAGCCGGAGCCGGCGCTCGCGGTGCCGGAGGCGCTGGACGCGCTGCAGGCGCTGGCCGCGATGGAGCGTCAGGTCGCCGCGCTGGTCATGGAGGGCGCCACCAACCGGGAGATCGCCGCCCGGCTGTTCATCAGCGTCAAGACGGTGGAGGCGACCCTGACCCGGGTCTACCGCAAGCTGGGGATCCGCTCGCGGGTGGACATCGTCCGATTGGCGGCGGCTCGGCGGGCGCGCTGAGCACCGCTCTTGTTAACTGAACCGGACCGAGGGTTTTCCCTCACCCAACCCCCTAGGGGGTTCCCTCATTGGGAGCCGAGGGTTCCGGGTCATAGCGTAAGGGGCGTGCCGCTCGCCCGGGCATACGGGGGTCGGTCCCGCGACCCCCGTGACCACCCCCACACCCGCGCGACCCCCCACCGGTGCAACCCCCACTGAGGAGACTCATGTTCGGGCTCAGACGTGCAAGACACACCGCCGCGACCCTGGTGGCCACCGCCACCGCCGCGGCGACCGCGCTGCTCGCCTCCCCCACGGCGAGCGCCGCCCCGCAGCCCATCGTCGGCGGTACGACCACGACGACGGCGGCGTACCCGTTCGTCATGCAGATCACCGACGCGTCCGGCAACCAGTTCTGCGGCGGCACCCTGGTGTCCGCGACGAAGGTCGTGACGGCCGCGCACTGCATGGCGGGCGAGTCCGCCGGCAATGTCCGGGTGGTCGGCGGCCGGACCTACCTCAACGGCACCGACGGCACGGTCAGCAAGGTCAGCAAGATCTGGGTCGACCCCGGCTACACGGACGCCACCAACGGCGACGACGTGGCCGTGCTGACCCTGGAGACGTCGATGCCGTACACCCCGGTGTCGTACGTCTCCTCCTCCCAGACGAGCGTGTACGCGGCCGGCACCACGGCCCGGATCCTCGGCTGGGGGACCACCTCGGAGAACGGCAGCTCCTCCAACCAGCTGCGGACCGCGACCGTCCCGGTCGTGTCCGACTCCAGCTGCAAGAGCTCCTACGGTTCGGACTTCGTCCAGTCCGACATGGTATGCGCCGGACTCACCACCGGCGGCGTAGACACCTGCCAGGGCGACAGCGGCGGTCCCCTGCTCATCGGGGGCGTCCTGGCAGGGATCACTTCCTGGGGCGAGGGATGCGCGGAGGCCGGTTACCCGGGTGTGTACACCCGGCTGACCACCTTCTCGGACCTCGTGACCGCGCAGGTCACCTCGTGACCCGGAAGACCTCCCGAGCACCCCTCGGGTAGATGCCAGGGGGGCGCTGCGAGCCACCACGAGCGGCCCGCAGCGCCCCCCTCTCCAAGGCTGGACTCACGGTCGTACGACCGTCCCGAAGCGGATGTCGTACGACGTGTCCGGGTGCAGGACGCCGAGCATCCGCTCCCCCTCCGCGGTGACCTCGTCCCGCTGGGCCCGGGTCAGCTCGGTGAAGGGTTCGACGACGAGGGCGCCGGTGTCGAGTTTCCACAGGCCGGCCAGGAAGCCGTCGACCAGCAGGGTGCGGTAGGCCTGGTTGCCCCGCCAGTGCCGGCCCCGGTGTTCGGGCGGTACGACGCGGCTGCGGTCGGCGTGGGAGAGCAGCAGGTTGTCGAACTCGGGCAGGAAGCGGGGCGGGGCCGGGGTGGCCGGGTCGGGACGCGGGGCGTCGGGGAGGTCGAACAGCTCGGTGCCGCTCGGGTCCCGGAAGGTCAGCAGCCGCGGGCGCAGCTTCTCGAAGGCGTCCCGCAGCCGGGTGAGTCCGGCCCAGGTCTGCATGTCCTTGACGGAGGCGGGGCCGAACGCGGCGAGGTAGCGCAGGACGACGGACTCCGGTGCGGGAGCCTGCCCGGACGAGCGGCCGAGCCAGTTCTCGGCGGTGGTGAGGGCGACCTGGCCGCTGCGGTCCCACAGTCCGCGCGGAGTGACCTGGACCAGCGGCAGTGTGCAGCGGGCGGCGAGGGCGAGGGCCTGCGGGTCGGCGTCCGGCCACCGGGCGCTCAGCGCCTGCCGGAGCTGGGCCATGGTCCGCGGCTCGGCCTCGACCAGCTCGCGGGCCAGGGCGGCGAGCCGGTCCAGGTCCACGCCGGCGAGCCCCTTGCGGAAGGTGCCGAGCTCCCGTTCCCGGGCCGGCTGGACGAGGGGCCGCAGGGTGAGGCAGTCGTCGGCGGTGTGGGTGTGGATCGTGGAGCGCAAGGTGACCATCCGGGCGACCTCGCGGCCGGCCATCAGCGCGGACAGCCGCTCCGGTGCGCAGCCGTCGAGGCGGGCGGCGAGCGCGTAGTACGGCGGCCGGACGTTCTGCGCCTGGAGACCGAGCAGGTGCGCCACGGCATCCCGTGGGGACAGCGCCGAGCGGCGCAGCAGCAGCTGCCGCTCGAGGGTGGCGCGGTTGAGGGCACGGACGTCCAGGACGGGGGCCTTCGTCGCACTGCTCTTCGTCATGCCCGCACGCTAACCGGAGTTGCGGACACCTTCTGTCCGCGTCTCTCACCCGACCCCGCACCGCGGCACGACCCGCTCGCGGCGGCCCGCGGATATCCTTTTCTTTCTCCTGTCCCCGCCGCATGACCAGGTGGACGCAGGCTCGACGGAGAGGCGGCCGATGTCCGAGCGAGCAAACGGCAGGAACGGCGGGCGCAGGTCCGTCTGGCGCCGCACCCCCGCCCCGCCCCAGCCCCCCGCCGCCGAGACGCCCGCGACCGCCCCGGCGGACGGCACCGAGCCGCCCAGCATCGTCCAGGCGGCGCTGTACCGCGACGGCGTCCGCGTCTCCTCCCCCGCCACGCTCGCCGAGACCTACCGCGCGCTGCGCGAGCAGCACTCGGGCATGGCCTGGATCGGCCTGGCCCGGCCCAGCGGGGCCGATCTGCACTCGCTGGCCGCCGAGTTCGACCTGCACCCCCTCGCCGTCGAGGACGCCATGGAGGCGCACCAGCGGCCCAAGCTGGAGCGGTACGGCAAGACCCTGTTCGTCGTGCTGCGCGCCGCCCGATATCTGGACGCGCCGGAGGAGGTCGACTTCGGCGAGCTGCATGTGTTCGTGGGCCCGGACTTCGTCATCACGGTCCGGCACGGCGCGGCGCCGGACCTGTCGGCGGTCCGCCGCCGCATGGAGGACTCCCCCGAGCTGCTGGGGCTCGGACCGGAGGCGGTCCTGTACGCGATCCTCGACGCGGTCGTGGACGGTTACGCGCCGGTGGTCTCCGGCGTCCAGAACGACATCGACGAGATCGAGACCGAGGTGTTCCGCGGCGACCCCGAGGTCTCCCGCCGTATCTACGAACTCTCCCGGGAAATGGTGGAGTTCCAGCGTGCAACGCGTCCGCTCGTCGGCATGCTGCACGCGCTGATGGCCGGCTTCGCCAAGTACGAGACCGACGAGGAACTCCAGCGCTATCTGCGTGACGTCGCCGACCACGTCACCCACATCAGCGAGCGCGTCGACGGCTTCCGCCAGGCCCTCACCGAGATCCTCACGGTCAACGCCACCTTGGTCACCCAGCAGCAGAACGCGGAGATGCGGGCGCTGGCGGAGGCGGGCTTCGAGCAGAACGAGGAGGTCAAGAAGATCTCCTCCTGGGCGGCCATCCTCTTCGCCCCGACCCTCGTCGGCACGATCTACGGCATGAACTTCGACCGCATGCCGGAGCTGCACTGGTTCTTCGGCCACCCGTTCGCGATCGGTCTGATGGGCGTGGTCTGTCTGACGCTGTACCTCGTCTTCAAGAGACGGGACTGGCTCTGAGCCGGCGGAGCGCCTCAGGTTCCGTGCAGGGCGGCGAGTACGTCCTTGTCACTGAGCTGTTCGAAGTCCTGGTACCACTGGCCCACGGCGGTGAAGCCGGGCGGCCGGTGCGGGCAGAGGATCATGTCGGCCTCGGTGGCGAGCTGGTCCACGGAGTCCGGGGCGCCGACGGGGACGGCGAGGACGAGGCGGGCGGGAGCGCGGCGCCGGATGTGGCGCAGGGCGGCGCGGGCGGTGGCGCCGGTGGCGAGACCGTCGTCGACGACGATCACCGTGCGGCCCGCCGGGTCCGGTGCCGGGCGGTCGCCGCGGTAGCGCTCCTCGCGGCGGCGCAGTTCCCGCCGCTCGCGTTCGACCACCGGGGCCATGGATTCCTCGGTCAGGCCGAGCCGGGCCAGGGTGTCGGTGTCGAAGAGGGGTGGGTCGTCCGCGGCGAGCGCGCCGACGGCGAACTCCTGGTGGTGCGGGGCGCCGATCTTGCGGACGACGAGCACGTCGAGCGGGGCGTCGAGGGCGCGGGCGACGGGCTCGGCGACGGCGATGCCGCCGCGCGGCAGGGCGAGGACGAGGGGATCGTCGAGGGCCCCCTGGTCGCGCAGGTCGGTCAGTAGTCCGGCGAGTTCCCGTCCGGCCTCGGCACGGTTCCGGAAGAACATGGTTCGTCCTCCTCCGCGGAGCCTCTCCTTCCATGGTGCTCCCCGTCGGGGCATTCCTCAGGCATTCGAGCCCCCACCTATACACTGAATGTATAGTCACCGCATGGCTCATGCGACCGACAAGATCCCGACGCCCGAGCACGCGAGCAGGAAGACGCGCGACACCGCCCGTAGGTTGCGTCCGGCCGCGCTCGCGTCGGCCGCCCTCGGTCTGGCGCTCACGCTGTCCGGCTGCGCCCAGGTGGACACCACCGCACCGAGCGCGGTGCGGGCCGGGGCGGCGCACGGGGCACCGGCGAAGTTCGGGACCGCCGACTGCCGCGAGGCCAAGTGCATCGCCCTCACCTTCGACGCGGGGCCCAGCGAGAACTCGGCGCGGCTGCTCGACATCCTGAAGCAGAAGAAGGTGCCGGCCACCTTCTTCCTGCTCGGCAAGAACCACATCGAGAAGTACCCGCAGCTGGTCAAGCGGATGGCCGCCGAGGGCCACGAGGTCGCGAGCCACACCTGGGACCACAAGATCCTCACGCGGATCTCGGACGCGCAGATACGCGAGGAACTGAAGCGGCCAAACGACGCGATCGAGCGGCTCACCGGGCACAAGCCGACACTGATGCGCCCGCCGCAGGGCCGTACGGACACCAATGTGCACAAGATCGCCAAGGAGCTGGGCCTGGCGGAGGTGCTGTGGAGCGTGACCGCCAAGGACTACACGACCAACGACTCGGCGCTCATCACCAAGCGCGTCCTCGACCAGGCGTCCCGGGACGGGATCATCCTGCTGCACGACATCTACCCGGGCACCGTGCCCGCCGTACCCGGCATCATCGACGCCCTGAAGGCACGCGGATACGTCTTCGTGACGGTTCCTCAGCTGCTCGCGCCCGGCACGGCGGAGCCGGGCAAGGTGTACCGTCCGTGAGAGGGATCCGTGGGTGAACGCGCAGGTGACCGGCGTTCATTGCCTACGATCGTGCCGTGCCCACCTTCTCCTTCACACGTACGGCCCCGCTCGCCCTGGACGAGGCATGGCGCCGGCTCACGCAGTGGCCCCGCCACGCCGACGTGGTCCCGTTGACCCGGATCAGGGTGCTCACGCCCCCGCCGACCCGGGAGGGCACGCGCTTGGTGGCCCGCTCCGGCATCGGGCCGTTCGCCTTCGACGACCTGATGGAGGTCACCGTCTGGCGCCCGCCGGCCGACGGCGAAGCCGGGCTGTGCCGTCTGGAGAAGCGCGGCCGGGTGGTCCTCGGCTGGGCGGAGATCGAGGTGCGGCCGGGGCCGGGCGGCCGTAGCCGGGTGGTGTGGCGCGAGGAGCTGCGGATCCGCTTCCTGCCCCGCGCCTTCGACGGCGTACTGCGCCGCACGGCACGTACGGTGTTCGGCCGCGCCGTGAACCGGCTGCTCCGGCAGGGCTGAGCGCCCGCAAAGGGCGCCGGGCCGTGTCCGTATGCGGCTCCGCAGCGCGGGCCCGACCAGCCAGGACAGTGCCGCGGAGGCAGACGCCGGCCGACCGCGCACGGCACCCCGTGGAGCGCTCAGTCCTTGCGCCCCGTCACCGCCACCGTCACACCGAGCCCGATCATGGTCAGCCCGCCGATCCCGCCGACGGCGGCAAGTCGCCGGGGCGAGCGGGCGAACCAGTCCCGGGCGGCCGAGGCCCCGAGCCCCCACAGGCTGTCGGAGGCCACCGCTATGGCGTTGAAGACCAGGCCGAGCAGCAGCATCTGCACCGGCACATGGCCCTGCTCGCGGTCCACGAACTGGGGCAGGACGGCGGCGAAGAACACCATCGTCTTGGGGTTGGCCACGCCGACCGCGAAGCCCTCCCAGAGGGTGCGCATGCCGCCGTGGGCCGGCCCGGACTCCGTGAACGCCGCCCGCAGGGAGCCGCGCTGCCGCCAGGCCTTGATCCCGAGGTACACGAGGTAGGCGGCGCCGGCGAGCTTCAGCGCGGTGAAGACGAACACCGAGCGCTCCACGATCGAGCCGATGCCGAGCGCCACGGCCGCCACGAGCGCGTAGGCGCCGAGCGTGTTGCCGAGGACGGTGGTCAGCGCGGCGCGCCGCCCGTGCGCCAGGGCCCGCCCGACGACGAAGAGCACGCTCGGGCCGGGGATCACGATCAGCAGGAGGGACAGCACGGCGAAGGCCGTCAACCGGTCGGTGGGCACCATGCCCTCATGCAATACGGGAGCCTCGGCGCCCGGCAATCCGTTTTCCCCGCGGGATCTCCCCGGACGCCGTGCGGGACGGCCGCAGGGAGATCAGGCCACGGAGCCGATGAGATCCACAGGTGCCGGGTTCGCGTCACGGTGAATCGGCGTGTGCGCACCGGTCAGCGACACACCCGAGCCGCCCCGCCGGCCCGCCACGATCTCCGAGGCGATGGACAGGGCCGTCTCCTCGGGCGTACGGGCGCCGAGGTCGAGGCCGATCGGGGAGCGCAGGCGGGCGAGTTCGAGGTCGGTGACGCCGACCTCGCGCAGGCGCTTGTTGCGGTCCTCGTGGGTGCGGCGGGAGCCCATCGCGCCGACGTAGGCGACCGGCAGGCGCAGCGCAAGCTTCAGCAGGGGGACGTCGAACTTGGCGTCATGGGTGAGGACGCACAGGACGGTACGGCCGTCGGTCTCCGTGCGCTCCAGGTACATGTGGGGCCACTCGACGACGATCTCGTCGGCGTCGGGGAAACGGGTCTTCGTGGCGAAGACGGGGCGCGCGTCGCACACGGTCACGTGGTAGCCGAGGAACTTGCCCATGCGGACCAGTGCGGACGCGAAGTCGATGGCACCGAAGACGATCATGCGGGGGGCGGGGACGGAGGACTCGACGAGGAGGGTCAGCGGTTCGCCGCAACGCGAGCCCGACGCACCGATCCGCAGGGTGCCGGTCCGGCCGGCGTCCAGCATGGCGCGGGCCTCTTCGGCCGCGGTGCGGTCCAGCTCGGGGTGGCCCCCGAAACCGCCCTCGTACGAACCGTCGGAACGGACGAGGACGGCACGACCCATCAGGTCCGCCGGGCCCTGAGTGATCCGCGCGACCGCCGCCGCCTCCCCACGGGCGGCGGCGGCCAGCGCGTCGGCGACCACCGGCCGGGCGGGACCGTCCGCCCGGACCGGTGTGACGAGGATGTCGATGATGCCGCCACAGGTCAGGCCGACGGCGAAGGCATCCTCGTCGCTGTACCCGAAGCGCTCCAGGACGCTCTCGCCGTCCTCGAGCGCCTGCCGGCACAGCTCGTACACGGCGCCCTCCACGCATCCGCCGGAGACCGAACCGATGGCCGTGCCCTCGCTGTCGACGGCGAGCGCGGCGCCGGGCTGGCGCGGTGCGCTGCCGCCGACGGCCACCACGGTGGCGACGGCGAAGTCACGTCCCTGCTCGACCCACCGGTTCAGCTCGTCGGCGATGTCCAGCATGTTCGGCCTCCTGGTCGGGTCATGGGGATGCGGGGAGGGCCGCGGGCGTCAGTGGACGCCCAGCAGGGCCCGGATGGGATGCAGGGAGAAGTAGACGAGGAAGAGCACCGTCAGGCCCCACATGAAGCCGCCGATCTCCCGCCACTTGCCCTGGGCGATCTTGATGACCACGTAGGCGATCACACCGGCGGCGACACCGGGGGTGATCGAGTAGGTGAACGGCATGATCACGACGGTCAGGAAGACCGGGATCGCCACGGAGCGGTCGGCCCAGTCCACGTGACGGGCGTTCATCATCATCATCGCGCCGATGGTGACGAGGGCGGCCGAGGCCACCTCGCGCGGCACGATCGCGGTGATCGGGGTGAAGAAGAGGCACAGGGCGAAGAACCCACCGGTGATCACCGATGACAGTCCGGTACGGGCGCCCTCACCGACGCCGGTCGCGGACTCGACGAACACGGACTGACCGGAGCCGCCCACGACACCGCCGACGACGCCGCCGGCACCGTCGATGAACAGCGCCTTGGACAGGCCCGGCATACGGCCCCGGGAGTCGGCGAGGTTGGCCTCGGTACCGATGCCGATGATGGTGGCCATCGCGTCGAAGAAGCCGGCGAGCACCAGAGTGAAGACGATCATGGTGACCGTCATGTAGCCGACGTCGCCCAGGCCGCTGAAGGACACCTTGCCGATGAGCGAGAAGTCCGGCATGGACACGGCGCTGCCGTGCAGTGCGGGGCCCTCGCCGTTGGCCCAGCCCTTGTCGCCGACGAGGCCGAGCGCGTTGACGATCACCGCGAGAACGGTGCCGGTGACGATGCCGATGAGGATCGCGCCCGGAACGTTCCGGGACTGCAGCGCGAAGATCAGCAGGAGCGTGACCGCGAAGAGCAGGACGGGCCAGCCGGCGAGCTCACCGGCGTTGCCCAGGGTGACCGGGGTCGCGGTGCCGGCGTGCACGAACCCGGCCTTGACCAGGCCGATGAAAGCGATGAACAGACCGATGCCCATGGTGATGCCGTGCTTGAGCGGCAGCGGGATCGCGTTCATGATCATCTCACGGAGGCCGGTGACCACCAGAAGCATGATCACGGTGCCGTAGGCGATGCACATGCCCAGACCCTGAGCCCATGTCAGGGTCTTGGTTCCCATGACCAGACCGGCCAGCACCCCGGAGACGGAGAGTCCGGCGGCCATGGCGAGCGGCACCTTGCCGATCCAGCCCATGAGGAGGGTGGTGGCCGCCGCACCGAGGGCGGTGGCCGTGATGAGGGCTTTCTGGCTCAGCGAGTCGCCGGACCTGTCCGCGCCACTGAGGATCACGGGGTTGAGCAGAAGGATGTACGCCATCGCCATGAAGGTGGTGACGCCGCCGCGGACCTCGGTCGCGATGGAGGATCCTCGTTCGGATATGTGGAAGTACCGGTCGAGCCACGACCTGCCGGCCGGCGGACGCGAACCCGCGCCCGCGTCTTCGGCGGTGTTCGTGGGCTCCACAGACTGCTGGGTCATGGGGCCATCTCCCAAGGTTCAAAGGGGCACCCGTACAACCGCCCTGACGGTCACGGGATTTGGGAATGGACGACCCGGGGGACGGCCCGAGACGAACAAATTTCCTGGTGCTTCGGGGACCGCGAGCGGTGCGGAACTCGAAGAGGGTTCCTCCGGACGGCGCGGCGGAGTGTGTGACGTTCCCTGCGCCGCCCGGAGAGCTGTGGGGTTGTTACGCGGTTCCCGTGAGGTGCTCGGGCCGCACCGGGGTGCGGTTGAGCTCCAGCCCGGTCGCGTTCCGGATGGCCGCGAGGACGGCCGGGGTGGACGACAGGGTCGGGGCTTCGCCGATGCCGCGCAGCCCGTACGGGGCGTGGTCGTCGGCGAGTTCGAGCACGTCGACCGGGATGGTCGGCGTGTCGAGAATCGTGGGGATCAGGTAGTCCGTGAAGGAGGGGTTCCTGACCTTGGCGGTCTTGGGATCGACGATGATCTCCTCCATCACCGCCACGCCCAGGCCCTGGGTCGTACCGCCCTGGATCTGGCCGATGACGGAGAGCGGGTTGAGCGCCTTGCCGACGTCCTGGGCGCAGGCCAGCTCGATGACCTTGACCAGGCCGAGCTCGGTGTCGACCTCGACGACCGCGCGGTGCGCGGCGAAGGAGTACTGGACGTGGCCGTTGCCCTGGCCGGTGCGCAGGTCGAAGGCCTCGGTCGGCCGGTGCCGCCACTCCGCCTCGATCTCCACGGTCTCGCCCTCCAGGACGTCGACCAGGTCGCCGAGGACCTCGCCGCCGTCGGTGACGACCTTGCCGCCCTCCAGCAGGAGTTCGGCGGTGGCCCAGGCCGGGTGGTAGGAGCCGAACTTGCGCCGGCCGATCTCCAGGACCTTCTCGCGGACCAGCTCGCAGGCGTTCTTCACGGCGCCGCCGGTGACGTACGTCTGCCGGGAGGCCGAGGTCGAACCGGCGCTGCCCACCTGGGTGTCGGCCGGGTGGATGGTCACCTGGGTGACGCCGAGCTCGGTGCGGGCGATCTGCGCGTGGACGGTGACACCGCCCTGGCCGACCTCCGCCATCGCGGTGTGCACGGTGGCCACGGGCTCCCCGCCTATGACCTCCATGCGCACCTTGGCGGTGGAGTAGTCGTCGAAGCCCTCGGAGAAGCCGACGTTCTTGATGCCGACCGCGTAGCCGACACCGCGTACGACGCCTTCGCCGTGCGTGGTGTTGGACAGACCGCCGGGCAGCTGCCGCACGTCGGCGCCCTCACTGGACTCCCACTGGCGCTCCGGCGGCAGCGGCATCGCCTTGATGCGGCGCAGCAGTTCGGCAACGGGCGCCGGGGAGTCGACCGGCTGCCCGGTCGGCATGATGGTGCCCTGCTCCATCGCGTTGAGCTGCCGGAACTCCACCGGGTCCATGCCCAGCTTCTGCGCCAGCCTGTCCATCTGCGCCTCGTAGGCGAAGCACGCCTGGACCGCGCCGAAGCCGCGCATGGCGCCGCAGGGCGGGTTGTTGGTGTAGAGGGCGATGGCCTCGATGTCGACGTCGTCGATCACGTACGGGCCGACCGACAGGGAGGAGGCGTTTCCCACGACCGCCGGGGAGGCGGAGGCGTAGGCGCCGCCGTCCAGGACGATCTTGCACTTCATGTGCGTGAGCTTGCCGTCCTTGGTGGCGCCGTGCTCGTAGTAGAGCTTCGCCGGGTGGCGGTGGACGTGCCCGAAGAAGGACTCGAACCGGTTGTAGACGATCTTGACGGGCTTGCCGGTGCGCAGCGCCAGCAGGCAGGCGTGGATCTGCATCGACAGGTCCTCGCGGCCGCCGAACGCGCCGCCGACGCCGGCCAGCGTCATGCGCACCTTGTCCTCGGGCAGGCCGAGGACGGGCGCGATCTGGCGCAGGTCGGAGTGGAGCCACTGGGTGGCGACGTAGAGGTGGACGCCGCCGTCCTCCTCGGGCACGGCGAGGCCGGACTCGGGACCGAGGAAGGCCTGGTCCTGCATGCCGAAGGTGTACTCGCCCTTGACGATGACATCGGCCCGCCGGGCGGCCTCGTCCGCGTTGCCGCGGATGATCGGCTGGCGGTGGACGATGTTCGGGTGCGGGACGTGCCCGGCGTGGTGGTCGTCGCGTCCCTCGTGGATCAGGATCGCGTCCGGCGCGGTGGCGGAGGCCTCGTCGGTGATGACGGGCAGCTCCTTGTACTCCACCTTGATCTTGGCGGCGGCGCGGCGGGCCGTCTCCGGGTGGTCGGCGGCGACGATCGCGACCGGCTCGCCGTGGTGGCGTACCTTGCCGTGCGCGAGGACCGGGGTGTCCTGGATCTCCAGGCCGTAGTTCTTCACCTCGGTGGGCAGGTCGTCGTACGTCAGGACCGCGTAGACACCCGGCGTGGCCAGGGCCTCGCCGGTGTCGATCGACACGATCTCGGCGTGCGCGACGGTGGAGCGCAGGATCTGGCCCCACAGCATGTCCTCGTGCCACATGTCGGACGAGTACGCGAACTCGCCGGTGACCTTGAGGGTGCCGTCCGGGCGGAGCGTGGACTCGCCGATGCCGCCCTTGGTCTGGGAACCCTGCGTGATCTTCGTAGGGGCGCCGTTGGTCGGCATCGTCAGACCTCCTCGGACTGGCGAGCGGCCGCCAGACGGACCGCGTCCATGATCTTCTCGTAGCCCGTGCAGCGGCACAGGTTGCCCGACAGCGCCTCGCGGATGTCCGCGTCGGACGGGTTCGGGTTGCGCTCCAGCAGTTCGTCGGAAGCGACGAGCAGACCCGGGGTGCAGAAGCCGCACTGGACGGCGCCCGCGTCGATGAACGCCTGCTGGATCGGGGAGAGTTCGGTGCCCTCGCCGGTCTGCGAGTCGGTGCCCTTGGCCTGCCTCCCCCAGGCTTCGCCCGGGGGGACCCCCAGCCGGGCGTCCTGGAGGGTCGTACCGCAGGCGCCGGTGGCGCAGCCGCCGTGCTCCTCGCGCTGCTTGGCGTAGTCGGCGAGGCCCTCGACGGTCACCACGTCGCGGCCCTCGACCTGGCCGGCCGCGACCAGGCAGGAACAGACGGGCACGCCGTCCAGGCGCACGGTGCAGGAGCCGCACTCGCCCTGCTCACAGGCGTTCTTGGAACCGGGCAGGCCGAGGCGCTCGCGCAGGACGTACAGCAGGGACTCGCCCTCCCAGACGTCGTCGGCCTCCTGCGGACGTCCGTTGACGGTGAAGTTGACGCGCATTACGCAGCTCCCTCGGTGGTGCGGTGGTTGCCGCGGTACGACTCCCAGGTCCAGGTGAGCGTCCGGCGGGCCATCACGCCGACCGCGTGGCGGCGGTAGCTCGCGGTGCCCCGGACGTCGTCGATCGGGTTGCAGGCGGCCGAGCACAGGTCGGCGAACTGCTTGGCGACCGACGGGGTGATGATCTTTCCGTTGTCCCAGAAACCGCCGTCTTCGAGCGCCGCGTTCAAGAACTCCTCGGCGGCCTTGGCCCGCACGGGCGTGGGCGCGGCCGAGCCGATGCCGGTCCGGACCGTACGGGTCTCGGGGTGCAGCGCGAGGCCGAAGGCGCACACGGCGATGACCATGGCGTTGCGGGTGCCGACCTTCGAGTACTGCTGCGGGCCGTCCGCCTTCTTCACATGCACGGCGCGGATCAGCTCGTCGGGCTGGAGCGCGTTGCGCTTGACGCCCGTGTAGAACGCGTCGATCGGGATGAGGCGGGTGCCGCGGGCCGCCGACTCCACCTCGACCTCGGCGCCGGCCGCGAGGAGGGCGGGGTGGGCGTCACCGGCGGGCGAGGCCGTGCCGAGGTTGCCGCCGACGCCGCCGCGGTTGCGGATCTGCGGGGAGGCGACCGTGTGCGAGGCGAGCGCCAGGCCCGGCAGCTCGGCACGGAGGTTCTGCATGATGTGCGTGTACGGGACGGAGGCGCCCAGCCGTACGCTCTCCTCGCCGACCTCCCACTCGTAGAGGTCGCCGATGCGGTTGAGGTCCAGCAGGTACTCGGGCCGGCGGTGGTCGAAGTTGATCTCGACCATCACATCGGTGCCACCCGCAATCGGCACAGCGGTGGGGTGCTCGGCCTTCGCGGCGAGCGCCTCCTCCCAGCTGGCGGGGCGAAGGAAGTCCATGACCGGCTCTCTTCATCGTCTCGTGGGTCGTACAAATTGAGCCAATCCGTGTGCGGCGGGCCCGGCTCGTTCATGTCCTGTTAACGCGGAGTGGACTCAGTACACCGCTCCGACTCCGGCGGGGTCAGTCACCGAAACCATGAAGGAGTTGGCTGGCCACGGCGGGCATCTTGTAGATTCGTATGAACGGAGGTCATCGGTAACCTCTCCGTTTTCCTGGGGAAACGCAGGAAACAGCGTGGAGACGCCGGGGAACGCCCCAGGCGTGCGAATCCGGGTGACTCCCCGGTCACCCTCCAAGATCCCATCGTAGGTTTCGAGACAAAGAACGGCGGCGACGAAATGCGGCTGCGCGCACTTCTGGACACCGATGCGCTGGGCCTGCGGCTGCTCGGCGGCGAGGACGAACTGGACCGGTCGGTGCGCGGGGTCATGACCACCGACCTGCGGGACCCGAGCCGCTACCTCTCCGGGGGCGAGCTGGTGCTGACCGGGCTGGCCTGGCGCCGGGACGCCGCCGATTCCGAGCCGTTCGTACGGACCCTGGTGCAGGCCGGGGTGGCGGCGCTCGCGGCCGGTGAGGCGGAGCTGGGCGACGTGCCGGACGACCTGGTACTCGCCTGCGCCAAGCACCGGCTGCCGCTGTTCGCGGTGCACGAGTCGGTGGCGTTCGCGACGATCACCGAGCACGTCGTACGGCAGGTCTCCAGCGAGCGCGCCGGGGACCTGGCGGCCGTGGTGGACCGGCACCGGCGGATGATGACCTCGGGCCCGGCGGGCGGCGGCCCGGACGTGGTCCTGGACCTGCTCGGCACCGACCTGGACCTGCGCGCCTGGGTGCTCGCGCCCACCGGCCGGCTGATCGCCGGCTCCAAGGTCGGGGGCCCGGCGCTGCCCGCGGAGACCTGTGCCAAGCTCGCCGCCGAGCACCTGGCGGCCACCCGCACCGGCCGGCGCGGCCCGCACCGCGTCCTGCTGGCCGGTGCGACGTACTCGCTGTTCCCGATCCGCTCCTCCGGCCGCTCCCCGCAGGCCGCCCGCGATGTGCGCGAGTCGGTGCTGTCGGACTGGCTGATGGCCGTCGAGGCGGACGCCGGCGACTGGCCCGAGGAGCGCCTGGACCTGCTGCAGGGCGTCACCCAGCTGATCGCGGTCGAGCGGGACCGCCGGGACGCGGCGCGCACGGTGCGGCGCCGGCTCGCCCAGGAGGTGCTGGAACTGGTCCAGACGGGTGCCGCGCCCGCCGAGATCGCGGCCCGTCTGCGCGTGGCCGCCCCGGTGCTGCTGCCCGGACTCGGCGCGGCCCCGCACTGGCAGGTCGTGGTGGCCCGTGTGGAGTGGGAGGGCGGCGACGTCGAGGGTGGCCCGGTCGCCCAGTCGCTCCTGGAGGAAGTGCTGGTCGATCCGCTGGCGACCGGCCCGGAGCCGTCCGACCGGATCGCCGTGGCGCACACCGGCGACGAGGCGATCGCCCTGGTCCCGCTGCCCGCGGTCACCGCCGAGCACGACGGCTCGGAGACCGGCCTGCTGGCCGACTCCCTGCTGCAGTCGGTGCGGGAGACGCTGTCGGCGGGCCTGAACGACGACGGCCGGCTCACCCTGGGCGTCAGCGCGGCCGTGCACTCGGCGGAGGGCCTGCGCGGCGCCCTGGAGGAGGCGAGACACGCCCGCCGGGTGGCCGCCGCCCGACCGGGCCGGGTCTGCGCGGCCGGGCACCAGGAGCTGGCGTCGCACGTCCTGCTGCTGCCCTTCGTCCCCGACGACGTCCGCCGCGCCTTCACGGCCCGCCTGCTGGACCCGCTGACCGACTACGACCGCCGCCACCGGGCCGAGCTGATCCCGACCCTGGAGGCGTTCCTCGACTGCGACGGCTCCTGGACGCGCTGCGCCACCCGGCTCCACCTGCACGTCAACACACTGCGCTACCGGGTGGGCCGGATCGAGCAGTTGACGGGACGTGACCTCTCGCGCCTGGAGGACAAGCTGGACTTCTTCCTGGCCCTGCGCATGAGCTGAGGTCAGCGGGGGCGCGCAAGGGCGAAACCCGGTCACGCCCGCACCCCACTACTTTGTGAAATCTTTCACCCACCCCCTTGGCCCGGCCGGGCGATCGGTGCTGGAATGCCGCCACCACTCAACAGCTCGATGGCGTGCTCGGGGAGGGCAACGTGGCGCACACCGCCATGTCTGGTAACGGAACGAACGCCGGTGACGATCCGCTCCAGACCGCGGTATGGCGCTTGCGCTCGCGGGCCTGCTGGGCGGACGCGGCGGCCCTGCTGCCGCCCGACACGCCCCAGGCGGCCCTGCAGCGGGCCGCGCTGCTGGTCGAGCGGTGCCTGTACACCGAGCGGGGCTGGCAGGACGCGGAGGACGCCCTGCGCACGGCGGAGGCGCTCGCGCACAGCGACGAGGAGCGGGGGGCCGCCGCCTGCGAACGCGGCCAACTCGCCTACACCGCGACCCTGCACGGGGTGCGGGATCGCGCGGACGAGGCACGGGCCGCGCTGGGGCGCGCGGCGGCGCTGGTCCCTCCGGGGTCGCCGGACCGGGCGCTGCTGGACTTCCGCCGGGGCCTGATCGCCGAGAACCTGACCCTTTCCCCGCAGGCGGCGCGGGCCGCGTACCGCCGGGCCCACGCGGGCGCCGCCGCGCACGCCGACCCGCTCCTGCTGTCCTTCACCTGGCGCCATCTTGCCGGACTCGCCCTGCGGGACGGGGAGTTGGCGGAGGCCCGGCACGGCTTCGCCGAATCCCTGCGGATCCGCGAGGAGTTGGGCTACCTGGTGGGTACGGCGCCTGCGCTGGCCTCGCTGGCCGACGCGGAGACCGAGCCCGAGGCCTCGCGGCTGCGGGAGGAGGCACGGCGCTTGTTCCGGCTGCTCGGAGGGGTACCGACCTGGCTGGCCCGACAGTTGGCTCCGCCGGCTCCGGGGGTGGCGACCGCCTGAGCGCGGACTGAGAGGGAACTGATAGTTTCCCGTGCCAGGCTGGCGCGCCCCGACACCCCCCTGGAGAGCGCCCCGATGAGCCTCGTCAACGGTCTGCCCGCCCATGTGCTGCTGGTCCACATCGTCGTCGTGCTGGTCCCGCTGACCGCCCTCGCCCTGGTGACCGGCGCGCTGTGGCCGCGCGCCGCCCGCCGCCTGGGCATCCTGCTGCCCTCCCTCGCTCTCGTCGCCCTGGCCAGCGTGCCGCTGACGACGCAGGCGGGCGAGTGGCTGGAGCGGCACGTGCAGAGCGACGCCCTCGTGCGCCGGCACACCGAGCTGGGCGACGGGCTGCTGCCGTGGGCGCTGGGCCTGTTCGTGCTGGCGGCCCTCGTGTGGTGGGCGGCACGGCGCGGTGCCGTGGAGACGGGGCGGGCAGGCGGCCTGCGCTGGTCGGCCCTGCCCGTGCGGATCATCGTGGCCGCGCTCTCGGTGGCCGTCGCGGCGGGTGCGGTGGTGGACGTGTACCGCATCGGCGACTCGGGGGCGAAGGCGGCGTGGCACGACAGCTTCTCGAAGACGGCGAGCGGCTCGGACGGCGGCTCCTGACTCGGGTGGCGTGGGCAGGCCGCGCAGCGCACCCCCCAGGGCGGCTCCTGATCCGGGTGGCTGAGGAATCTCGCCGGCTGCGGGTGCGTGGGCGGCTGGTCGCGCAGTTCCCCGCGTCCCTTGGGAGCTGCAGCGCCGGCGCCTTCCGGGCGCCGCCGTTGCCGTACCCGTCGTAGCTGCGGGCAGTCGCCACCCCCCGGTCGGCGCCGGCGCGGGGCGAGTGCTCAGTGGGACCCGGCGAAGTGTTCCGTCACCAAGCCCCGCACCACATCCAGTTCCCCGGCGATCAGCGCCTCCAGCAGGGCCGTGTGTTCCGCCGCGTCCGCCACGAGGTCGGCCCGGCCGTGCCGGACGGGGCCGCCGACGAGCGGCCACTGCGAGCGCCGGTGCAGGTCGGACGCGATGCCGACCAGCTGCTCATTGCCCGCCAGGGCGAGCAGTGCGGCATGGAAGGCCCGGTCGGACTCCGCGTACGTCGCCGGACAGCCGGAGGCGGCCGCGCGGACCGTCTCCTCCGCCAGCGGTCGCAGTTCCGCCCACCGCTCGCCCGGCACGGTCCGGGCGAGCCGCAGCATCACCGGCACCTCGATGAGCGCCCGCACCTCCGCCAGCTCGGCCAGCTCCCGCGCCCCCCGCCGTACGACGCGGAAGCCGCGGTTGGGTACGACCTCGACGGCACCCTCCAGGGCGAGCTGCTGCATGGCCTCCCGCACGGGTGTGGCCGAGACACCGAACCGTTCGCCGAGCACCGGCGCAGAGTAGACCTCGCCCGGCTTCAGCTCCCCCGTCACCAGGGCCGTACGCAGCGCGTCCAGGATCTGCCCGCGCACCGAGGACCGCTGCACCGCGGGCCGCGGCCCGGGAATCGGCCGCTCACTGTGCGTGTGCTCGCCGCGCGCGGCGGGCACGGTCGCATCCCGCTCGCGCAGGCCGTCGAGGCCGTCCGCCGCGCGCGCCTGCCCGCGCGCCTGCGCGGGCACCCGGTCGCCGCCGGGCGTCCGGGGCTCCGGTGTCCCCGCACCGGCGGAGCCCTGCACGCTCTGCTTCACGGGTCCCTCCTGGCGGCTTGTCGGCACTTGGGTCATTAACGACGGGTTGTCACTTGTCCGTCAAGCACCTTAGGCGCCCGACGGTGTAGTTCAAATTCGCCCGAAAGCAAGTAAGGCTAGCCTTGCCTATACAAACCGCACGGTCCGCGTCCACTAAGATCATCGTCGGCACGACCGTCCGCACACGGACGGGGCCCTGACAGCGGATTCACACCTTCCCCACCCGTCACGGGAACTTTCCGCGGAACCACCCGTGCGGGTAGTCTTATTCGAACTCAACTCCCGCCCCTCAAGCGGCAGTTCGAGCAGAACGCCGCCCTGGGCATTCCCTTGCACTTCCTTGGCGGCCTCTTGCCCCGAAACCCCCTGAGGGCCGTCGGGAGTGGGCCACTATGGCGGGCGTTACGCCCTATCCCAATGCAAGGGACCCCTGATGAGACTGACCGACATATCGCTGAACTGGTTGCTTCCGGGCGCCGTACTGCTCCTGGGCATGCTGGCGGCGGTGGCGGTGCTCGCGCGCGGCAAGCGCTCCTCCGGGGAGAGCGCGAGCGCCGACGACTCGTGGGAGCGCAGCGAGGAGCGCCGCAGACGCAAGGAGGCCATCTACGGCACGGCCTCCTATGTGCTTCTGTTCTGCTGTGCGGCGGTCGCCGCCGCCCTGTCCTTCCACGGCCTCGTCGGCTTCGGCGAACAGAACCTGGGGCTGACCGACGGCTGGCAGTACCTGGTGCCGTTCGGCCTGGACGGCGCGGCGATGTTCTGCTCCGTCCTCGCGGTGCGCGAGGCCAGTCACGGTGACGCCGCCCTCGGCTCCCGGATCCTCGTCTGGCTGTTCGCCGCGGCCGCGGCCTGGTTCAACTGGGTGCACGCGCCCCGGGGCGCCGGCCACGCGGGCGCCCCGCAGTTCTTCTCCGGCATGTCACTGTCGGCCGCCGTCCTGTTCGACCGGGCGCTGAAGCAGACCCGCCGGGCCGCGCTGCGCGAGCAGGGCCTGGTGCCGCGTCCGCTGCCGCAGATCCGCATCGTGCGCTGGCTGCGGGCCCCCCGCGAGACCTACAAGGCGTGGTCGCTGATGCTCCTGGAGGGCGTGCGCAGCCTGGACGAGGCGGTCGAGGAGGTCCGCGACGACAAGCGGCAGAAGGACGAGACGCGGCAGCGCCGGCGCGATCAGCAGCGCATCGAGCGCGCCCAGCTGAAGGCGATCAGCCGGGGCCACCGCGGCTTCGCCAACCGCGGCGGGCGGCAGGTCGAGGTCGAGGTGCAGGCGGTGGAACGTGGCCCCGCCCCGGCAACCGCGGAGCCTGCCATATCGACCGCGGAACAACTGCCCGTACGCGCCCGTCCCTCCCTGCAGCCGGTCCGCAGCGGGTCCGCTGAGCAGGTGACCGTCGACCTCACCGCGGAGGACGACACCATGGCCCTGCCGCGACTGGACTCCCTGGAGCGCAAGCTGAAGGACCTGGAGCAGCAGTTCGGCTAGGACCGCCGCTCATGACGGGGCCGGGGCGTGACCGCACGGGTCACGCCCCGGCCCGTTTCCCGCCCCGCAACTCCCCAGGCGGCCCGGCGAGCCGAACGCCCGGCCACGGCGACCCGCACCCTGCCGACCGGCACCGCCGGGCAGCGTCACGCCGCCTCTGCGCCCAGTTCGAACCACACCGACTTGCCCACCCCGTGCCGCCGTACGCCCCAGGCGTCCGCGAGGGACTGCACCAGCACCATGCCCCGCCCATGGGTGTCGTCGTCCGAGTCCGGGCCTCTCAGCTCCGGTCTGCGGGCCACGAAGTCCCGTACCTCCACGCGCAGTCCGCCCGGCTCCACGACCGCCGTGAGGACCGCGTCGTCGTCGGTGTGGACGAGCGCGTTGGTGACCAGTTCACTGGTGAGCAGTTCGGCGATCTCCGAGCGGCCCGGCTTGCCCCAGTGCCGCAGAAATTCACGCAACTCCCGGCGGGCCTCGGGCACCGCCCTGAGATCCGCCCGCCCCAGCCTGCGCCGGAGCCGGTGCGCGTGTTCCGTTATGCTGCCGGCCTCTTCCCCCGTCGCCGCCGAGGAGCCCCCGACGACCGCGGGACCGCCCCCTCGTGCCTGACTCTTCATGACCCCCGCCCGCACGCCGCTGGACCCTGCCCCTCCTGGTCGAACACGTTCACGGAGGGATGCTTGCCCAGCGCGCACACAGCCAGTCATGAGGCATGCCCGATGACCGGCGGTTCGGCCACGGCCGTACGGCGCCCGGGCCGCCCGCCGGGCCGCACCGTACCCGGGTCGCCGGCTCCCCGACGGCGCCGACCGCCACGGACGCCCCGGGACGGCAAGGCAGATGCGCCCGGCACCGGCCATCGGCACACGGTCACACGCCGTGAAAGTGGCCGAAATCCGCCCCATCGCCCGCGGGTTCAGGGGCGCGGCACGTTACGCAGATTGGAGCGGGCCATCTGGAGCATCCGGCCGACGCCGCCGTCCAGCACGATCTTGGAGGCGGACAGGGCGAACCCGGCGACCATCTCGGCCCTGATCTTCGGCGGGATGGACAGGGCGTTGGGGTCGGTGACGATGTCCACCAGGGCCGGCCCTTTGTGCTTGAAGGCGTCCTTGAGCGCGCCGGCCAGCTGCTTGGGCTTCTCCACCCGCACCCCGTAGGCGCCGCACGCCCGGGCCACGGCGGCGAAGTCCGGGTTGCTGTTGGCGGTGCCGTAGGAAGGCAGTCCGGAGACCATCATCTCCAACTCGACCATGCCGAGGGAGGAGTTGTCGAACAGGACGACCTTGACCGGCAGGTCGTGCTGCACGAGCGTCAGGAAGTCGCCCATCAGCATGGAGAATCCGCCGTCCCCGGACATGGAGACCACCTGCCGTCGCCGGTCGGTGAACTGGGCGCCGATCGCCATGGGCAGCGCGTTCGCCATCGAGCCGTGCGAGAACGAACCGATGATCCGGCGACGGCCGTTGGGCGAGACGTACCGCGCGGCCCACACATTGCACATGCCGGTGTCGACCGTGAACACCGCGTCGTCGTCGGCGACTTCGTCGAGGACGGCGGCCACGTATTCGGGGTGGATCGGGATGTGCTTGTCGACCTTGCGGGTGTAGGCCTTGACCACGCCCTCCAGCGCGTCGGCGTGTTTCCTCAGCATCCGGTCGAGGAAGCGGCGGTCGGTCTTCTCCTGCACGCGCGGGAGGAGGCAGCGCAGCGTCTCGCGTACGTCGCCCCATACGGCGAGGTCGAGCCGGGAGCGTCGGCCGAGCACCTCGGGCCGTACGTCGATCTGGGCGATCCGCACGTCGTCGGGGAGGAAGGCGTTGTACGGGAAGTCGGTTCCGAGCAGGATCAGCAGATCGCACTCGTGGCTGGCCTCGTAGGCGGCGCCGTAGCCCAGCAGTCCGCTCATGCCGACGTCGAATTTATTGTCGTACTGGATGAATTCCTTGCCCCGCAGGGCATGCGCGACGGGTGACTTGACCTTCTCGGCGAACTCCATGACCTCGGCGTGCGCGCCGGCCGTGCCGCTGCCGCAGAACAGGGTGACCCGGCCGGCCCCGTCGATCATCTCCACGAGCGCGTCGATCTCGGCGTCGCCGGGCCGGACGGTGGGCCGGGAGGTGACGAGGGCGCTCTGCGCGGCCTTCTCCGGGGCCGGTTCGGCGGCGATGTCGCCGGGCAGCGCGACCACGCTGACGCCGCTCCGGCCGACCGCGTGCTGGATGGCGGTCTGCAGCAGCCGGGGCATCTGTTTCGGGCTGGAGATCAGTTCGCTGTAGTGGCTGCACTCCTCGAAGAGGCGGTCGGGGTGGGTCTCCTGGAAGTAGCCGAGGCCGATCTCGCTCGACGGGATGTGCGAGGCGAGCGCGAGCACCGGGGCCATGGAGCGGTGCGCGTCGTACAGGCCGTTGATCAGGTGCAGGTTGCCCGGCCCGCAGGAGCCGGCGCAGGCGGCCAGCCGCCCGGTGAGCTGTGCCTCGGCGCCGGCCGCGAAGGCGGCGGTCTCCTCGTGGCGTACGTGGATCCAGTCGATGGCGGCGTTGCGGCGGACGGCGTCCACCACCGGGTTGAGGCTGTCGCCGACCACGCCGTAGAGCCGGCGCACTCCGGCGCGCACGAGGATGTCGACGAACTGCTCGGCTACGTTTTGTTTGGCCATGCACCCATGGAGGCACAGCGGTGGCCGTCACGCCTCCCACACGGCCGCCGCCGTACGGTCGTCGGCGTAACCCTTCACCCGCACCTGGGTGTCGGCGAGGAACGCGGCGAGCCCGGGCGGGGTGCGGGCGGACCAGCGGCGGGCCAGGTAGGCGCAGAGGGCGGCCTCGCCGCGCAGCGGATCGGCCAGGCCGGCCGTGCACATCACCAGGGCGTCACCCGGGCGGGCCACCGAGGCACGGAACCGGAAGGGCTCGCGGGGCGGCTCGGGCGCGGGCTCGAACGGGCTCGGCGGGGTCGGGATACCGAGGTCCATGGTGAGCCGGTCGCCGTCGGGGGTCTGCGCAGGGGGCGAGCCGAAGCCGACCACGGGTGCACCGCCGTCGCCCTCGGACGTGACCTGGGGCTCGATGTCCTGCCAGGCGCCGCCCCGCAGCCGGAACAGGCCGCCGTCGCCGACGCCGAAGAACACGCGGGTACGGCAGTCCGGGTCGGCGGGCAGCAGCAGACAGCGCAGGCTCGCCGTGTACTCCTCCGGGTCCACGCCCATGTCGGCGGCGCTCGCACGGAGTTTGCCGAGGCTGCGGTCGGTCAGCCGGTGCAGGCCCGACTTCAGGTCGCCGCGCCGGGCGGCCCGGATGTCCTCCATCAGCCGGTGATGGCTGCGGCCCACGGCCCGCCCGATCCACCGGCACGCCTCGGCCGCCGCCAGATGCGCGCCCGGCGTGCCCCGCACCCCGGTCGCCATCGCGACCAGCACCAGCGCCTGCTCCCCCGTCCCGAACCGCGCGGTCAGCAACGAGTCCCGCCGCGGCTCCCCCCGGTACCGCGCCGAGTCCCCCCGCAACGACACGGCCCGCAACGTACAGGCCCCGTACCGCGCCCCGTCCAGCACGGTGTCCGCCACCAACTCCCCCAGCCCGTCCGGATCGGCGGCGGGCAGCGCGGTGGGCTCGGGGTCGTAGGTGGGCGGCCCGGAGCCGACGTAGTCGACGGCGGAGGAGGGTGGGGGCGGGGTGAGGGCGGTGGCGGGCTCGGGCGCGTACGGCGCGTCGCCGACCGCCGGTGAGGACGTGACCGGTGCCGACGGGGGCTGGGGGCCGGTGGGCGCGGAGGGTGGGGCGAGTGCCGACAGGTCCTGCGGGTCGGCGGACGCGAGGGGCGCCGACCGGGCCTCGGGTTCGCTGCGCGCGGAGGGTGGGTCGGGGGTCGGCGAGGCTTGCGTGGAGCGATGGGCGGACGGCGCGGGGGGCGATGCGGATGTCGGCAATCCCTGCGCCACGGGGGACGCCAGGGGGTTCCGCGGGTCCTGCGTCGACCGATCAGTGGACGGCGCGGGGGGCGAGACGGACGTAGGCGACTCCGGCGACTCGGCGGGCGCGGCGGGCGCGGCGGGTGGTCGCGGGTTCCGTGCCGAGCGATCGACGGACGGCGCGGAGGGCGAAACGGACGGGGGCACATCCGGCGACTCAGCAGGCGTGGCCGGTGGTCGCAGGTCCCACGCCAGGCGATCGACGGACGGCGCGGAGGGCGAAACGGACGGGGACACATCCGGCGACTCGGCGGGTGCGGCCGGTGGTCGCGGCTGCGTCGGGCGGTCGGCGGACGGTGTGGAGGAGGGCGCGAGCGGCGGTGGGGCCGGCGGCTCGGGGGGCCCGGACGGTGGCTGTGGGGCCTGTGGTTCCGGAGGTGACGCGGGGGTTCGCAGGTTCTCTGCCGGGTGGTCGGAGAGCGGGGCCGTCGGCTGGGTGGGGACAGTGGCGGAGGTGGTGCGTTTCGGCGGGGTCGAGGGCGGGTCCGGGGGGAAGGCCGACGGGGTCGGGGGTGTCGTCGGCTCGGGCTCCCGTGGCGACCGCTGGCGGGGCGCCGGGGCCGGGCTGACGCGTGACGGGGCGGCCGGGTCCTGGGCCGCCCGTTGCGTCGGTACCGCGGGCTCCTGGGGCTCTGTGCCGCCCGCGCCCGAGGCACTTCGGGCGCCGCCTCGCACCGCGTCGCTGTCGCCGTCGCCGTTCCACCTGCCCGGCGCCGGATCGCGCGGCGGCCAGGCCTCGGCCGATGGCGCCGCGTCGTACGGGGCCGTCGGCCGGCCCGTCACCGCGTGCTTCGCGGAGGCGAAGCGGTCGTCCAGGGAATCGGGCGCGGCCGTCGGTCCCGTGTCCTCGGTGGAGTCGTCGTACAGCTGTCCCCACCACTCGTCCTCGGGACGCGCGGGCCTTCCCCCCTGCTGGCTCATGCCCCTAATTGTCCACCGCACGGGCCGTATGAAAACGGGGCATCGGGAAAATCCGGCGCACCCGACGCGATCAGCGGCGTGTCGTGTGAGGGAGTGAACAGCCGTACGAGCAACGGCAGATGGCCGCCGGGCGGCCCCACCCCCCACGGGAGGACCGCCCGGCGACGTCCCAAGTGGCCCGGCCCCGGCTCCCCTTCGCATGCCTCGCACACGTCCGGGCCCGGGCCGCCGTCCCGGCGACCGGGCCGCCGCGCCCGCCGTGGCGGCTCGTCGGTGGCGTGTTCCGGGGCCTGGCGCCGGGTCTGTTCCAGGGGAGGGACGCAGGCGGATGCTGGCGGCGATAGGGCTGACGAGACGCACGAGGCGGCGTACCGGGCGCTGGTGTCCGTGGGGGCGGCAGCGTGGCCAAGCAGCTCGACCTGGGCCTGAGGACCGTGCAGCGCCGGGTGCGGCGGCTGATGGAGCCGGCCGGGGTGACGACCCGGCTGCAGCTGGGCTGGCACGCGTACGAGCGGGACCGGGTCACCCGGTCGTAGGCTCCGGCCGACGGGCGACCCCCTGCCGTTTCGGGCCTTCTCCGGCACTCTGGGCAGATGGGAGTGTGGGAGCTCCTGCTGGTCGGCGTGGTCATCGTGCTCGGCCTGTGCGGAGTGCTGGTGCCCGGGGTGCCGGGCTCGTGGCTGGTGTGGGCCGCGGTGCTGTGGTGGGCGCTGACCGATCCCCAGCCGCTGGCCTGGGCCGTCCTGGTGGGCGCCACCGCGGTCCTGCTGCTGTCCCTGACGGTCCGCGCCGCCCTGCCGCCGCGCCGGCTCCGCCAGAGCGGTGCCACGCCGGGGAT
Organism: Streptomyces fodineus; assembly: GCF_001735805.1. GTDB lineage: Bacteria > Actinomycetota > Actinomycetes > Streptomycetales > Streptomycetaceae > Streptomyces > Streptomyces fodineus. Next base: position 2,562,745 of record NZ_CP017248.1, read on the forward strand.
GGGCGTGTACGCGGGCGCCGGGGCGTTCCTCGGTTTCGTACTGCTGCCGGTGCTGGGCGCCCTGCCGGGCTTCGCGGCCGGTATCTACCTGCACGAGCGGCTACGGCTCGGCCGGCACGGCGAGGCGATGGCCGCCCTGCGCACCACGATGCGCTCGGGCGGTTCCAGCGTCCTGACGGAGCTCTTCGCGTGTCTGCTGATCGCGGGGGCGTGGCTGGGGGCGGTGCTGGGGGGCTGAGCGGTGACGGGAGCGGCTACGAGGGGGTTTCAGCGGTTACGAGAACTCGGCGGGCCGACGGCCGCACCACCACCCCGAGCGCCCGCCGCACCGTGTCCGCCACCGCCGCCATCCCCGCGTCGTTGAAGTGCAGATGGTCGCCGGGGTCGTAGCCGGGCCGGAGGCGGGTCGGGTCGGCCGGGTCGCTCAGGGTGGCGTCGGCGTCGGCGATCGCGTCGAAGGTGCCGCCGGTGCGGATGAAGGCGTTCACCCGCTGCCGTACCGCCTCGCGGGCGTCCGTGTAGGCCGGGAAGCCGCGGAACGGGGTGAGGGTGACCCCGATGACCCGGATGCCCCGGGCGTGGGCGCGGGCGACGAGTGTGCGGTAGGCGTCGGCGTAGGCGGTGACGTCGTCGGCCGTCGGGGTGCCCTTGATGTCGTTGATGCCCTCCAGGACGACCAGGACCCGTACCCCGGCCCGGTCGAGGGCGTCGGCGTCGAGCCGGGCGAGGGCGTTCGGTCCGGTGCCGTCGTGCAGCAGACGGTTGCCGGACACACCGGCGTTGAGGACGCCGAGCCGCGCCGCGCGCAGCTGTTCGGCGAGCCGGTCGGGCCAGCGGTGGTTGGCGTCGGGCGTGGAACCGTTCCCGTCGGTCAGGGAGTCGCCGAACGCGACGATGCCGCCGGTGGCGCTGCCGAGGACGTCGACGCCGGTGACGTAGTACCAGCGGCCGATGACGGTGGTGTAGGCGGCGCCGCTCTCGTCCGCGGCCCGGCCCGCGCCGGCCTGGGCGACGTAGCTGGTCTGCAGGGCGGTCTGGTGGTAGGTCGCCGGGCCGTCGTCGCCGGGGGTGTACACCGTGACGAGGAGGTCGGCGGCGGCCGGGACGGACAGCGGCACCGGGTCGGTGACCGCGTCCTGGCCGGGCGGGACGGTGACGGCCGTGGCGCCGTGGAAGGTGGCCGTGTGCAGGGTGCCGGGTACGGCGCCGGGACCGGCCGCCCGGCGTAGCGCGACGGTGACGGCGCCCAGGTGCAGGGGCGCGGTGCCGAAACGGTTGCTGAGCTGGATGCGCACGGCTGTGCCGCCGACGCTGAGGTGGACGACGTTGCGGATGGCGGCGCCGGGCAGGGCGGCCGTGGTTCCCGACGGCGCGGTCTCCCAGCTGCCGGTCCAGGGCGGCGCCGCCGGCTCCGCGACGGCCGGCGCCGCCGTGGCGGGCACCATCGTCAGCAGCAGCACCGCGAGAACCCGTCTGACCCCGGCCATCTCCGCACCCGCCCTTCCCCGTTGCCCGTCGGAGCAGACCGTGCCACACCGCCGGGCCCGGCCACTGCACCTTCTACGGCGGTCCACCCGCTCGGCGCAACGGGGCGTAGGGCGGCGGCCCTAGGGCGGGCAGCCGATGTGCGAGGCGGGCAGGCGTGCTTGGCTGCCGTCATGACCGAATTCAGCGCGGCGGAGCGCGCGTATCTGGCATCGCAGCGGCTGGGCCGGATGGCCACCGTCGACCCGCACGGCCAGCCGCAGGCGAACCCGGTGGGCTTTCGCGTCCAGGACGACGGCACGATCCTCATCGGCGGCTACGCCATGGGGACGACGAAGAAGTGGCGCAATCTCCAGCGGAACCCGAAGATCGCCCTGGTCGTGGACGACGTGGTGAGCGTACGCCCGTGGCGGGTGCGCGGGGTCGACATCCGCGGAGAGGCCGAACTCCTCGTCGGCCCGCACGACTTGGGCCCGCACTTCAGCGAGGAGGTGATCCGCCTGCGTCCCCGCCGGGTGCACAGCTGGGGTCTGGAGGAGGAGTAGGGCGACGGCCGTCTAGCGGGGCGCCGGCAGGCCGCGCTCGGCGGAGTTCATGAAGTCCAGCATCAGCCGGTTGGTCCGCTCGGCGTGGTCGATCCGGGGTCCGTGCCCGGTCCGGGCGATGATCTCGGCCCGGGCCCCCGGGATCAGCCGGGGCACGCGTTCAACCTGCCGGTCCGGGTGCACCAGGAGGCTGCGCCTGCCGAGCACCAGGTACAACGGCGTGCGGATGGTGATCAGTTCGGCCTCGGTCAGGGGCTGCGGCACCGGGCGGCGGATGCGGTGGGCGCGGACTCCGGTGCGGATCATGGTGCGCAGTTCCGGTACGACGAGGACCGGCTGTTCCAGCCAGGAGGCGAGGCGCCGCCGCAGCGGCTTCGGGGCGAAGGTGGCGAACAGGCTGGCGAAGATCCACACGAAGAAGCGCAGTCCCACCTTTTCCAGGCCGCCGGGGTCGAGCAGGGTGACCGAGGCGAGACGCCCGGGGGCGCGGTGCGCCTGGTTCAGGGCGAGCCAGCCGCCGTACGAGGAGCCGACGAGGTGCACCCGGTCGAGCCCGAGCCCCGCGAGCGTCTCCTCCAGCCAGCGCGCGGCGTGCTCGGGCTCGTGGATCGGCGCGCGCTGCACGCTGCGGCCCGGGTCGCCCGGGGTGTCGATCGCGTAGACGGTCCGTTCGGCGCTGAGCGCGGGGGTGTTCGGATACCACATGGCCGAGCAGGAGCCGGCGCCGTGGACGAGGACGACGGGGGTGCGGTCGCGGGCGGCCGGCTCGTCGGGGTCGTAGCGGTAGACGTGCGTCGTCCCGTACGAGGTCTCCACGTCCTGCTCCCAGGCCGCGGGCGCGCCCAGGGCGTAGAGCGCGTCGCAGGCCGTGAAGTAGCGCTCGCGCCAGGCGTCGCTGACATAGCGGCCGACGTCGTGCTGGGAACGGGCTGCTGTGGGCACGGCCATCTCCGGGGGTAGTCGGTCTTTGTGATACGAACGTATCACAAAAATGGTACGGCTGTATCATCAAAGGCCGCAGACCCCAGCCGACGAGCGGAGAGCCGGACGATGCCCAAGCGCGTGGATCACGCAGAGCGGCGCACCGAGATCGCGGAGGCACTGGTGCGAGCCGCCGGGCGGCTCGGGCTGCACGCGGTGGGGATGCGTGACGTGGCGGCGGAAGCGGGCGTCTCGCTCCGGCTGGTGCAGTACTACTTCGAGTCCAAGGAGAAGCTGCTGCTCTTCGGGCTGCGCCATCTGGCCGGGAAGTTCGGGCAGCGGGTGACCGCCCGGGTGCGCGCCGCCGGGGACGATCCGGGGCCGCGGGCGGTGATCGAGGCGCTGCTGACGGCGGCCCTGCCGGTCGACGAGGAGAGCCGGCTCTTCCACCACCTGTACACCTCGTACGCCGTGCTGTCCGTGACCGACGAGGCCCTCGCGGCCCAGCCGTTCATCAAGGACCCCGACGCCGCCGAGGCCACCGTCACCGGGCTGCTCCGGGAGGCGGCCGACGCCGGGCTGCTGCGGCCGGGCGTGGACGCCCACGCGGCGGCGGTCGGCCTGCTGGCCATGTCGGCCGGGCTCGGCACCAGCGTCCTGGTGGGCCAGCGCGACGCGGAGTCCGCCACCGCCGTCCTCGGCTACCACCTGGACCGTGTCTTCCGGTCCGGGCCCACGTCTGCCGCCCGGTGACCCGGCGGCCCGCCCGGCCCCGGCCGATCAGGTCAGGCCGGCGAGCGCGCCCTCCAGGGTCAGCAGCCACACCTTCCGTTCGACTCCGCCCGCATACCCGGTCATCGACCCGTCCGCGCCGACGACCCGGTGGCACGGGCGCACGATCAGCAGGGGGTTGGCTCCGATCGCACCGCCGACCGCGCGAACCGCCGCACGGGAGGCACCGATTCGCGCGGCGATCTCTCCGTAGGTGACGGTGACGCCGTACGGCACCTCGTCCAGCGCGCCCCACACCCGCTGCCGGAAATCGGTGCCACGTGCACTCAACGGCAGCCGGAATTCCCTTAATTCACCGGCGAAGTAGGCGGCGAGCTGCTCCGCGGCGACCCGGAACGGCCCGGCATCCCGCCGCCAGCCGTCCAGCACACTCCGCCCGCCCTTCTGCCCGGGAACGGACAGCGAGGTCAGCGCCCCGTCCGCGTCGGCGGTGAGCAGCAACTGCCCGACGGGCGCCTCCAGTTGTGTCCAGTACACGATCGTCACCGACCCCCCTCCCCCACCACACGCAAATGCTGCACGGCATACGACCGCCAAGGCCGCCACCCACCAGGCACCTCCACGCCCGGCGGGGCAACATCCGGATCACCGAGGGCACGCACGCCCACGGCGGCAACGGTCGGCAACAACTGCCCCACCAGAACGCCCAGTTGGACCCCATACACGATCGTCATCGACTCCCCTCCCCAGCCACACGCAAATGCTGCACGGCATACGACCGCCAAGGCCGCCACCCATCGGGCACCTCCACGCCCGGCGGGGCGACGTCCGGATCGCCGAGGGCGCGGGCGCGTACGGTGGCGACGGTGGCCGCGTCCATGCCGGGCAGGCCGAGCAGGGCCTCCTGTGCGTCGTCGCGGTCGGCGCCCGGGTCCAGCCGTACGGTGCCGTCGGCGAGGGCGGCGGCCAGGGCGGCCAGCGGACCGTCCGGCTCGGCCTCGGCGAGCGCGGCGGGCTCGGGGAAGAGACGGGTGAGGCTGCCGCAGGGCGCGTCGAGCACCTTGCCGCACCGCCGCACCAGTTCCTCGGCGCCGCCCCTTCCGGCCAGGGCGCGGACGGCGGGCTCCAGCGGGTCCACGGCGCCGGGCGAGCGCAGCCCGGGCCGGGCGGCGACCAGCGGGCCGAGGCGGGCATCGGCGCCGAGCCGCTCGTCCACGGCGTACGGGTCGGCGTCGAGGTCGAAGAGGCGCCGCAGCCGCTGTACCGCGGTGGTGAGGTCCCTGGGGTCGGTGAGATGCAGTCGCGCGTCGAGCCAGCCGCCCGGCCGGGTGCCGCCGCCGGCCTTCGGCGCCCGGGTGCGCTCCTCGACGGCGACGATTCCCGTGCCGTACGGCAGCCGCAGCGTGCGCCGGTAGGTACGGCCGCCCGGCGCGCCGGACACCTCCTCGACCCCGGTGACCGCCTCCTCGCCGAGCTGGTCGAAGACGGCGGCGGCCTGGTACGGGCCCCGGTAGGCGAGCCGCAGCGGGATCCCTGCGCCCGGAGCGGCCCGGCGCACGCCCCGGCCCCGGGGGGCGGCGGCGCGCAACTCCGTGGGCGTGGAGTCGTACACCTCGCGGACGGTGTCGTTGAACTGCCGCACACTGGCGAACCCGGACGCGAACGCGATCTCGGTGACCGGCAGGTCGGTGGTCTGCAGCAGCACCCGCGCGGTGTGCGCCCGCTGGGCCCGCGCCAGCGCCACGGGCCCGGCGCCGAGCTCCGCGGTGAGCTGGCGCTGGACCTGCCGGGCGCTGTAGCCGAGCCGCGCGGCGAGCCCGGCGACGCCCTCGCGGTCCACGACGCCGTCCGCGATCAGCCGCATGGCCCGCCCGACGACGTCCGCCCGCACATTCCACTCCGCCGACCCCGGCACGGCGTCCGGCCGGCACCGCCGGCAGGCCCGGAACCCGGAGCCCTGGGCGGCGGCGGCCGTCGGGAAGAACCGCACGTTGTGCCGCTTCGGCGTCACCGCCGGGCAGCTGGGCCGGCAGTAGATCCCGGTGGTCTCGACGGCGAAGAAGAAGACGCCGTCGAACCGCCCGTCCCGGCTCCGCACCGCTTCGTACCTGGTGTCCTCGTCCATCACATGTTCCAGTGTGGGGCGGGGAAGAGGGTGGGGCTGGCGGGAATCGGACATGGCGGTAGTGGGCGGTGCGGGTCGCGCCGTGGACGTCGTGACCGTCGCCGGGCGCGGGTACGACGTGGCTGGTCACGCAGTCACCCGCGCCCCTTCGCGGCGCTTGCCCAGGACAGCTACGTCCAACGCCCCCGCTTGCTCTCCATCGCCGCCCTCCCCTCGGCCCCCTTCCGTTTCCAGTCCCGTCGAAGCTCCGCACGGACCCGCGCATCGGTCTTGGCCACGATCCACTGGTTCTCCCGCACCAGCTTCCGGTAGCTCTCCAGCCGCCGCACCGGAAGCTCGCCGCTCTCCACGGCGGAGCGCACCGCGCAGTCCGGCTCGCTCTCATGGGCGCAGTCGTGGAAGCGGCACCGCTCGGCCAGTTCCTCGATCTCGGAGAACACCTGGCCGACCCCGCTCCCGGCGTCGTACAGCCCGACACCCCGCAGTCCGGGCGTGTCGATGAGAACCCCGCCCGACGGCAGGGCGAGCAGATTGCGCGTGGTCGTGGTGTGCCGCCCCTTGCCGTCGACGTCCCGCGCGGCCCGTACGTCCATGATGTCGGCGCCGACGAGGGCGTTGGCCAGCGTGGACTTGCCCGCGCCGGACTGGCCGAGCAGTACGGACGTACCGGAGCCGACGAGCGCGGTGAGGACGTCGAGCCCGTCGCCGTGCAGGGCGCTGACGGTGAGCACCGGCACGCCGGGCGCGCTCGTCTCCACGTCCTGCACCAGGTGGGCCAGGGTGACCGGGTCCGGTACCAGGTCGGCCTTGGTGAGGACGACGACGGGCTGGGCGCCGGACTCCCAGGCCAGCGCGAGGAAGCGTTCGATGCGGCCGAGGTCGAGTTCGACGGCGAGCGACACGGCGACGACCGCGTGGTCGACGTTGGCGGCGAGGATCTGCCCGTCGGACCGCTTGGAGGAGGTGGAGCGCACGAAGGCGGTGCGGCGCGGCAGATACGCGCGGACATAGCGCGGATCACCGTCGGGGTCGACGGCGACCCAGTCCCCCGTGCACACGACCTTCATGGGGTCACGGGGAACGACGAACTCGGTGTCGGCGCGGACGGTCCCGCCCGCGGTGACGACGTCGCACAGGCCACGGTCGACCCGCACGACACGGCCGGGCAGGAGGCCCTGCTCGGCATGGGGAGCGAAATCGGCTTCCCAGCCCTCGTCCCAGCCGTAGCCGGCGAGTGGGTGCGACGAGACCGAAGAAGAAGAGAGATTCAAGGGGAACCCTTCACAAGGGCGGCCCCGGCTCCGCGCACGTGTGCGCTGTGAGAAAGGTCAGCCGGAGACCACGGAGGTGGTGTGGATGATCTTCTGGTTGCGGGCAGTGCCCATCACAGAGACAGCCATCGGTCACACCTCCCTTTCCTCACTCGGCCGACAGCGGCGGCCAACGGCCGCCGTGTGAAGCAGTCCTCACCGTAGAGCGGCACGCACGCGCGTGCCACCGATTTACCGGGGAACCCCGGAGCGCCTCGGTGAACCACCTCGGCCGCCGAGCTGTGCTAGAGTCTTCGAGTTGCAGTTGTGGTACCCATGAACCCATGTGCGCCTGACAGGAATGTTTTCCCTTCAGGCGCATTAGTTGTTTCCGGCATCTCCGGATGGGGCCTCTGCCTACAGATCGGAGAAGGTCATGGCACAGGGAACCGTGAAGTGGTTCAACGCCGAAAAGGGTTTCGGCTTCATCGCGCAGGACGGCGGCGGCCCCGACGTCTTCGCCCACTACTCGAACATCGCGACCCAGGGCTTCCGTGAGCTCCAGGAGGGCCAGCGGGTCTCCTTCGACGTCACGCAGGGCCAGAAGGGCCCGCAGGCGGAGAACATCATCCCCGCCTGATCGCCGGACGCGTATCCGCTCACCGGGGTCCGCACCGTCAGGGTGCGGACCCCGGTTTGTGCTGTTTCCAGGAAGGCAGACAACCGCATGTCCCGCAGGCCCCAGAAGTCGAACCGGCGCGCCTCGTCACCCCCACCGTCCGCGTCGTCGACAAGGGAATTCCGGCTGCCGGAAAGCACGACACCCGCACTTCCCGCCGTCGAGGACTTCGCCGGTATGGACATGCCCGCGGGACTGCTGAAGACCCTCACCGCGCAAGGTGTCACCACCCCCTTCCCCATCCAGGCCGCCACGCTGCCCAACTCGCTCGCCGGCCGTGACCTGCTGGGACGGGGTCGCACCGGCTCCGGCAAGACCCTCGCGTTCGGGCTTGCGCTCCTGGCCCGCACGGCCGGACTGCGCGCGGAGCCCAAGGCGCCCCTCGCCCTCGTACTGGTGCCCACCCGGGAACTCGCCCAGCAGGTGACCGACGCGCTGACCCCCTACGCGACGGCCGTGAACCTCCGGCTGGCCACGGTGGTCGGCGGGCTGTCCATCACCAAGCAGGCGGGAGCGCTCCGGCGCGGCGCCGAGGTGCTCGTGGCGACTCCGGGCAGGCTCAACGACCTCGTGGAACGCGGCGACTGCGTGCTCGGCAGCGTGGGCATCACGGTGCTGGACGAAGCCGACCAGATGACCGACATGGGCTTCCTGCCGCAGATCACCAAGCTGATCCAGCAAGTGCGGCCCGACGGACAGCGCATGCTCTTCTCGGCCACCCTGGACCGCAACATCGACCGCCTGGTGCAGCGGTTCCTCACCGACCCCGTGGTGCACTCCGTGGACCCGTCCGCGGGAGCGGTGACCACCATGGAGCACCACGTGCTCCACCTCCAGGACGAGACCGACAAGAAGGCCGTCACCACGCGCATCGCCGCCCGTGACGGCCGGGTCATCCTCTTCCTCGACACCAAGAGGTCCGCCGACCGGCTCACCAAGCGGCTCCTGGCCGTCGGTGTCCGCGCGGCGGCGCTGCACGGAGGCCGCTCCCAGCCGCAGCGCAACCGGACCCTGGAACAGTTCAAGAACGGCCAGGTCACCGCCCTGGTGGCGACGAACGTCGCGGCCCGGGGCATACACATCGACGACCTCGACCTGGTCGTCAACGTCGATCCCCCCACCGACCACAAGGACTACGTCCACCGGGGCGGCCGCACGGCCCGCGCCGGCGGCTCCGGCAGCGTGGTCACGCTGGTCCTGCCCGACCAGAAGCGGGACGTCACCCGGCTCATGTCGGACGCGGGCATCCGTCCCCGAACGGCCCGCATCACCTCGAGCGACGAGGAACTGGCCACCATCACCGGCGCCCGCGAGCCTTCCGGCGTGCCCGTCACCATCGAGGTCCCCCAGCCGGCGACACCGACGGCGTCCCGCCCGGACCGGACGACCGGCACCGAGGGCGGCAGGCGGTCCGGCCGCCGGCGCCGCAACGGCGGCGGGCCCGGAGCGGCGACAGGCACTGCCACCAGGACGGGGGGCCGGGGCTCCGAGCGCCGGGCCGCCGCCGGGGCGGCAGCGTCCGGGGATACCTCCGCAACCGGCGGACGCGGCTCCGCCCTCCGTGGGGGAGCCGCCGGGGCCACGGGTGGTGCCGCGGGCGCGGGCGGCCGTGGTGCCGCGGGCGCGGGCGGCCGTGGTGCCGCGGGCGCGGGCGGCCGTGGTGCCGACCGCCGCAGCGCGGCCGACACCTCATCCGGCAAGAACACCCGCGGTTCCCGTCGGCGATCGGCGTCCGGCGGAGCCGCGGGGGGCGCTGCCGGCAGCGGCGGCCGGGGCTCCGACCGCCGGGGCGGCCGCCGCACCTCGGCCACCTAGTGCCCCGACGGGCACCAGGCACCCTGTCGACCACCCCGCGTAGGCGGCGCACCGTACGCGTTGCAGCCTGCTCGGCCCGCGTGCTCAGCCGGCCGTGCAGGACGTCCCGTTGAGCGTGAAGTCGTACGGCGCCCGGTTCCGGTCCTGCCAGGTGCCGATGAACCCGAAGGACAGGGAGCCGTGCGCGGCGACGGTCCTGTTGTAGTCGGCGGCGGTGGCGGTGACGCGGGAGCCGCTCTGATGGACGGTGGCGTCCCACACCTGGCCGACCTGCTGGCCGTCGCGGAAGGCCCAGGACACGTTCCAGCCGGCCAGGGGCCGGTCGGTGGTGACGGTGACGGTGGCCTGGAAGCCGTCGGGCCACTGGTTGACGAGGTCGTAGGCGACCCGGCAGGTCGTCGCGGGGGCGGAGGTGTCGTCGTCGGTTCCGGGCTGGGGTGCGGCGGAGGAGGTGCCCTGCGGTTCGGGGTCGGGCTTCTCGCGGCGGGAGCCGGCCGTCGTGGGCACCGCGGAGGGGGTGCTGACGGAGGGTGCCGTCGGCGAGGCCGGCGGGGTGGGGTCGGTGCGGGAGACGCTCGGGTCGGCGACCGGCTGCCGGTCGTCGCGGGCGGCGGCGGTGTCGCCGCCGGAGCCGCCGAACGGCATCATCGACACGCCGAGCGCCAGCGCCGACAGCAGTACGGCGGCGGCGAGCAGGCCGCCGCGCAGGACACGGCTGCGGCCGGTGCCCTCCTCCGGATCACCGCCGGCGGGGTCGGCGCCGCCGGGGCGTCCGGCGAGGCGGACCTCGGCGGCCCGGCGGCGGCGTTCCAGGTAGGCGAGGCCACCCCAGCCGATGACCCCGCCGGCCAGCGCGGCCGGCAGTCCGCCGCCGTGCAGGCGCAGGCACGCGGCGGCCTCGGCACACCGCACACAGGTGGCGAGGTGCCGGGAGAGGTCGTCGGGGGCGTCGGCGGCCGGCGAGCGGGTGACCGCGTCGAGCAGGCGGGCGTAGGAGCGGCACTGCGCGTCCATCGGCGTGTCGAGGTGGGCGCGGTGGCAGCGGTCCCGGAACAGGGAGCGGACCTGGTCGAGTTCGTCGGCGACGGTGGCCGGGTCCAGGCCGAGCCGGCGGGCGACGGCCGGCAGCGGCAGTGCCTCCACCTCGGCCAGCCACAGCAGCGCCGCGTCGGCCTCCTGCATGTCCCTGAGGCCGCGCAGCGCGATCGGGCGCTCCAGTGGCGGTCCCGTAAAGCGGGCGGCGCTACCGGAGTTGAGCCACAGCCTGAGGTCGGGGTCGAGCTTGTGCCCCTGCCCGCCGGCCTCCCAGGCGGCGGCGGTGTCGCGTACGGCGGTGAGCAGCGCCGGGATGGTGGGCAGCCGTGCGGTGCGCCGGCCCGCGCCGCGCACATGGGTGCTGGCGGCGGCGCGGACCTCGCGCATGCCGAGCGTGAAGGCCTCGGTCGCCAGTTGATGGGCCGTCAGGGACCCGGAGGTGCACAGGTCCGCGTAACTGAGCACCGCGTCCCAGCCCTCCGAGAACAGCGCGGACTCGGTGGCGTCCTTGGGGGTCGGCAGGTCGGGCATGGGACTCCTGCATCCACGAACGAGGGCAACTCACCACAGAGGGAAGGGAGTTGCTGGGAACCTCGCGGCAGAACACAGAGCCTTTCACGTTCTTGACACAACTGACAAGCGGCCTGTTCACATCCGGTTACCGCCTGTGCCGGCACGCGTGCGCGACGCGACGACCCCACAACTCCGGCTTGCTGTACGGACGCGGGCGCCGTTCCACTCACCGCCGCGCCGACCCGGTGCGCGGGATCACACCTCGGCCGGTGCCTCCGCCTCCGTCCCTTCGTCCGCGGGCAGACTGTCCATGAAGGAGCTGACGGAGAAGACCGCGCGGCCGGGTCCGGGCGGGCCGTAGCCGGGCGGGGAGGAGAGCCCGAAGTCGTCCATCGTCCGACGGTAGGCCTGCAGCAGCCGGATGTGGTACTCCAGCGGCGCGCCCTGCGGGTTGGCCTTGCCGAGCGGGGTGGTGGGCTCCGGGCACCAGGTGGTGAAGCGCGGGGTGATGCCGTGCGACATGAAGAAGCGCAGTCCCTCGGTGGTCGACTCGATCGCCTCGTCCACCGTCGTGAACCCGAACGGCTCGGCCATCTCCACGCCCGCCACGAAGTTGGGGATCACATTGCGCGCGCCGAACACCTCGGCGGAGTCCAGGATCCGCTTGTGCCACTCGTCGCGGCCGACGTACCGCTCCTTGCCCGGGCAGTACAGCTCGAACAGCCGGCGGTCCCACACCTCGAAGTTGGGGTGGTAGATCTGCACGCCGTAGTCCTTGAACCGCTGCACGTCCGCCTTGGGCAGCGCCTGCGCGACGACCTTGCCGATCCAGCGGCCCGGGAAGCGCTCCTCGATGGCCTTGGCGTAGTGGCCGTAGAAGTCGGCCTCGTCGCGCCCGGCGACCGTCTTGGTGATCGCGCCGCCGGTCAGCGTGTACGCGGTGGAGGTCTTCTGGGTGTCGTACCGGTCGATGATCTCGAGGGCCTCCAGCACCTCCTCGACGTCCTTCACGCCGGTGTACGGCCGCCCGGCCGCCTTGTGCTGGCGCCAGTTGTGGTTGATGTCGCAGTACTGGCACTCCTCCTTGGCGCCGAAGTACTGGCAGACCCGGAAGACGGTGAGGTAGATCAGATAGCCCCACTGGATGGTCGGGGCCACCTCCATCACGGACTTTCCGTTGGAGAGGGTGTGCCGGTAGTACTCCGGCATGGGCGGCACACCGACGTCCGCGATCCGCTTCCCGTCGAGGTACAGACCGAGCAGCCCCTGACCGTCGGCCGCCACCCGGTACGGCGAGGCCGGATTCACCCGTACGGAGACGACGGTGCGCCGCAGGTCGTAGGGACCACCCGTGAGGATGATCTCCTCCGGGGGCCGGCGCAGCGCCGCCTCGCCGAGCTCGGGCAGGGTGCCGTGGTCGAAGGAGAAGATGAAGTACGACTTCGGCTTGACCTCGCCGCTCTCGTTGTCACTGAGGGCGGACGGGTCGAAGGCGACACCGCCGCGGAGCAGGTCCTCCTTGAAGACCGCTTCTCTGGGCACCTGCGGGAAGCGCTCCAGCAGATCCTCGACCAGCGCGGTACGACTGCCCATCCGTCTGTTCTCCTCCCGGCTCAGGCGTACGACTTACACCGTATGCCCCCGCCTGCGGCTCATCCGTGCCGGGTCCCCGCACGGCGCGCGATGTGGTCCGGCACGGCGGTCCCGGCCGGCAGCGCCGGGTCGGGTTCGGGAGTGCCCCACACCGTGGTCAGCGGCAGGACTCCGGCCCACAGGCCGAGGGCCGCGTCGGGTCCGTCGCCGTCGTCCGGGGCGCCCGTGCGGATCTTGACGGAGGCCTCTTCGAGACAGAGGGCGAGGAGGGTGGTGGCGGCCAGTTCCTTGCGGCTGGGGCGGCGAGCGTACGACCACTGGCCCGGCGCGGAGTGCTCGGTGAGCCGGCGCAGGCCCTCCAGCTTCTCCTCGGGGTCGGTGACCTTGCGGGCCGTGCCGTGGATCATGGCGCTGCGGTAGTTCACGCCGTGCTCGAAGACGGACCGGGCGAGCACTAGCCCGTCCACGTGCGTGACCGTCACGCACACCGGCGTCTCTCCTGCGAGGCTGCGGCTGGCCACGGACCCATGCAGATACAGCCATCGCTCGTCCCGCCCGTACACCGTGGGCACGACGAGGGGCCGCCCGTCGACCAGCACGCCGAGATGGCAGACGAATCCGGCGTCGAGGATCGCCTCCAGGTCCGCCCGCTCCAGGCTGCCCTGCTCGCGCAGGCGGCGGTGACGGGTGCGGTCGGTGAGGGGCAGCCGGGCGGGAAGCGGTTCCTGGGTCATGGCAGGAAAGGTACCGATATCGCACTCATGGAGCCAGCGAGATTTCATATACGTCGATCCAATCTAGGAATACGACGAAATCCGCAGCATTCCTCCCCGCTGGGCCGATCCGGATGAGAGGCTCGGCACACAGGCACTCTCCGGGAGGGACGTAACCGTGACAGGGACGGCCGAGACCGCCGGGACGGTCACCAACTGGGCGCGCACCATCACCTACACCGCGCGGGAGTTCCACCGTCCGCGCACGCTCGACGGGCTGGCGTCGCTGGTGGCGCGCAGTGAGCGGGTGCGGGTGCTGGGCAGTGGGCACTCCTTCAACCGGATCGCCGACCCGGGTCCGGACGGCGTGCTGCTGTCCACCGCCGGGCTGCCGCGGGTGATCGAGGTCGACACGGCGGCGCGCGCGGTCCGCGTCGCGGGCGGGGTCCGCTACGCCGAACTGGCCGCCGCGGTCCACGCGCACGGTCTCGCCCTCCCCAACATGGCGTCCCTGCCGCACATTTCGGTGGCCGGTTCGGTGGCGACGGGCACGCACGGCTCGGGCGTGGACAACGGCCCGCTGGCGTCGGCGGTTCGGGAGGTGGAGATGGTCCTCGCGGACGGTACGACCGGGACGACGGGCCGGGACGACGCCCGGTTCGACGGTGCCGTGACCTCCCTCGGCGCACTCGGCGTCGTCACCGGGCTCACGCTCGACCTGGAGCCGGCGTACGAGGTGGAGCAGCGGGTCTACACCGAACTCCCGCTGGAGGGGCTGGACTTCGACGCCGTGATGGCCGCGGGGTACAGCGTGAGCCTGTTCACGAACTGGCGGGAACCGGGCTTCGGGCAGGTGTGGGTCAAGCGGCGCACCGATCAGCCGGCGGTGGACTTCCCCTGGGCGGCGCCCGCGCGGGTGCCGCTGCACCCGGTGCCGGGCATGCCCGCGGGCAACTGCACCGAGCAGCTGGGCGTGCCCGATCCGTGGCACGAGCGGCTGCCGCACTTCCGGGCGGAGTTCACGCCGAGCAGCGGGGAGGAGATCCAGTCGGAGTATCTGCTGCCGCGGTCGGCGGCCGTCGATGCGCTGTATGCAATCGACGGTATTCGGTCGGCAGTCGCCGGTGTAGTGCAGACCTGTGAAGTGCGTACGGTCGCCGCCGACACCCAGTGGCTGAGCCCGGCCCACGGACGGGATTCGGTCGCGCTGCACTTCACCTGGGTGCGGGACGAGACGGCGGTGCTGCCGGTGGTGCGCCGGCTGGAGGAGGCGCTGGACCCGTTCGACCCGCGCCCGCACTGGGGGAAGGTCTTCGAGATCCCCTCGGCCGTGGTCCGAAGTCGGTATCCCCGGTGGTACGACTTCTGGCGGCTGACCCGGTCCGTGGATCCTTCCGGCACGTTCGCCAACGCCTTCGTGCGGGACCACCTCGGCCTCGACGACTGAGGGCCGCTCGGACGGCTACTTTCTCCACCCCATTTCCAAAGCCCTTGTCGAAAGGGCTTGCCAGCCCATAGCCTGACGCCCGCGCCGGTGCCCATGCCGCCCCGGCCGGTCCGGCTGGACGGGATGGGAGGGGCCGCCGCGTTGAAGCGCACATCACGTGACATCCGCACCGCGAACCGCTACGAGGTGCTGCGCCAGATCATCGCCGAGTCTCCCACCTCCCGGCAGGAGCTGGCCGCCGCCACGGGGCTGAGCCTGGCCACGGTCGCCACGCTGGTCGGCGAGCTGCTGGACCTGCGGATGATCACCGAGGTGGGTTTCGAGGACTCGGCGGGCGGCCGGCCCCGGGGCCTGGTGGCCGTCAACGCGTCGGGGGGCGCGTTGATCGGCGTCGACATCGCGGAGACGTACGTCCATGTGGAGCTGTTCGACCTGGCGCTCAACGTACTGGCCCGCGCCGAGGAGGACATGCGGCCCGGTGAGAGCCGCCCGGAACAGGTGGTGGGCCATGTGGCCGCGGCCGTCGGCTCGGTGGTGGCACAGGCCGGGGTCGAGGCGGCCACGGTGCTCGGCGTCGGGGTGAGCGTGCCGGGCCAGGTGGACCGGGACACCGGTGTCGCCGAGTACGCGCCCAACTGGGACTGGCACGACGTGCCGTTGCTCGACCTGCTCGCCGAACACATCCCTTACCCCCTGCACTTGGACAATCCACTACGCGCCTGCGCGGTGGCCGAGCTGTGGTTCGGGGCCGCGCGGGGCCGCGGGGACGCAGTCGTGGTCAACCTGGGCACGGGGGTCGGCGCCGGTCTCGCCCTCGGCGGCGGGCTGCACCGGGGCGTGAGCAACAGCGCCGGCGAGTGGGGCCACACCACGCTGGTGCTGGACGGCCGGCTGTGCCACTGCGGCAACCACGGCTGCGTCGAGACGTACGTCGGCGCTCCCGGCATCATGCAGAACCTGCGCGAACTCAGCCCGCGCTCCCCCCTGTTGCACCCCGAGGACCAGACGGCCACCATCGCCGCGCTGGCCCGCGCGGTCGCCGCGGGCGACCCGGTGGCCCTCAAGGTGGTCCGAGACACCGCCCGCTATCTGGGTGCCGGCATCTCCGACCTGGTCAATCTCCTCAACCCCGAAGTGATCGTGCTCAGCAGCTGGGTCGCCGCCCGGCTGGGCGAGCCGCTGCTCGACGAGGTCCGCCGGGCCGTCGCCCGGCACGCACTGCGCCGGCCGCTGGCCGCCACCGAGATCGTCCTCTCCCCGATCCCCACCGACCCGGTGTCCCTCGGCGCGGCCACGTTCGCGCTGGAGGGCGCGTTGCGGTCCGTCGGGCAGAGGCCGAGCACCACCAAGCGCACCATCCCCGCGCGGAGCCGTACCGCACCGCCTCCATGACGACGGAAGGGATGCACGTGTCTCACCCCCGCAAGAGATCCCTGCTGCTGACGGCCTCCGCCGCACTGGCCGTCACCGGAGCCCTCCTCACCTCCCCGCCCGCGAACGCCACCGCCGCACCGGCCGCCGCCGAGGTCTCCCCCCACGCCGCGCAGACCATCTGACGGCCACCGCCACGGCCACGGGCGACGCAACTCAGCAGTGGCTGCTGAACGCCGACGGGCAGATCGTGAACGAGGCGTCGGGCCAGTGCCTCGACGTCAGCGGGCAGGCGACCGCCGACGGCAGCAAGGTGATTCTGTACAGCTGCGACGGCGGCACGAACGAGGCCTGCACCCGGCAGGCTGGTGCAGGGGATCGCGCAGACCGGTATCAAGGGCTGAGCTAGGAGAACGATGTCTTTGAGCACCCACACCGTCACCGATTACGTCGAGGACGTCTCCCCCGGCTCCGGGGCGCTGCCGCCCCGCGCCTGGTACGCGTCCTCGGACGCCAAGTCCCTGTCGCTGAACGGGAACTGGCGCTTCCGGCTGTCGCCGACGGCCGACGCCGAGGACGACTCCTTCGCCGAGGAGGGGTACGACGCCGGTGACTGGGCTCAGATCGCGGTCCCCGGCCACTGGGTCCTCCAGGACCACGGCTCCCCCATCTACACCAATCACCTCTATCCATTCCCGGTCGACCCGCCGCGGGTGCCGACCGAGAACCCGACCGGCGACCATCTGCGGGTCTTCGACCTGCCGCAGGACTGGCCGTCGGACGGGGGCGCGGTGCTGCGCTTCGACGGGGTGGAGTCCTGCGCCCGGGTGTGGCTGAACGGCACGGACCTCGGCGAGTTCAAGGGGTCGCGGCTGCCGCACGAGTTCGCGGTCGGCCATCTGCTGAAGACTGCGGACAATGTACTGGCGGTCCGCGTCCACCAGTGGTCGGCCGGCTCCTATCTGGAGGACCAGGACCAGTGGTGGCTGCCGGGCATCTTCCGTGACGTCACCCTGCTGCACCGCCCGGCGGGCGCCGCGCTCGACTTCTTCGTGCACGCCTCCTACGACCACCGCGCCGGCACCGGCACCCTGCGTGTCGACTCCGACGTGGACGGCCGGGTGACCGTGTCCGAGCTCGGCATCGACCTCGCGACCGGCGAGAGCGTGACCGTGCCGGTCGAGCCGTGGTCGGCGGAGACGCCGAGGCTGTACGAGGGCACGCTGGCCACCGAGGGCGAGCGGGTGCCGCTGCGCATCGGCTTCCGTACCGTGGAACTGGCGGACGGCCTGATCAAGGTCAACGGCAGGCCGGTCCTCTTCAAGGGCGTCAACCGGCACGAGTGGCACCCGGAAAGGGGCCGCGCGCTGGACCTCGCCACCATGCGCGAGGACGTGCTGCTGATGAAGCGGCACAACGTCAACGCCGTCCGCACCTCCCACTACCCGCCGCACCCGGCCTTCCTCGACCTCTGCGACGAGTTCGGGCTCTGGGTGATCGACGAGTGCGACCTGGAGACCCACGGCTTCACCGAGCAGGGCTGGCGGGACAACCCCGTCGACGACGACCGCTGGACCCCGGCCCTGCTGGACCGGGCGTCCCGCATGGTCGAACGGGACAAGAACCACCCGTCGGTCGTCATCTGGTCCCTCGGCAACGAGGCCGGCACCGGCCGGGGCCTGACCGCGATGGCCGAGTGGATCCGCGGCCGGGACTCCTCCCGGCCGTTGCACTACGAGGGCGACCACGGCTGCCGTGACACGGACATGTACTCACGGATGTACGCCGACCACGCCGAGGTCGAGCGGATCGGCCGCGGCCTGGACGGCGGCACCCTCAAGCGCCGCCGCCTCCCCTTCGTCCTCTGCGAGTACGCGCACGCCATGGGCAACGGCCCCGGCGGACTCGCCGACTACCAGCGGCTGTTCGAGTCGTACGACCGGCTGCAGGGCGCCTTCGTCTGGGAGTGGATCGACCACGGCATCGCGCATCCGGAACTGGGCTACGCCTACGGCGGCGACTTCGGCGAGGAACTGCACGACGGCAACTTCGTCTGCGACGGCCTGCTCTTCCCGGACCGGCGGCCCTCCCCCGGTCTGCTGGAGTACAAGAAGGTGATCGAACCGGTCGGCATCACCGGTGACGCCGGCGACGGCACGGTCCGGATCACCAACAAGCAGGACTTCGCCGGCCTCTCGGCGCTGGCGTTCTCGTGGTCGTACGAGGTCGAGGGGGAGCCGGTGGAGTCCGGCACCCTGTCGGTACCGGCGCTGGCCCCCGGCGAGTCCGCCGACGTCAAGCTGCCCGCGCCACCGGCCGGGGCGCCGGCCGGCGAGGCCCTCTGGACGGTCCGGGCGGTGCTCGCGGCCGACACCCCGTGGGCGCCGAAGGACCATCTCGTGGCCTGGGGTCAGGTCCCGGCGTCACAGCGGTGCCTGCCGACGGTCGCGGCAACCGCCCGGCCGGTGCCCGGCGACGGGATGATCAGCCTCGGCCCCGGCATCTTCGACGCCCGCACCGGTGCCCTGACGGCCATCGGCGACGTGCCCGTCCTGGGGCTGCGCCTGGACGTGTGGCGGGCCACCACCGACAACGACGACGGCGCCCCCTGGCAGTCCGACCTGCGCTACGGGCTGCTGTGGCGGGGGCTCGGCCTGCACCGGATGCGGCACCGGCTGGACGCGGTGGAGACCGGCGAGCGCACCCTGACGGTCCGCACGCGTGTGGCGCCGGCCGCACGGGAGCTGGGGCTGTCGACGGTATACCGCTGGACGTCGGACGGAGACCGTCTGCGGTTGACTGTATGCACCACCCCCGAGGGCGACTGGACCGTCCCCCTCCCCCGGCTCGGCATCCGCTTCGGACTGTCCACGGCCGACCGTGTGCGATGGTTCGGCGGCGGCCCCGGCGAGGCGTATCCGGACACCAGGATGGCGTCGACGGTGGGCAGTTGGCAGTCGACCGTAGACGATCTGCAAACGCCGTACGTCCGCCCCCAGGAGAACGGCGCCCGCATCGACGTCCGCTGGGCCGAACTCGGCGGCCTGCGCATCGAGGGCGACCCGGCGTTCTGGCTCACCGCCCGCCGCTGGACCACCGAACAGCTGGACGCCGCCACGCACCGCACCGACCTCGCTCCAGGCACTGCGGTGTGGGTCAACCTGGACCACCGCCAGCACGGCGTCGGCTCCCAGTCCTGCGGCCCGGGCCCGCTGCCCCGGTACCACCTGCGGGCCGCACCGGCGGAGTTCTCCTTCGTGTTCTCCACCGCCCCCGCCCCGGAGACCGGCTGACATCCGGCCGGCCAGGAGGAGGACTCCGTTGGGCGAGTGACCGCTCAGGCCCTGCGGATCGGGGTCATCAGGGCCGTGAGGGCGAGCAGTACGCAGGTGGTGCCCGCGGTCAGGGCGGCCGGTGTGGTGCCCCAGCGTTGCGCGGCCCAGGTGAGGAGGGCTGCGCCGGCCGGGGCGGCGGAGTACTGGAGGGTCCAGTAGGCGGAGGTGACGCGGCCGAGCAGGTGCTCGGGGGTGACCTCCTGGCGCAGGGACATCGAGCAGGTGCCCGCGATGCCGACGCCGGCCAGGAAGGCGGCGGCGAGGACGGCGACCGCGGGCACGGTGCCGGCCCGGCCGAGGCCGGCGCAGGCGAGCCCGCACAGCGCGGTCGCGCCGATCCAGGCGGTGCCCAAGCCGAGCAGGCGGCGGAGGCGGGCGACGAGCAGGGACCCGGCGATGGTGCCGGACGCGCCGGCGGCCATGACGGTGCCGACCGTGCCGTCACTGTGGCCGAGATCGTGCTTGAGGTGGTAGATGACCAGGTCGTTCAGGCCGAGGGTGAGAAAGCTGAAGCCGAACAGCAGGGCCGTGAGCGAGCGCAGCAGGGGGTGCCGGTACAGGAAGGCGATGCCGGTACGCAGATCCTGCCGGACGGTGCTGCGGCCGGGCGCGGGGGCGTCGTCACCGGCCCGGTCCCGCAGCCGTACCCAGCGCATGCACGCGGCGGAGGCCGCGAAGCTGGCCGCGTCGACGGCGACGGCGGCGGCCGGCCCGGTCCAGGCGGCGACCAGCCCCGCGCCCACCGGTCCGAGCACCCCGGCCGCCGCGGCGGTGGCGTTGAGCCGGCCGTTGGCCTCGGTGAGCCGGGCGGTGCCGACGAGACCGCGGACGACCGTGACGTAGCCGACGGCGAAGAACATGCCGACGGCCTCGCAGACCGGCAGCACCGCGTACAGCAGCCACAGGGCGGGGCCGAAGGCCCACACCAGCGGGATCAGCCCGTACAGGACCATCCGGACGAGGTCGCAGACGACGAGGAGCCTGCGCCGGTCCACGCGGTCCACGACGGTGCCGGCGAACACGGCGGCGAGCACGGCGGCGGCCCCGCCGACGGCGGTGAGCAGCCCCATCCGGGCCACGGATCCGGTGGCCTCCAGCACCAGCAGGGGCAGGGCGATCAGGGCGAAGGAGTCACCGAGGACGGAGAGGGTCTGGGCGGCCCAGAAGACGGTGAAGTCCCGCTGCCGCCACAGGGGCGGGGAGTCCTCGTGCTGCCCCTCCGCGGCGTTTCGGCTGTTCCCCTCGTGGGTCTCGTGTCCCACAGTTTCCCCCGTCACGCATCAATGTTGAACGGTTTTCTCAACTACCTTCAAACACAGACTAGTTGACATGTCCGGTGCCACCCCTTCAAAACCTAGGTACCCTAGGATGATCCCTAGGCAGTCAAGGAGGAGGTGTCCGATGGCCCGTGTGGGACTCACCGTGGACCGGCTGATCGCGGCGGCAGCCGAACTCGCCGACGAGGCCGGCTTCGAGAACGTCACGCTGTCCGCGCTGGCCCGCCGCTTCGGCGTGAAGGACGCCAGCCTGTACTCGCACGTCCGGGGGCTCGCGGATCTGCGCATCCGGCTCGCGCTGTACGCCGGGGGTGAGCTGATCGACCGGATCGCGTCGGCCGTGGCCGGCCGCGCGGGCAAGGACGCGCTGGTCGCGTTCGCCGGCGCCTACCGCGCCTACGCCCTGGAACACCCCGGCCGGTACGCGGCCACCCAGATCCGCATCGACCAGTCCCTGATCGCCGGCTCCCCGGCCCTGCTCCGCACCGCCGAGATCACCTACGGGATGCTGCGCGCCTACGGCCTGGACGAGCCCGACCTGACCGACGCCGTACGCCTGCTGCGCAGCACCTTCCACGGCTACTGCGCCCTGGAGTCCACCGGAGGCTTCGGCGCGGAGCGGGACGTACAGGCCTCCTGGGACAAGGCGATCGACGCGCTGCACCTGGCCCTCACCCACTGGCCCCGCCAGACGCGGAAGGACGACGGAGAAGGATGACCGAGCGGCTTCACTACGACGTCACGGGCAGCGGTCCCGTGCTGCTGGTCCTGCCGGGCGGGGCCGGGCACCCGATGGGGCTCGGGCCACTGACCGAGCGGCTCGCCGCGCGCTTCACCGTGGTGACGTACGACCCGCTCGGGCTCGCCCACGGCCGGCTCGGCCTGCCGGTTCCCGAGCAGCGCGTGGCGGACTGGAGCGAGGGCGCGCACCGGGTGCTGGAGAAGGTGCTTCCGGCGGGCGGGTCCGCGTACGCGTTCGGGACCAGCTCCGGCGGTATCACCGCCCTGGACCTGCTCGCCCGGCATCCCGGGCGGCTGGCGCACGTGGTCGCGCACGAACCGCCGTGCGTGACGGTGCTGCCGGACGGGCAGGAGCGGCGCGCCGAGCTGATCGGGCAGCTGGACGGGCCCGGACGCCCGCCCGCGGAAGGCGAGACGGCCACGCCGTACGGGGTCTTCCTGGCGCGCGTGCTGCGCCCGTTCACGTCCTACGTGCCGTCCTTCACCGCTCCGCCGGGCGGTCTCACCATCGCCGCCGGTACCGACTCCCGCGGCCGACTCCTCCACGACACCGCCGCGTTGCTGGCCGATCGGCTGGGCGGTGGGCTCGTGGAGTTCCCGGGCGGGCACCTGGGCACACTCGATCACCCGGTGGCGTTCGCGGACTTGCTCACCGGCACCCTGCGCTCCAGTGCGCGGACCTCGGCATAGGTGGGAATGGTGCCGCCCGGGGCGCGTCCGGCGGCGATGTCGGCCACCGCGTCCAGGGCCGCGCCGAGCGCCCGCCGGTAGAGCAGCGAGCCGAGGCTGACCCGGCGGACGCCGAGGCCGGCGAGCTGGGCGAGGGTGGGTCCGGCGGGCGAGTAGAGGATGTTGAGGGGGACGTCGAGGTGCCGGACGAGGCCCGCGATCCGCTCGGGGTCGGTCAGTCCGGGCACGAACACCCCGTCGGCACCGGCCTGTTGGTAGGCGTCGAGCCGCCGCAGGGTGTCCCGCTCGTCGCCGTCACCGGACCAGTGGGTGTCGGTGCGGGCGTTGACGAACAGCCCGGGTACGGCCGCCTTCGCCGCGGCGATCTTCGCCGCGTGCCGGTCGACCGGCCCCAGCCCGTCCTCCAGATTGATCCCGGCCACCCCCATGGTCCACAACTCCCGTGCCAGCTCGGCGACTTCGCCGGGCTCCGGACTGAATCCGTCCTCGGCGTCCACCGAGAGGAACCAGGGCTCGGAGCCGAGGGTCAGGGCGAGAGCGAGGGTCTGCTCCCGGGTCGCGCCTGCACCGTCGGGCAGGCCGGCGGCCGCCGCCGCGGCCAGGCTCGTCGTGCCGATCGCGGGGAAACCCCGGGCGGCGAGCGCCGCCGCGGAGGCGTGGTCCCAGGCGTTGGGCAGCAGCAGCGGCTCGCCGGGCCGGTGATGGAGTCCGGCGAACGTCGTCTCGGTGGGCTCAGCGGTCATACGACCACGCTAGGCGGGGGTCGTTTCGGCGCCCGCCGAACCGTTCGGGCCGTCCGGTTGGACCCGCTTCTTGACGGTCCTGGCGTCCGGCACGGTGCCGAAGAGCAGGCCCGCGCCCGCGAGGCGACCGCCGCGCCCTCGCTCACCGTCAGCAGTGCGACAGTGGGCCCGCCCGGCAGGCGCGCCGCCCGCACCGCCGTACCGAGACGTCCGCTCCCCTCTCGTGCACCCTCACCGCCGTACGACGACCTCCACTCCTGCCGCCGCCGGCCGCACCCGGGCCGTGCCTCCCCCGCTCCACCGGACCCTCAGCTCCCCCTCCCCCTGCGCCCGTACGGACACCAGCTCCCCCAACGGCGGCGGATCCGTGTCCCCGGTGAGCCGGGCGAGTGCGACGAAGAGGGTGTCCCCTTCCCCGACGACCCCGGTGAGCGTGCCGGACAGGCCCACGGCGGGCAGGAGTTCGGCCCGTACGCCGTCCCGCGCCCCTCCCCATCCGGTGATCCGCACCGGTGTCCCGGGCGCGGCCCCCGACACCAGGTGGGCCCGCACCTCCACCGCTCCCTCGGCGAGCACCACGCTCGTCACACCGATCCCGTCGCCCACGGTGTGCCGGGAGGCGATCCACCCGTCGCCGGTCCCGAGCGGCACGATCCCGCTGCGGCCCGGATCGCCGACGACGATCACACTGTTGTCGTACGACGGTGACGGCTCGGTCGCGGTCGAGTAGGCGAGCCGGGTGTAGTAGGGGTCGTAGCGGACGTCCTCGCTGCCGTGGTTGTGCACGCGCACCAGGCCGTCCGAACGGGTCGACTGGATCAGCCAGTTGGGGGCGGGCACGGACCTCGCCTCGTCCGCCCGCTCCACCGGGCCCGGTTCCTCGGTCGCCGTCCACACCTCGTGCTCCGGGGGCAGCAGCAGGCCGAGGAAGCCCTTGCTCGCCCAGTACGGGGAGGCGGGGCCCGAGTAGGTCTGGAGTACGGCCTCGTCCGGGCCGAGCCAGCCCGGCGACAGCAGGCCGCGTTCGTCGACCGCGCCCCGGTCCAGGAAGTACTTCAGCGCACCTGAGGCCAGTCTGCGGGTCTCTCCCGGGGTGAGGGGCGTGCGGCCGGTGAGCGCGCCCAGCCACAGCGGGCAGGCGGTGGCGAACCGGTAGGTGAGGGAGCGGCCCTGGTGCACGGGGGCGCCGTCGGCGCCGAACAGGTGGGCGTAGTCGGCGAGATGGGCCTCCAGGCGGCCGCCGTACAGGTCCAGCAGGGCGGGGTCGGCGGCGAGCCAGGCGTGCAGCACCGGGTACAGGTGCATGGCCCAGCCGTTGTAGTAGTCGAACTTGCGGCCGTCGCCATCGGTGTACCAGCCGTCGCCGACGTACCACTTCTCGATGCGCTCCAGGCCTCGGTCGATCGCCTTGCGGGCCTGCTCGCTCTCGTGGCCGATCTCCTGAAGGAAGCCGCCGACGGTGACGGGGAACAACTCCCAGTTGCACGGCCAGGGTTCGGCCGTGAGCGCGTCCGTCAGCCAGTCGGCGGTGCGCTGCCGCACGGAGTCGTCCAGCCGGTCCCACAGCAGCGGCCGGGTCAGCCGCAGGGCGAGTGCGACGGACGCGGCTTCGACGAGCGGCTGGCCGCGGTCCTCGATGCGGGGCCACACCCCGCGGGGTCCGGCCGTGAGGCCGTCGGCGTAGCGGCCGAGCGCGGTCTCGTCGCGGCGGAAGGCGGCCAGCAGCAGCGTACGGGCGTATCCCTCCAGGCCGTCGGAGAGGTGGCCGGAGTGGCTGACGTGGTCGCCGGGGAAGTGGTAGAGGGCGCGGTCGGGGGTGGCGTAGGGCTCGACGGCGGCCAGGAGGGCGTCTGCGGCGGCCTCCCAGTGGGCGCGGGTGTAGCCGGTGTACGGGCTCGGCTCGCGGTCGTCGGCGGGCAGTTCGATCACGGCGGTGCCGTCCTTCCTGGCTGGGCGGGCGAGGCGGTCCGGGTTTCGCTTCGACTAGCGTCGTCGTATGACCAGCACTACCTCCCCCAGCCTCGCCGACGCCCTCGCCGCCGGGACGGTCGTGCTCGACGGCGGCATGTCCAACCAGCTGGAGTCGGCCGGGTACGACCTGAGCGACGAGCTGTGGTCGGCGCGGCTGCTCGCCGAGCGGCCGGAAGCGGTGGCGGAGGCGCATCTCGCGTACTTCCGGGCGGGCGCGGACGTGGCGATCACCGCCAGCTACCAGGCCACCTTCGAGGGCTTCGCGCGGCGCGGTGTCGGTCACGCCGAAGCCGCCCGGCTGCTCGCGCTGAGCGTGGAACTCGCGCGTGAGGCCGCCCGGCAGGCCAGGGACGAGGGCATCGCGCGGCCTTTGTGGGTGGCGGCCTCGGTGGGGCCGTACGGCGCCATGTCGGCGGACGGCTCGGAGTACCGGGGCCGGTACGGGCTGAGCGTGGACGAGCTGGAGCGATTTCACCGGCCGCGCATGGAGGTGCTGGCCGCCGCCGCGCCGGATGTTCTCGCACTGGAGACCGTGCCTGACGCCGACGAGGGCGCCGCACTGCTCCGGGCGGTGCGCGGGCTGGGGGTGCCGGCCTGGCTTTCGTATACGGTCGACGGTCGACGTACGCGTGCCGGGCAGCCGCTCGAGGAGGCCTTCGCCCTCGCCGCCGGCGTGGACGAGGTGATCGCGGTAGGCGTGAACTGCTGTGCGCCGCGGGACGTGGAGGCCGCGGTGGAGATCGCCTCGCGGGTCACCGGCAAGCCGGTCGTGGCCTATCCGAACAGCGGGGAGACCTGGGACGCCGAGGCGCGCGCCTGGACGGGGGGTACGACGTTCAGCGCCGCGCAGGTCAGGGCGTGGCGGGAGGCGGGGGCGCGGTTGATCGGGGGGTGCTGCCGGGTGGGGCCGGAGGGCATCACCGCGATTGCCTCCGGCGGTTCGGCGGGGGTGGCGGCTCGCGGTAGGGGGCTGGGTGGGTGCGGCGGGTGCGGGTTGTATCTGTGGGTGCGGGTCGTTTGTGGGTGCGGTTTGCGTTCGCCGACTCGTCGCAGAGGGGTGGGGATGTGCGGCGGGTGCCGGGCCTGTGCCCCCGACGCGCCGTTGCCGTCAGCGGCGGCGGGCGGCGACCGAGCGGCGTAGGCGGCGTACCGCTGCTGCCAGTTCCGCTCCGGGGGCCCGGATGTCGGCGGCCGGTGCGGGTTCGGGGACGGTGGTGGCGGTCGACCAGAGAGTGAATTCCGCATCCCGTGGGCCGTATGCGGTATACGGGATACCGTCGCCGAAGATCCGGACGGGATGCGAGGCGTCCCAGGCCTCCCAGCCGGGGTCCCCGGTCGTCGCGAAGCGAACCCAGGCCCCGTGCATGGCGTCGCACAGCTCCTGTGGGGCGCCCTCGCCCGCCAGCTTCTTCGATTCGGGTACGTCGCCGGAGTCGAAGACGAAGCCGAGTTCCAGGGCGTGGCAGGCGCCGAGGGCGGGCAGGTTGGACGGCCAGGCGAACTCGTAGAGGTGGGCGGCGCCGGGGCGGGCATCGGCGAGGCGTTGCAGGGGGACGCGCAGCAGGTGGTCGGTGACCATCTGGCCGACGATCTCGGCGGGGCCGGCGTCGGGGTGGAGGGCGCGGTAGCCGCGGGGCACCTCGTGGCCGGCGCGGCAGCGGGCCATGGCACCGGCCAGGGCGACGGGGCCGAGCCGGTCGACGTGTTCGAGGAGTCCGCCGGGCACCAGCCACAGCCGGTACTCGTCCCGCGTCCAGCCCATGAGCAGTTCCACGCCCGGCGCGGCGTCCCCGTCGACCAGCGCTGTCAGCGGGTCCCGGGGGACGAGGTCGCCGTCGACGACGATGCCGAAGGCAGGTCCGCCCAGTACCGGGCTGCTGAGCCGGCCGACCTCGGCCTGGGTGCTCAGCAGCAGGTCCCGGTCGACGGCGGCGAAGGCCTCGGCGGTGGCGGGGATCTTCAGACGGGCGGCCATGCGGCGCACCACCCGGCGTACCTTGTCGCGGTCCAAGGCCTCGGGCGGGCCGCTCTGCAGCACCGCCCGGCGGATCAGGCCACGGGTCTGGGGCGCGGCGAGCAGGGCTCCGGCACTGATCGCGCCGGCCGACTGTCCGCACAGGGTGATCCGCTCGGGGTCGCCGCCGAAGGCGCCGATCGCCTCGTGGACCCAGCGCAGGGCGGCGAACTGGTCGCGCAGTCCGGGATTGGGCGGGGCGTCGGGGAACAGGCCGTACCCTTCCACTCCCAGCCGGTAGTTGACCGAGACGCAGACGACTCCGTCCCGGGCGAAGGTGGAGCCGTCGTACACGGCTACGGCGGAGGATCCCCTGGTCAGAGCGCCGCCGTGGAGCCAGAGGAGCACGGGGAGGCGGGCGCCGGGGTCCGGCTCGGGGGTCCATACGTTGAGGTTGAGGCAGTCGTCGCCGGGGATCTCGGGGTCGGAGAGGTACTGGGCGAACGCCTCGGAGTACGGCGGTTTCGGCGCGGTCGGACCGAAGGCACCGGCGTCGCGTACTCCGTCCCAGGGTTCGGGCGGCTCGGGCGGGCGGAACCGCCGGGGGCCGACGGGCGGGGCGGCGTAGGGGATGCCCCGGAACACCGCGATCCCTTTCTCGTACCGACCGCGTACGGCTCCGTGGGGCGTCCTGGCCAAGGGGCCTGTCCGGTCTGCCGTCATCGCCCACCAGCCCTTCGCCGTGCTCGTGCGTCCCGCACGGCCACGCTCGGTGCACCGTTCACTTCAGAGCATCACAGCCCGCGGATGTATTCCGGCGCACGGGCCCGGCACTGGGCCGTTCGGCGTACGCCGGCTGCTCGGCGTACCCGAGTGGCCCTCCCCCGCAGTCCCGTGAATTTCCCCGCCTTCACGCCGCGTTGACGCGCATCTGTCGCAGGAAGTGCTTTCTCCCGGGACGGTGACGGCCCGGGTGGCGGGGGTGTCGGTGCCCACCGCCGCTGCCGGTCTGGACGCCGGCCGCGCTCCCTTGATGCGCGGGTCCGGTGACCGTAGCCTCGCCGGGCATGGACGCCGTTCCCCCGCTCCTGGACCATCTCGTCCTCGCCACGCCCGATCTGGCGGCGACGGTCGCCGACTTCGCGCGGCGGACCGGGGTGACGCCCGCACCCGGCGGTGTGCATCCCGGCCTCGGCACGCGCAATCATCTGGTGGGGCTGGGCGGACGGAGCTATCTGGAGATCCTCGGCCCCGATCCCGGGCAGCCCGAGCCCGCCGGGCCGCGGCCGTTCGGGGTCGACCGGCTGACCGGGCCGCGCACGCTGACCTGGGCGATCAGCCCGCCCGACCTGGATGCGGCGGTCACGACGGCCCGCGCGCGGGGCTACGGCCCCGGGCCCGTACACCCGATGAGCCGCCGCACCCCGGACGGCACCGTACTGCGGTGGCGGCTGACCGACGGCGGCCATGCGCATCCCTCCGGTCTGGTGCCGTTCCTGATCGACTGGGGCGGCTCCCGCCATCCGGCGGCCTCGGACCTGCCGGTCACCCCGCTGCTGGAGGTGACCGCCACGGTGCCGGACCCGGAGGAGGTACGCGGTCAGCTGGCGGCCCTGGGCACCGGTCTGGCACTCGCCCCGGGGCCGGTCGCGCTGTCCTTCACCGTGGACACTCCCCGCGGACCGGTCACCTTCGGCTGAGGCGCCCGAGGGCACGAGCGCCGCGTCACGAGGGGCTTTCCGGGGGCCGCCCCGGGTGTCCGATTCCTTCAAGACCGGCCGGCGCCCTCCCTCCTACGGTGCTCCCATGACTGCACGATTCGCTGTGATCGGCGTGGTGGTCTCGGACCTGGCCGCCTCGCTCGCCTTCTACCGTCGCCTCGGGCTGGTCTTCCCGCCGGGAGCCGAGGAACAGCCGCATGTCGAGGCCGAGTTGCCGGGCGGACTGGTGCTCGCGCTGGACACCGAGGAAACCGTCCGCTCCTTCCACTCCGGCTGGCGGCCGCCCGCGGGCGGTGGGCGCGTGGGGCTCGCCTTCCGGTGCGCATCACCCGCCGAGGTCGACGCCCTGTACGAGGATCTGGTGACGGCCGGGTACCACGGGGAGCTGAAACCGTGGGACGCGTTCTGGGGGCAGCGGTACGCCTCCGTGCACGACCCCGACGGCAACGGCGTCGACCTGTTCGCCCCGCTACCCGCCGCCGAGTAGCTTCCCGAGCGGCATACCCGTCAGCTCCCGGACCTCACGGGCGAGGTGCGGCTGGTCCGCATAGCCGGCGCGCACGGCCGTCTCGGCGTACGGCGTCCCGGAGCGGGCCAGCGTCAGCGCCCGATGCAGGCGCAGGATGCGGGCCAGGGTCTTGGGGCCGTAGCCGAACGCGCCCAGGCAGCGGCGGTGCAACGTGCGGGTGCCGATGCCCAGTTCGGCGGCCGTGGCGGACACCGGGCGGCCCTCGTCCAGGCGCTCCACCAGCCGGTGCAGCAGCGGGTCGGCGGCCGTGGTCCGCGCGGCCCGGTCCAGGGCGATGTCCTCCAGTGCCGTCGCCGGATCGGGCGCCTCCTCGACGCGCTCGCGCAGCCGGCGGACCCGGGCGGCGGGCCAGAGGTCGGCCAAGTCGACCCGCTGGTCGCGCAGTTCGTGCGCGGGAACGCCGAGCAGGGCGGGCGCGGTGCCGGGGAAGAAGCGGACGCCTGCCCAGGAGCGGGGCGGGCCCTCGGGGACGTAGGCGCGGGTGTCGGGGCCCGCGACCAGCAGCCGGCCCTCGCTCCACATGAGGTCCATGCAGCCGTCGGGCAGCACGGGCCCGCCACCGGACCCCTCCGGGTGGTTCGTCCACACAACCGCGCCGGTCAGCCGGGACGCCCGCTCCGCGTACACGGGTGCCAGCCTACGGCGCCGACGGCGCCCGGTGCCCCGTCCGCGCCCCCGCTCAGCTCGGGCGCCGGGCCGGGGGTCGTGGCGGCACCCGGGTGCGTATGCCTCCGTTCGCCGGAGCCGGGGCGTGCGCTTCGGCAGGTGGGCAGGCGCCCGCGCGGTCGGGGGCCCGGCTCTCGGACCCGGGGCGGTCGCCGCCTGCGGTGGCGGGGCCGCCGAGCAGCGGGTGGCCGTGGCGGGTGCGGAAGCGGCGGGCGTACACGGCGGTGGCGGCGGCCGTCACGGCGAGCAGGAACAGGGACAGGACACGGGTGAGCAGCGGCACCGTGTCGGTGGGCAGGGTGGCGGCGGCGAGCGTGCCGAGGCCGCCGTCGAGCAGCTGCTCGGTGCCCCAGGCCAGGGTGAGGACACGCAGTGCCCGGCGGAACTCGGCGGAGTCCTCCCAGAGCCGGGCCCGGGCCCGGGCCGCAGGCCCCCGGTGCAGTCGCTGCCCCAGCTGGAAGGCCAGCGGCCTGCCGGTGAACCCGGTGCCGAGGACCCAGACGCCGACCACCAGGGACAGCGCCGCGTCCTTGAACAGCAGGACGCGGGCGCCGCCGCCTATCAGGGACACCAGGGCGGCGGCGGCCAGCAGCACCGTGAAGAACAGGTCGACGCCGTCGATCCGGCGCTGCCGCACCGCGCCGCACACCAGCCGCAGGGCAGGCGGCGCCCCGCTGAGCAGCAGCGCCGGGCCCTGGCCGGTGCCGAGGGCGCGGGCCGCGTAGTAGACGAGAAGCGGCAGGAGGATGTCGACCGCGAGCGTGAGCAGCGGGGCGTAGGCCGCAGCCCCCCTCCTCGCCCCCGCCCCCGTCCGCCGTACCCGGCCTGCCGTCTCCACCACGTCCACCGTCTCCACCACGTCCACCGTCTCCGCCGCGTCCACCACGTCCGCCATGTCCTCCGCCTCCTTGCCCCTGCCTCCGGCCGGACCTCCGCCGGACCGGCGCCGGACCGCGCCGGGCCTGTGCACACCTGCGTCGGCCTGCGAAAAACGCTAGGTCCCGGTCGGTACCGGGCGGATCGGAGCACGGGTGGAGAGCCGGGTGGAAAGCAGGTGGACCGCTGCATCGATCAGCGGGTGGAGAGGTGCGGCGCAGCCCTCGGGGGCGTACTCAGGAGCCGCCCCCGCCGCGACCCGCCCGGTGTTCCTGCGGGCTCACGCCGTACACCCGCTTGAAGGCGGCGGAGAGGGCGAACGCACTGCCGTAACCGACCTGGCGGGCGATGCTGTCGAGGGTGAGGTCGGTGTCGCGCAGGCGGTCGGCGGCGAGCGCGAGCCGCCAGCCGGTCAGGTAGGACATCGGGGGTTCGCCGACCAGGTCGGTGAAGCGGCGGGCGAGGGCCGCGCGGGACACCCCGGCCTTGGCGGCGAGCGCGGCCACCGTCCACGGATGCGCCGGGTCGTCCTGCAGCAGGCGCAGCGCGCGGCCGACGACGGGATCGGCCAGCGCCCGGTACCAGGCGGGCGCCGCCGCCTCCGGGCGGGAGAACCAGGCCCGCAGGGCGCTGATCAGCAGCAGGTCCAGCAGGCGGTCCAGGACGACCACCTGGCCCGGCTCGTCGCGGACGATCTCCTCGGTCAGCAGGGGCGTGAGCGGGCAGGCCCACACCTCCGCGGGGAGGGTCAGCAGGGGCGGCAGGGCGTCGAGCAGGCGTCCGCTGATCTCGCCGCGCATCAGGTAGGTGCCGATCAGCATGACCGTGCCGGCGTCGGGGCGGTCGCCCCAGGTGCGCACCCCGAGGTCCATCGACCCGTTCAGGGAAGTGCCGTCGGGGTAGCGGCACTCGGCGCCGGGCAGGATCAGCGCCTGCGGCGCGGTGTCCGGCTCGTCGCCGCAGGTGTACGCGTCCGGGCCGCGCGCGATCGCCAGGTCTCCGGGGCCGAGCCGCACCGGCACGCCGTCGCCGTCCGGGGTGATGCAGGCGGTGCCGCGCGCCATGAGCATCACGGTCAGCGGCGCCTCGTCCGCCACGCGCACGGCCCACGGCGGGTCGAAGCACGCCCGGATCATGAAGGCGCCGTGCGCGCGCGGACCGTCCAGCAGGCCTGCGAGTGCGTCCATGAGGGCAGCGTAGACGCACGCTTATGGGGGTGAGCGGTTCGGCGATGTCGCCCGGCTCCGCACGGCAGTTGCCTGACGGACATGACGCGGAGCACACAGAGGACACAGAAATCGCAGAGGGCACAGAAGACGCCGCACGCTCCCCCCTGGCCCGCCCAGCACGGTTCCCCTGGCCCACCAGCGTCGCGCTCCCCCATGCCGGCCGGCGCTCCCCTCCCGGGCACGCGCGCGTGCCCGCCCCCCCGGCCGGTCACTTCTTCTGGTGTGCCGGCCCCGTGTCCCCACCCGCTTCGTGCGGGTGCCGTCCGTTGGCCTTGTGCGGGTGGTGGGTGTGCTTGGCGTGGGTGCGCAGACGGGCGGTGACGTCCTCCGGAGGCAGGAAGCGGGACCAGCGCTCGGGGAACTCGGAGGGCATGTCGGGGTCGTCGGGGTCGGCCTCGCGGGCCGCCGTGGCCCGGGCGACGTACTCGACGACCTGGGCCTCGCGGATCCGCTCGTTCGCGGCACGGGCGGCGGCCGTGGCGGCGGCGGGCCAGACCCGGTCGATGGCGGCGTTGACGGCCGCGCCGACGAGGACGGCGAAGGCCGACACGCCGATCCACAGGAGCACGGCGACGGAGGCGGCGAGCGAGCCGTAGATGGTGGCGCCCTCGATGGTGTGCACCAGGTAGATCCGCAGCAGGAAGCTGCCCAGGACCCACATGCCGAGGGCGACCAGGGCGCCGGGGATGTCCTCGATCCACGGGGAACGGACGGGCACGGAGACGTGGTAGAGGGTGGTCAGGAAGGCGATCGACAGGACGATGACGACCGGCCAGTACAGGACCTGCACCAGCGTCTCCGACCACGGCACCACCCGGACCACCGCGTCCGGGCCCGCCACCATCAGCGGCAGCGCCACCGAGCCGATCAGCAGCGCGCCGATGAACAGCAGGAACGACATCATCCGCGTCTTGACGATGCCCCGGACGCCGTCGAGGCCGTACATGACGGTGATGGTGTCGATGAAGACGTTCACCGCGCGGGAGCCGGACCACAGGGCGAAGACGAAACCGATGGAGATGACGTCGGGCCTGCCGCCCTTCATCACGTCGTGCAGGATCGGCTGGGTGATCTCCTTCACGCCCTTGTCGGACAGGATCGTCCGCGAGGCCTCGAGGATGTTGCTCTCCAGGCTGCTGATGGTGTGGGCGCCGGTCCAGGTGTCGACGTACGCGAGCAGCCCGATGAGGCAGAGCAGCAGGGGCGGCACGGACAGCAGCGTGAAGAACGCCGCCTCGGCCGCCAGGCCCAGGATGCGGTACTCCATGCAGGAGTTGACGGTGTCCTTCAGCAGCAGCCAGGCGGTCCTGCGCTTGGAGACGTTCCGGTAGAGGGCTCTGGCCCGGTGGAGGCGGCCGGCGGGCCGCTCGGGGGGTTCACTTGCTGGCTGCACGACCCAAAGGTATCCGCAGCACAGGACCGCCCTCACCTTCCGGGGCGAGCGACCGCGCCCGGCGGCGCCGCTGTGCCACTCTGGAAGTCATCATGGCCGCCGACCCGGGTAGGTTCGCACCATGGCAGGCACCTCCACCCACACCGTGACGAACCAGCCGCCCCCGCTGGTCGGCTACGACCTCTTCACCGCCGACCGGGCCCTTGCCGAGGCCGTCGAACGGCACACCGGTGCGGACGTGCTCGACGAGGTGCGGTCGGAGCTGTCCGCACTCGGCCGGGCCGCGGGCTCGGCGCAGGTGCAGGAGTGGGGGGTACAGGCGAACGAGTACCCGCCCCGGCTGCGCACCCACGACCGGTACGGCCACCGGATCGACGAGGTCGACTTCCACCCGGCCTGGCACCGGCTGCTCGGCAAGGGCGTCTCGGCGGGCCTGACCGGTGCCTGGACCCGGCCGTCCGGGCATGTCCGCCGGGCCGCCGGCTTCCTCGTCTGGACCCAGGCCGAGGCGGGAAACTGCTGTCCGCTGTCGATGACCCACGCGGCCGTGCCCGCGCTGCGCACCGACCCCGTGCTCGCCGCCGAGTGGGAGCCGCGGCTGACGTCCACGCTCTACGAGCGTGCGCTGCGGCCCCTCGCCCAGAAGCCCGGCGCGCTGGTCGGCATGGGCATGACCGAGAAGCAGGGCGGCAGCGACATCCGCGCGAACACCACCGAGGCCCGGCCGCTCGCCGAGGCGGGCACCTACGAACTGACCGGGCACAAGTGGTTCTGCTCGGCGCCCATGTCGGACGCGTTTCTCGTCCTGGCCCAGGCCCCGGACGGCCTCACCTGCTTCCTCGTCCCGCGCGTCCTGCCCGACGGCACCCGCAACGTCTTCCTGATCCAGCGGCTGAAGGACAAGCTGGGCAACCGCTCCAACGCCTCCGCCGAGGTGGAGTTCGCCGGCACCTGGGCGCGCCGGGTCGGCGAGGAGGGGCGCGGAGTGCGGACGATCATCGAGATGGTCGCGGCGACCCGGCTGGACTGCGCGCTGGGCTCGGCGGGGCTGATCCGGCAGGCGGTGGCGCAGGCGATCCACCACTGCGCCCACCGGGAGGCGTTCGGCGGCAAGCTGATCGACAAGCCGCTGATGCGCAACGTCCTCGCCGACCTCGCGCTGGAGTCCGAGGCGGCGACCACGCTGGCCCTCCGGCTCGCCGCCGCCTACGACGACGGCGGCGAGCAGGAACGGGCCTTCCTGCGGCTGGCGGTGCCGGCCGCCAAGTACTGGATCACCAAGCGCTGTGCGCCCGTCGCGGTCGAGGCCGCGGAGTGCCTGGGCGGCAACGGCTACGTCGAGGAGTCGGGCCTGCCCCGGCTGGTCCGGGAGTCGCCGCTGAACTCCATCTGGGAGGGCGCCGGAAACGTCCAGGCCCTGGATGTGCTCCGGGCGCTGCAACGTGAGCCGGGCGCGCTGGACGCCTGCCTGACCGAGATCGGCCGGGCGCACGGCGCCGACCACCGCCTCGACCGCGCCGTGAAGGACCTCTTCACCGAACTCGCCGACCTGGACGGCATCGAGGCGCGGGCACGGCGGCTCGTGGAACGCCTGGCACTGGTGCTCCAGGGCTCGCTCCTGGTCCGCCACGCTCCCCCGGAGGTAGCAGACGCTTTCTGCGCGTCCCGCCTGGGCGGAGACCGCGGAGCGTCTTTCGGCACTCTGCCAACGGGCCTGGACCTGGCGTCCCTTGTGCGGCGGGCACACCCGACGCCTTGACACTCGGGCCGGCCGAACCCCCGGCGGGGGTGGTGCTGCGCCGACACGGCACCACCCCCACCTCATGGGCCAGTTGAAGCCCGCGGACGCCCAACTCGACGTCAGGGTCAAGTCTCGGCCACCCTCCGGTCGTCCACCAGGGTTGCAAGGGGTTGCAACTTGTCGGCGCACGTGCGCGGAGTGTGTGCCTCCGGCCTGTTCGGAGCGGCAGTATGAGAGGTGCAGCCGGACCGGAAACCGCCGCCCGGACGACTTGACAAGAATGTTCGACGCCCTTCCGGGAGGACCCCCGTGGTGAACCCGCCGATGAACGTGGCGCGCCTGGCCGCCGTGGACGCGACGCAGGCGGCGCGGCTGCTCAACGAGGTACGTGACGCGACACTTGCCGGTCAGCGTGCGAGGATCGCGCCCCGGCCGGTGATCGAGCAGTCCTGGGGACGGATGCTGCGCAGCGGTGTCGACCCCGACCACGACTTCAGATCCGGGCTGCTGTCCTCCGACGAAGTACGGCGCCGACGTGAGGAGTCACCCCTCAGACATGTGCTGCCGGTGCTGCGTGAGGGTCTGCTTTCGGTCGCCGATGTCGCCCAGCACATCATGGTCGTCGCGGACGCCGACGGACGCGTGCTGTGGCGGGAGGGTGCCGCGCCGGTGCTGCGCAAGGCGGACGGTCTGGGTTTCGAACTCGGCGCGGACTGGCGGGAAGACGTCGTCGGCACCAACGGGGTGGGCACTCCGGCGGTCGTACGACGGCCCGTGCAGGTCTTCGCCGCGGAGCACTTCGTCCGTTCGCACGCTTCCTGGACGTGTACGGGCGCGCCGATCACCGATCCCAGGGACGGCCGGCTGATCGGTGTGGTGGATGTCAGCGGTCCGTTGGAGACCATGCATCCGGCGACCCTCGCCTGGGTGGACTCGGTGGCCAAGCTGGCCGAGGCGCGGCTGCGGGAGCTGCACCGGGACTCGCTGGAGCGGCTGCGGTCGGTGGCGGCGCCGGTGCTGGCCCGGCTGGACGGGCGGGCGCTGGTGGTGGACCGGGACGGCTGGTCGGCGGCGGTGTCCGGGATGCCGTACGTACGGCGGGTCGCGCTGCCCAAGTCGCTGGCGCCGGGCCGCCGGTGGCTGCCGGGGCTGGGTTCGTGCGCGGTGGAGCCGCTGGCCGGGGGCTGGTTGCTGCGGGCGGCGGAGGAGCCGCTCGGCACCGCCGCGCGGATCGTGCTGGACCTGGCCAGGCGGGGCCGCAGTACGCTGACGGTGACCGGTTCGGCGGGTTCCTGGTCCCGTGAACTGAGCCCCCGGCATGCCGAGTTGCTGTATCTGCTCGCCACGCACCGCTTGGGCCGTGGTGCGGCGGCCCTGGCGGAGGATCTGTTCGGGGACCCCTCACGCACGGTGACGGTACGGGCTGAGATGTCCCGGATCCGGCGGTATTTCGGGGACCTTCTGCAGCATCGGCCGTATCGTTTCCGCGAGGACGCGGAGATCGAGGTGGTCCTCCCCGACGACCCCCGTGACCTGCTGCCTTCCTCCACGGCCCCGGCGATCATGCGCGGGCGGACGGCCGTGCGGGACGCCGGGCCCGCGGGCCGGTGAGCGCGTCTTCCGCATATTTGCGGGGTCTTCGCCCTGCGCGGGCCGTTACTGCCGTAGCATCCCGTAAGGGCCTCCACAGCTGCTTCTCGTATCAACGGACGGACCACCAGGCGCAGTTGGCCCGCCACCGGCCGGCGCGCCCGAGCTGCGGAGGAGCCCCGGAAGAGGGGACGAGATGAAGCATCGCGGCAGACACCGCCGGCGCAGGCGTGGCGCTGCACTGCGCGCGGTCCTGACCGGGACCGCGCTGGCGCTCACCGCGGCCGCCACTCTGATCAGCGCGTCCCAGGCCGACGTCACCGACAGCCCCGGAGCGCTCAGGCCGCTCTCCGCACCAAAGGACACCGGCCGGTTCGAGCTCCAGGAGCAGTTGGTCCCCGCCCGGACCCTGGACCGGCTGTCCGCGGCGATGGGCGGCGCGGTCGGCGTGGACGACGTACTGGCGAGCGCCGACCGCCGGATGCGCGAGTCCGCCGACTGCTCCTCCGCCGATCGCGCGTCCCTCCCCGTCACCCCGGCCGCCACCCGCGCGTACTGCTGGGACCCGGCCGACGCCGCCGGCGGTGCCTGGCAGCCGGCCTCGGTGACCACCTCCGGGGACGCCGACGACGACGGCGTCTGGGGCACCCACCGGGTCGTCCTCGCCGGCTGGACCCACAGCACCAGCACGGGCAGTGCCGCCGAGCGGGGTCTGGCCAGGGTCGCGTTCGTCGACGCCGACGACCCCGCCCGCCTCGCCTACCGCTGGGTGCTGCTGGCGGTGCCGGTCGACGGCGGCCGTGACTACCGGGGCCTGACCTCCGCGATCTCCGGGATGGTCTGGTACCAGGACAAGCTGCTGGTGACCACCGAGACCGGCAGCGCCGACGCGCTGTACGTCTACGACCTCGGCCGGATCCAGCGCGCGGGTGTCGACGGGCCGGCGATCGGCCGGGTGCCCGGCGGCTGGTCCGCCGACGGCTACCGGTATGTGATGCCCGCGGTCGGCTCATACCGTTTCACCGCGGGCCGCTGTGACCGCTCCGGCCCGCCCTGTCCCGGCGCACTCGCCCTCGACCGGGGCACCGCGCCGGACAGCCTGGTCGCCGCGGAGTGGACGGCGCCGGACGGCGACCGCAACGCCCGGCTGTGGCGGTATGCGTTCAGCACGGCTCCGGCGCGCGGCGGGCTGCTGGCCACGGACGGCTCGGGCC
Organism: Streptomyces fodineus; assembly: GCF_001735805.1. Classification (GTDB taxonomy): domain Bacteria; phylum Actinomycetota; class Actinomycetes; order Streptomycetales; family Streptomycetaceae; genus Streptomyces; species Streptomyces fodineus. Next base: position 2,600,639 of record NZ_CP017248.1, read on the forward strand.
GGGTGAAGGCGGCGGAGGCGTACCGGACCCGGGCGGCCGGGATCCGGGGCGTGCTGTCCTACTGGCGTCCCGGAGCCGAAGACGCGTCCTGGTATGTGGGACACCTGCCCGGTTCATGGGACGGACACGGCGGGCTGTGGCGTCAGGACGCGGGGGGCGCGAAGGCGGCGCACTGCGGCGCGGAGGGCTCGCACCGCTGCTGGGCCAAGGCGGCGGGCTCCCTGTCGTACTGGCAGGCGACGGGCGAGGTGTGGTCGCTGTCGGACCGGATGCTGTTCGCCGTGTCCCTGGCGGAGCTGGACCGGTCGCTGGGGTGACCGGCGCCGGCCGCCGGCGGCCGCTGCCGGTTCCCGGGTGACCCGGCCGCCTCCCGGATGCCGGTCGTCCCCGCAGTGACCCGTTCGGTCGACAGACCTGGCGGCGGGATGGTTCCCTGGCCCGCATGAGCAGCGTCCCCGTCACCACCTGGTCCCTGGAGCAGACCTCGCCGGCCGACCTTCTGCCCGCCGCCGCACCCGAGGGCGACGTCCGGATCGTCCGCGCCGAGGTCCCCTCCCCCGAGTTCAGCCGCTTCCTGTACGCCTCGGTCGGCGGCGACATCCACTGGACCGACCGGCTCGCCTGGACGTACGCCCGGTGGCAGGAGCATCTGGACCGGCCCGGCATGGAGACCTGGGTGGCCTACGACCGGGGCACCCCGGCCGGTTATGTGGAGCTGGAGCCGCAGGACGAGGGCGTGGTCGAGATCGTCTACTTCGGGCTGATCCCCGCCTTCCGCGGCCGGCGCATCGGCGGCCGTCTGCTGTCGTACGGTACGGCCCGCGCCTGGGACCTGGCCGAGCGGTGGCCGGAGCTGACACCGACGAAGCGGGTGTGGCTGCACACGTGCAGCAAGGACGGCGAGTTCGCCATGGACAACTACCAGCGGCGCGGCTTCAAGCTGTTCGACACCAAGGTCGAGCTGGAACCGGACGCGCCGACTCCGGGTCCGTGGCCCGGCGCATACCCCGTCTGACCTGCCAGGACAAGCCTCCGGGCAGCGCATGTGAGCGATGACACCCTTGTCCCACATTCCGAGACAAGGGTGTCCGCATGTTGGATAAAGCTGGACTGTGTCCAGATCGCCGTGACACGCTTCCGTCATGTCTGGAACTGGAATTGCCTTGGTGAGTCGGCGGCACGTCGACCTCGGCCGCATGTCCAGCGCCATCTGTCCCGCGAGCTGACCGCCCCAGCACCGCCGAGACTCCCCGTATCCGATTTCGCCTGCGCAAGGACGCGCACGCCTGTCCGCGTGCGCGCATACGCGCTGGTCAAGTGCCGATTACCACCGGTCCCGAAGGACGTAGAACCATGGCCGCCACTCCGCCGAACCCCGCCGCCTCCGCGCCCCGCCGCAAGGTGAGCCGTCACCGTGGTGAGGGTCAGTGGGCGGCGGGTCACTTCACCCCGCTGAACGGCAACGAGCAAGTCAAGAAGGACGATGACGGTCTCAATGTGCGGACACGCATTGAGACGATCTACTCCAAGCGTGGTTTCGACTCGATCGACCCCAGCGACCTGCGCGGGCGGATGCGCTGGTGGGGGCTGTACACCCAGCGCAAGCCCGGCATCGACGGCGGCAAGACCGCGGTGCTGGAGCCGGAGGAGCTGGACGACCGCTACTTCATGATGCGGGTACGTATCGACGGCGGCGCGCTGACCACCCGGCAGTTGCGGGTCATCGGTGAGATCTCCCAGGAGTTCGCGCGCGGCACCGCGGACATCACCGACCGGCAGAACGTGCAGTACCACTGGATCCGGATCGAGGACGTGCCCGAGATCTGGGAACGGCTGGAGGGCGTGGGCCTGTCCACCGTCACCGCCTGCGGTGACACCCCGCGTGTGATGATCGGCTCGCCGGTCGCCGGTATCGCCGAGGACGAGATCATCGACGCCACCCCCGCGCTGGAGGAGATGAAGCGCCGCGTCCTGAACAACAAGGCGTACTCGAACCTCCCCCGGAAGTTCAAGACGGCCATCTCGGGTTCGCCGCTGCTGGACGTCGTGCACGAGATCAACGACGTGGCGTTCGTCGGCGTACGGCACCCCGAGCACGGCCCGGGCTTCGACCTGTGGGTCGGCGGCGGCCTGTCCACCAACCCCAAGCTGGGTGTGCGGCTCGGCGCCTGGGTGCCGCTGGAGGAGGTCACGGACGTCTACGAGGGCGTCATCTCGATCTTCCGTGACTACGGTTACCGCCGGCTGCGCAACCGTGCCCGGCTGAAGTTCCTCGTCGCCGACTGGGGCGCGGAGAAGTTCCGTCAGGTGCTGGAGGACGAGTACCTGCAGCGCAAGCTGGTCGACGGACCGGCGCCGGAGCAGCCGGTGCAGCAGTGGCGCGACCACATCGGTGTGCACCGGCAGAAGGACGGCCGGTTCTACGTCGGTTTCGCCCCGCGGGTCGGCCGCGTCGACGGCGCCACGCTGACGAAGATCGCCGATCTCGCGGAGGCGCACGGCTCGGGCCGGGTGCGCACCACCGTCGAGCAGAAGATGATCGTCCTCGATGTCGAGCAGGACCAGGTCGACTCGCTGGTCGAGGGTCTGGAGGCGCTGGACCTCACCGCCCGGCCGTCCTCCTTCCGGCGCGGCACCATGGCCTGCACCGGCATCGAGTTCTGCAAGCTCGCCATCGTCGAGACCAAGCAGCGCGGTTCGACGCTGATCGACGAACTGGAGCGCCGCCTGCCGGACTTCGACGAGCCGATCACCATCAACCTCAACGGCTGCCCGAACGCCTGCGCCCGTATCCAGGTCGCGGACATCGGTCTCAAGGGCCAGCTGGTCCTGAACGACCAGGGCGAGCAGGTCGAGGGCTACCAGGTGCACCTCGGCGGCGCGCTGGGCCTGGAGGCCGGCTTCGGCCGCAAGGTGCGCGGCCTGAAGATCACCGCGGAGGAACTGCCCGACTACGTCGAACGGGTGTTGAAGCGGTTCCAGGCCGAGCGCACGGACGGCGAGCGGTTCGCCGCCTGGGCGGCACGCGCCTCCGAGGAGGCCCTGTCGTGAGCGAGCGCGCCGCGCCTTTCTACTGCCCCTACTGCGGCGACGAGGACCTGCGTCCGCACGAGCAGGGTCACGGCGCCTGGGAATGCGCGGCGTGCAACCGCGCATTCCAGCTGAAGTTCCTCGGACTGCTCGCCCGGGGCCTTCAGCGAGCCGACAACGGAGGGGACGACCGGATATGACGACGGCTCAGAAGGACAGCACGCCCGAGGAGTTGAAGGCACTCGCCGAGCAGGCGGGCCGCGATCTGGAGGACGCCTCCGCCCTGGAGATCCTCCAGTGGGCGGTCGACACCTTCGGCACGGCCTTCTGCGTCACCTCGTCCATGGAGGACGCCGTCGTCGCCCATCTCGCCTCGCGCGTGTTGAAGGGCGTGGACGTCGTATTCCTCGACACCGGCTACCACTTCCCGGAGACCATCGGCACCCGAGACGCCGTCGAGGCCGTGATGGACGTCAACGTCATCACCCTCACGCCGAAGCAGACGGTCGCCGAGCAGGACGCGCAGTACGGTCCGAAGCTGCACGACCGCGACCCCGACCTGTGCTGCGCACTGCGCAAGGTCAAGCCGCTGGAAGAGGGGCTGAAGGGCTACCGGGCGTGGGCGACCGGCCTGCGCCGCGACGAGTCCCCGACCCGGGCGAACACCCCGGTCGTCGGCTGGGACGAGAAGCGGCAGAAGGTCAAGATCTCCCCGATCGCCCGCTGGACGCAGGACGACGTGGACACCTACATCACCGAACACGGCGTGCTCACCAACCCGTTGCTGATGGACGGCTACGCATCCGTCGGCTGCGCCCCGTGCACCCGACGGGTCCTTCAGGGCGAGGACGCGCGCGCCGGCCGCTGGGCGGGCCGCGCCAAGACCGAGTGCGGACTGCACGGATGACGACGAAGACAGCCGCTCACACGGCGCCCGCAGCCCCGGCCGATACCGCTGCTGCGACTGAAGCGAACCATGCGACCCAGGAGAACGACGTGACCACCGGAGCCACCGTCTGGCTCACGGGTCTGCCGAGCGCCGGCAAGACCACCATCGCGTACGAGCTGGCCGGCCGGCTGCGTGCCGAGGGCCACCGTGTCGAGGTGCTCGACGGCGACGAGATCCGCGAGTTCATCTCGGCGGGCCTCGGCTTTTCCCGCGAGGACCGGCACACCAACGTGCAGCGCATCGGTTTCGTCGCCGAACTGCTCGCCCGCAACGGCGTCAAGGCGCTGGTGCCGGTGATCGCGCCGTACGCGGAGAGCCGGGAGGCGGTGCGGGGGCGGCACACGGAGAACGGGACGTCGTACCTGGAGGTCCATGTGGCGACCCCGGTCGAGGTGTGCAGCGTGCGCGATGTGAAGGGGCTGTACGCCAAGCAGGCCGCGGGCGAGCTGACCGGGCTGACCGGCGTCGACGATCCGTACGAGGAGCCCAAGACGCCGGATCTGCGGATCGAGTCGCAGCACCAGACGGTCAAGGAGTCGGCCGCAGCGGTGTACGCCCTGCTGAGCGAGAGGGGACTGGCATGACCACGGTCGCCACGGCGGCAGAGGGTACGGACAGCCCGTACGCCCTGTCGCACCTGGACGCGCTGGAGTCCGAGGGGGTGCACATCTTCCGCGAGGTGGCGGGCGAGTTCGAGAACCCGGTGATTCTCTTCTCCGGCGGCAAGGACTCGATCGTCATGCTGCACCTGGCGCTGAAGGCGTTCGCCCCTGCTGCCGTGCCGTTCTCGCTGCTGCATGTGGACACCGGGCACAACTTCCCGGAGGTGCTTGAGTACCGGGACCGTACGGTCGAGAAGCACGGGCTGCGCCTGCATGTGGCGTCCGTCCAGGACTACATCGACCGCGGTGTGCTCAAGGAGCGTGCCGACGGCACCCGTAACCCGCTGCAGACGCTGCCGTTGACGGAGAAGATCCAGAGCGAGAGGTTCGACGCGGTCTTCGGCGGCGGCCGACGGGACGAGGAGAAGGCCCGCGCCAAGGAGCGGGTGTTCTCGCTGCGTGACGAGTTCTCCCAGTGGGACCCGCGCCGCCAGCGGCCCGAGCTGTGGAACCTGTACAACGGCCGGCACGCGCCCGGCGAGCACGTGCGGGTGTTCCCGCTGTCCAACTGGACCGAGCTGGACGTGTGGCAGTACATCGCCCGCGAGGGCATCGAGCTGCCGCAGATCTACTTCGCGCACGAGCGCGAGGTGTTCGCCCGTAACGGCATGTGGCTGACGGCCGGCGAGTGGGGCGGTCCGAAGGACGGCGAGAGTGTCGAGAAGCGGCTCGTGCGTTACCGGACCGTCGGTGACATGTCCTGCACCGGCGCCGTCGACTCCGACGCGAGGACGCTGGACGCCGTGATCACCGAGATCGCCGCGTCCCGGCTCACCGAGCGGGGCGCGACCCGCGCCGACGACAAGCTGTCCGAGGCCGCGATGGAAGACCGCAAGCGCGAGGGGTACTTCTAGCCATGAGCACGACCACGACCGAGGCGCTCTCGGCCACCACGTTGCTGCGGTTCGCCACCGCCGGCTCCGTCGACGACGGCAAGTCCACGCTCGTCGGACGCCTCCTGCACGACTCCAAGTCGGTCCTCACCGACCAGCTGGAGGCCGTGGAGCGGGCCTCCGCGAGCCGCGGTCAGGAGGGCCCGGACCTCGCGCTGCTCACCGACGGCCTGCGCGCCGAGCGGGAGCAGGGCATCACCATCGACGTCGCCTACCGCTACTTCGCGACCCCGCGCCGCCGGTTCATCCTGGCCGACACCCCGGGCCATGTGCAGTACACCCGCAACATGGTCACCGGTGCCTCCACCGCCGAGCTGACGGTGATCCTGGTCGACGCCCGCAACGGCGTGGTCGAGCAGACCCGCCGGCACGCGGCGATCGCGGCCCTGCTGCGCGTCCCGCACGCCGTCCTCGCGGTCAACAAGATGGACCTCGTCGACTATGAGGAGTCCGTGTTCGCCGCGATCGCCGAGGAGTTCACGGCGTACGCGACCGAGCTGGGCGTGCCCGAGGTCACCGCGATCCCGATCTCGGCGCTCGCCGGTGACAACGTGGTGGACCCGTCCGCCAACATGGACTGGTACGGCGGCCCGACCGTCCTGGAACACCTGGAAACCGTCCCGGTCAGCCACGACCTGGCGCACTGCCACGCCCGGCTGCCCGTGCAGTACGTGATCCGGCCGCAGACCGCCGAGCACCCCGACTACCGGGGCTACGCGGGCCAGATCGCGGCCGGCACCTTCCGGGTCGGCGAGGAGGTCACCATCCTGCCGTCCGGCCGGACCACGAGGATCGCCGGCATCGACCTGCTGGGCCGGCCGGTCGACGTGGCCTGGACGACGCAGTCGGTGACGGTCCTGCTCGAAGACGACATCGACGTCTCGCGCGGCGACCTGATCGTGCCGACCAAGGACGCGCCGGCCACCACCCAGGACGTGGAGGCGACCGTCTGCCACGTCGCCGACGCCCCGCTGACCGTCGGCCACCGGGTACTGCTCAAGCACGGCACCCGCACGGTCAAGGCCATCGTGAAGGACATCCCCTCCCGCCTCACGCTGGACGACCTGTCCCTGCACCCGCACCCCGGACAGCTCGTCGCCAACGACATCGGCCGGGTGAAGATCCGTACCGCCGAGCCGCTGCCGGTCGACTCCTACGCCGACTCCCGCCGCACCGGCTCCTTCATCCTGATCGACCCCAGCGACGGCACCACGCTCACCGCCGGCATGGTCGGCGAGTCCTTCGCCGCCCCCGAGCCCGTCAAGGACGACCCCGACGGCGACGGCTGGGACTTCTGAGCATGAATCCGATCGACGTCTACGCGACGTTCGCCAAGGAGGGCGGCCGTATCGGCAGCGGCGCCCTCGGCAGCGGACAGGGCGGAGTGGCGCGATGTGTGCGTTGACGTACGCGCACTGCCTGCGCGCCCTCACCCCCCACCCGCCGTAGACCTGCCGACCTCCCGGCCACGACCTGAGAGACCGTGACCGCCGGGCCTCCGAGAGGAACACCTCCCGTGCCTGCAACAACCGCCTTCCGCCGCAGCCTTGCGGTGATAGCCGCGCTCCCTCTCCTCACCCTCGCCGCCTGCAGCTACGGCTCCCAGGCCAAGAACGACGACACCGCCAAGGTCGCCGCCGGCGCCAAGAAGATCGACGGACTCGACTCCGTGAAGATCGGCTACTTCGGCAACCTGACACACGCCACCGCGCTGGTCGGCAACGACAAGGGCTTCTTCCAGAAGGAGCTGGGCGCGACCCGGCCCACGTACCAGGTCTTCAACGCCGGCCCGTCCGAGATCGAGGCCGTCAACTCGGGTTCGATCGACATCGGCTGGATCGGCCCCTCCCCCGCGATCAACGGCTACACCAAGTCGGCCGGCAAGAACCTGCGCATCATCGGCGGTTCGGCCTCCGGCGGCGTGAAGCTGGTCGTGAACCCGAAGAAGATCAAGTCGCTGCAGGACGTCAAGGGCAAGAAGATCGCCACCCCCCAGTTGGGCAACACGCAGGACGTGGCGTTCCTCAACTGGATCGCCGAGCAGGGCTGGAAGGTCGACGCGCAGAGCGGCAAGGGCGATGTGTCGGTCGTGCGCACCGACAACAAGGTGACCCCGGACGCGTTCGCGTCCGGCTCCGTCGACGGTGCCTGGGTGCCGGAGCCGACCGCGTCGAAGCTGGTCGCCGAGGGCGGCAAGGTGCTGCTGGACGAGGCGTCGCTGTGGCCGGACAAGAAGTTCGTGATCACGAACATCATCGTGCGGCAGGCCTTCCTGAAGGAGCACCCCAAGGCGGTCGAGGCGGTGCTGAAGGCCTCGGTCGAGGCCAACAAGTGGATCAACGCCAACCCGGACGCGGCGAAGGCGGCGGCGAACAAGCAGCTGGCGGCGGACTCGGGCAAGGCACTGCCCGCCAAGGTCCTCGACCCGGCGTGGCAGTCGATCCGGTTCACCGACGACCCACTGGCCGCCACCCTCGGCACCGAGGCGCAGCACGCGGTCAAGGCCGGTCTGCTGGACAGCCCCAAGCTGGACGGCATCTATGACCTCACCCTGCTGAACAAGGTCCTCAAGGCCGAGGGCGAGCCCACCGTCGGCGACGCCGGTCTCGGCGTCAAGTAAGCCCGCAAGCCGATGAGTTCCCAGGAGGTGACGACCATGGCCACGACCTTCGCCAAGGCCGCCGAGGCCGTAGAGCACGCGGCACGCATCGAGCACGTGTCGAAGTCCTTCGCGAACCCCGGCGGGCAGCAGCTCGTCCTGGACGACATCAGCCTCGATGTCGCGCCGGGCGAGTTCGTCACCCTCCTGGGGGCCTCGGGCTGCGGCAAGTCGACCCTGCTGAACCTGGTGGCGGGGCTGGACCAGCCCTCCGCCGGCAGCATCACGACCAACGGGCGGCCGGCTCTGATGTTCCAGGAGCATGCCCTGTTCCCGTGGCTGACCGCGGGCAAGAACATCGAACTCGCCCTGAAGCTCCGGGGCGTTGCCAAGGACGAGCGGCGTGAGCGGGCCGAGCGGCTGCTCGAACTCGTCCGGCTGCAGGGCGCGTACGGCAAGCGGGTGCACGAGCTGTCCGGCGGTATGCGCCAGCGCGTGGCCATGGCCCGTGCGCTCGCGCAGGACAGCCAGCTGCTGCTGATGGACGAGCCGTTCGCCGCGCTGGACGCCATCACCCGCGACCTGCTGCACGACGAACTGACCCGGATCTGGGCGGAGACGGGAGTGTCGGTGCTGTTCGTCACGCACAACGTGCGCGAGGCGGTACGGCTCGCGCAGCGGGTCGTGCTGCTGTCGTCCCGGCCGGGCCGGGTGGCGCGCGAGTGGCAGGTGGACATCCCGCAGCCGCGGCGCATCGAGGACGCGCCCGTCGCCGAACTGTCCCTCGAGATCACCGATGTACTGCGTGGGGAGATCCGCCGCCATGGCCAGCACTGAGACGAAGACCGCCACGGACGCGGGCAGCGTCGAGGCGGGCCTGGACGCCCTGGAGACCTCCGTCACCACCCGGACCTCGTTCCGGCAGACCTTCACCGGCAAGATCCTGCCGCCGCTGGTCGCCACGGTGGTGGTGCTGCTGGCGTGGCAGGCACTGATCTCCTTCAAGATCGTCGACAATCCGGCGAAGCTGCCGTCGCCCGCCGATGTCGCCGGCGAGTTCAAGACGGCCTGGTTGCAGGGCACGCTGCTCGGCTACATCTGGACCTCCGTCTCGCGCGGTCTGCTGGGCTTCCTGTTCGCGCTGGCCATCGGCACCCCGCTGGGGCTGGTCGTGGCCCGGGTGAAGTTCGTGCGCGCGGCCATCGGTCCGGTGCTCTCCGGTCTGCAGTCGCTGCCGTCGGTGGCGTGGGTGCCGCCCGCGGTGATCTGGCTGGGCCTGGACAACTCGATGATGTACGCGGTGATCCTGCTCGGTGCGGTGCCGTCCATCGCCAACGGTCTGGTGTCCGGCATCGACCAGGTGCCGCCGCTGTTCCTGCGGGCCGGCCGCACGATGGGCGCGACCGGGCTGCGGGGTGCCTGGCACATCGTGCTGCCGGCGGCGCTGCCGGGCTATCTGGCCGGGCTCAAGCAGGGCTGGGCGTTCTCCTGGCGTTCGCTGATGGCCGCGGAGATCATCGCCTCCTCCCCCGACCTGGGCATCGGTCTGGGCGCGCTGCTGGAGAACGGCCGCAACGCCAGTTCCATGTCGATGGTGTTCGAGGCGATCCTGCTGATCCTGTTCGTCGGCATCGCCATCGACCTGCTGATCTTCAGCCCGCTGGAGCGGTGGGTGCTGCGCAGCCGCGGCCTGCTGGTGAAGGGCTGACATGCGCGCCCCGGTCCTTCTCGTCATCGCCCACGGCAGCCGCGATCCGCGGCACGCGGCGACCGTGCACGCCCTCGTGGAGCGGGTGCGGTCGCTGCGGCCGGGGCTGCGCGTGGAGACCGGCTTCCTCGACTTCAACGTCCCCTCCGTGCACGGGGTGTTGGAGTCACTCGCGGCCGAGGACGTGCGGGACGTCGTGGCCCTGCCGCTGCTGCTGACCCGCGCCTTCCACGCCAAGGCGGACATCCCCGCCGTGCTGCGGGAGGCGCCGGCGCGGCTGCGGATCCGGCAGGCGGACGTGCTCGGCCCGTCCCCGCTGCTGCTGTCCGCGCTGGAACGGCGGCTGTACGAGGCGGGGCTGAAGCCCGCCGACAAGTCCTCGACCGGGGTCGTGCTGGCCTCGGCGGGGTCCTCCGACCCGGAGGCGATCGCAGTGATCGCCGATATCGCGCGGGAGTGGTGGCACACCGGTTGGTGCGCCGTGCGGCCTGCTTTCGCCTCCGCATCCCTGCCCCGCACCGAGGAAGCGGTCGCCGAACTGCGCGCCCTCGGCTGTGAGCGGGTCGCCGTCGCGCCGTACGTTCTGGCCCCCGGTTTCCTGCCGGACCGCATCGCGCGGGGCGCGGCCGGGGCGGACGTACTGGCGGACGTGCTGGGTCCGGCGCCCGAGGTGGCCCGGGTGCTGCTGGAACGTTACGACGCGGCACGCCGGCCGGCGCTGACGGCCCTGCTGGGCGCCTGACCGCTCCGGCCCGCACCGCAGGGCGCTGCTCCGTCCGGCTTCCGGGACCGGTCCGGCCGGACGCCGGAGCACGATCCGAAGGAGGGACGCGGGAGACCGCGCCCGGTCGAACGGGAGCCGCCGCGATCCGGTACGGGACCGGATCCCGGCGGCGGGACTCCGGCCGGTTACAGCCCGAGCGCGTGCAACAGCTGCCGGGTGAAGGTGAGGCTGCCGGTGCCGGCGCCCGCCGCGATGGCGACGTTCTCCAGCGCGGTGCGGATCCGGCCCCGGTTGGGCGGCAGGCCGTCCTCGGCGGACAGTGCCAGCTCGGCCTCGATGGACTCGCCCTGTCCGACGAGCCCCGGGTACTCGGCCCGCAGTGCCTCGGTGAGCCTGGCGGCAACCGCCATGAGGGCCTCGAGGGTCGGTGTGCCGTCCCTGGTGTCGATGTGGCCGTAGGGGCCGTTGACGTTTCCGAAGTTGTAGGTGCTCATGTCCTGTCCTCGCTTGTGGTCCGAAGGAGCCTTCGTGCGTGGGGGGTTGGCTGCTGCTTCGGCGCGGGCGGCGGCCCGGATCCCCGGGGTCCCGGCCCGCCCATGGCGACCAGGCCCTGACTGCCGAAGATGCCGGGACCGCTGACGTTACCGATGTTGAGACGGGGAGAGCGGCGGTCGGTCCGTGCGCTACGGCGACGCTCGCGGCGGGAGCGTTCCGGCGCGCGGCGCGTCGGCCGGTCCGCTGTCGTCGACGGGCTGCCGGATCCCCTGCTCGCTCCGGCGTCGCTGCCGAGGAAGGGCCTGACTTCGTCGGCTTGGGGCAGATTGGGGGCGCATTCGAGCCCGGCCGTGGAGGCGCCAAGTGGGCCGAAAATCGCCACCCATTCGGGCGATCGGGGTCCGTTGACCAGGGCCCTGAGGGCGATGAGGAGCCGACGGGGTTCGGCCGCTTCGATGCGGCCGAACCGGCGGTCCAGGCCCGCGCGGCGGTGGGTGGCGGCCACGCGCGCGTGCCGGGCGAGGGCCATGGTGTGGCTGCCCGCGCCGGGACGCCCGGTCGCTCCGCCCCCGCGGTACTGCGGCAGGACCCCTGATGGTCCGCCCGAAACGCTCATCCGTCCCCCTCAGGCCGTCTGCGCGCTTCACCCTAGGGACGGCCGGGTGAGTTTGTCGCGAGGTTCGCCGAGCGGTTCCCTCAGGGGGTGGGCGCGTGGTAAAGGGGGCCGCCGGGTCCGGCGCTCCCCTGTGACGTCGGACCGCGGCGGCTCTTCGTTCTGCGTCGGTAGCGGCCCATGCGTCACACGATCGGAGAACTCGGTGCGCGCGAGGGGCGCTTATCGGCCACTGTGATTCGCGGTCAGTCGAAGCGGAGGGCGCCGGTGCGGGTGCGCTTGAGTTCGAAGAGGTCGGGGTGGCGGGCCAGCACCCGGAAGCTGTCGAAGAGTTCGGCCGCCTCGGCGCCCCGCGGAATCGCCCGCAGCACAGGTCCGAACCACACCGTGCCGTCGACGTGAATGGTCGGCGTGCCCACATAGCCACCCGATTCCTGCTCGGCGCCGGCCTCGTGGCTACGGCGTACCGCGTCGTCGTACGACGGGTCGTGAGCGGCGGCCGACAGCTCGGCGGGGAGCCCGAGTTCGGTCAGCGACTCGGCGATCACCTGGTCGAAGTCCTTGATCCCGTGTTCGTGGATCCGGGTGCCGAAGGCGGTGTACAGGTCGCGCAGCACCGTCTCGCCGTGGCGTTCGGCGGCGGCCACGGCGACCCGCACCGGGCCGATCGAGCGGTCCACCAAGTCCCGGTACCAGTCGGGGAGTTCGTTGCCCATGTTGTGCAGGTACAGGCTCATCGCCCGGAACCGGAGGTCGAGCGGGCGCAGGCGCTCGACCTCCAGCATCCAGCGGGAGGTGATCCAGGCGAAGGGGCAGGCCGGGTCGAAGAAGAAGTCGACCCGGGTCGGGCCGGACTCGGCGGCCGAGTCGGTAGCGGTAGCAGTGGCGGTGTCGGCGTCTCGATACGTCATGGCCGCGACGCTAGTCGGTCACTGGTTCAGTGTCCTGGCCCAATCCACTGTCGATTCATTGGGCCAATTCTCCGGCTCCTCCGGTTTCTGCCTGCCCCGGGTCCACGACCGCGATCTCCGTCCCGCGCAGGCGTTCCGGTTCCGCAACGACATCGATCCGGGTGATCCGGCCGTCCGCACCGAAGGCGAAGGCCAGGACCAGCCGCGGCCGCCCCTGTGACGCCATGACCAGGCCGAACTCCCCGTCCAGCCGGGCGAGTCCGGTGAACCGGGCGCGGGCCGCGGCCGCCATCGCGCCCTGGGCGACCGGCTCGGCGCCCCGTACCGTGATCGGTTCGGGCGTGGGGACGACCAGCGCGTCGGCGTGCAGCACCACGTCCGGGTCGAGCAGGGCGACCAGAGCCGTGAAGTCACCGCCGCGGGTGGCGGCCAGGAACGCCTCGACGGCCCGGCGCCGGCGTACGGCGTCGGCACCGGGCGCGGGCGGCCGGCCGCCCGCAGCCAGGCCTCCAGGCCTCCTGCAGGGCGTCGTCGGCCTCGGCGGCCGAGCCGAGCAGCCGGTGGGCCACGGCCGTGAGATGCGCCCGGTCAGCCTCGAACCGCGCCGCGAGCCGCCGCCCGGCGTCCTCCGTGAAGTCGTCCACTCCACCGCTCCCCCGTCCCCTTCGCGTGAGCGGCTCGCGCGCGCACCGGGCCCACGAAGCGCCAATCCGGCCGGAAGATCAACCGGTTGGAGGGTCAGCTCACGGAGCACGCCGCCTCAGGGGCGGCCGCCACCGCCTCGTCCGCCAGGCGTACGAGTTCGGCGACCGGCATCGACCCGGCGGCCCGGCGCTCCCGCGCGAACCGGTTGGCGAGGCGCTGGAACAGCTCGTTCAGCGGGGCCCGTACGCCGTGCAGCCGGCCGAGGAGGGCGATCTCCCCGTTGAGGTAGTCGGCCTCGATGGTGCCGGTGCCCCGGGCGAGGGACTGCCAGGAGGAACCGCCGCCGCGCGGGCCCTCGTCCAGTGGCACCAGGGTGACCTTGCCGTCGCGGGCCTCGCGCTGTTCTTCGGCGCCCGCGTGGGCGATGCCGGCCGCGTCGAGCACGGCCTGCCCTTCGGCCCGCACGCGCGCGAGCAGGGCATGCGCGGCCTCGTCGGCGGCGGGCCCGCACAACGCTTCGAAGGCGGTGCCGAGGTTCCAGAGCAGCTTGGCGTACTGCCAGCGGGCCACATCGGGCACGACCGGTGCCTCGAAGTGGGCGTCCGCCAGGTCGGCGGCGATCCGGCGGGCGGTGTCGTCGGTGCCGTGCGGAAGGCGGCCGAGGTGCAGGATGCCGGTGAGCGGACTGCCGGCGGCGGAGACGACGCCGGGCTCCACGAAGGTCGAGGGCAGCCAGACGCAGACGCCGTACACCCGCCGGAAGCGGCGCAGTGCGAGCCGCCCGCTCTCCACGCCGTTCTGGAGGCACACGAGCGGCAGCCGCTCCGCGGCCGTGCCGCCACCCGCCACGGGCACCTCGGCCCAGGTGTCCAGTGCGGCCACGGTGTCCTGCGTCTTCACGGCGAGGGCGAGGACGTCGCCGGCGCGCAGCTCGCCGAGCGGGGCCGGCCCCTCGACGGCGGGCAGCCGGTACGTCGACTCCCCTTCCGGCACCCGTAGTCGCAGCCCGTGTTCCGCCAGTGCCGCCAGATGCCGGCCGCGCGCCACGAGGACGACCTCGCGCCCGGCCTGGGCCAGCCGCCCGCCGACAGTCCCGCCGACCGCTCCGGCCCCGATGATGATGTAGCGCATGCAACAGAGCCTCGCACACGCGTGCTTGACCCTGCCCTTGGGGCAGGCAGCAGCGTGCGGGGCATGGACTGGTGCGCGGGCTGGTCCCGCACCGGCCGGAGGGCCGACGGTGGACGCTCACGCTCCCGGAGACGTCAGCTCCACGAGTTTGACGACCGTGTTCCAGTTCCGGCTCGTGGCGATCAGGTCCTTGGTCAGGCGTCGGCGGGACAGCGCCTCGGCGAGCTTGGAGCGGCCGAGGCCCTCGGGGGCGTACAGGTACAGGCAGCGGTCGCCGAGCCGGAACTCCTCGGGGAGGTGGGCGGCGGCGTCGATCTCCGCGAAGCGGTCCGGGGTGACGGGGGCGGAGAAGTACGTGACGTGCAGTTGCCTGGGCTCCAGGCCGGTCACCGGGAACGGGCAGGCCTCGACGACCGCCGCGAGGTAGGCGTGGTCGCGCACGAGCACGTCGACGGGGAAGCCGAACCGCTCCTCGATCGCCCGGGTCAGCTCCGCCGCCAGCGACTCCTCGTCGCCGCGGCCGGTGGTGAACACGGCCTGGCCGCTTTGCAGATGGGTCCGTACGCCGGTGAGGCCGAGGCCGGTCAGCAGCGTGCGGAGGTCGGCCATGGGCAGCTTCTTGCTGCCGCCGACGTTGATTCCGCGCAACAGCGCCGCGTAGGTCGTCATCCGCCCACCCTAGAACGGCCGTCGTGCCCCGTGGGGGCGGGCACGACGGCCGGACCCGCCCGGGGCGGGACTGCGCGAAACTCTCGCCGATGGGCGGGCACTGGATCAACCTCTACACGCACCTGTGACTTGTTCAACAAACATTCGTAATCACAAACCGCCGCGCCGGCGGCAGAACGGACAACCCACGTCCTCACCGGCGGCGATGACCCCGAGACGCGTCCCCGAGTCCGGCGGATAGGTGTAAGGGGCCGCTGTCCTCCCCAGTGGTGACGGACGGGCCACCGAGTTCACCGGGCAGCACGACGAGACGCGTTTATCCGGCTCATACGGTCGATGCGGAGCAAACGCAGTGGTGGCGGCAGGGGGCCGGCACCGGACACGAGGGGGAAGGCCCGGGATGGGGAACAGGGACGCGCGGGTACGGGGACTGGCCGCCCGCGCCGGCGGCTGGAGCGCCCGGCACCGCTGGGCGGCCGTCGGCATATGGGTGCTGTTCGTCGCACTGGCGATGGGGCTCGGCTCGGCGGCGGGCCGGGTCGATGTGGACGAGGGCAACCAGCTCAAGGGCGAGACACACACCGCCGCGCAGATCATCGACGACGCGGGGATCAAGCAGCCGGCCGGCGAGACCGTGCTGATCCAGTCCCGGGACGCCGGAGCGACGGCGACCGGGACCGAGTTCCGGGCCGCCGTCGCCGATGTGGTGAAGGCGGTGCAGGGCACCGGCAAGGTCACGGCCGTGACCTCGCCGTACGACACCCACACCATCTCCCGGGACGGCCGCAGCGCGCTGGTGCAGTTCGACATGCGCGGTGACGCCAAGACGGCCGTCAGCCGGGTCGAGCCGGTGCTGAACGCCGTCGCCGGGGTGCAGAAGGCGCACGGCGGCCTGCGGATCGAGGAGATCGGCGGCGCCAGCATGCAGAAGCAGTACAAGGACGCCTTCGGGGACGACTTCCAGCAGGCCGAGTACTCGGCGGTGCCGGTGGCGCTCGGCATCCTGCTGATCGCCTTCGGGGCGCTGGTGGCGGCGCTGCTGCCGGTGGCCCTCGCGATCACCGCGATCATGGCGACGATGGGTCTGATGGGCATCGTCAGCCATCTGCAGCCGATGAGCGACACCGCCAACTCCGTGATGCTGCTGGTCGGTATGGCCGTCGGCGTCGACTACTGCCTGTTCTATCTGCGCCGCGAGCGCGAGGAGCGGCAGGCCGGGCGGGACGCGGGCACCGCCCTGCGGATCGCCGCCGCCACCAGCGGCCGGGCGGTCATCGTCTCCGGGGTCACGGTGTGCGTGGCGATGGCGGGCATGCTCTTCACCGGGCTCGCCGAGTTCGAGGCGATGGGTCTGGCCTCGCTGATGGTGGTCGCCGTGGCCATGGTCGGGTCGGTGACGGTGCTGCCGGCACTGCTGTCGCTGCTCGGCGAGCGCGTCGAGAAGGGGCGGATCCCGTTCCTGAGCCGCGGGCGCGGCAAGCGGGCCGCGGGCGAGGGCAGCCGGTTCTGGACGGCCGTGCTGCGGGTGGTGCTGGCCCGGCCGCTGATCTCCGTGGTCGTGGCGGCCGGCGCGCTGCTGGCGGTCGCGGCGCCCGCGCTCGGCATGAAGACCCAGCAGCTCACCCTGGACCAGGAGTTCGGCAAGTCGCTGCCGATCGTGCAGACGTACAACCGGATCAACGACGCCTTCCCGGGCGGCAGTGAGCCGGCCCAGGTCGTCGTCAAGGCCAAGGACATCAACGCCCCCGAGGTACGGCAGGCGCTGGCCGACTTCAAGCAGCAGGCCATCGCCTCGGGCGCCTCGCGCGGCCCGGTCGGCATCAAGCTGCACGACGCGCAGAACGTCGCCCTGGTCTCCGTGCCGCTGGTCGGCGGCTCCGACATGGACCAGGCGGTCAAGAGCCTGGACAAGCTGCGCGACGAGGTCCGGCCCGCCACGCTCGGCAAGGTCGACGGCGTACAGGCCCCGATCACCGGGCAGGTGGCCGGCAACCACGACTTCAACGACCAGTTGCTCGGCTCCGTCGTCCCGGTCTTCGCGTTCGTGGTCGTGTTCGCCTTCCTGCTGATGCTGCTGTCGTTCCGCTCGCTGACCGTCGCGATCACCTCGATCGTGCTCAACCTGCTGTCGGTGGGCGCCGCTTACGGCATCCTCGTCGCCGTCTTCCAGCACGGCTGGGGTGCGTCGCTGGTCGGCGCGGAGGGGGTCGGCGCGATCGTGACCTGGCTGCCGCTGTTCCTCTTCGTGATCCTGTTCGGGCTGTCGATGGACTACCACGTGTTCGTCGTCTCCCGGATCCGTGAGGCCCGGATGCGCGGCCGCAGCACCACGGACGCGATCCGGCACGGCGTGGTCACCACGGCCGGCGTCGTCACCAGCGCCGCGGTCATCATGGTCGCCGTGTTCGCGATCTTCGGCACGCTGTCGATGCAGTCCATGAAGCAGATGGGTGTGGGCCTGGCCGCGGCGGTCCTCATCGACGCGACGGTCATCCGCGGCGTGCTGCTGCCGGCCGTGATGGCGCTGCTCGGCGAGCGCAACTGGTACCTGCCGGCGTGGCTGCGCCGCCTTCCCGACCTCACGCATGACGAGGCACCGGAGGCGGTTGCGTCCGGGCCGGTGCGCGAGGCGGCGGAGCGGCTGCCGGTCTGATCCGGCGCGCCTGCCCTTCCAGGGGGATCGTGCGCGGGTGCGGGGCGTGGGGGACTGGGCACACAGCTCCCCACGCCCCTTCGGGGCGCCGCCCCGCCGCTACTCCCCCGCGCGGGCTTGCAGTTCGGCCTCGATCAGGTCCGCTGCCCTGCGCGTGCCGCCCTCCTCGGCCATCTCCGTCTGGATGTCCCTCAGGCGGCGGGCCACCTCAGGGTCGTCCACCAGGGCCAGCGCGGTCTCGCGGAGGCGGTCGGCGGTGGCCTCCTCGGTGTCCAGGCGGCGGGCGACGCCGAGGGACTGGAGCATGTCGGCGTTGCCGAACTGGTCGACCGCCTGCGGTACGGCGATCATCGGCGTGGCGGTGGCCAGCCCCTCCTGGCTGCCGCCGGCGCCCGCGTGCGTGACGAACAGGTCGGCCTGCCGGAGGATCGCCAACTGCGGTATCCAGCCGTGCACTTCCACGGTGGGCGGTAGGTCGCCCAGTTCGGCGGGGTCCACATGCCTGCCGATCTGGAGGACCAGGTGCCAGCCGGGCAGGTCGCCGAAGGCGCGGACGCACTCACGGTAGAAGGCGGGCTGTTTGGTGAAGGCCGAGCCCAGGGACACCAGCACGACCTTCTCGGCGCCGGCGGGCCGCCGCCAGTCGCCCTGGTCGGCGCGGTCGCCCTGGCAGGCGCCGACGAAGGTGTGGACGCGTTCGTCGACACGGTCGGCATGCGGCTGGAGTGCCTTCGGGATGAGGACGATCGAGCGGGCCGGGCGTCCGGCGAACGGGTCCGGATGCCGGGTGATCCCGTTCTCCGCGAGCCAGGACTCGAACTTGGCGTAGTACGCCTGCCCGCGCGGGGTCTTTCCCGGCTCGGCCCACATCGGCTCGGCGACCTCCTCCTCGTACCCCTCCCAGGCGACGAGGTTCGGGGAGAGGGAGATCGCCGGGACGCCCCAGCGGTGGGCGAGGACGCGGGCCGGGTAGGAGGCGATGTCGTGCAGCACGAGGTCGGGCTCGTCGCCCGCGTAGGCCTCCACGAGCTGCGGAAGCGCCTGGATCGCGTCGTCCAGGAACGGCTCCACGTTGTCCAGCAGCGTGGTCCCCCAGGCCTCGGGGCCGGCGTCGGGTCCGGGCAGCGTGGAGGTGTACGGCACGGGCCGGGCCCCGGTGGCGGCCACCTTCTCGGCGAACGCCGGCGGGATGGCGTACGTGACCCGGTGGCCCCGGGCGACGAGTTCACGGATCACCTCCAGGCTGGGGTTCACATGGCCGTGCGCGGCGATGGAGAACATCGCGATGTGGCGGGGAGTGGTCATGACGTGCACCGTAGGCGAGACGATACGTCTCGTTCAACGTGTTTAACGTCCGTCCGGTGGCGGGACGGCAGGGGAACCCGCACACCGAGGCCGCCCGCAACACGCTCGGCTGCCTGGTGTCCCCACCCGGTCTGATTGACGCGTTCATGGTCGTGAGCTCCGATATCCCGTCAAGGGACCGCGCACACAGCCCGACCTGTACGAATGCGAGACTGGCCGGAGAGACCCGACCGGAAGCGGCACGGAGGCACGATGGACGAGGCACGGGCACGGGACGTACTGGCCACGGCGGGAGTGCTGCCGGGCCCGGCCCGGGACGCGGCTCTCCTCGCCCTCGGCGAGAACGCGGTGTTCGCCGCCGGCGACCTCGTGGTGAAGATCGGCCGCGACGCCGAGCTGCTCCAGCGGGCCCGGCGCGAGCTGGACATCGCCGGCTGGCTGGCCGAGGTGGGCGTGCCGGCGGTACGGGCGGCGGAGCCGAAGCCTCGGCTGGTGGACGGGCACCCGGTGACGGTGTGGCACCGGCTGCCGGATCCGGTACGGCCCGCCGAGCCGGCGGATCTGGCGCGGTTGCTGCGGCTGGTGCACGCACTTCCCTCTCCTCCTTTCGCCTTGCCGCCCCGCGAGCTGCTGGGCGGTGTGGAGCGCTGGCTGCGGCTCGCGGGCGACGCGATCGACCCCGGGGACGCGGCCTATCTCCGGGCGCGCCGGGACGGATTCGCGGCCGCCGCGGCTGCGCTGACACCGCAACTGCCGCCGGGGCCGATCCATGGCGACGCGCTGCCCCGCAATGTGCACATCGGACCCGACGGGCCGGTTCTGGTGGACCTGGAGACCTTCTCCGCCGACCTGCGCGAGCACGACCTGGTGGTCATGGCCCTCTCCCGCGACCGGTACGGGATGCCGGCCGAGGCGTACGACTCCTTTGTCGAGGCGTACGGGTGGGATGTGCGGGAGTGGGCGGGGTGCGGTGTGCTCCGCGGGGCGCGGGAGACGGCCAGCTGCGCGTGGGTGGCCCAGCACGCGCCGAGCAGTCCGAAGGCGCTGGCCGAGTTCCGGCGGCGGGTGCGGTCGCTGCGGGACGGGGACGAGACCGTCCGCTGGTACCCGTTCTGACAGCTGGACGGGAACGGCTGCCCGCTGTCTACACCGGCTGGCTCTCGGTCAACTCCCGCAGCGGCCACGTGCCGTCGATCACCGCGTCCGGCTCCCCCTTGCGCCGCAGGAACGCCTGGAAGTCCGCCGCCCACTCGGCATACCACTCGATCTGCCGATGGTGCAGGTCGGCCGGAGTCAGGGAGGCGATCTTCGGGTGACGGTCGGCTATCGCGGAGGCGAGGTGCGCTGCGGCGAGGGCGTCGGCCGGGGCCGTGTGGGCCGCGTCGAGGGCTATGCCGTACTCGGCGCAGACCGCCTCCAGGTTGCGCTTGCCGCGGCGGTAGCGGTCGACCCAGCGGTCGATGGTGTAGGGGTCGATGACCGGCGCGGGCGGGGCGCCGCCCAGACGGTCGGCGAGGGACGGCAGGGCGTGGCGGCGCAGTTCGGCGGAGAGCAGGGTGAGGTCGAAGGCGGCGTTGTAGGCGACGACCGGGACGCCCGTCTTCCAGTACCCCACCAGGACGTCGGCGATGGAGTCGGCCACCCGGTCGGCCGGGTGACCCTCGGCCGTCGCCCGCTCGTTGCTGATGCCGTGCACCGCCACGGCGTCGGCCGGGATCTCCACGCCCGGATCGGCCAGCCATTCGCGGCGGCCCATGGGCTCACCGGCCCTGACCTCGATCACGGCGGCGGTGACGATGCGCGCCTCACGCGGATCGGTCCCGGTCGTCTCCAGGTCGAAGCCGATCAGCAGCTCCCGGTGCCAGCCCATGGGCGGCCCCCCTTCTTGGTGGTGCTTTCCCCCAGTGGCCTCCACCCTCGCACGTGGCACTGACAATCCGAGGCTCGCCTTCCGCTTACGCCGGCGGACAGTTCAGGACACCGGGCGCGAATCCGACCACGTCAGCTCGAATTCCTCGCGGTATGTCGGGAAGAGTCCGGCTTCGCCCATGTCATGCGACTTGACCAGCTTGCTGCCGTTGCGCAGCACCAGCACCGGCGACTCCATGCCGCGCGCCCCGCGCAGATAGGACTGCACCACGGCGATGCCGTCGGCGCCGTCGCCGTCGACCAGGTAGGCGGTGAAGCGCGGTGTCTCGTCGTAGACCTGGATCTCGAAGGCGCCCGGGTCGCGCAGCCGGGAGCGGACCCGGCGCATGTGCAGGATGTTCATCTCGACGGACCGGCTCAGTTCGCCCCGTTTCATCCCCAGTTCGCGCTCGCGGCGCTTGACCGAGCTGGAGGCGGGGTTGAGGAAGAGCAGCCGTACCCGGCAGCCGGACTCGGCGAGCCGGACCAGACGGCGGCCGGAGAAGTTCTGCACCAGCAGATTGAGGCCGATGCCGATGGCGTCGAGGCGGCGGGCGCCGCCGAAGAGGTCCTCGGCGGGGAACTGGCGCATCAGCCGCACCCGGTCGGGGTGCACGGCGACCACGTCCGCGTACCGGTCACCGACCAGGTCCTCGACCGCGTCCACGGGCAGCCGGCGCGCGGAGGGCACGTCACCGCCGGCGCCGAGCGTCTCCAGCAGCCGGGCGGAGGCGCGCTCGGCCTGGTTCAGGACCGCCTCGGACAGCGCACGGTTGCGGGAGACGACGTTGCGGGTCACCTCCAGCTCGTCCAGGGCGAGTTCGAGGTCCCGGCGCTCGTCGAAGTACGGCTCGAAGCACGGCCAGTGCTGCACCATCAGCTCCCGCAGCTGCGGGAGGGTGAGGAAGCTGAGCACATTGTCGTCGGCCGGGTCGAGCAGGTAACCCTTGCGGCGGCTGACCTCACGGACCGCGACCGCGCGCTGCACCCACTCCTGCCCGGCCGGACCGGCCGCGGCGACCACCCAGTCGTCGCCGTGGACGGGTTCGTAGATGGGGCGCAGCACGGCGGCCACGACGGCGCGCAGCCGCTGCTCGACGAGGTTCAGCCAGATGTAGGCCCGGCCGGCCCGCTGGGCGCGGGTGCGCACCTCGCGCCAGGCGTCGGCGTCCCAGTCCAGCTCCGGCCCGATGGACCCCGCGTCCATCGGCCGGGCCAGGGACACCGCGCCGGGCGGGACGTCTGTGGAGTTCCCCTCGTGACCCTCGTCACCAGGGGGCAACTCCAGGCCTCCCGAGCCCACCCGTGCACCGCCTTCCGCTCCCCCGGGCCTTTCCCAGTCTCAACGATCAAGGAAGGGTACTCCGCGAGGGGTCGGCGGTGCAGCCGGATGGACAGGTCGGTTTCTCAACTGCTTTCCTCAACTACGCGGCCCCCAATGGCCGTTCTGCCATGCCAGGTCACGCGGAGTGAGCGGATTCATAGCGGTCACGTCCCGCGGCACGATGGCGAAGCCCTGCCAGTGCACCGGCATCGGCTGCTGGTCCTCGTCCCGCGCGATGTGGTGGAAACCGACGTTCATCCAGATCACCGGGTGGGTCAGGGCCTGTCCGCCGACCCATGCGTCGACGGATGCGGGGTGCCCGCGGTCGCAGGCCGCGTTGTCGCTGGCGAACAGTTCGCACGGGTTGTACTCGGTGACGTAGAGGTCGTGCTTGGTGAAGCCGCGGCCGAGGTACTTGGTGGTGGGTCCGGGGACGATCTCGTACGAACGGGCGTGCCCGTCCTTGTTCTTGCCGGTCGCGCTCACCACCCGCCACCAGCGGTAATCCTTCAGGTCGGCCGCCATTTCCCTGGTGACCCCGGTGCGGGTGGTCTTGGTGGTGGGGCCCTCCTGACCGCCCGCGCGCGGGCTGACGGCCGAGTCGTACTGCTCGACCTTCGCCTTGGAGGAGCCGTCGAGGCCGAAGTCGAGCCGCCAGAAGACGTTGTGGCTGTGGCTGGTCGCGTAGGCCTTGGCACCCTTGCCGATGGGCCAGCCGCGGCCGTCACCGGCGTCGTAGTCGTCCCAGGACAGACTTCCGGTCGCGCCGACGTTCATGGCGATCATGCCGTCGTCCTGGAAACGCCACTCGGTGATGTACTCGTACCAGCCGACCTGGTTGACGGTGTAGACGAGGAAGTCCTTGCCCTGGGCCTGGTAGACCTTGCCCGCGCCGAGGTCGTCGTGCAGGCGGTAGGCGTGACCACGGGAACGGGTGGTCGTACACAGGCCGTTGACGTTCGGGTGCTGGGGGTCCACGGCGTCGGGGACCTTGACGGTCTTGATGGTGCCGCCGGGGCACTCGGCGGGCGAGAGGTTCATCAGCGACTGGGCGAAGCCCTCGTCCGTCAGGTCCTGGTACTCGTGCTGTCCGTCGTCGTAGGGGACATGGATCTGGGCCAGCCTGGCGCTGTTCAGGACCTTGATCGGTTCCGGCTCGTCCTTGGGCTGGTAGCTGATCTTCTCCAGGACGAGACCGGCCTTGCTGTCGTAGTGCCAGCACATGCGCCAGGTCGTGCCGGTGGACAGCTTCTGTTCGATGCGGTAGGCGGCACCGCAGTCGGCCGCGGGTGCGGCGGTGGCCGTTCTCGGGCGGGCGGCGGCCGGGCCCGCGGCGGTCGTCGCGCCGGCGGCGAGGGCGGCCACGGTCAGTCCAACGGCCGCTGCCCTGCGGGCACGCCGGATTCCGTACTCGGGCATGACGAAATGGCTCCCTTACAGGAGGTACGGATACGAGGAAACGTCCGGTCAGCCGCGTTCGAGGGCGGCGGCCTTGCGCGCGCTCAGGTCGATCACCAGGGACCTGGTGTCGATCCAGGGCCCGTTCCTGACCTTGGTGAACAGCCGGACGCACCGGTGCACGCCGCACTGGTCGAGTACCGCGGGCTGGGCTCCCGGAGCGGCCCGGTAGATACCGCCGCCGAGCAGCAGCTGGTCCGGGGAGGTGAGGTCCCGGCCGGTGGCGTCCTTGTAGTCCGCCTTCAGGCCCGCGCCGAGCGGGGCGGCGATCAGGAGCCGGGCCGCCTCGGCGTTCTCGGCCCGGCTCGGCGGCGGCTGGACGCCGCGCTGGGTGCCGGTGCGCTCGACCTTGCCGGTGTCCAGGTCGACGGTCTTGGTGACGAGGGTGTCGTCGCCGTAGTCGTAGAACGTGATGTCGGCCCGTCGTGGCGCGGCGGGATCGTCCGCCTCGCCGGCCTCGGGTTCGGCGAGGTCGACGCTCAGGCGCTGCGGCCCGCGGCCGCCGTCGACGTTCTCGCCCGTGTTCAGCAGCTGCCGGTTCAGCGCGATCTGCTCGGCCCGCCGGATCTCGTCGTCGGTCAGCGGGTCCCGGCCGCTGCCCTTGCGGCCCTCGGCGGGCGCCTGCTCGACGACACCGGGCCGGACCGCGTCCGCACCCGGACCGCCGCCTCGCGCGCCACCCGAGGTGTCCGCCCCCGCCGTGCCCGGCAGGGTGATCGCGACCACCGCGGCGGTCCCCACCGCCGCGAGGGCCACTCCTGCCACTAACATGCCCAGATGGCGGTGCACAGTCTCACGCACATGTCCCCCTGATCCCGTGGTCGTCCGGGAGTACGTGTTGCCCCACTGGTTCGGCGCACTGCGGGTAAGAGATCCGCCGTGTGCGCTGGTCGATGGGTAAGAGGGACGCAAGTCACGGGAGGTTCCGTCACTTTCGGGGAGACTCGGGGGCCAACGCGCCCCCAGGGCGGCGGCACACCTGGGAGAGTCGTAACCATGCAGGTCTGGCCTGGAGAGGCGTATCCGCTCGGCGCCACCTATGACGGCGCCGGAACCAACTTCGCGGTCTTCACGGAGGCCGCGGACCGAGTAGAGCTGTGTCTGCTGCACGACGACGGCTCGGAGACGGCGGTGGAGCTGCGCGAGAGCGACGCTTTCGTGCGGCACGCGTACGTGCCGGGCGTGATGCCGGGACAGCGGTACGGGTTCCGGGTGCACGGCCCGTACGACCCCGGGCGCGGGCTGCGCTGCAATTCGGCGAAACTGCTGCTCGACCCGTACGCGAAGGCCGTCAGCGGCACGGTCCGGTGGGGCGAGGAGGTGTACGGCTACCACTTCGGCGCGCCGGACCGCCGCAACGACCTGGACTCCGCCCCGCACACCATGGCCTCGGTGGTGATCAACCCGTACTTCGACTGGGGCGACGACCGGCCGCCGCGCACCGGGTACCACCACACGGTGATCTACGAGGCTCATGTCAAGGGCCTGACCATGCGCCATCCGGGCCTGCCGGAGGAACTGCGCGGCACGTACGCGGCACTCGCGCATCCGGCACTCATCGAACATCTGACCAAGCTCGGGGTGACGGCGCTGGAGCTGATGCCCGTTCACCAGTTCGTGAACGACCACCGGCTGGCCGACATGGGCCTGAGCAACTACTGGGGCTACAACACCATCGGCTTCTTCGCCCCGCACAACGCGTACGCCTCCTGGGGCGACCGCGGCCAGCAGGTGCTGGAGTTCAAGTCGGCGGTCCGGGCACTGCACGAGGCCGGGATCGAGGTCATCCTGGACGTCGTCTACAACCACACCGCCGAGGGCAACCATCTGGGTCCCACGCTGTCCTTCAAGGGCATCGACAACCCGCGCTACTACCGTCTCACGGACGACCCGCGCTACTACATGGACACCACGGGCACCGGGAACTCGCTGCTCATGCGGTCGCCACACGTGCTCCAGCTGATCATGGACTCGCTGCGGTACTGGGTCACCGAGATGCACGTCGACGGCTTCCGCTTCGACCTCGCGGCGACCCTGGCCCGGCAGTTCCACGAGGTGGACCGGCTGTCGTCGTTCTTCGACCTGGTGCAGCAGGACCCGGTGGTCTCCCAGGTGAAGCTGATCGCCGAGCCCTGGGACGTGGGCGAGGGCGGCTACCAGGTGGGCAACTTCCCGCCGCTGTGGACCGAGTGGAACGGCAAGTACCGGGACACGGTACGGGACCTGTGGCGGGGCGAGCCGCGGACGCTGGCGGAGTTCGCCTCGAGGCTGACCGGTTCGTCCGACCTGTATCAGGACGACGGACGCCGCCCGCTGGCCTCGATCAACTTCGTCACCTGTCACGACGGCTTCACGCTGCACGACCTGGTCTCGTACAACGACAAGCACAACGCGGCCAACGGCGAGGACAACCGGGACGGCGAGAGCCACAACCGGTCGTGGAACTGCGGGGCGGAGGGCGAGACCGAGGACCCGCAGGTGCTCGCGCTGCGCGCCCGGCAGATGCGGAACTTCGTCGCCACGCTGATGCTGTCCCAGGGCGTGCCGATGATCAGCCACGGCGACGAGTTCGCCCGCACCCAGCGCGGCAACAACAACGCCTACTGCCAGGACAGCGAGCTGTCGTGGGTGTACTGGCCGGAGTCCGCGGAGAGCGACCTGCTGGAGTTCACGCGCGCGATGGTGTGGCTGCGCCGGGACCACCCGGTGTTCCGCAGGCGCCGGTTCTTCCACGGCCGCCCGGTGGAGGGCACCCACGACGAGCTGTCCGACATCGCCTGGTTCACTCCGGAGGGCGCCGAGATGACCCAGCGGGACTGGGACTCGGCGCGGGCGTCCGCGCTGACGGTGTTCCTGAACGGCAACGCGATCTCCGAGCCCGGCGCGCGCGGGGAGCGCATCACCGACGACTCCTTCCTGCTGATGTTCAACGCCTCGCCGGGGCCGCTGGACTTCCTTGTGCCGGTCGACCACGGCCGCCGGTGGCAGGTGGTCGTCGACACGGCCCACCCGGACGGCGTGCCGCCCGGCTCCGGGACGAAGGTCGACGCGGGCGACCGGATCACCCTGCCCGACCGCAGCCTGACGGTGCTGCAGCGGCCGACGTAGGGGGGCGAGCGCCGAGTGTCGGTCGAGTTGCTCGCTCCGTCCATGGCGTAGGCCGGATGGGCGAGCCCCGCGGGCCGGTGGCCATGACACGAAAGGCGGCGGGCTGGGTACGTGGTTCTCATGACTTCTGCGCGACCAGGACCAGGGGTGCCCACGGCGACCTACCGGCTGCAGCTCCAGCCCGCGTTCCCGTTCGCCGCCGCCGCGGCGGCCGTACCGTATCTGGCGTCGCTCGGCGTCTCGCATCTGCACCTGTCCCCCGTCCTGGAGGCCGTGCCCGGCTCCACGCACGGCTATGACGTGGTGGACCACGCGCGCGTGCGCGAGGAACTGGGCGGCGAGGACGGCCTGCGGTCACTGGCGCGGACCGCGCGGGAGCACGGTCTGGGCCTGGTGGCCGACGTCGTGCCGAACCACATGGCCATGGCGCCGCGGCACAACCACGCCCTGTGGGAGGTGCTGCGCGAGGGGCCCGGCTCGCCGTACGCCCGCTGGTTCGACATCGACTGGGAGGCGCAGGGCGGGCGGGTGCTGCTGCCGGTGCTCAGCGGTCCGGTCGGCTCGCAGCTGGAGCACCTCGTGGTCGACGGCGACGTGCTGCGCTACCACGAGCACGCCTTCCCGCTCCGCGAGGGCACCCGCGACCTGCCGCTGCCCGAGCTGCTGGACGCCCAGTGGTACCGCCCGGTGTGGTGGCGGCTGGCCCGCACCGAGCTGAACTACCGGCGGTTCTTCAGCATCTCGGAGCTGATCGGGGTGCGCGTCGAGGATCCCTCGGTGTTCGACGCCACCCACGCCAAGATCCTCCAGCTGCTGCGGGAGGGCGTGCTCGACGGGCTGCGCATCGACCATCCCGACGGCCTCGCCGACCCCGACGGCTACCTCGACCGGCTGCACGAGGCGACCGGCGGGCGCTGGACGGTGGTGGAGAAGATCCTCGCCGACGGCGAGCACCTGCCGGCGTCCTGGCCGGTCGCGGGCACCACCGGTTACGACGCCCTGCGCCAGGTCGACGGCCTGTTCACGGACCGGACGGGGGCGTACGAACTGCTGGGCCGGTACCGGGCGTTCGCGGCACCGCAGACGGACCGGGGCGGCAACTGGGACGCCACCGTCCGGCGGGCCGCCTACAAGGTGCTCACGCACGAGCTGGCCACCGAGACCGACCGGCTCACCCGGGTGGCGACCCGGCTGTGCGCGTCCTCCCCGGACCTGGCGCTGCGCGACCGGGCGCCCTGGGCGCTGCGCACGGCGGTGGAGGAGCTGCTGGTGCGGATGCCGGTGTACCGGCCGTACGCCTGCGGTGACGCGGCCGCCGTCGTCACCGAGGAGGCCGCCGAGGAGGCCCGGCTCGCCTTCGTGGTGCCCGAGGAGGCGGACGCCGTCTCCATCGTGCGCCGGCTGCTGGTCGAGCCGCTCGGTGACGCCTCGGCGCCGGATCACACCGACCGGGTGGAGTTCCGCACCCGGTTCGCGCAGACGGCGTCGGCGCTGCGCGCCAAGTCGGTGGAGGACACGGCGTTCTACCGCTATGTGCCGCTGCTGTCGGCGACCGAGGTGGGCGGCGATCCGGGCCGGCCGGGGGTGTCCCCGGAGGACTTCCACGCGTACTGCGCGCGCGTGCAGCGCGACTGGCCGGGCACCGGCACGGTGGTCTGCACGCACGACACCAAGCGCAGCGCCGACGTCCGCGCCGCGCTGGCCGTGCTGACCGAATGCCCCGGCCGCTGGGCGGAGTTGCTGGCCGAGGTGACCCTGCCCGAGGAGGGGGCGCCGGACGGGCAGCTCGCCTGGGCAGCCTGGCAGACGGTGTTCGGGCTGGGGCCCGCCGAGGAGGGGCGGGTGCAGCAGGCACTGCTGAAGCATGTGCGCGAGGCGGGCATGTACACCAGCTGGACGGAGCAGGAGCCGCCGTACGAGGAGGCGGTGGCCGCGTTCGTCGCCGCCGGGCCGTGCGGGCCGCCCGGCGAGCGCGTGGCCGCGTTCCGCAAGGCGCTGGAGCCGCACATCCGGGCCAACGTGCTCGGCACCGCCCTGGTCCATCTGACGATGCCGGGGGTGCCGGACGTGTACCAGGGCACGGAGGGCGAGTACCGGGCGCTGGTGGATCCGGACAACCGGCGTCCGGTGTCGTTCCCGCCCGAGGTGCCCGGTGAGAAGGACGCACTGACGGCGGCGGCGCTCCGGCTGCGTGCCCGGCGTCCCGCCGCCTTCGGCACCGCCGCGTCGTACGACCCGCTGACCGCCGAGGGCCCGGCGGCCGGGCACTGCGTGGCCTTCGCGCGCTCCGGCGAGGTGGTCACGGCGGTGACCCGGCTCTCCCTCCGGCTCACGGAGGCGGGCGGCTGGCAGGAGACCCGGCTGCCGCTGCCGCCCGGACGCTGGGCGGACGTCCTCACACCGGGCCGGGAGTTCACGGGCCACGCACGCGTGGCGGACCTTTTCGACCGACTGCCGGTGGGGCTGCTGGAGCTGCTCGGGGAGGAGTGAGGACGCCCAGGAGGGTCGACGGGAAGGCGCGGCGAGCGACTCGTGTCCCTCCCCGTTCGCCCGGCTGCCGGCGGTCGGCTGCCAGCGGTCCTTGCGGAGCGGGCCGCCGAGGGCTGAGGGCCCTGCCGAGGGCTGAGGGCCCTGCCCGGGGACTGAGGGCCCTGCCCGGGGAGTGTGGCTGTCGACGGGGACCGGGAGCGCCGCCGGGCTCACGAGCGCCGGGCGGGAAGGCACGGCAAAGCGGCTACGGTCCCTCCCCGTTCGACCGGCTGCCAGCGGTCCCTGCGACGCGGGCCGCCGAGGACTGAGGCCTGCCGGGGACCGAGGGCCCGGCCGGGGACTGTGGCTGTCGAAGGGGGCCGGGAGCGCCGCGCGGTTCTCGGGTGCGTGGGGCTCAGCGGGTGGGGGTGGCGAGCGGCTCGTGTTGCGGGTGCGGGTTGCTCTCGTCGTTTCCCTCGTGTGGCCGTTCGGGCCTGCCGCGCCGGGCGGGTGGCGTTGGGGGCGGGGTGGGCCAGGTGGCGCGCAGGATGTCCACGAAGGCCTCTGCCACGCCGGTGGGCGGCACGCGCGCGTAGACGGCCAGGGGGCGCTTCCAGGCCGGGTCGGGGGTGAGGATCACACAGTCATCGCCCAGGGCCCCGCGCACGACGTCGGCCGACACGGCACACACCCCGGCCCCCGCGGCGGCCATGCGCACGGCCGTCGAGGTGTGCTCGGTCCACACCGCTGTCCGCGGTGTGAACCCGGCTTTGCCGCAGGCCCAGTCGAGGAAGCGCTCGCCGTGGACGACGGGTTCCAGCGCGCAGCGGACCCAGGCGCGGTCGGCGAGTTCGGGCAGCGTCACCGTCGTACGGCCCGCGAGCCGGTCGTCGAACGGCACCACCAGGACCACTTCCTCCTCGCCGACCGGTACGACGGTGCCGGGCGGGTCGGCGGGCTCCGGGCCGAAGGCGAGGTCGGCGGTGCCGCGGTGCACGGCCTCCTCCAGGGCCTCTGCGGTGGCGTACTCGTGCAGCCTCAGCAGCACCCGGGGATGCGCCGTACGCCAGCGGGCGAAGACATCGGGCAGGACGCCCACGGCGAGGGAGTGCAGGGTGGCGACATGCAGTTCGCCGCCCTCGGCGCCGGCCGTGGCCCGGGCGGCGCGGCGGGCCTGCGCGGCGCTGCGGACGGCGAGTTCGGCGTGCGGCAGGAAGGCCCGCCCCATGGGGGTCAGGCGCACGCCGCGGGCCATGCGCTCCAGCAGGGCGCCACCGACCGACTTCTCCAGGGCCTTGATCTGGTGCGAGAGCGCGGGCTGGGTGACGTGCAGGGCGTCCGCCGCGCGCGTGAACGACGCCTCGTGGACGACCGTCACGAAGTACTCCATCTGCCGCAGGCTCAACTCCGTACCCTCCCTGAGGATCCATAAGCATCCTGCATGGCTCCCACAAGAACATTGCCTTGGACTCATGGCAAGGGGCGGGCGGAGGGTGGGGACATGAGCACACAGGGCACGAACACAGCGGATGTCGTCGTCATCGGCGGCGGCACGGGCGGCTACAGCACCGCCCTGCGCGCCGCCGCCCTCGGGCTGGCCGTCGTCCTCGTCGAGCGCGACAAGGTCGGCGGAACCTGTCTGCACCGGGGCTGCATTCCGAGCAAGGCGATGCTGCACGCCGCCGAACTGGTCGACGGCATCGCCGAGGCGCGCGAGCGGTGGGGCGTGAAGGCCACGCTGGACTCGGTCGACTGGGCGGCGCTGGTGGCCACGCGGGACGACATCGTGGCGCGCAATCACAAAGGGGTTGAGGCGCATCTGGCGCACGCCGGCGTGCAGGTGGTGCGGGGCAGCGCACGGCTGACGGGAACGCGCACGGTGCGCGTGGAGATCGTGCGCATGGATTCCGCGCCGGGCGTGTACGACTTCACCGCGCGCCGTGGGATCGTCCTCGCGAGCGGCTCACGCCCGCGCACGCTCCCGGGGCTCGTGCCGGACGGGCGGCGCGTGGTGACCAGCGACGACGCGTTGTTCGCGCCGGAGCTGCCCGCGTCCGTCCTGGTGCTGGGCGGGGGCGCGATCGGGGTGGAGTACGCCTCCTTCCACCGGTCCATGGGCGCGGAGGTCACCCTGGTCGAGGCCGCGGACCGGATCGTGCCGCTGGAGGACGCCGATGTGAGCCGGCATCTGACGCGCGGCCTGAAGAAGCGCGGGATCGATGTGCAGGCGGGCGCACGGATGCTGGACGCCGAGGTGCTGGAGAACGGCGTACGCGCGCGTGTGCGCACCGCGCGGGGAGAGACGCGCACGGTGGAGGCGGAACGGCTGCTGATGGCCGTGGGCCGGGTGCCGGTCACCGACGGCCTCGGCCTGGCGGCGGCCGGGCTGACGACGGACGAGCGGGGGTTCGTCGTACCGGCGGACTGGAACCGGCTGGAGACGGCCGTGCCGGGCATCCATGTCGTCGGCGACCTGCTGCCGCCGCCCTCGCTCGGCCTCGCCCACGCCTCGTTCGCGGAGGGCCTGCTGGTCGCCGAGACGCTGGCGGGGCTGCCGTCGGCCCCGGTGGACTACACGGCCGTACCCCGGGTGACGTACTCCTCGCCGCAGACCGCCTCGGTGGGGCTGAGTGAGACCGAGGCACGCGCGCGTGGGCGTGCGGTCGAGGTCGACACGATGCCGCTGACCGCCGTGGCCAAGGGGATGGTGCACGGCCAGGGCGGCATGGTGAAGGTCGTCGCCGAGGCCGGCGACGGGCCCGTGCTCGGCGTGCACCTGGTGGGCCCGAACGTGTCGGAGATGATCGCGGAGAGCCAGCTGATCGTCGGCTGGGACGCCGAGCCCGCGGACGTGGCCCGGCATGTGCACGCGCACCCGACGCTCTCGGAGGCGGTGGGCGAGGTGTTCCTGACGCTCGCGGGACGCGGCCTGCACCAGCAGTGACCGCACGGCACGCACCGCCCGCACCGCGCCCCCGCGATGCCATCCGGGCGCCCCCGGTAGCCTCCCCCACCGGATGCTTGACAGTTCACCCTTCCCGTGCGGCACTTGGAGGGCGAAGCCGGGCGGAACAAGTCGGGGGTGAGTCTTCTGCCGGAGCTGCGCTACCCCAGCGTTCCCGAACTGGTCGCCTTCGCTCAGACATTGGCGGCTCGGGAACCCGGGCTGTGCTCGCTCAGGCAGGTGGGCGTCTCGCGCGCGGGAAGACCCCTGCACCTGATGTCGGTGGGGCACGCCCGGCGGGCGGTGCTCGTGGTGGCCGGCGCCCACGCCAACGAGCCGACCGGGGGCTCCACCCTGCGGGTGCTTGCGGAAAGAGTGCTGGGCGAGCGGGAGTTGCGGGCGGACACGTCCTGGCACTTCCTGCTGTGCGCGGATCCCGACGGTGCGAGCCTGCATGTGACGCCGGCGCCGCGCAGCCTGCTCGACTACCACCGCGGCTTCTACCGGCCGACGGGTGCGGAGCAGCCCGAGTGGTCGCCGTCCGTGCTGCCGCCGGACCGGCTGCCGCCCGAGACCCGGGCGCTGACCGGGGTGATCGACGAGCTGCGGCCCTACCTCCAGGTGACCTTGCACGGCACCGATCTGGGCGGCAGCTGGGTGCAGTTGACCAGGGACGTGCCGGGGCTCGCCGAGCCGTTCGCCAAGTCCGCGGCGCAGCTGCACATCCCGGTGGAGACCGGCGCCTCGGACGCCGCCGGCTGGCCGGCCTCCGGCCCCGGGGTGCATGTCATGCCCGGCCCGGAGACGGGCGCCGCCTACCCGAGCATGCCGGACGACGCCCGGCACAGCACCTGGTACCACGCGCACCGGTACGGCGGTCTGACGGCCGTGGTGGAGGTGCCGATGTGGGCGAGTGACCTGGTGGATGATCCGGCGCCGCACCCGGCACCGGCGGCGGCGATGCGGCGTCTGGCGCGGCGGCTGCTCCGGGACGCGCTGGAGGTGGAGCGCGTGCTCACCGACGCGCTGCCCCGCCTCGACGGTGCGGACGGTCCGCTGCTGCGGGCGGCGCGCTGGGCGCTGGAGCTGATCCCCGGCCTGGCCGAGGACTGGATCCACACCCCGCCGGCCGGCACGACGATGGCGTACGTCGGCAGCGTGGACGCCTTCGGGCGGCGGCTGCCGCTGCGGGCGGCGGCGATGCTGCTGCGGGTGCTGCGGGAGACGGACGACCGGGCGGCGCCGCGGCTGGAGCACCTCGTCGCCGCCTGGTGCGACGCCTTCGCGGCACGGTTCCGGGCCCGCTGGGTGCCGTTGGAGCACCAGGTGGAGCACCAGTCCCGGACGGTGCTGGTGGCGGCGCAGCAGGCCCGGGAGCGGATGGGGTGAGGCCTCCGCGCCGCCCGCACGGCACCGCCATCAGCGCCCGAGCCGCACCGCCCCTGCCGCGCCAAGCCGCCCGGCAGCCCCGCTCAGTGCTCCGTGGCGAACACCGCTCCCGTCCGTGCCTCCATGACGCACTTGCTGGAGTACGTCTCCTGGTAGTCGACCGGCCGTCCGTTCCACTGCCCGTGCGCGTGGACGGTCACGGGGGCGAAGATCATCGGGCAGAAGACCTTCTTCTGGGGGATGCGTGCGATGTCGCCGTCGACGGAGGAGAGTTCGGCACACGCCTCGGCCGCGCGCGCGTACCCCAGGGGCATCGGGTCGCACAGCAGCAGCGTGCCGTGCTTGTCGCCGGCCTGGGCGGTCTCGCCGCGGGCGACGGTGAGGTAGAGCCAGTTGTCGGAGAGGGGGAACGTCGCTCGCGTCGCGCTGGGTGCCGCCTGCGCCGGGGCCGCGGTGAGGAGACCGGCACAGGCCAGCAGGGCGCCGGCGGCCGTGGTCAGTCGGGTGATGTACGTCATGACCGAAGCATCGGCACACCGGCCCGGGTTCCACAGTCCCGCTCACCCGATCGGTTGGGCACGCGCGCGTGAGGGTGAGCCCGTTCGGGCACCACCGGCCGGCGCCGCTCAGCTCACGGCGAGCCGGAACGCCATCCTGCCGAAGGCGACCTGGTCACCCTCCCGGACGACGACCGCGCCGATCACACGGCGGCCGTTGACGGTGGTGCCGTTGGTGGAGCCGAGGTCCCTGAGGACCCACAGGCCCGCCTGCCGACGCAGCTCGGCGTGGACACGGGAGACCGTCTCGTGGTTCAGGCGCAGCCCGTTGGCCGGGTCGCGGCCGATGCGCAGCGGGTGGGTGTGCGCGGGGTGCGGCAGCAGCAGCTTGGGCAGCCGCTCGGCCTGCCAGGCCCGGCGCAGCCGTACGGTGAACCCGGAGACGGCCTCGACGGTGCCGAGGACCGCGCGGGAGAAACGGTTCTCGCTGGGCAGGTCGGCGACGAGGGCGGCCAGTTCGTCGGAGCGGCGGGCGGCCAGCGCCAGCTCCATGCGGCGCACGAACGTGTCGTGCGAGAGCCGGCCCATGGCGACGCCGTCACGCAGCACCTGGAGCGCTTTGTCGCGCTCCGCGTCGGACAGCCGCGCGGGGTACGTGGAGAACTCGAAGGACGACGTCACGCTGGCGATTGTCGGGCAGTGAACCCCGGGTGTCCAGAAAACGGGGAATCGGCGCCGATCTGCGGGTACTTCCGCGACACCCGCCGGGAAAGGGCGGATTCGAAAGCGGATTGATCGTCCGGGCGGGCACGATGGGATCGCGGGACATCACGGTGAGCAGGCCATCCATCACAGACGAAGGGGAACCGTCCGTGCAGTTCGAGGTGTGGGCACCGCAGGCAGACCGAGTCACGCTCCATTGCGAGGGCGGCACGCGCGCGTTGACGCGCGATCCCGAGCGCGCGGGCTGGTGGACGGGGGAGGCGAAGGCCGCGGAGGGAGCGCGGTACGGGTTCGCGCTGGACGACGGTCCGGTGCTGCCCGACCCGCGCTCGCGCCGCCAGCCGGACGGCCCGGACGGGCTGAGCGCGGTCGTGGACCACGGGCGCTACGCCTGGCGTACGCAGTGGGCGGGGCGGGCCCTGCCGGGCGCGGTGCTGTACGAGCTGCACGTGGGCACGTACACCCCCGAGGGCACCCTGGACGCCGCGGCCGGCCGGCTGGAGCATCTGGCGGAACTGGGCGTCACGCACGTGCAGTTGATGCCGGTGTGTCCGTTCCCGGGGCGGC
Organism: Streptomyces fodineus; assembly: GCF_001735805.1. GTDB lineage: Bacteria > Actinomycetota > Actinomycetes > Streptomycetales > Streptomycetaceae > Streptomyces > Streptomyces fodineus. Next base: position 2,636,013 of record NZ_CP017248.1, read on the forward strand.
ACGGCTGGGGGTACGAGGGGGTGTCGCTGTGGGCGGTGCACGAGCCGTACGGCGGCCCTGAGGCGCTGAAACGATTCGTGGACCGGGCGCACGCGCTCGGACTCGGTGTCGTCCTGGACGTCGTACACAACCACTTGGGCCCGTCGGGCAACTATCTGCCCGCCTTCGGGCCGTACTTCACCGACGCGCATCACACGCCGTGGGGTTCGGCGGTGAACCTGGACGCGCCGGGCTCGGACGAGGTGCGCGCGTTCCTCGTCGGCAGTGCGCTGGCGTGGCTGCGGGACTACCGGATCGACGGGCTGCGGCTGGACGCGGTGCACGCGCTGCACGACACGCGCGCGTGCCACTTTCTGGAAGAGCTGTCGGCGGCCGTGGACGGCCTCGCCGAGGAGGTGGGCCGGCCGCTGTTCCTGGTCGCCGAGTCGGACCTGAACGACCCGCGGCTGATCACCCCGCGCGCGGAGCACGGGCTCGGGCTGCACGCGCAGTGGAACGACGACTTCCACCACGCCCTGCACACCGCGCTGACGGGCGAGTCGCGGGGCTATTACGCGGACTTCGCCGAGGCTCCCTTCGCCGCGCTGGCCAAGACCCTGACCGGCGGTTACTTCCACGACGGCACGTACTCGAGCTTCCGGGGCCGGCGCCACGGGCGCCCGCTGGACCGCTCGCGGGTGGCCGCGCACCGGCTGCTCGGTTACGGCCAGACCCACGACCAGGTCGGCAACCGCGCCCAGGGCGACCGGCTGTCCGCCCACCTCTCCCCCGGTCTGCTGGCCTGCGCGGCGACGCTGACACTGACCTCGCCGTTCACGCCGATGCTGTTCATGGGCGAGGAGTGGGCGGCGGGCACCCCCTGGCAGTTCTTCACCGACCACACCGACCGGGAGCTGGCCGAGGCGGTACGGCGGGGCCGGCGGCGGGAGTTCGCTGCGCACGGCTGGGCCGAGGAGGACGTACCGGACCCGCAGGACCCGGCGACGAGGGACCGCTCCGTGCTGGACTGGTCGGAACCGCAACGCGAGCCCCACGCGCGCGTGCTCGCCTGGTACCGGCGCCTGATCGCACTCCGGCACGAACAGCCGGACCTCACCGATCCCGACCTGGCCGACACGAAGGTGGCGTACGAGGAGCACGCCCGCTGGCTGGCCTTGCGACGCGGTGACGTACTGGTGGCGGTGAACCTCGGCAAGGAACCGGCGGCGATCCCCCTGGGCACCCGCCCCGCGGTGGTCCTGGCGGCCTGGGAGCCGGTCGGAACCCCGGGCCCGGACGGCCTGCTCCAGGTACCCGCCGAGTCCTGCGTGGTGCTGGCGCAGCCCTGAGCGGGACGAAGCGGCCGCCCGAGGGCCGTGCCCGGAGCCAACGCGACTCCGGGCAGGCTCCCGGCAGGCGTCGAGCCGTCCCGGGCTCGGGGTGACGTCCGGTCCCCGAGGCCACCGACCTCCACGGCACCGCCCCCCGGGATCCGGAGCCGCCCGGCGCGCGGTCTACAAGACGGCAGGGATGCACGCGGCCTCCAAGGCACGCCTGGATCAGCGCTCTTGCTGGTCGGCTCCGGGGCCATCACAGCCTCCCGGCCATCGGCACGGCAGGGTCGACACACGGTCGTCAGCCCTGCCGTCCGACCCGCGTCGACCAAAGGCGCACCGCCGGCGATCTCGGGCTCCCGGGCCTCCGGGCCTCCGAGGGCCGACAGGACGGCCACCCACCACCCATACCCCAAGCGCGGCCGGCACATCGGCGCCCCGCGACTCCACCCCCCGGTCCTGTGACCACTCCCCGCGTCTCCACAGCCTCCCGGCCACCGGCCCGGCAGGGCCGGCGCGCTGTGTCCGGCGGTCCGGGGCGCGTCGGCGATCGGGGCGCCGTAGGACCTGCAGGCGTCCTCCGGGTCCTCTGGTGGTGGCAGCCTGACGCGGCCTTCGTCCACGGCCACGGGGCAACATGCCTCGCCGGTGCGAGACGGGGCGCCGTCGCGGGCCATGACTGCCCGGGGGTGGTGACGCCTCCCGGGCCGTCGGGCTGTCGCCCTGACCCGGCGTCCGAAACGCCCGCTTCGGCGTCCTACGGCTCCGCCTCGTCCTCCTTGAAGTCCGTCAGGCGTTCCAGCAGGATCGGCTCCCAGGCGCGGTCCAGTTGGGTGCGCAGGAGCGGGAGGGGGCTGTCGTCGCGGCCCTCGATGCGGTCGGTGAGGCGGATGACGGTGTCGCAGCGGGCCAGCCACAGGCCGCGCAGACAGGGCCGGGCGCCGTAGCCGGCGAGGGTGGCCGCGCGTACCGCCGCGCCGGAGCCGACCGCGAGGACGAGCCCCGCGATGTCCTCGGCGGGGTCGCCGAGGGCCGCGTCGGTCCAGTCGAGGACGCCGCGCACCCTGCCGTCGGTGCCGACCACCAGATGCTCGCCCTTGAGGTCGTGGTGGACGAGCACGGCGGTACCGGGCTGGGCGGTGAGCTGGGCCGCGGCGGGCGGGGTCAGCTGGTGCAGCCGGGCGGCGTCGAACTCGTCGGCGGCGTCGAGCCGTTCGGCCGCGTGTACGGCCATGCGGCGCAGCGCCTCCAGGGACCGCGGCGCGGTGCGCGGCACGCCGAGCCCCTCGGCCTGCCGTGCGGGCACCGCGCGCAGCCCGGTGAGCAGCCCGGCGAGGTCGGCCTCGCCGACGGCGGAGACGTCGTGCTCCTCGGCGGTACCGCCGGGCAGCACGGTGTCGAGCGTGTAGCCGAGGCCCGGTGCCCACTCACCGTGCGCCACGCTGGCCGGGACGGCGACGGGGAGGTGCGGCCGTACCACATCGCGCAGGCGCAGTTCGCGGCGCTGACGCAGGGAGGCCTCACGGTCGGGGGCGAGCCGCAGCACATGGCGGGTGCCGACCCACCACGTGGAGTGCTCGCCGCCCTCCGTCACGGGCCGCACATCGGGTCCCCCGGTGCCGTCGCCGCCCTCCTTGAGCAGCGAACGGACCAGTCTGCGGACGGTGTCCGCGGTGGGTGTCGGTGCCTGGGTCATGGGTCGCGCGTCGCCGTTCCGGGATGTCGTGGAGCGTGTGTCTCCTGGGTCTCGCGGTGCTCTCTCAGTCCACTATGACCATCTCGCGTGTCGTGTTGTTGAGCCGGCGGCCACCGTCCTCGGTCACCGTGACGATGTCCTCGATGCGCACCCCGAACCGGCCCGGCAGGTAGATGCCGGGCTCGACGGAGAAGCACATGCCGGGCACGAGGGGCTGTTCCTCGCCCTCGATCATGTACGGCGGCTCGTGCGTGGTGACGCCGATGCCGTGCCCGGTGCGGTGGATGAAGTGCGCGCCGTATCCGGCGTCGGTGATCACCGCGCGGGCGGCCCGGTCCACCTCCTGGCAGGCCACGCCGGGCCGTACGGCCTGGTAGCCCGCCTCCTGGGCGTCGCGCACGATGTCGTGCACCCGGCGCTCCTCCTCGCTGGGCTCGCCCACGTGGACCGTGCGGGTGGTGTCGGAGCCGTAGCCGTCCTTCAGGCCGCCGAAGTCCAGGACGACCATGTCGCCGCGCTGGATGACGCGGTCGCCGACCTCGTGGTGCGGGTTGGCGCCGTTGGGGCCCGAGCCGACGATGGTGAAGTCGACCTGGGAGTGGCCGAAGCGGCGCAGCAGGCCGGCGAGGTCGTGGCCGACGTCGGACTCGCGGCGGCCGGCGAAGGGAACTTTGCGGATCTCCTCGAACGTTGCATCGGCAGCCGCTCCGGCGGCTGCGAGGAGTTCCAGTTCCGCGGCGTCCTTGACGGCGCGCAGCATGGGGAGGGCGTCGGTGAGAGAGGCGTAGGAGCTGTCGGGCAGGGTCCGCTGGAGGCCCAGCAGATGCATGGCCCAGGTGTTGTCGCTGATGCCGTACCGGCCGTGGCCGTCGAGGAGGGCGGCGGTGACGGCGTAGGGGTCCTTGCCGTCGGTCCAGTCGCGCAGGGTGAGCGCGGACGCGCCGGTCGCGTGCTCGGCGTCCGGGGCCTCCAGGGTCGGCACGACGAGCACGGGGTCGTGGCCGGGGGTGAGGACCAGCGCGGTGAGCCGTTCGGTGACGGCGGTGGGCGTGTAGCCGGTGAGCCAGACCATGTCCGGTCCCGGTGCCACGAGCAGCCCCGCGAGACCGGCGTCGGCCGCGGACCGCACGGCACGCTCCATACGGCCCCGGTAGTCGGCGGCGGTGAAGAGCGCGGGGGTACGGGCGGGCGTGCTACCGGTCATCCGGGCCTCCGGGCGCGGGTGGGGATACGGGCGGCGGCGTCTCGGGCAGCATCCTGCCCGGCCGGACAGGGTCGCGCGAGCCGGTCGCCGGTGCTCCCCGCGGGGTGCGGCAGGCGGAGAAGGGACTCGGCATGGGGCCATCATGGCGCGTGGTGCGGAAGGTGACCAGCGGGTTCCCCGGGGTGACCGAAAGGTCGGGGAGCCAGGGGGTGGAGTGGCTGAAGGCCCGAGGCGTCGCCTTGACCGGGTTGGCCAGGTTGGCCAGGTCGGCCATGGGGTCGAGAGGCAGGAGGCCCTGTCGGGCCCGCTCAGGTCACCACGCCGGGTACGGCCGCCAACTGCTGATAACCCCCGCCGCGGTGCCGCACGGTGAGCAGCACCGCCTTGCCGGGCCGGGCATGGGCGACGGCCCGGGCGAGGTCGGCCGCGGTGTCGACGCGGGCGGAACCGAAGGACAGCAGGACGTCCCCGCGGACGAGACCCGCCGCATAGCCGGGGCCGGGCACGTGCACGCCCACGACCAGCGCGCCCGCCTTCTCGGCGTCGACCGCCTCGACGCCGAGGGTCGCCCCGGTCGTTGCGTCCGGGGCGGGGCTCGCAGTTGCGGCGGGACTGGTGGGCCCGGCCCGGCCCGGCGGCGCGGCCGACGGGGCGTGGCGCTGCAGCTCGGCGAGCCTGCTCATGCCGATCACCGTGGCGCCGACCGTGCCGATGCCGACGCCGGACAGCATCAGCAGGGTGCCGATGACCAGGCCGAACAGCACGGTCCGCAGCCGCCGTCCGCGCCGGGGCGCGGCGTGCGGGCGGTGGGCGGGAGTGGGGCTGCCGCCCTCCCGCGGGTCCTGACCGGGCATCGGCTTGGGACGCAACGCAGTCTGTTCCATGATTCGCTCGCCTCCGGCTGGTGCTCTACCCGTGGCGCCGGGCCGCGACGAGACACGAACGAGTGAGACTGGCCGGAAGGTGGCGGAGGGTAGTCATAGCCCCAGGGGAGCGCCCGGCGGGGATCCGGCAGGCACCCCGCGACCACCCTGGGCCGCGCGCCCGATGGCTGCCCGACCTCACACCCGCCCCACCACTTTCCGCCCGACCACTTTCCGCACCACCTCCGCCGCCGCTCCGCCGAGGCTGCCGCCGTGGACCAGTTCCGTGCGGTGGACGACCCGGGGTGCGGTGAGCGGGACGGCGACCGTGCCGGGGACGGCGGTGGCGGTGGCGCGGGGCAGCAGGGTGAGGCCGTGTCCGGCGGACGCGAGCGCGGTGAGAGTGCGCAGGTCGGTGCCCTCGTAGCGCAGCGCGGGGCGGAAGGCGCCGCCGCCGGTCGCGGCGCGCAGCTGGTCGAGCGGGAGGGCGGCGTCGGGCGCGTCGAGCCAGCGGGCGTCGGCGAGGTCGTCGAGGCGCAGGCCGGGGCGGGTGGCCAGCGGGTGCCCGGCGGGCAGCAGGACGCTCACGGGCTCCTCGGCGATGCCGAGCGTGGTCAGCGGCGCCACGTCCGGCAGCCGCAGCGGATCGCTCGGCGCGGCGAGCCCGTCGACGAGGCCGAGATCGGCGGCTCCGGTGGCGACGGCGGCCGGGATCTGCGCGCGAGTGAGGACGCGCAGGATGACGCCGGCCGGCGGGAGGACGGCGAGGACACCGGCGCCGAGCGCGGTCGGGGTGGTGGCGAGGGTCAGGCCCTGCTGGGGCGCGGCGGCCATGCGGACGACGTCGGCGCGGGCCGCGTCCAGGCGCAGCAGCAGCGGGCCCGCGTGCTCCAGAAGCCGCTCACCGGCCGCGGTGGGCGCGACGGGCCGCCGGGTCAGCAGGGGTGCGCCCAGATCCTGTTCGAGCGCGGCGATGTGCTGGGAGACGGCGGACTGGGTGTAGCCCAGCTCGCGGGCGGCCTCCGAGAAGGAGGCGAGGCGGGCCACGGTGACGTACGTGCGCAGCTGATGCGGGTCCATGCCGCCCAGAATCCCATCACCATCAGGATTGCTTATCGACCATGCAGAAATCATCGTTGGACGTGAACTCGCGCTCGGGCCGAGGATGACGGCCATGACGAACACCGCCACCCTCGCCCTCGTCGGCGACCGCTCGCCCCACGTCCTGTCGCACACCCGGATCCCGCGGTTGCTGGAGGCGCTCGCCGAGCGCGACCGGCTGGTCCTGGACGCGTACTGGATCCCCTCCCAGGAGGCCGAGGCCGAGGGCGCGGTCCGGGGGTTCGACGCCGTGTGGGTGCTGCCGGGCAGCCCGTACCGCAGCGAGGCGGGTGTCCTCGCGGCCGTGCGCACCGCGCGCGAGGAGGGCATTCCGTTCCTGGGCACGTGCGGCGGCTTCCAGCACGCGCTGCTGGAGTTCGCCCGCGACGTCTGCGGTCTGACCCGAGTCGCGCACGCCGAGAACGACCCGGACGCCGCGGACCCGCTCATCGAGCCGCTGGCCTGCTCACTGGTCGGCCATGAGGCGGCGGTGACGATCGAGCCGGGCTCGCTGGCGCAGTCCGTGATCGGCTCGGCGCGCACGGTCGAGCGGTACTTCTGCGCCTACGGCCCCACCCGCCACCTGGACACGCTGCGCGCCCATGGTCTGCGGTTCTCCGGGCACGACGAGGACGGGCAGGTACGGGTCGCCGAACTGCCCGGCCACCCCTTCTTCCTGGCCTCCCTGTTCCAGCCGGAGCTGGCCGGCGACGGCTCGCGCCCGCACCCGATGGTCCGGGCACTGGCACGAGCCGCGGCCGAGCACGCGGCGTCCGGGCTCAGCCGGTCGGCGTGACGCCCACCGCCCCTCGGCCCGCTTCTTCCGTACGCGACGATCCCCGCCCGTCAGCCGAGCGCGAGGGCCGGTACTGCGGGCGCGCGGTCGGGCAGGAAGCCGTGCGAACGGCGGCCCAGCCACTCGGCCTTGTAGCGGTCGACGCAGCGGTGCCAGTTCAGGATTCCGGCGAGCCAGTTCTGCAGGTCGAGGACATAGCCGTCCGTGGCGGCCCGCGCCTCCTGCGACAGCTCGAAGTCGTCGTACAGCACGGGCAGTTCGTGCTCGATGACGTGCTCGAACTGCTGCATGCGCTGGGTCGTCAGGTCGTGTACGACACGGAGTCCGGTCGGGTAGTCGACGCCGAAGAAGTTCTGCACCACCAGGACGGAGTTGTGGATCTCGCCCTCGAACTCGATCTCCTTCTGGTACGAGAAGATGTCGTTGAGGAGACAGGCGTAGTCGATGGCGGCGTTCTCCAGTGAGCGCACCGGGCCGCTGCGGTACACCTCCGGTGGGATCGCGGGGCCGTGCCCCATCCGGCACAGGCTCAGGGTGAGGTCGGAGCCGAAGGTGGCGCGCCGCATCTCCAGGTAGTCGACCGGGTCGGGGATGCGGTTCTGCAACTGGTTGGACAGCTCCCACACCCAGCTCTCGGTCATCACGTCGACCGCGGCCTTCAGGGTGCGCCGCTGCTCCGCGGTCATCCCGGCCGTCGTACGCACCCACAGGTCGATGAGCCCCCGTTCCATCGCGTCGGCCGGGACGAGGTCCGGCTCGCCCTCGACGGTCATGCACTGCGACAGCCGGGCCGTGGTCAGCCGGGCGGCGGCGAGGTCCCGGCGGTGGCCGTAGACCAGGGGGTAGTAGTCGTCGCCGTAGGTGCCCCAGGCGAGCCACTGGGCGCTGAGGTCGAGGGCTTCCGGCGTGGCGTCCGGGTCCAGTCCGGCGGAGCACAGCGCGAGGTCGTACGCCGCGAGTTTGTCCTCGTCCCAGACGCCCTCCTCGAGGATGCCCATGCGGTGCGTCCACCCGACGAGGTTGCGGCGGGCGGCGTCGAGGTGGGGGCTCACTTCGAGCCGGTACGGCATGCGGAACTCGGGCAGGATGGACGGGCCGACCTTCTGGTAGGGCAGGTGGGTGTAGGCGCGCAGGCGTTCCTGGGCGGCGGAGGCGAGGAGAGCGCCGACGTCGGCGGCCGAGACGCCGGGGCCGCTCGGGAGCTGCCAGGGCGAGTCGTCGCGCGCGCCCTTGTTCATGTAGCGGCTGGAGCGCATGTGCCATTCGTGGCCGCCGGACTGCCAGTCCTGGAGTCCCTTGGTGTAGGCGGCGATCGCGGCGGCCTCGGCCGGGGTGAGGCCCTTGTCCAGGGCGACGGCGGGGACTTCGGTGAGCGCGGTGTGCTCGAACTGGTGCAGGCGTGAGGTGAGGATGTCGTTGACGGTCTCGGCGGCCTCCTGGGTCGTGCAGCCGAAGAACTCCTCCAGCACGAGCACGCCGTTGCTGTTCTCGCCCTCGTCCTCGACCTCGCGCTGGTAGGAGAACAGGTCGTTGCGCAGGTGGACGGCGTCGGCGAAGGTCTCCATGAGGACCCGCAGGGGCCGGGTGCCGGCGACGGCGGCGGGCACCTCGGCGGTCGCGTACTCCACGAGGCCGGCCGACCAGGGGGCGCCGCCCACCTTGCGGCGCATCTCGATGTACTCGACGGGGTTGGCGATCCGCCCCTCGTTGATGTTCGACAGCTCCCACATCGACTCGTTGAGCAGGTGCTCGGTGGCCACGGAGAAGCGGCGGCGCCAGTCCACGGACATCGCCGGGACCGTGCGCTCCCACAGGTCCTTCAGTCCCGCCTCGACGGCATTCTCCGGCTCCGGCACGGGAGTCGACAGGTCGAGCGGCATGAACAGCGGCAGGCGGTCCAGGTGGGCCTTTCCGGCGGCGCGGTCCGGGGTGCGCTTGTACATGTCGAGGAAGTGGTCGTCGAAGAAGAACACCCACACGTACCAGTCGGTGATCAGCGAGAGAGCGGGTCCGTCGCAGTCGGGGTGGGTGTAGGAGCACAGGAGCCCGTAGTCGTGCGCCTCCAGGTCGGCCTGCTCCCAGATCCCGGAGCCTTCCAGCATGCCCATCTCGCGCGCCCACTCGGTCGAGTGGGCACGGGCCTCGTCGAGGTGCGGGTTGAGCCGCGCGGGATACGGCATGTAGAAGTGCGGGAGTTCGAACGGCTGCGTCATGGCCGGGCCCTACCCGCGGTCCCCGACGCCCATCCACCGCACAGGACATGATCACACCATCGCGTGAACCACCCCCGGATCGGGGAACTTTCGCCTCCGGCCGTGGGCGTTCAGGGGTGGGTGAGCACGGGCGATGACGTGGTCGAAGCCGAGTTCCTCGGCCGTTCGGGTGGTCTCGACGGCGTCGTCGGTCCCGTCCGCCGGCCGGGGCCACGGACGGTGCGGTGCCACTCCGACGCGCATGACGTCGCCGCTCGCCGGGCCGGACCCACGGGTTGGGGTACGGCACCACCGCGCGGCCCGCCGGTATGCCCCGTCCGTGCCCTTGCCGCGCCCCGGCGGGCGGGCCACGGTAGGCGCATGACCTCCTTTGTGCTGCCCCATGAGGTGCACGGCGACGGCGCCCACAAGGTGTTCGCGGTGCACGGCTGGTTCGCCGACCGGTCCGCGTACGCCCCTGTCCTGCCGGATCTCGACCGCACCGCCTTCACCTACGCCCTCGTGGACCTGCGCGGCTACGGCGAGGCCCGGGACGCGCCGGGCGCGTACACGACGGCCGAGGCGGCCGGGGACCTGGCGGAGCTGGCCGACCGGCTGGGCTGGGAGCGGTTCTCGGTGATCGGGCACTCCATGGGCGGCGCGGTGGCCCAACGGCTGGCGGCCACCGTCCCGGAGCGGCTGCGCCGGATCGTCGGGGTCTCCCCGGTACCCGCTTCGGGGGTGCCGCTGACCGGTGAGCAGGACGCACTGTTCACGGACGCCGCGCACCGGCCGGAGAACCGGCGCGCGATCATCGACTTCACCACCGGGGGCCGGCGTCCCGCCGCCTGGCTGGACCGGATGGTGGCCCGCTCCCTGGAGCGCAGCGACGCCAAGGCGTTCCGGGCCTGGCTGGACTCCTGGTCGGGTGAGGACTTCCACGCCGCCGTCGAGGGCAGCGAGATCCCGGCCCTTGCCGTGGCCGGCGAACTGGACCCGGCCCTGTCGCCGGAGGTCATGCGGCAGACCTGGATGTCCTGGTATCCGCGGGCCGAACTCGTGGCGCTGCCGTCCGCCGGGCACTACGCCATGGACGAGTGCCCGCTGGACCTGGTCCGCGTGGTCGAGGACTTCCTGCGAGCCGACGCAGAAGACCCGGCGATCGCCCCGGCCGACGAGAGCGAGCCCGCGTGAGCGTGCCCGAGAACCCGCCGGTGCCCGACGTGTTCGACCCGCGCCGGTACGCCGTCGGTGTGCCCCACGACGACTACCGCGTGCTGCGCGACCACCATCCGGTGGCCTGGCAGGAGGAGCCGGAGGTGCTGGGCTGGCCGGCCGGGCCGGGGTTCTGGGCGGTGACCCGGCACGCGGACGTCGTCCGGGTGCTGAAGGACGCGACGGCGTACTCCTCCCGCCTCGGCGCGACCCAGATCCGCGACCCGGACCCGGCGGACCTGCCGTTCATCCGCCGGATGATGCTCAATCAGGACCCGCCGCAGCACGGGCGGTTGCGGCGGCTGGTGAGCCGGGCCTTCACACCGGGCCGGATCGACCGGTTCGCGGCGCTCGCCCGGGAGCGGGCGCACACCCTGCTCGCCGGGGCGCTTCGGCAGGCGCGGGTCGCAGACGGCACGGCCGATCTGGTGGCCTCGGTCACCGACGAGTACGCGCTGCTCAACCTGGCGGATCTGCTGGGCGTCCCGGACAGCGACCGGCGGCTGCTGCTGCGCTGGACACAGCGGGTCATCGGCTACCAGGACCCGGACGAGGCCGGTTCCCCCGTGCTGGACGAGTCGGGAAAGCCGGTCAATCCGCGCTCCCCGGCGATGCTGGAGGACATGTTCGCATACGCCAGACAGTTGGCTGTATACAAACGACAGTATCCCGCCGACGACATCATGACGACACTCGCCCACGACGCCGAACTCGCCGACACCGAGCTGGAGATGTTCTTCTTCCTGCTCACCGTCGCGGGCAACGACACCGTACGCAGCGCGGCCCCGGGCGGTCTGCTGGCGCTGGCGGAACATCCGGAGTCGTACGAGTCGTTGCGCGCGGGGAAGGCGGAACTCCCCACTGCTGTCGAGGAGCTGCTGCGTTCGCATCCGCCGGTGCTGACCTTCCGCAGGACCGCCGCGCGGGACACCGAGCTGGCGGGGCGGCGGATCCGGGCCGGTGACAAGGTCGTGGTCTTCCACGCCTCGGCCAACAGGGACGAGCGGGTCTTCGCCGATCCCGCCCGCCTCGACCTCGCCCGCTCCCCCAACCCGCATGTGTCCTTCGGCGACGGCCCGCACGTCTGCCTGGGCGCCCACTTCGCCCGGCTGCAACTGCGGCTGCTCTACGAGGAGGTGCTGCGCGCGGTCCCCGAGGTGCGGCCCGCCGGCCCGGCCGACCGGCTCGTGTCGAACTTCATCAACGGCATCAAGTCACTGCCGTTGCAGGTCATGTGACATCGGCCTGGATCAGCGCGTGGGTGCCGCCGGTGCGCCAGCGCCTGCCCTCGGCCGCCTCCAGCTCGGCCACGGTCGCCGCGGACAGGCCCGTGATCACGTCGGACTTCAGGGTACGCAGCGCGGCGACCGGGCCGGGGAAGTAACCGGTCGTCTCCTGGAAAGGTGTGGTCGGCGCCCACAGCCGGTCGCCCACCAGGCGCCGGTAGTTGAGGTCGCCCTTGAAGACGGTGAGCGTGGCCGCGGCGAACTCGGCCCGCAGGTCGTCCGGCATCTCGGCGTACGGCAGCGGGGCGCACGAGAACGGGTGCGCGCGCATGGTGAGGCGGCCGTCGGCCATGGCCGACCAGAGCACGCGCGCGTACCCGGCGGCCGCACCGGAGGCGGCGCGCAGCCGGTGCAGCGCGTCGACGACGTCGGCGGTGGTGGCGTCGGAGACGTAGTACGGGTACGGCTTGACGTGCAGCACCGCCCGCGCGGCCCGGCCCTCGGCGAGGAGGTGGGCGATCAGCAGCAGGTCCGGGACGAGTTCGCGGCCCGCGTTGTCCGCGACCAGGACCAGCGTGGCGGTGCCGCCGGGCGGCAGCAGCGACCACAGGGCCTCGCTGTCGTCGGCGACGAGCGCGGGGGCCGGGTCCCGGGTCCCGGCGCCCTCGGCGGAGAGCCGGAAGCCGAGGTCGGCACGGTTGCCCCACAGCGAGCCGTGCAGCAGGGCGTGCGCCCGCTCCTCCTCCGGAAGGCCGGGCAGGGCGTCCAGCGCGGTGAGTTCCTCGTCCGTGGCGGGTGCGTCGAGTTCGGCGCGCTTGAACGGCCGGAAGGGGTCGACTCCCTGCCAGGCGCCGGGGCCGAACCAGCCGACGGCGTCGAGCAGCCGGCGGTAGAAGTAGCTCTCGGACCACAGCCACGGCACGTCGTACCAGGAACGTCCGGCGTGGTCGGCCAGGCCCCACCGCTGCCAGAGGGCCCGGTCCGGGGCATCGGCGGGCAGCGGCCCGACCGTTCCCTCGGTGCAGCTCTTCAGCAACTCGTCCAGTGCCCGGTGCTGCCCGGGGCCGTAGGGGAAGGCGTCCCGTACCTGCCTGATGATCGCGGGGTGCCGCTCGGCCAGCACGCTGTGCGGGAACGAGCCGGGTTCGTTGCCGAGGATCACGGGTGCGAACGGGGTGGGGGGCATGTCCGTCACCGTATCGCGTGCCTCAGACGGTTCTGATCTCCCGCTCCAGCTGCGTGGCGAGCGTGACGTAGCGGGGGCGGCGGTGCACCGGGACCAGACCCCGGATCAGCAGGTGCCACATCTCGGCGACCCGGCGCGGAAGCCGTCCAGTGGGTTCGAGCGAGCGGCCGGCGACCCGGGTGCCGACGAAGAAGGAGACCAGGGAGTGCGCGACGATGCCGACGTCGACATCGCTGTGCACATCGGCCTCTCGGACGGCCTGGTTGAACTTCCGGGTGGCGAACTCCAGCCATACGGCGAACGGATGCCTGAGCGGCGGCCGTATGGCGATGTCGGCGGTGGCGAGGCGGAGCGCGGCGCGTGGCACCGGGTCCTCCACGGCGAGCCTGGCGACCCCGAACGTGGTGCGCATCAGGGCCTCCAGCGAGGAGCAGCCGCGGCTCTCGACCTCGGCGACGAGCTGCCGCCCGGCCTTGGCGTTGAGTTCCAGGATGGCTTGGGCGAGGTCCTCCTTGGCGGCGAAGTGGAAGTACAGCGCACCCTTGGTGACCTTCGCGTGTGCGACGATGTCGCTCAGGCTGGTGGACTCGTAGCCGTGCCGGTCGAACAGATCGGCGGCGGCCGTGATGATCGTTGCCCGGGTCTGCTCGGCGCGTAACTGCCTCGCCATCCTGGGACCCTCCTCGCGACTCGTACGAACGGGACATGCGGTTTGTTTTTAACCCCTCGCACACGATAACTCACCGAATGGCAACGGGAGTCCGGGGCGCGGGCCGACGGTACGACACGTGTCACCCGCGGATCCGGCAGCGGACGGCCCCTCGGCGGTCCGTGAACGGACGAGACCAGAACGGTTCCCCCTTCCTTGCCCGACTGCCCCGGGCAGCCGCGGGGGCGGCGGGTGCCGGACCCATGATCGCCACGATACGAGGCCGACGGCCGGCTCCTCAACGGGGTCACCGAGGAGGCGCAAAACATCCCAACCGGTCGGTGCATTCGCGCCCCTGAGCCACCGATGCGCCGGTCCGGCTGAACACCCCCAGCCCCGCCGCCGTACTGGACACCGCAGACCCCGTACCCGCAGCTGCCGAGGAGACATCCCGGATGACTCGGACGACCGCCCGCCTGAGCGTCACGGCGGCCGCCGCCGCGGCCCCGCTCCTGCTCCTGTCGTGGGCGGCGGGGTCTGCCCAGGCACACGGAGCCCCCACAAACCCGGTCAGCCGGGTCTACGCCTGCTCCCCCGAGGGCGGCGACGCGGCACGCTCGGCGGCCTGCCGGGCGGCGGTCACGGCGAACGGCTCCCCGTTCACCGCGTGGGACAACCTGCGCGTGGCGGGGGTGAACGGCCGGGACCGGCAGACGATTCCGGACGGCAGACTGTGCAGCGGGAACCTGCCGGCGTACCGGGGCCTGGACCTGGCTCGGCGGGACTGGCCGGCGACACGGCTGACGCCCGGCGGCAGGCTGACGATGACGTACGCCTCGACGATCGCGCACACGGGCACGTTCAGGCTGTACCTGACCAAGCCGGGTTACGACCCGGCGAAACCGCTGACCTGGTCCGATCTGCCGGAGCGGCCCTTCGCCCAGGTCACGGACCCCCCGCTGCGGGAGGGGGCGTACCACATCGCCGCGACGCTGCCGACGGACCGGACGGGGCGTCAGGTCCTCTACACCGTCTGGCAGAACAGCAGCACGCCGGACACCTATTACTCGTGTTCCGACGTGGTCTTTCCGGACAAGGGCGGGAAGGCGGGGGATGCGGGGGAGGCGGCAGTGACACCGGTGACGACGGCGAGTTCGACCCCCGCCGCCGATGGGCGCGCCGCCCAGGACATGGGCCCTTCCGCGCCCGTACTGGCGGGCGGCGCCGCCGCGGTGCTGGTGCTCACCGGGGGCGCCGCCCTTGCCGTGCGTCTACGACGACGCTGAACTCGGCCTTCCTGGTGCTCAGTTGACGTAGACCTGGGCGCCGCCGTCCGCCACGGGCGCGTACTTGGCGGTGAAGTAGCCGCTGGCAAAGCACAGCGACGAACCGGAGCTCTTGGTGAACTGCTGGTTGGTGAAGCTGATGCTGCTGTCGCTGTTGTCGGCCTTCCCGGTCAGGGAGGCCGCCTGGTAGACGCAGGTGATGGAGCCCAGCAGCGTCTTCAGCTTGACCGTGGTCTGGATGCTGGAGCCGCTGGCCGGCGAGACGGTGAGGGTGCCGTCGGAGGCGACCGTCGCCGTGTAGGGCAGGTTGTCGACGGTGATGCTGCTGACGCCGGTGACGCCGATGACGTTGCTGGTACAGGAGGCGGCGTCGAAGGTGTGCCCGGTGACGGACTCGGTGGCCGTGCCGGGGGCAGCCGGGTTGCCGGTGACCGCGGCGGTGAACTGGGAGGACGTGCACCTGACGCCGCTGGTGCCGGTCGCGCTGGAGTAGAGCGTGGCAAGGGTGCCGGAGGCCAGCGGGGCGGTGAGGGTGTCGCCGGTCGCGACGGCGGTGCCACCCGTGGAGCCGGTGGTGAGCACGGCGGTGCCGTCGGCGGAGGCGGGGGCGGGCGCGGCCATCGCGAGGGCGAGTGCGGTGGCGGTGCCGGCGAGGGCGAGGAGGGGTCGCGTACGCATGGGGGGTGCCTCTTTCCTGGGTGGGGTCCGGATGAGGTGGGGTGGGGGTCGCGGTGAGGGGTGCGGACAGCGCCGTGAGACGTGGCGCGGGGGTGTGCGCGGGTGGCCGCCGGCGCAGGGCCGTGGCGCCTTCTCCGTACGCGACGGAACCGGCGACGGCGGCGGTCCGGGCACCGGCCGAAGGCCTCGGGGGAAGGCCTCCGGCCGGGCCGGCGGAGGGCGGCCGGGCACGGCCGGGGGAAGGGACCGTGCGCAGCCGCACCGATGTGAACGGTTTCCATGAGCCGAGATGAGCGGCTGACGTGAGCGGCCAGGAGACACGGCCGGTGCCGCTCGGCGGATCCGGCGCCACGGATCCGTGAAACAGGGGAATTTGTAGACCTGATCAACCGTCAACGTCAAGTCTTTCTAGGGGAGTTGAGGGAGCCGGTCGCGCCCTGCGCACATCCGACACCCTTTTTTCACATCTCCCTTGACCCTCCGAAGTAACCGGCGGTAACTTCCTCGAAGGCTACGGTCGCGTAACGAGAAAGCCCTTGCTTCGCCGGGAGTGCGAGGAGGCGTACGCGGCGGTCGCCGTCCGCGCCAGGACACCGCGCCACTGAAGCCCGACCCGCGTTGATCCATGCCCATGGGAGCAGACATGGCCTCGTCCCCGGACGTCCCGTCCGACGGCAACACCCCCGAGAATCCGGGAAACGGTTCTCCGTCCGAAGCACCTCAGGCAGCCGCCGCCGGGACCACCGGTGGCGGCGAGAGACGAGGCCGGGTCCGGGCCCGCCGGGCCGCGGTGATGGCGGTGCCCGCCACCCTCGTCGCCGCCGCTCTCGCGGTCCTCACCGCACAGGGGGCGCTGGGCGTGCAGTTCGCGATCTCCGGCATGCCGTTCACGGTCACCGCGACCGAGCTGAACGGAACCGGTTTCGAGCAGTTCGGCGGCCTCGACACCATGGCGGACGGCAGCCCGAACGCCGGGGACACCGGCGGTCAGGTGCTCGTCGTCACCTCCGCGATCAAGAACGCCACGCTCACCAAGCTGTGCCAGAGCGTCGACCTCGGCGGCACCAACCTGCTGATCACGGCGGGCAGCGGCGCGGACAAGGTGCAGGCGAGCGACCTGACCACCGACTCCTCGGAGCTGTCCGGCGACGCGGCGTTCAAGAACATCGAGATCGGCAACGACGCGAGCACGCTGACCAAGGCGGGCGTGAAGGGCCCGATCGGGGTGTTCAGCCAGCAGGCCGACACCGTGCGCATCGCCAACCTGCGGCAGACCAACTACGCAACCACCGCCGGTGTGTTCAAGCTTCCCGGTCTCAAGCTCCGCTTCAGCGGCTCGGGTTGCTGATCGCGGTGCCGGACGGTCCACGCCCAGGAGCGCGCGCCGCCTTCCGCGGGTGGCGGGCCCGCCGGCCGTTCTGGGGCGGGCTGCTGCTCGCCCTGGCCGGCGGCGAGATCCTGCTCACGGAGAAAGCCTCGCTGAAGGTCGTGATGCACATCGGCATGCAGGGGCTGGCCGGCTATCTGCTGCCGTCGCTGATGGCGCTGCTGGGCCTGCTGATCCTCTTCAACCCCGCGCAGCGGCTCTTCTACTCCCTCACCGGCGTCCTGCTCTCGCTGGGCACCTGGGTCACCTCGAACCTGGGCGGCTTCTTCATCGGCCTCCTGCTGGGCGTCACCGGCAGCTGCCTCACCTTCGGCTGGCTCCCCGACCAGGAGCCGCGCGTCAGCCGCCGCAAGCGCCGCAAGCAGGCAAGGGCGGCGGCACGTACGGTGGCGGAGGGGGCGCAGGGCACGGCGGCCTGAGGGTACGGGGTCGTACGGCTGCCCCGGCGGGGACCTGCCCGGCGCCCGTGCGGTGTACGGGCGCTCAGAGGCGAGGCCGGGCCTTGGCCACGGCGAGGGCGAGGGCGTACCGGCCGAGGACGGCGGCGAGCAGCAGGTGGTACCCGGCGGGCAGGGCCGTCATGCCGAGCGCGGCGCCGAGCGGGCTGGGCGGTACGACGACCCGGTGCGTGCGGGCCGGCAGCGCCGCGCCGCGCGTGAGGCACGTGGTGACGATCACCGGCAGCGTCTCGGGGGTGATCCCGACCGCCAGCGACACGGCGAACGGCAGGGTCTGCGGGCCCCGGCCGCGCAGCGCCGCGCCCGCCATGAGCACCAGCGGCGGGGCGAGCAGCATGAACCGGACCAGCACCCAGGCGATGCCGTGCACGGAGCGGTCGAAGGCGCTGGGCGCACGCGGCTGCGGCGACCGCTGCGCGGCGGCGAACCGGGTGCGCGGCCCGGTCGCCACTACGACCGCGGTGGCACCGCCCGCCACGACCGCGCCGCCCTGGAAGCACGGATGGGACTCGGCGAGCGGCTCCGGCAGTTCGGTGGCGGCCTTGGACACGGGCGCGGACGCGCCGGTGAGGGCGGCCTCGCGCACCGTCAGCCCGCGGGCGCGCGGCAGTCGTACGTCGGCGGGCACGAGGTCGCCGGGGCCGGGCCGTACGACGTCGCCGGGGACCGGTTCGGCCACCGGGATCTCGTGGGCGGGTCGGCGGTGGCGCCGGTGCGGCGCAGCACGGTGGCCGTGCCGGCGACCGGTTCGCGCAGGGCGGCGAGCGCGTGGTCGGCGCGGCGCTCACCGGCCGCGCGCGGCACGCAGCCGACGGCGACCAGGGAGAGGATCACCGTGGCGGTGCCCCAGGAGGCGACGAACGCCGGGACCAGGCCGAGGGCGAGGAGCACGGCGGTGAACGGGGCGCGCACACCGCGCAGGCTGCGCCGGAGCGCGGTAGGGGTGTGCGGGCGGGGCGGGGGGTCGCCGTATGCGGCGAGCCGTACGGCGGCCTCCAGGTGCTGCGGCTCCTGGACACCGGCCCGCGCGGACTCAGGGAGGTGCCGCGGCGGGTCCGGGCACCGGGCCCGCCGGGTTCTCAGAGGCCACGGAGGAGGCGGGCCGGGGCCGGGACGGCGGCGTCCCGTTCGGCGAGCCGGCCGACGAGCAGGCGTACGACGTCGACGACGGCGGCCTGTGCGGCGGCGTCCACGAAGTACACCTGGCGGCGGCCCTCGCGACGGGAGCGGACGAGCCCGGCGAGTTTCAGCTTGGTCAGGTGCTGGCTGACGGCGGGCAGCGCGCCGCCGACCCGCCCGGCGAGCCCGGTGACGTCGCTCTCCCCCTGGATCAGCGCCCACACGATGTGCAGCCGGGCGGGCGAGGCGAGCAGACCGAAGGCGGCGGCCGCCTCGGCGAGCACCTCGGCGGAGGGGTCCAGGTGGCCGGTGCCGGGAGCTGTCGCCACTGTCGCCTTCCTCTGCTTCCTTGGTGTCGTGCCGGGTTCGGTGGGTGTGGGCATTCAGTTTAGGTCCGCAGGAACTTCTCGGTGGCGCCATGAGTTTCTATGATGTGCGCGCTCGTGGCCGCCGCGGACGGGACCGTCGCCCCCTCGGAGCGGCAGCGGGTGGCTCAGCTCATCGCGACGAACGAGGTGTTGCAGAACTTCCCGGCGGACGACCTCAGGCGCCGCTTCGAGGAGAACCTGAACAAGCTGACGACCGACTTCGCCTTCGGCAAGGTGAGCGTGCTGCAGGAGATCGCGAAGGCGAAGAAGAAGCCGGCCGAGGCGCGGGCGGTCGTCCAGATCGGCATCGTGATCGGCGGCGCGGACGGCGACTTCGACAAGACGGAACAGGCGGTGGTGCGCGAGGCGTGCTACACGCTGGACCTGCCGCCGCACGAGTTCGACCTCTGAGCCGGCCGGACCGCGCGAGGATGGGGGCATGCTCGACGAACTCGACCGTGCCCTCATCCACGCCCTGCACCTGGACGGCCGCGCGCCGTTCAGCAGGATCGCCGAGGTGCTCGGGGTCTCGGCGCAGACCGTGGCCCGCCGTTACCGCCGGCTGCGCACGGAGGCGGGGCTGCGCGTGGTGGGCCTCGCCGACCCGGACCGGGCGGGCCGCGCGCAGTGGCTGGTCCGGCTGACGGCGACGGCACGTTCTGCGCGGGACATCGCCGGGGCGCTGGTGCGGCGGCCGGACACGTCCTGGGTGAAGCTGACTTCGGGAGGCACGGAGATCACGGCGGTGATCCACGCCCCGGCCGAGGACTCCTCCCCCGGCTCCCTCCTGCTGCATGACGTGCCGCGCACCAGCGGCATCACCGCCGTCTCCGCGCACTGCCTGCTGCACACCTACCTGGGCGGTCCCGCCAACTGGCGGCGCAGCGCGCAGGCACTGGATCAGGAGCAGCAGGCAGCGCTGGAGTACCGGGAGAGCGCCGAGGGAGTACGGCAACCGGGGCCGGAGGACGGGGAGTTGCTGGCGGCGCTGGAGCGGGACGGGCGGGCCGGGCAGCAGGAGCTGGCCCAGGAGACGGGCTGGTCGCCCACGACCGTGGCCCGGCGGCTGGCCGAACTCCGCGCGTCGGGCGCGCTGTTCTTCGACGTGGAGGTGGACGCCGGGCTCTTCGGCGTCCACACCCGGGCCCTGCTGTGGCTGTCGGTGCGCCCGGCGGACCTGGAGAAGGCCGCGCTCGCCCTGGCCGGCCATGACGAGCTGGCCTTCGTGGCCGCGACCACCGGCCGCACCAACCTGGTCGCCCAGGCCCTGTGCCGCGACCCGGCCGACCTGCACCGCTATCTCACCCGGCGGCTCGGTGCGCTGCGGGAGATCGACGCGCTGGAGACGAGTCCCGTGCTGCGTACGCTCAAGGCGGCGAGTCCGGTGCTGACGGATCTGGCGAGGGTACGGCGTCTCCACACGCCCACCCACCGGGTCGGTTGAGACCGCACGCGGCTGCGGGTGCGTGGTGGCTGGTCGCGCCCACGCGGCGGAGCCGCATAGTGATGCGGCCCCGCGCCCCGTGGGGAGCCGCGGTGCCCCGCCTAGTGTGATGCGCCTGAAATCGCAGGCTTAAGTCTCTCGCTGATTTTCGGTGGCTGGCGGAGTGAGCTTGGTGAGGTAGTCGGCGAGGGATTTGAGGATCTCGTCGGCGGTCTTGGTCCAGGTGAAGGGCCGGGGGTTCTCGTTCCATGAGTCGATCCAGGCCCTGATGTCCTCCTCCAGCGCCTTCACCGAGGTGTGGACGCCTCGGCGGATGAGCTTGTCGGTGAGCAGGCCGAACCACCGCTCGACCTGGTTGATCCAGGAAGAGCCGGTCGGAGTGAAGTGGACATGGAAGCGGGGGTGCTTGCCGAGCCAGGTCTTGATCTCGGGGGTGTTGTGGGTGGCGTAGTTGTCACACACCAGGTGCACATCGAGCCCGGCAGGAACCGCCTTGTCTATCGTGACCAGAAACTTCTTGAACTCGACGGCCCGGTGGCGGCGGTGCAGTTCACCGATGACAGTGCCGTCGGCGATGTTGAAGGCGGCGAACAGGCTGGTGATGCCGTGTCGCAGGTAGTCGTGGGTGCGCCGTTCGGGCATGCCCGGCATCATCGGCAGCACCGGCTGCGAGCGGTCCAGCGCCTGAATCTGGCTCTTCTCGTCCACGCACAACACCACGGCTTTCTCCGGCGGGTTGTGGTACAGGCCGACGACGTCGACGACCTTCGCGACGAACTGCGGGTCGGTGGAGAGCTTGAAGGCGTCCTGCAGGTGCGGCTTGAGGTCGAACTTCTTCCAGATCCGCCCGATGGTGGACTTCGACAGCCCGGTGCGGGCGGCCATGGAGGCCCGCGACCAGTGGGTGTCCTGGCCCGGGGCGGATTCCAGCGTCGCGACGACCACGTCCTCGACCTGGTCGAGCAGGATGGACGGCGGCCGGCCGGGCCGCGGCTCGTCGACCAGACCGTCCAGCCGCCGCTTGACGAACCGGGCCCGCCAGCGGTTCACCGACTGCTCGCTCACCCCGAGCTCGGCCGCCACCTGCTTGTTCGTCCCGCCCTCCGCGCACCGCAGCACGATCCTCGCGCGCAGAGCCAAAAACTGCGCGGTCTTCGCGCGCCTCGCCCAACGCGTCAGCTGAGCCCGTTCGTCATCACTGAGCACCAGCTCCGACTTGCGTCGGCCCGGCCGCGGCTCATCCGCAAGCCCGGCCATCCGCCGGGCAGCAAACCGCGAGCGCCACTTCCTCACCGTGTCCGCGGTTACCTTGAACTCCGCCGCCACACGCGTATTCGGCTTCCCATCCGCACACGCCAAGACGATGCGTGCCCGCTCGGCGAGACGGGGCGCCACTGCCCCGCCCGCCCAGCGCAACAACTCGGCGCGCTCCTCATCGGACAGCACAACTTCGACGGCACGAGGACCCCGAGACATGAAAACAGGCTACAGACTTAAGCCTGCGATTTCAGGCGCATCACACTAGTGACCTGGTCCGGAGATCCTGTCGCAGTAGCCGCAGATGCGGTCGATGATCTGGTCCGCGGTCTTGGTCCATCTGAAGGGCCGAGCCTGCTCGTTCCAGGTCTTGATCCAGTCCTTGAGCGCGGTCTTCAACTCGTCGAGTGAGCAGAAAACCCCGCGCTCCAGACATCGCCGCTGTAGTTCGGCGAACCACCGCTCGACCTGGTTGATCCAGGACGAGTAGGTCGGGGTGAAGTGCAGCTCGAACCGAGGATGGGCCAGAAGCCACTTGTGCACGACCGGCGCCTTGTGGGCGGAGAGGTTGTCGCAGATCACGTGGACCGCCAGGCCGGGATCGGTCTGGCGGTCGATCTCATCGACAAAGTCGCGGAAGTCCACCGCCCGATGCGTCGCCGACAGCTTCCCGATCACCTTGCCGGTGGCGGTGTTCAGGGCGGCGAACAGATCCACGGTGCCGTGCCGGACGTAGTCGAAACTGCGCCGCTCAGGGGTGCCGGGCACCATCGGCAGCACCGGAGCGGTCCGCTCAAGGGCCTGGATCTGCGGCTTCTCGTCCACCGCGAAAACTGCCGCGTTCGCCGGCGGAGCGAGATACAGCCCGACCACGTCTTGGATCCTGTCGATCAGCAGCGGGAGCGGGGAGATCTTGAAATCCTCCGTCCGCCAGGGCTGCAGCCCGAACGCCCGCCAGATCCGCAGCACGCTCGTCGGAGAGATTCCCACTCGCTTCGCCAGCTCCCGCTTCGACCAGTGGGTGGCACCCTCGGGCACCTCTTCGAGAGTGCGCACCACCACCTCTTCCACCTGGGCGTCTGTGATGGCGCGGGGCACACCGGGACGTGGCTCGTCGGACAGCCCGTCGAGCCGGTACTGGAGAAATCTGGTCCGCCACCGGCGCACGGTCGCGCGATCGGTCCCCAGCCGTGCAGCCACTGCGGTGTTGTTCAATCCCCCTGCGCAGGCCAGCACGATCCGGGCCCGTCTGGCCAGCCCCTGCGCGGTTGTCCGGCGTTTGGCCCACCCCTGCAACACCAGCCGCTCGTCCTCGGATAACACCAGCGGCTGCAGCCTGCTGTCGCCCACACCTCCAGCAGACCGCAGCCGGCAGCCGCCGTCACCACCCACACCGCAATCTGAAACGAACGACCACTCACGTGGCGAAACGTGAACTCAAGACCAGGTCACTAGGCTCGCTCCTCCTCCCCCACCCTCACGCTCGCCGCCCAAGCCACGGCCAGCAGGCCCACCGCCACCCAGCACGCACCCTGTGGTGCGCCCGGGCCCGTCCCCGCCAGGTAGGCGCTGCCGAGGACCGCCACTCCCAGCGTGGCCCCCAACTGCTGCACCGCATTGAGCAGTCCGGCCGCCGAGCCGACCTCGTGCGGGCGCAGGGGTCGCAGGGCGAGGGTGAAGAAGGCGGGGGTGAACAGGCCGGCGCCGAGGCCGACGAGGGCGAGGGCGGGCGGCAGCGCGACCGGGTAGTGGCCCGGTGTGGTCGTCCGGTAGGCGATAACGGCGGCGAGCAGTCCGGCCAGCAGCAGCCCGAGCCCGTACGGCATCACCCGCCGCCCGTGCCGCCGTACCAGCCGCGAGCCCGACCACCAGGACGCGACGGCGAGCCCGGCGGACCACGGCAGCAGACTCAGGCCCGACGCCAGCACGCCTGTACCGGCGTCGAGTTGGAGTTGCAGGACGACCACCACGGTCAGCCCGTTGGTCACCGCGAAGAAGGCCGTGGAGGTGACGAGCGCGGCCGGGAAGCCACGGTGGGTGAACAGGCTGGGCTCCAGCAGGGGGCGGGAGGTGTGCCGCTGGTGCCAGGCGAATCCGGCGAGCACCAGCAGCCCGGCGCCGAGCAAAAGCCAGTGCACTGGCGGGAGTTGACGCAGATTGCCGTCGATCAGCGGGTACACCAGGAGTCCGGTGCCGAGTGCGGCCAGGGCGGTGCCGCGCCAGTCGAGGGGCGGACGGTGCGGGGCGCGGTTCTCCGGGAGGTTCCGGGCGAGGGCCAGGACCAGCGCGGCCACCGGCACGTTCACCAGGAACGCGGACCGCCAGGACGAGCCGAACAGGTCGGCGTGGGTCAGCACACCGCCGACGACGGGCCCGCACACGGCGGCGAGGCCCATCACCGGCCCGATGCTGCCGAGCGCCTTGCCCGTCTCCTCTCCCGAGAACATCGCCTTGATCAGCCCGATGGTCTGCGGAATCATCAGCGCCGCCGCGGCACCCTGCACGGCCCGGAAGGCGATGAGCAGCCCCGGCGCCGGAGCCAGGGCGCAGGCCATGGACGCCACCGTGAACACCGTGACGCCGAGGACGAACATCCGGCGCCTGCCCGCGATGTCCCCGAGCCGCCCGCCGGTGATCAGCAGCACGGCGAACGGCAGGGTGTAGGCGGCGCCGAACCACTGCACGTCGGAGACCGGCCCACCCAGGTCGGCATGGACGGCCGGGGCGGCCACCTGGACGACGGTGGCGTCCAGCAGGTTCATCGCCTCGCCGAGCAGCAGGGCGGCCAGGCCCGGCCAGCGCCTGCGGCAGGGAATGGCGACAGCCACGTCTTGCGTGGTCATGGGTTTCCTCTCACGCTCTCCACAGGACCGGGATCGGCCCCGTGGAGAGCGTGCGAGGAGGAGTCCCGCCGACTCCACCGGGAGCGGCGGGTGTGCGGATTTCTTCCATCGGGCCGGCCCTGTATGAAGAAATCTCACAGGGCCGTACGGCGGCTTGTCAGGCGAGCCCCGCGGACTTCAGCCAGGCCTTGGCCACGTCCAGCGGGTCCTTGCCCTGGGTCTGCACCTGGGCGTTCAGGTCCACCAGGGTCGCGGTGTCGAGCTTGGCGGAGACCGCGTTCAGCGCGTCGACGCCCTTCTGGGACACCGCGCTCTTGTCCACGAGCGGCTGGACGTTCTCGAAGCCGAAGAGGTTCTTGGGGTCCTGCAGGACGACGAACTTCTCCTTGGAGATGGCCGGGGCCGTGGTGAAGATGTCCGCGACCTGCACGGCGTCCTTCTTCAGCGCCGCCCGGGTGAGCGGGCCGCCCGCGTCCAGCGCCTTGAAGGACTTGAACTGAAGGCCGTAGACCGACTTCAGGCCCACCAGGCCCTGCTGCCGGGTCTGGAACTCCGGCGAGGCGCCCATGACCAGGTCCTTGGCGACGTCCTTGAGGTCGGCGATGGAGGACTTCTCGGTGAGGTGGTACTTCTTCGCGGTGGCCGCGTTGACCGTGACCGAGTCCTTGTCCTGGGCCGGCGAGGGCTTGAGCAGGGTCAGCTTGGAGTCCAGCTTGGCCTCGATGGCCGCGGTGGTGGCGTCGGCCGTCTTCGGCGTGGCCTTCGGGTCGAGGTAGGCCAGCAGCGCGCCGTTGTACTCGGGCAGCACCTTGATGGAGCCGTTCTTGATCAGCCCGTAGGTGGTCTCGCGGCTGCCGATGTTCGGCTTGTAACTGACCTTGATTCCCTTGGCCTTGAGGGCCTCGCCGTAGATGTCGGCGAGCAGGGTGCTCTCGGGGAAGTTGTTGGATCCGACGACGACGGTGTCGCCGCTTGCCTTGTCGTCCGTCAGGGGGTTGCCGCCGGACTTGCCGTCGCTGGAGGAACAGCCCGCCAGCAGGGCCGTCGCCGCCGCGAGGGCGACCACCGCCGCGCCTCGGTTCCTCCGGATGGACCTGCTGATGCGGTTGGTGGAAGTCACTCACTGATCCAATCCAGCCGGTTCTCGGTCAGTCAAGGGCCACAGATCACTGATTGGCCTCGATCTGTGGTCGGTTGTGGGCACAGCCCGCCGGTGCGTCCTGTCCGCGCCCTGTGGCCCGCACCGGCGGCAGGCCTCAGCCGCTCCGCCGTACCCCCGGCGAGACCGTGATCCGGGACACCGCCCAGAACACCACGAGGGTGGCGAGGGCGAGGGCGGCGACCAGGGTGGCGCCGCCGACGACCTTCTCGTAGTTCCTCTGGTAGAGGCCGTCGATGATGTACCGGCCGAGGCCGCCGAGGCTGACGTAGGCCGCGATGGTGGCGGTGGAGACGATCTGGATGGCCGCGGTGCGCAGGCCGCTCAGGATCAGCGGGAGCGCGACGGGCACTTCCACCTGGAACAGCACGCGCGCCTCGGCCATGCCCATGCCCCGGGCGGCGTCCACGGGCGAGGGGTCGACGGAGCGGATCGCCTCGTAGGTGGTGACCAGGATGGGCGGTACGGCGAGCACGACCAGCGGGATCATCACCGGCAACAGACCGAACCCGATCCAGATGAACATCAGCACCAGCAGGCCGAAGCTGGGCAGGGCCCGGCCCGCGGTGGCGATCAGGGCGAGGGCGTTGCCGCCGCGGCCGTAGTGGCCGGTGACCAGGCCGATGGGCAGCCCGATCAGGGCGGCGAACAGCAGCGCTTCCAGGGAGTACCCGACGTGCTCGGCGAGCCGGGTGGGGATGCCGTCGTAGCCGTGCCACTGGGCGCTGTCGCTGAAGAAGGCGTGTGCGAAGTTCAGGACGTTCACCGGGTGGCACCCTTCCTCGGCATCCAGGGG
The DNA here is from genome assembly GCF_001735805.1 of Streptomyces fodineus. Classification (GTDB taxonomy): domain Bacteria; phylum Actinomycetota; class Actinomycetes; order Streptomycetales; family Streptomycetaceae; genus Streptomyces; species Streptomyces fodineus. Next base: position 2,662,249 of record NZ_CP017248.1, read on the forward strand.
GTGAGGAGGCGGCGGACGAGGACCAGCAGGCCGTCGGCGAGGATGCCCAGCACCGCCGTCGTCAGCACCGAGTTCACGGCCAGGGCGGGCCGGTCGTAGGTGGTGGCGTCGTTGAGCATGTTGCCGAGCGCGCCCTGGTTGCCGATGAGCATGCCGACGCTGACCAGGGAGAGGCTGGAGACGACCGCCACCCTCAGGCCCGCGATGATCGCGGGGACGGCGATGGGCAACTGGACCTGGAGGTACCGACGTACGGGCCCGAAGCCCATGGCCTGGGCGGCGGCGAGGGTCTCCTGGGGGACCGAGCGGACGCCGTCCACGATCCCCGGCACCAGCACCACGAGGCTGTAGACCGCGAGCGGGATCATCACCGTGGTCTCGCTCTGCCCGAAGTAGTCGATGAGGACGACGAAGAACGCCAGCGAGGGAATGGAGTAGAGCACGGTGGTGACGCCGAGGACGGGCGGGTAGACCCAGCGGAAGCGGACGCACAGCTGGGCCACGGGCAGCGCGACGAGCAGCGCGGCCAGCACCGGCAGCAGGCCCTCGCGCACATGCAGCCCGACGAGGCCGAGCCAGCTGTGCTGGAGGTCGCTCGGGAGGTCGAAGAAGCCGTTCATCGGGCGGCCTTGGCGTCGGCACCGTCGGCATCCCGGCCGCGCTCGGCACCGGCGTCGTCCGCGTCCTGGCCGCCCTCGGCATCCGTGCCGTCCGCGACCCGGCTGTGGGCGGCGCGGATGGCCTCGCCGATGACCTGCTGGGAGACGACACCGACCGCGCGTCCCTCACCGTCCACCGCGACGGCCCAGCCGGTCGGCGAGAGCACGGCGCCGTCGAGCGCGGCGCGCAGCGAGTCGGTGCCGGGCACGAACGGGCGCCCGTGGTCCAGGAGTCGGTCCTTGTCGATGGCCCCGGCGGTGAGCCGGTCCGGTTCGCTCCAGCCGAGCGGCCTGCCGTCGAGGTCGGTGACCAGGAGATAGGGGGCGTCGCAGCGGGAGGCGAGCTCGGCCGCGTCGGCCTCGATGCCCACGATCGGCGCGGTCTGCAACTCCAGGCCGGCGGACGGGAAGAAGGAGAGCCGGCGGATGCCGCGGTCGGCGCCGAGGAAGTCCTCCACGAAAGCGTCGGCGGGCGCGCTGAGCAGCTCGGCGGGCGGGGCGAACTGGGCGAGCCGGCCGCCGGTGCGCAGCACGGCGACCATCGTGCCGAGCTTGATCGCCTCGTCGATGTCATGCGTGACGAAGACGATCGTCTTGCCCAACTCCTCCTGGATACGCAGGAGTTCGTCCTGAAGTCCCTTGCGTACCACGGGGTCTACGGCGGAGAACGGCTCGTCCATCAGCAGCACCGGCGGATCGGCGGCGAGCGCCCGCGCCACACCTACGCGCTGCTGCTGGCCGCCGGAGAGCTGGTACGGGTACCGCTTGGCGAGCGAGGCGTCGAGCCCGACCCGCTCCATCAGCTCCGCGGCCCGGGTACGTGCCTGCTGCTTGGGCCGGCCGAGCAGCCGGGGCACGGTGGCGATGTTGTCGAGGATGGTGCGGTGCTGGAAGAGTCCGGCGTTCTGGATGACGTAACCCATCGAACGGCGCAGGGTGTTGACGGGCTGCTGCCGGATGTCCGTGCCGTCGAGGAGGATGCTGCCCTCGGTGGGCTCCACCATCCGGTTGATCATCCGCAGGGTCGTCGTCTTGCCGCAGCCGGAGGGCCCGACGAGGACGGTGATCGCGCGGTCCGGTATCTCCAGTGACAGCCGGTCCACCGCGACCGTGCCGTCCGGATACCGCTTCGTGACTGAATCTATCCGTATCAAAACGCCGAATACCCTTCGGGTTTGGCAGATCTCCGCCCGTTTTCGGCCGAGGTCGTCCGTGCGCAGGCCGTTGCGGAAAGAGTCTAGACCGCGAGTGTTTCAGCGTTTTGGCGGGCGAATGGCCGGGCAGCGGCGGCGAGCGACGGCTAGGCCGCCACCGGCAGTCCCGGTGTGCGGACGGTGCGGCGCGCGGTGTCGACCGCGAACACCTCGCAGCCGGTGCGGGCGGCGGCCCAGGCCGGTCCGTCGGGGCCCAGGGCGAAGGCGGCCGTGGCCGTCCCGTCCGCCTCGGTCAGGGTCGGGGCCACCACCGTGAGGCTGAGCAGCCCGGTCGCGGGGCGTCCGGTGCGGCCGTCGAGGATGTGGTCGCCGCGCTCGTACCGCCCGGAGGTCGCCACCGCGGCGTCGGTGACCGCCAGCACGGCACAGAGCCGGCCGGCCTGTTCCGGATGCCGTATCCCGACCCGCCACGGCCCGCCGGAGACCACGACATCGCCGCCGGCATTGAGGCAGAACCGCCGCGCCCCGGCGGCCGACAGCACTCCCGCCGCCCGCTGCACCGACCAGCCCTTGACCACCGCGCAGGGGTCGAGGTTCCGGCCGGGCAGCCGGACGTCGAAGGCGCCGCCGGTCGCGGCCCGGTACTGCTCACACAGGCCGAGCACCTCCGTCAGGTCCGCGCTCAGCTCGTCCGCCGCCAACTCGCCGCGCCCGTACCGGGAGACCTCACTGTCGTGCCGGAACGGGCTGAAGCGGACGTCCACTTGGCGCAGCCAGGCGAAGACGGCGTCGGCGGCCGGCTCGAAGTCCCCCTCGTCGTCGATCCGCAGCGAGACCGGGAAGCCCATGACGTGCTCGACACGCCGCATGTCAGGAGCCCTTGGCGTCGAGCGCGGCCTGAAGGGACTCCCTGTATCCGCCGCTCGTGATGGTGGCGCCGGACACCGAGTCGATATGGGCACTCTGCGCCTCGAGCGTCTCCGCGATCAGCTGCGGTACGGCGAACACGGTCTGCCGGTGGTGCGGCGCCTGGAGCATCCGCACGGAGGCGATCCGGTCGCCCCGGAAGGTCACCTCCACCTGGATGACACCCTTCGAGGTGCTCACCGCGGGACCCGCCACGACCTTCGAGGACGGCACGGAGGCCGAAGCAGAGGGTGACGCGGACGGTGACGCAGCGCGTGAAGGGGACGACGACCGCACGGGAGCCGGCGTCGACGCCGGCTGGGCGATGTCCGTCGTCCCTGTCGAGGGCTGGTAGCGCCACACCGGGATCAGGCCCGCGACGGTCAGGACGAAGACGGGAATGGCTCGCTTCACGGTGGGATGCCCTCTCTCAGCCCGCGAGGCTGAAACGCTCGAAGTGGATCTGCCGCTTGGGCACGCCCAGGTCGGCCAGGCTGCGCAGTACGGCGGTCATCATGCCGGGCGGCCCGCACAGGAAGACGTCCCGGTCGCCGATGTCGGGGACGAGCCGCACCAGCTCGCGCGGGGCGAGCTTGTCGGGGGCGACGGGCCCGGTCACCAGGTGCAGCTCGGCTCCCTTGGTGAGGGCGAGGTCGCGCAGTTCGTCGTAGAGGACGGCGTCGCGGTCGGTGGCCACCCGGTAGATGACCACGGCGTGGCCCTCCAGGTCCTCCAGCAGCGCCCGGATGGGGGTGACGCCGACGCCGCCGGCGATCAGCACGGACTCCGGGCGGGTGCGGTGCAGCGTGGTGAAGGCGCCGTAGGGGCCCTCGGCGAAGACACGGGTGCCGACCTGGATCCGGCGCAGGGAGGCGCTGCCGGCGCCGGACGCCTTGGCGGTGAGGCGCAGGGTACGGCCGTCGGGGGCGGCCGACAGGGAGAACGGGTTGGCCTGCCACCAGCGGTCCCGGGTGAGGAAGCGCCAGAGGAAGAACTGGCCGGCCCGCGCGGGCAGCCGGTCCAGGTCGCGACCGGTGACGTAGACGGAGACGACGTCGTCGGACTCGGGTACGACCGCCGCGACGCGCAGCCGGTGCCGCAGGTTCCGCCACAGCGGCAGTACCAGCCGGCCCAGGAACACCGCGCCGAGGGCGACGCCCCACACCGTGTACCAGTACGCCCTGGCGGCGGGCGAGGCGGTGAAGGTCGTACCGGCCGCGACCTGGTGGGTGAAGGCGAGGACCACGGTGACGTAGGTGTACAGATGGATGAAGTGCCAGGTCTCGTAGGCGAGTCGGCGGCGTGCCCAGCGGGCCGAGGTGGCGCCGACCACGAGGAGCAGCGCGAGCGCGACGAGGGCGCGCAGCACGCCCTCGACGGTCTCGGCGAGGTTCACCAGCTGGTTCACCGGGTCCATCGAGGACTCCTGGGCGTAACCGAAGGTGATGAACACCGCGTGGGTGAGCAGGGTCCACACGACGCCGATGCCGGTGCGGCGGTGCCAGGCGGTCAGCCGGTCCATGCCGATCCGGCGGTCCAGCCAGGGCAGCCGGGCCACCAGCAGCAGCTGGAAGGCCATGAGGAGGGCGCCGTACAGGCCGGCGAGGCGGCCCAGCACGATCAGCGTGTTCGAGGCGAATCCGGCCTGGGCGAAGAACCAGGCCACGACGGCGGCGTTGACGGCCAGCAGGGTGTACAGGCCGGTGCGCGCCACGACCCGGGGGCGGATCGCCGTGGGGGGCGCGGTACGGGACTGGAGGGTCGTCACGGACACAGCTCCTTGATCGGGTCCTGGGTGACGAGCTTCGCCCGCGGATGCTGTCGTTCTCCTGCCGGACGACTGTCACTTGAGTATCGATACGGCCGGCCGGGGCCCGCAGCCCGGCCGGGGCCGAACGGGTGCCGCGGGATGGGCGGGTGGAGAAAGCACGGGATGCCGCGCCCATCCGATGCGCAGGCCGCCGGCGAAACGCACCGGACGACCCGCACCCCTACGACGGGACACCGCAGCCGCACCCCTACGGCGCGGCGGCGTCGGCCAGACCCCCCGGCCGGTGATGCGAGCGCGCGGCGAGCGCGGCGACATCGTCCTCCGCATGCCGCGCGTCCAGGCGGCTGAGGATGGTGTCCAGGACGTCCTCGAGCCCGCCCCCGACGGAAAAGCGCACGGCCGACAGCCGCTCCAGAGAACGGTCGATGTCCTCACCACGGCGTTCCACCAGGCCGTCGGTGAACAGGACCAGGGTCTGCCCCTCGGTCAGCGGATGCGTGGCCATCTCGTACCCGCCGAGCCCGGTGCCCAGCGGTGGTCCGACGGGGACGGGCAGGAGCGTGGCCGCGCCGTCCGCGGTGATGAGCGCGGGCGGCAGATGCCCGGCGCTGGCCAGCGTGACCTGGCGGCGTCCCGGGTCGACGCGGGCGAGCAGACAGGTGGCGGGCCGCAGCTCCGCCTCCTTGGAGGCGATGTCGTCCATCTGCCGCAGCACCCGGTGCGGGGGCAGGTCGGCGGAGGCGATGTAGCGCAGGGAGGAACGGTAGGCGTTCATGTCGACGGCGGCCTCCAGGCCGTGCCCCATGACGTCGCCGACGACCAGCAGGGTCCGCCCGAAGTGCAGCCGTACGGTCTCGCACCAGTCGCCGCCGACCAGGACGCCTCCGCCGGCCGGGAGGTAGCGGATGGCGATGTCGAGGTTGGGGTGCGGGCGGCCGGGCTCGGAGAGCAGGGCGCGTTGCAGGTCACCGGCGGTGCGGTTGACGCTCTCATAGGCGCGCGCCTGCCGGATGTGGGAGGCGGCGCGCTCGGCGAGCAGGCTGAGCAGCTCGGCCTTGGCACGGCCCAGCGGCTGCTGCCCGGAGCGCGCCCACACCAGGACGCCGTACCGGTCGTCGCCGCTGGTCAGCGGCGCGCACAGGGCGATCCGGGTGCGGGTGGCGGCGGCGTACTCGACCCAGGGCTCGGGCTGGTCGCCGAGCGCCGGTACGGCCGCCTCGCGGGTCACCGCGGTGGCCCAGCGGGCGTCGGGCAGCAGGTCGGCGTCCCCGGTGATCGCCTCGTACCCGGAGATGGCCTGGCCGGTCCGGCGCATCACGGCGGCCGTGCCGCCGACCATGCGTACGGCGATCCGGGTCAGCTCGGCGCAGGTCGTGGCCTCGTCCAGGGTCGTGCCTATCCCGGCCAGCGCTTCGCGCAGCACGCTCAGGCGCGCGCCGGCCGTCGCGTCACCGGCAGCCGACCGGCCGTCCGCGGACCGTGGGGATCCGGCGGCGTCCGCGGAGTCCTCGCCCTGCGCGGACGCGGCGGTTCCCTCGTGGCCGCCGCCGTCGCGGCGGCCGCTGTCGGCGGGCACGGGCCTGCGATGGGACCGAATCCAACGCGCCACACCCAACACCCTCACAGAATCTCAAACCCGGAGCGAGTGGGGCACCAGCCTCGTCGATCCCAGCGCCCTCGGCAGCCCCGGGCGAGGACGCGGGCCGTTGCCTCACGGCGGCGGGTCAGCCCTCGGCGGGCGTCAGCCGCAGGGAGATGGAGTTGATGCAGTACCGCTGGTCGGTCGGGGTCGGATACCCCTCGCCCTCGAAGACATGCCCGAGGTGGGAGCCGCAGCGGGCGCAGCGCACCTCGGTGCGGACCATGCCGTGGGAGCGGTCCTCGACCAGTTCCACCGCGTCGGTGTCCTTCGGGTCGAAGAAGGACGGCCAGCCGCAGTGCGACGCGAACTTCGTGTCCGAGGTGAACAGTTCGGCGCCGCAGGCACGGCAGGAGTAGACGCCCTCGGTCTTGGTGTCGGTGTACTCACCGGTGAACGCCGGCTCGGTGGCGGCCTGCCGCAGCACTGCGTACTCGGCCGGATTCAGCTCCGCCCGCCACTGCTCGTCCGGCTTCTCGACGTCGTACGACATGAGCGTCAGCCCCTTTACTGCGACAGGCGGTCCAGGATCAGCGGGCCCAGGTCGGTCACGTCGCCCGCGCCCATGGTGAGAACGAGATCGCCGGGCTTCGCCATTCCCGCGATCACCTCGGGGATCTCGGTCTTGTCGTGGACGGCGGTGACGTCGGCGCCGGCCGCGCGTGCGGCCTCGATGATCAGCTCGCTGGTCACGCCCGGGATCGGGTCCTCGCGGGCCGGGTAGATGTCGAGGACCACCGAGGCGTCGGCGAGCGCCAGCGACCGGCCCATCTCCTTGCCGAGTTCCTGGGTGCGGGAGAACAGGTGCGGCTGGAAGACGACGAGGATGCGGGAGTCACCGGCGGCGGCGCGCATGGCCTCCAGGTCGGCGGTCATCTCGGTGGGGTGGTGGGCGTAGGAGTCGATGACCTGCACCCCGGCGGCCTCGCCCTTGAGCTGCAGGCGCCGCTTGACGCCGGTGTAGGCGGCGAGGGCGGGCGCGAGCCCGTCGGCCGGGATGCCGAGCGCGGCGGCGGCGGTGAGCGCGGCGACGGCGTTGAGGGCGTAGTGCCGGCCGGGGACGGACACGGTGAAGGTCAGTTCCCGGCCCTCCAGCAGGACGGTGACCTGGCTCTTCAGCCCCTGCGGCACGACGGCGAGCACTCGTACGTCGGCGTCGTCCGCCTCGCCGTACGTCACCGTCTTCACCGACCCCGCCAGCCGCCGGGTCAGCTCCCGGGCGCCCTCGTGGTCGGCGGAGATCACCAGTGTCCCACCGGGCACGATCTTGCCGGCGAAGGTGTCGAAGGACTCGTAGATCTCGTCCATCGAGGCGTAATTGGCGTGGTGGTCCAGCTCGACGTTGAGGACGATGGCGACCTCGGGCGCGTACTTGTGGAAGCTGCGGTCCGATTCATCCGCCTCGGCTACGAAGATGTCGCCCTCGCCGTGCAGCGCGTTGGAGCCGGGCGCGTCGAGGTCGCCGCCGATGGCGTACGACGGCTTCAGGCCCAGCTCGGTGAGGGAGACGGCCAGCATCGAGGTGGTCGTCGTCTTCCCGTGGGTGCCGGCCACGGCGATCGGGCGCAGCCCCTCCATCAGCGCGGCGAGCGCGTCGGAGCGGTGCACCACCGGGATGCCCAGCTCGGCGGCGCGGGCCAGCTCGGGGTTGTCCTCGCGGATCGCCGACGAGACGACGACACAGCTCGCGTCGTCGGCGAGGTGCTCCGTCGCGTGCCCGATGTGCACGGTCGCCCCGAGCGCCCGCAGCGCCTCGGCGGTCGCCGACTCCTTGGCATCGCTCCCGGCGACCTCGGCCCCGCGCTGCGCCAGGATCTTGGCGATCCCCGACATCCCGGCGCCGCCGATGCCGATGAAATGCGGTCGGTCCATGGCGGTAGGAAGGCCGGGTGCCATGTGTTCTTCTCCCAAGTACGGTGCGGGCTGGAGCAGGCCTAGCCTATGCCGACCTGAAGGGGCGCGGGGCCCTGGCGCCTAGGCCTTGCTGTGCGAGAACAACTTCAGCACCGGCACCCCCACCTTGTGCCGGGCCCGGGAAGCCCAGTCCCGGTGGAAGAACTCCTCCACGTAATGCGGATCCGTCAGCACGATCACCTCGTCGGCTTCCACTTCGGCGACCAACGACTTCAGCGCGTCCAGCGGATGATCCTCGACCAGCCGCCCGTCGGCCCGGCTCCCCGCGGCGTGCAACGCCTGCACGGACACGTCCAGCGCCTGCTGCCCGACGCTCCTGGCGTCCTCCCCCTCGGGGGTCTCCCTTTCCCGCACCGCCTCGTCGAGTTCGCCGAGCGCGATGTCGTCGATGGCCCGCAGCAGGCGGTCCGCCTGGTCGCCGCGCGGCTGGAGGAGCACGTGGAACGTGACCGGCTCGTCTCCGTGCAAGGTGGTGACGAACTCCACGTCGGCGGACGTCAAGGCCTTCTCGATCATCAGAACGCTTGTGAACACCGAACGCCTCTTCTCCTCCGGGGACCCTGACAAGGCCCCTGCGGAAACCATCCTGCCCCGTGATCGCACGGGATCTGCGGACTAAGTCTGCCCTCCGGAAGCTAAACGGAACGACATATTCCGCCTATTTAGGACCGACGGTAACGACCGAACAGAAATCCGGCCTCTTCGAGAAGGGACACGAGTTCGAACCGGTGCGGCACGGCGACCGGCGGCCCCCCGGCGATGCGCTGTGCGTCGCCCGCGGTGAGCATCGGCGAGAGGGTCAGGCACATCTCGTCCACCACCTCGGCGGAGACCAGCCGTCCGAGCAGCCGGGGACCGCCCTCGGTGAGCAGCCGGGTGTGGCCCAGGTCGGCGAGGGCGCGTACGGCGCGGGCGGGCTCGATGCCCGGCCCCGCACCGGCGATCACGACCGTGGCGCCGGCCTTCTCGGCCGCGGCGATCCGGTCGGCGGGGGCCGCGGCCCCGGTGAGGACCAGCGTGGGCACCACGGGCGAGGTGAACAGCGGGAGCGAGAAGTCCAGCTCCAGGCTCGCGCTGACGACCGCGATCGCCGCGGCGGGGCCCTGTCCGGCGGCCGCGCGGGCGGCGGCGAACTCGGCACGCGCGCGTGCGGGGCGGTACCCCTCCTGGCGTACCGTTTCCGCGCCCACCATGATCACGTCCGCGAGCGCCCGCAGTGTGCCGAAGATCCGCATGTCGGCGGCGCTGGAGATGGGCTGGGAGCGCCCCTCGTGCTGGGCGGCGCCGTCGAGCGTGGAGACCATGTTGGCTCGCAGCCAGGGCCGTGGGGCGCCCGGCACCGGCTCCGGGTAGGCGTAGGCGGCGGCCAGCTCGGCGAGCGTCCACTCGCGATCGACGAGCGCGGCGGCACCGGGCCCATGAGCCACCCGCGCCCCGGCAACCCCTCCGGCCCCGCCCCTCTCGGCCGTCCCGCCGGAGGCCTGGGCTGCTGTTTCGTCGGTCACAGGGAACAGGCGTCGCATGTCGTGCAGTCTGACACGGCGCTTAGCATGGGTAACCGTGTCGTCCTCCACCACCGCCCCCGGATCCAGCCCTCTGACCGACGCGGGCCCCCTCTCCCTGTGCGCCCGCGAGCCGCACGTGCCCGCGGACCGGCTGGTCGCCGAGATGGTGCCGCCCCCGCGCTTCGACTCGGTCCGCTTCTCGACGTACATACCGGACCCCAAGCAGCCCAGCCAGATTGAGGCCGTACAGATACTCGAGGGCTTCGCGGCCGGGCTCGGCGGGGCGCACGCCTCCGGCGCCGGCCGGCGCGGCCTCTTCGGCTTCGGCAGGGCCAGGGCGCCCAAGGCCCCGGCCGGCCCGCGCGGGGTCTACCTGGACGGCGGCTACGGCGTCGGCAAGACCCATCTGCTCGCCTCCCTGTGGCACGCCACCCCGGCCGAGCCCGCGCTCAAGGCCTTCGGCACCTTCGTGGAACTGACGAACCTGGTCGGCGCCCTCGGCTTCCAGAAGACCGTACAGACCCTTTCCGGCCACCGTCTGCTGTGCATCGACGAGTTCGAGCTGGACGACCCGGGCGACACGGTCCTCGTGTCGACCCTGCTGGGCAAGCTGGTCGAGGCCGGTGTGGCGCTCGCCGCCACCTCCAACACACTGCCGGGCAAGCTGGGCGAGGGCCGGTTCGCCGCCGCCGACTTCCTGCGCGAGATCCAGGGCCTGTCGGCCCGCTTCCGCACCCTGCGCATCGACGGCGAGGACTACCGCCACCGCGGTCTGCCCGAGGCCCCGAAGCCGTTCACCGACGAAGAGGTGACGAAGGCGGCCTACGCCACCGCGGGTGCCTCCCTCGACGACTTCCCGCATCTGCTGGAGCACCTGGCCAAGGTGCACCCGAGCCGCTACGGCGCGCTGACCGACGGGCTGAGGGCCGTGTGCCTCACCGATGTGCGGCCGGTGCCGGACCAGTCGACCGCGCTGCGGCTCGTGGTGCTGGCGGACCGGCTCTACGACCGCGAGGTCCCGGTGCTGGCCTCGGGGCTGCCGTTCGACCAGCTGTTCAGCGAGGAGATGCTGAACGGCGGCTACCGCAAGAAGTACTTCCGCGCGATATCCCGGCTCACCGCACTGGCCCGGGACGCGAAGGGGCTCGTGGGCTCGTAGTCAAGAGCCAGATCCGGCCACACAACCGGCACTTTTCACGCTCTCTTGTGCGCGTAACGCGCTGTTAACCCTGCAAAGGACTTTGCAGGGTTAATGTGTTTCTTGACCAGCCATTGACCAATGCTTGGCCTGTGCGAGAGGCGTGATCTTCCGGAAGGGGGGGCGCATGTTCCGAGGTACGACGGCCCGGACCGCGCTCGCCTCCATTGCCGTCTCGCTGCTCGCCCTGCTGTTCTTCGCTCACGCGGAAACCTTCGCACCCGCGCATACGATCGGTGAAGCACAGGCCAAGGCCGAATCCGGGATCACCGCCCCGGCCAAGCCGGCGCGCGACGGGGCCGACACGCTCCGCACCCCGGGCTGCCCGGACGCTCCCGCCGGCCTCCCGGAGCCGCGCGACCGGCAGCGCTGCCCGGCCGCCGGCTGTGCCCAGGCGCACCCGCACATAGCCGGCCGGGCGGCCGGTACGAGCCCGTCCCCGGCGCCCGGCACCGCGCACGACCCGGCATCCAGAGTCTCCAGAGCCCACACCCCGGCAGCGCTCCAGGTCTTCCGCTGCTGACCGGGCCCCGCGCTCCCCCCCCCCACACACAAAGTCGTTCAAGTCCGACGCGCCCGTGCAGGCGCGCCAGGAGGAACTCACACATATGCAGCCCCTCATCGACAACGCCCGTACCTTCGGACAGCGCCCTGAGGAGTTCGCCAGGCTCGCCGCAGGCCAGTCCCCGCAGGTGCTGTTCATCACCTGCTCCGACTCCCGGGTCGTCCCGGCCCTGATCACGGGCGCCCGCCCCGGCGAGCTCTTCGAGCTGCGCACCGCGGGCAACATCGTCCCGCCCCACACCTCGCAGCACCCCACCAGCGAGGCCGCCACCATCGAGTACGCCGTGGAGGTGCTCGGCGTCCGCGACATCGTCGTCTGCGGTCACTCGCACTGCGGCGCCGTCGGCGCGCTGGTACGCGGCGACGACCTGACCGCCGTACCCGCCGTGCGCGACTGGCTCGCGCACGCCACCCCGCGCCCGGCCGGCCAGGCCGAGGATCCGGAGGTCGCCGAGGGCGTGCGGGCGCACGTCCTGACCCAGCTGCTGCGGCTGCGCTCGTACCCGTGCGTCGAGCGGCGGCTGTCGGAGGGTCAACTCGCGCTGCACGCCTGGTACTACGAGGTGCACACCGGCGCCGTGAAGGCGCACCGCCCGCAGACCGACACCTTCGAGTCCCTGTGAGCGCGCCGATGACCAGCAAGGACACCACCCTCATATCCCGCTTCCCGCACCTCAGGCGGGACTTCGCCGCCTCCCTCGTCGTCTTCCTGGTCGCGCTGCCGCTGTGCGTCGGCGTGGCCGTCGCCTCCGGGGTCCCGGCCGAACTCGGCCTGGTCACCGGCATCGTGGGCGGACTCGTCACCGGGCTGATGCGGGGCAGCAGCCTGCAGGTGTCGGGTCCGGCCGCCGGTATGACCGTGCTCGTCTTCGAGGCGGTCAAGGAGTTCGGGCTGCCGGTGCTCGGCGCGATCGTGCTCGCCGCCGGACTCCTCCAGGTCGGCATGGGCCTGCTGAAGCTGGGCCGTTACTTCCGCGCCATCTCGGTCTCGGTCGTCGAGGGCATGCTGGCCGGGATCGGACTGGTGCTCATCGCCGGGCAGTCGTACCCGGCGCTGGCGGCCAAGGCCCCCGACTCCGGCCTCGGCAAGGTCGCCGGCCTGCCCGGGGCGTTCCTGGACGCCCTCGGTGACGGCACGGCGGTGGCCTCGCTCGCGGTGTGCGCGGGCACGATCGCGGTACTGCTGCTGTGGAAGCACGCCCCGGCGAAGGTGCGTACGCTGCCCGGCCCGCTGGCCGCGGTGGGCCTCGCCACCGTCGCCGCGTTCGCGCTGGACCTGCCGGTGGCCACGGTGAAGGTGCGGGGCCTGCTGGGCTCGGTCCAGCCGCCGCCGCTCGGCGCCTTCGGTGAACTGGCGAGCGTCGGGGCGCTCGGCACGGTCGTCGCCTTCACGCTGATCGCGTCCGCCGAGTCGCTGTTCAGCGCGGCGGCCGTGGACCGGCTGCACTCCGGGCCGCGCACCGGGTATGACAAGGAGCTTGTCGCCCAGGGCGCCGGCAACACGGTGTGCGGGCTGCTGGGCGCGCTGCCGATGACCGCGGTGATCGTGCGCAGCGCGGCCAACGTCCAGGCGGGCGCGCGTACGAAGGCCTCCCGCGTCCTGCACGGAGTGTGGCTGCTGCTGTTCGCCGCGCTGCTGCCGGACGTGCTGGCCTGGATCCCTATCCCGGCGCTCGCGGGCATCCTGATCCACTCGGGTGCCAAGCTGGTCCCGGTCCGTGCACTGGCCGGCCTGTGGCGCGAGCACCGCGGCGAGGCGCTGATCCTGTCCGTCACCGCCCTGTCCATCGTGGCGGTCAGCATGTTCGAGGGCGTGCTGATCGGGCTGGCGCTGGCCGTGGTCAAGACGGCCTGGGAGGCCTCGCACGTCAGGCTGGAGGTCGTCGACAAGGGCGCGGGCCCGGTCGACGCCTACCTCTCGGGCAACGCGACCTTCCTGCGGCTGCCGAAGATCCTGGACAGCCTGGAGTCCCTGCCCCAGGACCGCCCGGTCCGTCTCGACCTGTCCGGGCTGCACCATCTGGACCACGCCTGCCGTACGGCCCTGGAGAACTGGGCCGAGCGGCACAGCGCGGTGGGCACGGAACCGGTGAAGGTCAGGGCGCAGGCCGTCTGACGGCCGCTGTCTCCGGTCCGGGGTGCCCACACCCCTCGGCGTCCCGGACCGGTCCCCGGGCTTGTGGCTTCCGCTCCACCCCAGGCATATGGTTACAGCAGCGGACGAAAACGGACCTCTCCGTGAGGAGGTCACCATGCTCCAGGAGCTGCTGGGCGCCGCAGCGGCGGTAGGTTCCGCCGCGGTGGTCTACTTGGCGATGGCGGCGCGGATCGTCAAGCAGTACGAAAGAGGCGTGCTCTTCCGGCTGGGTCGGGTCGCGGGAGGCGAACGCGAACCCGGCCTGACCCTGGTGATCCCGTTCGTGGACCGGCTGCACAAGGTCAACATGCAGATCGTCACGATGCCGATCCCGGCCCAGGAGGGAATCACCCGCGACAACGTCACCGTCCGGGTGGACGCGGTCGTCTACTTCCGTGTGGTCGACGCGGCGAGCGCCCTGGTGAAGGTCGAGGACTACAAGTTCGCGGTGTCGCAGATGGCCCAGACGTCCCTGCGGTCGATCATCGGCAAGAGCGACCTGGACGATCTGCTCTCCAACCGCGAGAAGCTCAACGAGGGCCTGGAGCTGATGATCGACAGCCCGGCCGTCGGCTGGGGCATCCAGGTCGACCGGGTCGAGATCAAGGACGTCTCCCTGCCGGACACGATGAAGCGGTCCATGGCCCGCCAGGCCGAGGCGGACCGGGAACGCCGGGCCCGGATCATCAACGCCGACGCCGAGTACCAGGCCTCCAAGAAGCTGGCCGAGGCGGCCCAGCAGATGGCCGACACCCCGGCCGCCCTCCAACTGCGGCTGCTCCAGACGGTGATGGCGGTGTCCGCCGAGAAGAACTCCACGCTGGTTCTGCCCATCCCGGTGGAACTGCTGCACTTCCTGGAACGCGGTGCCCAGCAGCCCGCGCCGATCGGTGACGGAGAGCACCCCTCCGGCTAACGTGCCCGGCATGCGCAGAAGCTGGGTGATCGCCTTGGCCGCGACGGCCGCCGTAACGGGCTGTGGGGACGGCGGCGGCCGGGCCGCCGCGCCGTCCCCCACGGCCGCCCGCCGGCTGACCGTCACGAGTTCCGCGTACGCCGACGGCGGCACCGTCCCGCGGCGTGACACCTGCGACGGCGCCGGCCTCTCGCCTCCGCTGGCCCTCACCGGCGTACCCGCGCACACGGCCGCGCTGGCGCTGCTGCTGCGGGACCGCGACGCCCCGCACGGCACGTTCACGCACTGGCTGGTGTGGGACATCGACCCGCACACCACGCGGTTGCCGGCCGGGGAGCACCCGCGAGGGGCGACCGAGGGGCGCAACGACTTCGGGAAGACCGGGTACAGCGGGCCCTGTCCACCGCGCGGTGACCGGCCGCACCGCTATGTCCTCACGGTGTACGCCGTGGACCGTCGGCTCTCGCTCGCCGCGGATGCCTCTTCGGCGGATCTGCTGCGGTCGCTGTCGGGGCACACGCTTGCTGTGGGCACGTTGACGGGGCGGTACGGTCGCGGATAGTGCCGTGGCCCGGTAAGGGATCCGGAGGGAAGGGTAGCGGTGGCGAAAGAGAGCAAAGCCCTCCGAGAGGTGATGCGGCTCCCGGTCGGCGAGCAGGTCGACCTGGACGCGTACGACACCCGGGCCACGCCCGGCGCCCCCGACGGCAAGCAGGCCGCCGTGGCCGACGGTGCGCGGACGGGAAAGCGGCTGGCCCGGCTGCAGGAGCGGTTGTGGGCCTCCGGTGCGGCCGGGGACCGGCGGCGGGTGCTGCTGGTGTTGCAGGGGATGGACACCAGCGGCAAGGGCGGCACGGTCAAGCACGTCATCGGTCATCTCAACCCCGCCGGCTGCCGGATCCAGGCGTTCAAGGCGCCCACCGAGGAGGAGCGGCGGCACGACTTCCTGTGGCGGGTGCGCGCGGCCCTGCCCCGGCCCGGTGAGATCGGCATCTTCGACCGCTCGCACTACGAAGATGTCCTCGTCGCCCGGGTACGGCATCTCGCCCCGCCGGCCGAGATCGGCAGCCGCTACGGTCTCATCAACGACTTCGAGCGGACCCTCGCCGAGGACGGCGTGACCGTGATCAAGTGCTTCCTGCACATCTCCAACGAGGAACAGCGGCGCCGGCTGCTGCGCCGCCTGGACCGCCCGGACAAGCACTGGAAGTTCGCCCCCGGCGACATCGACGACCGCGTTCTGTGGCCCGCCTACCAGGAGGCGTACGAACTGGCGCTGGAGCGCTGCGCGGCGCCGCACGCGCCCTGGTACGTGGTCCCGGCGGACCGCAAGTGGTACCGGAACTGGGCGATCGGCCGCCTGCTGCTGGAGCACCTCCAGGAGCTGGACCCGCGGTACCCGGAGGGTGACTTCGACGTGGCGGCGTGCCGGGAGCGGCTGCTGAAAGAGCCGTAGCCCGGGTACCCGGCGGCCATGCAGAAACAGCGGCAGGTCACCGGCTCGTACTGGCTCAGGACCGCACCCGGGCCGTCCCGTCCCGCCCTGACCGGCGACCTGGACGTGCAGGTGGCCGTCGTCGGCGCCGGTATCGCCGGGCTGAGCACCGCGCACGAACTGGCCCGGGCGGGGCTCGGGGTCGCGGTGCTGGAGGCCGGACGGGTGGCGGCCGGGGTCACCGGGTACACCACGGCCAAGCTGACCGCCCAGCACACCCTCGTCTACGACCGGCTGCGGCACACCCGCGGCCCCGAGGGGGCGCGGCTGTACGCCCGCTCGCAGTCGGAGGCGATCGAGCACGCTGCGGCGCTGGTCGCCGAGCTGGGCATCGAGTGCGAGTGGGAGACCCGGGACGCGTACACGTATGTGCGGGACCGGGCGCGCATGGAGGAGGTGCGGGCGGAGGCGAAGGCGGCGCGGGAGGCGGGGCTGCCGGCCGCGTTCACCACGCAGACCGGGCTGCCGTTCCCGGTGGCGGGCGCGGTCCGGGTGACCGGGCAGGCCCAGTTCCACCCGGTGAAGTACCTGCGGGCGCTCGCCGACGACCTCGTCGCACGCGGCGGCCGGGTGTACGAGCGGACACGCGTCGTCGGGCTGCAGGAGGGCGGGGAGCCCTGCCGGCTGACGACCGAGTCGGGCCACACGGTCACCGCCCGGGATGTCGTGATCGCCACCCACTACCCGGTGTTCGACCGCGCGCTGCTGTTCGCCCGGCTCTCCCCGCGCCGCGAGCTGGTCGTCGCGGGCCCGCTGGGCGAGGGCCCGGATCCGGAGGGCATGTACATCACGCCCGAGGAGAACACCCGCTCGGTGCGCACCGCGCCGTACGGCACGGACGGGCAGCGGCTGCTCGTCGTCACCGGGGAGCACTTCACACCCGGCACCGGGGATGTGCCGGGCGGCCTCGACGGGCTCGCCGTCTGGGCCGAGGAGCACTTCCCGGGGGTGGCCCTGGACCAGGCCTGGGCGACGCAGGACAACGACTCCACCGACTCCGTGCCGCTGGTCGGCCCCTTCCACCCGGCCGCCCGGCACACCTGGGTCGCCACCGGTTTCGGCGGCTGGGGACTGAGTGGCGGGATCATGGCCGGGCTGCTGCTGACCGCGCTGATCACCGGCCGGGAGTGCGCCTGGCGCGAGCTGTACGACCCGCGGCGGCTGAAGTCGGTGGTGCGCGAGGCGCCGTCGCTGCTGAGGACGCAGGCGGAGGTGGCCCGGCACTTCGTCGGCGACCGGCTGAAGGCGCCGGCCTCGGTGGACGACCTGGCGCCCGGCGACGGCGCGGTGGTCCGGGCGGACGGCGGCCGGCTCGCGGTGCACCGGGACGAGGAGGGCGCCCTGCACGCGGTCTCGGCCCGCTGCACCCACCTCGGTTGTCTGGTCTCCTTCAACCGGGCCGAACGCGCCTGGGAATGCCCCTGCCACGGCTCGCGCTTCGGCGTCGACGGCACGGTGCTCCAGGGCCCGGCGGTCCGGCCGCTGGAGCAGCGGGAGATCTGAGCCGCTGGAGCGACAGGAGATCCCGGGGCCCGCCACGCGGGTGACCGTACCGCCGCGCCATGCGGGCATATCGCCATACAAGTGGTCATTCAGGCCTACGTTCGTACGGTGATCCCACGAGTACGCCGTATCACCGCCGTCTGCGCCATGGGCGCGGCTCTCACCGCCTGCGGTGCCGCGGGCGGTGTCCGTCAGGCCCCGGCCAGGCCCACCGTCTCCGCCTCCCCGGCCGCCTCGCGTCCGCCCGTGCTGGCCCCGGGGCCCGGCGGACTGACCCCGGTCTTCGACCATGGCCCGCGCACCCGGGGCAGGACGCTCGCGCTGACCTTCGACGCCGACATGACCGCCGACCAGGGGCCCCGCGCCGCCGCCGGCGAGCATTTCGACAACCCGGGTCTCATCCGCGCCCTGCGCGCGCTGAAGGTGCCGGCGACGATCTTCATGACCGGCCGGTGGGCCGACGAGTACCCGGCCGAGGCCCGCAGCCTCGGCCACGACCCGCAGTTCGAGGTCGCCAACCACTCCTACAGTCACTACGCGTACACCGAGAAGTGCTACGGCCTGCCCGCCCTCGACCCCGGTGAGATGCGCGAGGACGTCGAGAAGGCGTACGCCTCCCTGCGCAACGCGGGCGTGCCGCACGCGCTGCCGTACTTCCGCTTCCCCGGCGGCTGTTACGACCAGCGGGCGCTGCGCGCGCTGAGCGGGGCCGGGGTGACGGCGGTGCAGTGGGACGTGGTGAGCGGCGACGCGTTCGCCACGGACGCCGACGCGGTCACCCGGCAGGTGCTGGAGGGCGTGAAGCCCGGCTCCGTGGTCGCCATGCACTGCACCCGCAGCGCCGCCCCGACCACCGAAAAGGTCGTCCGCGCGGTCGTACCGGAACTGCGCAAGCGGGGCTACCGGTTCGTGAAGGTCTCCGAGCTGATCGGCGAGACCGGCAAGCACCGCTGAACGTGCAGCGCCGATGGGCCGCCGTACGCCGAGGCTCTGCCCGCGATGCGAGTCGACGGAGGCGCGGCGCACCACCTGCTCAGGGTGACCGGCGGTCGGTGAGCCGGGCGGTCACGGCGAAGGCCGCCGCCGTGAGCAGGGCCGCCCCGGCCAGCGGCAGCAGCGGCACCGGAGCCCGGCCGGTCTGCGAACCGGTGACCAGACCGCTGACCGCGGCCTGCGCCGGGGAGCCGGTGAGCACCACCGCCAGCAGCGCGCCCAGCAGCATCGCGGGCACGGCGCGGCCGGTGGAGCGCAGCAGCGGCCGGTTGGTGAGCGCGCCGACGGCCGCGCCGAGCAGCGCGCAGGTGAGAATGGCCGGCAGCCCGGCCAGGCCGGCCCGCGCCAGGGGTACGCGGACCTGATGCCCGTTGCTCGCCGGATCGCTGATCAGCAGAACCACCACGGTCGCCACCACTCCGAGCGCCACCGACGCGAGCAGCGCGGTCAGGAGACAGGCCAGGTGCGCCCGGACGGGGCCGCGCGCCGCGGCGGCACAGGCGCGAGCCGCGTCCGGCTCGCCGGTGACACAGATCCGCACCAGCCAGGCCGCCACCGGAAGCAGACCGGCGGCCGTGTAGCCGAGCGAGTCGAGGACGGGCTGGCCGCTTTGCACACTGATCCCGAGGAACGCGGTGTACAGGATCACCGGCGGCAGCCAGCGCTGGGAGCGCACCAGCAGGTCGGCCTGGTAGCGCAGGAGTGCGGTCATGGGTGACTTCCGGGGTTCGGTACGGGATCGTCCGGGGGCGGGGTGACGCTCACGACGTGCCAGGGCGGGCGGGCCGTGAGGAGGATGCGCAGGACCACGTCGGAGTGGGAGGCGGGGACGGCGAGGCGGTGGACGCCGGGTGCGGCCTGCTCGGCCCGGACGGCGGTCCGCGCCGCGTCGGGCGGCAGCTGTTCGCCGGCCGGCCCGCGCACGATGACGAGGGTGAGCGGTCCGGCCGACGAACTCGCCTGAGCCGTACGGAGCTTGAGGCCACCGTGGAGGACGGTGTACGTCGCGTCCGGTGCCCCGGCCAGCCGGCGCGGGTCGTGGTCCACGAACACCACGGCTCCCCCGGTGGCGGTCCGCTCGGCCACCGCCCGCTCCAGCTCGGCCCGCGCCGCCGCGTCCAGACCGGTCCAGGCCTCGTCCAGCACCAGCAGTTCCGGCTCGGCGAGCAGGGCCTGGGCGACGGCGACCTTCTGGCTGCTGCCTTTGGACAGCTGCGCCATGGGCGTGCCGGCGTACGCCCCGGCACCGAAGCGCTCCAGCCAGGTGCCGGCGGCGCGTTGTGCCGTACGGCGGCTCAGGCCGTGGATGGTGCCGAGGTGGGTGAGATAGCCGACGGCGGTGAAGGGGAGCGCCGAAGGGAAGCGCTCGGGGACGTAGGCCGTGCGGGGGCGGCCGGTGACGCGGCCCTCGCTGGGGGCGTCGAGCCGGGCCAGGATGCGCAGGAGGGTGGACTTTCCGGTGCCGTTCGCTCCTTCTATACGGGTGAGGGTTCCGGGGGTGAGGGTGAGGTCGACGCCTCTTAACACCCAGGGGCCGCGAAGGCCGTAGCGGCGGCCCACGCCTGCGAGCCGTAGATCACGTTGCATGGGGGCATTGTGGTCGGTTTAGGTTGGCTGGTGTGAGCCACGTTTCCCCGTCTCCCCCAGACAGTCCGTTCCAGGCCGAGCGCAACCCTCGCGACGAGGCACCCCAGTTCGTGCTGCCCCTCGTCGTACGGATCGAGCGCGGCGCGCCGCCCGCGCGAACCGACGCCCTGGAGACCGCCGCACGGGCCGTGCTCGCGCTGCTCGGGGACGAGCGGGCGTACGGGGACGGTGCGTGGGCCGAGGCGGTGCGGAGCTGGGAGGACGCACGGATCCGGAAGGTCGTCCGGCGGGCCCGGGGCGCCGAGTGGCGGCGGGCCGAGGCGCTGCCCGGTATCACGGTGACCGGCAAGTCCGCGGAGGTACGCGTCTTCCCGCCGATCCCGCTGGACGGCTGGCCCAAGGACCTGGCCAAGCTGCAGGTGTCCGGCACCGAGCTGGACGACCCGGAGCCGCCCGTCGCCGCCGACCCGGCACAGCCCGTGCTGTGGCTGAACCCGCAGCTGGAGATGTCGGCCGGGAAGGCGATGGCCCAGGCCGGGCACGCCGCCCAGCTGGCCTGGTGGGCGCTGTCCGGCGCGGAGCGCACCGCCTGGCGGGACGCGGGACATGCGCTGGCCGTCCGTACGGCCGGCCCTGCCGACTGGGCCCGGCTGACCGGCAGCGGGCTGCCGGTGGTGCGGGACGCCGGCTTCACGGAGATCGCGCCGGGCAGTTGCACGGTCGTCGCCGACCACCCGGCGCTGCGCTAGGAGGGCCGGATGACGCGGGTCGACGGACGGGTCGAACGGGGCAACCGCACCCGGCAGTTGGTGCTGCGCCGCACCGTGGACATCGCCTCGGTCGAGGGCCTGGAGGCGCTCACCGTCGGCCGTCTCGCCACCGAGCTGGAGCTGAGCAAGAGCGGGGTGTTCGCGCTCTTCGGCTCCAAGCGGGAACTGCAGCTGGCCACCGTGCGGGAGGCGGCGCGGATCTTCACCGAGCGGGTGCTCCGTCCCGCGGCCGAGACCCCGGCCGGCCTCGGCCGGGTGTGGCGGCTGTGCGAGCTGTGGCTGGAGTACTCGCGCGGCCGGGTGTTCCCCGGCGGCTGCTTCTTCTACGGCGCCATGGCCGAGTTCGACGCGCGGACCGGGCCCGTGCACGACGCCGTGGTCCGCGCCCAGCGTGACTGGTCGGCCCATGTGGAGCGCACCCTCGACGAGGCCCGTACGGCGGGTGAGCTGCGCGCCGGCACCGATGTCCCGCAGCTGGCCTTCGAGCTGGTGGCGTTGCTGGAGACGGCGAACGCGCTGTCGGTCCTGCACGACGAGGAGACCGCGTACCGCAGGGCCCGGGTGGGCATCGCGGAACGGCTGCGCTGCGCGGCCACGGACGGTGCCTCGCTCCCCCAAGTTCACTGAGGCAGCGCCTCGTTGGGCCCGCGCTGGTTCCCGAAATTAAAAGCACGATCGTTCGCTTTGTTTTATGCTCGGGCCATGACCGTGACCGGAGCGGACTTCGTCGAACTCGACCGGATCGCCGTCCAGGAGGCCGTACGCCTGGTGGACCTGGCCACGGACACGGACTGGGCGCGCGGCACCCCCTGCGCGGGCTGGACCCTGCGGCGGCTCGTCGCGCACATGGCCGCACAGCACTCCGGTTTCGCCGCCGCGGCGCGCGGAGCGGGGCGCGAGCCGGAGCACTGGCGGGAGCCGGAGGACATGAGCGACCCGGCCCGAACACACCGGTCGGCCGCCGCCACGGTCCTGACGGCCTTCGCCGAACCGGGCGTGACGGAGCGGGAGTTCGCGCTGCCGGAACTGGGCGGCGGCTTCCCGGGCGGCCGGGCGGTCGGCTTCCACTTCGTCGACTACGTCGTACACGCCTGGGACGTCGCCGCCACCCTCGGCGCCACGGTGGAACTCCCCGAGCACGTACGCGTCGCCGCGCTCGCCGTAGCGCGTCGGGTGCCGGCCGATCCGGCCCGGCGCGGCCCCGGCTTCGCCTTCGCCCCGGCGCTTCAGGTGCCCGAGGGGGCCGGCCCGCTGGAGGAGGTGCTGCGCCTGCTGGGGCGCAGTCCGCAGGGGTGGGCGCCACGGGGCTGAAGCTCAAATGTTGCTCTGAACACGACACGGAGGAGGTTCGGGTCCGGTCGCCGGGGCCATACCCCCTGCATTCGACGGAGGGGAGGAGCCATGCGGCGACTGGGCACGGGGATCGGCTGGCGGCCGGAGATCGCGGACACCGTGGAGCGCATGCCGGGCGTCGACTGGGTGGAGGTCGTGGCGGAGAACGTCTGCCCGGGCCACCTTCCACCCTCGCTGCTGCGGCTGCGCGAGCGCGGGGTCACCGTGATCCCGCACGGCGTCTCCCTGGGCCTCGGCGGCGCCGACCGCCCCGACGAGGGCCGGCTGACGGCACTGGCGGAACGGGCGGAGGCACTCGGTTCTCCCCTGGCCACCGAGCACATCGCGTTCGTCCGCGCGGGCGGCCCGCTCACCGCCTCCCCGCGCCTGGAGGCGGGGCACCTGCTGCCGGTGCCGCGCACCAGGGACGCCCTGGACGTGCTCTGCGAGAACGTCCGCATCGCGCAGGACGCCCTTCCGGTGCCGCTGGCCCTGGAGAACGTCGCCGCGCTGTTCTCCTGGCCGGGCGAGGAGCTCACCGAGGGACAGTTCCTGTCCGAGCTGGTCGAGCGCACCGGCGTACGACTGCTGATCGACGTGGCCAACCTGCACACCAACCACGTCAACCGGGGCGAGGACCCGGCCGAGGCGCTGGCCGCGCTGCCCGTGGAGGCGATCGCCTACGTCCATGTCGCGGGCGGCTTCGAGCGGGACGGCGTCTGGCACGACAGCCACGCCCACGCCGTGCCGCGCCCGGTGATCGACATCCTGACCGACCTCGCCTCGCACACCGAGCCGCCCGGTGTCCTGCTGGAACGCGACGAGAACTTTCCGGAACCAGCCGAGCTGGAGCAGGAGTTGAAGCTGATCGGCGATGCGGTGGCAGCCGGACGCGAGCGTGCCGACGGGGGTGCGGGGGCTGGCGCCGGCTCAGCGGGAGGGGCTGCGCGGACTGGCGCCGGCCCGGCGAACGGGGCTACGGGGGCTGGCGCCGACCCGGCGAACAGGGCTACGGGCGCTGGCGCCGGCCCGGCTGGCGGGGCTACGGGGGCTGGCGCCGACCCGGCGAACGGGGGCGCGAGCGCTGGCGCCGACCCGGCGAGCAGGGCTACGGGCGCTGGCGCCAGCCCGGCGAACAGGGCTACGGGCGCTGGCGCCGACCCGGCGGAAGAGGCTGCGCGGGCTGGCGCCGACCCGGCGAACGGGGGTGCGAGCTCTGATGCCAGCCCGGCGAGCAGGGCTACGGGCGCTGGCGCCGGCCCGGCGGAAGAGGCTGCGCGGGCTGGCGCCGACCCGGCGAACGGGGCCGCAAGCGCTGGCGCCGACCCGGCGGGAGAGGCCGCGAGCACTGATGCCAGCCCGGCGGGGGAGGCCGCGAGGGCTGGCGCCAGCCCGGCGAACGGGGCCGCGAGCTCTGATGCCAGCCCGGCGAACGGGGCCGCGAGCTCTGATGCCAGCCCGGCGAGGGGGGCTGCGAGCGCTGGTGCCGGCCCGGCTGGCGGGGGTGTCGCCGGGGCGGCTCGGGCGGACGCGGGGGTGCGGGAGCGGCTCGGTGTCGCCCAGGCCGCGGTGCTGTCCTCGCTGGTCGCCGGGACGCCGGTGCCCGAGGGGTTCGACCGGGTGCGGATGGGGGTGCAGGCGCGGGCGCTCGCGGCGAAGCGGGCGGACGTGGTGGCGAAGGTGGCGCCCGAGCTGCCGGTGATTCTCGGTGAAAGGTACCGGGTGGCGTTCCTGGAGTACGCGCGGGAGCGGCCGATGGGCGCGGGCTACCGGCGGGACGCGCTGGACTTCGCCGGGCATCTGCTGCGGGCCGGGTCCCCGCAGGACACGGCGGCGCGGCGGGAGCTGCGGGAGTGGTGGCTGGACCGGGCGGGCCCGGCACCGAGGTCCGAGGCCCGGATGGCTCGGGCGGTACGGAGGGTGTTGCTGCGGCGGGGTTGAAGGGGTGGACTTACCGGCGCCGGCAGGGTGCCTCCCCCAGACGGGGTGCCCCCAGCGCCCACTCCTGCCGCCCCAGCCGGGCGACGCCCACAGCGACGGCGCCGCCTCGACAGCCGGCAGCACTGCGGCTCCCCAGGGGCGCGGGGCTGGTCAGTACGCGGCTTCGCCGCGTGGGCGCGACCAGCCGGAACGCACCCGCAGCCGCCCACGCCCAGCGGCACGGCGGCGCCGACGCGTACCCACCACGCCCGCCGCCCTCGCCGACGCACGTAGCCCACCGCCGCCCCTGTGCACGCGTCCGAGCCCCAAGCGCACCCGAGTAATATGCCAACCTCGCACGCACCCCCATGCACACTCGCGTGCGGTGCGCTACAGGAGGCGCCATGCGACCCCGACCCCCGATCAAGGGCCGAGGCATATTCAGCGGTACCAGCCTCGTCATCGCGGCCCTCGCGGCGACGGCGGCGGCGCTGCTCTACCCGCTCTGGTCCTACGCGAACCGGCAGACAGCGGCCGGCGCCACCGTGCTGAGCACGCAGACCGTCATGACGCCGTACGGCCCCCTGTCCGCACAGGACCGGGACCTCATCACCCGGGTCCGGCTGGCGGGACTGTGGGAGCTGCCCGCCGGTGAGCTGGCCGAGCAGAAGGGAACCACGGCGGCCGTGCGCACGGCGGGCCAGCACCTGGTCGACGGGCACACCTCGCTGGACGCCCATGTCCGCACCGTCGCCACCCAGCTCGGCGTACCGCTGCCCAACGAGCCGAACGACCAGCAGAAGCAGTGGCTCGACACCCTGAGGGCAGCGCAGGGGCAGGACTTCGACCGGCAGTTCGCCGGCCTCGTACGGCTCGCCCACGGCCGG
This sequence comes from Streptomyces fodineus, assembly GCF_001735805.1. Lineage (GTDB taxonomy): Bacteria > Actinomycetota > Actinomycetes > Streptomycetales > Streptomycetaceae > Streptomyces > Streptomyces fodineus. The sequence goes on from NZ_CP017248.1 coordinate 2,687,099, forward strand.
GTCCTCGCGCTGGTCGCACAGGTCCGGGCCGGTACCCAGAACTCCCTGGTCCGCGACCTCGCCGACGACGCGAACGCGACCGTGCTGGATCACATCAAGGTCCTGGAGGCGACGGGATACGTCGACTTCGCCGCGCTGGCCAAGGACCTGGCGGCCTCCCCCACCCCCGTGCCGACCCCGCCGGCCGTCGACCCGGACGCCGCCGTGCCACTCGCGCCCTCGCCGAGCGAGTCGTACTCGCTGCCCCCGGCCACCACCAGCCCGCCGCCACGGACGAGCAGCTCCTGACCTGGACGGGAAACGGAACGTCACATACCGCCAACACTGTGTCCGGATGATGAACAGGGCATGGCGCTCCGCCAGGCGGCTGGCATAGAAAAACCTCATGTTCTGGGTCCTTCTCCTACTCCTGGCCTGGGCTTTCGCCGGTACGGCGTGCACCCGGCTGTGCCTGGCGGCCGTCCGCGCGGCCGCCCTGGACACGGATGTCACCACGGCGGACCGGCGGCACGACCTGACGCTGTACGAGGCGGCCTTCCTCTCCGGCGGCCCCGCCCGGGTCGCCGATGTGACCCTGGTCTCCATGGCCCGCCAGCGACGCCTGCTGCTCGCGCACACCGGCTGGGCCACGGTGGTGGACCCGCGGGGGCGCGACGAGATGGAGCAGTCCGTCATCGGGGCCATAGGCCCGCAGGGGCAGTCGCGCATCGCGCCCGTGCGGGCACGCGCGGCCGGCGCCGAGGCCGTGCGGCGGCTCGCCGACCGGCTGGTGCGCGCCGGTCTCGCCGTCCCCGAGGGAGCGGGTACGACGGTGGGAGCGGCCGTCCGCCAGGTGCGCGCCGCCGCGTCGGCCGTGGCGGCCCTCGGCGCGACCGCCCTGTTCATGCCCATCCAGACCGGGACGCCGCGGCTGCTCGTCGGCCTGTGGTTCGCCCTGCCGCTCGTGCTGTCCCTGAGCTGCCTGGCCATCGCCCGGTTCGAGGTGCATCCGTACTCGCGCTGGGCCTCCCCGGCCGGGCAACGGCTGCTGGGCGCGCTCGTGCGCAGGCCGGCCGGTGACGAGCGGTCGTTCCTCACCTCGGTCGCCGTACGCGGGATCCGCGCGATCGGCGAGCCGCAGCTGCGGGCCGCCTTCACCCACCGCGACCAGCCCTGGCGGGAGTGAGGGCGCCCAAGCGGCCTCCGGGGGGCGCATAGGGGGCATTGGCGCCGACACCGGCCGGATGGTGCTTGCCTTCACCCAAGGCCCATCGAAATATCCCTTTTGTTGTCGCCGGGGCGTGGCAGCCGTGCCATCGCCGCCGCTGCACCGAAGGGATACGCGATGAGAGCTGCCGCCCTGTACTCGGCTGCCGGGAGCTTGCTCCTGACCACCCTGGCCGCCGCGCCGGCGGGCCATGCGGCCGGCGGCGGGGCGCCCGGCGTCCCCGGTACGGCCGAGCTGCGCGGCACCGAGGTGGCCGTGGCGCGCGCCCGGGCGGCCGGCGCCGACTGGGGCACGTGTTCCTCCGCCGACGTTCCGAAGGCGCCGTCCGGCGTGCGGTGCGGCACGGTGACCGTCCCGCTCGACTACGCCCACCCGGACGGCGCGCAGATCCGGCTGACCGTCAGCCGGAGCCCGGCCACCCACAAGGACCCCTACAACAGCAAGCGGAAGGTTCCCCGGCAGGGCGCCCTCGTCTACAACCCGGGCGGCCCCGGCGCGTCCAGCATGTACTTCCCGCTGGTCGGCAAGGTCCCGCAGTGGAAGCGGGTCGCCGCCGCCTACGACCTGGTCGGCTACTCCCCGCGCGGCGTGGGCCGGTCGGCGCCCCTGTCCTGCGAGGACCCGAAGCGCTTCGTGAAGGCGCCCACCGCGTCGCCGGCGCACCCGTCGGAGACGTACAAGCGGCAGCGCATCGCCCAGGCCAAGGCGTACGCGCGCGGCTGCGCCCAGCGCTCCGGCGGCAAGCTGCGCTACTACACCTCGCTGAACAACGCCCGGGACCTGGACGTGCTGCGGGCCGCGCTGGGCGAGGACCGGCTGACGTTCATGGGAGCGTCGTACGGCACCTACTTCGGCGCGCTGTACGCGGCGATGTTCCCCTCCCACGTGCGGCGCATGGTGCTGGACTCGACGGTGAACCCCGACCCGGCGAAGATCTGGTACCGCAGCAACCTCGACCAGTCGGCCGCGTTCGAGGACCGCTGGGCGGACTTCCGGAACTGGATCGCCCGCCACGACGACGTCTACCGGCTCGGTGACACCGCCGCGAAGGTGCAGCGCAGCTACGACACCGCGCGGGACCGGCTGGCCGGGAAGGCGGCCGGCGGGAAGGTCGGCCCCGGCCAGCTGCAGAACGCGTTCCTGATGGCCGGGTACTACGACAGCTTCTGGCCGAGCCGGGCCGCGGCCCTCTCGGCGTATCTGCACGGCGACCCGGAACCGCTGGTGCGACTGGCGGCGCCGAGCCCGCAGACGGCCGCGCAGACCGAGAACACCAACGCGGTGTACACGGCCGTGGAGTGCAACGACGCGCCCTGGCCGACGGACTGGAAGGTGTGGGACCGGGACAACACCCGCCTCGCCCGGGTGGCGCCCTTCGAGACCTGGGACAACGCCTGGATGAACCTGCCGTGCGCCTACTGGCCGGCGCCCCGGCAGCAGCCGCTGGACGTGCGGACCGGGCCGGGTGAGCTGCCACCGGTGCTGATCCTGGCGGCCGAGCGGGACGCGGCGGCGCCGTACCCGGGCGCCCTGGAGATGAACCGGCGGCTGGCCGGCTCGGCGCTGGTGACCGAGCGGGACGCGGGCACGCACGGCTTGGCGGGCGGCCCCAACACCTGCGTCAACGGCCACCTCGAGGCGTATCTGCTGGAGGGCCGTGTGCCGGCGCGGCACGCGTCGTGCGCACCGCGCCAAGAGCCGAGTCCGCAACCTCCGGCCCACCGGGACCGACCGGCGTTGAACGCCCACTAGAGTGCCGGGCGCTGCCCCTGAGGGCGCTGGTCAGGCCAGGCCTGCCACCAGGTCCCCGATGTCCTTGCGGCGGCCCGTGAAGAACGGGATCTCCTCGCGGACGTGCCTGCGGGCCTCGGAGGCGCGCAGGTGACGCATGAGGTCGACGATGCGGTACAGCTCGTCGGCCTCGAAGGCCAGGATCCACTCGTAGTCGCCGAGGGAGAACGAGGCGACCGTGTTGGCGCGCACGTCGGGGTAGCCGCGGGCCATCTTGCCGTGGTCGGCGAGCATGCGGCGGCGGTCCTCGTCGGGCAGCAGGTACCAGTCGTAGGAGCGCACGAAGGGGTAGACGCTCACATAGTTGCGGGGCGTCTCGTCGGCGAGGAACGCCGGGATGTGCGAGCGGTTGAACTCGGCCGGGCGGTGCAGCGCCATGTTCGACCACACGGGCGTCAGCGCGCGGCCCAGCTTCGTGCGGCGGAAGAGGTTGTACGCCTCCTGGAGCTGGTCGCTGGTCTCGGCGTGCCACCAGATCATCAGGTCGGCGTCGGCGCGCAGGCCGGAGACGTCGTAGGTGCCGCGGATCGTCACGTCCTTGGCGGCGAGCTGGTCGAACAGCTCCTGGACCTCGTCGGCGTAACCCGCGCGGTCCTCGGGCAGCACGTCCTTCAGCTTGAAGACCGACCACAGGGTGTAGCGGATGACCTCGTTGAGGTCCTTGGCCAGCTTGCCCTTGTTCGGGATCCTGCCGGACTCGGTGGTGGGGGCGTCGTCACTCATGGTCCCTATTCTCCCGCTCCGCCGTGGAGACTCTGCACCGGGTTGGCCGTCAGCTCCGCCACTGCGTTCAGGTCGCCGCCCAGCTGGTCCACGGCCGCGTACGCGCTCGCGATGCACGCCGGGATGCCGACGCCGTCGTACTGCGCGCCGCACACCGCGAGGCCCGGCAGCTTGGCGACGTGCTCGCGGATGCGGGCCACGCGCGCGTGGTGGCCGACGGGGTACTGCGGCAGGCCGTCGGTCCAGCGGGTGACCCGGGTGTCGAGGGGCGTCGCGGTCAGGCCGGTCGCCGCGCGCAGGTCGTGCCGGGAGACGTCGACGAGGCCGGCGTCCTCGCGGCCGAGCACCTCGGTCTCGCCGCACCGTCCGACCGAGGTGCGCAGCACGACCACGTCCGGGTCCTCCTCGGCGATCCAGCCCCACTTCTGGGTGGCGAAGGTCGAGGCCTTGATGGTGCGGCCGTCGACGGGTGGCACGAGGAAGCCGCTGCCCTGAGGGAGGTGCAGGTCCGCGCGCCGGTAGGCGAGGGTGACGAGGGCCACGGAGGCGTACTCGACGGCGGCGAGTTCGGCCGCCGCGGCCGGGGCCTCGGCGCGCAGGAGGCCGGCGGCCGCACCGGCCGGGACGGCCACGACGACCGCGTCCGCGTGCAGCACCCGGTCACCGGCGACGACACGCCATGCCGCGGGCGCGCGCACGTCTCCCCCGGTGCCGCCCCGGCGCAGCTCCCGCACCGGTGTCCCGGTCAGGATCTCGCCGCCTCGCGCGCGCACCGACTCCGCGACCGCGAGCGGCAGGGTGCCCACGCCGCCCTCGATGCCCATGAACACCGGGCTGGTCTGCCCGCTCGCCGCCGCCTTGGCCTGGAGCTCGCGGACTCCCTCCGTGAGGGAGGTGTGGGTGCGGGCGGCCTGGAAGAGCTGCGGGACGGCCGAGCGCATCGAGATGCGGTACGCGTCGCCCGCGTACACCCCGCCGAGCAGGGGCTCGACCAGGCGGTCGACGACCTCGCGGCCGAGCCGGTCGGCGACGAACTCCCCCACCGCCACATCGTCTCCGACCTCGGTGCGCGGCAGGTCGGCGTCGCGCTCGATGCGGGCCAGGCCCTCGTCGGACAGCACACCGGTGAGCGCGGCGGCCGTGCCGGGCACGCCCATCACATGGCCCTTGGGCATGGGGCGCAGCGCGTCCCGGGTCCAGATGGAGGCGGTCGCGGTGGCCGGCGGCTGGAGCCGGTCGGCGAGGCCCACCTCGCGCGCGAGGGCCACGGCCTCGGGGCGGCGGGCGAGCATCGACTCGGCGCCCAGATCGACCCGGACGCCCGCGATCTCGCCGGGCAGCAGCTTGCCGCCGACCCGGTCCGCGGCCTCCAGCACGGTCACGTGCGCGCCGCGCGCGAGCAGCCGGTGGGCGGCGGCCAGCCCGGCGATACCGGCTCCGATGACGACGACATGCCCCGTACGCGTACCCGTTGCGCTCATGACCCCACTCTCTCAGACCCCACTGACACTCCTGCCAGGGCCGGAGGTCGCTCGCACCGGGGGCCCTCGTCCGAACGTTCCGGCATGCCCGGCCGTCGTAGGGACGTCACAGGCCGCAGAGCCCCCGGGGGTACCGCCCATGCGCACATCACGTCCCGCACGACCCGCTCGCCCCACCAGGGCCCTGGCGGGCATCCTGTTCGCCGCCTCCCTCGCGCTCGCCGGATGCGGCGGCGCGGACGACTCGGGCGGCGGTGCCTCGGCGAAGTCGGCGGCGAACGGCGCCGACGTGGCCACCGGACCGGGCACGGCCCACAGCGCCAAGCCGGCGGCACCCGGGACACCGCGGCTCACCCAGAACGCGATCATCCGCACCGCGTCCCTCACCGTCCAGGTCAAGGACGTGCCGAAGGCCCTGGCCACGGCCCGTGGCACCGCCGAGGGCGCGGGCGGCTACGTCGGCAACGAGAGCACCGGCCGGGACGCCGACGGCCATGAGCGCACCCGGGTCGTCCTGCGGGTGCCCGGCGCGAAGTACGACGAGGTCCTCGCCGCGCTCCAGGGGACGGGCAGGCTGATCGACCGCACGGCCCAGGCGGAGGACGTCACCGACCAGGTCGTGGACGTCGACAGCCGTATCAAGTCGCAGCGGGCCAGTGTGGACCGGATCCGCGCGCTGATGGACCGGGCGGCCAAGCTGAGCGATGTCGTCACGCTGGAGGGCGAGTTGAGCAGCCGTCAGACCGACCTGGAGGCCCTGCTGGCCCAGCAGGCGTCCCTGAAGGACCGCACGAGCCTCGCCACCATCACGCTGTCGCTGTCCCAGACGCCGGTGCGCAAGGCGTCCGGTGACGACTCCCCCGGCATCGCGGACGCGGCTTCGGGCGGCTGGCACGCGTTCGTCGCCATGCTGCGCTGGATCGTCCTCGCACTCGGCGCCGCCCTGCCGTTCGCGGCGTGCGCGGCGCTGCTGACGCTGCTGTGGCTGCGGGTCGTACGGCCCCGGCTGCCGCACCGGCGCGAGCCCGCGCCCGCGATGACCGCGCTGGGCCCGCTGCCGTCGGCCCGCCCGGTGCCGGACCCCGCCGGGGAGCAGCCCGACCGGGACCGGCCTGCTCCCGCCCCGTAGCGTGGACCCATGAGCATGGGCGACGGGCGGGGCGGGGCAGAGCGACTGGTCGTGATCGGCGGTGACGCCGCGGGGATGTCCGCGGCGTCACAGGCGCGCCGGCTGAAGGGACCCGGCGAGCTGGAGATCGTGGCCTTCGAACGCGGCCACTTCACCTCGTTCTCGGCGTGCGGCATCCCGTACTGGGTGGGCGGCGACGTCCCCGAACGGGACTTGCTGATCGCCCGCACGCCCGAAGAACACCGCGCACGGGGGATCGATCTGCGGCTGCGCACCGAGGTCACGGAGATCGACGTGGCCGGACAGCGGGTACGCGCGCGTGACGTCGATTCCGGTGCCGAGTCCTGGACGTCGTACGACAAGCTCGTCATCGCGACCGGCGCGCGCCCGGTCCGCCCCGATCTGCCCGGCGTGGACGCCCCCGGGGTGCACGGGGTGCAGACCCTGGACGACGGCCAGGCCCTGCTGGAAACGCTGGGACGCACGCGTGGCCGCAAGGCGGTGGTCGTGGGCGCCGGCTACATCGGGGTGGAGATGGCGGAGGCGCTGATCAACCGCGGTTTCGAGGTGACGGTCGTCAACCGGGGCAAGGAGCCCATGTCGACGCTCGATGCGGACATGGGCCGCCTGGTGCACCGGGCCATGGAGGGCCTCGGCATCACCATGGTGAACGACGCCGAGGTCACCAAGATCCTCACCGGGCAGGACGGCCGGGCCCGCGCCGTCGCCACGCAGGACGCCGAGTACCCCGCGGACGTGGTGGTCCTCGGCATCGGCGTCCGCCCGGAAACCGCGCTCGCCAAGGCCGCCGGCCTGCCGCTCGGTGCCCACGGCGGCCTGCTCACCGACCGCGCGATGCGGGTGCGCGGGCACGAGGACATCTGGGCGGGCGGCGACTGCGTGGAGGTGCTGAACCTGGTCTCCGGCCAGGACCAGTACGTGCCCCTCGGCACCCACGCCAACAAGCACGGCCAGGTCATCGGCAGCAATGCCGGCGGCGGTTACGCCACCTTCCCCGGTGTGGTGGGCACGGCGGTCAGCAAGGTCTGCGACCTGGAGATCGCCCGCACCGGCCTGCGCGAGAAGGACGCCGACCGGGTGGGCCTGCGGTACGAGACGGTCACCATCGAGTCCACCAGCCGGGCCGGGTACTACCCCGGCGCCTCCCCGATGACGGTCAAGATGCTCGCCGAACGCCGCACGGGCCGGCTGCTGGGCGTCCAGATCGTCGGCCGCGAGGGCGCGGCGAAACGGGTCGACATCGCGGCGGTGGCGCTGACCGCGCAGCTGACGGTGGAGCAGATGACGGCCCTGGACCTGGGCTACGCACCGCCGTTCTCACCGGTGTGGGACCCGGTGCTCGTGGCAGCGAGAAAGGCGGCGGCGAAGGTCCGCGCTTCCTAGGCCGTACCGCTTAGGCCGTACCGCTGATCCTCGGCAGAGCGGAAACGGCCGCCGGCTGCTCCCCCGCGGGCTTCGCATGCGTGGCGGACGGCCGGGTGGACCTCAGCCGGTAGCTGACCGCCTCGTCCAGCGTCACCGGCCGCTGCATCTGTGCCGCCAGCCGCCCGGCCTCCTGACCGAGCCGTGCGACATCCTCCCAGGGGAGTCGTACCACCAAAGACACCTCGGCCTCTCCATCGGGCAGAGCATGCATGGCCGGAACCTGCGGAGCGTTCGTCATCGCCTGTCCTCACGTCGGTTGAGAACACATACGCGCGCCCGCCCCGCCGCGTTCACCGGTTCGCCCGCCCCATCGCGGGCACTACTTCTGTGTGGTCATACCCGTCCATGACGTGAACCCGGTGCGCCGCACCCCCTGGGTGACGTACGCCCTCATCGCCGCCAGCGTTTTCGTGTTCCTCACCACGCCCGGCATAGCCGGTTCCGTGGCCGGCGGCAGCGACCTGGCGCAGCTGTGCCATCTGCAGGCCTTCGTGGACCACTACGCGGCGGTCCCGAGGGAACTGATCCACCATCAGATGCTGCGGCTGGTCCCGACGGGAGACGTGGGCGTCGGACCGCAGGGCCCGGGCTGCGTGGTGGCGCCGCCCGGCTACGACAAGTCGCCGCCGCTGTCGGTCTTCACGGCGATGTTCCTGCACGGCAGCTGGCTGCACCTGCTCGGCAACATGCTGTTCCTGCTGATCTTCGGCAACAACGTCGAGGACCGGATGGGCCACATCCGCTTCTTCCTCTTCTACGTCGTCTGCGGCTATGCGGCCGGCTACGGCTTCGCGCTGCTCAACGCCACGTCAGGGGAGCCGCTGATCGGCGCGTCGGGCGCGATCGCCGGGGTGCTCGGCGCCTACATCGTGCTGTGGCCGAAGGCGAGGGTGTGGGTCCTCGTGCCGTTCCTGATCTTCCTGCCGCTCAGGCTGCCCGCCTGGCTGGTGCTGGGCTTCTGGTTCGTGCTGCAGGCGGTGTACTCGTCCGGGCACGCCGTGACCGGTGCCGGCACCGTGGCGTACGCGGCGCATGTGGTCGGCTTCCTGGCCGGCATGCTGCTCGCCTGGCCGCTCAAGCCCGGCACGCCGCCCGCGCCGGAGCCGCGCGGCCTGCTGTTCGGCAGGCGGGCGCGGCCCCGTCACACCTGGTGAGTCAGCGGGCGGTCGTGGTGTGGACGTAGTCCACGAGCCGGGTCAGCGCGTCCGGGTCGGTGTTCGGCATGACGCCGTGGCCGAGGTTGAAGATGTGGCCCTCCAGGCCGGTGGCCGCGTCCAGCACCTCGCGGGCCCGGGTCTCGACGGTGTCCTTGCCGGTGAACAGGACCGTCGGGTCGAGGTTGCCCTGGAGCGCCTTGCCGGGGCCGACGCGGCGCTGGGCCTCGTCCAGCGGGACGCGCCAGTCGACGCCGACGACGTCCGCACCGGCCTCGCCCATGAGCCGCAGCAGCTCACCGCTGCCGACGCCGAAGTGGATGCGCGGGACGCCGTAGCCGGAGACGGCCTCGAAGACCTTCGCGGAGGCGGGCATGACCGAGCGCCGGTAGTCCGCCGGGGCGAGGGCGCCGACCCAGGAGTCGAACAGCTGGACCGCGCTCGCGCCGGCCTCGATCTGCACCTTCAGGAAGGCGGCGGTGATGTCGGCGAGACGGTCCAGCAGGTCGGCCCACAGCTCGGGGTCGCCGTACATCATCGCCTTGGCGTTCTCGTACGTGCGCGAGGGACCGCCCTCGACCAGGTAGCTCGCGAGGGTGAAAGGCGCGCCCGCGAAACCGATCAGCGGGGTCTGCCCCAGCTCCTTGGTGAGCAGGCCGATCGCCTCGGTGACGTAGGGGACGTCCTCGGGCGTGAGGTCGCGCAGCCGGGCCAGGTCGGCGCGGGTGCGGATCGGATCGTCGACGACCGGGCCGACGCCCGGCTTGATGTCGAGGCCGAGGCCGATGGCCTTCAGCGGGACGACGATGTCGCTGTAGTAGATCGCCGCGTCCACGTGGTGCCGGCGCACCGGCTGCAGCGTGATCTCGGTGACCAGCTCGGGCCGCATGCAGGACTCGAGCATCGGGATGCCCTCGCGCACCTTGCGGTACTCGGGCAGGGAGCGGCCGGCCTGGCGCATGAACCACACCGGGGTGTGCGGCACGGGTTCACGCCGGCACGCCCTGAGGAAGGCGGAGTCGTACGTCGCTGTCGGCTGCATGCTGTCGTTGGCGGTCACGGGAGCAAGTTTCGCATGCCCCCGGATCGGGACCTGCCCGGCGTGGGGCCGCCGGCGGCTGGCTACTGTGTCTTGCCCTGCACGAAGGCCCGGTTCCCCTTACTCTTCCCCGCATGGCTGCGGCTCACGGACGAATGTCGGACGGCGCTGACGGATTGGACGACGTGAAGGACACCGAGGAGGCGGACCGGGGTTCCAGTACTTCGGGTCCGCCGGCTTTCCGGGCCGCGGTCGACGCCCTGCGCAGCACCCGGCTGCGGCCACAGGTCGAGGTGGAGCCCACGCCCGCCCCGCAGCGGCTCGCCCCGTACGCGTACGCCCTGGAGGCCGTGGTCGTCGACGGTGAGCAGGAGCTGGCCGACGGACGGCTGGTGCTGCTGCACGACCCGGCGGGGCACGAGGCCTGGCGGGGGACGTTCCGGCTGGTGACGCTGGTGCGGGCGGAGCTGGAGCCGGAGATGGCGGCCGATCCGCTGCTGCCGGAGGTGTGCTGGTCGTGGCTGACCGGATCGCTGGAGGCGCGCGGCCTCGGCTACGGCGAGCCGAGCGGGACGATCACGCGGGCCGGTTCGCACTACTTCGGCGGGCTGTCCGAGCGGCCACCGGCCTCGCAGATCGAGATCCGGGCGTCCTGGACCCCCCGCGAGGGGCTCGGCGGGGTGCCGGACACGGCCTCCCACCTGGCCTCCTGGTGCGATCTGCTGGCCCAGGTGGGGGGGCTACCGCCGGCCGGTCCCGGTGATGCCTCGGTGGTGACGCTGCCGCAGCGCAGGGGCCCGCAGCCACGGTGAGATCGCGGTGGTCAAGCCACCGGACCGGCCGCCTTCATCCACATGGGCGCCTTATTGACCATCCCTTTGTCGATACGGCCACTTTCCGACCCGAATCGCACCCGCGCGAACCGACTCGATCTTCGGATGATCGATCGCGTGTCCGAATTGCACAGATTGTTACTCACTAGATCGTGATCATTCTCTAAAGGCGGACGAGTTTGCTGCCGAAGACGACTGTGACCTTGAAAGCACGGTTCGTCCCGGCTTCTTCCCCCCAAGCCGGCCCCGTCCCCCCACCCAGGAGGCCTGGTGTCCGTTCTCCTCGAGCAGCCCGCAAGCCTGGTCGCCTACCGCCCGAACAAGCCGACCGCCATGGTGGTCGTGGCCGACCCGCGCGTCCGTTCCACCGTCACCCGCCATCTGTGGGCTCTCGGCGTGCGCGATGTCATCGAGGCCTCGTCCATCGCGGAGGCTCGTCCCCGCATCGGCAATCCGCGCGACATCTGCGTCGCCGACGTCCACCTGCCCGACGGCTCCGGCCTGACCCTGCTCTCCGAGACCCGCGCCGCGGGCTGGCCCAACGGGCTGGCGCTGTCCGCGGCCGACGACATCGGCGCGGTGCGCAACGCCCTGGCCGGCGGGGTCAAGGGCTACGTCGTCACGGGCACCCGTACCAACATCGGCCTGCCCGCCCGGCCCGGCGCCGCTCCCCTCGGTGCCGCCCGGATGCACCGCCGCCCCCCGGGTGCCCCGAGCCACCCGGGCGGCTACCGCGAGCTGTCCGGACGCGAGGTCGAGGTGCTGCGACTGGTCGCGGAGGGCCAGTCGAACAAGGCGATCGGCGTCTCCATGGGCCTGTCCGCCCTGACCGTCAAGAGCCATCTCGCCCGCATCGCCCGCAAGCTGGGCACGGGCGACCGGGCCGGCATGGTGGCCGTGGCCCTGCGCACCGGGATCATCCACTGAGCCGTACGGCGCAGCCCGCGGTTCACTCACCTGAACCGCACCTTTCACCGGCCTGACTGGTTTACGACCCTCCGGCGCCCGTCGACGGAACGTTCCGTCGACGGGCGCCGTCCACACACGGATACCCTTGACAGGTGACCGACGCCCAAGACACCGCAGCAGACAGCACCCTGCGCATCACCGGAGGCACTCCTCCGGACGACGCCGGATCTTCTGTGATGGGGGCGCCGACACCGCTGCTCGAACCCCGCGAGGGCATTCCGCCCGTCGTCGCCGACGACGCCTCCCTCGCCAAGGTGATCGCCGCGTTCGCCGCGGGCTCCGGCCCGGTCGCCGTCGACGCCGAGCGCGCCTCCGGCTACCGCTACGGCCAGCGCGCCTACCTGGTCCAGCTGCGCCGCGAGGGCGCCGGGAGCGCGCTGATCGACCCCGTGGCCTGCCCCGACCTGTCCGGGCTCGGCGAGGCCCTGTCCGGCGTCGAGTGGGTACTGCACGCGGCCACCCAGGATCTGCCCTGTCTGCGCGAGATAGGCATGGTCCCGGCGCGCCTCTTCGACACCGAGCTGGCGGGCCGGCTCGCCGGCTTCCCCCGGGTCGGTCTCGGCGCCATGGTCGAGAGCGTGCTGGGTTTCGTCCTGGAGAAGGGCCACTCGGCCGTCGACTGGTCGACCCGCCCGCTCCCCGAGCCCTGGCTGCGCTATGCCGCGCTCGACGTGGAGCTCCTCGTCGACCTGCGCGACGCCCTGGAGAAGGAGCTGGACCGGCAGGGCAAGCTGGAGTGGGCCCTTCAGGAGTTCGACGCGATCGCCGCCGCGCCGCCGGCCGAGCCGAGGAAGGACCCCTGGCGCCGTACGTCCGGCATGCACAAGGTGCGCAGGCGCCGGCAGCTCGGTGTCGTACGGGAGCTGTGGGAGACGCGGGACCGGATCGCGCAGCGCAGGGATGTGTCGCCGGGCAAGGTGCTCAGTGACGCCGCCATCGTCGAGGCGGCGCTCGCGCTTCCGGCCAACGTCCACGCGCTCGCGGCGCTGAACGGGTTCGGGCACCGGATGGGGCGGCGTCAGCTGGAGCAGTGGCAGGCGGCGGTGGACCGGGCGAAGGCGCTGACCGAGTCGCAGCTGCCGCAGCCGGGACAGCCGGTCACCGGGCCGCCGCCGCCGCGGGCGTGGGCCGACAAGGATCCGGCCGCCGCGGCCCGGTTGTCCGCGGCGCGCGCCGGTGTCACGGCTCTGGCCGAACAGCTCAACATGCCTCAGGAGAACCTGGTGTCTCCGGACACGGTGCGGCGTATCTGCTGGGAGCCGCCGAAGGGCGGCGACGCGGGGTCCGTGGGGCTCGCGCTGACGGGGTACGGCGCGCGTGCGTGGCAGGTGGAGCTGGTGACGCCGGTGCTGGTCGCCGCGCTGGCCAAGAACGAGGATGCCTGACCGCCACAGGGCTTGATCGCGTTCGGCGCCTGCGGGCCGTCCGTGGTTGCCCGCGCAGTTCCCGGCGCCCTCTTCGGGGCGCCGTCCGCACGTCGAGATCAAGCCATACCGCGTGCCGCCGTGGTGTGACCTTCGCCGCTCCGGTGGAGGGGACTGGGCAGCTACATTACTCGCAAGTAGCATGGGTTTAAGCAAGCGCTCAGCGTCCCGCACCCTGGAGGAGAGCCATCGTGCCTCGTACCGTCAGGGACGTCGTCTTCGTCGACGGCGTCCGCACCCCGTTCGGCAAAGCGGGCCCGAAGGGCATCTACCACGAGACCCGCGCCGACGACCTCGTCGTGAAGGCGATCCGGGAGCTGCTGCGCCGCAACCCCGGTCTTGACCCGAAGAAGATCGACGAGGTCGCCATCGCGGCCACCACGCAGATCGGCGACCAGGGTCTGACCCTGGGCCGTACCGCGGGGATCCTCGCGGGTCTGCCGCAGTCCGTGCCCGGCTACTCCATCGACCGCATGTGCGCCGGCGCCCTGACCGCCGTGACGACCACCGCCGGTTCGATCGCGTTCGGCGCCTACGACGCCGTCATCGCCGGTGGCGTGGAGCACATGGGCCGCCACCCGATGGGCGAGGGCGTGGACCCCAACCCGCGGTTCGTGAGCGAGAAGCTGGTCGACGAGTCGGCCCTGTTCATGGGCATGACGGCGGAGAACCTGCACGACCGCTACCCGCACATCACCAAGCTGCGCGCCGACGAGTACGCGGTGCGCTCGCAGGAGAAGGCCGCCAAGGCGTACGCCAACGGCAAGATCCAGCAGGACCTGGTGCCGATCTCGGTGCGCCGGACCAACCCGGAGGCCGGTGAGACCGGCTGGGGTCTGGTCACGGCCGACGAGCCGATGCGTCCGGGCACCACCCTGGAGAACCTTCAGGGCCTCAAGACGCCGTTCCGTGTGCACGGGCGGGTCACCGCCGGTAACGCGGCCGGTCTGAACGACGGTGCGACGGCCTCGATCATCGCCTCCGAGGACTTCGCCCGCGAGAACGACCTGCCGGTCAAGATGCGCCTCGTCTCCTACGCCTTCGCGGGCGTGGAGCCGGAGGTCATGGGCTACGGCCCGATCCCGGCCACGGAGAAGGCCCTCGCCAAGGCGGGGCTCGGCATCTCCGACATCGGCCTGTTCGAGATCAACGAGGCCTTCGCCGTCCAGGTGCTGGCCCTCCTCGACCACTACGGCATCGCGGACGACGACGAGCGCGTCAACCAGTACGGCGGCGCCATCGCCTTCGGTCACCCGCTGGCCTCCTCCGGCGTCCGGCTGATGACGCAGCTGGCCCGCCAGTTCGAGGAGCAGCGACACGTCCGCTACGGCCTGACCACCATGTGCGTCGGCTTCGGCATGGGCGCGACGGTCATCTGGGAGAACCCGCACTTCGAGGGGGACAAGTGAGCACCACCGCCGAGCTTTTGAAGCAGGCCTCCGAACTGTTCCCGGACGAGGTCGTCACGAGCGCGCACGTACGCCACCTCGACCTGCCGTTCGGCGCGGGGCGGTTCGCCCTGATCACGCTGGACAACGGCTTCGACCACACCAAGCCGACCACCTTCGGCCCCGGCTCGCTGGCGAACCTGAACACCGCCATCGACCAGGTCGAGAAGGAGGCGGCGGACGGCGAGATCGTCGGCGCCGGCATCACCGGCAAGCCGTTCATCTTCGCTGTCGGTGCCGACCTCAAGGGCGTGGAGATCCTCAAGGAGCGCGAGCACGCGCTCGCCATCGGCAAGGGCGGCCACGACGTCTTCAAGCGTCTGGCCAACCTGGCCGTCCCGACCTTCGCCTACTACAACGGCGCGGCGATGGGCGGCGGTGTCGAGGTCGGCCTGCACTGCACCTACCGCACGGTGTCGACGGCCGTCCCGGCGTTCTCGCTCCCCGAGGTCTTCCTCGGCCTGGTCCCCGGCTGGGGCGGCTGCACCCTGCTGCCGAACCTGATCGGCGCCGACAAGGCCGTCTCGGTCATCATCGAGAACTCGCTGAACCAGAACAAGCAGCTCAAGGGCCGGCAGGTCTTCGAGCTCGGCATCGCCGACGCGCTCTTCGAGGGCGCCGACTTCCTGGAGCAGTCGCTGCTGTGGACCGCTCAGGTCCTCAAGGGCGACGTCCAGGTCGAGCGTCCGGTGATCGACCGCGGTGAGGCCTGGGACCAGGCCGTCGCGCGGGGCCGGTTCGTCGCCGACTCCAAGGTGCACGGCGCGGCCCCGGCCGCCTACCGCGCCCTCGACATCGTCGCGGCCGCCAAGAACGGCGACCTGCAGCAGGGTTACGACGCCGAGGACCAGGCCCTCGCGGACCTGATCATGAGCGGCGAACTGCGCGCCGGCATCTACGCGTTCAACCTCGTCCAGAAGCGCGGCAAGCGTCCCGCCGGCGCCCCGGACAAGAACCTGGCCCGCCCGGTCACCAAGGTCGGCGTCGTCGGCGCCGGTCTGATGGCCTCGCAGCTGGCCCTGCTCTTCCTGCGCCGCCTGGAGGTGCCGGTCGTGCTGACCGACATCGACCAGGAGCGCGTCGACAAGGGTGTGGGCTACGTCCACGCCGAGATCGACAAGCTGCTCGGCAAGGGCCGGATCAACCAGGACAAGGCCAACCGCCTCAAGGCGCTGGTCACCGGCGTCCTGGACAAGGCCGAGGGCTTCGCGGACGCCGACTTCGTCATCGAGGCCGTCTTCGAGGAGATCGGCGTCAAGCAGCAGGTGTTCGCCGAGGTCGAGGCGGTCGCCCCGGCGCACGCGATCCTCGCGACCAACACCTCCTCGCTGTCGGTGACGGAGATGGCGTCGAAGCTGAAGCACCCCGAGCGGGTCGTGGGCTTCCACTTCTTCAACCCGGTCGCGGTCCTGCCGCTGCTGGAGATCGTCCGCGGCGAGCAGACCGACGACGCCTCCCTCGCGACGGCGTTCGCCGTCGCCAAGAAGCTGAAGAAGACCGCGGTCCTGGTCAAGGACGCCCCGGCGTTCGTCGTGAACCGCATCCTGACCCGCTTCATGGGCGAGATCCAGAACGTCATCGACGAGGGCACCCCGGTCGAGGTCGCCGAGAAGGCCGTCGAGCCGCTCGGTCTGCCGATGTCCCCGCTGGTGCTGCTGGAGCTGGTCGGCCCGGCGATCGGCCTGCACGTCTCGGAGACCCTCAACCGGGCCTTCCCGGACCGCTTCACGGTGTCCCCGAACCTCGCGGCCGTCGTCAAGGCGGGCAAGCGCGGCTTCTACGTCTACGACAGCGGCAAGCCGGAGCTGGACCCGGAGGTCGCCGCGCTGCTGAAGCAGGGCGACAGCGTCCTGACCGAGGAGCAGGTCCGCGAGCGCGTCCTGGACGCGGTGGCGCAGGAGATCGGGCTCATGCTCGACGAGGGCGTCGTCGCCGAGGCCCAGGACATCGACCTCTGCCTGATCACGGGCGCCGGCTGGCCCTTCCACCTGGGCGGCATCACGCCGTACCTGGACCGCGAGGGCGTCTCGGAGCGCGTGAACGGCAAGAAGTTCCTGGCACCGGGCGTGGCGAGCGTCCCGGCGTAAGGCACCGCGTACGGTCCTACGATGCCCGGCACATCGACTGGTGTGCCGGGCATCGGCGTTGTTCAGGCCTCGCCCGGGCGGCCGTCCTCGACGTGGACGACGTGCAGCTCGGTGCCGTCCAGGTCGCGCCGGGAGCGGCCGAGGATACCGACGGCCAGGTGCGTGGGATCGTCGGCGTCGTCCAGCGGGACGAAGGTGACGACGTCCGGGTGGTGGCCGGTCACCAGCCAGCCCTCGCCGTTGTTCAGTTCCAGCACCCGGAAGTCGCCCGCGGGGCCCGCCACCCGTACCGGCCCGAACTCCCGCAGGATCTCGGTGGCTTGGGCGGCGAGCTCCCCGGTGGGCTGTTCGAGCACCACGCAGGTTCCGTGCTCGAACAGCACCCATGTCTTTCCGGAGTCGGCGAGGAGACGCCGCCAGGCGTCGATGAGAGTCTCGGTGTCCACGCCGGCCATCATGGCGTACTCAGACCTGCCGCCACGCCTGAAGGGCCAGCCCCGGCTCGTCCTTCCGCCGGGTCAGCAGGAGCGCGCCGGTGGACGGGGACAGCGTCGCCGCCACGACCCGGTCGTCCTGGTCCGTCGCCAGGGCCACCCGCGCGTCCACCGGCAGCCGTGGGCCCGACTCGGTCCACCAGGCGCCCGCCGACTCCAGTTCGCTCGGGTAGGCGGCGAAGGCGACGCGGCCGCTCGCCGAGCGCTGGGCGAGCAGGGTGCAGTCGTGGCCGTCGAGCTCGCAGCGGACGGCCGAGACCGGGCCGGAACCGGCCGCGGGCAGCAGGGTGACCGGTTTGCCGCCGGGGCGCCAGGCGCACAGGTCGCCGCCCGTGTCGGTGTAGAAGAGCGTCGTGCTGTCGGGGGAGGTGGCGAGGGCGTACAGGGTGCCCGGGCGGACCGGGGTGCGCAGGGTCTCGGTCCGGACCGGCTCGGCGCCCGCCTTCTCCTGGCGCCAGTGCAGGATCCCGTCGGGGACGGCCGCGTACAGCTCGATGCGGCCGGACTCCCCCGTCACCGCCGCCAGGCCGTCCTGCACCTTGCTGCCCCTGAGATCCACCCAGGGCTCCCAGCCGCCCTTCTCCCTCTGCGCGACCATGTGCACCCCGCCGCCGTCGTTGCGGACGAACACATGGGCGCGGCCCTCGGCGTCGACGGCGACGGCCGGCGTGCCGGACCGGTCGCCGCCCCGCTTCCTCGGGTGGCCGATCGGGTTCCAGTCCAGCGCCGCGAGGTGCGGCCGGAAGTGCGTGGAGTGCACCAGGCCGGACTCGCCCGGCGACGTCGGCCGCCAGGAGACCAGGTGCGCGTAGCCGTCGGCGCCCTGGCCGACCGCGAGCACGGGGTGCAGTTCCTGGTCGCCGCCCACCTTGCGCGGGGTGGTCCAGGGGCCGCCGGGCTCGCGCTCCGCCCGGCACAGGACGGCGTCGCCCGACAGCTGGTAGACACCGAGCCGGCCGTCTCGGCCGCGCAGAAACCATTCGCCGTTCACCGGTTCACCTTACGCAAAAGCTGTACGGCGGCCCGCGCGTGCCTGCTCACAGCCGCTTCGTGCTGCGGAACAGCCCGGCGTAGAAGCCGCTGCCGTCGAGGCGCGAGACACCGCCCTGGTCGCCGATGGTGGGGCCGTTCTGCTCCTTGCGGCTGGAGTTGAAGACCTTGTGGCCCTCGGTGTCCGGGCCGAGGTAGATCGCGGAGTGGTCCATGTGGTTGCCCGTGCGGTGGTCCATCTTGAAGAACAGCAGGTCGCCGGGCTGGCACCTTCGGGTCCTTGCCCTCGCGGGCCTGGATCCCGCCGTGGGCGTCGACGACGTACAGGGAGCGGTAGCGCTTGTTCTCGTGGTAGGTGCGCTCCAGCACGCGCTGGTCGTCGACGAGCCGGCTGGGTATCTCGGCGTGCTGTCGGCCCGGTTGAACAGCAGCATCAGCGGTGCGCACCAGGCCAGCAGCAGTACCGCCGAGACCGCGAGGGGTTCGGTTGTGGTAAGTCCACCGTGATCCGCACAACATCGCGCAACCGTTGGACAGGTCCGGCAAATGCCCTCCAGCCAGGACAGCAGGGTCCGGCTACGGCGACTGTTCACCGGATATCTTGATACGACCATGAGAGCCCATCGCTCACGCACCGTAATGATCGCGATACTCCTGCTGGTCGTGACCGCCCTCGCCGGCGGCCTCACCGTCCTGCTGCGCACCCCGGGCGGTACCAGCCGGCCCGCACCCGCACCCCAGGGGGACGGGCAGATCGACCTGGCGCGCGAGGTGGCGGACTACACGAGCCGGTTCGCCCCCGGCCGGGGCTATCAGCCGCCCGGCGCGGCCGACCGCCAGGACATCGCCACGGCGGTCGGTCTGTTGCTCGACGGTCACCGCAAACAAGCGGAACAGCGGCTTTCGCAACGGGACTTCGCCGTGCGCACGGTCGTCGACCGGCCCTCCGGCCGCCACTTCGCCGAGGTGGCCGACCGCACCGACACGGCCGTGACTCCGCGCGGCTGGGGCCGGGTCTACATCGATCTCGACCACCGGCCGAACTGGTCGGTGCAGGTTCCGCATCCCGGCTTCGACCTGGGCACCGAGCAGTTGGGGGTACGGGTGCTGCGCGGCTCCCCCGGCGGGATCCTGGTCATTGCGGGTGCGCACCGCAAGGCCGGGGTCGGGAACTCCGCGGACGTGGCGCACCGCCAGGACACCGTGTTCCACGCCATCTGCGCCGAGCTCGCCCGCCGCAGGATGCCCGGGATCCAGCTGCACGGCTTCGCCGCCTCCGCCGCCCCTGGTTACGACGTGGTCGCCTCCACCGGCGCCGGGTCGGCGGGCCGGCCGGAGGGCGGCGAACTGGCCGACGCCCTGGGCGGGCACGGCTTCCGGGTGTGCCGGGCCTGGGTGCGGCCCTGTCCGCTGGAGGGCCGTACGAACGTGCAGGGCCAGGTGGCCGAGGCCGACCATGTGCCGTTCCTGCACGTCGAGTTCTCCCCCGAGGTGCGCGCCGGAGGGCGCCCCGCCGAGCGCGCCGCCGCCGCGATCGCCGAGATCACGGGCCGGTGGGCGAGGGAACCCGTGACAGACTGAGTCCGCTACGACCGGACGGAACAGGGCTGTTACGGAACATGACGGACACCTCGGGCGCGGCGCACGAGCCGCGCCCCCTGCTCATCGTCGACGGTGCGAACGTCGTCGGATCGGTGCCGGACGGCTGGTGGCGCGACCGCCGCGGTGCCGCCGAGCGGCTGCGCGACCGGCTGGTGCCCTTCGCCCGGTCCGGCGTGGCCGGTCTGCCCGGTCCGCTGGAGCTGGTCCTGGTGGTGGAGGGCGCGGCCCGGGGCGTGGCCCCGGTGCCCGGGGTGCGCGTCGAGGAGGCCGCGGGCAGCGGCGACGACCACATCGTGGCCCTCGCGGCGATGGCCGGCGACCGCCCCTGTCTGGTCGTCACGGCCGACCGCGACCTGCGCCGCCGGGTCCAGGAACACGGGGCGCGGGTCACCGGCCCCCGCACCGTGCTGAGCTGAGCCCGGCGTCACTCCCCCGGCACCCGGGTGCACAGCACCGCCCCGGCCGCGCGCCGCGTCCGGTGCGCCGTCCGGGTGACGGTCCTCGTGACCGCGGTTCTTGGGGCGAGCGGGGCGACGCGTGGGGGCAGCACGCGGCCCGGCCAGGACGTTACGGAACGTTTCCGGCGGGCGGGCGCGGGACACCGCCCGCGGGGGCCTGCTCGCCCAGGGCCAGCCGGCTGTGGGTGCGGCCGTAGAAGAAGTAGACGACGAAACCGATCACCATCCAGATGGCGAACCGCAGCCAGGTCTCGGCAGGCAGGTTGAGCATCAGCCACAGCGAGGCGCACACCGACAGGATCGGGACAACCGGGACCCACGGGGTGCGGAAGGCGCGCGGCAGGTCGGGGCGGGTCCGGCGCAGGATGATCACGCTGATCGCGACGACGACGAACGCGAAGAGCGTGCCGATGTTCACCAGTTCGGCCAGCGCGCTGAGGCTGGTGAAGCCGGCGACGATCGCGATGATCACGCCGAGCAGGATGGTCGGCCGGTGCGGGGTGCGGAAGCGGGGGTGGACGTGGGAGAAGAAGCGCGGCAGCAGTCCGTCGCGGCTCATCGCGAAGAACACGCGGGTCTGACCGAGGAGAAGGATCATGCAGACCGTGGTCAGGCCGACGGCGGCGCCGAAGCTGATCACGCCGGCGTACCAGGGGTGTCCGATGGCCTTGAAGGCGTCGGCGAGCGGGGCCTCCACGGACAGCCTGGAGTACTTCTCCATGCCGGTGACGACGATGGAGACGGCCACGTAGAGGATGGTGCAGATGAGCAGGGAGCCGAGGATGCCGCGCGGCATGTCCCGCTGCGGGTTGCGGGTCTCCTCGGCGGCCGTGGCGACGATGTCGAAGCCGATGAACGCGAAGAACACCACCGAGGCGGCGGTGAAGATGCCCATCACACCGAAATCGGCGGGCGCCCAGCCGAACATCAGCTGGATCAGCGGGGCTTTCAGGTTGCCGCCCGCCGGCACCGGCTGGGCGTGCGGGATGAACGGCGAGTAGTTCGCGGACTTGACGAAGAAGGCACCGGCGACGATCACGATGAGGACCACGACCACCTTGATGGCGACGACGAGCGAGGTGATCCGGGCCGACAGCTTCATGCCGAGGACGAGGATGCCGGTGAGCACCAGCACCAGGGCGGCGGCGAGGATGTCGAAGCCGAAGCCGGAGGCGTGGTCCCGGCCCGCCAGATAGCCCGGCAGATGCCAGCCGGCGTTGTCCAGCAGCGAGCGGATGTAGCCGGACCAGCCGACCGCCACCACCGCCGTACCGAGGGCGAACTCCAGGACCAGGTCCCAGCCGATGATCCAGGCGGGCAGCTCGCCCAGGGAGGCGTAGCTGAACGTGTAGGCCGAGCCCGCCACGGGGACCGTGGACGCGAACTCGGCGTAGCACAGGGCGGCGAGCGCGCAGACCACGCCGGCCGCCACGAAGGCCAGGGACACCGCCGGACCGGCGTTGTTCTTGGCGACCTGTCCGGTGAGGACGAAGATGCCGGTGCCGATGATGACACCGACGCCGAAGACGGTCAGATCGAGCGCGGAGAGGGACTTCTTGAGCGAATGCTCGGGTTCCTCGGTGTCCTGGATGGACTGCTCGACGTTCTTCGTCCTGAACAGCGCGCTGCTCACGTGCCTACCTCCCACGCCCGTGGGTTCCCGACATGGCCCGACATGATCGGACGATCGGGAAGCGTATGCCCCGTACGGGCAGGTTCACGCAGACGGGCCGGTTCCGCCACCGCAAGGAGTGGCGGAACCGGCCCGTGAGAGGCGCGTGCGCGTCAGTCGCGCGCGGGCTCCACCGAGTCCACCTCGGCGGCCGTACGGTCGTACCGGCCGTCCAGCTTGGCGACCAGCCCGGTGACCTGGCGGGCGATGTCGGGGGCCGTCAGGCCGATCTCGGCGAGGACCTCGCCGCGGGAGGCGTGGTCGAGGAAGCGCGGCGGGATGCCGAAGTCGCGCAGCGGCACGTCCACGCCCGCGTCGCGCAGGGCCTGGGCGATCGCGGAGCCGACCCCGCCGGCCCGGCTGTTGTCCTCGACGGTGACGACGACCCGGTGCCGTTCGGCGAGCGGGGCCATGGCCTCGTCGACGGGCTTGACCCAGCGCGGGTCGACCACGGTGGTGGAGATGCCCTGCTTGTCGAGCAGCGCGGCGATCTCCAGGCACATCGGGGCGAGGGCGCCCACGGAGACCAGCAGCACGTCCGGCCTGTCGGTACCCGGCTCGCGCAGCACGTCCATGCCGCCGATCCGGCCCACGGCGGGTACGGCGGGGCCGACGGCGCCCTTGGAGAAGCGGACCACGGTCGGCGCGTCGTCGACGGCGACGGCCTCGCGCAGCTGGGCCCGCACCTGCTCGGCGTCCCGCGGGGCCGCCAGCCTCAGGCCCGGCACGACCTGGAGGATCGACATGTCCCACATGCCGTTGTGGGAGGCGCCGTCGGTGCCGGTGATGCCGGCCCGGTCCAGCACGAAGGTCACCCCGCACTTGTGCAGGGCCACGTCCATGAGGACCTGGTCGAAGGCGCGGTTGAGGAAGGTGGCGTAGACGGCGAAGACGGGGTGCACCCCGCCGTGCGCGAGGCCCGCGGCCGACACGGCGGCGTGCTGCTCGGCGATGCCGACGTCATACACCCGTTCGGGGAACCGCTTGGCGAACCTGTCCAGGCCGACGGGCTGGAGCATGGCCGCGGTGATGGCGACGATGTCCTCGCGCTCCTCGCCGAGCCTGACCATTTCGTCGCCGAAGACGGAGGTCCAGTCGGCGCCGGAGGAGGCGATCGGCAGCCCGGTGTCCGGGTGGATCTTGCCGACGGCGTGGAACCGGTCGGCCTCGTCCTGCAGGGCGGGCTGGTAGCCGCGGCCCTTCTCGGTCAGGCAGTGCACGATGACCGACCCGCCGAACCGCTTGGCCCGGGCCAGCGCCGACTCCAGCGCCTCGATGTCATGGCCGTCGATGGGGCCGACGTACTTCAGGCCCAGATCCTCGAACATGCCCTGCGGCGCGATGAAGTCCTTGAACCCCTTCTTCGCCCCGTGCAGCGTCTCGTACAGCGGCCTGCCCACGACCGGGGTGCGCTCCAGCAGTTCCTTCGTCCGGGCGAGGAACCGCTCGTACCCGTCGGTCGTGCGGAGCGTGGCCAGGTGGTTCGCGAGACCGCCGATCGTGGGGGCGTACGACCGCTCGTTGTCGTTGACGACGATGACCAGCGGGCGGTCCTTGGCGTCGGCGATGTTGTTCAGCGCCTCCCAGGCCATACCGCCGGTGAGGGCGCCGTCGCCGATGACGGCGACGACATGGCTGTCGCGTTCGAGCAACTGGTTGGCCTTGGCGATGCCGTCGGCCCAGCCGAGCACCGTGGAGGCGTGGCTGTTCTCGATGACGTCGTGCTCGGACTCGGCCTGCGAGGGGTAGCCGGACAGGCCGCCCTTCTGCTTCAGCCGGGAGAAGTCCTGCCGGCCGGTGAGCAGCTTGTGCACATAGGACTGGTGGCCGGTGTCCCAGAGCACCTTGTCCTTCGGCGAGTCGAAGACGCGGTGCAGGGCGATGGTCAGCTCCACCACACCGAGGTTGGGGCCGAGGTGGCCGCCGGTCTTGGAGACGGCGTCGACGAGGAAGGTCCGGATCTCCTCTGCCAGCTGGTCCAGCTGCTCCAGGCTGAGCCGGTCCAGATCGCGCGGTCCCCTGATGCGGGTCAGCAGCGGCACCCGTGCCTCCTTGCAGTAGAGCTGATCGAGCTTTCGCCGGGCTCGCCCGAGTCTAATGTTCACGCTTTGCACGACACGACAGCGCCCGGCACGTTTCGGGTGCCGGGCGCGGTCGACCTACGAGGACCAGGCGTTATGCACGCCCTGCCGTCTTCTGCGTCTTACGGGTGATGGAGTCGATCACCACCGTGGTGAGCAGGACAGCCGCCGTGATCATGTACTTGACCGGCTCGGCGATGGACTCGAGCTGCAGACCGTACTGAATCGACACGATCACCAGCACACCGAGCAGCGCGTTCCACGTACGGCCCCGCCCGCCGAAGAGCGACGTACCACCGATGACCGCCGCGGCGATCGCGTTCATCAGCAGGTCGCCCGTACCGGCGCTCTGGTTGGCCGAGGCGATCTTCGACGCGAGGAACAGACCACCGATCGCCGCGAAGCCACCCGAGATGGCGAACACGGAGATCCGCACGGCCGTGACGTTGATACCCGCACGGCGGGACGCCTCGACGCTGCCACCGAGCGCGAAGATCTTACGGCCGTAGGAGGTACGGCGCAGCACGAAGTCCGTGCCGATCAGGAACCCGAGGAAGATCACCGTGGCCAGCGGCAGGCCCTTGTACTGGTTGTACATGTACGCCGCGGCGAAGGCGACCACGGCCAGCAGCACGGTCCGCAGGATCGTGTCGCTGAGCGGCCGGGCCGGGATGCCCGCGGCCTGCCGGCGCCGGTTGGCGAGGAAGGAGGTGAGGAAGAACACGGCGACCACGACGACGGCGAGCCCGTAGGCGGCGGCCACGTCCGAGAAGTAGTACGTGGTCAGCTTGCCGACCAGACCGTTCGGGTCGAGGTTGATCGTGCCGTCCGCGCCCAGCACCTTCAGCATGAAGCCCAGCCAGAACAGCAGACCGGCCAGCGTCACGGCGAAGGCGGGAGCGCCGAGCACCGCGAAGAAGAAACCGTGCAGCGCGCCGATGGCGATGCCGGCGCCGACGGCGAGGAGCACGGCCGCCCACTCGGGCCAGCCCTGGTTGACCGCGAGGACACCGGCGAGAGCGCTGGCCGCGCCGCTGACCGAGCCGACCGACAGGTCGATCTCGCCGAGCAGCAGCACGAACACGATGCCGACCGAGATCATGCCCGTGCCGACCATCGTGATCGTGATGTCGTTGATGTTCTGCGCGGACAGGAACTCCGAGTTCAGCACCTGGAAGATGATGCAGATGATCGCGAGGCCCAGCACGACCGGGAGGGAACCCAGCTCGCCGGCCTTCATCTTGCGCTTGAACTCGTGCCAGTAGCCGAGCAGGCCCTCTTCCTGCACCAGCAGGCGCGGGTCGACCGCGGTGACCGCGGCGGCCGCGGCCTCGGGGTTCTCGACGGCGTGCTCGTCCTGGGACGGCGTCTCGTCGACGTTCGCGGAGGTGTTGTCGATGCTCACTTGGAAACCTCACCGTTCGTGCCGGCCGTGCGCGCCGCGCGGCGGGTGACGGCGTTTTCGGTGGCGCCCGTGATGGCGGAGATGATCTCCTCCTGCGAGGTCGACTTGACCTCGAAGACGCCGTTGTTGCGACCGAGACGCAGCACGGCGACCTTGTCGGCCACCGCCTTCACGTCCGCCATGTTGTGGCTGATGAGGATGACGGCGTGGCCGCGCTCGCGCAGCCGCTCCACCAGGTCCAGCACCTGGGCGGTCTGCTCGACGCCGAGGGCGGCGGTGGGCTCGTCGAGGATCACCAGCTTGGGTTCGCCGAGCATGGAGCGGGCGATGGCCACGGTCTGGCGCTGACCGCCGGAGAGCGAGGCGATCGGGATACGGACGCTGGGGATACGGATCGAGAGCGTGGTGAGCAGCTCGCGGGAGCGGCGTTCCATCTCGACCTCGTCCAGGACGCCCCACTTCCTCAGCTCACGGCCGAGGAACAGGTTGCCGACGACATCGATGTTGTCGCACAGCGCGAGGTCCTGGTAGACCGTCGCGATGCCCAGGGCCTGGGCGTCGTGCGGACGGCTGATGGTGACGGGCTTGCCGTCCCACTCGATGACACCCTCGTCGATCGGGTGCACGCCGGCGATCGTCTTGACCAGCGTGGACTTTCCGGCGCCGTTGTCGCCCACCAGGGCGACCACTTCACCGGCGTGGACCTCAAGCTCTACGTCGGTGAGCGCCTGAACGGCACCGAACCGCTTGGAGACCCCGCGCAACGCCAGCACGGGCGTAGCGGACACGTGAACCATCTCCTTCGCCGCCTGACCCGGCGGGAGGTTGTGCAGGAAGATATGGGGGGGTGTTCCGTCCGGCGCCCCGCGCCGAGCTTGCGGGGCTGTATGTATGCGCGGGACGCCGGAGGAGCCGGGGGCGGTCAGTCGGCTTCCCTACAGGCATTCAAGGACGAACGCCCGCGTGGGGGAAGGGACTTGACGCCGCTTACTTGAGGCCGAGCTTGTCGCAGGCCGCCTTGTAGTCGGCGGTGCAGATGTCGGCGACGGTGTAGACGCCGTCCTTGAGGACGGTGTCCTTGATGTTGTCCTTGGTCAGCGCGGTGACCGGGACGAGCACCGAGGGAACGTCCTTCTGCGAGTTGCTGGAGACCTTGTCCTTGGCGACGGAGTCCAGCGACTTGCCCTGGGCGAGGTAGACGGCCATGGTGGCGGCGGCGTCGGCCTCGGGGGCGTAGGGCTTGTAGACGCTCATGTACTGGGTGCCGGCGACGATGCGCTGCACACCGGCGAGCTCGGCGTCCTGGCCCGTGACCGGGACCTTGATGCCCGCGCCGTTGAGGGCGGTGATGATACCGCCGGCCATGCCGTCGTTGGCGGAGTAGACACCCGCGATCTTGTCCTTGCCGACCGCGGAGATCGCCGCCTCCATCTCGGAGTTGGCGTTGTCCGGCGACCACTCCTTGGTGTCGAACTCCTTGGCGACCGTGACCTTGCCGTTGAGCACCTTGTGAGCGCCCGCCTTGAACTGGGCGGCGTTCGGGTCGGTGACCGAGCCGTTGACCATGACGATCTTGGAGGACTTGTTGGCCTTGCTGCCCAGCGCCGTCAGCAGGGCCTGGCCCTGGGTCTCGCCGACCTTCTCGTTGTCGAAGGAGGTGTAGGCGCTGATCGGGCCCTCGGCCAGGCGGTCGTAGGCGACGACCTTGATGCCGGCGTCCACGGCCTTCTGCACGGAGTTCTGGATGGCCTTGGCGTCCACCGCGTCCACGATCAGGACGTCCACCTTGTTGGTGATCATGGTGTCGACCTGCTGGGCCTGCAGGTTCGCGTCCTGGTGGGCGTTGTTGTACGAAATGGTGGCCTTGCCGTTCGTCAGCTCCTTGATCTTCTTCTCGATCAGCGGCCGGTCGAACTTCTCGTAACGCGCGGTCTTGTTCTCCGGAAGCAGGAGACCGACCTTGATGTTGTCGCCCTTCTTCGAGGACGAGGAGGAAGAGCTGCCGCCCTTCGACTCCTTGGCGCTGCCACAGGCGGCCAGTGTGACCGCCATCGCACCAGCGGCAACGGCAACGGCGGCACGACGCATATGTGCGTTCACTTCAGAAACCTCCCTGACGAGGCCGCGTCGTTGCGGCCGAGGTGGCTGGAAGTCAACTCGGCCACACGTGCGACGTCAAGAAGTAAATCCTTAACGAGATGGCAACGGTGCCATCCGTTCTCTAAGTGAAGGCAGGGGCCGCCATGGGCAGCGATCCGTCCAAAAGAGTCGAATCGCCCATCTCGCTGAGGGCGAGGGCGAGCGCCCCGAGCACCTCGGCACGGCCCCCAAGTGCCCCCGGGAGAATGGACAGTTGGCGCGCCGCGCTGGGAATGGCGTAGCGGCCGACGGACTCCCTGATCGGCCCGAGCACCAGCTCGCCGGCCTCGGCGAGATCACCACCGAGGACCACCCGGCTCGGGTTCAGCAGATTGCAGAGATTGGCCACTCCGCTGCCGATGTGGCGGCCGACGTCGGCGATCACCCGACGACAGCCGGGGTCTCCGTCCCTGGCCAGCCGTACGACGCCTTCCATCGTCAGGTCGGGGCCGTGGCCGGGCTGGAGCAGCGGGAGCACATAGCGTGCGGCCGCGAACGTCTCCAGGCAGCCGCGGTTCCCGCAACGGCAGACGGGACCGGATTCATCGAGTGTGATATGTCCGATTTCTCCGGCGGTGCCGCCCGGGCCGCGGTAGATCTTCCCGTCGATCACCAGACCGGCGCCGACACCGCTCGCGACCTTGATGTACGCGAGGTCGCGGACGCCCTTCCCGCTGCCCCAGACCAGCTCGCCGAGGGCGCCGAGGTTGGCGTCGTTGTCCACGTGCACGGGCACGCCGAGCCGCTCGCGCAGCTCCTCGGCGGGCTTGGTGCCGCCCCAGCCGGGCAGGATCGCGGTGGACCCCAGGGTTCCCGACTCCACGTCGATCGGGCCCGGCACGCCGAGCCCCACGCCGGCCACCTTCGACCGGTTCACACCGGTTGCCGCGATCAGGCGGCTGACCAGCTCTTCCGCCCGGTCGAAGCCCTGTGCGGCGGAGGCGTCGACGTCCAGCGGCTCGGCCTCCTCGGCCAGCACCTGGTGGGCGAGGTTCCCGATCGCGACGCGCAGATGGGTGTGCCCGAAGTCGACGCCGATCACAATCCCGGCGTCCCCGCTCAGACTGACGCTGCGGGCCCGCCGCCCGCCCGCCGATGTGGGCGTGACCTCGACGGTTCCGCCGTCCTTCAGCTCCCGCACGATGTTGGAGACGGTCGCGGCGGACAGACCGGTCGTCCGCGCGATCTCCGCCTGTGTGAGGGACCCGGCCAAGCGCACGGCCCGTACGACCCGCTCCAGGTTGGCTCGGTGCAGCGACGACTGCGACCCTGGAGTCTCCACGACGACCTCCTGAGCGCGGGGCCGCTTCGGCGAGGCCCCGCGTATGTCCAACTAGTGAACTCTAAGCTGAGCCGTTCGGGGCGACTTACGTCAAGAGGTTGAACCGTTTCCGGGTACCCGGTACACGCGTGCGCACGCCGCCCCGGAGCCCGGGACGGCGTGCGCACGGATGAGCGCGGAGCGTGCCGCTATTTCAGGGTTGCCGAGGTCAGACCCGCCTGCACCTGGCGCTGGAAGGACAGATAGACGACCAGCATCGGGATCATCGCGATCGTCACACCCGCGAACAGAACCGGCAGGTCGGAGGCGTACCCCTGCTGCTGTTGCAGCTGGATCAGACCCTGGGTGAGCACATAGCGCTCGGGGTCGGAGCCGCTCTGCGGCTGCATGAGCACCGTGGGCAGGATGAACTGGTTCCACTGGCCCAAAGTGTTGAAGATCCCCACGCTGATCAGGCCGGGCCGGGCCATCGGCAGCATCACCTGGAAGAAGGTCCGGGTGTGCGAGGCGCCGTCCAGGACCGCCGCCTCGAAGACCGCCGTGGGCAGGGTCCGGAAGAAGGCGTGCATGAAGAACACCGTGAACGGCATCGAGTAGGCGATGTAGACCAGGATCAGGCCCTGGTAGGTGTTCAGCATGTCCAGCCGCTTGACCATGAAGAACAGTGGCACGAGGGCCAGGAACACCGGGAACATGGCGCCGGCGACGAAGAAGTAGTACAGCAGCCGGTTGCCCCAGAACTGGTACCGGGCCAGCACGTAGGCCGCCATCGAGCCGAACAGCATGGTCAGCGGCACGGAGAACACCAGGACGATCACGGTGTTCAGGAAGTAGTCCCCGATGCCCTTGTTCCAGGCGCGGTGGAAGACGTCGAAGGACCAGCTGTGCGGCCAGCCGAAGGCGGAGCCGCCGATCTGGGCGTCGGTCTTGAAGGAGCTGATCACCAGCCACAGCAGCGGCAGCACGATCAGCAGCGCCCACAGGGCGAGGAACCCGTGCGAGAAGACGTTCAGGACCATGCCCTCGCTGCGCCGGTCGCCGGGCCGGACGGGCGCCTTGGCCGCGGGCCCCTCGGCCGGAGCGGGGGCGGTCTCCTTGAGTGCAGTCATCGTCGATACTCCCGCTCAGAACTCGATGCGCTCGCGGCGGGTGGCGCGCAGCGTGACCACGGACAGGATCAGGGTGAGCAGCAGCATGACCACGCCCATCGCGCAGGCGTAGCCGCTCTTGCCGTAGTAGAGGAAGTTGCGCATCATCACGGTCGCCATCACATCGCTGTGATGGTCGGGACCGCCGCCGTACGCGCCCATGCTCTGGGTCATGGAGGACACCAGCACGAACATGTCCATGGCGACGATGCCGAGGTAGACCCAGGCGGTCTGCACGGTGTCCCACAGCAGCGGCAGGGTGATGCGGAAGAAGGACTGGTTGCGGCTGGCCCCGTCGATCAGGGCGGCCTCGTAGATGTCCTTCGGGATGGACTGCATCGCGGCCGAGAACAGCACCAGATAGAAGCCCACGCCCTGCCAGATCACGGCCACCATCAGCGCCCAGAGCACCACGTTCGGCTCGTTCAGCCATTCCACCGGGTTGCCGGCGTCGACCAGGCCGACCTTGATCAGCGCGCCGTTGAGCAGACCGCCGCCGTCACTGCGGTACACCGCGTTGAACAGCACGGCGAGAATCGCCAGCGACAGCACCTGCGGGAAGAAGTAGACGATCTTGTAGAACTTCGACCCCGCGACCCCCTGCACCCCGCCGGCCCTGCTGCGCCCGCCCGCGTTCAGCATGAAGGCGAAGAACAGGGCGAGCAGGATCGTGATCACCGGGATGAAGATCAGGAACAGGATGTTGTGCCAGATGGCCTCCAGGAACACATCGTCCTGGAACAGCGCCTTGTAGTTGTCCAGACCGACGAAGCTGAAGGTCTGCGACTGCCCCTTCCAGTCGGTCAGTGAATAGCCGAACGTCTGGATGTACGGCCAGATCACGAAGATCAGATAAAGCGCCACGGGGACGAAGAGAAACCCCGCGACGAACCGGTACTGCCCTTTGCGCATACCTGCCCCTGGTGTGCCGGACCGGACCGGGAGTCCAGGATTCCCGGTCCGGAATCCGATTGTCGAGCGAGCTCAGCTGTGGACGTTCTTCTTGCTGGCCGGGTCCTTCGCCTGCTTGTCCACCGCCGCCTGACACCGCTTCAGCCATTCCTTCGGCTGAATCCGCTTCGCCATGAGCTCATTGGACGCGTTCTGAATCGCCGTGTCCATCTCGCTGTACCAGTCGGGGTACAGATACCGGAAGGTGTTGGAGCCGGCCGCCTTGGAGGCCTCCACCGTGGACTGCGTACCCGGCCGCAGCTTGACACTGGGGTCCACACCGTCCTGCAGAATCGTCAAGGAGTTCGCCTCCTTGGCGAACAGCGTCGCCCATTCCTTCGACAGCATCCGCCGCATGAACTCCTTCGCGCCGGGCAGGTTCGCCGCCTTCGCCGGGATGATGAAGGGCTCGCCGGAGCCGGCCCGGATCGCCTCGTACGGCATCTTGCTGCCGGGCAGCAGCGGCATCGGCAGGAACTTCATGTCGAAGTCCGTCGGCGTCTGCTTCAGCTGCTCGTTCTCGAGCCAGGAACCGCAGGTGATGAACGCGGCCTTGTACTGGTTCCAGCGGGTCTGCGACTCGGTGTGGGTCAGGCCGTTGGTGCCGGGCATCAACAGGCCCTTCTCGACGACCTCGTAGATCGCCTCGATGCCCGCCTGGGCCGCGTCGGAGCCGGTGAACGCCTTCGGGTCGAGGTTGTCGATCGCCTTGACGGCGTCGATCCCGCCCTTCTTGGCGATGAGGTCCATGATGGCGACGTTGATGTAGTACGGGTACTTGCCCTGGTGGGCGAGGCCGCCGATGCCCTGCTTCTTGGCCTCCTGGCAGATGGCGAGGAAGTCGTCCCAGGTCTTCGGAGGCGTCCAGCCCTTCTCCTTGAAGAGCTTGCCGGAGTACCACAGGCCCCACACCGTATAGATGTAGTTGAGGGCGACGACCTTGCCCTCCTGGACGCCCGGATCGAGGGTGCCGGGAATCAGGGTGTCGCGGACCTTCTTGCCCGGGTCGTCGACCGACGGTGCGTCGAGGACCTCGGAGAGGTCGAGCAGCGAGTTGTTCTTGTACAGGACGTCGATCTTGATCTGCTGGGCACCGGAGTCGTCCACGATGTCCGGCGGGTTACCGGCGTTGAAGCGCGGCTGCAGCTTGCCGGTGATCTCCTGGGTGCCGGTGTGGGTCGAGGTGATGCCGACCTTCTTGCCGAAGTCGGCCTCCCACGCCCTGGCGTAGTCGTCGCCGTATCCGCCCTTGAAGACGACGACGTCGAGTTTGCTGCCGCTCTTGGCACCGAAGGGGTTGTCCTTCGACGTCTTTCCCTTGGTGTTGCCCTCGTCGGAGTTGCCGCCACCGCCGCCGCTCGCGCAGGCGGACAGCAGGCTCATTCCGGGGGCCGTCACCAGGCCCAACGCGGCCGAACGCTTGATCAGATCGCGGCGGCCGACACCCTCGCCACCGTGGTGCTCAGTGGATCCCATGCTCAAGTCCTCGCCTTCTCCAGGACTCAGGCGGTGAACCGGATCCTCCCCGGCACCGCGGTCGGGTAGTGCAGGGTTGTGCGGGAAACGCCGACAGGTATAGTCCACTTCCCGCCAGCGGAGCAAGATCGAATGCAAGGTTCGCGATGGGTCTTTTCCGAGTTGAGACCTCGCGGAAATAAGAGGCCCCTGTGGAGCACCTGGCAGAAAAACTCGCGACATAAGTGCCTGAATGCCACACCCAACACCCTTGACATCACGGGCCACTTGACGCCCTACTGGTTCCTGCGTACCGAAGTTGACAACGTTGTCCAGAGCGGTCGCAGGAGGGGAATCCACTAGATGCAGCGGAGAACTCGGCACAGATGGGGTCCGGCGGTCGTCCTCACGGCCGCCTTTGTCATGGCCGCCGGCGCACAGGGCGCGGCGGTCGCCCTGCCCGCCAAGGCTCCAGCCGCCGACCATGAGTTCGCATCCTCGTTCGAGACGGGGGATCCGGCCCGGACTGGCTGAACACCGTCGACACCGGGCCGGACGGGGGCAAGCGTGCCTCGGGAGTCGACGGCGGGTACAGCACGGGCATTCCGGGCAATGTGACCGACCATGTGACCGATGTCCGGGCCAGCGGCGAGAACACGGGCGCCGGCGAGGTGAAGGAGAACCTGGTCGACGGCGAGCCCGGCACCAAGTGGCTGACCTTCGAGCCCACCGGCTGGGCCGAGTTCGACCTCGACAAGCCCATCAAGCTGTCGACCTACGCGCTCACCTCGGCCAACGACTACGCCGAGCGCGACCCGCAGGACTGGACGCTGCTCGGCTCCACCGACGGCAAGGACTGGAAGACGGTCGACACCCGCTCGGGCGAGACCTTCTCCGAGCGGTTCCAGACCAAGTCGTACGACCTGGCCGAGCCCGCCGAGTACCAGCACTTCCGGCTGGAGGTCACGAAGAACAACGGCGCCTCGGGCATCCTGCAGCTCGCCGATGTGCAGTTCTCCACCGGCGGCGGGGGCGGGCCGGTGCCGCAGGACATGCTGACGCTGGTCGACAAGGGCCCGACCGGCTCGCCGACGGCCAAGGCGCGGGCCGGGTTCACCGGAAAGAAGGCGCTGCGCTACGCCGGGCGGCACACGGCGGGCGGCCGGGCGTACTCGTACAACAAGGTCTTCGACGTGAACGTGAAGGTCGGCGGCGACACCCAGCTGTCGTACCGGATCTTCCCGCAGATGGCCGACGGCGACCGGGACTACGACGCCACGAACGTCTCCGTCGACCTGGCCTTCACCGACGGCACCTATCTCAGCGACCTGAACGCGCTGGACCAGCACGGGTTCCCGCTGTCGCCGCGCGGTCAGGGCGCGTCGAAGTCGCTGTACGTCAACCAGTGGAACAACGTGGTCGCGCGGATCGGCTCGGTGGCGGCCGGCAAGACGGTCGACCGGATCCTCGTGGGGTACGACTCCCCCGACGGGCCGGCGAAGTTCCGGGGCTGGATCGACGACGTGGCGATCAGGCCGGTGGCGCCGGAGCAGCCGAAGGCGCATCTGTCGGACTACGCGCTGACCACGCGCGGCACCAACTCCAGCGGCAGCTTCTCGCGCGGCAACGACTTCCCGGCGACGGCCCTTCCGCACGGCTTCAACTTCTGGACGCCGGTGACCAACGCGTCGTCGCTGAGCTGGCTGTACGAGTACGCACGTGCGAACAACGACGACAACCTGCCCACGATCCAGGCGTTCAGCGCGAGCCATGAGCCGAGCCCGTGGATGGGCGACCGGCAGACCTTCCAGCTGATGCCGTCGGCCGCGTCCGGCACCCCGGACACCGGCCGCGAGGCGCGCCAACTGCCCTTCCGGCACGAGAACGAGACCGCGCGGCCGTATTACTACGGGGTGCGGTTCGAGAACGGTCTCAAGGCCGAGATGACACCCACCGACCACGCGGCGGTGCTGCGCTTCACCTACCCCGGCGACGACGCGAGTGTGCTGTTCGACAACGTCACCGAGCAGGCGGGGCTGACCCTCGACAAGGACCACGGGACCGTCACCGGCTACTCGGACGTGAAGTCGGGCCTGTCCACGGGCGCGACCCGGCTGTTCGTGTACGGGGAGTTCGACAAGCCGGTGACGGACGCCGGATCGAGCGGGGTGAAGGGGTACCTGCGCTTCGACGCGGGCGCCGACCGCACCGTCACGCTGCGTCTGGCGACCTCGCTGATCAGCGTCGACCAGGCGAAGGACAACCTGCGCCAGGAGATCCCGGACGGCACCTCCTTCGAGGCGGTGAAGGCGCAGGCACAGCGCACCTGGGACAAGCTGTTCGGCAAGGTCGAGGTGGAGGGCGCGACCCCGGACCAGCTGACCACGCTGTACTCCAGCATGTACCGGCTGTACCTGTACCCGAACTCGGGCTTCGAGAAGGTCGGCGACACATACCAGTACGCCTCGCCCTTCTCCCCCATGCCGAGCCAGGACACCCCGACGCACACCGGCGCGAAGATCGTCGACGGCAAGGTCTACGTCAACAACGGCTTCTGGGACACCTACCGGACCACGTGGCCGGCGTACTCCTTTCTGACGCCCTCTCAGGCGGGCGAGATGGTGGACGGTTTCATACAGCAGTACAAGGACGGCGGCTGGACCTCCCGTTGGTCCTCGCCCGGTTACGCCGACCTGATGACCGGCACCTCCTCGGACGTGGCGTTCGCCGACGCGTACGTCAAGGGCGTGAAGTTCGACGCGAAGGCGGCCTACGACGCGGCGCTGAAGAACGCGACCGTCGTCCCGTCGATGTCGGGCGTGGGCCGCAAGGGCATGAGCACCTCTCCGTTCCTCGGCTACACCAGCACCGCCACCTCCGAGGGCCTGTCCTGGGCGATGGAGGGATACGTCAACGACTACGGCATCGCGCAGATGGGCGAGGCCCTGTACAAGAAGACGGGCGAGAAGCACTACAAGGAGGAGTCCGCGTACTTCCTCAACCGCGCCCGGGACTATGTGAACCTCTTCGACCGCAAGGCGGCGGGCGGCTTCTTCCAGGGCCGTGACGGCCAGGGCGACTGGCGTGTCGGCTCCTCGCAGTACGACCCGCGCGTGTGGGGCTACGACTACACGGAGACCAACGGCTGGGGTTACGCCTTCAGCGTCCCGCAGGACAGCCGGGGCCTGGCCAACCTCTACGGCGGCCGGCAGGCTCTCGCCGACAAGCTGGACGAGTTCTTCTCCACCCCGGAGACCGCCTCGCCGAACTTCGTCGGTTCCTACGGCGGTGTCATCCACGAGATGACCGAGGCACGGGACGTCCGGATGGGCATGCTCGGCCAGTCCAACCAGGTCGCACACCATGTGTCGTACATGTACGACGCGGCCGGCGAGCCCTGGAAGACACAGGCGGCGGTCCGCGAGATCCTCTCCCGGCTCTATTCCGGCAGCGAGATCGGGCAGGGCTACCACGGCGACGAGGACAACGGCGAGCAGTCCGGCTGGTACCTCTTCTCCGCCCTCGGCTTCTATCCGCTGGTGATGGGCAGCGGCGAGTACTCCATCGGCTCCCCGCTGTTCAAGAAGGTCACCGTGCACCTGGAGAACGGCCGCGACCTGGTGGTCAAGGCCCCCGGTAACAGTGCCAAGAACGTGTACATCCAGGGTGTGACCTTCAACGGCCGCTCCTGGAACTCCACTTCGCTGCCCCACTCGATGCTGTCCAAGGGCGGGGTGCTGGAGTTCCGGATGGGCGCCGAGCCGTCGGCCTGGGGCACCGGCAAGGACGCGGCCCCGGTCTCCCTCACCCAGGACGACAAGGTGCCGGTGCCCCGCGCGGACGTCCTCAAGGGTGACGGCGCGCTGTTCGACAACACCTCGGCGACGGAGGCCACGGTCACCTCGGTGGACCTGCCGGTGGACGGGGCCGTGAAGCCCCTCCAGTACACGCTGACCTCGTCGGCGGACCACACCAGGGCGCCGACCGGCTGGACCCTCCAGGGATCGGCCGACGGCACCACCTGGCAGACCCTGGACCACCGCTCCGGCGAGACGTTCACCTGGGACCGCCAGACCCGCGCGTTCACCATCGCCACGCCGGGCAGGTACGCCAAGTACCGGCTGGTCCTGGACGGCGAGTCGACGCTGGCGGAGGTGGAACTGCTGGCCTGACACGGGCATGGGGAAGGGGGCGGGCCCGCCGGGTCCGCCCCCTTGTCATGCCGTCGGTCAGCCGGTGGCCACGGTGAACACGTGCAGGTCGCCGTTCAGCGGGAGCCGGACGCCGGCAATGCTCTTCCCGTCCGGCGCCGTGAAGGGTTTGGTGGCGAAGACATACGTCGCCACCGGATCCTTGTCGGCGCCCGCGACATTGCGGTACGGGGTCTTCGCGACGACCTCGTTGCCGTACTGGACGGTGCCGCCCCCGCCGCCGATGGTCCAGTCGGTGAGGGACAGGTCGACGGTGCCGGTCGTGCCGTCGGTGTAGGTGACGGTCGCCGTGGTCTGCTGGTCGCCGTTGACCGCGCTGCCGATGAAGGACAACTTGCTTGCTGCAGTGGGCAGTTCGATGGTCCGGCCGGTGCCTGTGGCGTTGTCCGGGCGGCCGTCCGGTGAGTCCGGCCAGGTGAAGGTGAGGCCGTCGGGCGTGGCCTGCCGGCCCGGGGTCAGGCCGGCCGCCGCGAGGGCCTGGCGGGAGTAGCTCCAGCCGCCGCCGTCGTAGTCGGCCTCGTCGTGGTCGCCGGTGTCGTCGGAGATGCCGGTGTTGTCGTAGGCGGCGAGGAGGGTGCCGGGGGCGGCCACGGTGAGCGAGACCGGCTGCTCGTACGACGTGTCGCCCGAGGTCACCGTGACCTTGACGTCGGCGAAGCCCTGCCGGGCGTCCCGGGCG
The DNA here is from genome assembly GCF_001735805.1 of Streptomyces fodineus. Classification (GTDB taxonomy): domain Bacteria; phylum Actinomycetota; class Actinomycetes; order Streptomycetales; family Streptomycetaceae; genus Streptomyces; species Streptomyces fodineus. Next base: position 2,724,397 of record NZ_CP017248.1, read on the forward strand.
GCGGTGAGGGTGATCTCCTGGGCGCCCCCGGTGACCGTGCCCGCGGCGGGCGTGGCCGTGACACCGGCCGGGGTGTCCACCCGGAAGCGCACCTCGGGACCGGTGCCGCCGGTCAGCGACAGCGCGCGGATGACGGTCTTCGTGCTGTCACCGGGGGCGAGGGTGGCGGCGGTGGGGCCGACGCCGATCTGGTACGGCTGTTCGCCCTCGCGGAAGGACGGCGGCGGGCTGTCCGTGCCCCAGGTCCGGTCGGGGGTGGTGGACAGGGTGTAGTCGAGCCGGCCGCCGTCGCTGACGAAGGACGCGGGCAGCCAAGGTCGGTCGCTGGTACGGCCGTTGACCTTCAGGGACTGGATGTACGGTGCGTCCGCCGCCGCTCCGGCCGCGCGGATGGAGATGTCGTTGCCCTGCGGCCGGCTGATCTCCACGCGCTCGAACAGCGGTGAGGCGAGGGCCAGTTCGGCACGGGAGGGCACCTGCGGATACATGCCGAGCGCCGAGAAGACGTACCAGGACGACATCGCACCGAGGTCGTCGTTGCCCGGGATGCCGCCGGGCGCGGTCGACCACAGCCGGCGTATCGCGGCCCGCACGGTCTCCTGCGTCTTGTACGGGGCGCCCGCGTAGTCGTACAGATAGGGCACGTTGATCGACGGCTCGTTGTCCAGTTCGGACTTGGCGCCGCCGTGGCCGGTGAGGGCCCAGCCGCCGCCTGCGTCGTGGAAGAAGTCGTCGAGCCGGGCGAGCGCCTGGTCCCGGCCGCCGAGCGCGGCGAACAGACCCGCCGGGTCGTGCGGGACCATCCAGGTGTACTGGGCGGCCGTGCCCTCGACGAAGCCGTTGCCGGTGTCGGGGGTGAAGCCGGTGACCCAGCTGCCGTCGGCCTTGCGGTTGGCGATGTAGCCCCCGCTCGGATCCGCGGCGGCGTTGAAGTTGTTCTGCCACCACTGGGCGCGGCGCGCGAAGGCGGTGGCCGTGTCCTTCTCCCCTGCCGCTCGGGCCAGTTGGGAGAGCGAGAAGTCGGCCGTGGACATCTCCAGGGTCTCGGCGGCGCCGCCCCAGGCGTTGGAGACGCTCGGCATGTAGTGCAGCTTGAGGTACTTGTCCAGCGAGGGCCGCTGGCCGGCCGACAGCACCGGCTTGCCCGCCGACGAGAGGTCCTGCCCGGTCGGGACGGTGGCCGCCTTGACCAGCGAGTCCAGCGCGCCGTGCAGATCGAAGTCCGTGCCGCCGAAGGCGTGGATACCGGCCAGCGCGGTCGGTGAGGGGTCGCCGTTCATGACATGGGTGCCGCTCGCGCCGTGCAGCCAGCGGTCCCAGGTGCCGCTGTTCTGCCGGGCCAGTTCGTACAGGGACTGGGCGATGTCGGAGCCGGTGCGGGGGTCGAGGAGGGTGAGGAGCTGGAGCTGGTCGCGGTAGACGTCCCAGCCGGAGAAGGTGCCGTATTGGGCATGCTGCCGACCGTCGGCGGTATACGATCGACCGTCTTCTCCATGCCGTCCGGCGCCGACTGTATGCACGAGACCGTCGGCACCCCGGTACCTGCCGTCGGCGTCGCTGATCACGTTCGGATGCAGCAGCGCGTGGTACAGCGCCGTGTAGAAGGTGGTGCGGTCGGCGTCCGTGCCGCCGCCGACCCGGATGGCGCCGAGCCGCTCACGCCAGGCCCGGCGGGCCGCGTTCTCGACGTCGTCGAAGGACCGGCCGGGCGGGTTCTCGGCGGCGAGGTTGGCCTCGGCGCCCGCCTTGCCGACGTAGGAGATGCCGACCTTGACGTTCACCGGACCGGCGCCGGGCGCGAACTCGACGTAGCCTCCGGCGCCCTTGCCCGCGACGGGCCGGCCGCCGTGCGAGAAGCCGCCGGTGCCGCCGGACGCCGTATGGGACCCGGGGTTCAGCTTGTCGTCCTGCCAGGTGCCGGCGCTCTTGAAGGCGCGGTCGAAGCGGGCGGTGAAGTACAGGGTGTAGTAGGCGCGTTGGCCCACGGCGTCGAGATAGCCGCAGAAGTCGCCGGAGGTCACCGACCCGGAGATCGTACGGCTGTCCGGGTCGATGGTGACGGACGAATCCTCCGAGCCCACCTCGGAGTTGGCGGTGCGCACCAGCAGCGAGGCGGGCTTGCCGGCCGGGAAGGTGAAGCGGGCCGAGCCGGTGCGCGCGGTGGCGGTGAGGTCGGCGGTGACTCCGGAGGCCAGGCCCACCTTGTAGTGACCGGGCTCGGCGGTCTCGTCGGCGTGGGTGAAGCCGGCGGCGTAGACGGCGTCCCCGGTGTCGCTCGCCGGGGAGGAGGTGACCTCGCCGGCGTAGGGGAAGAACGGGATGTCACCGCTGCCGCCCGCGCAGCCGGTGCCGGACATGTGGGTGAGGCTGAAGCCCCGGATGCGGGTGGCGTCGTACTGGTAGCCACCGGGGGCGGCGGTTCGCGTGGCGTCGCCTCTGGTGTTCTCGGGGCTCCAGGAGAGCATGCCGAAGGGGACGACGGCGCCCGGGAAGACGTCGCCGCCGTTCCTGGTGCCGATCAGCGGATCGACGTAGGGCGTCGGGTCCTTGACGAGGCCGGGGGGTGCGGTGGCCGCCGCGCGGGCGGGAGTGGCACCGCCGAGCGCGACAGCGGCGGCGAGCAGCAGGGACATGGGTCTGAAACGCATGGCGCGGCCCTTCCTCCTGACGGACGGGTCGCGCATCACGGGTCGCACAAGCCGCTGGGACAGTAACGTGCGCCACCCGTACCACGGAAGACGGCGTACGCCCCGGCAGCCACACGCCGGGATCACTCGGTCGGGCTACTCCAAGTGGGTTGACATCGTTGTCGGTTGAGGCGGTAGAGTCATGTACAGACCATTGGACAACGTTGTCGCGCATCCTGGCCGACCTCACAAGCCAGCACCATCCGGGCGGGTGTCCACCCCCCTCACCCGCCCGGCTCGCGGACCCGGTGCACCGATCACCGGGTCCGCCCAGAGCACCGATCAGAGGGGGTCACGCGAATCCGGCACCACCGTGACCCGAGGGGCAGGAGGTTGCCCCTGTGACCTCTGAAGCGGCGAAAACATGTCCGCTTCTCGGAGAAAATATGTCCACCTCGCGGATGGGGCATAGGCAACGAGACGTAGCAGTGCTACAAATGCCGCATGTCGGACGCATCCGCCCGACTCAGGCGTAAATTCTGGCGCTTCAAGGCCGGCAGGAGCCGGCGCAGCGTCGCCGGGCAGGTCCTGCTTCTGCAGGTAGCCCTGGTGGTACTGCTCGTGGTCTGCGGCGTCATCGCTCTCGTCCTGCAGTCGGAACACGACACCAGCACCGAGGCCAAGCGCCGGTCCATCGCCGTCGCGCAGACCTTCGCGCACTCCCCCGGTGTGGTGCAGGCCCTGCACACCCCGAAGCCGTCCGCGGTGCTCCAGCCCCTCACCGAGGCGGCACGCAAGTCCGCGGGCGTCGACTTCATCGTGGTCATGGACACCAAGGGCATCCGTTACACCCATCCCCTGCCGAGCAAGATCGGGCACCGGTTCGTGGGCCAGATCGGTCCGTCGCTGGCCGGGAAGGTCTACACCGAAGAGGTCCACGGGCCGCTCGGCCACGAGGAACAGGCGACCGTTCCGATATACGACGACCACGGCAAGATCATCGCGCTGGTCTCCGCCGGGCTCAAGGTGAAGAACGTGACCAGCGAGGTGGACCGTCAGCTGCCGATCATCCTGGCCGCCGGGGCCGGGGCACTGGTGGCGTCGACCGGCGGTACGGCACTGGTGGCCCGGCGGCTGCGGCGGCAGACGCACAGCCTGGCGCCGGACGAGATGACCCGCATGTACGAGCACCACGACACGGTGCTGCACTCGGTGCGGGAGGGCGTGATCATCGTCGGTGACGACGGGCAGCTGCTGCTGGTCAACGACGAGGCCAGGCGGCTGCTGGAGCTGCCCACGGACGCCGAGGGGTGCAAGGTGCTGGAGCTGCCGGGTCTCGATCCGGCGACGGCGGACCTGCTGGCCTCCGGGCGCGACGCCTCCGACGAGGTGCACTTCGCCGGGGGACGGCTGCTGGCGGTCAACCAGCGGCCCACGGACCGCGTGGGAGGCCCCCGGGGCACCGTGGCCACGCTCCGCGACTGTACCGAGCTCCAGGCCGTCTCCGGCCGGGCCGAGGTGACCCGGGAGCGTCTGGAGCTGCTGTACGACGCGGGTCTGGGCATAGGCAGCAGCCTCGACGTGGTCCGGACGGCGGACGAACTGGCGCGGGTCGCCGTACCCCGTTTCGCCGACTTCGTCACCCTGGACCTGGCCGACGCCGTGCTGCACGGCGAGGAACCGGCTCCCACGGCGACGGACATGCGGCGCGTCGCCGTGAGCGGCATCCGGGACGATCACCCGCTCTACGAGAAGGGCCGGCTGATCGACTTCCTGCCCTCCACCCCGCAGGCCCGCGGCTACCGGGCCGGCCGCTCCGAGCTGGTGAGCGACCTGTCGGCCCTCGACGGCTGGACCGAGCAGGATCCGGAGCGCGCCCGGCAGATCCTTGACTACGGCATCCACTCGCTCATCGCCGCCCCCATCCAGGCCCGCGGCATCGTGCTGGGCATGGCCAACTTCTGGCGTTCCAAACGGGAGCCCTTCGACGCGGAGGATCTGTCGCTGGCGGAGGAGCTGGTGGCCCGGGCCGCGGTCAGTATCGACAACGCGCGCCGGTACACCCGTGAGCACGCCCTGGCCGTGACCCTGCAGCGCAGCCTGCTGCCGCGGGCACTGCCCGCGCAGAGCGCCCTCGATGTGGCCTACCGCTATCTCCCCGCCCAGTCGGGCGTGAGCGGCGACTGGTTCGACGTGATCCCGCTGCCGGGGAGCCGGGTGGCGCTGGCCGTCGGCGACGTGGTCGGTCACGGTCTGCACGCCGCCGCGACGATGGGCCGGCTGCGGACGGCGGTGCACAACTTCTCCACCCTCGACCTGCCGCCCGACGAGCTGCTCAGCCACCTGGACGACCTGGTCGGCCGTATCGACCAGGACGAGGCCTGTGCGGAGACGGCGGGCGAGATCGTGGGCGCCACCTGCGTGTACGCGATCTACGACCCGGTGACACGGCGCTGTGTGATGGCGCGTGCCGGGCATCTGGCGCCCGCGGTGGTCGCCCCCGACGGCAGCGCGGGCTTCCCCGATCTGCCCGCAGGTCCGCCACTGGGCCTGGGCGGCATGCCGTTCCAGTCGGCCGAGTTCGAGCTGCCGGAGGGCAGCCAGCTGGTGCTCTACACCGACGGCCTCGTCGAGGACCGCTCGCGCGACCTGGACGTGGGGATGGAACTGCTGCGCCGGTCGCTGGCGGGGCACCCCGACCGGCCGCCGGAGGAGAGCTGCCGGGCGGTGCTGGAAGATCTGCTGCCCGAGCGTCCCGCGGACGACGTCGCCCTGCTCATCGCGCGCACCCGGGCGCTGCCGGCCGATCGGGTCGCCGACTGGGACGTACCGCGCGACCCGGCCGCCGTGTCGGGGATGCGCGCGGCCGTCTCCGAGAAGCTGGCCGAGTGGGGCCTGTCCGAGCTCGGCTTCGGCATGGAACTCGTGCTGAGCGAACTGATCACCAATGCGATCCGCTACGGCTCCGACCCGATCCATGTGCGGCTGATCCATGACCGCACGCTGATCTGCGAGGTGGCCGACGGCAGCAGCACCTCACCGCATCTGCGGTACGCGGCGACGACCGACGAGGGCGGTCGGGGTCTGTTCCTGGTCGCGCAGCTGGCCGAACGCTGGGGCACCCGGTACACACCGCAGGGCAAGGTGATCTGGGCCGAGCTGGCGGTGCCGGACCTCGGCGAGTTCGGCGACCTCCTCGCGGACTGAGCGGGCCGGGCGAAGCGGCCGCGCGGCCTTACGCCGGGCGGCGGACGCGCGAGACAGCACGGGATATCTGGACGACGGGGGATATCCGGACGACGCGGGGGTGTCCGGACGACGCGAGATGCCGGGCCGACGCGTGCCCGGCCGACGCGAGATGCTGGACCGACGCGAGATGCCGGGCCGACGCGGGATGCCAGGCCGACGGGGGACGTCCGCACATCGCGGGATGCCCGGACGCGTACGACGGACCGACCGCCGGAAGCCCGGTGGTGAACTCGGTCCGGCCGGGGACGCTGTCCACGCGGACGGCGCCGCCGTGGGCGCGGGTGATCGCAGCCGTCACGGCTTGCCCCCCATCTCGAGCCGCCTTCGCCGAGGCCCGCACGGGTGCGGCAGCCGTCAGCGCGGATGATCGCCGTCGGCAAAGCCAGCCCCCACCCCGAGCCGCCTCCGCCGAGACCCGCACAAGTACGGCAGGCGTCAGCGCGCGTGATCGCCGCCGTCACAGCCGCCCCCCATCCCGAGCCGCCTCCGCCGAGACCCGCACCACAGGTACGGCAGGCGTCGGCGCGCGTGATCGCCGCCGTCACAGCCGCCCCCCATCCCGAGCCGCCTCCGCCGAGACCCGCACCACAGGTACGGCAGGCGTCAGCGCGCGTGATCGCCGCCGTCACAGCCGCCCCCCATCCCGAGCCGCCTCCGCCGAGACCCGCACCACAGGTACGGCAGGCGTCAGCGCGCGTGATCGCCGCCGTCACAGCCGCCCCCCATCCCGAGCCGCCTCCGCCGAGACCCGCACCACAGGTACGGCAGGCGTCAGCGCGCGTGATCGCCGCCGTCACAGCCGCCCCCCATCCCGAGCCGCCTCCGCCGAGACCCGCACCACAGGTACGGCAGGCGTCGGCGCGGGTGAAGAGGTCGAAGACGTGGGGAGGGCGTCGTGCGGGATGCCGGGGCCGTCGTCGCGGGCACTGAGGGTGTGGGAGCCGGCGGCGGTCCCGACGGGGACAGGGAGGACACCGTCTGCCTCGGTCGTGGCGCGTCGCCCCTGAGCGTGGGCTGCGTCGTCGGGCGGGGACGCCGGTGAGGGTGGCGCGCTGGGCCGCGGTGAGCGGGAGGGGGGGTGTCGTCCCTGCGAGCGGACTGCGGCGGCGAGATGCGGCTGGGCCGGTGGGCGTGACCAGCCGCGGACGGCGAAGGGCCGCACCCCCGCCGGCGGGGGTGCGGCCCTGAACCGCTGTGCTGTGCCGCTTACTTGCGGATCAGGTTGCGCAGCACGTACTGCATGATGCCGCCGTTGCGGTAGTAGTCGGCCTCACCGGGGGTGTCGATGCGGACGACCGCGTCGAACTCGACACCGGTGTCGGTGGTGACCTTGACCGTGCGCGGCGTGGTGCCGTCGTTCAGCTCGGTCACGCCGGAGATGGAGAAGGTCTCCTCGCCGGTCAGGCCGAGGGAGGCGGCGGAGGCGCCCTCCGGGAACTGCAGCGGCAGGACGCCCATGCCGATGAGGTTCGAGCGGTGGATGCGCTCGTACGACTCGGCGATGACGGCCTTGACGCCGAGGAGCGCGGTGCCCTTGGCGGCCCAGTCGCGGGACGAGCCGGAGCCGTACTCCTTGCCGGCCAGGACGACCAGCGGCACACCGGCCGCCTGGTAGTTCTGCGAGGCGTCGTAGATGAAGGAGACCGGGCCGCCTTCCTGCGTGAAGTCACGCGTGTAGCCGCCCTCGGTGCCCGGCGCGATCTGGTTGCGCAGGCGGATGTTGGCGAACGTACCGCGGATCATGACCTCGTGGTTGCCGCGGCGGGAGCCGTAGCTGTTGAAGTCGCGGCGCTCGACGCCGTGCTCGGTGAGGTACTGGCCGGCCGGGGTGTCGGCCTTGATCGCACCGGCCGGGGAGATGTGGTCGGTGGTGACCGAGTCGCCCAGCTTGGCCAGCACGCGGGCGCCGGCGATGTCCTCGACCGGGGCCGGCTCCATGCCCATGCCCTCGAAGTACGGGGGCTTGCGGACGTAGGTCGACTCGGCGTCCCACTCGAAGGTGTTGCCGGTCGGGACCGGGAGCGACTGCCACTGGGCGTCGCCCGCGAAGACGTCCTGGTAGGACTTGGAGAACATGTCCTCGCCGATGGCGCTGGCGACGACGTCGTTGACCTCGGCCTCGGACGGCCAGATGTCCTTCAGGTAGACCGGGTTGCCGTCCTGGTCGGTGCCCAGGGCGTCACGGGTGATGTCCACCTTCATGGAGCCCGCGATGGCGTACGCGACGACCAGCGGCGGGGACGCCAGGTAGTTCATCTTGACGTCGGGGTTGATACGGCCCTCGAAGTTCCGGTTGCCGGAGAGGACCGAGGTGACCGCGAGGTCGTGGTCGTTGACGGCCTTGGAGACCTCCTCCGGCAGCGGGCCGGAGTTGCCGATGCAGGTGGTGCAGCCGTAGCCGACGAGGTTGAAGCCCAGCTTGTCCAGGTACGGGGTGAGGCCGGCCTTCTCGAAGTAGTCGGTGACGACCTTCGAACCCGGGGCGAGGGTGGACTTGACCCACGGCTTGCGGGTCAGGCCCTTCTCGACCGCCTTCTTGGCGACCAGGGCGGCGCCGATCATGACGTACGGGTTGGAGGTGTTGGTGCAGGAGGTGATGGCCGCGACCGTCACCGCACCGTGGTCCAGCTCGTAGGTCGTGCCGTCGGGGGCGGTGACCGGAACCGGGTTGGACGGGAAGCCGTTGGGGTGGACGGCCGGGGCGTCGGAGGCCGGGAAGGACTCCTTGCCCGCCTCGTCGATGTCGTCGACGTAGTTGCGGACGTCCAGCTTGAACTGCTCGGCGGCGTTCGCGAGGACGATGCGGTCCTGCGGGCGCTTCGGGCCGGCGATGGACGGCACGACCGTGGACAGGTCCAGTTCGAGCTTCTCGGAGAAGTCCGGCTCGGCCTTCGGGTCCAGCCACAGGCCCTGCTGCTTGGCGTAGGCCTCGACGAGGGCGACCTGCTGGTCGGAACGGCCGGTCAGGCGCAGGTAGTTCAGGGTCTCGTCGTCGATCGGGAAGATCGCGGCGGTGGAACCGAACTCCGGGGACATGTTGCCGATGGTGGCGCGGTTGGCGAGGCTCGTGGCCGCCACACCCTCGCCGTAGAACTCGACGAACTTGCCGACCACACCGTGCTTGCGCAGCATCTCGGTGATGGTGAGCACCAGGTCGGTGGCGGTGGTGCCGGCGGGCAGCTCGCCGGTGAGCTTGAAGCCGACGACGCGCGGGATGAGCATGGAGACCGGCTGGCCGAGCATGGCGGCCTCGGCCTCGATGCCGCCGACGCCCCAGCCGAGGACGCCGAGGCCGTTGACCATCGTGGTGTGCGAGTCGGTGCCGACCAGGGTGTCCGGGTAGGCCTTGCCGTCGCGGACCATCACCACGCGGGCCAGGTGCTCGATGTTCACCTGGTGGACGATGCCGGTGCCCGGCGGGACGACCTTGAACTCGTCGAAGGCGGTCTGGCCCCAGCGCAGGAACTGGTAGCGCTCCTTGTTGCGGCCGTACTCCAGCTCGACGTTCTGCTTGAAGGCGTCGTTGGTGCCGAACTTGTCGGCGATGACGGAGTGGTCGATGACCAGCTCGGCCGGCGCCAGCGGGTTGATCTTGGCGGGGTCGCCGCCGAGCTCCTTCACGGCCTCACGCATGGTCGCGAGGTCCACGACACAGGGCACGCCGGTGAAGTCCTGCATGATCACGCGGGCCGGCGTGAACTGGATCTCCTGGCTGGGCTGGGCCTGCGAGTCCCAGCCGCCGAGGGCACGGATGTGGTCGGCGGTGATGTTCGCGCCGTCCTCCGTGCGGAGCAGGTTCTCCAGCAGGACCTTGAGGCTGTACGGCAGGCGGGCCGAGCCCTCCACCTTGTCCAGCCGGAAGATCTCGTACGACTCGTCGCCCACCTGCAGCGTGCTGCGGGCGTCGAAGCTGTTCGCCGACACGACAGTCTCCTTCATTGATGTGCGCGTACCACCGTCAATCCTGCCGCCACCCCGGTCTGACCGATCCGCTAAGGTAAGGCTAAGTTAGGTAACCCTTAGTGGGTGGTGGCTGCGGTGCGCCTGGCAGATATCTCGATGTCGAGATAACTCTAATACATGGCCGCCGGATGGTCATGCCCGAACCGCGCCGGGTGCGACCGGCCGCCTTCGAGAAGTCCGCCTTCTTCGCTCATCAGTACGCCAAACGGGGGTAATCGGACGTAGAGTCCGTCTGCCGTCGACATTCCGGACAAACCGGTATAGTTGCTGGTCAACTGACGTGCCGTCACCCGAATGGCCCCCCTGTCGGGGTGCCATCTCATATCTGAGATAACCTCAACCCCATGGCAGACGACTACCTCGTACGCATCGGCAAGCTCATCCGTGACGCCCGGCAACACCGGGGCTGGACCCAGACGCAGCTCGCGGAGGCGCTCGGCACCAGCCAGAGCGCGGTCAACCGCATCGAGCGCGGGAACCAGAACATCAGCCTTGAGATGATTGCCCGTATCGGTGAAGCCCTGGACAGCGAGATCGTGTCGCTGGGGTATGCGGGTCCGATGCATCTGCGAGTGGTCGGCGGCCGTCGGCTGTCGGGCGCCATCGACGTGAAGACCAGCAAGAACGCGTGCGTCGCCCTGCTGTGCGCCTCGCTGCTGAACAAGGGGCGCACCGTGCTGCGCCGGGTGGCTCGCATCGAGGAGGTGTACCGCCTGCTGGAGGTGCTCAACTCCATCGGCGTGCGCACCCGCTGGATCAACGACGGCGTCGACCTGGAGCTGGTGCCGCCGGCCATGCTGGAGATGGCGGCGATCGACGCGGAGGCCGCCGTACGCACCCGCTCGATCATCATGTTCTTCGGCCCGCTGCTGCACCGCATGGACCACTTCAAGCTGCCGTACGCCGGCGGCTGCGACCTCGGCACGCGGACCATCGAGCCGCACATGATCGCGCTGCGCCGGTTCGGCCTGGACATCGCGGCCACCGAGGGCCAGTACCACGCGCAGGTCGACCGCACCGTACGCCCCGACCGCCCGATCGTGCTGACCGAGCGCGGCGACACCGTGACCGAGAACGCGCTGCTGGCCGCCGCCCGGCACGACGGCGTGACGGTCATCCGCAACGCCTCCTCCAACTACATGGTCCAGGACCTGTGCTTCTTCCTGGAGGCCCTCGGCGTCAAGGTCGAGGGCATCGGCACCACCACGCTCACCGTGCACGGCGTGCCGAACATCGACGTCGACGTGGACTACTCCCCCTCCGAGGACCCGGTCGAGGCGATGAGCCTGCTGGCCGCCGCCGTGGTGACCGAGTCCGAACTGACCGTGCGTCGCGTCCCCATCGAGTTCCTGGAGATCGAGCTGGCGGTCCTGGAGGAGATGGGCCTCGACCACGACCGGTCGCCCGAGTACTTCGCGGACAACGGCCGCACCCGTCTGGTCGACCTGACCGTCCGCCCCTCCAAGCTCGAAGCCCCGATCGACAAGATCCACCCCATGCCCTTCCCGGGCCTGAACATCGACAACGTCCCGTTCTTCGCGGCGATCGCGGCGGTCGCGCAGGGCAAGACCCTCATCCACGACTGGGTCTACGACAACCGCGCGATCTACCTCACCGACCTCAACCGCCTCGGCGGCCGCCTCCAGCTCCTCGACCCGCACCGGGTCCTGGTCGAGGGCCCGACCCGCTGGCGCGCCGCCGAGATGATGTGCCCGCCGGCCCTGCGCCCCGCCGTGGTCGTCCTGCTGGCGATGATGGCGGCCGAGGGCACGTCGGTGCTGCGCAACGTGTACGTCATCAACCGGGGTTACGAGGATCTCGCCGAGCGCCTGAACTCGGTCGGGGCGCAGATCGAGATCTTCCGGGACATCTGAAGGTTCAGACGCCTCTGGGACTTTTCTGGGACTTCTGGCCGGGCGTGCACGCTTTCGAGTAACACGCACTCCACACGCTGCGTCATCCAAAACGTGGCAGCCCGGAGGAGTCACAGGAAAGCCCAGGTCAGAGCCGCTCGGGGCAACTGTTGGCCAATGCTTTACGGAGCGCAACCATGCGTCACTGTATGGCCAAAGGCCGGAGCGTTTCCTCTCCGATGCGGGCACGCAGCCCCGGGGCCGTGATGCCGAGGCCGGGCTCGGGAGCGAGGCACAGCACGCCGACCTTGCCGATGTGCTGATTGAGCTGGACCAGCCGGGTCGCCTCGGCCACCTCGGCCAGCGGATACACACGGGAGACGACTGGGGCGATCTTCCCCTGGCCGAAGAGGCGGGCGCACTCGGTCATCTCCTGGAGGTTGGCGATGTGGCTGCCGATGATCCGCTTGAGCCTCATCCACAGGTACCGGTTGTCGAAGGAGTGGTGGTAGCCGGTACTCGACCCGCAGGTGACCACTGCTCCGCCGCGCCGGACGACGAACACCGAGATTCCGAACGTGGCTCGCCCCACATGTTCGAAGACGATGTGCGGGTCCTCCCCCACCTCGCGACGGATGATCGCCCCCAGCCGTCTGCCGGCCTTGACCGCCTGCTCCGGGTCCTCACCCGGATCGTCCCCGAGACCGATCTCCTCACGGTTGATCACCACATCGCAGCCGAGCTTCCGGGCGATCTGGGCCTTCCGTTCCGAGCCCACCACTCCCACCGCTGTACCGCCGCCGTTCTTCACCAACTGGACCGCGTACGAACCCAGGCCGCCGGAGGCTCCCCAGATGAGCACGATGTCGCCCTGCTTCATCCGGGCACCACGGTCACCGACCAGCATCCGGTACGCCGTTCCCCCGCACACGGGGATGCTCGCGGCCTCCTCCCAGCTCAAGTGAGCCGGTTTGGGGACGAGTTGGCTGGCACGAGCCACGGCGTAGTGGGCGAGTCCCCCGTAGTTCGTCTCGAACCCCCAGGCCAGCTGGGCCTCGCTCAGCATCCCGTCCGACTGGGTGGCGGCCTCCTGGTCGTCGACGTACGCCGGGCTCACGATGACGTGGTCGCCGACGCGCCAACGCCGGACGCCGCTGCCCACGCGGACGACCACGCCGGCCGCGTCGGACCCGAGGACGTGGAAGGGCTGGTCATGCCGGGTGGCCCAACCGCCCTGCTTGGCGTAGGAGCGCAGGAAGCGGAACGTGGACAGCGGCTCGAACTTCGCCGACCAGACGGTGTTGTAATTGACCGAACTGGCCATCACGGCGAGGACGACCTCGTCGGGCGCGAGCTCGGGCATCCGGACCGCACCGACATGAAGAGTGCGGCGGACGTCCTTGTCACCGATGTCACCGCTGTCGCCGAAAACGCCCTCGTCCTCGACACGGAGGTGGGCTGCGGTGAAGTGCGAGGGCAGTGGGGCGCGTTCGATCTCCTCGGGCGACGCCCCGGACAGCACGGTCTTGGTCAGGTCGTCCATCAATGACTCCCGTGGTTGGCTTTGGAGAGGCATGCCGGCAGCACCGGCGTCGGGGGCGCGCAGGTGGACGTTCGACGACGGGTACGCCCCTGTCGGCGTGGTGCTCGGGTACGGTCCGCCGCGCATCCGCGGACGAAGTGCGACGCAGGGGTTTCGCTGCGGCCGACGCGCCATGCCCGCCGTCACCCCGCTCGGCGCGGATGCGTCCTCATACAACCGCTTTTTGGCCGCCGACTCCATCTCCGCGGTCCCTGTGGCTCCCGTTCGCTTAGGGCTGTCCTGCTGACGGGACAGGACGCGTTCGGCAGTCGAGTGCCTCGCTGCGGCATCGGCCTTGTCTTGACCGGCTGATCCACCTCCCTGACGGTGGAGGTGACGTGACGAGGTGAGGGGCACGGTGGGATGAGAGGCAGCGACGTGGGACACGCCAGCACGGACACGGACGTGGTGGTCGCCGGCGCCGGGCCGACGGGCCTGATGCTTGCGTGCGAACTGCGCCTGGCGGGCGTCGAGGTGATGGTGGTCGAACAGCTCGCCGAGCGGACGGGCGAGTCGCGAGCCGGCGGGATGCACTCCCGCACCCTGGAGGTGCTGGACCAGCGCGGCGTCCTGGACCGCTTCCTCGCGGCCGGCCACCTGACACCCGTGGGCCACTTCTCCGGTCTCTGGCTGGACTTCGACGACTTCGAGTCCAGACACCCCCTCCCGCTGATGATCCTGCAGTCCACCATCGAGCGGCTGCTGGAGGAGTGGGCTGCCGAGCTCGGCGTACGGGTCCGCTGGTCGTCCGAGGTGAGCGGGGTCCGCCAGGACGAGGCCGGCGTGGCGGTCGAGCTGCGTACGACGAAGGCGGCACCGGCGACGCTGCGGGCCCGCTACCTCGTGGGCTGCGACGGCGGCCGCAGCACCGTGCGCAGGCTGTCGGGCATCGACTTCCCCGGCACTCCGGCGACGATGACCGCTCTGCTCGGAGACGTCGTACTCCCGGGCCTGCCCGAGGAGTTCATCTTCATGCGGCGCTGTCCGGGCGGCCACTTCTCGGCCCTCTCCCTGGAGCCGGGCTGGCACCGGGTGATCACATCCGAGTACGACCGTGTTGCGGGCCGGGACGACTCCGTGACGTTCGAGCAGCTCCGGGAGTCGCTGATCAGGCTCGCGGGCACCGACTACGGCATGCACAGCCCCAGGTGGGTCTCCCGGTTCAGCGACACCGCCAGGCAGGCGGCCAAGTACCGGGACGGCCGGGTGCTGCTCGCCGGCGACGCGGCGCACATCCACTTCCCGGCCGGCGGGCAAGGGCTGAACATCGGCGTGCAGGACGCGGTCAACCTGGGCTGGAAGCTCGCCTCGGTGGTGCGCGGCCAGGCGCCGGAGAGCCTGCTGGACAGCTACCACGCCGAGCGCCACCCCGTCGGTGAGCGCCTCCTGCACAACACCCGGGCGCAGTCGGCCCTGGCCCGCCCCGGCGCCGATATGGACGCACTGCGCGAGGTGTTCGGCTCGGTCATGGCGTTCGATGACGTCAACCGGTACCTGCGCGGCATGATCACCGCACTGGACATCCGGTACCCGGTCGACGGCGACCACCCGCTGGGGGACGCCGGGTCCCCGACGCCGACCTCAAGACGCCCGACGGTGCCACCCGCGTCTACGAACTGCTGCACGCCGCCCGCCCCGTTCTGCTCGACCTGCGCGGCAGCGCCGAGGTGGCGGCGACCGCCGGGAACTGGGCCGACCGCGTCGACTTCGTCGAGGCACGGAGCGAGGACGACCACTGGACCGCCCCGGTCATGGGCGAGATCGCCGCTCCCACCGCGCTCCTCGTCCGCCCCGACGGCCACGTCGCCTGGGCCACCTCCGCCCGCACGCCCGACACCTCCGCCCTCCGGGCCGCCCTCACCACGTGGTTCGGCCCGGCCCTGCCTCGGTGAGGCACCGCCGGAGACAGGCGGTTCACCGCTGTCCTGACAACCGGTTCACCGCTGTCCTGCCGGCGGGACGAAGCACGTACGGCAGCGGCGTGCCTCGCTGCGGCATCGGTGTTGTCTTGACCGGCTGATCCACCTCCGTGAAGGTGGAGACGATGTGACGAGCTGAGAAGCGCGGCGGGATGGCCGACAGCGACGTGGGACACGTCGGCATCGACACGCACGTGGTGGCCGCGGGCGCCAGGCGGGATCGCCCTCACCGCAGAGCCGCTTCGCTCGCCGCCCATCGGCAGTGACAGGAAAGGATGCCACCCCGTGGAGCTGTCCAGATCCGGAACCAAAATGGCAAGTTTATCAGGACTTCGGCTCATCATGGATGACATCGCCACTACCACCGGCTCCGTCACCGGAAAGGAGTGGCTCAACCTCGGCATAGGAAATCCGGCGGTCATACCCGAGGTCAGGGACACCTGGCAGCGGATGACCGGCGAGGCGCTGACCGCCTCCTTCGGGGACGTCAGCTGCCGGTACGGACCGTCTCGCGGACTGCCGGAAGCGGTCGAAGCGATCGCTGACTACTTCAACAGGCGCTATGGCTGGGATGTGGGGCCGCGCAACATCGTGGTGGGTCCGGGCAGCCAAATGCTCTGCTTCATCGCCGCGGCGCTGTTCACCGGGCCGGGCGCGAGCGGTGACACCAGGCTGGTGCTGCCGATGACTCCGGACTACACCGGCTACCAGGGCCTTTCCCTGGCCGTGGAGGGAATCACAGGAGTCGAGCCCCGGTTGCGGATCCAGGGCAAGCGGTCGTTCCGCTACCTGTTCGACCTGCCCGCCCTGGAGGGGCTGGCGGATGTCGGGCTGATGCTGCTGTCCAGCCCGAGCAACCCAGCCGGCCGCTGCGCCTCGCCTGAGGAGATCCAGCGGCTCATCGCGGCCGCCCAGGGCCACGACGTACCGCTCGTGGTCGACAACGCCTACGGTGCTCCGTTCCCCGGCATCGGGGGACTGTCCATGGCGCCGGTGTGGGACGAACGCGTCATCAACGTCTTCTCCGTCTCGAAGGCCGGGCTTCCGGGGGAGCGCCTGGGCTTCGCCGTCGCCGATGAGCGGCACATCGACCCGATCGTCTCGTTCTTGTCCAACTCCGCGCTGCACGCCCCCCAGCTGGTTCAGTCGGCGCTGGCCCGCGCGCTGCGGTCCGACGTCCTCGACACGCTGGTCGCGTCGGTCATCGGACCCTTCTACGCCGAGCGCAGGAAGTTCGTCGAGTCGCTGCTGGCGGGGTCACTGCCGGAGGACATCGTCTGGTACCTGCACACCGCCGAAGGGGGCATGTTCTGCTGGGTCTGGGTGGACGAGGAGTGGTTCGACGACCTGCGGCTGTACGAGACGCTCAAGCGCAGGGGCGTCTTCGTCGTACCGGGAAGGCACTTCTTCACCGGCGCCGAGCGCAGCGAGGGCCTCGGACGACACCCCCGGCAGTGCTTCCGCATCAGCATCACCCCGGACACGGACACCATCGCCGCCGGCGTCGAGGTGATCGCGGGGGTACTGGGCGAGATGCGTGACGCAAGCGTCCGGAACCCCCGATGACCGCAGCCACGTGCCACGTGGCTATCGCGCTCGCTGTGTCATGCCGCGGGACGGCGCGGACGCGAACCCGTGCAGGCTCTGGAATGCGTACGCGGCGGAGACGAGGGCCATGTGGTGGTACCAGCCGGGGAACGAGCGTCCCTCGAAGTCCAACAACCCGAAGTCCCGCTCCATCGAACGGATCGCGGCCATCGTCCCGCCCTGCAGCGCGGTGATCGAACGGACCTCCGCGAGGGAGTGGTGGGCGAGACTGGTGAGCCAGAGCGGGCCTTGGGTGCGGTGACGGCCCGCTTCGGTGAAGAGCCGGTAGACAGGGCTGGGAGAGCGCCCTGGGGAACTGCCCGCTAGGTGGACGAGCGACGTCTGGAACTGTGCGAGGGACGCCTGTGCGTCGGGCAGGGAGACGATGGCCGTCTCCTGGCCCTGGGTGAGGAGCAAGGTTCTCGCGCTCAACAGTGCCGGGCTGCCCTCGCCGGCGGGCACCACAGCCAGCTGCGGCGGCACCGCGACGACGAAGTCGCAGCCGCGCTCGGCGAGTTCACGCAGAAGGAGCTCCACGTCGGGCACATCGCTCATGTCGACCATGACGACGGAGGACCTGGAGTCCGTGCGGGCCGACAGCCGGTCGACGAGTCGGAGCGTGTGCGCCCACAGCGGCAGGTCCTGCACGGAGTCCGGTATGCGTCCCTCCCTGCGCCGATTCCAGTCCTGCGTCCAGTCCGTCGGCAGATACAGGCACCAGTCGACCGGAACCTGCGTGGTGCCCACCCGCAGGAAGGAGCCCAGCCCCAGCTGGCAGTTGAGCGTCCGGCCCGAGGACAGGTCGAAGTAGCGGTGGACACCCACCGAACGGTCACCGCGCTTCGGCAGGACGGCCCGGCCGATGGACCAGACGGGGGCGGGCCGGTACTCCCCCACCCAGCGGGTGAGCTCCGCCATGACCTCATCGAAGTCCCACGGGCTGAGACTGACGAACTGTCGTAACGACTGCACGGCGGACGGGTCGCGGGAGACCGCGGTGGCGAGCTGGCGCAACGACTTCTTGCCGGCGGTGACGAGCAGGGCCTTCAGATAGGCGTGGGCCCAGTTGCGTTGGTCGATTCGGGGCAAGCTCTTGAAGATCGTTGCCGTGTAGTCGGCCAGGGCCGATTGCGAATGAGTGAAAGTCGCGTCCCGTGAAGTCGACGAGGTGTCCGATTGGACCGTATTCATGCCGCAACTCCCCCGTTACTGAGTGTCGGTCGGAAGGAGTCTAAGGCGCTCGCCAGCGCGGTGCCACTCTTTTCCGGGTGCCGGCTGACTGGTTCGGGGCGGCTCGAATGACACAGGATCCCGGGACGCGAGACAGCGGGTAAATGGCTGGATTCCACTCATGCCTTCCGGCGTCCACCGTCCGTCGGCCACGTTCGGGCGCTGCAGCGTCAAGGCGGTGACCAGCAGGTATGGAGGAGATGTGAATAGGCGAGGGGGAACGATGGCGATACTCGGAGCAAGCTCGATCGTAGGCGTCGGACACTTTGCATGCATAGTCCAATCAAGCCATTCGACGTACCGGTGGCTAAGATTTTCATCAAGGACTTGAACTCTGCAAAGTAGTGCCCGATGGCGCCCCGATCCTTGAACTCGGCATCATTCTCGGGATCTACTCGGGAGCGCGGCGGGTGGCCAACCCTTCTTCATTCCACAGGGAGTCACCGAAAACTGCCCCATTTATAAGCGCGTTGCCTGGAGGCGTCATGGCGAATCAGGTCGGCGACACAGAGTCCAAACTGCTCACGTTCGGCAAGACCGCAGAGGCCGCGTCGAGGCCCCTGAGAACCAGCGGGGCGGAACCTCGGCGCCAACAACAGGTACTCACCACAAAGGTGGGGCTGCACATACCCGTAGGACTCGCCTTCGAGGACTGGGAACGCGCCGGGCGTCAGCTCTCCGGGCTCCTCAACTCGTCGTCCTGGTGGCTCGGTGACTGGCTCGTCTACGGCAAGGACCAGTACGCCGACCGCTATGAGCGCGGCATCCGCGCGGCCGGCCTCCAGTACCAGACGCTGCGCAACTACGCCTGGGTCTCCCGGCGGTTCGAACTGCACCGGCGGCGGCCCGAACTCAGCTTCCAGCACCACGCCGAGTTGGCATCGTTGTCAGTCGCGGATCAGGAGGCCTGGCTCGATCGTGCCGAGCGGATGAAGTGGAACACCAAGAAGCTGCGTAACGCCATACGGGCCGAGCGCGAGGGCACCTCACAGCAGACGAGCGCGGTGGCGACGACGCGTCGGCTCGCCGTGCCCGACAATCGGCTCCAGTGGTGGCACAAGGCAGCGGCTCAGGCCGGCACCGAGTTACGGGAGTGGGTGACGGCCACACTCGACGCCGCCGCCAGCCAGCTGCTGAAGGAGGCCGACCGGCAACTCCCCCTTGAATAGCGTCGCGGGGTCCGCACACCGAGGCGTGCGGACCCCGCGTCACGGGAACGACCGTTATGACAGGCGCTTCATGAGATCCGCCGTCTGTGCGTGGCGAGTGCATCCGCGCCCCGCGAACGACCGCACCACCCGCTCGCGAACCTCGGGGTGCTGCTCCTGGCTGAGCTTGAACATCCCCTCGGCCCTGGTGACACGGACGCGGAAAGCGCCCACGCCAGTCACTATGGTGCGGAAGTAGTCGATGGATTCGCTCATGTCCCAGCTGTTGCCGAATTCCTTCTCGAACGCCTGCACTGTCGCCTGTACGACGCCCAGTGTCTCCTCCACCGAATCGATCCTTTCCACCACTCCGTGGACGTGCACCGATGTGAAGTTCCACGTGGGGGCAGCCGGCGTGATGCCGTAGACAGTGGGTGAGACGTAAGCGTGTGGACCGGTGAATGCCAAGAGGACGGCCGTCCCGGTGTCAAGCGCCGCCCAGTGCGGATTGGCTCGGTTCAGGTGACCCAGCAGGGGCATGTCGGCCAGGTCCGGAGCAGGTGCTCCCTCCCACCGCGGATCGATGATGACCGGAAGGTGGGTGGCGAACGGTCCGTCAGCGGGACTTCCGTTGCTGGCCATCAGCGCCAGCGGGTTGGCGCGCATCAGATCGAGCATCCAGGAAACGTCCGGTTCCCGGTAGTGGCTGGGGACGAACATGCAGCACTCACCTTTCGTCGTGTGACGAGGACGGGGCTTTGGGGGACCGGACTGCCTCACTCACCCCATTTCATGTAGATCACGGGTTGCTCGCGGAAGGGGAGCTGCCGGAGCGTCATGTGGTCAAGACCGAGAGTCTCGCGGATCGCGGCGGTCACGCCGGGCCACCTGGGGTGTCCGAGTTCGTCGAAGGCGACGATGCTGCCCTTGGCGAGGTGCGGACGGATCGCCTGGAGGACGTCACGGGTCGGCTCGTAGAGGTCGAGATCGAAGAAGGCCATCCCGATGACCGTCTCCGGGTTCTCCCTCAGATAGCGCGGGACCGTTTCCCGGACGTCTCCCTGGATGACGAAGGTCCGCTGAACGTGCGGGACGGGGTCGCCCGCCTCGTGCGCGGCGAGGACCTCACGCAGGTGGTCCACCTCGTTGTCGGGGACGGCGAACCTGCCGACGGCCGCGCTCGGGCTCACCTGGTCGATCTCGGAGAGGTCCGGGAAGCCGGTGAAGGTGTCGAAACCGATGATCCTGCGGTAGGAGTTGTACGGCTCGTGAAGGCCGCGCAGTGCGGTGAGGGTGGCGAGGTGGCGTCCGTGCAGGACACCGAACTCCATGATCACGCCAGGGATCTCGGGGAGCATCCGGTAGAGCGCGTCCATGGTCAGCAGATCGGCGAGCTGGTGGCGCCGTAGATAGACCGGCAGGTTGTCGATCAGGTACACCGGTGGAATCGGTGTCTCCGTCAGCAGTTTCGTGAGCCGTTCCCGCACCTCCTTCTCCTGCGCCGACTCATGGGGCAGGAGCCGCGGATTCTTGTGTTCGGGACCGGTCATGCGGTCTTCCTTTCGGCCGGCGCCTGTACGGCGCGGGCTGCGTGGACCTCGACGAAGGGCAGGATCTCGCGGAAGCGCAGAACGGTGCCGTGGCAGTAGTTGGCGTTGTGCTCGAGGCTCCGCTGCGGCATGTAGGGCATCTTCTGCCGGGCATGGTGGTCGACGCGCAGCATGACCCGTCCCGACACGGCGTCGCCCTGCACGTCGGCGTCGAGCATCTCGCGCTCCGTCAGCAGCCGGGCCAGCTCCGCGGAGACCTCCACGATGAAGGTCTCGGCATCGTCGAGGCCGTGCACGACGATCTCCGAGAAGGGGTAGTCCGGCACGCTCACGGGTTCCCGGTAGATGTAGGGCCGCGCGATCAGGTCCATCTCGAACGCCTGCCGGGCCATCGGGTCCGACCACCACTCCTGTGAGGTGACGTACTCGGCCAGCACCGTGTCGAACTCCTCGCGATGGGTGCTGAGGATCATGTGCCCGATCTTCCCGCTGAGGAGCACGTCGTAGTTGGTCAGACTGGCCAGCGACTCGGTGATGAGCTGGAGCACCTCGGAAGCTCCCCGGCGCTGGAAGTAGCGCGCGACGCTGGCGAACAGGTCGCCGTAGGAGAGGATGCCGGCCGAGTCGAGATAGCCGGAGAGCAGGAACAGGCCGCGCATGTTGTAGATGGTGTGCATGGCGTTGTACAGCCAGTACGCCTCGCGGCACTCCTCCTTCGACACCCAGTTCGTGGCGACCACGACCTCCGCCTCGGACACGTCGCTCGGCACGGGCTCCGTCGTCAGACCGTAGAGTTCCCGCTGTCCGTACATGGGCGTGTTGTGCAGGAGAAGCTGCGGGTAGACGATGACCGTGTCGGCGTAGGACCGGCACAGCTTCGTCAATCCGTCCTTGAACGACTCGAAGGTCTCCCCGGGAAGTGGCCAGATCAGTTCGACGTAGGAACTGATCTGCTTTTCCCTGAGCGTGCGCTGCAACTCGACGAAGGTCTCTTCACGGATATTTGACCGCTCCACGAGCTTGAGTGACTCAGAATTCAGCGTCTGCAGCGATATGGGTTGAGTCACCATGAGGTCGCCGCGCACGAATATCTCGGTGATCTGCGCCATGCGCTCCGGCCGGTTCTTGGTGGCCGCCATGTACACGACCAGCGGATAGCCGACTTCCTTCTTCCGCTCCACGATGTGCTCGGTCATCGCCACGTCACGGGGCGACTGGCCCCAGTTCGCGTCGGCGATGAAGAGCCCGGAGAGCCCGTTCTCCGCTATCCAGTCCAGTTCAGCCCTGATCCGCTCCTCCTCGAACTTGACGACCTTCGAGTTGGTGTGCGCGCCCCAGTAGCAGAAGGTGCAGCGGAAGGGGCACCCGCGGTTCGTCTCCAGGATCCCCATACTGAACTCGCGTCCGTCGAACACGCCCGTGAGGAAGGGGGAAGGGATCTCCATGAGATTGTTGATCCGCGGCGCGGGTTCCGTGGTGACGAGTTCGCCGCCGGACCAGAAGCTGAGTCCGGGGACCTGGTGCAGATCGGGCGCCGGGCTGCTGAGCTGCCGGAGCAGCTCCACGGACGTCCGCTCCCCCTCCCCGTTGCACACGTAGACGTTCTCCGGTGCATCCGCCAGGTAGGTTGCCGCGTGATTCATCACCTGCGGACCGCCCAGCAGGTAATGAGCGTGCGGCTGCCGCTCCCGCAGCTCCTTCAGCAGCCAGCTGACCAGCTTCATGTTCCAGATGTAACAGCTGAAGGTGTAGACATCCGCATATTTCCCGGCCAGTTCCTCCAGCAGCTTGTGCCGGTCTTCGGTCACCGGGTAGGAAACTATTTCGAAGGTATGGCCCGCCCCCACCTCGGGGTCTTCCTGCGCGCACGCCTGGATGTAACCAGAGGCGAGCGGCAGGATGTTCTCGTAGGTGGGAATCTCGACAAGCGTGACCTTCTTGCGCTCCTGGTTGCTGCTCCCGGTCCTCACCGGGATGCTCTTGATGAGCATGCTGGGCCTCCCGCCCCGAATCCTGTGCCGCTGTCTCGTCGATGTACGTGGGGTATGAAGGCTGCAACGGCCACGACCCCGCCAACGGCGGGCAGCTTCACACGCGTCCGGGCGTCCCGGTGTCCCACTGGTCTATGCGTTCGGCCAGGCCGGCGAGGACCGGCGTGTCGATGAGAACCCGCACCGTGAAATCGATGTTCCAGATGCGGCGGGCCTCCAGCACCACCTTCGTGGCCAGCAGCGAGTCCCCGCCGAGGCCGAAGAAGTCCTGTTCGCGCCCCACCTTGTCCAGCTTGAGGACATCGGCCCAGATCATCGCGAGCCGGCGTTCCGTCTCCGTCTCGAAGTCGCCTTCCATGTCAAACCCCTGTCTGCGCTGGCGTCTTCCCGGCCACCGGCCGGGGTGGTCGTGGTCGAGGACCAGAAGGGTGGGCGTGCCACGCACGGCCGCACGGCTGTCCGCGTCAGCGGCCGGGCTGCCCACGGCCCTGCAGGTGCATGCCCGCAAGCGTCTGGGCGACCGCCTTGCGGTCCGCCTTGCTGCTCGGTGTACGGGGCAGCTCCGGCAGGACCGTGATGGAGACGGGCACCGATGGGCCGGGCAGCAGCTCGGTCAGGGTGGCCATCGCTCGCCCCACGTCAAAGGTGTCCCCCTCGCCGTTCACCGTGACGGCGGCCCGCAGCTGACGGGAACCCTCGGCGATCTCGATCGGAACACATACCGCTTCCGTCACGCCGGGCTGCGCGAGCAAGCAGGCGTCCACCTCCAGCGGATTCACCCGGACTCCGCGGATCTTCACTTCGTTGTCGGCGCGGCCGACGTAGTGGATGACGTCGTCCTCGACGCGCACCAGGTCTCCGGTGCGGAAGGCCCGGTTGTGGCCGTGGCGGGTGCGGTCCAGCGGGATGTACCGCGACGCGTTGAGTCCGGGCTGGTTGAGGTAGCCGGTCGAGAGGGGCAGGCCGGTCACCAGAAGCTCCCCCACCGCCGGCTCGCCCTGGTCGACCGGTTCGACGATCACCTCGCAGCCCGGCAGCGGACGCCCGATCGGCGGCAACGTCGGCCAGTCCTCCGGCGGCCCGGTCAGCGTGTGTGCAGTGACCATGGCGGACTCGCTCTGACCGTAGTGAATGTTCAGCCGGCATCCCGGCAGACGTCGGAAGAAGTCTCTTACGGCCGGGGTGCAGACGAGCTGCTCACCGCCGAGGTTCACCTCTTGGAGCACGAGACCGTCGAGTGACTCGGCGGCGGCAGCGGCAGCGGTGAGCATGTTCAGCGCCACGTACGGCAGGAACAGGCGCTCGATCCGATTGTCCGCCAGCCAGTCCAGCAGGGCGATCGGGTCACGCCGCAATGGCTCGGGCATGATCACCAGCGTTCCGCCGCCGCACAGCGTGCCGAGGACTTCCTGGAACCACACGTCGAAGTTGAGCGGTGTGAACTGGGCGGTGCGCAGGTCCGGCCGCACCGAGTGGCTCCGTTGCCATTGCGCCATGTTGTCGATGGAACTGTGCGGCAGCACGACACCCTTGGGCAGGCCTGTGGACCCGGAGGTGTAGATGACGTACACGGGCAGATCCGCCTGGCATGGCTGCCGCGGCATGGCCGCGTCGCCGGGCGTGTCCGCAGCCGGCCGACCGGGTGCCGGCGGTATGCGCAGGGACCGCACACCGGTCGCGAACGCGGGCTCGTGGTCGGCGAAGAGCAGCACCTTGGCACCGCTGTCGGTCTTCATGTGCTCAAGGCGCTTCACCGGGTAGTCGGCGTCCAGCGGCACGTACGTGGCACCGGTGGACACCGTGGCGAGCATCGCGGCCACGATCGCGGCGCTTCGCGAGCCGGTGATCGCAACCCGGTCGCCCGGGCAAATCCCGTGGTCCGCCAGGACCACGGCGATGCTCCCGATCCACCTGGTCAGGTCGCGGTACGTCAGCTCATGGCCGTCATCGCTGATCGCGATGTCGCCCGGCCGTGTCGCCGCGGTACGGGCCAGTGCCTCGAGCAGGCACGGCGGATCCGCCGTGCCGCCCCACAGCGAAGGGAGCGCGCGGGGCGCATTCAGCTCCGTCGATTCAGTTGTCATCTGCCGGTCCTGGGCCGAAGTCGCTCATGAAACCACCGATCTGCCAACTCGTCATTCCGGACAGGCTGCTGGTGCATAGGTCAACAGGGTGCACCTGGAAACGATCTGCCCAGGGCATCGCACCGGTCATGAGGCGGTATTCATGCGTGACTTGATGTCGCTCAGTACGTCACGCAAGTCCGCCAGCAGTGCGGCCTCCTCGGCTCTGAGGTAGAAATGCCCACCAGGCAGCACCCGGAGCCGGAAAGCATGGTGCGTCAGTTCCCCCCAGCGGCGCATCTGCTCCGGGGTCACTTCCGAATCATCGTCACCGGTGTAGCCGTACACCGGGCAGTCGAGCAGGGGCCGGGGGCCACCGGAATAGTCGTCCACCAGATGGTAGTCCGCGCGGACCGCGGGAAGCACGATCTCCCGCAGGCCGGGGTCGGCGAACACGGCGGCACGGCTCGCGTCGAAGCTCACCACATGCGCGATGATCTCCTCGTCCGTGCCGGAGATCATCTGCCGGCCGGCCAGCGCATGCGTCGGCCGTCTGCCGGACACACACAAGGCAGCCGGCGGACGCCCCTGTTCCTGGAAGCGCAGCGCCACCTCGTGCGCCACCGAAGCCCCCATGCTGTGGCCGAACAGCACCAGCCGATGCCGGGTCAGCTCGCCGAGCGCGTCGGCTATGTCGTCCGCGAGGGCTTCCAGCGCGGTCGGGAACCGATCGCCGAAGCGGTCCTCGCGGCCCGGGTACCGGACGGCCAGCACACCGACGTCCGAGGGCAGCCCCGCGGGCCAGGTGCGATAGGCACTCGCACCGGAGCCGGCGGAGGGGAAGCAGACGAGTTTCGTCTCGCACCCGTCGTCATCACGGTAGCGGCGTAACCACCGCTCTCCCACCGGACCACTCATCGAAGAATTCCCTTCCGTGCCGTCACCTGTCGGGAGGAACCGTCAGTCATGGGAGAGACCGGGCGCCACGTACTCCGCGGCCGTTCAACCGACGTCGCCCCCGACCTTGGCGAGGATGGTGCTCTCGGCGTTCTGCCCCGCGCGACGGGCGACGATCGAGTCGACGATCTCACCGCTTCGTACCGCGATGTTCGACAGCAGCGAGGAGGTCAGGCCGTGGGTGTGCTCGGTACCGCCCTGAAGGTAGATGCCGCACCGCATCTCGGGGGCGGTCATGATGCGGTAGTCCCGCTCCACCCGGTATCGGCCCGCCTCGTCACGCAGGCAGAGACGGTCGAGATCGCCGAGCAGGCCCGTGGGCTCCATCGCGTCGTAGCCGGTCGCGCAGACGACGGCGTCGAAGCTGAGTTCGCGCACCTCGGCGTCGGGCCCGCCCTCCACGGAGACACGGGTCTCGGCACCGACGCGCTTCACACCGATGACCCTCGTCAGGTTGAGGAACCGCAGACGCCTGACTCCCCGTACGTCGTCGTCGTACGACCTGCGGTACAGCTCCCTGATCACGTCGCCGTCGACGACCGAGTAGTTCGTGTTGCGGTGGTACCGCCAGAAAGCGTCCCGCGTCTGCTCGGTACCGTAGTAGTAGTCGTCGACGGCTCCGGGGTCGAAGACCTGGTTGGCGTACGGGGTGTCGTCCGCGATGGCGTAGCCGTACGACGGGATGATCGCCCACACCTGGGCGTGCGGAAGCTCGTCGTACAGGAACCTGGTGATCTCGGCTGCGCTCTGACCCGCTCCGGCCACCGCCACCCGCCGCAGTTCCCGGGGGTTCATTCGACGGTACTTCTCCAGGAACTCGGAGCTGTGCCACACCCGTTCGTCGCGCTCGGCCCCCTCGGGCATGCTGGGGACGAGGCCCGTCGAGATCACCACGTTCCGTGCCTCGACGACGCGGTCGACGCGGCCGGTGGCATCCGCCACCTCCAGTCGCAGACGGTCCGACAGCTCCGGAGCCGTGTCCGGCGGCAGTCGGACAGACGTCACTTCCGAGCCGTACACGATGCGATCGGCCACTCGTGCCTGGGCCCACTCGAGGTACTGGTGGAACTCCTCGCGCGTGGGGAAGAAGTCCTGGTTGTTGACGAACTGCGGGAGCCGCCCCGACGCATGCAGGTATGAGATGAAGCTGAAACTCGACATCGGATTGCGGAAGGTGACCAAGTCCTTGAGGAAGGACACCTGCATGGTCGCCGACGGCAGCAGCATATTGCGGTGCCACCCGAAGGAGGGTTGACGCTCCAGGAAGAGGCTCTTGACCTCATTTTCCGAACCATTCGCCCGGAGCTCTTCCAGAGCGATGGCGAGTGACAGGTTGGAAGGACCGAGCCCAATTCCTACCGCATCGTAGATCTCGTGTTCACGATCACTCATAGAAAATTCTTCCGCTGGCTTGGATGTGCGATGCACCGTGCACGCCGTCGAGCGATAATCTTCCGCCCCCTAAAGGCTCAACGCCCATACGGGCTTGAATTTCCATTCGGCTCGCCGCCAACTTAGACCGAGCCGGTGAACCATTCAAGTACGCCGGACTCAGCCGGAAGCACACGCTGTATCAGTGAATCCGCGGGGACCGTGTATTCATGTCCCGCCGACGGGACACCCAGGCTTCCCGGCGAAGTCGCCGGCCGCGATGGCGGTGACGACGATTCCTTTCTCCACCGTCCACCGCCCTGTGAACCCGCGGGGGACCTCCGCGTCGCCGATCCCCGCTTCGCGGGCCGCGGCCTGGCCGGCCGCAAGGACCACCGCGCTGAAGGCCCGGTCCCGTGGCCGGAAGGTGAGCCGTGCGTCCTCGAACTCCAGCCAGGCACCCGTGAGGGGGAACCAGGCCTTGAACACGGCCTCCATGGCGGAGAAGAGGAGGCAGTCCCAGTTGATGCGGGGATCCTGGCGCTCCAGCTCGGCGAGGTGGTCGCGTTCCGGCGGCAGGGAGACCAGGTCCAGAAGGTCGTCGTACAGCGGAGCGTGGGGTTCGGCGTCGATTCCGACAGCTGACAGTCGAGTCCGGTCCGCGACGGCGGCCGCTCGGTAGCCGTCGCAATGCGTCATGCTGCCCACCACGCCCTTCGGCCACAACGGAGCCCCCCGGTCGCCGCGCAGCAACGGGACCGGTGCGTGGCCCAGCTCGCCCAATGCCCGTCGCGCCAGGTGGCGCACAGTGGTGCACTCCCGACGCCGGCGCGGCACGGCGTTCTCGACCAGTACTTCCTCTTCCGGGAGCAGCGCGGCGTCCGCCGGATCCCCGAAGGCCTTCCGCAAGTGCGGAACAAGGCGGCACTTCGCGGAACCGGCGGCGTGTTCCGCAGTTGAACGAGTAGCTGCCAGAGGCGAATTGACGGTGGATGGGGTGATTGAGAACGTGAACAACGGTTCACGCGTCCCAGGAGCCTCATGGCACTGCGTGAGCGGTCCGATCAGTGGCCGAGACAGGAGAGCCGATGAGCACTGCGCCTGCCACGCTGGCCGTACCCGTACCCGCGGCGCGCATCCGCCCGGCGGCGGCACGCAGGTTCGCCGAGTCGGCGCGCACGGTCCCCAGCCTGGCGACATTCGAACAAGCCGTGGAGGACACGCGCGAACGCGTCCGCACTGTCACCGAAAGGGTGCCGCTGGACCGGCTGAACGGCTGGCGCCACGACGAGGACACGGGCTTCATCACCCATGAGAGCGGCCGCTTCTTCTCCGTCGAAGGCCTGCGGGTAGAGACGCAGGGCCCACGGGCGGCGTGGGGACAGCCCATCATCAACCAGCCGGAAACCGGCATCCTGGGGTTCCTGGTGAAGGAGATCGGCGGGATCCTGCACTTCCTCATGCAGCTCAAGGCGGAGCCGGGCAACCGCAACGGCCTTCAGCTCTCCCCCACCGTCCAGGCGACCAGGAGCAACTACACCGGCGTCCACGGCGGGCAACCCGTGCCGTATCTGGAGTTCTTCCAGGACTCCGCGCGGCGGCGGGTGATCGCCGACGTGCGCCAGTCCGAGCATGGGACGAGGTTCCTGTGCAAGCGGAACCGGAACATGATCGTGGAGACCACGGAGCCCGTCGAGGCGCGGGACGGATTCGTGTGGCTCACGCTGGGGCAGATCCACCACCTGCTGGCCGTCGAGGACCTGGTGAACATGAGCACCCGGTCCGTGCTCGCCTGCCTTCCCCTGGAAGGGGGTGCCCCCCACACCGGGGACGAGGACTTCGGAACGGCACTCGCGCGTTCCCTGACCCCGGGCAGCCTCGAGCTGCATCCGTTGGCGAACGTCCTGAGCTGGATCACCGAGGCCAGGACGCGATCCGAGATGCGCGCACACACCGTGCCGCTGGACGCGCTCGCGGACTGGGCGGTCAGCGACGGCCGGATCAGTCACCAGGCGGGGCGGTACTTCGATGTGATCGGGGTGCGGGTGGAGGCGTTGGGCCGGGAGGTGGGCCAGTGGTGCCAGCCCATGATCCACGCCCGGGCCGCGGGGCTGGTGGCCTTTCTCATCACACGTGTGCGCGGTGTGCTGCATGTACTCATGCAGGTGCGGGCCGAGCCGGGGCTGACGGACACCGCGGAGCTGGCGCCCACAGTGCAGTGCACTCCGGACGACTGTGCCCGGCTGTCACCCGGGGAGCGACCGCTCTTCCTCGACCTGGCCCAGAACGCCCGGGCCGCCGACATCCGGTTCGACACCGTCCTGTCCGAAGAGGGCGGGCGCTTCTACCACACCGGCAGCCGGCATCTCGTGGTCGAGACCGGATGGCTGCCGGAGCCGCCGGACTTCCGTTGGCTGACCCTGGCTCAGCTCGAAGAGCTGACCCAGCACAGCTACTACCTCAACATGCAGGCTCGAAGCATGATGGCGTGTCTGCGTTCCCTGTTCCACGGAGATGCCCGATGAGCACCACCGGCGGTGAGGACCGGCTCCACACGCGGTTGGGGCGTACGGCGCTGCGGGTCAGCCGTATCTGCCTGGGCACGGTCAACTTCGGGGGGCGGGTGGAGGAGCCCGAGGCGCGGGAGCTTATGGATCACGCGGTCGACAGCGGGATCAACTTCGTCGACACCGCGGACATGTACGGCTGGCGTGAGTACAAGGGCTACACGGAGGAGGTCATCGGCAGGTGGCTGGCCTCTCGCGCGTCGCTCCGCGACCGGGTGGTGCTGGCCACCAAGGTGGGCAATCCCATGGGCGAAGGCCTCAACGAGCGGGGACTGTCCGCGCGGCACATCGTCGCCGCCTGCGAGGGGTCGCTGCGCCGCCTGGGCACCGAGTGGATCGACCTGTACCAGATGCACCACGTGGACCGGGACGCCGGCTGGGACGAGGTGTGGCAGGCCATGGAGCTCCTCGTGCAGCAGGGCAAGGTGCGCTACGTCGGCTCGTCCAACTTCGCCGGCTGGGACGTCGCGGCGGCGCAGGAGGCGGCGAAGGCGCGCCACTTTCTGGGCCTGGTGTCCGAGCAGTGTCTGTACAACCTCGCCGTGCGCTATCCGGAGCTGGAGCTGCTCCCCGCGGCACGCGCGTACGGAGTGGCGGTGCTGCCCTGGTCCCCGTTGCACGGCGGACTGCTGAGCGGTGTGCTGCGCAAGACCGCCGAGGGCCGTGCGGTCAAGTCGGGGCAGGGGCGGTCGGCGGCGGCGCTGGAAGGGATGCGCGACACGATCGACCGGTACGAGCGGCTGTGCGCGGACTTCGGACGTGATCCGGCGGAGGTCGGCCTCGCCTGGGTGATGTCGCGGCCCGGAGTGACGTCCACGGTCATCGGGCCGCGCACCCCCGGCCATGTCAAGGACGCGCTGCGGGCGTTGGAATCGCCCCTGTCGGACGGGGAGACGGCCGAACTGGAGGAGCTGTTCCCACCGATCGGCCAGGGTGGGGCGGCTCCGGACGCATGGCTTACCTGATGCTGCCGACGGGCGTCTCCGTACGACGGCCACCAGGCGGCTGACCTGCTGTTCCTGGACTCGCCGTGCCGGGGCACCAGGGGAGTTCGGGGTGCTGCCGCGGCCCCGTCCGGTGAGAGGTGCCGGCCGCCCGCTCGCGGCCGGGCGCTGCGTGACGGGCCAACGGCCCCCTGTGCCGCCGCGTGCTCGGGTGGCGCCCTTGTCCGCCCCTGCGTGCACCGCGGCGGTCGAGCGCACAGAGGCAGCGGCCGTCGGCAGCGGCAAGGCGGCGTACGCCGACGCGGGGTCGGAGTACGCCGCCTGGAAGCGGGACGAGCTGCGGGGGCCAGCCCGCCCGCTCACTTCAGGTCGCGGTTGAACAATCCCGTCGACCAGCGGTAGCCGAGCGCGGCCAGGCCGACGCACCAGGCGATGGCGATCCACCCGTTGTTGCCGATGTGGGTGCCGAGCAGCAGACCGCGCAGGGTTTCGATGGCGGGGGTGAAGGGCTGGTACTCGGCGATCGGCCGGAACCAGCCCGGCATCGTGTCGGCCGGGATGAAGGCGCTGGAGATGAGCGGGAGGAGGATCAGCGGCATGGCCATGTTGCCGGCCGCCTCGGCGTTCGGGCTGGCCATCCCGATCCCGACCGCGATCCAGGTGAGGGCCAGGGAGAACAGCGCCAGCAGACCGAATGCGGCCAGCCACTCCAGGGCGGTGGCGTCGGTGGAGCGGAAGCCGATGGCCACACCGACGGCGCCGACGAGGACCACGCTCATCAGGCACTGGAGCACGCTGCCGACGACGTGCCCGATGAGTACGGAGCCACGGTGGATCGCCATGGTGCGGAAGCGGGCGATGATGCCTTCGGTCATGTCCATGGAGACGGACGCCGCGGCCCCGATCACGGTGCTGCCGATGGTCATCATCAGGATGCCCGGGACGATGTAGGCGATGTACTCGGAGCGGTCCGCCTTGCCGCCTCCGATGCCCGCGCTCATCACGTCGCCGAAGATGTAGACGAACAGTAACAGCAGCATGACCGGCGTGAGCAGCAGGTTCAGGGTGAGGGACGGGTAGCGCCGGGCGTGCAGGAGGTTGCGGCGCAGCATCGTGGACGAGTCACGGACGGCGAGGGAGAGAGCGCTCATCGGACGGCCTTCTTGGGCTGGTTGGGGACGTTGGCTCCGCCGGTCAGGGCGAAGAACACGTCGTTGAGGTCGGGGGTGTGCACGGTGAGCTCGTCGGCCTCGATGCCGGCCGTGTCCAGCCAGTCGAGGATGGAGCGCAGCTCGCGCTGGGTGCCGTCGCTGGGGATCTGGAGCGACAGCGCCTCGTCGTCGCGGGCGGCCTCGCGCAGCGCGGAGGTGGCGGACTGGTAGGCGGCCGGGTCGGTGAAGCGGAGCCGGACGTGTCCGCCGGGGATCAGGCGCTTCAGCTCCTCCGCGCTCCCCTCGGCGGCGATCCTGCCGTCGTTGAGCACGGCGATCCGGTCGGCGAGTTCGTCGGCCTCCTCCAGGTACTGCGTGGTGAGGAAGACGGTCACCCCGTCGGAGACCAGTTCGCGGATGATCTGCCACATGTTGTGGCGGGAGCGGGGGTCGAGCCCGGTGGTCGGTTCGTCGAGGAAGATGATCCGCGGGTTGCCGACCAGGGTCATGGCAAGGTCGAGTCGGCGCTTCATGCCGCCGGAGTAGGTCGACGCGGGCTTCTTGGCCGCGTCCACCAGGTCGAAGCGCTCCAGCAGTTCGGCGGCGCTGCGCCGTCCCTCGGACTTGGACAGGTGGTGCAGGTCCGCCATGAGGAGCATGTTCTCCTCGCCGGTGATCAGGCCGTCGACGGCGGAGAACTGCCCGGTGACACCGATCGCGGCACGGATGGCCTGCGGGTCGGCGGCGAGGTCGTGGCCGCCGACGCGGATCCCACCGGCGTCGGCGGAGATCAGGGTGGAGAGAATCTTGACGGCGGTGGTCTTGCCGGCGCCGTTCGGGCCGAGCAGGGAGAAGATCGTCCCTTCGGGGACGGCCAGGTCGATGCCGTCGAGCACGACCTTGTCGCCGTAGGACTTGCGCAGTCCGGTGGCGGTGATCGCCTGCGCCGTGGCATTCGGCGCGGATGATGTCCCGGTGGCAGTCATGCCGCTTTTCCTTTCACGGGAGTTGCGGGGACGCGGGGTCAGGCGCGGTGGATGATGATGTCGCCCGCATCGGTCCGGGCGTACACCTGAACGGTCTCGGCGGAGTCCGCGGGCCCGGCGGACGAGCCGAGTGAGTTGCGTACCGTGCCGTATTTGGGGGTCAGGTCGAGCCAGGCGGCGGCGCCCTCGTGGATTCCCACCTCCAGGTCACCGACGGTGGTGCGCAGGTCGATACGGCCGCGGGTGACGTCGCCGACGCGGATACCGCCGCTGGTGGCCTTGGCGTCGACCCCGGCGTGGGCGACGCCGATGGCGATCCGGCCGTTGGCGCAGTTGGCACCGACGTCACCGTGCGCGACACGGACGGAGATGTCGCCGTTGGCCGCGTTGATCTTCAGGCCGCCGGTGACCTCGCCCACGTCGGTCACGCCGTTGCCGTTCTTGACGGTTGCCGTGCCGGCTACGGTGCCGATCTCGATCCGGCCCGAGCCGAGGACCTCGATGTCCCCGGTCGAGCGGGCCAGCCGGATGTCGCCGTGATCGGTCTTGAGGTTGGCGCCGGTCACCTCGTCGACGTGAAGGTCGCCGAGCGCGGTCTTGAACACGGCCTCGCCGATGCGGCCTTCGCAGCGGAAGCTGCCCATGTCGGAGGTGCCCCGGACGTCGGATCCGGCGGGCAGCTCGATGCTCACCTCGATGGCACCGGACTTGCCGAACAGGGACCGCTTCTTCTTGTGCGTCTTGACCGTGAGGCGGCCGCCCGAGCAGGTGACCTCGGTCTGCTGCACGGCGCGCATGTCGTCGGCGTCGGATCCATCGCGCGGCAGCACCTCCACGACCGTGTCGGTGCGCTTGCCGGCGGTGATGTGGGCGGTGCCGACCTCCAGCTCGAGGATGACGGAGATCGGTTCGGGGGTCTCGAAAGCAGGCATGGCTGTTCCGTCCTCGTGGCTCGGTTGAGTGGTCCCGCTGGTGAGGCGGGTGACGAGTGGTGTCGGCGGGACCGGCGGTCCGCCGTCGGAAGCAGGGCGTGGCGCGGGGCCAGGGCGTGTTGCCAAAGTCCCGTCGTTCTTCCGAAGGGCGGGCCTCGCGGCGGCAGGGGCGTGCTCTGGGGGTCCCCCGGCCGAAGGCTGGGGGAGGGACTTTCGTAACACGCCCTAGCGGACCCAGCCGGTGAAGCCCCGGCTGACCCTGTCCTTACCGCGGCTCGGCGGACTTGCGCGCTCCCCGCCGTCGAGGGCGGTGGACACGGCCCGCACCAGCCAGGCGTTGACCGACAGTCCCTCCGCCGTCGCGGCGCTCTCGGCGCGGGCCTTGAGGTGGGCGGGGAGGCGGAGGTTGATCCGCGCCATGGCACCGTCGTCGATGTCCGCGAGCTGCGGTGGCGGCGCGGCCACGGCGGGCTCCGTGCTCGTCTCCGGCGCCTCCTGGAACGACTCGGGGACGGGCGGCGTCACCACGAACTCCGGGTCGAGCCCACGCAGTCGTACGTCGACCGAGCCCGGCGCCAGCTCCCGCGTGACCTCGACCATGGCGGCGGACAGCGCGTTGAGGAGCGTCAGGCGGGCGGCGGACTCCAGGGGGGCGGTGAGCCGCTCGGCGAGGGCGCGGGCATCGTCACCACCGGCGGCCGCGGCTACGGCCAGCTCGCGCCGGAGGCTGTCGACGTAGGGCATGAGGTCCATGACGCCATAGTGGCACACTGATGGCACCATGTCGAGCCAGCTTGGCTCCTCTTTTACAATCCCGCTGCGTCCTGCGGCTTCTCGCTTGAAGTGAGCGCCTTGTGGCGCCATACCGAAGGCGAGGCGGCACTCGACGGTGCCACTATGGCACCACTGCCTGAGCGCCCCATGCATCTGGCGCCATCCCGCCGCCGGTCTGGCACCACTCGGCAGTCCTCGCCGCGCGGCCGGCGAACTCCGCGGGATCACAGAGCGGCATCGAGACGGCGCGCTTCGGTGTAGTCGGGAAGCAGGCCCTGTTCGTCGAGCTCCTTCAGAGTGGGTGCCGTGCGATCCCGTTCGGACAGCACCGCCTCCCGTGCATCGGGCAAGGGCAGCGCGAGAACGGGGTCGAACGCGGAGAGCGCCAGCTCATCGGCAGGCACGTACCCGGTGGACATCATGTACGCGACGAGGGTGTCGTCGCGGAGGGCGGCGAAGCCGTGCCCCACACCGACGGGGATGTACAGCGCCCGCTTGGTCGCGCCGCTCAGCCTGGTGGTGTCCCAGCAGCCGAAGGTAGGTGACCCCTTGCGCAGGTCCACGACGAAGTCCTGGGCCTCGCCCGCCAGACAGCACACGTACTTGGCCATGCCGGGCGGGCACCGGGTGAAGTGGATGCCGCGTACCGTACCGCGCCGCGAGGTGCTGCAGCCGAGCTGCACGGCGGCAAAGGCGCTCCTGCCGATGTGTGCGGCGAGCGCTTCCCCGCTGAAGGCGGAGACGAACGTTCCGCGCCGGTCGCGGTGGATCTCCGGGGAGAACTCCACGACGCCTTCCACCTTCAACTGTCGTACGTGCACGGCGTCTCCTCAGTTCGGCAGCAGGGTCGTCGGGCGGCAGGCGGTGATCCGCAGGACGGCGTGCGCGAACATCGCGAGCGTCATGTGCCGGTACCAGGACCGCCATTTGCGGACGGAGTAGCGGTCGAGTCCCGCCTCTCCCCGTGCGGAGGCGAAGTGGGCCGGGACAGCCTGGCTGTAGGAGGCCGCCGCAGCAAGTTCACCGAGGTCGGTGCGGGCCGGCGCGTAGCACACGTACGAGCCGCCCTCACGGCGCCCGAGCTGCCAGCGGACGTACCCCCCGGGGGCGGCCCGCTGCGACACCAGAGGCGAGCCGGCATTGCTCGCCAGCACGTACGGGACACGCCGGTGCTCCAGAGCCCGGCGGAATGCCGCGCTGTCGCCGTAGTACGGTGCGTCGGCCACCACCCAGCGTGCGGGCATCCCGCTGTCGAGCGCCCGGTTGATCATGGCCAGGGCAGCTGCCTCGCGGGACGCGCACTGGCGCCTGTCGGGAATGCCGGCGTGCCGGCGGGCTGCGGGATTCTCGGCCCACGGGGGCGGTATCAGCAGCTCGCGGTCGATCGCCACGGTGTTTCCCGTGGTGTCCCGGTGCAGCAGGAACACGCCGATCTGGCAGTTCTCGATGCGCCCGGACGTCGCACAGTACTGGCGGGTCACGCCGGCCGAGCTGCTTCCCTTCTTGACGAACCCCTCCTCGCTGATGACCAGTGAGGTCTTCCGGGAACCGAGGTGTCCGACCACCAGGTCGCGGACCCGGTCACGGACCTGGTCCTCGTCCCAGCGGGCGGTGGTCAGCAGCCGGTTGCGACCGTCCTCGCTGCCGGGCGGCGCGGGCCGGGAAAGCAGCCAGCACAGGTACTTGTACGCGTGACGGCGAGGTTCCGCCCTGGTGAACACGTCCTCCAGCCACTGGAAGTAGTGCAGGAGGGGCCCCGGGCCGGTGCTGTACAGAGGGGACTGGAGCATTTCGTACCACCTCCGAGGCGCGCGGGGAGACCGCGGCTCCACCACCGCGTCTCCGGCTTCACGGCCTCATCCTCGTCCCCATGTCTTAAGCGGTTCTTGCCCTCCGCTCAACGCGCGGGGCCTCGTGCGGAGGGCTCGCGCAGCCGCCCCTGAGACGCGCGTTAGCCGGGCTTTGGACACGACCCCGAGGATTGCGGGAACACCAGCCTGGAGGGGGCGACCGGAGAGGATGAAAGGCATTGTTCTCGCGGGCGGGAACGGCACGCGGCTGCACCCACTCACCATCGTGGGTTCCAAACAGCTCGCGCCGGTCTACGACAAGCCCATGATCTACTACCCGCTCTCCATGCTCATGCTCACGGGCATCCGGGACATCCTCGTCGTCACCCGCCCGTCCGAACTTCCCGCCTTCCGTGCCCTGTTGGGGGACGGAAGGCAGCTGGGGCTGAGCATCGACTACGTGGCCCAGGACAAGCCGCGCGGTATCGCCGACGCCTTCCGGGTGGGCGCGGACCACATCTACGGCGAGGAGTGCGCGCTGATCCTCGGCGACAACCTCTTCCACGGCGCCAACCTGCCCTCCCTGCTGCGCCGCAGCGCGCTCAAGGTGGACGGCTGCGTGCTGTTCGGCCAGGAAGTCGCCGCCCCCCAGCGGTTCGGCGTCGCCGAGATCGATCCGCGGGGCAGGCTCGTCTCCATCGAGGAGAAGCCCCGGCGCCCCCGCTCCAACCTCGCCATCCCGGGGCTGTACTTCTTCGACGCCCAGGTCGTGGACATCACCGAGAACCTGACGCCGTCCGCTCGGGGCGAGCTGGAGATCACCGATGTGCTGCGGGCCTATCTGGAGAAGGGCACCGCCGAGCTGGTGTGGCTGGGCAGGGGCGTCACCTGGCTGGACACCGGCACGCACGAGACGCTGCTCGAAGCGGCCACGTTCGTGCGGGATGTGCAGCGCCGGCAAGGCACGCGGCTGGGCTGCATCGAGGAGATCGCCATGTACATGGGATACATCGGCCCGGACGACTGCCACGCGCTGGGCGCGCAGATGGGCAACTCACCGTACGGCCAGTACGTCATGGAGCGCGCCCGGTCCTTCAGCAGGGGCATGCCTCCCAAGGCCTTCTCGGAGGGACTGTGAGGTTCCCCCGCACGACGACCGGCCCGGACCGGCGCGACCGGCTGCACGGGGCTGCTCACGGCCTGCGGCACCGGCTGGACCGGGCGCCGCGTTCCCGTACCGCGAGGGCCACCGCGCTCCGTTCATCCGTCCTTCGGTCCGCAGCCCACCTCCGCGAGCAGGTCCTTCAGTGACTCCTCCAGAGTACGGCGCGGCGTCCAGCCCAGCAGATCGCGTGCCCGCGTGACGTCGAGCTGCAGCCAGGGCATGTCCGAGCGCGGACTGGGCTCCGCGGCCCGTTCCTCCACCACGCGCAGCGGGCGCCCGCTGTAGGAGATGAGCAGCTCGACGAGCCTGCGCACCGGTACGGCCGCGCCACGGCCGATGTTGACGACACGCCCGGTGACCAAGGACGCGGGTGCCCGTGCCGTCGCGACGACGGCGTCGGCGACGTCCCGTACGTCGACCAGGTCACGGTAGTCGCGCAGCGGCGCGA
Source organism: Streptomyces fodineus (assembly GCF_001735805.1). Classification (GTDB taxonomy): domain Bacteria; phylum Actinomycetota; class Actinomycetes; order Streptomycetales; family Streptomycetaceae; genus Streptomyces; species Streptomyces fodineus. Next base: position 2,762,244 of record NZ_CP017248.1, read on the forward strand.
GCCGCAGCTCTTCGTGGCCGGCTGCCAGACGCGCGGCCACCAGGCCGGGGAGGCTGGTGCGCGGCGTCCCGGGGCCGCAGACGACGGACAGGCGCAGCACCACCCCGTCCACCCCCTGCTCCGCGGCCCGCAGCACGGCCTGCGAGCCACGGAGTTTCATGCGCGCGTAGGAGCTCTCCGGGGCAGGCGGCCAGTCCTCGTCGATCGTCTCGCCGTGCCGGGACGGTCCGTATTCGTAGGCGCTGCCGAGCTGGATGAGGCGTGGCGGCCGGGGCAACCCGGCGACCACCTCGGTGAGGCGGCCGACGAATTCGACGTTGAGCTGCTCCATCTGCCGGTCGCTGCCGCCCCAGCCGACGCCCGCGGCGTTCACCAGCACCCGCGCCCCGGTGTCCGCGCACAGCCGGGCCAGTTCGGCGGGCGAGGCCGCGGCGAGGTCCATCCGTACGGCGCCCGGCACGGTCCTGTCCGGAGTGTTCCTGGAGACCTGGACGACCGTGGCGCCGGCGCAGACGAACGCGGCGCAGATGTGCCGTCCCAGATAGCCGGATCCGCCCAGTACCAGGACCGGCCCGCTGGTCACCGGCGAGCGCCGCTGTCCATGGCACCGCCGTCCTTCGTGTAGACGGCCTGCCAGAAGTAGCTCCAGGGCACTCCCCGCCCGTCCCTGACACACGTCCACGCGTCACCCGGGCGGTACGCCGAGAGGAAAAAGGGCACGGCCGCCTTGACTGCCTCGGTGTCGTGGATGTCCAGCAGTTGCCTCAGCGGGCCGTTCTCCAACGCCATCCGGACGGCTTCTTCGCCCTTCTGATTACCGTCCATGCTCTTGTCGAGATACTTGCCCACCGGGTTCTTCACGAAAAAGCCGGTGCATGTGCGGTCGATCAGCCAGAGGTACGCCTGCACCGTGTCCGGCGCCATCTCCGTGAACGAGTGCACATTGATGCACAGGTCGAAGCGGAACGACTCCATGGCTGTCTCTATCTCATCGACCTGTACGAAGCGGATCTTCGCGAACTGTTCGGCGTCCAGGACCTCGCGCAGGTAGCGCTTGCTGAGGCTGATCGTGTTCTTGATGTCGATGATGCAGTACTCGGCGAGTTCATAGTTGGACAGCATCGTGTGGGCGACCCGTCCGTATCCGGCGCCGATCTCCAGCACACGGGCGCCGTGCAGGTCGATGGCCTTCTCGATGAACCCCAACTCCAGGGAGGCCTGCAGGTAATCCAGGCAGACCGACTTGCCGTCGACGCACACGGACAGCGGGTTCCCGACTTCGCGATGCCGGACCTTCTCGATCCGTGCCCAGTCCTCCGGGCTGAGCCGTGTGGCGAGTTCGTGGACCAAGGCCTTCAGATAGCGGACGCCGTTGGTCGTCGGGTCCCACAGGGCGAGGTTGAAGTTCCGCCTGTCGGACTTGAAGCCGGTCAGGTCGGTGGCCGCGTCCTCGGTGACCCACAGATCGCTGACCCGTTCCCATTGCCGGCTTGCCGAGAAATTCCGAGACATCCCACTCTTCCTCTCGTCCGCAGGTCCGCGCGTCGCTGATCCGTGTCGTCCGGACAGCCCCCGCACCGCCTGCCCCAGCATTTCCGGTGTTCCTAAATCCGGTCTAACAGCCGCCGGCACCGCGGGAGCGTTGCTCGGCCGTGAAGCGCTCCAGGTCCGTCACGAGCGCGCTGGGGGTGGGCTGGGCCAGCGCCTCCTGCTGAAGCCGCTCGGCGCCCGCGCGGAAGGCGTCGTCCTCCAGCAGTCGCGTCAGACACTCCCTGATCCGCGGACCGGTGATCTCGTCCGGCGCGATCGACAGCCCGGCCCTGGTCTGCTGCAGCATGATGCGCTTGGCAGGCGCGTCGACGGCGCAGTCGACGACGAGCTGCGGAACGCCGTGCACCAGCGAGCCGTTGAAGTTTCCCGCCCCGCCGTGGTGGATCACGGCGGAGCAGGTGGGCACGATGACGTCCAAAGGGACGAAGTCCACGACCCGGGTGTTCTCCGGAACCCGGTGGAGCTGTTCGCGCGCCTCGCCCGCCAGCGTGAGGACCAGCTCGATGTCGAGGTCGGCCAGCGAGTCCAGGATCTCCTGCACCTGCGCGACCGAGACGGCCGGCAGCCCGGGCAGGGCCCATTGCCGCGACGAGATGCCGAACGTCATCAGGACGCGAGGCGCGCGGGACGCGCCATGGATCCAGGACGGTACGACGGAGCGGCCGTGGTACGGCACATAGCGCAGGGACAGCGTCCGGTCATGGGGCTCCAGGCGGTAGTCCTCCGGCGTGACATTGACCTCGAACTGGCCGGTGACCAGTTCCTCGGTGAAGTCACGCCCGTACTTCCCCGCCCATTCCGCGAACCAGTCGCGCAGCCTGTCCGGGCGTGCGCCCGCCGGTTGCCGCTCCTGCGCGCGCAGGAAGTCGCGGCGCATCCGAAGGCTCGGGTCCGGCCAGAACATCAGCCGTCCGTGAGCCGCCCCGACAGCGTCCGCGGCCACCGCTCCGGCGTAGCTCAGCGCGTCGCACAACACGAGGTCGGGCCGCCAGGAGCGGCAGTACCTCACGAGGTCGTCGACCATCTCGTCGTTCAGTATCCATGTCCGCGGCACCACGAGGGTGTCGTAGAGCCAGGTTATGTGCTCCCACGGGAGACCGTCCCGGTCCCCGTCGGTGATGTCGTACAGGGAGTCGGCCGTGAAGGGCGGGGGAATCAGCCCCTGGGCCGCGTCCTCTCCTTGGATGCGGCGGACGCGCTCTTCCACAGTCTCGTCCGAGCCGACGGACACCGCTGTCAGTCCGGCTTCCGTGATGGTGTCGAGGCATTCCGGTTCGCTGGCCACCTGTACCTCGTGGCCCGCCGACCGCAGTGCCCAGGCAAGCGGCACCATCGGGTGGATGTGCGTCTTCCACGCGATGGACACGAACAGTACGCGCACGCTCTTCACCCCCTGCCCGATGCCGTGGAACCGTTACCGGGAAGGGCCGGCCTCGGCGAGGCGGACGTCATGGCGCTCCTTCTGAGTGCTGAGGTCACGGCTGAGTCGCATGATCGGGCAACACCGGACGGTTGTCCGCGGTGAGGATGGCGTGCTGCATCTCCTGCAGTGCGCGGCCCGGCTCCAGCCCCAACTCGTCGTGGAGCGCGCGGCGGGCCCGTTGGTACACCTGCAACGCATCCGCCCGACGGTCACTGCGGTGCAGCGCCAGCATCAACTGACGGTGGAACGTCTCCCGCAGGGGGTGTTCCGTGCCGAGCCGGTACAGGTCGCTGATGAGTTCACGGTGCCTGCCCAGAGCCAGTCGCGCATCCATCAGCATCTCCATGCATTCCAGCCTGGCCTCGTTGAACCAGGTCTGGAACCCCTGAAGAATCGGTCCCCGGCACACGCCGTCGAGCAGCGGTCCCCGGCACAGGCCGAGGGCATTCTCAAAACTCCGGGTGGCCGCCTCGAACTTCCGTGAACGGTGATATTCCCGGCCCTTCCTCACGAGTTGGTCGAAGCTGCGGAGGTCGAGTTCGTCCGACCCGAGGCACAACATGTATCCGGGTGACTTGGTGAGCACCGGACCGTCTCCTCCGCCAGGGCGCTTGAGGAACTTGCGCACTTGCGAGACATAGACGTGAAGTGCTGCGGTGACGCGGCGCGGGGGTTCTTCTCCCCAGATCTCCCTGATCAGCTGATCCACGGTCACCACCTGATCGGATCTCACGAGAAGAACGGCGAGCAGGATTTCGACTTTCTGCGCCTTGATCGTCGAATAACCTTCTTCGTCTATGACACGAACTGGTCCCATGATCTCGTATCGCACGCATGAACCCCCGGTCACACTGTCTTCCGGACAGCCTTTCGTCTCCTTTTCCTTCCCACGGAACCACGCAGCGGATCACGCGGCAAGCGCCGGCCCGCGCGCCACCGTGGTTGTGCGACGGGCAACGCTCAGAGCGCTTGGCCGTCCTTCGTCCTCCTCTTCAGAGCCGGCCTCTTCGATCGGGCGAGATCCTCCCACCTGTTCGAAAGACCGGCGATGGTGCGGGCCGCGAACAATGCGCGGATGGACACCTCGAGATTCAACTCCGCCCGGATCAGACCGACCAGTCTGATCGCCCGCAGCGAATCGCCTCCGAGGTCGAAGAAATCCTCGTCGATGCCCACCCGGTTCAGTTCGAGCGCGTCGGCGAACGCCTCGGCCAGAACCCGCTCGGTGTGGTTGCGCGGTGCCCGGTACTGCCTGCCGTCGGGCTCGGGCTCCGGCAGCGACGCCCGGTCCACCCTTCCGCCGGCCGTCACCGGCAGGCGTTCCAGTACCACGAACACCGACGGCACCTTGAACTCCGGCAACCGCTCCGCGGCGAACCGGCGCAGTTCCTCGGCCGAAGTGCCGGTCCCGCCGCCGGCCGGCACCACGTAGGCCACCAGCCGCTGCTGCCCGGCGTCGTCCCTGCCGGCGACCACCACCGACCGGGCCAGCCCGGGATGCTCGCAGAGCACCTCTTCGATCTCCACCGGCTCGACCCGCACGCCGCGAATCTCTGCCTGAACGTCGGCCCGGCCGACGTATTCGAGGTGGCCATCGGTGCCCCACCGCACCCGGTCTCCGGTCCGGTACATGCGCCCGCCGACCGGACCGAACGGGCAGGGCACGAACCGCTCCGCGGTCGGCCCGGGGAGCCCGGAAAGGCCACGCGCCACGCCGGGCCCGGCCACGTACAGTTCCCCGGCCACGCCCACGGGGACCGGCGCCAGCCCCGGACCCAGCACATAGACGGCGGTGTGGTCCGTCGGCCGGCCGGCCACGCCCGCGTGGTACGCCGGTCCGTCCGCCGCCAGCCGGTGGGACGCGGCGAACGGGGTCGTTTCCGCAGGACCGTGACCGCTCACGATCGTCAACTCGGGGCAGGCCTCCCGCACCCGTCGCACCGCCGCCGCGGACACACGGTCGCCACCCGTCCACACCTCGCGCAACCCGGCGAGACACCCGGGGCGGTCTGCCGCGATCGCCGAGAACAGGTCCGCGGGCAGGAACATGAGGGAGATCTCGTTCGCCGCCCGCCATTCGGCCAGCTCATCGATGTCCAGCCCGCCCGGAGGAGCCACGACCACTCGGCCGCCGTTCAGCAAAGGCACCCACAGTTCGGGGACGAGCGCATCGGAGGTGGGCGGCGAATGCCACAGCACGGTGCCGTGGCCGCCTTCGCTCCATTGGCGATCCATGACGGACCGCTGCAGGTTCCGGTGCGTCACGGCGACTCCTGTGGCCGCACCTGCCGGTCCGGAGCCGTACGTCACGGCCAGCAGGTTGTCCCGATGCGGCGGCCGCGGAGCCCGCCCTGCCAGGTCGCTGCCGGCGTCGGCGGTGTCCGACAGGAGGTCGTCGTACCGGATCGCCGGAACGTCCGGACCGACGCAGAGCCCTTCGGCCGTCGCCGCATCGGTGAGCAGGAGGCGTACCGGCGCATCGCGCACCATCGACGTGATCCGCTGCGTCGGTGCTGCCGGGTCGACGGCCAGGTAGGCCCCGCCCGCCTTCGCCACCGCGAGCAGGGCCACGGCCAGGTTCACCGATCGCGGCATCGCCACCGCCACGACCTTCTCGGGTCCGACGTCCCGGCCTCGCAGCGCCTCTGCCAGACGGCTCGCCCGCTCGTCCAGCTCCCGGTACGAGAGCACCGCGTCACCGGCCACCACCGCGGCGGCGTCGGGCGCCCGGTCCACCTGGCGGGCGAACAGGTCCGGAACCGTCAAGTCCGGCAGCGGCGCGTCCGTGTCGTCCGGTGCCGTCAGCACCCGGTCCCGCTCGGCACCGCCGACCACGTCCAGCGCACCGACCGGTTGTGAACCGGTGGCCGTCACCGCACGGATGTACTCGATCAGCTCCTCGCCGATGAAGCGCAGTTCTGGGCGGGAGTACAGGACCGCGGGGGCGTCGAGCCGGATGAACAGGTCACTGTCGGCGCTCCCGTCTGTGTGGACAGTGATCGACAGCTCGTCGAAGGCCCCGACCGTTCCCCCGAGGTGGCGCGCCGGGTTGCCGGCGAAGTGGAGTTGCTCCGTGAACTCGACGACGTTGAGGACGGCACCGAAACTGCCGCGACCGCTCAGGACGGTCCCGCTCGCGCGCTGGATGTCCGAGTAGTGGCACGCGGTGTGACCGAAGATCTCGTACGTCTCGTCGACGATCGCGTCGGCCACCTCGGCGAAGGTCGCGTGGAGGGGAACCCTCACCCGCACCGGCACGACGTTCACCGCAAGACCGGGCGTCCGGCTCGCCGCCCCGGCCCGGTTGGCCACGGCCAGCGAGAAGAGGATCTCCGGACGGTCGCAGCGGTGCCGCAGGAACACCGCCGTGGCCGCGGCCAGCAGCGACGACATCCACACGCCCATGGACTTCGCGGTCTCGGTCCACGCGTCCGCCTCGGCACGTGGCACGGTCAGCGTTCGGCTCACCATGCCGATGGATTCGGCCAACTGCGACCAGCGGTCGGCGCTGCCCATCGGCTCCGACAGCGCGGACCGCGTCTCCTCGGGCAGGACGACACGCGGAATCTGGGCGGGTGCCGGGGCGTCCGCCAGGTAGGTGCGCCAGAACTCCGTGTCATCGGCGAACGCCCGGGAGGCGCGGTACTCCGCCGCCTCGGCCGCGAACGACCCGGCATCCCACGGGTGCGGCAGGTCCGGTACCTGCGAGCCGCGCATCAACGCCGTGTACACCTCGGCAACGCGCCGCGACAGCAGGCCTGCTGCGCCGTACCCGTCCGACACGAGGTGGTGGTAGGCGATCACCACGAGAGAGCGGGCCGCCGCAAGTCTGACCACGCCCAGCCGGAGCAGCAGATCGCGCTCAAGATCGAACGGCTGCCCCACCAGATCGGCCAGCGCCTCGCGGGCCGCCTGCTCGGGATCGGCCGCCTCGCTGAAATCCATGAAGAACGGCCGCCAGTCCCCCAATTGCCGGGGCACCTGCTGGAGTTCACCGTCTTCCTCGGTGAAGGTGACGGTCAGTACGTCCGCCTCACCCAGCACGTGACGGAATGCGGATTCCATGACCGCCACGTCCAGCTCACCGTCGACGTCCCACATGAACAGCGCATGGTTCAGCGTTTCGGGAGACATTCTCTGCGCCAGCCACAAACCTTGTTGTGCGGACGACGCACCGAGCGAACGCACACGGATCAACTCCTCAGCGAACTAGCCCAGAAACCGGAGGAATTCGTAGATCAATCGCACCTTCACAGGTGTGGATCGGCCCGGTCAAGACAACGCGGGTGCCGGGGCCGGGCGAGCCGCTGAAAACCCCCGCGGTGTCCTGGCGACGGGACGTCCCACGGGGCCGGACAGCGCCCGGAGGGCGGTGGGCTCACCGCGGATCGCCGCCGGCCAGCGAGGACATGATGTGCCGGGCGATCAGTCTCGGCGACGGATGCCGCAACACCAGATTCGCCCTCAGCTTGAGCCCGGTCGACACGGCCAGGCGTTTGCTCAGCTCCACCGACAACAGCGAGTCGAATCCTATGGCCTTGAACTCCTGGTCGGGGTCGATGGTCTCGCCGGAGGGGTGTCCGAGCACGACGGCGACCTTCTCCAGGACGTGGTCCAGGACGACTGCCTCCGCTTCCCCGTCGGGGAGCGCGGCGATCCGGTCCGACAGAGGCCCGAGGTGGTCATCGTCCACGGGTAGCCCGGTCGCGGGCGCCTCCACCGCCACCGCCGTGTGGGAGGAGTTCAACCAGTACCGCCGCCGCTGGAAGGCGTACGTCGGCAGGTCCACCCTCCGACGCGCTCCGAACACCGCGTCCCAGTCCACCAGGCCGCCGCGGACATGCAGTTGGGCCAGGGAGCCGAGCACGGCCTCCACCTCGCCGCGGTCCCGCCGCGCGGATGACAGGACGAGCGCGTCGTCCACCTCCTCGACCATCTCCTGCACCGGGACCGTCAGAACGGGGTGCGGACTCATCTCGATGAACACCCGGAAACCGTCCTCGACCAACTGCCGGACGGAGGGTTCGAAGAGGACCTTCTCGCGCAGGTTGTCGTACCAGTAGGCGCCGTTCAGCTCCGCCGTGTCGATGGTTCTGCCGTACAGGGTCGAATAGAAGGGCAACGCCGACGTTTTCGGGCGCACGCCGGACAGCGGACCGATCACCTGGTCGCGGACGCGGGTCACCTGGGGGGAATGGGAGGCGTAATCAACCGATACCCGCCGGGCCTGAGCGCCCTCGGCCTTCATCTTCTCGACGAATTCGTCGAGCGCGTCCGGTTCCCCGGACACCACCACCGAATGGGGTCCGTTGACCACGGCGATGCTCACCCGGTCGTGCCACGGCCCCAGACGCGCCGCCACGAAATCCGCGGACTCGGCGACCGACGCCATGCCGCCGTGACCGATCAGGTCCACCAGCGCTCTGCTGCGCAGCGCCACGATCCTGGCGGCGTCCCGCAGCGACAGCGCACCGCACACATGGGCGCCGGCCATCTCGCCCTGGCTGTGCCCCACCACGGCGGCCGGCGCCACGCCCCAGGACCGCCACAGTGCGGCCATGGACACCATGACCGAGAACAGCACCGGCTGAACCACGTCCACCCGGTCCAGTGAGGGCGCGCCCTCCACGCCGCGCACCACGTCGAGCAGCGGCCAGTCGACCCATTCGGCCAACGCGGCCGCGCAGTCGTCGAGACTGCGGGCGAAGACGGGGAAGGCGTCGTACAACTGCTGCCCCATGCCGGCCCATTGCGAGCCCTGCCCGGGGAACACGAAGACCACGCCGCCGAGGTCCCCGGCGACACCGCGTACGACCCGGGCGGACTCCGCGCCGTCGCTCAACGCCGTCAAGCCGCTCAGCAACTCGTCCCGGCCGCGGCCCAGCACCACGGCACGGTGGTCGAAGCGCGACCGGCTCGACACCAGCGACCAACCGACGTCGGCGACGTCCAGGCCCGGTTCGGCGTGGGCGAAGTCGCGCAGCCGGGCCGCCTGCCGGGCCAGGGCCGCCGCGTTCCTGCCGGACACCACCCACGGCACCAGCCCGTCGGCGACGGCCGGGCCCGGACCGCGCTCGTCCGTCGGCTGCGCCGGTGCCTCTTCCAGGATCACGTGGGCATTGGTGCCGCTGATCCCGAACGACGACACGCCCGCCCGCCGCGGACCGTCCGCCCGGGGCCATCCACGCCCCTCCACCAGCAGTTCGACCGCGCCGGAGGACCAGTCCACGTGCCGTGAGGGCACCTGCACGTGCAGAGTCTTCGGCAGGAACCCGTGGCGCATGGCCAGCACCGCCTTGATGACCCCGGCGACCCCGGCGGCGGCCTGGGCGTGCCCGATGTTCGACTTCATGGACCCCAGCCGGAGCGGCCTGCCCCCGGCCCGTCCCTGTCCGTAGGTCGCCAGCAGAGCACCTGCCTCGATGGGGTCGCCGAGCGCGGTTCCGGTGCCGTGGGCCTCGACCAGGTCCACCTCCCGGGCATCGACGCCCGCGTTGGCCAGCGCCTGCCGGATCACCTTCTCCTGGGCGAGGCCGTTGGGAGCGGCCAGCCCGTTGCTGGCGCCGTCCTGGTTCACCGCGGAACCGCGTACGACGGCCAGCACGGGGTGGCCGTCGCGGCGGGCGTCGGACAGCCGCTCGAGGAGCAGCACGCCCACCCCCTCGGCCCAGCCGGTCCCGTCGGCCGAGTCCGCGAAGGACTTGCACCGGCCGTCGGCCGACAGACCGCGCTGCCGGGAGAACTCCACGAAGATCGCGGGCGTAGACATCACCGACACCCCGCCCGCCAGCGCGAGCGAGCACTCCCCCGAGCGCAGCGACTGCACCGCCAGGTGCAGGGCCACCAGCGACGACGAGCACGCCGTGTCCACGGTCACCGCCGGCCCGGTCAGACCCAGTTCGTACGCCACCCGGCCGGAGGCGACGCTCGGCGCACTGCCGTGCAACAGGTACCCCTCCAGCTCGTTCCTGGTCCCTTCGAGGAAGCGTGAGCCGTACTCGGAGGAGCTCACCCCGGCGAAGACTCCGATGTCGGCCCCGCGCACACCGGCGGGAACGATGCCGGCGCGCTCGAAGACCTCCCACGACGTCTCCAGCAGCAGGCGCTGCTGCGGGTCGATCGCCAGCGCCTCACGCGGACTGATACCGAAGAAGTCCGCGTCGAAGTCGGCCGCGTCCGTCAGGAACCCGCCGTGCCGCACATACGAGCCGCCGACGGTCTCGGGGTCCGGGTCGTACACGTCCCGCCATCCGCGGTCCGCCGGGAACTCGTCCACGACGTCCAGGCCGCCGCGGAGCACCTCCCACAGGTCCTCGGGCGAGGACACACCTCCCGGGTAGCGGCACGCCATGGCCACCAGGGCGATCGGCTCGCCGCGGCCGGCTTTCAGGGCGTCGTTCTCCTGCCGCAGACGGTCGCGCTCCTCGATCAGTGTGCGCAGCGCCCGCTCGACCCGGGCCGCGCCGTCCGCCGTGCGGTCCGCGGAGTCGCTCATGTCACTTGCCCCTCTCGTCCAGCGCCAGGTCGACCAGTGCTTCCAGGTTCATGGCCGCCAGTTCCTCCCCATCGGTGACCGCGTCCGGCACCTGCCCGCCGGTGTCCGGCCCGGCCGGGTCGGCGCAGGCCAGCACGAGGTCCAGGACGCCCGCGCTGCGCAGCCTGTCGATCGGGACGTTGCGCAGCACGCGCCGGATCTCCTCGTCCTCGGCCGGGCTCGCGCTCGGCGCCGGGCGCAGTCGGCCGAGCAGGTGTCCGCCCAGCTCGCGTGGGGTCGGGTAGCTGAAGACGAGGGTGGACGGCAGCCGCAGCCCGGCCGCGGACGCCAGGCGGTTGCAGAGTTCGACCGAGGTCAGCGAGTCGAACCCGAGCTGTGTGAACGCCTGGTCGGCGTCGACGGCCGCGCCGGACGGGTGTCCGAGCACGACGGCGACCTGCTCGCGGACCCAGTCCAGTACGACCGCCCCGGCCTCGCTCTCCGGCAGGCCGGCCAGGCCCTGAGGGCCACTGTCCCTGGTCGTGCCCGTCCGGTTCCGGCGTGGGCGGCGGCCGTCCACGAGGTCGCGCAGGAGGAGCGGCAGCTCGTCGCCGGACTTGTTCCGCAACGCGGAGAGGTCCAACCGCGCCGGTATGAGCACGGCCCTGTCGCTCGCGCACGCCGAGTCGAACAGGGCCAGTGCCTCTGGTGTCGGCATCTCCGCGACACCCAGCCTGCGTACCCGGGCGAGGTCGGCCTCGTCCAGGTCCGCGGTCATGCCGCTGTGCTCCTGCCACCAGCCCCAGCACAGCGATGTGCCGGCCAGGCCGGACGCCCTGCGCTGCGCCGCCAGAGCGTCCAGGAAACTGTTCGCCGCCGCGTAGTTGGCCTGTCCCGCGGTGCCGAGCACGCCCGCGAGGGCGGAGAACAGGATGAACGCCGAGAGGGTGTGTCCGCTGGTCAGCTCGTGCAGGTTGACCGCCCCGCCGGCCTTGGCCCGCAACACGCGGTCGAGGCTCTCCGCGGTCAGCGACTCGACGGTGCCGTCCGCCAGCACACCCGCCGCGTGCACGACCGCGGTCAGCGGATACCCGGGGGGCATGTCCGCGAGCAGGGCCGCCACGGCAGCCCGGTCCGCGACATCGCACTGCACGACCCTGACGAGCGCGCCCGCCCCCGCCAGCTCCGAGGCCAGCTCGGCGGCCCCGTCGGCCGCCATGCCCCGGCGGCTGGCCAGCACCAGGCTGCGCACACCGTGTTCGGCGACGAGGTGCCGCGCCACCAGCGCGCCCACCGTGCCGGTCCCGCCGGTGACCAGCACGGTCCCGCCGCCGAAGCCGTCCCCCATCTCGAGGACCAGCTTGCCGGTGTGACGGCCCCGGCTCATCTCGCGGAACGCCGTACGTGCGTCGCGGATGTTGCGGACGGAGACCGGCAGCGGGCGCAGCCTCCCCGCGGCGAACAACTCCATCACGGCGCCGAACATCTCGTGGATCGTGTCCGGGCCCACCTCGTAGAGGTCGAAGGCCCGGTAGTCGACTCCGGGGTGATCGGCTGCCACCTGCCGGGGATCGCGGATGTCCGTCTTCCCCATCTCGATGAAACTCCCACCTTCGGGGAGCAGTGCCAGCGAGGCGTCGACAAACGTGTGCGCGAGGGAGTTCAGGACGACATCCACACCGCGGCCGCCGGAGGAATCCAGGAACTTCTCCGCGAACCGCAGATCCCGTGACGACGCAAGGTGCTCGTCGTCCAGTCCGAGGCCGCGCAGGGTGGGCCACTTGGCCGGGCTCGCGGTGGCGTACGTCTCGGCACCGACGTGCTTCGCCAGTTGGACGGCGGCCATCCCGACACCGCTTGCCGCGGCGTGGATGAGGATCCGTTGCCCCTTCTCGAGCTTCTTCAGGTGGAAGAGCGCGTAGTAGGCGGTGAGGTAGGCGCCCGGCACGGACGCCGCCTCGGCGTAGCTCCACCCGTCGGGGATGGGCATGAGCATCCGCTGATCGGCCACGGCCACGCGGCCGAAGGCTCCGGAGAAGATGCCCGTCACCCGGTCACCGGGTGCGAGACCGCTGACGTCGTCCGCCACCTCCAGCACGGTTCCGGCTCCCTCGCTGCCGAGCCCGTCGTCGATGGCCGTCCTCTCCACCAGCCCCAGGGCGATCGTCACGTCCCGGAAGTTGAGCCCCGCGGCGTGCACGGAGATGCGGACCTGACCGCTGGTCAGGGGCGCCTCCACCTCGGGGCAGGGAATCCATGTCAGGTTCTCCAGCGTCCCCCTGCGCACGATGCCCAGCCGGTGCGCGCCGGCCGCCGGCGGCTCGGTCCGGTGGTTCGCCGGTGGGACCGGCGTCATCCGGGGGCCGAGGAACGCGCCGCGCCGCACGGCCAGTTGGTCCTCGCCGAGGCCGAGCGCGTCCGGCAGGCGGGCCCAGGAGGTCTCCTCGTCGTCGAGGTCCACCAGCCGGAACCTGCCGGGGTGCTCCGTCTGAGCGGACCGGATCAGGCCCCACACGGACGCGCCGGGGAGGCTCCCGACGCTCTCCTCGCCATCGGTGGCGACAGCCAGACGGGTGAGGACCACCAGGGTGGACCCGGCGAGAGAGTCCTCGGCGAGGAACCACTGGACCTGTTCCAGCACGCGTGCGTCCGTGGCGAGCAGATCGGAGCCGGCGCCGGTGACGTCGTCCAGGCAGAGGACGAGGTGCCGGGGTGCGTCCCCCCCGAGGACGTCGTCCACGGACTCGTGGAGCACGGCACCCGCGTGGGAAAGCCGGGAGGCCGAACCGTCCTTCGCACCGACGACGGCCCACTGTCCGTCGAGGGTCTCCCCCGCGCTCCGCCGGAGGGGCCGCCATGCCAGTTCGAACAGCGACTGCCCGTGCCCGCCGCGCGCGGGGCGCAGGTGCTCAGGGCTCGCCGGCCGGAACGTCAACGCCCCGATGTGAGCGATCGCGCGGCCGTGCTCGTCGGCGACCGCCACCGACACGGCGGCGTCGCCGGCCGGGGAGACCCGGATCCGCACGGTCGGGCCGCACTCGCCCGCCAGGTCCACCCCGGACCACGAGAAGGGCATCCAGCCCCGGTCGCCCGTGACCTCGATGACACCACCGGCCACCACCGCGTGCAGCACGGAGTCCATCAGGGCCGGATGCAGGGCGAATCCGGCACCGGCCGATCCGTCGGCGGTGGTCGGCACCGTGGCCGTGGCGAAGAGGTCGTCACCGCGCTGCCACGCTTCGCGCAGCCCGCGGAAGGCCGGACCGTAGTCGAAACCCGCGTCCGCGAAGGTGTCGTACAGACCATCGATGTCGAGCCGCTGCGCCCCGGCCGGTGGCCATACGGCGAGGGAGCGCGCGTCATCGGTCCTGGTGGCGGCCGGTGTCGTGCCCGGTCCCAGGCTCCCTGCGGCGTGCCGCGTCCAGCCGCCGGCCGTTCGGTCGTCCTCACCGGGGCGCGCGTACACCTCCAGGGACCGGCGTCCCGTCCCGTCCTGCGCCGTGACGACGATCCGCACCTGCACGTCGCCCGAGTCGGGGAGGACCAGGGGGACCTCCAGGGAGAGTTCCTCGACCGCCGGGCACCCGACGAATTGGCCCGCCCACAGCGCCAGGTCCAGGTACACCGTCGCCGGTACGACGACCGCGCCGAAGACGGTGTGGTCGACCAGCCAGTCGTGGGTCCGCAGGGACCACAGACCGGTGAGGACCACCTCGTCGGTGCCGGGGTGGTCCACCGCGGCGCCCAGCAACGGGTGCCCGGGAGCCGAAAGACCGGCCGAGGCCACGTCCGGCCCGCTCATGTCCGCCAGGAAGTCCAGCCAGTACCGCTGCCGCTGGAACGCGTACGTCGGAAGGTCCACCCGCCGACGCGGCTCGAACAGGGCGTCCCAGTCCACGGCAGCGCCCCGGACGTGCAGGTGGGCCAGTGATCCGACCAGCGTCTCCACCGCGCCCCGGCCCCGCCGCGACGACGACAGGACCACCGCGTCGTCCACGCCCTCGGCGGCGAAGGCCTCCTTGGTGATGCTCGTGAGGGCCGAGCCGGGGCCCAGTTCGAGGAAGACGTTCGCACCAGCCGTACGGGCGTGCTCCACGGCGTCGTGGAAGCGAACGGGTTCGCGGATGTGCCGCACCCAGTGCGCAACGGACGTCAGTTCCTGGAGCGAGGCTGCACGGCCCAGCCTCGTCGAGACGACCGGGATCGCCATGCGGCCCGCGGGGAGCTCGCCGATCGAGGCCGCGAACTCGTCCAGGACCGGGTCCATGAGCGGGGAGTGGAAGGCGTGGTCGACGTCGAGGAGTTTCGCCGGTGTGCCGCGGGAGACGAGCCGTTCCCGGAGGTCGAGGAGCTCCTCGCGGACGCCCGAGACCACGACCGACTCCGGGCCGTTGACGGCGGCGACGCCGGTGCGGTCGTACGGACCGAGCAGGGCGCTCACTTCGCTTTCCGAGGCTCGTACCGACAGCATTCCGCCCCGCTGGGCCGCCTGCATGACCCGACCGCGCGCGGCCACCAGCCGTGCCGCGGCGGCCAGGTCCAGGGCTCCGGACACGTGAGCGGCGGCGATCTCGCCGATGGAGTGGCCGATCAGGTGGCCCGGCTGCCCGCAGAACGTCACCATGAGCCGGTACCGGCTGACCTCCAGCGCGAACAGCGCCGGCTGCGCGATGTCGGTCCGGCCCGCTCCGCCCTCCACGGGTGCGTCGGCGAGGAGCAGGGGCATGAGGGCGTAGGGAAGGTGTGCGTCGAAGTGTTCGCAGACCTCGTCGAGGGTGCGCGCGAAGACGGGGAAGGAGTCGTACAACTGGCGTGTGGTCCCTGCCCATTGCGTGCCCTGTCCGGGGAACATGAAGGCGGCGCCGCCGACGTCACCGACGACACCCCGTACCACCCCGGCACACTCGGTGCCGTCGCTCAACGACGTGAGTCCGCACAGCAGTTCGTCCCGGTCATGCCCGAGCACCACCGCGCGGTGCTCGAACCGCGACCTGCTCGACACCAGCGACCAACCGATGTCGGCGGCGTCCGCATCGGGATGCGCCACGGCGAAATCGCGCAGCTTCTCCGCCTGCGCCCGCAGCGCGCCCCGCGACCGCGCCGACACGACCCACGGCACCGGCCCGGACGGTCGACCGACGGCGTCGGGCACCGTCTCCTCCTCGGGCGCCTCCTCCAGGATCAGGTGCGCGTTGGTGCCACTGGCCCCGAAGGCGGACACGCCCGCCCGTCGGCGCCGTCCCGGCACGCTCGGCCACTTCATCGTCCCGGTCAGCAGCTCGACCGCCCCGGCCGACCAGTCCACCTGCGTCGTCGGCCGGTCCACGTGCAGCGTCTTGGGCATCGTCCGGTGGCGCATCGCCATGATCATCTTGATGATCCCGCCGACGCCCGCGGCCGCCTGTGTATGCCCGATGTTCGACTTCAGCGACCCCAGCCACAGCGGGCGGTCGGGATCGCGGCCCTGCCCGTAGGTGGCCAGCAGCGCCTGCGCCTCGATCGGATCGCCCAGCGTCGTACCGGTCCCGTGGGCCTCCACCACGTCCACGTCGCCCGCCCGGACCCGCGCGTTGGACAGCGCCGCCCGGATCACCCGTTGCTGTGACGGCCCGCTCGGCGCGGTCATCCCGTTGGACGCCCCGTCCTGGTTGATCGCCGAGCCCCGGATCAGCGCCCAGACACGGCGCCCGTGGCGCCGCGCGTCCGACAGCCGCTCCAGGACCAGGACTCCGGCGCCTTCGGAGAAGCCGGTGCCGTCGGCCGCGTCGGCGAACGCCTTGCACCGGCCGTCCGCCGCCAGGCCCCGCTGCCGCGACATCTCGCGGAGCACCTGTGTCGTCGCCATGACGGTGACGCCGCCGGCCAGGGCCAGCGCGCACTCGCCCTGCCGCAGCGACCGCACCGCCTGGTGCACCGCCACCAGCGAGGACGAGCACGCGGTGTCGGTCGACACCGCCGGGCCCTCCAGGCCCAGCGCGTACGCCACGCGCCCGGACGCCATGCTCAGCAGGGAACCGGTCTGTCCGTAGCCCGAGATGCTCTCCGGGGTGAAGAAGTGGTTCCCGTAACCGAAGTACGCCAGACCGGCGAAGACGCCGGTGTCGCTGCCGCGCAGGGTGTGCGGGTCGATGCCGGCTCGTTCCAGGGACTCCCACGAGGTCTCGAGGAGCAACCGCTGCTGCGGGTCGGCGGCCAGCGCTTCTCGTGGGTTGATCCCGAAGAAGTCCGCGTCGAAGTCACCCGCGTCGTACAGGAACCCGCCGGAGCGCGTGTAGCAGGTGCCCGGCCGGTCCGGATCCGGGTCGTACAGGGCCTGAAGGTCCCAGCCGCGGTCCCCCGGGAAGTCCGACACCACGTCCCGGCCCGCCCGCACCAGCTCCCACAACTCCTCCGGGGTCGCCACGCCTCCCGGGAAGCGGCAGGCGACACCCACGATCGCGATGGGCTCGGCAGCGGCCTCTGTCAGCTCCTTCAGGCGTCGGCGCGTCTCGATCAGTTCGATCGATGTCCGCTTCAGGTAGTCGAGAACATCGGCGTTGTCGTCGTTGGTCATCGCTCTCCCCGGGCGAGCTCTTCGTCCAGCAGCGAGAGAAGCTCGCCGGCTGATGCCGCACTGATCCGGCCGGCGATGCCGTCCGGTGAACCCTCGCCCGCCTTCGGACGGACTCGGCCCGGCAACTCGCCGAGCAGCGTGGCGATGAGGGTCTTCTCCTCCTCGGCGAGACCGGCGGCGGTGTCCTCCAGCCGAGCGCCCAGCTCTTCGATCTCCTTGGTCAGGCGGTCGGCCGGGGATTGCGGGTCGTCGCCGGAGCCCGGGTGCAGGCCCGCGTTCAGGAACTGGGCGAGGGCGCTCGCATTCGGGTGGTCGAACGCCAGCGTGGCGGGCAGCTTCAGGCCGGTCGCCGTCGCGAGCTTGTTCCGCAACTCCAGCGCCATGAGGGAGTCGATCCCGAGATCCTTGAACGCCATGGTGGAACCGATCCGCCCGGTGTCGGAGTGGCCGAGGACGATCGCGGTCTGCGCCCGGACGGCATCGAGCAGCACGGCCTCGGCGTCGGCCCGCGGCAGCGACCTGACCTGCTGCGCGATCCCTGCGTCGGTGACCGGCCGGCTCCCCGGTCCGGTGGGAGTCCCGGTCAGGCCGCGCAACAGCGGGGATCCCACCGGGTCGGCCCCCGGCGCTCCCGGTGCCGGGAGGTTCAGACGCGCCGGCACCAGCACCGGCGTCTTGTCCCGGGAGATCGCCGCGTCGAAGAGCGCGAGCCCCTCGTGCGACGACATCGGCTGTACGCCCTGCCGTCGCAGGCGCGCGATGTCCGCCTCGCCGAGGTCGGCGCCCAGTTCGCTGCGCTGTGCCCAGTAGCCCCAGCACAACGAGCTGGCCGCCAGTCCCTCGGCGTGGCGGGCCTCCGCCAGCCCGTTGAGGAACGCGTTGGCCGCCGCGTAGTTGGCCTGCCCCGCTGTCCCGAGCACACTCGCGACCGAGGAGAACAGCACGAAGGCGGTCAGGTCCAGATGCCTGGTCAGCTCGTGCAGGTGCCAGGCGCCGTGCGCCTTCGGCGCCAGCACCGCGTCCACGCGGTCCTCGGTCAGCGCCTCGACGACCCCGTCGTCCAGCGCCGCCGCGCAGTGGATCACCGCCGTCAGCGGGTGCTCGCCGGGCACCGCGGCGATCAGTTCGGCGACGGAGCGGCGGTCCGAGACATCGCAGGCGACGATCTCGACGCGGGCGCCGGCCGTGGTCAGCTCCTCCCGCAGCCCCGCCGCCGCCGGAGCCGCCGGCCCCCGCCTGCTTGCCAGGACCAGCCGGCGCGCGCCGTGCCGCTCCACGAGGTGCCGGGCCAGCATCGCCCCGAGGCCGCTGGTGCCTCCCGTGATCAGTACCGTCCCGGAGTCCAGACGGGGCACGCGCCCCGCCGGGCCGGGCCACTTGTGGGCGTGCGTCAGTCGCGGGACGGTCATGGCGCCGGCCCGGATCCTGAGCTGGGGTTCTCCGGTTCCGGCCGCCGCTGGGACACAGGCCCACGAAGCGACGTGGTCGTCCGTGTCCACGAGCACGAACCGGTCCGGGTTCTCGGTCTGCGCGGTGCGCACGAATCCCCAGACCGCAGCTGCCGCGGGGTCGGTGCGGGGGTCCTCGCCGTCGTGGACCGCCTCGCGCGTCACGACGACCAGCCGTGAACCGGAGAACCGGTCGTCGGCGAGCCAGTCCTGCGTCCACCGCAGTACACGATGGAGGTGCCG
Organism: Streptomyces fodineus; assembly: GCF_001735805.1. GTDB lineage: Bacteria > Actinomycetota > Actinomycetes > Streptomycetales > Streptomycetaceae > Streptomyces > Streptomyces fodineus. The sequence continues at coordinate 2,780,936 of NZ_CP017248.1, forward strand.
CTCGACGACCGCGGGTGTGTCGTCGCCCCCGCCCGCCCGGTCGGTCCAGGCGACGACGACCGGCGGTATCTCCTGGCCGGAGGCGGCGAGTTCCCGGAGGTCGGCGAAGACCGCTGTGTCCCGGGCGAGGGCTGCGGTGACCTCGTCGGGCGCGCCCACCACCACGTGCCGGCCCGCGGCTGCCCCGGACGGGAACGGGAGCGGGGTCCAGTCCACCCGGAACAGCGAGTCCTGCCGGTCGAAGCTCATCTCGGTCAACTGCCCGACGTCCGCGGGCCGCAGGGACAGCGATGCGACACCGCCGACCGGTGCACCGTCCTGATCCGCCACGGCCACGGACAGCGCGTTCTCCCCCACGGGCGCGAGCCGGACGCGCAGCTCGGTCGGCCGGGCGGAGTTCAGGCGGATCCCCGTCCAGCGGTGCGGCAGCCATCCTTCGGGCCGGGAGTCGTCGACGAAGCGTCCCAGGCCGATCGGAACCAACGCGGCGTGGAGGGACGCCGGGTGGATCCGGAACCCGTCCGGAGCCGCGCCGCCGAGCGCGGTCGGTTCCACCTCCGCGAACAGGACGTCGTCGCGGCGCCACACCTTCTTCAGGCCTTGTACGAGTGGACCGTGGCCGAAGCCGATGGCGGCGAGTGCGGCGTACGCGTCCTCGACGGGCACGTCGGCCGCGCCTGTCGGAGGCCACGCGACGAGGTCTTCCTCCCGATGGGCTCCTGAGGTGCCGGGCCCGACGGCCCCGACGGCGTTCCGTGTCCACTCGGGTTCGCCCTCGGCCCGTGAGTGCACGCTGAACATCCGCTTGCCGTCGACGACGACGCGGATCTCGCGGTCGGCCGTTCGGGAGAGCACCAGCGGTGTCTCCAGCGTGAGTTCGTCGACGACGTCGCAGCCCACCCGGTGCGCCGCCCACGCCGCCATCTCGGCCAGCACCGTTCCCGGAACCAGCAGGGCGCCGTGGACCACGTGATCGGCGAGCCACGGGTGGCGCTCCGGCGACAGGCGCCCGCTGCCCACCACTCCACCGTGCTCGCCGTCCTCGGGCAGATCGATCACAGCGTCGAGCAGCGGGTGGTCCGACGTGCTGCCGGCGGTGGTTTCGCCGGGGGTGCGCAGCCAGTACCGCTGCCGCTGGAAGGCGTACGTGGGCAACTCGACCCAGTGGCCCTCCTGGTCCCGGAACGCCGCTTCCCACGACACCGGGACGCCCGCCACGAAGGCCTCGGCCGCCGACCGGTACAACCGCGCCGGCCCGCCGTCGCCGCGGCGCAGCGTACCCACCACCACGCCACCGGTGCCGGGGGTGGTCTCGAGCATCTCCTGGATGTTGATCGTGAGCAGCGGGTGCGGGCTGACCTCGATGACGGCGCCCTGCTCCCGGTCGAGGAGGCGTCGCATCGTGGCTTCGAACCGGACCGGTTCACGCAGGTTGCGGAACCAGTAGGCCGCGTCCAGCTCCGCGGTGTCGACCGGGCCACCGGTCACCGTCGAGTAGAACGCCACCGGCGAGGGCACGGGTGCGAGCCCGGCCAGCTCGTGCAGGAGCCGGTCCTCGAACTGGTCCATCAGCGGTGAGTGGCCGGGAACGCTCGCCGGGATCCACCGCGCGCGCACGCCGTCGGTTTCGCAGGCCGCGACCAGCTCCCTGACCGCCGAGGCCTCGCCCGAGACCGTCGTCGAGTTCGGTCCGTTGACCCCGGCGACCGCGATCCGGGCCCCCCACCGCGCCATCAGCTCCCGCACCCGGTGCTCGGGCAGCAGGATCCCCGCCATGCCACCGTGCCCGGCGGTACTGGCCAGCAGCCGGGACCGCAGGGCCACGATCCTGGCCGCGTCCGGCAGCGTCAGGGCGCCCGCGACGCAGGCCGCGGCGATCTCGCCCTGGGAGTGACCGATCACCGCATCGGGGGTCACCCCCAGCGAAGCCCACACCCGGGCCAGTGACACCATCACCGCGAACAGCACCGGCTGGACGACGTCCACCCGGTCCAGGTCCGCCGCCTCCGGCCCCCCGCAGACGGTGTCGATCAACGACCAGGACAGCCACGGCGCCAGCGCCTGCTCGCACGCGCGCAGCTGCTCGGCGAAGACCGGGGACGACTCCCACAGCTCCCGCCCCATCCCCGCCCACTGCGACCCCTGGCCCGGGAACACGAACACCGTCCTGTCCGCCGGCCGCGCCACGCCGGAGACCACGCCGGCGGAGCTGCCCGCGTCCCCCCGGGCAGCGGCGGCCAGGCCGGCGAGCAGCTCGTCCCGGTCCGCACCGATCACCACCTGGCGGTGCTCGAACAGGGAACGCGTCGTCACCAGCGAACGCCCCACCGCGGCGATGGGCAGGGCCGCGTCCGCGGCCACGCTCTCCCCCAGCCGCAGCGCCTGTTCCCGCAGCGCCTGCGCCGACCGCCCCGACAGCACCCACGGCACCACTGCGGGGGCGCCGGCAAACGTCTGATCGGTGGCGGGGCCCCCGGCCGGACGCGCCACGGCGTCCTCCCGCTCGGGCGCCTCCTCCAGGATGAGATGCGCGTTCGTGCCGCTGACTCCGAAGGACGACACCCCGGCGCGCCGGGGCCGCCCCGGTGCGCTCGGCCACTCCCTCGCGTCGACCAGCAGCTCCACCGCCCCCGACGACCAGTCCACGTGCGTGGTCGGGCGGTCCACGTGCAGCGTCCTGGGCAACACTCCGTGGCGCATCGCCATGATCATCTTGATCATTCCGCCGACACCCGCAGCCGCCTGTGTGTGGCCGATGTTCGACTTCAGCGACCCCAGCCAGAGCGGGCTGCCGGGATCCCGGTCCTGCCCGTAGGTGGCCAGCAGCGCCTCCGCCTCGATGGGGTCGCCGAGCCTCGTGCCGGTGCCGTGCGCCTCCACCGCGTCCACCTCGCCGGGCGACAGCCCGGCATCGGCCAGGGCCGCCCGTATGACCCGCCGCTGGGCCGGCTCGCTGGGCGCGGTCAAGCCGTTGGACGCCCCGTCCTGGTTGATCGCCGAACCCCTGATCACCGCCCAGATCCGACGCCCGTGACGTCGCGCCTCCGACAGCCGCTCCAGCACCAGCACACCCGCGCCCTCGCCCCAGCCGGTTCCGTCGGCCGCCTCCGCGAACGACTTGCACCGCCCGTCGACCGACAGACCCCGCTGTCGGGCGAGCTCCACGAACAGCGCCGGAGTCGGCAGCACCGACACCCCACCGGCCAGCGCCAACCCGCACTCACCGGAACGCAGGGACCGCACGGCCTGGTGGACGGCGACCAGCGAGGAGGAGCACGCGGTGTCCACCGACACCGCGGGACCGGCCAGACCCAGCACGTAGGCGACCCGGCCCGAGGCGACGCTGGTGTACGTCCCGGTGATGCCGAAACCCTCCACCTCGGCGGCTGCCCCGCCGCCCATCCGCGGGCCGTAGTCGACCCCGTAGATCCCGGTGAACACCCCGGTCTGCGAACCCCGCAACCGGTCAGGGTCGATACCCGCCCGTTCCAGCGCTTCCCACGACGTCTCCAGCATCAGCCGCTGCTGCGGATCCATCGCCAGCGCCTCGCGCGGGCTGATCCCGAAGAATGCCGCGTCGAAGTCCGCGAGGCCGGACAGGAACCCGCCCGACCGCGTGTACGTCTTCCCGCGCGCCTCGGGATCCGGGTCGTACAGCGCCTCCACGTCCCACCCGCGGTCGCGCGGGAAGTCGGCCATCGCGTCCACCCCGTCGGACACGACTGCCCACAGCCCTTCGGGCGACGTCACCCCACCCGGGAAGCGACACCCCACACCCACGACTGCGACGGGTTCGCGAGCGGACTCCTCCAGCTCGCGCACCCGCTCGCGCAGGGACTGCGCATCGCCGACGGCGCGTCGCAAGTAGGACCGGAGCTTGTCGACATCCTCCACCAGGGCCTCCCCGAACGGTTGCTTGGACGAACAGGTGGTGTTACACGTATCCGCGGTCGATCAATTCGTACAATTCATCGTCAGTGCGGCTTTCCGCACTCGTTGCCTCCACCGTTTCCGGGGCATCGGGCCCCTCCGGCACGAGGAGGGAGAAGACGTGACGGCCGAGCGTCTGCGGGGTGGGGTGGGAGAACGCGACGGTGGCCGGGAGCCGCACACCGACCGCCGCGGTGAGCCGGTTGCGGAGCCGCACGGCCATCGAGGAGTCGAAACCCAAGGCCTTGAAGGTGTCGGCCGCCCTTGCCGCGACATCGGCACCCGTCAGATCCACCCGGCCCAGCACGGCTGCCGCTTCGGCGCACACGAGATGGAGGACCGACGCCTCCGAACCCAGGTCCGCCGTCCCGGCCCTCGCCCCCGGTCCGTCCTCCCGCGCGGCGGGGTCCGTGTTCGGGGTGCCGGTGTCGTCGGGTGCCGTCAGCCAGTACCGCTGCCGCTGGAACGCGTAGGTCGGCAGACCGATCCGGCGCGGCCGGTCCGCGGCGAACACCGCCTCCCAGTTCACCGGCACACCACGCACGTGCAGCTCGGCCAGCGAGGTCAGGATGCTGCTCGCGCTCCCGTCGCTCCTGTGCAGGGTACCCACCATCACCGGCGAGGCCGCCAGCGCGTCGGCGATCTCTCCCATCGCCACCGCGAGCACGGGGTGCGGACTCACTTCGACGAACACACCGCCGCCGTCACGCATCAGGTTTTCGACGACCTCACCGAAACGCACGGTCGAGCGCAGGTTGTCGTACCAGTACGGGCCGTCGAGCACGGGCGTGTCGAGCAACCCCCCGGTGACCGTGGAGTGGAACTCCACCGGTGACCTTCTCGGGGAGAGCCCCGCGGTGGCGTCGAGCACCCGGTCCCGGACGCGTTCGACGTGGTGGGAATGTGACGCGTACTCAATCCTCACCCGGCCGACCGGGACGCCGTCACCGGCCGCCATCGCGGCGAACTCGTCCAGTGCCTCGAGGTCCCCGGAGATCACCACGGAAGCCGGCCCGTTGACCGCACCCACGCAGAGCCGCCCCGACCACCGCCCCAACCGGTCCTCGACCCATCCAAGGGGCGCGGACACCGCGGTCAAACCGCCCGCGCCGGCCAGCTCGGTCAATGCCCGGCTGCGCAGGGCGACGATCCGTGCCGCGTCCTGAAGCGGGAGCACATCTGCCACGCACGCCGCTGCGATCTCGCCCTGCGAGTGGCCCACCACCGCATCGGGAACCACGCCCAGGGAACGCCACACCCGCGCCAGGGACACCATCATCGCGAACAACGCCGGCTGGACCACGTCGTCCCCGCGCTCCAGCGAGGGCGCCGACTCCACACCCGTCACCAGGTCCACCAGTGACCAGTCCACCCACGGTGCGAGAGCACGCGCGCACTCATCGATCCCGCGCGCGAACACCTCCGACTCCGCGTACAGCCGCCGCCCCATGCCCAGCCACTGCGAGCCCTGGCCGGGGAACACGAAGACGACGGGTCCCACCGGTTCCGCAGCCACTCCTGTGACCACACGCGCCGAATCGGCGCCCGCCGCCACCAGGTCGAGACCGGCCAGCGCCTGCGCACGGTCACCGCCCAGCACCACCGCCCGGTGTTCGAACGACGTCCGCGTCGACACCAGCGAGTACCCCACATCGGCCGCCGTCAGCGACGCGTCCGCGGCCACGTGGTCCCGCAACCGCGCCGCCTGCTCCCGCAGCGCCGGCTCCGACCGCGCCGAGAGCACCCACGGCACCACCCCGGAAACGCCCGTGGGGGCCGGGCCGTCACCCGCGGCGCGGGGCTGCGTCCGCCGCGCCGGTGCCTGCTCGAGAATCACGTGCGCGTTCGTGCCACCCATCCCGAACGCCGACACCCCTGCCCGCCGTGGCCGGCACGGCGCGCTCGGCCAGGGCCGTGCGGCAAGGAGAACCTCGAAGTCCTTCCGGAAGTCGGGAATGGCGGGGTTCGGGGACCGGAAGTTCAGACTCGGAACCAGGTGGGCGCGGTCCAGGCACAGCGCCGCCTTCACCAGGCCGACGATTCCCGCGGCGGGCTCCAGGTGCCCGACATTCGTCTTCACCGAGCCGATCACCAGCGGGCGGCTGCGGCCCGTCTCCCGGAACACCTCGCGCAGACCGGCGATCTCGGCCGGATCACCGACCCGGGTACCGGTGCCGTGGGCCTCGACATAGTCGACACCGTCGAACGGAACAGCGGCGCGTTCCAGAGCGGACAGCACGGTCGCCGCCTGCGCACCGGGGCTGGGATCCGGTATCCGGGAGGACGCGCCACCGCTGCCGACACTCCAGCCACGGACCACCGCGTAGATGTGATCGTCGTGGGCGACGGCAAGGTCGAGTCCCTTCAGCAGGACGAACGCCCCGCCCTCTCCTCGGGTGAAACCGCTGGCCCGTTCGTCGAAGGCGAAGCAGCGGCCTTCGGGCGACAAGGCGCCCAGATTGGCCATGCCGAGCCCCGCCTCCGGATCGGCGACCAGGTTGACGCCGCCCACGATCGCCATGTCGACCGCGCCGCTCCGTATCCGTTCGCATGCCAGCGCGAAGGACACGAGGGCGGAGGACTGGCCCGAGTCCGCGCAGAAGCTCATCCCGCGGACATCGAACAGGGCCGAGATCCGGTTCGCGATCAGCGCGCCGCTCGAGCCGAGCGCCGCGTAGTGGTCGTCCCGGTCGCTGCCGGACCGTGTGCGCAGCAGCTCGTACCCCGACTGCGCGGCGCCGACCACGACATCGATCTCGCGGCCCGCGAGCGCGGTCACCGGGACACCGGCGTCTTCGACGGCCTCCCAGGCGAGCTCCAGCCCCAGCCGCTGCACGGGGTCCATGGCGGCCGCCTCCGCCGGCCCCGTGCCGAAGAACTCCGCGTCGAACCCGTCGATGGAGTCGAAGAAGGAACCCGAGTTCACGGTGACGGCGTCCGGGTGGGACGGGTGCCTCGTGGCGACCGCACGCTGCTGGGGAAACGTTCCGACGGTCGACTTCCCGTCAAGCAGCAGGCGCCAGAACTGGTCCGGACCGCCCACACCCGGGAAGCGACACGACATCCCGATGACGGCAATATCGGTGGCTGCGCCACTCATACGCATCCCTTCCGGTTCCCTCGGCGCACGGCGCTGCCGGGCTGCATCGTCCTCACCGCCAGGAGGTCAGCAGCTTCAGCAGCTCCTCCGGCGCGTCCATGAAGTCGTAGTGGCCGCCGTCGACCACCCGGATGTCGACCGCGTCCGAGTACCGACGCCACGCCGCAAGGTCGTCGAGGCTCACGCCGGGGTCGTCGCGCCAGTGCAGTACGACGACGGGGCAGCGCACGGCGACCGGCTCCGCCCGCCGGTACGCACCCGCGGCGGCGTGATCACGGAGCAGCACGGCCAGGCCCAGGTCGATCATGTCCGGCCGTGGCTCGATCCCCCGGCTGCGGATGAACGATTCCACCTCGGCGCGCAGTTCGGGTTCGGACATGGTGAGCATCGGATCGCGTGAGGCGTCGTGCGGTGCCGGCTGGCCCGACACGAAGAGGCAGTCCGGACCGGGCAGGCCCAGGTCGGTGAGCCGGACCACGGTCTCGAACGCGGGCAGCGCGCCCGCGCAGTGCGCGAAGAACGCGAACGGCCGATCGAGCAGCGGCACCAGGGCGGGGACCAGGTCCGCGGCAAGGTTCTCGTAGGTGCCGTAGTGGGGATGGGCCAGCCGGTTCTCGCGGCCGGGGAACTGCACCGGGCAGACCTCGATGTCGTCGAGCACGGCCGGCCAGGCGCTGAAGGCCGAAGCCCCGGCCCCGGAGAAGGGGAAGCAGAAGATCCGGGCGGCGTGGTCGGCGGACGGCGGACGGACGAACCACGGCGAGGTGGAGCCGGTGGAGCCGGATGTCATGGCGTCTTTCGTTTCCTGGCGACGATGGGGAGGTGGGTCATCCCGGCGATGAAGTACGACCGCAGGTGCTGCGGTTCGCCGGCGAGCTCGATCGATCCGAACCGCTGGAGCAGTTCCTCGAAGAAGATGCGCAGCGTGAGCCGGGCCAGCGGTGCCCCGACGCAGAAGTGCGGCCCGAACCCGAACGCGACCTGGCGCTTCGCGCCGCTCCGGGTGATGTCGAACTCATGCGGGTCGGGGAACTGGGACTCGTCCCGGTTGGCCGACCCGATCCAGGCCACAACCGCCCCGCCGGCCGGGACCGTGCCCTGGCCGATCCGGGTGTCGTGCACCGCGTACCGCATGAAGTTGCACGCGGCCGATGTCCAGCGCAGCCCTTCCTCGACCATGTTCGGGACCAGCGAGGGGTCGGCATGCGCCTTCCCGAACTGCTCGGGCCGCTCGATGAGCGCGTGCACCATGCCCGAGACGGTGTGCGGCGTCGTCACGTTGGCGCCCAGGAGAATGCTGTAGCCGTCGAGGGCGATCTCCTCGTCGGTCAGCGGCGCGTCTCCCGCGCGGACGCTCATGAGATGGTCGAGCAGGCTCCCGTCCTCGCCTCCGGTGTGCCTGCGCCGTTTGACCCAGTCGGTGACGTAGGTGACGAGTTCGTGGTGCGAGATGGCCAGCGTCGCGGCCTCGCTGCCGTGCCGGAAGTGCGGGTCCGAGGGTGCCGTCACCATCGCGGTCAGCTGCACGAGTTCGCCCCAGTCCCGCTCCGGGATCCCCAGGATCGGGCCCGTGACGATCGCCGGGAGGAGCAGCGCCTGCTCGGCGAGGTCGAAAGGGCCGCCGTCGAGCGCCGGTTCGAGGAAGGCCACGATCGCTCGCCGGATCCGGTCCCGCCAGGACGACACGGACCGCGCGGTGAGTCTGGCGCCGATCGCCCTGCGGACCTCGGTGTGTCGCGGCGGATCGGTGGACGTCATCAGCTTGCCCGCCGCGACGTCGTCCACCCCGAGGTGGGTGACCACCGTGCCGCGCTCCGAGGTGAACTCCCGGTGGTCGCCGAGCACGCGGCACACGTCGTCGTATCGAGTCACCGACCAGAACTCCCTGCCGTCCGGCAGGACCTGGTGGTGCAGGGGCGCCTTCGCCCGCATCACGTCCCAGACGGCGTGCGGATCGCCGGACGTGTAGAGATCCAGGTCGAACAGGTCGACGCGGCCGAGGTCGACGTCGTTGCCGGTACCCGGTGTCAACCTCACGTCCGTGCCCTCCCCCGGGCGATCAGCTCGGCGACCCGGGCCGGGGTCTGCGCCAGGTAGAAGGCGCGCACGGACAGTTCGACTCCGTAGTCCCGGGCCACACGGTCGATGATCCGGATCCCGATCAGGGAATTGCCGCCCAGCGCGAAGAAGTCATCATCCGCCCCGACCTCGCAACCGTCGAGGTACTCCCGCCACAGCGCCGCGATCTCGTGCACGAGTGACACCGGCGCACTCGAAGGCGCGGCTTGTGGTTCTGCCGCCTCGTCCTGTCCACCTCGCTGGTGGCCGCGCGGCTCCAATTCCATTGCCAGCCTTTCCTTCACCACCGACCGGGAACACCCGCCCACGCCATTGCCGACCCAGCTGCCGTCCCCGGTGTCCGGTGGAGATATTGATGGAAATCGTGCCGTCCGGGGAACCCCGTGCCGGAGATGACGGTGCGGACACTTTGCCGGGCAACGGTTGTCCCGCCGACAGGACAGCAATGGGCTCTTCCGATCCTGCCCGGCTCGACCGTCCATGTCACCCGTCCACGGGCCGGCACCGTTCCGGCCGGGCACAGATCAGTCCGAACCAACACCCGGTCACGCAAGGCCATAGGCAGTCGTGTCGTTGCCATCGAAACTTCGCAGAATTATGGTGACGACCGGGAGACAGGTTCAGCATCTTCTGGCCGAACAATCAAGTACTGAAGGAGATTTCGTTGCTTAAGTCGCAACGACTTGCGATGCTACCCATCGACTCGTACGATCTCGATTCCGAATTCTCTGTGGTGGACCACCACGACTACGGAGGCGAGTATGATGCCCTCACCTTCGGATCGTGGTCGTCCCACGTGCTGGCCAATGGCAGCGGCGTCGAATCCGACGACGCCTTCCGCCCGCACGACGGCAGCCTGACCCTCACTGAGCTGGGCAGGCAGCTGCCCGGCATCATGTCCCTGGTGACCGATCACTTTTCCCTGGACCGGTTGCAGTGGGTGCGCGTCTTCAGTCTCCGTGACGGAATCATGACCCCGCACGTCGACTTCCTTGAATTCGCCGAGCCAGGCACCAGGTTGCAGATTCCGCTGCGTACCAGCGAGGAATCCCTGCATTCCGAGAATGACATCGTCTATCACCTCCGCCGCGGTGAAGTGTGGAAGATACACACCACTGACCCTCATTCTGCGTGCAGCTCCGCCGGCACCGCCCGGCTCTCCCTCTGTCTCGACTTCTCGGGCGCCGAGGAGCCCGTTGAGATCCGCAACGACATTCCCGCAACGGAGTCGATCCGCATCATCGAACGGCCTGAGGCGACCGAAGCGGAGATCGAAGAACTCCTGGAATCCGGCCGGAATTGGACCCCGGCGACCATGCGGTCGGCCTTCCGCCGCTTCGCCGAGCTCCACTTCGAGCGGCACGCGCATGCCGCCGCGACGTTCGACTGGTACGTCGAGGCCGCGCGTCGCGCCGGGGACGCCGACATGGTCGCAAAAGCCGAGGCCTACCGCACGTACTGCATCGGGAAGCGGACCTACGGGGAGGAGTTCGTCTGGTGAGGACGTCCTCACGGACGGGGACAGCGAACAGGTACCTGGCACACCTGAGAAGGGGCTGACGTGTGAACACAATTGACGACGTAGTTCTGGAAAAGGCTGCGGCGGAATACGCCGAACAAGGCTTCTACATCATCCGAGACGTCGTGCCCGAGGATGTCCTGGAGGAGGCACGTGCCCACGTCGAGTGGCTCACCCGGAAGTATCCGGATCTGCGTCCCGAGCACTTCCACCACCCGCTGATCCGCAATGACGCCTTCTGGGCACGTCTGGTCTCGGATCCCCGTCTGGTGGACATCGCGGAGTTCTTCCTCGGTCCGGACGTGGCATGCTTCACAGCCCACTACATCTGCAAGCCCCCGTACGACGGACAGCCCGTGCTGTGGCACCAGGACGGGGCGTACTGGACGCTGAGTCCGATGGAGGCGCTGACGGTGTGGCTGGCCGTCGACGAGAGCACCACGGAGAACGGCTGCCTGAGGATGATCCCCGGCAGCCACCAGCTGCCGCTGCACAAACCGTCGGTCCGCACGGACGTGCCCAACATGCTGTACTCCACCTCCGACGATGTCCTGGTGCGGGAGTGGGCGGAGAAGCGCGGAATCGTGGACATCGAACTCAACCCGGGGGATGTCTCGATCCACCATCCCCATCTGCTGCACTGCTCGGAGGCGAACACCTCCGCCAAGCGACGGTGCGGTCTCGACATCGGCTACATATCGACGACCACCCGGATCCATAGTCAGGGGCTGTACCTCGACCCACTGCTGGTGCGCGGAACCGACACCGAGGGCTTGAACAGCTACCGTCCGTTTCCCGCTTACCAGGAGGGCGAGACGATTCCCTTCGCCGGCAAGGACGAGTGGAACGACAAAGCGGCCGCGCTCAACGAGGCATTGCCGCCTCGCTCACGGGACCTTCCTCGGGAGAGCCCGATCGAGACGACCCGGCACATGGTCGACCGTCTGCGCGCAGGGACCGTGAAGCGCTGATCACAGCCGCGCCCCGGCCGGGGCCGGCTCGGTTTCGTGGACAACCGCACATGCGCACGGCAGGCGCTTCCGAGCTCATCGTGTTCGGAGGCGCCTGCGCGTGTCACCGTCAGCTCCTCACAGACGCACGGGAAACGAGGAGAACAGCCGGGCGCCACCGGGAATGAGCTCGCGGTACCTCAACTGACGGCGGCTCACGGTGATTTCCAGGGTGTCGCGCTGGATCAGCAGGTGATTGAGGGCTATCTCGCCTTCGAGGTTGGCGAGCGCCGCGCCGACGCAGCGGTGCGGGCCGGCACCGAAGGCGACGTGGGCTCCCCCTTGCGGCACCACACGCTCCACGTCGCACCGTTCGGGGTCGCTGTAGACGCGTGGGTCGTAGTTGGCGGACTGAAGGGAGCCCGTCAGGGCATCGCCCTTGCAGATGGGGACCCCGGCGAACTCCATGTCCTCGGTGGCGTACCGCGGCCCCGCGCTCGGGATGGGGTTCCCGATCCGCATCAACTCCTCCATGGCATGGGGCAGCGCTTCCGGCTTGGCGCGCAACAGGGCCAGCTGATCAGGATTGTCGAGCAGGGTGAGAACGGCGTTCGGGATGAAGTGGGCCGTGGAGTGGTATCCGCCGTTCACCAGTACGCCGATCAACGAGACTATCTCGGCGTCGGTGAGCCGGTCACCGTCTTCGCCCTCCGTCTGCATCAGGGTGGAGATCATGTCGTCCGCCGGCTCGGCCCTGCGCTTCTGGATGAGGTTCTTCGCGTAGTCGAAGAGGCTCCGGGTGCTCTTGGCGAAGTCGGCGTCGGGGTTGGCGTACTCGTCCATCCATTTCCGCAGCTGCGGCTGGTCTGCCTCGTCAATTCCGACGAGCTCACAGATGACGGCACCGGTCAGCGGTGTGGAGTACTCCCGGACGAGGTCGACGTGTTCCTTCTGGGCCAGGTCCTCCAGGAGTCGGGCAGAAACCTGCTCGATGCGCGGCCGCAGTGCCTTGACGCGCTTGACGGAGAACGCGGGCGCCACGAGGCGCCGCAGCCGGGCGTGGTTCTTGCCGTCCTGGAGCATCAGGCTGTTCGCCAGGTAACCCGCGATGTCTTCCGGGACACCGAGGTTCTCGATCATCTGTCCGGCTATGTTGAGCCCTTGGTGGCCCGGCACGTTGCTGGCGTCCACGACCAGCCGCGGGTCGTTCAAAGCCGCTTTGACCTCTTCGCTTCGCGTGATCAGCCAGACCGGCGGCCCACCGGGGAACCCGATGCGCACGAGCGGCGCCATCTCCCGCAGGCGCGCGAAGGCGCCGACGGGGTCGTCCTCGAACTCCGGGTCCAGCAGGCTAGCGACCGGTTCGGCCATCTTCGTCTCCTTCAGGTTCTTGTCGGAGGGCATGAGGTGTGAATCTCCCATGGCTCTGCTTCTCGTTCTGGGTGAGTGCGGGGGCCCTAGCGCTCACGGGCGCATTCCAGCTCGATCAGATCGAGTACCTCCCGGGCGCGGTCGACCAGGTACATGTGGTCGCCTGGGAGTTCCGCGTAGCTGAATCCGCCCGTGGTCGCTTTCCGCCATTCCTGCGCCTGTTCCGCTCCGACCAGGCCGTCGGATCCGCCCCGAATCGAACAGATCGGCACCGGCACTGGTTCGTCGGTGCTCGGAACGTAGTTCTCGTGCATCTCACAGTCGGCCCGCAGCACGGGGAGAATGAGTTCACGCATCTCCGGGTGGTCGAGGGCCTCGTGTCTGAACCCCGCGAACTCCTCGACCCTGGCGAGGAACTCCTCCTCCGGAAGGCCCGTCGCCCGTCGCTCCCGCTGTGTCCACGGTCCCGGCGAACCGCTGACGACCAGCCGGTCCACGGACACGTCGCGCGCGCTCAGCAGATGCACCAGCTCGTAGGCGAGCACCGCGCCCAGACTGTGTCCGAACAGCACGGTCCGCGCCCCTTCGCCGAGGTCCGCGACGATGTCGTCCACCGCATTCCTGGCCGCCTCCGCGACATTCCGGTACGGCGTCTCCAGAATCCGCCGTTCCCTGCCGGGCAGTTCGACCGGGACCACGCGCCACCGGCCGGCGGACAGCGCCCGCCACGGGTGGAAGAACGAAGGTCCCGCCCCCGCGAACGGTGCGCACAGCAGCACGGTCCGGTCCCGGTCTTCCCTCGTCACAGCGCCAGCTTGCGGGCGATGACCCTCATGACCTGGCCCGCCGGTTTGGGCATGTGCAGGGAGTCGTGCGTGGCGTCCACGTCGTACTCCTCGATGGAACCGAGGACGTAGGGCCGCCATTCGGGTCCGTACGAGCCCTCGTCCTTGTCCAGCTTCGCGTTGAAGTACAGCACGTCGCCGCGGTAGACCGGCGGGGAGAAGTCCTGCATCCTGGCCAGGTTGTTGGCCCCCACCTCCGCCATGGCGTCCAGGAAGACGGCCATGTTGTCCGTGTTCATGAACTGGCCGAAGAACTCCTCGATGTGCTTCCGGTAGGTCGTCGGCACCGTGCCGGTCAGGTTCCTGAAACCGCTCGCCGGTTTGGAGTCCAGGACCGCCACGACGCCGACCTTGAGCCCGCGGCGGTCCAGGGCATCGGCGATGGCGTGCGCGAGCGGGGCGCCGTAGGACCAGCCGACCAGGTGGTAGGGCCCCTCCGGCTGGGTCTCGAGAATCTGGGTGAGGTAGTCGTCGATCATCTCCTCCACCGATCCGGCCAGCGTGCCCTTGCCGCCCGAACCGCGGGACTGCAGGGCGTAGGCCGCCCGGTCCCGCACGTACGGCGCGAAGGTGAAATACGCCCAGCCGAGCCCGCCGCCTCCGTGGATGAACCACACCGGCGCCTTCCCGGTACCGGGATCCCTGTGCAAGGGCAGCACGACCTCGAACGAGTCGACGTGGTCGTCCGGGATGCCGCTGCCGAGCAGCAGCGCGGCGAGCTCGGCCACCGTGGGGTACCGGACGATCGTCCGGACGGGCATGTCGACACCGAACTGCTTGCGGATGCGGGCACTGAGCCGGGTGGCCAGGAGTGAGTGTCCGCCGAGCACGAAGAAGTCGTCGTCGATACCGACCTTCTCCACGCCGAGCAACTCGCCGAAGAGGGAACACAGCTTCTTCTCATGGGAGTTGCGCGGCTCTCCGCTGCTCGTGGTGGTCGTGGACTCCGCCGGCAGCGCTCGCCTGTCCAGCTTGCCGGCCGGGGTCAGCGGAAGCTCCGGAAGCGGCACCACCGCGGCCGGGACCATGTAGTCCGGCAGACGCCCGCGCACGTACTCGGGCAGCTCTACGGTCAGCGGGCCGATCGCCGTGGCGAGTGCCGGGGCGTTCGCCCGGATCTGTCCGGCCACATCGCTGGGCACGAACCCCCCGGAGACGGCCCGCCGCTCGGGCAGCAGCACCGCGTCGAAGCCGTGGACGGCCTCTCCCGACCAGGTGATGACCGCGTCCCGGCCCTGCTGCCGCGCCCATTCGGCGAGGTCCTCCGGATCGAGCGGCCCGCCGGAGGTCGCAGCCGCACCCAGTACCCCGGCTGACGTCGCCGCGGCGACCTCCTCCGCCAGCCGCGCGTTGGGTATCCCGGTCACCCGCACCGGGCCGGATCCCGCCCGCTGCACACAACCGCGCAGACCGGCCAGGTCGGACACCTCCCGGCCCCACGGCACCGCGGGCGCCCCGGTCAGATCGAGCACGTCGGCCGGCTCCTTGTGCAGGACGACCTCGTAGCGGTGCCGGGTCAGCT
Source organism: Streptomyces fodineus (assembly GCF_001735805.1). GTDB lineage: Bacteria > Actinomycetota > Actinomycetes > Streptomycetales > Streptomycetaceae > Streptomyces > Streptomyces fodineus. The sequence continues at coordinate 2,796,252 of NZ_CP017248.1, forward strand.
CGTTGTGCACCCGCCCCGGCTTCAACCGGATGTCGACCCCGACGCCGTGGTCGGCCGCCCAGGTGGCGAACCAGTCCGGGGCGACCACCAGCTCCCGCTCGCCGAGCACGGCCTGCTCCACCATCGCCCGCAGCTCGTCGTGCGAGGCGTGCGGCCGCGCCGCGCGTTGCACCGCGGTCAGCAGAAGCCGGAGTGTCGCGGCGTTGCGGACGTCACCGACGATCAGCCGACCGCCGGGTGCGAGGAGTTCCATCGCCTCGCGCAGCACTCGATCCAGGTACTCGACGCTCGGGAAGTACTGCACCACCGAGTTGAGCACCACTGTGTCGAATCCGGCCCGGGGAAGCCCGGAGACGTCGTCGGCCGCCTGGGCGCTCAGCCGCACCCGGTCACCGTGGCCGGCCTGCTCGACCTGCTTGCGGAGCCGGTCCACCACCGTGGCCGAGATGTCGGTGCCCCAGTACTCGTCGACCTCGCCGACGATCTTCGACAGCAGCAGGCCGGCGCCCACACCGATCTCCAGCACCCGCCGCGGCGCGAACCGCAGCACCTGAGCCACCGCCGCCTCCCGCCACTCCAGCATCTGCTCCAGCGGAATCGGTTCACCGTCGTAGGCCGACTTCCACAGCTGGAAGTCCTCGCCCAGCGCCTCGTCGGCGGATTTGGCATACGTGTCGTCGTGGACCTGGCGCCATTCATCCACCTGGGCACCGGCATCGGCCACCATGGCGTCCGGATCGGGTACCACGTACGCCACAAGGCGCTTGTCGCCCTGCTGGTTCTCGCGCACCACCACCGCCGCCTGCGCCACGCTGGGATGCCCGGCCAGCACATGCTCGATCTCGCCCAGCTCGATGCGGAGCCCGCGGATCTTGACCTGGAAGTCGGTTCGGCCGATGTACTCGAGCTGGCCGTCCTTGTTCCACCGCACCACGTCCCCGGTGCGGTACATCCGGCCGCCCGGCTCACCGTAGGGGCAGGCCACGAACCGCTCCGAGGTCAGAGCGGTCTGCCCGAGGTAGCCCCGCGCCAGGCACGCACCGGCCAGATACAGCTCACCGGTGACGCCGGGCGGGACCGGACGCAGCGCCTCGTCCAGGACGTACACCTGGTTGTTCCAGATCGGCGCGCCGATCGGCACTCGGTCCGCACCCGGTACGTGCTGCCACGCCGTGACCTCGACGGTCGCCTCGGTGGGGCCGTAGAGGTTGTTCGCCGAGCAGCCGGGCAACAGCTCGACGAACCTGTTGGCCAGCGGGGCCAGGAACGGCTCGGCCGCGACCTCGATCCAGCGCAGGCTGGTGCACTTCTTCGCTTCGGGCTCGGCGACGAACGCCTCCAGCAGGGAAGGCACGAAGTCCGCGCCGGTCACCTGCTCCCGCTGGATCAGCTTGGCCAGGTACTCCGGATCCTTGCGTCCGTCCGGGCGGGCGACCACCACGGCAGCACCCACCTGCAAGGGGGCGAACAGCTCCGGCACCGACGCATCGAAGCTCGCCGAGGTGCTCAGCAGCACCCGGTCCTCGCCGTCGACATCGAAGTGTGCCAGCCCCCACTTCACCCGGTTCATGATCGACCGGTGCGCCACCTGTACCCCCTTGGGGCCGCCGGTGGAACCGGAGGTGTACATCACGTAGGCGGCGTTGTCCGGCGACAGCGTCCGTTCCGGATTCACCTCCGGGTACGCCGAGACCTCCGGAAGCGCGTCGTCGAGCACGAGCAGCGGCTCCGCGCTGTCCAGCAGCTGCCGCACCCGGTCCTCGGGCAGTTCGGTGTCCACCGGCAGATAGGCCGCACCCGCCTTGGCCACCGCGTAGATCGCCACCATCAGCTCGACCGAACGCGGGATGCGCACCGCGACGATCCGCTCCGGGCCCGCACCGCGTTCGACCAGCCAGTGCGCCAGCTGGTTGGCACGGCGGTTGAACTCCCGGTAGGTGAGTGTCTCCTGTTCGCCGATCACCGCGACCCGGTCCGGTTCCCGTTCCACCTGGGCCTCGAACGCATCCGGCAAGGTCTCCGCGGCCACCGGACGCGCGGTGTCGTTGACCCCCCGTACCAGCCACTCCCGCTCCTGCGCCGACAGTACGTCGACGGCGCTGACCGGTGACTCGGGGTCGGCGGCCAGCTGCTTCAGAAGACGCGTGAACCGAGCGGTGATGGCCTCGACCGTGTCCCGGTCGAACAGCTGGGTCGCGTACATGAGGTCGCCCCGCAGCGCCCCCGACTCGTCCTGGGCCATGCTGAAGAGCAGGTCGAACATGGCGGCCGAAACGAGGTGCTGCTCGAACTCCACCTTGAGTCCGGCGAGTTCGAAGTCCTGCTTCTCGAAGTTCTGCCAGGCGAACGTCACCTGGAACAGCGGCTGGTACGCCGCGGAGCGGTCGGGGTTGATCAACTCGACCAGCATCTCGAACGGCACGTCCTGGTGTTCGTAGGCAGCCAGCGCCTTGTCCCGCACCTGCGCGAGCAGGTCGGCGAACGACGGGTCACCGGAGAGGTCCACCCGCAGCACCTGGGTGTTGACGAAGACCCCGACCAGATCGGCGAGCGCTTCGTCGGTCCGCCCGGCGATCGGGTTGCCGATCGTGACGTCCTCCTCGGCACCGAGCTTGCGCAGCAGCACCGCCAGCGCGGCTTGCAGGACCATCGACATGGTCATCCCGCGCTCGTCGGCCAGCGTCTGCAGTCCGGACGCCACCTCCGCTTCCACCTCGAAGTCCACCTTGTCGCCGTGCAGACTTCTCTCGGCGGGCCGCGGGCGGTCCAAGGGCAGGCTCAGCGGCTGCGGTACCCCGGCCAGCTCCGTCCGCCAGTACTCGGCCTGCGCCGCGGCCAGACTGCCCGGGTCCGCAGGGTCGCCGAGCAGCTCGCGCTGCCACAGCGCGTAGTCCTTGTACTGCACGGCCAGCGGCTCCCACGCCGGCGCCCGACCGTCCCGGCGTGCGGTGTAGGCGGTGGTCAGGTCCCGTACCAGCGGCCCGCCCGAGACGCCGTCCGAGGCGATGTGGTGGATGACCAGGACCAGGACGTGTTCCTGCGGGGACAGGCGGAACAGGCTGGCGCGCAACGGGATTTCGGACGCCAGGTCGAAATGGTGCGCGATGACCTCGTCGACCGCGCCGGACAGGTCCTCCGGCGCCACGTCGACCACCGGCACCTGCACCAGTCCCTCCGCCATCGGCAGGATCCACTGGTGGGGCTCGTCGTCGTCGTCCGTGACATACGTGGTGCGCAGGATCTCGTGCCGACCGACCACGTCGCGGATCGCCGCGACGAGGGCGTCCTGGTCCAGCGGCCCGGTCAGCCGGAACGTCGGGGAGATGTTGTAGGTCTCCGCCCCTCCCTCCAGCTGGTTCGTGACCCACATACGGCGTTGTGCGTACGAGAGCGGAATCAATGGTCTCACTCCTCTACGAGCATCTTGCGCAGGCTGGGACGAAGGGGGACATCCGATTCCTCCGACCACGCGGCGAGCGCGGACACGGTCGGCAGGTCGAAGATCTTGCGGATGGGTATCTCGATCCCCATCTCGGCGCGGGCTCGGGTGATCAGCCGGGTGGCGAGCAGGGAGTGCCCGCCGAGCGCGAAGAAGCCGTCGTCCACGCCCACCCGGTCCACGCCGAGCACCTCGGCGAACAGCCTGGCCAGGGCCTCCTCGCGGGCGGTGCGGGGCGCGCGGAACGGCGTGGTGGGAGTGAGATCGGGGATGGGCAGGGCCTCGTGGTCGAGCTTGCCGTTGGGGGACAGGGGCAGCCGGTCGAGCGGTACGTAGGCGGCGGGCACCATGTAGTCGGGCAGCCGGTCGGCCAGGTGGTCGCGCAGGTCGGCCGGTTCCGGGACCTTCTCGCCGTGGACAGGCACGAGATAGGCGGCCAGGTAGGGAGTGTCGCCCGCCTGCCGGGCCACGACCGCGGCCTGGGTGATGTGGGGATGGGCGGTGAGTGCGGCTTCGACCTCGCCGGGTTCGATGCGGAAACCGCGGATCTTGACCTGGGTGTCGATACGGCCCAGGTGGTGCAGCTCCCCGTCGGGGGTGAGGCTCGCCAGGTCGCCCGTGCGGTACATGCGGGAGCCGGGAGGCCCGTAGGGGTCGGGGACGAAGCGGTCGGCGGTCAGGGCGGGCTGACCCTGGTAGCCGCGTCCGGCACCGGCCAGATAGAGCTCGCCCGGTGTGCCCGGGGGCAGCAGCGCCAGGCCGGGGCCGAGGACGTACGCGCGTACGCCGGGAAAGGGACGGCCGATGGGGACGTCGGGGGCGTACGGCCGGTCGGTGTGCAGGAGGTGGGCGGTGGCGTAGAACGTCTCGCTGGGGCCGTAGCTGTTGATGACGCGGGCCTGCGGCCACAGCTCGCGCACCCGGTCCGCCAGGGCCGGGGTCAGCACCTCCCCGGAGATGTTCAGTGCCAGGGGCCGGATGCGGTCGCGGAGCTGGTCGACGAGTTCGGCGAAGGCCGACGGCACCGAGCAGATGACGTCGACGTCCCAGGTGTCGCGTTCGGCCAGTTCCAGCACGTCGCGCACGATCTCGGCGCTGCCCCCCGTGGTGAGCGCCGAGAACAGCTCGAAGGTGGCGACGTCGAAGCCGAACGAGGCGGCGAGCAGCACCCGCCGGCCCGATGCCGCTCCAGCGTGCGCGACCAGGGCGTCCACGGCGTTGACGACGGTGGCATGGGTGACACTCACCCCCTTGGGCACACCGGTCGAGCCGGACGTGTAGACGACGTAGGCGAGGTTTCCGGGGCGGGCCGCCAGCCGTGTCGTGGTCACCACGGCGGCCGGGGTGGCCTCGGTGGCGGCGTGGAGGTCGACGTCGTCGAGGACGAGGACGGGGATGTCCGTGGCCGGGACGAGGTCGCGGGTACCGGCGTCGACCAGGAGCAGGTGAGGCCGGGCGACGGGCAGGACGTGCGGGAGGCGGGCACCGGCGTGGGCGGGGTCGACGGGCAGGTAGGCCCCGCCCGCCTTGAGCACGCCCAGGAGGGCCACGGCCGTGTTCACGGTGCGCGGCAGGACCAGGCACACCACGGTCTCCGGGCCCACCCCGCGCCCGGCCAGCTCGACCGCGAGCCGCTCGGCGCGGGCGTCCAGCTCGGCGTACGTGAGCGACTCGCCGTCGGTGGTCACCGCGACCGCGTCCGGGGTCCGCGCCACCTGCGCCTCGACGCGCGCGGTGATCGTGGCGTCCGGGGCCGGGGCGGCGGCGGCGCCGAACTCGCCGAGCATCAGCTCGCGTTCGACCGGCTCCAGGATGTCGAGCTGCGCGACCTTCGATTCCGGGCTGGCCGCCAGCTGTCGCAGGATGCGGACGAGGCGGCGCCCGTACATCTCCACCGTGGCACGGTCGAAGACGGCCGGCGCGTACTGGATCGCGAGCTGGAGGTGCGGTTCGGCCGCCGCTGTCAGGCACAGGGGGTAGTTGTTGCCCGCGAACGGGCGGAAGCCTGCGAAGGCGATCCCGTCCGCGGCATCGCTGGCGGCGCTCAGGCCCTCCCAGTCGACGGGGAAGGACTCGAAGACGACCAGCGTGTCGAAGAGGTTCTGCACGCCGGCGGACTGCTGGATCTCCGCGAGTCCGTAGTGGTGGTGTGCCACCAGGGCGGCCTGCCGGCTCTGGAGCCGGGTGAGGACGTCGACGAGGGTGTCGCCGGGCGTGTAAGTGACCCGTACGGGAACGGTGTTGATGAACATTCCCACCATCGACTCGACGTCCGTCACCGCCGGCGGGCGCCCGGAGACGGTGGCGCCGAACACCACGTCCTGGCGGCCGGTGTGCTGGCCGAGCAGCAGCGCCCAGGCGCCTTGGACCAGGCTGTTGACGGTGACGCCCAGATCGGAGGCGCGCTGGGAGAGGTCGCGCGCCTCCTGCTGCGGGAGCGCGATGTCGACCTGGTCGCGGCCGCCGTCGTCCGCCTCCGCGGCCTGCGGGGCGAGCAGGGTCGGCCCCTCGATTCCGTCGAGTTCGGCCCGCCACGTCCGTGCCGCCTCGTCCTGGTCCTGCCGGGCGAGCCAGGCGAGGAAGTCGCCGTAGTCGCGGGGCGGGGGCAGCGCGGCCGGGTCGCCGTCAAAGGCGTAGAGCAGCAGCAGGTCCCGCATCAGCAAGGGCGTGGACCAGCCGTCGAACAGCATGTGGTGGGCGGTCATGACGAGTTCGGGCCGGTCCGGTTCGAGGACCGCGAGCGCCAGCCGGAAGAGCGGTGGGCTCGCCGCGTCGAAGTGGGCGGCCCGGTCCCGCGCGAGGAACCGCTCGAACGTCTCGGTCCGCTCCTCCTGCGCGACCCCGGTCAGGTCGAGGTACTGCCACGGCAGGGTCACCTTCTCGGGCACCACCTGCACGACGTCTCCGCCCGCCCGGCCCACGAACGCCGCGCGGAGGCTGGCATGGCGCTCCAGCAGCGCCTGCCCGGCCCGGCGCATCCTCCCCGGGTCGGCCTCGCGGGACAGCCGGAACACCAGCTGAACGTGGTAGGGGTCGTACGACGCCCCGGCCAGCATCGTGTGGAAGTGGATCCCGGACTGCACCGAGGTCACCGGCCAGACCTCGGCCAGCCGGCCGAAGCGGGCCTCCCACGCGTCGATGTCCTGCTGACCCACCTCGACCAGGGGCACGTCCGACGGGGTCAGCCCGCCGGCGTCGGGTGACGCGGCATGCCGGGCCAGGGCGGTCAGCGCCTCGACCCAGAGCCCCGCCAACTCGCTCACCTCGTCGCGGGAGAGCACGCCGGTCGCGAAGTCGAAGTAGGCGGTCAGCTCGTCACCGCGGGGTGTGGCGGTGGCCATGGCGGTGACCTCCAGGGCCGACGGCACCGGCATGTCCCCGCTCGGCGCGGCGATCAGGTCCCCGTGGGTGGTGTCCACGGCCCAACCCAGTCCGCGCAGTTCCTCGGGGAGGTCCGCACCCGAGGACCTGCCGAGGTAGTTGAATCCGATCTGTGGCTCCCGCTGTCCGGCCAGCGCGGCGGCGGTCTCCGCGTTGAGGTGGCGCAGCAGGCCGTAGCCCATCCCGTTGTCCGGCACCGCACGCAGCTGCTCCTTGACGGCCTTGATCGCCCGGCCCGCGGCCGGTCCGGCGGCGAACGCGTCCGCCACGTCGATGCCGGCCAGATCAAGACGCAGCGGGAACATCGCGGTGAACCATCCGACCGTGCCGGACAGGTCCGCGCCGGGCACCAGGTGCTCTTCCCGGCCGTGCCCTTCCAGCCGGACCAGCGTCGAGGATCCCGGCACGTCCCGCAGCCGGCGAAAGCGCGCGAGGGCCAGCGCCAGCCCGGTCAGCAGCCCGTCGTCGACACCGCCGCGGAACGCCGCGGGCACGGTGTTCAGCACCATGTGCGTGATGTCCGGCGGCACCTGGACGCGGACCGTGTCCACCGTGGCCGCGACGTCACGCGTGCGGTTCAGTTCCCGTGCACCCAGCACCGGCTCGTCCTCGATCAGGATCCGCTGCCAGAGGGGCAGTTCGGCCACCCGCTGCGGGGCCGTGGCCTCGTCGGCCAGGGCGTGCGCCCACCGGCGCAGTGAGGTGCCCGTCCCCGGGAGCGCCGGCGCACGGCCGTCCCGGACCAACTGCCAGGCCGAGGCGAGGTCCGGGACGAGAATCCGCCACGACACCCCGTCGACGACCAGGTGGTGCAGCACGATCAGCAACCGGCCCGCGCCGGTGACGGAGGTAAACCACACAAACTGCGCCATGACGCCCGCGTCAGGGTCCAGGCGGTCCGCGGCCGCGTCCAGCTCGGCCTGCACATCGGCGTCGTCGTGGGGAACCTCCCGCAGCAGTGCGTCGACGTCCACGCTGCCGTGCGGCTCGATCCACAAGCCGGGCCGCCTCCGGTCGAGCCGGGCACGCAGCACGTCGTGCCGTGCCACCACGGCCCGCAAGGTCGCGCACAGCCCCGCACGGTCGATGTCCTCCGGCAGGGTCAGCAGCGCGGACATGCACAGCCGGCCGATGTCACCGCCGAGCGCGAGCACGTGGGCCGCCGTCGGCGGCAGGGGAGCCCATCCGATGCCGCCCCCCGGCAGCTCGGCCAGGGCCGGACGTTCCTCCTCCCGTCCCTCTACCAGTTCCGCGAGCCGGGCGACCGTGCGGTGCTCGAAGATCTCCCGGGTGCTCACCACGACGCCGCGTGTCCGGGCCCGCGCGACGACCTGGATGGAGCGGATGCTGTCCCCGCCGCCGGCGAAGAAGTCGTCGTCCACGCCCACCTGCGGGGCATCGAGCACGTCGGCGTACACCTCGGCCAGGATCCGCTCCACCTCGCTGCGGGGCGCCCGGTACTCGGCGGCGGCGAACCGCGGTTCGGGCAGCGCGGCCCGGTCCAGCTTCCCGCTCGCGGTCAACGGCAGCCGGTCCAGCACCACGAGCAGGGCGGGCACCATGTAGGACGGCAGCCGCTCGCCCATGAACCGCCGCAGCTCCGGCACCGAGACGCCGGCGCCCGGGGCGGCCTCCTCGTCCTGGGTGCCGACCGGCGTCACATAACCGACGAGTCGCGTGCTGCCGGCGTGGTCCGCGCAGGCCGTGACCACCGCCTGGCCGACCGAGGGGTGCTGGGCGAGGACCCTCTCGATCTCGTTCGGCTCGACCCGCATGCCGTTCACCTTGACCTGGGTGTCGGCTCTCCCCTCGTACTTCAGCTGACCGTTCCGGTCCCACCGGGCCAGGTCACCGGTGCGGTACATGCGTGCGCCGGCCGGCCCGAAGGGACAGGCGACGAAGCGTTCCGCGGTCGCCCGGCCGTTCTCGTAGTAGCCGCGGGCAAGCGGACCGGCGACATACAGTTCCCCGATCACGCCGGGCGGGACGGGCGTCAGCTCCGGTCCCAGGACGTACGTGCGGACGTTGGCGAGTGGCCGTCCGATCGGCAGGGCGCCGGTTTCGGCCGGCTCCCGCGGGACCGCGAAGGAAGAGACGTAGAAGCTCTCGGTCTGCCCGTAGGCGTGGACGACACGGGCGTCCGGGAAGGCCCGGTGGACCTTGCGCACCAGATCGCCCGAGAGGACCTCGCCGCCGAGGATCGCGGTCTTGAAGTCGAGTTCGAGGGCGCCCGGGCTCTTGGCGACGATGGGGTCGAGCAGTGCGGAGAACGCCCTCGGGAGCGCGCAGACGGTGGTGCCCGACCAGCTGCTGCGTTCGGCGAGCTCCAGTACGTTGCGGACGATCTCGACACTCGCGCCGGCGGCGAGCGCGGTGAATATCTCGAACACGGAGACGTCGAAGTTCACCGAGGCCGCGGCGAGCAGACGGGATCCGGGCTCGGCCTGTGCGAACCGCCGTGAGGCGAGCACGCCGTTGGCCACGGTGGCGTGCGGGAGGGCGACACCCTTGGGAGTCCCGGTCGATCCCGAGGTGAACATCACGTACGCCAGGTTGTCCGGCCCGGCACGGAGGTCCGGGGCCTCGGCGACGGGGTGGTCGGGATCTCCGAGGTTCAGATCGTCCAGGTGGAGGACCGGTGCCTGACGCTCGGGCAGCGCTGCGGCCGTGTCCCGGTCCGTCAGTACCAGGGCGGGTCCGGCCGTGCTGAGCAGCAGGTCGATCCGGGCGGCCGGGTGGTCGGGGTCGATCGGCAGGTAGGCGCCGCCCGCCTTGAGCACGCCGAGCAGCGCGACGACCAGGTCCGCCGAGCGTGGCAGTGCCACGGCCACCAGCACCTCCGGCCCGACCCCGCGTCCGCGCAGCAGGGCGGCGAGTCGGTCGGCGCGGGTGTTCAACTCCCGGTACGACAACTCGGTTTCCCCGGCCACCACCGCTGTGGCCTGCGGGGTCCGCATCGCCTGTGCGGTGACGAGTTCCGGCAGCGTCGACTCCCGCACCGGCACCTCGGTCTCGTTCAACCGGGCCAGCCAGTCCCGCTCGGCATCGGTGAGCACCTGCACCGCGCCGAGCCGCGTGCCGGGGTCGGCGACCAACTGCCGCAGCACTCGCACGTAGCGGTCGACGAGGCTCTGTGCCGTGGAGTGGTCGAACAGGTCCGTCGCGTACTCCAGCCGTCCGTGGGCACGCCCGGACCTGCCCGGGATGATGTTGAAGAACAGGTCGAACTTCGCGGTGTCGGTGCCCACCGGGACGGGGGTGACGCGCAGACCCGGAATCTCGATCTCCGACCACGCGAACTGCCAGGCCAGCATCACCTGGAACAACGGCTGGTAGGAGGTGGTGCGGTCCGGGGCGAGCATCTCCACCAGGTGCTCGAACGGAACGTCCTGGTTGTCGTACGCGGCGAGGGCTCTGTCCCGTACCTGCTCCAGCAGATCGCCGAACGTCGGGTTGCCCGACAGGACGACCCGCAGCACCCAGGTGTTGGCGAAGAACCCGATCAGGCCGTCGAGCTGCTCGTCGGCGCGCCCCTCGATGGGGCTGCCGATCGTCAGGTCGTTCCCGGCGCCGAGGTGGTGCAGGAGCACCGCGAGCACGGTCTGGGCGACCATCGGCGGCGTGGCACCGCGGTCCGCGGCCAGCTTGCCCATGCGGGCGACCAGTTCGGGTTCCAGCTCGAAGTCGACGTGGCCGCCGCGGTGGCCGGCCACCGTCGGCCGGGGCCGGTCCAGCGGCAGCTGCACCGGCTGCGGCACCCCGGCCAGCTCCCGGCTCCAGTAGTCCCGCTGTTCGGCGGCGATGCTCTCCGGATCGGACTCGTCGCCCAGCAGTTGCCGCTGCCACAGCGTGTAGTCCTTGTACTGCACCGGAAGCGGCGTCCAGGCCGGCGCACTCCCCTGGCGGCGGGCGGTGTACGCCGAGACCAGATCGCGGAGGAACGGCGCCATCGACGCCCCGTCGGCGGCGATGTGGTGGAACAGGAACACCACGACGTGCTCCTGCGGAGCGACCCGGAGAACGATCAGCCGAAAGGGAAGCTCGGTGTCCAGGTCGAAGACCTCGCCCGCGAACGCGTGCATCGCGGCGTCCACCCCGTCCGCGGCCACGTCGACCACCGGGACCGCGGGGACTGCCTCCTCCGGCGGCAGGACCCGCTGCTCCGGCGTGCCGTCCGTGTCCTCCACGATCAGGGTACGCAGACTCTCGTGCCGGGTGGTGACGTCCGCCACCGCCGCGGTCAGGGCCGCCGTGTCCAGTGGCCCGTCCAGGCGCAGGACGAACGGGACGTTGTAGGTCGCGGAAGGGCCTTCCAGGCGGTGGAGGAACCACATCCGGCGCTGGGCGAACGACAACGGAATCATCGGCGCTAGTCCTCCACGCTCATCTGTCGCAACTGGGGGCGCTTCGACGTGGCCAGCTTCTCGATCCGACCCGCCAACCGGGCGACGGTCGGGTTGCGGAACACCGTGGTGACCTTCACGTCGACGTTGAGCGCATTGCGTATGCGGCCGGTCAGCCGAGTGGCCAGCAGCGAATGCCCGCCGACGGCGAAGAAGTCGGTGTCGATGTCGATCTCCTCCCTGCCGAGCAACTCGGCGAAGAGCCGGCAGAGGACTTCCTCGTTGTCGTTGCGCGGCCCTCGTCCGATCGCGGCTTCGACGTGGCCGGGTGCGGGGAGCGCGCCCCGGTCGACCTTGCCGTTCGGCGTCAGCGGAAGCCGGTCGAGGATCACCAGGTGAGCGGGGACCATGTAGTCGGGCAACTGCCGCTCCAGGTGCGCGCGTACCTCGCGGGTGACCTGGTCCGGGCTCTGCCACGCGGCGTGCACGGCAGTGGCCGGGGCAGGGGCCGCGGCCGGAGCGACGTGGCCGGCGCGGGTGGCGTACAGCTGGCCGATCCCGGTGCCCTCGAGACCCTGCGGGGTTTCCCTGACCACCCGAAAGCCGTTGTCCGTCAGCATCTTCGTCACGACCGCGACCCGGTCGTCGATGTCGTGCACCTCTGCCACGACCTGGCGGATGATCGGCCAGTGCTCCGGCTCGATCCCCTGCAACACGGCCAGCTCGCTCTTCTCCGCGTCGACCTTCAGCAGGTCCACAACGGTGAGCCCGTGGTCCCGGATCACCTGCGACACGGTGCGCAGTTCCACGTCGACCCGCCTGCTCGCCAGCCGCTGGGCCAGCAGTTCGGTCAGTTGGTCGTCCTCGGCGACATCTGCGTCACCCTCGTTGGCGATCACCCTGCGCAGCGTTTCCCGTTCGGTCGCCTCGTCCGCGAAACGCCCCGACATCAACGACATCTCCGGGTAGTACGTGAACTCCGCGCGCCCCGCGGCATCCGAGATCCCGCAGTTCGACACCACCGCGTCAAGGCCGTGCAGGTATGCGTTGATCCGGTAGCACTCGGCCGACTCGGCCATCGGCTCGCACGCGTACACCCGCACATCGCGGGCCACGGATCCGGCCCACAGCCCGAACATCCCGACGTGCCCGCCCACATCGACGACACACGCGCCCTCGTCGATGGTCACCCCACCGCCCGCATACGCGCCGCGCTGGAAGATCTCGCCGTACACGTAGGAGACACTCGGCTTGTCGGGCGCCGCCACCACCATCCCGCCGGGCAGCTCGTGCAGTTCCACTCCGGCCAGCCGCCCGGTGCCCTCCAGCTCGCGGAACCGCGCCACCTCCGGCGCCACCGCGGGATCCACCACCACATAACCGGCCAGCTGCCGGCCACCGGTGGCATCCTCGCGAGCGATCACCGCGGCCTGCGCCACGGCCGGATGGCGGGTCAACGCGACCTCTATCTCACCGAGTTCGATACGGAAGCCCCGGATCTTCACCTGGAAGTCGGTCCGGCCGATGTACTCGAGCCGGCCGTCCTGGTTCCACCGCACGACATCGCCGGTGCGGTACATCCGGGAACCGGGCTCACCGTAGGGGCACGGCACGAACCGGTTCGCGGTCAGCGCGGTCCGGCCGACATAGCCCCTCGCGAGCCCGGTACCGGCCAGGTACAGCTCACCGGTGACCCCGGGCGGTACCGGTCGCAGCGCTGTGTCCAGCACGTACACCCGGGTGTTCCAGATCGGCACACCGATCGGCACGGTGCCGGAGTCCTCCGGGAGCAGGGCGTGGTACGTCACGTCGACGGAGGCCTCGGTCGGCCCGTACAGATTGTGCAGTTCGACGCCCGGCAGCGTGCGGGCGAAAGCGTCCGCGGTCTCCCGGGACAGGGCCTCACCGCTGGAGAACACCCGGCGCAGCTCGCCGCCGCACCCGGCGGCGGCCGGCTCGGCCAGGAACGCCTGGAGCATCGACGGCACGAAGTGACAGGTGGTGACGGACCGTTCGCGTATCAGCTGGGCCAGATAGGCCGGATCCCTGTGCCCGCCGGGCTCGGCGACCACCAGCGCCGCACCCTCGCACAACGGCCAGAAGAACTCCCACACCGACACGTCGAACGACGACGGCGTCTTCTGCAGCACCACGTCGTCGGCGGTCAGCCCGTACTCGTGCTGCATCCAGCGCAGTCGGTTCGTGATCGACCGGTGCGACACCTGCACACCCTTGGGGCCGCCGGTGGAGCCGGAGGTGTAGATGACGTAGGCGGCGTTGTCCGGCGCGAGCGCGCGTTCCGGGTCGACCGCCGGGTACCCGGACACGTCCGGGAGCTTCTCGTCGAGCACCAGCAGCGGATCCGCGCTGTCGAGCATGTGGCGCACCCGGTCCTCCGGCAGGTCGGTGCCCACCGGCAGATACGCCGCGCCCGCCTTGACCACCGCGTAGATCGCCACGAGCAGATCCACGGAACGAGGGATGCGCACCGCGACCGTCCGCTCGGGTCCCGCCCCGCGCTCGACCAGCCAGTGCGCCAGCCGGTTGGCACGCCGGTTGAACTCCCGGTAGGTCAGCGTCTCCCCCTGCCCGATCACCGCGACGCGATCGGGGTCACGCTCCACCCGGGCCTCGAACGCGCCCGGCAGGGTGTCCGCGGCCACCGGGTGCGCCGTGTCGTTGACCCCCCGCACCCACCGCTCCCGCTCCTGCTCGCTGAGCACCTCGATGGCGGCGACGGGAACCGTCGGGTCGGCGAGCACCTGCTCCAGCACCCGGACGAGCCGGGCGGCGATCACCTCGGCCGCGGCGCGGTCGTAGACGTTGTTCTGGTAGTCGAGGGAGAGCCGCAGGTAGGGATCGGCGGAGTTGAGGCTGAGCGGGTAGTGCGCGCCCGCGATCGGCCGGATGCCGTCGATCGTGAGGCCCGCCGAGGTGTTGGCGTCGACGATGCCCTCGCGGTCGTACGGGTAGTTCTCGAACGCGATGATCGTGTCGAACAGTGCGGACATTCCGACGTCGCGCTGGATGTCGGCCAGCGGGTAGTAGTGGTGGTCGAGCAGCGCGGTCTGCCGCTCCTGGAGCCCGGCGACGACGTCGGCCACGCTCTGGTCCGGTCGGCAGAACACCCTGATCGGCAGGGTGTTGACGAACAGGCCGACCATCTCGTCGGATCCGGGCAGCTCCACCGGGCGGCCGTTCACGGCAGCCCCGAACACCACGTCCTGCTGCCCGGTCAGCGTCGAGAGCAGAATCGCCCACGCACACTGCAGCAGCGTGTTCAGCGTGACGCCGAGTTCCGCGGCACGCCGGGCCAGTTCCTTCCCCTTGTCGATCGACAGCGGTACTTCGACCCGTCCGTGGGCGGACGCCTCCCCCTTCGCGGGAATGCCCGCGGCCACGAGGGTCGGCTGGTCGAGTCCGGCGAGCTCCTCCTTCCACCGGGCCGCCGATGCCTCCCGGTCCTGCCTGGACAGCCAGGCCAGATAGTCACCGTAGTTCCGGACCGGTTGAAGCTCGCGGGTCCCGGCGTACAGCAGGATCAGGTCCCTGATCACCGACGTCGACGACCAGCCGTCGAACAGGGTGTGGTGCGCCGTGATGATGAGTTTCGCCTGCCGCGGACCGCAGGTGAGCAGCGCCAGACGGATCAGTGGCGGCCGGGTGGGATCGAGTTGGTCGGCCCGGTCGTCGGCGAGGGCCTTGTCGAGTGCCGCGTCCTGCTCTGCTCCGCCGCGACCGGTCAGATCGATGTGCCGCCAGGGCAGGGCGACGTGCTCGGGCACGACCTGCACCGGATCGCCCCCGGCCCCGGTCAGGAACGCGCAGCGCAGGTTCGGAAACCGGTCGAGGAGCGCCTGCCCGGCCGATCGCATGCGCGCGGGATCCACGTGCCCGGACAGATGCAGCACGAACTGCATGTGGTAGACGTCGAAGGCGCCGTCGGCGAACGCGGCCTGGAACTGGATACCGGACTGCCCAGGGGTCTGCGGCCACACCTCGGCCAGCCGGCCGTAGCGCGCCTCCCAGGCCTCGATCTCGTCCTGTCGCACCGAGACCAGCGGGGCGTCCGAGGGGGTGAGCCCGCCGGGCTCCTCGTCCGCGGCATGCGCGGCCATGCCGTGCAGCACCTCGACCCAGAGGTCGGCCAGTTCGGAGACCTCCTCGCCGGACAGCACCCCGGTGGGGAACATGAAGGCCGCCTGCAGCCGGTGGCCGTCGGGGGTGTCCGTCGCGACCGCGTTGACCTCCAGCGCGGACAGCGCGGGCAGGTCCGGGTCGGGAGCCGGGATCAGCTCGGCGGACCAGGGCGCCGGTCCCCACCCGCCCGTGCGCAGGTGCTCGGGCACGTCGGCGCCGGAGATCCGGCCGATGTAGTTGAACCCGAGCTGCGGCACCGGCAGGCCGGCGAGCTGCGCCGCGGTCTTGGGGTTCAGGTGGCGCAGCAGTCCGTACCCCACGCCCTTGTCCGGGATCGCGCGCAGCTGCTCCTTGACCAGCTTGATCGCCTTTCCGGCCGCGGGGCCGCCGGCCAGCACGTCGGCCAGGTCCACTCCGCGCACGTCGACCCGGGCCGGGTACATGCTGGTGAACCAGCCGACGGTCCGGGAGAGGTCGGCCCCGGGTACGACGTCCTCCTCGCGGCCGTGCCCCTCCAGCCGGAGCAGGGTCGAGCCCTCCGCACCGCGCCACCGGTTCACGGCCAGGGCGAGCGCGGCGAGCAGCACGTCGGTCCCGGTGCCCTTGAACGCGGCGGGAAGCGTGGTCAGCACCGCCTCGGTGGCCTTGGCGGACAGCTGCACACGCACGCTGTCGACGGTGGCCGTCACATCCACCGCCGGGTCGAGTTCCCGGGTGCCCAGGGGGGGGTTCGGTGCCTGGAGCATCTCCCGCCAGAACGCCAGTTGCGCCTCCCGTCGCGGGGAGAGCGCCTCGGTCAGCAGCGCCGATGCCCAGCGGCGGGCCGACGTGCCGACCGGGGGCAGTTCGGGCGCTCGACCGGACCGGATCTGCTGCCATGCCTGGGCGAGGTCCGCCATGAGGATGCGCCAGGAGACACCGTCCACCACTAGGTGGTGCAGCACCACGAGCAGGCGGCCCGCACCGGACTTGGCGGCGAACCAGACGAAGTCCGCCATGGTCCCGGCCTCCGGGTCGAGTCGCCCGACCGCGTCGGCCAGCTCCGCCTTCGCCGCCTGGAGCAAGGACGGATCGTCCCACCGGCCGTCACAGGGAACCCGGCGGATCAGGTCCGCCGCCCGCACGGTGCCCGCCGGACGCACGACGAGGGAGAGTTCGTCGCCGCGCACCAGTTGGGCGCGCAGGAGGTCGTGCCGGTCGAGCACGGCGTCCAGCGTCGCGGCGAGTCCTCGCGCGTCGATCCCCGCGGGCAGCTCCAGCGTCAGCGCCATCGCGAACCGGTCCATGCCGCCGCCATGCTCGAACACCTGCCGCGCCACCGGCGGCAACGGCATCGGGCCGACGCCACCGCCCTCGCCCTCGGCGAGAGGGGGCAGCGGGTCCCGGCGCGCGGAGGCCACCTCGGCCAACCGGGCCGCCGTACGACATTCGAAGATCTCCCGAGTGGTGATGTCCAGTCCCCGCGCCCGGGCACGCGCCACCACCTGGATCGACCGCAGGCTGTCTCCACCCACCGCGAAGAAGTCGTCATCGACACCGACCTGGTCCACGCCGAGCACGTCCGCGTACGCGGCGGTGATCGTCTTCTCCGCCTCGGTGCGCGGCTCCCGGTAGGCCGCGCCCAGGAACTCCGGTTCGGGCAGCGCGGAGCGGTCCAGTTTGCCGGTCGGCCCGAGCGGCAGCCGGCCGAGGGTCACGAACGCCGACGGCACCATGTAGTCGGGCAGCCGTGCCGCGACGAACTTACGCAGTTCGGCGGCCGAGGCACCGGCCTGCAGATCGACGTCGCCGATACCGCCGGCGCCGTCGTCGCCGGCGGCGCCGTCGCCGGTATGCACGACGTACGCGACGAGCCGCCGCCCGCCCGCGGGCACTTCCCGGCTGACCACCACCGCCTCGCTGATCCCGGGGTGCAGCGCGCATACCGCTTCCACCTCGGCGGTTTCGACGCGGAAGCCGCGTACCTTCACCTGGCCGTCGCTCCTGCCGACGCACTCCAGCCGGCCACGCGCGTTCCAGCGGGCCAGGTCGCCCGTGCGGTACATCCGGTCACCCGCCGGGCCGAAGGGATTGGCCACGTAGCGCTCGGCGGTCATGCCCGGGCGGCCGTGATAGCCACGGCCCAGACAGGTCCCGGCCACGTACAGCTCACCGATCACGCCCTGCGGCACCGGGGCGAGTCCCGGGCCCAGCACATAGGCACGCATGTTCCCCAGCGGGGTGCCGATCGGCGCGAGCTCGCCCTCCGCCCACTCCTCGGACGCCGCGAGGGAGAACGTGGTGGCGTAGAAGCTCTCGCTCTGCCCGTAGCCGTTCACCACCTGCACGCCGGGCAGAGCCTCCCGCACCTGCCGCACCAGTCGGGCCGGAAGCACCTCGCCCGCGAGGACGACCGTGCGCACACCGGGCGCCTTCTCCAGGTGGCCGACCAGTTCCCCGAGCACCGAGGGGACCGCGCTGATCACATGGCCGTCCCAGGTGTCCCGCTCGCCGAGTGCCAGCGCGTTCGGCACCACCTCGACCGTGCCGCCGGTGGACAGGGTGGTCAGCAGCTCGAAAACAGAGACGTCGAAGTTGACCGAGGTGCCGGCCAGCATCCGCCACCCGGGGGGCGCGTCCAGCACGCGCACCAGCTCTCGCACCCCGTTGACGACGTTGCGGTGGGTGATCGCCGCGCCCTTCGGCTTGCCCGTGGAGCCGGAGGTGTACATCACGTAGGCCAGGTTGTCCGGACCGGGCGGCGAGGTCCGGCCCGCGTCGGCCGGCGCCCCCTGGGGCGAGTCCCATTCCGCGCGGTGGTCGAGGTCGACGGTCGAGATGTCGTGCCACGGCAGCTGCTTCCACGTTTCGGTGTCGGTGACCGCGAAACGCGGGGCCGCTTCGGACAGCACGCTCTCCGCTCGCCTGCCGAGGTACTGCGGGTCCATCGGCAGGTACCCGGCACCGGACTTGAGGATCCCCAGCAGGCCGACCACCAGGTCCTCCGTGCGCGGCAACGCCAGCACCACCAGATCCTCCGGCCCGGCGCCCCGCCGGACCAGCTCCCAGGCGACGCCGTTCGCCCGGTCGTCGAGCTCACGGTAGGTCAGCGTGCGGTCGTCGCACACGATCGCCGGGGCGTCCGGGGTCCTGGCCACCGCGCTGTCGAACAGCTCCGGGATCGTCAGCTCGGACACCTCTGTGGCGGTGTCGTTGAACTGGGTGAGCAGCCGGTCCCGCTCGGCCGGGTCGAGCGCGTCGACGCCGTCGATCCCGCGTCCGGCTTCGGCCACGAGCCGGCCCAGAATGCGGACGAACCGGTGTGCCAGGCCCTCGACCGTGTCCCGGTCGAACAGGTCGGTCGCGTACTCCAGGCGGCATTCCGCCCCGCCCGAGCCGACCGGGACCATGTCGAAGAACAGGTCGAACTTGGCCGTTTTGGTCTCGAGCCTCTCGGCCCGGACCGTGAGGCCGCGGATGTCCAGATCCGGCACGGACGGCTGCCAGGAGAGCATCACCTGGAAGAACGGGTGATAGGCGGTGGACCGGTCCGGGTTGAGCAGCTCCACCAGCCGCTCGAACGGCATGTCCTGGTGGTCGTACGCGGCGAGGGCCCGCTCCCGCACCCGCTGGAGCAGCCGGCGGAAGGTCGGATTCCCCGACAGGTCGACGCGCAGCACCCAGGTGTTGACGAAGAACCCGACGAGGTCCCGCAGCTCTTCATCGGTACGGCCCGCGATCGGTGCGCCGATGGGCACGTCGTCACCGCAGCCGAGGTGGTACAGCAGGACCGCCAGCGCGGAGTGCATGACCATCGAGACCGTGGCGTCCTCCTGGGCGGCCAGATTCTCCACGGACCGGAGCAGAGGAGGGTCGATCGGGAACCGGACCGCGTCGCCGCGACGGCTCATCGACTTCGGGCGCGGCCGATCGGTGGGCAGGTTCAGCGGCTGCGCCAGATCGGCCAAGGTCCGTCGCCAGTACGCCAACTGCCCGGCTGCGAGGCTGTCCGGATCGGACTCGTCACCGAGCACGTCCTGATGCCACAGGGTGTAGTCGGCGTACTGCACCGGGAGCGACTCCCACGCCGGGGCCCGGCCCGTGCTGCGGGCCGCGTACGCCACGGTCAGATCACGCAGCAGCGGCCCCATGGACTCGCCGTCCAGGGCGATGTGGTGCACCGCCAGCACCAGGGTGTGCTCGCGCGGCGCGCATCGCACCAACCGGGCCCGGA
Source organism: Streptomyces fodineus (assembly GCF_001735805.1). GTDB lineage: Bacteria > Actinomycetota > Actinomycetes > Streptomycetales > Streptomycetaceae > Streptomyces > Streptomyces fodineus. The sequence goes on from NZ_CP017248.1 coordinate 2,815,768, forward strand.
TCGGCACATCGGTGGCCAGGTCGAAGGGGGCGGTGGCCGTCTCCTCCAGGGCCGCCGCCCGCTCCTGTTCCTGCGCGGCCTCGACGAGCGGGAGTTCGCAGGACACCTCCCCCGAGGGCAGCACCCGCTGGTGCGGGACGCCGTCGTCGTCCTCGCCGATCACCGTTCGGAGGATCTCGTGCCGGTCGATGACATCGCGAAGCGCCGACTCCAGCGCACCCACGTTCAGCTCGCCGGTCATCCGCAGGGCGAAGGCGGCGTTGTAGGTCGGTGACGGGCCGTCGAACCGGTCCACGAACCACAGCCGGCGCTGCGCGAACGACAACGGGATCATTCTCTGTCTCCAAATCGGCAGGACTGTCAGGGAGCCATCCGCCACTCAGCTCTGATCGAGGACCGCCAAGAGCTGGTCGTTGTAGAAGTCGTCGAAGGAACACGCGCCCGACAGCGTCGAGAAATACCGGTCGACCAAGTCCTGGTGACCGGACAGGCTCCGCAACATCTCCGCCCGTCCCCCGGGTTTGAGTTCGGCCACGTTGAGCGCGCCCTGGTAGAAGTCGAGGAAGGTGTCGCTCAGGTCGTTCTCGTAGCGCTTCAGCGCCGCTTTGAGCGCGGCGTCGTCGTGCAGTCCGTCCCCGATGTGCTCGGTGAGCGACTGGGCCTGGATGAAGGCGTCGGTGATACCGCGGGCGGTGATGGAGTCCTTGTGATGCACCGCGTCACCGAGCAGCACCCATCCGGGCCCGTGCGCCTTGCGGAAGTAGTTCTCCTGGTGCCCCGTGCCGTAGAACTGCTCCACGCGCCGGCCGGCCGACATCCGCTCGTACAACTCGGGGGTCGTCGTGCGGACGGCTTCGAGGAAGGCGGGTTCCACCGCGGTGCGCACCTCGGCGAACTCGCTCTGCGGGAAGTAGGCCATGATCAGTCTGAGGTCGTCGTTGGTGGGGATGACACCGATCCAGCGCCCCGGCCGCTCGTACAGCTCGAAGTGCGAGGGAACCCCGGCCCAGTAGCTGTAGTAGGTACAGGTCATCCGGGGGTGCTCGATGACGTGCGGCGCACCGGCCTTGCGGGCCACCAGCGATCGCATGCCGTCCGCGCCGACGACCAGCCGCGCCCGTTCCGTCGCCTCGGCGCCGCCGGGCGTCGTGCAGCGCACCCCGACGACCCGGTCGTCCTCGAACAGCAGGTCGTTGACCGTGCAGGCCTCCCGGAACTCCACGCCGGACGCCACGGCACCGGCCACGAGGATCGGGTCGAGCACGAACCGTCTCGGCGCGTACGTGGTCCGGTGGCCGTCGACCGGCAGGGAGAAGCCGTCCAGCCGGACACCGGGCGCCTCGTAGCTCTGGTGGTCGATCGGCTGACACCCCGCGGCGCGGAGCTCGTCGAGCAGGCCCCAGCGATCGAGCAGCGCCACGCCCGGCTGGTGGATGTAGTGCGAGGACAGCGTGTCCTGCGGAAACCGCGCCTTCTCCAGGAGCAGAACGCGATACCCCTGCCGAGCGAACAGCATGGCCGCCGGCGAACCCGCACAACGGGCACCTATGACAATTACGTCGTACATGGCCCTCTCTTACTATTGGGTGACCGTGCCCAGGGATTCGATGTATGCAGAAATCGATGCCACCGTCGGGTTGAGGAACAGCTGATCCATCGGGACTTCGACACCCAGTTCCTCGATAAAAGCGCGCTGAATTCTGGCCATGATCACGGACTGGCCGCCGAGGGTGAAGAAATCGGCCTCGACCGATACGTCGTCGCGCTGGAGTTCCCGGCACCAGATGGCACATACCGTGTCGATAATCAAAACAGCCCTCTCGCTCGTAATCAAGGCCGGTCGACTATGCCGTGGTCCTGCCGGCGACGGAATGCTTTCGCAGTTCTTCGGCCAGCGCCGCGCGATCCGCTTTCCCGTGCGGGCTCAACGGAATCTGCGGGATGGTGAGGAATCTGGCGGGGACCATGTTCCTCGGCAGCGTCTCGAGGAGGCGGGCGCGCACGTCGTTCTCGGCGAGTTCACCGCCCGCCGGCACGATGAACGCGATCAGCTCGGGCTCGCCGGAGTCGGTGTGGTCGACCACGACGGCCGCCTGCCGGACACCGGTCAGCCTGCCGAGCGCGCGCTCGATGTCGGCGGGGTCGATGCGCATGCCCCGCACCTTCACCTGCGCGTCCATCCGGCCGGCGACGACGAGGTCCCCCGCCTCGTTCACGCGACCGCGGTCGCCCGTGCGGTACAGCCGGCGCTCCACGCCGTCGACCACGACCGTCGTGAACCGCTCGGATTCGGGGCCTGTGCCGCCCAGGTAGCCGGCGCCGACGCTGGTTCCGGAGATGCAGATCTCGCCGTACCCTCCCGCCCCGACACCGCGCATCCGCTCGTCGAGGATGTGGATGTCGGTGTTGTGGGCCGGCCGGCCGACCGGTGCGATGTCGTGTTCGCCGGGCCGGTGGCCGGCCAGGTCGTACGAGGTCGCGACGTCCGTGCACTCGGCGACGCCGTACTGGTGCAGGAGCCTGCAGGTGTTTCCCTCCCGCCCGGCCCAGTCCGCGATCCGCTCGAACTGCAGCGGCTCCCCGCCGAACAGCAGGTAGTCGAGCCGGGTGAGCGCCTCGCCACCACGCGTGGTGTCCCACTCCACCAGCAGGTACAACGTGCTGGAGGCGCAGTGCACCACGCGTATCTCGTGCTGGGCCAGCATGCGGTAGGCCATCGCGGCGTCGAAGTTCCGGCTCGCCATCAGGTACTGGGTGGCGCCGCAGAACAACGGCATCATCAGGCTGCGCTGGGAGAGGTCGAACCCGAACGCGCTGACGACCAGGTTGTTCGACCCGGGATGCAGACCGTATTCGAGCATCAGCCAGTTCAACAGGTTGAACCATCCCTCGTGCCGCACCGCGGTCACCTTCGGCGTGCCGGTCGACCCGGACGTGAAGACCGCGTAGCACACGTCGTCCCCGGTGACCGGGACGTCGGGAGCGGTCACCGGGAGACCGTCGAGGTGATCGGACAACTGCTCGAAAAGGACGACCTCGACGGCCGCCGACTCGACCAGTCCGGCCGTCACCGAAGAGGCCACGATCATGGCCAGGTCGGGGACCTGCTCCAGCAGCAGCCGAAGCCTGGACGCCGGGTACGCCGGGTCGAACGGTACGTAGGCCGCGCCCGCCTTCAGTGTGCCGATGACGGCGACGACCATGCCGATCGAGTAGTCGAGGCAGATGCCGACCTTCGCGCCGCGGCCGTGTCCGCGCACGGTGAGGAAGTGCGCGAACCGGTTGGCCCTGGCATTCAGTTCCGCGTAGGTCACCTGCTGTCCGGCACAGAAGACGGCAACGGCATCGGGGGTGGCTTTCGCGTGCGCCTCGAACTGCTTGTGGACGACGGGTGTCGGGGGCAGGGCGACCCGCTTTCCCTGGAGGATCATCAGTCAGCTCCGATGTGACGGGTGTTCCGACCGGGCGAGCCGTCGGCGCACCACGGGGAACGGGGCGGTCCGGCACCTCGGGCGGTGGGCTTCCGGGCGGTGTGCCGATCGGCGGCGTCCAGTACCTGGGTCACCCACTTGTCGACGGACAGCGTTCAGTCCGCCGCCATGGCCTCCCGCAGGCTCCTGGGGCGCAGGTCGGTCCAGTTCTGCTCGACGTATTCCAGGCACTCGGCCCTGGCCGCCTCCCCGAAGACCACTCGCCAGCCTTCCGGCACCTCGGCGAATACCGGCCAGAGCGAATGCTGGTCCTCGTCGTTGACCACGACGTAGAAGCGGCCGTTCTCGTCATCGAAGGGGTTCATGCTCATTGCCACCGTCCTTAACCGTCACGGGGTCACTCGAGATGGAAAATCAGCAGGGTCGGGCGGGGTCACCGATCGGCATCGTCCTGTCGACGGGACACCCGGCGTCCGCAGGCACCCTGGAATGCTGACGCCACGGTAGGGGACCGTAGGACTCGGCCGTCACTTCCGCAAGGGCGGAAGTATCGCTGAACTCCCCGTCGCGAATTGCGGCACAGCCTTTCCGGAGAATTCCCGTAAATCCTGTCCTGCTGACAGGACAGTCGACCCGATGCGAATATGACCGTCGGTTCTCGTACTTCCCACCGCGCAGGTCCGTCCCGCCGGCGGGACGGGCACGTTTTCAGTGAATCGAGTCGAGGAGGAACATGGGCGACAACATTGCCGACGGTCTGTCACCGGTGCTGCCGGAGCTCAGTGGCCTGCTGCCGGACCTTCGCGGCATGGACATCGCAAGCCTGCTGACCGACTACGCCCGAATGGCGAAGATCCTTTCCGTAATGGACGCCGCCCGCTTCCTGGAGGAGAACTTCGCGTCGGCGCAGAACCTTGGAGGGCGGGAGAACCTCCTTCGGCATGCCTGCTGCTCGGTGGCGATGGACGGTGACGTCCTCGAGTTCGGCGTCATGGGCGGGCAGACCCTGGCCATCCTCTGTGACGAGTTCGAGGACCGCCCCGTGCACGGGTTCGACTCGTTCAGGGGGCTGCCCGAGGACTGGACCCACGACAGTCCGAGCGGCACGTACAGCACCGGGGGCCAGGTACCGACCGATCTTCCGTCCAACGCAAAGCTGCACATCGGTCTGTTCGAGGACACGCTGCCGACATACCTGGCCGACAGCGACGCCCCCGTCGCTCTCCTGCACATCGATTCCGACCTGTACTCCAGTGCGCGCACGGCACTGTTCGGACTCGCCCCACGGCTGCGGGCGGGGTCGTTGATCGTTTTCGACGAGTTCCTCAACTACCCCGGCTGGCGCCGGCACGAGTACCGCGCCTTCATGGAGTTCGTCGAGGCGTTCGACGTCGAGTTCCGCTACTTCTCCTTCGCATCCAGCTATCTGTCCGTCGCGGTACGGCTGGACTCCGCGCCCAAGGTGAGCTGACCGCCTCAGCGACTGCGACCGGCCCGCCGGGGGGACGCGGGCCTGCGCAGCAGCCACTGCCCGAACGTCCGACGCGGGGGCCGCACCACCACACGGCCGTGGGCCTTCTGACCGACCAACTGCACTCGCAGAGCGACCGGTGTGTCATGATTCGTCGGGGTCTGACGGTATTTGATCTTACTGTGCACCAGCTGCAGACCATCCGTGTCGATCACGATGCCCGGCCTGGTGATCAGCGTCAGGGTCTTCCCCGTCATGACCACGTCGATCCGCAAGGTGTCGTGCGTGATCACCGCGTCGGTGAAGTCGAGGGTCATCTCGCAGTACGTCAGCGCGAGCTCCAGTCGCTGCGGCACCACCCAGCGCCCCACGCGCTCGACCGCGCCGCTGTGGATCTGTTCGATCCGGACCACGTCCTTGACCTCTGCGACGGTCACGCCGGCGCCGGCCGACACGGGCGGCAGGTCGGCGGTGAGCGCGGCAAGTTCACGCACGGTCCGCGCCGACAGGGCGGCCTCCACCCGCTCGTCCAACTCGTCCGCGGTCAGCAGGCCGTCCCCCGCCGCGATACGCAGCACATCCACCACCCGGTCCCGGTCCGCATGAGAGGCCCGCAGCTCGGGCGACGGGCCGGGGCCGGAGCCCTTCCCGGTGGGCGACATCTCTCCCGACATGCTTCCGTCCTGCTCCTGTCGAACGTCTCCGCGCGACGCAGGCAGCGACGCGACTGGAGAACCCAAGGTATGCGCGATATCGATCCCTGCTGGGCCGCATCACGGAGAGGCGATGGCCGGCGTCGATGTGCGGCACGTGCATCCATCATGCCGAGGCCCTGTCACTGCAAACAACCGCACGCCACAGGCCAGTTGGCTCCGCAGAGCCACTTCGGCGCGCCGGAGACGCACCCGACCGACGCACAACCCGGCCGCACCGGCCGGCGGCGGAGTTCCGGCGGTCCCTCCGGATCCTCGCACTCCGCGCGACGGACCGGCCGTCCGGCCGCGTAGAGCGGACGACGGATCCGTTCAGGGAGAGGACTGCACAGTGACAGCGCACGCGCTCAAGGGGCACTGAGAGGTGCCAGGGGTACGGCGGTCGCGGCGGCGGCGATGGCCGCGCTGACCGCGTCGCAGGCGCCGGGGGCGCTCCCGGCCGGGGCCGCGGAGCCCGCCCGGCAGGCGGCACCGCCGGGCACGCCCCGAGCGTGTCCGGAGACACTCCGTACCGCACCGAGCTGCCGCCGCTGCGGACGCGGAAGAAGGGCTCGGCAGCAGGAGTGACGGGCGGCGGTGCCCTGCCCGCGACCGTGTTCGCCGCGTACCGGCGTGCCGAGGAGGAGCTCGCCCGCACCGCGCCCGGATGCCGGCTGCGCTGGCAGCTGCTGGCCGCGATCGGCCAGGTGGAGTCCGGGCAGGCGCGGGTCGGCCGGGTGACCCCGGACGGTACGACCGTGACGCCCGTGCTCGGCCCCCGACTGACCGGCGGCGCCTTCGCCGTCGTACCGGACACCGACGGCGGCGCCTACGACGGGGACGCGGAGTACGACCGCGCGGTGGGCCCGATGCAGTTCACCCCGTCGACCTGGGCCCGCTGGGGCGCGGACGGCAACGGCGACGGACGCGCGGACCCGGACAACGTCTACGACGCCGCGCTCGCCGCCGGCCGGTATCTGTGCGCCGGCGGCCGGGACCTGTCGGACCCCGCCGACCTGGACCGGGCGATCCTCGGCTACAACCACTCGGACGCCTATCTGCGCACGGTGAAGGCCTGGTACGCGTACTACCTGACCGGACACCGCGTGGTGCCGGACGCCGCCGCGGGGTACCCCGCGGACCGCCGGAAGCCGTCCCGCGCGAAGACCCCGAAGCCCCCGGAGCCCGCATCGTCCGAGTCGGCGCACGGCCGTGCGCCGGGTCCCGGGCCGTCGCGCACACCGTCGGCGCCCTCCCCGTCACCCACCCCCAGCCCGTCCCGCTCGGGCTCGTCCTGTTCCTCGTCGGACGCGGGCGGCCGCGCGGCGTGGAGTCCTCTGGGACTTCTCTGGGACTTCCGGCCGCATCAACGGGCATGACCGCGAAACAATCGAAAGGCCGTTTGTGCAGGTCAGGAACTCAGGCCAGCAGAGCGCAGCGGGTCACGATGCCAGCTGGTCTCTTCCGGGACATCCGAGACGGGAGAGTGCCGGGCCGGCGTGACACCTGATCGGGCTCACGGCATCACACCCTTGACATATCCGGAATGCCGACTATGAGGGCTGTCGGTACGTTCATCGCAGGTCGGTCGCCCGGCCGACGTCCGTGAGACAGAGGGATGTGACATGCCCCCGCGTACATTTGCTGTGCTCGGCGCCGGAATAGCCGCGACCGTCCTCGCAGTCAGCGGCATCACCTACGCCTCGACCGACGGATCCGCCCCGGCGTCCCCGTCCGTCCACCGGGAGGCCCGGCCTGTGCACCGGGCGGCCCGGCCTGTGCAACGTCCCGCTCCTGCCACGGCCCCCACCGGTGGCAGGGGCGCAAGCGGGGAGAGGAACGAAGGCCGCGGCGGTGAGGGACACGGGGACGGCCATGAAGGCCATGGGGAAGGCGGAAGGATCTACTTCAACGAACGTTCGTACTCCGCCTCCGCCGAAGGCTGCATCACCGCGACCGGCTCCAGCAGCTTCAGTGTGTTCAACGACAGCCGGAAGACCGTTGAGGTCTTCCGGGGCTTCAGCTGTGACAACGGTGCTCCGGTCGCCACCGTGGGGCCGCACGGCGACACCTTCGGCGTGGTGACCCGTACCGGCCAACCGGGCGTATTCGGTGACGATGGTGTCGTGGGCAGCTTCCTGGTGGTCTGCGACCACGACGAGAGGTGACCGCGCCGCATCGCCCACCAGCTGCCGTTCGGGGCGTCCGGGGCCAGGATTCCGGACGCCCCGTCAGGCGTGGGCCGCTTACGCCACGACCTTGCCGATGCCTCCCAGGGCCTGGGCGGCGCGTTGGGAGAGCCGCCACAGCTGGCCCTGCTGGTTGCCGACGTAGATCTGGGCGTTGCCGCCGTCCAGCGCGACACCGAAGGGGTGGCCGAGACCGGAGGCCACCACGCGCTGCGCGCCGTCGACGAGGCACACCTCGTACAGGCGGCCGCCGGACTGATCGGTGACGTATGCCTTGCCGGCGCCGTCGAGCGCCACCCGGGCGGTGTTCGCCCCGGGAAGGCCGGTCACGACGCGTGTGGTGCCGTCGGCCAGGGTCACCTCGTACAGGGTGGTGCCGTCGCTCTGGCCGACGTACGCCTTGCCGTTGCGATCCAGCGCCACTCCGGAGGCGTGCACCAGTCCACTGGCGATCGTCTTCTTCTCGCCGCTTCGCAGGTCGACCGCGATCAGCTGCCCGTCGTTCCAGTTGGCGACATAGGCCTTGCCCGTTCCGTCCAGCGCGACGCCGTACGCCGCCGGGACGCCGGCGACCAGGCGGGAGGAGCCGTTGGAAAGGTCCACCGCGAGCAGCCGGGAGCCGGCGTAGTCCGTGGTGTAGGCCGTGCCGTCGCCGTCCACGGCCACGTCGCCGATGTCGCCCAGGCCGCCGGCGACCACGTGCTGGGCGCCGGTGGCGAGATCCACCGCGGACAGCTTCTGACCGCCGCGGTCGGGGACGTACGCCGTCTTCCGCGACGGGTCCACGGCGAGACCTTCGGACCTCCCGAGGCCCGTTGTGAGCAGGACGAAGCTCCTGGTGTCGCCGATGCGCGGCAGGTCTTCGTCGCGGATCTCCACCTTCAGGGACTCGGATGCCTTGTTCATGGCCGACGACGCCATGGTGGACACCGGGCCGGGATCTTCGCTGACCTGCCGCTGATCGGCGGACACGTCCTGGAACTTCTGGAAGAGGGGGCCGAGGAACCCCATGACATCGAACACCCCGTGCGCCGTCTGGCGCACCAGCCACGGGTCGCGCTGAGCCTCCAGGTCGCGTACGGCCCCCGAGACATCCCCCGCGCCAGGAGTACCGTGGTTGAGCGCTTCAGTGGACTGCTTGGCGGAGCCGGCTTCGTCCCCACCGCTGTCGAAGACGTTCTTGAAGGACATCAGCTCTCCTAGAGGGGCTTCTTCTGGTTCGTGTAGTCGATTTCTTCGGGCTGGAAGACCCGGTGCTCGCCCACGCGGACAGCGACGACTTCGGCCGTCCCTTTCTGCATGAACCTCTTTCCCTCGTCGGCCATGTCGAAATTGTCGGCGCTGTCGGCGAACTCACCCAGTGGCCATGCGAGGACCTGGGAGTATTGCGGATCCTTGGCTTGCGGCGGATTCCACCGGACCGCTACCGGCCGCGGGTAGTACAGGGCGACCCACCCGCCGAAGGTGACCGGGAATTCGTAGTCGAACCTCCTGATCTGACGTCGCGTCGTGGCCAGCACGTCCACCCGGCTGCTGACTTTCACACTGATCGCCGACGTGTGTTTCCAGGAGGTGGTCAGCGAACCGCTGACGGAAGCGGTGACCCCGAGCATCAGCTGTGCCGACAATTCCCCGGTGCCCGTGGCGGAACCCGTGGCCGTCGTCGTACTTGTCGTCTGCGCCTGGGACTCGTTGTCGACGCCCTGATTGTCCTTGCTGTTCTTCAGCGTGGTCTTCTGGGACTGGTTCACCGCCACGCTCTTCTGCAGCTGCTGCTGCAACGATACGGACGACTTCGCCCCGAAGGTGAGCTGCACCTGCCCTTGGAGCGACCAGCTGATCGTGTTCGAGACCGAGAACTCGACGGTGTCGGTCGCGGTGACTTCGACCGGGTCGGTTCCGTTGACGTACGTCTGCTTGGAGAACATGTCGGGGGGAGGCTGTTCGATGTCGCTCTGCTCTTCGATGAGGGGCACGCCCAGGTTCATGTAGGCCCGCCATCGGCGCTGGTACGCCGTCTGCTCCTCCTGCGGAAATCCGCCGTAGCGCACCTGGTTGAGCGAGAAACCGATGGGGCTGATCGGATCTCCCCCTCCCTCCGGAACCCTCTTCAGCGCGTTCGGCCGGCGATTCAGGATGGCATCGGCCTTGGCGGCGATGTCGAGCTCCTCCTGGTTTCGTGTCGTCAGTGGGTGGCGCATGAAAACATCGCCGAGATAGGCGCGGCCCACAGGATTCTTCACGCTGGTGCTGGACATACCGTCAGACCTCCCTGAATTGCTGCCGCACGGACTCCCCTTGGATCTCTTTCAGGAGTCGGGGCACCGCAATCGCCCAAGACACAGGTGCGAACAGAAATGGCCTGGACCGGCAGCGCGCCGCGGACCGGCAAATGGACGGCGGTTGCCGAGCCGGCCCGGTAGGACACGGACCGGGCCCGCGTTGAGGTGCGGGGATATGTGGCCGAGAAGCGCGTGGACGCAGGTAGACAGCTGACTTCTGGTCAAACCCTGTCCGACGCGCCGACGCGCCCTTCCCTCCGCCGGACACGCCGGGTGATGCTCTGCTCACCGGGGGAGATCGGCAGCTCAACGACCAAGCCACGGAGGACAGGACGATGCCTCTCGGAACGATCGCCCTTTACAACGACGCGGACGGTGTGGGCATCATCACCGCCGAGGACGGCGAACGGCGCCCGTTCTCCGGCATGGAGACGCAGACCACGCGTGAGGGTCAGCGGGTCCTTTTCGATGTCGTCGGCGAGAAGGCGACGAACGTGATCGCCGTTCGGTGACGGCCGTTCAGTGACGGGCCATTCAGTGGCGTTTATTCGATGACTGTCCGTCAGGCTCCTTCCGTCGCGGGCTCGTTCATGTAGGTGAGCAGCGTCTGGTCGGGGTCGTCCGGCAGGGTCAGTGTCTCCAGGCGCATGGTGAGCGTCCCGCGTACGGGATGGTGCACGGTCCGTGGTCCGTGCGGCCTGCGGCGGACCGTGCCGCTCGACCAGAGCCGGTGGAACCGGCCGCTGTCCCGGTCGAGTTCGTCGATGAGGGCGGTGAGGCCCGGGTCGTCGGGGTGCCGTGCCGCCGACACCCGCAGCGCGCTGACCACCTCCTCGGCCGTGGCGTCGTCGAAGCGGGGACGGCCGCCGCCGTCGTCGTCCGGTGCGAACACGAGCCGGGCGAAGTTGCGTTCCTCGGCCGGGCGGGCCGCGAAGTCGTCCAGAACGGCGGCCGCGGCCCCGTTCCAGGCCAGAACGTCCAGGCGGCGGCCCAGGACGACGGCCGGCGCGTCCCGCAGCTGCTCCATCAGCCGCCACAGCCCGGGGCGGACCCGTTGCGCCGCGGCCCGGCCGGAGTTGCGGCGCGGCGGGCGCACCAGGTGCCGTAAATAGGACCGTTCGTCGGGGTCCAGGCGGAGCGCGTCGGCGACCGAGTCGATCACGGCGTCCGACACATTACGGGTACGGCCCTGCTCCAGCCGGACGTAGTAGTCGACGCTGATGCCCGCCAGCAGGGCCAGCTCCTCGCGGCGCAGCCCCCGCACCCGGCGCCGGACCGGCCCCGCGGCCAGGCCCATGTCACCCGGGCTGAGCGCGGCTCGCCGGGTGCGGAGAAAGTTTCCCAGGTCGGATCCCATGACTCGAAGACACCTAACAACTATCAGACATCGAATACCTATCGCCAATCGTACCCCCCTGCGTGGTACTGCCGGTACCAGGAAGGCGAAACCTCTGGAAAGCCGGTCCGCCGGACGGCCTGGAGGGGGGACGCACCGGGCCTGGAAACCCGGCGCGCGGCACGGAGGATGGAGAGGCAGGCACATCTGACGAAAGGAGCCTCCGTGCGCTACACCACCCTCGGGCGGACGGGCATCACGGTCAGCCGCATCGCTCTGGGCACGATGATGCTCGGAGCATGGGGCAACAAGGACCACGACGACGCCGTACGCCTCGTGCACACCGCGCTGGACGCCGGCGTCAACTTCGTCGACACGGCGGACATGTACTCGGCGGGAGAGTCCGAGCAGATCGTGGGCAGGGCCCTGAAGGGCCGTCGGGACGACGTGGTACTCGCGACCAAGGTGCACTTCCCGATGGGCGACGACCCCAACCGGCGCGGAAACTCCCGCCGTTGGATCCGGCGCGCGGTCGAGGACAGTCTGCGGCGGCTGGACACCGACCGCATCGACCTCTACCAGATCCACCGGCCGGACCCGACGACCGATCTCGACGAGACGCTGTCCGTCCTGTCCGACCTGGTCCGTGAGGGCAAGGTCCTCGCCATCGGCAGTTCCGACTTCCCCGCCGAGCAGCTCGTCGAGTCGCGGTGGATCGCCGAGCGGCGCGGCCATGTGCCCTTCCACACGGAACAGCCGCCGTACTCCGTCTTCATGCGCGGCATCGAGCGGGGCGTGCTGCCGACGGCCGAGCGTCACGGCGTGGGCGTGCTGACCTGGAGCCCGCTGGCCAGCGGCTGGCTGGCCGGGCGGTACCGGAAGCAGGCGCCGCTGGTCCTCAACGACTTCCGCCGCGACCTCATCGCCCACAAGTTCGACCAGACGCTTCCGGGCAACGTGCGCAAGTACGAGGTCGTCGAGGAGCTGGTCAAGCTCGCCGAGGAGGCCGGGCTGCCGCTGACCCATCTCGCGCTGGGCTTCGTCCTCGCGCACCGGGCCGTCGACAGCGCGATCATCGGCCCGCGGACCGTCGAGCAGCTGACCGACCTGCTGGCCGCGGCGGACGTGACCCTGGACGACGCCGTGCTGGACCGGATCGACGAACTGGTGCCGCCGGGCACCGACCTCAACCCGGCGGACGCCGACTACACCCCGCCGCACCTGGCGGACCCGGCGCTGCGCCGGCGGATCCAGGGGTGACCGGGGATGCCGGGGCCCGCCGTCCTGGAGGGGATGGTCTGGTGCGCCGGCTGCGGTGAACCACTGCGTCATGTGCCGGCGCCGTCCCCCGGGTACCGCTGTCCGGCCGGGTGCCGTCCGCCCGTTCCCGCGGACGCCCTGGAGGGGCAGGTGGGCCGGGCGGTGCTGGCACGGATGTGGACCCCGGGCACGCTGGCGCGGCTGGCCGAGGCGCAGCGGCTCCTGGACGGGCTCGGTTACCGCAGCCGCATCCGGGTGCCGGTGTCGCTCGAGCACGCCGTGCACCAGTGGGAGCACGAGTACGACCGGGCCCTGCGGCGCGCTCTCGTCCAGGAGGCGCTGGCCTTCGCCCTGCGTCTGGTCGTGGCGCGCCCGGATTCCGGCGAGGACCTATGTTTCGCCTGGCGTCGGCCGTCGGGGGATCCGGCCGCTCGGGCATCTGAGGCAGAATGGTGAGCAGATGCCGTATCCCCATCAGGAACCTGTGACTATGCTGTCCCCCATGGGGACGGCAGAAGAGCGTATCGGGCACCGCATCAAGCGCGTGGAGCAGGAAGTGACCGCCGCCAAGCATGCGGCCCTGCGTCCCTTCAAGATCAATGTGCCGCAGTACAACGTACTGCTGGCCCTGTCGCTGGAGCCGGGTCTGTCCGGTGCGGCGCTGGCCAGGCGCGGCATGGTCACACCGCAGACCATGTCGTCGGTGCTGTCGACCCTGGAAGGGCGCGGCCTGGTGGAGCGGCGGCCGCATCCCATCCACAGCCACATCCTCGAGGCGCGCCTGACGCGCAGCGGGGGCGCGCTGCTGCGGCGGGCCGACGCCGCGGTCGCCCAGGTGGAGTCGCTCCTGGACGACTGCTTCACGCCGGAGGAGGCCCGGATCCTCTTCGCCCAACTGGACCGCTGTTCCGAGAAGTTGTCGGGGTGGAAGCCGGACAGCGCCAAGAAGTGACGCGCGCCGTCACGGCACGCACCCTCTCGACACCCTCGCGCCCCGGGCTCTGCCCGGGGCGTTTCGCTGCACCGGCCGGGCACACGAGAGTGCGCCGGCCGGATCCTGCCGATCCCTGAGGAGTTTTCATGTACACCGTTGCCGTGTCCTTCACCGTTCCGGCCGAGCGGCGGGCGGAGTTCGTCGCCGCCGCGCTGGAGGACGGCCGCCGCTCGCTCGCCGACGAACCGGGCACCCGGGCGTTCGACCTGATCGCGGACGCCGAGGACCCGGACCGCTTCTACCTGTACGAGGCCTACGACGACGAGGCGGCCTTCGAGGCACACTGCGCCGGCGAGCACTTCGCCCGGTTCTTCGCGGCCGTGAGCGACTGGGCCGAGGGTCCGACGTGGCTGGTGCGCGGCACTCGTGTGCCGGACCCCGTGGCCGGCTGACGCACAGGGCATGACGAAGGGGCGGCGGGCCTGGCCCGCCGCCCCTTCTTGCCGCTGTCCGGAACTCACCCGGCGCCGCCCTCTCCTTACCCCTCTCTTTACCCTTCCTCTTGACCATGCGATCCCTTACTGCTGTAAGGGAGCGAAGGGTACGGGAGGAGCAGTCGTGCGGGATGCCGGACGGCGGCCCGCGGTGGGGCCGCCGCGCCGGGGGCATCGCCCAGCAGCCGCAGCTGCAGGGACAGTTCGGCCGCCTGCCGCAGCCCCGCACGCCGATGCGCCGTCCAGGCGCTCATCGTGCGGCCGCCAGTGCGGGCTCGGCCCGGCGGGCATGGGCGGTGGGTCCCCAGTGGGCGAGCACCGCGCCCACGGTCATCCCGCCGCCGAAGCCGGCCATGAGCACCGTGTCGCCGTCAGCGAAGGCGCCCTGCCGGTGCGCGAGGTCGAGCGTCACGGGCACGGAGGCCGAACCGGTGTTGCCGAACCGTTCCAGCGCCAGATGCATGGTCGCCGCCGGCAACCCGATCGCCGGCCACACCTCCCCCAGCATCACGCCGTTGGCCTGGTGCGGCACGAAGTGCGCCACGTCCTCGCGCCGCACCCCGGCACGGGCCAGCAGTTCGTGCAGCGCACCGGGCAGATGCTCCTGCACGAACGACCGGACACCGCGGCCGTCCATCCGGAAGAAGTGCGCGCCCTCCTTCAGGGTGCGCTCGTCGGCCGGCATCCGGCTGCCCCCGGCCGGCACGCTGATCAGCCGGTACTGGTCACCACGGGTGAGCAGCAGGGTGTCGCGGATCCCGGAGTGGTCCGGCACCGCGCCCAGCAGGACGGCTCCGGCGCCGTCGCCGAAGAGGATGGCGGTCTTGCGGTCGGAGTAGTCCAGGATCCGCGAGTAGATGTCGGCGCCGACGACCAGTGCGTAACGGCCGTCACCGGCCGTGCGCAGCAGCCGCTCGGCGACCGCGAGGGCGTACACGAAACCGCTGCACACCGCGTTGATGTCGAACGCGGCGGCGTTGTCCGCGCCGATCAGATGCTGGACGATGCTCGCGGTCGCCGGCTGCGGGTGGTCCGGCGTGGACGTGGCGAGCACGATGTACGCCACGTCCTCGGCATCGACCCCGGCCTGTTCCAGCGCGGCCCGTGCGGCGCGTGCCGCCAGGTCCGAGGTGGCGTCCCGGTCGTCGGCCCGGCGCCGCTCGCGTATGCCGGTCTTGCGCACGATCCACTCGTCCGTCACACCCGCCCCGCGGGCGATCTCCTCATTGGTGACGACCGACGTGGGCAGGTACGAGCCGGTCGCCACGATTCCGATGCGTGTCATCAGATTCCCTCCCCTGTCATGACGGCCCGCCGGGTGCGGCCCGCCGGTGTGCCCGGTCGCCGCCCCGGACGGCCGCCGGCGGCCCTCACCGCGGCGCGCCCGTGAGCAGCCGCGCCCAGCCGTTCCTGCGCGCGTGGACGGCCAGTTCGACGTCGTCGCCGACGACGACCGGGCGGCCGACGGCCTGCAGCATGGGCACGTCGCTGATGTGATCGCCGTACGCGGAGCTGCGCGTCAGATCCACGCCCGCCACGGCGCCCGCGACGCGCACGGCGCGGCCCTTGGCGGCGCCGATCATCGGCACCAACACCTCGCCGGTGAGCTCCCCGCGCCGGATCACCGGGCGGGTGGCCAGCACATGGTCCGCGCCGACGTCCTCGGCGACCGGTTCGAGACAGGCGAAGAAGGACCCGGAGACCAGCACGAGCAGCTGTCCCTCCTTGTGCAGTCGCCTGAGTTCCTCCTCCACCTGCGGCACGAACAGCCCGTCGGGGTCGTCCCGCCATTCGGCGAGGTACCAGCGCCGTCCCGACTCGGCGAGCCGGCGGGCGCTCTCCCCTCGGTAGAAGCCGTAGTAGCGGCGGTTGACCTCGCTGCGCGGCGCCCCCCGCAGGGCCGCGGCCTGCAGCTCGCCCGCCAGCCTCCGGTACGTGCTCTCCGGCTCGCCGCGCGAGCGCAGATGGAATTCGAGGAAGCGGAACATGCTCTTGACGCGGATGAGCGTCTCGTCCACGTCGCAGAACACGGCCGTCCTGGCCGTCCCGGTCGTGGCCACGCTCTCTCCGCCCGTACCCGTGCGGCCGGTCACGACGGCATCCGGCTGAGCGTGAAGGAGAAGACGCACAGCGGCTCGCCCTTCTGGGTGGCCTCGACCCGCACGGTGTGCGCGGGGCCCGCCGTGGCCGGTTCCCGTTCGGCCGGCAGTGCGCCGGCCAGGGTGTAGAGGGTCACCGAGCCGGCGGTCGGCACCGGCTCGGCGAGGTCGTCGACCCAGGCCGTGAGCACGGTTTCGTCCTCCAGCTCGCCGAAGCGGGTGAACCGCACGTCCAGATCGGTGACGAACGTCTTCGCCGTGGCGATGCCCTGGACGTCCTGGGCGGCGAGCATGGCCAGCTGGCGGGCACCCTCGGCGATGACCATGCCGGGCAGATGGTCCTGCGGGTGGTCGAACAGACTGGCGTGGTGTGCGGGGATGCGCAGCAGCGCCTGGGCCACGCTGTCGGTGACCGCCGCGTCCACGAGGACGACGTTGTCCGGATTGGCGCGGCCGACCAGGTGCGGCGGCACCGGTGTCCCGGGTGTACCGACGGGGTACGTCGCGGAGGACGGCAGTGCCAGTCCGTCACGGTTGTTGAGCCGCAGGGTGATGTATCCGGTGGGGGTCTTGAAACGCAGCCCGACGGCGGCCTCGCCCACGGCACGGCCGTCGGCGGTGGTCAGCGCGAGCACGTAGTCGAGCCCGGTGACCCGTCCTTCGCGTTCCTTGCGGCTGGTGATCCGCACCTCCATCGCCAGAGAGAGCGGGGAGGCCCCCACGACGAGCGTGGCCGGGTGGTCCAGCCGCAGGCCCAGGTGCGTGAGGATGAACTTGTTGTCGGCGGGCACCCCGAAGAACCGGTGGGCGCCGGCGAGCGCGGCCTGGCGGCATGTCTCCAGGATGAGCAGCGGGTCGTAGCCGGCGGGGCGCAGCAGGTGGTCGCCGTAGTAGGCGTGGGAACGCGGCAGCTGGGCGCCTGCCGCGTAGCGCTCGTCGTCGACGGGCCGCAGGTCGGTCAGGAACACCTCGCCCAGGGCGTCCCGGTGGACCAGCGAGCGGTCCACGGTGCGGGTGTAGTCCAGGGGCGGTATGCCCTGCGTCGCTATGTCGGGAGCAGTCGTCATGGATTCCTGTCTTTCTGTCGCGGATGGTGCTTCCTGCTCTGTGTCGTGCTGGTCGGTGCGGACTTCGGGGCGGCACCACACAGGCGGAGGGACGACTGCACGAGTCGTCCCTCCGCGGTGGTGCCGGGTGCGCGGTACTCGCCGGATGGGACCGCTGCGCGTGTCAGGCCGGGTACACGTCGCCCGGCAGCTTGCGGTCCGCGGCGATGGTGCCGATGTGCCAGTACGGGTACGGCGCGGTGGTCTCGCTGACCTTGTCCAGGCGGGCGAGCTCGTCCGCGGTGAGTTCCCACTCCATCGCGCGGAGGTTGTCCTCGAGCTGGTGCGGCTTGGTGGCGCCGACGACCGCGGAGGTGATGCCCGGCTTGGCGAGCACCCAGTTCAGGGCGACCTGGGCGACGCTCGCACCGCGATCCTCGGCTATCCGGGCCATCTCGTCGACGATGTCGTAGGCCTGGTTCTCGTCGGTGAGCGGAGCGGACTCGGCGGGGGTGGGCTGCGCGAGCCGGCTGCCCTCGGGACGGCCCTCGCCCCGGCGGTACTTGCCGGTGAGGAAGCCACCCGCCAGCGGCGACCAGACGGTGATGCCGACGTTCTGGTCGACGGCGAGCGGGACGATCTCGCGCTCGAGGTCGCGGCAGCCGATGTTGTAGTAGCCCTGGTAGCACACGAAGCGGCTGAGGTTGCGGCGGTCGGAGACCGACAGCGCCTTCATCAGCTGCCAGCCGGCGAAGTTGGAGACGCCGATGTAGCGGATCTTGCCGGACCGGACCAGGTCGTCGAGCACGCGCAGGGTCTCGTCCAGCGAGGTGCGCGGGTCGAAGCCGTGGATGTGGTAGAGGTCGATGTAGTCGGTGTCCAGGCGGCGCAGGCTCGCCTCGACGGCCGCGTAGAGGTGGTGGCGGGTGGCGCCGATGTCGTTGGGGTCGTCGGTGATCCGCCAGCGGCCCTTGGTGCCGATGATGACGCGGTCGCGGACCTTCTTCAGCGTGCGGCCGAAGAACTCCTCGCCCATGCCGTTCTTGTAGACGTCGGCGGTGTCGAAGAAGTTGATGCCGGCGTCGAGGGCCTGGTCCATCATCCGCACCACGTTCTGGTCGTCGACGGTGCCGAACTCCGACCAGTTGCGGTCGGCGGCGCCGAGGAAGCTGGCGCCGCCGCCGAAGGTCATGGCTCCGAAGCACAGCTCGGAGACGGACAGTCCGGTGTCGCCCAGGTAGCGGTAACGCATGTTCTCCTGCTTTCGGTTGACTGCGGATGGTGCGGGCGCGCGGACGGCGCTGTCCGCGGCGCGGGTGGTATGAGGGGCCCGAAGGCCCGGGAGGGAGCGCCCGGGACGGGGGGTTACCGGACGCTCCCGGCTTGAGGGGCGGCGGCGCCGGGTCAGCCCGTCGCGTCCGCGAGGTGGCGGTCCTTGACCACCAGGTAGGTGACGAGCGCGCCGGCCGCCGCGAGCACCGCCAGGAAGACGAAGGCCATATGCATGCCCGACGTCAGGCTGCGGGCGACCGCGTCGAGTGCCTCCGGCCGCCGGGCGGGCGCGACGGTGGACAGCGCCGCGTCGATGCGGCCCTGGGTGGCCGCGCCGGCCAGGCGGTCGGCCTGCCCGGTGAACTGCGGGGCGGTGTCGGTCAGTTCGCCGCGCGTGTAGGAGGCAAGGAAGCCGCCGGCGGCGGCGATGGCGACCGTCTCGCCGGTGATGCGCATCGTGTTGAAGATGCCGGAAGCCATGCCGGCCCGTTCCACGGGGACGACGCTGACCGCCGCGTTGTCCATGGCGCCGAAGGCCGAGCCGACGCCCAGGCCGAAGACGAGCAGCGGGCCCACCAGGGCGGCCGCGGACTGCCCGGGTTCGAGGACGACCAGCCAGAGCGAGCCGACGGCGATCAGCACGGAGCTGGCCGTGAGCAGCACCCGCGGCGAGACGCGGTCGGCGACCAGCCGGCCGATCAGCAGGGGCAGCGCGAAGACGGGCAGCATCAGGGGCAGCAGCAAGAGGCCCGACTCGGTGCTGGACCGGCCGCCGACGCCCGTGAAGAAGGGCGGCAGGAAGTTGATCAGTACGACGAAGCCGAAGGTGATGGTGAACGGCTGGCAGACCACCACCACGAACGTCGGGTTGCGGAACAGCGTCAGGTCGAACATGGGCCGGGCGACACGCTGTTCCACCACGACGAAGGCCGCCATGAAGAGCAGGAAGCCGGCCAGCGAGCCCAGGGTGAGCGGGTCCCCCCAGCCACGCTCGCCGCCCTCCACGAAAGCGAGCGCGAGCAGGAACAGGCTGCCGCTGAAGGTGATGAGGCCGGCCACGTCGACGCGGGTGGCGTTCGGATCCCTGGATTCCCTGATCCGGGACATGAGGGCGAGGGCTACGGCGCCGAGCACCACGTTCAGCCAGAACACCGCGCGCCAGCCCGCCAGATGGACCAGGGCGCCGCCGAGCACCGGCCCCACCGCGAGGCCGGCGCCGAAGGAGGCGCCGAGGACGCCGAAGGCCTGGGTGCGGCGCCGCCCGGAGAAGGTGGCCGCCAGGATGGCCGCGCCGCTGGTGAGGACTCCGGCGGCGCCGATGCCCTGCAGGGCACGGGCGATGTCCAGGACGACGATGTCCGTGGAAAGTGCCGCGACGGCCGACATGGTGCTGAAGACGATGGTGCCGATGGCCAGGACCCGGCGCCTGCCGAACTGGTCGGCCAGCGAACCGGCCGCCAGCATGCACGCCGCGAAGGTCACACCGTAGGCGTTCTGCACCCACTGCCCCGCCGCGACACCGGCGTCGAGGTCGACGGTGAGGTCGGGCATGGCCACCGCTGGTGCGGTGACCGCCAGCGGGAGCAGCACGCTGGCCAGGGCGACCGCGATCATCACGACGCTCGAGCCCGTGCCGTCCCGACTCTCCGGCACCAGAGGCCGGGTCTCGGTCTGCGTGGTCATGTCCCCTTCTTTCCTCGGCTTCTTCTTCTTCGCCGCGAACGACTATAAGATACCGGAGTACTGTAAGACGTCTGATGGTCATCGTCAATCTGAGAACCAACGCCAACCTGACACAGGAGGAACCATGGCGAGCAGGGAACCGGAGAAGCCGGCGCACGAGCACGACGAGGTGCTGATCGTGGGCGCCGGGCCCACCGGGATGATCACCGCCTGCGAGCTGCTGCGGCGCGGGATACGGGTCCGCGTCGTCGACCGCGCCCCCGAACCCTCGCCCTTCCCCAAGGCGCTGCTGGTCTGGCCGCGCAGCATCGACCTCTTCGAGGACCTCGGCGTGCTGCCCGAACTGCGCGACGCCGGCCTCCAGATCAACGCCTTCAGCTACTTCTCCGAGCGCCGCCGGCTGGCCGCCTTCCACTTCCCCCAGCACCTCAGCCCCGTCTGCCTGCCGCAGAACGAGACGGAACGGATCCTGCGCACCCGGCTGGAGCAGCTGGGCGGCAAGATCGAGCGCGGGGTCCGCCTGCTCACCCTGGAAGGCCTGGACTACTCCGGCCGCATCGACGGCACCGGCCCGGTGACCGCCGTGCTGGAGCACTCCGACGGCCGGATCGAGCGCGCCCGGGTGCCCTTCCTCATCGGGGCCGACGGCGCCGGCAGCGCCGTACGCGCCCAGCTGGGCAGCGGATTCACCGGATCCACCTACGAGAGCGCCTTCGCCCTCGTCGACGCCCGGATCAAGGGCCGGCTCCCGGCCGACCAGGCGCTGTACTACCAGTCCGCGTCCGGCGCCCTGGTGATCGTGGCGCTGCCGGACGGGGTCTTCCGGTTCTTCTGCAGCCTGCGCCCCGGGGAACGGGTCAGCGTGGAGAACATGCAGCGGATCGTCGACGAGCGCGGCCCCAGGGGCGTCACGCTCGCCGAGCCCGTGTGGGTGTCGGAGTTCCGCATCCACGCCCGGCACGCCGGCGAGTTCCAGCTCGGCCGGGTCTTCATCGCCGGGGACGCGGCCCATGTGCACAGCCCCGCGGGCGGCCAGGGGCTCAACACCGGGATGCAGGACGCCCACAACCTCGCCTGGAAGCTGGCCGCGGTGATCCGGGGGCATGCGCCCTCCTCCCTGCTCGCGACCTACGGGCCGGAACGCTCGGCCGTGGCGCGGCGCGTGGTGCGGGACACCGACATCCAGACGCGGGGCTGGCTGGTGCGCCGGCCCTCGGCGGTGGTGGCACGGGACGCGGCCTTCCGGGCCGCCGAGCGCACCGGGCTGTTCCGGCTGTACGCGCCCGTGATGGCGGGCCGCCGGCTGTCGTACCCGGCGACCCGCCCCACCCAGGTCCCCGGCTCCCGCTCCGCCTGCCGGCTGCGCTCCCGGCTGCCCGGAGGGCTGACCGTGGGCGCGGTCTTCCCCCGTGAACTGGCCGTTCCGCACGGCTTCGCGGGTCCCGCCGAGCAGCCGCACGGCTGGACGCTGGCCGTCGTCGGCCGGGACGCCGGCGCGGCCTGGCGCGAACAGGTGGCCGGGGTGACGGCGCCCTGGCCCGAGGTGGCGGCCGTGTCGCTGGCCGCCGTCTCGGCGCGGGCCGCCACGGGCTGCGGTGCACAGGGCTACTACCTGGTGCGGCCCGACGGCCATATCGCCGCCCACGGTCACCAGGGTGACCTGGGGCGGCTGCGCGCCGAGCTCACCGAGTGGCTCGGCGCCCGCTGACCCGCCCGGACAGCGGGAGGGGGGTGCGGCCCGCGGGCCGCACCCCCCTTCCTCGTCTTCGCCCGACCCGCCGGTCAGGCGACCCGCTCGGCCGGCTCCCCGAGGCCGAGCGAGATCTCACCCGTCGTCAGCAGGTCGAGTATCTGGGCCAGTTCGAGGTCCTCGGGGGTGGCCGTACGGAAGACGAAGTGCCGCAGACCGGCCTGCTCGGGGCCGCCGAAGAAGCGGAAGAAGCCGATGTCGGCACCGTGGGCGGCGAAGGACTCGTACAGGAAGACCGAGCCGCCCGGCCGCAGCAGCCCCCGGCCCGCCGCCATCAGGTCGCCGCAGGCGGCCTCGTAGAGCACGTCGCAGGTGTCGGTGACGCCGTCCAGGTCGTGCAGCACCCGGCCCGCGCCCAGCTCCGCCACCTCGGCCGCGCGTGCCGGGTCGTGGACCACCGCGGTCACTTCGGCGCCCAGCGCGGCGGCCAGCTCCACCAGGAGGCGGCCGATGCCGCGGTCGGCGCCGGTCACCATGACCCGGCGGCCGGAGACGGTACCGGCGCCCCGGACCAGGCGCAGCGCGGTCAGCACCGCGACCCGCAGCGCGGCCGCCTGCTCGAAACTGACGTGGTCGGGCAGGACCACGGCGTACTCGGACGGGATCGCCATGCACGGCGACCACTTGCCGGCCGACGCCACGCCCACGATCCGGTCGCCGGGCAGGGGGCTGAAGCCCTCGGGGGCGCCGCGCAGCACCACTCCGGCGACGTCCCATCCCCGCAGCCAGCCCTCGGGCAGCGGCTCCGCCTTGATCATCTCGTCGTGTTCCGGTGCCACCGCGCGCACGGCGACGAGGATCTCGTCGTCGGCCTGCGGTGTGGCGGTGCTCTGGGCCGCGAGGGTCTGCCGGAACGTGAACTGCTCGGTCATGAAGGTTCCTTTCCTGCATGAGTCCTGCATGAGTTGAGTCCTGCATGAGTGATGCGTGGGTCGTGCCTGGGTTCCCGCAGGGGTGGTGCGTGGGTTCCCGCGCGGCCCTGCGGACGGGTTCCGGCTCACGGGTCCTCGGTGACCAGCACGGCGGCGCCGTCGAGTTCCTCCACCGCCACCACCTCGAACGCGTCCGGCCGTTCGTCGACGCAGGCGGCCAGCGTCAGATGGCCCTCCAGCACCCGGAACCGGATCCAGGCGTGGGTGTGGTGGTCGTCGGGGACGCCGGGCGCCAACCGGACGCGCAGCTGCAGCCGTTGGCCCCGGTCCACCGCGACCTGCGCGGCGGTGACCTCTCCCGTGGCCACCGCCAGGCAGACCAGTTCCAGGGCGGAGACGGCCCGGCCGTGCAGGCGGACGTACGGCTCCGCGCTCCCGAAGACCCGCAGGGCCGGGCCGGGCAGCCCGCAGGTGCAGGTGGCCGGCTCGCCGCGGTCCGCGGTCCGGTAACGGATCAGCGGCGGGTTCCGGTCCGGGTGCAGCGAGGTCACCAGCAGCCGTCCGTCGGCGAACTCCACGTGCTGGTGCGGCAGCGGGTGGTAGACGTCCAGCAGACACTGCGGTCCGCGGTGGCCGGTCGCCCCGGTGCTCGGTGTCCCGTACAGGCGCCAGGTCTCCGTGTACGGGAAACGCTCGGCGATCAGCCAGTCGGGCGTGGTGTCGTGGGTCGCACCGCCCAGCAGCAGGGTGCGCAGCCAGGGCACCGGGCGGCCGGCCGCGGTGCCGCCGAGCAGCCGCTCCATGGCTTCCGGCGGGGCCGCCACCGCGGTGACGCCCAGCCGGGCGAGCAGGTCCAGCCAGTCCTCGTGGCCCCCGTCGGGCAGCCGGCCGAGGGCGAGCGCGGTCGCGCCGGACTCCGCGGCGAGGCGGTTGTAGAAGTAGTGGTCCTGGCTGAGCCGGCCCGGCGGGTGGAGATTGGCCAGGACGTCGGACGGACGCAGCGGATTCCACACCGTGCGCACGTCCGGCGCGAACATGTCCGCGGGGAGCAGGGTCAGCGCCGGATCGGCCAGCGTGCCCCCGTCCGCCCACAGCAGCGCCGGACCCGCGCCGTCCGGCAGGCTCAGCGCCTCCTCGGTGGCCCGCGCGAGGTCTTCCCGTGTCATCACCGGCAGGTCCGCCAGCGCCGGTGCCGACCCCTCGCGCAGGAAAGGGGCGTAGCGGGATGCCAGGTGGGGCAGCCGGGTGGCGCGGCGGAGCAGTGAGGCCAGCGTGTCCGTGTCCGCCGGGTCCCTCACGGCTGTGACCCCCGGCGTGTGGTGATCCAACAGAGCTCACCCCTCCTTGCTCAGGTACGGCAGCCGCCGTACGGCCGACACTAAACCAGAGTCCTCTTTTGGTCTAGAGTCTTTTCTTGTATCGCAGACTATGTTTTTCATGCATCGCAGAAGATGCTTGTTCTGCAGTACATGTTTGTACTACGATCGATCATGGACGTGACACTCACCACCCGCACGCCAAGGGGGATTTCTTGATGGGTGCAGAGCGCACGCAAACGCCCATAGCCGTCATAGGGATGGGGTGCCGGTTCCCACAGGCCCGCAACGTCGAGGAGTTCTGGGCCGAACTGGTCGGCAACGTCGACGCGGTGACACCGATCCCACCGGAACGCTTCGACGTCGCGGCCCACTACGCCCCGGCCGCCCGCACCCCCGGCCGTACGGTCTCCCGGCACGGCGGCTTCGTACCGGACCCGTTCGGGTTCGACCCCGGCTTCTTCGGTATCTCCCCGGCCGAGGCCCTCACCATGGACCCACAGCACCGGCTGCTGCTGATGGTCGTCCGGGAGGCCCTCGACGCCGCGGGCATCCCCGCGCCCGACGTACGGGGCAGCACGGCCGGGGTGTTCATCGGCCAGGCCACCGCGGACTACGCGGGCCGCCCGGCCGGTGAGGACAGCCTGGCCGCGCACACCCTGCGCGAAGCCACCGGAAGCCACTTCCGCGCCATGGCCGCCGGGCGCATCTCCTACGACCTCGACCTGCGCGGTCCCAGCATGACCGTGGACACGGCCTGCTCCTCGTCCCTGGTCGCGGTGCACATGGCCCGCCAGAGCCTGCTGTCCGGCGAGACCGACCTGGCCATCGCCGGCGGCGCGAACATCATCCTCTCGCCACGGGACGCGGTCGCCTTCTCGCAGGGCGGCATGCTCTCGCCGGACGGCCGGTGCAAGTTCGGCGACAGCGACGCCGACGGGTTCGTCCGCAGCGAAGGGGTCGGCGTCGTGGTCCTCAAGCGGCTGCAGGACGCCGAGGAGGCCGGCGACCCGGTGCTCGGCGTCCTGCTGGGCAGCTCCGTCACCAACGACGGCCGGGCCGGCGGCTCGCTGATCAAACCGGCCGTCGACGGCCAGGCGGCCATGCTCCGCGAGGCCCTGCGGTCGGCCGGAGTGAGCGCCCGCGAGCTGCACTACGTCGAGGCCCACGGCACCGGCACCCCCGTCGGGGACACCGTCGAGCTGCGGGCCCTGACCCAGGTGCTGCGCGAGGACGGACCGGCGCGCCGCTGGCTGCCCGTCGGTTCGGTCAAGTCCAACATCGGGCACACCGAGGCGGCCGCGGGCGTGGCCGGGCTGATCAAGGCGCTCCTCGTCGTCCGCCACGGGCTCGTGCCGGCCTCCCTGCACCTGCGGGATCCCCAGCCGCTGCTCACCGAGGACGACTGCCCGCTTCAGGTGGTGACGGCGAACCAGCCGCTGGAGACCGGCGGTGAGCGCGCGCTGGCCGGCGTGAGCTCCTTCGGTCTGTCCGGCACCAACGCGCATGTGGTGGTCGCCGCCGCGCCCGCGCCGGCGGCCGTGACACCGCACGGCCCGACCGAGCTGCCCGCCGGCCGCCCCGCCCACCTGCTGGTGCTGAGCGCCCACTCGCCCACCGCGCTGCGGCGCATGGCGGCCGAGCACGCCGGCTTCCTCGGGGCGGACGGTGCCGGGCGCGCCCTGCCGCTGTGGGACGTGTGTGCCACGGCGGCGCTGAAGCGGCAGGCCCACCCCTACCGGCTGTGGGCCGTCGGCGCCGACCACGACGAGCTGGCCGAGGTGCTGCGCGCGCTCGCCGAGGACCGCCCGACCGAGCACGGCGGCATGGGCGAGGCCGGCTTCGACGGCCCCCGCCCCGCGGCCTTCGTCTTCCCCGGCCAGGGCTCCCAGTGGACCGGCATGGAACGCTCCCTGCTGGCCGGCAGCCCCGCCTTCGCCCGCGCGCTGACCGAGTGCGACGCACTGGTGCGCGCGGAGACGGGCCGGTCCGTGCTCGACACGCTGGCCTCCGCCACGGGCGACTTCCCCGACGACGTCGCCACCGTGCAGCCGGTGCTGTGGTCCATGCAGGTCGCGCTCGCCGCGCTGTGGCGTGACATGGGTGTCGACCCGGACGTCTGCGTCGGGCACAGCATGGGCGAGACCGCGGCGGCGGCCGTCGCGGGCGGGCTCACCCCGGCCGCCGCCGCGGCCGTGATCTGCCGTCGCAGCACGCTGATGCAGAGCGTCACCGGCCGCGGCGCGATGCTGGCCGTGGAGCTCTGCCCCGAGCAGGCGCGGGACGCGATCGCGGAGGACGGCGGCGCCGTGTGCGTCGCCGCGGAGAACGCGCCGCGGTCCTGCGTCCTGGCCGGTGACACCGAGGCCCTGCGGCGCATCGCCGCGCGACTTCAGCGGCGCGAGGTCTTCCACCGCCTGGTCCAGGTCAACGTCGCCTCCCACTCCCCCGCCATGGAACCGCTGCGTGAGGAACTCCTGGGAGTACTGGCGGATGTGACGCCTCATCAGGCCGAGATCCCGATGCTGTCCACCGTGACCGGCGCCCTGCTGACCGGTCCGGAGCTCGACGCCCGGTACTGGATGGACAACCTGCGCGAGCCGGCCCTCTTCCACGACGCGATACGCCACCTGGCCAAGGAGGACACGCCGGTCTTCGTGGAGATCAGCCCGCACCCGCTGCTGCAGAGCGCGATCGGCGACACCCTGCGGGAAGCCGGCTGTGCGCCCACCGTGGTCGCCTCCACGCACCGCCGCCGGCCGGACGGACCGCTGACGCTCGCATGCTCGCTCGGCGCCTTCTTCGCGCACGGCGGCCGGGTCGACTGGGAGCGCTGGTTCCGCGGCGAGGTCCGCCGGGTCCCGCTGCCCGCCCACCCCTGGGACACCGAGCCGCTGCGGCGCCCCCTCGCCCCGCCGGCCCCGGCGCCCCTGCGGTCCGCCACCGACGTCCGCGCCGACCTGAGCGAGGCCGTCGTACGGGTCGGCGGGCTGGCTCCCGTGCCGCCCGCGGTGCATCTGGCCGTCCTGCACGAGGCGGTCACCTCGGGTACGGCCGCCGCGGACCCCGGTGCCGTCGTCATCGAGGACATCCGCCTGTCGGACGAGCTGGTCGAGATACCCGCCGAACAGGCGGAACTGGCGCTGCGCGTGCACACCGAGGCACGGGGCGGGACGACCGCCGCCGAGGTGTACGCCGGCCCGGGGACGCCGCGGACGCTCTGCCTGACGGCGACCGTACGCAGCGGCGCGGACCGTACGCAGTCCGGCACGGGGGCGGCGGCGGGGGCCGCCCCGGTCTGGCGGGAACGGCTCGACACCGCGCTCGACCGCTGCCGTACGCACCGCACCCGGGACGAGTTCCTGGCCGAGCTCGCCACCCGCGGCTACGAGCCGAGTCCCGGGCTGGTCGCCGTACGCCACCTCTGGCGCCGGGACGGGGAGGCCGTGGCGCAGCTGCACCGCCCCGTGATCTCCGGACCGGCCGCCTGGGAGGCCTGCCTGCTGCCGCTGCTCGCCGCGATCCCCGGATCGGTCCCGGCGCACACCGCCTACCGGGTGACCGGCCTGGACCGGGCGCGGTTCCTCGACGCACTCGCACCGGAGTGCTGGGTGCACGCCACGTTCCGGACCGAGCGCGGCGGAGCCGTGGCCGGTGCCGACGTGGCCGTCCTGGACCCGGACGGGCGGCCGCTCGCCGAGTTCCGCGGGCTCCGGCTGTGCCGCCTCGGAGCGGCACCGGGCGGGCCGGCCGCGGTCCGCCCGCTGTGGGAGCTGCGCCGGTCGGCCGGGGCGCTGGTCGCCGGGTCGGTGCGGACGCTGCGTTCCGTGGGGACCGGCGAGGTGACCCGGCTGCCCGGGCTGCTGGCGCAGCGGCTGCGCCGGGCGGTGCGGGCGACCGGTCCGGCGCGGGTGGGGACCGGCGCGGTGGCGCCGCCCGCCCCGGGCACCGCCCCCACGCTCCGCGCGGTACCGGCACCGGCCGAGGAGCCCGCACGCGCCGAGGCGGCCGCCGGACGCCCCGATGCCGCCACCCGGTTCGTCGAGATCGTCGCGGGGGTGGTCGGCACCCGTCCGGCACGCATCGACATCCGTCGGCGGCTGAGCGACTACGGCGTCGACTCGCTGTCGGCCGCGCAGGTGCGCAGCCGCGTCCGGGACGAGCTGGGACAGGACGTGCCGCTGGCCCGGCTGCTCGGCGACAGCACCCTGCAGGCGCTGGCGCAGGGGCTGGCGGCGGCCTGTTGAGCGGTCGCCGGCGGGGCGGCCTCGTCAGGAGGCCGCCCCGTACCGGAAACATGAACTATGACTCATTGATAGATCGTGATACATGTAAAGCGGAGGGCCGTGGGTGGCCCTCCCCGACGGGGGCCACGCCGGTGACAGGAGCGAACATGACAGAGAGGCAGTCGGTGGTCCCGGGCCGCCGCGAACGCAACAAGTTGCGGATCCGCAGCCGCATCTACGACTCCGCCCTGGAGCTGTTCACGCGGCAGGGCTACGAGCAGACCACGGTCGACGAGATCACGGAGGCCGCGGACGTCGCGCGGGGCACGTTCTTCAACCACTTCCAGCGCAAGGAGGACGTCATCGCGGCCTGGGGGGAGACCCGCCGCGAACTCCTGCACGGCGGGCTCGCCGCCGAGGGCCTGCGGCCGGACGGCGAGGAGAGCACCGCGCATGCGCTGCTGCGCTGTATGAGCATCCTCGCCGACATCAGCCTGCGCGACGCCGACCAGACGCGCGCGCTGCTGACCGCCTGGGTGAAGGCGGGCTTCCCGCTGCACGAACAGCCGTATGTGAGCGACACGTTCGCGGCCTTCGTGGAGGCCGGACAGGGGCGCGGGGAGATCCGCGCGGCGGCCGACGCCCGGCTCGTGGGATTCATCCTGCGCGACGTCTATCTCGGCGCGCTCTTCCGCTGGGCGCAGCCGGACGCCGAGATGGACCTGGAGGCGGAACTGCACGCCGCGTGCACCACGGTTCTCGGCGGGGTCCTCACCGGGGACACGGCGGCGCGGTGAGGGCCGGCCCGCGGGACGTCAGCCCGCGGCGGCCGGTACACGCCCCCGCCAGGGAATCCACGTCGCGGCCAGGGTGACGACGAGGGCCGAGGCGGCGACCGTGGCCATGCCCAGGGTCAGGTTCGTCGCGCTCGCGACGAAGCCGATCAGGGCGGGACCGGCCAGCAGGCCCGTGGTGCCCATCGCGGCCACCAGCGCCAGGGCGTCGGAGCCATGGCCGGCCGCCGCGACGTACACGCAGGGGGTGATGGCCGCCGCGCCGAGGCCGACGCAGGCGAAGCCGAGGAGGGCCGGGACCACCCCGCCGGCCGGCAGGGCGAGCACCAGGCCGGCGGCGGCCACCGCGCTGCCGGTCCGGACCACCCGCCCGTCGCCCCAGCGGGTGCGCCAGCGGTCGGCGAACACCCGGGCCAGCAGCATCATCACGGAGACGACCGCGATGCCCAGCGGGGCCACCGTCGCGGACGCCTTGACGACGTCCTTCAGATAGAGCGTCGACCAGTCGTTCATCGCGCCCTCGGTGATCGTGCCGAAGGCCATCGCGCAGCCCATCAGCAGGGTCGTCCAGGAGGGGCGGGTCAGGCGGCGGTTCCGCTTCGGCTCGCCCGGCGCCTGAGGTTCCGTGTGGGTCAGCAGGCCGGAGCGGGCGACGGCCGGCAGGAGCAGCAACAGGGCCCCGGCGACGGCGAAGTGCGCCGGGACGGACGCGGTCAGGGTGGTCACGCCGGAGGTCAGCAGGGCGGCGGCGAGCAGGCCCGCGCTGAACGTGGCGTGCAGCCGGGACATGGCGGTGCGCTCGTACCTCCGCTCCAGTGCCGCGCCCTGGGCGTTCATGGCGACGTTGAGACAGCCGACCGCCACGCCGTCGGCGCATGTGGCCGCGATGGCGAGCGGGTAGTCGGGTACGGCGGACAGGGCGGCCAGTACGGCGACGAGGCACACGGCGGAGGCCAGGCACAGGCGCCGGGAGCCGAGGCGGCGCATCAGGACGGCGACGAGCGGGAAGGAGGCCGCCGCACCAGCCCCGCAGGCCATCAGCAGCAGGCCCACTTCCCCGGCTCCCAGGTCCAGCCGGGTCTTCAGCGCGGGGAGGCGGGAGACCCAGGTGCCGTACTGGAAGCCGAGGAAGCAGAAGAACGCGGCGATCGACCACTTGGCGCGCCGGAAGGAGGGAGCGGGCATCAGCTCGCCTTCCGCGCCGCGGCCAGCCGCGTCGACATGTAGACCGCGCCGGCGCCGTATCCGGCCGGCAAGGGCGCCCCCTGGTCGGGGAGGTAGCCGCCCGCCCGCCAGAAGGACTCCTTGCCGGCGACCGCGATCAGCGACATGGTCTCGAAGCCGCGGGTCACGGCCACGTCAGTCAGATGGCGGACCAGGCGGGTGCCGAGCCCTCTGCGGCGCAGCGGTGCGGTGACGACGAGGTCGTGCAGGTGGAGGTTGGCGGAGCGGTGGACGGCCGGCTCGGGCCGGGTCAGGTCGGGACAGCCGAACCTCGGGTAGGGCAGGGCCAGTACATAGCCCACGATCCGGCCGCCGAGGTCCAGGACGAAGCAGATGCCCGCCGAGGCCCGGGAGCGCAGCGCGGCCTCCCCCTCCGTGAGCGAGGTGCCCGCGTACGCCTCCCATTCCAGGGCCACGACCTGGGGCCAGTCGGCCTCGGTGATGCCCCGTATGTGGTGTGCCATGTCAGTGCCGTCCTTCCTGGCCGCGTACGCAGACGCACGGCAGCGGGCGGATGCCGTTGAAGCCCTGGGTCGTGTAGCTGGTGGCGTAGGCGCCGGCGGACAGGATCCAGACCGGGTCGCCCGAACGGACGGACCGGGGCACCCGCACCGGGTACCGGCCCTCGCCCCAGGCATCGTCGCTGTCGCAGGTCGGCCCGGCGACGATCGCGGAGACGTACTCCTCGCTCCCGCGGTGCCCCGGGAAGACCATCCGGTGCGTCAACTGGTCCATCTCATATAGGCCGTTGAACTTTCCACAGCTCAGGTAGAGCCAGTGGGCCTCGGTTCCGTCCGGCTGCCGGCGCCGGGTCAGGCGGGAGACATGGGCGCGTACGGCGCCGTGGTCGGCGACCAGGTGGCGGCCGGGCTCCATGACGAAGGCGAGCGGGGCGGAGGTGAGGCCGCGCAGGCGGTCCATGCCCTCGCGGAGCACGGTGAAGATCTTGTCCAGGGGCGGGTCGAGGGGGTTGCCCTGGCGGTCCTGGTAGCCGAGCGCGGGCAGGCCGCCGCCGAGGTTGACGTGGTCGGGTACGATCCCCCGCCCGGCCAGCGCCGTCAGGGTCCCGGCGAGGGTGTCGAGGGCCTGCTGCCAGCCCTCGCCGGTCATCTGCTGGGAACCGACGTGCACGGAGAGGCCGGCCGGGGTGAGTCCGGCCGCGCGGGCCGTGGCCAGCACGCGGACGGCGTCGTCGGGGGCGCAGCCGAACTTGCGGTTCAGGCCCCACAGGGCGCCGTCGCCTCCGGTGGCCAGGCGGCAGAACACCCGTGTCCCCGGGGCGTGTGCGGCGACGGCGGTGACGTCCTCGACGCTGTCGGTGGCGAACGTGCGCACACCCAGGCGGTGGGCTTCGGCGATGTCGTGGTCGGACTTGACGGTGTTGCCGTAGTGGATGTGGTTCGGCTGCGCGCCGGCGTGGAGGGCCTGGGTGATTTCGGCGGGGCTCGCCGCGTCGAATCCGGCGCCGCGGGCTGCGAGGGTGTGCAGGACCTCGTCGACGGGGCAGGCCTTGAGGGCGAAGCGGATGTGCGTACCGGGCAACTCGCCGAGCAGGGCGTCGTATTGGTGCTCTATGCCGGTGAGGTCGTAGATGATGCGGTCGGATGCGGCTGTGGTGAGTGACGTGACGAGGGGTTCGCTGAGTGGTCCGCTGCGGGCCCGTCGTGGCTTGTCGCGCCCGCGCGGCGGTAGCCGCATATCAGACAGGGCCCCGCGCCCCTGCGGGGCGCTCATCGGCGGGCCGCTTCAACAAGTGCCGGCCACGCCGTGACCAGGTACGCGAAGTCCGCCATGTCCGACTCGGCCTCGTCCATCAACCGATCGCGCTCTTCGGCAAGTCGGTCGGCGAACCTCGCGTACCGGCCGCCCAGTTTGCGGTACGCCGTGTCCACGCGGTCCAGGCGCCAGATGTTCTCCGTGCGGTCCAGGCCCGTGCTCTCGCGCAGGAGCTTCACGACCCGGTCGGCCCGCACCTGATGCCGCTCGTCCAGCAGCCCGGTGCCTTCGGTGGCCATGCGGTCGTAGACGTGATGGAAGTAGGGCATCGACAGCAGGAACTTCACGAACCGTCGCTGGTAGGCCGGGAAGCCGGTGTCGGTGCGGCGTTCGGGGGTGTGGAAGTTCTCGATGTGGCGGTTGTGCAGGATGCCGGGCAGGCCGGCGTCGTGGACCAGGTGGAGGAGGAAGTAGTCGCTGCCGATGGTGTCGGTGGCGGGTGGCAGGGGGAAGCGTTCGTACACCGCGCGGTCGAAGGCGATGTTGCACATGTCGACGCGCATGGGGTCGACCACGGTGAGGGTCGCCCGGTCGCCTGTGAAGGGTGCCGTGCCCGCGCCGGTGAAGGACTCCTCGACCAGCTCCCGTTTGCGTCCCTCCGGCCAGTCGGCGGGCGCCCAGAGGCTGACGACGTCGTGGTAGACCCCCTCGTCCAGGCGCCGTATCTCCCCTATGTCGACGGAGAGTTCGCCGATGAAGGAGGCGCCGGTCAGCGACACCGGGCGGCCCAGCAGCGCCGCGTCGAGGTCGGTGCGCAGGCCGCCGGCCGTGGCCTCGGCGGCGGGCCTGCCCAGCCAGGGCAGCTCGTGGTGGACGGGGAACACCGGTTGTCCGGCGTGGAGTTGGTAGGTGCTGTCGGAGTCCCTGCGGTGCAGCGAGTCGCAGCCGAGGGCGGCGGCCAGCAGGAAGGCGCGGTTGGTGCAGGCGCCGTAGGAGACGGCGGGCGGGAGCATCAGGTGCAGCAGCCGGTCGGGCTCGGGCAGGCCGGCCTGCCCGATGGCCCGGCGCAGGAAGGCGCGCTGGGCGTCCTCGTCGAGGTGGTGGACGGTGACGTGCCGGGTGGCCGGCAGGGCGGCGACGGTCCGGGCGTGCTCGGTGCGGGTGCGGTCGCCGGAGGAGTCGAGGATCAGCAGCTGGACGTCGGCGCCGAGGCGGCGGGCGGCGTAGGCGGCCTCGTCGTGCAGGGCGGCGATGGTGGCGGAGCAGGCCCGGTTGGTGGGCAGGCAGAGGCAGATGCGGTTCACTGTGCCTCTTCCGCCGGGGCGGTCCAGGAGTCCAGGCCGAGCAGTCTTCTGCCGAGGGGGTTGAGCGCGGCGGGGCCGTAGCGGTCGGCCTCCGGCTTGCGGGCGTCGCCGAGGAGGGTGGCGTTCCACGTGGGTGTCGCGAGGGTGCGCCAGGAGTCGATCCGGGAGTCGCGCAGCGCCGTGTGCTCCTCCAGGGCGGGCATCATCGACAGGTACTGGACGGCTCGGACACCGTTGTCAGAGAGGTTCGGTGCCACGCCGTGCGCCAGCAGCCCGTTGAAGATGAGCAGGTCACCGGCCTGGAGGTCGGGGCGGATCACGGGGAACTCGGCGCGGTCGGTGCCGGGGCGTACCGGGTCGCGGCCGGCGGGCCGGGCGATGCGCCATTCCTCGAAGCGGCGGAAGAGTTCCGGGGCGCACTGGAAGCCGCCGAGTTCGGGCCGGGTGTCGGTGAGGGCGATGATGCCCTGCACGCGCTGCGGCAGCACGGCGAGGGTGGTGTCGACGTCCCAGTGCAGTTCGATGTCGAAGCCCTCGTCGGTGGGCTCGATCAGGGAGCGGGAACGGGTGCGTGTGTTGGGCGGGTTGAGGTTCAGCCGGTCCAGGGTGACCCACAGCTCGTCGCAGTCCCAGACGTCCGCGAACGCGTCGTAGACCCGCCGGTTCTGGCGGCTGTCCCAGATGAGCTGGTGGTGGTAGGCCTCGACGAAGCCGTAGATGAACAGGTGCTGGTCGAGTTCGGATCGGAACTCCGGCTCCTCGTACCAGGTTTCGGGCCTGTCGGGGTCGAAGCCCTGGAACTGCCAGGCGAAGTCGAGGAGTTGCTTGGCCTCGCCGGGGGTGATGGCCTCGCGGACGACGACATGGCCGTACGTCTGCCAGAAGGCGAAGTCCTCTTCGGAGAGCACCCTGAGGGGCTGGGACTTCTCGATGTGGCGCAGCGGGGTGGGCGTGAGGTAGGTCTCGCCGTCGGCGCTGAAGTAGGGGCGCGCGGAGGCGGCTCGGTGGAGGTGGGGATGGGGGTGGGGCGTTTGCATGCGATTCCTCTGGAACACAAGGTGCGGTTGAGATCCGGGAAAAGAGCAAGAGGGAGTAGGCCGCCCGCGAGATGGCGGGCGGCCGGTGCCGGCCGGTGGTGTGGCCGGTTCCGTCAGCCGGCGACGACCGCCTCCGCCGCCGCCACCCCGCACACCCGGGCGGCGCCGTACGTGGCGATGTGCAGGGCGCCGCGCGGGGTGGCCTGCGGCAGGCCCATCTCCACGACGACGGTGTCCGGGCGGGCGGCGAGCAGGGTGTCGAGGGCGGAACGCATCCAGTCGTGCCGGTGTTCGTCGCGGACCACGGCGACGATCCGGCGGCCGTCGGCCGCCGCCAGAGCCTCCGGGCCTGCGCCGTCGCCGGTGAAGGAGCCGGCGGTGGTGCCGGGCAGCAGCCGCTGCAGCTCGGCGGTCACGCCCCACGGGGTCTGGTCGCCGACGGCGATGTTGCGGGCGGGCTCGAACTGGGCGACGTAGACCGGTGCGGTGACCGCTGTGGCGGGACCGGAGCGGGTCACGGTGAGCGCGCGGCGGGCCGCGACCAGGCCGATCTCCGGGTTGGGCGCGGTGTCCGCAGCGCGGCGGGCCGTCCACCGGGCCAGGTCGCGCACCCGGGCGGCGGCGTCGGCGAGCCGTTCCTCGGGCAGTTCGCCGGAGCGTACGGCGGCCACGAGCGCGTCCCTGAGCTTCAGCACGGTGTCCTCGTCGCACAGCCCGCCGCCGACGCAGATGGCATCGGCGCCGGCCGCGATCGCGAGGACCACACCGTGCTCCAGGCCGTAGGTGCCGGAGATCGCGCGCATCTCCATGCCGTCGGTGACGATCAGGCCCTGGTAGCCGAGCTCCTCGCGCAGCAGCTCGGTGAGGATGCGGCGGGAGAGGGTGCCCGGCCGGCCGGGGTCGAGGGCCGGGACGAGGATGTGCGCGCTCAT
The DNA here is from genome assembly GCF_001735805.1 of Streptomyces fodineus. Classification (GTDB taxonomy): domain Bacteria; phylum Actinomycetota; class Actinomycetes; order Streptomycetales; family Streptomycetaceae; genus Streptomyces; species Streptomyces fodineus. The sequence continues at coordinate 2,851,128 of NZ_CP017248.1, forward strand.
GATCGCCCGGGTGCCGGCGGCGATGGCCGCGCGGAACGGGGGCAGTTCGCGGGCGAACAGGGTGTCGGCGTCGACGTCGATGCGGGGTACGGCGTGGTGGGAGTCGACGTTGGTGTCACCGTGCCCCGGGAAGTGCTTGGTGCAGGCGGCGACGCCGGTGGACTGCAGGCCCTCGACCCAGGCGGCGGTGTGCCGGGCGACCAGCTCGGTGCTCGCGCCGAAGGAGCGGACGCCGATGACGGGGTTGGCGGGGTTGGCGTTGACGTCGGCGGAGGGCGCCCAGTCGAAGTTGACGCCGCAGACGGAAAGGCGCCGGCCCAGCTCGCGGGCGACGGCCCGGGTGAGACCGGGGTCGTCGACGGCGCCGAGGGCGTGGTTGCCGGGGAAGGAGGAGCCGGTGCGCACGTCGAGACGGGTGACGTCGCCGCTCTCCTCGTCGATGGCGACGAGCAGATCGTCCCGCTCGGCCCGCAACTGCGCGGTGAGCGCGGTGACCTGGTCCTCGCCGGCGACGTTGCGGCCGAACAGGGCGACGGAGGCGAGGCCCTCACCGAGGCGGCGGCGCACCCAGTCGGGCGCGGTGGTGCCGTCGAACCCCGGCTGGAGCACCGCGAGGGCGTCCCGGGTGAGGGTGTCGCCCGCGGCGCCGCCGCTGTCGGATGCAGTGGTGGCGAGTGTGGTCATCGGGGGCGTCATCCCTTCACGGCTCCGTCGGTCAGACCGCTGACAGCCTTGCGTTGCAGGAAGATGAAGAGGATCAGGATGGGCAGCGCGAACAGGGACGAGGCGGCCATGGTGGCGCCCCAGTCGTCGCCGAAGGCGGTCTGGAACTGCGACAGCCACAGCGGCAGGGTCTGCTTCTCGATGTCCTTGTTGAGGATCAGGACGAGCGGGAACTCGTTCCAGGCGGTGATGAACCCGAACAGCGAGGTGGCCATGAGGCCGGGCGCGAGCAGCGGGAAGATCACCTTGGCGAAGGCCTGGATGCGGGTGCAGCCGTCGACCATCGCCGACTCCTCCAGCTCCTTCGGTACGGCGGCGACATAGCCGCGCAGTGTCAGGATGGTGAGGGGCAGCACCATCATCGTGTAGAAGACGGTGAGCGGGACCAGGCTGTTGAGCATGTCGTTGTCACGGACGATCATGTAGATGGCGATGATCATGACCTCCCAGGGGGCCATCTGCGCCAGCATGAAGGTCACGATGAGCCCGCGCCGCCCCTTGAACCGCATCCGTGCCAGGGCGAACGCGGCGAACAGCGCGATGACGAGCGAGAACAGCACCGAACAGACCGTGACGGTGACGGAGTTGAGCACCAGCGTCCAGAAGTGGTCGGCGTGGATCGCCCGCTTGAAGTGGCCGAAGGTGACGTTCGTCGGGAACCACACCGGGTTCTCGGAGATGATGTCGCCGGTCGGCTTGAATGCCGTCGCGAACATCCAGTAGACGGGGAACACGAAGCCGGCGAAGAGGATGACGGCGGTCGCGTTGGGCCAGATACGGCCGAAGAGCGAGCGCTTCACAGCTCCTCCTCCTCTTGCTTGAGCACCATGCGCAGGTAGTACGAGGTGATGACGAGCAGCACCAGGATGGTCAGGAAGGAGATCGCCGCGCCGACCCCGAAGTGCTGGTTGCCGACGCCCTCGACATAGGCGTAGATCGGAAGGGTCTCGGTGAGCCGGTCCGGGCCGCCTTCGTTCATGGCGAAGACCTGCGGGAACGCCTTGAAGACCCAGATGACCTCGAGGAAGGTCGTGGAGTACAGGAACGGCCGCAGGAACGGCAGGGTCACGGAGGTGAAGCCCTGCCAGGCGCCGGCGCCGTCCAGGGCCGCGGCCTCGTACAGCTCCTTGGGGATGGTGGTGGTGGCGGCGTACAGGTTGATGGCGACGAACGGGACCGACATCCAGACGATGAGCAGGGTGACCACGGAGAAGGTGGAGAACTGGGTGCCGAGCCAGTTGTAGTCCGCCATGGAGTGCCAGCCGAGCTTGTCCAGGACCCAGTTGACGACGCCGAAGCGCTGGGCGAACAGCCACTGGTAGACGGTGGTCGCCGCGATGACGGGCATGGCCCAGGCGAGGACGAGGCCCATCAGCAGCGTCAGCCGCATCTTCTTGCCGAGCCGGGCGAGCAGCAGCCCGATCAGGGTGCCGAACACCATGATCAGGACGACGTTGGCGGCGGTGAAGAAGACCGTGCGCTCGACGACCTTCCAGAAGTCCGAACCGGTCAGGACCTCTTTGTAGTTGTCGACGCCGTTCCACTCGGTGAGGTGCTGGATGAGCTGGCGCGGGTTCAGGTTCTGGAACGACAGCATGCCGTTCTTGACCAGCGGCCAGCCGAGCAGGACCAGGGTGGCCAGCAGCGCGGGCAGCAGCAGGAGGTAGGGTGCGGCGGCACCGCGGCGGGACGGGGACCCGGAGTCACGGTCCGCACCCGGCGGCGGCCCTGGTATCCGGGCCTTGCGGACAGCGGGCTCCCCGGCCGTGTCCGTGCCTTGGGTCTGCACTGACATGAGTTGCCATCTCTTCCGTGGCCGAACCGGCCGTACGAACGACTGGGCCGGGGGCGCCTGCCGCGGCGCCCCCGGCGCGGGTCATCAGTTCTGCTGGGCCAGGCGCTTGTTGATCTCGGCCTCGACGTCCTTGGCGGCCGCCGCGGGAGCCTTGCCGTTCAGCACCGCGGTCATGTAGGACTTGATCGGGTTCGGGGTGTTCTCCACCGCGGCCCACGCGGGGATCAGCGGGGTGGTGCCACCGCCCGCGGCGGCGGGCGCGGCCGCCTCGGCGGCCGGGTTGCCCTTGTCGTTGCTCTGCAGGGACGTCTTGTTGGGGACGATGCCGCTGAGCTTGGCCAGTTCGCCCTCGTACTGGTCGGACAGGGCGATCTTCAGGAACTCCTTGGCCAGCGACTGCTTCTTGCTGTTCTGGGCGACGGCCAGGTTGGAGCCGCCGAGGAACACGCCCTCGGGCTTGTCGGCCGTGGCGCCCGGGATGGTGAAGTAGCCGAGGTCCTTCTCGATGGACTTGTCGGCCTGGATGGCGGTGGCGGCCTCCCAGCCCATGCCGATGAACGCGCCGGTCTTGCCCTTGGCGAAGACCTGGGCCTGCTGCGGGGTGGCCTCGTCCTTGTCCTTGGGGGCCTTGGAGTAGGAGGCGTACTTCTTGTAGATGTCCATGGCCGCGGCGACCTTGGGGTCGGCGAGGTTGGAGACGTACTTGTCGCCCTGCTTCTTCACCAGGTCGCCGCCCTGGCCGATGATCAGGCCGTCGAGGAAGTACCAGTTCTGGCCGGGCAGGTAGAGCGGCTCGGCGCCGGTCTTCTTGCCGATGGTGTCCAGGTCCTTGAAGAACTCGTCGCGGGTCTTCGGGGTGGACTTGATGCCGGCCTTCGCCCAGATCGCCTTGTTGTAGATGACGACGCGGTTGGCGAAGTACCAGGGGGCGGCGTACTGCTTGCTCTCGTACACCGAGGACTGGGAGAGCGAGGGCGTCCAGTCGGCGCCGATCTCCTTCTTGACGTCGGAGAGGTCGGCGAGGCCGCCGGTGGCCGCGTAGGCGGGGGTCTGGGTGTTGCCGACCTCCAGGACGTCCGGCGGGTTGTCCTCGGAGAGGGCGGTGGTGATCTTCTGCTGGATCCCGTCCCACTTCTGGATCTCGAACTTCAGCTTCGCGCCGGTCTTCTTCTCGAACGCGGCCTGGACGTCCTTGGTCCACTGCGGCGGCGCGGAGCCGGTCATCGTCCAGACCGTCAGCGTCTGGCCCTTCCAGCTGTCCGGTCCCGCGTCCTTGCCGCTGTCCTTGCCGTCGTTTCCGCCACACGCCGCAACGGAGACCATCATGCCCGCGATCACGATCGCGGCAGCGAGCTTGCGCTTCACGCCACCCTCCTCAGGGATGCCACTAACCCCCCACGCCCTCGGCGGTGACCTGCGTACGACGCTGTTGCACGTAGGGCTCGGGACCTGGCCACTAATGGTGTAGACCAGTACGGTGGAGCTTGGCCTAGACCTTTCGGGGTGTCAAGAGTGGTCCGGGAAGCCGATTCCGGCCGTTACGAGAACGTCACCGGAAGGCGTCCGTCCGCATCCGCCCCTTTCGCCCGGGCCTCCGGTTGGACCGTACCTGCGGAAGCGGGTTGGACTAGACCATAGGGCAGTTGGTCGCTATAACGGGAGACCGTCGACACAGCCGGGAAGGCAGGCATGACCACCGACGTCAGCAGCGCCCAGCCGCACAGGGGGGCGTTCGGCCGCACCGCGCGCGTGCCGAAGTACTACCGGATCAAACAGCGGCTGCTCGCCATGGCCGAGGGGCTGCAGCCCGGTTCGGCCATGCCGGCCGAGCGGCTGCTCGCCGTCCGGTTCGACACCTCCCGGACCACCATCCGGCAGGCGCTCACGGAACTCGTGGGCGAGGGCCGCCTCGACCGGATCCAGGGCAAGGGCACCTTCGTCGCCCAGCCCAAGCTGTACCGCACGCTCCAGCTCACTTCGCACACCGAGGACATGCGGGCGCAGGGCCTCACGCCCGCCTCGCAGATGCTGGACATCGGGGAGGTGCCGGCGGACGAGCGGCTCTCGGCCCTGCTCGGCATCGCCATCGGCGAACGGGTGCTGCGCATCGAGCGGCTGCGGCTGGCGAGCGGCGATCCGATGGCGATCGAGACGACCCATCTGTCCGCGCGCCGCTTCCCCGGCCTGCGCTCGTCCCTGGACACCTGTCCGTCGCTGTACACGGCGCTCGCCGAGGTGTACGGCGTCCATCTCGCGGAGGCCGACGAGACCATCGAGACCTCGCTGTCGACCCCACGCGAGGCACAGCTGCTCGCCACCGACGTGGGCCTGCCGATGCTGCTGCTCTCCCGGCACGCGCGGGACGCGGAGGGCACACCGGTGGAGTGGGTGCGCTCGGTGTACCGGGGATCGCGCTACAAGTTCGTGGCCGCGTTGCGCCGCCCCGAGGCCCCGGTGGTCCGGCCCAGACAGGCGGAGCCGGAACAGGATGGACTCAACCACGCCTGACGCGTGATGAGTTGGGGCGGGAGCCGTGCGACGCGGGCGGGCGGCGGCCATCGCCCTGGCACGGCGGTGCCGCTCAGCCACGCCGCACCCGCAGCCTGCGGCGCTGCTGACGGGGCGTGCGGCGGCTCCGCGCGGTCCGGCAGCGCAGGATGTGCCGCACCGCCCGGCGAAGCACACGGCGCCCGTCACTCCTGGGCGAGCTTGACGTCCTGATCCTGGACGGCGTGGAAGGCCGGCAGCAGCAGGAGCCCGCCGGCGCGCAGTTCCGTGATCGTGACCTGTACGTGGGCCTTGCCGGCCTTGAGGGTCCTGGGCGAGATCGGGCCGGAGTTCTCCCACCTGTGCTCGGCGCCGTCGCACTGGGCAGCGGTGCCGCCGATGGGGTACACGGAGGTGTGGTCGCCCTGGCTGATCGAGGAGCTGACGAAGGCGAGGCCGGTGGACCCGGAGCAGCGGTAGGTGCCGGAAAGGGTGATGGTGCCGTCGTCGGCGATACGGCCGGTCGGATCGACGGTCACGGTCTCGGAGGGATCGGCGGTGGCCGGGCCGACGGCGGCGCACAGCAGGGCGGCGGCGCCGAGGGCCGCGGCGAGGGCGGGACGTTTGGGCATGGGGTACCTCCCGGTTTCGTGGCTTGGGGGCTTCCACTGGTACCGGGCGGCCGTGCCGCCGGGCGTGATCGTCACTCCAACGGTGGCGCGTCATGGAACCGTCCGGGAGTTGTCCGGGTGTTGTCACGCTTCACGGCGCACGGTTCCGGTGCGTTCACGACGAGAGCATGGTCTGTGTATGACGGGCGGCGGCCGCATCCGCCGGCCCCTCAGATCCCGATGTGGAGGTGCGCCATGTGCTCCAACCAGTCCTCGTGCCCCGCGTCCGGTCCCGCCCGGCGGCACCCGGTGGCCGCCCACCCCGAGCAGGGCTGGACCTTGCTGTGCGACGGCTCGATCGTCTTCGACGACAGCGGCGAACTGCACCCGGACGGCAGCGTCGTCCCGCCGTGCCGGGTCCCGGCGGAGCGGCCGGCCGTCGCGGCCTGAGAGACCCGAGCGGCCGGAGCGGTTTGAGCGGCCTGCGCGGCCTGCGCGGCTGCGCATCGGCCGGCCCTGTGGGCCGCGACAGCAGTCCGGCTACGGCAGCAGCCCGGCAACGGCAGCAGCCCGGCTACGCCGGCACGCCGGCTACGGCAGCACCGCGAAGCCGTCCAGTTCCACCATCGCCTGCTCGTCCCACAGCCGTACGACCTGCACGACGGCCATCGCCGGATAGTTACGGCCCGCCAAGTCCTGCCAGATACGGCCAAGGTGCCCGGCGTGGGCGCGGTACGCGGCGACGTCCGTGGCGTAGACGGTGACCCGTGCGAGGTCGGCGGGGGTGCCGCCGGCCGTGCGCAGGGCCGTGAGGAGGTTGCCGAGGGCCCGCTCGAACTGCTCGGGGAGCGTGTCACCGCTGACCTTGCCGTCGGCGTCGAGAGCGGTCTGGCCCGCGAGGAACACCACACGGGAGCCGAAGGCGACGACGGCGTGCGAGAAGCCCGTGGGCGGGGACAGCTCGGGTGGGTTGACGCGCTCTGTCGTCACCGGGATCCCTCCTCCGTCTGTGCGTACAACTCCTTGGCGATGATGCCCCGTTGGACCTCGCTCGCGCCCTCGTAGATGCGCGGGGCGCGCACCTCACGGTAGAGGTGTTCGAGCAGGTGGCCGCAGCGCAGGGCGCGGGCGCCGTGCAGCTGCACGGCGGTGTCCACGACGTACTGCGCGGTCTCGGTGGCGAGCAGCTTGGCCATCGCGGCGCGCCCCGGTACATCCGCCGCGCCGTCGTCGTACGCCGTCGCCGCCGCGTAGACCATCAGCCGGGCCGCCTCCGTGCGCAGGGCCATCTCGGCGACCTGGTGGGAGACGGTCTGCAGGTCCATCAGCCGGCCGCCGAAGGCCTCGCGGCGGCGGGTGTGTTCGAGGGTGGCCTCGAGCGCGGCCTGGGCCATGCCGACCGCGAAGGCACCGACACTGGGGCGGAAGAGGTTGAGGGTGCCCATGGCGACGGCGAAGCCGCGGTCCACCGTGCCGAGCACGTCGTCGGCGGTGACCGGCACGGCGTCGAAGTCCAGGGCGCCGATGGGGTGCGGCGAGAGCATCTCCAGTGCGCCGCCGGTCAGGCCGGGCCGGTCGGCGGGGACGAGGAAGGCGGTCACGCCCCGGGCGCCGGCGGCGGGTGTGGTGCGGGCGAAGACGGTGTAGAAGTCGGCCTCGGGGGCGTTGGAGATCCAGCACTTGGCGCCGGTGAGCCGCCAGCCGCCGCCCCCGTCGGGCTCGGCCGCGAGGGACAGCGCGGCCGCGTCCGATCCGGCCCCCGGCTCGCTCAGCGCGAAGGCGGCGACCGCGCTGCCGTCGGCGACCCGGGGCAGCCAGCGCTCACGCTGGGCGGGGCTGCCGTGGGCGTGCACCGGATGGGCACCCAGGCCCTGGAGGGCGAGGGCGGTCTCGGCCTCGGTGCAGGCCTGGGCGAGGGACTCCCGCATCAGGCACAGGTCCAGTGCGCCGGAGCTGAACAGCCGTGCCAGCAGGCCGAGTCGGCCGAGCTCGGCGAGGAGCGGCCGGTTGACGTGTCCCGGTTCGCCCTTCTCGGCGAGCGGGCGCAGCCGTTCGACGGCCAGGGTGCGCAGCTCGGCACACCAGGCGGTCTGCCGCGGTTCCAGCGAGAATGCGGGCACTGCCGGTCCTCCCTCCGGGCGGGGCCACCAGGACCCTTCCCGTTCGCCGTCCGGGACCGGGCCCTCGCGGCCCGCCCCGGCGCCTTCCGGCGAGGGGTGGGCAGGACCCCTCGCCGCCCTGTCCGGGGAGTGGCCCACCCCGGCTCCCCCTCGACGTTATCGCGCAAGCTTGACTGCCGTCACCAACACGATACGCTCGATTCGCGAGCCCACCAGGACGCCGGTGCCCACCACGACGCCCGTTTCGACGTTTGTCACGGCAAGGGGGCGAACCGCCATGCAACGCTCGGCCCATGTCGACAGCTTCGCGCGCGACCATCTGCCGCCGCCCGACGAATGGCCCGAGCTGCGGTTCGACCTGCCGGAGCTGCGCTACCCCGATCGGCTGAACTGCGCCGCCGCACTCCTGGACCACGCCGCGGCGGACCGCCCGGTCTTCCACACACCGAACGGCCCCACCTGGACGTACGGCGAACTCCGCGCCCACGTCGACCGGATCGCGCACGTACTCACCGGCGACCTCGGGGTGGTCCCCGGCAACCGGGTACTGCTGCGCGGCCCCACCACGCCCTGGCTGGCCGCCTGCTGGCTGGCCGTGCTGAAGGCGGGCGCGATCGCGGTCACCGTGCTGGCCCAGCAGCGCGGCCACGAGCTGGCCACGATGTGCGACATCGCCCTGGTGCGGCACGCGCTGTGCGACATCCGGTCGGTGGAGGACCTGGCGAAGGCCGACATACCCGGGCTGCGGATCACCACGTACGGCGGTGACGGCCCCGACGACCTCCTGCACCGTCCGACGCCCGGCACGCCCTACCCGGCGGTCGACACCGCGGCCGACGACGTGGCCCTGATCGCGTTCACCTCGGGCACCACGGGTCGCCCGAAAGGGTGCATGCACTTCCACCGGGATGTGCTGGCCATAGCCGACACCTTTTCGAAGCATGTGCTGCAACCCCATGCGGACGACGTCTTCACCGGCTCTCCCCCGCTCGGCTTCACCTTCGGCCTCGGCGGACTGGTGGTATTCCCGATGCGGGCCGGCGCCAGCTCCCTGCTGCTGGAACAGGCCGGCCCCCGCCAGTTGCTCCCCGCGATCGCCGAGCACCGCGTGTCGGTCCTGTTCACCGCGCCGACCGCCTACCGCGCCATGCTGGAAGAGCTCGACGGCCATGACGTGACGTCGCTACGGCGCTGTGTGTCGGCCGGCGAGAACCTGCCCGCGGCCACCTGGCGGGCCTGGCACGAGCGCACCGGACTCCGGCTCATCAACGGCATCGGTGCGACCGAGCTGCTGCACATCTTCGTGTCCGCCGCGGACGAGCACATCAGGCCGGGCACCACGGGCGTGCCGGTGCCGGGCTGGCAGGCGCGGGTGCAGGACGCGCACGGCGCGCCGGTGCACGACGGCGAGCCCGGTCTGCTCGCCGTGCGCGGCCCGGTCGGCTGCCGCTACCTCGCCGACCCACGGCAACGGCAGTACGTGCGCGGCGGCTGGAACATCACCGGCGACACATACGTCCGCGACCCCGACGGCTACTTCCGCTATGTGGCCCGCGCCGACGACATGATCATCTCCGCCGGGTACAACATCGCCGGTCCGGAGGTGGAGGACGCGCTGCTGCGCCACCCGGACGTGCTGGAGACGGCGGTCGTCGGCCGCCCGGACGAGGCCCGGGGACAGGTGGTGGTGGCCTACACGGTGCTGCGCGAGGGCGCCCCGCGCGACCCGGAGGCCCTGCGCGCGTTCGTCAAGTCCGAGCTGGCTCCCTACAAGTGCCCGCGCGAGTTCGTCTTCCTCGACGCGCTCCCCCGCACCGCCACCGGCAAACTGCAGCGCTTCCGGCTGCGCACCGAAGGTGACCGGCAGTGATGCCGACGACCTAAAATGATCAACGTGTCCGAGCAGCACGCCCCCAGGTCCCTCATCGTCACGCTCTACGGCGCGTACGGCCGCTTCATGCCCGGCCCGGTGCCCGTCGCCGAGCTGATCCGGCTCCTGGCCGCGGTCGGCGTGGACGCGCCCTCGGTCCGGTCCTCCGTGTCCCGGCTCAAACGCCGCGGCCTGCTGCTGCCGGCCCGTACGCAGCAGGGCGCGGCGGGCTACGAACTCTCGCCGGAGGCACGCCAGTTGATGGAGGACGGCGACCGGCGCATCTACGCGACGCCGCCCGTGGCGGACGCGGGCTGGGTGCTGGCGGTGTTCTCCGTGCCCGAGTCGGAGCGGCAGAAGCGCCATGTGCTGCGCTCCCGGCTGGCGAGCCTGGGCTTCGGCACGGCGGCACCGGGTGTGTGGATCGCCCCGGCCCGGCTGTACGAGGAGACGGAGCACACCCTGCGCCGGCTGCACCTGGATCCGTACGTCGACTTCTTCCGCGGTGAGCACCTGGGCTTCGCGCCGACCGCCGAGGCGGTCGCCCGCTGGTGGGACCTGGCCGCGATCGCCAAGGCGCACGAGCGTTTCCTGGACGCGCACGCCCCGGTGCTGCGCGCCTGGGAGCACCGTCCGGGCACCCCGCCCGAGGAGGCCTACCGGGACTACCTCCTCGCCCTCGACTCCTGGCGCCACCTGCCCTACGCCGACCCCGGTCTGCCCACTCCTCTGCTCCCCGCGGGCTGGCCGGGCGTGCGCTCGGCGCAGGTGTTCCAGGGGCTGCACAAGAGGCTGCGGGACGCGGGGGCGGAGTTCGCGGGGGTGTGAGACGGGGCGGTTTCACAGGGAGGTCAGGCAGTACAGGTGTGCTCCCTCCGTCCGGGCGCGGTGGGCCAGGCCGACGAACGTGCGGATGCTGTCCTCGGCGTGCAGGTAGTCGGCGAAGTGCGCCTCGTCGAGGTCACACGCCTGGAGCGCGAGCATCGGCACCGCGTCCTCGACCACGTCGGCCAGCGTGTCCCGCCAGGCGTCGGGCAGTTCCTCGAGGAACGTCCCGTCGTCCCAGGCGGTCCCGGACGTCACCAGCGTCTCATCGGGGTACGGCACCTCGTCCGGGTCGGGCCAGACCAGTTCGGGCCGCTCCCCGCGGGCGGGCGGTATGCCCGCCGCGAAGGCGATCAGCCGGGGCAGCGCCAGGTGAGGGTCCATGCCCCCCACATCGAGCCCGTCCACGCCCAGCCGGTCACCGTCCGGCCCGGTCACCCGCTCCACCGCCGTCCCCCGGTCGTCGGCGCGGAAGTACTCGTGCGACACGCCCATGACGTCTCCGTTCGCCTGACTGCCCCCACGAGTCGAGTACAGCAGACGGCACTGACAATCATCCGCCGAGGGTCAACCGCGGCTTCGGGGCGTCCGTGCGCCCGGTCTGCGGGCGCCTGCTGCCCGCGCGGTAGGGAGCGGGCCAGGCGACGCCGGGGCCCTCGTACCCCTGCTCGGCCGCCGCGTGCAGCGTCCAGTGCGGGTCGTACAGGTGCGGGCGGCCCAGCGCGCACAGGTCCGTACGCCCGGCCAGGATCAGCGAGTTGACGTCGTCCCAGGACGAGATAGCGCCGACGGCGATCACCGGGACCCCGACCTCGTGCCGGATCCGGTCGGCGAACGGCGTCTGGTACGACCGCCCGAACTCCGGCCGTTCCTCGGCCACGACCTGCCCGGTGGAGACGTCGATCGCGTCGGCCCCGTGCGCGGCGAAGGCGCGGGCGACCCCGACCGCGTCCTCGGCGGTCGTACCGCCCTCGGCCCAGTCCGTGGCCGAGATGCGGACCGTCATGGGCCGCTCCGCCGGCCACACCGCGCGTACGGCGTCGAAGACCTCCAGCGGGAACCTCAGCCGCCGCTCCGGCGAGCCGCCGTAGGCGTCGGTGCGCCGGTTGGTGAGCGGGGAGAGGAAGCCGGAGAGCAGATAGCCGTGTGCGCAGTGCAGCTCCAGCAGGTCGAACCCGGCTCGGGCGGCCCGCCAGGCGGCGGCCGTGAACTGCTCGCGGATGTCGGTGAGTTGGGCACGGGAGAGCTGGCGCGGGGTCTGGCTGCCCGGCTTGTACGGCAGCGGGGAGGCGGCGACGAGGGGCCAGTTGCCGTGGGGCAACGGCTCGTCCATGCCCTCCCACATCAGCTTCGTGGAGCCCTTGCGGCCGGAGTGACCGAGCTGGACGCCGATCGCGGTGCCGGGGGCCTGGCCGTGCACGAAGTCGGTGACGCGCCGCCACGCCTCGGCCTGCCGGCCGGTGTAGAGCCCGGCGCAGCCCGGCGTGATACGGCCCTCCTCGCTCACGCACACCATCTCGGTCATGACCAGACCGGCCCCGCCGAGGGCGCGGGAGCCGAGGTGGACCAGGTGGAAGTCGCCGGGGACGCCGTCGGTGGCGGAGTACATGTCCATCGGCGACACCACGACCCGGTTGCGCAGGGTCAGGCCGCGCAGCCGGAACGGGGTGAACATCGGGGGTGTGCCGGGCGGGCAGCCGAACTCGCGCTCGACCGCCTCGGTGAAGTGGGCGTCGCGCAGCCGGAGGTTGTCGTGGGTGACGCGGCGGCTGCGGGTGAGCAGGTTGAAGGCGAACTGGCGGGGCGGCTGGCCGAGGTGGAGGGGGAGGTTCTCGAACCATTCGAGGCTGGCGCGGGCGGCCCGCTGGGTGGAGGCGACGACGGGTTTGCGCTCCTCCTCGTAGGCCGCCAGCGCGCTGGGGACGTCCGGCTGTTCCTGGAGACAGGCGGCGAGGGCGAGGGCGTCCTCGACGGCGAGTTTGGTGCCGGAGCCGATGGAGAAGTGGGCGGTGTGCGCGGCGTCGCCGAGGAGGACGACGTTGCCGTGCGACCAGCAGGCGTTGACCACCGTACGGAAGGTGGTCCACGTCGAGTTGTTGGAGTGCAGCGAGCGGCCGCGAAGAGCGTCGGGGAAGATCTTGGCGCAGCGCTCGATGGACTCGTGCGGGGCGACTTCGTCGAATCCCGCCGCCTTCCAGACCTCCTCGCGCATCTCGACGATCACGGTGGAGGCGTCGGACGCATAGGGGTAGCCGTGCAGTTGCATGACGCCGTGTTCGGTCTCGGCGATCTCGAAGCGGAAGGCGTCGAAGGGGAAGTCCGCGGCGAGCCAGATGTAGCGGCAGCGGTGCGTCGTCACCTGGGGGGTGAACACATCGGCGTAGGTGTCGCGGGTGGTGCTGTGCACTCCGTCGGCGGCTACGACGAGGTCGTACTCCGCCGCCAGCACGTCCGGGTGCGGCGCCTCGGCGGAGAACTTCAGCCCCACTCCGAGCGCGCGGCAGCGTTCTTGCAGGATCCCGAGGAGGCGACGGCGGCCCAGCGCCGCGAAACCGTGGCCTCCGGAGCGGTGCCGTACACCTCGGTGCGTGATGTCGATGTCGTCCCAGCGGACGAAGTGCTCCTGCAGCGCCTCGTACACCACGGGGTCGGCATGTTCGATGCCGCCCAGCGTTTCGTCGGACAGGACCACCCCGAAGCCGAAGGTGACGTCCGGGGCGTTGCGCTCCCAGACGGTGACCTCACGGGTGGGATCGAGCCGCTTGAGCAGCGCTGCCGCGTACAGGCCACCGGGGCCACCGCCGATGATCGCCACGCGCATGAAGGCTCACCTCCCCCGCCACTTCGGCGGGCGCTTCTCCGTGAAGGCCGCGTGGAACTCGGCGTAGTCCTCGCCGTTCATCAGCAACGCCTGGGTCGAGGCGTCCAGCTCGATCGAGGCCGCCAGGGGCATGTCCAGTTCGGCCGTCAGCAGGGCCTTCGTCTGGGCGTACGCCAGGGCGGGGCCGTCGGCCAGGCGGCGGGCCAGCGTCAGCGCGGCCTCGTCCGCCCGGCCCTCTTCCGTCAGTTCGCTGATCAGGCCGATGCGCTCGGCCTCGGGGGCCCGGACCGGTTCGCCCAGCATGAGCAGGCGGGTGGCGTGGCCGAGGCCGACGACGCGGGGCAGCAGATAGGCCGCGCCCATGTCACCGCCGGACAGGCCGACGCGGGTGAAGAGGAAGGCGAAGCGGGCGCTCGGGTCGGCCACGCGGAAGTCGGCGGCGAGGGCGAGGACCGCTCCGGCGCCGGCCGCCACGCCGTGCACCGCCGCGATCACCGGAAACGGGCACTCCCTGATCGCCCGGACGACCTGGCCGGTCATCCGGTTGAAGTCGAGCAACCGGGCGGTGTCCATGGCGAGGGTGGCGCCGATGATCTCCTCGACATCGCCGCCGGAGCAGAAGCCCCGCCCCTCGCCGGCCAGTACCAGGGCGCGTACGGCGCGCTCCCGGGACAGCTCGGCCAGCAGATCGCGCAGGTCGGCGTAGGCGCCGAAGGTGAGCGCGTTGAGTTTCTCGGGGCGGGTGAGGGTGACGGTGGCGACCCCGTCGGCGAGCTGGACCCGCAGATGTCCCCAGTCGGAGGTGCGGGCGGCGGAGCCGGTGAAGGGACTCATGACGTGCGGCCTCCCTTGGGCGGCGGTGCCGTACGTTGCGCTGTCCCACGAAGTTATCACTTCTTTGTGACTGTCGTCACGAGTGCGCGACACGGGTCGGCCGATCGGCCGGGTCCGGTCACGTGCGTCACCGGTCCTCGACAGCGCCGTAACAGTGGGCACGGACCTGCGAGCCGGGCCGTTCGCCGGGGTAAGCCGCCGGTACCGGGGCCGAAAGTCCCGGGCGAAGCCCGTCGACCGCCGGTAAGGGGCGGGCCCGTACCATTCCTACAGTCGAAAGCAGGACAGCCTGCTCCATGAACGGACTCGCCTTGCACGAACGCCCCGCCGCATCGGCCTCCTGGCGCATCGCACTGCCGCACACCGCCGCGGCGGTGCCCGTGGCGCGTGCCCTGGTGCGCACGGCCCTCGCCGAGGTGGAGCACCCGGCCGACTGCGACACCGCGGAACTGCTCACCGCGGAGCTGGTGGCCAACGCGGTGGAGCACACCGCCGGGCGCGGCCCGATAGAGCTGGTGGTGGAGCTGTTGCCGAGCGGCTGCCAGGTCGAGGTGCACGACCCGGACCCGGCGCCGCCCGGCCGGCTGACCGCGCCGGTGGTCGAGGAGCCCGACGTCTGGCAGGAGGGCGGGCGCGGGCTGCTGCTGATCCGCGCCCTCAGCTCGTCCTGCGGTCACCGCCCCACCCCGTCGGGCAAGGCGGTGTGGTTCAGACTGCCTGCGGTTCCCGCTCAGCGGCGGCGCTCGGCGTGACCTCGGGGGCCGCCTCGGCCAGCGTGGAGTGCCGGCGGCCGTAGCCGACGTAGATCAGCAGGCCGACCGCGAGGAACACGGCGAACTGGATCCAGGTCTGCCAGCCCGTCTCGTACATCAGGTACAGGCAGAACGCGACGCCGAGCAGCGGGCCCACCGGGTACAGCGGCACACGGAAGCTGCGGGTGAGGCCCGGCTCGCGGCGGCGCAGGGCGATCACGGCGATGTTGACGACGGCCATGACGGCGAGCGTGCCGATGGTGCACAGGTTCATCACGGCGTCGAGGGAGGCGAAGGCCGCCGGGAGGGCGAAGACGAGGGCGACGATCAGCGTGCCGGCCACCGGGGTGGAGGTCTTCGGGCTGACCTTCTCGAAGACGCGCGGGATCAGGCCGTCCCGGGACATCGACATCAGGATGCGGGTCTGGCCGTACATCACCGCGAGGACGACCGAGGCGATGGCGACGACCGCGCCGAAGGCGATCACCCCGCCGCCGACGGCCGAGCCGGTGACCTCGTTGACGACGTAGGACAGGGCGGCGGGGCGGCCGGCGACCTGCTTGCCGCCGATGGCGCCGATCGCGGCGAGCGCGACCGCGCAGTACAGCAGGGTCACGATGCCCATGCAGACCATGATCGCGACCGGGATGTCCCGGCGCGGGTTCTTCGCCTCCTCGCCGGCCGTGGTGATCGCGTCGAAGCCGATGTAGGAGAAGAACGCGGCCGTGGTGCCCGCGCCGATGCCGCCGAGGCCGGCCGGCGAGAACGGGGTGAGGTTGCCGTGCTTGAAGGCGCTGTAGCCGATGGCGCAGAAGGCCAGCAGGATGACGAGCTTGACCGCGGCCATGGCGGCGGTCGCCCGGGCGCTCTCGCGCACCCCGCGCACCAGCAGCACCGAGGCCATGGCGATGACGATCACGGCCGGGAGGTTGATGACCCCGCCGTCGCCCGGGCCCGCGGACAGCGCGGCCGGGAGCTGCACGCCGGTGAGGCTGTGCAGCAGCTCGTTGACGTACTGGCTCCAGCCGACGGCGACGGCCGAGATGGAGATGCCGTACTCCAGCAGCAGGCACCAGCCGACCAGGAAGGCGGTGGACTCGCCGAGCCCGGCGTAGGCGAAGGAGTACGAGGAGCCGGAGACCGGGATCGCGCCGCCCAGCTCCGCGAAGGAGAAGGCGGTGAAGACGCAGGTGATCGCGGCGAGGACGAAGGAGACGACGACGGCGGGACCGGCCTGGGCGACGGAGTCGGAGAGGCCGACGAAGATGCCGGTGCCGACGATGGCGCCGACGCCGAAGCAGATGAGCTGGAAGAGGCCCATCGTGCGCTTCAGGCCGTGTCCCTCACGGTCGGCGCCGGATTCGGCGAGCAGCAGGTGCGGGGACTTGATACGGGGAGCGGGCATGCGGGTGGTGCTCGTTTCTGGGTGGTGCGGGCGACCGGGTGGGGTCGCGGCGGTGGCGCCGGGTGGGGTGGTTCCGGGCCGCCGGTCAGGATAAGGCCTGGTGACGGGGGTCAGGTAATGCTGTGCGAGGCACCCGCCAGGGTGGCCACGAGGACCGCCTTGATGGTGTGCATCCGGTTCTCCGCCTCGTCGAAGACGACGGAGTGCCCGGACTCGAACACCTCGTCGGTGACCTCCAGCTCGGTCAGTCCGTGCCGCTCGTGGATCTCGAGGCCGACGGCGGTGCCGAGGTCGTGGAAGGCCGGCAGACAGTGCAGGAACTTCACGTCCGGGTTGCCGGTGGCGCGCAGCACGTCCATGGTCACGGCGTACGGGCCGAGCAGCGCGATGCGCTCGTCCCAGACCTCCTTGGGCTCGCCCATCGACACCCAGACGTCGGTGGCGATGAAGTCGGCGCCGCGCACGCCCTCCAGCACGTCGTCGGTGAGCGTGAGCCGGGCGCCGGAGACGCCGGCCAGCTGCCGGGCCACCTCGATGATCGTCTCGTCCGGCCACAGCAGCCGCGGCGCGACGATCCGGACGTCCATGCCGAGCAGGGCGCCGGTGACGAGGTAGGAGTTGCCCATGTTGTAGCGGGCGTCGCCGAGGTAGGCGAAGGCGACCTGGGTCAGGGGCTTGTCGGTGTGCTCGGTCATGGTGAGCACGTCGGCGAGCATCTGGGTGGGGTGCCACTCGTCGGTGAGGCCGTTGTAGACGGGGACCCCGGCGTGGGCGGCCAGCTCCTCGACCACGCCCTGGCCGTGTCCGCGGTACTCGATGGCGTCGAACATCCGGCCGAGGACCCGGGCGGTGTCCTTCACGGACTCCTTGTGCCCGATCTGCGAGCCGGACGGGTCGAGGTAGGTGGTGTGGGCGCCCTGGTCGGCGGCGGCGACCTCGAACGCGCAGCGGGTGCGCGTCGAGGTCTTCTCGAAGATCAGGGCGATGTTCCGGCCGCGCAGGTACTGCGTCTCGGCCCCCGCGTGCTTGGCGGCCTTCAGCTCGGCCGCCAGCTCGACCAGGCCGCGGAACTCCTCCCCGGTGAAGTCCAGCTCCTTGAGGAAGTGGCGGCCGGCGAGGGCGGTCGGGACTGTCGCCATGGGGGCGCTCCAGAGATGCGGGAACAGGAATTACTGGAATTCTATACGACCTCCAGCATTTATATACAGCCTCCCCGGGTCCGCTCGGTCACACCGGTCATACGGGATCCCGCTCGACGGGGCAGCTCATGCACCGGGGCCCGCCCCGGCCCCGGCCCAGCTCGCTGCCCGGGATCTCGATCACCTCGATGCCCTGCTTGCGCAGATGCGTGTTGGTGGTCGAGTTGCGCTCGTAGGCGACGACGACCCCGGGCTCGACGGCGAGCACGTTGCAGCCGTCGTCCCACTGCTCGCGCTCGGCGGCGTGCACGTCCTGGGTGGCGGTCAGGACGCGGATCTCGCTCAGTCCGAGGGCGGCGGCGATCGCCCGGTGCATGTGCTCCGGTGGGTGGTCGGTGACCTTGAGCTCCTTGTCGGCGGCACCCGGCTCGATGGTGTAGGAGCGGAGCATGCCGAGACCGGCGTACTGCGTGAAGACATCGCCGTCGACCATCGACATCACGGTGTCGAGGTGCATGAGGGCGCGCTTCTTGGGCATGTCGAGCGCGACGATCGTGCGCGCCGACCCGGCCGCGAACAGCTTGTGCGCGAGCATCTCCACGGCCTGCGGGGTGGTGCGCTCGCTCATGCCGATGAGCACGGCGCCGTTGCCGATGACGAGGACGTCCCCGCCCTCGATGGTGGACGGGTAGTCGGCCTGCCCCTCGGACCAGATGTGGAAGGCCTCGCCGCGAAAGAGCGGGTGGTGCCGGTAGATCGCCTCGAAGTGGACGGTCTCGCGCTGCCGCGCCGGCCAGCGCATGGCGTTGATGGAGACACCGTCGTAGATCCAGGCGGAGGTGTCCCGGGTGAAGAGGTGGTTGGGCAGCGGGTCGAGGAGGAAGTCGTCGAGGTCCATCACATGGAAGCGCACGGAGATCGGCTCCTCGTGCGCCTGCAGGAACTCCCGCTTGGTCATCCCGCCGACCAGGGCCTCGGTCAGTTCGCGCGCGGGCAGGGCCTCGAAGGCGGCCCGGAGGTGGTCGGTGGCGAGCGGGCCGTACTCCTTCTCGTCGAAGACCCGGTCCAGGACGAGCGCCCGCGCGGCCGGGATCTCCAGCGCCTCCGCGAGCAGGTCGCCGAAGAGGTGGACCTCGACTCCGCGGTCGCGCAGGGCATCGGCGAACCCGTCGTGCTCGGCGCGCGCCCGGCGCACCCACAGCACGTCGTCGAAGAGGAGGGTGTCCTTGTTACTGGGGGTGAGCCTTTTGAGCTCCAGGTCGGGCCGGTGCAGGATCACCCTGCGCAGCCGCCCGGCCTCGGAGTCGACGTGGTATGCCATGCCTCCATCCTGGCCGTAGCCGCCCGTCTTCACGCCCTTGTCGACCGTTTCCGACCCTTCCCTTTTTCATCTTATTGACGAGAAGCGGGTCAGATCGCGGTGCAGGGGACCGGCCAGCGCCGGATGCGCGGGGGCAGGGCCACCGCCCAGCCTCCGGCGGCCAGCACCAGCCGTTCGGCGACGAGGAGATCCACGGCCTCCCGGTCGGCCGCGTGGAGCGGCGTGGGTTCCTGGAGGCGGAGGAAGACGGCGAGGAGTCCGGGGTGGTCGAGGGTGAGCCGTACGGCCGTGCCCCGCTCCCTGCGGTCCAGGACCGTCACGAACCCGGGCCCGCGGCGGTGGTAGAGCGCGCCGTACCGGTATCCGGCCCGCCAGGACGTCAACTCGCCTTCGCTCCCCGGCAGTTCGGCGGGCGGCGGCAGATGGCGCAGGACACCGGCGTCGTACGACGGCCTGCCCGTCGCCCGCCAGGTCACCTCCAGGCCCTGGCTCAGGCACTCGCGCAGGAAGCGCACCGCCTCCGCCGTCCGACGGTCCGCGCCGCTCAGGTCCAGCGGCTCGGCCACCTCGACCCGCCGCCCGGTGAGCCGGTACGCCACGGTGGCGGACAGCGGGGTCATACGGCGTCCTCGGGCAGACGGACCGGCTCGCCCCAGGTCGGCAGCGACACATAGGTGGCTCCGTCGCGGAACAACAGGCCCAGATCCAGGGCCTGTCGGACCCAGTCGGTCACGGCGTCCGGGGTCGGCCCGTCGCCGTCGGCGGTCAGCTGCCGGTGCAGCGCCGGTACGGTCCGGCCGTCCTCCAGCCGGCGCAGGGCCTCGGCCTGCCAGCCGGTGAAGCGATGGGTGGCCGCCGGCCGGCCGTGCCGCCGGTCGTGCACCCAGAGCTCCGCACCGTCCTGCTCGAACAGCAGCCGGGAGTGCGCGTGACCGGCCCGCCACGCGGCCACGGCGTCCTTCAGGCGCCGCTCGACCGGGCCCGCGATCCCGGCGTCCTCGGTGTCGAACAGGTAGACCAGGTCGGCGAGTTCGTCCTCGGGCAGCTCGTAGACGTGCCGGTACATCCGGGCCGGGCGGCGCTTGCCGAAGCCGAGGTCCGGGTCGGTGAAGTGCGGGCTGAACCGCTCCAGCTGGATGCGGTGGGCGCCGCTCGGCGGCTGGAGGTGGACCAGCGCGGGGAGCTGGTCGATCACCGGGGTGTAGTCGTCGGCCGTCTCGCCGGGGAAGCCGTAGAGGAGGTTCCAGGAGCAGGTCAGCGCGTGGTTCTCGCACTCGCGCAGGGTGCGGACGTTACGGGCGCCGGTGACGCCCTTGTCCATCAGGTCCAGCACCCGGCTGCCCAGGCTCTCGATGCCGGGCTGGATGTGCACGGTGCCGGACTCGCCGAGGAGCTTCAGCTGGGCCGGGGTGAGGTTGGACTTGACCTCGTAGTGCAGCCGGAGGTCCCAGCCGCTGCCGGCCACGCGGGGCAGGAAGTCCCGGAAGTAGGCCATGTCGATGATGTTGTCGACGGTGACCACGTCGAGGATGCGGTGCCGGCGCACCAGCCGGTCGATCTCCGCCCACAGCCGCTCCCCCGGCTTGGCCCGGAACGTCATCGCGGTGCCGTTGAGCCCGCAGAAGGTGCAGTGGTGCTTCTCGCCCCACCAGCAGCCGCGGGCGCCCTCCACGACGAGCTTCGGATGGACGTACTCGCGGACCGGGGAGGCGTCCAGCGCCGTCTGCCACTGGTCGTAGTCGGGCGCGGGGATGTCGGCGGGGGCCACGGTCCGCCGGGAGGAGGGGTTGGCGCGCGAGACCGGGCCGTCCCACCAGCACAGGCCCGGCACGTCCACGGGATCGGTGCCCTCGGCCAGGTGCCGTAACAGGGCCGGGAAGGCGTGCTCGGCCTCGCCGCGGACCACGTGGTCGACGAAGGGGTGGTTGCGGTGCAGGGCGTGGCCCATCGGCCCGTCGCAGTTGCTCCCGCCGAGGACGACCGTCAACTCCGGGCGTTTTCGCTTCAGTTCGCGGGCGAGCGCGAGGGAGGCGACGTTCTGCATGAAGGTGGTGGTGAACCCGACGACGTCCGGCTCGGCCGCCAGCACCTCGTCGGCGCAGGCGGCGACGAAACCGGCGGCGTACGGCCGCATGGCGACGGCCGTGTCGATGAAGACGTCCCGGTCGGCGGCGTAGTCCCGCAGCCGGGCCAGACCCCAGCCGGGGTCGTCGTACAGGGCACCGGAGAAGACCCAGTCGCCGAGGCCGTGGAAGATGGCGTCGCTGCCGACGCGGACGTAGTCACCCGGCCGCAGCCGGCCGCCGGAGGCTTCCAGCAGGAACTCCGCCCAGCGCAGCGAGCCGTGGAACTCCGTCACCTCCGCCTCGGGGCGGGCCTGCCGGACCAGCCGGTTCAGCAGGCCGAGTTGCAGC
Source organism: Streptomyces fodineus (assembly GCF_001735805.1). Taxonomy (GTDB): domain Bacteria; phylum Actinomycetota; class Actinomycetes; order Streptomycetales; family Streptomycetaceae; genus Streptomyces; species Streptomyces fodineus. The sequence goes on from NZ_CP017248.1 coordinate 2,872,245, forward strand.
GAGGGAAGGTCGAGCGGATGCCAGGGCATCGTGACCAGGTGAACGCGCATGCTCAGCGGGTCGGCCGCTTCTCCAGGACCGCCGGCCGACGGCCGGTGCTCTGCTGCTCCTCGCGCACCACGACCTTCTTGATCTCCACGCCCACCGCTCCCCTCCCGAGACGCGAACACCCTTGTGCCGCACGGCCGTCCACCATATGGACAGGTATGTGTGCGACACAAGGGCGTTCTGTGAGGGATGGCCGGATCGCGCCTACAGCCGCGGGTCCACCGGCTCCGACTCCAGCGCCAGCACCCCGAACACCGCCTCGTGCACCCGCCACAGCGGCTCCCCGTCCGCGAGCCGGTCCAGGGCCTCCAGGCCGAGGGCGTACTCGCGCAGGGCGAGGGACCGCTTGTGGTTCAGGAACCGCCGGCGGAGCCCCGCCAGGTTGTCCGGGCGGGTGTACTCGGGGCCGTAGATGATCCGCAGGTACTCACGGCCGCGGCACTTGATGCCGGGCTGCACCAGCCGGCCGTCCTGGTTCCGGACCAGCGCGCCGACCGGCTTGACGACCATGCCCTCACCGCCGCGGCCGGTCATCTCCAGCCACCAGTCGACACCCGCCCGCACCGACTCCGGCTCGCCGGTGTCGACGTACAGCCGCCGGGTGGTCTGCAGCAGTCCGGTGCCGTCGTGCTCCACCAGCCGGTCGATCAGGGCCAGTTGCTCGTCGTGCGGCAGCGCGGCGAGGCTGCGGCCCTGGACGGCCAGCAGCTGGAACGGGGCCAGGCGCACGCCGTCCAGGCCGTCCGTGGTCCAGCAGTAGCGGCGGTAGGCGGCGGTGAACGCGGCCGCGTCGGCGGCACGTTCGCGCTGCCGGTCCAGCAGGCCGGTGACGTCGACGCCCCGGGCCGAGGCGGCTTCCAGTGCGGCCAGCGCGCCGGGGAACACCGCGCCGGACGCGGCGCCGACGGCCGCGTACTGGCTGCGCAGCAGCCCCGAGGCCTTCAGCGACCAGGGCATCAGCTCGGCGTCCAGCAGCAGCCAGTCGGTGGCCAGTTCGTCCCAGAGGCCCGCTTCCGTGATCGCCGAGCGCAGCCGGCCGAGGATGTCCTCCGTCACCGTCTCGTCGTCGAAGAACGGCCGGCCGGTGCGGGTGTAGAGGGACCCCGTGGGACCTCCACCGCTCTCGGCTTCGCTCGAGCGGGAGGTGCCCCCATCGCCGAAGCGCTTGCGGGCCGCCTCCGCGTCCCGGCACACCAGGGCCACGGCCCGCGAGCCCATGTGCTTCTCCTCGCACACGACCCGCTCGACGCCGTCCGCCTCGTACTGCGCGAAGGCTTCCTTCGGGTGCTCCAAGTAGCCCTCTGCCTGCGAAGTCGCCGTCGGTGCCATGGTCGGCGGCAGGTACGGCAGCAGGCGCGGGTCGGTCGCGAAGCGGCTCATGACCTCCAGGGCCGCCGCCGCGTTCTCCTCGCGGACCGCCACCATGCCCGCGTGCCGGGTCTCCACGGCCCGGCGGCCGTACACGTCCGCCAGGTCCAGCGGCCGGCCGTCCCGCCCGCCGGGCGCCTCGGCGCGCAGCGGACGCGCCGGCTCGTACCAGACCCGCTCGGCCGGTACGTCGACCAGCTGCCGCTCCGGCCAGCGCAGCGCGGTCAGCTTGCCGCCGAAGACGGCACCGGTGTCCAGGCAGATGGTGTTGTTGAGCCATGTGGCCTCCGGCACCGGGGTGTGGCCGTAGACCACTGCCGCACGGCCCCGGTAGTCCTCCGCCCAGGGGTAGCGCACCGGCAGCCCGAACTCGTCGGTCTCGCCGGTGGTGTCGCCGTACAGGGCGTGCGAGCGGACCCGGCCGGAGGTGCGGCCGTGGTACTTCTCGGGCAGGCCGGCGTGGCAGACGACCAGCCTGCCGCCGTCGAGGACGTAGTGGCTGACCAGGCCCGCCAGGAACCGCCGTACCCGCTCCTTGAACTCCTCGCTCTCGCCCTCCATCTGCGCGATGGTCTCGGCCAGCCCGTGGGTGTGCTGGACCTTGCGGCCCCCCAGGTAACGGCCGTACTTGTTCTCGTGGTTGCCGGGCACGCACAGCGCGTTGCCCGACTCGACCATCGCCATCACCCGGCGCAGCACACCGGGGGTGTCCGGGCCGCGGTCGACCAGGTCGCCGACGAACACGGCGGTACGGCCCTCGGGGTGCACGCCGTCCGTGTAGCCCAGCTTGGCCAGCAGCGACTCCAGTTCGGCGGAGCAGCCGTGGATGTCGCCGATGATGTCGAACGGGCCGGTGAGATGCGTCAGGTCGTTGAACCGCTTCTCGGTGACGACGGTGGCGCGCTCCACCTCCTCGGCGCCGCGCAGGACGTACACCTTGCGGAAGCCCTCGCGCTCCAGGTGCCTGAGGGACCGGCGCAGTTCGCGGATGTGCCGCTGGATGACCCGGCGGGGCATGTCGGCGCGGTCGGTGCGGGCCGCGTTGCGCTCGGCGCACACCTCCTCCGGCATGTCCAGCACGATGGCGATGGGCAGCACGTCGTACTTCCTGGCCAGCTCGATCAGCTGGCGCCGGGCGTCCTGCTGCACGCTGGTGGCGTCGACGACCGTGCGGCGGCCGGCGGCCAGCCGCTTGCCGGCGATGTAGTGCAGGACGTCGAAGGCGTCCCGGGTCGCGCTCTGGTCGTTCTCGTCGTCGGAGACGAGACCGCGGCAGAAGTCCGAGGAGATCACCTCGGTCGGCTTGAAGTGGCGACGCGCGAACGTGGACTTGCCGGAGCCGGAGGCGCCGACGAGGACGACGAGGGAGAGGTCGGTGACGGGGAGGGCCCGCCCCTTGTGCTCTGTTGCCCCGGTCATGCTGCCTTCGCCTCCTTCTCGGTCCTGGTCACGAACACTGCCATCTGGGTGGGCGGTCCCACCTCGGGGTCGTCGGGTCCGACACCCCGGAACTCCACCGCGTAGCCGTGCCGTTCGGCGACCGCCCGCGCCCAGGTGCGGAACTCCTCCCGCGTCCACTCGAAGCGGTGGTCGCCGTGCCGGACGTGCCCGGCGGGCAGGGTCTCCCAGCGGACGTTGTACTCGACGTTCGGCGTCGTCACGAGGACCGTGCGCGGGCGGGCGTGCCCGAACACGGCGTACTCCAGCGCGGGCAGCCGGGGCAGGTCGAGGTGCTCGATCACCTCGCTGAGCACGGCGGCGTCATAGCCCTTGAGCCGGTTGTCGGTGTAGGCGAGCGAGCCCTGGACGAGCGTGACCCGGGACGCCTGCCGCTCCCCCATCCGGTCCAGCTTCAGCCGCCGGGCGGCGATGGTCAGGGCCCGCACGGACACGTCGACACCGACGATCTCGGTGAACCGCACGTCCTTCAGCAGCGCCTGCACCAGCTGGCCCTGCCCGCACCCGAGATCGAGGACGCGCGCGGCACCCGAGTCGCGCAGGGCGTCGAGGATCGCCTCCCGGCGCTGGACGGCGAGCGGGGTGGGCCGCTCCTCCTCCTCGGCCTCGGCCCCGACCGCGTTGTCGATCTCCTCGACCTCGCTGTCGTCGGCCTCGGCGAGCCGCACCAGCTCCAGCCGCTCCATCGCCTGCCGGGTCAGCGACCAGCGGCGGGAGAGGTACCGGCTGGTGATCAGCTTCTGCTCCGGGTGGCCGGGCAGCCAGCCCTCGCCGGCCCGCAGCAGCTTGTCGACCTCTTCGGAGGAGACCCAGTAGTGCTTGGCGTCGTCGAGGACCGGCAGCAGGACGTACAGATGGCGCAGCGCCTCGGCGAGGGTCAGCGTCTCGGCCTCCAGGACGAGGCGGACGTACCGCGAGTCGCCCCACTGCGGGAACTCGGTGTCGAGCGGGACGGGATCGGCGCTCACCGTCCAGCCGAGCGGTTCGAACAGCCGGCGTACGAGGTCCGGGCCGCCGCGCGCGGGCAGGGCGGGCACCTCGATGTGCAGGGGCAGCGGGCCGGCGGCGCGCTCGGGGCGGGCGGCGCACACTCCGCGCAGGGCGCTGGAGAAGACGCCGCTCAGCGCGACCGCGAGCAGCGAGGAGGCCGCGTACGGACGGTCGTTGACGTACTGGGCGAGCGCCGCGTCGGGTGCGCCGCCGCGGCCCTTGCCCTTGCCCCGCCGGACCAGTGCGAGGGTGTCGATCTCCAGCAGCAGTGCGGCCGTGCAGCGCTGGTCGTCCGCCTCGGGGTAGAAGACGTGCGCCCTGCCGTAGGACGTGGAGAACTTCTGCGCCTTGTCGGGGTGCTTGTGCAGCAGATACCCGAGGTCGGTGGCCGGGTGGGCGGCGTCGCCGCGTGTGGAGATCGTCAGGAACACGAGTCCGAGTCTTCCGGTATCAGAGCTCGCCGACCACCGTTTTTCGCCACCGGGCGGGCGCCGGGCCCGGTGCTCGCGGTTGCTCAGGACGCGTGGCCGACGATCGTCCGGGCGTTCCTCATGGCTCGCTCGTCCGCCGCCCGCATGGCCTGCAGTTTCTCCTTGTTCCGGGCGATGGCGGCCTTCTGGGCGCGCACTTCGACGGCGTGCACGGCCGGGACGTAGCCGGTGTCGAGCTTGCAGCGGGCGTCGGCGGAGGCGGTCGTCTTCTCCTTGTCCGACGGCTTGTCGTGCCCGAACCAGTCGGAGTCGTAGGAGGCCTTGTCCGGGTCCGGGTAGTGGAAGCCCTTCTTCTTCATGCGGGCCGACCAGGCGCGGTCGGCCTTCTTCCAGGCCGGGTCCTTGCTCGCGGTCTCGCGGGAGGTGTGCCAGAGTTCCAGGGCGAGCGAGTAGTAGCCGGACAGCTTCACGCCGTCGACCTTCGTCGCCTCGGGCGGCGGGCCGTAGATCTTCCGTGTCGCCTGTCCCAGGCAGCCGCCCTCGGGGATGCGGTGCCCGTGTGTGACGTGGCTGTCTCCCGACTCGAAGCTTCCCGTGAGGGCGGTGTACTGGTCGGCGGGCCACACCTGGGGCCGGCCGGACGCGTCCGGCTCGCGGTTGTGGTAGCCGTGGTCGGCGGCCAGGTCGGGGTCGTCGACGCCGTACGGGCTGTTGTCGCCGGGCATGTCGTCGTCTTCCGTGAGCGTGCCCTGCCGGACCGGGTAGGTCGACTCGACGGTCTTGGTGTCGAACATCGCGAAGCCGGTGAAACCCAGCCGCACCATGCACTGCTTCCCCAGGATCCACTGGGCCCTGTCGACGGTCCTGACGCCGTCCGACGCCGGATCCGGGATATAGGCGTGCAGCGGGAGGGCCGCCATGGTGTTGAGGCTGCGGGCCTTCTCGGCGAGGCCGTCGTGACCGGCGAACTGGCAGGCGGACAGGGCGAACAGGCCGGTGAGGGCGAAGGGGAGAACTTTGCGCACGCGGCCATCCGATCAGGCCCGGGTCCCGGACGCCGTGATGGAGCCCACACTTCCGTCACACGTCGTACACAGTTACGGCATAGTGATCCACCGTCAACTGACCACTGACTCAAGGGGGAACCATGTCCCACGGCCACGAAGTCCGCACCGGCAGAAGAGCCGTCGTCGCGGCGCTGGCGGGTGCGGTCCTCGGCACGGGGGTCCTCGCGGCCGCTCCCGCCCAGGCGGCCACGACCCCGCAGGTGTCGGCCCAGGGCGCCTACGCGTTCAACCCGGCCACCGGCAAGACGCTGTTCGGCAAGGCACAGGACGCACCGCTGAGGACCGGGTCCACGACGAAGATCATGACCGCGCTCGTGGTGCTGTCCCAGCCGCACCTGGACCTCGGCAGGAAGGTGAACATCAAGAAGGAGTACACCGACTACGTCATCGACCCCACCACGCACACCCAGCGCTATTCGAGCGCCCACCTGATCCTCGGCGACTCGATGAAGGTGAGCGACCTGCTGTACGGGCTGCTGCTGCCCTCGGGCTGCGACGCGGCCTACGCGCTTGCGGACACCTACGGCACCGGCCCGACGACGGCCCAGCGGACCAAGTCGTTCATCGCCAAGATGAACGCCAAGGCACACGAACTGGGCCTGACCGGCACGTACTTCGACTCCTTCGACGGCGTGTCCAACGGCAACAACCACGCCTCGCCGCGCGACCTGGCGAAGCTGGCCGGCGTCGCGCTGAAGAACTCGACGTTCAAGCGGGTCGTCGGCACCCCGGTGTACAAGGACATGCAGTCCTACCGGCCGGGCGGCGGAACGCACGCGATGACACCGTGGGAGAACACCAACAAGCTGCTCGGCACCTACCGCGGCGCGATCGGCGTGAAGACCGGCTCCGGGCCGGAGGCGCAGTTCTGCCTGGTGTTCGCGGCGACCCGGGGCGGCCGTACGGTCGTCGGCACCGTGCTCGCCGACACGTCGGCGGACCAGCGTTTCAGTGACGCCACGAAGATCCTCGACTACGGCTTCGCGCAGAGCGGCTGAGCCTGTCCGGCCGGGGGCCGCCGTCGCCGAGCCAAGGTGACGTCGGGGCTCCCTCCGCCGGTGCAGGGGCGGAGGGAGCGGTGCGGAACGGGTTACGACAGCTGCGACTGGACCTGGGCCGAGATCAGCTCCAGGTGGTCCAGGTCGTCGAGGTCCAGGACCTGCAGATAGATCCGCCGGGAACCGATCCCGGCGTACCGGCCGATCTTGTCCACGACCTCCGCCGGGGAGCCGGCCAGGCCGTTGGCCTTCAGCTCGTCCACCTCGCGGCCGATGGCGGCGGCACGCCGGGCGACCTCCTGATCGTTCCGGCCGACGCAGACCACCAGCGCGTTGGAGTACGTCAGCGCGTCCGCGCCGCGGCCGGCCTCCTCCGCGGCGGCACGCACCCGGGCGAACTGCCGCTCGCTGTCCTCGACGGAGGCGAACGGGATGTTGAACTCGTCCGCGTACCGGGCGGCCAGCCGCGGCGTACGGGTCGCGCCGTGGCCGCCGATGAGCACCGGGACCTTCTTCTGGGCCGGCTTGGGCAGTGCGGGCGCGTCGGTCAGGTCGTAGTACGTGCCGTGGAAGTCGAAGCTCTTGCCGACCTCGGTCGCCCACAGCCCGGTGACGATCGCGAGCTGCTCCTCCAGCCGGGCGAACTTCTCCTTCGGGAACGGGATGCCGTACGCCCTGTGCTCCTCCTCGAACCAGCCCGCGCCGAGGCCCAGCTCCACCCGGCCGCCGGACATCTGGTCGACCTGGGCGACCTGGATGGCGAGCACGCCGGGCAGCCGGAACGTTCCGGCGGTCATCAGCGTGCCGAGCCGGATGCGCTTGGTCTCGCGGGCCAGTCCGGCCAGCGTGATCCAGGCGTCCGTGGGACCGGGCAGGCCGCCGGCGCTGCCCATCGGGAGGTAGTGGTCGGAGCGGAAGAAGGCGTCGAAGCCGAGGTCCTCGGTGGCTTTCGCCACCGTGAGCAACGTGTCGTAGGTGGCGCCCTGCTGGGGCTCGGTGAAGATTCGAAGGTCCATACATCTATCCTGCACGCCGCAGGCCACGTCAACCTCGTTGGTACCACCGGGCACGGCCGTCCCCGGTCGGGTGAAAATCGCCTGTCCGGCGCGCCGGGCGCGGCACGGCCGGTGACCGGCCCCGGCGATGATCGTTGGGCCGTCGGAGCCGGATGGTCCGGCGCCCGCGCCGAGGAGGCCGTCATGTCCGAAGAACTTGGCTCCGCCGGTCAGAGAGTTGACTCCGCCGGCCGGCCGAAGGGGTTGCTGGAGGAGTTGGAGGAGCTGATGGCCGCGTTGAACGCGGATCTGTCGGCGTTGGCCGACCTGCCGGCCAGGGAGCGGGGCTCAGCCGAGGACGCCGGCCTCGGCTGACGTCAATCGCCGGACGGGTTACTTCAGTTGCTCCTTCTCACAAGGCACCCGACCTGCGGTTCTGGCCGCCGTTCGGGCTGTGTTCCGGCTGTCGTCCTCCCGTAACGTCTCCTCCCGTGCCGCCAGCTTGCGCAGCATCTCCAGGACGCGGTCGCGGGACTCGTCGGCCGCGTCGATCGCCTCCATGCACTGCCAGTACGTCGTCTCGTCGTCCGCGGCGCTGGCCATGCCGACCAGGGCTATGCCCACCTCGCCGAGCAGGCCCCCGAGGCAGAGCAGCGTCTCGCGGGCGTCGTCCAGTTCGGTGAGCTGGGCGGCACGCAGGTCGCCCAGGTCGACTTCGGGCGGGTCGAGGACCCCGCAGCCGCGGCCCGCCAGTTCGGTCAGGCCGAGCGCCTCGCCGCGCAGCTCCGGCGGGCCGGAGACCGCGAGCCTGCTGCCGATCGCCTGGGCCAGGGCCTGCGCCTGCCAGACCTCCGCCATGACCTCGCCCGCGTCGGCGCCGGCCGCCAGCGCACGCCTGCTCGTGAGAATGAGCCGTACCGCATCCATGCGTCGCCCCCGTCCTTCCGTGTGCTCCGTCGCACGCCCTTTTGAACTCCCTTGTCCACTACCCAGAGTGAAGGCGCTTGGAGCGAAAAGCTAGAGGTAAACGGAAATCTCTGGACAACAATTCGGATTCGAGCGGTGAATTGACTCCGGAGAGTGATAACGGAGTTCAGCCCTCCGGCAGTTGAGGGCGCTCGGGTCCGCCCTGCGCCCCCGGCGCCGGGAAGCGCTGCTCATTGCGGTCGATCTTGGCGGCCAGAGCCGCCAGGGGGTCGATGCCCAGGGCTTCGCAGAACTGGAGCAGGTAGGCGAGCACGTCGGCGACCTCGTCGGCGACCCGGTGCGCGGTGCCGGGGTCGTCCATCACCCGCGCGGACTCCTCCGGGGTCAACCACTGGAAGATCTCGACCAGTTCGGAGGCCTCCACGCTCAGCGCGGCGACGAGGTTCTTGGGCGTGTGGTAGGGCTGCCAGTTCCGCGCGGCCGCGAACTCGGCGAGCTTGCGCTGGAGTCGGGCCAGGTCGAGGGGGTGTTCCGTCACGCGTCCAGGTGTACCACCGTGACACCCTCGATCCCGACGGCCCATGAGGCGTCGCTCACCGCGCCCACGCACCGGATGTGCCCGCGCTCGCCCATCCGGACCGCCGTCCCCAGCAGTTCCCGGCGCTGGGACGGGTCGAGGCAGCGCTCGAAGCCGTCGGCGAGGACGGTGAGGGTGCGCAGGGCGTCGGGCACCTCGCCCGGGGCGTCCAGGTCCAGCACGCCGGGCCCGGTCAGCAGCACCAGCGTCAGCGCGAGATAGCGCAGTTCGCCGTCGCCGAGCCGGGCCAGTCCGGTGCGCGGGCCGTCGCCGCGGTCCAGCACCGCCCGTACGGTGCCGTCCGGTAGCGGCTCGGCGACGAGATCGGTCACCTGCCCGGCGCAGCCCGCGCGCAGCGCCTCGACCAGCAGGGCGTGCCGGCGGCCGCACTCGGCGCGGGTGCGCCACAGCACGTCGGCGAGGTTGTCGCAGCCGGGCAGCAGCCGGCCGGAGCCGGTGGGGACGGGGGTGCGCATGCGCTCGGGGCGGGGGTCGCAGGGGAAGACGGAGCGCAGGGCGACCACCATCTGCTCGGCCGCGGCGAGCACTTGACGCTGCCCGTCCGTCTTGCCGGCCACGCGCAGCGGGAGCAGGGCCGTGCCGAGGCGGTCGTCGGGGAGCGGGGCGCGGGTCACCGGGGCGGAGCCCGCGGTGTGCCAGGCGGCCTGGACGGTACGGCGCCCGGGGTCGCGCAGCGCTGTCTCCAGCAGGACCACCCCGCCCGCGGTCAGCCGCTCCCCCACGATCCGCAGGTCCGGTTCGGCCTGTACGGCGATGTCGAGCCGGACCGGGCCCTCGGCGCCGTCGGCCGTGCATCCGATCCGGAAGCCGCGCCGGCCTCCGGCGTCGGGGCGGGCCCGCTGCGGCACACAGGCGAGGGGATCCTCGAACGCCTCGAAGAGCGGGGCTCCGCCGCCGAGCCGGGCGAGCGCCTCGTACGCCGCGAGCGCGGTCGTCTTCCCCGCTCCGCTGCGCCCCGCGAACAGGGTGACGGGCCCCAGCGGAAACCCGGCCCGCCGATGCCCGGCGAAGGCCGACAGCCGCAACTCGGTGATCCGGGCCCGCACATCGACGGACTCGGGCGACTTACGCGACTGCGCGGGGACGCTCGCAGCGGATACGTCGGCCGCCGGAGGCTCGGCGGACACGGGTGACACGGCCATGCCCGGACGCTAGAACTCCCCCACACCGCCGAACCGTTTTGCCCTCCCCGCGTTCCTTCGATCGGGGGACGAACGCCGGGCAGACGGGACGACCGGGGCGATCCGGCAGACGGCCGGGGACGGGGGCGGATGAGCAATCGAGGCGGTCCGGCGATCGATACGGTCGGGCGGACGGGCGGACGGGCGATGGGGACAGTGGGGCGATCGGGCGGACGGACCGACGGACGGGCGGACCGACGGCCGGGCGGAGGACGGACGGGCAGACCGACAGACGGACGGACCGACGCCGTCGCCGCGGTCCAGCACCGCCCCAACGGTGCCGTCCGGCAGCGACTCGGGACGGACGGACCGACGGACGGGCAGACCCGCAGGCCGACGGACGGCAGACCGGCAGACGCGCAGACCGGCAAACGGGCAGACGGATGGTCGCAGTCGGGACCGGAGGCACTCGGTCAAGTGACAGCGGGCGACGGCGACCGGGGCCACCCGGACACACCGCCGCCCGCGTGCACACCACCGCACGGCCGCCGCCACCACGGAAACGCACCGGCCGACACCACGGCCTCCCCCGAAGGCACGGCACCGACCGCCCGACCAGGCAGCCCCACGTCCCGCACGCACCCCGAAGACCCCGGACTCAGCCGCCGGCCGAGGCCCGCCGACCGGCACCGCAGCACCCGGCCAGGAACGCCCGCGACTCGCACGCGCCCCGTGGACACCGGGCTCAGCCGCCGCCGGGTCCCGCTCAGCCCCCCGACACCCCCACGCCCTCCATCAGCCCGCTGACCTCCGTGCCGGGTGGGGTGAGGAGGAACACATTGCGGTCGACGCGGTGCATTCCGCTGCCCAGGCCGAAGACCACGCCCGTGCTGAAGTCGAGGACGCGCTTGGCGACTTCGGTCTCCGCGCTGGTCAGGTCGAGGAGCACCGGCGCGCCGGCCATCAGGGTCTCGGCGACTTCCCGGGCGTCCGCGAAGACATTGACCCGCAGCACCACGAACCGGCGCCGGGTCTCGGTCTCGGCGTCGGGCAGGGACCGGTGGTTCACCGCTGACGGCCAGGCGTCCCGGCCCCGTAGCGGCACGACCTGGGCGAGCCCCTCCCACTGTTCATCGGTGACGTCGTAACGGCTCACCGGCTCCCCCCGACCTGACTCGCACTCCATGCCTGCACCAGCCAATTCTTACGCCAAGTCACCCGTTCGGCCCAACAACGACACACTGCGCCACCGATCCGGTGTCACACCACCGGGGGCGACCTGCGGCACATGTACGATTACGTCCGGTTCTTACCTCCCTCATACCGTTCTCTTCACGCCGGGCCACTTGCCGGCCATCCACCCCCGCTAGCGTCCACTCCCGTGCACTTGGCAGAAACACAGCAGGTGACAGCCGGCCGGCGGTCGCAGTCGGCGGTGTCCGCCGTACCGGTCCCCCGCGCGGCGGTCCACGAGTCCCCCGCCCAGTGGCATCGGGTACTGACGTTGCTCGCCGACGTGAGCCTGTTCATCGGCACGCGCTCGGTGTGGGCACAGGCGGCCACGCACCGACTGGCGCTCGCGGCGGCCATCTCGGTCTGTTACGCCTCGATCCTGGTGACCGGCGTGCTCGCCCTGACGGTCCGCCGGGCGCGTTCGCTGGCCCGCCTGGACCTCGTGGTCCTGGTGACGGCGATCACCCTCACCCTGTGCGCCTGGGCGCTGAACCACGCCGGCGGCGACGAGGCGGTCCTCACCACCCAGGCCGCCAAGGAGATGGTCAACGGGCACCAGCTCTACGACCATCCGTGGCCGTGGCTCTTCCACCTCAGGGGCGTCGCCCTGACGGCGACGACGACCGGCGGTTACGACTTCACGTACGGCTATCCCCCGCTGACCCCGCTGATCACCGCGCCCTTCCTGTGGCTCGGCCACAACGGCGCACCGGCGACGGCGGCGGTGACGGTCGTACTGATCGTGGGCACGGTCGTCATGTGGCGCCTGCTGCCGACGCCCTGGCGTTCCGCGGCCACGATGGTCTGCCTGGGCTTCAGTTTCCTGCCGATGTACGCCCGTCAGGGCTACCCGGCGATCGTCGGCCTGGTTCTGCTCGTGCCGGTGGTGGTGCGCTGGCCGCGGTTCGGTGCCGGGGGCCGGCTGGGCCCGGCCGGGATCGCGCGGGCCGCGTGCATCGGCGCCGCGTGCGCGGCACAGCAACTCCCCTGGTTCGTCACGCCGTTCCTGCTGGCCGGGATCTATGCCGTGCGCCGCGGCGAACTCGGCGGGCGGGAGGCCGCGCGGGTGGTGCTGCGGATCCTCGGGATCGCGGCCCTCACCTGGCTGCTGATCAACGCGTACTTCATCGTGACCGAGCCGGGACCGTGGCTGGGCGGCATCGCGCTGCCGCTGACGCAGGGCGCGGTGCTGCACGGCCAGGGCCTGGTGAGCATCTCGCTGTACTTCACCCACGGCAGCGACCGGCTCGACTGGTACGGCCACGCGAGCATGCTGCTCGCCGCGGCCCTGCTGGCCCTGTTCGTGCTGTTCGTCCGGCGGCTGGGTCCGGCCGCGACCGTGCTGCCCTGGTGCGCCTTCTATCTGGCGACCCGTTCCCAGGACGGCTACTACCTGATGATGACGCCGCTGTGGCTGGCGGCGGCGATCACCGTGCCGCTTTCGGACGTCTCGCGCGCGTGGCAGCCGCGGCCCCGGTGGCTGACCGGCACGCGTCGCCGGCCCGCCCTGGTCGCGGCCGTGGTGCTGCTGGTGGCGCCGGCCCTGGTGAGCGCGACCCTCGCCGTGACGGGCGGGCCGCCGCTGCGGATGGACATCACGGCGGTCCGGCACCCGGCCGCGCACACGGTCTCCGCGGTGACCGTGAAGGTGACCAACACCGGCGACGACGCGCTCACCCCGCACTACATGATCACCACGGGCCAGGGCATGAGCCGGTACTGGACGCAGGTGCGCGGACCGGCCACGATTCCCGCCCACACCACGGCGACCGTCGAACTCCGGGCCCCGTTCGGCAAGTTCACGGTGCCGGCGAAGCACAGCACCCGGCTGCGGCTGCGCGCGTTCACGGCGACCCCGCAGACGCTGTCCACGCGGGATGTGAAGCGGGCCGAGCTCGGCCCCGCGGGCTGACGTCGCTCGGCCCCGCGGGCTGACGTCGCTCGGCCCCGCGGGCTGACGTCAGGAGGCCGCGCGGATGAAGCGCAGCCCGGCCGTCACCGTGGTGAGGCCGCGCATCATGCCGAGCTGGTTCCAGCCCATGCCGAACTGTTCGCGGTCGACGGTGAACTCCGCGTCCAGGGTGAGCCCCTCGGCGTTCGCGTCGGTCAGGCGCGCGGTGAAGGTCAGGGGCCGGCTGATGCCCCGCACGGTCAGCTGACCGGTGACCCGTACGCCGTCGCCGTCGAGGCGGTCGGCGCCGCGGACGGCGAGGGTGATCTCCGGGTGGTGGTCGGCGTCGAAGAAGTCGGCCGAGCGCAGGTGGGTGTCCCGCTTGGCGCTCTTCGTGTCCAGGGAGGCGGCGTCCAGGGTCACCGTGCCGGCGGCCGAGCCGTCGGGCCGCACCTCGCCCCGGCCGCTGACGGCGGTGAAGGTGCCCTTCACGGTGACCAGGCCCCACATGGTCTTGTGCCGCAGCCCCACGGTGGACGCGGCCGGGTCGAGCTGCCAGGTGCCTGTCTGCACGGCGACGGTCATGGTCGTACTCCCGAATCAAGTGGTTCAAATTTGGATGACTACCGTCACGCTAGCGCCTCATCCAAATTTGAACAACCCGCTCGTCCAAACTTGAACAAGCCTCTTGGCTCCTCTCGTCCAAAATTGGACAACAGGTAGACTCGACCCATGCCCGCCTCCGACGCGCACCCCGCCGCCCCGTTCACCTGCCCCGCCGCGGGAAGCGGACTGCTGCCCGACGAGCTGCGCGCGTGGATGATCCTGCTGGCCGCGACAGGCGCCGTGGAGCAGCGGATGCGGTCGGTGGTGAAGGAGACCCTCGGCGTCTCCCACGACGAGTTCCTGATCCTGTGCCTGCTGGCGGAGCAGCCCCGCACCGGACTGCGCATGACCCAGGTCGCCGATCTCCTCGGCCGCCCCAAGACCCGGCTCACCTACCAGATCGCCTGCCTCCAGCACGCCGGCCTGATCGCCCGTACGTCCGTGTGCGGCGACAAGCGCGGGGTCCAGGTCGCCCTCACCGACAAGGCGCGCGAGCTGCTGAGCGAGACCTCCACCCTGCTCGCCGGAACCGTGCGACAGGCCCTCGCCGACTCCATGGGCCCCGATCAGCGGGCCGCCATGTGCGCGCTGGTCCCCGATCTGCCGGATCCTGAGGGCGAGCCCTCCGGCGGCTGAGCGGCGCAGGTCACAAGCACAAGTGGAGAAAGCTCACAGGCGATTGCCCTGACCGGCCCGAGCCGCCTGCCCTACCATCCGACCCATGACGGTCCTGCCTGACGACGGGCTCCCACTGGCCGCCGAGTTCCCTGACGCGACACACGAGCAGTGGCAACGCCTGGTCGAGGGTGTGCTGCGCAAGTCGGGCAAGGAAGTCTCGGGCGAGGCAGCTGAGGACGCTCTGTCCACGACGCTGGAGGACGGGCTGCGCACGCGCCCCCTCTACACCGCGCGCGACGACGCGCCCGACCCCGGCCTGCCGGGCTTCGCCCCGTATCTGCGCGGCGGCCGCCCCGAGGGCAACACCGTGGGCGGGTGGGACGTACGGCAGCGGCACACCGCCCGCACGGACAGCGCCGTCCTGGCCGACCTGGAGAACGGCGGCACCTCGCTGTGGCTGGTGCTGGGCGAGGGCGGCATGCCCCTCGCCGAACTGGGCCCGGCGCTGGAGGGTGTGTACCTCGACCTGGCGCCGGTCGTCCTGGACGCGGGCCGGGACACCGAGCGGGCGGCCGAGGCACTGCTGGGGCTGTACGCGGACCGGGGTGTCGACGCGCAGGCCGTACGCGGCAATCTGGGCGGCGACCCGCTGGGGTACGAGGCCCGTACCGGCACGGCGCTGGACTTCTCGCCGTACGCCGCCCTGGCCGCGCGCTGCGCCGAGCAGTACCCGGGTCTGCGCGCCCTGACCGTGGACGCGCTGCCCTACCACGAGGCGGGCGGCTCGGCCGCGCAGGAGCTGGGCGCCTCGCTCGCCACCGGTGTGGCGTATCTGCGGGAGCTCACCGAGGCGGGGCTGAGCGTCGAACAGGCCGCCGGGCAGCTGGAGTTCCGCTACGCGGCCACCGCCGACCAGTTCCTCACCATCGCCAAGCTGCGCGCCGCGCGCCGGCTGTGGGCCCGGATCGCCGAGGTCTGCGGGGCTCCCGGTGCGCAGGTGCAGCACGCGGTGACCTCGCCGGTGATGATGGCCCGCCGCGACCCGTGGGTGAACATGCTCCGCACGACCGTCGCCACGCTCGCCGCCGGGGTCGGCGGCGCCGACTCGGTGACCGTCCTGCCGTTCGACCACGCACTCGGCCTGCCCGACGCGTTCGCGCGCCGGATCGCCCGCAACACCTCCACGATCCTCATCGAGGAGTCGCACCTGGCCCGGGTCATCGACCCGGCGGGCGGCTCCTGGTACGTCGAGCGGCTCACCGACGAACTCGCCCAGGCCGCCTGGGAGTTCTTCCGGACCATCGAGCGCGACGGCGGCCAGGCGGCCGTGCTGCGCTCCGGCCGGCTGCGCACCGACCTCGCGACGACCTGGGCGGAGCGTTCCAAGAAGCTCGCCAAGCGACGCGAACCCATCACCGGCGTCAGCGAGTTCCCGCTGCTCGCCGAGAAGCCGGTGGAGCGCGAGCCCGCGCCCGAGCCGCCGTCCGGCGGTCTGCCCCGGGTGCGCCGGGACGAGGCGTACGAGGAGCTGCGCGCCCGCTCCGACGCCCATCTCGCGGCGACCGGCGCCCGTCCCCGGATCTTCCTCGCGACGCTGGGCCCGGCCGCCGCGTACACCGCGCGCGCCACCTTCGCGGCGAACCTCTTCCAGGCCGGCGGCATCGAGCCGGTGACCGAGGGGACCTTCGCGGACAGCGGCGCCACCGAGGCCGTGCTGTGCTCCAGCGACGCCCTGTACGCCGAACAGGCCGAGCAGACCGCCGAGTCCCTGCGCGCGGCGGGCGCCCGCCATGTGGTCCTCGCGGGCCGGGGCGAGTACGCCGGCATCGACTCGTACGTCTTCGCGGGCTGCGACGCCATCGACGTCCTGTCCGCGACCCTCGACCGCATGGGAGTGTCCTGATGGGAATCCCCGACTTCTCCGGCATCGAGCTGGGGACACCGGCCGCCGACGGCAGTGCCGATCAGTGGCGTGCGGCCGTCAAGCGGGCGACCGGGAGCGAAGGGCCGCTGTGGGAGACCCCGGAGGGCATCGGGGTCAAGCCGCTGTACACCGGCCGTGACCTGGAGGGCCTGGACTTCCTGGGCACCTACCCGGGCATCGCGCCGTATCTGCGCGGCCCGTACCCGACGATGTACGTCAACCAGCCCTGGACGATCCGCCAGTACGCGGGCTTCTCCACCGCCGAGGAGTCCAACGCCTTCTACCGGCGCAACCTGGCGGCCGGCCAGAAGGGCCTGTCGGTCGCCTTCGACCTGCCCACGCACCGGGGGTACGACAGCGACCACCCGCGCGTGACCGGCGACGTCGGCATGGCCGGCGTGGCCATCGACTCGATCTACGACATGCGGCAGCTGTTCGACGGGATCCCCCTCGACAGGATGACCGTGTCGATGACGATGAACGGCGCCGTGCTGCCGGTGCTGGCGCTGTACATCGTGGCTGCGGAGGAACAGGGCGTACCGCCCGAGAAGCTGGCCGGAACCATTCAGAACGACATTCTGAAGGAGTTCATGGTCCGCAACACCTACATCTATCCACCGAAGCCGTCGATGCGGATCATCTCCGACATCTTCGCGTACACCTCGCAGCGGATGCCCCGCTACAACTCGATCTCCATCTCCGGGTACCACATCCAGGAGGCGGGCGCGACGGCCGACCTGGAGCTGGCGTACACCCTCGCGGACGGCGTCGAGTACATCCGGGCGGGCCGGGAAGCGGGCCTGGACGTGGACGCGTTCGCACCGCGCCTGTCCTTCTTCTGGGCGATCGGCATGAACTTCTTCATGGAGGTCGCCAAGTTGCGGGCGGCGCGCCTGCTGTGGGCCAAGCTGGTCAGCCAGTTCGAGCCGAAGAACACCAAGTCCCTCTCCCTGCGCACCCATTCGCAGACCTCGGGCTGGTCGCTGACCGCGCAGGACGTCTTCAACAACGTCACGCGTACGGCCGTGGAGGCGATGGCCGCGACCCAGGGCCACACCCAGTCGCTGCACACCAACGCCCTCGACGAGGCGCTCGCGCTGCCGACCGACTTCTCGGCGCGCATCGCCCGCAACACCCAGCTGCTCATCCAGCAGGAGTCGGGCACCACCCGGGTCATCGACCCGTGGGGCGGCAGCGCGTACGTGGAGAAGCTGACGTACGACCTCGCGCGCAAGGCCTGGGCGCACATCCAGGAGGTCGAGCAGGCGGGCGGCATGGCGCAGGCCATCGACGCCGGCATCCCCAAGCTGCGCGTGGAGGAGGCCGCGGCCCGCACGCAGGCGCGGATCGACTCGGGGCGGCAGCCGGTGATCGGCGTGAACAAGTACCGCGTGGAGAACGACGAGGCGATCGAGGTCCTCAAGGTCGACAACTCCGCCGTACGCGCCCAGCAGATCGACAAGCTGCGGCGGCTGCGCGCGGAGCGGGACGAGCAGGCCTGCCGGGACGCGCTCGACGCGCTCACCCGGGCGGCCGACGGCAAGGAGAACCTGCTGGAGCTGGCCGTGCACGCGGCCCGCGCCAAGGCCACCGTCGGCGAGATCTCCGACGCCCTGGAGAAGGTGTACGGCCGGCACGCGAGCCAGATCCGTACGATTTCCGGCGTGTACCGCAACGAAGCAGGCCAGTCCCCGAACGTGGACCGCACCCGTGCCCTGGTGGACGCCTTCGAGGAGGCCGAGGGGCGCCGCCCGCGCATCCTGGTCGCCAAGATGGGCCAGGACGGCCACGACCGCGGCCAGAAGGTGATCGCCACCGGCTTCGCCGACCTCGGCTTCGACGTCGACGTCGGCCCGCTGTTCCAGACCCCGGAGGAGGTCGCCCGCCAGGCGGTCGAGGCGGATGTCCATGTGGTCGGCGTGTCCTCGCTGGCCGCGGGGCACCTGACCCTCGTCCCGGCGCTGCGCGAGAAGCTCGCCGAGGAGGGCCGCGAGGACATCATGATCGTGGTGGGCGGGGTGATCCCGCCGCAGGACGTGCCGACGCTGCTGGAGATGGGCGCCGCGGACGTGTTCGGGCCCGGGACGGTGATCCCGGACGCGGCGTACGACCTGGTGCAGCGGCTGGCGGCCGACCTGGGCCACGAGCTGTAGCGGGGGCTCTCGGGGTGGCATCGATCGATCTCGACACGTATGTGAAGGGCGTGCTGGACGGAAAGCGAGCGATCGTGGCCCGCGCGATCACGCTCGTGGAATCCACTCGCCCTGCGCACCGGTCGCTGGCGCAGGAGTTGCTGACCCAGCTGCTCCCGCACAGCGGCCGGGCGCGGCGGATCGGCGTCAGCGGGGTGCCGGGTGTCGGCAAGTCGACATTCATCGACGCGTTCGGCACGCTGCTGACCTCGCTGGGCCACCGGGTCGCCGTCCTCGCCGTGGACCCCTCCTCGACCCGCACCGGCGGCTCCATCCTGGGCGACAAGACACGGATGGAGCGCCTGGCGGTCGATCCGAACGCCTTCGTCCGCCCCTCCCCCAGCGCGGGCACGCTGGGCGGGGTCGCGAAGGCCACCCGGGAGTCCATGGTGGTCATGGAGGCGGCGGGCTACGACGTGATCCTGGTCGAGACCGTAGGCGTCGGCCAGTCGGAGACGGCAGTGGCCGACATGGTCGACTCCTTCCTGCTGCTGACCCTGGCCCGGACCGGCGACCAGCTGCAGGGCATCAAGAAGGGCGTCCTGGAACTGGCCGACGTGATCGCCGTCAACAAGGCGGACGGCCCGCACGAGCGCGACGCGAAGGCCGCCGCCCGCGAACTGGCGGGCGCGCTGCGCCTGATGCACGGCAAGGAGGCGTTCTGGACCCCGCCGGTGCTGCACTGCAGTGCCCGCGACTCGGCCGGCCTCGATGTGGTGTGGGACCGCCTGGAACAACACCGTACGCTGCTCGACTCCACGGGCCGGCTGACCGCCAAGCGGCGCGATCAGCAGGTCGGCTGGACCTGGTCGATGGTCCGCGACGAGCTGCTGGGCCGCCTGCACGCCGACCCGGCCGTACGCGAGACCGCCCCGGACCTCGAACGCCAGGTGAGGGAGGGCCGGTTGACGGCGACACTGGCCGCGGAACGGATTCTGGAGGCGTTCGGGGGGCGCACGACTCCCCTGGCGGAGGCCTGACATCGAGGTCCTGTTCGGCGAACCTCGACGCCGCGTCGGTCGCCCGGATGCGCGGCGCCGGCCCATGACCGCACGGGCCGCGCCGTGCACGGGCAGGGGTACCTCGAAGACCCGCGCCCTGGCTCCTAGCCACCCGCGAGGAAACCGGCCAGCGCCCCGGCCGTCTCCTCGGGCGCCTCGACCTGCGGATAGTGACCGACGCCGGCCAGCACGGTGAAAGCGGCACCGGGGCGGCGCCGGCGGAGGCGGGACAGGACGTGGGCTCCGCTGACGGGGTCCTCGGGGCCCCAGACGAACAGGAGCGGGCCCTCGTACTGTTCGAGGGCGCCGGTCCAGCGGTGGAAGTGGACGCGGCGGTCGTCGATGTAACGGAGCAGACGCGGCGCCAGGTGATGGCCCCTCTCGCGGGCCAAGGACACCCACATGTCGTGCAGCAGTTCGTCCGGGACGGGTTGGGCCAGGACGCTGCGCAGGCTCGCGGTGAACCTCTTCTCGTCGGTGAGACGGGCCAGAAGGGGGCCCATGCGACCGTGCAGGAGGCGCTGCACCGGGATCGGGCGGTGCAGGTCGGCGTAGAGGCCGCCGTTCAGCAGGGCGGTGCGGGTGAGGCGGCCGGGGTCACGTGCCATCAGCTCCTGGGCGACGGAGACGCCGTAGTCGTGAGCGACGAGTGCGGTCTCGCCGGTCCCCAGATGCCTCCACACCGCCTCGACCAGGTCGGCCTGCTCATGGATGGAGTAGCGGTGCCGGCGCGGCTTGTCGCTCTGGCCGAACCCGAGCAGATCGAGGGTGGTCACCTCGCATCCGGCCGCGACCAGGTACGGCACGGTCATCGCCCAGTCGTGGGAGGAGGTGGGGAAGCCGTGCACCAGCGTCACGGGGCTGCCCGCACCGTCCTGGCGGACGAACAGGCGATGCCCGTTCAGCTCGACCATGGCGCCGCCGGCGATCCAGTCGGCACGGTTCATCCGGGGTCTCCGATTCCGTTGAGGAGGGCGTTCAGGCCGAAGGCGAACTCCTGGTCGCCGTCGGGAAGGTTGAGCGGTTCGGCGAGTTCCCGGACCACCGGGTACTGCGGCAACCCGGCGAACAGTTCCGTCATCGCGGTCCGCTCCTCGGCGCTGCGCGCCGCACCGCCGGCGCCCAGCAGCGCGGTGCCGATGACGAAGTGCGCGACGGTCAGATAGATCTGGACGGCCTGTGCCGGTTCCCAGCCGGCCCGGATCAGCACACCGAGCGCGGTCTCCCGGGCCCGCAGGGCGTTGGGTCCCAGCAGCTGCCCCATCGTCAGCAGCGGCACGATCGCGGGATGCGCGAGCAGCACCCGTCTGAACTCCCACGCGCCTTCCTCCAGATCGGCCCGCCACCCCCGGCCGGTCTGTGGCGGCGCTCCCTCGCCCAGCACATGGTCGACGAGTTCCACCAGCAGCTCATCCCTGCTGGCCACATGCCGGTACAACGAGGTGTGCCGTACGCCCATCTCCTCGGCCACCCTGCGCATGGTGAGCGCGGAGAGCCCTTCGGCGTCCACGATCCGAAGTGCCGCCTGGGTGATCCGCCGCAGCTCGAGCCCGCCCGTGCGCGGGCGCTGCCGCTCCCGCGCCGCGTACCGGGCGCGCCACCATGGCGCCGATCCCGCCCTGGTCATGGGCTGAGCAGGTCCCGGCCGACGTCGGCGAGCGTGGACCGGCCGGCCAGGGCGAGGGTGAGGTCGAGCTCGGCCATCAGGCAGCGCAGCACATGCCGTACGCCGTCCTCGCCGGCCAGGCCGAGCCCGAAGGCGTAGGGACGGCCGATCATGACCGCCTCGGCGCCGAGGGCCAGGGCCTTGGCGACGTCGGCGCCCGAGCGGATCCCCGAGTCGAACAGTACGGTGATCCGGGAGCCGACCTCGGCGGCAATCGCGGGCAGCGCCTGCAGTGAGGGGATCGCCCCGTCCACCTGACGGCCGCCGTGGTTGGAGACCACGATCCCGTCCATGCCCGCGTCCACGGCACGGCGGGCGTCGTCGAGGTGCTGGATGCCCTTGAGCACGATGGGACCGTCCCACTCCTCCCGCAGCCACGCCAGGTCGCCCCAAGTCAGGCTGGCATCACCGAAGTTGGCCGCCCAGTGCAGCAGGGCCCGGTCACGGTTGTCCTCGGTGACCGGCCCGCCGATCGCCTTGTGGAAGACCGGGTCGCTCCAGTAGTTCTGCACGCCGATCCCCTGGAGGAACGGCAGGTAGGCCTGGTCGAGGTCGCGCGGCCGCCACGCCATGGCGAAGGTGTCGAGGGTGACGACCAGGGCGGTGTACCCCGACTCCTTGGCGCGGTGGACGAAACTGGCGGCCAGCTCGCGGTCCTTCGGCCAGTACAACTGGAACCAGCGCGGCCCGGCCTCGGCCGCGACCTCCTCCATGGCGGTCGAGGCGGCCGTGGAGAGCGTCATCGTGACGCCGAGCGCCTTGGCCGCCCGGGCCACGGCGAGTTCGCCGTCCGGGTGGAGGATCCGCAGCACACCGACCGGGCCGAGGATGACCGGGGCGGGCATCTGCGTCCCGAGGACCGTGACCGACAGATCGCGCTCCGCGACGTCGCGGAGCATCCGGGGCACGATCTTCCACTGATCGAACGCAGCGAGGTTGTCCCGAGCCGTCCGCTCGGCCCCCGCCGCACCCGCGACATAGCCGTGGGCCTGCGGGGTCAGCCGCGTCCGCGCCACTTCCTCCAGCCGGTGCAGATCGGCCGGAAGCTCCGGGACGACCCCGCCAAGGCCGGCCAGGTAGATCTCGTTCTGGAAATCGGCAAGGGACAACGGGGGCTCCTTGGGCGCGACCGGCGAGCATGGCATGGCCACTATGCGTCCACTGGACGCATAGCACAAGAGACCGTGCACGCGACGCCGGCCGCGGCCCGCCGTATAGCGCTACTTCTGTGTCCAGACCTGGTTGGGCTGTGTGCCGCCGCCGTAGCAGTCCCATATCTGCAGCGGCGCGCCATTGCCGGAGCCGTCGGCGTCCAGGCATTTCCCGGACCGGGGGTTGGTGACGGTGCCGTTGGCGTTGAACTGCCACTGCTGGGCGCCGGTGCCGTTGCACGACCAGAGCCGCACTCTGGCGCCGTTGGCCGTGGAACCGGCGGCCACATCGAGGCACTTGCCGGTCTGCGGGTTGACGAGGGTGCCGTCGGTCCGCGTCCACTTCTGGTTCCAGCCGGTTCCGCAGTCCCACAGCTGGACGGGGGTGCCGTCGGCCGTGCCCCAGTCCTTCAGGTCCAGGCAGCGGCCGCTCTGCTGACCGGCGATCGTGCCGGACGTGCCGCCGCCTCCTCCTCCGCCACCGCCGGAGCCGTTGGAATCGTAGGAGAAGGAGTTCACGGCCAGGCCGGGGCCACCGACCCAGGGCTCGAAGCCGAACTGCACGCTGGTCATGTACCACGCCGACGACAGGTAACCGCGGCCGATCGAGTCGTCGGTGAAGTCCTTGATGTTCACCGTGATCGCGTCGGTGGGCTGCCGGCGGACGTAGGAGACGGTGTTCCAGGCGATGCCGCTGCCTTGGCGGCCGTACCAGACGTCCCAGTCGGCGCCCTCGATCCACACCGTGCCGACCTTGGTGCCGAACGGCGTGGGCGAGCCGGAGTGGTTGGCCCAGATCATCATCTCCTCGCCGTTGTTCTGGCCCGAGGGGTTGGAGCCGGTGTCGAACCAGATGTCGTACGCGGCGTCCCACTGGCCGTCGGCGGTCGTGAAGTCGACGCTGGACTGCGGGTTGCCGAAGGCCGACACCTGTAGCGGCAGACCGTTGCCGCTGGAGCAGTTGCCGTAGTGGCAGCCGGCGTAGATCGACGGATACGCCGCCGGCGCGCCGCTGGTGCCCACGTCGTGCCAGCCGGTGGTGACCTTGAAGCCGTCGTCCGACACGTCGATGCACTGCGGGACCGAGTCACCCCACTCGTTGTTCTGGACGACGTACTTGCCGCCCGAGACCTTCATGCTGTCGGTCTTGCCGCAGAGGGTCGTGTTCGCGGACGCCGGCGAGGCGCCGGACAGGGAGAGGGCAACCAGGAACAGCGCAGCCACGACTGTCGCGACCGCCCCAACTCCCTTGCTCGGCTTCGGGCTCGATCTGGGCATGGGAATCCTTTCGATGGCCGGAGCGCTTGTGCGGCGCCCGGACCGTGAGGGATGGACCCGGAAAGTGGGAGCGTCGATTTGGGAGCGCTCCCATAATGCGGAGCACCGCCGCCGGGACCTTCCGGAAATGAAATGAGAGGGGGATTGCGCCAAAACGGCGGATCGGCGCCGCCGTGAGGCGGGGCCGGCAGGCGGCATGCGAGCTCGCCCAGCTCATTGCCGCCGCGACACATGAAGCCAGCGAGGCTGATTGACTGTCAAGCGGTCTGCATCTGTTCACTTTGTGAAGTCAACGCCGACGTCTTCTTTGGTGGTGCACGCGCGTCGCCTCGTCCTCGCACTGCGGCGCGTCCGGCCTCGGCATCCTTGAACTCACAGGACCTACACCGGTTCTGATGGAACGTCATGGTCGTCGCACCACCCCTCGTGCGATGTGGACGCACCCCTTGCCGATGCATCCGGGCGGGGCTAGGGTGCCGTCTCAGTCCGTCACCAGCTAGTAGCTACTAACCAATTCGCCCTGGTAGCCACTGGCGGACCTTCGGGCCGGGAGTGGAAGCGGGTGGTGAACATGGCTGAGGGGGCGCCCTCGTACCGGCGCGACCGGCCACGACTGCCGGCCGCCGAGCGGCGGCGCCAGATCATCGACGTAACCTCCGTACTTATCGCAGATCGCGGTTTCTGGGGACTGTCGATGCAGGACGTGGCCGATCGGTGCGGGCTCACCGTTCCGGGTGTGCTGCGTCATGTCGGCTCCAAAACCGGCTTGCTCGTCGCCGTGCTGGAACACCGAGATGTCGAGGATGCACGATCACTGCGCGCGCACCTCGGCGTCGGTGAGGAGGAGGTCCCGGACGAGTGGTCCGCCGGCGGCCCCCACGGAGTCGGTCTGCGGCAGTTGTGCTCCGCGACCATGCAACGCAA
This sequence comes from Streptomyces fodineus, assembly GCF_001735805.1. Taxonomy (GTDB): domain Bacteria; phylum Actinomycetota; class Actinomycetes; order Streptomycetales; family Streptomycetaceae; genus Streptomyces; species Streptomyces fodineus. Next base: position 2,896,730 of record NZ_CP017248.1, read on the forward strand.
CTCTGAACAACCGGAGTTCGTCCGGCTCTTCACGGTGCTTGAAGCCGAGTCGCTGACACCAAGCCATCCCGCGCACGCCTACTTCGTGAAGCGGCAAGACCAAGCGATAGCCGCCTTCACGTCCTTGGCCAGGGACATCAGCGACCATCCCGAATCGCTCGCCCGGCACATCGTGGCGATGATGGACGGCCTGCAGATTCAGTGGCTGCGAGCGCCGGAGACGGTCGACCTGGTCCGGGAATGGGAGTCCGCCGCCGATGCGCTGTTCGGTGAACGGGAAGGCGACGCGCGCACGAAGACCTCTCCGGGTCGGGCACCGAGAACCTCGCGCAGTACAGGGGATGGTTCCGGCGGCGCCTGCCGGAGTCGCTGAGCGAGCTGCTCGGCCCGCGTGTGATGGCCACAGGGCGTCATCAGTGAGCGCACGCGATGGGCTGTTCGGACCAGATGGTCTTGTGGCTCTGGCCATGGCGGCAGCCCCAGCGCTCGGCGAGTTGGGCGACGAGGAACAGGCCGCGTCCGCCCTCGTCGGTGGTGCGAGCGCGGCGCAGACGGGGTTGGGCGCTGTTGGAGTCGGTGACCTCACAGACCAGAACGTGATTGCGGATCAGTCGCAGCTCCGCCGGCGGACGGCCGTGGCGGATCGCGTTGGTGACCAGTTCGCTGACGATGAGTTCGGTGGGGAAGAGGAGGTCGTCCAGCCCCCATGCGGTGAGTTGGCGGGCCGCCCATGCCCGGGCCTCGGAAACGGCAGCGGGATCGGCCGGTATCCGCCAGTGAGCGGTGTCCTGCGCGTGTACGGCGCGGGTGCGTGCCAGCAGCAGGGTCGCGTCGTCACGCGGTGCTTCGTCCACCAGATCCTCGAGGAGGGATCTGCCGGTCTCGTCCAGAGCGCGGTCCGGGCGGCAGGACGTGGCGAGGGCATCGGTCAGCCGCCGGAGCCCGTCGTCGATGTCGTGCGCGCGCCGGTGGACCAGGCCGTCGGTGTAGAGCGCGAGGACACTGCCCGGCTCGAGGTCGATCGTGGTGGTCTCGTACGGCATGCCGCAGACGGCGAGGGGTGGCCCCGGGAGAATGTCGACTGCTTCGGCGGTTCCGTCGGGCCGGACGAGCACGGGCGGTGGGTGCCCGGCACTGGCCATGGCGCAGCGTCGGGTGACAGGGTCGTAGACCGCGTAGAGGCAGGTGGCGCCCACGACGTCGTGGCTGCCCGGTGATGCTTCCGCTGCCAGGCGCTGGACCAGGTCCGCGATCCGGGTGAGCAATTCGTCCGGCTCCAGTTCGAGGTCGGCGAGTGTCTGGATGGCGGCGCGCAGACGGCCCATGGTGGCGCTTGCGGGGATGCCATGGCCGATCACGTCTCCGGCGACGAGGGCCAGCCGGAGAGAGGGCAGGCTGATGGCGTCGTACCAGTCGCCTCTGGTGCCCGCTCCACGACCTGTTGGCAGGTAGACGCCGGCTGTCTCAGCTGCCGGGGTGTCGGTCGTGGTCGGCGGAAGCAGGCTCTGCTGCAGGGCCATGGCCGCTCTGTGCTCGCGGGTGTAGCGGCGGGCGTTGTCCATGGCGAGCGCCCCGCGTGAGGCGATCTGCCTCATCAGGTCCACCTCGTCCTCGGCGAACGGTTCGGACGGGCCGGTGCGCCAGACCACGATCGCGCCGAGGGTGAGGCCGCGGGCGTACAGCGGTGCCGCCATCACCGTATGGGCGTCGTGCGGGAGGAGCTGCTCGGCCGGCTGCCGGCCGCCGATCAGCGCGACGAAGTCGTCCGGGCCGTAGACGACCGTCTCGCCATGCTGGAAGCGGCGCAGGAGCGGGTGGTCGGACAGGGGTGGGACGAGGTTGCCGCGCTTGATGCCGGTCGGCCACGCCGCAGTGGCCGGCACCAGAGCCGCCACGCGCAGATGCAGATCTCCTCCGCCCAGCCGCTCGGGGGGTTCGTCACCGTCGAAGACGGCCTGCGCGAGGTCGACTGCGGCCAGATCCCCGAAGGCGGGTACGAGTACGCCCGCGAGGTCATGCGCGGTCCGCACGACATCGAGGGAGCCTCCCACACGCTCGGCAACCTCGCGGGCGAGATCCAGTTGTCGGCGGGCACGCAGTTGGTCCGCGTCGTCTATGTACAAAGTCGCGACCCCCGCGGGGCGTCCTCGTGCGTCCTCCAGACGGAAGGCGGACAGCGACAGCGCGTGCCGCCGCATCGCATGGTCCCGCCAGCTCACGTGCTGCTTCCTGCCGAGCACCGGGACGCCCGTCTCAAGGACCTGGCGCAGTACCGCCTCGATGCTCTCGGCGTCCTCGGCGCACAGCACGTCGTGCAGCCGGGTGCCCGGCTGTACGGGACGGCCGTCGAGCGTGTCCGGCATGGCGTTCGTCTGCACCGTGGTGAGGTCCGTGTCGTGCAGAGCGATCGTGAGCCGGTTCTGTGCGGACAGTGCGCGCAGGAGCGCTGCGCCGTGTTGATGGTCGGCGGCGTGAAGGGTGGGGGCCGCGAGCACGAGGACGTCCGTCGAGCCGCTCACCCGCGTGGTCCGGAAGGTGACGTCGACCGTGTTGCCGCACCGGTGCCGCAGTCGTACCCGGCCGGTCGCCGGCAATTGCGTGGCCCTGCGCAGGCCGCGCGGGAGGTCGGCCACCAGTTCCCGCAGGGGGCGGCCGTGGACCTCGTCGGCGCAGAACCCGGTCAGGTCCTGTGCTGTCCCGGTCCACCCCACGACCGCGCCTCGATCGTCGAGCACAGCGGCGGCCAGACCGTCGAAGGCATAGGGCCTGCCGCCGGAGCCGGCGCCGGAGACGCCCGTCGCTCCTGGGGAGGCGCCTGCCGAGTCGGCGTTTTCACTACTCGATGTGTCCATGTCTCTGGCTTCCTTTGCGAGAGCCCGCGGCTCCGGGAGGGGGGATCCTGTGGCGGCTGTCGGCCACCGACGCGTCAGAGGGCGCCGGCTGTGGAGGGCAGGTCCTGTTCGGCCCAGACGACCTTGCCGTCCGCTGCGGAGCGGGAACCCCACCTGCGCGACAGCCGAGCCACCAGGTAGAGGCCGCGGCCGTGCTCGTCGAGCGTGCGGGGATGACGTGGGCGTGGCTGGCCGGTGCTGGTGTCGGAGACTTCACACGTCAGCGCCCGGTGCTGGATGAGCCGTAGGCGGCTCGGGCCGTCTCCGTGGCGGATCGCGTTGGTGACCAGTTCACTGACGATCGACTCCACGGGCGTCACAAGCGGCTCCAGACCCCATTCCCTGAGCTGACGGGCGGCCAGGTGCCGGGCTGTCGGGACGGTGACGAGTTCGTTCGGCAGGTCCCAGGAGGCGACCTGGGCGGGTTGCAGTGCGCGGGTCCGCGCAAGGAGCAAGGTGACGTCGTCGGCCGCTGCCTGGGTCGGCAGGGTCTCCATCGCCCGCGAGCACAGGTCCTCCAGGCAGGCACCGGGCTGTGCCAGGGCGGCACCCAGGCGCTGCAGACCGACGTCGATGTCCTCGTCGCGGGACTCCACCAGACCGTCGGTGAAGAAGGCGAGGACACTTTCCTCGGGTAGTTCCAGTTCCACGGACTCGAACGGCACGAGGCCGAGACCAAGGCCGAGCGGGGCTCCTGCGGGTAGGTCGGGAACGGTGACGTTGCCCTGCGCGTCGACGATCAGGGGCGGGGGGGTGCCCGGCCCGCGCCATCGTGCACCGCAGGGTGACCGGGTCGTAGACGGCGTACAGGCAGGTGGCACCTACCACCGCGGGCACCGGGTCGGAAACGTCGGCGTCCTCGTCGTTCAGTCGCCGGACCGTGTCGTCGAGGTGCGCCAGCAGTTCGTCGGGGGGCAGGTCGAGGTCCGCGAGCGTTCGCACGGCGGTGCGCAGCCTGCCCATGGTCGCCGCGGCAGTGATGCCGTGTCCCACCACATCGCCGACGACAAGGGCCACCCGGGCGCCGGACAGCTCGATCACGTCGAACCAGTCACCCCCCACACCGTGGTCCGTGTCGGCCGGCACATAACGCGAGGCGACCTCGACGGCGGCACCGCCCTGCACCCGATGAGGGAGCAGGTCGCGTTGCAGGGTGAGGGCGGCGGTGCGCTCGCGCGCGTACTGCAGCGCGTTGTCCAGACACAGCGCGGCCCGGGTGACCACTTCCTCGGCGAGGAGCAGATCGTCCTCCTGGAACGGCGTCTGTTCCAGAGAGCGGCCGAACAGCGCCAGTCCCAGCACGCAGCGCCGCGCACGGATGGGGACGACCATCAAGGAGTGGACGCCGCTGTCGCGTACCTGCTGCGCCCGTACCGGATCGTGGTCGACCCAGGGGCCGGCATGGGTGTCCAGCACTGGCTCCAGGTACGACCGGCCCGTGCGCATGGCCGCGGCGAACGGAGACTCCGGGTGGGGGTGGACCACCTCTTCGCGCGCCCACGGCAACTCCAGGACACCCAGGTCGACGGAGGCCAGACCGGCGCGGCGCATCGGCTGCGGGCGGCCACTCGTCGTGCCGGTCCGTGCCGACGGCTCGACGATGAACGGAACCGACTCCACCAGATCGACGAGGGCGTGGTCGGCCAGCAGGGGCACCGCGAGCTCTGCCAGTTCCTGCCCGGTCCTCATCACGTCGAGGGTGCTCCCGATGTGCGTGCCGGCCTCGCTGAGGATGGCGAGGCGTTCCCGCGCCCGCCGGTTCCCGGTGACGTCCACGGTCATGGAGCACACGCCCAGTGGCGTGCCGTCAGCGCCCTGGAGACAGAAGAACGAGGCCGAGAACGCGTGCTCACGGGGCCGGTCCGCAGGCGGCCACGCACGGTACTCGTGCACCGTCGTGGTGCCGCTCTCCAGTACCTGCTGCATCACCACCTCGAGCGCTTCGGCCTCGACGGCGGGCAGCGAGCCTTTCAGACCGCGCCCGAAGCGCCGGTGACAAGGAACGCCGTCGTGACGCTCCATGGCGTCGTTCACCCACACACAGCGCAGCTGCGGGTCATAGACGACGATGCCGATCGGCGCGCGGGCAAGGAGCGACTCCCTCACCGGTCCGCTGCTGGTTGCCCCCGAGGGCAGGGAACCTATGTCCGTCACGGACACCAGCCAACGGATGCCGGCGTCCTGCCCCCGCAGCAACGAGACCCGCAGCGTCATCCTGAGCGTGTGGCCCTCGCGGTGGCGTATCGCCGCGGTGCCGGACCAGCCACCCCGCGCACGACACTGCTCGGCGAACGCCGAAGCCCGCCGGGCGTCCTCGGGAGGCGGCAGCACGTGTGCGGCGGACCGGCCCACCACCTCCCCGGCCGGGTAACCGACGAGCTGCTGAGCGGCATGCGTCCACCCCACCACGGTGCCCTCGCCATCGAGCATCGCTATCGCCGCGTCGGGCATCTCGCGGGGGCTCACCGGTTCGGCGAGGAGGGTGTGGTCGGTGTTGGTCATCGCGGGTCCGTCCCATCGGTGCGGAAGTAAGGCGCCGGCACTCGGCCCGGCGGCCCTGTGTGCAGCCGTGGTGAACGGCGTCGTCCCGGTGAGCGGCACACGATGCGGCATATGTCGTAGGGTGAATATGCCCAATTCTGATGAAATAGTCAGATGTAGTGGATGTCAAGACCCTCATATATGATCGAACAATCAGAGACGCGAGGTCGCCAGGATGGGCGCCGAGTGGTCGGCTCGTTTGGTGTGGCGGCCAGGAACAGCTCGCCCGAGGCTCAGACCACCCGCCGGATTGCGGCCCAGCCCGGCGGTCGCCCGGCGGGCCCGGCGCCCCGACCACGTCGGGGAACCCATACCCGGAGCGTCCGAGGACCGATGCGGCACCGCACGGGAGTCGGCAGGCTGACGGCTTCGCCGTCCAGCCCGGCGGGGAGGGCCGGGACGTCGGCGTAGACGACAACGTCGTCGGGCGTGGCGAGACGGGTGAGGCCATGCGGTTGCCCGCTGCGCAGCCTCGTGGCCGTCTCGGCGGGCGTCTCCGCCCTGGCGGCCAGTACTCCCAGGAGGCCGGAGTCGAGGTGCGGCCGCCTGCCGAACCCGACCGGGTCATCCACTTGGTAAGGGTTGTTGCTCACCAGCACGGCATCCGGCCCGTCAACGGTGAGCGGCCCGGCGCGAACCACCAGCTCCGGGCCCTCGTGGCGGGCCAGGAATTCTGGAAGGATGCGCACCGCCGTGCCAAGCTTGTCGTCCCGATAAGCCGGGTCCTGCACCAGGGCGGCATAAGCACCGAACGACACGTTGTTGACGAACGCCCGCTCGCCTGCGTATCCCAGATCCACGCGCAGCTCGACGCCGTCCGTGAGGGCCTCCAGCGCGGCCGAAGGGTCCTCACGGTCCAGACCGAGATCCATCGCGAAGTGGTTGCGGGTACCCGCCGGAATGACCACGAAGGGCAGGCCGCTCTCCGCGGCCACCTCGGCGACAAGCGCCTGCGTACCGTCTCCGCCGGCCACCCCCAGCAGATCCGCACCGTCATCCACCGCACGTCGGGCGATGGTCGCCAGGTCCTGAGGCGGGGAATGATCGATCAGGAAAACCTGAGCTCCGAGCGCACGTGCCCGTTCCGCGATCCGGAACCGTCTCGCTTTCCCTCCCCCCGAATGCGGATTCACGATCAGGCAGGGCCGCCGCGCCCCCGTCGTCGGCCGGGACGCGTTCTCGGTCACGGCACGTATCCAAAAGCCGCATGCATCGGCGCGGCGCGCATCACTGGCGACAGCAGGACTGCCGCGATCACGCCCGCTGCTGACAGCGCCGTCCCCCACCGGGCCGACGGTCCGGCGATTGCACCTGCGGCCACCGCCACCATGGCACTTCCTTCGACAGTCACGGCCTACGGCATCAGCTTGCAGCTCGGCCTGGGCATCCGCACCCGGGATGTACGGGGTCGCCCCGCCACCGCCGACCAGGCCAGGTCGGGGGGACCTCCCTACCGCGGTGCGCTTTTCATCCACGGCGTACGCATGAAAGGCCGACCGGGGCTTTCTCCAGCGCCAGCCGATCGCGGCGACAACGCCCAGACGTTACCGGCAGCCCAGCGACTGGTGCCGGCACCGCCATAGCCGGACATGGCCGCCTCGAGGACGATCCATCGGGGACGGCCGAGGCATCGGCTTGTTGTCTCTGTCTGCTTTCCTGGCGGCTGGAGGCGACCCGCCGCAGCCCGTGTCAGAGGCTGTCAGGTGCGAAAGCGTGGGAAATACGGCCCCACCGGGCGAGGAGGTCTTCTCGTTTTCCCGTGACCGGGCTGGGCACCCGATGCCCATGGCGACGCGTCCGGTTCCGGTGCGAACCATCCTCGCCACGATCGGTCTGGTGCTCGCCACCTACGTCCTACTCGAGCTGGTGGTCCAGGCTCGCCGGGTCTTGATCTGGGCGGTCATCGCGTTGTTCCTGGCCGTCTCCCTTCATCCGGCGGTCGAAGCCCTGCAGCGACGGGTGCCGCGGTGCCGACGGTCGGTGGCCACCTTGCTGGTCTTCCTGGCCGCGGCCGCGGCCGTCGGCGCGGTGATCGCCCTGTTCGTCATCCCCCTGGCCCAGGAGGGAAGCCGGTTCGCCGGTCGCCTGCCCGCGATGATCAAGGACGCCCAGGCCGGCCGCGGGCCAGTCGGCAACCTGCTGGAACGGACGCACGCTCTGCAGTATGTCCAGCAGCATCAGGCACAGATCCGCGCGTTCGCCACCGGACTGAGCACGCCCGCCCTGAAGTTCATCCGCGGTGCCGCGAGCACCGCGGCAGGCATTGTCACCATTTTCGTGCTGGCCTATCTGATGGTGCTGGAGGGCCCCAAGGCCATAGACCGGTCCCTGGCCCTCGTGGACGAGGCGCCCGCGGCCCGCATACGCCGCGTCGGAGCCGCGTGCGCCCGTACCGTCAACGGCTATCTGACAGGGAACTTGCTGATCAGCGTCATCTGCGGGCTTCTGACCTACGTCGTGCTGCTGGTTTCCGGCGTGCCGTTCGCCGGCCTGCTGGCCCTCTTCGTCGCCGTGACCGACCTCATTCCCCTGGTGGGAGCCACCATAGGAGCTGTCGTCGCCTCCGCAGTGGCGTTCGTCCACTCCCTGCCGGCCGGCATCGGAGCCATCATCTTCTTCATCGTCTATCAGCAGGCCGAAAACCACCTCCTGCAACCGGTCATCCTGTCTCGGACGGTGAAACTCAACCCCCTTACCGTGCTGCTGACCACCCTGATCGCCGCCGATGTCGCCGGGATCCTCGGTGCCCTGCTGGCGATTCCCGTCACCGGCATCATCCAGGTCGTCCTCGGTGACATCTGGGCCCACCGCGACGGTCGGCCACCGGCGCTGCCGACACGGACAGACAACAGCCCCGAGAACGCCGACCGGTCCGACGCCCCCAAATAACGGCCTCATGGAATCCGGCCGCCACAAGGGCAGCGAGGAGTTCGCGGTGCAGGGCACAGCTTGAACGGACGGACCTGTAATGAGCCGATGCCCGAGATCGCCCCGCCCAGTTGGGCGCGCCGCACGACGCCGGCGTCGCCATCACGGCCGCACCCACTGCGATGAGCGTGAAGGACCGCTCGCCGGCCGACGGCCCGCGGAGGTCGCGCGATGTCGCTGCTCGCCGCGTCCGGTCGATCCGGCTCCTCCGGTCAGTGCTGGGGGTGCGGACGTCCGTGGAACATGGGGCGCCGCTGGGGGGCCGTGCCGGCAGCCAGATGGCCGATCTCGACGCGTGTCCTGATGGCACGGACCACTTCGGTCAGGCCGACGACGATGGCCATGACGCCCACTACCAGCGTGAGTGTCGCGATGGAGGCGAACGGCATGACGATCATCACGATGCCGGCCATGGTGCCGATGATGCCGAAGGCCACGTGCCAGCCGCGCGCCGGCATGGTCTCATCGGAGGCCGCCGCGACCGTCTCCAAGGTGCCCCGAAGCAGCCAGCTGAAGCCGATCCACAGGGCGAGCAGAAAGACCGACTCGAGGGGGCCCCGGAGGCAGAGCAGTCCCAACAGGATGGAGGCCGCGCCGGTGATGAAGTGCAGTACGCGAAGATGCCGGGGGACGTGGGTGCCGAAGGAAGCGGCGAGTTGGAAGACACCGGTGGCCAGCAGGTAGACGCCGAAGAGCACGCCGACGACGCGGAGCGTCTCGCCCGGCCAGACCAGGGCGATGACGCCCAGGGCGATGGTGGCGAGGCCCATGGTGAGCAGGATCTGCCAGCCCATGTTCGCCAGGGCGGCGATGCCTTCGGCCGCAGGGCCCTCTCGTGGTTCGGTGCCACGTGGCGGAACGGAACCCGGGGAATCGGAAGAAGATGTCATGGCACCTACCCCCTTCTGTGAGCAGCGTGGTCACGTCACTACATGTCCATCGTCACCCGATCAGCCTCATGTCGCTCGGCGGGGAGGGCAGGGGGCCGTGGCGCAAGTGTCCGGTTCGGGTTGACGACGGCATTCACATGTGAGGGGTGATTGACGGCGCGTCCCTGGATCCTGCCGTCGTGCAGGAGCTGGTAAGCCTCGTTGGCGCGTTGCAGGGGAAAGTGCTCGACCAGCATCTTGATCTTGTCCTGCTGGGCGAGGGTGATCACTTCCATCAGTTCGGTGAGGGACCCCCAGTAGGGCGAGGCGACCGAGCACTCGTGCGGCGGGCTGGAGAAGTCGACGGGCAGGGCTCCGCCGCCGAGGCCGACAATGGTCAGGTGGCCGAGCATCCTGGCCACCTGAGCAGCCATCCGCAGTGTCGGGTCTGCGCCGACCATGTCCAGCACGAGCTGAGCGCCCTGCTGCGCCGTCATGTCCTTGATGCGGGTGATCGCCCCGTCGCCCGAGAACAGAGCCTCGTCGGCGCCCATGCGCTTGGCGGTCTCCAGCTTGCCTGCGTCGGTGTCCACGGCGACGACGGTGGTCGCCGCGCTGAGCACGCGCAGGATCTGGATAGTCATCTGACCCAGACTGCCGGCGCCGATCACGACCGCGGTCGAGCCCGGTCGAAGCAGGTGCAGCGACCGCTTCACAGCGTGATAGCTGGTCAGTCCGGCGTCGCTGAGCGGGGCGGCCCCGACGGGGGTCGAGGGTGCCGAGCGGAATCAGGTAGCGCGCGGCCGGGACGAGCAGGTACTCGGCCATGCCGCCGTCGTGACCACCGCCCAGACCCGGGCCCTGACCAGCGAGGTCCTGGCAGTAGTTCTCCCGGCCCTGACGGCAGTTGACGCATACCCCGCAGCCCCAGGAGCCGTAGACGATCACAGGGTCTCCGGGCACGAACCCGGTGACGCCCGGTCCCAACCGCTCCGCCCACCCCGCGTTCTCGTGGCCGAGCGTGAAGGGGAGATTCGTGGCGATCCTCTACGCAACGCTGGTCAGTCGCGGATGCCGTCGATGTCGACGAGGACGTGGCGCGGGCCGCGGAAGATCTGGTTGTGCCGGTACGGCGGCGGGTCCTCGACGAGCCGGGGGTTCTGCACCCGGCGGACGAACTCGCCGACCGCGATCTGGACCTCGAGCCGCGCGAGCGGAGCGCCGAAGCAGAAGTGGATGCCCTGGCTGAATCCCAGGTGCTGGTTGTCGCGGCGCTCAAGGTCGAGTTCGTCGGGGTCGGTGAACCGTTCCGGGTCGCGGTTCGCCGAGCCGTACGCCAGGAAGATCGGCGCCCCCTTCGGGATGGTGGTGCCGGCGATGTCGATGTCTTCCACGGCGGAGCGGGTGTGCCAGAACTGCACCGACGACTCCAAGCGCAGCAGTTCCTCCACCCCCGGCACGATCAGTTCGGGCCGACGGCGCAGCTTCTCGAGCGCGTCGGGGTGCCGCAGCAGGGTGAGCACGCTGTGGGCGATGAGGTTGACCGTGGTTTCGTGTCCCGCGAAGATCAGGAGCAGGGCGTTGCTCGCGAGCACACCCTTGGACATCCGCCCTTCCGGGCCGTCCTCGTTCACCAACGCCGAGAGCATGCCCGGGCCGGGCTGCCGGGCGTACCGGTCGAGCAGATCGGCTGCGAACTGCCCGAACTCCTGCACGGCCTGCCGCGCCCCGGCCTGCCGGCTCCGGATCTCTTCGGAGGCGGCCTCGGGACCGAAGTCCAAAGCGTCCAGGGCCGTCTCGATCCAGTGGTGGAAGCGTCGCTCGTCCTCCAGCGGCACGCCCAGAACCTTGCAGATCACCGTCACCGGCAAGGGGTAGGCGAAGTCGTCGACGGCATCGATCCTGGTCTTGCCCTTCATGTCGTCCAGGAGGCCGCCGACGATGCGGCGGATCTCGGGCTCCAGGTCGCAGATCAGCTGGGGCGCATGCGGCGGCCCGACGAAATGCGGCATCATCATGCGACGATCCCGGTCGTGCTCGGGCGGATCGCAGGTGATGATGTTCGGTTCGGTCAGCACCTCCCTGATCGGCTCGGCCACCGACTCCCCCGAGCCCTGCGCCTGGGCCCCGGCCGGGACGGGACACTTCCGTGGATCCGAACTGACCCGGGGGTCATGCAGCAGCGCCACGATCTCCCGGTAGGTGCTGACGACAAAAGTTCCGTCCGGCTGCCGCGACACCGGTGTCTTGCGCAGTTCCTCGTAGAACGGGTACGGATTGGCGCGGTTGGCGTAGCGCAGGGCCTGCTGCCAGGGGGTTTCCTCGACCACGAGGCTCCCCTCCTTCTCCTGTCGATGCTGTCCGCCCACAGGCTGGGCCCGGCGAGCGCGTCAGTGACGGCGCGGCCGGAACTCGGCCGTCCGCTCGCTCGGGGCGTGTCCGGTCAGGACGACGTCGGGGACCGCCGTCGGGACCCGTGGGTCCGGGAACTCGGCCGGCATGGGCTTCATGTCGGGCGGCTGGTCCCACCCCGGCGGCGGAGGCGGGAACGGACCGGACCGCTCGATCAGCTTCCCGTAGTACTCCAGCCACTTGCCGTGATCGAAGGTGACGGCCGCGACGATGCGGCCCCGGTGACCGTAGGCGGCGGCGAAACGGCGCTCCTGAACCGACCCCTGGGTGAAGACGATCTCATCACCGAAAGGTGGCACCCCGACGGATTTGATGTTCACGCCGAACTGACCGGACCAGAAGCCGGGCAGCAGCAGATGTGGGTGATAGTGGGGTTCGAGGTTCACCATGTTGTGGGCCGCGACCTCGGCGCCGAAAACGGCGTTGTCCCAGTGCTCCATCGCCAGGAACTGGTACTCGTACAGCACATGCGGCGCACGCGCCACGTCCCCTGCCACGTAGATGCTGTCGGTGACCACCCCGTTGATGTCGAAGACACGGCCACCGGCGTCGCACCCGACACCCCAGAAACCGGCCGCCAGCCCGGAGCCCTCCAGCCATTCCACGTTGCGGATCGACCCCAGCGAGGCCACCACCACGTCGGCGTCGACGGCGGTTCCGTCGGACAGATGCGCACGCCGCACGTGCCCGCCGGAGTCGCCCTCCAGTGACGACACGCCCAGCCCGCAGCGCAGGTCCACGCCGTGATCGCGCTGCATCTGCGCGGCGATCTCCCCGATCACCCCGCCCAGTGCGCCGACCAGCGGCGCCGAACCCCGCTCCACGACGGTCACCGGGATACCGAGTTCCCGGCAGACCGAGGCCACTTCCGAGCCGATGAACCCGGCTCCGATGACCACAACCCGCGACGGCGACTCGGCCAGCGCCTTCTGCAATTGCTCTGCGTCATCACGCGAGCGAATCGTATGGACCCCCTGCAGGGCGGCCTCGGTCGGGTTCGGCCACTGCCGCGCACGCGTGCCCGTGGCGATCAGCAACCGGTCGTACGGCACCTGCTCACCGTCGGCCAGCCGTACCCGCTTGGTGGCCCGGTCCAGCCCGGTGGCGGCCACCCCGAGCCGCCAGTCCGCATCCACTTCCCGCATGCGGGGCAGCTTGGTGTGGTCGGCCGGCACCCAGCCCTTGAGTACCTGTTTGGACAGCGGGGGACGGTCGTAGGGCTCGTACGGCTCGTCCCCGATGATGGTCAGAGAACCGGTGAAGCCCTCCTCGCGCAGGGTCTCCGCGGCCCGCAGCCCGGCCAGGGACGCACCCACGATGACGATCCGGCCGCTGGCCCTGAACTCGCGCACCAGCTCCGCGACCGTTGCCCGCAAGGTCATGACGTCGCAATCCCCTCCGCGCCGTCCACGCGGGCGATCACGATCGCCTGCACCGGGCACGCCGCAGCGGCTCGCTCGACCTGAAGGCGCCGCTCGTCATCCGGGTTCGGCTCATAGGTGAGCGCCTCCTGACCGTTCAATCTGAAGACCTCGTGCGCCAGATACACGCACTGTGCGTATCCCTGGCAGCGATTCAGGTCCACGACGATCCGCATGGGCAGACTCCTTCCGTTCTGCCTCCCGCCCCACGGCGGCCATCGACTCGGGCATGAAGCCTCGGTCGTGAAGCGATGGCCCGGTTCCAAGCCTCCCGTCGGGCGACCGGGCTGGATGTCCCACCGGTCGCCCCGGACCACTGAATGAGCAGGTTCGGTCCTGTTCGCTGCGCCGCAGCCTTCACGGTGACGCTTGCTCGGCTGTGAGCGGCACAGCTGGAAGGGAGTGATACGTCGACGGCGTCGGCATCAGGGTGTGCCCCTGTAGTGAGGCCCTAAAAAAATACTCGTCCCGCCTTCCGGCGATCGCAAACCAGCAGCTACGGCATGCAAGCTGCCTCAGGGCCGATGCAGTGTGGGCAGCGGACGGAGTGCGGCCGGACGTCCCGTCAGCTGCTGGCGAAGGAGCCGGTTTCGGCCGTCGCCCGGTACACGGCACCGACAGGAGCTTCGACGCCGGCGTTTTGCCGGGCGATCACCTCCACATCGCCGGCCCGCAGGTCCGTGAGGCGACGGATCTGTTTTGCGCAAGGAAAGCCAGGCGCGCCGAGGGGGCTGGCGACAGGCAGCTCGCATCTGAAGAGCGAAACCTGTGGGCGGTCGCGCGCGCCAGTCACCCCGGTTACCTTCGTCACTTCGACATTTCCATACGCCGTATGGTAACAATGAAAGGGCAATGCCATACGTTGTATGGAAATGCTTGCTCGGACCATGTCGGGCGCGAATCGCCCGACTGAACCGCCGTTGGCACAGATCACGCCAACCGGAAAGGAAAAGATCATGAAGCCCATGAAGCGCATCGCCCTCGCTGTCTCCTCCGTTGCGGTCGCCGGTGTCGCCGTCGTCGGTGCCGGGGGCACCGTTTCGGCCGCGCCCCTCGCATCCACGCACGTCCAGCGCCAGACCGAAGGGGGCGAGGCCGCTGATTACAGCTGGGACCACGGTGTCGGCTACCTGCTCGAGCAGGGTTACTCCTGCGACGCGATCCACGGCTGGCACCAGGACCACCACACCGACTCGCCCCGGCACGACTGCGACGGTCTCTTCTACCGCGATGGTCACTTCTACCGCTGGGAGGGCGAGGGGCACGGCTGGAAGTCGGACAGGTCGTACCGCCACGACGGGTACCGCTTCGAGCACGACGGCCGGGGCAGGGACCACCACGACCTGAGCCGCGACGACCGGTGAGACGGGTAACGGTCGAGGCCGTGGGGCCGATGCCTTCCCCCCGGTCCGATTCCCGCCGGCGGCAGGGACGAACGCCGCGATCGAGGGCCGGCGTCCCCGGCCGCCGGCCGAGCGAGTGGCACGCCACTCATCGTGCGATGCGCCGGTGCCGTCCGGCGCCCGCGGCCCGTGGTACCGCCTCCGCACCACTGCCCCTTGCCGCAGGCCGGGTATGAAGCACCGCCGAGCCACGCCCAGGAGCGGAAGTCGATGAAGAAGTCCTTGAAGACCGTAGAGCGGCGGATGGCCGTACAACTGGTCGTCTCGCGCGACTGCTCAGTGCCCCTGTGCGTACGTCTGCGGTATGAGCCCACTGACCCCTACGTCGTCCGCGCCGTCTTCTTCGTCGACTGCGACGAGCCGGTCGAATGGATTCTGGGGCGGGAACTTCTGGCTGATGGCCTGAAGGGCTCCGCGGGCTACGCGGACGTCCGGATCTGGTCGGCCACGGGGCGGGGCGACCAGTCGATGTACATCGCCCTCGGGTCCTCCGCCGGCACCGCCTTGCTCGAGGTCCCCGTGCGGGACCTCACGTCCTTCCTTCAGAACACGGAGGCACTGGTGCCGCGAGGTACTGAGTCCGGACACATCGACTGGGACGTCGAACTGGCACACCTCCTCTCGCAAGGCTGACCGCAGACCATCCAAGCTCCGAAGAAAAAGGAACCTGTCATGTCCCAGTACCAGCTTCGTGTCTACACTCTGCGCTGCCTCGATGCCCTCTCCGCCTACGAGAAGATCTGGGCCAAGCACATTCCCGGTATGGCCAAGCACCGGATCACCACACACGGCGTCTGGACGGTGCCCGCGGCGCCCGAAAGCAAGGCCCCCAAGCTGTACGCCCTCGTTTCCTACACGCACACCGACGACGTGCAGGAGCGGCTGGAGGCGTACCTGTCGAGTAATGAATTCCGCACGGACATGGAGGGCTTCGACATCAGCCGGATCGTCGGCCTCGACGAGACCTTGCTGACGCCCACCGTGAACTCGCCCTTGCGCTGACGGTCGGCCTGCGACGAGTGACGCGGCCGGAAGGGTCGGCATCCGGCGGCGCCGCAGGCCACCTCGGCGGCTTGGCGCAACTCGGCAAAGGCGCCCGCCGGGCGGCAGCGGGCATGGACGAAGTCGGTGAGGTCGGCGGTGGCGGTCGGTCCGTCAGCGGAGCCGCGGCCGCCAGGGTTTTGGTCACTACAGCCAGAGCGCCCTCGGCGCGGTGAAGGCTGGACACACGGCGATCACGATGCCGATGAGATCGGGCGCCCTCCCGCAGCGCACCGCGCAACGACAGTTCCCCATGCAATACCGACCAAGTGCGGCTCGCAGGGTGACGAATCCGTGGAGCGTGCTCAGCGGACCGGACGACGGTCTGCGGACGCTCGTGCCGCCGTGACTGCGACACCCGGCGGGGAGGGCGGTGACGGTCAGCCGGTCGCGGACGGGAGAGACCCCCGTCTCGGCCACCGACCGCACCCTGGCGAAGACCGAGATGATCACCTATGCCGATGTCCGTCACGGTGACACCACGATCAGTGCGAGCACGATCACCAGCAGCCCGCGCCCGGCGCGCTGCTCCAAGAAGCGATCATCCGATATCCCTCGCGCGCCCATACGCCCTTCTACGCCCTCTGTGGCCGTGCGTAAGGTCTGACCAGCCCATCCCGCCCGCTCGCCCGTACTGAAGCGGCCTTCTCCGGAGATCGGGTGCCCTCCTGGGCGCAGCGACCTGAGCCCGCCGGCCACGGACGAGCGCCACGCCGTACCGCTCCAGGGTCACGGACTCAACGGCGGCCGACGCCCTGGCCGTCACGACCGGCGCTGAGCCGACCCTCCAGGCCCGTGATGAGTGTGTCGATCACCAGCCGGAACATGTGGTCCTGATCAGGACCTGACCGGCCTGCGTCCGTAACCTCGTCCGCGTCGGCAGCGGAGGGCTTCAGGCTCGCCCACTGCTGGAGCGAGCCGTTGAGTTCGGCGCCGAGGACACCGATGACGACGGCGACCATGAGAGCGGCGATCTCCGGAACCTCCGGGTGCGACGCCCCGGCAGCGGCCACGATGGCGGTGAGCGCGGTCCAGAACGGGTCGTCGGGCTGGATGAAGTCCGGCTGGTGGCTGAACGAGTAGGCCATCAGCTCGGGGTGACGGTGCGCCAGGGTCCGGAAGTCTGTGGCGAGCAGGCGGATGCGCTCCTGCCAAGGGGCGTTTTCGAGTGTCACGGTGCGGAACTGGGCCCCGACCATTCTCGTCACGCCGCGCAGCACGGCTTCCTTGTTCGGGACGTGGTGGTACAGCGACATCGGGTTCGCGTCGAGCTCTGTGGCGAGTTTGCGCATGGTCAGGGCCTCGACGCCGTCCTCGTCGATGAGCCGCAGGGCGGCGGCATAGATCCCGGCCTCGGTCAGAGGCACGTCTCTCTTCCTGGTTCCCCGCGGGGGACGCCTCACCTTCTTTTCCATACCACGTACGGTATCAGTTTCATACTCCGTATGGAAATGACCTGAATCACAGCGCCGACCTGCATGACAGGGGGTTGCGCCAGGTTTCCATACGCCGTACGGTACTAATTCCATACGGCGTATGTTTCCGTACGGCGCCACAGCATCGACCTGCGCAGCGCGCCCTTGCCCACCCCCTCCACCCCCTCCGTGCAGAGGAGCAAGACATGACTACGCACACCGCGAACGACCTTCGCCCCATCCGGTCCCCGCGCGGGATCCCCCTGCTGGGCCACACGCCGCAGATTCCCGACACCAACCCGGTGGAGTACTTCAACGAGCTGTCCAAGCAGTTCCCCGAGGGCATCTACGGCATGGACATCGCAGGCATCGAGCAGGTCTTCGTCTACGACCCTGACCTGGTGGCCGAGGTCTGCGACGAGACGCGGTTCTTCAAGCAGATCGAGAAGACGCCGCTGAGCCATGTTCGGGACTACACGGGGGCGGGCCTGTTCACGGCCCACCAGCACGAAGAGGAATGGGCCATGGCCCACCGGATCCTGCTGCCGGCCTTCAGCCAGCGGGCCATGAAGACCTACTTCGGTCAGATGCTGGAGATCGCCCAGAACCTCGTCGGCAAGTGGGAGAGCCGGGAGGGTCAGCCGGTCGCCATCACCGACGACTACACCCGGCTCACCCTGGACACCATCGCCCTGTCCGGCTTCGGCTACCGCTTCCGGTCCTACGACAAGGAGGAGCTGCACCCCTTCCTCAACTCGCTGCTGGAGGCGCTGATCGAGTCGATGCGGCGCTCTCAGGAGCTGCCGATGATGACCAAGCTCCGCAAGGCGGACGACAGGAAGTACCGCCAGAACATCCAGCTGATGCGTGACCTGGTCGAGAGCGTGATCAAGGAGCGCCGCGAGGGGAAGGGCACCGGCGAGGAGGACCTGCTCGGCCTGATGCTGGAGGCCACCGACCCGGAGACCGGCAAGCTGCTGGCGGACGACAACGTCCGCGACCAGGTGGTGACCTTCCTGATCGCCGGTCACGAGACCACCAGTGGCCTGCTGTCGTTCGCCACGTACTCGCTGATGCGCAACCCGCACGTGCTGGCGCAGGCGTACGCCGAGGTCGACCGCCTGCTGCCCGGTGACACGGTCCCGGACTACGACACGATCATGCAGCTCGACGTGATCCCGCGGATCCTGGAGGAGACCCTGCGCCTGTGGGCTCCCATCCCGCTGATCGCCAAGGCGCCCATCGACGACACCGTCATCGGCGACCGGTACGAGCTGAGGAAGGGAACCAGGGCCAACATCCTCATGGGCGCGCTGCACTCCCACCCCAAGGCGTGGGACCGGCCGGAGGAGTTCGACATCGACCGGTGGCTGCCGGAGAACCGCGTGGAACAGCACCCGCACGCCTACAAGCCGTTCGGCAACGGTGTGCGTGCCTGCATCGGCCGCCAGTTCGCGCTCACCGAGGCCCGCCTGGCGCTTGCGCTCGTGCTGCAGAAGTTCAGGTTCTCCGACACCACCGACTACAAGATGGACGTCCGCGAGGCGCTGACGCGCAAGCCCGGCGACTTCCAGTTGGTCGTCCGCAAGCGTCAGGACCACCAGCGGACCGTCTTCGGCGCCGCCGACCTGCAGACCGGCGACACGCAGGCGCAGACAGCGGTCAGCGGCGTCGGTGTGAACCTGACCGTCGCCTACGGCTCCAGCCTCGGCTCCTGCGAGGACCTGGCGCGCACCATCGCCGACCGCGGTGAGCGCTCCGGGTTCGGCACCACGCTGATGAGCCTGGACGAGCTGGGCGACAACCTGCCCACCGAGGGTCTGCTCGTCGTCGTAGCCGCCAGCTACAACGGCAAGGCACCCGACAACGCCCAGCGCTTCGACGACCTGCTCGCCGCCGGCCTGCCCGAGGGCTCGCTGTCCAACGTGCGGTTCGCGCTCCTGGGCGCCGGCAACACCCAGTGGGTGGCCACCTACCAGGCATTCCCCAAGCGGATCACGGAAGGTCTGCTGGCCGCCGGCGCCACGCCCGTCGTCGAGCGCGGCATCGCGGACGCCGCCGGTGACTTCGACGGCATGGCGAGTCGCTGGATGGACACCCTGTGGGCCACCCTGGCCGAGGAGTACGCCGCCGACACCTCCGAGGCGAGCGGCCCGCGTTACCAGGTCCAGCTGCTCACCGAGTCCGACGTGCGCCCCGCCATCGTCTCCGAGCAGGCGTACCCGCTCACGGTGGTGGCCAACGAGGAGCTCGTGGCCGACGCGACCGGCCTGTGGGACTTCCAGATCGAGCCGCCGCGCCCGTCCGCGAAGTCCATCACCGTCGAGCTGCCCGAGGGTGTCACCTACGACACCGGCAACCACCTGGCCGTCTTCGCCAAGAACGAACTCGCCCTGGTGGAGCGCGCCCTGAGGCGGCTCGGCGTCGACTACGACCAGGTGCTCCGGCTCGACCAGCCCGCAGGCGGCCGCACCCACCTGCCGGTCGGCACCCCGGTCACCGCCGGCATCCTGCTCACCGAGTTCCTGGAGCTGCAGGACGTGGCCACCCGCTCCCAGATCAAGACGCTGGCCGAGTACACCCAGTGCCCGTGGACACGGCCGCAGCTCCAGGCGTACGCGGCCGACACGGAGGAGGCCGAGGAGCACTACCAGAAGGAGATCCTCGGCAAGCGGGTCTCGGTGCTGGGCCTGCTGGAGCGCTTCCCCGCGGTCGAGCTGCCGCTGGCGGTGTTCCTGGAGATGATGGGGCCGATCCGACCCCGCTTCTACTCCATCTCCTCCGCCCCGTCGGCCAGCCCGCGCCATGTGCGCCTGACCGTCGGCCTGCTGGAGGGTCCGGCCCTGTCCGGCGACGGCCAGTACCGCGGCACCTGCTCCTCCTACATCGCCGGTCTTGAGCCCGGTGACGTCGTGTACGGCTACGTCCGCGTGCCCTCCCCGACGTTCGCCCCGCCCGCCGACCCCGCCACGCCGCTGATCCTGATCGGCCCCGGCACCGGGATCGCGCCGCTGCGCGGCTTCCTGGAGGAGCGGGCGACACAGCACGCGAACGGCACCGAGGTCGGCCTGTCGCAGGTCTTCGTCGGCTGCCGCCACCCGGAGCACGACTACTTCTACAAGCAGGAGATGCGGGACTGGGAGCAGGCCGGGATCGCGCAGGTGCACACCGCCTTCTCCGCGGTGCCCGGGCACCCGGCCCGGTTCGTGCAGAACGCCATAGCCAATGCCGCCGACACGGTGTGGCAGGCCGTCGAGGACGGCGCGTACATCTACGTCTGCGGTGACGGCCGCCGTATGGCCCCCGCCGTCCGCGAGGCCCTCGCCGCCATCCACCGCCGGCGGACCGGCAGCGACGACGAGGCCGCCCAGCAGTGGCTCGCCCAGCTCGAGGCCGACGAGCGCTACCAGCAGGACGTCTTCGCCTGACCGCCGCCGCACGCCGTCAAGGCGCGCTGCCCCCAGCCGCCGGGAGGCGCGCGGACGTCCTGCCTCCCCCGCACGCCTCCCGGCCCCACCAGCCATTCAGACACCCCATGGCACCCATGGCCCGAACCACCGGGCCGTGCCGCTCACGGAAAGCAGATCACCATGGACACCATGCTCGCCGGACGCTTCCACCTGGACAGCAAGAAGTTCGCCGTGGAGGAGGTCCCCATCCCCGTGCCCGGCCCGGGCGAGGTCCTCATCGAGGTCAAGGCCGCGGGCGTCTGCCTCTCCGACGTCCACCTTCTCGACGGCTCCCTCGTCCCGCTGTTCGCCACCTCCGACACGGTCACCGTCGGCCACGAGGTCTCCGGCGTCGTCCACACCCTCGGCCCCGACCTCAAGCGGGGCCTGACCGCCGGCACCCGCGTCACCCTGGAGGCCGGCAAGACCTGCGGCCGGTGCGCCGGCTGCGTGCGCCACCGCCCCTGCACCCAGATGCTCACCGCCGGCATCGACTACGACGGCGGCTGGGCCGAGTACGTGATCGCCCGCGAGGACACCCTCATCCCCATCCCCGACAGTCTCCCCTTCGACCAGGCCGCGATCATCCCCGACGCGGTCTCCACCCCCTACGCCGCCGTCGTCGCCACCGCGGGCGTCCGTCCCGCCCAGTCCGTCGGCGTCTGGGGCGTGGGCGGAGTCGGCGCGCACAACGTACGTCTCGCCCGCCTGGTCGGCGCCGCCCCGATCATCGCCGTCGACCCGCTGCCCAGCGCGCGCGAGCGCGCCCTGGCCTTCGGTGCGGACTACGCCCTGGACCCGGCAGCCCCCGACTTCGCCGACCAGGTACGCGTGGCCACCGACGGGCGGGGCCTGGACTTCGCCTTCGACTGCGCCGGCGTACCCGCCGTGCGCGAGCAGGCCGCCTCCGTGCTCGGCCTGGGCGGCTCCCTGATCCTGGTGGGCATCACCCCCAGGCCGCTCACCATCACCGAGGGCCTGACCTTCAACTACCTGCAGAAGCAGGTGCGCGGTCACTACGGCGGCTTCCCGGAGTCGGTCTCCGAGCTCGTGCGGCTGACCGCGGCCGGCCGCCTCGACCTGGCCCCCTCCATCACCGACCACATCCCCCTCATCGACGCGGCCGGCGCGGTCAGTCGTCTGGAGAACAAGATCGGCGACCCGATCCGCCTCATCCTGGTCCCCTGACGCCTGTCAGCGGGGCATCGAAGCCACCTCGGGCAGGGGTGAGTGGGCGCCGGTGCTTGAGGGAACACCGGCGCCCGCCGTTTTCCGGCAGCCAGAACCCCGGAGGGACGGAGCCATGCAGACGACCGACGCCCTGGGCCGCACTCCGCGGCGCGGTGATGCTCGCTCGAACCGCAGACGCATTCTCGCGATCGCTCGGCAGAGACTGCGGGACGACCCCGACGCGAGTCTCGACAGCATCGCTCAGGGGGCCGGCGTCGCCCGGCGCACCATCTACGGACACTTCTCCAGCCGGGAGGCGCTGGTCGCCGAGCTGACGCAGGAAGCGGTCCAAGCGCTCCGGCAGGCGTTCGCCACAGCCGGTGCCCCGGGTGCCGGTCCGCTCGAGGCGATGACGCGGATGGTCCTGTCGGGATGGGCGGTGCGCGACCAGTACCGCGCGCTGCTGTCCTTGGGGCGACGCCACCTGGGAGATGAGGCGGTCCGCGCCACCCTGGCACCGGTCCGCGACGAGGCCGTCGCGACCCTGCGACGCGGTCAGCGCCAAGGCGTGTTCGCGGACCATGTCCCGGCGCCCGTCCTCGCTCAGGCGCTGGAAGCACTGATGCTGGCCCTGGCCGAGGAGAACGCCGCGAGCGCGTGGGCGGACTCCACGGGTGAGGCCGCAGCCACCGCGTTCCTCGTCGCCGCCGGCGTGGCACCGCAGGCGGCAGCGCTGCAAGTGCGGGACGTCGTGAGTGAGGCAGCTGTCAGTCGAGGCCGGGCAGCGGGCGCCGGGTGACCTCATGGGCGTCGTCCGGGGCGACACCGAGCATGCGCAGGACCATCTCGGCCAGGTCGGAGGCGGCCTCGTCGCCGTCGAGGTCCGGGCGGTCCAGCCTGAGAGCCACGAGGGACAGCAGGGTGCCGCCCAGGGCGGACAGAGCGGTGGTCGCGTTGTCGCAGGTGAAGCGGCCCGACGCGATGCCGATCTCCAGGTCGCGCAGGGCGCGCGGCGACAGACCGCTGTCCGAGTGGATGTGGGACAGGCCGCGGTCACGCAGGATCCGCAGGAGTTCCGGGTGGGAGTCCGCCATCCGGGCAGTGAGCCGGAATCCGGCCGCGACCAGCTCGGCCGGGTCGTCGACGCCTTCCACGCGCGCATCGATGACCTGCCCGAACTCCTCCAGGGCGTCCGACACCGCGGCGTCGAACAGCTCCGTCTTCGACTCGAAGTGGTTGTAGAAGGATCCGAAACCGACATCGGCGCGCTCGGCGATGGCCTGGATGCTGGCGCTGGTGTCCCCGGTCTCCGCGAGGATCTGGCGGGCCGCGCGGACGAGCGCCTGACGGGTCTCGGCGCGGCGCCGCTCGAAGCGGTTCTTGGGCGGGGCTGACGTCGGCATACGGCCCAGTGTAACCATCGCGACGATGACTCTGCCATTACTGATGAGATCCTCAATTATTTGAGCTGCACCTATTGACGATGAGAAACGCCAGAGTTGATGATTTCCTCATTACGGCAGTGTTGCTTGGAGGACACCATGTCCCACATCCCCGTTAACAAGGGCGGTCCTCTGACGCCCCACCAAGACCTCCACAGTGAGCAGGGCGCCCTGCGCGGAGAGCACCCCGGACGAGCCCGGAATCCTGTGATCAAGGTCGCGGACCTGGCCTGGCTGGAGTTCGAGAAGCCCGACCTGGACCGGGCCGAGGTGTTCGCCCGCGACTTCGGCTTCGCGATCGCCGCCCGCACCCGGCACGAGCTGTGGCTGCGCGGCACGTTCGCGGGCCCGCCCTGCATGGTCATCCGGCGCGGGCGTACCTCCCGCTTCCTCGGACCGGCGTTCCGCGCGGCCGAGCGGGCCGATGTCGACCGGCTGGCCGCCGCCGTCGGACACAGCGTCCGGGACATCGACATACCGGGTGGTGGCCGGTCGGTCGCCCTGTTCGACCCCTCGGGCCTGCCGGTCCGGGTCGTGCACTGCGCCGAACCGCTGCCCGCGCTGCCCGAGCAGCCGCCGCTGACCCTCAACACAGGCACCGAACCCCGCCGTACGAACGCCACCCAGCGACCGCCCCGCGAGCCGTCCCGCATCCAGCGCCTCGGCCATGTGGTGCTGGAGACACGGACGTTCGCCCGCACCCTGGACTGGTACCTGGACACCCTCGGGATGATCGTCTCCGACTTCCTGTTCCTGGACGGGCAGCGCCAGCGCGGGCCGACCATGGCGTTCATCCGCTGCGACCAGGGCAGCCTGGCCGTCGATCACCACACGCTGGCCCTGCACCTGGGGCCCGGAACCGGATACGTCCACTCGGCCTACCAGGTCACCGACCTCGACTCGATCGCCGTCGGCGGCGAGTACCTCGCCGAGCGCGGCTACCAGCGCAGCTGGGGAATCGGCCGGCACATCCAGGGCAGTCAGCTCTTCGACTACTGGCGCGACCCCGACCGCTTCATGCTGGAGCACTTCGCCGACGGCGACCTGTTCTCCTGCGACCTCGAACCCGGATGGGCACCGATGTCGGCGAGCGGCCTGGCCCAGTGGGGCCCGCCCGTCACCCGCGACTTCCTGGGCACCAACCCCTCCCCCGCCAAGCTCCGCGAGGTCATGACGGCCCTGCGCGACGACAACGAACTCGACCCCGCACGCCTGCTGGGCCTGATGAAAGCGATGAGCTCATGAGCACCAACGTTCTGCGCACCCCCGACGGCTGGTGGGCCGTCCGGGACGAACGCGCCGTCCGCATCGAGACCAAGGCCGTCACCACCGCCGAACTGCTCGCCGACCGGGCCACCGTGCGAGAGGCCGCCGCCTCCGGCGAGAGCGGCACACCCGTCGCCGACCTGGTGGCACTGCCCCGGTCACCACCCCCTGCAGGGTGGTCGCCCAGATGGTCAACTACCGCAGCCACGCCAAGGATTCCGGGTTCACCGGCGACATCCCGCCCACCTTCTTCCGTAAGGCATCCGGCTCGGTCAGCGGTCCGCACGAGGCGATCGTCCGCCCGGCGCACGTGAGGTTCCTCGACTACGAGGTGGAACTCGGCCTCGTCATGGGCGCGACCCTGCCGGTGGGCACCGTCGTCGAGGAGACGGACCTGCCGCACTACGTCGCCGGGCTCGTCCTCACCAACGACGTCAGCGCCCGCGACGTCCAGCTGACCAAGACGCAGTTCTACGAGAGCAAGTCCTACCCGACCTTCACCCCGACGGGGCCGTATCTGGCCCTGCTGGAGCCCGAGGACTTCGCCCGTCTGATCGACCTGCGGCTTCGGCTGTCGGTCAACGGTGTGCCGCGCCAGGACCGCACTCTCGCCGACATGATCGTGCGGCCCGCGCAGGCGCTCACCCTGCTGGCCCGCTTCCAGACCCTCGACCCGGGCGACCTGCTGCTCACCGGCACTCCTGGCGGCACGGCCCTGAAGGCCCCGCCCAAGCCGGTCGAGAAGATCGCCGCTCTGCTGCCGCCCGCCCTGAAGTGGAAGGCGTTCTTCAACGGCCAGGCCAAGAACCCCCGCTACCTGCGCGACGGTGACCTCGTCACCGCCACGATCGCCACCCCCGACGGGCGCATCGACCTGGGTGAGCAGCGGACCGCTGTGGCGGACGCGACGTGAGCGACGCAGCGCGGAGGCCGGTGGTGATCATCGGTGCGGGGCCCGTGGGAGTCACGGCCGCGCTCCTGCTCGCCCGGCACGGAGTGCGCAGCCTCGTCCTGGAACGCCACCGGGACGTCTACCCCCTGCCGCGCGCCGTCGTCGTGGACGACGAGGTCCGCCGGATCCTGCAGAGCGTCGGCATCCACGAGGAGTTCGCCGCCCTCGCACGTCCGGCACGCGGGCTGCGGCTGCTGAACGCCCAGCACCGTGTGATCGCCGAATTCGCACGATCCCGGCACGGGAAGCATGGCTTCCCTCAGACCAGCATGTTCGACCAGCCCGACCTGGAACGCCTGCTGCGCGCCGCCCTGACGCGCCGCCCCGAGTGTGAACTGTGGGGCGGGGTGGAGGTCGTGTCCGTCAGCCAGGGCACCGAGGGGGCGGCTCCGGTCCGGGTCACCTTCCGCCGCGACGGCAGCGACGAGGACGAGCACGTCTGGGCGGATGCCGTCCTCGGCTGCGACGGCGCGGGCAGCCTCACCCGTGACGCCGTCGGCGCCGCCTGGGAGGACCTGCACTTCGAGGAGAGCTGGCGGGTCATCGACGTGCGCACCAGCCGCCCGGTCCGGACCTGGGAAGGCGTCGACCAGATCTGCTGCCCCACCCAGCCCGCCACCTTCATGCGCCTCGGCAAGGACCGCTACCGCTGGGAGTTCCGGCTGGCCGACGACGAGGCCCTGGACGGCACGGAGGGACTGGAGCGCCTGCGTGAGCTGGTCGCCCCCTGGGTGGACGTGCCCTCCGGCGTCTCGCGGGGCGACGACTTCGAGGTGATCCGGCAGGCGCAGTACACCTTCCGGGCCCGCCTGGCCGACCGGTGGCGCCGGGGACGCGTCTTCCTGCTGGGCGACGCGGCCCACCTCACCCCGCCCTTCATCGGGCAGGGGCTGTGCGCGGGCCTGCGCGACGCCCACAACCTGACCTGGAAGCTCGCCCGTGTTCTCCGACAGGGCGCGGACGACGGGCTGTTGGACACCTACGAGCGAGAGCGCAAGCCGCACGCCCGCTACCTGATCCGGGTCGCGGTCGCCGTCGGCTGGGCCATGACCGGTGGACAGGACCGCGTCGCGGCGCTCCGCCGGGCCGCCGTTGCCGCGGCCTGCCGCATCCCCGGCGTGACCTCGGCGGTGAGCCGTGACCTCAGCCCCGCGCTGCCCGCCGGCCCGCTCGTCCGGCGCCGCCCCGGGCTCATCGGGCGCGGGCTGCCCGGCACCTTCTGCCCGCAGCCCTGGGTGATCGCCGACGGCAGGCGAGTCCGCCTGGACGACATCCTCGGAGACTCCTTCGCCGTCGTGACCGCTGTGCCGCCCACCCCGCGGATGACGGCCGTGGCCATGGCGCTGGACGCACCCACGCTCCACGTCGGCGACCTGGGCGACGACGGCACGCTGGCCGCCTGGCTGGCGCGCGGCCGGGCCGACGCCGTCCTGCTGCGCCCCGACCGTGTCGTGATGGACACCGTCCCTGCCGGCACCGGCCACTTCCCGGACACCACCGCCTGGGCTTCCCTGCTGTACACGGCCCGCCGTACCGCCGATGCCCGGTCCGTCCCGCTGCCGAGGAGCACCGCACCATGACCAGCCCGCACGCCACGCCCTGTCCGGAACCGTTCCTGACACCCGACCCGAAGACGGCCGCCGGCAGCCGCATCGCGGACTTCGCCCGCTGGGCCGCCCGGCACCAGGGCGCCGAAGGTATCCAGGACCCCACCGACTACCAGGCACTGCACCGCTGGTCCGTCACCGACCTGGAAGGTTTCTGGGCCGCGGTATGGGCGTACTTCGACGTCGACGCGACCACTCCCTACGAGCGGGTGCTGGCCGAGGAGACCATGCCCGGCGCCCGCTGGTTCCCCGGCGCCACCCTGAACTACGCCCACCATGCCCTGCGCAACCTGCACCCGGACGCTCCCGCGATCACCGCGCTGGACGAGACCGGCGCCGGCTACGAGATCACAGGCCGGGAGCTGCGCGCCCGGGTCGCCTCCGTGGCAGCCACTCTGCGCGACCTGGGCGTGACACAGGGCGACCGGGTGGTCGGCTACCTGCCCAACACCCCCCACGCCGTCATCGCCTTCCTCGCCACCGCCGGCCTGGGCGCGGTGTGGTCGGTGTGCGGCCAGGACTACGCACCCAAGGCCGCCGCCGACCGATTCGCCCAGCTCCGGCCGACGGTGCTCATCACGGCTGACGGCTACCTCTTCAACGGCGCCGCCCACGACCGCCGTGCCGCCTCGCTCGAACTGGCCGACGCCCTGCCCACGCTGAAGGCGACGGTGCTCGTGGACCACCTGGGCCTCACCTGGCCCGAGACCCGGCAGCACACCGGCCTGACGGTTCCCTGGGACGACGCCGCCACCCGCAGCGAGTACCTCACCATCACCCCGGTGCCCTTCGACCACCCTCTGTGGGTCGTCTTCTCCTCCGGCACCACCGGCCTGCCCAAGGGCATCGTCCACGGGCACGGCGGCGTCCTGCTGGAGCACCTCAAGATCCTCGGCCTGCACTGCGACCTGGGCATCGGTGACCGCCTGCTGTGGTACACCACCACCCACTGGATGATGTGGAACCTGGTCGTCTCCACCCTGCTGACCGGCGCCACCACCTGCACCTACGACGGCAGCCCGGCGCCGGTGGCGCGCCCCGACGTCCTGTGGGGGCTGGCAGACCGCCACAAGATCACCGTCTTCGGTACCAGCCCCCAGTACCTGCTGGCCATGGCCAAGCTGGGCATCGAACCCTCCTCCGTGCACGACCTGTCCGCGGTCCGCGCCGTCGGCTGCACCGGCTCCGCCCTGCCCGCCTCCGCCTACCCGTGGGTCCGCGACCACGTGGGCACCGACGTCCAGCCGGCCTCCACCAGCGGCGGCACCGACATCGTCTCCGCCTTCGCCGGCAGCGCCCCCACGACCCCCGTCTGGGCCGGCGAGCTCTCCGCCCCCAACCTGGGCGTGGCGCTGGCGGCGTACGACGGCGCGGGACGGCCGGTCGTGGACCAGGTCGGCGAACTGGTCGTCACCCGCCCGATGCCGTCCATGCCGCTGTACTTCTGGAACGACCCCGACGGCAGCCGTTACCGCGATGCCTACTTCGGCGCCTACCCGGGCGTATGGCGGCACGGCGACTGGATCACCCTCACCTCCCACGGTTCGGTGATCGTCCACGGCCGCTCCGACGCCACCCTCAACCGCAACGGCGTGCGCCTGGGCAGTGCCGACATCCACGACATCGTCGAACGCCTCCCCGAGATCACCGAGGCCCTCGTCATCGGCGCGGAGGAACCCGACGGCGGCTACTGGATGCCCCTGTTCGTCGTCCCCGCGCCCGGTGTCACGCTGGACGACGCCCTGCGCGAGACGATCCGCGACGCCATCCGCACCGGCGCCTCCCCCCGCCACGTCCCCGACGAGATCCTCGCCGTGCCGGCCATCCCGCACACCAGGACCGGGAAGAAACTCGAGGTTCCGGTCAAACGCCTCCTCCAGGGCGCCCCCGCCGAGCAGGTCCTCAACCCCTCGGCGGTCGACAACCCGGACCTGATCGCCTACTTCGCCGGCCTGGGAACAGAACGCCGTCAGGCCCGTCATCCGCACACCGTCAAGGACGCCTCATGAGCCTCTCCGCCGGCCTGGCCTGTCTCATCGTGCTGATCTTCGCCCTGCCGGGCGTGGCCAAGATCATGGCCCTCGGCCCGATGCCCGAGCCGGCCGCCCACGCCGGCTTCACCCCAGCGGCCTACCGGCTGATCGGTGCGCTGGAGCCGGCAGGCAACCCGTGCGGCGCACACCACCGCGGGGACGAGTTTTGGCGGCCCGTCTCCCTTGCGCTGCACGCAGGCGACAGAGGTCCCTGAGTCCTGTCAGCGAGCCCACGATGGGGCTGGCACACTGAATCTGTGGTTCCGCCGATGACCGCGACCCACCAAGCCGCGTCCTCATCACTCACAGGCGCCGGCGTGGTGTCGATCTGCGCATTGCTCTTCACCGTCGCGTCGTTCTGGTGGCTCAACGCCAGACAAGGACGCCTGAAGACGTGGGAGCCTCATGCCTTCGCAGCGATCATCCACTCTTCCACGGCCCGCCTGCGGCTCCCGCTCGTCCTTCACAACACCGGCCCCAAGCCGATCGTCGTACAGGACCTCATCCTGACCTTCCCCGACGAGCCCGCTTCTCACCTGCCGCTGCTGTGGGTGTCCTCACCGTCCCGCCTCCAGCCGGGGCCGGACGAGGATGCGAAGTTGCCGGCCGGCTTCGTCGTGCCCGGCAGAGAAGCGCAACAACTCTTCATCGAGTTCGAGGCACCGTTTTCCGGGTTCATGCCGGAAGCCCGTGACTACAAGGTCCAGCTGCAGGCGAGGGTCGGCCACCGCAAGGGGTGGCGCCGCCTGCTGACGTTCACCCTGCGGGCCGCCAACATCATCGATCCGGATCGCTACACCGTCTACAACAACGCACCGGTCGAGCTGACGAAGGAAGATCAGAAAAGGGCGGATGCCGCGCTCCTCGAACTGCTGGGAGAGCAAGGGGACGACTCCTCTCCGGGCAGCGGGAGGCACCGGAATTCTTCGAACGACGATGACGACGCCGGCACGAGCCACTGACGCAGCACCTGTGATCGGACCTCCGGAGCGTACGGCGGCGGCGACCGGTCGGTGGCATCAGCTCGAGGGCGCCGCAGCACCGGAGTTCGTTGATCAGCGAGGTGGGCCGGCCAGTCGGGCGTGAGACCCGGTACCTCCGCAGCCTTCGCCACGGTCTCCGTCTCGGCGGCGCGCCGATGGCGCAGGGAGGCGCCGTGCTCCGGGCAGACGGGTCGAGGGTGCCTGGCGAACCAGGTAGCGCGTCGGCGGTTGCCAAGGCCGCTGCCGGCCAGGACCTTCTCCTTGGGCTCGACAGCCGACCGGGCAACCGTCATGACGCTCCGCCAGAATCAGCGTCGGACGAGCGTCAAGACGCTTCCCCAACCGCCCCCACGAGGTCGGGGCGTAGCACGCCCCACCCGCGCCCCGGTACGCGAAAGTCGCAGGTCAGACACGCGGCGCGCGTCTGCAAAACGCTCCACGCGGCGGACCCGTGGAAACAGGTCCAGCCGACCCGCCCGGAACCTCAGAAATCAGGGAACTCGCAGGTCAGAGGCTCTTCGCGGCAGGCTCAAGAATCGCCACGCACTCCACATGATGCGTCATCGGAAACAGATCGAACGCCCGAAGCATCCGCACCCGGTACCCGCCCTCCCGGAAGTACCCCAGGTCACGAGCCAGCGCAGCGGGATCGCAGGCGACGTACGCGATGCGGCGGGCGCCCAGGGAGGTGAGGTGGGCGACCGTGCCGCGGCCCGCGCCGGCCCTCGGGGGGTCCAGGACGATCAGGTCGACCTCGGTGATGCCCGTGCGCGGCAGGACCGACTCGACCTTGCCCTGTTCGATGCGGACCCGGGGGAAGTCGGCGAGGTTGTGGCGGGCGTCCTCGACCGCCCGCTTGCCGGACTCGATGCCGAGGACCGCGCCCTTCTCGCCGAGGCGGTCGGCCAGGGCGCCGGCGAAGAGGCCGACGCCGCAGTAGAGGTCCAGGGCCATCTCGCCCTTGCGGGGCAGCAGGCCCTGCATGACCGCTGTCACCAGGGTGTCCGCCGCCTTCGGGTGGACCTGCCAGAAGCCGCCGTTGCCCACGCGGTGGGTACGGCCGTCCGCGCGCTCGCGCACGAAGGGGCGGCCGTGGACGCGGTGCACCCCGCCGGACTTCTCGTCGACCCGGAGGACGGAGACCGGCTTGTCCAGCTCCACCAGGGGAAGGCGGGCGCCGGGACGCGGTGTCAGGATCACCTGGCGGTCCTGCGAGCCCGTCGCCGCGATCGCCTCGACCGACTCCATGCCGGTCCAGTCCCGCCGCTCGATGCCCAGCTCGCTGACGCCCTCCGCCGCGATCATGCAGTGGTCGATGCGCTCGACCTCGTGCGAGCGGTGGCGGCGCAGGCCCGCGTGGCCCTCGGCGTCGACGGCGTACTGGACGCGCGTGCGCCACTGCGGGACCTGGCCCGCGGGCATCTTGTCGCCCTCGGCCGGCATCACCGTGCCGTCCCAGCCGGCCTCCTCGGGGGTGAGGCCGGCGAGCCGCTTGAGCTGTTCGGCGATCACCTCGCCCTTGAGGCGGCGCTGGGCGCCCGGCTTGGCGTGCTGCCAGTCGCAGCCGCCGCAGCGGCCGGGCCCGGCGAAGGGGCAGGGGGCCTCGACGCGGTCCTTGGAGGGCTCCAGGATCCGTACCGCGTCCGCGCGCAGGAAGCGGGCGCCCTCCTCGCCCTCGGTCACCCGGGCCACCACCCGCTCGCCCGGCAGCGCGTGCCGGACGAACAGCACCTGGCCCTCGGCCGTACGGGCGATGCAGTGGCCGCCGTGGGCGACGGGGCCGATCTCGACCTCGTACTCCTGGCCCACCAGAGACTTCGTCGGTTCTGCCTGCATGGCGGGGTGACTCCAGATCCAGAAAGGGGAAACGGCCGCAAACCGGCGGGCCGGACAACAGCCCACCAGTCTACGGCCTCGAAGTCCCGCCTCAGTCCTCGGCCGCCGACGGCTGCTTGGGCCGCTCCCCGGCCGGGCCGCGCCGTACGGCACCCGGTGCGTTCCACTCCTGCCGCTTGCGGGCCCGGACCTTCGCCGCCTCGGAGGACGCCAGCTGGTAGGGCACGGAGGTGACCATCACGCCGGGCGTGAACAGCAGGCGGCCCTTCAGGCGCAGGGCGCTCTGGTTGTGCAGCAGGTGCTCGTACCAGTGGCCGACCACGTACTCGGGGATGATCACGGAGACCGCGTCGCGCGGGGACTCCTTGCGCAGGCTCTTGACGTACTCGATCACCGGGCGGGTGACCTCGCGGTACGGCGAGTCCAGGACCTTCAGCGGTACGTCGATGCCGCGCCGCTCCCACTCCTCGTGCAGCGCCTTGGTCTCGGCCGGGTCGACGTTGACCGTCAGCGCCTCCAGGGTGTCCGAGCGCATCAGCCTGGCGTAGGCCAGGGCGCGCAGGGTGGGGCGGTGGATCTTCGAGATCAGCACCACCGAGTGCACCCGCGAGGGGCGGACCAGGTCGTCGTCCGGCTCCTCGGGGGCGGCGATCTCCTCGGCGACGCGGTCGTAGTGCTTACGGATCGCGGTCATCGTCGCGTAGAAGATGCACATGCCCATCAGGGCCACCCAGGCGCCGTGCGTGAACTTGGTGACCAGGACGACGACGAGCACCAGGCCGGTGAAGAAGGCGCCGAACGCGTTGATCGCGCGGGAGCGGATCATGTGGCGGCGCTTGGCCTGGTCCGTCTCGACCGCCAGGTGCCGGTTCCAGTGCCGGACCATGCCGGTCTGGCTGAGCGTGAAGGACACGAACACGCCGACGATGTACAGCTGGATCAGGCGGGTCGAGTCGGCGCCGTAGATGACGGTCAGCAGGGTCGCGGCGCCCGCGAGCAGCACGATGCCGTTGGAGAAGGCGAGCCGGTCGCCGCGGGTGTGCAGCTGGCGCGGGAGGTAGCGGTCCTGGGCGAGGATCGAGCCGAGCAGCGGGAAGCCGTTGTAGGCCGTGTTCGCCGCCAGGAACAGGACCAGCGCGGTGGCGGCCGCGAGGACCACGAACAGGAAGCTGCCCTTGCCGAAGACCGCCTCGGCGACCTGCGAGATCACCGGGTTCTGGACATAGCCCGAGCCCAGCGGGTGGCCGTTGTGGATCAGGTCGGTGGCCGGGTTCTCGGCCATGCGGACCTTGGTCGTCATGGCGAGGGCGATGATGCCGCAGAACATGGTGACGGCGAGCCCGCCCATCAGCGCGAGCGTGGTCGCCGCGTTCTTCGACTTGGGCTTGCGGAAGGCCGGGACGCCGTTGGAGATGGCCTCCACGCCGGTGAGTGCGGCACAGCCGGAGGAGAAGGCGCGCAGCAGCAGGAAGACGAGCGCGAAGCCCGCGAGGCCCTGGTGTTCGGCGTTGATGTGGTAGTCGGCGGTCGGCGCCCGCATGGTGTTGCCGAGGACCAGGCCCCGGAACGCGCCCCACGCGATCATGATGAAGACGCCGCCGACGAACACGTACGTCGGGATCGCGAAGAGCTTGCCGGACTCCTTCACGCCACGCAGGTTCATCAGCGTGAGCAGCACGATCACGGCGACCGCGCACAGCACCTTGTGCTCGACCACGAACGGGATCGCGGAGCCGAGGTTCTCGATGCCGGAGGCGATGGAGACGGCGACGGTGAGGACGTAGTCGACGAGCAGAGCGCTGGCCACGGTCAGGCCGGCCCTGGGGCCGAGGTTGGTGGTGGCGACCTCGTAGTCGCCGCCGCCGCTCGGATAGGCGTGGACGTTCTGCCGGTAGGAGGCGACCACCGTGAACATCAGCACGACGACCGCGACCGCGATCCAGGGGCTGAAGTGGTACGCCGACACGCCCGCGATGGACAGGACCAGCAGGACCTCTCCCGGCGCGTAGGCGACGGAGGACAGCGGGTCGGAGGCGAAGACGGGGAGTGCGATGCGCTTCGGCAGGAGCGTTTCGCCCAGCCGGTCACTGCGCAGTGCGCGCCCGATCAGAATCCGTTTGGGCACGTCGGTCAGTTTGGACACGACAGAGGATCGTAAGCCTTCGTACCGGCGGCCGCCCACCCGGTACCCCGGATCTGCCTCACGAGTGAAATCAGCGGCGCACCTTACTGCGGATTCCGTGGTCCGTGCGCTCCCCGTGCCTAGATGGCAGATCCCGCATGTCATCGCAGTTCGGAGGACCCATGCCCGCCACCGCGGAGCTGATCGGGGCGACCCTCGCCCTGCTCGGCCTCGGAATCCTGACCTTGTGCAGCGTGCGCAGCATCACTCGCCGCAGGCCGCCCCCGGTGATCGCCGACGCGGACGGCTGACGCTGCCGACGCGCATGATCGCGGACCGTGATCACGGCGAACGCGCGCCAGGGGGTGCCCACCTCCCGGCGCCCATGTGTAGCTTTGGGCCTCGGTCTGAGACCCTGAGGCTGAGCAGTAACTTTTGGACACCGGAAGGACGGTCGTGCACATCGTCATCATGGGCTGTGGGAGAGTGGGTTCCGCTCTTGCCCAGACCCTGGAGCAACAGGGCCACACGGTCGCCGTGATCGACCAGGACCCCACCGCCTTCCGCCGACTGGGCCCCGGTTTCGGGGGCCGCCGGGTCACCGGTGTCGGCTTCGACCAGGACACCCTGCGCGAGGCCGGCATCGAGGAGGCCGGCGCCTTCGCGGCCGTGTCCAGCGGTGACAACTCCAACATCATCTCCGCCCGCGTGGCCCGCGAGATGTTCGGCGTGGAGAACGTGGCCGCCCGTATCTACGACCCGCGCCGCGCCGAGGTCTACCAGCGGCTCGGCATCCCCACCGTGGCGACGGTCCGCTGGACCGCCGACCAGATGCTGCGCCGGCTGCTGCCGTCGGGTGCCGAGCCGCTGTGGCGCGACCCCACCGGCGGGGTGCAGCTCGCCGAGGTGCACGCCTCCGCGAAGTGGGTCGGGCACAAGATCAGCAAGCTGCAGGAGGAGACGGGCGTCCGCGTGGCGTTCCTGACCCGCCTCGGCGAGGCGATCCTGCCGACCTCGCAGACGGTGCTGCAGGAGGGCGACCTCGTGCATGTGATGATGCGGGCGGACGACGTCGAGAAGGTCGAGGCGGCGTTCGCCCAGGGCCCGGAAGAGGAGAGCGGTCACTGATGAGGGTCGCCATTGCCGGGGCCGGCGCCGTCGGCCGCTCGATCGCGAGCGAGCTGCTGGAGAACGGCCACGAGGTCCTGCTCATCGACAAGGCCCCGACCGCCATCTCGGTGGAGCGGGTGCCCCAGGCGGAGTGGCTGCTGGCCGACGCCTGCGAGATCACGTCCCTGGACGAGGCGGCGCTCCAGCGCTGCAACGTCGCCATCGCCGCGACCGGCGACGACAAGGTCAACCTGGTCGTCTCGCTGCTCGCCAAGACGGAGTACGGCGTCCCGCGCGTCGTCGCCCGCGTCAACAACCCCAAGAACGAGTGGCTGTTCAACGAGGCCTGGGGCGTGGACGTGGCCGTCTCCACCCCGCGCCTGATGTCCGCCCTGGTCGAGGAGGCGGTGAGCGTCGGCGACCTGGTCCGCCTGCTCCGCTTCAGCCACGGCGACGCCAACCTCGTCGAGCTGACCCTGCCGGAGGAGTCGGCCCTGGCCGGCACCCAGGTCGGCGACGTCGAGTGGCCCGAGGACACCTCCCTGGTCACGATCATCCGCGGCACCCGCGTCCTGACCCCGTCCAAGGAGGACTCCCTGGAGCCGGGCGACGAGCTGCTGTTCGTGGCCGCGCAGGCTCGTGAGGAGCAGCTGGAGGAACTGCTGTCGGTGCGGCGGGAAGAGACCTGACCGACCGCATGGGAGAAGGGCGCCCCTGACACCAGGGGCGCCCTTCTCCGTCGTACGACGGGTGTCTCTACGCCTCCCGGCGGTGCCGCCCTGCCGCTTCCGCCGCCTTGCGCTCCTCGGCCGCCTTCTCCTCGGCCTCCATCTCCGCGAACACGTCGATCGGCGCGGGTGCCTTCGCGAGGAAGACCCAGGTGAGCCAGACCGCCAGCAGGAACGGCGGGATCTTCAGGGCGATCAGGACCCAGCCGAGCTTGGCGGTGTCCGACCACCAGTACAGCGGGAAGAGGATCGCGCACTTGGCGAGCAGGATCAGGCCCCAGGCCCAACTGGCCTTCGCGTAGGCCTTCTTGCGGCCTGGGTTGCGGGTGCGCCAGGAGAGGTTCTCCTTGAAGACCGGGCCGAGGATGAGACCGATCAGGGGCACCCCGGCGAGGGTCGTGACGATGTACGCCAGCGCCAGGCCCAGCGTGTAGAGCATGCCGGGGAGGTAGAAGTCCTTGGCGTTGCCGGTGAACATCGCGAAGACCACGCCGAAGGCCACGCCGAACACACCGCTGAAGGCGTGCTTGACGGTGTCCTTCATGACGAGCCGGACCACGACGAGCACCAGGGACACGGCCAGCGCGGCGAGCGCCGACACATGCAGGTTCTTGTCGATGGTGAAGATCGCGACGAAGAGCAGGCCCGGCACGACCGTCTCGACCATGCCGCGGACCCCGCCGAACGCCTCGAAGAGCGCCGCCTCGGTCACCGCCCGGGCGTCGTCTGGCTGCGCCTGAGCGGCGTCTTCGGTCGGCTTGTCGAGGGACGTCACCGGCTACTCCCGTCCGAGGGGTCGCAGTTCGTATTTCGGGTTGAAGAGCACCCGGCGGCCCCGGCTCATCGAGATCCGGCCCGATGCGATCAGCTTGCGCCCCGGTTCTATGCCCACGATGGAACGCCTGCCGAGCCACACCACGTCCAGCGCGGCGGAGCCGTCGAACAGCTCGGCCTCCAGGGCGGGAACCCCGGCGCGCGGTCGCAAGGTGACCGTGCGCAAGGTACCAGTTACGGTGACGATCTGCCGGTCGTGGCAGTCACCGATCTTGGTACAGCCCGCCGTCTCGGCGTCCTCGCGCAGCTCCTCGGACTCCAGGTCCTCCTGCGACGAGGAGAGCCGGTCGAGCATGCGCCGGAACCGGCCGGCCGGCTTTTCGGAACGAGGAACGGCACTCATACCTGAAGCGTACCGGGGCTCACCGACACCGCCGTAGCCCAGCTCACTTCGCGGCCCGGCTCACTTCTCGAACCGATAGCCCATACCGGGTTCGGTGATGAAGTGCTTCGGGTGCGAAGGGTCGGTCTCCAGCTTGCGGCGCAGTTGGGCCATGTACACGCGCAGGTAGTTCGTCTCCGTCCCGTACGACGGCCCCCACACCTCCTGCAGCAGCTGCTTCTGGCTGACCAGCCGGCCGGTGTTGCGGACCAGGACCTCCAGCAGATGCCACTCGGTCGGGGTGAGCCGGACGTCCTTGCCGGCGCGGTTGACCTTCTTGGCGGCCAGGTCGACGGCGAAGCCGTCGGTCTCGACGGTCGTCAGGTCCTCCTCGCCGGGCCCGACCGGCTCGGCCCGGCGTACGGCGGCCCGCAGCCGGGCCAGCAGCTCGTCCATGCCGAAGGGCTTGGTGACGTAGTCGTCGGCGCCCGCGTCCAGCGCCTCCACCTTCTCGTCGGAGGAGTGCCGGGCGGACAGCACCAGGATCGGCACCCGGGTCCAGCCGCGCAGCCCCTTGATCACCTCGACGCCGTCCATGTCGGGCAGACCCAGGTCGAGGACGACCACGTCGGGGTGCCGGGAGGCGGCGAGTTCGAGGGCCGTACGGCCGTCGGGTGCCGCGTCGACCTCGTACTTGCGCGCCTTCAGGTTGATCACGAGGGCGCGCACGATCTGTGGCTCGTCGTCGACCACGAGCACCCGGGTCGTCATAGGGTCTGCCTTTCTGGTTCTGCGAGGTCCCTGCCCATGTCGGGGGTCTCGGGACGCGATCCTGCCGCGCGCAGGCTGAGGACCATGGTGAGTCCGCCGCCCGGCGTGTCCTCGGCGTTGAGGGTGGCGCCCATGGCCTCCGCGAAGCCCCGGGCCACCGCGAGTCCGAGCCCGACGCCGGCGCCGCGCGGGGCGTCACCGTACCGCTGGAAGGGCTCGAATATCCGGTCCTTGGCCTCGTCCGGCACGCCCGGCCCGCGGTCCACCACGCGCACCTCGACCCGGTCGGCTATGGCGCTCGCCGAGACCAGCACGGACCGCCCTCGCGGGCTGTACTTGACGGCGTTCTCCACCAGGTTGGCCACGGACCGCTCCAGCAGCCCGGGGTCGACCTCGACCATCGGCAGGGTCTCGGGCACGTCCAGCTCGACGCTGTCCTCGGGGACACCGCCGAGCGCCATCGGCACGACCTCGTCCACGTCGATCTCGCGGATCAGCGGGGTGACCGTGCCGGTCTGCAGGCGGGACATGTCCAGGAGGTTGCCGACGAGGTGGTCCAGCCGGTCCGCGCCCTCCTCGATGGCCTCCAGCAGCTCCGCCTGGTCCTGCGCGGACCATTCGACGTCGTCCGACCGGAGCGAGGACACGGAGGCCTTGATGCCGGCCAGCGGGGTGCGCAGGTCGTGGCTGACGGCAGCCAGCAGGGCGGTGCGGATGCGGTTGCCCTCGGCGAGCCTACGGGCCTGGTCGGCCTCCTCCTGCAGGCGACGGCGGTCCAGGGCGACGGCGGCCTGCGCGGCGAAGGCGGCCAGCACCCGGCGGTCCTCGGCGGGCAGCACCCGGCCGGTGAGCGCGAGCGCCATGTGGTCGCCGACGGGCATGTCCACGTCGGCGTCCTCGGGCCGCTCCAGCGGGCGCCCGAATCCGGCGCGCCCGGCGCAGGTCCACGGCTCGACGTCGCCCGCCCGCTCCAGCAGCGCGGCCGACTCCATCGCGAAGGTCTCCCGGACCCGCTCCAGCAGCTCCTCCAGGCTGGTCTCGCCGCGCAGCACGTTCCCGGCGAGGAAGGAGAGGATCTCGGACTCGGCGCGCAGCCGGGCGGCCTGGTGGGTGCGCCGGGCGGCGAGGTCCACCACGGAGGCGACGGACACGGCGACGCCGACGAAGATCGCGATGGCGACGATGTTCTTGGGGTCGGCGATGGTCAGCCGGTGCAGGGGCGGGGTGTAGAAGTAGTTCAGCAGCAGCGAGCCGAAGGCCGCCGAGGCCAGCGCGGGCAGCAGGCCGCCGAGCAGCGCCGCCGCGACGGTGACGGCCAGGAACAGCAGCATGTCGTTGGCGAGGCCGAGGGTGAGGGTGTTCAGCAGCACCGCGAGGACCACGGGGCCCGCCAGGCCCACGGCCCAGCCCCAGATGATCCGGGCCCGACCGAGCCGTGCGCCCCGGGCCACGGGCAGTCCGCGGCCCTTGGCGACCGCCTCGTGGGTGACGATGTGGACGTCGAGGTCGGGGCCGGAGTCCCGGGCGACCGTGGCGCCGACGCCGGGCCCGAAGACGTACTGCCAGGCCTTGCGGCGCGAGGAGCCCAGCACGATCTGGGTGGCGTTGACACCGCGTGCGAAGTCCAGCAGGGCGGCCGGTATGTCGTCGCCGACCACATGGTGGAAGGTGCCGCCCAGGTCCTCCACGAGGGTGCGCTGGACGGCGAGTTCCTTCGGGGAGGCCGCGGTCAGCCCGTCGCTCCGCGCTATGTACACGGCGAGCACTTCCCCGCCTGCGCCCTTCTCGGCGAGCCGCGCGGCCCGGCGGATCAGGGTGCGCCCCTCGGAGCCGCCGGTCAGCCCGACCACGATCCGCTCGCGCGAGCCCCAGATCTTGGAGACCCGGTGTTCGCTGCGGTACTCGTTCAGGTACTCGTCGACCCGGTCGGCCACCCACAGCAGCGCCAGCTCGCGCAGGGCGGTGAGGTTGCCGGGGCGGAAGTAGTTGGACAGGGCCGCGTCGACCTTGTCGGGCTGGTAGATGTTGCCGTGCGCCATCCGGCGGCGCAGGGCCTCGGGCGACATGTCGACCAGCTCGATCTGGTCGGCCCGCCGTACCACCTCGTCGGGGACGGTCTCCCGCTGCCGTACCCCCGTGATGGACTCGACGACATCGCCGAGTGACTCCAGGTGCTGGATGTTGACGGTCGAGACGACGTCGATCCCGGCGGCGAGCAGCTCCTCCACGTCCTGCCAGCGCTTGGCGTTGCGCGAGCCGGGGACGTTCGTATGGGCCAGCTCGTCCACCAGGGCGACGGCGGGCGCCCGGCGCAGCACGGCGTCGACGTCCATCTCGGCGAAGGTGGTGTCCCGGTACTCCAGCCGTTTGCGCGGCACCTGCTCCAGGCCGTGCAGCATCACCTCGGTGCGCGGCCGGTCGTAGTGCTCGACGAAGCCCACGACACAGTCGGTGCCCCGCTCCACGCGGCGATGCGCCTCGGCGAGCATGGCGTAGGTCTTGCCCACGCCCGGTGCCGCACCGAGGTAGATCCGAAGCTTGCCGCGTGCCATGGCTCCATTGTCTTCCCGTGACTGCTCCCTACGCAGCGTCGACCTTACGGCCAACAATCACGTCAAACGGGACAGGGAGGGGGGCAGCGGGCAACTTTGACGCAACCCTGATGAGCGCCCTGATCGGTTGTTCGGTCAGTGCTCGACGATCTCGCCGTCGCACAGTTCCAGGACCCGTCGGCGAGATCCAGGAGGGTCGCGTCATGGGTGGCGACCAGCGCGGTGGCCCGCTCGCTGCGGACGACGGCCCGCAGCAGCTCCATGACGGCGTGCCCGGTCTCGGCGTCGAGCTGCCCGGTCGGTTCGTCGGCGACGATCAGGGCCGGGCGGTCGGCGAGGGCGCGCGCGATGGCGACCCGCTGCTGCCGGCCGCCGGACAGCTCGCCGGGCCGCTGGGCCGCGTGCCCGGCCGGCCCGACGAGGGACAGCAGCAGCTCGACGCGTTCCTCGCGCTCGCGCGGGTCGGCACGACGCGGCCGCAGCGGTACGCCGACGTTCTCGGCCGCGGTGAGGATCGGGATGAGCCCGAACGACTGGGCGCTATGAGTGCCGTGGTCACCGAGACCATGGTCAGGGTCGAGGACGTGCACAAGTCGTACGGCGCGAGCAACCACAACGGCCCCGCACCCGGCGACGCGGGACTCCCCCGACGGCGCGCCCCGGCGAAAACGGGCCGCACCCCTCGAAGGCACGGCCCGTGTAGCACTGCGGAACCCAGCGGAGCGTCTAGCGGACCTCGGTGATCTCCGGGCCCCGCTGCAGCTGTCCCATCCCGCCCGAGAAGCGCGACCCCTCCTCCTGCTGAATCCCCTCGGGGACCATCTGCGCGTCGTTGGGCAGCTTGAGGACGATCGGGTCGCGGGGCGCCATCGGGCCCTCGCCGCGGACCACGACCGTGTCGCGGAAGATCTGCTCCAGCAGACCCGCGGCCTGCGGCTGCACCGCGCCCTGGCCGGAGATCACCCCGCGCAGGAACCAGCGCGGGCCGTCCACGCCGACGAACCGCACGACCTGGAAACCGCCCGTGCCGTCCGGCAGCTGCACCGGCACCTGCGCCCGCAGCTCCCACCCCAGTGGCCCCTCGACCTCGTCGACGATGCCACCCTGCTGGGTGATGCCGGACGCGATCTCGTCGCGGACCTCACCCCAGATGCCCTCGCGCTTGGGGGCGGCGAAGGCCTGGAGCTGCACGGCGCTGTCGCGCAGCACGACGGTCGCGGCGACGATGGCGTCACCGGCCACCTCGACCCGCAGCTCCATGCCGTCGACGCCGGGGATGAACAGTCCGCCGAGGTCGACGCGGCCCTCGGCCGGGTCGTGCACCTCGCTGCTGTCCCACGGCCCCTCGGGCCGGGGCCCGGGCTCCAGCCGTACGCGCTCGCGCCCGGCCTCTTCTTCCTCGTCCGCCTCGGTGTCGACGCTGTCGACGACCTGCTCGGCCTCGCCGGCCGCGTCCTCGGCGGCACCCTTCTTCTTGCGACGTCCGAACACGTCACTGTCCTTCCCGGTCGGATACGACCGAAGCGTATCGATTCCCACCCGTCGGACCGCCATCGGCGGCCTGACCGCTTGTGCCGCTCTCGCCGCCCACCGCGGCATGGCCACCGGTGGACCCGAAGCCCCCTTCGGCCCGCGCCGAGCCGGGAAGCTCCGCGACCTGATGGAAGCGGACCCTCTCGACCTGCTGGACGACCAGTTGGGCAATCCGGTCGAAGCGCTCGAACCGCACGGACTCGCGCGGGTCGAGATTCACCACGATCACCTTGATCTCCCCACGGTACCCGGCATCTACCGTCCCCGGGGCATTCACGAGGGCCACGCCGCAGCGGGCGGCGAGGCCGGAGCGCGGATGCACAAAGGCCGCGTACCCCTCCGGGAGAGCGATCGACACGCCCGTGGGCAGCACGGCCCGCTCCCCGGGCTTCAGCTCACACCGCTCGGTCGTACGCAGATCGGCTCCGGCATCCCCGGGGTGCTCGTACTCCGGAAGCGGTACGTCGGGGTCGACGCGCCGGATCAGCACGTCGAGGGGACCACGGCTCACGGGTTCACCTCGAAGGCACGGGTGCGCCGGATCTGGTCCGGGTCGCTCATGGCGGCCTGGATCTCCTCCTTACGGCCGTGGTCGATGAAGTGGTCGACCTTGACCTCGATGAAGAGGGCGTCGGCGCGGAGGGCGACGGGGCCGTCCGGGGCGCCGAGGCGTCCGGTGGCGGTGGAGTAGATCTTCCGTCCGGCGACGGCGGTGACCTCGGCCTCCAGGTGGAGCGTGGTGCCCACCGGGACCGGCCGCACGAACCCGGTCTCCAGCCGGCCGGTGACGGCGATGGTCCGCAGCAGCCAGTTCAGCGAACCCAGGGTCTCGTCGAGGGCCGTGGCCAGTACTCCGCCGTGCGCGAGGCCCGGGGCGCCCTGGTGGGCGGGCTGGACGGTGAA
The DNA here is from genome assembly GCF_001735805.1 of Streptomyces fodineus. Lineage (GTDB taxonomy): Bacteria > Actinomycetota > Actinomycetes > Streptomycetales > Streptomycetaceae > Streptomyces > Streptomyces fodineus. The sequence continues at coordinate 2,939,264 of NZ_CP017248.1, forward strand.
CTCGGCGGTCAGCGAGACCCCCTCGCCGGCGCGGGCCTCCAGGTGGAGCCCGTGCGGCTGCCCGGGGCCACAGCCGAAACAGTGTTCGTAGTGGGCGCCGAGCAGTTCGCCGGGCGCGGGCGCGTCGGGGTGCCGTACCGGTTTCACCGCGTCGGCAGGAGGCTGAAGGCTTGCGGAACTACCACTCACAGGCGCAGACCTTACCCGCGCGTCGGGGGGTTTCGGATCCCGTGCCAAGCTTGGCCCCATGCAGCTCTCCGCCACCCCCTACGAAGAACGCCTCACCGCCCCCCGCTCGTGGTGGCTGATCAGCTTCCTCGTGGGCGTCTCGTTCGCCCTGATCCTGCTTCCGTTCGGCATCCTGCCGCTGCTCGGCGGCCTGGTCGGCGGTACGGCGGCGGCGGCGGTGGTCGCCAGTGCGTACGGCTCCCCGCGCATCCGTGTCGTGGGCGACTCGCTGATCGCGGGAGAGGCGAAGATCCCGGTGTCGGCGCTGGGCGCATCGGAGGTGCTGGACGCGGAGGAGGCCCGCGCCTGGCGGACGTACAAGGCCGACACCCGCGCGTTCCTGCTGCTGCGCGCCTACATCCCCACGGCGCTGCGGGTGGAGGTCACCGACCCCGAGGACCCGACGCCGTACCTGTACCTGTCGACACGGGAGCCGGAGCGGCTGGCGGCGGCGATCGAGGCGGCGCGTACGGCGCAGGCCTAGAGCTCTTCGGGCAGGTCGCGCAGTCTCAGGGGCTCCGCCGGCTTCTCCAGCGGCGGAAGCTCCTCCAGCTTCTCCCAGGGGACCTGGATCTCGCGCAGGTCGGCCCGGATGCGCGCGGCGAGCCGCTTGGTGTCCCGGCGGTTCATGACCGCCCCGACCGCGGCGCCCACCATGAACGGCATGAGGTTGGGCAGGTTCCGGACCACCCGTTTCATGACCTGCTGGCGCAGTTCGCGCTTCATGCGGCCGCCGAGGGCCGCGTCGTACGTCGACGGCTTCATCACGTCGATGCCGCGCTCCTGCGACCAGGAGGACAGATACGCGGTGCTGCGGGTCTTCAGGTTCCCGGGCGGCCGGACGCCGTAGACCTCGTGCAGTTCGGCGATGAGCTTCAGCTCGATCGCGGCGACCCCGGTGATCTCCGCGGCCAGCTCGGTCGGCAGGGCCGGCGGCACCGGCAGCATCGCCGCCGCTCCGATCCCGGCTCCGACGGTGGAGGTACCGGCCGCCGCGCCGGCCACCAGCTTGTCGGCGAGCTCTTCGGGCCCCAGGCCCGGGAACTGCGCGCGCAGGGTCGCGAGGTCGCGTACGGGGACACGCGGGGCGATCTCGATGATCCGGTCGGTGAGATAGGCCAGGCCCGCGCGGGCGTGGCTGCCGCCCCTGCGGGCTCCTTCCCGGGCCAGGTCCCGGGCTTTGTCACGCACCACCGCGGCCCGTCGCCGGGCGACGGGCGCGGGCTGCCGCACCGGCGCCGGGTGGTCTGCCCGGACAGCCGGTTCGAGCGGGGCCACCCCTTGCGGTGAGCCCCGCCCGTCGTCACGCGCGCCGTGCGGGCCGTCGAACGGCCCTTCGTCCGCTTTCCCCGGGGAAAAGCGGCGCTTCCGAGGAGGGGTCGAGCCAGACATGGCCGACCCGTCCTCAGTCGCAGTCGCGGCAGATCGGCTGACCGTTCTTCTCCCGGGCCAGCTGGCTGCGGTGGTGCACCAGGAAGCAGCTCATGCAGGTGAACTCGTCCTGCTGCTTGGGCAGCACCCGGACGGCCAGCTCCTCGTTCGAGAGGTCGGCGCCGGGCAGTTCGAGCCCCTCTGCGGCCTCGAACTCGTCGACGTCCACGGACGAAGTGGACTTGTCGTTCCGCCGGGCCTTCAGCTCTTCCAAGCTGTCCGAGTCGACGTCGTCGTCGGTCTTGCGTGGAGTGTCGTAATCGGTTGCCATATCGCTCTCCCCCTCTGGGTGTCTGCGGTGTCTCCAGCGCACGTAACGCGTGAGAGGCCGGACTTGTGCCCGACCTGAGGCGGAGATTTTGCCTCACATCAAGGTCTGTTACTCAATCGACACCCAACCCGACCCCTCAAGAGTGATCGGCTTGGATGGCGGTGAGGACCGTACACGGTTCGAATGCCGCACCTCAAAGGCGCCTCACCGTGTACTTCCCGTGATCAAGTGCCCTGAAAACCAGGACTTTCCCGGCTTTCCTCCATGTTTCATGATCACGGAGAGTACATGGCCGAAAATCCGTCCATGTGATCGATCACACAACAGGAAGCTCATTCGGCGGCTGAAAAATTCCGCGTGAAGCGAACATCTCTCGCGTGTGTCGAACGGCGGTCCGGTTGCGGATCACACCGGCAGGGTGACCCGCATCACCAGACCGCCTCCCTCGCGGGGCTGTGCCGCGATGTGGCCGCCGTGCGCGCGGGCCACGGACCGGACGATGGACAGGCCGAGTCCCACCCCCTTGTCGCTGCCCGTGCGCTCCGTGCGGAGCCGCCTGAAGGGCTCGAAGAGGTTGTCGATCTCGTACGCCGGCACCACCGGCCCGGTGTTCGTGACGGTCAGCACCGCCTGCGCGTGCTGGACCTCGGTGTTCACCTCGACCCAGCCCTCCTCGGCCACGTTGTACCGCACGGCGTTCTGCACCAGGTTCAGCGCGATCCGCTCCAGCAGCACGCCATTGCCCTGCACCACGGCGGGCTTGCGCTCGCCGCGGATCTTCACGCCCTTGGCCTCGGCCTCGGCGTGCACCTGGTCGATGGCCTGCGTGGCGACCTCGGCCAGGTCGACGGGCCCCCGCTCGACGATCTGGTTGTCGCTGCGGGCGAGCAGCAGCAGGCCCTCGACCAGCTGCTCGCTGCGCTCGTTGGTGGCCAGCAGCGTCTTGCCGAGCTGCTGCAGCTCCACCGGAGCGTTGGGGTCCGACAGATGGACCTCCAGGAGCGTTCTGTTGATCGCGAGCGGGGTGCGCAGCTCGTGGGAGGCGTTGCCGACGAAGCGCTGCTGGGCGGTGAAGGCCCGCTGCAGCCGCTCCAGCATGTCGTCGAAGGTGTCCGCCAGCTCCTTCAGCTCGTCATCCGGGCCGTCCAGCTCGATACGGCGGGACAGGTCGGAGCCGGCCACCTGGCGTGCGGTACGGGTGATCCGGCCGAGCGGGAACAGCACCCGGCCGGCCATCGCGTAACCGAAGGCGAAGGCGATCACGGCGAGGCCCAGCAGAGCCAGCAGCGAGCGGCTGAGCAGGTCGTCGAGGGCGTGCTGGCGCTGCTGGTTGACGCAGTCGTTCATCGCGGTGTTCAGCTCGGACGCCGACGGCTGGGACGGGAAGTTGCAGGTGCTGCTGCTCACCGAGCCGGAGAGGATCTTGAAGGGCAGCTCACTGCCCACGTTCAGCGCGTGCGCGGCCAGCAGGTAGATGATCGACAGCAGCAGGATGCCGGCGATCAGGAACATGCCGCCGTACAGCAGCGTGAGCCGTATACGGATGGTCGGGCGCAGCCACGGGAAGGGCGGCTGCGGCCTCCTGGGGTCCCAGGTGGGCTTCGGTGGCGCCTGGGGCGGCGCGGGTGCGGCGGCCATGGCGGATCAGATCCGATAGCCGGAGCCGGGGACGGTGACGATCACCGGCGGCTCGCCCAGCTTGCGCCGCAGGGTCATCACGGTCACCCGCACCACGTTGGTGAACGGGTCGGTGTTCTCGTCCCAGGCCTTCTCCAGCAACTGCTCGGCCGAGACGACCGCGCCCTCGCTGCGCATGAGCACCTCCAGCACCGCGAACTCCTTCGGCGCGAGCTGGATCTCCCTGCCGTCGCGGAAGACCTCGCGGCGGTTGGGGTCCAGCTTGATGCCGGCGCGCTCCAGGACCGGCGGCAGGGGCACGCTCGTACGGCGGCCGAGGGCGCGCACGCGCGCGATCAGCTCGCTGAACGCGAACGGCTTGGGGAGATAGTCGTCGGCGCCGATCTCCAGGCCCTCGACACGGTCGCTGACGTCGCCGGACGCCGTGAGCATGAGCACGCGCGTCGGCATGCCCAGCTCGACGATCTTGCGGCAGACGTCGTCGCCGTGCACCAGCGGGAGGTCGCGGTCGAGGACGACCACGTCATAGTCGTTGACGCCGATGCGCTCCAGGGCGGCCGCACCGTCGTACACGACGTCGACGGCCATGGCCTCCCGGCGCAGTCCGGTGGCCACCGCATCGGCGAGCAGCTGCTCGTCCTCGACGACGAGTACGCGCACGTCGCAAGTCCTTCCTGTGTCCACCCGCGTAGCGCTCCGTGGGATCACGCGGGCAGGGGTGTTCGTGGGGTGTGACCTCCATCCTGCCCTTTTCGGCCGTAAGTCGGCTGTAAGGCGGGTTGCGGGCAGCACGGACCGGCGCCTCGGGCGGGAATACGAGATTTTCTCCTCCGGTTGAGGTTTCCGGGTGAGGGAGCGGGGGGAGGACGGCTTTACACCCCGCGATCACGCTCTGCATGTGCCGCAGCACCATGCGGTACTCCGCGATCCGCTTTTGCAGAGTGGGCGCGGGTGTCCGGCACCGTCGCCGCCCGGCAGGGCAGCGCTGGGCACCCGTGAGAGACGTGATCGCCCCTTTCCCAACCGGCACACCCCCGTGCCACCGACCCACGACCCAGGACGAGGGGGCGCAGCATGGACGCTTTCACCGCAGGACTTCTGCAGCGCATAAGGGCGACCGAGTCCGACCTGTCGCGGGCTCGCGACGAGGGTGACGACTTCCTCGTCGAAGTAGAGCAGGCAGAGCTCGACGACCTGCGACGCCTCGCCGCCGAACACGGTGTGGAGGTCGGCGCGTACCGCGTCTGATCGGCCCGACAGCATAAAACAGCGGGACCCCCGGCGAATCCAGCGCCGGGGTCCCGTCTGTTTCTGTGGCGAGTTCCGTTCTTGTGGCGACCGTCAGTCGTGCCACGCCCCGAGCCGCTCCAGCAGCTCCTGCAGCGGCTCGAACACCCCCGGCGACCCGGCGACGGTCAGATCCCGCGACGGCCCTTGCCCGGGCCGCCCGCCGACCAGCGCGCCCGCCTCCCGGGCGATCAGGTCTCCCGCCGCGAAGTCCCACGCGTTGAGCCCCCGCTCGTAGTACCCGTCAAGCCGGCCGCAGGCCACATCGCACAGGTCGACCGCCGCCGACCCGCTGCGCCGGATGTCCCGCAGCAGCGGGATCAGCCGGCCGGCCACCTCGGCCTGATGCGCGCGGACCTCGGAGACGTAGTTGAAGCCGGTGGAGACCAGGGCCTGGTCCAGCGGGGGCGCGGGGCGGCAGGCGAGCGCCCGTTCGCCCTCCCCCGCGCCCGTGGCCCACGCGCCGCCCCCGCGCACGGCGTGGTACGTCTCGCCGCGCATCGGAGCCGCGACTACCCCGACGACCGTCTCGCCGTCCTGCTCGGCCGCGATGGACACCGCCCAGGTCGGCAGTCCGTACAGGTAGTTCACCGTGCCGTCGAGCGGGTCGATCACCCAGCGGATGCCGCTGGTGCCCGCGCTGGAGGCGCCCTCCTCGCCGAGGAAGCCGTCGTCGGGCCGCCGGCCGGAGATCAGATCGGTGATCAGCTTCTCCGCCGCGATGTCCATATCGGTGACGACGTCGATCGGGCTGGACTTGGTCCTCGCCACGGCCAGGTCGGCGGGGCGGCCGTCGCGCAGCAGCTCTCCGGCTCGCCGGGCGGCCTCCTGTGCCAGTTCCAGCAGTTCCCGGTGCGGGGCGTCGGTCACGGGTCTCCTCACGCGTAGGGGCTGTCGGCGCCTGCGGCGGCCGGGTGCGGGGCGCGGGCCGGGCAGCAGCCGACGGGGCAGATGTCGTGGCTCGGGCCGAGGGCGCCCAGGGCGCAGGGGGTGACCTCCTGGCCGCGTTCGACGGCGGCGCGCTCGGTGATCAGCTCGCGGACGGCGGCGGCGAACCGCGGGTCGGCGCCCACGGTGGCCGAGCGGCGCACGGGCAGGCCCAGCTCCTCGGCCTTGGCCGTGGCCTCGGTGTCGAGGTCGTAGAGGACCTCCATGTGGTCGGAGACGAAGCCGATGGGCGCCATGACGACGGCCGGGACGCCCGCCGCGTGCTGCTCCTGGAGGTGGTCGCAGATGTCCGGCTCGAGCCACGGGATGTGCGGGGCGCCGGAGCGGGACTGGTACACCAGCCGCCAGGGGTGGTCGACGCCGGTGCGCTCGCGGACGGCGTCGGCGATCAGCTCGGCCACGTCCAGGTGCTGCTCGACGTAGGCGCCGCCCTCTCCGTGGGTCTCGACGGGGCCGGAGGTGTCGGCGGCGGAGGTCGGGATGGAGTGCGTGGTGAAGGCGAGGTGGGCGCCGACGCGGACGTCCTCGGGGAGGTCGGCGAGGGAGCGCAGCACGCCGTCGATCATGGGCTCGACGAAGCCGGGGTGGTTGAAGTAGTGCCGCAGCTTGTCGATCCTCGGCAGCTCCAGACCCTCGGCCTGAAGCGTGGCCAGCGCGTCGGCCAGGTTCTCCCGGTACTGGCGGCAGCCCGAGTAGGAGGCGTAGGCGCTGGTGGCGAGGACGAGGATGCGGCGGCGGCCGTCGGCGACCATCTCGCGCAGGGTGTCCGTCAGATACGGCACCCAGTTGCGGTTGCCCCAGTAGACGGGCAGGTCCAGGCCGTGCTCGGCGAAGTCCTTGCGCAGGGCGTCCAGCAGGGCGCGGTTCTGGTCGTTGATGGGGCTGACCCCGCCGAACCGGAAGTAGTGCTGCCCGACTTCCTTCAGGCGTTCCTTCGGGATGCCGCGCCCGCGCGTGACGTTCTCCAGGAACGGGACCACGTCGTCCGGGCCTTCGGGGCCGCCGAAGGAGAGCAGGAGCAGGGCGTCGTACGGGGTGGCATCGAGCGCGTCTGGCATGTCTCGATCCTGCCACCCGGTACTGACAGCCGGGAAACAGCAGGGTGACGAGTCGGGTTCCAACTGGTTTATGCCGGTTTTTTCCATGGTCAAACCAGATGCATTTAGGGTCGCCTAACTCGTAAGCTGTCTCCGCCGCATTCGCGCCTTACGAGCCGCTTCGGAGCCCACGTGCCCAGCCCCTATAGAGCCCTGTTCGCCGAACCCGGCACCAAGGCGTTCTCCGCCGCGGGATTCCTCGGCCGGATGCCGCTGTCGATGATGGGCATCGGCGTGGTCACGATGATCTCCCAGCTGACCGGGCGGTACGGGCTCGCGGGCGCCCTTTCGGCCACCATCGCGCTGTCCGCCGCAGCGATCGGGCCGCAGATATCCCGGCTGGTCGACCGGCACGGGCAGCGCCGGGTGCTGCGCCCGGCGACCCTGGTGACGCTCACGGCGGCGGCCGGGCTGCTGCTCGCCGCGCACTCCAAGTCGCCGGACTGGGTGCTGTTCGTGTGCGCGGCCGGGATCGGCTCGGTGCCGAGCCTGGGCGCGATGATCCGGGCCCGCTGGGCGGCGCTGTACCGGGGCACCGAGAAACTGCACACCGCGTACTCGTTCGAGTCGGTCATCGACGAGGTCTGCTTCATCTTCGGCCCGATCATCTCCATCGGTCTGTCCACGGCCTGGTTCCCGGAGGCCGGGCCGCTGCTCGCCGCCTGCTTCCTGGCGGCCGGGGTCTTCTGGCTCACCGCCCAGCGCGCCACCGAGCCGCAACCGCACCCGCGCGAGCACCACGGCGGCGGTACCGCGCTGCGCTCGGGCGGGCTGCAGGTACTGGTGGCCACTTTCGTGGCGACCGGCGCGATCTTCGGGTCCGTGGACGTGGTCACCGTCGCCTTCGCCGACGAGCGCGGCCACAAAAGCGCCGCCAGCGTGGTGCTCGCGCTGTACGCGGCCGGCTCCTGTGTGGCCGGCGTGGTCTTCGGGCTGCTGCGGTTCGCCGGGGCACCGGAACGCCGCTGGCTACTGGGCGTGGCAGCGATGGCCGTGAGTATGATCCCCCTCCTACTGGTCGGAAACCTGCCGCTTCTGGCCGTGGCGCTGTTCGTTGCGGGGCTGTCCATCGCACCGACGATGATCACGACGATGTCCCTCATCGAAGAGCACGTACCTCGCGCGAAACTCACCGAGGGCATGACCTGGGTGAGCACCGGCCTCGCGGTCGGCGTCGCGCTCGGCTCCTCCGCGGCCGGCTGGGTGATCGACGCAGCCGGGGCGCGGGCCGGGTACGGGGTTCCGGCCGTGTCCGGAGCCGTCGCGGTCGCGGTCGGTTTCCTCGGGTACCGCCGGCTGCGCAGGCCGGCCGCGGGTCGGGGAGGCACCGTTGAGCAGCACAGCGAGCGGGAAGAACGGCACCTGGCGTAACTGGGGCGGCAACGTCTCCGCCCGGCCCGTCCGGGAGGTCGCGCCGGCGTCGGTGGAGGAGCTGGCGGCGGCGGTGCGCCGGGCCGCCGAGGACGGCCTGAAGGTGAAGGCCGTCGGCACCGGGCACTCCTTCACGTCCATCGCCGCCACCGACGGTGTGTTGATCCGCCCTCAACTGTTGACGGGCATCCGCAACATTGACCGTAACGCCATGACCGTCACGGTCGAGGCCGGCACCCCGCTCAAGAGACTCAATGCGGCTCTGGCGCGCGAGGGTCTGTCGCTCACCAACATGGGTGACATCATGGAGCAGACCGTCTCCGGGGCCACGAGCACCGGCACACACGGCACGGGCCGTGAGTCGGCCTCGATCGCCGCCCAGATCACAGGCCTCGAACTCGTCACGGCCGACGGCTCGGTGCTCACCTGCTCCGAGAAGGAGAATCCCGAGGTCTTCGCGGCGGCCCGAATAGGCCTCGGCGCCCTCGGCGTCGTCACCGCGATCACCTTCGCCGTGGAGCCGCTCTTTCTGCTCACCGCGCGCGAGGAGCCGATGCCCTTCGAGCGGGTCCTCGCCGAGTTCGATCAACTGTGGGCGGAGAACGAGCACTTCGAGTTCTACTGGTTCCCGCACACCGGCAACACCAACACCAAGCGGAACAACCGCAGCGCCGGTCCCGAGCAGCCCGTGGGGCAGCTGGCCGGCTGGTTCGAGGACGAGTTCCTCTCCAACGGCGTCTTCCAGGTGGCCCAGTGGGTCGGCCGCGCCGCCCCCGCCGCCGTTCCCGCCATCGCGCAGATCTCCAGCAAGGCCCTGTCCGCACGGACGTACACGGACATCCCCTACAAGGTGTTCACCTCGCCGCGCCGGGTGCGCTTCGTCGAGATGGAGTACGCCGTCCCGCGTGCGGCCCTGGTGGAGACGCTGCGCGAGCTGAAGTCCATGGTCGACCGCTCGGGGCTGCGGGTCAGCTTCCCCGTCGAGGTGCGCACCGCCCCGGCCGACGACATCACCCTGTCCACCGCCTCCGGCCGGGACAGCGCCTACATCGCCGTCCATATGTTCCGGGGCACGCCGTACCAGGCCTACTTCACCGCCGCCGAGCGGATCTTCACCGCGCACGAGGGCCGGCCGCACTGGGGCAAGGTGCACACCCGGGACGCCGAGTACTTCGCGCGCGTCTACCCGCGGTTCGGCGAGTTCACTGCGCTGAGGGACCGCCTTGACCCGGAACGTCTGTTCCAGAACGACTACTTGCGGAGGGTTCTGGGGTCGTAGGCGTCGTGGCGGTCCCGCTGGGCGCGGGGGCCGAGCTCGGGCCGTCGCCCGGTTCGCCCGGTTCCCCGCTCGGCGAGTCGCCGAGGGTCGGGGAGGTGCCGTGGTCCCTGCCGCCGCCGGCATCGGGCGCGTGTTCGCGGGACGGGGTGTCCGAAGGGGCGGGCGTCTCCTCGGACTTGGCGGGGAAACCGGACTTCGCGGGCTTCTCGGGCTTCGCGGGGGACGCGCCCCGTCCGGTGACGGCGTCGCCGACCGTCGTACCGGTGCCGCCGCTGAAGCTGTTGCCCGACACCAGTTCGTACGTGGTGATGCCGGCCATGGTCACCCCGAACACGACGGCGGCCGCGGCCACCGGCCGCCGCCAGCTCTTCACCCGCGCCCGGTAGACGGTGCCTTCGGTGAACTCACCGGGAGCCGCCGGCGCTTGTCCCCGGGGGCGGGCCGCGACGGTCACCTCCTTGAACTGCTCCCCGGTCCGCTTGAAGAAGTGCTGGAACAGCGTGCCCCCGCAGGTGGCGACGGCACTGACGACTCCGGCGCCGAGGATCGTGCCGTACACCCCGAAGTACGACGCCAGTTTGGCCGCCACGACGGCCGCCAGGGCACTGCCCGCGACCTGGGGGACGCTCAGGTCGATCCGTTTGCGACCCACATCGGGCGTTTCACGCATACCCGGAACTTGCCTGCCTTTCCCGTACTTGGTCGACATCGGCCAACCGACTGCACGAGATAGGGACGTAAGACAGAAACCATTAGTTCCGTTTCTGGGGATTGCGTGAAGTTCGCCACGTTCATGATCCGCAAAATCGGTTGCCGACGGCAAAGTCGCCACCCTTGGCAGAAGTTGGGCGGCGCGCCCATCCACGCACATGGTCCAAATGGAGTACTGTTGCGAGCCCTGGGTCCGGTCTCCCACCAGGATGTCCGCGGCCTTGCAGGACCGCCGGGAGGGGGGCTGGTTGCACAGGGTGATGGAGTTGGTCACTTAGCGTTGCGAACGGGTAACCGTGCCATAACGGCGACCCAGGGCCCGTGCCCGACACGCCGGGCAACTCGGCAAGGTTGTGGCAGGCTGCACCCGGGCAGGCCACACTCGACTAGCGGAAGCAGCGACGCACGTGACGTCGGCAGGCACCACCCGGGAGGTCCCCATGCCCGAACTGCGTGTCGTGGCCGTCTCGAATGACGGCACACGGCTGGTGCTGAAAGCTGCCGACTCTACGGAGTACACGCTTCCGATCGACGAACGGCTGCGCGCCGCCGTGCGCGGCGACCGGCCGCGCCTCGGCCAGATCGAGATCGAGGTCGAGAGCCATCTCCGCCCCCGTGACATCCAGGCGCGTATACGCGCCGGTGCCACCGCGGAAGAGGTCGCCCAGCTCGCCGGTATCCCCGTCGACCGGGTACGGCGCTTCGAGGGCCCGGTGCTGGCCGAGCGTGCCTTCATGGCCGAGCGCGCCCGCAAGACCCCGGTGCGCCGCCCCGGCGAGAACTCCGGGCCGCTGCTCGGCGAGGCCGTGCAGGAGCGGCTGCTGCTGCGCGGCGCGGAGAAGGACACCGTGCAGTGGGACTCCTGGCGCCGCGACGACGGCACCTGGGAGGTGCTCCTCGTCTACCGGGTCGTCGGCGAACCGCACTCGGCGAGCTGGACGTACGACCCGCCCCGGCGGCTCGTGCAGGCCGTGGACGACGAGGCTCGCTCGCTCATCGGCGAGTCCGACGACCTCGCCGTGCCCGAGCCGAGCTTCCCGTTCGTGCCGCGCATCGCCCGCCTGCCGCGCGAGCGTTCGATGGACCGCGCGCTGGACCGGGGCGAGCGGGAGCGGCCGAGCCTGCCCGCGCAGCCGTCCGAGCCCGCCGAGGAGGGCACGGGCGAACGCGACTCGCTGACCAGCCTGCTGGAGGCCGTGCCGAGCTTCCGGGGCGACCTGGTGGTTCCGGAGCGCCGGGACGAACGCCGGGAGGAGCCCCCGGAGGAGCCCGCCGAGGAACCGGCCGCCGAGGAACCGCCGGCTCCCGCCGCTTCGGCCGGTTCGGCCTACGCGGACGTCCTCATGCCCCGCTCCGTGGGCAGCCACCGCGACCGGCTCATCGGGGCGACCGACCGCCAGGCCGAGGCCGACGGCGTCCGCCCCGGCCGCCGTGCCGCCGTGCCGAGCTGGGACGAGATCGTGTTCGGCACGCGGCGCAAGAAGCAGGAGTAACCGGCCGTACGGAAACGGAAGAATCGGGGGCACGCGCGCGTGCCCCCGATTCCGGCTGCACGCGTGCGTGCTCCGTCTCCCGCTGCCGCTACTGCGGATCCGCCCCCACCGCCACCGGCCGGGACGGGTCCGAGGACCACTCGGACCACGAACCGACGTACAGCGCCGCCGGGATGCCGGCCACGGCGAGCGCGAGGACCTCGTGGGCGCCGGAGACGCCCGACCCGCAGTACACGCCCACCTCGGTGTCCCCGGAGACGCCCAGGGCCTTGAAGCGGTCCCGCAGTTCCGCCGCGGGCAGGAAGCGGCCGTCGGGGCCCACGTTCTCCGTCGTCGGCGCCGACACCGCGCCCGGGATGTGCCCGCCGACCCGGTCGATCGGCTCCACCTCGCCGCGGTACCGCTCCCCCGCGCGCGCGTCCAGCAGTACGCCCGTACGGGCCAGGTCCGCCGCCGCGTCCGCGTCCAGCCGTCCGGCCGCGGCCGGCGCCGGCCGGAAGTCACCCTCGGCCACCTGCGGCACCTCGGTGGACAGCTCACCCTCCCAGGCCGGCAATCCACCGTCGAGGACCCGCACGTCCGGGTGACCCGTCCAGCGCAGCAGCCACCACGCGCGTGCCGCCGCCCAGCCCTGACCGCCGTCGTACACGACGACCGGGCGGCCGGCCGACACACCCGCACGGCGCATCGCGGCACCGAACTCCGCGAGATCCGGCAGCGGATGGCGGCCCTGGTCCCCGGGTGCGCCGGCCAGCTCACGGTCCAGGTCGACGAAGACCGCGCCGGGGATGTGCCCGGCCGCGTACTCGGCCCGCCCGTCGAAGGCCGGCGCGCCCGCCGCCTTCGCCATGCTCAGCTGCCAGCGCACGTCCAGCAGCACCGGCGGGCGGTCGCCGGTCAGCTCGGGTGCGAGATCGGTTGCGGTGATGATGGCTCTCATGGCGTCCATCCATACGCCAGGGGTGGCCGCGGCGTCCAGGTCCGGCTACTCTGCTCGGCCGGGCAGGCTCGATCACCGGGCGTACGGGATCGAGCACGTGCTGTAGAACCGGCGGACACCCGCCGGCCATCGTCAGGAAGCGGCGAAAGACGGCAGATCGGGCATCCTCCCGGAGGTGTCCCCGAGCGGCGGCGCGCTATGGCCCGCTGCGGCATGGAGGATGCGGGCACCGGCACGGGCGTACCCGTCCGCCGGCGTGGACACCCCTTCCGGGGAGCGGAAGCGACACGGCCACCGCGAGGGGCCGGGGAGAGAGTGATCGATGACCGAGGCACGGGAGCCGGCCGGTCCGCACGCGCGGCGTGCGCCCGGTGCGCCCTGCTGGGTGAGCCTGATGGCGCACGGGCTGGCCGCCACCGAGGAGTTCTACGGCGAGCTGTTCGGCTGGGAGTTCCGGCCGGGTCCGCGGCAACTGGGCCCGTATGTGCGGGCGCTGCTGGACGGCCACGAGGTGGCGGGCATGGGCCAGCTGCCGCCGGACCGCCGGCTGCCGATCGCCTGGACGCCCTACCTCGCCTCGGACGACGTGGACCAGACGGCCGACACGGTACGGGAGTGCGGCGGCACGGTGGCGGTCGGCCCGCTGGACGCCGCCGAGGCCGGGCGGATGGCCATCGCCTCCGACCCCTCCGGGGCCGTGTTCGGCATCTGGCAGGGCGCCGCGCATCTCGGTACCACGATCACCGGTGTGCCCGGGACGCCCGCGTGGAACGAGCTGGTGACCTTCGAGACCGAGAGCGTCTCCAAGTTCTACGCCACCGTGTTCGGTTACGAGCGGGAGCCGGTGGTGTCCGCCGACTTCGACTACGTCACCCTGCACCTCGCCGGCCGACCGGTGGCCGGGCTGCACGGCATGGGCCACGGCCTGCCCCGCGATCGCGGACCGCACTGGCAGACGTACTTCGAGGTCGCCGACGTCGAGGCGACGGTGCGGCAGGTCGCGGACCTCGGCGGCAACGTCATCAGACAACCGTACGACAGCCCACACGGCCGGGTGGCCACGGTGGCGGACCCGGAGGGCGCGGAGTTCGCGGTAACCGAAAACCCGCGCTGAGCACTTGGGGCGTGCTCGGGCGGCCTTCCGGGGCGGGATGAGCCGGGCTGTCGGGGTGGGTGCATTCGGCCACTCGGGGCGCGATCGGCCGGATCCTCGGGGTGGGATGAGCGAGTGCCTCGGGGCGGGACCAGCCGGGCTCTCGGGGCGGGTCCATTCGGCCACTCGGGGCGCGATCGGCCGGATCCTCGGGGTGGGATGAGCGAGTGCCTCGGGGCGGGACCAGCCGGGCTGTCGGGGTGGGTTCGGTCGGATCCTCGGGGCGGGATGAGCCGGGCTCTCGGGGCGGGTCCATTCGGCCACTCGGGGCGCGATCGGCCGGATCCTCGGGGTGGGATGAGCGAGTGCCTCGGGGCGGGACCAGCCGGGCCCTCGGGGCGCGATCGGCGGGTCTCTCCGGGGCGGGTCCATCGGCCCACTCGGGGCGGGTTCGGCCGGACCCTCGCGGTGGGATGAGCCGGTTCCTCGGCGCGGGCCAGCCGACCACTCGGGGCCGGATCAGCCGGTCCCTCGGGGTATGTCCAGCCGGGCTCTCGGCACCGGTCCAGCCACCACTCGGGACGCGATCAGCCAGCGACTCGGGACGCGATCAACGGGGCCTTCGAGGCGGATCAGCCGGTTCCCGGGGCGGGATCAGTCAGCCACTCCGCGCCGGTTCAGCCGGCCATTCGAGGCCGGACGAGTCGGCCACTTGGGCGGGTCCAGCCGCTCGGGACCGGATCAGCCGTTCTCTCGGGGGATCAACCGGTCTCGCGGGGCAGGATCAGCTGGTCCGCAGGGCGGGTCCCGCCAGCCACTCGGGCGGATCCAGCCAACCCACTCAAGGCCGGATCAGCCGGGCGCTCAGGCCAGGTCCAGCCAGCCAGCCACTCAGCAGCGGATCAGCCAGCACTCGACGCGATCAACCAGCCACTCGGCTCAGGTTCAGTTCAACCGGCCACTCGGCGCAGGCTCAGCCGGCCACTCGGCTCAGGTTCAGCCGGCCGCTCGGCGCGGGATCAGCCGGGCGACACCGGTAGGACGTCCGGGGACAGGGCCGCTGCGCGGGATGTCGCGGCGGTCATCCGGCGTCGGTGGTGGCGGCGGCACAGCACCTCGTAGCCGACCTCGCCCGCCGCCTGGTTGACGTCGCCGACGACCACCTGGGCACCCTCGACCACCATCTCGCCGCCTATCGTGCGGGCGTTGTGCGTGGCGCGGGCGCCGCACCAGCACAGCGCCTCCACCTGGAGCACCTCGATACGGTCGGCCAGCTCCACCAACCGCTGCGAGCCGGGGAAGAGCTTGGAGCGGAAGTCGGTGGTGATCCCGAAGGCGTACACGTCCAGGCCGAGATCGTCCACCACGCGCGCGAGCTGGTCGATCTGCCCGGGCGCGAGGAACTGCGCCTCGTCCGCGATCACGTAGTCGGCCCGGCGGCCCCGTGAGAGGTGCTCCACGAGATAGGCGTACAGATCCTGGTCGTCGGCGACCTCCACCGCGTCGGTGACCAGGCCGAGCCGGGAGGACAGCTTGCCCTCGCCCGCGCGGTCGTTCCGGGTGAAGATCATGCCGACGAGGCCCCGCGCCGAGCGGTTGTGCTCTATCTGCAGAGCCAGCGTGGACTTCCCGCAGTCCATCGTTCCGGAGAAGAACACCAGCTCGGGCATGAGGAGTTGAGCACCTTTCGGCAAACAGTCAGGACAGCGGGCTTCAGGAGCGTACTTCGAGCAGCGGGATCAGCTGCTCGGCGGGCGTCATCGAACCGTGGTTGCCGACCAGCGCCGACTCCTTCGGCTCCCGCTCGGAGGCGATGATCAGGACGTCGTCGTACGCGGCCGCGACCACGTCCCCGAGCCGTGGGTACACCCGCTCGTCGATGTGCGGCCCGAACCAGCCCGCCGCGATCGCCTCGTCCCGCGAGGCCACCCAGAACTGCTCGCCGAGCACCTCGCGCCACACGGTCAGTACGTCGTTCTCGGCGCCCGGCACCGCGTACACATGCCGCGCCCGGCCCTCGCCGCCCAGCAGGGCGACCCCGGCCCGCAGCTCCCAGTCCGTGTCGAAGTCGATGCGGTGCTCGTCGTCGAAGGGGACGTCGACCATGCCGTGGTCGGCGGTGACGTAGAGCGCGCTGCGCGGCGGCAGTTGCTCGGCGAGGCGCTGGGCGAGCCGGTCGACGTACATCAGCTGGCCGCGCCAGGTGTCGGAGGCGACGCCGTAGCGGTGCCCGGCGCCGTCCAGTTCGGAGTAGTACGTGTAGACCAGCGAGCGGTCCCCGGCGGCCAGTTGCTCGGCCGCGAGGTCCATGCGCTCCTCGCCGCTCAGCCGCCCGTGGAAGCTGCCCCCGCTGAGCGCGATCTTGGTGAGCGGGGTGTGCTCGAAGATCGGCGAGGTCACCTGGGCGGCGTGCACCCCGGCCTCGTGGGCCAGCTGGAAGACCGTGGGGTACGGCTGCCAGGCGCGCGGATCGCTGTACGGCTGCCAGCGGAGCTGGTTCATCAGCTCGCCGGTGGCCGGGTTGCGCACGGTGTAGCCGGGCAGGCCGTGCACGCCGGGCGGCAGACCGGTGCCGACGGAGGCGAGGGAGACGGCGGTGGTCGCCGGGTAGCCGGCGGTGAGCGGGCGGCCGGTGCCGCCGCGCGAGGTGCCGAGCAGCGAGGTCAGGAAGGGAGCCTCGTCCCGGTGGGCCAGCAGCTGCTCCCAGCCGAGCCCGTCGATCAGCAGGACGCAGACCCGGTCGGCAGCGGTCAGTTCCCGGATCGTGGCGGTCATGCCGGGGACGCCCATGCCGGCGGCCAGGGTGGGCAGCAGGTCGGCGAGGGAGCCGGTGCCGTACTCGGGCAGCGGGGCGGTGTCCAGGGCGAGTGGTTCCGGGTGGTCCCAGGCGGAGAGCTGGGACATCAGCGCGTGACGTCCGCGGTCGCCTCGGAGATGGCCTGCGCGAAGGCGAGCGCCTGGCGCACCGTCTCGG
This sequence comes from Streptomyces fodineus, assembly GCF_001735805.1. GTDB lineage: Bacteria > Actinomycetota > Actinomycetes > Streptomycetales > Streptomycetaceae > Streptomyces > Streptomyces fodineus. Next base: position 2,956,025 of record NZ_CP017248.1, read on the forward strand.
GGCCGTCACCGGCCTCGCTGACGCGCAGGCTGAGGTCGTCCGCCGTGGAGTTGCCCGTGTAGCCGTGGTCGGCGTCGCAGTTGGGGTCGCCGCAGGCGGCGGGCTCCAGGTCGATGCGGCTGACCGCGCCCCAGCCGATGGTCAGCACGACCTCGCGGGGCAGGGTGCCCGGCGTGTACTGCTCCGGGTTCGCCACCACGCGGCTGACCACGACCGAGGAGATCCGGCCGAGCTTCACGGACTCGGTGGAGGTGGTGGCGTACGGCGTCGGCGAGGTGCTGTCGGCGGCCTGCTCGTCGGTGTGGCTGACGATGAAGCGGTTGCCGGTGAGAACGAGCACGGTCACATGCCGCCGCACCTCGTTCTGATCGAAGGTGGTCTCCTGGTGGACCAGGTACGACCGGATGGGCTCGCCGCCCACGGCGGCCTCCACCGCCTCGGCCACGAGGGCCGGGTAGTAGCCGCTGCGCTCGATCGCCGAGCGCAGCCCCTGGGTCGTCGTACTGGTCTTGGCCATGGCGTCCATCCTAATCCGTGGGCAAGGGGGGTCCGGGCCGGTCACGGGAACCGGGAACGGCACGCCCACGCGCGCGTGGGTGCCGCTGGACGGGCCCGGCGGGATCTCCAGCCCTTCGGCGGCGATCAGGCGGGAGACGGGGTCCTGGAAGGCCGAAGGGCATGGGACGAACCCCGCAGCGGTGAGGGCGGCCTCCGGGCCGTGGTGGTACGTGAGGTCGTACCCGGCGGCCGGCCGCAGCTGCCCGCCGTCCCGGACGATCGCTTCCCGGCCCCGCCGGCTGCCCTCGGGCGGCCGCCGGCCGGCCATCTCCATGCGGTCCCCCCTCTCTCGCTCAGTAGGCCGGCATCGTGCGCGGGCCCAGGTCGTCGCGGGCGGGCGGGGGCGCGAGCCGTACCGTGGCACCGAGGACGCTCACGCCGTGCGGGGCGACGACGACCGGCTCCAGGGTGACGGCGACCACCTCCGGATGATCGTCCACCAGCCGGGACACCCGCAGCAGCAGTTCCTCCAGCGCCGGGGTGTCGACGGGCGTGGAGCCGCGCCAGCCGAACAGCAGCGGTGCCGTACGGATCGAGCGCACCAGCGAGGTCGCCTCCCGGTCGGTGACCGGGACGAGCCGGTGCGCCATGTCCCCGAGCAGCTGGGAGGCGGCCCCGGCGAGCCCGAAGGACAGCACGGCCCCGGCCGCCGGATCGATCACGGCCCGTACGACGGTGTCGACCCCGCGCGGTGCCATGCCCTGCACCACGGGCCGCAGCTCCTCCGGCTTCCCGAACAAATCGGTCAACTCGGCGTATGCCCGGCGCAGTTGCTCCTCGTCCGCGAGGTCGAGCCGTACGCCGCCCAGGTCGGCGCGGTGTCTGAGGTGCGGGGCGGTGGCCTTGAGGGCGACCGGGTAGCCGAGGGTGCGGGCGGCCTCGGCGGCGGCGTCGGGGGTGAGGGCGGGCAGCGCGCGCCGCACCGGGATGCCGTACCTGCCGAGCAGCTCGCAGGTCTCCCCATCGGAGATGGTGAGCCCTTCCCCGCGCGCGAGCAGCTCGCCTATGAGCCCTGCGGCCCCCTTCTCGTCGATGTCGTCGAACTCGGGCACCTTTCCCGGGTCCATGGCCTCCCGCCGCCACTGCCCGTACTTGACGGCTTCGGCAAGGGCACGGACGGCGCGTTCGGCGGCGGGGTAGGCGGGGATGAGACGGGTGCCATCCGCGGGGGCCATCGGTGCGGTGGGCAGTCGTTCCGCAGGGCGGTGGGGGTCCCGCTCGAACGAAGCCGAGAGCGGGGGAGGGTGGGAACCGGGGGCCGACACGACGGCCTGTGGTGCGGTACTGGCCGCGGCCGACAGCGCCTCCGCGAGTCCCCCGAGCTCCACGTGCACCACCAGCACCGGCTTACCGGGTACCGCAGCCGCCGCCGACCTGAGCGCCTCCGCCAGCTCCGCGTCCCCCGGCGACGCCTCCCCGATGGCAGGGATCGCCGTCACCACGACGGAGTCGCACGTGTCATCGGCCAGCGCGGCGGACAGCGCCCGGTGGAAGTCCTCCGCCGTCGCCCCGGTGGTCAGGTCCAGCGGACGCGACGGCCGTAGCCCCTCCGCCAGACACCGGTCGTACGTCAGCGCGCCCAGCGACTCGGAGTTGCCGAGGATCGCCACCCGCGGCCCCGCCGGCAGCGGCTGACGCGCGAGCAGCAGCCCCGCGTCGACCAGCTCGGTGATCGTGTCGACCCGGAGCACCCCGGCCTGCCGCAGCAGCGCGGAGACGGTGGCGTGCGGCAGCCGGGTGGCCCGTACCGCGTGCCCTTGTGGCGCGGAGCCGACCCCCTGCACCACGACCAGCGGCTTCGCCGCCGCCGTACGCCGCGCGAGGCGCGTGAACTTGCGCGGGTTGCCGATGGACTCCAGGTACATGAGGGCGACGTCGGTCTCGGGGTCGTCGTACCAGTACTGCAGGACGTCGTTGCCGGAGACGTCCGCGCGGTTGCCGGCGGACACGAACGTGGACACGCCGGTGACCCCGGTGACCCCTCCCCCGCGCCGGTGCAGCCGGGACAGCAGGGCGATGCCGATGGCGCCGGACTGGGCGAACATCCCGATGCGGCCGGGGCGGGGCATCTCGGGGGCGAGGGAGGCGTTCAGCCGGACGTCCGCCGCGGTGTTGATGATCCCGAAGGCGTTCGGGCCGATGATCCGCATGCCGTACGCGCGCGCGTGCCGCACGAGTGCCCGCTGCCGCTCGCGCCCCTCGGGCCCGCTCTCGGCGTACCCGGCGGACAGTACGACGAGCCCCTGCACGCCGTGTTCTCCGCACTCGGCGACCACGCCGGGCACGTACTCGGCCGGTACGGCGACGACGGCGAGGTCCACCGGACCCTCGATGTCCCGCACGCACCGGTACGCGGGCACCCCGTCGACCTGCGTGAGGTCCTCCGGGAAGGCCTTGTTCACGGCGTGCAGCCGGCCGCCGTAGCCGGCGTCCCGGATGTTGCCCAGGACGCTGCGGCCGACTCCGCCGGGGGCACGGCCGACGCCGACGACCGCCACGGAGCCGGGCCTGAGCAGCCGCCGCACCGAGCGGGCCTCGGCGCGCTGTTCCCGGGCGCGCTGCACGGCGAGGGAGCGGTCGGTGGGTTCGAGGTCGAACTCCAGGCGGACGACGCCGTCCTCGAAGCTGCGTTCCTGGGTGTAGCCGGCGTCCGTGAACACCTTGATCATCTTGGTGTTGGCGGGCAGCACCTCGGCGGCGAAGCGGCGGATGCCGCGCTCTCGGGCGACGGCCGCGATGTGCTCCAGCAGGGCGGAGGCGACCCCGCGGCCCTGGTGGGCGTCCTGCACGAGGAAGGCGACCTCGGCCTCGTCGGCGGGTGCGGAGGCGGGCAGACCGTCGGCGCCGATGCGGTCATAGCGTACGGTGGCGATGAACTCGCCGCCGATGGTGGCCGCGAGTCCCACCCGGTCCACAAAGTCGTGGTGCGTGAAGCGGTGGACGTCCTTGGCGGAGAGTCGCGGGTACGGCGCGAAGAAGCGGTAGTACTTCGACTCGTCCGAGACCTGCTCGTAGAAGCTGACCAGGCGGTCGGCGTCATCGATGGTGATGGGCCGGATGCGCGCGGTACCCCCGTCGCGCAGCACCACGTCCGCCTCCCAGTGGGCGGGGTACTCGAGCCGGTCCTGCCGGTCCGCCGAGGTCTGCATGGGCCCCAGAGTACGGCTCGCGTACGACAACGGCGCGGGGCAGTCTGTGGAGGACGACACGTCGGACCGAGGCCGCGGTTCGACGCCACGCCAGGGCTGGACGAAGGTCCGATCCGGGCATGCTTCACGATGTGGGAAACTGGTCTAGACAACCCTGAAGACTGAAGGGCAGCAACACATGGCTGAGCGCCGCGTCAACGTCGGCTGGGCCGAGGGCCTCCACGCCCGCCCCGCCTCCATCTTCGTCCGAGCCGCCACGGCCGCAGGCGTCCCGGTGACGATCGCCAAGGCTGACGGCACTCCCGTCAACGCGGCCTCCATGCTGGCTGTCCTGGGCCTGGGCGCCCAGGGTGGCGAGGAGATCGTGCTGGCCTCCGACGCCGAGGGCGCGGACATCGCCCTGGACCGTCTGGCCAAGCTGGTTTCCGAGGGTCTCGAGGAACTGCCCGAAACGGTCTGAGCATCAGCGCGCTGATACTCCGGAGCCGCGTCGCCCTTTTCGGACGGCGCGGCTCCGCTCTTTCCCGGCTCATTGCGCGCACACGGGAATTGCGGCAGCGGAAATACACCGCCGCCGAATAACTCTTCTTTGTATACGGCGTCCGTGTTAATGCCGGACGCCCGACATGTTTACGGCGTGTTGCGAAGTCCTCACACGCTCGGCGGCCCCGGAAAAACGCAGCCGGTGCGCGGCCGTCGCACGCTCGGCGTGCAGCGCCGTGACCGCCCGCGCGCGCTCGCCGTCGCCGCGCGCCACCGCGTCCACGATGGCGCCGTGCTCCGCCCAGTGGTCCGCCGGGCTCGGCGGCGCCTCCACCGCGTACATCCAGGCGATCTTGTGCCGCAGCTGGGTGAGCATCGCGGTCAGCGAGGGGCTGCCACAGGCCTGGGCGAGCGTCTCGTGGAACCAGCCGCCAAGGGAGCGCAGATCCTCGCTGCTGCCGCTCCTGGCCCGCTCCTGACCCAGCCTGACCAGGCCGCGCAGCACCTTCAGATGGGCCTCGGTGCGCCGCTGGGCGGCCCGGGCGGCGCCGAGCGGCTCCAGGAGCATGCGCATCTCCAGCAGGTCGGCCGCCTCCTGCTCGGTCGGCTCGGCCACGCACGCGCCCGCGTGCCGGCGCGTCACGACGAAACCCTCGGCCTCCAGGGTGCGCAGGGCCTCACGGACGGGGACGCGCGAGACGCCGTAGCGACGGGCCAGGACTTCCTCGGTGAGGCGGCCGCCGCGCTCGTGGACACCGGCGACGATGTCGTCCCGGATCGCCGTGCATACCGAGTGCGCCGGAATACGCATGACCGACCTCCGCCTTAATCCCCGTGAAACGTCGACGATGGACGCGTGTTCCCGTGACTCTATTCCAATGAGCCGGAATTTCCGACGGCGGGTCGGAATCCATGGATATTTTTTGGTCAGCGAGTCCGGTGGACGCCGTGCAAAACACCGAAAGCCCCGGCTCGACGAGCCGGGGCCGCGGGATACCGAACGGGCGTCCGGGTCAGACGTTCACGCCGTGCTTGCGGAGATAGGCGACGGGGTCGACGTCCGAGCCGTAGTCGGGGGTCGTACGGGCCTCGAAGTGCAGGTGCGGGCCGGTGGTGTTGCCGGTCGCGCCGGACAGGCCGATCTGCTGGCCCGGGGTGACCTGCTGGCCGACCGTGACGCCGATGGACGACAGGTGGCCGTACTGGGTGTACATGCCGTCGGCCATCCGGATCACGATCTGGTTGCCGTACGCGCCGCCCCAGCCGGTGGAGACGACGGTGCCGGAGCCGACCGCGTGGACGGACGTGCCGCTGGCCGCGTGGAAGTCGATGCCGGTGTGCGAGCCGGAGGACCACAGGGAGCTGCTGGCCTTGTAGCCCGTGGAGACGTAGGAGTTGGCTATCGGGGCCACGAAGGCGTTCAGGCGCCTGCGCTCGGCCTCGCGGGCGGCGCGGGCCTTGGCCTCGCGCACCTCCTGGGCGCGCTTGGCCACGGCCTCCTCGGCCGCCTTCTGGTCTGCGGCCCGCTGCTGGGCGGCGGCCTGCGTGTCGATCTGCTCGGCGATGTCGTCACCGGCGGTGATCACCGGGGTGAGACCGGTCTGCTCGGCGGAGTTCTGCGCGGCGAACGCCGGGGACGCCGCGAGGGTGCCGATGACACCGGTGGTGGTGAGGGCCGCGACACCGGCCGCCTGAGCGGTGGTGCGCTTGACCCGGCCGGGCTTGCGGTGCTTCCCGGTGGCGCACATGAACGCCATGGAGTGGCTGGTCCTTTCCTTCCCTCTCGCCTACCGGGTTAGCTGACGGGTTCGGAGCAGGAAGGTCTCCTACGGGCCCCCTCGCTGCCGCGCGGGCGCCCGATTCACCCCAGGGACGGTGGGTCCCCGGCTCCCCTGGCTCGCGCCGTACGGGGACTCGGCGATGACTGTCCGGTGCCGCGGGCGCGGCGCACTGCCTACTGACGAACAGCCCGGACGACGCTACGAAAGCCCGCTTTCGAATCCCAAACGGATCCGGGCTTTTGTAGCGCATCCCACAGGGCAGACAGGCAACCTCCGCCGCAAATCGGGCATCTGGAGAAGGGAGTGGAACAGCGTGGGGCCCTGACGGCCTGTAGGTCGTCAGGGCCCCACGCGCGCGTGCGGCTGCCCGGGCGTACCCGGCCGCCGCGACGGCTGCCTCTACTCGGCCGCCACGACGGTGACTTCGCCGATGCCGAGCGCCTCGACCGGCGCCTTGATCTGGGCGGCGTCACCGACCAGGACGGTCACCAGGCGCTCCACCGGGAAGGCGTTCACGACCGCAGCCGTGGCCTCCACCGTGCCCGTCGCGGCGAGCTGCTGATAGAGCGTCGCCTGGAAGTCGTCGGGCAGATGCTGCTCGACCTGGTCGGCCAGCGTGCTCGCGACGGCCGCCGCGGTCTCGTACTTCAGCGGCGCCACCCCGACGAGGTTCTGCACGGCCACGTCCCGCTCGGCGTCGGTCAGGCCGTCCGCCGCGAGGGTGCGCAGCACCTTCCACAGGTCCTCCAGCGCGGGGCCGGTGTTGGGGGTGTCCACGGAGCCGCTGATGGCGAGCATCGAGGCACCCGTGCCATCCGGGGCCGAGCGCAGGACCTGCCCGAAGGCGCGCACACCGTAGGTGTAGCCCTTCTCCTCGCGCAGGACGCGGTCCAGGCGGGAGGTGAGGGTGCCGCCGAGGCAGTAGGTGCCGAGCACCTGGGCGGGCCACACGCGGTCGTGCCGGTCGGGGCCGACGCGGCCGATGAGCAGCTGCGTCTGGACGGCGCCGGGCCGGTCCACGATCACCACGCGGCCGGTGTCGTCGGCGGTCACCGGCGGCACGGGCCGCGGCTGGCCCGGGGTGCCGGTCCAGCCGCCCAGGGTGTCGCCGAGCAGCGCGTCCAGGTCGGCCCCGGTCAGGTCGCCGACCACGACCACGGTGGCCGTCGCGGGGCGTACGTGCCGGTCGTAGAAGGCGCGTACGGCGGCGGCGTCGATCTTCTCGACCGTCTCCTCGGTGCCCTGGCGCGGGCGCGACATGCGCGAGGCCGCCGGGAACAGCTCCTTGGAGAGCTCCTTGGCGGCCCGGCGGGAGGGGTTGGCCAGCTCGTGCGGGATCTCGTCCATGCGGTTGCGGACCAGCCGCTCGACCTCGCTCTCGGCGAACGCGGGCGCCCGCAGCGCGTCGGCGAGCAGACCGAGGCCCTTGGCCAGGCGGGAGGCCGGGACCTCCAGGCTGATCCGGACGCCGGGGTGGTCGGCGTGCGAGTCCAGCGTGGCGCCCGCGCGCTCCAGCTCGGCGGCGAACTCCTCGGCGGAGTGCTTGTCGGTGCCCTCGGAGAAGGCGCGCGCCATGATCGTGGCGACGCCGTCCAGGCCGGCCGGTTCGGCGTCCAGGGGCGCGTCCAGCAGCACCTCGACGGCGACGACCTGCTGGCCGGGGCGGTGGCAGCGCAGCACGGTCAGGCCGTTGTCGAGCGTGCCCCGCTCGGGGGCCGGGAACGCCCACGGCCTGGCCTCGCCGGGCTGCGGCTGGGGGTGGAAGTCCATGGTGGCGAGCTCGGTCACTTGGCCGTCTCCTCGTTCTCGTTCTCGTCGGCGCCCGCCTCTACGGTGGCTTCCTGCTCCGGGTCCTCGGGGACGTCGGCGTCCGGGGCCTCCTCCGGGGACTTCGGTTCGTAGACCAGGACCGCCCGGTTGTCGGGGCGCAGACGGGCCTTGGCGACCTCCTGGACCTCCTCCGCGGTCACCTCCAGGACGCGCTTGACGGCGGTGAGCGCGAGCTGCGGGTCGCCGAACAGCACGGCGTACCGGCACAGTTCGTCGGCACGGCCGGCGACCGTGCCCAGCCGGTCCAGCCACTCGCGCTCCAACTGGGCCTGGGCCCGCTCCATTTCCTCCGGTGTGGGGCCCTCCGCGGCGAACCGGGCCAGCTCCTCGTCGATTGCGGTCTCGATGACCGGCACCTCGACGTCACCGGAGGCCTTCACATCCAGCCAGCCCATGGAGGGCGCGCCGGCCAGACGCAGCAGGCCGAAGCCGGCCGCGACGGCCGTACGGTCACGGCGCACCAGTCGGTTGTACAGGCGGGAGGACTCGCCGCCGCCGAGGATGGTCAGGGCCAGGTCGGCGGCGTCGCACGCGCGCGTGCCGTCGTGCGGGAGCCGGTAGGCGGCCATCAGGGCGCGCGCCGGGACCTCCCCGACGACGACCTCGCGCTTCTGCTCGCCGATGATGTCCGGCAGGGAGCCGTCGCGGGGCGCGGGCTTGCCGTCGTGGGACGGGATCGACCCGAAGTACTTCTCGATCCAGGCAAGGGTCTGCCGGGGGTCGATGTCGCCGACCACGGAGAGCACCGCGTTGTTCGGCGCGTAGTAGGTGCGGAAGAACCGGCGGGCGTCCTCCAGGGTGGCCGCGTCCAGGTCCGCCATGGAGCCGATCGGGGTGTGGTGGTAGGGGTGGCCCTCCGGGTACGACAGGCCCGTCAGCTTCTCGAAGGCGGTGCCGTAGGGGACGTTGTCGTAGCGCTGGCGGCGCTCGTTCTTGACGACGTCCCGCTGGTTCTCCATGGACTCGTCGTCCAGGGCGGCCAGCAGCGAGCCCATGCGGTCGGCCTCCAGCCAGAGGGCGAGCTCCAGCTGGTGGGCGGGCATGGTCTCGAAGTAGTTCGTGCGCTCGAAGCTGGTGGTGCCGTTGAGCGAGCCGCCCGCGCCCTGTACGAGCTCGAAGTGACCGTTGCCCTTGACCTGCGCCGAGCCCTGGAACATCAAGTGCTCGAAAAGGTGAGCCAGGCCGGTACGCTCCTTGACTTCGTGGCGGGAGCCGACGTCGTACCAGAGGCAGACCGCCGCCACCGGGGTCAGGTGGTCCTCGGAGAGCACCACGCGCAGACCGTTGGCCAGGCGGTGCTCGGTCGCTGTCAGGCCCCCGGAGCCTGCCTCGGCTGTGGTCGTGTGACCCATGGGCATGTACATCCCTTCGCAAGCGGTTGCGGTTGTGGAAACCGCGGTTTTCCTGCCGTTCCAGCCACTGTATGCAAAGCGTGCGGGACGTCGGTGAAGTTCCCGCGGGACGTACGCCCAGAGCGGATCCCGTAACCTGCCCCGGACCCACCAGGGGTCCCGGGAAGCCCGCCGGGACCGGGTCGCGGCACGGGTTGTCAGTGCCTCGGTCCACAATGGTCGGCGTCAGATCCGTCCCACGCTTCAGCAAGGAGCCAGGCAGCGATGGCCCGCCGCAGCACGAAGACCCCGCCGCCCGACGATTCGTACGAGGAGAAGATCCTCGACATCGACGTCGTGGACGAGATGCGTGGCTCCTACCTCGAGTACGCGTACTCGGTCATCTACTCGCGCGCCCTGCCGGACGCCCGTGACGGCCTCAAGCCGGTGCACCGCCGGATCGTGTACCAGATGAACGAGATGGGCCTGCGCCCCGACCGCAGCTACGTGAAGTGCGCGCGTGTCGTCGGCGAGGTCATGGGCAAGCTGCACCCGCACGGCGACGCGTCGATCTACGACGCCCTGGTGCGCATGGCCCAGCCCTTCTCCATGCGCGTGCCGCTGGTCGACGGCCACGGCAACTTCGGCTCGCTGGGCAACGACGACCCGCCGGCCGCCATGCGGTACACCGAGTGCCGGCAGGCCGAGGCGACGAGCCTGATGACCGAGTCGATCGACGAGGACACGGTCGACTTCGCGCCGAACTACGACGGCCAGGAGCGGGAGCCGGTGGCGCTGCCCGCCGCCTTCCCGAACCTGCTGGTGAACGGCTCCTCTGGCATCGCGGTCGGCATGGCGACGAACATGGCGCCGCACAACCTGCGCGAGGTGATCGCGGCCGCCCGCCACCTGATCAAGTACCCGAACGCGGACCTGGACGCGCTGATGAAGCACGTCCCGGGCCCGGACCTGCCCACCGGCGGCCGGATCGTCGGCCTGGACGGCATCCGGGACGCGTACGCGACGGGCCGCGGCACCTTCAAGATGCGCGCGACGGTCTCGATCGAGACGGTGACCGCCCGCCGCCAGGGCCTGGTCGTCACCGAACTGCCCTTCACGGTCGGCCCCGAGAAGGTGATCGCCAAGATCAAGGATCTGGTGAACTCGAAGAAGGTCCAGGGCATCGCCGACGTCAAGGACCTCACCGACCGCGAGCACGGACTGCGCCTGGTCATCGAGATCAAGAACGGCTTCGTGCCGGAGGCGATCCTGGAGCAGCTGTACAAGCTGACCCCGATGGAGGAGTCCTTCGGCATCAACAACGTGGCGCTGGTGGACGGCCAGCCGCTCACGCTGGGCCTGAAGGAACTGCTGGAGGTCTATCTCGACCACCGCTTCGACGTCGTCCGGCGCCGCAGCGAGTTCCGCCGCACCAAGCGCCGCGACCGGCTGCACCTGGTCGAGGGCCTGCTGACCGCGCTGGTCGACATCGACGAGGTCATCCGGCTCATCCGGTCCAGCGAGAACTCCGCGCAGGCCAAGGAGCGCCTGATGCGGCGCTTCTCGCTGAGCGAGGTGCAGACGCAGTACATCCTCGACACGCCGCTGCGCCGGCTCACCAAGTACGACCGCATCGAGCTGGAGGCGGAGAAGGACAAGCTCACCGCGGAGATCGAGGAGCTGACCCGCATCCTGGAGTCCGACGCGGAGCTGCGCAAGCTGGTCTCGGCCGAACTGGCCGCGGTGGCCAAGAAGTTCGGCACCGACCGGCGTACGGTCCTGCTGGAGTCCGCGGGCGCCCCGGTGGCCGTGGTGCCGCTGCAGGTGGCCGACGACCCGTGCCGGGTGCTGCTGTCCTCGACCGGGCTGCTGGCTCGTACGGCGACCGACGAGCCGTTCCCGGAGCAGGCGGGCGCCAAGCGCGTCAAGCACGACGTGATCGTCTCGGCGGTCCCGGCGACCGCACGCGGCGAGATCGGCGCGGTGACCTCGGCGGGCCGCCTGCTGCGGATCAACGTGGTCGACCTGCCCCAGCTGCCGGAGACCGCGGCGGCACCGAACCTGTCCGGAGGCGCGCCGCTGGCGGAGTTCGTCTCCCTGGAGGACGACGAGACGGTGGTCTGCCTGACCACGCTGGACGAGTCGTCCCCGGGCCTGGCGCTCGGCACCGAGCAGGGTGTCGTCAAGCGCGTGGTGCCCGACTATCCGTCCAGCAAGGACGAGTTGGAGGTCATCACGCTCAAGGAGGGTGACCGGATCGTCGGCGCGGTGGAGCTGCGCACCGGCGAGGAGGACCTGGTCTTCATCACCGACGACGCGCAGCTGCTGCGCTTCCAGGCGTCCATCGTGCGTCCGCAGGGCCGCCCGGCGGGCGGTATGGCGGGCATCAAGCTCGCCGAGGGCGCGAGGGTCATCTCGTTCACGGCGGTCGACCCGGCGGCCGACGCCGTGGTGTTCACGGTGGCGGGCTCGCGCGGCACGCTGGACGACTCGGTGCAGACGACGGCCAAGCTGACGCCGTTCGACCAGTACCCGCGCAAGGGCCGCGCCACGGGCGGTGTGCGCTGCCAGCGGTTCCTCAAGGGCGAGGACTGCCTGTCGCTGGGCTGGGCGGGCCCGGTTCCCGCGCGTGCGGCGCAGAAGAACGGCACCCCGGCGGACCTGCCGGAGCTGGACCCGCGCCGGGACGGCTCGGGCACATCGCTGCCGAAGACGGTCTCGGTGGTCGCGGGGCCGGTCTTCTAGCCCTCGTACGACGCCTGGTACGACTCCGCGTCGGGCTCCTCCTCGGAGCCCCGGACGTAGCGCAGGACGCCCCACATGCCGTGCTCGTCGGCGTGTGGGGCGTCGTGCCTGCACCCCTCCAGTTCCTTGCCGAGGGCCGCCGCGTCGATGCCGGAGCCGATCAGGACGAGCTGGGTGAGACGGGTGTCGTCGGCCGGCCGGGGCTCGGGGTAGAAGCGCAGGAACCGGCCGACGGCGTGCACGGCGTACCGGTTGAGGGTGTCGTACGGGCCGAAGCCGACGTATCCCTTGATCCGGTACAGCCCCTCGGGCCGGCTGTCCAGGAACTCCATGAGCCGGCGCGGGTCCATGGGCACGTCGGAGGTGAACGACAGGCTGTCGTAGCCCGTGTGCAGGTGACCGGCGTGATCATGCGTGTCGTGATCGTGCAGGTCGTCGAAGGACAGCTGCCCGATGCGCTCCTCGTTCGGCCGGCAGTCGAAGAGGAACTCCGGGTCGATGCGGCCGTAGGTGGCCGGGACGACGGCGGCACGGTCCGCGAGGGACCGCACCAGAGCGAGTACCCGCTCGCCGTCCGCGGTCCGGTCGAGCTTGTTGACCACCACCAGGTCGGCCAGGGCCAGGTGCCGGTCGATCTCGGGGTGCCGGGCACGGGTGTCGTCGAACTCGGCGGCGTCCACGACCTCGACCAGGCCGCCGTAGACGACCCTCGGGTGCTCGCTGGCCAGCACCATCCGCACGAGTTCCTGCGGTTCGGCGAGCCCGCTGGCCTCGATGACGATCACGTCGATGCCGGCGCCCGGGTCGGCCAGCCGGTCCAGGTAGAGGTCGAGTTCACTCGCGTCCACGGCGCAGCACAGACAGCCGTTGCCGAGCGAGACGGTCGAGTCGCCGAGGGCGCCCGCGACGGCCATCGCGTCGATCTCGATGGCCCCGAAGTCGTTGACGATCGCCCCGATACGGCTGCCTCCGCTGCGGTGCAGGAGGTGGTTGAGGAGCGTGGTCTTCCCGGAGCCCAGGAATCCGGCGAGCACGACGACCGGGATCTGCGGACCGCTGCTGTTCCCCAACGGGTGACCTCTCTCCTGTGGACGGGTGGACCGGGTCTCACATGGACCGGGTGGACCATGTGGACCGGCTGCCGGACCAGCATAAGAGGGCGTCGTCGTCCGCCCGTGGCGGTCAGAGCGCGGCCGGTACCGCGACCGGCGGCCGCGGTCCCACATACCGCGCCACCGGCCGGATGATCTTCGAGTCGGCCGCCTGTTCCAGGATGTTGGCGCTCCAGCCCACCACCCGTGCCGCCGCGAAGGTGGGGGTGAACATCTCGCGGGGCAGGCCGCAGAGTTCCATGACCACGCCGGCGTAGAACTCGACGTTGGTGTGGAGTTCGCGGCCGGGCTTCAGCTCGGCGAGGATCGCCTCGACCCGGCGCTCGACCTCCACCGCGAAGTCCACGCGCGGACCGCCGAAGCCGAGGGCGATCTCCCGCAGCATCCGCGAACGGGGGTCCTCCGTGCGGTAGATGGCGTGTCCGAAGCCCATGATCCGGTCACCGGCGAGCACCCGCTCCCGGATCCAGGGGTCGATCCGGTCCGGCGTGCCGATGGCGTCCAGGGTGTCCAGGGCCCGGCTGGGCGCGCCTCCGTGCAGCGGCCCCGACAGGGCGCCCACGGCACCGGTCAGACAGGCCGCCGCGTCGGCGCCGGTGGAGGCGATGACCCGGGCGGTGAAGGTTGATGCATTGAATCCGTGATCAATGGTGGAGATCAGGTATTGCTCGACCGCTCGGGCCCGCCGCGGCTCGGGCTCCGCACCCTTCAGCATGTACAGGTAGTTGGCCGCGTAGGGAAGGTCCTCGCGCGGCTCGACCGGGTCCAGCCCCTGCCCGAGCCGGTACAGCGCGGTGAGCAGCGTGGGTACGGCGGCACACACGGCCACGGTGTCGGCGCGGCGCCGGTCCCCGTCGATGTCGTACACCGGTCGCAGTCCCCGCGCCGAACCCAGCAGGGACAGGGCCGTACGCAACCCGGACAGCGGGCCGGAGACGCGGCTCGCCGCGGCGATCGCCGGCAGCGCCACGCGGACCTCCTCGGGCAGCCGCCGCAGCGCCGCGGTCTCGGCGGTGAAGGCGGCGCGGCGCTCGGCGTCCGGAAGCGTGCCGTGGACCAGGAGGTGCCAGACGTCCTCGAAGCCGCGGGCCTGCGCGAGTTCGACGGCCGAGTACTGGCGGTAGTGGTAGAAGCCCTCCCGTCCCCGGACGTCCCCGATCTCGGTCTCGGTGACGACGACACCGGCGAGTCCGCGCGGTGCGTCGATGAGCGGGGTTGCGGTGCTGTTGATGGCCATGGTTCTCCTCCCTGGACTTGATCCGACTGTCCATGCTTGACTAATTGCTTGTCAATATTGATTCAATCAATGCACAGCCATCAAGGTATGCGGAGGCGGCTACGGTGACCCCCATGCGCGATCACGAACCCGCTCCCGGCCGTCCCGGACGAAGGCTGACCACCAAGGAGACCGCCGAACTGCTCGGTGTGAAGCCGGAGACGGTGTACGCGTACGTGAGCCGCGGCCTGCTCAGCAGCAGACGCGAGCCCGGCGGCCGTGCCAGCACCTTCGAGGCGAAGGAGGTCGAGGCGCTCGCCCGGCGCAACCGGCGCGAGGCGGCCGGGACCCCGGGCAGCGGCGGAGACCTGTCCGTCCGTACCCGCATCACGCTGATCGAGCGGGACCGGTACTTCTTCCGGGGCGTGGACGCCGTGGAACTGGCCATGCGTCACTCCTACGAGGAGGTCGCGGAGTGGCTGTGGACGGGCCGGCCGGCGCCGGGCGTCACCTTCTCCGCGCCCGGCCCCACCGTCGAGATCGCCCGCCGCGCGGTGAACGCCCTGTCCGAGCACGCCTCCCCCACCGACCGGCTGCGCGTGGCGGCCATCGCCGCGGCCGCCGAGGACCCGCTGCGCTTCGACCTCGCCGAGGACGCCGTGCTGAACACCGCGCGGATCCTCATCCCCACGCTGGTCGCCGCCCTGCCGCCGGTCCGGCACAGCCACAAGGACGGCGGCCCGCTCGCCCAGCGGCTCTGGGGCCGGCTCACCGGCCGCCCCGCCGACGAGGCGTCCCTGCGCGTCCTGGACACCGCCCTCGCCCTGCTCGCCGACCATGACCTGGCCGCCTCCACGCTCGCCGTCCGGGTCGCCGCCTCGGCCCGCGCGCACGCCTACGCGGCCGTCTCGGCCGGGCTCGGCGTCCTGGAGGGCCCGCTGCACGGCGCCGCGAGCGGCCTGGCCCACCGCATGCTGCTCGACGTGCTCGACCAGGGCACGGCGGTCCCGGTGATCGCCGACGAACTGCGCGCGGGGCGCCGGGTCCCCGGGCTCGGCCACCGGCTGTACACCGGCGAGGATCCCCGCGCGAGCGCGCTGTTCGGCCTCCTGGAGCAGGTACCGCACGCGGAGTCCGCCCTGCTCGCCGCCCGGGACATCGTGGCCACGACCGCCCGGCACACCCCGCTGCACGCCAACGTCGACCTGGCCCTGGCGGTCTTCACCGCGTCCAGCGGCATGCCCGCCACGGCCGGCGAGACGATCTTCGCCGTGGCGCGGACGGCGGGCTGGATCGCCCACGCCCTGGAGGAGTACGGCGAACGCCCGATGCGCATGCGCCCGGTCGGCCATTACGTCGGACCGCGCCCTCCGCAGCCGCTCCCGGAGTAGGACGCCGATCCGCAGCCCCGAAGCCGCCCGGAGCAGTACACGGCCACGGCCGGAAGTCGCCCCAGGGAGAGTCAGGTTAGGCTCACCTGTGTGAGTAGGTGTGCGACCGTCTCCCGGAGCCTCGACGAGCCCGTTTCCGGCACGGCGGCCACGGCGACGACGTGGCTGCTGCTGGAACAGCCCGGACCGTGGGGTACCAAGGCACTCACTTCGAGCCACCTGGACCCCGCGCTGGGCCGGGAGCTGGACGCGGCCGCCGAGGGGACCGGCGTACGCGTCGCGCTCATCCGGCGCCCCGGGCGCCACGCCGACCCCGGCACGCCCGCCATCCGGCAGCTGTACGCCGCCCACACCGTGCCGGGCCGCGTGTGGCTGCACAGCGCCACGACCCGCGACCCCGCTCGGCTGCTCGGCCTCGACTTCGCCGCTCTCGGAGCGGGCGACCACCGTTCCTTCGGCGCCGCGCTCGGCGGGCGGCCGCACGGCGGCGACCCGCTCGCGCTCGTGTGCACCAACGGCAAGCGCGACCGCTGCTGCGCCCTCCTGGGCCGCCCCCTCGCCACCGAACTGGCCGCCTCGGGCGTGCGCGGCGTCTGGGAGGTCACCCATCTGGGTGGACATCGCTTCTCGCCGACGGTGCTCGTCCTGCCGTACGGCTACGCCTACGGCCGCGCCGAGGCGCACACCATCAAGGAGGCGCTGCACGGCGTCCAGGAGGGGCGCGTGGTGGCCGAGGGGTGCCGGGGCTGCTCGGCCTGGGAACGCCCCGGTCAGGCTGCCGAGCTGGCCGTCCGGTCGGTCGCGGGCGAGTACCGGGCGGGGGTGCTGAGCGTCGTACGGACCGAGGGCGCGGCCCCGCACTGGGAGGTCACCGTCGGACACGCCGACGGCCGCCGCTGGCGGGTGACCGTGGCGCAGGGCGCGTCGCTGCCGCCCCGCCCGGAGAGCTGCGGTGCGGCGGTACTGGGCACGCCCGCGCGGATGGACGTGATGGCCGTACGTGAGCTGAGGCCGACAGCGCTGGCGAGCTGAACGACCGCCGTTTCACGCAGGGCCGCCTCATTCCAGAACGACCGCCTCATTCAAGAACGGGTCAAGAGATCCCCACCACATCCCCTGGGGCGCGTCGGGCCCACCCACGTACCGTCGTGCGTATGAGCCCCCTCCTCCCGCACGCCGTCTGCGCCTCGGTCTGCCACGGCGGGTGTTCTCGCAGGTGCTGCTGATGCAGGTGGCGATCGCCGCGGGGGTCACGGTGCTCGCGACCGGGCTCTTCCTGGCGCCGCTGAGCAAGCAGCTGGACCAGGAGGCCATGCGCAGGGCACTGGCCATCGCCGAGACCACGGCCCAGGACCCGCAGATCGCCGAGGGTGTGCTGACCACCCCGCCGACCAGCGACGGCCCGGTGCAGAAAGAGGCCGAGCGGATCCGGAAGGCCACGCACGCCGAGTACATCGTCGTGCTGGACCGGCACTGGCTGCGCTGGTCGAGCGGCCACTCGGAGCCCACGACCGATCTGATCTGCGGCGTCCTGCACCGCGCCGACCAGCCGCTGTCGGCCCACGAGGTGGCCGCCCGGACCGGCCTGAGCCGCTCCACCGCCCAGCGCTATCTCCGCCACCTGGAACAGGCGGGCCGTCTGCGGCTCTACCTGAAGTACGGCGACACCGGCCGGCCGGAGCACCGCTACGCCTGGGTGGCGCCCTAGCCGGCCGTACGGCGCGCTACACCGCCCCGGCGCCGGTCAGCGACCGCACCTCCGTCTCGGCGTACTTGGCCTCGTCGGCGACCTCGTCCGAGGTGATCGTGCCGAGCCAGCCGGCGAGGAAGCCGAGCGGGATGGAGACGATGCCCGGGTTCTGCAACGGGAAGTACTGGAAGTCGACGTCCGGGAAGAGCGAGGCCGGGCTGCCGGACACCACCGGGGAGAGCAGCACCAGTCCGAGCGCCGGGATCAGCCCGCCGTATACGGCCCATACCGCACCGCGGGTGGTGAAGCCGCGCCAGAACAGCGAGTACAGCAGCACCGGGAGGTTGGCCGACGCGGCGACGGCGAAGGCCAGGCCGACGAGGAACGCGACATTGAGGTCGCGGGCCAGCAGACCGAGCGCGATCGCCACGACCCCGATGCCGACCGCCGCCCACCGCGCCACCACCACCTCGCTGCGCGCCTTGCCGCCCGGCCGCCGCAGCGACGCGTACAGGTCGTGAGCCACCGATGCCGACGAGGCGAGCGTGATACCGGCGACCACGGCGAGGATCGTGGCGAAGGCGACGGCGGCGACGACCGCGAACAGGACCGTGCCGCCGGTGGAGCCCGCGCCGCCGCCCAGGTCGAGGGCGAGCAGCGGCACCGCCGTGTTCCCGGCCGCGTTCGAACCGCGCACCGCATCCGTCCCCACCAGCGCGGCCGCCCCGAAGCCGAGGACGATCGTCATCAGGTAGAAGCCGCCGATCAGACCGATGGACCACACCGCGGAACGACGGGCCGCCCGCGCGGTGGGCACGGTGTAGAAGCGGGACAGGATGTGCGGCAGTCCCGCCGTGCCCAGCACCAGGGCGAGCCCCAGGCTGATGAAGTCCAGACGGGCCGTCCACGTCCCGCCGTACTTCAGGCCCGGCGCCAGAAACGCCCTTCCGTGACCGCTGCGGTCCGCGGCCGTGATCAGCAGCCGGTCGATGTCTCCGTGGAAGCGCAGCAGGACGAGCGCGGTCAGCGCGATCGTGCCGCTCAGCAGCAGCACCGCCTTGACGATCTGGATCCAGGTGGTGGCCCGCATCCCTCCCAACGACACATAGATCACCATGAGCGCGCCGACCCCGATGACCGCCCAGGCCTGCGCGGCGCCGCCTGTCCGGCCGAGCAGGAGCGCCACCAGACTGCCCGCGCCGACCATCTGCGCCACCAGATACAGAACGGACACCGTGACCGAGGAAGTTCCCGCGGCGATCCGCACCGGCCGCTCGGTCATGCGCGCGGCCACCACATCCGCCAGGGTGAACCGCCCGCAGTTGCGCACGAGTTCGGCCACCAGGAACAGCACCACCAGCCAGGCCACGAGGAAGCCCACGACATAGAGCATCCCGTCGTACCCGTACACCGCGATGAGCCCGGTGACCCCGAGGAACGAGGCGGCCGACATGTAGTCACCCGCGATGGCAAAACCATTCTCCATCGGAGAGAACAGCCGTCCGCCGGCGTAGAACTCCTCCGCCGAACCGCGCCGGCGACGGCTCACCCACGTCGTGATCCCGAGGGTGACGGCCACGAAACCACTGAACAGCAGCAGCGCCAGCGTCTGATGCCCACCGGTCACGAGGCATCTCCCCGCACTCCGCGGGTCAGTTCCTGGGTGTCCCAGCGCAGCTCCAGCGCCGCCCGGTCCCGGCGCAGCCGCGCATGCCGGGCATAGGCCCAGGTGAGCAGGAACGTGGTGAGGAACTGTCCGAGCCCGGCCAGCATGGCCACGTTCACCGCACCCACCACGGGCCGGGCCATCAGCCCGGGCGCCGCCGTGGCGGTGACCACATAGCCCACGTACCAGGCCAGGAAGACGGCGACTCCCGGCACGACGAACCGCCGGTACCTGGTGCGCACCTCCTGGAAGGCCGCGCTGCGCTGCACTTCGACGTACACATCGCGGGCGCGAACCGTCGCTCCGCTCCGCTCCCCGCGGGCGGATGGCACCGCCGGCGCCGGCACACCGGCGCCGACCGGCTCGCCCCAGCCGGAGGCCAGTGCGTCGTACCACGGGTCCTCGTACGTCATGTCGCGGGCGGGCGCGCCGTGCTCTTCCTGGTTCTGGGCCGAGCTCTCGGGACCGTCCCCGGCTCCACGGGAACGGCCGTTGCTTGACTGCATGCCCAAGGATGGACAGATCGGGAAGATCCCTGACTCTTCTTCCCCCGGCTCTTCACCCCATCAGGTGATTCACTGCGTGGGCGGCCGAACCAGTCCCTTGCTGTAGGCGTAACGCACCGCCTGCGCCCGGTCCTTGAGGCCCGTCTTGGCGAAGAGGTTGTTGATGTGTGTCTTCACGGTCGCGGTCGACACATGCAGCTTGCGGGCGATCTCCTGATTGCTGAGCCCTTCGGCGATCAGCAGCAGGACCTCTGTCTCCCGCGCGGTCAGTCCGTCGGGCGCCCCCTCGGCGGTCGCCGGCGGGCCGGCCTCGGGCTCGGGCTGCGACAGCCGCTCCAGCAACCGGCGCTGGACGCTCGGCGACAGACCCGCGTCCCCCGACAGCACGCTCTCCACGGCACGCACGATCTCGTCCCCGCCGGCGTCCTTGGTCAGATAGCCACGGGCGCCGGCGCGCAGCGCGGGGAACAGCGACTCGTCGTCCGCGTACGTGGTCAGCACCACGACCTGGGTCCCCGGATACTCCGCCCGGATGCGCCGGGTGGCCTCCACGCCGTCGCAGCGGGGCATCCTGAGATCCATCAGGACGACGTCCGGGCTCAGTTCCCCCACCAGCCGTACCGCTTCCTCACCGTCTCCCGCGGCACCCACGACCTCCACCCCGGGCAGCAGGCCGAGCAGCATCACGATGCCCTCCCGGACCACGGTCTGGTCGTCGGCGACCACCACCCGTGCGAGCTTCTTCTCCCCCTCCGTCTCCGTCATACGGGCACCTTCAGCGTCACCACGAACCCCTCCTCGTCCGGCCCCGCGTCCAGTGAGCCGCCCAGCAGCTCGGCTCGCTCGCGCATACCCAGCAGACCGTACCCGCCGCCGGACCCCGTGAGTTCACCCGGCCGCCCGCCCGAGTCCCGTACGTCCAGCGTCACTTCGTGCTCGCTGTAGTCGAGTCGCATGGTCACCTTGGCGCCGTGGGCGTGCTTGCGGACGTTCGTCAGCGCCTCCTGGGCGACCCTGCGCACGGCCTGGGAGGCCTCGGCAGGCAGGGGCCTGCGCTCACCCGTCACGGTGACCTCGGCACCGACGGCCTCGCTGACGAGTTCGCTCAGGAAGTCCTCCAGTGGGGTCAACTCGCCCCGCAGCGCGGACAGTGCCTGCCGGGTCTCGGTGAGTCCGTCGCGCGCCATGCCCCGCGCGGCCACCACACGCTCCAGGATGCGTTCGCGGTCAGCGCCGTTCTCGATCAGCAACCGGGCCGCCTCCAGGTGCACCAGCTGCGCCGAGAGGCTGTGGGCCAGCACGTCGTGAATCTCCCGTGCGATGCGGGCTCGCTCGGCCAGCGCCGCTGACTCGGCCTCGGCGGCCCGGGCGGCGCGCTCCTGGGCGAGGAGCCGCTGTGCGTTGCCGCGGGCCTCCGCGTCCAGCCGCAGGACGTATCCGGCCAGAGCCATGCCCACCACGGTGGCGGCCGTGGTCAGCCAGACGTCCTTGTTGAACGCGGAGTACGAGGCAAGCGCCACGGACGTCACGGGTACGGCCGCGGCGAGCGGAAGCCGTTCCAGGGCGCTGATGCCGCATCCGCACCAGAGCACCAGAGCCGGTCCTCTGAACCCCGTGGCCTCGGCGACGACCGCGAGGGCCAGGAGCACGGCTATGAGCGCCAGGGAGGGCACCAGCCGGTGCTGGTAGGTGGTCCGGAAGAAGGCCCAGGAGACAACAGCGGCGAGGAGGACGCCCGCGGCTGCCGCGAGCGCCCCACCGATACCGACGTGCCTGTGGGTGAACGCGCTCCACAGGAGCAGCGCGAGCACGAGCATCCTCACGGCCCAGGCGAGCATGCGCCGGGGGCGGGAGATTCCCGCGCGGCCGAGCGCCTCTCGGGACGGCCAGCCGGTCCAGACGTTCTCCGTCACACGCGCTCCTTCCGGGCCGACCACATGCCGTCACCGTACGCCGGGGCAGGACCGTTCGCGGTGCCGAGGGACTGGGCTCGCCAGACCAGGACTCCGCTGCGGACCAGCAGGGTCGCTGCGAGGCCGAGCATCAGGGCGGAGCTGTCCTGGTGCAGGCCGAGCGCCAGGCCGAGGGCGAAGAGACCGATCCGCAGGGTGATGCCCACGCCCCAGACCGCGGCGCTCGCCTTGGTGCTCTTGGTCCACACGACACCGTCCGCGGCTGTCCAGACTCGGGTCGTCCAGGCCCAGCCGGCGCCGGTGGCCACACCGATCAGCATTTCCGCTATGAGCAGTACGGCGGATTCCACACGGTGGTGACCGTCCAGGATGCCGGGCTCGCGCAGCGCGACGACGGCGAGGATCACGGGGAGCAGCCACCAGCGCCGGTCGGTGTTGATCGCGCGGGCGCGGAACTGCCGCGCGATCACTATGGCGGCGACGGCCACGATCACCAGCGCGTTGACGAGCCCGGACATCAGTGCCTCCGTGAGCGAGACGGTGGTGCCGGGAGCGGGTGCCGCCGACACCTACGAAGCTACGGAAACGCGCAGGTCGGGGGATCGGAGCCGGGGTGGATCAAGGATGGAACCCGGGAGCGGCTCGTCTCCACCCACGGGTGTAGATCCCGCGACTGCCGGCGCTGGGCGAGCGCGAAGGCAGAGGTCGGACGGGCGGTGCGGCCGACCGGAGTCGGCGGCAGCCTGGGGTCGATGGGTGCCGACGGGCTGGCGGCCGACGCGTTCTGGTCGGCCCGGTGCCGGTGACGCGGTAGGCCGCTCCAGTCGGGGCCACGGACGCCCGGCATCCGCAGGAAACACCGAGACTGCGCCCCCCAGGAGGTCCCGGCCCGAATCGGGGGAGCCGGCACAAGCACCAGTAATCAACGGAAGCGCCCGAACCAAACGCAATCCACGACCGGCACCCGCACCCGAAACGCCCGACCGGCGAAGGACGGCCGCCCGGCCGACGAAGGCCGACCAACCGTCACCCTCCCCGGCCGCCAAGCCCCGTCACCCTCCCCCGGCCGCCAAGCCCCGTCGCCCGCGCCCCGGCCGGCTCCGCCCGGCCCGCCCCAGACAAGCCGAGGTCGGCCGGGGCCCGGCGCAGCGGCTACGCGTCGATGCGCGACCGGTCCAGCGTCGCCGCCGAGCTGGAGATGAACTCCTTGCGCGGGGCCACGTCGTTCCCCATGAGCAGGTCGAATACCTGTTCGGCGGCCTCGAGGTCGGACAGGTTGATCCTGCGCAGCGTGCGGTGACGCGGGTCCATCGTGGTCTCTGCCAGCTGGTCGGCGTCCATCTCGCCCAGACCCTTGTAGCGCTGGATGGAGTCCTTGTACCGGATGCCCTTGCTCTGGAACTCCATGAGCTTGTCGCGCAGCTCGCGGTCCGAGTACGTGTAGACGTACTTGTCCTGGCCCTTCTTCGGCTGGATCAGCTCGAGGCGGTGCAGCGGCGGCACCGCGGCGAAGACCCGGCCGGACTCGACCATCGGCCGCATATAGCGCTGGAACAGCGTGAGCAGCAGGCAGCGGATGTGGGAGCCGTCCACATCGGCGTCGGTCATCATGATGATCTTGCCGTAGCGAGCCTGGTCGATGTCGAACGTACGGCCCGAGCCCGCTCCTATGACCTGGATGATCGCGCCGCACTCGGCATTCTTGAGCATGTCGGTCACCGACGACCGCTGCACGTTGAGGATCTTGCCGCGGATCGGCAGCAGGGCCTGGAACTCGGAGTTCCGCGCCAGTTTGGCCGTACCGAGCGCGGAGTCGCCCTCGACGATGAACAGCTCGCTGCGGTCGACGTCGTCGCTGCGGCAGTCGGCGAGCTTCGCCGGCAGGGACGAGGACTCCAGGGCGGTCTTCCGACGCTGGGCGTCCTTGTGCTGGCGGGCCGCGACGCGCGTACGGGCGGCGGCCACCACCTTCTCCATGACGACCCGGGCCTGGGCGGCGGCGTCCCGCTTCGTGCTGGTCAGGAACGCCTTCAGCTCCTTGGTGACCACGTTGTTCACGATGCGGCGAGCCGCCGAGGTGCCCAGGACCTCCTTGGTCTGGCCCTCGAACTGCGGCTCGGCCAGACGCACGGTGACGACGGCGGTGAGGCCCTCGAGGGCGTCGTCCTTGACGATGTTGTCCTCGGCGACGCGCAGCAGCTTCTTGGCACGCAGCACATCGTTGAAAACCCCGGTCAGGGACTGCTCGAAGCCCGAGAGGTGGGTGCCGCCCTTGGGGGTGGCGATGATGTTGACGAAGGACCGGATGGTGGTGTCGTACCCCGTGCCCCACCGCAGCGCGATGTCGACGCCCAGTTCACGGGTGACCTCGGTTGGGGTCATCTGCCCGTGCTCGTCCAGGACGGGGACCGTCTCCTTGAAGGTGCCCTTGCCCGAGAAGCGCTGGACATCACAGACCGGCCTGTCGCCCGCCAGGTACTCGCAGAACTCGCTGATGCCGCCGTCGAAACGGAAGGACTCCTCGCCCTTGCTGCCGCCCTCGCCGAGGCCGAACTCGTCGCGGACGACGATCGTCAGGCCCGGCACCAGGAAGGCGGTCTGCCGGGCGCGCTGGTGCAGGTTCTCCAGGGAGAGCTTGGCGTCCTTGAGGAAGATCTGGCGGTCGGCCCAGTACCGCACGCGCGTGCCGGTGCGGGTCTTGGGGATCTTCTTGGTCTTGCGCAGACCGCTCTTGGCCTCGAACTTCGCCTCGGCGCCGTCGGCCGAGAACGCGCCCGGCACGCCGCGCCGGAAGCTGATGGCGTGTGTGTGGCCGCCGCGGTCCACCTCGACGTCGAGACGGGCGGAGAGGGCGTTGACCACGGAGGCACCGACGCCGTGCAGACCGCCGGAGGCGGCGTACGAGCCGCCGCCGAACTTGCCGCCCGCGTGGAGCTTGGTCATGACGACCTCGACTCCGGACAGGCCGGTCCTGGGCTCGACGTCCACGGGGATGCCACGGCCGTTGTCGCGCACCTCCACGGAGCCGTCGTCGTGGAGGACCACCTCGATGCGGTCGCAGACGCCCGCGAGGGCCTCGTCCACGGAGTTGTCGATGATCTCCCACAGGCAGTGCATCAGACCGCGGCTGTCGGTCGAGCCGATGTACATGCCCGGGCGCTTGCGCACGGCCTCGAGGCCCTCGAGGACGAGCAGGTGCCGCGCGGTGTAGTTGGAACCGTCCCGGTCTGCTCCTGCCAGCAGCGCTGTGGACGGCACGGACGTATCGGCGGTCACGCGGTTCGCTCCTCGCTGAATTTCAGTTGGCCCCCTACTGGGTAAGGGGACGGCTTCGGTCGCCGCTCAGAGGGTACCGAGGCCTGGTAGAGCCGGTGTAACGCCACCCTCGTCGAGAACTCAGACTAGTCCAGACTCGCATGCATGTTCGATCCCTCGATGGAGTGAAGTACATATCACGTTCCCTTGGAGGCATGAACCATTTAGGCTCCGGGCACGTCCTCATGAACAACAGGCAACCCAGCCTGGAGGACCGAGACACAACACTGCGCGAAACCGTAAGCACCACAAGAGACGCACTACGGCACATTCGCCGCCAACCGGCAGCAGACAGCCGCCCCGGAAGATTTTTCGAGGAAAAGCCACGAGCGGGAACGTTTTCGGGCTGGTTGGATGTTGACCCTGGTACGACAGCTCGTCGAGCTAGAGAAGAGGCGACGTGACTACTGTTCTGACCCCCGCGAGCCCGTTGACGGCCGCCGATCGCTGCGACCGCTGCGGCGCCCAGGCATACCTGCGCGTCGTCCTGCTCAGCGGCGGAGAACTGCTCTTCTGCGCCCACCACGGTCGCAAGTTCGAGCCGGAACTCAAGAAGATCGCCGCTGAGATACAGGACGAGACGGAGCGACTGACGACCGTTCCGAACACCGCTTCCGAAGAAGAGCGCTGAATCTCGCACACACGACGAGCCAGCACCGGCACAGGCCGGTGCACGGGCGGCCACTCCTCTCCAGGAGCGACCGCCCGTGCTCATGTTTTCACGGGGCTCTGCAGGAGCGCCCGCAAGGCCCTCAGCGGCTGCCTGAGGGCACCTCCTGGCTTCGTACGACATCGGAGACGCGGGTGTACACGCCTGGACTGCCCGGCTTGCCGCAACCGCTCCCCCATGACACGAGCCCGATCAGCCGCCCTGCCGCCACCAGTGGGCCACCGCTGTCTCCCTGGCAGCTGTCCGTGCCACCGGTGACCTCCCCGGCGCAGAGCATGCTGCCGGCCTGGTAGGTGCCGTTGGGGCCGCCCGGATAGGCCCGGGCGCATACGTCGTCGGACAGCACACGCACGTGTGCGGCGTGCAGCCTGCGCGTGTAGGCGCCTTCACCGGTGGTGTCCCCCCATCCGGAGACCATCGCCTGCGTGCCCGGCGCGTAGGCGGCATCGCCCGCGCCCGCCATGGCTATGACCGCGCTCTGCGGCAGCGGCTTGGCGAGGGTGAGCACGGCGAAGTCGCCGGCGTTGGTCACGCCGTCGTATCCGGGGTTGATCCGGGCGTCGCGTACGGCGATCTCCTGACCCTTGCCCGACAGCAGATCGGTACGGCCGGCGATGACCCGGAGGTCGCGCACGCGGTTGGGGGGCGCCCGAGGACGTCGTCGGCCATGCAGTGGGCCGCGGTGAGCACCGTCGTCCGTGCGACCGCCACGCCGCCGCAGAACTGGCCCGCCCGCGTACCTCCGAACCGGTCACGGCTGGACAGCGCGACCGTCCACGGGGCCTGTGAGACGTCTATGGGAAAGCCTCCGACGACCACACTGTCGGCGGCCACGGGGGCCGCGTTCACCAGGGGTATGACGGTCATGGTGGCCGCCAGGGCCAGCGGCCGGATCAGTGACCGGGCAACGGAACGACGCATGCAGATTCCTCACTCTCAGGTGGTACCGGAAAACCCAGAGTGATCCACCGCACGGCAGCGCGCAGCACGAAGGCCCGGCTCCCAGAGGGGAACCGGGCCTTCGCCGTCGTACGACCGCGACCTAGTCGAGGTAGTCGCGCAGCACCTGGGAACGCGACGGGTGGCGCAGCTTCGACATGGTCTTGGACTCGATCTGGCGGATGCGCTCACGCGTCACGCCGTACACCTTGCCGATCTCGTCGAGGGTCTTCGGCTGACCGTCGGTGAGACCGAACCGCATCGAGACGACGCCCGCCTCTCGCTCGGACAGGGTGTCCAGGACGGAGTGCAGCTGCTCCTGCAGGAGCGTGAAGCTGACGGCGTCGGCCGGGACGACGGCCTCGGAGTCCTCGATGAGGTCACCGAACTCGCTGTCGCCGTCCTCACCCAGCGGGGTGTGCAGCGAGATGGGCTCACGGCCGTACTTCTGGACCTCGATGACCTTCTCCGGGGTCATGTCGAGTTCCTTGGCCAGCTCCTCCGGGGTGGGCTCGCGGCCCAGGTCCTGGAGCATCTGGCGCTGCACGCGCGCGAGCTTGTTGATGACCTCGACCATGTGCACCGGGATACGGATGGTGCGGGCCTGGTCGGCCATGGCGCGGGTGATGGCCTGACGGATCCACCAGGTGGCGTACGTGGAGAACTTGTAGCCCTTGGTGTAGTCGAACTTCTCGACCGCGCGGATCAGACCGAGGTTGCCCTCCTGGATGAGGTCCAGGAAGAGCATGCCGCGGCCGGTGTAGCGCTTGGCCAGGGAGACCACCAGACGGAGGTTGGCCTCCAGGAGGTGGTTCTTGGCGCGGCGGCCGTCCTCGGCGATGATCTCCAGCTCGCGCTTCAGCTTCGGCGCCAGCTTGTCGGCGTTGGCCAGCTTGTCCTCGGCGAACAGACCCGCCTCGATGCGCTTGGCCAGCTCGACCTCCTGCTCGGCGTTGAGCAGGGGGACCTTGCCGATCTGCTTCAGGTAGTCCTTGACCGGGTCGGCGGTGGCGCCGGCCGCGGCGACCTGCTGCGCGGGCGCGTCGTCCTCGTCCTCGTCGGACAGGACGAATCCCGCGCTCTCGGCGCCCTCGGGCTCGTCGGCGACCTTGGTGTCCTCGAGAACCTCGTCCTCGAGAAGCTCGACGTCGTCCTTCTTCGCCGTGGTCTTCTTGGCGGCCGTCTTCTTGGCGACGGTCTTCTTGGCGACGGCCTTCTTTGCGGTCGTCTTCTTGGCGGCGGCCTTCTTGGCGGGGTTGGCTTCCTCGGCGGAATCGGCTGCGGCGGCCGGAGCTGCGGGTGCCGCGGGGGCGGCCGTGGTGGCGGTGGCCTTCCTCGTCGTCGTCACCGTCTTCGCCGCGACCGTCTTGGTGGCGGTGCGCTTCGCCGGGCTCTTCGCTGCGACGCTCTTGCGGGTGCGCTTGGGCTCTGCGGCACTGACCATCAGCGTCACACCCTCTTCCTCAAGAATCTGGTTGAGGCTGCGCAGTACGTTCTTCCACTGAGTGGCCGGAATCTGGTCAGCTTCGAAGGCCCGACGCACATCGTCGCCGGCGATCTGCCCCTCAGCCTTTCCCCGCTCAATGAGCGCCATGACAGAGACGGACTCGGCGATCTCCGGCGGGAGCGTACGGGATGTGCTGGCCGACACGAACAACCTCTCGGAACGTTGGAAAACGGCTTCCGGCACCGTCCACTGCGGACAGGAGCCGACCACCGGCCTGGGGATGGGCCGACGGCGCGGGCGGGGGCCGGGAAGATGCACAGCGCCTGGCATGGCGTCCGTATTCCCTTCGCGGCTGTCACCTCTTAGGTCATCGCGCTGTTTCCACGAGTGTTACGCCCAATCTGCGTGGCCCGAGTCACATCCCGTAAGCGGTCAAAAGCAATCAGACACGGACAGAGGGGATCACCGTTGCCATCATGCCCGGTCGCGCGTCCGATCCCGGCGGCCCGTCGCACCGCTGGACCCCGCCGGACCGTACAGGTCCGGCGGGGTCCGGCGACGGCCGGCATCCGAGCCCGGCGCCGCCGCGAGCACCACAAGGACGCCGCGCACCGGCGACCGCACCTCCCCAGCCGCGGGGTCAGTGCTCGCGCGGAGCGGGCACCACGCGCTCGACCTCGGGGTGAACCGTGAGCAGTTGACGCATGGCCGACTCGGCCGCCGTGCCGTCGCCGGTGCCGAGCGCGTCGACGATGCGCGCGTGCTGCGCGAGCGACGCCTCGTTCGGCCGGTCACAACCCGTGACCGGGCCGCCGGAGACCTGGAGGGCCGCCGAGACGATCCCGGAGAGGTGCTCCAGCATGCGGTTGCCGGCGGTCTGGATGAGCAGCGCGTGGAACTCGCTGTCGGCGCGCGAGTATGTCAGAGCGTCGCCCTGCGCCATGGCATGGCTCATGATCTCGACCATGTCACAGAGGCGCTGCTGCACCTCCTCCCGTCCATGTCCGGCGGCTAGGCGGGCGGCGAGCGGCTCGATCGTCCAGCGCAGCTCGCTCAGCTCGCGGCGCTGGTCGTCGCGCTGGGGGCCGAAGGCCCGCCACTCGATGATGTCCGGATCGAGCAGGTTCCAGTCGCTGACGGGACGCACGCGCGTGCCGACGTTCGGGCGGGCACTGACCAGGCCCTTGGCCTCGAGGACGCGGAGGGACTCGCGCACGACGGTGCGCGAGACCTCGAAGCGCTGGCCGATCTCCTCGGGCACCAGCGGGCGGTCCGCGCCCAGGTCGCCGGAGACGATCATCTGTCCCAGCTGCTGGACGAGTTGGCCGTGCAGTCCGCGTCCGCGGCTGCCCGCGGCACGCCGGCCGACGCGGCCCAGCTCAGGGTCCACGCCTTCCCAGGAGGGTGCTCCTACACGGTCGCCCACCTGGGGCTCCGCGTAGGGATAGCGGTCGAGTTCGCCCGGGCCGGCCAGACCGGAGTCGGTGGAGCGGGCGGCGGTCATCATGGTGTGCGCAAGGGTACTCACGGATCCTTTGTCGGCGCCGCCTCCAACTCCCTTGAGGTCTTTGGTGAAAAGCACACGAAAGGGTGATCGCTCACCCCGTCGCAATTGACGCCTTATCGGAAAGAAATGGGCTTTCCGCGGGGAGTTGTGCGCATGGCGGGATCGGAAGTGCACGTGCGCCCGTCACTGGAACCGGGTGCGCAGCGTTGTGAACACGTACGCGCACAGCAGCGCCGACAGCGACAACATCAGTGCGCCGCCCACGGGTTGGGCGAGCACCCGCACCATCCCGAGCAGATAACGCTCGCCTCCGAAGGGCCACTGCAGCAGCAAGACCTCCCGCATCCGCGCCGGGAACCCGGCGGCCATGTGCAGGGCCGGTCCCTGCATGGCTTTGTGCACGAGTGGTACGACGACAACGGGTACGGCGAGTACGGCTGCCATGCCACCCGCGGTGGACCGGAACACACCGGCCGCGAGCACACCGGCCCAGGCGCAGCCGACGACCAGGCAGAACCAACTCGCGCTCAGCGAAAGCCAGTCCGCGGGAACTTGTGTGAGCTCCCGTCCGTAGACGATGTAGAGCGCTTCGGCGTCGCAGCCCACGGTGAGGAAGGCGAGCAGGGCCGCGGTGGCTCCGGAGACGAGGAGTTTCGCGATGAGCAGCCCCAGCCGGCGGGGCACGGTGCCGCGGTCCGCCGCGAGGGCGGGGTGGCGGAACTCGTCCCCGAAGGCCAGCGCACCGAGCAGCCCCGCCGCGAGCGCCGCGGGAGGCAGTGGCAGCTCCCGCGGCCACCCGGCGAACAGCCGCGCCTGTGGGGTGTGGCCGATCCTGGCCAGCAGTACGGCGGTGAGCGCGGACACCGCCAGGGCGGCACCGCAGGTGAGGAAGCCGACGCCGATTCCGGCGGCACGCCGGATCTCGTAGCGCAGGGGGCGCAGGGGGCTGCGGGCGGGGCGGACGGAGATCGGGGGTGGGAGGGGCGAGAGGGCATCGAAGATGCGGACGTCGTCGCCAGGGCGGGCCGAGACGGAGGCCGGTGCCGGACTGTTGCCGGGTTTCCTGGCGCCGGGGAGGCGGGCGCGCAGGGCGGAGAGGGCCGCTGCAGGAGTTCTCGGGCTGCCGGTCTGCCGTTCCTGGGCCGCCTTGGCCGCATCGCGCTCGGTGTTCGACCTGCCCGCGGCGTCGGCGGTCCGGCCGCCGCCGGCTTCCGCGAGCACCTTCGCGGGAACCGCTTCGGCATCTCCGCCGGGCGCGTCCTCACCACCGGAGCCGACCGCTCTGGTCGCCGTCCCCCGGGTTGCGGGGACCTCGCCGGCCGGCGCCATGCCCTCGGCTGGTAGGCGTGGGGTGGTCTCCGTGTGCTCCGTTCCGGATCGGCCATGGGAGGCCTCTCCGGGCGGTGGCTGCTCACCACCGAAGCCCTGGGCCCGCTCCGCCGCCGACGGCACTTTCTCCGAGGAGGCTCTGGGCACAGTCTGCTGCGGCGCCGGGGCGGCCGATGCGGTGTTCTGCCGTTCCTGCGCCGAGAAGCCGAACGGCGTGCCTCCCCGGCCTCTCGCCGGGGTGTCCGACGCGGTGGCAACCGGCTCCCCTGCCGAGAGACCGGACACCACCGCGACCTGCTCCGGCGCGGACGAGCCGGACGCCGAGGCGCCGGCCTCCGCCGCCGATGCGCCGAGCACCGAGACGCCCGTCACGGACACCGCCACGCCGAACGCCGAGGCATCCACCTCCGCCGTCGGCAGGCCGCCCACCGTCGCCTCCTGCTCCGCGGGCGACGAACCGGGCACGGCGTGTTCCCGATGCGCCGGTGACTCGTGCGCCGCCACGACGCTCGCCTCGCCCGACGATGCGCCGTCCGATCCGGCACCGGCTCCCGGCCCCATGTCGCCGATCTCGTCCGCGAGTTGGTGGACGAGGATGCCGTTGCGGAACGCCGTCTCGCCGACGTCGGCGGTCGTGGATCCGTACACCGACAGACGATTGCCACCCTCCCGCACGACCTCGACGGAGCGGCGCGCGGCACGGGCCTCCTTGGTGAGCAGGGCCGCGAGGCGGGCCGCGTGGGGGCTGCGGACGGCCACGCGCGGGCGCAGCCGGGTACGGGCGAACTCCCTCGCGTCCTGGTCGGCCACGAGTCTGCCGCTGTCGAGGGTGACGACCCGGTCGGCCGTACGCGCGGCCTCCTTGGGGTCGGCGGTGGTGAAGAACACCGTGCCGCCCTGGCGGGCGTGGGCTCGCAGCATGCCGTGCAGCCATTGCGCCTCACGGGCGGACAGACCCTCGGCGGGCTCGTCCAGGACGAGCGTGTGGGGGTCGGGCAGCAGCGCACAGGCCAGGCCGAGTCGGCGGTCCATTGCGCGCGAGAGCGTGCCGAGGCGCTCCTCGCGGACATCGACGAGGCCGACGACGTCGAGGACCTCGTCGGCCCGCCGTGCGGGAACTCCCGAGGCCGCGCACAGCATGCGCAGATGTCCGCGGACCGAGCGGGCCGGATGCCCCGGTACGTCGCCGAGGAGCACACCGACTTCTTGCGAGGGATGGGCGATCCGGTTCAGGGGCCGCCCTCTGAAGTAGGTGATGCCGCGCCCCGGTTGCAGCTCGAGCATCAGTCTGAGCGTCGTCGTCTTGCCCGCACCGGCACCTCCGAGGAGCACGGTGACAGCTCCCGCGCACGCTTCGAAGGAGACGTCGTCGACGGCGGGCGGGTGCGCCTTGCGGGGAATGCTGGTCAGTCCGAAGGCCTGGATCACCTGCAGCAAGATAGCGTGCTATGTCTATTTTTTTGGGTATCGCATGATCTGTTACCACATGTGCTGCACTCAGACCGGGTTCACGTACGCCGTTCGGGCGAACCCACGCCCGGCCCGGGTGGTCGGCCTGTCTGGCCGTCCGGACAGCAGGCCGCCGGTGCGCCTCAGACCTCGGGGCGCAGCATCGGGGGGTTGAGCAGAGTGGCTCCGCCGGCCCGGAAGAGCTGGGCCGGCCGACCGCCCTGGCGCGTGGTCGTTCCTCCGGTGGGGACGAGGAATCCGGGGTTCCGGTGACCTTGCGGTGGAAGTTGCGCGGGTCGAGGGCGACTCCCCACACCGCCTCGTACACCCGGCGCAGCTCGCCGACGGTGAACTCGCTGGGGCAGAACGCGGTGGCCAGCGACGAGTACTCGATCTTGGACCGGGCCCGCTCGACGCCGTCGGAGAGGATCTGGGCGTGGTCGAAGGCGAGTGGTGCCACGGGTTCGCCGTCGCGGCCGTAACCACCCTGCTGGAGCAGTTCCTCGACCGGTGCCCAGCGCGCGTTGCTGGCATCACCTCCCGCGCGTGGGGCGGGCAGGTCGGGCGCGAGCGCAAGGTGGGCGACACTCACCACACGCATGCGCGGGTCCCGCTTGGGGTCACCGTAGGTGGCGAGCTGTTCGAGGTGGGCTCCGTTGTCCTGGGCCGGGGCCGAGGGGTCGTGTGCGCACAGCCCCGTCTCCTCGGCAAGCTCGCGCGCCGCCGCCTGGGAGAGATCCTCGTCGGCCCGTACGAAACCGCCGGGCAGCGCCCAGCGCCCTTGGAACGGAGGCTCGCCCCTGCGGACCGCCAGCGCGCACAGGGCATGGCGGCGCACGGTCAGCACGACCAGGTCCACGGTGACGGCGAAGGGCGGAAAGGCTGACGGGTCGTAGGGCATGCCGCGATCATAGTCGTCTGCCTGACGATAAACACTCCCTTCCTCGACCGCATCGGTGGTGGTTCCGCTTCGTTCGGGTATGGGGCGCAGGACCGGCTCCGTTCTTCGCTCCCGTGGCGTCGTACGAGGTCACACTCCCAGTTGCAGGCCGTCCGCCGCCTCCTCGACCATGGCGAGTCCCAGCCGGCTGATGCGCACCGCGAACGGGGCGCCGGCGACGCGCAGCCCGGTCAGTACGAGTTCGCCGAGCGGCGCGCTGCGCACGGGGCGCAGGGTGACCGCTCTGGCCGGGGTGTCGGGTCGGATGCCCGCGAGCGAGGTGAGCACCATGATCACAGAGGCCGCCGCAGTGGCCGCCGGCCGGCAGGCCGCGGGGTGCGGGAGAGGAGCGCTCCCGGAGGAGCGTTGTTCACCGGCGAACATCTCCGGCAACCTGTGGTCGAAGTGGTCCGCGGCTTCCAGCAGTCCTTTCAGCAGTCCACCGGCTTCCTTCTCATAGCCTGCCGCGGCCAGTCCTGCGACGGCGAGTGCGGTGTCGTGGACCCGGACGGCTCCGGTCCGGTGGCCGAAGGGGTTGTGCCCCACCTCCTTGGCCCCGAGGCCGCGCAGTCCCCAGCCCGCATCCATGGCGGGGGCGCCGAGCAGCCGGGCGAGGTGCTCGGTCTGTACGGGGTCGAGCAGGCCCGGAGCGAACCGGCCCGAACCGAGCAGGCCGGTGTCGAGGAGGTGCACGACGGTGGAGCCCAGGTGCGGCACGGGCCGGCCATCCGGTGCCAGGGCCGCGGCCGGACGTCCGCCACCGTGGTCCTCGACCCAGAAGTCGGCCCGGAAGGCCGCCTGCAGGAACCCGGCCCACTGGCGTAGCTCGGTGGCACCGGGCCGGCCGAAGGCATCGAGGAGATCGGCACCGAGCATGGCCGCCCGGTATGCATGGGCCTGCGTCTCGCAGCGGGCCGGGCCGCCGGGCTGGGGGTCGTGGAGGTAGGGGCCGTCGCCGGCGGTGGTCCGCAGCCAGGTGAGGCAGCGCTCCGCCACGGGGAGCAGCTCTCTTGTCTCCTGCTCAGGGAGTCCCCAGCGGCGGGCCTCGGCGAGCAGGACGGGGAAGAGCAGTGTGGCCTCCGTGCCCGTGCAGCTGGGCGGGAGGAAGGGTCCGGCGTCGCGCCGTGGCCCGGGGATCAGGCCGGCCCGTGGGCTCCGGTCCGGGATCTGGGTGCGGGCCAGGGCGCGCAGGGTGCCCGCGGCGAGCCGGGTGCCGAGCGGCAGCGTCATGCGGGCCGCGGCGAGGGCCTCGGCGGGGGCCATTCCGCAGCGCCAGGGCGCGCCCGCCGCGAGGTGGGTGTCGGGCGGGTGGGCGGGGTCGCGCAGCAGCAGGGCCTGGAGGTCGGCGACGGCCGTGTGCAGCAGCGGGGCCACCCGGGCGTCGTCGCCCGTGGCCAGGGCGGGTGCGAATGGGCTGGTCGTGGCATGTCCCGCCGGCCGCAGCGGACCCGCGCCGTCGAGTCGCGCCCTCAGTTCCACGGCTGCCGTGCCGTTCGGCGGCAGTTCCAGTTCCCAGCGCAGTAGCCCGGCGGACGCCAGGGCGTCGGAGGGCGGCGGGTCTGCGGTGACGGAGGCGGCGGCACCGGCCGTGGCCCAGCGCAGGCCCGAGTCGTGGACGGTGGCCGGGAGTTCGGGGCCCGCTCTGCCGGAGGCGATGGCGCCGAGTTCCGCGAGATCCGTGCCGAGGGAGACCTCGAGGGACAGCCTCAGCGGTCGCACAGCGGCATTCCGGAGCGTGATCCGTTCGGTTCCCTCGGCGCGGCGGGTCCGCTCCACCACGACATCAGGATCGGGGCCCGACAGTGGGGACGTGCGCAGTGTTCCCACGAAGCGGGCGCTGTCGGCGCCGGTCATCCTGGCTTGCACGGGCAGGGGTTCGCGGCCGGCCACGCGGACCTGACACCGCGACAGGAGGCGCCTGCCGCCGTGGTAGAACCCGTCCAGTCCTCGGCCGGACATCTGCCCCTCACCGGAGATGGCGAGGCCGGGCAGGGCGACACAGATCAAGGCGGTGTGCGTGGGCGGCAGTTCGGGCGCCGGGCGGTTGCCCTGCGATGTGCGTGCCGAGGGCACTGCGGGCCGGCGGCCCGGGGCGGCTGCCGGAGCCGGTACGAGTGGCCTGCCGTGGCCTGTGGAGGAGTTCGAGCCCAAATCCCTGGGGGATGGCAGGGTACCGATGACCTGCCGTACGGCGGCGCCCCCGTCCGGCAGGAACCGCCTGTACCTGTCCCGGGGGGAGCGTTCGTCGTCGGCGGCGGAGGGCGGAGCCGGCTGGTACATGGGGTGGCCTCCTCTGCGCTCGCGGCGCCTCGGACGTGTCGGGCGACCGATGGGACGCCCCGGAGGACAAGGGTCGTGCGGCGGCAGGGCCCGTCCAGGCGTTCCGCCACTCAGGTGAACGGAGAGGGACTCGTCCGGGTCACGGCTCGCCTGGGTGAAGCCGACCGATCGACGGAGGGACGCCTCGGGGAAGCCGACCCACCGGTGGCGGATCGACAGAACGGCGGTGCCGCTCAGGCCGGCCGCGAGCCCGTGCCACCAACGGTCGCGCGGCGGGCCGTCGGGTGCGCCCCGGGCAGACGCACACGCCCGGTGGGCCCTGCGGGCCAGGCGGCTCAGGAGGGTGCCACTGCGACGGAAACCGCACCGACCCGCACGAGGCCAGGGCTGGAGCAGCCTCCGGGTGCGGGCGCCGCAGCCCACGGATTCTGCCGAGGGGCCACGCGCCTTCCTTGCCAGGTATCCGCCTGCAGTACCCCGCACCGCGTTCACCCTTCCCCCTCGGGCCTGCGGTGCTCGCCTCCCGCGGAGGCTGCGCTGGTCGTGGCACCATCCGGCTCCGCCCCGGGCGAGCGCGTGCCGCCGCGGCCACGGCTGCCCAGGCGCGAGGGTTCGGCCTCCGAGGGGCCGGGGCGCGAGTCGGCCGGCCTCCGCCGTCCACCGCTGGACCGCGCCGCGCGAGGGGCACCGTTGCCCTCCGCCGCCCGCGCACGGCGCCGTCGGCGTGTGCCCCTCCCTCGGTCCGCTTCGATGCCCTGGTCGTCGGTGGGCACACTCGCTTCGGGCGTCAGGTTCTCGGTTGCCGGGAGCTCGGCCCGTGCCGTTGTCGTCTCGGCGTGCGGCTGGGCGCCGATTTCCGCCGAAGTACACCCCGTCCCGTCGGCGCGATGCGCCGCTGCCTGCGCACGGTCCTGGCGATCCGCGCGCAGGCAGCGGCGAATCGCTTCCGGGTCGAGCCCCTCGTTGCACGCCTGATGAAGCAGCCGGGCGAAGAGATAGTCGGGATCGGCGCCCAGTGCCATGGCCAGCGCCTCGCGGGCCTCCAACTCGTCACCCATGGACCAGG
This sequence comes from Streptomyces fodineus, assembly GCF_001735805.1. Classification (GTDB taxonomy): domain Bacteria; phylum Actinomycetota; class Actinomycetes; order Streptomycetales; family Streptomycetaceae; genus Streptomyces; species Streptomyces fodineus. Next base: position 2,992,338 of record NZ_CP017248.1, read on the forward strand.
CGACCCAGCCGGCCAGGGTCAGTGGGGCCGCGGCATGCTCGCCGTAGGGTCCGACACAGCGACGGGCCAGGGCGCGCCAGAGCCTCAGGGCCGGGCCCGCCTCGTCGCCCTCCATCCAGGCGGCCGCCCGGTCGCGGGTCGTGCGGTCCTGGAGTCCGAGGATCAGCGTCGCCGCCTCGTCATATGTGAGCAGGCCGTCGTCGCGCACGTCCGCCGGATGGTTTCCCGACACCGGTGCCGCGGCGGCGAAGCGGTGGATGATCCGCTCGGCGAGGCTCAGGGTCTCCTTTGCGACTTCCTCTCGGAACGCCTCGTCGAGAATGCGGGGCACCAGGGTCATACCGGCCGTGTCCAGGGCGATCTCCTGCTCCAGGGCCGCGGTCGTCTCCCACGGCTGCAGCCTGGCGTGCAGCTCCCTGAGTGTGCCGCGCACTTGGATGCCGGCGTAGGTGGCAGCTGCGGCCAGCACGGATGTGCCGGGGAGGCCCATCGGCGAACCGTCCTCGGGGCAGCAGCTCTCGATCGGGCAGCAGTACGACCAGAAACGGCCGTCGGAAATGCACAGTGCCTCGATCACCGGCACATCGAGGTCGCCGCACTGGGTGCGCAGCAGGTGGGCCAGCCGCTCGAGTCGTCGTTTGACGTCGCGGCCGGACTCTCCCGGGGCCGGTTCCTGGCAGACATAGGCCACCATCTGTTCGGGCCGGGCGCCGCGCCGTTCGCTGCCGGTCACCAGTCCGCGGGCCAGCTGGTGTGCGGCCGCTTCCCAGTCCTCCTCGTTCGCGGGGATGCCGAGCCGGGCTCGGCCGCCGAACCTGCCCCGGCCCTCGCGGTCGTGCAGGGCGACCAGCACCATGCTGTCCTCCGGGCGGTAGCCGAGGAGGTAGGGAAGGGCGTCGGCCAGCTCTGCGGGGGTGCGCAGCGTGAGCTGCGTGGTGTGCACGGACGGGCCGGCGAATGGCCCCTGTCCCGAGATGTCGCTGTTTTCGAACGGTCCGGTGGTTTCGCTGTGATTCGTCATGCGCAGACGATCTCGCGGATCTTGAGATTCCGCTTGAGCCTGTGGATAAGTCGAATCAGGGACACGACAAAGCGGTCCCCGTTGTCCACAGACCGGACCGGGGCCCGCCCGCTTGTCGGTCCCGTCCTGTTGTATGGAACGCATGGAGCACACGAGCAACGCGGATCTCCGGGCGCAGGCGGATGCCGTCCTCGCCCGGCTCGTCGGGGATGCCACGGGCGCGGCCCGGCTGCGCGAGGACCAATGGCGGGCGATCGAGGCACTGGTCGCCGAGCGGCGCCGGGCTCTGGTCGTGCAGCGCACGGGGTGGGGCAAGTCCGCGGTGTACTTCGTGGCGACCTCGTTGCTGCGGGCCAGAGGAAGCGGACCCACGGTGATCGTCTCGCCCCTGCTCGCGCTCATGCGCAATCAGGTCGAGGCCGCGGCCCGGGCCGGCATCCACGCCCGCACCATCAACTCCGCCAACACCGAGGAGTGGGACGCCGTCCAGGCCGAGATCGCGGCCGGCGAGGTCGATGTCCTGCTCGTCAGTCCGGAGCGGCTGAACAATCCGGACTTCCGCGACCAGGTCCTGCCCAAGCTGTCCGCGGCAACCGGTCTGCTGGTCGTGGACGAGGCCCACTGCATCTCCGACTGGGGTCATGACTTCCGCCCCGACTACCGGCGGCTGCGCACCATGCTCGGCGACCTCCCGCCCGGCGTCCCCGTGCTGGCCACCACCGCCACGGCCAATGCCCGGGTGACGGCGGACGTCGCCGAACAGCTGGGCACCGGCGGCACCTCGGACGCCCTGGTGCTGCGCGGGCCGCTGGACCGGGACAGCCTGAGCCTCGGCGTGCTGCCGCTGCCGGATGCCGCGCACCGGATGGCCTGGCTCGCCGACCACCTCGACGACCTGCCGGGCTCCGGCATCATCTACACGCTCACCGTCGCCGCCGCGGAGGAGGTCACCGCGTTCCTGCGGCAGCGCGGGCACACCGTCGCCTCGTACACGGGAAAGACGGAGAACGCCGAGCGCCAGCAGGCCGAGGAGGATCTGCTCGCCAACCGGGTCAAGGCGCTGGTCGCGACCTCCGCGCTCGGCATGGGCTTCGACAAGCCGGATCTCGGTTTCGTGGTCCACCTCGGCTCCCCCTCCTCCCCCATCGCCTACTACCAGCAGGTCGGCCGAGCGGGCCGCGGTGTCGAGCACGCCGAGGTGCTGCTGCTGCCGGGCAAGGAGGACGAGGCGATCTGGCAGTACTTCGCATCGCTCGCCTTCCCTTCCGAAGAGCTGGTCCGGCGCACCCTGGACGTCCTTGCCCGGGCCGACGGCCCCCTGTCGCTGCCCGCGCTGGAACCCCTGGTCGAGCTGCGACGCTCCCGGCTGGAAACCATGCTGAAGGTCCTCGACGTGGACGGGGCGGTCCACCGCGTCAAGGGCGGCTGGATCGCCACCGGACAGCCCTGGTCGTACGACGCCGAGCGCTACGACTGGGTGGCCCGGCAGCGCGCGGCGGAGCAGGACGCGATGCGCGCCTACGCCTCCACCACCGAGTGCCGCATGGAGTTCCTGCAGCTTCAGCTGGACGACGAGGGTGCCAAACCCTGCGGCCGCTGCGACAACTGCGCCGGCCCCCGCTTCACCGCCGACGCCTCCACGGCGGCGGTGGACGCCGCGCGCAGCGACCTGGGCCGTGCGGGGGTCGAGGTGGAGCCCCGCCGTATGTGGCCGACGGGCCTGCCGGCCATCGGCATCGATCTCAAGGGGCGTATTCCGGCCGGTGAACAGGCCTCGTCGGGACGGGCGCTGGGTCGGTTGTCGGACATCGGCTGGGGCAACCGGCTGCGTCCGCTTCTCTCGCCCCAGGCGCCGGATACTGCGGTGCCGGACGACGTGGCGCGGGCCGTGGTGGGGGTCCTGGCCGACTGGGCGAAGGGCCCGGGCGGCTGGGCTTCCGGTGCGTCCGACGCCCAGGCCCGGCCGGTGGGTGTCGTCACCGTCGCCTCACGGACCCGGCCCCTGCTGATCCACTCCCTGGGCTCCCGGATCGCCGAGATCGGCCGGCTGCCGCTGCTCGGCTCCGTGGAGTACGCCGGGGACGTGCCACGGGTGCCCCGCAGCAACAGCGCGCAGCGGCTGAAGGCCCTTGACGGCGAGCTGACGGTGCAGCCCGCCCTCGCATCGGCGCTCGCCGCGGCCGGTGGCCCGGTGCTGCTGGTCGACGACTTCACCGAGACGGGCTGGACCCTCGCGGTCGCGGCACGTCTGCTCAGAAAGTCCGGCGCGCGAGCGGTGTTGCCGCTGGTCCTGGCTGTCCAGGGCTGACCGCGCACCGGCCGCGGCAACCGTACGAGGGCAGGCACCGGCCCTCAGGCTTCACCGGGCCTACCTTTGGGTAGGGATATAAGCCACGCACCACCAGATAAGCGTCTGTGGCCCCAATTGCTCGTTGCCGCATCCCAGTTCGGCAGGAAGAATTGAGGTCCGCTCCCCGCACGGCTTGTCCGTTCCGGTTGGGCTCTGCTGCGGTGCGCGGTCCTCGAATCCGACCTCGCCCGCAGTGTGGGCGCGTAGCCGAAGGGAGGAACGTGACCTTCGGATTCGCCTCGTCCTCGGCGGCCTCGTTCTCGACGTCCGCGTCCGCCGCTTCCGCCAGTCGCCTGCTCGAGCCGGCCGAATGGGCTGCCGCCGGAATCCCCCTGCTACGCAACCCTCGTGAGGTCGTCAGCGGGCTGCATGCCCGCCATCGGCCGAGGCCCTCCATGGCGATCGTGGCCGTGCTCGATCCGGAAGAGCGGCTCTGCGCCAGCGCGTCGTTCATACGTCGTCCAGCCCCGGCCGACGGCTGGATGTTCCGCAACGCGCTGCTCGCGCAGCTGCGCCGGATCATTCCGCACGACCTGCGACGCCGGACCCCGGTGCGCACGGCGATACTCGTCTACTGCCGTGAGGGCGACGCGCGTTGGACGGAGGAGGACGGCGCCTGGATGTGGGGCCTGCGTGACGCCTGCACGCTGCACGGGCTGCGGTGCGGGGCGTACATCACGCTGACCCACGACGGCTGGCACGTGCTCGGCGAAGGCCGTAGCGGCCGCCATCCGAACGCCGACTCCGCACCGGAGCCCTTCGCCCTGTCCGAGGCCCCGCCGCTCGCACCGCGCACCGGGGGCCCGGTCTCCGAGGTTCTGCGCCGCGCGGCGGCTCGGTGAGGGACACGACGGCAGATCAGGCCTGACGCCCGTCCGTTCCGCGCCCCCGACCGGCCTGGACGGACCGCGAACCGACCGCCCACCGCTCCGCCCCAGGAGGCCGCGCATGATCCGTGGCGTGCCGGGGAACGCGGGGCCGTGCCACGCCCACGACCGCACCGGCGACCGAGCCGCGCCCAGAAGCCGTACGAGATCCACTCCCGGCGCGGCCACGCAAGCGCCGCTCACGGACCGGCCGCGGCAGGCACGGCAGCGTTAGTCAGGGGCCGGTCTCCGCCCGAGAACCGCTGCCCCACATCTGGCGTCCCGGCGCATTGCCGGGAGGCCGCCCCGCGAGTGCAACGGCCGCCGGTCATCCGGGCATGCCAAGGGCCACGCCGTGCGGATACCGCCGGAGCGGCCGCTTCGTCACCCCGGTGTCCCGAGGTGACGGAGGCGGCTCAGACGCCGGTGCCCAGCACCGAGTTGATCTGCTGCGGGTCGCCGCAGACGATCAGCAGGGCACCGGCGCGGGCGTGGGCCAGCGGGAGGGCCGAGGCAGCAGCGGAAGCGGGACCTCCGTTGACGGCCACGACGACCACCGGGCGGGACGCGGCGCGGGAGGCGATGGCGGCGTCCGCGTAGAAGACGTCGTCACCGGCGTCATGCTGCGCCCAGTAGGAGGCTTCACCGAAGGTCAGCTCGTGTTCCGCCCACGGGTGCTGGGACCCGGTGGTGATCACGAGCACGTCGCCGGGGGCACGACCCGAGTCCAGGAGCAGGTCCACCGCCTCATCGGCGGCGTCGAGCGCACCCTCGGCCGAGGCCGGGATCAGCTGGATCTGCGGGGCAGCCGCCGGGGCGGCGGGAGCGGCCGGGCCCGTGGGGCCCGGCTTGGCCGGAGCCACGTCACGCGGCGTGCGCTGCACCGGCGCCGCGGGCCGCGGGGGGCCGGGACGACCGGGGCGGGACGGAGCCGCGGGGCGGGGGCCGGGTACGGGGCGGGGGGTCGGCGCGGTACGGCCGCTGGCCGGCGTGGCGCGGGGACCCTGGGCACTCTCGTGAATCTGAGGCTCCTCGGGAATGAGAGGCATGGGCTGATATTTATCAAACATTGGTGCGGCGCGGGTGACCGGGTGGCACATCAGTGCGATCGGAACCGTCAGAAATCGAAGCCGAGCTGACCTTCGATTTCCGGAACGCTTCCATCCACCCAGCTGCGGACCTTCTTGAGGTGCCGCCACTGAGGCAACGCATCAAGATACGCCCACGACAAGCGGTGGTGCGGGGTGGGCCCCCACTCCTCCAGTGCGGCCTTGTGCACGGGCGACGGATACCCGGCGTTGTCCGCGAATCCGAAGTCTGCATGGTCGATACCCAGTTCGGCCATCATTTTGTCGCGCTGAACCTTGGCTATCACCGACGCCGCGGCGACGGCCACACACGACTGATCACCCTTGATCACCGTGCGCACCTTCCAGGGGGCGCCGAGGTAGTCGTGCTTCCCGTCGAGGATCACGGCGTCGGGGCGGACCGGCAGGACATCCAGGGCGCGTACCGCCGCCAGCCGCAGGGCGGCCGTCATCCCCAGGCCGTCGATCTCCTCGGGGGAAGCATGCCCCAGCGCGTAGGCCGTCACCCATGTCTGCAGGATCGCGGCCAGCTCCGTGCGCCGCTTGATCGTCAGCAGCTTGGAGTCGGTCAGCCCCTCGGGCGGGCGGCGGAGTCCGGTGATCGCGGCGCAGACGGTGACAGGTCCGGCCCAGGCGCCGCGCCCCACCTCGTCGACACCGGCAATGACCTTCGCTCCGGTCGTGGCGCGCAGGGAGCGCTCGACGGTGTGAGTAGGCAGTTCGTACGGCATGGCGCCCTTAGCGTACGCCGCCGGGCTCGTCGCCCGACACCCTGGTCGCCCGACCGCCGCACAGATCGGCGGCGTGCGGGATCAGCTTCCGTAGGGGCGGAGCAGCGGGAGCATCAGCTGGTCGATCATGTCTTCGAGATCCCGATCGCTCCATTCACTGGCGCACATTTTCGAGCGGTACATCATCATGGCCGGGATGGCATCCAGGACATAGCCGTTGGCCGCGTCAGGGCGAACTTCCCCTCGCTCTATTCCACGGGCGATCACTTCACCGAGGAGCATGACGGTCGGCTGCACCACTCCCCCGACGATCACCTCCTGGAAGCGCTCTGCCTGGACTTGATCGCACTCGTGAATGACCGAGCGCAGCGCGACACCGGGGGGCGAGTACATGATCTGCCGCACCTGCCGGCACAGGGTGAGGAGGTCCTCGCGCACGCTGCCCAGGTCCGGGGCCGCCGCCACCCGAGGCAGTCCGGCCGCCAGCGCGTCCGCGACGAGATCCTCCTTGGAGGGCCACCGGCGATACACCGCGGCCTTGCCGGTCTGGGCGCCTGCCGCGATTCCCTCCATGGTCAGCCCCTTCCAGCCGACCTCGCCGAGTTGTTCCAGCGCGGCATCCAGGATCGCGCGCTCCAGCACCACGCCGCGCCGACGAGGGGAAACCGCCGGGGCGGGAGCGGCCGTCCAGCGCGAGGTAACCATCTATATCTCTCCAACATGCAGGGGAAGCGGGGATTCCGGGGCGGGGGTGCGCCGCGCCGCAGCAACAAGGGGGACGCGAGGCGGGGCGCAGGATTAAGTGAACGCTTGCGTTCACTGTTGGCAACTCACTACCGTGGACGCGACAGTGAACGCGATCGTTCACTAACGCCTGTATGGGGGACCCATAGTGACGACCTCTCAGCTGCTTCAGGAACCGAAACCGGGCGTGGCCCGCCGGGAGGGGCATCCCGGCATCGCACTCACCGTCATCGCGGCCTGCCAACTCATGGTTGTACTCGACGCGACGATTGTGAACATCGCGCTCCCGCACATTCAAGATGCACTCAAGTTCAGCACCACGGACCTGACTTGGGTGATCAGCGCCTACACGCTCACCTTCGGCGGCCTGTTGCTGCTCGGTGCGCGGGCCGGCGACATCCTCGGCCGTCGCCGGGTGTTCATGGCCGGCATCCTGCTGTTCACGTTCGCCTCGCTGCTGGGCGGTTTCGCCCAGGAGCCCTGGCAGCTGCTGGCCGCACGGGCCCTGCAGGGCGTGGGTGGCGCGATCGCGTCGCCCACGTCGCTGGCGCTGATCACCACGACGTTCCCCGAGGGCCCGGAACGCAACCGGGCCTTCGGCGTGTTCGCCGCCGTGTCCGCGGGCGGTGGCGCCATCGGCCTGCTGGCGGGCGGCATGCTCACGGACTGGCTCGACTGGCGGTGGGTGCTGTTCGTCAACGTGCCGATCGGCGTGCTGATCGCGTCGCTGGCGCCGCTGTACATCAACGAGTCCGAGCGGCATCCGGGGCGCTTCGACATCACGGGCGCACTGACCTCGACGGCGGGCATGGCCTCGCTGGTCTACGGGTTCATCCGCGCCTCGGAGAACGGCTGGCGGGACGGCCTCACCCTCGGCTCGTTCGGCGCGGCCGCAGTGCTCCTGCTCGCCTTCGTCCTGACCGAGATGCGGGCGAAGGAGCCGATCACCCCGCTCAGGATGTTCGCGGACCGCAACCGCTGGGGCACGTACGTGGTCATGCTGAGCCTCGCCGCCGCGATGTTCGGCATGTTCTTCTACATCGTGCTGTTCGTGCAGGACGTTCTCGGCTACAGCGCGATCAAGGCCGGCCTGGCCTTCCTCCCCGTGACGGTCGCGATCGCGGTCGGTGCCGGCCTGTCCCAGCACTTCCTTCCGAGGCTCGGCCCGAGGCCGTTCATGATGGCCGGCTCCGGACTCGTGCTGATCGGGCTGGTCTGGCAGACCTTCATCCGGCCGGACAGCTCCTACCTCGGCGGCGTTCTCGGTCCGATGCTGGTCTTCGGCTTCGGCATGGGCCTGAACTTCGTGACGGTCACGGTCACGGCGGTCTCCGGCGTCGCGCAGCACGAGGCGGGCGCGGCCTCCGGGCTCCTCAACGCCATGCAGCAGGTGGGCGGTTCGCTCGGGTTGTCCATCCTGACGACCGTGTTCGCTTCGGCAGCCAAGGACGAGACGAAGAAGCAGCTGCCGAAGTTCCTCGCCCACGGCTCGCCGCAGCAGAAGGCCCACTTCGCCAAGACGCACCAGTTGCCCACGCCCTGGGGGCATGAGGTGCTCGCCCACGGCATCTCCACCGCGTTCGTGCCGGCTGCCGCGATGGCCGGTGCCGCATTCCTCACCGCCTGGCTGGTGATCAGGGTCCGCAAGAGCGATCTCGACTCTCTCGCCGGCGTGGCGGGCCCGGGCATCGGCTGACCCTGCCCCGGCCACGCGGAGCCGCGGCCGGCCGGACCGACGCCGGTGGACAGGCGGCGCATGCGGCGGTCCGGCCGGCCGCATCAGGGCTGCCCGCACCCACGTGAGGACCAGAACAGCAGTCAGCAGCACAAGCAGCACCGCGCACGCCATGTCCGCACCTCCTCCGACCGTCGCTGGGAAGAACGGGCGACGGTCACGGAGGGTTCCCGGCGGACACGGAGAGTTTCGAACCCGTTAGAGCTCCGTCGGCACCCACTCCGGAAGTGCCTCGACGCGTTCCGCCCACTCGGCGGGCGGGCTCCCCGCCTTCCCGGAGGCGAGCACACCGCCCGCGATCGCGCAGGTCGTGTCGACGTCGCCGCCCACCCCGGCGGTGGTCCAGAAGGCCGTCTCGTAGTCACCGAGGCTGCGTGCGGCGGACCAGAGGGCGAAGGGAACGGTGTCGTGGGCGGTCGTACGGCGTCCGCATCCCAGCACCGCCGCGACGGTGCCCGCGTCGCCGTAGTCGAGCATGTCGCGGGCGCGCCGGAGTCCCTGGCCGACGGCGCTCTTCGGTACCAGGGCGATGACGCCGTCGAGGAGTGCCTCGGGGCTGGGCGGCCCGTCCGGCGAGCCGGCCAGTGCCGCCGCGGCGGCCACGGCCATGGCGCCGACGACGGCTTCGCGGTGCTGATGGGTGGGGTAGGCCGAGATCTCGGCCTGGTGGGTCGCCTGCTCCGGGTCGTCCGCGTACCAGGCGCCCAGGGGCGCGATCCGCATCGCCGCTCCGTTGCCCCAGGAGCCTCGCCCGTTGAACAGCCCGGCGGCCAGCTCTCGCCAGTCCTCGCCCTCCCGGACGAGCCTCAGCAGGCGGTTGACCGCGGGGCCGTATCCCCGGTCGAAGTCGTGGTGCTCGGCGAAGGAGCGGGCCAGGGCGTCCTGGTCGATGCGCTGGTGCGCGGCGAGGACGGCGACGACGGAGCAGGCCATCTCGGTGTCGTCCGTCCACGGCCAGGGCCCCGCGGGCAGCTCGCGTCGCTTCAGCAGGGGGTAGTTCGCCGGAACGAAGAACTGGGAGCCCAGGGCGTCCCCCACGGCCAGTCCGCGCAGGCTCGCCAGGACGCGCTCCAGGCGCCCGGAGGAAGAGGAGTCAGCGGTCATCGCACTGCCACTCTATCCGTTCACCCAGTACGACAGCGGCTTGCGCCAGCGCTCGAAGGGCCGGTCGAGCGTGTATTTGCCGTCCTCCCCGAGAACGAGCATCCGCACCTCCGCGTTCCCGGGATTCGACAGCGACTCGAATTCCGCGACCGTCCAGTGGAACCAGCGCATGCAGAACAGCCGCATCGCGAGTCCGTGCGTCACCAGGAGGACGTTCGGCGGGTGGTCCGGTGCCTCGAAGCTGCGGAACAGGCTCTCCAGGAAGCCACCGACCCGGTCGTAGACGTCGGCGCCGGACTCGCCCTGCGGGAACCGGAAGAAGAAGTGGCCGTACGCGTCGCGGTAGGCCTTCTGCAGGCGCACGTCGTCGCGGTCCTGCCAGTTGCCCCAGTCCTGCTCACGGAGCCGGGGCTCCTCCCGGACGCGTATGAGGTCGGGGTCGAGGTGGAAGGCGCGGAGCGTCTCGTGCGTACGGCGGTACGGGGAGACATACACGCTCACGCGTTCCCGGCCGAAGAGTTCCCGGAGCTCCTTGCCGGTCTCCTCGGCCTGCCGCAAGCCGCGCTCGGTCAGCGCGAGAGCGTGGTCGGGCTCGCGCTCGTACACGGAGTCGTCGACGTTGCCCGTTGACTCGCCGTGCCGGACAAGGACGATGCGCCGTGGTCGTGCCATGCCGAAACCCTAGATCGAGCGAGGGACAGTCGAGGACTCGTACGGGCTCCATACGGCGTAGGTCACACGAATCCGGTGTCCCGGGCCGTTCGCGGACCCGCTGGCGGCAGCTTCAGACAGTGAGTTTGTTATTCGAACGCACAGGGGTTCAGACCGTCCAGGACGGCTCCAGCTCCACGATGTCACCGGAGAGCGCCGCGATGTCGGCCTCGGTCTGGGCGCGCAAGGCCAGACGCTCGACGCGCTCGGTCCGGTACTTGCCGTGCTCGGCTGCCGACCGCCACATCGACAGGATCAAGAACTCCTGCTCGGGTGCCTCGCCGAACATGCCGCGGATCATGCCGGGCGAACCGGCCATCGCCGGGTTCCAGACCTTCTCCTGCATCAGGGTGAAGTGCTCGACGCGCTCCTCGCGGACCCGGCACAGGGCCACGCGGATCAGATCGGCGTCGGTGAACCGTGGCTCGAAGCCCGTCTTCACATCGAAGCGGTACTCGAAGAGCTTGACCTGGGCGTCCTTGAACGTGCCGGACTGGGCGGACGCCAGGCGGTCGTGCGAGCGGGCCATGAAGGAGTCGTAGAAGGCGCGGCTCTCCCAGAAGGCGAAGATGTGCGCCACCCCCGGCCGCTGCCGGCTCCAGCCCCCACCCTGCCCCCGAAAACCCGGCTCCCCCGGAAGCCCCGCCCATTTCCGCTGCCCCCGCTCGAACCCGCGGCGGTCCACCACGGTGCAGCGAATCCACTTGACCAGCACCGCGCCATCGTAAGGCCACCGGACGTGGCGTCGGTCACGCTCCGGCGGAGATCGCCCGCGCATGCGCCCCCGCGCGCGTGGCACGATGGACAAGGAGCCCCGACTCCACAGGAGTTGGGGGACGAGGCAGCCACCGGGGGGAAGGGGAAGCCTGTTGACCGGGTTCAGCAAGGGCATCCGCAAGGTCGAGGTCGGGCTCAAGTGGGACCCCAGTCCGTCGGGTCAGCCGCCTACCGACCTGGACCTCGTCGCCGCGACGTTCGTGTCGGGCGACGCGTACGGGACTCCGGCCTATCTGGTGCACTTCGACAGCCGCTCGCCGGACGGCACGATCTTCCTCAACCGGGACAGCACGGACGGCAGGGGTTTCGGCTGGGACGAGGTCATGACGCTGGAACTGGACCGGCTGGACGGCCGGTACACGCGCGTGGTGGTCGGTGTCGTCATCCAACAGCAGTTCGGGCACAAGACGTTCGTCAATATACTGAATCCGGCCATGCGCATCCGGGTGGAGCGTTACACCGTGCTCGCCCAGGACGACTTCGGCTCGGTCCCCGGGGCGACGGCTGCCACGATCGCGGAATTCGTCCGTGACGCCTCCGGGGAGTGGACCTTCCGTCCCGGCGTGCACGGCTTCGAGGAGGACCCGGCGACCTTCACCCGGGTCATGGGCAGAGCCCGGTAGCGGTAAGGGGCGCCGGCCCATGGCCGGCGCCCCTTACTTCACTTCAGGAACCGCGCGTCGTCAGCTGCAGCCGCTGGTGGAGCCGCAGCCCTCGCAGATGTAGCAGGAACCGGCCCGCTGCATCTTCGTACCGCAGGAGAAGCACAGCGGGGCGTCGGCCTGGATGCCCAGCTGCATCTCCACCAGCTCGGCGCTGGTGTGGGCCTGCTTCGGGGCGGGCTTGGCCGCCTCGGACTCGGACTTCGGCGCGGCGACCGCCTTCAGCTCCTGGGTGCGCGGCGCGGACTGGGCCAGGCCCTCGACGTCGACCTCGTCGTCGGACGGCTCGTAGGAACCGGTCTCCAGGTGCCGCTGGCGCTCCTCGGCGGAGTGGATGCCGAGCGCGGAGCGGGTCTCGAAGGGCAGGAAGTCCAGCGCCAGGCGGCGGAAGATGTAGTCGACGATCGACTGCGCCATCCGCACGTCCGGGTCGTCCGTCATGCCGGCCGGCTCGAAGCGCATGTTGGTGAACTTCGAGACGTACGTCTCCAGCGGCACGCCGTACTGGAGGCCGACGGAGACCGCGATGGAGAAGGCGTCCATCATGCCCGCGAGGGTGGAGCCCTGCTTGGACATCTTCAGGAAGACCTCGCCGAGACCGTCGTCCGGGTAGGAGTTGGCGGTCATGTAGCCCTCGGCGCCGCCGACCGTGAAGGACGTGGTGATCCCCGGGCGGCCCTTGGGCAGGCGCTTGCGGACCGGGCGGTACTCGACGACCTTCTCGACCTTGGTCTCGACGGCCGCGGGCTGCTCGGTCTTCTTCTCGTCCGCCGAGTCCTTCTTCTTGGCGGAGAGCGGCTGGCCCACCTTGCAGTTGTCGCGGTAGATCGCGAGCGCCTTGACGCCCAGCTTCCAGGCCTCGAAGTAGATCTCCTCGACCTCCTCGACGGTCGCCGTCTCCGGCATGTTGACCGTCTTGGAGATGGCGCCGGAGATCCACGGCTGGATCGCGGCCATCATGCGGACGTGACCCATCGGGGAGATGGCGCGCTCGCCCATGGCGCAGTCGAACACCTCGTAGTGCTCGTGCCGCAGGCCGGGGGCGTCGATCACATTGCCGTGCTCGGCGATGTGGGCGACGATCGCCTCGATCTGCTCCTCCTGGTAGCCCAGGCGGCGCAGGGCCTGCGGGACGGTGCCGTTGACGATCTGCATCGAGCCGCCGCCGACCAGCTTCTTGAACTTCACGAGCGCCAGGTCGGGCTCGACACCGGTGGTGTCGCAGGACATCGCGAGGCCGATGGTGCCGGTCGGGGCGAGGACGGACGCCTGGGCGTTACGGAAACCGTTCTTCTCACCGAGACGCTGCACGTCCTGCCAGGCCTCCGTGGCGGCGGCCCACACCGGGGTGTCCAGGTCGTCCATGCGGACGGCCTTGCCGTTGGCGTCGGCGTGCTGCGCCATGACGCGCTTGTGGGCGTCGGCGTTGCGGGCGTAGCCGTCGTACGGGCCGACGACCGCGGCCAGCTCGGCGGAACGGCGGTAGGCCGTACCCGTCATCAGGGAGGTGATGGCGCCGGCGAGGGCACGACCGCCGTTGGAGTCGTAGGCGTGGCCGGTGGCCATCAGCAGAGCGCCCAGGTTGGCGTAGCCGATGCCGAGCTGGCGGAACGCGCGCGTGTTCTCGCCGATCTTCTGGGTCGGGAAGTCCGCGAAGCAGATCGAGATGTCCATCGCGGTGATGACCAGCTCGACGACCTTCTGGAAGCGCTCGGTCTCGAAGGACTGGTTGCCCTTGCCGTCGTCCTTCAGGAACTTCATCAGGTTCAGCGAGGCCAGGTTGCAGGACGTGTTGTCCAGGTGCATGTACTCGCTGCACGGGTTCGACGCGGTGATCCGGCCGGACTCGGGGCAGGTGTGCCAGTTGTTGATGGTGTCGTCGTACTGGATGCCCGGGTCGGCGCAGGCCCAGGCGGCCTCGGCGATCTTGCGGAAGAGCGCCTTGGCGTCGACCTCCTCGAGGACCTCACCGGTCATCCGGGCGCGCAGGCCGAAGTTGCCGCCGTCCTCGACCGCCTTCATGAACTCGTCGTTCACACGGACCGAGTTGTTGGCGTTCTGGTACTGGACGGAGGTGATGTCGTCGCCGCCCAGGTCCATGTCGAAGCCCGCGTCGCGCAGGACGCGGATCTTCTCCTCTTCCTTGACCTTGGTCTCGATGAAGTCCTCGATGTCGGGGTGGTCGACGTCGAGCACGACCATCTTGGCGGCGCGGCGGGTGGCGCCACCGGACTTGATGGTGCCGGCGGAGGCGTCGGCGCCGCGCATGAAGGAGACCGGACCAGAGGCGTTGCCGCCGGAGGACAGCAGTTCCTTGGAGGAGCGGATGCGGGAGAGGTTCAGGCCGGCACCGGAGCCGCCCTTGAAGATCATGCCCTCTTCCTTGTACCAGTCGAGGATCGACTCCATGGAGTCGTCGACGGACAGGATGAAGCAGGCCGAGACCTGCTGGGGCTGCGCGGTGCCCACGTTGAACCAGACGGGGCTGTTGAAGCTGAAGATCTGGTGCAGGAGGGCGTAGGCCAGCTCGTGCTCGAAGATCTCGGCGTCGGCGGGCGAGGCGAAGTACTTGTGGTCCTCGCCGGCCTTCCGGTACGTCTTCACGATGCGGTCGATCAGCTGCTTGAGGCTGGTCTCGCGCTGCGGGGTGCCGACGGCACCGCGGAAGTACTTGCTGGTGACGATGTTGACCGCGTTCACCGACCAGAAGTCGGGGAACTCGACGCCACGCTGCTCGAAGTTGACCGAGCCGTCGCGCCAGTTGGTCATGACGACGTCACGGCGCTCCCACGACACCTCGTCGTACGGGTGCACGCCGGGGGTGGTGTGGATGCGCTCGATGTGCAGTCCCTTGTTACCCGCCTTGGTGCCCTTGGCTCGGGAACCTCGTGCCGGACCGCTCGCCGTCTCTGTCATGCCGCCTCCCTGTACGGGCAAAAACGCCCTGAAGTGCCCCGTTTGTTCCCGTGGCACGGTGTTCTGTCTTGTGTTGCGGGCACCCTCAGCTGCCGCCCGCAACAGGTCTTGGTTCGCCGCCGCCCGGCCGGAACCCGGCTCTCCTCCCGGTTTCCGGCCCGCCGGTCAGTCGGCGGCGTGGGCGGGCACGGGAACCTCAGTGGTCCCGCCGGGCCCGCGATCGTCTTCCTGACCCCCCGCCGCCGCGTCTTCCTCGTCCGCGACGGAGCCTCGCGTCGCCTCCCTCAGCTCCGCGATGGCGGCCTCGAAGTCCTCGAGCGAGTCGAACGCCCGGTAGACGGAGGCGAATCGCAGATAGGCGACGAGGTCGAGCTCCTGCAACGGGCCGAGTATGGCCAGACCCACGTCATGGGTGGTCAGCTCGGCACTTCCGGTGGCCCGCACCGCCTCCTCGACCCGCTGGCCGAGCTGGGCGAGTGCGTCCTCGGTGACAGGCCGCCCCTGGCACGCCTTGCGCACGCCGTTGATGACCTTGGTACGACTGAAAGGCTCGGTGACTCCGGACCGCTTGACCACCATGAGCGAGCACGTCTCCACGGTCGTGAAACGACGGGAGCAGTCGGGGCACTGGCGGCGCCTGCGGATCGACGTGCCGTCGTCGGTCGTACGGCTGTCGACCACGCGGCTGTCGGGGTGCCTGCAGAAGGGGCAGTGCATGATCTCCAACCCTCCTCACAGCAGACTCAATAGCCCCACGGGGCCCTTGGGCCCCTGAAGCAGCCCTAAGCATAGGCGATCGCGAAGCCGGTTCAGACCCGGGGGACCACAACTTGTGGGCTGCTGTAGCCATCCAACCACTACATGTGGGGATTGGCTCATACACCGAGGCAGACCTGCGTGTCGCGAAGGACCGGGGGCGACATCCGACATACCGGCGGACTCAGGGGACACGCGGGCGCAGAGCCGTATCGCTGTGGCACTTACGGAGATACCGTGGGCGCCGCACGGAGGACGCGTGGGACTCCGGCGCAGAAGGCACCCGGATCCCGGATGAGCGGGTTCCGGATGGCAGACTGGGGTGACGGCCCACGAGGTCGGCAACCCCGGCGGTGAAGAGTACAACAATGGGCGCTTTTGTCCGCCAGGTGGTGCGTCACCAATACACCCAGACACATGATCGCGTCAGGCGAATCGCACTTTTTCACTCGAACGTGTGTTTGGCGCAACCTTTCGAAAGCAACTACCGTTGTCCAGCAGGGAGACCATCGAGAGGGGCCGACGTGACCACCACCGCAGACAGTGCCACCATCACCGCCCAGGACCGCTCCCAGGGCCGAGTCGAGCCGGTACACGTGATGAACGAAGCCACGAATCCCGAGGGACACAAGCGCTCCCTGCCGGGCCGACCTCCAGGAATCCGGGCGGACAGCTCCGGACTCACCGACCGGCAGCGCCGCGTGATCGAAGTCATCCGTGACTCGGTGCAGCGACGCGGCTATCCGCCGTCGATGCGGGAGATCGGGCAGGCCGTCGGCCTCTCGAGCACCTCCTCGGTCGCGCATCAGCTGATGGCGCTGGAGCGCAAGGGCTTTCTGCGCCGCGACCCGCACCGCCCGCGCGCGTACGAGGTGCGCGGCTCGGACCAGGCCGTGACCGTGCAGCCCACGGACACCGCCGGCAAGCCCGCCGCGTCGTACGTCCCGCTGGTCGGCCGTATCGCCGCCGGTGGCCCCATCCTCGCGGAGGAGTCCGTCGAGGACGTCTTCCCACTCCCCCGCCAGCTCGTCGGCGACGGTGAACTGTTCGTCCTCAAGGTGGTCGGCGACTCCATGATCGAGGCCGCGATCTGCGACGGCGACTGGGTCACCGTGCGCCGCCAGCCGGTCGCCGAGAACGGTGACATCGTGGCGGCCATGCTCGACGGCGAAGCCACCGTCAAGCGCTTCAAGCGCGAGGACGGCCATGTCTGGCTCCTCCCTCACAACGCGGCCTACGAGCCGATCCCCGGCGACGACGCGACCATCCTGGGCAAGGTCGTCGCGGTGCTGCGGCGCGTGTGACGCCTGCGGCGGGCGGACCCTACGGCTGCTCGCTCCCTGACCGGGCCCCGGAACCCCTGCGCCGGTTCCGGGGTCCTACTGTGTCCAGGGGCGCTCCCCGGCGCCTTCGCATCGCGGGGTAGCCTGACCGGCGCCGGTCAGGCTACCCCGCGATCACTGTGCCTCGGCCGGCTGCGCTGCCGCCGCCTTCGCCGCCGCGTCGATGGCGGCGAGCGACTTGCGGACCTGGTTACGGTCCGTGGTGTACCAGAAGTCCGGCAGTGACGTCTTGAGATAGCCGCCGTACCGTGCCGTGGCCAGCCGCTGGTCCAGTACGGCGACCACGCCCCGATCCCCCGACGCACGGACGAGCCGGCCGGCACCCTGGGCCATGAGCAGGGCCGCGTGGGTGGCGGCCACCGCCATGAAGCCATTGCCGCCGGCGTCCTCCACCGCCTTCTGCCGGGCGCTCATCAAGGGGTCGTCGGGACGCGGGAACGGGATCTTGTCCATGACGACGAGCTGACAGCTGGGGCCGGGGACGTCGACGCCCTGCCACAGGGACAGGGTGCCGAACAGGCAGGTCTCAGGGTCGGCCGCGAAGTTCTTGATCAGCTCGCCGAGGGTCTCCTCGCCCTGGAGCAGGATCGGGAACTGGGGGATCCGGGAGCGCAGCTCCTCCGCCGCGAGCTGTGCGGCCCGCATGGACGAGAACAGCCCGAGCGTGCGGCCGCCGGCCGCCTGGATGAGTTCGGTCAGCTCGTCCAGCATGTCGGACCGCTCACCGTCACGGGCGGGGCGCGAGAGATGCTTGGCGACGTAGAGGATGCCCTGCCTCGGGTAGTCGAAGGGCGAACCGACATCGACGCCCTTCCACTTCGGCAGGTCCGCGCCCTCTGTGCCCTCGGGCCCCAGCCCCAGGGAGGCTCCGACGCCGTTGAAGTCGCCGCCCAGCTTGAGGGTCGCCGAGGTGAGGACGACGGCGCGGTCCGCGAACAGCTTCTCCCTGAGCAGTCCGGAGACCGACATGGGTGCGACCCGCAGGGACGCGCCGAAGCGGTCGTGCCGCTCATACCAGACGACGTCCCACTCCGAGCCGTTCAGCACCCGCTCCGCCACGTCGTGCACCGTCTCCACCGAGGCCAGTGCCTGCTTGCGCACCGCGTCCTCGTCCTGCACCGACTTGTCGCGCGTCGCGCCGATCGCGGAGATGACCGTACGGGCGGCGTCCCGCAGCGCCATCAGGGCATAGCCGAGGTCCTCCGGAATCTCCTCCAGGCGGCCCGGCAGGGCCAGCTCCATCAGCCGCTCGAAGCCCTCGGCGGCGGTCTGGAGCTGATCGGCGGCCTTCTCGTTGACGAGCTTGGCGGCGCGGCGCACCGCGCGATTGACCTGGCCGGGTGTGAGTTCGCCGGTCGCGACGCCGGTGACCCTGGAGACCAGCTCGTGGGCCTCGTCCACGATCAGCACCTCGTGCTGGGGCAGCACCGGCGCGCCCTCGATGGCGTCGATGGCGAGCAGCGCGTGGTTCGTGACCACGACCTCGGCGAGCTTGGCGCGCTCGCGGGCGGTCTCCGCGAAGCACTCGGCGCCGTACGCGCACTTCGACGCGCCCAGGCACTCCCGCGACGACACCGACACCTGCGCCCAGGCGCGGTCCGACACACCCGGAGTGAGATCGTCGCGGTCGCCGGTGTCGGTCTCGTCCGACCAGTCCCGCAGCCGCAGCAGGTCCTGGCCCAGCTTGCTGGTGGGCGCGGCGGCCTCGAACTGGTCGAAGAGACCGTCCTCCTCGTCCTGCGGCATGCCCTCGTGCAGTCGGTGCAGGCACAGATAGTTCGACCGGCCCTTGAGCATGGCGAACTCCGGGCGGCGGCGCAGCAGCGGGTGCAGGGCTTCGACCGTGCGCGGCAGATCGCGTTCCACCAGCTGGCGCTGGAGGGCGAGGGTGGCCGTCGCGACGACCACCCGTTCCCCGTGCGCGAGCGCCGGCACGAGATAGCCGAGCGACTTACCGGTGCCGGTGCCGGCCTGGACCAGCAGGTGGGATCCGTCGTCGATCGCCTCGGCGACCGCTTCGGCCATGGTCACCTGGCCGGGACGCTCCGTGCCGCCGACAGCGGTGACAGCGGCATGCAGGAGTTCGGGGAGTGAGGGCTTCGTCATAGCCCAACCACCCTACGACCCGGCACTGACAAACGGGCGATCAAGGCGAGGGAGGGAGGCGGGGACACGGCCGGGCTCCTGGGTGCGGTGGGGGGCGGAGGAAGGGGAGGGGCAAGCACTTGAACGGAGGCGGGGAGAGCGAGCGAGGTGTGGGTTGGCGGTGGGCAAGGCACCGAAGAGGAAGGGGGCGCACGGGTGCACGCAGCGGGATGTGGGGGCGCGCGGGCGGCACCACCGGCCGGTCGGAACCGGCTCGAAAATTTCTCGGATCGATGGGAACCCCCGACCGGCGCGAGCCGTTCACCAAATGTGCACGCGCCGTCACATGGCGCTACAACACATCGCGCAGGACCCGGTCCCGGATCATGAGGGCGGCCCGTTTGCCAGGCAGGTCGACCTCGTCCGCGAACCGGAAGCCGGCGCTCAGGAATGCTGCGACTGAGGGGGTGTTGCCAAGATCGGGTTCCGCTACGACCCGTGGGCACGCGGGGCGCCGGTCGAGGATCAGGTCGGCCACGGCTCGGAGCAGGGCGGATCCCAGCCCCCGCCCTCGATCCGCGGCTCCACCGACGAGGAGGTGGATCCCGGTGTCATGGGGACGGGCCGGGTAGTGGCGGGCCAGCGGATCCAGGTCTGCCCGGTAGATCTCCCAGTAGCTCATCGGCGTGCCGTCCAGTACGCCCAGACACGGCACGCTGCGTCCGTCGCCGCCGAGTTGACCGCGCAGGTGGTCCTCCATCCGGTTCCGGGGCCCGGCCAGCTCCCAGAACTCCGCGACGGCGGGGTCGTTCATCCAGCGATGGATGAGCGGCAGGTCCTCATCGATACGCACAGGCAGAAGTTGGAAGGAGCCGACAGGGGTGACCACGGAACCCCATGTGGGGAGTTGATCCAGAAGGTAGGCCGTCCCACCGGCGAAGAGCGCGAGGAAGTCGGCGGGCAGGTGCAGGTCCAGAGTGTCCTCGCAGTCCGCGTCGTCGTCCTCGATGGCGAACCCGGTGAAGGGGGTGCCCCGGGTGCCCGCGCTGTCCGCGCGGCGGCCCGCGGAGCCCCGGTGGACAGGGGCGCCGGTGTGGACGCGGGCGCCCGGATGATCGGGGCTGGAGGCGGGGCCGGCGTGCGCGTCGACGGGAGGCATGGTGCGCTCCTCTCAGGAGACGAGGTGGGTCATGTTCCTCGGAAGTGCGGGGAGGCGGGGCGATTCGCTCAGGAATGAAGGGGGTTGGCGATGGTGACGTAGACGGACTGGGTGTCGACCGGGCCGACGAGTTCATCGAGGCCGTGCAGCCGGGTCAGCAGGTTGGCCTTGCAGCGCAGGACGGGTGAGTCGAGCAGGCGGCGGGGCAGGGAGCTGCGCAGTGCGGTGGGCCCTGCGGCGGCGTCGGTGAGGAAACGGCGGAAGGCCGCGAGGAGGAGTCGTTCGTCGGCGAGGCGCTGGGAGCCGAAGGCTCCGATCAGACCGAACACGTTGTTGATGGCGAGGTAGTAGGCGAAGCGTTCGTCGGTCACCTCGTCGGAGACGAAGGTGTCGCTGCGCTCACCGATTCCGGGCAGCCGGGCATCCAGTTCGGCTCGCCGGGACTCGCGGAAGTAGTAGCCCTGGTTGTCGCGGTAGCGGCCGCCGGCGGGCCAGCCGTCGCCGTCGAGCAGGAGCAGGGTGTTCTGCTGGTGGGATTCGAGGGCGATGCCGGCCTCGCTGTCCAGCCAGAGCACGGGACGGACGACCTGCTCCAGGTACCGGAGGAACCACTCCGCGGCAACGGTCCCGACGGGGCGGCCGGTGCGTGCGGCGAGCCGCGCCACGAGCCGGCCCAGCCGGGAGGTCATGGGCCAGGCGGTCCGCTGGGGCGAGGAGTTGCCGCCGGGATCGGGGGCGGGCCGGGGCGAGACGAGCCCGGCGACGCAGGCGACGTCGTCGGTCGGGGCGAACGGGTTGTGCCTGATCACCACGTCGAGTCCGGGCACGGGCCGACCGTCCGCGTCGTCGACGGCGAGCCAGGCCGGGTCGCGGACGATGTCGTAGCAGGGGTGTGCGGCCTGCCATTGCTTGAACAGGCCGGTGCGCAACAGCCGGTGCACCTCGACTCCGCGATGGAGTTCCTTGCGCAGGTTCTCGCGGCGGGAGTTGGTGATGCGCAGGCCCAGCGACAGCTTGAGCATCGCGGGGGCGCCTGTGCGGTGAACGGTGCGTACGGAGGAGGTGGGACACCAGCCGGTACCGGCAGGGCCGAGGTCGCGAAGGAGGCCGGAGTCGAGCAGGGCGGCGACCGGGGCGCGGTGGCGCAGCTCGCGGGCCTGCCACGGGTGCAGAGGGAGGGCGGCGTAGCCGTCGGGCAGAGGGAGGGCGGTTTCGGCGAGGCGCCGGGTGAGGTGGTCGGCGGGGACGGAACGGCCGCGCTCGGTCCAGGCCGAGTCGGTTGCGAGAAGGGAGGGAGCGACAGCCATCCAGTGCAGCGGAAAGGAGCCGCGCAGCTCGGGTGAGTACAGGCGGGTTTCGGCCTCGGTGAGGCCCTCCCGGCTCTTGGGGGTCGGATGCAGGGGGTGCCCGAGGAGGAGAGCCTGCTCGGCGGAGAGGAAGAGGTCCGCCCCGTCGGTGGGGTGCTCACGCCGGTCGCGGATGAAGGTGGCGGTGCGGCGAAGGGAGTCGGCCACCCTGGCCACGAGATCTCCGTCGTCGCCGTGACCGGCGGTGCTGGGGGCCTGGGTGCCTGAGACGCTGTCCGTGTCGTCCACGGTCTCCCGGGCGAGCAGCGCTGCCAAGGTGACGGCGTCGACGGCAGGGGCGGCCTCGGGGGCGTTGGTCAGGCGTGGTGGACCGAACCGGTGCAGGCCCGTCGGCGACCAGTAGCGGACCGGCACGAGCAGAGAGGTGCCGCTGGCCGGCAGCGGGACGCGGAGGGTGCCGCTGGTGGGGGCGGCGAGGTCGGTCTCGCGTACCCAGCACCGCAACAGGTTCTCCACGGCGGCGGCCTGGGCCGCGGTGCACGGGTCGGGGTGTTCCAGCAGGTCGGCGCCGGGCTCGGTCACTCGGACGAGATCCGCGGTGCGCCTCTTCTGCTGGGGAACCGACTCGGCGAGCGGCACGGGAGAGGCCGGGATGCCGGAGTCTCCCTGTTCGTCGGGAGCGCCGGAGCTGCCGTCGGGAGTGGGAGTGGCGTTCATGACGGCTCCTTGGGGCTGGCTGGGCTGGTGCGGGAGCGGGTGCGTCAGGGGGCACCTGGTTTCCTGCCGGGTCCGGGTTCCCATGGGCGCCACCCATGTGACCGTCGTCGCCGTGTGCGGGTGGTCCTGGTGGGCGGTGGCTCCGTCGGCGGGTGCGGGTGGGCCCGGCGGTGGGGTGGGGCGGGTGGGCCCGGTGGGGCGGGTGCGGGCCTCAACCCGTGCGCTGGGCAGGGTCGTGGTCCGGGCTGGGATGGGGGCCGTGCTTCTCGTGGGTGCGGGCCGCCGCTGCCACCGCGTCCGCCAGGCGGTCCAGAACGGCCGCTGCCTGCTCGTCGCTGATCGTGAGCGGGGGAAGCAGCCGGACCACGGCCGAGTGCCGGCCGCCGAGTTCGACGATCAGTCCGCGCTCGAGGCACTCCCGCTGGACGGCCAGGGCGAGTTCGGGGCGGCCGGGTGCGGAGTGCGGGAGGGCTCCGGGTCGGTGGGGATGGAGTGGTCGCCGGGCTCGGCGCACGCGCCTTCCGGGTTCACCAGCTCGACCCCGATCATCAGCCCACGCCCGCGCACCTCGCCTACGCAGGCGAATGTATCGGCCAGTTCACCGAGTTGGCGGAGCATGTGGGAGCCGAGGGCGGCGGCGCGTTCGGCGAGGCCGTTCTCCCGGACGTAGGTGAGGGTCGCCGTGCCCGCGGCCATGGCGAGCTGGTTGCCCCGGAAGGTTCCCGCGTGGGCGCCGGGTTGCCAGACGTCGAGATCGTCGCGGTAGACGATCACGGCCAGCGGGAGGCTGCCGCCGATGGCCTTGGACAGGACCATGACGTCGGGGGTGATGCCGCTGTGGTCGACGGCCCAGAAGGCGCCCGTCCTGCCGACTCCGGTCTGGATCTCGTCGGCGATCAGGGGGATGGACCGGTCGGCGGTGAGCTGCCGCATACGGCGCAGCCAGTCGTCCGGCCCGGGAATCACCCCGCCCTCGCCCTGGACGGGTTCGAGGATCAGCCCGGCGGGCAGCGGCACGCCGGACTGGGGATCGTCGAGGAGGGACTGGGTCCAGCGGGCGGCGAGTTCGGCGCCGCGTGGACCGCCGACGCCGAAGGGACAGCGGTAGTCCTGCGGATAGGGCAGGCGGGCGACCTGGACGTCACGGGCACCGCCGGAGGCGGCCAGGGCGCCGGCGGTCATGCCGTGGTAGGCGCCGGTGAAGGCGAGGATGCCGGCGCGGCCGGTCGCGGCCCGGACCAGTTTGAGGGCGGCCTCGACGGCGTCGGTACCGGCCGGTCCGCAGAACTGGACCCGCGCACGGTCGGCGAGTCCGGGCGGGAGGGTGCGGAACAGCTCGGTGATGAAGGCGTCCTTGACCGGCGTCGCCAGGTCGAGGACGGAGAGGGGAGCGCCGGAGTCGAGGACCCTGCGGATGGCTTCCAGCACGACCGGATGGTTGTGGCCGAGGGCGAGCGTGCCCGCTCCGGAGAGACAGTCCAGATAGCGGCGGCCGTCGGCGCCCTCGATGGTCAGCCCGCGCGCCCGCACCGGGACGATGGGCAGGGCCCGGGCATAGGTGCGGGCGGACGACTCACGCGCCGACTGGCGTCTGAGGATCCCCTCGTGCACGGCACGCGCTTCCCCGTGCGTGCCTCCAGCCATCGACTCCGTAACGGCCACGGCTCGCTGTCCTCCCGCTGTCCAGAGTCGAGTTGATCCACGGGGACCGGGTACAGGCAGCTGGCCCCCCACCGCTACAACCGTGGACCGTTCGACGGGTTACGGGTTGACACAAGATCATTTCCAGGATGGCGGGATGGCATGTGCGGCGGTAGCGGTGAACGGGCCTCAAATCGGGCAATCTATGGATGACTGGCCAGGTCAGACGGCTTGTAGCCGAACCGTTGCCGTTCCATCGGAAGTCCCCCACAGCGAGCGCATAGTGTGTGTTGCCGTTCCTAGACGGCCGTGAGGCCGGCATGAACTCCCCATGAGTTCCATGCCCGGTGGCACGGCCGAAGCGCCAAGTACCTTCACCACAGGGGGATTCACCAGCATGCGATCCACACGGCCGTCGGTCACCGTTCGGCGCGGGAGGGGCCCCCGCCGTACCTCCCCCACAGTGGCGGCGGTCGCCCTCGCCTCGGCGCTGGCGCTGACCGCCACCGCCTGCAACGGCGACGACAACGCCGATGCCAAGCCGAGCGCTTCAGCGACCGTGGCCGGCACCGGCGACGGAAAGATCAGGATCCCGGACGACCTCAAGCAGAAGCTCAAGGCACACGGGATCGACATCGACAAGTGGAAGAACGGCGCCTGGAAGAACTGGAACAAGCAGGACTGGCTGCGCGAGGCCAACGACTTCATCAACCCGATCATCAAGGGCCTGTGGGACCCGAACCGGATGCGGCACGCCAACGACCCGAACAAGGGCGTCCACGACAACGACATCTCCGGTGACCAGGGCGTGACGGACCCGACCCCGCAGCCGGTGAAGGCGCAGGCGGTGGCGACGCCGTACCACACCAACGCGGCCACCTCGGGCAAGGTGTTCTTCGACTCCCCCGAGGGGCACATGGTGTGCTCGGGCACGGTGGTGGAGGACCCGGCGCACCCGGGCAAGTCCAACCTGGTCTGGACGGCGGGTCACTGTGTGCACGCCGGCAAGAAGGGCGGCTGGTACCGCAACATGGCCTTCGTGCCGTCGTACAACAACTCGGGCAAGTCGGCCGACCAGCTGCAGAACGCCAGCAGGTCCGAGATCGCCCCGTACGGCGTCTGGTGGGCCGATGCGGCGAAGACCTCGCAGCAGTGGATCGACCAGGGCGGTGAGACCGGCGGCAACGGTGCCTCGTACGACTACGCGGTGATCCATGTGACGCCGGAGCAGGGCGGCAGCGGCAAGTCGCTGGAGGAGACGGTCGGCGGGGCACTGCCGGTGAACTTCGACGCCCCGGCGGTGCCGAAGGTCAGCAGCATCACCGCCTCCGGCTACCCGGAGGCGGCTCCGTTCGACGGTCAGCTGCTCTACCAGTGCAAGGACAAGCCGGGCCGGCTGTCCATCAACAAGGCGGACCCGACGATGTACCGGATCGGGTGCACGATGACGGCCGGCTCCTCCGGCGGTGGCTGGGTGGAGACGGGGTCCGACGGCAAGCCGGCGCTCGTTTCCAACACCTCGATCGGTCCGGTGACTTCGGGGTGGCTGGCCGGTCCGCGGTTCGGTGACGTGGCCAAGGGTGTGTACCAGTCGGTGAGCAAGAAGTTCGCCGGGCAGTAAGAGAGCCGCATATCGATACGGCCCCGCGCCCCTGAAAGGGAGCGCGAAAGGCCCGCCCCTGGAAAAGGGGGCGGGCCTTTCGTACAGCCGTGGTCAGGCCGCCGACGCGGGTGCGTAGGGTGCCAGGTCCGCCGCCAGTTCCTCGTGCACCCGGACCTTGAGCAGGGTGCCCTCCGCGGTGTGCTCCTCGGAGATCACCTCGCCCTCGGTGTGGGCGCGGGCGACGAGCTTGCCGTGCGTGTACGGCACGAGCACCTCGATCTCGACCGAGGGGCGCGGCAGATCGTTGTCGATCAGGGCGATCAGTTGGTCGATGCCCCGGCCCGTGCGGGCCGAGACGGCGATCGAGCGCTTCTCGACCCTGAGCAGCCGCTGGAGGACCAGCGGGTCGGCCGCGTCCGCCTTGTTGATCACGACGATCTCGGGCACGTCGGTGGCGCCGACGTCCCGGATCACCTCGCGCACGGCGGCGAGCTGCTCCTCCGGGTTCGGGTGCGAGCCGTCCACCACGTGCAGGATCAGGTCGGAGTCACCGACCTCCTCCATGGTGGAGCGGAACGCCTCGACCAGGTGGTGCGGCAGGTGGCGTACGAAGCCGACGGTGTCCGCCAGCGTGTACAGCCGGCCGCTCGGGGTCTCCGCCCGGCGGACGGTCGGGTCCAGGGTCGCGAACAGGGCGTTCTCGACCAGGACGCCGGCGCCGGTGAGGCGGTTGAGCAGGGAGGACTTGCCGGCGTTGGTGTAGCCCGCGATGGCGACGGACGGCACCTTGTTGCGCCGGCGCTCCTGGCGCTTGATCTCGCGGCCGGTCTTCATCTCCGCGATCTCCCGGCGCATCTTCGCCATCTTCTCGCGGATCCGCCGCCGGTCCGTCTCGATCTTGGTCTCACCGGGACCGCGGGTGGCGAGACCGCCGCCCTTGCCGCCGCCCATCTGGCGGGACAGCGACTGACCCCAGCCGCGCAGCCTCGGCAGCATGTACTGCATCTGTGCGAGCGCGACCTGCGCCTTGCCCTCGCGGGACTTGGCGTGCTGGGCGAAGATGTCCAGGATCAGGGCCGTACGGTCGATGACCTTGACCTTGACGACGTCCTCCAGCTGGATCAGCTGGCCGGGGCTCAGCTCACCGTCGCAGATGACGGTGTCCGCGCCCGTTTCGATCACGATGTCGCGCAGCTCCTGGGCCTTGCCGGAGCCGATGTAAGTGGCCGCGTCGGGCTTGTCGCGGCGCTGGATGACGCCGTCGAGCACGAGCGCGCCCGCGGTCTCGGCGAGGGCGGCCAGCTCCGCGAGGGAGTTGTCGGCGTCCTGCGCGGTGCCGGTGGTCCACACCCCGACGAGCACGACCCGCTCCAGGCGGAGCTGGCGGTACTCGACCTCGGTGACGTCCTCCAGCTCGGTGGACAGGCCCACGACACGGCGCAGCGCCGCGCGCTCGGAGCGGTCGAACTGGTCGCCGTCCCGCTCGCCGTCGATCTCGTAGCTCCAGGCGACGTCCTCTTCCATCAGGGCATCGGCCCGAAGACCCTCGGGATAGGCGTGCGCGAGGCGCTTGGTGTCCTGGGAAGGGGAAGAAGAGGAGGTCATTGGATCCTTACGTCGATGGGATGCCGTTACGGCGTCGGTGCCGCGGTCCTGCGGGACCGCTCATGATGTCAACGCGCGAGTACCCCGGGAGATTCCCGTGTCCGCTCTCGCGCCGCCCCGAAGCGCCGACCCGAAGATGGTCGCACGAGGCGGCACGTCTCGTCACCGTGTTATCGCCCGCCGCGCCGCCCGCGGTCCCGGCGTCACCGGGTGCCGCGGGGCCTCGCGGCCCCGGCCCCGCGCGCGCTGCGGCGTCCCTGGTGACCTGCGGACTTGGCAGCCGCCTGCGGCTTCCAGTCCGGGTGGCCGGGCATCGGCGGGGTCTTCTCGCCGTACAGCCAGCCCTGGAGGAAGCCGCTCAGGTCGCGGCCGGCGACCGTGGAGGCTAGTTCGACGAAGTCGGCGGTGGTGGCGGTGGAGTCCCGGTGGGTACGGACCCAGGCCCGCTCCAGCCGCTCGAAGGCCGGCCGGCCGATCTCTTGTCTCAGGGCGTAGAGGACGAGCGCGGCGCCGTCGTAGATGTTGGGCCGGAAGATGCTGATCTTCTGGCCGGGGTCGGGCGCCTTGGGCAGGGCGGGCGGGCCGCCGGCCGCGCGCCAGCGGTCGGAGGCGCGGTACGCCGCCTTCATGCGGTCCTCCATGGGCCGGTGCGCGTGCTCCTCGGCGTACAGCTGCTCGTACCAGGTGGCATGCCCCTCGTTCAGCCAGACGTCGGACCAGGTGCGGGGGCTGACACTGTCGCCGAACCACTGGTGGGACAGCTCGTGCACCATGATCGACTCGATGTACCACTTGGGGTAGGCCGGCTCGGTGAACAGGTCCTTCTCGAAGAGCGAGAGGGTCTGGGTCTCCAGCTCGAAGCCCGTCGAGGCCTGCGCCATGAGCACGCCATAGGTCTCGAACGGGTACCGGCCGACCTTGCTCTCCATCCAGGCGATCTGCTCGGGCGTCTTGGCGAGCCACGGTTCGACGGCCTTGGCGGCGGAGCCGGGCACGACGTCGCGCAGCGACAGCCCGTGCGGTCCCTCCCGGCGCAGCACGGCGGAGCGGCCGATGGAGACCTGGGCGAGTTCGCTGGCCATGGGGTGCTGGGTGCGGTAGGTCCAGGTGGTGGCGCGGCCGGCCCGCACCGCTCCGGCCGGCAGACCGTTCGCGACGACGGTGTAGCCGTTCGGGGCGGTGACGTGGAACGTGAACATCGCCTTGTCGGACGGGTGGTCGTTGCACGGGAAGACCAGGTGGGCGGCGTCGGCCTGGTTGGCCATGGCGAGACCGTCGGAGGTGCGCACCCAGCCGCCGTCCTGGCCCTTGGCGCCGACGGGATCGCTGGTGTGCCGCACCGTGATCCGGGTCCAGCTGCCCTCGCGCAGGGGGTGGTCCGGGGTGACGACCAGGTCCTCGCCGGCGCTGGTGAAGTCCGCGGGCCGCCCGTCGACCTCGACGGACTGCACGCTGCCGCGCGCGAAGTCGAGGTTGATCCGGTCCAGGTCGGCGGTGGTCCAGGCGTTGATGGTGGTGACGGCCTTCAGCGGCTTGTCGTTGGTGCCCGGATAGGTCAGGGACACGTCGTACGACGCCACGTCGTAGCCCGGGTTGCCGAGGAACGGGAAGAGCCGGTCGCCGATGCCCAGGGGCGCGGGCGGGGCCGCGGCGGCGAGGAGGCAGACGGAGACGGCGGAGGCAAGCAGGGCCGCCTTCCGGTGCCAGGAGATCCGGGGCCGGCTCCGGGTCTGGCACTGGGAGGGGACGCGGGGGTTGATGCGGGGGGTGAGCAGCATGCATCACCGCTACCAGTGCGCTCCCGCGCTACGACGGCGACGCGCGCCCGGCGCACCCGAACGGGTCCGGGTCCGGGGGCCTTCTGAATCAAGGCCCCTCCTCACGCCCCGCGTTCGTCACAAGGCCGGAGCCTGGTGCTGGGCGCGGGAGACGTCGTACACACCGGGGACGTCCCGCATCGCGCGCATCAGGGCCGGGAGGTGGGCCGCGTCGGGGAGTTGGAGGGTGTACGTGTGCCGTACCCGCTGCTGGCTGGGCGGTTCCACGGTCGCCGAGACGATGTCGGCTCCTGCCGAGGAGATCGCCTCGGTGAGGTCGGCGAGGAGATGGGGGCGGCCGAACGATTCAGCGACCAGTGTGACCCGGCACTCGGTGGTGTCCCCCCAGCGCACGCCGATCTCCGCGCGCCCCCGGCCCTTCATGTGCACCACCGCGGCGCACTCCACCCGGTGCACGGTCACCACTCCCCCGCGTACCGCGAAGCCGGTGATCTCGTCCGGCGGGACGGGCGTGCAGCAGCCCGCGAGCCGTACGGCGGCTCCCGGCCGGTCCACGGCCTCGGCCCCCGGGGCCGGGCCGCGGGGGCGCCCCCGGCGTCGACGCGACTCGTGGCGGAGAGGCCCTCGGCGGCTTCGGCGTGCCCGGCGGAGCCGGTGTCCTCGGCCGGTGCGGCGCGCCGCGCGGGGGTCGTGCCCTCGGTGAACTCGGCGCGTGTGCCGGTCATCTCCTCGGTCTCGGTGCCGCCGCCGGGATGCGTCGCCAGCCAGCGCTGGATGGCGATGCGGGCGGCCGGGGTGTGGGCGTGCTCCAGCCATTCGCGGGAGGGCTCGGAGGCGGGGTCCTGGCCCATGAGGAGCTGGACCGTGTCGCCGTCCTTCAGGACGGTGCTGAGGGTGGCCAGACGGCCGTTGACGCGGGCGCCGATGCAGGCGTGGGCGTCCTCGCCGTACTGGGCGTAGGCGGCGTCCACGCAGGTGGCGCCCTCGGGCAGGCCGAGCGTGCCGCCGTCGGGGCGGAAGACGGTGATCTCGCGGTCCTGGGCGAGGTCCTCGCGCAGGGTGGACCAGAAGGTGTCGGGGTCGGGCGCGGCCTGCTGCCAGTCGAGGAGGCGGGAGAGCCAGCCGGGGCGGGTGGGGTCGGCGCGCTCGCCGTCGCCTGGGGCGTCGGAGGCAGGAGCGTCGGAGGCGGGGGCGTACGGATTGCCGAGGGCGACGACGCCGGCCTCGGCGACCTTGTGCATCTGGTGGGTGCGGATGAGGACTTCGACGACCTGGCCGTCGGTGCGGGCGACGGCGGTGTGCAGCGACTGGTACAGGTTGAACTTCGGTACGGCGATGAAGTCCTTGAACTCCGAGACGACCGGCGTCATACAGGTGTGCAGTTCGCCGAGGACGCCGTAACAGTCGGCGTCCTCGTTCACCAGCACGAGCAGGCGGCCGAAGTCGGTGCCGCGCAGCCGGCCGCGTTTGCGGGCCACGCGGTGGACGGAGACGAAGTGCCGGGGACGGATGAGGACTTCGGCGGGGATGCCGGCCTCGCGCAGCACCCCGCGCATCTCCTCGGCGACCTCGGCGAGGGGATCGCCCCGGCGGGCGGCGTTCTGGACGATGAGTTCGCGGGTGTGCTCGTACTCCTCGGGGTGGAGGATGGCGAAGACCAGGTCCTCCATCTCGGTCTTCAGGGCCTGCACGCCGAGGCGTTCGGCGAGCGGGATGAGGACGTCGCGGGTGACCTTGGCGATCCGCTCCTGTTTCTCCGGGCGCATCACGCCGAGGGTGCGCATGTTGTGCAGGCGGTCGGCGAGTTTGATCGACATCACGCGCACGTCGCTGCCGGTGGCGACGAGCATCTTGCGGAAGGTCTCCGGCTCGGCGGCGGCTCCGTAGTCGACCTTCTCCAGTTTCGTGACGCCGTCGACCAGATAACGAACCTCCTCGCCGAACTGTTCCCGCACCTGATCGAGCGTCACCTCGGTGTCCTCGACGGTGTCGTGGAGCAGAGAGGCCGTCAAGGTCGTGGTCTCGGCGCCGAGTTCGGCGAGGATCAGGGTCACGGCGAGCGGATGGGTGATGTACGGCTCACCGCTCTTGCGCATCTGGCCGCGGTGCGAGGACTCCGCGAGGACGTAGGCGCGGCGCAGCGGGTCGAGGTCCGCGTCGGGGTGGTGGGCGCGGTGCGCCTCCACGACATGGCCGATGGCGTCGGGCAGTTTGCCGCGGACGGCGGGGCCGAGCAGCGCGGCGCGGCCGAGCCTGCGCAGGTCGATCCGGGCCCGGGACTTTCTGCGGTCCGCCCGGGGCGCCGCGGGGGCGGTGGCCGCAGCGGACGCCGCGGGCACTACCGGGCCAGGGGTCGCAGGGTTCGTGGCCTCCGCACTCATGGGCACCTCCGGCTCGTGAACCGGCGGACGGGGCCCAGGGTGTACGCGGCTCAGGGTGCGCGGCGTTCCCCCGTCCGTGCCGGTGCTTGATGCTACCGAGCCCACGGCGTGCGACCGACCGCCTCTGGCCGAGCGTGAAACGGATCACCCATTCGAGCGACGAAACGGAGGTTTAGGATTTGCGCCAGATGCCCTGGGGTCGTCCGCGGTTTCGAACGCACCACTACACCGGAAACGGCTGATCCAGGGTCAGGAGGACGCCCGTGTCGTCATTTCGACGGGTCAGCCGACGGCGTTTTCCAGCCATTCGCCATCGATCTCGCCCTCGGCGACGATGACCGCGGGTCCGGTCATCTCGATCTCGCCGTCGGGCCGTTCGGTGATGACCAGGCGTCCGCCGGGCAGGTCGACGGTGTACGTGGTCGGCGTACCGGTGACGGCAGGGTCGGCGCCGTCGCGCCGGGCGGCGGCCACGGCGACGGCGCACGCGCCCGTGCCGCACGAGCGGGTCTCGCCGGAGCCGCGCTCGTGCACGCGCATGGCGACGTGGCGGGGGCCGCGGTCGACGACGAACTCGACGTTGACGCCGTCGGGGTAGGCGGCGGCCGGGCTGAACGGCGGCGGGTCGTACAGGGTGCCGGCGTCCGCGAGGTCGCCGACGAAGGCGACGGCGTGCGGGTTGCCCATGTTCACGTTGCGCGCGGCCCAGCTGCGCTCGCCCACACTCACCGTCACCTCGCCCTCCGGCAGGCGGGCACGGCCCATGCCGACGGTGATGTCACCGTTCTTCGCGATGTGGACGGTCTTCACGCCCGCGCGCGTGGCGATCGCGAGATCGCCTTCGCCCACATGTCCGGCGTGCTGGAGGTAGCGCGCGAACACACGGACGCCGTTGCCGCACATCTCGGCGACCGAGCCGTCGCCGTTGCGGTAGTCCATGAACCACTCGGCCTCGGCCGCCATCGGCTTCGCCTCCGGGTGCGCGGCCGAGCGCACCACGTGCAGCACCCCGTCGCCGCCGATGCCCGCCCGGCGGTCGCACAGGACGGCGACGGCGGCCGGGGTCAGGTCGAGGGCGTTCTCCGGGTCCGGGACGATCACGAAGTCGTTCTCGGTGCCGTGGCCCTTGAGGAAGGGGGTGCGCGTGCGGGTGGTCATTCTTCGATCGTAAGCGACGGCAGTACTCACACCGCGGGCCGGTTGTGGTTGCTCACGCCCGCGCGGCCGTGGCCGCACGTCGCACACGGCCCCGCGTCCCTGAGGGGGCGCCTCAGCGGAGCCTTGCCACGCGCCACACCGCCAGGACCGCGATCACGGCCACCAGCAGGACGTACCCGAGCACGACCCGCCAGTCCGGGCGGCGCCCCGAGCCCCGGGCCGGCAGGCCCGGCCAGGTGTAGCCCACGCGGCGGGCGGCCATCATGCCCCAGCCGGCCGCGCAGGAGCAGATCAGCAGGCCGAGCATGGCGATCACGGCGCCGCTGTCGCCGAAGTCGAAGGCGAGCGGGAAGGCGAACATCAGGGAGCCGACGGCGGACAGTGCGACGATGGGAGCGAGCTGCCAGATGCGCAGCCGGCGCTGCGGGCGCAGCTCGACCTCGACCTCCGGGCCGCTCTGGTACATCTCCTCGGGCTCCGGCCCGTCGTCGGTCACGCCGTCCGGCGTCTCGTCGGGGCCGTCGTCGGTCAGCCGGACTTCGGCGAGCGGGTCCTCGACCGGCCGCCCCTCGGTGGGACGGGCTTCGGCCGGCTGCTCGCCGCCCAGGCGGTCGCCGCCCAGGCGGTCGCCGCCCAGGCGGTCGCCGGCCGGACAGACCTCGGCCGGGTCCGGTCCGTCACCGGCGGTGGTGACGTGCTCGGCACTTTGTGCGGTGTCGCGAGGGCCGGCCTCCATCGCCACGCGCCCTCCCAACTAGGCTCCACTTGGTCGATCGAAGCTCGATGATGGCACGGCGCCGAAGGCCGCGATGACCGGCGGCGCATCCCGATGCCATGACGTGATCAGGCTGTGACCGGTCGTTCGACCAACGCCAGGGCCTGGTGCGGAAGTTCCCCCCGGTCGGCAACGGCCCCACTCAACCAGTGCACCCGGGGATCGCGTCTGAACCACGAATCCTGACGGCGCGCGAAGCGTTTGGTCGCACGGACGGTCTCGGCCCGCGCTTCCGCTTCCGTGCACTCCCCCGCGAGCGCCGCGAGCACCTGCTGGTAGCCGAGTGCGCGCGAGGCCGTGCGCCCCTCGCGCAGCCCCTGCGCCTCCAGCGCGCGCACCTCGTCCACGAGGCCCGCCTCCCACATCCGGTCGACCCGGCGTGCGATGCGCTCGTCCAGTTCGGGGCGGGCCACGTCGACGCCGATCTGGACGGTGTCGTAGACGGAGTCGTGTCCGGGCAGGTTCGCGGTGAAGGGGCGGCCGGTGATCTCGATCACTTCCAGCGCGCGGACGATACGGCGGCCGTTGCTCGGCAGGATCGCGCGGGCGGCCTCCGGGTCGGCGGCGGCCAGGCGGGCGTGCAGGGCGCCCGAGCCGCGCAGTGCCAGCTCGTCCTCCAGACGGGCCCGGACCTCGGGGTCGGTGCCGGGGAACTCCAGGTTGTCCACGGCCCCGCGGACGTACAGGCCGGAGCCGCCGACCAGGACCGGCCAGCGGCCCTCGGCGAGCAGTGCGTCGATGCGGGCGCGGGCCAGCTTCTGGTACTCGGCGACGGAGGCGGTGACCGTCACGTCCCAGATGTCCAGCAGGTGGTGCGGGATGCCGCCGCGTTCCTCCGGCGTCAGCTTGGCGGTGCCGATGTCCATCCCCTGGTACAGCTGCATGGAGTCGGCGTTGACGACCTCCCCACCGAGCTGCTGGGCGAGGAAGACGCCGAGATCGGACTTTCCGGCCGCGGTGGGTCCGACGACGGCGATGACGCGGGGGATGGAGGGTGCACTGCTCACCGCACCAGTCTCGCAAACCTCCTGGCCGTCCCCCGAACGAGTTACGTGACGGAGGGTGTCCCGGGTCGTTGCCCGTGGCGAGATGTCGCCCTCCGGTTCGCCGGAGGCGGTGACCCGGGCGGTGCAACCGTACGCACCGGGTGACGCGGGAATTCGCCCGCACGAGTACCGTATGGAGTGGATATGGGCGTTTTTGCACGACTCCTCGGCAGGTCGAAGGCGACTGCGGAGGCGTCGGCCGCCGAGGCGCAGGCCGGCGCGGAGCCGGGAGCGGCCGAGACGGAGGAAGCGGAGTCGGCGGAGGCGAAGGCGGCCGGTTCGGCTGAGGCGAAGGGCTCGGCCGGGGACGGGAGCGAGGACGTGGCGGCGCCGTCGGACGCCGGTACGGACGACGCGTCCGAGGGCTCCGGCATCCCCAAGCAGCAGTCGGCCGAGGAGGCCGCCGACAGCGAGGCCGGCGAGGGCGCCCGCAGGTAACTGTCCCGCGAGGGAAGGTGGATCATGGGTCTGAAGGACAACATGAAGGCCAAGCTCGGCCCGGCCAGGGACAAGGTCACGGATCTCGCCCGACAGCACGGGGAGAAGGTCCAGCACGGTCTCGACAAGGCCGCGAAGGTCGTGGACGAGCGGACCAAGGGCAGGTACAGCGAGCGGATCCACGCGGGTACCGACAAGGCCAAGGACGCGATGGACCGTCTCGCGCACAAGGAGGGTCCCGGTCGGGACACGGCCACCGGCGGTCCAACGGCTCCCACCCGGCCGGAGGGCCCGCCACCGGCTTCCTGAGTCTCCTCAGGCGGCATGCGGATAGCGGACGGTCGTGGAGCCCAGCGGCTCCCGGCCGTCCGCCGTTTGCGCGGGCGCGTAGCGGTGTGCGCGGGCGTGCAGTCGCGTGTGGGGGCGTGCGAGTCCCTTCCGGCGCGGGCACGCAGCGACGTGCGCGGGCGCGCGAGCCCCGGCCGTCCCGGGCACGCAGCCGACTGCGCGGGCGCGCGAGCCCCGGCCGTCCCGGGCACGCAGCCGACTGCGCGGGCGCGCGAGCCCCGGCCGTCCCGGGCATGCAGCCGGTTACGCAGGCGCGCGAACCCCCGCCGTCGCGAGCACACAGCCGATTGCGCAGGCACACGAACCCCGGCCGTCCTGGGCGCGCAGCCGGTTACGCAGGCACACGAACCCCGGCCGTCGCGAGCACACAGCCGACTGCGCAGGCACACGAACCCCCGCCGTCCCCGGCACGCAGCCAGTTACGCAGGCGCACGAACCCCGGCCATCGCGAGCACACAGCCGACTGCGCAGGCACACGAACCTCGGCCATCGCCGGCACGCAGCCGATTGCGCAGGCACACGAACCCCCGCCGTCCCGGCACACACCCGACTACGCAGGCACACGAACCCCCGCCGTCCCGGCACACACCCGACTACGCAGGCACACGAACCCCCGCCGTCCCCGGCACGCAGCCGACTGCGCAGGCACGCGAACCCCCGCCGTCGCGGGCGCGCGGGCGCGAGTCCCGGATGTCTAGGACCAGGTCGCGACCAGGTATCCCACCCCGTAGGGCGCGTCCTCGTACAGCAGCGCGCCGCTGAGGTCCGTGTCCTCGGCCGCGCCGGCCAGGATCTGCCAGGGGGCCCGGCCCGAGGCCTTCAGCTCGTACGCCAGCTCGGCGTCCAGCGCCTCGACGGCCGCCACGTCGGCCGCGCCCAGGGCCCGCGCGACCTCCGCGTCGAAGGGTGCCGCCCGCTCGTCCAGGTAGCCCGGCGCCTTGACCGTGCGGCATGCGCTGGCATCTCCCATCACCAGCAGCGCCACCCGCCCGGCCCGGGCGGCGAGCTCCCTGCCGGCTTCGATGCACAGCTCGGGCGCGAGCGGTTCCCCCACGCCGAGTCCCTCGATCGGGGCATCCGCCCAGCCGGTCCGCTCCAGCAGCCAGGCGCCTACGGCCAGCGACGGGGGCAGCTCGCGCCCGGCCGCGGTGTCCGTGGCGGGGCCCAGGCGTACGTCCACGTCGACACCGAATCCGCGGAAGGATCCCGGACTTCCCTGCGGAAACGATCCGCGTCCGCTCTGCTCGGCCGGCCCGACGACCACCAGGAGGTCCGGGCGGGCGGCGGCGAGCACCCCGAGCGCGTCGGTGCAGGCCGCGCGGGCGGCGTCCATCTCGGGCGCGGCGCCCGCGGCGACCTCGGGTACGAGCAGCGGAGGGCACGGACAGACTGCGGCGGCGACAAGCATGATCGGCAGGGTAACCCCACGGCAGGGCCCCGTGTCAGTCCTCGATCAGCGCGTCAGCGAGGTCATGGCCGGGCCGTGGCAGGCCCTCAGTCGCAGCCGCACCCGCTCGTCGCGACCGGCAGCGGGGCCGGTACGCCGATCTTCGGCAGGCCGAGCATGACGCCCGCCGGCTCCGCGGCCTCGGCGGCGTTGCGCTTCTCCCAGGCGTCCCCCGCGCGCGTGCGGCGCACGGCGAGGACGGGGCCCTCGGCGAGGAGGTGGTGCGGGGCGGCGTACGTCACCTCGACGGTGACCACGTCGCCGGGGCGGACCTCCTGCTCCGGCTTGGTGAAGTGGACGAGCCGGTTGTCGGGGGCGCGGCCGGAGAGCCGGTGCGTGGCGCCGTCCTTGCGGCCCTCGCCCTCGGCGACCATCAGTTCCAGCGTGCGGCCGACCTGCTTCTTGTTCTCCTCCCAGGAGATCTCCTCCTGGAGGGCGACGAGCCGCTCGTAGCGCGCCTGGACGATCTCCTTGGGGATCTGGTCGTCCATGGTCGCGGCCGGGGTGCCCGGGCGCTTGGAGTACTGGAAGGTGAAGGCCTGCGCGAAGCGTGCCTCACGGACGACGTGCAGGGTCTGCTCGAAGTCCGCCTCGGTCTCGCCGGGGAAGCCCACGATGATGTCGGTGGTGATCGCGGCGTGCGGGATGGCGGCGCGCACCTTCTCGATGATCCCGAGGTAGCGATCCTGCCGGTAGGAGCGGCGCATCGCCTTCAGCACGGTGTCCGAGCCGGACTGCAGCGGCATGTGCAGCTGCGGCATCACGTTCGGGGTCTCGGCCATGGCGGCGATGACGTCGTCGGTGAAGTCGCGCGGGTGCGGGGAGGTGAAGCGGACCCGCTCCAGGCCCTCGATGTTCCCGCAGGCGCGCAGCAGCTTGCTGAAGGCTTCGCGGTCGCCGATGTCGGAGCCGTAGGCGTTGACGTTCTGACCGAGCAGCGTGATCTCGGAGACGCCCTCGGCGACCAGCGCCTCCACCTCGGCGAGGATGTCGCCGGGCCGGCGGTCCTTCTCCTTGCCGCGCAGGGCCGGGACGATACAGAAGGTGCAGGTGTTGTTGCAGCCGACGGAGATCGACACCCAGGCCGCGTAGGCGCTCTCGCGCCGGGTCGGCAGGGTGGACGGGAAGGCCTCCAGCGACTCGGCGATCTCGACCTGCGCCTCCTCCTGCACGCGGGCGCGCTCCAGCAGGACGGGGAGCTTGCCGATGTTGTGCGTGCCGAAGACGACGTCCACCCAGGGCGCCTTCTTCACGATGGTGTCGCGGTCCTTCTGCGCGAGGCAGCCGCCGACCGCGATCTGCATGCCGGGCCGCGAGGCCTTCCTCGGCGCGAGCCGGCCGAGGTTGCCGTACAGCCGGTTGTCGGCGTTCTCCCGCACGGCGCAGGTGTTGAACACGACCACGTCCGCGTCCCCGTCCGACCCCTCGGGGGCCCGCACGTACCCGGCGTCTTCGAGCAGGCCGGCCAACCGCTCGGAATCGTGGACGTTCATCTGGCACCCGTAGGTGCGCACTTCATACGTCTTTGGTGCTTGAACGTCCACGGCGGGGCTCCGGTCGCTGCTGCTGGTCATGAGTCAAGGGTAGGCGGTCTCCCGGAGCCCCCGGCCCAGTGCTTCCGGGGACGGGCACCTGGTGGAAGCCCGCAGCCGGGAGGAGACCGCCTGGCCGGGCGGTGGGGTGGTCCCGCCCGCAGCCTCCGCACCCAGGAAGGCCGGCGGGGCGGGTGCCGGGGAGCCTCGCTTTTCGCGGGCATGACACACAATCCGTGGGGACGGAAGCCACGAGACGGGGGACCGTTGGAACGGTACGAGATCGAGACATTCCTGACTTTGGCCGAAGACCTCCACTTTCGCATCGGCGGTGTGCTGTTCGAGCGCAGTAGCCGGCGCGTCGCCCTCACTCCGGTCGGCCGTCGGCTTCGCGATGACCTGCTGCCCGCGTACGTGCAGATCCAGCGGGCTTTCAGCACTGCGACGGCGACCTGTGAGGGCATCAGCGGGGTGCTGCGTGTCGGCTTCACCGCCCCTTGGTCCGGTGAGCTCATCCTGCGGGCCGCGGTGGCTTCTCCACCCGCCACCCCCGTTGCGCCGTCGAGCTTCAGGAAGTGACGTACAACACCGCCATCGCGGTACTGCGGCAGGAGGACGTCGACCTGCTGGTCGCCGAGCCGCCCGTCGAGGAGTCCGACGTCACCGTGGGCCCCGTCCTGTTCTCCGAACGCCGTGCCTTCGTGGTTCCCGCGGCCCACCCTCTGGCGGCACGGGAAACGGTGGCACTGGAAGACTTCGCCGTCCTGCCACTGATCGCGCCGGTAGGCGTGTCCCGAACATTGCGTGAGGCACACTTCCCGCGCCGCACACCCGAGGGCCGCCCCATCGAGCACGGCCCGAGCGCCGTCGGGTGGCACGAGATGCTGTTGCTGGTCGGAGCGGGCAAAGGGGCAACGGTGGCCACCGTCAGGGCGGGGGTCTACCACGCCCGGCCGGACATCGCCTACGTCCCGTTCGACGACGCGTCGCCCGTCGACTACGCGCTGATGTGGCGGGATGCGGGCGAATCGGCCGCGCTTCAGGCATTCGTCCGAACCCGTCCTCGAATTCGCCCCCGGCCGATCAGCCGGCCCTTAGAACGCCCGGCTCCTGCTGCGCCGTCAGGTGACATCCGGCACCAGCCGGTCCCGCCGCCCCGCGTCCCGGCAGCAAGGCCCGCAGCGAGCCTCACGCCCGCCCGCCCCGCGGCAGCGTCAGCGTCGCACCGGCCGTCAAGACCAGCCCGGCCGCCGCGAACAGCATGCAGGTCCGCCGCGGTCTCGCCGA
The DNA here is from genome assembly GCF_001735805.1 of Streptomyces fodineus. GTDB lineage: Bacteria > Actinomycetota > Actinomycetes > Streptomycetales > Streptomycetaceae > Streptomyces > Streptomyces fodineus. Next base: position 3,031,449 of record NZ_CP017248.1, read on the forward strand.
CCGTCGTGCACAGCGCCTTGATGATCCAGAAGTAGACGGTGACCTCGGGCACCTTGGTCCGGCGGGGCCGGTGACGCGCACGGGGCGTCTGGCCGGCCTCCGGAAACACCCGGCTCTCCGACGTTTCATGGGTCACGTCGTCCGACCGTGCCAGCAGGCACCTGAACGCATCCTGACTGCCGGCGCGCTTCACCCGCCCCGTCCGTCCGGTACGAGCACCATGACGGCTCTCCGTCCCTCCCCTGCCCATGCGACGGAAGACCGGGCCGTGCCGTGCTGCTGTCGTACGCCTGCATCGACCCCGCAGCACGCCGCTGCCACCTGCACGGCAAAGAAATGGGCCCTCGGGAGTCGTGCACCGGGTTGCATGGTGCACGGGAGCACGTGGCAGACTCGGCGGCACGCTACCGTCCACACGGTCGCAAACCTCATTCGGGACCGTAGACGTCGAGGGGAAGGAACCCAACTCAGCGGCGACCGTGCCGTACTGGATGCACGACTCACGGCAGTCCTCGCCACGAGCTGAAGCAACACCCCGGAGAATGGCCTTGACGACCAACCGCAATGAGTGGCCTTTGCGTCTCGCGGGCCCGATGCGGAGAAGTCCCTCGCGGACGCTCATGGTCGTCGACCGGCCGACGCCGCGCCCGGCGGTGTGGATGGCCGGGGCCGGTATCGCGCTGTTCGCTCTGGTCGGCGCGAGCGCGCCCAATCACAACACGCTCAGGGCACCGGTCACCTGGCTCCGGCTGCCTGCCATGCCCGGCCACGTCTCCCAGACCGTCACGATCGCGGCCATCGTGCTGTCGTGCTGCGGCGTGCTGGGCATGCTCAGGGCTCATGAGCGGGGCTGGAGACCCGATGCCCGGCTCCTGTTCCGGCTCGGCGCGCTGACCGCGTTCGCCGTCGCCAACCTCACCCCGGTCGGCTCCTCCGACACGGCCAGCTACGCCGCGTACGGCCGTATCGCCGCGCTCGGCGGTGACCCGTACGTGACGACTCCCGCCCGGCTGGGCGGCGCGTACGCCCACCTGGTGAGCGAGGCGTGGCGGAACACACCTTCCGTGTACGGGCCGGTGGCGACGTGGTGGCAGGGCGCCGCGGCGTTCATCGGCCAGGAGCGGCCGTGGCTGACCATATGGGCGCTGATGCTCGCGAACGCCGCCGTCTTCGTGGGTACCGGGTACCTGTTGCTGCGTACCGCCGACGATCCGGTCCGCGCGGGCCTGCTGTGGAGCGTCAACCCGCTGCTGATCGGCGTGCTGGTCGCGGGCGGGCACCTCGACACCCTCGTCGCGGGCCTGGCCGTCTGCGCGATCCACCTCGCCCGCAGGACCACCCGGTGGCCCCACGACCTGATCGTGGGAGGGCTGGTCGGCCTCGCCTGCGGCGTGAAGATCAGTGCCTGCCTGTTCGGTGTCGGGCTGGCCTGGCCGCTGTTGCGCTCGGGCACCTGGCGACCGGCCGCCCGGCAGGCAGGCGCGGCCGCGCTGACCCTGGCCGCGCTCTACGGAGCCTACGGCGCGCACGCGTTCCTCCCGCTCTCCGCGGCCTCCCGACTGGTCTCGGCACCCTCCTTGTGGGCGGTCTTCGATCAGTGCGGTACCGCGGTCCTGGGCCCTCGCGCGGCTGCGGCGATCGTCAGTGTGCTGTGGCCGGTTGTGATGCTCGCGCTGGCGTGGGCGCTCCGCCGCCGCGCCGCTCCGGATGTCCCCGCTGTCGGTGCCCTGCCGTTCGCGCTGGCCTTCGCGTGGGTCCTCGCGGCACCGTGGTCGATGCCGTGGTACACCGCTCTCGCCTGGGCTTTGGCGGCCCTGTTCAGCCAGGGCCGCCCGACTCGATACCTCACCGTGGCCACCGCCGTCCTGGCCCTGTCCCACAACAGCGGGGGCCACGGCTGGACATGGTGAGAGACACCGCTCGCCCGACGGCAACGCCGTACTGCTCAAGCCGGAGCTGCGGACCATCGTGCCGGGCGGCGTGGGCACCGCCGCGGACATCGCTCCGAAGGTGCTCGGCCCGCTGGGCGGGCTTCAGTACCCCTTGCGCAGAATCCGGGTCACCGCCTCACCGTCGGCAGGGCCGAAGGGACCCTCGACCGGGTGGCCGAGGGACTTGGCCAGCGCGGCGGCGTGCAGGTCGACGGTGGACTCCACGAGTTGGGCGAGGTGTTCCATGGCGGTGCGGCCTCGCCACCAGCCGAGCGCCAGACCGCCGGCGCCGATCAGGGCGGCGGGCCACCACCGCGGGCCGAGGGCGAGCCAGAGGCCGCCCCAGGCAGCCGTACGGGCGGCGGCGGTGAGCCCTGCCTGCGCCTGGGTGAGAGGCGCCCGGACCTCTTCCGGCAGGGTCAGCCAGAGCCGGGGCCAGACGGTGGCCAGGTCGAGGTCGTAGGCGGTACGGATGTGTTCGTCGACGGCCACCATTCGGTCACCCGTCCAGGTGGGCAGCCGCGGCCTGATCAGCGCGATGCGGTCGCGGACGGCGGCCAGCGAGGCGGTGTCCGGCAACACGGGGGTCGCGGACGGCGACGGATGCACACCGCGCAGCCGGCGGGCCTTCTCCCGCAGCGCCGCCTCGTACCGGGCGGCGGCCTGGTCCCAGCGGCGTTGCCGCCGGCGCACCAGCGGTCCTCCGCACCGGCCCCAGGTGCCCGTCCAGAGTCGTACGACGAGCTGACCCAGCGCCTGGGCGGCAGCGGAGGCGGCGGCGGCCAGGACCACGGCGGCCAGCGCCATCAGCAGGACGGCGCCGTTGCTGTGCGCGGCCGGAGTGACCGCGAACCGGTCGATACCGGAACGCACCAGCCCCACGTCCGCCCAGTGCCGCTGACCGAGCCGGGCCGTGACGGCGGCGCCGCAGACGAACACCACCCCCGGCAGCACGAGTGTCGCCAGCCACCGTTCGGCGAGCTTGCCGCCCAGGGAGGCAACCCACGCGGTCACCGCTCCCGGTCCATCCGGAAGCGTGGCAGCGGGCACGCCCACACCGCGCACAGCGGGGCCCGCGGCGGGCCGGGCCGGGGGATCTCCACCCGGTCGCAGAGGTCACCGGGGCAGACGTACACCTCCTCCAGCGGACGTCCGGGGCCGAGGCCGGGCAGCGGCTGGTACCCGCCGGCCGGCAGCTCGCCGCGGGCGACGGCGCCGGGGCCGACCAGCCCGTGTTGCCGCAGCAGTTCCTCCAGCTCGGCCAGGGCCGTGCGGACCTGGTGCTCCGACGCGTCGGGGCTGCGCAGCCGCTCGAGCACCGGTGTGAACTCGGGGCCGACGAGCTCCTCGGCCTCGGCCAGGTCCTCGCACATCCGGGAAAGCCGGGCGGATGTCGCGGCGGTGACCCGGACCCGGGCCTGCTCCCGGTGGCTCATGCCGGCCTCCCCCTCCTTCGGCCGCCGCCGGCATCCGTGAGGGCGGGGCGGGGCGCATCGGTCGCTCGTATCGTCAGAGTAGAGGGCGAGTTGCCCGCCAGGGGAGGACGGGGGCGATGTGTTGAAGAGGTACGACTTCCTGACGGTGAGGACGTGCCACGCCGAGGGCGTGCGCCTGTTACAGGAGTGTCAACGGAACTACGACGAGGGCCGGTTGGACCGCGCCGAGACACTGCTGCGCGTGGCCCACGACCACGGCCCCGCGGCGCTCCGGGCCTCGGTGCTGCAGAACCTCGGCATCGTCGCCCTGATCCGCTGGTACCGCACCTCGCAGACGCGCCATCTCGACCAGGCCGTGCCGCTGTTCCGGGCGGCCCTGAACGGCTCCGGTGGCGACCCGGACGCGGTGCTGCCCTGCCTCGACGGCCTGGCCCGGGCGCTGCGCCACTACGCCCGGGCCCCGGAACTCGACGAGTGCGTGGAGGTCTACCGCCTGTTGGTGGCGCGCAGCACGGACGCCGACCCCGCTCACGTCTCCCTTCTTCGCCGCGCCGCCGAGGCGTTGCACGCGCGGTATCAACTCACGGCGGAACGTGCTGACTTGACCGACGCACTGGGGCTGTACCGACGGGTGGCGGAGCTGCTGCCGGACGGCGATCCCGGCCGCCTCGAGGCGCTGCGGATGAGGGCCGCCGGCCTCGGCCGACTGTGCGCGGCCGAGCCGGAGGAGGCACCGGCCGAGGAGGCGCTCGCGGCCTGGCGCGCCGCGCTCGCCGGCCACCCGGAGGGTCATCGTGACCGCCCGGCCTGCCAGTTCGAGTTGGGCCGCGCCCTGTTCCAGCGGTATGAGCGACGTCTGCAGCCGGAGGACCTGGACGAGGCGGTGATCCTGCTGCACGCCGCATGCCGAGCCACCGGGCAGAGCGCCGAGGATGTCGTCACCCAAGTGGTCGAGCTCTGCGACGCGCTGGTGACCCGGGCCCGGCTGACCGGCCTGTCCGGTGACCTCGACACCGCACTGTCTGCGCTGCACCACGCGGCACTGAGGATCGAGCGTGAGGACCCCAACCATGTCGCACTCATGGTGAAGACGTCGCACGCTCTGCTGACGAAATACCACCTCACCGGCGGGCAGGACGTCCTCGACGAGGCGATCGAGCAGGGCCACCGGGGACTCGACGCGGCACTCGCCCACCACCCCGGCGGCAATCCGGCGTTCGTCCAGCTCCCTGGCAACGTCGCCGCCGGGCACGTAGTCCTCGGCAACGCCCTGCGCGAGCGATACGAACTGGCGGCCGAGCCCGCCGACCTCGACGAGGCGATCGCTCTGCTGCAGTATGCCGCGGAACATGCCGCGGGCCACAACCGTGCGGCCGCGGCGGCGGATCTCGCCAGTTGTCTGCTCCTACGGTCCGACAACACCCGGCACACCGGCGATGTCCACCGTGCCGTCGACGTCCTGGAGGCAGCGCGGTCCGCGCTGGATCCACGGACCCAGAGTGAGAAACGGGTACTTCTGTCCGCCCGCAGCGGCAACGTGCTGATGCACCTGTTCGAACGCACGAAGGACCGCGAAGTCCTCCGCCGGGCGGGCGAGGCGTACCAGAGCGCCCTCGACGCTCTGCACCCGCGCGACCCGGCCTACCCGCCTGCGCTGGCCAGCCTGGCGAACGTGTCGCTGACCGTCCACGAGAACACCGGTGATCTTCCGTCGCTGGACTACGCGGTGGGCTGCTACCGGCAGGCCCTGGCTCTGTGTCCACCGAACGACGACGACCACCGGCTGTACGTCGACAGCCTCGGCTACGCCCTGCGCAAGCGGTACGACGCCCTCGGCGACCTCGCCGACCTGCGCGAGTGCATCGAGCTGCTGCGGGAGGCCACCGCCGCCTTTCCGCCGCAGCATCCCGGTCAGATGCCGACCCGGTACTCCCTCGTCCAGGCGCTGCGCGCCGAGCATCTGCACACCGGCGATCTCGACCTGGTGCGCCAGGCCGCCGAGGTGGCCCTGGCCGGCTCGCGGGTCGGGACCGCCCCGGTCAGCCGCCGTATCCAGGCCCTGGACGTCCTGGGGCACTCCCGGGCGACCCTCGGTGACTGGCGGGCGGCGACCGACGCGCTGGCCGACGCGGTCGCGCTCTTGCCCCGGCTGGCCTCTCGCAACCGGCTGCGCATGGACCAGCACCACGATCTGGCCGGTATGGCGGGAACGGCCATGTCGGCGGCGGCGTGCGCGCTCCAGGCCGGCCGGCCCGAGCGCGCGCTCGAACTGCTGGAACAGGGCCGGGGCGTGCTGCTGCGCCGCAGGCTCACCGCCCGCGGCGGACTCGCGCCGCTGTGGGCCGCCGACCCGGAGCTGGCCCGCGCCTACACGAGGCTGCGCCGGGAGTCCGACGCGCCGGAGCCGGACGCCCGCACCGGGCCGGGCCTCGGCGCGGGGGAACCGTCCTGGGCGCCGGACCCGGCACGCGACCGCGAGGCGGAGTGGGCCCGCCTGCTGGACCGCATCCGCGCGCTGCCGGGGTTCGGGGACTTCCTGCGGCCCGTCGGCGCCCGGGAGTTGCTCGCCGGTGCCGGCATGGACACGGTCGTGATGATCGTGCCGACGAAGTACCGGTGCGACGCGCTCGTTCTGCGTCGGGGGCGGCTTGAGGTGCTACCGCTGCCGGAGCTGACGCTGGAGGAGGCGTCCGGCAACGCCGTCTCGCTGCAGACCGCCACGGCCGAGGCGCACGATCCCGGCGTCGGGGCACGTCGGCGGATGGCCGCCCAGCAGACCGTCCGGGAGGTGCTGGACTGGTTGTGGCGGACCACCGTCCGCCCGGTCCTGGACCGGCTCGGCCATCACGCCCCGCCGGTGGGGGGCGATCCGTGGCCGCGGCTGTGGTGGTGTCCCACCGGGCCGATGGCGTTCTTCCCGCTGCATGCCGCGGGCGCCGGGGACGACAGCGGTGACGGCCGGGAGGCCGGCGAGTCGGCGCTGGACCGGGTCGTGTCCTCGTACACCCCGACCGTCGAGGCGCTGATGCGGGTCCGGTCACGGACACCGGTCGCCGCGGTGCGGGCCAGGGCGTGTGTGGTGGCGATGGGCAGCACGCCCGGCGGGTACGGAGAGCTGCCCTCCGCGGTACGGGAGGCGCGCGTCGCGGCGGGCGCGCTCCCCGACGCGCGAATCGAGGCCGACGAGGCGGCGACGCGCGACCGGGTGCTCGCCACGCTCGCGGGCGCCACGCACGCCCACTTCGTCTGCCACGCCGTCAGCGACCCGGACGCCCCCGCGGCCGCCCGGCTGCTCACCCACGACCACGCCGACAGCCCGCTCACCGTCGCGGACATCTCGGCCCTCGGCCTGGAGCAGGCGGAACTGGCGTACCTCTCCGCCTGCTCCACGACCCGTGGCAGCCTCCTACTCGCCGACGAGGCCGTGCACATCACCGGAGCCTTCCTGCTGGCCGGCTTCCGGCACGTCGTCGGCACGCTGTGGGAGACCGACGACGCCGCCGCGCTGGAGATCGCCCGGCGCTTCTACGCCGCGGCCGGATCGCCGCCGTACGCACTGCACACGGCGGTCCGGGCGCTGCGCGACCGCTACCGACGCACGCCCACTCTGTGGGCCGCGCACGTCCACACGGGGGCGTGACGGGGCGACGGCCGTACTGTGCCCGGCAGTTGGGCCGCCGTCGCCCCGTCAGCCGCCGTTGCGGAGCCGCGCCAGGAGGGTGCGGGCGTGTTCGGTGCCCGGGTGGCCGGGGCCCAGCGTGCGCTCACGGCCGGCCAGACAGGCACGGGCCTCCCGCTCGGCGCGGGGGTGGTCCCCGGCGGCGGCCAGGACCTGCGCGAAGACCTCGCGCGCGTCGAGGGTGTCCGGGCGGTCGGCCCCGAGCATCCGTTCGTAGCGGGTGACCACCTCGTCCCTGGTGCGGACGGCCTCGCGGGTCCGCCCGCAGTGGTGGAGCGCGTCGGCGAGTGTGCGACGCGCGTGCAGCGTGGTCACGTGGTCCGCGCCCAGCGCCTGTTCAGCTTCCTCGACCAGCGGTTTCGTCTTGCTGAGGGCCTCTTTGGCACGGCCGAGTTCGATCAGTACGAGGGCGTGGTTGCTGCGGGCCTGGAGGGCGCGCGGGGAGGTGCGCCCGTCGGCCCGCTCGAATCCGGCCGCCACGGTGGCGCAGACCTGCTCGGCATCGTCCAACCGCCCCTGCGAACGCAGTACACCAACCAGGTTCATCCGGCTGAGCAGGGTGTCCGACGCGTCCTCGCCCAACGTCCGTGCCATGCCGTCGATGATCCTTCGGTGCAGCTGTTCCGCCTCCTGCAGCAGGCCGAGGCGGTGGAGGGTGTCGCCGAGGTTCATCCCGCTGGACAGCGTCTCGCGGTGGTCGGCTCCCAGCACCCTGCACCGCTTGTCGTAGACGGCCCGCTGCACCGGCTCGGCGTCGGCGTACAGGCCCTGGGTGGCCAGCGCGAATCCGAGGCTGTGCTCACTGGCGAGGGTGTCGGGGTGGTCCGGGCCGAGCGAGGCCCGTCTGGCGGCGACGATCTGACGGTAGGTCGTGACCGCTTCCGCGACCTCGTTGTGCTCCAGCAGAAGCCGGGCATACCTGGTGCCCGTCCGCAAGGTCCTCGGATCGGTGATGCCGTACTCGTCCGCTTCGTGGCTGTACTTCACCCCCCAGCTCATCACGGGTCCCAGGGTCACGTTGATGACGAACCTGCCGTCCTCGTCCGTCGTCGATGTCATCGTGAACGGCTCGTCGGCCTCGTCGCGTCCGCGCTCCGGGCGCCCGCTTCTGCGCCCGACCCGCTTCCACCAGCGGTCGTCCATGGCTGCTCCCCGGCCTTCCACCGCATCGGTCTCCTCCGGGTGGACGAGCCCGCACCGACTCCCGGTTCCCGTGAGTCGGCCACCTCGCCGAACGCCTCTCCGAGTTCGCCCGACCCCGCAGCCGGCATGGCCGGATCCATACGCTACTCTGCGCCCACTATTCGAACATCCGAGTCATCGGACACGAGAAAACGGGGGGTCGTGCCATGCGTGGCATGCGGTTCCGTACGGTTCTGGCGGTCACGGCCGCCACGGCGACTCTGGGCACGGTCTCCGCCTGCGGCGGTAAATCCATGTCTGCGACGGGCCACCACGCCTCCCCCTCGCCGTCGACGGTGGCCGTCTCACCGGTGGCCTACCTGCTCCAGGTGGAGAGCGCCACGGCCAAGGTCCATTCGGCCAAGGTCGACCAGACGGTCACGGTGGGCACCCTGCACCAGATGCGCCTCGTCGGGGAGCACGACTGGGCCAACGGTCTGCAGGGCAACGTCACGCTGACGGTGAAGTCCTCCGCCCCTACACCGGCCCCCGCGATGCAGATGAAGATCCGCAGCGACGCCATGTACCTGAAGGTGCCCGCTCAGAAGCTGGCCAGTGTGGGCGGCAAGCACTGGATCAAGGAGCCGCTCGCCCTCCTCGCCGCGCAAGGTGCCGCCGGCAAGGCCGGGACCGACCAGCTGAAGCAGGCGAATCCCGCCATGGCCGTACGGATGCTGATCGCCGGCGGCGACCTGCGCAAGGTGGGCCGGGAGACGATACGCGGGGCTGCCACCACCCATTACACGGGCACGTTGGACATGACCAAGGTGATCGCCAGCAAGCAGGGCCTGACGCCTGATGACGTGAAGTTCCTCAAGAAGCGGCTCGCCGCGTCGGGTGCTACGGACGACCACGTCGACCTCTGGGTCAACAGCGAGAACCTGCCGGTGGAGACGCAGGAGCAGATGCAGACGGACGCCGCCGAGGTCACCTCCACCACCTACTTCTCGGATTACGGCGTCTCGGTCGATCTGTCCGTCCCCGATGCGTCGGACTCCTTCACTCTCCACGCGGTGACCGGCGGCAACCGGACCGGCGCGGCCTGAGCCGCCTCCGGCCGGTGGCGGAGGACCGGGAGCGCCGCGGCAAGGCGGCCCGGCGGTCCTCCGCCCGGTGCGTGCGGCCGAGCGGCCCGGCCCTGAGAGGTCAGCCGGTGAACGCGGCGGTGCCGTTCGGTGTGCCGAGTCCGGACGGGCCGTCGTAGCCGGTGGTGCCGGTGCACAGGTACGAGCCGCCGCAGCTGCCGTTGGAGCCGCTGGTGACGTCGTACAGCGCCGAGGTGTGCGCGTACGGGAAGGACGCCGGGTAGGAGCCGGAGGACGGGGCGCCGGCCAGCGCGTAGACCGCCGCGATCAGCGGGGAGGAGGCGCTGGTGCCGCCGAAGACCATCCAGCCGCTGCCCTGGCCGTAGGTGTCGTACACCGCGACGCCGGTGTTGGGGTCGGCGACCGCCGAGACGTCCGCGACCGTGCGGTTCGCGCAGCCGAAGTCCTGCTGCCAGCTGGGCTTGGCGTCGTACGCGGAGCAGCCGGAGCCGGCCCCGCTCCACACCGTGTCGGTCCAGCCGCGCGCGTTGGAAGCCGTCCTCAGGGACGTACCGCCCACCGCCGTCACGTACTTGGAGGCCGCCGGGTACTCGGCGCCGTAGCCGCCGTCGCCGGAGGAGACGGTGATGGCGACGCCCGGATGGTTGAAGTACGCGGAGTCGTACGACGCATCGCTGGCGGACTCGGAGCCGCCGTAGCTGTTGGAGACGTACTTCGCGCCCAGGCCGACAGCGGTGTTCACGGCCGTGCCCAGGTTGGTCATGCTGGACGAACTCGCCTCCACCAGCAGGATCCTGCAGTTGGGGCAGGCCGCGCTGACCATGTCGAGGTCGAGGGAGATCTCCTCGGCCCAGCCGGAGTTGGCGCGCGGGTACTTGGTGCCGCCGCTCTGGTTGACCTTCTTGAAACAGCCGTTCGCCGTGGTGCAGGCGGACAGGCCGTACTGCGAGCGGTAGACGGCGAGGTCGGACTCGGCGTTCGGGTCGTCGTAGGCGTCGACGATCGCCACGGTCCGGCCGGAACCACCGCTGGCGGACGGCAGGTTGTACGCCGACTGGAGCGAGGCGGGGCCGTAGCCGGAGGGAGCGGCGGCGGCCGTCAGAGCGCTCTCGGCGTGCGCCGAGGCGGGGGTGCCCGCGGTGACCTGCAAGGCGTTGCAGGCCATCTCGTCCTTCTTCGCCGGGGCGGCGCAGGCGTGCGCGACGGTGACGCCGTGGGACGGGGAGGCGGTGGCCTGGGCGGCCTGGCCGACGGGGGCGGCCAGGGCGAGGGCGGCCGTGGCGAGTGTGGCCACGGCGGTGAGGGAAACGGTTCTGCGCAACGTACGTCCTCCACATGGTGGGTGTACCGGGAAGGGCTGTGGGGGGTGCGCGGTACGGCCTCGGCGCGGGGTGTGCGCCGGGGCCGCGCAGAACCTACGGATGTCGGGGCCACGACAACAAGACGGATGTTGAAGCGGGAACGTTTCTTTGCCCTTACCGGGCAGTTCAAGTGAAATTCCCGGGCAAGTCATGGCCGAAAATCGGCCTGCCCATGGCTTGACCGACGTCGCGCGGTCAATGGCACTTGTGCGGGCGGCACTTGGGGCGGGCGGTGGGAAGGCTCGGCCTGGGGGTGCCTGTCGTGGTCGTGTGTCTGCCGTGCCCGCCGGCGCGCTTGGCGGGGCGGGGGGTGGGAGAGGCGGAGGGGACGCCGGGCTCGTCGGTGCCACGACCGAGGGAGGCGGGCGCGGGGAACGGGAGGTCGGGCAGGCCGGACAGGGCGTCGCTCATGTAACGGGTCCAGATCTCGGTCGGGATGTCGCCGCCGAACACCTTCTGCAGACCGCCGACCCCCGCCAGGGACTGGAGCTGGGGGTGGGCCGGGTCCTCCTTGAACAGTACGACGGAGGTGGCGAGTTGTCGGGTGTAGCCGATGAACCAGGCCGACCGGTAGTCGTCGGTGGTTCCGGTCTTGCCCGCCGCGGTCCGGCCCAGGGCCTGGGCTTTGGTACCGGTACCCCGGGTGACGACGCCCCGCAGGACGTCGGTCACGTTGTCGGCGACCGCCGCCGGCAGGGCCCGTACCGGAGCGGGAGCCCTGAAGCCGGGCAGCACCGCGCCGTCGTGGGTCACCCTGGTCACCGAGTACGGCGTGATCTGCATCCCGGAGGCGGCGAACGTCGCGTAGGCGCCCGCCATGCGGATGGCGCTCGGGGTGGAGGTGCCGATGTAGAAACCGGCGCTGGGCGCGGCCAGGCTCTGCGGGCGCAGGCCCAGCGCCTTCGCCGTCCGGGCCACGTCCGCGTATCCGACGTCCTCGCCCAGTTGCACGTACGGCGTGTTGACCGACTGCTCCATCGCGGTGCGCAGCGAGATGTTGCCCCAGCGGTGCGTGGTGTCGTTGTGCTGGTGGAGCAGGCCGGTGGGGTCCTTGTCGTCGGTGACGTAGGTGCCCTGCTGGTCCTTGATCTGGATGCCGTCGTCACCGTTGAACTTGCTGGCCGGGGTGATCGACGCCGGTGAGGTGCCCGGTTTCAGGACGGCGCCGTACTGGAGCGCGGAGGCGAGGACGACCGGTTTGAAGGTCGAGCCCACCGGGACGCCGGAGGTGTCGGCGTTGTCCGAGTAGTGGGCCTGCTCGTAGCCCGGGCCGCCGTAGACGGCCAGGATCCTGCCGGTCGCCGGGTCCACCGAGGCGGCACCGGCCTGGACGTTGCGGTCGGCCGCCCGGTGGGCGGGGTCGAGACGCCCGGCCCGCACCTTCGCCACGGCCTGGGCCAGTTCGGCCGTCTTCTTCCGGTCGAAGGTGGTGTGGATCTGGTAACCGCCCCGGCTCAGGCTGCTGTCGGTGACACCGGGGTCGTGCTGCTGGACGTACGAGCGGGCCAGCTGGACCAGATAGCCGGCCTGGCCGGTGAGCCCCGAGCCCGGCGTCCACTTCTTCGGCACCGGGAAGCCCGCCGACGCATACCGGGCCCGCTGCTCCTGCGTCAGCTTGCCGGTCTGCACCATCCGGTCGAGCACCCAGGACCAGCGTGCCTGCGCCTGTGCCCGCGCCGTGGGGTCGGAGTCGGCGTACTGGAAGAGGCTCGGCTCGTTGACCGCGGCGGCGAGGAAGGCACCCTGGCTCACGTTCAGCTTCTCGACCGGCAGGTCGTAGTACACGCGAGCCGCGGCCTCGATGCCGTTGGCCCGGCGGCCGAAGAAGCAGGTGTTCAGATAGCCCTGGAGGATCCGCTGCTTGCTCATGCTCGCGCCGATCTTGGCGGAGATCAGCACCTCCTTGAACTTGCGGGTCAGCGTCTGCGACTGGTCGAGGTAGGTGTTCTTGACGAACTGCTGGGTGATCGTCGAACCGGACTGGACGGAACCGCCCTCGCCCATGTGCACGAGGGCGCGCGCGATGCCCTGCGGATCGATGCCCGGGTCGGAGTAGAAGGAGGCGTTCTCGGCGGCGATGAAGTCACCCTGCACGCCCTGCGGGACCTGTGCCAGCGATACGTTCTGCCGGTTGACGCTGCCGTCGGTCGCCAGGACGGTGCCGTCGGACCAGTAGTAGACGTTGTTCTGGAGCAGCGTCGAGGGGTTGGGGTCGGGAATGGTGATCGTGGCGTAGGCGTACCCGACGGCCGCGGCCACCGCGCCGGTGCAGAGCAGCAGCGACGCCAGCACCTGGCGCCACGACGGCAACCAGCGGCGCACGCCCGCCCGGCCCGCTCGCGGATAGTCGATCCAGCGCCTGGGCGACGCGGTGCGTGCCCGGCCGCGACGACCCGCCGCACGGCTGCCGGAGATGGTGCGCTGCGGCGGTCGGCGCCGGGTTCCGCTCATGGGCTCGGATCACTCTGCTTTCAGTACCAGCGGGTGGTGTCGTGGGGCGCGGGCGGGGAAGGGGCCGCGTACGGCCCTGGCTGCAGGTGGGACTCGGACGGCCCTGACTGCGGGTGGGACGCGTACGGCCAGGGGTCCGGACGGGACACGGACGATCCGGGGTCCGGACGGGACGCGGACGGCCAGGCGTCCGAACGGGACACGGACGGCCCGGGGTCCGGACGGGACACGGACGGCCAGACGTGCGGACGGGACACGGACGATTCGGAGTCCGGGACGGCCACGTACGGCCAGGCGTCCGAACGGGACACGGACGATCCGGGGTCCGGGACGGCCGCGTACGGCCCGGGGTCCGAACGGGACACGGACGATCCGGGGTCCGGGACGGCCGCGTACGAGCCGGGGTCCGGGACGGCCGCGTACGAGCCGCGGGGGGCGATGGGCTCGTACGGTTCCGGCTGCGCGGCAGCCCCGTACCGGTCCGGCTCCGGCCGCGCGGGCGCCGCGGTGCCGGCGTCCCCCGCGGTCTGCGTGCCCGTCGGCGCCCGCAGGCTGCCGTAGCGCTCCATGCGCTGCCAGCGCAGGCGCGAGCCGGACAGGGCGGTGAACACGGACTGGATCACCACCAGATACATGAGCTGCCGGTAGACGAACTGCTGGAGCGGCAGGCTCCAGAGGGGGCCGGGGCGTTCGCCGTCCAGGCGGAACGCGTACAGACCCATGCCGAGTTGCAGCAGCAGGAAGGCCAGCCACAGGCCGCTGATCCGGACGGGGTCCAGGAAGAGCAGGCCGTACACGGCGAAGATGTCCACGACCGGGGCGAGCAGGGGCAGCAGTACCTGGAACAGGAGGAGGTAGACCAGGCCCCGGCGGCCCAGCTTGCCGGCGGCGCCACGCTGGACCAGTGCGCCGCGGTGCTTCCACATCGCCTGCAGAGTGCCGTAGCACCAGCGGTACCGCTGCCGCCACAGGGCGCCCAGGGACGCGGGCGCCTCGGTCCAGGCCACCGCGCCCTCCTCGTACACCACGCGCCAGCCGGCCCGGCACAGCGCCATGGTGAGGTCGGTGTCCTCGGCGAGGGTGACGTCGCTGACGCCGCCGAGGTCCAGCAGCGCCCGGCGACGGAACGCCCCGACCGCTCCGGGCACGGTCGGCATGCACTCGGCGAGGTCGAACAGGCGGCGGTCGAGGTTGAAGCCGACCACATACTCGATGTGCTGCCAACGGCCCAGCAGACCGCCGCGGTTGACGACCTTGGCATTGCCCGAGACGGCGCCCACGCGGGGATCGGCGAAGGGCTGCACGATCGTGCGGACGGCGTCGGGCTCGAAGACCGTGTCGCCGTCGACCATGACCACCAGGTCGCAGGAGGCCGCGGCGAGCCCGGTGTTGAGCGCGGCCGGCTTGCCCGCGTTCTCCTGCCGGATCACCCGCACCCCCGGCAGCCGGAGCGACTCCACCAGGTCCGCGGTGCCGTCGGTGGAGCCGTCGTCCACCACGATGATCTCAACCGGATGGTCCGAGGCGAGCAGGGAGCGTACGGCCGCCTCGATTCCGGCACTCTCGTTGTACGCCGGGACGATGACGCTGACCGGTCGCGTCACCGGCGGCCCCCAGGAGCTGCCCCTGCGCCCCGCCTGCCGTAGCCGTCGGTGCCGGCGTGCCGCGATCAGCACGACCGCCGCGCGCAGCACGCTGATCGCCCCGGCCGCGTACATCAGCACGCCCAGCAGCCGTACGACCCGGTCGCCGGCCTGCAGCACGTTGACGAGGGCCATTCCCTGGAGGTGGTCGCGCAGTCCGGCGGGCTGGACGGGGCCGGCCATGCCGACGGCGGCGCCGACCGTCGTGAACCGGAAGCCCTGTGCCTTGAGCCGGGGGATCAGGGTGTTCAGCGCGGCGACGGTCTGGGACCGGTCACCGCCGCCGTCGTGCATCAACAGGATCTGCCCGGCGTGCCCGTGCGGGGTCGCGTTCGCGACGATGCGGGCGATGCCGGGACGCTGCCAGTCCTCGGCGTCCTGGGTGGACAGCACCGTGACATAGCCCGCCGCGTCGGCCTGCTTCAGGACGGACCAGTCGGCGTCGTCCAGCGCGTCGTTCCTGGAGGAGTACGGCGGTCTCAGCAGTGCGGTGGTGACCCCGGCCGCGCCCGCCACCGCCAGCTGGGTCTCGCGCAGTTCCAGGGAACGCTGCCAGGGGGCGAGGCGGGCGAGGTCGGGATGGGTGAAGGTGTGGATGCCGATCTGGTGGCCGTCGGCGACGATCCGGCGGGCCAGTTCCGGGTGGGCCGCGACCTCGTTTCCGACGACGAAGAAGGTCGCCCGCACGTGGTTGCGGCGCAGCGCGTCGAGAATGCGCGGTGTCCAGACGGGGTCGGGGCCGTCGTCGAAGGTGAGGGCGATGGTGCGGGCCGCGGGCCGGGCGGTGTGCACGGCGCCGGCGGCGTTCGCGATCACCGGACCGCCGTGGGTCACCCGGGCGGGCACCGCCTCGCTGCGTCCGCGGGCACCGGTCACGTCGTCCGAGGTGATCCCGAACATGTGGTGGGTGTAGCCCTGGAGCAGGAGCGCCGTCGACAGGGTCACCGCGAGCACGCTCAGCAGCAGCCAGTGGGTGCGGGGGGCGATCTGGCGGGTACGGCCGCGGCGACGGGGAGCGGTGCGGCGGCGGCGATCGGTCACGTGGGGGCCTTGGGTCACTTCACGTGCTTGTGGGACGCACCGAGGGCACGTCCCCGGGAGGAGTGGGCGGGGACCGGCGTGGCAGTGACGGTCCGGGAGACGGTCCCGGTACCGGACGTGGCGGCGGGGGCGGGGCCGGGGGCGGTCGAGGCTGCCCGGCGGCCGGCCGGGGCAGGGGTCTGCCGCGCCGTGGGACGGGAGTTGTCGTGCGACGCGGCGGCGTGCGCGCTGCCGGACGGGGAGTCGGGGGCGCTCAAGCCGGGCGCGGCCCCGTGCGTGGTGTCCGGCTGCGGGACGAACGGGGCGCTGACGCTGGGGCCGCCCAGCAGCGTGCCGGCCAGCAGGGCGACGTAGCCGCCGGCGGGGATCAGCAGCAGCCGGGCGGCACGCAGCACGTGGCGCTGACGTCGGCCCGAGGAGTCCACGAAGACGGGCCGCGCCGGATCGTGCCCCGGCGTCTTCGGGGCCGGCTCCGGTTCCGGTTCCGGCACGAAAGGGATGGCCTGGGTCTCCGAAGCCGGCATGGTGAGGACGTCGCCGCGGGCGGTGTCCCACGCCGTCGGGTGCGGCTGCGTCCCCTGCGCGAGCGGCGCCGGGTCCCAGGTCAGCGTGGCCGTGTCGCCGCCGTACCCGTCATGGCCGTACGCATACGCGTACCCGGCGCCGCCGTACGGATCCTCGCCGTACGGCGGCTCGCCGTACGGTCCGCCGTTGCCGTTCGTCCACTGCACGAGTCGTGTCCCCTGTCCCGGCCGGCCGAGGCGGCCGTCCGCATGGACAGAGCGCGGCGGGCCGAAACTGTTACACCTCACTCACAACTCACGCCTCGTACAGCCACTTCACTACCGCATCCCCGCATTGGGCCGTATGCACGTAAAACGCCCGCAGTTCCCGGTGCGCCACCGCGAAGGCGCCCCACATCTCGGGCTCCGCGGTCGCGCCGCCGTAGCGCGGCAGCAGTTCATCGCGGGCGCGGTCCCACAGCGCGTCGAAGTCGGCCGCCGCGAGGAACCCGGCCACCCCGCGCGCCTGGGCCGCCGTCAGCACCAGCAGCGGCGGCCTGTGCCGGTCGGCGCGGAACACCGGCCGGCCGCCGAGCACCACCTGGGTCGGGGGCCGGTCCCCCGGGCCGGGCGGGGAGGCACCGGCGTAGATGCGCTCCTGGTCCCGGCAGCGCCGGAGAGTCTCCGCGTCGCCCTCGAAAAGCCGTTCCAGCCAGGTCGCGCTGTTGCGCAGCGCCGGGGACGGCACCGCGCGCAGACGGAGGTACGCACTCATGCCAGAAGGAGCGCACGGGAGCGCCTGGGCATCACCCGGGGCGGACGGAACGGGGGGTGCGGATCGGACACCGCAGGTCCGACGGGGGTGCGGGAGGCCGGGACCCCGTTCAGTGGTCGGGGTCCCGGCCGTCGCGTCTCTCTGCGTGCCGCCCGCGGGGGGAGACACGAACGGCACGCAGAGAGGTCCGGGGGCGGGCTGCGGCACCTGCGTCGACGAGCGGTCGCCCTGGGCCTGCCCGGTACCGAACCCGGCATCCCCCCAGCGCACGGGCCGCGCGAAACGTCACCCGGCCCGCGACGGCACCGCGCCGGTCACGCTCCGTCGCACGCCCGGCCGATCCGGCGACCGAGCGCCTGGGACCAGCGAGAACGTGAGGGACCCCTGGTGCGTTGTGACGTTTCTGTGACGGCGGACGCTGCCCATCATGGGCCGTCGATGCGACCGGAGCGCGGCGGACGGCAAGGAATCGCAATGGACCGGTGCGAACGAGGACGATCTTGGGCCAGGTACGGCAACCCCGGCGCGTGCAGGCGCGCGACGGGGAACTGGGTGCGGCGGTCGCACGGGCCCAGGACGGCGACGAGACCGCTTTCGCGATCGCTTATCGGATCGTCCAGCCGGGCCTGCTCGGCTATCTGCGGGGCATCGTCGGCGACGACGCGGAGGACGTGGCGTCCGACGCCTGGCTGGAGATATCCCGCGACTTCGGGCGCTTCAAGGGCGACGGCGCGGGTTTTCGCGGCTGGACCGCGACCATCGCCCGGCACCGGGCGCTGGACCATCTGCGCCGCCAGCGCGTACGACCCCGGGCGGGAGGGACCGAACAGGACGTACTGGACCTGCCCGGTCCGCACAGCACCCATGAACAGGCACTGGAGTCCCTCTCCACCAGGCGGGCCCTGGAGCTGGTCCGCGCCCTGCCCCGCGACCAGGCCGAGGCCGTGCTCCTGCGGGTCGTCGTCGGCCTGGACGGTCCCGCCGCCGCACGCGTCCTCGACAAGCGCCCGGGAGCGGTGCGTACAGCCGCCCACCGGGGCCTGAAACGCCTCGGCCGCCAATTGGGCCTCGACGGCGAGGCGGAGGAAGGTGTGACGGATGGGGCTTACCGCACGCTGGGGGAGTCGACATGAACGACGACGGCGGCGGGCCGTGCGGACGGACAGCCCGGCCCGGCAGGCCGAGCGAAGAGAATCTGTGAGACAGGAACGGAAGCGGACATGGGTGAAGAGCTGAGCGGCGGCGGAGTTCCGAGCCGTCGGCGTGAGCCTGGCAGCGCCCTGTCCGACCCTTGGTACGTGCGTGACGGCGCCGCGCTGGAAACGGTCCTGGCCGCCGCCATCCGTACGGATGGCCTCGACCCCCAGGCCGAGCAGCGGGCCGTGGCCGCCTTCCGGGTCGCCCGCGACACGGGCGCGCACCGCGCACGTACCCGGCGCCGGGACGATTGGCGTCTCCCCGAGGAGCGGCGTGCCCGGCGCCCTGTGAAGATCACGTTCGGTGTGGCGGTCGCCAGCCTCACCCTGGGGGGTGTCGCCGTCGCGGCCATCGGTTCCGCCCGCTCGGCATGGGACGGTGCCGGTGGCGGCCGGGAGACCGCGCGTCCGTCAGCGGCCGCTCCCCACCGGCCGGGCGACACGGCCCCGTCGACGTCCTCCGGCGGCCCCCGACCGACGGACAGGCCGGCCTCCGCCAAGGACACCGAAGCCCACTGCCGCGCCTATGCGCACCACGTCCAGGGCCACGGCAAGGCGCTCGACGCGAAAGCGTGGCACCAGCTTGTGGCGGCGGCCGGCGGCAAGGCCGGGGTCGCCGATTACTGCTCCGAACAGCTGCGGCGGGCGACGGCCACGCCGGGCGGGCGTGCCGACACGGGCAAGTCCGGCAAAGGTGCCGCAGGCGCCGACAACGGCGCGACGGGCAGAACCGGCACGTCCGGCAAGTCCGGTGCATCCGGAAAGACCACCGGCGGCACGGGCGACACGGCCGGGAAGAGCCGGGCAGGCGGGGGCCAGAGCGGTGGGAAACACAAGTAGACAAGTGACCCTCAGCCGTGGCCCGTTCGGGACCGCATGGGGTTCTGTCGTGGGCGATGACCCTCAGGCGGCAACACCCCACCACACCGCCCACGGTACGAATCCGGCCGCGGCCAACCCGACCGGAGCCAGGCGCAGCCAGGCCGCCCCGCTCGGCGTCGGCCGTCGGCGCCGGAGTGCGGCTGCCGAGACACAGGCCGACATCACCACCGCGACGGCGAGCCCCTGCACCACCAGCCACGCGGCCGGACGGCCCCACACAACGGGCGCCGCCGCACCGTCCCCCGCCACGAAGACGGCGAGCGGGAAGGCCACCGCCGCCACGACCGCCAGCAGGCCGAGCCCGGCCAGCCAGCGCACCGGACGCAGGACCGGGCCCCGGCGCAGGGGGGCGCTCAGCGGATAGGCGCCGAAGCCGAGGAGCAGCAACGCCGGGGCGAGCCAGGCGTACCAGGCGTGTCCCGGCAGCGGGGTCGTGGCGAGCACCTGCCCGGGTACGGGGGCGGCGCTCGACTCCGGCGGATGGCCGGCGGCGACGGCCCGTACCCATGAGGTCATGGTCTGCGCATAGCGCGGGGTCAGCTCCCCCAGCCGCTTGCCGTGGAAGAGGGGGCCGCCGATCCGGTCGAAACCGTCCGACGTGCGGTGCCCGTTGTGTGCACCGCCGGCGACGAAGCCGATGACCGCGTGCCGGTTGCCCGCACGGGTCAGGGCCTCGCGGAAGATCCGTGCGCTCTCCCGGGGCGGCACCTGCGTGTCGTGATCGCCCCACAGCGCCAGGACCGGCGTTCGGTGCAGCCGCTCGAGCACCGGCACGGGGTCGTGGTCGGCCGCGGGGAAGAGACCGGTGGCGCCCATGAATTGGGCGGTGGGTCCGGCCACGGTGCGACGGAACGCTCCGCCCACCCCCCGGTGGTGCAGATGCGTGGCGAGGTTCCAGGCCTGGGTACGCAGCGGGTCGTAGCCGGGCCCGCCGATGGTGACGACGAACGCGACGTCGGCCGAGCGCGACGCGGCCAGCGGCGCCACCCAGCCCCCCTCGCTGAAGCCCCACAGCCCGACCTGACGTGGGTTCACCCCGCTCCTCGACTGCAACAGCCGCACTCCGCGAGCGCGTCGTCGGCCAGCGGGCCGAAGTCCCGGTGGAGCAGGGAGTAGCCGGCGGTCCGCTTGTCGTAGACGAGCGTGGTGATCCCGGCCCGGGCGAACGCCTCGGCCTCCTGCCGGTACTCGTCCCGGGGCCCGGGGCCCGAGCCGCCGACGAGTACGATGCCGGGTTCCGGCCCGGGCGCTCCGTCCCTGCTGAGGATGGTGCCGTGCAGGACGAGCCCCCGCCACCGCGGAAGGTGACCTCCTGGCGGGCCGGCCCGTCCCCGCCGGCGTACGCCATGGGCGCGGCCAGCAGGAGGAGGGCGCCGGCCAATGCCCCGGACAGGGCGGCCAGTACGGCGCGTATCGGTGCTGCGGACCTAGCCGAGAG
Source organism: Streptomyces fodineus (assembly GCF_001735805.1). Lineage (GTDB taxonomy): Bacteria > Actinomycetota > Actinomycetes > Streptomycetales > Streptomycetaceae > Streptomyces > Streptomyces fodineus. The sequence goes on from NZ_CP017248.1 coordinate 3,052,013, forward strand.
CAGCACGGCGTGCGTCCCCCTTCGTTGTCGGTCGGGCCGCTCGGTCAGTCGGTCTCGGGAATGCCGAGCAGCCGGACGAGCACGGTCCGTGCCTCGGGCGTGTTCCCCTGTTCCGGGGCCGAGTAGCGGTAGAGGAGCGCGATGTACTCCTCGAAGAACGCGCGGAGTTGGTCGGGGTCGACCCGGAGCGTGGCGCGCGAGAAGAGCGCCGCGTCGGCCCAGGGCCCCAGCGTGTCGCGTGCCTCCTCGAAACGCCGGGCGGAGTCGACCAGTTCGGCGAGGTTGAGCCGATGCATCTCGGTCAGCGCCTCGCGCATCTGCGCCGTCTGCCGGCTGTACGGCGGGAACCGCCGGTCCCCCGGCACCACCCGCCACCAGCGCTCCCGCCCCTTCGCCAGCTCCGGGACCTCCTCGACGAAGCCGTGCTTGGCCAGCTGCCGCAGGTGGTAGCTGACCAGCCCCGTACTCTCGCCCAACTCGCGTGCGAGCGCGGCGGAGTTGGCCGGCCCCTGCCGCAGGCATTGCTCGATCCTCTGCCGCATCGGGTGCGCGAAGGCGCGCAGCGCTTCGACATCGGTGATCTCCCGGGCGGGCGGTTGTTCGGCCATGCCGGCAGGCTATGAGTTGCAAAGGATGTTTGCAAGGCATCTTTGCAAGTAGTGTTCGTCCCGCCTCCTGCGGGCGCACACTGTAAGCAGAAGGCCAGGCGTCATGAGCTGCACGCGGAGGTGAGCCATGAGCACCCTCGAGCTACACGTCGACATCGGGGTTCCGGTCGACACGGCCTGGGAGACCCTTCACCGGGTGGAGAACTATCCGCGCTTCGTGGAAGGAGTGCGGGGCGCGCGTACGGAGGCGGGAGGCCGAGCGCACCTGGACGTCGAGGCAGGTGGCCGGGCCCGGGAGGTCGAGGCCGAGCTCACCGACCGCGGCGAGCACGTGATGGAGTGGCTCACCACGGGCGACCCCGCGATGACCGGATCCTTCTCGGTCCAGCCGATCGACCGCGATCACACCCGGATCCAGGCACGGCTGGAGTACGACCCCGCCACCGTCCGGGACATTTTCGGCGGGCCGAAGGGGTTCGCGCAGACGAACGCCATCGAACGGCTCGTCCGCAGCGATCTGGAGCACTTCAAGGAGTACCTGGAACGCGGGTGAGCGGCGGGAACACGTCCGGCGGCCGGTACGGCGGTCAGGTCTCGATCACGGCAGCGCAGTCCGGGCAGACCACGGATGCGTATTCCTCCGGGTACCAGGGCGCTCCGGGGTGGTCGGAGGGGTCCCAGCCGGACGTCTCCATGGCGAAGGTGTCCTTGCCGCACAGGGTCCGCGGTCCCGCTCTCGTGCGCGACCCCGGGGCCATGGGTGCCGCGTGCACTGTGCGGACACGCCGTTCCCCCGATCCCGCCGAGGGGCGCGTCGCGGCCGGTCTGTCGAGTTCGTAGACGACGATCTCGCTCATGTCTCAACCGTAGGCGCTCGCGCGGCCGGACGGCCCGTGTCCAGGTGTGGTGAAACTGCCCGTGGCCTCCTGCGTACCCGGAGAACCGGACGATCTCGTACAGGCCCTCACAGCCGCCGGGATCAGGGACGAGCGGCTGCTGGAGGCCGTACGGACGACGCCCCGCGCCGCATTCGTCCCGGCCGGTGAGCCGGCTGCCGCCTACCTGGACGTACCCGTCGCGATCGGGCAGGGGCAGGTCACCACGCAGCCCTCGCTGTCCGCCCTGATGATCGAGGGCCTCGACCTGCGCGGGAGCGAGCACGTCCTGGAGGTCGGCACGGGCCTCGGCTTCCAGACCGCTCTGCTCGCCCGGCTGGCCGCGGACGTGGTCAGCATCGAGATACGGCCGGACATAGCACGCCAGGCACACATGAACCTCGCACGTCAGGGCGTGCGGAACGTGGAACTGCGGGTCGGCGACGGCAGCGGCGGTGTGCCGGACCGTGCTCCGTACGACGCCGTCCTCGTGTCGGCCGCCTTCCCGGAGGTGCCCGAGCCGCTGATCGCACAGACCGTACCGCGCGGCCGTCTGGTGCAGCCGATAGGGCCGGGCGGCCAGGAGGAGGTGGTGTGCTTCGAGCGCACCGCATCGGGCCTGGCGCGGCTGCGGGTGCTGACCGGGGCCTGCTTCGTCCGTCTGCAGGGACGATACGGCTTCCCGCCGGACGAGGCGGAGCCGCCTTGAGGCGCTGCCGGGGAGAAGTACGTCTTCGGGCCCGCGCCCAGCGGTGCTGCTATGCGTCCGCGACGCGTACGACCGCCAGCGTGATGTTGTCGGGGCCGCCCTCCGCGATGGCGGCCTTCCACAGCTCGAAGGCCGCCCGGCCGTCGTCGTGCTCCCGCATCACCTCGTCGAGCACCTCCTGCGGCACGGGATCGGTCAGACCGTCGGTGCAGATGAGGTACCGGTCGCCGAAGGACACGGGCTCGGCCGTCACATGGGGACGGACGGCACGGTAGGCGGGGCTGCCGCCCAGGCACTGGGTGACGATGGACGTGGTGCGCCGCCCCGGTTCGAGTGGGGGGCTGTCGTCGACGCTCAGCCGGCGCAGCCCGTCGGGGGAAGCCGCGAAGACCCGGCTGTCGCCCACGTTGAACACCAGCAGCGAACCGGGCTGCACGACGACGCCGGCGATCGTCGTACCCATGGTGGTGAGGCCGCTTCTCTCGTCGTCGCCGGCGGCGTACACCGCGCGGTTGCAGGCGTTCACGGCGTCGCGGACGGCGTCCTCGCTGCTCAGGGCGGGGCCGATGGACGCGATCCGGCGGACGACCAGGGAGCTGGCCACATCGCCGCCGGGATGCCCGCCGAGGCCGTCGGCGACGGCGACGGCAAGGGGCGTGCCGAGCGGGAAGAGCAGCGTCTGCGGACTCTCGGTCGCTGTGGCGCACAGGGTCCACGGGCCGGCCACCAGGCTGTCCTCGTTCCGTTCGCGAAGCAGCCCGGGATGACTCAGCGCGCTCACCGCCACGTACCGCATGGAACGCCACCGCCTTCCGGTACGGGCCACAGCGTCAGCCGACCCGCTGCGCGCGCAACGACACGCCCCTGACCAGCGGGAACGGCGAAGTACGGACCGCCTCGTGAAAGCCGACGACCACGGCCGGCCGCCGGTCGCCGCCGTATGGCTCAAGCGTAGGCGCTCCTCGGGCGGCCGACCGGGGCCGGTACTCACCGCGCCGGTACGGAGTCCTCGCCGGAGCGTGGGGCGATGTGGAAGTCGAAGGCGAGCGTTCCCGGGTCCAGGGCCGTCGCGCCGCCGTCCACGGTCAGGACGGATCCGTTGACGTACGACGCCGCCGGCGACAGCAGCCAGCCGATCGCCTCCGCGATCTCACGCGGCTCGCCCGGACGCCCCAGGGGCAGCATCCTGGTCGCCTCCTCGTAGGCGGCCGGCACGCCACCGCGCCGGTCCGTCTCCGCGGCGAAGCGCGCCATGCGCCGGTCGGCCATCTCCGTCTTCACCCAGCCGGGGCACACGACGTTGGCACGCACCCCCTGACGCCCGTAATCGACGGCGACCGACCGGCAGAGCTGGAGCAGGGCCGCCTTGGAGGTGGCGTACGGGGCGTTGCTCGTGCCGTTGCGCAGCGCGGACACCGAAGCGACGGCGACCACCGACCCCCTGGACTCCAGCAGATGCGGGATCGCGGCGCGCAGCAGGAGCAGCGGACCGGTGACGTTGGTGCGCATGACCTCCTCCCAGTCCCGCAACGACATGTCTCCCACGGCTCCGCCGCGCCCGATTCCGGCGTTCAGCACCAGCCCGTCGAGCCGCCCGTGCGCGGTCAGGGCCGCCCGGACCAGCCCCTCGGCCGCATCGGGGTCCCCGACGTCGGACGGATACGCCAGCGCCCCGGTCTCCGCCGCGACGCGCCGCAGGGGTTCGGTACGCCGACCGGAGACGACCACGTGGTGACCGGCCTCGCTCAGCAGCCGGGCCGTGGCCTCCCCGATACCCGATCCTCCGCCGGTCACGACGACAACGCGCTTGTCCACCACCGCTGTTCAGGCCCCTTCACCGAGATCGTCGAGCACATCCGAGCCTAGAGCCCCGTTGATCGGCGGACGACGGCTTCCGGCCAGGGACGCACCGGCCACCGCGCACCACGAGCCGGCGCGGGTCAGCGAGCCGCACGCCGGTCGTGCGCCGGGCGGAGGCCGGCCGGGATGCGTTCCACCAGCGCCGCCGCCTCGGGGGCGCGCACCACGAAGTGCACCTCCCATCCCGCGCCGCGCGCCAACTCGGCCAGGCCGATGTCGTACACAGCCCGCCGCGCCCCGAGCCGGGCAGCGGACGGCAGCGTCCCTACGGCCACGGCTCCAATTGCCGCGGCCTCGGGCGCGGTCACGCGACCGACGCCGGCCGCGGTACGGCGGCGGAGAGGGCCGCGGCGGTCTCCGGAAACCCGGTGGAGGCGGCGAGCCCGCTGAGCCTATGGTCGCGGGATGAGTACCCGCACTTTCCGGATCACCGTACGCGGCGCCTTCGACGGCCTCACCGAAGCGCAGCGGGCCGCGCTGCTGGCCGACGCCGCCGAACACGACGTGCTGCGCGCCGCCTTCACCCCCGAGGGCCACCTGACCTACGACATCGCCGCCCGCCCGGCCTTCGTCTTCCGGTTCTCCGACACCGGGGAGGAAGAGGAGGACATCCTGGAGGCGACCGAGCGGGCCGAGGAGGCGGCGAAAGCCTGGCTGACCGAGCGCGGCTACGGCTTCAAGAACCTCCGCTCCACCGCCGAGGACCTCTCCCAGGCGCCGCTGGGCAAGCGGCAGCGGCGCGCGGCCCGTTCGAACGGCTCATAAACTTGAGTACTCAAGGAGATGGCAACGAGAAGGAGCCGGTGCAGAGGAGTGAGCAGCGGTCATGAGTGACACCCGGGACACCCTGGACGCGGCACTGCGGCTGGTACGGGCCCAGGCGGCGCTCGTACGGCGCTTCGACTCCCGGCTGGGCGGGCTCCACGGGGTCAGCCTGGCCGACTTCACCGTGCTGCTACGGCTGGGGCAGGCGCCCGGCGGCCGTATGCGCCGGGTCGACCTCGCCGAGGCACTGGGCCTGACGGCCTCCGGGGTCACCCGGGGGCTCGCTCCGCTGGAGCGGATCGGGCTGGTCACCCGCGAACCGGACGTCCGGGACGCGCGCGTGGCCTACGCATCGCTGACCGCGACGGGCCGACGGCGCCTGAAGGACATGCTCGCCACGGCCGAGGAGACAGCCACCGAGGTCTTCGCCGCCCCGGCGTGGAGCGCCGACGACATCGCACAGCTGTCCTCCCTGCTGGCCCGCCTCGGCGGCACGGGCCTGACCGGCCGCTGAGCCCCGGAGAAGGGCCCGGAGCCGACCGCTGACTCCAACTCCTCGTGGCACACGTCACGTTGAGATGTGGCCGGATTGTGGGGGAACCCCGCAGGTGGGCATGGCATGCTCATGAACGATCACGAGTTACCGGCCGGTTCTACCGTCAAGTAGCCGCTCGTCCGGTACCTCTCTGTCACCCCCCACCCCACACAGGACCCACCATGCGCAGACGCATGCGGCACAGACGTGCCCTGCTGCCCTCTTTCGCCGTGACCGCCCTCTTCCTCTCCGCGGCCTGCTCCTCGACCGCATCGCACGCCGAGACGTCGGCGGCGGCCGGGCACGGCCGGCAGGTCGAGGTCGGGGCCGCCGGCCGGCCCACCGACGGCGCGGACCACTCGCTCGCCGTCGCCGCCGCTCCCGCCACCGCCGCGACCGCCACGGCGGGACCGGCCGGCTCCGGGCAGCGGGCGCACAAGACGGCGCTCGCCATCAGCTCGTACGACAGCCACACCCGGCGGGCCCTCCTCTCCGACAAGCCCGCCCGCCACGGGAGTTCATCCGGCTCCCCGACGGCCTCGCCCACTCCCTCCGGCGCCGCGCACAAGGCCGCCGTCGGCGATGTGATCGCCAGCGCGCCCGCGCCCGGCGCACCCCATGGGCTGCTCGCCAAGGTCACCAAGGTGCTCGGCGCGAAGAACGGCGGCACCGAGGTACAGACGGAACCCGCCACCCTCAACGCGCTGCTGGGCGACGAGACGGCCAAGGGCGCCGTGCCGGTCGACCCCGCGGCGTTCTCCGTCGACAAGCTGCTGCCGGACGTGAAGGTGTCCTGGGCCAAGGCCGGTGACATGCACGTCGGTCCCAAGGGCGCGACGGTGCCGCTCGGCAGCCTCCGGCTCGATGTCAGCGCCGGCATCCCGACGGCCCAGGGCGCGCCCGCCTCGGCCACCGCCGCGGTGAACGGCTTCGTCCAGGTCGCCCCGCAGGTCGACTTCGCCTACGGCGGCGCCGGCAGCGAGGCCCCGCCCGGCTCCGCCTACCTCGGTGTGTCCGGCGACTGGACCTCCGGCTGGGCGGTCAGGGGCCGGGCGGCCGTGAGCACCGGCACCCCGCTGCGGATCCCGTTCGCCAAGCTGCACGCCGACCCCGTCCTGCAGGTCGGCCCCGTACCCGTCGTCGTCAACCTCGACCTGACCTGCTACATCCAGATCAGCGGCGACGGGCGGGTCACCGTCGACGTCGAGCAGCACATGAAGGGCGACTTCAAGGCGGGCGGCACCTTCGGCGTGGCCAAGGGCTGGACGCCGGTCAGCTCCTCGGACATGACGAGCACGCCCGTGCGCGCCTCCGTCACCACGGCCGGGACCGTGAAGACGGCGCTCGGCGCCGAGGCCTCCGTCGGTCTCTACGGCACCGTCGGTGTCACCGCCGACCTGGCCCCGTATCTGCGCGGCGAGGCCTCCGGCACGGTCACCGCCTCCTCCGCCGGCGGCGGGGCGAAGGCCGAGGGCGCCTGGAGTGTGTACGGCGGGGTCGACCTGTCCGGGACCTTGCGGCTCCAGCTGTCCGTCTTCGGTACGCCGGTCATCCAGCGGAGCATTCCGCTGGGCGCCCTGAACCGCGAGTGGAAGCTGGCGAGCGGCACCTTCTAGGCGCTCGGCTCCGCGGCACCGCGCCGCGCCGCCGGTATCCAGCCCTGGCGGCGCAGTACGGCCGACACGTCCGGGGCCCGGTAGTGCTCCCCCTTGAGGACCTTGCCGTCGGCCCGGCGGGCGACCTGCCCGTCCGGGCCGAGCTTGCTCATGTTGGCGCGGTGGATCTCGGCGATCACCTGGTCGAGGTCGATGCCATGGACCAGCGCCGTGCCGTACGCCACGTAGACCACGTCGGCCAGTTCGTGCGCGAGCCTGTCCAGCGGGCCGTCGACCGCGACCTCGGCGACCTCCGCGGCCTCCTCGGCGAGCAGTTCCCCACGGTGCGCGGCCAGTTCGGGGTGCACCTCCGTCGGCGTTCTGCGGGCGTCAAGGCCGAAGGCGCGGTGGAACTCTCGGACGAGGTCGGCGGGCGAAGTGCTCATGCGACGACTCTAACGGCCGCCACTGACAGCGCCCGTGCCCCTCTTCCCGGGCTGCCCGCAGCGGCCTCTTCACGAGCCCGCAGCGGCCCCTTCGCGAGCCCTGAGCGGCCTCTTCGCGGGCCCGGAGTGACCTCGGCCCTGGTCAGCGCCGCGCCCGGCCTGGCAGGATCGCCGCATGTCCAAGGTGCTCCCCCGTATCAGCAGACGCCGGGCGCTGCCGGCCGCGGCCGCCGGTGCCGTCGTGCTCGGGCTGCTGCTGTGGTGGCTGCTGCCGCTGGGCGAGAAGCCGCCGAGAGGGACGATCGTCTTCAGCACGGGCACACCCCGAGGGGTGTACCAGGAGTACGGCGAGCGGCTGCGCGCCGAGTTCGCCAAGGACATGCCCGACCTGAAGGTGAGGCTGCTCAACAGCGCCGGTTCACAGGAGAACGTGGAGCGGGTGGCGACCGGCAAGGCCGACTTCACCATCGCGGCGGCCGACGCGGTGGGGGCGTACGAGCTGGCGCACGGCGGCAGCGCCGGACGACTGCGCGGGGTGGCCCGGCTCTACGACGACTACGTACAGCTCGTCGTGCCCAGCGACTCGGACATCAGAAACCTCGCGGACCTGCGGCACAAGCGGGTGGCGATCGGGCTGCCCCACTCCGGGGTGCGGCTGATCGCCGACCGGGTCCTCAAGGCCGCCGGCATCGACCCGCGCAGGGACATCACCCCGTTCGCGGACGGCATAGACACCGGGCCCGACCGGCTGGAGCAGCACAAGATCGACGCTTTCTTCTGGTCGGGCGGGCTGCCCACCAAGGGACTCGTCACGCTGGCCAGGAAGTCCGCCTTCAAGTTCGTGCCGATCCAGGACGACCTCGTCACCCGGCTGCACCGGGAAGGCCAGGAGGCGCGCTACTACCGGGCCACCAACATCCCCGAGTCCACCTACCGGGCCGTACAGAGCACCGAGGTCCCGACGATCGCCGTGGCCAACCTCCTGATGACCCGCACGGACGTGGACCCCCGGCTGACCGAGTGGGTGACCCGTACGGTCATCAAGAGCCGCGACGGCATCGGCGCCCACGTCCACTCCGCCCAGCTGGTGGACCTGCGCACCGCCATCTACACCGATCCTTTGCCGCTCCAGGAGGGCGCCCGGCGCTATTACCGGTCGATGAAGCCGTAGCGGCCCGAGCGAGTCCCCAGGCTCTCCCCCGCCGGTCAGGATTCCCCGTGCCGGGGCACGCGCACCGTCACCCGCAACCCCCGCGGCTCATGGTGGGCGTACTCGATCGAGCCGCCGCCCGCCATGAGCAACGCGCGCACGATGGAGAGGCCGAGGCCCGAGCCCTTGATGTTCTGGTGACGGCCACTGCGCCAGAAGCGGTCGCCCACGCGCGCGAGTTCCTCGTCGGTGAGGCCGGGTCCGGTGTCGGTGACGACGACGGTGGAGGTGGAGCCGTCGGCGACGACGGTGACATCCACCGTGCCGCCCTCGGGGGTGAACTTCACGGCGTTGTCGATCACCGCGTCCAGGGCGCTGGACAGGGTGATCGGGTCCGCCCAGGCGGTCGTGGGCGGGCAGTCCCCGGTCAGCCGGACACCCTTGGCGTCGGCGGCCGGTGACCAGGCGGCGACCCGCTCCTCGGTGAGCGCCCCGATGTCGGTCAGCCGCAGGTCCGCCTCGGCGTGTTCGGCCAGCGCCAGGTCGAGCAGATCGTCCAGGACCTGCGCGAGGCGCTTGCCCTCGGTGCGGACCGAGGCGATCTCCTCATTGCCCTCCGGGAGGTCCAGAGCGAGCAGTTCGATGCGCAGCAGCAGCGCCGCGAGGGGGTTGCGCAACTGGTGCGAGGCATCCGCGACGAAGGCACGCTGCTGCTCCAGCACATCCTCGACGTTGTCCGCCATCTCGTTGAACGACCGGGCCAGCCGTCTGAGTTCCGGCGGCCCGCCGGCGACCGCGACCCGGGACTTCAGCCGTCCGGTGGCGATGTCGTGCGTGGTGGCGTCCAGCACCCGTACCGGTCTGAGCACCCAGCCGGTCAGCCGCAGCGCCGCGCCGACGGCCAGCAGCATCGCCGCGCTCTCGCCGGCCGCGATGAACAGCCAGCCGCGCAGGATCCGCGAACGCATCTGCCCGGTGGGCGAGTCGGTGACCACGACCGCCACGACGTCCCCGTCCCGGATCACCGGAGAGGCGACGACCAGCCGGCTGCGCTGCCAGGGCCAGACCTGCTTGGGGTCGTGGCTGCGCCGGCTGAGCAGCGCCTCGTCGAAGGCCCCCCGCATCTCCCCCGTCCGCGGTACGAACCAGTCGCCCGGGGCGTTGGCCATCGCCGTGCCGTTGCGGTAGAAGACACCCGCGCGGATGCCGTAGACGCCGTAGTAGCTGTCCAGTTCGCTGCGCAGGGCCTCCAGACGCTCGTCGGTGCTGGTGCGCCGGGACCCGCTGTGGCCGTCGGTGACGAACTGGGCGAGCGCCGCGAAGCGTGCCGTGTCGTCGATGCGGTCGACGACGACCCGCTGCTGCTGTGCGGCGGCCAGGCTGAGGGCGAGCGGCAGGCCGAGGGCGAGGAGGACGGCCGCCATCAGGACGATGAGCAGCGGCAGCAGCCGTGTGCGCACCCGTCCCCGCTAGGCGGCCGGGGCGACGAGCCGGTAGCCGACGCCGCGTACGGTCTCGATCAGGGCGGGCATGCGCAGTTTGGCGCGCAGGGAGGCGACATGCACCTCCAGGGTGCGGCCGGTGCCCTCCCAACTGGTGCGCCAGACCTCGCTGATGATCTGTTCCCGCCGGAAGACCACGCCGGGGCGCTGTGCGAGCAGGGCGAGCAGATCGAACTCCTTGCGGGTCAGTTGGATTACCGAACCATCCACGGTGACCTGCCGGGTGGGCAGTTCGATGCGCATGGGACCGAGGTGCAGGGTGCTCTCGCCGCCGGTCGCCGCGTCCTCGTGCACGCTGCGCCGGCTGACGGCATGGATACGGGCGAGCAGTTCCCCGGTGTCGTACGGCTTCACCACGTAGTCGTCGGCGCCCAGGTTGAGCCCGTGGATCCGGGAGCGGACGTCGGAGCGCGCGGTGACCATGATCACCGGGGTGCTGGTGCGCTTGCGTATCTTGCCGCAGACCTCGTAGCCGTCCTGGTCGGGCAGGCCCAGGTCGAGCAGGACCACGCCGAAGCCGTTGCCCTCGGGGACGAGCGCCTGGAGGGCCTCCTCGCCGCTGCGCGCGTGGGTGACGTCGAAGCCGTGTCGCGCGAGTACGGCGGACAGGGCCGCGGCGACGTGGTTGTCGTCCTCGACGAGCAGCAGTCTCATCCCGGCCCCCTCCGGTTCAGCGGTCGTACGGTCTGGGTTCGCGCGCGTCCTGTAGGTCACGCGCGCGTGCACCATGGCAGTCACGCCGATGGACAAGGACGGCGTCAAGAGCGTTCCGGTTGCCCGTCGCTTCCGTTATCCGGCCGATACGCACCCGGGCGCCAAGTGCTACGACACGTGTCCGATTGCTATCGGATCGTGATGCTCAGATCTCCCTCAGATGTGATGACGCAGGTCACAGCGGCTCACTACTGTCCACCGAAACCGAGGAGGACGGAGCCCGAGAGCGATGACCAATGTATCGGTGACCAAGGAAGACGTGGTCACGTCCGACGAACTGGTCGTCCTGAAGAGCGTCAACAAGCACTTCGGCGCGTTGCATGTGCTCCAGGACATCGACCTGACGATCGCCCGCGGCGAGGTCGTCGTGGTCATCGGGCCCTCCGGGTCCGGAAAGTCGACCCTCTGCCGCACCATCAACCGCCTGGAGACGATCGACTCGGGCACCATCTCGATCGACGGCAGGCCCCTGCCCGCGGAGGGCAAGGAGCTGGCCCGGCTGCGGGCGGACGTCGGGATGGTCTTCCAGTCCTTCAACCTCTTCGCGCACAAGACGGTGCTCGAGAACGTGATGCTGGGGCAGCTCAAGGTCCGCAAGGCGGACAAGAAGCAGGCCGAGGACACGGCCCGGTCCCTGCTCGACCGGGTCGGCGTGGGCACCCAGGCCGACAAGTACCCCGCCCAGCTGTCCGGCGGCCAGCAGCAGCGTGTGGCCATCGCGCGGGCGCTGGCGATGGGCCCGAAGGTCATGCTCTTCGACGAGCCGACCTCCGCCCTCGACCCCGAGATGATCAACGAGGTCCTCGAGGTCATGCAGCAGCTCGCCCGCGAGGGCATGACGATGGTCGTCGTCACCCATGAGATGGGCTTCGCACGATCGGCTGCAAACCGTGTGGTCTTCATGGCCGACGGCCGGATCGTCGAACAGGCTGCGCCCGACCAGTTCTTCAGCAACCCGCGCAGCGACCGGGCCAAGGACTTCCTGTCCAAGATCCTGCACCACTGACGGTACGGGCCCGCCCCGCGCCACGGGTTGGCTTTTCCAACCCGCGGGTTGCCTTTTCCAACGGACCGCGTTCCTCACCACTCAAAGGATGTTCACCATGAAGCTCCGCAAGGTCACCGCCGCCTCGGCCGTCGTACTCGCCCTTACCGTGGGGGCCACCGCGTGCGGCGGCGGGAAGAAGAACGGCAGCGGTTCCTCCGGCGGCGGCAAGACGATCGCCATCGGCATCAAGTTCGACCAGCCCGGCATCGGCCAGAAGACCCCGCAGGGCTACTCGGGCTTCGACGTCGACGTGGCCACCTACGTCGCCAAGAAGCTCGGTTACAGCGCGGACCAGATCGAGTGGAAGGAGTCGAAGAGCGCCGACCGCGAGACCATGCTGCAGCGCGGTGACGTCGACTTCATCGCCGCCTCGTACTCGATCACCCCGGCGCGCCAGCAGAAGGTCGACTTCGCCGGCCCGTACCTGCTGGCCCACCAGGACGTGCTGATCCGCGCCAACGACAACTCCATCAAGTCGCCGGCCGACCTCAACCACAAGAAGCTCTGTTCGGTGACGGGCTCGACGTCGGCGCAGAACGTGCACGACACGCTCGCCCCCAAGGCGCAGCTCCAGCAGTACCCGACGTACTCGGCGTGCCTGACCGGTCTGCAGAGCAAGGCGATCGACGCGCTGACCACGGACGACTCGATCCTCGCCGGCTACGCCGCCCAGTCCCAGTTCAAGGGCAAGTTCAAGCTCGGCGGCTTCAAGATGACCAACGAGAACTACGGCATCGGCGTCAAGAAGGGCAGCGCCCTCAAGGACAAGATCAACAAGGCGCTCGAGGAGATGGTCTCCGACGGTTCCTGGGCGGCGGCCGTGAAGAAGAACTTCGGCCCGGCCGACTACAAGAACGAGCCCGCCCCGAAGATCGGCGACATCAAGAGCTGAGGCAACGCCCGAGGGTGCGCCGTCCACGAGGGCGGCGCACCCGGGCATCCCCAACACGCGGAAGCGCGGGAGATCGTGTTCGACTTTCTTGACAAGTACGACGTGCTGGGCGCCTTCTGGACGACAGTGCAGCTGACGCTGCTGTCCGCCGTGGGCTCCCTGGTCTGGGGCACCCTGCTGGCCGCCATGCGGGTCGGCCCGGTGCCGCTGATGCGCGGTTTCGGCACCGCCTACGTGAACATCGTGCGGAACATCCCGCTCACGGTGATCATTCTGTTCGCCTCGCTCGGGCTGCACGACACGCTGAACATCACTCTGGGCGCGGCGGACAACGTCGACACGGCGAACTTCCGGCTGGCCGTGCTCGGCCTGATCGTCTACACGTCGTCGTTCGTCTGTGAGGCGATCCGTGCCGGCATCAACACGGTGCCGGTCGGCCAGGCGGAGGCCGCCCGGGCCATCGGCCTGAGCTTCACCCAGGTGCTGTTCCTGGTCGTACTCCCGCAGGCCTTCCGCGCGGCCGTCCTCCCGCTGGCCAACGTCCTGATCGCGTTGACGAAGAACACGACGGTGGCGGCCGCGATCGGCGTGGCGGAAGCGGCGCTCCTGATGAAGAAGATGGTGGAGAACGAGGCACAGCTGCTGGCGATCTCCGCGGTCATCGCCTTCGGGTTCTGCTGCCTGACCCTGCCGACCGGTCTGATCCTCGGATGGGTGAGCAAGAAGGTGGCGGTGAAGCGATGAGTTCGGTCCTGTACGACGCCCAGGGCCCCCGCGCCAAGCGGCGCAACGTCCTGTACACGGCGGGTTTCCTCGTCGTCCTCGCGGCCGTCCTGTGGTGGGTGTACAAGGCCCTGGACGACAAGGGCCAGCTGGACTGGGCACTGTGGAAGCCGTTCTTCAGCGGTGAGGCGTACTCGACGTACATCTGGCCCGGCCTGCAGAACACGCTGAAGGCGGCGGCACTGGCGATGCTCATCGCGCTGCCGCTGGGTGCCACCCTCGGTATCGCCCGGCTCTCGGACCACGTGTGGGTACGCGTCCCGGCCACGATCGTGGTCGAGTTCTTCCGCGCGATCCCGGTACTGGTCCTGATGATCTTCGGTAACGAGCTGTACAGCCAGTACACCGACGTCACTTCCGACGACCGCCCGCTGTACGCGGTCGTGACCGGTCTGGTGCTGTACAACGCGTCGGTGCTCGCCGAGATCGTCCGCGCGGGCATCCTCGCTCTGCCGAAGGGCCAGTCCGAGGCGGCCATGGCCATCGGCCTGCGCAAGGGTCAGGTGATGCGGCTCATCCTGCTGCCGCAGGCGGTCACCGCGATGCTCCCGGCGATCGTCAGCCAGCTGGTGGTCATCGTGAAGGACACCGCGCTCGGCGGCGCCGTCCTCACCTTCCCCGAGCTGCTCGCCTCGGCGAACACGATGAGCGGTTACTACGGCGCCAACACCATCGCCTCCTTCACGGTGGTGGCCGTGATCTTCGTGGCCATCAACTTCTCCCTGACCTCGTTCGCGAGCTGGCTGGAGGGGCGGCTGCGGCGGCGCAAGAAGTCGACCGGCGCGGTGCTCGGCGTCGAGGACTCCGTAAACATCGCGGGCCACGCGGGAACGGGAGCCGCGGCCTGACGCCAGGTCAGGCCGAATGCGTCACCCGAGGGCAGTGGCCTGATCGCCACTGCCCTCCGTCGCTTGACGCAAACTCTGCCAATGGGTTGCATACGTTCTGTGATCGTGCACCTCGCTCCGCCTTCCTGTTCACTTGTCTCCGTCAGGGCATCCTCACGGGCAGGGGGCACCGCGTCATGGACCCGGTGATCATCGTCGGAGCGGGGCCCGTCGGGCTCACGCTGGCCCTGGCGCTGGCCCGCCAGGAGGTGCCCTCCGTCGTCCTGGACGAGGGCCCCGGCAAGGACGAGCCCCGCCCGGCGCGCACGGTCGTCCTGCGCGAGGACACGGCAGCCCTGCTGGAGCGGCTGACCGGAGTGCCGCTCGGTGAGCAGGGTGTGCGCTGGGCCGGCTGGCGGTCGGTCAGGCGCAAGCAGGTGCTGAACGAGATCGCCTTCGGCGAGGACGATCCCGCCGCCCCCCTGCACATCGCCCAGCACGTCGTCACGGCCGCTCTGCGCGCGGCCATCGCCGACGAGCCACTGGTGCGGACGGCCGTGGACAGCCGCCTGGACGCGATCGAGCAGGAGCGTTCCGGCGTCGCCGCGCACACCCGTGGCGCGAACGGCACCTGGTGGCGTGGCAGTTACCTGGTCGGCTGCGACGGCTCGCGCTCCATCGTGCGCAAACTCCTGGACATCCGGTTCCCGGGCCGTACGGCGGTGGAGCGGCACGCGGTCGCCGCGCTGCGCGTGGAACTTCCGTGGGAGGGCCGCGCGTTGCTTCATCGGACGCCGCCGTGGCGGCAGTCCGGGCCCTCGGCCGGGGAGGTGACCGCCCGCCCCCTCCCGGACGGCGTGTGGCGCCTGGACTGGCTGCTGCCACCGGGCAAGGAGCTGGTCACGCCCGAGATCCTGGTGGCCCGGATCCGCGAGACGCTCGCGGGCTGGGCGAACGGCTCCACACCGCCGTACGACCTGCTCGACACCGGTGTCCACACGGTGCACCACCGGCTGGCCCGCCGGTGGCGCGCCGGCCGGGTCTTCCTCGCCGGGGACGCGGCCCATCTGCTCGGTGCGCTCGGCACCCAGGGGCTGGACGAGGGCCTCAGGGACGCCGACAACCTTGCCTGGAAGCTGGGCCCGGCCTGGCACCACGGTCCGCGTGAGGCGCTGCTGGACAGCTACCAGGCCGAGCGGCGCGCGGTGGTCGCCGCCCGGCTGCGCGCCGCCGACCAGGTGCTGCCGGTGCTGCGCGGTTCCGGCGGGCTGCGCCAGATCGTCCCGGGCACGGCGCGCGGCCACGACGCGCTGCTCACGGACGGTCACTTGGGGCGCGGACCGCTCGGTGCGCCGGGGGTGTACGCCGGCTCCCCGCTCGCGCCCCGGCAGCTGGAGGGCGTGATCCCGGTCGACACCCCGCCCGGCGCACAGGTCACCGACGTACGGGTCACCGCGGAGGATGGTTCCTTCGTCCAACTGCGCGAACGGCTCGGCCGTGGCGCCCTGCTCGTCGTCCTGATCGCGCCGGGCACGGGGGTGTGGGACCGCAAGCACTGGATGTCCGCCGGGATCATGCCCCGGCTCGCGGCGGCCGTGAGCGCGCTGCCGTACCCCGGCGAACTGCTGGTCGCCGAGAGCTACCCGGGTGCGCCCGCGCACAGCGTGCTGCTCGTGCGCCCCGACGGCCATCTGGTCACCGCGCTGAGCGGGGTCCGTCCGGCCGACCTGTACGTGGCCGCCGCGGCGACGATGGGCGGAGCGGACAAGGAAGAGGCGGCGGCGCAGGCGGCCTCCGGAGCCCGCTGACCCGACGGCCCGTCACCCTCTGTCCACATGGTGACGGTGAGTTGACCTGCGTACACCGGCATGCTGTACTCCGGACCATGACCGACACCTGCGTGCGCCTGTGGCGGAGGGTCCACATGGACCTCGTCCGCTATGCGGGCTGCGTGTGTCGCCCGTCCTGCTGAATTCGCATCCCTCTTCCTGTCCGGGCGCCGCGGTGCGCCCGTTCCGCGAACCCTCTTCAGGCTTCAGGACGGTGTACGTGTCTGTGTCCCCTGTTCCCGTGTCCCCTGCCGTCGGTTCTGGGCCGACCCAGGCGGACCTCCTCGACTTCGTACGGCGCACCGCCGCCGACGCCGAGCTGATCGCCTCCCTCCCGCTCGATCCCGAGGGCCGCACCTGGGTGCGGCTCGAAGGTCCGGGTGGCAGCGAGGCGTGGCTGATCGGCTGGCCGCCCGGTACCGGCACGGGCTGGCACGACCACGCCGACTCGGTCGGCGCCTTCCTCACGGCTTCCGGCGTCCTCAAGGAGAACTCGCTCGCCGCCCGGCTGCCGACCGACGGCTGGAAGACCCTGGAACTCACCGCGGACATGGACCGCGAACGCCGACTGCCCGCCGGCGAGGGCCGCTCCTTCGGCCGCCACCATGTCCACGAGGTCCTCAACGAGTCCCGGGACGAGCACGCGATCTCCGTGCACGCCTACTACCCGCCGCTGCCGCGCATCCGCCGCTACAGCCGCGCAGGCCAGGTGCTCCGCCTGGAGCAGGTCGAACGCCCGGAGGACTGGCAGTGAGCGGCACGGATGAATCTTCGGCAGGTGCTGATGTGGTGACGGCCGGCGGTGGCCCGGCCGCGAGAGCGGCGGGCGGTGGCGTGGTGGTGAGCGGCGACGCGAACGAGAAGCCGGTGGGCGGCACCGGGGTGACGGCAAGCGGCGGCACCTGCGAGGAGCCGGCGGACGCAGGGACGGTGGCAGTCGTGACTGAACGGCCGGTGGGCATCGACGAGTTGCTGGAGCGAGTGCGCTCGGGTTACCGGCGCATCGAAGCCCAGGAGGCGCACAAGGCGGCGCGGACCGGCGAGGCGCTGCTGGTCGACATCCGGTACGCGGCCCTGCGCGAGCGGGACGGGCTGATCCCCGGGGCGCTCGTCGTCGAGCGCAACGAGCTGGAGTGGCGCCTCGATCCCCAGGGCAGCCACCGCGTACCCGAGGCCACGGGTCACGATCTGCGCGTCGTGGTCTTCTGCAACGAGGGCTACGCCTCCAGCCTCGCCGCCGCGTCTCTCCACCAGCTGG
Organism: Streptomyces fodineus; assembly: GCF_001735805.1. Lineage (GTDB taxonomy): Bacteria > Actinomycetota > Actinomycetes > Streptomycetales > Streptomycetaceae > Streptomyces > Streptomyces fodineus. The sequence continues at coordinate 3,069,409 of NZ_CP017248.1, forward strand.
GCCTGCACCGGGCAACCGACCTTGTGGGCGGCTTCCAGGCCTGGCGGGCGGAGGGGCTGCCGGTGGAGCCGGTGGACGCCTGAGCGGTCCGCACGAACCCCCGCTCGTCTTCCAGCCTTGCTGACCAACCGTCAGTAGTCCGAGTCCCCCAGGAACTCCGTGTCCTCGCCTTCTTCCTCCAGTGCCTGGCGGACGACACGGAGGGCCATGCCCTCGGGGTAGCCCTTACGGGCGAGCATGCCGGCGAGGCGGCGGAGCCGCTTGTCTCGGTCGAGGCCACGGGTGGCGCGGAGTTTGCGGGCGACGAGCTCGCGGGCCGTCGCCTCCTCCTGCTCGGAGTCGAGCTGGGAGACCGCCTCGTCGATCAGCGCCGAATTGACTCCCTTGGTGCGCAGCTCCTGGGCGAGCGCTCTGCGCGCGAGTCCCCGGCCGTGGTGCCGGGACTCCACCCAGGCGTCCGCGAACGCGCTGTCGTCGATCAGCCCGACCTCCTCGAACCGCGACAGCACCTCCTCGGCCACGTCCTCGGGGATCTCCCGCTTGCGCAGGGCATCCGCGAGCTGTTTGCGGGTGCGCGGGGTCCCGGTGAGCAGGCGCAGGCAGATCGCCCGTGCCCGCTCAGCCGGGTCCCCTGAAGACTCCCCCCGCTCGGCCCTCGACGAGGAAGGGGGGCCTTCGTCCTCACCGGGCGCGTCCCCGAAGCCGCGCCGCCGCCGGCCGCGCTCCCGGCCGCCCCGCGGACCGACGCCGCCGCCGGAGCCACGGCCGGGCGAGCCGCCCCCGTACGGCTCGGCGCCCGCGTCGCCCGGGTGAGCGCCGCCGCCCCCCGCGTATCCGCCGGTTCCGCGGTACTCGCCCTGCCCGCCGTGACCCTCGTGACCGTCGTCCGGGTATCCGTCGTCCCCGCCCGGCGCGGAGTCCGGGTGGCCCCCGGTGCCCCTCCCCCGTGGGGCACCGGGGGTGGCGTACTCGTACTCGGCCCAGTCGGTTCGTCGTGTCACGGGTCAGCTCTTGGCTGCGGCGGCCTTGGGCTTGGTGGCCTTGGCGGCGGCCGGGGCGGGCGCCGTCTTGGCGTCGTCGGCGGCCGCGGTGGTGACCGCGGCGTCCGCGCCCGGCTCGGCGGCGGGCTCCTCCGGCCGGACACCCACGCCCAGCTTCTCCTTGATCTTCTTCTCGATCTCGTTGGCGAGGTCCGGGTTGTCCTTGAGGAAGTTGCGCGCGTTCTCCTTGCCCTGGCCGAGCTGGTCGCCCTCGTACGTGTACCAGGCGCCGGCCTTGCGGACGAAGCCGTGCTCCACGCCCATGTCGATCAGGCCGCCCTCGCGGCTGATGCCCTGGCCGTAGAGGATGTCGAACTCGGCCTGCTTGAAGGGCGGGGCGACCTTGTTCTTGACGACCTTGCAGCGGGTGCGGTTGCCGACCGCCTCCGTGCCGTCCTTCAGGGTCTCGATGCGGCGGATGTCGATGCGCACCGAGGCGTAGAACTTCAGCGCGCGGCCACCGGTGGTGGTCTCCGGGGAGCCGAACATCACGCCGATCTTCTCGCGGAGCTGGTTGATGAAGATCGCGGTGGTCTTGGACTGGTTGAGCGCGCTGGTGATCTTCCGCAGGGCCTGGCTCATCAGGCGGGCCTGCAGACCGACGTGGCTGTCGCCCATCTCGCCCTCGATCTCCGCGCGCGGAACGAGCGCGGCGACGGAGTCGATGACGATGAGGTCGAGGGCGCCGGAGCGGACCAGCATGTCCACGATCTCCAGGGCCTGCTCGCCGTTGTCCGGCTGGGACAGGATCAGGTTGTCGATGTCGACGCCGAGCTTGCGCGCGTACTCGGGGTCGAGGGCGTGCTCGGCGTCCACGAAGGCGACCTGGCCGCCGGCCTTCTGGGCATTGGCCACGGCGTGCAGTGTCAGGGTCGTCTTACCGGAGGACTCCGGTCCGTAGATCTCCACGACACGGCCGCGCGGCAGGCCGCCGACGCCGAGGGCGACGTCGAGTGCGGTCGACCCGGTCGGGATGACCTCGATGGGCTCCTTCGACCGCTCGCCCATGCGCATGACCGCGCCCTTGCCGAATTGCCGTTCAATCTGTGCGAGCGCGGCGTCGAGCGCCTTCTCGCGGTCGGTTCCTGCCATGGGTTCCACCCGGTTTGCTTGAGTCGATCGCTTCACGTCAAAGACGCTATCCCCTGCCACTGACAATGCGCCCCGACGCAGGCCCAGCCTGTGGATAACCGAGGGACTTCCTCGCGCAAAACGGGACGAAATCCACTGCCGAAAGCCTCGCCTGAGCCTCCATGAGAATGGATGTTCGATTTTCGTGTCAAGCGCACCGCACGGCACGCGGAACCCCTTCTTCAGCATCGGGCGCCGCTACTCCCGGCGGTGTACGGCGGGTGTCTTCGGCCGGACGACGACCGCGAGGGCCGCCCCCGGGAGCCTTGGCCCATGAAGAATCCGCGCGCCGCCGACCGCTTCTGTCACGCAACCGGACTGGTCCTCGTCCTGTCCGGTCTCCTGCACCTGGTGGTGTTCGCGGTCGACGGGGGCCCGTGGGACGGCCCCGTCTCCTGGCGCAAGCCCGTCACCTTCGGGCTCTCCTTCGGGCTGACGCTGCTCGCGATCACCTGGGTCACGTCGTACCTGCGCATCGACCCACGGCTGCGCTCGGCCCTGCTGCTCGTCTTCGCCGCCGACTGCGTGGCGGAGGTCGGCGGGATCACCCTCCAGGCGTGGCGCCGGGTGCCCTCGCACCTGAACATGCAGACCCCCTTCGACACGGCGGTGTCCATGACGCTCGCGGCGGGCGGCGGTGTCCTGGTCGTCCTGCTCATGGTCTTCGCCGTCGCGTCCTTCCGGCACCGGCCACAGGGCCCCGCCGACATGCCGCTCGCGGTCCGCTCCGGGTTCGCGATCCTGCTGGTGGCGCTGGCCTCCGGGGCGGCGATGATCGCGCGCGGGGTCGTGCTGACCAGGACCGGCCACCAGGAGGCCGCCTACCACTCGACGGCCCCGCTCAAGCCGCTGCACGGCGTGAGCCTGCACGCCGTACTCGTCCTGCCCGCGCTGGCCTGGCTGCTGTCCCGTTCACCGTGGACCGACCAGACCCGCAGACGGATCGTGGCCACGGCGGTCGGCTGCTACGCGGCGGCGGTCGCCGGTGCGGGGGTGTGGGCGGTGCTGACGTACCGATGACAGGGCCGAGGCGGCACCGGCCCACGACACTCTTCTCCGTCGACGGCCCACGGGGCCCGGCCTCCGAGGCGCACCGGTTACGGCTCCTCCGGCTCGGGCTGCCGGGCGCGCGCCCCGCGTATGCGCGCAGGTATCCCGGGACCACCCGGCCCCCGGCCCCGGTGTCCGTGCACCCTGAGGTCTTGAAGGCCCATCTGCCGAGCCGGAACGCGGCGATCGGCGCGAGCGCGAGCACCTTGGCGCGCGGCAGCCGGCGCGGCATGCGGCTGCCCGGAGCGACGCCGCCGCGGCCGGTGGCCGGTCGGGCGATGTCGTGCCGGTCGGTGCCGCGTCCCCGGTCAGCGGCTCGTTGTCCTCGTCGGTGGGTGCCACGCGCCAAGTCTCGCCGATGCCACCGACAACCGGCGTCCACCTGCGATCTTCGTGACCGATCGGTGCCTGCGGCCGATCTCTGTACGGACGGATCAGGATGCTTCAGGCAGCGCGTCAGCGCCGCTCGCCCGGCACGTTCATGACCGTGCAGACCACGCGCCACACGTCCTTCGCGTCCCAGCCGGCGTCCAGCGCCTCGTGCACCGTGCGCCCGCCCAGCTCGGACATGACGTGATCGCGCGCGAAGGTGTCGGCGTACCCCGGACCGAAGTGTTCCGCCATCCGCTGCCAGAAGACCGTCAACCGCATGACTCCAGTATCCCGCCCCTGGGGGTGGGCCCCGGCCGGGACCGCTTGCCGAGACCGCTTTCCGTCCTACGGTCTGACGCATGGCCGAAACAGGAGCTCCCCCACTCCCCTCCACGCCCCCGGCGCGCTCCCCGCTCTTCCGCGCCGAGCAGTTCGTGTGGCTCACCGCGCGCGTGCTGGAACAGCGCCTCTTCGCTCACCTCTTCCTGCACGGCACCGCGGACGCGGTGGAAGCGGCACTGGACGCCTACCGGAACGACGACGGCGGGTACGGGCACGCGCTGGAGCCCGATCTCCGCGGCCCCGTCAGCCAGCCCCTGCACACCGCGCACGCACTGCGCGTGCTGGACGCCGTCGGGCGCTGCGGCGGGCAGCGGGTGGAGCGCGTGTGCCGCTACCTGACCTCGATCTCCACCGCGGACGGCGCCCTGCCGGCGGTCCATCCCAGCCAGCGCGGGTATCCGGTGGCACCCTTCGTCCCGGTCGTCGACGATCCTCCCAGCGACCTGCTCGCCACAGGACCGGTGGTCGGGCTGCTGCACCGCAACGAGGTGTGGCACGCCTGGCTGTTCCGGGCCACCGACTTCTGCTGGCAGGCCGTGGAGTCCCTGGAGAAGTCCCACCCCTACGAGGTGGAGGCCGCCGTGGCCTTCCTGGACTCCGCTCCCGACCGCTCGCGCGCGGAGGCCGCCGCGGACCGGCTCGGCCGCCTGGTGCGCGAGCAGCGGCTCGCGGCACTGGACCCGGACCGGCTCGACGCGTGGCCCGTCGCTTCCGGCTACGCCCCGGGCGAGCACCACTTCCCGCACGACTTCGCCAGGAGCCCGGAGTCCGTCGCACGCGCGTGGTTCACGGACGACGAGATGGCACGCTCCCTGGACCACCTGGCCGCCGGGCAGCGGGACGACGGCGGCTGGCCGATCCTCCGGCGCCGGTGGGCTCCGGCCCCTGCCCTGGAGTCACGCCCCCTGGTGACGATCGAGGCGCTGCGCACGCTGCGGGCGTACGGCCGTTTCGTGGGCTGAGCCGGCGTGGCTCCGGCGTCGGTGCCGCGTCACCCTCCGAGGGCCCGTACGCCCGCCGTCACCACCACGGCAGCCGCCACGACCAGCAGGAACGGCGCGCGCAGCACCAGCGCCACGGCTGCCGCGCCGAGCCCGGCGACCCTCGCGTCCAGCACGAGCGCGTGCCCGTCGGCGAACGTCTGCTGAGCCGTGAGCGCGGCGAGGAGGGCGACGGGCAGCAGGGCGGCGAGCCGCCGTACGAACGGCCGCTCCATGGCACCCGCGGGCACCAGCAGCCCGGCGAGCTTGACGGCGTAGCAGCCGAGGGCGGTCAGGCCGATCGCGATCCAGGTGTTCACCGGTCCTCCTCCGGGTCCGTCGATCCGCCGGCCGCACGGGACTCCGGTGGTGCGCCCCGTTCCTGCGCAGCGCCGATGTCCTGTCGGCCGCGCCCCGCACGGCGGCCCTCGGCGACGAGGGCGATCGGTGCGGCCAGTGCCGCCACCAGGACCGGGACGCCGGCCGGCAGGACGGGCAGCAGAGCGAGGCCCAGCAGGACCGCGAGGCCCGCGACCGCGCGCTCGGTGGTCGTCTTCAGCATCGGGGCGAGCAGGGCCAGGAACACGGCGGGCCCGGCCGCGTCCAGGCCCCACGCGCGCGTGTCGCCGATGGCCTTGGCACCGAGCGCGCCGAGCAGCGTGGTGAGGTTCCAGAGCACGTACAGCGTGAGCCCGGTGACGGTGAAGCCGATGCGCCGGGCGCGCCGGGTCGGCTGCGCCAGGGTGACCGCCGTGGTCTCGTCGATCACCCACTGGGCGGCGAACGGCCGTACCGCGCGCGGGAGGGCGAGCAGTTGCGAGAGCCGCAGCCCGTAGAAGGCGTTGCGCACGCCGAGGAAGAAGGCGCCGGCGGCCGCCGTGAACGGACTGCCTCCGGCGGCGAGCGCTCCGACGAGGGCGAACTGGGAGGCGCCGGTGAAGACCAGGAGGCTGAGCGCGCAGGTCTGGAGCAGTCCGAGCCCGCTGCCGGCCGAGGTCACCCCGAACGCGAATCCGGACAGGCCCACGGCGACGCCGACGCCGAGGGCGTCGCGTACGACCGCCCTGTCGGGCTTCTCCGCGTCGTCGGCGGTCAGGTCCGCGAGTGCTGTCCGCTGTGCCACGCCCCGGACGGTAAGGGCGTCCCTCAGTCCCGGTCTTGTACGTTCTTGCGCCCGTGCTCACGGGCCGTCTCCCGCTCGCGCTCACGGACCGGCTTCCGCCCGGGTACGTTCAACCGCTCGCGCTGGTAGGCCCCCGGTGGCACGCCGACGATGCGGGTGAAGTGCCGGTTGAGGTGGGGCTGGTCGGTGAAGCCGACGGCCACGGCCGCCTCGGCAGGCGGCGATCCCCCGTCCAGCAGGAGTCTCGCGCGGCGCACGCGGGCGTCGGTCAGCCATGTGTGCGGCGGCATGCCGTAGGCGTCACGGAATGCCCGCAGCAGCGCGAACGGGCCGGTGCCGAGGTCCGCGGCCAGCCGCTCCAGGGTCGGCGGCTCGGCCATCCGCTCGTCCAGCACGGCACGCGCGCGTGCCGCGACAGCGGCCCCGGCCGTGCGGACCGGCCGCTGTGGCAGCGGGCCGCCGTTCAGCCGCAGCAGCCTGGTGACGGCGACCCGCAGCAGCGTGTCGGCGGCCAGCGCGTTGCCTTCGTCGGCGGCGCGGAGGACTTGGTGGACGAGGCGGACGGTGTAGGGGTCGTCGAGGACGGGGCTGACGAAACCCGGGGTCCCCCGGAGGGTGGTGGTCTCGGCCGCGATCGCGGCGACCACCTCGGGCGAGGGGTAGAGCGCGCCGTACCGCCAGCCCTCGGGGACGCCGGCGCGGCCGGTGTGCGCGGTGTCGGGGTTGACCAGGGCGAGGGCTCCGGCGGGGACGTACACGTCGGAGCCGCGGTGGTGGAAGACCTCGACCCCGTCGGCTATGGCCGCGATCACGAAGTGCTCGTGGGTGTGCCGGACGAAGGTCCTGTGGACGTACCGGGCCCGCAGCAGGTCCACGCCCGGCAGGTCGTCGTAGCGCCAGTGCCGCGCACGCTCCACCGGCCGACGCCCGCCCGTCTGCCCGTCCGTCCGTTCCTCGTCCCGCCGAGCTCCACCGGCCATACGCCCATTCTCCGCGCCACCGCCCGCGACCGGCCCCGCCCGCTCTCCGCCGCACGATGTTTTCCCAGGTCAGCGCGATTGTCAGTGGCCGGGTGCAGGATGGACGCATGGTCAGCTCCGCACATCGAGCCCTCGACGGCTTCTCCCCCGCGACCCGCGGCTGGTTCACGGGGGCGTTCTCCGCGCCCACCGCGGCCCAGGCCGGCGCGTGGCAGGCCATCGGCGCGGGCTCGGACGTGCTGGTGGTGGCCCCGACCGGCTCGGGCAAGACGCTGGCCGCGTTCCTCGCCGCCCTGGACCAGCTGGCCTCGACGCCGCCCCCGGCCGACCCGAGGAAACGCTGCCGGGTTCTGTACGTGTCCCCGCTGAAGGCCCTCGCGGTCGACGTCGAGCGCAACCTCCGCAGTCCGCTGACCGGCATCCGCCAGGAGTCCGTGCGCCTGGGCCTGCCCGAGCCCGAGGTCCGGGTCGGCATCCGCTCCGGCGACACCCCGGCGGCCGAGCGCCGCGCCCTGTCCACCCGCCCGCCGGACATCCTGATCACCACCCCCGAGTCGCTGTTCCTGATGCTGACGTCGGCCACGCGCGACGCGCTGACGGGTGTGGAGACGGTGATCCTGGACGAGGTGCACGCGGTCGCGGGCACCAAGCGCGGCGCCCATCTCGCGCTCTCCCTGGAGCGGCTCGACGAGCTGCTGCCGCGGCCGGCCCGCCGGATCGGTCTGTCGGCGACCGTCCGCCCGGTGGACGAGGTGGCCCGGTATCTCTCGCCGCGCCGCAAGGTGGAGATCGTTCAGCCGGAGTCCGGCAAGGAGTTCGACCTGTCCGTGGTCGTCCCGGTCGAGGACATGGGCGAGCTGGCAGGCTCCCCGGCGGCGGACGCGACCGAGGGCGCCGAGCGGCCGTCGATCTGGCCGCACGTGGAGGAGCGGATCGCCGACCTGGTCCAGGCCCACCGCTCCACGATCGTGTTCGCCAACTCCCGGCGCCTGGCCGAGCGGCTGTGCAACCGGCTCAACGAGATCGCCTACGAGCGGGCGACCGGCGAGACCCTGGAGGAGCACCACTCCCCGGCCCAGCTGATGGGCGGCTCGGGCGCCGCCCAGGGCGCGCCCCCGGTGATCGCCCGCGCGCACCACGGCTCGGTCTCCAAGGAGCAGCGCGCCCTGGTCGAGGAGGACCTGAAGGCGGGCCGGCTGCCCGCCGTGGTCGCCACGTCCAGCCTGGAGCTGGGCATCGACATGGGCGCCGTCGACCTGGTCGTGCAGGTCGAGTCCCCGCCCTCGGTCGCCTCCGGGCTGCAGCGCGTCGGCCGCGCGGGGCACCAGGTGGGGGCCGTCTCCACCGGTGTCGTCTTCCCCAAGTACCGCGGCGACCTCGTCCAGGCGGCCGTGGTCACCGAGCGGATGCGCTCGGGCTCGATCGAGTCCCTGAAGGTGCCCGCGAACCCGCTGGACGTGCTCGCTCAGCAACTGGTCGCGATGACGGCGCTGGACACCTGGCAGTTCGACGACCTGCTCGCCCTGGCCCGCCGTGCGGCACCCTTCGCCTCGCTGCCCGAGTCGGCGTTCACGGCGGTCCTCGACATGCTCGCGGGCCGCTATCCGTCGGACGCGTTCGCGGAGCTGCGCCCGCGCGTGGTGTGGGACCGAGTGACCGGCGAGATCACCGGCCGTCCGGGCGCCCAGCGCCTCGCCGTCACCTCGGGCGGCACGATCCCCGATCGCGGCCTGTTCGGGGTCTTCCTCGCCGGTTCCGACCCCAAGAAGGGCGGCGGCCGGGTCGGCGAGCTGGACGAGGAGATGGTCTACGAGTCCCGGGTCGGTGACGTCTTCACGCTGGGCACGAGTTCCTGGCGCATCGAGGACATCACCCGCGACCGGGTCCTGGTCTCCCCCGCGCCGGGCGTGCCGGGCCGGCTCCCCTTCTGGAAGGGCGACCAGCTGGGCCGCCCGCTCGAACTGGGCCGCGCGGTGGGCGCGTTCCTGCGCGAGGTCGGCTCGCTCCCCAAGGACGACGCCCGGCCGCGCCTGCTGGCGGCGGGCCTGGACGCCTGGGCCGCGGACAACGTGCTGTCGTACCTGGACGAACAGCGGGAGGCCTGCGGGCATGTCCCGGACGACCGCACGATCGTCGTGGAGCGCTTCCGCGACGAGCTGGGCGACTGGCGGGTCGTCGTCCACTCCCCCTTCGGCGCCCAGGTCCACGCCCCCTGGGCCCTCGCCCTCGGCGCCCGCCTGTCCGAGCGGTACGGCATGGACGCGCAGGTCATGCACGCCGACGACGGCATCGTGCTGCGCCTGCCCGACGCCGACCTGCTGGGCCTGGACCTGCTCGACCAGGAGCCCGTGAAGGCCGGCTCGGAGTACGACAGCGAGCAGGCACCCGTCGGCGCGGCGGACGTCTCCTTCGACAAGGGCGAGGTCGACCAGATCGTCACCGACCAGGTCGGCGGCTCCGCGCTGTTCGCCTCCCGGTTCCGTGAGTGCGCCGCCCGTGCGCTGCTGCTCCCGCGCCGCACCCCCGGCAAGCGCACCCCGCTGTGGCAGCAACGCCAGCGTGCGGCCCAACTGCTCCAGGTGGCGAGCGAGTTCGGGTCATTCCCGATCGTCCTGGAGGCGGTCCGCGAGTGCCTCCAGGACGTCTTCGACGTCCCCGGGCTGGTCGAGCTGATGGGTGACATCGAGTCCCGCAAGGTGCGCCTGGTCGAGGTCACCACCCCGGAGCCGTCCCCGTTCGCCCGCTCCCTGCTGTTCGGGTACGTGGCCCAGTTCCTGTACGAGGGCGACTCGCCCTTGGCCGAGCGCCGGGCCGCCGCTCTGTCCCTGGACTCCCGGCTGCTGGCCGAGCTGCTGGGCCAGGCGGAGCTGCGTGAACTGCTCGACGCCGAGGTGCTGACCGAGCTGGAGCGCGAGCTGCAGTGGCTCACCGAGGACCGCCGGGTCAAGGACGTGGAGGGCGTGGCCGATGTACTGCGGCTGCTCGGCCCGCTGAGCGACGCCGAGCTGGCCGAGCGGGGCGCGGACCCGCAGTGGGCGCGGGAGCTGGCGGGTGCCCGCCGGGCCATCAAGGTCCGGATCGCGGGCGCCGACCACTGGGCGGCGGTCGAGGACGCGGGCCGGCTGCGCGACGCGCTCGGCACGGCACTGCCGGTCGGCGTGCCCGAGGCCTTCACCGAGCCGGTCAAGGATCCGCTGGGCGATCTCCTCGCCCGTTACGCCCGCACCCACGGCCCGTTCACGTCGGCCACGGCGGCGGCCCGTTTCGGCCTGGGCGTGGCGGTCACCGAGGGCGCCCTGCAGCGGCTCGCCGCGAACGGCCGGGTGGTGCAGGGCGAGTTCCACCCGGCGGGCATCGGCCAGGAGTGGTGCGACGCGGCCGTACTGCGCCGCCTGCGCCGCCGCTCCCTGGCGGCCCTGCGGCACGAACTGGAGCCCGTGCCGCCGGCCGCGCTCGCGCAGTTCCTGCCGCAGTGGCAGCACATCGGCAAGGGGCACGGTCTGCGCGGCATCGACGGACTGGTGCGCGCCATCGAGCAGTTGCAGGGCGCCTCCGTGCCCGCCTCCGCGCTGGAGAAGCTGGTCCTGCCCTCCCGCGTGGCGAACTACACGCCCTCGATGCTCGATGAACTGACCTCGGCCGGCGAGGTGGTGTGGACGGGCGCGGGCGCCCTGCCCGGCAAGGACGGCTGGGTCTGCCTCTATCTGGCCGACGCGGCGCCTGTGCTGCTCCCACCGCCCCACCCCCTGGAGCTGACCGCGCTCCACCGGTCCGTCCTGGACGCGCTCTCCGGCGGCTACGGCCTGTTCTTCCGGCAGATCGCCGACCAGGTCCGTGCCACCACCCACCCCGACGTCACCGACCCCCAACTGGCCGACTCGCTCTGGGACCTGGCCTGGTCGGGTCGGCTCACCAACGACACCCTCGCCCCGATGCGCTCCCTGCTGGGCTCGGGCCGTACGGCGGGGTCGACCGCCCACCGCGCCAAGCGCAGCGTCCCGCGCGGACGTTACGGCTCGCTGACGGCCGCCGCGCGCACCGCCTCGCGTACGGGACCGCCGACCGTCGCCGGCCGCTGGTCGCTGCTGCCCTCGGCCGAGCCGGACACCACCGTGCGTGCCCACGCGCTGGCCCGCACCCTCCTGGACCGGCACGGCGTGGTCACCCGTGGGGCGGTCGCCGCGGAGGGGATCGAGGGCGGCTTCTCGGCGGTCTACCGCGTGCTGTCCGCGTTCGAGGAGAGCGGCCAGGCGCGGCGCGGCTATGTGGTCGAGGGCCTGGGCGCGGCTCAGTTCGCCATGGACGGGGCGGTGGACCGGCTCCGCGCGGTGTCCAACGCCCGGGACCGGAACGAGGGCCTGCCCACGCCCCGCCAGAACGGTTTCCCAGGTGGTCCCGACGGCTTTGCCGAGCCGGGCTTCCCGAACGGCTTCGGCGGAAGCAACGGCACCCCGCACGACCGAGCCCTTCCCGGCGCCTTCGAGGAAGGCGACAGCGGATTCGCCCACCCCGGGCTCGACGGTGACTTCACCTGGCCACCGGCGGACCCCCCGCCCGCCCCCGGCGAGTACGTCTCGCCGCGCGACCTCGCCGACCCCTTTGCCTCCCCCGGCTACGGCGGCCCCCGAGGAGGCGGAGCCGGCGCCTACGGCTCACCGGCGCACCGCGGGTACGGCGGCGGTCGTACGAGCACGTCCTCGCCCGACCCCCGTGCCGTGGTCCTCGCCGCGGCCGACCCCGCGAATGCCTACGGCGCGGCGCTCTCCTGGCCCGAGCCACCGACCGGTGCCGGGCACAAGCCGGGCCGCAAGGCGGGCTCGCTGGTCGTCCTGGTGGAGGGCGAGCTGACGCTGTACATGGAGCGCGGCGGCAAGACACTGCTGGCCTGGCCCGCCGCCCCGGACACGGCGGCCCCGGACGACCCCCGCCTGCGTACGGCCGCCGAGGTCCTGGCCGCCGCGGCCCGCGCGGGCTCCCTCGGGACGGTCACGGTCGAGCGGATCAACGGCGCCCAGGCCCTGACCTCCCCCATAGGCGCGCTGCTGGAAGGAGCCGGCTTCGTGGCCACACCGCGCGGCCTGCGCCTGAGAGCGTGACCGCCGCCACGAGCCCCGCCACCACCGCCGCGCACCCGCCTCACCCGACCGTGGCACTCTGGACGCATGCCCGAAGGTGACACGGTCTGGCAGGCCGCGAGGCGGCTGCACGAGGCCCTCGCGGGCAAGGCGCTGACCCGCAGCGACTTCCGGGTGCCGAAGTACGCGACGGTCGATCTCACCGGCCGTACGGTGCTCGGCACGATCCCGCGCGGCAAACACCTGCTCACCCGGTTCGAGGGCGGCCTGACCCTGCACACCCATCTGCGGATGGAAGGCACATGGAAGGTGTACGGCGCGGGCGAGCGCTGGCGGGGCGGTCCGGCGCACCAGATCCGGGTGGTCCTCGGCACCGCCGACCGCACGGCCGTGGGCTACCGCCTACAGGTCCTGGAGTTGCTGCGCACCAGCGAGGAGGAGCAGGTCGTCGGCCACCTGGGACCGGACCTGCTGGGCCCGGACTGGGATCCCCGGCGCGCTCTCGCCAACCTCCTCGCCGATGCCGCCCGACCGCTCGGTGAGGCCCTGCTCGACCAGCGCAATCTCGCCGGCATCGGCAACGTCTACAAGAGCGAGCTGTGCTTCCTGCTGGGCGTCACCCCGTGGCTGCCGGCCGGCGCGCTGCCCGCGGACCGCGCCGAGCAACTGCCCGTGCTCGCCAGGAAGCTGCTGGAGGCGAACCGCGACCGCCCGGTCCGCCAGACCACGGGCCTGCCCCGGCACGACCTGTTCGTCTACGGCCGCGCACCCCGCCCCTGCCTGCGCTGCCACACCCCGGTCCGCGTGGCCGACCAGGGCGACGGCTCCCAGGAACGCCCCACCTACTGGTGCCCCTCCTGCCAGACGGGCCCGGCCCCCGCCCCCGGCTCACCACAGCGCTGGCGAGACCGCTACCCCCGCCGCGCCGGCTGACCCGCCCTGCCCCGCCCGCACCCACACCCGCACCCATCCGCGCCCCGGCCCCCTCCGTGCGCCTCGCGCCAATCAGCTCCCACTAATTGACGATCCGTCAGAAGCGCTCGTACCGTCGCAGCATGCCCCTCACGGCGTACGACCTCACCGAACGCACCGCATTCGTCACCGGAGCCGCCGGCGGTATCGGCCGGGCCTCCGCCGTTCTGCTCGCCGAGGCGGGCGCGACGGTGCACTGTGCCGACCGGGACGCGGACGGTCTGCGCGGCACGGCGGAGATGATCGAGAAGCGCGGCGGCACGGCCCGTACCCATGTCCTGGACGTCGCCGACCGGGCGGCGCTGGCCGAGGCAGTGCAGTCCTGTGAGCGCCTGCACGTGATGGCCGCGATCGCCGGGATCATGCACAGCAGCCCCGTACTCGAGACCCGTGACGAGGATCTCGACCGTGTGCTGAACGTCAACTTCAAGGGCGTGCTCCACGCCTGCCAGGAGGCGGCCCGGCTGATGCTGGCCCATGACACGCGGGGCAGCATCGTCACCATGGCCTCCGGCGCGGTCGACACCGGCGGAGCCGGGCTGCTCTGCTACGGCGCCGCGAAAGCGGCCGTGGTCCAGCTGACCAAGACGCTGGCCACCGAGGTCGGCCGGCACGGCATCCGGGTCAACGCGGTCGCGCCGGGCTGGATCCGCACCCCGATGACCGACCGCCACGACCGCGAGGCGCAGGCGCACACCGAGGGCATGATGGCCCGGATGGCGCCACTGGGCCGGGTCGGCGAGCCGGACGATGTCGCGCACGCGGTGCTGTATCTGGCGTCGGACGCGTCGGCGTTCACGACGGGTCAGATACTTCGCCCGAACGGGGGTGTGGCGATGCCCTGGTGACGTCCCCCGCCCGCCAGGCGGCCACCCAGCGCCCCGTCGGCACGGCCCCGTCCGCCCGCCCCTTGGGCACACAGTGCACCGGCAGCAGGCTCAGCCCCCATCCGCCGGCCGCGACGGCGCCTTCCAGGACGCCCGCGCCCTGCCCGAGGGTGATCCGCAGCACAGCCCACCACCACACGGCGCCGAGCCCCAGCCCGACCGTCCAGCGCACTGTCCGCGCCACCATGGCCGCCACCACCTCCTGCGGGACGCTAGACCGCCGCCCGCCCGGCACGGGAGGCGCACCAAGGGCTCACGGATGCAGCACCCGAAACAGCCCGTCCGGCGCCTGAGGACGAGGCCGAAGGGCCACCAGCGGGGACCCATCCCTCCACCATGACCGCACCCCCCAAGTCGGGCAAATGGACGTAAATGTGACAGAACACACATATGCGGCCGATAAAACGAAAACCCCGGCCACGCTCCTCAGGTTGATCCCGAGAAACCCGGCCGGGGCCTCACACGTTCGCTAAGCCGCGCACACGTACGTCACGCGGCGACCACGTCCACCGCTTCCGCGGGCGCCTTGATGGTCACCCGTTCCGGCGGCACACCGGTCACCGACACCGAACCCAGCATCGGACGGACCGACGTGGGCACAGGCTCGGTGGCCGCTGCGGACTGGGCCAGTTCGGCGAGCGCCAGCTCGTCGCTCACTTCTCGCATGAGTTCCGACATCCGTACGTCCAGCGCGTCGCAGATGGCGGCGAGCAGTTCGGAGGAAGCCTCCTTCTGCCCCCGCTCCACCTCGGAGAGATAGCCGAGTGAGACTCGGGCGGACGAGGAGACTTCGCGCAGAGTACGGCCCTGGCGTTGGCGCTGCCGACGCAGCACGTCACCCAGCAGGCGACGGAGCAGAATCATCGGTGGCTCCCTCCTCGGACCGCGTAGCCGCATCCTTCTCGCCCCACCGTACCGCCTCGCGCCGCGGCCGTGCGGGGAGCGATGTCGTGTTCACTCTGGGCTGCAAACATCAAAACCCCCCGTTCCGTTCCGTATCCTGTGCCCGCTCATTCCCAGTCTGTTCGCCCGCAAGCTGCCCGAGGAGACTCGCGAGTACGCTCCGTACACTCTCCATACGGATTTCCGCACGGCTGCCGTTCAACCGCAGGGCCTCCACTTTTCCGCCACCGGCAGAACCGGAGTAGTCGGTGAGCGGCCCGTCGACGGCCACGAAAACCGTCCCGACGGGCTGGCCGTCCTGTGGTTCGGGCCCCGCGACACCGGTCGTCGCGATGCCCCAGTCGGCGCCCAGAGCTTTCCGTACTCCGGCTGCCATCTGGCCCGCGACCTGCGGATCCACCGCTCCTCGCTGCCTCAGCAGGGTGGCGTCGACGCCCAGCAGCTCATGCTTCAGCTCGGTGGCATAGGCGGTCACCGAACCCCGGAACACCTTGGACGCTCCGGGAACCGAAGTGATCTCCGCCGCCACCAGGCCACCGGTGAGCGACTCGGCGACGGCGAGGGTCTCGCCCCTCACAGTCAGTAGTCGCACCAGTTCGGTGGCCTGTGAGCTCACGCTTCCTTCTCCTCCAACGCTGCCGCGCGCTCGGCGATTCCCCGTCGGCGCAGCACAATGGCTTGTCTTACGTAGTCGAGGCCGGTGACGACGGTGAGAACGACCGCCACGGCCATCACCCAGAACCTCAAAGTGGCCAGCCACCCCGTCAGCGCCAGGACGTACATCCCCACCGCCACGCCCTGGGTGAGCGTCTTGAGCTTGCCTCCACGGCTGGCCGGGATCACGCCGTAGCGAATGACCAGAAAACGCAGCAGCGTGATGCCGAGTTCCCGGCCGAGGATCACGGCCGTCACCCACCACGGAAGATCGCCCAGGGCTGACAGACAGATGAGCGCCGCCCCCATGATCGCCTTGTCGGCGATGGGGTCGGCGATCTTCCCGAAGTCGGTGACCAGGTTGTACGTACGCGCCAGATGACCGTCGAACAGGTCGGTGATCATGGCGATAGCGAAGGCCGCCCAGGCCACCGCGCGCCAGGCCGGGTCATAGCCGCCGTTCGCCAGCATCAGCGCCACGAAGCCCGGGACCAGGACCAGCCGCAGCATGGTCAGCAGATTGGCCACGTTCCAGACGCTCGCCTGGTTGACGGCCGCGGCCGCGATCTTGCCGCCGCGCGGTGTCCTGCCGCCGTTCTCGGGGCCGGAAGCAGTACCGGAGACCTCGGACGCCGCGCCGTCGGCAGGGGCGGCGGAACCCCGTGCGCCGTGCGCGCCGGAGGAGCCACCCGCGGCGGATGCCGGGACTCCGGTCATCTGCCCGCCTCCTCACTACACGCGAGCGAGCCGGTCAGCGGCTCGGCCACCAGGTCGACACCTTCCGTACCGACCACCTTCGCCTCGACCATACGTCCGGCACTCAGGCCTTCGCCGCTCGTGAGCAGCACCTGGCCGTCGGTCTCGGGCGCCTGGTGCGCGGCGCGGCCGTACACGCCCTCTTCCTCGTCGACGGACTCGACCAGGACGTGCACCGTTTCCCCGACGCGCTCCTCGGCGCGCTGCGAGACGAGCTCCTCGGCCAGGCGGGAGACCCGGGCCAGGCGCTCGGCCACGACGTCCTCGCCGAGCTTGTCGTCGTAGGTCGCCGCCTCGGTGCCCTCCTCGTCGGAGTAGCCGAAGACACCGATGGCGTCCAGGCGGGCGCCGTTGAGGAAGCGCTCCAGCTCGGCCAGGTCCGCCTCGCTCTCGCCGGGGAAGCCGACGATGAAGTTGGAGCGCACGCCTGCCTCGGGTGCCTTGCCGCGGATGGTGTCGAGCAGTTCCAGGAACCGGTCGGTGTCGCCGAAGCGGCGCATGGCGCGCAGCACGTCGGGCGCGGAGTGCTGGAAGGACAGGTCGAAGTACGGGACGACCTTCGGGGTGGAGGTCAGCACGTCGATCAGGCCCGGACGCATCTCGGCCGGCTGCAGGTAGCTCACGCGCACCCGCTCGATGCCGTCGACCTCGGCGAGCTCCGGCAGCAGGGACTCCAGCAGGCGGATGTCGCCCAGGTCCTTGCCGTAGGAGGTGTTGTTCTCGGAGACCAGCATGATCTCCTTCACGCCCTGCTCGGCCAGCCAGCGGGTCTCGTTCAGCACGTCACTGGGGCGGCGGGAGATGAAGGAGCCGCGGAAGGACGGGATGGCGCAGAAGGAGCAGCGGCGGTCGCAGCCGGAGGCGAGCTTCACCGAGGCGACCGGGGAGCCGTCCAGGCGGCGGCGCAGGGGCGAGCGCGGGCCGGAGGCGGGCGCCACGCCGTCGGGCAGGTCGGCCGGGCCGTGTCCGGGCAGCGCGATGGACGCGGCCGATTCCTGCCGCTCGGCCGGGCTGATCGGGAGCAGCTTGCGGCGGTCGCGCGGGGTGTGGGAGGCGTGGATGCCGCCGGACAGGATGGTCTGCAGGCGGTCGGAGATGTCCGCGTAGTCGTCGAACCCGAGCACGCCGTCGGCCTCGGGCAGCGCCTCGGCCAGCTCCTTGCCGTACCGCTCGGCCATGCAGCCCACCGCCACGACGGCCTGGGTTCTCCCATGATCCTTGAGGTCGTTGGCCTCGAGGAGGGCGTCGACGGAGTCCTTCTTGGCGGCTTCCACGAAGCCACACGTGTTCACCACGGCGACATCGGCGTCCGCGGCGTCCTCGACGAGCTGCCAGCCGTCCGCCTCCAAACGGCCTGCGAGCTCCTCCGAGTCCACCTCGTTACGGGCGCAGCCGAGAGTGACGAGTGCGACGGTACGGCGTTCAGGCATGGGCTCAAGACTACTTCGTCTCACTGACAGCCCACGTCGACGGGGTTGGCCGATCTTGGCCGACCCCGTCACACACGCTCACCCGGAGGCGCCTCAGCCCGCCACCGGGTCGCCCTTCGTGTAGGTGAGGCGCTCCACCTGACCCGGCTGGAAGTTGTCGTCGATCTTCTTGCCGTTGACGTACAGCTCGATCGCGCCGGCGTCGCCGAGGATCAAGTTGATCTTGGAGCTGTCCTGGAAGGTCTTGGACTCGCCCTTCTTCAGCAGCCCGTCGAAGAGCATCCGGCCGTTGTGGTCCTTGGCCGAGATCCAGCTGCGTCCGTTCGGCGCGCTGACCTGGACGGTCACCTTGTCCTGGGGCGCGGCCGCGATGGCGCTGTCGGAGGGCGCGGTGCTCGGCGGGGCGGGCTTGTTCTTCGTGGGTGTGGGCGAGACGGGCTTGCTGGTGGCGGGTGTGGCGCCCTCGGCGACATGCGCCTTGGCGTCGCTACCGTCGCCGCCGCCCTTGACCGCGGTGAACCCGACGAAGCCGATCACGACGACGATGGCGGCGACCATCGCCGCGGTCCAGTTGGGCCCGCGCCGCTCCGGACGGATCCGCTCGGCCTCGAACAGAGGTGCGGCCGGGGTGGGCGCGGGACGGCCGCCGTGCTCGTCGTCGTACTGCTCGATCAGCGGCCCGGGATCGAGGTGTACGGCCCTGGCCAGCGTGCGGATGTGCCCGCGCGCGTACACGTCACCGCCGCAGGGGCCGAAGTCGTCCGCCTCGATGGCGTGGATGATGGCGATACGGACACGAGTGGCGGCGCTGACGTCGTCCACGGTGAGCCCGGCCGCGATCCGCGCCTGCTGCAGGGCGCGGCCCACGGAGGCACGGGCTTCCTGGGACTCGTCTTGGAACGGACGCTCGTCTTCGGGGGAGTTGCCGATGGACACGGGGGGCGCCTTTCGAGCGTGTAGCCACCTGTGCTGGAAGCTCAGTCTAGGGGGGGTACGAAAGGGTGGGGCAACCGGGCGGTCGAACTTTGTACGCCAACGGAATGGCCCGACAATCCGGTGGCTGGACAGGCGGCTACCCCATACTGGGACGCTTAACTGTCCTCTCGCTCAACTTGACGTGCGACAAAGGGAAACGGTTGCTCGCCGATCGCTAACGGGTGGGTCACGGCGACCGGCCGTCCGGCGTAACCCGAGCTGACCGGACGGCTCTTCGTACTATCCCTCAGATTCACCGCGAATCAGTGCGAGCACGCCGTCCAGCTCGTCCGGTTTCACCAGAACGTCCCGCGCCTTGGATCCCTCGCTCGGACCCACGATGTTGCGCGACTCCATGAGGTCCATGAGCCGCCCGGCCTTGGCGAAGCCGACGCGCAGCTTGCGCTGGAGCATCGAGGTCGACCCGAACTGGGTGGAGACGACCAGCTCGGCCGCCTGGCACAGCAGGTCGAGGTCGTCGCCGATGTCCTCGTCGATCTCCTTCTTCTGCTTGGTGCCCACCGTGACGTCGTCCCGGAAGACCGGTGCCATCTGGTCCTTGCAGTGCTGGACCACGGCCGCCACCTCGGCCTCGGTGACGAACGCGCCCTGCATACGGGTCGGCTTGTTCGCGCCCATCGGCAGGAACAGGCCGTCGCCCTTGCCGATCAGCTTCTCGGCGCCGGGCTGGTCGAGGATGACCCGGGAGTCGGCGAGCGAGGAGGTGGCGAAGGCCAGCCGGGAGGGCACGTTGGCCTTGATCAGGCCGGTGACCACGTCGACCGACGGGCGCTGGGTGGCGAGCACCAGGTGGATGCCGGCCGCACGGGCGAGCTGGGTGATGCGGACGATCGAGTCCTCCACATCGCGCGGGGCGACCATCATCAGGTCGGCCAGCTCGTCCACGATCACCAGCAGGTACGGGTACGGCTGCAGCTCGCGCTCGCTGCCCTCGGGCGGCTTGACCTTGCCCTCACGGACGGCCTGGTTGAAGTCGTCGATGTGCCGGTAGCCGTAGGCGGCGAGGTCGTCGTAGCGCAGGTCCATCTCGCGTACGACCCACTGGAGCGCCTCGGCTGCCCGCTTGGGGTTGGTGATGATCGGCGTGATCAGGTGCGGGATGCCCTCGTAGGCGGTCAGCTCGACGCGCTTGGGGTCGACCAGGATCAACCGGACGTCCTCGGGGTCGCCCGCATCATGACCGAGGTGATCAGGCAGTTGATGCAGGACGACTTGCCGGAGCCGGTCGCGCCGGCGACCAGCATGTGCGGCATCTTCGCCAGCGAGTGCATGACGTACCCGCCCTCGACGTCCTTGCCGAAGGCGACCAGCATCGGGTCGTCGTCCTCGGCGGACTCCGCGAGGCGCAGCACGTCGCCGAGGTTGACCATCTCCCGGTCGGTGTTCGGGATCTCGATGCCGACCGCGGACTTGCCGGGGATGGGGCTGATGATCCGCACGTCCGGGCTGGCGACGGCGTACGCGATGTTCTTGGTCAGCGCGGTGATCCGCTCGACCTTCACGGCGGGGCCGAGCTCGACCTCGTAGCGGGTGACCGTCGGGCCGCGGGTGAAGCCGGTGACGGCCGCGTCCACCTTGAACTCGGTGAAGACCTGGGTGAGCGAGGCGACGACCGCGTCATTGGCCTCGCTGCGCGCCTTGCCGGGGCCGCCGCGGGTGAGGAGGTCCAGCGACGGCAGCGAGTAGGTGACGTCCCCGGAGAGCTGGAGCTGCTCCGCGCGCGGCGGCAGGTCGCGGGGCTCCTCGGGGGCCTTCTTGGTCAGGTCGGGGACGACCCCGGCCGTGAGCTTCTCCTGCTTGGGGCGCGCGGCCGGGACGGGCGACGGCGCGGGAGCCGGCGCGGGCGCGGGGGTGGGTACCGGAGTCGTCTCCTCGCGGTCACCGATGCTGACGCCCTGAGTGAGGTCGGCGACCAGCGGGGAGGGCGGCATGCCGTGCAGCACCGCGCCGTCGAGCGCGGCCGCGGCGGCCGCGGCGACGTCCACCGCGTCCATCCGGCGCTGCGGATCCGGCTGGGGCACCGCGGAACGCCTGGGGCGGCCACGGCGCTGCGAGAGGGCCTCCTCCTCCGCGCTGTCCGGGTCGTACGCCCGGGGGGCGGACGAGCGCTTACGGGGGCGCGCGGGCAGCGCCTCGCGCCACTGGTCGTCGTAGCGCTCGTCGTCCTCGGTGTACTCCTCCGCCTCGTGGTCGTGCAGCACGCCCAGGCGTACGCCGAGCGCACGCAGCCGCTGCGGGATGGCGTTGACCGGGGTGGCGGTCACCACCAGCAGCCCGAAGATCGTCAGCAGTGCCAGCAGCGGTACCGCGAGCACCTTGGTCATGGCGTACGTCAGCGGGGTGGCCGCCGCCCAGCCGATGAGGCCGCCGGCGTCCCTTATGGCCTGCATCCCGCCGCTGCGGGCGGGCGAGCCGCACGCGATGTGCACCTGCCCGAGCACGCCGATCACGAGCGCGGACAGGCCGATCACGATCCGCCCATTGGCCTCCGGCTGCTCCGGGTGCCGGATGAACCGTACGGCGATCACCGCGAGCAGTATCGGCACCAGCAGGTCGAGCCGGCCGAAGGCGCCGGTGACGAGGATCTCGACGAGGTCGCCGACGGGGCCCTTCAGGTCGGCCCAGGTGCCGGCGGCGACGATCAGCGCGATGCCGAACAGCAGCAGCGCGATGCCGTCCTTGCGATGGGCCGGGTCCAGGTTCTTCGCGCCCCGCCCTATGCCACGGAAGACGGCGCCGACGGCGTGCGCGAGGCCCAGCCAGAGGGCGCGCACGAGCCGGTACACGCCCCCGGTGGGGCTGGGTGCCGGCTTCGGCGCGGCCTTCTTGGCCGGGGTCTTCTTGGCGGGTGCCTTCTTGGCCGCCGCCTTCTTCGCTGCGGCCTTCTTCGCCGGAGCCTTCGCGGGAGCGGCCTTCTTCGCGGGCTGCTTCTTGGCTGCGGAGGGACGTGAGGCCATAGGTGTGAGGTTACCGGGGGAGACGACAGCGGACACGTGTGCCCACAGCTTCACCCGTTCGTGTCGCCCTTGCGGGAGAGCGGAACTGACGCGCGCTCATGGGCAACCGCCGTCTCGGGTTACGTCAGTTCTGCGCCGGCACCGACGAGCCGCCGGGGCCGGCACCCGGCTCCAGGGCGTCGAGCGCGCGCCGCAACCCGGTGAGTTTGCGCTCCAGATGGGCCGCCGTGGCCACCGCTGCCGCGTCCGCCGAGTCGTCGTCCAGCTGCTTGGACAGCGCCTCGGCCTGCTCCTCGACGGCCGCGAGCCGCGCGGACAGCTCGGCGAGCAGCCCGGCCGACTCCTTGCCGCCGACCGCGCCCTTGCCACCGCCCTCCAACTGCAGCCGCAGCAGCGCCGCCTGCTCCCGCAGCTGGCAGTTCTTCATGTACAGCTCGACGAACACCGAGACCTTCGCGCGCAGCACCCACGGGTCGAAGGGCTTGGAGATGTAGTCGACCGCGCCCGCCGCATAGCCCCGGAAGGTGTGATGCGGGCCATGGTTGATCGCCGTGAGGAAGATGATCGGGATGTCCCTGGTCCGCTCGCGCCGCTTGATGTGCGCCGCGGTCTCGAAACCGTCCATGCCCGGCATCTGGACGTCCAGCAGAATGACCGCGAAATCGTCCGTGAGCAGTGCCTTGAGCGCTTCCTCCCCGGACGATGCCCGCACCAGCGTCTGATCGAGCGCAGAGAGGATCGCCTCCAGCGCCAGCAGATTCTCCGGCCGGTCATCGACCAGGAGGATCTTGGCCTTCTGCACCATGGCCCGCCCTCCTCGCCCCGGCGGTACACCGGGCGCCGCCCCAGGGGACGACTCCCTTTCGCCGCCCGTCCTTGTGCCGGTCATCGTAGCCGCACCCCGCCTGTCGCCACACCCTGTCACCGCGATGTCACTGTGCACATAGCGGAAACGCGGCGGGGGCCGGGATGGTTCCCGGAATCGCGCATTCCCATACGTGCGCAGCCACCTTAAGCCGCACGTTCGCCGTCATCTCAAGTGGGCAACTCCAGACCCACGCCAAGGGTTCCCCGGCCGTTCACATCCGAGGGCACGCAATCCGGTCACTTCCCACCCATCCACTGCTGCATCACGGCCAGCAGATGATCCGGGTCGACCGGCTTGGTCACGTAGTCCGAGGCACCGGACTCGATCGCCTTCTCCCGGTCGCCCTTCATCGCCTTCGCGGTCAGCGCGATGATCGGCAGCCCGGCGAACTGCGGCATCCTGCGGATCGCCGTGGTCGTCGCGTACCCGTCCATCTCCGGCATCATGATGTCCATCAGGACGACCGCCACGTCGTCGTGCTGCTCCAGCACCTCGATGCCCTCGCGGCCGTTCTCGGCGTACAGCACCGAAAGGCCGTGCTGCTCCAGGACGCTCGTCAGCGCGAACACATTGCGGATGTCGTCGTCGACGATCAGCACTTTCTGGCCACCGAACCGCACTCCGCGCGCGGACTGCGGCGCGCTCTCCTGCTCGGTCACCGTCATCCACTGCTCGGACCGCTGCTCGCCCTGCGGCAGGCCCCGGCGCCGGCGCCTGAAGAGCGCCGCGGGACCGTTCTGCGTCTCCCGGTACGACTTCACCTCGGCCGGAGTCTCGATCTCCACCGCGGACAGTTCCAAGGACTGCCTGGCCTCGGAGGCGAGGAGCTCGCCGGCCTCCAGCGGGGGCACGGACTGCTGGTAGCCCTGCGGCGGCAGTTCGCTCGGGTGCAGCGGCAGGTACAGCGTGAACGTCGAGCCGCGTCCCGGTTCGCTCTGCGCGTGGATCTCGCCACCGAGCAGCTGCGCGATCTCCCGGGAGATCGACAGGCCGAGGCCGGTGCCGCCGTACTTGCGGCTGGTCGTGCCGTCCGCCTGCTTGAACGCCTCGAAGATCACCCGCATCTTGCTGGCCGCGATACCGATGCCGGTGTCCGTCACCGAGAACGCGATCAGCGGCCCGTCCGGGTCGGTCAGCGAACCGGCCTCCAGCAGCTGCTCGCGGATGCCCACCGGCACGTCCGCGCCGGCCGGCCTGATCACCAGCTCCACCGACCCGGAGTCGGTGAACTTCACCGCGTTCGACAGCAGGTTGCGCAGCACCTGAAGCAGCCGCTGCTCGTCGGTGTGCAGGGTCGCGGGCAGCTCCGGGGAGACCCGTACGGACAGATCCAGGCCCTTCTCCGCGGTCAGCGGCCGGAAGGTGGCCTCCACGTAGTCCACGAGCTGTACGAGCGCGATACGCGTCGGCGAGACGTCCATCTTGCCCGCCTCGACCTTCGACAGGTCGAGGATGTCGTTGATCAACTGCAGCAGATCCGAGCCCGCGCCGTGGATGGTCTCGGCGAACTCGACCTGCTTCGGCGAGAGATTGCCCTCGGCGTTGTCGGCGAGCAACTTGGCCAGAATCAGCAGCGAGTTGAGCGGCGTACGCAGCTCGTGCGACATGTTGGCGAGGAACTCGCTCTTGTAGCGCATCGACACCGCGAGTTGCTCGGCGCGCTCCTCCAGGACCTGCCGCGCCTCCTCGATCTCGGTGTTCTTCACCTCGATGTCGCGGTTCTGCCGGGCCAGCAGTTCGGCCTTCTCCTCCAGTTCGGCGTTGGAGGCCTGCAGCGCCTTCTGCCGGTTCTCCAACTCGGCCGACCGCTCCCGCAGTTGCTCGGTCAGCTCCTGCGACTGCTTCAGCAGCTGCTCGGTCTTGGTGTTGACCGAGATGGTGTTGACGCTCGTCGCGATCATCTCGGCGATCTGGTTGAGGAAGTCCCTCTGGATCTGCGTGAACGGCGTGAAGGAGGCCAGCTCGATGACACCGAGCACATTGCCCTCGAACAGCACCGGCAGCACGATCACCTGCGCCGGCGGGGCCTCGCCGAGGCCTGAGGAGATCTTCAGATAGCCGCTCGGCGCGTTCTCCACCAGGATCGTGCGCTTCTCCTGGGCGGCCGTGCCGACCAGCGCCTCACCGGGCCGGAACGACGTCGGCATGGAGCCCATCGAGTAGCCGTACGAACCCAGCATCCGCAGCTCGTAGTTCTCCTCGCCGTCGACGGCGTCCTTGCCCTCCATCAGCGGCATCGTCAGGAAGAACGCGCCATGCTGCGCGGACACCACCGGCGTCAGCTCGCTCATGATCAGCGAGGCCACGTCCTCCAGGTCGCGCCGGCCCTGCATCAGGGCGGAGATCCGGGCCAGGTTGCCCTTGAGCCAGTCCTGCTCCTTGTTGGCGATCGTGGTGTCGCGCAGATTGGCGATCATCTTGTTGATGTAGTCCTGCAGTTCCTGGATCTCGCCGGACGCGTCGACGTCGATCTTCAGGTTCAGGTCGCCACGGGTCACCGCGGTCGCCACGCGCGCGATGGCACGCACCTGCCGGGTCAGGTTCCCGGCCATCTCGTTCACCGACTCGGTCAGATCCCGCCAGGTGCCGTCGACGTCACGCACGCGTGCCTGGCCGCCGAGCTGTCCCTCGGTACCCACTTCGCGGGCCACGCGCGTGACCTCCTCGGCGAAACTGGACAGCTGATCGACCATCGTGTTGATCGTCGTCTTCAGCTCGAGGATCTCGCCGCGGGCGTCGATGTCGATCTTCTTGGTCAGGTCACCCTTGGCGATGGCCGTGGTGACCATGGCGATGTTGCGCACCTGGCCGGTCAGGTTGGACGCCATCTGGTTCACGGACTCGGTCAGGTCCTTCCAGGTGCCGGCCACACCCGGTACGTGCGCCTGGCCGCCCAGGATGCCGTCCGTGCCCACCTCACGGGCCACCTTGGTGACCTGGTCGGCGAACGAACTCAGCGTCTTGACCATGATGTTGATGGTGTCGGCGAGCTGCGCGACCTCGCCCCGCGCCTCGATCGTCACCTGCCGCGTCAGGTCACCGTTGGCGACGGCCGCCGCGACCTGGGAGATGTTCCGCACCTGCATGGTCAGGTTGTTGGCCATCAGGTTGACGTTGTTGCTCAGGTCCTTCCAGATACCGGTGACGCCCGGCACGTGCGCCTGGCCGCCCAGGATGCCCTCGGTACCCACCTCACGGGCCACCCGGGTCACCTGCTCGGCGAAGCTCGAGAGCTGATCAACCATCGTGTTGACCGTCGTGACGAGTTCGAGAATCTCGCCCTTCGCGTCAACAGTGATCTTCTTCGACAGGTCGCCCTTGGCGACCGCCGTCGTGACCTCGGCGATGTTGCGCACCTGGATGGTCAGGTTGTTCGCCATGAAGTTCACGGACTGCGTGAGGTCCTTCCAGGTGCCGGAGACACCCTGCACCTCGGCCTGACCGCCGAGGATGCCCTCCGTGCCCACCTCACGGGCCACACGCGTGACCTCCTGGGCGAACGACGACAGCTGGTCCACCATCGTGTTCAGCGTGTTCTTCAGCTCCAGGATCTCCCCGCGCGCGTCCACGGTGATCTTCTGGGAGAGGTCACCGCGGGCCACGGCGGTGGCGACCTGCGCGATGTTGCGCACCTGGGCCGTGAGGTTGCCGGCCATGCCGTTCACGGAGTCGGTCAGGTCCCGCCATACACCGGCCACACCCGGCACCTGCGCCTGACCGCCGAGCCGGCCCTCCGTACCCACGTCCCGGGCCACCCGGGTCACCTGGTCGGCGAAGGCGGACAGCTGATCAACCATGGTGTTGATCGTGTTCTTCAGCTCAAGGATCTCGCCGCGCGCGTCAACGTCGATCTTCTGCGACAGGTCACCGCGTGCCACGGCCGTCGTCACCTGGGCGATCTGCCGCACCTGGGAGGTCAGGTTCCCGGCCATGAAGTTGACGGAGTCCGTCAGCTCCTTCCAGGTGCCGGACACGCCGTCCACCCGGGCCTGACCGCCCAGCCGGCCCTCCGTACCCACGTCCCGGGCCATCCGCGTGACCTGGTCGGCGAAGCTCGACAGCTGGTCCACCATCGTGTTCACGGTGTTCTTCAGCTGCAGCATCTCGCCGGAGACGTCCACGGTGACCTTCTGCGAGAGGTCACCGTTGGCCACCGCCGTCGTCACCTGGGCGATGTTGCGCACCTGCCCGGTGAGGTTGCGGAATGCCGTGTTGACGGAGTCGGTCAAGTCCTTCCAGGCACCGGCGGCGCCGGGCACCTGCGCCTGGCCGCCCAGCTCACCCTCGACACCGATCTCCCGCGCGACCCGGGTCACCTCGGCACCGAACGCCGACAGCTGGTCCACCATCCCGTTGACGGTGTTCTTCAGCTCCAGCATCTCGCCGGCCACGTCGACGGTGACCTTCTGCGACAGGTCACCGCTGGCCACGGCGGTCGTCACCGTGGCGATGTCCCGCACCTGCGTGGTCAGATTCCGGAACACCGTGTTGACGGAGTCCGTCAGGTCCTTCCACGTACCGGCGGCGCCCGGCACGTTCGCCTGCCCGCCGAGCCGCCCCTCCGCGCCGACCTCGTTCGCCACGCGCGTGACCTCGTCCGCGAAGATCCGCAGCGTCTCGGTCATCTGGTTGATCGTCTCGGCCAGCTGCGCCACCTCGCCGCGCGCCGGAACCGTCACCTTCTGCGACAGGTCACCGTTGGCGACGGCGGTCGTGACCTGCGAGATCCCACGGACCTGCGCGGTCAGGTTGCCCGCCATCGTGTTGACGGAGTCGGTCAGCTCCTTCCACACACCGGCCACACCCGGCACCTGCGCCTGACCGCCCAGGATCCCCTCGGTACCCACCTCACGGGCGACCCGGGTCACCTCGACGGAGAAGGACGACAGCTGCTCCACCATCGTGTTGACGGTGTTCTTCAGCTCCAGCATCTCGCCGGCCACATGGACGGTGACCTTGCGTGACAGGTCACCGCGCGCGACCGCCGTCGTCACCAGCGCGATATCGCGCACCTGCGCCGTCAGCCGGTTCGCCATGGTGTTGACGGACTCGGTCAGGTCCTTCCACGAACCGGACATACCGCGCACCCGGGCCTGCCCGCCGAGCTTGCCCTCGGTGCCGACCTCGCTGGCCACGCGCGTGACCTCGTCGGTGAACGTCGACAACTGGTCCACCAGGTTGTTGACGGTACGGCCGACCTTCAGGAACTCGCCCCGCAGCGGATGCCCGGTGCCGTCGTCCGGCGCCTGCGTCCGCAGCTCCATCCGCGGCGACAGATCGCCCTCGGCGACCGCCGTGAGCACCCGGCTGACCTCCGAGACCGGCCAGACCAGATCGTCCACCAGCGCGTTGGAGGCGTCGATCGCGGACGCCCAGGAGCCCTCGCAGGCCCCCGTCTCCAGCCGCTCCGTGAGTTTTCCCTCACGTCCCACCATGCGCCGCACCCGGGACAGCTCACCGGTGAGATGCAGATTCCGGTCGGCCACCTCGTTGAAGACCGCCGCGATCTCCGACATCACCCCGTCGCCGGAGACCGTGAGCCGCTTGCGGAAGTTCCCGTCACGCATCGAGACGAGGGCCGCCAGCAGCCGGTTCAGGGCAGCCGTGTCCACGGCGGTGGTGCCCCCGCGCCTGCCCAGGGACGGTCCGCCTTTCGCGCGCGTCTTCGTGCCACGCGTCGCCGCGCCAGACTCCACTGTGTCCCTCCCGGAGGGGTAGACCGTTACTGCCGTGCTCGGCCGCTTCGTCCCGGCGTGCCGGTCATCGGCATACCGGATACTTCTGCGTACCGGTTACTCCTGCGTATTTCTGCCAGACGAGATCCGGCCACACCAGGGGCTGCTGCCCGCCGTACACGGAACACACGCAGTCCGGCCCGACCTTCATCAGAAGCTTGCCCAGTGTTTCACCCTGCCCGAACCAGGCCATAACAGTTCGGCAGCTTCGCACACCGTCCGCACACCCTGAGGGGTAAACACCGGCATCCGGCATCCGCTCGGACGGCGAAGGTAAGTAACCTTGCATCCGGCTGTCCAGCCGCACCGGTCCGACCGGCCTGGGCGGTGGCACGAGAACGAGCGGGCATCGGAGGGGCGGCCGCAGACCATGACCACCGGAGTCATCCCCGGGGGACAGCCCCCGGAGCCACAGCCGACGGGCGAGCTGCTGCCACAGCAGCGGAGCGAGCCGGCCGGCCACGCAGCCCTGCATGTCGACAACCGGCCGAGGAGTTCTGTGATCACCGCGCGCGCGGCCGCCACCTTCGAGCCCGTCGGGCGTTCGGTCGCGACGGCTCGGTCCTTCGTCCGCGACACGCTCCAGGGATGGGGCTTCGCCGACATCGTCGACGACGCCGTCGTCCTCACCAGCGAGCTGGTGACCAACGCGGTGGTCCACGCGGGTACGCACGCGGACGTCCTGTGCCTGCGCACCGAGTACGGCGTGCGCATCGAGGTCGCCGACCGCTACCCGGAGCGCGAGGTTCCCCTCCAGAACGCCGCCGCCACGATGGGCAGCCCCGACCGCGAGGGCGGCCGTGGCCTCCAGCTGTGCGCTGCCCTGGCCACCCGCTGGGGCGTCGACTACACCCCCACCCACAAGAACGTCTGGTTTCAGCTCACCCTCCCCGAACGCCCGGTCGGCACCCGCACCGCCGGCCCGTCCCTGCCCGCCGACCTGCTCCCGCTGGCCGACGGCCGGGTCCGCGTCGCGGTCCTCCAGGTCGACCGCAAGGGCACCGTCTCCTCCTGGAACGAGGACGCCGAGGAACTCTTCGGCTACTCCGCCGCCGAGGTCATCGGCCGGCCCCTCACCGAACTGGCGGCCTGGCCGCACACCCCCGGCACCAGCACCGGCGTGGCCGAGGCCCTCCAACTCTCCCGCTGGGAGGGCAGCTACGGCATCCGCGGCGCCGACGGCAAGGTGGCCCAGGTCTACGCCTCCCACCTCAGAGTCCGCGACACCGGCGGCGAACCCTCCACCGTCTGCCTCCTGGTCCGCGACCACGAGCGCGCCGTCCTGCAGACGCCGCCGCGCGTCCCGGCCGGCGACCAGGCCTCGTCCTCCGACGGCCAGAGCACCGACCCCTTCGAGGTGTTCATCGGCTCCCCCGCCCCGGACGACCTCGACGGCCTGCTGCAGCGTACGGTGGAGCGCGCCCGCGACATGCTGGACGGCGACTCCGCGTTCCTGCTGCTGGCCACCGACGACGAGACCGAACTGGAGGTCCGCGCCTCCACCGGCCTGCCCTCCGCGCGCCAGCGCTTCGCGCGCGTGCCCGTAGAAGCCGGCCCCGGCCGCTACGGCTCCGCACGCATGCCCGCCGTGCACGAGGACCTCACCGCCGTACCCGGGGCCGTATCACTGCTGTCCGGCACCGGCATGCGTTCCGTCGTCACGGTCCCGCTGAAGGTCGAGGGCCGCCTCACCGGCTCGCTCGGCGTCGCGGCCGAGGCACCGGGCCGGTACTCCAACGAGGAGGCTCTGCGCCTGCAGTTCGCCGCCGACCGCATCGCCCTGGCCGTGGAGTCGGCCCGCCTGGGCGAGCTGGAGCGGCTGCGCCGCGGCTCCCTGAGCTTCCTCGTCGAGGCATCCGACCTGCTGGCCGGCACCCTCGACCGCGACCAGACGCTGGCCCTGATGGCCCAGATGACGGTCCCCACCCTGGCCACCTGGTGCGCCGTCTACACGATCGCCGACCAGGCCTCCGAACCGTATCTGTCGTACGTCCTGCACGAGGACGAGGAACTCATCGACGGCATCAAGTCGCTGCTGTCGAAGGTCCCGCCGCCCGACCCGGTGCCGACCCCCGGCGCCCGCGTCTGGACGGCCCCGGGCGAGGTCGCGCACCAGGCGGCCCTGCGCAGCTCGATGCGCAGCCTCGGCCTGTCCGGCGGGCCCACGCGCCAGATCTCCTCGAGCATCGGCCCGACCCTCGCCACGGCCTCCGCGGTCGGCGGCGAGACGGTCGTCCTGCCGCTCGTCGCCCGCAACCGTGTCATCGGCATGCTGACCCTCGGCAAGCCCACCGACGAACACTTCCGCCAGGAGATCCTGGAACTGGCCGAGGACTTGTCCCGCCGGGCCGCACTCGCCCTGGACAACGCCCGCCTGTACTCGGAGCGCACGGCCATCAGCCAGTCCCTCCAGCGCAGCCTGCTCCCGCCCGGCCTGCCGCACATCGACGGCGTCGAGGTGGAGGTCATCTACCGCGCGGCCGGCGAGGGCAACGAGGTCGGCGGCGACTTCTACGACGTCTTCCCCATCGGCAACGGCGCCTACGGCTTCGCCATCGGCGACGTCTGCGGCACGGGCCCCAACGCGGCGGCGGTCACCGGCCTCGCCCGGCACGCCCTGCGCCTGCTGGCCCGCGAGGGCCTGTCCGGCCCCGCGGTCCTGCAGCGCCTGAACTCCGCGATCCTCGACGAGGGCGACCGCAGCCGCTTCCTGACCCTCCTCTACGGCGAGATGCGCCCGCAGGAGGACGGCAGCGCCGAGCTGAAGGTCGTCTGCGCCGGCCACCCGCTCCCGCTGCGTCTGCGCCAGGACGGCACGGTCACGGCCGCCGCCGAACCGCAGCCGCTGCTGGGCGTGATCGAGGACCTCGAACTGCACGAGGAGACGGTCACCCTCGACCCGGGTGACGTGCTGCTCTGCGTCACGGACGGCGTCACCGAACGCCGTGAGGGCACGCGCATGCTGGGCGACGACGGTCTCGCCGACGTCCTCACCACGTGCACGGGTCTGACGGCGGGCGCGGTGGCGGCGCGCATCATGCGCGCGGTGGAACGCTTCGCGTCGGACGCCCCGTCGGACGACATGGCCATCCTGGCGATGCGCGTCCCGGGAATCCACAAGGACGCGTGAGACGGCGTCAGACAGAAAGAAGGCCCCACCCGGAAGGGTGAGGCCTTTTTTGCTGGAGCCCCCAAACGGAATCGAACCGTTGACCTTCTCCTTACCATGGAGACGCTCTGCCGACTGAGCTATAGGGGCCTGTCGTTTTCGAGGTTCCCCTCGCGGCGACGAAGAAACTGTACCCCGAGCAGGCCCGACTTCCCAAATTCGTTCGGAACCCGCTCAGTAGGCGGGCTGCAGCAGTCCCCCGAGCGCATTGCACGCGGAGACGATCCGCTGCATCTCCCGCTTGGTGAGCGAGGCGTCCACGGGCAGCGTCAGCGTCACGTCGGCGGCCAGCTCGGTCTCCGGCAGGGACACACACCGACGGAACTCCGGCAGCCGGTGCACGGGCGTCTTCACCGGCACCCGGCACTCGACTCCCTTGGCCCGCAAGGCCATCGCGAAAGCGTCCCGGTCCGGCCGGCCGTTCCCCGGCACCCGCACGACGTACTGCTGATAGGTATGCCCGTCACCGCCGTCCGGCGTCCGAACGCCCTTGAGCTTGGCGTCGAGGTAGGCGGCCCGCTCCCTGCGCTGCGCTATCTCGTCGTACGGCACCTCGGACTCGCCCTGCTCCAGCACCAGCAGCTCGTGCCGCTGCCCGAGCGCGCGCAACCGCCTGAGGTCGGCCCACCGCCCGAAGCGGTGTACGACAACGACCGCGGCCGTACGCGGAGTTACGGCTGCCTCGACAGCGCCGGGGTCGAGGCAGTAGGTCACCGGGTCTATGTCGGCGAACACCGGGAGCGCGCCCGCCAGGGTCACGGCCTCGGCGACTTCGACGTTCCCGAAGGCTGGTACGACGACCTCGTCACCGACTCCTACGCCGGCGGCCCTGAGCATTGCAGCAGTACCCATGGGCTGGATGCTCGGGGCGCAACGTGAACGACACGTTAAGGAAAACGTAAAAAGGCCGGACCCCGAACCGAAGTTCAGGATCCGACCTTTTTGAAGAATTGTTCGGCGGCGTCCTACTCTCCCACAGGGTCCCCCCTGCAGTACCATCGGCGCTGTGAGGCTTAGCTTCCGGGTTCGGAATGTAACCGGGCGTTTCCCTCACGCTATGACCACCGAAACACTATGAAACTGTGAACGCCGCACCACCATTTCTGGCGGGGCTGTTCGTGGTTTCAGAACCAACACAGTGGACGCGAGCAACTGAGGACAAGCCCTCGGCCTATTAGTACCGGTCACCTCCACCAGTTACCTGGCTTCCAGATCCGGCCTATCAACCCAGTCGTCTACTGGGAGCCTTACCCCATCAAGTGGGTGGGAGTCCTCATCTCGAAGCAGGCTTCCCGCTTAGATGCTTTCAGCGGTTATCCCTCCCGAACGTAGCCAACCAGCCATGCCCTTGGCAGAACAACTGGCACACCAGAGGTTCGTCCGTCCCGGTCCTCTCGTACTAGGGACAGCCCTTCTCAAGACTCCTACGCGCACAGCGGATAGGGACCGAACTGTCTCACGACGTTCTAAACCCAGCTCGCGTACCGCTTTAATGGGCGAACAGCCCAACCCTTGGGACCGACTCCAGCCCCAGGATGCGACGAGCCGACATCGAGGTGCCAAACCATCCCGTCGATATGGACTCTTGGGGAAGATCAGCCTGTTATCCCCGGGGTACCTTTTATCCGTTGAGCGACGGCGCTTCCACAAGCCACCGCCGGATCACTAGTCCCGACTTTCGTCCCTGCTCGACCCGTCGGTCTCACAGTCAAGCTCCCTTGTGCACTTACACTCAACACCTGATTGCCAACCAGGCTGAGGGAACCTTTGGGCGCCTCCGTTACCCTTTAGGAGGCAACCGCCCCAGTTAAACTACCCATCAGACACTGTCCCTGATCCGGATCACGGACCCAGGTTAGACATCCAGCACGACCAGACTGGTATTTCAACGACGACTCCACCCACACTGGCGTGCGAGCTTCACAGTCTCCCAGCTATCCTACACAAGCCGAACCGAACACCAATATCAAACTGTAGTAAAGGTCCCGGGGTCTTTCCGTCCTGCTGCGCGAAACGAGCATCTTTACTCGTAGTGCAATTTCACCGGGCCTATGGTTGAGACAGTCGAGAAGTCGTTACGCCATTCGTGCAGGTCGGAACTTACCCGACAAGGAATTTCGCTACCTTAGGATGGTTATAGTTACCACCGCCGTTTACTGGCGCTTAAGTTCTCAGCTTCGCCCACCCGAAAGTGAGCTAACCGGTCCCCTTAACGTTCCAGCACCGGGCAGGCGTCAGTCCGTATACATCGCCTTACGGCTTCGCACGGACCTGTGTTTTTAGTAAACAGTCGCTTCTCGCTGGTCTCTGCGGCCACCCCCAGCTCACCAAGTAAATCGGATCACCAGGAATGGCCCCCCTTCTCCCGAAGTTACGGGGGCATTTTGCCGAGTTCCTTAACCATAGTTCACCCGAACGCCTCGGTATTCTCTACCTGACCACCTGAGTCGGTTTAGGGTACGGGCCGCCATGAAACTCGCTAGAGGCTTTTCTCGACAGCATAGGATCATCCACTTCACCACAATCGGCTCGGCATCAGGTCTCAGACTATGTGCAAGGCGGATTTGCCTACCCTGCGTCCTACACCCTTACCCCGGGACAACCACCGCCCGGGATGGACTACCTTCCTGCGTCACCCCATCACTCACCTACTACCAGATTGGTCCGGCGGCTCCACCACTTTCCATTCCCCGAAGGGTCCGGAACGGCTTCACGGCCTCAGCATCACTGGATTCGATGTTTGACGCTTCACAGCGGGTACCGGAATATCAACCGGTTATCCATCGACTACGCCTGTCGGCCTCGCCTTAGGTCCCGACTTACCCTGGGCAGATCAGCTTGACCCAGGAACCCTTAGTCAATCGGCGCACACGTTTCTCACGTGTGAATCGCTACTCATGCCTGCATTCTCACTCGTCAACCGTCCACGACTACCTTCCAGTGCCGCTTCACCCGGCAGACGACGCTCCCCTACCCATCACAGCCTCCGTTGGGAGTACATGCTGCAATGACACGACTTCGGCGGTACGCTTGAGCCCCGCTACATTGTCGGCGCGGAATCACTAGACCAGTGAGCTATTACGCACTCTTTCAAGGGTGGCTGCTTCTAAGCCAACCTCCTGGTTGTCTGTGCGACTCCACATCCTTTCCCACTTAGCGTACGCTTAGGGGCCTTAGTCGATGCTCTGGGCTGTTTCCCTCTCGACCATGGAGCTTATCCCCCACAGTCTCACTGCCGCGCTCTCACTTACCGGCATTCGGAGTTTGGCTAAGGTCAGTAACCCGGTAGGGCCCATCGCCTATCCAGTGCTCTACCTCCGGCAAGAAACACACGACGCTGCACCTAAATGCATTTCGGGGAGAACCAGCTATCACGGAGTTTGATTGGCCTTTCACCCCTAACCACAGGTCATCCCCCAGGTTTTCAACCCTGGTGGGTTCGGTCCTCCACGAAGTCTTACCTCCGCTTCAACCTGCCCATGGCTAGATCACTCCGCTTCGGGTCTTGAGCGTGCTACTACAGCGCCCTATTCGGACTCGCTTTCGCTACGGCTTCCCCACCCGGGTTAACCTCGCAACACACCGCAAACTCGCAGGCTCATTCTTCAAAAGGCACGCAGTCACGAGATGCAGCAAGCTGCATCCGACGCTCCCACGGCTTGTAGGCACACGGTTTCAGGTACTATTTCACTCCCCTCCCGGGGTACTTTTCACCATTCCCTCACGGTACTATCCGCTATCGGTCACCAGGGAATATTTAGGCTTAGCGGGTGGTCCCGCCAGATTCACACGGGATTTCTCGGGCCCCGTGCTACTTGGGTGTCTCTCAAACGAGCCGCTGACGTTTCGACTACGGGGGTCTTACCCTCTACGCCGGACCTTTCGCATGTCCTTCGCCTACATCAACGGTTTCTGACTCGTCCCACGGCCGGCAGACCGCAGAAGAGAGATCCCACAACCCCCACGACGCAACCCCTGCCGGGTCTCACACGTCGTAGGTTTGGCCTCATCCGGTTTCGCTCGCCACTACTCCCGGAATCACGGTTGTTTTCTCTTCCTGAGGGTACTGAGATGTTTCACTTCCCCTCGTTCCCTCCACACTGCCTATGTGTTCAGCAGCGGGTGACAGCCCATGACGACTGCCGGGTTTCCCCATTCGGAAACCCCCGGATCAAAGCCTGGTTGACGACTCCCCGGGGACTATCGTGGCCTCCCACGTCCTTCATCGGTTCCTGGTGCCAAGGCATCCACCGTGCGCCCTTAAAAACTTGGCCACAGATGCTCGCGTCCACTGTGCAGTTCTCAAACAACGACCAGCCACCCATCACCCCGAACCAACAGGCTCGAGTTCACTGGGGCCGGCGACTGAGGAAAATTCGTTCCCTCAGACACCCAACAGCGTGCCCGGCCAGGCCCCGTCCGAAGATCATGCGTTCCACGCTCTTGCGAGCAGTACTAGCAGCCTCCGACCCGAGGTCCCGGCCGAATAATCAACGTTCCACCCATGAGCAACCAGCATCGGACGTGCGCCGATGTACTGGCCTCTGACCAGGCAAGCCCGGTAAGAAGTGCTCCTTAGAAAGGAGGTGATCCAGCCGCACCTTCCGGTACGGCTACCTTGTTACGACTTCGTCCCAATCGCTAGTCCCACCTTCGACAGCTCCCTCCCACAAGGGGTTGGGCCACCGGCTTCGGGTGTTACCAACTTTCGTGACGTGACGGGCGGTGTGTACAAGGCCCGGGAACGTATTCACCGCAGCAATGCTGATCTGCGATTACTAGCGACTCCGACTTCATGGGGTCGAGTTGCAGACCCCAATCCGAACTGAGACCGGCTTTTTGAGATTCGCTCCACCTCACGGTATCGCAGCTCTTTGTACCGGCCATTGTAGCACGTGTGCAGCCCAAGACATAAGGGGCATGATGACTTGACGTCGTCCCCACCTTCCTCCGAGTTGACCCCGGCGGTCTCCTGTGAGTCCCCATCACCCCGAAGGGCATGCTGGCAACACAGAACAAGGGTTGCGCTCGTTGCGGGACTTAACCCAACATCTCACGACACGAGCTGACGACAGCCATGCACCACCTGTACACCGACCACAAGGGGGGCACTATCTCTAATGCTTTCCGGTGTATGTCAAGCCTTGGTAAGGTTCTTCGCGTTGCGTCGAATTAAGCCACATGCTCCGCCGCTTGTGCGGGCCCCCGTCAATTCCTTTGAGTTTTAGCCTTGCGGCCGTACTCCCCAGGCGGGGAACTTAATGCGTTAGCTGCGGCACCGACGACGTGGAATGTCGCCAACACCTAGTTCCCACCGTTTACGGCGTGGACTACCAGGGTATCTAATCCTGTTCGCTCCCCACGCTTTCGCTCCTCAGCGTCAGTAATGGCCCAGAGATCCGCCTTCGCCACCGGTGTTCCTCCTGATATCTGCGCATTTCACCGCTACACCAGGAATTCCGATCTCCCCTACCACACTCTAGCTAGCCCGTATCGACTGCAGACCCGAGGTTAAGCCTCGGGCTTTCACAATCGACGTGACAAGCCGCCTACGAGCTCTTTACGCCCAATAATTCCGGACAACGCTTGCGCCCTACGTATTACCGCGGCTGCTGGCACGTAGTTAGCCGGCGCTTCTTCTGCAGGTACCGTCACTCTCGCTTCTTCCCTGCTGAAAGAGGTTTACAACCCGAAGGCCGTCATCCCTCACGCGGCGTCGCTGCATCAGGCTTTCGCCCATTGTGCAATATTCCCCACTGCTGCCTCCCGTAGGAGTCTGGGCCGTGTCTCAGTCCCAGTGTGGCCGGTCGCCCTCTCAGGCCGGCTACCCGTCGTCGCCTTGGTGAGCCATTACCTCACCAACAAGCTGATAGGCCGCGGGCTCATCCTTCACCGCCGGAGCTTTCCAAGTTCACAGATGCCTGCGAACCTCGTATCCGGTATTAGACCCCGTTTCCAGGGCTTGTCCCAGAGTGAAGGGCAGATTGCCCACGTGTTACTCACCCGTTCGCCACTAATCCACCCCGAAGGGCTTCATCGTTCGACTTGCATGTGTTAAGCACGCCGCCAGCGTTCGTCCTGAGCCAGGATCAAACTCTCCGTGAATGTTTTCCCGTAATCGGGATGAACACCACGAGAGCGGTGCGAGAGGAGGAATAATCCCCTCGCACACAGCGTCCTCGCTGTGTTTTTCAAAGGAACCTCGCCCCAGTCATGACGACCGGAGACGGGGTATCAACATATCTGGCGTTGATTTTTGGCACGCTGTTGAGTTCTCAAGGAACGGTCGCTTCCTTTGTACTCACCCTCTCGGGCTTTCCTCCGGGCTTCCCTTCGGTGTTTCCGACTCTATCAGATCTTTTCTCGATCCGATTTCCTCGGTGCTTTCCAGGTTCCCGCTTCGCTTTCGCTCCGCGTTTCCCTTTCCGGCGGTTCCGACTTTATCAGAGGTTCTGAGTCGGTTTTCCCACCCGCCCCGGTCACATGTGTCCAGCGCATGAAGTGCTGGGGTTCCCGGTTGGGCGGAGCCGTAAACGTACTGGAGCGGGGCGCCTCGATGCAAATCGAGGCGCCCCGCTCGGGTGATGCTCCGACGGACCGTCAGACCTCCACGACCACAGGGAGGATCATCGGCCTGCGGCGATAGGTGTCCGAGACCCACTTGCCGAGGGTGCGCCGGACAAGTTGCTGCAGCTGGTGCGGCTCCACGACGCCGTCCTGGGCGGACCGCTCCAGCGCTTCCGTGATCTTCGGGATGACGTCGATGAAGGCCGAGTCCTCGATGCCGGAGCCGCGCGCCTGGACGTGCGGGCCGCCGGTGATCTTGCCGGTGGACGAGTCCACGACCACGAAGACCGAGATGATGCCCTCGTCGCCGAGGATCTTGCGGTCCTTGAGCGCCGGCTCGCCGACATCGCCGACCGAGAGCCCGTCGACGTAGACGTAACCGGCCTGGACCTTGCCGGAGATCTTGGCCTTGCCCGCCACCATGTCGACCACCACGCCGTCCTCGGCGATGACGATCCGGTCGTGCGGGACGCCGGTGAGTGCTCCCAGCTCGGCGTTGGCGCGCAGGTGGCGCCATTCGCCGTGGACCGGCATGAGGTTCTTCGGGCGGCAGATGTTGTAGAAGTACAGCAGCTCGCCCGCGGAAGCATGGCCGGAAACATGCACCTTGGCGTTGCCCTTGTGGACGACGTTGGCGCCCCAGCGGGTCAGGCCGTTGATCACCCGGTAGACCGCGTTCTCGTTGCCGGGGATGAGCGACGAGGCCAGGATCACCGTGTCGCCCTCGACGATGCGGATCTGGTGGTCGCGGTTGGCCATGCGGGACAGGGCGGCCATCGGCTCGCCCTGGGAACCCGTGCAGACCAGGACCACCTGCTCGTCGGGGAGGTCGTCCAGCGTCTTGACGTCGACCACCAGGCCCGGCGGGACCTTCAGGTAGCCGAGGTCCCGGGCGATGCCCATGTTGCGGACCATGGAGCGGCCGACGAAGGCGACCCGGCGGCCGTACTCGTGGGCCGCGTCCAGGATCTGCTGGATGCGGTGGACGTGACTGGCGAAGCTGGCCACGATGATCCGCTTGCGGGCGCTCGCGAAGACCTGGCGCAGGACGTTGGAGATGTCGCGCTCGTGCGGCGTGAAGCCGGGGACCTCGGCGTTCGTGGAGTCCGTGAGGAGGAGGTCGATGCCCTCCTCGCTCAGGCGCGCGAACGCGTGCAGGTCGGTGAGGCGGTTGTCCAGCGGGAGCTGGTCCATCTTGAAGTCGCCGGTGTGCACCGCCATGCCGGCGGGGGTGCGGATGGCGACGGCCAGGGCGTCCGGGATGGAGTGGTTGACGGCGATGAACTCGCAGTCGAAGGGGCCGATGCGCTCGCGGTTCCCCTCCACCACTTCCAGGGTGTAGGGGCGGATCCGGTGTTCCTGGAGCTTGGCCTCGATCAGGGCGAGGGTCAGCTTGGAGCCGATCAGCGGGATGTCCGGCTTCTCGCGGAGCAGGAAGGGAACACCGCCGATGTGGTCCTCGTGCCCATGGGTGAGGACGATGCCCTCGATGTCGTCGAGGCGGTCCCGGATGGACGAGAAGTCCGGCAGGATCAGGTCGATTCCGGGCTGCTCCTCCTCGGGGAAGAGCACTCCGCAGTCGACGATCAGCAGGCGGCCGCCGTACTCGAAGACCGTCATGTTTCGGCCGATCTCGCCGAGACCGCCGAGCGGGGTGACCCTCAGGCCGCCCTCGGGGAGCGGCGGGGGCGAGCCGAGTTCAGGATGCGGATGACTCAAAAGACTCTCCTCAACAAACGCGCCACGTACCGGTCGGGCACGTGGCGCGTGAGACGTTCGTGCAGAAGCAGTTGTCGTTGTGGGGTGCGGGCACCGGTGGCCCGCTCTTGTTCTGTTGTTCTTCAGTTGTGAAGCCTGTGTGGTGCCAAGTCTGTTGTCAGAGCTGTACCCCGCCGGCAGCAAGATCGATCTTGAGCTGGGCGATCTCCTCGGGCGAGCACTCGACCATGGGCGAGCGCAGTGGCCCGGCGGGCAGGCCCTGGAGGGCGAGCGCGGCCTTGGTGGTCATGACGCCCTGGGTGCGGAACATGCCGGTGTAGACCGGGAGCAGCTTCTGGTGGATCTCGGTGGCCTTGACGACGTCCCCGGAGACGTACGCGTCGACGAGGGCGCGCAGGTCGGGGGTGACGACGTGGCCGACGACCGAGACGAAGCCGACCGCGCCCACGGAGAGCAGCGGGAGGTTCAGCATGTCGTCGCCGGAGTACCAGGCGAGGCCGGACTGGGCGATGGCCCAGCTGGCGCGGCCGAGGTCGCCCTTGGCGTCCTTGTTGGCGACGATCCGGGGGTGCTCGGCGAGCCGGACGAGCGTCTCGCTGTTGATCGGGACGCCGCTGCGGCCGGGGATGTCGTAGAGCATGACCGGCAGGCCGGTGGTGTCGGCGACGGCCGTGAAGTGCCGGTAGAGGCCTTCCTGCGGGGGCTTGTTGTAGTACGGCGTGACGACCAGCAGGCCGTGGGCTCCGACGCGCTCGGCCTCGCGGGCCAGCTCGATGCTGTGGTGGGTGTCGTTGGTGCCGACGCCGGCGACCACGTGGGCGCGGTCGCCGACGGCTTCCAGTACGGCTCGTACGAGGTCCGATTTCTCCGCGTCACTGGTGGTGGGGGACTCGCCGGTGGTGCCGTTGATGATCAGGCCGTCGTTGCCTGCGTCCACCAGGTGCGTGGCGAGCCGCTGCGCGCCGTCGAGGTCGAGTGCGCCGTCCGCCGTGAAGGGCGTGACCATGGCGGTGAGGACCCGCCCGAAGGGGGTCTGCGGAGTCGAGGTCGGAGCCATGGGTAACACGCTACTCGGTGCTCCATACGTGGTCTGCCCGTGGGGTGCCGGGAAAGTCACGACAATTGCGGAGCCCGGCACTGCCTGCTCGGGGGTTCAAGCAGTGCCGGGTCCGTTTGATCAGGCTAGATGAACTTCTCCAAATGCCGCAATACGGACACTTCGCCCGACTGATCCGTACATCCGTTCCTGGCAGGGGAACAGGACTTCGTTACGGGGCCACACGCCCGTTCGCATTGAAGGCGGCATACGTCAGCGGCATGAGCGCCGCCCATTCCGCCTCCATCTTCTCGCCGACCATCTCGATCTCCCGCTGCGGGAAGGACGGCACCTTGGCCAGTTCGTGCTGGGTGCGCAGGCCGAGGAAGTGCATCAGGGAACGGGCGTTGCAGGTGGCGTACATCGAGGAGTAGAGGCCGACCGGGAGGGCGGCGCGGGCGACCTCGCGGGCGACGCCCTCGGCGAGCATCTTCTGGTAGGCCGCGTACGCCTGCTCGTACGACTCCCGCAGGGTGCCGCTGACCGCCTCGTGCTGGGCCGGGGTGCCCTCGACGAAGACGTACTTGCCGGGACGGCCCTCCTGTACGAGCTTGCGGGAGGCGTCGGGGACGTAGAAGACCGGCTCGAGCTCCCGGTAGCGGCCGGACTCCTCGTTGTACGACCAGCCGACGCGGTGCCGCATGAACTCGCGGAAGACGAAGATCGGGGCACTGATGAAGAACGTCATCGAGTTGTGCTCGAACGGGCTGCCGTGCCGGTCGCGCATCAGGTAGTTGATCAGGCCCTTGGAGCGCTCGGGGTCCTTCTTCAGCTCGTCCAGGGACTGCTCGCCGGCGGTCGAGACCCGCGCGGCGAAGAGGACGTCGGCGTCCGAAGCGCTGGACTTCACCAGCTCGACGGTGACGTCACTACGGAACGTGAGCGACTCGGGGGTGGTCACGGAGGTTGGGGTCCTTCCCATCACAGCTGTGCTTCGCGCCCACCTTACGGGGCGGCCGGCCCGGCCCCGGCGGTACCTCGCCTCAAAAATCACGCCACGGA
This sequence comes from Streptomyces fodineus, assembly GCF_001735805.1. Taxonomy (GTDB): domain Bacteria; phylum Actinomycetota; class Actinomycetes; order Streptomycetales; family Streptomycetaceae; genus Streptomyces; species Streptomyces fodineus. Next base: position 3,111,213 of record NZ_CP017248.1, read on the forward strand.
TTTTTTCCGACATGGGCACCTTTTGTGTCACTCGAGCGTCTGTACCGGTGAAGCCCGCTCGTTCGATCCCGAAAGGAGACGTACCGCGATGTTCCGTCGGCGCGAGCCCGTACCCTTCGCCTTCCTGGCCGAGGCGGACAGGTTCCACAGCAATGTCACTCCCCCGCCCCGGACGCGGGGGTCCTTCGGGGAGATAGCCGGGCGCTGGCTGCTGGGACTCACTCTTGTCGCCGGGCTGGTGGGGGCCGTGATCCTCGGTACGCCGGCGATGTCCACGCCGTCCAGTACGCCGGCGCAGCAGTCCCAGGCGTCCCAGGGGCACTGACTCTTCCGGCCGCCCAAGGGTGGTGAGCGGGAACACCTGCGGATAGCCTCACCGGGCACAGCCCACGTGAGGATCGAGTGAGGACCCGCCGTGCCCCTGTCCTTCCTGACGGCCGACCGCACCTTCGAGGCCGCTGCCGAGAGCCCGCTGCCCTACGACGACCGGGAGCGCTGGCGGCGCCCCTACCGTCCCGGTCCCTGGCGTGTGGGCGCGGCGGCGCTGGTGCTGCTGCTCGCGTCGTTCGTGCTGTTCGCCGCGATGGCCATCGTCCTGACCGACTCGGTGTCCTCCGCCGGGGCGGTCTTCGCCGGGGCGCTCGTGGTCATCGCCGGGGCCCTGCGGCTGCTGCGCATGGGCGTGTGGGTGAGCAGCCGCGGACTGCGTCACGTCGGCTTCCTGGTGACGCGTACGGCGCCGTGGGCCCGGGTGATCTCCGTGCGGACCGTACAGCAGCCGGTGCGCTGGCTGGGGCTGCCCCGGACGGTGCAGGGGCAGGCGCTGGCGCTCGTACGCAAGGACCGGCCGACCGCGGACGCGCCGCCGCTGCTGACCACGCACACGCTGGACTTCCTGGGCCGCCCGGCGGCGTTCGACCGGGCAGCGGACACGGTGGAGGCGTGGGCGGCGGAGTACGGCCGCCGCTGACCGTGAACGAGAGCGTGAAGGGGCCGGTCCGCGCGCTGCGGAGCGGCCCCTTCGGCATACCGGGCCGCGGGCACGGCGCGGCGGGCCGGTGAAGGCATCGACCGTGGGTGTTCACGCGCAACGAAGGGAGACCGCTGTTGTCCGGACGTACCGTGCTGATCACCGGAGCGTCGAAGGGGATCGGCCTGGCCACCGCACACCGTCTCGCCACCCGGGGACACCGGGTGCTGGGAGTCGCCCGCAGCGCCCCGGACGGGGTCTTCCCGGGAGTGCTGCACGCCTGCGACCTCGCCGATGCGGAAGCCACCCGCGAGCTGCTGGAGGCCGTGACGCGTGAGGAGCGCGTGGACGCGGTCGTCAACAACGTGGGTATCGCCGTGCCCGAACCGCTGGGCGAGATCACGCTCGACACCCTGCGGGCCGTGTACGACCTGAACGTGCGCGCCGCCGTACAGGTCACCCAGGCCTGTGTCGGCGGGATGCGGGAGCGCGGCTGGGGCCGGATCGTCAATGTGACGAGCCGCTCGGTGCACGGGGCGCGCCGGCGCAGCAGCTACGCGGCGGCCAAGAGCGCGCTGGTGGGCCTGACCCGGACCTGGGCGCTGGAACTGGCGGCGGACGGGGTGACGGTCAACGCGGTGGCCCCCGGTCCGGTGGAGACCGATCTCTTCCGCGCCTCGCACCCCGTGGGCGGTGCAGACGAGGCCAGGGTGCTGCGCTCGGTGCCCGCGGGACGCCGCGGCCGCCCGGAGGAGGTGGCCGCGGCGATCGCGTTCCTGCTGAGCGAGGACGCGGGGTTCATCACCGGGCAGCAGCTCGGCGTGGACGGCGGGGGCAGCATTCCCGGGCGGTGAGAGCCGGGTCTAGGCCCCGACCGGCTTTCCGGCGCGCAGGGCGATGGCGCGTTGCATCGCCTTGCGGGCGCGTGGGGTGTCGTGGGCGTCGTGGTAGGCGACGGCGAGCCGGAACCAGCAGCGCCAGTCGTCGGGGGACGCCTCGGTCTCTGCCTTGCGCTTGGCGAAGACCTCGTCGGCCGAGTCGCGGTCGATCCGGCCGCTGGGCAGGCGCTTCAACTCGTCCACGGGCAGGCCGCCCTCGGCGTCGAGTTCGGCGGCGAGGGCGTTGGCCCTGCGGACGAACTGGGTGTTCTTCCACAGGAACCACAGGCCGATGACCGGCAGGATCAGCACCGCGACCCCGAAGGTGACGGTGAGCACCGTGCCGGACTGGATGAGCATCACGCCGCGGCTGCCGACCAGGACGAAGTAGAAGACCAGGACGGCGGCCGTGACGAGGTAGGTGATCTTCGCGCGCATCGGAGACTCTGTACTCAGCTCAGGTCCAGGAAGTGCTCCAGGCCGAAGGTCAGCCCCGGAGTGGTCACGACGCGGCGGGCGCCGAGCAGGATGCCCGGCATGAAGCTGCTGTGGTGCAGGGAGTCATGACGGATCGTCAGGGTCTCGCCCTCGCCGCCGAGCAGCACCTCCTGGTGGGCCAGCAGGCCGCGCAGTCGGACGGCGTGGACCGGGATCCCCTCGACGCTGGCGCCCCGCGCGCCGTCCAGGGCCGTGACCGTGGCGTCCGGGGCCGGGGCCGTGCCCGCTGCCCGGCGGGCCTCGGCGATGAGCTGGGCCGTGCGCGTGGCCGTACCGCTCGGCGCGTCCACCTTCTTCGGGTGGTGCAGCTCGACGACCTCGACCGACTCGAAGTACGGCGCGGCGATCTGCGCGAACTTCATCGTCAGGACGGCCCCGATGGAGAAGTTGGGCGCGATGAGCACACCGGTCTGGGGGGACTGGGCCAGCCAGTCCTTCAGCTGCGCGAGGCGCTCCTCGGTCCAGCCCGTCGTACCGACGACCGCGTGGATGCCGTGGCGCACGCAGAAGTCGAGGTTGTCCATGACGGAGTCCGGGGTGGTCAGCTCCACGGCGACCTGGGCGCCGGTCTCCGCCAGGGTCTCCAGCTTGTCGCCCCGGCCGAGGGCCGCGACCAGCTCCATGTCCTCGGCGGCCTCGACCGCCTTGACCGCCTCGGACCCGATCCGGCCCTTGGCACCGAGGACCGCCACGCGCAGCTTGCTCATCTCTTGTGCTTCCTTACGGGAGTGATTAGGCGACGGCGTCGTGCAGCCGCGCGGCCTGCTTGTCCTTCAGCGGGCCGATGACCGACAGCGACGGGCGCTGTCCCAGGATGTCGCGGGCGACCGAGCGGACCTCGTCCGGGGTGACCGCCGCTATCCGGTCCAGCATGTCGTCGACGGACATCTGCTCGCCCCAGCACAGTTCGCTCTTGCCGATACGGTTCATCAGCGCGCCGGTGTCCTCCAGGCCGAGGACGGTGGAGCCCTGGAGCTGGCCGATGGCGCGGGCGATCTCGTCGTCGGTGAGGCCGTTGACGGCGACATGGTCGAGTTCGTCGCGGCAGAGCTTCAGCACGTCGTGCACCTGGCTCGGCCGGCAGCCGGCGTACACCCCGAACAGGCCGCAGTCGGCGAAGCCGGAGGTGTACGAGTACACGCTGTAGGCGAGGCCCCGCTTCTCCCGGACCTCCTGGAAGAGGCGGGAGGACATGCCGCCGCCGAGGGCGGTGTTGAGCACGCCCATGGCCCAGCGGCGGCCGTCGGTGCGGGCGAGGCCCGGCATGCCGAGGACGACATGTGCCTGCTCGGTCTTGCGGCCGAGCAGTTCGACCTTGCCGGACGTGCGGATCGTACGGCGGCCGTCGCGCGGGGTGATCGGCTGCGCGTCGAGGTCCCTGAGGGCGCCCGCCTTCTCGAAGGCCGCGCGGACCTGTCGTACGACCTTGTTGTGGTCGATGTTGCCGGCGCAGGCGACCACCAGGTGGGTGGGGTCGTAGTGCTTCTTGTAGAAGCGGCGTATGCGGTCGGCGGTGAGGGCGTTGACCGTGTCGACCGTGCCGAGCACGGGACGGCCGAGGGCGTTGTTGCCGAACATGGTGTGCGCGAACAGGTCGTGCACACAGTCGCCCGGGTCGTCCTCGGTCATGGCGATCTCTTCGAGGATCGCGCCGCGTTCGACGTCGACGTCCTCCTCGAGGATGAGCGAGCCGGTCAGCATGTCGCAGACGACGTCGATGGCGAGCGGCAGGTCGGTGTCGAGCACGCGCGCGTAGTAGCACGTGTACTCCTTCGCCGTGAACGCGTTCATCTCTCCGCCGACCGCGTCGAGGGCGGAGGAGATGTCCAGGGCGCTGCGTTTCTGCGTGCCCTTGAAGAGCAGGTGCTCCAGGTAGTGCGTGGCGCCGTTCAGAGCCGGGGTCTCGTCGCGGGAGCCGACGTGCGCCCAGATACCGAAGGTCGCGGAGCGGACCGAGGGCAGGGTCTCGGTGACGATGCGCAGGCCGCCCGGGAGGGTGGTCTTGCGGACCGTACCGATGCCGTTCTGGCCCTTGATGAGGGTTTGGGTACGGGCGACGGCCCGCGCCTCCGAAGAGGGGCGGGCCGTCACCTTGGAGCTACGGGACGTCACTGCTCGGCGTCGTCCTTGTCCGAGTCGTTGCCTTCCTCGCCCTCGATCACGGGAACGAGGGAGAGCTTGCCGCGGGAGTCGATCTCGGCGATCTCGACCTGGACCTTCTGGCCCACGCCGAGGACGTCCTCGACGTTCTCCACGCGCTTGCCGCCGGCGAGCTTGCGGATCTGCGAGATGTGCAGCAGACCGTCCTTGCCGGGCAGCAGGGAGACGAACGCACCGAAGGTGGTCGTCTTGACGACCGTACCGAGGTAGCGCTCGCCGACTTCGGGCATCGTCGGGTTGGCGATGCCGTTGATCGTGGCGCGGGCGGCCTCGGCGGAGGGGCCGTCGGCGGCACCGATGTAGATCGTGCCGTCGTCCTCGATGGTGATCTCGGCGCCGGTGTCCTCCTGGATCTGGTTGATCATCTTGCCCTTGGGGCCGATGACCTCACCGATCTTGTCGACCGGGATCTTGACGGTGATGATCCGCGGGGCGTGCGGGCTCATCTCGTCGGGCCGGTCGATGGCCTCCATCATCACGTCGAGGATGTGCAGGCGGGCGTCGCGGGCCTGCTTGAGGGCCGCGGCCAGGACGGAGGCCGGGATGCCGTCCAGCTTGGTGTCGAGCTGGAGGGCGGTCACGAACTCCTTGGTGCCGGCGACCTTGAAGTCCATGTCGCCGAAGGCGTCCTCCGCACCGAGGATGTCGGTGAGGGTGACGTAGTGCGTCTCGCCGTCGATCTCCTGGGAGATCAGGCCCATGGCGATACCGGCGACCGGGGCCTTCAGCGGCACACCGGCGTTCAGCAGCGACATGGTGGAGGCGCAGACCGAGCCCATGGACGTCGAGCCGTTGGAGCCGAGGGCCTCGGACACCTGACGGATCGCGTACGGGAACTCCTCGCGCGTCGGCAGCACCGGCACCAGGGCGCGCTCGGCGAGCGCGCCGTGGCCGATCTCGCGGCGCTTGGGGGAGCCGACGCGGCCGGTCTCACCGGTGGAGTACGGCGGGAAGTTGTAGTTGTGCATGTAGCGCTTGCGGGTCACCGGGGAGAGGGTGTCCAGCTGCTGCTCCATGCGGAGCATGTTGAGGGTGGTGACGCCCAGGATCTGGGTCTCGCCACGCTCGAACAGCGCGGAGCCGTGCACCCGCGGGATGGCCTCGACCTCGGCGGCGAGCGTACGGATGTCCGTCACGCCACGGCCGTCGATGCGCTTCTTCTCCTTGATGACGCGCTCACGGACCAGGGTCTTGGTCAGCGAGCGGTACGCGGCGGAGATCTCCTTCTCGCGGCCCTCGAACTCCGGCAGGAGCTTCTCGGCGGCCAGGCCCTTGACGCGGTCCAGCTCGGCCTCGCGCTCCTGCTTGCCGGCGATGGTGAGCGCCTGGGCGAGCTCGGGCTTGACCGCGGCGGTCAGGGCCTCCAGGACGTCGTCCTGGTAGTCCAGGAAGATCGGGAACTCGCCGGTCGGCTTGGCCGCCTTGGCGGCGAGGTCGGACTGGGCGCGGCAGAGCACCTTGATGAAGGGCTTCGCGGCGTCGAGACCGGCGGCGACGACCTCCTCGGTCGGCGCCTCGGTGCCGCCCTCGACCAGCTTGAGGGTCTTCTCGGTGGCCTCGGCCTCGACCATCATGATCGCGACGTCGCCGTCCTCCAGGACGCGGCCCGCGACGACCATGTCGAAGACGGCGTCCTCGAGCTCGGTGTGCGTCGGGAAGGCGACCCACTGGCCGCGGATCAGCGCGACGCGGACGCCGCCGATCGGGCCGGAGAAGGGCAGACCGGCCAGCTGCGTGGACGCGGACGCGGCGTTGATCGCCACGACGTCGTACAGGTGGTCGGGGTTGAGCGCCATGACCGTGCAGACGACCTGGATCTCGTTGCGCAGGCCCTTCTTGAAGGACGGGCGCAGCGGGCGGTCGATCAGGCGGCAGGTGAGGACCGCGTCCTCGCTCGGCCGGCCCTCGCGGCGGAAGAAGCTGCCGGGGATCTTGCCGGCGGCGTACATCCGCTCCTCGACGTCCACCGTGAGCGGGAAGAAGTCGAGCTGGTCCTTGGGGTTCTTGGAGGCGGTGGTGGCCGACAGCACCATGGTGTCGTCGTCCAGGTACGCCACGGCGGAACCGGCGGCCTGCTTGGCCAGGCGGCCCGTCTCGAAGCGGATCGTGCGGGTGCCGAAGGCGCCGTTGTCGATGACAGCCTCGGCGTAGTGGGTCTCGTTCTCCACTAGCGTTTTCTCCGTTACATATCGTCTTTCGCCCCTTGGCTGCCCGTGTGGCAGGGGGACGGTGGTGGAGAAGCGCGCCGTCTGGTGCGGGCCGGTCTTCGATCGAAGCACCCGGGGCTCGCTTCCCCCGGGGGCCACTACCGAGGACCGGCGGCGGCGAGGTGCGCTTCTCGTTCTTCGTTGTCGTGCTGTGTCGTACGTATTGCGTTGTGCTACCACACTACAAAGCGTCGGTGACACTCCGCACGTTTCCGTATGTACGACGAAGGGAGCGGTCCCCGGGTGTGGTACCGGGAACCGCTCCCTTCACGGCGTACTACTTGGCGCCCGCCGCGCCACGGCGGATGCCGAGGCGGTCGACCAGCGTACGGAAGCGCTGGATGTCCTTCTTCGCCAGGTACTGCAGAAGGCGGCGGCGCTGACCGACCAGGATCAGCAGGCCACGACGGGAGTGGTGGTCGTGCTTGTGGGTCTTGAGGTGCTCCGTCAGGTCGGAGATCCGACGGGAGAGCAGAGCGACCTGGACCTCGGGGGAGCCGGTGTCACCCTCCTTGGTACCGAACTCGCCGATGATCTGCTTCTTCGTAGCGGCGTCGAGCGACACGCGTACTCCTCATAGTCTGTTAAGTGCCACCGAGTGCCCCCGGTCTACGTCTCGGGGGAGCTTCCGTTACTCGGGAGGCGGGATCCGCTGGGCGCGGCCTCCAGAGTCCTTCACAGAGGGCTCCGGGGGTGCGTACACAAACGGCCGTCACTCAGGGTACCAGCACGCTTCGGCCGTCCGTGTCACCGGCTGCGCCGGGCGCCGCGGACCAGGACGAGGACGGCGGCCGCACGTCCGCCCCCGGTTTCCGGCCCGCCCTTCCTAGAGGCGATGACCAGGCGGTTTCACGGTACGCGCGCGTGGCCTCCCAGTAGGGTGACGAGCGCAACGCAGTCCGTATTGCCGAAGGGGGCCGCTTCACCATGGCCGAGACACAGGGCACGAGCGCCGGGACTCCGGCGCCGGAATCGCAGGAAGACGTCAAGGCGCGCAAGGAGCGGGAGCGGGACGAGCTGTACGCGCTCGACATCTCCGGCGTGGAGTGGCACTGCGCGCCGGGTACGGAGGAGCACGAGGAGCGGGTCGAGATCGCGTACCTGCCGGACGGGGCGGTGGCGATGCGCTCCTCCCTCGACCACGGCACCGTGCTGCGCTACACCGAGGCGGAGTGGCGGGCGTTCGTACTGGGGGCGCGGGACGGGGAGTTCGACCTGGAGCCCAGTGAGCGCAATGGGGGGCTCGGGGCATAGGGAACGGAACGTGCGAAGGGGCGGCACGCACGCGTGCCGCCCCTTCGTGCAGGTCGGCCGGCGTCGGGGACGCCGAGGGCGGCACGTCCCGGACATCCCGGGTTCCGGCTTCCTGAAGTTCGGCACGGACGAAATGGTCGCTTCAAGGCGGCGTACGTCTCCGGCGTGTACCGCTCGGGCCCGCAGCGCGCGGCGCTGGGCGGCGGCCCGCTGCCGGTGGACCGGCGTCCGGTGTCGTTCACGGCCACCGAGGTGCCGGTGCGGTACACCGCCATTCCTCGGCAGCGCACCGATTCCGCCCCCGAGGCCGACGAGGCGCCGGCCGACACGGTCCTCGACGTGATCATGCGCCGGCTGGAGGCACAGGGGCCGGCGGCGCACCAGGTGCGGCTGCCGCCGCTGGAGAGCCAGCCCTCGCTGGACGCGCTGCCGCCCGGCCTCGCGGCGGTACCGGGCCGCGGTCTGACCCGGCCGGATGGACCACCACATGACGGCCCTGGCCGACCTCATTCGGCGTCCGCTTCATCATCGCGCGCTCGTCCGCGGGCGCCGGCCGCGCCGCCTACGAGCCGTTCATGCCGCGCATGAAGGAACTCGTTGGTGGACCTGGAATGTGGAGTACTGACGTCGTCGTCCAGGAGGCTCAGAAGACCGGGAACGCGATGAGGGAACCGTTGGCGGTGGCGAAGGCCCGGTTGCCGCCGACCGCGAGGCTGACCGGGATCTTGAGACCGAGGAACGAGGGAAAGTCGTAGGTCCAGCCCTCGGAGCCGTCCTTGATGCTGAGGGTGCGTATCGTGGCGATGTCGTACTGCTCGTCGATCACCCAGGCGCCGCTGCCCTGGACCAGCACCGGTCCCTGGCCACCCCTCGACGACGACCACTGGTCCTGGCCTCCGCCGAGGGGGAACTGCCTGACGTTTCGGCCGATGGTCGTGTACACGAAGTTGCCCGAGACGTCGGCAGGCCCCCAGTCCGGCGGCTCCGCGTACGCGTCCGTCTCCTGCCAGAGTTCCTTGCCGTCCGAGATCCTCCGTGCGGAGAACGACTTGCCGTTGAGGTACACGACCCCGTTGCGTGCCACCGGAACGAGTTGATTCTTCCTCGCCTGGTTGAACAACGCCCACAGAGTGCGGCCCGTCTTCGTGCTGACCGCCAGGGCGTGTCCGCTGGTGGTGGATACGACCAGCGTTCCGCTGTCGGCCGCGCCTTGGGGGTGGACGCCGGTCCTGAACTGCTCCGGTGGCGACATGGTCCAGCGGATCCTCGCGTCGGAGCGCCCCACCGAACGCAGCCGGTGGTCCTTCGTCACGACGTACACCGCATCCTCATCGGCGGCCAGCAGCGCCTCGGCATCGGCCTTCGCCGTCCACTTCGGCTCGCCCGTGGACGGGACGAAGGTGTGCAGTGTGCCTTCCTCGTCGGCGGCCACGAGCAGACGGTCGGAGAGTGAAAGGTAACGGCTCGTCATCCCCATGTGCGAGGCCTGCCAGAGGCGCTTGCCGTCGACGACGTTGAACGCCGCGATGCCGCCGGACGCGGCACCGGCGATGATGACGTCCCGGATCGGCAACGGGGCCGGCGAGTCGGTCGCCACCGCCACCTCGTGCTTCCAGAGCGGTTTCACGGGGTCACCGACGATGTAGTCGCCGTCGTCGGCCGAAAGGACGCGTGCCGCCGGTGTCTTCACCGCGGGCGGGATGGTGAACAGGTCCTTGCTGCCCGGGCCGCTGTCTCGCAGCAGCCACCATCCCGTGCCGCCGGTCGCCGCGAGCAGCGCGCCGCCGGCCGCGAACCCGGTGAGGACTCTTCGCCGGCTCGGCGCCGCCCCGGCCTGCGTCGTGGCCAGCGGCGCGGTCAGTTCCCGGACCTCACGCTCCCGCTCCCCGATCACGTCCGCCACAGGCCCGCGCTTCCATACCGTGGCGGCCTTCCTGGGCAGGGCGAAGGCCCCGGTGATCTGATCGGGCGTGGGCCGCCCCGCCGCCTCCTTCGCGAGACAGGGGGCGATGAGGGCGTGCTGCTCCGGTGTGAGGCCGTGCCAGCGCGGTTCGCCGTGGACGACCTCGTACTGGACGGCGGCCACGTGCGTTCCTTCGAACGCCCGGTGCCCGGTGGCCGCGTACACGAGGACGGCGCCGAGGGAGAAGACGTCGGCGGCCGCGGTGACCCTGTGCCCGAGTACCTGCTCGGGGGCGCCGTATCCCGGGGTGACCGGGATCTGCCCGGTGGTGGTGAGCGTCAGCCCGTGCTCGGGCCGCGCGATACCGAAGTCGATGACCCTCGGGCCGTCCGAAGTCAGGACGATGTTCGGCGGCTTCAGGTCGCGGTGGACGAACCCGGCGGCATGGATGTCCCGCAGGGTACGGGCGACGGACACGGCCAGGGCGCGCAGCTGTGCGTCGTCCAGCGGGCCGAGCCGGTCCACGATCTGGTCCAGGGTCGGCCCGGCGAGGAACTCGGTGGCGATCCACGGCCGTCCGCCCTCGGTCTGCGCACCGAGCACGGCGGCCACACCCGGGCTCCGTACGGCCTGGGCCGCCAGCGCCTCGCGTACGAACCGTTGGGCGAGCCCGGTGTCGTGGGCCAGTTCGGGCCGCAGCACCTTCACGGCGGCGACGGTGCCCGTGTGGTCCTGCCCCACGTACACCTTGCCCATGCCGCCCTCGCCCAGCACACCGAGCAGCCGGTACGGGCCGAGCCGGATCGGGTCGCCGGTCCCCAGGGGTCTCATCGCTTGTCGCTTTCTCTTCTCAGCACCGATCAGCTCACCGCAGCGGGAAGGCGGCGAGGAAGCGGCCGCCCAGCGCGATGATCTCCCCCGCATTCTCATGGATCATGAATCGGTCGCCCGTGGTCCGGTAGGAGTGGGCCGGGGCATGGGAGGACAGGTCGATCGCCCACAGCCGCGACCCCCGCTTGCTGTACGCATAGTCGGATCCGACCACGGGCGCGGCCTCCAGGTCCGCGTTCGCTCCCTGCCCGCCCTGCTCCTGCCACTTGACGCGACCGCTCGCCGGGTCGAAGGCGACGAGCCCGGTCCCCTTCTCGACGGCATACAAGGTGCCGTCCTTGAGCGCGGGAAGGCCGTATGTACGGCCAGGGCGCGCGGACTTGGAGTCCCAGGCCACGCTGCCGTCGCTGAGCCGCAGGGCCCTGAGCCGGCCGGCGCCCACGTACAGGTGCTGCGCGTCGGTGACCGGAGACCGCCGTACCCGGTCCGGTTCGACGCCGTCCAGCTTGCGGTCCCAGCGGACGGTGCCCGTACGGGTGTCACGGACGACCGCGTGCACACTGCCGTCGTTGGCTTCCTGAAGCGCTACGAGGCGGTCCCCCACGACGGAGGCACCGAGGAAGTACAAGTGCACGGACTCCTTGCCCCGGCTGGGCAGTGGTGCCATCCACAGCCGCCGGCCCGTGTCGATGTCGACCGCGATCACGTACCAGGACTGGGACGGGAGGTAGCTGAGGGAGAACGTGCCGCGCCCGGCAACCACATAGGCCACCCCGTCGGCGACGCACAGCGCCTGGTTCACCGGGAGGTCCTTGAGGTCGGAGAAGTGCGCGAAGGGCTTGCCCGACTTGCCGGTGCCGACGTCGACCGAGGCCAGGGCCAGCGGGTACGCATGGGCGTCGTCGCCCTCCAGGCCGGATCCGACATAGCCGTCGTCCACGTGCGTCATCAGGATGATGCGGTCGGTGTCGTAGCCGAACTGCCAGGTGTACTCCAGGTCGTCCGATATCCAGTCGACCTTCCCGGTCCGCGCCATGACCCCGTTCAGACTGTCCCCGGCCATGAGCACCACCAGGTTGTCGACGGCGTGCAACTGCGCCGGGAAAGTGGCCAGAGGCTCGTCGGTGAAGAAGGGGTTCTTCGGGTCGGCGACCTGGATCTGCCAGAGGGAGTCCAGTTGTTTCTTCGGCAGCAGAATGTTGCTGGGCCCGGGTACGGGCTGTGTCTTCGAGCCACCGGCCCGCTCTCCCCAGGCCCACGCCCCCGCCGTCCCGGCGGCCGCGACGCCCAGTGCCGCGCCTGCTGCGGTGAACAGCAGCCGGCGACGGGACCATCGGGCGGAGTCAGCCGTCGGTGACATCACCGCTTCCTCTGCCGGAGCCGGCAACCGCTGCGGCATGACCTGCCACACCTCGGTGGCCCGCCGGCCGATGTCGGCCAGGAGCGCGTCCGGCAGGTGATCGGCGAACTCGCCGGTCCCGTCGTGCAGTTGGGAGGCGAGCCAGCCGGTCGTCGGCCGCCGGAACGGGTTCTTGTCCAGGCACTGCGCGAGCACCGGCGCCAGACTGTCGGGTACACCGCTCAGGTCGGGCTCGGCGTACTGCACCCGGTAGAGCAGATCGGCGGCCTGCCCATGCCCGAAGGGCGGATGCCCGGAGGCGGCGAAGACGAGCAGCCCGGCGAGTGCGAACACGTCACCCGCCGCCGTGTGCTCCTGACCGCCCGCCTGTTCGGGCGACATGAAGGCAGGGGTACCGACCGCGACCCCGACACGGGTGAGGTGATCGTCACCGGCGGCGCGGGCGATACCGAAGTCGATGACCTTGGGCGCCCGTACGCGGTGATGAGGACGTTGGACGGCTTGAGGTCACGGTGGACGACATCCGAGGCGTGCAGCTGGCCCAGCGCGCCGCACAGTGCCGCGCCCAGGGCCCGTACGGACGTCTCGGGCAGCGGACCGCACCGTTCCACGGCCTCGTCGAGCGGCGGGCCGAGCACGTACTCGGTGGCGAACCAGGGGGTCTCGGCCCGCGGGTCCGCCTCGACGACCCCGGCGCCGTAGCGCTCCCCCACGACTCGGGCCGCGTCGGTCTCCAGCCGGAACCTGGTGCGGAAGGCCGGGTCGGAGGCGATCCGGGCGTGCATGGTCTTCAGCGCGACGGTACGGCCGCCTGCGGTGCGCGCGAGGTAGACGGTGCCCATGCCGCCGCTGCCGAGGCGGGCGAGCGGCCGGTAGGGGCCGATCGCCCGGGGGTCGTCATGAGTGAGTGGGGAAGGCATGGGCCGTCTTCAGTTCGAGTGGGGTATCGGGTCGGCGGGCGATGCGGGGGCGGCCTCATGGGGGATCTCCGCCATGAGGACGGCCGCCGACTGATGGGCGAGGGCCGCGATGACCCGCCCGGGAAGCCGGCCGTGGGCGGTGGCACGACTTTCCGTCCCGGTGTCACCGCCCAGGGCGTCGATCAGTTCTGCCGGCTGAGGGCGGTTGCCCGGGTCACGTGAGAGGCATCGGGCGATCACCGCGCGGAAGGCGGCGGGAAGTTCGTCCCGTTCCGGTGTCGTGTACCCGGTGGCCGCGTAGGCGAGTGTCGCCCCGAGGGCGTACACGTCACCAAGGGGTTGCGGGCGCCCGCCGGATGCCTGTTCCGGCGGCAGGCTGCCCGGTTCGAGACCCGGCAGCCCTGAGCGGGAAGCACCGTCGGGCGCCGCCGCGCGCACCGCGCCGAAGCAGGAGAGACGGGGGCCGTCGGCGGCGAGCAGGACGGCCGCCGGAGATACGCCCGCGAAGGTCAGCCCCTGCCCGTGCACGACCGCCAGCGTCTCGGCGAGAGCGACGCCGAGCGCGCGTACGGTCCGCTCCGGCAGCGGACCGCCGTGTACGGCGAGGGCGGTGGGCAGCGGCAGGGCGGGCAGGTACGGGCGGGAGCACCACGCGGGCTCATCCGGACCGGCGAGCGCGGTGGCCGGCAACGCGCAGGGGCCGAGGAGATAGCGGGAGGCATCGGCCTCCGTCAGGAAGGGGCGGGGATCACTGCCGGAGAGGGGAAGGGAGAGCAGAACGGTGTGCTGACCGTCGCCGCTGCGGGCGATGTACCGCCGCTCCGGGACGGGCACCCTGGTACGGGGATCGTCCAGCGCGGTGATCAGATGGTACGGGCCCTCCCGCCGCTGCGTTTTCGCGGCTCTGCCCGGCACTTCCCCGGCGGCCACACCCGGCCTGCATTCCCCGTCCTGTTCTTCCGCTTTGCCGGGCCGGTCCCGGACGTGACCGGGGGTGGGCACCCTCCGTGCGTACCCACCCCGCTACCGCGAGGTGCCGATCGGTTCCGGCTGCCTACATGAAGTAGCCGGCGGCCTTCTTGTCGCCGCCCATGTGGTCACCGCCGGCGAGGTGCACGGCGTGGCCGATGGCGCGGAGAGCCGCGTGGATGACCCGGGCCTCATTGTCCCACTCGGTCTGCTTCTCCTGAGTGCCTGCTGCCACTTCGATGCCTTCCCGCGGTTACCGACCGCGCCGCGGCCGAGTACTGCGCCACGGGCGCTGGTTTCGGCGCCTGCGAGTGCCGGTCCGGCGGCATGCCGCAGCACACCGATCACGCCCTCGGAGTTGCTCACAGAACGCAGCACCGACCGGCCCGTGCCGGGATCCGCCTTCGCCCTGGGCACGCCGACAACTCCTCGCTGCCCGAAAGCGCCCTTCGGCTGCGCCGAGGAGACCGGCTCCTCGGCGCCGACGACCATGCCGCGCGGGACACGGGAACCGGACACCGCACCCGGCGTACGGCCCGAGACGGGCTTGCCACCCACGACGCCGTGGCGTGCCGCGCCGACAGGGCCAGTCGCTCCAGGCATTCTCCCCGGGCGTATGGGGCATCCTCGGCGTTCCACCCGTCCTTCCCCGTTCCCCGTTCGTCGAGCTGTCGACCACTGTAGTCACTGTGCAATTCGCGACCAACTGGACTCTGCGACGGTTCAGTTGCAACGGTGTGCCGAAGTGAAACCGGGTGATCGTCCTCCGTGAGGGCGCGGACCGGGTCCACCACGCCCCAGCCGACCAGGCGGCCATGGCCGGAGATGGAGCGCTCTGCCCTCTGCTCCAGGACGGCACCTTTGTCACGGCCGTGCTCCAGGTGGGGGCCGACGCGACCGCACTGCGGGCCGAGCGGAACCGGCAGCCGCTGCCGGTCGCCCTGGTGCGGGACGCGCGTCGTGCTGATCGGTGGTCTGCGGACGGCGCAGGTGCCGGCGCTGCGCTCGGCGGCCACGGGCGCCCGGGTCGCGGTGGAGACCGGGCGGCCCCAGGCCTGGATGCAGATGGTGCACGCGATGGGAGGCGGGCAGCACGGACTGTCCGTGTACGACGTCGGCCGCGTGCCGCCCCAGGGCGCCTCTGCCGGTACGCCCGTGCTGGTGGTGCGGGACTGCGGTATGCGGCCGCCGCGCGGACGCGTGGTGTCCGGTCCCTGGCAGTCGGTGCTGACCCTGCTGCCGTCGCTGCCCGACGGTGTCACCCTGTGGTGCACGGATCGTGACCGGCAGTAGGTGATGACCCAACCCACCGACGCCGAGACCGGATTGTTGGGCACACCACGCCGGATGGACTGAACTGCCCTTGCCTATCCCTTTTGTTCTTAGCCTGCGCGTTCCCTGTTCGCCGCTTGTCGGTCGATTGCTCCCTGATTCCTCCGGCAAGCCATGGGGCGGTACGGGCATTTCGGGGCACCCGTGACCCGGCGGCCGAGTGGTCAGAGGTGGGCGGGCCTGCCGAGGTACGGCTCGTGGTGATTAGGCTGGGAGCAGGCGCGCTGGCACGACCGTGGACCGATGTCGGTGTCCCAGGGGGAGGTCCACCGACTCGGACTGCCCCGAACGACCACGGACGACTCGGAACGACAAGACATGGTCGCCCCGGCACGGCATGAGGGTGCTCGACCACACCAGGAGGAACTGTGAGCAGCGATCGGGACGGGATGCGCGGGGGCTGGGCGACACCCGGCGATGACCAGCCCGACGCGGACGCCGTCGAAACCACCGGTGAGTTCACCATCGACTACGCTCCTCCGGCCTGGTACACGCAGAACGCGCCCGGCGGGGCCGGTTCCGCCGGCGCGAGCGGTTCCCCCGGGGCGAACGACTCCGGCGGCACGGCCGCTCCCGCCGCCTCCCCGGCGCCGCCGTTCTCCTCGAACACGCCGGCCCACGGGGCGACTCCGCCACCGCCCGCCGCCCAGCCCTCCGGCACCCCGCCGCAGGGCGCTCCGTACGCTCCCCCGCCCCCGCCCCCGCCGCCGGCCCAGGGCGCCCCCTATGCCGCGCCCGTGCCGCCCGTGCCGCCCGTCGGGAATCCCGTCCCGATGCCGCAGCTGCCGGACGGCTTCGAGCTGCAGCAGCCGCGGCCCGCCCCGCAGGCACAACCCGCCCCGCAGATACAGCCGGAGGCCGTGGCCCCTGCCACCGCCCCCGCCGTCGGGCCGGAGCCGGACAACGGGGATCTGGAGAGCGGGGCCACCATGCGGTTCTCCGCCGTGGCTCTCAAGCGAGAGATGGCCGAGATCGCCGAGCGCGCTGCCGCGGCCGCGCAGCAGATCGGGTCCGGCGACGAGGGCTCCGCGGAGGTGGCGGGTACGGCCACCACCGACGGGGAAGCCACGGGCTCCGCGAGTGCCGAGGGCGACACGTCCGCGGAGGGCTCCGCCGAGGGCGCGGGGGAAAAGGCGGGCGAGGAGTCCGGCGACCAGGTCGCCGTGGAGGACGGCCCCGGGCGCGATGCCGCCGCCGCGCAGGCGCCCGAGGGCGCCGGTGCCGCCGCGCACGAGGACCAGGACGAAGGCGCGCCCGCGGACCTGGCCCACGGCGACGCCGGTGCCACGGCCGGGGACACGGACGGTGCCCGGGAGGGGACCGCCGAGGGCACGACGTCCGGCACCGCGGAGCCCACGGACGCAGTGGAGCCCACGGACACCGCAGTGCCCACGGACGCCGTGAAGCCTACGGACGCCGTGGAGCCCACGGACGCCGCGGAGCCCACGGACGCCGTGGCGCGGGACGCCGTGGCGCGGGACGCCGTGGCTCAGGGCGCCATGGCGGAGGACGCCATGGCGGAGGACGCCATGGCGGAGGACGCCATGGCGCAGGAGCCGGTAACGCAGGACGCCGTAACCACGGGCGTGACCGCCCAGGACCGCGCCGCCGCCCAGGACGGCACGCCTCAGCCGGTTACGCCGGAGAGCCCCGCCCAGCCGGACAGCGCCCCGCAGACCGGCGCACCCCAGGCCCCCGCACCCCCCGCGCCCCAGGACGCCCGGCCCGCCTGGACTCCGCCGCCCGCGCCGCCCGCGCCGCAGAGCGGGGTGCCGCCGCTGCCGCCCTCCTACCAGCCGGCGGCACCCGCTCCGGCCGCCCAGTGGCCCGGGCAGGCACCCGCGCCGCAGCAGCCCGGTCCGATGCCGGGTCAGCCGCAGCCGGCGGCCGCGCAGGAGCCGGGTGCCGTGCCCGGCCTGCAGCCGCCGTTCCAGCCGCAGGCGCCGCAGCCCGCGCCGGCCGCCTGGAACCAGCCGAACCAACCGCACCAGACCAACCAGCCCGGCGTGCCCACCGCGCCGCAGCCGGGTCAGCCGAACGCGGCCGGACAGCCGACGGCGCCGACGCCGGGACCGCAGCCGAACCCGGCGGGACCGGCCGCGGCGGGCGCTCACGGCTTCCCGCAACCCCCCGCACCCCAGCCGACGCCCAACGCCCAGCCCCAGCCGGGTGGTTACGGCTTCCCTCAACCGCCCGCGCCGCAGCCGAACCCCCAGCCCCAGCCCGGCGGTTACGGCTTCCCCCAGCCGCCCGCACCCCAGCCGACGCCCAATGCCCAGCCGCAGCCGGGTGGTTACGGCTTCCCGCAACCGCCCGCGCCGCAGCCCGACCCCAACGGCCCCACCCCGCCCACCGGATACGGCTTCCCGCAGCCCGGCACCCCCAACACTCAGCCTCAGCCCCAGCCGCAGCCCGGTGGTCCCGGCTTCCTCCAGCCGCCCGCGCCGCAGCCCGACCCCAACGCCCAGCCTCAGCCCGGTGGTTACGGTTTCCCCCAGGCGCCCCAGAACCCGCAGGGACCCGGCGGCGCGCCCGCGGCCGGGAACCCGCAGGCACCGCAGGCCCCGTCGGCCCCACAGGTCCCGTCGGCACCGCAGGCCCCGGTCGATCCGCGGTCCGGTGCCGCGTGGCCGCAGCCCGTACAGCACGACCAGCGGCAGCCGACGAACCCCGGTGCCGCGCCGCTCGGTTACACCGCTGCCGTGGAGCTTTCCGCCGACCGGCTGCTCAACAACAAGAAGCAGAAGGCGAAGAGCGGGCGGCCCACCGCGGCGTCGAGTCGATTCAAGATCGGTGGCAAGAAGGAGGAGGCCGAGCGGCAGCGCAAGCTGGAGCTGATCCGCACGCCGGTGCTGTCCTGCTACCGGATCGCGGTCATCAGCCTCAAGGGCGGCGTGGGGAAGACCACCACGACCACGGCGCTCGGTTCCACCCTCGCCACCGAGCGGCAGGACAAGATCCTCGCGATCGACGCCAACCCGGACGCCGGTACGCTCGGGCGGCGCGTGCGCCGGGAGACGGGTGCCACCATCCGTGACCTCGTGCAGGCGATCCCGTACCTGAACTCCTACATGGACATCCGGAGGTTCACCTCGCAGGCGGCCTCCGGCCTGGAGATCATCGCCAACGACGTGGACCCGGCCGTCTCGACCACGTTCAACGACGAGGACTACCGGCGCGCGATCGACGTCCTCGGCCGGCAGTACCCGGTCATCCTGACCGACTCCGGCACGGGCCTGCTGTACAGCGCCATGCGCGGGGTGCTGGACCTCGCCGACCAGCTGATCATCATCTCCACGCCCTCCGTGGACGGTGCGAGCAGCGCCAGTACGACGCTGGACTGGCTGTCCGCGCACGGGTACGCCGACCTGGTCTCCCGGTCCCTCACGGTCATCTCCGGGGTCCGCGAGACCGGCAAGATGATCAAGGTCGAGGACATCGTGTCCCACTTCGAGACGCGCACCCGCGGGGTCGTGGTCGTGCCCTTCGACGAGCATCTGGCCGCCGGTGCCGAGGTCGACCTCGACATGATGCGGCCGCGGACGCGCGAGGCGTACTTCAACCTCGCCGCGCTGGTCGCCGAGGACTTCGTACGGCACCAGCAGTCGCATGGGCTGTGGACCAGCGACGGCAACCCGCCGCCGGTGGCCGCCCCGCCGATGCCGGGCCAGGCCATGCCGGGCCAGCCCGTGCCGGGCCAGCCGTATCCGCCGCAGGGCCCCGGACAGCCCTATCCGCCCCAGCAGGGTCAGCCGTACCCGCAGGCAGCGGGTCAGCAGCCCTACCCGCAGGCCGGGCCCGGTCAGCCCTACTCGCAGGCCGCCCCGGGCCGGCAGCCCTACCCCCGCAGCAGGGCCAACCGCCGCAGCCCGGCCAGCCGTACGGCTACCCCCAGCCCCCGCAGGGCCAGCAGCCTCCGCAGGCTCCGCCGCAGCAGTAGGACGGCACGGCAAAGGGCGGCCGGTGCTCATCGCACCGGCCGCCCTTGCGTGTCGTAGAACCGCCGAAGGCCTACGCCTCCGCCGCCACGATCTCCCGGCACCGCTTCACATCCGCGGCGATCTGCTCCAGGAGGGCCTCCAGCGTGTCGAACCTCGCCTGACCGCGCACGTAGGCGAGGAAGTCGACGGCGACGTGCAGGCCGTACAGGTCGAGTCCGACGCGGTCGATGGCGTACGCCTCCACCGTGCGTTCGGTTCCGTCGAACTGCGGGTTCGTGCCCACGGAGATCGCGGCCGGCATGGCCTCGCCTTCGACGTGCAGATAGCCGGCGTAGACGCCGTCGGCGGGGATGGCGGTGTGCGGGAGCGTCTCGACGTTGGCGGTCGGGAAGCCCATTTCGCGGCCGCGCTGGGCGCCGCGGACGACCACGCCCTCCACGCGGTGCGGGCGGCCCAGGATCTCGCGGGCGCCCTCGACATCGCCCTCGGCTACCAGACGGCGGGTCAGCGTCGAGGAGAACGGCAGGCCGCCGCCCGCCTCGCCGGTGACGTACAGGTCGACGACCTCGACCTCGAAGTCGTAGACCTTGCCCTGCTCGGCGAGGAACTCCACATTGCCGGCCGCCTTGTGGCCGAAGCGGAAGTTCGGGCCCTCGACGACCGCCTTCGCGTGCAGCTTGTCCACCAGGACCTTGACCACGAACTCGGCGGGCGAGAGCTTCGAGAACTCGGTGGTGAAGGGGAGGATCAGGACCGCGTCCACGCCCAGTTCCCCCATCAGCTCGGCGCGGCGGTGGTGCGGGGCGAGCAGCGGCGGGTGGCTGCCGGGACGGACGACCTCGCTGGGGTGCGGGTCGAAGGTGACCACGACGGCGGGGACGCCCAGCTCGCGGGCGCGGTCGACCGCATGCCTGATGATCAGCTGGTGGCCGCGGTGGACGCCGTCGTAGGAACCGATGGTGACGACGCTGCGCCCCCAGTCCTGGGGGATGTCCTCCAAGCCACGCCAGCGCTGCACTGTGACCGCTCCTCGAACCGTGTCCATATCGACGCTTAAGACTTGCGCAGGTCTAAGGGTGCCATGCCGGGTGCCGCGGGCCCGCATCGGTATCGGGGCTGTGACGGGGCGCACGTCCACCGCCGTCCTCCAGAGGGCCGCTCACGCCGGTACGCGGACGCCGGCCAGGTTCTCCAGCATGCGGCGGGTGCTGGGGCCCACCACGGCGGCCCAGTCGTCCGGGGCGGCGGCCAGCCAGCGGGCCATCAGGGCCGCGAAGCCCGGCACGTGCCGGCCGAGGTCGACCAGGCCGCGGTCGAAGCGGGTGGCGCCCTCGGGGGTACGGACGAGGAGCAGACCGGTGCGGTGGACCAGCCCGCGGACCTCCTCCTCCCGGCCGTCGCCGAGCTCGGCCGCCGCGTGCAGGACGGCGTCCAGCACGGACGGTTCCTGTTCCCGGGCGAGCAGCAGCTCCAGGAGCTCGCGGCGCAGCGGGCGGGAGGCGGGGGTGCCCGCGGCGGCGAGGACGCCGGCGAGGGCCGCGCGCAGCTGCTCAGGGGCGTCGTCCAGCAGGCCGGTGACCAGGGGCAGCAGGACCGGGCGGGCGGTGGGGCCCTGGGCGAGGCGCCGGTCGACGTGGGCGGCGAGTTGTCCGGCGGTCCGGGGCCGCAGCCGTACCGTCTCCTGGAGCAGGGGCGCGACACGGCGGGCGAGGGCCGGGGTGGTGACGTCGGTGAGCGTGCGCAGCGCCTCCCCCGGGTGCGGACCGCGCAGCCGGGCGCGGAAGGCCTCCAGGACCGGTTCGGGGTGGGTGGCCAGGGCGCGGGCCAGGGCGCTCGGCGGGAACTGCGGGTCGCCGTCGGCGAAGTGCCGCAGGGCGTCGGCGAGGTGCCGGTCGCGGGTGAGCGGGTCGCGGACCAGCAGGGCGAGGGCGCCGCCGTGCAGGGTGCAGTCGGCGGGGCGGGCGAGCAGGGCGAGCGCGGCGTAGCGCAGCAGCTCGCGGTCGGCCTCCGAGCGGACGTGCGGAGCCGCGCGCAGGCCGTAGGCCACGGCCGCGACCCGGCGGGCGGGGCGCTCGTCGTGCGCCCAGCGGTCGACGGCCCGGCAGAGGGCCGACGGCTCGTCCTCGGCGAGCGTGGCGAGCAGTTCGTCTGCGCGCCGGTGCGCCGAGGCCACCAGGATCTCGGTGAGGTCGTCCAGCGCCCCGTGCCGGTGGGTGTGCAGCAGCGCCTGTGCGGCGGTCGCGACGGTGGCGTGCGGGGTCGCGGGCAGCGGCCGTTCGTCGTCGAACCAGCAGGTCAGCCGCGGCTGTACGACGCCGGGTGCGGCTGCGAGCAGCCGGGCGACGGCGTCCAGGTAGCGCTCCCCGGCCTCCGGGGGCGCCTGGTCGGCCAGCACGAGCCGGCGCAGCAGGTCGAGCCGGTCGGTGTCGCGGAGCGGCAGCTCGGTCCAGAAACCGGGGGCGAACTCGGCCGGCACGGGCCGCCGTGCGCGGCGCCAGCCGACGATCCGGTCGGCGAGCAGCCGCAGCACCTCGGTGTACGGCGTCGCGTCCGGGACCTGGAGCAGGGTGCGGGCGAGCAGCCGGGCGGCCCACCAGGAGCCGGGGTCGCGGTCCAGGGCGTCCGTCAAGTCCCGCAGCCGCGCGGCCAGTTGGCTTGCGCCGCACTGCCGGGCGAGGAGCAGCAGGGCCTGGACGACGGGTCCGACGCGATGGTGCGGCACGGGCACCGGGTGCGGGTTGTGGGCGCGGTGGACCAGGGCGCGCAGAGCCTCGTCGAGGTCGAGGTGCATGCCCTGGATCCAGTCGGCCAGCTCCTCGTGCGCGAAGCGGTAGCCGCTGCCGGCCGGGACGAGGAGGCCCTCGGTCAGCACGGCGGACGCCCAGCCGGCGCCACCACCGAGCCGGGCCGGGGCGGGCCCCCAGGGGAACACCGCCTCGAACGACGCACGGTCCAGCTCGCCCTGTCCGGGGCCGAGGCTGCGCCGAGCGGCCTCGTGCACCTGCCCGGCCACGCGCGCGGCGAGCCGGCGTACGGCGGCCCCGCGCAGGCCGCTCTCCATGGCGAGCCGGACCGCGATCCGCAGGCACATCAGGTCCAGGTGGGCCGCGAACACCTCATGCCGGTCGACCGGCCCGGAGATCCGCGCATCCGGGGCGGCGGCCCGGACCTCGGACAGCAGGCGCAGGGTGAGCGGATGCCGGGCGTCACGCGCGGAGAGCGCACCGTCGGGGATGCCGTAGCGGGCACGGGCCAGACGGGCCTCGTCCTCCGTGAGGTCGGGGAGGCGCAGACAGGGTGGGAGGGGGGTGGTGAGAGTGGTCGGAGTGGTTGGAGTGATGGGGGTGCCGGGGGCGGTCATCACGGGCGTGGCGCTGGCGGAGCCATCGGGACCAACCGAAGCGGCCATGGCGGCGGCAGCCGCGGGCGTCAGCGGACCGGCAGAGGCGGGAGCGGCGGCGGGCGCGTCAGAACCGGCCGGAGGCGCTGCAGCCGCGTGGACTGCGGAGTCGGCTGGAACTCCCGGTCCCGCCGGAGCCGAAGGGCCCCAGGGATCGGCTGAACCTCCCGGTCCCCGGGGAACCGGAGGGACCGCAAGACCCGGTGAACCGGCCCGCGCCGCTGAAGCCATGGAATCGGAGGCGGCTGCGGAGCCTACCGGAGCCGAAGACGCCGCAGGGTCGCCGAAAGCCGCCGGACCCACCGCAGCCGAAGACACCGCAGGACCAGCCGAAACTCCCAGGCCCACCGCAGCTGAAGAAACCGCAGGACGCGCTGAATCCGCCCGTGCCGCTGAAGCCATGGAACCGGACGCGGCTGCGGGGCCCGCCGGAGCCGAAGAGCCCACAGGACCAGCCGACCCCGCCCGAGCCGCTGAAGCCATGGAACCGGACGCGGCTGCGGAGCCAACCGGCCCCGAAGACACCGCAGAACCGCCGAAACCTGCCGGACCCGCCGCAGCCGAAGAGACCGCAGGACCAGCCGGAGCTCCCAGGCCCACCGCAGCCGAAGAGCCCACAGGACCAGCGGAACCCCCCAGGCCCCCCGCAGCCGAAGAAACCACAGAACCAGCCGAACCCGCCCGCGTCGCTGAAGCCATCGGGCCGAAGGTGGCTGCCGGGCTCGCCGGAGCCGGAGGCGTGGGGGCCGGCGGAGGGGTCGGGGTGTGGAGCAGGTCGGTGGGGAATTCCGCCCCCGCGCGCTCCCAGTACTCCTCGCGGCAGGCCACCACCAGGCGTGCCCCGGTCTCGCGCAGCCAGGTGGCCGTGCCGCTGGTCCACTCGGGCAGGCGGTGGGCGAGGACGGGGGGCATCTCCTCGGGGCCGTCGAGGAGGAGCAGGAGCGGGCGGCCCGACCTGGCGGCGAGGTGGGCCAGGTGCTCGGGGGTGAGGTCGCCGAGGGATTCGGGGTGCACGCAGTGGGCGGCGGCGACGATCCGGGCGGCCCGTTCCAGGGCGCGGCGGGCCGCGTCGGCGACGGAGCCGTCGGCGTCCTCCAGGTCGGCGCCACGCAGCCACAGCGTCGGGGCGGGCCGCTCACCGCGGGCCCGGCGCGCGGCAAGGCCCGCGAGCTCCGTCGTACGCCCGCTGCCCGAGGCACCGACGAGCCCGAGGACGCTGCGGTCGCCGTCCGCGAAGGCGGCCAACTCCTGTGTGACACCGGCGCGTTCGACCGGTTCCACGGCACCGGCGAGGAGGCCCTGCGGGCCGTCCTGGCCGACCGAGGTGGCGGTGAGCTGCAGGATGCCGGCCAGGTTGAGGTCGGCGCCGTAGGCGGGCACGGTGGCCTCGTTGCGGGCGACCAGGTCGGCGAGGGGGCCGCCGGCGGGCCGTAGCGGCACCGCGAAGCCCGCGTCGCGCTGCGCGGAGTGCAGGGCGGTGCCGAGGACGCCGAGGACCGCGCCGGTCTCCGCATCCAGCACCGGTCCCCCGGCCGCCCCGCCGCCCAGCCGCAGCGCATCCCGGCCGGCGGTGCCGATGGCCAGCTCCAGGGCGTCCGGCAGCAGGTGGAAGCGGTCGGTGGCCGTGTACGTCACCTCGGTGGCGGCCAGCACCCGGGCCTCCCGCCAGCAGCCCGCGGGGACCCGCACATACGTTCCGGGGTCGATCCGATCCCGCACGGTCAGCGGCAGCGGGTCCAGGCGCAGGCCCTCGGTGCGGACCAGGGCCAGGTCGAGGTCGGGCAGCGCGGTGACGTCGTCCGCGCCGACCACACAGGTGAGGTCGCCGCCCGCGGCGTGCAGCACCAGCCGGGGCAGACCGTCGACGGTCTCGTGGCTGGTGATCAGTGTGCCGTGGTGATCGGCGAGGAATCCGACCCCTCGGGGGCGGCCGGCGAGGTCGCGGATCTGGACGAGGGCCGGGTCGGGGCGGGGCCCGTCGTGGTGCGTGCCGGGGGTGGTGGTTGTGGAGTCTGAGAGACCTGCGGTGCGAGGGACACCGGTGGGACCGGTACCGGTGGTGTAGCCGATACCGGTGGTGTAGCCGATACCGGTGGTGTAGCCGGTGCGGCCGGTCGCTGTGGTGCTCCCGCCGTCCGTCCGGTCCCGTGGTGGCCGTCGGAAGCCTTCCGCCGTCTCCCGCGTACCGTCCGCCGCTGCCCGGCGACCTCCCCCGGTGCGCGGGCCCCGTCCCGCCATGGCCTTACCTCCCCGCCTTACCGCGTGCCCTGTCCCCGACGGTAGGCGCGTGATGATCGGCGGGACAGATCGCGTGGCGAAAGCGCCCCCTTCCGCTCCCCCGGTTCACTCCGAGCGCCTGCCCGGACGGGTGAATCGACGGGAGCCGCTGGATATCCCTAGAGGTGGGGGAACCGAGGGGGGGACCGTGGAGCGGCGGCAGGGGCTCACCCCCGTGGCCGGCCGCCGCTCCACGGGCAGCATGCGTGACGGGGTGTCTCAGCCGAAGACGGCCAGCCTCTTGGCCTTGCCCTTGTGCTCCTCCACGAGCGCGAGGAAGCGGCCCTCGGCGTCGAACACGGCGACGGGACCGGCGCCCGCGTACGCGTCGGGCATCTCCAGCCGGACGCCGTTCAGCAGCAGCCGGGCGCGCCGGGCGTCCACCTGCCAGCGCGGGAACGCGGCCTCGGCGGCCTGGGCGATCGGCATCACGGTCAGCTCCTGCTGGAGCTGGTCCAGCGTCTTCGCCGTATCGATCTTGTACGGCCCGACGCGGGTCCGGCGCAGCGCGGTGAGGTGGCCGCCGACACCGAGGTCGGCGCCCAGGTCACGGGCGAGGGCGCGGATGTAGGTGCCGGAGGAGCAGACGACGGAGACGACCAGGTCGAGGACCGGGGTGCCGTCGTCGGCGGCGGCGTCCCGGACGTCGTACACCGTGAAGGAGGAGACCGTCACCGGCCGGGCGGGGATCTCGAAGTCCTCGCCCTCGCGGGCCCGCTTGTACGACCGTACGCCGTCGATCTTGATGGCGCTGACCTTGGAGGGGACCTGCATGATGTCGCCGGTCAGCTTGGCGATCCCGGCGTCGATGGCGTCCCGGGTCACCTTGGAGGCGTCGGTGGACGAGGTGATCTCGCCCTCGGCGTCGTCGGTGACCGTGTTCTGGCCCAGGCGGATGGTGCCCAGGTACTCCTTCTCCGTGAGGGCGAGGTGCCCGAGGAGCTTGGTGGCGCGCTCGACCCCGAGGACCAGGACGCCGGTCGCCATCGGGTCGAGGGTGCCGGCGTGGCCGACGCGGCGGGTCCTGGCGATCCCGCGCATCTTGGCGACCACGTCGTGCGAAGTGAAGCCCGACGGCTTGTCGACGATGACGAGGCCGTCGGGCGTGGTGTGCTTCTGGGTCATTCCGCGGCGTCGCCGTCCGTCTCGGTCGTGTCCTCGTCGGCCGGCTTGCGGTACGGGTCCGCGCCGGCCGCGTAGGACGCGCCCGCGGAGGCCTCGCGGACCTTCGCGTCGGACTGCCGTGCCTTGTCGAGGAGGTCCTCGATGGTCCGGGCGGTGTCCGGCAGGGCGTCCGCGACGAAGGTCAGGGTCGGCGTGAACTTCACACCGGCCGCGCGTCCGACCTCGGAGCGCAGGATGCCCTTGGCGCTCTCCAGGCCCGCAGCCGCGGCCTTCCGCTCCTCCTCGTCGCCGTAGACCGTGTAGAAGACGGTCGCCTCCCGCAGGTCACCCGTGACCCGGGTGTCCGTGATGGTGACGTGCGAGCCGAGCCGCGGGTCCTTGATCCCGCGCTGCAGCTTCTGGGCCACCACCTCCCGGATGAGGTCCGCCAGCCTTTTAGCCCGCGCGTTGTCGGCCACTGGTCCGTCTCCCGTTCTTTCTTCTGCTTGCGTTGGTGTTGGGTCTGGTCGTCAGTCGTCTTCGCCGTGGAAGCGCCGTCGTACGGACAGCAGCTCCACCTCGGGGCGGGCGGCGACCAGCCGTTCGCACCGGTCGAGTACGTCGGTGAGGTGCGCCGCGTCGCCGGAGACCAGGGCGAGGCCGATGACCGCTCGCCGGTGGAGGTCCATGTGGTCCACCTCTGCCGCGCTCACCGCGTACTTCCGCTGGAGTTCGGCGACGATCGGGCGGACGACGGAGCGCTTCTCCTTCAGCGAGTGGACGTCGCCGAGGAGGAGGTCGAAGGACAGAGTCCCCACGTACATGTTGTGTGCCGGGTTACCCGCCGGTACGGGATCGATGGCCTGTCAGCCACGTTACCGCCTGGCCGTCGGTGACTCGACCGAGTTTCCCGGTCACCCTCGGCCGGGGCGAAGCCCCGGGAACGGCAAGCTGGCCGGCAGGACCGAGATCCCGCCGGCCAGCTTCACACACCGTGGGCCGTTACACCCGCGGCTTCTCCCGCATCTCGTACGTCGCGATGACGTCGTCGACCTTGATGTCGTTGAAGTTTCCGAGGTTGATACCACCCTCGTAGCCTTCGCGGATCTCGGTGACGTCGTCCTTGAAGCGACGCAGACCCTCGATGTTGAGGTTCTCTGCGATGACCTTGCCGTCGCGGACCAGGCGCGCCTTGGTGTTGCGCTTGACCTCGCCGGAGCGGATGAGGACACCGGCGATGTTGCCCAGCTTGGACGACTTGAAGACCTCGCGGATCTCCGCCGTACCCAGCTCGACCTCTTCGAACTCCGGCTTGAGCATGCCCTTGAGGGCCGCCTCGATCTCCTCGATCGCCTGGTAGATGACCGAGTAGTACCGGACGTCCACACCCTCGCGCTCGGCCATCTGCGCCGCGCGGCCGGCCGCGCGGACGTTGAAGCCGATCACGATGGCGTCGGAGCCCATCGCCAGGTCGATGTCGGACTCCGTGACCGCACCGACGCCGCGGTGCAGGACGCGGATGTCGACCTCTTCGCCGACGTCCAGCTGGAGCAGGGAGGACTCGAGGGCCTCGACGGAACCGGAAGCGTCACCCTTGATGATCAGGTTCAGCTGCTGGACCTCGCCGGCCTTCAGCACCTTGTCCAGGTCCTCCAGCGACACGCGGCGCGTGCGCTTGGCGAACGCGGCGTTGCGCTCACGGGCGGCGCGCTTCTCCGCGATCTGGCGGGCCGTACGGTCCTCCTCGACCACGAGGAAGTTGTCGCCCGCACCCGGGACGTTGGTCAGGCCCAGGACCTGCACCGGCGTCGAGGGACCGGCCTCGGCGACGTTGTTGCCGTTGTCGTCGAGCATGGCGCGGACCCGGCCGTAGGCGTCGCCCACGACCATCGTGTCGCCGACCCGCAGCGTGCCTCGCTGGACGAGGACCGTCGCCACGGCACCACGGCCGCGGTCGAGGCGGGACTCGATCGAGATGCCCTGCGCGTCCTGGGCCGGGTTGGCCCGCAGGTCGAGCGAGGCGTCGGCCGTGAGGATCACGGCCTCCAGCAGCGAGTCGATGTGCAGACCCTGCTTGGCGGAGATGTCGACGAACATGGTGTCGCCGCCGTACTCCTCGGCCACCAGGCCGTACTCGGTCAGCTGACCGCGCACCTTGGTCGGGTCGGCACCCTCGACGTCGATCTTGTTGACCGCGACGACGATCGGCACGTCGGCCGCCTTGGCGTGGTTGAGCGCCTCGACCGTCTGCGGCATGACGCCGTCGTTGGCCGCGACGACCAGGATCGCGATGTCGGTCGACTTCGCACCACGGGCACGCATGGCGGTGAACGCCTCGTGACCCGGGGTGTCGATGAAGGTGATCTTGCGCTCTTCGTCGTTGACCTCGGTCGCGACCTGGTAGGCACCGATGTGCTGGGTGATGCCGCCGGCCTCGCCCGCGATGACGTTCGTCTTGCGGATGGCGTCGAGCAGGCGGGTCTTGCCGTGGTCGACGTGACCCATGACGGTGACGACCGGCGGACGGACCACCAGGTCCTCCTCGTCGCCCTCGTCCTCGCCGAACTCGATGTCGAAGGACTCGAGCAGCTCGCGGTCCTCCTCCTCGGGGCTGACGATCTGAACCTGGTAGTTCATCTCGTCGGCGAGGAGCTGCAGCGTCTCGTCGGAGACGGACTGCGTGGCCGTGACCATCTCGCCGAGGTTCATCATGACCGCGACGAGGGATGCCGGGTTGGCGTTGATCTTCTCCGCGAAGTCGGTGAGCGACGCGCCACGGGAGAGACGGATGGTCTCGCCGCCGCCGCGCGGCAGCATCACGCCGCCGACGCTCGGGGCCTGCATGGCCTCGTACTCCTGGCGACGCTGCCGCTTCGACTTGCGGCCACGACGCGCCGGACCACCGGGACGGCCGAAGGCGCCCTGCGTGCCACCACGGCCACCGGGACCGCCGGGACGGCCACCGAAACCGGGACGGCCACCGCCGCCACCGGCGCCGCCGAAGCCGCCACCGCCGCCGCCCCCACCGGGACGACCGGCGAAGCCGCCGCCGCCACCCGGGCGAGCGCCGCCGCCACCGCCACCGCCGGGACGGCCGGCGAAGCCGCCGCCACCGGGACGACCGCCGCCGCCGGGACGACCGGCACCGGCCGGGCCGCGACCGCCGCCGGGGCCGGGACGCGGGCCGGCAGCGGGACGCTGCGGCATCATGCCGGGGTTCGGACGCGGACCGGCCGGGCCGGGACGCGGACCGCCCTGCGGGCGGGGCATGCCGGACGGGGTCGGACGGGGACCGCCGTGCCCGCCGGGAGCCTGCGGACGCGGACCGCCGCCCTGGGCGCCGGGCGCCTGCGGACGGGGACCGGCGCCGGGGGCACCGGGACCGCCGTGGCCACCAGGACGGGCGCCCTGCGGGCGCGGGGCCTGCGGGCGGGCCATGCCGGTGGAGCCACCGGAGGTGAAGGGGTTGTTGCCCGGACGCGGACCGGCCGGACGGGCACCCGGACGCGGGGCCTGGCCACCGGGGCGCGGAGCACCCTGGCCCGGACGGGACGCCTGGCCCTGACCGGGACCGCCGGGACGGCCACCGGGCTTCGGCGCGCCGGGACGGGCGCCGCCGGGACGCGGACCCGACGGGGCCGGGGCCTGCGGAGCCTGCGGGGCCTGGGCGGCCGCCGGAGCGGTGAACTCCGGGGCGGCCGGAGCCGGACGCGGCGCGGGCTTGGGACCCGGAACCGGACGCGGACCCGGGGCCGGCGCGGGCGCCGAGGGGGCCGACGGGGCGGCCGGCTGCTGGGCAACCGGAGCCGTCGCGGGCTTGGGGGCCGCCGGCCTCGGGGCAGCCGGGCGGGCCGCCTGCGCCGGAGAGGGCGCGGCGGGCTTGGGGGAAGCCTTGCGCGGGGCGGGCTTGCCGGCGGACTTGCCGTTGCCACCGCCCTGGAAGGCGTCGGTCAGCTTGCGTACAACCGGCGCTTCGATCGTCGAAGACGCCGAACGGACGAATTCACCGAGTTCCTGGAGCTTGGCCATGACGACCTTGCTCTCCACACCGAACTCCTTGGCGAGTTCGTAGACCCGGACCTTAGCCACTTCGCTCCTTTGAGGTCCGGGTTGAAGCCGGACCGTCGCTAGTTCATGGGCGTACTCATCGCGTACTCATCGAGTGCTCATCGCAATCTCGACCTGCTTTCGACTCGCGAGGTACCAGGCCGCACGGGGTTCCGCGCGACACGTCTTACGGTGTTGCCTGCTCGGCAACTGTTGTCTGCTCGACGTGATGGCGCAACGCCTTTGTGTCGAGCGGCCCCGGGGCGCGCAGTGCCCGCGGGAACGCCCGGCGGCGAACCGCCTGGTCGAGACAGACCAGGGCGGGGTGCACATAGGCACCCCGGCCGGGCAGCGTACCGCGAGGATCGGGGGCGCATGCGTCCTCGATCCTCACGATCCGCAAGAGATCGTTCTTGGCCGCCCGCTCCCGGCACCCCACACAGGTGCGCTCAGGGCATGCTCGGGCGTGCGTCCGGCCAGACACAGTTAAGTCTACCTCCCCGTACCGACCTCACCCCTTTGGGGCAAAGATCGAACGGTTGTTGTCGTAAAACCAAGCGACCTGCGGCTTGGATCTATTCCCCTGAGCGCCCGGCCGCCCGGTCACTCGGCGCCTGCTGCTCGGTGTCCGGGCGGATGTCGATCCGCCAGCCGGTGAGCCGGGCGGCGAGGCGGGCGTTCTGCCCCTCCTTGCCGATCGCCAGCGACAGCTGGTAGTCCGGCACGGTCACCCGGGCGGAGCGGGCGGCCAGGTCCACGACCTCCACCTTGCTCACCCGAGCGGGTGACAGCGCGTTCGCCACCATCTCGGCCGGGTCGTCCGACCAGTCGACGATGTCGATCTTCTCGCCGTTCAGCTCGCCCATCACATTGCGCACCCGGCCGCCCATCGGGCCGATGCAGGCGCCCTTGGCGTTCAGGCCCGAGCGGGTGGACCGTACGGCGATCTTGGTGCGGTGACCGGCCTCACGGGCGATCGCCGCGATCTCGACCGACCCGTCGGCGATCTCCGGCACCTCCAGGGCGAAGAGTTTCTTCACCAGGTTGGGGTGCGTACGGGAGAGGGTGACCGACGGTCCGCGGACGCCCTTGGCCACCCGGACGACGTACGACCGAAGGCGCATGCCGTGCGGGTAGGTCTCGCCCGGCACCTGCTCCTGCACCGGCAGGATGGCCTCCAGCTTGCCGATGTCGACCAGCACGTTCTTCGGGTCGCGGCCCTGCTGGACCACGCCGGTGACGATGTCGCCCTCGCGCCCGGCGTACTCGCCGAGCGTGGCGTCGTCCTCGGCGTCGCGCAGCCGCTGCAGGATCACCTGCTTGGCGGTGGTGGCGGCGATCCGTCCGAAGCCGGTGGGGGTGTCGTCGAACTCGCGGGGCTCCTGGCCCTCCTCGAGGTCCTCGGGGTCCTCCTTCGCCCACACGGTCACATGCCCGGTCTCCCGGTTGAGCTCCACGCGCGCGTGTCGGCGGCTTCCCTCGGTGCGGTGGTAGGCGATGAGGAGGGCCGACTCGATCGCCTCGACCAGCAGGTCGAAGGAGATCTCCTTCTCCCGAACCAAGCCCCGCAGGGCACTCATGTCGATGTCCACGGCTACGCCTCCTCCTCTTCCTTCATTTCCTTCTCGTCCGTGTCGTCGGTCTTGTCTTTGCGGCTGAACTCGACCTGCACCCGCGCCCTGGCGATCTCCGGGAAGCCGAGCCTGCGGCCGGTGGCCTTGCGGCCCTTGACCCCGGGCACCTCGACGTCCAGACCGTCCTCGTCGACCTTCAGGATCCGGGCGATCAGCTCGCCGCCCTCGGTCAGCTGGAACTTCACGAGCCGGCCGGTGGCGCGCACGTAGTGCCGGTGCTCGGTGAGGAGGCGCTCCGCGCCGGGGGTTCCGACCTCCAGGTCGTACGCCGCGTCACCCATCGCGTTGGTCTCGTCGAGCTTCGCCGAGAGCGCACGGCTCACATCGGCGATGGCGTCCAGATCGGCTCCCGTGTCGGAGTCGACGACCACGCGCAGCACCCGCTTGCGTCCTACGGAGTCCACGGCGATCTCTTCGAGATCCAG
The DNA here is from genome assembly GCF_001735805.1 of Streptomyces fodineus. GTDB lineage: Bacteria > Actinomycetota > Actinomycetes > Streptomycetales > Streptomycetaceae > Streptomyces > Streptomyces fodineus. The sequence goes on from NZ_CP017248.1 coordinate 3,143,323, forward strand.
CCCCTGGGAGGTGACGAGCGGTTCCAGCAGCTCTCGCAGCCTCTCGCTCTGGGTGGTGCTCATCCGGGTGACTCCTCGGCCGCGTGTGCTGTTGTGGGATGGGTCGCGTGTCTGGTCAAAGGGTATCCGGTCGCGGGGGGTGTTGCGTGCGTGTGCCTCCGGCGGTGGGGCCGGTGCGCCTTCGAGCTCGGTTGGCTGGGGTTGTCGGGCGGGTGCGGCTGGTGGGGGGCTATTCGCGCAGTTCCCCGCGCCCCTCGAGGTGGGTCCGCTGAGCCGGTGACATGAGGCGGGGGAATGCGCGGGTACCGTGATCACGGCGGGCTGCCCTCCCGCCCGTGTGTTCGTACGAGCTCCCCGAGGACGTCAGCCGTGCCGTACCCCCCAGCCCTGCACACCCCCTCGGGGCCGCGCAGAAGATCCCTGCTCGTCTCGGCCGCCGGTGCCGCCCTGCTGGTGGGCTGCTCGGCCGATCCGGATCCCGGTGGCGGCGCCGGCTCGTCGGAGTTGGCCCAGGCACGCGCGCGTGCGGCACAGGACAGCCGGGGGCTGCTGGAGCGGTACGACGCCGTCCTCGCCGCGCATCCGGGGCTCGCGCCGCGGCTGCGGCCGCTGCGCGCCCAGGTCGCGGCCCACACCGAGGCCTTCACGGACGGTGCGACGCCCAGGGCGGCCACGCCGCCGGCCTCCCCCGTGCCCGTTCCGGCAAGCGAGAAGGACGCGCTCGCCGACCTGGCCGCCGCCGAGCGCGTGCTCGCCGACTGGCGCACCAAGGACCTGCTCGACGTGCCGGGCGAACTGGCGCGGCTGCTGGCGTCGGTGGCGGCGGCCGGGGCCGCGCACGCGTACCTGCTGACGGAGAGGGCGAAGTGAGCGAGAGGGCGAAGGCGGCCGAACTGACCGCGCTGCAGGCGGCGCTGGCCGCGGAGCACGCGGCGGTGTACGGATACGGCGTCGTCGGCGGCCGGATCGGCGCCGCGCGACGGGCCGAGGCACGGGCGGCGTACAACGCCCACCGCGCGCGCCGGGACGCACTGACCCGCGATGTCCGCGACCTGGGCGGGCAGCCGGTCGCCGCGAACGCCGCGTACGCGCTGCCGTTCCCGGTGCCGGACCAGACCGCGGCCGTACGGCTGGCGGCACAGCTGGAGGAGCGGGTGGCCGGTGTGTACGCCGACCTGGTGCGGGCGGCGACGGGCGAGCGGCGCGGTGCGGCCGCGGCGGCGCTGCGGGAGGCAGCGGTGCGCGCGGTGCGCTGGAGCGGGCAGAGCGTAGCCTTCCCTGGGCTCGCCGAGCGGGCCGGCGAGCCGGCGGGCGCGGCCGGTACCGCGCCGTCGCCCTCCGCCCCGGTGTCGCCGTGACCCGGTGACCCGTACGACACGACCCGGACTGGAAGGGAACGACTCGCGCATGGCTTTCGAACCGCCGCCGCGCCTGGTACGTGCGCTCGGTGAGACGGCACCGGCCGGGGACGACTGGCTGGCGCGGCTGCCGGCGATCGCGGAACAGGCCGTCGCCCGGCGCGAGTTGACCGTGGAGCGGGTCCAGGTGCCGGGCGGGCGCAGCAGCCTGGTGGTGCTGGTGCGGCGGGCGGACGGCACCCCCGCCGTACTGAAACTGGCCCCGCCCAGGGCCCGTCCGGAGAGTGAGCGGGCGGCGCTGGCGCACTGGGGCGGACTGGGCGCCGTACAGCTGCTGGAACGCGATGACGAGGACGGCGTGCTGCTGCTGGAGCGGCTGCACCCGGATGTGTCGGTGCGGTCACTGCCGGAGGCGAAGGCGCTGCTGGAGGCGGCGGGGACGCTGCGGCGGCTGTGGGTCGAGTCGCCGGCCGGTGCCGTCTTCGAGACCGTCGCCGAGCGCACCGGGCGCCAGGCGGCGGCGATGCGGGCGGGCGCGGAGGCCGAGCCCGAGGTGGCCCCGCTGGTCGACGCGGCGCTCGTGGCCCGCGAGGAACTGGTGGCGGCGCCGCCCGAGCACCGGTTGCTGCACGGTACGTTCCGGCAGAGCAAGGTGCTGGCCGGGGAGCGGATGCCGTGGCTGGCCGTGGGGCCGGATCCGGTGGTCGGCGAGTGTGCCTTCGATCTCGCGCGTCTGGTCCGGGACCGGGTGGAGGACCTGATCGCCGCGCCGTCCGGCCCGGCCATCGTACGGCGGCGGATCAAGCGGCTCGCCGAGTCGCTGGAGGTGGATCAGGACCGTCTGCGTGGCTGGACCCTGTTCCGGGCGGTGGAGTCCGGTGTGCGGGCGCTGCGGGTGGGGCGGCCGAAGGACGGGGAGTTGCTGCTGGAGTTCGCCGGCTGGCTGTAGGACACGTCGAAACCCCCCGGGACTCCGCAGGCCTCGGGGGGTTTCTTCGCTGACTTCCGCTGTTACGCCGTCAGGCGGGCGATCGCTTCCTCGACCGGCAGTTCCTCGCGCTCACCGGTCTTGCGGTCCTTGAGCTCCAGGACGCCCTCGCCGGAGCGGCGGCCGGCGACCAGGATCCGGGGTACGCCGATCAGTTCGGCGTCGGTGAACTTCACGCCCGGGGAGACGCCGGCGCGGTCGTCGACCAGGACGCGGACGCCCGCCGCGGCCAGCTTCTCGGCGACGTCGAGGGCCAGCTCGGTCTGCAGGGCCTTGCCGGCGGCGACCACGTGCACGTCGGCCGGGGCGACCTCCTTGGGCCACACCAGGCCCTTGTCGTCGGCGCTCTGCTCGGCGATGGCCGCGACCGCGCGGGAGACGCCGATGCCGTAGGAGCCCATGGTGACGCGGACCGGCTTGCCGTTCTGGCCGAGGACGTCGAGCTTGAGGGCGTCGGTGTACTTGCGGCCCAGCTGGAAGATGTGGCCGATCTCGATGGCGCGGTCCAGCTTCAGGCCGGTGCCGCACTTGGGGCAGGGGTCGCCCTCCTGCACCACGACGACGTCCACGTACGCGTCGGCCTCGAAGTCACGGCCGGCGACGACGTTCCTCGCGTGCGTGTGCTCCTTGTTGGCGCCGGTGATCCAGGCGGTGCCGGGGGCCACGCGCGGGTCGGCGATGTACTTGACCTTCTCGCCCAGGCCCTGCGGCCCGACGTAGCCGCGGACCAGGTCGGGGCGGCCGGCGAAGTCCGCCTCGGTGACCATCTCGACGACGGCCGGGGCGAAGTGCGCCTCGACCTTGTCCAGGTCGACCTCGCGGTCGCCGGGGACGCCGACGGCGACGATCTCGCCGTCCACCTTGACCAGCAGGTTCTTCAGCGTGGCGGAGGCGGGGACGCCGAGGGAGGCGGCCAGGGTCTCGATGGTCGGGGTGTCCGGGGTGGGGATCTCCTCCAGCGCGGGCACGTCCGAGCCGTCGACCGTCTTGAGCGCGTAGGTGATCGCCTCCGTGTTGGCGGCGAAGTCGCAGTTCGGGCAGTCCGCGAAGGTGTCCTCGCCGGCCTCGGCCGGGGCCAGGAACTCCTCCGACTTCGAGCCGCCCATGGCGCCGGCGGTGGCCGCGCAGATGCGGTAGTCGAGGCCGAGGCGCTCGAAGATCCGCTGGTAGGCCTGGCGGTGCAGGGCGTAGGACTGGGCCAGGCCCTCGTCGGCCAGGTCGAAGGAGTAGGAGTCCTTCATCTGGAACTCGCGGCCGCGCAGGATGCCCGCGCGCGGCCGGGCCTCGTCGCGGAACTTGGTCTGGATCTGGTACAGGATCACCGGCAGGTCCTTGTAGGACGTGCACTGGTCCTTGACCAGGAGGGTGAAGATCTCCTCGTGGGTGGGGCCGAGGAGGTAGTCGCCGCCCTTGCGGTCCTTGAGCCGGAACAGCTCCTGGCCGTACTCGTCCCAGCGGCCGGTCGCCTCGTAGGGCTCGCGCGGCAGCAGGGCGGGGAGCAGCACCTCCTGGGCGCCGATGGCGTCCATCTCCTCGCGGACGATCCGCTCGACGTTGGAGAGGACCTTCTTGCCGAGGGGCAGCCAGCTCCAGATACCGGCGGCGGTGCGGCGGACGTAGCCGGCGCGGACGAGGAGCTTGTGGCTGAGGACCTCGGCGTCCGCCGGGTCGTCGCGCAGCGTCTTCGCCATCAACTGGGACATGCGCTGGACCGGTGCGTTGGCCATGGTTCTCGTACTCCTGCCGGGAAAACGGTGATGCAAAGGAGGTTAGCCGGGCTTGCTGTGCCGGTGGAAATCGGTTAACGCCGCGGCTCTATTTGCGGCGCAGCGGCAGGCGGGCGCCCATCACGGCGTACGGCCGCGGTGCGCTCGGGAAGTGGACCTGGCGGGCGAGGTCGACGTACCCGAGGGAGAAGTACAGACCGCGGGCGGGGCTGTCGATGTCGATCGCGGAGAGGATCGAGCGGGGTTCGGCGGCGGTGTCGGTGATCGTGGTGATCAGGCGCCGGCCGATGCCGCGGTTCTGGTGGTCGGGGTGGACGTGCAACTCCGTGATCACGAAGGAGTCGTCCAGCCAGGAGTCGTTGCCGGCCGCGCGGAGGTAGGGCTCCACGACGGTGGACCACCAGTGCGTGCGGCTGTTGGGCATGCCGTAGACGAATCCCACGAGGTGTCGGCCGACGGTCGCGCCCCATGCCCTGGCGCCCGGGAACTGCATATGGCGCTGGACGATCTGGCGGCGTACGGCGACCTCGTCGGGGCCCAGCCCGAAGGCGACGGCCTGGACGGCGAGGGCCTCGTCGACGTGGGCTGCGAGGTCCAAGGGGCCGATGACGAGGTCCATGCCGGGAGGGTACAGGGGGTCCAGGGGGTTCAGAACAGCACGCTCATGAAGGCGCCGACCTCTCGGAAGCCCACGCGCGTGTACGTTCTTCGCGCCGCCGTGTTGAAGTCGTTCACATAGAGACTGACGACCGGGGCCACGTCGGTCAGGGCATACCGCAGGACGGCGGCCATGCCCGGTGCCGCGAAGCCCCTCCCCCGGTATTCGGGGGCCACCCAGACGCCCTGGATCTGGCAGGCCTGGTTCGTCGCCGCGCCGATCTCCGCCTTGAAGACGACCCTGCCCTGCTCGTCGAGGCGGGCGAAGGAGCGGCCGGCGCCCACGAGTTCGGCGACGCGGGCCTGGTACAGCAGACCGCCGTCGCCGGCCAGCGGCGATACGCCGACCTCCTCGGTGAACATCGCCACGCACGCCGGCATGATCGTCTCCATCTCGTCCTTGCGGACGCGGCGGACGTAGGGGTCCGGGGCGGTGTCGGCGGCCATGCGGTCGGTGACCATCAGGGGCTGGTGGGCGCGGACCTCGCGGGCGGGGCCCCAGTGGGGTTCGAGCAGGCGCCACAGCGCGGCGGTGGACTCTGCGGGGCCGACGATGGAGGAGCAGCGCCGGCCGGCCCTCCTCGCCCGGTCCGCGAAGGCGCGGACGGCGCGCGGGGTGGCGCAGACCGGAACCAGGTTGGCGCCCGCGTAGCACAGGGACGTGAGCATGCCGTCCTCGTACCAGCCCCACATCTCGCCACCCAGCCGCCACGGGTCGAGGCCCGCGACCTGGACCCTCGAGGTCACGAAGGCGTTCGCGACCGGCTCGCGGCCGAGGACGGCGAGCGCGGCGTCAAGGTCGCTCGGTTCGAGCACCCGAGAGGTGGTCTGGGTCAACACGTGCGGGGCCTCACCATGGGGTTCTGCTGGTCCCGGCACTGTACCCCGACCGTTTGGGGAGCGCTTCGTGGCAGGGAAGCCCGTGCAGACCTCACGACCGCACCCGGGCGGAGGTACGGCTGAGTCCCGCCACCGGGCGGTGGCGGGACTCAGCGCACGAGTACGGGTGTCAGCCCGCGACCGACACCGACGGCTCGCCGGAGGCCACGCCGTCCTGTTCCATCTGCTCGGCCAGCTTCATGGCCTCCTCGATGAGGGTCTCCACGATCTTGGACTCGGGGACGGTCTTGATGACCTCGCCCTTGACGAAGATCTGGCCCTTGCCGTTGCCGGAGGCGACGCCGAGGTCGGCCTCGCGGGCCTCGCCCGGACCGTTCACCACGCACCCCATGACGGCCACTCGCAGCGGGACCTCCATACCGGTCAGACCGGCCGTGACCTCCTCCGCGAGCTTGTAGACGTCGACCTGGGCGCGGCCGCAGGACGGGCAGGAGACGATCTCCAGGCCGCGCTGGCGGAGGTTCAGGGACTCCAGGATCTGGGTGCCGACCTTGACCTCCTCCACCGGGGGAGCCGACAGGGACACGCGGATCGTGTCGCCGATGCCCTGGGACAGCAGGGCGCCGAACGCCACCGCCGACTTGATCGTGCCCTGGAAGGCCGGGCCCGCCTCCGTCACGCCGAGGTGCAGCGGGTAGTCGCACTGGGCGGCGAGCTGCTTGTACGCCTCGATCATGACGACCGGGTCGTTGTGCTTGACGGAGATCTTGATGTCCCGGAAGTCGTGCTCCTCGAAGAGGGACGCCTCCCACAGGGCGGACTCGACCAGCGCCTCGGGGGTCGCCTTGCCGTACTTCTGGAGCAGGCGCCTGTCCAGGGAGCCGGCGTTGACGCCGATGCGGATCGGGGTGCCGTGGTCCTTGGCGGCCTTGGCGATCTCCCTGACCTTGTCGTCGAACTGCTTGATGTTGCCGGGGTTGACGCGGACCGCGGCGCAGCCGGCCTCGATGGCGGCGAAGACGTACTTGGGCTGGAAGTGGATGTCCGCGATGACGGGGATCTGGGACTTGCGAGCGATGGTCGCCAGGGCGTCCGCGTCGTCCTGTGTCGGGCACGCCACCCGCACGATCTGGCAGCCGGACGCGGTCAGCTCGGCGATCTGCTGGAGGGTGGCGCCGATGTCGGACGTACGGGTCGTGGTCATCGACTGGACCGAGACGGGTGCGTCTCCGCCGACCGCCACGCTTCCGACCTGGATCTGCCGGCTCTTGCGGCGTTCGGCGAGCTTGGTCGGAACGGACGGCATGCCGAGAGAAATCGCAGTCATCTGCTGTGCAACCCCAAGTCGTGGATCAAGGTCCGGTCCCGCGGGCGGGCGGGCTCCAGGCTTCGAGATTACGGCACCGGCCGATGCGCCAGCACATCCCACCCGGTAAACCCACTCAATGGGAGGCGGCCCGGAGTACAGGGTTCCGGGCCGCCTCGAACGCCGTGTGGCTAGGAGATTTTCACCGGGTTAACCACGTCCGCGATCAGCACCAGGATGGTGAAGCAGACGAAGATCCCGGCCACCACGTACGCCACCGGCATCAGCTTGGCCACGTCGAACGGACCGGGGTCCGGGCGGCGCAGCACCCGCGCCAGGTTCCGCCGCAGGGCCTCCCACAGGGCGCCCGCGATGTGCCCGCCGTCGAGCGGGAGCAGCGGGAGCATGTTGAACAGGAACAGCGAGAGGTTGAAGCCGGCCAGCAGCATCACGAAGTTCGCGAGCTGCTGGGAGGCGGGGATGTCCAGCGTGGCGATCTCGCCGGTGATGCGGGCCGCGCCGACGATGCCGATCGGGGAGTCCGGCTGGCGCGGGGCGTTGCCGAAGGCCGCGTCCCACAGGGCCGGGATCTTGGACGGCAGGGCGGCGAGGGAGTCGACGGCGTCGCCGACCCGGTCGGTCATCCAGGTCACCGACTGGCCGAAGTCCTGTTTGACGACGCCGGTGGCCGAGCTGAAGCCGAGGAAGCCGGCCTTGACGTAGCCCTGTACGTACCGTCCGCCGGCATCCTTCTTGGCGACCCAGTTCTCCGTGATCGTCGCGTGCAGGGTCTGCTGCCGGCCCTTGCGGTCGACGACGATCGCGACGTTCTTTCCGGCGCTGTCGCGGATGAGGTCCGAAAGGGTGTTCCAGTCGTTGGTCCGCACGCCGCCGAAGGAGACGATCTTGTCGCCCGCCTTCAGCCCTGCCTGGTGCGCCGGGGAGACCGGGTCCGACTTCCGGCAGGTGTCGCGGTGCTCGCTCTGCTTGATGGCGCACGGCGAGACGGCGGCGACGGTGGTGGTCTGCTGGGGGATGCCGAAGCCCATCAGCACGGTGAAGAACAGGCCGATCGCGAGGATCAGGTTCATGAAGGGGCCCGCGAACATGACGATGACGCGCTTCCAGGGCTTGCGCGTGTAGAACATGCGCGTCTCGTCACCGGGCTGCAGTTCCTCGAAGGCCGCCGAGCGGGCGTCCTCGATCATGCCCCGCCAGGGGGAGGTCGAGCGGGCGGAGATCCGGCCGGCGTCGTCGGGCGGGAACATCCCGATCATGCGGATGTAGCCGCCGAGCGGGACGGCCTTGATGCCGTACTCGGTGTCGCCCTTCTTGCGCGACCAGACGGTCGGGCCGAAGCCGACCATGTACTGCGGGACGCGGATGCCGAAGAGCTTGGCCGTGGACAGGTGCCCCAGCTCGTGCCACGCGATCGAGACGAGCAGGCCGACTGCGAAGACCACTATGCCGAGGATGAACATCAAGGTCGTCATGCACGCGCCTCCGCGGTCGCCGTCGTGGCTGTGAGTTCGCGGGCCCGGGCGCGGGCCCAGGTCTCCGCTTCGAGGACGTCCGACACCGTGAGTGAAGTTCCCGTGGCCGGGGTGCCGTGCTCCTCGACGACCCGGGTGACGGTCTCCATGATCCCGTTGAAGGGCAGGGCGCCGCCCAGGAAGGCCTCGACGCACTCCTCGTTGGCCGCATTGAACACCGCCGGGGCGGTGCCCGCGAGCTGCCCCACGTGCCGGGCGAGGTTCACCGAGGGGAAGGCCTCGTTGTCGAGCGGGAAGAACTCCCAGGTGGAGGCCGTGTTCCAGGAGAAGGCGGGCGCCGCGTCGGGGACGCGCTCGGGCCAGCCCAGACCGATGGCGATCGGCCCGCGCATGTCGGGGGGCGTCGCCTGGGCGATCGTGGATCCGTCGGTGAACTCGACCATCGAGTGGACATACGACTGGGGATGCACGACGACCTCAATGCGGTCGAAGGGAATGTCGTAGAGGAGATGTGCCTCGATGACCTCCAGGCCCTTGTTGACGAGGGTCGCGGAGTTGACCGTGATCACCGGGCCCATCGCCCAGGTGGGGTGGGCGAGGGCGTCCTCGACGGTGACGTCGGCCAGCTCCTGCTTCGTACGGCCGCGGAAGGGGCCGCCGGAGGCGGTGACGACCAGCTTGCGGACGTCGGCGCGGGTGCCCGCGGCGAGGGACTGGAAGAGGGCGGCGTGCTCGGAGTCGACCGGGATGATCTGGCCGGGCTCGGCGAGCGCCTTGACCAGCGGCCCACCGACGATCAGCGACTCCTTGTTGGCGAGCGCCAGGGTGCGGCCCGCCTCCAGGGCGGCCAGGGTGGGTGCGAGGCCGATGGAGCCGGTGATGCCGTTGAGCACCGTGTGACAGTCGGAGGAGGCGATCTGCGCGGCCGCGTCCGGTCCGGCGAGGATCTCCGGCAGCTGTTCCCCGGGGCCGTACGCGGCGGAGAGCGCCTCGCGCAGGGCGGGTACGGCGTCCTCGCGGGCGACCGCGACGGTCCGCACCCGCAGCCGGTGCGCCTGCTCGGCGAGGAGGGACACGCGGCCGCCGTTGGCGGACAGGGCGGTGACCCGGAAGCGGTCGGGGTTGCGCAGCACGAGGTCGATGGCCTGGGTGCCGATGGATCCGGTGGAGCCGAGGATCACCACGTCCTTGGGGCCGTCGCCCGCGAGGGGGTCGTAGACGCGGTGCGGGTCGGCGAGGGGTGCCGGATGGGCGGGGCTGTCGGTCATCCCCCCATTGTTGCCGCATCCGCCGACAGCCCGGACAGGGTGTCCCTCGGGCGGGTGCCTCAGCGGGTTTCGCCGGTGGACCGAGCGGTTTTCCCATAGTGAAGCATCAGTGAAGATCCTGTGATAGCACTTACATGAAGATCCGCACGGGTCGCGGTCTCGCCGAAAAAGTGCACGTTCGGCGGCCGATCATGGCATCCTTCCGTAGGCGCCCGCCAAGAAGGGCCACAAAGGGGGAGGAATCACCATGAACCGCATGCGTACGACCGCGACCGTCCTGGCGACGGCCGGTCTTCTGACTGCCACTCAGCTCGGTCTCGCAGGGGGCGCGTTCGCCGCCGCCCAGGCACCGCAGCGCGCCGGCTGCCCGCTCAACCTGGTCTATCCGACCAGCTTCTACATCAACTCGCACGGGTGGGTGACCAACGGGGGCCTCTACTTCGGCATCAAGAACAAGAGCACGACGCAGAGCTTCAAGAAGGTCAGCTTCACCATCACGAACGTCAAGAACATCCGCTTCGGCTCGGCCACGGCGACGGGCGGCAAGGTCACCCACAAGACGTCGCAGACGGTGACCGTGTACACGGGGACGCTGAACAAGAAGGCGAGCCTCGGGATGAAGGTGCAGACGCATCTGCTCAACACCCACAGCTACCAGCTGAAGTTCACCCTGCGCGGCCAGGGCTGGAACTGCGCCGTGAACCAGGGCACCTGGGGCAACTGACCCCAGGCGCCCGGTCGGGCACGGGGAGCGCGGGTCAGTCGCCGTAGGGGCGGCGTTCGCTCTCCCGCGTCGCGGGCCCGGGGGTCGCGTCCGCGATCCACGGGCCGTCCCCGGAGGGATCGACGATGCCCTCCTCCAGCCACGCGTAGGCCCCGCCGAGAACGCCCTTGACCACCTTGTGGTCGAGGGCGTCGGTGTTGGTCCACAGCCGCTCGAAGAGCTCCTCGACACGGATGCGGGCCTGCCGGCAGAAGGCGTCCGCCAGCTGGTAGGCCTCGCGGCCGTGTTCGTCCCGGCTGCGCAGCATCTCGGCGCGGACACAGGCCGCGCTCATCGCGAACAGTTCGGCGCCGATGTCCACGATCCGCCCGAGGAAGCCCTGCTTGGTCTCCATCCGGCCCTGCCAGCGGGACATGGCGTAGAAGGTGGAGCGGGCCAGCTTGCGGGCGGTGCGCTCGACATAGCGCAGATGCCCGGACAGGTCGACCCCGTGCTTGAACGCGCCGTACGACATGGGCAGTTGCCCTGGCCCGGCGACCAGCTTCGGCAGCCACTTGGCGTAGAAGACGCCCGCGTTCGCGCCCGCCCTCGCCTTGTCGGGCAGGGACTTGTCGGGGTCGATGAGGTCACCGGCGACCGAGAGATGGGCGTCGACGGCCTCGCGGGCGATCAGCAGGTGCATGATCTCCGTGGAGCCCTCGAAGATGCGGTTGATGCGCAGATCCCTGAGCATCTGCTCGGCCGGGACCGCCCGCTCGCCGCGCGCCTTCAGGGACTCGGCCGTCTCGTAGCCGCGTCCGCCGCGGATCTGGACCAGTTCGTCGGCCATCGTCCAGGCCATCTCGGAGCCGTAGAGCTTGGCGAGGGCGGCCTCGATACGGATGTCGTTGCGGTCCTCGTCGGCCATCTGGGAGGAGAGGTCGAGGACGGCCTCCAGCGCGAACGTCGTCGCCGCGATGAACGCGATCTTCGAGCCGACCGCCTCGTGCAGCGCCACCGGCTTGCCCCACTGCTCGCGCTCCGCCGACCACTCGCGGGCGATCTTCAGACACCACTTGCCGGAGCCCGCGCACATCGCGGGCAGCGAGAGCCGGCCGGTGTTGAGGGTGGTGAGCGCGATCTTCAGGCCCGCGCCCTCGGGGCCGATGCGGTGGGCGGCGGGGACCCGGACCTGGTGGAAGCGGGTGACGCCGTTCTCGATGCCGCGCAGGCCCATGAAGGCGTTGCGGTTCTCGACGGTGACGCCCTCCGAGGTCGCCTCCACCACGAACGCGGTGATGCCGCCCTTGTGCCCCTCCGACTTCGGCACCCGCGCCATGACGACGAGCAGGTCGGCGACCACCCCGTTGGTGGTCCACAGTTTCACTCCGTCGAGGACGTAGTCGTCCCCGTCGGGTACGGCCGTGGTGGCGAGGCGGGCCGGGTCGGAGCCGACGTCCGGCTCGGTGAGCAGGAAGGCGGAGATGTCGGTGCGGGCGCAGCGGGGCAGGAAGGCGTCCTTCTGCTCCTGGGTGCCGAACAGCTTCAGCGGCTGCGGGACGCCGATCGACTGGTGGGCGGAGAGCAGCGCGCCGACGGCGGGGCTCACCGAGCCGACCAGGGCGAGAGCCTTGTTGTAGTAGAGCTGGGTGAGACCGAGACCGCCGTACTTGGGGTCGATCTTCATGCCGAGGGCGCCGAGTTCCTTCAGGCCCACCACGACCTCGTCGGGGATGCGGGCCTCGCGCTCGATGCGGGCGGAGTCGATCGTGGACTCGCAGAACGCGCGCAGCTTGGCGAGGAACTCCTCGCCGCGCCGGACGCTCTCGGGGTCCGGGAGCGGGTGGGGGTGGATGAGGTCGAGCCGGAAGCGCCCGAGGAACAGTTCCTTGGCGAAGCTGGGCTTACGCCAGTCCTGTTCCCGGGCGGCCTCCGCCACCCGGCGTGCCTCGCGTTCGGTGACAGTGGTGCGTGACTTGGTGGGGGCGGACATTGAGGCTCACCTCGCCGCAAAGAGGGACGAATTTGACCGTTCGTTACCGACCAGTGCTACTGGATCGTTGGTACCCGAAACGGGCCGACCCCACCACCCCTCGCGCGTCCGATCGGCCGATACGGTTCCTCCGTCGCTCCGCGAGGCAGGCAGTCGTGGCCAAGACTTCTGGGCTACCACCCGAACGCCGGCGCCCGTGCCCAGGCCGGCAAGCGGTCGGACATCATCGCGCTGAAGATCCCGCTGCGCCGACATGTATGTGCCGGTGATGATGGAGATCGCCATCGCGGTGGCCACCACGGCCCGCAACCACGGCTGCGGCGTCCTGCTGCTCACCGGGGAGGAGGGGCCCGACGCGGTGCGCCGGGTGACCGGCAGCGGACTCGCCGACGCGATGATCCTGATGGGCGTCGAGCTGGAGGACGAGCGGCTGCCGCTGCTGCGGGAGACCGACCAGCCCTCGGGCGCTGATCGGCCTGCCCGCCGACACAGCGGGTCTGACCTGCGTGGACCTGGACCGGACGGCGGCCGGCGCGCTGTGCGTGGAGCACCTTGCGGGGCTCGGTCACCATGACATCGCTGTCATCGGCGAGGCCCCGGCCGTCTACGAGCGGCACACCGGTGTCGCCGAGCGCACCCTGGCCGGACTGCGCTCCCGGGCCCGAGAGTCGGGTGTACGGCTGCTGCACCGGCCGTACGGGGGCGGGTACGACGCGATGGCCCTCACCCTCGCCCGGCTCCTCGACGAGCGCCCGGCGACGAGCGGGTCCGTGGTGCAGAACGAGTCGGCGGTGGAGCCGCTGCCCGCGCTGCCGCGCGGGCAGGGCCGGGCCGGGCCGTGGCGGAGGACGTGTCCGTGGCCGCGATCTGCCCGGACCAGGTCGCCGTCCAGGCCTCGGTGCGGCAGACCTCGGTCGCCACCCGGCACAGGAGATGGGCCGGCACGCGGTCGACCATCTGGTGGCCAGGCTGGACGGGCGGGGCGGCGACGAGATCGTGCTGATCGCGCCCGAGCTGACGGTACGGGCGAGTTCGGGACCGGCACCGGCCGCCTCCTGATGTACCTTCCCGTGCGTCCGGGGCACCCCTCTGCCTGCTTCCCCGTCTGCACCCGGTCCTCCCCCACCGTTGCGGATCGAGCCGTGGGGTCGGGACGCGGGGCCCGGGTGCGCGCCCGGCTCGGCGGCCCGGTGCTGGAGGGGCTGCCGGGCGCGCTCCTGGACTCCCCGCCCGCACAGGACGCCACGGCCGCCTGTGCGAGCGGTTCGGCGCGGACCGCGTGGAGTTCGCGGAGGGCGTGGACCGGGTCCGGCTGCGTACCGCCACCGGGGCCTACCTGCACGTGCGCGGCCGACGAGGTGGTGCAGTTCTACGGGCGGGCGGCGGACCCGTCGGCGGTCGGCCCGCGCCGCGAACTCCTCGCCCACCGCCGGCGCGCCCTCGCCCCGGCGAGCCGACCCGTGTCTCCTTCGAAGTCCCGCTGACCGCACGGGAGTTCCGGGACATGGCACAGGGCGGCCGACGGCCGGCCTCGCGGCGGCCGACTTCCACGAGCAGGCCGGCATCGCGATCGTGGACCGGACGCGGACGGCGGGCGATTCGGTGACGCCGGCGGACGGCGGCGCGGCCGAACTGGGACATGCGAAACGGCCCGGGTCCAGGACCCGGGCCGTCGTAGGGGTGACGCGCTGCCGCGATCGTCAGCCGTGGCTCGCCTTGGCGAGGGCCGTGACGAAGCGGAGGGCGTCCAGCGTGCCCACGCCGGTGGCCATGTCGTAGCCGTTGACGGCCTTGTAGCCCTTGACGCCCTGGTAGCTGTTGTCGGTGCCGTCGTTGACGTCGACGAGGCCCGGGTTCTTCTGCTTGAGAAGGGTGTAGAGGGCCGCGTTGATGTCGCCGACGCGGTGGCCGGCCGCCTGGTCGGCCAGGGCGACGATGCCCGAGAAGAGCGGGCTGGCCTCGCTGGTGCCGCCGGAGACGTCCCAGCCGGTGGCGGTCGGGTCGTAGCTGGAGTACACCCAGGCACCGCCGTTGACCGCGGCGGCCATCGAGATGTCCGGGGTGCCGCGGCGGGTGCCGACGACGTTCTTCACACCGTCCTGGAAGCCCGGGCGGGTGAACACGTGGGACTGGCCGCCGCCGCCCGCACCGTAGTCGTTGTAGACGCTGTCCGGCTTGACGCGGTCACCCTTGTCGTTCAGGTGGAGCTGGGTGCCGCCGATGGAGGTGACCAGCGGGTCGGACGACGGCCAGGAGTTGACGGGCTTGTTGTAGTACGTCTTGCCGTCGGCCTTCATGTCGGTGGCGCCGCCGTCACCGGAGGAGGCGAGCACGGTCACGTGCTTGCGCTGCGCGGCCTCGAAGGCGTACCGGAGCTTCTTGATGCTGGAGAAGTCGCCCTTGTCGAAGCCCGGGAAGGTGTTCTCGGTGGCTCCGAAGCTCTGGCTGATGACATCGCCGACGCCGTGGTCGATCAGGGACTTCTCGGCGGACATCATCTCCGGCAGACCGGTGGTGCCCTCGGTCTCGGCGACCGCCGTCTCCACCAGCACGATCTTCGCACCCGGCGCGACGGCGTGCGCCATCTCCACGTCCAGCGTGGTCTCGCCGGCCCAGCCGGTCATGTCGGAGTTCTTGGGGTCGAACTTCGGGACGTGACCCCACTTGACGACCTGCACCTTGGTGCTCGGCAGCCCGAACTGCTTGCTGTAGACGTCCAGGTCGTGCTGGACGGTCGGGGAGCCGAAGGAGTCGACGATGACGATCGTACGGCCCTTGCCCGTGATGCCCTTCTTGTACAGCGGGTTCAGGTCGTACGCGGTGCGGTACTGCAGCGGGTTGTAGCAGTTGATGTGCCACTTGGCCTGGCACTGCGCGATGGGGAGGGGGCTGGCCACGCCGTGGACCAGGTTGTGCCCCGCGATGGCCGGCTGCGCGAAGGTGTGCGGTACGCCGGCGGGCGCGGCGGTGGTGGCGCCGGCCTGGGAGGTGGCCGCCAGTGCGGCGGCGACGAGCGCGACGGTGGCGGCGGACGCCGCGACGCCGCGCCCGGAACGGGCTATGTGCATGTGGTCCCCTGAGTGGTCCTGAAACGTCCTGAGCAGGCTGAACCCGAGTCGGACGAACTGGTCAGGCGCATCCCATCGGGTGAGTCATGGACAGATCAAGACACGCAGCAGGACTCTTGAACAGCCGATGTCGAATCCTTTACCAGGAAGCAGAAATCGAGGAGAAAACGAGCAGAAAACAGGGAAACGGCCGCAGCCCCCGCACAGTGGGCTGCGGCCGTTTCCGGCTGACCTGTCCGTGGCAGGTCAGAGCGCGAGACCGGTCAGGACCAGCACGCGCTCGTATGTGTAGTCGTCCATCGCGAACTTGACGCCCTCACGGCCCACACCGGACTGCTTGGCGCCGCCGTACGGCATCTGGTCGGCGCGGTAGGACGGGACGTCGCCGACCACCACGCCGCCGACCTCCAGGGCGCGGTGGGCGCGGAAGGCGACCTGCAGGTCGTGGGTGAACACGCCTGCCTGGAGGCCGTACTTGGAGTCGTTCACGGCGGCGAAGGCGGCGGCCTCACCGTCCACCTTCTGCACGGTGAGGACGGGTCCGAAGACCTCCTCGCAGGAGAGGGTGACACCGGCCGGTACGTCGGTGAGGACGGTCGGCGCGTAGGAGGCGCCGTCGCGGTCGCCACCGGTGAGCAGCGTGGCGCCGGCCTCGACCGCCTCCTTCACCCAGGACTCCACGCGCTTGGCGGCGTCCTCGCTGACCAGCGGGCCGACGTCCGTCTTGGCGTCGGACGGGTCACCGGTGACCTGGGCCTCGACGGCGGCGACGATGCGCGGCAGCAGGCGGTCGTAGACGGAGGCGTCGGCGATGACGCGCTGCACGGAGATGCAGGACTGGCCGCCCTGGTAGTTGGAGAAGGTCGCGATGCGGGTCGCGGCCCAGTCCAGGTCGGCGTCGGAGGCGTAGTCGCCGAGGACGACCGCCGCGCCGTTGCCGCCCAGCTCCAGCGTGCAGTGCTTGCGCGGCACCGAGTCCATGATCGCGTAGCCGACCTTCTCGGAACCGGTGAAGGAGATCACCGGCAGCCGCTCGTCCTGGACGAGGGCGGGCATGCGGTCGTTGGAGACCGGCAGGATCGACCAGGAGCCGGCGGGCAGCTCGGTCTCGGCCAGCAGGTCACCGATGATCAGGCCGGAGAGGGGGGTGGCCGGGGCCGGCTTGAGGATGATCGGGGCACCGGCGGCGATCGCCGGGGCGACCTTGTGGGCGCACAGGTTCAGCGGGAAGTTGAACGGCGCGATGCCGAGCACGACACCCTTCGGGAAGCGGCGGGTGAGGGCCAGGCGCCCCTGGCCACCGAGGTCGGTGTCGAGCCGCTGGGCCTCGCCGCCGTTGAACCGGCGGGCCTCCTCGGCGGCGAACCGGAACACGGAGACGGCGCGGCCGACTTCGCCACGGGCCCACTTGATCGGCTTGCCGTTCTCGGCGGAGATCAGCTGGGCGATCTCCTCGGTGCGTTCGACCAGTCGCTTGCTGACGTGGTCGAGCGCGGCGGCGCGCACGTGCGCCGGGGTGGCGGCGAACTCGTCCCGCACCGCGTACGCGGCGGCCACGGCCTCCTCGACCTGGGCGTCGGTCGGCACGCTGACCTTGCCGACGATCCGGCCGTCCCACGGGGAGGTGACGTCGAAGGTGTCCTCGCCGGTGACCTGGCGGCCGGCGAGCCAGAAGGCGTGGGTGGAAGTCATGTGCGAGTCCCGGCCTTTCCGCGTTGGGGGGTGCTTGGCTTTCGTGGTCCACGGTAGGGCGGGGCCGACCAGGGGTCGTTTGTCCGAGTCGTAGCAGTAGGGGAACCGGCCACTACTGTTTGGACTACTCGGCTGGGACTGCTCGGCTTGGGCTAGTCGGCTTGGACTGCTCAGCCTGTATTTCTCAGCCTGGGCTATTCGGCGCTGGTCGCCTTCAGGGCGAGCCACAGCTCCATCCGTACGTCGGGATCGTCGAGCGACCGCCCCAGGATCTCCTCCACGCGCCGCATCCGGTACCGCAGGGTGTGCCGGTGCACCCCCAGGTCGGCGGCGGCCGCGTCCCACTGCCCGTGCCGCGACAGCCAGGCCCGCAGTGAGGCCACCAGATCGCCCCGCCCCGTCGCGTCATGCTCGTGCAGCGCCCGCAGCAGCCCGTCCGCGAACGCCTTCACCGCGTCGTCGGCCAGCAACGGCAGCACGGACCCCGCTGCCAGCTGCTCGTGCTCCACCAGCACCCGCCCCCGCCGCCGGGCCACCGACAGCGCCTGTTCGGCCTGCTTGTAGGCCGCGGCGGCGGCGATCGGCCCGGCCGGTGCGGACAGGCCGACGACCAGCTCCGCCTCGTCGCCCCCGGCCTGCTCGGGCACCGCCCGCGCCGCCTCCAGCGCCGCCGCGTACTGCGTACAGGCGGCCACCGCGGCGCCTGAGTCGGCGGCGAGCACCACCAGCCGCTCCCCCTCGGGCACGACCAGCACGGCCTCCCCGGAGCGTGCGGCGGCGGCCTCCACGCTCTCCGCCAGCGCGCCCAGCGGATCACCACCCGTGCCGGGGACGGCTTTGGTGGCACCGCCGCTCGGCACACGCGCGGGGCCGTGACCGTGGGCCTGGGCATGCGCGTCCGCGTGCGCCCGGGCGGCGGATCCCGACACCGACTCGGCGACGATCATCCGGAACGGCGCGTCGAGCAGCCCGCCGTACAGGTCCCCGGCGACGGCCCGGGCGTGGTCGGGCTCGCCGGCGAGCAGCATCCGCAGCACCGCCGAACCGACGCGCTGTTCGGCCGCGTGCAGGGAGCGGGAGCGCTCGGTGGTGAGGGTGAGCAGGGCGATGGCGGAGTGGACGGCGTACCGCTCGGCGGTGCCGAGGGCCGCGGCCGTACCGACGGCGAGCGCGGCGCGCGGCCGGCGGCCCGTGCCGAGGGAGTGCAGCTCTATCCGGTCCTCGTGATCGGGTCCGCCGACGACGGAGGAGGCGGGCGCGGGCCGCTCCCGCAACCGCTCGACGTCCACCGTGAGCCGGGCGGCACGCCGGCCGGCCCACTCGGGCGCGACGGCGACGACGGCGCCGGAGGCGTCGTACAGCGCGGCCCACCCGTCGACCTGCGCGGCGAGCGCGCCGAGCAGCCCCTCGGGCCCGGCGCTCAGGGCCTGCCTGGTCAGCTCGCGCTGCGCGGCGAACCCCGCCGTGACGGAGCGGTACTGGTCGGCGGCGATGGCGGCGGACACGGCCTTGCTGATGGCCAGGAAGGGAGTGCGGCGGGGCACTTCGAGCAGCGGCAGCCCTTCGTCCTGGGCGGCGTCGACGAGAGCCTTGGGGATCTCCTCGTAGTTGACCCCCACGGCGAACCCGAGCCCGACGACGCCGGCCGCGACCAGCCGCTTCACATACCGCCGCATGGCCTCGGGATCCTCCGCGTCCAGCTTCAGCGCGGTGATCAGCAGCAGCTCGCCGCCCTCCATGTACGGCACGGGGTCGGCCAGCTCGCTGACGTGCGCCCAGCGGACGGGCACGTCGAGGCGGTCCTCACCCGCGCGCACGGTCAGCTTGAGCGCGGAGTGGTGGACGAGCGAGGCGAGGGTGGGAGGCATGGGACCTTCACGGAGAGAGGGAGCCACTGATCTCGTCAGATCACGGTTGATCACGATTGATCACGACGGACCGCCGTGATCTTTTGGCCACGGCGTATGAACGACCTACCCCGATTCTGCCTCACCGTACGATCCCCCGCCGCCTCCTCACCCCCTCAGATCCACCAACAACGGCGGCGCGTGCTCCCCCCGCACACTGGTCAACGACAACACGGCATGCCCCGCCGGCACCCCATGAGCCAACTCGGACGCGGACCAACGCTCCCGCTCCACCTGACGGACGGTGACGGCCTCCGTCGTCACCGCCTTACCGGTCACCAGCTTGCGCAGGGCATGAATGGCGCGTGTCATCGGCTGGTCCGCGAAGACGGTGTGCCGGGCCACGTCCCGGGTCTCCACCCACTGCGTGCCCCAGGCGTCCGCGAACCGGGTGCCGTCCCATGTGGTCACCCCGGAGAACGCCATGTGGCAGCCGACGGCCGCGTACAGCGGCCCGTGCAGCGCCTCGGGGACGTCGCCCACCGTACGCAGGGCTAGCACCACGCCCGCGTTGCGGGAGCGTAGGCGCTGGATGCGGCGAAGGGACTCGGCCGTCACCGCGCCGGTGGCGTCGTCGAGGACGAGGCAGGCGAAGTGGGTGCGTTCGCCCGCCTGGGCGACAGTGCCGAACTGGGCGAGCAGCAGCCGGGTGATGATCCGGGCCGCCTCCTCGTGTCCGCGGTCGGGCAGGTCGATGCGGACGCGCAACGGATGGTGGGCGATGGCGCGCAGGGAGAACGGCCGGGCGCTCCCGCCGTCCCCCCGAAGAACTCGGCGAACGCCGGCCGGTCCAGTACGGCGAGCCGGTCGGCCAGAACCGGCCCGGGATCGCCCGCACCGGCCGCCTGCCGGGCCCGCGCGTCGAGTTCGCGGCGCATCGCGGCGTGCTCGTCCCCCACGAGGGCGCCACGCAGCGCGGCCAGGGCCGAGGACTCGTGTTCCAGGAGTTCCCGCAGGGCGGGCAGGGTCGGGAAGCGTCCGTACGCCGCCCGGTAGGGGCCGAGGAGCTGGGCGAGCGCGGTGACCGCCCGCTGACCGGTCACCGCGTCCAGGTCGCCGGCCAGCCCCTCCGCCAGGAAGGCCGCCGCCTCGTCGGGGTCGTCGGAGTCCGCGTACGGGTCGAGGTCGTGCACGGACGCCGGGTCGCCCAGGCGTACGACGACGTCGTACGCCGAGTCGGATCCGAGCGGGGTGCCGGCCGCGCACACGGCTACGACCGCGCACTGTCCGGCCAGTGCCTGCAAGCCGAGCGACTCGACGACGGGCTGGATGAGATGGCGTGTCTTGCCGGCGCCCGAGGGCCCGACGGCCAGCAGCGAGGTGCCCAGGGTGTCCGGTGCGAGAGCCGCCCCGGCGCCGCCGTAGGCGAGCGGGGTGCGATCCCCGGCCACCCACTGTCCGATGCGCACCTGCTGGGTGAGCAGATCGTGACGGGCGCCCCGGCCGGGCAGATCACGCTCGCCGGAGGGGTGGGCCCAGGCGGCGCCGCCCTCGTGCAGCACCGTGTCGGTGAAGGAGGACAGCCGGGCCCGGGCGCGTGCCACGGTCCACATGTGGCCGACCCTGGCGCAGTCGACGTCGTTCATCCGGCCGGCGTCCACCTCGGCGGTGAGCGTGTCCGCGGCCTGGTGCTGGCCGGCCTCGCGCAGTTCGGGCCACCGAGAGGGCCGCCGGTCGACGGACGGCGCTTCGGCCTCGGCCGTCCTCGCCCGGGCGCGCGCGGCGAGCGCCTCCTTTGCGAGGGACCACCAACCACCGATCCGGGCGAACGGCCACAGCACGAGCAGGGTGATGAGCGCGTACAGCCCGTCCGTGAGCAGCTTGGACGCGAACACGCCGTAGTCGCCGCCGTTGATCAGGACGATCAGGGAGAACAGCGGATCCTGAACGGGCAGGGCGTCCCAGCCGAGGCCGAACGCGCTCGGGAAGACGAAGGCCAGCGCGATCAGCGCACCGAGGGCACCGATGAGGGCGCGAGCGGGTTGCTCGCGGCGGGTGACGAAGTGCCGGATGACGTCGGACCAGCTGCCCAGGCGCGCCATCGCGTAGACGAGAACCGCAAAGAACGCACCGTCGGCGACCGTCTTGACCTCGGCACCCTGGTAGCCCTTCGGCGACGCGGTGCCGGGCCACCACCAGTCGTCGGGGGTGAGCAGCTTGAGGATGGTCCACTGGTAGGGGAGGCCGCCGTGCCGCCACAGGGACCACAGGAACAGTCCCGCCACGAGGGGGACGGCGAAGCCCACGATGGTGACCGGGGCCAGGCGCTGTCCCTGGTGTGCCGCCCTGGGCAGGCGGTAGCCGTAGCGCCAGATGCCGGGCTCGGCGGCCGGGCGCGGCTGGTCGAGCCAGTCGGCGACGGGCGAGCGGGGGTGCGGCGGGTGGGAGGCGTAGCCGGGCCGCGCGGCCGGCGGTGGCGTGTCCGGCGCCCGCGCCGGCCGGGGCGGCACGGCGGGGGCCTCGTACGGCGTCGCCCCGCTGTTGTACGGCGCCGCGGGCCCGTTCCGGGGTGCCGCGGGCACGTCCGTCGGCTCCGCCGGCCGCGGCACGGGGTGAGCATGCGTGCCCCGCGCGTCCTGCGTCCCGTCGCTGTCCATTGCCCTTGCCCCCTGACCAGACCTTCCGTCCACCATCAGCGAGTCAATCTAATGCCCTCGCAAGGGGAGTTCGGCGATTGCGTGGCAGGGCACCCGGTCGGATACGAGCACGCCGTCGCGCCCCTCTCCCCGTACCTCTATGTCCACTGCGGACAACGGCCTACCCCGAAGACGCCCACATGGAGCATGCCCACCCCCCACCCCCGGCCCTAGCCTGCGAAGAAAGATAGGTAAGCGGCCGAAAACATACCGCCCGGCAATGTCCGGGACGCACGGTCAGACCGCCGGTACGCAAGATCATCAGGAGCCCCCATGACCGCACTTCCGCAGGAGCGCCGCGTCGTCACCGCCATCCCCGGCCCGAAGTCGCAGGAGCTGCAGGCCCGCCGTACCGCCGCGGTCGCGCAGGGCGTGGGCTCCGTGCTGCCGGTCTTCACCGCGCGCGCGGGTGGCGGGATCATCGAGGACGTCGACGGCAACCGGCTCATCGACTTCGGGTCCGGTATCGCCGTGACCAGCGTCGGCGCCTCCGCCGAGGCCGTCGTACGGCGGGCGAGCGCCCAGCTCGCCGACTTCACCCACACCTGTTTCATGGTCACCCCGTACGAGGGGTACGTGGAGGTCGCGGAGGCTCTGGCCGAGCTGACGCCCGGTGACCACGCCAAGAAGTCCGCGCTGTTCAACTCCGGCGCCGAGGCCGTCGAGAACGCCGTCAAGATCGCTCGTGCGTACACCAAGCGGCAGGCCGTCGTGGTGTTCGACCACGGGTACCACGGGCGGACCAACCTGACGATGGCGCTCACCGCCAAGAACATGCCGTACAAGCACGGGTTCGGCCCGTTCGCGCCCGAGGTGTACCGGGTGCCGGTGGCGTACGGCTACCGCTGGCCGACCGGGGCCGAGAACGCCGGTCCCGAGGCCGCCAAGCAGGCCATCGACCAGATGTCCAAGCAGGTCGGCGCGGACAACATCGCCGCGATCATCATCGAGCCGGTCCTCGGCGAGGGCGGCTTCATCGAGCCGGCCAAGGGCTTCCTGCCGGAGATCGTGAAGTTCGCCAACGACAACGGCATCGTCTTCGTCGCCGACGAGATCCAGAGCGGCTTCTGCCGGACCGGGCAGTGGTTCGCCTGCGAGGACGAGGGGATCGTCCCGGATCTCATCACCACCGCCAAGGGCATCGCCGGCGGGCTTCCGCTCGCCGCCGTCACCGGGCGCGCCGAGATCATGGACGCCGCGCACGCCGGTGGGCTGGGCGGTACCTACGGCGGTAACCCGGTCGCGTGCGCCGGTGCGCTCGGTGCCATCGAGACCATGAAGGAGCTGGACCTCAACGGCAAGGCCAAGCGCATCGAGGAGATCATGAAGGGTCGCCTCACCGCCATGGCCGAGAAGTTCGACATCATCGGTGACGTGCGTGGGCGCGGCGCGATGATCGCCATCGAGCTGGTCAAGGACCGCGCCACCAAGGAGCCGAACCCCGAGGCCACCGCCGCGCTCGCCAAGGCCTGCCACGCCGAGGGCCTGCTGGTCCTGACCTGTGGCACCTACGGCAACGTGCTGCGCTTCCTGCCCCCGCTGGTGATCGGCGAGGACCTGCTGAGCGAGGGCCTCGACATCATCGAGCAGGCCTTCGCGCGCGTCTGAGCAGCGGGTCCGCACCCGGAGACGGGCGCCTGCGGCAGGCGGTGTGAAGAAGGTGTGCGAGGTGGATGGCGGGACGCCGTTCCGTCTGCCCAAGCGCCCCGGCCTGCCGTAGGTTCTACCCAGATGAGAGATACACCCCGCCCACAGGGGACTGTGGGCGATTTCAGGCCGAGGCCTCCCCAGCTTCGACCTGGTCGTGCCCTCGCGCACACAACCGGCGCCTGACGGCTCCGGGATCTCCTCACCGATCGGACGGTCGCCGCCCCAAACCCCCCGGGGCGCGCGACGTTCCGATCCGGACGGCCGCCCCCGAACTCCCCCCCCTTGTTCCGGGGCGGCCGACCTCCTTCTGCGCGCACGCGAAGAAACCTGCGAAGCTGGGCGCCGTGTCGACCGTAGTCCGCCGTGCCCCGCTCCTCGGCATCCCCGCCGTCCTCTTCGCCCTGATCACCTGGCAGGTCGTCGCCCACGGCCCGCTGCTGCGCCTGGACGCCCGCCTCAGCCGGGCCCTCGTCCATGTGGACCGCGTCTCCGCGGTCCTGTCCGACTTCGGCAACCCCCAGGTCGCCGTGCCGGTGCTCGCCGCGACCGTGGTCTACGTCCTGTGGCGGGGGCGGGCGACCCGCAGCGGCCGGTGGTGGCTGCCGCCCGCCGCCGCGGCCGTCCTGATGGTGCTGGTCCCGGTGATCGTCGTACCCCTCAAGGACTGGACCGCACGGCCGGGGACCCCCGTGGTGCCCCCGGCCGTCGGCTATTTCCCCTCCGGGCACACGGCCACGGCGGCCGTCGCCTACGGCTCGGCGACCCTGCTCCTGCTCCCCTGGCTGCGCTCCACGGCCGCCCGGCGGTGCCTGGTCGCCGGGTGCGCGGCCCTGGTGCTCGGGGTGTCGTACGGCCTGGTCCGGCACGGCTGGCACTGGCCGCTGGACGTGGTGGCCAGCTGGTGCCTGAGCACCGTGCTGCTGACCACCCTGTCCCTCGTGAGCGGGCTCAGCCGAAGTACGCGTCGAAGGTCTTCTGGAACTCCCAGTTCGCGTAGCGGTCCCAGTTCACGGACCACGTCATCAGACCGCGCAGCGCCGGCCAGGTCCCGTGGGTCGCGTACGAGCCGCAGTTCGTCCTCCTCGTCAGGCAGCCCAGGGTCTTCGTGACCTCGGACGGCGGTACGTAGCCGTTGCCCGCCTCGGTCGAGGCCGGCATGCCGATCGCGACCTGGTCGGGGCGCAGGGGCGGGAAGACCTTGTCCGGGTCGCCCGCCACCGGGAAGCCGGTGAGCAGCATGTCGGTCATGGCGATGTGGAAGTCGGCGCCGCCCATGGAGTGGTACTGGTTGTCCAGGCCCATGATCGGCCCGGAGTTGTAGTCCTGGACGTGCAGGAGCGTGAGGTCGTCGCGCAGGGCGTGGATGACCGGGAGGTAGGCCCCGCAGCGCGGGTCCTGGCCGCCCCACTTGCCGGTGCCGTAGTACCGGTAGCCGTTCTGCACGAAGAACGTCTCGGGCGCCATGGTCAGTACGAACCCGGAGCCGTACTTGGCCTTCAAGGTCTTCAGCGCCGAGATCAGGTTCACGATCACCGGTGTGGTGGGGTTCTCGAAGTCGGTGTCGCTCGTGTCCAGGGACAGCGAGTGGCCCTCGAAGTCGATGTCCAGGCCGTCGAGGCCGTAGGTGTCGATGATGTCCGCCACGGAGGAGACGAAGGTGTCGCGGGCGGCGGCGGTGGTCAGCTGGACCTGGCCGTTCTGGCCGCCGATGGAGATCAGCACCTTCTTGCCGGCCGCCTGCTTGGCCTTGATCGCGGCCTTGAAGTCGGCGTCGCTCTCCACGTTCGGGCACTCGGTGACCGGGCAGCGGTTGAAGCGGATGTCCCCGGAGGTGGGCGAGGTGGGCTCGCCGAAGGCGAGGTCGATGACGTCCCAGCTGCCGGGTACGTCGGCGAGGCGGGTGTAGCCGGATCCGTTGGCGAAGCTCGCGTGCAGATAGCCGACGAGGGCGTGGGCGGGCAGGCCGGCGGAACCGCCGCCGGTACCCGCGCCGGTCGTCGCCGTCACGACCGCGGACTTCGCGGACTCCCCGGCGTCGTTGCTCGCGGTGACCTGGAAGCCGTACGCCGTCGAGGCGGACAGCCCGGTGACGGTGGCCGAAGCGCCGTTCACGATCTGGGACTTCACTCCGTCACGGTAGACGGCGTAACTCGTGGCGCCGGTCACCGCCGTCCAGGACAGGGCCACGGAGGACGAGGTGACCGCGGTGGCCCTCAGGCCGGCGGGCGCGGCGGGCGGCTGTCCGGTGCCGGTCCCGCTGCCGCCCGGGCCGACCAGGGAGACGTCGTCGGCGTAGTACGCGCCGGTGCCGTACCAGCCGTGCGTGTAGAGGGTCACCTTCGTGGTGGCCGCGCCGGTGGTGAAGGTGGTGGTGAGCTTCTGCCAGTCGGGGGCGGACTGGGTCCAGGTGGAGACGTCGGTGGTGCCGGTGCCGTTCGCGCCGAGGTAGACGTACGAGCCGCGGACGTATCCGGACAGTGTGTACTGCGAGCCGGGCTGGACGGTCACCGTCTGGGTGCACTGCGCGTCGTCGCTGCCCGCCGGGGTCGCCTGCAGCGCGGAACCACCGCTGTGCACGGGTGAGTTGACCGTCGTACCGGCCGTGCAGGTCCAGCCGTCGAGGCCGGACTCGAACCCGCCGTTCTTCGCGATGTCCGCGTCGGCCGCCCGGGCGGCCGACGAGAGCGCGGTGATGCCGGGCACCGCCAGCAGTGCGGCGGTGAGCAGGGCGAGGACGGATCTGGGACGACGTGCGCGCGGGGCGCGTGGGGCGCGGTCCACAAGGGCCTCCGGTGTAGGGGGAGTTGGAGGGTGGAGCGCACTCAACTTGGTCCAGACCAATCCTGTTGTCAAGGTGTTCCGGCGCTAACCGTCCCCACCCCTGGCCAGCCGCGCCGCCGCCTCGTGCATCGCCAGCTCCAGCAGCGCGGGGTCGGTCAGCGTGCCCGAGCCGTCCGGCGGCACCAGCCAGCGCACCCTCTGCGTCGCCCGGCCCGGATGCGGTACGACGATCCAGGTGCCGGGCCCGGCGGTACGGATGCCGGTGCCGACCCAGCGGGCCGCGGTGCCCGGCGGCACGAAGAACCCGACCCGGCTGTCGCCGAGGTCGGCGAGTACCGGGCCGGGCTGGTCGAGCACCCGGGTGAGGACGTCCAGGGTCGGGCAGCCGAGCCCGCCCGGCAGGATCAGTACGTCCCAGGCCCGGCCGGCGGGCAGCAGCGCGACCCCGAGCGGGTTGCGCTCCCATTCCCAGCGGCAGGCTTCGGGGTCCGGTGCGACGGATGCCAGCCACTCGACGGCCGTCTTCGCCCCAGTCATGAGAAGGCCTCCCTCTTCACTCGCCCGACCGTGCGCACGGTCGCGTCGGGAGGAGAGAGGGAGGCCTTACGGGGGCATTACGCGAGTTCCGACCCCTCTTTCAAGTGAGCTGGGTCACATGCTGCCGCTACAGAACCACCTTGCAGGAGATGACGCCGTCGTGCAGGCGGCATCCGGACGTACCGCTGCTGCCCTTCGGATCGTCCTTGTGGTGGTGGCCACAGTGATCGTGATCATGATGGTGCTGGTGCCCGTAGTAGTCGCCGTGGGCGACCGCCATGATCACCTCGGACGTCTGGTGCATCGGCGCCGCCGAGGCGGCCACGGCCGGCAGCATGACGCCTCCGACGACGACGGCGGCGGAGACCACCGCCGACGCCAGGCCGAGGCAGCGCTCGGCACGGGACTCGTCGCGGTTGCGGGTGATACGGGTCATGATCTTCTCCTGCTGGTCCGGTGGAGTGGAATCGGTGCCTCAGGTGAGGTCCGTGCTTCCAGTACGCCGGATTACGGCCGCAGGGTCATGCTCCGGGATCCCGTGGCTTGACGGCGCCGTAAGGAGCAGGTAAAAGCACTCAGCTGTCGAAGCCCAGCCCCAGCCGGTCCATCGCCCGCAGCCACAGATTGCGCCGCCCTCCGCGCGCGTCCGCGCGGGCCAGGGACCACTTGGTGAGGGCGATCCCGGTCCAGGCGAACGGCTCGGGCGGGAACGGCAGCGGCTTCTTGCGGACCATCTCCAGCTCGGTCCGCTCGGTGCGCTCCCCCTCCAGCAGGTCGAGCATCACGTCCGCGCCGAAGCGGGACGCGCCCACGCCGAGGCCGGTGTAGCCCGCCGCGTACGCGACCCTCCCCTGGTGAGCGGTGCCGAAGAACGCCGAGAAGCGGGAGCAGGTGTCGATCGCGCCGCCCCAGGCGTGGGTGAAGCGGACGCCCTCCAGCTGCGGGAAGCAGGTGAAGAAGTGGCCCGCGAGCTTGGCGTACGTCTCCGGGCGGTCGTCGTACTCCGCCCGGACCCGGCCGCCGTAGTGGTGGATCGCGTCGTAGCCGCCCCACAGGATCCGGTTGTCGGCGGACAGCCGGAAGTAGTGGAACTGGTTGGCGGAGTCGCCGAGCCCCTGTCTGTTCTTCCAGCCGATCGACTCCAGCTGGTCGGCGGAGAGCGGCTCGGTCATCAGGGCGTAGTCGTAGACCGGGACGGTGTAGGAGCGCACGCGGCGCAGCAGGCTCGGGAAGATGTTCGTGGCGAGCGCGACCCTGCGGGCGCGGACCGCGCCGTACGGCGTGCGTACGGTCATCCCGGCGCCGTACTGCTTCAGACTCAGCGCGGGCGTGTGCTCGTACACGCGCACCCCGAGCTTCAGACACGCCTTCTTCAGACCCCAGGCCAGCTTGGCGGGGTGCAGCATGGCCACGCCCCGGCGGTCCCACAGGCCCGCCTCGAAGGTGGGGGACTTCACCTGCTCGCGCACCGCGTCCGCATCCAGGAACTCGATGCCGTCCGCGAGCCCCTTATCCGCCAGCTGCCGGTGCCAGTCGCGCAGTTCCCAGGCCTGGTAGGTCTCGGTGGCGACGTCGATCTCGCCGGTGCGCTCGAACTCGCAGTCGATGCCGTGCCGGGCGACGGCGGCCTCGATCTCGTCGAGATTGCGCCGGCCCAGCTCCTCCAGCTTGTCGATCTCGTCGGGCCAGCGGGCCAGGCCGTTGGGCAGGCCGTGGGTGAGGGAGGCGGCGCAGAAGCCGCCGTTGCGGCCGGAGGCGGCCCAGCCCACCTCGCGGCCTTCCAGCAGCACCACATCGCACTGCGGGTCGCGCTCCTTGGCGTTCAGCGCGGTCCACAGCCCGCTGTAGCCACCGCCGACGACCAGCAGGTCGCAGGTACGGGTGCCGGTGAGGGCGGGCTCGGCCTGCGGCTTGCCGGGGTCTTCCAGCCAGTACGGGACCGGCCGGGCTTCGGAGAGAGAGGCGATCCAGTTGTCTTTGCCACGACTCATGGCGCTTGGGGCCATGATTTCAACTCCCTACAAAGGACGTTCCTGAAAAGGCCTACGCCTTTTGCTTGCTACGGCGGTTGGTGATGAGCATCGAGGACAGCACGAACAGGACGGCGACGAGGAACATGGCCGTACCGATCACATTGATCTGCACGGGTGTGCCGCGCTGCGCCGAGCCCCACACGAACATCGGGAAGGTGACGGTCGAGCCGGCGTTGAAGTTCGTGATGATGAAGTCGTCGAAGGAGAGCGCGAACGACAGCAGCGCGCCCGCGGCGATGCCCGGTGCCGCGATGGGCAGCGTGACCCGCAGGAAGGTCTGCACGGGCCCGGCGTACAGGTCCCGGGCGGCCTCCTCCAGGCGCGGGTCCATCGACATCACACGCGCCTTGACCGCGGTGACGACGAAGCTGAGGCAGAACATGATGTGCGCGATGAGGATGGTGTAGAAGCCCAGCTGGGCGCCCATGTTGAGGAACAGGGTGAGCAGCGAGGCGGCCATGACGACCTCGGGCATCGCCATCGGCAGGAAGATCAGCGAGTTGACGGCGCCGCGGGCGCGGAAGCGGTAGCGGACCAGCGCGAAGGCGATCATCGTGCCGAGGAGGGTGGCGCCGACCGTCGCCCAGACGGCGATCTGGAGGCTGATGGACAGCGAGCCGCACATGTCGGCGACGCCGCACGGCTGCTTCCAGGCGTCCAGGGAGAACTGCTGCCACTCGTAGTTGAAGCGTCCCTTCGGCTTGTTGAAGGAGAACACCGTCACGATGACGTTGGGCAGCAGCAGATACGCGAGTGTCAGGATTCCCGCGATGACGACGAGATGGCGCTTGAGCCAGTTGACGAAGGGCATTTAGACCAGATCCTCCGTCCCGGACCGGCGGATGTAGACCGTGACCATGGCCAGGATGGCGGCCATGAGGATGAAGGACAGGGCCGCGGCCGTCGGGTAGTCCAGGATCCGCAGGAACTGCGTCTGGATCACGTTGCCGATCATGCGGGTGTCGGTGGAGCCGAGCAGCTCGGAGTTGACGTAGTCGCCGGCCGCCGGGATGAAGGTCAGCAGCGTGCCGGAGACCACGCCCGGCATCGACAGCGGGAAGGTGACCTTGCGGAAGGTGGTCCAGGGCTTGGCGTACAGGTCGCCGGCCGCCTCGTGCAGCCGTCCGTCGATCCGCTCCAGCGAGGTGTACAGCGGCAGGATCATGAACGGCAGGAAGTTGTACGTCAGCCCGCACACCACCGCGAGCGGCGTGGCGAGGACGCGGTCGCCGGCCGTCCAGCCGAGCCAGTTGGTGAGGTCCAGGATGTGCAGCGAGTTCAGGGCGTGCACGACCGGGCCGTTGTCGGCGAGGATCGTCTTCCAGGCCAGGGTGCGGATCAGGAAGCTGGTGAAGAACGGCGCGATCACCAGGATCATGATCAGGTTCCGCCAGCGGCCCGCGCGGAAGGCGATCAGGTAGGCCAGCGGGTAGCCGAGCAGCAGGCACAGGAACGTCGCGCCGGCCGCGTAGAACACGGACCGCAGGAACTGCGGCCAGTACTCGGACAGGGCGTCCCAGTACGTGGCGAAGTGCCAGGTGACCTTGTAGCCCTCCTCCAGCGAGCCCTGCTGGACGGAGGTGGAGGCCTGGTAGATCATCGGCAGCGCGAAGAAGATGATCAGCCACAGGATGCCGGGCAGCAGCAGCCAGTACGGCGTGAACCGGCCGCGCTTGCGCGGGGGCCTGGGCTCCGGCTCGGCGGGGGCGAGGGGCGGTGGCGCCTCGGTGAGCGTCGACATCAGGCGGCCGCCTCTTCCTCGGTGCCCGCGTCGATGTCCTGGGCCGCGTCCAGGCCGAAGGTGTGCGCCGGGCTCCAGTGCAGCACCACGTCGGCGCCGGGCACGAGCCGGCCGTCGCGCTCGACGTTCTGGACGTACACCGCGAGCTCGTCGCAGACCGGGCTGTCGATCACGTACTGGGTGGAGACACCGATGAAGCTCGCGTCGGCGATCTTGCCGGTGAGGCGGTTGCGGCCGTCCGGGATGTCCCCCGCGTCGTCGGCGTGGGTGAGGGAGATCTTCTCCGGGCGGATACCGACCAGCACCTTGCCGCCGGTGGTCGTCGGGGCGGAACATCGCGCCTCGGGCAGCACCAGCTTGCCGCCGGCCGCCTTGAGCACGATGTCGTCGCCGCTCTTGGAGTCGACCTCGGCCTCGATCAGGTTGGAGGTGCCGAGGAAGTTCGCGACGAACGTGGTGTTCGGGTTCTCGTACAGGTCGGCCGGCGAGCCGAGCTGCTCGACGCGGCCCGCGTTCATCACGGCAACCGTGTCGGCCATGGTCATGGCCTCCTCCTGGTCGTGCGTGACGTGCACGAAGGTGATGCCGACCTCGGTCTGGATGCGCTTGAGCTCCAGCTGCATCTGGCGGCGCAGCTTGAGGTCGAGGGCGCCGAGCGGCTCGTCGAGGAGGAGCACCTTGGGGTGGTTGATCAGCGCGCGGGCGACGGCGACTCGCTGCTGCTGGCCACCGGAGAGCTGGTGCGGCTTCTTGCGCGCCTGCTCGCCGAGCTGCACCAGCTCCAGCATGTCCTCGACCTGCTTCTTCACGCTCTTGATGCCGCGCCGGCGCAGACCGAAGGCGACGTTCTCGAAGATGTCGAGGTGCGGGAAGAGGGCGTAGGACTGGAAGACCGTGTTCACGGGGCGCTTGTACGGCGGCAGGTGGGTGACGTCCTGGTCGCCGAGGTGCACGGTGCCGCTGCTCGGCTCCTCCAGGCCGGCGATCATGCGCAGGGTGGTGGTCTTGCCGCAGCCGGAGGCGCCGAGCAGGGCGAAGAAGGAACCCTGGGGCACGGTCAGGTCCAGCGGGTGTACGGCGGTGAAGGCGCCGTAGGTCTTGGAGATACCGGAGAGGCGGACGTCGCCGCTGTTGTCTGGTGTCGTCATCGTCGTCACGCCCCTGTGAGCTTCGAGAACTTCTGCTGGTAGGCCGTCTCTTCCTTCTGCGTCAGCGCGCGGAAGGCATGGGACTTCGCCTGCATGGTCTTGTCGGGAATGATCAACGGGTTGCTCGCCGCCGATTTGTCGATCTTCGCAAGGTAGGGCTTCACTCCCGCGACGGGACTCACGTAGTTGATGTACGCGGCGAGCTCGGCGGCCGGCTCGGGCTCGTAGTAGTAGTCGATGAGCCGCTCGGCGTTCGTCTTGTGGCGCGCCTTGTTGGGGATCAGCATGTTGTCGGTCGAGGTCATGTAGCCGTTGTCGGGGATGACATAGCCGACGTCCGGGTTGTCCGACTGGAGCTGGACGATGTCGCCGCCCCACGCTATGCACGCGGCGAAGTCGCCCTTGGTGAGGTCCGAGGTGTAGTCGTTGCCGGTGAAGCGGCGGATCTGGCCCTTGTCGACGGCCTTCTGCAGGCGGGCGATCACCGCGTCGAAGTCGTCACCGGTGAACTTCGCCGGGTCCTTGCCCATGTCGAGCATGGTCATGCCGATGCTGTCGCGCATCTCGGTCAGGAAGCCGACGCGCCCCTTGAGCTTGGGGTTGTCGAGCAGGTCGGAGACCGACTTCACCTCGATGCCGTCGAGCGCCTTCTTGTTGTAGGCGATGACGGTCGAGATGCCCTGCCAGGGGTACGAGTAGGCGCGGCCCGGGTCCCAGTCGGGGTCGCGGAACTGGTCCGACAGGTTGGCGAAGGCGTGCGGCAGGTTGGACGCGTCCAGTTTCTGGACGTACCCCAGCCGGATCATGCGCGCGGCCAGCCAGTCGGTGAGCACGATGAGGTCACGGCCGGTGTCCTGGCCGGCGGCGAGCTGCGGCTGGATCTTGCCGAAGAACTCGTCGTTGTCGTTGATGTCCTCGGTGTACTTGACCTGGATACCGCTCCGCCTGGCGAACGCGTCGAGCGTGGGATGACGCTTGCCCTTGTCGTCCACGTCGATGTACTCGGGCCAGTTGGAGAAGTTGACGACCTTCTCCTGGGCCGAGTGGTCGTCGGCGGACACACCGCCCTGCGTCTTGTTCGCCGCGGGAATCCCGCAGGCGCTCAGCGCCCCGAGTCCGCCGACCGCCAGCGCGCCGCCCGCGGAGGCGCGCAGCAGCGACCGACGGGTCATCGCGGCCCGGCCGTTACGGAGGCTTCGCCGTACGGCGGCGGCTTCGACCGGTGTCAGGCGGTCGGGCTCGTACTGCTCCATGCGCGTGGTGCCCTTTCGGAGGGAGGGTCGGCCTGGTCGGGGCCTGATCGTCAACCCGGCAGCAGCCGTCTGTGCGTGGTGTCCGGCGTCGCCGGACGACGGTGCTACCGGTCCCCGAAGATCGTGCGGTGCCAGTCCTTGCGGGCGACCGCCGTATTGTCGAACATTACGTGCTTGACCTGCGTGTACTCCTCGAAGGAGTACGTCGACATGTCCTTGCCGAAACCGGATGCCTTGTAGCCGCCGTGCGGCATCTCGCTGATGATCGGGATGTGGTCGTTGATCCACACGCAGCCCGCCTTGATCTCGCGGGTGGCGCGGCCCGCCCGGTACACGTTCGTGCTCCATGCAGAGGCGGCGAGGCCGTACGGGGTGTCGTTGGCCAGGCGGATGCCCTCATCATCACCGTCGAACGGCAGTACGACCAGTACCGGGCCGAAGATCTCGGACTGGACGATTTCGCTGTCCTGGGCCGCGCCGGCGATCAGGGTAGGCCGGTAGTAGGCGCCCCGCTCCAGCTCGCCCTTCGGCGCCTCGCCGCCGGTCACCACGCGCGCGTAGGCACGCGCACGGTCCACGAAGCCGGCGACGCGGTCGCGCTGGACGTGCGAGATGAGCGGGCCGAGATCGGTGCCGGGGGCGAAGGGATCGCCCAGCCGGACGGTCTCCATCAGCGCGGCGGTCCGCTCCACGAAGGCGTCGTACAGGGGTCGCTGCACGTACGCGCGCGTGGCGGCCGTGCAGTCCTGGCCGGTGTTGATGAGCGCGCCGGCGACGGCCCCGTGGACGGCGGCCTCCAGATCGGCGTCGTCGAAGACGACGAAGGGCGCCTTGCCGCCGAGCTCCAGATGCAGCCGCTTGACCGTGGCGGTGGCGACCTCGGCGACGCGCTTGCCGACGGCAGTGGACCCGGTGAAGGAGGTCATGGCGACATCCGGGTGGCCGACGAGGTGCTCCCCCGCCTCCTTCCCGGTCCCGGTGACGATGTTGATCACACCGTCGGGGAGGCCGGCGTCCGTGGCGGCCTGGGCGAAGAGCAGCGAGGTGAGCGGGGTCAGCTCGGCGGGCTTCAGCACGATGGTGTTGCCGGCGGCGATCGCCGGGAGGATCTTCCAGGCTGCCATCTGGAGGGGGTAGTTCCAAGGCGCGATGGACCCGACGACACCGATCGGCTCGCGGCGGATGTACGACGTGTGGTCGCCGGAGTACTCACCGGCGGACTGCCCCGCCAGGTGCCGGGCGGCGCCCGCGAAGAAGGCGGTGTTGTCGATGGTCCCCGGTACGTCGAACTCGCGGGTCAGCTTCAGCGGCTTGCCGCACTGCAGGGACTCGGCGCGCGCGAAGTCCTCGGCACGGTCGGCGAGTACGGCGGCGAACCGGTGCAGGGCGTCGGAGCGCTCGCCCGGGGTGGCCGAGGTCCAGCCCGGGAAGGCCTCGCGCGCGGCGGCGACGGCCGCGTCGACGTCGGCGGCGCCGGCCAGCTCGTAGGTGTACACCTCCGCGCCGGTGGCGGGGTCGACCACGGCGTGGGCATGGCCCGAGGTGCCCTTGGTCAGCCGGCCGGCGATGAACTGCGCCCCGTCGGCGAATCGCTCCTCGGCGGGGAATCGTTCCGGGGTGGCGGTGCCCGGGTTGTGCATGTCGCTCTCCTCCGCCGTTCGCCCCGTCCCGGGGGTGGGTGGCGTAGCTCCAGCTCGATTTGAGTGCCGATCCTGACAGAGCAATAGGACTCCAACAAGTGATTCCGTTGTTGCCTTTTGGTTACGCGACGGAATCTGTCGACCAGGTGTCGAGTCGGGGCAGAAAAGGGCGGACGGATTGTCAGTGGTGCGTGCCAGACTCGCGTGCATGGGGAAGATCGACGGGGTGGATGCCCTGATCAGGGAAGTACGGGCAGGCAGCCGGATCAAGTACCTCCATTTCTGGGGGCACCGGCCGCGGCCGGACGGCAGCATCGGCGCGAGCTGTCTGAGCCAGTGGTGGCCGTCGCCGTTCGTGGTCGACGGGGTGGAATACGCGACGGCCGAGCACTGGATGATGGCCGGCAAGGCCCGGCTGTTCGGGGACGCGGAGGCGGAGCGGCGGGCACTGGCCGCGGAGCACCCCGCCGAGGCGAAGAAGGCGGGGCGGCTGGTCAAGGGCTTCGACGAGGCGATATGGGAGCGGGAGCGCTTCCGGATCGTGGTCGAGGGCAGCGTGCACAAGTTCGCATCGGACGACGGTCTGCGCGCGTTCCTGCTGGGCACGGGCGACCGGGTGCTGGTCGAGGCGAGTCCCGTGGACCGGGTGTGGGGCATCGGCCTGGCGGCGGATGACGAGGCGGCCTCGGATCCGCGGCGGTGGAAGGGGCCGAACCTGCTGGGCTTCGCGCTGATGGAGGCGCGGGAGCGGCTGTCCGGGGCTTGAGGGGGCCGGCCACGTGGCCGGCCCCCTCACCGGCCGGGTCGGTCCGTGCTCAGGCCGTGCCCATGATGCTCGCGAAGAGCAGCACACCCAGCAGCGGCAGGATCACGGTCGCCACGATGCCGCAGACGAGTCCGGCGGTCGCCGCTCCCCTGTTGGTGGCCTCGCCCCGGTTGGCCTTTCCTCGGCCGATGGCCCCGAAGATGATCCCGAGGATGCCCAGGATGACTCCGAAGAACCAGAGGAAGAAGGTGAGGCTGCAGACCACGCCGATGATGCCCAGCACCAGTCCCGTGGTGCCCATGCCGTTGCTCGGCTGCATCGGCATGCCATACCCGGGAGCCTGCCCGTAGCCCACCGGCGGCGCGGCCGGGTACGACGGACCCGCCTGCGGGTAGCCGTAGCCCTGACCCGGCTGCTGCGGGGGCTGGCTCGGCGGACCGAACCCACCGGGTGTGGGGTTGCCGTAGGACATGAAAGTGATCTCCCCTCCGTTGACAGTCAAGGCATCGTAAGCGCAGGACAGGCCGCGAAGGACAGGGTTTGGCCAGGCCGGACGGACGGCCGGAACCGCCCTGGTCTCAGCGACCGGCCGCGACGCTCACCGGCACACGGGGTGCGGAGCCGTAGGACGGGTCGGTCTTGGAGCTGTGATCGTGGATGGCGGCGTTGATGCCGATCGCGAGCAGGACGATCACGGCGATGCCGAGGACGATGCCGATGATCCCCATGACCAGACCGGCCTGGGCCTGACCGTGGTTGCTCGCCTCGCCGCGCTCGGCCCGTCGGCGGCCCTTGACGCCGAAGACCACCGCGAGGATGCCCAGCACCAGGGAGACCACGCCGTACAGGCAGAACAGACAGATCGACAGGATGCCGAGCACCAGCGCCGCGATGCCCATGCCGTTCTGCGGGGCCATCGGCATACCGGGCCAGCCGTAGCCCGCGGGGTAGCCGTAGCCGCCGGCCGGGGGCGCGGCGGCCATGCCGGGGCCGGAGGGCGCGATCGGCGGGGGCGGCACCGGGCCGCCGTCGGCGGGGCCCGTGCCCGGCGCGCCGAAACCGGAGGCGGGCGGGGCGTAGGGGTTCACCGGAGGTGTGCTCACCGGGGGTGCGAAGGGGTTCGCCGCCGGGGGTGCGGCGTGTGCGGTCGGCGGGGCCCAGGACGGCGGCACGGGGTCGGCGGGGGCGACCGGGGAGGCGGGCAGCGAGGTCAGTGTCTGCTGGTAGTGGACGGAGTCGGCGCGCGGAGGGGAGTCCTGGTGAGACCCGGATATCGCGTCCTGGACCGCAGGCGCACCCTCTCCGGCCGCCTTGTCCAAGGACACCTGGGGTGAGGTCGGCCCCTCGCCGGCAGGCTGATGCTCCTGTGGCGTGGACTGCGGCGCCTCGTCGGACATGGTGGGACCCCTCTGCTGGACGTGCCGCCATGCTACGGGCAGGCCGGGACGGCATGAGCCGGGGCCTACGATGATCCCGCGCAACCGATCAGCCGATCACCGCGCCCGCACCACGGACCTGGTTCCGCGGGCGCCCGTCCCGGGAGGACCCCATGACCGACACCTCCGTACCCGCCGCCGGCACGGCCGACCGCGATCTGCGGACCTTCATCGCCGGACTGCCCAAGGCCGAACTGCACGTCCACCACGTCGGCTCCGCCTCCCCGCGCATCGTCTCCGAACTGGCCGCCCGCCACCCCGACTCCAAGGTCCCCACCGACCCCGAGGCCCTGGCCGACTTCTTCACCTTCACCGACTTCGCCCACTTCATCGACGTGTACCTGTCGGTCGTCGACCTGATCCGCACCCCGGAGGACGTCCGGCTGCTGACGTACGAGGTGGCCCGTGAGCTGGCCCGGCAGCAGGTGCGGTACGCCGAGCTGACCATCACCCCCTTCTCCTCCACCCGGCGCGGCATCGACGAGCTGGGCTTCATGGCCGCGATCGAGGACGCCCGCAAGGCGGCCGAGGCCGAGTTCGGGACCGTACTGCGCTGGTGCTTCGACATTCCGGGCGAGGCCGGGCTGGAATCCGCCGAGGAGACCGCGCGGCTCGCCACCGACGACCGGATCCGGCCGGAGGGCCTGGTGTCGTTCGGGCTCGGCGGACCCGAGATCGGTGTGCCCCGGCCGCAGTTCAAGCCGTACTTCGACCGGGCCATCGCCGCCGGACTGCACTCCGTCCCGCACGCCGGGGAGACGACCGGCCCGGAGACGGTGTGGGACGCGCTGACCGAGCTGCGCGCCGAGCGCATAGGGCACGGCACCAGCTCCGCGCAGGACCCCGGGCTGCTCGCCCACCTCGCCGAGCACCGCATCCCGCTGGAGGTCTGCCCGACCTCCAACATCGCCACCCGCGCGGTCCGCACCCTGGACGAGCACCCGATCAAGGAGTTCACCCGGGCCGGGGTCCTGGTCACGATCAACTCCGACGACCCGCCGATGTTCGGCACCGACCTGAACAACGAGTACGCGGTGGCCGCCCGGCTGCTCGACCTGGACGAGCGCGGCCTCGCCGACCTCGCCAAGAACGCGGTGACGGCCTCCTTCCTGGACGCCGCGGGCAAGGCCCGGATCGCCGCGGAGATCGACACGTACACCAGCGCCTGGCTCGCCTCCTGACGCCCTCCACAATGGGGGTCATGCAGACCGTCACGGCCGTGGCCCACCGCGGCGACCCCTACCGCTTCCGTGAGAACACCATCGACTCGCTGCGTTCCGCGCTCGACCGGGGCGCGGACGCCGTTGAGCTCGACGTACGGCTCACCCGCGACGGCGTCCCCGTGCTGCTGCACGACGACACGCTGCTGCGGCTGTGGGAACTCGACCGCCCGCTCGGCACCCTGTCCGCCGAGGAGGTGCGCGGGCTCACGGCGGGCGGTGTGCCGACGCTGGCGGAGGCGCTGGCCGCGACCGGCGGCAGCCGGGTGATGGTGGACCTGTGCGGGCGGGTCGACGGGCGGATGGTGGACCGGGTCATGGACGCGGTCCGGCAGAGCGGGGCCGACGAGCGGGTCTACTACTGCGCGGGCCCCGAGGCGATGCTCGCCGTCCGCGCCGCCGACCCGGCCGCCGAGATCGCCCTGACCTGGACGACCCTCGCCCCGCCCCGGCCCGCGCTGCTGGCGGCGATCCGCCCCCGCTGGCTCAACTACCGCTTCTCCCTGCTGAGCCGGGAGCTGGCGGCCCGTGTGCGCCGCGACGGCTACCTGCTGTCCGTCTGGACCCCGGACACCCGCCGCTCGATGAGCCGCCTGCTGGACCTGAGCGTCGACTCGATCACCACCAACCGCGTCGATGTCCTGCACGCCCTGCGCAACGGCGGCAGCCCCGGCCTTCGCTAGGAACCGGGGAGTTCCCTCAGGAGCGCGTGCTCACGGCCCTCAAGCGGCCGTGAGCGCCTCCAGCCGCTTGATCTTCTTGCGTACGACGTACAGCGGGACGACGCCGAAGACGCCGAAGGACATGTCGATCAGGCTCCACCAGAAGGGGATTCCCCGGATCGGGCCGCAGATCAGGGCGAGCGGGATGATGCCGGCGCAGGCGATCATCCCGAACTCGACGACCCAGATGTTGCGGACGGGGTCGCGGTAGGGCCCGTAGAAGGCGACGGCGATGACGAGGTGGGCGAAGGCCAGCCAGTCGGTGCCGTAGAGCAGGA
The DNA here is from genome assembly GCF_001735805.1 of Streptomyces fodineus. GTDB lineage: Bacteria > Actinomycetota > Actinomycetes > Streptomycetales > Streptomycetaceae > Streptomyces > Streptomyces fodineus. The sequence continues at coordinate 3,182,164 of NZ_CP017248.1, forward strand.
ACGGGTAGTCGGCGTCGGCGGTGTCGAGGCCGTCGCGGACCCGGGAGATCCAGGCCGCCAGCCCGGGCAGGTGGTCCGGCACGGACAGTGCCCGCAACGCGCTCTCGGTCCAGCGCAGTTCGTGCACCAGGGGGAAGGCGGTGGCCCCGCTGAGCACGAGGCACACGACGAAGAGGACCAACCAGACGCGAATGCCCTTCAGCAGGGCGGCTCTGTCGCTCATGGGAGGAGCGTACGCCCGCGTTTGAACGCGTTCAAAACTGCCCCCGCGCACCCTCCCGCGCACCCTCCTTCGCATCACCCCAGCGGCTCGTCCAGGGGCACCTGCCGTACCCCCGCCAGATACCCGTCCAACTCCCCTGGTTCGAAGCGGCACATCCCGACCGCGTGCCAGAACTCGCCGGTGACGTCTCCCTCGTACTTGTACCCACCCGACGGCGACAGCGCCGCCCAGCCGCCGGGCATGCCGACCAGGGTGGCCCGGAGGGCGGGCGGGCCGTCGGCGGGGACGTGCCACAGCCGTACCGTGCCGTCCTCGCCGCCGCTCGCCAGCAGGGAGCCGTCGGGGCTGAACGCCACCGCGAGGATCCGGCCGGTGTGGCCCGTCAGCACAGCCGTCTCCTCGCCGGTGCCGGGGTCCCACAGGCGGACGGTACGGTCGTCGCCCGCCGTCGCCAGCAGGGGCCTCAGCGGATGCACCGCCGCGGTCCAGAGTTTTCCGGTGTGGCCGGTCAGGCGGTGGTCGATCTCGCCGTCCCGCCAGATCACCGCCGTACCGTCCCAGGAAGCACTGGCCAGCCAGCTGCCGTCCGGGGCGAAGGCCACGGCGTACACCCGGTCGGTGTGACCGTCCAGCACGGCGGTGATGCTGCGGCCGGCCATGTCCCAGATGCGGACCTTGCGGTCGTCGCAGCCGGTGGCCAGGACCGCGCCGTCGGAGCGGAAGGTGATCGCGCGGACCCGCCCGTAGTGCTCGGTGATGGTGGCGAGATGCGCCCCGGTGGCCCGGTACCACAGCCGTACCGTGTCGTCGTCGTTGGCAGTGGCGAGGAGTTCGCCGTCGGCGCTGAACGCCTCGGCCCACACATGGTCGGTCTCGACGTCGAGTTCGCGCTGGTACTCGCCGGTGGCCGCGTTCCACAGGTAGATGTCGCCGTCGCTGCTCGCGGAGGCCAGCAGGGGTCCGGCGGGGCCGAACGCCGCCGAGACCAGGCGGTCGCTCTGGCCGGTCAGTTCGCGCAGCCGCCGGCCGGAGGCGGAGTGCCACACCCGGACGACACCGTCGTTGCCGCCGGCCGCCAGCAGCGCGCCGTCGGCGCTGAAGGACAGGGTGGCGATCCGGCGCCCGTGGCCGCGCAGGATGCGCCGGCCCTGCCCGGTGGCCGGCTCCCACAGCCGTACGACGCCGTCGTTGCCGCCGGTCACCAGGAGCGTGCCGGGGCTCTGGGCGGGCGTGTCGCCGTGCGGACGGAACTTGCACACCCAGACGCTGCCGCGGTGCTCGGCGGGCTGCCGGTTCAGCGGTACGGCGACGGGGTCGGCCTCGGGGTCGATCCGCCACAGCCGGACCACCCCCGCGCTGTCCCCGGCGGCGAGCAGCGTCCCGTCGGGGTCGAACAGCACCTGGTACACGGCCCCCCGGCAGCCGCCGAGCAGCCCGGCGGAGCGCCCGGCGGCCAGGTCCCACAGCCGTACCTCGCCGTCGGTGTCGCCGCTGACCAGGAACCGGCCGCCGGGGTGGAAGTCCAGGGTGTAGACGCGCCCGGAGTGGCCGGCGAACTCGTGCCGCACCGTCCGGGTGGCGAGGTCCCACACGCGGACGGTGCCGTTGCGCCAGTCGTCGCCCCGGTCGCCGGTGGCCAGCAGGGTGCCGTCCGGGCTGAACCGCGCCCGGTACACCGCGTTGCGGTGCCCGGGCAGTTCCCCGGCGGGCCGCCCGGTGGCGAGGTCCCACAGCCGTACGACGGCGGTGGCGTCCCCGGTGACGAGGGTGGCGCCGTCCGGTGCGAACGCCACCGTGTAGACGGGCGCGGTGTGTCCGGGCAGCCGGTGCAGCGCGGTGCCCGAGGCCGTGTCCCATACGGTGACCACGCCGTCGGCGTCCCCGGTGGCCAGCAGTAGCCCCTCGGCGTCGAGGACGACCGGCCAGACCCCGTCCGGATGGATCTCCAGCCGGTGCAGACGGCGCCCGGAGACCGGGTCCCACAGCCGCACGGTGCCGTCGGAGCTGCCGGTGGCCAGCACCCGTTCGCGGAACTTGACCGCGTAGACCCGGCCGGTGTGCCCTTCCAGGGTGCGCAGGGCGAGTCCGGTCGCGATGTCGGCGACCAGGACGCCGCCGTCCTCGCTGCCCACGGCGAGCAGTTCGCCGTCGGGGCTGTACGAGATGGGCTCGGGCAGCCGGGTGCGGCTGCTGAACCCGTACGGCACACCGACCGCCGAGGGCCGGAAGCCGGAGTCGACGGCCATTCCGGGCGCGATCGCGGCGGTGGCGAGTTCGGGGCTGCCGGCCAGCGGCCCGGTGGTCGCCGAGACCAGCGCCGCCCGCCGCCACCGGCCGCCCTCCACCCGGGCGCCGGTCAGGTCGGTGCCGATCAGCCGGGCCCGCCGGAGGTCGGCGCCGCGCAGGTCGGCGCCGGTCAGATCCGCGCCGTCGAGCCGGGCGCCGGTCAGCCGGGCGCCGCGCAGCACGGCGCCGGAGAGGTTGGCGCCGACCAGGCGGGCGTCGGTGAGGTCGGCGCGGGTGAGGTCGACGCCGGAGAAGTCGCGGTGGGACAGGTCCTCACCGGCGAGCGCGGCGCCGCGCAGGTCGGTGTGGGCGGGCACGCGGAGCCGGCTGAGGATCTTCACGGCGTTGGCGCGGGCGGCGTCCGGTGAGGCGTCCTGGGCCGTGCCGGACAGCTCCCGCTCGGCCCAGGTCTGGCAGATCCGGTGGTCGGCGAGGTCGCACAGGAACTCGACGGCCAGCTGGCTGAGTTGGCGTCGGCTGAGCGGGCTGCTGTCGCCGTCGGTGAGCCTGCGGCCGCACTCCCGGGCGACCAGCCACTCCACCACCGAGCCGTGGATGAACCGGAACATGCCGTCGTCGCTGCGCACCAGCAGACTGCCGGAGCCGATGGCGTGGGCGGTCTGCGGCACCGACAGCCGGGCCTCGGCGAGCCCCGTCAGGGTCTCGGCGACGTCGGTCAGCTCGTCCAGCCGCAGCGCGTCCTGCCCGCTCTCCCACAGCCGCAGGGCGAGCGCGGTGACCGCGTCCCACAGCTGGTCCAGGGACAGCCCGGGGGCCCGGCCGGGGGCGGCACCGGCGCGCTGTGTCTCGTAGCTCAGCCAGGAGGTGAGCACCTCCTGGTACAGCCCGGCGGGGCTGAGCGCACGCCCGGCCCCGGCGACCGCGCGCAGCTGGTCGTCGTCGAGGTCGGCGACGAAGCCGAGCAGCCGGGGGTTGCGGCACAGGGCTAGCAGGTCGGGGATGGCGTCGAGCAGCCGCAGCCGGTGGTCGGCAGCGCGTTCGTCGCCGTCGTAGCGGTTGACCAGGTAGGCGCGGATCTGCTGCGGGCTGAACTCCTGGACGGCCAGCACCCGGCGGTGCGGCAGCAGGCCGACGCGTTCGCCGAGCGCGGTGAGCACCTGGCCCTGGGAGCGGAAGTGCTGGGTGCGGCTGGAGACCACGATCTTGGCGCGGTCCACGGCGGAGTCCAGCAGCACCTGCAGCCGTTCGGCGGCGCGGTCGTACGTCACCTGGTTGACGAGTTCGTCGAAGCCGTCGAAGAGCAGCACGATCCGCCCCTGCTGGAGCATGTACCTGAAGGCCCGCAGGTCGATGTTGTCGACGCCGTGGGCGGCGAGATGCCCGGCGACCAGCCCTTCGAAGGAGTAGGCCCGGTCCAGGGCGTGCAGTTCGACCAGCAGCGGTACCAGATGCGGCAGTTCACCGGGGATACGACGGGCCAGCTCGCGCAGCGCGAAGGTCTTGCCGTGCCCGAAGTCGCCGAGGAGCAGCAGGAAGCGCCCCTGGTCGGAGTCGAGCAGCCGGAGCATCGCGTCGACCAGCCCGTCGCGGTCCTCGGCGTCGAGACGCTCCACCTCCCGGTAGCGCTGCGGCAGATACATGCCCGGCGGATAGCGCGGGTCGGTGCGCAGCCGCTCGCTCTGCGCGGCGACGTATCCGCGCAGGTCCAGCAGCCCCTGGAACTCGGTGAAGCTGCGCACCCGGACCCCCCGGCGGCGGGCCGCGTCCCTGAGTTCCCGGGCGGGCGGCGGCCCGTCGTGGACGAGTTCGGCTTCCGCCTCGGCGTCGGCGGCGTGCACGAGGGCCACGAACCGGTCGACGTCCTGCGCGGCCGGGGTGCCGGTGTGGACCGCCACCCGCTGCTGCCGTACGAAGCCCGACTGGCTCCAGGTGACGAGGAGTTGGGGCACCGGCCCGTCCACCGGGCGGATCTGGGCGCCCTCGTGCCGGGTACGGCACACCTCCGCGACCCGGGCGAGCAGGATCTCGGCCGGGCTCTGCACGGCGCGCGGCTCCGGCTCGGGCGCGGAGGCGGGGGCGCCGGAGTCCGCGTCGGGGGATTCCTCCGGCCCGAAGGCCCGCTGGGCCCGCCGCCACTGGACCGGCCGCCGCTCCGGCTCCCCCGGCCCCTGCCAGACGGCCAGCCCGTCCCGGCTGACCCGCACCAGCTGATGCCCGCCGGGCCGCCCGGCACCGATCACCGGCACCTCACCGGCGCCGGTGGCCAGGGCGGGCAGCGCGCCGGGCTCGGCCGGGCCGTGCAGCAGCAGGTGCAGCCGGGGCGCGGTCAGCCGCGTCAGCACGTCGGTGTCGCGCAGCGGAGCGCTGCCGTCCAGGGCGGCCGTACCCGGCGCACCGGCCCGGCGCACCCCGGTGGCGGCCGGCCGGGCGGCGCCGGGCGCATGCCGTACGACACCGATCCGCAGCCACCCCTCGGTCTCGTGCGGGCGCAGGGCCTGCGCGAACCAGGCGGCCTGCTCGCGGCCGACCATCCCGTACTGGTCGTCGCGCCGGTGGCTGTACGCCATGGACGAGTTCAACCCCGCGACCACGGTGTGCAGTTCCGGCACGGGGAAGAGGGTCCACGGCTGGTCGCTGTCGAAGACGACGTCGAGGCCCTGGTACAGCTCCCGGAACAGCCGGGCGAAGTGCCGCCACTTGGGCCAGTACGGCGGCCGGGGCGGCATCTCGTCGGCCTCGCAGGTGCTGAAGTAGGCCTGGCAGGCGGCCTGGTTGACGTCCTGGCCGCCGGGGACGAGGGCGACCCGGTGCGGTTCGAGCCCGAGCAGGGCCCGCATCCCGGTGAGAAAGGCGAGGGCCTGCTCGAACTCGCGCCGGCTGCCGGAGGCGGTGAGGTCCCCGGTGACGACCAGCAGATCGGGCGCGGGCGCCCCGGCATCCGTCAGCTCGACCAGGTCGCCCCAGATCGCCGCCTGCAGCTCGGCGGGGTCCTGCCCCCGGCCGAAGGCGGGCCCGGCCAGCTGGAGCACGGTGACCGCCTCCCGCTCCCGGACCTCCCCGGACACCCGCGGATACGACGGCGGCGCGGCCGGTCTGCGCCGGCCCGCCCACCCGGTCCCGCCGAGCGGCCGACCGGGAATCGGCACGGACGGCGCAGCCGGTCCTCCGATCCGGCCGTTCGCCCCCGGGTAGCCGGGCGGCAGGCTGGGCCGGGCCCGCCCGTCGAGGGCCTGCCGCACCCGCGCCAGCAGCAGCTCACGGGCGGCCCCCGGATCGGCGACCGGCACCAGGTCCACGTACGTGATGGTGGCGAGCAGCCCCTCGACCGGGATGTCCTCGACCCGCACGGTGATCAGCCGCCGCTCCGGCGCGTCCGGATCGGCCCGCAGGGCGGCCTGCCACTCCATCCGCCCGTACCGCGACCGCTCGTAGTTCCTGGACAGTACGGCGATGACGGCGGCGGACTCGCTGACGCCCCGGTCCATGAAGTCGACGAAGTTGGTGCCCGGCACGAAGTCCCAGGCCTGCAGAACCGTCCGGTACCCGGCCTCCTCCAGGGTCCAGGCGATCCAGGACGCCCAGCGCTCGTCGGCCGGAGAGTAGCTGATGAAGAAGTCCAATGGCCCGGTGTCCCCCGGGATGTTCTGACGAGCCACCATGTATTGATGATGCCGTGAAAAGAGAGGCTGACAGCGATCGTTTCCAGGCGTTCGACAGCGGCTTGGCCCCAGCGGGGCACAGCTGTGCGACCCTTCCACCCGTGCGTGTCTTGATGCGTCTGCATGTCCTCGACCGGGTGGCGATCGGTCTGCTGGCGACCGGACTGCTGTGCGTGGCCACGGGTTTGCTGCCGGCGCATTCCGCGTCCGGCGCGATGACCCGCATCGCCCCGCTGCTGGCGTTCCTGGGCACGGTGATCGTGCTGGCCGAACTGACCAGCAGGGCCGAGGTGTTCGATGTGCTGGCGGCGCGGGTGGCGAGGGCGGGGCGGGGCAGCTATCCGGTTCTGTTCCTGTTGTGCGTCGCCTTCGCCTCTGTCACGACGATCGCCCTGAATCTGGATACGACGGCCGTCCTGCTGACCCCGGTGATGCTGGCGCTCGCCTCCCGGGTGGGCATCGCGCCGGTGCCGCTGGCGATGACGACGGTTTGGCTCGCCAACACGGCGAGCCTGCTGCTGCCGGTGTCCAACCTGACGAACCTGCTGGCGGCCAACCGGGTCGCGCTGTCCCCGCTGGGCCTGGCGGGACGGATGTGGGCACCGCAACTCGCCGTGCTGGCAGTGACAATGGCTTGTTTGTGGCTGTTCTTCTGGCGGCGGGGGCGGCGTGGGGGGCCGGTTGTGGACGGGTCGGGCCTGATGGAGGCCGTACCGGAGCCGGCGGGGCCGGGGGCGGCGCGTGTGGTGGCGGACGTGCGTTCCGGTGCCGCCGACCGATATGTGCCGCCGGGGGTGCACCGACCCGCCGACCCGGTGCTCTTCCGCGCCTGCGCGCTCGCCTGCGCCGGCTTTCTGCTGGCCATCCTGGTGGCCGACGTACCGCTGTGGACGGCGTCCGGGACGGCGGCGCTGGTCGCCGTGGCGGCGTTCGCGGTACGGCAGCGGTCCGCGCTCCGGCTGTCGCTCATCCCCTGGCGGCTGCTGGTGATGGTGCCGGGCATGTTCCTGGTGGTCGAGACCGTCAACGCGCACGGGCTGCATGACCTGCTGGCCTCGGCGGTGGGCGCCGACGGCGGCACGCTCGGCCTGTTCCGCGCGGCGGCGGTCGGCGGCGGCCTGTCCAACGCCCTGAACAACCTGCCGGTCTATCTGGCCGGGGAAGCGGCCGTTCCGGTGGGCAACCACGACCAGCTCCTCGCCCTGCTGATCGGCACCAACGCCGGCCCGGTGATCACACCGTGGGCGTCCCTGGCCACGCTGCTGTGGTACGAGCGCTGCCATGCCTACGGCGTACGGGTGCCGGTCACCCGGTTGATGGGGACCGGCGCGGTGCTGGCCGCGAGCGCCGTGGGGGCGGGGGTGGGAGTACTGGCGTTGACGCGGTAGGACATGTCGCACACAAGTGCGCCTGTTGCACGGCGGTGACGATTCCGGCATAGATCGACACAGGACGGTCGATCAAGATGAATGTGTCGCGAGCAGTGATCAACCAGAAGGTGACCGAGGGGCATCGTGACCGGATCGCCCCGGCCCGGCGCCGGAAGGCACAGCGCGCGAAGGGATGAACAACCGACCGTTACACATTCCAGGGGGAATCATGTCCTTGATCCGTCCGACCGCTCGGCGCCTCGGCCTGCTGTGCGCCGCCACGGTCGCCGCTCTCGTCCCGGTCGTGGGCGCCGTGCCCGCCGCCGTGGCCGCACCCGCCGCCTCCGCGCCGCTGTCCATCTCCTACTCGAAGCCGTCTCCGGACGCACCGCTGACCCGTGGCTACTCCACCAGCACCATCGACCTGGCGGTCGCCAACAGGGGGAGCACCGCCAAGAACTACACGGGACTGCTCGAGGTGTCCGCCGTCGGCCCGAGAGGCCTGGACACCAAGAAGGTGACCGTGGACGTCAGGTCACTGAACGGGCCGTCGGCGCCCGCGCGGGTCTCCACCAGCGACCACGGCACCGTCGAGGCCGAATTCAGCCCCCTCCACTCGGCGATCAGCGTTCCCGCGCACACCACCTACCACTGGCGGATCACCCTCGGCGCCACACCCTCCTTCCCCCGCCTCGACACCGGGATACACCTGGTGACCTCCGGTGCGCAGGACACCGTCCAGGTCGCGCCGGACGAGCAGGAGGGCACCGTCACCGACACCGTCAGCGGCCTGTCCGAGGCCTCTCCGGCACTGGTGCCCGGCCGCCCCGTGCCCTTCTCGCTGAGCGTCACGGGCGACGCCGACAGCCGCTTCACCCACACGCTCTCCAGCACGGTGAGCCTCTACCCGCCCGTCGACCCCTACCTGCGGCCGTCGGTGAGGCTGCAGTTTCTCGACAACGGGCAGTGGACGGAGCTGCCCACGGCCGACGGCCCCTACAACTGGAAGCTGCCCGCCGTCGCGGCCGGCCTGACCCCGGGTGAGGTCCACACCTACCAGCTGCGCTTCGTCGAGGACGCCGCCTCCGAGCCGCGCGCCGGTGACTGGCAGGCGAACTTCTCGGTCTTCACCTACCAGGACAGCGCCAACCGCCCCCTGGTCGGGCGGGCCGACAGCAGCATCGTCCTGGGCAGCACCGGCGACTGACGTCAACCCCGCGTCTTCACGGCACCGACGAACGCCGACCAGGCGGGCGCCGTGAAGACGACGGCGGGGCCGGTGGGGTTCTTGCTGTCGCGGACGGGGACGTGGGTGGGGGCGGCGGTGTCGTTGACTTCGAGGCAGTTGCCGCCGCTCTCGCCGCTGTAGCTCGACTTACGCCAGCCACTCAGTACCGATGCGTCAGGGATGCTGTTCTCTCCGTGCATCATGCTCGTAATCCTCCGCGACCGACCTGATCAGCTCCAGTGACTTGCGGTGCGACAAGGCGTCGCCCAGAGCATGATCGTAGACGTCCTCCAACTCACGCACGGTGCCTTGGACTTCCCAAATCCTTCCAGACTTCAGGCCTTCCACATATGCGACGGGCGGCAGCTCCTCGAACCACATGAGCTTGACGGGGCCCTCCAGGAGGGCATGGGCACCCGCCATGAAGGGGAGCACGTGTACGCGGACGCGTCGCCGCTCGCCCAGCTCCAAGATGTGCCGTAGTTGGCCGCACATCACTTCAGGGCCGCCGATCACCTGACGGAGAGCGGCTTCACCCAGCAAGAGCGTCACTTTGGGCGAGTCGAAGTCATCCAGGATTCGGGCGCGTTCGAGGCGTGTGCTGAGGAGGCTGTCACGTCGCTCGTCGCTCTTGGCAGGGTGACCGGAACTGAGCACCTCGCGCGCGTACCCGGGCGTCTGCAGGAATCCGGGAACGAGAATGGTCGTGTACTCCTTGATCGCGACAGCCTGCCGCTCCAACTCCGCAGCCTCCGCGAAATGCTCGGCCACACTGCGGCCGTCCAGCGCCGGCAGAAACCGCTCGAAGAACCCATCCGTGCCCAACTCCCGGTCCAGCCGGCGCGCATCCTCCACGTCCGGCCGTCGGCGCCCCGCCTCGATGTGGGCGATGTGTGTGCGGGACATCACGACACGTTGGCTCAGTTCCTCCTGTGTGAGTCCCGCCGCCTCCCTCCGCCGCTTCAGTTCCTGCCCGTACTGCTTGCGAGTGAGCGGAGTGTCCTCGATGGCCACCTGTCCAACTCCCCTGGCGCGAACCCCGGTTGTCACGCTCTGTCATCTACCGAAGCTACTCGCCTTCACATCACTCTGTGCATGAATCACCACGGAAAGTGAAAGGCGTTGGCGTGCAAGACCACGAAGACGACTTCGTCGGCGCGTATCTCACGCTGAGGGTCTCCCGGGACGGTGGCCGGACCTGGGGTCCGAGGGTGACGTACCGCCCGCCGAAGAACGCGGCACCGCTGGACCTGTCGGGACGGTTTCCGCCCTGTGCGTGCCCCCGGTGCCGGGAGAGAAAGGGCTGACGAGGTCGAGAAGATGGGGCAACAGCTCCGGGCGGCCCGCGACGAAGGACCGCCCGGTGTCGGGGCCGCCGTAGCCGCCCCCGAACTCGGCTCCGTCGAGGTGACGCAGAGCGATACCCGCCTCGCGGGCGAGCAGCGCACCGGCGGGCAGGTCGATGGCTTCGGCGCGGTAGCCGACGAAGCCGTCGATGTCGCCCCGGGCCAGCATGGCCCAGGCCACCAGTGGTGCCCAGAGCTGGAGCAGGCGGCGGGAGCGGAGTTCGAGGGTGTGCCGCAGCGCGCAGGCCACGGTGTCGTCGCGGGGGACGCCGTGGCCCTGCGTCCAGGCCAGCAGGGGGCCGGCCGGGGAGAGCGGACGGCCGACGGCGTGGGAGGGGAGCCGTCCGGCCGGGCCATGGGCCCCAGCCCCGCGCAGGGCGGACCAGGTACGGCAGGTCATCGGATCGTGGACGACCCCCACCACCGGCGTGTCATCGACGCACAGCGCGATGCCGACGACATAGACGGCGAGCCCGATCACCACGTTGTTGCTGCCGTCGAGCGGATCGACCAGCCAGGTACGGCCGCCGCCGTCACCGGAGAGTTCGCCGGACTCCTCGGCGAGGATGCGGTCCCGCGGGAAGCGCTCGCGGATCCGGCCGACCACGAGCTGCTCGGCGGCCAGGTCCAAGTCGGTGACGACGTCGCCGAGTCGGCCCTTGGGCCGGGCGCCGAAGCCGTCGGGAAAGCGGGACCGCAGCAGCGCCCCGGCCTCCTCGGCGGCGGCCACCGCCGTACGGTGCTCATCGGCGTAACCGGCCGACGCAGGCCAGGCGTCACGGTTCGGGCTCATGGATCCTCCTGAGGGCGGCCCGAGCGATCCGGGCGGTCTGGGTCACGTCGCACGTCCGGCGGACCATGCGGTGCCCCGGGGCGGACAGCGAGCCCAGGGAGAGGTCCACCCGGCCGGGCAGGGTCCGGCCCAGGACCAGGGTGGCGGTGGGGCGGCCGTCCGGCACCACGCTGGTGTGGAACGCGCCCGCCGGGAGGGCGTAGCTCTGGCCGCGTGTGCTGGTCTGCCGCGCGCCGGGCCGGCAGCGCACCAGCCGCTCGGTGGGCCGCAGTTCGTCCACGCCGGAGGGGTCGCTGTGCACTTCGAAGACCCGGTGGGTGGGGTCGCCGCTGTCGTCGTCGATGTGCACCCGCCGGTTGTCGAGTTGCCCGTACAGCACCGTGCTGGTCAAGTCCCAGCTGTGACAGTGCACTTGGGGCACGGATCCGTCGTGCTCCGCCTCCGGTGTGCCGAAGACGTGGACGCAGACGCCGTCGTCGCCGTCGCGCAGGACGGGCAGGCAGACGAATCCGAGTGGGTGCCGTACCGCGTGCAGGGCGCGGTGGCCGGTGACGATCCGGTCCAGCTCCGATACGGCGTGCCGTGTCAGCTCGGCGGTGGCGTGCCGCCGGGCGGCCCGTTCCAGGGCCGGGTAGTCCATGTTCCTTCCCCCTTGGCCGGAACACGACGCTCACCTGCGGTACGGGTTCTCCGCGCGCAGCGCCTTGTCGATGATGTCGCCGACGTCACGGTCGGTGAAACTCGCTGGAAGCGGCAGGCCGAGCCGGTCGAGCAGGCGTCTGACCTCGTCCACGGTCGGCTCGTCGGCGAGGGGGACGGACTCGCGCAGATCGAGCTTGACCGCCTGCTCGCGGCTCTGGTGCAGCTCGGTGACGTAGTAGTCGTACAGCGGCCGGTCACGTTCCACGTAGAGGCTGACCCGGCTGGGGTCGTCCTGGGTGATGATCAGGCAGGTGTCCGAGAGGTCGAAGCGCAGTGCCGGTGCCACCGAGGACAGGTGGACGTCGATCTCCAGGGTGTCCAGCCGCTGCCGGTGCCAGGCGGCGGCGACGACGGTGGCGTACGCCTCCTTGCGGGTGCGCTCCACGGTCCACTCGGCGAGGCCGCCACCGGGGCCGAACGTACTGCGGAAGCGCGCGTACGCGGCGCACACCTGGTCGTCGGCGGGGTTGATGATGTCGATCTTCATGCTGATGGAGCGCCGCTGCCGCTGTGCCTCCAGCACGCACTCGGGCAGCGTGACGGCGCGCAGATAGGTGCCGGTGCCGCCCTTGAACACCCAGCGGGTGGTGGTGCGCCGGGCCCGCTCGTGCGCGAGCGCGACCTCGGCGCCGGAGAGTCTGCGCACCATCGCCAGATCCTCGATGGCCCGGCCGGTCCCGGCGGTCGCGGCCCGGATGTCGGCCATCCGCCTTCGGCGCTCGGTGAGCGAGCCGAACACCAGCGCCGCGAGCACCAGCAGGGTGGCCCCGGAGACGATGTTGGAGTCCATGTTCTGGTTGAGGACGTCCATGATCCCGACGACCAGCGCGACGACGATCGCGACGATCCCGTCCAGGTTCCGGACCGCCCAGGCGATCCCGTCCTCCAGCCGGCGCCCGGCCCCCTGCGGCGTACTGCTCGTCACGTCCACCCTCCCCCGACGGTGGCTTCCATCGTAGGAGCAAGGGGAGTCGGTCAGCCATGCGGCAATCAGCCGTGAAAATCCCGGGCCGCCCCGCTCACCGGAGGTCGTCGCGCCCCAGCCACGCCGGCTTGACCGGCACTCCGTCGGCGTACCGCTCGACGGGGCCGGCCTGTTCGACCTGTTCGACCTGGGCCAACGGCTGGTCCGGCACATCCGGCTCACCCGGCTCATCGACCACGGCGACGGGCTCCCCCGGCGACTCCACGGGTTCCTGGACGACAGGCGCGGCGGAGTCCTCCAGCAGCTCCGCCACCGTGAACCGGGTGGCGAACGACTGCCACGCCCCGTCCACGACGAGGAGGAACCCGTCGCCGTCCCGAAGGAGCCGGCGGCGCCTGGGACTTCTGGGGTGCTCGGGCGAGAAGCTCCGGGCCCGCCGCTCCAGCTCGGCCAGCGCCTCCGCACGGGTTCCGAGGACATGCGCCACCACGGCGGCCTCGATGTGCTTGCGGTCACCGGCACTCACGGTCGTCTCGACGACCAGACCCCACACCGTCATGTCCTGCGCCCCCTTCGTGCGCGACGACTCTACGGTGTCGTCACGCGCCTGGCCCCCTAGAGCCCCACGATCTTGTTCCACCGCTTGGCGAACTCCACCCGCTCCGTTGACGTGATGTCCCGCGCGATGGCCAGGCGCGCCCGCATTCCGGAGTCCGGGAAGATGAGGGGGTTTTCGGCCAGGGCTGCCGTGTCCTTGTCCTTCGCGGACGCCAGGACCTCCTTGGCGGCCGGGACCGGGCAGACGTAGTTGACCCAGGCGGCCAGCATCGCGGCCGTTTGGGGGGCGTAGTAATAGTCGATCAGGCGCTCGGCGTTGGCCCGGTGGCGGGCCCGGTTGGGGATCATCAGGGAGTCCGACCACAGCTCGGCGCCCTCCTCGGGCACGAGGAAGCGGATGTCGGGGTTGTCGGCCTGGAGCTGGATGACATCGCCGGAGTAGGCCTGGCAGGCCAGGACGTCTCCGCTGACCAGGTCCTTGGTGTAGTCGTTGCCGGTGAAGCGGCGGATCTGGCCGCGGTGGACCTCGCGTTCGACCTCGTCGCAGACGTTGTGGAAGTCGTCCGCCGTCCACTTGGTGATGTCCACGCCGTTGCCCTGCATGAGGAGGGCGAAGGACTCGTCCAGGCCGGACAGGAGGGTCACGCGGCCCTTGAGGTCGCTCGCCCACAGGTCCTTGACGTGGCGGATCTCGCGGCCCAGCTTCCTGCGGTTGTAGGCGATGCCGGTGATGCCCGACTGCCAGGGCACGGTGAACCGGCGGCCCTTGTCGAAAGCGGGTGAACGCAGCAGCGGGTCAAGGTACTTGGCCACGTTCGGCTGCCGGGCACGGTCCATCTCCTCGACCCAGCCCAGCCGGACGAACCGGGCGCACATCCAGTCGCTCATGACGATCAGGTCGCGGCCGGTGGACTGATGGTTCATCAGCGCCGGGCTGATCTTGCCGAAGAACTCGTCGTTGTCGTTGATCTCCTCGACGTAGTCGACGGATATCCCGGTGCGCTTCCCGAACCCCTCCAGCGTGGGGCGCCGGTTCGGGTCGTGGTCGTCGGTGTCGATGTACAACGGCCAGTTCGCCCAGGTCAGCTTTCTCTCGGCCGCGGACTCGTCGGCCACGGTCCGGTCACCGGGCGCGACATAGGCGGCGGGCACCCCACAGCCGGCCAGCGCACCGAGCGCGGCGGTGCCGCCGAGGGCACGCAGCAGGGAGCGGCGGGACATCACGGTCGTACGAGAAGAAGTCTGGGGCACCCCGGAAGGATGCCGTTCGGCACGGCGAAGCGGCAATCGACGGTGCGTCGAGCATGCCCCCGGGTGCCGGACACCTTGTCGATCCCGGGCCGGACTCGTCCAGGGCCCGCGGCCCGTGGCACTCCGCCGCGGTTCCCGCCGGGGTGATCGCCCGACCACCGCGACGGGGGAACGGCGCGGCCCCCGGACGGGAAGGAACCCGTCCGGGGGCCGATGCCGCTGTCGGCGGTACTTACGCGTCCAGGGACGTCATCACGTGCTTGATCCGCGTGTAGTCCTCGAAGCCGTAGGCCGACAGGTCCTTGCCGTACCCGGACTTCTTGAAGCCGCCGTGGGGCATCTCGGCGACCAGCGGGATGTGCGTGTTGATCCACACGCAGCCGAAGTCCAGCTTCTTGGACATCCGCATCGCACGGGCGTGGTCCTTGGTCCACACCGAGGAGGCGAGGGCGTACTCGACGCCGTTGGCCCACTCGACGGCCTGGTCCTCGTCCGAGAAGGACTGGACGGTGATGACCGGGCCGAAGACCTCGTTCTGGACGATCTCGTCGTCCTGCTTCAGGCCGGAGACGACGGTCGGGGCGTAGAAGTAACCCTTGTCGCCGACCTGCTGGCCACCGGCCTCGACCTTGGCGTGCGCGGGCAGCCGCTCGATGAAGCCCGAGACCTGCTTGAGCTGGTTGGGGTTGTTCAGCGGGCCGAAGAGCACGTCCTCGTCGTCCGGCTGCCCGGTCTTGGTCTCGGACGCGGCCTTGGCGAGCGCGGCCACGAACTCGTCGTGGATGGACTCCTGGACGAGGACGCGGGTCGCAGCCGTACAGTCCTGGCCGGCGTTGAAGAAGCCCGCCACGGAGATGTCCTCGACGGCCTTGGCGATGTCGGTGTCCTCGAAGACCACGACCGGGGCCTTGCCGCCCAGCTCCAGGTGGACCCGCTTGAGGTCCTTCGACGCCGACTCGGCCACCGACATGCCGGCGCGGACCGAGCCGGTGATGGAGGCCATCGCCGGGGTGTCGTGCTCGACCATCAGACGGCCGGTGTCACGGTCGCCGCAGACGACGTTGAAGACACCCTTGGGCAGGATCGAGCCGACGATGTCGGCGATCAGGACGGTGGAGGCCGGGGTGGTGTCCGACGGCTTCAGCACGACCGTGTTGCCCGCGGCGATCGCCGGGGCGAACTTCCACACCGCCATCATCATCGGGTAGTTCCAGGGGGCGACCTGGGCGCAGACGCCGACCGGCTCACGGCGGATGATCGAGGTCATCCCCTCCATGTACTCACCGGCCGAGCGGCCCTCCAGCAGTCGCGCCGCGCCCGCGAAGAAGCGGATCTGGTCGACCATCGGCGGGATCTCCTCGGAGCGGGTGAGCCCGACCGGCTTGCCCGTGTTCTCCACCTCCGCCGCGATCAGTTCCTCGGCGCGCTCCTCGAAGGCGTCCGCGATCTTCAGCAGCGCCTTCTGCCGCTCGGCCGGGGTGGTGTCACGCCAGGCGGGGAAGGCGCGGGCGGCGGCCGCCATGGCCGCGTCCACGTCCGCCTGTCCGGACAGCGGCGCGGTCGCGTACGCCTCGCCCGTCGCGGGGTTGACCACCTGGGTGGTCCGTCCGTCGGCGGCGTCCCGGAACTCACCGTCGATGTAGTTGCGCAGACGACGCAGCTCGGTGCTCACTGCCGGCCTCCTGGTCTGGTTCGAGCTGTCCAATCACTGAGACACCCACCCTAGTCGCCGACCCCACGTTTTCAACACCCCCACCGCCGCCAGTTCTGCGAAATCCGCAAGACTGACTCCCTTAAACAACGAATTTCATCGCCTAGGGCTTGCGGAACTATCGAGACCTCGTGCACAGTGAGGTCGTGGCCAGTCGAAGCGCAGACCAGAGGGACTCCACCCGCGAGTCCAGGAACGGCGGCACCCCTCAGCTGGATGCCGTCTCCCTCGCCATCATTCAGCAGCTCCAGGAGGACGGCCGCCGGCCGTACGCCGCGATCGGCAAGGCAGTGGGCCTGTCCGAGGCGGCCGTGCGCCAGCGCGTCCAGAAGCTGCTGGACCAGGGCGTGATGCAGATCGTCGCCGTCACGGACCCGCTCACCGTGGGCTTCCGCCGGCAGGCGATGGTCGGGATCAACGTCGAGGGCGATGTCGAGTCGATCGCGGACGCGCTGACCGACATGTCGGAAGTCGAGTACGTGGTGATGACCGCGGGCTCGTTCGACATCCTCGCCGAGATCGTCTGCGAGGACGACGACCACCTGCTGGACGTCATCAACAAACGCATCCGGGCACTGCCCGGGGTGCGCTCCACCGAAAGCTTCGTCTACCTGAAGCTGAAGAAGCAGACCTACATGTGGGGAACCCGATAACCGTGACCCAGAAGGACCTCAGCCGCACCGCGTACGACCACCTGTGGATGCACTTCACCCGCATGTCCTCGTACGAGAACTCCCCCGTTCCGACCATCGTCCGGGGTGAGGGCACCTACATCTACGACGACAAGGGCAAGCGCTACCTCGACGGTCTGGCGGGTCTGTTCGTGGTCCAGGCCGGTCACGGCCGCACGGAACTCGCCGAGACCGCCTTCAAGCAGGCTCAGGAGCTCGCCTTCTTCCCGGTGTGGTCCTACGCCCACCCCAAGGCCGTCGAGCTGGCCGAGCGCCTGGCCGACTACGCCCCGGGCGACCTGAACAAGGTCTTCTTCACCACCGGCGGCGGCGAGGCCGTCGAGACCGCCTGGAAGCTCGCCAAGCAGTACTTCAAGCTGCAGGGCAAGCCGACCAAGTACAAGGTCATCTCGCGTGCGGTCGCCTACCACGGCACCCCGCAGGGCGCCCTGTCCATCACGGGTCTGCCCGGCCTGAAGGCGCCGTTCGAGCCGCTCGTCCCGGGCGCGCACAAGGTGCCGAACACCAACATCTACCGCGCCCCGCTCTTCGGCGACGACCCGGAGGCCTTCGGCCGCTGGGCCGCCGACCAGATCGAGCAGCAGATCCTCTTCGAGGGCCCGGACACCGTCGCCGCGGTCTTCCTGGAGCCGGTGCAGAACGCCGGCGGCTGCTTCCCGCCGCCGCCCGGCTACTTCCAGCGCGTGCGCGAGATCTGCGACCAGTACGACGTCCTGCTCGTGTCGGACGAGGTCATCTGCGCCTTCGGCCGCCTGGGCACGATGTTCGCCTGCGACAAGTTCGGCTACGTCCCGGACATGATCACCTGCGCCAAGGGCATGACCTCGGGCTACTCCCCGATCGGCGCCTGCATCATCTCCGACAAGCTCGCCGAGCCGTTCTACAAGGGCGACAACACCTTCCTGCACGGCTACACCTTCGGCGGCCACCCGGTCTCCGCCGCGGTGGGTCTCGCCAACCTCGACCTGTTCGAGCGCGAGAACATCAACCAGCACGTGCTGGACAACGAGGGCGCCTTCCTGCAGACCCTGCAGAAGCTGCACGACCTGCCGATCGTCGGCGACGTCCGCGGCAACGGCTTCTTCTACGGCATCGAGCTGGTGAAGGACAAGAACACCAAGGAGTCCTTCAACGACGAGGAGACCGAGCGCGTCCTGTACGGCTTCCTCTCCAAGGCGCTGTACGACAACGGCCTGTACTGCCGTGCCGACGACCGCGGCGACCCGGTCGTCCAGCTCGCCCCGCCGCTGATCTCCAACCAGGAGACCTTCGACGAGATCGAGCAGATCCTGCGCGCGACGCTGACGGAGGCGTGGACCAAGCTCTGAGCCCGATGCGTCCGATCAGCTGATCAACACCGGCCCCGGTGCCGTCCGTTCGAGTGGGAACGGCGGCCCGGGGCCGTGTGCTGTCCGGGCAGCCGTACGGGCCTGCCTAGCGTGCCAGTGACCGATCGGCCCAGCCTTCGTTCCCCCGCACGAGGGATGAGGCACGGGAAAACGGATCAGATGCGAGGTGTACGCATGGAGGCCCCGCCGGACAACGACGTGCTCTGGGCACGCTCCCTGCACTTCAGGCACCCCGACGGCTCCCCCGGGCTCGCCGGGGTCTCGCTCGGCGTACGCGAGGGCGAGATCTTCGCCGTCACCGGTCCGCGCGGCAGCGGCAAGACGACCCTGCTGCACTGCCTGTCCGGCCAGGTGCCGGTGCGCGACGGTGAGGTCTGGTTCAACAGCGTCCCCCTGCACACCCTGGGCCCCGTGGCCCGGGAGCGGCTGCGCCGGGACCGCTTCGGCTGGATCGACCCCGCGCCGGCCCTGATCCCCGAGCTGAACGCCTGGGAGAACGTCGCGCTCCCCCTCATGCTGCGCGGCATCGGCCGCCGCAGGGCCAAGGTCGCGGCGCTGGAGTGGCTGGAGCGGCTCGACGTCGGCGACCGCGCCCGCAAGCGCCCGCACGGGCTGAAGCAGGCCGAACGCCAGCGCGTCGCGATCGCCCGGGCACTGGCCCCCGCCCCGACGGTCCTCTTCGCCGACGAGCCGACGGCGCCGCTGCACCGCGCCGACCGCACCCTCGTCCTGCGGACGCTCGCCACGGCCGCCCGCTCGCACGGCATCACCGTCGTCCTCGCCACGCACGACCCCGACGGCGCCGCCCTCGCCGACCACACCATGGCGCTGCTGGACGGCCGGCGCGTGCACACCCTGCACCTGCCCGACCCCGACACGGAAGGCCGGGCCGCGTGGTCGCTCTCCGTCTGACCCGCACGGCCCGGCCCACCGTCCTGCTGCGCCGTCTGCTGGTGGCCGCGGCCTCGGCCGGCACCGGCTTCCTCCTGCTGTCCTGCTTCGGCTACGCCCTCAACCACCCGGAACAGGCCGACGCCGCCGCCCTGCGCCTCGCCTGGTGCGCGGTGCCGCTGGCCGCCACGGCGTACTTCGCGCTCGCCGTCGCCCGTACCGACCGCAGCACCCGGCCGCGCCCCGGACTGTCCGCCGTAGGCCTGGGCCCGGCCCGGCTCATGGCGATCTCCGCCCTCACCACGGCCCTGTCCTGCACCCTGGGCTCGCTGCTCGCCCTGCTGGTTTTCCTCCACCTGCGCGGCGACTTCACGGGCATCCCCTTCGACGGCGCGGCGGCGGACTTCCTCGCGGCCGGCCGGCACCTGCCCGTCCCGGCCACCCTGACACTCCTGTCCCTGGTCCCGGCCGCCGCCTCCACAACGGTCGCCCTGACCCTGCGCCCGAGGGACCCCCGTCCCGCCACCCCGCTCCTGCGCAGGTACGGCCGCTTCGGGGCGTACGGCCACACGGCGGCACGGGAGACGTTCGGGGCGTACGGGAGGTTCGGGGCGCGGTTGCGGGCGGGGGCCGGTGTTTCTCACGACGGACAGGGACAGACCGACGACGGTGGCCGGGCGGCGGACGGCAGTCCTGCCGGGGGACCGGCCGGGGAGACCGACGGCGGCGGGCAGCCCGCGGACGGCGGTGCGGCTCGGGGACCGGCCGAGGATGCCGACGACGGCGAGCACCCCCACCCACACCCCGCGGACGGCAGTGCCGCCGGGAGACCGGCAGGGGAAGCCGGCGACGGCAGGCAGCGAGCGGGCGGCAGCGCTGCTCGGGGACCGGCCGGGGAGGACGGCGACGGCGGGCAGCCGACGGACGGCGGTGCGGCTCGGGGACCGGCCGAGGAAGCCCATGACGGCGAGCACCCCCACCCACACCCCGCGGACGGCAGTGCCGCCGGGAGACCGGCAGGGGAAGCCGGCGACGGCGGGCAGCCCAGTCGTCAGTCCGCGGGCAGCCGGGCCGCTGGGGCGATGGAGGTGCCCCCGCGCGAGCGACGCCGGGCGTGGGGGAGGGTGGTCGCGGACGGCACCCCCGCGGCGCCGGGCAGCGCGACCGACCCCGAAACCACCGTCCCGGACGCCGACTGGGCCCCTCGGCCCCCCAAGGGCGCCCCCGTCGGCCTCCCCTGGGGCATCGCCCTCCTCGCCACCGGCCTCGCGGCACAGGCGTACGCCGAAAGGTCGGCCCTCGCCGTACTGGCGGGCTGGCTCCTCACCGCGACCGGCCTGGTCCTGGCCGCCCCCGGCCTCACCCACCTGTGCGGCCTGCTCCTGCAGTCCACCCGCCCCGGCGCGCTCCGTCTCCTCGCCGGCCGGGTCCTCATGGCGGAAGCCACCCGCATCGGCCGCCCCCTGGGCGTCGTCTGCGCGGTCGGTTCCGCCGGGTACGCCATGACCACGCTGTACGCGGGCTCGGCCCCGGCGTTCGGCCCACTGACCACCCTGGGCGCGCTGCTCGTCACCGGCTGCACGGTCGCCACGCTGCTCACCGCGGCCGTGGAGAGCCGCCAGTGCCGCGCCGACACGACCGCCGCGCTGCTCCGGCTCGGCGCCCCGGCCGCGATGCTGCGCGCGGCCGTGGCCCTGCGCGCGGTGGTCCTGCTGGTGCTGTTCGGCCCGCTCACCCTCGCCGTCGCCGCTCTGGCGGCCCTCCCGGCGAACCGCTGAGCGGCCCGCGGCACCCACGCCCGAAAAAGATCTCCAAAAAAGATCTCCGGCGACCGATGAGTTCTCCCGGGGCCCCCGGTCTACCCACCGAAGACGCTGACCCCAGCGCCAACCCCTCGGGAGGGACCCTCATGTACCAGCAGATGATCTTCGTGAACCTGGCCACCAACGACGTCGAGGCGTCCAAGAAGTTCTTCACGGAGCTCGGCTACACCATCAACCCCCAGTTCAGCACCGACGACTGCGCCTGTGTCGTGATCAGCGACACGATCATCGCGATGCTGCTCGGCAAGCAGCACTACTCGACGTTCACCGAGAAGGAGATCGTCGACTCCACCAAGGCCAGCGAGGTGCTCGTCTGTCTGAGTGCCGAGAGCCGCGAGAAGGTGGACGAGCTGGTCGACAAGGCGATCGCGGCGGGCGGCACGGCCAGCGGCCGGACCCAGGACCACGGCTTCATGTACGGCCGCGCCTTCGACGACCTCGACGGCCACACCTGGGAGGTCATGTGGATGGACCCGGCCGCGGTCCAGGGCTGACCGCACGCAGTCCGAACGTCGCCAAACGTCACGGTGGTTAATAAGAAGGCAAAGCCAACGGCCATAGATGGCATATGCGTTGACAGCCTTACGGAGCGCTTATAGACCTGTGAGCCTCTTGGGGGTGCTGGGGCTTCACCTCATCCGTCGCCTCAAATCCCCCTAAACCCCCCGCAGTTATGCACTCTGTAAAGGACAAACGTTGTCCATAACTCACCGTGGCGTACGCCGTTCCGTGCGCGCTCTGGGTGTTGTCTCCGCTTCCACCGCGGTCGTGCTGGGAGTGGCCGGCTCCGCGTTCGCGTGCAACATCAGTGACTTCTCCGCCGAAGCGAAGTGCAACGGCCAGAAGGGCACCATCGTCGTCACCGACACCGACGGTTCGGGCACTCCGGCTCACATCACCGTGTTCCTGGAGAGCACCGGTGGCATCGAGACGAAGGTGGGCGAGCACGAGGTCAAGGGCTCGGCCCAGGGCACGCAGGTCACCTTCTCGGAGGACTGGAAGGCGAACGCGACCTACCGCGTCCACATCAAGGCGACCAACATCCTCGACCAGGACATCACGTCCAACCTGGTGACCCCGTCCACCGCCTGCAAGACCGGCAGCCCGACGCCGACGGCCCCCTCGAAGCCGACGCCGTCCAAGTCCACCCCGGCCGGGTCGGCGACCCCGACCCCGTCGGCCTCCTCCTCCAGCTCCGCCCCGGCGAGCGCCGCGCCGGGCAACGCGCCGTCCCCGGCGGTCGGTGACTCGAACCTCGCCGAGACCGGTGCCAACTCCAACACCGGCCTGATCGCCGGCATCGCGGGCGCGCTGGTCGTCGTCGGCGGTGGCGCGGTCTACCTCGGCATGCGCCGTCGTGGCGCGCGCGGCAACGGCTGACGCCGCGCCTGTCCGTACCAGTACGCCTCCGCGGCCCGTCCCCCTATCCCCAGGGGACGGGCCGCGGTCGTACCCCGGTACGCCGGACGCCGCTCAGCCGAAGGTCGCCCGCTGGAGCCAGAACTCCAGTGTCGTACGGTCACCCAGGACCTCGAGGCCGGGGCTGTCCAGCGGCAGCCGGCGGTAGAAGGCCAGCAGTACGGAGGTGAGCGGGCCGCGCAGGGCGACCGTGGCCTTCTCGTGGCCGCGCCGCGGGCGCACCCCGTCCGGGCCGAACTCCAGCAGCCACTCGGCGTGCAGCGCCGGATCGGCGTCGGTGGCGTGGAGGTGGATGGTGCGGGTGGGGCCGTCCAGCATGAGGGCCTCCTCGTGGCCCCGCAGCTGCTGGAGGAAGACGGCGAAGTCCAGCCACTCGTCCATCGCGTCGGCGGCGATCTCCGGCGCCAGCTCGTAGTCCAGCCCGGCGGCGAGGGCCGCGTCGGCGCGGTGGACGGTGATCTCGTGGGTCATCCGGCGGGCCCAGAACCCGGAGACGGCCTTCCCCGGGATGAAGCTCCACACCGCGGTGTCCGGTCCGGCCTCGCGCAGCGCCGCGACGACCAGCTCACCGGCCTCCGCCAGCCACTTGTCGAGCGCCGCCGCGTCGCCCCGTTCCTCGGGCCCGGAACCGAGCGGCACCTGGTCGCGGGGGACACGGTCCTGCGCCCTGGTGCGCACGATCGTCCCGACCCACCGCAGGGCACCGCCCATATGGCGTACGAGGTCCTCCATGGACCAGTCGGGGCAGGTCGGCACGGTCGCGGCCAGGTCGGCGCCGGAGGTCACCACGGCCCTCAACTGCTCCACCTGGTGGGCGATTTCGTCGCAGTAGCGCTCATGCGCGAGCAATGTCATGCCCCTCACCCTAGGGGCGCGGTGATCAGTCGAGCACGACGATTTCGGCCGCGTCGAACTCCACTCCGGCCGACACGCCGACCTCCGGCGCGTCCCGCAGCGTGCAGGCCGCCTCCAGCCGCGGCCCGTCCGCGGGCTGGAGGTGGACGGCCACATGGGTGCCCTTGAAGGTGCGGGCGGTCACCGTGCAGGGCAGCCCGGCGTCGGCCGCCACGAGCCGTACCCCGGCGGGCCGGACCAGCAGGCTGCGGGGGCCCTGCGGGGAGCCGTCGGGCACCGGCAGCTTGCCCCAGGGGGTGTCGGCCGCCGTACCGGCGACGGTCGCCGGGATCACGTTGTCGAAGCCGAGGAAGCGGGCCACGAACGCGTCGGCCGGCCGCTGCCAGACCTCCAGCGGCGTGCCGGACTGCGCGATGCGCCCGTCCCGCATCACCACGACCCGGTCGGCCAGCGCGAACGCCTCGCCCTGGTCGTGGGTCACGGCGAGCACGGTCGTACCCAACCGGCCGAACAGTTCCCGTAGTTCGACCACCAGGCGTTCCCGGAGCGACCGGTCGAGCTGGCCGAGCGGTTCGTCCAGCATGAGCAGCCGGGGCCGGGGCGCGAGCGCGCGGGCGAGGGCCACCCGCTGCTGCTCGCCGCCGGACAGGGAGGCCACGGCCCGCCGGCCGGCGCCCGGCAGCCCGACCAGCTCCAGCAACTGCCCGACCTCGGCGTCCCGTTCGCCCTTGGCGACGCCGTGCATGCGCAGCCCGAAGGCCACGTTCGCGCCGACATCCCGCTGCGGGAAGAGCTGGTGGTCCTGGAACATCAGACCCACGCCGCGCTTGTGCGCGGGTACGCCGGACTGGTCGCGGCCGTCGAGCAACACCCGTCCGCCGGACAGGGGCTGGAGCCCGGCGACCGCCCGCAGCAGGGTCGACTTTCCGCTGCCGCTCGGCCCGAGTACGCACACCACCTCGTGCTCGGCGACATCGAGACCGACCGCGTCGAGCACGGCCCGCCCCCCGAAGCGCACGGTCGCGGCATCAAGGCTCAGCAGCATCCAGAACTCCCCGGTCCGTCCGGCAGCATCTAGAACTCCCCCGTCCGGTCGGTGCGCAGCCGCTCCAGGATCAGCAGCGCGGCGGCGCACACCACCATCAGAATCGTCGAAAGGGCCATCGCCTGGCCGTAGTTGAGGTCCCCGGGGCGGCTGAGCAGCCGGGCCACGGCGACCGGGAGCGTCGGGTTGTCGGGCCGGGCGATGAACACGGTCGCCCCGAACTCGCCGAGCGAGACCGCGAACGCGAACCCGGCCGCCACCAGCAACGCCCGCCGCACCAGCGGCAGATCCACCTCCCGCCACACCCGCCACGGAGAGGCCCCGAGCACGGCGGCCGCCTCCCGCAGCCGCGCGTCCACCGCGCGCAGCACGGGCAGCATGGTCCGTACGACGAAGGGGGCGCCCACCAGCGCCTGGGCGAGCGGGACGAGGATCCAGGACTGCCGGAGATCCAGCGGCGGCTTGTCCAGGGCGATGAGGAAGCCGAAGCCGACGGTCACGGCGGAGACGCCGAGCGGCAGCATCAGCAGCGCGTCGAAGCCCCGCACCAGCCGTCCGGCGTCCCGGCGGGCCAGCGCGGCGGCGGCGAGACCTCCGATCACGACCGCGATGGCGGTGGCGGCGACGGCGTACTGAACAGACGTCCACACCGCGTGGACCGGAGCCACCAGGAACGTACCGCCGTCGGCGTTCGTCAGCGCCCGGTAGTAGCCGAAGCCGGGCGCGTCCAGAGAGCGGCGGACGAGGACGGCGAGCGGCAGGACGAGGAGCAGCGCGATGGTGACGAGGACCCCGGTGAGCAGGGCCCACTGTCCGGCGCCGCGCGGGCGGCGGGCGGTGGTCTTCGGGTCGACGAGCCGCAGGGCGGTCTCCCGGCGCCGTACCGTCCAGGCGTGCACGGCGAGGATCGCGCCGACGGCGACGAACTGGACGAGGGTGAGGACGGCGGCCGTGGAGAGGTCGAAGACCTCGGAGGTCTGGCGGTAGATCTCCACTTCGAGGGTGGAGAAGGTGGGGCCCCCGAGGATCTGGACGACGCCGAAGGAGGTGAAGGTGAACAGGAACACCATCAGCGCGCCGGCGGCCACGGCGGGACCGAGGGCCGGGAGGGTGACCTTCCGCCAGGCGCGGAGCGCAGACGCGCCCAGCATGCGCGCGGCTTCCTCCTGGCGGGGGTCGAGCTGGGACCACAGCCCGCCGACGGTCCGTACGACGACCGCATAGTTGAAGAAGACGTGAGCCAGCAGAATCGCCCACACCGTGGTGTCCAGCCGTACGCCCCACAGCTGGTCCAGCAGCCCACCGTGCCCGGCCAGCGCCAGGAAGGCACTGCCCGCGACGACCGTCGGCAGCACGAACGGCACGGTGACGACGGCCCGCAGCAGGTGCTTGCCCGGGAAGTCCAGGCGGGCGAAGGCGTAGGCGGCGGGCAGCGCGAGCAGCAGGGTGAGCGCGGTGGAGGCGAGCGCCTGCCAGGTGGTGAACCACAGCACGTGCCGGATGTCCGGCTGGGTGAGTACATCCGCGAGCCGCCCGAACTGCCAGGCGCCGTCGGCCTTCAGCCCGCGCGCGACGATCGCGGCCACGGGCCAGGCGAAGAACACGGCGAAGAACGCGACGGGCAGGGCCATCAGGCCCAGCCGCGCCGCGCTCCCCGCGCGGTCCCTTCGAGGGGCTACTTCAGTACGAGCGAGGTCCACGACTTGACCCACTGGTCACGGTTGGCGGCGATCTTGCCGGGGGCCATGGTCTCGGGGTTCTTCGCCTCCGGCCCGTACTTCATGAACTCCGGCGGCACCTGGGCGCCCTCGCGCACCGGGTAGACGTACATGTTGAGCGGCATGTCGTCCTGGAACTCCTTGGTGAGCAGGAAGTCCAGGAACGCCTTGCCGCCCTTGGTGTTCTTGGCGTTGCTCAGCAGTCCGGCGTACTCGGTCTGCTGGAAGCAGGTGCCGTGGGCGACCCCGGTCGGGGCGGTGCTGGGGCGCTTCTTGGCGTAGATGACCTCGGCGGGCGGGGAGGAGGCGTACGACACCACCAGCGGCCGGTCGCCGCCGGCCTTCTTGCCCTCCGAGGAGCCCGAGAACTCCTGGTAGTAGGCCTGCTCCCAGCCATCGACGACCTTGACGCCGTTGGCCTTGAGCTTCTTCCAGTAATCCTGCCAGCCGTTGTCCCCGAACCGGGCGGCGCTGCCGAGCAGGAAGCCGAGTCCCGGTGAGGAGGTGGCCGCGTTCTCCGTGACGAGGAGGTTCTTGTACGCGGGCTCCGCCAGGTCGGCGAAGGACTGCGGCGGGGTCAGCTTGTGCTGGGCGAAGTAGGCCTTGTCGTAGTTGACGCAGATGTCGCCGGTGTCGATCGGCGTGACGCGGTGCTTGGCCTGGTCGACGCGGTACTCGGGCAGGACCAGGTCGGAGCCCTTGGCCTGGTACGGCTGGAAGAGACCGTTGTCGAGGGCGCGGGAGAGCAGGGTGTTGTCGACGCCGAAGAAGACGTCGCCCTGCGGGTTGTCCTTGGTCAGGATCGCCTTGTTGACGGCCTGCCCGGCGTCACCGTCCTTGAGGACGTGGACCTTGTACCCGGTCTTGTTCTCGAAGTCCTGGAGCACGTTCTTGGACACGGCCCACGAGTCGTGGCTGACGAGGGTCACGGTCTTGGAGTCCGCGGACGACGTGCCGCCGCCGGCACCGCACGCGGACAGGCCGATCAGGCCGAGCCCGACGGCCACGGCCACGAAGGTCTTGTTCTGCACTGGTTGTCCTCCTGGGGGTTGGCCAGGAAGAGACGCGGCCCTGCCCGGTGTCTCACGAGGAGAACCCGGGCAGGGCGCAACAGCTTGAGTGATGACCGAACTCCCTACCCAGAATGACCTGGGCGAGGTTCAGAGGGTCTGCGGCCCTGTCCGCCGCACTCTCAGCGCTGTGGCGCTCCCCTGTCGGAATATGAAGGTGTCTGGATATGAAGATATGTGGACCGGCCCAGATTACCGCTCGGTGGCCGCGAGCTGACCACAGGCTCCGTCGATCTCCTGACCACGGGTGTCCCGGATGGTCACCGGCACACCGTGCGCGGCGATGGCCTCGACGAAGGCCTTCTCGTCCTCGGGCCGGGAGGCGGTCCACTTCGACCCCGGCGTGGGGTTGAGCGGGATGAGATTGACGTGCACGGGCTTGCCCTTGAGCAGCCGCCCGAGCCGATCCCCCGCCACGCCTGGTCGTTGATGTCCCGGATGAGCGCGTACTCGATCGACAGCCGGCGACCGCTCTTCTCGACGTACTCGAATCCGGCGTCCAGCACCTCGCGCACCTTCCACCGCGTGTTCACGGGGACGAGGGTGTCGCGCAGCTCGTCGTCGGGCGCGTGCAGGGAGATCGCGAGCCGGCACTTGAAGCCCTCGTCGGCGAACCGGTGGATGGCCGGCACGAGTCCGACGGTGGACACGGTGATCCCGCGCTGCGACAGGCCCAGCCCGTCCGGGGCGGGATCGGTGAGCGCGCGAATCGCGCTCACGACCCGGTTGTAGTTGGCGAGCGGCTCGCCCATGCCCATGAAGACGATGTTGGAAAGCCGCGCGGGACCACCCGGCACTTCCCCGTCCCTCAGCGCCCGCATCCCGTCCACGATCTGATGGACGATCTCGGCGGTGGACAGATTCCGGTCCAGACCCGCCTGACCGGTGGCGCAGAACGGGCAGTTCATGCCACAGCCCGCCTGTGAGCTGATGCACATGGTGACCCGGTCCGGATACCGCATCAGCACGGACTCGACGAGGGTCCCGTCGAACAGCCGCCACAGCGTCTTGCGGGTCGTCCCCTGGTCGGTCGACAGATGCCGTACGACGGTCATCAGCTCCGGGAACAGCGCCTCGCGCAGCTTGTCCCGGGACCCGGCGGGGATGTCGGTCCACTGCTCCGGGTCGTGCGCGTACCGCGCGAAGTAGTGCTGCGAGAGCTGCTTGGCACGAAACGGCTTCTCCCCGATCTCGGCCACGGCGTCCTTGCGCTCGACGGGCGTGAGATCGGCGAGATGCCGCGGCGGCTTCTTGGCTCCGCGCGGGGCGACGAAAGTGAGTTCTCCGGGCTTAGGCATGGCTGTACCAGTGTCTCAGATCAAACTTCGTGACCCGCGACCCATGGTTCGCACGGTGGTTGCCGCCGGCCGTCGCCGTCGGTCGCCTCCGGGCCGCCCCCGGACGGCCCGGAGACGGCCCGGCTCCGCATGTCAGCGGCGGGCGCCGCCGGTCTGACCGTGCGCCCCTCAAATGCAGGGGACGTTGGCGAAGCCCGGATAGAAATAGCGCCCGGCAGGACCGGCACTGTGGACGCAGACGTCGAAGCCCGGGCTCTGGGGCTTCGGGCTCTCGGTGGCGGCGGTCGCGGTCGGAGCGACCAAGAGGGTCACCCCGAGGATCATTGCCGCCATCGCCGATTTCTTGCCCGGAATGCGCCTCCGGAACGTCTTCATTGCCGCCCTCCTTCGGGCCGAGACGGGAGCGCCTCGCGGTTCACAGGGCGACAGGTCGGCGCTCGCTATTCCGCTTATCGTCATATGCCGCAGACATGACGTCAACACCCCAAATCAGGGCATTCACTGTAATTCGCCGGTTACGGGGACCCGTGAGGGCCGCCGCTGAGCCCCCCTGGCCTGGGCCTGGTCGTGTCACCACCGCGGATCCGTGCGAGGTCGGCGAGCTGTGAAGTTCTGCTGACGAACGGTCGGGTTTCCTGGTCGGGGCTTGTCCCGCCCCTTGGCGGGACGTTACCCACAGGAGCCATGAACCTTTTCGGCCGCAACTCCTTCCGCCGGCAGGCGCAGCCCTCCGCCGCCCCCGTGGCGACCGCCGCCCGGGTGGCCAGTGCCCGTGCCACCGCCGTTCTGCCCGATCCCGAGCTGGGAGACCTCACCGGCGAGTGGCTGATCGATCCCGCGCACAGCAGGATCGGGTTCTCCGTGCGGCACGCGATGGTGACGACGGTGCGTGGCGCCTTCACGGAGTACGAGAGCCGCCTGTACTTCGACGGCCGCGACCCGACCCGCTCCCGGGCCGACCTCGTGCTGTACACGGCCAGCGTCGACACCGGTGTCGAACAGCGTGACGCGCACCTGGTCGGCCGGCAGTTCCTGGACGCCGGGGCATTTCCGCGGATGACCTTCACGAGCACCGCCGTACAACTCGCGGGCAAGGACGTCTACCGCATGACCGGCGATCTCACCATCAAGGACACCACGCGCCCCGTCACCCTGGAGCTCACCTACATCGGTCATGTCACCGACGCGTTCGGTGACGAGCGGGTCGGCTTCGACGGCACCACCACCATCAGCCGCTCCGACTGGGGCCTGACCTACGACGCCCGGCTGGCCCAGGGCGGGTCCATGGTGAGCGACACGGTCCGCCTCCAGTTCGACATCGCGGCCATCCGCACCACCCCGGGCACCTGAGGGTCCCTCCGGCCACGCGGACGCAACGGGCCCCGCCCTACCGAGAGGACGGGGCCCGCAAGCCGTACGGCACAAGCCTCACGCGGAACCGACGAAGACCACCAGCAACAGCCACACCACCGGAGCGGTCGGCAGGAGTGAGTCGAGCCGGTCCATGATGCCGCCGTGGCCCGGGAGCAGGGTGCCCATGTCCTTGATGCCCAGGTCGCGCTTGATCATGGACTCGCCGAGGTCGCCCAGCGTGGCGCTGGCGGCGACCGCGAGGCCCAGCAGCAGGCCCTGCCACCAGGTGCCGTGGCTGATCAGGAACTGCATGCACAGCGCGCCCGCGACCATGGCGAACAGCACCGCGCCCAGCAGGCCCTCGCGGGTCTTGCCGGGGCTGATGCGCGGGGCCAGCTTGTGCTTGCCGAAGCGCCAGCCGACCGCGTACGCGCCGGTGTCGCTGACGACCGTGAGCAGGAGGAAGGT
The DNA here is from genome assembly GCF_001735805.1 of Streptomyces fodineus. Taxonomy (GTDB): domain Bacteria; phylum Actinomycetota; class Actinomycetes; order Streptomycetales; family Streptomycetaceae; genus Streptomyces; species Streptomyces fodineus. Next base: position 3,212,158 of record NZ_CP017248.1, read on the forward strand.
CAGGACGCGCCAGGGGCCGTCATCCGCGGTCAGCATCATCGCCACGAACGTGGCCAGGAAGGGTACGTAGAAGGCCGCGAAGACGCCTGCCGTGACGTCCTTGAGGTAGCCCTCCGGTGACTCCGTCATGCGCCAGACCAGGGCTGCCAACGCCGTCAACGCCATGGCGACCCAGGCGCCCTCGGCGCCGCGGACGTACCCCGCGACCACCATCGCCGCACCGCCGACCGCGAGCGGCACGAGCGGCGCCTTGATGCCCTTGCGCTCCCGCAGCCTGCTGGTCAGCTCCCACAGGCCGACGACGACGGCGACCGCGATCACACCGACGAAGACGGCCTTCTCGATGAACAGCGACGCGATGATCACCACACCGAGCCCGACCCCGACCCCTATGGCCGCGCTCAGGTCACGGCCCGCGCTCTTCTTCTGCGGCGCTGGCGCAGGCTGGTGGGCGTCGGGCATGGGCTCCGGATTCTGGTTCGCGGCCGGGACGGTCCGGGCCGGCGGCGGCTCGGGGCGGAACTCGTCCTGGAACAAGGGGCCGCTCTGCCGAGCGGCCCCCCGGTCGCCGTCCTGGTCTCCGCCGTAGGCGGGCTCGTCGGGCACGATCGGCATGGGGCGAGTGTGCTGCGCCTCAGGCGCATCGTACGCGGGACCCGCCGAGGCGGCCCCGTGGGCAGGCGCACCCGCGGTGGGCCCCCAGTAGCCGGCCTGCCCCGCCGGTGGCGGCGCCCAGGAAGAGTCGCTCATCAGACTTCGAGCAGCTCCGCTTCCTTGTGCTTCAGGAGCTCGTCGACCTGGGCGACGTACTTCGCCGTGGTGTCGTCCAGCTCCTTCTCCGCACGGCGGCCCTCGTCCTCGCCGACCTCGCCGTCCTTGATCAGCTTGTCGATGGCGTCCTTGGCCTTGCGGCGCACGGAGCGGATGGACACGCGCGCGTCCTCGGCCTTGCCCTTGGCGACCTTGATGTAGTCGCGACGGCGCTCCTCGGTCAGCTCGGGGAACACCACCCGGATGATGTTGCCGTCGTTGCTGGGGTTGACGCCCAGGTCGGAGTCGCGGATCGCCTGCTCGATGTTGCGCAGGGCCGTCTTGTCGAACGGCGTCACGACCGCCATGCGCGGCTCCGGCACGGAGAACGAGGCCAGCTGGTTGATCGGCGTCGGGGCGCCGTAGTAGTCGGCCACGATCTTGTTGAACATCGCCGGGTGCGCACGGCCGGTACGGATCGCGGCGAAGTCCTCCTTGGCGACCACGACGGCCTTCTCCATCTTCTCCTCGGCCTCGAGGAGGGTCTCTTCGATCACCACTTGCTCCTGCGTGTCTTGAGTAAGGCCCGGCTGCGGTTCCTTGGGCGGGCGGCGGCCGGCTGCGTCGCGTCTTCTTCCTGCACGGTTCCCGACCGGCAGGACATTGTCCATCCCCCGGCCGGGGCGCGTCCCGTCCGTCCCCCGGACAGGTGGCGCATCCCCGGCGACGGGAGCGTGCCGGTCAGTCCCGGCTGCCCTGTTCGCCCACCAGCGTGCCGATCTTCTCACCCTTGACCGCGCGGGCGATATTGCCCTCCGCGAGAAGCTCGAAGACGAGGATCGGAAGCTTGTTGTCGCGGCAGAGCGTGATGGCGGTGGCGTCGGCGACCTTGAGGTCGCGGGTGATGACCTCGCCGTAGCCGAGGGCGTCGAACTTGACGGCGTCGGGGTTGGTCTTGGGGTCGGAGTCGTAGACCCCGTCCACGCCGTTCTTGCCCATGAGCAGCGCCTCGGCGTCGATCTCCAGGGCGCGCTGGGCGGCGGTGGTGTCGGTGGAGAAGTACGGCATGCCCATACCGGCGCCGAAGATGACCACGCGGCCCTTCTCCAGGTGGCGCACGGCGCGCAGCGGGATGTACGGCTCGGCGACCTGGCCCATGGTGATGGCGGTCTGCACCCGGCTGTCGATGCCCTCCTTCTCCAGGAAGTCCTGGAGGGCGAGGCAGTTCATCACGGTGCCGAGCATGCCCATGTAGTCGGAGCGGGCGCGGTCCATGCCGCGCTGCTGGAGCTCGGCGCCGCGGAAGAAGTTGCCGCCGCCGATGACGACCGCGATCTCGGCCCCGTCGCGTACGACGGCCGCGATCTCGCGGGCGATCTTGTGCACCACGTCCGGGTCCACGCCCAGGCCCCCGCCGCCGGAGAAGGCCTCTCCGGACAGCTTCAGCAGAAACCGGCCGCGTACTTTGCCGTCGTCGCTCTTCTGGGCCTTGGTGGTCATGGGAGATCCCGCCTCTTTCACGTGTTGCACATACGAAGAAGGCCATTGCCGATGGGGTCGCTTTTCGCTCCCATGCGCGGCAATGGCCTCCTCGTCAGATCTGCTGCCGTCCGTCACGCACCTGGTGTGGCGGTGCGTACGGACGACTGCTGTCGACCGACCCTATCGGGATTTCCCTGTGGGTCGCGCGTCGATCGCGGTACGGACTCAGATGCCGACCTTGATGCGCGAGAAGCGCTTCAGGGTGACACCGGCCTCGTCCAGAACCTTCTGGACCGACTTCTTGTTGTCCAGCGCGTACGGCTGGCCGAGCAGCGTGGCGTCCTTGAAGAAGCCGTTCAGTCGACCCTCGACGATCTTGGCGATCGCGGCCTCGGGCTTGCCCTCGGCGCGGGTGGTCTCCTCGGCGATGCGGCGCTCGGACTCGACGACGTCGGCCGGCACGTCCTCCTTGGCCAGGTACTTCGGCGCGAAGGCGGCGATGTGCTGGGCGACGCCCTTGGCGACCTCGGCGTTGGGCTTGTCGAGCTCGACCAGGACACCGATCTGCGGGGGCAGGTCGGGCATGGTGCGGTGCATGTAGGCGAGCACGAAGCCGTCGGAGAACTGCGCGAAGCGGTCCAGGACGATCTTCTCGCCGAGGTTGGCGTTGGCCTCGTCCACGAACGCCTGGACGGTCTTGCCGGGCTCGATCTCGGAGGCGAGCAGGGCCTCGAGGTCGGCCGGGGACGTCTTGGCGACGTGCTCGGCGATGGCCTTGGCCGCGGCCTGGAACTTCTCGCCCTTGGCGACGAAGTCCGTCTCGCACTTCAGCTCGACCAGGACGCCGGAGGAGTTGTCGTCGGCGATGATGGAGACCACGGCGCCGTTCTCGGCGGAGCGGCCCTCGCGCTTGGCGACGCCCTTCTGGCCCTTGATACGGAGCGCCTCGACGGCCTTGTCGACGTTGCCCTCGGCCTCGTCCAGCGCCTTCTTGCAGTCCATCATGCCGGCGCCGGTGAGCTCACGGAGCTTCTTGACGTCGGCGGCGGTGTAGTTCGCCATGAGTCTGTGAGTCTTTCTCGAAGTCTGGAAGATCTTCAGATCAGCACGGTGTGCGCTCCACATGTGAACGCAGAGCACGAACGGCGCGCCGACCTACGGGTGAACAGCGGGGGCGGACTTCATGTGTCACCGCCCCCGCCGTCGACGCGTGCGTCAGGCCTGCTCGCCCTCGGCGGCCTTCTCCTCGGCGGCCTTCTCCTCGGCCGGAGCGGCCTCGGTGGCGGCCTCGGTGACGGCCTCGGCAGCAGGCGCCTCGTCCTTCTTCTCACCCTCGAGCAGGTCGCGCTCCCACTCGGCGAGCGGCTCGCCCGCGGCCTTCTCGCCCTTCTCGCCGGTGGCGACGCCGGAGCGGGCGATGAGGCCCTCGGCGACGGCGTCGGCGATCACACGGGTGAGCAGGGTGACGGAGCGGATCGCGTCGTCGTTGCCCGGGATCTTGTAGTCGACCTCGTCGGGGTCGCAGTTGGTGTCGAGGATCGCGACGACCGGGATGTTCAGCTTCCGGGCCTCACCAACGGCGATGTGCTCCTTCTTGGTGTCCACGATCCAGACGGCGCTCGGCACCTTCTGCATCTCGCGGATACCACCGAGGGTCTTCTCCAGCTTGGCCTTCTCGCGCGAGAGCACGAGAAGCTCCTTCTTGGTCAGACCGGAGGAGGCGACGTCCTCGAAGTCGATCTGCTCGAGCTCCTTCAGGCGCTGCAGACGCTTGTAGACGGTCGAGAAGTTGGTGAGCATGCCGCCCAGCCAGCGCTGGTTGACGAAAGGCATGCCGACGCGGGTGGCCTGCTCGGCGATGGCCTCCTGCGCCTGCTTCTTGGTGCCGACGAACATGACCGTGCCGCCGTGGGCGACGGTCTCCTTGACGAACTCGTAGGCGCGGTCGATGTACGACAGCGACTGGAGCAGGTCGATGATGTAGATGCCGTTGCGCTCGGTGAAGATGAAGCGCTTCATCTTCGGGTTCCAGCGACGGGTCTGGTGACCGAAGTGGACGCCGCTCTCCAGCAGCTCCCGCATCGTGACGACGGCCATGGCCGTATCTCCTTGAGTTTCTCGGTTGTGCCGCGGATGCCGGACGGCTCCCGCGCCTGACGCCCGCGTGCGCCGTGCCGCAAAGGACCGAGAGGCGCTGACACCGACCGTTTGACGGCCTGGTGTCGGGGCGTGCGAAGTCGACCCGGTGACCCGGATCGCCAGAAGAAGTGTACGGGACCGCCGGGCCACCGGGTGACGCCGCCGTCCACAACCCGGGAGTTGTCCACAGACTCCGGCCATGATCGGCCGGTGTGCGCAAGGGTTGCCGCATGCGACGAGCGATGCGATATGCCCTGGTGCCGGCTGCTGTGCTGATCGGCCTGACCCTGGCGGCCCTGCTGCCCGCCTGGGCCTGGGCGGACCCACCGTCTCCGGCCCCTCCCCCACCCGTCCGGTCCCCGGTCCCGGCCATCGCGCGCACCTGGCCGGTGGGCATCCACCCCTTGGTGTTACGAGGCTGGCAGCCACCGTCCACGCCGTACGGCCCGGGCCACCGGGGCGTGGACCTGGCGGCAGCGCCCGGTTCTCCGGTGCGGGCGGTCGCGGCCGGGCGGGTCTCCTTCGCGGGCCGGGTGGCGGGGAGAGGGGTGGTGTCGGTGGACCTGGCAGGGACGGACCTGCGCACCACGTACGAGCCGGTGAGTCCGTCGGTCCATGAGGGTGACGAGGTGGGGCCCGGGGATCCGGTGGGGACGGTGGAACGGACGACCTCCCACTGTGGAACGCAGACGTGTCTCCACTGGGGGCTGCGCAGAGGCGAGACCTACCTGAATCCCCTGTCGCTGCTGCCGCCCTGGCTGCTGCACCGGGGTCCGCCGAGGCTGCTGCCGGTGCTGGGGGTACCACTGCCTGGGTAGCCGGCGCAGCTGCGGGCAGTCGTGCCGCCGGGGCGGCACGGTGGGCGGTGGGGGGTCCCCCGCCCGAGCGAAGCCGAGAGTGGGGGAGGCACCCTGTCAGCACCGGTGGGCGACCCCACGCGCCCAGCGGCAGCCGACGTCAGCCCTTCACACCCCGCAACGCCATAGCCACAGCCGCATCGGTGATGGCCGCGGGATCCTCAGCGGCACCCAGCTCGATGCGCCGCACCGCAGCATCCACAACCCCTTGCAGCAACATCGCCGCCAGCCGAGGCTGCCCGTGGCCCATCTCCCCGAGCGCCTCGACGACCATCGCCACCAGCCCCCCGTGCGCCGCCCGGATCTTCTCCCGCGCCCCGGCGTCCAGTTCGCTCGCGGAAATGGCGACGACCGCCCGATGCCGCCGGTCCCCGACCAGCGCCAGCTGCTGCCGCACATACGCCTCGACCTTGCCCTCGGCGTTCTCGGCGCGCTCCATCGCGGCGGCCACCTCCGCCGCCCACAGCGGAAAGTCGACCTCGCACAGCTCCTCGACCACGGCGGCCCGCGACCGGAAGTACTCGTACACGGACGACCGCGCCAGCCCCGTCCGCTCGGCCAGCGCGGGAAACGTCAGCGCTTCGGTCCCGCCTTCGGACAGCAGGGACCGAGCCGCGTCCAGCAGGGCGGCTCGCTGCATCGACCGGTGCTCGGCCACGGAGGCCGCTCGAATCCTTGGCACGTCAACCACTTTACGGACGCCCCCACCCGAACGGGAGCCACTCGCCCCGCGCCGCCGGAAAGCCGAGCCGTCGCGCTCAGCGGCCGAAGCTCGCCAGCTTGGCCCGCAACTGCAGTACCGACTTGGTGTGGATCTGGCTGACCCGGCTCTCGGTGACCCCGAGGACGTTACCGATCTCGGCGAGGGTGAGCCCTTCGTAGTAGTACAGCGTGACCACGGTCTTCTCCCGCTCGGGCAGCGTGTTGATCGCCCGTGCGAGGAAGCGGCGCAGCTCGCGGTCCTCGGCGACCTCCACCGGGTTGTCGGCGGCGGTGTCCTCCAGCGTGTCCATGAGGCTGAGCCGGTCCCCGCCCTCGCTGCCGACGTGCAGCAGCTCCTCCAGCGCTACCACGTTGGCCAGCGACAACTGGCTGAACACGGCGTGCAGCTCATCGACCTCCATGTCCAGCTCCGCGGCGACCTCGCCCTCGGTCGGGGTGCGGCGCAGCCGCGCCTCCAGGGTGGCGTAGGCCCGCTCCACGTTCCGCGCCTTCTGCCGCACCGACCGGGGAATCCAGTCGAGCGCCCGCAGCTCGTCGATCATCGCGCCCCGGATCCGGGTGATCGCGTACGTCTCGAACTTGATCTCCCGGTCGATGTCGAACTTCTCGATCGCGTCGATCAGCCCGAAGACGCCGGAGGAGACGAAGTCGGCCTGCTCCACATTGGGCGGCAGACCGACGCTGACCCGGCCCGCGACGTATTTCACGAGCGGCGAGTAGTGCAGGATCAGCTGCTCCCGCAGCCGGTCGTCCCCCGTCGCCTTGTACGACCGCCACAGCTCGTCGAGCGTCGAGGGAGCGGGCGGCCGCACGCTGCCACCGTCGCGGGCGGCTGGGGGGATCGCCGCCCGGTCGGACCCGGAGGTGTGCTGGGGCATTCGTCGCCTTGTGCCGTTCTGCCGTGAAGTGCTGTGAAGTGCTGTGAAGTGGGACGGGGTGGGGTTCGTGCGGGGAAGTGGGCTGCCTGGGTGAGCTGTCGGTCTGGTGTCGAGTTGGCGGGATCTGTGTCGGCGCCTTCGTGAGCGTAGCGTGACTGAGGTGTCGCGGTGTGCGAACAGTGCGGCTCCACCCGTGCGCGGGGCGCACCGGCCGGCCTCGCGCGCGCCGTCCGCGACTCGCTCTGCGTGACCGGCCGGAGCGTCAACTCCGGGAAACATCAAGGGCGTCGGGGGTTCCCCCGGACGGCCGAACACGCTCGGTCAGCGGGGGCCGCGACCGTCACGGACCGACATCACCGCCTGGCGTGTCAACTTCCAGCTGTCGCCGTGTCGTTCGACGTAACCAAGTGCTCGGAGTTCGTACAGTCTCGCGATCGCCTGGTCCCGGGTGGTCGGCGTGGCGAGCGCGATCTCCTCGACGCCGGCCGCGCGGTTGCCGGGCAGGGCGGCGAGGACCGCCCGGGCGGCGGGTTCCAGCAGGTCACGCGGCAGTACGGGGCCCCGGCGGGCGGGGGCGAGCTCACCGATGTCCCCCACGAGTTCGACGACCTCCGCGGCATCGGTGACCAGGGCGGCCGCTGCCCTGAGCAGTTCGTGGACGCCGGCGGAGAGGGCGCTGGTGACGGGACCGGGCACGCCCATGGTGAACCGGCCGAGGCGCTCCGCTGCCCGCGCGGTGGCCAGGGAGCCGCTGCGGTGGGCGGCCTCCACGACGACAGTTCCCCTGGTCAGCGCGGCGATGACGCGGTTGCGGAGGATGAAGCGGCTCGGCGTCGGATGGTCGCCCGGGGGCAACTCGCCGACCACCAGTCCCTGTTCCGCGATCCTGCCGATCAGCGCGGCGTGGCCGCGCGGGTAGGGCCGGTCGACTCCGCAGGCCAGGACGGCGACGGTGGCCCCGCGGGCGGCGAGGGCGCCCCGGTGGGCGGCGCCGTCGATGCCGTACGCACCGCCCGAGACCACCACCCAGCCCCGCTCGGCGAGGCCTGCGGCGAGGGTGGCGGCGACGTGGGTGCCGTACTCGGTGCAGGCACGCGCACCCACCACGGCCACGGACCTCAGCGCCCACATCCGCAGGCTGGGCCGCCCGCGCACCCACAGCCCGATCGGCCGCGCATCCCCGAGGTCATCGAGCTGCCCGGGCCACTCGGTGTCCCCGGGCCGCACGAACCGCGCCCCGGTCTCCCCGGCCACCGCGAGATCCCGCTCCGGCTCGGCCCGCCGGGCCCGAGCCACCAGCCCACCCCACCGCACCTCACTCACCCCCGGCAGGGCCTCACCCCCGTCCCGCAACCGCCGCACCACCTCCCCCACCCCGAACTCCCGGACCCACCGCCCACCGACCTCGTCCCCCGGCTCGATCACCCGGCAGAGAAAGACCCGCCCGAGCAGCTCGTCTCCGGGATCCTCGCCCGTGGTCATGTCAGCGCCCCGATGGCCATCGGCACCCCTCGGGGGACTCCCGTGCGCAGGTGCAGGGCCAGGGCGACGTCGACGGCGTCCGGGCGGTCGTGTCCGAGGAGGTCGGCGACCGTCCAGGCGACGCGCAGGACCCGGTCGATGCCGCGGGCCGTGAGCGCGCCGCGCTCCAGGTTGCGCTCGGCCTCGTCCATCGCGCCGGCCACGGGGTGGTAGCGGCTGCGCAGTTCCCGGCCGGGGACCTCGCTGTTGGTGCGCCAGGGGGTTCCGGCCAGGCGGGCCGCCGTGCGCTCGCGGGCCTGTCGTACCCGCTCGGCCACGGTTGCCGTGGACTCACCGCGGGCGCCGGGCTCGGTGAGCTGGGCCCGGGTGACCGGATCGACCTCGACGCGCAGGTCCACCCGGTCCAGCAGCGGACCGGAGAGCCGGGACTGATAGCGGCGGATCGCCGACGGCGGGCACTCGCACAGGGAGTCGCGTTGCGAGAAGCGTCCGCAGGGGCAGGGGTTGGCCGCCAGCACCATGAGGAAGCGTGCCGGGAACCGGACGACGCCCGCGCTGCGCGCGATCACGACGTGCCCCGACTCCAGCGGCTGCCGCAGGGCGTCCAGGGTCTGGCTGTGGAACTCGGGCGCCTCGTCCAGGAACAGCACGCCACGATGGGCGAGGGAGACCGCGCCGGGTCGTGCGATGCCCGGGCCTCCGCCGACGAGCGACTGCATCGTGGCCGAATGATGCGGCGCGCAGTAGGGGGCGACGTCGATGAGCGGCTTGCCCGGCGGCAGCAGCCCGGCCACCGAGTGCACCGCCGTGACCTCCAGGGATTCCTCCCTGGTGAGGCGGGGCAGGACGGCAGGCAGCCGCTCGGCGAGCATGGTCTTGCCCGCGCCGGGCGGGCCCTCGAGGAACAGGTGGTGTCCGCCGGCGGCGGCCACCTCCACCGCCGTACGGGCCGAGGTCTGGCCCACGACGTCCGCCAGGTCGTGGTCATGGTCGTGCTGTGCGGCGCCGACGCTGTGTATCCCGGTGGCCGCGCCGGTGCCCGGCACGCGCAGCCCGGCCAGCAGAGGATCGGGGCGGCCCTGCTCGTCCGGTTCCTCCTCGGGGACGGGCTCCTCGGTGAGGACCGCGATGAGCTGCCGCAGGCTGCGGACCCCGAGCACCGAGACGCCGGGAACCAGCGAGGCCTCGGCGGCGGCGCACTCGGGCACGACCACCTGCTCGTAGCCGGCGTCGGCCGCGGCGAGCACGGCCGGCAGGATGCCGCGGACCGGCCGGACCCGGCCGTCCAGGCCCAGTTCCCCGATCATGACGATGTCCGCGAGGACGCGCGGGTCGATCCGTTCGGCGGCGCCGAGCACCGCGCAGGCGACGGCCAGGTCGAAGCCGGAACCGGCCTTCGGCACCGAGGCCGGGCTGAGTCCGACGGTGAGCTTCTTCTGCGGCCACTCGCCGCCCGAGTTCACCACCGCCGCCCGAACCCGGTCGCGGCTCTCCGTCAGGCTCTTGTCCGGGAGGCCCACCAGGGTGAAGGCCGCGACTCCGGGTTCCAGGTCGGCCTGGACCTCTACGACGACGCCCTCCACGCCGACCAGGGCCACCGAGCAGGTGCGGGCGAATCCCATTCAGGCCACCCCCCGCGCGTGCTCGACGGACGGGGCGCCCCGGTGGGGCAGCAGGACGCCGATCAGGTCGATGCGGACGCCGCCCGGTGGTGCTCCTCCGTGGGCCTGGATCCAGTGTTCGGCCAGCTCACGCAGCCTGGCCGCCTTCCCTGGGGTCACCGCGGCCATCGGGTGTTCGTAGTCGCCGCCCCTGCGGGTCTTCACCTCGCAGACGACCAGGGTCTCCCCGTCCCGCGCGACGATGTCGATCTCACCGGACCGTCCGCAGCGCCAGTTGCGCTCCAGGATCGTCATTCCGGCCGCGGCGAGCCGCCGGGCGGCCAGGCTCTCGCCGTACTTGCCGAGTGCTTCTCGTGCGTTCATGTCGGCACCACCTCCGGCGCCAACCGTCACGCATCCCGTCCCAAGATGTTGATCTTGGTGGACAACCCGGCAGTTGTGGAAAACCCCGTCACCCGCCCGGCAGCTCCAGGTCGGTCTTGTTCAGCTCCTCGATGTTCACATCCTTGAACGTGAGGACCCTGACCTGCTTCACGAAGCGTGCCGGCCGGTACATGTCCCAGACCCAGGCATCGGCCATCGACACCTCGAAGAACACCTCGCCCTGGACCGAGTGCACCTGCATCTCGTAGTCGTTGGTGAGGTAGAAACGCCGCTCGGTCTCGATCACATATTTGAACAGACCGACGACATCTCGGTACTCCCGGTAGAGCTTCAGCTCCATCTCGGTCTCGTACTTCTCGAGGTCCTCGGCGCTCATGGCATGTTCCCCTTCAGCCGTGCGATCCCACCATTGTGCGCCAGTCCGACGGCCCCTCAGACGATTTCCGGGTCGCCAGCCGATTGTCGCTAGACGATTTCCGGGTCGAGGGTCACAGGACTGGCCGGGGGACCTTCGTCGAGCAGTGTGCGCAGCAGCTCGGCGAGTCTGGTCGGATACACCGTCTCATGTGCCCGGGTCAGTTCCCGACACGTCCACCAGCGCGCTCCGGCGACACTGCGTCGCTCCAGCTCCGTGAGCCCCGTCGCCGCGGTGGCCGTCTGCGTCGTACGCGCCAGGTAGTACCACTCGTCCTGGTCCCAGCGGCGGCCCGCGAACGGGAAGGAGCACCTGCGCCGCCACAGCACCGGGCCGAGGTCGACGTCGGTGATGCCGGTCTCCTCGGCGAGTTCCCTCAGCGCGGCCTCCTCGCGCGTCTCGGCGCCCTCCAGACCGCCGCCCGGGGTGAACCACCAGTCGTCGGCCGGATCGTTCGGCTCATGGCCGTGGAGGAGAAGGATGCGCTGCTCGGGATCCAGCAGGACCACCCGGGCCACCTTGCGCAGACCGCCCTCGTACGACTCCTCGTACGCCCCCTCGCCGGTCCGCGCGGGGTCAGCGGGCACCGGCCGCCTCCGGGCGGGCGGTACGGGCTCGGGAGCGGGCCCTGCGCCCCGCGATCGGGCCGTAGGCACCGCCGGCCAGGACCAGGACGCCGCCGGCGGCGATCAGCAGCTCGATCGTGCCGAGCGGGCCGGGCTGGGAGAGGGTGCCCAGGGCCTCGAAGCCGGTGGGGCGCTTGAGCGAGCCCTTCCAGGGCCATACGACGGCGTCCACCCGGGCGCTCACCGCGTCCCGGGAGACCGTGCCCTTGGCGGCGTCGGTGAGGTGGGCGGTGGAGTCCAGGGAGCCCTGGCGCTGGTCACCGAGGAGGAAGAGGCGACCCTGGGGGACGGTCACGGCCGGGAAGTTCTGGTTCTCGGCCAGGCTGCCCTTGGGCAGATAGGGCTCGTCGATCTGCTTGCCGTTGACGGTCAGCTTGCCGTTGGTGCAGCAGGAGACGGTGTCGCCGCCGACCGCGACCACCCGCTTGACCACCTTGGCGCCGGTGACCCAGCTCTTGTCCTCGAAGACCACCACGTCACCGCGGCGCACCTCGCCGCCGTCGACGCGCTGGGCCAGCACCCGGTCACCGGCGTCGATCGTGGGCGTCATCGAGCTGGTGGGCACGGTGTACGGCCGGTAGGTCACCGCCGCCCAGGCGAATCCGCCGAGGAACAGCACCAGACCCAGTGCCACGGCCACGGAGGACAATCGCTGTCCGAGCCGGCCGCCGCCGGGCTGTGCCGTGCCTGTCCCGCCGCTGTGCGGGGCCGTACGCGTCGTGCTCTCGCCACCCATGGACCCGCACCCTACCCGGCAGTACCAGGCAGGGGCAGCCCCTGTTTCACGACCGGGGGCAAAGGCACGGCAGGCGCCGGACTCACAGGCTCCGGATCGCCTCGGCCAGGTCGGACCCGTACGAGGCCCAGCAGGCCACCGAGCCGTCGTCGCGCAGGGAGCCCATATACCACTCGCCGTCGTGGTCGACGAGGCAGAGCTCGCCGAAGGCCAGCACGTACGAGGGGTGCAGCGGCTCGGGATCGCCGCCGCTGCCGTCCTCGACGTACACGAGCCGGTCCGGGCAGAGCGCGACCGCGCGCGTGTCGCCCGAGTGAGCGCGCAGGCGGTCCACCGTCCACCCGTCGGGGAGCGCGCGGCCCTCCCGGGTCATCGGCTGCCCGCGGACGTCTTCCGCTCGGCCTTGGACTCCAGCCGGTCCGCGCGCCGGCGCCGCCACACCGCCACCGGCAGCACCGCCGCGATGGCCACGCCCTGCGGGGCCACCGTCAGGGCGGCGGACGCCGGGGTCTGCTGGTTGATGCCGGGCTGGTCGAAGGTGTCCGGGACCGGCAGGGTGCCCCAGTGGTTGATCGGCCAGGCCTTGACGATCGCGCGGCCCACGACGTCGTCGACCGGGACCATGCCGTGGTGCTTGTCGGACTGGTTGTAGCGCGAGTCGCGGGAGTTCTGGCGGTGGTCGCCCATCACCCAGATGTAGCCCTTGGGGACCTTCACCTTGAACTGGCCGCCGAGCTCGTCGTCCGTGCACGGCGTGTTGCCGGCGTACACGTACGGCTCGTTCAGCGCCCTGCCGTTGACCAGCAGCGGGCCGGTGCCCCTGCACTGGACCGTGTCACCGCCGACGCCGATCACGCGCTTGATGAGGTCCTTCTCGTTGGCGGACGGCATCAGGCCGATCCAGCTGAGGACTTGCTGCACGGCGTTCGGGGTCGGCGCCGGTTCGCCCGCCAGCCAGTCGTCCGGGTCGTGGAAGACGACGACCTCGCCGCGCTCCGGCTTGGAGCCGAACCACGGGGTGAGCTTGTCGACCAGGACGCGGTCACCCACCTGGAGGGTGTTCTGCATCGAGGCGGACGGGATCGAGAACGCCTGCACCAGGAACGTCTTGATCAGCAGCGCCAGGACCAGCGCGATGACGACGAGGATGGGCAGCTCCTTCCAGAAGGAGCGTGGCTTCTTCGGCTGGGCACCGGATGCGCCCGCGCTCGCGTCCCCGGCCGGGGGCCGCTGTTCTTCGTCCGGCGCGCCCTGGTCGCCCGCCGGGTCATTCCCTGAGGTCATGGCGCTGTCCGGCACGGGGGCGTTCGCTTCCACGGGGTGCCCGCGGTGCTCCTCGCCGTCGTGCCCCGACCGTGCGCCAACCGCCACATCCCCCACGCCAACTCCTTACTCTGTGCCGCCGCCTGCCCCACATATGACGCAGGCCCACCACTCCCATAACGAGCGGGAGTTCCGCAGGGGTCGGGAGCTGGGTCAGTCCGTTCGGATTCTCGGGGGCAACCCTATGCGACAGCAGGGGACCGGCGGTCGCACCCGCCGGGGAGTCGGCGACGCTTGCGAAGGTTTTAGGTTCCCGTAGGCGTGTCCAATGGCCGAGGGGCCAGCCGATCACGACGGCCCGGCCGACGACGGAGTCCTCGGAAACCGTGCCGCCGTACGGCGTGTTCTGGTGGGCGCGGGAGTCGGCGGAGTCGTCCCGGTGGTCGCCCATGACCCACAGCCGGCCCTTGGGCACGGTGATGTCGAAGGGGGTGGAGGAGGGCGAGTTCCCCGGATAGAGGTAATCCTTCTCGGTCAGCGGTACGCCGTTGACGGTGACCCGGCCTTGCGCGTCGCAGCACTTGACGTGATCGCCGCCGACCCCGATGACCCGCTTGATCAGGTCCTTCTCGTTGTCCGAGGGCAGCAGGCCGATGAAGGTGAGGCCTTCTTTGAGCTGTTTGACGACGACCGGGTCGTGCTTCTTGACGGTCTGCTCGTCGGCCAGCCAGCCGCCCGGGTCGTGGAAGACGACGACGTCCCCGCGCTGCGGCTTGGTGCCGAACCACGGGGTGAGCTTGTCGACCAGGACGCGGTCGCCGATCCGGATGGTCTGCTCCATCGAGCCGGACGGGATCACGAAGGCCTGCACGAGGAAGGTCTTCAGGACGAGCGCTATGAGGACGGCGACACCGACCAGAAGGGGGATCTCCCGTACGGCCGAACGCCGGCGCTTGCGTTTGACCTTGCGCTGGAGTTTGCGCCGCTCCGCGCGCGTACGGCCGCCGCCGGGCGCGGAGGTGCGGCGCGACCCGGTGGGCAGCAGGTTCTCGGCGGGGTTGGTGGGCACCCCGCGTGGTTTGCCGCGGTTACCCATGCGCGCCCTCCGGCGATACGGCGGGCACGCGCGCGTAGGCGGAGGGTCGGCTCAGGTGCGTCCAGTGGTCGTACGGCCACACGATCCAGTCGGCGCGGCCGATGACGTCGCCGACCGGGACCATGCCACCGCCGGGCGAGCCGAGATGGTCCCGGGAGTCGCTGGAGTCGCTGCGGTGGTCGCCGAGGAGGAACAGGCGGCCGGCGGGCACGACGACGTCGAAGGGCACGCTGGAGGGGCTGTCCCCCGGATAGAGGAACGCCGACTCCTCGACCGGACGGCCGTTCACCTCGATCCTCCCCTTCTTGTCGCAGCAGGCGACACGGTCTCCCCCCACCCCGACCACACGCTTGACGTAGTCGGCGTCCCCGAAATACCCGGTGCCGTCGAACACGACCACGTCGCCGCGGCGCGGCCGGGCACCGAAACGGTACGCCAACTTATTTACGAGAACGCGGTCCCCGATCCTCAATCCCTGTTCCATGGATCCGCTCGGAATCTGGAACGGTTGCACCACGAAAGCATTGAGGACCAGCAAAAACGCCAGGCAGGCGAAAAGGGTGAGGGTGATCCTGCCGCCCGGCAGCCAGTCGGCGACCCGCGCCACCAACGCGAAACGCGACCGTCCCTCCGGCCCCGGGGAATCCGGGTGGGAGGAGCGGTCGCGTTCCGTCGGCTGTGCTTCGGTGTCCATCGAAGCCAGATGCTATCCGGCTCCGCTGTGGCCCCGGTGAAGGCCTTGACACCGGGCAAGCGCTCAGCTCTCGCGCTTCTCCTTGATCTTCGCGGCCTTGCCGCGCAGGTCACGGAGGTAGTACAGCTTGGCGCGGCGCACGTCACCGCGGGTGACGAGCTCGATCTTCTCGACGATCGGGGTGTGCACCGGGAAGGTGCGCTCGACGCCGACGGAGAACGAGACCTTGCGGACCGTGAAGGTCTCGCGGACACCGGAGCCCTGGCGGCGGATCACAACGCCCTTGAACTGCTGCACACGGGAGCGGTTGCCCTCGATGACGCGGACGTGGACGTTGACGGTGTCGCCCGGACGGAAGGCCGGGATGTCGCTGCGCAGCGACGCGGAGTCGACGGAGTCGAGCAGGTGAGACATTTCGTCTGCTTTCTTCGCTGATGCCACAGGTCATCAACGGAAACTAGGTGTTTGCACGAAGCCGTGTGCGGGTCGGGGCGGACGTCGTGTCCCCCTGTGGCAGGGGCGCACGCCGGACGGGCGCACAACAGCGGTCTATTGTTCCACGCCCTCGGCCCGCCGCCAAAATCGGCCGTACGGCTCCCCCTCCGGGTCCGGTTCCCAGCCCAGGATGGAGAGCGTCTCGCGGTCCTTCTTGTCGAAGGCCTTGGGGTCGCAGCGCTCGATCAGGTCGGGCCGGTTGGCGGTCGTACGCCTGAGGGCCTCGTCGCGGCGCCAGCGGGCGATCCTGCCGTGGTGGCCGCTGAGCAGCACGTCCGGGATGTCCCGGCCGCGCCAGACGGGCGGCTTGGTGTAGACGGGGCCTTCCAGAAGGCTCGCCATCGCGCCGGGCGCGAAGGAGTCGTCGCGGTGGGACTCGGCGTTGCCGAGGACGCCGGGCAGCAGCCGGGCCACGGCCTCCGTGACGACCAGGACGGCCGCCTCGCCGCCGGCGAGCACGTAGTCGCCGATGGAGACCTCGTAGACGGGCATACGGGTGGCGTACTCGTCCATGACGCGCCGGTCGATGCCCTCGTAGCGGGCCGGCGTGAAGATCAGCCAGGGGCGCTCGGAGAGCTCGACGGCCAGTTCCTGGGTGAAGGGGCGGCCGCTGGGCGTGGGCACGATCAGCGCGGGGGCCCGGTCGCCGGTCTCGTAGCCGTCGGCGAGGACCGTGTCCAGGGCGTCACCCCAGGGGTCGGTCTTCATGACCATCCCGGGGCCGCCGCCGTACGGCGTGTCGTCGACCGTGTTGTGCCGGTCGTACGTCCACGCGCGCAGGTCGTGCACATGGACGTCGAGCTGTCCACGCGCGCGTGCCTTGCCCACGAGGGAGACGTTCAGCGGCTCCAGGTACTCGGGGAAGATCGTGACGACGTCGAGGCGCATCAGGACTCGTCCCGGGTCGAGTCGATCACCGCGCGGTCGTCGATCAGGCCCGGCGGGGGCGCGATGACCGCCTTCTGCTCCTCCAGGTCGATCTCGGTGACGATCTCCTCCACGAACGGGATCATCACCTCGCTGCCGTCGGGCCGCTCCACGATGAACAGGTCCTGGGAGGGCAGGTGCGAGATCTCGGTGATCCGGCCGACCTCCGCCCCGTCCTCGGTGACCACGTCGAGGTCGATGAGCTGGTGGTCGTAGTACTCGTCCTCGCCCTCGGGCAGTTCCTCCGGGTCGACGTCGGCGATCAGCAGGGTGTTGCGCAGGGCCTCGGCCGCGTTGCGGTCACCGACGCCCGCGAAGCGCAGGAGGAGGCGGCCGCTGTGGACGCGGCCCGTCTCGATGGTCAGCGGCCCCGCGGAGGCGGGATCCGTGGCGAGTACGGCGCCGGGCGCGAGCCTGAGTTCCGGCTCGTCGGTACGTACCTCGACGGTGACCTCGCCCTTGATGCCATGGGCACGGCCGATCCGTGCGACTACCAGCTGCACTGTGCCTGATCTCCTGTCATACGACTGCGGGCCGGGGACGGCCCAGTGGCCCTCCCCGGCCCGAGCCGGTTGCGATGAAGCGTCAGCGGACGTGGTCCACGTCGACGAGGTCGACGCGGACACCGCGACCGCCGATGGCGCCCACGACGGTGCGCAGAGCGCGCGCGGTACGGCCGTTGCGGCCGATCACCTTGCCGAGGTCGTCGGGGTGCACCCGGACCTCGAGCACGCGCCCGCGGCGCAGGTTGCGCGAGGCGACCTGCACATCGTCAGGGTTGTCGACGATGCCCTTCACGAGGTGCTCAAGCGCCTCTTCGAGCATGCTGCTCAGGCCTCGGTCGACTCGGACTCAGCCGCGGCCTCGTCCTTCTTCTCAGCCTTCTTCTTCTGGGTGATCGCCTCACCCTTGCCCTCGTCGTCACCGCCGAGAGCCTCGAACGACGGACGGGCCGGCTTGGGCTCGGCGACGAGCAGCGGCGCGGGAGCCGGCTCGCCCTTGAACTTCTGCCAGTCGCCGGTCTTCTTCAGGATGGCGAGAACGGGCTCGGTCGGCTGCGCGCCGACACCCAGCCAGTACGCCACGCGCTCGGCGTCCACCTCGATGACCGACGGGTTGTAGGTCGGGTGGTACTTGCCGATCTCCTCGATGGCCCGGCCGTCACGGCGGGTACGGGAGTCGGCGACGACGATGCGGTAGTGAGGCGAACGGATCTTGCCCAGACGCTTCAGCTTGATCTTGACTGCCACGGGAGTGGGTTCTCCTGGATTTGACGTGGTTGGGCACGGCGGAGCTGCCGCGTGGGGTTGCGGTACCCGAGTGCCCGATGGACGCGTCAGCCGGAGGAGAGAGGGGTCCTGTGCGGCTGTCGAGTACAGCTAGCCATTGTGCCATACCCCGCGGGTCGCTTTTGGCCGAGGGTGTGTGAGCTGGGGCGGGGCATGCCTCGGACGCACCCGGCGCGGAGGTGACCGTACGTCGGGTGCGCTGCTCGGAGCTGTGAAGTTGCCGGCCCGGCGCGAGTGATCGCGGTCCACGGCCCGGCACCCACGAGATGCCGGTACTGCGTGGCCCGTCCGCGACTACGCCGCTCCCGCGACCTCCGGGATCCTGAAGGGCTTGCCGCAGCCGCCGCAGACGATGGGGGCCTGGGCGAGGACCGAGGGGACCACACGGACGTTGCGCCCGCAGTCGCAGACCGCCTTGACGCGGACACCACCGCCGGAGGAGCCGTGCCGGGCGGCCGGGCCGCGGAAGCTGCGGGTGGTGTCCGAGGAGGTCGCCGCCGTGTGCGCCTTCAGCGCGCGCTGCAGCCGCTCGATGGTCGGGCGGTAGCGCCGCTTGGCCTCGGGGTTGAGCGTGACCAGGGAGAAACCGCTGCTCGGGTGCGGCTCCTCGGGGTGGTCGAGGCCCAGCTCCTCGGCGATCGCGAGGAAGCGGCGGTTGTGGTAGCGGCCGGCGCGGGAGGTGTCGCGGATCCCACGGGCGGCGGCGATGCCGTGGACTGCCTCATGGAGCAGTCGCTCGAAGGAGAGCTCGTGTCCGCACGCGGACGACGACTCTCCGATCAGGGATTCTGGCGCGGCGAGGTCCGGCAGCTCGGGGTGGTACCGCTGAATGTCGGCCCACGCCTGCGCCAGCTCTGCGGCGAGAACAGGTGGTGTCTGTGTCGTGCTCACGTAATGACAACGAGCGGGAGCTCGAATGTGTTCCTATTCCGGGGCATCCCAAATAATTTGCACGTACCCGTCAGTTGCCGCTGATGCGTCCGGACGAGGGCGGGTGCGCTGATCTGCGCAGAAGCCTCACAGCTCATACCAAGCTGGTGCGTAGTCCGCCCTACGACCCGGCGTGTACGCCCCGATGCGCCGGTGGTCGGCGGTTGCGCAAGAGCCGTTTCGGCCGCTGTCCTCGCCCTGCCTCACTTCGGTCAGCGTCCGTGACGGCCGTGGCGTTACCGCGTGCCGCCCGACCCCCCGGCACCGGCCGGTTCCCCCGAAGCGGACACCGTACGGCCATCCAGATTGCCGGGATGTGAAATCTCGCCACACCGGCGCCCAGACCCCAAGCGGGCCCCCACGACCCCTGGACGGGGCCGCGAGCCCGGAGTTACCTGACATACGTGGGAAGTGCGCGCGCACGGCACGGGGGCCACGCAACCGGGCACAGCGGCGAACTGTCGGCGGATTGGGGCGCTTACCTATGACACCTACGCTCGTGCGGCAGCACGTGTCTCACGCGGACTCCGCACCCCGCGTGGACCGGTGCGCACGCGCGCGTGACTGGTCCGAGATCCAGGAGCGGATGCTGGTGCCGCTCTACGAAGCCGTCTACGAACGGCTCGAAGTGGGCCCCGCCACCCGGCTGCTGGGCCTGCGCTGCGGCTCCGGGCTGGCGCTGCTGCTGGCGGCCGGCAGAGGCGCCGCGGTCACCGGCGTCGACGCCTCCTCGCCGGAGCGGCTCGCCCTCGCCGCCGAACGCCTGCCGGCGGACGCCCCGCGCGACAGAAGCGGCGGCGGCAGCGCCCCCGGCGGATTCGCCCCGCGCGACAGAAGCGGCGGTGTCCCGGGCCGGCACGGTTCGCGTGGCGGGAGAAACCACCCACGCGCGCGTGCCGCCGTACAGCTCGTCGACGGCTCGCCGCGTGACGTGGCCGGCGCGGAGACGGCCGCGTACACGCTGGTGACCGTCTTCGAGCCGGTCGGCTGCCTCGCGGGGGACTCCGAGGGGCTCGGTGAACTGCTCGCGGACACCCTGCCGCTGGCCGCGCACGGAGCCGCCGTGGTGCTGGCCGGCTGGGGGCCGCCGGAGCGCTGCGCCACCTCCTCGGTGCTGCGGGTGGCGACGAAACTGGCCGATCCCCTGCGCAGCGCGCGCAGCTGGCGGCCCGCCCGGCGGGACGACCTGGAGGAGGTCGCCCAGCGGGCGGGGCTGAAGCCGGACGGCTCGGGGCGGGTGGCCTGCCCGTTCGGGTACGCCGACGTCGACAGCGCCGTACGGGGCCTGCTGTCGACCGGCCTGTTCGACGCGGCGATCGCGGCGACGGACGCCAAGCAGGTGGAGAAGGAGCTCGCCGAGGCCCTGCACCCGCACCGGCGCCCCGACGGGACGGTGTGGATGCCGAACGTCTTCCGTTACCTCGTCGCGCGCGTGCCGTGAACGCCACCCACGCGCGCGTGCCCTAGACCTCCTCGACGTCCTTCCTCAGGCGCGTGATGCCCGCGATCCGGTACGCGTCCGCCTCCTCCAGCGTCTCGTTCGCCATCAGCGCCTGGGCGAGGGCGTCCAACTGGCCGCGATGGTCGCGGAGTTTGCGGCATGCCTCCTCGTAGCACTCGTCCACGATCCGCCGCATCTCGGTGTCGATCACGTCGAGGGTCTGCGGGGCGGCGGCGAGACCGTAGGCCTGCTGGGCGTCGTTGGGGAGCGCGGAGAGGCGGCCGACCTCCTCGCTCATGCCCCAGCGGGACACCATGCCGCGCGCGATGTTGGTGACCTGTTCCAGGTCGCTCTCGGAACCGGTGGTGATCACGCCGTAGACGACCTGCTCGGCCGCCATCCCGCCGAGCGCGCCGATGATCCGGCCGCGCAGGTACTCCTCGGTGTACGCGTACTTGTCCGCGTCCGGCGTGGACAGGGTGACGCCGAGGGCCCGGCCGCGCGGCACGATGGTGATCTTGCGAACGGGGTCGGCGCCCGGCTGCAGCATGCCCAGCAGGGCGTGCCCGCTCTCGTGGTAGGCGGTGCGCCGGCGCTCCTCCTCCGGCATCACCAGCGCCCGCTCCGCGCCGAGCTGGATCTTCTCCAGGGCCTCGGAGAGGTCGGTCTGCGTCACCGCCTGCTGCCCCCGCTTCACCGCGATCAGGGCGGCCTCGTTGGCGAGGTTGGCCAGTTCCGCGCCGGTCATGCCCGGGGTCGTACGGGCCACGTGGGTCAGATCGACGTCCGGGGCGAGCGGGATGTCGCGGGTGTGGATCTCCAGGATGGCCTTGCGGCCGCCGCGGTCCGGGGGCGAGACCTGGACGATCCGGTCGAAGCGGCCGGGGCGGGTCAGCGCCGGGTCGAGGATGTCGGCGCGGTTGGTGGCCGCGATGACGATGACGCCCTCCGAGCCGGAGAAGCCGTCCATCTCGGTGAGGATCTGGTTCAGGGTCTGCTCGCGCTCGTCGTGCCCGCCCATCGACGCGCCGCCGGCGCGGGCCCGCCCGATGGTGTCGATCTCGTCGATGAAGATGATCGACGGGGCGAGCTTGCGGGCCTCCGCGAACAGTTCCCGAACGCGGGAGGCGCCCACGCCCACGATCATCTCGATGAACTCGGACGCGGACGCGGAGAAGAACGGCACGCCCGCCTCCCCGGCGACCGCGCGCGCGAGCAGCGTCTTTCCGGTGCCGGGCGGGCCGGAGAGCAGGACGCCGCGGGGCATCTTGGCGCCCATGCGGCGGTAGGCGTCGGGGTTCTTCAGGAAGTCGACGACGTCGTTGAGCTCGCCCTCGACCTCGTCGATACCGGCCACGTCGGCGAAGGTGGTGCGCTTCTCCCCCGGCACCAGTTCGACCGGCTTCGGCGGCGCCTTGCGGCCGAGCATGCCGCCCGCGCCGCGGAGCCCCGCGCTCATGCGCCGCGAGACGAAGATCCACAGGGCGACGATGATCAGCATCGGGGCCAGCGAGATCAGCAGGTTGGACAGGAAGCTGCGGTGCTGGACGACCGGCTCGGCCGTGACCGTGACGTTGTGCTTGGTCAGGTTCGACCAGAGGTTGTCGTTCGCGAAGGACGGGCGCTCGGTGTTGAACTTGGTGTAGTTCCCGCCGCCCTCGGGGTTGTTCCGCCCCTTCCTCAGCTGGCCCTGGATCGAGTCGCCCTTGGCGTAGATCTTGGCGACATTGCCGTCGTTCACCTGTCTGCTGAACTCGGTGTACGAGATCGTCGGCTCGTTGGCCTGGTCGAAGTAGGACAGCACCAGGTTGGCGATCAGGTACACGACCAGTGCGGTGATGATCAGCCGCCACCAGCCGCCGCGCATCCGGCGCCCGCCGGGCTGCTGCTGCGGCGGCTCGTCGGGGGCGCCCTCGGTACGCCAGGGCTGGTCAGGTGACTTGCGTGGCGGCGCGGGGTTGGTCATATGCGGACGGTACGACAACGACCAACCCCTGGCACGCGCAGAGGTGGACTGCGGGGCGACTCAGCCCATGAACTTCTTGAACTCGTCCGGCAGCTCGAAGTCCTGGCCGCCCTGCTGCGGCACCCCGAAGGCGCCTCCGGCCTGTGCGGCGGCCTCGCGGCGCTGAGCCTCCTCCAGCTCCTGCTGCTTGCGCTTCATCGGGTTGCCGGAGCGCTGCTTGCCCTTGGACTTCTTCTGCTGCTTCTTCTGCCGGCCGGGGCCGCCGCCCATGCCCGGGATCCCCGGCATGCCCGGCATACCGCCGCCCTGGGCCATGCGGGACATCATCTTGCGGGCCTCGAAGAACCGCTCGACCAGGTTCTTCACCGCGCTGACCTCGACGCCGGAACCCTTGGCGATACGGGCGCGGCGGGAGCCGTTGATGATCGTCGGGTCCTGGCGTTCGCCCGGGGTCATCGACTTGATGATCGCGGCGGTGCGGTCGACGTCCCGCTCGTCGATGTTCTGGATCTGGTCCTTGATCTGGCCCATGCCCGGGAGCATGCCGAGCAGCTTGCTGATGCTGCCCATCTTCCGGACCTGTTCCATCTGGGCCAGGAAGTCGTCCAGGGTGAAGTCCTGGCCCTTCTTGGACGCCAGCTTCGAGGCCATCTTGGCGGCCTCTTCCTGGCTGAAGGTCTTCTCCGCCTGCTCGATCAGGGTGAGCAGGTCACCCAGGTCGAGGATGCGGGAGGCCATCCGGTCCGGGTGGAAGGCGTCGAAGTCGTCCAGCTTCTCGCCGTTGGACGCGAACATGATCGGCTTGCCGGTGATCTGCCGGATCGACAGGGCGGCACCACCGCGGGCGTCACCGTCGAGCTTGGAGAGCACCACGCCGTCGAAGCCGACGCCGTCACGGAAGGCCTCGGCCGTGTTGACGGCGTCCTGACCGATCATCGCGTCGACGACGAACAGGATCTCGTCCGGGGAGACGGCGTCACGGATGTCCGCGGCCTGCTGCATCATCTCGGCGTCGATACCGAGGCGGCCGGCGGTGTCCACGATCACGATGTCGTGGACCTTGGACTTCGCGAAGTCGATGGAGTCCTTGGCGACCTTCACCGGGTCGCCGACGCCGTTGCCCGGCTCGGGCGCGTAGACCGCGACGCCGGCACGGTCGGCGACGACGCTCAGCTGGTTGACGGCGTTCGGGCGCTGGAGGTCGGCGGCGACCAGCAGCGGGGAGTGGCCCTGCTCCTTGAGCCACTTGGCGAGCTTGCCCGCGAGGGTGGTCTTACCGGCACCCTGCAGACCCGCCAGCATGATCACGGTGGGCGGCTGCTTGGCGAAGCGCAGGCGCCGGGTCTCGCCGCCGAGGATGGTGACGAGCTCGTCGTTGACGATCTTCAGTACCTGCTGGGCCGGGTTCAGCGCGCGAGAGACCTCGGCGCCGAGCGCGCGTTCCTTGACGTTCTTGATGAACGTGCGCACGACCGGCAGGGCCACGTCGGCCTCGAGGAGCGCGATGCGGATCTCGCGTGCCGTGGCGTCGATGTCCGCCTCGGACAACCTGCCCTTGCCGCGGAGGTTTTTGAAAGTCGCGCTGAGGCGGTCGGAGAGGGTATCGAACACGGTGGCGTCGGTCCTCGGGGTCGGAGATGGTCTGGGCTGCCCTCCAGGGTATCCGGCCCGGCAAGGGAGCCGTCCCCGCCCGCCGCGATCGGCGAGCGGAACTCCCCCGCCGGGCTCATGCCCGCAGCGTCTCCTCCAGCACCCGGGCCATCGACGCCGCGTCCTGGCCCGGCAGCGGCTCTCCCGCGCCCGTGGTGACGTAAAAGGCATCCACGGCGTTGGAGCCCAGCGTGCTGACATGCATGCTGCGGACCCGTACGCCCGCCTTTTCCAGGGCCATCCCGATCCGATGCAGCAGGCCCGGGGCGTCCTGGGCGCGGACCTCGATCACCGTGGCGTGGTGGGAGGCCGCCGGAGCCACCGTCACCCGGGGCGGCGGGGCCACCCAGCCGCGGCGCCTCGGATAGGCCGCGTCCCGTTCGGCGAGGCGGCCGGCGATGTCCAGGCTGCCGTCGAGGGCGCGGACGAGGTCGGCGCGCAGCCGGGTGGCCTGCGGCAGGGAGCCGTACTCGGCGGCCACCCGCCAGTTGAGCAGCAGCACGAAGCCGTCGTCGACGTCGTCCGGCAGGCGCAGGGTTCGGAGCTCGGCCGTACGGACCGTGAGGCGGTGCACGGCGAGCACACCGGCGACGGCGGGCAGCACGGCGGGCTGGTCGGGTACGGCGATGACCAGCTCCACACCGAGAGGTTCGCCGGACGGTTCCGCCTCGGTGACCGGTTCCCGCTGGGCGCGCAGTGCGAGGACCGGGCCGCGCGTGCGGTACGCCTCGATCGCCAGCCGCTCCTGCTCGGCCGTGGGCGCGGCGGGCTCCGGCTCCTCGGGGGCGTCCCCGGCGAGCACGGCACAGACCCGCCGGACCAGGTCGGCGACGAGGGAGCCGCGCCAGGAGGACCAGGCCGCCGGCCCGGTGGCGAGGGCGTCGGCCTCCGTGAGCGCGTGCAGCAGCTCCAGGGTGCTCTCGGTGCCGACGGCCTCGGCGACCGAGCGGACCGTGGCCGGGTCGTCCAGGTCGCGGCGGGTGGCCGTCTCGATGAGCAGCAGGTGGTGGCGCACCAGGAGGGACAGCACGGCCACGTCCGACCGGTCGAAGCCGATCCGTGTGGCCACGTCCCTGGCGATGATCTCGCCGGCCACCGAGTGGTCGCCGGGCCAGCCCTTGCCGATGTCGTGCAGCAGGGCGGCGACCAGGAGCAGGTCGGGGCGGCTGACGCGGCGGGTCAGTTCGGAGGCGCGGACGGCCGTCTCGATGAGGTGCCGGTCGACCGTCCAGAGGTGGACGGCGTTGCGCTGCGGGCGGCAGCGGACCCGTTCCCAGTCCGGCAGCAGGCGGCTGATCAGGCCCTCCGCCTCCAGCGCCTCCCAGACATCGACGGTCGGCCGGCCCGAGCCGAGCAGCGTGACCAACTGCTCACGGGCCTCGGCGGGCCAGGGGGTGGGCAGGGGGCGTGCGGTGGCGGCCATGCGCCGTACGGCGTGCAGGGAGAGCGGGAGGCCGGCCTGCGCGGCGGCTGCCGCGGCGCGCAAGGGGAGCACGGGGTCGCGCTCGGGGCGTGCGGCACGGGCGAGCACCACCTCGCCGTCCTGCTCCACCACACCCTCGGCCAGCGGCGATCGTTCCGCGACCGGCTTGCCGCCACCCAGCATGGCGCGCAGACGCGGCCGTACGGCGCGCGAACGCAGCACGCGCCCCACCTCGCGCCAGGTGACATCGCTGGCGTACGAGATGACCCGCGCCGCCTCGTACACCTGCCGCAGCAGGGTGTCCGCGTCGAGCAGACCCAGCCCGTCCGCCACCTGGTCCTGCTCCTGGAGCGCGAGCCGGTCGGTCGCGCGGCCCGTCGCCAGATGGAGCGCGTCCCGGACGTCGAGCAGGCGCCGGCGGGCGTCCGCGAGGCCCTCGCGCGGGGCGTCGGCGAGCCAGGAGGCGGCTACGGCGCGCAGGGCGGTGGCGTCCCGCAGGCCGCCGCGCGCCTCCTTGAGGTCGGGTTCCAGCAGGTACTGCAACTCGCCCTGGCGCTCGGCGCGTTCGGCGCACAGCTCCTGGAGTTCGGGAAGGCGCTTGGGGGCCTGGTTGCGCCAGTCGGCGAGGACGGCCGTCCGCAGGCCGGCGGTGAGGCCGCGGTCGCCGGCGAGATGGCGGGCGTCCAGGAGACCGAGTTGGACTTTCAAATCCTCCCCGGCGGTCCTGCGGGCCTCCCCCGGAGTGCGCACCGAGTGGTCGAGGGCGAGGCCGAGGTCCCAGACGGGGTACCAGAGGCGGTCGGCCAGCGCGGCGACCGCCTTGGTGTCGCTGCCGTCGTGCAGCA
Organism: Streptomyces fodineus; assembly: GCF_001735805.1. Classification (GTDB taxonomy): domain Bacteria; phylum Actinomycetota; class Actinomycetes; order Streptomycetales; family Streptomycetaceae; genus Streptomyces; species Streptomyces fodineus. The sequence goes on from NZ_CP017248.1 coordinate 3,238,271, forward strand.
GGAGCAGGTCCAGGTCGCTGCGCGGGGACAGCTCGCCACGGCCGTACCCCCCGACGGCGACCAGACAGACGCCCGGGAGCGCGCCGGCCGCCGCGGTGAACAGTCCGCCGAGCCAGTCGTCGGTCAGTTCCGCGAGGGCCGCACGGCGCGGCGGCCCGGACCGCGCCCCCTCGGTGAGGAGGCGCAGCCGGGCCGCCGCGTAGCCGCTGGGTCCCGAGTCCTCTGCTTCCGTGCGCATGTCCGTACCCGTCACCCAGCGACTCCCGTTCTCAGAGATGTTGGTCAGAGCGCGTCCGGGCCGCGCTCGCCGGTGCGGACGCGTACGGCCGTCTCGACCGGCAGGGACCAGACCTTGCCGTCACCGATCTTGCCGGTGCGGGCCGCCTTGACGACGACCTCGATCAGCTGCTCGGCGTCGTCGTCCTCGGCCAGCACCTCGATGCGGATCTTGGGCACCAGGTCGACGGTGTACTCGGCCCCGCGGTAGACCTCGGTGTGGCCCCGCTGACGACCGTAACCGCTGGCCTCGGTGACCGTCAGGCCGTGGACGCCGAACGCCTGAAGGGCTTCCTTGATCTCGTCCAGCCGGTGGGGCTTGACGACGGCGGTGATGAGCTTCATGCGTCCACCTTCTTGGTCTGCGTGGCGGCCAGGGCGGAGGCCTGGGCGGCGGAACCGATGACACCGCCGCCGGCGCCGCTGAAGTCGTAGGCGGTCTCGGCGTGCTCGGCCTGGTCGATGCCGGAGATCTCCTCGTCCTCGGTGACCCGCATGCCGATCGTCTTGTCGAGCAGGAAGGCGAGGACCGCGGAGACGAGAAGCGAGTAGGCGAGGACCGCGCCGACACCGGCGCACTGCTTCCACAGCTGGGTGAAGGAGTGGTCGCCGTAGAAGACGCCGGTCGCGGTGGACTGGCCCTTGCCGGTGGCGAAGAAGCCGATCAGCAGGGAGCCGATGATGCCGCCGACCATGTGGACGCCGACGACGTCCAGGGAGTCGTCATAGCCGAACTTGAACTTCAGGCCCACGGCCGCGGCGCAGGCGACACCGGCGATGGCACCGACGGCGATCGCGCCGAGCGGGGAGACCGCACCGCCGGACGGGGTGATCGCGACCAGGCCGGCGACCGCGCCGGAGGCGGCGCCCAGCGTGGTGAACGCGCCGTGCCGGATCTTCTCGTAGGCGAGCCAGGCCAGCATGGCGGCGGCCGTCGCGACCTGCGTGTTGACGAACATCAGCGCGCCGACGCCGTCGTCGTTGCCGAGCCAGGAGCCCGCGTTGAAGCCGAACCAGCCGAACCACAGCAGCCCTGCGCCGAGCATGACCAGCGGGAGGCTGTGCGGGCGCATCGGGTCCTTCTTGAAGCCGACCCGCTTGCCGATGACGAGGATGACACCGAGCGCCGCCGCACCCGCGTTGATGTGGACCGCCGTACCACCCGCGAAGTCGATCACACCGAGCTTGAAGGCCCAGCCGTCGGCACCCCAGACCCAGTGGGCGACCGGAACGTAGACGAGCGTGAGCCACAGGGCGATGAACAGCGACCAGGCCGAGAACTTCACGCGGTCCGCGAGGGCGCCGCTTATCAGGGCCGGCGTGATGATCGCGAACATCATCTGGAAGACCATGAACACGAAGATCGGGATGCTGTAGCCGGGCCAGAGCTCGGTCAGACCGATCTTGCGCAGGCCGAACCAGTCGGAGTCCCAGCCGATGAGGCTGTTGTTCGTGCCGAAGGCGAGGGAGAAGCCGTAGAGCACCCACAGAATGGTGACGATGCCCATGCTGATGAAGCTCATCATCAGCATGTTCAGGGTGCTCTTGACGCGGACCATGCCTCCGTAGAAGAAGGCAAGACCCGGCGTCATGATCAGCACCAGGGCGGAAGCGATCAGCATGAAGCCTGTGTTGGCGGACGACAGCTTGGGTGCGTCCGCCGCAAGCATGATGGCTGGTGCCATCGGCGTCTCCTCGTCGGTTGGTACGGCCCCGTGCGGGCGGTGCCTGAGCGGTCCGGCGGGTCGGGGGGTGTGGGCCGGTTATGCGCCATGAGATTGGCGCAGCGCGGTTTCGGTGGAAGCCCCTCGTTGTTTCGCCGGGGTGACAAGGGCGCCCTGCGTGTTACGCCTGGATGAACCGCAGGATTCCGGGCTCGCCGATCGTTATCGTGACGCAACCATCACGAGGCCGGCCGCGGCAGCCCTCCCGATGACCTGGCGTGGGGGAGCCGAGTCGGGCAGTTCGGGGGGGCCGGCCGCGGCCGGGGCGTGGGTGCCGGGTGGGTCAGACCGCTTCGGCGTTCTCCGGCAGGTCGACGGCGAGCTGATCGGTGAGGTCGACGACGGTGGCCAGCTCGCCGTAGTCCCGTACGGCCGTGTCGACCGTCTTTCGGATACGAGTGTTCACACGCTCGGAGCGGACCTTCTTGGCGATCTGCATGGCCTGTGAGGCATAGGTGGCGCTGTGTTCGGGCTCCCGCTGGAGCAGGTGCACTGTGGCCTTGCCGATCAGGTTGAGCGCATACGACCGCTGGTGCTCGGGATCCTTGGCGAACAGCTCCACCGCCCGCTGCATCAGCGGGTCGGCGAGGGAGGCGTAGGTCGGGCTGCGTCCGGCGACGTAGGCGAGGTCACGGAAGGAGTGGGAGTTCTCGCCGTACAGCTCGGCCTCGGAGAAGAAGCGGATCCAGTCGGGGTCCGGTTCGTCCCACTCGTCGGCCTCGGCGAAGGTGTCCTCGGCCATGCGGACGGCGCGCTTGGTCTTGCCGGGCTGGCCCATGTTGGCGTAGGCGCGGGCCTCCATCGCATACAGCATGGACTGGGTGCGCGGGCTCGCGCAGTCCCGGCTGCCGTACTGGGCGAGGTGGATCAGCTCCAGGGCGTCGTCGGGCCGACCGAGATGGATCATCTGACGGCTCATGCTGGACAGGACGTACGAGCCGAGGGGCTTGTCGCCGGCCTCCTTGGCCGCGTGCAACGCGAGGACGAAGTACTTCTGCGCGGTGGGCTGCAGGCCCACGTCGTACGACATCCAGCCCGCCAACTCGGCGAGCTCGGCGGCGACCTTGAAGAGCTTGCGGGTGGTGGCCTCGGGCTGGGGCTCCTGGAGCAGGTCGGTCACCTCGTGCAGCTGGCCGACGACCGCCTTGCGGCGCAGGCCGCCGCCGCACTGGGCGTCCCACTGGCGGAACATCCGCGTGGTGGACTCCAGCAGATCCAGCTCGGGCTTGGACAGCCGGCCGGGCCTGCGCGAGTCGATGAAGGGCTCGGGCTCGGCGGGGACCGGGGAGGCGGGGCTCGGGACCAGCCAGCGCTGCATGGGCTCGATGAGGGAGGGCCCGGCGGACAGCGCAAGGGACGTGCCGAGGAAGCCGCGCCGGGCCAGCATCAGGTCGCTGCGCGAGAACTCGCTGAGCAGGGCGACCGTCTGCGGGGCCGTCCAGGGCAGGTCGACGCCGGACGCGGAGGGTGACTGGCGGGCGGCGCGCAGGCCGAGGTCCTCGATGGAGACCACACAGCCGAAGCGCTCGGAGAACAGCTCCGAGAGGATGCGCGGGATCGGCTCGCGCGGATTCTCCCCGTCCAGCCAGCGGCGCACGCGCGAGGTGTCGGTGGAGATGTGGTTGGCCCCCAACTGGCGTGCGCGGCGGTTCACTTGGCGAGCCAGCTCGCCCTTGGACCAGCCGCTGCGCACGAACCACGAGCCGAGCAGCTCATTGGGGCGCTTGTCAGCGTTCGTCCCGCTACCGCCGTTGCCGCTCACTGGAACGCCCCCATCCCTGAGACCACTTGCCGTCGTTGCGACCCTCGGTCGCCCCCGGAGGGAGACCGCCGCGCGCCAAGCCCTATCAGAATGCCGGTAAATACGGCTTCCCGTCCGCCGGTTCTCACTCTTCGAACGAGCCGACGACTCGCCTCCGGCATACCCATGGATGCATATGCCCCTCGGACTCGCACACTCACAGTAATCCTACGATCACCCGCTCAGCCACGTGGATCCCTGAAACGCCACCATTCGCCACCCCTTCGAATGAACTCACGGTCGCCCGCACGCGATTCACTTGACATAGGACGGCCGGGAGTGGGCGGAGTGATGCAAGCGGGGGGCGCGTGCACCCCGATGCGCCACCCGATGCACTTCAAGGCGCCGCTTCGACCTCGTGCCGACCGGGGAAGGCGGAGTCATAGCGTTACGTTCCGCTTCCGTCTCGTTCCGTGTCGTAACCACCGGCGCGCTGGACCCGTTGGAGGGGGCATGGGCTTCACGATCGGCGGCATTCGCGAGATCCGCTCCGGCACGCGCCGGCGCGGCCGTTCGTCGGAGTGCACCGCCGTCGCCGAGTTCACCGGGCTGTGGGGCTGGGACGTGGTGCCGGGCGCGCGGGCCGCCGCGGGCGCCTGCTCGTGCGGACACGCCGACTGTACGGCGCCGGGCGCGCATCCGCTGGACTTCGCGCCCCGGGTCCCGGCCGGGGCCACGCTGGACGAGGTGAGCAAGGCCTGGGCGGAGTTCCCGGGTGCCGCGGTGATGCTGCCGGTGGGCCGGGCGTTCGACGTCATCGAGGTCTGCGAGGCCGCCGGCCGCCGCGCCCTGGTCCGCCTGGAGCGCATGGGCCTCCCGCTCGGTCCGGTGACCGCGACCCCGGACGGCCGCGCCCACTTCTTCGTCGCGCCCGGCGCCGCCGCGGAACTCCCCCGGCTGCTCTACCGCATGGGCTGGGACGACCCCTCGGCCCTGGATTTGCGCGGTCTCGGCCCGGGTGCGCACATCACCGCGCCGCCCTCCGACCGGGGCGGCCTGGGCCCGGTGCACTGGCTGCGCCCGCCCGCACTGGACTCGGCGACGCGGCCCCCGGCGGCGCGGTTGCTGCTGGGGACGCTGGCCTACGTCGCACACCGGTCGCGCACATAGCTCCACGTCCGCGGGAGCGGCACCGGCAGAGGCGGCGCACAAAGGGGGCACGCACACAAACGCGGCGCACAAAGGGGGCGCACAAAGGGGGCGCACAAAGGGGGCGCACAAAGGGGGCGGCGCCCGACCCCCCGAGCGGGGGCGGGCGCCGACTGAGGGCAGACAGCAGGTCCACTAAGTGCTCAGTCACCGATCAGGGCATCCACGAACGCCTCCGGCTCGAACGGCGCGAGATCGTCCGCGCCCTCGCCGAGGCCGACCAGCTTGACCGGTACGCCCAGCTCGCGCTGGACCGCGACGACGATGCCGCCCTTGGCCGTACCGTCCAGTTTGGTCAGCACGATGCCGGTGATGTCCACGACCTCCGCGAACACCCGGGCCTGCACCAGTCCGTTCTGCCCGGTGGTGGCGTCCAGCACGAGCAGCACCTCGTCCAGCGGCGCGTGCTTCTCCACGACCCGCTTGACCTTGCCCAGCTCGTCCATGAGGCCGGTCTTGGTGTGCAGGCGGCCGGCGGTGTCGATGAGGACGACGTCGACCCCCATCTCCTTGCCTTCCTTCACCGCGTCGAAGGCGACGGAGGCGGGATCGCCGGCTTCCGGTCCGCGCACGGTGTAGGCGCCGACCCGCTCACCCCAGGTCTGCAGCTGGTCGGCGGCGGCGGCCCGGAAGGTGTCGGCGGCGCCGAGCACGACCGTACGGCCGTCGGCGACGAGCACGCGCGCGAGCTTGCCGGTGGTGGTGGTCTTGCCGGTGCCGTTGACGCCGACGACCATCACGATGCCGGGCTTGCGGTCCGCGGGCTCGGTCTTGACCGTGCGGTCGAAGTCGGTGCCGACCACCTTGAGCAGCTCCTCGCGCAGCAGGCCGCGCAGCTCCTCGGGGGTGCGGGTGCCGAGCACCTTGACGCGCTCGCGCAGGCTCTCGACCAGCTCCTGGGTGGGCTGCACGCCGACGTCGGCGGTGAGCAGCGTGTCCTCGATCTCCTCCCAGGTCTCGTCGTCCAGGTGCTCGCGCGAGAGCAGCGTGAGCAGGCCCTTGCCGAGGGCGTTCTGGGAACGGGACAGGCGGGCACGCAGCCGGACCAGCCGGCCTGCGGTGGGCTCCGGGATCTCGATCTCGGGAGCCTCGACAGTGGGGGGCTCCTCGACGGCGACCGCGGGGCCGCCGGGGAGATCCACCTCCTCGATCGTCCGGCGCGGTTCGTCGCGGGGCGTCTCGGCCTCGTCGCCGACGTGCGGCTCGGCCGGGGGCGCGGTGATGTCGGGCGTCTTGGGGGGCGGCGGGGGCAGCGGCTTGCGGCGCCGGCTGCCCACGATCAGCCCGCCGAGCGCGCCGAGCACGACCACGGCGATGACTACAGCAAGGATGACGGTTTCCATAACTCGTCCAGTATCAGCCATGGGGTGCGAGCGAAGGCTATTTGTGGCTTCCTCCGAGAGACAAACGCCACTTAAAGCAAGGAGTCGGAGCAAAGTACGATGGTGGCGGCTCTGTTGACGCGCGTAGAGTCCGATCGTCCCTGTCCCCCCACGTCTGGCCCATTTCTTCATGAGCAAAACCGTCGAGACCGAAGGCGCTCTCGAGACCCGAGGCATCGAGCAGGTCCCGGATCACGAGCGCACCGCCAGGACCCGTGAGCTGTTCCCGACCTGGGTCGGCGCCAACATCAGCGTGCTGCTGCTGACGATGGGCGCGAGCCTCGTCGTGGCGTACCACCTGGACATCTGGCAGGCACTCGTCGTCGCGGTGGCCGCGCCGGTCGTGTCGTACGGCCTGGTCGGGCTGATCGGCATCGCCGGCAAGCGGGGCGGCGCGCCCGGCATGGCGCTCTCCCGCGCGGTCTTCGGCCAGCGCGGCAACCTGCTGCCCGGCTCGCTGATCTGGGTCGCGCGCTGGGGCTGGGAGACGATCAACGCGGTCACCGGCGCCTACGCGATGCTCACCATCCTGGACATCCTGTTCGGCCTGAAGGCGAACAGCGTGCTGGACATGGTGATGCTGCTGATCTTCGTCGTGGCGACCTTCGCGATCTCCGGGCTCGGCATCAACGCGGTGCAGAAGTGCAACAAGTACGCCACGTACCTCTTCGGCGTCTTCTCGGTGCTCGTCCTGGTCTACCTGGTCGCGAACACGAACTGGTCGAAGGTGCTGCACCACGGCGGCGGCTCCACGGCCGCGGTGATCACCGGTGTGGGCATGATCGCGGCGGGCGGTGTCAGCTGGATCCCGACGGCGCCGGACTTCACCCGCTATCTGCCGCGCACGGCGTCCTCGAAGGCGATCGTGGGAACGGCGGTCGGCGGTGCCGGCATCGTCGTGCTGCCCATGGTCCTGATGGGCGCGGTGATGGCGGTCTCCACGCCGGACCTGGCCTCGGCCACCGACCCGGTGTCCTTCCTCGGCGAGATCCTGCCGACGTGGATCGCGGTGCCGTACCTGTTCATCGCGCTGATCGGCATGCTGCTGATCAACTCGATGTCGATGTACTCGGCGGGCTTCACCGCGCAGACGCTGGGCATCAAGGTGCCGCGGCACTGGGCGGTCTCGGTGAACGCCGTGATCTCGCTGGTCTTCGGCGGGGTGCTGATGCTGGTGGCGACCAGCTTCATGGGCTCGTTCATCGCCTTCCTGTCGCTGCTCGCGGTCGCGTTCTCCGCGTGGGTCGGCGTCTTCGGCGCGGACATGCTGCGCCGCACCGAGTACGACGGCGAGGCGATGACCGACACCACCCGCACCAGCGCCTACTGGTACAAGGGCGGCTTCTCCCCGGCGGCCGTGGCCGCCTGGGCGATCGGCCTGCTGTCGGGCCTGATGTTCACGACCTCGGACTGGTTCACCGGCCCGCTGGCGAAGAACAACGTCATCGGCGAGTACGGCCTCGGCTGGGTCGCCACGATCGTGATCTCGGGCCTGCTGTACCTGGCCCTGCCGAAGCCGGCGGTGGCGAAGCCGGCGGTGGCGAAGCCGGCGGAGGTCGCCGCGCCGGCCGAGGAGCGCGCGAGCGTCGACGCCTGACGCGCGTCAGCCGGCCGGGTCGCTCTTGTGCAGGGCCGCGCTCGCGCGAAAGCGCAGGCGGGAACAGCGGTCCTCGGTCTCCTGGCCGGCATCGTCCGGACAGCAGCAGTGGCGGGCGAGCCAGCGCAGGTCGTCGCAGTCGAGCCAGAGGGCGACCCGGCCCCGGCCGGCCTCCGCCCGCGGATCGGTGGGTACGGCCTCGGTCATCCTGTGAGCCTACTCCCGCCCCCGCCATGGCCATCTGACGCTACGTCAGCTACCGTCCCCCTCCACCGCATCGCACCGGAGGGGGACTTCCCATGCCCGTCACGGTCGTCCGTTTCAACCTCGTCGCTCCCGGCGCCTCCCCCGCCGCTCTCTGCGCGCGCTACCGGGCCGCCCTGGAGATGGCCGCGTACGCGGACGAGCACGGCATCAACACCGTGCAGACCGAGGAGCACCACGGCGCCGCCGACAACTGGCTGCCGTCGCCGTTCGCCTTCGCCGGCGCGGTGTTCGGGGCGACCCGGTCCATCGCGGTGACGGTGTCGGCGGTGATCGGCCCGCTGCACGACCCGCTGCGTCTGGCCGAGGAGATCGCCGTACTGGACCTGCTGAGCGGCGGACGGCTGGTGACGGTGGCCGGGATCGGCTACCGGCCCGAGGAGTACGCCCTGTTCGACGTCGACTGGAAGCGCCGGGGCCGGCTCCAGGACGAACTGCTGGAAACCGTGCTGAAGGCGTGGTCCGGCGACGAGTTCGAGTACCGGGGCCGTACGGTGCGGATCACCCCGCGCCCGTACACCGACCCACACCCCCTCCTGCTGGTCGGCGGCTCCTCGAAGGCCGCCGCCCGCCGGGCCGCCCGGCTGGGCCTGCCGTTCTTCCCGAGCGCTCATCTGCCGGAGCTGGAGGCGTACTACAAGGAGAAGCTCACCGAGTACGGCACCGAGGGCTGGGTGATGATGCCCGCGTCCGAGACCCCTTTGCTGCACATCGCCGAGGACCCGGACCGGGCGTGGGCGCAGTACGGCGAGCACTTCCTGCACGAGGCCCGGACGTACGCCTCCTGGCAGTCGCGGGACATCACGTCGGCGGTGCGCTCGGCCGCCACGACGGTGGAAGAGCTGCGCGCGGAGGGCGTGTACCGCGTCCTCACCCCGGAGCAGTGCATGGGTGCCGGGCTGGACAGCCTGGTCCTGCACCCGCTTGCGGGCGGGATGCCGGTCGAGGAGGGCTGGCGGAGCCTGCGGTTGTTCGCGGAGCGGGTGGTGCCGGGGGTGGGGGGCTGAGGGCGCCCGGCGATCACCAGGCGCACCGCCCGCCCCGGATACGAAACCGCCGCCCCCGCACCGGGCAGTGGCCGGTGCGGGGGCGGCGGGGGGTACGAGGAGAGGGGCAGCGGGGACTTGGCCCTTCTCCCCGAGTTCACGGGGCTGGTCAGCCCATCTCCTCCAGGGACTTGCCCTTCGTCTCCTTGACGAACTTCAGGACGAACGGGATGGAGAGCGCGGCGCAGACGGTGTAGATGACGTACGTGCCGGAGAGGTTCCAGTCGGCCAGCGACGGGAAGCTCGCGGTGATGGCCCAGTTGGCGATCCACTGCGCGGAGGCGGCGACACCCAGCGCGGCGGCGCGGATCTTGTTCGGGAACATCTCGCCGAGGAAGACCCAGACCACCACGCCCCACGACAGGGCGAAGAAGAGGACGAACACATGGGCGGCGATCAGGGCGACCCAGCCCTGGGTGCTCGGGAGCCTGCCGTCGACCAGGTGGGAGCTGAACGCCCAGGCCTCCAGCGCGAGACCGACGACCATGCCGACCGAGCCGATGAGGGCGAGCGGCTTGCGGCCGACGCGGTCCACGAAGATCATCGCGATCACGGTGCCGATGATGTTGATGATCGACGTCGTGAAGGAGTAGAAGAACGAGTCGGTCGGGTCGACGCCCACCGACTGCCACAGCGTCGAGGAGTAGTAGAACGCGACGTTGATGCCGACGAACTGCTGGAAGACCGACAGGCCGATACCGATCCAGACGATCGGCTTGAAGAAGAAACCGCCGCCGAGCAGGTCCTTGAAGGTGGACTTGTGCTCGCTCTGCATCGCGTGCTCGATCTCGGCGACGCGGGCGTCCAGGTCGGTGCCCGTGCCCTCGACCTCGGCGAGGATCTCCTTGGCCCGGTCGCGCTTGCCGACCGAGAGCAGGAAGCGCGGGGACTCGGGGATGGCGAAGGAGAGCAGGCCGTAGAGGACGGCCGGGATCACCATGACGCCGAGCATGACCTGCCAGGCCTCCAGGCCCATCAGGTGGCCGCGCTGCTTGCCGCCGGCGGCGTTCAGCAGGCCCCAGTTGACGAGCTGGGAGACGGCGATGCCGACGACGATCGCGGCCTGCTGGAAGGAGCCGAGCCGGCCGCGGTAGGCGGGCGGGGCGACCTCGGCGATGTAGGCCGGGCCGATGACGGAGGCCATGCCGATGGCGAAACCGCCGACGACCCGCCAGAGGGCGAGGTCCCAGAGGGCGAAGGGCAGCGCGGAGCCGACGGCGCTGATCGTGAAGAGCACTGCGGCGATCTGCATACAGCGGATACGGCCGATGCGGTCGGCTATGCGGCCGGCGGTCGCGGCGCCGACGGCACAGCCGATCAGGGCGATCGCGATGACCTGGGCGAGGGCCGCGGAGCCAATGTCGTACTTGGTGCGGATGGCCTCGACCGCGCCGTTGATCACGGAGCTGTCGTAACCGAAGAGGAAGCCGCCCATGGCGGCAGCCGCCGCGATGAAGATGACGTGCCCGAGATGCTCGGGTGGGGCCGTCCTGGCTCCTGACTGAGGTGCCTGCGCTGTGCTGGTCACGTGTATCTCCTCGGGCCACGGCAACGCTGCCGGGGTGGGGGGCGAGCCCTTACAGGTGAGACCTGAAGGTAAAAGCAACGTTGCAGAGACTATGCCTTCAAGTTTCGAAGTCAATACTTCAACGGCTGTGAGTTTTTTCGTACACCCAAGGGGTCCGCGTTCACTTCTTGAACACGAAAGAGTCACAGAAGAGGGTCACAGAAGAGTTGATCTTGAATGCCGCGGCACTACCGAAGGCGCTGAGAGATGACCTTGGAGACGCCGTCGCCCTGCATGGACACGCCGTAGAGCGCGTCGGCGACCTCCATCGTGCGCTTCTGGTGCGTGATCACGATCAGCTGCGAGGCCTCCTGCAGCTCCTGCATGATCCGGATCAGCCGCTGGAGGTTGGTGTCGTCCAGGGCCGCCTCGACCTCGTCCATGACGTAGAACGGGCTCGGCCGGGCCTTGAAGATCGACACCAGCATCGCGACGGCCGTCAGCGAGCGCTCGCCACCCGACAGCAGGGAGAGCCGCTTGACCTTCTTGCCCGGCGGGCGCGCCTCGACGTCCACACCGGTGGTGAGCATGTTGTCCGGGTCGGTCAGCACCAGACGGCCCTCTCCGCCGGGGAACAGCCTGCTGAAGACGCCCTCGAACTCCCGGGCCGTGTCCCGGTAGGCCTCGGTGAACACCTGCTCGACGCGCTCGTCGACCTCCTTCACCACCTGGAGCAGGTCGGCGCGCGTCTTCTTCAGGTCCTCCAGCTGCTCGCTGAGGAACTTGTGCCGCTCCTCCAGTGCCGCGAACTCCTCCAGCGCCAGCGGATTGACCTTGCCCAGCTGCTGGTAGGCCCGCTCGGCCGCCTTGAGCCGCCGCTCCTGTTCGGCGCGGTGGAAGGGCCTGGGCCGGTTACGCGGATGCTCGGGGTCCTCGGGCAGCACCTCACCGTCGGCGGGGAGCGAGGGCGGCACGGGCTGGTGCGGGCCGTACTCGGCCACCAGCCCCTCCGGCTCGACACCCAGCTCCTCCAGCGCCCTGGTCTCCAGCTGCTCGATCCGCAGCCGCTTCTCGGCGCCGAGTACCTCGCCCCGGTGCACCGAATCCGTCAACTTGTCCAGTTCCGACTTCAGTTCGCGGCCGGCGCTGCGGGCAGCGGTCAGCTCCTGCTCTCGCCGCGCCTTGGCGGCCTCGGCGGCGGCGCGTTCCTGTTCGGCGCGGGCGAGGGACACCTCGATGTGCGCGAGCAGCTGCCGGGCGCCGGAGGCGACGGCCTCCGCGACGGCGGCCTCGTGCCGCAGGCGGGCGCGCCGCTGCTCGGCACGCACGCGTGCCTCGCGTTCCGCGCGGGCGGCCCGGTCGAGCGAGTCGGCCCGCCCGGCGAGCCCCTTGACCCGCTCCTCGTGGGTACGGACCTGGAGGCGGGCCTCCATCTCGGTCTGCCGGGCGTTGGCGCCGTCGGCGGCGAGCCGGTCGCGTACGGAGGTGTCGGGCTCCTCCTCGACCGGCATCTCCTCGGCGACGGCCAGGCGCTCGGCCAGCTCCTCGGCCTCCTGTACGGCCTTCTCCAGCGCCTCCTGCGCGCGTGCGGCCGCGGCGGCGGACCGCTCGGCCTCGCCTGCGGCACCCCGCGCCTGGCCGGCCAGCCGGCCGAGCTGCTGGGCCACGGCCGACTTCTCCCGGTCGGCGGCCCGGCGCCGCTCCGCGAGTTCTTCCACGAGGGTGGCGGCTTCGGTACGCCGTTCGGCTGCCGTCCGCTGCTCCTGGGCCAGCTCCTCACACCGCACGGCCAGCTCGGCCAGCTCGGCCGCGGCCTCGTCGACCGATGCCTGCACCTCCAGCAGGCTGGGTGCGCCGGCCGAGCCGCCGTGTGCGAAGTGGGCGCCGAGGAGGTCGCCTTCGGAGGTGACGGCGGTGAGTCCGGGGTGCGCGTAGATCAGGTCCTCGGCGTCCTCCAGGGTGTCTACGACCACGGTTCCTTGCAGGAGGCGGCGTACCGCGGGCATGAGTTCGGCAGGGCCGCGGACCAGCTCGGCGGCGAGGCGCCCACCGGGGGGTGCCGCGGCAGGCGATTCGGCGGCTGCGGGCTCGTCGTGGCTGGGCGCGCCCCGCGGCGGAGCCGCATGCGGATGCTGCCCCGCGCCCGTTTGGGGGGCGTCCCCGGACGTAGGCTCCATGGCCCCGGCCAGCAGCAGTGCCGCCCGGCCCCCGTCCTGCTTGCGCAGCAGCCTGATGGCTTCCGCCGCCGATGCGGGAGTCGCCACGGCGATCGCGTCCGCCGCCGCCCCGAACGCGGCGGCCAGCGGGACCTCGTAGCCCGGAGTGACGGTCAGCAGTTCCGCCGCCGGGCCGAGAATTCCGGTGAGCCGGTCCCGTGCCCCCAGCAGTATCCCCGTGCCGTCCTTCCGTCTGAGGCCCAGCGCGAGCGCTTCGCGGCGGGCCTGGGTCGCCGCGCGGGTGCGCTCGGCCGTGGTGAGGGCCTCGCGGGCCGTGCTCAGGGCGGTCTCTGTCTCGGCGAGCTGCCGCTTGGCCGCCTCGTGCCGCCCGGCCAGGTCCGCGTCGTCGGCGTCGAGGCCGTCGACCTCGGCCTTCAGGGCCTCGTACTCCTCCTGGGCGCGCACCGCGCGCTCCTGGGCCTCGTCGCGGGCCGTGGCCAGGCGGTCGATCTCGGCCTGGGCGGAGGCCGCACGGGAGCGGGCCGCGTTGACCTGCCCGGTCAGGCGGGCCAGGCCCTCGCGGCGGTCGGCGATGGCACGGGCAAGGTCCTTCAGACGGCGTTCCTCCGCCGCCAGTTCGCGCTCCAGCTCGGCGCGGTGGGCGACGGTGTCGTCAAGGGCGCGCTGGGCCGCCTCCAGGGCCGCCTCCAGCTCGGCCTCCTGTTCGCGGATGCGGGCGGCCTCCCGCTCCAGGTCCTCGGGGTCACGGCCGCGCCGTTCGTCGGGCGGTGTGGAGGTGGCGCTCTTCACGCGTGCGTCGGCCAGCGAGATCGTGCCGCGGACGCGTTCGGCCAGCTGGGACAGCTCGTACCAGGTCTGCTGGGCGCGCTGGAGGCGGGGCGTGAGCTGCCGTACCTCGTCCTCCAGCAGGGCCTCGCGGTGCAGGGCCTTCTTCAGCTCCTGCTCGGCCGCCTCCTTGCGTTCCTTCAGGGCCGCCTCGTCGGCGACCTCGGCCTTGAGCGCCTCACGCAGTCGTACGAGGTCGTCGGCGAGCAGGCGCAGGCGGGCGTCGCGCAGGTCCGCCTGGATCACGGCGGCCCTGCGTGCGACCGCCGCCTGGCGGCCGAGCGGCTTGAGCTGGCGGCGGAGTTCGTCGGTGAGGTCCTGCACGCGCGCGAGGTTGGCCTGCATCGCGTCCAGCTTGCGAAGGGCCTTCTCCTTGCGTTTGCGGTGCTTCAGGACACCGGCCGCCTCCTCGATGAAGGCGCGGCGGCCCATGGGGTCCGCGTGCAGGACGGAGTCGAGCTGGCCCTGGCCGACGATGACGTGCATCTCGCGGCCGATGCCGGAGTCGGACAGGAGTTCCTGGATGTCCAGGAGGCGGCAGGTGTCGCCGTTGATCTGGTACTCGCTGCCGCCGTTGCGGAACATGATCCGCGTGATGGTGACCTCGGCGTACTCGATGGGCAGCGCGCCGTCGGAGTTGTCGATGGTCAGGGACACCTCGGCGCGGCCCAGCGGAGGGCGGCCGGTGGTGCCGGCGAAGATGACGTCCTCCATCTTGCCGCCGCGCAGCGACTTGGCGCCCTGTTCGCCCATGACCCAGCTGAGCGCGTCCACGACATTGGACTTGCCCGAGCCGTTCGGTCCGACGACACACGTGATACCCGGTTCGAACCGGAGCGTGGTCGCCGACGCGAACGACTTGAACCCGCGGAGGGTCAGGGCCTTGAGGTGCACGCCGCTGGACTTTACCGGGCGGCGCTATCTCACTCCATGAACCCTCGCAACCGCGCGGTTTCGCCATTGAACATGCAGGGCACACCGTACGTTAAAGAGAGTGAAAGGATGCGCGGGGCAAGAAAGAAGGGACGCCGAAGCGTCCCTTGCAACTCTGACGACCGGGTCTCGGTCGCCCGATCAACTGAGCGGTTGATACGGCAGCCCGATCGCTGCGACTGCTGTCGTGGAGCGATGCAGGGATCAGGTGAGCGCAGGCTCCGCCTGGTGTGCGTCGATGCTCTCCATGATCCTGTCCTGAGAGGCGGCAGCCGTCAGCGCGTCGTTCTCCGCCTGGATGCGTACGAGCTCCGATTCCAGGTCCTGGACACGCTGCTGCAGCCGTCGCATCTCGGCGAGGAGTCGAGGGTCGGAGCCGCCGACGTAACCGAGAAGCGCCTTTGCCATGATGGATGGTCCTCCACACTGAGTGACCGACCGATGCGGTGTGGGTCGTGAGGGATTCGCACCCGCGGTGCTTGGCACATTCGGGTGTTGCTCTGCTGTTGCTCCATGCCAAACAGCTAAGGTGCGCGGGGCTTTCAGCGTCTCACCAAAAAGTTTGACGGTCAACACGATCACGCCCTGTATTGGCGGGTAACCCGGGGCGCGCGGCCGGAAAGCGGGCGGCGCTGCGACTCGTCCGGGACCCTCAGGGCGTGGCGATCAGCTGTACCAGCGGAGCCTGCCATGCCCCACCGTTCTTGGCAACCACCAGGCCGTTTCTGCCCTTCGCATGTGCCCCCGGCAGCTCCCTGTGCGCCGGGCTGCGCGTCTTTACAGATCCGGCTCAGCGGATGGCGAAGCCGTCGTAGCCGCCGCGGGGTGTGTCCCAGATCTCGGTGACCCCGTCCACATGTCCGGGCGTGTCGTCGCCCTGGAGCCAGTCCAGCAGCCCCTCGCAGCCCTCGCGCGAGCCCTCCGCGACGACCTGGACGCGACCGTCGGCCAAATTGAGAGCAAAACCACTCAGGCCGCCGATCTCCAGTGCCTTGGCACGCGTGAACCAGCGAAAACCCACACCTTGCACGCGTCCACGGACCCAGGCGACCAGTCGCACATCCTCGCTCATGGGTGCAACCTAACCAGCCGATGTCGCTCGGTTCACATCGCCCGTGAGCGGCATGCGGTAGCGTCCCGACCCGATGCATCTCATATGAAACTCATTCGATCGAGTGAATCTGGCTGGTCAGAGGGAGTCACTGGCCGCGCAGGCACCGGTCGACCGTGAGGACGAGGAAGAGGGCAGGGACATGGGACGCCACCGACGCTCCGCCACCGGCCGCGCCGCCGCGGGCCGCGCCACGGGGGCCACCCACACGCGGCGCTCCACCACCGGGGCCACCACAAGCGCGTCCCCGCAGGAGTCGTACGACTCGTACGCGGGTGAGCCGGCACCCGGGCAGGACTCGTACGCAGGTGAGCTGGTCCCCTGGAACTGGTACCCGGGCGAACCGGCCTCCAGGAACTCGTACCCGGGTGAACCCGCCCCCAGGAACCCGTACCGAGGCGAGCCGGACCCTTGGAACCCGTACGCGGGTGAGCTCGCCCCCTGGCAGCGCCCGTACCCGGATGGACATGCGCCCAGGGGTATCGCGCCGTACCTGAACCCGGAGGCCTACCGCAGGGCGACCGGCCCGAACCCGCCGGCCTACGCCGACACGACCGCCAGGGCCCACGCCTACCTGTTCGCGGCCCAGGACGACGGTCCGGGCGGCTCACCGGGCGACGGTTTCGCCCCGGCCGGCACCCCCTCCCACGGCCATCGGCGCCGGAAGAAGGGCCCGAGGCCGGTGCGCACGGGCCTGCTCGGGGTGTCCGCCGCCGTCGCCCTCGGTACGGCCGCGGTGGCCACGGGCGTGGTGCCGGGTCTGCAGAACTACAAGCTGGGCGGCGATACGCACACCACCGGCGGCGAGCAGGTGCAGGCGGTGGACGCGCCGGGCAACACGGCCGCCGAGCAGGGCGGCACCTCGGGCGGCGCCGACAGCGGGGCGGGCGGTGCCGGCCGCGCGGCCGGCACGGGCACCAGCCGGGACGCCACGCGCCCGGAGTCCCCGAGCCCCTCCGCCTCCCCGTCGGACTCGGCGTCGACGTCCGCCTCCCCCACGCCCACCCCGTCGAAGACCGCGACCGGGAAGCCGTCGCCGCGGGCGACGCCGGGCGGCAAGCAGAAGAACACTCCGTCGCGCAAGGGGAGCAAGGCGCCGAAGGCGGGTTCCGCACCGGCGAAGGTGTCGAAGGAGAACTCCGCCGAGTCGCAGGTGCTGGCGCTCGTCAACCAGGAGCGGGCGAAGGTCGGCTGCAGCCCGCTGGCGGCGAACTCCTCGCTGAGCAAGCTGGCCGAGTCGTTCAGCGACGACATGGCGGCGCGGGACTTCTTCGACCACACCGACCCGGACGGCAACACGCCGTGGGACCGGGCCGCGGCGGCCGGCATCACCGATCTGGGCGGCGAGAACATCGCCCGCGGCCAGGCCGACGCGGCGGCCGTGATGGACGCCTGGATGAACAGCCCCGGCCACCGCGCCAACATCCTGAACTGCGACTTCAAGACCCTCGGCGTCGGCGTCCACTTCGGCCCGGGCGGACCTTGGTGGACGCAGGACTTCGGGTACTGACGCCCCCGGCGCCGGTCGCCTGACGGGTCTCAGGCGGCGGCGCGCCCCTGTGCGAACACCCGGGCCGTCTCGGCGATGCGGCGGCCGAGGTGGCCGGCCGTGGCTATGTCGGCCTTGTGGACGCCCTCGGGGCCCTGGTCGTTGTTGGTCTGGGCGGCAGCGCCGGAGAAGAAGCCGAGGCGGTTGAGGTCGTTCTCGGAGGCGGTGCTGGCGTTCCAGCCGGGGAGCAGGCCGAGGTTGACCCAGGTCATGCCGTGCTGGGCGGCGAGCGTCTGGAAGAACTGCAGGGTGTGCAGCTTGTCGCCGCTCTTGGACGCCGAGTTGGTGAAACCGGCGGCCAGCTTGTCCTTCCAGTCCTGGCCGAACCAGCGCTTGGAGGTGGCCTCGGCGAAGGCGTGGAAGGCGCCGGAGGCGGTGCCCATGTAGGTGGGCGAGCCGAAGACGATCGCGTCGGAGGCGTCCAGCGTCTGCCACTGCTCGTCGGTGATCTGGTCGACCTTGATCAGGTGCACCTCGGCACCCGCGTCGGCGGCACCGGCGCGGACGGCCTCGGCGAGGACGGCGGTGTGGCCGAAGCCGGAGTGGTAGGCGATGGAAACGACGGGGCTGGTCACGAAGACTCCTCGAATGGGCAGCTCGAAAGCGGTGACTCAAGGAAAGCACTAACTTATGGTTAGTGCAACCTGGTGGTTAGCGCTGCGTGTGCGTATCCTTGGTGTCATGACCGCCACCCCCCAGGAGCACGAGGACGACCTCGCCTACGACGTCTTCGCCAAGGCCTGCCCGTCACGCGGCACGCTGGAGCACGTCACGGGCCGCTGGGGCGGGCTGACACTCGGCGCGCTGTACGAGGGCTCGCTGCGCTTCAACGAGCTGCGCCGCCGTGTCGACGGGGTGAGCGAGAAGATGCTGTCCCAGACGCTGCACGCGCTGGAGCGCGACGGCCTGGTGCACCGCGAGGCACAGCCGACGAACCCGCCCCGCGTGGACTACGAACTGACCGCCCTCGGCCGTCAGGTGGCCGAGCGGCTGCTGGCGCTCATCCACTGCGTGGAGGGCGCCATGGACGACGTACTCGCGGCACGCGCGCGTTACGACGAGACGCGCGGCGCCCTCTGACACGTCGGGCAGAAATAGCTGGAGCGGTTCATCCAGGGGCGGCGGCGGATCGGGGTGCCGCACCGCTTGCAGGGCTCGCCCTCGCGGCCGTACGCGTCCAGGGAGCGGTCGAAGTAGCCCGACTCGCCGTTGACGTTGACGTACAGGCTGTCGAAACTGGTGCCGCCGACGGCGAGGGCCGCGTTCATCACATCCCGGATGTGGCGGAGGAGTCCGGTGGTGACCGGGCGGGTGAAGTTGGCCGTGGGGCGCTCGTAGTGGATGCGGGCGCGCCAGAGCGCCTCGTCCGCGTAGATGTTGCCGACGCCGCTGATCAGCGACTGGTCCAGCAGGGCCCGTTTGATGGTGGTCCGCTTGCGGCGCAGCGCCAGGTGGAACGCCTCGTCGTCGAACAGCTCGTCCAGCGGGTCTCGGGCGATGTGCGCGATGACGTCGGGCAGGCCCGCGGGGGTGTTGTCGTGCAACGACAGCCCGCCGAAGGTGCGTTGGTCGACGAAGCGGAGTTCGGTGCCGAGGGAGTCGGCGAACCGGACCCGGATGCGCAGGTGCTTCTCGTCCGGCGTCTCGTGCGGCTGCACCAGCAGCTGACCGCTCATGCCGAGGTGGGCGAGGACGGACTGGTTCGTCTCCTCCAGCGGCAGCCACAGGTACTTGCCGCGGCGGCTGGGAGTGCCGATGTGATGGCCCTTGAGGCGGTGCGCGAAGTCGTCGGCGCCCGCGATGTGCCGGCGTACGGCACGCGGGTGCAGCACCTCGACCTCGGCGACGGTGCGGTGGGCGACCCAGCGCTCCAGGCCGCGCCGGACGACCTCGACCTCGGGCAACTCGGGCATCGGGACCCCCGTACGAAGCGGTGGACGAGCGGAGCGCCCGCCCCGCCTGGAACGGCGGGGCGGGCGCTCGTACTGCTGTTCGTCAGGCGGGAGCGGACGACGACTCGCCGTCCTGGACAGCTTCCTTGGCCTCCTCGGCGGCCTTCTTGGCCTCCTTGGCCGCCTTGGCGCGCTCGTCCGCGGCGGCCCGGATGGACCGCCAGGCGGACTCGGCGGCCTGCTGCTCCGCCTCCTTCTTGCTGCGGCCGGTGCCGGTGCCGTACGAGACGCCTCCGACGCGGGCGGCAGCAGTGAAGGTCTTCTCGTGGTCGGGGCCGGTCTCCGTGACCAGGTACTCGGGCACGCCGAGACCCTCCGTCGCGGTGAGCTCCTGGAGACTGGTCTTCCAGTCCAGGCCGGCACCGAGGTTCGAGGACTTCTCGATCAGCGGGTCGAAGAGCCGGTGCACCAGCTCGGACGCCGAATCGAGGCCCTGATCGAGATAGACCGCGCCGATCACCGCTTCCAGGGTGTCGGCGAGGATGGACGCCTTGTCCCGGCCGCCCGTGCCCTCTTCACCGCGGCCGAGCCGGATGAAGGAGCCCAGGTCGAGGCCGCGGCCGACCTCCGCCAGCGCACGCGAGTTGACCACCGCGGCCCGCAGCTTGGCCAGCTGGCCCTCGGGCAGGTCGGGGTGGATGCGGTACAGCGTGTCCGTGACGACGAGGCCGAGGACGGAGTCACCGAGGAACTCCAGCCGCTCGTTCGTCGGCAGACCGCCGTTCTCGTACGCGTAGGAACGGTGGGTCAGCGCGCGCACCAGAAGGGCGGACTCGACCTCATAGCCGAGCCGCCCTTCCAGAAGCGTATGGGACGAGGCCTGGTTGTCCGCCTTCTTCTTGGCGGGTGCGTCCGCCTTGGCGTCTTCCGCCTTCTTGGGACTGGACACAGTGCCTCTCACCAGCCGGCTCAGACTTCGAGGACCTGGCGCTTGTTGTAGGTGCCGCAAGACGGGCACGCAATGTGCTGCTGCTTGGGCTCGTGGCAGCGCTCGCACGCAACCAGGGTGGGGACCGCAGCCTTCCACTGCGACCGGCGGTGGCGCGTGTTGCTGCGCGACATCTTCCGCTTCGGAACAGCCACGGCTACTTCTCCTGCTTCTCGTCGACGCGCGCTGATCGAGTCGCGTCGCCGCTCATCTCGTCCTTCTCGCCGTCTTCGAGTGAACCGGCGAGTCCCTGCAAAGCCGCCCAACGGATGTCGACGGCGTCGTGGTGGTGGTCCGGGTCGTCCGCGAGCCGCGCTCCGCACTCGGAGCACAGGCCCGGGCAGTCTTCCTGGCACACCGGCTGCATCGGCAGTGCGAGCACCACCGCATCGCGCAGCAGAGGTTCGAGGTCGAACATTCCGTCCTCGAGGAAGAACCTGTCCTCGTCGTCCTCGGCGTCGGCGCCCGGTTCCGCGATCACGCGGCCCCGGTCGTCGGCGTCAGGGTACGAGAACAGCTCCTGGAAGTCCGCTTCGAGCTCCAGCCCGACCGGCTCCAGACACCTTACGCACTCCCCCTCGGCCTGTGCACGGGCGGTGCCTGTGACGAGCACCCCTTCCATGACCGACTCGAGCCGGAGTTCGAGCTCCACCGGGGCGCCTTCCGGCACTCCGATGACCCCCTGGATGCCGAGATCCACGGGAGCGTCGATCGTGCGGGTCAGGCGCTGGAGCGCGCCAGGACGCCGACCCAGCTCGTGCGTGTCGAACACGAGGGGGTTGCGGTGGTCGAGGCGGGCGTTGGAAGCCATTCCTGCTTTCGATCTTCGAGCTCGGAGGGCCGCCGCCCTTCGGTGTTGCGGGCAGCGGTGATCGCGGACGTACACGCGACCGAAGAGCCAGGATACTGGACCTTTCGCTCTCGGCCCAATCCGGTGGTCGGCGCGCTGTGAAGCCGCGCTCGCTACAGCCCCCGGCCCTGCTCGTACGCCCGCAGCTGCTCCGCGCTGATCATGCCGGTGTCGAAGAGGCTGGTCTCGTCGAGAGCGTAGCCCTGCTGCGGCTGGTGCTGCTGGGCCTGCTGGGCCTGCTGGACCTGCTGGACCTGCTGCTGGTCGTAGGCGGCCTGCTGGGGGTCGTAGGCCCCCTGGTAGGCGTACGGGTCGGCCTGCTGGTAGCCGTAGGGGTCCTGCTGGGCGTAGCCGGGTTGCTGCGGGAAGCCGCCGTAGGGGTCCGGCTGCTGCTGGTCGTAGGCGTAGGCCGGCTGCGGCTCGTACGACGGCTGCTGCGGCGGCTGCGGCTGCTGCCGGGCGGGCTGGGCCGGGCGCTCGGCCGGGGTGTCCTGCTCGGCGAGGGCCGCGAGGTCGGCGAGGTAGTCGGCGTCGCTGGAGTGCTGGAAGGTCGTGGTGTCGAGGGCGCCGAGGTCGTCCGTGGCGATCCGGCCGTGCAGCTTCTGCCGGCCGCGGCCGACGGCCTCCAGCGTCTTGGCGAGGACCGCCTCGAAGGCACCCAGCTTGACGTCCACGTACTGGTCGGCGTTGTGGCGCAGGGTCTCCGGGTCGTGGCTGCGCTCGGGGGCGTCCTCGTCCTCGTAGCCGTTCTCGTCCAGACCGGGGCCGGTGCCGAGCAGCTTCTCGCGGCCGCGGCCGACCGAGCCGAGGGTCTTGGTGAGGACGACCTCGAAGTTGGCGAGCTTGGAGTCGACGTAGTCGTCGGCGTCGGCGCGGATCTCCTCGGCCTCCTTGCGGGCCTCGGCGAGGATCCGGTCGGCCTCGGCCTGGGAGCGGCGGGCGATCTCGGTGTCGGAGATCAGCGAGCCGCGCTCGGCGTGCGCGTTCGAGATGATCCGGTCGGCCTCCAGGCGGGCCTGCTCGACCATCTGCTGCCGGTCGCCGATCAGCTCCTGCGCCTGTGCGAGGGAGCCGGGCAGGGCCAGGCGCACCTCTTCCAGCATCGCGAGCAGCTCGGCGCGGTTGATCACACAGGACGCCGACATGGGCATGGCCCGGGCGCCGGCGACCGCGGAGACGATCTCGTCGAGCTTCTTCTGCACGTCCACCTGTGCTCGCCACTCTCTACAGCCGGGATGGAGACGGACGGGACGACTGTAGCCCCATCAGTCCCTGCGCAGACGTTTGTTCAGGGCCTGGAGCACCGGGGCGGGCACCAGGTGGGAGACGTCGCCGCCCCATGCGGCGACCTCCTTGACCAGGGAGGAGGAGAGGAAGCTGTAGGTGGGGTTGGTGGGCACGAACAGCGTTTCGACGCCGGTGAGGCCGATGTTCATCTGGGCCATCTGCAGCTCGTAGTCGAAGTCGCTGACGGCACGCAGGCCCTTGACGATCGCGGGGATGTCGCGCTGCTTGCAGAAGTCCACGAGGAGGCCGTGGAAGGCCTCGACCCGGACGTTGGCGTAGTCGGCGGTGACCTCGCGGATCAGCTCGATCCGCTCCTCGATCTCGAACAGGCCCTTCTTGGACTTGTTGATCATCACCGCGACGTAGACCTCGTCGTACAGACGGGAGGCGCGGGCAATGATGTCGAGATGTCCGTTGGTGATCGGGTCGAACGACCCGGGACAGACGGCGCGGCGCACTTGTGTTCCCTCGCTCTCCGGTCCGGTCATCGTGCGTCTTCGCACGTAGAGGCGGCGCGACCGTACCAAAACGTTCCCTCGCCGTAGCGACGGGACCTGATCGCCTCGAAGCCGTCCGGCCACGGGAATTCGCCGCCTCTGGTGCTGCGCTCCACGGTGACGAGGGCGTCCTTCGCGAGCCAGCCTCCCGAGCGGAGTGTGAGGAGAATCTCCCGAAGATCGTGATCTGTGACAGCGTACGGGGGGTCGAGGAAGACGAGGTCGTACGGCTCGGCGGGGGGCGCGGTTCTGATGACTTGTTCCGCTTTGCCTGCTCGTACTTCGGCGCCGGCAAGGCCCAGGTTCCTCACGTTCTCGCGGACGGTTCTGGCCGCGCGGGCGTCGGCTTCGACGAGGAGCGTGTGGCCCGCGCCCCGGGAGAGGGCCTCCAGGCCCACGGCGCCCGAGCCTGCGTAGAGGTCGAGGACGCGTTCGCCGTCCAGAGGGCCGCCCAGCAGGGACTGCCAGGTGGAGAAGAGACCTTCGCGGGCGCGGTCCGATGTCGGCCGTGTTCCGGTGCCGGGCGGTACTGAGAGGCGCCGTCCGCCGGCCCGGCCGGCGATCACGCGGGTCATGTGGGGTCCTTCTTCGTGGGCGGCTTTACGGTTCATTGTGGCCGCTCGCGCCCGCGCGGCGGTAGCCGCATACGGAGGACGGCCCCGCGCTCCTCGGATACGTCACCTCTAGCCCTTTTCCAGGTACTGCTCCCTCTCCTCGTCGACAAGGGCGTCCAGGGCCGTACGCAGACCGGGCAGGCGCTCCAGCTCGGGATCCGCCGCTACGACCGCCGTCGCCTCCTGCCTCGCCTCCGCGATGACCTCCTCGTCCTCGATGACGGCCAGCACGCGCAGGCTGGTGCGGGCGCCGGACTGGGCCTGGCCGAGGACGTCGCCCTCCCGGCGCTGTTCGAGGTCGATGCGGGAGAGCTCGAAGCCGTCGAGGGTGGCGGCGACGGCGTTCAGGCGCTGGCGGGCGGCGCTGGCCTCGGGCATCTCGCTGACCAGGAGGCACAGGCCGGGGGCGGAGCCCCGGCCGACCCGGCCGCGCAGCTGGTGGAGCTGGGAGACGCCGAAGCGGTCGGCGTCCATGATGACCATGACCGTGGCGTTCGGGACGTTCACGCCGACCTCGATGACCGTCGTGGCGACCAGGACGTCCGTCTCGCCCGCCGCGAACCGGCGCATCACCGCGTCCTTGTCGTCGGGGTTCATACGGCCGTGGAGGACCTCGACGTCGAGGCCCTGGAGGGGGCCGCGGCTCAGCTGGTCGGCCACGTCGAGGACGGCGAGCGGCGGGCGCTTCTCCGCCTCGTCCTCGGGGGACTTGCTCTTGTCCGCCTTCTTCGGATCTTTCTTCGGATCTTTCTTCGGATCTTTCTTCGGATCGGCCGCCTCGTCGATGTCGTCGCCGATGCGGGGGCAGACGACATACGCCTGGTGGCCGTTCGCCACCTCCTCGCGGACCCGCTCCCAGGCGCGGGCGAGGAAGTGGGGCTTGTCGGCGGCCGGGACGACATGGCTGGCGATCGGGGAGCGGCCGGCGGGGAGCTGGTCGAGGACCGAGGTCTCCAGGTCGCCGAAGACCGTCATGGCGACCGTGCGCGGGATCGGGGTGGCCGTCATGACCAGCAGGTGCGGGGGCTGTTTGCCCTTGCCGCGCAGGGCGTCGCGCTGCTCGACGCCGAAGCGGTGCTGCTCGTCGACGACGACCAGGCCGAGGTCGTGGAACTGGACCTTGTCCTCGATCAGGGCGTGCGTGCCGATGACGATGCCCGCCTCGCCGGTGACCAGGTCGAGCAGGGCCTGGCGGCGGGCGGCGGCGCCCATGGAGCCGGTGAGCAGGACGACCTTGGTGGCCTGCTCGGCGCCGCCCAGCATGCCGCCTTCCGCCAGCTCGCCCATCATCTCGGTGATCGAGCGGTGGTGTTGCTGGGCCAGGACCTCGGTGGGCGCGAGCATGGCCGCCTGGCCGCCCGCGTCGACGACGGTGAGCATGGCGCGCAGGGCCACCAACGTCTTGCCCGAGCCCACTTCGCCCTGGAGCAGGCGGTGCATCGGGTGTTCCGTGGCGAGGTCGTCGAGGATCTCGCGGGAAACCTTCTGCTGGCCGTCGGTGAGGGTGAAGGGCAGGCGGTCGTCGAAGGCCGTGAGGAGGCCGTCGGGCCTGGGTGCGCGGGGGACGGCGGGGAGTTGGCTGTCCGCGTAGCGGCGGCGGGCCAGGGCGACCTGGAGGACGAAGGCCTCGTCCCACTTCAGGCGGGCGCGGGCGTCGGCGATGTCGGCCTTGGTGTGGGGGCGGTGGATCTTGAGGAGGGCCTCGGGGAGCGGGACCAGGCCACGCCCTTCGCGCAGGGACGGCGGGAGGGGGTCCAGGGCCTCCTGGGCGGTGGGCAGCACCGTCTGGACCGCCTTGCCGATCTTCCAGGACTCGAGTTTGGCGGTGGCCGGGTAGATCGGGATCAGGGCGCCGGCCCAGGCCTCGACCGTTTCCTCACTGTCACCCCGGAGCAACTCATAGGCCGGATGGGCGAGTTGGAGGCGGCGATTGAAGACGGAGACCCTGCCGGCGAACATCGCCCGGGTGCCCGGCAACAGCTCCTTGTGGGGCTTGTGGACGCCGTTGCCGAAGAAGACCAGCTGGAGCCGGCCGCTGCCGTCGGTGATCGTGACCTCCAGGCGCTGGCCCTTGCCGCGGGGGGCCTTGGCGGAGGCGAAGCTGTGCAGGCGGGCGTCGGCGACCTGGGCGACGACCGTGACGTGCTCGTCCATGGGGAGGTCGGCGAGATGGGTGAGCTGACCGCGCTCCTCGTATCTGCGCGGGTAGTGGTGGAGAAGGTCGCCGACGGTGTGCAGGCCGAGGTGCTCGGCCATCACCTTCGCGGTGGCTGGGCCGAGCACCGACTTCAGTGGCTGCTTCAGTGGTTCTTCCAGTGCGGGCACGAGATCCATTGCACACCACTGCACTGACAATGCCGCGAAAACCCTGGTCAGCTGGACTGTTCCGGCTCTAGGATGGCGCGCTCCGGCCATCCCCCGCGGTCACCGCCCCGCCGGGACCGCCCGACCCCGCGCCGTACGCACTCCCCCCTCCGGCGCAGCGACGATGGACTCCCAGACCTCACAGCCATCCCAGGCATCCCACTCACCTCACACACCTCATACGTTCCAGGTCGACCTGCGCGGCCTCGTCGACCTGCTCTCCCATCACCTCTACTCCAGCCCCAAGGTCTATCTGCGCGAGCTGCTGCAGAACGCCGTCGACGCCATCACGGCACGTCGGGGCGCGGAGCCGGGCGCCCCGGCCCGGGTGCGGCTGTACGCCGACGGCGGCGGGCTGCGGGTGGAGGACAGCGGCATCGGGCTCACCGAGGCGGACGTGCACGATCTGCTGGCGACCATCGGGCGCAGTTCCAAGCGCGCCGAGGGTCTGCAGGAGGCCCGCTCGGACTTCCTCGGCCAGTTCGGCATCGGCCTGCTCGCCTGCTTCGTGGTCGCCGAGCGGATCCGGGTGGTCAGCCGCAGCGCCCGTACGCCCGGCGCGCCGCCGGTGGAGTGGACGGCGCGCGACGACGGGTCGTACACGGTGCGGACCCTGCCCGACTCCGCGCGGCCCGAGCCCGGTACGACCGTCCACCTCACCGCGCGGCCCGGCGCGGCCGAGTGGCTGTCGCCGGAGCGGGTGCTGCTCCTCGCCCGGGATTTCGGTTCACTGCTGCCGTACGACGTCCGGGTGGGCGAGGAGCCGGTCACCGAGCTGCCCGCGCCCTGGGACCGGCCGTATCCGAGCCCTGCGAGCAGAAGGGTGGCGCTGGCCCGGCACTGTCACGGGCTGTTCGGGTTCACGCCGCTGGACTCGATCGACCTGGACGTGCCGCTGGCCGGGATCCGCGGGGTGGCGTACGTACTGCCGTCGGCCGTGAGCCCCGCCCAAAGGGCGACCCACCGGGTGCATCTGAAGGGCATGCTGCTGACCGAGCGGGCCGAACAGCTGCTGCCCGACTGGGCGTTCTTCGTGCGCTGTGTGCTGGACACCGACAGCCTGCGGCCGACGGCCTCGCGCGAGTCGCTGTACGAGGACGAGACGCTGGCCGCCGTGCGGGAGGCGCTCGGCGAGAGGATCCGCTCGTGGCTCACCGGGCTCGCCGCCGGTGATCCGGAGCGGCTGTCGGCCTTCCTCGCCGTGCACCACCTCGGCGTGAAGTCGCTCGCCCGGCACGACCGCGGCATGCTGCGCACGATGCTGCCCTGGCTGCCGTTCGAGACGACCGACGGACAGCTGTCCCTGGAGGAGTTCGCGCAGCGGCACCCGGTGGTGCACTTCACGCGGAGCGTCGAGGAGTACCGGCAGGTCGCGCCGATCGCCTCCGCGCAGGGCGTCGGGGTCGTCAACGGCGGCTACACGTACGACAGCGAGCTGGTCGAGGCGCTGCCGTCGGTGCGGCCGGGGACGGTGGTCGCCGAGCTGGACGCGGACACCGTGACCGCGCATCTGGACGCGGTCGACCCGGGCGAGGAACTGGCGCTGTCCGGCTTCCTGGCGGCCGCGCGGGCGAAGCTGGACCCGCTGGGCTGTGACGTCGTCCTGCGTGCCTTCCACCCCCTGTCCGTGCCCGCGCTGCACCTGGACGACCGGGCGGCCCGGCACGAGCAGGCGCGGGCGGCGGCCGAGGAGCGGGCCGACGACCTGTGGGCGGGCATCCTCGGCTCGCTGCGCGGCAGTGCGCCACGCGCGCGGCTGGTGCTCAACCATCTCAACCCGCTGGTGCGGCGCATCGGTTCGCTGAAGGACCCGGAACTGATCGGCACCGCCACCGAGTCGCTGTACGGGCAGGCCCTGCTGATGGCGCAGCGCCCGCTCCGGCCGGCGGACTCGGCGCTGCTGAACCGGTCGTTCATCGGCCTGCTGGAGTGGGCCACCCATGGGGAGGGTGACGGGCGATGAGCGGGATCGCGGACTTCGACGCGCTGCGCCGGGCGATGGCGGAGAACTCCGAGCAGCCGGAGGGCCCGGCCCGCAACGCGCGCGCGGAGCGGCTGCTGGCCGAGGCGGAGGGCCTCGGTATCCCGCTGGCCGTCATCGAGGCGCTCGGGCACCAGCTGAAGGTCTACAACTACAGCTCCGAGAAGGACAAGATGTTCGTCCCGTTCGCGCGGCTGCTGCGCATGTGGGACGAACGGCCCGAGGACTTCGACGCGTACGAGGCGCATTCGCTGCACTGGGTCTTCAAGTGGATGTCGGCGGGCATGCTGGACCAGCCGCACATCCCGCTCGCCTCGATCGAGAAGTGGCTCGGCGAGATGGAGCACCGCTACCGGCTCGCC
Organism: Streptomyces fodineus; assembly: GCF_001735805.1. GTDB lineage: Bacteria > Actinomycetota > Actinomycetes > Streptomycetales > Streptomycetaceae > Streptomyces > Streptomyces fodineus. The sequence continues at coordinate 3,266,447 of NZ_CP017248.1, forward strand.
GGGCACTCGGAACGGGCCGTGCGCAGCGCCGAGTTCAGCGTGGCCACGCACATCGGGGACCTGGCGCGCGCGGAGCGGGCGTATGCGGCGTGGCTCGCCGCCGACCGGGACACGATGGCCGACTGCCATGCGTGCGAACTGCACGGGCAGGGGATCTGGCAGGCCGAGCGGGGCCGGGACGCGGAGGCGCTCGAGCTGTGGCGGCCGGTGCTGGAGGGCGAGTTCGCCTGCGCGCACGAGCCGCACACCGTGCTGGCCTCCTCCCTGGCCCCGCTGCTGCGCCTGGGCCTGCCGAAGGAGGCCCGCGCGAACCATCTGCGCGGCTTTCGGCTGGTACGCCCGATGGAGTCGATGCGCGCCGCGTACGCCGACCACGTGGAGTTCTGCGCGCTGACCGGCAACGAGGCGCGTGCGCTGGAGCTGCTCGCCGAACGGCCCGCGTACTTCACGGACGCCGGGCATCCGCGCAGCCGGCTGGACTTCATGGCCGTGGTGGCGCTGTTGATGGACCGGCTGACCGAGCTGGGGCTCGCCGGACAGCGGGTACCGGGACCGGCCGGGCGGACCTGGACGGCGGGGGAACTCGCCGCCCACGCGCGCGCGGAGACCCTCGACCTGGCTGCGCGGTTCGACCGGCGCAACGGCACGTCGTACGTCGGCGACCGGGCACGCGCGCGTATGGCCCAGCGGCCCCTGGTGGACCGCCTGCCGCTGGGCGTGCGCACGGTGCGCCCCGCGCCGGCGCCGGTGACCGCGCCCCCGCCGCCGGAGGCGCACGCCGAGCCCGGACTGACGGCCCTGCTGGCCGAGGCCCGCCGGCTGTCGGACACGCTCCAGCCGCACGCCCTCCAGGCGTGGGCGGCGGTCGCCCGGGCCGCGCAGGGCGCCCGGCTGGAGCCGCGCGACCGCGCGGAGATCGCCGACCACGAGGCGATGGCCCGCGGCCCCGAGGGCATCCCGCTCTTCGAACGGGCGGCGGCACTGTACGCGGAGGCCGGCGACCCCGGCGAGGCCCTGGCGGCACGAGCGCGTGGAGCGTACGTCCGCGCCCTGACGGGCGAGGTGCACACGGCCCTTCAGACGGTCACCGGCCTCTACGACCAGGCCCTGACGCTCTACGCCGAGGAGTCCACCGGCATACGGCAGACGGCGTCGGTGCTGATGAGCCGCGCCCGGATCCTGATGCGGGGCGTGCATGAGGGGGCGGTGGTCGAGGGGGAGGCGGTTCCGGACGGGCCCATTCCGGGCGAGGCGGTACCGGACACGGTGGCTCGGGAAGGGTCGGTCCCGGCCGGGCCCGTGCCGGACGGAGCGGCACCGAAGGAAGCCATGCCCGACCCGGCGGCGCCACACCCTGCCGGGCCGGACGGTCCGGCCGTCGGGCCAGGGCAGCCCGAACCGGTCGCGGAGAGGGCGGCAGCGGAGGAATCCGCGCCCGAGACACCCCTGTCCGGCGAGCCAGAGCCGCATCGGGCCACGCAGGAGCAGGCCATGTCCGGCGGGCCCGGGGCGGAGGGGGCCGGGCCGGACTTGCCGGTGGCCGGGGCCGCCGGGGCGGACGGGGCGGCTCCGGAGGCTACGGGGCCGAACGGTCCGGCCGTCGGGCCAGGGCAGCCCGAACCGGTCGCGGAGAGGGCGGCAGCGGAGGAATCCGCGCCCGAGGCACCCCTGTCCGGCGAGCCAGAGCCGCATCGGCCCACGCAGGAGCAGGCCATGTCCGGCGGACCCGGGGCGGAGGGGGCCGGGCCGGACTTGCCGGTGGCCGGGGCCGCCGGGGCGGACGGGGCGGCTCCGGAGGGTGCCGGGCCGGACGGTCCGGCCGTCGGGCCAGGGCAACCCGAACCGGTCGCGGAGGGAGCGGTACCCGAGGGATCCGTCTCCGGCGGGCCCGGGCCGGACGGAGTCGCGACGCAAGGGGCGGCGGCGGAGCCGGCCGGGCCGGACTTGGGGGGCGGGGAGTCGAGGTCGGGTCGGGGGACTTCGGGGTGTGGGTCGAGGAGGCCGTGGGTGAGGTGCTGGCTCTGGTCGACGGGCGGGGCGGCGATGACGTGCGGCTGGCCGCTCGGGCCGCGGAGGCGCGGGGGATGCTCGCCGAGCTGGCCGGGCTGCGCGGGGACGGCGGGCGGGCCGCCGAGCTGTTCCGGCGGGCGGCCGACGAGTATGTGAGCGCCGGGCTGCCGTGGTTCGCCGTGGAGTACGAGGTTCAGGTCGCCGCGCTGGCGCATCAAGCCGGTGACCCGGCCGGGGCCGAGCGGGCGCTGCGGTCCGCCCTGGAGCACGGCGGCCCGTACGTGGAGCCGGTCGGGCGGGCCCAGTTGCATCTGCAGCTGGCCGAGGTCGTCGGGGGGCGGGGTGAGGTCGCCGAGGCCGCCGAGCACGCGCTGGAGGCCGCGCACTGGGCCGACGAGGCCGGCGAGAGCGGCACGCTGGGCGCGTGGGCGCGGCAGCAGCTGGGCGGGTTCCTGCTGCGGCAGGGGCGGTGTGCCGAGGCCGCCGAGGTGCTGGAGTCCGCGCTGGCCGACCTGTCCGCCGAGACGCACGGTGACGGGGCCGTCGTACAGGCGCAGTGGTGGCTCGGCGACTGCCTGAGCGAGCTGGACGATCACCGGGCGGCGGCCGGACACCGGCTGCGGGCGGCGGAGGTCGCCCGGCACTGGCCCGAGCAGCAGGACCACGCCACGCTCGCGCACCTCGCCGCCGAGTCCCTGAGCAAGGCCGATCTGCTGGAGGAGGCGGAACAGGCCTACGCGCGCGCGGGTGAACTGTGGCGCGCGCTGGGCAACCCGGCCTTTCTCGTGCGCTCACTGCGCGCCCGCGGTTGGCTGGCGCTGCGCCGGGAAGGCGGATCGGACGGGGCGCGGGAGTTGATGGCGCAGGCGGTGCGGGAGTGCGAGCGGGCGCTGGACGGCGCGGCCGACCCGGCCTTGCGGACACAGCTCGCGAACGAACTGGCCCACACCCACCGCCAGTTCGGCGACCTGCTGGTCCGCTCGGCGGCCGAGGGCGACGAGGAGGAGGCCGAAGACGGCGCGATCCAGGCCGCGTTCGAGGCGGCGCTGGTCCAGATGAGCCGCGCGGCGGCCTTGTTCGGCACGCTCGGCGCACACGGGCTGCACGACCGTACCGGTGCCGAGCTCGCCGCGGGCCGGCTGGAGGCCGACCTCGGCCGGGCCGGTCGAGCGGCGGCACGCGCGCGTGCCGTACTCGTGGCCTACGAGGGTGCCGACGGCGAGGACGAGACCGTGGCGGCGCGGCGGGCGGAGGCCGCCCGGATACTCGGACAGGAGGAGGCCGAGGAGGCCGAGGAGGCGTGAGACCGGCTCATTCCCCGGTCCTCGCTCCCACCCTCCCCCGTTCCTCGCCCCCGGTCCTCACTCCACGCCGATGAGCAGCAGCGTCCCCTGCCTCCCGCCCCGGTACACCACCGTGTCCACGGCCAGGTAGGACTCCCGTACGCGGGCCTCCAGGTGCTCGGCGACGGCCTCGGGGGCCCCGTCGCCGACGACGAGGGTGACCAGCTCGCCGCCGGCCTGGAGCATGCGGTCCAGGACGGTCGCGGCGGTGGCGGTGACGTCCGGGCCGATCACCGCCACGTCGCCGTCGATGAGCCCGAGCACGTCCCCGGCCTGGCAGATGCCGGCCGTCGTCCAGGACTGGCGTTCGGCGACGACGACCTCGGCGTACCGGGTGGCGCCCGCCGCCGCGGTCATCTGGACGACGTCCTCGTCGAACCGGCGCTCCGGCGCGTGCACGGCGAGCGCGGCGATGCCCTGGACCGCCGAGCGGGTCGGGATCAGGGCCACCCGGATGCCCTCGGTGCGGGCCTGCTCGGCGGCAGCGGCGGCGGTGTGGCGCAGCTCGGCGTCGTTGGGCAGCAGGACCACCTCGCGCGCGTGGGCCCGCCGTACCGCCTGGACCAGCTCCCCGCTGGCCGGCGGCTCCCCGGGGCGCGCGAGGACGGTCGTGGCGCCCGCCTCGGTGTACAGTCCGGCCAGGCCCTCGCCCGGCACCACGGCGACGACGGCTCGCTGGGCGCGCTCGCGCGGGGGCCGCTCGCCGCCGGTGTGCGCGTCCCCGAGCCCGAAGTGGGTGATCCGGATCCGGTACGGCCGCCCGGCCTCCACGCCCGCCTCCACGGCGGCGCCGGCGTCGTCGACGTGCACATGGACGTTCCACAGGCCGTCGCTGCCGACCACGACCAGGGAGTCACCGAGGGCATCGAGGCGCGCCCGGAGCCGGGCCACGGCCGTGTCGCCGGCCTCCAGGAGATAGATCACCTCGTAGGCGGGCCCGCCGGCCTCCGTGGCGTCGGCGCACAGGTCCGCATCGGAGGCGCCCTCCACGCGCGCGTGCCCCTCGGGAACCGCCGCGTCCGGGGCCTGCGCGCTCTCCCCCACCGCCGCCAGGTCCTCCCATACCCCGGGCACCTCCCGCACCGCCTCCCCCGTGAACGCCTCCACCAGCGCCCCCAGAACCGCCACGAGGCCCCGTCCGCCCGCGTCGACCACCCCGGCACGGCCGAGAACGGCCAGCTGGCCCGGAGTGGCCGCGAGGGCCGTCAGCGCGCCCTCGTAGGCCGCCCGCGCGACGGTCCCGCAGTCGCCCTCGGCCCCTTCGGCGGCCTCGGCGGCGGCCGAGGCGACGGTCAGCACCGTGCCCTCGACGGGGTGGGCCACGGCCTGCCGGGCGGAGTCGGCGGCCCGCCGCAGCGCCAGCCGCAGTCCGGCACCGTCGATGTGGGAGGCCGCACCGTCCTCGGCGAGCACCTGTGCCATGCCCCGCAGCAGCTGCGCCAGGATCGTCCCGGAGTTGCCGCGGGCCCCTATGAGCGCCCCGTGGGCCATCGCGTGCACGGCGTCCGCCAGGGACGGCTCCCCGGTGCCCGTCCCGTACCCGGCGAACACCGCGTCCACGGCCGTCGCCGCCGACTCCAGGGTGAGGTAGAGATTGGTTCCGGTGTCGCCGTCGGCCACCGGATAGACGTTGATCGCGTCGATCTCCTCACGCGCGCGCCCCAGCGCCCTGAGCGCCAGACCGCACCAGGTGCGCACCGCGAGAGCATCGAAGAATGTCTGCGGCACCTGCGCCACCTGCGCCTCCCTGAGCCGGCCGTACGTGGGACGCAGCGTAGACCCCGAGCCCGTGTCCACCGGAAGAGGGCCGGGAGCGGGGCCCTGAGCTGCCATGGTAGTTTCGTTGTACGGGAGCAGCCGTTGTATGCTGCTCCGGTTGCCCGATCCGATCGGGCCGTTCCCCTGGCAGCGCCACTCAAGATCTCAGGTTCTTAGGATCTCGATCCCGGCATGCCGGGATTAACCGTAAGTGCATCTGAAGTCTTTGGAGTGACCCGTGGCTGCCAACTGCGACGTCTGCGGCAAGGGGCCGGGCTTCGGCAACAACATCTCGTTTTCGCACCGCCGTACGTCCCGCCGCTGGAACCCGAACATCCAGCGTGTGCGTACCGTGGTCGGCGGGACGCCGAAGCGCGTGAACGCTTGCACCTCGTGCATCAAGGCCGGCAAGGTCTCGCGCTGACGCCAACAGCTGAGCGCGCGGCCACTGCTGGTTCGCTGCACTGAGCCGGTCCACCGAGGGGTGGACCGGCTTTTTGCCGTACCCGGCCCCCATCACCGTAGCCGTGACCGTACCCGGCCCCCATCAGCCGCGCAGGCGCCACCCGTGATCCACCGGCCCGATCCCTCCGCCCAGCGGGAACCCGGCGGCGATCGCGCCGGTGACGTACTCCTTGGCCGCCGTGACCGCCTCCGGCACGCTCAGGCCCGTCGCCAGCCCCGACGCGATGGCGGACGCCAGCGTGCAGCCCGTGCCGTGCGTGTGCCGGTTGTCGTGGCGCGGGGCCCGCAGCCAGTGCTCCGCGGAGCCGTCCGTGAGCAGATCCACGGCGTCGCCGGACAGATGCCCGCCCTTGATCAGCACCCACCGCGGCCCGTACGCCAGCACGGCCGCCGCGGCCGGTCGTAGATCGTCCTCGGACTCGACCCGCACCCCGGTGAGTTGGGCCACCTCGTCGAGATTCGGGGTCGCCACGGTCGCCACCGGGAGCAGTTTCGTCCGTACCGAATCCAGCGCGGAGGCGGCCAGCAGCGGGTCGCCGTGCTTGGAGACGCCGACCGGGTCCACCACGGCCGGCGCGTCCGTGCCGGAGATCAACTCGGCGACCGCCTCGACCAGTTCCGCCGAGGCCAGCATGCCGGTCTTCACGGCCTGGACGCCGATGTCGTCCACGACGCTGCGGTACTGGGCCCGTACCGCCGCCACGGGCAGCTCCCAGGCGCCCTGCACGCCCAGCGAGTTCTGCGCGGTCACCGCCGTGATCACGCTCATGCCGTGCACGCCGAGCGCCAGCATCGTCTTCAGGTCGGCCTGGATCCCGGCCCCGCCCCCGGAGTCGGAGCCGGCCACCGTGAGCACCCGCGGGGGGCTCATGGCTCGATGTCCCCGAAGTGGTCCCAGCCGCCCTTGCTGGTCCAGGGCGCCCCGTCGACGGTCACCTGGGGCAGCGCGGAGGGGTTGAGGACCTCGCCGATGACCTTCCAGCGGGCCGGCAGCTTGGTGTCGGGCGGGAAGGTCGCGACGATCGCGTGGTCCTCTCCCCCGGTCAGCACCCACTGCAGCGGGTCGACGCCGACGGCCTGCCCGATGTCGTTCATCTGCGTCGGGATGTCGATCGCGCCGGAGCGGACGTCGATGCGGACCTTGCTGGCCTCGGCGATGTGCCCGAGGTCGGCGATCAGCCCGTCGCTCACGTCGCACATCGCGGTCGCGCCGAGCCCGGCGGCCGCCGGGCCCGCGTGGTACGGCGGCTCGGGGCGCCGGTGGGCCTCCACGAAGGCGCGCGGCGAGCGGAAGCCGCGGGAGAGGACCGCGTACCCGGCCGCGGACCAGCCCAGCCAGCCCGTGACGGCCACCAGGTCGCCGGGCTGGGCCCCGGCGCGCGTGACGGGCTCCTGGTTGCGCAGATCGCCGAGCGCGGTGATCGACACCATGATCGTGTCGCCGCGTACGACATCCCCGCCGACCACGGAGGCGCCCGCGACCTGGCACTCGTCGCGCAGTCCGTCCATCAGCTCGCTCGGCCAGGTCACCGGCAGTTCGGCCGGGACGACCAGGCCGAGCAGCAGGGCGGTCGGTACGGCGCCCATCGCGGCGATGTCGGCGAGGTTCTGCGCCGCCGCCTTGCGGCCGACGTCGTAGGCCGTGGACCAGTCGCGGCGGAAGTGCCGCCCTTCCAGCAGGATGTCGGTGCTCGCCACGACCCGCCGGTCGGGCGCGGCGACCACCGCGGCGTCGTCGCCGGGGCCGATCCGGACCGCCTGGGTGGTGGTGAGACGGGAGGTGAGCTCCCTGATGAGCCCGAACTCCCCGAGCTCACCAACAGTGCCCTTCATTGCCCTGGCTCCCCTTCTCTGCCTTGCCGTGCCCACTCGCGCGTCATCAGTGTCCCCGATACGGTCGAGGTGACCGACGACACGGTCCGGATGACCGTCGATACGGTCCATGTGACCGTCAACTTCCGTCGTGCCTGCACCCTGGCGCGCAAGCCCGGTTCCCGCAGGTCTCCCCGCGGGGAGCGGCGACGCGATACCGTGGCGTTCCTTTTCCCCACATGATCCTCGTGGCCGCCCTGGAGGTTCCGTGGTACAGGCGTACATTCTGATCCAGACGGAGGTCGGCAAGGCGTCGACCGTCGCCGAGACGATCAGCAAGATCCCTGGAGTGATCCAGGCCGAGGACGTGACGGGACCGTACGACGTCATCGTGCGCGCCCAGTCCGAAACGGTCGACGACCTCGGTCGCATGGTGGTCGCCAAGGTCCAGCAAGTGGACGGCATCACCCGCACCCTGACCTGTCCGGTCGTGCATCTGTAACCCCCGTCTACCCTTGGCCGGTGAACTTCTTCCGTCACCGGCCCCTCGGCCTGCTCGCGCCCGCGCTGCTGATCGCGGTCGCGGGCTGCTCATCGGCAGACGACAGCGCCACGGTGGCGGTTCCCAGCCCCGACGCGAAGACGGCGACGGTGTGCCGGGATCTGCACCGGGTGCTGCCGCAGAAGCTCGACGGGCGGAGCCGCAACGACCCCGAACCCCGGTCCGCCTACACGGCGGGCTGGGGAAACCCGGCGATCATACTGCGCTGCGGTGTCGTACGGCCGCCGAAGATGATCGATCCGAAGGTGGCCGAGGGCGGTGACCCCGACGCCATCGCGGGCGGGGTGAACGGCGTCGACTGGCTGATGGAGAAGCAGGGCGACGGCACCTGGCGGTTCACGACGGCCAATCGCGTGGCGTATGTGCAGATCAGCCTGCCCGAGGGGATGTCCGCGCAGGAGGAGGGCACCGCGGTGCTCACGGATCTCGCGGCGGACGTGAAGAAGGCGATCCCCAAGGGGATCGCCTCCATGCGGTGAGCGTGCGGGCTCAGCGAAGCCCGGTCGAGCGGCGCAGCGCCGCCTGGACCAGGCGGTCGATCAGCTCGGGGTAGCCGACGCCGCCGGCCTGCCACATCTGCGGGTACATCGAGATCGGCGTGAAGCCGGGCAGGGTGTTGATCTCGTTGATCACGAACTCGCCGTCCTCGGTGAGGAAGAAGTCCGCGCGCACCAGGCCCTCGCAGGAGACCGCCTCGAACGCCTGCACCGCCAGCTCCCGCACCTCGGCGGTCTGCTCCTCGGTGAGTGGCGCCGGGACGATACCGGGCGTGGAGTCGATGTACTTGGCCTCGAAGTCGTAGTACGCGTGCGCGTCCGGCGGCGGGATCTCGGCCGGCACGGAGGCGCGCGGGCCGTCCTCGAACTCCAGGACACCGCACTCGATCTCGCGGCCGCGCACGGCGGCCTCGATGAGGATCTTCGGGTCGTGGGCCTGCGCGGTGGCGATCGCCTCGTCCAGGCCGGACAGGTCCTCGACCTTGGTGATGCCGATCGACGAACCCGCGCGCGCGGGCTTCACGAACAGCGGCCAGCCGTGCTCGCCGGCGAAGTCGACGATCTTCCTGCGGGCGGCGGACTCGTCCCGCTCCCACTCGCGCGGCCGGATCACCACGTACGGGCCGACCTTGAGCCCGTAGGACGTGAAGATCCGCTTCATGTACTCCTTGTCCTGGCCGACGGCCGAGGCGAGCACACCGGCGCCCACGTACGGCACCCCGGACAGCTCCAGGAGGCCCTGGAGGGTGCCGTCCTCGCCGTACGGGCCGTGGAGCACCGGGAAGACCACGTCGACCTCGCCGAGCGCCTTGGGCACCGAGCCGGGCTCGCTGTAGACGACCTCGCGGTTTCCGGGGTCGACGGGGAGCACCACACCGCCCTCGGTGGACTCGGCCAGTTCCTCGACCGCCGGTACGCGGCGGTCGGTGATGGCCATCCGCTCCGGTTCGTCGGCCGTCAGCGCCCAACGGCCGTCCCGGGTGATACCGATCGGCAGGACGTCGTACTTCGTCCGGTCGATGGCCTTGAGGACGGCGCCGGCGGTGACCACGGAGATCCCGTGTTCGGAGCTGCGCCCGCCGAACACGACGGCCACGCGCGGTTTGCGGGACGGCTGCTCAGGGCTCTGGGGGAGGTTCTCGGTGCTCATATCGCGTTGAGAGTACCCGCTGGTATCCGCCGAGTCAGCGCCCGCTGGGCCACCGTGACTCAGCGTCCCTCCAACGGTCGCTCAGCGTCGTTCCGGCTTCGCGCTGCGCGACATCAGCTCCTTGAGGGCGACCACCGGCGGCTTGCCCTCGTGCACGATGTCCACGACCGTCTCGGTGATGGGCATCTCGACGCCGTGCCGGCGGGCCAGATCCGCCACCGACTCGCAGGACTTGACGCCCTCGGCGGTCTGTTTGGTGACCGCGATGGTCTCCTCGAGGGTCATGCCCTTGCCGAGGTTGGTGCCGAAGGTGTGGTTACGGGACAGCGGCGAGGAGCAGGTGGCCACCAGGTCGCCGAGGCCCGCGAGTCCGGAGAAGGTCAGCGGGTCGGCGCCGAGCGCCATGCCGAGCCGGGTGGTCTCGGCGAGACCGCGGGTGATGAGCGAGCCCTTGGCGTTGTCGCCGAGGCCCATGCCGTCGGCGATACCGACCGCGAGGCCGATGACGTTCTTGACCGCGCCGCCGAGTTCGCAGCCCACGACGTCGGTGTTGGTGTACGGCCGGAAGTACGGCGTGTGGCAGGCGGCCTGGAGGCGCCGGGCCACGGCCTCGTCGGTGCAGGCGACGACCGCCGCGGCGGGCATGCGGGCGGCGATCTCGCGGGCCAGGTTGGGTCCGGTGACGACGGCGATGCGGTCCCGGCCGACCTTGGTGACGTCCTCGACGACCTCGCTCATCCGCATGGTGGAGCCGAGTTCGACGCCCTTCATCAGGGAGACGAGCACGGTGTCGGGGGCGAGCAGCGGGGTCCACTCGGCGAGGTTGGCGCGCAGGGTCTGGGAGGGGACGGACAGGACCGTGAAGTCGGCGTCGGCCAGGGCCTCGGCGGGTTCGGTGGTCGCCCGGACGTTCTCGGGGAGTTCGACGCCCGGCAGGTAGTCGGGATTGATGCGGGTGGTGTTGATCGCCTCCGCGACCTCTGCGCGCCGGGCCCACAGGGTGACGTCGCACCCGGCGTCGGCGAGCACCATGGAGAAGGCCGTACCCCACGAACCGGCGCTGAAGACCGCCGCCTTAACCGCCTTGCTCACTTGCCCTGCCCCTCCGGTTCCTTGCCCTTGCTCTGCGCCGTCTGCGCCTCGGTGCGGCGCCGCTGTTCGATCCGCTCGCGGCGCGGGTCGTAGCGCCTCTCGGGCGCCCTCTCGCCACGGATCTCCTCGAGCCGGCGGGTGATGGCCGCCATGATGACCTCGGTGGCCTCCTTGAGCAGGTCCGGGGTCATCTCCTTGTCGTAGAAGCGCGCGAGGTCCACGGGCGGGCCCGCGAGGACGTGATGGGTCTTGCGCGGGAAGAGGTTCGGCTTCTTGGCGTACGGCGGCAGCAGTTCGTTGGCGCCCCACTGGGCGACCGGGATGACCGGGCACTTGGTCTGCAGGGCGACCCGGGCGGCGCCGGTCTTGCCGGTCATGGGCCAGCCGTCCGGGTCGCGGGTGAGGGTGCCCTCGGGATAGAAGGCGACGCACTCGCCGCGCTCCACGGCGTCGATCGCGGCACGGAAGGCGCTCAGCGCGTCCGTGGACTCGCGGTAGACGGGGATCTGCCCGGTGCCGCGCATGGCGGCGCCGACGAATCCCTTCTTGAATAGACCGCTCTTCGCGAGGAATCGCGGAACCCGTCCGGTGTTGTACTGATAGTGCGCGTACGCGAAGGGGTCCACGTGGGAATTGTGGTTCACCACGGTGATAAATCCGCCCTCGGCCGGAATGTGCTCCATTCCGCGCCAGTCCCGCTTGATCAGAACGACCAGCGGCGGTTTGCAGAGGACCGCGGCGAAGCGGTACCAGAAGCCGATTCTGCGGCGGGGCACAAGGACACCTTCCTCTAGGGGGCTGCCACCCCGGCGGGGGCCGCACGATTGTCGCCCCGGGCCGCCGGTCTGTCGAGAACACCGTACGCCCCGCCACCCGTGGCGCCGGAGGGCGCGGGGGACAATGATCGCGACAAGAGAGGGACGGTACGCCTGTGCAGTGGACCTTGGTCATCCCCCTGAAGCCCCTGTCGCGGGCCAAGAGCAGGCTCTCGGACACCGCGGCCGACGGGGTGCGCCCGGGGCTGGCGCTCGCGTTCGCGCAGGACACGGTGGCCGCGGCGCTGGCGTGTCCGGCGGTGGCCGATGTGGCCGTCGTCACGGACGACGCGCTGGCGGCGCGTGAGCTGGCGGCGCTGGGCGCGCGGATCGTCCCCGACAGCCCGGCGAAGGGCCTGAACGCCGCTCTGGCGCACGGCGCGGCCGTCGTAAGGGAAATGCGCCCGCGCACACCGCTCGCGGCCCTGAACGCCGATCTGCCGGCGTTGCGCCCGGCGGAACTGGCCGTTGTCCTCGGGGCGGCGGCGGAGTTTTCACGGGCGTTTCTCGCGGATGCGGCCGAGCTGGGCACCACGTTGCTGGCCGCGGGGCCGGAGGGGGAATTGCGGCCGGAGTTCGGCGTGGATTCCCGTTCCCGTCATCGGACGTCCGGGGCGAGGGAACTCCTGCTGGCGGGCGTCGATTCGGTACGGCAGGACGTGGACACCGGGGAAGACTTGCGCGCGGCGCTGGCGCTGGGGGTCGGACCGCATACGGCGGCGGTGTCGGCGGGATTGCTGATCCCCGGGTCTTGAAAGCGCCGGGTAAGACCGCGACCAGTACGCTGCTGCCATGCAGGCCACCGCATACACCTACGACCCCGGCACCCGAAGTGGGCAGGTACTGCTCGACGACGGGACCCCGGTGCCCTTCGACGCCGCCGCGTTCGATGCCGGAGGCCTCCTCCTGCTGCGCCCCGGGCAGCGTGTGCGGATCGAGACCGAGGGGCGGGGCGCCTCCCTGCGCATCACCCTCGTAACCCTTCAAACCCTGTAACTGCCCTTACACACGCCGCGGGCCGGGCTCCCGAGGGGAGTCCGGCCCGGCGCGTGTGTGCCCCGGCGTCCTTACGACGTCGCCTTGCGGGCCGTCGCCTTCTTGGCGGTGGTCTTGCGGGCCGTCGACTTCTTGGCCGGGGCCTTCTTCGCGGTGACCTTCTTCGCCGGAGCCTTCTTGGCCGTCGCCTTCTTGGCGGTGGTCTTCTTCGCCGCGGCGGTCTTGGCGGCCGCCGTGGTCTTCTTGGCGGGCGCCTTCTTCGCCGTGACCTTCTTCGCGGCGGCCGCCTTCTTCGCCGGCGCCGCCTTCTTGGCCGTGACCTTCTTCGCGGCCGCCTTGGTGGTCTTCTTCGCGGCGGCCTTCTTGACCGTCGCAGCGGCGCCGCCGGTCAGGCTGCCCTTGGGCGCCTTCTTGACCGAGACCTCGCCACCGCGCGGCAGCTTCTTCGAGCCGCTCACCAGGTCCTTGAAGCCCTGCCCCGCGCGGAAGCGCGGCACGGAGGTCTTCTTGACCCGAACCCGCTCTCCCGTCTGAGGGTTGCGGGCGTAACGGGCGGGACGGTCCACCTTCTCGAAGGACCCGAAGCCGGTGACCGAGACCCGCTCGCCCGCGACGACCGCGCGGACAATGGCGTCCAGGACATGATCGACGGCTTCGGCGGCCTGCTGGCGGCCACCCACCTTGTCGGCAATCGCTTCTACGAGCTGCGCCTTGTTCACGTCTTCCCCTTCGGAGACATCGCCAGAACGAAAGTGTTCAAGCTTTTTCGCACGTTAGGCAGATATATACCGCAAATCAAACACGAAACGGGCTTATCACCCTTGTGCCGCAACGGACTCGGTGATCTCGGGCTGTTCAGGCGTCCTCGTCGGGGATCCGACCCTCGTCGAGGTCCGCGTTGAACCGCTCGAGCCGCCTTGCCGCAGCGGCGAGATCGTGCTTGGCCGCGGCCGTAATGACCAGCAGCTTCCGGGTCAGCGCCATCCGTACGCCCTCCGGGACTTGCAGTGCGCGCACCCTTGCGTGCGCTTCCTTCAGTTGGTTCGCGACCGCCGTATAGAGCTGGAGTTGGCCGTCGTGTTCCATGCACAGATTGTGCCATCTGGGGCGAGTTGTCGCCTGCGCAGGGGGCAACTGCCGCCTCAAATGGCCTTCCAGGCACTTGCGGAGGAGGCGATCCCAGCACTCACGTACCCAGCCAACGGCCTTCCTAACGTGGCAAGTTGAGGGACGAGTAAGAAGCTCACGGGGCCGTTCGGGTGCAGACATGGCTGTACCCCCAATCGTGGCGATCGGGGGTACAGAGGAGGTGTTGGCGTGGCCGAAACCCGCCCCGCTCAGGGGGTCCGGATCAGACCTGGAGGGTTTGCGGCTTGTAGGCGGGCCGCTTGGCCTCGTACGCGGCGATCTCGGCCTCGTTCTGGAGCGTGATGGAGATGTCGTCCAGGCCGTTCAGCAGCCGCCAGCGGGAGTTCTCGTCCAGCTCGAAGGAGGCGGTGATGCCCTGCGCACGCACCTCACGGGCCTCAAGGTCCACAGTGACCTCAGCAGTGGGGTCCTGTTCCGTGAGCTCCCACAGCGCATCCACGGTCTTCTGCTCCAGGACGACCGTGAGCAGGCCGTTCTTCAGCGAGTTGCCCCGGAAGATGTCCGCGAAGCGGGAGGAGATCACGGCCTTGAAGCCGTAGTTCTGCAGCGCCCAGACGGCGTGCTCGCGCGAGGAGCCGGTGCCGAAGTCGGGGCCGGCGACCAGGACCGTGGCGCCCTGCCGCTCGGGGCGGTTGAGGACGAACTCGGGGTCCTTGCGCCAGGCCTCGAACAGCCCGTCCTCGAAGCCGTCCCGGGTGACCTTCTTGAGCCAGTGAGCAGGGATGATCTGGTCGGTGTCGACGTTACTGCGGCGCAGCGGGACGGCCCGGCCGGTGTGGGTGGTGAAGGCTTCCATGGTTCTCAGACTCCAGCGGGCGCGGGGACGTCGGTCAGGTCGGCCGGGGAGGCCAGGTGGCCCAGGACGGCGGTGGCCGCCGCGACCTGCGGCGACACCAGGTGCGTACGACCGCCCTTGCCCTGCCGGCCCTCGAAGTTGCGGTTGGAGGTGGAGGCGGAACGCTCGCCCGGAGCCAGCTGGTCGGGGTTCATGCCGAGGCACATCGAGCAGCCCGCGTGCCGCCATTCGGCGCCGGCCTCCTTGAAGACCACGTCCAGGCCCTCGGAGACGGCCTGCAGGCCCACCCGCGCGGAGCCCGGGACGACCAGCATCCGTACGCCGTCGGCGACTTTGCGGCCGTTCAGGAGCTCGGCGGCGGCGCGCAGGTCCTCGATGCGGCCGTTGGTGCAGGAACCTACGAAGACGGTGTCCACCTTGATGGAGCGCAGCGGCTGACCGGCCTCCAACCCCATGTATTCCAGGGCCTTTTCGGCGGCGAGGCGCTCCGAAGCGTCTTCGTACGAAGCCGGGTCGGGGACGGACGCCGAAAGCGGCGCGCCCTGGCCCGGGTTGGTGCCCCAGGTGACGAACGGGGACAGCGAGGCGGCGTCGATGACGACCTCGGCGTCGAACTCGGCGTCGTCGTCGGTGCGCAGCGTCTGCCAGTACTCCACCGCCGCGTCCCAGTCGGCGCCCTCGGGGGCGTGCGGACGGCCCTTGAGGTACGCGAAGGTGGTCTCGTCGGGGGCGATCATGCCCGCGCGGGCGCCGGCCTCGATCGACATGTTGCAGATGGTCATCCGGGCCTCCATCGAGAGCTTCTCGATGGCGGAGCCGCGGTACTCCAGGATGTAGCCCTGGCCACCGCCCGTACCGATCTTCGCGATGATCGCCAGGATCAGGTCCTTGGCGGTGACGCCCTCGGGCAGCTCGCCCTCGACGGTGATGGCCATCGTCTTGGGGCGGGCCAGCGGCAGCGTCTGGGTGGCCAGCACATGCTCGACCTGGGAGGTGCCGATGCCGAACGCCAGCGCGCCGAACGCGCCGTGCGTGGAGGTGTGGGAGTCACCGCAGACCACGGTCGTACCGGGCTGGGTCAGACCCAGCTGGGGGCCGACGACGTGCACGACGCCCTGCTCGACGTCGCCCAGCGGGTGCAGCCGGACGCCGAAGTCGGCGCAGTTCTTGCGCAGCGTCTCCAGCTGGACGCGGGAGACCGGGTCCGCGATGGGCTTGTCGATGTCGAGGGTCGGGGTGTTGTGGTCCTCGGTGGCGATGGTGAGGTCGAGGCGGCGCACCTGCCGGCCGTTCTTGCGCAGTCCGTCGAAGGCCTGCGGGCTGGTCACCTCGTGCAGCAGGTGCAGATCGATGAAGAGGAGGTCGGGCTCGCCCTCGGCGCGCCGGACGACGTGGTCGTCCCAGACCTTCTCCGCGAGTGTCCTACCCATCGCTTTCCCTCCGGCCGGCACACGTCCACCGGCCAAACTAGAGATCTTGGGGATGCGGCGACTGCCCGTGTCCGGGCCCCATGAAGTCGTGATTCCGGGCGTCCGCCGCCGGGCCCGTTGGTCTGCGGGCCGCTGTGTCCATCCAGGGTGGCGCGTTCCACGGAAAATTGAACTTGCGTTTCACAGAGTGAGACGCAAGTATCGTTGCATGGACAACAGTAGCGGCGTCGGCGTTCTGGACAAGGCGGCCCTCGTCCTGAGCGCTCTGGAGTCCGGTCCGGCCACCCTCGCGGGTCTGGTCGGCGCGACCGGACTGGCACGACCCACGGCTCACCGCCTGGCCGTGGCTTTGGAACACCACCGCATGGTGGCACGCGACATGCAGGGCCGTTTCATTCTCGGCCCGCGCCTCGCGGAACTCGCGGCAGCGGCCGGCGAGGACCGCCTGCTGGCCACGGCCGGCCCGGTGCTCACCCACCTCCGCGACGTCACGGGCGAGAGCGCGCAGCTCTACCGGCGCCAGGGTGACATGCGCATCTGCGTGGCCGCAGCGGAACGCCTGTCCGGCCTTCGGGACACCGTGCCGGTCGGTTCCACGCTCACGATGAAGGCCGGCTCCTCGGCACAGATCCTCATGGCCTGGGAGGAGCCCGAGCGTCTGCACCGCGGCCTGCAGGGCGCCCGCTTCACGGCGACGGCCCTGTCGGGCGTACGGCGGCGCGGCTGGGCCCAGTCCATCGGCGAGCGCGAGCCGGGCGTGGCGTCCGTCTCCGCGCCGGTGCGCGGCCCCTCCAACCGCGTGGTGGCCGCGGTGTCCGTCTCCGGCCCGATCGAGCGCCTGACGCGCCATCCCGGCCGTATGCACGCCCAGGCGGTCATCGACGCCGCGGCCCGCCTCTCGGAGGCCTTGCGCCGCTCGGGCTGACCCGCGGCTCCGGGAACTCCCGGGGAACGCCGAGGAGGGCCTGCCTCAACGCCGCGGCAGACCCTCCTTGCTCCCCCGATCCCCCGGTCAGCCGGCCTTCTCGGCCACCGGCCCCCGCTGCGAGCGGTAGGCGAACCGGTCCTTGGCGTACCGGCCCCGCTTCTCCAGCGGGATCTGCCCGTGCGCGGCGGCCAGCCCGAACGCCGGCATGTCCCCGTAGATCGCCTCGTACGACCCCTCCGGCACGACATACGACTCGTGCCAGATCCCCACCTGCCCGCGCAGCCTCCCGGTCCGCTCCTTGCGGTTGAGCCGGGCCCACGCCTTGTGGTGGAACGCGTCCGGCGCGGTCGCGTAGGCGTAGAGCTTCTCCTTGGACTCCCAGTACTGCACGACGTAGTACGTGCGCGGCGAAGCCGTCAGCAGGACGCGGCCGCGCAGGCCCCGTGCGGGCTCCTTCTCCAGCTCCCGCAGCATGCGGAACATCGCCAGCATCACCGGCAGCCACAGGTGCACCGCCCAGAAGCGGTTGATGCGCATGCCGATCAGCAGGACGACGACGTCACCCTTCGCGTCGGCGGTCGTACGGGTCACCATGATTTCCCCCTGGTCGGTGAGCGGTACTATCCGATGAACGATGCTTGGATAGTGCCGTTATCCAAGAAGGAGCGCAAGACATGCGGCTCGCCGAATTGAGCAGACAGAGCGGTGTGTCCACCGCGACGATCAAGTACTACCTGCGCGAAGGCCTGTTGCCGCCGGGCCGCCAGATCAACGCCACGACGGCCGAGTACGACGAGGAGCATCTGCGCCGGCTGCGGCTGGTGCGGGCGATGATCCAGGTGGGCGGGGTGCCGGTGGCGAAGGTGCGCGAGGTGCTCGGGCATGTGGACGACGACTCCCTGGGCCGCGCGATCCGCCTGGGCGCGGCGATGTGGGCGCTGCCGCAGGTGCCGGAGCCGGACGAGGACGACGGTTACGTCCAGGCCGCACACGAGGAGGTCGCCGCGCTCCTGGACCGGCTCGGCTGGCAGAACGCCGCGTTGCTCTCGACCATCTCCCCCGCGTACCGCTCGCTGGTGGTGGCGGTGGCCGCGTTCCGCCGGCTCGGTTACGACTGGGGGGCCGAACTGCTGGAGCCCTACGCCGAGTTGATGTACCGGACAGCCGTCCTCGACCTGGACAACCTGGAGACGCAACCGTCGGAGGCGGAGCGGATCGAGTTCGCGGTCCTGGGGGCGATCCTCAACGAGCCGGTACTGCAGGCACTGCACCGGCTGGCCCAGGAGGAGGAGTCGACGCGGCGGTACGGCTTCGAGTAGCCGCCGGCCGGGCACGACGAAGGCCCTCCGCCGAAGCGAAGGGCCTTCCCTGTGTACCCCCGACCGGATTCGAACCGGCGCTACCGCCTTGAGAGGGCGGCGTGCTAGGCCGCTACACAACGGGGGCGTGGACACTGCGTTTCCGCAGGTCCGAGCTGGTCTACCTGGACTCGAACCAAGACTAACTGAACCAGAATCAGTCGTGCTGCCAATTACACCATAGACCAATGATGGTTTAGACCAGTCAGTACCCCCGACCGGATTCGAACCGGCGCTACCGCCTTGAGAGGGCGGCGTGCTAGGCCGCTACACAACGGGGGCCCTAGCGATCCCAACAAGATCAGGATCAGTACCCCCGACCGGATTCGAACCGGCGCTACTGCCTTGAGAGGGCAGCGTGCTAGGCCGCTACACAACGGGGGCTTTGCAGATAAGCTCTGCGAGCTGGCCTACCTGGACTCGAACCAAGACTAACTGAACCAGAATCAGTCGTGCTGCCAATTACACCATAGGCCACTGGAACTCAAGCCCCTGCGGGGTTCTCGTTCTAGCTTGCTCCTCGGGGCTGCGGCCTTCCGGCCCGCTCCCCTCGGCGCAGGAAGAACATTACCCGAAGGTGGACGGGGCTCCAAAACGGGTATCCGCGCGGACGAGCGGGGGGAGTTCGGCGAGCGTCGAGATCCGGCGGCAGACGGCCTCCCCGACGGCCTGCGCGCAGCCCGTCCCGCGGTCGATCCACACGGACAGCAGCCCGGCCTCGGCGGCGCCCCGCCCGTCGATCTCCGGGTGGTCGCCGACGTACGCCACCTCGTGCGGGGGCAGGCCCAGCGCCTCGCAGGCGGCCAGGAAGGCGCCGGCCTCCGGCTTGGAGACGCCCAGCTCGGCGGCGCACAGCACGGCCTCGAAGCGGTCGAGGAGGCCGAGGGTGCGCAGCTTGCGCTCCTGGACGGTGATGCTGGAGTTGGACAGCACCGCGTGCCGGTGACTGGCGGAGAGGGCGTCCAGGACGGGCAGGACGTCCGGGAAGAGGCTCCAGGCGGCCTCGTAGTGCCCTATGTAGCGCTGGAACCAGGCGTCGGCCTCGGCGTCGGTCAGCTCGGCGTCCAGGAACACCCGCACCCGGTCCCGGCGCTGCCCCTCGAAGGTGGCCTCCCCCGCCGAGAACCGCGCCCACTGCCGGTCGGTGATCTCCCGCCACCGCGCGAGCGCCTGCTCGGGGCCGTCGTACCCGGCGAGCAGCCCTTCCGCGGCCAGATGCGCCCGCATGCCCTCGCGGTCGGCGCTCGTGTAGTCGAAGAGGGTGTCGTCGACGTCCCAGACCACGGCTCTGATCGTCATGCACCGACGGTACCGCCGAACGGCTGGCACACTGGTCCGCATGAGCGAGTACCGCGTCCAGTTCACTGTCGAGGCCCGTGCGACGTTCGACGCCCTGCCCGCAGAGCGCCGTGCGCAGTTGGACAGGGCCGTACGCATACTGGCGCGCGACCCGTTCCGGAAGACCTCGACCGCACAGCTGGGCCCTGACGAGCACCTGCGCAAGGCGTATGTGGCCCCGGGCGTCATGCTGGAGTACATGGTTGCCGGCGCGATCATGGTCATCGTCGTCCTGGAGATCTTCGACGAGAGCGCCTACTTGATCGACGAAGCCGACGCCCAGTGACCAACGCAACAGGGGCGGCACCCGGAACCCTCCGGATGCCGCCCCTGACGTGTGCCTGCTACGCGCTCAGCCTGGTCAGTGCCGCGTCGATCCTGGCCAGCGCCTTCTCCTTGCCCAGGACTTCCAGGGACTCGAAGAGGGGCAGGCCCACCGTGCGGCCGGTGACGGCCACGCGGACCGGGGCCTGGGCCTTGCCGAGCTTGAGGCCGTGGGCCTCGCCCGCGGCCAGAACGGCCTCCTTCAGCGACTCCGCCGAAGTCCAGTCCGCCGACTCCAGCTTCTCCTTCGCCGTGCGCAGGAGGGCGTCGCTGCCCTCCTTCATCGCCTTCGTCCAGGACGGCTCGTCGAAGACCGGCTCCGGCAGGAACAGGAAGTCGACGTTGTCGGTGATCTCCGACAGGACCTTCAGCCGGGTCTGGGCGTGCGGGGCGATGGCCTCCCACTTGGCCTCGTCGAAGTCCTCCGGCGCCCAGGGGGCGAACGGGGCCTTCAGCCACGGGCGGCAGCGCTCGGTGAACTCCTTCACATCCAGCATGCGGATGTGGTCGCCGTTGATCGCCTCGCACTTCTTCAGGTCGAAGCGCGCCGGGTTGGGGTTCACGTCGGAGATGTCGAAGGCGGCGACCATCTCCGCGGTCGTGAAGATGTCCTGGTCCGCGGAGAGCGACCAGCCCAGCAGGGACAGGTAGTTGAGCAGGCCCTCGGGCAGGAAGCCCCGTTCGCGGTAGAGGTTCAGCGAGGACTGCGGGTCGCGCTTGGAGAGCTTCTTGTTGCCCTCGCCCATCACGTACGGCAGGTGGCCGAACTGCGGGGTCTGCTTGGCGATGCCCAGTTCCGTCAGCGCCTTGTAGAGGGCGATCTGGCGAGGGGTGGAGGAGAGCAGGTCCTCGCCGCGCAGGACGTGGGTGATCTCCATCAGCGCGTCGTCGACCGGGTTGACCAGCGTGTACAGCGGGGCGCCGTTCGCGCGGACGATGCCGTAGTCCGGCACGTTCTCCGGCGTGAAGGTCAGCTCGCCGCGGACCAGGTCGGTGAAGGTGATCGTCTCGTCCAGCATCCGGAAGCGGACGATCGGCGTGCGGCCCTGGGCCTGGTACTCCGCGACCTGCTCGGCGGACAGGTCGCGGCAGTGGCCGTCGTAGCCGGAGGGCTTGCCGGCGGCGCGGGCGGCCTCGCGGCGGGTGTCCAGCTCCTCCTGGGAGCAGTAGCAGTGGTAGGCGTAGCCGCCGTCCAGCAGCTTCTGGGCCACATCCGCGTAGATGTCCATGCGCTGCGACTGCCGGTACGGCGCGTGCGGGCCGCCGACCTCGGGGCCCTCGTCCCAGTCGAAGCCCAGCCAGCGCATCGCGTCGAGCAGCTGGTTGTACGACTCCTCGGAGTCGCGGGCCGCGTCGGTGTCCTCGATGCGGAAGACCAGGGTGCCCTGGTGGTGCCGGGCGAACGCCCAGTTGAACAGGGCGGTGCGGACCAGGCCCACGTGCGGGTTACCGGTGGGTGAGGGACAGAAACGAACGCGTACGGGTGAGCCGGGTGCGCTAGCCACGCTTGACAACCTTGTTGGTGAGAGTGCCGATGCCTTCGATGGTGACGGCGACCTCGTCGCCGACGTTCAGGGGGCCGACCCCTGCCGGGGTGCCGGTGAGGATGACGTCGCCGGGGAGCAGCGTCATGGCCTCGGAGATGTTGACGACCAGGTCCTCGATGGAGTGGATCATCTCGCTGGTACGGCCGAGCTGGCGCTGCTGGCCGTTGACCGTGAGCTGGATGGTCAGGTCGTTCGCGCGCCGAAGGTCCAGGTCGGTCTCCACCCAGGGGCCGAGCGGGCAGGAGGTGTCGAAACCCTTGGCCCGGGCCCACTGCTTCTCGCGCCTTTGCACATCGCGGGCGGTGACGTCGTTGGCGCAGGTGTAGCCGAAGATCACGTCCTTGACGCGCTCGCGCGGGACCTCGCGGCACATGCGGCCGATGACGACGGCCAGCTCGGCCTCGTGGTGCAGTTCCTCGGAGAACGGCGGGTACTGGATGTCGTCGCCGGGCCCGATCACCGAGGTGGACGGCTTGAAGAAGGCGAAGGGGGCGTCCGGGACCTCGTTGCCGAGTTCGCGCGCGTGCTCCGCGTAGTTGCGGCCGAACGCCACGACCTTGTTGGGGAGCACCGGCGGGAGCAGCCTGACCTTGCTCAGCGGCACCTTCGTACCGGACAGCTCGTGGTCGGCGAACGGGATGCCCTTGATGATGTCGAGGACGAGTTCGTCCTGCTTGTCGCCCTCGACCGCGCCGAAGGCTACGTTCCCGTCGATGGAGAACCTGGCGATGCGCACGGGATCCTTGCGCCCCTTAGTGAGAACCGGCGTACTGACGCCTCAGGTTAACCGGTCGGATCGCGCATTTCCGCCGGGAAAGAGGGGGTCGTACGGGTGGCGCTGCCGATGTGCACCCGGCGACCGGCCCCCGGCCTACGGCGCGGGGACCAGCGGAAAAGGCGAGCGGGGGCCCTGTCGGCTACTCTGCCGTCGCCCCCGCGGCGACCGGGACGTCCACCAGGACCGTGCGCCGGGGGTTGGCGGTCTGGGCGGGGAGGTCGACGGAGTGCTCCGGCTGCTCGGGCGTCCGCAGCTCGCCGGTGTCCTTCAGATGCACCAGGGTCGTGCGGCGCGGGTTGGCGATCTTGTGGAACATCATCGTCGTCTTCACGGTTGTACGCGTCCTAGTCCTGTGTCCGGCGGGCTTACAGATACGACCCTCTTGTAAAGCGTCAGGCTAAACATCCAATTCCCCGCCGAAGACGCCAACTGGCCGCGATGTTCATGTGAGTTTCCTCACGACCTCACAGACAAACCGGGCAAATCTGACTCGCAATGTGCCCCAACGAAACGGACATTGACCCCCTGAAGCCATCATTCCGCTCCTGATCATGGCGACTCAGACACTGGGCAGTGGGCGCCAACTCACAGGGATAAGCCCGTTATGACCTGAATAAGCTTCCACGGCTGGTGACATGGCACTCACAGTCCGTCACGGAGGTCACAGCTCGGGACACGGCCCTTGTTGGAGATCCGGCACTGTGCTGGAATTCCACGGACCGCCGCGGAATCGAGCCGGCGCACATGGGCGCAACGCAGCGCCGAGCGGCGGCGAGACGAGGGGGGAACGAGCGCCGGTCACTCAAGACCACCGGGGGGCGTATTCAGGACGCTCACCAAAACGCCGACACTGTGTCCCTCCGTTCACGAGGGGCGCCTGGTCCAGAGGTTGCGACGCTAGTGCAGGGACGTTTCAAGAGGGATGGCAGCGCTTCGGCGGAGCCGGAGTCGCACGATGGGACTGGCCCCATGAAGGGCAGCTCCTCGCCCCAGCACGCCCAGAACCCGGGCTCGGCCCCGTCCGGGGACGGCGGCGAGCGCAGCGGACGCCCCGGCCTCACGGCCTCATCGGCCACCACCAGTACGGGCAGCTCCGGCGCCACCCCCGCGCCGGCGGTCAAGCCCGCCAAGGGCTCGGGCGGCCCCGGCTCGCGCGTGGCCCTGCGCAACTGGCGCATCTCCACGCGTCTGGTGTCGCTGCTCGCGCTGCCCGTGGTCGCGGCGACCTCACTCGGCGCGCTGCGCATCGACCAGAACATCACCGACATCCAGCAGCTCGACAACATGAAGCTGCTGACGGACATGACCAAGCAGGCCACCGAGCTGGCCGCCGCGCTCCAGGAGGAGCGCGACCAGTCCGCCGGTCCGATGGCCCACGGTCTGAGCGCGACCGACTACACGGTCAAGGGCTACCGGGACAAGACCGACCGCGCCCTCGTGAACTTCCAGGACGCCACCCAGGAGATCGACTCCGCCAGCAAGGCGGGCAACCTCCAGGGCGTCCGCGACAACCTCGTCGGCATCTTCAACCAGCTGGACCAGCTGGCCAAGATCCGCAAGTCCGCGTACCAGTCGAAGAGCAACTCGACGCAGACGATCGAGGCCTACCACCGGCTCATCATCCAGCTGGTCGACCTGTCCCAGGACATGGCGCAGGCGTCCAGCAACCCGGAGATGATCTCCCGTACCCGTGCCCTGGCGGCCTTCTCCACCGCCAAGGAGTACGCCTCCATGCAGCGGGCCACCATCGCCGCCGCGCTGCCCGCGACCACGGACCAGAAGGGCGACCTCTCCGAGAACGACCGTCTCTACGGCCAGTCGGCGTACCAGAGCGAGAACTCGGAAATCGCGATCTTCCGGAAGATCTACGCGAACAACAACGCCGAGGAACTCCTCAAGCCGATCGACGAGGGCAACCCGACGATCGAGTCCGCGGACACCTACGCCAAGCGCGTCTTCGACTCGAGCAGCGGCATCCAGAGCCTGAACGCCCGCTCGTACAAGGACTGGGTGGACGACAGCTCGACCAAGATCGAGCAGATGAAGAAGATCGAGCACACGCTGCTCGAGGAGATGGAGCAGAAGGCCCGCGAGCTGAAGAGCGCCACCCAGCAGGACGCGATCATCTCCGGTGCGCTGATCCTGCTCGTGCTCGGCGTGTCGCTGGTCGGCGCGTTCATCGTGGCCCGCTCCATGATCCGCTCGCTGCGCCGGCTGCAGGAGACCGCGACCAAGGTCGCCCAGGAACGCCTGCCCGAGCTGGTCAAGCAGCTGTCGGAGTCCGACCCGCAGGACGTCGACACGTCCGTGGAGTCGGTCGGTGTGCACTCCCGGGACGAGATCGGCCAGGTGGCCGCGGCCTTCGACGACGTGCACCGCGAGGCGGTCCGCCTCGCCGCCGAGCAGGCCCTGCTGCGGGGCAACGTCAACGCGATGTTCACCAACCTCTCGCGCCGCTCCCAGGGTCTGATCCAGCGCCAGCTGTCCCTGATCTCCGAACTGGAGTCCCGCGAGGCCGACCCGGACCAGCTGTCCTCGCTGTTCAAGCTGGACCACCTCGCCACGCGTATGCGCCGTAACGGTGAGAACCTGCTCGTTCTCGCCGGTGAGGAGCCCGGCCGCCGGTGGACCCGCCCGGTCCCGCTGGTCGACGTGCTCCGCGCCGCCGCGTCCGAGGTGGAGCAGTACGAGCGCATCGAGCTGGCCTCGGTGCCCACCACCGAGGTCGCCGGCCGCGTGGTCAACGACCTCGTGCACCTGCTCGCCGAGCTGCTGGAGAACGCCACCTCGTTCTCCTCGCCGCAGACCAAGGTCAAGGTCACCGGTCACGCGCTGCCCGACGGCCGCGTGCTGATCGAGATCCACGACACCGGTATCGGCCTCTCCCCCGAGGACCTCGCGGCGATCAACGAGCGGCTCGCCTCGCCGCCCACCGTGGACGTCTCCGTCTCCCGCCGCATGGGCCTGTTCGTGGTCGGTCGCCTGTCCCAGCGGCACGGCATCCGTATCCAGCTGCGCCCGTCCGACTCCGGTGGTACGACCGCGCTGGTCATGCTTCCCGTGGACGTGGCCCAGGGCGGCAAGAAGCCCGCTCCGGGCAAGCCCGGCGGACCCGGTGGTACCGGTGGCCCCGCCGCCGCACAGGCCGCGGCGGGTGCCGCAGCGGCCCGGCGGCAGGCCGCGGGCGCCGGCGGCGGTGCTCCGGCCGGCGGCGGTCTGCTCGGTGCCGGTCCCGCTCCGCGCGGCCAGGTCGGCGCCGGCCAGGGTCCCCGGGCCGCGCTGCCCGGCACCGGCCAGGGCGGCCGTCCCGGTGCGCGTGGTCCGCAGGGCGGTCCCGGCCTCGGCGGCCGGCAGCAGGGCCGGCCGGCGCCCGCCGGTGCGGGTGGCTTCGGCGGTCAGGCGCCGGGCGCTCCGCAGGGCCTGCAGGCCGCGAACCCGGCCGGTCCGCAGCAGGACGCCTTCGGCGGCCGTGGCCCGCAGCGGCCCGGTGCCGGCTCCGACCAGAACCGTCAGCCCCAGCTGCCGCCGCGCGGCGGCCCGCGGGCCGAGCTGCCCGGCGGTGACCAGCCGCGTACCCCGGACTGGGGCGACACCCAGGCCCCGCTGCCGCGTGCCTCGATGGACACCCCGCGCGGTCACGACGAGCAGGACCCGGCGCGCACCGCGCGCATGCCGCGCGTCGACGACCGCCAGGGTCCGGGCTCGACCGCGGAGATACCCCGGATCGACGCGCAGGGCCCGGCCGCCACGGGCGAGTTCCCGCGCCCCGACCTGAACGGCCTGGGCGGCCCCGGCCCCCAGGACACCGGCCAGTTCGCCCGCCCGGGCAACCCGCAGCAGACGGGCCAGTTCACGCGGCCCGACAACCCCCAGCAGACGGGCCAGTTCACGCGTCCCGAGGCGCCCGAGCTGCCCGGCGGGTTCGACCGCACCGGCGACCAGCAGGGATCCGGCTCGTTCGTGCGCTCCGACATCTTCGGCACGCCGGCGCCGCGGCGGGACGACCCCGCCCAGAACACGGGCCAGACCACCGGCCAGTTCGCGGCTCCGCAGGGCTTCGACGGCGGCTACGACGGCAGCTCCACCGGCCGGCACGCCCTGCCCGGGCACCAGAACCCGGCCCACACCGGCCAGTTCGAGCGCCCGCAGCCGGGCGGCCGCGAGGACTTCGGCGCCCCGCGCCAGCCGGCTCCGCAGCAGCGTCCGGCGTACCGTGAGCCGGAGGCGCTGCCGCCGGCCAGCGGCCCGGTCGACGGCCGTACCCCGCTGTACGACACGCTGGAGACCAACTGGTTCCACGGCGGTCCGCAGCAGGCGGAGGCCGCGCCGCAGCAGCCGCAGGCACCCGCCCCGGCCCCGCAGCGTCCGGCGGGCGGCAACGGCAACGGCAACGCCACCGCTTCCTGGCGCACCTCGCCGAACGACGAGCTCGTCCGCCAGGCCGAGCGCGTCCGGCAGCCCGCGTCGGGCGGTGTCACCACCTCCGGCCTGCCGCGCCGGGTGCCCCGGGCGAACCTCGTCCCGGGCACGGCTCAGCAGCAACAGCACCAAGCCGGTCCGCAGGTCTCGCGTGCGCCCGATGACGTACGCGGACGGCTGACCAATCTCCGTCGGGGCATCGCTCAGGGTCGTCAGGCCGGCAACGGCCAGACCGGCAGCTACCCGAGCCCCACTCACCAGCAGGAGCGTTAGTTGAGTCCGATGAGCCAGGCGGCACAGAACCTGAACTGGTTGATCACCAACTTCGTGGACAACACCCCCGGGGTGTCGCACACGGTGGTGGTCTCCGCCGACGGCCTTCTGCTGGCGATGTCCGAAGGCTTCCCCCGCGACCGCGCCGACCAGCTGGCGGCCGTCGCGTCCGGGCTGACCTCGCTGACGGCCGGGGCGTCCCGGATCTTCGAGGGCGGCACCGTGGCGCAGACGGTCGTCGAGATGGAGCGCGGGTTTCTCTTCCTGATGTCCGTCTCGGACGGGTCGTCCCTCGCGGTCCTGGCCCACCCCGAGTGCGACATCGGTCTCGTCGGCTACGAGATGGCACTGCTCGTCGACCGCGCAGGGGCGGTACTCACCCCGGACCTGCGCGCCGAACTCCAAGGCAGTCTGCTTCACTGACCGCCCCGGCACCACCCACCTCACCAAACCACCGTCCGGCCGCCACAATCCCCCCACCGGCCCCCGACAGACGGCTTGACCGACCGACTTGCTGTCCCGCCCGGAGGATTCATGACCCCGCCCACCGCCCATCACGATCCGTACGCGGAACCGTACGGGGACGAGGGCGACCAGCCGCTGGTCCGTCCGTACGCGATGACCGGCGGCCGGACCCGGCCGCGCTACCAGCTCGCGATCGAGGCGCTGATCAGCACCACGGCCGACCCGGCAGCGCTCATGGGACTGCTCCCGGAGCACCAGCGCATCTGCCACCTGTGCCGGGAGGTCAAGTCGGTCGCGGAGGTCTCCGCGCTGCTGGCCATGCCGCTCGGAGTGGCCCGGATCCTGGTGGCCGACCTCGCCGAGGCCGGCCTGGTCGCCATCCACCAGCCGGGTGGCGACGAGAACAACGGCGGCGCTCCGGACGTGACGCTGCTCGAAAGGGTGCTCAGTGGACTTCGCAAGCTCTGACGGAGGGCGGGCGACCACCTCCGCGAAGATCGTGGTGGCGGGTGGTTTCGGCGTCGGCAAGACGACGTTCGTCGGCGCCGTCTCCGAGATCAACCCGCTGCGCACCGAGGCCGTCATGACGTCCGCGTCCGCGGGCATCGACGACCTGACCCACACCGGAGACAAGACCACCACCACGGTGGCCATGGACTTCGGCCGTATCACCCTGGACCAGGACCTGATCCTGTACCTGTTCGGCACCCCCGGCCAGGACCGCTTCTGGTTCATGTGGGACGACCTGGTGCGCGGCGCGATCGGCGCGGTGGTGCTCGTGGACACCCGGCGCCTCGCCGACTGCTTCCCCGCGGTCGACTACTTCGAGAACTCGGGCCTGCCGTTCGTCGTCGCCCTCAACGGCTTCGACGGCCAGCAGCCCTACGCCCCCGAGGAAGTGCGGGAAGCGCTGCAGATCGGGCCGGACACCCCGATCATCACGACCGACGCCCGGCACCGCGCCGACGCCAAGAGCGCGCTGATCACGCTGGTCGAGCACGCCCTGATGGCACGGCTCAAGTAGCACACGCGTACGTACTCAAGTACGACGTCGGTCACGGCAGTTGATCGTCAGCGGACCGGAGCCGACTGTGGCCTTTGACACGGTCGGCTCCGGTGTTCATAACAGTTCGGCAGAGGAATCCCCCGGCTTCACCACGCGACGCGGTCGCGCAGTACCGCTGCGCTCACAAACGCCCCGCCTTTTGGCGGGGCTCGCTCTTTATGACCGTTTTATCTAGGGCTTACAAGAGCGTCACGGCCAGGTTTCCACTGTTTGGAAGTCCCCAGGTCCACGTGCTGGAATGCCTGAACTGCCCAATAGTCAAAGACGTACTCACTAGTCGATGACGAACCGGGCTCTGAGAGACTGCGGCACGACGTAGGTGCCGACCGCCGAGAGGTTGTTGGTCGAGTGAGGCGAAGCAAGAACGGTCCCGAGCCGTCGGCACGGGGCAACTTCACCCCGCCGCCGCGCGCTGCGGCGCCCACCCCCGTACCCGGCGGAGAGCCGACGGCCACGCCCGCGCCGAGCGGCGGCCGCTTCTCGCCGCGCAACTGGCGCGTGCCGACCAGACTGAACGCGATCCTGCTCATACCCGTGGCGGTCGGCCTCGTCATGGGCGGCTTCCAGGTGAAGAACTCGATCGACACCTGGCAGCAGGCCCGTGACGCCGAGAACACCGCGCGCCTGGTGCGGGCCTCCCTGTCGTACGCCGACGCCCTCTACAACGAGCGTGACGTCACCGCCGCTCCCCTGTTGAAGGGCAAGCTGGAGACCGCCCAGGACAAGCAGACCGTCGCCGCGGCCCGCAACGCCACCGACCACGCCGCGGACGACTTCGACGCCGCCGCGAAGAACATGCCGAACAAGTCCGGCCTGGAGCGCCGGCTGAAGCTGTTCCGCGAGAGCGAACCCTTCCTGCAGACGCTGCGTGCCGCCGCGTACACCCCCAAGTTCACGGGTGTGCAGACCGAGGAGGGCTACGTCAAGGTCGCCCACCCGCTGATGGAGTTCGCCAACGAGCTGGGCCTGGGCACCGGCAACATCACCTCCTACGGCCGTACCGTCTACGCCATCTCGCTCACCAAGGCGGCGCTGTCGCTGGAGCGCTCGATCGGCATGCACATGCTGGTCAAGCCGGGTCCGGACGCCCCCAACCTGGCGAGCCAGCGCGTCGCCCTCTCCTCCTACGCCTATCTGGAGGGCATCGCCGTCGAGGAGTACCTCGGCGGCGGCACCCAGGCCGACGCGGACAAGCTGGACGCGGAGAAGAGGGACATCCAGACCAAGGCCGCGGCCATGGTCCAGGAGGCCAAGGCCAAGAACCCGAACTACGTCGCCCCGCCGTCCGACCCGCAGAAGATGGTCACGGCGCTCGCCACGCTGGACTCCCCGGACACGGCCGCGCGTCAGCAGCTCGCGCTCAAGGGCGTCACCGCCGAGAACTGGTGGGCGGTCAACACCCTCAAGTTCAACGCGTACCGCCAGATCGAGTCGGACATGGCCGACAAGGCGGTGAACGAGGCCTCCGGCATCGCCGACGACGCCAAGAGCTCCGCGATCACCACGGGCGCCGTGGTCGTGATCGCCCTGCTCGCCGCGTTCATCCTGGCCGGTCTGGTGGCCCGCCAGATGAGCCGCGCGATGCGCCAGCTGCGCAACGCCGCCTTCGGCATCGCCGAGCAGCGGCTGCCGATGCTGGTCGACCAGCTCTCGCGCACCGACCCCGGCCGCGTCGACACCCGGGTCGCGCCGATCCCGATCACCACCAAGGACGAGATCGGCGAGGTCGCCCGCGCCTTCGACCAGGTCCACCGCGAGGCGGTCCGGCTCGCCTCCGAGCAGGCCCTGCTGCGGGGCAACATCAACGCGATCTTCACCAACCTCTCGCGCCGCAACCAGTCGCTGATCGAGGGCCAGCTGACCCTGATCACCGACCTGGAGAACAACGAGGCCGACCCGGACCAGCTGGAGAACCTCTTCCGGCTGGACCACCTGGCCACCCGTATGCGCCGCAACGGCGAGAACCTCCTGGTCCTCGCGGGCGAGGAGCCCGGCCGCCGCTGGGACCAGCCGGTCCCGCTGGTCGACGTGCTGCGCGCCGCCTCCTCCGAGGTGGAGCAGTACGAGCGCATCGAGCTGTCCGGCGTCCCCGAGGCCGAGATCCACGGCCGCGCGGTCACCGACCTCGTGCACCTGCTCGCCGAGCTGCTGGAGAACGCCACCACGTTCTCCTCCCCGCAGACCAAGGTCCGCGTCACCGCGACCCGTCTCCCCGACGGCCGCATCATGATCGAGATCCACGACAAGGGCATCGGCCTGACCGCCGAGGACTTCGCGGACATCAACCACAAGCTGGCCAACCCGCCGACCGTGGACGCCGCGATCTCCCAGCGCATGGGCCTGTTCGTGGTCGGCCGGCTGTCCGACCGGCACGGCATCCGCGTCCAGCTGCGCCCCTCGGGCGAGCAGGCCGGTACGACCTCCCTGGTCATGCTGCCCGACGCGATCACGCACGGCGGTGGCGGCGAGACCCCGCTGGACCGCGAGGAGTTCACGGTCTCGCAGATCATCCCGGAGCAGCAGTTCCAGGGCGAGAACTTCACCCAGGCGCAGCCCATGCGCACCGCCGCCGAACTGGGCTTCGACGACAGCCGGTACGTGGACGTCCCCGACGACATCCGCGAGCTGGACCCGGTCGGCCGCTCCCTGATGCGCGAGGAGCGCCGGGCGGCCCTGGAGGCGCAGACGCACGGGCAGCAGCCCGCGGAGATGCAGGCGGAGGCCACCGAGGCCCCGGCGTACGAGGACCCGCTGTTCGACCGGCCGCAGGGCGCCTACCAGGAGCAGCAGCCGGCGTACGAGGAGCAGCAGGCCGCGTACCGGGAGCCGTACCAGGAGACCTACGCGGAGCCGCACTCCGCGTCCCAGGCTTCGCCGTACGAGGAGCAGTACTACACGCCGAACGGCGAGCTGCCGCAGACCGACCGTTTCTCCGCGAACGGCGGTTACCCGGACCCCGCGTACGCGGAGCCGGCGCCGAGCCCGTCGTACCAGGACGACTGGCCCCAGCAGAACAGCTACACGAACGGCTATCCGGACCAGTACGCTCCGGAAACGGAATCCTCGCAGGCCGCTGACGTAAGTGAGCGGAACCGCGTAGGCTTCGACCGTCCGGGACCGGCCTCTCCCGCCGCCCACGAGCTGACCGACGCCGGGCTGCCCCGCCGCGGATCCGTCGCGAGCGGTTCCAACGGCTCGGGTACCGCGGCAGGCGCGGCGCGCGCGCAGCAGGAGGCGCCGGCACCGGGCAACGCACCGGGGGCGGGCGACAACAGCACCTGGCGTTCGCAGAACGACGAGCGCTGGCAGCAGGCGTCGCAGCTCCGCAAGCCCAAGGCAGGCGGGGTCACCTCCTCGGGCCTGCCGCGGCGGGTGCCCAAGGCCAATCTGGTCTCGGGTGCCGCCGAAACCACCCCCCAGGGGGGCCCACAGGTCTCCCGTGCTCCGGAGGACGTCCGGGGCAGGCTGAGCAACCTGCGTCGGGGCGTCCAGCGCGGACGCAACGCAGGCAGTGAAACGAACGGCCAGGGCTTCGGTCCTGACAGCACCTACAACCAGGAGCGTTAGTGTGAGCCCGATGAGCCAGGCGGCACAGAACCTGAACTGGTTGATCACCAACTTCGTGGACAACACCCCGGGGGTGTCCCACACGGTGGTGGTCTCCGCCGACGGACTCCTTCTGGCGATGTCCGAAGGCTTTCCCCGCGACCGCGCCGACCAGCTCGCGGCCGTCGCCTCCGGTCTGACGTCTCTGACGGCAGGCGCCTCCCGGATCTTCGAGGGGGGCAGCGTGAATCAGACGGTTGTGGAGATGGAGCGGGGATTCCTCTTCATCATGTCCATCTCCGACGGTTCGTCGCTCGCGGTCCTGGCCCACCCGGAAGCGGACATCGGCCTCATCGGGTACGAGATGGCCCTTCTGGTGGACCGCGCGGGCACGGTCCTGACCCCGGATCTCCGTGCGGAGCTCCAGGGGAGCCTTCTCAACTAGGAATCGGACGGTGCGTATTCGCGTCCCGGGGCCGTAAGGTTTCGGGACGCGGCTCCACAGGGATGGGCGCCCCGGCGCAGTCGGAGGAGGAGAAAGTGGCAACACCCCCAGGCGGTTCGTCTTCGGGCAACTGGTCGTACGGCCCTGCCCAGGGCCAGGGCGACGGTTCAGCGAACCGGTACAACTTCCCCTCCGCCCCGAGCCACCGGCAGCCGTACGGACCGGGCCCCGGCCCGTCGCCGTACGACCAGCCGCCGTCCCCGCGCATCCAGCCGGTACAGCCGCAGCGCCGCCCCGAGCCGGCGCCGGCGTCGGCATCCAACAATCCCCTGGTGCGTCCGTACGCCATGACCGGCGGCCGGACCCGCCCGCGCTACCAGCTCGCCATCGAGGCACTGGTGCACACCACCGCCGCTCCGCACCAGATGCAGGGCCAGCTGCCCGAGCATCAGCGGATCTGCAACCTGTGCCGGGAGATCAAGTCGGTGGCGGAAATCTCCGCGCTGCTGACGATCCCCCTCGGCGTGGCCAGGATTCTCGTCGCCGACTTGGCGGAGGCGGGCCTGGTCGCCATCCATCAGCCCGGCGGCGACGAGAACGCCGGTGGCCAGCCAGACGTGACACTGCTCGAAAGGGTGCTCAGTGGACTTCGCAAGCTCTAGCGGCGGTCCTTCCCGCTCCACCACCTCCGCGAAGATCGTGGTGGCGGGCGGCTTCGGCGTGGGCAAGACCACGTTCGTCGGCGCCGTCTCGGAGATCAACCCGCTGCGCACAGAGGCCGTGATGACGTCCGCTTCGGCCGGCATCGACGACCTCACCCACACCGGAGACAAGACGACGACCACCGTCGCCATGGACTTCGGCCGTATCACCCTGGACCAGGACCTGATCCTGTACCTGTTCGGCACCCCCGGCCAGGACCGCTTCTGGTTCATGTGGGACGACCTGGTGCGCGGCGCAATCGGCGCGGTGGTGCTCGTGGACACCCGGCGCCTCGCCGACTGCTTCCCGGCCGTCGACTACTTCGAGAACTCGGGCCTGCCGTTCGTCATCGCCCTCAACGGCTTCGACGGCAACCAGCCGTACAACCCGGACGAGGTCCGCGAGGCGCTGCAGATCGGGCCGGACACCCCGATCATCACGACCGACGCCCGGCACCGCGCCGACGCCAAGAGCGCGCTGATCACGCTGGTCGAGCACGCCCTGATGGCACGGCTGCGGTAGCCGATCGTTCGTGAAGCAACCCCGCGCCCCTGAAGGGGCGCGGGGTTTTTCGTCGGTGTGTGCGCACAACGTTGAAGGGCCCCTCCACAGCGGAGGGGCCCTTCAAAGCCTACGAGCGGCGCAGCCTAGCCGTGCCAGCTGTGCGGGGCGCGGAAGCCGCCCTCTCGTTCCAGGCGGCGCCAGGCGGCCTTCCTGCGGGCGCGGTGCGTCGGGGCCGACGGGGTGGCCGCCGCACGTGCCAGGAGGACGGCCGTGATGGCAGCGACCTCCTCGGGCTCGGCATGGCCCTTCTCGACGCGGATCTCAGCGTTGTCCATGGGTGTCAGTCTCCGTGAGAGAAGTGTCCGCAGGGTTACTGCGGAGGGTTGCCGTGCTTGCGGGAGGGCAGGTCGGCGTGCTTCGACTGGAGCATCGCCAGGGACTTCACCAGGACCTCGCGGGTTTCGGCGGGGTCGATCACGTCGTCCACCAGGCCGCGCTCGGCCGCGTAGTAGGGGTGCATCAGCTCGGACTTGTACTCCTTGACCATCCGCGCACGCATGGCCTCGGGGTCCTGCGCCCCGGCGATCTGCCGCCGGAAGATGACGTTCGCGGCACCTTCCGCGCCCATCACGGCGATCTCGTTCGTCGGCCAGGCGTAGGTGAGGTCGGCGCCGATCGACTGGGAGTCCATGACGATGTAGGCACCTCCGTACGCCTTGCGCAGGATCAGCGAAATCCTCGGCACGGTCGCGTTGCAGTAGGCGTACAGCAGCTTCGCGCCGTGGCGGATGATTCCGCCGTGCTCCTGGTCGACACCGGGGAGGAACCCCGGTACATCCAGGAAGGTGACGATCGGGATATTGAAAGCGTCACACATCTGGACAAAGCGCGCAGCTTTTTCGCTGGCCTCGATGTCCAGGACGCCCGCGAGGACCTGCGGCTGGTTGGCGATGATGCCGACGACCTGGCCGTCCAGCCGGGCCAGCGCGCAGATGATGTTCCGCGCCCAGCGCTCGTGGACCTCCAGGTAGTCGCCGTCGTCGACGATCTCCTCGATGACCTTGGCCATGTCGTACGGCCGGTTGCCGTCGGCCGGGACCAGGTCCAGCAGCGCGTCGCCACGGCGGTCGGCGGGGTCGGACGAGTCCACCCGGGGCGGGTTCTCGCGGTTGTTCTGCGGGAGGAGCGACAGCAGGTACCGCACCTCGGCGATGCAGGTCTCCTCGTCGTCGTAGGCGAAGTGGCACACGCCGGAGGTCTCGGCGTGGACGTCCGCGCCGCCCAGGCCGTTCTGGGTGATCTCCTCACCCGTGACCGCCTTGACCACGTCCGGGCCCGTGATGAACATCTGCGAGGTCTCACGGACCATGAACACGAAGTCGGTCAGGGCCGGCGAGTACGCCGCACCGCCCGCGCACGGGCCCAGCATCACCGAGATCTGCGGGATCACACCCGAGGCCTTGGTGTTGCGCTGGAAGATGCCGCCATAGCCGGCGAGGGCCGAGACACCCTCCTGGATGCGGGCGCCCGCGCCGTCGTTCAGGGAGACCAGCGGCGCGCCCGCCGCGATGGCCATGTCCATGATCTTGTGGATCTTGGTGGCGTGGGCCTCGCCCAGCGCGCCGCCGAAGATCCGGAAGTCGTGCGCGTACACGAAGACCGTACGGCCCTCGACCGTGCCCCAGCCGGTGATGACACCGTCGGTGTACGGCTTCTTCGCCTCCAGGCCGAAGCCCTGCGCACGGTGCCGGCGCAGCTGCTCGACCTCCTGGAAGGACCCCGGGTCCAGGAGCAGCTCGATCCGCTCCCGCGCCGTCAGCTTGCCCTTGGCGTGCTGCGCCTCGGTCGCCTTCTCGCTGGGGCCCGCCATGGCCTGGGCACGAATCTCGTGCAGCTCGGCGACCCGTCCGCGCGCGTCCGTCGGCTCGCCGGTCGGCTCACCCGTCGTCTCTTCCAAAACGGTCATGTAGCGACCTTACGAAGGACACCAAGGAAAGCGAGCCGTCGACTCCGTACAGTCTCCGGCCCGTTTTCCTGGTACCAGTGAACAGAACCATGGGCGCATGCAGCCGTTCCGACTGCTCACAGGGTGTCTGCGTTGTAGGGGGGCCACAAAGACATCACCGGAGGGCCACCCCACATTCATGGCTGGCGCATGCCATCCCCGGGGTGACACGCGGCCCCAGACGGCGGTCCCGGACGAGCTCCAGCGGCGCGGCACGCCCGTGCGGGGCGGCTCGCTCACCCGGAGGGTGTCCCTGCGGCCCCGGCGCACCCCGAGCACGCTCGCGCCCGCCGAGACGCTCGGCTCCCCCACCGTACCGGCCCGCCAGAAGTTCGCGCCCGTCAGGACCGGGGTACGGCGACGGCCTGGCAGGCGGTGTCGTTGGCGAGTACCGAAAGCCAGTGGGGGCGTACCGCCCGGGCGGCGGTCTCGGCCGCGGATGTCGGACCTGACGCCGGTGCGGTCCTCGTGCAGGGTGCTCGGCGTCAGGTGATCCCGGCGCCAGACAGACCACGGCGTCATCGAGGAAGAACCCGGTCGGCCCGTCGCCTGGTGGAGACGGTGGTGCCCGGCAGCCGATACCGGTCGACGGTCGGCCGGAACCAGTCGTGGTCGTCCGTCAACACCGGTGTGCTGACGTCCCGTTGGATCCGAGCCTTCACCCTCGCGTACACCGCTTGCGTTCCTCCTCGTCCGCCCCACCCGCGAGCAGCGCGACGGCCGCGATGAGCGCGTGCCCGTGGAAGTGGTCGCTGCGCATGAGGTGTTCGTCGTCGCGCAGGCAACCCCGGCTGATGGCCCGGCCGTTGACGCCCGGCCGGGCCAGAGGGAGCCGGGGGCCGGTGTCATGCCGCCCTCCCGTGCTTCGGCTCAGCAGCCGCCGCAGTTGTAGACCTGGCGGAACATCGACTCGGCGGTGGCCTGGCTGATCTTGGTGACGGCGAAGGCATCGGTGGCGGTGCCGAGGACGGCGACGCCGGGGGCGACGACGAGGGTGAGCGCGGTCAGGACGGAACGGAACCGCATGGTTCTGACGAGCTTCATGGGGACCTTTCCTGCGGTGGGCCGGGCTTCTGGTGGGGCGGCTGTGCAGGTGGTGCACGCAGATGGTGCCCGAGGTCTGCGCGCGTCCGCCAGAGCTCGGACGGCGTCACTCTGGGTGATGTCGAAGATACGTTCCGGATGATGTTGAAAACCGAACCGAATGGGTCTACCTTCGGAACAACGAGTTCGTTTAACGTTCAACAGACATTTTCACAGACACTTTCCTGGAGCACGACATGGGCATCTTCAGCCGCAAGGACAGCACCCCCGAGACCACCGCCGCACCGACCGGCGCGGGCCCCGACCTGACCGTGCTGACCGGCGACTACACCATCGACCCGGCGCACACCACCATCGGATTCGTGGCGCGCCACGCGATGGTCACCAACGTCAAGGGAGGCTTCCAGGACTTCACCGGCACACTGCACCTGGACGGGGCGGATCCGGCCAGGTCCACCGCCGCGCTCGACATCACGATGGCGAGCATCGACACCGGCAACAGCGACCGGGACGGCCACCTGAAGTCGTCCGACTTCTTCAAGATCGACGAGTTCCCCACCATGACCTTCCGCTCCACCAAGGCGGAGGCCCTGGGCGGCGACGACTACCGCATCACCGGCGACCTCTCCCTCCTCGGCGTGACCAGGCCGATCACCATCGACCTGGAGTTCAACGGCGCCGCGAAGGACCCGTTCGGCAACGAGCGCGTCGGCTTCGAGGGCAAGGCCGAGATCCTGCGCTCGGAGTGGGGACTGACCTGGAACGCGGCGCTGGAGACCGGTGGAGTGCTCGTCTCCGACAAGATCAAGCTGAACTTCGACATCTCGGCCGTCAAGAACGCCTGAGCCTCAACGGGCCGTCTGCGCCTGCCTGGTGGCACGCTGCCGGTGCTGAACGGTGGGCCCGCCGGTGCGGCCGCCCACCGGCAGGAGCCACCAGGCCACCCCGATGGACAGGGCCGCGCCCAGCGCTATCGCGGCCAGGCGGGTCGGGAGCAGGTCGGTCGCGTTCTGGCCGAAGTAGCCGAGGAGCAGCGGGAGGGCCGTGGTCATGCCGACCGCCCAGTAGGCGTAGTCGAGCGGGCGCAACCACAGGGCGGCGGTGAGGATCGCGAACATCACGGTCACCGACGCCCCGCCGGTGATGCCCGCCGCCGCCACGCCGGTGGCCAGGAGCGGCCCAGGCTCGCTCCGGCGAAGCGCTCGACTCCCTTGCGCGGTACGTCCGTTCGGCGGCGGTTGCCGCCGGCCTTGACGTACACCGTGAGGACCGCCCACGGCCAGTGGTCGTCGAAGAACAGCCGGCCGCAGAGGAACGCCGCCGCCACGCCGGGACATGGCCGGGCGGGACGCCTGGCCGGCGCGGGTACTCGGGTCGCTCGGCGAGACCGAGCGCGGGGTGCCGGGGCTGGCGGCCGGGCTGATGGAACGGCTGGGGTCCCTGGAGACGAAGGACGACGGCGAGCGGCACTGACGGACCGGCAGGCCCGCCGTTCAGAAGCCCCCGCCGAAGTCGCCTCCGCCCCCGTCTCCCCCGCCGAAGTCCCCGCCGTCCCCGAACCCGCCCCCGAAGTCCCCGGCGTCGAAGTCCGTGCCGGAGACGTCGCCGCCCTGGTAGTCGCCCCCGAAGTCACCGCCGTAGCCGGGGCCGAAGTCGCCGTACCCGGTGCCGTAGTCGGCCGCGTACGAGGGGGTGGCCATCATGCTGCCGAGGAGGGTGCCGACGAGCAGGCCGGGCAGGATGCCGCCGCCGAAGTAGCCGCCCGCCCAGGGGCCGTAGGCGGGACCCGCGTTCCAGTAGGGGCGGCGGCCGTAGTCGGTGTCGACCTCGCGGATGACCGGGTCGCGGCCGTCGGCCAGCCGGGTGGCGTCGGCCGCGCAGACGGGCACCTGGCGCGGGGCGCCGCCGGGCGGGGACCAGTCGGCGTCGGTCACCGACGGGCCGTGACGGGGGTCGAAGAAGCAGGGCGGGCGGCGCTCGGGCAGGGGGCGGCCCTCGCGGCGGGCGGCGAGGCGGGCCAGCGAGAAACGGCCGTCCTCCAGCGCCTCGGTGACCGTGCGGACGTCCTCGGGGCGGCTCGCCTGCGCCATGCGCTGTTTGGCGGTGTCGTAGGCGTCCAGTGCGTGTTCGTAGTCGGCGCGCATCGCGTCGTCGGCGCCGGGGTCGGCCGGCTGGAAGTCGAGGCGGTCCAGTTCCTCGCCGAAGGCGGTGATGTCCTCGTCCACGACCACCCGCAGCCGGTCCAGGGCGGCCCGCTGCTCCTCGGCGTGCCGGCGGCGGCTCCGGCGCACCAGCGCGTAGGCGCCCGCACCGCCCGCCACCAGCACCGCGGCCACGGCGATCAGGGCCGCGGCGGAGGATCCCCCGCCGGCGCCGCCGCCCCAGCTCTTCGGCGCGTGACCGCCCATGTTGGCCAGGGCGCGGTCGGTGAAGTCGGTGAGCTGGGCCTTGGCCGACTCGCCCTGGACACTGGCGACCAGGTTCCGCCGGGCCGTCGCCGACATGACGGAGGAGTCCGCGCGGGCGTCGAAGCGGTCGCCGAGGCGGATGCCGTACAGGCCGGTGATGCCGGTGGCCGCGCGCAGGCCGGAGAAGAGGTGCGCGGTCGGGTAGCCGGCCGGGAGCACCGCGATGAACAGCGGTTTGTTCGCGTCCTTGATGCGTTTCGCGAGCGCGTCGGCGTCCGCCTTCGGCAGCTGTGCCGAAGCCGCCGGGTCGACGTAGACCGGGCTCTTGCGGAGGGCCTGGGCGATCGTGGAGATGCTGGTGTCCGCACTCGCCAAGGGCGCGAACATGGTCGCGAGGGCCAGGGCGAGGGCGGCCAGCAGCAGGGCCGGGAGGCTTCGGGTCCGCAGGACGGCCTTCATGCTTCGAAGCTACCCGAAGCCTCCCGTAACCGGACACACAGGCAGGGCTTACGTGGCGCGGTACGCCTCCGTCAG
The DNA here is from genome assembly GCF_001735805.1 of Streptomyces fodineus. GTDB lineage: Bacteria > Actinomycetota > Actinomycetes > Streptomycetales > Streptomycetaceae > Streptomyces > Streptomyces fodineus. The sequence continues at coordinate 3,306,006 of NZ_CP017248.1, forward strand.
CTTCTCCACCGCCTTTCCGTACCGGCCGGTCAGCAGCAGATGGTCGGCGTCGGCGAAGGGCTTCGCCACCGCCTGTGTCATCCGCTCGCCGATCTTCTGCTGGACCAGCAGCCGCGCCTTGGTGACGAGCTCACGGCCGGCCCGGGCATCGCCCTTGCGCTCGGCCGCCGTCGCCGCCGCATCCAGCGCCTTCAGGGTCTCCGTGCCGCCGCGCGGGACGCCGGTGAGCGTGGTCAGACCCCAGCCGTAGGGGAACTGGGGGTCGTACGAGGTGTCGCCGACGTTGATCGGGAGCTGGGACTCGGACTTCGGCCAGGTGACGGGGAGCTGTCCGGTGAAGGGGCGGTTGCCGTAGAGGACGTCGGCGACGCCCTCGCCCTCGGTGCCGGGCAGCCAGGAGGCCACCAGTGCGTCGATCGAGCCGAGCCGGTCGCCGATGAGCTGCGGGCGGCCGGAGACGATCAGCACCGCGCACTTCATGGCCGCGCACACCTTGTCCACGGCCGCCTGGTCGGCCGCCGAAAGCTGCAGGCTGTGGCCGTTGCCGACATCGCCGACGCCCTCGGCGTACGGGGTCTCGCCGACGACGACCACGCCGACGTCGTAGCCGTCCGTCGGGGCCGAGGCGTCCTTGGAGTAGGTGACGTCTCCCCCGGCGTCCCGCATCCCCTGGAGGATGGTCGTGCCCCGGGTGTGGGTACCGGACGCGCCCTGCCAGGTGAGGGTCCAGCCGCCGGTCTGGTTGCCTAGGTCGTCGGCGTTGGACCCGGCGACGTACACCTTCTCGCTCTTCCTCAGCGGCAGCAGCCCGCCGCTGTTCTTCAGCAGCACCTGCGACTCGGCGGCGGCCCCGCGGGCGACCGTCCGGTGGGCCGGGGAGCCGATGGCGGCGGCGCCGGACGTGTCGGCGTAGGGGTGCTCGAAGAGGCCCAGTCTGAACTTCTGGGTGAGGATGCGGGATACGGCGTCGTCGATCCGCTTCTCGCTGATCCGGCCCGCCTTCACCTCGTCGCCGAGCGTGCCGCTGAAGTCCTTGTAGGAGTACGGCACCATCATCATGTCGACGCCCGCGTTCACCGCCGTACGGACGTGGGTCGCGTAGTCGCCGGGGAGCTGGTCGATGGCGTTCCAGTCGCTGATGACGAAGCCGTGGAAGCCCATCCGGTCCTTGAGCACACCGTTGATCATGTCGCCGCGGGCGTGCATCTTCACCGCGCCCTTGCCGTCCCCGACGATGTCGAGGGAGGAGTACGACGGCATGACCGTGCCGATGCCCCGCTCGACGGCCGTCCGGTACGGGGCCAGGTGGATGTCCTCCAGCTGCTGCCGGGTGACCGTGGTGACGCCCTGGTCTGTCGTGTAGGTGCCGGTGGTGGAGGAGCCGTAGGCGGTGCCGCCGTCGCCGGCGAAGTGCTTGGCGGTGGCGAGCACCTTGTCGTTCCGGCTCAGGTCACGGCCGTCGGCCCGGCCCTGGAGGCCCTGGATGACGGTCTCCATGGACTGCACGAGGGCGGGGTCCTCGCCGAAGGACTCGTAGGAGCGGCCCCACCGTTCGTCGCGGCTCACGCACAGGCACGGCGCGAAGTCCCAGGGGATGCCGGTGGCGCGGACCTCGGCGGCCGTCACCGAGCCGGTACTGTAGGCGAGTCGAGGGTCCCTGCTCGCGCCGAGGCCGATGTTGTGCGGCATGATCGTGGCGCCGTAGAGGTTGTTGTGGCCGTGGACCGCGTCGACGCCGTAGATCAGCGGGATCTGCAAGCGGGTCGCCCGGGTGCGCAGCTGGAAGCCGTCGACCATCTTCGCCCAGGCCTCGGGCGTGTTGGGTGTGGGCGTGGAGCCGCCGCCGGACAGCAGCGAGCCGAGGGCGTACGTGGCGATGTCGCCCCCGCCCCCGACGGCCCCGCGCTCGGCCTGGGTCATCTGCCCGGCCTTCTCCTCCAGCGACATGCGGGACAGCAGGTCCGCGACGCGCTTCTTCACCGGCAACTCGGCGTTCAGGTACGGCAGTCCGTGCGCGTCGATGACGATCTGCGGGGTCTCGGCGGGGGCCTTGGCGCCGGCGACCGCGAGCTTGAGCGGGATGGTCTTCGCGGCTGCGGGGGCCTTGGCCGCCCGGGTGGGCACCTCGATGGTCCGCGTCGCCCCCGAGGCGGTGCCGGCGGGGAAGGTGAGGGTGCCTTCGGTCGGGGTGTAGTCCCGGCCGGCGGTGGCGGTGCCGCCCGCGGTCTTGTACGTGACCGTCACGGGCTCGTCGACGGGCCGGTCCCCGGTGGTGGCCAGGGTGACCTCGACCTCGGCGGTGCCGCCCGCCCGGACGGGGTAGACGGGCGCGTCGGTGCTGACGGAGGCGCGCAGCGACGGGTCGGCTTTGCCGTACAACTCGACGTCGTCCATCGCGAAGTCGCCCTTGGTGCCGGCCGGGAGTGTGACGGCGTAGCCCCACATCCCGGTGAGCCCGAGGACGTGGTCGATGCCGCCGACCGGCTGGTAGTCGGTGCGGTACGCGAAGTCGGTGAAGGGGATCTGGATCTGCTTCCAGCCGGTGAAGTCGTCGGTGAAGGAGGTCGTCCAGAGCTCCGAGGCCTCGCCGTTCGCGCCGCCGTCCTTGATCTCGAAGGCGATCTTGCGGCCGTTGTCGCGGCCCTCCCACCAGAAGCGGATGCCCTGGTGGGCGGACCAGTCGTGGGCGGGCCGGCCGGCGGCGAAGTCGTGGGTGAAGCCGCCGTAGCCGCTGATGTCGTAGGTGCCGGTGAGGACCTTGGCGCCCTCGGGGGCGTCGGCGCGGTCGGTGAGGTGGAGGGCGGGCGGGTCGTCGGCGTCGCTGCCCCAGGTGAAGATGCCGTCGGCGGGCTGGGAGGCGAAGGGGACCTCGCCCTCGAAGCGGTCGACGGGGACGGGCGCGGGGTCGTCTGCGGCGTGCGCCGCGGCGGACAGGGGCAACAGGGCGGCGAGCAAGGCCCCGGAGACGAGCAGGGCGGTTCTTGGCATGGACCTTCCCTCGGCTCTCATGGTTCACTCATGGCTTAGATCACGCCGTGAGTTAACTAACGGCTCCCCAACCCGTCAAGAGTGCACGTCAGTTGAAGGGCGACGCACATGAGGAGAACCCCCCGCACAGTCCGGCTGCTGCTGGCCGGGCTGCTCTCCGCCGCCGGTCTCACCGCCGCCGTACCCCCCGCGCACGCGGCCGGTGAGCAGGTCACGGCCTGGCTCACCACCACCGACGACTCCGCAGGGCGGCATGTCGTGCGCGGCCTCCAGCCGCAGACGCCGTTCGCCTTCCAGTCCGGCACCGGCGGCAGCGGCACGAACATCACCGTGGACGAGAACACCCGGTACCAGACCTTCACCGGCGGCGGCGCGTCCTTCACGGACACCGCGGCCTGGCTGATGAACGGCAGCGGGGCGCTGTCCCAGGCGACCCGGGACACCACCATGCGCAAGCTGTTCTCACCGACGGACGGCATCGGGCTGTCGTTCCTGCGCAACCCGATGGGCGCCTCGGATCTCGCGCGGTACGGCTACACGTACGACGACGTGCCGTCCGGCCAGACGGATGCGAACCTGGCCAGGTTCTCGATCGCGCACGACCTCGCGGACGTCGTCCCGCTCACCAAGCAGGCACTCCAGCTGAATCCGGCGTTGACGGTGATGGCCTCCCCCTGGACCGCCCCGGCCTGGATGAAGGACAGCGGCTCACTCGACGGCGGCTGGCTGAAGGCCGAGGACTACGGGGCGTACGCCGGCTACTTCGTGAAGTACCTCCAGGCGTACAAGGACCAGGGGATCAACGTCTCGTACGTCACCCCGCAGAACGAGCCGACCTGCTGTTCCGGCTACCCCTCGATGAGCTGGAACGCGTCCGGCATCCAGTACTTCCTCAAGAACGACCTGCTGCCGCAGCTGCAGTCGGCGGGGCTGAGCACCAAGGTGCTGGCCCACGACTGGAACTGGGACACGTACGACTCCTACGCCGCCCAGTCCGTGGACGACCCGGCGATCCGCGACCACCCCAACTTCGGCGGAATCGCCTGGCACGGCTACGGCGGTGACGTGGGCAAGCAGACCACCGTGCACGACCAGTACCCGTCGCTGGACGCGTTCGGCACCGAGCACTCCGGTGGCACCTGGATCGCCGACCAGCAGCGCGAGGACATGTCCAACATCATCGACTACACCCGCAACTGGGCGAAGTCGGTGACCAAGTGGTCGCTGGCCGTGGACCAGAACGGCGGTCCCCACAACGGGGGTTGCGGCACCTGTACGGGTCTGGTCACCGTGCACAACGGGGACGGCGCGAGCGGGACGGTGGACTACACGGTCGAGTACTACGACATGGGCCACCTGACCAAGTTCGTACGGCCGGGCGCCCAGCGGATCGCGTCGACGGCCTCCGCCACCGTGCCGAACGTGGCCTGGCGCAACCCCGACGGCAGCAAGGCGCTGATCGCGTACAACGGCTCCTCCTCGGCGCAGACGGTCACCATCGACTGGGGCTCGCAGCACGCCACTTACTCGCTGCCCGGCAGGACCTCGGCCACCTTCACCTGGTCCGGCACGCAGTCCGACGGCGGCGCACGGACCGGCACCTTCGTCGGCCTGGCCGGCAAGTGCCTGGACGCGGCGGGCGGTTCGAGCACCAACGGTACGGCGGTGCAGCTCTACGACTGCAACGGCACCTCGGCCCAGCAGTGGACGGTGACGGCCGACGGGGCGGTCCAGGCGCTCGGCAAGTGCCTGGACGTGACGTCGGGGTCGACGGCGGACGGTGCGAAGGTGCAGTTGTACGACTGCAACGGCACCGGGGCGCAGCAGTGGTCGTACAACGCGTCCACCGGTGATGTGGTGAACACGGCGGCCGACAAGTGCCTCGACGTGACGGACAACTCGTCGGCGAACGGGGCGCGGGCACAGATCTGGTCCTGCACGGGCGCCGCCAACCAGAAGTGGCACCTGCGGTAGACCACCACACCAGGGCTGCGGGTCGGTCAGTGCAGGGGGACCCGCCCGGCTCGGCCGGCCGGAGATGTGATCTCGCCCGGCCGGACTGGAGGGGCGGGGGCCGGGTGGGTGGGGGACGATGGGGGGAGCCGGGCGGTTTGGGAGCGGGGCCCCGCCGAGGAAGGGCTGTGCGCGAGAGGGCTCGGTACGCTTCCGCTGTGGCCGCCCGGACGACCCGGGCCGTTCCTGACCGACCGTTCGTCCTGGAGCCGGTATGACCACACCGCAGGATCTGTTCCTCGTCAGTCTCGATGTGCCCGGCGATCACCCCGTCGAGCAGGGTGATCTGTCGCTGGCGCTCGCTGGGGCCGAGTTGATCGACCTGCTCGGGGCTCGGGCGCTCACCCTGGAGGGGGAGAACATCGTGCCCGGTCCCGTGCTGACCACCGGTGACCGGATGCTGGACGAGGCCGGGGCCGCGCTCGTGCGGCAGGAGCCGTACGAGACGGTCGAGGACTGGCTGTGGCGGCGGGGAGAGGGGCTGGCCACCGCCTATCGCGATGTCCTGGACCGCGCGGGGCAGCTCTCCGGGAAACGGCATCGCTGGCCGCGCCGGGGCGACAAGGCCGCGGCGGCCGACACCCCGGCCCGGCGGCACGCGGCCGATCGCTGGTGGTCCCGCGAGCCGGTTCTCGCCTCTCTCGCCGCCACCCTGGGCATCCAGGGCGAACACCCGTCCGAGGAGGAGCCCGGCGAGGAGGCGGTCGTCACCGTCCTGGTGGCGGTCGGCGACGCGGTGACCGAGCTGGAGGCCGTACGCGAGCGGCGGCGCATCGAGAACGTGGCCTTCGACAACATCTGGCGGGCCCCCTGAACCCAGGGAAAGGACCTAGCGGAAGTAGGGGCCCGGTGATCTGCGGACCGGCTGGCCCACTCCCAGCAGGTTGCCCTCGCTGTCCCGGAACCAGGCGCCCCGCTCCCCTCGTGCGCCCTTGCTCGGGTAGTTCCCCTCGATCTCGGCGATGCCGTCCCGGGTACGCATGCCGGGCACGTCGACCTCCTCGAAGACCACGCCCCGGCGCCGCAGCTCCGCCACGACCGCGTCGAGGTCGTCCACCTCGAAGGCCATCTGGGTGAACGTGCCGGACGAGGTCCCGGTGGAGCGGAAGATCGCGAAATCGCTCCCGCCGCAGCGGTACAGCAGCCCGCCGGGGCGTTCGTCCACCGGTTCCAGGCCGAGCTTCTCGGCGTAGAAACGCCGGGCCCGCTCCAGGTCCCCGGCGGGCAGCCGGGTCGCCACGCGGGCCCGGGACAGCAGGTCGGTCGCGTCTGTGCTCATGCCTCCACTGTGGCTACTGCGCCGGTTCCACGCCCGCCCGCAGCAGCCCGTAGGCGTACGCGTCCTCCAGGGCCTGCCAGGAGGCGGCGATGACGTTCTCCGCGACGCCGACCGTGGACCACTCGCCGGCGCCGTCGGAGGTGGAGATCAGCACGCGGGTCGTGGAGGAGGTGCCGTGCTTGCCCTCCAGGATGCGGACCTTGTAGTCGACCAGCTCCAGCTTGGCGAGCTGCGGGTAGATCTTCTCCAGGGCCACGCGCAGCGCGCGGTCGAGGGCGTTGACCGGGCCGTTGCCCTCGGCCGTGGCGACGATCCGCTCGCTCTTGGCCCACAGCTTCACCGTGGCCTCGTTGGCGTGGGTGCCGTCGGGGCGGTCCTCGACGATGGCCCGCCAGGACTCCACGTCGAAGTACTTCAGCGGGCGGCCCTCGACCTCGGCCCGCAGCAGCAGCTCGAAGCTGGCGTCCGCCGCCTCGTACGTGTAGCCCTTGAGCTCGCGCTCCTTCACCCGCTCGACCACCCGGCCGACCAGCTCCCGGTCACCGCCGAGGTCGACGCCGAGCTCCTTGCCCTTGAGCTCGATGGAGGCGCGGCCCGCCATGTCGGAGACCAGCATCCGCATGGTGTTGCCGACCTGCTCGGGGTCGATGTGCTGGTACAGGTCCGGGTCGACCTTGATCGCGGAGGCGTGCAGGCCGGCCTTGTGCGCGAAGGCGGAGACGCCCACGTACGGCTGGTGGGTGGAGGGGGTCAGGTTGACCACCTCGGCGATGGCGTGCGAGATCCGGGTGGTCTCGCGGAGCTTGCCGTCGGGCAGCACCTTCTTGCCGTACTTCAGCTCCAGGGCGGCGACGACCGGGAAGAGGTTGGCGTTGCCGACGCGCTCGCCGTAGCCGTTCGCGGTGCACTGCACGTGGGTCGCGCCCGCGTCGACGGCGGCGAGCGTGTTGGCGACCGCGCAGCCGGTGTCGTCCTGGGCGTGGATGCCGAGCCGGGCACCGGTGTCGGCGAGGACCGTGGCGACGACCGCGTGGATCTGGGCGGGGAGCATGCCGCCGTTGGTGTCGCAGAGGATCACGACATCGGCGCCGGCCTCCGCCGCCGAACGGACGACCGCCTTGGCGTACTCGGGATTGGCGCGGTAGCCGTCGAAGAAGTGCTCGCAGTCCACGAAGACCCGGCGGCCCTGCTCGCGCAGGTACGACACCGTGTCGCGGACCATCTCCAGGTTCTCGTCCAGCGTGGTGCGCAGCGCCAGTTCCACATGCCGGTCGTGCGACTTGGCGACCAGGGTGATCACCGGGGCACCGGACTCCAGCAGGGCCCTGACCTGGGGGTCCTCGGCGGCCCTGGCACCGGCCCGGCGGGTGGCGCCGAAGGCGACCAGCTGGGCGTGTTTGAAGTCGATCTCCGCCTGCGCACGGGCGAAGAACTCGGTGTCACGGGGGTTCGCACCCGGCCAGCCGCCCTCGATGAAGCCGACGCCGAAGTCGTCCAGGTGCCGTGCGATGGCGAGCTTGTCCGCGACGGTGAGGTTGATGCCCTCGCGCTGCGCGCCGTCGCGCAGCGTGGTGTCGAAGACGTGGAACGAGTCGTCGAGCTCGCTGGTTGCCGTCTCGGTCATGGTCTCAAGGCTCCTGATTGTGAATCTTCGGTCTTACCGGAATGACCGGCTCCACCGTCCCCCCAATGGTCCCTCGCGCTGTCGCTCTCCCGGCTGAAGGTGGGCCGGAAAACGAAAAAACCCCTCGCGGGTGCGAGAGGTCTGCGCGCGGGTCGAGGACGACGATGGCCACCCGCACCTGGTCGTACGAGGTGGTCACTGCGGACCGGCGCGCCTGCTGCCCATAATCATGGCGAACGAGAGCACGGGGGAAGTCTGGCACAACCCTGCCCCCGGCTCGCCGCCCGTCTCAGGATGCGGTCGTCACACTGGAATTCGTACGGTCCCTCACCCGGGCCAGGTCCAGGTCCTTCGTCTCCCGCATGGTGACGTACACCACCAGGGAAACGGCGGCACAGCCCGCCACGTACCAGTAGAAGCCGGACTCGATCCCGGCCTTCTTGAACCACAGCGCGATGTATTCCGCGGTGCCGCCGAAGAGGGCGTTGCCGATGGCGTACGGCAGGGCCACACCGAGGGCGCGCACGCCGGTCGGGAACAGCTCGGCCTTCACACAGGCGTTGATCGAGGTGTATCCGGTGACGACGACCAGCGCGAGCAGGGCGAGTCCGAGGGCCGGCCAGTAGCCGTCGGCGTGCTTGAGCAGGGTCATGATCGGCACGGTGAGGAAGGTGGAGCCGACCGCGAAGGTGATCAGCAGCGGGCGGCGGCCGATGCGGTCGGAGAGGGCGCCGGCGAGCGGCTGGAGCGCGGCGAAGACGATCAGCGCGGTGAAGGAGACGAGGGTCGCCGTCTGCTTGGACAGGCCCGCCGAGTTGGAGAGGTACTTGGTCAGATAGGTGGTGTACGTGTAGTACGCGACCGTGCCGCCCATGGTGAGGGCGACGACCAGGAACGCCTCCCGCCTGTGCTGCCACAGGGCGCGCAGGGTGCCGCGCTGCCCGGCGTGCGAGTCGTCCTCCTCGTACACCTCGCTCTCCGGCATGCTGCGCCGCAGATAGAAGATGACGGCGGCGCCGAGCGCACCGACGACGAACGGGATGCGCCAGCCGTAGCTGTGCAGCGCGCCGTCGGACATGGTCCGTTGCAGGATGATCTGCAGGCCGAGGCCGGCGATCTGGCCGGCGGTCATGGAGACGTACTGGAAGCTGGAGGCGAACCCGCGCTTCTTGGGGTCCGAGGCCTCCGTCAGATAGGTGGCGCTGGCCGCGTACTCGCCGCCCACCGACAGTCCCTGCAGCAGCCGGGCGACGAGCAGTACGAGAGCGCCGCCGTAGCCGGCGACCGCGTAGGTCGGGGCGACGGCGATGAGGACCGCCGAGGCCGACATCAGCGTGACGGTCAGCGTCAGCGCCGCCTTACGGCCCTTGCGGTCGCCGACCCGGCCCAGCAGCCAGCCGCCCACGGGGCGCATGAAGAAGCCGACGGCGAAGATGCCGGCGGTGCTCATGAGCTGGGCGGTGGGGTTCCCGCTCGGGAAGAACGCGCCGGCGAAGTAGGTGGCGAAGCTCGCGTACACGAACCAGTCGAACCACTCGACCATGTTCCCCGCCGAACCGACCCAGATCTTCTTCCAGTGTTGTCGTCCCATGCGGCGGTACATGCCCGGCGGCGCAGTGGACGATTCCTTCGCCCGGCTAGGAGACTACGAGCGCATCCTCGACGAACTCCCGTACATGCGCCAGGACTTGTTCACGATCGGTACCGCGCAACCCGATGGCGACGTGAATGGAGAACCCGTCGAGCAGCGCGCGCAACCGCGCGGCGAAGCGATCGGCGTCCACCCGCCGGAACTCCCCGCGGGAGATGCCCTCGGCGATCAGCGCGACCAGGTCGCGATGCCACGCGCTCTCGATGGCGGCCTGCCGGAGGCGGGCCTCGTCGTCGGCGTTCTGCGAGCGGTTCCACACCTCCAGCCACAGCGTCCAGTGCGGATCGCGGTGGCCCTCGGGGACGTACAGGTCGACGTAGGCGGACAGCCTCTCCCGCGCGCTCCCGGGGCCGGCGAGCAGCCGGCCCCGCTCCGCGCCGAGCCGGCCCTCGCTCCACTCCAGGGTCTGCAGCAGCAGCTCGTCCTTGGAGCGGAAGTAGTAGAGGAGATGGCCGCTGCTCATCCCCACCTCGCGGCCGAGCGCCGCCATGGTGAGCTTCTCCAGACCGCGCTCGGCGATCATGTCCATGGCGGCGGCGAGAACGTCCTCGCGGGGCGGGGCGGGGGTACGGCGGCGGGGGGAGGGGGGCTCGGTCATGCCGGGACCCTTCGTACGGCGTCGGGGACGAACCGGGTCGCGTACTCGCTGGTGCAGTCCGCGGCCGCGATCGCCGCCTGCGCACCGCACACGCGCACCCGGTTGACGCCGTGCTCCCCGTCGGGACCACAGCAGCCTATGCCTCGCATGACGTCGGGATGGGCATGCGGCAAGGGGTCGACGGCGTAGGTGCCCCGCGGCATCGATGCCGCAGGCCGGCGCAGTCCGGCGGATCCGGCCAGGCCGTCCCATCCGCAGGGCTCGGGGATCTCGGCGAGGAGCCGGACCGGGTCGGTCGGTCGGTGGCCGCACGCGGCACACAGCAGTACATCCACGCGTATGTTCTACCTGAACGCGGGTGTCACCGGACCTTCGGCTGCTGCTGGGTGATGCAGTGGATGCCGCCCCCGCCCGCGAAGATCGGACGCGCGTCCACCAGGGTCACCGTCCGCTCGGGGAAGAGGCGGCGGAAGATCCCGGCGGCGATCTCGTCACGCGGGTCGTCGAAGCCGCACAGCACCAGGCCGCCGTTGCAGAGGTAGTGGTTGATGTAGGAGTAGTCGGCCCAGTGGCCGTCGGCCTCCAGGACGGTCGGCGCGGGCACCTCCACGACCTCCAGGGCGCGGCCCCGGGCGTCCGTCTGGGAGCGCAGGATGCCGATGACCTCCTTGGTGACCTCGTGGTCGGGGTGGGCCGGGTCCGGCTGGGAGTGCGCCACCACGACGCCCGGCCGGGCGAAGGCGGCCACGATGTCGACGTGGCCGAGGGTGCCGAAGCCGTGGGGCGGATAGTCGCCGGTGAGGCCGCGCGGCAGCCAGATCGCCTTCTGTGTGCCGAGGTGGGCGTGGATCTCGGCCTCGACCTCCGCCTTCGACCAGTGCGGGTTGCGCTCGGGGCCGAGCTGCACGGTCTCGGTGAGCAGCACGGTGCCCTCGCCGTCGACGTGGATGGCGCCGCCCTCGTTGACCAGCTTCGAGGCGTACGTCTTCGCGCCCGCGAGGTCGCAGACATACGCGGCGATCTTGGCGTCGTGCTCCCAGCGGGCCCAGTCCTGGGCACCCCAGCCGTTGAACGTCCAGTCCACGGCGGCCAGTTCACCCTGGCCGTCGGTCAGGAAGGTGGGACCGATGTCCCGCATCCAGGCGTCGTCCAGGTCCCGCTCGACGGTGTCGATGCCGGGGCCGAGCAGGGCCTGCGCCTGCGCCGACTGGCCGGGACCGCACAGGACCGTCACCGGCTCGAAGCGGCGGATCGCGCGGGCCACTCTCGCCCAGGCGACGCGGGAGGCGGCGAGGTCGTCCGGGTCGTCGAAGGTGGGGTTGGGGCCCGGCCACGCCATCCAGGTGCGCTCGTGCGGGGTCCACTCGGCGGGCATACGGAAGCCGTCGGCGGCGGGGGTGGTCATATGAATTCCCGGGTTCTTGTGTCAGGGGGTCAGAGGAAGTAGAGGCGGTTGAGGGAGACGGTCTCGGCGGGCTCGGAGCGCAGCGGGTCGCCGTCGAGGGTGACCAGGCCGGTGCGCCGGTCGACGTCGACCGCGCCGATCCGGGCGTTCAGCCGCAGGTCGGCCGGGCCGATGCCCCGGGTGCCGCGCACGGCGACCCGGCGGCGGCGGGTGGGCATCGTGTCGCTCCCCTGGTCCACGGCGGCCTGGGCGACGAACGCGACGGAGAGGTCGGCGGCGGTGGCGCCGTACGAGCCGAACTGCGGGCCCAGCACGAGGGGTTCGCAGGTGTCGGTGGCCGCGTTGGGGTCGCCGACCACGCCGTACGCCGGGAAGCCTGCCTTGAGGACGAGCTGCGGCTTGGCCCCGAAGTACTCCGGGCGCCACAGCACGATGTCGGCGAGCTTGCCGGTCTCGATCGAGCCGACCTCGTGGGAGAGGCCGTGGGCGATGGCCGGGTTGATGGTCAGCTTGGCCATGTAGCGCAGGACGCGGGCGTTGTCGTCGCCCTCGCCGTCGCCCTCCAGGGGGCCCAGCTCGGCCTTCATCTTGCCGGCCATGGCGAACGTACGGCGGACGGTCTCGCCGGCGCGGCCCATGCCCTGGGCGTCGGAGGAGGTGATGCCGATCGCGCCCAGGTCGTGCAGCACGTCCTCGGCGCCCATCGTGCCGGCCCGGATGCGGTCGCGGGCCATGGCGGCGTCGCCGGGCAGGTCGGGCTTGAGGTCGTGGACGGAGACGATCATGCCGTAGTGCTCGGCGACCGCGTCCCGGCCGAAGGGCAGGGTGGGGTTGGTGGAGGACCCGATGACGTTCGGGACACCGGCCATCTTCAGCACGTTGGGCACGTGTCCGCCGCCGCAGCCCTCGATGTGGAAGGCGTGGATGGTGCGGCCCTGAAGCACCTTCAGGGTGTCCTCCACCGACAGGCACTCGTTCAGGCCGTCGCTGTGCAGGGCCACCTGGACGTCGTGTTCCTCGGCGACGCGCAGGGCGGTGTCCAGGGCGCGGGTGTGGGCGCCCATGTCCTCGTGCACCTTGAAGCCGCTCGCCCCGCCCTCGGCCAGCGCCTCGATCAGCGGCGCCTCGTGGGAGGACGAACCCCGGCCCAGGAAGCCGATGTTGACCGGCCAGGCGTCGAAGGCGTTGAAGGCGTGCTTGAGGGCCCAGGGGGAGTTGACGCCGACGCCCCACACCGGGCCGAACTCCTGCCCGATGACCGTGGTCACGCCGGAGGCGAGGGAGGCCTCCATGATGCGCGGCGACAGCAGATGGACGTGGGTGTCCACGGCCCCGGCGGTGGCGATCAGCCCCTCGCCGGAGACGATCGAGGTGCCCGTGCCGACGACGACATCGACGCCGTCGAGGGTGTCGGGATTCCCGGCGCGTCCGATGGCGCAGATCCGGCCTTCGCGGATGCCGATGGACACCTTGCGGATGCCCTGCACCGGGTCGATCACGACGACGTTGCTGATGACGACGTCACAGGTCTCGCGCACGGCGGCTGCCTTGAGGTGCAGTCCGTCGCGGGCGGTCTTGCCGAAACCGGCCAGGAACTCGTCGCCGTAGCGCTGGGAGTCGGACTCCACCCGGATCGTGAGCCCGGAGTCGCCGAGGCGGATGCGGTCGCCGGCGCGGGGGCCGTGGGTCGCGGCGTAGGCGTGCGGGTCGATGTGGATCGCCCGGCTCACCTCTCGTCCCTTCGAGCGGCTCATCGCTGCCTGCCTCCGTTCCTCGTCGCTCCCAGGTATCCGCACGCGGCGGCCCGGCGCAGGGCCTCCTCCTTCGCTCCGGGCGCGTCCAGCGGCCCGTCGACCAGTCCCGCGAAGCCGATCGCGATGCGGTCGCCGCCGATCGGCACGAGCCCGACCTCCTCGCTCTCGCCCGGTCCGAACCGGACCGAGGATCCGGCGGGTACGGCGAGCCGCATGCCGTAGGCGGCGGCGCGGTCGAAGTCGAGGCGCGGGTTGGCCTCGAAGAAGTGGAAGTGGGAGGTGACGGAGACCGGCACGGTCGCCGTGTTGGTGACCGGCAGCCGTACGACCGGCTCCGGCTCGGCGTGCTCGGGCCCCGGCAGCAGCGCACCCGGAGCGTCCTGCCCCAGGCCGGTGCCGATGGGGTCGGACACCACCGCGAGCCGGGAGCCGTCGTCGAAGACCGCCTCGACCATCACCTCGGTGACGACGTCGGCGACCCCCGGCAGCACGTCCCTGGGGCCGAGCACGGACCGGGCCGCCTCGATGGCCTCGGCGAGCCGCTTGCCGTCCCTCGCGGCCTCGCAGACGGTGTCCGCGATCAGCGCGGTCGCCTCCGGCACGTTCAGCCTGAGGCCGCGCGCCCGGCGGGCCCGGGCCAGCTCGGCGGCTCCGAAGAGCAGCAGCCGGTCACGTTCCGTGGGGGTCAGTCTCATCTCGCGGCACCTCCTTGCCATCCCCAGATTAGAACAACACTCTAAACACAGAATTCGTGAAACAGAAGCATTGACTGGAGGCGAAGCTTCACAGACATTGAACGTCGCTCAAACTCTCTGGCGGTAAGTCGAAGGAGACCCGGCCATGCCGATAGAACAGCGCGGAGTCGACACCATCCCGGACGAGGAGCGGACCAGTGGTCCGCGCGACCTCGCCTCGATCCTGCTCGGCTCCAACCTCTGCCTCGGGGTGATCATCTTCGGCTGGCTGCCGCCGTCCTTCGGGCTCGGCTGGTGGGCGTCGGTGAGCGCGATCGTCGCGGGCACGGTGATCGGCGCCCTGTTCACGGCGCCGCTGGCCCTGGTCTCGCTGAGCACCGCGACCAACCTGTCCACGTCCTCCGGCGCCCAGTTCGGGGTCCGGGGCCGGCTGGTCGGCTCGATCGTGGGCCTGCTGCTCGCCCTCGGCTACACCGCTCTGACCGTGTGGATCGGCGGGGACGTGATGATCGGCGTACTGGGCCGGATGTCCGGGCTGCCTGCGGACGGGGCGTCGTACGCCGTCGTCTACGCGGTGCTCGCCGCGGCCACCGTCGCGGGCGCGGTCTACGGCTACCGGGTGCTGCTCGCCATGTCCCGGGTCCTCGCCGTCGGCATGACCGCCCTGCTGGCCCTCGGGATCTTCGCCTACGCCCCGCAGTTCGCCACCTCGGCGCTGCCCGGCGCAGGGGGCCTTCTGCTGGGCTCGTTCTGGCCGACCTGGCTCCTCGCGGCGGTGGCCGCGGGGCTCTCCGGCCCCATCGCCTTCATCACCCTGCTCGGCGACTACACCCGCTACATCTCGCCGTCCCGGCACTCCGGCCGCCGGGTGCTGCACGCCACCTGGCTCGGCCTGGTCCTCGGTCTGCTGGTGCCGCAGCTCTTCGGCACCTTCACGGCGTACGCGGCGCGCGCGGCCACCGACTACGCGGGCCCGCTGGTCACCGCCTCCCCCACCTGGTACCTGGTCCCGCTGCTGCTGTCCGCGTCCGCGGGTTCGGTCGGCAACGCCGGTCTGATGCTGTACTCGATGGGCCTCGACCTCGACGCGATCCTGCCCAGGGCCTCGCGTGCCCGCGCCACCCACACGGTCGCCGTCGTCGCCACGGCCTGCGTGTTCATCGGCCACTACGCCTGGAACGCGCAGTCCGCCATGACGTCCTTCGTCCTGCTGCTCACCGCCATCGGCACCCCGTGGGCCGTCATCACCCTCATCGGCTTCGCCCGCTGCCGCGGGGTGTACGACGCGGACGCCCTCCAGGTCTTCAACCGCCGTTCGCGGGGCGGGATCTACTGGTACCGGGCGGGCTGGAACGTCCGGGCGACCGTCTCCTGGGCACTGGGCGCCGGCGTCGGCCTGCTGGCCGTGTCCCTGCCGTCGTACCAGGGCCCGCTGCTGCACCTGACCGGCGGGGTGGACTGCAGCTTCGTGCTGTCGGGGGCGGTGGGCGGGGCGGCGTACCTGCTGCTGACGTCAGCCGGCCGGCGCCCCGAAGGGGCGCGGGGAACCGCGCGACCGGCCACAACGGCCACGCGGACGCCCGACGCCCCCTCCCGGCACTTCGAACCGCGCCCCTAACCGATCTTGTACATCCAGCCGTGCTTGTCCTCGGCGGTACCCCGCTGCAGGTCGAGCAGGGCCTGGCGCAGCCGAAGGGTCACCTCACCCGGCTCTCCACCGCTCTGCTTCCACTCGGCACGGGCCCGCTTCACCGTGCCGACCGGGGTGATCACGGCCGCGGTGCCGCAGGCGAAGACCTCGGTGAGGGTGCCGTTCTCGGAGTCGCGCTGCCACTGCTCGACCGAGACGCGGCCCTCCTCGGACTCGTAGCCGAGGTCCCGGGCGACGGCCAGCAGGGAGTCACGGGTGACGCCCTCCAGGATGGAACCGGTCAGCGTGGGCGTGATGATCTTGTTGCCGTACACGAAGTACAGGTTCATGCCGCCGAGTTCCTCGACCCACCGGTGCTCGACCGCGTCGAGGTAGCAGACCTGGTCGCAGCCCTTGGCGGCGGCCTCGGCCTGGGCGAGCAGGGAGGCGGCGTAGTTGCCGCCGGTCTTGGCGTCGCCCATGCCGCCGGGGACGGCGCGGACGCGGTCCTCGGAGACCCAGATCGACACCGGCCGCACACCGCCCGGGAAGTACGCGCCGGCCGGGGAGGCGATCACGATGAACAGGTACTCGTTGGCGGGCTTGACGCCGAGACCGACCTCGGTGGCGATCATGAACGGGCGCAGGTAGAGGGACTCCTCGCCGCCGTGCGCGGGCACCCAGTCCATGTCCTGCCGGACCAGGGCGTCACAGGCCTCGACGAACGTCTCGACCGGCAGCTCGGGCATGGCGAGCCGCTTGGCGGAGCGCTGGAAACGCTTGGCGTTCTGGTCCGGGCGGAAGAGGGCCACCGAGCCGTCGGGCTGGCGGTAGGCCTTCAGGCCCTCGAAGATCTCCTGGGCGTAGTGCAGGACGTTGGTCGCGGGGTCGAGGGGGATCGGCGCGTACGGAACGAGCTGGCCGTCGTGCCAGCCCCGGCCCTCGGTCCACTTGATCGTCACCATGTGGTCGGTGAAGTGGCGGCCGAACCCGGGGTTGGCCAGGATGGCCTCGCGCTCGGCGGCGGCGAGGGGGCTGGCGGAGGGCTTGAGCTCGATCGTGGGCGTCGTCATGAGTGATGTGTCCTTCACCGGTTGTCGTGACGGGCCGCGCTCACGCCCCGTCACTGCGACTCGCCAGTGTTAGGACGTCCGAGCTTTCCCTCATACCGCGGCTCCGCGTCCGATTATCGCCCGGAGGCTGCGGCGGAAGGAATGGGGGTGAAAGCGGCCCAGGGGTCGATGGTGGCACCCGGCGGGGACATGCGAAAGCCGCCGGGTGCTCGTGCGACCCGGCGGCTTCTCGTGGTGGAGCGCCGGGTCAGCCGGCTACTCGGGCGGCGAGCGCGTCGCCGATCTGCGAGGTGCTGCGGGCACCCAGCGCGGCGCGCTCGGTGAGGTCCGCGGTGACCGCGGCGTCGATGCGGTCGGCCTCGCCGTCGTAGCCGAGGTGGCGCAGCAGCAGGGCGACGGACAGGACCGTGGCGGTGGGGTCGGCCTTGCCCTGGCCGGCGATGTCGGGCGCGGAACCGTGGACCGGCTCGAACATCGAGGGGAACTCGCGGGAGGGGTTGATGTTCCCGCTCGCGGCCACGCCGATGCCGCCGGAGACGGCCGCGGCCAGGTCGGTGATGATGTCGCCGAAGAGGTTGTCGGTGACGATCACGTCGAACCGGGCCGGGTCGGTGACCAGGTAGATCGTGGCCGCGTCGACGTGGATGTAGTCGGTGCTGACCTCGGGGAACTCCTGGGCCACCTTGTTGAAGATGTTCGTCCACAGGTGCCCGGCGAAGGTCAGCACGTTGTTCTTGTGCACCAGCGTGAGCTTCTTGCGCGGGCGGGCCTGGGCGCGGGCGAAGGCGTCGCGGACCACGCGCTCGACACCGAAGGCGGTGTTGACCGAGACCTCGGTGGCGACCTCGTGCTCGGTGCCCTTGCGGATCGTGCCGCCGTTGCCGGTGTACGGGCCCTCGGTGCCCTCGCGGACGACGACGAAGTCGATCTCCGGCTGGCCGGCGAGCGGGGTGGCCACACCGGGGAGGAGCTTGGACGGGCGCAGGTTCACATGGTGGTCGAAGGCGAAGCGGAGCTTGAGCAGGAAGCCGCGCTCCAGGACGCCGGAGGGCACCGACGGGTCGCCGATGGCGCCGAGCAGGATGGCGTCGTGCTGCTTGAGCGCGTCGAGGTCGGCGTCGGTGAGGGTCTCACCGGTGGCGTGGTAGCGCCTGGCGCCGAAGTCGTACTCCTTGGTCTCCAGCTTCACATCCTGCGGCAGGACGGCGGAGAGGACCTTGAGACCCTCGGACACGACTTCCTGTCCGATGCCGTCCCCGGGGATCACTGCGAGATCGATGCTGCGAGACATGCGGGCACCCTACTCCTCGTCCCAGGTGATGACACGAGCCGTCCGCCATATGGACGACGGGGCGGCGACGTGGACGTGGACGGCATCGGACGGGGGCTCAGTGGCCGCTCTCGCCGCCGTTGTCGCGGCGGTCGAGGGCGCGCTGGAGGGCGGCGGCGGCGTTCTTTCGGTCGGACTCGCTCGCACGGGACACGTGGCGGACTCGGCGGCGGACGGTCGTCTCGGCCATGGGAATCGACTCCTTCGGCACAACGGAGCACGGCAATGAGGGGTTACGAGACGCCGGATGGGGCGGGGAGCCGAGGGCCGCAGGGGTTGCCTGCACCGGGCCCGGCTCACGACCGCCATTCGCTTGATCGAGCGAGACGTTCGGCTCCTACAAAACTAAGCGAGCGGCGACGTTCTGTCTGCACAATTACTCGGACTTCCTACTATCTGAGACGGCGACTCGTGTCACACCGCCCTGAGCTGGGCCTTCGTGCGTCCGGGGGGTGGTCCGCCCGAGGGACCGCAGGGTGCGGACCAGGGCCCGTACGGCGGTGGCGGCGGCGCCCGGTCCCCGCACGGCACATGGGTTACGGCGCGGCCTTCGACTACCGCACGGCCCCGGCGGCCGACGGGTTCGACCGGATCGTGGGACGGCAGGCCGACGCAGCGTCAGGCGATGTCTCCGTCGCGCCAGTCGAGGACGAGCTCCGCGGCGGGGTCGAGCGGCCCGGCCAGCGCGGGCCGCACATACATGTCCCCCTCCTCCTCGGGCAGCCGCACGATCCCGTCCGGCGAGAGGGCGTGCACCCGACCGCCCCACCGCTGCCAGCCCCGGGCGGTGTACAGCGGGGCCCCCGCCTCGCTCGCCGAGAGCGCACCGAGGTCGTAGGCCCGGTCGATCACCCGCTCCAGCTCCCCCATCACCCGGCCACCGAGCCCGGTACGCCGCGCGTCCGGCCGTACGGCGACGGCCTCGACGTATCCGGCGCGCAGCCAGCGCCCCCGGTGCCGGATGCGCCGCATCACGACGGACCCGTGCGCGGCGAGCCCGGCCCGGTCCTGCAGGAGCACATGCATCCCGCCGAGCCCGTGCTCCCAGTCCTGCTCCGAGAATCCGCCGCCGAAGGCCTCGTCCAACAGGGCGCGGGCGGCGTCGAGTTCGGCCGGTTCCAGATCGGCGGTGTGGGCGAGGCGCAGTCGGAGGGTCATGGCCCCACTATCCCTCGCCCGGCGGGCGTGGGGCAGGGACCCGGCGAGGGAGTCGACGGCCGTGCGGGGGCGCAGGTCGCGTGCGTCGTTCAGGGCCCTGCCGCACGCGTGGTTGATCCCGAACCACGGATCGGCCATGTGCTCGGCATGCTCCAGGGCGCGCTCGCGGTCCTCGAACTCGGCCGGCCACTGGAGCACGGCCCGCTCCCGCTCCCGGTCCGGCCGGTCGCTCAACTCCTCCCAGCGGTCGAGGCGTTCGCAGGGCCATGCGGTCGAGCCCGAAGTGCCGTCGTGCGGCGTCGAGGCCGGCCACGAAGCGCTCGGTCGTCCAGGGGCCGTCGCACGGCTCGGAGCGGCCGCAGCCGCGCTGGTCCCAGCGGACGACCGCGGTGACACCGGCCGGCAGCTCGGCGACCTCGCCGAACATGTCCCACAGGCCCGGCCCGCCGTGGCACGGCACGAGGGGATCGCCCTCCCCGCCCGATCGTCGCGCCCACAGTCGTACGCCGTCGTCGGCCGTCACCGTCATGGGCCCGGTGTGGCGGACGGGGACGGCGGACGGGGATTGGCAACGGGCCGGGAAGCCCGCTCCTGCGGCAGGCTTCCCGGCCCGTGTTCGTGGGGGCTGATCAGCCCATGTGCGGGTAGGTGTAGTCGGTCGGCGGGACCAGCGTCTCCTTGATGGCGCGGGTCAGGGTCCAGCGCAGCAGGTTCTGCGGGGCGCCGGCCTTGTCGTTGGTGCCGGAGGAGCGGCCGCCGCCGAAGGGCTGCTGGCCGACGACGGCGCCGGTCGACTTGTCGTTGATGTAGAAGTTGCCCGCCGCGTAGCGGAGCTTCTCCATCGTGTACGCCGCCGCCGCGCGGTCGTTGGCGACGACCGAGCCGGTGAGGGCGTAGTCGGACACCGACTCCATCTGGGTCAGCATCTCGTCGTACTGGTCGTCCTCGTAGACGTGCACGGCGAGGAACGGGCCGAAGTACTCGGTGCGGAAGACCTCGTTCTCCGGGTCGGAGCACTCGACGACGGTCGGGCGGACGAAGTAGCCGACCGAGTCGTCGTAGGTGCCGCCCGCGACGATCGTGCAGGCCGGGTCCTCCTTGGCACGGTCGATCGCGGCCTTGTTCTTGGCGAAGGCACGGTCGTCGATCACGGCGCCCATGAAGTTCGACAGGTCGGTGACGTCACCCATGGTCAGGTAGTCGACCTCGGCCGCGAACTCCTCCTTGAAGCCGCTGTTCCAGATCGACGCCGGGATGTACGCCCGGGAGGTCGCGGAGCACTTCTGGCCCTGGTACTCGAAGGCACCGCGGGTCAGGGCGGTCTTCAGAACGGCACGGTCGGCGCTCGGGTGGGCGACCAGGAAGTCCTTGCCGCCGGTCTCGCCGACCAGGCGCGGGTAGGAGCGGTACTTCTCGATGTTGTTGCCGACCGTCTTCCACAGGTACTGGAAGGTCTTGGTCGAGCCGGTGAAGTGGATGCCGGCGAGGTCGCGGTGCTCCAGCGCGACCTTGGAGACCTCGATGCCGTCACCGGTGACGAGGTTGATGACGCCCTTGGGCAGCCCGGCCTCCTCCAGCAGCTGCATGAGCAGCACGGCGGCGTGGGTCTGCGTCGGGGACGGCTTCCAGACGACGACGTTGCCCATCAGCGCGGGCGCGGTGGGCAGGTTGCCCGCGATGGCGCTGAAGTTGAACGGCGTGATCGCGTAGACGAAGCCCTCCAGCGGGCGGTGGTCCAGGCGGTTCCACACACCCGGGGAGTTCGCCGGGGGCTGCTCGGCGAGGATCTGCCGGGCGTAGTGGACGTTGAACCGCCAGAAGTCGATCAGCTCGCAGGGGGTGTCGATCTCGGCCTGCTGGGCGGTCTTGGACTGGCCGAGCATGGTGGACGCGGCGATCGTCTCGCGCCAGGGGCCGGCCAGCAGCTCGGCGGCGCGCAGGATGATCGCGGCGCGGTCGTCGAAGGACATCGCGCGCCAGGCGGGCGCGGCGGCGAGGGCCGCGTCGATGGCGTCCTGCGCGTCCTGCTGGGTGGCGTGCCGGCCGGTGCCGATGACGGCCTTGTGGTTGTGCGGCTGGACCACCTGGAAGCTCTCGCCGCCGCCGAGCCGCTTCTCACCGCCGATGGTCATCGGCAGCTCGATCGGGTTCTCGGCCAGCTCCTTGAGCTTGACCTCCAGACGGGCACGCTCGGGAGAGCCGGGGGCGTAGCCGTGCACCGGCTCGTTGACGGGGGTGGGGACCTGGGTCACAGCGTCCATGGATCCGTAACTCCTTTGACTTGAGCGGGTGTTCGGTTCAGCCCTTGCTGACCATCGAGCGGAGGAAGAACCGCAGGTTCGCCGGCTTCTCCGCCAGACGGCGCATGAAGTAGCCGTACCAGTCCGTGCCATAGGCGGTGTAGACGCGCATGCGGTGACCCTCGGCGGCGAGCCGCAGGTGCTCGTCGCTGCGGATGCCGTACAGCATCTGGAACTCGTACTCGTCGAGTTTGCGGCCGGCCTTGTGGGCCAGCTCCTGGGCGATGGCGATCAGGCGCGGGTCGTGGGACCCGATCATCGGGTACCCCTCACCCTCCATCAGGATCCGCAGAACACGGACGTACGCCTTGTCTATCTCGTGCTTCTGCTGGTAGGCGACCTCGGCGGGCTCCTTGTAGGCGCCCTTCACCAGGCGGACGCGGCTGCCGGAGGCGGCGAGGCGGCGGGCGTCGGCCTCGGTGCGGAAGAGGTAGGCCTGGATGACGCAGCCGGTCTGCGGGAAGTCCTTCCGCAGCTCCTCGTGGATGGCGAACATCGAGTCGAGGGTGGTGTGGTCCTCGGCGTCCAGGGTGACGGTCGTACCGATGGCCGCGGCGGCCTCGACGACCGGGCGGACGTTGGCGAGGGCGAGCTCGTGGCCGCCTTCGAGTGCCTGGCCGAACATGGACAGCTTGACGGACATCTCGACCCGCTCGCCCAGCTCCAGCTGCTCGAGGTGCTCGATCAGCGCCAGGTAGGCGTCCCGGGCGGCGGTGGCCTGCTCCGGGGTGGTGATGTCCTCGCCGACGACGTCCATCGTCAGCTCCAGGCCCTTGGCCGTCAGGTCCTTGATGATCGGCACGATGTCGGCCACGGTCTCGCCGGGGATGAAGCGGTCGACGACCTGCTTGGTCACCGGGGCCGCCGAGATCAGGCGTCGCATCCGGTCGCTGCGCGACGCGGCGAGAATCACGGGACCCAGCACGGGGCACCTCCACAGACAAGCACCAAATACGGCCGTCACCCGACGATTCGGGTACGGCACGGAGAACCACCGTGAAACCTAAGGATCTCTCCGATCGTGAGCCATCGACAGCTGTCACGCATCCCTGCCCCGGATCTCAGACAGATGTATGAAGGCCGTCGGAAAATGAGGGAGAATGCCCGAGTGGCGGCGGATTTCAAGGCTTTCAAGGGTGACTACCAGGAGCTGGTGGACGAGATCTCGGAGCTGCTCGGGGTCCCGGCGACGCTGGAGAACCGCGACTTCGAGCTGATCGCCTTCGGCGCGTACGACAGCGACGACGAGCTGGACGCTTCCGCACTGGACCCGGTGCGCACCCGTTCGATCCTGACCCGGCGCTCCACGGCGACGGTCCGGTCCTGGTTCGAGGGCTTCGGCATCACCCGCGCGACCGGCCCGGTGCGGATCCCGCCGAGCCCCGAGGCGGGCGTCTACCGTGGCCGGATCTGTCTCCCCGTACGCCATCGGGGTGTCGTCCTCGGCTACGTCTGGCTGCTGGACGGCGATCCGGGGCCGACGGACGCGCAGTTGGCCGCGGCGATGGAGGTGGCCGGCCGGATCGGCGCGCTGCTCGCGGACGAGGCGGAGGCCGGGGCCGGGCTGAGCCGGGAGCTGCGGGCGGTGCTGACCGCGGAGCGCGGCTGGCAGCGGGACATGGCGGTGGCCGAACTCCGCACCGCCCTCGGCTCCCGCGCGGACGGCCCGCTCACCCTTGTCTGTGTCGCCCCCTGGCCCTCGGCCGACCCGGACGACGCCCCCGCCGCCCGTACGATCCCCCACGCCACGGCGCTGTGCACGCTGCCGTGGGGAGCGTCGGCGCAGAGCCTCGCCCTGCTGGTACGGCTGCGCACCACGGAGGTCGGCACACCGGCACTGGCAGCGGCCACACGGCTGCTGAAGGAGGCCGAGGGGGCGCGGGGGGCCGGGGCGGCGGGAGGAACGGCTCGCGGGGCCGGGACGGGAGCAGGCGTGGCGGCGCCGGGTAACACGGCGCGCGGGGCCGGGGCGCGGGCGGCAGCGGCGGCAGCGGCGGCAGCGGCGGGACTCACGGGGGCGGCCGGGGCCGCCGGAGGCGCCGGAGGCGCCGGTGCGGGGATCGCCGCCGGGGTCGGCGATCCCCGCACCGGGCTCGCCGATCTGGGCACGGTCTGGCAGGAGGCGCAGGCCGCCGCGCGGGCCGCACTGGCCGAGCCGCGGTTCGGACCGGTCGCCCAGTGGGCGCGGATCGGACCGTACCGGTTCCTGACGGCGCTGCCGCCCCAGGCCGCGCACGACCCCGTCGTCGGCCCGCTCCTCACCCCCGCCCACCGCGAACTGGCCCACACCGCCGAGGTCTACCTGGACTGCGCGGGCCAGGCCGGCCGCGCGGCCGCCGCGCTGGGCATCCACCGGCAGACCCTGTATTACCGCCTGTCCCGGGTGGAGCAGCTGACAGGGCTGGACCTGGACGACGGGGAGGACCGGCTGCTGCTGCACATGGCGCTGAAGCGGGCGCGGCTGGGCACCGCGGCCCCAGGCTGAGAAGCGCGGCACCTCACCGGGCGCCCGCGCTCGTCGATGCGATGATCCGCCGCAGTCCCTCCGTCAACTGCCCGGCGGTGGTGGCCGAGTCGGGGTCGAAGAGCCACTGGACCATGAGGCCGTTGAGGAGGGTCAGATAGAGGCGGCCCTCGGTGTCCACGGCCTCCTGGTCGAGCTCGGCCTCCGGAACACCGCTGAACATGGCCACGAGCCCGGAGCGGCCCTCCTTCTGCGCCTCGGCCAGGAGCTTGCGCACCTCCACGAGCCGGTCGTCCTGGAACATCAGCTCGAAGCTCAGCATCCAGATCGCCCGTGACTCGGGGACGGTCCGGATGATGCTCGTCCACACCTCCTGGAAGCGCTCCAGCGACCCCGGGGGCTGCGTCACCTGCCCGCCGAGCCCCGGGTCGAACCTCTCCCCCACGCCCTCGATCAGCGAGACGTAGGCCTGCACCAGCAACTCGGCCTTCGAACCGTAGTGGTAGCCGATCGACGCCAGGTTGGTCCCCGACTCCTTGACGATGTCCCGCGCGGTCGTACGCAGGAACCCCTTCTCCAGCAGGCAGCGCTTGGCGCCTTCGAGCAGATCCTCACGGTGTCCCATGCGCACCACCCTACCGCCGATCCATACGAGCGTCCTAGACAGACGACTTATACATTCGTTCTAGACAATCGTTTAAGACGCCCGTACAGTCGCTGTCATGACGAACTCGACGAGCACAACCGCCTCCGTCGGCGCCGACGGCGCCGCCCCCGCCCGCGCCGGTCGACGCGAATGGACCGCTCTCGGTGTGCTGATGCTGCCGCTGCTGCTGGTCTCGATGGACGTGTCGGTGCTGTACTTCGCGACCCCCGCGATCAGCGCGGACCTGCACCCGAGCGGCACCCAGCAGCTGTGGATCTTCGACGTCTACGGCTTCGTCCTGGCCGGCCTGCTGATGACGATGGGCTCCCTCGGCGACCGCATCGGCCGCCGCAAGCTCCTCCTGACGGGCGCCGTCGCCTTCGGCGGAGCCTCGCTCCTCGCGGCCTACGCGAACAGCGCCGAGACCCTCATCGCGGCCCGCGCGATCCTCGGCATCGGCGGCGCGACCCTGATGCCGTCCACGATGGCGCTGCTGCGCACGATGTTCACCGACCCCGGCCAGCGGGCGAAGGCGATCGGCCTGTGGTCCGGTGTGATGACCGGCGGTATCGCGCTCGGCTCGGTGATGAGCGGCATCCTGGTCGAGCACTTCTGGTGGGGCTCGGTCTTCCTGGTCAACCTGCCCGCGATGGCCCTGCTGCTGCTCCTCGGCCCGGTGCTGCTGCCGGAGTCCAGGGACCCGAACCCCGGGCGTTTCGACTGGCTGAGCGTTCCGCTGTCGATGGCCGCCGTGCTCCCCGTGATATACGGCCTGAAGGAGATCCCCTCCGAGGGCTGGCACCCGCTCTACGTCGTCTCGATCGCCGTCGGCCTGCTCTTCGCGGCCCTGTTCGTCCACCGGCAGCGCACCAGCGCCTCCCCGCTGGTCCCACCGGCCCTGCTGAAGGGCCACGGCTTCACCCCGGCGCTGGTCCTGAACCTCGTCGCGGCCCTCGCCATGATGGGCTCGGCCATCTTCACCACGCAGTACCTGCAGTCGGTCCTCGGCAAGAGCCCGCTGGCGGCCGCCCTGTGGAGCCTGCTGCCCTCGGTGTTCATCGGCTTCGCCGGTCCGGTCACCGCACAGCTCGTACAGCGGGGCGTCAAACGGGGATACGTCGTCGCCGGCGGCTTCGCGGCCATGGCGGCCGGTTACTCGATGCTCGCCCTCGTCGGCACCGACTCGCTGTGGCCGGCGCTCGCCGGGGCCGGCGTCCTCGCCTGCGGGATGGTCGCGATCGTCTCCCAGCTGACCGACCTGGCCATGAGCGGCGCCCCGATGGAGCGGGCGGGTACGGCCTCCTCCCTGCTGGAGACCAGCGCCGAGTTCGGCGGCGCCCTCGGCATGGCGGTGCTCGGCTCCATCGGTACGGCGATCTACCGCCACGACATGCCGGCCACCGCCCCGGCCGCCGCCCGCCAGACCCTGGGCGACGCCCTCGCCACGGCGGCCCGGCTGCCCGGCCGGACCGGCGAGTCCCTCCTGACCACGGCCCGCGAAGCCTTCACCAGCGGGATGCAGGGCGCGGCGATCGCGGGGGCGGTGCTGGTGGCGCTCGCGGCGGTGGGGGCGGCGGTGAGCCTGCGGAAGATCGAGGTCGGCGACGACTAGGGGAAAGGAAAACGCCGGACGGGCTGACTTTCGTCAGCCCGTCCGGCGTTTGCGGATGTGTCAGACGAGGTTCACGGAGCGGGCGGACGTCGCACCGATCTCCGAGGCCACCTCGGCCAGCACGCCGGAGGACACCGTGTCGTCGACGGTCAGCACCGCCAGCGCCTCGCCGCCCACCGCCGCGCGAGCGACCTGCATGCCGGCGATGTTGATGCCCGCCTCGCCGAGGATGCGGCCGACGGTGCCGACGACACCGGGACGGTCCTCGTAGCGCAGCACGACCATGTGGTCGGCGAGCGCGAGGTCGACGTCGAAGTCACCGACCGCGACGATCTTCTGGACGTGCTTCGGGCCGGCCAGCGTGCCGGAGACCGACACCTCCTCGCCGCCGGCGAGCGTGCCGCGCACGGTGACGACGTTGCGGTGCTCGGCCGACTCGGAGCTGGTGGTCAGCCGGACCTCGACGCCCCGCTCCTGCGCGAACAGCGGCGCGTTGACGTAACTCACCGTCTCGTCCACGACGTCCTCGAAGACGCCCTTGAGCGCGGACAGCTCGAGGACCTTCACGTCGTGCTGGGTGATCTCGCCGTAGACCTCGACGTCCAGGCGGTGCGCGACCTCACCGGCGAGCGCGGTGAAGATACGGCCGAGACGCTCGGCGAGCGGCAGCCCCGGCTTGACGTCCTCGGCGATGACACCGCCCTGGACGTTCACCGCGTCCGGCACCAGCTCACCGGCGAGCGCCAGGCGCACCGACTTGGCGACCGCGATGCCCGCCTTCTCCTGGGCCTCGTCGGTGGAGGCGCCGAGGTGCGGGGTGCAGACGACCTGGTCCAGCTCGAACAGCGGGGAGTCGGTGCACGGCTCCTTGGCGTACACGTCGAGGCCGGCGCCGGCGACCCGGCCCTCCTTCAGCGCCGCGTACAGCGCCGCCTCGTCGACGATGCCGCCGCGCGCGGCGTTGACGATGCGCACGCTCGGCTTGACCTTGCGCAGCGCCTCGTCGCCGATGAGGCCGAGGGTCTCGGGGGTCTTGGGCAGGTGGACGGTGATGAAGTCGGAGACCTCGAGCAGCTCGTCCAGGGACAGCACCTTCACGCCCATCTGGGCGGCGCGGGCGGGCTGGACGTAGGGGTCGTAGGCGACGACCTTCATGCCGAAGGCGGACATGCGCTGGGCGACCAGGGCGCCGATGCGGCCGAGGCCGACGACACCGAGGGTCTTCTCGGCCAGCTCGACGCCCGTGTACTTGCTGCGCTTCCACTCGCCGTTCTTCAGCGCGGCGTTGGCCTGCGGGATGTTGCGGGCGGAGGCGAGGATCAGACCGCAGGCCAGCTCGGCGGCGGTCACGATGTTGGAGGTCGGGGCGTTGACGACCATCACGCCGGCCTTGGTGGCGGCGGAGACGTCGACGTTGTCCAGGCCGACGCCGGCGCGGGCGACGACCTTGAGCTTCTTCGCCGCGGCGATGGCCTCGGCGTCGACCTTCGTGGCGGAACGGATCAGGATCGCGTCGACGTCGGCGATGGCGGGGAGCAGTTCGGCTCGGTCGGCTCCGTTGGTGTGCCGGATCTCGAAGTCCGGGCCGAGTGCGTCCACGGTCGCGGGCGACAGCTCTTCAGCGATGAGTACGACAGGTTTCGAGCTCACGTGAGGTCCTCACAAGTCCAGAGCATGCGGACGGCCGTCCCGACGGCCGCAGGCGGAGGAGGGGGGCTAGCCGCGGAAGACGCACGACGCTGTGGGCCTGACGCGTGTTGTGCAGCAGTCTAGTGGCGTGTCGGCGGCCGTATTGCGCCTCCACGGAAGGATCACCCGGACGGGAAACTCCATTTTGTATGGAGG
This sequence comes from Streptomyces fodineus, assembly GCF_001735805.1. Lineage (GTDB taxonomy): Bacteria > Actinomycetota > Actinomycetes > Streptomycetales > Streptomycetaceae > Streptomyces > Streptomyces fodineus. Next base: position 3,334,071 of record NZ_CP017248.1, read on the forward strand.
GTTCGTACCGGATGGACGACGGGGGCCGGAGCAGCATGCCCCGGCCCCCGTCCTGAGGCTTACGCCTCCTCGTTCACCCAGCTCATCAGCTTGCGCAGCTGCTTGCCGGTGGTCTCCAGCAGGTGCTCGGAGTCCTGCTTCTTGTACTCGTTGTACTTCTTCAGGCCGCCGTGGTACTCGTCCATCCAGTTCTGGGCGAAGGAGCCGTCCTGGATCTCGGCGAGGACCTGCTTCATCTCGGCCTTGGTGGCGTCGGTGATGATGCGCGGGCCGGTGACGTAGTCGCCCCACTCGGCGGTCTCGGAGATGGACCAGCGCATCTTCTCCAGGCCGCCCTCGTACATGAGGTCCACGATCAGCTTCAGCTCGTGCAGGCACTCGAAGTAGGCGATCTCCGGCTGGTAGCCGGCCTCGGTCAGGGTCTCGAAGCCCGCCTTGACCAGCGCGGCCGTACCACCGCAGAGGACGGCCTGCTCGCCGAACAGGTCGGTCTCGGTCTCCTCGGTGAAGGTCGTCTTGATGACGCCGGCGCGGGTGCCGCCGATGCCCTTGGCGTACGACAGGGCCAGCGAGAAGGCGTTGCCGGAGGCGTCCTGCTCGACGGCGGCGATGCACGGAACGCCGCGGCCCTCCTCGTACTGACGGCGGACCAGGTGGCCCGGGCCCTTCGGGGCGACCATGCAGACGTCCACGCCGGCCGGGGGCTTGATGAAGCCGAAGCGGATGTTGAAGCCGTGGCCGAAGAACAGCGCGTCGCCGTCCTTCAGGTTCGGGGCGATGGACTCCTCGTAGACCTGGGCCTGGATCGGGTCCGGGACCAGGATCATGATGACGTCGGCCTCGGCGGCGGCCTCGGACGGCGTCACCACGCGCAGGCCCTGCTCCTCGGCCTTGGCCTTGGACTTGGAGCCCTCGTGCAGACCGACACGCACGTCGACACCGGAGTCACGCAGCGACAGCGCGTGGGCGTGGCCCTGGCTGCCGTAGCCGATGACCGCGACCTTGCGGCCCTGGATGATGGACAGGTCGGCGTCAGCGTCGTAGAACAGCTCGGCCACTTTGGGTTCTCTCCTTGGTGTGCAGGTTGTGCGTCCCACCGTATGACGGTGGGTGGGAAGGAAGTTTCAGGGTCTCGGCATACGGGCGGACGACGACTCGCCGACCGCCCGTATTCGGCCGTACTTCAGCTTTACGCGGATCGGTCGAGCGCGCGCAGCGAGCGGTCCGTGATCGAGCGGGAGCCGCGGCCGATCGCGATCGTGCCGGACTGCACCAGCTCCTTGATGCCGAACGGCTCCAGCATCTTGAGCATGGCGGACAGCTTGTCACTCGATCCGGTGGCCTCGATGGTGACGGCCTCCGGGGAGACGTCGACGGTCTTGGCGCGGAACAGCTGGACGATCTCCACGATCTGGGAGCGGGTCTCGTTGTCGGCGCGGACCTTCACCAGGACGAGTTCGCGCTGCACGGCCTGACCGGGCTCCAGCTCGACGATCTTCAGCACGTTGACGAGCTTGTTGAGCTGCTTGGTGACCTGCTCCAGCGGCAGGTCCTCGACGTTCACCACGATGGTGATGCGGGAGATGTCGGGGTGCTCGGTGACGCCGACCGCGAGCGAGTCGATGTTGAAGCCGCGCCGCGAGAACAGGGCGGCGATCCGGGCGAGGATGCCCGGCGTGTTCTCCACCAGGACGGAGAGCGTGTGCTTGGACATGGTCTTTTTACGTCTCTCTCGCTCAGTCGTCTTCGTTGTCGCCGAAGTCGGGGCGGACGTCCCGGGCGGCCATGATCTCGTCGTTGGAGGTGCCGGCGGCGACCATCGGCCAGACCATCGCGTCCTCGTGGACGATGAAGTCGACGACGACCGGGCGGTCGTTGATGGAGTTCGCCTCTTCGATGACCTTGTCCAGGTCCTCCGGGCGCTCGCAGCGCAGACCCACGCAGCCCATCGCCTCGGACAGCTTCACGAAGTCCGGCACGCGCGTGCCCTTGGCCTCCGGGTTGATGTCGTCGGGGCCGCTGTGCAGCACGGTGTTGGAGTAGCGCTGGTTGTAGAACAGGGTCTGCCACTGGCGGACCATACCGAGGGCGCCGTTGTTGATGATGGCGACCTTGATCGGGATGTTGTTCAGCGCGCAGGTGGTCAGTTCCTGGTTGGTCATCTGGAAGCAGCCGTCGCCGTCGATGGCCCAGACGGTCCGGCCCGGCTGTCCGGCCTTGGCGCCCATGGCCGCCGGGACCGCGTAGCCCATGGTTCCGGCGCCGCCGGAGTTGAGCCAGGTGGCGGGCTTTTCGTACTGGATGAAGTGCGCGGACCACATCTGGTGCTGGCCGACGCCCGCCGCGAAGATCGTGCCCTCGGGGGCGAGCTGTCCGATGCGCTCGATGACCTGCTGCGGGGAGAGCGAGCCGTCCTCGGGCTGGTCGTAGCCGAGCGGGTAGGTCTCGCGCCAGCGGTTGAGGTCGCTCCACCAGGCGGTGTAGTCGCCCTTGTGGCCCTCGCTGTGCTCCTTCTGCACGGCCTGGACCAGGTCGGCGATGACCTCACGGGCGTCACCCACGATCGGCACGTCGGCGGCGCGGTTCTTGCCGATCTCGGCCGGGTCGATGTCGGCGTGGACGATCTTGGCGTACGGGGCGAAGCTGTCCAGCTTGCCGGTGACGCGGTCGTCGAAGCGGGCGCCGAGGGCGACGATCAGGTCCGCCTTCTGCAACGCGGTGACGGCGGTGACCGCACCGTGCATGCCCGGCATTCCCACGTGCAGCGGGTGGCTGTCGGGAAACGCGCCGAGCGCCATCAGGGTGGTGGTGACGGGCGCTCCGGTGAGTTCGGCGAGGACCTTCAGCTCGGCGGTGGCCTGGGCCTTGATGACACCGCCGCCGACGTAGAGGACGGGCCGCCGGGCGGAGGTGATCAGCTTGGCCGCCTCGCGGATCTGCTTGGCGTGCGGCTTGGTCACCGGGCGGTAGCCGGGCAGGTCCATGGTGGGCGGCCAGGAGAAGACCGTCTTCGCCTGGAGGGCGTCCTTGGAGATGTCGACCAGGACCGGGCCCGGGCGGCCGGTGGAGGCGATGTGGAACGCCTGCGCGATGACCCGCGGGATGTCCTCGGCCTTGGTGACGAGGAAGTTGTGCTTGGTGATCGGCATGGTGATGCCGACGATGTCCGCCTCCTGGAAGGCGTCCGTGCCGATCGCCTTCGAGGCGACCTGGCCGGTGATCGCGACCAGCGGCACCGAGTCCATGTGGGCGTCGGCGATCGGCGTGACCAGGTTGGTGGCGCCCGGACCCGAGGTGGCCATGCAGACGCCGACCTTGCCGGTGGCCTGCGCGTAGCCGGTGGCCGCGTGACCGGCGCCCTGCTCGTGGCGGACCAGCACGTGACGCACCCGGGTGGAGTCCATCAGGGGGTCGTACGCCGGCAGGATGGCGCCGCCGGGAATGCCGAATACCGTGTCAGCGCCGACCTCCTCGAGGGAGCGGATGAGGGACTTCGCACCCGTGACGTGCTCGACGGGGGCGGACTGCTGTCCTCCGGATCGGGGCCGCGGCTGCGGATGGGCCCCGGTGGCCTGCTCGGTCATCGGCATTCTCTTCTCGATGCTGAGGGTTTTTGCGAGGTTTGTACGGAGTTCAAGAGCTGCACGAAAAGCACTCGTGCAACAAAAAACCCCTCGTGCCGCAAGGCAAGCGAGGGGAGCGCGCCGGTGAGGTCGCTGGGGTTTCCGGATCGTCCTCCGGTGGGTCCCAGCTCAGCCGACGCGCTGTCCAAGTACGAGAATTCGGGTGCGCATGGCACTGACCCTCCCCCCGACGCGCACCACGTGTCAAGTAGGTGGGACGGGAGTCTCAGAATGTGAACGAAGGGCACTGCCGCCTCCGATGACAGCGGACACACCCCCTGTGTACACCCCTGAGCCCTTCCCCGCGAACGCCGGTTCGGCCGGTGCGTGCGGCACGGGATAGTGGCCGGATCCGAGCGCCCGGCGCAGCCGGTACTCGTCCAACGGCCCGGCGAACGCCATGCCCTGCCCGTGCGTGCAGCCCATCGCGCGCAGCGCGACCACCTGCTCCGGCAGATCGACGCCCTCGGCCACGGACTGCAGCCCGAGATCGCCGGCGATCCGCAGCAGCCCGCTGGTGATCTTGTGCAGCCGAGCGGACTCGACGACCCCCTCGACCAGGCTGCGGTCGAGTTTCAGGATGTCCACGGGGAGCCTTCTGAGGGCCGTGATGGCCGCGGAGCCGCTGCCGAAGCCGTCCAGCGCGATCCGCACCCCGAGCCGGCTGAGCACGGTGAGCCGCCGCTCCAGCTCGTCCAGGGAGATCCGCGGATCGGTGTCGGACAGCTCCAGGACCAGCGCGCCGGGCGGCAGCCCGTGCCGGGTCAGCAGCGCCTCCACCGAACCCAGCGGCATGGAGCGGTCCAGCAGCCGCCGGGCGCTCATGCGTACCGTCACCGGCACGACGACCCCGGTGGCCGCCCGCTCGGCGGCCTGCTCGACGGCCTCCCGCAGGATCCAGCGGTCCAGCTCGGCGGTCTTGTCGCCGTCCTCGGTCACCCGCAGGAACTCGGCCGGGGTGAACAGCACCCCCTGCGAGGAACGCCAGCGCGCCTGCGCCGAGACCGCCGTGATCCGGCCGCCCTCCAGGCACACCACCGGCTGGTGCAGCAGCGCGAACTCGCCGTCGTGCAGTGCGGCGCGCAGCCGGGTGGCCAGCTCCGCCTTGCGTACGACGTCCTGCTGCATCTGCGGCTTGTACAGCTCGACCCGGCCCTTGCCGGCCGCTTTCGCGCGGTACATCGCGAGGTCGGCGTTGCGCAGCAACTCGCCCGCGCCGAGGCCCGGTTCGGCGAAGGCGACGCCGATGGAGGCGTTGACCCGCACGTCCCTGCCGTCGATGGCGTACGGCTGGGAGAGGGTCGCCCTGAGGCGGTCGGCGAGCTCCAGGATGTTCCGCTCCCGGGCGGCACGGTCACGGGTGCCGTCCCCGACGATCAGGGCCGCGAACTCGTCGCCGCCCAGCCGGGAGGCGGTGTCCCCCTGCCGGACCGCGTCCTGGAGTCTGCGGGCGGCCTGGACCAGCAGTTCGTCCCCGGCCTGGTGCCCGATCGTGTCGTTGACGGCCTTGAAGCCGTCCAGGTCGATGAAGAGCACCGCCGTGTTGCGCAGGGCGGGGCCCCGGTCGGTGGCCCGGCGGCCGGAGAGGGCCTGCTGCACGCGCCGGGTGAACAGGGCGCGGTTGGGCAGGTCGGTCAGCGGGTCGTGCTCGGCGTTGTGCTGCAGCTGGGCCTGCAGGCGCACTCTTTCGGTCACGTCCCGGCTGTTGAAGATCAGGCCGCCGTGGTGGCGGTTGACGGTCGACTCGACGTTGAGCCAGCCGCCGTCGCCGGACCGGAAGCGGCACTCGATACGGGTGGTGGGTTCCTCCAGCGGGCTGGCGGCGAGGAAGCGGCGCACCTCGTGCACCACACAGCCCAGGTCCTCCGGGTGGATGAGGCTGGCCAGCTCGCTGCCCACCAGGTCCTCGGCGGGCCGGCCGTAGACCCCGGCGGCGGCCGGGGAGACGTACCGCAGGATGCCGTTGGGCGCGGCGATCATGATCACGTCGCTGGAGCCCTGCACCAGGGAGCGGAAGTGGTTCTCCTGCTGCGCCAGTTCCTGGGTGAGGGTGATGTTGTCCAGCAGCATGATGCCCTGCCGGATCACGAGCGCGAGCACGACCATGCCCGCCGTGATCAGCACGACGTGGTCGGGCCGACGGCCGTCGAGGACGTTGTACAGGATGCCCAGGGTGCACACGGCGGCGGCGAGGTACGGGGTGAGGGCGGCGAGGGAGCCGGTGAGCGGCCGGCCGGCCGGATACCGGCTGTGATCGCCTCCCGGGGCGGGCACGGACACGTGCGGGTGGGCCGTGCCGCGCTGTCCGGGCAGGTGCTCGTGGACCACGCGCGTGTGGCCGTCCGGTACGTGCGCCTCCTGCGCTTTCTTGCGGCGGGGCGCCGCCCAGGGAGCGTAGGCGAGCAGCAGCGAACCGGCGAACCAGCCCGCGTCCAGCAGTTGCCCGGAGCGGTAACTGCTGTGCAGCAGCGGCGAGGTGAACAGCGCGTCGCACATCACGGTCAGCGCGAGCGCGCCGATCGCGGTGTTCACGGCGGTGCGGTTGCCCGGGGCGCGGCGGAAGTGCAGCGCGAGCACCATGCTGACGAGCACGATGTCGAGCAGCGGGTACGCCAGCGACAGCGCGGTGTGCGCCACGCTCGGTCCGTCGAACCGGGCGGCCTGGGCGAGCGCGAGGCTCCACGACAGCGTGAGCAGCGAGCCGCCGATCAGCCAGGCGTCCAGCGCCAGGCAGATCCAGCCGGCCTTGGTCACCGGCCGTTTGGCGAGCACCAGCAGGCCCACGATGGCGGGCGGCGCGAAGCACAGGAAGAACAGGTCGGCGTAGGAGGGGCTGGGCACGGGCCGCCCGAGGACGACCTCGTACCACCCCCAGACCGCGTTGCCGAGCGCCGCCATCGCCGAGGAGAGGGCGAACAGCAGCCAGGCGGAGCGGAAGCGGACGCGCGGGCTGCGGGCGTACAGGAAACAGGAGACGGCGGCGGCACCCGCCGCGGCGCTCAGTCCGAAGTCGCCCATGATCAGCGCGATTTCGTCCGTACCCCAGCCGAACGCGGCCCCGACGGCGTAGGCCGCGCAGACCAGGGCGAGGACGAGCTGTTCCTTGGCGCGGGTGCCCTCACCGGCGGCCGGCCGGCGCAGCGGCGGCGCCTGCTGCGGATGCGGTGCGCGCACCGCTCCGTCGAGGGCGGTGGTCACGGAGGGCGGCGCGCTCACCGAGGCCTCCCGGTCTGTGCCGCTCCCGGGTCCCGACGGTCCCGGTGTGCTGGGTGCGCATGCCTCCTGCGGGCGCTGTGCCTGCGCTGGTGGTGGCTGTGGTGGCTGGTGTGGTGACCCCGTCTGCCCGTGGCCGTGCGCCAGGGTCGCCGTCGGCGGCTCCGCCGCGTCGGATCGTTCGTCCATAGGCCGTGCATCGCCCGTCGCCCCCCTCGAAATTCTGAAATATCCATCCCCGGCGCCGAACGTCGACGGCGCAGCCCCTGTCGGGACGATACACCAGGATCGTCACTCAGGGACATAGCTTCTCTACGCTCCGTGACGACCAGCGGGGATGCGGGTACGGGCCGCGTCCGAGGGGTTGCGGAGGGTGCCTAAAGCCGCCTACGCCCCCGTGGTGAGAACCACGTTCCGCAGGGGCTCGTGGTTCACGAACCGGGTCAGCTGGTCCACGAGCAGCCGCTTCGCACGGGGCAGGAAGGCCGAGCTGGGCCCGCCCACGTGCGGGCTGATGAGCACGCCCGGGGCCTGCCAGAGCGGGTGTCCGGGCGGCAGCGGCTCGGGATCGGTGACGTCCAGGGCCGCGGTGATCCGGCCGGTCCGAAGCTCCGCGAGCAGCGCCTTGGTGTCCACGACGGGACCGCGCGCCACGTTCACGAGCAGCGCCCCGTCCTTCATCCGCGCCAGGAACTCGGCATCCACAAGCCCCCTCGTCTCCTCCGTCAAGGGCGTGGAGAGGATCACGACATCGGCTTGTGGAAGCAGAGAGGGCAATTCGGTGAGCGGATGCACCAGACCGCGCGCCGTGGTGCGCTCAGAGCGCGCGACGCGCGCCACCCGCGCGAGTTCAAAGGGCGCGAGCCGGTCTTCGATGGCGGCGCCGATGGAGCCGTAGCCGACGATGAGGACGGACCTGTCGGCGAGGGCGGGGCGGAACTCGCTCTGCCAGCGCTCCTGTTGCTGGGCACGGACGAAACCGGGGATGCCGCGCAGCGAGGCGAGGGTCAGGGTGAGCGCGAGCTCGGCGGTGCTCGCCTCGTGCACCCCGCGCGCGTTGCACAGCCGTACGCCCGGCCGGATGGCCGGCAGCCGCGTGGTGACGTCGTCGACACCGGCGGTCAGCGTCTGGATGACCTGGACGCCGGTCAGCTGCTCCAGGGGGCGCACCCGGACCGGCAGAGGCTTCATGTACGGCACGACGTACAGGACGCAGTCCGCCGGATCGCCGGGAAAGGCCTGCTCACCATTCTCGCCCCCGTCCCAGAACAGGTACCGGGGCCCCTCGGGAAGTCCCTCGATCTCCTCCGGCGCCAGGGGAAGCCACACGTCTTCAGTCATGGCAGGGAGGCTATGTCAGGCACGCGCGCGTGCAGAGGTTAGGTTGGGGGCCGGGCAGAGGGAGGTTCACGAGCAGGTGGAGCGCAGGACGATCGGCGCGGGGGCGCTCGCGGTGGGGGCCGTCGGACTCGGGTGCATGCCGATGAGCTGGGCGTACAGCGGGTCGCGGCAGCGGGGTGACGAGTCGGTCAGGGCCGTGCACCGGGCGCTGGACGTGGGCTCGACTCTGCTGGACACGGCGGACATGTACGGCCCGTTCACCAATGAGCTGCTGCTCGGGCGGGTGCTCAAGGAGCGGCGCTCCGAGGCCTTCGTGTCCACGAAGGTGGGTCTGCTGGTGGGCGAGCAGCACATCGTGGCCAACGGCCGCCCGGGCTATGTGAAGCGGGCCTGCGACGCCTCGCTGCGGCGCCTGCAGACGGATGTGATCGACCTCTACCAGCTGCACCGCGCCGACCCCGAGGTCCCGGTCGAGGAGACGTGGGGCGCGATGGCGGATCTCGTCCGGGCGGGCAAGGTGCGGGCGCTGGGTCTGTGTGCGGTGGGGGCGCGCGGTGGCCGCCGCTCGGGGGCCGGGCTGCACGACACGACCCTGCGCCAGCTGCAGCGGGTGCAGCAGGTGTTCCCGGTGGCCGCGGTGGAGGCGGAGCTGTCGGTGTGGTCGCCGGAGGCCCTGCAGGCGCTGCTGCCGTGGTGCGAGGCGCGGGGCGTGGGTTTCCTCGCGGCGATGCCGCTGGGCAACGGCTTCCTGACCGGCACGCTGACACCGGGCGAGGGCTTCGAACCGGATGACCTGCGCGCCCGCCACCCCCGCTTCACGGCCGAGATGATGGCGGCCAACCAGCCGATCGTCGCGGGCCTGCGCCGCATCGCCCACCGCCACGGCGACGACATCACCCCGGCCCAGGTGGCCCTGGCCTGGGTCCTGACCCGCGGCCGCCATGTGATCGCCCTCCCGGGCACGAAGCAGGAGCGGTGGGCCGCGCAGAACGCGGCGGCGGCCGGCCTGCGCCTGACCGAGGAGGACTTGGCGGAGGTGTCGCGGCTGCCGGGGGCGCAGGGGTCCTGGGACTGAGCCGGTCCCGGATCGGTCGTGAAGGAGCGGGAGCCCGGGCGGGCCGGAGGTGACGTAGCGCTCGCCGGACCGTTCACGCCGATCCGGGTCCGATCAGGGTCCTTCTTCCGGGCTCTCTTGCGGCTTCGTCCCGGCCGGTGACGGCTGCGGCAGGCGTATGACCGCCTTCCCGGAGGACAGGTCTATGGGCCCCCGTCCGGGGTCGTTGTCGCCGACGTCCTCACGGGTCAGCTTCAGGCGGTTCTGTTCGTCCCGGGTGTGTTTGCGGCCCGGTGCGAACAGTTCCTCGAAGGCGTTGAACACGGCCCCTCCCCCGCTTTCTCCCCCTTGCGGCTTTTCTTCAGCGTAGGTCTCAGCCCGCCGTTCGGGCAGTGAGCGTCTCGGCCGGGAACAGCCCCAGCCGGTGTGCCACCGCCGCCGCCTCACCGCGGCCGGAGACGCCGAGCTTGCTCAGGATGTTGGAGACGTGGACGCTCGCGGTCTTCGGGGAGATGAACAGTTCCTCGGCGATCTGGCGGTTGGTGCGGCCGGCCGAGACCAGCCGCAGGACGTCCCGCTCCCGGCTGGTCAGGCCGAGCGCCGCGGCCGGGTCGGCGGCGGCGAGGGCCTGCCGGGGTGCCCGGGTGAGGGTGAGGCGGGCGCGCTGGGCGAGCCGGGCGACGGCGTCGGCGAGGGACCGGGCGTCGAGGTGGGCGGCGACCGCCGCGGCCAGCCTGAGCAGTTCGGCGGCGCGGTCGCGTTCCTCGTCGCCGCCGTCGGCGAGGAGTGCTCCGGCGAGGCGGTGGCGGACCCGGGCGAGTTCGTAGGGGCGGTCCAGGCACTCGAAGGCGGTGACGACCTGCGACCAGTCGTCGGCGGTGTCGGTGCCCTTCGCGCGGCGCAGTTCGGCGCGGGTCCACTGCTCGTAGGCCCGCCAGAGCGGGACGCCGGTGGTGAGGGTCCGTACGGCTTCGCCGAGGCGGTCGAGGATCCCGGCGCGGCCGGGTTCGGCGGCGGGCAGGGAGCGGGCCTCGGCCTCCGCGGTGGCGGCGGCCCGCAGCAGCGGCCAGCCGTAGCGCTGGGTGCCGGGTGGGAATCCGGCGTCCAGGGCCTGGAGCAGTTCGGCGCGGGCGTCGGCGATGCGGCCCTCCTCGGCGGCGACACCGAGGGCGACCCGGGCCAGGGGCAGGGAGAGCTGGGGCATGGGGTCGTGGGTGCCGTAGTGGGCGCGGGCGGCGGCGAGTCGGCGGCTCGCCTCGGCGAGGTCGCCCCGGGCCAGGGCGAGATGGGCCAGGCGCAGGGCGCCCTGGCCGCGCGGCTTGGCACTGTGGCCGACCCGGGTGGCGTGGCCGGCGGTCTCGGCGGCCTCCGCCCAGTCGCCGAGCGAGTAGAGCGCCTCGGACAGGTTGCCCCGTATCCATGACTCGGCGTCCATCTGCCCGTGGGCGCGGGCGAAGGCGATGCCCTCGCGCAGGAGGGGGACGGCCTCCCGGTCACGGCCTATGCTCTGCAGCTCGGACGGCAGATTCACATAGGCGCGGCCCGCGACATAATGCACACCCTCGGCGAGGGTGTCCCGCAGCACCTGCCGCATCTCCGCCAGGCCGGTCTCGGTGTCGCCCGCGTCCACCTTGAGGCCGCCGAGGGTGAGGCGGGCGTGCAGTTCGATGTCGCGGGCGCCGACCATGTGCGCGTATTCCACGGCCCGCTCGGCGGCGGCGAAGGCCTCGCGTCCGGGACGGTGCAGCATGGACCAGCCGGCGGCCAGGGCCAGCACCTCGGCGTGCACCTCGGACGGCGGCAGGCCACGCACCAGGTCCTGGGCGGTGGCCAGTTCCTGCCAGCCGTCACCGCGGGCCAGGGCCTGGACGAGCCGGGAGCGCTGCACCCAGAACCAGGCGGCGCGCAGGGGGTCCGGGTCGTCCTCGAGGAGGCGCAGGGCCCGCTTGGTGATCTTCAGCGCGCGTTCGCGTTCCCCGCCGAAGCGGCCCGCCACCGCGGCCTCGGCCATCAGGTCGAGATAGCGCAGCGGGGTGGCCGGGTCGCAGCCGCACGGAGGGTAGACCTCGGTGTAGTCGACCGGGCGCAGGGCGGAGCGCACCTCCTCCGGGACGTTGTCCCACAGCTCCATCGCCCGCTCCAGGAGCCCGAGTTGCTCGGTGTAGGCGTGCCGGCGGCGGGCCACGACGGAGGCGTCCAGGACGGCGGGCAGGGCCTTGGCGGGGTCGTGGGCGTGGTACCAGTAACTGGCCAGGCGCATCACGCGCGCGTCGGCGGGGACGAGCGTGGGGTCGGCCTCCAGGGCTTCGGCGTAGCGGCGGTTGAGCCGGGAGCGTTCGCCGGGCAGCAGATCGTCGGCGACGGCCTCGCGGACCAGGGAGTGCCGGAAGCGGTAGCCGTCGCCGGCCGGGGTGACGGTGAGGATGTTGGCGCCGACGGCGGCTCGCAGCGCCTCGATGAGGTCGTCCTCGCCGAGCTGGGCGACGGCGGCGATCAGCCGGTACTCCACGGTGGAGCCGCCCTCGGCGACGACCCGGGCGACCCGCTGGGCGCTCTCGGGCAGCGCCTCGACCCGGACCAGGAGCAGGTCGCGCAGGGAGTCGGTGAGTCCGGCGCAGCAGCCGTCGCAGGCGGCGACGGCGAGTTCCTCCACGAAGAAGGCGTTGCCGTCGGAGCGTTCGAAGATCTCGTCGACCTGGGCGGGGTCCGGTTCGGCGGCGCGGATGCCGGCGATCTGACGGCCGACCTCGGCGCGGGTGAAACGGGCGAGTTCGATACGGCGGACGGTGCGCAGCCGGTCGAGTTCGGCGAGCAGGGGGCGCAGCGGGTGGCGGCGGTGGATGTCGTCGGAGCGGTAGCTGGCGAGGACGAGGAGGCGGCCGGCGCGCAGGGTGCGGAAGAGGAAGGCGAGCAGGTGGCGGGTGGAGGCGTCGGCCCAGTGCAGGTCCTCCAGGACGAGCACGACCGGGTGCTCGGCGGCGACCCGTTCCAGCAGCCGGGCGGTGAGTTCGAAGAGGCGGGCCATGCCCTGCTCGTCGTGGCGGCCGGCGCCGGCCTCGCCCAGGTCGGGCAGGAGGCGGGCCAGTTCCTCCTCCTGGCCCCGCGCGGCGGCGGCGAACTCCTCGGGCAGGGCGTCGCGCAGGGCGCGCAGCGCGGTGGAGAACGGGGCGAACGGCAGCCCGTCGGCGCCGATCTCCACACAGCCGCCGACGGCGACGACCGCGTGCCGGCCGGCGGCCGTGGCGAACTCCTCGACGAGGCGGGTCTTGCCGACCCCGGCCTCGCCGCCGAGCAGCAGCGCCTGGGGCTCGCCGGCGCGGGCGCGGGCGAGCGCGACGTTCAAGGTGTCCAACTCATCGGTGCGGCCGACGAACACGGGACTGACGGACCTGGTCTCCACGGGCCCGAGCATCGCACGAGCCTCGGACAGCAGGGCACCGGTTTTCCACGGGTCCGGTGCGATCGTCGTACCGGCGACCGGGAGGGTCGTACCAACGGACGGAAGGGTCGTACGACTGGGGTGGGCAGTCGTACGACCCTGGTCCGGCAGGTCCGGTGGGCGGCCGACCCCCGTACGGCCACCCTCCGTCCCGGCCCCGTCCGCGTGTGCGGTGGTCACGCGGTGCGCGGGATCCGGTGCCGGCGGGGGCGGTCGGTATGGGACTCGGCCACCGCGCCGTCGTGGCCGGCCGAGGCGGTGCGGCGGGCGGCGCGGTGGGCCCGGGCGACCTCGCGGGCCAGGCGCTCGTCCTCGGCCTCGCGGATCAGCTGGGCGGAGCGCATCTTGTGGTACTCGATCTCGATCATGACGTGTCCTTCGAGGAGAGCCGGTGTCGTGCGTCGCTTTCTGCGATGCCTCCACCTTCGTCTCCCAGGGGGGTGCGCCACATCGGGAGAGTTCCGCATCTTCGGGCGGCGTACGGGCCGCACGCGCGCGTAAGGGGCCTTAGGGAGTCCATAAGGTGCTCATGGATTCCCTAGGGCCCCTGGGGCCTGCGGGTTCTCAGCCGGCCGAGGGCAGGGCGAGCAGGGCGTCGGAGTACTTCAGAACGGCCAGCAGCAGGCCGATGACGCCGAGCGAGACACCCGCCCAGGCGACCGACTTGATCCAGGGCGCCTGCGGGCGGCCGGGGGCGCCGAACGCGGGCCGGGCGAGCACGACCACGCCGGTGAGCAGCGCGGCCAGCGCGAACAGACCGGCCCACAGGGCGGTGCTGTGCCAGGCGTTGCCGTAGACCGCCTTGATCTGGGTGGCGACGTTCGCGGTGGACGGGGTCCGCAGCTGGCCGATGAGCTGCTCACGGGCGCCGGCCAGGGTGCCGATCCAGCCGCCGCTGAGCGAGACGAAGCCCAGCGCGGCGGAGACGACGGCACCGGCGCCCAGGCCGACCCCGGACGGCACCTTCTGCTGTGCCGGTTCCTGTTCTCCGGCGGCTTCCTCCTCGACGGCGTCCGCCTGCCCCGAGCCCTCCTCGACAGCCTCCACCTGCGCGGCTTCCTCCTCGGTGGTGGCGGCCCCCACCGCCGTGTCGTCGCCCTGCGCCTCGGTGCCGGCCTTGGCGCCTTGCTGTGTCTTCGTAGCCATGCCAGGCACCGTACGGACCCTGTCTGAGAGGTCCCTTAATGATCGTCGCGCGGGGTACGCGCGCGTGCCGCACGCCATTCGGGGGCCAGCACCGACCAGATCTCGTCGCTGCTGCGCACGCCCCGGTGCGGGTAGTTCTCGCGGAGCAGCCCCTCGCGGGTCATGCCGAGCCGCCGGGCCACATTGATGCTGGGTTCGTTGGCCGAGGACGCGCGCCACTCCACCCGGTGCATGCCGCGTGCGTCGAAGGCCCAGTCGAGCAGCACCCGCATACCGCGGGTGACCAGCCCGCGCCCGGCCGCCGCGGGCTCCAGCCAGCAGCCGGCCTCGCACACCCCGCTCGGGTGTCCCACACGCGGAACAGCACCCCGCCTACGAGCCTGCCGTCCAGCCAGATGCCGTGCAGGCTGCCCGCGTCGACGGCGCGCTTGTCGGCGTACGACTTCAGCCAGCCATGGGCGCCGTCCAGGTCGGCCACCACGTCCGGCAGCGGAATGTGCCGGCCGATGAACTCCCGTCCCCGGTCGATGTTGGCGAGGAGCTCCTCGGCATGCCAGACCTCCAGGGGCCGAAGCTCCGCGCCGTCGTCACCCAGGGATATCGCGTACATCGCCCGGCTCTTCCTTCCTCAGTTCCGCCATCGAGACCCCGCCGAGCCTCTCATGCGCGGTGCGGCACTCGGGCGGCTCGATGCTGACCCGCGGCAGCCGGCGCTCCAGCCACGCGGGCAGCCACCAGTTGGCGGCGCCGAGCAGATGCATCAGCGCGGGCACGAGCAGGGTGCGCAGCACGAAGGCGTCCAGGGCGACGGCGGAGGCGAGCGCTATGCCGAACATGGCGATCACGCGGTCGCCGCTGAGCACGAAGGCGAGGAAGACCGAGATCATGATGACCGCGGCGGAGTTGATGACGCGGCTGGTCTCGGCGAGGCCCACGCGGACGGCGCGCCGGTTGTCACCGGTCTCCAGCCACTCCTCGTACATCCGGCTGACCAGGAAGACCTGGTAGTCCATGGAGAGCCCGAAGAGCACCGAGACCATGATCACGGGCAGGAACGGCTCGATGGGCCCGGCCCGGCCGAGGCCGAGCAGTTCGCTGCCCCAGCCCCACTGGAAGACGGCGACGACGATGCCGAACGCGGCGGCCACCGCGGCGATGTTCATCACGGCGGCCTTCAGCGGGATGCCGAGCGAACGGAACGCGACGAGCAGCAGGAGGCAGCCGAGCCCGATGACCGCCCCGACGAACAGCGGAAGTTTGCCGATGATCACACCCGCGAAGTCGTCGTAGCCCGCGGTGACCCCGCCGACCTTGATGTCGAGGGAGGTGCCGGTCTCCGCGCGCGGCAGCACCTTGGTGCGCAGCCGGTCGACGAGGTCACTGGTGCGCTGCGACTGCGGCGCGGAGTCGGGGACGACGGTGAGATATGCGGTGCCGCCGCCGGAGTCGTAGGCGGCCGGGGTGACGGAAGCGACGCCGGGGGTGGCGCGCAGGGTCGCGTCGAGGTTGTCCAGGGCGAGCTTGTCGGCACCGCCGTCTATGCGCGTCACCAGTGTCAGCGGCCCGTTGACGCCGGGACCGAAGCCCTCGGCGAGCAGGTCGTAGGCCTTGCGGGTGGTGGAGGTGCGGGGGTCGTTGCCCTGGTCGGAGGTGCCGAGGTGGAGGGAGAGCGTCGGCAGGGCGAGCAGTGCGACGACGCCGACGGCGAGCGTACCGAGCAGTTTGGGGCGGCGTTCGACGAGCGCCGACCAGCGGGCGGCGAGCCCGGTGGGCAGTTCGGGGCGCGGCCCGTGCTCGGCGAGCCGGCGCCGTTCGCGGCGGCTGAGGGCGCGGGGGCCGATGTAGGACAGCAGGGCGGGCAGCAGGGTGACCGAGGCCGCGACGGTGAGCGCCACCGTCAACGAGGCGGCCACGGCGACCCCGTTGAGGAAGCTCAGCCGCAGGGTCAGCATCCCCAGCAGGGCGATGCACACCGTCGCACCAGCGAAGACGACCGCGCGTCCGGTGGTGGCCACGGCGTTCACGGCGGCCTCGGTGACGCTCAGGCCGCGTTTCAGTCCGCGCCGGTGTCTGGTCACGATGAACAGCGCGTAGTCGATGCCGACGCCGAGACCGATCAGCATGCCGAGCATGGGCGCGAAGTCGGCGACCGTCATGGCGTGTCCGAGCAGCCCTATGCCGGCGTAGGCGGTGCCGACGCCGACCAGCGCGGTGGCGATCGGCAGCAGGGAGGCGGCGAGCGAGCCGAAGGCGAGGAACAGCACCACGGCGGCGACGAGCACGCCGACCACCTCGGCGGTGTGCTCGCGCGGGGACGCGGTGAGCCCGATCGCGCTGCCGCCCAGCTCCACCTGGAGCCCGTCGCCCTCGGCGGCCTTGGCGGTGCGCACCACGTCCCGCGCCTCGGCCTTGCCGATGTGTTCGGCGTCCTGGGTGAAGGTGACGGTGGCGTAGGCCGTGTGGCCGTCGGCGCTGATCCCGTGTGCGCCCTGACCGCCGTACGGGCCGGTCACCGAGGCAACGCCGGGCAGCGAGGCGATCCGGTCCAGGGTGCGGGTCATGGTCTGCTCGACGTCGCCGGCGCGGACGGTGCCGGCGGCGGTGTGCCACACGACGGTGTCGCTGTCCCCGCCCCGATCCGGGAAACCCTGCTTGAGCAGCTGCGACGCGCTGCCCGCCTCGGTGCCGGGGACCTCGTAGGCGTTCGAGTACGACGAACCGGCGACGGCGGCGGCCGCGGTCACCCCGCCGAAGGCGAGGAGCCACAGCAGCACGGCGATCAGCCGATGCCGGACACACCAACGGGCGAGGTCTGCCACGGACGTGCTCCCAGGGAACGATGTGTGGATCTTTGGCCGGGAACGATCGTCCAGTAACTGAACAGCCCGCAAAGAAGGTATGTGCAACCGCAGAACACTCTCGCAGGCGAATGTGATCGTTTGCCGCGTTCGTGGGCTTATTCACATGAGTGGGAGGGACATCACAGGACACTTCCGCGAACTCTGTCATCGCTGGTGGCACTTCGGGACATCCGGCGCAGAACGCCGTACGGCCCCGGAGGCATGCCTCCGGGGCCGTACGGCAGTGGGTCGGGCTCAGCCCTCGCTCACGCCCAGCTTTTCCAGGATCAGTTCCTTCACGCGGGCCGCGTCGGCCTGGCCCCGGGTCGCCTTCATGACCGCGCCGACCAGGGCGCCGGCCGCGGCCACCTTGCCGCCGCGGATCTTGTCCGCGATGCCCGGGTTGCCGGCGATGGCCTCCTCGACGGCGGCGGTCAGGGCGCCCTCGTCGGAGACGACCTTCAGACCGCGCCGGTCGACGACCTCGTCCGGGGTGCCCTCGCCCGCGAGGACGCCCTCGATGACCTGCCGGGCCAGCTTGTCGTTCAGGTCGCCCTTCGCGACGAGCTCGGTGACCCGGGCCACCTGCTGCGGTGTGATCGCCAGCTCGTCCAGCGCCTTGCCGGACTCGTTGGCGCTGCGCGCCAGTTCGCCCATCCACCACTTGCGGGCCGAGGCCGCGTCGGCACCGGCGTCGATCGTGGCGACGATCGGGTCCAGCGCGCCGGCGTTGAGGATCGCCTGCATGTCGGTGGACGAGATGCCCCACTCGGCGAGCAGCCGGGTGCGGCGGACCAGCGGCAGCTCGGGCAGGGCCGCGCGGATCTCCTCGACCCACTCGCGCGAGGGCGCGACGGGGACCAGGTCGGGCTCCGGGAAGTACCGGTAGTCCTCGGCCTCCTCCTTCACCCGGCCCGAGGTCGTGGACCCGGTGTCCTCGTGGAAGTGGCGGGTCTCCTGGACGATCTTGCCGCCGTCGTTCAGCACCGCGGCGTGGCGCATGACCTCGAAGCGGACCGCGCGCTCCACCGAACGCAGCGAGTTGACGTTCTTGGTCTCGCTCCGCGTGCCGAACGTCTCGCTGCCCTTCGGCATCAGCGACAGGTTCACGTCGCAGCGCATCTGGCCCATCTCCATGCGGGCCTCGGACACGTCGAGCGAGCGGATGACCTCGCGCAGCTCACGGACGTACGCCTTCGCGACCTCGGGGGCACGCTCGCCGGCACCGACGATCGGCTTGGTGACGATCTCGATGAGCGGAATGCCCGCGCGGTTGTAGTCCAGGAGCGAGTGCTGCGCGCCGTGGATACGGCCGGTCGCGCCACCCACGTGGGTGGACTTGCCGGTGTCCTCCTCCATGTGGGCGCGCTCGATCTCCACGCGGAAGGTTTCGCCGTCCTCCAGCTGCACGTCGAGGTAGCCGTTGAAGGCGATCGGCTCGTCGTACTGGGAGGTCTGGAAGTTCTTCGGCATGTCCGGATAGAAGTAGTTCTTCCGGGCGAAGCGGCACCACTCGGCGATCTCGCAGTTCAGCGCGAGACCGATCTTGATGGCGGACTCGACGCCGGTCGCGTTGACGACCGGGAGCGCGCCGGGCAGGCCGAGGCAGGTGGGGCAGGTCTGGGTGTTCGGGTCGGCGCCGAGCGCCGTCGAACAGCCGCAGAACATCTTGGTCTTGGTGCCGAGTTCCACATGGACCTCAAGGCCCATGACGGGGTCGTACGACGCCAGCGCGTCCTCGTACGACACCAGGTCGGTCGTGGTGGTCACGGTGAAAACTTCCCTCTCAGCCCAGCAGGACGTCGTCGTCGCCCAGCCGCCTCAGCTCGCGGTAGAGGATCGCGAGGCCGGTCACGATCGCCACGGCGGAGACCGTGGCGTCGATCAGCCGCAGCGTGTCCTGCTCGGCGCGGGCCTTCTTGATCTGCTTGGCGACACCGACCGCGCCGAACGCGGTGGTGGCCATGGACAGGTACGTACCGGACTTGGACTTCTTGAAGCCCTTGGCCTTGGACAGTGCGCTCACAGCGACGGAGCCTCCTCCAGCAGCGGGTGACCCCACTTTTCCACGAAGGCGGCCTCGACGGCGGCGCCCACCTTGTACAGCCGGTCGTCCTGCATCGCGGGGGCGATGATCTGCAGGCCCACCGGGAGGTTGTCCTCCGGGGCGAGACCGCAGGGCAGGGACATGGCCGCGTTGCCCGCCAGGTTGGTCGGGATGGTGCACAGGTCCGCGAGGTACATCGCCATCGGGTCGTCGGCGCGCTCGCCGATCGCGAAGGCGGTGGTCGGGGTCGTCGGCGAGACGATCACGTCGACCTGCTCGAAGGCCTTCTCGAAGTCGCGCGTGATGAGCGTGCGGACCTTCTGGGCGGAGCCGTAGTACGCGTCGTAGTAGCCGGAGCTCAGGGCGTACGTGCCGAGCATGATGCGACGCTTGACCTCGGGGCCGAAGCCGGCCTCGCGGGTGAGGGAGGTGACCTCCTCGGCCGAGTGGCCGCCGTCGTCGCCGGTCCGCAGGCCGTAGCGCAGGCCGTCGAAGCGGGCGAGGTTGGAGGAGCACTCGGACGGCGCGATCAGGTAGTACGCCGACAGGGCGAGGTCGAAGGACGGGCAGTCCAGCTCGACGATCTCGGCGCCCAGCTCCTTCAGCAGCGCGACGGACTCGTCGAAGCGCTGGATGACACCGGCCTGGTAGCCCTCGCCGCGGAACTGCTTGACCACGCCGACGCGCATGCCCCGCACGCTGCCGTTGCGGGCGGCCTCGACGACCGGCGGGACCGGGGCGTCGATGGAGGTGGAGTCCAGCGGGTCGTGTCCGGCGATGACCTCGTGCAGGAGGGCCGCGTCCAGGACCGTACGGGCGCAGGGGCCGCCCTGGTCGAGGGAGGACGAGAAGGCGACCATGCCGTAGCGGGAGACCGCGCCGTACGTCGGCTTCACTCCGACCGTGCCGGTGACGGCGGCCGGCTGGCGGATGGAGCCGCCGGTGTCGGTACCGATGGCGAGCGGCGCCTGGAAGGAGGCGAGGGCTGCGGAGGAACCGCCGCCGGAGCCGCCGGGGATCTTGGTGAGGTCCCAGGGGTTGCCGGTCGGGCCGTAGGCGCTGTTCTCCGTCGAGGACCCCATGGCGAACTCGTCCATGTTGGTCTTGCCGAGGATGACGACATCGGCGGCCTTCAGCCGCTTGGTGAGCGTCGCGTCGTACGGCGGGATCCAGCCCTCGAGGATCTTCGAGCCGACGGTCGTGGGCACGCCCTCGGTGGTGAAGATGTCCTTGAGCGCGAGCGGCACGCCGGCGAGGGGCCCGAGCTTCTCGCCCCGTGCCCGCTTCTCGTCCACGGCGCGGGCCTGGGCGAGGGCGCCCTCGCGGTCGACGTGCAGGAAGGCGTGCACCTTCTCGTCGACGGCCTCGATCCGGGCGAGGTGGGCCTCGGTGACCTCGACGGCCGTGAGCTCGCCGGAGGCGATCTTCTCGGCGATCTGCGCGGCCGTGAGCTTGATGATGTTGCTGTCCGTCATGGTGGTCACTCCTCCCCCAGGATCTGCGGCACCTTGAAACGCTGCTGTTCCTGGGCGGGGGCGCCGGAGAGCGCCTGCTCGGGGGTGAGCGAGGGACGGACCTCGTCCGGCCGCATGACGTTCGTCAGCGGCAGCGGGTGCGAGGTCGGCGGTACGTCTTGGTCGGCGACCTCGCTGACGCGGGCGACCGCGCCGATGATGTCGTCCAGCTGTCCCGCGAAGTGGTCGAGTTCTTCGGGCTTCAGCTCCAGACGCGCCAGCCGGGCGAGGTGGGCGACCTCCTCGCGCGTGATGCCAGGCATGCAGCGATCCTCTGGGGTGAGTGTGTGTGGTTTGAGCCCCAATCCTATGGGGCGGGGCCGGGTGGCCGTGAAACGGTTTCCCCGGCCCCGTTTCGTCAGCCCCGGCGCCCCTCCCAGACCTCGCTCTTGAGGAAGTGGTTGTCGTACCGGTCCTGCACCTCGAGGATGCTCTCCGGGGTGGCCTCGCCGAGGCGGATGCGCTGGAGGTGGCGGAAGTACTCGAAGCGCTCGATGCCGGGGGTGAAGACGATGAGGATGTCCGCGGTGGCCTCCGGGACGGCGGCGAAGGCGTGCGGCTTCTCCGGCGGGACGATGACGAGATCGCCGCGCTCGGCGGTGACGATGTCGTCGCCGGACAGGATCTCGGCGCACCCGTCGAGCAGGTAGAACATCTCCGCCCCGTTGTGGTGGAGGTGGGGCCGCGCACCGTCGGCGCCCTCCGCCAGAGTGACGCGCACGGTGGACAGCGCCCCTCCGGTCGCACTCCGGTCCGCCAGCAGCTGGACGCCGACGGGGCTGCCCCCGACCACCTCGGCCTCGGCGCCGCGCACGATCACGGAATCGTCGAACTCGGGCACGAACAGCGACATGATGCGTTCCCTTGTGTTGTGGTCGGACTGCCGCGTTGTGGTCGGACTGCCGCGTTGGTCAGACCGCGAAGAGCAGTCCGGCGCTGATCAGCACGACGATCGCGGTGGCGAAGTGGATGCCGAACGCGACCGCCTTCGCCCCGCCATGACGCAGGACTATCAGGGTGTCGACGAACGGGACGAGTGCCACGCAGACCATGAACCACGCCTCGGCTCGGGCACCGGCGGCGGCCAGCAGGACCAGGCCCAGCAGCCCGAAGGTGCCGTCCCTGAGCCCCTTGACCGACAGGTAGGCGCCGGCGTCGCCCCGGGGGTCGGCTGCGACGCCGTACCCCGCCGCGGCCGGACCCGGCTGGAACCAGAAGCGGTAGCCGAGGAACACGCAGAACAGGTCGAGCAGGACAGCCAGGGTGTACGCGGTGACGGTCATGACCCCTCCGGTTTTTCTAGCAGTGCTAGCGACAAGAGTGAAGCTAGCAGAGCATCGACACATTGGCTAGCACTGCTAGAGTTTCTGCCATGACGATCCAGACGCGCCGGGAGCGCGAACGAGCGGAGCGTGAGCGGCTGATCGTGACGGCCGCCCGGGAACTGGCCGAGGCCGAGGGCTGGGACGCGGTGACCACACGCCGGCTGGCCGCCGAGATCGAGTACAGCCAGCCGGTCCTCTACAGCCACTTCAAGGGCAAGAACGCGATCATGGCGGCGGTCGCGGTGCAGGGCTGCGCCGACCTGGCGGCGGAGCTACGGCAGGCGCGGACGGCGGCGCCGGGCACGCGGGAGGCGCTGATGACGGTGGCACAGACGTACACCTCCTTCGCCCGGCGCCGGCCCGCCCTCTACGACGCGATGTTCACCCACCTGGTGGACCTGCCGTTCGCCACGGAGGACGCACCGGCACCGCTCAAGGAGGCGTTCGGCGAACTGCTCGCGGTCGTGGCGCCGATCACTGCCGAGGGCGAGGACCCCGGCCTGCTGACGGAGACGTTCTGGGCGGCGCTGCACGGGTTGGCGACGCTGATGAGAAGCGGACGGTTGCCGCAGAGCGCGCACGAGGAGCGCTTGGCTTTGCTGATCGGCCACTTCACAGGGGGCTGAGCACCCCGGAGGGACGCAGGGCCGTGTCCCTGTGCGGCTCCGCCGCGTGGGCGCGCCCGGCCAGGGCTATTCGGCGGCCGGCAACGCGGCGCGAGGCCGCTGCCACCCACGGGACCCCCGGGCCCGCAGCCACGCCGTGGTCTCCTCGGGCGGCATCGCCGCGGCGACCAGCCACCCCTGTACGGCGTCACACCCGAGGTCCCGCAACCGCTCCCAGGTCTCGTCGTCCTCCACTCCCTCGGCGACGACCAGCAACCCCAGGGAATGCGCGAGATCCACGGTGCAGCGCACGATCTCCGCATCCTCCGTATCGACCGCGAGCCGCGCCACGAACGAACGGTCGATCTTCAGCTCGCTCACCGGCAGCCGCCGCAGATGCACCAGCGACGAATACCCGGTGCCGAAGTCGTCCAGCGACATCTTGACGCCGTGCCCGGTCAGGCCCGCGAGGGTGTCCGCGGCCCGCTGCGGGTCCTCCAGCAGCACATGCTCGGTGATCTCCAGCTGCAAGGCCACCGCGGGGACCCCGTGCCGGGCCAGCCGCGCGGCGACCGACCCCGCGAAACCGGGCGTGTGGACGTCGCGTGGCGAGACGTTGACGGCGACCGGGACCCGCAGCCCCTGCGCGCGCCACTTGGCGACCTGCGCCAGCGCGGTGTCCAGGACGTACTCCGTCAGATGCGGCATCAGCCCGGAGGACTCGGCGATCGCTATGAACTCGTCCGGAGGAACCTTCCCGCGCTCGGGATGCACCCAGCGCACCAGCGCCTCCAGGCCGGCGACCTGGCCGTCGAAACGGACCTTGGGCTGGTAGTGCAACTGCACCTCGTGCGCGTCCAGCGCCCGGCGCAGATCGCCCAGCAGACCGAGCCGGTCGGGGGTGTTGGAGTCCCGCTTGGACTCGTACACCTCCACTCCCGTACGGTCCCTTTTCGCCTGGTACATCGCCACGTCCGCCCGCCGCAGCAGCCCTTCGGCGTCCAGCGCGTGGTCGGGGAAGACGGCGACGCCGGCGCTGGCCTCCAGGACGAGGGTGAGCCCGTCGAGGTCCAGCGGGGAGCTGAGCGCGGTGACGAGGCCGCGGGCGATGCGGGTGGCCGACGTGGTGGAGTCGGCGACGGGCAGTAACACGGCGAACTCGTCACCGCCGAGCCGGGCGGCCTCCGCTCCGCGCGGCAGGGCGACCCGTAGCCGGTCGGCTATCTGGAGCAGCAGCCGGTCACCGGCGAGATGACCGAGGGTGTCGTTCACCGACCGGAACCGGTCGAGGTCGATCAGCATGAGGGCGGAACGGGCGCCGATGCGTTCGGCGTCGTCGAGGGCCGTCCAGATCCGCTCCAGGAGCCACTGCCGGTTGGGCAGGCCGGTCAGCGGGTCGCGCAACTGCTCCTCGGCACGCGCGCGGGCCATCCACAGGGTGGAGTCCAGGGCGATGAGGGGGATGGCGAACAGCGGGAGCAGGACCGGCTCGGCGTCGGCGACGACGCACACCAGCGGTGCGATGCCGAGCAGCGCGACGCCGACCAGGCCATGCCTCACCACGGCGGTACGGTCCACGGCGGGCGTCCCGCAGCCGCGCGGCGCGTGCAGGTACCACTGCAGGCCGCGGCTGACCGCGAGGTAGGCGACGGCGGCGAGGACGACCTCGGGCGCGGCGGTGATGCTCCAGCTGTCCGGCCGCCAGGGCGTCTCGACGCTCGGGATCCGGCCGAACGCGCCGAGCAGCAGCGCGCCGGCGGCGATGCCGAGGATGTCGACCGCCCCGTGCAGCACGCCCTGCCGCCAGCGGTGGCGCCGGGCGATGCCGACCAGGACGACGACGGTGAGGCTGACCATGCCGGCGGGCACCCAGCCGTACAGCAGCAGGACGGCGAGGGTGAGGGCGGCGCCGGAGCCGGTGCCGCCCCACCAGCGGGCGCGGCCCAGCATCACGAGGTGGCCGACGATGACGCCGGTGAGCAGGGCCAGCGACCAGCCGGCCGTGCCGCCCGGGAAGAGGGCGTGGTGACCGGTGAAGGCGCGGTAGAAACCGGCACCGAGGACGAACGCGGCACCGGCCACGACGGCCGCGGGCAGTGCGGGCCAGGACAGGTGCCGCTCGGGGTCGGCGTCGGCCAGGGCAGGGGCGGCCTCGATGGCCAGGGGTATCGGCGGGTGGGCGTCGGTGGCGGTGCCCGGTCCGGCCGCGCGGGCCCGACCGCCCGTACGCCCGTGGGCCCGCCCCGTCCACCGGATCCCCCGCCAGGTGACCGCGCGACGGCGCAGGCGCAGCCGTGAGTCCGGGGCGACACTCTCGGTCGGTTCCATTCCCGTCCCTCTCACAGCCGGCGGTGCCCACGCCACGCGGCCCGATGTCCGGCACCCATCAGCAGCTCCGCGTTGAAGAAACCTTCCCCGCACCCTCGGAGCGCACGGGAATGCCCCAACCGCAGCTGGGCACGGCAGGTGCACATCCCAACAGTAGGCCGCGGAAGGCTTCCACGGGCACCGGTCGTCGACGGTTGCCCGAATACGCCCGGGCCACCCGTATGCAACTGATATGCGCCGATCGGGTGGCCTTCAACCGCTACTCCTCGGTCGGAAGCGCGACTTCGGCCGCGGCTTCGGGTCCCTGCTCCAAGAGGACGTCGAAACCGTCCTCGTTCAGGACCGGAACCTTCAGTTGCATGGCTTTGTCGTACTTCGACCCGGGGTTGTCACCCACAACGACGAACGACGTCTTCTTCGACACCGATCCGGTCACTTTCGCGCCGCGGCTCTGCAGTGCCTCCTTGGCGCCGTCGCGGGTGAAGTTCTCCAGGGTGCCGGTGACGACGACCGTGAGCCCCGCCAGCGGGCGCGGGCCCACGTCCTCGCCGGTCGAGGCGTCCTCCAGCGGAACTCCGGCGGCCTTCCACTTGCGGACGATCTCGCGGTGCCAGTCCTCGGCGAACCATTCCTTGAGCGCGGCGGCGATGATCGGGCCGACGCCGTCGGTGGTCGCCAGCTCCTCCTCGGTGGCCTGTTCGATGCGGTCGATGGAGCGGAACTCGCGGGCGAGGGCCTGCGCCGCGACCGGGCCGACATGCCGGATGGACAGGCCGTTCAGGAACCGGGCCAGCGGGCGCTGCTTGGCCGCCTCGATGTTCTCCAGCAGGGCGAGGGTGTTCTTCTTCGGCTCGCCCTTCTGGTTGGCGAAGACAGTGACGACCTTCTCCTCGCCCGTCTTGGGGTCCCGCTTGGGCAGACCGCTGTCGGGGTCGAGGACATAGGCCTTGATGGGCAGCAGCTTCTCCACCGTCAGGTCGAACAGGTCGCCCTCGTCCACCAGCGGCGGGTCGGCCGGCTCCAGCGGACGGGTGAGCGCGGCGGCGGCCACCGCGCCGAAATGCTCGATGTCCAGGCACTCACGGCCCGCGAGGTAGGAGACGCGCTCGCGCAACTGGGCCGGGCAGGTACGGGCGTTGGGGCAGCGCAGGTCGATGTCGCCCTCTTTCATGGGCCGCAGCGCTGTGCCGCACTCGGGGCATTCGGCCGGCATCACGAACTCCCGCTCGCCGCCGTCCCTGAGGTCGACCACCGGGCCGAGGATCTCCGGGATGACGTCACCGGCCTTGCGCAGGACGACCGTGTCCCCGATGAGGACGCCCTTGGCCTTGACGACCTCCTGGTTGTGCAGGGTGGCGAACTCGACCTCGCTGCCGGCGACCGTGACCGGCTCGACCTGGGCGTACGGCGTGACGCGGCCGGTGCGGCCGACGCCCACCTTGATGTCGACGAGCTTGGTGTTGACCTCTTCCGGCGCGTACTTGTAGGCGATCGCCCAGCGCGGCGCACGCGCGGTGGAGCCGAGTCGGCCCTGGAGGCGGATCTCGTCCAGCTTGACGACGACACCGTCGATCTCGTGCTCCACGGAGTGGCGGTTCTCGCCGTAGTGGGCGATGAACTCGCGTACGCCGTCGAGGTCGTCGACCACGCGGTTGTGCGGGGAGGTGGGCAGGCCCCAGGTCTTCAGCAGGTCGTAGGCCTGGGAGAGGCGGGTCATGCCCGTGAAGCCCTCCAGGGCGCCGATGCCGTGGACGACCATGTGCAGCGGGCGGGTGGCGGTGACGCGCGGGTCCTTCTGGCGCAGCGAACCGGCGGCGGCGTTGCGCGGGTTGGCGAACGGCTTGTCACCGGCGGCGACCAGGCGTTCGTTCAGTTCGAGGAACTTCTCCATCGGGAAGTAGACCTCGCCGCGGATCTCGACCAGGTCGGGCACCTTGTCGCCCCCCAGGCGGTCCGGGATCTCGGTGATCGTACGGACGTTGGGCGTGATGTCCTCGCCGGTGCGGCCGTCGCCGCGGGTCGCCGCGCGCGTGAGCCGGCCGTGCTCGTAGGTGAGGTTGACCGCGAGGCCGTCGACCTTCAGCTCGCACAGGAAGTGGTAGTCCTGGTCGCCGAGTTCGCGCGCGATGCGCTCGGCCCAGGCGGCCAGCTCCTCGTCGTTGAAGGTGTTGTCGAGCGACAGCATGCGCTGGCGGTGCTCGACCGCGGTGAACTCCGTCGCGTACGACCCCGCGACCTTCTGGGTCGGCGAGTCCGGGGTGCGCAGCTCCGGATACTGCTCCTCCAGGGCCTCCAGGGTCTTCAGGAGCTTGTCGAACTCGGCGTCGCTGATGACGGGAGCGTCCTTCACGTAGTACCGGAAGCGGTGCTCCTCGATCTGCTCAGCGAGCTGCGCGTGCTTGTCACGTGCCTCGGCGGGCACTGCCGTCTCCGCCTGCTGCTTGTCGCCGGCCACCGTGTTGTCCTCCCGTTACTCTGGGTTGTCCGCGAGGGATCTCGCCGCCCGGACGCAGTGGGCGAGCGCCTGGCGTGCGTAGGCGGGGGAAGCGCCCGCCAGACCGCACGCCGGGGTGACCGTGACGGCCTGGGCGAGCAGGCCCGGATGCAGCCCCAGCCTGCGCCACAGCGTCCTGACACCCATGACGCTACCGGCAGGGTCTGACAATGGGCCGTCCGTGCCCGGCACGACACCGGTGAACAGCCGCGTGCCGCCCTCGACGGCCTCGCCGATCGCGTCGTCGTCACGTTCGGTGAGCAGCGCGAAGTCGAAGGAGATGCCGGCCGCGCCGGCCCGCCGCAGCAGCGCGAACGGCACATCGGGCGCGCAGGAGTGGACGACCACGGGTCCGCCGCCGTGGACCGAGACGACGTCCCGCAGCGTGGCCTCGACGAGCTGGCGGTCCACGGCGCGGTGCGTGCGGTAGCCGCTGGCGGTACGGACCTGTCCGCGCAGGACGGCGGTGAGGGAGGGCTCGTCGAGCTGGAGCACGAGCCGGGCGCCGGGGATACGGCGCCGGACCTCTTCCAGGTGCGACCGCAGGCCCTCGGCGAGGGAGGCGGCGAGGTCACGGCAGGCGCCGGGGTCGGCGAGGGCGGCCTCGCCGTTCTTCAGCTCCAGCGCGGCGGCCAGGGTCCACGGGCCGACCGCCTGCACCTTCAGATCGCCCTCGTATCCCTGGGTGAACTCCTCCAGGGCGTCCAGGTCCTCCCCGAGCCACGACCGGGCCCGCTTGGTGTCCCGGCCCGGGCGGTCCCCGATCCGCCAACCGCTGGGCTCCACACGCGCGTACAGCTCGACGAGCATCCCCGCGGTACGGCCGATCATGTCGGCGCCGGGTCCGCGCGCGGGCAACTCGGGCAGAAAGGGGAAGTCCTCGAGGCTGCCGGTGACGGTCTTGGCGGCTTCCCTGGCGTCGCCGCCGGGCATGGACCCGATTCCGGTGGCTCCCGGGAACCTGAACTCGCTGTTGTCGCTCACCTCGGCAGGGTATGCCGAACACCCAGGGGGCTCCGCCCCCCGGACCCCGGCCCGCTCACCGGCCCGGGCGCACCGTCAGGTCGTTGACCTCCGCGTCCCCGGGCAGGTCCAGGGCCATCAGGATGGTCGTGGCGACCGACTCGGGGTCGATCCACCGCGAGGCGTCGTACTCCTTGCCCTCCTGCTGGTGGACCTTGGCCTGCATGGGGCTGGCCGTGCGGCCGGGGTAGACCGAGGTGACGCGGACGCCGTTGCCGTGTTCCTCGTGGCGCAGGGAGTCGGCGAGGGCCTTCAGGCCGTGCTTGGAGGCGGCGTACGCGGACCAGCCGGCGTGGGCGTTGAGGCCGGCGCCTGAGTTGACGAAGATCACATGGCCGCGGGCCGCGCGGAGCTGGGGAAGGAAGTGCCGGGTCAGCTCGGCGGGGGCGATCAGGTTGACGTTGAGCTGGTGGTGCCAGGACTTGGGCGTCAGGTCGCCGACCTCGCCCAGGTCGACGACTCCGGCGATGTGCAGCAAGGAGTCCACGCGGTCGGGGAGGTTCTGGTGGGAGAACGCCCAGGACAGCCGGTCCGGGTCGGCCAGGTCGCCCACCAGGGTGCGGGCGCCGGGGAAGTGTGCCGCCAGTTCCTTCGCGCGGCCCGCGTCGCGCGCGTGCAGCACGATGTCGTCCCCGCGCGCGTGCAGACGGCGGGCGACGGCCGCGCCGATGCCGGACCCGGCCCCGGTGATCACATGTGTAGCCATGCCCGCCATGCTCGCATCAGTGGACGCCGAGCTGTTCCTCCAGGTAGGCCAGCGCGCCGACCGGCTCCTCGGCGAAGAAGACCAGCTCGGACAGCGGACGCGGGAGGAAGCCCTCGGCCTCCATGCGGTGGAACTGCTCGCGCAGGCCGTCGTAGAAGCCCGCCGTGTTCAGCAGGACCACCGGCTTCTGGGTGTGGCCGTGCTTCTTCAGCTCCAGGATCTCGGTGGCCTCGTCCAGCGTGCCGGTGCCGCCGACCATGATCACCACGGCGTCGGCGTTCTCCAGCAGCAGCTTCTTGCGTTCGGCGAGGTCCGCGGCGATGACCATCTCGTCGGCGCCGGGCCGCACCTTGGCCGCGAGGAACTCCACGGAAACGCCCAGCAGCCTGCCGCCCGCCTCCTGCACCCCGTCGGCGACGACCTTCATCAGGCCGACGTCGGAACCGCCCCACACCAGGGTGTGACCGCCCTTGCCGATCAGTTCCGCGAACTCGCGCGCGGGGCGCGTGTAACGCTCGTCGAGGTCGGCGGCGGAGAGGAAGACGCAGATGTTCATGGGCCCTACCGTACGACCCCGCCGCACGGGCCGTTCCGGGCGGCGGGGCGGGAAGAAGCACGGGGCCGCCGGTGCTGTCCTTGATATGGCCGAAGGACACACGATCACCATCGACAAGAGCGAGCAGCACGTGCGCGTGGTGCACGGCGACCAGGTGCTCGCGGAGACCGACCGAGCGCTGGTGCTGCGCGAGACGGGCTGTCCCGCGCGGTACTACATCCCCGCCGAGGACGTACGCCTCGACCTGCTGACCCCCTCCGGCACGCACACCGTGTGCCCCTTCAAGGGCACGGCGTCGTACTGGTCGCGTCCTGGCGCGCCCGACCTGGTGTGGGCGTACCCGGATCCGAAGCCGGGCGTGGCGGAGATCAAGGATCACTACTGCTTCTACGACGTCGACGTGTCGTGAGCGATGAGTCCAGGCCCGTACGGCAGTCTGCACGGACATGGACGAGATGACCACCTCGCGCGACGGAACCGCCCTCGCGTACCAAGTGACCGGCCAGGGGCCGACGGTGATCCTGGTGAGCGGCGCGATGTCCACCGGGGGCACCCTGGCGCCCCTGGCCCAGCGGATCGCGGACCGCTGCACGGCCGTCGTCTACGACCGCCGGGGCCGCGGCAGGAGCGGGGACACACCGCCGTACGAGGTGGCCCGCGAGGTCGAGGACCTGGCCGCGCTGACCGACGCCGTGGGCGGTCGGGCGACGCTGTTCGGGGTCTCCTCGGGCGGCGCGCTGGTGCTCGAGGCGGCGGCGAGCGGGCTGCCGGTGCGCCGGGCGGCCGTGTACGAGGTGCCGTACGCGGACTTCCTGGAGGGCGGGGCCGAGCGGGAGGCCACGTACAAGCAACAGCTGCACAAGGCGCTCTCGGAGGGCCGGCGCGGGGACGCGGTGGAGCTGTTCCTGCGGTTGACGGGGCTGGCCGAGGAGATGATCCGGGGCGCCCGCCAGTCGCCGATGTGGGCCGGCATGGAGGCCGTCGCGCCGAGTCTCGCCTACGACGACACGGTGATGGGCGACGGTCTGCTCCCCCGGGAACGGCTCACCGCGATCTCCGTGCCCGTGCTGTCCGTCGCGGGCGGCGCGAGCCCGAAGTGGATGCGCGAGGCGTGCCGGGAGGTCTCCAGGGCGGTGCCCGAGGGCACCTACCGGGAGCTGGCGGGCCAGACCCACATGGTGGAGCCGGACGTGCTGGGGCCGGTGCTGGCGGAGTTCGTCGAAGGCTGACCGGCTCTACACGGCCGCGGGCGTCGCGCGCGTGGTCGTCGCGATCGTCGCCGAGCCCACCACGCGCGTGCCGTCGTACAGGACGATCGCCTGGCCGGGGGCGACGCCGCGGACCGGTGCGGTGAAGGTCACGTGCAGCCCGCCGTCGACCGGTTCCGCGGTGACCTCGGTCTCGCCGCCGTGGGCGCGCAGCTGGGCGGTGTAGGTGCCGGGGCCGGTGGGGGCGGTACCGCACCAGCGGGGCTTGATCGCGGTGAGCGCGGTGACGTCCAGGGACGCGGCGGGACCGACGGTCACGGTGTTCGTCACCGGCGAGATGTCGAGGACGTAGCGCGGCTTGCCGTCGGGGGCCGGGGTGCCGATCCTGAGGCCCTTGCGCTGGCCGATGGTGAAGCCGAACGCACCCTCGTGCGTGCCCACCTTGGTGCCGGACTCGTCGACGATGTCGCCCTCCGCCTTGCCGAGCCGCTGCGCGAGGAAGCCCTGGGTGTCGCCGTCGGCGATGAAGCAGATGTCGTGCGAGTCGGGCTTCTTGGCGACGGCCAGACCCCGGCGCTCGGCCTCGGCGCGGATCTCCTCCTTGGTGGTGACCGTGTCGCCGAGCGGGAACATCGCGTGGGCGAGCTGCTTCTCGTCCAGCACACCGAGGACGTACGACTGGTCCTTCGCCATGTCGGAGGCGCGGTGCAGCTCGCGGGAGCCGTCCTCGCGCACGACCACCTGGGCGTAGTGACCGGTGCAGACCGCGTCGAAGCCGAGGGCCAGCGCCTTGTCGAGCAGCGCGGCGAACTTGATCTTCTCGTTGCAGCGCAGGCACGGGTTCGGGGTACGGCCCGCCTCGTACTCGGCGACGAAGTCCTCGACCACGTCCTCGCGGAAGCGGTCGGCGAGGTCCCAGACGTAGAACGGGATGCCGATGACGTCGGCCGCGCGGCGGGCGTCACGCGAGTCCTCGATGGTGCAACAGCCCCGCGCGCCGGTCCGGAAGGACTGTGGGTTCGCGGAGAGCGCGAGGTGGACGCCGGTGACGTCGTGGCCGGCTTCCGCGGCGCGCGCGGCGGCGACGGCGGAGTCGACCCCGCCGGACATGGCGGCGAGGACGCGGAGGGGGCGCTGCGGGATCTCAGTCATAGCTCTTCCAGGGTACGGGGCCGCGGGAACCGGAGCCGCCGGATATCCGTTGACGATCACAAGGGGCAGAACACAGCGGACGGGGCGGGCAGGGGGCAGGGCGCGGACGGTGGGGCCGAGCATGTGCGGGGCCGGGCGCGGGCGAGGCCCCGGCCAGGGGCAGCGCCGGGACGGATAAGGCCGGACGGGGCCGGCGCGGGCGAGGCGGCGGCGAACGGGGGCGGACACGTACGAGAGCGACGCGGACCGGGCCGGACGGGGCGGGCATGGACGGGGCCGGGCGCGGACGAGGCCCCGGCCGCGGGCAGGGCCGGGATGGATAAGGCCGGACGGGGCGGGCATGGACGAGTCCGGGCGCGGGCAGGGCAGTCGCGGACGGAGCCGGGCGTGGTCGGAGGTCGGCACGGACAGGGGCGGGATCGGACGAGGCCGGGCCTGGACGGGGCCGGGCGCGGGCAGGGCAGGGCAGGCGTGGACGGAGCCGGGCGTGGACGAGGGTCGGCACGGACAAGGGCAGGCGTGAGCGGGGGCAGGCGTGAGCGAGACGGATCGGCGGCTCATGGGCGACGCTGACCGGCGGCTGGGGCGGCGGGCTCTGCTGGTCGGTGGTGCGGCGGCCGCCGTGGGCACGGCGGCGGTGGCGCGCGAGGAGCTGTCGCATCTGTGGTGGCGGCTGCCCGGGGTGGAGAAGCCGCGGGTGGCGGGGGCCGTGGACTTCCGGGGCGCGCGCTGGGTGCCGGCCTCCCCGGGCAACTACCGGCGGGCGAACCGGCCGGACGACTACCCGGTCGACCGGGTCGTCATCCATGTGACACAGGGTGACTACGCGAGCGCCGTGAAGGCATTCCAGGACCCGGCGCACGGCGCGGCGGCGCACTACCTCGTGCGCAGGGACGGCCGGATCACCCAGCTGGTACGGGAGCTGGACGTGGCCTTCCACGCGGGCAACCGGGAGTACAACGAGCGCAGTGTCGGCATCGAGCACGAGGGCTTCGTGGACGACGCCTCCTCCTTCACGGACGCGCTGTACGCGTCCTCGGCACGGCTGACGGCGGCGATATGCGGGCGGTACGGCATACCCGTGGACCGCGAGCACGTCATCGGGCACGTGGAGGTGCCGGGCACGGACCACACCGATCCGGGGCCGCACTGGGCCTGGGAGCAATATCTGCAAAAAATCAAGACCCAGGCCCTTTTTGTCCGCTAGAGACGGACTTATCCTGAAGTCAGACCTACGAGACGAGTGAGGGAGCCCAAGCGGAGTAGCCGACTTCAGCGAGAGATACCTGTCCCCCTCAACGAGAGGTACATCGTCTCCGCTGGTGCCGACATCGACGCTCGGGCTGAGAGGCCCAAAGGTCGCAAGGACTGGACCTGACGGCGACCCCCAGAACCTGATCCGGACAATACCGGCGAAGGGAACCCGCCTCGTAGGTCGCCGTCGTCTCAGCTGAGCCCTGCCGCCCTGGCGCGTTCCACCGCCGAGCCGATCGCCTTGGCGACCGCCTCGACATCCGCCTCCGTGGACGTGTGGCCGAGGGAGAAGCGCAGGGTGCCGCGGGCCAGGTCCGGATCGGTGCCGATGGCCAGCAGGACATGGCTGGGCTGGGCGACGCCCGCGGTGCAGGCGGAGCCGGTCGAGCACTCGATGCCCTGGGCGTCCAGCAGGAGCAGCAGGGAGTCGCCCTCGCAGCCGGGGAAGGTGAAGTGCGCGTTGGCCGGCAGCCGGCCCCCGGGGGCGGGGTCGCCGCCGAGGATGGCGTCCGGTACGGCGCTGCGGACGGCCGCGGTCAACTGGTCGCGCAGGGCGCCGATCTCGCGAGCGAACCACTCACGCCGCTCGGTGGCGAGCCGGCCGGCGACGGCGAAGGAGGCCACGGCGGGCACGTCGAGGGTGCCGGAGCGGACGTGCCGCTCCTGACCGCCGCCGTGCAGGACGGGTACGGGGGTGCGGTCGCGGCCGAGGAGCAGGGCGCCGATGCCGTACGGGCCGCCGATCTTGTGGCCGGAGACGGTCATCGCGGCGAGGCCGGAGGCGGCGAAGTCGAGGGGGACCTGGCCGAAGGCCTGCACCGCGTCGGCGTGCATCGGGATGCCGAACTCGGCGGCCGTCTCGGCGAGTTCACGGACCGGCAGGATCGTGCCGATCTCGTTGTTGGCCCACATCACGGTGACCAGGGCGACATCGTCGGGGTTGCGGGCGATGGCCGCGCGCAGGGCGTCGGGGTGGACCCGGCCGTAGGAGTCGACGGGGAGGTACTCGACCGTCGCGCCCTCGTGTTCGCCGAGCCAGTGGACGGCGTCGAGGACGGCATGGTGCTCGACGGGGCTGACCAGGACGCGGGTGCGGGCCGGGTCGGCGTCACGGCGGGACCAGTACAGGCCCTTGACGGCGAGGTTGTCGGCCTCGGTGCCGCCCGAGGTGAAGACGACCTCGCTGGGGCGGGCGCCGAGTGCTTCCGCGAGGGTCTCGCGGGATTCCTCGACCGTACGGCGGGCCCGGCGGCCGGATGCGTGGAGGGAGGAGGCGTTGCCCGTGATGCTCAACTGGGCGGTCAGGGCCTCTGCCGCCTCCGGGAGCATCGGCGTTGTCGCGGCGTGGTCGAGGTAAGCCATGGTGCCCTGATTCTACGGCCCCCTTGTGGCTTGCCTCGGCTGCGAGGTCGCCGTTGGCCGGGGCCCCTCGCCTTGGCCGCGCCTGGGCTTGACGGCGCGGTGCCCGGCACTGCCGGAGATGCCGGAAACGCCCGGTGAGGCCGGGGTGCCCCGTCGTCCTCGGGGTTCCGCCTCGGCCATCGTGGGTTCTACGCGGTCACAGGCTCCACGACAGCGTGCCGGACACCTGCATGGCGATCGCCAGGACGGCCAGGTCGGCGACGCCCAGGGTGAGGCCCAGCAGCGCCCGGCCACGGCGGGTGGTGCCGCGCCAGAGGGCGACGGCGGCCAGGACGATGGCGATCGGGCCGAGGAAGATGTTGAGGACGAGGAGGCCGAGAAGGCCGAGGATGAAGGACGCCACGGCCATGCCGTCGGCGTCCCGCGCGGCCGGGCGGGTGCTCTTGCCGCTCGTGACCGGTGCGGTGAGTTGCATGATGCGTACAGCTCCTGGAAGTCGTGGCGGACGGTCAGTTGGCGGGCGTACGGCGCCGGCGGCCGTGACGCTCGCGGATGGCGAAGACGCCGAGCCAGACGGCGATGCCGACGGCGACGACGGCGGTGACGGTCAGCGGTGCGTGGGCCACGGTGCCCAGGACGACGCCGAGCAGCATGAGTGCGGCGACGAGGAACAGCATGGGATCAGATCCCCCCTCCGGGATGCCTCGTGATTCAGGCCGGTGTGAAGTTTCGGTGAACAGTTGTAGTAACACTTGTTCACTGACTTCTACTCTAGCGCGCCGCACGGCTTTTCAATTCCGGAGAACAGTTGTTAACTGGATGACATGAGTCACACCCTCGGCATCCGGCAGGCCCAGAAGCAGAAGACCCGGCAGGCGTTCCTCGACGCGGCGCTCGCGCTGCTGGAGGAGCAGAGCCTGAGCAGTCTGGGGCTGCGCGAGGTCACCCGGGCCGTCGGGGTCGCCCCGACCGCCTTCTACCGGCACTTCCGTTCGACCGCCGACCTCGGGGTGGCGCTGGTCGACGAGGCGCTGGGCAGCCTGCACCCGATGGTGCGGACGACGGTGTCCACGGCGGGCGACAGCGAGGAACGCATCGCGCGCGCCATCGAGTTGATCGCCGGGCACGTGGACACGCACCCCGCGCACGTGCGGTTCATCGCCCGTGAGCGGCACGGCGGGGTGCAGCCGGTACGGGAGGCCATCCGGGCCCAACTGGTCCGGTTCGCCGAGGAGGTGAAGGCCGAGCTGGCCAAGGACCCCGGGGCGGCGGGCTGGGACGACGACGACCTGCTGATGCTCGCGCACCTCTACGTCGACCAGATGCTCATCACCGCCTCGCTGTTCCTGGAGGCCCTGGAGGCCCCGGCGCAGGAGCGGGAGCGCGTCACCCAGCTCGCCACCCGGCAGCTGCGGCTCATCACCATCGGCCGCAGCCACTGGATGGACCAGGCGGACTGAGCCGCCCCCTCAGCCCGCCCCTCGCTCAGCCCTGCTGGGCCTGCCCCGCGGCCTGCCCACCGGGCTGCCCACCGGCCCGGCCCCCGCCCGCACCACCGCAGCTCCCGGACCCGCCCTGCCCGGCAGGCCCGCCGCTCGGCATGCCCGAAGGCCTTCCCGAAGGCAGCGACGACGGCCCGCCGGCGGCCTGGCCGTGAACGCGCCCGACGGCATCCCGCTCGGGCGGTGGCGCACGGCGCCGCCGGCGGGCATGCCGGAGGGCCGCCGACAGCTGTGCTGCCGTTCGGAACCGCCGCTGCCGGAGGAGGACGAGTCGCCCGAGCCGCACGCGGTCAGCGGCAGCGGGGTCAGCGCCAGCAGGGCGACGGCCGGGAGGAGTCGGGCACGCTTCATGACAGTCGGCTCGGGGAAGTATGAGGAAGTCCTGAGAGCCGCACTCAACCAACGGCGCCTCGGCGGCACTTGGGCCCGCCCTGTCCGTCGGCTGTCATTTCAGGGCGCCCGGGGCCTCCTGGTACAGGGCCGCGACGGAGCGGGCCGCCGCCAGCAGTTCCGCACGGGCCTCGGGCGGGTCCAGCAGCTCCACCTGGTCGGAGAACGCGAGGAGCTGGCGGACCGCGCGCAGCGTCGGGTACGACAGCCGGGCGGTGACCCACTCGCTCTCGCCGTCGTCGTCCGGCGGCGCCGTGAGCTCGGCGGCGACGATCCGCTGGAACAGGTCGAGCCGGTCACGCCGTACCCGCACGGTGACGTCGATCCCGCCCCGCCGCTCCTCCACCTGGCGCCGCAACACCTCCCAGGCATCGGCGAGTTCGACACCGGGGCGGCGGCGCACGGGCTCGTCCAGCGGCCGGGCCGAGCGGATCCGGTCGGCCCTGAACAACCGGGGCACACCGCGCCGGTCGGCGACCAGGTACCAGACCCCGGCCTTGGCGACCAGGCCGTACGGGTCCACCGTGTACGTCCGTGGCTCGCGCCCCCCGCTGTGCCGGTAGCGCAGACTCAGGCGCCGGTCGGAGAAGACCGCGTCCTGGAGCACCTCCAGGTCGACGGCCTGCTGCGGGCCGCTCTTCCAGCGGGTGGCGTCCACCAGGATGCGGCGGCTGGTCACCTCGGCGGCGGGCCGGTGCGGCGCGGGCAGCGCGGCCATCACCTTGCGCAGGGCCGAGCCGAGCGCCGCGTCGAGGCCGAGCGCGGCGTGGGCGCCCTGGGCGGCCAGGATGAACAGGGCGCGGGACTCGTCGGCGGTCAGTCCTGTGACGTCGGTGCGGAAACCGGCGAGGAGTTCGATGCCGCCGTGGCGGCCGCGCTCGGCGTACACCGGGACGCCGGAGGCCGACAGTGCCTCGATGTCCCGGTAGATGGTGCGGACCGACACCTCCAGCCGGCCGGCGAGTTCGTGCGCGGGGACGCGGCCCCGGGTCTGCAGGAGCAGCAGGATCGACAGCAGCCGGTCGGACTTCACCGGCCCAGAATCCCGCCTTCGGCGAGCTCTTCGCAAATGTTGACGGCCGATGTCAGGTTATCCGGGGATCCTCATGGCACCGCAAGCGACAGCGGCCGCTGGAACGCACTGCACCGACAGCGGCCGACGTGAACAGAGAGGCACCTCCATGACCACCACCGGCTTCCCCGACCCGCGCCCCGTGTACACGCGCGCCACCGAGCAGGCGGCGGCCCTGATCAAGACCGTGCGTCCCGAACACCTCACCGCCCCGACCCCCTGTTCCGAGTACGACGTACGGGCCCTGTTGAGCCACATGGTCGGGGGGACCCGGCGGATCGCGGTGGTCGGCGAGGGCGGTGACGGGCTCGCGGTGCGGCCGTTCGCCGAGGGCGTCGAGGACGACGGCTGGGCGGCGGCCTACGACGAGGTGCGCGTCCGGGCGCTGAAGGCCTGGGAGAGCGACGAGCGGATGACCGCCTCGGTGCGGGTGCCGTGGGGCGAGGTACCGGGTCACGCGGCGCTCTCCGGCTATGTGATGGAGATCGTCACGCACACCTGGGACCTCGCCGAGGCCCTCGGCCATCCCCTCGACCTCGACCCGGAACTCGCCGAGTTCGCCCTCGCCACGGCCCGCCGGGTCCTGCCGGACTCCCGCCCCCGCGACGCCGAGACCCCCTTCGACGCCCGCCGCGAAACCCCCGAGGGCGCCGACGTCTACACACAACTGGCAGCCTGGCTGGGCCGTTCCCCCTCGCCCGGCCCTGACCCACGCCGCGCGGCGAAGCCGCGGGCGTCCGCTCAGCCGAGCCTGACGCGGGCCAGCTGGCGGGACTGGGCGACCAGGTGGTTCTCGGTGTCCCAGACCTCGGCGTCCTCCTCCAGGAAGCCGCCGGCCAGGTTGCGGGTGGTGATGGACACCCGCAGCGGGCCGGGGGCCGGGCGGCGGCGGACGTGGACGGTGAGTTCCACCGTGGGGACCCAGCCCTTCAGACCGAGTTCGAAGGCGGTGGGCGGCAGGGCGTCCACGGCCAGCAACAAGGACAGCGGGTCGGCGTCGCGGCCGTCGGCCAGGCCGAACCAGGCGCGCATCTCACCCTTGCCGGAGGGCGCGCCGAGGGCCCAGCCGAGGGTCGCGGGGTCCAGCTTGAGCATCAGGCGGTCGGCGATGGCCGAGCTGCCCTCGACCGGGGCAGGGCCGTCCGCGGGGCCGAAACACTGCTCCAGCGGCGGGATCGGGGGCGGTGTCGCCGTCGTACGGACGTCGTCGGGGAGGGTGGCGAGGTCGCCGTAGGAGGCGAGGACGCGGATGCGTTCGACCTCGTTGCCCTCGTCGTCGTACTGGAAGAGGGAGGCCTGGCCGGTGGAGAGGGTGCGGCCGGTGCGGACGGTTTCCGTGCGGACGACCGCCGGGCCGGGGTGGGACGCGGTCAGGTAGTGCGCGGAGACGGTGAACGGGTCCGCGTGCGGCAAGGTGTCCGCGAGGGCCCGGCCGAGCACGGCCAGCAGATAGCCGCCGTTGACGGCGCTGATGATGGTCCAGCCGGCGGAGAGGTCGATGTCGTAGACACCGGGTGCGCGCCGGACGACCGCGGTGTCGCGGTCGAACTCGCTGTCGCCGATCAGGGCCCGCGATGGGGAGGCTGCGGATGCTGCTTCTGGCATGGGTGAACGGTACAACAGCAAACTACTAAGCGGTAGCTTTTCCCTACCCTGCCGGGCCGCCCTTCCGGTACGCTGTCGCCACGGGAGATCCGCCTCCCGGGTGAGGTTCTGGCAATTTCTAAGTAAGTGTCCGGAGACGTCCACAACCTCAGGCCCCGGTTTCCACTCTATGGGGACATGAGCCTCACCGGGACTCCGTTCCTCTACACGACCATCGTGCTGGCCGTGGTCGCACTGATACTGCCGCTCGTCCTGTGGTCGCGGGTGCGCGGGCCCAGGCCCCTGCGTGCCGCAGCCCGGGTACTGATGCTGCTGTTCGCCCAGGGCACCGCCGTCGCACTGATCTTCGTCCTGGTCAACAACCAGAACAACCTGTACGACAACTGGGCCGACCTGCTCGGCACCGGCAACCACGTCCAGCAGGCCCAGGACCTGGGCCGGGACGGCACCGGCGGTATAGCGGTGAAACGGTTGCCCAAGGTCAAGCAGACCTTCAAGGCGGCCGACGGGCCCGGCATGCACGCGGCCGGCGGGGTCGAGGTCACCCAGCTCAAGGGCCGGGTCTCCGGGGTCAACGCCGAGGTCTACGTCTGGCTGCCGCCGCAGTACAACGACCCGGCCTACCGCAACAAGAAGTTCCCGGTGGTGGAGGTCCTGCCGGGCTATCCCGGTTCGGCGAAGGCCTGGTTCGGCTCCATGAAGGCGCACGAGCAGCTGCTGCCGCTGATGAAGAGCGGCCAGGTGGCGCCGTTCATCCTGGTCGCCCCGCGCACCAACCTGCTGGCCGGCGTCGACACCGGCTGCGCGAACATCCCCGGTCAGGTCAACGCCGACACCTGGCTCAGCATCGACGTGCCGAAGATGGTCATGGACAACTTCCGGGCCGAGCCGGCGCCGCAGGGCTGGGCCGTGGCCGGGTACTCGGCGGGCGCCCACTGCGCGGTCAAGCTGGCCGTGGCGCACCCGGACCGCTACCGGGCCGCGGTCAGCCTGTCCGGCTACAACGACCCGATCGGCGAGCGCAACTCCCTCGCCGCGCAGAACCTCAC
This sequence comes from Streptomyces fodineus, assembly GCF_001735805.1. Classification (GTDB taxonomy): domain Bacteria; phylum Actinomycetota; class Actinomycetes; order Streptomycetales; family Streptomycetaceae; genus Streptomyces; species Streptomyces fodineus. Next base: position 3,373,919 of record NZ_CP017248.1, read on the forward strand.
CGTGCGCAACGAGAACAACCCCTACATGATCCTGAAGAAGGCGGCCGTGCCGCCGCGGATCGCGTTGTACATCTCCGGCGAGTCCGGCGACGGCTACCAGGCGGGCGTGGCGCTGGAGTCCGCGGCCAAGGCGCCCACGACCGTGCACGTGGTGTTCCTGCCGCGCAGCCTGGGCGGCCACAACATGGCGCTGTGGCGACCCCAGATCGACACGGTGTTCCGCTGGCTGACCGTGGAGATGGGCCAGAGCCATGTGAAGGGGCACGACGGGTCTCTTACCGGATCCACCGGTTCTCTTACCGGGCGGGCGAGCGGAACTACTCCTCGGACACCGTCGACCGGCGGTTCCACGCGCGCGGAGCTCGCCAGTGGAACCGCATCGCGAGCAGGCGCAGCACGAAAGCCGTGACGACGGCGAGCCCGCTGGTGAACGGGGTCAGGGCGTCGTAGCGGATGCACAGCACCACCATCGTGGCGCCGACGATCGCTGGGACCGCGTACAGATCGCGGTCCCAGCGCAGCAGTGAGGGCACCTCGTTGGCGAGCACGTCCCGCAGCACACCGCCGCCGACGGCGGTGGCGAGCCCGAGCGTCGCCGACGCGGTCAGGCCGAGGCCGTAGCTGTACGCCTTCGTCGTACCGCTGACACAGAACAGGCCGAGGCCGGCCGCGTCGAAGACCAGCACCGCCGCCTGGATGCGTTCCACGTGCGGGTGCAGGAAGAAGACGACCAGCGCGGCCAGCAGCGGGGTCACGAAGTACCCGAGGTCGGTGAAGGCGGCCGGGGGTACGGCTCCGATGACCAGGTCACGAAACAGCCCTCCGCCCAGCGCGGTCACCTCGGCGAGTACGGCGATGCCGAACACGTCGAAGTTCTTCCGGACGGCCAGCAGGGCGCCGGAGATCGCGAACACGAAGATGCCGATGACATCGAGCGTGTGCTGGACGGAGGGACTGAAGAGTTGCTGCAGCTGCACCCCGACATTCTCACCCGCCGGGGTGCGTGAACCTTACAAAGCCAGGCTCACAGGGGAGATTTCCCTGGTTGTTTACTTCTCGGTGGACTCGGTGGACTCGGTGGACTCGGCGGACTCGGCGGACTCGGCGGACTCCGAAGCATCCGTGGACTCCGCCGATTGCGAGGTCTCCTCGGCCTCTGCGGTCTCCCCGGTCTCCTCGGCCAGTTCCGCCGCCACCGCCGCCGACGTCTCCGCCGACTCCGCGAGGACCTCGTCGGCGACCAGCTCGGCCGCCTCCTTCGCGGCGGTCAGCAGGACCGTGTCCTGCGGAGCCTGGTCCGCGAAGTTCTCCGGGTGGTGGCAGGCGACCCGCTGACCGGGCCTCAGCTCCAGGAGCGCCGGCTCGGTGGTCTTGCAGATCTCCGTCGCCTTCCAGCACCGGGTGTGGAAGCGGCAGCCCGAGGGCGGCGAGATCGGCGAGGGCACATCGCCCTTGAGCAGGATGCGCTCGCTCTTGGCGTTCTTCCGCTTCGGGTCCGGGATCGGCACCGCCGACATCAGCGCCTTGGTGTACGGGTGCATCGGCGCCTTGTACAGCGAGTCCCGGTCGGCGAGTTCGACGATCTTGCCGAGGTACATCACCGCGATGCGGTCCGACACGTGCCGGACGACCGAGAGGTCGTGCGCGATGATCACGTACGTCAGGCCCAGTTCCTCCTGGAGGTCGTCCATGAGGTTCACGACCTGCGCCTGGATCGACACGTCCAGCGCGGAGACCGGCTCGTCCGCGACGACCAGCCTCGGCTTCAGGGCGAGCGCGCGGGCGATGCCGATGCGCTGGCGCTGACCGCCGGAGAACTCGTGCGGATAGCGGTTGTAGTGCTCGGGGTTGAGGCCGACCACCGACAGCAGCCGCTGCACTTCCTTCTTGATGCCGCCCTCGGGCTCGACGCCCTGGAGCCGGAAGGGGGCCCCGACGATCGTGCCGATGGTGTGGCGCGGGTTCAGCGACGAGTACGGGTCCTGGAAGATCATCTGCACATCGCGGCGCATGGGACGCATGCCGCTCACGCCGAGGTGCGTGATGTCCTTGCCCTCGAACTCGATGGTGCCCGCAGTCGGTTCGAGCAGCCGCGTGATCAGCCGGCCCATCGTCGACTTGCCGCAGCCCGACTCGCCCACGACGCCGAGGGTTTCGCCGGAGCGGACCTCGAAGTCGAGGCCGTCGACCGCGCGCACGGCGCCGACCTGCCGCTGGAGCAGGCCCTTCTTGATGGGGAAGTGCTTCTGCAGCCCGGTCACCTTCAGCAGGGTCTCGCCGGGCGCGGCGTCCTTGCTGAGGGTGGCCGCACCAGAGGCCTTCACCGCTTTGTCCTCTGCGTTCTCACTCACAGCTTCGGCGCAATCTCTTCGGTCCAGATCCGTTCCCGCTGCTCCTGCGACATGTGGCAGGCGGCCCAGTGCTGGCTGCCGACCTCGGTCAGATCCGGGCGGACCGTGCGGGTCAGGTTGTCCTTCGGGACGTCGGCGTACGGGCAGCGCGGGTTGAAGGCGCAGCCGGACGGGATGTTGATCAGCGAGGGCGGGGAGCCCTTGACCGGGATCAGGCGCTCCTGCTGGTCGCGGTCCAGGCGCGGCATCGAGCCGAGCAGACCCCAGGTGTAGGGGTGGCGGGGCTCGTAGAACACCTTCTCGGCGGGGCCGCGCTCGACGCACCGGCCGCCGTACATCACCAGGATGTCGTCGGCCAGTTCGGCGACGACGCCCAGGTCGTGGGTGATGATGATGACCGCGGAGCCGAACTCCTTCTGCAGGTCACGGATGAGGTCGAGGATCTGGGCCTGGACCGTCACGTCGAGCGCGGTGGTCGGCTCGTCCGCGATCAGCAGCTCGGGGTTGTTCACCAGCGACATGGCGATCATGGCGCGCTGGCGCATACCGCCGGAGAACTCGTGCGGGTAGTTGTCCACCCGCTTGTCCGGCTGCGGGATGCCCACGCGGTCGAGCATCTCGATCGCCCGCCTGCGGGCGGTCTTCTTGTCGACGTCGTGGTGGATCCGGTAGGCCTCCACGATCTGCGCGCCGATCGTGTAGTACGGGTGCAGCGCCGACAGCGGATCCTGGAAGATCATCGCCATGTCGCGGCCGCGCAGCTTGCGCACGTGGTCGGGTTCGGCGGACAGCAGCTCGGTGCCGTTCAGCCAGATCTCGCCGGAGATCTGCGCCTTGCGCTTGCCGTACTGGCCGGCGGTGTGCAGGCCCATGATGCCGAGCGAGGTCACGGACTTGCCGGAGCCCGACTCGCCCACGATGCCGAGGGTCTTGCCCTTCTCCAGCTGGAAGCTGAGCCCGTCGACGGACTTCACCAGGCCGTCGTCGGTCGGGAAGTGCACCTTCAGGTCGCGCACTTCCAGGAAGGCGCTCGGCTCGGGCGAGGCGCTCGTGGGCTCGCCCACGGCCGCTCCGGTCTTGCTGAGTTCGGTCATGTGAGCCTCACTCGGGGGTCGATCACGGCGTACAGGATGTCCACCGCGAGGTTGGCGATGAGCACCGCGAGGGAGGTGATCAGGGTCACGCCCAGGATGATGGGCAGGTCCTGGTTCTTGATGGCGCTCAGCACGGCCTGGCCGAGGCCGGGGATGCTGAACGTGGTCTCGGTGAGGATCGCGCCGCCGATGAGGGCGCCGAGGTCCATGCCGAGCATGGTCAGGATCGGGGTCATCGTGGAGCGCATGGCGTGCTTGCCGATGACGACCTGTTCGGTCAGGCCCTTGGCGCGGGCGGTACGGATGTAGTCCTCGCCGAGGATCTCCAGCATGGTGGCCCGGGTGATACGGGCGTACATCGCCGCGTAGAGGAAGGCGAGGGTGATCCAGGGCAGGATCATGCTGCCGAGCCAGCCGGTGACGCTGTCGCTGATCGAGACGTAGTTGCCGTTGAACCACTTCAGTCCGAAGACGAAGATCGCCGAGGCGAGCAGGCCCGTGAAGTAGATCGGCAGGGACACACCGCTGAGGGCGACGACCATCGCGCCGCGGTCCCAGATGCTGCCCCGCTTGAGGGCGGAGAGCACACCCGCGGCGACACCGAAGACCAGCCACAGCACGGCGGCGCCGAGCGCGAGACCCAGGGTCACCGGGAAGCGGTCGGTCAGCACCGGCCAGACGGCCTGCTCGCTGCGGAAGGAGTAGCCGAAGCACGGCGCGGCACAGTGGGTGACATCACCGCCGGCCGCGTAGGTGCGGCCCACGAAGATGCCCTTGAAGAAGTGCCAGACCTGAAGGTAGATCGGGTCGCCCAGACCGAGCTTCTCGCGCACCGCCGCGACGGCGTGCGGGTCTGCCTGCTTGCCCACGAAACTCGTGGCGATGTCGACGCCCGCCCACTTGGGGACGAGGAAGAAGATGCTGAAGACCACCAGGATGATGACCACCAGCATCACTACGGCGGCGAACAGCCGCCTGATGAGGTAAGCGAGCACAGCTTACGGCCCGCCGCGGACCGCGGGCCCCGGAGGTCTTCCGGTGGCCCGCGGTCTCGCCGCGCCGGCCTTCACCTGCCTTTCGTGCCGTACGGCGGGTGTGCCGGGGTTTACTTCGTGGACTTCAGGCCGAGGTTGACGAAGTCGTAGTAACCGCTGTACGCGTTCGTCGTGTACACGTTGGCCAGACGCGAGGAGCGGATGTTGAGCAGCCGCTCGAAGGTGAAGGGCAGGTAGTACGCGCCCTCCATGACCTTGTGGTTGATCTCGGTGGAGAGCTGGGTCTTCTTCGTGTCGTCCAGCGTGGTGGTGTACTGGTCGAAGAGACCGTCGATCGTCTTGTCCTTGATCAGAGCGTAGTTGTTGTTACCGCTCTGCAGGATGTAGTGGCTGCTCCACAGCGGGATGCCGTAGCCCTGGACGGTCGGGAAGTCCGGACCCCAGCCCATGATGATGATGCCGAGCTTCTTCTTCTCGACGTTCGAGGGGGAGCCGATGATGCCCGGGCTCTGCGAGCCGTCGTACTGGTAGATGTCGGCGTTGATGCCGACCTTCTTCAGCGCGGCCTGCAGGGACTCGGCGGTGGCCACTTCCTGCGACTTGTTGTTGCGGACGGCGATGGTGGTGGAGAAGCCGTTCGGCTGACCGCAGGCCTTGAGCTCCTGCTTGGCCAGGTTGACGTTGCCGTTCTTGTTGGCACCGGAGATCTGGTACGGGTCGTACTTCTGGCCCTCGCCACCGGCCAGGGTCGGCGGAAGCATGTTGGTGCCGATGTCACCACCGGCGATCGGGCCACCGCGGGCGGTCTGCAGCGACACGTGGTCGGCGGCGTAGATCACGGCCTTGCGGCAGTGGAGGTTGTCGAACGGCTTGACGCTCTGCGGGAAGACCGCGTAGCGGATGAAGCCGGAGACCGGGTTGTCCAGGTTGTCCTTGTGCTGCTTCAGGGCGATCTGGCGGCCCTGCGGGCCCAGGCCGGTCTGGCTGGCGTCCACGTCGTAGTCGCCGTTGATCAGCTGCTGGTCGGAGTTCACCTGGTTGGTGGAGATGTCCAGAGTGATCTTGTCCGGGTAGGCCTTGCGGACCGGGTCCGAGGACGCCTTCCAGTTGGCGTTGCGGACCAGGACCAGGTTCTTGCCCGGGCTGTACGACTGGAACTTGTACGGGCCCGAGGAGAACGGGTGCAGGCCGTACTTGGACTTGGTGTCCATGTCCTGGCGGACCGGGGAGGCCGTGACCATCGCCAGCACCTGCAGGAAGTCCGAGTTGGGCGCCGGCAGGTGGAAGACGACCGTCTTCGCGTCCGGCGTCGAGATCGCCTGCAGGCCCAGGTGGTCCTTCGCGCTGTCCTTGTACGGACCCTTGTAGGTGTTCTTCGGGTCCAGCATCTGCTGGAGGTAGATCGGACCGCCGGACAGGACGTCCTGCGCCCAGACGCGCTCGATGCCGTACTTGATGTCCTGGGAGGTGATCGGCTTGCCGTCCTCCCAGGTGGCGCCGTCGCGCAGCGTGAAGGTGTAGGTCTTGCCGCCGTCCGAGACCTTGCCCATGTCGGTGGCCAGGTCCGGGGTGAGCGTGGCGCCCTCGGCCCCGGGCGCGGTCTTGTACGTGACCAGCTGACGGCTGTAGTAGCGCGAGAAGTCCCACATGAACCCGTAGTAGCCGCGCGTGGTGTCCCACGAGTCGGCGTCCTGCGTGCTCACGAACTTCAGCGTGCCGCCCTTCTTGACCTGGTCGGCCTGGGCGACCTTGTTGACGGCCGCGTTGAAGCCGGCCGCGCCGTTCGAGCCGCCACCGCTGTTGCCACCGCCGCACGCCGCCGTGGTCAGCAGGCCGGCGACCACTGCGGCAGCGGCGAGGGCCTGCTTGCGCCGCCCTGAGGTGCGTTGGGTAGTCACGATCTCGGATCCTCCGGTTGTGATGAGAGACCCCGTGGGAGAGCTCACGGGACGCTTGGGGTACGGCACTTCGGCCTCAGCGGGACGCCTTCGGGTCGAGCGCGTCCCGCACGCCGTCGCCGAAGAGGTTGAAGGCAAGAACCGTGATGAAGATCGCCACGCCGGGGACCACCATGTACATGGGGTCCGAGTCGTAGTAGTCGATCGCGCTCGAGAGCATCTGCCCCCAGGAGGAGGTGGGCGGCTTGACGCCCACGCCCAGGAAGCTGAGTGCCGCCTCGGTCAGGATGTTCGTGGGGATCATCATCGTCGTGTACACGATGATGGGCGCGACGAGGTTGGGCAGCAGCTCCTTGAAGAGGATGTAGAGCTGCCCGGCGCCGAGCGAGCGGGCCGCCTCGACGTACTCGCGTTCGCGCAGGCTGAGCGTCTGACCACGCACCACGCGGCCGATGTACGGCCAGCCGAAGAAGCCGATGACCAGGATCATCACGAAGACGCGCACGCCCGTGCCGGTGAGTCCCAGCATCTGGTTGGGCATGACGGAGACCAGCGCGATGATGAACAGCAGCTGCGGGAAGGCGAGAAGGCCGTCCATGACCCGGCTGATGACCGAGTCCACCCAGCCACCGAAGAAGCCCGCCAGGATACCGAGGATGGTACCCAGGATGACGGCGACCACGGCGGACAGGAAGCCGACGAGCAGCGAGATCCGGGCACCGTAGAGGATGCGGGCGAAGATGTCGCGGCCGTTGACCGGTTCGACACCGAGCAGGTGATCGCCGCTGATGCCGCCCATGGAGCCCTTGGGCGTGCTGAACAGCGGATCGATCAGGTCCTGGTGGTAAAGGTCCGGGTCCTGCCCGACGAGGTTCGTGATCACCGGCGCGAGCAGCGCGATCACCACGAGGAGGAGTACGACCAGGCCGCCCGTGAGCGCGAGTTTGTCCCGCTTGAGCCGTTCCCAGGCGATCCGCCCCAGGGACCGGCCCTGAACGGCCTTCGCGTCGCCCGCCGCGACCGCCGCTTCCTCGGCCGCACCCGGGGCCGTTTCCGCGGTCGGCTCGTGCAATGGTGCCGTCATTAGGCTGGGACCCCTCTCAACCGGCGGTAGCCGGCCCGCACTTGCCGCTGGTAGCGGCATCAAACAGTCCGTCGTACAAAGGGGCGAACCCCTTGAAGGGGGAGTCTTCAACGCTGGCGCGATCAGCCGCCAGCCTTGACGGAGAATGGATGCGCAACCGTGATGCAAGCTGGCGTTTCCTGTTATGCGGACAGGGCGTTACGGCGAACGGACATCACAAACTGGGGCATACCACCACAGAGAACGGGTCGCGCGGCCCGTAAGCGCAGGTCAGTAGCTGCCGTGGACCGGCGGATATCCGTAGCCGGCGGCAGGGGCTTGTGACGGCGGAGATGCCTGGAGCTGGGGCTGCGGCGGGGCCGCGTGGGCCTCGCGGTCGTAGAAGGGGCGGGCGTTGGCCCGCAGCCACATGACCACCGGGTCGTAGTCGTCGGTCATCGCGACCGTCGACACCGGCAGGCCCTCCGGGACCGCGCCGAGGGAACCCTGCATCATCGCGCGCACCGAGTCGACCGCGGCCGGCGAGGTGTCGTACACGTCCAGGCCGATGGCGAGGTACGGCGCGCCGAGCGCGGGCTGCACCCAGACGCGGCGCAGGGAGCGCAGGGCCGGGGTGCGGTGGGCGTTCTGCGCGAGCAGGGCGTAGAACTGCGGGATCTCGACGCCGGGTTCGGTCAGCCGGAGGGGCCCGGCGGGCTGCCGGTCCAGGCCCGTGGCGATACGGCGCAGGTCCAGCCAGGGGATGCCGACGCCGCCGCCCGGGGAGTGCGGGTTGAGCCAGAGGCCGTAATGGTCGGGATAGAGGGTGCGCGCGACGTCGAGTCCGTCGACGACCTCGTACGACCGCATCCAGCCGCTGGCCGAGAGTTCCTGGGCGGAGGTGACGCACGGGGCGTACTGGAAGCCGTCGACCTCCATGTTCCCGTACTGGGCGTCCGGGGAGCCGGCCTGGCCGTGCCACAGGAGCATCCAGATCTGGCCGGCGGACGGGGTGGCGAGGGCGCGCAGCAGGGCCTCGTAGGCGTCGTAGCGGCCGGGGGTGACCTGGCGCAGCATGTGCTCGACGCTGCCGGTGTGGCTCGCGCTCACCTGTCGTGCCCTTCTTCTCCGTGCCCCGTTTGGAGACAGCTTAAGCGCCTGGCAGCTCGGGGCCCTGGGCGCGTGCGCGGGTGCGGGTTGCGTGTGGCCGGTCGCGCGGTTTCCCGCGCCCCTCGGGTCGGCTGCCCCTGCTCGGCTTCCAGTGGGCCTGCTTCTAGTGACCGTACTGATAGAAGGGCCGGACGCTTGACTTCAGCCATTCGGCCACCGGGTCGTCCGTCACGTCCAGGAGGACCAGGTTGACCGGCCACTTGACCGGGACTTTGCCGAGGGCCCGGCCCAGGGCCTGCATGGGGAGCGTGCGCAGGTCGCCCTCCCACTGGGAGAGTTCCACGCCCACGAACATGACCGGGTCGTCGGTCTCTATCGCGGCCAGGCAGCGGCGGGCGGTGAGGACCACGCCGGTCTCGGCGAACTCGGCGGACGCGGTGGAGAGGAAGTCGACCGGGTCGTCCTGCCAGTCGGGCTCGAAGAGGCGGACCCGGCCGCCGGTGGCGGGGCCGTCGAGCGGGGTACGGCCGGCCCGGCACAGCTCGGCCACCGCCGCGGGCGGCAGCGGGATGCCGACCAGGGCGTCGGGGTTGACGGCGATGCCGATCTGCGGGGGCAGGCCGCGGGCGAACTCCACGGCGGGGGCGATGGTGTACGCCATGTGGGAGCCGGCCGCCTGGTGCAGCTGCTCCTCGGAGCTGAACACGGGGACGTACGCCTGGCCGTCGATGTCCAGCGTGGGCAGGTCGAGCGGGCCGCTGTCCGGGCCGCCGCCGCGCGGCAGCGGGATCCAGAGCAGGCTGCGGCCCAGCACCTCGATGATCCGGCCGGCCGCGGCGGGTATGCCGAGGGAGGCCGAGAGCACCTCCTCCAGCTCGTTGCCGGGCCAGCCGCCGTGCGGCTGGGGGTGCGCCTGTGCCGGGAAGTCCGCGGGAATGTCCGCCGGGAAGTCCATCTGCCTACCGCCTGCTGGGAACCACTGCTGTGACCATGAAGGCTAGCGGGTGGCTGTGACAAGACCTCACCGTTGAACACCCGTTCGGAGAATTCACTCCGTGAACTCGATCCGGTGCAGGGCGTCCGCCGCCGGGCGGTCCAGCAGGACCGCCGAGCCACAGCCCGCGGGAAGCTCGCCGCGCTCGACCTCGGCGAGCAGCCGGGCGGTCGTACGCCGGTGGCGGCGAAAGGCGTAGGAGGAGACGGCCCGGCCGCGTCGGTGCTGGCCCTCGCGGGCGGTGCCGGGGGTGACGTCGAGCAGCAGGAGGTGGAGGGTGCCGCCGCGGCGGCGTGCCTCGCGGGCGAGCCAGGCGCGCACCCAGGGCTGGGTGCCGCAGTCGTGCACGACGGCGCCCTCGCCGGTGCGCAGGGCGCGGCGCAGGCCGGAGTAGTGGGCGAGGCGGACCAGCGGCCGGTAGAGGGCGTAGGGCAGGAGACGGGGGGCGCGGGCGTCGAAGCGGTCCCGGGTGTCCTGGGAGTCGATGCGGCGGCCCGGGACCGCGCGACGCATCAGGGTGGACTTGCCGCTGCCGGGCAGGCCGGTGATCACGACCAGGTCGCGGGGGCCGAAGACCAGGGCGCGCGGGCTGCGGCCGGCGCGGGCGCGCAGGTCGCGGACGACCGGGACCGGGGCGCGGCGCTGCCTCGGCACCGCGACGCCGGTGGTGACGGTGGCGTACACCGGGGTCCTGTTCACCGTGATCGTCCTCCCCTGTCGGCCCGGTAATCTTCATTCCCGCCGTGCGTAAAGAGAAGGTAATGGACGATGTCGGTGGCGGGGTCCGGGTCCTGCCACAGGTCGGTTACAAAAGCCCCCTCGCCGTGCAATGATGTGGCCGCCAACTGCATACCGGCCGCTTGAATCCGCGCGGGAGAGTCTCCAGCAGCCTTCGCTGGGGCGCCGAAGGAGCAAGTCCCTCCCTTGAATCTCTCAGGCCCCGTTACCGCGCGGGCGAGGCACATCTGAAAAGCGGGCCGCTGTGTCAGTGGCTCCACCCAAGGTGCAAACCGCGATCGTCCCTGTGGCGGTCCCGGCGAACCTCTCAGGTTCCGATGACAGATGGGGAGGAACGTTCCTCGCCCCATCCCTGTTGCCCTGGGAGACGACCGACCGATGAGCAGTACCGAACCCACCGAGCTGCGCCACACCGCGCTGGATGCCGTGCATCGCTCGCTCGGTGCGACGATGACCGACTTCGCCGGCTGGGACATGCCCCTGCGCTACGGCTCCGAGCGCGACGAGCACCTCGCCGTACGGACGAAGGCGGGCCTCTTCGACCTCTCCCACATGGGCGAGATCACCGTCACCGGCGCCGGGGCGGCCGACCTCCTCGACTACGCCCTGGTCGGCAACATCGCCTCCGTCGGCGTGGGCCGCGCCCGCTACACCATGATCTGCCAGGCCGACGGCGGCATCCTGGACGACCTGATCGTCTACCGGCTCGCCGAGACCGAGTACATGGTGGTCGCCAACGCCTCCAACGCCCAGGTCGTGCTGGACGCCCTCGTCGAGCGCTCCGCCGGCTTCGACGCCGAGGTGCGCGACGACCGGGACGCCTACGCGCTGATCGCCGTCCAGGGCCCCGAGTCCCCCGGCATCCTGAAGTCCCTCACCGACGCCGACCTCGACGGCCTGAAGTACTACGCCGGGCTGCCCGGCACGGTCGCCGGCGTCCCGGCCCTCATCGCCCGCACCGGGTACACCGGCGAGGACGGCTTCGAGCTGTTCGTGAAGCCGGAGCACGCGGTCGAGCTGTGGCAGGCGCTGGCCAAGGCCGGCGAGGGCGTCGGTCTGGTCCCGTGCGGCCTGTCCTGCCGGGACACGCTGCGCCTGGAGGCGGGCATGCCGCTGTACGGGCACGAGCTGACCACCGCCCTCACCCCCTTCGACGCCGGGCTCGGCCGGGTGGTGAAGTTCGAGAAGGAGGGCGACTTCGTCGGGCGCGAGGCGCTCCAGGAGGCCGCCGCCAAGGCCCGGCAGAACCCGCCGCGGGTCCTCGTCGGCCTGATCGCCGAAGGCCGCCGCGTCCCGCGCGCCGGGTACGCCGTGGTCGCGGGCGGCCAGGTGATCGGCGAGGTCACCTCCGGCGCCCCCTCCCCCACCCTCGGCAAGCCGATCGCCATGGCCTACGTCGACGCCGCGCACGCGGCGCCGGGCACCGAGGGCGTCGGTGTGGACATCCGAGGCACCCACGAGCCGTACGAGGTCGTGGCGCTGCCGTTCTACAAGCGCCAGAAGTAGACACTGGGCGCGGCCACTGTGTGACCCCGCGCACGTTTCCGCTGCTCGCCAGCGGCTTCAGCAGTCCCCCCTTCATCAGCACTCCCGCGCGTACAGGAGAATTCAGGCCATGAGCAACCCCCAGCAGCTGCGCTACAGCAAGGAGCACGAGTGGCTGTCGGCCGCCGAGGACGGCGTCTCGACGGTCGGCATCACCGAGTTCGCGGCCAACGCGCTCGGCGATGTGGTCTACGCCCAGCTCCCCGAGGTCGGCTCCGCCGTGACCGCGGGCGAGACCTGCGGCGAGCTGGAGTCGACCAAGTCGGTCTCCGACCTGTACTCGCCGGTCACCGGTGAGGTCACCGAGACCAACGAGGACGTCGTCAACGACCCGTCGCTGGTGAACTCCGACCCCTTCGGCCAGGGCTGGCTGTTCAAGGTGCGCGTCGCGGAGGAGCCCGCCGACCTGCTCTCCGCCGACGAGTACACCGCCCAGAACGCCGGCTGAGGAGTCGTAGCCGTATGACCGTCCTGAACACGTCCCTGCACGAGCTGGACCCGGAGATCGCCGCCGCGGTCGACGCCGAGCTCGGCCGCCAGCAGTCGACCCTGGAGATGATCGCCTCCGAGAACTTCGCGCCGCTCGCGGTGATGGAGGCGCAGGGCTCGGTGCTGACCAACAAGTACGCCGAGGGCTACCCGGGCCGCCGCTACTACGGCGGCTGTGAGCACGTCGACGTCGCCGAGCAGATCGCGATCGACCGGGTCAAGGAGCTGTTCGGCGCCGAGTACGCCAACGTCCAGCCCCACTCCGGCGCCTCCGCCAACCAGGCGGCGCTGTTCGCGCTGGCCCAGCCCGGGGACACCATCCTCGGCCTGGACCTCGCCCACGGCGGCCACCTGACCCACGGCATGCGCCTGAACTTCTCCGGCAAGCAGTTCGACGTGGTCGCGTACCACGTGGACACCGAGACCGGCCTGGTCGACATGGCCGAGGTCGAGCGGCTCGCCAAGGAGCACCGCCCCAAGGTGATCATCGCGGGCTGGTCGGCGTACCCGCGTCAGCTGGACTTCGCCGCCTTCCGCCGGATCGCCGACGAGGCCGGGGCCTACCTGTGGGTCGACATGGCGCACTTCGCGGGCCTGGTCGCGGCCGGGCTGCACCCGAACCCGGTCGAGTACGCGGACGTGGTCACCTCCACGACCCACAAGACGCTGGGCGGCCCGCGCGGCGGCATCATCCTGGCGAAGAAGGACTTCGCGAAGAAGCTGAACTCGTCCGTCTTCCCGGGCTTCCAGGGCGGCCCCCTGGAGCACGTGATCGCGGCCAAGGCGGTCTCCTTCAAGGTCGCCGCGAGCGAGGACTTCAAGGAGCGCCAGCAGCGTACAGTGGACGGCGCGCGCATCCTCGCCGAGCGCCTGACGGCGGCGGACGCCCGCGAGGCCGGCGTGAACGTCCTGTCCGGCGGCACGGACGTGCACCTGATCCTGGTGGACCTGCGCGAGTCCGAGCTGGACGGGCAGCAGGCCGAGGACCGCCTCCACGAGGTGGGCATCACGGTCAACCGCAACGCCGTCCCGAACGACCCGCGGCCTCCGATGGTCACCTCGGGCCTGCGCATCGGTACGCCCGCCCTCGCGACCCGCGGCTTCACCGCCGAGGACTTCGCCGAGGTCGCGGACGTGATCGCCGAGGCGCTGAAGGCGCCTTCTCCCTTCGGGGCGGCCGACGCCGAGGCCCTCAAGGCGCGCGTGAAGGCGCTCGCCGACAAGCACCCGCTGTACCCGGGCCTGAACAAGTAGTCCCGGACACGTAAGTCCCCGGTGGGGCGCCCGACGGAGGATCCCGGAAGGTGCCCCGCCACCCCCTGTCTTGAGGAGTGACCGTGGCCATCTCGGTCTTCGACCTGTTCTCGATCGGCATCGGCCCGTCCAGCTCCCACACGGTCGGCCCGATGCGGGCGGCGCGCATGTTCGCCCGCCGCCTGCGCAACGAAGGCCTCCTGGACCAGGTCGCCTCCGTCCGCACGGAGCTGTACGGCTCCCTGGGCGCGACCGGCCACGGCCACGGCACCCCGAAGGCCGTCCTGCTGGGCCTCGCCGGCGACTCGCCGCGCACGGTGGACGTGGAGAGTGCGGACGAGCGCGTGGAGGCGATCAAGGCCGGGCGCCGGATCAGCCTGCTCGGCGAGCACGAGATCGCGTTCGACTTCGACAAGGACCTCGTGCTGCACCGCCGCAAGGCCCTGCCGTACCACGCCAACGGCATGACGCTGTGGGCGTACGACGCCTCGGGCGCGGAGCTGCTGTCGAAGACGTACTACTCGGTCGGCGGCGGCTTCGTCGTGGACGAGGAAGCGGTCGGCGCGGACCGGATCAAGCTGGACGACACGGTCCTGAAGTACCCCTTCCGCACGGGCGACGAGCTGCTCCGCCTCACCAAGGAGACGGGCCTGTCGATCTCCTCCCTGATGCTGGAGAACGAGCGGGCCTGGCGCACCGAGGAGGAGATCCGGGCGGGCCTGCTGGAAATATGGCGGGTGATGCGCGAGTGCGTCCAGCGCGGCATGTCCCGCGAGGGCATCCTGCCCGGCGGTCTGAAGGTCCGCCGCCGCGCGGCCGTCTCCGCCCGCCAACTGCGCGCCGAGGGCGACGCGTTGGCGCACGCGATGGAGTGGATCACGCTCTACGCGATGGCGGTGAACGAGGAGAACGCGGCGGGCGGGCGGGTCGTCACGGCCCCCACGAACGGCGCGGCCGGCATCATCCCGGCGGTCCTGCACTACTACATCAACTTCGTGCCCGGCGCGGACGAGGACGGCGTGGTGCGCTTCCTCCTCGCCGCCGGCGCGATCGGCATGCTCTTCAAGGAGAACGCCTCCATCTCCGGCGCCGAGGTCGGCTGCCAGGGCGAGGTCGGCTCGGCCTGCTCGATGGCCGCGGGCGCGCTGGCCGAGGTCCTCGGCGGCTCCCCGGAGCAGGTCGAGAACGCGGCCGAGATCGGCATGGAGCACAACCTGGGCCTGACCTGCGACCCGGTCGGCGGCCTGGTCCAGATCCCCTGCATCGAGCGCAACGGCATGGCCGCGGTGAAGGCGGTCACCGCCGCCAAGATGGCCATGCGCGGCGACGGCTCCCACAAGGTGTCCCTGGACAAGGTCATCAAGACCATGAAGGACACCGGCGCGGACATGTCCGTGAAGTACAAGGAGACGGCGCGGGGCGGCTTGGCGGTCAACATCATCGAGTGCTGAGGATGTAGGCCCTGACCAGCGCGTTCGTGTCTTTCAGCCGGCGCCGGTCAGGCTTTGGTCCGCCCCTCCGCTCGCGCCTGCTCCGTGGGGCGCCGCGGCTTCGGCGCGAGCGTGGGCTGGGGCGTCCGCAGGCGGAGGAGGACCGTGACGGTGGCGAGCGCGGTGGCGACCCCTGCCACCAGCAGGGTGGTGTGCAGTCCGTCGACGAAGCCGGAGGCGAAGTACCGCAGTGCGGTGCGGAGGTTCAGGCCCAGGTGGGAGGGGGCGACTCCGTGCTGGGTGACGATGAGGTGGGCCGCAGTGCTGCGCTCGCCCGGCTCGAGCACGCTGCCCGAGTGGGCGAGGTTCCCGGCGACCGAGGTCTCGGCGCGAGCGTTGAGCAGGGAGCCGAGCACGGCGATGCCCAGGGCCGTTCCCACCTGGCGGGTGGCGTTGACAGTGGCGGCGGCCGCGCCTGACCGCTCGCGGGGTACGGCGGCCATGGCGGCGGCGTTGGTGGGTGCGATGCCGAGTCCCATGCCCAGGCCGAGGACCGCGAAGAGCACGCCCACCTGCCCGTAGCCGGTGCTGGGGGTGAGGGTGAGCAGGCCCAGCAGGCCGGCGCTGACCAGGCCGTAGCCGGCGACCATGACGCCTCGGGGGCCGAAACGGGCGGTCAGCTTCCCGGCCTGCGTCGAGCCGATGGCGATGGCCGCCGAGTACGGGAGGAACTTCACGCCGGTCATCGACGCGCTGGTGCCCTGGACCTGCTGCAGGTAGAGCGACAACAGGTAGAAGGTGCCGTAGGCGCCGAAGCCGAGCATGAACGACGCGATGTTGGTGATGACGAAGCGCTGGTTGGAGAAGAGCGAGACCGGCAGCATGACGCGCGGAACACGACGCTCGACGGCGACGAAGGCGAGGAGGGCGACGGCTGCCACGGCCAGGAGCACCAGGTTCTGTGTCGCGGTCCAGCCGTCGCGGCCGGCCTCGTTCACCGCGTAGGTGAGCGCGGCCAGCCACACGATGCCGAGGATCTGGCCGACGGGGTCGGTGGCCGCGTGCTCCGGGTCGGCGGACTCGGCGATGCCCTTGATGCCGGCGGTGAGGGCGATGAGGCCGAGGGGCACGTTGATCAGGAAGATGGCGGGCCAGCCGACGGAGTCCGTGAGCGCTCCGCCGAGGAGGGGCCCGAGCACCACGGCCAGGGCGCTGCACGCACCCCACAGGCCGATCATTCGCGCCCGCTTGGCCTGGTCCGGAAATCCCTGTGCCAGCAGCGACAGTGCTCCGGGAGTGACGGTGGAGGCTCCGGTGCCCTGCAGCAGCCGCCCGATCACCAAGGTGGTGGTATCGGGTGCCACCGCGCACAGCACCGAGCTGAGAGTGAACAGGGCGAGGCCGGCCAGGAAGACCTTCTTGCGTCCGAAGCGGTCGCCCAGCGCGCCGCCGGTGAGCATGAAGGCGGACAGGCACAGGGTGTAGCCGTCCACCACCCACTGGATGTCCGTGATCCGGGCGTGCAGGTCGCTCTGCATGGCCGGGAGCGCCACGTTCACGACGCTCATGTCGAGCAGGGCCATGAAGGTTCCGAGGAAGACGGCCGTGATCAGCCCGGCGGGACGGCACTGTGCGGACACACGTACTCCTGCTGCGGAGAGGACGAGGGTGGCTGTGCGAACGCCGCCCGGGCCCACGGAGGAATCGAGCGCGAGCGGCGGTTCCCACCGTTCCACTTCAAGTCGCCTTGAAGTCAAACCAAGTCGGGCCTCGATCAGCAGGTCCACGGGCTCATCGCAGGACGGCTTCCGGCTGGGTCACACAGCGCGGATGCGGGCATCGGCCTCCTCGCTCACCACGGGGCAGTCATCCGCGGGATGGTCACGGGGGCAGCCGAGGTAGTGGGCGAGGTAGGCCTTCGCCTGGGTGAGGCGGTCGATCTGCTCGTCCATGGCAGCCATGCGACGCCGTACGGTGTCCCGCCAGTGACCGGTCTCGGTCCGGCCGGCCAGCACCGTCGCGATCTCGGCCAGACTCATCATCCCGGTCTCCTGCCAGATCTGGATGAGCGCGACCCGGCGGAGCTGCTCGGGGCCGTAGAGTCGCCGTCCCGACTGTCGTGCCGTCGGCTGAAGGACCCCGCGTTCCTCCCAGTAGCGAAGGGTGGAGGTGGTCAGCCCCAACCGCACGGCGACCTGACCGATGGTCAGAAGATTCTCGTCCGTGTCCATGGTCGACATCATCCATCCGGGCCGCCGCAGGAGCCGGGACCGGAGGGCGCGGCACGGGAGGCAACACCGTTGTGCTGGGCCCCACTTCTGCCCCCGAGTACCGTTCCTTCGCCCTCGGCGACTACCGGCGGCGCACATCCCCGTGACGGGGCTCGGGTGACTTGTGTTCCTCCGGGGGCTACCGCGCAGTAACCGCTCCCTCCTACGCTTCGGCCAACTGGACCGGACCGAAGGGGAGTTGGGCAATGGGCGCAGTGGGACGGGTCGCGGCACTCGTGGGGGCGGCCGCGCTGCTGGTGATGGGGCCGGGCAACGCGCACGCGGCCTCGCCGAAGTTCTCCGAGACGACGGCGATCGGGACGCACAACGCGTACGACAAGGCCAAGTACACCTACTTCGCACAGGCGTTGGACTCCGGTGCCTCGCTGCTGGAGCTGGACGTGTACGTGGACAGCATCAGCCACCGCTGGCGGGTCAGCCACAGCAATCCGTGGGGCGACGACAACAACTGCGAAGCCGCGAAGACCCCGAGCGAGCTGTACAGCAAGAGCCGCAACCAGGACTTCGGCAGCTGCCTGGACAACATCGCGGCCTGGAACCAGCTCCACCCCGACCACCCGCCGATCGTCTTCAAGATAGAGATGAAGGTCGGCTTCAACAACAACGGCGGGCTCGGCCCGGACGCGTTCGACACGCTGATCAACCAGAAGCTCGGCAGCAGCGTCTACAAGCCCGCCGATCTGCTGGGCTCGTCGTACTCCACGCTCGACGCGGCGGCGAAGGCGAACGCCTGGCCGAGCCGTGACTCCCTCAAGGGCAAGTTCATCTTCGAGGTGATCCCCGGCACCGTGGAGATGAAGAACCCCTTCGACCACTACTGGACGGACCAGGAGTACGGCGACCACGTGCGCGACCTGTACGCGGCCGGGAACATCGCGCGGGCCGAGGCCTTCCCCACGGTGCTGGGCGCGGCGGGCGGCGACCCGCGGGCGAGCCGCTGGCCCTCCGACACCTCGATCCGGCCCTGGTTCGTGTTCTTCGACGGTGACGCGGCCACGTACGTCGACAACGGCTACGACACCTCGTTCTACTCCGTGAACCACTACATCTCGATCATGACCGACGCCGCCGGCGTCTCCCCGGCCATCTCCTCCACCGACCCGACCGACGCCGAGGTCGCCGCGCGGCTGTCCCTGCTGGCCAAGAACCACGCGAGCATCATCACCTCCGACTGGTCGGCGAAGCCGGCCTCGGTGCTCGGTTCGGTGACCGGCCGGAGCTGACGTTCCTTCCGTGCGGGACGGATCGGGCGTGCCATCGTGGGGCATCACTCAACCAGCAACTCCTTTCCCCCACCGGCACTTCAAGGAGTCCCCCACATGCTCCGCGGCATCGATGTCAGCGCGTTCCAGTCGTCCTCGTACGACACGAGCGGCCTCTCCTTCGCCTTCATCAAGGCGACGGAGGGCCGTTCGTACGTCAACCCCCACGTCACCGCCCAGGCGAAGACCGCCCGCGACGCCGGCCTGGTCGTGGGTTTCTACCACTTCCTGTGGCCCGGCGACCTCACCACCCAGGCCGAGCACTTCGTGACCGCCGCTCCCTCGCGGGCGGGCGACATCCTCGCCGTCGACTGGGAGACCACCGGCGACGGCACCCACGCGAGCAACGCGGAGAAGGACAGTTTCATCAGGAAGGTGAAGGCCCTGCGGCCCACCCACCGGGTCGTCCTCTACGCGAACCGCGACTTCTGGCTCAACCTCGACACCACGTCCTACGCGGGCGACGGCCTGTGGATCGCCGACTACGTGAGCGCGGGCCACCCCCGCATCAAGGCGCACTGGCGCTTCCACCAGTACACCAGCGACCCCCACGACAAGGACGTGGCGAACTTCGCCAGCAAGGCCGCGCTGGAGGAGTGGGCGAGGGCGTAAGGGCGGGGCGGTCAGCCGCGGAAGCTCTCCGGGCGGTCCGGGGAGGCCTGGGCGAGGGCCTTCTGCACGCCCTCCACGCCATCTCGCAGGCCGTACACCGGGGTGTCGGGCTGCTGGCGCCAGGAGTCGTCGATGCCGCCCGCGTCGACCGTGTCGAAACCGAGTTCGTCGATCAGGGCGCGGACCTTCGCCTTGGCCACCGCGTCGTCGCCGGCGACCGGGAGGGCGATGCGCCCGGGGTCGCCGGCGGGGCGCGGGCGGTCCAGGATGTCCTGGGCGTAGGTGCCATTGAAGGCCTTGATCACGGGGTGGCCGAGGGGCTGCTCGGTCCAGCGGCTCTCGGTGAGGCCGTCGTCCTCGATCGCGGCGATGCGGCCGTCGCGCTCCTTGGGGTAGTAGTTGCCGGTGTCGATCACCGCCACGCCCTCTGCGGCGCCGTCCAGCAGGCCGGACGGAAGGCTCGGGACCGCCTTCAGCGGGACGGTGACGACCACGACCTCGGCTCCCTTGGCCGCGTCCTCGGCCCGGACCGCGCTCGCGCCGGTCTCCTCGGCCAGTTCCTTCAGGGTCTCGGGGCCGCGGGAGTTGGCCACGGAGACGTCGTGGCCGAGGGCGGTGAGCCGCCGGGTGAGGTTGCCGCCGATGTTGCCCGCGCCGATGATGCCGATCTTCATGACAGGCCCTCCGGGATCGTCTTATGCGTGTGCATGCGTCTGTCGTGGGCGACAACCCCTCGGGCGCGGGTGCTATTCCGTCGCTGCGGTGATCAGGCGAACGCACTCGGCGATCACGGGGCGCACCGGGCCGGTACCGCAGGGGTGACGCGTAGGTCAGCTGTTCCCCCGCAGCAGTTCCAGCGTCCCCTCCAGCTCCCCCAGCAGCACCGACGCCGCCCCCTCCGCGTCTTTGTCGGTGATGGCCCGGACGAGGGCCTCGTGGCTGTCGTCGCCGGTGTCGGGGTGCTGCTCGCGCAGGCCGGTGAGGTCCAGCAGGGTCACCAGGCCCTCGCGCAGGACGGGGGCGAACTCGGCGAACAGGTCGGAGAGGACCGGATTGTGGGCGGCGGCGACCACGGCCGTGTGCAGGGCGATGTCCGCGTCCACGAAACCGGCGTCGTCCCCGCCGGCCGCCGCCCGGCGGCCCTCCAGCGCGGTCCGCAGCGCGGTGACGTCCTCGGGGGTTCGGCGCCGCGCGGCGAGTCGGGCGGCCTGCACCTCGACGCCCATGCGGACCTCGTAGACGTCCGTGACCGCGGCCCGGCCCAGCCGGGTGGGCCAGTCCTCGGCGGGTTCGGTGGCGATGACGAAGACGCCGGCGCCGTGCCGGGGCCGCACCAGGCCGGCGCCGGCGAGTGCGCGCAGCGCCTCGCGGACCGTGGAGCGGCCGACGCCGAGCTCCTTGGCGAGCGTGGTCTCGCCGGGCAGCTTGCTGCCGACCGGCCAGTGCCCGGCGGCGATCCGGTCACGCAGCCGGTCGGCGGCCTGCTCGACCAGCGGGCTGGGGCGTAGGGGGCCGAGCGGCATGGGTTCACCAACTTGTCCGAGGAGGTACGGCGGTCTTGAGCATTTTCACTTGTCTGAGGAGCTGAGGACTCGCTAGCGTACCCGGTGTGACGCTCCGCGGTCTCCTTCTTCTCGGCTGCCGCGGCGGGGTTTGACGCGACCGGCGCCCCGCCGCGGGGCTCGGTGCTGCCGGTCACCGTCCGACCGAACCGAAGGCAGTGACCGCCGATGAAGACCTGCTGGAACCCACAGCGCCCCGGCCCCATGCCGTACCACCGCTACCGCCCCTACCAGGACCGGGTGAACGTCCCCGCCGCCGACCGGAGTTGGCCCTCCGCCCGGATCGAGCGCGCTCCCCTGTGGGTGCCCGTCGATCTGCGCGACGGCAACCAGGCGCTGGCCGAGCCGATGGACACCCCCCGCAAGCGCCGCTTCTTCGACCTGCTGGTGCGCGTGGGCTTCAAGGAGATCGAGGTCGGCTACCCGTCCGCGAGCCGTACCGACTTCGACTTCGTACGGCATCTGGCGGACACCGGCGCCGTACCGCAGGACGTCACACCGGTCGTCTTCACGCCCGCCCGCGCCGATCTGATCGACCGGACCTTCGAGGCGATCGCGGGAATGCCGCGGGCCGTCGTCCATCTGTACATCGCGACCTCGCCGGTGTGGCGGGAGGTGGTGCTCGGGCGGAGCCGGGCCGAGGTGTGGCGGACGGTGCGGGAGGCGGCCGAGCGCATGGCGCGGCGGGCCGGGGACGCGCCGGGCGTGCGGTTGCAGTTCTCGCCGGAGACCTTCAACCTGACCGAGCCCGACTTCGTCCTCGAACTGTGCGACGGGCTCACCGAGTTGTGGGACGCGAGCCCGGACCGGCCGGTCACGCACAATCTCCCGGCGACCGTGGAGATCGCCACGCCGAACGTCTACGCCGATCAGATCGAGTACCTGCACCGCCACCTGGCCCGCCGCGAGTCGGTGATCCTCTCCGTCCATCCGCACAACGACCGCGGTACGGGCGTCGCCTGCGCCGAACTCGCCGTGCTCGCCGGTGCCCAGCGGGTGGAGGGCTGCCTGTTCGGCAACGGCGAGCGCACCGGCAACGTCGACCTGGTGACCCTCGCCCTGAACCTCTTCGCCCAAGGGGTCGATCCCATGGTCGACTTCCGTGACCTCGACGCCGTACGGGAGACGGTCGAGCACTGCAACCGGCTGCCCGTGCACCCGCGCCATCCGTACGCGGGCGAGCTGGTGCACACGGCCTTCTCCGGCACGCACCAGGACGCGATCAGCAAGGGCCTCGCCCGACATGCCCGCCGCGCGGCCGAGTTGGGGGTGCCGGAGCACCAGGCGCCGTGGGCGGTGCCGTACCTGCCCATCGATCCGGCCGATGTGGGGCGGTCGTACGAGGCGGTCATCCGCGTCAACTCCCAGTCGGGCAAGGGCGGGGTGGCGTATCTGCTGCGCGCGCACCACGGCATCGACCTGCCGCCACGCATGCGGCCCGACTTCTCCCGGGTCGTCCAGGCGGCTACGGACGGCAGCGGGCGGGAGGCGACGCCCAAGGAGCTGTACGAGCTGTTCCGGGCGACGTACCTGACGGAGGGTGCGGTACGGCTGCACGCCTGGTCCACGCACGAACAGGCGCCCGGCGTGCACCGCTTCGTCTGCGCGCTGGAGACCGGCGACCGCGTCGGCGACTTCGAGGGCACGGGCGCAGGGCGGCTGACCGCGTTCGCCGACGCCCTGGCCGGCGCCGGTGTCACGGTGGAGGTCCTGGACTTCTCGGAGGACCAGGCGGCGGCCTTCGCCGAGTGCCGGGTCGACGGCGTCACGGCCTGGGGCGCGGGAACGGGCCCGTCGGCCGCCGTGCAGGCGGTGGTGTCCGCGGTGAACCGGGCGGTGGCCGGGTGAGCGAGGTGCTGCGCGCCGAGGACGTCGGTCTCGTCCGGGACGGACGGCCCCTCCTGAAGGAGGTGTCGCTGACGGTCCGGGCCGGTGAGCACTGGGCACTGCTCGGCACCAACGGCGCGGGCAAGTCCACGCTGCTCGGGCTGCTCGGTGCCGTCGTGCATCCGACGCGGGGCACGGTGGAGGTGCTCGGGCGGCGGCTGGGCCGGGTCGATCTGCGGGAGCTGCGGGCCCATGTCGGGCACGTCAACCCGCGCCATCCGCTGACCTCGCCGCTGACCGTACGGGATGTGGTGCTGACCGGGGTCACGAACTCGGTGGAGCCGGTGCCGCGGTGGCGGCCGTCCCCGGAGCAGGAGGAGCGGGCCGAGGCGTTGATCGGGACGCTGGGGCTCGCGGCGCTGGGGGACGCCCGCTGGCCGACGCTCTCGCAAGGGCAGCGCGGCCGGACACTGATCGCCCGGGCCCTGATGCCCGAGCCCCGGCTGCTGCTCCTGGACGAGCCCGCGACCGGTCTGGATCTGCCCGGCCGGGAGCGGCTGATCGAGGCGCTTGAGGAACTGCGGGCCGCCCATCCGCGGCTGGCGACCGTGCTCGTCACCCATCACGTGGAGGAACTGCCGCCCGGCACCACCCACGCCCTGCTGCTGCGGGACGGCCGGGTGATCGCACAGGGACGGGCCGAGGAGGTCCTCACCGGCGACCAGGTCGGCACGTGCTTCGGCCTGCCGCTGACCCTTCAGCGGCACGAGGGCCGGTGGAGCGTGCGGATCCGGCGGGCGTGACAGAGGGGGTCCTCGCCGGCGGGAGGGCCCCCTCTGCGCACGTCACTTGTTCAGGTAGGCCCAGAACTCGTCGAACGACAGGACCTTGTCGCCGTCGAGGTCCCGCTGCTTGATGATGGCCGCAGCCACCGTCTCGGTGACGTTCCAGTCACCCTCCTGGGCCAGGGCGGTCTTGAACTCGGCGGCGGTGATGAATCCGTCACCGTCCGCGTCGATCCGCTGGAACTGCTTGCGTGCTTCCTCGATGTCCGCCACCGATCCGCCCCTTTTGCTCGTGTTTCTGATGCCGTGCTGGCGTACTGACGCTGGTCAGATTAACGGCCCGCACGAGCCCGGAGTGCGGCGACCACCGGTCAGCGCCAGGGCGCGTAGTACGGATTGCTCTCTCAGTCGCGTCGATGCAGTAGTTGTAGCCGGCTTTCGCCGGACCGCGGCTGTCGCTGCGGTAGAGCGTGCGGTCAGCGGAAGATGCCGGTGTGCCCGAGCGAGTAGCGGCCCGGCTGCGGGTAGACCGCGAGGCCGTGCGGGCCGCTGCCGACCTTGATGCGGGCCAGTTCCTTCCCGGTCCGGGTGTCGATGGCGTACACCTCGGAGTTGTAGCGGCCGGACAGCCACAGCACCTTGCCGTCGACGGAGACGCCGCCCATGTCGGGGCTGCCGCCGCCGGGCAGGTGCCACTTCTTGGTGAGCCGGTTCTGGGTGAAGTCGAAGACGGAGATGGTGCCCTCACCCCGGTTGGAGATGTACATCTCGCGGGAGTCGCGGCTGATGTAGAGGCCGTGCGCGCCCTTGCCGGTGTAGAGGAACGTCGGCCGGGTGAACTTGTCGCCGTCGAGGATCCACAGGCCGTTGGCCACCATGTCGGCGATGTAGAACAGCTTGCCGTCCGGGGAGATCTTGACGTCCTGCGGCATCGCTCCGTGGTGCGGCAGTCTCTCCTGCTCGACGACCTTCATCCGCGCGGTGTCGACCTTGAGGACCTCGCCGCTGAACTCGCAGGAGACGATGAAGTAGCGCCCGTCCGGGGAGAAGTCGGCGTGGTTGACGCCGTAGCAGCTGACGGGCACGGACTTCACGACCTTCATGGTGTGCGCGTCACGGAAGACGAGCGCGCGGTCCATGGAGGCCATGACGACGGCGTACTTGCCGTCGGGCGTGAAGTACAGGTTGTACGGGTCGTGCACCTTGACCGGCTTGCCGGCCTTGCCGGTCTTCGGGTCGATGGGGGTCAGGCTGTTGCCGAGGTCGTTGTTGACCCACAGGGTCTTCAGGTCCCAGGACGGCACGACGTGCTGGGGCTGGCGGCCGACCGGGATGGTGTCGATGATCTTGTAGGTCTTCGGGTCGATGACGGTGACGGTGTTGGAGTTGGTGTTGGGCACGTACACCCGGGAGGGGAAGTCCCGGACCACCGGGGAGAGTTGGTTGGGGCGGTCGGCGGAGTAGAGGTCCTTCGGGTCCTCGACCGGCGGCATCCCGGGCAGCACGTTCACCTGACGCTTGCCGTTGCCCGGCTGGGCCGGCGCCTTGCTGGCCAGGGCCTCGTTCCCGTGGTGCTGAGAACCCGAAGTGCACGCGGACAGCAGCGTCAGGGCGGTGAGGGCGGCACCGGCGGCCAGCAGGCGGACGGCTTTCGTGGTTCTCATCAGCTCAGCAGCTCCGTGGTGGTGACCGCGCGCAGTCCACGGCGGTCGAGTTCGTGGAGGAGGTCGGGCAGGGCGGCAACGGTGTCCGGGTACCCGAAGTGCATGCTCACCACCGACCCGCTGCGCACTTCGGCGAGAACCTTGCGGGTGACGGCGGCGGCGCCAGGCCGGGTGTAGTCGAGCGAGTCGACGTCGTACGACAGCACATGCGGGTAGCCGGCGGCGCGGGCGAGGCCGGCGACCAGCGGGGAGGCGGTCGGCGAGCGGGAGGGGCGGAACCAGGTGCCGATGGAACCGGTGAGCTTCCTCAGCCGGTCCGCGCAGTCGGTGATCTCCTTGCGGGCGTCCGCCTCGGCCATGGTGTTGATGGAGATGTGCCGTTGGGTGTGGTTGCCGAGGTCGTGGCCGCCGTCGAGGATCCGGCGGGCGATGTCGGGGTGTTCGTCCAGCCAGGTGCCGACGGCGAGCACGGTGAGGTGGGCGCCGTGCTTCTCGGCCGTGCCGAGCAGGGAGTGGGCGATGCCGGGATCGCCCTGGCCGTGGAAGGTGAGGGCGACCCAGGGGCGGGTGCGCGGGCCGTGGGTGATCTGGGCGGGCTGCCCGGGGTAGGCCCGCGGGGCGGGGGCCGGCCCGGCGCCGGCCGGGGGGTGGCCGGAGGCGCCGGTGCCGGACGGGGACACGGAAGGGGACTCGGAGTCCGGGGCATGGGGCGGGGAGGCCTGGCCCGCACCGCAACCGGCGGCGAGCGCACCGCCGGCGACGAGCCCCGCTCCCGCGCGCAGCACCCCACGTCGGTTGGTTGTGGTCACCCGCACCATTTAAGGGGCGATAGGTAAGAAAACCGCCGATTGGCCCGAAAGAGGTCTGATTTCGGGTCGCCGTAAGGTCCGGGCCATGCCCTCGCTACCTGTCGGCCACCCGCATCTCGAACCAGGTGGTCTTGCCCCGCGGCAGCAGATCCACGCCCCAGCGGTCGGAGAGCTTGTCGACGAGGAACAGGCCGCGCCCGCTGACGTCCAGTTCCTGCACGGGCATCAGACAGGGCAGGCCGCGCGAGGGGTCGCGGACCTCCACCCGGATCCAGCCGGGGCGGCGGCGCATGCGCAGGCCGAAGACCCGGGCGCCGGTGTGCCGTACGGCGTTGCCGACGAGTTCCGACACGAGTAAGACGGCGTCCTCGGTCAGCTTGGGGGTCAGCCGCCAGGTGCGCAGGACGACGACCTGGGCGAGCCGGCGGGCGGCGGCCGCGGATTCCGGGCGGGACGGCAGCGGCACCTCCAGCTCCGCCGGGTTGCCGTACAGTTCGAGCGCCTTGAGCGCCTGTTCGTCCTCGACCCCGGGCGACCAGCGCGCCGCGGCCGCACGGCTGTGTCCCCGCGGCTGTTCGATGCCCTCCAGCCCCGCCATGCCCCCATGATGGCGGCCCGGAGCCGTCTTGGGGGCCGTTCCGAAGGAATACGCCCCCTGTACGCCCCCGTGCTCCGCCGAGCGCCCGGCATATGCCGAAGGCATGTCACTCGCCAGTAAGGGCCGGTTGACCTGCGAAGACGACTCACTTCCGGGCAATCGCCAAACTCCCTCGACGGCGCAGGCTTAATGCTGCCTTAAGGCTCCCATAAACCGCCCCATCGAGGGACCCGGACGAGTCGACGCGTCAATTGCAAGGGGCCCCAAGGGAGTTACTGGAAAGTTCACTCCGCTGACGCTCAGCGGAACTTGGCCTTGCCCGGCCCCTCCTCCACGAAGCTGCGCATGCCGGTCTCGCGGTCCTCGGTGGCGAACAGGCCCGCGAACCAGTTGCGTTCGACGGCGAGGCCGGTGTCGATGTCGGTCTCCAGGCCGGTGTCGACCGACTCCTTCGCCGCGCGCAGGGCGATCGCCGGGCCCTGGGCGAGCTTCGCGGCCCAGGCGTGCGCCTGCTCGTACACCTCGGCGGCCGGGACGACGCGGTCCACCAGGCCGATCGCGAGGGCCTCGTCGGCCTTGACCTGACGGCCCGTGAAGATGAGGTCCTTGGCCTTGGAGGGGCCGACCAGCCGGGACAGCCGCTGGGTGCCGCCGGCGCCCGGGATCAGGCCGAGCAGGATCTCGGGCTGGCCGAGCTTGGCGTTGTCGCCGGCGATGCGGTAGTCGGCGCACAGGGCGAGTTCGCAGCCGCCGCCGAGCGCGTAGCCGGTGATGGCGGCGACGACGGGCTTGGGGATGCGGGCCACGGCCGTGAAGGAGTCCTGCAGCGCGCGGGCGCGCAGGACCATCGCGGTGTGGTCCATGTTCTGCATCTCCTTGATGTCCGCGCCCGCCGCGAACACCCGCTCGCCGCCGTAGATCACCACGGCGCGCACGTCGTCGCGGCGCGTGGCCTCCTCGGCGAGCTCCTTCAGCCGGTCCTGGGTGGCGACGTCCAGCGCGTTCATCGGCGGACGGTCCAGGCGCAGGGTTCCGACGCCTTCGGCGACTTCGAGATTGACGGTCATGCAGGCCAGGTTAACGGCCACTAACGACAATGGACCCGGTGCCATGGATCACAGCACCGGGCCCGTACGTCAGAGGTGGCTCACTTCTTCCAGTCGGCCCACGACATGTTCCACCCGTTCAGCCCATTGTCCGGGGACACCGTACGGTCGTCCGCGTTCTTCACGACCACCACGTCGCCGATGATCGAGTGGTCGAACATCCATGCGGCCGGGGTCGAGCCGTCGGAGCCGCCGCGCACGTCGCTCAGGCCGACGCAGCCGTGGCTGGCGTTGTAGTTGCCGAAGGCGTCGCCGCCCCAGTAGTTGCCGTGCAGGAAGGTGCCTGAGGTGGTCAGGCGCATGGCGTGCGGGACGTCCTTGATGTCGTACTCGCCGCCGTAGCCGACGGTCTCGCCGTTCATGCGGGTCACCGCGAGCTTCTCGGTGATGACCATCTGGCCGTTCCAGGTGTCGTAACCGGGCTTGCCGGTGGTGACCGGGATGGTCTTGATGACCTTGCCGTCCTGGGTGACCTTCATCGTGTGCTTCTTGGCGTCCACGACGGAGACCTGGTTGCGGCCGATGGTGAACTTGATGGTCTTGTGCTGCTTGCCGTAGACGCCGTCGCGGCCCTCTACGCCGTCCAGGTTCAGGTCGACGGTGACCTTGGTGCCTGCCTTCCAGTACTTCTCCGGGCGGAAGTCCAGGCGGTCGTTGCCGAACCAGTGGCCCTCGACGTCGACGGCCGGCTCGGTCCTGATCCTGATGGCCTTCTCCACGGCCTGCGGGCTCGTGATGCCCCGGGTGAAGTTGACGGAGAACGGCATTCCCACGCCGACGGTGGAGCCGTCCTCGGGGGTGAAGTAGCCGAGGAAGGTGTTCTTCGGGGTGAGGGTGGTGAACGTGGAGTCCTCGGCGGCCTCGCGGCCCTCGGAGTCCTTGGCGACCGCGTGCACCGTGTACTTGGTGGACGCGGTCAGATGGGTCGCCGGCGTCCAGGACGCGCCCCCGCCGGTGATGCTGCCGGGGACCGCCGCGCCCTTGGCGTCCTTGACGGTGACCTCGGTCAGCTTGCCGCGCGCGACGTTCACCTTGAGCGCGCCGCTGGTGTCGACGCCGGTGGCGCCGGACTTGGGCGATATGGAGACGGCGGCGGCGGACTGCTCCTTGCCCTGCTGGGTCTCCTTGCCCTTGCCGTCGCCCGAACCCTTGCCGCCGCCCCCGCCGCACGCCGCGAGGGAGAGCACCAGGGCACCGGCCGTCAGTGCCAGTCCCTTACGGCCTCGCCGCCCCGCCGCCGACGCCCCCGGTATAGGCCGTATGTTCAAGTCGTTCTCCCCTCGCCGGGCCTGGTCGGACCCGCTCCCCACCACATTGGTGCGCGCATATTAACCGCCCGGTTTTGAGCTGGGTGTCAGGCGTATGTCACCGTTCCGTCGCAACTTCCGCCCGCACCCCGCCGCCCGAAGTCCGGGCCCCTCACCTGGTTACTTCACCGCGCTGCCCGCTTTCCACTCCTGCCAGGTCATGTTCCAGCCGCCGAGGCCGTTGTCGGGAGCGACGGTCCGCTCCCTGCTGCCCACGACCTCGATGACGTCACCGATGAGGCTGCGGTCGAAGAACCAGCCGGCCGGGGTGGCCGAACTGCCGCCCTTGACGTCCCTGAGGCCCACGCAGCCGTGACTGACGTTGACGCGCCCGGGGGCGTCCGGCGACCAGTAGTTGCCGTGCAGATAGGTCCCGGAGTCGGTGAGCTTCATGGCGTGCGGGACGTCGGGGATGTCGTACTCGCCGCCGAAACCGACCGTGTGGCTGTTCATGCGGGTGACGTCCAGCATGTCCATCACCACCATCTTCCCGTTGTACGTGGGGTTGCCGGGGGCGCCCGCGGTGACCGGCACGGTGGCGAGCAGCCGGCCGTCCCGGCGCACCTGCATGGTGTGCCGGGCCGCGTCCACCAGCGAGACCTGGCTGCGGCCGACGGTGAACGCGAAGGTCTTGTCCTGCAACCCGTAGACACCGGGCGCCCCTTGGACGTCCCGCAGGTTCAGGTCGACGGTGACCTCGGTGCCGGGCTTCCAGTACTGCTCGGGGCGGAAGTCGAGCCGGCTGCCGCCGAACCAGTGCGGGCGGATCTCGACGGGCGGCTGCGCGCTGACCCGCACGGCGCGTTCGACGGCGGCGCGGTCGGTGATCTCCCGGCTGAAGGAGAGGGAGACGATCATGCCGGTGCCGACGACGGCCCGGTTCTCGGGGGTGACGTAGCCGATGAACCGCTCCTCGGGGACGAGCGTGGTGAAGGTGGTGTGCCGGGCCGAGCGGCGGCCGTCGGCGTCCAGCGCCACCACGTCGACGGTGTACTTGGCGGCGAGCGCCAGCCGGTCCTCGTCGGGCCGCCAGGTCCTGCCGTCCGCGCCGATGCGCCCGGGGACCGGGGAGTCCTGCGCGTCCTGCGACTTGACGACGGTCACCTTCTCCAGGCGCCCGTCGGGCACCCGTACCCGCAGCCGCTGCTCGGGCCGGACGCCCTTGCTGTCGTCGTCGGGGGTGACATGGATGACGTCCTCGGGTGCCGGGGGTCTGCCGAGCTCCGAGCCCACCCCGAAGGCTCCGCCCAGCCCGAGCGGCCCGGAGCCACCGGCGGAACACCCTGCGAGCAGTGCCACCCATGTCAGTACGGCGGCCAGCGCGGCTCCCGTGCGCCGTGCGCGTCCTTGTACGTGCCTCACGCGGGACTCAACGACCGGGCCCGCTCCGGGGAAACGTGAGTGCGACGCACGCACTGGGCAGAACAGAGGGAAGGACGACACGCTGGGGAGCCGCCGCGCCCGCGCCGGAGGGGGCGCCTTCTGGATCAGGTCGGCTGAGCGGGACAGCACGGGACGGCCGACGCCGACAGGGACCAGGAGGCGCCCCCTACCGTCGGGGCGCAGCCGTGGCGGGTGGCCGAGGGTGCCTTGCGGCATGCTCGCCCACCCGGTACGGCGGACTGTGCCGCCCCCGGGCTGAAAGAGGGGCCGACAGGTGACGAGCGCAGCCGAGCAGCGGGCACCGGCCGGGGAGCCGGCCGCCGGTACCGGGCAGCAGCCTGCCGTGGTGAACGGCGCCCGGCACGCCGCGGTGCCGGCCCCGGTGGTGTGGCCGGGCGCCCCGACACCGCTGGGGGCCCGGTTCCGGGTGGGCCCGGACGGGGTCGCGGGCACCAACTTCGCGCTGTGGGCGGGCGGGGCCGAGGCGGTCCGGGTGTGCCTGTTCGACGAGCGGGGGCGGGAGACCCGGGTGCCGCTGACCGAGCTGACGCACGAGATCTGGCACGGCTTCGTCCCGGGCGTGATGCCCGGTCAGCGCTACGGCTACCGGGTGGACGGCCGCTGGGACCCGTGGACCGGTGCCCGCTGGAACCCGGCCAAGCTGCTGCTGGACCCGTACGCGCGGGCGGTGGACGGGGAGTTCACGCTGCCGCCGCAGGTGTACGGGCACGTCCGGGACTGGCCCGAGCAGTACGTCGCCGACACCGTGCGCGACGACCGGGACTCGGCGCCGTACGTGCCGAAGGGCGTCGTCGTCGACGATGACGACGACTGGGAGGACGACCGCCGGCCGAAGACCCCGTGGGCCGACTCCGTCATCTACGAGCTGCACGTGCGCGGCTTCACCAAGCTGCACCCCCAGATTCCGGAGGAACTGCGCGGCACCTACGCCGGCCTGGCCCACCCGGCGGCGATCGAGCACCTGGTGAAGCTGGGCGTGACGGCCGTCGAACTGCTCCCGGTCCACCAGTTCGCGCACGAGGACCACCTGCTGCGCCGGGGCCTGCGCAACTACTGGGGTTACAACTCCATCGGCTACTTCGCCCCGCACGCCGGCTACGCGGCCTCCGGTACGACGGGAGAGCAGGTCGGCGAGTTCAAGCGGATGGTGCGCGCGCTGCACGCGGCCGGCATCGAGGTCATCCTCGACGTGGTCTACAACCACACCGCGGAGGCGGGCGAGCTGGGCCCGACCCTGTCGTTGAAGGGCATCGACAACCGCGGCTACTACCGGCTCCAGGACGACGCCCGCCGGTACGCCGACTACACCGGCTGCGGCAACACCCTGCACGTCGTCCAGCCCCAGGTGCTGCGCCTGATCACCGACTCGCTGCGGTACTGGGTGACGGAGATGGGCGTGGACGGCTTCCGCTTCGACCTCGCGGCGGCGCTGGCCCGCTCGATGCACGACGTCGACATGCTCTCGCCGTTTCTTGCGGTCATCGCCCAGGATCCCGTACTGCGCCGGGTGAAGCTCATCGCCGAGCCCTGGGACATCGGCTCCGGCGGCTACCAGGTCGGCGCGTTCCCGCCCCTGTGGACCGAGTGGAACGACCGCTACCGGGGCGCCGTCCGCGACTTCTGGCGGCACGCCCTGCCGGACGTCCGCGAGATGGGCTACCGCCTGTCCGGCTCCAGCGACCTGTACGCCTGGGGCGGCCGGCGCCCGTACGCCTCCGTCAACTTCGTCACCGCGCACGACGGGTTCACGCTGCGCGACCTGGTGTCGTACGAGCGCAAGCACAACGAGGCCAACGGCGAGCACAACCGCGACGGCACCGACGACAACCGCTCCTGGAACTGCGGGGCCGAGGGGGAGACGCGGGACGAGCGGATACGGGCGCTGCGCCGCCGTCAGCTGCGCAACCTCCTGACCACCCTGCTGCTGTCCACCGGCGTGCCCATGCTGGTGGCCGGCGACGAACTCGGGCGCACCCAGCGCGGCAACAACAACGCCTACTGCCAGGACAACGAGATCGGCTGGCTGGACTGGTCCCTGCGGGAGGACCCCGCCTGGCGCCCCCTGTGCGACCTGACCTCCCGGCTGATCGGCCTGCGCCACCGGCACCCGGTGCTGCGCCGCCGCGCCTTCTTCTCCGGGCGCGCCCAGTCGGCGGACGGGCTGCGGGACCTGGCCTGGTTCACCGCGCGGGGCGCGGAGATGACCGAGGGCGACTGGTACGCCCCCGCCGCCACGCTCGGCATGTACCTCTCCGGCCGGGACATCCCGGGCCGCGACGAGCGGGGCGCGCCGGTCGTGGACGACAGCTTCCTCGCGGTGCTGCACGCGGGCGAGCGGCCGACGGGGTTCGTGCTGCCGGGCCCGCCGTGGGCCGAGCGGTACGAGGTGCTCGTGGACACCTCGCGGGAGGACCAGGCGGAGCCGCCGGGCACGGTCCATCCGGCGGGCACGGAGATCACGGTGCCGGAGCGGGCGGTGCTGCTGCTGCGCGTGGTCTGATCCCGGGTGAGACCTGTGCGTGACGTGGATCACGCTCGTCCGGTGCAGCGTTCCGCGGCCTCCAGGGCCTTTCTCCTGGTGTAGACAGCCGGCGAGGACAGGGACCGTGAGGATGGAGCAGGCTCGGGCCGGTGAGTACGACGCGTTCGTGGCGGCCCGCTGGTCGGTGTTGTTCCATCTGGCCCGTCTGCTCACCGGAGGGGACCGTCACCGGGCCGAGGACCTGTTGCAGGAGTCCTTGGTCAAGCTGTGGTTCGTCTGGCCGAAGGTCGCCGACGAGGCACCGGAGGCGTATGTGCGCACGGTGCTGGCCCGGGCCGCGGCCCGTTCGGCCCGCCGGCGCTGGTGGGGCGAGCGGCCCGTGGAGGTGCTGCCCGAAGTGGCGGCGGCCGGCGATGTGTCGGCGACCGTGGCCGAGCGCTCCCGGCTGGAGGCGGCGCTCGCCCGGCTGAGCCCGCAGCAGCGGGCCGCGGTCGTGCTGCGCTACTACCAGGACCTGCCCGACCGGCAGGTCGCGGAGATCCTGGGCTGCCCGGTGGGCACCGCCCGGTCCCATGCGGCGCGCGGGGTGGCCCGGCTGCGCGGGCTGCTGGCCGACGTCATCGAGCCGGTGGGGTGAGGGGGAGCGATGGACCACTTCGAGCGGCAGCTGGCCCAGCTGATGCACCGTACGCAGGAACCGGTGTCCTACGAGCCCCGGCACAGGGACGCGCTGCACACAGGCGTGCGGACCCGGCGCCGGGTGCGCGCGGCGCGCCGGGCGGCCGGTTCCGTGCTGGCGGTGGCCGGGCTCGGCCTCGGACTGTTCCTGTGGCCGCACGGCCACCTCGACGACCGGCCCAGCGCGCCGCGCCCTGGGCCCGCGACCAGCCCGACGCCCGTCCCGACCACCTCGCCGAACCCGTCGCAGTCGCCGAGCGAGACGCCGTCGCCGCCCGCGACGACCGACTCCCCGACCGCGACGACGTCCAACATGCCCGGGACCAGCGCCAGTTCGAACACCCCCAGCGGCCGTCCGCCGTCCGCGACGGCCACCGAGACCTCCGGCGGCACCGTCACCACCCCGCCGGCCTCGGCATCGGTGAGCGAGCCGGCCGTACCGTCGCATGCTCCGTCCTCGGTGGTCAGCCCGACCGACTGACCTGCCGCTCTCCCCCACCCGCGTGCCTCCGGCATGCCCGACCCACAGGAACGAACGGGGATCAACGTGATGAAACTCCGCCCGGGCCGACTGTCGGCCACGGCACCCGCACCCCGGCGCGCACCCCTGCCGCCCCAGGCCGGCGAGCCCGTCCTGGACCTGGCCGTACCGGTGTTCAACGAGGAGAAGGACCTGGAGCCGAACGTCCGGCGGCTGCACACACACCTGCGGGACACCTTCCCCTACCGGTTCCGGATCACCATCGCCGACAACGCCAGCACCGACGGCACCCCGCGCATCGCCGCCCGGCTCGCCGACGAACTGCCCGAGGTGGTCTCGCTGCGGCTTGCCCAGAAGGGCCGGGGCCGTGCGCTGCGTGCGGCCTGGTCGGGTTCGCGGGCGCCCGTGCTGGCGTACCTGGACGTGGATTTGTCCACCGGACTGGCCGCGCTGCTGCCGCTGGTCGCGCCGCTGATATCCGGCCACTCCGACCTGGCCATCGGCACCCGGCTCGCGCCCGGCGCGCGGGTGGTGCGCGGCCCCAAGCGCGAGGTCATCTCGCGCTGTTACAACGTCCTGCTGCGCTGCACGCTCGCGGTCGGCTTCACCGACGCGCAGTGCGGCTTCAAGGCGGTGCGCCGCGAGGTCGCCGAGCAGCTGCTGCCGCTGGTGCGGGACGGGGAGTGGTTCTTCGACACCGAGCTGCTGGTGCTGGCCGAGCGGGCGGGCCTGAGGATCCACGAGGTCCCGGTGGACTGGGTCGACGACCCCGACAGCAGCGTCGACATCGTCGCTACCGCGCTGGCCGACCTGCGCGGGATCGTACGGATGCGGCGAAGGCCGGCCCGCCGCGGCCCGGTGGCCCCATGACCATGGCGCTGCCCCGCACACACCCCCCTGAGGCACGGCCGGCGCCCGTCTCCCGGCTGCGGGCGGCCACCCGCCGGCACGGGGCGCCGCTCGCCCTGTTCGGCGCGCTGAAGCTGACCGGCTTCCTCTCCTTCCTGTACCTGCTGTCCTCGGCCGGGGACTACCGCACCAAGGACCCCCGGTTCGGCGGCGGGGCACACGCCTGGGATGTGCTGGGCACCTGGGACGGCTGGTGGTACCAGCAGATCGCCCTGCACGGCTACGACCCGAGGCTCGTCCCGGTCCCGGACGCCACCGGCCTGATCACGCTGGAGGGCAACTCGGCGGCGTTCTTCCCGCTGTACCCGGCCCTGATGCGGATGGTCATGGCCGTCACCGGCCTCGGTCCCTACGGCGCCGGCCTGCTGGTGTCGATCCTCGCCTCCTTCGCCGCCGCCCTCGGCGTCTACGCCGTCGCCGAGCGGTTCGGCGGGCGGCGGGCCGGGCTCGCGGCGGCCGGGTTGTGGGCGGTGTGGCCGGGCTCGGGCGTGGAGTGGGCGGTCTACTCCGACTCTCTCTACGTGGCCCTGGCCGCCTGGACCTGCCACGCCGTCATGACCCGCCGCTGGCTCACCGCCGGTGTCCTCGCGTTCACGGCCGGCCTCAACCGCCCCACGGCCGCCGCGCTCATCGCCGGGGTCGGCGTCGCCGCGCTCCTCTCCCTGCGCCGCCAGGAGGACGACAGCCTGCGCCCCCTGGCCGCGGCGGCCCTGGCCCCGCTCGGCCTGTTCGGCTACCTCCTGTGGGTCGGCAACCGCATGGGCGACCTGACCGGCTACTTCAGGCTCCAGTCGGGCGCCTGGGCGCACGAGTTCGACTACGGCGCACAGACCCTGGACGTGCTGACGTCCGTACCGGTGGGCCACTTCGGCGGCTACCTGTTCGCGTACCCCTTCGCGGACGTCATCGGCGTCGGTGTGGTCCTGCTCGCGTGCGCTCTGCTCCCCCTGCTCCTGAGGCTGCGGCCGCCGGCGGTGCTCGTCGTGCACACCGTTCTCACGCTCGCCCTGGTCCTCGGCAGCCAGCAGATCTTCGCGAACGTCTCCCGCTATCTGCTGCCCTGCTTCCCGCTGTTCCTGCCGCTCGCGGTCGCGATGCGCCGGCTGAGCCTGCCCCTGCAGTGCACCTTGCTCGGCATCGCGGCGCTGGCTTCGGGGTCGTACGCGGGGTATGTGTTGTTCGAGCTGGGGGTGCCGTGATCCGGCGCCCCCAGCCCGGCGGGGAGTGGAACGCTCAGCCCAGGCCGAGGCTGGACAGGGCGGTCGTCCAGTCGGTCATGATCGCGTTCTGTGCGTCGGTGAGACTGACGTCTCCGGCGCAGACGGCCTTCTTCAGCTTGTTCTCGACGGTGTCCTTGTTCGCGGACGTCTCGGTGCCGTAGTGCGGCTCGGGCCAGAGGTTCTCCGCGCTCCTCGGGGAGCCGCCGAGTTCGAGCGGGACGAAGTGGTCCTCCTCGTAGTCCGAGGGGTTGGTGTCGGAGTAGCCGTACTCGACGATCTGCTGCTTCTTCAGCGCGGTGGTGTAGGAACTGGGCGGCCGTACGGTCGCGGTCCAGCCGGAGACGCAGATGGTCGAGTCGATGGTGTCCTGGGTGACGTCGGGGTTGAGGGCCCCGGGCGTGCAGGCCGAGTCGGGCAGGGGGAGGTAGTCCTGGCTGCAACTGGCGGCGTGGGCCGTGCCGGTGGTGACGGTGAGGCCCGCGGCGGCGAGGGCGAGTGAGGAGAGGGCGGTCACCAGGGGCCGCGATATTCGGGACATGTGGGGGTCTCCCGGTGTGGTGCCCGGCAGAGGTTCCGGGCGGTCGTGGGCATGACAGCACCGGGATCATCTATGCGGGTAGACCCCTTTGCCCGACCGAGGGCTCCCTTGATTGAACGTTTATTCAAACGCGAACAGTGCGAGGCAAGGCCTTGACGGGGGCTTGACGTTGCGTCCGGCCAAGGGGCCTGGACGCGCACCGTAGTCGGCGTGATCGTTCGTCAACTACCCATCATAGACCGGGTGAACGCACGCTGAACGACGTCATCACACACCTACGCCAGGCTGTCCCGCCACGCCCTGTGCAGATCCGCGAAGCGGCCCGTGCCGCCGATCAGTTCGTCCGGGCGGCCGTCCTCCACGATCCGGCCGTGCTCCATCACCAGGACCCGGTCCGCGATCTCCACGGTCGACAGCCGGTGCGCGATCACCACGGCCGTACGGCCCCGCAGCACCGTCGACATCGCGCGCTGGACGGCCCGCTCGCCCGGGATGTCCAGGGAGCTGGTCGCCTCGTCGAGGATCAGTACGGCCGGGTCTGCGAGCAACGCGCGGGCGAACGCGACCAGTTGGCGCTGGCCGGCCGAGATGCGCCCGCCGCGTTTGCGGACGTCGGTGTCGTAGCCGTCGGGCAGGGCGCCGATGAACTCGTGCGCGCCGATCGCCTTCGCCGCCTGCTCGATCTCGGCACGGGTGGCGTCGGGCCGGCCGATGGCGATGTTGTCCGCGACCGTGCCGGAGAACAGGAACGCCTCCTGGGTCACCATGACCACCCCGCGCCGCAGTTCCGGCACGGACAGCTCGCGCAAGTCCACCCCGTCGAGGAGCACGCGGCCCTCGGAGGGGTCGTAGAAGCGGGCGAGGAGCTTGGCGAGCGTGGACTTGCCCGCGCCCGTGGCGCCGACCACGGCGACCGTCTGCCCGGCCGGGAGGGTCAGATCGAAACGGGGCAGCACCTCGCCGCCCGTACGGTAGCCGAACCGTACTCGGTCGAAGACGACCTCGCGGCCCGGGAAGTCGCCCTTCGGCGCCGGGAGTTCGCGCGGCTTTGCCGGCTCCGGCACGGACGGGGTCTGCGCCAGCAGCCCGGCGATCTTCTCCAGGGAGGCGGCGGCCGACTGGTAGGAGTTCAGGAACATGCCCAGCCGGTCGATCGGGTCGTACAGCCGGCGCAGATACAGCACGGCCGCGGCCAGCACGCCCAGCTCCAGCGAGCCGGACGCCACCCGGTAGGCACCCCACAGTACGATCCCCGCGACCGACGTGTTGGCCACCAGCCGGGAGCCGACCACATAGCGGGCCATCTCCAGCATGGCGTCGCCGTTCGTGCGCTCGTGGCGCGCGTTCAGCGCGGCGAACTCGGCGTCGTTCGCCGCCTCCCGGCGGAAGGCGCGCACCGGACGGATGCCGTTCATCGTCTCCACGAACTTCACGATCACCGCCGCGATCGCCGTGGACCGCACCCGGTACACCCGGCCCGCCCGCCGCTGGTAGAGCCGTACGAGCAGGTACAGCGGCACGAAGGAGGCCACCGCGACCGCGCCCAGGCCGAGGTCCAGCCACAGCAGCATCGCCGAGATGTAGACGAAGGACAGCACGACGGTCACCAGCTCCTGCAGGCCCTCGTCGAGCAGCTCGCGCAGCGACTCGACGTCCGTCGTGGAGCGGGAGATCAGCCTCCCCGAGGTGTAGCGCTCGTGGAAGTCGATGCTCAGCGCCTGTGCGTGCCGGAAGATCCGGCCGCGCAGGTCCAGCAGCACGTCCTGGCTGACCCGGGCGGAGGTCTCGATGAACGCGAACTGCAGCGCGCCGGACAGCAGCGCGCACAGCAGACAGCCGACGGCCACCGCGATCAGCGGGCCGTGCCGGTCGTCCCGGAACGCCGGTACGGCGGTGTCGATGGCGTACGCCACCAGCAGCGGGCCCATCTGTACCACCGCCTGCTGGAGCAGCAGCAGGAGGGTGGTCACGGCGGCCCGGGCCTTCAGGGGCGCGAGCAGGGAGCGCAGCAGGGCGGCCGTGGCGCCGGGCGGGGCGGGCAGCACGTCCCGGTCGAAGACGTCGCCGTCACGTGCGTGGCCTTCGCTGCGCGGGCCGGGGAGTTCGTCGTCCTCGGCGCTGGGAGTGGAGGCGGTCGTGGTGGTCAACGGGAGTCCTCCGTGTCTCCGGGGTCTCCGGGGTCTCCGGACATCAGATGCGCGTACTCGGCGTTGGTGCGCAGCAGTTCCTGGTGCGTGCCGACGGCGGTGATCCGGCCGCCCGAGAGCAGGGCGACCCGGTCGGCGAGCAGCACCGTGGAGGGGCGGTGGGCGACGATCAACGCGGTGGTGTCGGCGAGGACCTGCCGCAGTGCGGCCTCGACGGCGGCCTCCGTGTGCACGTCCAGGGCGGACAGCGGGTCGTCCAGCACCAGGAACTCCGGTCTGCCGACCACCGCGCGGGCCAGCGCGAGGCGCTGGCGCTGGCCGCCGGAGAGGCTGAGGCCCTGCTCGCCCACGCCGGTGTCCGTGCCCTGGGGAAGGGCGTGCGCGAAGCCGGCCTGCGCGACGTCGAGTGCCCGGTCGAGGTCCGCCTTTCCGGCGCCGGCCGCCGCCCCCATGAGGACGTTCTCGCCGACGCTCGCGGAGAAGAGGGTGGGTTCCTCGAAGGCGACGGCGACCATGGCGCGCAGCTCCTCGCGGGGCATCGCGGTGATGTCGACACCGTTGAGCGTGATCCGGCCCGAGGTGACCTCGTGCAGGCGGGGCACGAGCGCGGTCAGGGTGGTCTTCCCGCTGCCGGTGGCTCCGACCAGGGCCATGGATTCGCCGGGGCGGATGTGCAGGTCGATGTGCTGGAGGAGGGGCGGGGAGTCAGGGGGTGCGTCGGGATAGCGGAACTGGACACTGTCGAACCGCAGTCCGGTGCCGGTACCGACCGGGCGCGGGGTCCCCCGCCCGAGCCCGCGGGATACCACTGCGCCCACCCGCGCCACCCCAGCGGCACGATTGCCCACGGCGGCGACGGATGGTTCGGTGCCTCCCGCAACGGCACGCTCGCCCGCGGCCATGGCGGGCGCTGCCGGAGCGGGCCCCACACCTGAAGCACCGCTGCCCGCACCGGCGACGGAACGCTCGGGCTCCGCCACACAAGCACACCCGCCCGCAGCCACGGCGGGCACTGCCGGCACGCGCGCCGCGCCCCGGACACTGCTGTCCGCAGCTCCGGCGGGCCGGCCGGCCGCTGCCACAACGGCACCCTCGCCCACAGCCATGGCGGGCGCCGCCGCGGCGGGCTCCGCACCTGACAGACTGCCGCCCGCAGCTACGGCGGACCGTTCGGCCTCCGCCGCACAGGCACACCCGCCCGCAACCACGTCGGCCGCAGCCGGGCCGCGCGCCGCGCCCGGGACACTACTGCCCGCAGCTCCGGCGGGCCGGCCGGCCGCTGCCACAGCGGCACCCTCGCCCGCAACCACGTCAGCCGCAGCCGGGACGGGCCCCGTGCCTGACACACCGCCGCCCGCACCGGCAGCGGACCGTTCAGCCGCCGCCGCACAAGCACACCCGCCCACAGCCACGTCGGCCGCAACCCGGGCGGGCCCCGTGCCTGAAGCACCGCCGCCCGCACCGGCAGCGGACCGTTCAGCCGCCGCCGCACAGGCACACCCGCCCGCAACCACGTCGGCCGCAGCCGGGCCGCGCGCCGCGCCCGGGACACTACTGCCCGCAGCTCCGGCGGGCCGGCCGGCCGCTGCCACAGCGGCACCCTCGCCCGCAACCACGTCAGCCGCAGCCGGGACGGGCCCCGTGCCTGACACACCGCTGACCGCAGCCACCCCATGGTCAGTTCCATGCACGGCGGGTCGGCCGGTCGCTGGACTGTCCTCCCGTGCCTCGTCCAGTACCTCGAAGTACCGTTCCGTGGCCGTCGCCGCTTCCTGGCTCATCGCCAGGAGGAAGCCGATGGAGTCCACCGGCCACCGCAGGGCAAGTGCCGTGCTCAGGAAGGCGACCAGGGTGCCGGCCGACAGTCCGCCGTCGGCGACCCGGACCGCGCCCAGCACCAGCGCCGCCCCGATGGCCAGCTCGGGCAGGGTCACGATGACGCCCCAGATCGTGGCGAGCAGCCGGGCTTTGCGCAGTTCGGTGCCGCGCAGGGTGACCGTCAGTTCGCGGAATGCCCGCGCCTGGCTGCGGTGCCGGCCGAAACCCTTGATGATGCGGATGCCGAGCACGCTCTCCTCGACCACCGTCGTCAGGTCACCGACCTGGT
This sequence comes from Streptomyces fodineus, assembly GCF_001735805.1. Lineage (GTDB taxonomy): Bacteria > Actinomycetota > Actinomycetes > Streptomycetales > Streptomycetaceae > Streptomyces > Streptomyces fodineus. The sequence goes on from NZ_CP017248.1 coordinate 3,414,669, forward strand.
CCTGGGCGCGCCGCGCCACCTCGGCGTACCGCCGTTCGAAGATGGCGCACGTCCACATCACGGGGATCGCCGGAGCGAGGATGACCAGCCCCAGCGCCCAGTCCTGCAGCAGCATGATGACCACGCCGACCAGGATCGTGACCCCGTTGACCAGCAGGAACGTCAACGGGAAGGCGAGGAACATGCGCAGCAGCATCAGGTCGGTCGTACCCCGGGACAGCAGCTGGCCCGAGGCCCAGCGGTCGTGGAAGGCGACGGGCAGCCGCTGCAGATTGCCGTAGAGACTCGCCCGCATCTCCGCCTCGACGTGCGAGAGCGGACGGGCGACCAGCCAGCGCCGTATGCCGAACAGGACCGCCTCGGCGATCCCGAGGAGGAGCAAATAGAGCGCGCCGAGCCAGACGCCGGCCGGGTCACGGTCGGCTACCGGCCCGTCCACGATCCACTTCAGGACGAGCGGGATCACCAGCCCGGTGCAGGAGGCCACGATCGCGACGAACGCGGCCGTGAACAGCCGTACCCGCACGGGGCGGACGTACGGCCACAGCCGCAGCAGGGTACGTACGGCGGAACGGTCCTCGGTGGTTGCACGTGTCGTGGGCATCATCGCGAGCGTACGGATCGGCACTGACATCGCCCACTGGGTTTCGGCCGGACCCCGGTGCTCCGTCGGTCACGGGACCTGGGAGTCGTAGCCCGGCGTCAACCGATCGGACGATGTCGCTTCGAGCGGGCCGGCCGATGTGCCGGGCCCCGCCCGACCGGGATTCTCAAGACATGCCTTCCGTCATCGAAGTCACCGATCTGCGCAAGTCGTACGGCGGCCGGGCCGTCGTCGACGGGGTCTCCTTCGCCGTCGAGGAGGGCGAGGTCTTCGGGATCCTCGGCCCGAACGGCGCCGGCAAGACCACCACCGTGGAGTGCGTCGAGGGGCTGCGGGTCCCCGACGGCGGCCGGATCCGGGTCGCCGGGCTCGACCCCGTCGCCGATCACGACGAGGTCGCCAGGATCCTCGGCGCCCAGCTCCAGCAGAGCGAGCTGCAGCCCAAGTTGACCGTGCGCGAGGCGCTGGAGCTGTACGCGTCCTTCTACCCGGACGCGGCCGACTGGCGGCCGCTCGCCGAACGCCTCGGTCTCGTCCCGAAGCTCGGCACCCGGTTCGCCAAACTGTCCGGCGGGCAGCAGCAGCGGCTGTTCATCGCGCTGGCCCTGGTCGGCAACCCGCGCCTCGTCGTGCTGGACGAGCTGACCACCGGCCTCGACCCGCGCGCCCGCCGCGACACCTGGCAGCTGATCGAGGACGTCCGCGCGAGCGGCGTCACCGTGCTGCTCGTCACCCACTTCATGGAGGAGGCGCAGCGGCTCTGCGACCGGATCGCGGTGATCGACAAGGGGCGGGTGGCCGCCCTGGACACCCCGGCCGGGCTGATCCGCCGGTCGGCGGGCGCCACCGTCATCAGCTTCACCCCGTCGGCCCCGCTGGACGACCACGACCTCGCCGCGCTCCCGGCCATCGCCTCCATCGAGCGCAAGGACGGCCGGATCACGCTCTCCGGCACCGACGAGACCGTGAACGCGGTGATCACCCTGCTCGCCCGGCACCGCGTCACCGCCCATCAGCTGCGCGTCCTCGACGCCACCCTCGACGACGCGTTCCTGGACCTGACCGACGACCGGACCAAGGAGGCCGCGGCATGAACACCGCCGTCCTGCGCACCGAGTTCCGACTGTTCCGCCGCGAACCCGGCGCCGTCTTCTGGATCTTCCTGTTCCCGACGCTGCTCCTGGTGATCCTCGGCTCGATCCCGTCGTTCCGGGAGGCCGACAAGTCCCTGGGCGGGCTGCGGCCGATCGACGTCTACGTCCCCGTCACCGTCCTGATCGCCCTGATCATGTCCGGGGTGCAGTCGCTGCCGCAGGTCCTGACCGGCCACCGGGAGCGGGGCATCCTGCGCCGGATGCGGCTCACCCCCGTACGGCCCTCCGCGCTGCTGTCCGCGCAGATGGTCGTGCAGGGCACGGTGGCGCTGGCCTCGGCGCTGCTCGCGCTGGTCGTCGGCCGGCTCGCCTTCGACGTGAAGCTGCCCGAGCAGCCGGCCGGGTATCTGCTGGCCCTGCTGCTCGCGACCGGGTCGGCCCTCGCCCTCGGCTCCGTCGTCTCGGCGCTGTCCCGCACCACGAAGGTCGCGAGCGCGATCGGCTCGGCGGTGTTCTTCCCGATGATGTTCTGCGCGGGTGTGTGGCTGCCGGTGCAGCAGATGCCGCACACGCTGGCACGTGTGGTGCAGCTGACCCCGTTCGGCGCGGCGGCCCGCGCCCTGGGCGAGGCGGCGGCCGGGCACTGGCCCGGCTGGGGGCACCTGGGCGTGCTCGCGGCCTGGACGGTGCTGCTGACGGCGGGGGCGGCCCGCTGGTTCCGCTGGGAGTGAGCGGGCCGTGCCCGACACTGGTGGGATGACGACCGCCGCGCAACCGCAGATCCGGGCCCGCTTCGGCACGTGGGGGCCCTGGGCACTGCTGGTCGCCGGTACCCTCGCGGCGGCCCTCTCCGCCCGCCCGGTCGGCATGCACCGGCACGAGATGGCTCAGTCGGCGGTGCTGGTGGCCGCGGCCGCCGCGCTGCAGGGGTACTGGGCGAGGATGAAGCGGAGACGGCCGGATCCGAGCTGGACGGGTGTCTGCCTCTACGTCCTGCGCTGGGCCATCGGTTTCGTGCTGGCCTGGCTCAACCCGTTCTTCGCGTTCTACGCCGTGATCGGCTACTACACCGCCGCCATCGACCTGCCCCGCCGTCTGGTGCTGCCCGGTCTCTTCCTGACCGCCATCACCATGGCCGGCGGCCAGGTGGGCGGCTGGCCACCGCACGGGCCGGTGCAGTGGCTCGGCTTCTTCCTCGTCCTGGCCGTCAACATGGGCTTGGTCAGCCTGTTCACCCGGTACGCCCAGCAGGAACAGGCCCGCGCCGTGGTCCAGGCCGACACCATCGCCGAACTGGAGCGCACCAACACGGCGTTGCAGCAGGCCCTGGACGAGAACGCCGCCCTCCACGCCCAACTCCTCCTCCAGGCACGGGAGGCGGGCGTCGCCGACGAGCGCCGCCGGCTCGCCGCCGAGATCCACGACACCATCGCCCAGGGCCTGACCGGGATCATCGCCCAGCTCCAGGTCGTCGCCAACGCCCCCGACCTGAACACCGCCCGCACCCACCTGGAGCGCGCCTCGGCGCTCGCCCGGCACAGCCTCGGCGAGGCCCGCCGCTCGGTGCACAACCTGGCACCGGTCGCCCTCGCCGCCGACGGACTGCCGGAGGCGCTGAAGAAGACGGTCACCGAATGGGGCGAACGCAACGGCGTACGGGCCGAGTTCACGGTCACCGGCACCACCGAGCAGCTGCACGACGAGATCTCGGCGACCCTGCTGCGCATCGCCCAGGAGGCCCTGTCCAACGCGGCCCGGCACGCCCGCCCGGCCCGCGTCGGCGTCACCCTGTCCTTCATGGGCGACGAGGTCACGCTGGACATCCGCGACGACGGCACCGGCTTCGACCCGGCCGCCGTACCGCGGCGCACCCGCGGCGGCGGCTTCGGCCTGGACGGCATGCGGGCCCGCGCCGAACGCATCGCGGGCTCCCTCACGGTGGAGTCGGAGCCGGGACACGGCACGGCGGTGTCGGCTCGCGTACCGTTGGTCCGCGATGACCGCTGAAACCCTCATCTCCCTGCTGATCGTCGACGACCACCCGGTCGTCCGCGACGGCCTGCGCGGCATGTTCGAGTCCGCGCCCGGCTTCCGGGTGCTCGGGGAGGCCGCGAACGGTGTCGAGGCGGTCGCCCGGGCCGCGGCCCTGGACCCGGACGTGATCCTGATGGACCTGCGGATGCCGGGCGGCTCGGGCGTCGACGCGATCCGCGAGCTGACCCGCCGGGGCGCCCGCGCCAAGGTGCTGGTGCTGACCACGTACGACACCGACTCCGACACCCTGCCCGCGATCGAGGCGGGCGCGACCGGCTACCTCCTCAAGGACGCCCCGCGCGACGAGTTGTTCACCGCCGTCCGGGCCGCCGCCGAGGGCCGTACGGTCCTCTCCCCGGCCGTCGCCTCCCGTCTGGTCCACGCGGTCCGCACCCCCCGGCAGCCCGGCGCCGAGCCGCTGTCCGCCCGCGAGCGCGAGGTGCTGGTCCTGGTCGCCAGGGGCACATCGAACCGCGAGATCGCCCGCGAGCTGTTCATCAGCGAGGCAACGGTCAAGACCCACCTCACCCACCTGTACGCCAAACTCGGCGTCAGCGACCGGGCGGCGGCGGTGGCGGCGGGGTACGACCGGGGGATCCTCGGCGAGGGCTAGGACGACCCCGCTTTTATTGGCTGGAGCCGCCGTCCCCACCCCCGATAAGTTCGGCGTTTGCCGGCGGGGCGAGCCGATCGGGGGATGGATGATCGACGCGTACGAGGATCCGGGCACGCCCGACACGCGCGGCGGCTGGTGGTATCTGTGGTGGCTGGTGCTGCGGCAGCGGGGCCGGTCGGCGGCCGGGGCGGCGCTGGGCAGTGTGTGGATGGTGCTGCTGGCCGCGCAGCCGTATCTGATGGCGCGGGCCGTGGACGACGGTCTGGTGCCGGGGCGGCTGGGGGTGCTGGCCGGGTGGACCGGCGTGATGTTCGTGCTCGGGTCGGTGAACGCCTGGCTGAGCATCATGCGGCACCGCACGATGACCCGGGTGCGGATGGATGCCAACTTCCGCACGGTGAAGGTGGTCGTGGGGCATGTGGTGCGGCTCGGGGCGACGCTGCCGCGCCGGGCGGGGACCGGTGAGGTGGTGACGATCGGCGTCGGCGATGTGCAGACCATCGCACAGGCGCTGACCGTGGTCGGTCCGGGTGTCGGCTCGGCCGTGGTCTATGTGCTGGTGGCCGGGCTGCTGCTGACGGTCTCGATCCCGCTGGCCGCCGTCGTAACTCTCGGTCTGCCGGTGATCGCGCTGGTCACCGGGCCGCTCACGCTGCGGCTGCAGGGCGCGGAGAGCGCGTACCGGGAGCGGCAGGGCGTGCTCGCCGCGCGCATCGGCGACCTCGCGGGCGGGCTGCGCGTCCTCAACGGCCTGGGCGGCAAGGGGCTGTTCGCGGACGCCTTCCGGAAGGACTCGCAGCGGCTGCGGGCGCAGGGCTACCGGGTGGGCGCGGTGGCCAGCTGGGTACAGGCGCTCGGCGTGGGCCTGCCCACCCTGTTCCTGTCCGTGGTGACCTGGCTCGCCGCCCGGCTCGCGGCCCAGGGATCCATCAGCATCGGCGAGTTGGTGTCGGTGTACGGCTATGTCGCCGTACTGATCGGGCCGGTGGCGTTCCTGGTGCAGATGACCTACGACCTGAACCGGGGCGTGGTGGCCGCGCGACGGGTGGTACGGCTGCTGCGGCTGGAGCCGGAACCGGACGAGGGCACGCTGCCGGCCCCCGAAGGGCCCGCCGAGCTGCACGATCCGGCGTCCGGGGTGCGCGTGGTGCCGGGCCGGCTGACCGCGCTGGCCGCCGCCCGGCCCGCCGAGGCCACCGCCGTGGTCGACCGGCTCGGCCGCTTCGGGCCGACCGACGTCACCTGGGGCGGGGTGCGGCTGGACGCGGTCCCGCTGGCGGACGTGCGCGGGCGGATCCTGGTCGCGGACAACGAGGCCGACCTGTTCGCCGGGCCGCTGCGGGACGTCGTGGCCGCCGGTCGCCCCGCCGCCGAGGCGGCGCTGGGCCGGGCGCTGTACGCGGCGGCCGCCGAGGACGTCGTACGCGGGCTGCCGGACGGGCCGGACTCGACGGTGGCCGGGCAGGGCCGCAGCCTCTCGGGCGGTCAGCGCCAACGGGTGCGGCTGGTACGGGCGTTGCTCGCCGACCCCGAGGTGCTGCTCGCGGTCGAGCCGACCTCGGCGCTGGACGCGCACACGGAGGCGACGGTCGCGCGGCGGCTGCGCGAGGCGCGGGAGGGCCGTACGACGGTGGTGACGTCGACCTCGCCGCTGGTGCTGGACCGCGCGGACACGGTCCTGTTCCTGGTCGACGGCAAGGTCGCGGCGAGCGGCCCGCACCGGCGGCTGCTCGCGCAGGAGCCGGGCTATCGGGCACTCGTGGCCCGCGACACGGAAGGGGCCGTACGGTGACGACGGGCGAGGGACTGCCACCGGTCGCGGACGGGGGCCGGGTGCGACGGGCCGTGCCGCGGCCGGTACGGGACGACGGGCGGGCGTTCGGCCGGAAGGCGATGACGGAGAACGCCGGGGAGGTCGTACGGTGACGGCGGCCGAAGGACTACTGCCGGTCGCCGACCGGACTCAAGTACGGCGAGCCGTGCTGCGGCTGGTGCGCGCCGACGGTCGGGCGTTCGCCGTCACGCTGCTGCTGAACGCGCTGGCGGCGGGGGCGGGGCTGGTCGGGCCGTGGCTGGTCGGGCGGATCGTCGACGGTGTGCGGGCGGGGCAGGGGGCCGGCGCGATGGACCGGCTCGCGCCGTGGATCCTGGTGTGCGCGCTGGCGCAGCTGCTGCTGGCCCGCTGGGCGCGGTATGTCGGCTACCGGTTCGGTGAGCGGACGCTGGCCACGGTGCGCGAGGAGTACGTCGAACGGGCGCTGGCGCTGCCCGCGTCGGTGGTGGAGCGGGCCGGCGCCGGCGACCTGACCGCGCGCGGCACGGCGGACGTGTCCGTCGTCGGCACCACACTGCGCGACGTCGGCCCGGAGCTGCTGGTGTGCATGGTGCAGGCGCTGTTCGTGCTGGTCGCGGTGTTCGCGCTCGATCCGCTGCTCGGGGCGTTCGGGCTGCTCGGGCTGACCCCGATCTGGCTGTCGCTGCGCTGGTATCTGCGACGGGCCCGGGACGGCTATCTCGCCGAGGGCGCGGCCACGTCCGAGGTCGCGGAGATCGTCGCTGCCACGGCGGCCGGGGCGCGGACCGTCGAGGCGTTCGGGCTGCGGGAGCGGCGGATCGCGGCGAGCCGGGACGCACTGGAGGAGGCCCGCCGCACCCGCTTCTACACGTTGTTCCTGCGGACGGTCTTCTTCCCGGCGGTCGAGGTGACGTACACCGTGCCCGTGGCGGGCGTGCTGCTCCTCGGCGGCTGGCTGCACCAGCGGGGCGCGGTCGGGATCGGCGCGGTGGTGGCCGCGGCACTGTATCTACGGCAGTTCACCGAGCCGCTGGACCAGATCCTGATGCGCGTGGAGCAACTCCAGAGCAGCAGCGCGTCGTTCGCCCGAGTGGAGGGGCTGGCACAGGCCCCGCGGGGGGATGCTGCGGGGATGGCGCGGGCGGGGCACGGGGGTACGGCGGGGCCGACGCCGGCGCGGCGCGAGGAGACCCCGTCGCGAGCGCCCCGCCCCGAGGCCGCCGCCGGCTCCCCCGTCCCGGCCGACGACCGCATCGACGTGCGTGGCGTCCGGTACACCTACGAGCGCGGCGGCGAGGTGCTGCGCGGTGTGGATCTGACCGTACGGCCCGGGGAGCGGCTCGCCGTGGTGGGGCCCTCCGGTGCCGGGAAGACGACGCTGAGCCGGCTGCTCGCGGGCATCGACCGGCCCGGCACCGGCACGGTGACGGTGGGCGGGGTGCCGGTCGCCGATCTGGCGCCGGAGCTGCTGCGCCGCCAGGTGGTCCTGGTCACCCAGGAGCACCATGTGTTCCTCGGCACGGTCCGCGACAACCTGCTGATCGCCGAGCCGGAGGCCACGGACGCCGACCTGTGGGCGGCGCTCGCGGCGGTCGGGGCCGACGACTGGGTCCGTGATCTGCCGGACGGCCTCGACACCCGGCTCGGCGAGGGCGGCCGGTCCACCGACGGCTCCCAGGCCCAGCAACTCGCCCTGGCCCGTGTGGTACTGGCGGACCCGCACACCCTGATCCTCGACGAGGCCACCGCCCTGCTGGACCCCACCACGGCCCGGCACACCGAACGCGCCCTCGGCGCGGTCCTGGAGGGCCGTACGGTCATCGCCATCGCCCACCGCCTGCACACCGCCCACGACGCCGACCGCGTGGCGGTCATGGAGGACGGCCTCCTGACCGAACTGGGCACGCACGAGGACCTGGTGACGGCCGACGGCGCCTACGCCGCCCTGTGGCGGACCTGGCACGGGGACACGACCGAGCACTCCGGCTCCCCGCTGCGGGAGGGGACTTCGTGATCTACGACGTCCTCCTCTCACGCCCGCTGTCCACGGACGCCCTCACGGAGACCCTCGCGCGATGCCTGGGCGTGCGGCCGGCGGACGTGGACGTCGCCGACGAGCACACCGACCAGGAGCTGCGCGACTGGGACGCGCTCGTGCTCTGCGACACGGAGGCGGTCACCGGGGACGTGTCGTCGATACTGAGCATCTACGTCCAGGAATCCGTGCAACCGCAGCTGCCGGAGGCCGAGTTCTCCGCCGCCTTCGCGCGCGCGGCGGATGTCGTGGTGCTCTACCCGAGCGAGTCACCGAGACCCAGCGCCTACTGGCTGGCGGCCCCGGAGGGAGTCGTCGCACGGGCCCGCCTGTACGGCCCCGACGACGAAGTCCCCCACTACCGGATCGACGCGGTCGAGGCCCCGGTCGCCCAGCTCCCCGGGACCCGCGTCACCCGCATCCCCGAGGCGGTACGCGACCTGGAGATCGCGACGCCACTCGCGGACCAATTCACCGTGTACGCCCGGAGGTTGCCAGCCGAGCAGGCCGACGTCACCGGGACACCCCTGTGGCCCGCACGCACCAGCCTGGGCGCCTGGGAAATGCTCGTCCGGCATCTGGCGGACGACTGGGCTCCCTCCGGCTGGTGTCCCGCCGAGCTGTACCGCGAGCGCCTGGAGTGCCGCGACGAGCTGGAGGAGCTCGGCCCGCGGCTGCACCCGGCAGGCCGGGCACGCCTGCACGAGGCGCTGGCCGGGCTGGACGTCCTGTTCACCGCACATACCGTCGACGCCCCCGGCATCCTCCGCCCGATTCCGGACAACGGCATCCGCGCGCACGGCTGGTGGTGGGACCGCCTGCCGGATCCCCTGCCCTGGTAACCGATCCGCATATCGAACATGAACATCCGGTCAACGGACCATTTCCGGCCAACTTTGTGACGCGCTCCTGACAGGCGCGCTGATCGCCTGTCACTCTTCCCAAGCCGACTCACAGCAACCCCACAGTTCGTCTGCTCCTCGTGAGCCGGCCTGCACGTGGTTCCGCGTAACGACCTGTTCTGCCCGGACGCCCCAACCCACCGTCCGGTCTCCCCTGGCCGCGCGACCCGCGGTCACGCAGAAGGAGTCAGTGTTGAGAAGCGCATCCTCTCGCAGACGCACCTCCCACACCTCGCACCGCCGCACCGCCACCGTCGCCCTCGCCGGCGTCGCCGCCCTGATCGCCGCCGCCGTCCAGTCGGGCGCGGCCAGCGCCGCACCGGCGAAGCCCCGGACCGACGCGATCAACAAGGCCCACGTGGCCGTGAAGCTCACACCCTCGCAGCGCGCCGAGCTGATACGCCACGCCGACGCGGGCAAGGCCGCCACCGCCCGTTCCCTGGGCCTCGGCACCAAGGAGAAGCTGGTCGTCAAGGACGTCGTCAAGGACGCCGACGGCACCCTGCACACCCGCTACGAGCGCACCTACGCCGGCCTTCCGGTGCTCGGCGGCGACCTGGTCGTGGACAGCAACACGTCCGGCAAGACCATGGACGTCATCAAGGCCACCGGCGCCACCCTGAAGGTCGCCGGCCTCACCCCGGCCGTGTCGCAGGCCGCGGCGGAGAAGCAGGCCGTACAGCGGGCCAAGGCCCGTGGCGGGACCAGGTCCGCCGCGAGCAGCATCCGCAAGGTCGTCTGGGCCGGCTCCGGCAAGCCCGTCCTGGCGTACGAGACAGTCGTCGGCGGTCTGCAGGACGACGGCACCCCGAACCAGCTGCACGTCATCACCGACGCCGCCACCGGCAAGAGGCTCTTCGAGTATCAGGGCATCGAGACCGGCGTCGGCAACACCCAGTACAGCGGCCAGGTGAACCTGACGACGACCCACTCGGGTTCGACGTACACGCTGACCGACGGGGCGCGCGGCGGGCACAAGACGTACAACCTCAACCACGGCACCTCGGGCACCGGCACCCTGTTCTCGCAGAGCAACGACACCTGGGGCAACGGCACCACGTCGAACGCCGCGACCGCGGGCGCCGACGCGCACTACGGCGCACAGGAGACCTGGGACTTCTACAAGAACACGTTCGGCCGCAGCGGCATCAAGAACGACGGCGTCGGCGCCTACTCCCGCGTCCACTACGGCAGTTCGTACGTGAACGCCTTCTGGGACGACGGCTGCTTCTGCATGACCTACGGCGACGGGTCCGGCAACAACGACCCGCTGACCTCGCTCGACGTGGCCGGCCACGAGATGAGCCACGGCGTCACCTCCAACACCGCGGGCCTGGACTACAGCGACGAGTCCGGCGGCCTGAACGAGGCCACCAGCGACATCATGGGCACCGGCGTGGAGTTCTACGCCAACAACAGCAAGGACGTCGGTGACTACCTCATCGGCGAGAAGATCAACATCAACGGCGACGGCACCCCGCTGCGCTACATGGACAAGCCCAGCAAGGACGGCAGTTCGGCCGACTCCTGGTACTCGGGCGTGGGCGGCCTCGACGTGCACTACTCCTCGGGTGTCGCCAACCACTTCTTCTACCTCCTGTCGGAGGGCAGCGGCGCCAAGGTGATCAACGGCGTCAGCTACGACTCGCCGACGGCGGACGGGCTTCCCGTCACCGGCATCGGCCGGGACAAGGCGCTGCAGATCTGGTACCGGGCGCTGACCACCAAGTTCACCTCCACGACCGACTACGCGGGCGCCCGTACCGGCACCCTCGCGGCGGCCGGTGAGCTGTACGGCACCTCCAGCACCGAGTACAAGGCGGTGCAGGACGCCTGGGCGGCCGTGGCGGTCGGTTCGCGCTCCGGCGGCGGCGACGGCGGCGGTTCGACGTACGAGAGCAATGTCCAGGTGGCCATCCCGGACAACGGACCCGCCGTCACCTCGGACATCACGGTCTCCGGCAGGAGCGGAAACGCGCCGGGCAACCTACAGGTGAGCGTGGACATCACGCACACCTGGCGGGGTGACCTGGTGATCGATCTCGTCGGCCCGTCGGGCACCGCGTACCGCCTGAAGGACTTCAGTTCCTCGGACTCGGCGCACAACGTGAAGCAGACCTACACGGTCAACGCCTCCGCCGAACCGGCCAACGGGACCTGGAAGTTGCGGGTACAGGATCAGGCCACCTACGACACCGGAACGATCAACGGCTGGAAGCTGACATTCCCGTAAACGGGTCGCCAAAAGCCCGGGAACTGGGCGCCGTCCGAGGGTCCCACACCCTCGGGCGGCACCGGTTAACACACCCGAAACGTTTCTCGGACACTCAGCTTTCGGCCAACATCACTTCAGGGTCATGACATGTACGCGCCCCTGATGTCACTCTTCCCTCACCCGCCGCAGACCTTCATCCCATCGTTCCGGCCAGTAACCCCACGCTGACCGGACTCCCCACACGAAGGAGCTTGCGTGAGCCCCCGCTACACGCGTCACCAGCGCGCCACTCTGGCCATCGCCACCGCCGTCGCCGCCGGAGCCCTCATCTCCACCGGTCTGGCCAGCACCGCGACCGCCGCCGGCAAGAGCAGCGCGCCCCTCAGCGCCGCCCCGACCGCGCTGTCCGCCGCCGCCCGCACCTCCCTGATACAGCAGGCGCAGGCCGGCGCCGCGCAGACCGCGCAGCAGCTGGGCCTCGGCGCCAAGGAGAAGCTGGTCGTCAAGGACGTCGTCAGAGACGCCGACGGCACCGTCCACACCCGCTACGAGCGCACCTACGCGGGCCTGCCGGTGCTCGGCGGCGACCTCGTCGTCCACACCGCCAAGTCCGGCAAGACCAAGGGCGTCACCAAGGCGACCAAGGCGGCCATCAAGGTGGCCTCGCTCAAGCCGCAGATCACCGCCGCCAAGGCGGAGCAGCAGGCGGTCGGCGCCGCCAAGACCCTCGGCTCCGCCAAGTCCACCGCGGACGGCGCCCGCAAGGTGATCTGGGCCGGCTCCGGCAAGCCCGTCCTCGCCTACGAGACCGTCGTCGGCGGCCTCCAGGACGACGGCACCCCCAACCAGCTGCACGTCATCACCGACGCCGCCACCGGCAAGAAGCTCTTCGCGTACCAGGGCATCGAGAACGCGACCGGCACCGGCAAGACGCTGTACTCCGGCACGGTCAGCCTCACCACCACCCAGTCGGGCTCGTCGTACAACCTGACCGACGCCTCCCGGGGCGGTCACAAGACCTACAACCTCGCCCGCAAGACGTCCGGCAAGGGCACCCTGGTCAGCAACTCGACCAACACCTTCGGCACGGGCACCGCCTCCACCTCCTCCAGCGACCAGACGGCCGCCGCGGACGCCGCCTACGGCGCGCAGGAGACCTGGGACTTCTACAAGAGCACGTTCGGCCGCAGCGGCATCAAGAACGACGGCGTCGGCGCCTACTCCCGCGTCCACTACGGCAGCAACTACGTCAACGCCTTCTGGGACGACAGCTGCTTCTGCATGACCTACGGCGACGGGTCGGGCAACAAGGACCCGCTGACCTCGCTGGACGTGGCCGGCCACGAGATGAGCCACGGCGTCACCGCGAACACGGCGGGCCTGGACTACTCGGGTGAGTCCGGCGGCCTGAACGAGGCCACCAGCGACATCATGGGCACCGGCGTGGAGTTCTTCGCCAACAACTCGTCCGACAAGGGTGACTACCTCATCGGCGAGAAGATCAACATCAACGGCGACGGCACCCCGCTGCGCTACATGGACAAGCCCAGCAAGGACGGCAGCTCCGCCGACTCCTGGTCCTCCTCCGTCGGCGACCTGGACGTCCACTACTCGTCCGGCGTGGCGAACCACTTCTTCTACCTCCTGTCGGAGGGCAGCGGCGCCAAGGTGATCAACGGGGTTTCGTACAACTCCCCGACCTCCAACGGCTCCACGGTCACCGGCATCGGCCGGGACAAGGCGCTGCAGGTCTGGTACAAGGCGCTGACGACGTACTTCACGTCGACCACCGACTACGCGGGCGCCCGCTCGGGCACTCTGCAGGCGGCGGCGGACCTGTACGGCTCCGGCAGCACCGAGTACAAGGCGGTGGCCGCGGCCTGGTCGGCGGTCAACGTCAGCTGAGGTCGCACGGCTGAGGCACGCACGGCTGAGATCGCATGGCCGAGGTCACACGTTTGAGGCCACACGTTTGAGGACGGGCGGCACCCGGGCGGAAAACGCCCCGGGTGCCGCCCTACCCTTGTGACCCATGTCCTCGGCGCCTTTCACCTACGAGCCGGTCGGCTCGACCCGCGACGACCTGACCTACTGCCCGCCCGGCTTCCACCCCCTCCTCGTCCGCACCCGCCTCGGCGAGGGCCACAAGGTCTTCCAACGGGCTTCCGAGGCGGTTCTCAGCTGGGAGATGCACCGAGCCGTGGGCGTGGGCATCGACTCGGCGGCCGACCGCGCGTCCCCCGGCACGGACGTCGCGGTCACCCTGGCGGGCTTGCTGAAAGCCCCCTGCCGCATCATCTGGACGACGGAGGAACCCCGCCGGGTGGGCTGGGCGTACGGCACCCTGGAGGGTCACCCCGAGTGCGGCGAGGAGGCCTTCATGGTCGACCGCACGGGCGACGGCACGGTCTGGCTGACGGTCGCGGCCTTCAGCAAGCCGGCCAAGTGGTACGCGAAGGCGGGCGGCCCGGCGACCCGGGGGCTGCAGCACGCGTACGCCCGACGGTGCGGGGCGGTGCTGCGCAAGCTGTGCGCCGAGTTCGACGAGGCCTGAGCCGCGGTCCGCCATGAGCGCCACTGAACCCACCCGCACCGGACAGGCACCGATGACTTCTCCCCTCCGCGCGTCCACACCGAGCAGCCGCCGCCTCCCCTTGCTCGTCCCCCTGTTGACCGCCCTCTCGGCCGGCCTGCTGGCCGCCCACCTGGCCTGGAGTACCGACACCTTCCAGAACTGCCACTACCTGGGCCCGTCGACACGCATGTACGTCACCGCATGGACGGGCCTCGCCTGCGCCCTGGGCGCCCTGCTGCTGTTCGCCACCCTGCCCCGCACCGAACGGCGGGGACCGGCCCTGGTGTCGGCCGTCCTGGCCACGCCGCTCACGCTCCTGCTGCTCATGACGGTCTACTGGCTGTACGCCCCGGACCCGTCCGGCGGGGACGACTGCGCCGGACTGCACCTGATCGTGCCATAGAGCCTTATGCGGTCACGTGCTCACTCCGCGGTGAACAACTCCGTCGCGTCCGTGGCGTGTACGGCTCGCTGGGCCCAGACCTCCAGCTGGTCCAGGTCCGTGCAGGCCAGCACGCGCTCGCGGACGGAGTCGGACACAGAGACGCCGCGCCATTCCAGGATGCGCAGGGTCCGGTGCAACGCCTCATGCGACGAGCCGACCATCAGCTCTCCCTTCCATCGCGGTGATCAACGAGCTACGCCGCCACAAGTTCGCACCACACGAATTTCCCCCCGCCCCCGAACCGCGCCGTCGGCTGCCACCCCCAGTACTCCCGTGCCGTCCAAGGACCCGGCCGCCGGCACCCTCGCCGTCCCGGCCGGGTCCTTCGACCTCTTCGTCGAGGGTCTCAAGAGGACGCCGTAGCGCGGCCCGCGGCAGCCGCTAGCGCAACAACACCCCCGCCCCCTCCACCCCCTCCTCCGAAGGCACGGCCACCAGCCCCAGTTCCGCGGCGGAGGCCAGCAGGCGGTGGCTCGGGAGGATGCGGACCGTGTAGCCGTAGGGGCCGGTGCGGTCGAGGGCCAGCGGGCCCTCGTACAGCAGGCGGCCCTCCAGGTCCGGGGCACCGGTCGGCTTCAGCGGGACCACCGTCGCATCCGTGATGCGGTCCTCCGCGTCCACCCGGCCCGATACCGCCTGGACCTCCACGTCGTCCGGGGTGAGCGAGCCGAGGGCCACCCGGACCCGCAGGCCCACCGTCGAGCCCAGTTCCGCCGTGGCCGTCGTCGCGGTCGTCTCCACGTGGTCCACGCTCACCCCGGGCCAGGCCGCCCGCACCCGGGCCTTCCAGGCGGCCAGGTCGCTCGCCGTGTCCGGGGTCAGTGCGCGGTGTGCCTGGGCGGCGGGGACGTAGAGGCGGTCGACGTACTCGCGGACCATGCGGCCGGCCAGCACCTTGGGGCCGAGCAGGGTGAGGGTCTGGCGGACCATCTGGATCCAGCGGTCGGGGAGCCCTCCCCTGCCGTGCTCGTAGAAGCGGGGCGTGATCCGCTGCTCCAGCAGGTCGTACAGCGCCGCCGCTTCGATGTCGTCACGGCGGTCGGCGTCCGTGGCCGCGCCGTCCGCCGTCGGGATGGCCCAGCCGAAGTCCGGCTGGAACCATTCGTCCCACCAGCCGTCCAGGACGGAGAGATTGAGACAGCCGTTCAGGGCCGCCTTCATGCCCGAGGTGCCACACGCCTCCAGGGGGCGCAAGGGGTTGTTCAGCCAGACGTCGCAGCCGGGGTAGAGCTTCTGCGCCATCGCCATGCCGTAGTCGGGGAGGAAGACGATGCGGTGGCGGACCCGGGGATCGTCGGCGAAGCGGACCAGTTCCTGGACCAGGCGCTTGCCGCTGTCGTCCGCCGGGTGCGCCTTGCCCGCGACGACGATCTGGATCGGGTGGTCCGGGTGCAGCAGCAGCTCCATCAGGCGGTCGCGGTCGCGCAGCATCAGGGTCAGGCGCTTGTACGACGGGACCCTGCGCGCGAAGCCGATCGTCAGGACGTCCGGGTCCAGGACCCCGTCGATCCAGCCCAACTCGGCGTCTCCGCAGCCGCGTTGCCGCCACGACGCCCGCAGCCGCTCCCGCACCTCCAGCACCAGCTGTTCGCGCAGGGTGCGGCGCAGCTCCCAGATCTCCTGGTCGTCGATCTCCGCGACCGAGTCCCAGCGTTCGGAGCCGCCGACGGTCAGCGCGTCCTCGGCCCGCTCGGAGCCGACCTGACGGGCACCCAGGCGCAGGACTTCCGGGGCCACCCAGGTCGGGGCGTGCACCCCATTGGTCACCGAGGTGATCGGCACCTCCTCGGGGTCGAATCCCGGCCACAGGCCCGCGAACATCTCCCGGCTGACCTGACCGTGCAGCAGCGACACCCCGTTGGCCCGCTGGGCCAGCCTGAGCCCCATCACGGCCATGTTGAACAGGTTGGGCTCGCCGCCCGGGTACGTCTCCATCCCCAGGGTCAGGACACGCTGCACATCGATGCCGGGGAGCTCCGCGTCCGCCCCGAAGTGCCGGGCGACCAGTTCCCGGTCGAAGCGGTCGATGCCGGCCGGGACGGGGGTGTGGGTGGTGAAGACCGTGCCGGCGCGCACCGCCTCCAGGGACGACTCGAAATCGAGGCCCCGCTCGCACAGTTCGGCGATCCGCTCCAGACCGAGGAAACCGGCGTGGCCTTCGTTGGTGTGGAACACCTCCGGCTCCGGGTGCCCGGTGAGCCGGCAGTACGTCCGCACCGCCCGCACACCCCCTATCCCGAGCAGCATCTCCTGCAACAGCCGGTGCTCGCTGCCGCCGCCGTAGAGCCGGTCGGTCACCCCGCGTTCGCCGAGGTCGTTCTCCTCCACGTCCGAGTCCAGGAGCAGCAGCGGCACCCTGCCGACCTGGGCCAGCCAGATCCGGGCGTGCAGGGCCTTGCCGCCGGGCAGCGCGAGGGAGACCTGCGCCAGGGCGCCGTCGGCCTCCTTCAGCCGGGTGAGGGGCAGCTCGTTGGGGTCGAGCACCGGGTAGTGCTCCTGCTGCCAGCCGTCGCGGGACAGGGTCTGCCGGAAGTAGCCGTGCCGGTACAGCAACCCGACCCCGATCAGGGGTACGCCGAGATCGCTGGCCGCCTTCAGATGGTCCCCTGCCAGGATGCCGAGGCCGCCCGAGTACTGGGGCAGCGCGGCCGTGATGCCGAACTCCGGGGAGAAGTAGGCGACGGCGGCGGGCAGGCCGTCGGCCTGGGTCTGGTACCAGCGGTCGCCGGTCAGATAGTCGTCCAGGTCGTCGGCGGCCGCGGTGAGACGGCGCAGAAAGCGCCGGTCGCCCGCCAGTTCGGCCAGCCGGGCCGGTCGCACCCGGCCCAGTATCCGCACCGGGTCGCCCCCGGCTGCGGCCCAGGCCTCGGGGTCGACGGACTGGAACAGATCGCGCGTTTCCGCATGCCAGGACCAGCGCAGATTGCGCGCCAGGTCGCTCAGCGGCCGGAGGGGTTCGGGGAGAACGGGACGGACGGTGAACCGACGGATCGCCTTCACATGCCACCTCGGGCGCGTCACGGGGTGAGACGCACGGCGCTGTACGTCTCCTCGTCACTGTCGACGGTAGTGGTTACCCGGGGGTCGGTGGGGACGCGCCCGGCGGGGGTGTCGGGGCGTTAAGAGGCGGTCGCGGGGGCACCCGGAAGAAAGGGGGCCGGTCTCGCGGGTGGACATACGCGTGAGTAGTTAACAGAGTTCCGGATTGCCCACCCGAAGAGGGTGGGAAGGCTCCTCCGGTACACACCCCACAGGCGTCCCACAGCACTTCCGCAGGACCCACCTCCCCACATCCTCCGCCCACACCCACGTTGACGCGGACAGGAGCGGTCATGCCCGCCACGCACCACTCGTCCTCACCCTCGAACAGCGGCAAGGCCAAGGCAGCAGCGAAGAAAACCCCGGGCAAGAAAGCCGTGAAGCCCGCGGCCGACGTGCCCGGGCCGCCCGGCCCCGCCGACCCTGCGCTCGTCTCCGGGGCAACCACTCTCGGCCGTATCCCCGTCCTCGACGTACGCCCCGTGGTCCAGCACGGGCGCAGGCCGGCCAAGGCCGTGACCGGTGAGTCGTTCGAGGTGTCCGCCACCGTCTTCCGGGAGGGACACGACGCCGTCGCGGCGAACGTGGTGCTGCGCGACCCGGCGGGCCGGGCCGGGCCGTGGACGCCGATGCGCGAACTCGCCCCGGGCACCGACCGCTGGGGCGCCACCGTCACCGCGGGCGAACCGGGCCGCTGGACCTACACGGTGGAGGCCTGGTCCGACCCGGTCGCCACCTGGCAGCACCACGCCGGCATCAAGATCCCGGCGGGCATCGACACCGAACTGGTCCTGGAGGAGGGCGCGCGGCTGTACGAGCGTGCGGCCGCCGGGGTCCCGAAGGGGCAACGGCCGGTGGTGCGGGCGGCGGTGGCGGCCCTGCGCGACGAGAACCGCCCCGCCGCCTGGCGCCTCGCGGCGGCACTGGCGCCGGAGGTCACCGCCGTACTGGCCCGCTATCCGCTGCGGGAGCTGGTCACCGCCTCCGACCCGATGCCGCTGCTGGTGGAGCGCGAACGCGCCCTGTACGGCGCCTGGTACGAGTTCTTCCCGCGCTCGGAGGGCACCGCCGAGCAGCCGCACGGCACCTTCCGCACGGCGGCGCGCCGCCTGCGGCCGATCGCGGAGATGGGCTTCGACGTCGTCTACCTCCCGCCCATCCACCCCATCGGCACGACGTTCCGCAAGGGTCGCAACAACACGCTCACCGCCGGGCCGCACGACGTGGGCGTCCCGTGGGCGATCGGCTCTCCCGAGGGCGGGCACGACGCCGTCCACCCCGGTCTCGGCACGATCGAGGACTTCGACTTCTTCGTCGGCGAGGCGCACAAGCTGGGGCTGGAGGTCGCGCTGGACTTCGCCCTGCAGTGCTCCCCCGACCATCCATGGGTGCACAAGCATCCGGAGTGGTTCCACCACCGGCCGGACGGGAGCATCGCCTACGCGGAGAATCCGCCGAAGAAGTACCAGGACATCTATCCGATCGCCTTCGACGCGGACATGGACGGCCTGACCGCCGAGACGGTACGGCTCCTGCGGCACTGGATGAGCCACGGCGTGCGCATCTTCCGGGTCGACAACCCGCACACCAAGCCGGTGGTCTTCTGGGAACGGGTCATCGCCGAGGTCAACCGCAAGGATCCGGACGTGATCTTCCTGGCCGAGGCGTTCACCCGCCCGGCGATGATGCACACCCTCGCCCAGATCGGCTTCCAGCAGTCGTACACGTACTTCACCTGGCGCAACAGCAAGCGCGAACTCACCGAATATTTCAGCGAGTTGGCGGGTGAGGCGGCTGCCTACATGCGGCCGAACCTCTTCGTCAACACCCCGGACATCCTGCACGCCTACCTCCAGCACGGCGGCCGGCCCGCCTTCGAGGTACGCGCCGTGCTCGCCGCGACCCTCTCCCCCACCTGGGGCGTCTACAGCGGCTACGAGCTGTGCGAGAACACCCCGCTGAGGCAGGGCAGCGAGGAATACCTGGACTCGGAGAAGTACCAGCTCAAGCCACGCGACTGGGAGGCGGCGGCACGCGAGGGCCGCACCATCGCGCCGCTCATCACCAGGCTCAACACCATCCGACGGCAGCACCCCGCCCTGCGCCAGCTGCGCGATCTGCACTTCCACCACGCCGACAAGGACGCGGTGATCGCCTACTCGAAGCGGAGCGGGTCGAACACGGTTCTGGTGGTCGCCAACCTCGACCCCCACCACACCCAGGAGGCAACGGTCTCGTTGGACATGCCGCAACTCGGCCTGGAATGGCACGAGTCGGTGCCGGTGCGCGACGAGCTCACCGGCGAGACCTATCACTGGGGCAGGACCAGCTATGTGCGCCTCGAACCGGGTCACAGGCCCGCGCATGTCCTGAGCGTCCTGCGACCGTCCAACCCGCAGATCGGAGGGTCACCCACAATATGATCGTCAATGAGCCCGTCCCGGACACCTTCGAGGACACTCCCGCGAGGGACCGGGACCCGGACTGGTTCAAGCGTGCCGTCTTCTACGAGGTCCTGGTCCGCTCCTTCCAGGACAGCAACGGCGACGGCATCGGCGACCTGAAGGGTCTGACGGCCAAGCTCGACTATCTGCAGTGGCTCGGCGTGGACTGCCTGTGGCTGCCGCCGTTCTTCAAGTCACCGCTCAGGGACGGCGGTTACGACGTCTCCGACTACACCGCCGTACTGCCCGACTTCGGTGACCTCGCCGACTTCGTGGAGTTCGTGGACGCCGCCCACCAGCGCGGCATGCGCGTGATCATCGACTTCGTCATGAACCACACCAGCGACCAGCACCCGTGGTTCCAGGAGTCGAGACGGGATCCCGACGGTCCGTACGGGGACTACTACGTCTGGGCCGACGACGACAAGCAGTTCCAGGACGCCCGGATCATCTTCGTCGACACCGAGGCCTCCAACTGGACGTACGACCCGGTACGCAAGCAGTACTACTGGCATCGCTTCTTCTCGCACCAGCCGGACCTCAACTACGAGAACCCGGCGGTGCAGGAGGAGATGATCTCCGCGCTGAAGTTCTGGCTGGATCTCGGCATCGACGGGTTCCGCCTGGACGCGGTGCCGTACCTGTACCAGCAGGAGGGCACCAACTGCGAGAACCTGCCGGCGACCCATGAGTTCCTGCGGCGGGTGCGCAAGGAGATCGACACCCAGTACCCCGACAAGGTGCTGCTGGCGGAGGCCAACCAGTGGCCGGAAGACGTCGTCGACTACTTCGGCGACTTCCGGGGCGGCGGCGACGAGTGCCACATGGCCTTCCACTTCCCGGTCATGCCGCGCATCTTCATGGCCGTACGCCGCGAGTCCCGCTACCCCGTCTCCGAGATCCTCGCCAAGACCCCCGCGATCCCCTCCGGCTGCCAGTGGGGCATCTTCCTGCGCAACCACGACGAGCTGACCCTGGAGATGGTCACCGACGAAGAGCGCGACTACATGTGGGCCGAGTACGCAAAAGACCCACGCATGCGCGCCAACATCGGCATCCGCCGCCGCCTCGCCCCCCTCCTCGACAACGACCGCAACCAGATCGAGCTCTTCACCGCCCTGCTGCTGTCCCTGCCCGGCTCGCCGATCCTGTACTACGGCGACGAGATCGGCATGGGCGACAACATCTGGCTCGGCGACCGCGACGCCGTCCGCACCCCGATGCAGTGGACCCCCGACCGCAACGCGGGTTTCTCGTCCTGTGACCCGGGACGCCTGTTCCTGCCCACGATCATGGACCCGGTCTACGGCTACCAGGTCACCAACGTCGAGGCCTCGATGTCCTCGCCGTCCTCGCTGCTGCACTGGACCCGCCGCATGATCGAGATCCGTAAGCAGAATCCTGCCTTCGGACTGGGGTCCTACACCGAGCTGCAGTCCACGAACCCGGCGGTGCTGGCGTTCCTGCGGGAGTACGAGGACGACCTGGTGCTGTGCGTCCACAACTTCTCCCGCTTCGCGCAGCCCACGGAGCTGGACCTGAGCCGGTTCGGCGGGCGGCACCCGGTCGAGCTGTTCGGCGGGGTCCGCTTCCCGGCGATCGGCGAGCTGCCGTACCTGCTCACCCTCGCGGGGCACGGCTTCTACTGGTTCCGTTTGCGCCGGGAGGCGGCCTAGGTCCTGTGGGTGGGGCGGTTTTCCCCGTCCCACCCGGGGCACGCATCAGTATCACCCCCGACGCTCCGGGGAAAGGACGTGACGCCCATGGCGGAAACGGTCACCACCCCCTCGTTCCTGGTCTCTCTTGCCCCCTTGTTGCGCGAGTGGCTGCCGAGGCAGCGCTGGTTCGCCGGCAAGGGGCGCCCGGTCACCGGGTTCACGCCCGTGGCCGCCACCGAACTGCTGCCCCCGGACGGCCGGCTGGGCCTGTACCACCTGCTGCTGCGCGTCCACCAGCCGTCCGCGCTGGGCGCCGAGCCGCACCCGGGCGACTGCTACCAGCTCCTCATAGGCGTGCGCGAGGCGTTGCCGCCCCGGCTGGCGCCCGCGCTGATCGGACACGTGACGGACGGCCCGCTCGCCGGACGCACGGTGTACGAGGCCCTGTACGACCCCCGGCCCGCCGAAGTGCTCCTGGAGGCCCTGCGCACCCAGGCCCGCATCGGCGGGCTGCGTTTCGAGCGGGATCCGCACCAGGAGATCCGCGAGGGTCTCGTGGCCCGGCTGATGACCGCCGAGCAGTCCAACTCGTCGGTCGTCTACGGCGATACGTTCATCCTGAAACTGCTGCGTCGGGTGGTGCCCGGCGTCAACCCGGACCTGGAGATACCCCTGGCCCTGGCCCGCGAGGGCTGCCCCCGGGTGCCGTCGCCGACCGCCTGGCTGCATGCCGAGATCGACGCCGAGTCGTATGTTCTGGCGGTGCTCCAGCCCTTCGTCAGCGGTGCCAGTGACGGCTGGGAGCTGGCCTTGCGCGAGCTGGCCAAGGGCGAGGACTTCGCCGCCGAGGCGCGGGCGCTGGGCCGGGCCACCGCCGAGGTGCACACCGCGCTCGCCCGCGCCCTGCCGACGGTCACCCTCGGCCATGTGCAGCTGCAGGCGCTGTCCGACGGGATGACCGAGCGGCTGGCGGCGGCCGTCCAGGCGGTGCCCGGCCTGCGGCCGTACGAGGGCGGGCTGCGCTCGGCCTACCGGGCGCTGGCCGGCCTCGCCGTCGAGGGCCAGACCTGGACCGCCCAGCGGATCCACGGCGATCTGCACCTCGGCCAGTGCCTGCGCTCGCCTTCCGGAGCGTGGTCGCTGATCGACTTCGAGGGCGAGCCGGCCCGGCCGCCGGCCGAACGGCGCCTGCCGCAGCCGCCGGTGCGGGACATCGCGGGGATGCTGCGCTCCTTCGACTACGCGGCCCACACCGTGAGCCCGCCCGCGCCGGACTGGGCGCGTGTCTGCCGGGCCGCCTACTGCTCCGGGTACGCGGAGGTGGCCGGCCGTGATCCGCGCACCGATGCGGTGCTGCTGCGGGCCTTCGAGACCGACAAGGCGGTCTACGAGGTGGTCTACGAGGCCCGGCACCGCCCCGACTGGCTCCCCGTACCGCTCTCGGCGATCCGTCGCCTCGCCGCGTGAAGACCAGGAGGCTCGTTCGTGACGACCAAGAAGCCGGTCACCCCGGAGGACACCCCGCAGGCCACCGTTCCCGCCGCCGACCGTGAACGATTGCTGCACGGCACCCACCACGACCCGCACTCGGTGCTGGGCGCGCATCCGGTGCCCGGAGGTGTCGTCTTCCGGGCACTGCGGCCGTACGCGCTGTCCGTCACGGTCGTCGCCGACGACCTGCGGGTCGAGCTGCACGACGACGGCGACGGCTTCTTCTCGGGGTTGCTGCCGCTCGGGGGCGTGCCGGACTACCGGCTGGTGGTGGGGTACGAGGGGAACGTCCTGGACACCGAGGACCCCTACCGCTTCCTGCCCACCCTCGGTGAGCTGGACCTGCATCTGATCGGCGAGGGCCGGCACGAGCAGCTGTGGCGGGCGCTCGGCGCGCATGTCACCACCCATCAGGGGGTGTCCGGCACCCGGTTCGCGGTGTGGGCGCCCAACGCGCGGGGCGTACGGATCGCGGGCGGCTTCAACTTCTGGGACGGGACCGGCTTCCCGATGCGCTCGCTGGGCTCGTCCGGGGTGTGGGAGCTGTTCGTGCCGGGGACCGGCGCGGGCGAGGTGTACAAGTTCGAGATCACCCGCCCGGACGGCTCGCGCACCCTGCGCGCCGATCCGCTGGCCCGTCGTACCGAGGCGCCGCCCGCGACCGCGTCGATCGTGGACGTCCCGCGGCACGAGTGGGCCGACGCGGAGTGGATGGCGCACCGGGCGGACACCCCGGTGCACGAGGCCGCCCTCTCCGTCTACGAGGTGCACCTGCCCTCCTGGCGCCCCGGTCTGACCTACCGGCAGCTCGCCGATCAACTCCCGGCTTATGTACGGGAGATGGGCTTCACGCACGTGGAGCTGATGCCGGTCGCCGAGCATCCCTTCGGCGGCTCCTGGGGCTACCAGGTCACCGGCTTCTACGCCCCGACGGCCCGGCTCGGCACGCCGGACGACTTCAGGTACCTGGTGGACCGGCTGCACCAGGCCGGCATCGGCGTGCTGATGGACTGGGTGCCGGCGCACTTCCCGCGCGACGACTGGGCGCTGGCCGAGTTCGACGGGCGCCCGCTGTACGAGCACCACGATCCGCTGCGGGCCGCCCACCCGGACTGGGGCACCCTGGAGTTCGACTTCGGCCGCAGGGAGGTGCGCAACTTCCTGGTGGCGAACGCCGTGTACTGGTGCGAGGAGTTCCACATCGACGGCCTGCGCGTGGACGCGGTGGCCTCCATGCTCTACCTGGACTACTCGCGCGAGCCGGGCCAGTGGACGCCGAACGAGCACGGCGGCCGGGAGAACCTGGACGCGGTGGCCTTCCTGCAGGAGATGAACGCCACCGTGTACCGGCGCTGCCCGGGTGTGGTGACCATCGCCGAGGAGTCGACGGCCTGGGACGGCGTCACCCGCCCCACCCACCACAAGGGCCCGAGCGGCTTCGGCGGGCTCGGCTTCGGCCTGAAGTGGAACATGGGCTGGATGCACGACTCGCTCCAGTACATGGGCCATGAGCCGGTGCACCGCAAGTACCACCACCACGAGATGACCTTCTCGATGGTGTACGCCTACAGCGAGAACTACGTCCTGCCGATCTCCCACGACGAGGTCGTGCACGGCAAGCGGTCCCTGGTGTCGAAGATGCCCGGCGACTGGTGGCAGCAGCGCGCGAACCACCGTGCCTACCTGGGCTTCATGTGGGCCCACCCCGGCAAGCAACTCCTCTTCATGGGGCAGGAGTTCGCCCAGGGCGCCGAGTGGTCCGAGGCACACGGCCCCGACTGGTGGCTGCTCGACCCGTCCTACGGCGCCGAGGCCGATCACCGGGGCGTCCGGGATCTCGTACGGGACCTGAACGCGCTGTACCGGGCGGTCCCGGCCCTGTGGCAGCGGGACACCGACCCGGCGGGCTTCCAGTGGATCACCGGGGACGCGGCGGACGACAACGTCTTCGCCTTCCTGCGCCTGGACGCCGACGGCACCCCGCTCCTCGCGGTCTCCCACCTGTCGCCGGTGGTCCGGCACGACTACCGGCTCGGCGTCCCCGGGGACGTGCCGGCCTGGCACGAGTCGCTGAACACGGACGCCGCGCGGTACGGCGGCGGCGATGTCACCAACCCCGACGTCATCAAACCGGAGCCGACAGGATGGCACGGCCGCCCGGCGAGCATCCGGCTGACCCTGCCGCCGCTGGCCACCCTCTGGCTCCGGCCGGCCTGACCGGGCGACACGCGCCTTACCGTGACCCAAGGTCAACTTGGGTTCGCCACGGGGGTATTGAGACACGTGCGACCGTACAGATTGCGGGACTTCAAGGCGGTGGACACCGACGTCCGGTACGGCAGCGTGCCGGGCACCGTGCACGTGCAGCTCACCTTCAGCTCCACCTCCCTCGAACGGCGTTCGGGCTGCACCAAGGAGCGGAAGGCCACCGCCCGCGCTGCGGCTGTGCGGGCGCCTCGGCTGCCATCCGCCGGCCACCGGCTGCACCACCGCCTCCTACGAGCAGGCGATGATCGCGGTCGACGCGCCCGACCACTCCTACCGTGACGACCAGCACTGCGACGGCAAGTGGCTGGTCCTGGACTTCTCCTGGCGCACGGGACCTGCGGCGTGCAGCGACGGCAAGGGCTCCGGCTGCTCGCCATCCCTGGGCGACCGGTACTTCTTCCGCGCGAAGCGCTCCGGCTGGGAGCCGTTCTTCTCCAGCGCGGCCGGAGGCTGCACGGAGGTACAGCGCAGGGAACCGGCCTTCCCGACCGCGCTGTGCGCGAAGCTGGCCCCGCTGTCCTCCTCGCTGCACCCGAGCTACCCGCCGCCGTCGGCGACGGGCAGCCCCTCACCGGCCGCTACGGCCCGGTGACGCCCGTGGCCAGCGCCTTCGGCAGCCGGTCCGTGTACAGCACCCCGAGCCGCTGGGTGGCGCGGGTCAGGGCGACGTACAGGTCGCTGGTGCCGTAGCGAGCCGGTTCCACCACCAGGACCGAGTCGAATTCGAGGCCCTTGGCCTGGCGGGGGTCGAGCAGGACGACCGTACGGGTCAGGTCGGGCTCGGCGCCCGCCGTGACGCCGTCCAGCCGGGCGGCCAGCGAGCGGTGCAGCTCGCGCGGGGCGATGACCGCGAGGCGGCCCTCGGCCGGGGTCAGCTCGGCGACCGCCTTGGCCACCGCCTCCGGCAGGTCGCCGCCGGCCTGCCGCACCCAGGGCCGTACCCCGGTCGAACGGACCGAGCTCGGCGGCTCGAAGTCCGGATGCTCGGCGCGGACCACGGCCGCGGCCAGCTCCATGATCTCCGCCGGGGTGCGGTAGTTGACGCCGAGACGCGTGTGCTCCCAGCGGTCCTCGACGTACGGGGCGAGGATGTCCGCCCAGGAGCCGACGCCCGCCGCCTCCGCCGTCTGGGCGGGGTCGCCGACCAGGGTCATCGACCGGGTCGGGCTGCGCCGCATCAGCAGCCGCCAGGCCATCGGCGACAGCTCCTGCGCCTCGTCGACGATGATGTGCCCGAACGCCCAGGTGCGGTCGGCCGCCGCCCGCTCGGCCGCGCTGCGGTGGTCCGCCTCCTCGTGCCGCTCGGCGAACCGCTCGGCGTCGATGATGTCGTGGGCGGACAGCACCTCGGAGGAGTCCGGGTCACTGTCCTCCTTGTCCTCGAACTCGTAGGTCCGGGAGGCGTACGACACGTCCAGCACGCCCTGCGCGTAGGCGACCTGTGTCTCGCGCTCGCGCTCGGCGCGCGCCCTGGCCGACCGGTCGTCCTCGCCGAGGAGTTCGGCGGCCTCGTCGAGGAGGGGGACGTCGGCGACGGTCCAGGCGCGGGTCACCGGGCGCCGGATCGCCGCCGCGTCCTCGTCGCTCACATAGCCGTCGGGTTCGGCGAGGAAGTCGGCGACGAGCCGCTGCGGGGTGATCCGCGGCCACAGCTGGTCGATCGCGGACCACACCTCGGGGTTCTCGGCGAGTTCGTCGCGGATCTGGGTGATGTCGGAGGCGTCGAGCAGGCTGCTGCCGTCGTACGGGTCGGTGCCCACGCGTTCGGCGTACAGCTCGGTGAGGGTGTTGAGGATGTACCCCTCGAAGTGCTCGCGGGCGGCGTTGTGCGGCAGTTTGGCGGCGCGGGCGCGCTCGCGGGCGACACCCACGAGCCCGTCGTCGAGCATCAGGACCTCGCGGTCGTGCTCGATCGCGATCACCGGGTCCGGCAGGGCCTGCCGGTCGCGTACGACGGCGGCGAGCACGTCGGCCATGTCCGCGCGGCCCTTCACGGCGGCCGCCCGCGGGGTGTCGGCGGCACTCGCCTTCACCCCGGGGAACAGTTCGCCGACCGTGGCCAGCAGCACCCCGGTCTCACCGAGCGAGGGCAGCACCTCGCCGATGTAGCCGAGGAAGGCCGGGTTGGGGCCGACGATCAGCACGGCCCGGCGGGCCAGCAGCTCGCGGTACTCGTAGAGCAGATAGGCGGCGCGGTGCAGCGCGACCGCCGTCTTCCCCGTGCCCGGACCGCCCTCGACCACCAGCACCCCGCGGTACGGCGCCCTGATGATCTCGTCCTGCTCGGCCTGGATGGTCTGCACGATGTCGCTCATGCGGCCGGTGCGCGCCGAGTTCAGCGCGGCCAGCAGCACCGCGTCCCCGTTGTGGTCCTCGTACCCGGTGCGGGTGGCGTCGCCGAGGTCGAGGATCTCGTCGTGCAGGGACGTCACGGTCCGGCCCTGGGTGGTGAGGTGCCGGCGGCGGCGCAGGCCCATCGGGGTGTGCCCGGTGGCCAGGTAGAAGGGGCGGGCGACGTCGGCCCGCCAGTCGATGAGAACCGGGGTGCGCTCGGCGTCGTCCTCGCGCAGCCCGATCCGGCCGATGTGGTGGGCGGTGCCGTCGGCCAGGTCGATCCGGCCGAAGCACAGCGAGCCGTCGACGGCGTTCAGCGCGGCGAGCAGCCCGGAGCGCTCGGCGACCAGGATGTCCCGCTCCAGCCGGGCCTGCATGGGCTTGTCGCCCTGGGCGAGCGCGTCCGCGACCGAGGACTCGGCGTCGCCGCGCAGCACGTCCACGCGCGCGTACAGTCCGTCGATGAATTCCTGCTCGCGGCGCAATTCATCGTCTGGAAATTCGCTGTTCCGCAAGTCCGTGTTTGACAATTCTGCTCCCGCCCAGATATACTGTGCTCGTTGGACTTCTTCGCGACCCATTTTCAATGGAAGTCGCGAACCACTGAATATACGCACAGAAATCCCCCGAGCGCAATTGCTCGGGGGATTTTTTCGTGGGCGTCCCCGCTTTACACGGTCACCCCCGCCGACTCCTCCACCTCCATCAGGGAGGCGCTGTGCCGTTCCTCCTCGAACTTGCGGCAGCCGCCGCGCAGGCCGAACAGGCGCTTGGCCAGGGCGATGTAGAGGACCGCGAGGATGTTCAGGACGAGGGTGACGATCTTCAGGTAGCTGACCTTCTCGGTGAGTTCGTAGATCTCCAGGGGGAGGAAGGCGGCCGTGGCGACCACGGTCAGGTATTCCGCCCAGCGCTTGGCGTACCAGAGGCCGACCGCCTCGACCAGTTCGATCAGGGCGTAGGCCAGCAGCAGGGCGGCGACCAGGACCAGCGTGGAGTGCTTGTAGCCGAACGCCTTCTGGATGGAGCCGACGACCGGTGAATGGTCGAGGTCGTAGTGGAAGTGGCGGAACACCGGGCGGAAGACGTCCAGGTTCTGGTTGAACAGCCGGCGCACCGCGTCCTGGCTGTTGCTGAACTTCCACACGGCGACCGCGACCAGCACGATGAACACCCCGCGCACGGCCCGCTCGATCGCGAGGAAGCGCAGGATGAACAGGTCCCGGAGCACCTTGCCGCGCGGCACGAGCGGAGCGTCGGCGGCCGGGCCCGAGCCGCGCGGCTCGCCCAGCACGAAGTCGCCGCAGCGCAGGCAGCGCCAGACCTCACCGAGCGCGGTCTCGGCGTGCAGCCGCAGCCGCAGCCGGGGGTCGTCGGGCGCGTAGGTCACATGCCCCTTGCGCGCGCAGGTCCGCCGGTCCCAGTCGATCTTCATCCCCCGTGCCTCCATCTTCCTGTACTCACACACGTACTGACGCCACGCACGAACGTGCCGTTCCGGTTGATCCGGATCGGCACGTTAGTGGACGGCGCGGAAGAGTGCTCAATCGGCCGCGCTGTGCGCCAGTTCCTTCGCCTCGCTCTCCTCGGTCTTCACTTCTGGAGCGGACTTTTCACGGCGCGGCAGCAGGACCGCCACAAGGACGGTACCGACGCCGAGGATCACCGCGCCGACCAGGCTGGTGTGGGCGACGGCGGAGGAGAAGGAGGAGCCGACCGCGTCCGCCATCTGCCGGGCGCCGGCGGCGAGTCCGGCGGCCTGCTGCTTGAACTGTGCGGCCTGCTGCGGGTTCGTGGCGTGTGCCGCCTGCGCGGCCAGTGCGTGCGCCTTGTCGCCGATGCCCTGGGCGACCGCGTATCCGGCGCCGACCGAGTCCTGCGCACTGTCCAGGGCGCTCGCCGGGAGCTTGCTGCCCGCCGTGGCGTCCCTCAGGTGGTTGCCGTACGACGTGGCGAGCAGCGAGCCGAGGATCGCGATGCCGAGCGAGCCGCCCAGTTCCAGCGAGGTGTCGTTGACGGCGCC
Organism: Streptomyces fodineus; assembly: GCF_001735805.1. Lineage (GTDB taxonomy): Bacteria > Actinomycetota > Actinomycetes > Streptomycetales > Streptomycetaceae > Streptomyces > Streptomyces fodineus. The sequence goes on from NZ_CP017248.1 coordinate 3,444,241, forward strand.
ACCGACGCCCAGCTCGGACTCCGGGAAGGCGCCCATGATCGCGTCGGTGCAGGGCGAGAGGGCGAGGCCGATGGCGAGACCCAGGATGATCAGGGGGGCCAGGAAGTCGGTGTACGTCGAGCCCGCGTCGACCCGGGTCAGCAGCGCGAGGGCCGTCGTACCGCCGACCATGCCCGCGCCGACCGTCCACTTCATGCCGACGCGCGGGGTGAGCACGCCGGTCAGCGCCGAGCCGACGAAGACCGCGCCGGCCAGCGGCAGCATCCGTACGCCGGTCTGCAGGGCGTCGTAGCCGAGGACGAACTGCAGGTGCTGGGTGAGGTAGTAGAAGGCGCCGAAGACGGCGAGGAAGAAGAGGGCGACGGCGAGGTTGGAACCCGCGAACCGGCGGTGCGCGAAGCGGCGCACGTCCAGGATCGGGCGCGGGTGGCGCAGTTCCCAGAGGACGAAGGCGACCAGGCCGGCGCCCGCGACGACCGCTGCCGTGACGGCCTTGACGCCCCAGCCGAAGTGCGGGCCCTCGATGATCATGTAGACCAGCGAGCCGGTCCAGATCACCGACAGCAGTCCGCCGACGTAGTCGATGCGGTCGTGGTGCCCGGCCTTGGAGGGCGGGATCAGGACCAGTGCGGCGACGATCGCGACGGCCGCGATGGGCACGTTGATCAGGAAGGTCGAGGACCAGCCGTGGTCGCGCAGCAGGGCGCCCGCGACGACCGGTCCGGCGGCGATGGCGAGGCCGGCGGTCGCCGTCCACAGGGTGATCGCCTTGGCCCGCTCGCCCCGCGGGAAGGTCGCGGCGAGCAGGGAGAGGGTGGCAGGCATGATCAGCGCCGCGCCGACGCCCATGACGGCGCGGGCGGCGATGACGGTCGCCGCGCTGCCGGCGAGGTAGCCGAAGACGGCGCCGCCGCCGAAGACGACAAGGCCGAGGACGAGTGCGCCGCGCCGGCTGTACTTGTCGCCGATCGCGCCGAGCAGCAGCATCAGCGCCGCGTAGGGGACGGTGTAGCCGTCGATCACCCACTGCAGGTCGGCGCTGGACAGGCCGAGGTCCCGGGTCATGTCGGGCGCGGCGACCGTCAGCGCGGTGTTCGCCATCACGATGATCAGCAGGCTCAGGCAGAGCACGAGCAGTGCCCACCAGCGCCGGGCGTACGGGCGCTCCATCTTCTCGACCGGTTCGGTCATGACGAGTCGCATGGCAGGGGTCGCCTTCCTCAGGTGTGCGACGGGACGGGCTGCACTGCGCAGACTTGCACAGCAGCGTGCAATTGCACAACGATGTGCAATGTACGCCCATTGCACAGTGCTGTGCAAGTCGGAAGGGGAAGGCAGAATGACCGCCATGACCACGGGTAACACCAGCCGCGCCGACACCAACCGGCGCCGCATCCTCGACGTCGCCCTCGCCGAACTGCTGCGCGACCCCGACGCCTCCATGGACCAGATCGCGCGCGCCGCGGGAGTCGTACGACGGACGGTGTACGGCCACTTCCCCAGCCGTGAGGCGCTGATCGGCACGCTCGTGGACGAGGCGGTGCAGGCGCTGACGGACGCGGACGCCGAGGTCCGCACCGGGGTCGAGGACCCGGCGGAGGCGGTGGCCCGCTCGGTGCTCGCGATCTGGGCGACCGCCGACCGCTACCGGCTGCTGCTCGCCCTCGCCCAGCGCACGGTCACCGTCCAGGGCATCCGCGAACGCCTCGCCCCGCTGCGCGCAAGCAAGGTCCGGCTGCTGCAACAGGGCCTCGACGCGGGCGCATTCAGCTCCCCCCTGCCGGCGCCGGCGCTGGCGTACGTGCACGAGCAGGTGCTGTTCGCGGTGATGGAGGCGGTGAACGACGGCCTGCTGACGGCCGAGGATGCGGGCCGCTCGGCCACGGTCACGGTGCTGACCGCGGCGGGCGTACCCGCCTCGACGGCCACCGCGCTGGTGGCCAAGGTGCGTGAGGAGACATAGCAAGCCGGGCGGCCGAGGTACGGGGGAGACTCGGCCGCCCGGCGGTGGTTCCCGGACGCCCGGCCCCGGTTCAGGCGGGGCCGGACATCCGGAGACTCGGGTGGGTCAGGCCTTGGCCAGCTCCTCTTCCCGGGGCTCGGGAACCCCGGTGACCGTCCCCTGGTGCTCGTCCATCAGCGTGGTCTCGTCGAACGGCAGCTCACCCGCGAGCACCTGCCGCACCCGGACCTTGTCGATCTCCTTCGTCCACGTGCCGACCAGCACCGTGGCGACCGCGTTGCCCGCGAAGTTCGTCAGCGCGCGCGCCTCGCTCATGAACCGGTCGATACCGACGATCAGCCCGACCCCGTCGACCAGCGCCGGCTTGTGCGACTGCAGACCGCCGGCCAGGGTGGCGAGGCCGGCCCCGCTGACGCCCGCCGCGCCCTTGGACGCCAGCAGCAGGAACAGCAGCAGCGGAATCTGCTCGCCCACCGACATCGGCGTACCCAGGGCGTCGGCGATGTACAGCGACGCCATGGTCATGTAGATCATCGTGCCGTCGAGGTTGAAGGAGTACCCGGTCGGCACGGTGATGCCGACGACCGGCTTGCTGACGCCCAGGTGCTCCATCTTCGCGATCAGCCGCGGCAGCGCGGACTCCGAGGACGAGGTGGACAGGATCAGCAGGAACTCCCGCGCCAGGTACTTGAACAGCGAGAAGACGTTCAGGCCCGCGACGATGCGCACCATCGCGCCGAGCACCACGAAGACGAACAGCGCGCAGGTGACGTAGAACCCGAGCATCAGCACGGCGAGGCTCTTCAGCGCGTCCAGGCCGGCCGAACCGGTGACGGCCGCGATCGCGCCGAAGGCGCCGATCGGCGCGGCCCACATGACCATCGACAGGATGCGGAAGACGAGCCGCTGGATGTGCTCGACACCCCGCAGCACCGGCTGCCCGACCGGGCCCATGGCCTGCAGTGCGAACCCGGCGAGCAGGGCCACCAGCAGCGTCTGGAGGACCTGGTCCCCGGTGAAGGCGGAGACGAACGTGGTCGGGATGATCGACAGCACGAACGCGACGGGCGGCAGCGCCTCGGTGGACACCTGGGCGTGGCCGCTCTGCCGCATCGCGTTCGTCAGGTGCAGCCCGTCACCGGGGTGCAGCACATTGCCGACGACGAGCCCGATACCGAGCGCGACCAGCGACATCACCAGGAAGTAGCCGAGGGCGATACCGCCGACGGCACCGACCTTGGCGGCCTTGCGTACGGATCCGATGCCGAGCACGATCGTGCAGAAGATGATCGGCGAGATCATCATCTTGATCAGGTTGACGAACCCGGTACCGAGCGGTTTCAGCTGGACCGCGGCGTCGGGCCAGATGAGTCCCACGGCGATGCCGAGCGCGACCGCCACGATGACGGCGATGTACAGGTAATGGGTACGGTCCCGCTTCACGCGGGGTACGGCAGGTGCCGTATCGGGGGTGCTGGCGGCCACGGCTGCCCTCCTTGACGTCTTCGTCGGCATCACCGGCGTGCGGCTCACGTCCGGGGGTGTGGGGGATGTCCGTGACTATCTCCCGCCCTGTGAGGGCGGTCACCCTTCCGTTCATTTAGTTCACGCTTAACCGGAGAGGCACACTGCTGGCATGCGCGTCCCCCGCCTCCCCCGACCCCGCAGCCTGGCCGGCCAGCTGTTCGCCATGCAGGCCGTGCTGATAGCGGTGGTCGTGGCCGGGTACGCGCTGTTCACCTACGTCAGCGACCAGCGGCAGGCCCAGGACTTTGCCGCCCGCCAGGCCACGGCGGTGGCTCGTTCGATCGCGGACGCCCCCTCGGTGCGCGCGGCGATCCGCACCCCGGACCCCACCGCCCGGCTGGAGCCGTACGCCCTCGAGGTGATCCGGGACGCGAACGTCGACTTCGTCACGATCATGAACCCGTCCGGCATCCGCTGGACCCACCCGGACAGGAAGCAGATCGGCAAACGCTTCCTGGGCAACATCGGCCCCGCCCGGCACGGCCGCACCTTCACCGAGACCTACACCGGCACCCTCGGCCCCTCCGTCCGCGCGGTGACCCCGATCAGGGACGACGGCCGGATCGTCGGCCTGGTCAGCGCCGGCATCAAGGTGGAGACGATCAGCGCCCGGGTCCAGGACCAGGTCACGGCCCTGCTCGGGGTGGCCGGCGTCGCCCTGCTGCTCGGCGCGGTCGGCACGTACGTCGTCAACGCCCGGCTGCGCCGCCACACCCACGGCATGAACGCCACCGAGCTGAGCCGGATGCACGACTACCACCAGGCGGCGCTGCACGCGGTCCGCGAGGGCCTGCTGATGCTGGACGGGCAGTACAGGGTGGCGCTGATCAACGACGGCGGCCGGGAACTGCTGGGCGTGGGCAGCGCTTCCGGTGCCTCCGATGCCGACGTGATCGGCAGCTCGGTCGCGGACCTGGGCCTGCCCGCCCCGCTGACGGGCGCCCTGCTGTCCTCCGAGCCCCGCGTGGACGAGGTGCATCTGACGGCGTCCCGGGTGCTGGTGGTGAACACCTCGCCGGTGTCCGGCGGAGAGCGCCGCGGCACGGTCGTCACCCTCCGCGATGTCACCGAACTCCAGTCACTGACCGGCGAGTTGGACTCCGAGCGGGGCTTCACCCAGGCCCTGCGCTCGCAGGCGCACGAGGCGGCGAACCGCCTGCACACCGTGGTGTCGCTGATCGAGCTGGGCCGGGCCGAGGAGGCCGTGGAGTTCGCGACGGCGGAGCTGGAACTGGCCCAGGCCCTGACCGACCAGGTGGTGGCGGCGGTGAGCGAGCCGGTGCTCGCCGCGCTCCTGCTGGGCAAGACGGCACAGGCGAACGAGCGGGGCGTGGAACTGGTGGTGTCGCCCGACAGCCGCCTGGACGACGGACTGCTCCCGCAGAGCCTGCCCGCCCGCGACCTGGTGACGATCCTGGGCAACCTGATCGACAACGCGGTGGACGCGGCGCAGGGCAGCATGCGGGCGCGGGTGACCGTGACGGCGTACGCCTCGGACGCCGAACTGGTGCTGCGGGTGTCCGACACGGGCCCCGGTGTCGACCCGGCCCATGCCGACCTGGTATTCCAGCGGGGGTTCTCGACGAAGCCGGCCGGGCCGGGCGGGCGAGGCCTCGGGCTGGCCCTGGCCCGGCAGGCGGTGACCCGCCACGAGGGCACGTTGACGGTGGCGGAGTCGGACGAGGACGGCGAGGGCGGAGCGGTGTTCGAGGTGCGGTTGCCGCTCCGGTCAGCGGTGGGTGACGGCAGATGACGCGGGAGCAGCAGGCCCAGCAGCCGATCCGCGTCCTGGTGGTCGAGGACGACCCGGTCGCCGCCGACGCCCATGTGCTCTACGTCGGCCGGGTGCCGGGATTCGTCGCGGTCGGCAAGGCGCACACCGGCGCCGAGGCCCGCCGCGTCCTGGACCGCACCCCGGTGGACCTGCTGCTCCTCGACCTCCATCTCCCGGACGTGCACGGCCTGCAGTTCGCCCGCGCGCTGCGCGCGGGCGGCCACCACGCCGACGTCATAGCGGTGACCTCGGCCCGCGATCTGGCGGTGGTCCGCGAGGGCGTCTCCCTGGGCGTCGTCCAGTACGTCCTGAAGCCCTTCACCTTCGCCACGCTCCGCGACCGCCTGGTGCGCTACGCCGAGTTCCACGCGGCGGTCGGCGAGGCGAGCGGCCAGGACGAGGTCGACCGCGCGCTCGCGGCGCTGCGCGCCCCGACGCCCGCCGCACTGCCGAAGGGGCTGAGCGGGCCGACGCTGGAGCGGGTGACGGGAGCGCTGCGGGACGCGCCGGAGGGGTTGACCGCGGCGGGCCTGGCCGAGGAGGTCGGCATCTCCCGGATCACCGCCCGCCGGTACCTGGAACACCTCGTGGAGGCGGGCCGGGCCGACCGCAGCCCGCTGTACGGACAGGTGGGGCGGCCGGAGTTGGTGTACCGGTGGGTGCGGGGAGCGTCAGCGGGGCGGTGAAGCCCGTAGCGCCCAATCCCGCGCACACGCATTGACCTGACTAGACCACTCCTCTTACGTTCACACGGCAGGGATCTCCACGCCACGCCACAACGAAGTGAGCCCGCAGGAGGTAGTGCCCGTGCGCCCCACCGCCGCCGCCCTCGTCGCCCTCACCCTCGCCGCAGCAACCCTCACCGCCTGCGGCAACGGCTCGTCGAGCAGCCCGAACACACTCAAGGTGTCCTACAAGCAGTCGACGGACAACTCCGTCAAGGTGATGGACACCTATCTCGCCGGGATCAAGAAGGAGTTCGAGAAGAAGTACCCTGGAAAGAAAGTGCAGTTCGTGCCGATCAAGGCACCGGACTCGGAGTACTACACCAAGCTCCAGCAGATGCTGCGGTCGCCGAGGACCGCCCCGGACCTGGTCTACGAGGACACCTTCCTCATCAACTCCGACATCACCAGCGGGTATTTGAAGCCGCTCGACCCCTATCTCGCCACCTGGCCCGACTGGAGCCGGTTCATCGACACCGCGAAGGCGGCGGCCCGGGGGCAGGACGGGAAGACGTACGGCGTTCCGGACGGGACCGACACCCGCGGTCTGTGGTTCGACAAGCGTGTCTTCCGGGCGGCCGGGCTGCCGCCGCACTGGCAGCCGAAGAACTGGGACGACATCCTCGCCGCCGCCCGGACCATCAAGCAGCGGGTGCCAGGGGTCACTCCGCTCAACGTCTACACCGGCAAACCCGCCGGCGAGGGCGCCACCATGCAGGGCTTCGAGATGCTGCTGTACGGCACCGGCGACGGAAAGACGGATCCCCTGTACGACAGCGGCAGCAAGAAGTGGGTCGCCGGGAGCCAGGGGTTCAAGGACTCGCTGCGCTTCGTGGAGAACGTGTACAAGGAGAAGCTCGGGCCGGACGTCTCCGACGCCCTCGACCCCAACTTCAACACCACCGTCCGCGGTGAACTCATTCCGCGGGGCAAGGTCGGCATCGACCTCGACGGCTCCTGGCTGCCGCAGGACTGGCTGCCGGGCAGCGGACACGCGTGGCCCGACTGGTCCCGGCAGATGGGGCTGGCGTACATGCCGACGCAAGCCGGGCAGGCGCCGGGGAAGGTGAGCATGTCCGGCGGCTGGACCTGGGCCGTCCCGGCCAAGGCCGGCAACCCGGACCTCGCCTTCGACTTCATCAAGACGATGCAGACCGAGGCGAACGCCAAGAAGTGGTACATCGCCAACTCCGGCATCTCGGTACGCGAGGACGTGGCGAAGGACCCGTCGTACGCCACCGCCCAGCCCGGCATCAAGTTCTTCACCGACCTGGTCTCCGCCACGCACTACCGGCCCGCCTACCCGGCGTACCCGAGGGTGTCGACCGCCATCCAGGAGGCCATGGAAGGGGTCACGACCGGCGACACGTCCGTGGAGAAGGCGGCGAGCGCGTACGACTCGACGCTCAAGGACGTCACCGGCGGCCAAGTGGTCCAGAGGTGAACCTCCGGCGCCGGTTCACCCGGACACTCCCCCTGGCTCCCGCCGTCGTCCTCATCCTGCTCTTCCTCGCCGGGCCGATCGCCTACTGCGTCTACATCGCCTTCACCGACCTGCAGTTGACCGGTCAGGCACACGCGTCCTTCGTCGGGTTCGCCAACTTCCGCCACGCCTTCGAGGACGACGCGTTCCTGAACGCCGTATGGCTGACCCTGGTGTTCACCGTGCTGTCCTCGCTCGTCGGGCAGAACACCCTGGGGCTCGCCCTGGCCGCGCTCATGAAACGGGCCTCGAAACCGGTGCGCACACTCACCGGCGGGATCGTCGTCACCGCCTGGGTGCTGCCGGAGGTGGTCGCCGGGTTCCTGCTGTACGCCTTCTTCCGGCGGGAGGGGACCTTGAACGCCATCCTCGGCCTTCTTCATCTGCCGCGCGAGAACTGGCTGTTCACGCTGCCCGTCCTCGCGGTGTCCTTCGCCAACGTCTGGCGCGGTACGGCGTTCTCGATGCTCGTCTACTCCGCCGCCCTGGACGAGATACCGAGCGAGATCAGCGAGGCGGCCGAGGTGGACGGGGCCGGCGGCTGGCGGCGGATGTGGCACATCACCCTGCCGATGATCCGCCGGTCCATCGGCACCAACCTCATGCTCAACACCCTGCAGACGCTGTCCGTGTTCGGGCTGATCTGGGTGATGACCCGGGGCGGCCCGGGCAACAAGAGCCAGACGCTGCCGCTGTTCATGTACGAACAGGCCTTCCAGAACAGCATGATCGGGTACGGCACCGCGGTCGCCCTGCTCCTGCTGCTCGTCGGATCCCTGTTCTCGGTCGTGTATCTGCGGCTGCTGCGGACGGAGGTCTGATGGCCCGGTCCCGCGCCTCTGGGCGGTTCGCCGCCGACGTATCGCTCCTGCTGCTGGCCGTCGCCTTCGCGCTGCCTCTCGCCTGGGTGGTGCTCTCCTCGGTGGATCCGCACGCCGGCCTGCGGGTCAGGGTCCCGGACGGGCTCACCCTGGACAACTTCGACGCGATCCTGACCCCGGACATCACCTACACCCCGCTGCTCAACAGCCTGATCCTGTGCGGCGGCGCCACCGCGCTGACCGTCGTCTGCGCCGCGCTCGCCGCGTATCCGCTCTCCCGGTTCCGCTCGCGCCTGAACCGCCCGTTCCTGCTGACGATCCTGTTCGCGACGAGCCTGCCCATCACCGCGATCATGGTGCCGGTGTACGCGCTGTTCGTACGGGTGAACCTGATCGACGCCCTCCAGGGCACGATCCTCTTCTTCGCCGCCTCCCAGCTCCCCTTCGCCATCTGGCTGATGAAGAACTTCATGGACGGGGTGCCGAAGGAGCTGGAGGAGGCGGCCTGGACGGACGGGGCGTCCTCACTGCAGTCCCTGGTGCGGATCGTGCTGCCGCTGATGGGGCCGGGGCTCGCCGTCGTCACGGTGTTCTCGTTCGTGATGATGTGGGGGAACTTCTTCGTCCCGTTCATGCTGCTGCTCACCCCGGACCAGATGCCGGCCTCGGTGAGCATCAACGACTTCTTCGGCAACCGGGGCACCGTGGCCTACGGCCAGCTCGCCGCGTTCTCCGTCATCTACTCCACGCCCGTGATCCTGCTCTACGTCCTGGTGGCCCGCAGGCTGGGCGGCGGCTTCGCGCTGGGCGGGGCGGTCAAAGGATGAAGGGGAGAGGCAGGGACAAGGGGTGAACGGGACAGGTGGTCAAGGGGTGCACCGAAAGGGTCTTCCGTCCGTTACATACCGAACGGCCGGAACTGTGCGTTCCGACAATCCGTGATCCTGTCCGAACCGACCGTAGCCATGCCGTCACAGCACCTCTAGCTTGTGCTGGGTGCGCCAACCCCCAGCTCCCCCCTTCAACGCCCCGGCGGCCCGCCGGCTGCGCGCCGCGCTCGGCATGAGACCCGAGCACGTCGCCTATGGCATGCGGGCCTCGTACGGGCTGCCCTACGTCACACCCGATCTGGTGATCGCCTGGGAACGCGGCTCCGTCGTTCCCGGCCACCCGGAACTCACCGCACTGGCGGGCGTGCTGTGGTGTTCCCCCGGCGAACTCCTCGGCCGGCCGCAGACCCTGCGCGAGCACCGCATCGCCCGCGCCATGGCGCCCGAGGACCTCGCCCGTGCCGTGGACATGGATCTGCGCGTCTACCTGCGCATGGAGGAGAGCGGGCAGTGGCGGGGCAACGAGCGCCAGTCGGCGGCGCTCGCCCAGGCGCTGGATCTGGCCCTGCCCGACTTCGTCGCCGTCACCGGCCGCGAGACGAAGCTCGCCGAGCTGCTGCACAGCGCGGTGACCACCCGCTGGCAGGCCTATGTGCGTCCGGTGACGAAGCTGGCGCCCGTGGGCCGGGCCGTGCTGGAAGACGTGCTGCAGAAACTGCACGAGGACTACCAGGGCCACATGGCCGCCACCCTCAGCTGGGGCGGCGGCAGCAGGAGCGCCAGCGAACCCGGCCGGGAGTTCCTCGACCGGATCGTGGAGAACTTCTGGAAGGGCGTGGAGGACAGGACGGCCTAGAAGACCGACTCGGCCTCGTCCATCCGGTCCTTCGGGACCGTCTTCAGCTCCGTGACCGCCTCGGCGAGCGGCACCATCCGGATGTCGGTACCGCGCAGCGCGGTCATCTTGCCGAACTCGCCGCGGTGCGCGGCCTCGACGGCGTGCCAGCCGAAGCGGGTGGCGAGGACGCGGTCGTAGGCCGTGGGGACGCCGCCGCGCTGGACATGGCCGAGGATGACCGGCTTGGCCTCCTTGCCGAGGATCCGCTCCAGCTCGTACGCGAGCGCCGTACCGATGCCCTGGAAGCGCTCGTGGCCGTACTGGTCGATCTCGCCCTTGCCGTAGTCCATGGTGCCCTCGACGGGGTGGGCGCCCTCGGCGACGCAGATGACGGCGAACTTCTTGCCGCGGGCGAAGCGCTCCTCGACCATCTTGACCAGGTGCGCGGGGTCGAAGGGCCGCTCGGGCAGGCAGATGCCGTGGGCGCCGGCGGCCATGCCGGACTCCAGGGCGATCCAGCCGGCGTGCCGGCCCATGACCTCGACGACCATCACCCGCTGGTGGGACTCGGCGGTGGTCTTCAGGCGGTCCATGGCCTCGGTGGCGACACCGACGGCGGTGTCGAAGCCGAAGGTGCGGTCCGTGGAGGAGATGTCGTTGTCGATGGTCTTGGGGACGCCGACGACCGGGAGGCCCGCGTCGGAGAGCATGCGGGCCGCGGTCAGGGTGCCCTCGCCGCCGATCGGGATCAGCGCGTCGATGCCGAACTCCTCGACCATGTCGGCAGCCCCGTCGCAGGCCTCGCGCAGCCGGTCGCGCTCCAGCCGGGAGGAGCCGAGGACGGTGCCGCCGCGGGCCAGGATGCCGCTGACCGCGTCCAGGTCGAGGGCGCGGTAGTGACGGTCGAGCAGGCCCCGGTAGCCGTCCTCGAAGCCGATGACCTCGTCGCCGTAGTGCGCAACCGCGCGGTGCACGACCGAACGGATCACGGCGTTCAGGCCGGGGCAGTCGCCGCCTGCGGTGAGAACTCCGATGCGCATCGTGCTGTGTCTCCTGCTCGCTGTCGGTGCCGGTGCCGGTGAGCCAGTGTCGATTGTTCCACGTCCACCGGGGCGGTGAGCCACTTGACGGGCGCCTTATCCGGCAGCAGGGGTATTGTCAAGAGGGAACTGCTCACCTCGGTGAGCGATTTTTATGCCGAATACGCGACATTCAGAACATATGAGTATGAGGAACGGAGTGGACGCGTGACGCGCAGCGTGTACGTGACCGGGATCGACCGCGGTGACGGCCGTCAGGTCGTGGAGCTGGGAGTCATGGAACTGCTGACCCGGCAGGTCGACCGGGTGGGCGTCTTCCGTCCGCTCGTGCACGACGGTCCCGACCGGCTGTTCGAGCTGCTGCGGACGCGGTACCGCCTCTCGCAGGACCCGGCGACCGTCTACGGCATGGACTACCACGAGGCGTCCGCACTCCAGGCCGAGCAGGGCACCGACGAACTGGTCTCGGCGCTGGTCGACCGCTTCCACCTGGTGGCACGCGACTACGACGTCGTCCTCGTCCTCGGCACCGACTTCGCCGACACCCAGCTGCCGGACGAGCTCTCCCTGAACGCCCGGCTCGCCAACGAGTTCGGCGCCTCCGTGATCCCGGTGGTCGGCGGCCGCAAGCAGACCACCGAGTCGGTGCTCGCCGAGACCCGCAACGCCTACCGCGCCTACGACGGCCTCGGCTGCGACGTGCTCGCCATGGTCACCAACCGGGTGGCCCGCGAGGACCGCGACGAGATCGCCGAGCGGCTCACCACCCGGCTGCCGGTGCCCTGCTACGTCGTTCCCGACGAGCCCGCGCTGTCCGCGCCGACCGTCTCCCAGATCGCCCACGCCCTCGACGCCAAGGTGCTGCTCGGCGACGACTCCGGCCTCGCCCGGGACGCGCTGGACTTCGTCTTCGGCGGCGCCATGCTGCCCAACCTCCTCGGCGCCCTGACCCCGGGCTGCCTGGTCGTCACCCCGGGCGACCGCGCCGATCTGGTCGTCGGCTCGCTGGCCGCGCACAGCGCCGGCACCCCGCCGATAGCCGGCGTCCTGCTCACCCTGAACGAGGTGCCGAGCCAGGAGATCCTCACCCTCGCCGCCCGCCTCGCCCCGGGCACCCCGGTGCTCTCCGTGACCGGCAACAGCTTCCCCACCGCCGAGCAGCTGTTCTCCCTGGAGGGCAAGCTGAACGCGGCCACCCCGCGCAAGGCGGAGCGGGCGCTCGGCCTGTTCGAGCGGTACGCCGACACCGCCGACCTGGCCCGCCGGGTCTCGGCGCCGAGCAGCGACCGGGTCACCCCGATGATGTTCGAGCACAAGCTGCTGGAGCAGGCGCGCTCCGACAAGCGCCGGGTCGTCCTCCCCGAGGGCACCGAGGAGCGGGTGCTGCACGCGGCCGAGGTGCTGCTGCGCCGGGGCGTGTGCGACCTGACCCTGCTCGGGCCCGAGGACCAGATCCGCAAGAAGGCCGCCGACCTGGGCATCGATCTCGGCGACTGCCGGCTGATCGACCCGGCCACCTCCGAACTGCGCGACTCCTTCGCCGAGAAGTACGCCGGCCTGCGCGCCCACAAGGGCGTCACGGTCGAGCTGGCCTACGACGTCGTCTCCGACGTGAACTACTTCGGCACCCTGATGGTCGAGGAGGGCCTGGCCGACGGCATGGTGTCCGGCTCGGTGCACTCCACGGCGGCCACCATCCGGCCCGCCTTCGAGATCATCAAGACGAAGCCGGAGTCGTCCATCGTCTCGTCGGTGTTCTTCATGTGCCTGGCCGACAAGGTGCTGGTCTACGGCGACTGCGCGGTCAACCCGGACCCGAACGCCGAGCAGCTCGCCGACATCGCCATCCAATCGGCGGTCACGGCCGCCCGGTTCGGGGTGGAGCCGCGGATCGCGATGCTGTCGTACTCCACCGGTACGTCCGGCTTCGGCGCCGATGTCGAGAAGGTGCGCGAGGCCACCGAGCTGGCGCGCGGCAGGCGGCCCGACCTGAAGATCGAGGGGCCGATCCAGTACGACGCGGCCGTGGAGCCGTCCATCGCCGCGACCAAGCTGCCGGAGTCCGATGTCGCCGGGCAGGCAACGGTTCTGATCTTCCCGGACCTCAATACGGGCAACAACACCTACAAGGCCGTGCAGCGCTCGGCCGGCGCGATCGCGGTCGGACCGGTCCTGCAGGGTCTACGCAAGCCGGTCAACGACCTGTCCCGGGGCGCGCTCGTCCAGGACATCGTCAGCACCGTCGCCATCACGGCGATCCAGGCCCAGACGCCCGCCAACTGAGCAGAGAACATGACCAACACCGTGACAGAACATCTCGCGGCGCGCCGCGTCCTCGTCCTCAACTCCGGCTCCTCGTCGGTGAAGTACCAGCTCCTCGACATGCGTGACGAAAGCCGGCTCGCCGTCGGCCTGGTGGAGCGCATCGGCGAGCAGACCTCCCGGCTCAAGCACTCCTGCCTCGCCTCCGGCGACACCCGCGAGCGCACCGGGCCGATCGCCGACCACGACGCCGCCCTCAAGGCGGTCGCCGAGGAGCTGAGCCGGGACGGCCTCGGCCTGGACTCGCCGGAACTGGCCGCGATCGGGCACCGGGTGGTGCACGGCGGGATGTTCTTCACCGAGCCGACCGTCATCGACGACCAGGTGCTCGCCGAGATCGAGCGGCTGATCCCGGTCGCCCCGCTGCACAACCCGGCCAACCTGACCGGTATCCGCACCGCCATGGCGCTGCGCCCCGACCTGCCCCAGGTCGCCGTCTTCGACACCGCGTTCCACACCACGATGCCGGAGTCCGCGGCGCGCTACGCGCTCGACCCGAAGATCGCCGACCGCCACCGCATCCGCCGCTACGGCTTCCACGGCACCTCGCACGCCTACGTCTCGCGGGAGACCGCGCGGCTGCTGGGCAAGGACCCGTCCGAGGTCAACGTGATCGTGCTGCACCTGGGCAACGGCGCCTCGGCGTCCGCGGTGGAGCGGGGCCGGTGCGTGGACACCTCCATGGGACTCACGCCTTTGGAGGGGCTGGTGATGGGTACGCGCTCCGGGGATCTGGATCCGGCCGTCATCTTCCATTTGGCCCGGGTTGGGGATATGTCCATGGACGAGATCGACACTCTTCTCAACAAGAGGAGCGGCCTGTTCGGTCTGTGCGGGGACAACGACATGCGGGAGATCCGCCGCCGGATCGACGAGGGTGACGAAGAGGCCGCTCTCGCGTTCGACATTTACATTCACCGGCTCAAGAAGTACATCGGCGCCTATTACGCCGTCCTCGGGACGGTGGACGCGGTGGCGTTCACGGCCGGGGTCGGCGAGAACGCGGCGCCGGTGCGCGAGGCCGCGATCGCGGGCCTGGAGGGGCTGGGCCCGGCGGTCGACCCGGAGCTGAACGCGGTGCGAGCGGACGAGGCCAGGCTGATCTCTCCGAAGGATGCGCGTGTCGCCGTCGCCGTGGTGCCGACGGATGAAGAACTGGAGATCGCGACGCAGACCTACGCACTGGTCGGAAAGAACAACTGAATAGCACCTGAGCGGTGTGGCACTCATTTGTATCTTCCGCCAGACGGAATATTCCGTTGCGAAACAAACCGATAGGATCGCCCCATGCGCCGTTCGAAAATCGTCTGTACTCTCGGCCCCGCGGTCGACTCCCACGAGATGCTCGTCGCCATGATCGAGGCGGGCATGAATGTGGCCCGGTTCAACTTCAGCCACGGCTCCCACGCCGAGCACCAGGCGCGGTACGACCGCGTCCGGGCCGCGTCCAAGGAGACCGGCCGGGCCATCGGCGTCCTCGCCGACCTACAGGGCCCGAAGATCCGCCTGGAGACCTTCGCCGAGGGTCCGGTCGAACTCGAGCGCGGTGACGAGTTCGTCATCACGACCGAGGACGTCCCGGGCGACAAGAACATCTGCGGTACGACGTACAAGGGGCTGCCGGGCGACGTCTCGCGCGGCGACCAGGTCCTGATCAACGACGGCAACGTCGAGCTGAAGGTCCTGGACGTCGAGGGCCCCCGGGTCAAGACGATCGTCATCGAGGGCGGTGTCGTCTCCGACCACAAGGGCATCAACCTGCCCGGCGCCGCCGTCAACGTGCCCGCGCTGAGCGAGAAGGACATCGAGGACCTGCGCTTCGCCCTCCGCATGGGCTGCGACATGGTCGCACTGTCCTTCGTCCGGGACGCCAAGGACGTCCAGGACGTGCACCGCGTCATGGACGAGGAGGGCCGCCGGGTCCCGGTCATCGCCAAGGTGGAGAAGCCGCAGGCGGTACAGAACATGGAGGACGTCGTCGCGGCCTTCGACGCCGTGATGGTGGCCCGTGGCGACCTCGCCGTCGAGTACCCGCTCGAGAAGGTCCCCATGGTGCAGAAGCGCCTGATCGAGCTGTGCCGGCGCAACGCCAAGCCGGTGATCGTGGCGACCCAGATGATGGAGTCGATGATCACCAACTCCCGTCCGACCCGCGCCGAGGCCTCCGACGTGGCCAACGCGATCCTGGACGGCGCCGACGCGGTCATGCTGTCGGCGGAGTCCTCGGTCGGCGCCTACCCGGTCGAGACGGTCAAGACCATGTCGAAGATCGTCCAGGCGGCCGAGGAGGAACTGCTCTCCAAGGGTCTGCAGCCGCTGGTGCCGGGCAAGAAGCCGCGCACGCAGGGCGGTTCGGTGGCCCGCGCGGCCTGCGAGATCGCCGACTTCCTCGGCGGCCGGGGCCTGATCGCCTTCACCCAGTCCGGTGACACCGCGCGCCGCCTGTCCCGGTACCGCGCGATCCAGCCGATCATCGCCTTCACCACGGACGAGGGCACCCGCAACCAGCTCACCCTCAGCTGGGGCGTGGAGTCGCACGTCGTGCCGTTCGTGAACACCACGGACGAGATGGTCGACCTGGTGGACCAGGAGATCGCCAGGCTCGGCCGGTTCGAAGCGGGCGACACGGTCATCATCACCGCCGGCTCGCCCCCCGGCGTCCCCGGCACCACCAACATGCTCCGCGTCCACCACCTCGGCGCGCAGGGCAACTGACAGGCCCCGTAAGGGCCTTGTACGGCGCTGAGGGCGCCCCCTGGAGGGGGCGCCCTCAGCTGTGTGCGGCTCCCGAACGGGCTTTGCGGGACCGGTCAGTCGGTCGTGTACACATGCATGCCGGGCACGTGCAGGTTGCCGCCGAACTGGGCCGCCTGGACCACCTTCACATGGGTGAAGTAGATCAGCGGGAGGTTCAGCGGGGGCGGGCTGTCGGGGCTGAACGTCATCGGGATCAGACCGAACAGGTTGCCCGAGATCTTCTCCGTGTACATCACGGTGGAGCCACCCCGGATGGTGGACGTCGAGCCGCCGGCCGCCTGCACGTGGTAGGTCTTGCCCGAGAGCTTGTCCTTCACCGTCTGGTGCAGGTCGCCGATGTCCGTGCCGTCGGAGATGACGAACTTCAGCACCTTCTTGGTGGTGCCGGAGGCCGTCCTCACCTCGACGATGCCCTTGTAGTCGGCACCCTTGAGCAGCAGCGAGCTGGCGTCCAGGTACCAGGGGTCGTCCGCCACCGGCACGTTGTTGTCGACGCCGCCCTGGTCGGTCGTGGCCGCCGGGCAGTCCTGCGCCGAGGCGGACGAGCTCGCGGACGGGCTCGGGGTGGCCGACGCCGCCGCCTTCTGGGCCGCCGTGGTGGTGTCCTGCACCGTTTTGGAGGCCGTGTCGGTGGTGTTCTTCACCGTGTCCCCGACGGTCTTGCCGACCGTGGAGACGGTGTTCTTCACCGTGTCGGAGGCCTTGGACGCGGATGACGACGGGGCCGGCTTGGACGAGGAGTCCGAGGACGCGCTCGCCGACCGGGTCGCGGACGGCGTCGGGCTCGCGGACGAGCCGCCGGAGTCCTTGCCGCCGCCGGTGAGGATGCCGCCCAGCGTGTCACCGATGGTGTCCAGCAGACCGCCGCCGCTCTTCGACGCCGACGGGGTGGGCGTGGCCGTGTCACTGCCGGAACCCGACGACGAACCCGACGAGCCGGAGCCCGAGCCGGAGGAGCCGGAGGTCGCGGTCGGTTTGGGCGTGGCCTTGTCGCCGGAACCCGAACCCGACGAAGAGGCCGTGCCCGAGTCGCCGGACGTCGTGCCCTTGGCGCTGTCGCTCGCCGAGGGCGTCGGCGTCGCCTTGTCGGCGGACGTGCTCTGCGAGGCGGAGGGCGAGGGCGACGCCGAGGCGTTCTTGGAACTGTCCAGCGCCTTGACGCAGTTCTTGTACTCGTCGGCCGTCAGGCTCTTGGCCGTCGTCGACGGGGACGGGCTGCTGCCGTTGCCTGCCGCGAGGGCCAGCGTGGACGTGAAGCCCATGCCCATCAGCACCGCCGTCGGCATCGCCACGGAGGCGATCGCCTTGCCGGCGGGCATGTGGAACCTGGTGAACAACGGTTTTCTGGGGGCCGCGTGGCGGGGCCCGGTTCTTCCGCGGGACCCGTCCTCGTCGGTCCCGCGGGTCACCTCGTCAGCCGGCACTGTGCCTCCCGTTCGCCCCGTTGGCCGGGCTCGTTCCTGACAGGTCGTTCTCCCCCGGCGCGTCCGCGTACCGCTCCGGCAGCGGCGCGGTCTGCGGGTCACCGCCATCGCCCGGGACCGCCTCGGCCGGCGGCTGCGGCTGGGCGGGCGCGCCCGGCGCCCAGGCCACGGCCATCGCTCCGCCGATGAGGGCGAAGAGGAAGCCCATGACGAAGCCGCCGAAGTTGGACACGGGGATGGACACCAGTGCCAGCAGGATCGCCGCGACGCCCGCGAAGGTGCGCACGTGCTTCTGGAACCAGAGGCTGATGCCCAGGACGACGAGCAGCACACCGATGATCAGGGACCCGGCTCCCGCGGTGGTCGCCATCGCCAGCGTCAGGTGTCCGACCTGGAGGTGGGCGTACGGGAAGTACATGATCGGAATGCCGCCGAGCAGAACGAACAGTCCGGCCCAGAACGGACGGGTGCCCCGCCAGGCGCGGAACTGCAGCCTCCGGCGGGTGAACTGGCCGGCAGCGGCGGCAGAAGTCTCGGCGCTCATGGAAAACAGCTCCCTGGTGCGGCGTTGCTGTGGTGGAGATGTGTGCCGCGTGTGAAACGCGGCCGGAGTAGTGGACAGGCGGGGGTGCCATCGGCTCCCCCGCCCATCACCGCGTGCTCAGTAGCACTCGTGCGTACCCGTCTGCACCGACATGTGCAGACCGCTCAGCTTGAAGGTTCCGGCCGTGGTCGCCCAGGCCGTCTGCTTCACGCCGGTCAGCGTGGCCGAGTCGGCCTGCTGTGCGAAGCCGTACGGGTTGGACTGCTCCTTCCCGCCCTTCATGCCCGGACCCTTGTTGGCGTCCTTGGCGGCAACACCGATGTCGATGTTGTTGAAGGTGGCGTCGGCGCTGAGGTCGTCGAGGTCGATGTAGAGATTGTCGGCCTCGACCGGCTTGTCGGCGCCCGCCTTCAGCACCAGGCTCACCGAGCCCAGCACCGGGATGTTCGGCGTCACGACGGACTGACACATGTTGCTGATCGAGGCGCTCTTGAAGGCCGAGACCGCGACCGGGTGAGCGGTCTGCTGGCCGCTCAGGGTGTAGCCGTTGTCGATCGCGCCGTACTGCTCGAAGCCCTGACCGACCAGTTTGTCCGCGGTCACCTTGAACGACTGACCGGACACGCTGAACGACGCGGCGAGAGCACCCTGCGCGAGGGCGACACCTATGCACGCCGTGGCGGCCACGCTGGGCACCATGACCACAGCGAACCGCTTCCATCTGGTCCCGCCACGCACCTGGGACTCCATATTTCCTCCTTCTCGGACGTACATCTCCTGGCCCGGTCTCGCCCCAAACGGCGGCTCACCCGGGCAGGGATGGGAGAAGTGCTACGTCCTCGGGAAGGAGAGCGCCTGCACTCGGTGGCGCGAACCGCGACCGAATCACCGGCGATCACCCCCGAGCGACAACCACTGGTCGCGCCTGACACGCATCACGCACAACCTTGCTGGACAGGCTTCGCCGGGTGGGCGAAGACCCCCCTGCCCAAGAGCCGGCGCCACTGCCGCCGACTCTGCTCGGTGGGGACCCAGAGTCTCCCATCACCCGGCCGGCTGCCGGGGTACGGGAATGGACCGAGCGTCGCCGATCGTGGTGCATTCTCGGCCCCGGCACAAGGGGGTTCGTTACTCGCTAGTAACGGCCGGATAACCGGAGGACGACCGACCGGTCTCGGAGTGCGACGCTGGGTGGTAATCGTGGGCAGAGCAAAGCCGTTGACCCCTGGACAAAACCAGACAGATCAACGGCTTCGACTTACTCGCAGTAACAGTTTGCGCAATTACCAAGATTTGGTAAAGCACGGCCATCGTGACGGCTCGTCGGCAAACTTTTCACCCCGGCATCACAAGCCGTGGCGTTTAGCGACTGGTCAGAACAGGGCGCGCGCAAGGGCCCTTCGTGCGCCCACCACGCGCGGATCATCGGGACCCACGACCTCGAACAGCTCCAGCAGCCGGCGTCGTACCGCGTCCCGGTCGTCACCGAGCGTGCGCTGCACAGTCTCGATCAGCCGGCCGAAGGCGTCCTCGACATGACCGCCCACCAGATCCAGATCGGCGGCGGCGATCTGCGCCTCGACGTCCTTCGGCTTCTCGGCGGCCTCCTGACGGACCTTCTGCGGGTCGAAGCCCTGCACCCGCTGCAGCAACTCGGCCTGCGCGAGGCCCAGCTTGGCCTCGGGGTGGGCCGGGTCGTCGGCCAGCACGTTCTGGTAGGCGCGGACGGCACCGGCCAGGTCACCGGCGTCCAGCGCCTCGGCGGCGGCATTGAGCGCCGTGTCGTACGGCCCCGCCTGCTCCTGCGCGGGCGCCTGGCCGGGCTGTGCGTCCGGGTCGACGGTCAGGCCGGTGATCCCGAACCGCTGCTCGGCGACCTGCACCAACTGGTCCAGGGTCTGCCGGATCTGCTGCTCGGCGGCCGCACCCTGGAAGAGCGGCAGCGCCTGTCCGGCGACGACGGCGAACACGGCCGGGATGCCCTGCACCCCGAACTGCTGCATCAGCATCTGGTTGGCGTCGACGTCGATCTTGGCGAGGAGGATGCGCCCGCCGTACTCGAGGGTGAGGCGCTCCAGGACCGGGCTCAGCTGCTTGCAGGGCTGGCACCACTCGGCCCAGAAGTCGATGACGACGGGTACTTCGGCGGACCGCTGGAGGACTTCGCTCTCGAAGCCCGCCTCATCGACGTCGATGACGAGATCGGCCGGGGCGACCGCCCCCGTGCCGCCCTGCCGGGCGGCCTCGGCGCGCGCCTGCTCGGCCTTGGCCTTGGCCTCCTGGGCCGCCTTCACCGCGGCGAGGTCGACGACGCCGCTCATGGACATGTTCCGTGGCTGCATACGTCTATCCTCCCCCGTTACCGCGTCGGAATGAAAAAGCGTCGTACGCGGGCGCCGGGTCCCCACCCCACGCCCCCGTGGTCACCGCTCGCGCGCGCCTCGTGTACGTCCGTCACGAGCCCTCACGAGCTTTCGATACGACTCGTAGCGTAATGCCATCGAGGGCCCGCGCGACACCACCCCCCGGTGATCTCCCTCACGACCGCACAGATCCCGCCGGTTATGGTCGAGGAATGCAGAGCCGCACTTCCGCCGGCCGTACCGGCCGCCCGCGCAGCACCGCCGCGGACACCGCGATCCTGGCCGCGACCCGGGAGGCGCTGGTGGAACTGGGCTGGTCCAAGCTCACGCTGGGAGACGTGGCGACGCGGGCCGGGGTTGCGAAGACGACGCTGTACCGCCGCTGGGCGGGCAAGCCCGAGCTGGTGTGCGACGCGGTGGCGGAACTCTTCGACGAGCTGGAGCTTCCCGACCGCGGCAGCCTGGCCGCCGACATCGAGGGCGTGGTCCTCCAGTTCGCGGCCATCCTGGCCCGCCCGGAGGCCAAGAGCGGCCTGATGGCGGTGGTCGCCGAGTCCACCCGTGACGACGCCCTGCGCGAGCGCGTCCGGGCCTCCATCGTGGAGCGCCAGATCCGCCTGGTCCTTCAGGGCCGCGCCCGTGCCCAGAGCCGGGGCGAGCTCCCGCCGGAGCCCGACCCCGAGGAGTCCGCCCGCACGGTCGACCTGATCTTCGACGTGGTGGCGGGTGCGGTGGTGCACCGCACCCTGGTGAGCGGCAAACCGGCGGACGAGGAGTGGGTGCGCGACTTTA
Source organism: Streptomyces fodineus (assembly GCF_001735805.1). Classification (GTDB taxonomy): domain Bacteria; phylum Actinomycetota; class Actinomycetes; order Streptomycetales; family Streptomycetaceae; genus Streptomyces; species Streptomyces fodineus. The sequence goes on from NZ_CP017248.1 coordinate 3,465,444, forward strand.
CGCGGGTGCTGCTCCTGGGCCTGACTTCTCAGCCGGCCGAGTCGCCCGCACGAGGCAACGGCGCCTAGAAACCGGCCGGCTCCGTGTACACCCCCCACTCATCCCGCAGCACCCCGCAGATCTCACCCAGCGTCGCCTCGGCGCGTACGGCGTCCAGCATGGGCTCGATCATGTTGGAGCCACCCCGCGCGGCAGTCAGCATCGCGTCCAGCGCGCAGCGCACCGCGGACTCGTCACGTCCGGCCTTCCGCGCGGCGAGCACCCGCACCTGCTCCCGCTCCACCTCGTGGCTGACCCGCAGGATCTCCAGGTCCCCGGTGACGGACCCGGTGTGGACGTTCACGCCGACGACCCTCTTGTCGCCCTTCTCCAGGGCCTGCTGGTAGCGGAAGGCGGACTCGGCGATCTCGCCGGTGAACCAGCCGTCCTCTATCCCGCGCAGGATCCCGGAGGTGATCGGTCCGATCGGGTGCCGCCCGTCCGGGTGGGCCCTCAGACCCCGTTCCTTGATCTGCTCGAAGATCTTCTCCGCGTCCGCCTCGATCCGGTCCGTCAGCTGCTCGACGTACCACGAACCGCCCAGCGGGTCGGCCACGTTGGCGACCCCGGTCTCCTCCATCAGCACCTGCTGGGTGCGCAGCGCGATCTCCGCGGCCTGCTCGCTCGGCAGCGCGAGCGTCTCGTCGAGGGCGTTGGTGTGCAGGGAGTTGGTCCCGCCGAGCACGGCCGCCAGCGCCTCCACGGCCGTACGCACCACGTTGTTGTACGGCTGCTGGGCGGTCAGCGAGACCCCGGCCGTCTGCGTGTGAAAGCGCAGCCACTGGGCCTTCTCGGACTTCGCGCCGTACACGTCCCGCATCCAGCGCGCCCAGATGCGCCGCGCCGCACGGAACTTGGCGATCTCCTCGAAGAAATCGACGTGCGCGTCGAAGAAGAAGGACAGGCCGGGCGCGAAGACGTCCACGTCCAGGCCGCGGGACAGCCCCAGTTCGACGTACCCGAAGCCGTCCGCCAGCGTGTACGCCAGCTCCTGCGCGGCCGTCGCCCCGGCCTCGCGGATGTGGTAGCCGGAGACGGACAGCGGCTTGTAGGCGGGGATGCCGGCCGCGCAGTGCTCCATCAGGTCGCCGATCAGGCGCAGATGGGGCTCGGGCTGGAAGAGCCACTCCTTCTGCGCGATGTACTCCTTGAAGATGTCGGTCTGGAGGGTCCCGTTGAGCACCCCCGGATCCACTCCCTGCCGCTCGGCGGCGACGAGGTACATGCAGAAGACGGGAACGGCCGGCCCGCTGATCGTCATCGACGTCGTGACGTCACCGAGCGGGATGTCCTTGAACAGGACCTCCATGTCGGCGGCCGAGTCGATGGCGACGCCGCAGTGCCCGACCTCGCCGAGCGAGCGCGGGTCGTCGGAGTCGCGGCCCATCAGCGTCGGCATGTCGAAGGCGACGGAGAGCCCGCCACCGCCGTTGCCGAGGATCATCTTGTACCGCTCGTTGGTCTGCTCGGCGTTGCCGAACCCGGCGAACTGGCGGATCGTCCAGGTACGCCCGCGGTAGCCGGTCGGATGGAGCCCGCGCGTGAAGGGGTACTCCCCGGGCCAGCCGATCCTCTCGAATCCCTCGTACGAGTCACCCGGCCGGGGTCCGTACACCGGCTCCACGGGGTCGCCGGAGAGCGTGGTGAAGTCAGCGTCGCGCTTGCGCGCGGCGTCGTAGCGGGCCTGCCAGCGGCGGCGGCCCTCCTCGATGGCGTGAGCGTCCATACCATCGAATTTACTAGGACGTCCTAGTAAATGTCGATGGCTGACCGCCGCACGGTGTCGTACGGCGGTGAAGCGTTACGCCTTCGCGACGGCCGGGGCCGGGTCGGCGACCTTGGTCTCCAGCTCGCGGCTGACCTTGCGCTCGACGAAGAACGCGGCGGTCGGAATCGTCCCGGCGAGCAACACCCACAGCTGCTTGCCGACCGGCCACTTCGCCTTGGAGCCCAGGTCGAAGGCGAAGACCAGGTAGACGACGTACAGCCAGCCGTGCGCGATACCGACGAAGGTGGTGAACTTGTCCGCTCCGTCGAGGTGAATCCCGTACTTGGCGATCACGCCCAGGGTCAGCAGGACCAGCAGCACACCGGTGACGTAGGCCATGACGCGGTAGCGGGTCAGCACGCTCTTTTTCATGCCGTCGAGCGTAACCACCCGTTCCGGGAGATCTTGCCCCGGGTCACTCCTCGTCGAAGTCGTGCGCCGCGATCCGCAGCGGGCGCAGCATCGCGAAGATCTCCGCGCACTCCTCCGCGTCGTACACCCCGAGCCCGAAGTCCATGGCCATCAGGTCGCGGGTGGCCGCGTCGACCACCTCGCGTCCCTTGTCGGTGATGACGGCGAGGGTGCCGCGCCCATCGTTCGGATTGGGCCGCTTGGCGACCAGCCCCGACCTCACCAGCCGGTCCACGGTGTTCGTCACCGAGGTGGGATGCACCATGAGCCGCTCACCGATCTTGGACATGGGCAGCTCACCGGCCTTGGAGAAGGTGAGCAGCACCAGTGCCTCGTACCGCGCGAACGTCAGTCCGTACGGCTTGACCACCGCGTCCACCTCGGCGAGCAGGATCTGCTGGGCCCGCATGATCGAGGTGATCGCGGCCATGGACGGCACGTTTCCCCAGCGCTGCTTCCAGAGCTCGTCGGCACGGGCGATGGGATCGAAGGGGAGGCTGAGTGGCTTCGGCACGTCATCAGACCCTACCGGCCAGTCATATGCCGGTCAGCCCCGTCTCGCCTTTCGGTCGCCCCCTCATCCACCTCCCAGGTGAGGCGGCCGGGCTCAGGGGCGCGGTCACCCGTACGCCTGAAGCCGGCGCAGCACCCGCGGCGCACGAGCCCGGGTGACCGGCGCCCGCAGGCACCGCCGGGCGGCGGGCGTCCCGGCCAGCGGCGCCTTGAGGACCGCGAGCGACCCGGCGACGACCAGCAGCAGCGGACACAGGTAGGCCATGGTGTCGGCGAAGGACCCGAACAGCCGCAGCAGCGACTCCAGCCCCAGCCCGGTCAGACACACCGTGAGGACAGCCGCACGGACCGCCAGCTCGATGAGCCAGTTGACCAGGGCCCGCTCGGGAGTGATCCCCCGCTCCAGCCACAAGCGGAGCCGGTCGAAGGACCACCCCGTCGCCCAGCCCGTCAGCGGCCGCAGCAGCAGCCGGTCGGCGACCGCGCCGAAGGCGCCCCCGCGGGGGCGGTATTCGTACCCGGTGAGCAGCCGGACGCCGTGGGCGTCTGGCACGTAACGCCAGTAGGCGCTCGCCTCGGATACCGGGGAGAGCGGATGTGAGGAGGAGAAACGCAGGGCGCACACGCGCGTGCCGTCGGGGCGGTCCTTCTCGCCGGCCCCGACGCCGGTGCCGGGCACGGTGAGGAGCGGCAGCACGCGCCAGGCGCAGGTGAAGCGCCGCGGCTCGCCCGCCGTGCCCGGGAGCGGCTCGATCGACTTGAAGCGGAGGTCCCAGCGCAGGCGCGTGACGGGGTCCTGGGTGTGCGCCCACAGCGCGTCGAGGTCGGCGCGTATGTGTGTCTCTCGGTAGAGACCCATGGTGTTCCCCCAGGTCAGAGCGTGAGTTGAGCGATCACTCAAAACATCAGGAGGGGAACGTACACCGCCTTTGGAGTTCACTCAAAAGATGAGCATCCCTCAGAAGCTAGGACGCCAGATGCCGTTCCACGGTCTCCACCTTGGAGGTGAGTCCGTCGGTCACGCCGGCGCGGATGTCGGCCTTGAGGACGAGCGAGACGCGCGGGGCGCGCGCCTCCACCGCGGCGACGGCACGCCTGACGACGTCCATGACCTCGTCCCACTCGCCCTCGATGGAGGTGAACATGGCGTCGGTGCGGTTGGGCAGCCCGGAGGCGCGGACCACCCGGACGGCGTCGGCGACGTACTCCCCCACGTCCTCGCCGACGCCCAGGGGCGTCACGGAGAAGGCGACGATCACGCGTTCACGACTCCTTCCTTGCGGGCGCGGGCCGCGATGATCTCGTCCTCGGCGGCGCGCTTCAGCCTGCGCTCGGCGAAGAAGCCGCCGGTGGGCAGCACGGAAAGGACGAAGTACAGCAGGCCGGTCTTCAGCGGCCACTTGGTGCGGTTCCAGGCGTCCGCCCAGAAGATCACGTAGAGGACGAACAGGACGCCGTGGACCGCGCCCATCACGGGGACCGCGTTGAAGTCCGTGGTCCGCTTCAGCACCGAGCAGACGAGCAGGATCAGGAAGGACACGGCCTCCGGGGCCGAGACCAGGCGGAGACGGCGGAGGGCGGTGGCGGTCTTGATGTCCACGGATCACCTTCGGTGGGAGAGTCGCGACGGTCTGCCGGTTACGGTCCGTCGGCTGGGGGCTGCCGTTTGTGAACGCACGCACAAGCGTCGCACCATTGTGGCAAACGACGACTCTAGGGGTCCGCTCAGGGTCGGTATCCACCCACGGGCCCTGTCCCGTCCACCCGCCGCGCCGCTACTTTCACTGGGTGGCGATGTTCCGACTCCAAGGCAGCAAAGTGCTCGCCGTCGACATGACCGGGGATGCCGTGAAGGCGAAGAACGGCTCGATGGTCGCGTACGACGGGCAGATGAACTTCAAGAAGCTCACCGGCGGCGGCGAAGGGCTGCGCGGGATGGTGACCCGGCGGCTCACCGGCGAGCAGATGACGGTGATGGAGGTGAAGGGACACGGCACCTGCTGGTTCGCGGACCGGGCCTCGGAGATCAACCTGGTCGGCCTCCAGGGGGACAAGCTCTACGTGGAGTCGAGCAACCTGCTCGCGACCGACGCGGGACTCAGGACGGGCACGACGTTCACCGGACTGCGCGGCGCCTCGCAGGGCAACGGCCTGTTCACCACGACCGTCGAGGGGCACGGACAGGCGGCGATCATGTCCGACGGGCCGGCGGTCGCCCTCCGGGTCAGCCCGCAGTACCCGCTGATCGTCGACCCGGGTGCGTACATCGCGCACCAGGGCAACGTCCGGCAGTCCTTCCAGTCCGGCGTGACGTTCCGCACGTTCTTCGGTGAGGGCGGGGGCGAGGCCTTCCAGATCCGCTTCGAGGGCGACGGACTGGTCTACGTGCAGCCGAGCGAGCGGAACACGATCGCGGGGGATCTGTAGCCATGGCGTTCCGGGAGATCAACTCCAAGATGGTCGAGGCGACCGTGCTGCCCGGCCAGCGGCTGTTCAGCCAGCGCGGCGCGATGCTCGCCTACAAGGGGGACGTGTCCTTCACGCCGAACCTCCAGGGCGGCCAGGGCGGCCTGATGTCCATGATCGGGCGCCGGGTGACGGGCGAGGCGACACCGCTGATGACGGTGGAGGGCAGCGGCACCGTCTTCTTCGGGCACGGCGGCCACCACGTCCATGTCATCAACCTCACCGGCGACACGCTCTACGTGGAGGCGGACCGCCTGCTCGCCTTCGAGGGCACGCTCCGCCAGGGCACGATGTTCATGGGCTCCCAGGGCGGGGTGATGGGCCTGGTCCGCGGCCAGGTCACCGGCCAGGGCCTGTTCACCACCACCCTCCAGGGGCAGGGCTCGGTCGCCGTGATGGCGCACGGCGGCGTCTTCGAGATCCCGATCACCCCCCAGCGCCCGGTCCACGTCGACCCGCAGGCCTACGTCGCCCACCACGGCGACGTCCGCAACAAGCTGTCCGCCGCGCTCGGCTGGCGCGAGATGGTGGGCCGTGGCTCCGGCGAGGCCTTCCAACTGGAGCTGAGCGGCAACGGCACGGTGTTCGTCCAGGCGTCGGAGGAAAAGCTGTGAGCATGTACGGAACTCCGGGCGCCGGACCGGCCGGGCCGGTCGTGTACGACCCGATGACGCTGCCCGCCGACGACAACGTGAACAAGTACACGTTCTGTGTCGAGCTCAAGAGCGGCCAGTGGTTCCTGCAGAAGGGGAAGATGATCGCCTACTACGGGGCGATCGAGTTCAACGGCATCGGGCATGGGCGACTCGACCGAGTTGTCCGCACGTCCTTCCATTCGCCACTGCACGCGAGCGACTGGGTCGTGGCGGCGGGCTCGGGCAAGATGCTGCTCGCCGACCGGGCCTTCGACGTCAATTCCTACGACCTGGACGACGGGAACTTGACCATTCGCGCGGGCAACCTGCTCGCTTTTCAGCCAAGTCTCGCGCTCAAGCAATCGATCGTGCCGGGTTTTCTGACCCTTATCGGAACCGGCAAGTTTGTCGCCGCATCTAACGGTCCGGTGGTGTTCATGGAACCTCCGATCCGGGTCGACCCGCAGGCGCTCGTCGGGTGGGCCGACTGCCCGTCGCCGTGCCATCACTACGACCACGGCTATCTGACGGGTGTACTGGGCGGTCTACGTGCGATGACGGGCCTCGGCGGGGTGTCCGGGGAGGAGCACCAGTTCGAGTTCGTGGGCGCCGGGACGGTGCTGTTGCAGTCGACGGAGACCCTCATGGAGGAGACGGCGACGGGGGTCGTTCCGTCCGAGCCAGGGGTGCCCGGAGGTGGCGTTCCGGGGTCGGTCGGACACGGTCCGCAATCGGCGGGTGCACCGCGCCTTCCCGGACAGCTGGGAGACCTCCAGCGTCGCTTCGGGCTGTGAGCGGTAGTCTGCGGAGTGTGACGTCGAACGCGTGCGCACTGTCACACCACCCGAAGTAGTTCGTCATTCAACTTCTTAGGTAGACTTCATTCATGGAGACCGAAACGGCCACGCGCTGGCTGACCGATGCGGAGCAGTGCGCCTGGCGCACCCACCTGGAGGTCAACAGGCTGTTGACGTACCAGCTGGAAAAGGATCTGCAGCCGTTCGGCCTGACTATGAACGACTACGAGATCCTCGTGAACTTGTCCGAGTCGGACGATCTGCGCATGCGGATGAGCGACCTCGCCTCCGCGACCCTGCAGTCCAAGAGCCGGCTGTCGCACCAGATCACGCGAATGGAAAACGCGAATCTGGTGCGCCGGGAGAACTGCGAGTCCGACCGGCGGGGGCTGTACGCCGTGCTGACCGAGCATGGCATGGAGACGATGAAGAAGGTGGCGCCACATCATGTCGCCTCCGTGCGGCGGCACTTCATCGACCTGCTGTCGCCGGAGGCGCTGATGGAGCTGGACAAGGCGCTGAAACCGATCGCCGAGCACCTCAGGGGGCAGCGGGGACGTCCCTGAGCAGTGCGGGGTGCCGCAGCTGGGGCGGGGGTGGGTCGCTCACCGGGGCCGGCAAGGTTCCTCCTCCAGAGGGGCGACCCCAGCGCCCACCCGTGCCGCCCGCACCCGGCGACGGCGATACGTCGCCACGGCGGGTAGCACGGCCGCCCCGCCCGCCAGCAGGAAGCACACCCCGAGCGGCACCCGTCCGATCAGCAGCCCCGTCACCACCGCTCCCGCCGAACTCCCGGCGTTCACCCCGGCGTTGACCCAGGCGCCCGCCTGTGTGCGGGCACCCTCGGGTGCCGCCTCGTCGACCACGAGGTACGCCGTCGTCAGGGTAGGGGCGATGAACGCCCCGGCGAGTGCCATGACTCCGGCGAGGGGCCACAGGCCCGGCGCCAGGCCCGCCCCCGCGATCACCAGGCCGAGCGCCACGGCGAACCCGCACAGCCGTACCCGGGCCGGTGCCCGCCACGCCACCGCCCCGTTGGCCAGGCCCCCCACCGCACTGCCCGCAGAGAGCGCGCCCAGCACCCAGGGCACCACGGCGGTGTCGTACGACCGCTGCGTGGCGAAGGCCATCGCCAGCAGGTCCACCCCGCTGAGGGCCAGTCCGGCGCCCGCTGCCACGACGACCGGCGCCAGCAGCCCGCAGAGGGCGCCGCGCGTCTTGCCCGGGGCGGCGGCCCGCGGGCCGGGCAGCACCGGGGACGTGACGAAGACGCAGGTACCGCCCACGATCAGCAGCGCGCTGAGCAGGATTGCGGACGCCGGCGGGGCGAAGCCCATCACCGCGCCGACCAGGGCCGGACCGGAGACGTACAGCAGTTCCTCGGCGACGCCGTCCAGGCTGTAGGCGCGGGCCAGCATGCCCGGTTCCGGGGCCAGTTCGGCCCACACCGCGCGCATGGTCGGGCCCAGTGGCGGCGCGCAGGCGCCCGCGAGGGCCGCGGCGATCGCGATGGCCGCCGGGGGTGCGCCGGGGCGCCAGGTCAGTGCGGCCAGGACGCACAGCAGGGCGCCGTAGAGCACCGACATGGGCAGCAGGGCCCTGCGCGCCCCGTACTGGTCGATCAAGGCCGCCCTGAGCGGCATCAGGAAGACCGTCGCGGCCCCGAACAGGGACATGACGGCGCCGGAGACGGCGTACGAGCCGGTGGCCCGGGTGACGGACAGCATCACCGCCAGGGAGACCGTGCCGTAGGACAGACGGGCGGTGAGGGCGGAGGCGAAGGTGCGGCGCGCGTGCGGGAGGCGCAGCACGGCGGCGTACGAGGACTGCGTAGGGGCATGCGTGGACATGCTGATGTTCCTCTGGTGGGAGGCGGAAGAGGGGACACCGAAGGACGCGAGGGCCTTCTCGGCGGCCTCGCGGTCCGGTGTGCGCTCTACGCCAAGGTGAGGAACATGCCCGCCAACCTAGCAACAGCAGCGGCGGGTTGGCGAGGCTCAGCCCTGCGTCAGACCGGCCACCAGCTCGTCCGCCGCGCGGTACGGGTCCAGTTCGCCCGCGACGATGCGCTCCGCGAGCGCGCTGAGGCGGCGGTCGCCGTGCAGGTCGCCGATGCGTTCGCGCAGGGCGGTGACGGCGATGGTCTCCACCTCGCGGGCCGCGCGGGCCCTGCGGCGCTCGGCGAGGACGCCGCGCTCCTCCATCCACGCGCGGTGCTTCTCCAGGGCCTCCACGACCTCGTCGACGCCCTCGGCGCGGGCCGCGACCGTCTTGACGATCGGCGGGCGCCAGTCGCCGGGCCCGCGGGACTCGCCGAGGCCCAGCATGTGGTTCAGCTCGCGGGCCGTGGCGTCGGCGCCGTCCCGGTCCGCCTTGTTGACGACGTACACGTCGCCGATCTCCAGGATGCCCGCCTTCGCCGCCTGGATGCCGTCGCCCATGCCCGGGGCCAGCAGGACCACGCTGGTGTCCGCCTGGGAGGCGATCTCGACCTCGGACTGGCCGACGCCCACCGTCTCGACCAGGATCACGTCGCAGCCCGCCGCGTCCAGCACCCGGATCGCCTGCGGCGCCGCCCAGGCCAGGCCGCCCAGGTGGCCCCGGGTCGCCATCGAGCGGATGTAGACACCCGGGTCGGAGGCGTGCTCCGACATGCGGACGCGGTCGCCGAGCAGGGCGCCGCCCGAGAACGGCGAGGACGGGTCGACGGCCAGGACGCCGACCCGTTTGCCCTGTTTGCGGTAGGCCGTGACGAGCGCGGAGGTGGAGGTCGACTTACCGACACCGGGTGAGCCCGTCAGGCCCACCACATAGGCGTTGCCGGTCAGCGGGGCCAGCGCCGCCATGACCTCCCTGAGCTGCGGGGACGCCCCCTCCACAAGGGAGATCAGCCGGGCCACGGCCCGCGGCCGGCCTTCCCTGGCCAGGGCCACCAGAGAGGAGACGTCCTGCATCAAACAGCTCCGTTCACTTCAGCAACGTACCTTCAGCGATGTATGGGGAAGTCAGGCCTTCGGCACCCGCACGATCAGGGCGTCGCCCTGGCCGCCGCCACCGCACAGCGCGGCCGCGCCGGTACCCCCGCCGCGGCGCTTGAGCTCGAGCGCCAGGTGCAGCACGAGACGGGCGCCGGACATGCCGATCGGGTGACCGAGGGCGATCGCACCACCGTTCACGTTCACCTTTTCGGTGGACACGCCGAGGTCCTTCATTGATTGCACGGCGACCGCGGCGAAGGCCTCGTTGATCTCGATGAGGTCGAGGTCGGAGACCTCCAGGCCCTCCTTCTTCAGGGCATGCTGGATGGCGTTGGACGGCTGGGACTGCAGGGAGTTGTCCGGGCCCGCCACATTGCCGTGCGCGCCGATCTCCGCGAGCCAGGTCAGGCCCAGCTCCTCGGCCTTGGCCTTGCTCATCACGACCACGGCCGCGGCGCCGTCGGAGATCTGCGAGGAGGAGCCGGCGGTGATCGTGCCGTCCTTGCTGAAGGCGGGGCGCAGCTTGCCCAGGGACTCCGCGGTGGTGTCGCCGCGGATGCCCTCGTCCTTGCTGAACAGGACCGGGTCGCCCTTGCGCTGCGGGATCTCCACCGGGGTGATCTCGGCCTCGAACAGGCCGTTCTTCTGCGCGGCGGCGGCCCGCTGGTGGGACAGGGCGGCGATCTCGTCCTGCTCGGGGCGTCCGATGCCGAGGCGGGTGTTGTGCTTCTCCGTGGACTCGCCCATGGCGATGCCCTCGAAGGAGTCGGTCAGGCCGTCGTAGGCCATGGCGTCGAGCATCTGCACCGCGCCGTACTTGAAGCCCTCGCGGGACTTCGGCAGCAGGTGCGGGGCGTTGGTCATGGACTCCTGGCCGCCCGCCACGACGATGTCGAACTCGCCGGCGCGGATCAGCTGGTCGGCCAGCGCGATGGCGTCGAGGCCGGAGAGGCAGACCTTGTTGATGGTGAGCGCCGGGACGCTCATCGGGATGCCCGCCTTCACGGCGGCCTGGCGAGCCGGGATCTGGCCGGCGCCGGCCTGGAGCACCTGGCCCATGATCACGTACTGCACCTGGTCGCCACCGATCCCCGCACGGTCGAGGGCGGCCTTGATCGCGAAGCCGCCCAGATCGGCTCCGGAGAAGGACTTGAGGGAGCCGAGCAGTCGTCCCATGGGGGTGCGTGCACCCGCGACGATCACCGAGCTGGTCGTTCCAGAAGGCATGAGCTGCGATCCCCTTACCGGCCTGCACAGCCGAGGAGTGAACGAGGGTTTACTTCGAATGTACTGATGGCACTCCGTGCCGTCATCGGGCCGTCGGTGTGATCGCGCGCACGTTGCGTAACCACCGCCGTAGCGCTGCACTGAATCCATGCTGACGCGAATCGACCACATCGGGATCGCCTGCCGCGACCTAGACGCGACCGTCGAGTTCTACAGGGCCACGTACGGCTTCGAGGTGTTCCACACCGAGGTCAACGAGGAGCAGGGCGTGCGCGAGGCCATGCTCAAGATCAACGAGACCTCGGACGGCGGGGCCTCCTACCTCCAGCTGCTGGAGCCGACCCGCGAGGACTCCGCGGTCGGCAAGTGGCTGGCCAAGAACGGCGAGGGCGTCCACCACATCGCCTTCGGCACGGCGGACGTGGACGGGGACGCCGCCGACATCCGCGGCAAGGGCGTACGCGTCCTGTACGACGAGCCCCGGCACGGAACCATGGGGTCGCGGATCACCTTCCTGCACCCGAAGGACTGCCATGGCGTGCTGACGGAACTGGTCACTTCGGCCCCTGTTGAGTCGCCCGAGCACTGACCCCCGTACATAAGGGCCGGTAGGGTTGGGGGCGGTCGTCCCCGAAAGTGGGGGACGGCCGTTCCGGGGTCCGGGTTTCGGGGGACGAGCGTCGGGGCAGCAGCCCGTGCTCCGCCGTTGATCTGACACCATTCCCCGGGGGCCCCGTTCGGCGGAGGACGAGGCTCGTTGGAGAAGCTGACCAGGGGACGGATGGGACCGCGCAGTGCGGGGCTACGAGAGCCAGGAGCGAGAGCCGGCGGCTGACGTCGACCACCTCTCTCGGTTCGAGGCCGAGATGAAGCGGCTGAGGACCGAGCGGGAGAAGGCGATCCAGCACGCCGAGGACCTCGGCTACCAGGTCGAGGTGCTGCGCGCCAAGCTGCACGAGGCGCGCCGCACTCTGATGACCCGGCCCGCCTTCGACGGCGGTGACATCGGCTATCAGGCCGAGCAGTTGCTCCGTAATGCCCAGATCCAGGCCGACCAGCTGCGCCAGGACGCCGAGCGGATGGCCGCGGAGGCCCGCGCGCAGACCCAGCGCATCCTGCAGGAGCACGCCGAGCAGGCGGCCCGGCTCCAGGCGGAACTGCACCAGGAGGCGGTGACCCGGCGCCAGCAGCTCGACCAGGAGCTGGCCGAGCGCCGCGCCACCGTCGAGTCGCACGTCAACGAGAACGTGGCCTGGGCCGAGCAGCTGCGCGCCCGCACCGAGCAGCAGGCCCGCCGGCTGCTGGACGAGTCCCGCGCCGAGGCCGAGCAGGCGCTCGCCGCCGCCCGCGCGGAGGCCGAGCGGGTGACCCGGGAGGCCCGGGAGCGGCTCCAGAGCGACGCCGAGACGGCCCGCGCGGAGGCCCAGGAGATCCTGCGCCGCGCCCGTACGGACGCCGAGCGCCTGCTGAACGCCGCCTCCACGCAGGCCCAGGAGGCCACCGACCACGCCGAGCAGCTGCGCACCAGCACGGCCAGCGAGTCGGACGCCGCCCGCCGGCAGGCCGCCGAGCTGAGCCGGGCCGCCGAGGAGCGGATGGCGGCGGCCGAGGAGGCGCTGCGCAAGGCGCAGGCCGAGGCCGAGAAACTGCAGACGGAGGCCGAGCAGGCCGCCGCCAAGAGGCTGGCGAGCGCCGAGGCGGCGGGCGAGGCGCGGACGCGCACGGCGAAGGAGCAGGTCGCCCGGCTGGTCGAGGAGGCCACCAAGGAGGCCGAGCAGACCAGGTCCGAGGCCGAGCAGCTGGTCGCGGACGCCCGTGCCGAGGCCGAGAAGATCGTCGCCGAGGCGTCGGAGAAGGCCCGCACGCTCACCGCCGAGGAGAGCGCGACCCAGCTGTCCAAGGCGGCCAAGACCGCCGAGGACGTGCTGAACAAGGCGTCCGAGGAGGCCAAGCGGACCACCAAGGCCGCCGCCGAGGAGGCGGAGCGGATCCGCACCGAGGCCGAGACCGAGGCGGACCGGCTGCGCGCCGAGGCGCACGACATCGCCGAGCAGCTCAAGGGCGCGGCGAAGGACGACACCAAGGAGTACCGCGCCAAGACGGTCGAGCTGCAGGAGGAGGCCCGCCGGCTGCGCGGCGAGGCCGAGCAGCTGCGCGCCGACGCGGTCGCCGAGGGCGAGTCGATCCGCGCGGAGGCCCGCCGGGAGGCGGTCGCGCAGATCGAGGAGGCGGCCAGGTCCGCCGAGGAGCTGCTGGCCAAGGCCAAGGCGGACGCCGACGAGCTGCGGCAGACCGCGACCGCCGACAGCGAGAAGGTCCGCACCGAGGCCATCGAGCGGGCCACCAGCCTGCGCCGGCAGGCCGAGGAGACCCTGGACCGTGCCCGCAAGGAGGCCGAGCGGCTGCGCGCCGAGGCCGACGAGCAGGTCGAGACGGTCCGGACGGATGCCGAGACCGCGGCGCGCGAGCTGCGCGAGGAGACCGAGCGGATCGTCGAGGCCCGCCGCGCCGAGGCCGCCGAGGAGCTGACGCGGCTGCAGACGGAGGCGCAGGACCGGCTCGAGTCGGCCGAGCAGGCGCTCACGGAGGCCCGCGAGGAGGCCGCCGGGATCCGCCGGGAGGCCGCCGAGGAGACCGAGCGGCTGCGCGCCGAGGCGGCGGAACGCATCCGCGGCCTCCAGCAGCAGGCCGAGGCCGAGGCCGAACGGCTGCGTACCGAGGCCGCGGCCGACGCGTCCGCCTCCCGCGCCGAGGGCGAGGCCGTCGCCGTACGGCTGCGCAGCGAGGCCGCCGCCGAGGCCGAGCGGCTGAAGGCGGAGGCGCAGGACACCGCCGACCGGGTGCGCGCGGAGGCGAGGGCCGCCGCCGAACGGCTGGCCACGGAGGCGTCCGAGACGCTGGCCGCCGCGCAGGAGGAGGCCGCCCGGCGCCGCCGCGAGGCCGAGGAGACGCTCGGCAGCGCGCGGGCCGAGGCCGACCAGGAGCGCGAGCGGGCCCGCGAGCAGAGCGAGGAACTGCTGGCCGTGGCCCGCGCGCGGGTCGAGGAGGCGCAGGCCGAGGCGATCCGGCTGGTCGAGGAGGCCGACCGGCGCGCCACCGAGATGGTGTCCGCCGCCGAGCAGCACGCCCAGCAGGTACGGGACTCCGTCGCCGGGCTGCACGAGCAGGCGCAGGAGGAGATCACCGGGCTGCGCTCGGCCGCCGAGCACGCCGCGGACCGCACCCGGCGGGAGGCCGAGGAGGAGGCGGACCGGGTCCGCGCCGACGCCTACGCCGAGCGGGAGCGGGCGAGCGAGGACGCCTCGCGGATCCGGCGCGAGGCGAACGAGGAGACGGAGGCCGCCAAGGCCCTGGCCGAGCGTACGGTCGGGGAGGCGATCGCCGAGGCCGAGCGGCTGCGCGCGGAGGCGGGCGAGTACTCCCAGCGGGTGCGCACCGAGGCGTCGGACGCGCTCGCCGAGGCCGACCAGGCCGCGGCCCGTACCCGGGCGGACGCCCGCGAGGACGCCAACCGGATCCGCTCGGACGCGGCGACCCAGGCCGACACCCTGATCACCGAGGCCCGCAACGAGGCCGAGCGTCTCCAGACCGAGACGGTCGCCGAGGCGGACCGGGTGCGTGCGGAGGCCCTGGCGGCCGCCGAGCAGCTCGTCGGGGACGCCACCGGCGAGGCCGAGCGGCTGCGCGCCGACGCCGCCGAGACGGTCGGCTCGGCCCAGCAGCACGCCGAGCGGGTGCGGGCGGAGGCCGAACAGCTCAAGGCGGACGCGGAGGCGGCGGCCGAGCGGCTCGTCAACTCCGCCCGCGAGGAGGCCGAGCGGACCCTGGACGAGGCCCGCAGGGAGGCCAACAAGCGGCGTTCGGAGGCGGCCGAGCAAGTCGACACGCTCATCACCGAGACCACGGCCGAGGTCGACAAGCTGCTCGGCGAGGCGCAGGAACAGGCGCTGAAGACCACCGCGGACGCCGAGGCGCAGGCCGACACGATGGTGGGCGCGGCCCGCAGCGAGGCCGAGCGGATCGTCTCCGAGGCGACCGTCGAGGGCAACTCCCGGGTGGAGAAGGCCCGCACGGACGCCGACGAGCTGCTGGTCGGCGCCCGCCGGGACGCGACCGCGATCAGGGAGCGCGCGGAGGAGCTGCGCGACCGCATCACCACCGAGATCGAGGACCTGCACGAGCGGGCCCGCCGCGAGGCGGCCGAGACGATGAAGTCGACCGGCGACCGCTGCGACGCGCTCATCAAGGCCGCCGAGGAGCAGCTGGAGAAGGCGGAGGCGAAGGCGAAGGAGCTGGTGTCGGAGGCCAACTCCGAGGCGGGCAAGGTGCGCATCGCCGCCGTCAAGAAGGCGGAGGGGCTGCTCAAGGAGGCCGAGCAGAAGAAGGCCAGCCTCATCAAGGAGGCCGAGGAGCTGAAGCACGAGGCGATCCGCGAGGCCCGGCGCACGGTCGAGGAGGGCAAGCGCGAGCTGGAGATCCTGGTGCGCCGGCGCGAGGACATCAACGCCGAGATCTCCCGGGTCCAGGACGTCCTGGAGGCGCTGGAGTCCTTCGAGGCGCCGTCGTCCGGCAAGGAGGGCGGGGTCAAGGCCGGTGCGACGGTCGGCGCCCCCCGTTCGGGTGGCAAGGCGTCAGACGGCTAGCGTGTGAGGTCCATTCGGGTGTCTCCTGGGGGCTTTGTCCGGGTCCTTGGCAAGCCGTCCGACGGTCAGCCACCCAAAAGAGGTGTCATTCTCCAGATCAAACACGTATCCGCTCGATGACACACCGCTTCGGCCCCTAGGATTCCCCCTATCACCTCACCGGTCTCACTTGACAGGAACCCCATGAGCGACACTTCCCCCTACGGCTTCGAGCTTGTGCGGCGTGGGTACGACCGCGCTCAGGTGGACGAACGTATCTCCAAGCTCGTCTCCGACCGTGACAGCGCTCTTGCCCGCATCACCGCCCTGGAGAAGCGCATCGAGGAGCTCCACCTCGAAACGCAGAACGCCCAGGCCCAGGTCACCGACGCCGAGCCGTCGTACGCGGGTCTCGGCGCGCGGGTCGAGAAGATCCTGCGGCTGGCCGAGGAAGAGGCAAAGGAGCTGCGTGAGGAGGCCCGTCGGGCGGCCGAACAGCACCGCGACCTCGCCGAGTCGGCGGCCCAGCAGGTCCGTAACGACGCCGAGTCCTACGCCGCGGAGCGCAAGGCCAAGTCCGAGGACGAGGGCGTCCGGATCGTCGAGAAGGCGAAGGCCGACGCCGCCGGGCTGCGTGCCGAGGCGCAGAAGGACGCGCAGTCCAAGCGCGAGGAGGCGGACGCCCTCTTCGAGGAGACCCGCGCCAAGGCCGCGCAGGCCGCCGCCGACTTCGAGACGAACCTGGCCAAGCGCCGCGAGCAGTCCGAGCGCGACCTGGCCTCGCGTCAGCAGAAGGCCGAGAAGCGGCTGGCGGAGATCGAGCACCGCGCCGAGCAGCTGCGCCTGGAGGCGGAGAAGCTGCGCACCGACGCCGAGCGCCGCGCCCGCCAGACGGTGGAGACGGCCCAGCGCCAGGCCGAGGACATCGTGGCCGACGCCAACGCCAAGGCCGACCGCATCCGTTCCGAATCCGAGCGCGAGCTGGCGGCGCTCACCAACCGCCGCGACAGCATCAACGCCCAGCTGACGAACGTCCGCGAGATGCTCGCCACGCTGACCGGCGCGGCGGTCGCCGCCGCGGGGACCACGACCGACGACGAGCCCATCTCCCGGGGTGTCCCGGCGCAGCAGACCCGGTAACTGCGGGTCGCGGGGAATCTGCGGCTCCGTCGTGGCTTGTCGCGCAGTTCCCCGCGCCCCTTTGGGGCGCTTTCGAAGCCCCCTGCCTCAAGTGGCAGGGGGCTTTTTCCCGTCTTAGCGTGGCCGCATGATCGAGCTGGTGGGGCTGAGCAAGCGGTACGGCGAGAAGGTGGCGGTCGACCATCTGACCTTCGCCGTGCGGCCGGGCATCGTCACCGGGTTCCTCGGGCCGAACGGGGCCGGGAAATCCACCACCATGCGGATGATCCTCGGGCTGGACCATCCCACCGCCGGCGACGTCCGGATCGACGGCAAGCACTACGACCGGCTGAGGGACCCGCTGACGTACATCGGGGCGCTGCTGGACGCGAAGGCCGTGCACGGGGGCCGGAGCGCCTACAACCACCTCCTCTGTCTGGCGCAGAGCAACGGCATCCCGAGCCGTCGGGTGGACGAGGTGCTGCAGACCGTCGGGCTGGCCGCCGTCGCGCGGAAGAAGGCCAAGGGGTTCTCGTACGGCATGGGGCAGCGGCTCGGGATCGCCGCGGCGCTGCTCGGGGACCCGCGGATCCTGATGTTCGACGAGCCGGTCAACGGGCTGGACCCGGAGGGCATCCACTGGATCCGGAACCTGATGAAATCGCTGGCCGCGCGGGGGCGGACGGTGTTCGTCTCCAGTCACCTGATGAGCGAGATGGCCCTGACCGCCGATCACCTGATCGTCATCGGGCAGGGACGGCTGCTCGCGGACACCTCCATGGCCGACTTCATCCGGGCCAACTCGCGGTCGTACGTGCGCATCCGCTCCCCGCAGCGCGAGCGGCTGCTCGATGTGCTGCACGGGGACGGGATCACCGTTGTGGAGGCGGGTGGCGGCGTGCTGGAGGTGGACGGCGGCAAGGCCGAGCGGATCGGGGAGCTGGCGGCGCGGCAGGGGATCGTGCTGCACGAGCTGAGCCCGCAGCAGGCCTCACTGGAGGAGGCGTTCATGCAGCTGACGGCGCAGGCGGTGGAGTACCACGCGCAGGACGGCCCGGAGCCGGCACCGCAGGGCTGGGGCGCCGGCTGGAAGGGCGGTGCGGGATGACGGCCGTCCAGGTCATCCGGTCCGAGTGGACCAAGATCCGGTCGGTGGCGTCCACGGTGTGGACACTGTCCCTGGCCGTGGTGGTCACCATCGCCGTCGGGATGCTCATCTCCGCGCTGTCGAGGAGCCAGTTCGACTCGATGCCGGTCCAGGACCGGCTGTCCTTCGATCCGACCTACATCAGCTTCGCGGGCATGAGCCTCGGGCAGCTCGCCCTGATCGTGTTCGGGGTGCTGGTCGTCTCGAACGAGTACAGCACCGGCATGATCCGGGTCTCCCTGGCCGCCGTACCGCAGCGCGCCACCTTTCTGTTCAGCAAGATCGCGGTGGCAACCACGCTCGCGCTGGTCGTCGGCATGTGCACGAGCTTCGCCGCGTTCTTCCTCGGGCAGGCGATGCTCGGCCCCCACCGGGCGCGGATCGGCGACCCCGGCGTGCTGCGCGCGGTGCTCGGCGGCGGGCTCTACATGACGCTGATCGCGATGTTCTCCATGGGCGTCGCCGCGATGCTGCGCTCGCCGATGCTGTCGCTCGGTATCCTGATGCCGTTCTTCTTCCTGATCTCCAACATCCTGGGCAACGTGGACGCCACGAAGAAGATCGGCCGGTTCCTGCCGGACCAGGCGGGCAGCCGGATCATGCGGGCGGTGGTGCCGACCGGCGACGACACGCCCTACGGGCCCTGGGGCGGGCTCGGGATCATGGTGCTGTGGGTGATCGCCGCGCTGGCCGGCGGGTATGCCGTCCTCAAACGCAGGGACGCTCAGTAGTCCCTTGCGTCACGGACCGTAGTGGTTTGGCTTTACTTTCTTTTGGGCGGAACCGTCAGCTCCTCGATATCCTCCTAACCCTTACGGGGGCGTGTGCCCCGCTGTCCTGAACCTTTCGATGGGTGCGGAGCATGATCGAGGCTGTCGGCCTGACCAAGCGCTACGGCGACAAGACCGCCGTGTACAACCTTTCCTTCCAGGTGCGGCCGGGTGCCGTCACCGGCTTCCTCGGGCCGAACGGCTCGGGCAAGTCGACGACGATGCGGATGATCCTCGGGCTGGACAACCCGTCGTCCGGCTCGGTGACGATCGGCGGCTACCCGTACCGCAAGCTGCCCAACGCCCCCCGCCAGGTCGGCGCGCTGCTCGACGCCAAGGCCGTGCACGGCGGCCGGAGCGCCCGCAACCACCTGCTGAGCCTCGCCCAGCTGTCGGGCATCCCGGCCCGGCGGGTGGACGAGGTGCTGGGTGTGGTCGGCCTCCAGGAAGTGGCCAAAAAGCGCTCCAAGGGCTTCTCTCTCGGCATGGGCCAGCGCCTCGGCATCGCCGCCGCGCTGCTCGGCGACCCGCAGGTGCTGCTGTTCGACGAGCCGGTCAACGGCCTCGACCCCGAGGGCATCCTCTGGGTCCGCAACCTGATGAAGGCGCTCGCGGCCGAGGGCCGTACGGTCTTCGTCTCCTCGCACCTGATGAGCGAGATGGCGCTGACCGCCGACCACCTCATCGTCATCGGGCGCGGCCAGCTGCTCGCCGACATGAGCGTGAAGGACTTCATCTCGGCCAACTCCGCCGACTTCGCCCGTGTGCGCACCCCCGACTCGGAGCCGCAGCTGCGCGAGAAGCTGAGCGGCGCGCTCACCGAGGCGGGCGGCCATGTGCTGCCGGAGCAGGACGGCGCGCTGCGCGTGACCGGGCTGCCGCTGCCGCGCATCAGCGACCTGGCGCACGAGGCGGGCGTACGGCTGTGGGAGCTGTCGCCGCACCAGGCCTCGCTGGAGGAGGCGTACATGCGGATGACGCAGGGCGCCGTGGACTACCGCTCCACCATCGACCAGAAGGCGGGCCTGCAGCAGCCGCTGCCGCCCGGCGCCCAGCCGCCCATGCCGGTGCCGGGCCAGGGCCAGCCCGGCTGGTACGCCCCGCCGCCGCCCCAGCAGGGCGGCCAGCCGTTCGCGATGCCACAGGGGCCCGCGGGGCCGTACGGCGGCGCCCAGGCGGGCGGTTACGGCGCCCAGGGCGCGCCCGGCGTGCCTGCGCCTGCTCCCGCGCCGGGCGCGGGAGCCGCCAACCCGTACGCCCAGCAGGCGGCACCGCAGCCCGCCCAGGCCCCGCAGGCCCCGGCCCCGCAGGCCCCGGCCGCCGCACCGCAGGCCCCGGCCGCCCCGCAGCAGGCGCCCGCCGCTCCCCCGGCCCCGGCCTCCGCGCCCACCGCCTCCGCCTCCGCCTCCGCCGACCTGACCAAGCCCGAGGACGCCCGATGAGCACCCACCAGCCCCCGATGCCGCAGGCTCCCGCCGCCGCGCCCGACTGGCAGGCGGCGCCCGGCGGCTCGTACCCCGGTTACACCTCACCGATCCCGGTCGTGCGCACCCACCTCGGGCACGCGCTGGCCTCCGAGTGGACGAAGATCAAGTCGGTCCGCTCGACGATGTGGACGCTCGGCGTGTTCATCGTGCTCGTCCTCGGCATCGGCCTGATGGCCGCCTCGTTGGTCAAGTCCAACTCCGGTTCGCAGAGCCTGTCGGACCAGGACCCGCTGCAGTTCGGCTTCTTCGGCCTGCTCCTCGGCAGCATGTGCATCATCACGCTCGGCGTGCTGACCACGGCCTCGGAGTACGGCACCGGCATGATCCGGACGACGATGACCGCGTGCCCGAGCCGGCTGCGGGTGCTCGCCGCGAAGTCGATCGTGTTCTTCCTGGTCGCCTTCGTCGTCACCCTGGTCACGTCCGGCTTCGTGGCCATGGTCCAGGCGTCCATGCTGGAAGGTGTCGGCGGCGCCGGCACCCCCTCCACCGGCGAATGGCTCAAGGCGACCGTCGGCATCAGCCTCTACATCGCGCTGCTCGGACTGTTCTCGCTGCTCATCGGCTCGATCATCCGGCACTCCGCGGGCGCCATCACCATCATGATCGGCACCGTGCTGGCCCCGCTGGTGATCGCGCTGTTCATGGCCGCGCAGTCACTGGAGAAGGTCCGGCAGTGGCTGCTGGAGTACTCCATCCCGAGCCAGATGAGCTGCTTCTACGACAACTCCCTGAGCCGGTCCGGCCCCACGGGCTGGGACCCCCTGTGGATCATGCTGGGCCTGGCGGCGGCCGCGTTCGCCGGCGCCTGCGCCCTCCTGCAGAACCGGGACGTGTGAGGCCCGCCTCCGTTCCGCCGGACGTTGGCCACGAGGGAACCTGCTAGAACCTCGGCGCCTTACGGGACCGCTGCACCCTGATGGTGCGGCGGTCCTTCGCGTTCCAGCAGGCCTTGTGCCAGTGGCGGCGGTCGTCGACGCCCGCGTGCTCCGGCCAGGCCACCACGTGCGGCACGGCGGAGGGGATCAGCTGGTCGCAGCCGGGGCAGCGGTAGGTCTTGCCCTCGGCGCTCGCCCCGGCGACATGGCGCACGCTCCACTCCTCGCCCTGCCAGGACTCGGTCGACTGCCAGCCGCCGTACCGGCCGGCGGGGTCGTCCTCGGCGCTGCGGCCCGACGATCCGGCTGCCTTCGGTCGGTTGCGACGCGGGGACACGGGACACCTCTCGGGGCTATACAGGAAGCACGGATGCATCCAGCCTACGCGCCGCGGACGGGGGTACGCGTACGGAGCCAAACCGTACAAGTCCCCCTCCGCGACGGCTCATTCTGCAGACAATCCGCAAATCTCTCCGCCAGGCCGTGTCCTGGGCACGTGTCAGGCGGTTATGCGGGTGGGGGAGCTCCGGGTCGGAGCCAAGGAAGCAGGAAATGAGATGTACGTAGGAAGTTTTGTGCTGGGCGCCCAGTTCCCGGGCCAGGGCCCCGGGGAGGCCCTGCACCGGGCGGTCCGCTCGGCGGAGGTCACCGAGGCGGCCGGTCTTGACGCCGTGTGGCTGGCCGAGCACCACTTCGTGCCGTACGGCACATGCCCGTCCGCCGTCACCCTGGCCGCTCTGCTGCTCGGCCGCACCCGCCGCATCCGCGTCGGTACGGCGGTCAGCGTGCTGCCCACGGCACACCCCGTCGCCCTCGGCGAACAGGCCGCGCTGCTGCACCTGACGAGCGGCGGACGGTTCACGCTGGGCGTGGGCCGCGGCGGCCCCTGGGTGGACCTGGAGGTCTTCGGCACGGGCCTCGCGGCGTACGAACACGGATTCCCGGAGTCACTCGATCTGCTGCTGCGCTGGCTGCGCGAGCCGTCGGTGTCGGCGTCCGGCGAGCGCTTCGCCTTCCGCGAGGTGCCGGTCGTACCCCGCCCCTCGGAAGCACTGACGGACACCCCGGGACCCGAGGTCGTCGTCGCCTGCACCTCCCCGGCGAGCGTGCGGCTGGCCGCCGAGCGCGGACTGCCGATGCTGCTCGGCATGCACGTCGGGGACGAGGAGAAGGCCGAGATGGTCGCCCTGTGGCGGCGCTCGGCCCGTGCGGCGGGCCGGCCGGCCGAGGAGATCGCGGGCGCCGCGCATGTCTCGGCCGGGGTGTGCCAGCTCGCCGACCGGCGCACGGACGCGGCGGAGACCCTCCTGAAGGCGATGCCGGGCTGGCTGAAGCAGGGCCTGGAGGCGCATGTGACGGTCGACGGCCGGGAGCGCACGATGCGCGACCCGCACGCCTACACCGAACTGCTCTGCGGCCTGCATCCGGTCGGCACCCCGCGGCTGGCCGCCGACCGGCTCGCGGCCACCTCGGAGCGCACCGGCATCTCCCGCTTCGCCCTCCTCGTGGAGGGCTCGGGCGATCTCGCCGCGACCGAGGAGAACCTACGGCGGCTGGGCGCCGAGGTGCTGCCCCAGCTGCGCTGAGCAACGCGCCCGCGGACGTGGGCGCTTGCCGCCCCAGTGGTGAACTCACCTGTGCGGGTGGAGCGGCAAGCGAGCGGCTCACTGCCTCCGCCGTGCCGGGGCTGCCCGTCAGCAGTCCCGGAGCTCCGGCGACTGGTTGAGCAGCTGACTGCGCACCGAGGTGAAGCGGGCCAGCGTCTCGTCCACCGAGGCGTCCAGCGGGAACACCGCCACCCGGTGGCAGTTCTGGAAGGCCAGCCGCACACCGAAGTGCCGCTGGAGGGCGCCGCGGATGGCGTCACTCGCGAGCGCACGCAGCAGCTGTCCGCGTGCCTGCTCGTCCGGCGGGGGCGTCTGGTTGTCGGCGAACGGTCCGCCGTCGACCTTCAGCTGGGCCACCAGGGAGCTGATCATCTCCCACGCGTAGGGCAGGGAGGTCCGGACGCAGTCGACGAATGCTGCTTCGTCGACCTCGCCTCGCTCGGCCTGTTCGAGTAGGGCCGGTGAGACGTCGAGCGACATGGGTTCTCCTCTCGCACCCCCGACGGGCAGGGGTTGCCGGACAGATAAGGGAGTTCGCTATATCGAACACGCTCAGTACATATGCGGCGACCTCCCGTTCCCTACGGTAGGCAACCGTCGGTGACCACACCAGCAGAATGCGTATATGGAACGGTCCCG
The DNA here is from genome assembly GCF_001735805.1 of Streptomyces fodineus. Taxonomy (GTDB): domain Bacteria; phylum Actinomycetota; class Actinomycetes; order Streptomycetales; family Streptomycetaceae; genus Streptomyces; species Streptomyces fodineus. Next base: position 3,488,547 of record NZ_CP017248.1, read on the forward strand.
TTACGGGCACAATCGGCCAGGGATGAACAAGAGTTTCCAGGGACAATTGGGGCGATCAACCGGGAGCGGGACGGGCGAATCGCGCGCACCGAGGGGCGTCGAGTAGCGTTGCCGACCATGCGTCTCGTCATTGCCCGATGCTCGGTCGACTACGCCGGCCGGCTCACCGCCCACCTGCCCTCGGCACCCCGCCTGATCCTGGTCAAGGCGGACGGCAGCGTGTCCATCCACGCCGACGACCGGGCCTACAAGCCGCTCAACTGGATGTCGCCGCCCTGCACGCTGAAGGAGGGCACGGGCGAGGAGGACGGCGTCTGGACGGTCGTCAACAAAGCGGGCGAGAAACTGATCATCACCATGGAGGAAGTCCTCCACGACTCCTCGCACGAACTGGGCGTGGACCCCGGCCTGATCAAGGACGGCGTGGAAGCGCACCTCCAGGAGCTGCTGGCCGACCGCATCGAAACGCTGGGCGAGGGCTACACCCTCATCCGCCGCGAGTACATGACGGCCATCGGCCCGGTGGACATCCTGTGCCGGGACGCGGAAGGCCAGACGGTCGCGATCGAGATCAAGCGCCGCGGAGAGATCGACGGCGTCGAGCAACTCACCCGCTACCTCGACCTGTTGAACCGCGACCCCCATCTGGCCCCGGTCCGCGGCATCTTCGCCGCCCAGGAGATCAAGCCCCAGGCCCGCGTCCTCGCCACGGACCGCGGCATCAACTGCCAGATCCTCGACTACGACGCCCTGCGGGGCATCGAGGACGACAAACTGCGCCTGTTCTGAGCGGCCGCCTTCGATCCTTTTCCGCCGTCGCGGCGGAAAAGGATCAGATCACCGAGCCCGAAGACCGCGACGCGCTCCCCGAACTCCGCGGTGCCGTCGGGCCGCTCGCCGTGTCCGTCGTGGACGGGGTCGTAGTGCCCGTCGGGGACTTGGTGGGTGTCTGGGTCGGCGTGTTGGAGGGCGGGGTTGAGCTGGGGGTGCCACCCGGGGGCGTCGGCTTCGTCGGCGTCGGCGAACCCGGCTTCGTCGGCCTGGACTTGGACGGCGCCGGAGACGTGCCCCCGCCGCCCGTGCCCCGGGTGTCGCTCGGGTCGGCCGATGGCATCGTGGCCGGCGTCGACGGCGTCGAGCCGGCCGTCGTGCCGTGCGTGCCGCCGGGGCCCGGGTTCGCCGGGCGGGAGGCGGTCCGGGTCGAGCCGGTGCCTGATGCCGGGTCCTGCCGGGGGTCCGCGCCGAGGCTGCCGTCGCCCGTGCCCTGGCTCGCCGAGGGGTTGACGTCGACCTTGCCGGCCGGGTTCTTGTCGGCGTTCTCGTTGGACGTCATGCCCAGCGTGACGACCGTACCCAGCACGGCGGCCAGCAGCGCGCCCGAGCCGACCGCGACGAGGTTGCGGCGGGCCAGCAGGAGCAGGCTGCCGCCGCGTGCCGTGGTGGCCGGGAGCCGGTGGGTGACCAGGGGATCGCCGAGGGGCACGTACGGCGGTGGCGCCGACTCCTCGTGCCGTACCTCCGGCGGCTCCTCTCCCGCCGTCGCCGGGATCCCGACCACCTCGCCGGAGCGGTCGGCGACCAGTGCGAGGGCCCGGCGCCCGGCGGTGGTGCCCCGCTTGTCGGCGAGCGCGCCGCGCAGCCCGATGGACGCCTCCAGCTCGGCGCGCGCCCGGTCGAGCTGTCCGCCGCACAGCGCCAGGATGCCCAACTCATGGTGGAAATAGGCCTGTTCGGATACCTCACCGGCCAGCCGGGAGGCCTCCGCGCCGGAGCGCAGAGCCCGCGCCCAGGCACCCCAGTGCAGCCCGGCGGCGAACGCGGGCGCGGCCGTGCGGGCGAGCCGTACCGCGCAGCTCGGTTCCCCTTCGGCAGCCGGAACCGTCTGCGGGACCACCGCGGCGAGGGCGGCCAGGACCGCGTCGGCCTCCGCGCACACCCGCTCGGGGGTGACCGAGGGATGCCCGGTCCACCAGACGTAGTGCTCGGCGGCGGCCAGCGCCTGCGCCGCGGCGTCGTCGGCGTACCCGGCGGCCTCCAGCTGGGTCAGCACCCCGGCGGCGAGGCGGTAGCGGGCGCCGACCGGGGAGACCAGCCCGCAGCTCGCCAGCTCACCGAGGGCGGCGTCGGCGTGGGTGTCGCCGATCAGCGCCGGCAGATGCGCCTGGTGCGGCAGTTCACCGCCGAGGGCGACGGCGAAGCGCAGGGCGGCGCGGGCGGAGGCGCTGAGCCGGGAGGCGAGCAGCGGGGCGGGCGCGGCGGCCTCGCCCAGGGAGGGCAGCGGGACCGCGTCCGCCGGCTCCGCCGCCAGATCCACGGGCGGGCGGGCATCGGGTCGTACGTCCTCGAAGACGCCGTACGCGTCCACCGCCCCGGCGCCGGCCCGCAGTTCATCGCGCTGCCGGAGCAGGGCGCCGGCCTGGACGAACCTCAGCGGCAGCCCCTCGGACTCGAACCACAGGTCGCCGGCCCAGTTGGCCTCCTCCTCGGTGAGGACACGGCCGGCGGTCCGCTCCAGGATCTCCGCGCCGGCGGCGCGGCCGAGGCCGCTGAGGAAGACCTCCTCGACCTCGGACTCGGCGGACGGCGCGGGCACGTCGGGGGTGGCGCCGATCAGGAACGCGCACTCGGGGGTGGCGTCGCGCAGCTCGTCGAGGGCGGCTCCGCCGAACTCGATGTCGTCCAGGACGACGACCGCGCCGATCTCCCCGACGAGCGCGTGCAGTTCGTCCGGTTCGGGCCGGTACTCCGGGGCGTCGTAGACGGCGTGGAAGAGGTCGTGCAGAAGCTCGCTCGGCGTGCGGTGGTAGCCGCTCAGGCGCACCACACCGTCGGGGGCGAGGTCCAGGCAGTCCTCGGCGACGAGGTCCAGCAGGGCGGTGCGGCCGGAGCCGCCGGGCCCGGTGAGCCGGACGGAGCGGCCGCGGGCCAGCAGCCGGACCAGGCGCTCGCGTTCGTCCTGGCGTTCCAGCAGGGCGAGCGGCGGCGGGGTGGGGCCGGGCGGCACGGGCGGCCGGGCGGCACGGGCGGCCTCGGCTCGCTCGGCCGTGGTGCGCTTGCGGGGCCGCTGCGGTCGCCGGGCCGGCGGGCAGGGTTCTATCTCGCTGCCGTCGACGGGGTTGACGGTCAGCAGCAGGTCACCGGAGACGAGCTGCGCCGTACGGGCGAGCGCGGGCGTGCTCTGGCCGAAGTCGGAGGTCAGGGATTCCCGGGGCGAGCGGCGGCTGTGCGCCTGGCCGTGCTCCTCGGGTCCCGGGTTGATCGGGTCCATAGGTCCAAGCCCCCCAAAAGCGTCGTGTGCCCGTGATTCAGGCCCCTCCCGGCCTTGTCGCACACCGCGCTGTCGCTTCTGGTCCGGGCCCGCTCGGTCGAGGGTTGCGAGGCAGCGGGCGACCGAACCCTAAACCTTCGCTCAGTATCTCCGACAGGGCGGGGTGCCGTGCGGTCCGAGACGTCACAGTCCGGTGAGGATTGCCCCCGACGCACGCTTCGGCGGCTGCGCCCGGGTCTCCCCCGTCGCCCCTTTCCCACCCGCTCGCGGCGTTGCGCCCGGTCCCCCGCGGCTCACACCCGGGGCAGCGACTCCACCCCGATGCCGCCCTCGATGGCGAGGATGCGGTGCAGCCGGGTGGCCACCAGCAGGCGCTGCATCTGCGGGGGGACACCGCGCAGCACCAGACGGCGACCGCAGCGGCCGGCCCGCCGATGGGCACCCATGATCACGCCGAGTCCGGTGGCGTCCCAGGAGTCCAGTTCGGACAGGTCGAGCACCAGGTCGCCGACTCCGGTGTCGACGGCCGAGTGCAGGGCCGTACGGGCGTCCGCCGCGCTGCGGACGTCGAGGCGGCCCCCGACGACCAGCTCGGCGTGGTCGCCCCTGATGTGCATATGCGCTCCCCGTTGAATGCGGTTGGCGTACTCCGTGACGTTGCACCGTCTGACTGCGTGAGTGGTGGTGCGGTTGCTGCTTGTAAGCGAACCGATACCGAATTCACCCCGGGGGGTGATGTTCCCGGGGTGAAAGTCGGCGACGGGACGCCTCAGTACTTGTAGAAGCCCTGCCCGCTCTTGCGGCCGATGTCACCGGCGTCCACCATCCGGCGCATCAGCTCCGGCGGGGCGAACTTCTCGTCCTGGGACTCGGTGTAGATGTTGCCGGTGGCGTGCAGCAGGATGTCCACGCCGGTGAGGTCGGCCGTGGCGAGCGGGCCCATGGCGTGGCCGAAGCCCAGCTTGCAGGCGAGGTCGATGTCCTCGGCGGTGGCGACACCGGACTCGTACAGCTTGGTCGCCTCGACGACGAGGGCGGAGATGAGCCGGGTGGTGACGAAGCCGGCCACGTCCCGGTTGACGACGATGCAGGTCTTGCCGACGGACTCGGCGAACTCCCGGGCGGTGGCGAGGGTTTCGTCGCTCGTCTTGTAGCCGCGGACCAGCTCGACGAGCTGCATCATCGGCACCGGCGAGAAGAAGTGGACGCCGACGACCCGCTCGGGGTGCTCGGTGGCCGCCGCGATCTTGGTGATCGGGATCGCGGAGGTGTTGGAGGCGAGCACGGCCTCCGGGCGCACGAGCTTGTCGAGCGCGCGGAAGATCTCGTGCTTGACCTCCAGCTTCTCGAAGACGGCCTCGACGACGATGTCCGCGTCGGCGGCGGCGTCCAGGTCGGTGGTCGCGGTGATGCGGGCCAGGGAGGCCTCGGCGTCGCCCGCCTCCATCTTCCCCTTGCTCACGAACTTGTCGTACGAAGCCTTGATGCCGTCGGTGCCACGCCCCAGTGCCTCGTCGGTGACGTCGCGCAGAACGACGTCCCAGCCCGCCTGCGCGGCGACCTGTGCGATCCCGGACCCCATGAGACCGGCCCCGATGACGGCGAGCTTCCGTGCCACTGACGACTCCCTTGAACGCGCTCCAAGTCTGCTTCTCCGGCGGACCATAGCGCTCCGGAGCCGCTGTGTGAGCGGTTAGTAACGCGTGTCACGGTCTCAGAGCGTGAGACGCCCGTCACGTCTTGTTCGACGGACTCGGCGACCCTCCCGTCGGCGGATCCGACGGGACACGGGCCACCGTGGCCGCGGCGCCAATTGCTCACGGGTTCACACGGGTTGGCACTTCCCGGACGGCGTAGTTCAGGACGCGTTCGCTCAACAAGTCCTCGATGTCGTCGAGGAGGACGAGTACCTCTCGGGATACTTCGGCCGGTTTGCGGCCTGCGAGCATCTCGCGGCCGATGGTGACGAAGACCGTCTGGTGGATCCAGCAGATCTGACCGGCCATCAGGTCAGGCAGCGGGTCGCCGGCGCCGGCACCGGCCTCCTCGCGCAGGGCCGCCGCCACGTTGTCATGGATCTCCTGCTGGAGGAGCCAGAGGCGGGAGCGCAGCGCGGGTGCGTCGTGGATGACCCGCATGAAGCGGTCGTAGCCCGCCATCAGGCCGACCCGGGGCGAGACGGCCTCGACCTCGCCGCGCAGTTCGCGCAGGACGGCGCGTGCGGCGGACTCCCCCGCGTCCCGGCCCCGGACCCAGCGGGCCAGCCGGTCGGTCATGCCGGCGGAGCGGTCGAAGAAGAGGTCCTCCTTGGCGGGGAAGTAGTTGTAGACGGTGTTGACGGAGACGTTCGCCGCCTCCGCGATCTCCGCGACCGTCACCGCGTCGAAGCCGCGCTCGATGAACAGACCCGTGGCGACATCGGAGATGTACTGCCTGGTCTGCCGCTTCTTCCGCTCCCTGAGCCCCTCTGCCATGCCCGCATCCTAACTTCGCTGGTGCCCCTGAAAGCTTGGATGACATGAAAACTTGGAGACGTTGCAAAATTTCAGGGACTCTGTTTTTCTGTGGGCATGGCAGCAGTCATCAGCGCGGCGGGACTCGCCCGCACCTTCCAGACCAAGGCCGGGCCGGTGGAAGCCGTGCGCGGCATCGACCTCGCCGTCCGCGAGGGCGAGATCCTCGGCTTCCTCGGCCCCAACGGCGCCGGCAAGACGACCACCCTGCGGATGCTCACCACCCTGCTGAAGCCGACCGGCGGCGCGGCCACCGTCGCCGGGCACGATCTGGCGACGGATCCGGCCGGGGTGCGCGCGGCGAGCGGGTACGTCGCCCAGTCCGGCGGCGTCGATCCGCAGATCACCGTGCGGGAGGAACTGCTCACCCAGGGCCGGATGTACCGCCTGCCGAAGGCCGAGGCCGCCGGGCGCGCCGAGGAACTGGCCCGGGAGCTGGACCTCACCGGGCTCCTCGACCGGAAGGCCGGTGCCCTCTCGGGCGGTCAGCGCCGCCGGCTGGACATCGCGATGGCACTCACCCACCGGCCGAAGGTGCTGTTCCTGGACGAGCCGACGACCGGACTCGACCCGGGCAGCCGCGCCGACCTGTGGGACCTGGTCCGCCGGCTGCGCGACGAGCACGGCACGACCGTCTTCCTGACCACCCACTACCTGGACGAGGCCGACGCCCTCGCGGACCGCCTGGTCGTCGTCGACCGGGGCACGGTCGCCGCCGAGGGCACGCCGGGCGCGCTGAAGCTCGCGTACGGCGGCTCGCTCGACGCCACCCTCCAGGACACCTTCCTCGCCATCACCGGCCACGGTCCCGCCGAGGCCGGCCCCGCCCCCGTAGCCGTCTAGGGATCCACACAGATGCTTCTGAACGACACGGCCCTCATCTACGGCCGCTATCTGCGCCAGTCGCTGCGCTCCCGCTTCGCCCTGCTCTTCGGGGTGCTCACGCCGCTGCTCTACCTGCTCTTCTTCGGCCCCCTGCTCACCCGTCTCCCGCTCGGCGGCACCGGCAGCTCCTGGCAGGTGCTGGTCCCCGGGCTGCTGCTCCAACTCGGCTTGTTCGGGGCCCTGTTCGCGGGCTTCACGGTGATCGTCGAGAAGGGGCAGGGGGTGGTGGAGCGGATGCGGGTGACCCCCGTCAGCCGGCTCGCCCTGCTGCTGGGCCGGGTGCTGCGCGACGCCACTGTCTTCGTCTTCCAGGCGGTGCTGCTGGTGCTGGCCGCGCTGGTGATGGGCCTGCGCGCGCCGCTCGCGGGGGTGCTGATCGGCTTCGCGTTCGTCGCCCTGCTCACGCTCTCGCTGGCCTCGCTGTCGTACGCGCTCGGCATGAAGGTCCGTACCCCGCAGGAGTTCGGCCCGCTGATCAACATGGTGTCGATGCCGTCGATGCTGCTGTCCGGCCTGATGCTCCCGATGACCCTGGCACCCGCCTGGCTGGACGTGCTCTCGCACTTCGTCCCGTTCCGCTATCTGGTGGACGCGGTGCGCGACGCGTACGTGGGCCGGTACGCGACCGGGCACATGCTCTACGGCGCTCTCGTCGCCGTCGGCTTCGCGGTGGCGGCCGTGACGGTGGGCACACGGGTGTTCCGGACGGCCGGGGCGTAACTAGGCTGGCCGTATGGTCAATCTGACGCGTATCTACACCAGGACCGGCGACAAGGGCACCACCAACCTCGGTGACATGAGCCGGGTGCCCAAGACGGACCTCAGGATCTCCGCGTACGCGGACGCCAACGAGGCCAATGCGGTGATCGGCGCCGCGATCGCGCTGGGCGGCCTGGACGCGGAGGTCGTCAAGGTCCTCACGCGCGTCCAGAACGACCTGTTCGACGTGGGTGCGGACCTGTCGACGCCCGTGATGGAGAACCCCGAGTTCCCGCCGCTGCGGGTGGAGCAGTTCTACATCGACAAGCTGGAGGCGGACTGCGACCGCTTCAACGAGCAGCTGGAGAAGCTCCGCTCCTTCATCCTGCCCGGCGGCACCCCCGGCGCGGCCCTCCTGCACCAGGCCTGCACGGTCGTCCGCCGGGCCGAGCGCGCCACCTGGGCGGCCCTGGAGGTGCACGGCGACACCATGAACCCGCTCACGGCGACCTACCTCAACCGCCTGTCCGACCTGCTGTTCATCCTGGCCCGGGTGGCGAACAAGGAGTTCGGGGACGTGCTGTGGGTGCCGGGCGGGGAGCGTTAGCGCTCGCGCCTGGGGAACAGCGTGTAGCTCGCGGCGATGAGCACGTTGATGCCGATCAGCCACAGCATCCGCAGCTGCCACCGGCGCAGAGAGCCGGTGTCGCCCGCGGAGCCGACGTACCAGATGGCGGCCTGGAGGAGGGCGAGGGCGACCAGGGAGGCCAGGATCCAGCGGGCCGCCACCTTCCACTCGTGGACGGCACGGGCCGTGCCGTACTTCGGGGGCTTCGGCGGGGGCGGGCCGCCGGCGAAGCGGTGGGCGATCCGGGCGTCGGCCCACTGGATCGTCGAGTGGCCGAGCCCGACCGTGAAGCCGATGTAGACGGCGGCCAGGCCGTGCCGCCAGTCCGGCTGTGCGCCGTGCTTCAGATCGATCGCCGTCACGACGAAGAGCACGACCTCCAGCAACGGCTCGCACAGCAGCAGCGCGAGGCCGGTGCGGGGCATCCGCAAGGCGTACCGGAAGGTCAGTCCGGCCGCCAGCAGCACCCAGAACGCCACCTCGCAGGCGATGATCAACCCGACGATCACGGTTCGCTCCCCTCGCTCACCCCTCAAGGCTCCCGGCCGCCGGGGCGCGGATCGTCGTCTGCGGGGGCGAACCCGGGGTAAGCGAAAGTCGCAGTCCAGGACCCTGCCCCAGGAGCACGCGGGCCGGTCGCGGGCCGTGTTGGATGGGGGCATGACCCGCGCACTCCCCCGCCCCCACCGCGACGACGTGCGGATCGCCGTGGGCGGTCTGCTCGGCGGGGTGCTGCTGTGGCTGCTCGGGATCCATCCGCGCGTGCCCTCGAACCCGCTCGTGCTGTGGTCCGCACCCTGGGCACCGCTGGTGCCGCTCGCCCTGACCGCTGCCTGTGAGCCGCTGCGCCGCATCCGGCCCCGGCTCGGCCTGGCGGTCGGCACGCTCGCGCTGACCCTGGACACGATGACGCTCGGCAGCATCGTCACCGTCGTGCTGTACACCGACCTGATGTACGCGGCCGTCCTGTACGGCACGGCCTCCTCCGCCCGCCGCATCCCCTGGATCACCGGGCTGCTGACGGTCCTCGGCGGAGTGGTACCGGCCGCTCTCTGGCGCGATCCGCAGGCGCTGCTGATCGGGGTCGGCGTCGGCGTGGTCGCGCTGGCGCCCGCCGCGACCGGCTGGGTGGTGCGCAACCACCGCGATGCCGCCGAGGCCGCCCGGCTGCGCGCCGAACAGACCGCGCTGCTGGCCGAGATGGACCGCGCGCAGGCGGTCACCGCCGAACGGGCCCGGATGGCACGAGAGTTGCACGACATGGTCGCCAACCACCTGTCCGCGATCGCCATTCACTCCACGGCCGCGCTGTCGCTGGACGATCCGGGGACCTCCCGGGACGCGCTCGGCGTGATCCGGGAGAACAGCGTGGCGGGGCTGGCCGAGATGCGGCGGCTGATCGGGATCCTGCGGGACAGCAGCGGCGACCTGGAGCCGGCCGCGACACCGACGCTCGACGGCCTGGCCACGCTCGTCGAGGGCGCCCGCGCCAACGGCCTGGACGTGCGCCTTCAGGACGGGCACGGCCGGGTGCCCGCGCCGGTCGAGCTGGCCGCGTACCGGATCGTGCAGGAGTCGCTGACCAACGCGCTCAAGCACGCGGCGCCGGGGCCCGTCCGGGTCACCCTCGGGCAGACCGACGGCGCCCTGCGCGTCGAGGTCACCAGCCCCTACCGGCCCGGTGACACCCCGCGCGCCCCCGGCTCGGGCTCCGGGCTGACCGGGATGCGGGAGCGGGCGACGCTGCTCGGCGGCACTTTCGCGGCCGGGGCGAAGGCCGGCCTGTGGACCGTACGCGCCACATTCCCCCTCACCGAATCCGAGACCGAAGCCCGGCCCCAGGCCCATGCCCAGACCCAAGCCCAAGGAGACCCGACGTGATCCGTGTCCTCGTCGCCGAGGACCAGTCCGCCGTCCGCGCCGGACTCGTCCTGATCCTGCGCAGCGCGCCCGACATCGAGGTGGTCGGCGAGGCGGCGGACGGTGAGCGGGCGGTGGAGCTGGCCCGGGAGCTCGGGCCGGACCTCGTGCTGATGGACGTACAGATGCCGCGCCTGGACGGGGTGTCGGCGACCCGGCGGATCGTCGCCGAACGGCTCGCGGACGTCCTCGTGCTGACCACCTTCGACCTGGACGAGTACGTCTTCGGGGCGTTGCGGGCCGGAGCCGCGGGGTTCCTGCTGAAGAACGCCGAGGCGAAGGACCTGGTGACGGCCGTCCGCACGGTGGCGCGCGGGGAGGGCATCGTCGCGCCGGCCGTGACCCGGCGGCTGATCGCCGAGTTCGCGGCGGGGCCGGTGCGCGAGACGAGCCCCGATCCGGCCGTGCTGGACGGGCTGACCCGGCGCGAGCGCGAGGTGCTGTCCTGTGTCGGCCAAGGGCTGTCGAACGCCGAGATCGCCGAGCGGCTGCGGATGGCGGAGGGCACGGTGAAGACGCACGTCAGCCGGTTGCTGGCCAAGCTGGAGCTGCGCAGCCGGGTCCAAGCGGCCGTGCTGGCACGGGAATTGGGAATCTGACGGCGCTCCGGGAAATTGGTCCAGACCTATTGACCGGTGGTCCAGACCTTTCTACTCTCACAGCACCGTGGGCGTGAAGGCTCAGTCATGCCCCTGACATCCCCACTCCCTCTCACGAGGAGGCGCAGCATGCGCTTCAGACACAGAGCCGCGGCAGGCTTCGCGACCCTGCTGCTCCCCCTGGCCGGCCTCGTCGGTCTCGCGAGCCCCGCCCAGGCCGCGGCGGGCGCGACGGCGAGCTTCACCAAGACCAGCGACTGGGGAACCGGCTTCGGCGGTCAGTGGACCATCAAGAACACCGGTACCTCCAGCATCAGTTCCTGGACCGTCGAGTGGGACTTCCCCTCGGGGACGTCCGTCACCTCCGCCTGGGACGCGGACGTCACCAGCTCCGGCACCCACTGGACCGCCAAGAACAAGTCCTACAACGGCACCCTCGCCCCCGGTGCCTCGGTCTCCTTCGGCTTCAACGGCGCGGGAGGGGGATCGCCGAGCAACTGCAAGCTCAACGGCGACAGCTGTGACGGTACGACCGTCCCGGGCGACTCGGCCCCGAGCGCCCCCGGCACCCCGGCCGCCTCGAACATCACCGACACCTCGGTCAAGCTCTCCTGGGGCGCGGCCACCGACGACAAGGGCGTCAAGAACTACGACGTGCTGCGCGACGGCAAGGTCGTCGGCACCGTGACGACGACGTCGTACACGGACAGCGGCCTGACCGCCGGCACCGACTACTCCTACACCGTGCAGGCCCGCGACACCGCCGACCAGACCGGCCCGGTCAGCGGCGCGGTCAAGGTGCACACCACCGGCGGCACCACCACTCCCCCGACCACCGGCGACAAGGTCAAGCTCGGCTACTTCACCGAGTGGGGCATCTACGGCCGCAACTACAACGTCAAGAACCTGGTGACGTCCGGCTCCGCGGCGAAGATCACGCACATCAACTACGCGTTCGGCAACGTGACAGGCGGCCAGTGCGCGATCGGCGACTCCTACGCCGACTACGACAAGGCCTTCACCGCCGACCAGTCGGTGAGCGGCGTCGCCGACACCTGGGACCAGCCGCTGCGCGGCAACTTCAACCAGCTGCGCGAGCTGAAGGCCAAGTACCCGAACCTCAAGGTGCTGTGGTCCTTCGGCGGCTGGACCTGGTCCGGCGGCTTCGCGCAGGCCGCGGCCAACCCGACCGCCTTCGCGGACTCCTGTTACAAGCTGGTGAAGGACTCGCGCTGGGCCGACGTCTTCGACGGCATCGACATCGACTGGGAGTACCCGAACGCCTGCGGGCTGTCCTGCGACACCAGCGGGGCCGCCGCCTTCAAGAACGTCATGGCCGCGCTGCGCGCCAAGTTCGGCTCCAGCGCCCTGGTCACGGCGGCAGTCACCGCGGACGGCTCCTCCGGCGGCAAGATCGAGGCCGCCGACTACGCGGGCGCCGCAGGCTACGTCAACTGGTACAACGTGATGTCGTACGACTTCTTCGGAGCCTGGGACGCCCAGGGCCCCACCGCCCCGCACTCCCCGCTCACCTCGTACTCCGGCATCCCGAAGGCCGGGTTCGACACAGCCGACGCGATCGCCAAGTACAAGTCCGTCGGCGTCCCCGCGTCCAAGCTGCTCATCGGCATCGGCCTCTACGGCCGCGGCTGGACCGGCGTCACCCAGGACGCCCCGGGCGGCACGGCCACGGGCCCGGCGGCCGGCACGTACGAGCAGGGCATCGAGGACTACAAGGTGCTCAAGACGTCCTGCCCGGTCACCGGCACCATCGCCGGTACGGCGTACGCCCACTGCGGCAGCAACTGGTGGTCGTACGACACCCCGTCGACCATCGCCGGGAAGATGAGCTGGGCCAGGTCCCAGGGCCTGGGCGGTGCGTTCTTCTGGGAGTTCAGCGGCGACACCAGCGACGGTGAGCTGGTGAACGCCATCAGCAGCAACCTGTAGGACCCGAAAGCGTCCTAAGCGACGTTGACGCGCTGACCGGGCGGGGCTGCCTCCAGCCACGCGAGAAATCCGGTCAGCGCGTCTTCGCTCATGGCGAGTTCGAGGCGGGTGCCCCGATGGGTACAGGCGAGGACCACCGCGTCGGAGAGCAGCGCCAGCTCCTCCTCACCCTCGGGCAGCCGGCGGCCGGCCACCTCGATGGCGGCGCGCTCCAAAGTGCGGCGCGGGCGGAAGGCGTAGGAGAAGACGCGGTACCACTCGATGCGGTCGCCGTTGTAGCGGGCGACGCCGTAGGACCAGCCCTTGCCGCTGGCGTCCGGTTTCTCGGCCACGTCCCAGCGCAGGGAACAGTCGAAGGTCCCGCCGGAGCGCTGGATGAGCCTGCGGCGCAGCCCGAACAGGAACAGTCCCGCCACCACGAGCGCGACCACGATCCCGCACACAGTCAGAGCGAGGACCATCGGCACCGACCTCCTCGTCTCCTAGGAACTGCTTCTGTTACTGAGTAATGAAACGGAAAAAACACCCACATCTGCCTCAGCCGCGACCGGCACCGGATTGCTCCGGGCCGGCCGCGGCTGAGTGACGTCATACGGCAGCCGTGCGTGGGCTCAGCGCGCCGCCGCCGCACGCAGGCGGACGTCTGCGCGACGCTCGGCGGCGGCGTCGCCCTCCGCCTTCGCCCGCTCCAGTTCCCGCTCCGTGCGCTGGACATCGATCTCGTCCGACAGCTCGGCGATCTCGGCCAGCAGGGACAGCTTGTCGTCCGCGAACGAGATGAAACCGCCGTGCACCGCGGCGACGACCGTTCCACCATCACTCGTACGGATGGTCACCGGGCCCGACTCCAGCACACCGAGCAGCGGCTGGTGACCGGGCATGACGCCGATGTCGCCGGACGTGGTGCGCGCGACGACCAGGGTGGCCTCACCGGACCAGACCTGGCGGTCGGCGGCGACCAGCTCGACGTGCAGCTCAGCAGCCAAGGGTGGCTCCTCGGGTCACCACCCGGCGGTTCTGCCGGGTGTTGGGGTCAATTCTAGTGGGCGTGGATGAGGGGGCGGGACGCACCCCGCCCCCTCACGAACTCAAGGAGTTCAGGAGACGCCCAGCTCCTTGGCGTTGGCCTTGAGGTCCTCCAAGCCACCGCACATGAAGAACGCCTGCTCCGGGAAGTGGTCGTACTCACCGTCGATGATCGCGTTGAACGCGGTGATCGACTCGTCCAGCGGCACGTCCGACCCGTCGACGCCGGTGAACTGCTTGGCGACGTGGGTGTTCTGGGACAGGAAGCGCTCCACGCGACGGGCACGGTGGACGACGAGCTTGTCCTCCTCGCCGAGCTCGTCGATACCGAGGATCGCGATGATGTCCTGGAGGTCCTTGTACTTCTGCAGGACCGTCTTCACGCGCATGGCGGCGTTGTAGTGGTCCGCGGAGATGTAGCGCGGGTCCAGGATCCGGGACGTGGAGTCCAGCGGGTCCACGGCCGGGTAGATGCCCTTCTCGGAGATCGGACGGGACAGAACCGTCGTCGCGTCGAGGTGGGCGAAGGTGGTGGCCGGGGCCGGGTCGGTCAGGTCGTCCGCGGGGACGTAGATCGCCTGCATCGAGGTGATCGAGTGACCGCGGGTCGAGGTGATGCGCTCCTGGAGGAGACCCATCTCGTCGGCCAGGTTCGGCTGGTAACCCACCGCGGACGGCATACGGCCGAGCAGCGTGGAGACCTCGGAACCGGCCTGCGTGAAGCGGAAGATGTTGTCGATGAAGAACAGCACGTCCTGCTTCTGGACGTCACGGAAGTACTCGGCCATGGTCAGGCCGGCCAGCGCGACGCGCAGACGGGTGCCCGGGGGCTCGTCCATCTGACCGAAGACCAGCGCGGTCTTGTCGATGACGCCCGAGTCGCTCATTTCCTCGATGAGGTCGTTGCCCTCACGAGTGCGCTCACCGACACCGGCGAACACGGAGACACCGTCGTGGTTGTTGGCGACACGGTAGATCATCTCCTGGATGAGCACCGTCTTACCGACGCCGGCGCCGCCGAACAGGCCGATCTTGCCGCCCTTGACGTACGGGGTGAGCAGGTCGATGACCTTGACGCCCGTCTCGAACATCTCGGTCTTGGACTCGAGCTCGTCGAAGTTCGGGGCCTTGCGGTGGATCGGCCAGCGCTCGCCGTCGTAGGTCTCGTCGACGTTCAGCACCTCACCGAGGGTGTTGAACACCTTGCCCTTGGTGAAGTCGCCGACGGGGACGGAGATGGCCGCGCCCGTGTCGGTCACCGGGGCCTGGCGGACCAGACCGTCGGTGGGCTGCATGGAGATGGTGCGGACCAGGCCGTCACCCAGGTGCTGGGCGACCTCCAGGGTCAGCGTCTTCTTCTCGCCCGCGTTCGCCGGGTCGGCGACCTCGACGTGCAGGGCGTTGTAGATCTCCGGCATCGCGTCGACGGGGAACTCCACGTCGACGACCGGGCCGATGACCCGGGCGACGCGGCCCGTAGCCGTCGCGGTCTCAACAGTGGTGGTCATTTATCGGTCACTCCCCGCGGTCGCGTCGGCCAGGGCGCTCGCGCCACCGACGATCTCGCTGATTTCCTGGGTGATGTCGGCCTGGCGGGCCGCGTTGGCAAGCCGGGTGAGGTTCTCGATGAGCTCACCGGCGTTGTCGGTGGCCGACTTCATCGCGCGCCGCGTGGCGGCGTGCTTCGAAGCGGCCGACTGGAGCAGCGCGTTGTAGATACGGCTCTCCACGTACCGCGGCAGCAGGGCGTCGAGGACGTCCTCCGCCGAGGGCTCGAAGTCGTACAGCGGGAGGATCTCCCCCTTGGGGTGAGCCTCCTCGGCGACCTCTTCGAGGCGCAGCGGCAGCAGCCGGGCGTCCAGCGCCGTCTGCGTCATCATCGAGACGAACTCGGTGAAGACGATGTGGAGTTCGTCCACACCGCCCTGGGCCGTGTCCTTCTCGATGGCCTCGATCAGGGGCGCCGCGACCTTCTTGGCGTCCGCGTACGTCGGCTCGTCCGTGAAGCCCGTCCACGACTCCGCGACCTTGCGCTCACGGAAGTTGTAGTGGGCGACACCGCGCCGGCCGACGATGTACGTGTCGACCTGCTTGCCGTCGCGCTCCAGGCGCTCGGTCAGCTGCTCCGCCGTCTTGATGGCGTTGGAGTTGAAGGCGCCTGCGAGGCCACGGTCGCTCGTGAGGAGCAGGACCGCGGCACGGGTCGGGTTCTCCGCCTCCGTGGTGAGCGGGTGCTTGGTGTTCGAGCCGGTCCCGACCGCCGTGACCGCGCGCGTCAGCTCGGTCGCGTACGGCGTGGAGGCCGCCACCTTGCGCTGCGCCTTGACGACGCGCGAGGCGGCGATCATCTCCATCGCCTTGGTGATCTTCTTGGTCGCGCTGACGGATCGGATGCGACGCTTGTAGACCCGGAGCTGGGCTCCCATGAGTCAGGTCCCTTCCTTACGTCACTTGGCGGCAGCGGCAGGAACGTCCTCGCCGAGCAGCTTGCCGTCGCTCGTCTCGAACTGCTTCTTGAACTCCGCCACGGCGTCGTCGATCGCCTGGATCGTGTCGTCCGACATCTTCGCGCCCTCCTTGATGGAGGTCATCAGGCCCTGGTGCTTCCGGTGCAGGAAGTCGATCAGTTCCTTCTCGAAGCGGCGGATGTCGGCGACCGGGACGTCGTCCATACGGCCGTTGGTGCCGGCCCAGACGGAGACGACCTGGTCCTCGGTGGCCATCGGCTGGTACTGGTCCTGCTTCAGCAGCTCGACCATGCGCGAACCGCGCTCCAGCTGCGCCTTCGAGGCCGCGTCCAGGTCGGAACCGAAGGCGGCGAACGCCTCCAGCTCACGGAACTGGGCGAGGTCCACGCGGAGGCGGCCGGAGACCTGGCGCATCGCCTTGTGCTGGGCGCTGCCACCGACTCGGGAGACGGAGATACCGACGTTCAGCGCGGGACGCTGACCGGCGTTGAACAGGTCCGACTCCAGGAAGCACTGGCCGTCGGTGATGGAGATGACGTTGGTCGGGATGAACGCCGAGACGTCGTTGGCCTTGGTCTCGACGATCGGCAGACCGGTCATCGAACCGGCGCCCATGTCGTCGGAGAGCTTGGCGCAGCGCTCCAGCAGCCGGGAGTGCAGGTAGAAGACGTCACCCGGGTAGGCCTCACGGCCCGGCGGGCGGCGCAGCAGCAGCGACACGGCGCGATAGGCGTCGGCCTGCTTCGACAGGTCGTCGAAGATGATCAGGACGTGCTTGCCCTCGTACATCCACTGCTGGCCGATGGCCGAACCGGTGTACGGCGCCAGGTACTTGAAGCCGGCCGGGTCGGACGCCGGGGCGGCGACGATGGTCGTGTACTCCAGGGCGCCGTTCTCCTCCAGCGCGCGGCGCACGCCGGCGATGGTGGAGCCCTTCTGGCCGATGGCGACGTAGATGCAGCGGACCTGCTTCTTCGGGTCGCCGGTGCGCCAGTTGTCGCGCTGGTTGATGATCGTGTCGACGGCCAGGGCGGTCTTGCCGGTCTGGCGGTCACCGATGATCAGCTGACGCTGACCACGGCCGATCGGGGTCATCGCGTCGACGGCCTTGTAGCCGGTCTCCATCGGCTCGTGCACCGACTTGCGCTGCATGACCGTGGGGGCCTGCAGTTCCAGCGCACGGCGGCCGGACGTCTCGATCTCGCCGAGGCCGTCGATCGGGTTGCCGAGCGGGTCGACGACGCGGCCGAGGTAGCCCTCGCCGACCGCCACGGAGAGGACCTCACCGGTACGCGTGACCGGCTGACCCTCCTCGATGCCGCTGAACTCACCGAGGACGATGGCACCGATCTCGCGCTCCTCGAGGTTGAGGGCGAGGCCGAGGGTGCCGTCCTCGAACTTCAGCAGTTCGTTGGCCATGGCCGAGGGAAGACCCTCGATCTTCGCGATGCCGTCGCCGGCAAGGGTGACCGTACCGACCTCCTCGCGCGAGGCCGCGTCCGGCTTGTACGACTGGACGAAGTTCTCCAGCGCGTCCCGGATCTCCTCCGGCCGGATCGTGAGCTCCGCCATCTGGGTTCCCTGCTCTCCTTGTTGGGCCCGAAGTTTCACTTGGGGGGGATGGGGACTCCCCCCTGTAAGAGGTGAATCCTCTGCACGGCCCAACCAGGGCCGTAATTGCGTACTGCTTTTTGAGTTGCTGCTAGCTCGCCATGCGGCGGGCGGCGTCGTCCAGCCGGTCCGCGAGGGAGCCGTTGATGACCTCGTCACCGACCTGCACCCGGATGCCGCCGATCACCTCGGGGTCCACGTCCAGGTTGAGGTGCATCCGCCGGCCGTAGAGCTTGGCGAGGGCGGCGCCGAGGCGCTGCTTCTGGCCGTCGCCCAGCGGCACCGCCGAGGTGACGACGGCGACCATGCGATCCCGGCGCTCGGCGGCGAGCTTGGACAGGGACTCCAGTCCCGCTTCCAGGCTACGTCCACGCGGCGCGGTCACAAGGCGCGTCACCAGACGCTCGGTGACCGGCTTGGCCCGTCCGCCGAGCAGCCGGTGCAGCAGCTCGGTCTTGGCGGCCGGGCCGGCGGCACGGTCGGTCAGCGCGGCGCGCAGCTCGGTGCTGGAGGAGACGATCCGGCCGAACCGGAACAGCTCGTCCTCGGCGTCGTCGAGCGTGCTCGTCCGCTCCGCGGCCGTGAGGTCGGCCATGTTGGCCAGCTCCTCCAGCGCGTCCACCAGGTCGCGGGGCTGCGACCAGCGGGAGCGCGCCATTCCGGCCACCAGGTCGGCGGTGGGCCCGCTGACCTGGCCACCGATCAGTCGCTGGACCAGCTGCGCCTTGGCCTCTGCGGGCTGCGCCGGGTCGGTGAGGACCCGGCGCAGGCCGGCCTCGCGGTCGAGCAGCGCGGTGACGGCCGCCAGCTCGTCCGCGAGCGATGCGGCGTCCACGGACGTGGAGTCCGTCAGCGCGTCGAGACGCTCACGTGCGGCTGCCAGGGCCTCGCGGCTCGCTCCGTTCATCGCGTGGCCTCGGCCTTCTCCTCGAGCTCGTCGAGGAAGCGGTCGATCACACGGCTCTGGCGGGCGTGGTCCTCGAGGGACTCGCCGACGAGCTTGCCGGCCAGTTCGGTGGCGAGCTTGCCGACGTCCTGACGCAGCGTCTGCGCGGCGGCCTTGCGGTCGGCCTCGATCTGGGCGTGACCGGCGGTGACGATCTCCTCGCGCTGCCGCTGGCCCTCGGCCCGCATCTCGGCGATGAGCGCGGCACCCTGCTCCTGCGCCTCCTGGCGCAGGCGCGCGGCCTCGTGCCGGGCCTCGGCGAGCTGAGCCTTGTACTGCTCAAGGACGCTCGCGGCCTCCACCTTCATGGCGTCGGCCTCTTCGATACCGCCTTCGATCGCCGCGCGGCGCTCCTCCAGAACCTTGTTGATGTTCGGAAGCAGCTTCTTCCAGAAGAAGAAGAACACGATGGCGAAGGCGATGGTGCCGACGAGCAGCTCGGGCTTCTCGGGAACGAGCGGGTTCTGCTCGGTCTCGGCCGCCAGCTGTACCAGGTTGGCGATCACATCAGTGCCTTTCGTCGAAACGTGTCGGTGGGTGGGCTAATTACCGACCGAACACGAACGGCATAACGATGCCGATGAGGGCGAGCGCCTCACAGAAGGCGAAGCCCAGGATCTGGTTGGCGCGGATCAGACCGGCGGCCTCGGGCTGGCGGGCCAGGGCCTGCGTACCGTTACCGAAGATGATGCCGACGCCGATGCCGGGGCCGATCGCAGCGAGGCCGTAGCCGATCGAGCCGACGGAGCCGTGAACACCAGCGGTGGCGGCGAGGGTCTCAAGAGCAGCGGACATGCCGGTTCTTCCTTCTCTTTCATGGACCGGTGGGGGTTGGCCACCGGACGTCTGGGGGTTGGCGGGGGTGGTACGGCTCAGTGGTGCTCGGCGAGAGCGCCCTGAATGTAGGAACAGGCAAGGAGTACGAAGACGTACGCCTGGACGGCCTGGACGAAGAGCTCGAAGCAGATCATGGCCATGGTCATGATGAACGACACGCCGGCCGCCGGGACCATCCAGCTGTTCAGCAGGTACCAGGAGGCCACGGTGAACATGACCAGCATCAGGTGACCGGCGAACATGTTGGCGAAGAGTCGCACCGCGTGCGTGAACGGGCGGACCAGCAGGTTCGAGAAGAACTCGATGACCATGACGAGGGGCAGCACGCCGCCCAGCGACTTGTCGTAGCCCGTGACGTTCTTGAAGAAGCCGACGAAGCCGTGCTTCTTGAAGGTGAGCGCGACCCAGGTGATGTAGACGATCGCGGCGAGCACCGCCGGGAACGCGATGACCGAGGACACCGGGAACTGTGCCAGCGGGATCACGGACCAGACGTTCATGATCCAGATGAAGAAGAACAGCGAGACCATGAGCGGGACGTACTTCTCGCCCTCCCGCTTGCCGAGGGTCTCGTACACGATGCCGCGGCGCACGAAGTCGTAGCCGGCCTCGCCGACCATCTGGAGCTTGCCCGGGACGACCTTGGCCTTGCCGAAGGCGGCCCAGAAGAAAGCGACGACGAGCACGGTGGTGACGAGCGCGAGCAGCATCACCTTGTTGAACTCGAAGCCCCCGACCGTGACGAGCGGCTTGAACAGGAAGGACTGCAGGCCCGGGGCCGGGAAGCCACACCCGTTGTCGGACATGATCCGGCAACTCCAGTCAAAGGCGAGCTGGGTCTGGTCAGCACTCACCGCGGGCTCCTTCGGCGTGACGCATGGGTACGGCAACCTCGTTGTGTCGGCGCGGCGCAGGCCGCGGATCGGCACCGGACTTGGTGTTACGGATGTGGGGGCGGCTGAGGGGCATCGAGCCTCGCGATTGAGCAGGCGTCAGCTCAGGTGCCCGCGCCCGCGATGCCGCAGTTGGCACCGGACGATAGCAGGAGATCTCACAAGCCTTTATCCCGCCCCTACCCCTCACGGCTTCGGCCCTGTCTTCTCGGGCTTCTCACTCTTCGCGGAGTCCGGGTCGACGTAGAAGATCTTGGCCTTCATGTGCGCGCGAGCCTGCGCGGCCATCCACACGACGGTCGCGACGACGAGCGACACGGCGAACGTCTTCGCGTTGAAGAGAGAGGTGTCCTTGAAGACAGCGACGAAGATCAGGAGGAGCAGCAGCTGGGCGACGTAGAGCAGGAGGCCCATCATCTGGAACAGCTGCGGGAGCGTTTTTGCCGTCCACTGCAGCACGTACAGACCGATTCCCATGAACAGGATGGCCAGGACCGTGCCGACGGCCGCGCCGAGTGCGCCCTTGCCCCCCGCGACCCCGGCGCTCACGGCGACGGAGATCACGCCTGCGATCGCTGTGGGCACAGCGATCTGCAGAAGGTTCCGGGCGTCTTTGGACGGCATGGCGGCAACTCCGCTTTCACAAGGGGGCAGGGTGTCGTCATGGACGAGCGTAGTCCCGGGCTGAGTGATCGAGACCTCACACCAATGGACCGTCGCACTACGGTCCTTCGGCTCTATCCCGGGTTCTCGTGAACCGTATCACAAACTATTTGATGAGGTCTTTACCTGCTAGGTGTGCTTGCTGTCACACATGAGAGTGACAGCGCCCGTCTGTGCAGAAACCGGGCCCAGTTGTCTGGTATTAGGGGGCTTTGCTCCCCCATGAACGGGCAATGCTCTAGTCAGATTCTTACCTTGAGTCGTCTAACGACGATCAACGAAACGCGAACGAGGGCCGATCGCGGTCGCGCCGTTGACGCCCGAGATCCCGGCGTGGACGGGGGCCCGTTCCCCGGCCTCCTCCGTCGCGGCGGCCTCCACCGGCACGGCCGCCCCGGCCGTACGGCGCCGCGGCCGGTAGCGCGGCGGCACGAAACGCTGCGCCCAGACCGGCACCCGCGGCGTGAAGCGCGGGAGCAGCAGCAGGACCAGGCCGACCGCGCTGAGGAAGACCACGCCGAGCACGATCCACATCGAGGCGGAGTTGACCGAGTACGCCAGCGCCCCGAAGGCGATCAGCGCCGACCAGAAGTACATGATCAGCACGGCCCGGCTGTGCGAGTGGCCGATCTCCAGCAGCCGGTGGTGCAGATGCCCGCGGTCCGCGGCGAACGGGGACTGGCCGCGCCAGGTGCGCCGGACGATCGCGAGCACCAGGTCCGCCGTCGGGATCGCGATGACCGTCAGCGGCAGCAGCAGGGGGACGAAGACCGGAACGGTGGCCTGCACGGTCTCCCGCTCGCTGCCCTGGAAGAACAGCCGCATCGCGTCCGGATCCACCTGGCCGGTGAGGGAGACGGCCGCGGCGGCGAGCACCAGGCCCAGCAGCATCGAGCCCGAGTCGCCCATGAAGATGCGGGCGGGATGCATGTTGTGGGGCAGGAAGCCCAGGCACATACCGACCAGGCACGCGGCGAAGAGCGTCGCGGGAGCGGCCGCCTCGATGTTGTAGCCGTACCAGATCCGGTACGCGTACAGGAAGAAGGCCACGGACGCGATGGCGACCATGCCGGCCGCCAGGCCGTCGAGTCCGTCGACGAAGTTCACGGCGTTGATGGTGATCACGACCAACGCGACGGTGAGCAGCGTGCCCTGCCACGAGGTCAGCGCGACGATGCCCACGCCGGGCACCGGCAGCCACAGGATCGTCAGGCCCTGTACGACCATGACGCCCGCGGCGATCATCTGGCCGCCCAGCTTGATCAGCGCGTCGATCTCGAACTTGTCGTCCAGGACCCCGATGAGCCAGATGAGCGCGGCGCCGGAGAGCAGCGCCCGGGGTTCGTTGGAGGTCTTGAAGATCTCGCCGACGTTCGTCAGATGGCTGGCGACGAGCAGACCCGCGCACAGCCCGAAGAACATCGCGATACCGCCGAGCCGGGGCGTGGGCTCCCGGTGGACGTCACGGGCCCGGATCTCGGGCATGGCACCGGCCACGATGGCGAACTTCCGCACCGGCCCGGTCACCAGATACGTGACCGCGGCCGTGATGAGCAACGTCAGCAGAAATTCACGCACAGATATGCCCCACGAGTTCCGGTAGCCGACCTCAAGCTCACACAATAAACCCCGGGCTCGTACCCGGAGCTGCGAGCGACGGGATGGGCACAGCCTTGTATCCGTACGCGGACGTACGGATACGGCGGCCACGGCGGTGTCCGGCTCGCCACCCGTCGGTCACTCCGGGTACGGCGGAAAGTCACCTGTGAGCAAGCGCACCTCGTCCCGGGCCCCGGCCGGGTCGGTCGCGCCGCGCAGCACCGCCGCCATCAGGGCCGCGATCCGCACCATCTGCGGCTCCCCCATGCCCTGGGTGGTCACCGCGGCCGTACCCAGGCGCAGGCCGCGGCCGTCGCCGTGCGGCAGCGCGCAGCAGTCCAGGACGATCCCGGCGGCG
The DNA here is from genome assembly GCF_001735805.1 of Streptomyces fodineus. Lineage (GTDB taxonomy): Bacteria > Actinomycetota > Actinomycetes > Streptomycetales > Streptomycetaceae > Streptomyces > Streptomyces fodineus. Next base: position 3,511,410 of record NZ_CP017248.1, read on the forward strand.
GCGAGCCGGCCGCGTGCGCTGCGGCCGTCCACGCCGAGCGGGGCGGGGTCGGCGGTGATCATGTGGGTGTCCGTGCCGCCGGTGGTGACGGTCAGGCCCTCGGCGGCCAGGTGACCGGCGAGCACCCGCGCGTTGGCGACCACCTGATGGGCGTACTCGGTGAACGCCGAAGTGGCCGCCTCGCCGAACGCCACCGCCTTCGCGGCGATCGTGTGCATCTGCGCGCCGCCCTGGGTGAAGGGGAACACCGCCCGGTCGACGCGCTCGGCCAGCTCGCTGCCGCACAGGATCATCCCGCCGCGCGGCCCGCGCAGCACCTTGTGGGTGGTCGCGCACACGATGTCGGCGTACGGCACCGGGTTCGGCGCCGCCCCGCCGGCGACCAGCCCGATGGGATGCGCGGCGTCGGCGATCAGATAGGCCCCGACCTCGTCGGCGACCTCGCGGAAGAAGGCGTAGTCGATGTGCCGGGGGTAGGAGATCGACCCGCACACGATCGCCTTCGGCCGGTGGTTGCGGGCGAGGTGACGTACCTGGTCGTGATCGATGAGCCCGGTCTCGGCGTCCACCCCGTACCCCACGAAGTCGAACCAGCGGCCGGAGAAGTTCGCGGGCGAGCCGTGGGTGAGGTGGCCGCCGTAGTGCAGACCGAGGGCGAGGACGGTGTCGCCGGGGCGCAGCAGGGCGGCGTAGGCGGCGAGGACGGCCGAAGAGCCCGAGTGGGCCTGGACGTTGGCGTGCTCGGCGCCGAACAGCTCCTTGGCGCGGTCGACGGCGGCGCGCTCGGCGACGTCGACGATCTCGCAGCCGCCGTGGTGCCGGGCACCGGGGTAGCCCTCGGCGTACTTGTTGGCGAGCGGCGAGCCGAGGGCGGCGAGCACGGCCGGCGAGCAGAAGTTCTCGGCGGCGATCAGCTGCAGGGTCGTGGACTGCCGGGCCGCCTCCGCGAGCAGGATCTCGGCCATCGCCGGGTCCTGACGCCGCAGGACGTCGGTCTCGAGGGTATGGGTGACCGACATGGCGGGCTCCCGGGCGGTCGACGGTGACGTATCCCCAATGTAGGCCGGGGACAGCCGGGACGCCCGGTATCTGCGTCCAACCGCCTACATCCGCGCCGGAACCCCGGTCAGCGCCGTCACCACCGGATCCAGCGCCTGATGTATCTCGTCCCCGATCGACCGGAAGAACGGAAGCGGTGCCCCGTACGGGTCGTACACCTCGTCCGCCTCCGCCGTGGGCGCGAGCAGCCACCCGCGCAGCGCCGCCGCCGCACGCACCAGCGCGCGGGCGCGCATGACCACGCCGTCCTCCAGCGGCGGCAGCGTGGCCGGGTCTATCGCCCGGACCAGGCGGGTGAACTCCTTCAGGGTGAACGTGCGCAGGCCCGCCGAATGCCCCATCGAGATGACCTGCGCCCGATGGTCCCGGGTGGCCGTCAGCACCAGGTCGGCCCTGATCACATGGTCGTCGAGCAGCTCCCGGCCGAAGAACCCGGAGGCGTCCGCGCCGAACTCCGACAGCACGGCCTCCGCGTTGGCCTCCATCGGGGCGCCCTCGTGGCCCCAGGTGCCCGCGCTCTCCACGATCAGCCCGCCGCCGAGCACGCCGAGCCGCTCCGCCACGAAGTGGCGGGTCAGCCGCTCGGTGATGGGCGAGCGGCACACATTCCCGGTGCTGACATGGAGGATGCGGAAGGTGTCGCGCGGAAAGCCGAACGTCGTCGTCTCCTCCGCGAGACGCTCCCCCATTCCTATGCCACGCCCCGCTTCAGGGGCCGTCAATTCGCCACCTCGAGGTCGGGTACGACCTTGCGCAGCTCCTCCGGCGAGATCGCGCCCTCGCGCAGCAGCAGCGGCACCCCGCGGGAGACGTCCACGATGGACGACGGCACGTTGCCCGGGGTCGGGCCGCCGTCGAGGTAGACGGAGACGGAGTCGCCCAGCATGTTCTGCGCGGCGTCGCAGTCCTCCGGCGCCGGGTGGCCGGTGAGGTTGGCGGAGGAGACGGCCATCGGGCCGACCTCGGTGAGCAGCTCGATCGCGACGGGGTGCAGCGGCATGCGGATGGCCACCGTGCCCCGGGTGTCGCCGAGGTCCCACTGGAGGGACGGCTGGTGCTTGGCGACCAGCGTCAGCGCGCCCGGCCAGAACGCGTCGACGAGCTCCCAGGCCAGCTCGGAGAAGTCCGTGACGAGGCCGTGCAGGGTGTTCGGGGAGCCGATGAGGACAGGGGTGGGCATGTTGCGGCCCCGGCCCTTGGCGGCGAGCAGGTCGGCGACCGCCTCCGCGGAGAACGCGTCGGCGCCGATGCCGTACACCGTGTCGGTCGGCAGCACCACCAGCTCGCCCCGGCGGACGGCGGACGCGGCCTCGCGCAGACCCGTCGCGCGGTCGGTCGCGTCGTTGGTGTCGTATCGCCGTGCCATGTCTAGCGGGCCTCCTCGTACACGTAATGCGGGACTTCGGAAAACACTGCCGTCGGGCCGCTCACGGCAGGGCCTTGCGGGCGGTCGCGAACCGGGGGCGGTTGTTGAGGTCGGGGTGGTCGGCCGCGTCGGCCCAGCCCCGCTCCTCGGTGAAGATCCACGGCACCTGGCCGCCCTGGGTGTCGGCGTGCTCGATCACAACGACGCCGCCGGGCCGGAGGAGACGGTGCGCGGTGCGTTCGATGCCCCGGATCAGGTCGAGGCCGTCCTCGCCGGAGAACAACGCCAGCTCGGGGTCGTAGTCACGGGCCTCGGGAGCCACGTACTCCCACTCGGTGAGCGGGATGTACGGCGGGTTGGAGATGACCAGGTCGACCTGGCCGTCGAGGTCCGGGAAGGCGCCGAGGGCATCGCCCTGCCGCAGGTCCACCCTGGAGCCCGCCACGTTCTTGCGGGTCCACACAAGGGCGTCCTCGGACAGCTCCACGGCGTGCACGCGGGAGCGCGGGACCTCCTGGGCGAGGGCGAGCGCGATGGCGCCGGAGCCGGTGCACAGGTCGACGATGCACGGCTCGACGACGTCCATGGCGCGCACGGCGTCTATGGCCCAGCCGACCACGGACTCGGTCTCGGGCCGGGGCACGAAGACACCCGGCCCGACCTGGAGCTCCAGATAGCGGAAGTAGGCCCGCCCGGTGATGTGCTGCAGCGGCTCGCGCTGTTCGCGCCGGGCGATGACCTCCCAGTACCGGGCGTCGAAGTCCGAGTCCTTCACGGAGTGCAGTTCGCCCCGCTTCACGCCGTGCACGAACGCGGCGAGCTCCTCCGCGTCGGTGCGCGGCGAGGGCACGCCGGCGTCGGCCAGCCGCTGGGTGGCCTGGGCCACCTCCGCGAGCAGCAGGTTCACGCAAGTCCTCCGTGTCGTGCTCGTACGTGCGTAGGTGTCTTACGCGGCTGCCAGCTTCGCCGCCGAGTCGGCGTCGACGCAGGCCTGGATGACCGAGTCGAGGTCGCCGTCCAGGACCTGGTCCAGGTTGTACGCCTTGAAGCCGACGCGGTGGTCCGAGATGCGGTTCTCCGGGAAGTTGTAGGTGCGGATCTTCTCGGAGCGGTCGACCGTGCGGACCTGGCTGCGGCGGGCGTCCGCGGCCTCCCGCTCGGCCTCCTCCTGCGCCGCGGCGAGCAGCCTGGAGCGCAGGATACGCAGCGCCTGCTCCTTGTTCTGCAGCTGGCTCTTCTCGTTCTGGCAGGAGGCGACGACCCCGGTCGGGATGTGCGTGATGCGCACCGCGGAGTCGGTGGTGTTGACCGACTGGCCGCCCGGGCCGGAGGACCGGTAGACGTCGATACGCAGGTCGTTCGCGTTGATCTCGACGTCGACCTCCTCGGCCTCCGGGGTCACGAGGACACCGGCGGCGGAGGTGTGGATACGGCCCTGGGACTCGGTGGCCGGCACACGCTGCACGCGGTGCACACCGCCCTCGTACTTCAGCCGGGCCCACACGCCCTGGCCGGGCTCGGCCTGGCCGCGGGCCTTCACCGCGACCTGGACGTCCTTGTAGCCGCCCAGCTCGGACTCGGTGGCGTCGATGATCTCGGTCTTCCAGCCGACGCGCTCGGCGTAGCGCAGGTACATGCGCAGCAGGTCGCCCGCGAAGAGCGCGGACTCGTCACCGCCGGCGCCCGCCTTGATCTCCAGAATGACGTCCTTGTCGTCACTCGGGTCGCGCGGGATCAGCAGGAAGCGCAGGCGCTCGGTGAGCTCCTCGCGCTGCTTCTCCAGATCCTTGACCTCGGCGGCGAAGTCGGGGTCGTCGGCCGCGAACTCGCGCGCGGTCTCGATGTCGTCGCCGGTCTGCTTCCAGGAGCGGTACGTGGCGACGATCGGGGTCAGCTCGGCATAGCGCTTGTTCAGCTTGCGCGCGTTCGCCTGGTCGGCGTGGACCGACGGGTCGGCGAGCTTGTGCTCCAGATCGGCGTGCTCGGCGACGAGTTCGTCGACTGCCTCGAACATCTTTGGCTCCTGATACTGCGGGTGAAGGGCTGGCGGGCGACCAAAAACGCCGGTCCCGGGCACACCCCGGCGGGGGTGTGGCCGAGGACCGGCGAAATGGGGCTCGCTACTTCTTGGAGCCGGCGGCAGCCTTGCCGAAGCGGGCCTCGAAGCGGGCCACACGGCCACCGGTGTCGAGGATCTTCTGCTTGCCCGTGTAGAACGGGTGGCACTCGGAGCAGACCTCGGCGCGGATGGTGCCGCTGGAGATCGTGCTACGGGTGGTGAACGACGCGCCACAGGTGCAGCTGACCTGCGTCTCGACGTACTCGGGGTGGATGTCGCGCTTCAAGGTGTCTCCTAGGTTTCGGGAGGGCGCCGGGTCGCTGCCACGGGGTGCGGGAGCGTGAACCGGAGCCGACGTACCAGTCTGCCAGGACTGGGGCCATCCCCCAAAACCGGGGGCCACTGTTCTTTATTCCTCGAGGGTGTCTGCCCGCCTACCGGGGTGCCTGGTGGTCGCCGTTCGCGGGTGCGGCGCGTGGTGGGCTGGTCGCGCCCACGCGGCGGAGCCGCATACCGATACAGCCCCGCGCCCCTTAATCGGTCACCACGCCCTTGGCTTCGCCTGTGGCCGTACCTGTCGTCGCCGACTTCGGGATCGGGCGGTCGTTCTTCAGGGCGTCCCACACCAGCTGGGCCTTCGCCTTCTCCATCAGGACCCGGTTGGGGTTCGCCGGGTCGTACCGGACCGGCATGGTGATCATGGCCATGTTCTTGGAGCCGATGCCCTTGAGGCCGTCGGCGAAGTCGGTCAGGGAGTTCACCGAGCCGAGGTCGGAGTCGGTGGTGACCGTCTTGGTCGCGGTGTCGGCGAGGTCGTAGAGCTTCTTCGGGTTGCTGAAGACGCCGACGTGCTCGACCTGGTTGAGCAGGGCCTTGACGAAGGCCTGCTGGAGCTGGATGCGGCCCAGGTCGGAGCCGTCGCCCACGCCGTGCCGGGTGCGGACCAGGCCGAGGGCCTGCCGGCCGTTCAGGGTGTGGGTGCCGGCCTGGAGGGTCAGGTGGCTCTGCGGGTCGTCGATGTTCTTCGCCGTGGTGACGGGGACGCCGCCGAGGTCGTCGATGAGCTTCTGGAAGCCCGCGAAGTCGACCTCCAGGTAGTGGTCCATGCGGATACCGGTGATCGACTCGACGGTCTTCACCGCGCAGGCCGCGCCGCCGGTGCCATAGGACTCGTTGAACATCACGCCGGACGCGGCCGGGTGCGTGGTGCCCTTGGTGTCCGTGCAGGTCGGGCGGTCGATCAGGGTGTCCCGGGGGATGGAGACCACGCTGGCCTTCTTGTGGCCCTCGTAGACGTGGACGATCATCGCCGTGTCGGAGCGGGCGCTGCCGTCGTCGGTGCCGCCGCCGAGCTTCTTGTTGGAGCCGGAGCGGGTGTCCGAGCCGAGGACCAGGATGTTCTCGGAGCCGTTGTCGATCTTCGAGGGGCGGTCGTTGCCGAGGGCCTGGTCGATGTCGACGCTTCGGATGTTGCCGTTGAGCTTGAAGTACACGTACCCGACGCCGGCGCCGCCCAGCACGACCACACCGGCGGCCGTCCAGGCCGTGGCGCGCAGGGCCTTGCGGCTCCTGCTGCGGGCCTTGCGGCGGCGGCCCTTGCCCGGCGTACGGGGGCCGGTCTCGCCCGGCTCGGTTATGACGGGCTCCGGCGTGCTCTCGGCGGACACATCGCTCCTAGGTCTCGTCGGTGTCGGATACCCCCTGCTTTCAGGGTCAGGCGCGGTCGGTACCGCTCCATCGTCGCTCCGCATGGTCAGACGGAGAAACTCGGGAAAGAGTTGCACAACGCAAAGTGCCCATCGCGTACGGCGATGGGCACTCTGTGTAGTCGAACGGCGCGGGTGCACCTCGCTCACCTGCGGTTTCAGCCCCGGAGGACGTAAGCCTGGAAACCGGGGCCGACCGAGATACTTGTGGCAAAGATCTCGCTTGTGGCCTTTCCGGGGTGCTTGTGCCGATGGTGCCCTTGCACAGCCCTTGCACAGATACAGAAGGGCCGCCCCCCGTCACTGCTGGACGAGGGGCGGCCCCTGGGCTTGCCTGCCCTCAGTCTCCGTTGCCCGGCGTCGGCGTCGTCTTCTGAATCTGCATCAGGAACTCGACGTTCGACTTGGTCTGCTTCATCTTGTCGAGCAGCAGCTCGATCGCCTGCTGCTGGTCGAGCGCGTGCAGCACACGACGCAGCTTCCAGACGATGCCCAGCTCCTCGGCACCGAGCAGGATCTCTTCCTTACGGGTACCGGAGGCGTCCACGTCCACGGCCGGGAAGATCCGCTTGTCCGCGAGCTTGCGGTCGAGCTTCAGCTCCATGTTGCCCGTGCCCTTGAACTCCTCGAAGATCACCTCGTCCATGCGGGACCCGGTGTCCACGAGAGCCGTGGCCAGGATGGTCAGCGAACCGCCGTCCTCGATGTTGCGCGCCGCACCGAAGAACCGCTTCGGCGGGTACAGCGCGGTGGAGTCGACACCACCGGACAGGATGCGGCCGGAGGCCGGCGCCGCCAGGTTGTAGGCGCGGCCCAGACGCGTGATGGAGTCCAGCAGGACGACCACGTCGTGGCCCAGCTCCACCAGACGCTTGGCGCGCTCGATGGCGAGCTCGGCGACCGTGGTGTGGTCCTCGGCCGGGCGGTCGAAGGTCGAGGAGATGACCTCGCCCTTGACCGACCGCTGCATGTCGGTGACCTCTTCCGGACGCTCGTCGACGAGGACGACCATCAGGTGGCACTCGGGGTTGTTGTGCGTGATCGCGTTGGCGATCGCCTGCATGATCATGGTCTTGCCGGTCTTCGGCGGGGCCACGATCAGACCGCGCTGGCCCTTACCGATCGGCGAGACCAGGTCGATGATGCGGGTGGTGAGCACGCCCGGGTCCGTCTCCAGGCGGAGGCGGTCCTGCGGGTAGAGCGGGGTCAGCTTGTTGAACTCCGGGCGGCCACGGCCGTGTTCGGGCGCCATGCCGTTGACGGAGTCGAGGCGGACCAGCGCGTTGAACTTCTCGCGGCGCTCGCCCTCCTTCGGCTGACGGACCGCACCGGTGACGTGGTCGCCCTTGCGCAGGCCGTTCTTGCGGACCTGGGCGAGGGAGACGTACACGTCGTTCGGGCCCGGCAGGTAGCCGGAGGTCCGGATGAAGGCGTAGTTGTCGAGGATGTCGAGGATGCCCGCGACGGGGATCAGGACATCGTCCTCGGCCAGCTGCGGCTCGGCGATGTCGTCGCGGCCACGACGGCCACGGCGGTCACGGTAGCGGCCACGACGGCCACGACGGCCGCCCTCGAAGTCGTCGTCATCCTGCTGCTGGCGGTCCTGACGGCCGCCGCCCTGCTGCTGACCCTGCTGCTGGCGCTGGCCGCCCTGCTGGTCGTCGCCCTTGCCCCGGCGGTCGCGGTCACGGTCACGGCCGCGCTCGCGGCGGTCGCGGCGGCCACGGCCCTCGCCGTCACCGGCGTCACCCTTGGTGGCCTCGCCCTGCGCCTGCGGCTGGGCGGGCGTCTCGGCCTTGGGCTCGGCCTTGGCCTCGGCGGCGACCGTCTCGGCGCTGCTCGCGGCGGGACTGCCCGCATCGGCGGTGGCGCGGCGGCGACGGCGCTCGGTGGGGGCGTCGTCGGAGGCCGGCTGGCCGGGGATCTCGATCTGCTGCTGGGCCACGGCCTTCTCGGCGGGCGCCTCGGTCTTGGCCTCCGCCTTCTTCGCCGTGCTCTCGCCGCTCTCGGCGGACTCGCCGGTGCGGGCCTTGGAGGTGGCGCGGCGCTTCGGCTTGGCCTCGGCGGCGGTCTCGGCCTTGGGGGCGGCACCCCCGGCGGCCTGCGCCTCCTTGATGACCTCGATCAGCTGGCTCTTGCGCATCCGCGCGGTGCCCCTGATGCCGAGGCCCGAGGCGACCTGCTGCAGCTCGGCCAGCACCATGCCCTCGAGGCCGGTACCGCGGCGCCGCCGGGAGCCGGCACCGGTGGCAGGCGCGGAGGCGTCCGTGGCGGGCGCGGCAGCGGTCTCCTCGACACGTGCGCCCATCAGATCGGTGGTGTCGCTCACGAAGGGTCCTTCCCTGGAGCGGACGTCGGCCTGTCTGGCTCGGCGACCGGTTGTGCTGTCCGGCTACGGTCCTGTCTTCCGTGAACCGTGCCGGGGCGGTGGTCCGCCAAAGCGGCGGAAGAAATGTGCGGTGATGGCGCTTCCGCGAGTCGTGGCACCCAGTGTCACGTGGCGTGGTAGCACCGATTCCGGAGCGTGCCCGGCGGCCCGCTCAGTGTCCGCATACGACGTACTGCCCAGGTACGGCGTACAGAACACGGAGTGGCGTGGGAGGCTCCCGGAAGAATGTCTGTCCCGGACGGGGACACGAGGCACCTCGCCATGGTGGGGTCGGGTGCAGACTTGAGGTTAACACTACCGGATCCAACAAACATTCCCCCTCTCGAAATCCGGCAACCGGGTGTCAGGTCGCAAGCGGCAGCACGCTCGCTCCCTGGACATCGAGGTCCAGCCGGTTCGCGGCCCAGCCCGCACCCGCGAGATGGGCGACCTTGTCGGCGCTGTCGGCGTCGGCCAGCGCCATGACGGTGGGTCCGGCGCCGGAGATGACGGCCGGGATGCCGTCGGCGCGCAGCCGCTCCACCAGCGCGGCGCTCTCCGGCATGGCCGGGGCGCGGTACTCCTGGTGGAGGCGGTCCTCGGTGGCGGGCAGCAGCAGCTCGGGGCGCCGGGTGAGGGCCTCGACGAGCAGCGCGGCACGGCCCGCGTTGACGGCGGCGTCGACGTGCGGCACGGTGCGCGGCAGCAGGCCGCGCGCGGTCTCGGTCAGGACCGGCTTTCCGGGCACGAAAACCACCGGAACGATGGAATCACGGGGCTCCATCCTGATCGCCCGGGCTGCGCCGGCCTCCATCCAGGACAGGGTGAATCCGCCGAGCAGACACGCGGCCACGTTGTCGGGGTGGCCCTCGATCTCGGTGGCCAGTTCCAGCAGGGCCGCGTCGTCCAGACGGGCCTCGCCGCCTATGGTCACCGCGCGGGCGGCGACGATGCCGGCGCAGATGGCGGCGGAGGAGGAGCCGAGGCCCCGGCCGTGCGGAATGCGGTTGGCGCAGACGATCTCCAGGCCGCGGGGCTGTCCGCCCAGCAGGTCGAAGGCGGTGCGCAGGGAGCGGACGAGAAGGTGAGACTCGTCACGCGGGAGGGTCTCGCTGCCCTCCCCCGCGATGTCGATGTGCAGCCCGGAGTCGGCCACCCGGACGACCACGTCGTCGTAGAGCCCCAGCGCGAGGCCGAGGGCGTCGAAGCCCGGCCCGAGATTGGCGCTGGTGGCGGGAACGCGCACCCGGACGGCGGCGGCGCGGAACGCTGGACCGGCCATCGCTCGTTGACTCTCCTTGAGCTGCGTGACTGTCGAAGACATTCGATACGTACGTGGAGACCCTCCGGCCGCGCAGACGGCGCGGCGTCGCCCATATGCGCAGCCATATGCCAGGCATATGCAGCGGGCGGGTTCAGTACAGCCTATCGAAGGAAGGTTCTGTGGCGACATAGGGCGCACAGGAGGCGCACGATGCGTGTCGCAAGCCCCCTGTGCACCCTGTCAGGGTTTTCCGGGGTTCAGCCCAGGCCGAGGCGCTCGGCGGCGGCGGCCGCGTCGACCGGGACGGTGACCGGCTGCGGTGCGCCGGCGACGGCCCAGTCGGGGTCCTTCAGACCGTTGCCGGTGACCGTGCACACGATCGTCTGGCCCGCATCGACCCTGCCCTGCTCGGCGGCCTTCAGCAGACCGGCCACCGAGGCGGCGGAGGCGGGCTCCACGAAGACGCCCTCCTGTGCGGCCAACAGGCGGTAGGCGCGCAGGATTTCACGGTCCGTCACCTCGTCGATGGCGCCGCCCGACTCGTCCCGCGCGGCCAGGGCGTACTGCCAGGAGGCGGGGTTGCCGATGCGGATGGCGGTGGCGATGGTCGACGGGTCCTTGACCACCTCGCCACGCACGATCGGGGCGCTGCCGGAGGCCTGGAAACCCCACATGCGCGGGGTCTTCGAGGCGATGCCGTCGGCGGCGTACTCCCTGTAGCCCTTCCAGTAGGCGGTGATGTTGCCCGCGTTGCCCACCGGCAGGACGTGGATGTCGGGCGCGTCGCCGAGCATGTCCACGATCTCGAAGGCGGCCGTCTTCTGCCCCTCGATACGCACCGGGTTGACCGAATTGACCAGCGCCACCGGGTAGTTCTCGCTCAGGTTGCGCGCGAGCGTGAGGCAGTCGTCGAAGTTGCCGTCGACCTGGAGGATCTTCGCGCCGTGCACGAGGGCCTGGCCCATCTTGCCCAGGGCGATCTTGCCCTGCGGCACCAGCACGGCCGACACCATGCCCGCGCGCACCGCGTACGCCGCGGCGGAGGCGGACGTGTTGCCCGTGGAGGCGCAGATGACGGCCTTGGCCCCCTCCTCCTTCGCCTTGGAGATGGCCATGGTCATGCCGCGGTCCTTGAAGGACCCGGTGGGGTTGGCACCCTCCACCTTCAGGTGGACCTCACAGCCCGTGCGCTCGGAGAGCACCTGCGCGGGCACGAGCGGCGTGCCGCCCTCGCGGAGCGTCACGACCGGCGTGGTGTCGGATACCGGCAGCCGGTCCCGGTACTCCTCGATGATTCCGCGCCACTGGTGGGTCATTGCTGGTTACTCTCCTTCAACCCGCATGATGCTTGCGACACCCCGCACGGTGTCGAGCTTGCGCAGCGCCTCGACGGTCCCGGTGAGGGAGGCGTCGGACGCGCGGTGGGTGACGACGACGAGGGAGGCCTCGCCGTCCTTGCCCTGCTGGCGCACCGTATCGATCGACACCCCGTGCTCGGCGAACACGGTCGCGACCTGGGCGAGCACGCCCGGTTTGTCCGCGACGTCGAGGCTGATGTGGTAGCGCGTGACGACCTCGCCCATCGGCGAGACGGGCAGGGCGGCGTACGCCGACTCACCGGGCCCCGTCGCGCCGCTGAGCCGGTTACGGCAGACGGCGACCAGGTCGCCGAGCACGGCGGAGGCGGTCGGGGAACCGCCGGCGCCGGGGCCGTAGAACATGAGCTGACCGGCCGCGTCGGACTCCACGAAGACGGCGTTGTACGCGCCGCGCACGGAGGCGAGCGGGTGGGTCAGCGGAATCATCGCGGGGTGCACGCGCGCGGTGACGGACGCCCCGTCCTGCGCCCGCTCGCAGATGGCGAGCAGCTTGATGGTGCAGCCCATCTCCTTGGCCGAGCGGAAGTCCGCGGCGGTGACCTCGGTCATGCCCTCGCGGTAGACGTCGTCGAGGCGCACGCGCGTGTGGAAGGCGATCCCGGCGAGGATGGCGGCCTTGGCGGCGGCGTCGAAGCCCTCGACGTCGGCGGTCGGGTCGGCCTCCGCATACCCGAGCGCGGTGGCCTCGTCGAGCGCCTCCTGATACCCGGCGCCGGTGGAGTCCATCTTGTCGAGGATGAAGTTGGTCGTGCCGTTGACGATCCCCATCACCCGGTTGATCTTGTCGCCGGCGAGGGACTCGCGCAGCGGGCGGACCAGCGGGATGGCGCCGGCGACGGCGGCCTCGTAGTAGAGGTCCTTGCCGTTCTCCTCCGCCGCGGCGTGCAGCGCGGCCCCGTCCTGGGCGAGCAGGGCCTTGTTGGCGGAGACGACGGAGGCGCCGTGCTCGAAGGCGGTGGTGATGAGGGTCCGGGCCGGCTCGATCCCGCCGATCACCTCGACCACCACATCGAGGTCCCCGCGTTTGACGAGGGCGGTGGCGTCGGTGGTGACGAGGCCCGGGTCGATGCCCTCACGGACCTTCGAAGGGCGCCGGACCGCGACCCCCGCCAGCTCCACCGGGGCGCCGATCCGCTGGGCGAGGTCGTCGGCGTGCGTCGTCATGATGCGCGCCACCTCTGAGCCGACAACCCCACAGCCCAGCAGCGCCACCTTCAGCGGACGCGTACGCATCATCCGACCTCGTTTCCTCTCACCGTCACGGTTGGACCAGTCTCACTCACCGGACGGGACTTTCTACCCTTCGTCCGGATCCTGAGACATGTATTTCATTTGTACCGGGCTGGAAGACGGAGATCTTCCAGCCCTCTTCACCCGGTCACGGGCTAGCCGACATCGAGACGCAGGAGGTCCTCCTCCGTCTCGCGCCGGACGATCACCCGGGCCTCGCCGTCCTTCACGGCGACGACGGGCGGACGCAGCACATGGTTGTAGTTGCTGGCCATGGACCGGCAGTACGCGCCGGTGGCCGGTACGGCGATGAGATCCCCCGGCGCCAGGTCGGCGGGCAGGAACGCGTCCTTGACCACGATGTCCCCGCTCTCGCAGTGCTTGCCGACGACACGCGCGAGCATCGGCTCGGCGTCGCTGGTGCGCGAGACGAGAGAGACGCTGTACTCGGCGTCGTACAGCGCCGTCCGGATGTTGTCGGACATACCGCCGTCGACCGACACATACGTCCGCAGCCCCTCCAGCGGCTTGACGGTGCCGACCTCGTAGAGCGTGAAGGCGGTCGGGCCGACGATGGCGCGCCCGGGCTCGACGGAGATGCGAGGTGTGCGCAGCCGGGCGGCCTCGCACTCGCGGGTGACGATCTCGGTGAGCGCCTTGGCGATCTCATGGGGTTCGCGGGGGTCGTCGTCGCTGGTGTAGGCGATCCCGAGACCGCCGCCGAGGTCGATCTCGGGCAGCTCGACGCCATGCTCGTCACGCACGTCCTTGAGCAACCCGACAACGCGGTGCGCGGCGACCTCGAAGCCGGACATGTCGAAGATCTGCGACCCGATGTGGGAGTGGATCCCGATGAGCTCGAGCCCGTCCAGCTGAAGCGCCCGCCGCACGGCCTCGGCGGCCTGCCCCCCGGCGAGCGGAATCCCGAACTTCTGGTCCTCATGGGCGGTCGCGATGAACTCATGCGTATGCGCTTCGACGCCCACGGTGATCCGGATCTGGACCTTCTGCCGCTTGCCGAGGGACTGCGCGATGTGGGCGACGCGCACGATCTCCTGGAACGAGTCGAGCACGATCCGCCCGACACCGGCGTCGATGGCGCGGCGGATCTCCTCCTCGGACTTGTTGTTGCCGTGGAAGGCGATGCGCTCGGCGGGCATCCCGGCGGAGAGGGCCGTGGCCAGCTCGCCCCCGGAGCACACGTCCAGATTGATTCCCTCTTCGTGCAGCCACCGCACGACAGCGCGGGACAGGAACGCCTTCCCGGCGTAGAACACATCGGCACCGGCCCCGAAGGCCGTACGCCACGCACGCGCGCGTGCCCGGAAGTCGTCCTCGTCGAGGATGTAAGCCGGGGTGCCGTAGCCCTCGGCGAGGGTCTTCACATCGACACCGCCGACGGTGACGACCCCGTCGGCGTCGCGCGCGACGGTCTGGGCCCACACCTTCGCATCGAGGCTGTTGAGGTCGGCGGGCGGCGCGGCGTAGTGCCCCTCGGGCAGGACGTCGGCGTGCCGGGGCCCGGCGGGATGTGCGGAACGGCTCATGACGGTGACTCTCAGACTCTCTGTCTCTCTCCGGGGCGCATCTGCTCTGAGGCCCTCAGAGATGTTCGGGTGCGTCGATGCCGAGCAGGGACAGGCCGCCGGCCAGCACCGTCCCGGCGGCTTCGGCGAGGGCGAGCCGGGCACGGTGGGCGGCCGAGGGTTTCTCCTCGCCGCAGGGAAGCACGGACGACAGGAAGGGCAGCACGGCATCGGCGACGGTGACGAGATGCCGGGCCAGCCGGTCCGGGGCACGGTGGGTGGCGGCCGCGGCGAGGATACGGGGATGGTCGGCGAGGGGGGTGAGGAGGGGGCGGGCGGCTTCTTGGGTGGGGGTGGGGCTGGGGGTGGGGCTGGGGATGGGGATGGGGATGGGGAGGGGGGTGAGGGGGGTGGGGGCGGCGGCTTCGTTGCCGGGGCCGGTGACGGTGTGGCCGGGGCCGGGGCCGGTGGCAAGGTCGAGGGGGCCGGGCTCGGCGGTCAGGGAGGCGCGGGCGGCTTCGTTGCCGGGGCCGGTGACGGTGTGGCCGGGGCCGGTGGCAAGGTCGAGGGGGCCGGGCTCGGCGGTGAAGCCCAGCCGGGCGGCGTTACGGCTGACGGCGCGGACCCGGGCATGGGCGTAACGAACCCGGAACAGCGGATTGCTCTCCCGCTGGACCAGGTGATCGGCGGTGATCCGGGGCCGGTCGTGCGGGGCGGGGTACAGCAGGGCCCACTGGGCGGCGTCGGGTCCGAGCGGGGCGGGGTCCTCGGCGGCGGGCACGGGCCGCAGATTGACAGGCTCACCGTGCTCGACAGTGCCCCGCGCACCCTGGGTGGCGAGGATCCGTACAACGGCGTCGGCAACCACCTCGGCCCGTACCTCGTACGGCACGCGCAGCTCGACGACCTGCCCGGCGAGCGCGGCACCATGGCCGTACTCCGCACCACGGGCCCTGATCTCCCGGACGAGCCCGGTGACGAGGTCGTCCCGCGCGTCGAGGCAGATGTTGAGAAACCCGGGCCCGGTGACGACGACGTCCCGGATACCGTCGGCGTCGACGAGCCGGGGCCGCAGGATCTCGGCGACCCGCAGCGGCGACTGCCCGGCCGTCCGGGCGAGTCGCAGGGCGACGTTGGTGGCGTAGTCCCCACACCCGCCGGGCCCCGGCTCGGTCACCACAACCCGCTCGGGCACGCTCACACTCAGCTCCCCGTCCTCGACAGCACGACGCACCGCGCGCAGCACGGTGCGGGACAGCTCGACGGGGGTCACGGGACAAGCGTAGGGGAGGGAGGGGGTGGGTAGGGGAGGTGGTTCTCAGTGTGGGACGGGGACGGGTGGGCGAGGTGGTTCTCGGTGTCAGCCTGGGAAGGGGGTGGGGCCGTCGGCGTGCGGCGTGAAGTGCGGCAGCGGCGCAGTGGGGCAGTGGGGCAGTGCGGCAGCGGCGCAGTGGGGCAGTGGGGCAGTGGGGCAGTGGGGCAGTGGGGCAGTGGGGCAGTGGGGCAGTGGGCATGGAACCGTGACGGCCATGTCGACGACCATCCCCGCGGCCCTCTGTCCGCTCCCAGCCCCTGCCTGATCCCCCGCTGACTGCCCCGGAAGAAAAGCAACTCACCTCCGACACCTAACCGCCGGAGGAAATCCGCCCCGGTACGCCATCGGAGACCCCGTCGCCGTCTCCACCAGCCCCGTCTCCGTCCCCGTCCCCATCGCCGTCCCCGTCGCCACCACTGCCACCGCCTCCGCCCCGGTATCCGCCCTCTCCCCCACACCCCTCTCCCCCGTCGTCGCCGCTCCCGCGCTCGATCAACTGCTTGACGAGCCGTACGAGTTCGGCCGGTTCGAAGGGCTTGGCGAGGAAGGCGTCCACACCGACGTCGAGGCCGCTGTCGACCTCGTACTGCGTACAGGCGCTGATGATGGCGAGGGGCAGGTGGTGGGTACGGGGATCGGCACGAAGCCGGGCGGCGGTGCGCAGGCCGTCCAACCGGGGCATGACGACATCGAGTGTCACGACGTCGGGCCGCACCTGGTGCACCACGTCCAGACACTCGGCACCATCGGCCGCGGTCACGACCTCGAGCCCTTCCAGCTCGAGGTTGACCCTGATCAGCTGCCGGATGACCTTGTTGTCGTCCACAACAAGCACCCGACCCGAAGCGCCTGGCACAACTCGAGAGTAGGTCCGGACCGGCCACCGCGTCCGGGTTTTCCCCACTTCCACCCCGTACAGGGGACCCGCCGCACGTACGGGGTGGACACACTCCGATCACGCAACGGCCCCGTTCCACCAACTCTGCAGACCTGCTCCGCCACCGTCCAGGAACCCAGCTCAGCCCACGCAGTGATCCCGTCCTGCCCCGTCCGAGAGCCCGTTCCACCCGCGCAGTGGCCCCGCCTCCTCCCATCCAGGATCCCGTTCCACCCGCGCAGTAGACATGTTCACCCCCGTCCAGGGTCACCCCTGCCCCAGCCAGGAAAACGGGTTCCTGATCACCCCGCCGGACCTGCTAATGTTCTACACGTCGCCGCGAGCGAAGAGCTCCGCAGCCGACACGCCCCCGTAGCTCAGGGGATAGAGCAACGGCCTCCGGAGCCGTGTGCGCAGGTTCGAATCCTGCCGGGGGCACCCTGCATGAGGTGCCCAAAGACCCCGTCACCAGCGGAAACGCTGAGGCCGGGGTCTTCGCGTTTGTGCAGCCGTATGCGGCCCGAAGCGGCCGTATGTCGGGGTCTGTGGACGGGGCGTGGACGGGATCTTGGAGCATCGCCGCAGGTCGCTGCCCCCTTCCGACGCTCGACTCAGCTCGCCTCGATGACAGGGCAACTGGCGCGGCTCCAGCCGTGGAGTCCGCGGCACCCGACTGCTTAGATCGCTGGCATGACGGACTGGTCCCAGCTCCACCACGCCTACGGCACGGCAGAAGACATTCCGAGCCTGCTCGGCGCGGTGAGCGCGGCCCCGAAGGATTCAGGCTGGACCGCGCTTTGGTCGCGGCTGTGCCATCAGGGGACCGTCTACTCAGCAAGCTACGCAGCCTTGCCGGCTCTGCGAGACAAGGCACGCCAGTGGTCGCCCGCGGACAGACAGATGCCGCTCGTGCTGGCCGGGGCCATCGCGGCCAGCGCTGATCAGCCATACGGCGATCAAGATCCCCACGTGGCCTACTCCTCGGAGATGTCCGACCTGACGCAACTGGCCGAGGAGGCTCTTCGCGATCCGGCCCTCGGCGACGACCCCTGTACTTACGTCTATTTGCTTGCCGCACTCCTCAGCTTCGAGGGGGTCGACGTCTGGGGCGAACAGCTCGACGGATTGAACGACGATGAATACGAAGTGTCCTGTCCAGCATGCAGTACAGAGAACTTCATAGCCTTCGGTGAGTACGGCTTCTTCTCGACCACGGACAGCATGTACATGAACGAGACCACGGCAAAGAAGACGCCGCTGCAGCCTGCGGACGCCTCAGCCCTGGAGGGGCTGGCCCAAAGACTCCACAGTCGCGCACTCGCAGACGGCCAGACCGATATCGCGCATAAGTTGACTTACGTTTTCGGCAAAGCACAGTGCGCCGAGTGCGATGAGGTCTTCAGCGTCGCGGAAGCCATCACCACCCGCTGGGACGCATGAACCACATCGTCGTCCCGGTCTCATGTGCGCTGCCGGGTGGAGCGAAACGTCTCGAACTACAGCCGCCGGCCGCACCGGTGCCCGTGTTCGACCCGCCAGGGCAGCCGCGAGACCGGCGGCCCACGGGGGACGAGGAAGGAACTCCGATATGCCTCATCCTGCTGTCACTCGCCTGCATCAGCTACTCCCGCCGCCCGTCTCCGGAGGAGACGTGGTGGACTGGGAAGGACTCGCCAGCTCGATGCAGCTCGAACTCCCAGCGGACTACTGCGAGTTCGTTGAGTCGTACGGCGGGGGAGAGATCGACGAGTACCTGTCCATTAGTACGCCGCCCGTCCCAGGATCGCCCTACGGGGACCTCCTCGACAGAGCCGATCCCGTACTTTCGGACCGGGACAGCCAGGAACTGGGCGTTCTCCTTTCAAGACGAGACTTGCCGCCCCTCTTGCCCTTCGCGGCCTCGGCCAGCGGCGATGTCGCCTTCTGGCTGCGGAAGGGCACACTCGACAGTTGGAGGGTGGCCACTTTTCGGAGGCAGACGCAGCACGGGGCGAACCTCTGGACGATCTTCGACGGTGGCATGGCACAGTTCTGCCTGGCCGCCCTCACCGGCGCAGTGGATCCGTTCAGCGAACGGATCCTGGGACCAGGCCCGCACCTGTTCGTGAACTGGCGCGAGATGTAACCACCGGGCCGACCCGCGCGGTCACCGGAACGCACTGCTGTCCTCGTGGGACCCGGTAGACGACTCACCTCATTGTGTACGGCAATCCCCGTGACCACAATCGACTGTCATCAACCCCATCGACGGCTGAGCGACCGGCCAGAAGTTCGGGACCCAGTTCCCCCATGACAACGGCGTGTTCCGGGGCGGTATTTCAGGGCACGGCGGCACCGCTTGTACGTGTCGAATACTGCCGGGATGCCGTCCAGCTTGTAGCGGCCGACTCCCTCGGTCCCGGCCAACGACCCAACCGTGCCCGGCTATTTCTTGCCCTTCTGGTCGTTCTTCTTGAAGCAGACGACGAAGTTGCCAGGGCCTGACTGGGTGAGTGAGCCGGTCGTGCCGGGGACGTCGGAGCACGAGAAGGTGTCGACGACTCCGTCCTTGTCCATCTTCAGGACCTTGTAGTCGGCGTGCGGGTCGGTGCAGTCGAGCTTCTTGGTCTTCGCCTCCTTTGCCGTCCCGATGTTCTGGAAGCAGTCGCCGGCCTTGAGCGTCGCGGACTGGTCCTTCGTGTCGTACGGGCCCATGGCGCAGAACGCCACCAGGCCCGCGATGACAAGGACCAGACCGAGGAAGATCAGGCGGTTGCGTCGTATCTGCGCCGGGGTGTACGAGGCGTTCAGGCCGCCCTGGGGCGGTATTGGGGGCACGGGCAGTTCCTCAGGCAGTGGGGACGTGCGAAGGCGGCCACGAATCTAGCCCACCTGCCTGCACGCGTCGTTCGCCGCCCCCGTTGGTCCTGCCCGTCGACCTCGGGGGTTGCGCGGCGCCTTTGGTGAACTGTCCCGCGAGGGGTGGCGTCTGTGGCTCCGGCGTTGGCGTTTGTGCCGGACACCTCGGCCGGAAAGTCGGCGGAGCGCTGCCCTATGGCGACGTGGTCGGCCGAGGCCGGCGTAGCCCGGAAAAACCGATCCGAGCCGGCTCTGGGGGGCGGCTCACCCGCGCGGATGCGCTCGGCAGGACACTGGCCACGAGGGTGTGCATGGTGAGTTCATGAACACTACACCTCACCCCAAGAAGGCCGTTTCCCGCATTCCGCGAGTATTCGCGGTGAGTGCCGCCCTGGGCATCGCTTGTGCGGCGGGGGTGGCGACCGCCACATCCGCCGTGGCCGCGACGCCCGTCACACACGTCGTCACAAAGGCCGCCCCAGCCTACGGCCACGGTGGCGGCGGGGACGGCGAGCACTTCCAGTGCGGCAACGGCCTCCTCGACCTGCTCAACTTCTGCAACTGACGGACAACCGGCGGCGGTTCCTGTTCGCCAACCACGCAACAGCACCATGAAGAAGTCCACCCACCCACCCCCAGGGCGGTCAGGGACAGGGGCAGGATCCCCCTCCCTGACCGCCCTGCCGACCACAACCGAAGGCTCCGTGTCGGAGTGAGCACCGCAGCACGGTCGTCGAGCCACGCCGCCGCCGATGCCGCCTGCGGGTTCGTCTCTGTCAACACCCATGCCCTGCCCTGCCTGGTCATCCTGTGCCCGGTGTCTACACGACACCCAGCCCCCGCTTCGCAAGGCGTTTGAGGGCGCGGGAGAACTCGTCGACTGCGTCGCCGAGCTCTTTGTGGAGCCCGCGTACGGACGCGTGGGCGTCCGGATCCAGTGTGTGAGCGCCGCGGGCCTGATGAGAGCGGATCTGGCCATCCACCTGGTGCGCGTGGCTTCGCACGATCACCGGCTTCTCGAACAGCGCCAGCGGGTCGGACGCCATGGAGCACCACCTGGGGGCTGCACGTGGCAAGGTCGGTGCGATCCCTGTCCACCTGTCGGAGGGGGTTTGCCCTCCCAGTGCCGGCATCAGCTGGATCCTCGCCTCGATGAATGGTGAGGTGAAGGTGTGGAGCTCGGTTTGGAGCGGGTCGAGTTGTGTGATGGTCGCGGCCTTGACGCTCCCGAGTGACGTATACCTGGCCCCCATCGCCGTAGCTACGGCGCCCACTATCACGCCGCCAAGACCGATCCAAGCCACTGGAGCTTCGGACTGGGCCACCGGCTCCCCCTCAGCGCTCCCGTCACGCAGCCGTACCCATGGTGTCAGGGGTAGCACGACCATGGAATACAGCGGAAACCCCTGGCACCGAGTTGCCGGTTGTTCCGAATCGCCCCTGCTCTTCCGGAGCATTCGAAACCTCGCCGTACGACTGCCGGCGGGTGCGCACCCGTACACGGCGGCCGGCATCGCTCCCGCTCCCACGCCCGACTCGGCACCGGTGTCGGCACCACCCTCAAGCCGTCCGCCTCCGCGACGCCGTCTTCTTCGCCGTACTCTTCGAAGCCGCCGCCTTCTTGCCCGCCGCCTTGGAACCCGCCGTCTTCTTCGCTCCGGCTCCCGCCCCGGCCCCGGCCCCCTGAGCCGCCTTGGACGTCGACTTCCGGGCCGGTGCCGCCTTCTTCGCGGCCGTGGCGGCCGCCTTCTTCGCCGTGGACGTCGACTTCTTGCCCCCGGCCGCCTTGGGCGCAGCCCTCGGCGGCAAGGGTCTGACCTCGGCCTCGCCGCCGGCCGTCGCCTCGCGGGACTCCCGTGCCGCTCGCACGCTGTTCTCCAGGGCCGCCATCAGGTCCAGGACCTTGCCCCCGGCCGCCGGCGCGGGTGCCTCAGGGGGTGCCTCGCCGGCGGCCTTCGCGGCGATGACCTCCTCCAGCGCCTCTCGGTACTCGTCGTGCAGATCCTCCAGGTCGACCTCGCCGAGGGTGTCCATCAGGGCGTCCGCGAGGTCGAGTTCCTTGTCGCGGATGGTGACGGAGGCGTCGGGGGCCACACCCTCGGGGGCGCGGACCTCGTCCGGCCACAGCAGGCCGTGCATGGCGATGGCGTCGCCGACCACCCGGAGCATGCCGAGGCGTTCGCGGCCGCGCAGGGCGTACTTCGCGATGGCCACCTTGTTGCTGCGCTTCAGGGCCTCGCGCAACAGCGTGTACGGCTTCGCGGCCGGCGTGCCGGAGGCTGCCAGGTAGTACGCCGCGTCCATCTGGAGCGGGTCGATCCGGTCGGCCGGCACGAAGGCCACGATCTCGATCGTGCGGGCGGTCGGGATCGGCAGGTGGGAGAGGTCCTCGTCGCTGATCGGGATGATCGTGCCGTCCGCGTCCTCGTACCCCTTGCCGATCTCCGTGCCGCTGACCTCGCGCTCCTCCAGCTCGCAGAACTTGCGGTAGCGGATGCGGCCGCCGTCCTCGGTGTGGATCTGGCGGAAGGAGATCGAATGGCTCTCGGTGGCGTTCACCAGCTTGATCGGAATGCTGACGAGCCCGAAGGAGATCGCGCCGTTCCATATGGATCGCACGTGCCGCACCCTTCCCTAGGCCGATTCCGACGCTTTCAGCTGTTTGTCTGGGATTGTCATCGTATGACGCCTATCACAGAGGTGGAGGGGCGGCGGGTCGCCCTCAGCAACCTGGAGAAGGTGCTGTATCCGGAGACCGGCTTCACCAAGGCGGAGCTGGTGCACTACTACGCGACCAGCGCCGAGGTACTGCTGCCGCATCTGCGCGACCGGGCCGTGTCCTTCCTGCGCTATCCGGACGGGCCCGAGGGACAGCTGTTCTTCACGAAGAACGTTCCGCCCGGTACACCCGAGTGGGTCACCACCGCCGAGGTGCCGCGGTCGTCGGCCGACAGTCCGGCCCGGATGGTGGTGGTGCAGGATCTGGCGAGCCTGGTCTGGGCGGCGAATCTCGTCACCGAGTTCCACACCCACCAGTGGCTGGTGCAGACCCCGGACCAGGCCGACCGGCTGGTCTTCGATCTCGACCCGGGCGCGCCCGCGACCATCGTGCACTGCTGCGAGGTGGCCCTGTGGCTGCGCGAGCGGCTCGCGGCGGACGGTATCGAGGCGTACCCGAAGACGGCCGGCTCGAAGGGGCTGCACCTGCTGGCCTCGGTCCAGGGCTCGTCATCCGAACGGACGAGCGAGTACGCGAAGGCGCTCGCCGTGGAGGCCGAGCGGGCGATGCCGCGGCTGGTGGTGCACCGGATGACGAAGAGCCTCCGACCGGGCAAGGTGTTCGTCGACTGGAGCCAGAACGCGGCCCGCAAGACCACGGCCACGCCCTACACGCTGCGCGCCCGCAGCGCCCCGCTCGTCTCCGCGCCGGTGAGCTGGGAGGAGGTCGCGGACTGCCGCGACCCTGGCCGACTGGAGTTCCAGGCGGGCGACATCGCTCCGCGGCTGCAGGACCTCGGGGATCTCATGGCCGGACTGCTGGACCCGCAAGCGGCCACACCGCTCCCTGACCCACACCCCCGTGCCCTCTGAGCCACACCCGGCTCCCCCAAAGCCACACGCTCGTGCCCGCTGAGCCACACCCTGCCCCCCCCAAAGCCACACCCCCGTACCCACTGAGCCACACCCTGGCCCCCAACGCCGTACCCCCCGAGCCACACCCCGGCCCTCACACCCCCGTACCCCCGAGCCACACCCTGCCCCCCAAGCCAACCTCCCCGCACCCCCGAGCCACACCCCGCCCCCAAGCCAACCTCCGCCCCCCTGAGACACACCACACCCCCAGCCCTACACCCTCCCCCACGTGTTCCGGTCCCGTGCCATCGCGTGCAGCGCCTCCACGTCCGCCGGCTTCAGCACCGCGCCGAGCCGGGCCAGGCCCGTCAGCTCGGTGTCCTGGAGGATCCGTACCGTCCTCGGCGGTACCGCCACCGTCACGTCGGCCGGGCCCGCCAGGGCCAGCACCGGGCGTACCTCGGCGGTCAGGGCGTAGGAGGCCCGGTCGGCGACGGCGCGCAGCCGGCGCAGCAGCGGCTCGGCCTCGCGGCGGCCCACGGTGACCATCGGGTCGGCGACCAGGACCCGGGCCTTGCGGGCGTACAGGGCGTGCAGGGCGAAGAGGCCGCCGGGGCCGAGCAGGAGATGGTGGATGCGGTCGCCGCCGGGCAGGGCGATGGAGTGCAGGGTGTGCCAGCCGGCGCCCTCCAGGGCGTCCACGGCCGTGCCGACGGCCTCCTCGGCGGCCAGGGCGCGCCGGCGCGGGTCGGGGCGCAGCCGGTGCGCGGGGCCGGGATCGCGGTCGAGGGCGACGAGCAGGGCCTCGCCGGGGCGGTTGGGCGCGAGGTCGTCGTCCGGGTGCAGGGTCAGCCGGGCGAGTTCCGCGGGGGTCGGCACCGGCGGCGGGCCCACGGTCACCGGGCCGGTCAGGAACGGCCGCAGAGCCTCGAGTACGTCGTCCCTGCTGTCCTCGCCGAGCAGGTTGACCCGGCCTGCCGCACGGTCGTACCAGGCGACATTGCTTCCGTCCGGGCGGCAGACGTACAGCCTTTCCCGGCCGTGCCGATAGGCCGGCACCACGCGCAGTGCGCTCATGCGCCATCACCCCTCGACCATGGGAACAGGCAGGGTGCTCCCGGGGCAAGACCGGTTACCGTGGAGGGCGGCCCCGCGAGGGGAGTTGGGGAGGCGCCGTTGCGGATCCGCGGAAGGCAGCCCGACGTACCGGTTCCGGCGAGCCCGTGGAACGAGATCGTGCCTGGTCTGTGGATGGGCGGGCACGAGTTCCGGGGCCGCTCGGGACGGCCGGAGCTCGCTGTCGTACGTGCTGAGTTCGATGTGGTGCAGACGCTGCTGCGGATGCCGGGGTACGGCCCCGATCCGGGGGTCGAGCACCATGTGTGGCCGATTCCGGACGGCCCGCTGGACGGGACGCAGCTCGCCGGCGTGATCCGGCTGGCCCACGCGGCGAACGAGGCGCTGGACGCCGGGCGCCGGGTGCTGGTGCGCTGTTACCACGGGTACAACCGCTCGGGCCTGGTCGTCGCGCATGCGCTGGCCCAGCGGGTCCTGCCTCGCCCGACGAGGTGATCCAGCTGATCCGGGCCCGGCGCTCGGCGTGGGCGCTGCACAACGAGTTGTTCGTGGAGTATCTGCGCGCGGGCCTGTCGACCGTGCGGCTGCTGGAGGAACTGGCCGAGTAGCCTCTCTCTTCAAGCGTCACCCCGACGGGTGCAAAAAGGACTTATATACGAATTTCCTCGTTTACACATAAGGTGTACGGGGCCCCGTCCGACCCCGACACCCCAGGAGCACCGTGCCAGCCCGCCGTCCCGCGCGTACCGCCCTCACCGCGGCCGCCGTCGCCCTGCTCTCGGTGACGGCGGTGGCCTGCGGGGACACCGGAGGACTGCGAGGCGCGGGCGCGGCCCCGACCGCCGTCAGCCCCGCCAAGCTCTGGCCCCACCTGCGCCCGGCGTCCAGTCCCGCCTACCCCTACGCCGTGTCGACCCGTGCCGTCGTCAAGGGGATCACCGTCCCCGGCGACGACATCCGCAAGGTGAACCCGGTGGACGTGGTCGAGGCCGAGATCAAGGCGCATCCGGACGACTACGGCTCCAAGGGGGCGTACCACGCCACCGTGGACCG
Source organism: Streptomyces fodineus (assembly GCF_001735805.1). GTDB lineage: Bacteria > Actinomycetota > Actinomycetes > Streptomycetales > Streptomycetaceae > Streptomyces > Streptomyces fodineus. The sequence goes on from NZ_CP017248.1 coordinate 3,536,100, forward strand.
GCTGAAGGACTGCCGCAGCGGCGGCGACCAGGCCCGCTGCCCGCTGCTGAAGCCGTACTACCGGGACCTCACGGGCGACGGCCGGGACGACATGACGCTCGGCTTCCGGCTCTACCCGACCAACCAGACGGGTGTACGGGTCTACACGGTCGAGAAGCACAAGCTGGTGCAGGTGCTGGCCGACAACGACGCGATCCTCGGGGTGGAGCTGGCCGGCCGGTCGCTGATCGAGCGCTCACCGGCCGACATCTCCGGCTACGAGTACCGTACGACCTGGGTGTGGGACCCGGGGCAGCGCGCGATGGTGTTCTCCCGCGACGAGTACCTGCACACCGGTGAGGGACGGCACGCCAAGAAGCCCTCGCCGTCCGCCTCCCCCTCCGCCTCCGCCTCCGCGAGCGCGCGATGAGGCTCTCACTGCCCCGCTGGGCGGGCCCGCTCGCCGTGAAGGCGGCCGCGTTCATCACGGTGATGTGCTGTGCGCTGGCCGCGCTGCTCGGCATCCTGGTGCATGTCTCGGTGACCAACCAGACCGTCGGCCAGGCCCGCAGCCTGGCCCTGTCCCGGCTCGCGGACACCACCCAGGCGTACGAGGCCGGGGACGCGCTGCTGCCGAACGCCGGGGTCGACCCCCAGGGCCTGCCCACGGCGCTGCGGAGGCTGGCGGCGGCCGGTGACCGCGGCACGATGGTCTCCACGCACCAGGGGCGGCCCACCATGTGGGCGGCGGGCCCGGTGGCCGGGCACCGGGCACTCGCCGTGGCGATCGACTACTCGCAGCAGGCCCGCACCATCGCCGGGCTCGACAACTCGATCCTGTGGTCGTCGGGGCTCGCGATCGGGGCGACGGTGGTGGTCGGCGTGTTCGCGGTGACCCGGGTGACCCGGCGGCTGCACGGCACCGCACGGGTGGCCCGGCGGATCAGCGCGGGCGACCTGGACGCGCGCGTCGACGACCCCCTTACGAAGGACCCGTCCCGTCCGCAGGACGAGGTGGCCGCGGTGGCGGCGGCCCTGGACTCCATGGCATCGAGCCTGCAGGGCAAGCTGCTGAGCGAGCAGCGGTTCACCGCGGACGTGGCGCACGAGCTGCGCACTCCGCTGACCGGGCTGCACGCGGCGGCGGAGCTGCTGCCGCCGGGCCGGCCGACGGAGCTGGTGCGCGACCGGGTGGCGGCGCTGCGCACGCTCACCGAGGACCTGCTGGAGATCTCCCGGCTGGACACCGGGCGGGAGAAGCCGGCGGTGGAGACCGAGGAGCTGGGGGCGCTGGCCCGGCGGGTGGTGCGGGCCTCGGGCACCGACACGGAGGTGCGCGTCCTGGCCGACGCACGGGTGGAGACCGATCGGCGGCGCCTGGAGCGGGTGCTGGGCAATCTCGTGGCGAACGCGCACAAACACGGCCGGGGGCCGGTCGTGCTCACCGTGAACGGGGCCGTGGTGACCGTACGGGACCACGGGGAGGGGTATCCGGACTACCTCGTCGCGCATGGGCCGCAGCGGTTCCGTACGGAGGGCGGGGCCACCGGGCACGGGCTGGGGCTGACCATCGCACTGGGGCAGGCGGAGGTGCTGGGCGCGCGCCTGTTCTTCGCGAACGCGGTGGACGGCGGGGCCGTCGCCACGCTGATCCTGCCGGTGGGTGAGGTGCGGTAGCGGGCTGCCGCTCCCCTTTGGGGTGCGCCCGAGCGCACACAAGACGCCCTATTTGGGTAGGTTCCGGGCATGACCAAGGCCGGAACCACCGTGGCGGCGGCGCAGACACCCGCACCCGCCGTGCGCCGCCTGCCCCGGCGCCGGGGCGTCGAACTCGCCCTGATCGTGCTGGCCGTGCTGCTGTCCGTGTACGGCTACTGCGCGGTGGGCCTGGCCCGGACCGGCACCGTCCCGCCCGGTGCCGTAGGTTACGGCGCCGGGCTCGGTGTGCTCGCCCTGTTGGCGCATATGGCGGTGCGCATCCGGGCGCCGTACGCCGACCCGCTGTTCCTGCCGATCGCGGTGCTGCTCAACGGGCTCGGGCTGGTCCTGATCTACCGGCTGGACCGGGAGACCCCGAACGACCAGGCGGCCCCGGCCCAGCTCGTGTGGTCCACGCTCGGGGTCGGGCTGTTCATCGCCGTCGTACTGGTGCTGCGCGACCACCGGCTGCTCCAGCGGTACGCGTACGTCTGTGTGGCCGCCGCGCTCGGGCTGCTCGCGCTGCCGATCCTGTTCCCGGCGGTCAACGGCGCCCGGATCTGGATCCGGCTCGCCGGATTCTCCATCCAGCCGGGCGAGTTCGCGAAGGTGCTGCTCGCGGTGTTCTTCGCCGCCTATCTGGCCGCCAACCGCAACGCGCTCGCATACGCGGGCCGGCGGCTGTGGTGGCTGCAGTTCCCGACCGGGCGGGTGCTCGGGCCGATCGTGACGATCTGGCTGCTGAGCGTCGGGGTGCTGGTCCTGGAGCGGGACCTGGGCACCTCGCTGCTGTTCTTCGGGCTGTTCGTGGTGCTGTTGTACGTCGCCACGGGGCGGACCGGCTGGATCGCGGTCGGTCTGCTGCTCGCCATGCTCGGCGCGGTGGCCGTCGGGCGCCTGGAGCCGCACGTGAACCAGCGGATCGAGGACTGGCTGCATCCCTTCGCCACCATCGAGGCCGGGCAGGGGCCCAATCAGCTCTCCCAGTCGCTGTTCGCCTTCGCCGCCGGCGGGGTCCTCGGCACCGGGCTCGGGCTCGGGCACTCCATCCTCATCGGCTTCGCCGCCAAGTCCGACTTCATCCTGGCCACGGCGGGCGAGGAGCTGGGGCTCGCGGGACTCGCGGCGATCTTCCTGCTGTACGCGCTGCTGGTCGAGCGCGGCTACCGGGCGGGCCTGGCCCTGCGCGAGCCGTTCGGGCGGCTGCTCGCGGTCGGGCTCGCCTCGATCCTGGCGCTGCAGGTGTTCGTGATCGGCGGCGGGGTCACCGGGCTGATCCCGCTGACCGGCATGGCGATGCCGTTCCTCGCCCAGGGCGGCTCCTCGGTGGTCACCAACTGGGCGATCGTGGCACTGCTGATCCGGGTCAGCGACTCGGCGCGCCACCAGTACGACGGGCAGGAGGCACCGTGAGCGACTACGGGGGCGGGCGGCCGATGGCCCGGTACATCCGGCACGCCTGCGCGTTCTGCGCACTGCTGCTCGCGGCACTGCTGGCCAACGCGGCCCGGGTGCAGGTGGTGCAGTCCCGGCTCTACGACGACAACCCGGCCAACCGCCGTGCGACGATCGCCCGTTACGGCCAGCCGCGCGGCGACATCCTGGTCGGCGACGAGCCGGTCACCGGTTCCGTCGACACCGGCGAGCAGCTGCGCTTCGAACGCAGCTACCGGAACGGCCCGTTGTACGCGCCGGTCACCGGATTCGCCTCACAGGCGTACGGCACCACGTTCCTGGAGCACGCCGGGGACGGGGTGCTCTCCGGCACGGATCCGGTGCTCTCGCCGCTGCCGCTGTGGAACGACATGACGCACAGGCTCAGTCCGGCCGGGAACGTCGTCACCACGCTCAACCGGGCGGCGCAGCAGGCGGCGTACCGGGGGCTCGCCGGGCGCAAGGGCGCGGTGGCCGCGATCGAGCCGGCCACGGGCCGGATCCTGGCGCTGGTGTCGAGTCCGTCGTACGACCCCGGGGAGCTGTCCGGCAACGGCGAGGCGGTGACCTCGGCGTGGGCGCGGCTCAACCACGACCCGGAGAAGCCGATGCTCAACCGGGCGGTACGGCAGACCTATCCGCCGGGGTCGACGTTCAAGGTGGTCACCGCGGCGGCGGCGCTGGACGCGGGCGTGGTCACCGACCTGGACGCGCGCACCGACTCCCCCGACCCCTACCGGCTGCCCGGCACCACGACCCGGCTGACCAACGAGGCCGACGACTGCCGGGACGCCTCGCTGCGGTCGGCCTTCGAGTGGTCCTGCAACACGGTGTTCGCCAAGCTGGGCGTGGACGTCGGGGTGAGGGACATGTCGGCCACGGCACGGGCGTTCGGGTTCAACGACACCCGGCTGCGGATCCCGTACTCCGTCGCGCCCAGCACCTTCGACCCGCGGGTGGACCGGGCGCAGCTGGCGCTGTCCTCGATCGGGCAGTTCAACACGCGGGCCACGCCCCTGCAGATGGCGATGGTGGCGGCGGCCGTCGCGGACCGCGGACAGCTGCGCTCGCCGTACCTGGTGGAGCGGACGACCCGGCACAACGGTGAAACGATCGCCGGGAGCGGGGCGCATCCGGTGCGGCAGGTGATGAACCCCTCGACGGCCACGCGGCTGAAGGAGCTGATGACCGACGTGGTCCGGGAGGGCACCGGCAAGCGGGCGGCCATCCCCGGCGCCCTCGTCGGCGGCAAGACCGGCACGGCCCAGCACGGGGTCGGCAACTCCGGTGCGCCGTACGCCTGGTTCGTCTCCTGGGCGCAGGCCGACAACTCCCTGGAGCCACAGGTGGCCGTCGCGGTGGTGGTGGAGGACGCCTCGGCGAACCGGGGCGAGATCAGCGGCGGCGGGAACGCGGCGCCGATCGCGCGGGACGTGATGCGCGCGGTTCTCGGTCCGTGAGACGGGGGGTACCGGCGACGGCCGGAGCCGACCTACCGTTCGGTCATGACGGACACGGCAGCCTCGTACCAACTCGCCCAGGTCAACATCGCCCGCCTCAAGTTCCCCCTGGATTCGCCCCAGTTGAAGTTCTTCGTCGACTCACTCGACCCGGTCAACGAGGCGGCGGACGCCTCGGACGGCTTCGTCTGGCGGCTGGAGAGCGACTCCGGCAACGCCACCGACATCGCGGTCTTCGGCGACGAGTGGCTGATCATCAACATGTCGGTGTGGCGGGACGCGAACGCGCTCACCGCGTTCATGTACCAGGGCCTGCACCGGGAGTTGCTGTCCCGCCGCAGGGAGTGGTTCGAGAAGGTGGAGGAGGCGATGGCCACGCTGTGGTGGGTGCCGGCCGGCCACCGCCCGACCGTGGCCGAGGCGGAGGACCGGCTGCTGCACCTGCGCACGCACGGGGCGACGCCGTACGCGTTCACGCTGCGGACGTCGTTCCCGGCGCCGGGGGCGCCGGAGGAGGCGGTCGCGGTCAGCCGATCGGCTTGACCGCCTCGGACCGGATCCTGAGGGTGTTCCTCGCGTACGCCTCCAGGTCGATCTCCGACGGGCTCTGCGACGCGAGCGGCGTCACGGTGGCGACCGTGGCGCCCGTGTTGCCGTCGGCCCAGGCGCACATGGGCACGGTGAACGCCGTGCCCATCTGCTCCTGCGTCACGACCTCACAGCTGATCGTCACGCCGCCGAGGTCGAAGTCCTTCGCCGGGACGGCGACCTTGGCGCTCGCGCCCTCGGCGGCGCCCTTCATCATGTTCCTGCGGGCCGCGTCGGTGTTCTTGAACCGGCCGTACATGCCCGACACCACCAGGGTGCCCTTGGCCGCGTCGCCGCCCACGTTGTAGGTGCCGACCACGCCGTGGAGGTCCTTGGCGTCCCAGGCCCCGTCGGCCTCGTCCTCGATCTTCTTGCCCTCCGAGGCGGAGAGGTCCTGGGCGAGCCGGTACTTCCCGTCGAGCAGCGTGCCGGGCAGGGTGAGCTTGTTCTTCGCCTCCGGGAAGCCGCTCTCGACCGCCATCCCGATCAGCACGAGCACGACGACGACCATCGCGACGGCACCGCCCACGATCCCGAGGATCAGCCCGATGCGCCGCTTCTTCGGCAGCGGGGCCATGGGCGGCGCACCCCAGGCGGGGTACGGCTGCTGGGCGTAGGGCTGCTGAGGGTAGGGCTGTTGGGACGGGTACGGCTGCTGCTGCGGGTAGGGGGAGCCGTAGGGACCGGGGGCCGCCTGCGGGGGCTGCCGGCCGTACGGGCCCGGGGCGGCCTGCGGGGGCTGCCGGCCGTAGGGGTACGGCGGCTGCTGGGGCCGTTGGGATACGGCTGCGGCGGCGGAGGCATGGACACGCCAGCACGCTACTGCACCGGGGTGAACGGCCCGGCACCGCACCGGATGAACGGCCCGGCACGGCACGGCACCGGATGGACGCCCCGGGAGCCGCCTCAGCCCTCCGCCTCCCGTCCTCCACCGCCCTCAGCCCTCCGCCGCCCCCGACTCGATCGCCTCCTGCACCTCCGCGACCCGGTCCCGCTCCTCGGCGGCGAAGCGCTCGGCGTCCAGTTGCTCGGCGAGTTCCTCGTCCTGGGCCATGAGCAGGTCCAGACTGGAGTCGCCCATCTCGAAGACGCCCATGTCGACGTAGGCCTCCTGCAGCCGCTTGCCCCACAGGCCGATGTCCTTGACGCAGGGCACGATCCGGCTGAACAGCAACTTGCGGAACAGCTGGAGGAACTCGGAGCGCTCGCTCAGCGCCTCCGCATCGGCCTTGGGGATGCCGAAGTTCTCCAGCACCTCCACGCCGCGCAGCCGGTCGCGCATCAGATAGCAGCCCTCGATGACGAACTCCTCGCGCTCGCGCAGTTCGGCGTCGGTGAGCTGCTTGTAGTAGTCGCGCAGCGCCAGCCGGCCGAAGGCCACGTGCCGGGCCTCGTCCTGCATGACGTAGGTGAGGATCTGCTTGGGCAGCGGCTTGTCGGTGGTGTCCCGGATCATCCCGAACGCGGCGAGCGCCAGACCTTCGATGAGGACCTGCATGCCCAGGTACGGCATGTCCCAGCGGCTGTCGCGGAGCGTGTCGCCGAGCAGCGACTGCAGATTGTCGTTGATCGGGTAGACGAGCCCGATCTTCTCGTGCAGGAACCGGCCGTAGATCTCGGCGTGCCGGGCCTCGTCCATGGTCTGGGTGGCGGAGTAGAACTTGGCGTCCAGGTCGGGCACCGACTCCACGATCCGCGCCGCGCAGATCATCGCGCCCTGCTCGCCGTGGAGGAACTGGCTGAACTGCCAGGAGGCGTAGTGCCGGCGCAGCTCGCCCTTGTCCTTTTCGGTGAGCTTGTCCCAGTACTTGGTGCCGTACAGGGACATCATCTCGTCGGGTGTGCCGAGCGCGTCGTACGGGTCGACCTCCAGGTCCCAGTCGATGCGCTGCTGCCCGTCCCACTGCTTGTCCTTGCCCTTCTGGTACAGGGCGAGCAGGCGGTCGCGGCCGTCGTCGTACTCCCAGCTGAACCGGGCGGCGCCGCTCGCGGGCACGAGCCAGGGGGAGTCCCCCGGCGTGTTGGCGTACAGGTCATGGGTCGGCATACCTCGCAGGCTCACACGTAGACGCGAAGTCAACAAGTCATGTGCAAGGGATTGACGCTCTTGCTGACAGGCAGTCTCATAAGGCAGGACGATGTACCCCCGGTAACGAGGTGAGGGAGCCATGACGACCCTGACGGAAGCGGACGCGCTGGAGGGCTTGCGCGACGCGCTCGGCCTGCTCAAGGACCGGGAGCAGGTGGCCGAACGGCTGCTCGCCTCCTCCGCCAAGCACTCCTTCGACCCGGACAGGGAACTGGACTGGGACGCGCCCTTCGAGGAGGGCAAGTGGTTCTGGCCGCCGGAGCTGGTGTCGCTGTACGACACCCCGATGTGGCAGCGGATGAGCGAGGAGCAGCGGATCCTGCTCTCCCAGCACGAGGCGGCGGCGCTGGCCTCGCTCGGCATCTGGTTCGAGCTCATCCTGATGCAGCTGCTGGTCCGGCACATCTACGACAAGGCGGCGACGAGCGCCCACGTCCGCTACGCCCTCACCGAGATCGAGGACGAGTGCCGGCACTCGAAGATGTTCGCCCGCCTGATCGCGCACGGGGACACGCCCTGGTACCCGGTGAGCCGCGTCCACCAGAACCTCGGCCGCCTCTTCAAGACCATCTCCACCACCCCCGGTTCCTTCACCGCCACGCTGCTCGGCGAGGAGGTCCTGGACTGGATGCAGCGGCTGACGTTCCCCGACGAGCGCGTCCAGCCCCTGATCCGCGGCGTCACACGCATCCACGTGGTCGAGGAGGCCCGCCACGTCCGGTACGCCCGCGAGGAACTCCGGCGCCAGATGGTGACGGCCCCGAAGTGGTCCCAGGAGTTCACGCGGATCACCTCCGGCGAGTTCGCCCGGATCTTCTCCATCGCGTTCGTGAATCCCGAGGTCTACACGAACGTCGGGCTGGACAAGCGCGAGGCCATGGCCCAGGTGAAGGCCAGCGGGCACCGGCGGGAGGTCATGCAGACGGGCGCGAAGCGGCTGACCGACTTCCTGGACGACATCGGGGTGTTGCGGGGGGCCGGGCGGCGGTTGTGGAGGTCGTCGGGGTTGCTGGCGTAGGTCCTGGGCGGGGGCGGGGTACTTCTTCTGGGTGTCGAAGTGCTCGTCGCCGTGCGAGGTCGACAGGGCGGTGCAGTCGTCCAGGAACCGCCCCCAGGCGACGCCTGCCGCCCGCGCAGGAACGCGACGAGCCGAGATCCTGCGGCGGGGGCCGCTCCGGCAGCGGAATCGGCGGGTTCGAGCGCTCTCGGGCCGTGCCGGAGGCTGGACGCCTGCAACGCCAACCCCCGCAGTGTCCGGCAGCGGCATCGGGCCGGCGGAACTCTCGCCACGGCATCCCGGGCGGTCGAAGAGGCCCGCTACGGGCTCGGCGGCATCACCCACGGCGATTAGGCTGCCGTCCATGACGCCGGCCGCCACCCCCGCCTACCGCCGACTGAGCGTCGAGGAGCGACGAAGTCAGCTCCTCGGTGCCGCCCTGTCCCTCTTCGCGCACCGCGCGCCCGAGGATGTGTCGCTGGACGACGTGGCGGAGGCGGCAGGGGTGTCGCGACCGCTGGTGTACCGGTACTTCCCGGGCGGCAAGCAGCAGCTGTACGAGGCCGCGCTGCGCTCCGCCGCCGAAGAGCTCCGGCTGTGCTTCGACGAGGCCCGCGAGGGCCCCCTGCTGCCCCGGCTGGCCCGCGCCCTGGACCGCTATCTGAGCTTCGTCGACGAGCACGACACCGGCTTCAGCGCCCTGCTCCAGGGCGGCAGCGTGGTGGAGACCTCGCGGACCACGGCCATCGTCGACGGGGTGCGCCGGGCCGCGGCCGAGCACATCTACAGCCATCTCGGCGTCCCCGACCCCGGCCCACGGCTGCGCATGACGGTCCGGACGTGGATCACGGCCGTGGAGGCCGCCTCCCTGATCTGGCTGGACGAGGACAAGCAGCCCCCGGTCGAGGAGCTGCGCGACTGGCTGGTGGAGCAGTTCGTGGCCGTCCTCACGGTCACCGCGGCCCGGGACCCGCAGACGGCCGCCGTCGTCGGCGGGCTCGGCGAGGATGACCGAGACTGAAGCGGTGAAGAGTCAGGACACCCCCTTCGAGGGCGGCCCCATGGACGGGCGGGTGCTGCCGGTCATGGTCGGCCCCACGGGGCACCCCCCGAAGACGTACCGCATCCCCGTCCCGGACCCCGACGGCGGCCCGCCCACGGTGCTCGTCTACCACCGTGTGCCGCGTGGGCACAGTAGGCGGCTGGGTCTGATCCAGGGGTGGAAGTACCAGTACGACCCGGACGACACCTCCGGCGGAAGGCTCCGGTGGCCCTGGTCGAAGCCGGGCGGCGCGGCGTCCGGCGAGGCGGATGACGCACGCGGGTGACACGCGCGGGTGACACGGTTGCCCCGAACCGCGCACGCTCGGCGCGCGCCCCACGCGGATCGTCTGATAATCGCGGTGCGATGAGGGGGGACGAAAGTGACCACCCTTATCGCACCGAGGTGATGTCGTCGTGTCAGGAACGGTCCCGCGCCTGGCCTGTACGGCTGCGGTGGCGGCCCTGGCGGCCCGGTCCCTGCTCGCGCCCCTGCCCGCCGCCGCCGTAACGCCGGATCCGCAACAGCGTTCCGTCGCCCAGCTGCTGACGGAGCTTCAGCAGCTGTACCGGCAGACCGAACAGGCCACCGAGAGCTACAACGCCACCGCGGAGAAGCTGAAGCGGCAGCGCGCCGAGGTGTCCCGGCTCGACGGCGAACTGGCCCGCGCCCGTCTCGCGCTGCAGGACAGCCGCACCGACGCCGGCCGGCTGGCCCGCCAGCAGTACCAGAACACCGACGGCCTCGGCCCCTACGTCCGTCTGCTCCTCGCCCCCGACCCGCAGCACGCGCTGGACGAGGGCCATGTCATCGGCGAGCTGGCCCGCGAGCGGGCCGGCGCGGTGACCCGGCTGACCGCCAGGGAGCAGCGCGAGGACGCCCTCGCCCGGGCCGCCCGCACGGCGCTGGACACCCAACTCACCCTCACGGAGCGGCAGAAGAAGCAGCGCGACGCCGTGCGGAGCAAACTGGCCGACGTGGAACGCCTGCTGGCCGGCCTCACCCCGGACCAGCTGGCCGCGGTCGCCGCCCTGGAGCGGCGGGGCGTCACCGAGGCCCAGCGAAAGCTCACCACCTCCGGCGCACTGCCCACGGGCCGTTCGGCCTCCCCCGAGGCCGAACGCGCGGTCCACTACGCCATGGACCAGCTCGGCAAGCCGTACCAGTGGGGCGCACAGGGCCCGGACTCCTACGACTGCTCGGGCCTGACCTCACAGGCCTGGGGGCACGCCGGCACGCCCATCCCCCGTACCAGCCAGGAACAGTGGCAACACCTCAGGAGAGTTCCGCTGAACCGGCTCCACCCCGGTGACCTGGTGGTCTACTTCCCCGAGGCGACCCACGTGGCGTTGTACGTCGGGGACGGGAAGGTCGTACAGGCGCCAAGGCCCGGCGAGATGGTACGGGTCTCACCGCTGGCGTCGTATCCGGTGCTCGGCGCGGTACGCCCGGACGAGTAGAACTGGCGTGTCGGTGTCCGATTTGTGGCTTTTCAGATTAACGTCGGTGCGCGTAAGGGGTCGATCTGTGGCAGACCGTATCCACTTCACTTCCACCATGGAGAGATGACATGCACAAGCTTCGCAAGGCCGGTGTCCTGGTCGCAGCCGTGGGCAGCCTCGCGCTCCTGACGACCGGCACCGCGTACGCCGGCGGCGGCGGGGAGCACGGCGGGGTCATGCAGAGTTCCAACTGTAAGGACCACGATCTGAACGTCGACGTCCTCGGCGAGGTCGGCATCCTCAACGGCCTGCTGGGCAACGCGCTCAACGGCGAGGGCGACCCGGGTGCACAGAGCACCCACATCGGCTCGACCATGGGCTGCAACAACCACGCCGGAGAGTAAGAGGCCGGTTCAGCAGCTCCGACGGTGGAAAGCGGCTGATTCCCGCGGGTCCAGGGGCGCTTTGCAGCGCCCCTGGTACCACCGTCAGGCTCCAGCGGCCGACGCCAGGTAGGCCTCGGTCTTCTCCGGGTCGTAGAAGAAGTTCTCGAAGTCGGCCGGGTCGTTGAACGCATTGGCGAAGCGGTCGGCGACCGGCTGCAGTTGCTCCGCCGCGCCGATCAGGTTCAGGATGTGCTCGGGCGGCGGGGCGAGCATCGCGTTCGTCCACTTGGTGACGTGCTGGGCGGTGTCCCAGTACCGGTCGAACGTGGCCCGCATCCACTCCTCGTCGAACGGCTTGTCGCCGTGCTCCAGGATGGACGCGAGATACGCCGCCGCGCACTTGGACGCGGAGTTGGAACCCTGACCGGTGATCGGGTCGTTGGCCACCACGACGTCCGCGACACCCAGCACCAGGCCGCCGCCGGGGAGGCGGCCGACGGGGTTGCGGACGGTCGGGGCGTAACGCCCGGCCAACGTAGCGCCGGCATCGGTCAGTTCGACCTCGGTGGCCCGCGCGTACTCCCAGGGCGTGAACTTCTCCATGAGTTCCAGCGTCAGGGAGAGGTGCTTCGCCGGGTCCTTGACGCCGTTGAAGACGTCGAGCGGGCCACCGGGTACGCCCTCCCAGAACAGGATGTCCGCGCGGCCGGACGTGGTCAGCGTCGGCATGATGAACAGCTCGCCGACACCGGGGACCAGGTTGCAGCGGACCGCGTCGAACCCGGGGTGCTCCGGGCGCGGGCCGAGCCCGTGGACGTACGCCACCGCCAGCGCGCGCTGCGGCTCGCTGTACGGGGAGCGCTCGGGGTCGCGGGCGAACATCGACACCAGCTCGCCCTTGCCGGCCGCGACCAGGACGAGGTCGTACGTACGGGAGAAGTAGTCGAGGTCGCCGACCGCCGCGCCGTGGATGACCAGTTGGCCGCCGCGCTGGGCGAAGGTGTCCATCCAGCCGGCCATCTTCACCCGCTGGTCGACCGACTGCGCGTACCCGTCCAGCTTGCCCACCCAGTCGATCGCACGGGCCGCGGGGCCCTCGCCCCAGGAACCGGGGGCGGCGACCGAGACGCCGAGTCCTTCGATCTTCGGGGCCTGGGACTCCCAGAAGTTCAGCTGGAGATCACGCTCGTGCTGCAGTGCCGTGTGGAACATGCACTGCGTCGACATGACCCGGCCGGTGCGGATCTCGTCCGCGGTCCGGTTCGACATCAGGGTGACCTCGTAGCCGTGCGACTGCAGGCCGAGGGCGAGCTGGAGGCCGGACTGACCGGCTCCGACGACGAGTATCTTCCGCATGCGGGTGGGGACTCCTAACGGGTACTGCTCGGGGACTACTCGGGGGTTTCGTCCAGCGCGTGGCCGACCAGGGCCAGCAAGGTCTCGATGACCGAGATCCGGCGCCGCGCATCCATGATCATGACAGGGACGTGCGCGGGGATCGTCAGAGCCTCCCGTACGTCCTCCGGCTCGAACCGCTCGCTGCCGTCGAAGTGGTTGACCGCGACGACGTACGGCAGTCCGCAGCTCTCGAAGTAGTCCAGCGCCGGGAAGCAGTCCTTCAGGCGGCGGGTGTCGGCCATGACGACGGCGCCGATCGCGCCGCGCACCAGGTCGTCCCACATGAACCAGAACCGCTGCTGGCCCGGCGTGCCGAACAGGTAGAGCACCAGGTCGTCGTCGAGCGTGATGCGGCCGAAGTCCATGGCCACGGTTGTGGTGAGCTTGCCCGGCGTGGCGGTGAGGTCGTCGGTCTCCTCGCTCGCCTCGGTCATCAGCGCCTCCGTCTGCAGGGGCGTGATCTCCGAGACGGAGGTGACCAGCGTGGTCTTGCCGACGCCGAAACCGCCCGCCACGACTATCTTCGTCGCGATCGGGGCCCGGGTGCGGTCCGTCTGCCAGGACCTCAGGTCGTCGCCGGGCTCGGCGACGAGGGGGGCGACGCCGGTGGCGTCAGAGACGGCGGAGTCCACTCAGCACCCTTTCCAGCAGCGCGCGGTCCGGGCGGCCGGTGCCGTGACCGGTTCCGGTGCCGTACACACGGATCTTTCCCTGGTCCGCGAGGTCGCTCAGGAGCACGCGGACCACGCCGAGCGGCATCTTCAGCAGCGCGGCGATCTCGGCCACCGTACGCATACGGCGGCACAGTTCGACGATGGCCTGCATCTCCGGCATGACACGGCCCTGTGGACCCGTGCGGGAACCATTCTCCAGTTCCTTGCGCTCCTCCGGGGCCTCCAGCGCCGCCACGAACGTCTCCACGAGGAGGACATGACCGAAGCGGGTACGGCCGCCGGTGAGCGAGTAGGGCCGGACACGGGCGGGTTTGCGCTCGCCGCCGCGCACGGGGAGCTTCTTCGCGGGGCCGCTCACCGGGTGCTCCCCGCCGACTGGGCCTCCAGGGACTTCCGCAGCTCGGTGCGGAGTTCGGGGGTGAGGACGTGGCCGGCGCGGCCGACGAACAGCGCCATGTGGTACGCCACCACGCTCATGTCGCAGTCGGCGGAGCCGTGCACACCGAGCAGCGAGCCGTCGCTGATCGACATCACGAACAGGCTGCCCTCCTCCATCGCGATCATCGTGTGCTTGACGCCGCCGCAGTCCATCAGCTTCGCGGCGCCGACGGTGAGGCTGCCGATGCCGGAGACGATGGTGGCGAGGTCGGCGGAGGAGCCACGGGGGCCTCGCGCCGGGCGGGCCTGGCGGGACTGCTCGGTGTGCCCCGGATCGGACGACAGGAGCAGCAGACCGTCCGAGGAGACCACGGCGACCGACTGGATGCCGGGGACTTCCTCGACCAGGTTCGTCAGCAGCCAGTGCAGATTGCGGGCTTCACTGCTCAGTCCGTAGGTACTGGGCGCGGTCAACTGCTTGCCTCCTCGGCTGTACCCCCCGTGGTTTCTTCGGCGTGTGCGTAGCCGGCCGGGCGCTGGTGGCCGGCCGTCCGTTCGGCGATCTCCGCCTCTACGTCCCGGTAGCCGGCCTCCGCCCCGCTGCGGAACCCGCCGAGCCTCCTGCGGAGGGCCTCGGCGTCGACGGTCCCGGGGCGGCGGCGCGGGGTCTGGGCCGGCACGGTGATCTTGGGTGTGCGCTTGGGGAGGCCCTTGCTGGTGAGCTGCTCCTCGGGCTCCGCCAAGGCTTCGCCTTCGGGGGGACTTGCGTGGTCGGGTGCGGGTGCCCCCCGTGGAGCGCGTCCACCGTCGGCGGCGTCCGCCGTGAGGTCCGGGAGCAACAGCTCCATCGTCGTCTCGGCGAACGTCTCCGCCGGGGCCTTCGGGCGGGTCTCCGTGTCCTGGGCACCCGGGTCGGCCTGCTCGTGAACGGCCGGCTGCGCCACGCCACCGTCCCGACCGACGCGCGCGTCCGGCACCGCCGGCCCGGCCGGCCCACCGAAGGCCTCCGGCACCGCCTGCCCGGCCCGCTCGCCAAGGACATCCGGCACCGCGCCCTCGGCCGACCTGCCGAAGGCGACGCCGTCGTCCTCACCGGCCGATCCGCGGTATCCACTCTTGGCCTCACCGGCCGGACCTTCGAAGGCAACTCCACCGCCCTCACCGACCGACCCGCCGGATCCGCCCTCGGCCTCACCGGCCGGACCTACGAAGGCAACTCCACCGCCCTCACCGGCCGACCCGCCGGATCCACCCTCGGCCTCAGCGCCGAGTCGGGTGTGGGAGACCTCCTCCGGCAGGCCACCGAAGCGGCTCGCGGCCTCCCTCGCCGGAACGGTCGGCAGGGCTGGATCAACCGGATCAACCGGTCCGGCCGGACCGTCGGAGGCGACCGCAGACACATCTCCGGCTGGAGCGCCGACGCCGTCCCGGTCGCCCGAGCTGTCAGAGGCAGCCCGCACGGGGGAATCGCCGGGGACCAAGCCACGCCCGTCCACCGAAGCGCTCTCACCCGCCGAGCCACCCGAGACCGAGCCGCGCCCCTCCTCCGAACCGCCGGAGGCAGGGGCAACACCCTCCACCGACGCGGCGGAGACCGAAGCAGCCCCCACGGACGGACCGCCAGAGTGCGAGGCCGCCCCCACCGCCTGACCACCGGAAGCCGAGGCGCCCTCGTCCACCGAACCGCCCGAAGCCGGAGCACGCCCCGCCCCCGAGCCACCCTCGTCCACCGAACCGCCGGAGGCCGAAGCACCCCCCACAGCCGAGCCGCCCGGAACCGAGCCGCGTGCCTCCGCCGAACCGCCGGAGGCCGGAGCGCCGGCCTGCGCGGAATCGCCCGGGGCAGGCACCCCCCGAGTCGCCTCCTCCGCCAAAGCCACCAGGGGATCCGGGTGCTTGGGGCGGGCGTGGAGGACGTTGGAGTTGACCTCCGCGTCGGCGCCGGGGAGGGAGAAGGTGGACGCGGGCTGTGCAGGGAGGGCGGTCGGTGGGGCCTCGGTGAGGAGGGTGGACGGCAGGACGGCCACCGCCGCGATGCCGCCCTGCTTCTGCTCGCGCAGCCGTACCCGGACGCCGTGGCGGTGGGCGAGGCGGGCGACGACGTACAGGCCGAGGCCGAGACCCGCGTCGCCCTCCTCGTCGTACGGCGCCTCGGGGTCGAAGCCGGTCAGGCGGGTGTTGAGGCGGTCCAGGCGCTCGGTCGCCATGCCGATGCCCTCGTCCTGGACGGTGAGCATGACCTCGCCGGACTCCAGGAGCCAGCCGGAGACCTCCACGGGCAGGTCCGGCGGGGAGAACGACGTGGCGTTCTCCATCAACTCGGCCAGCAGATGGGAGAGGTCGTCGGCCGCGAAGCCCGCCACGTGGACATGCGGGGGCAGGGCCGCGATGCGGACGCGTTCGTAGCGCTCGATCTCGCTGACGCCCGCCCGGACCACGTCGACCAGCGGAACCGGGCCGTGGTGCTGCTGGACGTGCTCGGCGCCGGCCAGGACCAGGAGGTTCTCGCTGTGGCGGCGCATGACCGTGGCGAAGTGGTCCAGCTTGAAGAGCGTGGCGAGGCGGTCGGGATCGTGCTCGCGCTCCTCCAGGCCCTCGATGACGGCGAGCTGGCGTTCGACCAGGCCGAGGGTGCGCAGCGAGAGGTTCACGAACGTGCCGCCGATGGTGGTGCGCAGCCGCTGGAGCCGGTCGGCGGCCTGGCTGAGCTCGGCCTGCAGGGCCTCGCGGGCGTCGGCCATCTTCTGGCGCTGGCCGACCAGGTGTTTGCGGTCGGTCTCCAGGGTGGCGACCCGCTCGCCCGCGGCCACGGTCTGCTCGCGCAGGGCGACCGCGTGCGCGTGCAGGGCGTTCACCGAGCGGACGACCTCGGCGAACTCGTCGTTGCGGCCGGTGAAGGTGATCGGCTCCTGGGTCGTCGGGTCCTCGGACTCCGACAGGCGTGCCGAGCCCCGGCGCAGCACCGACAGGGGGCGCGTCAGGGTGCGGGCCATGGCCGTGGCGAGGCCGACGGCGACCAGCATCAGGGCGCCGAGCACCGCGATGCGGATCTCCAGGGCGGTGACGTCGTCGTCGCGGAGCCTGGCCAGGTCCTTGGTGCGGTGGTCGTAGAGGGCGGATTCCGCGCCGCGCATGAGGTCGACGCGTGCGGACAGGGCCGCGTCCAGCTTCTTGGTGCTGGTGGTCAGCTCGCTGTCGGCCAGCGTCGGCCGGGCGGTGAGCGTGGCCAGGTACTTCTCCGCCGAGTTGACATCGGTGCCGGTGACCGTGGAGTCGTAGGAGTCGACGGCCGTCTTGGGGGCGGTCGCGCGGAAGTCGGCGAGGGCCGCGTCGGCGCGCAGCCGGGCCTGCTGGGCGGCGGCGGCCAGTTCGTCGCGCTGTTTCCGGTCGGCCGCGGAGGCCGTGGAGGTCGTGGTGGCGAGGCCGGTGACGGGGTTGATCACCGTCCGGGTGCCGGACGGCACGTTCAGCGCGGCGAGCAGCAGACCGCGGGCGGCGGCGGACTGCTGCACGGCGGTGTCCAGTTCGGCGAGCGCGTGGGCGCCGGAGCCGGCCCGCGGGGGTGTCCGGTCGGCCAGCTGCTCGGCGAGCCGGTGCAGTTCGATGATGGCCGTGGAGTACGCCTGGTGGGCCTGGAGGGCGGTGCTCTTGCCGGTGAGGGCGTCGTGGCGGACGGCTGCTATGCCGTCGAGGTCGCCGCGCAGGCTCGCCGGGGTGTCGGTCTCGGCGCGCAGGTCCTCGACCTGCCGGTCCACACGGGCGCTGCGGTCCTCGGACGGGGCCTTGGCCTTGGGGCGGCCCGCGGCGATGTA
The DNA here is from genome assembly GCF_001735805.1 of Streptomyces fodineus. Classification (GTDB taxonomy): domain Bacteria; phylum Actinomycetota; class Actinomycetes; order Streptomycetales; family Streptomycetaceae; genus Streptomyces; species Streptomyces fodineus. The sequence continues at coordinate 3,553,477 of NZ_CP017248.1, forward strand.
GGAGGTGACCTCGTCGCGCTCGTCGGCGAGGGAGTCCGCGAGGGCGAGGGCGTCCTGGGTGCGGGCGGCCAGCGTCACCAGGTCCTGGGAGTCGCCGACGTCCTGGGAGGCGGTGAGCAGGGAGGGCGCGCCGGCTCCCGCGACGGCCGCGGCCACCACGGCGACGGCGACGATCAGCCGGGTGCGTACATGGGTGGGGCGGCCGGTGCCCACGGGAGTCTGCTGGGCGGTCCCCGTGGGGTCCGTCTGCCTGCCTGTGCGCCGAGGCCGCTTCATCTGCACCGGTGCTCGCAATCCTGAACTCGTCTACCCGGGGCCCGGGTGGCACCCCGTCATATTCGTGCCAAGTGGTGCGTACACCCGGTTCGTATGGTTCCCGACCCTCCCAGCGCCGGTGGGCAGTGGTCGCGCATCACCTGACCCGCCACCCGAAGGAGTGAACATCGGAGGAGAGTTGGCGGGCAAGTTCCTCTGGCGCGTGCGGGACCCTTGCCCGGCACGCCGGTTGGACGCGGGCGGCAGGCTTTGGCAGTATTCGCCACCACGCTTTCCCGGAGGGGCTCATTCCACCCCAAAGCAGGCGGCTGACCTGCGGGGTCGTGTCAATTCGGCGGCACTTGCCAGCCTTTGGCGCATCCTGTGAAGGGGTCGTGCAGACTGGCCGAATGCGAACTGATCTCGTTTCGGAACCCGGCGACCCGAACCGCCCCAACGAGGACTTCGCCGGCGTCGGACTACCCGCCTCCGGGCAGGGCGGTTGCGTGATCGTCCTCGACGGCGTGACCCCGCCACGGGGCGCGACGGGGTGTCTGCATTCCGTCCCCTGGTTCACCGCGCGACTCGGCGGCGCACTGACCGAACTGACCGTTTCCGGGCGAGATCTGACGCTCCCGGATATTCTCTCGCGGGCCATCGAACGCACCGCCGAGGCCCACGCCGCGACCTGTGAGCTTTCTCACCCACGAACCCCCCAGGCGACCGTCGCCCTGGCCCGCTGGTCCCCCGACACGGTCGAGTACCTGGTGCTGTCCGACTCCGCGCTGCTGCTGCGGGGCCCCGACGGGACGGTCACCCCGGTGCTGGACGACCGGATGGCCCGGCTCCCGCGCTCCGCGCTCGCCACCGACGCCCTGGTGGACGCCACCCTGCGCAACAAGGAGGGCGGCTTCTTCACGGCCGCCGCCGATCCCTCGGTGGCGGCCCGCGCGGTGGCCGGCACCCTGCCCCGTCGCGAGGTCTGCGCCCTGGCCGCGCTGACGGACGGCGCGACCCGCTGGACGGAGAAGTTCCACGAGGGCGACTGGCGGGCCCTGTTCGAGCTGGTCGCGAAGGAGGGCGCCCGGTCGCTGGTGGACCGGGTGCGGGAGCTGGAGACGACGGACCGGGAGACGCGGACGTTCCTGCGGCGGAGCAAGACGCACGACGACGCCACGGTGGTGTACGTCGAGCTGTGAGGCCCCGCCGGCTCCGCCCTACTTCTCCATGACCCCGTTCAACTGGTTCAGCAGCCGGGCCAGTTCGGCGACCTCGCGGCGGTCCCAGTGGGCGAGCTGCCTGACGTATCGGGCGCGGCGCGCCTCGCGGACCTTGCCGACCCGGCTGCGCCCCTCGTCGGTCAGGGTGACGAGCCAGGCGCGGCCGTCGGCGGGGTCGGGTTCGCGGGCGATCAGGCCGAGCTCCTCCAGGGCGCGCAGCTGGCGGGACATGGTGGCCTTGCCGACGCCGATGTAGGCGGCGAGCTCCGTGGCCCGCCGGCCGCCGCATTCGTCCAGGCGGATGAGCAGGCCGTACGCGGAGGACTCCAGGTCGGGATGGACCTCGCGGGCCATCTCGCCCTGGTTGGCCCGGGCACGCCGCAGCAGCACGGTCAACTCCCGCTCCAGTGCCAGGAATTCCCGGTCCGCACCACTGGGCGTCATCTTCTGGGCGCCGCGATGTGCGTCGCCGTTTCCGTCCTCGTGCACGTCAGCACCCCTGCTCGGTTTCGCCGTCCTGAAAGTTTCTGCCAAAAGTCGTCATTGCCGCAGCTCTGTAAGTATTTCGCAGGCGTAGACCAACGGCGGCGCCCGGACCCCCTTCCCACCCCTCATCTACGTGCGTAGCTTCTTTATCAGGCAATGAATGGCATGCCCACGCCAGTGCGGCATTCGGTACACGGTCACTGCCGCGCTCCCCCCACCCCACATCTTCCGGAGGCACGTCATGCCCGTGCACAGACCCGGCTCCGACCGTCCCATCCGCCCGCGCCCCCTCGCCGTCCTCGTCACGGCCCTGCTCACGGCGCTCTCCCTCGCCCTCCCCCTCACCTCCGCCCACGCCGCGACCAAGCCCAGCCGCGGCTCCGCCCACATGGGCATGGGCGTCCTCGCCCACGACGGACGGCACGGCACCCTCACCTCCGGCAGCGTCACCCAGACCGAGGGCGTGGACGTCGCCGGCTACCAGGGCAACGTCGCCTGGTCGACCCTGTGGAGCAGCGGGGTCAGGTGGGCGTACACCAAGGCCACGGAAGGCACGTACTACACGAACCCGTACTTCGCCCAGCAGTACAACGGTTCGTACAACGTGGGCATGATCCGCGGCGCCTACCACTTCGCGACCCCGGACACCACCAGCGGGGCCACCCAGGCGAGCTACTTCGCCGGCCACGGCGGCGGCTGGTCCAGGGACGGCAAGACCCTGCCGGGCGCGCTCGACATCGAGTGGAACCCCTACGGGGCCGCCTGCTACGGCAAGACCGCGAGCCAGCTGGTCGGCTGGATCGCCGACTTCCTGGCCACCTACAAGTCCCTCACCGGCCGGGACGCCGTGATCTACACGGCGACCAGCTGGTGGACCCAGTGCACCGGCGACTACGGCGGCTTCGCGGCGAACAACCCGCTGTGGATCGCCCGGTACGCCTCGGACCCGGGGACGCTGCCGGCCGGCTGGTCGTACTACACGATGTGGCAGTACACCTCCTCCGGTCCGACCGTCGGCGACCACGACGAGTTCAACGGTGCCCTGGACCGGGTGCAGGCGCTGGCCAACGGCTAGTCCTTGCACAGCCGGGGAGATCACAGCCCCAGGGAGATCGCGATCCGCGTCAGCTCGGCCGTGCTCGTGTGGCCGAGCTTGGCGCGGATGCGGCGCAGATAGGTGTCCACCGTGTGCCGGGAGACGCCCATGGCGTGGGCCGCCTGGAGATGGGTGCGGCCCGCCGCGATATGCCGGAGCGTCTCCAGCTCGCGGCCGGTCAGCGTCGGGGTCGTGCCGGTCATCGGTCCTCCTTGGTCGCACCCCCCAGCGGTATCCGCAATGCCTGAATAAGGACATTTGTCGTCTTGACGCCGGGAGGCCGCCGGCCGGTTGCGGCCCGACCGCGATTTTCTTCCCGCGGCTCTGCGTTGGTGCTCCGCGCCGGCCGGGATCATGCTGGTCAGTAGAGCCTGCCGAGCAAGGGCGAGATGAGCGGCGATGGAGCGACAGTCGACGTACACGGCCACGGCCACCATCGATGAGCAGGGCATCCTCACCAGCTGGAGCGAAGGCGCGGAGCGGCTGCTCGGCTACGACTCGCCGGCCGTCGTCGGACGGCCCGCCACCGCGCTGCTCGCCGCCGACGGCTCGGCGGCCCGCCGGATCGTCGCCGGACGGGACCGCTGGAACGGCACGGTCCCGCTGCTGCACCGCGACGGCCGGCGGCTGGAGCTGGGTGTCCTCGCGCACCGCCGGACCTCGGACACCGGCGTCACCGACTGGCTCGTGGTGAGCGCCGTGACGGCCCGGGCGCAGCCGCCGCGGGGCGAACCGCTGGAGGAGTGGACATTTCTGCAGTCCCCCTTCCCGCTGGCGATCTTCGACGCCGATCTGCGGCTCGTACGCGCCAACCGCCGCATGGAGCACGCCCTCGCGCTGCCCGAGGCCGCGATGCGCGGGCTGCGGCTGCCGCACATCGTGCCCGGCGCCGCGAGCGAGGAGGCCGACCGGTCGATGCGGCTCGCGCTGGAGTCGGGCCGGCCGCAGGAGGCCCGGGCCCGGCTCGGCCCGCAGCTGGGCCGCGGCGCCGTCCTGACGCCGCTGAAGGACGCCGGTGGCCAGGTGCGCGCCGTCTGTCTGTCCGCCGAGGCACCCGCCGAGGACTCCGCCGGCCGGCGGCGCCCGTCGGCCGAGAGCGGCCCGCACGTCGGCACGGCGGCGGACCAGGCCCGCGCCGCGCAGGAACTCAGCGAGGTCACGGTCCCCCGGCTCGCCGACGTCATAGCCGTCGACCTGCTCGACTCCCCCCGCGAGGCGGACGATGAACGCTCGGCGCGGCCCGGCCCGGTGGTGCTGCGCCGCGCCGCCCTGCGCACCATCCCGGACGGCGAGGGGTCGGCCTACGGCACCGGGGTGGGCGAGGCGATCGTCTGCCCGGTGGACTCCCCTCCGGTCCAGTGCCTGACCGCGGGCCGGCCCCTTCTGTACGACACGACGGACCCGCTTCTCGCCGAGTGGGCGACGGTGGACCCGGGCGCGGCATGGCTGCGCGCGTCCGGGGCGCGCTCGCTGCTGGCGGTGCCGCTGCTCGTCCAGGGCAGCACGCTCGGGGTGGCGCTGTTCGGCCGGCGCCCCGGCCGGGAGCGGTTCGGCCCGGAGGATCTACGGCTGGCCCAGGAGTTCACGGCCAGGGCGGCGGCCGGCATCCGGCAGGCCCGGGGCTACGCGCGGGCCCGGACCACGACCATGGCGCTCCAGCAGAGCCTGCTTCCGCACACGCTGCCCGACCAGGCGGCCCTGGAGATCGCCACCCGCTATCTGCCCGCCGCGACCCGGGCCGGGGTGGGCGGCGACTGGTTCGACGTGATCCGCCTGTCGGGCGCGCGGGTGGCGCTGATCGTGGGCGATGTGGTGGGCCACGGCATCCGCGCCTCGGCCACCATGGGCCGGCTGCGCACGGCGGTGCGCACCCTGGCCGACGTCGATCTGCCGGCCGACGAGCTGCTCACCCACCTCGACGACCTGGTGCTGCGCCTGGCCGCCGACGAGGGCAGCTCGGACCCGGCCGCCGAGACCGCCGGGGGCATCGGCACCACCTGTCTGTACGCGGTCTACGACCCCGTCGCGCGGCGGTGCACCCTGGCCCGGGCCGGGCATCCGCCGCCCGCCGTGGTCAGCCCGGACGGCGCCGTGAGTTTCCTCGACGTGCCTGCGGGGCCGCCGCTCGGGCTCGGCGGGCTGCCCTTCGAGGCCATCGAGACCGACCTGCCCGAGGGCAGCCTGCTCGTTCTCTACACCGACGGGCTGCTCGAGGCCCGCGAACACGACATCGACGAGGCCCTGGACAAGATGTTCGCCGCGCTCGGCCGGCCCGCGAAGTCGCTGGACGCGGTCTGCGACCATGTGATCACCGCGCTGCTGACCCATCGCCCCGACGACGACATCGCCCTGCTCGTCGCCCGCACCCGGGGCCTGCACGAGGACCGGGTGGCCTCCTGGGAGCTGGCGAACGAACCCACCGCCGTCGCCGGCGCCCGCCGGCTCGTCGACGACCAGCTGTTCACGTGGGGCCTGGCGGAGGCCGTCTTCACGACCGAGCTGATGGTCAGCGAGCTGGTCACCAACGCCATCCGCTACGGCCGCCCGCCCATCCGGCTCCGGCTGATCCACCAGGACTCGACCCTGATCTGCGAGGTGTACGACTCCAGCGGCACCACCCCGCACATGCGCCGCGCCCGCATCTTCGACGAGGGCGGCCGGGGCCTGCTGCTGGTCGCCCAGCTGGCCGACCGCTGGGGGACCCGGCACGACCGGATCGGCAAGACGGTGTGGGCGGAGCAGTCCCTGGCCGAGCGCTGACCCCGGACACACGCCGCCGCCCCGTCGCGGGAGGCGACGGGGCGGAGCGCTTTCGGTTCACCGGGCGATGCCGTGGTCCGGGTTCGGTGTGGGTGCGGGGTTGGGTGCCGGTGCCGGCCCGGTGGCCGGCGGCGGTCTGGTCGCGGGCGCCGGCTTCGGGCTGCTGGCGGACGCGGCGCCGGAGAGGACGGCCACGGTGGCCGCCGCGAGGGCGACGGAGCGTCGCCGGATGTTCCTGTGCATGGCGGGGTCTCCCTCCGTGAGCGAGATCCGGCCGGGAGGCGTGGCCTCAGGGCTTGCCTCCCGGCCGGACCGGAACCCGCTTGCCGCTGTCGCAGCAGTCAGGTCTTACGCCGCCGAGTTGTCCTGGGTGGTGGTGTTGCTGTTCGACTGGTCACCGCTCGACTGGTCACCGCCACCGGAGTTGTCCTGGGTGGTGGTGTTGCTGTTCGACTGGTCACCGCTCGACTGGTCACCGCCACCGGAGTTGTCCTGGGTGGTGGTGTTGTCGTTCGACTGGGCACCGCCACCAGAGTTGGACTGGTCCGTCTTGTTGGTGTTGGACTGGTCGCCGGAACCCGACCCGGACTTGTCGTTCTTCTGGGTCGTGTCGTTGGTGTTGGACTGGTCGCCGGAACCCGACCCGGACGTGTTGGACTGGTCGGTCTTGTTCTTGTTCGTCTGGTCGCCAGAGCTCCCGTCGGACTTGTTGGACTGGTCCGTCTTGTTCTTGTTCGTCTGGTCGCCGGAACCCGACCCGGACTTGTCGTTCTTCTGAGTCGTGTCGTTGGTGTTCGTCTGGCTGCCGTCACTCTTTCCGGACTTGTCGTTCTTCTGGGTCGTGTCGTTCTTGTTCGTCTGGTCGCCGGAACCCTTTCCGGACGTGTTGGACTGGTCGGTCTTGTTCTTGTTCGTCTGGTCGCCAGAGCTCCCGTCGGACTTGTTGGACTGGTCCGTCTTGTTCTTGTTCGACTGGTCGCCGGAACCCTTTCCGGACTTGTCGTTCTTCTGAGTCGTGTCGTTGGAGTTCGACTGCTTGCCGTTGCCGGTGGACTGGTTCTGCTGAACGGTCACGTTGTTGTTGTTCTGCACGGTGGTGTTGCTCCCGTGGCTACCGCCGGAGCCACTGCCGGAGCCGCCGCCGGACCCGCCGGAGCCGCCGCCGCTGGGACCACCCGAGCCGCCCGAGCCCTTCTTGCACTTGTGCTTGCCCTTGGACTTGTGGCAATGCTTCTTGCAGTGCTTGTCGTGATGCCCGTGTTCGACGACACTCGTCGTGGCCGTTTCGTGGGCCGGAGCCGCGGTCGCCGCGGCCGCCGCCGGAAGAACAAGGCCTCCGCCTATCACCGCGGAGGCGATCAGCGTGGAAAGGCGAATACGACGACGCTCGGCGCGGTTGGCTTCACGGTTCTCAGCAGTGCGGTTCATGACTTTTCCCATCTGGCTGGTTTCTTGTCTGCGGCTCATTCGCTGGCCGCACTTCAAGTAAGCCAAACCGGAAAGATGGGGTCATGTTCCGAGGACTCGGGACTTGTCAGCACATGATTCGTCTGTTAAAAGGGCTCTCCGCCGGCCCCCGGAAGACCGGTCCGGCCCAGGCCGGCGGCTCCGGATCCGGGCGGGCGTCCACGGCCCTGTCGCCGCGGGCATCGCCGCACGGGTCCGCGGAGCCATCCGGCAGGGCACCCACCCGCTCGTCCACCAGCGTCGGCGTACGCCGGCGGGGAGCCGCCCCGCCGAGGGCGGTGCGCAGGGCCGCCACGAACTCCAGACAGGAGCCGTAGCGGTCGTCCGGGGGCTTCGCCAGGGCACGCTGCAGGACGTCGTCGGCGACCGCCGGGATGTCCGGCCGCTCCTTGCTGAGCAGGGGCGGCGGGTCGTACTGGTGGGCCCACAGCAGTTCCAGGTGGTCCTCCCGCTGGAAGGGCGGGGTGCCGACGAGCACCTCGTGGACCACACAGGCAAGGCTGTACTGGTCGGCCCTGCCGTCCACCGGGCGTCCGGCGATCCGCTCGGGCGCGACGTAGTCCAGGGTGCCGACGAACTCGCCCGCGGTGGTGAACCCGGTGAGCGACAGCGACTTCTTCGCCAGCCCGAAGTCGGTGAGATAGACGTGCTCGGGATGATCACTGTCGACACCCTTGGCGACCAGGACATTGCCGGGCTTGACGTCCCGGTGCACCAGGTCGCGCGCGTGGGCCGCGTCGAGGGCGGAGGCCAGCTGGGCCGCGATGCGCAGCACGACCGGCACCGGCAGCGGGCCCTCCCGGTCGATCAGGGCGCGCAGGTCGTGCCCGCAGACGTAGCACATGGCGATGTAGAGGACCCCGTCGAATTCGCCGGCCTCGAAGACGGGGACGATGTTGGGGTGCTCGATGGCGGCGGCCACCCGGGACTCCTGCGCGAAACGGCGGCGGAAGGCGTCGTTGCGCGTGTACTCCGGGGCGAGCAGTTTGAGGGCTACCGTCCGCCCGAGGCGCAGGTCCCGGGCGCAGTAGACGACGGCCATGCCACCCCGACCGAGCTCGCGCTCCACCTTGTAGCCCGCGATCTCGGCCCCGATGAGACCCGAGGGGCTTTTGGGGGGCCAGCTCACGCCTGAATTTTATCGAGCTATGCCTGTATGGGCACGTGCCGGGGATCCTCGTACGAGCGCATGGCGAAGGCCCGGGTCTCCCTCACGGAGCCCGGGCCTCGCCCTCCGGTCACGTCCGTCACGCCGCGACCGGAACCTCCGGCGCCGCGCCGTTCGTCGCGGGCGCGAGTGCCAGTTCCAGGACCTGGCGGACGTCGGTCACGGTGTGGACGTCGAGCTTGTCCAGCACCTCGGCCGGGACGTCGTCCAGGTCGGCTTCGTTGCGCTTGGGGATGATCACGGTCGTCACCCCGGCACGCTGGGCGGCGAGCAGCTTCTGCTTCACGCCGCCGATGGGCAGGACGCGGCCGGTCAGCGAGACCTCGCCGGTCATCGCCACGTCCGTGCGGACCAGCCGGCCGGAGAGCAGGGATGCCAGGGCCGTCGTCATCGTGATGCCGGCGCTGGGGCCGTCCTTCGGGACCGCCCCCGCCGGGAAGTGGATGTGCACGCCCCGGTCCTTCAAGTCACCGACCGGAAGCTCCAGTTCGGCGCCGTGGCTGCGCAGGAAGCTGAGCGCGATCTGCGCCGACTCCTTCATCACGTCACCGAGCTGACCGGTCAGGGCCAGGCCCGCCGCGCCCGTCTCCGGGTCGGCCAGGGAGGCCTCGACGAAGAGCACGTCGCCGCCCGCGCCGGTGACCGCGAGGCCGGTCGCCACGCCCGGGACGGACGTACGGCGCTCGGCCGGGTCCTGGGCGGACTCGGGCACGTGGTGCGGGCGCCCGATCAGACCGCGCAGGTCCTCCTCGCGGATGGTGAACGGCAGCTCCCGCTCGCCGAGTTCGTGCTGGGCCGCGACCTTGCGCAGCAGCCGGGCGATGGACCGCTCCAGGGTGCGCACGCCCGCCTCGCGCGTGTACTCGCCGGCCAGCTTGCGCAGCGCGCTCTCGTCCAGGGTGACCTCGTCCTTCGCCAGGCCGGCCCGCTCCAGCTGGCGCGGCAGCAGGTGGTCGCGGGCGATGACGACCTTCTCGTCCTCGGTGTAGCCGTCCAGGCGGACGATCTCCATCCGGTCGGCGAGCGCCTCCGGGATGGCCTCCAGGACGTTGGCCGTGGCCAGGAAGACCACGTCCGACAGGTCGAGCTCGACCTCCAGGTAGTGGTCCCGGAAGGTGTGGTTCTGCGCCGGGTCCAGGACTTCGAGCAGGGCCGCGGCCGGGTCGCCGCGGAAGTCGGAGCCCACCTTGTCGATCTCGTCCAGCAGGACCACCGGGTTCATCGACCCGGCCTCCTTGACGGCCCGCACGATCCGGCCGGGCAGCGCGCCGACGTACGTACGGCGGTGGCCGCGGATCTCGGCCTCGTCCCGGACGCCGCCGAGGGCGACGCGGACGAACTTCCGCCCCATGGCGTGGGCGACCGACTCGCCGAGCGACGTCTTGCCGACGCCGGGCGGGCCGACCAGGGCCAGTACGGCACCGCCGCGCCGGCCGCCGATGACGCCCAGGCCGCGCTCGGTGCGCCGCTTGCGCACCGCCAGGTACTCGGTGATGCGCTCCTTCACGTCCTCCAGGCCGGAGTGCTCGGCGTCCAGGATCGCCTTGGCGCCCTGGATGTCGTACGCGTCCTCGGTCCGTTCGTTCCAGGGCAGCTCGAGGACGGTGTCCAGCCAGGTGCGGATCCAGGAGCCCTCCGGGGACTGGTCGCTGGACCGCTCCAGCTTGTCGACCTCCTTGAGCGCGGCCTCGCGGACCTTCTCGGGCAGGTCGGCGGCCTCCACGCGGGCGCGGTAGTCGTCGGACTCCTCGGCCGAATCCTTGGAGTTCTCGCCGTTCAGCTCGCGCAGCTCCTTGCGGACGGCCTCCAGCTGACGGCGCAGCAGGAACTCGCGCTGCTGCTTGTCGACGCCCTCCTGGACGTCCTTGGCGATGGTCTCGGCCACCTCCTGCTCGGCGAGGTGGTCGCGGAGCGCTTGCGTGGCGAGCTTGAGCCGGGCCACCGGGTCGGCGGTCTCCAGCAGGTCGACCTTCTGTTCGACGGTGAGGAACGGCGAGTAGCCGGAGTTGTCGGCGAGCGCGGAGACGTCGTCGATGGCCTGGACGCGGTCCACGACCTGCCAGGCGCCGCGCTTCTTCAGCCAGTTGGTGGCGAGGGCCTTGTACTCCTTGACGAGGTCCGCGACGTGGCCGGGCAGCGGTTCGGGCACGCTCTCCTCGACCCGTGCGCCCTCGACCCACAGGGCCGCGCCGGGACCCGTGGTGCCCGCGCCGATCCGCACGCGGCTCCGGCCGCGGATCAGAGCCCCCGGATCACCGTCGGCCAGCCGGCCGACCTGCTCGACCGTGCCCAGCACACCGGTCTTGGCGTACGTGCCGTCGATCCGTGGCACCAGCAGCACCCTGGGCTTGCCCGGTTCCGACCGGGCGGCGGCCTGCGCGGCCTCCACCGCGGCCCGTACCTCGGCGTCGCTCAGGTCCAGCGGGACCACCATGCCGGGCAGCACGACCTCGTCGTCGAGCGGCAGCACGGGCAGGGTCAGCGTGAACGCCGGTGACTCAGCAGCCATGATCTCCCCTTCGGCAGTCAAGTTGAGCTATGCCGACTCAACCGTTGGGGGTGCGCTGGTGTTCCCGTTTGCGTGTTCGCTCTGAGCGATCAAGTTCGCCCAAGGGGGTGCCCAGGAAGGGGTGTTCGCGGGTGCGGGTGCGGGCGCCCCTTCAGGGCGTCCGAGCCCACCGGCGTACAAGAGGCCAGCTCGCCACACCTATCGTCAAGGCGATCAGGTGGCCCCAGTCCGTCATGGGGTCCTCGAAGGCGATCAGGTCGTTCAGCAGGGCGCCGGCCGTCAGGGTGAGCAGGGGCCAGCGCAGCCAGGGGCGCAGGAGGCCGGCCACGGAGCCGATGCTGGCGGCGACGCCGAAACTGATGCCGTAGTCGAGCCGGTGCAGCGAGGTGGCGGGGAGATGGCCGACCAGGACGGCCAGGCCCACGGGGATCTCGGTGGCGAGCGTCGCCAGGACGTGCCCGGCGAGGAAGACACAGGCCGTCCGCGCGCCCCCTATGCGCCGCTCCAGCGCGGTGAGTACCAGCACGAAGGCGAGCGCGTACGGCGACAGGACACCGCCCGCGATCCACAGCGCGCTCGCCAGCAGTACCAGCACGGGCGAGCGCACCAGGTGGGCGACGTCCGTACTGGAAGCCTGGTAGAGGGTCTGCATCAGGTCGGGGTCGGCCACGGCCGCCACCACGGAGGTGACGGCCAGGATCGCCGCGTAGACGAAGGTGAACGGGGTGCCGGCCGGGCCGGGCAGCAGGTGCCAGGGCCGGACGGAGGGCCGGGGCGCGGCGGGGGCCGGCGTCGGGACCGGGATCGGGACCGCGGCGGGCAGTTCCCGTTGCCGTGGGACGCCGTCGAGCAGCCCGGCGACGTCGGGCAAGGCAGCGGCCGGAAGAGGCATGCCCTGGGGCGGGGACGCGGCCGTCACGGGGCCGGTCACGATCCGTTCCACGGTGTAGCGCTCCTTCCGTTCCGCCCCACCTTTCGCGTTGCCGAGCCCGCTGTCTATGACCGACGCCACGCGAGAGCCGATTCACAGCAACCTCTCACGCTCCGACAGCGTCCGCACAGCGTCGGTCTCCGAAGCGCCGTTCCCGCCGGATTTGACCGGCACTTGCCCGTCATCGGGAATTCCCGTGAACATCAAGCCCCGTTCGACCAAGATGGGCCCATGACTGCCGTGCACGACTCCCCCGTGGTCCTCGACCGGCGCGACGGCCCGTACGGCGAGGTGGTGCTGCGCCGGCACGGCGCGGTGCTGCAGATCATCGCCAACGGCTGTTTCCTGATGGACACCTCCGACGGGCGCTCGGAGCGGCTGCTGGTGGACGCCGCGTACGAGGCGCTGGACGGACGGCCGGAGCCAAAGGTGCTGATCGGCGGGCTGGGCGTGGGATTCTCACTCGCACATGCCGCGGCGGACCCGCGGTGGGGCCGGATCACCGTGGTCGAGCGGGAGCCCGCCGTCGTCGACTGGCACCGGGACGGGCCGCTGGCGGAGATCTCCGCGGCCGCGCTCGGCGACCGGCGCGCCGAGATCGTGGAGGACGACCTCGTGGCGTTCGTCAATGAGACATCCGACACGTTCGACGCACTTTGTCTGGACATCGACAACGGCCCCGGCTGGACCGTCACGGACGACAATCACAGTCTGTACTCACCGGCCGGACTCGCCGCCTGCTCAAGGGTGTTGAGTCCCGGCGGGGTGCTCGCCGTGTGGTCGGCCGAGCCGTCTCCGGAATTTGAAGGAACCTTGCGGAATGCCGGGTTCCGGCAGGTGCGTACCGAAGAAGTGCCCGTTGCCCGGGGCGTTCCGGACGCGGTACACCTCGGCGTCCGACCTGGATAGCGACAGCACGGTGGATCCCCGTAATGTGCTGCCCTGACGCGGATCATTCAAGCGTCAATCGCAGACATGGGATCACCCCACGGGTTCCGGAAAGCAACAAGCAGGGGCGGGCGATGGAGCAGACACACACCTCCCAGAGCAGCGCGGCGACGACCACCCCGGGCGCACAGCGCCGGGTGCTGGTCGTCGAGGACGATCCCACGATCGTCGACGCGATCGCAGCCCGGCTGCGCGCCGAGGGATTTCTCGTACAGACCGCGACGGACGGCCCGGCCGCCGTCGACACGGCCGAGGCCTGGCAGCCCGACCTGCTGATCCTCGACATCATGCTGCCGGGCTTCGACGGCCTGGAAGTGTGCCGGCGGGTGCAGGCGCAGCGGCCGGTGCCGGTGCTGATGCTGACCGCCCGGGACGACGAGACGGACATGCTGGTCGGTCTCGGGGTCGGCGCGGACGACTACATGACCAAGCCGTTCTCCATGCGGGAGCTGGCCGCACGCGTGCATGTGCTGCTGCGCCGGGTGGAGCGGGCGGCGCTGGCCGCGGCCACGCCGCGCTCGGGCATCCTGCGCCTCGGCGAGCTGGAGATCGACCACGCGCAGCGCCGGGTCCGGGTGAAGTCCGAGGACGTCCACCTCACGCCCACCGAGTTCGACCTGCTGGTGTGCCTGGCGAACACCCCGCGCGCGGTGCTCTCCCGGGAGCAGCTGCTGGCCGAGGTGTGGGACTGGGCGGACGCCTCCGGCACCCGTACGGTCGACAGCCACATCAAGGCGCTGCGCCGGAAGATCGGCGCCGAGCGGATCCGTACCGTGCACGGCGTCGGGTACGCGCTGGAGACGCCGACTCCATGAGCGGTGACGGGCGCCAGGCCGCACGGAGGAGCCCCGGGACCCTCACCGAGGACCCCTGGGGCGGCGTACGCCCGTTCTCGATCAAGACAAAGCTGGGCGCGCTGGTCGTCATCGCGGTGCTGATCACCACCGGACTGTCGATCGTCGCGGTGCACACCAAGACCGAGCTGCGTTTCATCACGGTCTTCTCGATGATCGCCACCCTGCTCATCACGCAGTTCGTGGCGCATTCGCTGACCATGCCGCTGGACGAGATGAACGCGGTGGCACGGTCGATCTCCCAGGGCGACTACACCCGCCGGGTGAGCGAGGGCCGCCGGGACGAGCTGGGCGACCTGGCCCAGACGATCAACGTCATGGCGGACGAGCTGGAGGCCCAGGACCGCCAGCGCAAAGAGCTGGTCGCGAACGTCTCCCATGAGCTGCGCACCCCCATCGCCGGGCTGCGCGCGGTGCTGGAGAACATCGTCGACGGGGTCACCGAGGCCGACCCCGAGACCATGCGGACGGCCCTGAAGCAGACCGAGCGGCTCGGCCGGCTGGTGGAGACCCTGCTGGACCTGTCCCGGCTGGACAACGGCGTCGTACCGCTGAAGATGCGCCGTTTCGAGGTGTGGCCGTACCTCTCGGGCGTGCTGAAGGAGGCCAACATGGTGGCCTCGGCGCGCGCCGGCATCGCCTCCGGCTCCGGCAGCCACACACGCACCGACGTGCATCTGCACCTGGACGTCTCCCCGCCGGAGCTGACCGCCCACGCGGACCCCGAGCGCATCCACCAGGTGGTCGCCAACCTGATCGACAACGCGGTCAAGCACAGCCCGCCGCACGGCCGGGTGACGGTGAAGGCGCGGCGCGGGCCGCAGCCGGAGTCGCTGCAGCTGGAGGTCCTGGACGAGGGCCCCGGCATCCCGAGGTCGGAGTGGCACCGGGTGTTCGAGCGGTTCAACCGGGGCGCGGTGACCCGGCCGCACGGCCCGGGCAGCGACGGCGGTACGGGGCTGGGGCTGGCGATCGCCCGCTGGGCGGTGGATCTGCACGGTGGCCGGATCGGCGTGGCCGAATCCGAGCGCGGCTGTCGGATCATCGTCACTCTCCCGGGACTGACTTCCGCCCCAAGTTGACGTAAAGTCCGAACCGGAAGCACAAGATCCACGAGCGCCCGCGCCGTTGCCGGGCAGCTGGACACGTGTGATCAGGGGCAGGCCCGCGCGATCGGTCGGACGAGAACGCGCCGGGCCGGAGCCGGTGCACCTTCTCACATACGGAACCACGCTTGTTTCCCGCCATATCAAGCCCTGAAACAAGATTTTCGATGTGACTTACGCGACGATGACCTTGCTCGACCTGACCTTCCCGGCTGTGGAGGCGTAGCCTTTATTCCCGCTGTCCATCACCTTGTGAAGCGGAAGAGGGCGGTTGCCGCCGTGTCGCCACAGTCCCCCAGTAACCCGAGCGTCTCCACCGACGACCAAGCCGGGAAGAACCCCGCTGCCGCGTTCGGTCCGAACGAGTGGCTCGTCGACGAGATCTATCAGCAGTACCTCCAGGACCCGAATTCGGTAGACCGCGCCTGGTGGGACTTCTTCGCCGATTACAAGCCGGGTGCTCCTGTCACCCCGGCTGCGGCGGGTACTGCGGCCGCGGGGGCCGCAGAGACCACCACCACGGCCCCGCAGGCCCAGCCCGCGGCTCCGGCCCCCCAGGCCGCCGCCCCGGCCCCCGCGGCCGCTCCGAAGCCCGCAGCGGCTCCGGCTCCCGCGGCGAAGGCGGCCGCCCCGGCCCCGGTCAAGCCGGCGCAGCCCGCACAGGCGCCCGCTCAGCCGAAGCCGAAGGCCGCCGCCCCTGCCGCGCAGGCCCCCGAGGGCCCGGAGCTGATCACGCTGCGCGGCCCGGCCGCCGCGGTCGCGAAGAACATGAACGCCTCGCTGGAGCTGCCGACCGCCACCTCGGTCCGCGCGGTCCCGGTGAAGCTGCTGTTCGACAACCGCATCGTCATCAACAACCACCTCAAGCGCGCCCGCGGCGGGAAGATCTCCTTCACGCACCTCATCGGGTACGCGATGGTGCAGGCCATCAAGGCCATGCCGTCGATGAACTGGGCGTTCGGCGAGAAGGACGGAAAGCCGACCCTCATCAAGCCGGCGCACGTCAACCTGGGCCTCGCCATCGACCTGGTGAAGCCCAACGGCGACCGCCAGCTGGTCGTCGCGGCCATCAAGAAGGCCGAGACGCTGAACTTCTTCGAGTTCTGGCAGGCCTACGAGGACATCGTCCGCCGCGCCCGTGACGGCAAGCTGACGATGGACGACTTCACCGGTGTCACGGTCTCCCTGACCAACCCCGGCGGCCTCGGCACCGTCCACTCCGTGCCGCGTCTGATGCCCGGCCAGTCCGTGATCATGGGCGTCGGCTCCATGGACTACCCGGCGGAGTTCCAGGGCACCAGCCAGGACACCCTGAACAAACTCGGCATCTCGAAGGTCATGACGCTCACGTCGACCTACGACCACCGGGTGATCCAGGGCGCCGCCTCCGGCGAGTTCCTGCGCCAGGTCGCGAACCTGCTCCTCGGCGAGAACGGCTTCTACGACGACATCTTCGAGGCCCTGCGGATTCCGTACGAGCCGGTCCGCTGGCTCAAGGACATCGACGCCAGCCACGACGACGACGTCACCAAGGCCGCCCGTGTCTTCGAGCTGATCCACTCCTACCGGGTCCGCGGCCACGTCATGGCCGACACCGACCCGCTGGAGTACCGCCAGCGCAAGCACCCCGACCTGGACATCGTCGAGCACGGCCTCACCCTGTGGGACCTGGAGCGCGAGTTCGCCGTCGGCGGCTTCGCCGGCAAGTCGATGATGAAGCTGCGCGACATCCTCGGCGTGCTGCGCGACTCGTACTGCCGCACCACCGGCATCGAGTTCATGCACATCCAGGACCCCAAGCAGCGCAAGTGGATCCAGGACCGGGTCGAGCGCGGCCACTCCAAGCCGGAGCGCGAGGAGCAGCTGCGCATCCTGCGCCGGCTGAACGCGGCGGAGGCCTTCGAAACCTTCCTGCAGACGAAGTACGTCGGCCAGAAGCGCTTCTCCCTGGAGGGCGGCGAGTCCGTCATCCCGCTGCTGGACGCGGTCATCGACTCCGCGGCCGAGTCCCGCCTGGACGAGGTCGTCATCGGCATGGCCCACCGCGGCCGCCTGAACGTCCTCGCCAACATCGTCGGCAAGTCGTACGCGCAGATCTTCCGCGAGTTCGAGGGCAACCTCGACCCGAAGTCGATGCACGGCTCCGGCGACGTGAAGTACCACCTGGGCGCCGAGGGCACCTTCACCGGCCTCGACGGCGAGCAGATCAAGGTCTCGCTGGTCGCCAACCCCTCCCACCTGGAGGCGGTCGACCCGGTCCTGGAGGGCGTCGCCCGCGCCAAGCAGGACATCATCAACAAGGGCGGCACGGACTTCACGGTCCTGCCGGTGGCGATCCACGGCGACGCGGCCTTCGCGGGCCAGGGCGTGGTGGCCGAGACCCTGAACATGTCGCAGCTGCGCGGCTACCGCACCGGCGGCACGGTCCACGTCGTCATCAACAACCAGGTCGGCTTCACCGCGGCCCCCGAGTCCTCGCGTTCCTCCATGTACGCGACGGACGTGGCCCGCATGATCGAGGCCCCGATCTTCCACGTGAACGGCGACGACCCGGAGGCCGTGGTCCGCGTCGCGCGTCTGGCCTTCGAGTTCCGCCAGGCGTTCAACAAGGACGTGGTGATCGACCTCATCTGCTACCGCCGCCGCGGTCACAACGAGTCGGACAACCCGGCCTTCACCCAGCCGCTGATGTACGACCTGATCGACAAGAAGCGCTCGGTGCGCAAGCTCTACACCGAGTCCCTGATCGGTCGCGGCGACATCACCCTGGAAGAGGCCGAGCAGGCCCTGCAGGACTACCAGGGCCAGCTGGAGAAGGTCTTCACCGAGGTCCGCGAGGCCACCTCGCAGCCGGCCCCCGGTGACACCCACGCGCCGCAGGACGGCTTCCCGGTCGCGGTCCCGACCGCGATCTCCGCCGAGGTCGTCAAGCGGATCGCCGAGTCCCAGGTCAACGTCCCGGACTCCATCACCGTCCACCCGCGACTGCAGCCGCAGCTGCAGCGCCGCGCGTCGATGGTCGAGGACGGCACGATCGACTGGGGCATGGGCGAGACCCTCGCCATCGGCTCCCTGCTGCTGGAGGGCACCCCGGTCCGCCTCGCGGGCCAGGACTCCCAGCGCGGCACCTTCGGCCAGCGCCACGCGGTGCTGATCGACCGGGAGACCGGCGAGGAGTACACCCCGCTGCAGTACCTCTCCGACGACCAGGCCCGCCTGAACGTCTACAACTCCCTGCTCTCCGAGTACGCGGCGATGGGCTTCGAGTACGGCTACTCGCTGGCCCGTCCCGAGTCGCTCGTGATGTGGGAGGCGCAGTTCGGCGATTTCACCAACGGCGCGCAGACGGTCGTCGACGAGTTCATCTCCTCGGCCGAGCAGAAGTGGGGCCAGACCAGCGGTGTGGTCCTGCTCCTCCCGCACGGCTACGAGGGCCAGGGCCCGGACCACTCGTCCGCGCGCCCGGAGCGGTTCCTCCAGCTCTGCGCCCAGAACAACATGACGGTCGCGATGCCGACGCTCCCGTCGAACTACTTCCACCTCCTGCGGTGGCAGGTGCACAACCCGCACCACAAGCCGCTGATCGTCTTCACCCCGAAGTCGATGCTGCGTCTGAAGGCCGCGGCCTCGAAGGCGGAGGAGTTCACGAGCGGCGAGTTCCGCCCGGTCATCGGCGACAGCTCGGTCGACCCGGCCGCCGTCCGCAAGGTCGTCTTCTGCGCCGGCAAGGTCTACTACGACCTGGAGGCCGAGCGGCAGAAGCGCGGCGCGACCGACACGGCGATCATCCGCATCGAGCGCCTGTACCCGCTGCCGGGTGCGGAGCTCCAGGCGGAGATCAAGAAGTACCCGAACGCCGAGAAATACCTGTGGGCGCAGGAGGAGCCGGCGAACCAGGGTGCCTGGCCGTTCATCGCGCTCAACCTGATCGACCACCTGGACCTGGCGGTCGGCGCGGACATCCCGGCCGGCGAGCGGCTGCGGCGCATCTCGCGTCCGCACGGCTCGTCCCCGGCGGTGGGTTCGGCCAAGCGCCACCAGGCGGAGCAGGAGCAGCTGGTGCGTGAGGTCTTCGAGGCGTAGGCCTCCGGCGGTTCAGCCGAGAATTGGGCCCGGCCCCGAGTTCACAGTGACTCGGGGCCGGGCCCTTCGCCTACCCACGGGGGTGGTCGGCCCCTACTCGTCGTCCTCGTCGTCCAGCCGTGCCAGCCAGGTCGCCAGCCGCTCCACCGGCACCTCGAAATCCGGGTTGAGATCGACGAACGTCCTCAGCTGCTCGGCGAGCCACTCGAAGGTGACCTCCTCCTCGCCGCGCCGCTTCTCCAGTTCCTCGATGCCACGGTCGGTGAAATACAACTCTCGCTCCTGATGGGGACGGGTCTACCTCTCAAGGGTAGGGCGTGTCCCGGTCGTGGAGGCTTCGCAGGCTTGACTTCCGGCGGCCACGATATATCGTGTTTCTCAGAGAACGCGATATGACGTGTCGCGACGTGCCTGGCCGAGGAGTTCCCATGCCCGAGTGGTCCGTCACCGAGCCCCAGAAGCTGACCTTCGACACCCGTGTGAGCGACCTCCAGGTCCGTATCGTCAACGGAACGGTGAACGTCGTGGGCACGGACGAAGGTCCCGCCCGCCTCGAAGTCTCGGAGATCGAAGGCCCGCCCCTGGTGGTCACCCAGAGCGGGGACACCCTCACGGTGGCCTACGACGACCTGCCCTGGAAGGGCTTCCTGAAGTGGCTCGACCGCAAGGGCTGGCGGCGCAGCGCCGTCATCTCCCTGGCGGTGCCCGCCGACACCCGCGTGGAGGTCGGCGTGGTCGGCGCCGGCGCGGTCGTCTCCGGCGTCCGCGGCCCCGCGGTGATCAAGGGCGTGACCGGCGACACCACCCTCGTCGGCGTCTCGGGCCCGGTCCGCGCGGACACCGTGTCGGGGAACGTGGAAGCCCAGGCGGTCACCGGCGACCTCCGGTTCAACTCGGTCTCGGGGGACCTGACCGTGGTCGAGGGCTCCGGCCGCTCCGTCCGCGCCGACTCCGTCAGCGGCTCCATGATCGTGGACCTGGACCCGGACGGCCCCACCGAGGTCAGCCTCACCAGCGTCTCCGGCGAGATCGCCATCCGCCTGCCCCACCCGGGAGACGCCGAGGTGGAGGCGAACACCGCGAGCGGCACGATCTCCAACGCCTTCGACGGCCTGCGGGTGCACGGCCAGTGGGGCGCCCACAAGATCACCGGCCGCCTCGGCGCGGGCACGGGCAGGCTCCGGGCCACCACGGTCTCCGGCTCGATCGCCCTGCTGCGCCGCCCACCGCGCGAGGACGAACCGGACACCCCGGCGGACTTCGGGCCCGCCGAGCCCTCCGAGCCCGTGCAGACCCCCGGCGCCGCCCCCGCCGACGGCACGCAGGCCGCCCCGGGGGACAATTCCGTCTCCGGCCGGGGCGCCGACGCCTGCGACGGCGACGCCCCGGCCGACGGCACGACCGACAAGAAGGTGCTCTGACATGCCCCCGTCTTCGCCCACGGGCGCCTCCGCCTGTACCTGCTCAAGCTGCTCGACGAGGCCCCGCGCCACGGCTACGAGGTGATCAGGCTCCTCGAGGAGCGCTTCCAGGGGCTGTACGCCCCCTCGGCGGGCACGGTCTACCCCCGGCTGGCCAAGCTGGAGGCCGAGGGCCTGGTCAGGCACACCACAGAGGGCGGCCGCAAGGTGTACGCCATCACGGACGCCGGCCGCGCCGAACTGGCCGAGCGCAGTGGCGAGTTGGCCGACCTGGAGCTGGAGATCCGCGAGTCGGTCGCGGAACTGGCCGCCGAGATAAGGGCCGACGTGCGCGGCGCGGCCGGGGATCTGCGCCGCGAGATGCGCGAAGCCGCGTCCGAGGCCCGCCGGGGCGCGAAGACGGGCGGCACGGGACCCTTCGGGGAGTACGGCGACCTCACCGACAAGGAGGCCTGGCGGGCCGCCAAGGAGGAGATGCGCCGGGTCAAGCAGGAGTGGAAGGAACAGGCCCGCCGCGCCAAGGACGAGAGCCGCCGGGCCCGTGAGGAGGCCCAGCAGGCCCGCCGCCAGGCCCAGGAGGCGCAGGCACGGGCCCGGGCCCAGGCCCAGGAGGAGATGCAGCGCATCGCCCGCCGGGTCCAGGACCGGGTCCAGGACCACTTCACCCACGGCGACTGGCCGACGGGCGTCCGCGAGGGCCTGTCCGAACTGGCCAGGGAACTGGGCGACTTCGGCAAGAACTGGACCTCCCCCCGCCCGGCCGAGGAGCGGACCCCCGGCCCCACAGCCCCGGCCCCGCACTACGTCTCGCCCGCCGAGGACTTCCCGGCCGAGTACGAACCCTCCTGGGCGCACGAGGACCTCACCGGCGACCCCGCCCGGGCCCTGGACCGCCTCCTGGACCGCTTCCGCGACGACATCCGCGACACGGCCCGCGACCACGGAGTCACCGAGTCCCAGCTCCAGGACGCCCGCCGCCACCTGTCGACGACAGCGGCCCGCATCGGCGCGCTCCTGCGAGCGCCGAAGCCCTGACCCCGGAGGGGAGCGGGCGGGGTGCGGGCCGGCCGGTGCCTCAGCCGGCCTGCGCCTCTCCCGCCGTGTACAGCACGCGGGTCAGCGACTCGTACGTCACCCCGTGGTCGGCCAGCACCTCGGCCGGTACGCCCGGTAGCACGGTGAGGGCCAGCAGGAGGTGCTCGTCGCCGATGTGCCGGTCGCGGTGGGCGAGGGCGACCCGCAGGGACTTCTCCAGCACCGCCTTCGCGCCCCGGCTGAAACCCGGCCGGCGCCCAGGCCACCGGCCCCCACCCTTCCCCTCGCCGGACATCGCTCCGACGCCGTGCACCTCCTCGACCCGGGCGACGATCTCCGAGACGTCGATGCCCAGCCCCGCCAGGGCATCGGCCTCGGCCCGGGTCAGCCCGGCGCGCCGCCGCGCCTGGGACAGGGCCTCCCGCACCGACCCGCGGCGCTCGGCAAGTCCGAGCGCGCCCAGCGCGAAGGAGGCGCGGCTGCCCTCGCGTTCCAGGAGGGCGAGCAGCACATGCTCGGCGTCGACGGTCCGGGCCCCGGTGCGCACAGAGTCCTTCACCGCGCCCTCCACGACCTCGCGGGCGTCCTTGGTGAAGCGTTCGAACATCATTGCCTCCCGTACTTCTTGTGCACGGCCTGCCTGCTGACACCGAGCTCCGCGGCGATCTCCTGCCACGACCAGCCCTGATTGCGCGCACTGCGCACCTGCACCGCCTCCAGCTGCTCCAGCAGCCTGCGCAGTGCGGCCACGGCCCGCAGTCCGACCCGCGGATCACGGTCGCCGGCGCGCTCGGCGAGATCGGTTGCCTCGGTCATGATGTCAACCTACGTTGACATCATCTCCCATGTCAACCGAGGTTGACACTCCGGGCACGCGAAAGGGCGGGCCCGGACACCCGGACCCGCCCGCCGACGGCCCTCCCGATGGACCTCAGGAATTGGTGAGCACGATCTTCCCGAACTGCTCCCCGGACGCGAGCCGTTCGAAGCCCTCGCGGGCCCGGTCCAGCGGCAGCTCCTCGTCGATGACGGGCCGTACCCCGGTCGCGGCGCAGAAGGAGAGCAGGTCCTCCAGCTCGTCCTTGGTGCCCATGGTGGAACCGACGACCTTCAGCTCCAGGAAGAAGATCCGGGTCAGCTCGGCATGCGAGGGCCGGTCCCCGCTCGTCGCCCCGGAGATCACGATCGTCCCGCCGGGCCGCAGCGACTTCACCGAGTGGGACCAGGTGGCCGCGCCGACGGTCTCGATGACGGCGTCCACCCGCTGCGGCAGCCGCGCCCCGGACTCCACCGCCTCCACGGCCCCCAGTTCCAGCGCCCGCTTCCGCTTGGCCTCGTCCCGGCTGGTGGCGAAGACGCGGAGCCCCGCCGCCTTGCCGAGCACGATCGCGGCCGTGGCCACACCGCCGCCCGCGCCCTGCACGAGGACCGAGTCACCGGGCCGTACCCCGGCGTTGGTGAACAGCATCCGGTACGCCGTCAGCCAGGCCGTCGGCAGACAGGCGGCCTCGGCGAAGGACAGTTCCCTGGGCTTGGGCAGCACGTTCCAGGTCGGCACGGCCACCTGCTCGGCGAAGGTGCCCTGGTAGCGCTCGGTGAGGATGGAGCGCGGCTCGTCGGGGCCGACGCCGTGGCCGCTCTGGCCGATGACGGAGTGCAGGACGACCTCGTTGCCGTCCTCGTCGACGCCGGCGGCGTCACAGCCGAGGATCATCGGCAGCCGGTCCTCGGGGAGGCCGACGCCCCGCAGGGACCAGAGGTCATGGTGATTGAGGGAAGCGGCCCGCACATGGATGGTGCTCCAGCCGGGCCGGGCCTCGGGAGCCGGACGCTCCCCCAACTCAAGGCCGGTGAGCGGCTGGTCGCGGTCGATTCGGGCGGCGTAGACAGCGAACATGGGCCCGACGATAGGTGCGGCAGGTCACCCGGCGGAACCAGGCGGCCCTGTGACACATGCCCTCTTGCGCAAGGGCACCCATGCAGCTCAGTCCGCCGCGGGCACCCCTCAAGGGCGCCTCTTCAGCACCCGGTCCGGGCGGGCGCGTGGGAAAAGAATGGCCCCGTCTCAGCCAGACGGGGCCATTCAAGTCACCGGCGTGCGACCCCTTCGGCACGGGCAGCAGCCGCCACCGCCGCCGTGACCGCGGGAGCGACCCGCTCGTCGAACGGCGAGGGAATCACATAGTCAGCGGCAAGATCGTCGCCCACGACAGCGGCCAGCGCTTCCGCCGCGGCGATCTTCATCCCCTCGGTGATCCGGGAGGCCCGCACCTGCAGCGCACCCGCGAAGATGCCCGGGAACGCCAGCACGTTGTTGATCTGGTTCGGGAAGTCGGACCGCCCGGTCGCGACCACGGCCGCGTACTTGTGGGCGACTTCCGGGTGCACCTCGGGGTTCGGGTTGGCCATCGCGAACACGAAGGCACCTTCCGCCATGGAGGCCACGGCCTCCTCCGGGACCGTACCGCCGGAGACGCCGATGAAGACGTCGGCGCCCGCGAGGGCGTCCTCCAGCGAACCGGTGATACCGGCCTTGTTGGTGAAGCCCGCGAGCTCCCGCTTGACCGGGGTCAGGTCCTCCCGGCCCGCCGACACGACGCCCTTGCGGTCCGCCACCGCCACGTCCCCGATGCCGGCCTCGACCAGCATCTTGGCGATGGCGACACCGGCCGCGCCGGCGCCCGAGATGACGGCGCGCAGCTGCCCGATCTCACGCCCGCTGAGCCGCGCGGCGTTGCGCAGAGCGGCGAGCGTCACGACGGCCGTACCGTGCTGGTCGTCGTGGAAGACCGGGATGTCCAGGCGCTCCTGGAGCCGGCGCTCGACCTCGAAGCACCGGGGCGCCGAGATGTCCTCCAGGTTCACTCCGCCGAAGGACGGGGCGAGCCGGACGACGGTCTCGACGATGTCGTCCACGTCGGTGCAATCGAGCGCGATCGGGACCGCGTCGACGCCGCCGAACTGCTTGAACAGGATCGCCTTGCCCTCCATCACGGGGAGGGAGGCCTCGGGACCGATGTCCCCGAGTCCGAGCACGGCCGTACCGTCGGTCACGACGGCGACCACCGACGACTTCCACGTGTAGTCGTTGACCAGCTCCGGCTGTTCCGCGATCGCGGTGCACACGCGCGCGACGCCGGGCGTGTACGCGAGGGAAAGGTCGTCCTTGTCGCGGACCGGCACGGTGGCCTGCACGGCCATCTTGCCGCCGCGGTGCAGCGCGAACGCCGGATCGAAGGAATCCAGGGGCTCGGCCCCGCCGTCCTGATCCGTAGTGCTGTCGCTGCGAGGATTGACGATCTCCGCTGCCACTTTGTTGTACCCCTTAGGTATGCATGGTTTGAGGGTCGACCACTCCTGGTGAGGGGTGGGCGGGCACCGCGCAAGGCCCGAATGCCGATACGTAGGAGCCGTACGGGCACTTGCACGACGGGCGCGCCGCACACGCGCCCTGAGCCCCGGATGAGGGGTGTAAAGAACCTTCATACCGGACGGACGGCGCCCACGACGAGTCCATTAGGTGCAAGGTCACATCGCGGAACCGGAAGGCCACGCGCAGATGACGTGCGGCTGACGACGGCAGCAGGCACGCGAAGACGCTGGTGAGCGGGCGCACACGCTGACCACATCGTGAGATGCGCCGAAGATTTTCCGGCCGGAGGGCTGGATTCCCGCAGATGGTCCGGCGGCGAAGGGCCAAGGATGTACCGACCTGATGCGGTTCGGGGGTCACCCGTTATCCGATTTTGACATAGTCGCCGGTTCTCTGACCGGGTGTCAGTGAGGGCGGTACGGTCTTCCGTACCGCCCCTCACGCCTGCTCCACCCGCTGTGCGTACTCCCCTGCTCGCCTACTTCACCGCGAGCAGCAGGGTGTCGGACGGCGAGCACCACACCGGCCTGGCCTCGCCGAAGCCCCGCGCGAGCAGAGTGCGCGCATGCCAGGCCGCGCTCGGTGTGTCCCCGTCGGCATGCTCACCGTAGATCTCGAAGCGGCGGGCGGTCGGCTCGGCGAGGACGGGATCCTCGGCCGCCAGCTGCCACCATTCGGTCCAGTCCAGGACGCCCTCCCGTTTGGCCTGATCCATGCGTGCGTGCCGCCGGGCGCGCTCGGCGGCGTTGATCCGGGGCGTGCTGTCGTCGATCATGTGGTCCGCGTTCATGAAGACACCGCCGTCGCGGACCAGCTCCGCGACCTGACCGTAGAGGGCCGCGAGGGGTTCGCTGTGCAGCCAGTGCAGGGCCGTGGCGGTCAGGACGGCGTCGTACGAGTCGTACGGCAGACTCTCCCGCCAGCGGGGGTCCTTGAGGTCGGCCGTGACGAACGTGACCCGCTCGTCGCCCTCGAAGGTGCCGCGCGCGATGGCGAGCAGCGCCGGGTCGAGGTCGACGCCCGTGCTGGTGGCCTCGGGGAAGCGCGCCAGCAGCCGGCCGGTGATGCTGCCGGTGCCGCAGGCGAGGTCGAGGACGCGCGGGGCCGTCCCCACGAGCGCCTCGACCATGTCGAGCATGATCCGGAAGCGTTCCTCGCGGTCCGGCATGTACCACTCCTGCTGCCGGTCCCAGCTCTCCTGCCAGGCCGCCCAGTCGGTCCCGGTACTCGTGGTCATGGAATCCCGTCTCCCCTCAGTACGCGTAATACCCTGGAAGCACGACCGGCTGTTACCCGACCGCAGACACGACCATAAAGCGCCCTCGTAAGGACTACAAGTGGAACTGGCCTATTACTCGGATTACGCCGTACGACTCGTCAACAGCGAGGAACCGGCCCGGGGCAAGGACTCCCTGACCTCCGTCGAGGCCGTCCGCGACCTCTTCGGCGTCAACGCGCAGGCGGCCCGCCGCGCCACGGACGCCGATGTGACACGCTTCCGCTCGGTACGGGCCCGGCTCCGCGCGGTCTTCGAAGCGGCCGACAAGGGCGACGAGACCCTCGCCGTGGACCTCCTGAACTCGCTCCTCCTGGAGTTCCCGGTCAGCCCGCAGATCTCCGGTCACGACTTCCGTGACGAGGACGGCCGCCCGCTGTGGCACATGCACCTGGCCGACCACCCGTCGAACGCGACTGCGGGCTACGCGGCGATCGCCGCGATGGGCCTGGCCTTCCACCTCACCGAGTACGGCGTGGACCGCCTCGGCCTCTGCCAGGCAGCCCCCTGCCGCAACGCCTACCTCGACACCTCCACCAACCGCTCCCGGCGCTACTGCTCCGACCGCTGCGCGACCCGCGCCAACGTGGCCGCCTACCGCGCCCGCAAGCGCCTGGAGGCCGACCGGTCGGGCAGCAGCGGCCTCGCGGCCGAGAGCGCCCAGCGCGCCAGCGCCAGCGGCGAGCGCTGACCGGCGGGCAGCGGCCGGTACCGGAAGCGGGCACGCGCGAGGACGAGCTCATCGGGTACGACCCCGTAGTCCGTGCTGTCCCCGCCCGCGTAGGGGTTGTCCCCGAGCACCCACCAGCCGCCGTCGCGGCGCTCCACGGCACGCTTGACGACGAGCAGGTCCTGCTGGAACGGATGCCGCAGGACGACGACGTCCCCCGCCCTGACGGGCGCGCCGTACTGCACCAGCAGCCGGTCCCCGTGAAGGAGCGTGGGCACCATGGACGGGCCGGTCACCTCGGCCAGCCCGAACGGCGCCACGGCCCTCCCCCGCTCGGTCTCCTGCGACAGCTCCGGCATCCCGGCACCTCCCCGGTCCGTTCCTCCACCAGTCTCAGTCTGACCCTGGACTTTTGTCCTAAGCCCTAGGGGGCACCCGAGAAATCGCCTTCCTCAGGGAGTAATGTCGCACCTGAGAAGACGATCACGAGGAAGGAATGCTCCATGCTTTCCCGCCTGTTTGCCCCCAAGGTCAAGGTCAGCGCCCACTGCGACCTGCCCTGCGGCGTGTACGACCCGGCCCAGGCCCGCATCGAGGCGGAGTCGGTGAAGGCCGTCCAGGAGAAGATGGCCGGCAACGACGACCCCCACTACCAGGCGCGTGCCACCGTCATCAAGGAGCAGCGCGCGGAGCTCGCCAAGCACCACGTCTCCGTGCTCTGGAGCGACTACTTCAAGGCCCCGCACTTCGAGAAGTACCCGGAGCTGCACCAGCTGGTCAACGACACCCTGAAGGCCCTCTCGGCCGCCAAGGCGTCCACCGACCCGGCGACGGGCCAGAAGGCGCTGGACTACATCGCCCAGATCGACAAGATCTTCTGGGAGACCAAGAAGGCCTGATCTTCCCCTACGCCTTCTGACCTGCGGTTTCTTTGATTGCAGCGTCTCCCTGTCCGCACCCGGACCGCAGGCCGCCGAGCATGGCGTCCATGACGGTCCGGGTGCGGTCCGCGTTCATCCTGCTGAGCCGCCAGGGCCCTTGCCCCCGCGCGGCGCGGCCGTCACTCGGTGTGCAGGACGCGGGCGATGGTCTGCCGGGACGCCGCTCGGGCCGGCAGCACCGCGCCCAGTGCGGCGATCGCCACCCCGGCCAGTGCCAGGAGCGCCATGGTCCCGGGGTGCCACACGTCCAGCATCCGTGCCGGGAAGGCGAGATGGGCGCTGTGCTCGGTCAGCGGGATCACCACGCGGTAGGCCGCGACTCCCAGCGGCAGCCCCAGGACCCCGCCGACCAGACCGAGCCCGGCCATGGACACCACCAGCATCACCGTGACCTGCCGGGGCGTCATGCCGATCGACTTCAGCATGCCGAGGTCGCGCCGCCGTTCCCGGGCACTCAGCACGACCGTGTTGAACACCCCCATCGAGGCGACCGCCGTCAGCATCAGGGTCAGCACGGAGGCGGAGCTGATGACCGTCACCGCCCCGGCGTTGACCGAGGACTGCGCGGACGGGTAGAGCCCGGGATCGGCGGCGCGAACCGCCTTCGTACAGGCGCCGGCCTCGGATCCGGGGGCGAGCCGCACCCAGTACTGGTTGGCCTGCGCGTCCGGTGCCAGGGCGGTCACCGTCGCCCAGTCCGCGCGCACGAAGCCCGACGGACCGGACATGACCTCCCCGACCAGGGTCACGCGCTCCGTCCGGCCGTCCGCCGCGCTCAGCGTGAACGAGTCACCGACGCGCAGACCGTACTTGGCCAGGAACCTGCCGGAGGCCACCACCTCGCCGGGCCCGCGCGCCCACCGGCCCCTGGCCAGGTCGTCCTGGAGGGTGGACCGGCCGCCGCGCGCCCCCTGGATCGTCACGTCCTGGCTCTGCCCGGGCATCCGCACCTGGACGAAGCCCACGGCGGACACGTCAGCCGCATGGGGCAGAGAGCGCAGCAGCGTCTGTGTCGCGGTGTCGCCCTGGTGCGGAACGGTCTCCCCGAACCTGGCCTGCCCGGCATAGACGACCACCTGCGTCCTGTCGGCGCCTTCGACGGCCTCGCCGTAGGAGACCATGGTGGCCGACAGGCCGGTGGCGAAGGTCACCGTCGCCACCCCGAGCAGTACGGCGGAGACGGTGAGCAGCGCCCGTCCGGGCCGGGCGAAGGGCAGGCCCAGGCCCAGCGTCACCGAGCGCGGCAGCCGCACCCCGCTCAGCCACCGCTGCACCGCCGACCGCCGGCCCCCACCGGGCGCGCTGCCCGCGCTGATCGCCCGTGCCGCGGAGAGCCGGTGCGCGCGCAGCGCCGGGATCAGCGCGGCCAGCAGCACGACCGCGGGCAGGCCCAGCGCCGTGGTCACGTACACCCAGGAGCCGACCGTCGGCCTGACGTTCACCGTGCCGAAGTCGGCGCCGTAGAAGACCTGGTGCAACAGCGGCCGTGCCACCACCGCGCCCAGGACCGTGCCGATCGCCGCGCCCGCCGTCGCCGGGACACAGACCATCACCAGGTAGACCGCGACCACCTGGACCGGCGTGAATCCCACGGACTTGAGCACCCCGATGTGCCGGAAGCCGGACACGACGGCGCCGCTCACCACATTGGCCACGATCAGGACCGCCACCAGCAGGCCGAGGATGCCGAAGGCCATGAGAAACGGCACGAAGGCGTTGGGCTCGGCCGCGAGCTGCGCCTTCAGCGTCAGATACGACTGGTGGGCGACCAGCGATCCGGACGGCAGGCCGGCGCTCACCGCCGCGGTGTCCGCCGTGATCTGCCGGGCCGTCGCGGCCCGGTCGAACCGGTACAGCATCTGGTACGTCGTGGGGTGCAGGGCCGCGATCTGCCGTGGGGAGACCCATGCCTGCGCGGTGCCGCTGACGCCGGAGGCGAGGCCGACGACGGTCAGCGGCGCCAGCCCGGGCAGCCGGATCCGCTTCCCGATCGGAGAGTGCGGCCCGTCGCGCAGCCCGGGCGCGTTCGGAAGCTCCAGGACGAGCTGGCCGGGGCCGGTGGCCCAGTGCCCGGCGAACAGGTCCAGCCGGTCGACCGGACCGCCGGGGCCCGCCCGGCCCACCACGGTCAGCGAGCCGGGCCCCATCCCGGGCAGCTCGGCGACCGCGCTCCGCGGCAGGTCGACCACCGCTTCCGGGAACGGCCCGGCCGCGGCCCGTACGCCCGGACGGTGCGCGGTCCGCGCCAGCCGGGTGCCCGAGACCTTCGTCGCGTCGAACGTGGCGACGACGTGCGCGCCGTGTGCCTGGCCGAAGAGCCGGTCGAAGGGGCCGGACACGGCGTCGAGCAGGCCGAGGGCGACCACGAGGGCCATGCTGGAGACGAGGACCACCACCGCGATCACGGAGGTCTGGAGCCGGCGGCGGCGCACGGCCGCGCGGGAGGCCCGCCACACCGCGCTCATACTGACCGCTCCAGGGCCCGCTCGCCAGTGATCCGGCCGTCCGCCATCATCACCAGCCGGCCGGCGCAGCGGGTGGCCAACGTCTGATCGTGCGTCACCAGCAGCAGGGTCTGGCCCAGTTCGTTGAGGTCGATGAGCAGGTCCATCACCTGCTCGCCCGCGTGGCTGTCCAGCGCGCCGGTGGGTTCGTCCGCGAGCAGCAGCGCGGGCCGGTTCATCAGCGCGCGGGCCACCGCCGCGCGCTGGCGTTCGCCGCCGCTGAGCGCGGCGGGGTAGACGTTCCTGCGGTCGGCGATGCCGAGTTCGTCCAGCAGCTCCAGCGCCCGGCGCCGGGCCTGACGGGTGGGCGTTCCGGTGAGCTGGGCGGCCAGGGCGACATTGTCGATCGTGGGCAGGTCGTCGATGAGGTTGAAGAACTGGAAGATCATGCCGATCCGGCGGCGCCGGAAGAGCGCCAGCCCGGTCTCGTTCATC
The DNA here is from genome assembly GCF_001735805.1 of Streptomyces fodineus. Classification (GTDB taxonomy): domain Bacteria; phylum Actinomycetota; class Actinomycetes; order Streptomycetales; family Streptomycetaceae; genus Streptomyces; species Streptomyces fodineus. The sequence continues at coordinate 3,584,015 of NZ_CP017248.1, forward strand.
GCGCCCAGGTCCTCGCCGTGCACACGCACCTGGCCGGCGCTCGGCCGGTCCAGCCCGGCGATCATGTTGAGCAGGGTGGACTTGCCGCAGCCGGACGGCCCCATCACCGCGACCGCCTCGCCGGCGCCGATCTCCAGCGACACCCCGTTCAGGGCGGCGGTGTCGCCGTACTCCTTGCGCAGGCCGGTCACTTGGACGACGCCCTGCCCGCGCACGGCGGCCGGACCGGCCCCCGTAGTCGTGCCGCTGATGTCTTCGGTGGTCATGCCAGGGACCGTAGGCGGCGTGGGCAGCCCGGGCGTCAGCCCCCGGGGGTATCCCGCGGCGGTGGTCATCCTGGCGATGTACGGGGTGGACCGGGAGAGGGACGCCCGCTCCTCGGCCGGCTGGCACGATGGACGGCGTGTGGAGATCGGAGACGGGCCGGCTGCTCATCGCCCTCACGACCGTGAGCCTGGCGGTGACCGGGGGCGCCATCCTGCTGCTGGCGCGCGCTCGCCGCCGCTACCGCAAGGTCCTGGAGGACCGGCGCTGGCTGCTGGAGCGGGAGCGGGAGGCTGCCGCCCGTACGGCGGTGGCGGCCGAACGCGCCCGCATCGCACGGGAGTTGCACGACATCGTCAGCCACAAGGTCAGCCTGATGGTCGTACAGGCGACCGCCGCCCGCGAGGTGCTCGCCGCCCTGCCGGACGCGGCGGAGACCGCGCTGCGGGCCGTCGAGGGTGCCGGACGCGACGCGATGACCGAACTGCGGCACCTGCTGGGCCTGTTGGCACCCTCGCCGGACGGCGACGACGACCCGACCGAGCGCGACGGCGAAGGAGACCTCTGCGGGCTCGCCCCGCAGCCGAGCCTGCGTCAACTGGGCACCCTCGTCGACCGGATCGCCTTCGCCGGCCTCCCGGTCGAGGTCCGCATCTCCGGGGAACCGCGCCCGCTGCCGCCCGGCATCGACGTCACCGCCTACCGGATCGTCCAGGAGGCGCTGACCAACTCGCTCAAGTACGGCGACGGCGGCACCGCGACCGTGACGGTGCGCTATGCCGACCACGGTCTGCGGGTCGAGGTGCTCAACAGCGGACCGAGCGTGCTGTCCGCCGGCCCCGCGAGCACGGGAGCCGGCTCCGGTGGCCGCGAGCGCCGGGACGACGGAGCGGGGCGCGGACTGATCGGTCTGCGCGAGCGCGTCGCCGTCTACGGAGGCCACTTCGACGCCCGGCGCCGCATCGGTGGCGGGTACCGTGTCCGCGCCCGCATCCCTCTGGAGCGCCCGTGACCCAGCCCGCCGCCGACGGCCGCCCTCCCCGCGACCCGGGCCGGATCCCGCAGGCCCAGGAGCCGGGCCCGAACCCGAGCGGGCGAACCGGCGCCCCGCGCGTCCTCATCGCCGACGACGAGGAACTCATCCGAACCGGCTTCCGCCTCATCCTCACCTCGCGCGGCATCGAGGTCATCGGCGAGGCCGCGGACGGCGTACAGGCCGTCGCAGCAGCCGAACGGCTACGCCCCGACGTCCTCCTGATGGACATCCGGATGCCCCACCTGGACGGCCTGGAAGCCGCCAAGCGCGTCCTGCGGCTGCTCCCGCACTGCCGGGTCCTCATGCTCACCACGTTCGACCTCGACCGCTACGTCTACGCGGCGCTCGCCGCCGGGGCGAGCGGCTTCCTGCTCAAGGACGTCACCGCCGCCCACCTCGCCGCGGCCGTGCGACTCGTGAACACGGGCGACGCGCTGCTCGCCCCCTCGATCACCCGCCGTCTGGTCGAGCGCTACGCGACCACCCACGAGGCCGGCCAGGCCGGCCCGGCGCGCCACCCCGCCGCTGCGCCGGACGCGGCCCGCACAGCCCCGGTCCACCGCGACCTGGCCGCGCTGACCCCCCGTGAACGCGAGGTGCTGGCCCTGATGGGCCGGGGCCTGTCGAACACCGAACTCGCCGGCGCCCTCACCCTCAGCGAGGCCACCGTGAAGACCCACGTCGCCCGGATCTTCGCCAAGCTCACCCTCCGCGACCGCGCCCAGGCCGTCGTCCTCGCCTACGAGACGGGCCTGGTCACCCCCGGCGACTCCACCGCCGGCTGACACCGCTGCCACGGCACGCCGCGTAGGCCCGGCGCCGTACCACACAGGATCCGACCACTCGGATGGTCAGACGATGCCTGACTCATAGGCGGCGATGACGAGTTGGACCCGGTCGCGGGCGTCCAGCTTGGCCAGCAGCCGCGCCACGTGGCTCTTGGTGGTGGCCATGCTGATGTACAGGTGGGCGGCGATCTCGGCGTTGGACATGCCGCGTCCGACAAGGGTCAGCACTTCGCGTTCGCGATCGGTGATCCCCTTGATCTCACGTCGGCGTCGGGCGGGGGCGACACCCCGGCCGGTGAACTCCCGGATGAGGCGGCGAGTGACGCCGGGTGCGATCAGGGCGTCGCCGGCGGCTACGACGCGGACCGCCGTCACGATGTCGTCCAGCACCATGTCCTTGATCAGGAAGCCGCTCGCGCCGGCGTGCAGCGAGGCGTGGACGTTCTCGTCGTCGTCGAAGGTGGTGAGGATGACCACGCGTGCCGGGGATTGCGTCGTGATGAGCCGGGTGGCCTCGATGCCGTCCATGACGGGCATCCGGATGTCCATCACGACGACGTCGGGGTGGACGTCGGTGGCCAACTGGACCGCCTCGGCGCCGGTCCCGGCTTCACCGACGATCTCGATGTCCGGGATGTCGTTGATCAGCATGCGCAGTCCGGCGCGGACCACCGGCTGATCGTCGGCGAGGAGCACACGGATCGTCATATGGGCAGCCTAGCCGCGACCCGGAAGCCGCCTTCGGCACGCGGTCCGGAGCTGAAGTGGCCGTGGAGCAGGGCGATGCGCTCGCGCATTCCGGTGATTCCGTAGCCGCTACGCGGGTTCGTGGCCGCCCTTGCGTGTCCGTCGTCGGTGATCGCGATGGACAGCTCCTCCTCCGCGTACTCGACGCGGACGAGGCAGTGGGCGGCTCCCGCGTGACGTACGACGTTGGTCACCGACTCCTGGATGACGCGGTAGGCGGCGAGCTCGATCTCGGGGGTGAGCGGGCGGCGTCGGCCGTGCCACTGCACCTCCAGCCGCACTCCGGCGTCCGCCGCCGTCGCAGCCAGCCGGCCGACGTCCTCCAGGCCCGGTGCCGGGGTGGACGGCGCCGGCTCCGATTCGGCCTCGCGCAGAACGCCGAGCATGCGCCGCAGCCCGGTCAGCGTCTCCCGGCTGGTCTGCTCGATGACGCCCAATGCCTCGCGTACGCCGTCCGGCTGGCTGTCGACGGCCCGCTTCGCCGCTCCGGCCTGGATCGCGATGGCGCCGATGCTGTGCGCCACCATGTCGTGCATCTCCCGGGCGATCCGCAGCCGTTCTGCCTGGACCGCCTGCGTCGCGGCCTGCGCCCGCAGGGCTTCGGCGTGGTCCTGCCGCAGTCGGATCCAGCTGCCGAGGAGCCAGGCCACGGCGGTGGTGACGACGAGGACCGACCAGGGACCGGTGAGGACCTCGAAGGCCGCCACTCGCGGGACGAAGGCCGTCGCGACCAGGGCCCAGACGGCCAGCACACCGACGGCCGCCGCCGCGGCGGCCCGGCGCGAACGGGAGACGGCCGTGTAGAAGACCAGCACGTCCGCCGCGAGGAACAGGGGCCACGTCGTGTCCCCGCACACCCGGGCCACGACCGCCTCGGTCAGCAGCACCGCAAGCACCGGCAGCGGTCGGCGACTGGCCCAGCCGAGCGGCCATGCCATCAGCACAGCCAGCCCGGCCAAGGCCCAGCGCCCGAGGTGAACGAAGTGACCGGACGGCAGGAAGACCGGGTGCGCGGGTTGAGGCGTCGCGGTGTACAGAACCAGCGCGAACACGGGGACGGCGCACCAGCCGAGCGCCGTCAGCGGATCCGGCGACAGCCGGCGCGGCAGGGCCACGGGTACAGGGAGGCGGGGTCGCACCCGGCGATGCTATCCACCGGGGTCGACGGTGGTATCGGACCGTGGTCTGCATCCTGCGGGCTGACAACGGGAGCCCGCGGACCGATGTGGCACCGGCCCGGTCACCGACAGCCTGGACGGCGTGATCGAAATCAACCAGCTGACCAAGCGCTACGGCAGCGTACTGGCCGTCGACGGCCTGGACTTCTGCGTCCGGCCCGGGCAGGTGACCGGGTTCCTCGGACCCAACGGCGCCGGCAAGACCACCACGATGCGCATGCTTCTCGGCCTGAACACCCCCACCAGTGGCACGGCCACCATCAACGGCCGTCGCTTCCAGGACTTCGGTACCGGCCTGTGCCACGTCGGCGCCCTGCTGGACGCGGGCGACGTCCACCGGGGGCGCACCGCGAACGCGCACCTGGCCGCACTGGCCCGCAGCAACGGCCTGCCCCGCCGCCGGGTCCGGGAGGTCCTCGAGATCGTCGGTCTGGGCGAGGCGGGCCGTCGGCGCGTCGGCGGGTTCTCGCTCGGCATGCGCCAACGCCTGGGAATCGCCACCGCCCTGCTCGGCGATCCCCCGGTCCTGCTCTTCGACGAACCGGTCAACGGCCTCGACCCCGAGGGCATCCGGTGGGCTCGCGAGCTGTTCCGTCGCCTGGCCGCCGAGGGACGCACCGTCTTCGTCTCCAGCCATCTGATGAGCGAGATGGAGCACACCGCCGACCACCTCGTAGTCGTCGGCGGCGGCAGGCTGCTCGCCGACGAGCCCCTCGCCGACTTCGCCGCCCGCGCCACCACGGCAGGCGTCACCGTGCGAACCCCCGACCCGGCCGCGCTGGCCGAGGTGCTGCACAACGCGGAAGCCACGGTGCTGTCGCAGGCCCGTGACACCCTCACCGTCACGGGTCTCACCGCGGCCCGTATCAACGAACTCGCCTTCACCCACCGTGTCCTGGTCCACGAGGTCACCACGCACGGCGGAACGCTGGAGGACGCCTTCATGGAACTGACCGCCGACAGCGTCCAGTACCGCGCCTCGGCCACGCCCGCGAGGAGCAAGGACCGATGACCACCCTGGCGACGACCGCCGCCCCCGCCACCCGACGCGGTGCTGCCGGACCCGCCCGCTGGCGCGACCTGCTCGGCGCCGAATGGATCAAACTCTGGTCGCTGCGCTCGACCCCCGTCGTGCTGGGCGTCCTCCTCGTCTTCTATCTCTACCTGGCCTACCGCGCCGCCCAGCTCGCCCACGACTCCTACCCGACGTGGCCCGCCTTCGCGAGGCGCGACCCCGACCCCGCGCACGACGCCTTCGACTTCCCGAAGTTCCTCCTGCTCATGGCCACCGCAGGCACGATCGGCGCGATGAGCGTCGCCGGCGAACACGCGAGCGGGCTGATCCGCACCACCCTCGTCGCCGTGCCGGCCCGAGGCCGAGTGATGCTCGCCAAGGCCATGGTGATGACCGCCGTGCTGGCCGTCCTCGGGCTGCTCGTCGGGATCGGGTGCTGGGGCATCACCCTGGCCGTCATCTCGGACCGGATCACCGGCTTCTCCTTCACCACCCCCGGTATCTGGCGCGTCATCGCAGGCACCACGGTCATGGTCCCGGTGTGCGGCCTGACCGGCATGGCCGCCGCCACGCTCATCCGCAACACCGCCGGGACCGTCTTCGCCGTCCTCGCCTTCTTCCTCGTCGGTCCACTGGCGGTCAAGGCACCCCTTCCCCTGCTGTCCGCCGACCAGCGGGCAGACCTGGGCAACACGCTTCCCGCATACGCCTGGGGCCGCCTGACCCTCATGAGCCACGGGCACCTCGTCGAACACGTCGGCTCCATCCCGGCGGCCTGGATCTCGCTCGCCGTCTGGGCCGTCGTCTCGGTCGGCATCACCGTGACGGTCCTGCGGCACCGCGACGTATGACGGCGGCACCGACGCCGGACACCCGACCGAGCACGCCCTTCCCGGAGTGACACATGCGACAAGGGACCCCGATGGCCACCACCACCCGACCGACGACAGCCGCAGCCGGCGACGAACTCCGCGGCCGGTTCCGCGACCTGCTCGGCGCAGAACGGATCAAACTGTTCTCGCAGCGCTCGACCTACGTCCTGCTGGCACTCGCTCCGGTGATCACCGTCTGCGGTGAGTGGTTCACCTGCTCGGGTGTCCACCTTGTCGGCGCGTCGGCGCATACCGCCTACGATCCGCTCAGAGGCTCCTTCAACTCCGGTACGTGGGGCTGCCTCATGGTCGGCGCCGGCATCCTCGGCACCCTGGCCATGAGCAGCGAGTACTCCAGCGGACTGATCCGCACGACCTTCCTCGCCGTCCCGAACCGCCGGCGGGTCGTACTCGCCAAGGCGGCCGTCGTCGCGAGCGTCACGTCCGTCGCCGGCCTCATCACCGCGATCACTTCGTTCATCACCGCCCAGAAGATCCTGTCCGGCGACCGACTGGGCATCTCGATCAGCCGGCCCGGTGTCCTGCAAGGCTTCGTGGCGTCCACCGCGATCCTGCCGGTCTGCGCGGTCATCGGCATGGCCATCGGCACACTCGTCCGAACCCCCGCGGCTGCCCTGTTCACGGCCGTCCTGGCCCCCGTCCTGCTGGGCGCCGTGCCGTCCGGCGGCAACCAGTTGACGGCCGCCCTGAGCAACTCGGCCCCCCAGAACGCGTGGAACGCCCTGACCAGCCTCGGCACCGAGTGGGACAACGCCGGTCCCTTTCCTCCCACGGCACTTCAGTCCTGGACAGCGCTCGCCTTCTGGCCGCTCCTCACGCTTCTCGCCGCCCTCGTCGTCGTGCGCCGCCGTGACGTCTGACCTTTACGGCTCCATCTCCAGTTGAACCTCGTTGCCGCCTCCCCGGAGGCCGGATGTGAGGCATTCCGTGGGAAGTTCGCGGGGCAGCCCGGTGATGGTCCGCTGTACGGCATGCCCTTGGCCGCGTCCCTCGACGACCCGGCCTCGCTGGATCACGACCAGGGCCCCCGCGACGCGGAGGGTCGTGGCACCGTCGTAGACGATCAGCGACCTGCCGCCGCCGGCGTACCGGACGGTTTCCGTCCCGCTTCCGCCGGCCACGGCGACGCAGGAGGCCGCTGGTGCCTCCGAGTCGAAGGAGCCGGTGGCGGGGATGGTACGGCCGTGGGCGCCGCACGCGTACGTGATGTCCGCGTGCACATGGGTCGGCCGGGCCAGGAGTGTGAGCGGCGGGCCGTAACGGCTCTCGCTGTGCCCGACGCAGCCGACGCTCCCCTCCCCACCCGTCGTTGCCTGACTGGCCGGCCCCCACACCAACGTCGAGCCCGCCAGCATCACAGCCCCCAGGGCCACCGCGACACCATGCCTACCGATACCGAACATGTTCCCTCCCGCTACGTCCTGCCCCACTAACGGCACTTGGCCCGCCCGGGAGCACATCCCATGCCCCGGCGTCTCGGAGCGTGCGACCCGCGCACGCTCCGCTCCGTACGCGGTGACGCGGGCCTGTGCTCCCGCCGGACCTCATGGGATCGGCCGCGGTCGCATGGAACCTGGAACGCGGCGGGTAGCAAGCGCCGGACGAATCCTCGTCGGGCAGGACACGAGCAGGAGGAGATCTCCAGTGGGCCGTACCACCGTTGCAGCCGCCACCGTCGCGAGAGGGCGCATCTTCGCCATGATGGACGCGGACGGGGACGGGATCATCTCGGCGCACGACTACCTCTCCCGGGTCGACCGGGCCGTCTGGGCCACGGGCCGTTCGGAGGACGACCCGCTCGTCGTCGCCGCCCGCGCACAAGCCCACAAGGCATGGGGGGCGATGGACGCGAACGGCGACGGGAAGCTGACCTTCGAGGAATACGACGCATGGGTCGGCGCCGACAAGTTCGACAACGTCTGCCGGTTCGCCCTGGGCGCGCTGTTCGACCTCGCCGATGCCGACGGGGACGGCGCCCTGGACCAGACCGCATTCACGCTGCTGCGCACCGCGCTGAACAATGCGCCCGACAGCGCCGCTGCCGCGTTCCACGCACTGGATGCCGACGGCGACGGCCGGGTGGGGCGTGACGAGTACCTGGCGTCGATCCGCTCCTACGTCATCGGCGCCCCCTCCCCCATGGGCGAGGCCCTGTATTAGAGGCCCTGTATTAGAGGCCCTGTATCAGCCGCCCTTTTCCCGCCGGGACACCGAGGCGGCCGCCCACCGGCTGGGAACTCCCCTTCCGCTACACCGCCAGCCAAGCCGCCTGGTCGGGACCCAGTAGGCCGTTCTCCACAGGCCCGCTGGCCAGCAGGATCGTGGTGTGGGCGGGCAGCGGATACGGCTCCGTGGAGAGGTTGACCACGCAGACGAAGCCGGGGTCGCGGCGGAAGGCGAGGACTCCCGCGGGGGCGTCCAGCCAGGTGAGGGTGCCGTCGCCGAGGGCGGGGTGCTCGCGGCGCCGGCGCAGGGCGGTGCGGTAGAGCTCCAGCATGGAGGTCTCGTCGCCGGTCTGCGCCTCGACGGTACGTGCGGCCCAGTCCGCCGGCTGCGGCAGCCAGGGCGCGGCCGAGGCGTCCTCGGGGCTGAAGCCGTACGGTGCGGTCCGCCCGGACCAGGGGATCGGCACCCGGCAGCCGTCGCGGCCCCGGTCGGTGTGGCCGGAGCGTTCCCAGACCGGGTCCTGCAGCACCGCCTCGGGCAGGTCCTCCACCTCGGGCAGGCCGAGTTCCTCGCCCTGGTAGATGTAGGCGCCGCCGGGCAGGGCGAGCATCAGCAGGGCGGCGGCGCGGGCGCGGCGGGTGCCCAGTTCCAGGTCGAGGGGGCCTTCGGGTTCGTAACGCTCGTTTGCCACCCAGCGCTTGGCCGACCTGCGGCCGTACCGGCTGGCGTGGCGCATGACGTCGTGGTTGGAGAGCACCCAGGTGGCGGGCGCGCCGACCGCGCCGAGCATGGCGAGGGACTCGTCGATGACCGTACGCAGGTCCTTCGGGTCCCAACTCGACATCAGGAAGTCGAAGTTGAACGCGGTGTGCAGACCGTCCGCGCGGACGTAGGCGGCCAGCCGTTCGGGGGTGTCGGCCCACGCCTCGGCGACGAAGCACCGGTCGCCGGGGAACTCGTCGGCCACCTTGCGCCAGGCACGGTAGACGTCGTGGACCTCGTCGCGGTCCCAGTGGGGGTGGTCGAGGTGCCGGTTGCGCCGGCCGACCCCGGCCGGGCGCGGCGGCAGGTCGGGCAGCTCGGGGTGCTTGATCAGGCCGTGTGCCACGTCGATGCGGAAGCCGTCCACGCCCCGGGCGAACCAGAACCTCAGGACCGACTCGAACTCGGCCCGTACCTGGGGGTGTTGCCAGTTCAGGTCGGGCTGCTGCGGGGCGAACAGGTGCAGGTACCAGTCGCCGTCCGGCAGCCGGGTCCAGGCCGGGCCGCCGAAGCAGGAGACCCAGTCGTTCGGCGGCCGGTCGCCGTCCGGGCCGCGGCCGGGGCGGAAGACGTAGCGGTCGCGTTCCGGGCTGCCCGGGCCGGCCGCCAACGCCGCCTGGAACCAGGCATGCTGGTCGGAGGTGTGGTTGGGCACCATGTCGGGGATGATGCGGATCCCGTGCCGGTGGGCCTCCTCGATGAGCCGCTCGGCTTCCTCCACGCTGCCGAACAGCGGGTCGATCGCGCGGTAGTCGGCCACGTCGTAACCGTGGTCCGCCATCGGCGACTTGTACCACGGGTTGATCCACAGGGCGTCGACGCCGAGCGACTTGAGGTACGGCAGACGGGAGCGGATGCCGGCGATGTCGCCGACGCCGTCGCCGTTGCCGTCGGCGAAGCTGCGGATGTAGACCTGGTAGATGACGGCGCTGCGCCACCACGGTGCGGTACCGGGCATGCTGCTCCTTAAAAGTGGGAGGCTCTACTTCAACAGTGGGAGGCTCTACTTCGCGGCACCGGCCGTCAGGCCGGCGACGATGCGGCGCTGGAAGAGCAGCACCATGACCACCAGCGGGATCGTGACGAGGACGCCCGCGGCCATCTGGCTGCCGAACGGGGTCTCGTACGTCGTGGCGCCGGTGAACTTGGAGATGGCGACCGGTGCGGTCTGCATGTCCGGCCGGTTGGTCATCGACAGGGCGATGAGGAACTCGTTCCAGGCGGCGATGAACGTGATGATCGCGGTGGTGAAGATGCCCGGCGCGGCGAGCGGGATGACGATCTTACGGAAGGCCTGGCCCCGGGTGCAGCCGTCGACCATGGCGGCGTGCTCCAGCTCGTGTGGCATCTGCCGGAAGAACGTGGTCAGGTTCCACACCGCCAGCGGCAGCGCGAAGGACATGCTCGGCACGATCATGGCCTGGTAGGTGTTGATCCAGCCGATGTCCGTGAACAGCTTCAGCAACGGGACCACGATCGACACCACCGGGAACATCGAGGTGGCGATGATCAGGGTCAGGATCAGCCGCTTGAAGCGGAACTCCAGCCGGGCCATCGCGTAGGCGGTGAACGTGGCCAGCAGCAGCGCCAGCACGGTGGTGGTCCCTGCGACGACCAGGCTGTTGAGCAGTGCCCGGGTGAAGCCCTGGGAGGCGCCGAACAGCGACCGGTAGTTGTCGAACGACACCGGGGAGGGCACGAGCGAGGTGTCGAAGATGTCGGAGGTGCGGCGCAGGCTGGAGACCAGCATCCAGTAGAACGGGGCCAGGCAGTAGGCCACCACCGCGACGACCCCCGCGTACAGCAGCCGGCCGCGCCATTTCGCCGTGGTCGTCATGCCGTCACCTCCGCACGGCGTGCGAACACGAACCGGCCCGTCCTGCCACGGCCGCCGCCGGTGTCGCCGACGAGATCGGCGCCCAGCAGCCGTACGAAGGCGAGCGCGATGAGGAAGACGTACAGGAAGAGCAGGACCGCGTAGGCGGAGGCCGGGCCGAAGCGGACGTTGGACGCCTCGTTCTGCGCCAGCATGGACAGGGTTTCCACCGAGTTCTTCTGCGCGCCGATCAGGATGTAGGGCAGGTCGAACATCCGCAGCGCGTCCATGCAGCGGAACAGCACCGCCACCAGCAGCGCGGGCTTCACCAGCGGCAGCGTGATGTGCCAGAACTGACGCAGCGCCCTGGCACCGTCGATGCGGGCCGCCTCGTAGACCTCCTTCGGGATCACCTGCAGCCCGGCCAGGACCAGCAGCCCGATGAACGGGGCGGTCTTCCACACCTCGGCGACGATGACCGCGACCTTGGCGTGGAAGCCCTCGGTGGTCCACAGGATCTGGTGGCCGATCAGGGCGTTGGCGATGCCGTCGCTGTTGAAGATCCACCGCCACAGCAGGCCGGAGATGGCCGTGGGCACCGCCCAGGGGACGAGGATGCTCGCCCGGACCAGGGCCCGGCCGCTGAACGCCCGGTGCATGATCAGGGCCATGGCCACGCCGATCACCGTTTCCAGACCGACGGTGACGACGGTGAAGAAGGTGGTGTTCCAGAAGGCGTTCCAGAACCGGTCGCCGGCCGCGCCGAAGATGTCGGCGTAGTTCCTCAGCCCGACGAACGGCTCGGTGCTGCGGATGAAGCCGGTCTTCGGGTCCAGCCCCTTCGGCCCGTACAGCGACTCCCGCAGTGCCATCAGCGTCGGGTAGAGCACGACGACCGTCAGCACCAGGAGCGTCGGGGACACCAGCAGGGCCGCCATCCGGCCGGTGCCGGCCGTGGCGCGGGCCCGGGGCCGGGGCCGCCGGCCCTTCACCTGGGTACGGGACGGGCGGTGGGACTCTGCCACGGCGGGTCCGGGGGGTGTCTCGATGTCGGTCATGGCCCCGCTCCTCACTGCGCCGTGGACTTCAGCAGCTCCCGCTGCAGGTCCTTCAGCGCCTGTGCGCTGCTCTTGGTGCCGGTCAGCGCGGCGTACGCCTCCTGCTGGATCGCCGAGGTCACATCGCCGTACTGGACGACGCGCGGGCGCGGCACGGCGTGCAGGATCGACTGCTTGAGGACCGGGAGGTACGGATACTGCCCGGTCAGGGACGGGTCGTCGTACAGGGCCGCGTACGGCGGGGCCAGGGAGGCCTTCTCCAGGAAGGTCTTCGCGGTGACCTCACCGCTGTAGAACTTCATGAAGTCCAGGGCCGTGGCCTTGTTCTTGGCGAAGGACGACAGGGCCAGGTTGTGGCCGCCGAGGCTGGAGGCGCCGGGTCCGGTCAGGCCGGGCAGCGGCGCGACGGCGTACTTGCCGGCCACCTTGCTCTTGCCCGCGAGCGCGTACATGTACGGCCAGTTCCGCAGGAAGACCAGCTTGCCGGCCTGGAACGCCTGGCGGCCGTCCTCCTCCTGGTAGGTGATGGCCTCCTTGGGGATCGTCCCGTCCCGGAAGGAGCCGGCGAGGAAGTCCAGTCCCTTCTTCGCCTCGGGGGTGTCCACATCGGGCTTGCCGTTCGCGTCGGTGACGACACCGCCCGCGGAGTTCACGGCCTCGGAGAAGTTCACCGTCAGGCCCTCGTACTTCTGGAACTGCCCGGCGTAGCAGGACATGTCCTTGGCCGCGGGCAGCTTCTTCACCTTGGCGCAGTCGGCCGTCAACTCGGCCCAGGTCGCGGGGGCCTTGCCGACTCCGGCCTGCTTCAGCAGGTCGGTGCGGTAGTACAGCATCCCGCCGTCCGAGCTGGCCGGGGCCGCGTACAGGCCGCCGCGGTACTTCGCCGTCTCCACCACCGGCTTCAGCATCTTCCCCAGCGGGAACTGCCGTTCGGGCAGCTTGTCGATCCACTGGTGCGCGGCGAACTCCGACGTCCACACGGCGTCCAGGGAGAGCACCGTGTAGGCGTCGGACTTCGTCTCCGCGTTCTGGATCATCTGCTGGCGCTGGGCGTCCGCGTCCGTGGGCAGCTGGATGAAGGTGACCTTCTCCTTCGGGTGCAGCCTGTTCCACTGGTCGAGGACCGGCTGGACGGCTCCGGTGGTGTCCTTTCCGGCCACGAAGGCGATGGGGCCGCGGCCGGTGAACGACGTGGTCCCGGACTGCCCCGCGGAGCCGCCGTCGTCGGACGAGCCGCAGGCGGCGAGCAGGAGTCCGCAGGCGGCGAGCGCGGCGGAACATCGAAGGGCTCTGGCGGTTGTGGTCTTCACTGTCTCTCCTGGTCGTGCGGAACCTGAGGCGACGCTGTTGTGAGACTGCGTTGTCACAGCAACTTCTTGATCAAACACACAGGTCAAAGCATGTGCATCGAAAGAGGAGGGTGGGGTCTTGATCCCGCTGAGACAACGCTTGCACGCTAGGAGTGGGGTAAGCGGAAGTCAATGCGTTACTTCTGGGTAATGAGAGAGAGGAGGCCTGGAGATCCCGTGAAAGCGCTGTCATGAAGCGGCCTCAACCGTGGGGCCTCTGTGCTACCGTCCGTCACATGCCACCAGCTCAGCGACACCCCACGATGGCTGACGTCGCCGAACGGGCCGGGGTGTCCACCTCCACCGTCTCGCGGACCCTGCGCGGCCTGACCACCGTCTCGCCGGAGGTCCGCGCCCGTGTCGAGCAGGCCGCCCGCGAGCTGAACTTCGCCGTCTCCCGCCAGGCTGCAAGCCTTGTCACGGGCAAGACGGGGACCGTGGCGGTGCTCGTCCCCACTCTCAACGCGTGGTTCATGGGCTCGGCCCTCTCCAGCCTGGCTCCGGTGCTGCGGACCGCGGGCATGGAGCTGACCGTCTACGTGATCCCCGACCTCGCCGAGCGCGCCGCGTTCTTCGACCGGCTCCCCGCCCGCCGGAACGCCGACGCGCTGCTGGTCTTCTCCTTCGACCTCACCGAGGAGGAGACCGACCGGCTGGACACACTCGGCATGCCGGTCATCTACGTCAGCCAGCACGTCGACGGCCGCCCCAGCGTGTACGTCGACGACGTCGCCGGCGCCCTGCACGGCACCCGGCACCTGTTCAACCTCGGCCACCGCCGGATCGCGTTCATCAAGACGGTGGGCGCCAGCGGCTTCTCCTTCAGCTCCAACGAGCGGCTGGTCGGCTACCAGCAGGCACTCGCCGAAGCGGGCATCCCGCGCGACGACGACCTGGTGGCCGCCCTGCCGGTCGGCGACGAACGGGCCACCACAGAAGCGCTCGGCAGGCTGCTGAGCCTGCGCGAGCCGCCCACCGCGATCTTCGCCGAACAGGACGAGGTCGCCATCGCCGTCATCCGGGCGCTGCGCCGGACGCACATCGACATCCCCACGCAGATGTCCGTCCTCGGCTTCGACGACCAGCCGGTGGCCGACTGGTTCGACCTGTCCACCATCGCGCAGTCGCCCTCGGACCTCGGCCGCGAGGCCGGCCGGCTGGCCCTGCAGCTCATCGACGGCTCGGAGGCGGACCACAAGCGGCACATCGTGCTGCCCACCCACCTGATCCCACGGGCCACCACCGCGCCCTTCGACCGGGGCGAGCGGGCGGCCGACGGAGAACTTCCGCACGCCTGACGCCCCCGGCGCGACCCGCAAGAGGCCCGGTCGGTTTCCCCTCGACCGGGCCCCTGCCGATACGCATCGGCCTCAGTGGAACTGCGGCACGATCAGATAGATCCCGTACGCCACCACCGTCGCGCAGGCGAGGAAGCACAGGGCGGCCTGGATACGGCCCGCGGTGGCGGCGCCGGCTTCGGCGCGGTCGGCTTCGGCCCGGGACAGGCCGAGGACGCCGAAGGTGAAGACGACGACCACGGCGACCGTGACACCGAGGCTGACCGCGGCGACCTTGCCGAGGGCGGACCAGTCGACATGCATGAGGGACTCCCGGAGGTTCAGGCGGCCGTGCCGACGTGCGGCGGGGCCGGGTTGCGGAGGGTGACCTCGTGGTGGTCGTTGACGTTGTCGGCGCGCACCGGGTTGCGGCGGGACGCGGCGACGATGGCGCCGGCGAGGGCCACGGCGACAACGGCGATGACCGCCGTACCGAGGTTGCCGCCGTGCTTGACCACGCTCGCCGCGAGGCCGCCGACGAGCGCGGCGGCGGGCAGGGTGATCAGCCAGGCCAGCACCATGCGGCCGGCCACGCCCCAGCGGACCTCCGCCAGGCGGCGGCCGAGACCGGCGCCCAGGATGCTGCCCGAGGCGACCTGGGTCGTGGACAGCGCGAAGCCCAGATGGGCCGAGGTGAGGATCACGGTCGTGGAGGCCGTCTCCGCGGCGAAGCCCTGCGGTGACTGGATCTCCGCCAGCCCCTTGCCCATGGTCCGGATGATCCGCCAGCCGCCCAGGTAGGTGCCGAGGCCGATGGCGACACCCGCCGCGCCGATCACCCACACCGGCGGGCCGGCGTCGTGGCCGAGCGCGCCCGCCGAGATCAGGGTCAGCGTGATGACGCCCATGGTCTTCTGCGCGTCGTTGGTGCCGTGCGCGAGGGACACCAGGGACGCTGAGGCGATCTGGCCCAGGCGGAAGCCCTTGGTCACCGAGTCCTGGCGGGCGCGGGCGGAGAGCTTGTAGGCGAGGTAGGAGGCGACCAGGGCGGCCACGCCGGCCACCACCGGCGAGGCGACGGCCGGGATCAGCACCTTGTCGGCCACCTTGCCGAAGTGCACGCCGTGGGAGCCCGCGCCGACCCAGACCGCGCCGATCAGTCCGCCGAAGAGGGCGTGGGAGGAGCTGGAGGGGAGTCCGGCGAGCCAGGTCACCAGGTTCCACAGGATCGCGCCGACCAGCCCCGCGAAGATCATCGCCGGGCTGACCAGGGTGTCGTCCACGATTCCGCCGGAGATGGTCCTGGCCACCTCGGTGGACAGAAAGGCGCCCGCGATGTTGAGGATCCCGCTGACCAGAACCGCGACACGCGGTGTGAGCGCGCCGGTGGCGATGGAGGTCGCCATCGCGTTCGCGGTGTCGTGGAACCCGTTCGTGAAGTCGAACGCCAGTGCCGTGACGATGACGACCGCCACGAGGAACGTGATGTGGTCCATTCCCCAAGGCAAGCAAGGGCGGGCCAATGCGCGGCGAACCGGAGGCGAACGGCGTGTCGAAGATGGTGGAGTGTGTTGTGCATTCCTGTGCGAAATCGTTCCGGCCCGCGGTGTCAGTGCCCTGTGCCAAGCTGTGGACGTGACCCTGGAGGACCTCAGACGACTGCGCCGGGTGCGCGACCGCATGGACCGCGAGTACGCCGAGCCGCTCGACATGACCGAGCTGGCCCGGGGCGCCCATATGTCACCGGGCCACTTCCAGCGCAGCTTCCGCAAGGCGTTCGGGGAGACGCCGTACAGCTATCTGATGACCCGCAGGATCGAGCGGGCCAAGGCGCTGCTGCGCCGCGGTGACCTCACGGTGACCGAGGTGTGCCTCGCCGTGGGCTGTACGTCACTCGGCTCCTTCAGCTCCCGCTTCACCGAGCTGGTCGGGGAGACCCCGAGCGCCTACCGGGCCCGCGACCACGAGGAGAGCGCGGTGATCCCGTCCTGCGTGGCCCGTACGTTCACCCGACCCCGCCGCCGGCCGTACTGAGTCGTGCCGGGTCGTACCGAGCCGCGCGCGCCCGGGCCCGGATGGGCCTAGCGTGAGCCCATGGACGTGAAACTCAAGCAGTGTTTCATCGCGGTGGACGACCATGACAAGGCGCTCGCCTTCTACCGTGACGTGCTCGGCCTGGAGGTCCGCAACGACGTGGGCTTCGAGGGCATGCGCTGGGTGACGCTGGGCTCGCCGCTCCAGCCGGACGTCGAGATCGTGCTGGAGCCGCCCGGCGCGAACCCGGACGCCTCCCCCGCCGACCGCCAGGCGCTGGCGGAGCTGCTGGCCAAGGGCATGCTGCGGGGTGTGATCTTCACGACCGAGGACTGCGACGCGCTGTACGAGCGGGTGCGGGAGTCCGGCGCCGATGTGCTCCAGGAGCCCACGGACCAGCCGTACGGGGTGCGCGACTGCGCCTTCCGTGATCCGGCGGGCAACCAGCTGCGCTTCCTCCAGCGGCCCGCGCAGTGAAAGTCCGCATGCCTTCGGGGAGTTCGCGCCTAGACTCCACCCCGTGATCATTCGCTGGACGTACGCCTTCGCCGACCGGCCCGCCGAGCGGCTGCCCGAGGCCCGCGCCTTCTGGACGGCCGTCACCGGCACACATGCGTCCGAACCCCGCGGTGAGCAGGGCGAGTTCATGACCCTGCTGCCCCCGCAGGCCGCCGGGACGGACGCGTGCGTGAAGCTCCAGGGCGTCACCGAGGGCGACGGTGGCGCCCACCTCGACCTGTGCACCGAGGACGTACGGAAGCTGACCGGGACGGCGAGGGAACTCGGCGCGGAACCGGTGGCGGACCACGGCGACTGGGCCGTACTGCGATCACCGGCGGGGCAGTTGTTCTGTGCCGTGCCCTGGCACGGGGAGTCGGTACGGCCGCCGGTGGTGGCGGGCAGCCGGCTGGACCAGGTGTGCCTCGACATCCCGCCGTCCGCGTACGCCGCCGAGTCCGCCTTCTGGGCCGGGCTCACCGGCTGGCAGCGGCTCACGGGTTCACGGCCGGAGTTCGAGGTCCTGAAGCCGCCGGCGGGACTACCCGTCCGGATCCTGCTCCAGCGTCTCGACGCCGAGCGCCCCGCCTCCGCCCATCTCGACCTGGCCTGCGCGGACATCGCCACCGTACGCGCCCGGCACGAGAAGCACGGCGCCGTCCCGCTGAGCTCGGGCCCGCACTGGACGGTCATGCGCGACCCGGCGGGCGGCATCTACTGCCTGACCGGCCGAGACCCGCACACCGGCGGCCTGCCGGACGCCACTGAGCGAACCACCGTCGCGTAGAGACACAGCCGCAAGCCGGCGTGCCACGGCCCGGATCCGCCGACGGACCACGTGAGCGCCGCCCCGCACCGGACGGTCACGCGCCACCCGGCGGGCAGCATCCACTGCATGACCGGCCGAGACCCGCACACCGGCGGCCTGCCGGACGCCACTCAGCGAACCACTGTCGCATAGAGACTGCCTGCCCGGCCAAGACCCGCACACCGGCGGCCTGCCGGGCGGCGGTCAGCGTGCCGTCGTCGCGTAGAGACACGGGATCCCGTGCCGGGGTGCCGTCGGTGGACTCGGTGGGCAGGAGGGAGTGTTGCCCGGCGGCTGCCGCCGCGGGCGCCGCGCATCCGGGGACGGACCGGTTCCAGGCCCGTTGTCCCAGACGTACGGCCCCTTCGGCCGGGTGTCCTGCTGGAGTACGAACGTGAGCCCTCCCCCCACGGCCACGGCGACCGCCCAGACCGCCACCGCCCACCGCCACCACCGGCGGCGCGGCGTGCCCCCCTGCCCGGTCACCCCCAGGACTCCACGTCCACCACGGCGTCGGCCGGCACCGGGCCGTACACATGCGGGAATTCCTCCCCGCCGGGCTCCACGGCCTCGTACTTCACCGGCGCGCCGACCAGGGCCGGGTCCACGACCAGCACGACCAGCTCGTCCGGGCCGTCGTAGCCGCCGTAGAGGAACTCGGCGATGCGCGGGAGCTGTTCGCGGGTGGAGCAGTGGATGAAACCCTCCTCCTGCAGGGTGCGGCCACGGGTCGACACCTCGTAGGTGCCGCGCTCGCGTGCCGCCTCCCACAGGGAGCGTTCGGTGATGTGGAAGATGCGGGGCGGTTTCGGCATGCGCCCACGGTACGGCGTCCGGTGCGGCGCAGGCCGGGCTCAGCGCTTCCTCGTGTACGTCCGTACGAGCGCGCCGTTGGTGAAGCTGCGCACCCCGTCGAGGGTGAACTCCTTGATGTCCAGGCCGGTGCCGAACATCGGCATGCCCGTGCCGTAGACGAGCGGATAGCTCTTGATGACGAGTTCGTCGATCTCGTCGAGCAGCTCTCCGGCGAGGCGGGAGCCGCCGCACAGATAGATGTCCAGGCCGCCCTCCTCCGCCTTCAGTGCGCGGACCCTGCCGACCAGGTCGTCGGCGATGATCTCGACGTTCGGGTCCGGGGACGTGGCGAGGCTGCGGGAGGCGACGTACTCGCGCAGATGGGCGTAGGGGCTGGTGACGCCCTCCTTGAGCGCCAGGTCGTAGCTGGCCCGGCCCTGGATGACGGTGTCGAAGCGCACGTTCGGCAGAGCGTCGAACCCCAGCTGCGGGCGGACGTGGCTGGGCAGGGTCTCCGGGAACTCCGTCTTGAGGAAGTGGAGGTACTCCTCGTCCATGAAGCGGAGCATCATCTCCGAGGCATCGCCCTGTTCGTCGCCGATGAATCCGTCGAGCGAGCAGGCGATGAAGTAGGTGAGCTTGCGCAAGCCGGTCTCTCTTCCTTCTAACCACTTTGGATGTAGTGCTTTAGTTGTAGTACTTCAGCCGTCGTGGTTCAAGGGGTTTTTCACACAGACATGCGCACAGCGACGAGCCCCGCACAGTGTGGGGATGTGCGGGGCCCGTCCGGCCGGAGTCCCGGTGGCCGCGCGGGGTCAGGAGCCGCGCGAGCCCGGGACTCCGGGTCCTTTCGCTGCCGGTGCCGGCAGCGCTCAGCTGGTGCGCCGGGTCACGAACTCGGCGAGCGCCAGCAGTCCGCCCGCCGTCTCGGGGGCGGGGACCGCGCGGGACAGCTCCTGCACGGCGTGGGCCATCCGGTCGGCCGCCTCGGCCTGCGCCCAGTCCCGGCCGCCGGCTCTATCCACGGCCAGTGCCGTACGCGCGATGCCCTCGTCGTCACCGGAGATGTACGGCTTGGCGTACAGCTCGGCGAGTTCGGCCGCCGCCTGCGTACCCGAGGACAGGGCCGCCACCACGGGCAGCGACTTCTTGCGGGCCGCGAGATCCGCGCCGGCCGGCTTCCCGGTGTGCCGTGGATCGCCCCATATGCCGATGACGTCGTCGATCAGCTGGAAGGCGAGCCCGGCCTGGCGGCCGAAGCCGTCCAGCGCCGCCACCTCCTCCTGGCCGACGCCCGCGTACAGCGCGCCGAGGGCGCAGGCGCAGCCCAGCAGCGCGCCGGTCTTCGCCTCGGCCATGGCGAGCACCTCGTCGAGGCCGACCTCCTCCGGGGCGCGGCGCTCCAGGTCCGTGTCGGCGTGCTGGCCGGCGCACAGTTCCACGACACAGTCCGCGAGCCGGACCGCGGCCGGACCGGCGGCGGGGTGCGGGTCCTCGGCGAGCAGCCGCAGGGCCAGGGCCTGCAGGGCGTCACCGGCGAGGATCGCGTCGGCGTCGCCGAACACGCTCCAGACGGTGGGCCGGTGCCGGCGGGAGGTGTCCCGGTCCATCACGTCGTCGTGCAACAGCGTGAAGTTGTGGACCAGTTCGACCGCCACCGCCGCCCGGACCGCCGCCGTACGGGCCGCCGCTCCGCCGAGGGCGGAGGCCGCCGCCAGGACGAGCGCGGGCCGTATCGCCTTGCCGGCGTTGCCCGTCGCCGGGCTGCCGTCCGCGTGCTGCCAGCCGAAGTGGTAGAGCGCGATCCGGCGCATGGAGCCGGGCAGCGACTCCAGGGCCGCGCGCAGCTCCGGGTCGACCAGGGCCCGGGTGCGCTCCAGCAGCGCCACCGCCTCCTGTCCCTCGAGACGCCCGTCGGGATGCCGTTCGGGTGGTTCCTCGTTCGGATCGGCAACGGCGTCGCCGGTCCTCCCCCGGCGTCCCCCCGCCATGCCGGGGTGCGGCACGGCGGCAGAACGCTGTTCGGTCTCCGTCATGAACTCGGCCATGTCTCCCCCTCGCCAGGTCCGCGGACACCGGCGTCGCCGGCCCGGCCGGACGCATATTCCGAGGGTCTACCCTCCTTGGCGAGCGGGGACACGGCCGTGAAGTGCGGAAACGTCACCTCCACCGGCCGATCTCGACGTTCTCCAGCACGCCGAGCGCGTCGGGCACCAGGACGGCGGCCGAGTAGTAGGCCGTCACCAGGTACTTGATGATGGCCTGTTCGTTGATGCCCATGAACCTCACGGACAGGCTCGGCTCGATCTCGTCCGGGATGCCCGACTGCCTGAGACCGACGACGCCCTGGTCCTGCTCGCCGGTACGCATCGCGATGATCGAGGTGGTGCGCTCCGGGCTGACCGGGATCTTGTTGCACGGGTAGATCGGCACTCCGCGCCAGGTCGGGATGCGGTTGCCGCCGATCTCGACGGTCTCCGGGACCAGTCCGCGTTTGTTCAGCTCGCGCCCGAACGCGGCGATCGCGCGTGGGTGGGCCAGGAAGAGCTTGGTGCTGCGCCGGCGGCTGAGCAGTTCGTCCATGTCGTCCGGGCTGGGCACGCCGTCGTGCGGCTGGATGCGCTGGTCGTACTCGCAGTTGTGGAGCAGGCCGAAGTCGCGGTTGTTGATCAGCTCGTGCTCCTGGCGCTCCTTGAGCGCCTCGACCGTGAGCCTGAGCTGCTGCTCGGTCTGGTTCATCGGCTGGTTGTACAGATCGGCCACGCGCGTGTGGATGCGCAGCACGGTCTGGGCGATGCTCAGCTCGTACTCGCGGGGCCGGGGCTCGTAGTCCACGAAGGTGTGCGGGATATCGGGCTCGCCGGAGTGACCGGCCGCCAGCTCGACCTCCTTCTCGCCGTACTTGTTGGTCCGCTGCTCCGGCGTCGAGCGCAGCTGCTCGAGGTGTGTGCGCAGGCTGTCCGAGCGCTCGGCGACCTGCTCGAAGTCCTGGCGACTGAGGATCAGCACGGTGGTCGCGGTGTCCGCGCGGACGGTGTACTCCCAGATGGCGTCCGGGTCCAGCAGCGCCTGGTCGCCGAAGTAGGCGCCGTCGGCGAGGACTCCGAGGACGGCGTCGTCGCCGTAGGGGCCGGTGCCGATCTTCTCGACCCTGCCGTGCGCCAGCAGGTAGACCTCGCCCGTGTGGTTGCCGAAGTCGGCGATCACCTCGCCGGGCGCGAAGTCGCGCTGACGGCAGCGGCGGGCCAGCTCCGTCAGCACCTCCTCGTCCTCGTACGAGCGCAGGGCGGGCAGCTCGCCGAGTTCGGCCGGGATGACCTCGACCTGGTCCCCGGTCTTGACGAAGGTGATGCGGCCGTCGCCGACGGTGTACGCCAGCCGCCTGTTGACGCGGTATGTACCGCCGTGTACGTCGACCCACGGGAGTGTGCGCAGCAGCCAGCGGGAGCTGATCTCCTGCATCTGCGGAACGGACTTGGTCGTGGTGGCCAGGTTCCGCGCGGCCGCCGTCCCGAGGGACTGCTGCGGCTTGCCCTGATCCGTGCGGACCTCTTCGCCTACCGACATAGAGAATTGCCTCCCAGGTATGCCCGGTGCCGAATCGCAGGGGACACCGGTCTCGGCACCGAGCCTTCCATCACGGTGCGTGGTCACGCCATTACCCGAAAGAGCGGGAATGGATCATCGGATTACTGGGCACAATGAGGGATCTCATCACTGCGACAATGAAGCGGTGACCAGCCCGACCACCCTCACCCCCCGACTTCCCTCACCGCTCCAAGAGGTCGGGGACGAGCGGTTCGACAGGTACGGACTGCGGCTGCTGCTCAAGCGCGACGACCTGATCCACCCCGACCTCATCGGCAACAAGTGGCGCAAGCTGGTGCCGAACACCGAGGCGGCGAACGGCCGGCCGCTGGTCACCTTCGGCGGGGCCTACTCCAACCACCTGCGCGCCACCGCCGCCGCGGGCCGCCTCCTCGGGCTGCCGACCACCGGCGTGGTCCGCGGCCAGGAGCTGGCCGGTCGGCCGCTCAACCCCTCCCTGGCCCGGTGCGCGGCGGACGGCATGCGGCTGCACTTCGTCGACAGGTCGACGTACCGGCGCAAGACCGAACCGGAGACCCTGGCCGCGATCCTGCGCACGGCGGGCGCCGAGGAGGCGTACGTCGTGCCGGAGGGCGGCAGCAACAGCGCGGCCGTACGCGGCTGCCGCGCCCTCGGCGAGGAACTGCGCGGGCACGCCGACGTCGTCGCGATCGCCTGCGGCACCGGTGGCACGCTCGCGGGACTGGCCGCGGGGCTGACGGCCGGGCAGCGGGCGCTCGGCGTGCCGGTGCTCAAGGGCGGCTTCCTGGAAGGCGACGTACAAGCACTGCAGGAACGTGCCTTCGGTGCCCGTACCGGCTCCTGGTCCCTCGACGAGCGCTTCCACTTCGGCGGTTACGCCCGTACGACACCCGAACTGCACGCGTTCGCCAAGGACTTCGAGGACCGCCACGGACTGCCCGTCGAGCGTGTCTATGTCGCCAAGTTGCTCTACGGACTTGTCACCCTCGCGGCAGAGGGCGCCTTCACGCGCGGCACGGCGATCGCGGCCGTCGTCACCGGGCGGCCGTTCCCGGAGGGCTAGCCCTCCTCCCGGTAGGCCGCCGCCTCCTCCAGGTCCAGGCGTCTGAGCAGCGAGCGCAGCATCTCGTCGTCGATGTAGCGGTGGTCGCGGAGCCTGACGAAGACCTCGCGCTCGGCGCTGATCATCTCGCGGGACAGCCGGCGGTAGGTGTCGTCCACGGACTCGCCGGTGACCGGGTTGGTCTGGCCGAGGCGCTCCCAGACGGCGTTGCGGCGGCGCTCCAGGACCGTGCGCAGGCGGTCGGCGAGCGGCGGGGGCAGTTCGTTGCGCTCGTCGGACAGGAGGTCGTCGAGGTGGCGCTCGGCGGCCCGGGAGGCCTGTGCCTGGGCGTTGGCCTCGGCGAGCGTCTCGGCCTGCGGGTCGCGGCCGGGGAACCGCATCAGGCGGATCAGCGGCGCGAGCGTCAGGCCCTGCACCACGAGGGTGCCGATGACGGTGGTGAAGGTCAGGAAGAGGATCAGGTTCCGCTGCGGGAAGGGGGCGCCGCCGTGGACCGTGAGCGGGATCGAGAACGCGATGGCCAGGGACACCACACCCCGCATGGCGGCCCAGGACGTCACGACGCCCGCCCGCCAGGTGGGGTTCTCCTCGCGCTCGCGGATGCGGGCGAAGAGCAGGCGGGGCAGGAAGGCCGACGGGTAGACCCAGACGAAGCGGGCCACGACGACCACCAGGAAGACCGCGATCGCGTACCAGGCCGCGTCGGCCCCCTGGTACGCGCCCAGCCCCTTCAGGACGGTCGGCAGTTGCAGGCCGATCAGCGCGAACACCGCCGATTCGAGCAGGAAGGCGACCATCCGCCAGACCGCGTCCTCCTGGAGCCGGGTGGCGAAGTCGACCTCCCACGCGCGGTGCCCGAGATAGACCGCGACCACGACGACCGCGAGGACGCCGGAGCCGTGGAACTGCTCGGCGACGCCGTAGGCGACGAACGGGATCAGCAGCGAGAGGGTGTTCTGGAGCAGGGCCTCCTTCAGGTGGGTGCGCAGCCAGTGGATCGGCACCATGAGCACCAGTCCGACGACGACCCCGCCGACGGCGGCCCGCAGGAACTCGCCGATGCCGCCCGCCCAGGTGGCGCCCGCACCGACGGCCGCGGCGAGGGCGACCTTGTAGGCGGTGATCGCGGTGGCGTCGTTGAACAGGGACTCGCCCTGGAGGATGGTGGTGATCCGGGACGGCAGGCCGACCCGGCGTGCGATCGCCGCGGCCGCGACCGCGTCCGTCGGCGCCACCACGGCGCCCAGCACCAGCGCGGCGGTCAGCGGCAGCCCGGGGACGACGAGATAGGCGACCCAGCCGACGGCGAAGGTCGCGAAGAGCACGTACCCGATCGACAGCAGTCCCACGGGCCGCATCTGGGCACGCAGATCGAGGTACGAGCTCTCCGTGCCCTCCTTGTACAGAAGCGGCGGCAGCACCAGCGGCAGCACGATCTGTGGGTCCAGGGTGTAGTGCGGGATCCCGGGGACGTACGAGATCACGAGGCCTACGGCGACCAGCAGCAGCGGCGCCGGCACCGGAGTGCGCCGGGCGACCCCCGCGATCCCCGCACTGCCCGCGACCAGCAACAGCAGCGGCATCACGTCCATGACCCTCGCCCACCCTCGTTTTTCCGCGCGGCCACCCGCACAGCCGTCGTAATCTGGCAATCATGAAACAGTGCACGCACGCCGACGCGCTGCCGCACCCGGAACCGGAACCGCTGAACCCGACGTGTCCGGAGTGCCTGCACGACGGCACGCACCCGGTGCAGCTGCGGCTGTGTCTCACCTGCGGCCACGTCGGCTGCTGCGACTCCTCGCCGGGCAGACACGCCACGCAGCACCACGAGATGTCCGGCCACCCCGTCATGCGGACCTTCGAGCCGGGCGAGGACTGGCGGTGGTGCTTCGTTGACCACGTGCTCGTCTGACCCTCTTCCGAGCGGCTTTCCGCATGGTCACATTCCCGCCCGACCGGGTTCTCGTGTGACACTGCATGCGGCGGCGGCCGCACGACGGTTCGAGCGTGTGACGTCTGGGTACGTCAACCCGGCGCACGCTCTTCCCATTTGGGCCCGCAAACCCTCTAGACACGGAGCGTATGCACAGCTTTACTGTGAGTGACGCCAGGGGGGTTGGGGTCCCGGGACAGGACCGTTCGGAGCGCGATAGCGTCACCGCGGAACCACGTACGCGTTACCCCCGGGGGGCGACCCTCGGCCCCGTAAAGCTTGTACCACCATGGAGGTGAGGGTGTCCCAGATCGCAGGCGAGCCCGCGGCGAATCAGGACTTCGTGGAAGTCCGGCTGCCGGCCGCGGGTGCCTACCTGTCGGTGCTGCGGACGGCCACGGCCGGTCTCGCGGCCCGCTTGGACTTCACCCTGGACGAGATCGAGGACCTGCGCATCGCCGTGGACGAGGCCTGCGCGATCCTGCTCCAACAGGCTGTGCCCGGCTCCGTGCTCAGCTGTGTCTTCCGGCTCGTCGACGACTCGCTGGAGGTCACGGTCTCGGCGCCGACCACAGACGGTCACGCCCCCTCGCGCGACACCTTCGCCTGGACCGTGCTCTCGGCCCTCGCGGGCAAGGTCTCGTCCGCGGTCGACGAGGACAAGACCGTGTCGATCAGCCTCTACAAACAGCGCGGCGCGGGCCCCGGCCCGGCGTGAGGAACGGGGACGGTCCGGTGCGGGACGAAGAGCGCGGCACGCGAGAGCTGCCGGCCGGGGACGGGGGTGCCCCCTGGCCGAGCGCGGGCGACATCTCCGGGGAGGCCCCCAGGGACGCATCCCGGCTCACGGCGGACGGCATCGACGGCATCCCCGAGCAGGCCAGGCCGCACCCGGAGGACGACTCCGCGCGCGCCGGGGCCGACGGTGCCGTGCAGGTCGTACCGCCGGAGGACCCCGGTGGCGCCGGGTCCGCCGGCGGCGCGGGAGCCAGGGCTCGGGGAAGGGCTACGGGCGGGACGATGAGCGAGCACGAGCGGTACGCGGAGGACGACGCTCCGGGCAAGGAGACCGTGCAGGCCACACAGCACGGCCCCCAGGACCGCAGCGGGGCGCGGGCGATGTTCCTGGAGCTGCGCGCGCTCAACGCGGGCAGCCCGGAGTACGCGGAGCTGCGCAACCAGCTCGTCCGTATGCACCTGCCGCTCGTGGAGCACCTGGCGCGCCGGTTCCGCAACCGCGGCGAGCCGCTGGACGACCTCACCCAGGTCGCCACGATCGGCCTGATCAAGTCCGTCGACCGGTTCGACCCGGAGCGCGGCGTGGAGTTCTCCACGTACGCCACCCCGACCGTCGTCGGCGAGATCAAGCGGCACTTCCGCGACAAGGGCTGGGCGGTGCGGGTGCCGCGCCGGCTGCAGGAGCTGCGGCTCGCGCTGACCACGGCGACCGCCGAGCTGTCCCAGCTGCACGGCCGCTCCCCCACGGTCCACGAGCTGGCCGAGAAGCTCGCGATCTCCGAGGAGGAGGTCCTGGAGGGCCTGGAGTCCGCCAACGCGTACTCCACGCTGTCCCTGGACGTCCCCGACACCGACGACGAGTCCCCGGCGGTCGCCGACACCCTCGGCGCGGAGGACGAGGCGCTGGAGGGCGTGGAGTACCGGGAATCGCTCAAGCCCCTGCTGGAGGATCTCCCTCCGCGCGAGAAGCGCATCCTGCTGCTGCGTTTCTTCGGGAACATGACGCAGTCGCAGATCGCGCAGGAGGTCGGCATCTCCCAGATGCACGTCTCCCGGCTGCTGGCCCGCACACTGGCCCAGCTGCGGGAGAAGCTGCTCGTCGAGGAGTGAGCTATTCGGCGCGGCCCGGTCCCTTGATACCGAGGGCCCGGGTCGTCTCGCCGTTGACGAGCAGGACGAGCGCGGCCACCGCGACGACCGCGATGGCGATACCGGCCGGGATGGCCATGCTGTCGGCCTGGAGCAGGTTGTAGGCGATCGGCAGCGCCAGGAGCTGGGTGATCACCGCCGGGCCACGGCTCCAGCTGCGCCGCAGCAGCAGTCCGCGCGCGGCGAGCAGCGGCAGCAGCGCGAGTACGACCAGCGTGATTCCCAGGGTCAGTGCCTGCCGCCGGTCGTCCGGACCCCCGGTGAACCCGAGCACGGACACCCACAGCCCACCGGCCACCAGCGCGGCACCTTCCAGCGCGGCCAGCAGGGCGGCGTAGGTCAGCCGACGGGGACGCGGCCCGGCGGCGGCTTCGGCGATGTCCTGGGCGGAGTTCTGCTCACTGCTCACCCCAGCAGGGTAGCGGGGGTGGTGCAGGCGCCCCCGAAGGGGCGCGGGGCGGTATCGACGCGCGGCTGCGCCGCGCGGGCGCGGGCAACCACGCGGACCCTCACCCGGGGATGGTCCGGCACCCCAGCGGCGCGGCACCGTGTCCAGTGTCACGTCCCCGCCTCTTACCCGATCCCTACCTCGCCCTTCGTCCGGTACCCCCCAGTAGGTACGCTGCCATCCATGCGTGCACTTCTCGTGGTCAACCCGGCGGCAACCACCACCAGCGCACGCAGGCGCGACGTCCTGATCCACGCGCTCGCGAGCGAGATGAAGCTGGAGGCGGTCACCACCGAGTACCGTGGCCACGCGCGCGACCTCGGCCGCCAGGCGGCGGACAGCGACGACATCGACATGATCGTGGCGCTCGGCGGCGACGGCACCGTCAACGAGGTCGTCAACGGCCTCCTGCACGCCGGCCCCGACCTGGACCGTCTGCCCGGGCTCGCCGTCGTACCCGGCGGCTCCACCAACGTCTTCGCCCGCGCCCTCGGCCTGCCCAACGACCCGGTGGAGGCCACCGGCGCCCTGCTGGACGCGCTGCGTGAGAGCCGGGAGCGGGTCGTCGGCCTCGGGCTGGCCTCGGGCGTGCCCGGCACCGAGGACGAGGCGGTCCCGGACCGCTGGTTCACCTTCAACGCGGGACTCGGCTTCGACGCGGGTGTCGTCGGCCGGGTCGAGCAGCAGCGCGAGCGCGGTAAGAAGTCGACGCACGCGCTCTACGTCCGTCAGGTGATCCGGCAGTTCCTCGGCGAGCAGAACCGTCGGCGCGGCTCGATCACGCTGGAGCGGCCCGGCGAGGACCCGATCGGTGATCTTGTGGTCGCCATAGTCTCGAACACGTCCCCTTGGACCTATCTCGGCAATCGCCCCATGTACACGTCGCCTAAGGCCTCGTTCGATACCGGCGTCGACGTGCTCGGTCTCAGCCGCCTGTCGACGGCCGCGGTTGCCCGGTATGGCACCCAGTTGCTCAATTCGTCCCCCGAGCGCGGACCTCATGGTCGACATGTCGTCTCGCTGCACGATCTGGACCAGTTCACCTTGCATTCGAAGGCACCTCTCCCCCTGCAGATGGACGGTGACCACCTGGGACTGCGTACGAGCGTGACGTTCACAGGCGTACGCCGTGCACTGCGTGTGATTGTGTGAGCGGAACAGGCAAAAGTCCTTTCACTCGAACGTTTAGGCCAGGATCCACCCCATGGAAGTACGGCTGTGACCTAGTCGACACCGAGGAATCAAAAAAAACTTTCCGGAAGGGGTTGTATCCGCCGCTGAGGTTTGCGAGTCTCTACGTGGCGATCGGGACGGCCCGCAACACCGGCCTCCACTGATCACCGGAACCCCACTTCAAACCAAGGACCACGCCGGGGAAGACTCGGCGGTCGGCCCTTCACTTGTTGAGGGATTCGTGAAAGCGTTCACATTCACAAGCAACCTGTACGTAATACGTTCAGAGAACCTAGGAGAGGTAGCAGCCATGGACTGGCGTCACAACGCCGTTTGCCGCGAGGAAGACCCCGAGCTCTTCTTCCCCATCGGCAACACCGGTCCTGCGCTGCTGCAGATCGAGGAAGCCAAGGCCGTCTGCCGTCGCTGCCCGGTGATCGAGCAGTGTCTGCAGTGGGCGCTCGAGTCCGGTCAGGACTCCGGCGTCTGGGGTGGTCTCAGCGAGGACGAGCGTCGCGCCATGAAGCGCCGCGCCGCCCGCAACCGGGCCCGTCAGGCCTCCGCCTGACATATCCACCCCTGCTGACAGCCTGAGCTTGGCGGCGCGTGCAGCACGCACGCATCTCCCGCCCCCGAGCCGCAGCGCGCAGTATCCCCCGATGCCTCTAGCGATTCAGCAGAGCAGCAACGAGCACGAGCCTCGGACCAACGACGGTCCGGGGCTTTTTGCTGTCCGCAAACGCCCGTCGTCGTACCGCAGTTGGGTTACTTCTGCGCCCGCACCGGAATGTCGAGGATCACCCGGGTCCCCCGCCCCGGTGCCGGGACCATGTCGAAGGAACCGCCGAGCTCACCCTCCACCAGGGTGCGTACGATCTGCAGGCCGAGGTTGCCCGAGCGGTGCGGGTCGAAGTTCTCGGGCAGGCCGACCCCGTCGTCCTGGACGGTGACGAGGAGGCGGGCCTCCTTCGTCGTACCGCCACGGACCGCGGAGACCTCGACCGTGCCGGTGTCGCCCTCGCGGAAGCCGTGCTCCAGCGCGTTCTGCAGGACCTCGGTGAGGACCATCGACAGCGGGGTGGCCACCTCGGCGTCGAGGATCCCGAACCGCCCGCTGCGCCGGCCGGTCACCTTGCCGGGGGAGATCTCGGCGACCATGGCCAGCACCCGGTCGGCGATGTCGTCGAACTCCACCCGCTCATCCAGGTTCTGAGACAGCGTCTCATGCACGATCGCGATCGAGCCGACCCGGCGGACGGCCTCCTCCAGCGCCTCCCGGCCGCGCTCGGAGTCGATACGCCGGGCCTGCAGCCGCAGCAGCGCGGCGACCGTCTGGAGGTTGTTCTTCACCCGGTGGTGGATCTCCCGGATGGTCGCGTCCTTGGTGATCAACTCGCGTTCGCGGCGCCGCAGTTCGGTGACGTCCCGGCACAGCACCAGCGAACCGATCCGGGTGCCCTTGGGCTTGAGCGGGATCGTCCGGAACTGGATGACGCCGTCGTTGGCCTCGATCTCGAATTCGCGCGGGGCCCAGCCGCTGGCCACCTTGGCCAGTGCCTCGTCCACCGCGCCCCGGGTCGGCGCGAGTTCGGCGGTGGTCTGCCCGAGGTGGTGGCCGACCAGGTCGGCGGCGAGGCCGAGGCGGTGGTAGGCGGACAGGGCGTTCGGGGAGGCGTACTGGACGACGCCGTCGGCGTCCAGCCGGATCAGGCCGTCGCCGACACGCGGCGAGGCGTCCATGTCGACCTGCTGATCGGGGAAGGGGAACGATCCTGCAGCGATCATCTGCGCCAGGTCCGAGGCGCTCTGCAGATAGGTCAGCTCCAGCCGGCTCGGGGTGCGGACGGTCAGCAGGTTGGTGTTGCGGGCGATCACGCCGAGGACGCGGCCCTCACGCCGTACGGGGATGGACTCGACCCGTACGGGGACCTCTTCACGCCACTCCGGGTCGCCCTCGCGCACGATCCGGCCCTCGTCCAGCGCCGCGTCCAGCATGGGCCGGCGGCCGCGCGGGACGAGATGGCCGACCATGTCGTCCTGGTAGGAGGTGGGGCCGGTGTTGGGGCGCATCTGGGCCACCGAGACGTACCGGGTGCCGTCCCGGGTGGGAACCCACAGGACCAGGTCGGCGAAGGAGAGGTCGGAGAGCAGCTGCCACTCCGAGACCAGCAGGTGGAGCCACTCGAGATCGGAGTCGTCGAGGGCGGTGTGCTGGCGGACCAGTTCGTTCATGGAGGGCACGTCTGCGAGCGTACCCGCACGTTTGAAGGTGGCCGAAAAACACCCGCGGGCCGCGGCGCCTGGAAGGGACCCTCAACCCTCCCGGCACCGCAGCCCGGAGCATCATCGGCCGTGGGGTGTGCGGTCCCGGTCGGCCGAAGGTCGAGGAGCCGGGGCAGTCAGGGCAGAGAGCTCCGGTCCCTCGATCCGCCTTCCTGTGCGGGGAAGACGGAGGCTTGTTCACTTTTGATTGTGGACTAGACCACAAGTGTGTGTCCATGGTCTTGTCGGCATGCACGAAGACTGTATGACGAAGACGATGGCACCCGATGCCACGCAGCCTAGCCCGCCTCGGTCAGCTGCGGGGCCAGATGGCCATGGCAATTTCCGCGAGTGCTTCCAGTTCCGCACGGCTCGCCCCGTCGCGCGCCTGCTGGGACATGCCCTGGATCATCGCGGCGGTGTGCCGGGCGAGGGCGGCGGCATCGGTGCCGGCGGGGAGCAGCCCGGCCGCGACGTCCGCCTCGATCCGGGACTCCACCGCGGCGATGTTCGCGTTGCGCCGCTCGCGCAGCAGCTGCTCCACCTCGGGGCTGGTGCAGTTGGTGGCGGCGTGCACGACCAGGCAGCCGTACGGATGCGCGGGGTCGGTGTACTCGGCGGCGGCCTCGCGCAGCATGCGCTCGACGCCGCCCCGGGCGGTGGGCTCCTGCGCGAGGGCGCGGTCGCCGAAGGCGCCGTGCGTGTCGACGTAGACCCGGACGACCTCCTCGAACAGCGTCCGCTTGTCACTGAAGGCCGCGTACAGACTCGGCGCGCCGATGCCCATGATCCGGGTGAGGTCGGAGACCGAGGTGGCCTCGTACCCGTGCTCCCAGAAGGCCATGAGCGCCTTGTGAAGCGCGGTGGCCCGGTCGAAGGACCGCGGCCTGCCACGCGTCCGGGCCGTGCCGACCTGCGCTTTCGTGTCCTGGCCTCGCACCATGGAGGGCATTTTATAGCGGACCCTAGAAAATTGTCCGTGGCGTGACAAGGGCGTCCCCTCTTTCCTCCGCCCCTGGGCCGTCGGACGCCGATTCTGTTAGATTGGTCTAAACCACATAGAGACGCACAGAGCCCACTTCAGAACGGCAGGCCCAGCGTGGAAGTTGTCATCGTTCCGCAGGCCGCGGCGGGCGGCGAGCTGATCGCCGAGGCCATGGCCCAGTTGCTGCGACGCAAGCCCGACGCCCTGCTCGGCGTGGCCACCGGCTCCACCCCGCTGCCCATCTACCAGGCGCTCACCGCGAAGGTGCGCTCCGGCGCCGTGGACATCTCAGAAGCGCGCATAGCCCAGCTCGACGAGTACGTGGGGCTGCCCGCAGACCACCCCGAGTCCTACCGCTCGGTGCTGCGCCGGGAGGTGCTGGAGCCGCTCGGCATCGGCATGGACGCCTTCCTCGGCCCCGACGGCACCGCCGAGGACATCCAGGCGGCCTGCGAGGCGTACGACCGTGCGCTCGCCGAGGCCGGCGGGGTGGACCTGCAGCTGCTGGGCATCGGCACGGACGGGCACATCGGCTTCAACGAGCCCTGTTCGTCCCTCGCCTCGCGCACCCGGATCAAGACGCTGACCGAGCAGACCCGCATCGACAACGCCCGCTTCTTCGACGGCGACATCGAGCAGGTGCCGCACCACGTCATCACCCAGGGCATCGGCACCATCCTGGAGGCGCGGCACCTGGTGCTGCTGGCGACCGGCGAGGGCAAGGCGGACGCGGTCGCCGCGACGGTCGAGGGCCCGGTCGCGGCCGTCTGCCCCGCCTCCGCCCTGCAACTGCACCCGCACGCCACGGTGATCGTCGACGAGGCAGCCGCATCCAAGCTGAAGCTGTCCGACTACTTCCGCCACACCTACGCCAACAAGCCGGCGTGGCAGGGGATCTAGCGGGGACAGAGGGCCGTCGCCAAGGGCCGTAAGGGCCTCACCCGCAGGTCCACATCCGCCCCACCCGTCCCTATGGACTAGACCAACAACGGGTGCGACGGTATATAGAGGAGATCACGGAGCGTGCGGGTGGAGCCCTGAGGCGCGAAGCCGTGCCACGATGTGAGCCGGTGGCCGATGTCAGGTCGGTCGCTTTCGGCAGCCGGAGCCGGGAAGGCAGAGCATGAGCACCGACGTCAGCAGTGCGGAGAACGAGGCCGGGACGACCGTCCGTACGGCGCGCGTGCCCAAGTACTACCGCCTGAAGAAGCACCTGCTCGACATGACGGAGACGCAGGCGCCGGGCACGCCGGTCCCGCCCGAGCGCACGCTGGCGGCCGAGTTCGACACCTCCCGCACCACCGTCCGCCAGGCCCTGCAGGAGCTGGTCGTGGAGGGCCGGCTGGAACGCATCCAGGGCAAGGGCACCTTCGTCGCCAAGCCCAAGGTCTCCCAGGCGCTACAGCTGACCTCCTACACCGAGGACATGCGCGCCCAGGGCCTGGAGCCCACCTCCCAGCTGCTGGACGTCGGCTACATCACCGCCGACGACCGGCTCGCCGGGCTGCTCGACATCACCCCCGGCGGACGCGTACTGCGCATCGAGCGGCTGCGCATGGCCAACGGCGAGCCGATGGCCATCGAGACCACGCATCTGAGCGCCAAGCGCTTCCCCGCCCTGCGCCGCTCCCTGGTGAAGTACACGTCTCTCTACACGGCCCTCGCCGAGGTCTACGACGTCCATCTCGCCGAGGCCGAGGAGACCATCGAGACCTCCCTGGCCACCCCGCGCGAGGCGGGCCTGCTCGGCACGGACGTGGGTCTGCCGATGCTGATGCTCTCCCGCCACTCCCTGGACCGCGAGGGCAAGCCGGTGGAGTGGGTGCGGTCGGTGTACCGGGGCGACCGCTACAAGTTCGTGGCGCGACTGAAGCGGCCCGCGGAGTAAAGGCTCAAGTGGCCTGCCGGAAAAGGCGCGTAGGACCTGTGGACGTTCGCTGAATCGATATACCGACATACGGACGAGGTCTTCCACTGCCACGACACCGTCACCTAGATTGCCTGCGCATTACACAGGTGATCAGCGAGGGGACGGAGAGCCGTGGCATGTCCAGTACGCCTGAAGTGAGACCACCGGTGGTCACGCCGGTGCGCGTGATCATCGGCCTGTGTCTCGTCGCGCCGTTCGTGGCGATGCTCTGGGTCGGCTCCTACGCCAAGACGGGCCCCGCCTTCATCGGGATCCCGTTCTTCTACTGGTACCAGATGCTCTGGGTGCTGATCTCCACAGCGCTCACCATGACCGCGTACCAGCTGTGGCAGCGCGATCAGCGCGACCGCGCCGCCCATGCTTCCCCCGCTGCTGAGAACGGTGGTGAGGCGAAGTGAAGAACGGCGTCAACGGCGTCGCGCTCGGCGTCTTCATCTTCTTCTTCCTGGCCGTCACGGTCCTGGGCTTCCTCGCCGCCCGCTGGCGCAGGGCCGACAACGAGCACTCCCTGGACGAATGGGGCCTGGGCGGACGGTCGTTCGGCACCTGGATCACCTGGTTCCTGCTCGGCGGCGACCTGTACACGGCGTACACCTTCGTCGCCGTACCGGCGGCGATCTACGCGGCGGGCGCGTCCGGCTTCTTCGCGGTGCCGTACACGATCCTGGTCTACCCGCTGATCTTCACCTTCCTGCCGCGCCTGTGGTCGGTCAGCCACCGCCACGGCTATGTCACCACCTCCGACTTCGTCCGCGGCCGCTTCGGCTCCAAGGGCCTGTCGCTGGCGGTGGCGCTGACCGGCATCCTGGCGACGATGCCGTACATCGCGCTCCAGCTCGTCGGCATCCAGGCGGTGCTGGACGTCATGGGCGTCGGCGGGGACAGCAGCGCCAACTGGTTCGTGCGGGACCTGCCGCTGCTGATCGCCTTCGGCGTGCTGGCGGCGTACACCTACTCCTCCGGCCTGCGCGCCCCCGCCCTGATCGCCTTCGTCAAGGACGCGCTGATCTACATCGTCATCGCGGTGGCGATCATCTACATCCCGATCAAACTGGGCGGCTTCGACGACATCTTCGCCAAGGCGGGCCATGCGTTCAGCCAGGTCAACCCGGCGACGGGCAAGCCACGCGGCGCACTCACGCCCCCGGCGGCGGGCCAGTGGACGTACGCCACCCTGGCCCTCGGCTCGGCCCTGGCCCTGTTCATGTACCCGCACTCGATCACCGCGACCCTCTCCTCCAAGAGCCGTGAGGTGATCCGCCGCAACACCACGATCCTGCCGCTGTACTCCCTGATGCTCGGCCTGCTCGCGCTGCTGGGCTTCATGGCGATCGCGGCCGGGGTCAAGGTCACCAACGGCCAGCTGGCGATCCCGCAGCTGTTCGAGGACATGTTCCCGGACTGGTTCGCGGGCGTGGCCTTCGCGGCGATCGGCATCGGCGCGCTGGTCCCGGCGGCGATCATGTCGATCGCGGCGGCGAACCTCTTCACCCGCAACATCTACCGGGACTTCATCAAGCCGGACGCCACGCCGAAGCAGGAGGCCCAGGTCTCCAAGATCGTCTCGCTGCTGGTGAAGGTCGGCGCGCTGGTCTTCGTCCTCACCATGGACAAGACCGTCGCCATCAACTTCCAGCTGCTGGGCGGCATCTGGATCCTGCAGACCTTCCCGGCCCTGGTCGGCGGCCTGTTCACCCGCTGGTTCCACCGCTGGGCCCTGCTCGCCGGCTGGGCGGTCGGCATGGCGTACGGCACGGTCGCCGCGTACGGGGTCGCCTCCCCGACCCAGAAGCACTTCGGCGGCTCGGCCAAGGAGATCCCCGGCATCGGCGAGATCGGCTACATCGGCCTCACGGCCTTCGTCCTCAACGCCGTGGTCACCGTGGTCCTCACCCTCGTCCTCAGGGCCGTGAAGGCCCCCGAGGGCGTCGACGAGACCAGGCCGGAGGACTACACGGCGGACGCGGGCGACCCCGGGGTTCAGGTGGAACTGCCGCCGGCGACGGCGGACAGCGCACACTGAGGGGTTCGCCGGCTCGGCCAGGGTCCGCCCTGATCCAAACGAACCCGAACGACGCCTCCTAGCCCACGCGCCTCGGCCGGGCGCCCTCGTCTCGTGTGCGTCCGGCCATGGCGTCCCAGAAGCGGTCCAGTTCGCGGACGCGCATGCTGACCCAGGGCGGTGTCTTTCGGTGCACCAGCCTGGGAAGGCAGCGGCGCAGGCTCCCGGGCAGCAGGACCTGCTGCTGGCGGCAGAAGGGCTCACGGACCTCCCCTCGGGGCACCGCGCCCCGAGGCGGGTAGGGGCACAGCTGGAACTTGCAGTCGGGCAGGCACCCGGTGCCCGGATCGGGCGGGGCGGAGGTGCCGGACCGCAGGTGGGGCCGCAGCGGTTCACGGCTCGTGCAGATGCACGGCGGGAGCGACATGCCGGGGCGCTCGACGCGGGCCATCCGCTCCTCGACCTCGTCGGGGTACCCGTCCCGCTCGATCAGATTCAGCATGATCAGCACGTCCGCGACGAGGCGCTGGGCGCGCCCGTCGAGGGTGCTCCACCCGACGGAGGGCGGGATCCACAGGTTGTGCTTGCGGTAGCCCCGGTTGACGCCGGTGCGCGAGCCTATGTTGTCGGTGACGGTCTTCTCGTCGATCCAGAGGAAGCGCTCGGGCTGCCCGGTCTCCAGCGCCATGGCCACCAGGTCGCCCGCCTCGGCGACGAATGGATGCAGGACCTGCTGGGACGAGTCACCGTCCACGCCCGGCCGGCCGGGAGCGCCGTTCACCGTGCCCGCCATCGACAGCCGGCGCTGCACCGTCTGCACCGCGCTGGTCCCGCCGATCGACCGGGACTCCTCACGCGACCGGTCGCCGTCGCCCTCCCGCCACAGCGCGCTGTCCGGGAGCTCCCACAGACACAGCGCCTGAAGCAGCGTCAACTGGGTGTACCAGCACCGTGACTGCTGCAGCACGGTCTCCGCCTGCCGGATCAGATCGGCTCGGCTGCCCGGGTACGAGAAAGGGTGGCGCTTACGCCGGTTGGCCGCGAACTTGAAGCCCTGGGCCAGCGCGGCCTCCAGGGCGAGCGGCAGGTCGGGAGGGCCATGGGTGTACTTCGGATCGAGATGGCGCAGCCACTTGGTGAGGCGGTCCCGGGCCTCGTCTCGGTGGGCGTCGTCGACGGAGCCCAGGAGCATGGGGATCATCCAGGCCCGCATCACGAACTCCCTGGACAGCTCGATGCGGGCCTCGCGGTAGTGCTGCTTGATCTCCTTCCGCTTCTCCTGCAGCCGATCGATCTCCGCGGACGACTCGCCCCGCGAGGGCGCGCGGTCGGCCATCGCCTTCCGCATCCTCTCGGTCCAGTGGTGGTATGCGCTCCTCTTGCGGGCCTTCAGCAGGCCGACCCGCTTGTTGTACTCCCTGACGGGGTCGTTGTTCAGGCCGAACTTCTCCCGGATCACGGCGAACGCGTCGGTTCCGCCACTGCCGAACTCCTGGGCGGCGGCCAGCCGCACGACGTACGAGGGCTCCGCTTTGCCGATCTGGAAGAGTTGGGCGTAGAGCGGCATGGTGTCGGTCTTCTCCGAGACCGCGCGCAGTGCCGTACCGAGCTGCTTCAGCAGTCCGAGCTTCGCGTCCTCGAGGGTGCGCCGGTCGCCCTTGATGGCGCACCAGCGTTCGTGCACCTTCGCGACGATGTCGCTGAGCAGTCGCGGCCGGGGTTCCACGCTGTCGACCTCCAGGGCCGCCGCGTACAGATCGAGGGCCTTGGGGTCGTCCGTGCGGCTGTTCGCGGCCGTGAAGAGCCGGTCGGCCATGGGGCGGCCGTACACGGGAGCCTGCCGCACCCTCTCCTGCCAGTACTTCTGCAGCTCGGCCCCGACGCAACCTCCCTTGACCGACAGCTTCGCCGTCCGGTAGCGGGAGAGCAGCACCAGGGCGATGAGCAGCTCACGGCTGGGGCCCGGCGGCTGCAGCGCCTGCTGGACGAGCTCGCCGGCGGAGCGCTCGTCGAGGTGCTGCAACATGCGGAAGCCGAGATAGGCCTGGATGATGCTGTGCGGGAAGCGGACCCTCTTCTCGAAGCTCTCCACCAGCTGCAGCTTGCTCGCATTGGCCGCGAAGTGGGCGAGCGTGGTCTGGCACTGGCCCATGTCGCCCCTGCTCAGACGCTCTTTCTGCTCCTGGCTCAGGTGGCCGCAGAGCGTGTCCCAGATCCGCTCCCGGTGCCACTCCGAGAAGGTGTTCCCGCGCTTGCCGTACCGGTCGAAGCGGCGTGCCCTGGACCACAGGTGGTCCGCCCGGGCCCGCGCCCGCCGCGCCGGACCGGGGTGGACGTCACTGTCCAGCAGTTCGGCGAAGCCGACCTCCAGCTTGTCCTGGAGCAGTCCGATGCACGCGAGCGCGGAGACCACCTCGACGGTGTCCTTCCGCTCCTGGGGGCTCAGCTCGACGTCCTCGCGCAGTCGACCATCCCTCATGGCGAGGTCCCAGGTCTCCAGGAGCCACAGCCGCAGCGTGCTGCGGTCCCAACTACGGGTGTCCAGACGGTCCTTGTCGTTGCGCGGACGAATGCGTTCGAGGTCGCCGTGGTGGTGCAGTTCGCGGGCGATCTGCAGGTAGATGGGCGATTCGGTGACCTCCGCGGTCTCCACGATCCAGTCCACGCGGCGCTCGTCCGTCTCCGGTACCCGCGCCTCGACGAAGTGCAGCGCCGCCTCCTCGCTCAGCGGCTCCAGCTCCACGATCGCGGCGGGGGTGCTCTCCAGCGGACTGTGCGGCCGGGAGGCGATGACGAGGGGCAGCTTCTCCGCGTGGGCGCGCTCGATGGCCCTGCGGATGATGTTGTCCCGGTCCTCCTGGAGGCGCTCGTCGAGGATCGCTTCTTCCAGGCCGTCGGCGATGACCACCACCTTGTCGTCGGCGAGCAGTTGCTGCCAGACCCGGTCGTTCTTGGTGCGCGCCAGAATGCCGTGGGGCGCTTCCTCGGCGAACCGTTGCCTGGCCATGCGCTCGAAGTTCAGATCGGCACCGGTGGCGTCCCGCAGCCGGATCGGCACGGGAACGGCATGCTGCCGGGCCAGCAGCTCGGTGAGCCGCACCAGGACGGCCGTCTTGCCCGTGCCGACACCGCCGACGAGCAGATAGGGCCTGCGGGTCTCGCGCTGCCGCAGCCGCTGGGCGATGACCCGGGCGATCTCCTCGCGGCCCACGACCTCGGCCATGTCGGGCCCTGCGGTGAGCACCAGCTTGCGGGGATGCCTGCGCGCCTTGGCGACGTAGCGCCGCTTGCTCCAGCTGTACCAGAAGAACAGGAAGAAGGCGGCGGCCACCGAAGCGGCGAGGAGCGGACCGACGAAGCGCAGGACCGAGTCGAACCCGGTGCTCGACCTCTTCCGCCACTGCTCGAAGAGGGTCGTGTGATGGGTGACCAGGATCCAGAGACCTTCCACGGCCCAGGCGAGGAGTGCGATCAGGAGGGTCAGCCAGACGATCCGGATCACGTTGGTGTACGAGAACCATCTGCGCCACTTCTTGGGGCGGGTGGTGTCGAGGCGGGCCTCCAGCTTGATGGTCAGATGGTGCCAGTGGCCCAGGAAGAACCGCCTGATCCGGCGCCACGCATGTCTCGCCTCCAGCGTCGCCATCGGCGCGCTGCGTGGCCGCTCCTTGCCCGGCGGATGACGGACGATCCTCGTCATGGTGCGTTCTCCTTCCGAGACCGGCTCTCGGCACGGAGGACCCGCGGGCACCTCCTTCCATGGAAACACTCCAGCCGGGCCCTGCAAGTCGGGAGTTGACCCTCTGAAGCCGATCCGACACAACATCTGGGGGTGACACGACAGCCCGGCACTAGATGTATGCTCGTCCTCGCTGTCGCCGCAGGGGAATCCGGTGCGAATCCGGAACTGTCCCGCAACGGTGTACTTGCGTGCATACGCACGCTCGCGTCAGTCCGAGGACCTGCCGGCAGCGCACCC
The DNA here is from genome assembly GCF_001735805.1 of Streptomyces fodineus. Taxonomy (GTDB): domain Bacteria; phylum Actinomycetota; class Actinomycetes; order Streptomycetales; family Streptomycetaceae; genus Streptomyces; species Streptomyces fodineus. The sequence goes on from NZ_CP017248.1 coordinate 3,623,734, forward strand.
GGCCGTCCGGTCCGGGTGGCCTTCAGACGTCCGGGCCTCGTGGAATGGGCCGGTGGACGCGACGCCGTGTGCGCTCGTGACTGCCCCCTGCCCTCCGCAAGGCCCCCGTGCCGAGCGAGGGAGAGCCCCACGTGACCATCGCGCCAGCAGATCCGGTTTCAGCCAGCGGCCTGGACACCGACGGTCCCGGTACCGCGCTGCTGCGGACCCTGACCGAGCTGACCGCCGACCTCCCCGACGCCGACCCCGGCCGGGTGGCCGCCGCCGCGCTGCGCGGCCGGTCGGCGCGCGGGGCCGTGCCGGATGTCATCGCGGAGTTGCGCGAGCTGGCCACGGAGGCCGCCGCCGGGCTCATCTCCGAGGACCCCGCCTACTCCCGGCTGGCCGCCCGGCTGCTGACCCTCTCCATCCGCGACGAGGCCGCCTCGCAGGGCGTGACGTCGTTCACCGAGTCCGTGGCCGTCGGGCACCGCGAGGGGCTCATCGCCGACCGGACCGCCGAGTTCGCGCGACTGCACGCCGAGCGGCTCGACGCGCTGATCGACCGCCGGGCCGACGACCGCTTCGGTTACTTCGGGCTGCGGACGCTCCACAGCCGCTATCTCCTCCGGCACCCGATCACCCGCAAGGTGATCGAGACGCCGCAGCACTTCATGCTGCGGGTCGCCGCCGGTCTCGCCGAGGACGACACCGCGCGGTCCGTGGACGAAGTCGCCGCGCTCTACGGGCTCATGAGCCGCCTCGACTACCTCCCGTCCTCCCCCACGCTCTTCAACTCCGGCACGCGGCATCCGCAGATGTCGTCCTGCTACCTCCTCGACTCCCCGCTGGACGAGCTGGACTCCATCTACGACCGCTACCACCAGGTGGCCCGGCTCTCCAAGCACGCCGGCGGCATCGGTCTGTCGTACTCCCGGATCCGCAGCCGCGGTTCGCTGATCCGCGGCACCAACGGGCACTCCAACGGCATCGTGCCGTTCCTGAAGACGCTGGACGCCTCGGTGGCCGCGGTGAACCAGGGCGGCCGGCGCAAGGGCGCCGCGGCCGTCTACCTGGAGACCTGGCACTCCGACATCGAGGAGTTCCTGGAGCTGCGGGACAACACCGGTGAGGACGCCCGCCGTACGCACAACCTGAACCTCGCGCACTGGGTCCCGGACGAGTTCATGCGCCGGGTCAACGCCGACGGGCAGTGGTCGCTGTTCTCCCCGGCGGACGTGCCGGAGCTGGTGGACCTGTGGGGCGAGGAGTTCGACGCCGCCTACCACAAGGCCGAGCAGGCGGGTCTGGCGAAGAAGACCATGCCGGCCCGTGAGCTGTACGGCCGGATGATGCGCACCCTCGCGCAGACCGGCAACGGCTGGATGACCTTCAAGGACGCGGCCAACCGCACCGCCAACCAGACGGCCCTGCCGGGTCACGTGGTCCACTCCTCCAACCTCTGCACGGAGATCCTGGAGGTCACGGACGACGGCGAGACGGCGGTCTGCAACCTGGGGTCGGTCAACCTGGGCGCCTTCGTCGATACGGCGACCGGCGACATCGACTGGCAGCGCCTGGACGACACCGTCCGCACGGCCGTCACCTTCCTCGACCGGGTCGTGGACATCAACTTCTACCCGACCGAGCAGGCGGGCCGGTCGAATGCCAAGTGGCGGCCCGTCGGCCTCGGCGCCATGGGTCTGCAGGACGTCTTCTTCAAGCTGCGCCTGCCCTTCGACTCCCCCGAGGCCAAGGCCCTGTCCACGCGGATCGCCGAGCGGATCATGCTCGCCGCGTACGAGGCCTCCGCCGACCTCGCCGAGCGCAACGGCCCGCTGCCGGCCTGGGAGAAGACCCGTACGGCCCGGGGAGTGCTGCACCCGGACCACTACGACGTCGAGCCGACCTGGCCGGAGCGCTGGGAGGCCCTCCGCGGGCGCATCGCGTCCACCGGCCTGCGCAACTCCCTCCTCCTCGCCATCGCGCCGACCGCCACCATCGCCTCCATCGCGGGCGTGTACGAGTGCATCGAGCCGCAGGTGTCCAACCTGTTCAAGCGCGAGACGCTGTCCGGTGAGTTCCTCCAGGTCAACTCCTACCTGGTGCAGGACCTGAAGAGCCTCGGCGTGTGGGACGCCCGCACCCGGGAGGCACTGCGCGACTCGGGCGGCTCGGTGCAGGGCTTCGCCTGGATCCCCGAGGACGTGCGCGCGCTGTACCGCACGGCGTGGGAGATCCCGCAGCGCGGCCTGATCGACATGGCCGCCGCCCGCACCCCGTTCCTGGACCAGGCGCAGTCCCTGAACCTGTTCATGGAGACGCCGACGATCGGCAAGCTCTCCTCGATGTACGCGTACGCCTGGAAGTCCGGGCTGAAGACGACGTACTACCTGCGCTCCCGCCCGGCGACCCGGATCGCCCGCGCGGCCCGCGCGCAGACCCCCGCCGCCATCCCCGTCCAGCAGGTCGCCGATCCCGACGCGGTCGCCTGCTCCCTGGAAAACCCCGAGTCCTGCGAGGCCTGCCAGTAATGCCCAGCAACCAGAACCTGCTCGACCCCGGCTTCGAGCTGACTCTGCGCCCCATGCGCTACCCGGACTTCTACGAGCGCTACCGGGACGCCATCAAGAACACCTGGACCGTGGAGGAGGTGGACCTCCACTCGGACGTCGCGGACCTCGCGAAGCTGACGCCCGAGGAGCAGCACCTCATCGGCCGTCTGGTCGCCTTCTTCGCGACGGGTGACTCCATCGTGGCGAACAACCTGGTGCTGACGCTGTACAAGCACATCAACTCCCCCGAGGCGCGGCTGTACCTGAGCCGTCAGCTCTTCGAGGAGGCCGTGCACGTCCAGTTCTACTTGACGCTCCTGGACACCTACCTGCCCGACCCGGACGACCGGACGGCGGCCTTCGCGGCCGTCGAGAACATCCCCTCCATCCGCGAGAAGGCGCAGTTCTGCTTCACGTGGATGGACTCGGTGGAGAAGCTGGAGCGCCTGGAGACGAAGGCCGACCGCCGTCGCTTCCTGCTCAACCTGATCTGCTTCGCCGCCTGCATCGAGGGCCTGTTCTTCTACGGCGCCTTCGCCTACGTCTACTGGTTCCGCAGCCGGGGTCTGCTGCACGGTCTGGCCACCGGCACCAACTGGGTGTTCCGGGACGAGACGATGCACATGTCCTTCGCCTTCGACGTGGTCGACACCGTCCGCAAGGAGGAGCCGGACCTGTTCGACGACGAGCTCGGACATCAGGTCACCGACATGCTGAAGGAGGCCGTCGAGGCCGAGCTGCAGTTCGCGCGGGACCTGTGCGGCGACGGCCTCCCGGGCATGAACACCGAGTCGATGCGGCAGTACCTGGAGTGCGTCGCCGACCAGCGTCTCGCCCGCCTCGGCTTCGCCCCCGTGTACGGCTCGGAGAACCCGTTCTCCTTCATGGAGCTGCAGGGCGTCCAGGAGCTGACGAACTTCTTCGAGCGCCGCCCGTCGGCGTACCAGGTCGCGGTGGAGGGCAAGGTCGACCTCGACGAGGACTTCTGAGGCCGAAACGCCTACCGGCGCGCGTTCCGGGGCCCTGAGGCCGCCTGAGCGCGCGCCGGTACCAGGTGTTCTACCAAGGCATCGGCCTCAGCAGGAGGTTGTGCGGACGGAGCGTGATGCCCACCCGGGTCGTGTCGTTGGACCCGCCGACCTGCTCGAAGCGGTACCGCGCCGAGATCGCCGCGGTGATCAGGCTCAGCTGCGTCATGGAGAAGTGGTCGCTGGGGCACTTGCGGTTGCCCACGCTGAAGGGGCTCATGGCGTACTTCGGCACGTCCTTGGACCGCTCCGGCAGCCACCGGTCGGGGTCGAAGTCGAGGTGGTGGTCGTAGGACCGGGCGTCGCGCTGGATCGCGTACGGGCTGTAGACGATGTCCGCCCCGGCCGGAATGCGATAGCCGCCGAGCGCGGTGTCGGTCACCGCGCGGCGCGTCAATATCCATACGGCCGGCCTGAGCCGCATGGCCTCGACGACGACATTGTTCGTGTGCCTCAGCGAGCGGACGTGTTCGAATCCGACCGGTCGGCCGCCGGTCACGGATTCGACCTCGGTCCGTACCTTCTCCGCGTGTTCCGGGTGTTCCGCGAGGACCTGGAGCAGCCACATGATCGTGGACGCCACTGTTTCGCTTCCGGGCGTGAGTATCGCGACGACCTGGTCGTGGATCTCCTGTTCCCCGATGGGGTCGCCATTGTCGTCCTTCGCCTCCAGCAATGCCGTCAGCAAATCGTCCGGCTTTTGACCAGATGCCCTCCGCTCGGCGACGATCTCGTCGACCAGCAGATGCAAATCGGCCAGCGCCCGGTTGAATTCGCGGTTGGCCGGGAACGGCAGCCGGTACAGCGGCCCGAGCGGGATGACCATCCGCCGGTACATGCCGCGGAAGACGGTGGCGAGGTCGACGCTGAGCCGCTCGGCACGCTCGTCCATGTACTCGCCGCGCAGCAGGCAGCGGGCCGCGATGCGCACGGCCACCCGGAAGGACTCGGAGGTGCAGTCGACGGTCTCGCCGGGCCGCCAGCGCTCGGTCAGCGCGTGCGCCTCCTCCTCCATGACCGGCCCGTAGCCCGGGATCGCGTCGAGCCGGAACGCGGGCTGGATGGTGCGGCGCTGGCGCCGGTGCCGGGGACCGTTGGCGGTGGCCACGCCCTCCTTGCCGAGCAGGCCTTCGAGGGACTCCCACAGCGGTCCGTCGATCTTGAAGTCGGGGCTGAGCGCGAGCGCGCCGGTGAGCTCCGGTGTGGTGACCGCGTACACCGTCTTGGGGCCGAGCTTGAGGCGTACGACGTCGCCGTGGTCGCGGAGCCGGGACATGAAGGCGAGCGGGTCGCGGACCAGTTTCAGGCCGTGCCCGAGGCCCGGGACGGCGCCGCCGGCCAGGGGCGCATCACGCAGTTCGGTGGACTCGGAGGTCTGGGGCTGCACAGACTCGACGGTCATTTCTCACCTGCCGCTTCGTTCGTGACGTACGGGGGCGTGGACCGGTCGTCCCAGGTGTCGACCATGTAGCGGCCGGACTCGTGGTGGAACCAGTAGACGGAGCTGAACCAGTTCCGCATATTGCCGACGCAGGCGCGCACCGCGGCGCTCAATTCCTTTCCCTGGACGGTGCCGTCGGCGAGGCTGTCGGCGAACCGCAGGGCGTCCTCCTCGGCTTCGATGAATTGACTGATGCATTCCTCGACGCGCCGCCTGACTTCGTCCACCGATTCCTCGAGGCTCAACCCCTCATGGGTGATGAGGCTGATCCCGAGATTGTGGACCTCGTCGCCCGCGATTTCCTTCGGCAGCGAGCAAAGGTCGTTGTACCAGGCGGCGAATTCCTGACTGAGCAGCGCGGCCCGGCGATAGGCCGGGTTTTTCCTTACGATGGCCGGGAGTTCACATCCGGCGCTCGGCTCCAGCAGGTCCGTCCATATCCAGTGCGCGAAGGTGTGCCGGCGCAGGGCGAGGTATTCCTCGACGCCGGGAATGTATCCCGCGGTGCGGTTGCGGAACTCGCGGTCGTAGGCCTCTATCACCGCGTGGAAGTGCCGGGCGAACCGCAGGTTCCAGGTGCGCGACAGGAAGCCGTACAGCCGCAGCACGCTGTCGGCGAACCCCGCCACCAGCGGATCCGGGTGGTGCAGGTGGTGCCGGGGCGCGTCGAGGGCCGCGTGCAGGCGGTACCTCAGCCGCCGCCAGGCGCCCGCCCGGCCGTGGACGACATTGCGGTCGTGGCGGTCGTCCCAGACGAAGAACCACGCGCTGTAGTCGGCGATGGCCTGGAGGACCTCGTCGGGGGCGCCGAGGTAGTAGCCCGCCATCAGGTCGGTGTAGCACAGTCCATCGGCATATTCCTGCACCTTGTCCGCTGGCATGAGGCGTTTTTCCAGCAGCCACAGCCGTGTCTTGTGCTGGAGTCGCGGCCAATACGGGTGCAGTTGCCGTGGAAAGGCGGACTCGATCACCGGGAGTGCCAGTGAGGGTGGTACTACGACCGCCATCGGCGTCGCTGTGGTGCTGTGTGGGAAAGCATGCACGTACAAACCCCTCTCCGCCGCCAGGAGGCCACGCCCCTCCCGTCGTGCCGGGCGTGCGCCGTTGCGTATCCCCGCACTTCCCATTCAGCACCACAACCGACCGCCATGGGAACGGATTTGCTTCACTCACTACCCCAAGGTGCCGAGAATCCGCCCTTGCGTGACCGATTAAGGATCACTAGCAGGACAGAAGGGATCGGTTGTACGACGCACGGACGAGCGAGCAAAGTCATACGAAGGGCGCCCTACCGGGAGTGATCCCCGGCCGGGCGCCCAACGGTCCAGCGGAGCCTAGGCGTTGGCGACCACGGGGTAACGTGGCTCATTCTCGGCCATCTGCCGCAGCGCGTCCTTGCGGTCCCGCTTGGACAGCCGGTCGATGTACAGGTAGCCGTAGAGGTGGTCGGTCTCGTGCTGCAAACACCGTGCGAAGTAGCCGGTGCCGCGGACCTTGACCGGGTTGCCCCGCTCGTCCTGGCCGGTCACCTCGGCGTAGTCGGGACGCGGGAGCGACGCGTACGCGCCGGGCACGGACAGGCAGCCCTCGTTGCTGTCGTCCAGCCGGCGCCGGTCGGCCGGCAGGTCGACGAGCTTCGGGTTGCACACCACGCCGACGTGCCGGACGCCCTCGTCGTCCTGGCAGTCGTAGACGAAGACCTTCAGGTCGACACCGATCTGGTTGGCGGCCAGGCCCACGCCCTCGGCGGTGCGCTGGCTGGCGAACATGTCGGCGACCAGCTGCCGCAGCTCCTCGCCGAAGTCGGTGACGTCCTCGCACTCCTTGTGCAGCACCGGGTTGCCGACAACCGTGATCGGCCGCGAGGTGCCACGCTCCCGCCAGGCGTTCTCGCGCTCCTCGCAGTCCTCCGTGTCGACGACATAGCCCTCGTCGTCGACAGGGAGCACGCCCGCGTGCTGCTGATCGGTGTCCTGCTGCGCCATGACCGACGTACGCCTTCCTGCAAACCTGGAAAAGTCTCGGGTACAGCCTAAAGGCGGCCGGTCATCGGCGGCTCAGCAAACCTCTTCGAGATCCCGCCAGTCCCGCGAGTCCGGGCTGTCCGCGACCCACCCGTCCAGCAGCCCCCGCACCAGCGAGGCGGGCGCGGCCACCCCGCACTCCCGCTCCGGCACCCACAGCTGCCCGTCCGTCCGATGCCCCAGCGGCCCGGGATGACCGGGCTCGCTGTGATCATGCGGGTCCAGGTGCACCCCCTCGCCCTCATCCGACGGCATCCGCGACTCGGAGCACATCCGGCACAGCAGCCGCACGGAGGACGACCAGTCCTCCGCGGCGAACCCCGCGTCGGCGGCGAGCTGCTCCAGCGCGTCCCGGTCCGCCTCCGTGGCCGCCTCCAGCAGGACCACCCAGGTCGGCACGGGTGAGGGCGCCCACAGCTCGATCTCGTCGAAGACCGGGTAGGCGTGGCCGCTGGACGTCGTGCGCTCGCCGTGCGGAACACCGTCGTGCAGCACGACCTCGCCCCAGCGTCGCCCGGACGAGGGAAGCGGGATGGACAGCACCTCGATCCGCGCCGGGTCCAGCCTGCGGCCCCACACGACCTCGGCCTCACCCTCCGGGGAGAGCCGTACGGCCGCGCTGCCCAGCTCCATGCCGAGCGGTTCCCCGGCCACGGCGGCGCCGCCGGGCACCTTCAGCCCGTACGCCTGCCAGGCACGGCGGGCCAGCGACCAGTCCTGCAGGGCGGTGGCGGCGATGCCGACGTTCCACCAGTCGGGCGCGCCGGTCTCCCGGTCGAGCAGGGCGACCGCCCGGAGCCCGGCCGCGCGGGCCTGCTCCCAGTCGTGCCGGAACTTGTGCAGCAGGGCGAGGTTGAACCAGGACTCCGACAGCCAGGGCTCCAGATCGGCGGCCCGTGTCAGCAGCTCGCCCGCGTCCTCGTACCGTCCGTCGCCGATCAGCGTGAACGCGCGGTCTGTGGCCTGCCGCCAGGAGGCGGAGGGCCGGTGCCGTCCCTTGCCGAAGATCCTCACGATTCCCGCCTGCCAGTTCCATTTCCGCACAGTGGGCTGGCTTGTGCCCCCGGACACCCTCTCCCTCGCATCCAACCACGTACGGCGGGAAAGGCGCTCATTACCCATGGGTTACCCAGCCCCGAGCGGGGTCAGACAGTGCCGTGCGTCTCCCGTCGCGCTCCGCCGGCGCGCTCTCCCGCCAGGTCCGCGGCTGGGCGAGCACCCGGGCGAGGGACTCCACCACCTCCGGAGCATAGTCACCGGCGGTGCCCAGGCGCAGTTCCTCCAGCGCGCGCAGGGGGCCCTCGGGACCGGCGTCCCGGGTCTTCTCCTCATAGGCGTTCACGGCCCGGACGATCCGCGCGGCGACCGGCTGTTCGCGGTAGGGGTCCGCCTGCCGTTCCACCACCACGGCGACGGCGGCGGCCACCCCGGTCTGCCGTACGACGGCCCCGCCGAGCAGCGCGATGCGCCGCTGTTCCTCGGGCGGCAGGCCGGCGGTGGCGCCGGCCGGGACCGGGTCGACCAGGCTGAGCTGGCCGATGTCGTGCATGAGGGCCGCGTACTCCAGGACGGTGCGTTCGCCCTCGGTCAGGCCGAGGTCCCGGCCGACGGCGAGACTGAGCGCGGCGACACGGCGGGCGTGCCCGGCGGGGGTGCAGCCGGCGATCTCGGTGGCGCGGGCGAGGGAGGCGATGGTCTGCCGGTAGGTGGCGCGGACGGCCGCGTACCGGCGTACGGACAACTGGGTGAGCAGCAGGGGCAGGCAGAACACGGGCAGCGCCCACAGCCCGGCGACGGCGACCCCGAGCGCCATCACCGCGCCGGTCGCGCAGACGGCGGAGCCGATGCCGAGCAGCCCGCGCAGCTCCTCGCGCAGCAGCGGGCCGAACGGCCAGCGGGTGCGGGAGTGGGCGAGGGTGGCGGCCAGGACGGCGTCGCACAGGGCGGTGAGGCCGAGCAGGGTGACCAGGAGGAGGGCGTAGGCGGGGCCGTCCCAGGAGTTGAACAGGCCCTTGTTGTAAAGGGGTTGGAAGCAGACGGCGGCGAAGCCGACGGTGAGGACACGGCGGGCCAGATGGTCGAGGGTGGGGGTGCGCCCGGACCAGATGTGCGGGACGGCGCCGAGCAGGGCGGCGGCGAGGACGACGGTGACGACCTGCGCCGGCCCGGCTTGCGTGGGCCGCCCGGCGTCCGCTCCGAGCAGGGCGTACGACAGCGAGCCGGCGGTGGCGAGCGGGGCGGCCTGCCGTATCTGGGCGCCGCTCCACCGGGTCAGCTCGCCGACGGCTATGAGCACCCCGAAGGCGAGCGCGACGCCCCGGTCGTCCAGTCCGGTGCACAGCGTGTCGGCGAGGGAACCGGCCGCGGCGAGGGCGGCGGCGCCGTGGACGATCCGCAGCGCGGTCATCGCGGTGCCCCGGTGACCGGCTGCGGGCCCTGGGCCTCGTACGGCGTCTCGTCGGCGGTGACGGTGGGGTGCCAGCCGTAGCGGCCCAGCGCGCGGGTGAGCGCGCCGACCATGCGCGGGTCGAACTGCGTACCCGCGCAGCGCTCCAGCTCGGCGACGGCCGCCTCGACGGGCCGGCCCCGGCGGTAGGAGCGGGTGGAGGTCATCGCGTCGAAGGCGTCGGCGACGGCGACGATGCGGGCGCACTCGGGGATCTGGGTGCCGACGAGACCGTACGGGTAGCCGCTGCCGTCGAGGCGTTCGTGGTGGTGCAGGATCGCGGCGCGGGCCTCGCCGAGGAAGGAGATCCCGCGGACCATCTCATGGCCGTACTCGGGGTGCAGTTCGATGATCCGGCGTTCCTCGGGGGTGAGCGGTCCGTCCTTGCGCAGCAGCCGGGTGGGCACGCCGAGCTTGCCGACGTCGTGCAGGATCCCGGCGAAGCGCAGCACCTCGACGCGGTCGTCGTCCATGCCGAGTTCGCGGGCGATCATCACGGAGGCCTGCCCGACGCGTTCGCTGTGGCCGCGGGTGTAGCCGTCCTTGATGTCGACGGCCTGCACGAGGGCGCGGATGGTGGCCTGGTGGGCGGCGCGTTCACGGTGGTACTGGGCGAAGATCCACCAGGACACGTACATCGGCAGCAGCACGAGCAGCGCGGCGACCGGGCCGTACGGGCTGCGCCAGAGCACGGCCATCATCAGCCCGGCGAGTCCGTGTACGGCGACCGGGGCGAGGGAGCGGGACAGCAACCCGCGCCAGGCCCGGCGCAGCGGGATGCCGAGGGCGACCGCGCGGATGCCGCCGTCGAGGGCGGCGAGGATCAGGCAGAAGGCGAGGACGGCCGCGCCGGCGGGCAGCAGCGCGTACGGGAAGTCGGAGGCGACGACCGCGTCCCGGCCGCCGAGCGCCCAGTGCACCCGGGCGGCGCCCCACACGGCGAGCGCGGGCTGCGCGGCCCGCCAGACGCGCCGCAGCGGCGCGGGCCGGTGCCCGGCCCGCTCGACCGGCGAGAGCAGGGCCGCGGGCAGCGGGACCAGCGCGGCGGCCGGCGGCGGCAGCAGGAACGCCCCGGCGAGCAGGACGGGGTAGAAGGTGCCGCCGAAGCGCCGGCGGACGACGTGCTCGCAGGCGGTATAGAGCGCCGAGAGCAGGCCGAGAGCCCACCAGGGGGTGCGTACCGTAGGCAGCGACAGCAGGCAGAGCAGCGCCAGCAGGGCGACAGCGGCCACATAGCCGCGTGCTCTCGCCGGTACCGCCTCCATCGCCCCTCCCCGACCATGCCTGTCCGGGCTCGGAGCCTAGGGCGGCGCTCGGGGGTGCGGGGCCTATGACCTGAGGATTAGCACGTTCGGGTGATGCGGCGCGGTGCTCAGCTCTCCTGAGGGGTCGCCGTCACATCGTGCTCGGGCACGGCCTGACCGGAGCGGATCAGCTCGATCCGCCCCATGACCTTGGCGCGCAGGTCGGCGGGCACGTCGTCATGTCCGCAGCAGCGCTTGACGAGCTTCTTCACGGCCTGCTCCAGGCCGTACTTCTCCAGGCACGGCGAGCATTCCTCGAAGTGGTGCTGGAACTTGTCGCGATCGACGTCCGGCATTTCGCTGTCGAGGAACTCGTACAGATGGTCGAGGACTTCACTGCAGTCCGTCTCGTGCGGCTCTCCGCAGCTCATGAGCCCGAGCCTTTCGCTTCGTTCGACTCTCCGGCGCCCGCCGGAACCAGCCCACGCTCACGGGCGTAGTCCTCCAGCATGCCGCGCAGTTGACGGCGGCCCCGGTGCAGCCGGGACATCACCGTACCGATGGGTGTCCCCATGATGTCCGCGATCTCCTTGTACGCAAAGCCCTCGACGTCCGCGAGATAGACGGCGATGCGGAACTCCTCGGGGATCGCCTGCAGCGCTTCCTTCACGTCCGAGTCGGGCAGGTGGTCGAGCGCCTGCGACTCGGCGGAGCGCAGTCCGGTCGACATGTGCGACTCGGCGCGGGCGAGCTGCCAGTCCTCGATCTCCTCCGCGGTGGAGCGCTGGGGCTCGCGCTGCTTCTTGCGGTAGGAGTTGATGAACGTGTTGGTGAGGATCCGGTACAGCCATGCCTTGAGGTTGGTGCCCTCACGGAACTGGTGGAAGGACGCGTACGCCTTGGCGTAGGTCTCCTGCACCAGGTCCTCGGCATCGGCCGGGTTGCGCGTCATGCGCAGCGCGGCGGAATACATCTGGTCGAGGTATTCCAGCGCGTCCCGCTCGAAGCGCGCACTGCGCGCCGCCGTGGACTCGGAGGCCGCCTCCGCGCTCACGCCCTGGCCCTCGGGCTGCTCCGCCTGGCCGTTGTCGGTCCCTGCGTCGGTACCGGTGACCGGACCCACCTCCTCAAGATCCCGGGCAGGACCGAGACCGGTCCCACTCGATTCGGAGGATAGAACACGACCCGTGCCTGCCGCCCCTCGAATAGAAGCGGTCTTGGCCGCGTGCAGCACCGTCCAGTCCAGGTCAGTACGGCTGCTGCGGGCCGGGCAGATGGTCGAACCCATGCGGCGGACTTCCTCTCCTACGACGTCGGTGCCGAAGCCTCAGCACTTCTGTCCGCCACAACAGTGGTCCGCCCTGTGACATTCCCGGGGGTCACCCGAGTGACCCGCACCACTCCGCGACACCCTCGGTGATGATCTCCAGGGCCCGCTCCTGGCCGATCTCCGCGCGCTTGGGGACCGCGAACCCGTGATCGCCGTACGGCACCTCGATCAGCTCGAAGTCGCCCCTCGGGAACTCCTCCGGCTTCCCGAAGGGGTCGTTGCCGCCCTGCACGACCAGTGTGGGCACGCCCGAGCCCAGCAGCTCCTCGGCGCGGGACTTCTCCGGCTTGCCCGGCGGGTGCAGCGGAAAGCTCAGCGCGAGCACGGCGTGCGCGCCCAGCTCGGTCGCCGTACGGCAGGCGACCCGGGCCCCGGCGCTGCGGCCGCCGGAGATCACCGGCAGCCGCATCCCGGCCAGCGCGGGCCAGATGCCGCGCCAGCCGGTGTCCAGGGTCTTCGGCGCGGGGGCGAGCTTCTTGCCCGTAACGCGCCAGGGCTGCTCGACGAGGGCGACGGTCACCCCATGCGCGGGGAGGGTCGCGGCGAGCGCCTGGAGATCGCGCGCCTCGACGCCGCCGCCAGCGCCGTGGCCGACGGCGAGGACGAGCCGGGGTTTCTTCGCCTTGTGCCAGGTGATGCGTGCGGTCCCGGCATCGGTCTCGACAATCTCGATCACGCTAGAAGAGTGTGCCCTCTTCCGGCGCCGCGAGCTCCTTCAGCAGCTCCGGGCCGTTGTTGCGGACGTTGCTGACGGCCGTGGAGACCGGGTAGGCGCGCATCAGGCCGGGCGGCGGCGGGGCCAGCAGGTCGCGCAGGTCCTCGGGGTCGGTGCGGCCCGGGTCGAGCCAGGCGTCCCAGCGGTCCGGGGTGAGCATCAGCGGCATCCGGGGGTGGATGTCGACGAGGGCGTGCGGACCGTCGGCGGGGGCGACGGCCAGCGGGGTCCGCTCGGCCTCCGTGGTGATCACCGAGCAGGTGACCCACCAGGCCTGCGGGTGGTCGTCGGGCAGGGTGCGGTCGCGCCAGAACTCGTACAGCCCGGCCATCGCGAACACCGAGCCGTCGGCCGGCAGCACGAAGTACGGCTGCTTGCGCGGCCGCTTCTTCTTGCCCTCGACCTCCAGCTCGCGCTCCTGCGTGCCGGTGACCCACTCGTAGTAGCCGTCGGCGGGCACGATGCAGCGCCGGGCGGCGAAGGCACGGCGGTAGGCGGGCTTCTCGTGCACGGTCTCGGCGCGCGCGTTGATCATCCGGGCGCCGCCCTCGGGCGTCTTGGCCCAGGACGGCACCAGTCCCCATTTCAGCTTGCGCAGCTGGCGAACCGGACGCGGGGAGTCCGCGTCTTTCAGGGGACGGTCGAGGACGGCGTGGACCTCCTTGGTCGGGGCCACGTTGTAGTCCGGCTCCAGGGTCTCCTCGGGATCCCACTTCTCGATCCCGAAGGTTCCTGCGAGATCCTCGGGCCTACGACTCGATGCATACCGTCCGCACATACGTGCCACACTGCCAGACTCCGTACCAGTACAGGGAGCCACTCGGACATATGGCCAGCCTCGCCGCCCTCGCGCTGCCCGACCTGTGGGACCGGCTCACCGGTACCCAGCCCGATCCCGACCTGTGGGTGGTGCTGGCCACGCTGGCCGCCGCGCTCGCCGTCGTCGTCCCGCACACCCTGTGGCGCATATCCCGCAACGCGATCACCATCGCGCACGAGGGCGGCCACGGCCTGATCGCCCTGCTCACCGGCCGGCAGCTCACCGGTATCCGGCTGCACTCCGACACCAGCGGCCTCACGGTCAGCCGGGGCAAGCCGTACGGGCTGGGCATGATCCTCACGGCCGCCGCGGGGTACACGGCGCCTTCCCTGCTGGGACTGGGTGGAGCCGCGTTGCTGGCCGCGGGCCGGATCACCCTGCTGCTGTGGGTGGCGACGGCCCTGCTGGTGGTGATGCTGGTGATGATCCGCAACGCGTACGGCGTGCTGACCGTGGTGCTGGCCGGCGGCGCCTTCCTGCTGGTGTCCTGGCTGACGGGGCCCCAGGTGCAGGCGGCGTTCGCGTACGCGGTGGTGTGGTTCCTGCTGTTCGGCGGGGTACGGCCGCCGTTCGAGCTGCAGCTGAAGCGGTCACGGGGCGGCGCCGGGGACTCGGACGCGGACCAGCTCTCGCGGCTCACGCACGTACCGGCCGCGCTGTGGCTGTTCCTGTTCCACGCGGTGTCCCTGTGCTCGCTGATCGGCGGGGGCCGCTGGCTGCTGAAGGTGTGAGGCGGGGCCTGCGGGGCCTCCGGGGCGGCCCGGTGCTCTGTGGTGCGGCGGCGCCGCCCGCTCGGCCCTCGGCCCTCGGCCCCCGTGACGTGCAGGGGCCCGGCCGTCCCCAGCCACTAAAGTGGAGCGCATGACCGCGAACCCCGCACACACCGCCCTCTGGCCCGCCCCGCACGCGAGCGGAGCCGTCGACGCGACGGTCCACGTGCCCGGGTCCAAGTCGGTCACCAACCGCGCGCTGGTGCTGGCCGCCCTCGCCTCCGAGCCCGGCTGGCTGCGCCGCCCGCTGCGGTCCCGCGACACCCTGCTGATGGCCGGTGCCCTGCGCGCGATGGGCGTGGAGATCGAGGAAGGCGTCGGCCCCGACGGCACCGGCGAGGCCTGGCGGGTGCTGCCGACGGGCCTGCGCGGCCCGGCCACGGTCGATGTGGGCAACGCCGGCACGGTGATGCGCTTCCTGCCGCCGGTGGCCGCGCTGGCCGACGGCCCCGTCCGCTTCGACGGCGACCCGCGGTCCTACGAGCGTCCCCTGCACGGCGTGATCGACGCGCTGCGCGTGCTCGGTGCCCGGATCGACGACGACGGCCGGGGCACGCTGCCGCTGACCGTGCAGGGCGGCGGGGCCCTGGACGGCGGCCCGGTCTCGATCGACGCCTCCTCGTCCTCCCAGTTCGTGAGCGCGCTGCTGCTGTCCGGCCCGCGCTTCAACCAGGGCGTAGAGGTCCGTCACACGGGCACGACCCTGCCCTCCATGCCGCACATCCGGATGACCGTCGACATGCTGCGCGCGGTCGGCGCCCAGGTGGACACCCCGGAGTCGGGCGGCGAGCCGAACGTGTGGCGGGTGACGCCGGGCGCGCTGCTCGGCCGGGATCTGACGATCGAGCCGGACCTGTCCAACGCCCAGCCGTTCCTGGCAGCCGCGCTGGTCACCGGCGGCAAGGTGCTGATCCCGGACTGGCCGGAGCGGACCACCCAGCCGGGCGACCGGCTGCGGGAGATCTTCACCGAGATGGGCGGTTCCTGCGAACTCACCGAGTTCGGGCTGGTGTTCAGCGGCTCGGGCGCCGTCCACGGCATCGACGTCGACCTCGGCGACGTCGGCGAGCTGACCCCGGGCATCGCGGCCGTCGCGGCCCTCGCCGACTCCCCCTCGACGCTGCGGGGCGTGGCCCATCTGCGGCTGCACGAGACGGACCGGCTGGCCGCGCTCACCAAGGAGATCAACGAGCTCGGCGGTGACGTCACCGAGACCGCCGACGGCCTGCACATCCGCCCGCGCCCGCTGCACGGCGGCGTCTTCCACACCTACGAGGACCACCGCATGGCGACCGCCGGCGCGGTCATCGGCCTGGCGGTCGAGGGCGTGCGGATCGAGAACGTGGCGACGACGGCGAAGACCCTGCCCGACTTCCCCGAGCTGTGGACCGGGATGCTCGGGCAGTAGGGACGTACGTCATGCGCCGCTACGGCAAGCACACCGACGAGGACGACATCCGCAGCCGTCCCAACCGCAAGGGCAACCGGCCGCGGACGAACATCCGGCCCAAGCACGAGGACGCGGCCGAGGGCATGGTCCTCACGGTCGACCGCGGCCGGCTGACCTGTCTGGTCGAGGACCGGACCGTGGTCGCGATGAAGGCCCGCGAGCTGGGCCGCAAGGCGGCCGTGGTCGGGGACCGGGTGGCCCTGGTCGGCGACCTGTCCGGCGCCAAGGACACGCTGGCCCGGATCGTGCGGATCGGGGAGCGCACCTCGCTGCTGCGGCGCACGGCCGACGACGACGACCCCTTCGAGCGCGTGGTCGTCGCCAACGCCGACCAGCTGGCCATCGTCACGGCCCTGGCCGACCCCGAACCCCGCCCGCGCCTGATCGACCGCTGTCTGGTCGCGGCCTACGACGGCGGTCTCGACCCCCTGCTGGTGATGACCAAGTCGGACCTGGCCCCGCCGGACAAACTGCTGGAGCTGTACGGCGCGCTCGACATCCCGTACCTCGTCACCAGCCGGGAGGAACTGGAGAACGGCGACGCGGCGGACCGGGTGCGGGAGCAGCTGGACGGCAAGATCACCGCGTTCGTGGGTCACTCGGGCGTCGGCAAGACGACGCTGGTGAACGCGCTGGTGCCACAGGAGCGCAGGCGCATGACGGGCCGCGTGAACGCGGTGACCGGCCGTGGCCGCCACACCACGACGTCGGCCCTCGCCCTGCCGCTGACGGCCGCGGACGGCTGGGTCATCGACACCCCCGGCGTCCGTTCCTTCGGCCTGGCCCACGTCGACCCCTCCCGCGTCATCCACGCCTTCCCGGATCTCGAATCCGGCACGGAGGGCTGCCCGCGCGCGTGCAGCCACGACGAGCCGGACTGCGCGCTGGACGCCTGGGTCGAGGAGGGCCACGCGGACCCGGCGCGGCTGTACTCGCTGCGCCGGCTGCTGGCCACGCGGGAACGCACGGAAGGCGACTGAGCGCCTCCGCGTTGTTTGCCGGGGCCCGGGGGCGGCAAGTGCATAATCGCACCGAGCCGGAGATCCGGATCAACGGGAGGACCGCACATGGCGTGGCTGCTGGTGATCGTGGCCGGGATCCTCGAGACCGGTTTCGCCGTGTGCCTCAAGCTCTCGCACGGGTTCACCCGCCTCTGGCCGACGATCGCCTTCGCGTCGTTCGCCCTCGGCAGCTTCGGCCTGCTGACCCTGTCCCTGAAGAAGCTCGACGTCGGCCCGGCCTACGCGGTGTGGACCGGCATCGGCGCGGCGGGCACCGCGATCTACGGCATGGTCTTCCTCGGCGACCTGGTGTCCACCCTGAAGATCGTCTCGATCAGCCTGGTCATCGTCGGGGTGATCGGGCTGCAGTTGTCGGGGGCGGCGCACTAGGGACCTGGTCATGGACTTCGATGTTCTGTGGGCCTACGACGAGGAGCACATCGACGCGCTCGCCGGCTATGCAGGCGCCAGGTTACGCGAGGGCACCGGCGGCCACGCTCGGGCGATGTTCCCGCGGCTGCCCCCGTGGATGAAGGAGGCCGGCCGTCGTGCCGAGGTACCGGCCGGCCTGGAGCGGCTGCGCGCGCTGTCGGAACGCGCGGCGCCGGCCGACCGGTCCGACACTGAGGCCTGGGAATCACACCGTCTGGCGAGGGACGACCGCCTGGATCAGCTCCGCCATGCCCCCCTCCCCCGGCGGTGCCGCGACGCAGGACAGGGCGAGGCGTACGGCCAGTTCGCAGGGGCGGGTCAGCTCGGCAGTCTCGGCGGGGGCGGCGGTGGGGCCGGCCAGGGCGGTGACCGCGCGGTCCCGCACGATCCGTACCAGGTCGCGGGGCGTGGGCAGCGGTCCGTCCGCGCGGCGCTGTGCCGGCACCGAGGCGGAGGACGGCACGGCGGCGAGCGGCGGGGTGGGCAGCCGTTCGCTCCAGCAGCCGGTGAGCATGGCCCGTATCAGCGCGTTCTCCCGCGCGGCGGACCTCGTCCACTCGGCTACGGCGGTGAGCCGGTCCCCCGGCTCGCCCGGGCCGGCCAGTGCCCGCTCGACTCCGGCCAGATAGCCGTCGGCCTCCCGGCGCACCAGTGCCCGGGCCAGCCCGTCCTTGCTGCCGAACTCGTTGTACAGGGTCTGCCGGGACACTCCGGCCGTCGCGGCCACGTCGACCATGCGCACCGCGGACCACGGCCGGCGCGCGAGGGCCGTATAGGCGGCGTCCAGTAGGGACTCCCGGGCAGCAGGCATCATCGCCTCCCTGAGGCGGAGCGACTCTGCGCCCAGATTTGACGCGCTTGTATGCACTGTCAAGGGTTCGCGGGGGTTCGGGGTGCGGTTCGCGCCGCGGGTCGGCGGGGCATGACCCTGCGGGCCGGTGACGGGATGCGTCGTCTCGCCGTCGTTCTGCGGCCGGCTGACGTCTGCGGGTGCGCCGTGGCGGTTCGCGCGGTTCCCCGTGCCCCCTCGGGGCGCTCGGTCGGCAGGCAGCGGGCCGCAAGCGACCCGGCCCCCGGCCGGCACCGGTACCGGGCACCCGTCGGCTCCGCCGACCGCGGCACAGCCCTCCGACAACGGCAAGCCCTGGTAGCCCGCGGGTGTCCCGGCAGATACGGTTCCCTACATGCCGGACTATCTCGACGACCTGCGCCTGGCCCACGTTCTCGCGGACGCCGCCGACGCCGCCACCATGGCCCGCTTCAAGGCCCTCGACCTGAAGGTGGAGACCAAGCCGGACATGACCCCGGTGAGCGAAGCGGACAAGGCGGCGGAAGAACTCATCCGCGGGCAGCTCCAGCGCGCCCGCCCGCGAGACGCGATCCTCGGTGAGGAGTACGGCGTCGAGGGCACCGGCCCCCGCCGCTGGGTGATCGACCCCATCGACGGCACCAAGAACTACGTACGGGGCGTCCCCGTCTGGGCGACCCTCATCGCGCTGATGGAGGCAGGCGAGACCGGCTACCAGCCCGTCGTCGGCCTCGTCTCCGCTCCCGCCCTCGCCCGCCGCTGGTGGGCCGCGCAGGGCCACGGCGCCTTCACCGGCCGCAGCCTGACCTCCGCGAGCCGCATCCACGTCTCCCGCGTCGGCAAGCTCGCGGACGCGTCCTTCGCGTACTCCTCCCTCTCCGGCTGGGAGGAGAAGGGCCGTCTCGGCGGCTTCCTGGACCTCACCCGCCAGGTGTGGCGCACGCGCGCGTACGGCGACTTCTGGCCGTACATGATGGTCGCCGAGGGATCCGTGGACATCTGCGCGGAGCCGGAGCTGTCGCTCTGGGACATGGCCGCCACCGCGGTCGTCGTCACGGAGGCGGGCGGTACCTTCACCGGCCTCGACGGCCGCCCGGGCCCGCACAGCAAGAACGCCGCCGCGTCCAACGGGCTGCTGCACGACGAGCTGCTGGGGTATCTCGGCGACGCGCCGAGGGGTTGAACGGCACTTCGCGCCGCTCAACCCCCGGTCAGGCCGGCTGATCGCCTAGTCGTCTCCCCGTGGGGGAAGCGGCTGTGGGTTGAGCGTGTGCGAGCAGGACAGCACGTGACAGTAGGTGGCGGGGGCCACCGTGCCGGGCGCGGCCGACGCGAGGCCGACCGCGCCGGCCGAGACCGCTGCCAGGACGAGTCCGGCGGCGGCGAGGACGCCCGGGACCACCGTGCGGACGGCCAGGCGTACGGGGTGCCGACGAGTGGGGTTACCCATGCTGTTCATGGCCTTCTCTTCTCTGCCGGGCACTGCCGGGTGAGCAGCGCAGCCGATACGGATGGCTCACGCTATGGCGCCCCGCGCAGGGAATGCATGTCCCGATATTTCGTTACTTGACTTGGTCAAGGGCCTGTACGTACACACGCCCTCAACTGGCCACGCGCGCCCCCTTGTTGACCCGCCCTTTGCCTGGCACTCTGATCCCACCCCCACTTGTGAATTTGTGAATCCAAGAACTAGCTCGCTGGACTCCAGGAACTAGCCCGATGGATTCCAAGGAGGTGGCACACCCCATGCTCGTCCGAGACGCCATGAGCACGGTGATCCTCACCGTCGGCCCCGCCCACACCCTCCGCCAGGCAGCCGCCCTGATGTCCGCCCGCCGCGTCGGCGCCGCCGTCGTTCTCGACCCGGACGCCGGCGGCGTCGGCATCCTCACCGAACGCGACATCCTCAACTCCGTCGGCCTCGGCCAGAACCCCGACACGGAACGCACGCACGCCCACACGACCACCGACGTCGTCTTCGCGGCCCCGACCTGGACCCTGGAGCAGGCCGCCCGCGCCATGACCCACGGCGGCTTCCGGCACCTGGTCGTCCTCGACCGCGGCGAGGTGGCCGGAATCGTCTCGGTCCGCGACATCATCCGCTGCTGGGCCCCGGCCCGTGAGCCCGCGGCGGCGCTCTGAGCACAGCGGAACGGGCCGGACCCCGAGCACCATGGGATCCGGCCCGCCCTGGGGGTACCCCCAGGTCTTCAAGGCACTGCTCAGGCGCGACTCAGCCGCGACTCAGCCGCGCAGCGCCTGCACCGCCGCCTCCAGCCGCTTGCCGAACTCCGCGTCGGCATTGCGGAAGTTGCCGATCGCGCGCTCGACGATGTCCTCCCGCGAGACCTGCGCGATCGCACCGGCCAGCTGCGCGACCAGGCGCTCCCGCTCCTCCTGCGACATCAGCCGGTAGAGGTTGCCCGCCTGCACGAAGTCGTCGTCCTCGGCGTGCACCGACGTCGGGTGGTTGCCCGTGGAGCCGTCGACGGAGGTGGCCCGCCACAGCGGACGGCCGGTCTGCCGCGGCCCGCCGAAGCTGTTCGGCTCGTAGTTCTTCGCCCCGCCGTGCCGGCCGTCGTAGAGGTGGCCGTCCCGGGAGTTCGTCCGCGCCTCGGTGGCGTGCGGGCGGTTCACCGGCAGATGGTCGGCGTTGATGCCGACGCGGTAGCGGTGCGCGTCGCCGTACGCGAAGAGGCGGCCCTGGAGCATCTTGTCGGGCGAGGGGCCGATACCCGGCACGAAGTGCGCGGGGCTGAAGACCGACTGCTCGACCTCGGCGAAGACGTTCCGCGGGTTGCGGTTCAGCTCCAGCCTGCCGATCTCGATGACCGGGTAGTCCGCGTGCGGCCAGACCTTGGTCAGGTCGAAGGGGTTGAAGCGGTACGTCGCCGCGTCCGCCGCCGGCATGATCTGCACACCCACGGTCCAGCTCGGGAACTCCCCGCGCTCGATCGCCTCGCGCAGATCGCGCTGGTGCGAGTCGGGGTCCTTGCCCGCGAGCACCTCCGCCTCCTCGGCGGTGAGGTTCTTGATCCCCTGGTCGGTCTTGAAGTGGTACTTGACCCAGAAGACCTCGCCCTCTGGTCCGTCAGAGTTGTTCCACTGGAAGGTGTGCGAGCCGAAGCCGTCCATGTGGCGGTACGACGCCGGGATGCCGCGGTCGCCGAACAGCCAGGTCACCTGGTGGGTCGACTCCGGCGACAGCGACCAGAAGTCCCACACGTTGTCGGCTTCCGTGGAGCCGGTGTACGGGTCGCGCTTCTGGGTGTGGATGAAGTCGGGGAACTTGATCGCGTCCCGGATGAAGAAGACCGGGGTGTTGTTGCCGACGAGGTCGTAGTTGCCCTCCTCGGTGTAGAACTTCACCGCGAAGCCCCGCGGGTCACGGACCGCGTCCGCGGCGCCGAGGTTGCCGGCCACCGTCGAGAAGCGCAGGAAGACCTCGGTCTCCTTGCCGACCTCGGAGAGGAAGGCCGCGCGGGTGTACGGCGTGACGTCGGCGGTCACGGTGAAGGTGCCGTAGGCGCCCGCGCCCCGTGCGTGCACGACCCGCTCCGGAATGCGCTCCCGGTTGAAGTGGGCGAGCTTCTCCAGCAGGAGCTGGTCCTGGACGAGGACCGGACCGCCGACGCCCGCCGTCTCGCTGTTCTGGTTGTCGGCGACCGGAGCACCGGCCTCCGTGGTAAGCGGTCCCTGCGTCACGTGCGCCTCCTGCGTCATCGCCGACTAGTCCTGTCCCAGTCCTGTCCTGTAACCAAAGCCATTTTCGATCCTACATTGGACAAGTTCTAAGTCAAACAGCGATCCAAACTCACACCTATTCCCGTCCTGGTCCCCCTTGCTGTTAGGCTGGTGGCCATGAGCGACCTTCTGGAACGGCTACGCGGACGCGGATGGCGGATGACCGCGCAGCGGCGCGTCGTGGCCGAGGTCCTCGACGGCGAACACGTCCATCTGACGGCCGACGAGGTCCATGCGCGGGCTGTCGCGAAGCTGCCCGAGATATCCCGGGCGACCGTCTACAACACGCTGGGCGAGCTGGTCTCCCTCGGCGAGGTGCTGGAAGTCTCGACGGACAAACGCGCCAAGCGCTACGACCCGAACGCGCACCGGCCGCACCATCACCTGGTCTGCGCCCAGTGCGGCGCGATCCGCGACGTCCACCCGATCGGCAACCCGCTCGCCGACCTCCCCGACACGGAACGCTTCGGCTTCACGGTGTCGGACGTCGAGGTGACGTACCGCGGGCTGTGCCCGGACTGCGCGAGGGCGTAGCTCACCGCTCACCTGGAGCCCCGGCGACCGCCGGGGCTCTTTGCGTATCGCACACGCGCGCACAAACACCGAGGGCCGGAATCCATTCCTGGATTCCGGCCCTCGGCCTTCAGTAGCGGGGACAGGATTTGAACCTGCGACCTCTGGGTTATGAGCCCAGCGAGCTACCGAGCTGCTCCACCCCGCGTCGGTGAACACGACATTACGTGAGGGAGGTCGGCGGAAGCAAATCAGATACCGGTGACGTGGCGGGGCTCACGCCGACAGTTCCTCACGCAGCGCATCCCGCAGGCGCCCCGCCCGCTCCGAAACCTCCGCCGGCCCCAGCTCGACCGCCCGGTCGGCCCACCGCTGCCCCTCCGCCAGCTCTCCCCGACGCGCGTAGACCAGGGCCAGCCGAAGCGCCGCCCGGCCGTGCCCGGCATCGGCCGCGCGCGTCCACCACACCGCCGCCTCCGGCTCGCTCCCCTCCCGAGCCAGCAGCAGCCCCAGGTTGAAGGCACCGTTGCGCGACCCGGCCTCGGCCGCCGCCCGGTACCACCGCGCCGCCTCGACCACGTCCCCCCGCGCCGCCGCGAGCATCCCCACCCGCACCTGCGCCCGCCGGTGCCCCTGCGTGGCGGCACGCTCGTACCACTCCTCGCACTCGGTCTTCTCGTGCACGATCTCGCCCAGCTCGTGCGCCGGCTCCGGCGGCCGGCGCGCATCCAGCAGCGTCGCGAGCCGGTACGCCGCCTCCGCGCTGCCCCCGCCCGCCGCGCACCGCAGATGACGTTCGGCCTGCTGCTCCTCGCCCTCGCGCAGCCGGGCGATCCCGACCTGGAGCGCGGCCTCGGTGTGCCCGGCGGCAGCCGCCCGCTCGTACCAGCGCAGCGCCATCGTCTCCTCGCCGCGCCCGGCGTAGAGGATCCCGAGGTTGAAGGCGGCGTCCACGCTGCCGGCCTCCGCGGCCTTGGAGAACCACGGCTCGGCGCCGGTGGTGTCGCTGCCCTGGAGCAGCAGGATGGCCAGCGCGTTGGCGGCCTCCCGGTGCCCGGCGTAGGCGGCCCTGCGGTACCACTGCTCGGCCTGCGCGGTCCGCCCCTGCTCGGCGCAGAGCAGCCCGAGGTTGTACGCGCCGTTGTCGTCGCCCGCGTCCAGCGCCGCCCGGTACCAGCGCTCGGCGGTCTGGGTCTCGCCGCGCTCGGCGTGCAGGGCGCCCAGCGCGTTCGCCGCGTTGCCGTCGCCCTCCTGCGCGGCCCGCAGCCACCACACGGCCGCGCTCTCGGTGTCTCCGGCGTCGCGCAGCAGGAAGCCCAGCGCACAGGCGGCCCGGGGTTCGCCGTCCTTGGCGGAGGTCAGGTACCAGCGCCCGGCCTCCTTCAGCTCCCCGCGCCTCTCCAGGATCGCCCCGAGGTGCAGCGCGGCACGCCGGTGGCCGCGCGCGGCGGCCTGCCGGTACCACTGTTCGGCCTCGGCGACAGCGTTGTCCGCCGCGCCCTCCTCCTCGCGTCCGGCCGTACGGTCGAGCCCGCGCGCCAGCCGGTAGGCGGCCTCCCGGTGTCCGCGTTCGGCGGCGGCCCGCATCCAGTGCTCGGCGCCGACGTCCCCGCGGTGCTCCAGCAGGTCGGCGAGCGCGTAGGCGCCGAGGGCGTGCCCCTGCTCGGCGGACTGGCGCAGCCAGTACTCGGCTGCGGGCTCGTCCCCGCGCTCGCGGTGGTAGCGGCCCAGCGCGTGCCCGGCGGCGGCGGAACCGGCGACGGCGGCGATGCGCCACCAGCCGGCGGCCTCTTCGGGGTAGCCGCGCTGGTGCAGCAGGACCCCCAGGTTGTTGGCGGCGGCCCGGTCACCGGCCGCGGTGGCGGCCCGCAGATGGGGTTCGGCTCCGTCGAGGTCGCCGCGGCGCAGCAGGATGGCTCCGAGGACGCTCGCGGCCTCGGCGTCGCCGCTCTGCGCGGCGAGTCCGAGGCGTACCTCCTCGGTGGCGTCCCCCATGTCGGTCATCTCGTCACGGGACGGTTCCTCACCGGAAGGCGTCACAAATCGCCCTGACTCGAACAGAGTTGCCTTGTCCCCCATAACGTCCATCGTCGCACCACCTGCAACCTGGGTACACCCGGTATACCGCAGCCTGTGAGGTCACTTCAGCGTTTTGTCGACATGCCCACAGGACGACAAGTCAAACACACACCACTCAACTCCCCACGGCGGCGCGGCCGTCCCTCCCCCCAGTACATGAGTTCGCACACCACGAAGGCCCGGATCCCTTGGGATCCGGGCCTTCGACTGCAGTAGCGGGGACAGGATTTGAACCTGCGACCTCTGGGTTATGAGCCCAGCGAGCTACCGAGCTGCTCCACCCCGCGCCGTTGCCTGTTAACCGTACCACGGCGCGGAGGGGCTTTGATCAGCTCTTCTTGCCGCTGCCGTTCTTGCCGCCCCCGGACTGGCCGGCCTTGGCCTCGGCCTCCTGCGCCCGCTTCAGCGCGTCCTTCAGGTCCTTCTGGGCCTTGTCGTACGCGGTCCAGTCCGGCCCGTTCGGACTCTGCAGGGCCTTCTGTCCCGCGTCGAACGCCTTCTGGGCGTCGTCCAGGGCCTGCTGGACGGTCGGATTGGTGGACGTGGGCGGATTGGTGCCGGTGTCCGGTGGTGTGGTGGTCGCACCCGTCGTACCGAAGACCTTGTCCAGGGCCTCGCCGAGCGTGTTCTCGAACGCGGTCTTGCCCTCGTAGGTGACCAGCACCTTGCGCAGCAGTGGGTACTTCAGTCCGCCACCGCGTACGTAGACCGGCTCCACATAGAGCAGTCCGCCGTCCAGGGGCACGGTCAGCAGGTTGCCGTACTCGACCTCGGAGTCGCCACCCTTGAGGAGCTTGATCGCCGCGGCGATGTCCTGTTCGGAGTTGAACTGGCTCTGCACCTGTTTCGGTCCGTCGACCGTCGTACTGGTCGGCAGTTTCAGAATTCTGATCTTGCCGTAGTCGCTGGAGCCGGCCTCGGCGTCGACCGTCATGAACGCGCTCAGGTTGTCCCGGCCGTTGGGCGTGAACGTCGTCGACAGCGAGAACGCCTGCTTGCTCTGGTCGGGCATCTTCATGCTCAGGTAGTACGGCGGCACCGCGTTGCCCGACTTGTTCGTCGGGTCGTCCGGCACCTGCCACACCTCGCTGCCGGTGAGGAACGTCTGCGCGTCCGTCACGTGGTAGCGGGTGAGCAGCTCGCGCTGGACCTTGAACAGGTCCTGCGGATAACGCAGATGGGACATCAGGTCCCCGTCCCTGGCGATGGCGCTTCTCGGCTGCACGGTGCCGGGGAATGCCTTCATCCAGGTCTTCAGCACCGGGTCCTTGGTGTCCCACTGGTAGAGCTTGACCTCGCCGGTGTACGCGTCGACGGTCGCCTTCACCGAGTTGCGGATGTAGTTGACCTGGTTCTGCTGGGCCACCACCGTGCGGTTGTTGTTGGTGGCGGTCAGCGAGTCGGCCGTCGTATCCCCGAGGGTCGTACGGGAGGAGTACGGGTAGCCGTTCGACGTCGTGTACGCGTCGACGATCCACTGGATACGGCCGTTCACGACCGCCGGGTAGGCGTCCCCGTCGATGGTCAGCCAGGGGGCGACGGCCTCGACGCGCTCCTTGGGCGTGCGGTTGTACAGGATCCGCGAGCCCTTGCCGATCGCGCCCGAGTAGAGGATCTGCGGCTCGTTGAACGCCACCGCGTACGCGGCCCGGTTGATCGGGTTGTCGAGGTTGACCCCGCTCTTGCCCTGGTAACTGGTGGTCTTCTCGCCGCTGTCGTCGGAGTAGTCGATCTCCTGCTGGGGTCCGCCGACGATGGAGTAGGTGGTGGTCTTCTCGCCGTAGTAGATCCGCTGCTCGTACCTGGGCAGGTCGCCCTTGGACGGCAGGTCGGACTCGGTGAAGACCGGCTGGCCGTCGGTGGCCTCGGTGCCCTTGGCGGCGGCCACGCCGTAGCCGTGGGTGTAGCGGAAGTGGTCGTTGATCCAGTTGTTCTTCGGGACGCCGTCCAGGTTCAGCTCGCGCAGGCCGATGACCGTGTCCTGCTCCTTGCCGTCCTTGGTGGGGTACCGGTCGACGTCCAGGTTGGTCGGGAACCCGTAGTAGTTCCGCATCTGCTGCAGCTGCTGGAACGTCGGCGAGACGATGTTCGGGTCCATGATGCGGATGCTCGCCGC
Source organism: Streptomyces fodineus (assembly GCF_001735805.1). Taxonomy (GTDB): domain Bacteria; phylum Actinomycetota; class Actinomycetes; order Streptomycetales; family Streptomycetaceae; genus Streptomyces; species Streptomyces fodineus. Next base: position 3,650,229 of record NZ_CP017248.1, read on the forward strand.
GTCGTTCGCGTCGCCCCGCAGCGTGGTCTTGTCCGGGGTCGTGGACTTGCCGGCGTACTCGGTGACCTTGGCGTCGTCGATGCCGTACGCCTCGCGGGTCGCCTTGAGGTTCTTCTGGACGTACGGAGCTTCCTTGGCCTGCTCGTTGGGCTGGACCTGGAACTTCTGCACGATCGCCGGGTACAGGCCGCCGATCAGGATCGCCGAGAGGACCATCAGGCCGAAGCCGATGACCGGCAGCTGCCAGGTGCGCCGCCACAGCGTGGCGAAGAACAGCAGCGCGCAGATGACCGCGATGCAGAACAGGATCGTCTTCGCCGGCAGGTAGGCGTTGGCGTCGACATAGCGCAGACCGGTCCAGTTGCCGGTCGCCTTGAAGTCGCTGGACTTGACCGCCAGGCCGTACCGGTCGAGCCAGTAGGCGACCGCCTTCAGGGCGACGAAGACGCCGAGCAGCACCGACAGGTGCCCGGTCGCGGCGGCGGTGGCCCGCGCGCCGGGGCTGGTGACGCGCAGCCCGCCGTACAGATAGTGCGTGAGCGCGGCGGCGATCAGGCACAGGATGGCGGTGGCGAAGCCGAAGCCGAGCAGAAAGCGGTACCAGGGCAGATCGAAGGCGTAGAAGGAGACGTCGAGGTGGAACTGGGGGTCCTTCTGGTGGAAGGGCACGCCGTTGACCCACATCAGCCAGGTCCGCCACTGGCCGGCCGCGGAGGCCCCGGCGATCAGCCCGACGAGCGCGGTGACGGCGAGCAGCAGCCACCTCTTGTACGGCGCGATGCCCATCCGGTAGCGGTCGAGGCTCTGCTGTTCCATGGACATGGCGCTCAGCGGGGGCCGCAGGCGGTGCGCCAGCCAGATGTTGACCCCGACGGCGACCGCCATCAGCAGACCGAAGACGAAGAAGAGGCCGATCTTGGTCCACAGCATGGTCGTGAACACCGACGAGTAGTGCACCGACCGGTACCACAGCCAGTCCGTCCAGAAGCCCGCGAACATGGTGAAGGCCATGCCGAGGACGGCCAGGACGCCCAGCGTCATGAGCAGGGTCCGGACACCGCGGGACGGTCGTCCCGCTCTGATCCGCGGCCCCGTCGGGCCTCCGCCGCGGTCCGGCATCTGGAAAGCCAAGGTGCGCACCTCGAAGTTCGCTGTCGATCCGTCAGGCCCTCGTGTTCGCGGGCCCGCCGTGGCCCCCCGTGATCGCGGACCCACACCTATGCAACTTACTCACGCTGTGCTCGGTTCCCGATTCCGGCGGTGAACGAGGCAGGATTGTGACCATGTCCAACACTCCCATGGCAGCGAACCCGCTCACCCGGGCCGTACTCGAGATCGACGAGTACGTCTCCGGCCTCGGCTGGGACCAGCCCGCTCGCCTCTTCGCCCTTGTCGACACCGCACGGCTGCGGGCTCAGGAACCCGCGCTCGCCGCCCAGCTGGGCCTTGAGGACGCGTCCGAGTCCGCCGGTCTCACCCCGATCGAGCAGGACGAGCTCCCGCCCGGCAAGCCGCTGGACGAGTTCCTCGGCACCATCGCCTGGCCCGACGCGGTGGCCGGCTGCGCGCTCTCGGTGGAGCGCCTGATGCTGCCGCCGTCCGCCGAGGCACAGGTCCCGAAGGATCTCGGTGAGGCGAAGCTGACCAAGTGGGTGGCCGAGCACCCCGAGCGCCAGGAGGTGCGCATGACGGTCGCGGTGCTGCGCGACGGCGGCCGTGAGTCGGCGCTGCGGCTGCGCGAGAAGGACTCGCCGACGGAGGTCCTGACGGGCCCGGAGCTGGTGCCCGGCCTGGCGGACGCCCTGGCGGCGACGTTCGAGGAGTGACCGTCCCGGTGACGCCCCTTCCGGCGTCCCTTTCCGTACGGCGCTGGGGGCGCCCCCGCATCAAGGGGCGCCCCCAGCCGTGTCACGCGCGCGTGCCGCTCAGCCCTTGGTGGTGCACTGGGGCAGCGCCGCGGTGTTCCCGCTGCGGATGTCCTTCAGGGCGTCGAGCGCGTCGCCGATCGTCCTGACCTTCACCAGCCTGAGCCCGCTCGGGGTGTCCTTGGCGGCGGCGGCGCAGTTGTCGGCCGGGGTCAGGAAGTACTGGGCGCCCTTGTCGCGGGCGCCGACCGTCTTCATCTCGATGCCGCCGATCGGCCCGACCGTGCCGTTGTCGTCGATGGTGCCGGTGCCGGCGACGAACTTGCCGCCGGTCAGGCTGCCCGGGGTCAGCTTGTCGTAGATGCCGAGGGCGAACATCAGACCTGCGCTGGGCCCGCCGACGTCGGCGAGCTTGATGTCGATGGTGAACGGGAAGGTGTGGTCGGTCCCGGCGGAGATCCCGACGATGGCGCGCTTGGCGCCGCTGTCGGCGGAGGTGGTCGTGGTGAGGGTGACGTCCTGGGTCTTCGTCGCCGTCTTGTGCGCCTTCTCGGCGGCGGCCTGCTCCTTGGCAGGGATGACGGTGAAGACGACGTTCTGTCCGGGCCTGTGCTTGGTGACGAGCTCGGCGACGTCCGAGGGCTGCTTCACGGCCGCGCCGTCGACGGCCTTGATCACGTCACCGGCGTGCAGCCTGCCCTCGGCCGGGGAGCCCTTGACCACGGTGGAGACGATCACCCAGGACTTCACCGGGATGCCCAGTTCCTTCAGGGCGGCGACCTTGGCGCTCTCCTGGGACTGGCTGAACTCCTCGGCGTTCTGCTGCGTGGACTGCTCCTCGGTCGTCCCCTTCGGGTAGAGCGTGTCGTGCGGGACGACCTTGGTGTCGTGGTCCAGCCAGCCGTAGACGGCCTCCACCAGGTTCATCCGGAAGTCGGCGCTGGTCACCCGGACGGTTGTCATGTTCAGGTTGCCGTCGGCCTGGTACGTCTTGCGCCCGGTGATCTGCAGCACCGGCTCGCCGTCGTGGGTCCCCAGTGTGTTCACGGTCGGGCCGGGAGACATCTCCGCGTACGGCACGGGGATGAGCACTCCCGCGCACAGGAGCGCGATCAGCATCAAGGTGGAGGCGAGCATCGTCGCGGTGCGGCGTGGCATGGAACGACAGTACGGGACGCCACTGTCAGCACACCGTCAGGGCACCCCCGTCACGCGCCGCCGGCACCCGTGTGGGACTTCTCCATCGCCTCGCGGAACCGGGCGTAGCCGTCCAGTTCGGGGCCGTCACCGCGCGCCCTACGGGTCCGATTGGCCCAACTGCCCCACAGCCCGCCGCCGATCGCGGCCACAAGCGGAATCAGCAGCCAGACAAGCGCCCCCATGCCGACCTCCCAACGCCCTGCGCGTCCGCACTGACTGATCAGCAGATTAACCATCCGCACTGACAACGCTCACGCGAGGGGGCGGTTACGCAACCCGAGTGTCCGGTGTGCTCCGGGTGACGTACGTCAGCAGGCCCCGACCCGCCCTCCCGTCACCCGACCACCACCCCTCGACGACGGCGCTACGCGCCGACCCATTCATCGGTGCCGTCGGAGAACCTCTGGTGCTTCCATATGGGCACGTCGTGCTTGAGGTCGTCGATCAGCTTCCGGCAGGCGTCGAAGGCCTCGGCCCGGTGCGGGCAGGCCACAGCGACGACCACGGCGAGATCCCCCACCCGCAGGTCCCCCACCCGGTGCACGGCGGCCAGCGCCCGCACCGGATACTCGGCCACGACCTTCTCGGCGATCCGCCGCATCTCGGCCTCGGCACTCGGGTGGCAGGAGTAGCCCAGCGCGTCCACGTCGGCGCCCGAGTCGTGATTGCGGACGGTCCCCACGAACAGGGCGACGCCCCCGGCCGCGTCGTCCCCGACCGCCTGGAACACCTCGTCCAAGGAGAGCGCGGTCTCCCGGACGGCGATCAGCTTGATGGGATCTCGCGCCGCCTGCTCACCGGGGTGCTCGTTCGCGTGTGCCATGCCCCCATCGTGCCGCACGCCTGTGACAGCGGGGAATACGAGATTCACCAGGCACGCGCGTGGGGCGCTTTGGATGCTCGTACGACGCGGCCGTGCCCGCCCGCCCGGCTCACGCCCGGCGCCGGGCCTTCCGGGCCCGCCGTACGACGGCCGCCGCGCCCAGCAGGGCCACCGTGGCCCCGGCGGCGCCCGCGGCGGTGGCGTCCTTGCGTCCCAACCGCCGCCCGGCCACCGTGTGCCGCCCGGAGACCTCCTCCAGCAGCTCCGCGAGCACCTCCTCGTTGGTCCACCGCGGCCGCCACCCGGCGTCGTGCAACCGGCTCCCGCTGACCACCCAGGGGTACATCGTGTACGCCAGGTCCCCCGCCGGAGACGGTGTGAGCCCGATCCGGTGCAGCCGGGCCGCGGCGCCGAGCGCGACCGCCGACGGCAGCTCCATTCGCCGGATCCCGCTCAGCTCCTCGACCTCCTCCTGCTCCAGCCACCCGTCGCAGCCGACGGCCAGTTCCCCGTCGACCTTCTCCAGGACGGCGTACTCCAGAGCGCTGCACAGGTCCTCGACGTGGCAGAACTGCCAGGCGGGCCGCGACCCGGCGACGACGAGCAGCCGCGGCGACTCGAAGTACCGGGTCAGCGCGGTGTCCGTGCCCCCGACCAGCACGGCGGGCCGTACGACGGTGACGTTCAGCCCCGGATGCGCCCGCGGTGCCCGCCGCGCCAGCCGCTCGATCTCCAGCATGTCGCCGACCCCGGTGGCCTCGGCGGTCGCGCGCAGCTCGGCGTCCTCCGAAAGGGGCAGCTCGTTGTCCGGCAGCGCGCCGTAGACCATCGACGAGGTGCACAGCACGACCCGGTGCACGCCGGCCGCCGCGGCGGCCGTCAGGACGGTCTGCGTCCCCCGGACGTTGTAGGCGGTACGAGCGGCCGCGTCGCTGCCGAGATCCAGGTCGAGCGCCAGATGCACCACCACATCCGCGCCGCGCAGCTTGTCCGCGATGGCGGGGTCGCGCACGTCGAGGATGTGCCATGCGGCGTCGGCGCACTCCCCGCGCCGCTCGTCGATGGCGACGACCTGCTTGATCTCCGCACAGGCGGCGAGCCGCTCGGTGAGCAGGGCGCCGACTCCGGTGGCGGCGCCGGTGACCGCGACGACGGGTCCGCGCAGGGCGGACGGGGTTGAGGGGTTTCGCGCTGCGCGAACCTGCGGATCTGGGGAACTCACCGGGCGTCTCCAGCGGTTGTCTTCAGTACGAGCGCGAGTGACGCGTGCGTACCAGGTGCATCCATCCTGCCGCAGGCCTACCGTGGGCGAAGCACCGAGGCCCGATCGGGTCCGGGTGTCTACGCTGGGTGGTGTTGTCGGGCAGCCGCGCCGCCGGAGAGAACCGGCGGCCTTACCAGCCGAGGAATCCCGTGAGTGACACCCCATTCGGATTCGGCCTTCCGCCGGAGGAGCCGGAAGACGGCGACGAGGGCAAGAAGAAGGACCAGCAGAGCGGTGGTGGGCAGGGACCGGCCAACCCGTTCGGCTTCGGCGGTCTGCCCGGAGCCGGGGGCTTTGGCGGCCCCGGCGCCGACAATCCGCTCGCAGCGATGTTCGGGTCCCTGAACCCCACCGATCTGGGCGCCGCGTTCCAGCAGCTCGGCCAGATGCTCTCCTACGAGGGCGGCCCGGTGAACTGGGACATGGCCAAGCAGATCGCCCGCCAGACGGTCGCCCAGGGCACCCCGGACGGCACGAAGGACGCGAGCGTCGGCCCGGCCGAGCGCAAGGCGGTCGAGGAGGCCGTCCGCCTGGCCGACCTGTGGCTGGACGACGCGACGTCCCTGCCGTCGGGCTCGGGCTCGGCCGTGGCCTGGTCCCGCGCGGAGTGGGTCGAGGCGACCCTGCCGGCCTGGCAGGAGCTGGTCGACCCGGTCGCCGAGCGGGTCGGCGCGGCCATGGGCGACGTCCTGCCGGAGGAGATGCAGGCCATGGCGGGCCCGCTGATCGGCATGATGCGCTCGATGGGCGGCGCGATGTTCGGCACGCAGATCGGGCAGGCCGTCGGCGTGCTCGCGGGCGAGGTCGTCGGCTCCACCGACATCGGTCTGCCGCTCGGCCCGGCCGGCAAGGCCGCACTGCTCCCGGCCAACGTGGAGGCCTTCGGCAAGGACCTCAGCGTGCCCCAGGAGGAGGTGCGGCTGTACCTGGCCCTGCGCGAGGCGGCCCACCAGCGCCTGTTCGCGCACGTGCCGTGGCTGCGCTCGCACCTGTTCGGCGCGGTCGACGGGTACGCGCGCGGGATCAAGGTCGACACGGCCAAGCTGGAGGACGTCGTCGGCCAGTTCGACCCGCAGAACCCCGAGCAGCTGCAGGACGCGCTCCAGCAGGGCATGTTCCAGCCGGAGGACACCCCGGAGCAGAAGGCCGCCCTGGCCCGTCTGGAGACCGCTCTGGCGCTCGTCGAGGGCTGGGTGGACGCGGTGGTCCACGCGGCCGCCAAGCCGCGTCTGTCGTCCGCGGACGCCCTGCGCGAGACCCTGCGCCGCCGCCGCGCCACCGGCGGCCCGGCGGAGCAGACGTTCGCCACGCTGATCGGCCTGGAGCTGCGCCCGCGCCGGCTGCGCGACGCCTCCCGCCTGTGGGCCTCGCTCACGGACGCGCGCGGGGTCGACGGCCGGGACGGCCTGTGGGCCCACCCGGACATGCTGCCGACGGCGAGCGACCTGGACGACCCGGACGGCTTCGTGCACCGCGAGCAGCTGGACTTCTCGGAGCTGGACAAGATGCTGGGCGAGGCGGCGGACGGCTCCGCCGGGAAGCCGGACCTGCGCAAGAAGGACGACGACACCGAGGGCGACGACACCGAGTGAGCCTGTACGACGACGCGGTCCTCGTCCTGAAGGGGTACGAGGGCCAGGACGAGCTGCGCCAGGCCTACCTGGACCACCTGGAGGCGCATCCCGACGGCATGTGGAAGGCCTGCGAGGCGGGCCATGTGACGGCGAGCGCCCTGGTGATCGATCCGGAGCGCGGCCGGGTGCTGCTCACCCTGCACAGGAAGCTGCGGATGTGGCTGCAGATGGGCGGCCACTGCGAGCCGGGTGACGCCTCGCTCGCGGCCGCGGCCCTGCGGGAGGCCACGGAGGAGTCGGGGGTGCCCGGGCTGACGCTGCTGCCCGGCGGCCCGGTGCGCCTGGACCGGCACCCGATCCCGGCGCCGTGCCACTGGCACTACGACGTGCAGTACGCGGCGCTCGCCCCGGCGGGCGCCGCCCACGCGATCAGCGACGAGTCCCTGGACCTGCGCTGGTTCCCCTACGGCGAGGTGGCGGACGTGGCCGACGAGTCGGTCGTCCGCCTGCTGGAGGCGGCCCGGGCGCGCCTCTGACCCGGGGGCATGTGTAAGGGGCGTCCGCCATGGCCGACGCCCCTTACGTTGGCTTACTGGACGCTCAGCTCCAGACGTTCCCCTGGTTCTGCGCGCGCGCCCCGTGCTGCCCCATGCCGAACTGGGCGGCGAGGCCCTGCCCGATCACCGCGTTCTGCGGCGGCAGCAGCTCACTGGGCTGGACCAGCGCGAACCCGGAGCCCATGAAGCTCAGCTCCCAGCCCTCACCGGTGTTCCCGCGCCTCCGCCACACTCCGGAGGAATGCGTCTGGGCCTGCATCTGCACGCGCAGCCCGGTGGACCAGGCGACGATCGCGTCCGCGTCGCAGTTGACGTACTTGTCGGGCGTGACCTGCATCAGCAGCGGCGCGCCGGAGGTCATCAGGGCGACCCTGCCGCGCCCGGTGATGTTCAGCTGGTACTTCCCGGAGCCGGAGATGCCGTAGAGGCTGTCGACGGCGATGACCTCGTAGTGCAGCGAGGAGTCCATGGCGAGGACGTAGGAGCTGTCGACGGTCAGCCCGTCCTGCTCGACGTCCATGATGTGCACGTGCTGGGCGAGGTTGGCGAGATACACCGTGCCCTGTCCGTGACAGCGCATCAGGTCCAGGCCCTCGCCGGTGTACGCCTGCGCGCGTGCCTGGTTGTTGCTGCGGTACTCGGCGTCGAACTCGACCAGGCCCTGGTAGGCGACCATGGTGCCCTTGCGGGCGAGGATGTCGTCGTGGCCCTCCAGGACGACGCGGAGCAGCTGCGAGTTCTGCAGGCTCCAGCGTTCCTGCGTCTGGAGGTCGTTGTGCGCGAAAAGCGGGCTCTGCATGGCTTTCTGGCTCCCCCTCAGCCCCGGATCCGGATGCGGTCGGTGCTGTCCTCGCTGGGCTGGACGACGACGATGCCCTGGCCGGAGAAGGCCATCTGGTAGGCCTCACCGCTGCCCCGGCCGATCAGCGACTGCGCCTTGAAGCTGCGCTTGCCCTTCACCTTCAGGTTCGGCGACCAGGCGACGAGCGCGTCCGGGTCGACGTACGTCTCGTCCTCACCGCCGCCGCAGTCGACGACGATCGGCTCGCCCCGGGAGGTCAGCGCGACCCAGCCCTGCCCGGAGATCCTGGTGTTCCACAGCCCCTGCCCGGCGAACTTCGCGAGCCCCTTCACACGCTCCACGCCCCAGCTGAGGTGGGCGTCGAAGGCCAGCAGGTTGGTGGCATTGACGGAGATGCCGTCGCCGTTGAGGTTGATCACGACGACGTTCGCGCCGTAGTCGGCGAGGTAGAGCAGGCCGTCCCCGGTGCACTTCATCAAAGGCGCGCCCTCGCCGGTGATCCAGTCACGGGCGATCTGGCGGACGGCGGGCGGGTTGGGCTCGTACTGGACGAAGCCTTCGTAGGCGACCATCGAGCCCACGCGCGCGAGAAGGTCGTTTCCGGTCTGCATGGCGACCTTCAGCATGTGGTTGCCGTGGTTCTCCATGCGGGCGGTGACGGGTGCGGGGGCGTAGCCCGCGAGCGGCTGGTTCATGACGGGCTCCCTCTAGACCTCGTACGGCTGGACGACGATGAAGTTGCCGGGCGCGCCCCGGAACTGGAGGTTGACGCTCTCTCCGGTGTCGCCCGGGTAGGCGTTGCGGCGCATGCGGACCTGGCTGGAGACGATCACCTGGGAGGCGGCCGACCAGGCGACGACGGCGTTGCAGTCGGCGAAGGTGGTCGGCGTGACCGGCAGGACCACGGGCGTGCCGTGCGTCTTGACGACGATCGTGCCGGTGCCCTGGAACTGCATGGTGAACAGCGCGCCACCGGGGATGCCGTGGCCCTCGATGCGGCGGACCTCGTGCTGCAGGCTCTCGTCGAAGGCGAGGACGTTCTCCGCGGACACGCAGATCGCGTCGCCCTGGAGCTCGACGGGGTGCAGATGGGTGGAGTTCTCGGCGAGGAACACCTGGCCGTTGCCTGTGCAGCGCATCAACTGCATCTCCTGGCCGGTGGCGCTGCCGACGATCCGCCCGGCGAACCCGGCGCCCTTGTAGCTGAAGTCGACCTTGCCCCGGTAGAGCACCATGCTGCCCTGCTTGGCCAGCACGGGCTGCCCGCCGATGCCGAGGTCGACGCGGATCAGCTTCTTGTTCTGCTGCGTCCAGCGCTGCCCGGTCGGCGTCTCCTTGTACGTCTGCAGCGCGGCCATCACACCGGCACCGCCCTGCGGGGCGCCCTGCGGCGCTCCGTAACCGCCCGGCTGCCGGCCGGGAACCTGTCCGTAGCCCGGCGGCATGGGCGCGGCGGGCTGGCCGCCGTAGGAGGGCTGCTGCTGGCCGTAGCCGGGGGGCATCGGCGCGCCGGGCCGGTCGCCGTACGACGGCTGCTGCGGCGGCTGACCGTAGGACTGCTGGCCGTAAGGCTGCTGGGGCGGGTGGCCGTACGGCGCGGGGGCCGGGGCCGGGGGCGGGACGGTGCCGCCGGCGGGCGGGGCGAGGGGGGCGATGACCGTGGGCGCGGCGTGCACGTTCGGCGCGGGCGCGGGGGCCGGGGGCGGGGTCTGGCCGGGCGGCGTGAAGCCCTGCGGGGGCGTTCCTCCCGGCGGCGGGGCGAAGCCCTGGGCGGCGGACTGCGGCGCGGGGGCCGGGGCGGGTGCGGGTGTGGGGGCCGGCGGGGCGGCGAATGCGGGCGGGGCGAAGCCGGGGGCGGCGTCGGTCTGCGGCTGCGGCTGCTGCTGCGGGGCGGCGGGCGCCTCCTCCTCCAGCACCTCGCCGCCGAAGTTCTTCAGCAGCGCCTCCAGGCCGCCGTCGAAGCCCTGCCCGACCGCGGCGAACCGCCAGCCGTCCTTGAAGTAGAAGTCACCGAGCATCACGGCCCGCTCGGTGGAGAACTCCTTGCCGTTGAAGGAGTACCGCGCGACCTCCTCGCCGCCCGCCACGATGCGCAGATAGCCGGGAGCGATCTGCGACATCTGCCCGGTGCCGTCGATGGTCGCCGTGAAGGACAGCTTCCGGATCTGCGACGGAATCCGGTCCAGCGTGACCCGGAACGACTCCGCGTCGCCGGCCTGGGCACCCAGCAACTGGATGGACTCCTCCGGGGACTTCGGCTGGTTGAAGAAGACGAAGTACCGGTCGTCCGAGAGCCGCTCGTCGGCGTCCAGACCGAAGCAGCTGATGTCGAAGGTCAGCCCGGGGGCGGAGATCTGCACGCCTACGTACAGATCCGTGCCTGCCGTGAGGTCACTGACCCTGGCCTTGTGGCCGCGTTGGAATTCCCTGGCCATGCGTAACGACCGTCCCCCATCCCGAATGTGAGTGCGTCGCGCCAGGCTAACGGCAAAGTCCGACATCGGGCGCAGCCGGTACAGACCCGGTACACAACCGCGCCCCGAGGCGGACACGGGGCGCCGGGCTCACTCCCCGCGGGCTCCGGGCACATGCGGCAGCCGCTCCGCGGCGACGACCCCTTCGAGGTAGCCGCGTGCCCGCTCGGTGCGCGGGTACGCCTCCAGCAGCCGCCAGAAGTCGGACCCGTGACCGGGGACCAGCAGATGGGCCAGCTCGTGGCAGAGGACGTAGTCGATGACGTACTCGGGCATTCCCTGCAGCCGGTGCGAGAGCCGGATGCTGCCCTCGGCCGGGGTGCACGAACCCCAGCGGGTGTTCTGGTTGGTGACCCAGCGTACGGAGGCGGGGCGGGCCCGGCCGTCGAAGTACTGCGCCGACAGCCGCTCGGCACGCTCGGCCAACTCGGCGTCGCCGAGCACCCGCTTGCTCTCCTGGGCAGCGAGTTTGTCGAGCATGACGGTGATCCAGCGCTGCTCCTCCGCCTTCGACATCCGGGCGGGGATCAGTACGACGGTGCGATCGCCCTCGCGGTACGCGGAGACCGTCCGGCGGCGCCGGGAACTCCTGCGGACCTCGATCGCGCTCGCCCCCGAGCCGCCGGGCGGCTGGCTCGTCGTGCTGCGCTGTGGCTTTCCGGCGCGGTGCAGTGGGTCGGCGGGCACGCCCCGACGTTACCCGTTGGGCATGGCCAAAGTCCCGGCTCCGGGAGGGTTCGATCCCGATCCCCCACCATGCGTTTGATTCCTATGATTCCTACGACTGATCCGCACATCCGGTTTTTCCGGCTCCGCGCGTCCGCATTGAGCGACTTTGCCTGATCGGTTTTGCCGGGTTCGCCGGATCGGTTCGGTGAATTCTGCCCGGCCACCTCAGATCGTCTTATATGACGAAACCCCCAGCCTGTGGACAACTCTCGGCGCCGGACGGACGGGTGCGGCATGCTGGCAGTCGTCGGCGGGGCGCGACCGGCCCCACCGGCGATCAGATGTTGGGATGCTTTCGGACGTTTGGGATGCTTTCAAGGGATACGGGGGCCAGTCATGCATCCGATGATGAAGCCCGCGCTACGGCGCGGCTGGCGTGATCGCGACACCGTGCAGTTCGGGATGACCCCGGCGCACGCACTGGCGCTGGGACCGATGGACCCGGCGACGCGCGGCTTTCTGGATCTGCTCAACGGCACACGCGGGCTGCCACTGCTGCGCGAGGAGGGCAGCCGTATGAACCTCCCGGCCGGCCAGGTCGACACCCTGCTTCAGCGGCTGGCCCGCGCGGGCCTGGTGGACGACGCACGCGGCGGCGGACCGGCCGCGGACACGCTGCGCGAGAAGCCGGACGTCCTGCGGCGGCTGCGCCCCGACCTCGCCGCACTGTCCCTGACCACGACCGAGCCGGGCGGCGCACTGGCCCGGCTCGCCGCCCGCCGCGCGCTGCGCGTGCGGGTGCGGGGCGCGGGCCGGGTCGGCGCCGTACTGGCGTCGGTGCTGTCGGGCGCCGGAGTCGGCGAGGTCGACGTGCGCGACATGGGATGCGTGGAACCATGGGACGTGGCACCGGGCGGACTGCCCGCCGAGTCGCTCGGCGAGCGCCGGGACACGGCGGCGCGAGCCGCGGTGCGCCGTGCCGCACCCGACCGCCCACCGCGCCACGCCCACTCCCCCGGCTCCGGCGCCCGGGACCGCGGACTCGACCTGGTGATCCTCACACCCCGGGACGACGTGGCCGTGCACGCCCCCGACCCGGCCGAAGCCGAGCCGCTCATGGCCTCGGGAACGCCGCATCTGTACGCCGGTGTCGTCGAGGGCACCGGTGTCGTCGGACCACTCGTTCTGCCCGGCACATCGGGCTGCGCCGGCTGTCTCCACCTCGGCCGCGGGGACCGGGACCCGGCCTGGCCCCGGCTGACCGCCCAGTGGCGCTGCGGCAGGGCCCGCCCGGTCGGGGCCTGCGATCTGACGCTGGCCACGGCGGTCGCCGGACTGGCCGCGGCACACGCGCTGACCTTCCTCGACGGGCAGTCGCCGTCCAGCACAGGCACCCGCTGGGAGGTGTCCGCGCCCGGCATGGACTGGCACGCCCGACCGGTCCGGCCGCATCCGGCATGCGGGTGCGGCGCGGCGGAGAGAGGTAAGAAGGGGGAGCACTCCTCAACCGGCGGCGGACCGCGCGCGACAATGGCGGTGCAACGGCCGTCCACGCAGCGACGACGCAAGGCAGGCGCGGCACGGCCGACTGGGACTTGGAGGGCGCATGTCTGATCTTCCCCGGAAGGCGGTCACCCGTACCGCCAAGCTCGCCGCGCTCCCGCTCGGCATCGCCGGCCGGGCGACCTGGGGGCTGGGCAAGCGGATCGTGGGCGAGTCCGCGGAGATCGTCGGCCGTGAACTGCAACAGCGCACGGCCGAGCAGCTGTTCAAAGTGCTCGGCGAGCTGAAGGGCGGTGCGATGAAGTTCGGGCAGGCGCTGTCCGTCTTCGAGTCCGCACTGCCCGAGGAGGTCGCCGGGCCCTACCGCGCGGCCCTGACCAAGCTGCAGGAAGCGGCGCCGCCGATGCCGACCCGCACGGTGCACGCGGTGCTCACGGAGCGACTGGGCCCAAACTGGCGTGATCTGTTCGAGGAGTTCGAGGACAAACCGGCCGCCGCGGCCTCGATCGGGCAGGTGCACCGGGCCGTGTGGCACGACGGCCGCGAGGTGGCGGTCAAGGTGCAGTACCCGGGCGCCGGCGAGGCCCTGCTCTCCGACCTGGGTCAACTGAGCCGGTTCGCCCGCCTGTTGGGGCCGCTGATTCCCGGCATGGACATCAAGCCGCTCATCGCGGAACTGAAGGACCGCGTCTCCGAGGAACTGGACTACGGCCTGGAGGCGCAGGCCCAGAGCGCTCACGCGGAGGAGTTCGCCGACGACCCGGACGTGGTGGTCCCTGCGGTGGTGCACCAGTGCGATCAGGTCCTGGTGACCGAGTGGATCGACGGCATCCCGTTGTCGGAGGTGATCTCGGACGGCACCGAGGAGCAGCGCGACCGCGCCGGCCAGCTCCTGGCCCGGTTCCTCTTCTCGGGCCCGGCCCGCACCGGACTGCTGCACGCCGACCCGCACCCCGGCAACTTCCGGCTGCTGCCCGGCGGCCCGGCCGGCGAGGACGACTGGCGCCTGGGCGTCCTGGACTTCGGCACGGTCGACCGGCTGCCCGGCGGACTGCCGTTGCCGATCGGCGTCTCCCTCCGCATGACCCTGGACGGCGAAGCCGAGCCGGTCTACGAACTCCTCTGCGAGGAAGGGTTCGTGAAGGAGTCCATAGAGCTGGACCCCGACGCGGTCCTCGACTATCTGCTGCCGATCATCGAACCGGCCCGGGTCGAGGCGTTCACCTTCACCCGCAGCTGGATGCGCAACCAGGCCGCCCGCATCGCCGACCCCCGCTCCCCCGCCTACCAGCTGGGCAAGCGGCTCAACCTGCCGCCCGCCTATCTGCTGATCCACCGGGTGACCCTGAGCACGATCGGCGTCCTGTGCCAACTGGGTGCCACGGTGCGGCTCCGCGAGGAACTGGAGGAGTGGCTGCCGGGGTTCGTCCCCGACGCCTTCGATGACGAACTGACCGAGGAGGAGCCTGCGGCGGAGGCTTGATCCGGGGTGCCTGGAATCGGGGGCCCTGGGTCCTTGAAGGGGGTGGGGGGGAGGGGAGGGGGGAGGGGCCCCCGAGAAGCGGCTCACCACCAGGACGAGTCCAGCCGCCCCTCGATCGCCCTCAGGTTCTCCCTGGAGCAGGAGTCGCAGAAGTACTGGCGGACGCCATTCTCCACGGAGCAGGTCCAGGTGGCCGGCGGGGGGCCGTCGGCGGGGGTGCCGCAGCGGGCGCACACGAGCACGCGGCGCTCCGGGGTGGAGCCGCCCTGATCACTTCCTCCGGGAAGACTCGTCACCCGGCGACGATAACTCCGTCGGCGGCGGATCGCCCGCGCAACGCACCGCGGGGGCCGGTCCGTTCGGCCGGACCGGCCCCCGCTCGAGAAGGCTTCGCCTCCCGGGCCGGGAGGCCACCGCTTCTGCAGGTGTGATCGTTACTGCATGACGGCCATGGCGAGCGCGCGGCGGGCGCGCAGCGAGGCGCGCTCGGCCCTGCGCTGCATCCGCTGGGCGGCCGCCAGGCGCACGGCCCGGCGTTCCCGCACGGCCTCATGGAGTCGCTCGTGCATATGCGCACGAGCCAGGGCTTCTTGCATGAGTTGCATCTCTCGGGTCCTGTTCTGGCGCGCTTCACTCGCGCCGGTGGTGGTGACGTCTGGGGTCGCGGAGCCTGCGAGCTCGCTGGTGGACGGCTTCATCGGGGCCTGCTTCTTGGGGTCGTGCGTGAGGGGACGGTCGATCGTTCCTGCGGTGTTCATGCCGTGACCGGGTTCTTGCGCGGGCGACCACGCGGCCGCTTCCGGGCGACGACGACACCCTGGACGAACAGCTCGCCACCCCAGACGCCCCAGGGCTCACGCCGCTCCTTGGCGCCGGCGAGGCAGGCCTCGATCAGCGGGCAGGTGCGGCAGAGGGACTTGGCGTACTCGACGTCCGCCGGCGACTCGGCGAAGAAGACCTCCGGGTCGTAGGAACGGCAGGGGACGGGTACGCCGAGGTTCTCGATGGCGTCGTCGAGCGCGGTGAGCGCGGTGAGGGGGGCGAGGGGGGTCAAGGTGGAGTCCTCCGTGAGGCCGGGCGGGGGGATCGTTTGCGAAGGCGGTACGGACGGGGCGTGCGCTTCGAGTTGCACGGTTGGTCTTCCTCGTCTGGTCGTTCCGGCCGGTTGACCGGGTGTCGGCTGGTACCGGGTTCTTTTCTTGTCCCGAGGCCCCCTCGGTCCGTCGTCCCCGTTCGGGGAAAACAGAAGGGCCGCGGATCCCGGGTGGGGTTCCGCGGCCCTGAAGGCGCCGGCCTGATCGGATCAGGCTGGATCACTCCAGGGTTTTGGCCCACGGAAGGCCCACATCTGGTGGTGCTGCGTCGTCTGCTTCCGGAATCCGGCACCGGCCGCCGCAAAGGCATAGGCCTGTGCCTGTGCCGCTACCGCTTCCAGTGCCTTGGTCGGTCGCTCATTGCGCTCACGGACGGGAAGGCCCGCGGGTGCAAGGGAGAACGCCGGACGCTCGGCACGAATGCCGGACAGACCGGTGCCCTGGTGGAAGGCGCCGAGCATGCACAGGGAGACGGCCGAGCGATCGGTCAGTTTGGCCGTGCTGGTGGTGCTGGTGTTGATGCTGATCACTGGACTCGCCTCCTCTCGGCGTCTTGGGGGACTGGGGTGAACCAGTCCGTTCGGATATGCAAGTACATCACGGAGCTGGGCCCTTCGAGAAGGCCGCGGCTTCCGTGCCTAGAACCTATGGGGATTGCCGGGGCATGCGCAAACTATTTTTTCGACGAGTTCGTATCAGTCGTCCTCGTCGGCGTCCCCGACGTCGTGACCTGCGCAGATGGCCAGAACGTCGGTTCCGTAGCTGCGCAGCTTGCGGCTGAGGACACCGGGGATGCGGGACAGCTCGGCGGAACTCTCGGGCCGGGCCTCGGCGATGGCCATCAGGGTGCGGTCGGTGAAGACGCAGAAGTCCGGCTGTCCGCTGCGCTCGGCCTGTACCGCCCGCCACTCGCGCAGCCGTTCGTAGAGCCCTTCGTCCATGTCCGAGGGGCAGTCCTCACAGCGCATCAGTTTCATCTCGCCCGCTTCGGTGAGCGTGCGGCCGCAGACCCGGCAACGGGCGGGGGTGCGCTGGGCACGCCGGGGAGCGGTGGCGGTTCCTGCGACTGTCCCGCGCTCGACGCCTCCGGTGCCGCCGCCGCCCGTGTGGCCGACGGTGGCGGTGGTGCCGGGACGCAGCCCGTCGAGGAAGCGGCTCGGTCTGCGGTTGGGACGGCCGCCCGGCGAGCGGGACAGCGCCCAGGAGACATGGAGCCGTTCCCGCGCGCGGGTGACACCGACGTAGAGGAGCCGGCGTTCCTCCTCGATCTGCTCGTCGGTCCTGGCGTAGGTGATGGGCAGCATGCCCTCGGCGATGCCGGCCAGGAAGACGACGTCCCACTCCAGGCCCTTGGCGGCGTGCAGGGAGGCGAGGGTGACGCCCTGGACGGTGGGGGCGTGCTGGGCGTTCGCCCGCTCGTCCAGTTCCGTGACGAAGTCGCCGAGGGCGGCGCCGGGCTTGGCTGCGGCGAGGTCCTGGGCGAGGTTGACCAGGGCGGCGAGGGATTCCCAGCGCTCTCTGACGACGCCGGAGCCGGCCGGGGGCTCGGTGGTCCAGCCCTCTCCGGACAGGACGGCACGCACCTGGGAGGGCAGGTCCACGGCGTCGTCCAGAAGGGAGTCGTTGCCGCCGAAGCGGGCCGCGCCGCGCAGGGCGATGCCGGCCTTGCGCACCTCGGGCCGGTCGAAGAAGCGCTCGGCGCCGCGCAGCTGGTAGGGGACGCCGGCGTCGGCGAGGGCCTGCTCGTAGGTCTCGGACTGGGCGTTCGTACGGAACAGGACGGCGATCTCGGCGGCCGGGACGCCCGCGTCGATCAGCTCGCGGATGCGGCGGGCGGCGCCTTCGGCCTCGGCGGGCTCGTCGGTGTACTCGGTGTAGACCGGCTCGGGGCCGGGGGTGCGCTGGGAGACCAGTTCCAGCCGGTGGTCGGCGGCGCGGCCGCGGGCCTGGGCGAGCAGGCCGTTGGCAAGGTGGACCACCTGGGGGGTGGAACGGTAGTCGCGGACGAGTTTGACGACGGTGGCGCCGGGGTGCCGGGTGCGGAAGTCGAGAAGGTGGTCGGGTGTTGCTCCCGTGAACGAGTAGATGGTCTGGCTGGCGTCGCCGACGACGCACAGGTTGTCGCGGTCGCCGAGCCACAGCTCCAGCAGCCGCTGCTGCAGGGGGCTGACGTCCTGGTATTCGTCGACGACGAAGTGCTGGTACTGCGCGCGAACCTGTTCGGCGATGTCGTGCCGGTCCTGGAGGATGGCGACGGTCAGGAGCAGGACGTCCTCGAAGTCGATCACCGCGCGGTCGCGCTTGAGGTCTTCGTAGGCCGCGTAGAGATGGGCGATCTCGGCGGGGTCGCGCGGGACCTCGCGGCCAGCCTTCGCAGCCGCGTACGGGTAGTCGGCGGGGATGGTCTGGGTGACCTTGGACCATTCGATCTCGGCGGTGACGTCCCGCAGCTCGCCCCGGTCGAGCCGGGTGCCCAGGCTTGCGGCGGCGTCGGCGACGAGCTGGATCTTGCGGTCGATGAGCCGGGGCATGCCGCCACCGATCGCTTTCGGCCAGAAGTACTGCAGCTGGCGCAGGGCAGCGGAGTGGAAGGTGCGGGCCTGGACGCCGTGCGCGCCGAGCTGGCGCAGCCGGCCGCGCATCTCTCCTGCGGCGCGGTTGGTGAAGGTGACGGCGAGCACGCTGGAGGGCTGGAGGATTCCGGCGCGCACTCCGTAGGCGATGCGGTGGGTGATCGCCCGGGTCTTGCCCGTGCCCGCTCCGGCGAGGACGCACACCGGGCCGTGCAGGGCGGTGGCCACCGCGCGCTGCTCGGGGTCGAGCCCTTCGAGCACCGCGTCGGCAGAGTCCGGTGCCTGCGGGAAGAGGGTGGAGTGCGTTGCTGCTGTCACACCGCCATGCTGCCAGGTCGCCCGGGACTGCCGTGCCGGTTGTCCACAGGCGGGCACCGATAGTCGTATGAATGCGGCAGGCGTCACAGCGGCCTGTGGATACCCCCGGTGGGAATGGCCGGCGGCTCGCGTACGTTCTCCCCCTGGACGACTTTCCGAGCTGCCTGAGGAGCGCGAGAGACATGCAGGGCACTGTGACGATGTACAGCACGACTTGGTGCGGCTACTGCCGGCGGCTGAAGAGCCAGCTGGAACGGGAGGGCATCGCCTACACCGAGATCAACATCGAGCAGGACCCCGAGTCCGCCATTTTTGTCGAGAAGGCGAATGGCGGAAACCAGACGGTCCCGACCGTGCTCTTCGCGGACGGCACCACGCTGACGAACCCGTCGCTGGCCCAGGTGAAGCAGAAGCTCGCCGCGTGACGTGCCGCGGGTTTCCGCGGTGATCACGGCAAGGGCGGCCCCTGATCCTTCTTTCAGGGGCCGCCCTGCTGTGTCTTGTCCCAGACGACGACGTAGCGCCACAGCAAGCGGCGCCGGTAGCGGCAGCCGGGCAGCAGGCGGTGGGCGGCCTCGCGGACCTCGGCCCAGTGCATGGTCGACTTCTCCATGGGCATGTCGGCCGGGCCGCGCTTGCCGCCGTGCAAGCGCGCGAGCAGTCTGCTCACGGGCAGCCCGCAGCCGCTGATCAGCCAGTCGCGCAGGGTGTGGTTGCGGGCGAGCCCGACCACGACCAGTCGGCCGCCGGGCGCGACCAGCCGGGTCAGGGCGCCGATCGCGTCCTCGAACCGGGTGTGGTGCACGACCGCGACCGCGCTGACGAACGCGTAGGCGCCCGCGGGCAGCGCGGCGCCGTCCAGGTAGTCGGCCTGCACGAAGCTGACGTTCCCGGGCTGCTGGGCGCGGGCCTGCCGGATCATCTCCGGCGAGCGGTCCACGCCCGTCACCTGCTCCGCCCGAGCCGCGAGTTTGCGGGCCAGCAGCCCGTCGCCGCAACCGACGTCCAGGGCCACGCCGCAGCCGTCGAGTACGGCGGCCAGTACGGCGCGGTGATAGTGGACGTTGTGGTTCCAGTACGGGTCGCCGGTCACCGGTGACGCCTCAGACGAAGCTGCGCGTCGGCAGCGGCTTGCCGTACCACATCTCGATCAGGCGGGCCGCGATGGAGATGCCGTAGGGCGGCAGCACCTCGCCGGACTCGAAGGCGTCGTGCAGTTCCTCGCGGGAGAACCAGCGGGCCTCGTGGATCTCGTCGCCGTCCACGTCGATCTCGGTCGAGGTGGCGCGGGCCATGAAGCCGAGCATCAGGCTGGACGGGAAGGGCCAGGGCTGGCTGGCCACGTACTCCACGGGACCGACGGTGACGCCGACCTCCTCGGACACCTCGCGGCGCACCGCCTGCTCGATGGACTCGCCGGGTTCGACGAAGCCGGCGAGCGTGGAGAAGCGGCCCTCGGGCCAGTGGACCTGGCGGCCGAGCAGGATGCGGTCGTCCGCGTCGGTCACGGCCATGATCACTGCGGGGTCGGTGCGCGGGTAGTGCTCGGCGCCGCAGGCCGGGCAGCGGCGGATGTGGCCGGCGGCGGCGATGACCGTGCGTTCGCCGCAGCGGGAGCAGAAGCGGTGGGTGCGCTGCCAGTTCTCCAGGCCGACCGCGTGCACCATGAGCCCGGCGTCGCGTGGGGAGAGCAGCAGGCCCGCCTCCCGCAGCCCGGCGGGACGCGCGGACTGGTCGATACGGCCGGGCAGCGCGTCCTTCTGGAGCGCGAAGTAGCTGACGCCGTCCTCGTCGATGCCGAGGAAGTAGCGGTGCGCCTCGGTGAGCGGGGCCTCGAAGGAGGGTGTCATGACGAGTTCGGTCCGGCCGTCCGGGGTCTCGTCGATGAGTACCTGACCGCCGGAGACCACGAAGCAGCGGGTCGTCGGGTGGCTCCACGCCGCCGCGAGCCAGGCCTCGTCCAGCCGGTGGTGGGCGGCGCGGTCGATGCCGCTCGGTGCGGTCAGCGAGATGGGTCGATCGGCTGTGTCGTCGGTCCAGGTGGTCACGGGTGCTTCCAACTCCCCCAGGGCAGCGGTTCGTTCGGCGGGCGGTTCGGCGGGACGTACGGCGGGAGGCACCGGACGAGGGCTGGGCGGCCGGGGCGGTCGTTCCAGTGTGCCCGGCTGCGGTGCCCTCCCGTATGTCGTCGGCGGGTCAGGGCGTGGGACGCCAGTGCTCGGCCAGGTCACCCCACAGGTAGGCGCTGGTCTCGACACCCTTGAGCAGGAGGTCCAGCTCGATCTTTTCGTTGGGGGCGTGCCAGCCGTCGGAGGGGACGGAGATGCCCAGGAAGAGCACGGGGGCGCCGAGGACTTCCTGGAGGTCGGCGGCGGGTCCGGAGCCGCCCTCGCGGGTGAAGCGGACCGGTCTTTCGAAGGCGCGGCCCATAGCGCGGGCCACGGACCGCAGCGCGGGGTGGTCGAGGGGTGTCAGGCACGGGCGCGTGGCCGCGGCGAAGACGATCTCGTGCCGGATCCCGGCGGGCAGCTGCTCCTCGGCCCAGGCGCGGACGGCCTGCTCCACCTGGTCGGGGTCCTGGCCGGCGACCAGCCGGAAGGACAGCTTCACCATGGCCGTGGACGGGATGATCGTCTTGCTGCCGGGGCCCTGGTAGCCGCCGCCGATGCCGTTGACCTCGGCGGTCGGGCGGGCCCAGATGCGTTCGAGGGTGCTGTAGCCGGCCTCGCCGTGGGTGGCTCGGGACTTGGCGGTGTCCAGCCAGCGCTGTTCGTCGAAGGGCAGCTCGGCGAACAGCTCGCGCTCGCGGTCGGTCAGTTCCACGATGCCGTCGTAGAAGCCGGGGATCGCCACGCGTGCGTGCTCGTCGTGCAGGGCGGCGGCCAGGCGGGCGGCCGCGGTGGCCGGGTTGGGTACGGCGCCGCCGAAGGAGCCGGAGTGGATGTCCTGGTCGGGGCCGTACAGCCGGATCTCGCACTCGGCGAGGCCGCGCATGCCGGTGCAGACGGTCGGGGTGTCCTCGGACCACATGCCGGTGTCCGACACGATCACGGCGTCGGCGGCGAGCCGTGAGGCGTGCTCCTCGACGAGGGCGCGGAAATGCGGGGAGCCGGACTCCTCCTCGCCCTCGATCAGCAGCTTCAGGTGGACCGCTGGGGCGGTGCGGCCGGTGGCGGCGAGGTGGGCGCGGACGCCGAGTGTGTGGAAGAACACCTGGCCCTTGTCGTCGGCCGCCCCGCGCGCGTAGAGACGGTTTCCGCGGACGACCGGCTCGAAGGGGTCGCTGTCCCAGCCGTCCTCGCGGGCGGCGGGCTGCACGTCGTGGTGGCCGTAGACGAGGACGGTGGGCGCCTCGGGGTCGTCCGAGGGCCACTCGGCGAAGACGGCCGGAGCGCCCGGGGTCAGCCAGACCTCGGCGGTCGGGAAGCCGGTCTCCTTGAGCTGGGCGGCGAGCCAGTCGGCGCTGCGCCGTACGTCGGGCGCGTGGTCGGGCTGGGCCGACACGGACGGGATGCGCAGCCATGCCGCGAGGTCGTCGAGGAAGGCGGCGCGGTGCTGCTCGATGTACGTACGGACGGCGCTGTCCGGGGTCTGGCTCATGTTCACGAGCCTATCGGCCCGCACTGACATCCTCGGCGGGCGGTTCGTCACACTCAGGTCGTTCGGTGTGCCACTTCGGCGTCTTCCGTGAGGAGCCGTTCGAGGGCGGCCCGGTCCGGCAGGTCGTGCGGTCGTACGACCTCGCCGCTGCGCACGTACAGGAAGGCTACCGTGACCGACTCGGGCGGTACGCCCTGCTGCTCGGCCCAGGCCAGCCGGTAGATGGCGAGCTGAAGCGGGTCGGCGCTGCGGGTGCGGCTGGTCTTCCAGTCGACGATCTCGTACGTCGCCTGGTCGCCGTCGCCGTGCTTGTAGACCGCGTCGATCCGGCCCCGCACGACGCGGCCGGCGAGGGTGAGCTGGAAGGGGGACTCGACCCGGTAGGGGGTGCGCCGGGCGTACTCGCTGCGTTCGAAGGCCTCCTTCAGGGCTTCCAGGTCGTGTTCGTCGGCGATCTCGGCATCGCTGCCGGGCAGCTCGTCGGGCTCCAGCAGGGGCAGTGTCAGTTCCTCGAAGCGGGCTTCGACCCAGGCGTGGAAGCGGGTGCCCCGGCGCGCGGCCGGTTGCGGGGGGCGCGGCATGGGGCGCGCGAGTTCCTGTGCGAGCCCGTCCGGGTCCTCGGCCAGGCGCATCAGCTGGGACGCGGTGAGCGTGACGGGCAGCGGGACGTCGGTGACGGCCTGCCGGGCGCGCAGCAACTCTCCGGTGAGCGCGTCCAGGTCACGGTCCCAGGAGGCGATGGTGCGGGCCTCCTCGGGGGTGAGGTCACCGTCGTACGACGCCTCGGCGGGACGGTGCGGCGGGGCGGGCGCCTGGTGCGGGATCGTGGGCCGGCGGCCGGCGCTCCGGGTGTCCCGGTCGGCGCGGTCGGCTGCGCCGGGGGCGTCCGTGTCGTACGGCGGTTCCTCGTCGCCGAAGGGGTCCTCGTCGTACGGGAAGTCCTCGTCGTACGTGTCGTAGGGCGCGTCGTCGTAGGACTCGTCGCCATAGAGGTCGTCGTCCGGCGGCGGGGGCCAGTCCGGGTCGTCGAGGGCGGCGGGGTCGTGGGCGGCCGGCGGGTGGCCGGTGTCCTGGGCGGCGAGGGCGTCCAGGTGGGCGAGGACGGTCTCGGCGGCCGCGCGGCGGCGGGCCAGGGCGGCGGCATCCAGCGGGAGCGGCCAGACCTGGTCGGCGTCGGCGGTGTGCAGGGCGGGGTTCTCCGCGTCCTCGGCAGGCTCCTCGGCCCACGCCTCGATCTCGCCGTGTCCGGCGGCACAGTGGTCGTGGAGTGCCTGGAGGAAGCCGGAGGGGCCGCGCTTCTTCTTCTGGCTGGGTCCCCACCAGTGGCCGGAGCCGAGCAGCAGGGAGCGGGGGCGGGTGAAGGTGACGTAGCCGAGGCGGAGCTCCTCGGTGTGCTGGTGGTCCTTCATGGCCTCATGGAAGGCCTTCATGCCGCGCGCGTCCCAGCCCTCGATGTCGGGCAGGGTGTCGGAGTCGCCACGCAGGGCGTGCGGCACCACCTTGGCCTGCGCCGTCCATTTCTCGCGGCCCTGTGCGCTGGGGAACGTGCCCTTGACCAGTCCGGGAACGGCCACGACGTCCCACTCCAGGCCTTTGGACTTGTGGGCGGTGAGCACCTTGACGGTGTTCTCGCCGCCGGGCAGGGCGTTGTCGAGGCCTTTCTCGTACTGCGCGGCGGTGCGCAGGAAGCCGAGGAAGGCGAGCAGGGTGGCGTCCGCGTCGCTCGCCGCGAAGGAGGCGGCGATGTCGAGGAAGTTGGACAGGGTCTCGCGGCGGCGGGCGGCCAGGGCGTGCGGGGACGCCGACAGCTCCACCTCCAGGCCGGTGACGGCGAGAACGCGGTGCAGGACGTCCATCAGCGGGTCGGACAGCGAGCGGCGCAGGTCACGCAGTTCGGCGGCCAGGTGCGCGAAGCGCACGCGCGCGTCCGGGGAGAACGGCAGCTCGTCGTCGTCCCCCTCGCCGTTCAGGGGTGTTTCGAGGAAGGTGTCGAGGGCGTCCGCGAGCGATGTCACCTCGGCCGGGTCGACCCCTTCGACGGCGGCGGCGAGCCGGCGGTCCGGGTCGTCGGTGTCGTCCACGCGCGTGTGGACGACCAGCAGGCGGGCGCGGCGGCCGAGCAGGGCGAGGTCGCGGGGGCCGATGCGCCAGCGCGGGCCGGTCAGCAGGCGTACCAGGGAGGCGTTGGCCCCGGGGTCCTGAAGGACCTCGCAGACGGCGACGAGGTCGGCGACCTCCGGCAGGTGCAGCAGCCCGGACAGGCCGACCACCTCGACGGGGATGTCCCGGGCCACGAGGGCGCCCTGGATCTCGGCGAAGTCGGTGGCCGTGCGGCACAGTACGGCGATCTCGCCGGGGGCCGTGCCGGTGTGCACGAGGTGGGCGATGGAGTCGGAGATCCAGCCGATCTCCTCGGCGTGGGTGGGCAGCAGGGCGCAGCGGACCGTGCCGTCGTGCTCGGCGCCGGGGGCCGGGCGCAGGGCCTCCACGCCCGCGTGCATGGCGCGCAGGGGCTCGGCGAGACCATTGGCGAGGTCGAGGAGGCGGCCGCCGCTGCGGCGGTTCTCGCTGAGCGCCTGACGGGTGGCGGGGCGGCCGTCGGCGTGCGCGAAGTGGGCGGGGAAGTCGTCCAGGTTGGCGACGGAGGCGCCGCGCCAGCCGTAGATGGCCTGGCAGGGGTCGCCGACCGCGGTCACCGGATGGCCCGTACCGCCGCCGAACAGGCCTGCCAGCAGGACGCGTTGGGCCACGGAGGTGTCCTGGTACTCGTCCAGGAGCACCACGCGGAACTCCTCGCGCAGCAGGCGGCCCACCTCGGGGATGCGGGCGAGCCGGGCGGACAGGGCGATCTGGTCGCCGAAGTCGAGCAGGTCGCGTTCGCGCTTGGCCGTGCGGTAGCGCCGGACGAGTTCGGCCAGTTCACGGCGGGCGGCGGCCGTCTCGGGGACCTTGCGCAGCTCGGCGTTGGTGAGCTTGGCGCTCCGCAGGGTGTGCAGCAGCTCCGCGTCAAAGGCGCGCACGTCCTCGGGGTCGACGAGGTGTTCGGCGAGTTCGGAGTCGAGGGCGAGCAGGTCGCTGACGAGGTCGGCGAAGGAGCGGGTCAGCGCGGGGTAGGGGCCGGGGGCCTCGCGCAGCACGCGCGCGGCGAGCTGGTAACGGGTGGCGTCGGCGAGCAGCCGGGAGGTGGGTTCCAGGCCGAGGCGCAGGCCGTGGTCGGTGAGGAGGCGGCCGGCGAAGGAGTGGTACGTCGAGATCACCGGCTCGCCCGGCGGGTTGTCCGGGTCGATGACGTCCGGGTCGGTCACGCCGGCCTTGATCAGTGCTTTGCGGACGCGTTCGGCCAGCTCGCCGGCGGCCTTGTTGGTGAAGGTCAGGCCGAGGACCTGTTCGGGGGCGACCTGGCCGGTGCCGACCAGCCAGACCACGCGGGCGGCCATCACGGTGGTCTTGCCCGAGCCGGCTCCGGCCACGATGACCTGCGGGGCGGGCGGCGCGGTGATGCAGGCCGTCTGCTCCGGGGTGAACGGGATGCCGAGGAGCTCTTTGAGCTGCTCGGGGTCGGTGATACGGGCGGGCATGTCGAAAGAGGCTAGCGGCGAGCACTGACAACCGGGCGCGGATCAGTCGTCCGGGGAGGAAGAGACGCAGGTCAGCGCGTGTGGTGCCGTGCGTCACTCCGGCACCTTCGGGTGGCTCACTCCACCACGTGCCGCCCCTCGGGCCGGGCGCTGCACGAGGCGCGGAACGCGCAGTGGGTGCAGTGCTGGCCGGTGTCCGGCGCGAACCGCTCGTCGAGGACCTTGCCGGCGGCGGTGGCGAGCAGCTCGCCGACCCACTCCCCCGACAGCGGCTCCTGGGTCTGCGTCCTGGGCAGGCTGTCGCCTCCGTCGCGCTGGGCGGCGCCCTGCCTGAGGTGCACCAGTTCGGCGCCGCCGGGTTCGGGGTGTACGCCGTCGAAGGCCTCGTCGACGGCGCCCTCCTGGACGGCGAGCTGGTAGACGGCGAGCTGGGGATGGCGGGCCACCTCGCCGGCGCTGGGTGCCTGCTTGCCGGTCTTGAAGTCCACCACGTAGGCGCGGCCGTCGCCGTCCGCCTCCACGCGGTCCATCTGGCCGCGGATGCGGACCTGGTAGTCGCCCGCTTCGAGGGTGACGTCGAAGTCCTGCTCGCTCGCCACCGGGGTGCGTCCGGTGCGGTCCAGCACATGCCAGTTCAGGAAGCGTTCGAGCGCCACGCGCGCGTTGTCCTTCTCCTGCTGCGACTTCCAGGGCGCATCGAAGGCCAGCGCATTCCAGACCGAGTCCAGGCGTTCCATCAGGACGTCGAGGTCGGCGGGGGTACGGCCGGAGGCGACCTCGTCGGCGAGGACGTGGACGACGTTGCCGAAGCCCTGCGCGGTGGTGGCCGGGGCGTCGGCCTTCACCTCGCGGCCCAGGAACCACTGGAGCGCGCAGGTGTTGGCGAGCTGGTCGAGGGCGCTGCCGGAGAGCACGACCGGCCGGTCGCGGTGCCGCAGCGGCACCTTGCTCTCGGTCGGGTCGTACATGCCCCACCAGCGGTGGGGGTGCGCGGACGGCACCAGTGGCCGGCCGTCCTCGTCGGCGAGCGCCGCCAGCCGGGCCAGCCGGCGGGCGGCGGCCTCCCGCAGGGCGGCGGACGCGCGCGGGTCGACCGTGGTGGCGCGCAGCTCGGCGACGAGCGCGGCCACGGACAGCGGGCGGCGGGGGCGGCCGGTGACGTCCCGGGGCTCGACGCCGAGTTCGGTCAGGAAGCGGGACGGCTGGTCGCCGTCGTCGGCCGGTGCCTTCACTGCGGTGACGACGAGGCGTTCACGCGCGCGCGTGGCGGCGACGTAGAACAGCCGGCGCTCCTCGGCGAGCAGGGCACCTGGGGTGAGCGGTTCGGCGAGTCCGTCGCGGCCGATGCGGTCGGCCTCCAGGAGGGAGCCACGGCGGCGCAGGTCGGGCCACAGGCCCTCCTGGACACCGGCGACGACGACCAGCCGCCACTGAAGGCCCTTGGCGCGGTGCGCGGTCATCAGGCGGACGCCGTCGGGGCGTACGGCGCGGCGGGCGAGCGTGTCGGCGGCGATGTCCTCGGCCTCGATCTCCTCCAGGAAGTTCAGGGCGCCACGGCCTCCGGTGCGCTCCTCCGCGCGCGCGGCGGTGGCGAACAGCGCGCACACGGCGTCCAGGTCCCGGTCGGCGTTGCGGCCGGCCGCGCCGCCGCGCCGGGCGGCCCGCTCCAGGCGCGTGGGCCAGGGCGTGCCCTCCCACAGGTCCCACAGCGCCTCCTCGGCCGTACCGCCGCCCGCGAGGCGTTCGCGGGCCTTGCGGAGCAGCGCGCCGAGACGCTGCGCCCCGCGCGCGTACACCGGGTCGTGTACGGCGAGGCGCTCGGGTTCGGCGAGCGCGCGGGCGAGCAGCACGTCGGAAGGGGGCGGCAACGGGTTGCCGGCGGCCCGCTCCTCCTCTCGCAGGGCACGCCCGAGGCGGCGCAGGTCGGCCGGGTCCATGCCGGCGAGGGGGGAGGCGAGCAGGGTGAGCGCGGTCTCGGTGTCGAGCCAGGCGGTGTCGGGCCCGCCCTCTGTGCTGTCTTCGGGTGCTGCGTCCACGGCGACGGCCGCTTCAGCAGCAGCTCCTTCAGCGGCTGCCTCTTCCAAAGGGGCTTCCGCAGAGGGCAGTTCGGCCTCCGCTGAGGGGTTCCGGTCATGGCGCCGGGCCTCCGCCGTGGCCACCGCGCGCAGCGCCGCCAGCAGGGGGGCCACCGCCGGTTCGTGGCGCAGGGGCAGGTCGTCGCCGTCGATGTCCAGCGGGACGCCGGCCGCGGTGAGGGCGCGGCGGAGGGTCGGCAGCGAGCGTGCCCCGGCCCGGACCAGGACGGCCATGTCGCTCCAGGCGACACCGTCCTCCAGGTGCGCGCGGCGCAGGATGTCCGCGATGTTGTCCACTTCTGTGCCAGGTGTCGGGTACGTGTAGACCTCGACGCGGCCCCCGTCGCGGACAGCGGCGGGCTCCCGGTGCGCACGGACCTTGCCGGCGGGCAGCCGGGGCAGTGGCATGCGCTGGGTGATCAGGCGCGTCGCGGCCAGCAGGGCGGCGCCCGAGCGGCGGGAGGTGCGCAGCACCTCGACGGGGGCTGGGCTGCCGTCCGCGCGCGGGAAGGCCGCCGGGAAGTCGAGGATGCCGTTCACGTCGGCGCCCCGGAAGGCGTAGATCGACTGATCGGGGTCACCGAAGGCGACCAGGGTGCGTCCACCGCCGGCGAGCGCGTGCAGGAGCCGTACCTGGGCGGGGTCGGTGTCCTGGTACTCGTCGACGTACACGGCGTCGTACTGGGCGGCGAGCCGTGCGGCGGTCTCGGGGCGGCGGGCGAGGAGGACCGCGCGGTGGACCAGTTCCGCGTAGTCGATCACGCCCTGCAGATCGAGCACGTCCAGGTAGTCGGCGAGGAACGCGGCGGCGGCGCGCCAGTCGGGGCGGCCGATACGGCGGGCGAAGGCGTCCAGCGAGTCGGGAGCGAGGCCCAGCTCGCGACTGCGGGCGAGGACCGCGCGGACCTCGTCGGCGAAGCCCCGCGTGGTCAGGCAGGCGCGCAGCTCGTCGGGCCAGCGCACACGGGTGAGCCCGAGGCGCTCCAGCTCGGGCTGCCCGGCGAGCAGCTCACGGACGGTGACGTCCTGCTCGGGGCCGGAGAGCAGGCGCAGCGGCTCGGTGAACAGTCCGCTGTCCTGGTGGGCGCGCACCAGGGCGTAGCAGTACGAGTGGAACGTGGTCGCCCGGGGCGCGCGGGCGGCGCCGATGCGCAGGGCCATGCGGTCGCGCAGGTCGACGGCGGCCTTGCGGCTGAACGTGAGCACCAGGATGCGCTCGGCGTCGGCGCCCCGGCCGACACGTGCGGCCACGGACTCGACGAGGGTGGTGGTCTTGCCGGTGCCGGGACCGGCGAGGACGAGCAGAGGTCCGCTCCGGTGCTCAACCACGGCGCGCTGAGCGGCGTCCAGACGAGGAGGGGCCACGGCGGCCGGCGGGGTACGGACCAGTCGGTAAGCGCCACGGCCCCCCTGCCGCACCTGGTGGTGCGGCAGGCGCCTGGTGGAGAAAGAGGAGCTCACGTGATCGGCCGGTCCTGGTGGTTGTGCTGGCGGGCGGGCGGTCACGCGTGCGAGGCGGTGGCCGCGGGGTGACGGGGACGCGTGCAGCCGACGCTACGCCGCCGCACCGGATGGAAGCAGAGCTTCCGCTTCTTCCCTCACGGCGCTCACGCCGCGTGCGTCCCACAACCCACGAACGTACGTCATGCCACGGATGTCCCCCACGTCACCCGAATGGACGACGGGCTCTCCCCGAGGGCATCCGATGGCGGAAGCTGTCAGATGTGACCCCCTGTGCCCGCCCCGCCGTCCCATCGGGCCCGCCGCATGTCGAGCCGCGGCAGATGGCCCTCGGCGCTCCTGGCCGCTTCCTTCAGCGGCGTCCCCTCCGCGCGGTAGTGGGCGAGCGCGCGCAGCTCGTGGCCGGGCAGGAGCACCCCGTCGGCACGTACGACACGCCACCATGGGACGGCGCCGCCGTAGAGCGACATCACCCGGCCGACCTGGCGCGGTCCCCCTTCCTCGAGCCACTCGGCGACGTCCCCGTACGTCATGACCCGCCCCGGCGGGATCCGCTCGGCTACGTCGAGGACCCGCTCGGCGTACTCCGGCAGGTCGTCCGCGTACTCCTCGCGGGTGTCCTCGGCAGGGCTCTGCTCGCTCATTCGTCCCATCCTGCCGCACCCCACCGACAACGCTCCGCGGAGTGCGAGGAACGGCCCTCTCGCCCCCGGACGGCGCTTCGGGCAGACTGTGCGCCCGCGGATTCGCACCCTGATGCCCGCGTGTGTCGGTGGGGCATGCCACCATCGTGCGGGCGGTGACTGGTGATACGAGACCAAGAAGAGACCATGAATCAGCAGGGCGTGCACCCCGAAGGCGCGGCGGGCACCCCTGACGCCGCCGCACGCCCCGACGCCTCCGGCGGCGCGGGCAGGACCGGCGACGCGCAGCCGAAAAGCACCGGTCCGCGCAGGCACGACGGCACGGAGGACGCGGGTCCGGCCACGGACGACGGCGCGAAGGACGCGGGTCCGGCCACGGAGGGCGGGGAGACCGCCGGTCCGGCCGCAGACGACGGCAGGGAGAACGTAGGTCCGGCCGCGGACGGCGGCCCCCGCGCGCGGGACCGGGACACCGACGCCGGAGCTCCCGCGGGCGGCGGCCCACGCGCGCATGGAGGCGATCACGACGACACCGAGGGGGCACACGTCTCGGAGAACACGCCCCCCGGTCAGGGTCCGGGCGCAGACGACGATCCGCACGCCGAGGCCGTGGAGGGCGACGAACCGCTGCTCCCCGCGCGCGTGCACCGACCCTCCGACCTCATGCGGCTGCTGGTGGGCGTGCTCGCCATCGTGGTGGTGCTCGCGATCGCCGCGTTCGCGCACGGCACCACCTCGGGTCTCGAACAGGACATCAACAAGGGCACCGGGCAGGCCCCCGATCTGCTCATCAAGATCGCGGGTCTGGTGTCCAGCATCGCGGTCCTGCTGGTGCCGGTCGCCTTCGCGATCGAACGGCTGATCAAACGCGACGGGCTGCGCATCGCCGACGGCGTCCTCGCGGCCGTCCTGGCCCACGGAGTGACCCTCGCGACCGACCTGTGGGTCGCGAGGGCCGCCCCCGGCTCGATCCAGGAGGCGCTCACCCAGCCCTCGCCGGGCGACATCCACGCGCTGACCGACCCCGTGCACGGCTATCTGGCACCCGTCATCGCCTACATGACGGCCGTCGGCATGTCCCGCAGACCCAGATGGCGCGCGGTGCTGTGGATCGTGCTGCTGCTCGACGCGTTCTCGATGCTGGTCACCGGCTACACCACGCCGTTCTCGATCATCCTGACCGTGCTGATCGGCTGGACGATCGCCTACGGCACGCTGTACGCGGTCGGCTCCCCCAACGTCCGCCCCACCGGGCAGACCCTGATGGCGGGCCTGCGGCACGTCGGCTTCCACCCCGTCAGCGCGAGCCGCGAGGAGGCCGTGGAGACGGAGAACGGCGACCGTGGCCGGCGCTACTTCGTCACCCTGGAGGACGGCCCGCCGCTGGACGTCACGGTCGTGGACCGGGAACAGCAGGCCCAGGGCTTCTTCTACCGGGCGTGGCGCAATCTCACCCTGCGCGGTTTCGCCACCCGCTCCAGCCTCCAGTCGCTGCGCCAGGCGCTGGAACAGGAGGCGCTGCTGGCGTACGCGGCGATCGCGGCCGGCGCCAACGCCCCCAAGCTGATCGCCACCTCCGAACTCGGCCCCGACGCCGTCATGCTCGTCTACGAGCACACCGGCGGGCGCACGCTGGACTCGCTGGCCGACGAGGAGATCACCGACGAGCTGCTGCGCAACACCTGGCACCAGGTGCGGGCGCTGCAGTCGCGGCGCATCGCGCACCGCAGACTCGCAGGTGACGCGATTTTGGTGGATCGTTCCGGCAGGGTCATCCTCAGCGAGCTGCGCGGCGGCGAGATCGCCGCCGGCGAGCTGCTGCTGCGCATGGACGTGGCCCAGCTGCTCACGACGCTCGGGCTGCGGGTGGGCGCCGAGCGTGCGGTGGCCTCGGCGGTCGGCGTGCTCGGCCCCGACGCGGTCGCCGACTGCCTGCCGATGCTCCAGCCGATCGCGCTGACGCGCTCCACGCGCGCGACGCTGCGCCGGCTCGCCCGGGAGCGCGCCCAGCGCGAACGGGAAGCGGTCCTGGAGGCCTCCAGGCAGGCCAAGCTGGCCCGCCTGGAGGAGGCGTCCGAGGCGAGCCGGCCCGCCCTGGAGAAGCCCGACAAGAAGACGGTCCGCGCCGAGGAGCGGGCGGAGCGACGGGCCATCGACGAAGCCCTCGACGAGGCACGCGAGGAGGATCTGCTCACCCAGATCCGGCATCAGGTGCTGCGGATCCGGCCGCAGGCCCCCGTGGAACCGGCCCGGCTGGAGCGGGTGCGGCCGCGCACGCTCATCAGCTTCATCGCCGGCGCGATCGGCGCGTACTACCTGCTGACTCAGCTCACCCACATCGAGTTCGGCACGCTGTTCGCGCAGGCCCAGTGGGGCTGGGTGGTCGCCGCGGTGCTGTTCTCCGCGCTCAGCTACGTCGCCGCGTCGATGGCGCTGCTGGGGTTCGTGCCCGAGCGAGTGTCGTTCCCGAAGGCGGTGGCCGCGCAGGTCGCCGGGTCGTTCGTGAAGATCGTGGCACCGGCCGCGGTCGGCGGTGTCGCCCTCAACACGCGCTTCCTCCAGCGCGCCGGGGTGCGCCCGGGGCTCGCGGTGGCGAGTGTCGGCGCGTCGCAGCTGTTCGGGCTCGGCGCGCACATCCTGATGCTGCTGTCCTTCGGCTACCTCACCGGCACCGAGAAGACCCCGTCGCTGTCGCCGTCCCGGACGGTCATCGCGGGCCTGCTGACCGTGGCCGTGCTGGTGCTCGTGGTGACCTCGGTGCCGTTCCTGCGGAAATTCGTCGTCACGCGCGTGCGGTCGCTGTTCGCCGGTGTCGTCCCGCGCATGCTCGACGTGCTGCAACGGCCGCAGAAGCTCGTCACCGGTATCGGCGGCATGCTGCTGCTGACGGCCTGCTTCGTGATGTGCCTGGACGCCTCCGTCCGGGCGTTCGGCGGCGGCTCGGTCTCGCTCAGCATCGCCAGCGTCGCCGTGGTCTTCCTCGCCGGCAACGCGCTCGGCTCCGCGGCGCCCACCCCGGGCGGCGTGGGCGCGGTGGAGGCGAGCCTCACGCTCGGTCTGATCGCCTTCGGTCTGCCCAAGGAGGTCGCCGCCCCGGCCGTCCTGCTGTACCGCCTGCTGACGCTGTGGCTGCCGGTGCTCCCGGGCTGGCTGGCCTTCAACCACCTCACCCGCAAGGGAGCCCTGTAAGGGCAGGGGTGCGCGTACCTCGTACGGCCCGCGCCCCGCGCGCACCGGCGTGTCCGCCCCCAGGATGGGGGCATGGCGAACCCCTTCCGGCTGCGCGCCGCCGCTCTGACCACCACCGCCGTGCTGTTGTCCGCCGCGCTGGCCGGATGCGGCGACGGCGCCAAGGGCGGCGACCTCGCGGCGCAGCAGCTGGACTGGAAGGACTGCCCGGCCCCCTCCGAGGCGGAGGGCAGCGGCAGCGCCCCCTCCCCGCTGCCCGGCGGCGGCTCCTGGCAGTGCGCCACCATGAAGGCGCCGCTGGACTGGGGCAACCCGAAGGGCGACACGATCGGCATCGCCCTGATCCGCGCCCGGGCCAGCGGCCCCGCGAGCAAGCGGATCGGCTCGCTCGTGTTCAACTTCGGCGGCCCGGGCGGCAGCGGTGTCAGCACACTGCCCGCGTTCGGCGAGGACTACGCCGCCCTACGCACCCGCTACGACCTGGTCAGCTTCGACCCGCGCGGGGTCGGCCGCAGCGCGCCGGTCACGTGCGAGAGCGACTCCCAGCTGGACGTGTACTTCCAGCAGGACGCGACTCCCGACAACGGCGCCGAGCGCACCCAACTCCTGAACCGCACCAAGCAGTTCAACGCGGCCTGCGAGAAGAACTCCAAGAAGATCCTGCCGCACGTGGCCACCACGGACGCGGCCCGCGACATGGACCTGATGCGTCAGGTCCTCGGCGACGCCAAGCTGCACTACTTCGGCATCTCCTACGGCACCCAACTCGGCGGAGTGTACGCCCACCTGTTCCCCAAGAACGTCGGCCGGGCCGTGCTCGACGCCGTCGTCGACCCCACGCAGGACCCCGAACAGAGCTCGCTCGGGCAGGCCAGGGGTTTCCAGCTCGCGCTGGACAACTTCGCCGATGACTGCACGTCGAAGAGCACGGAATGTCCCATCGGCGCCACCCCGCAGGACGTCAAGAACCGCATCGCGAAACTGCTGAACGACCTGGAGAAGAAACCGATCCCCGGCATCGCGCCGCGTCAGCTCACCCAGACCGCCGCCACCAACGGCATCGCCCAGTCCCTGTACTCCAAGGATTTCTGGGAGTACCTGACCGAGGGCCTGGAGCAGGCGTACGCGGGCGACGGCAAGATCCTCATGCTGCTGTCCGACTCGATGAACGGCCGCAGCGAGAACGGCGAGTACAGCAACATCACCGCGGCGAACATCGCGATCAACTGCGCCGACGAGAAGCCGCGGTACACAGTCGACTACGTCCAGCGGAAGCTGCCCGAGTTCCGCGCCGCCTCCCCGCTGTTCGGGGACTACCTGGCCTGGGGCATGGTCAGCTGCACCAACTGGCCCGTGGCGGGCGCCGCCGACCACCCCGACGTCAGCGCACCCGGCTCGGCGCCCATCCTCGTCGTCGGCAACACCGGCGACCCGGCCACCCCGTACGAGGGCGCGAAGAAGATGGTGGACGCGCTCGGCAAGGGCGTGGCCGTCGAGCTGACGTACAAGGGCCAGGGGCACGGTGCGTACGACAGCAAGGACAGGTGCGTGCAGAGCGCGGTGAACGCCTACCTGCTGGACGGGCAGGAACCGAAGGCCGGCACGGTGTGCTCCTGACGCGAGGGTGAACGGCGCCGCCAGCGAGACCTTTCCGTCAAGGCTCCGCCCACGTAGGACGCAACGGCACCGATGAGCACACCCACCAAGGTGAACAGCTGCCCTGCCATGCCCCCGCCGATCATGTATCCGGGTGGTCGTCACCACGAACCAACCTCACACCGATCGTTGTCAGAATGCCAGACACCGGCCGACAACGGCCGAAGCCCACGGCATCTGTGCTGGTCAGAGCCGTGGGCTTCTTCAGTCCCGCTGGTGAGCGGAAGCGGTGATCAGTAGACCGGCTTGTGCGGTTCGATCTGGTTGACCCAGCCGATGACGCCGCCGCCGACGTGGACGGCGTCGGCGAAGCCCGCGGACTTCAGGACGGCGAGGACTTCCGCACTGCGGACACCCGTCTTGCAATGCAGGACGATCTTCTTGTCCTGCGGGAGGCCCTGCAGGGCGGTGCCCATGAGGAACTCGTTCTTCGGGATCAGCCGGGCGCCCGGGATGGAGACGATCTCGTACTCGTTCGGCTCGCGGACGTCGATGATCTCGATGTTCTCGCCGTCGTCGATCCACGCCTTGAGCTGCTTCGGAGTGATCGTGGAGTCGGCGGCCGCCGCCTGGGCCTCCTCGGACACGACGCCGCAGAAGGCCTCGTAGTCGATGAGCTCGGTGACGGTCGGGTTCTCGCCGCAGACCGCGCAGTTCGGGTCCTTGCGGACCTTGACCTGGCGGTACGTCATCTCCAGGGCGTCGTAGATCATCAGGCGGCCGACCAGCGGCTCGCCGATGCCCGCGAGGAGCTTGATGGCCTCGTTGACCTGGATGGAGCCGATGGACGCGCAGAGCACCCCCAGGACGCCGCCCTCGGCGCAGGAGGGGACCATGCCGGGGGGCGGGGGCTCCGGGTAGAGGCAGCGGTAGCAGGGGCCGTGCTCGGACCAGAAGACGGAGGCCTGGCCGTCGAAGCGGTAGATCGAACCCCACACGTACGGCTTGTTCAGCAGCACGCACGCGTCGTTGACCAGGTACCGGGTCGCGAAGTTGTCCGTGCCGTCGACGATCAGGTCGTACTGGCTGAAGATGTCCATCACGTTCTCGGCCTCGAGCCGCTCTTCGTGCAGGACCACGTTCACGTACGGGTTGATGCCCTTGACGCTGTCCCGGGCGGACTCCGCCTTGGAACGGCCGATGTCGGACTGGCTGTGGATGATCTGGCGCTGCAGGTTCGACTCGTCGACCTCGTCGAACTCCACGATGCCGAGGGTGCCCACACCGGCGGCGGCCAGATACATCAGCGCCGGCGAGCCCAGTCCGCCGGCGCCCACACAGAGCACCTTGGCGTTCTTCAGCCGCTTCTGCCCGTCCATCCCGACGTCGGGGATGATCAGGTGGCGGGAGTACCTGCGGACCTCGTCTACGGTGAGCTCAGGAGCTGGCTCGACCAGGGGTGGCAGCGACACGGGGACTCCGTTGGTCGGTCAATCACTACAGTTGTTCTCCTCGTAACAGTGCCACGGCCTTCTTCATTCCGAGACACCTGTTCCGATACGCGAGACGATGTCGTCCCAGTAGCCGGGCATCGTCTCCCAGGGGTCGGCTCGGCCGCGGCGGTCCGTGCGGTCGGTGAAGTAGATCGTCGCCGCGCCCTGCCAGCGGGCGATGCGCAGCGCCTCCTCCAGGTGGCCGTGGGGCACGCCGTGCACGAAGTGGCAGAAGTGGTCCGGCGGATAGTCCGCGGTCCACTCGGCGACCTGCGACCAGCGGTAGTCGGACCAGGATCCGCAGAAGGTCACCAGTTGGTCGGCGTTCTCCGCGTATCCGGGGTGCGGGTGGCTGCCGTGGCCGAGCACGATGTGGGCGCGGTCACTGATCGCCCGGAGGGTGGTGACCGCGCGGCGGACCTCGGGGAGCGCGGTGCGGTCGGTGGGGCAGCGGTCCAGCAGGAAGCCGTCGACCCGGTACCAGTCGAGGTACCGGTGGGCGTCGGACAGCAGATCGGCGAAGGAACGGGCGCCGTGGGTGAGGTCCAGATGGCCGAGGACCCGGACGCCGGCGCCGCGCAGCCTCCCGGCCGCGTCCAGACAGTGCGGATCCGGGCGGGTGCCGGGGCCGGCGGCCACATTGAGGACCACCCAGTCCAGCGGGGCGCCCGGGCGGGCGAGTTCGGCCCACTGGGCGGGGGCGACGAGCGGGTGGGCATAGCCGGGGATGCCGAGGGCGGTGCGCAGGCCGGTGCTCGTGGCGCCTGCGGTCGTGCTGGTCAGATGCGGCATGCCGCCTCCATCCAGATGTCGGCCAGGGATTCTTCGAGGTTGATGCGGGGCCGCCAGCCGAGCCGGTCGCGCGCGGTGCGCACATCGGCCTGCTGCCAGCTGCCGCAGCCGTCCGGGTACGGATATGCCATCGGGGCCCCGTGGTCGGAGTCGGCGCGGGGGTGGCCGATGGCGCTGCGCAGCGGGACGGGCGGGGCGTCGAGTTCGTGCAGGGCACCGCCGTATCCGGCCACGCGCGCGAGGACGGCGGCGGCGTCGCGCAGGCGGACGGCGCGGCCGGAGCCGATGTTGATGACGCCCTGCGCGGCGGAGAGCGAGGCGGCGTGCACGGCGCGGGCGACGTCGCGTACGTCGACGAAGTCGCGCTGGACACCGAGACCGCCGAGTTTGAGCTCGCCGTCGCCGGACTGCATGGCACGCCGCATGGCCTCGGCGAGCCGGCCCAGCGGGGAGCCGGCGGGGGTACCCGGGCCGGCCGGCGAGAAGACGCGCAGTACGACGGCGTCCAGGCCGGAGCCGAGGACCAGTTCGGTCGCGGCGAGCTTGCTCACGCCGTACGGGCCGCCTGGGCGCGGTACGGCGTCCTCGGCGGTGGAGGAGCCGGGCTGGCTCGGCCCGTACTCCGAGCTGCACCCGATCTGCACCAGACGGGCGCCGCAGCCGCTGCGCCGCAGGGCCTCGCAGACGGTGGCGACGGCCACGGTGTTGTGCCGGGTGAGTTCGCGGGCGCCGCCGCGAATGGCGCCGGAGCAGTTGATGACGACCCCGGGGTGCACCGCGTCGAGGAAGCGCGTGAGTGCGCCGGGGCTGCCGGTGGCGAGGTCGAAGCGGACGTCGGCGTCGTCGCCGCGGCCGAGCGCGGTGAGCTGGACGGCCGGGTCGGCGAGCAGGCGGTCGGCGACGAAACGGCCGATGTATCCGTTGGCTCCGATCAGCAGGACCCTCATCGGGCGGCTCCCGGGGTGTGCGCGGTGGCGTGGCGTGCGGGGCCGCGGCCGCGGAGGCGTGCGGGGCCGATGTGCTCGTGCGGGCTTGTGGGACCGCCGGAGTGACTGCTGAGGCCTGTGGGCCTGGCATGACCAGTGCGACCTTTGTTGCTTACGCGGCCCGTGTGGCTGTCGGCGCCGGTGCGGCCGAGGGGTCCGGCGGTCCCTGCGACTCCAGGGCCTGCCGCTGTGGCGGCTGTGGACGCGCCGGCGGTTCCCGGGGCTCCGGAGGCTCCGGGTCGGGAGGTGGTCATCAGGCTTCTCCTTCAAAAGGGGTGGTGCGGCCGCCTGCGGCGGTGGTTCGGTCCGGTGTCGGAAGGTTCACTCGGGGGCTCCCGTGGGCGCGTACGCCGAGGCCTGGGTGAGGGTGCGGCCGGCGTGGAGCAGCAGGGCCAGCGCAGCGGTGCCGCAGGCGAGGGCCGGGACGGCGGCCTCTCCCCCGGCGTTCACGAGGGTGCGGACGGGGGCCACCAAAGCGGCGCAGCCGGGCAGCCTCGCGGCCAGCGGCAGGGCGAGGGCCACCGCCTCCGTGGCCGCCGCGGCACCGAGCGCCACGGCCGGGGCGTGCCGGTGGTGGTGCACGGTGAGCAGGCGGGCGAGCAGCAGCAGGGCGCCCAGCGCGAGGGTCTGCGGGCAGGCGGGGGGTGCGTGCAGGACGGTGCCGCACACCAGGAGCAGGGCGGTCAGGGCGCCCAGGAACAGGGCGTACGTGCCCAGCAGCAAGGGTTTGGCGGCAGCCGTGAAGTCCTCCAGGTCCCGGCTGCCGGCGAGCCTGCGGCGGGCGCCCGCGCTGAGCAGGTGGGCGCACCAGGCCGCCGGGGCGCAGGCCAGGGTGAGGGCCAGGGCCGGCGCGGTGGCGGTGGGCCAGGGGCCGTCCGGGGCGCCGGTCGGCAGGGCGTCGGGGCCGCCCGTCATGACCGCGTTGAGGAGACCGTCGCCGAGGAGGGCGTACCCGAGCAGCCAGAGCGTCCACGCGCGCGTGCCGTTCTTCGTGGGGCACGCGTGCGTGCCGGGTGGGCCGGCGAGAGGGCCGCAGCGCAGTGCGGCACGCGTGGCGACGGCGACGGTGAGGAGGCCGGCGGTGGCGGCCAGCAGGCGTGGCTGGCCGTGGGTGAGGCGCAGTCCGGCGACGGTGGCCGTGCCGAGGGCGCCGGGCAGGAGGGTGAGCAGGATCCAGCCGGCACGGACGCGGGGTACGGGCAGGGGTTCGGTCCTCGGGCCTTGCTGACCACGCTCACCGCCCCGCGGCACGCGCGCGTACAGCTCCTCGGCGAGCGAGAAGACGTCGCGGTGCCGGAAGCGGGCGGCGGTCCGGTCGGTGACGCCGTGCGCCTCCAGCCCGGCGGCGATCTCCAACGGGTCCACCGCCCGTTCGCACAGCTCACGGTGCCGGTGCAGCAGGGCTTTGACGGGGTCGGCGGCTCCCCGCCGGGGTGCGGCGACGCGCCGCTTCCCAGGCTCCGGGCCACCCGAATCCCGGTTGCGTGTCCGGGAGCTGACGGACCACGAGTCGTTCGGTTCCGCCTGCGGTGCGACGCTCGCACCGGCGTCCACGGCGCGCGATCCGGAGCGCCGCCGGCCGTTCGGCCCGGCGAGACCGGCGGCGCCGTCGGCGTCACCGGCCCCGGAGGCGGACGGCACCGACGAGAACGGCTCACTCACGGAATCCGGCGGCACCGGCGAGCCCGTGCGATCCGGCGGAGTCCCTCCGGCAGGGGCCTCCGCACCTCCCCCGAGCCACGCCCCCGCCCCCGAGTCCCATGGCTCGGCAGCCCTGGGCGTCCCGGGCCGGTCCAGCCCGCGCAGCGCACCGGCCACCCGGCCCTCGTCACCGTAAGCCCCCGACAGGCCGTCGACCGAGCCGTGCCCCCGCGCACCCCAATCGCCCGGCTCGCCCACCGCACCTCCTCCGTCTGCGTCTTCGTCAAGGCGGTCGTCGTCCCGTACGCCCATCACGCCCCCTCCGCAGCGGCCGGCGGCGTGGCGCGTACCGGTGCTCCCGTGGCCCAGCCGGGGACGACCCGTGGCAGTACGCGGGCCGTGGGCCCGGTCC
Source organism: Streptomyces fodineus (assembly GCF_001735805.1). Classification (GTDB taxonomy): domain Bacteria; phylum Actinomycetota; class Actinomycetes; order Streptomycetales; family Streptomycetaceae; genus Streptomyces; species Streptomyces fodineus. Next base: position 3,689,895 of record NZ_CP017248.1, read on the forward strand.
AGCGGCCGGGGACGTGGGACTCGGCGGGGGTGGCGAAGGGCAGGGGGTCGCCGGCCTCGTCGAGGACGACCCTGCGGACCGGACAGTGCGAGACGACCTCCAGGTAAATGCCGTGAAATGCCGCGATGTTCTGCTCGACGGTGAACAGTTCGAGCGCGCGGGCGCGCGCGGCGGCGCCGAGGCGCTCACGCCGCTCGGGATCGCGTAGCAGCGCCACGCACGCCTCGGCGAGCGCCCGCGGATTGCGCGGCGGCACGACGAGCCCCGTACCCCCGATGACCTCCACCACCGCGCCGACGTCGGTGGACACCGTGGCCCGGCCGCAGAACATGGCCTCGATGAGACCGATGGGGAAGCCCTCGACGACGCTGGAGAGGACGACGACCGCTCCCGAGGCGTACGCCTCGGGGAGCGTGGGGGCCTCCGGGCCGCCGATCTCCTCGAAGGAGACCGGGTTGTCGCCGACGGCGTGCACACCCTCCGCCTCGTCCGGGAAGAGCTGCGCGGCGAGCGCCCGGCAGTGGCCGAGGTAGGCCGTGCCCTCGGGTCCGCAGGGCGCGCCGACGATCCTGAGGCGCGCCTCGGGCTGTTCCTTGCGCACCTCGGCGAAGGCGTGCAGCAGCGAGATCAGGTCCTTGGCGGGTTCGACGCGCCCGACCCAGACCAGCGTGTCCGGGTCGGCGCGGTCCGGGCCCTCGCCGACCTCCGTGAAGCGGGTGGCGTCCATGCCCGGGTAGACCGTGCGGATCCTGGCCCGGTCGGCGCCGCACCGTTCCTGCCAGCGGCGGGCGTGGGCGTTTCCGGGAGTGAGGATCTCGGCGCGCCGGTAGACCTCGGCGGCGAGCCGGCCGTGGAAGGCGCCGAGCAGCGCGCGTACGGCGGGGGCGGCGGTGTCGGCGCCGAGGGCCAGGTAGTGCGAGCGGAGCTGCACGCCGTACTCGGTGACGACCAGCGGTACACCAAAGAAGTGCCGGGCGAGCAGCCCGGGGAGGGCGGCTGAGCCACCGGCGGCGGCGTGGCAGAGGTCGGCCGCGCCGAGGCCGTCGTCGTCGTACCAGTCGAGGGAGAGGGGGCGCAGGGCGCGTTCGAGGTGCGCGGCGACGGTGAGCAGATCCGGTACGCGCGCCTCGTGCGCGGCGCGCGGTGCGCCGGGGGCGCGGCAGGCGCGCTCCAGGGCGCGTACGGCGGCGTCCGAGCGCAGGGTGCCGACGAGTCCGCCGTTTTCCCGGGCGAGTTCGGCGAGCCCGTACAGGGCACTGCCGAAACGGTCCGGCAGATCGGTGGGCCCGCCCTCGGAGGGGGCGTCGGCCCCGGTTCCGGCGCACACCGCGCCGAGCAGTTCGCCGTAGTACTCGGTGAAGCGCCGGCGCGTGCGCCGTCCGTGGGCGACCCCGTCGTCCCCGGCCGTCCACAGCGGCGCCGTACGCACCCGGCCGACCTGCGGCGGGAGCGCGACCCAGCCGTCGTCCTCCTGGCGCCGGCTGCGGCTGAGCGCGTAGATGTCGAACTCGTGCTGCTCGAGCCCGCGTACGAGCCGGTCGCACCAGAGTCCGGCGTCACCGCTCGCGTACGGATAGCCGCCTTCCGTAAGCAGTCCGATGCGCACGTGTGCACCCCCGATCTCCTGTCCGGTGAGCCGCCGTTGTCCCGGCGGCTCGCAGCGGGACGAACGTAAGGGGACAAGGCGGTGGCGCGACGGACGGTTGTCCATCGCGCCACCAAAAGGGGTGAACGGTCGTAACTTTCGCGTGCGGGTCGCGTTCCGCCGCGCTAAGGGTTCAGAACGTCATCGCTCGTGCACGAATCGTTACGCCACGGCCGCGTCCCGCCGGGCCGTGCGCCGCCGGGCCGCCAGTTCCGGGTCGAGTGCGGGTACGGCGGTCAGGAGCTGCTTGGTGTACGGCTCACGCGGGCTGTCGTACACCTCGTCCGCCGGCCCGTACTCGACGAGCCGGCCCCGGCGCATCACCGCGACCCGGTCGCTGACCTGCCGTACGACGGCGAGGTCGTGCGCGATGAAGACCAGTGCGAGGCCGAGTTCCCGCTGGAGTTCGCCGAGCAGCTCGATCACCTGGGCCTGCGTGGTCACGTCGAGCGCGGAGACCGGCTCGTCGCAGACGATGACGCTCGGTTCGGCGGCGAGCGCGCGGGCGATGCCGATGCGCTGGCGCTGGCCGCCACTGAACTCGTGCGGGTAGCGGCCGTAGTGCGCCCCTTCGAGCCCCACGCGCTCCAGCAGTTCCGCAACGCGCCCCCGGATGCGCTCCTCGTCGTCTCCGCCACGCGCGCGTAGCGGGTCGGCGATGGATTCGCCCACGCTGCGGCGGGGGTTGAGGGAGGAGACGGGGTCCTGGAAGACCATCTGGACGGCCGGGTTCACCGTGGTGTGCGGGCGCCCTTGGTAGCGGATCGCACCGGTGGTCGGCTCCAGCAGCCCGACCAGCATCCGGCCGAGCGTGGTCTTGCCGCTGCCGCTCTCGCCGACGACACCGAGGGTCTCGCCGCGGCGGACGGTCACCGAGACGTCGTCCACGGCCGCGAACGCCCGCCTGCCGCGCCCGAATTCGCGCCGCAGCCCGGTGGCCTCCAGCACGACCTCGCCGGAGGCCTGGGAGCCGGTGCGGCGGGCGTCCACGCGCGGGACGGCGTCGAGGAGCTCGCGGGTGTACGCCTCGGCGGGAGCCTTGAGGACGGTGCCGACCGGGCCGCGCTCGACGGCCCTGCCGTGCCGCATGACGAGGATGTCGTCCACGCTCTCGGCGGCGACGCCCACGTCATGGGTGACCAGCAGCAGACCCATGCCGGTCTCCTCGCGCAGCGTGTGCAGCAGGTCGAGGATCTGGGCCTGGACGGTGACGTCGAGGGCGGTGGTCGGCTCGTCGGCGATCAGCAGGTCCGGCTCGCAGGCGAGGGCCATGGCGATGAGGGCGCGCTGGCGCATGCCACCGCTGAACTCGTGCGGGCGGGACCGGGACCGCCGTACCGCGTCCGGAATTCCAACCCGCTCCAGCACCTCCACGGCACGCGCGCGTGCGGTACGACGCGACACGCGCGCGTGCACGCGGTGGACCTCGGCGATCTGGTCGCCGATCGCGTAGTACGGGTCCAGCGAGGACAGCGGGTCCTGGAAGACCATGGCGGCCTTGGCGCCGCGCAGACGCCGCAACTCCTCGTCCCCGGCCGCCTGTACGTCCGTACCGGCCACCCGCACCGAGCCGGAGACCCGGGCCCCCGTACCCCGGTGCAGGCCCAGCAGGGCGCCCGCGACCGTGGACTTGCCGGAGCCGGACTCGCCGACGAGGGCCAGCGCGGCGCCCTTCGACAGGCTGAAGGAGAGGCCGTCGACGGCCCGCAGCGAGCCGAACTCGACGGTCAGGTCCGTGACGTCCACCAGGCTCATGCGAGCACCACCCGTCGGTCGGCCACCGCGTACAGGACGTCCGCGACGGCGTTGGCGAGGACCACGAAGAAGCCGATGACCAGGACCATGCCGACCACCACCGGCAGGTCGACGGCCTTCACCGCGTGCACCAGCTCCTGGCCGATGCCGGGCAGGCCGAACAGGGTCTCGGTGAGGACGGCACCGCCGACGGCCGAGCCGACGTTGTTGGCGTTCAGCGCGATCACGGGCGCCAGGGCGCCGCGCAGTGCGTGCCGTGCGACGATCGCGCGCTCGCCGACTCCGTAGGCGCGGAAGGTGCGGATGTGGTCCTCGGCGAGGGTCTCCAGCATCGAGGCGCGGGTCAGGCGGGCGAAGGCGGCCGCCTCGATCAGGGCGAGGGACAGCCAGGGCAGCAGCAGGTTCCACGCCCACTGCTCGGGGTCGTCGGTGAGGTCCACGTACTCCGGGAAGGGCAGCAGCTGAAGTTCGCCGCATACGACGATCATCAGCACCAGGCCGATGACGAAGACGGGCGTGGCCGTGCCGGCGAGGGTGAGCGCGGTCAGCACCCGCTCGGAGAACCGGCCGCGTCGCCACGCGGAGAGCACGCCGGTGCCGACGCCGAGGACGAGCCACACCACCATCCCGCCCACGACCAGCGACAGGCTGACCGGCAGCTTGGTCAGGATGATGTCCAGGACCGGCTGGTCGGTCCGGTACGACTGCCCCAGGCAGGGCGCCGCGCAGTGCACGACCGAGGTGCCCGTGGAGAAGTCCTCGCCCACGAAGAGGCCCGCCAGGAAGTGCCAGTAGCGCAGGTACAGCGGGTCCCCGAGTTTCAGCTGCGCGGCGACCTGGTGCACCTGTTCCGGCGAGCAGCGCGGGCCGCAGGTGATCTGGGCGACGTTGCCGGGGGTGACGTAGAAGACAACGTAGACGATCACCGAGATGGCGAGCAGGGTGACCACCATGCCCACGGCGCGGCGCAGCACGAAGCCGCCGAAGCCGCTCATGCGGTCGCCTCCCTGTCGGTCTTGGCGCCGGCATCCTCGCGGCCGGTGCCGACGCGCAGGCGGGAGGCCGCGCGGGGGTCGAGTGCCGTGCGCACGCCGTCGCCGAGGACGGTGAGGGCGAGAACGGTGACGAACAGGGCGCCGGCCGGCCACAGCAGGTACTGGGGCGCGGCCTGGTACCAGACGTCGGCGTCGGTCAGCATCTGCCCCCAGGAGGGAGTGGGCGGCTTCACGCCGACGCCGAGGAAGGACAGGGCCGCCTCGACGGAGATGTTCGTGGGCACCAGCAGCGCGGCGTAGGTGATGACCGGTGCCGCGAGGCCGGGCAGCAGCTCACGGCGGGCGACCCGCCAGGTGCCCCAGCCGCTCAGCCGGGCGGCGGCGACATGGTCGAGGCCCTTCAGGGTGAGCGTCTGGGCCCGCACGATCTTCGCGATGGTGCCCCAGGCGATCAGGCCGATGACCAGGGTGACCAGGACGGGCCGCGGGAAGCCGGAGGGCACGATGGACAGCAGCGCCAACGACATGATCATGAGCGGCATCGCGACGATGATGTCCGTGGCCCGGCTCAACAGTTGATCAACCCATCGGTTGCCGAGCGCGGCGGCCACACCGACCGCGACGCCGAGGGCGACCTGCACCACCGTGGCGGCGAGGGCGACGCCCAGCGACACCCGCGCCCCGTAGACGAGCCGGGCGAACAGGTCGCGTCCGGTCTGCGGTTCGACGCCCAGCCAGTGGCCGGCACTGATGCCGCCGAGGGAGCCTACGGGCACGCCCCCGCGCGCGGAGTCGATCAGGGACGGGTGGTACGTGGTGGGATCCTGCCCCTCCAGGGCGGTGAGCAGCGGCGCGGCGAGCGCGATCAGGACGAGCAGCGCGACGACGGCCGCGGCGACCAGGGCGACGCGCTGCGCGCGCAGCCGCCGCCAGAACCGGCGGGCCCCCGAGGCCGCCGGGACGGACGATTCCGCCCCGGCGGCGCCGACGGCGACAAGTGTCTCGCTCACGGCGCTACTTCACCGCGACCCGGGAGATGTCGAGGACGCCGGTCCAGTCGCTGATGACGATGTTCTTGACGTCCTTGCCGTACAAACGCTTGTAGACCGGGTGGAACAGCGGCACGACGAGGGCCTTCTCGCCGATCTTCTTGTCCAGTGCACCCCAGCGCTTGGCGGCAGCGTCAAGGTCGGTCAACTTATTGATCGCGTCAATCTCGTCATTGACCGACGTGTCATTGAGCAGGCCCGTGTTGAAGTTCGCGCCGTCCTTGACGATCTGGCGGCCGTCGAAGATCGGGGCGAGGAACGGGCCGCCGGAGGGCCAGTCGGCACCCCAGTGCGCGAGGAAGAAGCCGGGCTCGGTCTTCACGCTGTGGATCTTGTCCCGGTAGTCGTTGTTCTCCAGACCCTGCAGCTTGACCGTGATGCCGGCCTTCTTGAGCGCGTCCTGGACGGCGGTCGCGATCTCCGGGCTGGTCTCGAAGTCCTTGGCGTTGGAGTGGGTCAGCGTCACCGTGAGGCCGTTCTTGTAGCCGGCCTGCGCCAGCAGTTCCTTGGCCTTGGCCGGGTTGCCCGACGCGCCCGCCGGGAACGGGTCGTACGGCGTGTAGCCGAAGGACTTCTGGTCGGGCAGGAAGGTGGTCGCGGACTCGGCGAGCGCGCTGCCGCCGGCCGCGTTGACCACCGAGGAACGGTCGACGGCGTAGGCGATCGCCTGCCGCACCTTCGGGTTGTCGAAGGGCTTCACGGTCGGGTTGAACGCGATGTAGTTCGTGTAGCCGAAGTGGCCGGTGCCCACGCGCGCGGCCAGTTCCTTGTCCCCGCTGACCTTGGCGAGTTCGGCGGGACCGAGGTTGGTGTCCGTGGTGACCGCCGCAGCGTCCGTCCCTTGGGACGCGGACAGCCGCTGGTTGATCACGGACGAGTCGAGCCCGGAGCGGACGTCGATCGTGTCCGGGTAGGCCTTGCGCTGGTCGTCGACGCCCGCCGACCAGTACGTGTTGCGCGTAAGGACCAGGTGCTCGCCGTCGTTCTCGTTCTTGACGACCTTGTACGGGCCGGACGAGACCGGGTGCTCCTCGTACTTGGTGCCGTTGTCCTTGCTCTGCGGCACCGGGGTGAACTGCGTCTGCGTGGCGAGGAACGGGAACTCGCCCTCGGGCTTGTCCAGCTGGAAGACGATGGTCCGCGCGTCCGGCGTCTCGATCGCCGAGAGCCCCTTCTTGTCCTTGTAGGGGCCCTGGTAGTCGGCCGCACCGACCAGCCAGTCCCTCAAGTAGGGTGCGCCGCCGGAGAGTTCGGGGGCGAAGGAACGCTCGATGCCGTACTTGATGTCGGCCGAGGTGATCGGCGTACCGTCCTCGTACTTGAGGCCCTTCTTCAAGGTGTACGTCCACACGGTCGCGTTCCTGCTGGGGCGCCCGGTGTCGGTGGCGAGGTCGGGGACGACCTTGGCGCCGGCCGCGCCGTTCTCGCGGTTGCGGGTGGTGAGGGTGCGGAAGACCAGTGAAGGGACGTTTCCGCCGCCGGAGGTGTAGAGGCGGGCGGGGTCGAAATCGGTCTGCGGCTCGGAGTTCAGCACCGTGAGGGTGCCGCCCTTGTGGGGCGTGGAGTCGCCACCTGAGCCCTTGGCATCGTTGTCCTTCGGGCCGCAGGCGGCGGCGCCCGCTGCCACGACCAGGCTGACGGATGCCGCTGCCACGCGGCGCGCTATGGCGGACGGTTGACGCATCGGAATGACGACCTCTCGGATACTGAGACTGACAGACAAGGGGTGAGACGATTACGGGCAGACGTCAGCCCCGGCGTCGGTTCGTCGAAGATCCGTGACTCAGTCAGCCACGGACGCAAAAAGGGAAAAGTGTCGCGACACGAACGCCAGGGGCGGCGTCAGCGACAGTGGATGTCGGCCACGCAGAGTGCGGTCACGCCGAGGAGCGCCAGCTCGATGGCGGCGCTGTCGGAGGCGGCATGACTAGACCACATGGGCAGAAATATGAACGACCTTGCGGCTCATGTCAATGTGACGCAAGCGGCGCCCGTCAACTCTTGGGATAGGGCCAGGGGTTGGGCAGACAGTGGATTCCGTCATGGTCCAGGAACTTGGTCTGCTGCTGCATGACGGGGGCGAGTTCGCCGTCCTTCTGGCAGGTCACATGGCCATGACCGAGCCGGTGACCGACCTCATGATTGATCAACATCTGCCGATAGGCGTGGATCTTGTCCCCATATGTCTTACTGCCCTGGGCCCACCTGTATGCATTGATCATCACTCGTTCGGTGGAGGCCGAGTCGCAGGAGACGTTGTCCTCCGTGGTGTCCAGCCCGGACTTGGCGCACCACGTGGCGGTCGTACCAGGACTCGCCAGCGTGATCACGAAGTCGGGCTTGCCGGAGGAGATCCGCTCGAAGGTACGGGTGCCGCCGTGGCCCCAACTGCGGTCGTCGTTCAGGGTCTTCTGCACGGCCTCGGCGAACAGCTCGCCGTCCAGCCCGAGACCCTGCTCGATGTCCACGCGGTAGGTGTACTTCTGCCCCGTGCCGGGGGCCTTGGCGAACCCGGGCACGGCCTCGAACTTCCCCGAGCCCTTCAGCGTGGCGCTGAGCGGGTACGTCCGGTCCATCTGCTGCTCGTACGACAGCGTGACCGTGCCGGGCGAGCCCGAGGGGGCCTGCCCTCCCGGGGTCTGTGCGTCACGGGCCTGGTCGGCGGCGGACCTCGATTCCACGGCGCCGCGGTCGTGCTTCCCGGCCACCTGCCCGGCGACGACCACCGCGAGCACGGTGGTGACGGCGGCCGCCGCGATGCCGGTGAAGGCCCGGCCCTTGCCGCCGGTGCGCTGTGCGGGGACGTCGACGGAGGGCTGTTCGGTCAGGCCGGCGGAGCGCTGCCCGGGCAGGCCGACCGCGGGTGCGTCGCCGCCGTCCGCCTCCGGCGCGTCGGCCGGGTGCTCCTCGGCGGGGCGAGGCCCCCGCGCGCGGGGCACAAAGACGTCGGCGTCGTCCTCGAGCCCGGCATCGCCGCCCCGCCCGCCGGCGAAGGCGTCGAGGTACTCCTGCCGGGGTCCGGCGCCGGGCCCGTATCCCGCGGGCCGCTGCCGGGGAAGCACCGCACCGGGACCACCCGCCCCCGCGAACTCGCCCCAGCCACCGCCGGGTTCCCGCTGCTCGGGGTGCCCACCACGCGTGGGAGCACCGGGGTGGAGACGGGGGACACCGTGGACGGGGGTGCCGTCGGGAAGCCTGGGCACACCACGCGCGGGCGTGCCGTCGGGCAGCCCCGGCGTGCCGTGGGCGGGGGTGCCGCCGGGCAGCCTCGGCGTGCCGTGGGCGGGGGTCCCATCGGGGAAACGGGGGACGCCCTGCGCGGGGGTGCCGTCGGACAAACGCGGAACCCCCTGCGTGGGGGTCCCATCGGGAAGACGGGACACACCACGCGCGGGCGTGCCGTCAGGCAAACGCGGCACACCCCGCCCAGGCATGCCATCGGCGAAACGAGGGACGCCCTGCGCCGGGGTGCCGTCGGACAAACGCGGAACCCCCTGCGTGGGGGTCCCATCGGGAAGACGGGACACACCACGCGCGGGCGTGCCGTCAGGCAAACGCGGCACACCCCGCCCAGGCATGCCATCGGCGAAACGAGGGACGCCCTGCGCCGGGGTGCCGTCAGGCAAACGGGGAACCCCCTGCGCGGGCGTGCGGTTGGCATAGCGCGGCACCCCATGCGCCGGCGTACCGTCCGGGAACGCCGCCCCCTGCGGCCCCCGCGGCGGACCACCCGGCGGCGCCTGTCGCTGCCCGGGCACCAGTGGCTGCCCGCCTCGCACGGCACCGGCACCGGCACCGGCACCGGACGAGCCTGCCGCGGCACCGGCCGCGGGCATGGCCCCCGAAGCACCGAGAGCGCCGGGAACACCGGGCCCACCAGGCTCACCGGCAGGGCTCGCAAGCCTCCGGCCGCCAGGAGCGCCGTCGGCGGAACCGGCAGCCCCCTGTCGCGCACGCTTGGCCGCTATGTCCGCGGAGTCGTCCTTGGGGGCCGGGCCGCGGCGGCTGTGGCGTCCCACGCCGGCCTCAGCTCCCCATGCCCGAATCGGTGACGCCATGCCCCGTGTCCGTGAGGAGCTCGCGGACCGCCGTGGCCACCACGTCCGGGTACTCCATCATCGCCACGTGCCCGGCGTCCGGCAGGGACAGCAGGCGGGAGGCGCGGAAGGTGCGGGCGGCCCGGTGGGCCATGCGGAAGCCGACGAGCTGGTCACGGCCGCCGTAGATGAGCAGGGTCGGCGCGAGCACCCGCTCGGCCTGGCGCCACAGCCCGTGCTGTCCGCCGAGCGTGTAGGCGTTGACGATCCCGCGCGCGGAGCGGGCCATCGCGTCCCAGAAGTACGGCAGCTGCAGCCGCCGCTCGAGCTCCTCCACGGCGTCCTGGAACGCCTCGGGCGACACCCGCGAGGGGTCGCCGTAGCAGAGGGCCATCACCCCGCGCACCCGCTGCTCCGCCGTCCACTCGCTGGTGATCCGGGTGAACAGGGTGGCGACACCGGGGACGCCGAGCAGTGCGGTCGGCGCCGCCGTGCGCTGGATGCGCAGCTCCGGCAGGGCGGGCGACACGAGCGTGAGCGTACGGACGAGATCGGGTCGTACGGCGGCCACGCGCGTGGTGACCGCTCCGCCGAGCGAGTTGCCGAACAGGTGGACCGGACCGCGGCCGGCCGCGTCGAGATAGCGGATCACCGCGCGCGCGTGCCCGGTGACGGAGTAGTTCCCGTCGTCCGGGGGCGGGGAGTCGCCGAAGCCCGGCAGGTCGACCGCCTCGCTGTCCACGACGCCGTCCAGCGCGGCCATCAGCGACGACCAGTTCTGCGAGGAACCGCCGAGCCCGTGGACGTACAGCGCCGGTGGGAGGCCCTCGCGCGCGGTACGGCGGGAACGGATCGACAGGGTGACTCCGGGCAGCCCCACGGACCGCAGCCGCTCGCCCTCGCCGACCCGGACGGGCGCCACCTTCGGGAGCACACTGGCGGCCGGCACGGAGGGCGACTCGGTCGAAGACATGCGGCAATGTTACGAGGTGATCACGTCGGGGTTCATGTGTTCGCCGTCACAGGGTGAACCGCGAGCGACGGGTGAACGCTTTTGCACGCTCCGTGAACCGCGTCCGGCGAACAAGGGCTACGAACGGGCGAGACGGCATGGCGTCCGGATCAGCAGTCTCCTAGGCTCGTACAAAGGGCACCCGCTTTAGCCCCTGCTGCTTCCAGGGACATTCGTAGGAAGGGAGCCCACCATGGCCTATGACCCCACCGAGCCCGACACGGCCGAGGACCTGGAGACCGAGACCTCGGAGACGACCGACGTCGAGGCCCCCGAGGTGGACGCCGCCGAGCAGCACGCCGACGTCACGCCGGACCGTGACGACCCGCTGACGGACGTGGATCCGGCCAAGGCGAACGTGGCCGATCTGGTCGAACAGGCACGCGTCGTCTCGCTCGACGAGGACGACTATCGCTGACCTCGACGTGCTCCGCGGCCACGCGCGACGGACTCCCGCGGCCCCGCAAGCAGCCGGCTGCGGCTTTCGCCGCCGTCCGGTACGTGAAATTCTGCGCTCGCACCGCGCACACCGCGGTTACCGAAAAGTACGATGGCCGCGCGGCTGACACCGCGATATGGACGACTTTGGGAGGCGGCGTGACAGCCATCGAGCAAACTGAGGCGGCACGCCCACGTGGCACCCGTCTGCCGCGCCGAGCCCGACGGAACCAGCTGCTGGGCGCCGCCCAGGAGGTTTTCGTCGCGCAGGGCTATCACGCGGCGGCGATGGACGACATCGCCGAGCGCGCCGGCGTCAGCAAGCCGGTGCTCTACCAGCACTTTCCCGGCAAGCTCGACCTCTACCTCGCCCTGCTGGACCAGCACTGCGAGTCGCTGATCCAGGCCGTGCGCAGCGCGCTTGCGTCGACGACCGACAACAAGCAGCGCGTCCGGGCGACGATGGACGCCTATTTCGCGTACGTCGAGGACGACGGCGGCGCGTTCCGCCTGGTCTTCGAGTCGGACCTGACGAACGAGCCCGCGGTGCGCGAGCGCGTCGACAAGGTCACCAACGACTGCGCCGAGGCGATCTGCGACGTCATCGCCGAGGACACCGGGCTGTCGCGCGCGGAGTCGATGCTGCTCGCCTCCGGCCTCGGCGGGCTCGCCCAGGTGGTGGCCCGTTCCTGGCTGCACAGCGACCGCAGCGTGCCGCGCGACCAGGCGGTGCAGCTGCTTACCTCGCTGGCCTGGCGGGGCATCGCCGGCTTCCCGCTGCACGGCAGCGAACACCACTGACGCGCAGGTGTTCCCACACGCTGTTCGCTGTCGGCGTTCCGGCCCGCAGCGTGTACGTCCCCTCACCGGACTAATGTGTGCTGGGTACGGCGCGGAAGATCGCGCACATCACTGACCGTCGGAGGGACATAGTCGTGGAGGTCAAGATCGGCGTGCAGCACGCGCCCCGCGAGATCGTTCTGGAGAGCGGTCAGAGCGTCGACGAGGTCGAGCGCGTGGTGTTCGAGGCCCTGGCCGGAAAGACGCAGCTCCTCAGCCTCGAGGACGAGAAGGGCCGCAAGGTCCTGGTGCCGACGGACCGCCTGGCGTACGTGGAGATCGGCGCGCCGACCGTGCGCAAGGTGGGATTCGGCGCGCTTTAGGCCGACTCGTGCAAAAGGGCCCGGCGGCTACCGGCTGCCGGGCCCTTCCGCATGGTCCGGGCACACAGGTGGAGCACAACTCCTCCACAGCGGAGGATTGCACTCCGCAGCTCACGGGTATGACGGGCTACGACCGCCAAGGGCAGATCCGGCCGTGGGAGGACCCCGACATGATCCTGGAAGCACTCGGTTCCGCAGTGCTCGGTCTGATCCTCGCCTCGGCAGCGGCCTACCGCCTGTCCCACCGCCTGCCGGCGCGCCCACTGGTGCTGTCGACCGGCGTGGCCGGAGCCCTTCTCGGCGACTTCGTCACCCACACCGCCCTCGGCCCCAGCGCCGCCTGGCTGAGCCTCCTGGGCGCCGCGATCATCTCGGCGGCGTCCCTGTCCCTGCTCCTGCGCCCGGCAGGCAGACTGCGCCGACGATCATTGACTGCGTAGCCGTCAATGGGCGGGGTGTGTTCGACATGCGGCTCCGCCGCGGGGCGCGGGCGACCACACCGCACCCGCAGCCGCGCGAGTCCCCGCCCCCCCACGAAGCGCGCCGGCTCTCAGGCCGCGAGGCCCAGCGCGGCCATCCGCTTGGTGTGCGCCTCGGTGATCCGCGAGAACATCCTCCCGACCTCGGCGAGATCGAACCCGGCGGCCACCCCGCCCACGAGCATCGTGGACAGCGCGTCCCGGTCGGCGACCACCCGCTGGGACTGCGACAGCGCCTCGCCCATCAGCCGCCGCGCCCACAGTGCCAGCCGGCCGCCCACGCGCGGGTCGGCGTCGATGGCGGCCCGCACCTTCTCCACCGCGAACTCGGCATGCCCGGTGTCGTCGAGAACGGCGAGAACCAGTTCACGCGTGTCGGAGTCGAGACGCGCCGCGACCTCCCGGTAGAAGTCGCTCGCGATCGAGTCGCCGACGTACGCCTTGACCAGGCCCTCCAGCCAGTCCGAGGGCGCGGTCTGCTTGTGGAAGCCGTCCAGGGCCGCGACGAACGGGTCCATGGCCGCCGTCGGCTCCTCGCCGATCTCGGTCAGCCGGTTCCGCAGCCGCTCGAAGTGGTGGAACTCGGCCGAGGCCATCTTCGCCAGCTCCGCCTTGTCCGCGAGGGTCGGCGCCAGCTTCGCGTCCTCCGCGAGCCGCTCGAACGCCGCCAGCTCCCCGTACGCGAGCGCGCCGAGCAGATCCACGACGGCGGCGCGGTACTGCGGGTCGGCGGAGGCCTGCGCCCAGTCCTGGGCGGCGACGCCCGTGGGCGCTGCGGAGTCGTTCTCAGGCTTGTCAGAGCTAGTCATGAGCCGCACAATAGCCCGCTTGCCACCCCTCGGAAGCCCCTGGTCAACCACTGTGACGACCATGACGTGACGAATTCGGCCATCGCATGTGCGCTAATCCGGGGTATGGTGGTAATGCGCCTGCCTGAGTGCGCCGACGGTGTTCGACGTCTTGCGACAGGCCGCACGCATGAGGATGCCCGGTCGGTGGCCCGATCGGCTCCGACCCGACAGCCCTCCCTGGCCGTATGTCACACAGTGCGTACGACGACCGGAGGGACCCCTCAGCGGTACGAGCGCTAGAGCGTCGGCAGAGGTCCCGTGTCTTACGGCTTGCCCGAGTGGTTCGCCCGTACGGCAGCCGACGTCCCCGGCACGGTCGCACACGACCCCCGCGCTCGCCTCGCGCCGCACACACAGAAGAGGCATGACCCTGACTACGACGTTTCGAGAACTCGGAATCCTTCCCGAGACCGCCGAGGCCCTGGAGGCCGTCGGCATCATCACTCCCTTCCCCATCCAGGAGATGACGCTCCCCGTCGCCCTTTCCGGCACGGACGTCATCGGCCAGGCCAAGACCGGCACCGGCAAGACGCTGGGCTTCGGTCTTCCGCTCCTCGAGCGCGTCACCGTCCCCGCCGACGTCGAGGCCGGACGCGCCGCCCCCGAGGCCCTCACCGACGCCCCGCAGGCGCTTGTCGTCGTCCCCACGCGCGAGCTGTGCACCCAGGTCACCAACGACCTGCTGACAGCCGGCAAGGTCCGTAACGTGCGGGTGACCGCGATCTACGGCGGCCGGGCCTACGAGCCCCAGGTGGAGGCCCTGAAGAAGGGCGTCGACGTGGTCGTCGGCACCCCGGGCCGGCTGCTCGACCTCGCGGGCCAGAAGAAGCTGAACCTGAAGCACGTCAAGTGCCTGGTCCTCGACGAGGCCGACGAAATGCTCGACCTGGGCTTCCTGCCCGACGTCGAGAAGATCATCGACATGCTGCCGGTCAAGCGCCAGACCATGCTGTTCTCGGCGACCATGCCGGGCGCGGTCATCGGCCTCGCGCGCCGCTACATGTCCCGGCCCACGCACATCCGCGCCACCGCGCCGGACGACGAGGGCGCGACGGTCGCGAACATCAAGCAGTTCGTCTACCGCGCGCACAACATGGACAAGCCGGAGATGGTCGCCCGCATCCTGCAGGCCGACGGCCGCGGACTGGCGATGATCTTCTGCCGTACGAAGCGTACGGCCGCCGACATCGCCGAGCAGCTGCAGCGCCGCGGCTTCGCCTCCGGCGCGGTCCACGGCGACCTCGGCCAGGGCGCCCGCGAGCAGGCGCTGCGCGCCTTCCGCAACGGCAAGGTGGACGTCCTGGTCTGCACCGACGTCGCCGCGCGCGGCATCGACGTCGAGGGCGTGACCCACGTCATCAACTACCAGTCCCCCGAGGACGAGAAGACGTACCTGCACCGGGTCGGCCGTACGGGCCGCGCGGGCGCCAAGGGTACGGCGATCACGTTCGTCGACTGGGACGACATCCCGCGCTGGCAGCTGATCAACAAGGCGCTGGAGCTGGACTTCAACGACCCGGTGGAGACGTACTCCTCGTCCCCGCACCTGTTCTCCGACCTCGGCATCCCCGAGGGCACCAAGGGCACCCTGCCGCGCTCGGAGCGGACCCGTGCCGGTCTGGACGCGGAGGAGCTGGAGGACCTCGGCGAGACCGGTGGGCGTGGCGCTCGCGGCCGTGGCCGTGGTGGCCGCCCCGAGTCCGCCCCCGCCGAGCGCGAGCGTACGGACCGTACCCCGCGCCGTCGCCGCCGTACCCGCGGCGGAGCGGCGCTCGACGCCGCTGCGACCCCCGCGGTGCCGGCCACCGAGTCCGGCACCGCGGAGGCCACCGGCGCGGAGGAGCCCAGGGCTGCCCGCGCCCTGCGCCGCCGTCGCCGTACGCGTGGCGGGGTGCCGGCGCAGCCGGTGACGGCCACCGAGGCCGCCGTCGAGGCCGTGGACACGGCGGAGGGCCCGGCCCAGCCGGAGACGCCGGAGGAGCCGCGCCGCCGCACCCGCAAGTCGGCCGAGCCCACCGCCGAGGCGACCGTGGAAACGGCCGAGGGCGCGGAGGCCAAGCCGCGCCGCACCCGGAAGACGGCCGCCGCCACCGCCGAGGCGACCGTGGAAACGGCCGAGGGCGCGGAGGCCAAGCCGCGCCGCACCCGGAAGACGGCCGCCGCCACGCCGGACGCGGTCGAGGCCCCGGAAGCCGAGGCCAAGCCCCGCCGCACCCGCAAGACGGCCGCCGCCGCACCGGAGACGACCGACGCCCCCGAGCCCGAGGCCAAGCCCCGCCGCACGCGCAAGACGGCTGCCGCGACCGCCGAGGCCGCCATAGACACGGCCGAAGGCACGGAAGCGAAGCCGCGCCGCACCCGGAAGACGGCCGCCGCCACGCCGGACGCGGTCGAGGCCCCGGAAGCCGAGGCCAAGCCCCGCCGCACCCGCAAGACGGCCGCCGCGGCAGTCGAAACCGCCGAGGGCACGGAGGCCAAGCCGCGCCGCACCCGGAAGACGGCCGCCGCCGCACCGGAGACGACCGACGCCCCCGAGCCCGAGGCCAAGCCCCGCCGCACCCGCAAGACGGCCGCCGCGGCAGTCGAAACCGCCGAGGGCACGGAGGCCAAGCCGCGCCGCACGCGGAAGACGGCTGCCGCCGCACCGGAGACGACCGACGCCCCCGAGGCCGAGGCCAAGCCCCGCCGCACGCGCAAGAAGGCCGTCGCCGAGGTGGACGGCGAGGCCGTGCCGAAGGTTCGGCGGACCCGGAAGGCGGTCGCCGAAGCGGCGGAGATTCCGGCGCAGGCCACCGAGGAGCCGGAGGCCAAGCCGCGCCGCCGTACCCGTAAGGCCGTGGCGGCCGTCGAGGCCGCCGAAGGCTGATCCGGCACCGTCCGGCCGACGGCCCCGGTCCACCGATGTGGACCGGGGCCGTCGCGTTTCCGCCTCCGTATCCGTACTGCCTCGCCCCGTACCCGTACCGCCCTCCCCCGCCCGATAACCTCTCCCCATGAGCAGGCCCGCCACCTTCGTCCCGCCGCCCGGTGCCCGTGCGTACTCCCTGGGCACCGCGCGCGGTGAGTTCGCCGTCGTCGACGCTCCCGTGGCCGACGGGGTCGAGCCGCGCGGGACCGCGCTGTTGCTGCCGGGGTTCACCGGGAGCAAGGAGGACTTCAATCCGCTGCATGTGCCGCTCGCGCAGCGCGGCTACCGGACCGTGGCCGTGGACGGGCGCGGGCAGTACGAGTCGGACGGGCCCGAGACCGACGAATCCCCTTATGCGCAGCGGGAGTTGGCACTGGACGTGCTGGCACAGGCCGAGGCGCTCGGTGAGCCGGTGCATCTGCTCGGGCACTCCTTCGGCGGGCAGGTCGCGCGCGCGGCCGTGCTGCTCGACCACGCGCCCTTCCGGTCGCTCACCCTCATGGCCTCCGGCCCCGCGCAGATCTCGGAACCCCAGCAGCAGCGCGTGAAGCTGCTGCGGGACGCCCTCGCGGTGATGACCATGGGCCAGGTGTGGGACGCGATGCGGGCGATGGAGACGCCCGAGGAGACCGAGACGGCAGCACTCGACGGCGGCCTCGACGACCGCGACGACCTGCAGCGCCGATGGCTGGGCACCAAGCCCGCCCAACTCCTCGCCGCCGGGCGCCAGTTGTGCACGGAACCGGACCGGGTCATGGAACTTGCCGCGCTGCCGCTGCCGTTCCACGTCCTGTCCGGCGCACGGGACGACACCTGGCCGCTGCCCCTGCTGGACGACATGGCGGTGCGGCTCGACGCACGGCGGACGGTGATCGAGAACGCCGAGCACTCCCCCAACACCGACCAGCCCCTCGCCACGGCCCGCGCGGTCGCCGGCTTCTGGGACACCGCGGCCCAGCGGGGTTAGTACTGCGCCTGCAGATGGTCCCAGAAGCCGTCCCTGAGGGCGCGGCGCAGGTCCGCCTGACCGCGCAGGGAGTACTGCAGCAGGCCCTCGGCCTCGACCAGCAGGTCCTGGTCGACGGAGCCGGGCAGGTAGGGATGGCCGGGGAGCAGCTCGACCAGGGCCTCGCGACCCCGGGAGGCCAGCCACTTCGCGGCGATCTGGGCGCCGACGAAGCGGACGTCCTCGCGGGCGGGGCGGGCCGTGGTGGCGGGGTCGTAGGCGGCGGCCGTGCGCCGGGAGACGTACGGCTTGAAGAACTGGAGGTCGAGGGTGCGCTGGCTGTCGACCTCCCAGAGCAGTGGCTCGGCCTGGTTACGGCCCTCGGGGGCCTCGATGCCCCACAGGTGGACCCGGGCGCCGTACCCCTGCGCCGCCTCGACCGCCGAGACCAGGTCCTCGTCGCCGCCGAGGAGGGCCGCGTCGCTGATTGCGCGGTGCCGGGCCAGTGACTCCAGGTCCGAGCGGATCAGGGAATCCACGCCTTTTTGCTGGTTGTTGGCGTTGAGGTTGCCCAGGCGCACCTTGACGTCGGGGAGTTCGGCGATGGTCTGCTGCTCGGCGGTGTGGATGCGGCGGCGGGCGCCGTCGTACCAGTAGACGCGCAGCAGGCGGCTGTCCGCGAAGACCGAGCGGGCCCGGTCGATGAGGGCCTCGATCAGGCCCTCGGCGTCCAGGTCGAAGGCGCGGCGGTCCTCGGTCCCGGCGACCAGCCGGCCCGCCGCCGCGTACAGATATCCCGCGTCGACGAAGATCGCATGGGTGGAGGGCGTCTTCGCCACCTCGGCGAGCATGCGTTCCAGCAGCTCGTTCGTGCGGTCGATGCGGGCGCCCAGGGCCGCCAGGTCGTCGTTCATTGCCTCTATTGTCCCGGTGGTCACGCTGCGGACACAACCGGTCCCGATCGGTTCCACGCTCCCCACTTACCGGTCGGTAATTAGACGTTCGAAAAATTTCTTTAGCGTAGGGAATGTTTGTAACAAACATCGCGTTGACTACGTACGACGGCGGATGCACCGACCGTCACCACAGTAGTTCTCCGCAGGAGGATGACCAGACGAAGGGAGAAGCC
The DNA here is from genome assembly GCF_001735805.1 of Streptomyces fodineus. Classification (GTDB taxonomy): domain Bacteria; phylum Actinomycetota; class Actinomycetes; order Streptomycetales; family Streptomycetaceae; genus Streptomyces; species Streptomyces fodineus. The sequence goes on from NZ_CP017248.1 coordinate 3,708,302, forward strand.
CATGCGCTTCGAAATCATGCGACTCGACGAGGTCGACGGCACCACCGTGGACAGCACCGTCGTGGACGCCGCCTCCGTCAACCGGATCGTTCAGCAGGCCGCCGCCATCGGACAGCGCCTGTGGATCCGCCCGGCCGAGACCCAGGCCTCGTAACGCTCACGCGTGCAGCGCCACTCAAGCTTTCCGGGGGAGCCGAGCCGACGAGGGCTCAGCTCCCCCGGATCACCTGAGTGATCCCGTTGATGATCTGCTGCACGGCGATCGCGGAGAGCATCATGCCCGCGAGCCGCGTCACCAGCACGACTCCGCCGTCCTTGATGACCCGGATGATCAGCAGCGAGTAACGCATCACCAGCCACAGCACGACATGGATCGCGAGGATCGCGGACCACACCGAGATCTGCGTGGCCACGCTGCCGGCCTTCTGCACGGCCAGGATCACGGACACGATCGCCCCGGGGCCCGCCAGCAGCGGCATGCCCAGCGGCACGAGCGCCACGTTCACGTCCTTGGTCTGCTTCGGCTCGTCGGTCTTGCCGGTGAGCAGGTCCAGCGCGATCAGCAGAAGCAGCAGACCACCCGCGATCATCAGCGCGGGGACGGAGACGTGCAGGTAGTTGAGGATCTGATGGCCCAGGACGCCGAACGTGGCGATGACGCCGCCCGCCACGCACACGGCCTGGAAGGCCATGCGCTTTTGCACCTTGGCCGGACGGCCGGCGGTCAGGGCGAGGAAGATCGGGGTGATCCCAGGGGGATCCATGATGACAAAAAGGGTCAGGAACAGGGAGCCGAAGACGGCGATGTCGAACATGGGGAAGTACTGGCCTTGCTGGAAAAGGGTGAACTGGGGGCGCGTGGGGGCCGCTGACGGCGTCAGGCTCCGCCGGTGCCCGGCACCGGGAACGCGCCGGTCGCCCGGCGCGTGATCTCCCCGTACACCTCGGGGTCGGTCGTGTACGCGCCCAGGGCGACGTCCTTGCGGCTGCCGTGGTAGTCCGAGGAGCCCGTGACCAGCAGATCCAGGTCCTTCGCCAGGCCCCGCAGCCGGTCGCGCGCGTCGGCGTCGTGGTCCATGTGATCGACCTCGATGCCGTCCAGACCCGCCTCGGCCAGCTCCGCGATCCGCGCCTGAGGGACCGTACGCCCCCGCTTGGCGGCGGCCGGGTGCGCGAAGACACAGACCCCGCCCGCGCCCTTGACCAGCCGGATCGCCTCGAACGGGTCGGTCTCGTGCTTCTCCACGAAGGCCCGGCCGCCGTCGGCCAGCCACTCCTCGGTGAACGCGTCACTCACCGTCGGCACGACACCCAACTCGACCAGCGCCGTCGCGACATGCGGACGCCCCACGGAACCGCCGGCCGCGATCCGCTCGACCTGCGCCCAGGTCACCGGCACGCCCAGCGCGTCGAGCTTGGCGATCATGCCCTTGGCCCGCGGCACCCGGTCGTCCCGCACCAGCTCACGCTCGGCGAGCAGCGCGGGCTCCGCGGGGTCGAAGAGGTAGGCCAGCAGGTGCATCGAGATACCGTCGATCCGGCAGGACAGCTCGGCACCGGTGACCAGGGTGAGCCCCTCGGGCAGCGCGGCGATCGCCTCGGCGTACCCACGGGTGGTGTCGTGATCGGTCAGCGCGACGACGTCCAGCCCGGCGCCGGCGGCATTGCGCACCAGCTCGGCCGGGGTGTCCGTACCGTCGGAGGCGGTGGAGTGACAGTGCAGATCGATGCGCACGGTGACTCCAGACGGTGACGGCTACGGAAGGGGACACCTAAGGATAGCCGGGTTTTCAAGAACTCCTGTCACACCCGCAACCATGCAGTGCCCCCTACCGCAACGCCCTCAGGGGCGCGGGGAAACCGCGTGACCGGCCCACCACGCATCCGCACCCGCCGACCGCGAGCCCCCGGCACCCGCCGACGGCGAACCCCCGGCACCCCAGGAGGCGTCACGGCTGAAGCAAGCGCGGCGACAACGCTCCACAGGGCACCAGATCCACCTCCGCCCCCACGTCCCGCACATCCGTCAGCACCAGCTCGTCGTACATCAGCAGGGCGGACTGCTCGGGCCACATCACAGCCCAGAGCCACATCCCGAGCGCCTCGCCGGCGAAGACCGCGCGGTCGTCGGGGGTGCGGTAGACATGCCAGAGCGGGGTCGGGCGGCCCGCGGCCAGGACCTTGGCCTGGGGCGGCTTCTCGATGTTCATGTACGACCCCGGGTCCGGGCCGTCGATGCCCGCGTACCGCGCGCCGAGGCCGACGCCCAGTTCCTCGGCGACCAGGATGAGTTCACCGGGGCCGCCGAGCGGGCCGGGTCCGGAGCAGGCGACGGCGGTCGCGCGGCCACCGCTGCGGTCGTCACCGGCGTAGGCGACGCCCGTGAAGAGCCAGCCGACGGGCAGCGGCCAGGGCATCCACAACGGAACATGCGTGCGGTGCACGACGGCACCGAGGGCTTCGACACTGGGCGGTATCACGGGCTGCAGCGGATACACCGTGCCGTGCACATCGCACTGCCACGAATCGGCGAAGAGACCGGGCGCCCTGACCCGGCCACCGCACCTCGGGCAACTGGGTTCGCCCCTCATAGGGCCCCACGGTCCTACCCCTGCCCGCCCACGTCAAGGACGATCACCCGTCCGGACGGCAGAGCGACCGAGCGCCACCGACCAGGACCGACCGGTGGGGGTACCCGGATGCCCGGTGGCGAGCGCGGGCTACGGCCGGTCCGCTGGTGCACGGCCGTCGCCGCGCCTCACGCACGGGACGCGGACCGTGTCACCGTCCTTGCCAACTGACCGATTACCGCCTCGGGTTGGTGAGATCGGTCACTGCCGGATCAGTCGAGCGGGACGGACCTGCGGGCCGGGTCGCGCAGGTCCGTCCCGTTCGCGAGCCAGCGCTCCTGGAGGGCCTGGGCGCCGTGCACCCGTTTCCAGGCGGCCTCGTTCGCGGTCATCGGGAGCAGCGGCAGGAACCGTACGGGATCCATCGGCTCGTCCAGTTCCAGATCCTCGACCAGGCCGCCGGGCTCGCCCACCAGGACCGAGCTGAAGGGGGCGCCGGGCCACAGCGGATCGCCGACGTCCAGGGAGGCGCCCGGGGTCACGATCAGACCCTCCACCTGCGGGGACGCGGCCACCACGGCGAGCGGGCGGAGCACCTTGTCGGTGTCGGCGCGTCCCACGCGGACGGAGAGGACCAGTTCGGCGCGGGGGCCCTTGACGGGGTCGGCGAGCATCGCGGTGGGGTCGGTCATGGGGTGCGCGGACATGCCGAGAGTGGCGTAGCGCACGACGTCCCCCTCCTGGAAGCGGAGCACCTCGATGCGGTCCGTGCCGAGGAAGGTGACGGCGGCGCGCGCGTCCGGTGCGCCCAGCGCGGTGGTCAACCGAGCCTCGACCAGAGGAAGAACATCAACCATGCGGTGAGCATAGAACTCGTCAGTAGCGGGCAAAGCGGCACCTTGACACATCGGGCTGCTGCTACGCTGAGCCGGTGGTTCGGGACAACACGCAGAGCGTGTCGTCAAGTCCCGACACAGGGACTCCCTTACGAGGGACCGGCCGGAGGAGGTGGGGCTGTCATGGATCGAAGTCGACCGTGCAGTACCACTCGCTCTTCCGCCCGCTGATGTAGTCACTGGCTGGTTTCTGGCTGGCTGCCGCCTTCCCGTGCGTGTCGCCCATCGGAAGAGCACTTCATTTCGCTTTGCCTGATCGCCTGATCACCCGATCTTCCTGATCCGAATCAGTTCTGCATCAGTAGCGAAGTCGCCACCGCGACGGTGCGGTGCTCCCCGCTTTGTGGACGTGCCAAACATCCCGCAGTCAGGACGTCCCCATTCCGGGTAGTTCCACCCGTCGCCGTGCGGTCTTTCGTTGCCTGTCGCGAAGGAGCCTGCCCATGTCGATGATCCGCGACCTGCGCGCCGTGGTCCGTCCGTCCCGCGTCTCGCTGCGCAAGGACACCGGCACGTCGTCGTACGACACCACCCGCGACCCCGCCACGCCCTCGGCCGTCGTGGACTGCGCCGTCTACCGCGACGGCACCCGCGTCGCGAGCGCGGCGCCGCTCAGCCCGCACGAGGCGATGCGGCTGGTGCGGCGCGACGGCGGCTTCGTGTGGATCGGGCTGCACGAGCCCACCGAGGCCGAATTCGCCGGTATCGCCAGCGAGTTCGGGCTGCACCCGCTGGCCGTGGAGGACGCGGTGCAGGCCCACCAGCGGCCCAAGCTGGAGCGGTACGACGACTCGCTGTTCACCGTCTTCAAGACCATCCACTACGTCGAGCACGACCGGCTCACCGACAGCAGCGAGGTCGTCGAGACCGGCGAGGTCATGTGCTTCACCGGCCGGGACTTCTTCATCACCGTCCGGCACGGCGGCCAGGGCTCGCTGCGGGCGCTGCGCCACCGCCTCCAGGACGACCCCGAGCTGCTCGCCAAGGGCCCCTCGGCGGTCCTGCACGCGATCGCGGACCATGTGGTGGACGGCTACATCGCGGTCGCCGACGCCGTGCAGGACGACATCGACGACGTGGAGACCGAGGTCTTCTCGCCGGGCCGCAGGGGCGGGGTGTCCCGTGGTGTGGACTCGGCGCGGATCTACCAGCTCAAGCGTGAGGTGCTGGAGTTCAAGCGGGCGGTGGCGCCGCTGCTGCGGCCCATGCAGCTGCTGAGCGAGCGGCCGATGCGGCTGGTCGACCCCGACATCCAGAAGTACTTCCGGGACGTCGCCGACCACCTCGCCCGGGTCCAGGAGCAGGTGCTGGGCTTCGACGAACTCCTCAACTCCATCCTCCAGGCCAACCTCGCGCAGGCGTCCGTCGCGCAGAACGAGGACATGCGCAAGATCACCGCCTGGGCCGCGATCATCGCCGTACCGACGATGGTGACCGGTGTGTACGGCATGAACTTCGACTTCATGCCGGAGCTGCACTGGAAGTACGGCTACCCGCTGGTCCTGAGCGTCACGGTCGCCATGTGTGTGGGCATCCACCGGGTGCTCAAGCGCAACGGCTGGCTGTGAGCGGGCTCTGGATAGGGTGAGTCGTATGACAAGCGAGCTGCTCGACCGGGCCCTCATCGAGGAGGCCGCGAAGAAGTCCGGCCTCATCTGGGTCAGGGGAGCCGAGGCCTCCGCCGCGCGTGCGCTGTGGCACGTGTGGCACGAGGGCGCGCTGTGCCTGGTCGGCGACGGGCCGGGTGAGCAGCCGCTCGAGGGGCTGGTCGACGGGGGCACGGCCGAGGTGACCGTGCGCAGCAAGGACAAGGGCGGCCGGCTGGTGACGTTCCGGGCGACCGTGTCCGAGGCGGCCCCCGGCTCCGAGGAGTGGGAGGCGGCCGTCGCCGAGCTGAAGGGCAAGCGCCTGAACGCCCCCGACGGCGAGGAGATGCCGGCCCGCTGGGCGCGCGAGTGCAGAGTGCTGCGCCTGACTCCGGCCGGGTCCGTGACGCCGTTGCCCGCCGGCAGCTTGGCCCAGCGACCGGTTCCGACCCCGGCGACCACCCGGAGGCCGATTCCCGCCGGGCTGCCGAAGCTGCTTTCGAAGCGACGAAAAAGCCGGTGACGCCGGGGGCCGGCCCGCGCCGTGCGGTACCGGCGCTTTCCCCGAGCCAACCCACCTGAGGAACTACGACGCCGGCAGCTGCTGCCCGTAATCTACGGTCTCACCCTTCGCGGGCTCGGCCACGGCGAAGTCCTTACCCCAGTCGGAGAAGCTGAGGGTCCCTGCGCCGCCGGCGCGGACCAGGCGGAGGGGATAGGGCGTGCCTTCGAGGGAGACGTCGAGGCTGCCGCCGGAACCCTTGTCGCCGGTGATGCGGATGGTGCGGGTACCCGCGTCGTCGTGGTGGCCGTCCGTCGCCAGCGTGCCGTGCAGGGTGAGCAGTCCGTCGAGGAGGACGTCCTTGTCCGTGAAGCCACTGAACTTCTTGTACGCGGGGTCGCCCTGCGGCACCTTCACGTACTTGCCGTTCAACGTGCCGGCCGCGCCGTCACCACCGCTGCCGCCCTTGCTCCCGGCCTGGTTCCAGAAGTCCGCGTCGGCCTTCAGATACAGCTGCTCGCCGATCCGCAGCAGCTTGAAGGTCGCCCCCTTCGAGGTCACCGAGCCGGTCCCGCCGTCGGCCTTCAGCCGCATGTCCAACTGGTACGTCCGGCCGCTGGTGACCACGCTGCCGGACAGCCGCACCGCCGCTGCGCCCTGGGCGGCCGCCCGGGTCTTGGCCTGGATCGTTTCGGCAGGCAGCTTGCCCACACCGTTCGTCCCCGCGTCGGGATTCTCGCCGCCGCACCCGGCCAGCACCGCCGTCCCCGTCACGGCGCAGGCGCAGAGCGCGGTCACCAGCGCGGCCCGGCGGGTACGGCCCTGGGGAATCGCAGTCACAGGTGGGGTCGCCTTTCTGACGGATCCTGAGCGGTGGACGGCAGCGTACCCGTGCCTCGGCCGCCGGGCGGAGCGAGTCCGTCCGGACCCCCCACCAGGGCGTATCCGAGCGGTACGGGCTAGCCTGAAGCGCACGCGAGCGGGCAAATCCGAGCAATTCACGGATCAATTCACAAAGAGAGCGGAACACCCGAGCACCGGGCGATTCCCAGCCCACGTCAGCAGAGGAAGCACAGCCATGGCAGCCGGCGCCCCCCGGATCTTCGTCTCGCACCTCGCCGGGGTCCCCGTCTTCGACCCGAACGGCGACCAGGTGGGCCGTGTGCGCGATCTGGTCGTGATGCTGCGCGTGGGCCGCAGGCCCCCGCGCGTCCTCGGACTGGTCGTCGAACTGTCCACCCGGCGCCGTATCTTCCTGCCCATGACCCGGGTCACCGGCATCGAGTCCGGGCAGGTCATCACCACCGGCGTGATGAACGTCCGGCGCTTCGAGCAGCGGCCCACCGAACGGCTCGTCTTCGGCGAGCTGCTGGACCGGACGGTGAAGCTGGTGGAGACCGGCGAACAGGTCACCGTCCTCGACGTGTCCGTGCAGCAGCTGCCGGCCCGCCGGGACTGGGAGGTCGACCGCGTCTTCGTCCGCAAGGGGAAGAAGGGCGGCGCCTTCCGGAGGGCCAAGGGCGAGACCCTGACCGCCGAGTGGTCGGCCGTCACCGGGTTCTCCCTGGAGGAGCACGGGCAGGGCGCCGAGAGCCTGCTCGCCACCTTCGAGCAGCTGCGCCCCGCCGACCTCGCCAACGTCCTGCACCACCTCTCCGCCAAGCGGCGCGCCGAGGTGGCCGCCGCCCTGGACGACGACCGCCTGGCCGACGTGCTCGAAGAGCTCCCGGAGGACGACCAGATCGAGATCCTCGGCAAGCTGAAGGAGGAGCGCGCGGCGGACGTCCTGGAGGCCATGGACCCCGACGACGCGGCCGACCTGCTCGGCGAGCTGCCCGAGGAGGACAAGGAGCGGCTGCTGAGCCTGATGCAGCCGGCCGACGCGGCCGACATGCGCCGCCTGATGTCCTACGAGGAGCACACGGCCGGCGGTCTGATGACCACCGAGCCGATCGTGCTGCGCCCGGACGCCACGGTCGCCGACGCGCTCGCGCGGGTCCGCAACCCCGACCTCTCCCCCGCGCTCGCCGCCCAGGTCTACGTCTGCCGACCACCCGACGAGACCCCGACCGGCAAGTACCTGGGCACGGTCCACTTCCAGCGGCTGCTGCGCGAGCCGCCCTACTCCCTGGTCAGCTCCATCGTCGACACCGACCTGCTGCCGCTGGACCCGGATGCCGCGCTGCGCGTCATCGCCGGGTTCTTCGCCACGTACGACATGGTCGCCGCGCCCGTGGTGGACGAGTCCGGGTCGCTGCTCGGCGCGGTCACCGTGGACGACGTACTGGACCACATGCTGCCCGAGGACTGGCGGGAGACGGAGTTCCACCTGAACGACGAGAACGAGGGGGTGGGCAGCCATGGCTCCTGAGCGTGACACCGCGACCCGCGAACGCAACCCGGCGGGCGCCACGGCCGCCACCCGGCACCGGACGCCCCGCCTGGACCAGCCGCGCCCGCCGCGCCGCCGGGTGCTGCCCGAATGGGACCCGGAGGCCTTCGGCCGGCTGTCGGAGCGGATCGCCCGCTTCCTGGGCACGGGACGCTTCATCGTCTGGATGACGGTGGTCATCATCCTGTGGGTGCTGTGGAACATCGCCGCGCCCGCCGGCCTGCGTTTCGACAACTACCCGTTCATCTTCCTGACCCTGGCGCTGTCCTTGCAGGCCTCCTACGCCGCCCCGCTGATCCTGCTCGCGCAGAACAGGCAGGACGACCGCGACCGGGTCAACCTGGAGCAGGACCGCAAGCAGAACGAGCGGTCCATCGCCGACACCGAGTACCTGACCCGGGAGATCGCCGCGCTGCGCATGGGCCTGGGCGAGGTCGCGACCCGCGACTGGATCCGCTCCGAGCTGCAGGACCTGGTCAAGGAGCTGGAGGAGCGACGACGACACGACGGGCACCCCGGGCACGTCGTATTCCCGGCGGAACGGTCAGATCGGTCCCCGGGACGTGACACAGACGACCGCTGAGGGGCATCCCGGACGCCCCTCGGTGCGCCGTACCATCGTCCTTATGGCTACGGAAGACCTGGTGCGCGAGGCACTGGCGACGGTGAACGACCCCGAGATCAACCGACCCATCACCGAACTGGGGATGGTCAAATCGGTCGAGATCGGTGCGGACGGTGCGGTCGCGGTGACCGTGTACCTGACCGTCTCCGGCTGCCCCATGCGCGAGACCATCACCCAGCGGGTGACCGAGGCGGTCTCCCGGGTCGAGGGCGTCACCCGCGTCGACGTCACGCTGGACGTGATGAGCGACGAGCAGCGCAAGGAACTGGCGGCGGCCCTGCGCGGCGGCCAGGCCGAGCGCGAGGTCCCCTTCGCCAAACCCGGCAACCTGACCCGCGTCTACGCGGTCGCCTCCGGCAAGGGCGGCGTCGGCAAGTCCTCGGTGACGGTCAACCTCGCGGCGGCGATGGCGGCCGACGGCCTCAAGGTGGGCGTCGTCGACGCCGACATCTACGGCCACAGCGTGCCGCGCATGCTGGGCGCGGACGGCCGTCCCACCCAGGTCGAGAACATGATCATGCCGCCGTCGGCGAACGGCGTGAAGGTCATCTCCATCGGCATGTTCACCCCGGGCAACGCCCCGGTGGTCTGGCGCGGCCCGATGCTGCACCGCGCGCTCCAGCAGTTCCTCGCGGACGTCTACTGGGGCGACCTCGACGTCCTCCTGCTGGACCTCCCGCCCGGCACGGGTGACATCGCGATCTCGGTCGCCCAGCTGATCCCGAACGCCGAGATCCTGGTCGTGACGACGCCTCAGCAGGCGGCGGCCGAGGTCGCCGAGCGCGCCGGCTCCATCGCCGTACAGACCCACCAGAAGATCGTCGGCGTGGTCGAGAACATGTCCGGCCTGCCCTGCCCGCACTGCGGCGAGATGGTCGACGTCTTCGGCACGGGCGGCGGCCAGGTGGTCGCCGACGGCCTGACCCGCACCACCGGTGCGACGGTCCCGGTCCTCGGCAACATCCCCATCGACGTCCGCCTCCGCGAGGGCGGCGACGAGGGCAAGCCGGTGGTCCTGACCGACCCGGACTCCCCGGCGGGCAGCGCCCTGAGGGCGATCGCCGGGAAGCTGGGAGGACGGCAGCGGGGTCTGTCGGGCCTGTCGCTGGGGATCACACCGAAGAACAAGTTCTAGAGGGTCTTCCGGCGAGTTCCGAGGCTTTTCAGCAGGAGCTACGACGAAGGGGCGCCGAAACCATACGGCGCCCCTTCGGTCATGCGTAAGCGGAGACGTCCTTCACCACGGCGAACCCGAGACCGTACGCACTCATCCCCCGTCCGTACGCCCCCAGGTGCACCCCCGCCTCAGTCGTACCGGCAAGCACCCACCCGAACTCCGACTCCCGGTAATAGAACGAGGCCGCAACCCCGTCCACCGGCAGAGAGAGCCTCGACCACTCCGGGCCCTCGAGATCGTCGGCCAGCGCCCACGCGGTCTCCGTCTGCTGCTCCAGCCAGTCGTCCCGCAGACTGTGGTCCATCTGCCCGGGCCAGGTGAACGTCAGCAACCCCACCCCCGCCAGCCACGCCGCCGAGGACACCGACGTCGCCTCCAGCAACCCCGTACCGTCCGCACTCCGCCGGGACGGCTGCGCGGCAACCGTGACGACCACCGCGAACTTCTCCCGCGGCTCACCGGCGGAGCTGCTCTCGCTCCGTACGGAGGGCTCGTCACCGTGCCCGATCGAACCGTGCTCCACGGCGCCGTCGGCCGCCGTTCCCACCTGCATCAGCCAGCGCGGCCCGGTGAACGCCTCGTCGAGGCCGTACCACGGAAAGGGCGCCTGCAGGTAACCGTCGACCGTGCGCCGGGCGGAGGGGAGCTGTTGTCCGCCCTCCGCGATCGACGCCTGCGCGCCCACCCGACTCGTCGTCTCCATCTGGACGCCTCCTCGCTCTCGTCGGACCGGGGCGGCCCGCCCCCCTTCGGGCGTACTCGTCCGGTCCGCACAACAACTCGGCAGCATATCCACACCGGTGAGAGGCTCAGGGCAGGCGCTGGATGCGTGGGTCGCACGTACGACCTGTTCAAGCCGTGTGCGACGGGTGCGTGCTATGAAACGCGTCACGTGCGCGGCATACGCCCGCGCGCGCGCGTGTCGGTGCCGGGCTGTGCGCCTAGGTGGCGTCCGCGTCGAAGGGCGGCCGGTCGTCCTGGCCGGGCTCCTCGGGCTTCTTGGTCATGTCGACACGCCCCGAGGAGGCGGCAGGCGCACCCGTGGACGACGCCGAGGCCTCGCTCTCCCGCCCCTGGACGGCGTCCGTGACCTCGGCCATCTCCTTCTTCAGGTCGAACCCGTTGCGGATCTCCTTCAGCCCCAGCTCGTCGCCGTCCAACTGCTTGCGGATGAACGTCTTGGGGTTGAGGTCCTCGAACTCGAAGTCCTTGAACTCCGGGCCCAGTTCGCTACGGATGTCCTGCTTGGCACTCTCCGAGAACTCGCGGATCTTCCTGATCGTGCGCGTGACGTCCTGGATGACCTTCGGGAGCTTGTCCGGACCGAAAACGAGCACGGCGAGCACAATGATCGTCACCAGCTCCAGTGGTCCTATGTCATTGAACACCTGACGCTCCTTGCGATGTCCTCGGTCGCTCAACGGTACCCGCCGTTCCTGTCCGACCGGTACCGTCCCGAGGTGAGACTTGTGTCAGTTCTGCTCCGCTGCGCCCAGTCGGAGCGGGACCTCCCGGTCCGTGCCGCCGCGCCGGACCGTCAGCCGCAGCGAGTCGCCGGGCCGGTGGGCGCGGATCTTGACGATCAGTTCCTCGGCCGTGTGCACCCGCTGACCGTCGACCTCGGTGATGACGTCTCCCGCCTTGAGCCCGGCCCGCTCGCCGGGGCCGCCGCGGCTCACGGCGGGGCCGCCGCCCGCGCTCTTGGTGTCGATACGGGCGCCGTCGCCGGTGTACCCCATGTCGAGGGTGACGCCGATCACGGGGTGGGTGGCGTGGCCGTCGTTGATCAGTTCCTCGGCGACCCGCTTGGCCTGGTTCACGGGGATGGCGAAGCCGAGACCGATGGAGCCGGACTGGCCGCTGTCCGTTTCGGAGCCGCTGTCGGCGGAACGGATGGCGGAGTTGATGCCGATGACCTGGGCACGGGAGTCGAGGAGCGGTCCACCGGAGTTGCCGGGGTTGATGGGCGCGTCGGTCTGCAACGCGTCGACGTACGAGACATCGCTCCCGTCGCCCTTCTCCCCGCCGGCCGTGATGGGCCGCTCCTTGGCGCTGATGATGCCGGAGGTGACGGTGTTGGCGAGGTCGAAGGGGGCGCCGATGGCTACGACGGGGTCGCCGACCCGGACGTCGTCGGAGTTGCCGAGGGGCAGCGGGGTGAGTCCGTGCACGCCGCGGACCTGGACGACGGCGAGGTCGTAGCCGCTGTCGTGCCCGATCACCGTGGCCTTGACGGTGTCACCGCTGCTGAACGTCACCGTTATCGCGCCGTCCGATCCGGCGGGCGCGACGACGTGGTTGTTGGTGAGGATGTGCCCCTGGGTGTCGAGCACGAAGCCGGTGCCGGTGTCCCCCTGGTCGGTGCCGGTGACGTGCAGGGTGACGACGCTGGGGAGCGCGCGGGAGGCTATCCCGGCCACACTGTCCGGCGCCCGCCCGGCGGGCACGCGACCGGCCTGCGGCAGATGCACACCACCGCCCAGCCCCGTCCGCTCGACATAGGCACCGACCACCCCTCCGATCCCGGCGGAGACGAGGGCGACGACAAGACTCCACACCACCAGAAACCGCTTACCCCGCCCTGCCGCCCCACCGGCACCGGCGTACTGCAGAGCCCCCCGCCCAAACACCTGCTCCGTGGGCGACCCGGCGGCCCAGGGGTCGTACCCCGGCCCTGAACCATCGGCAAGGAGGGGCACCGCGATGGGCACCGCCTGGGAGCTTGTGGGGGCGGCGGTTCCGGGGGTGGGAGCTCCGGGGGTGGGAGCACCGGGGGCGGGGGTGCCCGCCGCCGGGACGCCGGACGTGGGGGTGCCCGCAGTTGGGCCGCCGGGCGCGGGGGCGCCGGGGGCCTGGGTAATGGCGGCCGGAACGCCAGGGGCGGAGGCGCCGGGTGCTGGCGCGATGGGGGCGGGCACGGGGGTGGTGCCGCCGGGGGCGGGAGCGTCGGCCACAGGGGTGTGTGGCTCGGGTCCGGGTCCGGGCGCAGTCGCACCGGCTACGGGCGTGTGCTGCCCCGGTACGGGCACGGGACTTCCCGGCGCGAGGGCGGGAGTCCCGGGGGCCGAGGGCTGGGGTGCCATGGGTGAAGCCATGGGGATCGTGCCGGGCGCAGGTGCGCCGGTTGCGGGCGCTCGCAGCCCCGGCACGGGCACCGGAGTTCCCGGCGCGGAGGAGGGAGCCCCGGGGGCCGAGGCCTGGGGTGACATAGGTGAAGCCATGGAGGTCGTACCGGGCACAGGTGCGCTGGTTGCAGGCGCTTGCAGCCCCGGTACGGGCACGGGACTTCCCGGCGCGAGGGCGGGAGCCCCCTGAGCCGAGGCCTGGGGTGCAGTCGGTGGAGCCATCGGGGCGGGCATGGGCGTTCCCTGGGCCGAGGTGGCCGCCGGGTGCTGTACGGGCGGTGCGGGCGCCCAGGGGCCGGGCTCGCCGTACGGTGGGGTGCTGTAGGGGTCGGGGTCGTGCAACGGCTTCGGCCGCTCGGTGGGAGCCGCCCAGGCGTTGTCCCCGGGCCCGGGCGATACGACGGCCGTAGCAGCCCCGTCCGCCTCGGCACCGCCCGTCACCCCCGGAGCCGGCTTGGCCAGCTCGAAGTCCCCGCCCGCTACGGCCTCAGGCTGCTCAGCGTCACCGCTCTCGGCCCCGGCCACGCCCGTCCCGGCGCCCGGCGCCCCGGCCTTGTCCGTGCCGGCCTCCTCCAGGCCGACGCCTCCTGACCCAGCCCCGTGCGACCGCGTCCCCGCCGACCCGGCCGTCTCCGACCCAGCCTCGAACGACCCGGTCCCCAGCCCAGCCTCCACCGACCCGGTCTCCTCCAGCCCGGCCTCCACCGACCCAGACGCGTCCGGCCCGGTCTCCTCCAGCCCGGCGCCCACCGAACCGGCCCCATCCGCACCGGTCCTCGCCGAGCCGAACGTCTCCGACCCAGCCTCGAACGACCCGGTCCCCGGCCCAGCCTCCACCGGCCTGGCCTTTTTCACCCCGGCGTCCGTCGGTGCAGGCGTGTCCGGCCCGGTCTCTGTCATCTCCGTGTCCGTCGTCCCCGCCTGCTCCCCCTCAGCAGTCCGCGAGGACCCCGCTGCGACCGCCGGACGTGCCAGCTCGAAGTCGCCGGATTCGGGATCCGCCGGCTCCGTATCCACCGACCCGCGGTCCGCCGACCCGGGCTCCGTCGGCTCGGAACCCGTCGGCTCCGTTTCAGTCGCCGCGGCGCCGCCCGGTGTCTCAGCCCGATCGGCGCTGTCGCGCACCGCGCCCTCAGTGTGGTCGGGCGGTGTCAGACCCGCCGTTTCCTCCGGTGGGACACGGTTCCCCTTGTTCATGATCTCCCCACGGCCGGTCGCGGCCGCGTGTTTCGATGGCGGCAGCGGAACGTCGACTACGCCCCCGGGTCATCGCCGCGGGAACGGCCCTCACCGGATTCAACCAGGTTCGCGAGCCGTGGCGAAGTGGCCGGTCAGGGAGTCTGGTGGGGGGTGGACGGGGACGATGAGGCAGTGGCCGTGGTGTCGGGGGCGGGGGCGGACAGCAGACCGGAGCCGGTCACTCCAGGGAACGTGGACCATGCGGTGAGCGGATACACCACCGTGTCGTCGAGCGGACGTATCAGCGGTGAGACGGCGGCCGCGCCGGCCGTCAGCGGCGCGGTCAGATTGCGCATCGCCTCGTTCTGGGCCTGACCTGCACCGGAGGACGGCAGTCCGGGCACCAGCGGTGCCGACATCGAGGTCGGGGCCGCCGTCGACGGGCCGAACTGTGTGCCGCCCTGGGCGAGCAGCGGCCCCACCACGCGACGGCGCTGGGTGTCGGGTGTCGCCGCGCCCGTGCCGGCCGAGCGCGCCGGGACCACGTTGCTGCCGGAGCCGGAGCCGCCGCGGGCCTCCGCCGTGGTGTCACCGGGTACGCCGGCGGTCACGCCGCCGAGAGCGACCGCGGCCAGCGACACCGCGCCGGCGGCGACGACGGCGAACCGCAGACCGCGCGAGGCGGAGCGCCCGTCGTCCGGGCGGCCGACGGGATGGACGCGGAAGCCGCGCCCCTGCGGTGCCGGGGTGGCGAGGACCGGGCCGGCCGGGCCGTGCTGGCGCGCGGGGACGTACCCGAACGTGAAGCGCTCGCCGCGCCTCACTCCGAAGACGCCGAAGACGCCGGAGGCCGGGGTGGTTGCGGCACTCTCGTCGTCGGAACCGCGGCCGAAGAGTCCTCCCCCGGGCGGCGACATGCCGTCGCCGTCCAGATCACCCCCTCCGGGAAGGCCCTGGAGGCGGGCCAGGAGGCTCGCCGAGGGCGGCGGCGGGGCCGCCTCCGCGAACACGTTCTTCAGCCGACGCTGGGCGTCCGCCTCCGCCTTGCACCGGGCACACGTGGCCAGGTGCGCGAGGACCCGCTCACGCGACTCATGACCGAGCTCTCCGTCCACCAGGGCGGAGAGCCGGTCTCCCAGGTGCTGCTCTGCGAGGTGCGCCTCCGCAGGTTTGGGCCGGGATCCACTCACGCGGTCGCGCCCCCTCCCCCCAGAGCGGGGACACGGGCCAGGAACGAGCGCCGCTCGGCCGCACGGGCCTCCGGGGAGCGGTGCGCGAGGGCCTTGCGGAGCTGGGAGCGGCCACGGTGGATACGGGAGCGGACCGTGCCGAGCTTCACGCCCAGGGTCGCGGCGATCTCCTCGTACGACAGGCCCTCGATGTCGCACAGCACGACGGCGGCGCGGAACTCGGGTGCGAGGGTGTCCAGGGCCTGCTGGACGTCGGCGTCGAAGTGCGCGTCGTTGAAGAGCTGCTGCGGGGTGGGCTCGCGGCTGGCCAGGCGCTCGGCCGCGTCCTCGCCGAGGGCGTCGAAGCGGATGCGCTGCTTGCGCCGGACCATGTCCAGGAAGAGGTTCGTGGTGATGCGGTGCAGCCAGCCCTCGAAGGTACCCGGCGAGTACGTCGACAGGGAGCGGAAGACACGGACGAAGACCTCCTGGGTGAGGTCCTCGGCGTCGTGCTGATTGCCCGTCAGGCGGTAGGCCAGCCGGTAGACCCGGCCGCTGTGGGTGCTGACGATCTCCTCCCAGGTGGGCGGAGTCCACGCCTGCCCGTCCGCGTCGGTGGAGAAGGTCGCGGTCTGGGCCTCGCCTGCGGCGAAACCGGCGTGGTGGTCAGCAGCGGTGTCGGTCACGGATTTCGGCCTGCCCGCCGATCCGAGGAAGCGCCGCAGCACTCCACCCCGATCTCCAGGCGCAGCCGCACCTCCCCTGTCAGCTCTGGTGGTGTCCAGTGGAGCCCCTACCATAGCCACCTCGCCCGTTAGCTCCCCATAAGGGGTTTTACGAGAATTTGATCTGTGCTGATACGGCTCATACTGCTGCGTCAGCAGTTGATCGGCGTCCTGATCCACCCCTTGCACCCCGTCTTACCCCCGTCGCGTCCCGGGCCACCGTCTCATCCCTTTAAACGCCCGGTCCCATCTGCGGGTTCCCGGCACCAACGGATACAGTCACGCCCAGGCATCCACGGGGACAGGAGAGGGTCATTACCGGCAACCGGCAGACGAGCTGGGCGTTCGCCGACGCCTTTGTCGCCGAGGACGAAGCGCTGCGGTGGGCCCGCGACCGGGCCCGCGAGGCAGGGCTGCGCTCGGTGTCGCCCGGC
The DNA here is from genome assembly GCF_001735805.1 of Streptomyces fodineus. Taxonomy (GTDB): domain Bacteria; phylum Actinomycetota; class Actinomycetes; order Streptomycetales; family Streptomycetaceae; genus Streptomyces; species Streptomyces fodineus. The sequence continues at coordinate 3,724,682 of NZ_CP017248.1, forward strand.
ACGGGCGCCGCGCTGCGTCTGCTCGCCGCCTCCGTGGACGCGAAGGCCGTCGCGGAGATCGGCACGGGCTGCGGGGTGTCCGGAATCCATCTGCTGCACGGCATGCGCCCGGACGGGGTGCTCACCACGGTCGACCCGGAGCCGGAGCACCAGCAGTTCGCCCGGCAGGCCTTCCGCGCCTGCGGCTTCGCCAGCAACCGGGCCCGCTTCATCCCCGGCCGCGCGCTCGACGTGCTCCCCCGGCTCGCGGACGCGGGCTACGACCTCGTCTTCTGCGACGGGGACCGGCTGGAGTACCTGGACTATCTCGCTGAATCGTTGCGCCTGCTACGGCCCGGCGGTCTGGTGGTCTTCGAAGGGGTCTTCGCGGGCGGCCGTACGGTGGACTCGGGGCCGCAGCCCACGGAGGTGCTGCGGCTGCGCGAGCTGTTGCGCACGGTGCGCGAGAGCGGGGAGCTGGTCCCCTCGCTGCTGCCGGTGGGCGACGGCCTGCTGTGCGCCGTCAAGCGCTGACCGGCCGGCCGCGGGGCCGCAGACGCGGCTGCCCCGGCACCGCGTACGATGCCGGGGCAGCCGGAAGGCAGGATCGCTGGGGTCTCAGCCGGCAACGTCCTGGAGGGCGTCGCCGAGCGCCTTGGCCTCGTCAGGGGTTAGCTCGACGACGAGTCGACCGCCGCCTTCGAGCGGAACGCGCATGACAATGCCCCGCCCCTCCTTGGTCACCTCGAGCGGGCCATCGCCCGTCCGCGGCTTCATGGCCGCCATGCTCGTTCCCCTTCCTGAAACCAGCTCATCGTCTGCCGGGAGCCCTCGAAGCTTTCCGCGGTTCCGGAACGGACACGCGACACCGGCATCGAACACATTGCTTCCCAGCCATTATCCCGCATCGCAGGACCCGATGACCAACATCAGTCGGCATCGCTTGGGCAACGCGCGCGAGCAAAACCACCCAATTCGGGGATGTGGCTGCGATACTGCACCACCGCACGGACATCCGCCGACCGGCTCCGCTCCGGTTTTCTTTGATGCAGGTCACATGTCCGCTCCGGCCCTTGGGCGGCGATCTCCGCCATGCTGTCCTTCAGACAGGGACGTACCGAGCGGTACGTCATCCGCGACACCGGAGGGGATCGCCATGGCCGACACCGTGCTCTACGAGGTGAGCGACGGACTCGCGACGATCACGCTGAACCGCCCCGAGGCGATGAACGCGCTGAACATCGCGACCAAGGTCGCCCTCCGGGAGGCGGCGGAATCCGCGGCGGGGGACACCGCTGTACGGGCGATCCTGCTGACCGCCGCCGGGGACCGGGCGTTCTGCGTCGGCCAGGACCTCAAGGAGCACATCGGGCTGCTCGCGGCCGACCGGGAGACCGGGGCGGGACAGACGATGAACACGGTCAAGGAGCACTACAACCCGATCGTGAAGGCTCTCGCCGGGGCGTCCAAGCCGGTGGTCGCCGCGGTGAACGGGGTCGCGGCCGGGGCCGGCTTCGGCTTCGCGCTCGCCGCGGACTACCGGCTGGTCGCCGACACCGCCGCCTTCAACACGTCGTTCGCGGGCGTGGCCCTGACCGCCGACTCCGGGATCTCCTGGACCCTGCCCCGGGTGATCGGTCCGGGCCGCGCCGCCGATCTGCTGCTCTTCCCGCGCAGCATCAGCGCCCAGGACGCGCTGGAACTGGGCATCGCCAACCGGGTCGTACCCGCCGCCGAGCTGCGCGCCGAGGCCGAGAAGACGGCGCGGGCGCTGGCCGAGGGGCCGACGGTGGCGTACGCGGCGATCAAGGAAGCGGTGGCCTACGGCCTCACGCACTCCCTCGCCGAGACCCTGGAGAAGGAGGACGAACTGCAGACCCGGGCCGGCCGGTCCGAGGACCACGCCATCGCCGTGCAGGCGTTCGTGAACAAGGAGAAGCCGAAGTACCTGGGCCGGTGAGGGCGGGGATCCGGGGCGCCGAAGGAGCCGGGCACTCGGGTGGTCCGTGAGGGCGGAAAGCGGCAGCGCAGTGGCGGATCCGCAGCCCGGCCCGCCCAGGCGCGGGCGGCGCCCCTAGCGTGCGCTGAGCAGGGCCTCCGCGCCCACGGGGCGGAAGCCGGCCGCCTGGAAGGCGCGCACGCTGCGGGCGTTGCCGGCGGCCTGCTGGGACCAGAGCCATTCGCCCGGAGGTATCAGGTGCCGGGCGGCCGTGGCCAGGGCGCGGCCCAGGCCCCGGTGCCGGGCGGGCTCGTCGACGTCGATCGCCGTCTCCCAGCGGCCCGCCACGCCCCGGCCGAGGACGACCACGCCGCCGTCCGTCGCCCAGACGCGGACGTCGTCCCGGCGGCCCCGCGCGCTGTGCACGCGCGGATGGTCCGGGTCGGCGAGTTCGCGCAGGTCCAGCGGGGGGTCGCCGGGCAGGGAGCTCGCCACGGTGAGCAGGTCTATGGTGTCGGTCGACCGGCCCGTGCGGGCCAGGAACGCGGCCAGGAAGCGGGGGTTCATCGCGGCCGCCAGTTCGTCGCAGTCGAGGGACGCGAGCGTGCTGCGCACCCAGTGCGGGTCCTCGTCGGTGAACACCACGGAGTGCGCGGTGAACGCGATCACTCCGGCATCGCGGTGGCTGGGCTGCGGCACCACCGTCGTACCGCCATCGGGCGGCGGGAAGTGGCCGTGGGCCGCCGCGTCCAGGATGTCGGCCAGGGTCCGCGACATGTGTCAGGCACCCCCGCTTCTGGCGACGCAGGCCTCCAGATGGTCGTTGACCAGGCCGCACGCCTGCATCAAGGCGTACGCGGTCGTCGGGCCGACGAATCTGAGGCCCCGTTTCTTCAGCGCCTTGGACAAGGCCGTGGACTCCGGCGTCACGGCCGGAACGTCGGCGAGGGTCTTCGGGGCCGGGCGGCCGGCCGGGTCGGGGGCGTGGGACCAGATCAGCTCGTCCAGCTCGCCCTCGGCCCAGTCGGCCAGCACGCGCGCGTTGGCGAGCGTGGCGTCGATCTTGGCGCGGTTGCGGATGATGCCGGGATCCGCCAGCAGGCGCTCGCGGTCCTCGTCGGTGAACACGGCGATCTTCTCGATGCGGAAGCCGGCGAAGGCCGCGCGGAAACCCTCGCGGCGGCGCAGGATCGTGATCCAGGACAGGCCCGACTGGAAGGCCTCCAGGCTGATCCGCTCGAAAAGGGCGTCGTCGCCGTGGACCGGGCGGCCCCACTCCTCGTCGTGGTACGACACGTAGTCCTCGGTGGACAGGGCCCACGGGCAGCGCAGGGCGCCGTCGGGTCCCGCGAGGGCGGCTCCGTCACTCACTTCTGGTCCTCCGGGTGGTCGGGCTTGCCCATGTGGACGTGTGCCGCCGCGGCTCTGGCGCCGGCCAGCGCGGACTCCAGGTCGGCGATACGGGCGTCCCGCTCGGCGAGTTCGGCGGCGAGCCGGCCGAGCGCGTCGTCGACGTCCGCCATGCGGTAGCCGCGCGGGGCCACCGGGAAGCGCAGGCTCTCCACGTCCGCGCGGTCCACCGGGCGGTCCGGGGGCAGCGGGTCCTGCAACCGCTCCGGTGCCACCTCGGGCAGCGGGCCGCTCCCGCCGCCGCCCACCACGGCGAGTGTCACCGCGGCGACCACGACGGCCAGCGCGACGACCAGGAACAAGAACATCACCATCGCCAGGGGTCCCCACGCTCCGTGCCGGACGTTGTGCCGGACGCTGAATCTGTCTGCGTCCGATCGTGCCATGCGAGTCCGACAGTTAGGGTCACAGGCGGCCGTACAGCAGGACGTACTAGGAGAGGGCACAGCGGATGCTCAGGCTGGGCAGGCGGGAATTCGGGCCTCACGAGCCGGTGATCATGGCGATCGTGAACCGGACGCCGGACTCCTTCTACGACCAAGGGGCCACCTTCCGCGACGAGCCGGCCCTCACACGTGTGGAGCAGGCGGTGGCCGAGGGCGCCGCGATCATCGACATCGGCGGGGTGAAGGCCGGGCCGGGCGAGGAGGTCACGGCCGAGGAGGAGGCACGGCGGACGGTCGGCTTCGTGGCGGAGGTACGGCGCCGCTTCCCGAACGTGATCATCAGCGTGGACACCTGGCGGGCCGAGGTCGGCGAGGCGGTGTGCGAGGCGGGGGCGGATCTGCTGAACGACGCGTGGGGTGGCGTGGATCCGGGGCTCGCGGAGGTCGCCGCGCGGTACGGGGTGGGGCTGGTGTGCACGCACGCGGGTGGCGTCCAGCCGCGTACGCGCCCGCACCGGGTGACGTACGACGACGTCGTGGCCGACATCCTCGAGGTGACCCTGGGTCTGGCCGAGCGGGCGGTGTCGCTCGGGGTGCCGCGGGAGTCGGTGCTGATCGATCCCGGGCACGACTTCGGGAAGAACACGCGGCACAGTCTCGAGGCGACGCGGCGGCTGGACGAGATGGTGGCCACGGGGTGGCCGGTGCTGGTGTCCTTGTCCAACAAGGACTTCGTGGGGGAGACGTTGGACCGGCCGGTGAAGGAACGGCTGATCGGTACGTTGGCGACGACCGCGGTGTCGGCGTGGCTCGGGGCGCGGGTGTACCGGGTGCACGAGGTGGCCGAGACCCGTCAGGTGCTGGAGATGGTCGCGTCCATCGCCGGGCACCGGGTCCCTGCGGTGGCGCGCCGGGGTCTGGCCTAGCCACCAGGGGGCTCCGCCCCCTGAACCCCCGCTCGCCCCCACCCGTCTCGCTCGGCCGAGAGGCTGAGGCGGTGGGCTGGGGTGGGTGGGTGTGCGGCGGCAAGGGGGCAGCCGGCCGAGTCGGGTGGTGGGTGGGCATAGGCGAAGCCCCCGGGGCGGTGCAGTGCGCCGGGGACGGTGCATGGCGGTGCACTGCGCCGGGGACGGTGGCGTACCGGGTGAGCCTGAGCCCCGTCGAAGCCCCGCGCTAGCGGGCCGCCTCCTTCGAGACCAGGGCCACCGCCTCGTCGACCTCGTCCGTGACGTGGAAGAGGAGGAGGTCCTTCTCGGCGGCCTTGCCCTGGGCGACCAGGGTGTTCTTCAGCCAGGCCACCAGGCCGCCCCAGTACTCGGTGCCGAAGAGGACGATCGGGAAGCGGGTGACCTTCTGGGTCTGGACCAGGGTCAGGGCCTCGAAGAGTTCGTCCAGGGTGCCCAGGCCGCCCGGCAGGACCACGAAACCTTGCGCGTATTTCACAAACATCATTTTTCGCACAAAGAAGTAGCGGAAGTTCAGGCCGATGTCGACGTAGGGGTTCAGCCCCTGCTCGAAGGGCAGTTCGATACCCAGGCCCACCGAGACGCCGCCCGCCTCGCAGGCGCCCTTGTTGGCGGCCTCCATCGCACCGGGGCCGCCTCCCGTGATCACCGCCCAGCCGGCTTCCACCAGGCCCCGGCCGAGCCGCACCCCCGCGTCGTACTCCGGCGAGTCCACCGGCGTACGCGCCGAGCCGAACACGCTGATGGCAGGCGGGAGTTCGGCCAGCGTGCCGAAGCCCTCGATGAACTCCGACTGGATGCGCAGCACCCGCCAGGGGTCGGTGTGGACCCAGTCCGTGGGGGCTCGCTCGTCCAGCAGACGCTGGTCCGTCGTGCTCGGCGTCACCTGTCCTCGGCGGCGGAGGACCGGCCCCAGACGCTGCTCGTCCGGCGGGATCTTCTTCCCCTCGGGATTCCCGGTAGGCATGTGCGCTCCCTCCGCTTGCGGGTGGTTCCACCTCAGCGTAGATCCACGCCGGTTGCGGAGGGGGGACATGCGCATGTCCGGCACGCGTGCGGCGCACGGGCGGACGGGCCGACGGGCTACGCGGTGAGCCAGGTGCGCAGGCGCTCCTCGCCCGCCAGGATCTTGGCCGTCTCCACCCGCTCGTCGCGCTTGTGGGCCAAGTGCGGGTTGCCCGGGCCGTAGTTGACGGCCGGGATGCCGAGCGCGGAGAAGCGGGAGACGTCCGTCCAGCCGTACTTGGGCCGCGGGGTGCCGCCCACCGCCTCGATGAAGGCCGCCGCGGCCGGGTGGGAGAGGCCGGGCAGCGCGCCGCCGCTGTGGTCGTCGACCACGAACTCCTCCACCCCGCAGTCCGCGAACACCTCGCGGACGTGCGCGATCGCCTCCTGCTCGGTGCGGTCGGGGGCATAGCGGAAGTTGACCGTGACCACGCACTCGTCGGGGATGACGTTGCCGGCCACTCCCCCGCCGATGCGCACCGCGTTCAGGCCCTCGCGATACTCCAGGCCGTCGATCAGCGGCCAGCGCGGCTCGTAGGACGCCAGGCGGGCCAGGATGGGTGCCGCCGCGTGGATGGCGTTGGAGCCCATCCAGGAGCGCGCCGAGTGGGCCCGCTCGCCCCTCGTCTTCAGCAGCATGCGCAGGGTGCCCTGGCAGCCGCCCTCGACCTCGCCGTCGGAGGGCTCCAGCAGGACCGCGAAGTCGCCCTCCAGCCACTGCGGATGGGCCTTGGCGACGTGCCCCAGGCCATTGCGGTCGGCGGCGACCTCCTCGTTGTCGTAGAAGACGAAGGTCAGGTCGCGGTTGGGGACGGGGACCGTGGCCGCGATGCGCAGCTGGACCGCCACGCCCGACTTCATGTCGCAGGTGCCGCAGCCCCACAGCACGCCGTCCTCGTCCAGGCGCGAGGGCACGTTGTCCGCGATCGGGACGGTGTCGATGTGGCCGGCCAGGATCACGCGCTCGGCGCGGCCCAGGTTCGTACGGGCGATCACGTTGTTGCCGTAGCGGTCGACCGTCAGGTGCGGCAGGGCGCGCAGGGCGGTCTCGATCGCGTCCGCGAGCGGCTTCTCGGTGCCGCTCTCGGAGGGGAAGTCCACCAGCTGTGCGGTGAGCGCGGCGGCGTCGAGCGTGAGGTCAAGCGAGGTGTCGGCCATGGCGTCGACCCTAGCGCGGCCCCCCGGCCGGGGCAGTGGTCGCCGGACCCCCCGTGAGGGCCGGGCGGGGCTCCAGTACCTTGTTAGGCGTGTCAGAGCCGTCCCCCACCCGTCCCAAGCGTCGCGGCCGCCTCTTCCGTTTCGCCGCGGCCCTGTTGGTCCTGAGCGGTGTCGCCGCGTACCTCGTGGTGCAGTACGTCACCGGAGGCGGCGGAGCGCGCGGCTGCAAGGTGATCTCGGCCGACGGCGACGGGACGTCGTACGAGTTCACGCCGGAGCAGGCGGTGAACGCGGCGACGATCGCGGCCGTCGGCACCGGGCGCGGGATGCCCGAGCGGGCCGTGACGATCGCGCTGGCGACCGCGCTGCAGGAGTCGGGGCTGCGCAACATCGAGCACGGCGACCGGGACTCGCTGGGCCTGTTCCAGCAGCGGCCCTCGCAGGGCTGGGGCACCGAGCAGCAGATCATGGACCCCGCGTACGCGGCGGGCATCTTCTACGCCCATCTGGCCAAGGTGCCGAACTACACCGATCTGCCGCTGACCAGGGCGGCCCAGGAGGTGCAGCGCAGCGGCTACCCGGAGGCGTACGCCAAGCACGAGCCGGACGCGAAGCTGCTGGCGGCGGCGCTGACCGGACGTGCGGCGGCCACCCTGACCTGTGACGGCCGCACGGACGCTGCGGCCGCGGCGACCGGCCCGGACGCCGTACGCGCCGCGCTGGTACGGGACTTCGGGCGGGACGCGCTGCAGGAGACCGGTGCGCAGGTGGGCGGTACGCCCGTGCCGCCGCCGTCTCCCTCGCCGAGCGTGACCGCGACCGCGCAGGGGCGGACCGTCACCGTGCCGGTGCCGCAGGGCACGAAGATCGACGCGATCGGGCGTGGTCAGCGGCAGCGGGGCTGGCAGCTGGCGCAGTGGGCCGTCGCCAACTCCTCGGCGCTGCACATCCAGCGGGTGTCGTATGCGGGGCGGGAGTGGGCCTCCGGAAGCGACGGCGGCCAGTGGAAGCCGGCCGCTTCGGACGGGGGCGGCGCTGTGGGGACGTCCATGGGGATCGTCCGGATCGTGGCCGGACAGTAGTACGGGGGATCACCCCGAGGGGTGGTGCGGCGCCGGTTCGGCGTGCCGCCCCGGCGAGATACGTGCCCACTGTGGAATCCCTTGGAAATCAAGGGACGTAAGGATTCTTCGGGATTTCGGGCGGATGTTCTTTGCCCGTTTTTATCCACACCTGATAATGCGATGCGTTATCCATTCTTTACCTGGGGCGTCCGCAACCTTCGCGGGCTTCGAGCGGTAGTCACGGCGTCCGAGCCCGGAGCCGGGTCCGGACACAGACACCGTTCTCTCCCGTCGAATGGAGCATCATGTCCCTCCCTCTGACCCGCCGGATCGCCCGTGCCGCGCTGCTCGTCGCAGCGGGAGCGGCTGCGGGGGTCGGTGCGGCCGGCTCCGCCGGTGCGGCCACGAACCTGCCGGTCGCGACCCCGAACACGGGTGGTCTGACCGCCCCGGACACGGCGAACGTCGGCGGCACCGTCGAGGGTGCCACGCAGAACGCCACCTCGCTCGCCGCCGCCACGGGCGGCAAGGCCGTCGGGCAGACCCTGCCGGGCGCGGCCAAGACCGGTACCGGCGCCGTGAAGAAGACGACGCCGGTGGCCCAGAAGGCCGCCGGGGCAGCGGCCGGGGCGGCGGGAAGCGTCGTCGGGGACGCCGCGTCCTCCACGACCAAGAGTGGGCTGCCGCAGCTGCCGGTGCAGGGTGGGCTGCCGCTCGGCTAAGCGGCCGACGTTGACCGCCGACGGGGTCCAGGGAGTTCCCCTGGACCCCGTCGGCTTTCGTCTTGCGGGCGGTGAGGCGGGGTCAGACCGTCAGGCGGGACACCGCCGCCTGGATCCGTTCGTCCGTCGCCGTCAGCGCGACCCGTACGAACCTCTCGCCCGCCTCGCCGTAGAAGTCGCCCGGTGCGACCAGGATGCCCAGGCCGGCCAGGTGGGCGACCGTCTGCCAGCAGGACTCGTCCCTCGTGGCCCAGAGGTAGAGGCTGGCCTCGCTGTGTTCGATGCGGAAGCCGTGGGACAGCAGAGCCGCCCGGAGTGCATCGCGGCGGGCGGCGTAGCGCTCGCGCTGTTCGTGGACGTGGGTGTCGTCGCCCAGGGCGGCCACCGCCGCCGCCTGGGTCGGCGCGGAGGTCATCATGCCGCCGTGCTTGCGGATCTCCAGCAGCGGGCCGAGGACGGCCGGGTCACCGGCGATGAAGGCCGCGCGGTAGCCGGCGAGGTTGGAGCGCTTGGAGAGGGAGTGGACGGCCACGATGCCGTCGTAGGAGCCGCCGTTGACGTCCGGGTGCAGGACCGAGACCGGGTCGGCCTCCCAGCCCAGTTCCAGGTAGCACTCGTCGGAGAAGAGCAGGATGCCGTGGGCACGGGCCCAGGCGACGATGTCCGTCAGGTCCTGCCGGGGGATGACCTTGCCCGTCGGGTTGGACGGGGAGTTCAGCCAGAGGAGCTTCAGGCCTGCGGGGTCGAGTTCGCGCGGGTCGTCGTAGACCTCGTAGCCGGCGCGGGCGAGGCGGGCGCCGACCTCGTAGGTGGGGTAGGCGAGGCGCGGGTAGGCCACCTTGTCGCCGGGGCCGAGGCCCAGCTGGGTCGGCAGCCAGGCGACCAGCTCCTTGGAGCCGACGACCGGCAGGACATGGCGGTGGGTGAGGTCGCGGGCGCCCAGGCGGCGCTCCAGCCAGCCGGTGATCGCGTCGCGCAGCGCCGGGGTGCCCCAGACGGTCGGGTAGCCCGGGGAGTCGGCCGCGTCGATCAGGGCCTTCTGGATCAGTTCGGGCACCGGGTCGACCGGGGTGCCCACGGAGAGGTCGACGATCCCGTCGGGGTGCGCGGCGGCCGTCTTCTTGTACGGCTCCAGCTTGTCCCAGGGGAAGGTGGGGAGCCGGTCGGAGACTGCAGACAAGGGAATCAGGCTCACTTTCGTACGGTGTCGGCAAACGCCTCGGTCCCGTGCGGCGGTGATCGGGGTGATCGGGCCGTACGGGACCGAGGCGGCGCAGTTGCGGACGGCCGCTTGGCGCTTAGAGGGTCGTCACTCGCCCTGCGGCGGGAGCGCGGCGATGAAGGGGTGGTCGCGCTCGATCAGCCCCAGCTTGCTGGCGCCGCCGGGAGACCCGAGCTCGTCGAAGAACTCGACGTTCGCCTTGTAGTAGTCCTTCCACTCCTCCGGAGTGTCGTCCTCGTAGAAGATCGCCTCGACCGGGCAGACCGGCTCACAGGCACCACAGTCGACGCATTCGTCCGGGTGGATGTACAAGGACCGCTGGCCCTCGTAGATGCAGTCGACCGGGCACTCCTCGATGCACGCCTTGTCCTTGACGTCGACACAAGGCTGCGCGATGACGTAGGTCACGCTGTCGTTCCTCCTCGATAGGGCGCTGGCGGGCCTCCTCAGGCTCCGCCGCCTGGCGCGCGGGAGCGCGGCGTCGTCGATGCCCGCCCCTAGTATCTCCGTTCCGGAGCATGATCCGAACAGGAGGGGTGAACTGACCAGTGGAAATCTCGGCGGCAGGACGTCTGGAAGTCAGTATCACCCCCGCTGACGTGGGAAAACGCGTCTCTGTACGGCGCTTGAGCGAACCTGGAACGGCACGGGAGAAGTTCACCGACACGGTGGGTGTTCTCACATCATGGGACGGCGGCGTGCTCATGATCACACGGCGGGACGGGCAGAGTGTCCGAATCGCCGAGTCTGCCCTGGTCGCGGGCAAGGTCGTACCGGCCGCTCCGGCGCGCCGCCGGGGGCCGGCCGCCTCGTACGAGGAACTCGCGCGGGTCGCCTCGCACGGCTGGCGACCGCTGGAGACCGAGCGGCTCGGGGAGTGGGAACTGCGGGCGGCCCGCGGGTTCACGCGGCGGGCCAACAGCGTGCTGCCGCTCGGCGACCCCGGCCTGCCCCTCGACGCGGCCCTTGCGGCCGTACGACGCTGGTACGGCGAACGTGGGCTGCCCGCCTACGTCCAGACGGCCACCGGAGCGGAGGGCACGCAGGAGCTGCTCTGCGCGGAGCTGGAGCGGCGCGGCTGGGTACGGGAGGTGACCGCCGAGGTGTGGACCGCTGCCCTGGCGCCGGTCGCGGACCGGGCCGAGGGCACGGGTGTGACGCTGTCCCGGCGGCCGGACGAGACCTGGCTCGCGCGCTACCAGCGCAAGGGGGTGAGCGAGGTGGCCCTGCGGGTGCTCTGCGCCGGCCCGTCGGTGTGGTTCGCGACCGTGCCCGGCGGCGAGGGCGAGCCGCCGGCGGCGATCGGGCGGTGTGTCGTGGACGGGCGCTGGGCGGGTTTCGCGGCGGTCGAGGTGGATCCCGGACGCCGTCGGCAGGGCCTGGCCACGGAGGTGATGGCCGCGCTGGCCCGCCGGGCCCTGGACGAGGGCGCGTCGGCGGCCTGGCTGCAGGTCGAAACGGAAAACGACAGCGCCCGCGCGCTCTACACCGCACTGGGCTTCACACCGCACCACACCTACCACCACTACCGCGCACCGAACGAAGCCCCCACCGACCACCCGGCTACGGCAGACTCCGACGAGTGAGACCGGGAGCCGGGCACGGCGGGGGCGGGGGCGCAGACTCCGCCGGCCGGCGGACCTGAAGGAGTTTGATGCTGGGGACTGGGAGTCGGGCACGGCCGCGGGGCGGGGCGGCGGGCTCCGCCGACCGGCCGGACCCGGCGAGGCCCGGCACCTCGGGACCGGGAAGCGAGCACGGCTGGGGACCGGGGCGAGGCTGCGGACTCCGCCCACCGACCGAACCCGGCAAAATCCGGCACTCGAGACCCGGAGGCCGGAGTGGGGCCGAGGGGGCCCGGGGTCCGTGATGGGTGGGGGTCGGTGTGGGGATCGTGTGCGGGGCCTGCGGTCGTAGAACCCGCTGTGCAGGGGCATGAGCCTGGTATGCGCCCCCCGTATCCGCCGCCGCGCCGGTCGTAGAACCGGTGTGAACCGGTCGTAGAACCCGCTGTGAAAGGGCATGAGCCTGGCATGCGTCACCCGTATCTGCCGCCGCCGTATCCGCCTCCGCCGGAGCGGTCGGCCGAGTTGCGTCGCAGGTTCGCCGAGGAGGTGCGGTCCGAGCGGCCGGATCTCTCGGCGCTGTGTCTGCTGATCGGCGCCGAGGGGGACGGTTCGCTGGACGAGGCCGGGATCGATGCCGCGCAGGTGGAGCTGGACCGGCTCGCGGGCGAGCTGCCGTACCGGCCGGGTGGGCCGCAGGCGTGGGCGGAGGCCGTACGGCGGCTGCTCGGCGCGCGCTACGACTTCCACGGGACGCCCGCCGACTACCAGCGGCTGGAGTCCTCCCTGCTGCACGAGGTGCTGCGGCGGCGGCGCGGGCTGCCGATCCTGCTGTCGGTGGTGTGGCTGGAGGTCGCGCGGCGGGCGGGGGCCCCGGTGTACGGGGTCGCGCTGCCGGGGCACTTCGTGGTCGGGTTCGGCCCGGCGCAGGAGCAGGTGCTGGCCGATCCGTTCGACGGGGGGCGGGTGCTGACCGGGAGCGACGCCGAGATGCTCGTGGTGGGGGCCACGGGGACACCGCTGGAGCCTTCGATGCTGGAGCCCGCGGTGCCGCTGGAGGTCGTCCAGCGGATCCTGAACAACATCCGCGCGTGGGCCTCGGCCCGGCCGGAGCGGTCGGATGTCGCCCTGCGGGCCGTGGAGCTGGCGCTGCTGGTGCCCTCGCATCCGGCACGGCTGCGCTACGAGCGCGGGCAACTGCTCGTACAGCAGGGGGAATTCATATCAGGTGCGAAGGAAATGGACACCTACGCCGATCTGATCGAGGTCGTCGACGAGTCGGAGGCACGGAAAGTACGGCAGCAGGCGCAGACCGCGCGGGCCATGCTCAACTGACCCCTCAGAGCCACCCCTTCTCCCGCGCGATCCGCACCGCCTCCGCCCGGTTCCGTACCGCGAGTTTCTGGATCGCCGTGGAGAGGTAGTTGCGGACCGTGCCCTGGGAGAGGTGCAGGGTCTTGGCCAGCTCGGCGTTGGTGGAGCCGTCGGCGGCGGCGCGCAGGACCTCGCGTTCGCGCTCGGTGAGGGGGTTGGCGCCCTCGGCGAGGGCCGCCGCGGCCAGCGTGGGGTCGATGACGCGCTCGCCGGACAGCACCTTGCGGATCGCCTCGGCGAGCTGGGCGGCCGGGGCGTCCTTGACGAGAAAGGCGTCGGCGCCCGCCTCCATGGCGCTGCGCAGATAGCCGGGTCGCCCGAAGGTCGTCAGTACGACCAGCTTGACCTGCGGAAACTCCCGGTGGACCTGGGTGGCCGCCTCGATGCCGGTGCAGCCGGGCATCTCGATGTCGAGCAGCGCCACGTCCACGCCGTGCGCGTCGACGGCCGCCAGCACCTGGTCCCCGCGCGCGACCTGGGCGACGACCTCGATGTCGTCCTCCAGACCGAGCAGCGCGGCCAGGGCCTCGCGGACCATCGACTGGTCCTCGGCGAGGAGGACCTTGATCGTGCTCGTCATGCCCCGGATCCTACGTCCCCCGCAGGGGCCGCCGGGACGCGGGCGACCAGCCGGAACCCGTGCTTGATCCGGCCCGCCTCCAGGGCGCCGCCGACCTTTTCCAGCCGCTCCGACAGGCCGGTCAGGCCGTTGCCGGGGATGCCGCCGCTGCCGCCGGATCCGTTGTCCTCGACGGAGAGTTCGAGCATCGCGCCGTCCAGGGTCTGGCGGTGGGTGAGCCGGATCAGGCACCTGTCGGCGCCGCTGTGCCGGACCACGTTGGTGATGGCCTCGCGCAGCGCCCAGGCGAGCGCGGACTCGGACTCCTCGGGGACGCCGTCGAGGTCGGGCTCGGCGGGCACCTCGGCGATGACACCGGCGGCGGTCAGGGCGACCTCGGCGCCGGCGAGCTCGGCGGCGAGCCGGGGGCGCCGGTAGCCGGTGACGGCCTCGCGCACGTCGACCAGCGCCTGCCGGCTGACCTGCTCGATGTCGGCGACCTGCTGGGCCGCCTTGTCGGGGTGGTCGGGCAGCATCCGGCCGGCCAGCTCGCTCTTCAGCGTGATCAGGGAGAGCGAGTGGCCGAGCAGGTCGTGCAGGTCGCGGGCGAGCCGCAGCCGCTCCTCGTTGGCGGCCAGCTGGGCGACGGTGGCCCGTGCCTTGCGCAGCTCGACGGTCGTACGGACGAGCTGGCCGACGCCGACCATCGCGAAGCCGATGAGGACGACGAGGACCAGGCTGTTGTCGGCCTTCTGGTCCCAGTGCCGTCCGACGAGGTACATCACGACGCCCGTCGACGGGATCGCCCAGTACGTGGCCCGCACCGGCAGGGTGGCCCCGCAGGCGACCGAGAGGTAGACGAACAGGCCGAGCCAGGCGGGGCCGAGGGTGTAGGCCAGGAGGGGGGCGAGGACGCCGAGGACCGAGATCATCGAGACGACGACCCGCGGTGTGAACGGCCGGCCCATGTTCCGGAAGACCAGCGACAGGTAGGTGACGACGAAGGCGGTCAGGCCGAGCGCGCCGGCCACCGTGCCGGCCGTGGTGTGCCGGCCGCTGGTCAGGTCCTGGACCGGGGAGCTGAGAAAGATCAGCCAGACCCCGATCCACAGCGTCTTGACCATCAGCTCGCGCCGGTTGCGCGGGCCCTGGCCGATCCGCACCTGGTGCTCGGGCCGCCGCTCGCGGGCCTGCGGGTCTTCCGTCATCGTGCTCACGCCTTCAGCGTGTCCTTCCGGTACAGCCAGGCCGCGCCGCCCGCGAAGAGGACGAAGTAGACGGCGAGGACGGCGACGTCCGTCGCGTGCGGGGCCTGGCTCTGCTCGATCGCCCGCCCCAGTGCAGCGTACGCGTGCGTGGGCAGCCACTTCGCGATGTCCTGGAGGATCTTCGGGAAGCTGGTGGAGGGCATCCACAGGCCACCGAGGATCGACAGCCCGAAGTAGACGATCATCGTGATCGGGCGGACCGCGTCACCGGAGGCGACGTAGCCGAGGGCGACGCCGAGCGCGGCGAAGACGAGGCTGCCGGCCCAGATGACCCCGGTGAGGGCGAGCCACTGCCAGGCGTCCAGGTGGACGTGCTTGATCGCGGCGGCGGCCAGGAACACCACGATGATCGACGGCAGGCTCACCACGGCCGCGCTGGCGGTCTTGGCGAGGACATAGCCGCGCCCGGGCAGCGGGGTCAGCCGCAGCTGCCGTACCCAGCCGTTCTCGCGCTCCTTGGCGATGCGCTCGCTGTTGCCCATCAGGACGGCGGTCAGGGCGCCGAAGGAGGCCATGGAGACCATCAGGTAGGTGGCGACGGTCTGGCCGGTGCTGTCGACCTTCTCGTTCGAGCCGGAGCTGCTGGAGAAGATCAGGAAGAGGATGGCGGGGTAGAGCACCGAGAAGAACAGGAACTTCTTGTTGCGGAACGCGCGCACGAGCTCCAGCTTGATCAGGGCGTTCATGACTGCTTGGCCTCCTCGGCCTCCGTGATGGCGACGAAGGCCTGCTCCAGACCGAGGCCGGCGACTTCGAGATTGCGGGGGTAGACACCGAGGCCGTACAGGGCGTGCACGGTGGCGTCGGCGTCGGACGACTGGATGCGGACCGTCTGGCCCGATACGTCGATCGAGGTGAGGAACGGCAGGGCGCGCAGGGCGGCCTCGTCGATGGCGCCCTCCAGGTCGAAGGAGACCCGGCGGGCGCCCGCCTTGGCCTTGATCTCGGCGGCGGTGCCGTCGGCGAGGAGCCGGCCGCGGTGCAGCACCAGGACCCGGTCGGCGATGGCGTCGGCCTCTTCGAGGTAGTGGGTGGCGAACAGGACGGTACGGCCCTGGTCGGCCTGCTCGCGCATGGTGGCCCAGAAGGCCTGGCGGGCGGAGACGTCCATGCCGGTGGTCGGCTCGTCCAGGATGATCAGGTCGCTGTCGCCGGCGGTGGCGAGGGCGAAGCGGACACGCTGGGCCTGGCCGCCGGAGAGCTTGTTGACCTTGCGGTCGGCGATCTGCGCGATGCCGGCGCGGGCCATCACGTCCGCGGCCTTGTACGGCTTCGGGTGCAGCGAGCAGGCCAGCTTCACCAGCTCGGCCACGGTGACCTCGTCCATCAGGCCGCCGCTCTGCAGCATCACCCCGACCCGCCCGGTGACGATCGCCTCCCGGGGGGTGCCGCCGAAGAGGCTCACCGTGCCGGCGTCGGGGTGCTTGAGGCCGAGGAGCAGGTCGAGGGTGGTGGACTTGCCGGCCCCGTTCGGGCCGAGGAGGGCGACGGTCTCGCCCGGGTACAGCTGGAGCGAGAGCCCGTCGACGGCCCGCACGCTCCCGTACGTCTTGGTCACCTGGTCGAAGCCGACCACCGGGGTGGTGGTGGCCGGTGCCGCAGTTGTCGTCATGGCATCCATGCTCGCGGCGAGGGCCCTTGACCCGGCAGTGTCGGGGGTCCTGAGTGCCGGATGACAGATGTCATGCGGATCGGGTGACAGGCACGGCCGAGGGGCGCGCGGCGAACCGTGGGCGCCCCCTGTCGTGTTCGGCTAGTTGGGGTTGGTGGAGATGACCGCGACCCGGTTGGTCCTGCTCATCAGCGCCTGGCGCAGGGAGACATACACGTCCTGCGGGGTGACCGGCGTCTTCTTGCCGTTGCCGCGGGTGATGAGCACGCCGTCGAAGGCGCCGCCGTAGAGCTGCTTCAGGGCGTTCAGGTCGGGCTTGTCGACCAGCTTGCCGTCCGCAGTGGGCACCACCTTGAGGAACTTCCAGAGCGATTTCTCCGGGCTCATCAGCACCACGTGCCCGGCGCCCGCCGACACCGTCACCTTGGCCGACATCGCCGGCTCCGCGAACAGCTTCATCTCCTGGTCGACCGCCGCGTTCGACACCGTCGGCTGCTTGGTCGTCGTCGGGACCGTCACCGGGGCCGCCGTGTCCGTCTCCACCAGGGTGCGGTAGGCCTGTTCGACCGCCTTCGTCGACTGGGCGGCGTCGATGGCCTTGCCCGCCTTGCCGTAGACGGCGACCGCCTGGCCCGGCTTGAAGTCGATGCCGCCCTCGACGACCGAGCCGGAGCCGCCGCCGGCCTGCTGGAGCGCGGCCTGGAGCTTCTCCTCGTCCACCGGCATGTCGGGCTCGATCACGCGCTTCTGTCCGAAGAGCGAACCGATGACGTGGACCGGGTTGTAGTCGCTGGTCGCGGCCTGGCTCACGGTGGCCTGGAAGTCGAACTGGAGACCGGCGTTCTCCGGGGTGAGGGTGACGGTCCGACCGCCCACGGCGAGCTTCAGCGGCTTGTTCACCCGGCCGCCGAAGGAGTCGTCGAGCTTCTTGACGGCGTCGTCACGGGTGCCGCCGCCGATGTCCACGCCGAGGACCGTGGTGCCCTTGGGCACGTCGGTGTGGTTCATCAGCAGCCCGGCGCAGTAGGCGCCGCCCACGACGACGACCACGCCGGCGCCCAGCAGCACCAGCTTGCTGCGGCCCTTCTTCTTCGGCTTGGCCTGCGCCTTGGGCGCGGCGGCCGGTTGCGGCCCGGACTGGGTCTGCGGGGCCGGGCCGCCGGAGGAGGCGCCGCCGAACGGGGAGCCGCCGGCGCCGGGGACGACCGGGATGCCGCTGGTGACGGTGTGTCCGGAGACGTTGTCCGGGGCTCGGTATCCGGCGCCCGGTTCGGGGGCCGGCTTCTGCGGGGTGAGGATCGCGGTGTCGTCGCTGAGTCCGCCGCCCGGGCCGAGACCGGTGGGGCCGCCGCCGGGACCGGCGCCCGGACCGCCCGGGCCGCCCGAGGCGCCGGAGCCTTCGAGGTCGGCGATGTCGGCGAGGGCGCTGCGGCGGGGCTTGCCGCCCTGGCCGCCGTAACCGCCCGTACCGGGCGAACCGCCGGGACCGGACAGGCCGTCGAAGGGGTCGCCGGCCGACGGGACGAGGGGGCCGTCGCCGGTGACCGGGCCGCTGGTGGGGCCGGCCGGGCCCTGCGGGCCGCCGGGACCGCCATGGCCGCTCGGGCCGTTGAAGCCGCTGGGACCACCGGGGCCGCCGAGGCCGTTCCCTCCGCTCGGGCCCGCCGTACCGCCGAAGCCGTCGCGGGCGTTCGGGCCGGCCGCGCCGGTACCGGCGAAACCGTTCCGACCGTCTGCGCCCGTAGCCCCGGCAAGGCCGTCACCGGACGTGCCCGTGCCGCCGAAGCCGTCCTGGCCGCCGTTCTCCGAGAAGTACGGCAGGTCGTCGCGGCGCGGTTCGCCGCCGGACGCGCCGGGGCGGGAGCCGCCGCCCAGCGGGCCCGCGTTCAGCGCCTCGGTCACGTCGAAGGAGCCGGTGCCGCCGCCGTGCCCGGGGGCGACGGGGCCGCCGGTGGCGCCGGGCAGGCCCTTGCCGCTCGTGGAGCCCGAGCGGGAGGCGCCCGGGACGCTCATGGAGCCGACCACACCGCCGGGACGGCCGCCGGAGCGTGCGCCGGTGGTACCGGACGCGCCGGATGCTCCCGAACCACCCGAACGGGTGCCAGACCCACCGGAAGCGGGCGTCGAACCGGTGGAGATTCCGGCCCCGTTCGTGCCGCCGCCGCCCGGACCGCCCTTGCCGGCGGAGGACTTGCGGGGCGCGAACCAGTCGCTGGTCTTCTCCGGGGCCTCGCCCGCGGAGTCGGCGGCCGGCCCGTCGGCGGCGGCGGCCGTCCGGTCGGCGGCGGGCCGCGGGGCGGCGGGCGCCTCGTCCGCGGCGCCGTCGGAGTCCGCGACGGGCGTGCGCACGACGACCGGCGGAATGGGCCGGGATCCGGGGATGTTGATCCGGATCCGGGTCGTCAGCGTGGTCTCGGTCTTCTTCTCCTCCGGGCGCGTGGCGGAACGGCCCGCGTCCGTACCGTCGTCGGAAGCCATGGGGGTCCCGTACGGCGGCGTGCCGGAGGGGTACGCGGCTCCACCGCGCCCGTTGGGCCCGGAGGACGGAGTGTCAGTTTCACGACTCAAGGCAGGTTCTCCCGGTTGGCTCCGCCGCCCGTATCGACCTCGCGGGCGGCTCGGCGGCGCGCACCACCATACTGGCCACCTCTGGCGCGCATCCCATGACCGCCGAGGAAACCCACACCGGACTCGCACGTGCGCCGCACGGCGAAGTGGTACGTCACTTGCCAAGTCGGGCAGGACCACCACCGGGTTGCCGTCCGGCACCGAGGGTGGCGCAGATCACAGCGAGCGCCATACCGCCGAACAGGAAGAGGTAGGAGCCGCCTCCGGCGCCGAACAGGAAGTCGCCTTCCGGGCGCGAGGTGGTGAGCAGGATGACGGTGACGATCCAGCCCGCCACCGGTGCGACCGCCCCGCCCCGGCCGCCGGTGGCGTACGCCCCGCCGAGGAACACCCCGGCCGCGCCCGCGAGGGCGAGCAGCAGCCCGCCGGGGAACCAGGCGGCCTGCACGAGGGTCCCGGCGAGGCCGATGACGGCGCCGAGCAGGAAGAGGCCTGCGTAGGCGGCGGCGCGTCCGGCCGAGGGGCGTTGCAGCGGCTGGGCGAGCAGGGAGCCGGGACCGTTGTCGCTCATGCCGTCGCCTCGATCCCCGCGAACAGGTCGGTCTCCCCGGGCCGCGCCTCGCCGCGCACCAACTCGTAGTACTCGGTGGTGAACAGCGGCTGGGCCAGTTCGTTGGAGAGCGCGAAGTACGGCTCGGCCACCTCGATCTGGGTGGCGTGGGCGCGCATCGCGGCGGCCTTGGCGGAGCCGAAGGCGGTGCCGTCGACGCTGGTGGTGACGCGCTCGTCGTCGACCACGCCGGGTACGTCGGCCGTGGTGGCGCTCTTCTCGAACGGCAGCGCGGGCAGCTCGTCCTGGAGCCGGTCGAAGGCGGCCTCGATGACGGAGCGCGGGACGCGGTTCCAGTACACCTTGTCGATCCGGTGCCCGCGCTCGTCCGCCAGCTCGACGGCGCGCATGGCGACGCGGTGGGCCTGGATGTGGTCCGGGTGGCCGTAACCGCCGCGATCGTCGTACGTCACGAGGACCTGGGGCCGGACCTCCAGGATCACCTCGACCAGATGCCCGGCGGCCTGGTCCACATCGGCCTGCCAGAAGCAGCCCGGGTCGGCATTGTCCGCGATGCCCATCATCCCGGAGTCGCCGTACCGCCCCGCTCCGCCGAGCAGCCGGGCATCGCGCACGCCCAGCGCACGGAGGGCCTCGGCCAGCTCACCGCGCCGGTGCGCGCCCAGCGCGGGCCCCGTCAGATGCCGCAGCCCGGGCGGGATGACCTCGCCCCGCTCCCCCAGGGTGCAGGTGACCAGGGTCACGTGCGCGCCCTCGGCCGCGTACCTGGCCATGGTCGCGCCGTTGTTGATCGACTCGTCGTCCGGGTGCGCGTGCACCAGCAGCAGACGCCGGGCTGGCAGTTCCGTCATGGGACCACCCTATGAGGCGGCCGGGCGGTTCGCCGAGCCCCGGCCGGTCATCCCTCGTCGTCGAGTACGTGGGCGATGGCCAGGGCGATCCGCTCGATCCAGTCGATGGCGTCCGTAACCTCCGCCTCGTCGATCGGGCGGCGCTGTTTGAGATCCCCGTCGATCAGGTCGGCGTCGTGCGCGATTTTGTTGCGGCGCTGGGTGATTTCCAGGTACCGGCCGCGGAGCTTCTTCTCGTTGAACGTGGTCCGCCCCTGGAAGAAGTGCTGATTGATACACCCCGCCGCCTCGAACCAGACCTTTTTCTCCGTCACCAGCTTGAGCACCTCGGAAATCTTGCCGGGGTGCTGGAGCGCCTGCACGGCCAGCTTGTCGCGCAGGTGCTCCACGACGGCCTCGGAGAGCGTGACCTCCCCCCGCCGAACCGCTTCGACCCGGTGCAGCGGCAGTTCGTACATCCGCAACTGGTGCGGCATCTCGGGGCTGTCCCTGATGGTCAGTTCGGCCACCCGGCGCAGAACCTCCTCGTGCAGCCAGTGGTCGATGGCACCGACGGCCTGGACCCAGGCCGCCCGATAGAAGTCGTCGATGTCGATCGTGGGTGACCGAAAAGGCGTGAGCATCCGACCCGCCTCGACCATCCGCCGGGCGTAGGACAGGTTCGTCATGAACGCCTCGAACTGACGCGTCTGCGGTCTGGAAACAGCCATGCTCAACCCCGTGATCACTCTACGCCTGGATCTTTAAGAGCACGATCCCGGAATCGTCAGGGGGATGGTCAAGTCGGAGAGCAAGGTACGAGCGAAGGTGACCGAAATTAACTCTCGCGCTTCCGAATCGGTTCCCTCAGGACTCGGTCTCTTCCGCTTCGTCGTCCTGGTAGCGAGGCAGGCCGCTCGTCGGGATGGTCCACTCCCCGATGGTGACGTCCTCGCCGTAAACGAAGTCCTTGCGGGTGGCGTAGCGGGGGCCGTCCGGGGTGGAGTGGATGTCCGTGAATACGGCACCGGTACCGGTGCGCGGATCGAACACGCCGTAGACGGGGATGCCGAGCAGCGGGTAGTCGCGCATCTTTCCGACCCAGTCATTGTCCGGGTTGGAGCGGGAGACGATCTCGACGGCCGCGAGAAGCGTACGAGGATCGAAGGTCCCGTCCCCTTCCATGTCCTCCTCGGCGATCACCATGACGTCGGGACGGCGCATGATCCCTTGGAGCTCGCCCTCCACATCCGGTTCACCCGTGTGCGCGACGATCTCCTCCGGCATGACCTTCTCCAGGCGCTTCCGGAGACGCAGCACGGTGAGCTCGTGCTGCTTCACGGGCGACATCATGTCGTGGACGATCCCTTCCTTGGTGATCTCGAACTTGCCGGGCAGCGTGTCGTCCATGGACTGCACGAAGTCCCGCATGGCCCGGTACACGTGGGAGGCGCCCTGCTGCGCGTTGTCGGGTGCGATGGTCATGGCGCTCGCTCCTCGTCGTCTGTGCCCAGGGGCAAGGATCGTCACGTTCATGCTAGGCGGCCTCCTGGAGTTCGGTTCGGCAGTCCCGGCAGCGGGTTCCGGGGTCGGGTGAGCGGAAGGCGCGGTCGCAGCCGTCGCAGTTCCGCATCGGGTGCCGGGGTGGCTGCGGGACGGCCGGCGCCCGGAACGGCGGCGGAGGCGGTAGCTGGGCGGTCAGCCGGTGCGCCAGGAGCGCCGCGGGGCGTCGAACGCCCTCCGGCGGCAGGTCGGCGGTCAAGGCACGGCGTACGGCGGCGGGGGCGACGTCCCGCTCCAGCCAGGCGGCGACGCCGGGGGCAAGGTGGGCCGTATCGCGGGCTGAGAGGAGCAGCCGGGGGTCGTGGCTGTGGAGGCCCGCGAGGAGGCCGGCGGCGGCTTCCAGGAGCGCGGGGGCGGCGAACGCGGGGCTCGGCACGGCGGGGAGCGGTTTGCGGGGAACCGGCTTCTCGCGCGTCCGGCGCGGCGTGCTGTCCTCGCAAACCTCCCACCTCTGCGATGTCTCCGCCGCCCGGGTCCGCGGGCGGCCGGGGACTACGGTGGGGTGGCGGGCCGCGGCCGGCTGGTTGCAGGAGACCGTGCGGGTGACGATGTGGCCGGTGGGCGTGCGGTGGCGCTCGCGCCGCAGGTAGCCGTGGGCCTCCAGCTCGCGCAGCGCGGCGGCGATCCGGGTGGCTCCCTCGGGGAACCGGGCGGCGAGGGTCTTGATGTCGGCTGGCGCGCCCTGCGGCAGCGACTGGAGGTGCACGCCGAGCCCGATCGCGAGGAGCGAGAGTTCCCTGTGCTGGGCCAGGTGGTTGCCGACCACTGTGAAGCGTGTGGTGTGACGGGAGTTGTCGTGCTGGAGTCCACCGGAGCGGTGGGCCGTGCCGGGCCGCCGGTTCGGGTGTTTGTTGCCCGCAAGGCGGGCCTGGGCGTGCGGGGGCACGCTAGGGTTCTGGGTACCCATCGGGAAGCTGATTCCTTCCTCGGTGGTCAGGCCCTCGCACTGGGATTGCCGTCCCGGCGGGGGCCGTCTCATGTCTGCGGTTGTTGGTGGTGCGCTGCGCCGAGCGTCGGGCCTCGGCGGCTGCGAAATCCAGTCGGACCGGAGATGTTCACCCTCCCGAGTGAGTGCGACCACGGGCGGGAGGAGTGGGGTTTGGCGGGGTGCTTTCCCCCAGCGTTCTTTGTCTTTCAGTCGCCGACGGCACCGGAGCGCGTGGAGTCGGGTTCCGGTGACGTGAGGCCGATCTCCGCCCAGACGGTCTTGCGCGGAAAGCGCCCTTCGCTGGTTCCCCACCGGTCGGCGAGTGCGTCCACCAGGAGCAGCCCCCGGCCCGACTCGGCGCCGGCGCCGGGCTCCCGCAGCACGGGGCGCCGGTCGCCGCGCGTGTCGGTGACCTCGATGCGGAGCGTGCCGCCGACCACGTAGAGCGTCAGGCGGAAGCTGCGTCCGGGTACGCGGCCGTGGGTGGCCGCGTTGGCCGCCAGCTCGGCCACGATGTGCGTCGCGGGGTCGGTCGGGAGGCCCCAGCTTCGGAGTTGGTCGGCTGCGAGCAGTCGGGCCAGGCGGACACCGCGCTGGGTGGAGGAGAGCAGGACAGTGAAGTTGGGGATGCCGGTGTGGAGTTGGTCTTCGGCAATTTGCTGATTCACGTCACTCAGAGTGGCCGTCGGCTTCTACCGTGCTGAGTGATTACACCGTTGCGTACGGTGACTGTCCGGCGGTTGTCCGGTGCGTCCGGGGCTGTCGGTAGAACGGAGGGGCGTGCTCTGGTGACTGTCGATGCGGATACGGGACAGGTCCGGGATGAGTCGGACGAGCCGGGTTGGGAGGTGGATCCGGACGACGAGTGGGGTGTCGCGGTCATCGCCACCGTCGGACGACAGCTGAAACTGCGGCGGGAAGCGGCGGGGATGAAGGCCGGCGAGTTCGGCAAGGCCATCGGCTATGGCGAGGACCTGGTCTACAAGGTCGAAGGCGGCAAGCGGATCCCCCAGCCCGAGTATCTGGACAATGCCGACAAGGTGTTGCGGGCGGGTGGGCTGGTTTCGGCGATGAAGGCGGACGTGGCCAAGGTCCGGTATCCGAAGAAGGTTCGGGACCTGGCGGACTCGGAGGCCAAGGCAGTCGAGATCGGCGCGTACGAGACCAGCAATATCCACGGCTTGTTGCAGACACCCGAGCATGCGCGAGCGTTGCTGGAGTGCTGGCTGCCCACCTACACGCCAGAGGACCTGGAACGGCGGGTGGCCGCCCGCATGGCCAGGCAGTCCATTTTCGAGCGGTCGCCGGCACCGGCCCTCGGGTTCGTCCTGGAGGAGGCGACTCTACGCCGCAAGGTTGGGGGCACAATGGTGCGGCGACAGCAGTTCGAGCGCCTGCTGGAGCTGGGGCGGTTGAACAACGTCACGCTTCAAGTAATGCCGCTGGACAGCCCGCCACACCCTGGGATGAGCGGCAGGATCGAGTTGCTGAAGTTCGAGGACGGCACGGCAGTGGGGCGCGCCGACGGTGCTTTCAACGGACGTCCGATCTCGAGCCTCAAGGAGCTGCGCATTCTTGAACTGCGGTACGGGACCATCCGGGCACAGGCTCTTCCGCCCGGGGAGTCACTGGCCTTGATTGAGCAACTGCTGGGAGAAACATGATCCGCAAGTCCACTGCCGGTAACGCCTCCGAACCGGTGTGGTTCAAGAGCAGCTACAGCAGCGGCCCCGACGGCGACTCCTGCGTCGAGATCGCGATAGCGCCCGGCACCATCCACATCCGCGACTCCAAGAACGTCGAAGGCCCCCGGCTCATGCTGACGCCAGGGGCTTGGACCCAGTTCGTGTCGTACGCGTCCGAAGACTGACCCGCCAGCCAGTTACTCGACCTCGGCCTCCGGTACGTCCACCTCGCCGCCCAGGGAGCGGGCGATGGCCGTGAACTCGTTCAGGGCGGACTGGAGGTCGCGGACGATCTCCTCGGCGATCACCTCGGGCGGCAGGCCGCTGTCGGCGTCGTCGAGGGCGGGGTCCTTCATCCACGTGATGTCGAGGTTGACCTTGTCACGGGCGATCAGGTCCTCGTAGCTGAACTTCTTGAACGGCCCGTTCTCGCCCTCGGACTCGACGCGGGAGGAGCGGGGCTCGCCCGGCCGGTAGGCCGCCACGAAGTCGTCCAGGTGGGCGCGGGTGAGCGGGCGCTGCTTGAGCGTGAAGTGCTGGCCCGTGCGGAAGTCGTAGACCCACGTCTCGGTGGTGTGGGGCTTTCCGTCCGCGCGCGGGGGCTTCTTCTCGAAGAAGAGGACGTTCGCCTTCACGCCGCCCGCGTAGAAGATGCCGGTGGGCAGCCGCAGGATGGTGTGCAGGTCGAACTCGTCGAGCAGCTTGCGGCGGACCTTCTCACCCGCGCCGCCCTCGAAGAGGACGTTGTCCGGCAGGACGACGGCGGCGCGTCCACCGACCGCCGTCAGCGACATGATGTGCTGCAGGAAGTTGAGCTGTTTGTTGGTGGTCGTCGCGGTGAAGTCGTCGCGGTCGTACTGGACGTCGTCCTTCTCGGCCTCGCCGTCCTGACCGATCACGGTGATCGCGGACTTGCGGCCGAAGGGCGGGTTCGCGAGGACCAGGGTGGCGTGCTTGCCGCTGGGCTTGTCCGCGAGGGCGTCCCCGACGGTGATCAGGCTCGGGCCGTCGCTCTTGCCGATGCCGTGGAGGAGCATGTTCATCGCGGCGAGGCGAGCGGTGCCGGTGACGAGTTCGTTGCCCCAGATCTTGCGACCCTCGTCGTAAGCCCTGCGCTCGTCGAGAGACATGGCCTTCATGTGGTGATCGCGAATGTAGGCATGGGCGGCGATGAGGAAGCCGCCGGTACCGCAGGCCGGGTCGGTGATCGTGTCGCTAGGGCCAGGTTGCATGACCTCAACCATGGCGTCGATAAGGGGCCGGGGCGTGAAGTACTGGCCGGCGCCGGTCTTGGTGTCCGAGGCGCCCTTCGCGAGCAGGCCCTCGTAGGCATCGCCCTTGAGGTCGGTGCCGGTCACCATCCATTCCTCGCGGCCGATCAGGTCGACGACCAGCTTTTCGAGGAGGGCGGGCTTGGTGATCCGGTTCTGGGCCTCGGCGAAGATCGTCCCGATGGTGGTGTCGGGGTGGCGACCGAGGTGTTCCAGGACCGCCCGGTAGTGCTTCTCCAACTCGGGGCCGCGCTTGGTGACGAGGGACTGCCAGTTGTACTCGGCGGGCACGATCGCGCTCATGTCCCGCCCGTCCCACGGGTCGTTCTCCATCTCGTCGACCATCTTGAGGAAGAGCAGGTAGGACAGTTGCTCGACGTACTCGATGGTGGACATGCCGTTGTCCCGGAGGACGTTGCAGTAGTTCCAGAGCTTGGCGACGAGCGTGTTCGTCTGGGCGACCGCCTTGGCTGTCTTGACCGGCTCTGCGGCGGGCTGCTGGGCGTCTGCGGGGGCGGTCACAGGTCGAACTCCTGCTGTACGGCGAGGGCGGGGACGGGGGTCGGTTGGGGGCCGCGGCTTCGGCGGCCCGCGGGGCTGGTGTCCTGGCAGCCCTCGTGGGCGTTGCTTTGCGTGAGCGCCTGGTGCCGAGCTCGGCGGCGCGCTCAGCGCGGATACGCTCAAGGACGACGGATGAGGGCTCGTCGTCAGAATGTTGTCTGACGAGCTGCCCAGAGAAGGCGCGTCGGAGAATCGCTCGCCGCAATGCAGATGATCGCCCTAGCGCCCGTTTCGCTTCCCGCGCCATGCCTTCAATGCCACTCAGTGTTTCATCTGCACGCTCGGCCAGTCGTGGCTGCTCTTCCGCTGGCGGTACAGGCACTCTCACGGAGAGCAAATCCTTCTGGGAAATGTTCCGCATGGATTCCTTACTCCCAGTGGCCTTTTCGGTGATCTGCTGACGCACCAAGGGAGCGGACAGCACCGAGATCAACCAGTCTCGACTCACGCCAGAAGCAGGAACCAGACGGAGACTCTTATCACTCAACAGAAGACGGGGTCGCGTCTCCCGCACGAGAACCGGCGCACCAACGTACTCGGGCGTATTAGCCCGACTTACCAAAATGTCCCCTGCCCTGATTTCGTAACGTGCGTCAATTTCCCTGTCAACCGGGACGGCTTTCTGTTCCTCTTGACGGAATTCTCCCCACGTCATTGCGCTGACCTTGATGACACCCCACTCATCATCAGTAGCGGGTCGGGGCTCACAACGGAAGGATTTCCCTGCTTCCACTCGCTCAACAACGTCCCGCAGGGAACGCCAGGACCACCCGTCAGGCAAGCCACCTTCGGCATGGATGAGGCGATCGCGTACAGCACCAACCAACCGGCCCTGTCTACGCAGAGCGCGTGATGCAGCGAGTTCCGCTCCATCAAGCCGCGACAACTGCTCTTCAAGCGCCTCGACGATCCGGCACTGCTCCGCAAGCGGAGGCAGTGCGAACTCCACTCGATTCAGCTTTGATGTGCTCAGCGTATAAAGACCGCTTGTCGATTGCGCCACGCTCATCAACTGGCCCGAGATTCCAGGCGAGTTCCACAACAACTCGAGAAACTTAGGGTCGATCGCCGATGTCGGCCGCACCTTGATCAGATGGTTCTGGTGCACAGCGTTTTCAATGGAACCATGCCACATGGCAGCACGGCCGATCTGTTCAGGACTTCCATTCCCTTCGACCACAAGCAAATCGCCGGCCCGCAGCCGAAACCTGTCGAGCTCTCCCTCGAACAACTCGATTTCGTGCACATCGGAAAGATCCAGCAGGCCGCGCCCCACGTTGGCAACACGCAAAAATGGGAACTTGTTTTGAACCGGACGGCGTTTGGCTTGCTTCTGGATTCCACCGCTGACGTCACAGACCTGGTCCAGTCTGACCCAAGCCCACCCCGCCGGAAGCTCCCTCTCCCCGTCCACGCCGCCGCTCTCGCTCAAGCCAGTTCCTGATTCAGCTCATCCAACAGTTCCAGCGCCCGGTCCTTGTCGCCGAAGGCCCGCATGAAGCCCCGGCCTCCGCCGCGCTCCGAGAAGGGTGCGACGGAGAAGTCCCCGGGCTCTATGCCGACGTCGACGGCGATGGCGTTCTTTATCCGCTCCAGCCACCACAGCTGGTCCTCGGTGAACTCCACGCCCGCCTGCCGCTGCCGCAGCAGCCAGCCCTCGAAGCGCTCCTCGACCACCGTACGGTACGGCCGCAGCTCGTCGTCCGCGCCCAGCTCGAAGCGGATGATCCGCATGAGGTCGCCGAGGCCCGCCTCCTTGCCGGGGCCGGCCGCCGCCTTGCCGAGCTGTTCGTAGTGGTCCCAGAGGACCCCCGTCGTCCAGGATCGGTTCGTCGCGCGGATGCGGCCCGCGAGCTCCTTCAGCGCCGCCCGCGCCTCACGCGGAGGGACCTTCGCCCCACTGCCCAGCGCGACCCGGATCGCCGCGTTCTCGTCGCGCTGCTCCTTCTCCAGCAGGGAGTTCCACTCGGCCAATTCCTTGCGTGCGCGCTCCTCCCTCGGGATCTCGCGCAGCTCTGTGACCTTCACCTCGGTCGTCTCGTCGTAGGTGAGGTCCTGCTGGTGGCGGATCTCCAGGATCAGCTTGCGCAGCTTCGGGCGGGCGGTGAGCGGGGCCACCGCGTCCTGGACCAGCTTCTGCGCCAGTTCGGGGCCGCCCTCGTGCCGGGCACGGTCCTGGGTGTCCACGTCCACCGCGTCCGTGATGCGGCGGGCCAGGTCGGCCAGGCTCACTCCCCCGGATGCCTCGACCAGCAGGTCCCTCTCCTCGCTCCCGAGCTGCCGGTCGATACGGGCCAGGCGGCGGGCCAGCGTCTCCGCCTCGTCGGCCGTCAGGGACCGCGTGCCGGCCTTGTCGAGGAGCTTGGCCAGCGGAACACCGCGCTGGGCCCCGGCCGGGATCAGCGGGCGGGCGTCCACCAGCGGGGAGTCCGTGACGCCGACCGCGTCGATGAGGACGAAACGGTCCTTCTTCAGGTCGGGCGCCGCCTCCGGGGTGACCGCCTTCAGGTCGTCCGCGTCGATGGAGCGGGCGCCCCGACCCTTCATCTGCTCGAACATCACCGGGCTCTTCACCGGCCGCAGGAAGATCACGCACTCCAGCGGCTTCACGTCCGTGCCCGTGGCGATCATGTCGACGGTGACCGCGACGCGCAGCCGAGGCGAGTTGCGCAGGTCGTTGATCAGGGCCTCGGGGTCGTCGCCGTTGTCGCGGGAGCGGTAGGTGATCTTCTTGGCGAACTCGTCGCCCCGACCGAAGACCTGCTTGACCTGCTTGAGCACCTCGTCGGCGTGGTCGTCGTAGGGGCCGGCGAAGATCAGGGTCTTGGGGACGTCGGCCCGGCCGGGGAACCAACGCTTCCAGTTGTCCCGGTAGAGCGTCAGCACGGCACGGACCTCGTCCTCCGTGATGACCGTGCGGCCGATCTGCGGGGCGGTGTAGGTGAAGTCCTCATCCAGTTCCTCGTACCGCTGGGCGCGGGTCTGCCGGTCGCGGATGCGGACCGTCGTGCCCGCCTCGATCGTCGCGACGGCGCCCTCGTCCCGCAGGTCGGTCTTGATGCGCACGATGTCGAAGTCGACGTTGACGCCGTCGGCGACGGCCTGCTCGTAGGTGTAGCGCGAGACCTCGTTGTTGTCGAAGAAGCCCTTGGTCTGGCGGGTGGGCGTGGCGGTGAGGCCGACGAGGTGGGCGTCGAAGTACTCCAGGACCCCGCGCCACAGGCCGTAGATGGAGCGGTGGCACTCGTCGACAACGATCACGTCGAAGGATTCGATCGGGACGTCGGGGTTGTACTCGACCGTGATCGGCTCGTCCGCCACGTAGGACTCGTCCAGGGGCGAGGTCGCGTCGTCCTCGCGGTCCTCGGTCTCCGGCCCGTCCTCCAACGGCTCGCCCTTCAGGAGGGCGTACATCCGCTGGATCGTCGAGATGACGACCGAGGAGGTCTCCTGGAGGCCGCCGCGGCCCAGCATGTCGACGTTGTAGAGGTCGGTGAGCTTCCGGTTCTCGTCCGGCGTGCGGTACTTGTCGAACTCCGCGCGAGCCTGACGGCCGAGGTTGTTGCGGTCGACGAGGAAGAGAATCCGACGGGCACCGGCATAGCGCAGCAGCCGATAGGTCTCGGTGACGGCGGTGAACGTCTTGCCGGCGCCCGTGGCCATCTGTATGAGAGCGCGCGGCCGGTCGGCGGCCAGGGAGCCCTCCAGGCCTGTGATGGCCTCCACCTGGGCCATGCGCAGGCCGTGGGTCTCCAGCAGCGGCATGCGGGTCCGCAGGGCCGCTCGGAAGGTCGGTGCGTCCGGGTGCTCGTCGGCGTACCTCATCCACGCGAGCACGGTGTCCGGGCGGTGGAAGGCGAAGACCTCGCGGGAGCGGGCGTCCGGGTCCACGCGGTTGAGGAAATACGTCTCGGTGCCGGTGGTGGCGTAGCGGAAAGCGAAGGGCTCGTCGCGGCGCCACACGGCCATGGCGTGCTCCTTGAGCACGCCCGCCGCGTACCGTTCGTTCTGGGCGAGGGCGCCGGCCAGGGGGGTCCCCTCGCGCTTGGCCTCGATGACGCCGACGATCCTCCCGCCGACGTAGAGGACGTAGTCGGCGCGGCCGGTGGCGAGGGTGAACTCGCGGATGGCGACCCCCGTACCCGCCAGTGGGTTGGCGTCCGCTCTGTCCTGGACCAGCCAGCCTGCCTTGGCCAGCATGGTGTCGATCTTCTCCCGCGCCTGCACCTCGTTGAGCGGAGCGGGGCGCTGGGCGCGCTCCACGATCGCGTCACGGGCGGCGGAGGCGACCGGTCGGGGCTTGAGCCGCTCGACGTCGTACCGCTGCTGGTGGGTGGCCCGCAGTTCCGCGACCTGTGCCCGCAGTTCCTCCACCTGTGCGGCGTACGTCGCCTTGGCCTGCTCGGCGCTGGCGATGATCCTTTCGGCCTCGGCACGGGCACGGCGCTCCGCCTCCAGGCGGTCGCCGGCCTCCGACAGCTTCACGCGGGACTCGGCGAGCGTGCGCTGGTGTCCCTCCAGCGCCTCGCGCAGCTCCGCGAGTTCCTGCGGGTCGGTCTCCGGCGTCTCGGCGGGGAGCGTGGGCGGGACGAACGCGGTCACCGCGCGGGTGCCGCCCATGGCGCGGTCGAAGAGGTCGCCGAGCTGCCAACACAGTTTCAGAGCTTCCAGGGCCCTGGTGGTGTCGAAGAGGTGGTTGTGCGCGGCGTCGTTGCGGCCCCGGCGCAGCTTGTGGAACGCGTCACGGCTCCAGCCGACGAGGACGCCGGCCCGGGTCAGAGCGTTGATGCGGTCGACCTGGTTCGTCCCCTGGACACGCGTGCCCGTCCGCGTGACGAACTCCTCGGCCAGCACCTCGCCGAACTGGCCGGCGCTGACGTAGGCGGCGTTCGGATTGGTGAAGACGGTGAGTTCGGCCTGGGAGCCGTAGATGGCGAGCAGCGGCTGGTACCCGTACAGGCGTCCGAAGTTGGGGGACGCCTTCGCCAGCTCCCGAAGCCGCTTGTCCACGCTCTCGTCGTCCACCCTCCGGCCCCCCAGCCTCGCTCGTCCAGGACGGCACAGCTTACGGAGTCGGGTGGTTACAGGCAGCGGAATCGGACAGCCGGCGACCGGATCGGGTGGTCAGCCGTCCAGCCGCCACCACGGCGGCCGTCAGAACTTGATGCTGCTGATCATGCTGGCGACGTTGGTCGTCAGCTGGCTGATCGTGGGGGCGACGGTCGAGGAGGCGAGGTAGAAGCCGAGCAGCATGCAGACGAGCGCATGACCGCCCTTCAGCCCCGACTTCTTGATCAACAGGAAGACGATGATCGCCAGCAGCACCACCGCCGAAATCGAGAGTGCCACGGCGGCTCACCTCCAAAGATCGCCAGATCTAGATCAGTTGAGCAAATCCATGCAGACGCCAGCAGGTTCATACCCACAGTGCGGTAGTGATCATAACTATCCGTACTCGCGCATCGCGCGGCGCACGGCCGCACAAGGGGGCGCATGGCCAATATGGTCGGGGTATGACGACCGAGACGACCGAGTCTGACTCCTTCCCCCGTCGGTACGCCCGGACACAGCGGTTCACGCTCGGCGCGCCGCGTGCGTTCACCGTGGCGCCCGACGGTTCGCGTGTCGCGTTCCTGCGCTCCGGCTCCGGCAGCGACCGGGCCAACTCCCTGTGGGTCATGGATCTTCCGGGGGGCGAAGAGCGTCTCGCGGCCGACCCCGGCACCCTCCTCGGCGGCGCCCGCGAAGAGCTCTCGGCCGAGGAGCGGGCGCGCCGCGAGCGCAGCCGGGAGGGGGGTGCCGGCATCGTCGGCTACGCCACCGACAGCGCCCTGGAGTTGGCGTCTTTCGCCTTGTCAGGGCGGCTTTTCACAGCCGAGCTGCGGGCCGGGACGGCGCGTGAACTCCGGGTTCCGGGGCCGGTGATCGACCCGCGTCCGTCGCCCGACGGGCGGCACATCGCGTACGTCGCCCAGGGCGCGCTGCGGGTCGTGGGCGCCGAGGGTGAGGGCGACCGGGCGCTCGCGGAACCGGAGTCGGGGCAGGTGACCTACGGCCTGGCCGAGTTCATCGCGGCCGAGGAGATGGGGCGTTCGCGGGGCTTTTGGTGGGCGCCGGACGGGGACCGGCTGCTCGTGGCGCGGGTGGACGACACGCCGGTGCGGCGGTGGTGGATCGCGGACCCGGCCCGGCCGGACTGTGAGCCGACCGACATCGCGTACCCGGCCGCGGGCACACCGAACGCGGAGGTACGGCTGTTCGTGCTCGGCCTCGACGGGGCGCGCACGGAGGTGGCGTGGGACCGGTCCCGCTATCCGTATCTGGCCCGAGTGCACTGGTCAGCGGCGGGTGCGCCGCTGTTGCTGGTGCAGGCGAGGGACCAGCGCGGCCAGCTGTTCCTGGCGGTGGACCCGGACAACGGGGCGACCCGGATGGTGCACGCGGACGAAGATCCAAGTTGGCTTGAATTGTTCGCCGGAGTGCCCTGCTGGAGCCCCTCCGGGCAGCTTGTCCGTATCGCGGACGAGGGCGGCGCGCGGGTGCTGGCGGTCGGCGAACGGCCCTTGACCAGCGACCAGTTGCACATCCGGGCGGTACTGGACGTGGGCGCCGACGACGTGCTGGTTTCCGCCTCGGCGGGAGCGGAGGCGCAGGAGCCGGAGACCGGCGAGATCCATGTGTACCGGGTGAACGAGCTGGGTGTGGAGCGCGTGTCGCAGGAGCCCGGCGTGCACTCGGCGGTACGCGCCGGGGGCGTGACGGTACTGGTGTCCGCGACGCCGGACAGCCCGGGCACTCGTGTCCAGGTGCTGCATGACGGAAAACCGGCGGCGACTGTCCGGTCGTACGCCGAAAATCCTGGTTTGTCCCCGCGAGTGACCCTCACCCAGGGGGCGCACGCCGCATTCCGTGCGCCGTGCTTATGCCGCGGGACTACCCCGGCGACGCTCCGCTGCCCGTACTCATGGACCCCTACGGCGGCCCGCACGGCCAGCGGGTGCTCGCCGCGCACAACGCCCACCTCACCTCCCAGTGGTTCGCCGACCAGGGTTTCGCGGTGGTCGTGGCCGACGGCCGGGGCACCCCGGGGCACTCGCCCACCTGGGAGAAGGCGATCCGGGACGAGCTGGCGGCCGTCGTACTCCAGGACCAGGTGGACGCGCTGCACGCGCTCGCCGGGGAGTACCCGCTGGATCTGGGCCGGGTCGGCATCCGAGGCTGGTCCTTCGGCGGATATCTGGCCGCGCTGGCGGTGCTGCGGCGCCCCGATGTCTTCCACGCGGCGGTCGTCGGCGCCCCCGTCACCGATCTGCGGCTGTACGACACCCACTACCAGGAGCGCTACCTCGGGCACCCGGAGGAGCAGCCGGAGGTCTACCGCCGCAACTCGGTGATCGACGACGCGGGTCTGGTCGACCCGGCCGAGCCGCACCGCCCGATGATGATCATCCACGGGCTGGCGGACGACAACGTCGTCGTCGCCCACTCCCTGCGGCTGTCCTCCGCCCTGCTCGCCGCGGGGCGCCCGCACGAGGTGCTGCCGCTGTCCGGGGTGACGCACATGACCCCGCAGGAGACCGTCGCGGAGAACCTGCTGCGGCTGCAGCTGGACTTCCTCCGGCGTTCGCTGCCACACCGGGACAATTGACCGTCAACCGCGTTAACACGCAGGCAACTCCACGGAAGCGGTACCGATATACGGACGCGCGAGGCTGATCAGCGTACGGCCGTGCGGGTGCCGTGAGCGGGCCGGGATGCGCCATGTCATCCCGGCCCGTTGCCGTACCCCCTGCTCCCCTGCACCCCTACTCCCCCTCCGCCGGAACCACCTGTTTCTCCTCCGCGAAGTGGCAGGCCGAGTCATGGGCCGCCGGGCCGGAGGTGTCCCGGAAGGCGGCCGGTACCGCGAGGGCCGGCACCTCCCGGGCGCAGCGCTCCTGCGCCTTCCAGCAGCGGGTGCGGAAGCGGCAGCCGGTGGGGATGTTCGTCGGGGACGGCACGTCCGAGCTGAGGATGATCCGCTCGCGGTGTTCGCGGGCCTCGGGATCCGGGACCGGGACCGCCGACAGCAGCGCCTGGGTGTAGGGGTGCGTGGGGTGGTCGTAGATCTCGGCGTCCCGGCCGATCTCCACGATCCGGCCCAGGTACATGACGCCGACCCGGTCGGAGATGTGCCGCACGATGGACAGGTCGTGCGCGATGAAGACGTAGGAGAGGTCGAACTCCGACTGCAGCCGGTCCAGCAGGTTGATCACCTGGGCCTGGATCGAGACGTCCAGCGCGGAGACGGGTTCGTCGGCGACGATGATCTCCGGGCGCAGGGCCAGCCCCCGTGCGATTCCGATGCGTTGGCGCTGGCCGCCGGAGAACTGGTGCGGATAGCGGTTGACGTACTCCGGGTTGAGGCCCACCACGTCCAGCAGCTCCTGGACCCTGCGGCGGCGGTCGCCCTTGGGCGCGGCCTCGGGGTGGATGTCGTACGGCTCCCCGACGATGTCGCCGACGGTCATACGGGGGTTGAGGGAGGTGTAGGGGTCCTGGAAGACCATCTGGATGTTGCGGCGTACGGATTTCAGCGCGCGGCCGGACAGCCGGGTGATGTCCTCGCCCTTGAAGCGGATGGACCCCGCCGTCGGCCGTTCCAGATTGCAGAGCATCTTGGCGAGCGTCGACTTGCCGCAGCCCGACTCGCCGACGATGCCGAGGGTTTCGCCCCTGGCGAGGGTGAAGTCGACGCCGTCGACGGCCTTCACCGCGCCGATCTGCTTCTTGAACAGGATGCCCCGGGTGAGCGGGTAGTGCTTGACGAGCCCGGTCACCTCGAGGATCGGCTCAGCGATCGTGGTCATCGAGGCACTCCCTCCAGAAGTGGCAGGCGCTGCCGCGGGTGCCGGAGACCTCGTACAGCGGGGGTTCGTCGGTGCGGCAGACGTCCTGCGCCATCGGGCAGCGGGGGTGGAAGGAGCAGCCCGGCGGGATGTTCATCAGGTTCGGCGGCAGGCCCTTGATGGCGTACAGCTCCTGGCCCTTCTGGTGCAGGCGCGGGATGGAGTCCAGCAGGCCGCGGGTGTAGGGGTGGGCGGGCGCCTTGTAGATGTCGCGGACCGGCGCGGACTCGACGATCTTCCCGGCGTACATCACCGCGATCCGGTCGGCCACGTCCGCCACGACCCCGAGATCGTGGGTGATGAGGATCAGCCCCATGTGGTACTCGCGCTGCAACTCCGCGAGCAGGTCCATGACCTGGGCCTGCACGGTGACGTCCAGGGCGGTGGTGGGCTCGTCGGCGATGATGAGCGCCGGCTCCAGGGCCAGCGCCATGGCGATCATGATGCGCTGGCGCATACCGCCGGAGAACTGGTGGGGGTAGTCCCGCACCCGCTGGGCGGCGGCCGGGATCCGCACCCGTTCCATCAGCTCGACGGCCTTGGCCCGCGCGTCCTTCTTCGACATCCCGCGGTGCACGACGAACATCTCGCCGAGCTGGTCTCCCACGGAGATGACGGGATTGAGCGCCGACAGCGCGTCCTGGAAGATCATCGCCATCCCGGCGCCGCGGATCCTCCGCCGCTCCTCCTCCTTCAGCGTGAGCAGGTCCTGTCCCTGGAAGAGGATCCGCCCGCCGGTGATCCTGCCAGGCGGCATGTCGAGGATCCCCATCACGGCCTGCGCGGTCACCGACTTCCCCGACCCCGACTCCCCGAGCACGGCAAGGGTCTCCCCCGCGTCGACCTCGTAACTCACCCCGTTGACGGCGTGCGCGACCCCGTCCCGCGTCCGGAACTCCACCCGCAGCTCCCGCACTTCGAGCAGCACGCCGCCCTCACCTCAGCTTCGGGTCGAGGGCGTCGCGGACCGCGTCGCCGAGCATGATGAAGGCCAGGACCGTGACGGCGAGGGCGCCCGAGGGCCACAGGAGGGCGTGGGGGGCGTTGCGGACGTAGGGGGAGGAGGCGGAGATGTCGATGCCCCAGGAGACGCTGGGCGGTTTCAGCCCCACGCCGAGGTACGACAGGGTCGCCTCCAGCGCGATGTAGGTGCCGAGGGCGATGGTCGCGACGACGATCACCGGCGCCACGGCGTTCGGGGCGATGTGCCGCAGCAGGATGCGGGAGTCGGAGGCGCCGAGCGCGCGGGCGGCCTGGACGTAGTCGTTCTGCTTGGCGGTGATGACCGAGCCGCGGGCGATGCGGCCGATCTGCGGCCAGCCGAGCAGCACCATGAAGCCGATCACCGGCCAGACCGTGTTGCTGGTGACCACGGAGAGCAGGACGAGACCGCCCAGGACGACCGGGATGGCGAAGAAGATGTCGGTGATCCGGGACAGGATCGAGTCCCAGACGCCGCCGAAGTAGCCGGCCAGGGCGCCCAGGACCGACCCGAGTACGGCCACCCCGAGCGTCGCCAGCACGCCCACCGTGACGGACGTACGGGCGCCGTAGACCGTGCGCGTGTACACGTTGCAGCCCAGGCCGTCGTACCCGAAGGGCGCGCCCGGCCCGGCGCCGTCCTGGGCCTTGGCGAGGTCGCACGTCAGGGGGCTGCCGGAGGCGATCGCCGAGGGCCACAGGGAGATGAAGACCAGGAAGAGGATCACCACGGCGGAGATCAGG
This sequence comes from Streptomyces fodineus, assembly GCF_001735805.1. Lineage (GTDB taxonomy): Bacteria > Actinomycetota > Actinomycetes > Streptomycetales > Streptomycetaceae > Streptomyces > Streptomyces fodineus. Next base: position 3,761,500 of record NZ_CP017248.1, read on the forward strand.
AAGACCGGGTTGCGGCGCAGGTCGCGCCAGGCGTCGGACCACAGGGAGCGGGGCCTGCCCGCCGGGCCCGTGCCTTCGGGGCCGCCCGGGGTCCGCTCCAGGGTGGCCGCCTCGCTCGCGCCGAGGTCCATCGCGCCGCCCATGCCGGTCCCGGCGATCGCGCCCTCGGGCTCGTACGGCGGTTCAGGCATAGCGGATCCTCGGGTCGAGTACGGCGTACAGAAGGTCGACGAGGAGGTTGGCGACGAGGAAGACCAGGACGAGGACGGTCACGAAGCCGACGACGGTCTGGGTGTTCTGGCGCAGGATGCCCTGGTAGAGCTGGAAGCCGACGCCGTGGATGTTGAAGATCCGCTCGGTGACGATCGCACCGCCCATCAGCGCGCCGATGTCGGCGCCGATGAAGGTGACCACGGGGATCAGCGAGTTGCGCAGCAGGTGACGGACGACGACCCGGTGCCTGGGCAGGCCCTTGGCGATCGCCGTACGCACGTAGTCGGCCCGCTTGTTCTCCGCGATGGAGGTGCGGGTCAGCCGGGTGACGTAGGCGAGCGAGACGGAGGCCAGGACCAGGCCGGGCACGATCAGCTCGCCGAAGGTCGCGTACGCCGAGACGGACGGTCTGATCCAGCCCCACTGGACGCCGAGCAGCAGCTGGAGCAGCAGCCCGGTGACGAAGGTGGGTACGGAGATCACCACCAGGGTGCCCAGCAGCACCCCGGTGTCGACGGGCCGGCCGCGTCTGAGGCCCGTCAGCACGCCCAGCGTCACACCGATGACGATCTCGAAGAGGATGGCGACGATCGTGAGCCGGATGGTGACGGGGAACGCCGTGCCCATCAGCTCGGTGACCTTCTGGCCGTTGAAGGCGGTGCCGAAGTCGCCGGTGAACAGGTTGCCCATGTAGGTCGCGTACTGCTGCCAGAGCGGCTTGTCCAAGCCGAACTCCCGCTTGAGCTGGGCGGCGGTCGCCGGGTCGCAGGCCCGCTCGCCGCACAGGCCCGCGATGGGGTCGCCCATCACGTTCACCATCAGGAAGATCAGCAGCGTCGAGCCGATGAACACCGGGATCATCTGCAGCAGCCGCCTCGTCACATAGCGTCCCACGGGGATCAGCCGACCTTGATCTCGTTGTAGACGGGGACGCTGAAGGGGTTGAGCGCCACGTGGGACAGCCGGGCGGTGTAGCCGGCACTGCCGTTCTGGTACCAGAGCGGGATGGCGGCCATGTTGTCCCGTACGACGCCCTCGGCCTGCTGGAACAGTGCGATGGCCCTCGCGGTGTCGGTCTCGGCGTTGGCCCGGTCGACGAGGTGGTCGAACCGCTTGTTCGACCACCTGCCGTCGTTGGAGGAGGCGCCCGTGTAGTACAGGGGCTGCAGGAAGTCCTGGATCAACGGGTAGTCCATCTGCCAGCCGGCCCGGAAGGGACCGGTCATCTTGTGCCGCCCGATCTGGTTGCGGAAGTCGGCGAAGGTGCCGACGGGGTTGCCGACGCAGGCCTTGTCGTTGCCCAGCGCGTTGTTGACGGAGTTGCACACGGCGTCCACCCATTGCTTGTGCGAGCCCGTGTCCGCGTTGTACGTGATCGTCAGCCGGCCGCCGGGGAACCCGCCGCCCTCCTGGATCAGCTTCTTGGCCTGCGCGGGGTCGTAGTCGCAGGCGTGTCCGCACAGCCCGGCCTGATAGCCGCCGGCCGCGCCGAGGACCGGGGAGGTCCAGTCGGTGGCCGGGGTGCGGGTGCTGCGGAAGATGGTCTCGGTGATCTGCTTGCGGTTGATCGCCATGGACAGGCCCGTGCGGACCTTCCGTGCCCCGGCGGTGTTCCACTTCGGGTCGTAGTACGGGAAGGCCAGGGTCTGCAGGATGCCGGCCGGGGTGTTGATGTAGCGGCCGTTCAGGTCGGTTGCGACGTTCTTGAGCTGGGTGGAGGGCACGTCGTCGACGAGGTCGAGGTTGCCGGCCAGTACATCGGTGTAGGCGGTGTTGTTGTCGGTGTAGACCAGGAGGGTGACCCCGGCGTTCCGGGCGGGGTCGGGGCCGGGGTAGGCGCCCCACTTCTTCAGGTTCATCGCCGAGCCCCTCGTGTACGAGTCGATGAGATAGGGGCCGTTGCCGACGGGCTTCTTCAGCCAGGCGGCGTGGTCGGTGAAGAAGGAGCGGGGCAGCGGGGCGAAGGCGGCGTAACCGAGGGTGGCGGGGAAGCTGGAGAACTTCTGGTTGAGCCGGACGGTGAAGGTCCTCGGGCCGGTGACCTTGAGCCCGGACAGGGTGTCGGCGGTCTGGGGGCCGCTGTCGGGGTGGACCTTGTCGTAGCCCTCGATGTAGCCGAAGAAGTACGCGTTCTTCTGGTTGTTCCTCAGGCTCGCCCCGTAGTTCCAGGCGTCGACGAAGGAGCGGGCGGTCACCTTCTCGCCGTTGGAGAAGGTCCAGCCGTCCTTCACCTTCACGGTGAAGGTCTGCGAGTCCTTGGTGTCGATGGAGGCGGCGAGCCAGTTCTGGGCCTTGCCGGTCTTCGGGTCGTACTTCTTCAGGCCCCGGAAGATCATGTCGAGGACCTTGCCGCCCTGGACCTCGTTGGTGTTGGCGGGCTCCAGCGGGTTCTGCGGGTCGCCCCAGGAGGAGGTGAGCACCCCGGCCCCGCCGACTCCCCGGCCGCCACCGCAGGCGGTGGCCAGCAGGCCCGCGGCGATCACACAGGCGGCCCATCGGGCGCGCGTGATTCCCCGCATGGCTGCCTCCTCCGCGATCACGGATCCGATACCGGTCAATATCGACCCATGCACCACATCCCGCACGCCTGCCGCCGGATTGAAGGGCCTTTAGAGGGACACGTCATCCGAATGCAGGCGGCCGGAGGAGGCCACACGGACGACCCGGAGGGGGCCACACGGACGATCTTGCGCGGACCGCGCAACGGATCTTCGCGCACCGATACCAAAACGTTGGATTGCGACGGGCCGATGTACGCATTTCGGCACTCGACCGTCCGCATAACGAACTCATTGCCCGTTTAGTCCAGTTAGTCCGATGTGAAGCACGAATTGATTACGGCGCGCTACCCGCGTAGCTACGAAACGATCAAGCACGAGTAAAGAAGGTAAAGACGCAACCAAGGCGGCCGAGAATTTATTGACCTTGAATGAATTGCGTTGAAAAAGTCCGGCGTAGCCCGTAGGGGAGCGCCCTGCGGAGTCATCAGACCCTCCCTTGGGCCAGGAGCACCATGACCCCCCCAACTCCATCCGCGGCTGCCCCGCTTGAGGTGACCGACGCGACCGTGGCGAAGTCGACCACTTCCGGCGGTCCGAAGGGCAGCGAGAGCCGGTCTCCGGGGCGGCTCGCCTGGAACCGCTTCAAGCGCGACAAGACGGGCGTTATATCCGCCTATATCGTGATCTTCTTCTTCGTGATCGCGATCGCGGCGCCGCTCATAGCGAAGCTCTACGGCAAGAACCCGTACACCACGTACGCGAGCCAGGACCCGAGCCTGCTGGACGCCTTCTCGTACCCCGCGGGCCCCAACGGCGGCATGAGTTCGCAGTTCTGGTTCGGTATCGAGCCGCAGCTCGGCCGGGACGTGTTCACGTTCCTGCTCTACGGCATCCGGACCTCGCTGGGCATCGCCACGGCCGCCACCCTGCTCACCACGGTCCTCGGTGTCGTGATCGGTGTGACGGCGGGCTACCTGGGCGGCAGGACGGACTACATCGTCGGCCGGATCATCGACATCCTGCTGTCCTTCCCGTCCACGCTTTTCTTCATCGCGTTCATGCCGGTCGTCTACGGCATCTTCGTCGCCAGCGACGACAACATCCCGACCTCGCTGATCGCGGTCTCCCTGATCATCGTGCTGTCCGCCTTCGGCTGGGCGTCCATCGCCCGACTGCTGCGCGGTCAGGTGCTCGGCCTGCGCGAGCGCGAGTTCGTCGAGGCGGCCAAGGTCACGGGCGCGTCGCCCATGCGGATCGTGTTCAAGGAACTGCTGCCGAACCTGTGGACGCCGATCATCATCCAGTCCACGCTGATGCTCCCGACGTACGTGACGGCCGAGGCGGGTCTGGCCTTCCTCGGGGTCGGCATCAGCGACCCGACGCCCGACTGGGGCGTCATGATCGGCCGAGGGGCCCAGTTCTACTCGCAGGACATCACCTTCATGCTCTTCCCGGGCCTCTCGATGGTGATCTTCGTCCTCGCCTTCAACCTCCTCGGCGACTCCGTGCGCGACGCGCTCGACCCCAAGTCCAAGCGCTGACAGACCCGTTCCACCCGGCCCGGTTCGATGACGTCCGGCTGGTCCCGACCCTCCGAATTGACCCGTATAGGCAGGCTCAGCATGTCCTTTTCCCGTAGAAACTTCCTGATCGCCACCGGTGTGGCCGCGGCCTCGACGACCGTGCTGAGCGCCTGCAGCAGCGGTGGCAAGAGCGCGACCGACAAGAGCATCCCGTCGGTCGCCAACGCCAAGACCATGAACATCCCGGTCGGCACCAAGGCCGACTCGACGGGCCCGGCCCCCGAGGTCCCGGGCGCGGTCAAGGGCGGGACGATCTACGGTCTCGACCAGTTCGACATGGACCACCTGGACCCGGCCCAGGTCTACGTCGCGACCGAGGGCGCCATCACCCGCCCGATCCTGCGCGGCCTGACCGGCTACAAGGTCGACGACAAGGGCGGCTGCACGCTCGTCGGCGACGTCGCCACGGACGCCGGCACCATGAAGGACGGCGGCAAGACCTGGTCGTTCACGATCAAGGACGGCATCAAGTGGGAGGACGGTTCCGACCTCTCCATGGACGACGTCCAGCACACCTTCGAGCGCCTCTTCGCCTCCTTCGTCACCGAGGGTCCGCGCTACGTCCAGCAGTGGCTGGTCGGCGGCGACAAGTACAAGGGCCCGTACGACGGCAAGCACCTCGACTCGGTGGAGATCTCCGGCAAGACGATCACCTTCCACCTCACCGAGCCGCGCGCCGACTTCAACTACACGCTCGCCATGCCGGGCTACGGTCTCGTGAACAAGAAGCACGACACCAAGGAGAAGTACGACAAGCGCCCGTTCGCGCTCGGCCCCTACATGATCGGTGACCGCCAGATCGGCAAGTCGCTGACCTACGTGCGCAACCCGCACTGGGACCCGAAGACGGACTCGATGCGCAACGCCTACCCGGACAAGTACGTCTTCCAGTTCGGCTTCGAGCTGGTCGCCTCCACCGACCGCTACATCGCGGACAAGGGTAACGACCAGTACACGGTGTCGATCTTCAACGAGGTCGCCCCCGAGCGCATCGCGCAGGTCATGACCAACGCCACGCTCAAGAAGCGCGTCCTCACCCAGATCGACACGGTCACCTACTACTGGCCGATCAACACCACGCGCATCAAGGACGTCAAGGTCCGCCAGGCCATCAACTACGCCTGGCCGCACCAGCAGATCCAGACCATCAACGGCGGCCCGGCCGCCAACGTGATCGCCAGCACCATCATGAGCCCGGTCACCCCCGGCTACCAGAAGTTCGACCTGTACGAGGCGACCACGAAGCCCGGTGGCGACCCGGACAAGGCGAAGGCCCTGCTGAAGGAGGCCGGCAAGCTCGGCCAGAAGCTGGTCATCGCCTACCAGCACTCCGACACCTCGGTGAAGATGGCCGTCGCCATCAAGAACGCGCTGGAGGCGGCCGGCTTCCAGGTCGTCAACAAGCAGGTCGACAAGTCGACCTTCTACACCCAGATCGGCAAGATCGACAACGGCTACGACCTGTTCGCGGCCGGCTGGAGCCCGGACTGGCCGAACGGCTACTCGGACTTCTACCCCTGCTTCAGCGGCAAGAACATCGGCGACGGCCGCAGCAACTACGCCCAGCTGAACGACCCGAGCGTCAACAAGGCGATCGACGCGGCAGCCGCGATCGCGGACGTCAACGCGGCCAACAAGGCCTGGGGCAACGTCGACCGCCAGATCATGGAGCTCGCGGCCTGCGTCCCGGACTACAACAAGATCCGCAACTGGATGTACGGCTCCAAGGTCGGCAACGTCGTCTACGACGCCGGCAACACCTGCGTCGCGCTCTGCAAGCTCTACGCCATGAAGTAAGCACGGCACAGATCCACCGGGGGCGGCCACGACCTGGCCGCCCCCTCCGGCCCACCCCCCGATCCCGGCGACGGCGCCCCGTCCGGAAAGTCACGCCCCATGTTCCGCTTCCTTGTCCGCCGAGTTCTCGGCGCGATGGTCATCTTGTTGATCATCAGTGCCGTCACCTTCTGGCTCTTCTACGCCATCCCGCGTGACCCCGCCATGATGTCGTGCGGCAAGAACTGCACGCCCGACATGCTCAAGCAGGTCCGGCACAACCTGGGCATCGACCACCCGGTCCCGGTCCAGTACTGGTACTGGCTGAAGGGCCTCTTCGTCGGACGCAGCTACGGCGACTTCGGCAACTGCAACGCGCCCTGCCTCGGTTACTCGTTCGCCAACCGCGAGCCCGTCCTCGGCACGATCCTGGACCGGCTCCCGCTGACCCTCTCGCTCGCCTTCGGCTCGGCCGTCGTCTTCCTCGTCTTCGGTGTCGGCACCGGCATGATCGCCGCGGTCAAGCAGGGCAAGTGGCAGGACAAGGTGGCCAGCTCGGCCTCGCTGATCGGCTCCTCGCTGCAGATCTACTTCGTCGGCTACATCGCGATGTACTTCCTCGTCGCGAAGCTCGGCGTCCTCGACAACCCGTCGTACACGCCCATCACCGACAACCCGCTCGACTGGGCCTCCGGCCTGCTGCTGCCGTGGCTGGTGCTGGCCCTGATCTGGACCGCCAACTACACCCGTATGACGCGGTCCCAGCTGGTCGAGACGCTGACCGAGGACTACGTCCGCACGGCCCGCGCCAAGGGTCTGTCCCGCCGCAACGTCTTCTTCCGGTTCGCCTGGCGTGGCGCCATGGGCCCGATCGTCACCATCTTCGGCATCGACCTGGGCACGCTCATCGGCGGCGCGATGATCACCGAGACGGTGTTCAGCCTCCAGGGCGTCGGCCGTCTCGCGGTGGACGCGGTCAACAAGAGCGACCTGCCCATGGTGCTCGGCGTGACGCTGCTGTCGGCGGGCGCGATCGTGCTCTTCAACATCGTCGTCGACGCCGTCTACGCCCTCATCGACCCGCGGATCCGGCTCGCCTGACCTCCGCCCCATCCCCGACCCCCTCGCATCACCCCCCTCAGGAGCGTCCCCGTGACGAGCACCGATCAGCAGCCGTTCCTCTCGATCAAGGACCTGAAGGTCCACTTCTCCACCGAGGACGGCGTCGTCAAGGCCGTCGACGGTCTCAGCTTCGACCTTGCCAAGGGCCAGACGCTCGGCATCGTGGGCGAGTCGGGCTCCGGCAAGTCGGTCACGAACCTGACGATCCTGGGCCTGCACGACCGCGACCGCACCGCCATCGAGGGGGAGATCCTCCTCGACGGCAAGGAACTGCTCACCGCCTCCGAGAGGGAGCTGGAGCAGCTGCGCGGCAACAAGATGTCCATGATCTTCCAGGACGCGCTGGCCTCGCTGTCGCCGTACCACACCATCGGCGCCCAGATCGGCGAGACCTACCGCAAGCACACGGGCTGCTCCAAGGCCGAGGCTCGCAAGCGTTCCATCGAGATGCTGCGGCGGGTCGGGATCCCGCAGCCGGACATGCGGGTCGACGACTATCCGCACCAGTTCTCCGGCGGTATGCGCCAGCGCGCGATGATCGCGATGGCGCTGGTCTGCGACCCCGAGCTGCTGATCGCCGACGAGCCGACCACGGCGCTCGACGTGACGGTGCAGGCCCAGATCATGGACCTCCTCAAGGACCTCCAGCAGGAGTTCGGCACCGCGATCATCTTCATCACGCACGACCTCGGCGTGATCGCGGACATCGCGGACGACGTGCTGGTGATGTACGGCGGCCGGTGCGTGGAGCGCGGCACCAAGCAGCAGGTGCTCCGGGCGCCGGACCACCCCTACACCCTCGGCCTGCTGAACTCGATGCCGAGCCTGAACGGCCCGGTGGACGTGCCGCTGACGCCGATCCCCGGAGCGCCGCCCTCGCTGCTCAACCCCCCGTCGGGCTGCCGCTTCCACCCGCGCTGCGCCTTCACGGAGAAGGTCGCGGGCGGGAAGTGCGCCAGCGACCGACCGCTGCTGGAGGTCGTGGAGGGCCGCGGTTCGGCCTGCCACCTCACCTCGGAGCAGAAGCAGGAACTCTTCGCCGACTTCGCCGCGACCCGGCACAACTGACGGACAGCAGACGGGACTTCACGACCATGAGCAACACAAACCCCCTCCTGGACGTCTCCGGACTCACCAAGCACTTCCCGATCAAGGGCGGCTTCCCGATCCGCCGTACGGTCGGCGCGGTGCAGGCCGTGGACGGGCTGGACTTCCAGGTGGCCGAGGGCGAGAGCCTGGGCCTCGTCGGCGAGTCGGGCTGCGGCAAGTCGACCACGGGCCGGCTGATCACGCGCCTGCTGGAGCCGACCGGCGGCAAGATCACCTACCGCGGGCAGGACATCACGCACGCGGGCCGCAAGGGGCTGGCGCCGATCCGCTCCGAGATCCAGATGATCTTCCAGGACCCGTACGCCTCGCTGAACCCGCGGCAGACGGTCGGCAAGATCATCTCCGGTCCGATGGAGATCAACGACATCAACCCGCCCGGGGGCCGCGAGAACCGGGTCCGCGAACTCCTGGAGATCGTGGGCCTGAACCCGGAGCACTTCAACCGCTTCCCGCACGAGTTCTCCGGCGGCCAGCGCCAGCGCATCGGCGTGGCCCGCGCACTCGCCCTGGAACCGAAGCTGATCGTCGCCGACGAGCCGGTCTCCGCCCTGGACGTCTCGATCCAGGCCCAGGTCGTCAACCTGCTCCAGAAGGTCCAGCAGGAGCTCGGGATCGCGTTCGTCTTCATCGCCCACGACCTCGCGATCGTGCGGCACTTCTCGCAGCGCGTGGCGGTCATGTACCTCGGCAAGATCGTGGAGATCGCCGACCGCGAGGACCTGTACGACAACCCACGCCACCCCTACACCCGGGCGCTGCTCTCCGCCGTCCCCGAGGCGACGGTGGACGAGGAGCCCCGCGAGCGCATCCGTCTCGTCGGCGACGTGCCCTCCCCGATCAACCCGCCCTCCGGCTGCCGCTTCCGCACCCGCTGCTGGAAGGCGACGGAGAAGTGCGCCTCCGAGGCCCCGCCGCTGGTCCAGGTGGACGGCAACAAGCCCGGCCACCTCACGGCCTGCCACTATCCTGAGACGGCGGACGCCATCCCGGCCCCCCGCCTCGCCAAGGACCCCGAGGCAGCGGCCTGACACACCCCTTTTCCGTCAGCCGCCCCTCGCGGAACGGACTTTCACCGGCCCATTGACCCGAGCCCATGATCGTCCGCTTCCAGGGAACGAAGGCCCGCGCCTCCCCAGGCGCGGGCCTTCTCCGTACCTAGGCCTAACTTGATCTTTAACCTGTGCGGCGGGGCTTCGGGGTAGTTGACCTCTTCTTTTGTCCCTGTGCTGGCTGTGTCTTCTTGGATGTGTGCACGTCGTGGCGGGGTGCAGGACGGGTGTTTGTTCGGCCCGCTGGTCGTCCGGGGCCGGGGCGGGTGGGTTTCGGTGCTCTGGCCGGGCAGGCGGTCTGTGGGCGGATGTGCCGGAAGTCGCGGCGGACACGCGCGCAAGTGAGCCTGTCCGGGGGACTGGGTTGCTCCCGGGGACGGCGCCGGTCGGCTGCGAGGGGGCGGGCGAGACGCAGTTGGGTGCAGGCGGCGAGGATCGGCCAGGTCCAGCGGTCGGCGGCCTCGGGTGTGCGGATCTTCGGGCAGGTCCAGCCGAGGGTCTGCTTGAAGAGGCGAAAGGTGTGCTCGATGTCGAAGCGCCGCAGGTAGGCCTGGCAGAGACGGTCGGCGTCTGCCGCAGTGGCGTCGGTGCCTGACCACCACAGCCGGACCGGCTTCGGTGTTGCGCCGCTGGGCAGGTGTCCGGTGTCCAGGCGGGGCACCGTCCCCTCGACGACCGGGAGAGTGCCGTCGGCGGTGGCCCAGGAGGAGCGGTGGGTGAGCCTGGGGTGCAGCAGGTCCCAGGAGCGGGTTCTGGCGGTGCCGTAAAGACGTGTGTCGGTGACAGTTTCGATGTCCGGGGCGCCCCGGGTATCGGGCTGTCCGGAGACGAATTCGCCGCCGTGCCGGGGTGGGCGGCCCATCGTGTGTGGCTGGCGGGGTGGAACAGCCCGGCGAGGGGCCCGGTCTGAGCGCATCCGGGCGAGCACCTGGACCGGCAGGTCTCTGAGCAGGAACGCAAGACGGGGTGTGTCGTATCCGGCGTCCGCGGTGACAAGAACGTCGGGGTCGCTCTCCTGTCACTGCCCGGCGGTGATCGGCCGGTGGAGCAGGTCACGCAGCTGCCGGGCTGTGACGGTGGCGTTGTCGTCCCCGGGGGGGCCAGGCGGAGCGCGTCCGAAGGCGCGGTCCGGGAACTGCGGCCCGGCTCGAGCGCGCAGATGATCGGGTACGGCCAGGGCAGGGACAGGGATGTGGTGGTCTGTGCCCCGGCCGTGGGTGTGAGACAGGATCCGCTGCGGTGAGGTGTGAGCATCGGGGCGTAGCCGGCAGGTGATGTCGATGGCCAGTACCAGCCGGCCGTCGACAGCCCGCGGCAGCGGCACCGCGGCCAGGGCCCGCCGCGGCCGGCCGGTATCGGCCCTGCCACAGGCGAGGACCCCAAGGCAGCGTCCTGACACACTCCCTTTCGTCGGCCGCCTCTCGCGGAACCGACTTTCACCAGCCCGTTGACCCGAGTCCCTGATCGTCCGGTTCCAGGGAACGAAGGCCCGCGTCTTCCCGGACGCGAGCCTTCGCCGTGGACCGGGTCAGGTCGCCGACTCCTCGCCGAACAGCTCCGTCGCGTCCGTGGCGTGTACGGCTCGCTGAGCCCAGGCCTCCAGCTGGTCGAGGTCCTTGCAGGTGACGACTTGCTCGCGGGCAGAATCGGGCACCGGGATCTTGCGCCATTCCAGGATGCGCAGGATCATCTCCTGGCGATCCTCGATACGGCCTTCTTCCCGGCCTTGCTCCCGCCCTTCTTCACGTACCTGCTCCGCGAGCGGGTGTCGCCAGAAGTACTGGATCGCGGTCATCAGGTCCCTCCACATCTGCTTCGCCTGGGGGTCGGCCAGGCAGGAGTCGACAAACTGCACGAAGACTGCGGCACTGTCCGTATCGATGGTCCGCAGGGCGGCGGCCAGGGACTCCAGTATGGCCGGAGCTTGCGGCCCACGCCCGTGTGTCATGGCCGAGAGCACCGCAAGGGGTACGTCCTTCTCGGCCTGCCGCTCGTCCGCGATCACCGGCACGTTGTCCGGACCCAGCACCAGCGGACGCACCGTCAGCGAGTGCCAGTCCCGGAAGCCGAACCGGATCGGACGCGAGGCCCACTCCGCTGTCCTACTGCTCTGTGTGATGACGATGAGCACCGGTTCGCAGCGGTACTTCTCGTAGAGGTAGGAGAGGTAGTAGGGCCGGCTACCCCGCTTCCGTTCGTCGACCTTGCCCTGCGATTCGACCACGAGGAGGTAGGTTCCCTCGTCCGTCTCCGCCCGCAGCAGCGTGTCCACCCGCCGCTCGACCGGTTCGATCTCGGTGAGATCCACATTCAGCGCCGCGATCTCCCGAGGTTCCGGGAACGGCACGTGCAAGACCTTCTGTAACGCCTTCGTCAGCAGCGTCGGATCCTTCTGGAAGATCCGGTGCAACGCCTCATGCGACGAGCCGACCATCAGCTCTCCTTTCCATCGCCGTGATCAACGAGCTACGCCGCCGCAAGTTCGCACCACACGTACTTCCCCCGGTCCCCGAACCGAGCCGTCGGCTGCCACCCCCAGTACTTCGCGCACGCCTTCACCAGCCCCAGCCGTCGCCCGTCCTCCAGCTCTCCCACCTGCTCCAGCGGACACGGAGGTTCGGGCGGGGCGGGGTCGTTGTCCCACGCCCCGATCCACACCATGCCCTCCGGGGTGCGGCGGACCCTGAGCGCGGCCGGCCCCTTGGTGTGCCGCACGGCGTTGGAAACCAGCTCCGTCGCCAGCAGTTCGGCGGTGTCCACCAGGCCGATCAGCCCGTGCAGGGTGAGGATCAGACGCAGGGTGCGGCGGCAGACGGTCACGGCTCTGAGGTCGTTCGGGATGTAGACCGTGTAGTCCCAGAACTCGTTTTCGGGCATGCGTTATCGACTCCGTTCGATGAGTGAGGTTTTCGCGCAGGACGGCATCGCCGCATCCGCGGCGCGGTTCCGTTGCGTGTGCGTCGCATCACCGACGGTATTTCCTAAACTTAGGAAGGTGCAAGCTGCTGCCGTATCCTGGGCCCCGAACGAGCGACACCCACAGGGCAGTTGCGACAGGAGGTAACGGTGCCGCCGAAGAGGCAGCTCACAGTCCGCAGGGTGCGGCTGGGCACCGAACTGCGCAGACTGCGCGAGGCGACAGGCATGAAGGCCCGCAAGGCAGCGGAGTTGCTCGGAGTCGACTCTGTGCAGATCAGCCAGATCGAGTCCGGTGTCGCCGGCGTGAGCGCCGAACGCGTACGACGACTAGCGGCTCGCTACGCCTGTACGGACAAGGCTTTGGTCGACGCGCTCGCAACCATGGCGACCGACCGGACACGTGGCTGGTGGGAGGAGTACCGAGGTCAGCTACCCCCGCCATTCCTGGACCTGCCCGAGCTGGAGCATCACGCCCGCTTCCGCTGGGACGTGGAGTTCCTGCATGTCCCCGGTCTCCTTCAGACTGCGGATTACGCACGGTCCCTCTTCTCCTACGTGAACCCTGAGTATCCACAGAGCGATGTCGGGCGGTGGGTAGATCACCGGATGAAGCGCAGGGTGATCATCGAGCGTCCGGACCCTGTCCCGTACGAGGCGGTGATCCACGAGGGGGCACTGCGCATCAGAGTCGGCGACCGATCCACAGCACGGGCCCAGCTCACCCGGGTGCTGGAAATCTCCGAAGCGGACCACGTCACCGTACGTGTCATCCCCTTCGACCTGGATGACTTCGGCGGGGCAGGAAGTGCGATGGTGTACGCGGGCGGCCCCGTCCCCAAGCTGGACACCGTGGTACGTGACGGCCCCAGCGGCCCTGTCTTCATCGATGACGAAGCCCAGCTCAACCGCTATCGAACGCTCTTCCGTAGGGTAGAGGCAGTGTCACTCGACCCCGACCGTTCGCGTGACTTCATTCACCGGCTGTCGAAGGAGCTGTGAGCATGCTGAACCCCGACACCTGGCGGAAGTCCTCCTTCTCCGGTGGCGGCCAGGGCGACGCCTGCGTCGAAGTCGCTGACCGGGACACCCACATAGCCATCCGCGATTCAAAAACCCCGGACAGAGCCACCCTCACCTTCCCCCCTACCGCCTTCATCCCCTTCATCCAATCCCTGAAGCACCCTCGCACCACCAAGAGTTGAAAGTCGCTCAAGAAGTGCGCCGGAACCTGACGCGCCGTTCAATATCGTGTGTCAAACTGCCGCGGTGGTAGATCTTGCGTTCACCGATCTCACGCTCGCCGGGCTCTACGACAGCCTCAACCCCTGGGGGCCGGGTGACGACTTCTACCTCGGTCTGGTGCTTCAGGCCCGCTCGGTGCTGGACATCGGGTGCGGCACCGGGCAGTTGCTGCGGCGGGCCCGCGCCGAGGGGCACCAAGGGCGGCTGATGGGGCTCGATCCGGCCGCCGCCATGCTCGTCCAGGCGCGGCGGGCCCGGGCGGACGTCGAGTGGGTGCTCGGGGACACCCAAGTGCGCTGCTGGGAGGGGGAGTTCGACCTCGTCGTCATGACCGGGCACGCCTTTCAGGAACTGGTCCAGGACGAGGAGATCCGGCGCTGTCTGCGGGCGGTGCGGGAAGCGCTCGCCGAGGGCGGCCGGTTCGTGTTCGAGACCCGCAATCCCGCCGCACGCGCCTGGGAGCGCTGGACCCCGGACCGCGTGCACGAGATCACCGCCGCCGACGGGACTGCGGTGCGGGTGTGGCACGAGGTCCAGGGCGACGGGCTCCGCGGGGGCCGGGTGCGGTTCACGGAGACCTACGAGAGCGAGGGCCGGCCGGCCCGGCAGGTGTGCCACAGCGTCCTGCGCTTCCTGGACGCGGAATCACTGGAGCACGCCCTGACCGAGGCCGGCCTCACGGTCGTAGAGCAGTACGGCGACTGGGGCCGGGGTCCGCTCACCCCCGCCAGCCCGGAGATCATCACCGTGGCCCGGCGCGCTCAGACCCCCACGCCCTGAACTCACCCACCACCGACAGCGGGTGGATCCCAGGAGATGGGAAACCAACGCCCGCGTACGCCCCGGCCCCGCAGGCCCACGGCCGACGGCCGACCGTGCACGAGCCCCACTGACGGCCCCGGCGCCTACGAACGGCCCGCGGGCGAACGGCTGCGCCGACGAGCGGCGCGCCGCGGGCGAGCGGTTGCGCCGACGGGCGGACGGGCGGGCGAGCAGTTGCGCGGGCGGGCGGGCGGGCGAACGGTTGCGCTGACGGGTGGCCGGGGCCGCGGGCGGGCGGTTTCGGTGGCCAAGGCCGCGGGCGAGCGGTTGCGCCGACGGACGGTCGGCCCGCAGCCCAGCCGTCCCACCCACAAACAGCCGACCCACGGCCGAGCCGTCGCGTCCACGGACAGCCGGTCCGCGCGCATCGCGGTCCGGCCCCGCCGGGAGCGCCCCGGGCTACGGCTGCTCCCCCGTGCCCTCCTCCAACGCCGCCAGTGCCGGGTCCAGGACGATGTCCTCGTCGCGGGCCTCGATCGTCGGTTCCTCCGGGAAGTGGCAGGCCGTCAGGTGGCCCTCGCGGTTGCCGGAGATCTGGACCAGCGGCGGTTCCTCCGTCGCGCACTTGTCCTGGGCCTTCCAGCAGCGGGTGCGGAAGCGGCAGCCGGAGGGCGGGGAGATCGGGGACGGGACGTCACCGGCCAGGCGGATGCGTTCGCGTCCCGCGGTGTCGTCCTGCGAGAGGTTCACCTCGGGGACGGCGGACAGCAGGGCGTGGGTGTACGGGTGGCGTGGCCGGGTGTAGATGGAGTCGCGGTCGCCCACCTCGATGATCTTGCCGAGGTACATCACGGCAACGCGCTGCGAGAAGTGCCGTACCACCGCCAGGTCGTGGGCGATGAAGAGGAACGCGATCCCGAGCTCCTCCTGGACCTTCTGGAGCAGGTTGACGACCTGGGCCTGGATCGAGACGTCCAGGGCGGAGACCGGCTCGTCGGCGACGATCAGCTTCGGTTCCAGGGCCAGTGCGCGGGCCACGCCGATGCGCTGGCGCTGGCCGCCGGAGAACTCGTGCGGGAAGCGGTTGAAGTGCTCCGGGTTCAGGCCCACGATCTCCAGGAGTTCGCGGACCCGCTTCTCCCGGCCGCCCTCCGGTTGGATGTCGTTGATCTCCATCGGGCCCGAGATGATCTTGCCGACCGTCTGCCGCGGGTTCAGCGACGAGTACGGGTCCTGGAAGATCATCTGGATCTCGGAGCGGATCGGGGCGAGTTCCTTGCGCGTCGCGTGGCTGATGTCCCGGCCGCGGTAGCTGATCGTGCCGCCGGTCGGCTCCAGCAGGCGCGTGATCAGCCGGCCCGTGGTCGACTTGCCGCAGCCCGACTCGCCGACCAGGCCGAAGCTCTCCCCCGCGTGCACGGTGATGTCGACGCCGTCCACGGCCTGCACGGCGCCGATCGTCCGGCGGATCGGGAAGCCGCCCTTGACGGGGAAGTGCTTGGTCAGCCCGGAGACCTCCAGCAGCGGCTCCCCGTCCGCGCCGGTGCCCTTGGCGCGCGGGGCCGACAGGACCATGTCCTCTGTCATGACAATGTCCTCCTAGCCCAGACGGGGCTTGATCTCTTCGATGAAGATGGTCTGCTTCTGTCCCTCGGTGAGATGGCACGCGGAGGCCCGGTCCGGCGCCAGCAGCGGGCGCTCGCCCACACAGCGGCCCGTGCCCTCGACCCGCTCCTGGTAGGTGCAGCGGGGGTGGAAGCGGCAGCCGGACGGCGGGTTGAGCAGCGAGGGCGGGGTGCCGGGGATCGGGGAGAGCTGGGCGCCGAGGTCGGAGTCCAGGCGCGGCATCGAGTTGAGCAGGCCCCAGGTGTACGGGTGCCGGGGCGAGCGCAGCACCTCGTCGGTCGTGCCCCGCTCCACCGCGCCGCCCGCGTACATCACCAAGATGTCGTCGGCCATGTCGGCGATCACCCCCAGGTCGTGGGTGATGAAGATGATGCCGGATCCGAACTCCTGTTGCAGGTCCTTGAGCAGATCGAGAATCTGCGCCTGGACCGTCACGTCCAGGGCCGTGGTCGGCTCGTCGGCGATCAGCAGGTCGGGGTCGCAGACCAGGGCCATGGCGATCATCGCGCGCTGGCGCATACCGCCGGAGAACTGGTGCGGGTAGTCTTTCGCCCGCTCCCTGGGGTTGGGGATGCCGACCTTGCCGAGCATCTCCACCACGCGCTCCCAGGCCTCCTTCTTGGAGGCGCCGGTGTGCTTCATGTACGGCTCGGCGATCTGCCGGCCGACGGTGTAGTACGGGGAGAGCGCGGTGAGCGGGTCCTGGAAGATCATGGCGACCTTGTTGCCGCGCAGCTTCTCCAGCTCCGACTCGCGGGCCGTGGTCAACTCCCGCCCGTCCAGCAGGATTTCGCCCTCGACCGTGGTGAACATGGGGTTGTGCAGGCCGAGGACGGTCAGGTTGGTCACCGACTTGCCCGAGCCGGACTCCCCCACGATGCCGAGCGTCCTGCCGCGCTCCAGGTCGAAGGACAGCCCGTCCACGGCTCGTACGACGCCGTCCTCGGTCCTGAAGCTGACGTGCAGGTCCCGCACCGAGAGCAGGGGGCCGGAACCGGCCGGGGTGGGAGCGCCGGCCTCCTTGGTCACAGTGGTCACGACAGTGCTCCTAGGACAGCCGCACGCGCGGGTCGATGAAGGCGTACGCGGCGTCGACGATGATGTTGAACAGCAGGATCATGCTGGCGGAGAAGAGCATCACGCCGAGCAGCAGCGGCAGGTCGCTGAAGAAGACGGACTGGACGGCGAGGTTGCCGAGCCCCGGCAGGCTGAAGGTGTACTCGGTGATGATGGCGCCGCCGAACAGCGAGCCGAGGTCGATGCCGAAGATGGTGACGATCGGGATCAGCGAACCGCGCCAGGCGTAGCGGAAGAAGACGTAGGCGCGGGACATGCCCTTGGCCCGCGCGGTCCGCACGTGTTCCTCCTGGAGCTGTTCGATCATCGAGGAGCGCGCCATACGGGTGTACTGCGCGGCGAAGATCGTGGAGAGGATCACCCAGGGGATGATCAGGCCGGTGAACCAGCCGGCGGGGTCGTGGGTGATCTCGTTGTAGGCGGGCTTGTCGAACCAGTGGGTCTGGTAGACGAGGATCGCCAGGGCCAGCGGGCCGAGGAAGTAGATCTGCAGCGAGCTGATCACCATGGCGGCGGCGGTGGCCGTCTTGTCGATCAGCGTGCCGCGCCGCCAGGCGGCGAGCAGGCCGGTGCCGAGGCCGACGAACAGGAAGCACACGGCCGCGCCCAGGGTGAGCGAGACGGTGGTGGGCAACCGGTCCATCAGCGTGGCCCAGACCTGCTCGTTGGTGTGGTACGAGTACCCGAAGCACGGGGCGGGGCAGGGCCCCTGGGCGAACTGGTCGCTGCCCAGGAACAGGTTGTGCAGGAAGATCCAGTACTGCTCGGTGAGGGGTTTGTCCAGGCCGAGCACATGGTGGATGTTCGCGATGCTGGCCGGGTTGCAGGTCTTGCCGCACATCATCAGCGCCGGGTCCCGGGGCACCCCGAAGAACAGCACGAACGTGACGATGCTCAGCAGGAACAGAATGACGACGGCACCGATGATCCGGCGGACGAGGAAGCGCAGCATGACAGGGCAGCTCTCAGACGTCGGCGGCCTTGGCGGTGCCCGGCGCGCCCCTTGTGCGGGAGCGCGCCGGGTACCGGACGGGGACGGTTACTTGATGAAGAGGCGACGCGGGTCGACGCCGCCGATCACGTCGTCGTAGACGAGGCCGCCGACCTTGGAGCCGGCGATCTGGGTCTGCTTGTAGTACGCGGTCGGGACGACGTTGACGCTGTCCTTCACGATGTACTGGTCGAGCTTCTCCCACTCGGCGGCGGACTTGACCGGGTCGGTGATCTTGTTGATCCGGTCGATCTCGCTGTTGATCTTCGGGTCGTTGACCTGCGAGTAGTTCTGCGCACCGTCGGCGATCACGCGGCCGTCGTACAGCGGCGGGAGCACGGTCAGGGCGGAGGGCCAGTCGGCGCCCCACGCGGTGTGGAAGATGTCGTAGTTGTTGTTCAGCTTGGAGACCTGGTCGTAGTAGGTCTCGGCCGGGATCTCCTGGCGCTGGACGTTGAAGCCGGCCTTCTGCAGGCCCGCCGCCATGGCGGTGGAGTACTGCTGGCCCTCGGGGGTGTTGATGTAGCCGAAGGTCAGCTTCATGTTGAGCTTGCCGGCCTTCTTCAGCAGTTCCTTGGCCTTCGCCGGGTCACCGGCGGGCATCTTCTTCTTGCCCCACGGGTCGAAGGAGGGGTCGTAGCCGGAGACGGTCGGGGAGATCAGGCCGCCCGCGACCTCCATGGCGTCGGTGCCGCCGTAGGCGCGCACGAACGGGGTGATGGGCAGGGCGTAGGCGATGGCCTCGCGGACCGTCTTGTCCTTCATGGCCGGGTGGCTCATGTTGATGTTCATCTGGCCGACGTACGGCTGGTAGCCGGAGACCGTGCGGGACTTCAGCTTCGGGTCCTTCAGGACCTGGGACAGGTTGCCCGCGTCGACCTGGTTGTTGAAGCTGACGCCGGTCTGGTCGGCGCCGCTGTCGGCGAGCAGGGCCTTGGTGGAGTTCTCGAACTGCTGGTTGAACGTGATGTTGAACTGGTCCACGTACTGGTGCCGGATCGGGTCCGTCTTCGGGTCCCAGTTGGGGTTCTTGACCAGCACCATCGACTTGCCGGACTTGAAGGACTGGATCTTGTACGGGCCGGTCACCAGCGGTGCCTTGTCGTACTTCTCCTTGGTGTCGCCCTTCTGCGAGACGACCGCGTAGCCCGACATGGCCAGTGCGTAGGGCAGGTCGGGGTGCGGGGTCTTGAAGTGGAAGACGATGGTTTTGTCGTCCGGTGTCTCCAGGACGGAGTCGGGCAGGTGCTTGCCCTTGTACGGACCGTCCGGCAGCAGCTTGCGGTAGGTGGCGCCGGAGGTGTCGGCCAGCCACTGCTGGATGTAGGTGGGGCCCTGGTTGATGAACGGCGCGAAGAGCCGCTCGAAGGTCTGCCGGAAGTCCTTGGACGTGATCGGTGTGCCGTCCTGGAACTTGATGCCGTCCTTGAGCGTGTACTTCCAGGTCTTGCCGCCGTCGGTGGTGGTGCCGGAGTCGGTGGCGAGGTCGCCGACCACCTCGTGCTTGCTGCCGTCGTCGCTCGTGGCCTTGTAGCCGGTCAGTCCTCTGTGCAGCAGCTGCGCGACCGACATCTGGTCGGAGACGTATATCTGACCCGGGTCGAGGTGCGCGTACGAGTCCCGCTGCAGCACCTCCATGGTGCCGCCGGACTTGGCGCCGGGCACGGGGGTCGCCGGGCCGGTGGACTCGGCCGCGTTGCCGAACTTGATCGAGGCCTGCTGGCGTTTGGCGTCCTGCTGGTCCTTCTTGCCGTTGCCGCCGGAGTCGCTGCCGCCCTTGCTGCAACCGGTGAGCACGAGAGCTCCGGCGGCGAGCACGGAGAGCGCGGCGTATGCGTGGCGTCCGCCCCTACTCATCACGAAATTCCCACCCATCTTTGAAGACTGACGTTTCGTGTGGTTGACGTGCTGCGGTCAGCGCGCGGTCTTGGGATCGAAGGCGTCTCTGACCGAGTCCCCGAGCAGGTTGAACGCGACGACGAAGATGATCATCGATACGCCGGGGAAGAACATGTAGGTGATGTCGTTCTCCATCACCAGCTGGGTGGACGCCTTGGAGAACATCTGCCCCCAGTCCGGCGTCGGTTCGACGATGCCGACACCCAGGTAGGACAAACCGGCCTCGGCCGTCACGAAGTTGGGCAGCAGATACGTCGACTGCACCAGCAGCGGGGTGACGACGTTCGGCAGGATCTCCTTGCGGATGATCCGCCACGACGAGGCACCGCTGACCCGGGCCGCCTCGATGAACTCCCGCTCCCGCAGGGCGAGTGCGGTGCCGCGCAGGATACGGCCGAGCCCCATCCAGCCCAGGAACCACTGGACGATGATCAGGGCCACCACCCGGACATAGGTGGGGGTCTCGTCGCGGGGACTGACGAACAGGGACACCACGACCGGCATGCTCGCGATGAAGAACAGCTGCGCGGGGAAGGCGAGCAGGAAGTCGATGACCCGGCCGATGAAGTAGTCGGTCCTGCCGCCGAGATAGCCGGCCGCGACGCCCAGAAGGATGCCGGTCACGACGACGGCGACGGTGACGGCGACCGAGATCATCAGCGAGGTGCGGATGCCGTAGACCAGCTTGGTGAAGACGTCGTAGCCGTTGCCGGGTTCGAGGCCGAACCAGAAGTCGCTGCTGATACCGCCGTTGGGCTGCACCGGCACGCCGGCGCTGTCGAAGAGGTCCGGCCGCTCGTCCGCGTACACCGTGTACGGGTTCTTGCCGTACAGCTTGGCGATCAGCGGGGCGGTCAGGCCGACCAGGAAGAAGAAGCCCACGACGTAGGCCGAGATCACGCCGGTGCGGTCGCGCCTGAAGCGCAGCCACATCAGCTGGCCGGGAGACCGGCCTTCGAGCTTGACGGCTTCGCCCTTCGCCTCCGGCCCTGGTTCGCCGTCGACGACGACCGAAGTCCCGCCGCCCTCAATGTCGATAGGACTTGTCACGGTTCGTCCGTTTCACAGGTATGAGTGTGAGTGGTGTCCGGGTACTCCGAGAGCGCGCGAAACCGCAGCCGGACGCGCGTAGTTCTACGACCTGGTCACACTGCCGGAAGCGACGAACCGATCCGCCTGGTGCTCGTGACACCGCGCATGGAGGTTCCTCCTCATGACTTCACGTGTTCACCAACAGAAGAGGGTTTCCGTCCATCCCTCGACACCCCTGACGAAGGATCAGACACCCCCTGGTGCTCGTGAGTCGGCGCACTGTCCCCACAGTGCGAGACCCATTGACCCGAGCGCTACGCGGCTAACTATCTGCCATGGGTCGACCACCGACCACTGCCCGCAGATCTCAATTCAGTCACGGCTTGCGGCTAGACCTTCCAAAATCTGGACAAACTGTTCGACGGAAGAAGGCGCGAAACGGACTTGTTACTTGGCTATCGGGCAGGGATCTCCGCATGTCGGACAAACGGCCCGCGAAAATGGGTTGCAAAAAGCCCGGGTCCCCCCATCCTGGGGGCACCCGGGCTCAACAGCCGGTGGATCAGCCGTGCTTGGCGCGGCTCGCGGCGCGGGCCCGCTCGCGCTGGTCGAGGTTCACCTTGCGGATGCGAACGGCCTCCGGGGTCACCTCGACGCACTCGTCGTCACGGCAGAACTCCAGCGACTGCTCCAACGACAGCTTGCGCGGCGGCACGATCGACTCCGCCACGTCGGCCGTCGAGGACCGCATGTTGGTGAGCTTCTTCTCCTTGGTGATGTTGACGTCCATGTCGTCGGAGCGGGAGTTCTCACCGACGATCATGCCCTCGTACACCTCGGTGCCCGGCTCCACGAAGAGCACGCCGCGCTCCTGGAGGTTCGTCATCGCGAACGCGGTGACCACGCCGGCGCGGTCGGCGACCAGCGAGCCGTTGTTACGGGTCTGCAGCGCGCCGAACCAGGGCTCGTGGCCCTCGTGGATGGAGTGGCCGATGCCGGTGCCGCGGGTCTGGGTCAGGAACTCGGTGCGGAAACCGATCAGACCGCGGGACGGCACGACGAACTCCATGCGCACCCAGCCGGAGCCGTGGTTGGACATGTTGTCCATCCGGCCCTTGCGGACACCCATGAGCTGCGTGACCGCGCCCATGTGCTCCTCGGGCACGTCGATCGTCATGCGCTCGACCGGCTCGTAGACCTTGCCGTCGACGTCCTTGGTGACCACCTGGGGCTTGCCGACGGTGAGCTCGTAGCCCTCCCGGCGCATGGTCTCGACCAGGATGGCGAGCGCCAGCTCACCACGGCCCTGGACCTCCCAGGCGTCCGGACGCTCGGTGTCCAGCACGCGCAGCGAGACGTTACCGATCAGCTCGCGGTCGAGCCGGTCCTTCACCTGCCGGGCGGTGACCTTGCGGTCCTTCACGGCCGCCTTGGCGTCCGCGCCCTTGCCGGTGCCGCCGCGGCCGACCAGCGGGGAGGTGTTCGTGCCGATCACCATGGAGATCGCGGGCTCGTCGACCGTGATCAGCGGCAGCGGGACGGGGTTCTCGGTGTCCGCGAGGGTCTCGCCGATCATGATGTCGGGGATACCGGCGACGGCGCAGATGTCACCCGGGCCGGCCTTCTCCGCCGGCTTGCGGGTGAGCGCCTCGGTCATCATCAGCTCGGAGATGCGGACGTTGCTGACCGAGCCGTCGCGCTTGATCCAGGCGACGGTCTGGCCCTTGCGCAGCTCGCCCTGCTCGACGCGGAGCAGCGCGATACGGCCGAGGAAGTTGTCGGCGTCGAGGTTGGTGACGTGGGCCTGGAGCGGCGCGTCCTCCTCGTACGTCGGGGCCGGGATGTGCTCCAGGATCGTGGAGAAGAACGGCTCCAGGCTGGTGGAGTCGGCCGGGACCGTGCCGTTCTCCGGCTTGGTCAGCGAGGCGACGCCGTCCCGGCCGCAGGCGTAGACGATCGGGAACTCGATCTGCTCCTCGTCCGCGTCCAGGTCCAGGAAGAGGTCGTAGGTCTCGTTGACGACCTCGTCGATGCGGGAGTCCGGGCGGTCCGTCTTGTTGATGCACAGGATCACGGGCAGCCGCTGCTGGAGGGCCTTGCGCAGCACGAAGCGGGTCTGCGGCAGCGGGCCCTCGGAGGCGTCCACCAGCAGCACGACGCCGTCGACCATCGACAGACCGCGCTCGACCTCGCCGCCGAAGTCGGCGTGGCCGGGGGTGTCGATGATGTTGATGGTGATCGGGTCCCCGCCGTCCTTGGGGTGGTACTTCACCGCCGTGTTCTTGGCGAGGATCGTGATGCCCTTCTCACGCTCCAGGTCGTTCGAGTCCATCATGCGGTCGTCGACCGAGTCGAGCTGGTGGGCGGCGAACGCGCCGGCCTGCTTCAGCATGCCGTCGACGATGGTGGTCTTGCCGTGGTCGACGTGAGCGACGATGGCGACGTTGCGGATGTCGTGGCGCGTGGCCATAAGTTGCCGTACTCCCGGAGTGTGAGGATTGCCCTGCGCGGACGTCTGTGTCGCGCGGACCCTGCCGGGCTGGACACGCCACGGCCTCACCCCATCGTACGTGGCCCCGAGAGAGTCGGCCTCCTCAGGGCCATGTGATCATCTCCGCCGAGGTCAGTTCTTGGGACTTGCGGAGGCCTTCGCGCCCTTCTTCAGAAAGCCCATGTCCTCGTAGACCGGCGTCTGGAATCCGAACGCCCCGGCGTTGACCAGATTCCTCCGCGCCCCCACCAGCTGAGGCCGCTGATACAGCGGAATCGACCCGGCCGCGGCCCAGATCCTGGAGTCCGCCCTGCGGATCAGCGAGACCGCCTCGCCCTCGTCCAGCGTCGCCGCGGCCTGGTCGAAGAGCTGGTCGACCTGGTCGGTCCCCACCCGCGTGTAGTTCTGCTCGACGTTCACCGACCCGTCCGCCGCCGGCACCGGCTTCGCGTACACCGGCCGGTCGTCCGTCGCCGGGAACGCGGAGGACGGCCACGAGTACAGCGAGAGGTCGTAGTCGCCGGAGGCGATGTGGTCCTTGAAGTAGCTCTCGTCCGGCACCTTGGTGATCGTCGTCCGGATGCCGACCCGCTCCAGCATGGCCGAGATCCGCTCGGCGACCGAGTACAGCGTCCGGGAGCCGGAACCCGAGGGCAGCACGAAGCGAAGCAGCAGCGGCTTGCCGTCCTTGGCGAGCGGTGCCGTCGGAGGGGCGCCCGGCGCGGCGGTCCCCTTGGGTGCGTAGGCGCCCGGCGCGCCCCCGTGCTCGCCCTGCTGGGCCAGGTGCCGGTCGCCGCCGTCCCCCCGGCCGCCGCTCTTGTTGTCGTCGTTGTTGTCGCTGCTGTCGCTGTTCTCGTTGTTCTGGCTGTTCTGGTTGTTCTGGTTGTCCTCGCCGACGATGTACTGGCCGTCCCTGCCGCCGTCGGACTTGTCCCCCCGGCCGCCCTTGTGACTCTTGTCGCTCTGGGGGCCGGCCGCCTTCTGGCCCTTCTTCTTCTGCTGCTGCTCCTTGATCGGGCCGCCGGGCACCCAGCCGGCGTCGGCGAGCAGCGCCTCGGCCTCCTTGGTGTCCTGGCCGCCGATCGCACTGCTGTTGTCGGCGTAGGCGGGCTGCCCGGACAGGGCGAGGTGGCTGCCGACCGGGACGGCGGGCAGGCCCAGCGGGGTGAGCACCAGCTTGGCCAGCTCCTTGCGGTCCAGGGCGCGGGCGACGGCCCGGCGGACGCGCTCGTCGGCGAGGGGGCCCTCGGAGCCGTTCAGGGCCAGCTGGGTGTAGGAGGGCTCCAGGGACTTGCGGACCTCGAAGTCGCGCAGCGCCTGCTGCTCGTCCAGGTACGTGGCGATGGCCGTGCGCAGCTTCTTCTGGCCGGCCTTGGCCCTGTCGCGGTCGAAGCCGTGCGCGAGCGCCCAGGCGCGCAGCTTCTTCACCGAGGTCCGGCCGGCGCCCTGCAGCGGGTTCACGGTGTTGCGGGCGGCGAGCCCGATCCGCTCGGCGTCGGCGGGCTCGATGTCGGCGAGGTCCACGCTGCCGTCGGCGAGCGCCTCGGCCCGCTTGTCGCGGGGTACGGCGTGCAGCACGATCTGGGACAGCTTGGCGGGCCTGCCCCACCAGCGCGGATTGCGGGTGAGGACGACGTCCTTCCGGGCGGTGTCGACCTTGTCCAGCGTGAAGGGTCCCGCGGTGACCTTCAGCTTGCGGCGGGCGCCGTCGTTGAAGGCGTCCGGGGCGCCCATGACGTCCTTCGGGTACAGCGGGGAGAACAGCGACTTCCAGTCGGCGTAGGGGCGGGAGAAGGTGACCCGCACCTGGAGGTCGCTGGCGCCGCGCTCGATCTTCTCGATGCGGTCGTAGCCCGCGTTGCGGGCGGTCCAGTAGGCGCTGTTCTTGCCGGACAGGGCGCGCCACTGGGCGAGGAAGTCGGCGGCGCCGATCTCCCGGCCGTCGCTCCAGACGGCCTGCTGGTTCAGTTTGTACAGCACGACCTGGCGCGGCTCGGTCTCGATGACCTTGGCCGACTCCAGGAAGGCGGGGTTGGGCACGGGCCGGCCGCCGGCGTCGAGCCGGAACAGGGACGGCAGCACGGCCTGGGCGATACGGCTGGTGCCGGTGTCGGCGTCGGCCTGGAAGGTGTTCAGGGTCTGGGGGACGGCGTCGACGGCCCACTTCAGGGTGCCGCCCTCGGCGACCAGGTCACGGCCGGCCGGGAGGATGTCCTGCGCGGCGAGCGGCTTGCTGACCTCGTCGTCGGAGCCGCAGCCGGCGAGGCACGGCATCGCGAGCGCGCCGGCGGCGAGCAGGGCGGTGGCGCTGCGCCGGCGGCGCCGGGAGGTGCCGTCCGTCGTCCGCGGCGCCGTCGTGGCCGAGCACGCCCCGCGGCGGAGCCGCATGTCGATACCGCCCCATGCCCCTTCGGGGTGCTGCCGAACGTCGTACATCTCTGCTACCTCCGGGGCGCCATGAGCGTTATGATCACGTTTGGCGGTATATGGAGCTCATCAGACCTATGCGGCCCACTGAAGAGGAAAGGATCCGGCCACAGCGGGCGACACGGCGACGACGGGCGGTAACCCCACCCGTGCGGCCCAACGCACCGCGAGATACACCCGTACGCCTCCGCCAATCGCTGCACATGCCTTCACATCGGCAGGTGTGACGCGCAACACTCCAAGGCGCACGAACGTCGCCCAGGGCCGGCCGGACCCGCGGAAGTGAGGACACGTCATGTCCGTGCACGACGACATCACCTCGGTCCAGCGCTCCATCGACGATCTGTACCGGTCGCTGGGGCGGCTGGAGCACCAGCTCGGCAGCGGCGGCCTGGAGATGCGCCGGGTCCGGCTGGACGCCGACCATCTGCGGGAGAGCCTCGCGCTGCTGCGCGAGGCGGCCGACACCCGGGAGAGCCCGCGCCGCCCCGACCTCGTCACCATCTCCGACACGCCGTACGACACCAGCCTGTGGGTCGGCTCGGACGACGAGGGCCTGGGCGCCCGCGACCGCCACGCCCCCTGATCCCCGACGACCGGAGCCTGCCTTGGCCACTGGTACGGAACCCCAACAGAACAGCGGCGGCGTACGGACCACCACGCGCGCCGCGATCGCCGCCCCGCACCTGCGGACCGACCGCTGGTGGCTGGCTCCCGCCGTCACCGCGGCCGGTCTGCTGGCCTTCGTCGTCTACTCGACCTGGCGGGCCTTCGCGAATGCGGACTACTACGCGGCGCCGTACGTCTCGCCGTTCTACTCGCCGTGCCTGGCGCAGAACTGCCGGACCATGCACGCCGGCCCGAACGCCGACCTCTTCGGGAACTGGTGGGGCATCTCCCCCGCCATCATCATCCTGATCTTCCCGCTCGGCTTCCGGCTGACCTGCTACTACTACCGCAAGGCGTACTACCGCAGCTTCTGGGCGTCCCCGCCCGCCTGCGCGGTGGCCGAGCCGCACCGCGGCTACACCGGTGAGACCCGCTTCCCGCTGATCCTGCAGAACCTCCACCGGTACTTCTTCTACGCGGCCCTGCTGGTCGCGGGCGTGCTGACGTACGACACCGTGCTGGCGTTCCGGGACACGCACTACCGCTGGGGCCACATGGGGCTCGGCACCCTGGTGTTCCTGGCCAACATCGTGCTGATCTGGGCGTACACCGTCTCCTGCCACTCCTGCCGGCACATCGTCGGCGGCAAGCTCAAGCACTTCTCCAAGCACCCCGTGCGCTACCGGGCGTGGCAGCTCGTCGGCAGGCTCAACGCACGGCACATGCAGCTGGCCTGGGCGTCGCTGCTGAGCGTGGCGCTCGCCGACTTCTACGTCTATCTCGTCGCGTCCGGGGTCTTCGCCGACCCGCGCTTCTTCTAGGAACAGGTGAGCCGTCTGATGTCCGTGGTGGACCGCCAGGAGTGGGACGTCGTCGTGGTCGGTGCCGGCGGCGCCGGACTGCGGGCCGCGATCGAGGCGCGCGAGCGGGGCGCCCGTACGGCGGTGATCTGCAAGTCGCTGTTCGGCAAGGCGCACACGGTGATGGCCGAGGGCGGCATCGCGGCGGCCATGGCCAACGCCAACGAGCACGACAACTGGCAGGTGCACTTCCGCGACACCATGCGCGGCGGGAAGTTCCTCAACCAGTGGCGGATGGCCGAGCTGCACGCGCAGGAGGCCCCGGACCGGGTGTGGGAGCTGGAGACCTGGGGCGCGCTGTTCGACCGTACGAAGGACGGCCGGATCTCGCAGCGCAACTTCGGTGGCCACGAGTACCCGCGCCTGGCCCACGTCGGCGACCGTACGGGCCTTGAGCTGATCCGCACGCTCCAGCAGAAGATCGTCGCGTTGCAGCAGGAGGACCATCGCGAGACCGGCGACTACGAGTCCCGGCTGAAGGTCTTCCAGGAGTGCACGGTCACCAGGGTCCTGAAGGACGGTGAGCGCGTCTCGGGGGTCTTCGCCTACGAGCGCGAGAACGGCCGTTTCTTCGTGCTTCAGGCCCCCGCGGTCGTGGTCGCGACCGGCGGCATCGGCAAGTCCTTCAAGGTGACGTCGAACTCCTGGGAGTACACCGGCGACGGCCACGCGCTGGCGCTGCTGGCGGGCGCACCGCTGCTGAACATGGAGTTCGTGCAGTTCCATCCGACGGGCATGGTCTGGCCGCCGTCGGTGAAGGGCATCCTCGTCACCGAGTCGGTGCGCGGCGACGGCGGGGTGCTCAGGAACGCCGAGGGCAAGCGGTTCATGTTCGACTACATCCCGGACGTCTTCAAGGAGAAGTACGCCGAGTCGGAGGAGGAGGCCGACCGGTGGTACGAGGACCCGGAGAACAACCGGCGCCCACCGGATCTGCTGCCCCGCGACGAGGTGGCCCGCGCGATCAACGCCGAGGTGAAGGCGGGCAGGGGCTCGCCGCACGGCGGGGTCTTCCTGGACGTGTCCACCCGGATGCCCGCCGAGGTGATCCGGCGCCGGCTGCCCTCCATGTACCACCAGTTCAAGGAGCTGGCGGACGTCGACATCACCGCGGAGGCGATGGAGGTAGGGCCGACCTGTCACTACGTGATGGGCGGCATCGCGGTCGACTCCGACACGGCGGCGGCGCAGGGGGTGCCGGGGCTGTTCGCGGCCGGTGAGGTGGCGGGCGGTATGCACGGCTCCAACCGGCTCGGCGGCAACTCGCTCTCCGATCTGCTGGTCTTCGGGCGCCGGGCGGGCTGGCACGCGGCCGAGTACGCGCAGGGGCTGGCGTATCAGCGCCCGCCGCTGGACGACGCCCAGGTCAACACGGCCGCGGCGGAGGCCCTGCGCCCGTTCTCGGCGGAGACGGACCGGGAGGGCGAGGCAGGCCCGCCGGAGAACCCGTACACCCTGCACCAGGAACTCCAGCAGACCATGAACGACCTGGTCGGCATCATCCGCCGCGAGGGCGAGATCGAACAGGCCCTGCACAAGCTGGGCGAGCTGCGGGTACGGGCCCGCCGGGCGGGGGTCGAAGGCCACCGCCAGTTCAACCCCGGCTGGCATCTGGCGCTGGACCTGCGGAACATGCTGCTGGTCAGCGAGTGCGTGGCCCGTGCCGCGCTGGAGCGCACCGAGTCGCGCGGCGGCCACACCCGCGAGGACCACCCCACCATGGACCGCGCCTGGCGCAACGTGAACCTGCTCTGCACCCTGACCGATCCCACCGGCACTCT
Organism: Streptomyces fodineus; assembly: GCF_001735805.1. GTDB lineage: Bacteria > Actinomycetota > Actinomycetes > Streptomycetales > Streptomycetaceae > Streptomyces > Streptomyces fodineus. The sequence goes on from NZ_CP017248.1 coordinate 3,790,570, forward strand.
CGCGGCGACGGACCCCGCCCGGGGCCAGATCCGCCTGACCCGCCGGACCACCGACCCCATCCGCCCGGACCTGCTCGCCCTCTTCGAGAAGGAGGAGCTGGTCAAGTACCTCGCCGAAGAGGAGCTGTACGAGTGAGCAGCTACGAGGCCCGCTTCAAGGTGTGGCGGGGTGACGTCGAGGGCGGGGGCCTCACGGACTTCGCCGTCGAGGTGCACGACGGCGAGGTGGTCCTGGACATCATCCACCGCCTCCAGGCCACCCAGGCGCCCGATCTGGCCGTGCGCTGGAACTGCAAGGCCGGCAAGTGCGGTTCGTGCTCGGCGGAGATCAACGGGCGGCCGAGGCTGATGTGCATGACCCGCATGTCGGTGTTCTCCCGGGAGGAGACGATCACGGTCACTCCCCTGCGCGCGTTCCCGGTGGTCCGGGACCTGGTGACGGACGTCGGCTTCAACTACCAGAAGGCGAGGGAGGTCCCGGCGTTCGTACCTCCGGCCGGCGTCGGGCCCGGCGAGTACCGGATGATGCAGGAGGACGTGGACCGCTCGCAGGAGTTCCGCAAGTGCATCGAGTGCTTCCTGTGCCAGGACACCTGCCATGTCGTCCGCGACCACGAGGAGAACAAGACCGCTTTCGCGGGCCCGCGCTTCCTGATGCGGATCGCCGAACTCGACATGCACCCGCTGGACGCGGCCGCCGGGACGGGCCTGGACCGGGCGCGCACGGCCCAGGACGAACACGGCCTCGGCTACTGCAACATCACCAAGTGCTGTACGGAGGTCTGCCCCGAGGGCATCAAGATCACCGACAACGCGCTGATCCCCATGAAGGAACGCGCGGTCGACCGGAAGTACGACCCGCTGGTGTGGCTGGGCTCGAAGATCGGGAGGCGTTCTTCATAGCCACGCCGATCACGCTCCCACCAGAGCAGCCGCTCAGGGTGTCCAGGGCCTCGGCGAGTCGCGCGAGTCCTCGTCCGGCGACCAGATGTAGGGCGAGGTCGGTTACGGTCCTGTGCTTTCGTGTTCCGGTCACCGGACCCGGTGTCGTGCCACGGCATCCGTCACGCCGTACGGCGGTGGCGGTCGCCTCGCCTCCGCCTTCGGGCCGCTCCGTCCCTTCCGCCCCCGTCCCTGCCTCTGCCGTGCATTCCTGACCCCTTGCTCGCCTCGTCCCCCACCCGTATCCATCCCGCTCGCGAAGGCGCCTACCTGGCCATACGCTCCGAAATGTGACGTCCTCCCTGATACGGGGCCGGCCCCGGCGCGACAAGGCGTACATACGGGTGCGGGTGGCGCATGCCGTGGTGGCTGTCGTGGTCGGGGCCGGCTGGCTGGCGCTGCCGGTGATGACGGCCGACGCGCAAGATCCGGTTCCCGCGGCGCAGGCCGGCACGGTCGCGAGCGCCGCCGCCCCGGAGCAGGACGGGACGTCCACCGCCGACCTCGTGCTGCCCCTCGTCGCCGGGGTCACGGCCGTGGTGCTGGCCGGATACGGATACCTGCGCCGCACCCGCCGCGCCCGCACCCGTACGACCCCCGGGATCGTCTCCGTCGCCCCGCCCGCCCCCACCCCGGCCGACTCCGCGCGCCAGGCCCGCGCCGCGCTGGTCCTGGCCGACGACTGTGTACGCACGAGCCGGGAGGAACTCTCCTTCGTCCGGGAGCGGTTCGGGCCGGCCGGGACCGAGCCCTTCGTCCATGCCCTGCGGGCCGCCGAGACCGAGCTGGCGGCCGCCTGCGCGATCTGGTGGCGGTACGAGCAGGGCGTGCCGGAGGACGAGCTCGCGCGACGGCAGGCGCTGGTCGGTGTGGTCGGCCGGTGCGCGGAGGCGGGACGCCGGCTGGACGCGGAGGCTCCCGCGCTGGACCGGCTGCGGGAGCTGGAGGGGCCGGGGCTGGCCGGGGCGCTGGAGACGGCCGAGGGACGCTTCCGGGACCTGACGGCCCGCACGATCGCCGCCGAGGACGCCCTGAGGGGCCTGCACGAGCGCTGCACGCCCTCGGCGACCGCGGCCGTCACCGGGCATGTCGAACAGGCCAAGGACCGGCTGGTGTTCGCCACCATGCGGCTCAACGAGGCCCGCCAGAGCGCCGACGCGGGCCACCGCGCACGGGCCGCCGGACAGCTGCGCGCCGCCGAGGGCGCGGTGGCGCAGGCCGAGGTCCTGGTGACCGGGGTGGAACGGCTCGCGGCACAGCTGCGGGAGGCGGCCGAGCTGGTGCCGGCCGCGCTGACCGGCGCGGAGGCGGAGATCGCGGCGGCCCGGAAAGGGAGTGTGCGGGTGCCCCTGACCAGCGGTGAGCTGCACGCACGGCTGGTCCACGCGGACGGTGTGCTGGCCGCCGTACGGGAGGAGCTGACGGCGGGACCGTACGACCCGCTGGACGCCCTGCGCCGGATCGCACGGGCCGTGGCACGGCTGGAGACGGGCCACAACGGCGCGCCGGCCGCCGCGGCGCTGCTGGTGGCGAGGAGTTCCGTCGCCGGGGCGGAGGACTTCGTCGCGGTGCACCGGGGCGCGGTGGGCCCGGAGGCACGGGTCCGCCTGGCGGAGGCGGCCCGGAAACCGGGCGTGGTCCACGCCGGCCAGGCCGACTCCCTGGCCCGCGAGGCCCGTGACCTGGCCGAACGGGACGTACGCTGCCACGGCACACCGTACGCGGGCACCGACGGTGACACACCGGGCCTGGCCGGCGCGGTGCTGGGCGGGGTGCTCCTGGCCGAGGACCGGGACGGGGGGCCTCCGGCGAGCTACGGGGGCCCGGAGACCAGGGCCCGCCGCGGCCTTGCGGCGCCTGACTAGCCAACAGGACCGCCCCGCCCGAACCGACGCCGGGTCAGAAGAGGCTCAGCAAGGCCTCTGCCGGGTCGGTCAGGCCCGCCTCTCCCCCGGGCAACGGCAACTCGAACCACACCGTCTTGCCGCGAGGCGTCCGGCGCGAGCCCCACGCCGCGCTGAGCAACCCCACCAGCTGCAACCCGCGGCCCCCCTCGTCCGTATCCCGGGCACGCCGCCGGCGAGGCTGCACCAAGCCGCTGTCCCACACCTCGCACACCAGCGTCCGGTCCAGCAGCAGCCGTAGCCGGATCTCCCCCTCGCCGTACCGCAGCGCGTTGGTGACCAGCTCGCTGACGAGCAGTTCCGTCGTGTCGATCAGCGGCTCCAGATCCCAGCTCAGCAGCTGTCTCCGGGCGTATTCCCGGGCCCGCCCCACACTGCGCGGCTCGCGCGGCAGCGTCCAGTCGCCGACGGAATCGGCCGGCAGCCCCTGCACCCGGGCCATCAGCAGCGCGATGTCGTCCTCGCCGTGGTGGGTGTCGAGGGTGTTGAGGACGTGGTCGCAGACGTCCTCCAGCGGGCGGGCGGGATCGGTGAGCGCACCGACGAACGCCTGCAGGCCCTCGTCCAGGGGATGGTCGCGGGACTCGACCAGGCCGTCCGTGTACAGGGCCAGCAGCGCACCCTCCGGCAGCTCGACCTCGACCTCCTCGAAGGGCTCACCGCCCACCCCGAGCGGCATGCCGGGCGGCACGTCCAGCATCAGGGCCGGTTCGCCGGGCTCGACCAGGACCGGCGGCAGATGGCCGGCGTTGGCGAACGTACAGCGTCTGGTGACGGAGTCGTACACCGCGTACACGCAGGTCGCGAGGTAGACCTCGCAGAGGTCGGCGTCGCGCGGCTGGCGTGCCGTGCGCGTCGCCTGCTGCACCCCGCCCGGGGTGCCCAGGCCCCGCGCGATCTCGTCCAGCGCCGACAGCACCTCCGCCGGTTCGAGATCCAGCAGCGCCAACGTCCGTACCGCCGTGCGGAGTTCGCCCATCGCGACCGCCGCCCGCAGGCCCCGCCCCATCACATCGCCCACGACCAACGCCGTACGGTGGCCCGGCAGTTCGATGACGTCGAACCAGTCGCCGCCCACCTCCGTCGCCGCGTTGCCCGGCAGATAGCGGCAGGCGATGTCCAGCCCGGAGGCCTCGGGGTCGCCCGGCGGCAGCAGCGAGCGTTGCAGTATCAGCGCCCGCTCGTGCTCCCGGCGGTACAGGCGCGCGTTGTCGATGCAGACGGCCGCGCGCGCCGCGAGCTCCACGGCCAGGTCCCGGTCGCGGTCGCCGAACGGCTCGCTGCCCTTGGTGCGGGCGAACTGGGCGAGGCCGACGACCGTGTCGTGGGCGACCATCGGCACGGCCAGCGTGGACTGCACCAGACCGCCGTCCTCGGGGGCACGTGCCGTGGGCGGGCGGTGCGCAGGGCGTCCGCGCAGGGCGAGCTGAAGGGGAAGTGATGGACCGCGCCGACCTCGACGGGCTCGCCGGCGGCGGTGAAGGGAGCGCCGGCGACGGCACTGGCGAAGGCGACCCGGCGCAGTTCGGCGCTGCCGTCGGCGAGGCCGGGCGGGGTCTCGTCGCCGATGAGCAGGCCCTGGTAGAGGTCGACGGTGGCGAGGTCGCAGAAGCCGGGGACGACGACGTCGAGGAGTTCCCGGGCCGTGGTCTCCAGATCGAGGGAATTCCCTATGCGGGCGCCGGCCTCGTTGAGCAGGGCGAGGTTGCGGCGGGCGGCGGCGGCCTCGCGGGCGGCGGCCCGGCGGGCGGTGATGTCGGTGCCGAGCCAGGCGATGCCGATGGGCCGGCCGCTGCCGCTGTGCACGCGGTAGAGGTTGACGGACCAGTGCCGGCGTTCCTCGGAGCCGGGGACGTACCCCGTGACATGCATGTCGGTGATGGACTCGCCGCTCTCCAGCACCCGCCGCAGGGTGGCCGAAACCCGCTCGGCCTCACCGCGCGGCAGGTAGTCGTGGACGCCCTTGCCCCGGTGGTCGTCCGGGGTTCCGCCGAAGATGGAGGCGAATCGCTGGTTGGCCCGACGGACCCTCAGATCGGTGTCGATCAGCAGGAATCCGAACGGGGACTGGCCGAAGATGGCCTGCGAGGCGGCCAGGTCGGTCTCGATGCTGCGCAGGGTGCGGACGTCCACGACGATGCAGACGGCGGCCTTGTCGCCCTCGGCGGTCCGGGTGGGCATGACGTAGACCTCGGCGAGGCCTTCCTCGCCGCGCGCGCCGTCCGCCTTGTCCGGCATCCGGAAGGGTACGACCCCGGTCCACTCCCGCCCGTCGAGGATCTCGGCCATCTTGCGCTGGCCGCGCTCGCGCAGGTCGGGGTCGATGAAGGCCTCTATCGGGTCCATGCCGACGGCACGGGCGGCGGGGACGCCGAAGAGCTGCTCGGCGCGCAGGCTCCACTGGTCGACCAGCCCGCCGGGGCTGATGGAGAAGGACGCGACCTTGATGTAGTCGTACATGGAACCGGGCGGACTGCTCTGCCACATGGGGTCGCCGGGTGCCGCGCCGTCGCGGGTGGCGGCCTGCGCGGCCTGGTTCCTCGCGCCGCCCGACGGGTCCTCGGACTCCGTGGCCTTCGCTGGTATCTCGCTCACGCGAACCGTCCCCTCCAGCTCACCGCGTCCGGCACCGGTCACCGGAGGCGGCTGCCCGCAGTATCCAGCACTACGGCGCCGCACGACACGGTGTTCACGATCACAGCTCGGTCCAGATGTTTTTCGGACCGTCCGTGACAACACTTCCACTCTTCTAACCAGGGAACACGCCCCCGAATCACGCTCTCCGGAGACGGCCGCGCGCCCGCGGCGCACGATGGACGCACCGCCGCCCGCTGTACACCCCCGCGCTCCCCGGGTGCTACCGGCTCACCCGGGCACCGCCAGTTCGAACCAGACGGTCTTTCCGCTCGCGCCGGGCCGGGTGCCCCAGCGGCGCGAGGAGCCGGCGACCAGTTGGAGTCCTCGGCCGCTCTCGTCCTCGTCGCGGGCGACCCGCTCGCGCGGCGGGTCGGGCAGCGGGTCGGAGACCTCCACCAGCAAGGTGTCGTCCAGTTTGACGGGACGTACGAGGCGTACGCCGATCGGGCCGGTCGCGTGCCGCAGCGAGTTGGTGACCAGCTCGCTGACCAGCAACGCGGCGAGGTCGGCGAGGCAGTCGAGGTCCCAGCCGTGCAACTGCCCGCGCACCGCGGCGCGTGCGGTGCGCACGGCGCCGGGTTCCGCGGGAAAGGTCCACTCGGCGCAGTCTCCATCGGTGTCGATCACGCCGATCACTTCCCAGGCCAGCGAGCCCACCCATGTCCGGTTTCATGGGGTTAATGGGCACATACCCGATATCCAGGCGGCAGTACCGTGCGAGAGGGCGCACTGTGGCACGAACGGGCGCGCTCCGCTTGGCGGACGTGCACCCAGGAGCTCGGGTCGTGCCGGTTCCGTGCGGCTGCGGGTCCGATGCGGCCGGTCGCGCCCACGCGGCGGTGGCCGCACATCGAACAGCGCCCCGCGCCCCTTACGGGGCTACGCCCCGCTCGCGATCGCGTCCGCCACCTCACGGACCGCCGGGACATCCTGGTCGAGCCAGTCGACCTCCCAGATCCGGTCCGGGGTCAGCCAGCGCAGCTCGTCGTGGTCCTCCAGGGGTTGGGGAGCAGGTGAGCCGGGGCGCAGGCGGGCGGTCCACACCTGGAGGACGTACGGCGTCCGCAGCGGCCACTGGCCCGGCACGCGCTCGACCGGCTCGGCGTCGACGCCGAGTTCCTCGCGCAGTTCGCGCACCAGGGCGTCCTCGGGCCGCTCGCCCGGCTCGACCTTGCCGCCGGGCAGCTCCCAGCGCCCGGCCAGGTCGGCGGGGGCGCTGCGGCGCGCGGCGAGCAGCCGGCCGCCGTCGAGCAGGGCGGCTCCCACCACCACGATCCGGTCCGTTCCGGGTGTCTTGGGCGTGCTGGGGATCATGGGGCGGAGCCTACGGGAGGGCGCGCGAGGTCAGTTGCGGGCGCCGTCGCCGTTCTGGCCGATGCGCTCGACCCAGTAGAGCTGTTTGTGGCCGCGGTCGTCGAGGCTGTCAGCGATCTTCTGGGCCTCGGCGCGGGTCGCGTAGCGGCCGACGCGGTAGCGATTGCCGTTGTCGTCCTGCCGTATCACGATCCAGGGCAGCGAGACCGTCCCCTCACTCATGGTCTCCACCCCCCGCGTCACTCCTTCTCGCATCGGCCCACCCGCTTCCCTTCCCGGGCCCCCGCCGTGCCCCGCCTAAGGAAACCGCAATACGCATATGCCCGAGCGTACGCCCAACCTTCACGCAGCGAATACGGCTTTTCACAAAGAGGTACGCAACCGGCCAGGACACAGGGGGCGCACGGAAGCGAACGCGCCGTCGTGAGCGCCCCTGTCCCGAGTCGGAGGCATATCCGAGTGACCCCTGACCACCAGCGAAAACGGCCGAATCACACCGCCCCGCCGCCACCTGGCCAAGGCCGCACGGCCGGACCAACCGCCCGCGGGGCGTGCCGGGGTGTGCGCTACCTCACTCAAGGGGCGCACAGAGTCGTCGGGCGCCGCCTCACCTTACCGGCAAGTGATAGGCCACCCGGTACCGATCCGCCGGGATCACCACGTCCGCGGTTTCCACCGGGCGGCCGGAGGCGTAGTACGTGCGCTGGATGACGAGGACCACGTGGCCGGGGACGCCGCCGAGGATGTGGAGTTCCTCGGCCAGGCCGGGGCGGGCGCCGACCTCCTCGGTGACGTTGTCGACGATGATGTCGATGGCGCGCATGCGCTCGACGACGCCCATGCCGCCGAGGGGGCCCTCCTCGGGGAGCATGACCGGGGTGCGGCCGGTGACGGCGAGGGGCTCCCAGGACGTCGAGAGCATCATCGGCTCGCCCGCCTCCCGGAACAGGTACTTGGTGCGCATGACCCGGTCGCCCGCCTTGATCGCGAGCCGCTCGGCGATGGCGGCCCCGGCCTCGGCCTGCTCGCTGCTGGACTCCCAGGTGCCGCGCACCGAGGCGTCGGCCTGCTCCTGGCGGAAGGGCGTGGCACCGCTGGACGGGCGGTATCCGGAGCGGGACACACGGCGGGGAACGGGCCGCTCGCGCACATACGTCCCGGAGCCGGAGCGGCCCTCGACGAGCCCCTCGGCCATCAGCACCTTGCGGGCCTCCAGCGCGACCGTGTCGGAGACGCCGTACTCCTCGCGGATGCGGGCCTGGGAGGGCAGGCGGGTGTGGGGCGGCAGCGAACCGTCGACGATCTTCTTGCGGAGATCACCCGCGACGCGCAGGTACGCCGGCTGCTCACCGAAAGTCACTGGCCGCTCCCATCAGGTTGTACAGACAGCAACAGCCTGGCAACCGTGGGTTGTGCCATGCAAGCAAAGGCCAGAGAATCACTCGATGTGATGACATGGGGTCGGGGAGGGCTTTACCCAGGCACTTCTCCCCGTATGGGTGTGCTCACACATGCACTCACGCACGGTACGGACACCGGTACCGTGCTCCTGGGCCGGGGGGCGGCAACACGGGACCGGTGAACGGCCCGTGGCCGGGCCGACGTAGGACCGGGCACATGGTAATCGGCACGAACGGGGGCGTAATGAGGCTGGGCACCCTGATCGGGGGCCGTGCGGGCGACGAGGTCGCCCCCACGGCGGGCATGAACAAGGCCTCGTGGGAGGGCAACGCGTGAGCAAGGTGACCGCCGAGACGGTCCGTCGGGTGAACGGGATGACGGCCCGCTGGGCGCACGCCCTGCCGGAGGGCACGGTGTTCTCCGCGCCCGGGGTCTGGCCCCTGCTGGCCTTCCTGGCCGACGGTGCGGCAGGACCGGCGCGGGCGGAGCTGAGCGAGGCCCTCGGGGTGCCGGCGGGGCAGGCGGCCGGTGCGGCACGGGAGTTGCTGGCGGCACTCGCGTCGGTGTCCGGGATGGACGCGGCGCTCGGCCTGTGGGCGCATCACGCGCTCGCCCTGCGGGAGGAGTGGCGGGCCGGGCTGCCGGCCGGGACGTACGGAGTGTTCGGGGACGACCTGGTCACCGCGCAGGAGCGGCTGGACGCCTGGGCGGCCGAGCGGACCGGCGGGCTGGTCGAGCGCATGCCGGTGACGCTGACCCGGGACGCCCGGATGGTGCTGGCCGGCGCGCTCGCGCTGCGCACCACCTGGCGGCAGCCCTTCGACGAGCTGCCGCTCCGGCCGGACGCCGGTCCCTGGCAGGGCCGTACGCTGCGCGGTCTGCACCGGCGCAGCCCACGGCCGGACCGGGTGGGGGTGACGGGCACGCCGGACGGGTTCGTCACCGCGCTGACCGTGCCCGGTGACAACGGCGTCGACGTCCATCTGGTGCTCGGCGAGGAGCGGATGACCCCGGGGCAGGTGCTCACGGCCGGGGTGGGGATCGTGGAGCGGGCGCTGCCGCTCACCGGGGGCCGCTCGTTGCCGCACGGGCATGTCGGGCCGGGTCTGTACGTGGAGCAGCAGCCGGCCGTCGAGCCGGTACCGCTGACGCTGGACGTGCAGACGGTGGCGTACGAGGTGCGCGCCGATCACGATCTGCTCGCGCTGGCCGGGCTGTTCGGGCTCACGGCGGCGACGGACGCGCGGCAGGGCCACTTCCCCGGCATCAGTGACGCCCCGCTCGCCGTCGGCCAGGCCCGCCAGTCGGCGCTGGCCCAGTTCGGTGCGCTGGGCTTCCGGGCGGCGGCGGTGACGGCCATGGCGGTGCCCTACGGCAGCGCGCCACCGCAGTACCGCTACGAGTCCACGGTCGTCCGGGTCGTCTTCGACCGTCCCTTCGGCTTCCTCGCCGTCGACCGCGAGTCCCGGCTGGTGCTGGTGTCGGGCTGGGTGACGGATCCGGCACCGGAGCCGGTCATGGGCTTCCCCGGCGCCCTTTAGGGCGGTTTGAAAAGGGGCGGATGAACCTTTCCCGTCATACCGCCGAACAGCGGCCTCGCCTTGCTGTGTATTTCCTGTATCCCCGCGCAGCCGACCGGAATCGGCCAAACTTGTCCGACCATGTTCGGTGGCGGTGGATTTCCCGCCACCTTGGGTAAGGCACTGATGTTGCGCGGAAAGGGAGTTGCGCGGAATGGGAGGGGGACAATCCGGTGGCGGCGCAGGACCTCGACGCATGGGCGCAGGAACTCTACCGGGCCATGTCGAGGAACTCCGCTCTGGGTGTGGCGGAGGCCGCCGATCTGGTCCGGATGCCGACCGCACGGCTCGGCGAGGCGCAGCAGCGCCTGATCGAGCTGGGCCTGCTGGAGCCCGCCCAGCCGGCGGCCGGCGCGGCACAGGAGGCGTACCCGGCGCGGTATGTGACCTCGACCCCGGAGGTCTCCCTCGCACGGCTGATGCAGCGCGGCGAGGACATCTGGACCCGGATGCAGCGCGAGATGCAGGCGACGCACGCGGCGATGTCCGTGGTCGCCTCCGAGTTCACGCGCACGCAGGCGGCGAAGATGCAGGTCATCTACGCGGACCTGATCACCGACCGCAGCCGGATCGACCAGATGCTCAGTGACGCCGCCGAGTCCGCGACGGACGAGATACTCAGCGTCCACGGCGGCGTGCCCCACTCGGCCGAGGCGCTGGCGGCGGGCCGGGAGCGCAACCGCAGGGCCTTGGAGCGGGGTGTGCGGATGCGCACCGTCCATCTGGCGTCCACGGCCCGCAGCCCGCAGGGGTATGCGCACCTCAAGGCCCTCGACAAGGCCGGAATCCAGGTGCGTCTGCTCCATCACGTGCCCTTTCGGCTGCTTATCGTGGACGATTTGTTCGCCGTGACGCCGAGGTTTCAGGACCCGGGGAGTCCGGCGGTCACGCTGCTGCGCGGGCGGGAGATCACCCGGTTGTTGCGCGAGGTTTTCGAATTCTGCTGGCTCAACGCCACGTCATTTGCCTCCGTGAACGAACCGGCCGTCCAGGAAGAGGAAACCGAGGCCGCCACCGGACAGCAACCGACCGCTCAGCAACGGGTCATGCTCCAGATGATGTCGGAGGGAATGAAGGACGAAAGCGTGTCCCGGAAGCTGGGAATATCGGTGCGAACGGTGGGCCGCATGGTCAATTCCCTCATGGCCCAGCTGAATGTCCAGACCCGGTACCAACTGGGCGTGCACGCCGCCCGGATGGGCTGGATCACCGGCGCCGGAAGGGACGGCGCCGCATAGAACTCCCCGCCTGGCGGCGCTCGGCCGTCGTCGCGGCGCTCATGCTGGCCGCGTTCGCGTTCAACACCACCGAGAACCTGCCGATCGGCCTGCTGCGGCTCATCTCCGCCGACCTGCGCGTGTCCCTCCCGGCCGTGGGCCTGCTGGTCACGGGGTACGGCGTGACGGTGGCCGCGATGTCCCTGCCCGTGGCCCAGGTGACCCGGGCGATACCCCGCCGCCATCTGCTCACCGCGCTGCTGGCGGTGTTCGCGCTGGCGAGCTGGGCGCCGGTGGCGACCGGGCGGTCGTACCCGGGACTGCTGGCGGCCCGGCTGGCGACCGCGCTGGCCCAGGCGCTGTTCTGGGCGGTCTCCGGGCCCGTGGCCGTGGGCCTGTTCCCGCCCTCGCGGCGCGGCCGGATCATCGGCCTTGTGTCGGTGGGCGGTTCACTGGCCCAGGTGCTCGGGGTGCCGGCCGGCACCTGGCTGGGCGGCGGATACGGCTGGCACACACCGTTTGTGGTGCTCGGCGGGGCGGGCTGCGCGGCCCTCGCCGTGCTCGCCGCGCTGCTGCCGACCTCGCGCCCGGACCAGGGCCACGCCGTGCGCGCGAGCGCGCCCGACGCCCGCCGCTTCACGGCCGTCCTGGCCACCACGGCCCTGTCGGCCACCGGTGTGTTCACCGGTTTCACCTATCTGACGGCCTTCCTGAGCGAGGCCGCGCGGTTTTCCGACGGCGCGGTGAGCGTGCTCCTCACGGTGTACGGCGGTGCCGGGTTCGCCGCCGTGGTCCTGGCCGGCACCCTCCTGGACCGCTTTCCGCGCGCCGTGCCCGCCCTGCTCGTGGCCGGGCAGACGGGGGGACTGTGCGGGCTGTACGCGGGCGGCGGGCACGGCCGGGTGGTCGCCGTGGGCGCGCTGGTGCTGCTCGGGGTGTCCACGGGGCCGTTCTTCATGGCGACCCAGAACCTGGTCTTCCGTACCGTGCCGGGCCGCACCGAGCTGGGGCTGGCCGGGAACTCCGCGGCCTTCAACGTGGGCGTGGCGGTGGGCGCGTCGACGGGCGGGGTGCTGCTGCCCGCCGTGGGAGTGCGCGGTGCGTTCCTCGTGGGGGGAGTGTTCACGGCTGTGGCGCTGGTGGTTCTGGCGGCGGGTACGGGCCGGCCGCGGCGGCCGGCCGGCGAAGAGCTCCGGGTGACCGGTGCCGGAAGGATCCGGGTGAATGACAACTGAAAGATCCGGTCCGCCCTTGCGGGCCCGTGGATAGCCTGCCGTCCGTGATCGGCGGCGGCGATTCCCGACCGGCGGAGGGTGGCCCATGAAGATCGTGACCGTCATACCCGGTGACGGCATCGGCCCGGAGGTCGTCGAGTCCGCCCTGCGGGTGCTGGAGGCCCTCGGCACGGACCTTGCGCCGGATGTCCTGGACCATGTGAACGCGGGCACGTACCGGCGCGAGGGAACGGCGCTCTCGGAGGCCGACTTCGCGCGGATCGCCGCCAGTTCGGCCACCCTGCTCGGTGCCGTCGGCGATCCTTCGCTGGAGCACACCGACTATGTGCGCTCCGTACTGCTGCGGCTGCGGCTCGGCTTCGACCTGTACGCCAACTACCGGCCGGTGCGCCTGTGGCACGACCGGCTGAGCCCGCTGCGCGACGCCGCGCACCGGGGCATCGACTGCGCGATCGTCCGGGAGAACACCGAGGGCCTGTACAGCGGTGTCGGCGGTGCCGTGCACCCGTCCTCGCCGTGGGAGACCGCGATCGACGCGGACGTCAGCACCCATCACGGCGTCTCGCGGATCCTCGACTTCGCCTTCTCCGTCGCCCGCCACCGGGTGTGCATGGTCGACAAGGCCAACGCCGTCCGGTCCGGCGGCAGCCTGTGGCAGCGCTGCTGGGAGGCCGCCGCCGGGCGGCATCCGGGCGTCGCCGCGTCGCACCTCTACATCGACGCGGCCGCGATGCGGCTCGTCACCGACCCGGGGTCCTTCGAGGTCATCGTCACGAACAACTCGTACGGCGACATCCTCAGCGACCTCGCCGCCGCGCTCGCCGGCGGCATCGGTCTCGCCCCCTCCGCCAGTCTCAACGGCACCACCGGTTTCGGCCTGTTCGAACCGGTGCACGGCACCGCCCCGGACATCGCCGGCACCGGTACGGCCAACCCGCTGGGCGCGATCCTGTCGGCCGCGCTGCTGCTGGAGCACCTCGGGTACGACGACGAGGCCCGGGCGGTGCGGCTGGCCGTCGGCGGTGCCGTCGCGGCCGGCCGGGTCACCCCGGATCTCGGCGGCACGCTGGGCACCGCGGACGCGACGGCGGCGGTGCTGGCCGCGCTGTGACCGGGGCCGGTCCGGCCGGCCGGCGGATCATCTGCCGGGATAACGCGAGGCGTCCTCGCTGGAGCTGGTCCGGATCACCTCGGCCACGCTCAACTCGTAGAAGGAGTACCACCGTTCACGGCCTAGCTGCTGGGCCTTCTGGTGCTCGGGGTCGTTGCGCCAGCGCTCCAGCGTCTCCGGGTTGCGCCACCACACCAGCGCCAGCCGCTCGCCGTCGTCGGAGGTGTAGTTCTTGATGTGGACGAGGTCGTCGCCCGCGAGTTCACGGACCCGGCGGGCGAGCCGGTCCTCCGTGATGTCGTACTCCTTGTCGGCGCGTTCGGAAAAGCGCGACCTGAACAACACGAGGATCACCATGGCCTCCACAAGTCCGGGCGGTTCGTCGTCACAGCGGTGACCGGGACAGCACGTGGCCGCGCAGTTCCCGGTCGGGGATCCGGTCGGCGGCGCCCGGGTGGCGGTCCTGGATCTCCCGGACCAGCCGCCGCAGGTGCCGTTCGCTCTCCTGCGCCTCGGCGTAGCTCTCCTCGGTGAAGGCGCAGCGCTCGTACAGCGGGACGAAGCGGTCGGGGAACAGCGCGGACAGGCGCCGGCTCAGCGTGGCCGCCTGCTCGGCGCCGGGGTCGGGCAGACGCGACATCGTGCGGTAGTGCTCGAGCGAGATGGCGGCGACGGCGTCGGCGTCCCTGCCGCGGCGCCGCTGGTACGCAGCGAGCGCCGCCTCCCAGGTGCGTTCCGTGTCCAGGCAGGCCGCCAGCACACGGACGTCCTCGAAGGAGCAGTTCATGCCCTGGCCCATGAAGGGTGCCATGGCATGGCAGGAGTCCCCCACCAGGGCCGCCCTGCCCTCCCACACCCAGGTGTCGCAGCTCACGAGCGCGATGTGCGAGACCGGTTTGGCAGCCAGCTGCTCGCCCAGGTCGGGGATGGCACGGGCCAGTTCGGGGAAGGCCGCGGCGAACTGGTCCCGCAGGGGGAGACCGGCGGCCGCCGCGGCGTAGGAGGGCGCGGGTCCTTCCCTGCGGAGGAACACACAGCCGGTGAACTGGCCGGGCGACAGGGTGGGGAACGCCCCGAAGAGGGCGTCGCCGGCCGGCCAGTAGTGCATGTTCTCCCGCTCGCACCACGGCAGTTCCAGCGTGATCTCCTGGTAGGCCAGCTCCAGCGTGCCGACGTGCTCGCGTACGCCGCGGGCCACCATGGCAGCGCGGACGGCGGAGTGCGCGCCGTCGCACCCGAGCAGGTGCGCGCAGCGCAGCCGGTGTTCACCAAACGCCCCGCGCACCCGGACCTCGGGCGTGTCCAGGTCGACCCCGACGACCTGTTCGCCGAACCGGATCTCCACGCCGGGCGTGGCGTCGGCGGCGTCCAGCAGGATGTCCAGCAGCCGGGCGCGCTCCACGGCCCAGATCGGCGAGCCGTCCCTGCTGTACGGGGTCAGCGGCGTGCCGCCGTCCGGCAGATGCCCGCGGCGGCCGTGCAGCGGCACGGCGATCGCCCGCACCCGCTCCTCCAGGCCCAGTTCGCGCAGGGCCCGCCAGCCCCGGGCGGAGAGGATCACGGTGAGCGAGCGGCCGCCGCGCGAAGGGGCCGTCCGGGGGTCGGGGTGGCGTTCGAGAACCGTCACCGGACCGTGCCGTGCGGCGAGGTACATGGCGGCGACGGGCCCCACCAGCCCGGCGCCGACGACGACGATCCGCGGGCCGCCGTCCGCCCGGGAGCCGGTCCGCTCAGCCATGGCGGCTCCTCGCGCCGTTCACCGCGGTCACCGCCGTTCCTCCGGGGCCGTCGTGTCGTGTTCGTGCAGGAGCCGCACCAGGCCGGCCAGGGTCTCCGCCTCGAAGACGGCGCGCATCGGCAGGCGTACGCCCGTCTTCTTGCGCAGGATGCTGACCAGCCGGGCCGCGACCACCGAGTTGCCGCCGATCCGGAAGAGGTTGTCGCCCGGGTCCACGGTGTCCAGGGTCAGCAGCTCCCGGACGGTGGCGTACAGCACGTCCTCGTGCGAGCCGGGCGTGGCCGCCGGTCCGGCCGCCGCCGCGGTGCGCCCGGCGTCGGCGCGTTCCCGCAGGGCCCGGCGGTCGATCTTGCCGTTGGACAGGGTGGGCAGCTGCTCCAGCACGGCGATCCGGGCGGGCACCATGTGCTCGGGCAGCTGCCCGGCGAGGGACTCCCGCAGCTCCTCGGGGCCGGTCCCGGCGCCGGGCCGGAGCGTCACGTAGCTGACGACCCGGGCGTCGGCGAGCGCGCCGGTCACCACGCAGGCCGCGATCTGCACCGCCGGGTGCCGGGTCAGGCAGGCCTCGATCTCGCCGAGTTCGATGCGGAAGCCGCGCACCTTGACCTGGTCGTCGGCCCGGCCGGCGAAGTGGAGTGCACCGCCCGGTCCCCGCCGGCCGCGGTCGCCCGAGCGGTACATCCGCGCCCCGGGCGGGCCGAACGGGTCGGGCACGAACCTGGTCGCGGTCAGCCCGGGCCGGTTCAGATAGCCGCGCGCCAGGCCGGAGCCGGCGAGGTACAGCTCGCCCTCGGCCCCGTCCGGGACCGGCCGCAGACGCTCGTCCAGCACATGGACCCGGCCGCCGGTCCACGGGCGCCCGATGCCGGTGTCGTCCGGGTCCTCGA
The DNA here is from genome assembly GCF_001735805.1 of Streptomyces fodineus. Lineage (GTDB taxonomy): Bacteria > Actinomycetota > Actinomycetes > Streptomycetales > Streptomycetaceae > Streptomyces > Streptomyces fodineus. Next base: position 3,806,536 of record NZ_CP017248.1, read on the forward strand.
CGGGGCCCGCGATCGACACGCCCACGGTCACCTCGGTGGGCCCGTACCCGTTGAACATGCGCCGGCCCGGCGCCCACTTGGCGATGAGGGTCGGGGTGCAGGCGTCCCCGGTGGACATGATCGTGCCGCCCGCGAGCACCCCGTCGCTGTCGGTGATGCTGAGCGCCACCGGAGGCAGCACCGCGTGCGTGATGTCGTACTTGACCAGGGTCTCGTGCAGGTTCTCGCCGGGCAGCAGGTCGTCGGCGTCGGCCATGACCAGGGTGGCCCCGGACAGCAGGGCCAGCGTCAGGTCCCAGAAGAACGCGTCGAAACTGACCGAGGCCCACTGCAGTACGCGCTCGCCGGGAGCCGGTGCGAACCGCTCCGCCTGGGTGGCGACGAGGTCGCCCACTCCCTCGTGGGACACGAGCACGCCCTTGGGGCTGCCGGTGGAGCCGGAGGTGTAGATCACGTACATCAGGTGGTCCGGCCGCAGCGGCTCGCGCCGCTCCTCCGCCGCGACGGGGGCCCCGCTGTGACGTGCGCACAGGGCCGTGAATTCCGGGTCGTCGACGGTGATCTCAGGGGTGGCCGTCGCGGGCAGCGCCACCGTGCTCGTGCGCACCAGCAGCACCGGGGCGGCGTCGTCGATCAGGTACGACAGCCGGGCCGCCGGGTAGTGGGGGTCGAGCGGCAGATAGGCGCCGCCGGCCTTGAGCACGGCCAGCAGCACCACGACGAGCTCGGCCGAGCGCGGCACGGCCACCGCGACCAGGCGGTCCGGTCCGACGCCGCGGCGGATCAGCTCGCGGGCGAGGCGGCCCGCCTGCTGGTCGAGCTGCGCGTAGCTGAGGGTGGTGTCCTTGTACACGACCGCCGGGGCGTCCGGCACCCGGGCCGCCACCGCCGCGAACAGCTCGGGAACCGTGGCCGGCCGTGTCCCCGTCACCGGGCGTCCTCCTGCCGCTCCTCCGCGTCGAGCCGGGGCCGGACCTGGCGGGCGAAGAGTTCCAGGGTGCGCCGCATCGTCGCCCGCGGCTGCTGGCCGTAGTCGATCTGGAAGAGGATCACATCGGGGGTCAACACCTCACGGATCTCCCGCAGTTGACGCACCGCGGTGTCCGGCGAGCCGAGTACGGCCAGACCGGCGTCCTCGCTCGCGCCCGAGCGGTGTTTGTCGACCATGGCCTCCCGGTAGCCCTGGTACGACGCGGAGGCACGGCCCTGCCAGGAGCCGGCCGCCGCGGCGAAGGTGTCCCAGTGCCGGCGCAGATGCCGCCGGCCCAGCTCGCGGGCCTCCTCGTCGGTCTCCGCCAGCATCAGCGCGATGCTGATGGCGACCTTGGGCTGCCGGCCCCGGTTCTTCTCGGCGCCGAGGAAGCAGGAGCGGTAGAAGTCGATCATCTCCCTGACCTGGCCGGCCTTCTCGCGGGTCGGGGCCGAGGCCACGAGCAGGTTGTAGCCGGACTCGCCGATCCACTGGAAGCTGGACCGGGTGATGAGGGCGGCCGTCCACACCGGCGGATGGGCCCGCTGGGTGGGCGGCGGTACGGAGGTCGCGCCCGAGTAGCGGAAGAACGGCCCGTCCTCGTCCACCTTGGGCTCGGTCCACAGCCGTACCGTCGCGTCGACGGTCCGCCGGAAGCGGTCGGTGCTGGTGTCCATGTCGACGCCGAACGCGTCGAACTCGTAGGGCAGGAAGGCGCGGGCGAAGCCCACGTCCAGCCGGCCGCCGCTGATCGCGTCCAACTGTGCCGTGCTCGCCGCCAGTTGGATGGGGTGGTGGAAGGAGGCCTGGATGCCGCCGGTCATCAGGCGGACCCGGCCGGTCACGGCCGCCACGGCGGAGAGGAAGGCGAGCGGGTCGGGGCAGTAGCCGCCGTAGGGGTGCAGGTAGTGCTCGGTCATCTTGACGTATTCCAGGCCCAGTTCGTCCGTGAGCCGGGCCACGTCCAGCAGGTTGGCGTAGTACTCCTGCGGGCTGCGGTCCTCGGGGCCGGTGTCCGGCAGGATCGATATTCCGTACTCGGTCATGCTGTCCTCAACTCCTCGCGCGCTGCTGGTTCGTGGTGCCCGCGGCACCGGGGTCGCCGCCCGGCCGGCCCAGGGCCCAGTAGCCGCGCAGTCCGTAGAGCAGGGGGTCGGGTGCCGTGCCGGCCCGCGCGGTCACGGCGAACACCTCGCCGAAGACGACGGCGTGCTCCCCGACGTCCACGGTGCGGGTGACACGGCAGTCGGCGACCGTATGGGCGTGCCGCGTCAGGTGCGGCCCGCCGAAGCCGGGCTCGAAGGTCCAGGGCACCCGTGCGAAGCGGTCCGTTCCCCGGGCGGCGAACAGTTCCGCCACCGGCCGTGCGTCGCTGCCGAGCAGGTTCACCGCGAACCGCGCCGCCTCGCACAGCGAGGCCAGGGTGCCGCTGCCCTGCTTGAGGCAGACCAGGAGGGTGGCCGGCTCGTCCGACACGCTCGACACGGCGGTGCAGGTCATCCCGTGCGGGCGGCCGTCCGCGCCCGCGGTGGTGACGACGGTGACGCCGGCCGGGAAGGACGCCATCAGCGCCCGGAACCGGGACGGGGAGACCGCGGCCGGTGCGGTGGCCTGCCTCAGGGGTTCCGGCACGACCGCTGCCACGCCAGATAGTCGGCCTGGGACGGCAGCCGCTCGATCAGGGCCGCCGCCTGCCGGCGCACCCGGTCGAACTCCCGCAGCGCGGCGGTGTCGTCCATCCGCGCCAGCACCGGCCTGGGCCGCACGGGCAGTCCGCCGAGGCCCAGGATCATGGCGGTGTACGAGTACGGCTCGAACCCGTGGAAGTACGGGTGGACGGAGTCCTCGTCGGGCAGCTTGTGCCGCCAGTCCTCGATACGGGCGGCGAGCGCGTCGGGCAGCGGCCGGGTCTTGGTGTCCCGCCAGTACGCGGTGTCGTCGCGGGCCGCGGCGTAGTAGTGCAGGACGAGGAACTCGCGCACTCCGTCCATGACGCCCGCGACCTGCCGGTTGTAGGCGCGGCGCAGCGCCTCGCCGTCGCCGCCGTCCGGGAGGTGGCGCACCAGTTGCTCGACGCCGTTCTGGATGAAGAAGATCCCGGTCGACTCCAGGGGCTCGACGAAGCCGCTGGACAGTCCGATCGCGACGCAGTTCTTCACCCAGGACCGCTCACTGCGCCCGATGCGCATACGGATGTGGTTGGCCGGCAGGTCCGCCGCCTCGGGTCCGACGAACTCCCGCAGCGTCCGTTCGGCCTGCTCCGGGGTGCAGTAGTCGCTCGCGTAGACATAGCCGGTGCCCAGCCGGCCGTAGAGCGGGATCGTCCAGATCCAGCCCGCGTCCTGGGCCGTCGCCGTGGTGCAGGGCCGCATGCCGCGCCGCGTCACGTCCACCGGGACGCGCAGGGCGACCGCGCTGTCGTTCGGCAGGCTGTCCTGGTAGGAGCGGAACGGCTCCTCCAGCGCCTTGTTCAGCAGCAGCCCGCGGAATCCGGTGCAGTCGACGTACAGGTCCGCGGTGAGTTCTCCGTGTTCCTTGGTCAGGACGCCGCTGATCGCCCCGGTGTCGTCCAGCCGTACGTCGAGGACGTCGTCCAGCACGTGCCGGACGCCGCGCTCGGTGCCGTACCGGGTGAGGAACCGGGCCAGCAGGGCGGCGTCGAAGTGGTAGGCGTACGGGAACTGGGTCGTCCGGCCGTCCGGTGTGGCCCCCGCCCTGTCCGTCCCGCCGTCCTGGCCCGGGACCCCTTCGAGGTCCTGCTCGAAGAGACCGCCGCCGACATGGCGGGGCGAGCGCTGGGCGTCGCACAGGGCCGCCAGTACGGAGGTGTCGTGGTCGTACCGGTCGCTGGGCCGCTTGTGCAGCCACCAGTCGGCGAGCGGGAACCCGTCGACCACGCGGGGGCGTTCGAAGGGGTGGTAGAAGTGGTGGCCCTCGGCCCGCCAGTTCTCGAAGCGAATGGCGAGCTTGTACGACGCATGGCATTCCGGCATCCACTCGTGCTCGGCGAGCCCGAGGCGGGCGAAGAAGTGCCGGACCGTGCTGAAGGTGGCCTCGCCCACGCCGATCGTCGGGACCTTCTTCGATTCCACGAGCGTGACCTTGAGCCGCTCGCCGAAGGAGGCCTTGAGATATGTGGCGGTCATCCAGCCGGCCGTGCCACCGCCGACGATGACAACACTGTCAACCATGCTCCCCCATCTCGGTTCTCCCGCGCGGCAAGGAATTCGGTGCAGCGGAACTGGCGGCATCCTCCCCGTGATTCCGGCGGCCAAATCGGCCACGAAAAGATCCCTGACAGATTTTGCCGGGTTCTTTCGCCGCCCGTTGACAGGAATTGCTCCGCGGCACACGCTGAAACACGCTGGAGCGAAGCGACGGTTCTTCTTCGGGGAGTGGCCTCATGTCCGTGAACCCTTTCGACGACGAGACGGGGCGGTTCCGCGTCGTGGTGAACGACGAGGGACAGCACGCGATCTGGCCGGACTTCTCGGCCGTACCGGCGGGCTGGCGCAGTGTGGCCGGCCCGGACAGCCGTTCGGCCTGCCTGGCCTATGTCGAGGAGCACTGGACGGACATCCGGCCCGCCGGTCTGCGTGACTCCGGCTGACAGCGGTGCTCAGCGGGCCCGGTCGGTGAGGCCGGCGTGCAGGGCGCCGCGGATGCGCCGCAGTTCGGGGAAGGGCACGGTGATGCGCCGGGCGAGATGGTCCATGCCGCTGGTGCCGCCCGTGCCCTCCTGGTCGCCGACCATCGAGGACATCAGGCCGAGGTGGGCGACCTTCCAGCGCCAGTAGCCGTTGCCGACGTCGAGCAGGGCCTCGGCGATCCGGTGCAGGGCGCCGGCGCCGAGCCCCGCCCGGCAGACACCGGCGACGGACAGCCCGCGGTGCGCCGACGCCGACTCAAAGGCCTGGTACAGGGTGCCGTTCGTGCCGTCGCCGCCGATCAGCCCGGCCAGCAGCCGGAACTGCTCCGACTGTGCTCCGCTCGCCGTGCCCAGCCGGGGCCGGAACTCGACGAAGCAGCGCAGCGGCAGCCGCTCCAGCACGACGACCTGTTCGTGCATCAGCCGCAGCACCTCGCCCGCGCGCCCGAGGAGTTCCGCCCCGAGGTCCAGGTCGTCGTCGCTTCGCGCGCGGAGCAGGTCCACGACCGTCTCGAGGTCGGCGAGCACCTGCTTCAGCCACAGCTCGCTGCACTGGTGGGCGACGATGAAGAAGTGCTCGGCCAGGAGCACGGCACGGTCGGCGCCGGCGGGCGAGTGCGTCTTCTGCAAGGACAGCAGGGTGCCCGTCTGCACATAGTCCGAGTAGGTCAAGCCGGTCATGACTGTCTCCGCATCGTCAGGTGCCGACGGGTTCCTGGATCTCCTGGGCGAGGCTCTCCGGGTCCGCGAACGTGTGGAAGTGCGATCCGGCGCGTCTGGTCAGCGTGAAGGGTCCGGTCGTCGCCTCCGCCCATTCGGGCAGGTGGGCGTCGTCCACCAGGGGGTCGCCGATGCCGTGGTAGCAGCGCACGGGGCAGGTCAGGGGGCCGGTTCCGGGGGCCGGCCGGTAGGTCTCGTGGGCCGCGATGTCCGCGCGCAGGGCCGGCAGCAGGATCCCCGCCAGCTCCTCGTCGTCCGCCACCTGAGGCGGCATGCCGCCCAGTGCGCACACCTGCGCCCACAGGTCCGCATCGGAGGCCAGGTGCATCCGTCCGGTCCCGGCCCGGCGCGGCGGGGGTGAGCCGGACACCGTCAGACTCTCCGGCGCCCGGCCCGCGGCGGACAACCGTACGGCCGTCTCATAGGCCACGAGCGCGCCGAGGCTGTGCCCGAACAGGACGCAGGGTACGGGCTCCAGCCCGGCGAGTTCGTCCGCGACGCGTCCGCTCATCTCCCGCACGCCGCTCGCCGGGGGCTCCCCGAAGCGGTCCGCGCGCCCCGGGTACTGCACCGCGAGCAGCTCGGTGCCCGGCCGGATCCGCGGAATCCAGGGCGCGTAACTCTCCGCCGTTCCGCCGGAATGCGGGAAGCACACCAGCCGTCGCGCCGGGACCTGCTCGTCCGTCAGGGTTCTGAGCCACGAGTGTCGGGGGCTCACCATGAATCCGGTTCCCTTCTCGCGGCAGGCTCGCCGGCTTGTCGCGGAAATCGGGCGGCGATCGTCGGGCTTTCGTGTCGTCGGCCGTCTTTCGTCTCTTCGGCAGTCTTTCGTCTCTTCGGCGGCGGCAGGTGGCGGGAGAAAGATTTCGGCAATGATTTCCCCGCGTCCCGGCCCGCTCTGCGACGATCCCCACGCCGCAAAGAACCGCCTCGCCAAAGGAGTTCGGCAGTGAGCAGTCCCGACTCGGGCGTTCTCGCGGTGAATACCGTGGATCTCACCGATCCCGCGGCATTCGCCGACCGCGATCCGTACCCGTTCTGGCGTCAGGTCCGCGAACAGCACCCCGTTTACTGGCACGAAGGCACCGCCGGGCGGCCCGGCTTCTGGGTCGTCTCCCGCTACGCGGACGTCGTCGCCGCCTACGCGGACGCGGACGCGCTGGGCTCGCAGCGCGGCACCGTCCTGGACGTCCTGCTGGAGGGTGACGACTCGGCGGGCGGACGGATGCTGGCCGTCACCGACCGGCCCCGCCACCGCGAGCTGCGGGCCGTGCTGTGGCGGGCGTTCGCGCCGCGGCATCTGGAGCGGGTCGCGGAGCGGGTGCACCGGCTCACCGAGCGGCTCATCGACGAGGTGACCGGCACCGGCACCTTTGACTTCGCGGCCGAGGTGGCCGAGCGCATCCCCCTCACCACCATCTGCGAGCTGCTGTCCGTGCCCGAGGGGGACCGCGCCGACCTGCTGCGCTACAGCAAGGCGGCCTTCACCACCGGCGGCCCGGACGACGGCGGCGTGGATCCCGTCGAGGCCCGCAACGAGATCGTCCTGTACTTCATGGACCTGGCCGAGACCCGGCGGGCCGCTCCCGGTGACGACGTCGTCAGCATGATCGCGACGGCACGGGTCGACGGTGCACCGCTGAGCCTGGAGGAGGTCGCCCTCAACTGCTACAGCCTCATCCTCGGCGGGGACGAGTCGTCCAGGATCTCGGCCGTCTGCGCCGTACGGGCGCTCGCAGAACACCCGGGCCAGTGGCGGGCGTTGCGGACACGGGAGGCCGATCTGGACACCGCGGTCGAGGAGATGCTGCGCTGGGCGACGCCCGGACTGCACTTCGCCCGCACCGCCAGGCGCGAGGTGGTGATCGCAGGGCAGCGGGTGCGGGCGGGCGACATCGTCACGCTGTGGAACATCTCCGCGAACAACGACGAGACGGTGTTCTGCTCGCCGCGCACCTTCGACCTCGGCCGCTCCCCGAACAAGCACGTCACCTTCGGCCACGGACCGCACTTCTGCCTGGGCGCCTTCCTAGGCCGGGCCGAGCTGCACGCGTTGTCGGCCGCGCTGGTGAACCGCGTCGCCGGGATCGAGCTGCGCGGCACCCCGACCGCGATCCGGTCCACGTTTCTGCACGGCGACAGCAGTCTCCCGGTGAGCTTTCGGCCGCGGTGACCCCACCGCACGGCGAAGGAGCCGCGCTGACCCCACCGCACGGCGAAGGAGAAGCATGCCCACGTCCACCCCGTCCCCGCTGGGCGGTCACGCCCTGCTCGTCCTGCTGACCGGTGTGCTGGTCCTGCTGTGCTGTGCCCTGCTGCTCGGCAGGGTCGCGGCCCGCCTCGGGCTGCCCGCCGTGGCGGGTGAGCTGTGTGCCGGGGTGCTGATCGGCCCGTCGGTCCTGGGCCGGCTGGCCCCCGGCGCGGCGCACTGGCTGCTGCCGCCCGATCCGGCGCAGGTCCATCTGCTCGACGCCGTCGGCCAGCTCGGGGTCGTCCTGCTGGTCGGCATCACCGGGATCGACGTCGATCTCGGCCTGGTCCGCCGCCGCGGCCGGACCGCGCTGCAGGTCGGCGTCGCGGGCCTGGTGGTGCCGCTGGCGCTGGGCGTGGCGGCCGGCCGCAGCGCGCCGCGGTCGCTGACCGGCACCGCGGGGCAGGGGACGTTCGCGCTGTTCATCGGCGTCGCCATGTGTGTCAGCGCGCTGCCCGTCATCGCCAAGATGCTGTCGGACATGCGGCTGCTGCACCGCGACATCGGCCAGTTGACGATCGCGGCGGGGGTCGTCGACGACGTGATCGGCTGGATGCTGCTGTCCCTGGTCTCCGCCGCGGCGACCGTGGGGCTGAGCGGGGCCGCGGTCTGGAGGTCGGTCGGGTGGCTGGCAATGACGCTGGTCTGCGCGCTCGTCGCCGGCCGCCCGCTGGTCCGCCGGCTGCTGGACGTGGCCGGCCGGTCGGGGGAGAGCGGGCCGGTGATCTGTGCGGCCGTGGCCGTCGTCGTGGCCGGTGCGGCGGCGACCCAGGCGATGGGGATGGAGGCCTCGTTCGGCGCCTTCGTGGCCGGTCTGCTGCTGGGTACGGCCGCCTCGGAGCGGCTGCGCCGGCTGGCCCCGCTGCGGGCCGTGGTGCTGTCGGTGCTCGCGCCGCTGTTCTTCGCCGAGGCGGGCCTGCGCATGGATCTCACGGTGTTCGACCGCCCCTCCCTGGTCCTCGCCGCGCTCGCCGCGCTCGCGGTCGCCGTGCTGGGCAAGTTCGCCGGGGCCCTGCTCGGCGCCCGGCTGAGCAGGCTGGGCCGCTGGGAGGCGCTGGCCCTGGCGGCGGGCATGAACGCCCGGGGCGTCATACAGATCATCGTCGCCACCGTGGGGCTGAAGATCGGCGTCCTCAACACGGCGTCGTACACGATCGTCGTCCTGGTCGCCATGACCACCTCACTGATGGCACCCCCACTGCTGCGCCACGCCATGGCGAGGATCCCCGTCACCCCGCGGGAGCGCGCCTGGCGTCCGAAGACCGGGCAGCCGGCCGGCCATGGGTGAGCGGGCCACCGGGCAGCACGACCGGGCACGACCGGGCGAACCACACCGGGACACCCACGAACTCCCCGCCCACAACCCGGCCGCCGCCACCAAGGCCATCCCACCGACAGCGCCCCCGCGATGCATCACGCCACATCGCAGATCCCCGTCACCCCGCAGGAACAGGCACGACAGCCGGCCGGCCATGGGTGAGCGGGCCACCGGGCAGCACGGCCGGGCGGATCAGGCAGGGGCAGCGATGAACAGATTCTCGTCAGCCCGCGGGAGCGGGCATGGCAACCGGCTCGTCGTGGGTGAGCGGGCCGTCGGGCAGGACGGCGAGGTGTGTGCGGGCGAGTCGGGCCGGGTCGGCGACGAGTTCGTAGGCCGTGACCCGGTCGTCCGTGATCGTCAGCCGGACCACCGTGCGGAGCCGGCCGAGCGGGGCGATCACCAGGCCAACGGACCCGTCGACGAGCGCGAGTTCGGCGTGCCGTGCGGCGGCGCCGAAGTGGGCGATCTCGCGGCTGACGGTGGCGGCGCCCTCGACCCGCTCGGGGCGGCCCGGACCGAGGGCCGCCCGGTCGGCGCGGCGCACCACGTCGGGGGCGAGGACGGTCAGCACGGTGTCCAGGTCACCGGAGCGGGAGGCGGCCAGGAAGGCCTCGACGACCCTGCGGTTGCGGGCCAGCCGGGCGGCGTCGGCGACGGGGCCGCCGTCCACCTTGTGCCGGGCGCGGCTGGCGAGTTTCTTCGTGGTGGCGGTGGTACGGCCGACGATGGCGGCGATCTCACCGAAGGGTACGGCGAACATGTCGTGCAGCACGAAGGCCACGCGTTCGTCGGGGCTGAGGGTGTCCAGCACGACGAGGAGGGCGCCGCCGACGGCCTCGGCGAGCAGGGCCTCCGCCTCCGGGTCGGGGCCGCCGGCAGGGCGTGGCGGGCCGTCGGGCACGGTCGCGCCGACGAGGTCCTCGCGTCGCGACCGGCGGGCCCGCAGCATGTCCAGGCAGACCCGGGACAGCACGGTGCGCAGCCAGCCGGCGAGGTTGTCCACGGCGAGGGCGTCCACGCGCTCCAGCCGCAGCCAGGTCTCCTGGACGGCGTCGTCCGTCTCGTCCAGCGAGCCGAGCATGCGGTAGGCCAGCCCGCGCAGCCGCCCGCGGTGCTGCTCGAAACGATCCGCCAGTTCCTGATCGCGCTCCACCGGTCACCTTTCCTGGCTGCCGTACGTCATACCTTGGGGGCCCTCCTCGGACCACGCCCGTGCCACCGGAGTGGGTTCGAGGATGTAGCCGCGGCCCCAGGCGGTCCCGATGCCGAGGCCGACCGCGGCGATACGGCGCCGCAGCCGCATGATGTGCAGATCGAGCGCGTTACGGGTCGGGGCGGGCACCCGCCGGGCGAGCTGCTGTTCCAGCTCGGAGCGGTACACCACTTCCTCGAAGTGGGCGATGAACAGTTCCATCAGCTCGGCCTGGGTGCTCGACATGGCGATCGACCGGGTGCCGTAGGAGAGCACGCCCGTGGAGTCGACCGTCGGCGTCCTGCGGCCGTAGGCGCGCTGCCGCAGTGCGTGGACGCGGGCCTCGACGTCCTCGCGGGAGGCCGGGGCGCGGACCCAGTCCTCGGAGGGGGCGGTGCAGATCGGGGGCCGGGCACCGCCTTCCACGACGAGCAGACAGGGGATCCCCTGCCGCCGGTAGACGGTGCGCAGGCCGGCCTCGGCCGGCCATCGTATGAACTTGATCCGATCGGTCAGGGTAGGCAAGGCGTCATCTCCAGCGGGCTCTATTCACGGTCTCTGGTTCGGGATTCCAGCCGGGCGAGCAGCACCAGACTCAGCAGAGCGATGACCACGAGGGCGAGGACTCCGGCGCGGAAGGCCTGGGTGTAGGAGTGCTCGCCGAGAGCGGAGCGATAGGCGGCGCCGACCGCGGCGACCCCGAGAGCCCCCGCGAACTGGGAGGTCATCAGGATGCCGCCGGAGGCCGCGCCCACGTCGGCGGTGTCGACGCCGCGCAGGGCCAGGGAGAGCAGGGACGGCAGGACGAGTCCCTGCCCCATGCCGCACAGCACGAGGCCGGGCTCCAGCCAGAGCGCCCGGCCGAGCGTCCCGCCGCCCGCCTCGGCGCCGAGCGGCAGATAGACCAGTCCCAGCAGGATGACGACGGTGCCGCCGATCAGTGCCTTGCGGCCGAACCGGGGCACCAGGCTGCGGGCGGCCAGCGAGGCCAGCGCGAAGGCCGTGCCGAGCGGCACGAACGCCAGTCCCGCGGCGAACGGGGACAGCCGCACGCCGTTTTGCAGATGGAAGGCGAGCACGAGGTAGAAGCCGGAGTTGCCGCTGTAGAAGGCGAGCGCGGTCGGTACGCCGCCGGCGAATCCGGGCAGCCTGAACAGTCGCAGCGGCAGCAGGGCCGAGCCGCTGTCGGCGGGGAACCGGGCCTCCCAGCGCAGGAAGAGCGCGAACACGGCGAGCGCGGCGGCGAACGCGGGCCACACCCACAGCGGCCAGCCGTACTGGGCACCGAAGACCAGCGGGCACAGCAGCAGCGGCACCGCCAGCGAGATCAGCAGCACGCCCACGGGGTCGAAACCGGGCCGGTCCGCGGTGTCCTGGCGGCGCGGCAGGAAGCGGGCGCCGACCAGCACCGCCGCCAGGCAGAAGGGGAGGTTGACCAGGAAGATCAGGCGCCAGCCGAGACCGGCCACATCGGCCTTGATCAGCACGCCGCCGAGCACCTGGCCGGTGACGGACCCGCAGCTCAGCGTCGCCCCGTACAGCCCGAGGACCCGGGAGTGCTCGGCGGGCGGGAACAGCACCTGGATCAGCGACAGCACCTGAGGCAGCATCAGCGCGGCGCTCAGGCCCTGCAGCAGCCGTACGGCGATCAGCTGGCCGGCGGAGCCCGCCAGCGCGCACAGCGCGGAGGTGGCGCCGAAGCCGGCCATGCCGTAGAGGAACATCCGGCCGCGGCCCCACAGGTCGCCCAGGCGTCCGCCGGTGATCAGGCCGACCGCGAAGGCCACGATGTAGCCGCTGATGACCAGTTGGACCTCGGCGAAGGTGGCGTGCAGCTGGGTCTCGACGGAGGGCGCGGCGATGTTCACGATGAACATGTCGAGCATCGCCATGAACGGCGCCACCAGGAGCACCAGCAGGGCCACGGTGCGTTGCCGGGGCGTCTCGGTGTGCTCCGGCCACGCAGTGGTGCCGGTCGTCGGTCTGCGGACGTCGCTCAACGGACCTCCACCCCGGCGAGCCGGCCCGAGACCTCGGCGACGAGCCGTTCCAGGCCCGTGCCGGACCAGATCGAGTGGTGGTCGCCGGGCACGGTGACGACCTCGGCCCCGTCGAGCACACCGTCCCAGGTCCGGCCCACCGGCGGCGACTGGTCGGCCTGCACGCACAGGGTCCGGCCCCGGTGGCCGGGGCGGGCGCGGTGGGTGTACAGCGCGTGGACGTGGGCGCGGAACACCCCGTAGCGGCGGCGCAGCAGGGCGGGGGCGAGGTCGGCGAGCAGCGAGTCCGAGGCGGTCGCCGCGGCGAAGAAGCGCTCCGGGGAGGACTCGTGCGGCAGCGCCGCGAGCGTGGCCCGGACCTCGTGGGCGGCGAGTCCGGCCTCGCTCAGCATGTCCTGGACGAAGCGGCGCAGCAGTTCCGGCTCCGGGGGTACGGGGGCGGGTACCGGGCAGGTCGAGTCGACGAGGACCAGCAGGGCCACGTCCGTCCCGGCGCGCTGGAGCCGGAGCGCCGTCTCGTGGGCCACCACTCCGCCGAACGACCAGCCGAGCAGGGCGAGTTGGCCGGCCGGATGGCGGCTGTGCAGCAGCGCAGCGTACCGCTCGGCCAGGGCCGTTACGTCGGCGACGGGGTCGGCGTCGTTGTCGAAGCCGGGTGCCTCGACGGCGAAGACCGGCTGCCCCGCGCCGACGGCCCGCCCGAACGGCACGTAGGGGAACGGCGAGCCGGAGACGGCGTGCACGCAGTACAGCGGTGGCCGGGTGCCCGTCTCGGCGATCGGCAGCAGAATGGCGTCGTCAGACATCCGTGGCGCCTTCCTTCCGTGACGCGCCGAGGAGCCGGGCCACCTCCGCGGTGACGTCCTCGACCGTGGGATGCGCGTACAGGGTCTTGGTGCTCAGCTCGGCGCCGAGCTGCTTCTGGATCCGCCCGACCACCCGCATGGCCTGGAAGGAGGTGCCGCCCAGGTCGAAGAAGCCCTGGCCGGGGCGTATGTCGGCGCCGCCGAGCACGGCCGAGAAGATCGCCGCCACCTGGCTCTCCAGCTCGCTGCGCCACTGCCCGGCAGCGGGACGGGCCCCCTCCCGGTCCGGCTCGGGCTCGGGCAGCCGGCGCCGGTCGACCTTGCCCGAGGAGGTGAGCGGCAGCTCGTCCAGCAGGACCCAGACCGAGGGGACCATGTAGGCGGGCACCGCCTCGCCCACGATCCGGCGCAGCTCCCCCGTATCGAGGGCGGCGGGCTCGGGGGTGCCCACATAGCCGACCAGCCGTCGGGCGCCGTCGGCGGAGGTGTGCGGGACGACGGCCGCGGTGGTCACGGCGGGGTGGCGCAGCAGGGCGGACTCGATCTCGCCGGGCTCGATCCGCAGCCCGTTCAGCTTGACCTGGTGGTCACGCCGGCCGTGGAACTCCAGTGCGTGCTCGGCGTTCCAGCTCACCAGGTCGCCGCTGCGGTACACCCGTTCGCCCGGTCCCCACACGTCCGGCACGAACTTCTCGTCGGTGAGTCCGGGCGCGCCGAGGTAGCCGCGGGCGAGCCCGGTGTGCCCGCCGATCAGCAGCTCGCCCGGGATGCCGCGCGGCACCAGGTTGCCCCAGCGGTCTACGGCGTAGAGCAGGCGGTTGTGCTGGGGGCGGCCGATGGGCGGCACGGTGGTCCAGGTGCGCTGGGCACAGACGTGGTGGGCGCAGGCGACGGCGGCCTCGGTCGGGCCGTACATGTTGACCATGAGTCGGCCGGGCAGGTTCCACTTGTTGACCAGCTCGGCGGCCAGCACGTCCCCGCCCGCCATCAGGTGGCGCAGGTGGGGATACGGCCCCGGCTCCAGCAGGGCGAGCAGGGCGGGCATCAGGCCCGCGTAGGTGACCTCGCGCTCGCGCATCAGCCGCGCCAGCTCACCCGGGGACCGGGCGGTGTCGGCGGGGACGAGGACGAGCGTGGCGCCGACGGTGAGCGCGGTGAAGATCTCGCCCTGCGCCATGTCGAAGGTGAGCGCGGAGAACTGCAGCAGCCGGTCCTCGGGGTCGAACGGGAAGACCTCGCGGTAGCCCTCCACGAAGCAGGTGAGCGCGGCGTGTTCGATCACCACGCCCTTGGGCACGCCGGTCGAGCCCGAGGTGTAGAGCACATAGGCGGCGGAGTGCTCCGTGGCCCACTCCTGAAGCGGCTCGTCGTCTTCGGACGCGGTGGCCGGGCCGGGTTCGTCGACGAGCACCGTGACGCGGTCCGGGCCGGGCGGTACGGCGTCACGCAGACGGCCGCGGGTGATCACCAGGCGGGCGTCGGCGTCGGCGAGCAGCAGGGCGAGCCTGGCCTGTGGCTGGGCGGGGTCGAGCACCGCGAAGGCGCCGCCGGCCTTCAGCACCGCGAGCTCGGCCACCAGCGCGTGAAGGTCCTTCTCCAGTACGACGGCCACCACGTCACCGGCCCGCAGGCCCGCGGCCCGCAGCCGGCGCGCCAGCCGGTCCGCGCGGCGCTCCAGCTCGGCGTAACCGATCTGTTCGTCCCCGCACACGGCCGCCACGGCATCGCCGCGCACGGCGGCCGTCCTGGCGATGCGCACGTGCAACGGCTCGGCGGGCAGCGGGAGTTCGTCCCCGGTTCCGGCGCGCAGCAGCTCCTCCCGCTCGGCCGCGGTGAGCAGCGGTACGGCCGACCTGCGCAGCCCGGGCTCCTCGGCCACCGCCTCCAGCGCGGTCGTCAGATGGCGGGCCAGCGCCTCGATGCGCCAGGCATCGAAGAGTTCGGTGGAGTACTCGAGGTCCAGGGTGATCCGGTCGCCGGCGTCGAAGAAGTTGACGGCGAGGTCGAACCTGGACTGCGGGATCCTCGGGCTGACGATCTCGATGCTCGCGTCCGGCAGGTGCAGTCCGTCCTGGGCGGCGGGGTCGGCCACCAGCTGGACGGATACCTGGAACAGCGGGTTGCGCCCGGCCTCGCGCACCGGGCGCAGACGCTCCACCACCCGCTCGAACGGCACCCAGCCGTAGTCGTGCAGGTCGATGGTCTGGTCGAGCACCCGGTCCAGCAGTTCTGCGAAGGTGGGGTCGTCGGAGAGGTCCGTACGGAAGACGACCATGTTGACGAAGTGCCCGACGACGCCCTCGGCGGCCGGGTCGCCGCGCTCGCCGAGGGGCACGCCCAGGGGGATGTCGTCCTCGCCGGTGTAGCGGCTGACCAGCACGTTGACGGCGGCGGCGAGGACGACGAACAGCGAGACGCCGCGGCTGCGGGCGAGTCGGCGCAGCCCGGCGACGAGTGCGGGCGGCAGCACCCGGCGGACATGGCCGCCGCGGGTGGAGGGGGCGGAGCCGCGCAGCCGGTCGGCGGGCAGTTCGGGCACGGGCAGCGCGCTCAGCCGCTGCTCCCAGAAGTCGAGTCCGGCGGCGAGTTCGCCGGGCTCGTCGACCTCCTCGCGGCGCCGGCGCACCCAGGCGCTCCAGGACGGGGCCTCCTCCCGGGTGCCGGGGGCGGAGCCGTCCCGGTAGTCCTCCAGCAGGTCGGAGACCACCAGGCCGAGCGAGGTGCCGTCCACCACGATGTGGTGGAAGACCAGGGACAGCACATGGTCGTCCGGGCCGAGCCGGAGCAGCAGGAAGCGGTGCAGGGGGCCCTCGCGGAGCGAGAAGGGCCGGGCGGCCTCGGCGGCGAGCAGATGGTCCAGCTCGCTCTCGGCGGCGTCCTTCTCCTGCCAGTGCGCGGGTGCGGGCGGGGCCAGGAGCTGGACGGGGCCGCCGTCGGTCTCCGGGAAGGACACGCGCAGCGCCTCGTGCCGGGCGACCACCCGGTCGGCCGCGGCCCGCAGCCGGGCGGGATCCAGCGGGCCGCGCACGCGTAGCGCCAAAGGGACGTTGTAGACGGGCTGTTGGGGGTGCAGCCGGTCGAGGAACCAGAGCTGTTCCTGACCGTGGGTGAGCGGAAGCCGCTGTTCCTGGGCGTTCGGCGTCTTCATCGTCCCCTGTTCTCGCTCTCGTTCGTATCGCCCGCGAACATGAAGTCGACCATCAGGCCGACCTGGGCGGCCAGCATCCGGCCGCCGTCGACGGCTCGGCAGCCCGCCGCCTGCGCCGCCGCGAGCAGGGCCGTCGGCCGGCCGGAGATCACCGCGTCGGCGACCACGCGGGCTCCGGTGAGCACACCGGGCGGCACCGGCGGGCCGTCCTCGGGCCGCATGCCGACGGCGCTGGCGTTGACGACGAGGTCGTAGCCGCCGCCCGGCGCCGTCACGGTGGTGACCCGGGTGCCGGGGACGGCGGCCGAGACCCGGTCCGCGAGGGCGGTGGCCCGGGCCGGGGTCCGGTTGGCGATGTCCAGTTCCGCCGCCCCGTGGTCGGCCAGCGCGAGGGCGATCCCGGAGGCCGCTCCCCCGGCCCCCACGAGGAGCACGCGCGCGTCCTTGACGGTGCCGCCCGCGTCCTGGATCGCCCGGACCATGGCCTCTCCGTCGAGCATGTCCCCGGTGAGGTCCCCGTTCGGCTCGCGGCGGATCACATTGCAGGCGGCGGTGCGCGCCACCCGCACTCCGGCGGTCGTCAGCAGCGGGACGACGGCGTGCTTGTGCGGCATGGTGACCACGGCGCCGCGGAAGGTGCCGGCGGTGCGCAGCGCGGTGACGAGCGGGCCGAGGTCCCCGGCGGCCACCTGCACGGGCATCAGCCGGGCGTCCAGCCCCCGGCGTGCCAGCTCGGCGTTGACCAGCTCCGGGGAGCGGGCCTGCACGACCGGGTCGCCCAGCAGCAGGGTCAGCGCGGTGCGCCCGGTGATCGGCGGGAGGCCGGCCGGCATCACGAACCCGCCAGGGCCGTGGCGGGCACGGCGTCCACGGCGCCGGCCGGGAGCAGCCGGGTGAGGTTGCCGGACAGGATCAGCTGCTGCTCGCGGCGCTTGACGCCCGCGAACACGGTGGGCCCGTGCACCACCTTCTCGACCAGCCGGGTCAGGCCGCCCGTCATCCGGTTCAGCGGCCAGTCCGTACCGAAGACGATCTTGTGGTTGATGCCCAGCCGGAACAGATGGTTCAGATGGGCTTCCCAGCCGTCCGGGAAGGCCGTGCCCGCGAAGCCGCCGATGTCCAGGTAGACGTTGCGGCGGTACGACGCGAGGTAGCCGGTGACGTCCAGGTGGACCAGGCCGCCGTGCCCGAGGATGAAGTCGACGCCGGGGAAGGAGCGGGCCGCGCGGTCGATCTGCAGCGGGTGCGCCGGCTCGTAGGCGAAGCTGCCCGCGGTCGGGCCGATGTGCACGAAGACCGGCAGGCCGCGCTCGGCGCAGATCTCGTAGTAGGGGAAGAGCCGTTCGTCGGACGGCGAGTAACCGCAGGGCGGGTAGAGCTTGATGCCCTCGAAGCCGTACTCGGTGACATGCCGTTCGAAGTCCCGCAGCCCCTCCTCGCCGCGCCGCGGGTCCACGCCGATGAACACCCAGAAGCGCCCGGGGTGCCGCTGCCGGATCTCGTGGTGCCGGGCGGCCATCTCGTCGAGGGTGAGCCGCATCGGGTGCAGCAGTCCGAAGTCGGGCACCAGCAGGACCGTGCGGGCGATGCCCGCACGGTCCATCTCCTGGACCAGCTCGTCCGCCCTGTCGTCCCGGTGCTGGGCCTGCAGGGCCGTAAGCGCCCGTCCGGGGCGCGCCGGAATGCCCTCGGCGGTGTGCCGCCGTTCGATGTTGGCCGCGACGTCGGCCACGAAGCGTTCCGGGATGAAGTCCGCTGACGCCACATGGCAGTGCGCGTCGAAGATGACGGGCAGGTCGGTCGAACCGGTCACGGGTTCTCCCCTTCCGTTCGTTTCCGTTCGCTGGGAGCTCAGGCGTCGGCGGCGGCCGCCGTGGGGAAGCAGTAGGCCAGCAGGCCCCGCAGCGAGACCGCGCCGGCCTCCTCCGCGTGCTCGTAGTCGAACTCGATGTCCGCCTCGTCCTCCAGGTAGGCGATCAGCCCCGTGAAGCCCATCGAGTCCAGGACGCCCGCGGCGAACAGGTCGGTCTCGGCGTCGAGTTCGCCGTCGTACTCGCCCTCGTTCCACTCGACGACCCAGTCGAGCAGCTTCTTCTCCAGGGCCGCAAGGTCGACTGCCATCACTGTGCTCCCATCTGCCCGGCCTGCTGCCGGCTTCCCGAAAGGAGGCGCTCGATGGTGCCCCCCATGATCATCTTTCGCTGTGAGCGCTTGATTCCGGCGAACACCGTGGAGCCTTCCCGGAACTCGCCGACCACCTGGGCGAGCGTCGCCGAGAGCCGGAAGGCCGGCCAGCTGGAACCGAACACGATCTTGTGGTTGAGGCCCAGCTTGAAGACCCGGTTGAGGTGGTGCTGCCAGCCGTCCGGGTCCAGTACCGAGACGAAGCCGCTGACGTCGACGTACATGTTCGGCCGGTAGCCGCACAGGTACATCGCCTCCTCGACGTGGGTCACCGCGCCGTGCCCCATGACGAAGTCGACGCCGGGGAAGTCCCGGGAGGCCTGGTCCAGCAGCAGCGGCTGGCCGTAGGTGAAGTCCAGGGCCTGCCAGCCGGGCCCGGTGTGGCTGAGCACCGGCAGTCCGCGCGCCGCGCAGATCTCGTAGTACGGGTACAGCCGCCGGTCGCTCGGGGAGTAGCCGGCCAGCGGATACAGCTTCATGCCCTGGAAGCCCAGCTCGTCCACGCAGCGCTCGAAGAGGGCCACCCCCTCGTCGCCCGCGCGCGGGTCGACACCCCACAGGACACGGAACCGGCCCGGATGCCGGCGCATGATGCCGGCGTGCAGCTCGGCCAGCTCGGCCGGGGTCAGCTTGGCGTCGGCGACATGGGTGAAGTCCGGGACGATCAGCACCGACTCGTCGACACCGGCGGCGTCCATCTCCTTCACCAGCCGGTCGGCGTCGTGGTCCTGGTACTGCGCGTACACCCGGTCGTAGATGCGCTCGCGCTTGACCGGCTGGCCCATGGCCGCGAGCCGGTGGTAGGCGTTCTCCGCCTGCTCCTTGATGTACTCGGGCGGGATCGCGAGGTCGCTGCCCAGGTTGACATGGGCGTCGATGATGCGGATCCGCTCCTCGCCGGTGCTGGTCATGCGGGTCCCCCCTTGCTCTCGCGGCGGGCCGACAACTCGGCGAAGTACTCCTCGACGGCCGCCCGGCGCAGCTTCATGTTCTTGGTCTGGAAACGCGGTTCGGAGTGCAGCGGATGGTCGACGAAGACCAGGCGGCCCAGCCGGCGGTACGGGTCGATGGTGGAGTTGACCTTCTCGATCGCGGCCCGTGCCGCGGCCTCGGTCCCGGCCGTGACCGGACCGGCCAGGCTCACCACCGCGCCCAGCCGGCCGGAGTCGCCGGAGGAGACCACGACGAGTTCCGCGACCCCCTCGGCACCGGCGAACAGTGCCTCGATCTCGGCGGGGTTGACCTTGCGTCCGCTGCCGAGGGTGATGACGTCCTTGCGGCGGCCGCGCAGGGTGAGGAAGCCGTCCTCGTCCAGGGTGCCGAAGTCGCCGGTGAGGATGGATCCGTCGGGCAGGAAGGTCGGCTCGGCCGCGGGGTCCACCTGGAAGTAGCCGAGGCTGAGCGGCGCCTGGCGGGTGATGACGAGTTCGCCGTCCTCGGTGAAGGTGACGGCGCTCGGGTCGATCAGCCTGCCCACGGTGCCGGCGCGCCGGGCCTTGGCGGTGTTCCAGGCGATCATGCCGCACTCGGTCATGCCGTAGGCCTCCAGCAGGCTCAGGCCCGCCGCGGCGTAGGCGTCCAGGGTCGCGGTGCGGATCGGCGCCATACCGGTGATCATGAAGCGGATCCGCCCGCCGAGGAAGGCGTCCAGCTGCTGGCCCTTGCCCGCCTTGCGGTGCAGCTGGAGTGTGGAGTCGTAGAACACCGGCGGCGCGATCAGGAAGGTCGGCCGCTCGCTCTGCAGCGCGGCGAAGACCCGCTGGAACGGCGCCAGGGCCAGGTCGGCGCCGGCCCACAGGCAGCAGTAGACGGACAGCCGCTGCTGGTAGTTGGACAGCGGCAGGAAGATCAGATGGCGGTCCTCACCGGTGACGCCGAAGGCCTCCAGGAACCGGTTGATCACGTACTCGGTGCCGCTGCGGGAGATCCTGAGACCCTTGAGGGATCCCGAGGTGCCCGAGGAGAACACCAGGCTGTGCAGGTTCGGCAGGTCCTGGGCGGGGGCGTCCAGCCGCAGCCGGCGCCCCGCGAGGCGGTCGCCGGGGGCGAGCAGCGGGCCGTCCGCCGGCCGCTCCTGCCCGTCCTCGTCGGCTACCAGCGCGACCAGCCCGGCCTCGGCCAGGAACGCCTCGGTGTCGTCGGCGTCGCCGGGCAGCGGTGTGCCGTCCGGCAGCGCGTACAGGTGCGCGCCGAACTCCAGCGTCGCCAGGTCCCAGACCAGCCACTCCAGGCTGTTACGGGCGTTGATGCCGATCAGCTGGCCGGGGCGGACCCCGGCCGCACGGAGGTCCTCGATCCGCTCCCGCACCAGCTCGGCCAGCCGTGCGTGGCTGATCTCGCGGCGGGTGCCGCCGACGGAGATGTCCACCACCACCGCCGTGTCGTTGCCCGTGTAGTGGTCGAGCAGGCCCTGCAGCCGCATCTCTTCGCTCACTGTCGCCTTCCTCTCGGTCCGCCTCACTCGGCGAGGTACTTGTCGATCTCGCCGGCGAGCTGTTCGGCCCTGGTCGTGATGAACCAGCTGATGCCCCCGGCGAGCAGGGCCTCGTAACCGCCGGTGCCCGCGTCCCACTCGACGGCGATGTCCACCCGGCAGCCGGCCTCGCCGAGCGGTACGACGGTGAAGTCACGGCGCAGGGACGTCCACATCCAGCAGTCCCCGGCGCTCAGGCTCGGCCCGTCGGGGCCCGCCTCGTACCGGTCCTCCCAGACCACGAGGTCCTCGCCGAGGGTGCCGGCGAACTCCGGCTCGACCGGCGGGCAGTCCTCCTGCTCGGGGTGGAGGCTGAACGGGTCGAGCAACCTCGGCCGCCGCCCGAGCAGTTCGCGCACGGCGTCCGCCGGGAACGGCAGCCGAACGCTCAGCCGCTGCGGCGACATCGCCGCCACACCCGTGGCGCCGCCGGCGCGCTGGTGGGCCTCGACCTCCGCCAGGACCTGCTCCAGCACGTCGAGTCCGTGGTCGAGTCCGGCCTCGTCGATCACCATGGGCGGCTGCACCCGCAGCACGCTGTTGTTGTACAGCGAGTACGTCGACGTCACCTGATGCCGGATCAGCAGGCGCAGCACCAGTCCGCCGAGCGCCTCGTCGTGGAACTCCAGGCCGTGCATCATGCCGAGACCCCGGTGGGCGCGCACGAGCTCGGGGAAACGGGCGGGAAGCCGGGTCAGCCGCTGCCGGATCTGCTCCGCGCGGGCGTTCACCCGGGCCAGGAACTCCGGTTCCGAGGCCAGTTCCACGGCCGCGAGACCGACCGAGCAGGACAGCGGGTTGCCGCCGAGGCTGGAGCCGAAGGTGGACGGCGTGCGCTTCAGCGAGGTCCACACCTCGGCGGTGCCCAGCACCGCCGAGATCGGCAGCAGGCCGCCGCCGAAGGCCTTGCCGATGCACACCAGGTCGGGGAGTACGCCGAACTGCTGGTGGGCGAAGAAGGTGCCGCAGCGGCCGAAGGCCGTCTGCATCTCGTCCAGGATCAGCAGCGCGCCGCGCTCGGTGCAGATGCGGCGCACCTCGCGCAGATACTCCTCGGAGGGCACGATCACACCGCCCTCCGCCTGCACCGGTTCCAGCAGGACCGCCGCGGTGTGCTCGTCCACGGCCGCCTCGATCGCGGCGACGTCGCCGAACGGGACCTGCCGGAACTCGCTCATCAGCGGCCGGTAGACCGCCTCGTGCTCGGGCCGGCGGGAGGCACTGAGGGTGGCGATGGTCTTGCCGTGGAAGCAGTCGGCCGCGGTGACGAAGTACGGCCTGCCGGTGGCCGCGCGGGCCAGCTTCAGGGCGTTGTCGATGCTCTCGCCGCCGCCGTTGGCCAGGTAGGAGTACCGCAGATGCCCGTCGGTGAGCTGCGCGAGCCGCTCCGAGAGACGGATCTGCACCTCCTCGAACAGGATCTTGGTGCTGTTGAGGTTGGCGGTGTCCAGACGGTCCCGCAGGGCCCGCACCAGCCGTTCGTGCGAGTAGCCGAAGGACTGGTTGCCGTACTGGTCGAACAGGGCCAGGAAGGGCCGGCCGGTCTCGTCGTAGACATGGCATCCCTCCCCACGGCCCTGCACGCCGCAGCCCATGGTGAAGGCCATCTTGGCGTAGGTGGGGTGGTTGTACGCGGCTTTCGTCTCGGCCAGGGTCTGGCGTTGTGTACGCACGTCCGCTGCCCTCTCGTCAGTGGGAGCCGGAGGCCAGGGCCGGGCCGTCCGTTTGCTGCAGGTAGGTCCGGCGCCGCTCGGCGTAGTCGCCGAAGAAGTACTCCAGCAGCTGGCGTTCCTTGCCGTGGCTGCCGGGCACGCGCTCCGCGGCACCGGCGAAGTCCAGGCCGGCGACCAGGCTGAGCGGTGCGCCCGCGAACCGCTCGTCGGGATAGGGCTTGCAGAGCGCGACGAAGCCGAGGGAGCGGTAGAAGCCGCGCAGCTCGCCGGTGTCGTCCACGAAGAAGTCGCCGACCAGGCGGGTCGCACCCCACCGGATGCCGTGCAGCAGGCCCTCGCGCATCAGGGCCATGCCGAGCATCTGGTGCCGCACGTCGGGCCGGGTCATCAGATGCCCCAGCTCCACCACCCGGTGCCCGTCCTTGAACTCGGTCAGATCCGCGACGTCCTCGCAGGGCAGCCCGAGCTCCGAATCGCGTACGACCTTGATGCAGCCGACCGGTTCACCCTCCAGCCGGGCGAGGATGTAGTCGGCAAAGGCGTCGAACCGGTCGAAGGTCCCGGCCATGTCGCCCGCGTCGTCGAGGCGGCCCTGGTCCTGGACGTAGACCTGGTCGCGCAGCCGCATGACGGCTTCCTTGTCCGCGGCACTCGTCGCGAGCGCGTAGGAGGTCCGGTCGGTCATCGCGCCGCCCTCCCCTCGCCGCGGATCAGCCGGCCGAAGAAGTCGCGGTAGCTGCGGTGGTAGAAGCGGGCCCGGGGGGCCACCTCCTGATGCACCTCGGACAGCTTGTGGAAGGGCAGGGTGGGCAGCAGGTGGTGCTCGACGTGGAAGTTGTTGGTGTTGGTCAGCCACGCCATGAAGCGGTTGGAGGTGATGGTGCGGGTGTTCTCGAACACGTCCGGGGTGTCGGTGTCGCAGCGGAAGTGCTCGGGCAGTTCGATCAGCGCGTGCGCGGGCAGCCCGACCAGCGCCAGCGGCAGCAGCCAGGCCCAGACCACGGCCCAGGAGTGGGTCAGCGCGGACGCCGCGACCGACCCCGCGAGGGTGCCGAGGATCACCAGGTGGTCGCGCCGGATGCGGCGCTGGGTCAGCGGGCTCTCCTCGCCCAGGTCACGGCCGGTCAGCACGCGTGCGGAGGTGTGCAGGAACTGCTTGTAGTGGGCGATCATCGTCAGGCGGTACAGCCACAGCCCGGCCGTGCGCACGGCGGAGCCCTGCTCGCTGCCGTACTGGTCGCCGTAGTCGAAGAACTCCTGGTTCTCCGGGGTCCCCAGGTCGCGGTGGTGGCGCAGATGCGACACCTGGTAGGCGGCGAAGGACACCAGCGTCGGCAGGCCCAGGAGCACACCGGCGACGACGTTGGGGCGCCGGCCGCGGAAGGCGATGCTGTGCAGGGTCTCGTGCTGCAGTTCCAGCATGTGGGCGAACATCAGGCCGACGACGACCGTGCCGAGCGCCCGGGACCACAGGGCCGTGGTCAGGGTGAGGTAGATGCCTCCGGCCAGCAGGACGGCGACCAGGGCGAGCTTGGCCGCGAAGATCCGGCCGTCTATCTCCCGCCGCAGGTGTTTGTACTTGGCGAGCAACTCCGGGGTGTCCAGGGACTGTTCCGTGTTTTCGAGCATGCCTTCTCCCAAGGGGGCGGCCTGGTCGCCGGCCCCCTGTGTCAGCGAATGCGGCGCAGGTCAGGGGTTGGAGACCCGGCGGGCGAGGCCGGCTACGGTCGGGGCGGCGAACAGCTCGCGCATGGTGGGCTTGACGCCGAACGCGGCGCGCACCCGGCCGAGCAGGCGCGCGGCGGACAGCGAGTCGCCGCCGAGTTCGAAGAAGTGGGCATCGGCGTCCTGCGTGGGTACGCCCAGGATGTCGGCGAACAGGTCCGCGATGCGCTGTTCGGCGGGGTTCAGCGGGGCACCCGAGGCCGTGGCCGTGGCCACCGCGGGTGCGGGCAGGGCGGCGCGGTCGATCTTCCCGCTCGGAGTGAGCGGCAGCTGATCGACCACGGTGACGAGCGGTACGAGATGGTCCGGCACCTGCTCGGCGAGGCGGGCGCGCAGCTCGGCCGGGTCGAGGGCGGCGCCGTCGGCCGGCACCACGTATCCGGCCAGCCGGTGCTCGCCGGGCCGGTCCTCGCGCACCATGGCGGCAGCCCGGGCGACACCCGGCAGCCGCAGCAGGAGTGTCTCCACCTCGCCGAGCTCGATCCTGAAGCCGCGCACCTTGACCTGGTCGTCGTTGCGGTTGAGGAAGACCAGGTTGCCGTCCGGGGTCCAGCGGACCAGGTCCCCGGTCCGGTACATCCGGCTGCCGGGCGGGCCGAAGGGGTCCGGTACGAAGCGGGCGGCGGTGAGTCCGGGGCGGCCCAGATAGCCGAGGGCGAGGCCCGCGCCCGCGATGTACAGCTCTCCGGGCACGCCGGCCGGCGCCAGGCGCAGCCGTGCGTCCAGCACATAGGCCCGGAAGCCCGGTACCGGCCGACCGATCGGTATGGCCGCCGCGTCCGACAGGGTGAGTTCGTCGCTGACCGTCGAGTAGACGCTCGCCTCGGTCGGCCCGTAGGCGTCGATCAGCCGCCGGCCGCCGGTCCAGTCCTGCACCACCTGGGGTGTGCAGGCCTCGCCGGCCACGACGAACGTCACCGACGCGGGGATCTGTGCGGGGTCGAGCACCTGGAGCACCGAGGGCGGCAGCATCACATGGCTGACGGCGTTCTCGGTGATCAGCCGCTCCAGTTCGGGGCCGGGCTGCAGCTGCGACTTGTCCGCCACCACCAGGGTCCCGCCGGTCAGCAGGGTCATCCACACGTCGGCGACCGACATGTCGAAGCTCGGGGACACGAACTGGAGCAGTCTGCTGTGCGCTCCCAGGCCGAAGCAGTCGGTGGCCAGGTTGCGCAGATTGGCGGCGCCGCGCTGCGGGACGACCACGCCCTTGGGCGAACCCGTCGAGCCCGAGGTGTAGATGACGTACGCCGGATGCCCGGGCGTGAGCGGACGGGTGCGGTCCTGCTGGGTGAGGGGCGCATCGGACAGCCGGGAGATCCTGCCCCGCACGCTCGGGTCGTCCAGGTTCACCCGGATGGCGTCCAGTGCCTCCATCGGTTTGGCGGTGGTCTCGTCGACCAGCAGCAGTACCGGGCGGGCGTCGGCGGCCATGTAGGCGAGCCGGGGGGCCGGGTAGCCCGGGTCGAGCGGGAGGTAGGCGGCGCCCGCCTTGAGGACCGCCGCCATGGCCGCCACCAGCCGGATGGAGCGGGGCAGCGCGAGCGCCACCACATCGCCGGGGCCCACCCCGCGGGCGATCAGCAGCCGGGCGATCCGGTTGGTCTGCGCGTCGAGTCCGGCGTACGTCACCGAGGTGGCGCGGTCCTCGATCGCGACGGCGTCGGGCGTCGCTTCGGCCTGCCGGTGGAAGAGGTCGGGGACCAGGTGGTGCGGGCCGCCCGGGTCGGCCGCGGTGCCCCAGTCGAGCAGCAGGGCCCGTTCCTTGGCGCCGACCAGGTCGGGCCGGGACACCGGGGTGTCCGGGCCGCTCTCCACGGTCTGGTCCAGGAAGTCGAGCAGACGCCTGAGGTGGTCCTGTGCCTCCTGTTCGGTGTAGAGCCGCGGGTTGGCGTCGACGATCAGCTCGACCTCGTCGGCGGACGACTGCCGGAAGGTGAAGCTGATGTCGTCCACGCCCACGCCCTGCACGCTGCGCCGCAGGGCCGGGCAGGATCCGAACGACAGGTCCGACTCGAAGCCCAGTACGTTCACCACCGGTCCGGAGACCTGCCGGCCCTGGCCGACCAGGCCGAGGTCACGCAGCAGGTCCTCCGCGCGGTACCGGCCGTGCAGCAGCATCTGCCGGATCTCCGAGCGCACCCGCCGGGCCAGTTCCGCCCAGGTGTCCGCGGGATCGCAAGTGACCCGCAGCGGAAGGATGTTGGCGGTCATGCCGGGCACGTTGCGGCCCGCCTTGCTGGTGCGGCCGGAGATCGGCATGCCGAGGGTGACGTCGGTGCGGTCGGTGAGCCGGGCGACGTACACCGTCGTGGCGGTGATGGCGAATTCGGGCCAGGCCACGCCGAGGCGCTCGGCGGTGGCGAAGAGCCGCGCCGCGCGCGCCGGGCCCAGGTCGGTCTTGACCCGCTGTGTCCCGCGCGGTCCGGGCGCGGGCCGTGGGGAGAGCGTCGGCGGCTCCGGCGCTCCGGCGAGCCGGCCGAGCCAGAAGTCGCGGTCGCGGCTGCGGCGTGCGGAGGCGTGGTAGGTGCGGTCCTCCTCCTGGAGGATCTCCATCGGCGCGAGCGGCACGGCCGGCGCCTGGGGCGTGTCACCGGCGAGTTCGGTGTAGATCTCGGCCAGCCGGCGCCCCACCAGGTCCAGGCTCCAGCCGTCCAGGACGATGTGGTGGCCGCGGCGGTAGTAGAGCAGATGGTCCTCGGCGAGGACGAACAGCGCGGCGCAGAACAGCGGACCGGCCACGAGGTCGGTACGCCGCCCCATGTCGGCCTCCATCCAGGCGAGCGCGGCGGCGCGGGCGTCGGGGCGGCCTCGCAGATCGACTCGTGTCAACGGCCAGCGTGGCTCGTCGCCGAGAATCTGTACGGGGCCTTCCTCGCCCTCGGCGAAGGTCACCCGGCAGGCCTCGACCTCCGCGGTCAGCCGGTCGTGCGCGAGGGTCAGCGTGTCGGCGCTGACGGGGCCTTTGATCTCGAGGTAGTCACCGACGTTGAAGGTGGATCCGGTCGGGTCCGCTGCTTCTCCGGCGAACCAGACCCCGAGTTGACTTGCGGTCAGGGGTCGACTCGGTGCCTCGCCGGACTGGCGAATCACAGTAGGCCTCCAAGGAATTCCGGGCATGCCGACGGGGCCCTAGGGCCACGGCTATGGGACCTGTGGGCAACATGCAGGTCGAAAAGACTGAGAAGGCCGGGGAATCTGTCAGCGAGCGATGTTGCTCAGGGCCGGCCAGATCAGATCACCCGGGGCAGCGGCGGCCGGCCACGTCGGGGCTTCCTTGAAGGTTTCGGCTCTTCTTCCGGTGAATGCCATATGATTCCGTCCCCCGTTCACACCATCAGCCAGTTTTTATCGGGCTGCGACTGAAGTGACGGCGAGCCTGACCGTCGGGCATCATCTTTCCCGCTCCCCTCCCCCGGTCGCAACGATCTTCGGCGGCTTGAACCCGCCATGACCGGAACAGGACAACCGAGCGTGCGGCCGGTCGACAGAATGCGGTTTTCTGCCACTTGTAAAAAGCGCCCACAGCGCCGGGAAAGAGGGTGTGCCGTCGCCGGCGGCGTTCAGAGGGTCGCGATATCGGCGACGACGATGCCGGGGACGACGCCCATGACGTCGGACGATGCCACCTCCAGGGTGCAGTCCGAGCGGCCGCTGCCGCACAGGACCCGCCCCATACCGGTGACGGCGGTGTCGACCACCACCGTCACCGCGGGGTGCGCGCACAGCGGAGTGACCCCGCCGGGCTCCATGTCGAGCCGGCCGAGCAGGTCGGGGCCGGCCGGCCGGACGTCCTGCCGGCGGGCACCCACCGCCGAGGCGAGCTGCCCGTACCGGATACGGCCGGGACCGGGGATCGCGGCCAGCACGATGACGCCGGAGAGCAGGCCGAAGGCGAGGGTCTTGACGGAGTTGAGCACGTCGTCGCCGGTGAACACGGTGCGCGCGAGGATGTCCTCTCCGGTGCGGATCGCGTCGTGCCGGTGCACGACGTACTCCACCCCGGCCTTCTCGAGCAGTTCGACCACCGCTGGGGAGGGCATAGCCGACGAAGTCTCCACGCTGCATCCTCGCTCGTACCGCGACCCGCACAGGCCCGAAAGCCTAGCGCGCCGGCCCTCCCCGGCACCGGCCTTCACGGTACGCCCCTGGCCCTCCCCTCCCAGGCGCGCGCCCACCGCCGAGACCTTCCGCACGGGCCGCCCCCTGCGTTCCCCCAGCCACGGACGCGCCCCTCCCCACCCCGCGACCGCGACCTTCCGCACAGAGGGCCGCACCCGCCTTCGCGCTACGACTGGCCACCTCGCGGGGATGCCGTAGCCATCGACGCGCCGCGACCTCGGCCTTTCTCACCCTGCGCCCGCAGCCTCCGCGGTGCTGCCGCCAAGGCCTCGCCGTGTCCTTCCACGAGATGCGGCCGCACCCGCCTTCGCGCTACGACTGGCCACCTCGCGGGGATGCCGTAGCCATCGACGCGCCGCGACCTCGGCCTTTCTCACCCTGCGCCCGCAGCCTCCGCGGTGCTGCCGCCAAGGCCTCCCAGGGCGACCCCGCCGGGCGGAGCGGTGGCAGCGTGGGCTGTCGGGGTCAGGCCTCGTCGGTGGGGGCGTGCCGGTCCTGTGGCGTCACCCCCGCTCCGACCGGTTCGCGGGCTATCGGGGAGAAGTCGTAGCGGTCCAGGGGGTCGGTCTTCAGGTCGGTGATCAGGGCGTTGGCGGCCTGGACGCGGGAGACGACCGCGGGGCTGGCCAGGGTGATCGCGATGCTGTCGGCGAACGGGGCGCCCATGTCGGTCAGCTGAAGGGTCTCGTCGGACACCGCGAGCAGGCCGTGCTCGATGAAGGGCGTCAGTTCGCCGGCGAAGCGGTCGAGCGGGTCCGCGCCGTAACGCCGGCGGTACTCGGCCCTGTTCACCCCGCTGGAGCGCAGCGGGAACATCACCGCGCGGCGCATCCGCTCCTCCAGGTCGAGCTCGGCGCTGCGCCACACCGGTGGGCGCCCGCTGTCCACGGCCGCCATGTACCGGTCGAGGGTGCACTCGTTGTAGAACTGCGTGTGGCCGACGTACCCGAAGCCGGACACCCCGAACGGCAGCAGGTTGATGTCCTCGATGGAGTCGTACTTGTTCTCCTGCTGGCGCGAGTGCTGCTCGGCCTTGGCGTAGTAGAACAGCGGCCCCCGGCGGAAGCCCATGTGCCGCATGATCGACTCGGTGATGAAGTGCATCAGCAGACGCTCTTCGTTCCCGGGGAAGATCTCGGGCGACTTGCGGTAGTGCATCGAGATCGGGTCGGCCTGCTTGAACATCAGCGGGAAGATGTTGAACTTCTCGACGCCCGCCTCGAGCAGGGTGCGGATGCTGGAGTACCAGTTCTCCGCGTTCTGGTACGGAAGCCCGAAGATCAGGTCGACCGAGAGGTTGTCGACGCCGCGGTCGGCCAGCATCCGAAGCAGCCGGTGCACGTCTGCCGCCGTGTGGCCCCGGTTGAGCTTGCGCAGGATGCGGTCCTCCATCGACTGCACCCCGAACACCCAGCGGTTCACACCCGCTTCGGCGATGGCGTCCAGCCGCTCGCCGTAGTCCGGGGCGTCGATCACGCTCGGATGGAGCTCGAAGGTCGTCTCCGTCTCACCGGTGATCCGCACCGCACCGCGGAGTCTCGCGAACACCTCGGTGATCTGCCGGGGGCTGAGGTACGAGGGTGTGCCGCCGCCGAAGTACACCGTCTGCGCCACGGGGTGCCCGGTCAGCTCGCCGGTGCCCGCCAGCTCCCGGTACAGGGCGCCCAGATACCGCTCCACGCGCTGCTCGGGCGGCAGGATCTCCTTCGCGAAGTGGCAGAAGGTGCAGCGCTGTTCACAGAACGGGATGTGCACGTAGACACTGCACCGATCGGTGGCCAGCGGCAGAAATCTCTCGGGCCGAGCCGAACCCATCGCCTTGAGCGGCGGATAGGTGCCGATCAGGTAGTAGTTCTCGATCGGCTGTAAAATTCCCAGTTTTTCGAGTGCGGGCAGGGGAAGCGCCGCGACACTGGCCCGCGCCTCGTCCAGGACCTGCCGAAAGGACGGAAATGCAGAGGTGGATGCATTGCTCAACTGCTAGCTCCTTGAATGGCCGCTCCGACGCGGCGGCGGATTTCGACAGCAGTGAACCAGCCAACCCGTTCAAGGGAACAGAGACGTTGACCGGCTGTCAACCGACCCGTAGAGAATCAGCCAGCGTCCACGTTCTGGGACGGGGGTTGACACTCCGTCCGGCGACCGGGTTGGCTTTCGTTTCCATGTGAACACGACCCGGCCGGACAGGTGTTTTCCTTTGTACGCCGAGCGGCCGGGCGTCAATTCGGCCGACGCGGCAGGGTTTGATCCACCGAACAGCTTCGTCGAAAGCCAGGGGGGCGTGTCATGCGTGTGCGCAGTTTCCGGGGACAAACCTACGACGAGGTGTTCGCCACCTGTGACCTGCCGCCCGAACCCGGTGCCGGCGCATTGTCGGAGGCGGTCGACCGGTTCCGCCACCGCACCGGCGGCATCCCGCTGACCGCCGTCGTCTTCGGCACCCTGGGCGCACGGTCCGGGGAGTTACCGGACCTGCCCGCCGTCCACGCGGGCGACCAGTACCCGCGCCGGTCCCCGTCCGCCGCCCTGGAGATCCGCGGCATCGTGCCCACCTCCCCCGCCGTGACCGTGGACGCCGTGGCACCGGGCGCGGTGGCGGTGCGCAGCGACGGGACCACGCGGCTCGTGTGCGCCGTGGACCGCCCGGCGGGCGCCGGTTTCGGTGCGCAGGCGGCCGAGGCGTTCGAGACCGTCGCCTCCGCCCTCGCCCGGGCCGGCCTCAAACCCCAGCACATCAGCCGGACCTGGTACTTCATCGGCGACATCGACCACAACTACGAGGAGTTCAACACCGTCAGGAACTCCTACTTCGACGCGTGGGGCCTCACCCGCTACCCGGCGAGCACCGGGATAGGCGCCGGCCTTCCGGGAACGGCGTCGATCAGCGTCCTGGTGGAGGCCACCGACGCGCTCGAGGGCCAGTTCGGCACCTTCGACACCGGCCTGCAGTGCCCGCCGGTCACCTACGGCCCGCGGTTCGTCCGCGCCAACGAGGTCGTCTGCAACGGCCTGCGCACCGTCAACATCTCCGGCATCTCCAGCGTCACCCGGGACGGCAGCTCCCTCAGCGGCGATCTCGACGCACTGGTCGACCACACCCTGCGCTCCTTCTTCGACCTGCTGGCGTCCACCGGCATGACGGCGCAGGACATCGCCTCGTCCTACGTCTACTGCAAGGGCGACGAGGTCCGCCGGGTGTACGAGCGGTACGCCGAAGAGCGGCAACTGTCCTTCCCCCGGCTGGTCAACCACGTGGACGTCTGCCGGCCGGATCTTGCACTGGAGATCGAGGCCAGGGCGGTGCGGCCGGTCCCGGCCGCGGAGCACCTGTCGTGACCGTCGTCATCATCGACAACTACGACTCCTTCACCCACAACCTGGCCCACTGCGTCGCCGCCGGCGGCCGGCCCTTCAAGGTGCTGCGCAACACGGTGTCCCTGGCCGAGATCGACGCCGCCGCCCCGACCCACCTGGTGCTCTCCCCCGGCCCGGGAGACGTCGGCGATCCCGCGAGCTACGGCGTGTGCGAGGCGGCGCTCGCCCACTACGCGGGGCGCGTTCCGGTACTGGGCGTCTGCCTCGGCCACCAGGTCGTCGCCAAGCACTACGGCGCACGGGTGCGGCGTTGCGGCGTGGTGCGGCACGGCTGGGTCTCGGCCGTGGACCGTACGGCGCCCTCCGGGCTGTTCACCGGCATCGGCGCGCGGTTCACGGCGATGCGCTACCACAGCCTGGCCGTGGCCGCCGAGTCCCTGCCCGCGGACCTGCGGATCACCTGCGTGGCCGCGGAGGACGGCGAGGTCATGGCCGTACAGCACCGGCGGCACGCCGTCTACGGCATCCAGTTCCATCCCGAGTCCATCGGCACCGAAGAGGGGCCGACCATCATGCGGAACTTCCTGCGAGTATCCCCAGGATCGGAGAAGTCATGACCGCTGAGTGGATTTACGACGTCTCCGGCGCCGGCAAGGCGGAGATCATCGACCAGATCATCGAGGCGGAGAAGCACATTCCGGGCCTGGTGTTCAGCTACCCGCCGATCTCGACCTGGCAGCCGGAGGGCGTCACGGACCTCACTCCGGAGGATCTGTGGGAGGGAAGCGACGTCTTCTCCTTCAACCTGTACCTCCACATCCCGTTCTGCCGCCAGAAGTGCAGCTTCTGCTACTACAGCGTCGCCGTCGTACAGGACGACACCCAGGTCATCTGGGACTACCTGCACTGCCTGGAGAAGGAGGCGCTGCGCTACCGCTCCGCGGTGGCCGGCAAGAAGGTGGAGACGGTGTTCATCGGGGGCGGCACGCCGAGCCGGCTCAACGAGGAGCAGATCCACTTCCTCTTCGACCGGGTCATCGGCCGGTTCGACCTGTCCGAGTGCCGGGAGATCACCTACGAGTGCTCCCCCGACTCGGCGACCCGTGGCCGCATCGGGGTGATGGCCGAGCGGGGCGTGAACCGGCTGTCCATGGGCGTGCAGAGCCTGGACCCGGAGATCCTGCGCAAGTCCCGGCGCAACGACAGCCCGGACGAGGTCGTCGCGACGTACTACAACATGGTCGAGA
The DNA here is from genome assembly GCF_001735805.1 of Streptomyces fodineus. GTDB lineage: Bacteria > Actinomycetota > Actinomycetes > Streptomycetales > Streptomycetaceae > Streptomyces > Streptomyces fodineus. Next base: position 3,839,332 of record NZ_CP017248.1, read on the forward strand.
GCGGCGTGCCCAATGTGAACATCGACCTCATCGCGGGCATCGAGCGCGAGGCGTTCGACAACATGGAACGCACCATGGACGCGGTCGCCGCGCTGGACCCGATCCCCACGCAGATCACCCTGTTCACGCTGTCCGTGCGCGAGGGGTCGATCAACAAGAAGACCCTGAAGGCGGAGGAGCCCGCCGACCTCTTCCGGCGCAGCCTGGCCCTGTACCGCTATGCGAAGCGGCGGATGGACGCGCTCGGTTACTGGCAGTACTCCCGCAACCTCTTCCCGCGGGACAACTGGATCTTCCACTACCAGGACAACCACTGGGGCAGGAACGGCTATGTCCTGGCCCTCGGTTCGAGCGGCTACAGCCACGCGCACGGCTACACCTACCTCAACACCTTCAACTACCGCCAGTACATGAAGAAGGTGGAGGCCGGCGAGAGCGCGGTGGAGAAGCTGTACCCGCTGACCGCCGAGGAGTCCCTGCGGCGCCATCTGGTGCTCGCGATGAAGCACACCGAGCTGGACATCGACGACTTCAACTCCTACTACCCGGACGGCACCCGGCCGCTCGACCGGTTCGAGACGGTCTTCGCGGCGCTGGAGGACCTCGGGATCATCACGCGCAACGAGCAGCGGATCCGCTACCGGCCGGAATACGCCGACCTCGCCGACCGCTTCGTACGACTGTTCTACTCCGAGGAGGCCAACGGGCGGATCCGGGGCGAGCGACGACAGGACCTCCAACTGACCCGCCGCGACGCATTCGGCTTCACCATCTGATGCCCCCACAGCCGCCACCCTCCCCCACATCCCCGACTCCACCCACACCCGCGCGTCCGTCCCTGGATCCGTCCCCCTCCCCGGCCGCACCCCTGTCTGCCTCGGCCTCCCCAGCCCCAGCCCCAGCCCCGACCGCGCTCGGCGCGGAAGGCGGTGAGTGGTTCGTGGGGTCTCCTTACCGGCTCGTCGGTCCGTTGGAGCAGCGCTTTGGTGATGTGCTCTGCTATCGGCTGTCCGGCGCGGACGGTCGGCGACGGGTGCTGCTGGCCGTTCTCGACGCCGTGCGCACCGTTCATGAGGACGGGCCGCTGACGCCCGACGGCCTCGCGGACGTCCTGGACGAGGAGCAGCGCCGGGCCGACGCGGCGGTCGGCGGGCCCCCGTTCGTCGGGGACGTCGTCTTCGCCCTCGCCCACGACCTTCAGTGGAGCCTTCGGCCACCGGAGTTGCCCACCGCGCCGCGGGCGGCCCGGCCGCACGGCCCGCTGGCGGTGCTCGCCCGGATCGGTTCGGCGGCCGTGTACGACGAGACCGAGCGGACCGTGCGGACGTACGGGCGGCACGCGGACGAGCTGGCGGCCGTCGTCCGCGCCGGTGCCCGGGACCCGGGGCCCCAACCACCCCCCGGCGCACCGCTGACCCGGCCGCTCACCTGGCTGGACGCCGAGCGGTACGAGCGTCAACTGGCCCTCGCCAAGCGGTATTTCGACAAGGGCGATGTCTACCAGGCGGTCGTCTCCGTACAGGTGCGGGTGCGGCCCCATGCGCCGGTGCACGCCTACTTCGCCACGATCGCCGAGCGGTACGACTCCGCGACGTACGCCTACTGGCTGTCGGCGGCCGGCACCCGCTTCTTCGGGGCCTGCTCGCTGCCGCATGTCATGGTCGCGGACGGCAGGATACGGACCCGGGTGTTCGCCGGGACCGCCCCGGCCGACGACGGAACCGGGTCCGCGATCCGACGGCTGCGCGAGGACCCCAAGTACTTCAGCGAGCATGTGATGCTCGTCGACCTGGAGCGCAACGACATCGGCTCGCTCGCCCTGCCCGGCCGGGTGCGCACCGAGCGGCTGCTCGAGCCCCTGGTCATCGGGCCCACGACCTATCTGGCCACGGACGTCCTCGGCGAGCTGCCGCCGGGGACGGGTCTGGGCGCCGCGCTGCTCGGCACCTTTCCGCGCGGTGTCGTGGTGGGCGCGCCGAAGCTGCGCGCCCAGGAGGTGGTGGCCGAGCTGGAGGAACGGCCGCGCGGGTTCTACTCGGGGGCGCTCGGGATCTACCGGGCCGGGACCCGCTCGGTGGTGTCCAACACCATCGTCACCTGCGGGGAGATCGAGGGGGACGACGTCGTCCTCAGCTGCGGCGGCGGAGTGACCAACGAGTCGACGGCCGCGCAGGAGCTGTCCGAACTGGCCCTGAAACTTGCCTACTTGCGATAGCCGGGGCACCGCACCGGGAAAGGGGAACGGCCACATTGATCACCGTCGGATACAACGGATTCACCGGCTCCGCGGAGCTGTTCGGTCGCCTCTACCGCCGTTCGGGCCGGGACCGCAACCGGGTGCTCGGGCACGACGCCGGCGCCTCCCTCTTCGTGGACGGCGAGCTGGTCGCGGCGGTGGAGGAGGAGCGGCTCTCCCGGCAGAAGCGGACCTCCGACTTCCCCGTCGGCGCCCTGCGCCGGTGTCTGGCGGACGCCGGCATCGCACCGGACGACGTCGACTGTTTCGCCTTCCCCTGGGACTTCTCCGACCGGGTCATGGACGAGCAGCTGAGGGACATCGTGGCCGGGCCGGGCTCCCCGGCGCAGAAGTTCGACGCGCTGTCCCGGCTGAACGAGCTGTACACGACGCTCGTCTCGCGCGAGGCGATCCTCGCCGACCTGCGCACCCGGACCGGGCTGGACGTGCCCGCCGAGAAGCTGCTGCTCGTCCCGCACCATCTGGCCCATCTGATGTGCGGCTACTACCTGTCCGGCGGCGAGGACGCGGCGTTCCTGATCACCGACGGCCGGGCCGAGCACCACTCCTCGGTCATGGGCGAGGTGCGGGGCGGCGCGGTCACCCTGTTCGACGAGTCCGCGATCCCGATCCGGCACTCGCTCGGCCTGCTCTACAGCAAGGTCACCCGGTATCTGGGGTTCATGCCCAACAACGACGAGTACAAGGTGATGGGCCTGAGCGCCTTCGGCTCCGCCCCGGCCGGCCCCAACCCCCTGCTGGAGCACGTGGTCAGGCTGCTGCCGGGCGGCCGTTACGAGCTGTCCTTCGACAACGTGCTGCTGGACACCCAGTCGTACTACGGCTACTTCGACCGGCTCTTCGGCCGTGAAGTCCCGCACGAGGACTGGGACTTCCGGGTCCGGGTGGCCCGGTGGGCGCAGGAGGCGGTCGAGACCGTCACCGCCCACCAGCTGGCCCATCTGGAGACCCGGACCTCGATGTCCCGTCTGCTGGTGGAGGGCGGGGTGGCGCTGAACTGCGTCAACAACACGAAGCTGCTGGAGAGGTCGTCCTTCGCCGAGGTGTGCGTGAGCTTCGGCGCCAGCGATCCCGGTGTCGCCATCGGGGCCGGTTTCTATCCCTCGTTCCTCGCCGGGGAGCGTCCCCGGCCCGTGGACACCCCGTACCTCGGGCCCGCGTTCGGCTCGGCGGCGGCCGAGGCCGCGCTGCGGGCGGCCGGTGACCGGGTGCGCTGGGAGCGGCTCCCGCAGGACCGGCTCCTCGCGCGGACGGCCGAGCTGCTGCGGCAGAAGGTCGTGGTCGGCTGGTTCCAGGGCCGTCTCGAGTACGGGCCCCGGGCGCTCGGGCACCGCAGCATCCTGGCCAACCCCTCCTTCCCGGACATCCAGGACATCATCAATGTCCGCGTGAAGAAAAGGGAAACCTTCCGTCCGTTTGCGCCCGTGGTCCTGGAGTCCGTGGCACCGCGCGTGTTCGAGATGGGAAAGAAGAAGAGCTCGCCCCATATGACTTTCGTATTTAAGGTAAGGAAGGAGTACCGCGATTTGATCGCAGGGGCGACCCACGTCGACGGCACGGCCCGCATCCAGACCATTTCCCGGCGACAGGACCAGGCTCTCGCCGAGCTGCTCGAAATATTCGAGCGGGACACCGGCGTACCGTGTCTGTTGAACACTTCTTTCAATGTGGCCGAAGAGCCGATAGTATCCTCGCCCGAGGATGCCCTTCGCTGCTTCCTCGGCACCGGGATGGATCATCTGGTCCTGGAAGATTTCCTTGTCGGCAAGAACGAAAGATAATGATATGTCCCATTCGGCTGCCGTCTCCGCCGCGCCTTTCTGCCTCTTTCACCAGGCCGGGGTCACCCGCATCGCCACCGGCACGATCCACCGGACGGAGCTGCTCCGGGACCTGCCCCGGCCGACCGGACTGCCCGTCATCAGCATGGTGCCGTATGCCCAGTTGAAGGAGCGCGGCTTCGCGCTGCACGACGGCGGGGAGCCCCTCGTCTCCCTCGTCGCCGAGGAGTGCCGCGAGGTGGACCTGGACGAGATCCTGGACGGCGCCGAACCGGAATTCTCCGTGGGCGAGGTGACGTTCGACGTCGGCGACGAGGAATTCACGGATGTCGTCCGCCGGGTCGTCGAGGACGAGATCTGCCGGGGCGAGGGCTCGAATTTCCTCATCTCCAGGCGCGGCCGGGTGCACATCGAGGGATTCAGCACGGAGGTCGCGAAGACCGTATTCCGGCGGCTGGCCCGTAACGAACTGGGCGCCTATTTCACCTTCTGCTTCTTCGACGGCGAGCGGTACTTCATCGGCTCCTCGCCCGAGCGGCACATCTCCATCACGGGCGAAGCGGTCGTGATGAATCCGATCTGCGGCACCCTGCCCAAGGCCGCGCTCGGCAGCCGGTCGGACCTCATCGAATTCCTCACCGACCCCAAGGAAATCAACGAGCTTTTCCAGGTGGTCGACGAGGAACTGAAGATGATGGCCCGGATCTGCTCGGAGGGCGGTGTGGTCAAGGGGCCGTTCCTCAAGGAGATGGGCTCTCTGATCCACACCGAGTACCTGCTCGAGGGCCACAGCCGGATGGACAAGATCGACGCCTTCCGCGACTCCATGTTCGCCGCCACGATGATCGGCAGCCCCCTGGAGAACGCGGCGCGGGTCATCCACAAGTACGAGCGGGAGTCCCGCCGTTACTACTCCTCCGCGATCATGGTGCACGGCCTGGACGACTCGGGCGAGGAATACCTGGACAGCGCCATCACCATCCGCACCATGGAGGTCTCCGCGGCGGGCGACGCCCTGCTGCAGAGCGGCTGCAGTGTCGTACGCGACTCCTCCCCGGAGAAGGAGACCAAGGAGGTCCAGGCCAAGATCGCCGGCCTGCTGAAGGCACTGCGGAGCACCGAGCGCACCCAGCCGGTGCTCGACGGGTACGTGGACGACCGCGTGAAAGGCATCCTGCAGTCCCGCAACGCCTATCTGTCCCGGTTCTGGATCGACGACCAGCAGGGCAGCGTGGCGCTCGGCGCGCCCGCGCTGAAGTCCATCCTCATCGTCGACAACGAGGACGAGTTCACCCACATGCTGGGGCACGTCTTCCAGCACCTCGGTCTGGACGTGACCGTGCGCGACTACGACGACCCCGAGCTGAACCTGTCCGCCGCCGACCTGGTGCTGGTCGGTCCGGGGCCCGGCGACCCGCGCGACCTCACGGACCCCAAGATGCGCACGGTGCACCGTATCGTCGGCGAACTCCTCGACAAGAAGGCCAAGTTCATCGCCGTGTGCCTCGGGCACCAGGTCGTCTCCAGCCGGCTCGGCATGGAGATCGTCCGGGTCGACCCGCCGTTGCAGGGCGTCCAGCAGCAGGTGGACCTCTTCGGGCAGCACGAACCGGTCGGCTTCTACAACACGTTCTTCGCCCAGCGCCCCGAGGTGGCGCCGGCCGGGGTGGAGATCGCGGCCATGCCCGACGGCCGGGTCATCGCCCTGCGCTCCGAGAAGTTCTGCACCTTCCAGTTCCACGTCGAGTCCCTGCTCACCAGCAACTGCGTTTCCATCCTCGGAAGGGCACTCGAATGGCTTCGGTGAACTTACCTCTGTCCGGCCGGTATTCGGACCGCCTCCTTTTCATCTCGGGGCTCGCCGCGGACGGCCGGGCCGAGGTGTACAAGTTCGTGGATTTCGCGGCCGGCGCGGTGCACGAGACGCGTATTCCCATCGACGAACTCCGCGCCCGTCAGCTCGAGGCGATCGAGACCGGGCTGACCGGGGCGACGCTGCCGTACGGACATACCGCCGCACAGCAACTGCTCGGCTATTTCCTGCACCCGCACGAATTCGTGCAGACCGCCGCCGGTGATCTCGTCGTCTCCTTCAAACAGGCGCCGTACGTCCGGATCCTCGGCGCCGACGGCGAGCGCCTGTGGCCCGCACCGCCGGAACTCGCCTTCGACCGGATGCTCAGCTCGACCAACTGCGAGCCGTCCCCCGGGGTCGTGGGCCTGACGGCGGTGGCGTCCGCCGACCGCTTCGCCCGCTACCGGGGCGAGGACACACTGATCGGCTGCGACCTGCTCACCTATGAACCGGCCACCGGCACCGAACGCCACATCGCCACGGTGCCGCCGTTCATCCGCGACACCCTCCACCAGCTCCAGTACTCGCCGGCCGGCTACCACGTCGGCGTCGACATGGGCCTGGAGGCGGACATCGACGGCCCGGCCGTGAACGGCGCCGAAGGCACCCCCTTCGACGTCACGGCCTACACGCGGGCGCCGTTCCCCCGGTCGGGTTTCTTCGTCCGGGACGCGCACACCGGCGCCGTCACCCTCCACACCCCCGAGACCGCCTGCGCGGCACACGCCGAGATCGACCCCGTCGACCCCTCGGTGTTCTACGTCTCCTGCCACAACATCTCCAAGTGGCAGAACAACGTGGTCGTACACGGCCCGGGAGCCCTGGAGAAATACCGCTGGAGCGACGGGGGCCTCACCCGGCTCGGCCGGTTCACCGATCCGGGTTTCCTGCGGGTGACCTCACAGGCGCTCTTCGAGCGCGGCGGCGAGACGTTCCTCGCCGTGCCCGCGTTCCCCAACCGCTTCTATCTCTTCGACTCCGGCCTGAACGTCGTACGCAGGACCGTGCTGTTCGAGGAGGAGGTGCCCGAGCCGCCGTTCGTGTGCGCCAAGAACACCGCCGCGCCGCTCTACCTCGCCATCTCCGAGGACACCCGGTACGCGTTCCTGACCGGTGCGAGCGACCTGTTCGTGGTCGATCTCGACGACTGCACCCTGGTGGACCGGGTCCGCTTCTGCGAGCCCGGCTCGTTCCTCGCCACCGCGCACATCGACCTCGTGACCCGGTCCGCCGCCGTCCGCCGACTCACCCGGGGAGCCGCCCATGAGCCTGCGTGACCTACCGGTCCGGATCCGGGACAGCGACGAGCCGCGCACCCCCACGGAACTGCTCCTGCAGTCCATCTGGCTGGCCCATCTGCCCGGCAACAGCGTCGGCGTCCACGAGGACTTCTTCGCCGCGGGCGGCAACTCCCTGGGCGCCGTCCGGGTCGTCGGGGCCGTCCGCCGGCAGTGGGAGGTCCGCCTGCCGCTGTCGGCGCTGGCCCAGGGCCACACCATCGCCCGGCTCGCGGCGCTCCTGGACGGCGAACAGGATCCGGCGGAGACCGGGCAGCCGTCCTGCCTCGTCCCGCTGCAGACCGGGACCGGCTCGCCCACGGTGGTCTTCGTCCATCCGCTCGGCGGCGGCGTGCTGTGGTACCGGTTCCTGGCCCGGATGCTGCCGCAGGACGTCCGCTGTCTCGGCGTCCAGGCGCTCGGGCTGCGCCCGGAGGCCGAGCCGCACCGCGACATCCCGTCCATGGCGGAGCACTACCTCAAGGAGCTGTCCTCCGTCTGCCCGCCCGGGGAACTGCTGCTGGTGGGCTACTCCTTCGGCGGTCTCGTGGCCTACGAGATGGCCCACCGGCTGGAGCGCGAGGGGTCCCCGCCGCGCGGTGTGGCCGTGCTCGACGCCGCGGTGCCGGACGGCGACGCGCCGACCACCGGCCGGGCGAGGCTGCTGTGGTCGCTGGTCGGGCACGCTCTCGGTCTCGACCTCGACGTCGAGGAACTGGCGTCGCTGCCCGCCGAACAGCTCACCGAGCGGCTCCTGAAGGCGGGGATCGAGCAGGGCGCCCTGCCCGAGGAGCTGGGCCGGGAGCAACTGGCCCGGCTGGTGGAGATCTATCCGGTCAACGCCGAGGCCGAGCGCGTCTACCGGCTGCCGTCCTACGACGGCCCGGTGGACCTGGTCCGCGCCGCCGGCGGCCGGGTCGACGAGCGCAGCGTCGCGGCCTGGCGCTCGGCGTGCCCGGGCACGCGGGTGCACGACGTCACCGGTGACCATCTCGACCTGCTCTCCCGGGAGAACGCCCCGGCGGTGATGGCGGTCCTGGGTGCGGTCTGGTTCGGATCCGGGGATGCGCGCTGAGGACGACGTCCGAGCGGCGGCGGAGCCGTCCGGCCCGGACGTCCTCCCGCGGTGCTCAGCCGTCCGCGGCCAGGCTCGGGCGGCGGCGCTGAGCCAGCCGTACGACCGGTCCGACGGCCGTGACGACCGCGGCGAAGACGGCCGCCAGGGCCAGCCAGCCGAAGAAGCTCCCGGTCCCCGTGGCCGCGGTGACCATGAGCGGCCCGAGCACCGTCGGCACCGCCGTGCCCAGCCGGAACGCGCCGCCGTACTGGCCCTGGGCGTCGTCGGGCGCCAGCTCGTAGCGCAGCGACCAGCGGGCGCCCTCGCCCCACATCTCGCCGAACGTGAGGACCACCGCGGCCAGGACGAGAACGGCGGCGGCCGGCCACATCGGCAGCCAGCCGGTGGTGCCGATCAGCAGGCAGGCCACCGCGAGCGCGGCGAAGGCCAGCCGCTCCAGCCGGGCCGCGCCCGCGACGGTGTCGGCGCGGCGGGCGAACCGCACCTGCAGCAGCACGACGAGCAGGGTGTTGACGGCCGTGAGCCAGGCCGCGAGCGCGCGGGGCGCGTGGGTGCTGGTGACGATCCACAACGGCACGCCGACCAGCAGCACCGTGTCGCCGAGCCGCATCAGGGACGCCACCTGGGCCACCAGCAGATACGGCACGTCACGCAGCGCGGCGAACCGGGAGCCCTGCTCCGGCGCGGGCGTGACGCGGGGCACCCGGGGCAGCCGCAGGAAGATCGCCGCGCCGAGCGCCGTGGCGAGGGCGTGCCCGCCGAGCACCGCGAGATACGCGGCGCGGGTGTTCGCCGCGATGGCCAGGCCCGCGCCGAACACCCCGAGGGTGAAGCCCGCGTTGAAGGCGCTGCGCAGATAGGCGGAGATCCGCACCCGCTGCTCGCCCTTGAGGACGTGCGCGATCACCGCCTCCCGGCTGACGTCCCAGCCCTGCTCGGCCACCGACAGCGCGGTGATCACCGGCAGGAACGTCCAGAAGGAGTCCACGAAGGCCACGGCCACCAGGGTGGCGATGAGCCCGAGGGCGAAGACGGCCGTGGTCTCCCGGGCACCCATCCGGTCGGCGACCCGGCCGACGACGACGCCCAGCAGCACACCGGTGAGCCCCGCGAGCGACAGACCGATCCCGACCTGCCGGGCGCCGAGTCCCACCGACTGGACGAAGTAGACCGGCGCGGCCGACAGATAGAGCCCGAAACCGATGCTTCCCAGAAACGAGCTGAGCGCCAGCAGACGGCCCGCGCCGGGCGGCGGCAGCAGACGCCGCGGATTCATAACACCCTCCCCCGCCGATGTTTTTGCCAGGATTCAATCCAGAGGATTGTTACCCCGAGCGTCCAGCCACCTCAAGGAAATCCGGGAAAATCTTGACCAGGACAGATGATTTTATGCCGCAATCACCACAGGTCGCTTGGTGTCTGCCCGCCTCGGAAATACTCGAAATCCGGCCGGAAATCATTGTGGAACGGGCCGTGACGGAGTCGTTCACCCGGCTCGGCGGAACGTCCCTGCGGGCCCTGCACTTCGCCGCCCTGATGGAGCGTGAGCTACGGCTCGCGGTGCCGCTGGCCTCGCTGCTGAGTGCCGCTCCGCTGGCCGAGGTCATGGCGCGGGCGGTGCCCGCGGCGGCCCCCGCCCCGGCGCCCACGGGGGCGGGCACCGGGCTGCGCCCGCTGCTGCCCGGCCAGCGCGATCTGCTGTCCGCCGCCGCCACGTTCGGCGACCGCGCCTACCACCTGCTGTTCAGCGCCGACATCAGCGGCCCGCTCGACCGCGACCGGCTCCTGGCCGGCCTGCGCTGGCTGACGGCACGTCATGAGGCCCTGCGTACGGTCCTGGTGGAGGGAAAGGGAGAGGGAAACGGAGAGGGACGGGACCAGGTGTCCCGGTATGTGCCGGCCGAGCACGAGCCGCTGGTGACCGAGACCGAGCACCTGCCGGCGCCCGGCACCGACCCGGTCACCGCCGTGCACGAGAGGTACGGCCGGCACAGCGACCGGCTGCTGTCCGCCTACGGCCGGCCGCCCGTGCGCTGGCTGCTGACCACCCTGCCCGGGGAGAACCGCACCCTGGTCACCCTGCTGATCCACCATGTCCTGGCCGACGGCTGGAGCGTGGGGCTGCTCTGGCGGGAGCTGTTCGCCCACTGGGCCGGCCGGCCGGTCCCGGGCCCGGCCCCGTCCCCGGAGGCGGTCACGGACCGGTGCACACCCGAACTCGTCGCCCGGCGCGCCGCCCAGCTCGCCGGCGCGCCCACGGTGGTGGAGCTGCCCTCGGACCTGCCCCGGCCGGCGGAGTTCGACGGGGCGGGCGCCCGGCTGAGGTTCGGGCTGACGGCCGCGGCCCGGACCGGCTGCGACGCGCTCGCGGCCGAGCTGGGCATCACCCGTACGGCGGTGCTGCTCGCCGCGTGGTCGGTGGTGGTGGCACGCCGTTGCGGCACCACGGACCTGCTGATCGGCGTCCCCGTCGCCGGCCGCTCGCCCGAGCTGCTGGACGTGGCGGCGCTGTGCACCCGCGTCGTACCGGTGCGGTGCCGCCTCGACGACGACGCGCCCGTACGGGACCATCTGCGCGCGGTCACCGCGGCGCTGGCGGAGGCGGTCGCCGCGCAGGACGTGCCGCTCTCCCGGCTCGCCGAGGCCCTTCGCGCACACACGGTCCCCGACCGCACACCACTGGTGCAGATCGCCTTCGCCGCGCACGACGAACTGGTCCCCGGCCGGCTGGCCGCCGGCGAGCTGAGCGCCGGCCTCGCCGAAGGGCACTGCGGCGGCGCCGTCTTCGACGCGATGCTCTACGTCCAGCGCTGGGAGCCGGAGCCCGTCCTGGCCGTCGAGTACGCCACCTCGCTGCTCGGTCCCGAGGACGCGGACGGGCTCGCCGGCGCGCTGGACGCCGTGCTCACCGAGTTCGCCGCACACCCCAAGGCCCTCCTCGGCACCGTCCGGGCGCTGTCCCCCGCCCAGCGGGCCCGGCTGGAGCGATGGGGACGCGGCCCGGCGCTCGCCCCGGAGGCGGACGACGCCTGGACCCTGTTCGAGCGCACCGCCGCGCACAGCCCCGACGCCGTCGCGGTACGCGCCGAACAGGACGGCGTCCTGCGGGAGTTGACGTACGGTCGGCTGAAGTCGGCCGCCGAGGCACAGGCGGCGGCCCTGAGCGCGGCCGGGGTCGGACCCGGCGGGCGGGTCGTGCTGGAGCTGGAGCGGTCGGCGGAGGAGATCGTGTGCGTCCTGGCCGTACTACGCCTCGGCGCGAGCTACACCGCCCTGGGCGGCTCCACCGCCCCGGAATACCGCGCCCGGCTGCTGGCCAGACTGCACCCGGCCGCCATCATCACCACGGCGCCGAACGGGACATCTCCGACAGCACCGAACGGGACGCCTGCCACGACACCGGACGGGACGCCCCAGGCCACGCCAGGCGGGATGCCGTCCGGCGCGCCGGAGGGGATGCCTTCCGCGGCCGACACCGCCGGACCGAACGGAACACCGCCCACCACACCAGCCGAGACACCCCACACCACGCCAGACGGGACGCCTCCCACCACGCCGGACGGGACACCTCCCGCCGCCGACACCGCCGTGTCGGACACGGCCCGCGTCGTCGGTGCCGCCGTATCGGCTCCGGTGCCGTCCGCCGCGTCCTGCCCCGTGCTCGCCCCGCTCTCCCCCTGGGAGGCGCACCGGGCGGTCCGGGAGCCGGCCGTGCACCGGGTCGTGCCGGAGGGCGAGGCGTACGTCGTGTTCACCTCGGGGTCCACCGGTGAACCCAAGGGGGTGCGGGTGCCGCACCGGGGGATCGTGCGGCTCACCCGGGACGCGCCGTGCGTGTCGGCGGGCCCGGGTGAGCGGGTTCTGCGGCTGGCGCCGCTGGCCTTCGACGCCGCCACGCTGGAGATCTTCGCGCCGCTCACCATGGGCGGCACCATCGAGGTCTGCCCGCCCGGAACCCCCTCCGCCGCGCAGGTCGCCGACGTGCTGCGGGGGCGCGGCGTCACGGTCGTATGGCTGACGGCCGGGCTGTTCGGACTCGTGGCCGCCTACCGGCCCGACGCCTTCGACGGGGTACGTCATCTGCTCACCGGCGGTGACGTGGTGCCGCCGGAGGCGGTGCGCCGGGTGCTGGAGCGCTGCCCGGCGCTGCGGATCAGCAACGGCTACGGCCCCACCGAGAACACCACCTTCACCACCGTCCACCACCTCACCGGGCCCGCCGAGGCCGAAGGACCGCTGCCCATCGGCCGGCCGATCGCCGGCACCACCGTCGAGGTGCTGGACCCGGACGGCCGTCCGGTGCCGCCCGGCGCGGTCGGTGAACTCCACACCGGCGGCGCCGGGCTGGCCCTGGACTACCTCGACGATCCGGCCCGCACCGACGCCGCCCACACCAAGTCCCCCACCACCGGCGAACGCCTGTACCGCACCGGTGACCTGGTCCGCTGGGACGCCGCCGGACGGCTGCGGTTCGTGGGCCGCCGTGACCTCCAGGTCAAGATCGCGGGCCGGCGGGTCGAACCGGCCGCCGTGACCCGGCTGCTGCTGGACCAGCCAGGAGTGCGCGACGGTGTCGTCCTGGTCACCGGGAGCGGACCCGCCGACCGGCGGCTGCTGGCGGCCCTCGTCCCCCGCGACGGCGCCGGGCCCGGCCTGCTGGACGCGGTGCGGGCGGCGCTGAGCCGGGCCCTGCCGTCGTACAGCGTCCCGTCCCTGTGGGTGGTGACCGGCGAACTGCCGCTGACCGCCAACGGCAAGCACGACACGGCCGCCCTGCTGGCCCTCGCGACCGGAACCCCGCGGGCGGCCCCGCGGCCGGACGAGCCGGACCCCGCGGACGGCCAGGACGACCTGGAGGAGCTGGTGCGCGGGGTGTGGGCCGGTGTCCTCGGCCTGGACGACATCGAACCGGACGAGACCTTCTTCGAGGCCGGCGGCGACTCCCTCCAGCTCGCCCGGGTACGCACCGAACTCCGGCGCGCCCTGCCCACGGTGAGCGTCTCCCTGGTCGACCTCTACCGGCATCCGACCATCCGCGACATGGCCGGTCATCTGCGCGGGCGCGGCGCCGGACGGGAGGCGCACCGTGGCTGACCACCCCGTGCCGGCGGACTCGATCGCCGTGATCGGCATGAGCTGCCGCTTCCCCGAGGCACCGGACCCGGAGGCGTTCTGGGACAACCTCGCCGCCGGCCGCGAGTGCCTGCGCCGCTTCACCCCCGGACAACTGGCCGCCGCCCACGTCCCCGAGCAGGAGGCGTCGGATCCCGGGTACGTGCCGGTGCGCGGCGTCCTCGACGGCATCGAGCTGTTCGACGCCGAGTTCTTCGGCATGCCGCCCCGTGAGGCCGCCGTCACCGATCCCCAGCACCGGCTGCTGCTCGAATGCGCCTGGGAGGCTGCCGAGGACGCCGGCCATGCACCGGACGCCCTGCCCGGGCACGTGGGCGTCTATGCCGGTACCGGGCCCAACGCCTATCTGGCCCGCCATGTGCGCGGCGACCCCCGGGTCCTGGAGGCGCTCGGCCCGCTGGCGGTGCAGATCGGCAACGAGAAGGACCACGCGGCCACCCGGATCGCCTACCGGCTCGGGCTGCGCGGCCCGGCCGTCGCGGTCCAGACGGCCTGCTCCACCTCGCTGGTCGCCGTGCACATGGCCTGCCGGGCGCTGCTCGGCGGGGAGTGCGACATGGCGTTGGCCGGCGGGGCCTGCGTCAGCGTGCCGCAGGAGTCGGGCCATCTGCACACCGCGCACGACATCACCTCGCCGGACGGCCACTGCCGGACGTTCGACCGCGACGCCCGCGGCACGGTCGCCGGGAACGGCGCCGGTCTCGTCCTGCTCAAGCTGCTGCCCGACGCACTGCGCGACGGCGACCGGGTGATCGGCGTCATCCGGGGGTCGGCCGTCAACAACGACGGTCCGGGCCGGGCCGGTTACACCGCGCCCCGTCTGGAGGGCCAGGCGGACGTGCTGCTGCGGGCGTACGCCGCGGCGGGGGTCTCACCGGACGAGGTGGACTACGTCGAGGCGCACGGCACCGGCACCGAGATCGGCGACTCGATCGAGGTCCTCGCGCTCACCGAGGCGTTCCGCCGGCACACCCGGCGGACGGGGTACTGCCGGATCGGCTCCGTCAAGCCCAACATCGGCCACCTCGACGCCGCGGCGGGCATCGCGGGCCTGATCAAGGTGCTGCTCGCGCTGCGGCACGAGGCACTGCCGCCGAGCATCAACTACCGCCACCCCAACCCCGAGATCCCGTTCGCCGACAGCCCGTTCCTGGTCAACGACCGGCTCAGTCCCTGGCCGGCCGGCGAGCGGGTCCGCCGCGCCGGAGTGAGCTCCTTCGGGATGGGCGGCACCAACGCGCATGTGGTGGTGGAGGAACCGCCACGGCTCCCCGCGCCCGCCGCCGCCGGTCCCGCCGGCCCGGATCTGGTCCTGCTGTCGGCCCGTACACCGGCCGCGCTGGAGCAGGCCACCGAGCGCCTCGCCCGGCACCTGGAGAGCCGTCCGCAGTCGCGGCTCGCCGACGTGGCACACACCTCACGGGCCGGGCGCACCGCGTTCCGTCACCGGCGTGCCGTCGTCTGCGCGGAACCGGCCGGCTTCCGGCGGGCCGCCGCCGCGGCGGGCCCGGCACACACCCGCGAGGTGCGCGGCCCGGCGTCCGTGGCGTTGCTGCTGCCCGGGCAGGGCACCCAGTACCCGGGCATGGCCGGGGAGCTCTACCGCCGGTACGCCGTCTTCCGGGAGGCCGTGGACCTGTGCGCCCACGCCGTACGGCGGCCCCTGGGCATCGACCTGCGCGACGCCGTATGCTCCGGCGACGGCACGGCGGGATCGTCGGCCTCGCCTGCCTCACCGGCCTCGCCCGGCTCGCTGGACGAGACCTGGCTGACCCAGCCGGCGCTGTTCACCGTGTCGTACGCGCTGGGCCGGCTGCTGCAGTCCTGGGGTCTCGAACCCTCCGTGGTCCTCGGGCACAGCCTGGGCGAGTACACGGCCGCCTGCCTCGCCGGGGCGTTCGATCCGGCGGACGGTGCGCTGCTGGTCACGCACCGGGGGCGGCTCGTGCAGCAGACCGAGCCGGGCGCGATGCTCGCGGTACGGGCCACGGCCGAGGAGCTCGAACCGCTGCTCGGCGCGGAGCCCCTGGACCTCGCCGCCGTCAACGGCCCCCGGTCCGTGGTGGTTTCGGGGCCGGACGCGGCCGTGGCCGCGCTGGAGGGGCGCTGTGCGCAGGCCGGGCTGCGCGCCCGTCGGCTGCCGGGCGACCGCGCCTTCCACTCCCGGCTGCTCGATCCGGTGGCCGAGGAGTTCCGGGCGGCGGCCGCGGCGGTGCGCCACCGCCCGCTGCGGGTGCCGCTGATCGCCAACGAGACCGGCCGGCGGCTGCCCAAGGGCACCGTTCTCGACGCCGGCCACTGGGTACGGCACCTGCGGGCGCCGGTCCTGTTCCACCCCTCGGTCCAGGCGCTGTCCCGCGGCCCCCGGACCCGCACGGTCACGGTGGAGGCCGGTCCCGGGCACACGTTGTCGGCGCTGGTCCGCCAGACCCTCACCGAGGAACAGGCCGAGGTGGTCACCACCATGCCCGGCCGGGACGAGCGGGCCGACGCCACGGCCACGCTGCTGGCCGGGGTGGGCGACGCCTGGACCGCGGGCGCCTCCTGCGACTGGCCCGCCTTCGCGAGGGACACCGCCCCGCGCCGGGTGTCCCTGCCGACGTATCCCTTCCAGCGCGCACGGCACTGGATCGACCTTCCCGAGGCACCGGGAACGGGCACCGGCGGCGGGGACACCGGATCCGAGGCCAGGTGCGCCAGGTGCGGGTCGCCGACCGCCGACGGGGAAGCCCAGGCCGCGGGCCAGCACACCCACGCCGCCGGTGAGGAGGCGCAGGCCGCCCGGCAACACGCGCACGTCGACGGGGAAGAGACGCAGGGCGCCGGCCAACGCACCTGCCCGGACACCCGGCCCACCGGCGCGGACACGGACTCGGCCGACGGCGGGGCGGCCCCCGCCACCCCGGACCCCGGGCAACTCGCGGACGTGGAACAGAAGCTCGTACGCGCCTGGCAGGACCTGCTCGGGGCGATCCCGCTGACACCGGAGAGCGACTTCTTCGCGGTGGGCGGTGAGTCGCTGCTGGCGGTGCGACTGCTCGGCCGGGTGCGCAGGGAGTTCGGGGTCAGGCTGACCATCCGGGACATGGTGCGCCGGCCGACGGTACGGGGGATGGCCTCGGCCGTCCTCGCCGAACTGGCGGTCGGGCACCGCGCCATGGAGGACAAGTGACGCAGACGGGGAAGGAAGAGCAGGTGCACATTCCGTACAGGTACCAGGAGTTGGCCCACGGCGAGCGGGGCACCGTCCTGCTCGCCGACTTCGCCGGGTTCTCGGCCCGGCGCAGCCTCGGCGCGGCACTGGCCGAGGGCGGCGAAGGCTGGCGCGTGCTGCGCGTCGACGCCGTCGACGACCTCACCGAGGCGGTGGACGGGCCACCGCCGGGCCTCCCGGAGCTGTCGGCCGGTTACGCCCGCGTCCTGCGCCCCGAGATCACCGGGCCCGCCGTCGTCGTCGGCTACTGCACGGCCGCCTCGCTGGCCGGCCGGCTCGCCGCGGAGCTCGCCCTTCCGCTGGTGCTCGTCCAGCCCACCTGGCCCTCCGCGGACACCGTGGCCGAGGAATTCGCCGGTATCCGCAAGGAGTTCGGGGCGGACGCCGCAGCCACGGACCAGGACGCCGGGTTCCGGTACGGGCGGGCCGGGGTCGCGGAGGCCCTCGCGGCCATGCGGACCACCCTGCTCTGCGACTTCACGGCGATCGCGCGGGAGCAGGAGCTGGCCGAGGAGGACGCGGAGATCCTCCTGGAGGAGATGCTGCCCCGCTGTCTCGCCTGGCTCGGCTTCGTCCGGATCACGGCCGACGACCCCGTACGGGACGCGGCGACGCCGACGCTGGACGCCGACGACGTGCCCGTGTCCGAGGTGCTGCGCGCCGTGACGGCCGCGGCCCGCAACGGCGGTTCGTGATGAAGGAGGTGGCGGGCCCGGCGGACCGTCTGGACGCCCTGATCCGACGGCAGGCGGCACGCACCCCGGACGCGATCGCGGTGCGGGGTCCGGGGGGCGAGCTGACGTACCGCGGCCTGATCGCGGAGGCCGACGCCGCGGCGGCACGGCTGGCGGCGCTCGGTGCGGGCCCGGAATCGGTGGTCGCCGTCCGCGCCGAACGCTCCGTGGAGCTGGTCGTGACGCTGCTCGGCATCCTGTCGGCAGGCGCGGCCTACCTTCCCCTCGCCGTGGACTGCCCGCCGCTGCGGACGGCCCACATGCTGGCCGAGGCGGGGGTGACCGTGGCCGTCGCCGACCCCGCGTACGCGGCGGACCTGACCGCCGCGGCCCCGGTGTCCGTCCTCGGCACGGACGGCACCGCCGGGCCCCCGCCGCCGGCCCCCCTGCCCGTACCCGAAGGGCACACCGGCGACGGTCTCGCCTATGTGATCTACACCTCCGGATCCACCGGGCGTCCCAAGGGGGTGGCCATCGAGCACCGCGGTATCGTGCGCCGGCTGCTGTGGATGCAGGAGACCTTCCCGATCGGCCCCGGTGACGTGGTCCTGCAGAAGACGCCGTACACGTTCGACGTGTCGGTCTGGGAGTTCTTCTGGCCGCTGCTCACCGGGGCCCGGCTGGTGCTCGCGGAGCCGGGCCGGCACGGCGATCCGGAGTACCTGGCCGAGGTGATCCGGAAGGAGGCGGTGACGGCCCTGCACTTCGTGCCGTCGATGTTCTCCGTCTTCCTCGACGAGCCCGGCCTGCCCGAGTGCCGGACGCTGCGCCGGGTGTTCTGCAGCGGCGAGTTGCTGCCCGCCGCCCTCGCCAACCGGTTCCGCTCCCTCCACCCGGCCGAACTGCACAACCTGTACGGCCCCACGGAGGCGTCGGTGGACGTCACCCACTGGCCGTGCCGCCCCGTCGAGCCGGGCGACGCCGTGCCGATCGGCCACCCGATGCCGCACGTCGGCGCGTACGTCCTCGGCGAGGACCGCCGGCCGGTCCCCGCCGGTGCGGCCGGAGAGCTGTACCTCGGCGGGATCGCGCTGGCCCGCGGCTACATCGGCCGACCGGATCTGACCGCCGAACGGTTCGTCACCGTCCCGGACGTGGCGGGCGGCGCACGGCTGTACCGCACCGGCGACCTGGTACGGCAACGCCCGGACGGGGCACTTGAGTTCCTCGGCCGGACCGATCACCAGGTGAAGCTCAACGGTGTCCGCATCGAACCGGGCGAGATCGAGGCGGTGCTCAGGGAATGCCCGGGGGTGCGCGACGCGGCCGTGATCGTACGTCACGACATGGGCAGCGCGCCCCGGCTGGCCGCGTACGTGTTCTCCGGCCGCGGCGGCGGTGAACCCGATCGCGCCGTGCTCGGCGCGCGGATGCGGGAGCGGCTGTCCGGGCCCCTGCTGCCCGCCTTTCTCACCGTCATGAGCGAGCCACCGGTCACGGCCAACGGCAAGCTGGACCGGTCCCGGCTGCCCCGGCCCGACCGGCGTGCGGACCGGTGGTGAGGGGCGCCGCGGCGGCCCGGAACCGGCCATGCACACAACAGGATCCACGATTGCGGAGGTTGGGGTAAGGCATGGGTATGGATGTGCCAGGGCGAGTCGCCGCCGGCAACGAGCCGCTGCTCATACTGGTCAGTCCGATGGGCGAGACCACCCGCGGATATCTCCTGCAGTCCGTGGCCAAGGAATACCGGCTGTGGCTGTTCAAGGAGGAGGAACCGACCTGGGAGCGCCCGTACGTCGTCGGTCACACGGTGGTGGACACCCTGGACGCCCGTGCCCTGACCGAGGCCGCGCGGCAGGTGCCCGCCGACGGCATCCTGTGCTGGGACGAGACGCGCATCCTGCCCTCGGCCCTGCTGGCCGAGGCGCTCGGCCTGCCGGCGATGCCCTCCGGCGCCGTACGCACCTGCCGGGACAAGCACGCCACCCGGCGGGCGCTGACGGCGGCGGGCGCCTCGCCGGTCGCCTCCGCCTCCGCGCGCGATCTCGCCGAGGCCCGGGCGGCGGCCCGGGACATCGGCTATCCGGTGGTGGTCAAGCCGCGCGCCCTGGTCGGCAGCAACGGCACCACGTTCGTCACCGACGAAGACCACCTGGCCCGGGTCTTCGACTCGGTCGCCACCCGCTCGATGCCGGAGGTGCGGGAGCGGTTCGCAGCACCGGTGGTGGTGGAGGAGTACCTGGACGGTCCCGAGATCAGCGTCGACAGCCTGTGCTGGGACGGTGTGGTGACACCGCTGTTCGTGGCGCGCAAACACCTCGGCTACCCGCCGTACTTCGAGGAGGTCGGGCACACCGTCGACGCCGCCGATCCGCTGCTCACCGACCCGGAGCTGGGCGCGGCGCTGACCGCCGTGCACGCGGCCGTGGGGCTCGGCCGGGCCTGGACGCACACCGAGTGGCGGCTGACGCGCGGTGGTCCCCGGCTGGTGGAGATCAACGCCCGCAGCGGCGGCGACCTCATCCCCTATCTCGGCCGACTGGTCACCGGGGTCGACGCCGGGCTGGTCGCCGCGTCGCTGGCCCTCGGGGTGCGTCCCTCGGCACAGGTGCGCCCGCAGGGGGCGGCGGCGGTGCGGTTCCTGTATCCGGAGCGGGATGTCGTCGCGGAGGCGGTCCGCGTCGACGAGGCCCGGCTGCCGGCCGCCGTCGACCGGGTGGACGTCCTGGCCGCGCCCGGACAGTCGCTGCGGTTGCCGCCGCGCGCCCATGTGACGGGCCGCTACGCCCTTGTCGTCGTCACCGCCGCCACCGCCGAGGGGTGTGCCGAGGCCCTGGACGCGGCTGCGGCGGCCGTCACCCTGGTCCCGGCCCGCGACCTGCCCGGGGCGGCGGGGTGACCGAGACCCAGCACCCCTCCCGGGCCCCCGCGACCGGCGCGGCGGCGACCTGGCGGGAGGCGCCGACGGCCGTCAAGGCGGTCGTCGTCGGCATCTTCGTCAACCGGCTCGGCGGTTTCCTCCAGGCGTTCCTGGTGCTGTTCCTGGTGCGCGGCGGTTACGACTCGGTGCAGGCGAGCACCGCGCTCGGCGTGAACGGCGTGGGCTGCATCGTCGGTGTGCTGCTCGGCGGCTGGCTTGTGGATCTGGTCGGCGCGCGCCGGGCCATCGTCTGGTCGATGACGCTCACGGCCGTGCTGACCGCGGCGGTACCGGCGGTGCCCTCCTATCCGCTGCTGCTGGCCGTGGTCACCGCGCTCGGCATGAGCAGCCAGGTCTACCGCCCCGCCTCGGCCGAGGTGGTCAGCGCCGGGGTGGCGCCGCGGCGCAGGGTGATGGCGTTCGCCATGTACCGGCTGGCCCTCAACACCGGGACGACCGCGGCGCCGCTGCTGGGCGCGCTGCTCGCCGCCGTGTCGTACTCGCTGCTGTTCTGGGTGGAGGCCGTCGCCGCCCTGGCCTGCGCGCTGGTCAGCGGCTGGGCGCTGCCGCCCGGGGCGGGCCGCGGGGATCACCGGCGCCGGGACGGATCCCGTACGGGCGGATACCTGACGCTGCTCCGTGACGTCCGCTATCTGCTGTTCCTGCTGGGGATGCTGGTCTACGCGGCGGTGTACATCCAGTACGTCTCCGTACTGCCGCTGGCGGTCCGGGACGCCGGCTGGAGCACCTTCGTCTACGGCGCGCTGATCAGCGTCAACGGCCTGATCGTGATCTGCTGCGAGCTCCTCGTCACCCGCCGGACCCAGCACTGGCCCCGGCGGCTCGCGGCGGCCGCCGGGATCGTGCTGGTGTCGGGCGGGGTGGCGCTGTACGCCCTGCCGCCGCAGGTCGGGTGGTTCTTCGTCGCGACCGTGGTGTGGTCGCTCGGCGAGACGGTGGGCTCCCCCACCATGGTCGCCTACCCGGCACACGCGGCCCGCCCCGAACTGACGAGCCGTTACATGGGCGCCTCCCAGGCCGCCTTCGGTGCCGGAACCGCCCTGGGCCCGCCCCTGGGTGTGGCCCTGTGGGCCGCGTGGGGCGGTACCTCATGGCTGCTGTTCGGCGCGCTGGGCCTGCTGGCGGCGGCGGCCGTGACCACGGGCATGCGCACCGACGCCGAGCCGACCGCCGACGATCCCTGACGGCCGGCGGCGTCAGCGAGGCACCATCGCCGGCTACTCAGGGCACGAGCAGGTGCTACGGGCCATGCGGCAGGCCGCTGGTCCGCTCCTCGCCGACCGGGGCCGGCGGCCGACGACCACGGTGGCCTCCATCTCCTCGCACTCGGCCACCCACGCGTCCAGCCCCGCCCCGGCGAACAGGGCCCGGGTGTGCGGAGCCTGGTCCTCGCCGGTCTCGACGATCACATGTCCGCCGGGCGCCAGCCACCCGTCGGCACCGGCGGCGATACGGCGCTGTATCTCCAGTCCGTCACGACCGCCGGCCAGGCTGTGGACCGGCTCATGCTCGCGGGCCTCGGCCGGCAGGGTCGCGAGGGCGTCGACGGGGACGTACGGGGCATTGGCGACCAGCAGGTCGACGCGGCCGCGCAGCGCTTGCGGGAGCGCGGCGTACAGGTCGCCCTCGTGGACGTGCGCGCGGTTCGCGAACAGCTCCAGATTGCGGCGGGCGGACGCGGTCTGCACCGGGTCGATGTCGGCGGCGTGGATCTCGGCCCGCGGCAGCCGCACGGCCAGCGCGGTGGCCAGCGGCGCGGCACCGCAGCACAGGTCCACGATCAACGCCGCGTCGCGGCCGACCCGCATGGCCTGTGCCACCAGGAACTCGGTGCGCCGCCTGGGCACGAACACCCCCGGGGTGACGGCGATGCGCAGCCCGCAGAACGCCGCCCAGCCGACGACGTGTTCCAGGGGTTCACCGGCGCAGCGCCGTGCCACCATGCGGTCGACCAGGACTTCGACGTCCGCCGCCCGCTCCTCGCCGGAGCCGGGCCCCGTGGAACGCCCGGCGGCGTCCAGGATCAGCTCGGCCTCCTCCTCGGCGAACACGCAGCCCGCGGCACGCAGCCGCGCGACGACCGGCTCCAGCGGGGCGCCGAACGGGGAGCGGAAAGAAGGAAGTGAAGAAGAATCAGAATCAGAAACCGAAGAAGAATCAGCTGCCGTGCAGCAGTCGTGCACCAGCGTGTCGTCCATGACGAACCCTCCAGGGGTGGATCCCTACCGTTACCGCGCTGATGGGTCTCACCTCCCGGAATCCGTCGCCGACCGGTGCCGGCGGATGCACGGCGAAACTATAGCGAAGTCCGCCCGGCCATGAACGTCACGCGGTGAACCGCAGCACCTCGGCACGGGCGGGGGCGGTCACGCCAACGGGTGAGCTACCACAGGCCGTTGACTCCGCCCGGGGCGCCCGGCACCGTCGCCGAGTCGGCATTGCCCGGGAGGACGTGCTCCGGCCCCTGTCCCCGCGCCGCGCGCCAATCTCGCGAGCGCCAACTCACCCCCCGGCAAGGGACTCCCTGCACAGCGTCGGAGCGGGCGGCAGCTGGGTCCAGCCGACCGGCATCCTCCCCGGACCCGCCGCACCTTTCCAGACATCCGCCACGAAGCAAGGGCCCGCCTCCGAAGAGTCGGACCCTCTCTGACCTGTTTGCCAGATCAGTGACGTGGCGGTACGCCACCCGCTACACGTTGAACCGGAACTCCACCACGTCCCCGTCCTTCATCACATACTCCTTGCCCTCCATGCGCGCCTTGCCCTTGGCGCGGGCCTCGGCGACCGAGCCGGTTTCGACCAGGTCGGCGAAGGAGATGACCTCGGCCTTGATGAAGCCCTTCTGGAAGTCGGTGTGGATCACGCCGGCCGCCTCGGGGGCCGTGGCGCCCTTCTTGATCGTCCAGGCGCGGGATTCCTTGGGGCCGGCCGTGAGGTAGGTCTGCAGGCCGAGGGTGTCGAAGCCCACGCGGGCCAGGGTGGCGAGGCCGGGCTCGTCCTGGCCGACGGACTGCAGGAGTTCCAGGGCCTCGTCCTCGTCCAGCTCGGCGAGGTCGGCCTCCAGCTTGGCGTTGAGGAAGATCGCCTCGGCGGGCGCGACCAGGGCGCGCTGCTCGTTCTTGAAGTCCTCGTCGATCAGTTCGTCCTCGTCGACGTTGAAGACGTAGAGGAAGGGCTTGGTGGTGAGCAGGTGCAGGTCGTGGAGGAGTTCGTTGCGCTCGGTGCCTTGGACGATGCCGTGCGCGAAGAGCGTGTCGCCCTTCTCCAGGATCTCCTTGGCCTCCTCGACCGCCTTGACCTTGGGGGCCACGTCCTTCTTGATCCGCGACTCCTTCTGCAGGCGCGGCAGGACCTTCTCGATGGTCTGGAGGTCGGCGAGGATCAGCTCGGTGTTGATCGTCTCGATGTCGTTCTTCGGCGAGACCTTGCCGTCGACGTGTACGACGTTCTCGTCCTTGAAGGCACGGATGACCTGGCAGATCGCGTCGGACTCGCGGATGTTCGCGAGGAACTTGTTGCCCAGGCCCTCGCCCTCGGAGGCGCCGCGCACGATGCCGGCGATGTCGACGAAGTCGACCGTGGCCGGAAGGATGCGCTCCGAGCCGAAGATCGACGCCAGCTTGGCCAGGCGGGCGTCGGGGACCCCGACCACGCCGACGTTCGGCTCGATCGTGGCGAACGGGTAGTTGGCCGCCAGCACGTCGTTCTTGGTCAGGGCGTTGAACAGGGTCGACTTGCCGACATTGGGCAGGCCGACGATTCCGATCGTGAGCGACACGTTGCGACTTCCCGTAATTGAGTGGGCCAGGGGCTGCCAGGGGCCAGAGACCGACACTGGCCGATCCACCAGTCTACGGCGTCCGCGCCGGGCCGCTCGCGGGAGCTTCGAACGCGTGGCCAAGCTCTTCCCACCGGCGTGTCTGATGGGCCATTCGGCACATAAACAGACCTAAGTTGGTCCAGTGGAGCAACACAGATCGCGACCTCCGAACGACGGACCGCGACGCGGGACACCGCAGCAGCCCGCGCATCTGCCTCCGCAGGCCCGGCGCGGGGCGGGCGGGGAGCGCAGGTCGACGGGGCAGCGGGCGGGGAGACGGGGACGGGCCGGGGGGTCGGTGCCGCCGGGGCCGCTGCTGCCGGGCCCCCGGCTCACCGGGCTCGGCGGCGGGCTGTTCTGTGTCGTGGCGATGTTCCTGATGGGCTGCCTGGACGCGCTGCTGTTCGGCGGGTACCTGCCCGTGTACGGCGTGCTGTTCCTGCCGGTGTGCGTGCTGACCGCGCTGTGGGTGCGGTCCGGGGACCTGCTGACCGCTCCCGTGGTCGTACCGGTCGCGTTCGCCGTGGGGCTGCTGCCCCTCGCCGACGGCAGAGGGGGGCTGCCCAGCCGGCTGATGGGGCTGTTCACCGGGCTCGCCACCCAGGCAGGCTGGCTGTACGGCGGGACGCTCGCCGCCGGTGTGATCGTGCTCGTACGCCGGGTGCGGTGGGTACGGAGCCGACAGCGCCGCGCCGTGGGTGAGCGGAGGCACTTGATCGGCTGACTGCGACCGCGGCCGGGCGGGGGCCGCTGGTGGGACGTGCGCCGCGGCCACGCGTGCGTCAGGTCTGCTGGGCCGCTCTCATCGCCGCTCCCACGATCCCCGCGTTGTTCTGCAGCTGGGCGGGGACGATCTCGGCCTTGATGCCCTCGATGAGGTGCAGGAACTTGTCGGCCTTGCGGCTGACCCCGCCGCCGATGATGAACAGCTGTGGCGAGAACAGCATCTCCACATGCTCCAGGTACTTCTGGACGCGGTTGGCCCAGCGCTCCCAGCTCAGCTCGTGGTCCTCCTTGGCCTTGCTGGAGGCCCGCTTCTCGGCCTCGTGGCCGTTCAGCTCCAGGTGGCCCAGTTCCGTGTTCGGGACGAGGACGCCGTCCACGAAGACGGCGCTGCCGATGCCGGTGCCGAAGGTGAGCAGGATGACCGTGCCCTCGCGGTCCCGGCCGGCGCCGAACTGCATCTCGGCGACGCCCGCCGCGTCCGCGTCGTTGATGACGGTCACCGGCAGGCCGCCCAGTCTGCCGCCGAACAACGCGCGTGCGTCCGTGTCGATCCAGCTGCTGTCGACGTTCGCCGCCGTACGGACCATGGCGCCGCCGGTGACCACTCCGGGGAAGGTCAGGCCCACCGGGCCCGTCCAGCCGAAGTGGTCGATCACCTGCTTCACCCCGTCGGCGACGCCGTCCGGTGTCGCCGGGTGCGGGGTGAGCACCTTGCAGCGCTCCTGGGCCAGGTCGCCCTTCTCCAGGTCAACGGGAGCGCCCTTGATCCCGGATCCGCCGATGTCCACACCGAAGATCTGCATGGCACCACGTTACGACGGGCGACTGACAGTCACTCCTCGGAAGTGCCCGTGCCGCCGCGCTCGGTGACCAGGGCGGCCGCCTCCTCGCGCAGGTCACGGCGCAGCTCCTTGGGCAGCGAGAAGGTGATGGACTCCTCGGCCGCCTTGACGAGCTCCACGTCCCCGTAGCCGCGTTCGGCGAGCCGCTCCAGCACTTGCTCGACCAGGACCTCCGGGACGGAGGCGCCGGAGGTGACACCGACCGTCGTCACGCCCTCCAGCCAGGCATCGTCGATCTCGTCGGCGAAGTCCACGAGGTGGGCCTCGCGGGCGCCGGCGAGCTTGGCGACCTCGACCAGCCGCTTGGAGTTGGAGGAGTTGCGCGAGCCGACGACGATGACCAGCTCGGCCTCGGCGCCCATCTGCTTCACGGCGAGCTGGCGGTTCTGCGTGGCGTAGCAGATGTCGTCGCTGGGCGGGGAGACGAGACCGGGGAACTTCGTCTTCAGGGCGTCGACGGTCTCCATGGTCTCGTCCACGGACAGGGTGGTCTGGGACAGCCAGACGACCTTGGAGGGGTCGCGGACCTCGACCTTGGCGACGTCCTCGGGACCGTCGACGAGCTGGATGTGGTCGGGGGCCTCGCCGGAGGTGCCGATGACCTCCTCGTGGCCCTCGTGACCGATCAGGAGGATGTCGTAGTCCTCCTTGGCGTAGCGGACGGCTTCCTTGTGGACCTTGGTGACCAGGGGGCAGGTGGCGTCGATGGTGGCGAGGCGGCCCCGCTCGGCCTCCTCGTGCACGACCGGGGCGACGCCGTGTGCCGAGAACATGACGATGCTGCCCGGTGGCACCTCCTCCGTCCGCTCGACGAAGACGGCACCCTTCTTCTCCAGGGTCTGCACGACGTACTTGTTGTGGACGATCTCGTGCCGGACGTAGATCGGGGCCCCGTACTGCTCAAGGGCCTTCTCGACGGCGATCACGGCGCGGTCCACACCGGCGCAGTAGCCCCGGGGGGCGGCGAGCAGGACACGGCGGCCAGGCGAAGCGGTCATGCGTCCCATCGTAAGGGTGCGTTCGGCGGCGCCGGGATCGCGTCTCCGGCGGCGCGCCCCCGCGCCCGGAAGGCGACCGCCGGCCCAGCGGCGCGAGCCCGTGCTGTCGGTGCCCGCCGTTAGGCTCGGCCCATGGCTGCGAAAACCACCCCCGAAGCCCCCCTGCCGGTGGGCGAGGTCTCCCGGCTGATCGGCGGCTGGATCGACCGGCTCGGGGCGGTGTGGGTCGAGGGGCAGATCACGCAGTTGTCGCGGCGGCCCGGCGCCGGGGTCGTGTTCCTGACCCTGCGGGATCCGTCGTACGACATCTCGGTCAGCGTGACCTGCTACCGGCAGGTGTTCGACGCCGTCGCCGATGTGGTCGGGGAGGGCGCCCGCGTCGTCGTACTGGCGAAGCCGGAGTGGTATGCGCCCAGGGGCCAGCTCTCCCTCCGCGCCGCCGAGATCAGGCCCGTCGGCGTCGGTGAGCTGCTGGCCCGGCTGGAGCGGCTGAAGAAGGCACTCGCCGCCGAGGGCCTGTTCGCGCCGGAGCGGAAGAAGCCGCTGCCGTTCCTGCCGCAGCTGATCGGGCTGGTCTGCGGCCGTGCCTCCGCCGCGGAGCGGGACGTGCTGGAGAACGCCCGGCACCGCTGGCCCGCCGTCCGCTTCGAGGTGCGCAACGTCCCGGTGCAGGGTGTGCACGCCGTCCCGCAGGTCGTGCAGGCCGTCAAGGAGCTGGACGAACTCGAGGACGTCGACGTCATCATCGTCGCGCGGGGCGGCGGCAGTGTGGAGGATCTGCTGCCGTTCTCCGACGAGCAGCTGGTGCGGGCGGTGGCCGACTGCCGTACGCCCGTCGTCTCCGCCATCGGGCACGAACCGGACAACCCGCTGCTGGACCATGTCGCCGACCTGCGCGCCTCCACGCCCACCGACGCGGCCAAGAAGGTCGTGCCGGACGTGGGCGAGGAGTTCGAGCGGGTGCGGATGCTGCGGGACCGGGCCCGGCGGTGTGTGGAGGCGTTCGTGGAGCGCGAGCAGCGCGGGCTGGCCCATGCCCTGGCCCGGCCCTCGATAGAGGATCCGCACCGGATGATCGACGAGCGCGCCGACCACGTGGCCGCCCTCGTGGAGCGGAGCCGGCGGACCCTGGGCCATCTCCTGGACCGCGCGGACTCGGAGCTGACGCACACGCACGCGCGCGTGGTGGCCCTCTCCCCCGCGGCGACACTCAAGCGCGGCTACGCGGTGCTGCAGAAGGCGGACGGGCATGTGGTGCGTGACCCGGACGAGGTGACGGAGGGCGAGGCGCTGCGGGCCCGCGTCGCCGACGGCGAATTCACAGTGAAGGTGGGCGAATGACCGGCAAGGTGGACGAGGCGCTCTCGTACGAGCAGGCGCGGGACGAGCTGATCGAGGTCGTACGGCGCCTGGAGGCGGGCGGTACGACGCTGGAGGAGTCCCTGGCGCTGTGGGAGCGCGGCGAGGAGCTGGCCAAGGTGTGCCGGCGCTGGCTGGAGGGGGCGCGGGAGCGGCTGGACGCGGCGCTGGCCGAGGAGGAGGCGGACGAGGAGGCGGACGCCGGGTAGGCGCCGGCGGCCCGTCGGCTGTGAAGCGGGTCACCGCGGACCGACTTTTGTTGAAGGTTGAACTTCGCTGGCGTAGGGTCGCCCTGTCAGCCCGATCCGGACCACGGTCCGGTACGTCGGATCAAGGCGCCACCCAGAAGGTTCACGTCATGTCTCTCGTTCTTGACCCCGCCGCCCAGGACCTGCTGTTCCGCGAGGCCCGCACCGCGAACACCTTCACCGACGAGCCGGTGACCGAGGGGCAGGTCCAGGCGATCTACGACCTGGTCAAGTACGGCCCCACCGCCTTCAACCAGTCCCCGCTGCGCATCACCCTGGTCCGCTCCCCCGAGGCCCGTGAGCGTCTGGTGCGGCACATGGCCGAGGGCAACCAGCCGAAGACCGCCACCGCCCCGCTGGTCGCGATCCTCTCCGCGGACAACGAGTTCCACGAGGAGCTGCCGACCCTCTTCCCGCACTTCCCGCAGGCCAAGGACGTGTTCTTCAGCGAGCGCCCGGCCCGTGAGGGTGCCGCCGCACTGAACGCCGCCCTGCAGGCCGCGTACTTCATCATCGGCGTCCGCGCCGCCGGCCTCGCCGCCGGCCCGATGACCGGCCTGGACTTCGAGGGCGTCCGCAAGGAGTTCCTGGACGACGACCACACCCCGCTGATGGTCGTCAACATCGGCCGGCCGGGCCCGGACGCCTGGTTCCCGCGCTCGCCGCGCCTGGCGTACGACGACGTCGTCACGACCGTCTGAGTCACCCCCTCGCGCAGCCACGCGCTCGCGCAGCCATCCCCTCGCAACGCAAGAGGCCCCCGGCACCGCCGGGGGCCTCTTGCGTACGTCATGCGCGGCTCACCGCATCTCCAGTGCCGCCGCCAGCTTCGCCAGCTCCGTGAAGGACGCCGTGCCGGCCACCACCGTCGTGGAGCCGGGCGTGCCGTTCAGGACGAGGGCGTCGTAACGGCCACCGGTGTACTGGGTCCAGGTGCGGCCGTCGATCGTCTCGGTCTTCGTCGTGGCGGAGGCGCCCTGGCTGGCCTCGCCGATGAAGACGGCCG
Source organism: Streptomyces fodineus (assembly GCF_001735805.1). Lineage (GTDB taxonomy): Bacteria > Actinomycetota > Actinomycetes > Streptomycetales > Streptomycetaceae > Streptomyces > Streptomyces fodineus. The sequence goes on from NZ_CP017248.1 coordinate 3,868,544, forward strand.
GCTTCTGCGTGGACTGCTCGATCTGCACGTACTGGCTGTCCGGGGTCTGGAAGCCCAGGTGCCAGCGGTCGCCGTCCTCGCCCTGGAAGCGTACGGAGGTCGCCTTCCAGGTACTCGGCAGTCCCTCGGGGGCGGCCACCGGGTAGCTCGCCGCGCGACGGGCCGTGAGCAGTTCGACCTGGTAGTCGACCCGCTTGAGATCGGGAGCGCGATCGTCGTGCGGGATGGCGAAGAACCAGACGCCCATCGCCGCGATGCCGATCAGGGCCAGGGAGAGAATCATGTCCCGGGCCGTCTGCTGCTTGCCTTTCGAACCTGCCACGCCCTCTATCGTCGCAGGTGCCCCAAGCGCTCATCCGTGGGGTCCCCTGCTCATTTTGTCTGTCCGGCGATAGAGTCAGGGTCCAATACCCTCATCCGGCCGTCGTCGTATCAGAAAGGTGCGCTCCGATGACCGAAAATCATCACTTGCCGTCCGAGCTTGATGTTCCTTCCGAGGCTCCCGATCGCAACCTCGCCCTGGAGCTCGTCCGGGTCACCGAAGCCGCGGCGATGGCCGCGGGCCGCTGGGTGGGGCGCGGCGACAAGAACGGCGCCGACGGTGCCGCGGTGCGCGCCATGCGGACCCTCGTCTCCACCGTGTCGATGAACGGCGTCGTCGTCATCGGCGAGGGCGAGAAGGACGAGGCCCCGATGCTCTTCAACGGGGAGCACGTGGGCGACGGCACCGGTCCCGAGGTCGACATCGCGGTCGACCCCATCGACGGCACCACGCTGACGGCCAAGGGCATGCCGAACGCGATCGCCGTCCTCGCCGCGGCCGAGCGGGGCGCCATGTTCGACCCGTCCGCCGTGTTCTACATGGACAAGCTGGTCACCGGCCCGGAGGCCGCCGAGTTCGTCGACATCGACGCGCCCGTGGCCGTGAACATCAAGCGCATCGCCAAGGCGAAGAAGGCGACGCCTGAGGACGTCACCGTCGTCATCCTCGACCGGCCGCGGCACGAGGGCCTGATCCGGGAGGTCCGGGAGGCCGGCGCACGGATCAAGCTGATCTCCGACGGCGACGTGGCCGGCTCCGTCTACGCGCTGCGTGAGGGCACCGGGGTCGACCTGCTGCTCGGCATCGGCGGTACGCCGGAGGGCATCATCTCGGCCTGCGCCGTGAAGTGCCTGGGCGGGACGATCCAGGGCAAGCTGTGGCCCAAGGACGACGAGGAGCGCGCGCGGGCCATTGACGCCGGGCACGACCTGGACCGTGTGCTGACGACCGACGACCTGGTGTCCGGGGAGAACGTGTTCTTCGTCGCGACCGGGATCACCGACGGTGAGCTGCTGCGGGGTGTTCAGTACCGGTCGGAGAAGGCGCTGACCGAGTCGATCGTGATGCGGTCGAAGTCGGGGACGGTACGGAGGATTTACTCCGAGCACCGGCTGAGCAAGCTGCGGGCCTACAGCGCGATCGATTTCGACCGCGCCAAGTAGCGCCCGATCAGGCCGCGGTAACGCCTGATCGAGGAGATCGAAGAGGGGGCTGCGCGTCCGCCGGCGAGTGCGGATCGTCCGTGACCGGTCGCGCAGTTCCCCACGCCCCTTGGGATGGAACGCTCAACCCGCTATGCGGTTGGCCGCCGTCGCCCTCGCCGCCTTCTTCAGTTCCATCTCGCGGCGGCGGCGCCTGGCCAGGACCACTCGGCGTTCGGCGGCGGTGAGGCCGCCCCAGACGCCGTACGGTTCGGGCTGGAGGAGGGCGTGTTCGCGGCACTCGACCATCACCGGGCAACGGGCGCAGACGCGCTTGGCCGCCTCCTCGCGGGAGAGCCGGGCGGCGGTCGGCTCCTTCGAGGGCGCGAAGAACAGCCCGGCCTCGTCGCGTCGGCACACCGCCTCGGTGTGCCAAGGAGCGTCTTGATCCCTGTCTCGCCCTGGCACCCGCGGGGCCGGAACAGCAGCTACCTGCAGGGACGAATGCGGCGGTTGCAGCACGGGTCTACTCCTGACGACGGCTTCGCGAGCGAGAGACGATGCAGCAAGGCCTACCCGCTGTGCGCGCGCCTATGCACAGAGTTCCCAGCTGTAGGCGCGCGGCGGCTCGTTCACGCCCCTGCCATGGCCGTCCGCGCGGAGCGGAACCTTCCGGTCAGCAGTGGATTCGCGACCGTCAATGGCCCAGGTGTTTGCGCAGCTTCCGGTCGACCTTGTCCTGGACACGCTCCAGCTTCCGGTCGACCTTGCTCTGCACCCGCTCCAGGATGTCCGCCACGCGTTTGCCGCGCTTGGGGCGCGCCTCGACATTGCCGAGTACGGCCCAGCCGTCGACGTAGACGACCGGCGCATCGGACTCGACCGAGTCCAGCGTGTCCACCTCGAAGTTGCCGAGGACGCCGCCTCCGGTGCCGCGCAGCGACACGTTCTCCGGGACGCGGATCTGGACGTCGCCGAAGACCGAGACCGCCTTGATCACGACCTGCTGGTACTCGAAGATCGCCTCGCTGAGGTCGATCTCGACGCTGCCGAAGACCGAGAACGCGTGGATCCGGCGGCCGGCGCGCCAGCGGCCCCGGCGCACCGCGCTGCTGAAGACGGCGACGACGTTGGCGTCCGCCTCCTGCGGTATCGCGCCCGGGGTGGGGCGGGGCGGCACGGGGGTGTAGGCGGGGGCGGCGGGGCGCTGGTGGGCGGCGGGCAGGTCCCGGATGAAGACGTCCAGCTCGCCCACCGTCTTGGCGGCGAGGACGCCCTCGACCCGCTCGGCATGCTCGTCGGCCGTCAGCCGCCCCTCGGCCAGGGCCTCGCGGAGGATCTCGGCGATGCGATCACGGTCGGCGTCCGAGGCACGCAGCTCGGAGACAGGTGCTTCGGTGTGCTTCTGAAGGTCCACGGGAAGCAGCGTACCGAAACGCGATAGATCGCGACTAGGGGATGTGGAAAACCTGGGGCGTGTCGAACTGAGCCTTACCTCACAGGTTGCGTGTCGGCGGCAGGTTCTACGCTGGTGGGGCCCGCCAGCGTCGGCGGGCGCCGTCCGTCAGAGTGAGGAATGGGCTGAGATGCCGAGTAGTTCCCCCCCGCCCCGCCCAGCGTTCGCGTACACCGATCTGCTCCCCCAGGGAGAGGACACCACCCCCTACCGGCTGGTGACGTCCGAGGGCGTGTCCACGGTCGAGGGCCCGGACGGGCGGACCTTCCTCAAGGTGGAGCCGGAGGCGCTGCGCAAGCTGGCCGAGGAGGCCATCCACGACATCCAGCACTACCTCCGCCCGGCCCACCTGGCCCAGCTGCGCCGCATCATCGACGACCCCGAGGCGTCGAGCAACGACAAGTTCGTCGCGCTGGACCTGCTGAAGAACGCGAACATCGCGGCGGCGGGCGTGCTGCCGATGTGCCAGGACACCGGCACGGCGATCGTCATGGGCAAGCGCGGCCAGAACGTGCTGACGGAGGGCGGCGACGAGGCGGCGCTGAGCCACGGCATCTTCGACGCCTACACCAAGCTCAACCTGCGCTACTCGCAGATGGCTCCGCTCACCATGTGGGAGGAGAAGAACACCGGCTCCAACCTGCCGGCCCAGATCGAGCTGTACGCCACCGACGGCGGCGCCTACAAGTTCCTCTTCATGGCCAAGGGCGGCGGCTCGGCCAACAAGTCCTTCCTCTACCAGGAGACCAAGGCGGTCCTGAACGAGGCCTCCATGATGAAGTTCCTGGAGGAGAAGATCCGTTCGCTGGGTACGGCCGCCTGCCCGCCGTACCACCTGGCGATCGTCGTCGGCGGCACCAGCGCCGAGTACGCGCTGAAGACCGCGAAGTACGCCTCCGCGCACTACCTGGACGAGATCCCGGCGGAGGGCTCGGAGCTCGGCCACGGCTTCCGCGACAAGGACCTCGAGCAGAAGGTCTTCGAGCTGACCCAGAAGATCGGTATCGGCGCCCAGTTCGGCGGCAAGTACTTCTGCCACGACGTCCGGGTGGTCCGCCTGCCCCGGCACGGCGCGTCCTGCCCGGTCGCCATCGCCGTCTCCTGCTCGGCCGACCGCCAGGCGGTCGCGAAGATCACCGCCGAGGGCGTCTTCCTGGAGCAGCTGGAGCGGGACCCGGCGCGCTTCCTGCCGGAGACGACCGACGAGCACCTCGACGAGTCCTCCGACGTGGTCGAGATCGACCTCAACCAGCCGATGGACACGATCCTCGCCGAGCTGACGAAGTACCCGGTCAAGACCCGCCTCTCCCTGACCGGCCCGCTGGTCGTGGCCCGTGACATCGCGCACGCCAAGATCAAGGAGCGGCTGGACGCGGGCGAGGAGATGCCGCAGTACCTGAAGGACCACCCGGTGTACTACGCCGGCCCGGCCAAGACCCCCGAGGGCTACGCCTCCGGTTCCTTCGGTCCTACGACGGCCGGGCGTATGGACTCCTACGTGGAGCAGTTCCAGGCGGCGGGCGGCTCCAAGGTGATGCTGGCGAAGGGCAACCGCTCGAAGCAGGTCACCGACGCGTGCAACGCCCACGGCGGCTTCTACCTCGGCTCCATCGGCGGCCCGGCCGCCCGCCTCGCCCAGGACTGCATCAAGAAGGTCGAGGTCCTGGAGTACGAGGAGCTGGGCATGGAGGCCGTCTGGAAGATCGAGGTCGAGGACTTCCCGGCGTTCATCGTCGTGGACGACAAGGGCAACGACTTCTTCCAGGACCCTGCCCCGGCGCCGACGTTCACTTCGATCCCGGTACGGGGTCCGGGGCTGGCGTAAGGCCTCTGCCCCTGTTTACGGGCGGCTCCAACTGACCGTTGAGGCCGCCCGCACCCCGGAGCGGTCGAGCACTTCGACGCATCAGATACCCCGCTGCAATCGGTCGCTCACTCAGCGTAACGACCGGGAACAACCCCCCGCTCCCGATCGCTATAACGCCCATGAGCGACTACCGCATCGAGCACGACTCCATGGGCGAGGTCCGCGTCCCCGCCGCCGCCAAGTGGCGCGCCCAGACCCAGCGTGCCGTCGAGAACTTCCCCATCTCGGGCCGGCGCCTCGAACGCGCGCACATCGAGGCGCTGGCCCGGATCAAGGGCGCCGCCGCCAAGGTGAACGCACAGCTCGGAGTGCTCGACGAGGAGACCGCCGAGGCGATCCAGGAGGCGGCCGGCGAAGTCGCGCAGGGGCAGTGGGACGAGCACTTCCCCGTCGACGTCTTCCAGACCGGTTCCGGCACGTCCTCCAACATGAACACCAACGAGGTCATCGCCACCCTCGCGAGCGAGCGACTCGGCCGTGACGTGCACCCCAACGACCACGTCAACGCCTCCCAGTCCTCCAACGACGTCTTCCCCTCCTCCATCCACATCGCCGCCACCGCCGCCGTCACCCACGACCTCATCCCCGCCCTCGACCACCTGGCCGCCTCCCTGACCCGCAAGTCCGAGGAGTTCGCCGACGTCGTCAAGTCCGGGCGGACCCATCTCATGGACGCCACACCCGTGACGCTCGGCCAGGAGTTCGGCGGGTACGCCGCCCAGATGCGCTACGGCGTCGAGCGGCTGCGCGCCTGTCTGCCCCGGCTCGCCGAACTCCCCCTCGGCGGCACCGCCGTGGGTACCGGTATCAACACGCCGCCCGGCTTCTCCGCCGCCGTCATCCAGGAGGTCGCCCGGGCCACCGGGCTGCCGCTCACCGAGGCCCGCGACCACTTCGAGGCGCAGGGTGCCCGGGACGGGATCGTGGAGACCAGCGGCCAGCTCAAGACCATCGCGGTCGGGTTGACGAAGATCGCCAATGACCTGCGGTGGATGGCGTCCGGACCGCGCACGGGGCTCGCCGAGATCCGGCTGCCCGACCTCCAGCCGGGGTCGTCCATCATGCCGGGCAAGGTCAATCCCGTGGTCCCCGAAGCGGTGTTGATGGTCGCCGCCCAGGTCATCGGCAACGACACCACCATCGCCACCGCCGGAGCCGCCGGGAACTTCGAGCTGAACGTCATGCTCCCGGTCATCGCCAAGAACGTGCTCGAATCCATCCGGCTGCTCGCCGGCGTCTCGCGGCTGCTGGCCGACCGGACCATCGACGGCATCACCGCCGACCGGGAGCGGGCCAGGGAGTATGCGGAGTCGTCCCCGTCCGTGGTCACCCCGCTGAACAAGTACATCGGCTACGAGGAGGCCGCGAAGGTCGCCAAGAAGTCCCTCGCGGAGCGGAAGACCATCCGGCAGGTCGTGCTGGAGGGCGGGTACGTCGAGCGCGGCGACCTGACGCTGGAACAGCTCGACGAGGCCCTGGACGTCCTGCGGATGACACACCCGTAACCACGGGCGAACCATTCCGGCCACCGGCCCGGAACCGTGATGTGCACCGCAGCGTCGTATGCCTACGGCACCTAATATCTGTCCATGACGGACGACGGAGCGACGACACACGTGGACACGGCGGGCACGGCGGATACGGGACCTGCGCTCCACTGGACCCCGGGCACCGGGATCCTGTGGCGCTACCGGGAGAACGCCGGCGAGCACTTCCACATCGCGCGGCCCGTCACCGTCGTACGCGATGACGACGATCTGCTCGCGGTGTGGCTGGCGCCGGGCACCGAGTGCATGAAGCCGGTGCTCGCCGACGGCAGGCCCGTGCATCTGGAGCCGCTGGAGTCCCGCTACACCAAGCCGCGCACGGTGCAGCGGGACCGCTGGTTCGGCACCGGCGTGCTGAAGCTGGCCCAGCCCGGCCGGCCCTGGTCGGTGTGGCTGTTCTGGGAGCCGGGCTGGCGGTTCAAGAACTGGTACGTCAACCTCGAGCAGCCGCTGGCCCGTTGGACGGGCGGGGTGGACTCCGAGGACTACTTCCTGGACATCTCCGTGCACCCCGACCGCAGCTGGCACTGGCGCGACGAGGACGAGTTCGCGCAGGCCCAGCGGGACGGGCTGATGGACGCGGCGACCGCCGAGCGGGTCCGGGTGGCCGGGCGGGACGCGGTCGAGGTGATCGAGGCCTGGGGGCCGCCGTTCTCGGACGGCTGGCAGCACTGGCGCCCGGATCCGTCCTGGGCGGTACCTTCTCTCCCCGAGGACTGGGATCGTACGACCGCGCATGTGTCCTCATGAGACCCTTGATGCGCCCCCGGGCCAGAAACGTAGGATCGTCCTCCGCAAGGGCGCACAAGTGCAACTGTGGGAGCATGCGCCGGGCTTGACCGATCGTCACCGAGGGGCGGCAGCACGTGAGCGAGGGGTACCAGGGCACGACCACCGCCGGGCGCCGGCCGTCCGCCGGTGGCACAGGAATTACCTCTTGGCACGCCGGAATTCCGTTCCTGGGGCACGTATTGCGGGTATCGGGACTTCTGCGGGAGCAACTGCGCGCCCGGCGTGCAGTGCCGTACGGATGGATGCGACACGCGTGACGGAGCAGCCCACCTCCTTCGAGCGCCCCCAGGGCGCCGACCCCGCGGAGGGCCGCGGGGCGCTCCTGCGTACCCAGAAACCGGCCGACCGTACCCCCGCGCCGGCCGGCACCCCGGCCTTACCGGTGCAGGCGCGGGCCGAGGGCACACCGTCCGGACCGGGGACGGCCGCGCCCTGCGGCAAGGGAAGGGACGGCGCGCAGACACAGATCCCGGGCAGCACGGGAAAGGACGGCAAGGGGACGCAGGTCCCGGTCGGCAAGGGGAAGGAGCCCCCAGTCAACGGCCCCGAGCACTCCCAGCCCGCCGCCGCCGAGCCCGGCGCGCACCGCCCGCGCCCCGCGCCGGAGGCCATTCCGCCCCAGCCCGGCGCCGAGCAGGAGCGGACGCCGGGCGGCCAGGAACGCCGTACCGGGCGCGGTCTGCCTCCCGGCCGGCCGATGCCGATGCGGCGCGACGGGGACCGGCTGAGATTCGTGGGCGCGGCCACCCGGCGGATCGCGCGCGGTCTCGATCTGGACGAGATCGTGATGGGCCTGTGCCGGGCCACCGTGCCGACGTTCTCGGACGCGATCCTGGTCTATCTGCGCGACCCGCTGCCGGTCGGCGACGAGCGGCCCACCGGTCCGGTGGTGCTGCGGCTGCGCCGTACCGACCGGATTCCGGAGGAGCGGGACACCGACGGTGTGCTGCTGCCGCCGGCCTTCGACCCGGAGCCGGAGCCGAGCCCGCTGGCCGAGCTGTCCTCGCTCACCACCGAGCTGTGCGAGGTGCGCCCCGGCGGCGCGCTGAACGAGGTGCTGCGCGGGGTGCGGCCGGTGTTCGCCGACGCGCCCGCCGCCCGGGCCGCGCTGCCCGAGCTGCTCGGCGACTCGGCCGAGACGGTCGTACCGTCCGGGCAGCACGCGATCCTCGCGCCGCTGCGCGGCCGGCGCCGGGTGATCGGCGCGGCGCTGTTCCTGCGCCGCCCGGAGCGGCTCGCGTTCGAGGCGGACGACCTGCTGGTGGCGGCCCAGCTGGCCACGCACAGCGCGCTCGGCATCGACAAGGCGGTGCTGTACGGCCGTGAGGCCTACATCGCCGACGAGCTGCAGCGCACCATGCTGCCGGAGACCCTGCCCCGCCCGACGGGTGTGCGGCTGGCGTCGCGGTATCTGCCGGCCGCGGAGACCGCGCGGGTCGGCGGCGACTGGTACGACGCGATCCCGCTGCCCGGCAGCCGGGTCGCGCTGGTCGTCGGTGATGTCATGGGCCACTCCATGACCTCGGCGGCGATCATGGGCCAGCTGCGCACCACCGCGCAGACCCTGGCCAATCTCGATCTGCCGCCGCAGGAGGTGCTGCACCACCTGGACGAGCAGGCGCAGCGGCTCGGCACGGACCGCATGGCGACCTGTCTGTACGCCGTCTACGACCCGGTCACGCACCGCATCACCATCGCCAACGCCGGCCATCCGCCGCCCGTGCTGCTGCACCTGGGCGGGCGGGCCGAGGTGCTGCGGGTGCCGCCGGGCGCGCCGATCGGGGTCGGCGGGGTGGACTTCGAGGCGGTTGAGCTGGACGCGCCCGCCGGGGCCACGCTGCTGCTGTACACCGACGGGCTGGTGGAGTCCCGGCTGCGGGACGTGTGGACCGGCATAGAGCAGCTGCGCGAGAAGCTCGCCGCGACCGCCCAGTTGACCGGCCCGGACCATCCACCGCCGCTGGAAGCCCTGTGCGACGAGGTGCTGGACATGCTCGGCCCGGGCGACCGGGACGACGACATCGCGCTGCTCGCGGCCCGCTTCGACGGGATCGCGCCGAGCGATGTGGCGTACTGGCAGCTGGAGCCGGAGGAGACGGCCCCCGGCCAGGCCCGCCGGCTGGCCCGGCGCGCCCTCGCCCGCTGGGGCCTGGAGGACCTGTCGGACTCGGTGGAGCTGCTGGTCAGCGAGGTCGTGACGAACGCCGTACGGTACACGTCCCGGCCGGTGACGCTACGGCTGCTGCGCACGGACGTGCTGCGCTGCGAGGTCGGCGACGACGTGCCGCAGCTGCCCCGGCTGCGCCAGGCGCGGGCCACGGACGAGGGCGGGCGCGGGCTGTACCTGGTCAACAAGCTGGCCCGGCGCTGGGGCGCGACCCGGCTGAGCATGGGCAAGGTGGTCTGGTTCGAGCTGAACCGGAGCTGAGAGCCCCGCACATGTGCCAAGGGCGCCCGGGGAGTTCCCGGGCGCCCTTCGCGTGTGCGCTCCTGCCGGCCTACTGGCCTACTGGCCTACTGGCCGAAGTTCTGGCCGCCGCCCGGATCGAGCGGGTTGTCCGTGACACCGCCCGTCGGCGGCGGGCTGGTCGGAGGCGCGGACGACGTCGGCGGCTTGCTGGTCGGAGGCGCGGACGACGTCGGCGGCTTGCTGGTCGGAGGCGCGGACGACGTCGGCGGCTTGCTGGTCGGCGTGTGCGACGGGGTGTGGGACGGGCTCAGGGTGGCCGACGGCGTCTCGGACGGCTGGACCGCGGCGCCCTGTGTGGTCTCCAGGTCGAACTTGCTGACGCTGCCCATCGCGTCGAAGGTGTACGCGGCCCAGATCTTGGCCGGGTAGGTACCACCGTTGATACGGCCGCCGCCCGCGGTGATGAGGCCCGTGGCGCCCGTCAGCGGGACATGGGCGTGGGACTTGGAGTCCTCGCCGAACAGGCCGACCGAGGTGACCAGGCCGGGCGTGTAGCCGGTGAACCAGGCCGACTTGTTGTTGTCGGACGTACCCGTCTTGCCGGCGACCTGCTGGCCGTTGCGCGCCGGGTTCTGCGCCACCGAGTCGCTGGCCGTACCGTCGTCGACCACGCCGGTGAGCACCGAGGTGACCGTGTCGGCGGCCTCGCGGGGGATCACCTGGTCGCCGACCGGGTCCGGCAGGGTGACACTGCTGTCCTTGTGCTCGGCCGACTTGATGACCGCCGGGGTGACCTTCACGCCGTGGTTGGCGAGCGTCGCGTAGATGCCGGCCATCTCCAGCGGGCTCGCGCCCATGGAGCCCAGCGTCTGTGCGGGGACCGCCTCCATGCCCTTGGTGTCCATGCCGAGCTTGTCGGCCACGGACATCACCTTGTCCATGCCCACGTCGACGCCCATCTGGGCGAAGACGGAGTTGACGGACTTGTTCATGGCCGTCTGGACGGTGATGGGGCCGTAGTTCTGGTCGTCCTCGTTCGGCGGGCCGAAGCCGACCTTGCTGCCGTGGTCCACGACCTGGCGGCCGCTGGTGCCGTCGTAGATCGTGTTCGCCGCGATGGGCTGGCCGTCCTGTGTCCGGGCGCCCTCGGCCAGAGCGGCGGCCAGGATCACCGGCTTGAAGGTCGAGGCGGGCTGGTAGTCGCGGCGGGTCGCGTTGTTGGTGTAGTGCTTGAAGTAGTCCGCGCCGCCGTACATGGCGAGGACCTTGCCCGTCTTGGGGTCGACGGACACCGCGCCGGGCTGGACGTTGGCGTCGACGGAGCGCTTCTTCGGGTTCAGCTTGCTGGTCAGCTGCTCCTTGACGGCCTGTTCCAGCTGGTGCTGCTTCTTGCGGTCGATGTTGAGCGTGATGGTCCAGCCGCCCTTGCGCACCAACGCCTCGGCGTCACCGAGGGAGTTGGCCCTGCCCTGGGCGACCAGCTGCTTCTCCAGCGCCCCGTTGGCCGCGTCGACCAGGTAGCCGGTCTGTCCCTTCATGCCGGGCGCCGCCTTGGGCGCCTTCGGGACCGGGAACTGCAGGGTCCGGCGCTTGCCCGCGTCCAGCCAGTTCTGCTTGACCATGTTGTCCAGCACGTAGTTCCAGCGGGCCTGGGCCAGCCTCTTGCCCGTGTCGCTGGCGAGCGCCCAGTCGTACTGGTTGGGCGCCTGGAGGAGCGCGGCCAGGTAGGCGCCCTCCTGGACCGAGAGGTCCTTGGCGTCCTTGCGGTAGTAGGCCTGGGCCGCGGCCTGGATGCCGTAGGCGCCGCGGCCGTAGTAGCTGGTGTTGATGTAGCCCGCGAGGATGTAGTCCTTGGACTTCTGGCGGTCCAGCTTCAGCGAGATGACCAGTTCCTTCAGCTTGCGCGAGACGGTCTGGTTCTGGTCCAGGTAGTAGTTCTTGACGTACTGCTGGGTGATCGTCGAACCGCCCTGAGTGCCGCGCCCCATCAGGGTGTTGAGGACGCCGCGGGCGGTGCCCCTGAGGTCGACACCGGAGTCGTGGTAGAAGGACTTGTTCTCGGCCGCGACGAAGGTGCGCTGGACGTCCTTGGGGACCTGGGCGAGGTCGACGCTCTCACGGTTGAGGTAGCCGGTGCGGGTGAGCATCGTGCCGTCGCTGTACTTGTAGATGTTGCTCTGCAACTGGGCGTCGGCGTTGCCCGCCGGGATGTCCACGTACATGTACAGCCCGATGAAGGCCGCGATCACCAGCAGGCAGAGCCCGAAGAACGTGCCGAGGACCTTCTTCCAGGTGAAGATCCGGCGTATGAGGGGTCTCTTCCCACCCGTCTCACCCGTGGGGGTGGAGCGGCGGCGCTTGGGCGCCGCGCGGTGGCCACCGCGCTGTCGCGCTCGTCTCTCTTCCGCTCGTCCCATGGGTTCCTTCGCTCCGCTTCCGTCTCGGGGTCAGCTCCGAAAACTAACACCCGTCTATATGACAAAGGACGTCCGATCCGTTCTTTTACGGACGTGACAATCAGCACCCGCCCCGAAGGAACCGACGGATCTGGAGGTCACAGGGTTGCTTCGGCGGCAAAAAGTGATATCACTTAGCTAGATCCAAGCTAGACACCGACAAGAACGGGGAACCCCTTATGTCCGACACGCCCGAGATGCCCGCCCCCCGCGTACGGGAGTTCACCGCGCACAGCATCGGCGGCGGGCTCGCCCTGCTGCTCGGGCTGCTCGGCCTCGGCGCCACCGCCGCACTGCTGGCCTCCGCCTCGGCCGTCTCCTCCGCCGGCGCCAAGGCGGGGCTCATCGTCACCGGTGTCGTCGTCTTCCTCGCCGCGATCATCTCGCTGCGCGGCCTGAACACCGTCGCGCCCGGCGAGGCCCGGGTCGTCCAGCTCTTCGGGCGCTACCGGGGCACGATCCGGCAGGACGGCCTGCGCTGGGTGAACCCCTTCACCTCACGGACCCGTATCTCCACCCGGGTGCGCAACCACGAGACGGCCGTACTGAAGGTCAACGACGCCTACGGCAACCCGATCGAGCTGGCCGCGGTCGTGGTCTGGAAGGTCCAGGACACCGCGCAGGCCACGTTCGAGGTGGACGACTTCGCGGAGTTCGTCGCCACGCAGACCGAGACGGCCGTACGGCACATAGCGATCGAGTACCCCTACGACGCCCACGACGAGGACGGTCTGTCGCTGCGCGGCAACGCCGAGGAGATCACCGAGAAGCTGGCCGTCGAGCTCCAAGTGCGGGTGGAGGCGGCCGGAGTCGAGATCATCGAGTCCCGCTTCACGCATCTCGCATACGCTCCCGAGATCGCCTCGGCGATGCTCCAGCGGCAGCAGGCCGGTGCGGTCGTGGCCGCGCGGCGGCAGATCGTGGACGGCGCGGTCGGCATGGTCGAGGCGGCGCTCGGCCGGATCGCGGAGGCGGACATCGTGGAACTGGACGAGGAGCGGAAGGCGGCGATGGTGTCCAACCTGATGGTCGTACTGTGCGGGGACCGGGCCCCGCAGCCGGTCCTGAACACCGGGACCCTCTACCAGTGACGGACCCCTCCGAGACTCCGAAGCGACGGCCGCAGCAGCAGCGCAAGCAGGTGCTGCTGCGGCTGGACCCGTCGGTGTACGAGGCGCTGGCCCGCTGGGCCGGGGACGAGTTGCGGTCGGCCAACGCGCAGATCGAGTTCCTGCTGCGCAAGGCACTGGCGGACGCCGGGCGGCTGCCGAAGGAGACGGGACCGCTGCCGCGGCGAGGCCGGCCACCTGTTTCGGAACCGTGACAATCGGCTCCCACCTGCACCGCCCTACAGCACGCCATGATCCCCACACTCCGTGTATACATGCCGCGTATACACCATGTGTAGAGTGCTTGGCATGTCCATCGGTCACACCCTCCTGGGACTCCTGGAGTCCGGCCCGCGGCACGGTTACGACCTGAAGCGGGCCTTCGACGAGAAGTTCGGTCACGACCGGCCACTGCACTACGGCCAGGTCTACTCCACGATGTCCCGGCTGCTGAAGCACGGCCTCGTGGAGGTCGACGGCATCGAGGCGGGCGGCGGCCCCGAGCGGAAGCGGTACGCCATCACCGCCGCCGGCATCACCGACGTCGAGCACTGGCTCGGCACCCCGGAGAAGCCGGAGGAGTACCTGCAGTCGACCCTGTACACCAAGGTCGTCCTGGCCCTCCTCACCCACCGCGACGCCTCCGTCGTCCTCGACGCCCAGCGCTCCGAGCACCTGCGCAGCATGCGGATCCTGACCGACCGCAAGCGCAAGGGCGACCTCGCGGACCAGCTGATCTGCGACCACGCGCTGTTCCACCTCGAGGCCGACCTGCGCTGGCTGGAACTGACCGCCGCGCGCCTCGACAAGCTCAGGGCGGCGGTGGCCGCATGACCAGCGTTCCTCCTCCTCCCGGCTCCCTGCTCGTCGCCGAGGACCTGCGCAAGGCCTACGGCCCCACGGTCGCGCTCGACGGCGCCCAGTTCTCCATCCACCCCGGCGAGGTCGTCGCCGTGATGGGCCCCTCCGGCTCCGGCAAGTCGACGCTGCTGCACTGCCTCGCCGGCATCGTGCCGCCCGACTCCGGGTCCATCACCTACGACGGCCGGGAACTGGCCGGCATGAGCGACACCGAACGCAGCGCGCTCAGACGGTCCGAGTTCGGGTTCGTCTTCCAGTTCGGCCAGCTGGTGCCCGAGTTGACCTGCGTGGAGAACGTGGCCCTGCCGCTGCGGCTGAACGGCACCCCCCGCAAGCAGGCCGAGCGGGCCGCGCTCACCTGGATGGAACGCCTGGAGGTGGACGACCTCGGCGGCAAGCGGCCCGGCGAGGTCTCCGGCGGCCAGGGGCAGCGCGTCGCGGTGGCGCGGGCGCTGGTCACCGGGCCCCGGGTGGTGTTCGCCGACGAGCCGACCGGCGCGCTCGACTCCCTCAACGGCGAGCGTGTGATGGAGCTGCTGACCGACGCGGCCCGCTCCACCAACGCCGCCGTCGTCCTCGTCACGCATGAGGCCCGGGTGGCCGCCTACTCCGACCGCGAGATCGTCGTACGCGACGGCAAGTCACGGGACATGGAGCGCGCCATATGAGTGCCCGCCAGTGGTCCAGGGACCTCGGCATGGGCGTGAGGTTCGCCTTCACCGGCGGGCGCGAGGGCTGGATCCGGATGCTGCTGACGGCGGTCGGCGTCGGTCTCGGCGTCGCGCTGCTGCTGCTGACGACCGCGATCCCGAACGCGCTGGCGGTACGGGACCAGCGCAACCAGGACCGCTTGGACTACACCTACGGCCCGCACCGGGCGAAGGCCGCGAACACCCTGGTGATCTCCGACACCGACAGCACCTTCCGCGGCAGCGACGTGCGCGGCCGGCTGGTGGAGCCCGAAGGGCCGCGGGCACCGCTCGCTCCGGGCCTCACGAAGTACCCGGCGCCCGGCGAGATGGTCGTCTCCCCCGCACTGAAGGACCTCCTCGGCTCGGCGGACGGCAAGCTGCTGCGCGAGCGGCTGCCGTACCGGATCACCGGGACGATCGCCGAGCCCGGACTCGTCGGCTCGCACGAACTCGCCTACTACGCCGGGGCGAAGGACCTCGCCCCGCGCTTCGACGGCTGGCGGACGGCCCGGATCGACCACTTCGGTCCGCCGAAGGCCTCACCGGTGAACAAGGCCGACCCGGTACTGATCCTGCTGGTGCTGGTCGTCTTCGTGGTGCTGCTGATGCCGGTCGCCGTGTTCATCGCCACGGCCGTACGGTTCGGCGGCGAGCGGCGCGACCGCAGGCTGGCCGCGCTGCGGCTGGTGGGCTCCGACAGCCGGATGACCCGGCGGATCGCGGCCGGCGAGGCACTCGCGGGCTCGCTGCTCGGGCTGGTCTTCGGCACCGTCTTCTTCCTGCTCGGCCGGCAGCTCGCGGGCTCGGTCGAGATCGTGGGCATCAGCGTCTTCCCCAGCTATCTCGATCCCTCCCCGGCACTGGCCGCCCTGGTCGCTCTCGCCGTTCCGGCGGCGGCGGTGCTGGTCACGCTGTTCGCGCTGCGCCGGGTGGTCATCGAGCCGCTGGGCGTGGTCCGTACGGCCAAGCCCACCCGCCGCCGGCTGTGGTGGCGGCTGCTGCTGCCGCTGGGCGGCCTTGCCTGCCTCGCGCCGATGATGGGACAGGGCCGGAACAACGGCACCTTCAACGAGTACCTGGTGATCGGCGGCGTCCTGCTGCTGCTCGTCGGTGTCACCGCGCTGCTGCCATGGGTCGTCGAGGCGGTCGTGGCCCGGCTCGGAAGCGGCGGGCTGTCCTGGCAACTGGCCGTCCGGCGGCTGCAGTTGAGCAGCGGCTCGGCGGCCCGCCTGGTCAACGGCATCGCGGTCGCGGTGGCCGGGGCGATCGCGCTGCAGATGCTGTTCGCGGGGGTCCAGGACGACTACACCAAGTACACCGCGCAGAACACCGACCGGGTGCAGATGCAGGTCAACCTGTCACGGGGGCTGCCCTTCCTCCCGGCCGCCCAGCAGTTCGCCGCGACCAAGGGCGTACGGAAGGCCACCTCGGTTGGCAGCACCGAGCTGGGCGACGGGCGCTGGAGCTCCGACAAGGGGCCGGCGAACACCGTCGGTCTCACCGTGGGCACCTGTGCCACGCTGCGGGAGATGGCCGACCTGCCGAGCTGCCGCGACGGCGACGTCTTCGCGGTGACCGGCGCAGACCGGGACGCCGACGTGGCGAAGCTCGCCCGGCCCGGCCGCACCCTCCATCTCGACGCGAGCGACGGCGCGGGCAACGGCCCGGACGTCGTGTGGACCGTGCCCGGCAACCTGAAGCGGGGCCGCGCGCTCATCGGTCCGGCCGGCTTCAAGGAGAGCGGTGTGCTGATGACCCCGGCCGCCGTGTCCCACCGGATGAGCGCCACGCTGACCGGATCGGTGTACCTCGCGCTGGACGAGTCGCTGCCGGACGCGCACGAATACGTCCGCAACACCGCGGCGCGGATCGACCCGCTGGCAAACGCGATGGTGTGGTCGTCCTCCGAGCGCTCGAAGCAGTTCACCTCCATCCGCACCGGTACGTCCGCCGGCGCCGTCTGTGTGCTGGCGCTGATCGGCGCGAGTCTGCTGGTGTCCCAGCTGGAGCAGTTGCGCGAGCGGCGCAAGCTGCTGTCGTCGCTGGTCGCCTTCGGCACCCGGCGGCGCACGCTGGGCCTGTCGGTGCTGTGGCAGACGGCGATCCCCATCACCCTCGGCCTGCTGCTCGCCTCGACCGTCGGACTGACGCTGGGCGCGGTGCTGCTGAAGATGGTGGGCGCGACGGTGGGCGTGGACTGGCCGAGCATGCTGTCGATGACCGGCGCCGGCGCGGCGGTCGTCCTCACCGTCACGCTGCTGAGCCTGCCGCCGCTGCTGCGGATGATGCGGCCGGAGGGCCTGCGCACGGAGTAGCGGCGCGCAGCAGGAGCGCGGTGCGCCGTGGGCCCCTCCCGCCCGGGGGCCCACGGCCGCATCCTCACAGGCTGTGTTCCCGCACCACCCTCCGCGCCTGCGCGAACAGCATGCCGACGTTCACCGACTTACGGCAGACGACGACGGCGACGACGTCCTGCTGCTCGTTCATCCGCAGGAACAGGTGGGTGAGGTTGTCGCTGTTGACGAGGATCTCCTGGAAGAAGTGGGTGTCGTCGCTGACGCCGCGGCGCTCCTTGAAGACGTCCTCGATCATCACGACCGTACGCCCCTGGAACAGGTCGAGGGTCGCGCCCGCCAGCAGGTCCAGGACCTCCGGCGGGTGGTTGTCGACGGTCTCGTACGACAGCAGCATCCCGGTGGCCATGTCGACCACGCCGGCCGCGACACAGTCGGGCGTCTCGGCCCGCAGTGACTTGACCAGACTCATCACCTGGTCGGAGAAACCCGTCATACGCTTCGTGGCCATCCGTCACACCCCCTCAGGCGTCTTCTCGGTGAGGATCGATCCGATGCGGTCGAGGGCCGGGTGGGTCGCCCGGTGCAGGCGGTTCACGTCCATCCCCTCGTCCCCGAGGACCACCATCAGCGCGGTGTCGCCGACGGCGTAGAAGGCGACGCAGCCATGGCTGCCGTACGTCACCGTCTGGCGCAGCGCTCCGCGCGATGTGGCGGTGGCGGTGCGGCGCGCCAGGCCCAGGCCCGCAGCCGCGAGCGCGGCGAGCCCCTCCGGGTCGATCGACTCCGCGGTGTCGGCCGCGATGAGCATGCCGTCGGCCGCCGCGAGGGCCGTGTCGGTGATCCCGGTCACCTGCTCACGCAGTCCGCGCATCTCCCGCGCGAGGGCTTCGTGATCCATGTACTCAACTCCCTTGTTCTGTTGCCGGATCCGACCGCTGCGGCGGTCAACGGGCCCGTGTCATTCGGCGGTTCCGTGCCGCAGCCGGAAGAACCCTTTCCAGCCCGCCCCGCTCGTCGGCGGGACGAGGACTTCGGTGATGCCGCTGGCACCGGGTGCGCGGCGCGGCAGTTCGCAAGGCGCCTCCGGCTCCGGCGCGGACGGCTCGGGGTGCCGGGGGACCGGCGCCTCGGGCGCCATCAGGAGCGGGGGCTCGGTGAACGGACCGACGCACTCCAGCAGCCCCTCGCCGAGCATCCGCGCGACCTCCACGGTGACCGTGTAGACCCCGCGGCCGGTGCAAAAGGCCAGGTCACGGGCGGTACGGCGGCCGTCGGCGTGCGCGAGCAGCTCCCGTTGCAGCGGGGTGCGCGCGTGGTCCGGCGCGGCCCTGGGCAGGGGCCGTTCGCGGTCGGGGCGTACGGGGTACGGCAGCGCGGCCACGGCGGCCGCTTTGCGCACCGCGTCCTCGAGCAGCCGGGCGGGCCGCTCGCCGACGGCGACCGGGGCGTGCGGCTCGGTGCCGGTGACCCGTTCGAAGGCGTCCACCCGGCCGGCGACGACGGCGAAGGCCGCGTCCTGCAGCGCCAGCAGGCACACCACCCGGAGCTGGGCGGCCCCCGCGTAGCCGTGCGCGATCAGTCCGGCGACCGGCCAGCGCTCCCCGGTCGCGCGCACCAGGTCCGTCCACCGCTCCCCGTCGATGCGCTCGGAGCGCAGGAGCAGGGCCTCGGCACCGGGGGCGCCGGGGCTCTCGGCCGCCACGACGAGTCCGTTCCGCAGATGGAAGGCACCGCCGGGGCTGCCCGGCACCCGCAGCTCCCCCGTGAATCCGTCACGCCCGCACGCGGTCAGCGCGTGCCCGAGCCCGCCGTGATCCATCAGTCCCCTTGTATTTCGCACAGACGCCTGACGCGTCGCACCGAGGGGGTATGTGTATCAGCGGAGCGGCCTGTTTCAGCCGGGGATTTCCCACCTGATCCGGACTGACGGAAGTTGGAGTTTCGAGCCGTTGCACATCGCCTTGTTCGACACTCATTTGATCGATTGACGGGCTCAGGCGTCCGATTCGAGCACCCGCACCGGCAGCGAGCGCAGCGCCCCGCGCAGGGCCGCCGCCAGTTCCTCGTACTCGGCGGACCGGGCCGCTCCCGCCCGCATGGCGAAGGCGACCCGGCGGCTCGGGGCCGGGTCGGCGAAGTAGCCGGTGAGGAGGTGGCTGCTGCGGGTGGTCTCCAGCTTCAGGGCCGTACGCGGCAGCAGCGTGCAGCCGAGGCCGCCGGCCACCAGCTGGACCAGGGTCGACAGACCGGCGGCCGTGGTCGTCACCGGCGCGTCCGCGCGGCCCGCCTCCCGGCAGATGTCGAGGGCCTGGTCGCGCAGGCAGTGACCCTCGTCCAGGAGCAGCAGGTTCAGCTCCTTCAGCGCCTCGCGCGGGATGCCCTCGCGGCCACCGAGCCAGTGGTCGAGCGGCGTGACGAGCACGAAGTCCTCGTCGAACAGCGGGAGTTCGACGACTCCGGGGACACCGAGCGGCACCGCCAGCAACAGCAGGTCGAGGCGGCCGGAGCCCAGGCCGTCGATCAGGCTGGCGGTCTGCTCCTCGTGCACCTGGAGGTCGAGGTGCGGGTAGCGCTCGTGGACGAGCCGCAGCACGGCCGGCAGCAGGTACGGCGCGACCGTCGGGATCACCCCGAGGCGCAGGACGCCCGTGAACGGCGCCCGGACCGCCTCCGCCTCCTCCAGCAGCGTGCCGACCGCGTCCAGCACCGCCTTCGCCCGCATCGCGAGTCGCTCACCGGCGGGCGAGAGCAGCACCTTGCGCGTCGTACGCTCGAGGAGGGTCACGCCCAGGATCTCCTCCAGTGCCGAGACCGCTCCGGACAGGGCGGGCTGGCTCATCCCGATGGCGGCCGCGGCGTCCCGGAAGTGCAGGTGCTCGGCCACGGCGGCGAACGCACGCAGCTGGGCGAGGCTCGGCTGTCTCCGCTTTCCGTTACTCATGGTCACTGATAACTACCTCCGATCAACATGACCGAGTGTAGCTATTTCACTAATCAATGCCCTCTGTGCCAACATCGACAGCGTCCAACCCATGGGAAACACCCTCAAAAGGGGTGTTCCTCGCTGCAAGGAGAGCGTGTGCTCACTGTCGGTGACAAGTTCCCCGAGTTCGAACTGACCGCCTGCGTCTCGCTGGAGAAGGGCAAGGAGTTCGAGCAGATCCACCACAAGTCCTACGAGGGCAAGTGGCTGGTGGTCTTCGCCTGGCCCAAGGACTTCACATTCGTGTGCCCGACCGAGATCGCCGCGTTCGGGAAGCTGAACGACGAGTTCGCCGACCGCGACGCCCAGATCCTCGGCTTCTCCGGTGACTCCGAGTTCGTCCACCACGCCTGGCGCAAGGACCACCCGGACCTGACGGACCTGCCGTTCCCGATGATGGCCGACTCCAAGCACGAGCTGATGCGCGACCTGGGCATCGAGGGCGAGGACGGCTTCGCGCAGCGCGCCGTCTTCATCGTCGACCCGAACCGCGAGATCCAGTTCACGATGGTGACCGCCGGTTCCGTGGGCCGTAACCCCAAGGAGGTCCTGCGGGTCCTGGACGCCCTGCAGACCGACGAGCTGTGCCCGTGCAACTGGAGCAAGGGCGAGGACACCCTGGACCCGGTCGCGCTGCTGGCCGGTGAGTGACCCATGTCGCTCGACTCGCTGAAGTCCCGCGTCCCGGACTACGCCAAGGACCTCAAGCTCAACCTGGGCTCGGTCATCGGCAACTCCGACCTGCCCGCGCAACAGCTGTGGGGCACGGTGCTGGCGACCGCCATCGCCTCCCGGTCCCCGATCGTGCTGCGTGAGCTGGAGCCGGAGGCGAAGGCGAACCTGACGCCGGAGGCGTACACGGCCGCCAAGTCGGCCGCCGCCATCATGGCGATGAACAACGTCTTCTACCGGACGCGCCACCTGCTGTCGGACCACGAGTACGGCACCCTGCGCGCGGGCCTGCGGATGAACGTCATCGGCAACCCGGGCGTGGAGAAGGTCGACTTCGAGCTGTGGTCGTTCGCGGTCTCCGCGATCAACGGCTGCGGGATGTGCCTGGACTCGCACGAGCAGGTGCTGCGCAAGGCGGGCGTCGAGCGCGAGGTGATCCAGGAGGCGTTCAAGATCGCCTCGGTGATCCAGGCGGTCGGCGTCACCCTCGAGACCGAGGCCGTGCTGGCCGAGTAGGCCACCCCCTGAAGACCCCGTTCACTCCTGGTGGACGGGGTCTTCGGCGTTCTCCGGGACGCTCTCCCCGGCGCCGGACGTCTGCTGCTGCATCTGCAGCGAGTACTGCCGCAGATATCCCACGACCGTGTTCGTCACCGCCACCAGCGGTACGGCCACCACCGCGCCGCCGATGCCCGCCACCATGCCGCCGGCCGCCACGGTGAGGACGACGGCGAGCGGGTGGACGCGGACCGCGCGGCCGAGGATGAACGGCTGGAGCACATGGCCCTCGATCTGCTGGACCGCGAGGACGACCAGCAGGGTCATGACGGCCGTGAAGACACCCTGGGTCACCAGCGCCACGATCACCGCGAGCGCGCCGGAGGCGACCGCGCCGACGAGCGGGATGAACGAGAACAGGAAGATGAAGACGGCCAGCGGCACCGCCATCGGCACGTTGAGGAAGTAGATGCCCATGCCGATGAAGATCGCGTCGATCAGGGCGACCAGGACCGTGCCGCGGACGTACGCCGTCAGGGTGCGCCAGGCGCGCGGGCCGGCGCCGGCGATGGCCGGGCGGGCCGCGGCGGGCACCAGCTTGAGGAACCACTGCCAGATGCGCTTGCCGTCGTAGAGCAGGAACAGCGTCGAGAAGAACACCAGCAGGATGCTGGTGAGGGTCTCGATGATGACCTGAACGCCCTCCAGGCCCGCGGACGTTATCTGGTCGGCGTTGGCGCCGATGGCCTCGCGGAGGTTCTTGGCGATCTGGTTGATCTGCTTGTCGGTGACGTGGAACGGGCTCTTCAGCAGCCAGTCGCGCAGGTCGTCGATGCCGGACTGGATCTGGGTGGAGAGCGTGTCGATGTTCTCCATGACCTGCCAGGTCACGAACCAGCCCATCAGCCCTATGACGACGAACCCGCTGATCGCGGTGAGCGCGGTGGCAAGGCCGCGCGGCACTCCGCGGCGGGTGAGCCGGGCGACCGTCGGCTGCAGCAGCGCGGTGACGAGCAGGGCGATGACGAAGGCGAAGACCACCAGCTGGACCGCGCTGATGACCCGCATCAGCACCCAGACGGTCCCGGCAAGGACCAGCAACCGCCAGCCGGCCTCGGCGGCGACCCGTACACCCCAGGGCACGGCCTGCGCGGGATCGGGTCGGGGGCCGGCCGACGGCGCGGGCGTATGGGCGGGCGGTACGGCGTCGGCGACGGGGACATCCGCGAGGGGGACGTCGGCGACGAGGGCCGGGCCGCTCGGCCGGGACGGGGTGTCCGGGGCGTCCGGGGGGTTCTCGGTGTGCTCGCGCTCCACCTCGGCACGACGCTCGTCCAGGCGCTCGCTCATCTCGGTGAGACCGGCACCGAGCCTGCCGAGCCACCCTGGCACTCGCGACATGATCCGTCCTCTTCCCCCGCGTCCCCGCGTGCTCGCCACCTCTCCTCCCCCTGGAGGCATCCGGGTACGACCGTACAGGGCGAAAGCCCCTCCCCTAAGACGGGGAGGGGCTGCGCAAGGTTGAGAGGCGCGGCCGGGCCTCAGTAGTTGCCGTTCGCCTGCCAGAACGTCCAGGCGTCACAGGGGCTGCCGTAACGCTGGTTCATGTAGTTCAGGCCCCACTTGATCTGGGTGGCCGGGTTGGTCCGCCAGTCGGCGCCCGCGGACGACATCTTGCCGGCGGGCAGTGCCTGGACGAGACCGTAGGCGCCGGAGGAGGCGTTGACCGCCTGGTAGTTCCAGGTGGACTCGTGGTCCACGATGTTGCTGAAGCACTGGAACTGCCCGGCCGGCACGATCTGCCGTGCGATGGCCTGGACTTGCGCCACCGTGTACGAGGACTGAACGGGGAAGCTGGCGTCGCTGCTGCCGCCGCTTCGGCTGGCCTCGGTCTTCGCCTGGGCGCGCTCCTTGGCGTCCTTGGCCGCCTGCTCGGCCGCCGCCTTCTTGGCGACCGCGGTCTCGGCGGCTGCCTTTCGGGCCGCCGCCTCGGCGTCCTTCTTGGCGCTCGCGTCGGCGGCGATGGCCTGGGCGTCGGCCTGCTGCGTCAGGGACGCGGACTGCACCTGGGCCTGCTGGCCCGCGGGTATGTCCGCGAGGAGCGTGGTGTCGGCTGCCGTCGCCTCGGCGTCGTTGTTGTTCTGCGCGACGCTGCCCGAGGCAACTCCGACGACGCTTCCGACGGCGGTGACCGCGGTGGCCGAGGCCACTGCGAATCCCCGGACCGAAATCCGGCTCACACGGTTTCCTTCCAGCATCGCCCGCTTCGGTGACCCTGGCGGACGCAATCGTGCCCCTGGCACTGGCCTCCCAACTGCGGGGTCACGGGAGGCGCGGGCCCGGTGGGCAACTCCCTCTCGGGGAGCGCCGCGTGGTGCTCGGGCGGCATACGACGAACTGTATGGACTTGGGTGTTACTTCTGTGGCGCTGTACCGCTGGGGGTACGGCTGTGTCGTATGCGGGGCCTGACAGGACTGAGACTCTGCCGCAACCGGACGCCGGGTGGCAATTCTGTGTTGCGTGTGAAAGGTCACATCCCGTTTGGCCCGGGGGATTTCCGGAAAGCTCCACATACCGAGGCGCCGCCCGGCTAGGCTCTTGGCCTTTGCCGGACGGCGCCAACTGCTGTGCGGGTCAGGTCAGATGTGCCCGTCCTCCAGCATTTCGGTCACAAGCGCAGCAATCTGGGACCTCTCGGACCGGGTCAGCGTGACGTGCGCGAAGAGCGGATGCCCCTTCAGCTTCTCCACGACGGCCACCACACCGTCGTAGCGACCCACCCGCAGATTGTCCCTTTGCGCCACATCATGGGTCAGAACGACCCGCGAATTGGCGCCGATTCGGGACAGAACGGTCAGCAGGACGTTCCGTTCCAGCGACTGCGCCTCGTCCACGATCACGAACGCGTCGTGCAGCGAACGGCCGCGGATGTGGGTGAGCGGCAGCACCTCCAGCATCCCGCGCGCGGTGACCTCCTCGATGACCTCGCGGGACGTGACGGCCGACAGCGTGTCGAAGACGGCCTGCGCCCACGGGCTCATCTTCTCCGCCTCGCTGCCCGGCAGATAGCCCAGCTCCTGCCCGCCGACCGCGTACAGCGGCCGGAAGACCATCACCTTCTGGTGCTGGCGGCGCTCCAGGACCGCCTCCAGGCCCGCGCACAGCGCCAGCGCCGACTTGCCGGTGCCGGCCCGGCCGCCCATCGAGACGATTCCCACGTCCGGGTCGAGCAGCAGGTCGAGCGCGATGCGCTGCTCGGCGCTGCGGCCCTTGATGCCGAACGCCTCCCGGTCGCCGCGCACCAGGCGGACGTTGCCCTCGGCGCTGACCCGGCCGAGCGCCTTGCCGCGCTCGGAGTGGATGGTCAGCCCGGTGTGCACGGGCAGTTCGGCGGCCTCGGGGACGTACAGGTGTCCTTCCTCGAAGAGGATGTCCACCTGCTCGGCGGAGAGCGTCAGTTCGGACATTCCGGTCCAGCCGGAGTTCTCCGTGATGGCGAGTTCGGCGCGGTACTCCTCGGCGAGGAGGCCCACGGACGAGGCCTTGATCCTGAGCGGGAGGTCCTTCGACACCACGGTGACGTCGTACCCCTCGGCCTGCAGATTGCGGGCGACCGCGAGGATGCGGGAGTCGTTGTCCCCCAGGCGGTAGCCGGTGGGCAGCACGCTGGGGTCCGAGTGGTTCAGCTCGACACGGACGGTCCCGCCCAGCTCCCCGATCGGGATGGGGGCGTCGAGGCGACCGTTCTTCACCCGGTAGTCGTCCAGCAGGCGCAGGGCCTGACGGGCGAAGTAGCCGAGTTCCGGATGGTGCCGCTTGGCCTCCAGTTCCGTGACCACCACGATGGGGAGCACGACCTCGTGCTCGTCGAAGCGGGTCAGGGCGTTCGGGTCGGCCAGCAGGACGCTGGTGTCGAGAACATAGGTGCGCCGGTCTGGCTTGTGGCGCTTTGTGCTGGTCACCACGGAAGGACGTACCCCCTCGGATGAGGTCGGGGAGCGACGAGATCGAGCTGGACCGGTCGACGGCCGCGATGCGTATACGCGGGCCGAGAACCGGCCCTCCGCGTCTGCTTCCGTGCAGTGAGGGCACGGTCGGGCTGGTGCAACGGGCCTCCCGGGCGGACGGCCCCGTGCCGCCCGCTGAGATCCGACACCCGTGGTTCGGGTGTCGACCTGCTTGGCTTATGCCCTCGAACATGCACTGCCATGCAAAAGCAGCCACGGGCGTGCCGGTGAACTCCTCGTTACATCCGCACGAACAGGGGTAAGCGGAGCATCCCGCCGGCCGGGCGGCCGACCGGGCATTCGGGGGGTCTCAGCCGCCGTAACGGCGGTGACGTGCGGCGTAGTCGCGCAGGGCGCGCAGGAAGTCGACCTTGCGGAAGGCCGGCCAGAAGACCTCGCAGAAGTAGTACTCGGAGTGCGCGGTCTGCCACAGCATGAATCCGGACAACCGCTGCTCACCGCTGGTGCGGATAACGAGGTCCGGGTCGGGCTGGGCGCCGGTGTAGAGATGACGGCCGATCATGTCGATGTCGACGGACTCGGCGAGGTCCTCCATCGCCACGCCCTTGTCGCGGGCGTCGAGCAGCATGGAGCGCACGGCGTCGGCGATCTCCTGCCGGCCGCCGTAGCCGATGGCCACGTTGACGAGTATCCCGTCGATGTGGGCGGTGGCCTCCTCGGCCTCCTTCAGGATGCGCTGCATGCCGGCCGGCAGCAGGTCCATCGTGCCGACGTGGTGCACCCGCCAGCGGCCGTCGGCGGCGAGCGTGCGGACGACGTCCTCGATGATGCCGAGCAGCGGGACGAGTTCCTCCTGCGGCCGGTCGAAGTTGTCCGTGGACAGCAGCCACAGGGTGACGACCTCGACGTCGGTCTCGGTGCACCAGCCGAGGAACTCCTCGATCTTTTCCGCACCGGCCCGGTGGCCGTGGACGGTGGTGGAGCCGGACGCCTTCGCCCAGCGACGGTTGCCGTCCATGATGACGCCGATGTGCTTGGGCACCTGATCGTGGTCCAGGTGGCCCTCCACCCGGCGTGCGTAGAGCCTGACGAGCAGGCTGCGCAGGGTGTCGCGCAGGTTCACGTGGCCCTCCGGGGGTTTGGCGGCGGGTTCGGGGGTGCGGGAGGTGTTTGAGCCTACCCCGCTGGAGGCTTTGTCCCGGCCCGGGGTTTGGGGATTGGGGTTCGGGGCCTGCGGTGACGCCGCCGAGTGCGGCGGTGCGGGCGGTGCTCGCGCCCACGCGGCGCAGCCGTACGCCGAGGACAGCCCCGCATCCCTTGGGTAGGGACGCTCGCCGCATCCGAGAGGTTCCGGGAGGATCCGAAGAGCGCGCCGCCGGCCGGGAACGAAAAAACGGGCCGGTCCGTGGGGGGGAGACGGACCGGCCCGAGGGGGGGTTTCCACCATAACCCTTCGTAAGGGATGGTGGGTGCATCAGCGGCACACAACTACTCTCCGAAATCATCCGGCGACGCCCCGGTGGGCGCGGAAGGCTGGATTCAGGGGTGCCGTATGGCGGATTCACAGCGGAATCCCAAGGAAAACCGATCGGATACGAAGCGATTCGGAGGGATCCGGAGAGATCCGGGCGGTTTACGCCATCTTGGGGACATTCGGCGAGTTGCCCGGGGGGTCCCTCCGACGGGCTACCCGGTCAGCGAACGGTGACTTGACGGTTCCGTTTCGGGGGCGCGGGGAGGTCGGCGGTTTCACAGGCACCGCGCAGCCCCCTCCACTGCGCGGTACCGCCCGCGCGGGTTTGCCGACGCGAATTCCCTTGGTCTGAACCTATGTGACGGGTGAGGCTGATGTGAACCGCAGCGGATAACAATGTGGAAACCCCTGGCAAACCGGAGGTGAATCAGTCGGGCTCACGGCGGTCATCGACCCGGCTTGCGCACGTCGAAGAGGTGCCGGGTGCTGTGCGCCACGAACGGCCCCTCCCGCTCGATCCGGTCGTGCAGCGCGCGGAGTTGGGGCTCGTACGCCGCCACCGTGAAACCCGGGACCATCCACACCACCTTGCGCAGGAAATGGACGACCGCGGCGATGTCGCGGAACTCCATCCGCAGCCGCTCCGCCCGCAGCCCGGCCACCTCCAGCCCCGCCGCCTCGGCGTCGGCCCGCTCGCGCTCGGGGTCCCGGCCGCGACGCACCTCCTCCGGCAGCGGCCCGAGGAAGTGCTCCACCAGCTCGAAGACACTGGCCGGCCCGACATGCTGGGCGAAGTACGTGCCACCCGGCCGCAGCACCCGGGCGATCTCCTTCCAGTACGGCCGCACCGGATGCCGGCTGAGCACCAGGTCGAACGTCTCGTCGGCGAACGGCAGCGGCGCGTCGTCCGGGGCGGCGACGACCACCACACCGCGCGGCCGCAGCAGGGCGGTCGCCTTGGCCACATTCGCGGGCCAGCCCTCGGTCGCGGCGGCCAGCACCGGCCGGGCGGGCTCGGCCCTGCCCAGCGCGAAGTCCAGCACCTCGCCGCCGCCGGTCTGGATGTCGAGCACGGCCCCGGCCCCGGCCAGCCGCTCCGCCGCCTGCGCGGCGTACCCCCACGAGGGCCGCTGCTCACTGGCCCGGCCCTCGAACCAGGAGAAGTCCCACCCCTCGGTCGGTACGGCGGCACCCTCGGCCACGAGGTCTTCGAAGGAGTGGTTCACGGACATGCCCTCCATGATCTCAGGGCACTGGACGGCGCGGCCTGCTAATTTCCGCGCGTATGACGACTTCCCACATGACGACCTACTCCGCCGGAGAGAAGCAGACGCTGCACGCGAGCCTGAACCGGCACCGGGACGCCGTGCTGTGGAAGCTGGACGGCCTCGACGACGAGCAGGTGCGCCGGCCGATGGCCCCGAGCGGCACCAATCTGCTGGGCCTGGTGAAGCATCTGGCCTGCGTGGAGTACGGCTGGTTCGTGGAGACCTTCGGCGGGGAGGCCGAGCCGCTGTGGTTCGACCCGCACGACGACATGCGGGTCACCCCCGAGGAGACCACCGAGCGGATCACCGCCTTCTACGGCCGCGCCCGCACCGCCGCCGACGCGGTGATCACCGACCTGCCCCTGGACACGCAGGGCAGCCCGGCCTGGCGGGACATCACCGTCAGCCTGCGCTGGACCCTGGTCCACATGGTCGAGGAAACCGCGCGGCACGCCGGCCACATGGACATCCTGCGGGAACTGATCGACGGCGCGACCGGCGACCATCCACCGGTGACCGGGGTGAGGTGAGCGGGGTGAGGTGAGCGGGGCGGGCCGGTCGCTGTGGGCCGGTCTGGGCGGGGCGACCGGGTGTAGGCCGTTCGGGCGGGCGGTGCGGGCGGCTACCCGAAGGTCACCCGCACGGGACCGACCAGCAACCGGGGCAGCAGCCAAAGCCAGCACCGCGCCGGCAGGCCTGCTGACCGGCCCGCAGCGCTTCCCGGGTCGGCTCGAAGGGTGGTTGCCAGGGCGTGGGGGCCGTCCGTCAGGGGTGTTCGCTCGGGGGGCCGTCGAGGACGAGGAGGACGTGCTCGTCGTCCCCGTGCCGGACGGTGCCGGTCCGCTCGAAGCCGTGTCTCTCCAGCAGGCGGACGGAGGCGGTGTTGGCGTGGAAGGGGTCGGCGTACAAGGGCCGTACGCGATCCAGCTCCAGGAAGAGACCGAGCGCGCGAGTGCCGACGCCGCGCCCCCAGTGCGGCCGCCCCAGCCAGTACCCCACGAACCGCCGCTCGCCCTCCGTCCACGACACGACGTTCCCCGCGACCTCACCGCCCACGGTGACCGTCCGCACGAGGCAGTCGGGATCGCCCAGCACGCGCTCCCGCCAATGCCGCAGGAAGGCGTCCCGCGGCCGGGGCGTGAACCTCGACCGCCGGACGGCCTCCGGGTCGTGCTCATGGGCGAGGAAGACGAACAGATCGTCGTCCGTGACACCCCGCAGGCCCACTTCACTGTGCTCGCCCCGCTCATCGGTCATGCAGGGCAGTGTGGCAGCCGCCACTGACAACGCCCCGCCACCTGCGGTTACGGCACCAGCGGGCGGACTTGCTCGGCGGCGAACCGCACGAACCCCTCCGGGTCGGGCTCGTCCCCGGTCGGCTGCAGCACGACGGTGTCGGCCCCGGCCTCGGCAAGCCGCCGTACGGCCGCGGCCACGGCACCGGCGTCACCGGCCACTCCCACGTCCGTGGCCGACTCCAGCCCCTCGTCGGCGAGTTCGGCCCGCAGCCGGGCCTCGGCGTCGGTCCCCGTGGCGGCGAGCAGATAGACGACGACCGGGTGATGTGCACCGCGCCCCGCCTCCTTCTGCCCCTCCTCGATGAGCTGCCGGGCCTGCCGTACGCCGTCCGGGGAGGTGGAGGCGGTGAGGACCGTACCGTCGGCCTTGGCGCCGGAGAGACGGAGCGTGCGCGGCCCGGTGGCACCGGCGAACACGGGCACCGCCCGCTCCGGCGGCCAGTCGAGAGCGACGTCGTCCAAGGAGACGTACCGCCCCCGCACGCTGAGCCGCTGCCCGCCCAACAGGCCACGCAGGGCGTCGAGATGCTCGCCGAGCAGGGTGAGCGGGGAGGCGGGCCGGGCGCCCACCTGCCCCATCCAGTCCTGCACCCCATGCCCGACGACGACGGTCGCCCGGCCGGGGAACATCCGGTGCAGGGAGGCGGCCTCCATCGCGGTCAGGGCCACGTTCCTGAGCGGCACGGGCAGCAGCCCGACCCCGACCCGCACCCGCTCGCTCCACGCGAGCGCCGCGGCGGCGGTCGACATCCCGCCCTCCCGGAAACAGTCCTCCCACAACCACAGTTCCTCGAGCCCCACCTCATCCGCTACGCGGGCCACCGCCCGCAGCCGCTCGGGCGGGAGCTGGGGACGGAACACGACACCGAGTCCAGTCATGGATGCCTTCCTAGTGGGGAGGACGTGGAGTGGCAACTCATTTCGACCGGCGGCGAGTTCGCAGGCCGCGGGCCCGGGGGAGGGAACATGGGAAGACGCTGGCGAGACGGGGCGGGAAGCCTGATCGTGCCGGGTGACGCGGACGGCGAGGACCCGGTGATCCTCCCCCTGGAACTCGCGGCCTCCTACCGGGCCCGCACGAAGGGGCTGCTGGGCCGGGACGCGCTCGACGGCGCCATGCTCCTCTCCCCGGCCAGCGGGGTGCACACCTTCGGCATGCGCATCCCGATCGACGTCGCCTACCTGGACCGCCGGCTGACCGTCCTCGCGGTCCGCACGATGCGGCCGGGCCGCCTGGGCCTCCCCCGGCTCCGGGCGCGGCACGTACTGGAGGCGGAGGCGGGGGCGATGGCCGGGTGGGGTGTCAAGGCCGGAGTGCGCGTGTCCGTCGAGACGGCGTAGCCGCGCCCGTCGGCCGCGGCGTTGTCAGTGGGGCGATTTAGCATCCGGGCATGAGAGCCACGGGAACGTTCAAGGTCGAGGAGTTCACTCCGGCGGAGGTGCGGCTGCCGGAGCCGGTGGTCGAGACGGCGGTGCCGGTCGGGCTGGCCACGCTGCGCAAGCGGTACGAGGGTGAGGTCGCCGGTGTGTCGGGGACGCTGTTCACCGCGGCGTACGACCAGTCGAGTGGGACCGGCACGTATGTCGCCATGGAGTCCTTCGAGGGGAGCCTCGGCGGGCTGAGCGGCACCTTCAACTTCGCCCACTCGGCGACGACCGACGGAGAGGGCAGAGAGGCCGAGTTCTTCGTGATCGTGCCGGGGAGCGGGACGGGGGCGCTGGCCGGGATCCGCGGGGCCGGCGGTCTGCGGATCGACGCGGACGGCACCCATCGGATCTGGTTCGAGTACGAGGTGGGTGAGTAGCGAGCCCTCCCTGGCGGGTCAGTCCTTGGTGCGGGGGAAGGACACCTCGACCCGGCGGTTCTTCCTGCGGCCCTCCTCGGTGGAGTTGTCGGCGATCGGGAACTGCTCGCCGTAGCCGCGGACCTCGAAGGTGATGTTCGGATCGTTCAGATCCTGGTCCAGGACGGCCTGTACCGCGTTGGCGCGTTGCCTGGACAGGATGTCGCCGTGAGCGGCGGAGCCGAGGTTGTCGGTGAAGCCGAAGACACGGATCTGGGTGGCGTTCTGCTTCTTGATCTCCTCGGCGATCGTGGCGATACGGGCCTTCGCGTCGTCGCCCAGCTTGGCACTGTCCTTGCTGAAGAGGACTTCCGCCTGGAGCGCGAAGGTGACGTCCGCGTTGGTGTCCTCCCGGCGCTCGTCCCCGCTCTGATCCTCCACGACCGACTTGATGTCCAGCACCTTCGGCGCGGCGAGCGTGGCACCCTCGGGGAGCTTGAGGTCGGGATCGGTGGGGTCGATCTTGACGGGGGCCGCGGCGGAGGGCTCGGTGACGGGGGGCTGGCTGGGGTCCGTGCCGTCCGCCCGGGCCGGGGTGGTGGCGAGGAGGAGGGTGGCGGCGGCGAGGGTGAGGGCGAGACGGGTGGTGGTCACTTCGGCCTCACCCGGAGATCTTGATGGTGGCGGAGGAGAAGGTCGGCAGCTGGAATTCCACGTCGGTCGTGTTCGCGGGAGGGGAGGGGAACTGCATGAAGACGGCCAGGGTGGCTCCGGCCTTGAGTGTCGAGAAGCCGGTGGTCGTCAGCGGGCGGCCCTCGGTGTCCCGCAGCACGTAGTACCGCTTCTTGCCCTGCGCGTCGACCAGCGCGGCCCCGCCCAGGGACTTGCCGTTCTTGATGATCTCGGTTTCATTGCCGCTCAGCGCCGAGGGGATCACCGCGCTCTGCCCCCCGTCGTTCTTCAAGGTGCCATTGACCGTCACGAAGCCGCCCGCATCGCGTTGAGCTGACGTGATCTGGAGGAGCAGGCCGTCCGACCCCTTCAACTCGGCCAGCGGCTGGTCCGACTGCCCCTGCTGGGCGCGCGAGTCGGAGCCAGTCGTCCGGGAAGCGGACGCCGAACCGTCCGGCTTCTTGTCGTCACCGCCACCACTTCCACCGCAACCGGCCACACCGACGGCCAGACCAGCCGCAACGGTCAATGCGACCATCCCCCTGCGGGCCTTCGCAGTGAACCGCATGCTCATCGCTCCGCTTCCTTCGTCATTGATCGTTCGCCAGATGGACGTCGAAGAGGTCCTGTGGTTTCGGGAGGTCGGTGAGGTCATCCGGATTCAGGTCCCAGGTCCTGTGGTCCTTGCAGGTGAGTTGAGGCAGGGCCTTCTTGCCTGCTGCTTTGCCATCAGAGGGATTGAACGTGCAGAGCCGCTCGATCACGGCGGTGGCGGACGCCTTTGACTGGAAGTGCTCCGACCCCGGCACGACAGACCGGCCTACGGACGCGTTGGTCTGCACGTCAACGTGGTACTTCATCCCTGGTACAGGGCAGTAATTCAATGCGGCATCGTTCTGCGTGGCGAGTTGGCGGGCGCGCAAGCACGGGTCGGCGAACGTCACCTTGCCCTCGAAGATGTCCTCCCACTTCGTAGGGTCGACCAGAACTTTGACCCACTGGGCCGTGAGCTGGTCACGCTCGTTCTGGGCCCCCGCGAGCGCTGCCGAGTCGGCAGCCGTCTGGGCCCCGCTCCGATTCACTGCGGCCTGGCCGACCGCAAGGTACGCCAACGCAAGAAAAAGCAGGCCTGCCACCACCGTGATGTAGATGGGGAAGGCCTGCCCTGCGTCGCTGCGCGGAGGAATCAGCCGCCGGTGACTTGGGCGATCTTGCTCGTGATCGCATCGAAGATCGTCTGCCCGATGCTCGTCCCCGTGATCGCCAACACGATCGCCACCACCACCGCGATGATCCCCAGGTACTCCACCGCGGTCTGCCCCCGGTCGCTGCGGGCGGCGCGGGCGACGCGGGCCTGTAGGTACGCGACGGTGGTGTTGAACCAACTGTTCATGGTGGTCCCCTCCGGGTTCGCCTCCGATCCCGGCAACGTACGGCGCCGCACTCGCGTCGCCCAAGGGTCCCAGGGCCCAACCCCGGACCCATTCCCCCCGCCGTCCTCGCCCCCGCGTCCCCACCTCAGGCCACCCCCAGCCACTTCGCGGCCGCCTGGGACCTGGTGGTGGTCTGGAGTTTGGCGAAGATGCGGTTGATGTGGTTCTTGACCGTCTTCTCGGAGATGAAGCAGGCGGCGGCGATCTGCTGGTTGGTCATGCCGGACGCGATGAGGTCCATGATCTCCGCCTCCCTCGTACTCAGCCGGAAACGTGAACGGAACGACTGTCCCATAGGGGATTGCAGTTGCGAAAGGGTTTCGGGCGAGTTTTTCCCTAAAAATTGCGGGAGTTGAGGTTCCACGTGTGCAGATGCACTTGCCCGCAACTCTGTCAGCAACGCCTTCGCCGCCCCCGGTGTCACATGCGGCCGCCCCTCCCGGACATCCCGCACCGCCCTCACCAACTGCTCGGTCGTGAACTCGCCGTGCACCAGATATCCCCCCGCCCCCAGCCGCAGCGCCTCCCGTACGGTCTCCGTCTCATGGCTGTAGGTGAGCATCATGACCGGCGCCAGCCGCACCAGGTGGGGCAATGCCGAGATTCCATCGACCCCGGGCATGCGGACGTCGAGGAGGATGACGTCCGG
Organism: Streptomyces fodineus; assembly: GCF_001735805.1. GTDB lineage: Bacteria > Actinomycetota > Actinomycetes > Streptomycetales > Streptomycetaceae > Streptomyces > Streptomyces fodineus. The sequence goes on from NZ_CP017248.1 coordinate 3,902,195, forward strand.
CCGGTGCCGCAGCGCCGCCTCGTACGCCTCGCGGCCGTCCGCCGCCTCCGCCACCACCGTGGTGTCCTCCCGGCCCGAGAGCAGGGCCGTCAGGCCCGCTCTGACCACGGGATTGTCGTCGGCCACCAGCAGACGCAAGGGGGGCGGAAAGGGTGAAGGGATCTCCGGCCAGGGGTGCATGTGCTGCATCGGTGCCTCCTCTCAGGCTTCCCCGGGGGATGAACCAGCGCTGTCGAGGGCCGACAGGGGAATTTCCACGCGGACCTCCGTGCCCCGCTCGTGGCCGCCCCGGCCGATACGGATGCGGGCGCCCGCCTGCGCGGCCCGCTCCACCATCCCGAGCAGGCCGAAGTGGCCCGAGCTGCGGAGCCGTTCGAGGGTGGTGCCGGGTGGAAGGCCGCGGCCGTCGTCGTGGACGGTGAGGCGGAGCAGATCGCCGTGGACGCTCGCGCGTACGTCCACGTGGGTCGCCGACGCGTGCCGGTGGGCGTTCTCCAGCGCCTCCGTGGCGATGGAGAGCAGGTGACGGGCCAGGGCGGACGGCACCGGGGGGAGGGCGGAGTCGGCTCCGGTGGGCCAGTCGCAGGTAGCCCGAAGGCCTGTGCGCGCCGTGAACTGGCCCACCTCGTAGGCGAGTTCGTGCCACAGGGGCTGCTCCACGGGCAGGGCACTCGGTTCGCGCCGCAGGTCCGTCAGCAGTTCCCGTGACTCCGCCGCCGCCCTGCGCGCCGAGCGCGACACCAGTTCCGCCTGCTGACGTATGCGGTCGGGGTCGGGTGCGTCGGTCGAGGCCGTTGCCGCCAGGCCGTCCGCCGCCAGGGCCACGCCGTAGAGCGTCTTGGCCACGGAGTCGTGCATCTCGCGGGCCAGCCGGGCGCGTTCCGCGCTCACCGCCTCCGCCGCCGCGAGGCGCGCCTGGACCGTCGTCAGGGCCTGGGTCGCGGCGCCGAAACGGAGCATCAGGTTGCGCAGGGTCGAACCCATGGCACCGGCGACGACGCACAGGCCGGGAAGGAGGAGGGCCTCGGCCACCGGCGCGTGGCGGTCGGCCTTCAGGGTGGCGTGGACCAGCAGCAGGATCAGCGACTGGAGGGAGGCGAAACAGGCCGCGCCGCGCCAGCTGTAGACCAGGCCCGCGAGCAGCGGGGTGCAGACGCTGACGTAGGCGAGGGTGGTGTCCGGGCCGGCCGAGATGAGGAGGAAGGAGCCGAACAGGGTGTCGGCGGCGAGCAGGCTGGGGTGGCGCAGGAGGAGCGGGCCGAAGCGTTCCCAGTCGCGGAAGAGGACGTACGACACCATGAAGGTGACCACCACGGCCGCGCCGACCAGGCGGACGCCCAGGCCCGGGGCCGCGTTGAGCAGGGCGGCGGGGGCGGCCAGGGCGATCATGGCCAGGCGGAAGCCGAAGACCTGACGGCACATGGCTTGCAGCGCGCTGATCTGGATCTTCTCCGACGGCTCGGCGGCCGACCCCGCAGCGGCCGTCGCCTTCGACCGGCGGAGCCGGCCCACCCGGCGTACGAACCAGCCGGTGACCTCCGCGAGCCACCCCCCGAGCCGGCCGACAGCCCCTCTCACCCCGGCCCCGGAGAACGCGCCTGCCCCGCGACCGCGCCCCGTCAGACCCGCCACCGTCATCTCCGCCTCACTTCCCGGTGAGTGAGCCGAAGTCCACGCCGGAGCCGAGCAGCAGGCCGGCGCCGAGCAGCAGCATCGTGGCCGGGACCATGAACGTGGTGATCAGCAGCGTGGCCTTGGGTACCGCGCGGGCGGCCTTGCGGCGGGCGTTCTGGGCGTCGGTGCGGCGCATGTCCTTGGCCAGGGAGACGAGGGTGTCGACGATCGGCGCGCCCAGTTCCTCCCCCTGCTGCAACGCCGTCACGAACATCGCCACCTGTTCCGAGTCGTTCCTCCTCCTCAGCTCCGCGAAGGCCTGGCGGCGGCTCATGCCGAGGTCCATCTGGCGCAGGGTGATGCGCAGTTCGTCGGCCCAGGGGCCCTCGTAGCGCGAGGCCACGCGGTCCAGGGCCTGGCGGAAGCCGAGCCCCGCGCTGACCACCACCGCCAGCACGTCCAGGAAGTCCGGGAGCGTGCGCTCGATGACGTCCTTGCGCACCCGGATCGCCGACCAGATGCCGACCTCCGTCCAGAACGCGCCGAAGAACAGCAGGAGCACCGCCACGAACCACTGGCCTCGCAGCAGGAACACCACACAGCCCACCGCCCCCAGCGCGCCGTACACCGCTCGCCGCGCCGCATACCGGTCGATGGTCAGGCCGCCGGGGTTGCCCGCCAGGTCGATCTTGCGGCGGTACTTGGCCACCAGGCGCGGGCCCATCAGGCGCAGCACGGCGGGGGCGTAGCGCATGCCCATCCGGTCGATGACCGAGCCCACCGCGCCGGTGCGGGTGGCGCCCACCTCCAGGGCCACCGCCAGGTCACCGGGGAGTCTGGCGTCCGCGCGGTACATGCGGATGCCGGTGAAGGCGCCCCAGACGCCGAGGCCCATCAGCATCGCGAGCAGGAATCCCACCATCGGTCCGGCCCCCTCCCTCAGACGTCGATCCGGCTCAGCCGGCGGATGAGGACGAATCCGACCGCGTACATCGCGAACGCGATGAGCACGCAGGCCTGGCCGACCGGGGAGCCGGTCATGCGGGCCAGCGCGCCGTCCTTCACCCCGTTCATCAGGAACAGCGCGCCGACACCGAGGACGGGGACGGCGTACGACGTCATGGTCACCTGGGAGAGCTGGGTGCGGATCTCGCGCCGGGTCTCCTTGCGTTCCTCCAGGGTCTCGGTCAGGTTCCGCAGGGCACTCACCACCTGGCCGCCCGCCCTGTTCGACAGCACCAAGGTGGTGACCAGGACGACCAACTCGCGCGACGGGAGACGGTCGGCCAGCTCGCCGAGCGCCTCGTCGAGGGAGTGGCCGACGGCCAACTGGTCGGCCACCTTGGCCAGTTCCTCGCCGGCCGGGGCCTCGAGCTCTTCCGCCGCCATGCCGATCGCGGTGCGCAGGGCCAGGCCGGCCTGGGTGGCGTTGGCCAGGATGCGGGCCAGTTCGGGGAGCTGGTTGATGAAGCGCTCGATGCGTTTCTGGCGCTGCCAGTTGAGGAACTGGGCCGCCGCCCAGATGCCGAGCGCGCCGGCGAGCGGGCCGAAGAAGGGAGCCAGGGTGGCCTGGCCGATCAGCCAGAGCGCGGCGACCGTGGCGAGCATGTAGACGAAGAACTCGCCCGGGGTGACGTCGAGACCGGTCGCCGCGAGGCGCAGTTCCAGCCAGCGGCCGAAGCGGGTGCGGCGCAGCCGCCGGTCCAGGTCGCGGAAGCGGCGCCTGCGGCCGGTCGCCGCTATGGGGCCGGTGTGCGAGAGACGGTCCACCAGGTCCGCGCGCTGGGCCCGGCCCGAGGCGTAGGCGTGTACGCCGGCCACCGCCAGGACGCAGGTCAGCAGCGTCACTCCGGTGGTGAGCTGGACGAGGGTGTGGAGTTCCATGGGTGGCCTACCTGGCTTCTCGGGTGGCGAGCTGGTCCACGGAGCGGGCGACTCCGAAGGCCTGAGGGATGGGCTGGCTCGCCATGTAGAGGCGGTCGGCGGTACGGCGGGGCAGCGGGAAGTACTGGAAGCTGCCGTACACGCGGCCGTCGGGGGTCATGGGCTGGGCGTCGAACCGGGCCACGGTCGCGATCCGGTACGGCTCCCCGCCATGGCTGTCGAGCAGCGCGATCTCGGTGATCCGGCGGGCGCCGTCGGCGAACCGGGTGAGCTGGACGATGACGTCGACCGCGCTGTTGATCTGGTCGTGCAGGGCCACGAAGGGCACCTCCACGTCGGACATGGAGGCGAGGGTCTGGAGCCGGGTGAGCGCGTCCTCGGCACTGTTGGCGTGCACCGTGGCCAGCGATCCGTCGTGGCCCGTGGACATCGCCTGGAGCATGTCCAGGGACTCGCCGCCACGGACCTCACCGACCACGATCCGGTCCGGGCGCATGCGCAGGGAGTTGCGGACGAGGTCGCGGATGGTGACCTGGCCCTTGCCCTCGACGTTCGGCGGCCGTGATTCCAGGCGGACCACATGGGTCTGCTGGAGCTGGAGTTCCGCGGAGTCCTCGATGGTGATGATGCGCTCGTGGGAGGGGATCAGCCCGGAGAGGGCGTTCAGCAGGGTCGTCTTCCCGGTGCCGGTCGCGCCCGAGACGATGATGTTGAACTTCGCCTGCACCAGCCCCGCCAGCAGGTACACCATGTGCTCGTCCAGCGAGCCGAAGGAGATCAGCTCCTGGAGGGTGAAGGAGCGCGGGAAGCGGCGGATGGTGAGGATGGGGCCGGTCAGCGACAGCGGCGGGATGATGACGTTGACGCGCTCACCGGAGGGCAGTCGCGCGTCCACCATCGGGTTCGACTCGTCGACCCTGCGGTTCACCGTGGAGACGATCCGCTCGATGGTCTGCATCAGCTGGTCCGAGGAGACGAATCGCAGGGGCAACTGCTCGACGCGGCCGCCGCGTTCGACGAAGATCGCGTCGGGGCCGTTCACCATGATCTCGGTGATCGACGCGTCTTCCAGGAGCGGTTCGAGGATGCCGAGACCCAGGGCCTCGTCCACGACGCGCCGGATCAGCTGCGAGCGCTCCACCGTCGACAGCACCGGGCCCTCGCGGCTGATGATGTGCCCCAGCACCCGCTCGAGCCGCGCCCGGCGCTCGGCGGCGGCCAGCGAACTCATCTCCGCGAGGTCGATCTCCTCCAGCAGCTTGGCCCGGTAGGAGGCGACCAGATGCCCGTCCTCGCCCCGGCTGCCGTGCTCCTCCGGAGTGCTGATGCGTGCCCGCAGGCTCATGTCGGCATCTCCTCGGCTAGTGGTCGAGCGGCATGGTGGCGGTTTTGGTGGCGTCGCCGAAGTCCCAGATGATCTTCGGGATCTTCACCCGGGCGGTGACGGTGACCGAGCCGGCGTCCGCGGGGCCTTTCCCGCACTTCACGGTGAGTGCGCCGCTGACCGCCTGGGCACAGGCCGGCTGTGGGTCCTGCTGCAAAGAGGCCGCCCGCGCCCCCGCCCGCGCTGCCGTACTCGCCTGCTCGGCGGCGTACGCGACGACCCCGATCTGGATGCCCGCCATGGCCACGATCAGCAGAATCGGGATGAACCCGAGGTACTCGATGGCGACCTGGCCCGCGTCCCGCCCTCCGCGTCGGTACGGCATCTCAGTGCTTCACCTCCTCGACGGCGCCGGCGTGGCCGGTCACCGTGGCGGGGAAGGAGATCACTCCGGGAAAGAGAACGGGGACTTTGAGGTAGACATCGGCCGTGACATAGCCGGATCCACTGCACCGCACCATCGCATCCCCCTTCCAGGCCGTCGACAGATGCTTCAGCCCCGCGGCCGAGCAGGCAGCCTGCCGTGCATCCCCGCGCGGTGCCGCCGTCCCCGCCCGCACCGCCTCGTCCGCAGCATTCCCGGCCAGCGTGAAGGTGTACCCCACGAGCACGGCCTGCCACACGAGCACCAAGGTCAGAATGATCAGCGGCGTCATCCCCAGGAACTCGATGCTCACCTGCCCCCGGTCCCCGCCCGGCCTTCTCATGGCGCGCTCACTCCTTCCGCCGCCGGAATCCACCCGGGCCGCGCCCACTCCCCCGATGCGTCCCCTCGGCCGCCTTCACCAGACCCAGCTCTCCCGCGAGCCCCCACAAGGCCTGCTTCACGGAACTCCTGCTGTCCAGCTCATGCACCCGCCCGGCGTCGACAACGGCCTGAAGTTCCTTGAAGTTGGCGGGAATGGCCGTACGCGCCACCGCCGTGCCGGTGATGCGCTGCACCAGCGCGGGCTGGATCTCCGTGCTGCGCGTGTGCCGGTTGACGACCACCGTCGTCTCCTCGGCCTTGCGGATCTGCAGCCGGTCCCACATCCGTACCGTCCGCTTGGCGCCGCGTACGGCGACGACGTCCGGCGTGGTGACCAGCAGCGCGGTGTCGGCCGCCTCCACCACGGCGGCGCCCGCGCCGCTCAACTGGGCGGCGCAGTCCACCACGACCACCTCGTAGCGTGAGCGCAGGGCGCTGACGATCTGGCGGGCGGCTCGGTCGGTGACCTCCTCGCCGCGTTCGCCCTCGGCGGGGGCGAGGAGCAGGGCGAGCCCGGTGTCGTGGCGGAAGACGGCGTCGGCCAGGACGCGGGGCGAGATGTCGGTGATGGCGGCGAGGTCGACCACGGACCGGCGGAACTGGATGTCGAGGTAGGAGGCGATGTCGCCGGTCTGCAGATCCAGGTCGACCAGGGCGGTCGCCCGCCCGGAGGCCTGTGCGGCGAGGGCCAGCTGGATGGCCGTCAGGGTCACCCCGACGCCCCCCTTGGCGCCGCTGACCGTGACGACCGTACCGCCGACTCCGCCGAACAGCTCTGCCCCGTGCCCGAGATGGCGCCGTACCCCCGTCGACCACTGGGCGACGGCCTGGACGCGGCTGGCGAGTTCCTCGTACGACAGCGGGAGCGCGACCAGGCCGCGCGCGCCGCAGTCCATGGCGGCGGAGAACAGACCGGGGCCGGCGTCGGTGGTGACGAGGATGACGCCGACGGCCGGGAAGCGCAGGGCGACCTCGCGGATCAGCTCCAGGGCCGGGACCGGGCCGATCCGCTCGTGGACGACCACGACCTCGGGCAGCTCGTCCACCGACTCGGCGGCGAGGCGGGCGAGGGTGTCGACCAGCTGGGTGGAGTCGCCGACCGGTGGCTGTGGTTCGGCGTCGGGGAGCTGGCTGAGCAGGGTGGTGAGGGAGCGGACGGCGTCCGGGTCCGCGCCGGCCGGGAGGATCCTGGTGGGCATGCGGGCCGCCTCTCACTTGTCCGTCGCGAGTTCGTAGGTGCGGTCCTTGTCCGGGACGCTGGTCTCGCTGCCGGGGGCCACCAGCGCGAGCCGGACGCGCTGGGCGAAGGACTCGGCGTAGGTGATGCGCTGGGCGTCGAGGGTGGACAGCGCGAAGGTGATGGGGACGGCCTCGCTGGGCTGCTGCTGGTTCTTGCTCTGGTCCGGGTTGAGGGCGGTGATCTGGCCGACGTCGAGGACCCGGGCGTTGGTGACGATGATCTTCGACTGGTCCGGGTCGCCCTCCTTCTTTCCCCCGAAGGTGGCATACACGTTGACGTGCGAGCCCGGGGTGATCTTGCCCGCCACGCCCGTCGCCGCGTCGATCATGATGGCGACCTCCTGCTGGCCGGGCTGGAGGGCGGGCTGGTCCACGATCATGTCGTCCTGGAGCAGGGAGCCGGCCTGCAGCGTGGTGACAGCGATCTTGTTCTGGATCTGCCTCAGATCGGTGACGGCGGTGCCGGACAGCCACCGCTTGGGCATCGAGACCTTCTCGAACTGGCCCGGCGACAGCGCGGTGTACGGCTTGACGTCGGACCTGACCCGGTAGGCGGTGACCTCGGGCCCGACCTTGGAATTCACGTCGTGGACGACGGAGAGCACGCCGGCGAACGCGCCGAGAGCGCACAGGACCGACAGGATCAGGAGTATTACGCCGCGGCGCTGACGGGAGTTCATGGACCGTGCAACCTCATTGGGGGAATCGGTCGAGCGGGATACGGACGTACTGGTCGGGTCAGGCGGGCGTGCGCCGTTCCAGGGCGCGGGGAGCGGCGGGTTCGTAGGCGGGCGGGGTGGCCGAGCAGAAGACGCAGCGGTCGCCGATGACGTCCAGGCCGCACCAGTGGCAGCCGGACTGCCGTACCGACGTGACCAGTTGGTACAGGACGGACAGATCGGCGAGGTAGCTGCAGAACTCGGTCAGGCGCCCCGTCCCCCACCACGCGGGGGACTCGGCGGGCAGCGGGACCTCGCGCAGCCCGTGCACGCTCCACTGCCCCGCGAGCCCGGCGACCCAGTCGCCCTGCGTCTGCTGCCCTTTGGCGACGAGCATCCAGGTGTTGAACTCGGGCCCTTTGAGCGTGACGCCGGGTCCTATGCGCACGAGCTGCGGCTCGGGGTGGGCGAGCACGGCGAACTGGCTGCCGGGCACCCAGGACTTGGCGTGCGCCTTCAGCCCCACCGGCACCCGGTCCAGGCGGGCGACGGAGCCGAGCACGGCCCCGGCGTGGATGTAGTGGGTGAGCAGCCGCCCGGCGGAGGCGAGCACGCCCGGACTCAGATCGCAGGAGGCGAGCTGCCGCAGCTGCCGGGCGAGTACGGCGATGCCCAGCGGGGGCAGGTCGGGCCGGAAGAGGGCGATGCGGTCGCTCTCCAGCAGCGAGCGCAGGGTGTGCAGGCGTCGTACGACGGCCTTCGGGGTGGCCTGCGAGCAGACGACGATCACGTACCCGTACTGCTCGGTGAGGGTGTGGAGTTCGGTGAGCGCGTGCTCCAGGGGCCGCTGGTCGAGGCCGCTGAGCACGACGGCCGGCATGGTCCGTTCGTCCTGCGCCGACAGCGCCATGTCGGCACTGGTCACGGCAATGGCAGTTGGCACGCGCAGCTCCCCGCTCTTCACACCCGCCGGCCCGCCGGGGTGACTCCAGCGCGCCGGGACGACTTCACTGCGTGACTACGTGAGCACTGTATCCACGGCCGAATGGCCGGAGAACAGCGTTGGTGAAGCTCGCAGGGAACTCTCCGGCCGCAAGTCCCGCCAAATCCGGACAGGTTGCACAGCGATCCGGAAAAGCATTTGGTCTGGACCTCTTGACACCCCGATTGGTCTGGACCAACTTGTAGCCCGACGGTGGCCACCGCATCTCCCCTCCCCTCCCCAAGGCTCCCTCTCCGAGCTCCACTTCCCCACCGGAGGCCCGCATGGACCATGCACCAGGCATACCCAGACCCCGCGGACGGCGAATCACCCTGTGGTCCGCCGCCACGGCCCTGGCCCTCTGCGTCGCGGGGCTCGCCGCAACCCCGGCCTCCGCGGCGGACGTCAACAACGTGACGAACGCCGGCTTCGAGTCGGGCCTCGCCAACTGGGCGTGCACGGCGGGCAGCGGCACGACGGTCTCCTCCCCGGTGCACGGCGGAACCGCGGCGCTGAAGGCGACCCCGGCCGGCCAGGACAACGCCCAGTGCACCCAGACGGTCGCGGTCAAGCCCGACTCGACGTACACACTGAGCGCGTGGGTCCAGGGCGGCTACTCCTACCTGGGCGTGACGGGCACGGGTACGACGGACGTGTCCACGTGGACACCGGACACGACGACCTGGAAGCAGCTGTCCACGACCTTCACCACAGGCGCGTCCACGACATCCGTCACGGTCTACACCCACGGCTGGTACGGCCAGGCGGCCTACTACGCCGACGACGTCTCGGTCTACGGCCCCGACGGCGGCACAGGAGGCGACCCGGCCCCGACGGTTCCCGCGACCCCGGCCGGCCTCGCGGTCTCCGGTACGACGTCCTCGTCCGTCTCCCTGTCCTGGTCCACGGTGCCGGGCGCGACCGGCTACACCGTGTACCGCGACGGCACGAAGGCGACCTCCGTGACCGGCACCTCGGCGACGGTGACGGGCCTGTCGGCGTCGACGTCGTACACCTTCCAGGTGACGGCGGCGAACCCGGCGGGCGAGTCCGCGAAGTCGGCGTCGGTGACGGCCACGACGGCCGCCACCGGAAGCGGCGGCGGCACCGGAGGAGGCGCCCTGCCCAAGCACGCGGTGACCGGCTACTGGCAGAACTTCAGCAACGGCGCGACGGTCCAGAAGCTGTCGGACGTCCCGTCCTCGTACGACATCGTCGCGGTGGCCTTCGCGGACGCCGCGTCGACACCGGGAGCGGTGACCTTCAACCTGGACTCCTCCGGCCTGGGCGGCTACACGGTCGACCGGTTCAAGGCCGACATCAAGGCGAAGCAGGCGGCCGGCAAGAAGGTCGTCATCTCGATCGGCGGCCAGAACGGCACGGTGTCGGTCAACGACTCCGCCTCGGCGGCGAACTTCGCGAACTCGGTCTACTCGCTGATGCAGACGTACGGATTCGACGGCGTCGACATCGACCTGGAGAACGGCCTCGACGCGACGTACATGACGCAGGCACTGCGCGCCCTGTCGGCGAAGGCGGGCTCGTCCCTCGTCATCACGATGGCCCCGCAGACGATCGACATGCAGTCGACGTCGAACGCGTACTTCCAGACCGCGCTCAACGTGAAGGACATCCTGACGGTCGTCAACATGCAGTACTACAACAGCGGTTCCATGCTGGGCTGCGACGGCAAGGTCTACAGCCAGGGGTCCGTGGACTTCCTGACGGCCCTGGCCTGCATCCAGCTCCAGGGCGGCCTGGCCCCCTCCCAGGTGGGCCTGGGCCTGCCGGCCTCGACCAGCGCGGCGGGCAGCGGCTATGTGTCCCCCACGGTGGTCGACGACGCCCTGGACTGCCTGACGGCCGGCACGAACTGCGGCAGCTTCAAGCCGTCCAGGACCTACCCCGGCCTGCGGGGCGCGATGACCTGGTCGACGAACTGGGACGCGTCGGCGGGCAACGCGTGGTCGAACGCGGTGGGGGCGCATGTGCACGCGCTGCCGTGACATGAGATCCACCTGGTGATACGACGGCGCCCGGGCCCTGGAGCGGCCCGGGCGCCGCCACGGATGACAAACCGGTGTCCTGGCCGGCCCGGTACCCCGATCATGGACGGGTAACCGAGACCCGACCGCCGAGGATGCGCCCGCCATGCCCGTACCCGCCGATCCGACGGTCCTGCATCCGATGCCCGGGCAGCCGCGAGTGGTGCTGCTCAAGCCGCTGGTGAAGTCCCCGCTGATCGAGGTCGGGGAGTACTCCTACTACGACGACCCCGAGGACCCGACCGCGTTCGAGACCCGCAACGTGCTCTACCACTACGGGCCGGAGAAGCTGGTCATCGGCAAGTTCTGCGCGCTCGGCACGGGCGTGCGGTTCCTCATGAACGGCGCCAACCACCGCATGGACGGCCCCTCGACCTTCCCCTTCCCCACCATGGGCGGCTCCTGGGCCGACCACTTCGACCTGCTCACCGGCTTGCCGAACCGCGGGGACACGGTCGTCGGCAACGATGTCTGGTTCGGCCACGGCACCACGGTGATGCCCGGCGTACGGATCGGCCACGGCGCGATCATCGCCACCGGCGCGGTGGTCACCGGCGACGTCCCCGACTACGGCATCGTCGGCGGCAACCCGGCCCGCCTCCTGCGCACCCGCTACGACGCCCGGGACATCACCCGCCTGCTGGCGGTGGCCTGGTGGGACTGGCCCGTGGAGCACATCACCGAGCACGTGCGGACGATCATGTCGGGCAGCATCGACGACCTGGAGTCGGCCGCGCCCTTGTGACGAGCCCACCGTCACGCGGCTCACGCCCCGCCTTCGCCCCCTTCAACGGCGCCCTGAAGGAGGCTCCTCCCACCACATCCGTCTGACCTGGTTCACCCGCTCGTGGTGGTCTTCGATCCAGTCATCGTCCGGATCGATGCCGAACAACGTCGTGAGGCGGTCGGGGTCGTGGACGGACACGGCCAGGTTGCGGTCCTCGAGCATGTGCAGCATGAACGTCAGTCCGCGGTCATGACCGAGGCTCGGCTGCCGCCGGCGTCCTCCAGACGGACCAGGTCCACCGGACCCTGGCCCGCTTGGCTCATTCGGCGTCCTCGAAGTACGCGTCCAGCACCGCGTCCAGCTGCTCGTCCCATTCCGTGAAGCGCGCTCTGGCCGTCGCCTCGATCTCGATCGGGAACCAGCGGCGGTCCGGGGTGTGGACGGTGACCGTGTAGCGCTTGCCGAAGCGGGGGGTCTCCGTCTCGACCGCCGCGATCTCGTCCCAGCGGAACTCGCAGGCCTCCTCGTCCAGGCGGAGGCGGACACCCTTGCGGTCGGCCACGATCTTGGCGCGGCGGTCGGAGGCCTCGAAGACCGGGCCCTCGGCCGCTTCTTCCTCGGTCTCCTCGGCTTCGGGGGACGCCTCCGGCCGGCTCGGCGCTTCGGCGTCCTCCGTCTCCGGCACTGCCGATGACTGCGCCGCCTCCGGTTCCGTGTCCGCCGGTTCGTCCGGCTTCGCCGGTGCCGGGACGGAGATGCCGGGAATGAACGCCGGGTCGAAACCGGCGCCCGTCACGGGCCCGGTCTTCAACGGCTCGGCCCCGGACGGCTTGCTGCTCGCTCCTATGCGCTGCTCCACGGCGGCAGTATGGACGACTTCCCCGTGCCGGAACCAGTCAGCCCGCTCATCCCCGGTTTCACTCACGTCACGTTCACACGAACACGCTCACCACCGCCGCCACCGCGAACCCCGTCACCGACAGCACCGACTCCAGGACCGTCCATGTCCGCAGCGTGTCCCGTTCGCTGATGCCGAAGTACTTGGCCACCATCCAGAAACCGCCGTCGTTGACGTGCGAGGCGAAGATGGAGCCCGCGGAAACGGCCATGATGACCAGGGCCACGAAGGCCTGGGAGTGGTGGCCCTCGGTGAGCAGCGGGGCCACGATGCCCGCCGTCGTGACGATCGCGACCGTGGCCGAGCCCTGGGCCACCCGCAGGACCAGTGAGATCAGGTACGACAGCACGAGCACCGGCAGGCCCACACCGTGGAAGGTGTCCGACAGGGCCTGGGCCACCCCGCTCGCCTTCAGTACGGCGCCGAAGACCCCGCCCGCGCCCACCACCAGCAGGATGTTGCCGACCGGCTTGAGCGAGGAAGTGGACACCGTTTCCAGGGACTTGCGGGACCAGCCTCGGCGGATGCCCAGCAGGTAGTAGGCCATCAGCAGCGCGATGGCCAGGGCCACGAAGGGGCTGCCGAAGAACTCCAGGCCCGAGCGGGCGGGGGACGGGCCCAGGGCGATCGAGGAGAAGGTCGCGGCGAGAATCAGGATCAGGGGCGTACCGATGATGGCCAGGACCGTGGCGAGCGGGACCGGATGTTCCCGGGGTGCCACGCCCTGGGCGCGCTGTTCGGCGAGCACCGCCTCCTTCGCCTCCTCGGCCGCCTCGACCATGTCCTGCGGTACGGCGACGAAGATCCGCTGTCCGATCCAGGCGGAGAACGCCCAGGCGGCCAGGACGGCCGGGATGCCGCAGACGATGCCCATGAGGATGACCCAGCCGAGCTGGACGTGGAGGAGGCCCGCGGCGGCGACCGGGCCGGGGTGCGGGGGCAGGAAGGCGTGGGTCATCGACAGGCCGGCCAGCAGGGGCAGGCAGTAGAGGAGGATCGACTTGCCGCCGCGCTTGGCCGCCGCGTAGACGAGCGGGGCCAGGACGAAGATGCCCACGTCGAAGAAGACCGGGATGCCGAAGATCAGGCCCGTCAGGCCCATCGCGAGCGGGGCGCGCTGTTCGCCGAACAGGCCGAGCAGGCGGGCCGCCAGTACCTCCGCGCCGCCGCTGACCTCCAGGATCGCGCCGAGCATCGTACCGAGGCCGATGATGATCGCGACGTGGCCGAGGATGCCGCCCATGCCGGACTCGATGGCGGAGACGGCGTCGGAGCGCTGGACGGTGCCGAAGAGTTCGGTGACCGACAGGCCGGCCAGCAGGCCCACGGCTATGGAGACGGCGAGCAGGGCCACGAAGGGCTGCAGCCGGACCTTGATGATCAGGAACAGCAGGAGGGCTATGCCCAGGGCTGCGACCGTGAGGAGGCCGGGGGTGCCGTTCAGGAGGAGCAGCAGGCCTCCGGTGTGGGGTGGGGTGGTGGGCGCGGGTGCGGCCAAGAGCGGGAGGGGCATATGGGGGTCCTCTGGATAAGTTCATGGTGCTTTCGGGCAGGGGGGATCGCGGCACGGCGGCCCGGGGGTGGGGGCCGCCGTGCCGTGAAGGGACGTGCGGGTGGTGAGGGGTCGTCAGGTGCTCAGCCGAGTACGGCGAGCGCGTCGATCTCGATGAGGAGGCCGGCCGGAAGACCGACGTAGACCGTGGTCCGGGCGGCGGGCGGCTGGGTGAGGCCCTGCTCCTCGAAATAGGCGTTGTAGATCTCGTTCATCTGCGCGAAGTGGTCGACGTCCGTCAGATAGACGCGGATCATCATCACGTCGTCCCAGCCGGCGCCGCCCTCCTCGAGGATCGCCTTGACGTTGGCGAGGGTCTGGAGGGTCTGCTCGCGCAGGGTGGGGCCGGCGGGCGTCGGAGGCTTGCCCTCCTGCGCGGGCAGGAAGCCGACCTGGCCGGCGACCTGGAGGAGGTTGCCCTTCTTCACGCCGTGGGAGAACTTCGCGGGCGGGGTGGTGTGGGTCTTCGGGGTGAGCGCGGTCTTCTCGGTCATGCAGGGTCCTTGTCTGTCATTCGGGGTCACCGACGGGCGTTCTTCCGGAGTACTCGCCGCTGATCGCGTCCGCGGTACGGCGGACCTGCGGGAGCAGGGTGAGGAGTTCGTCGGCGGTGACGACCACGTTCGGGGCGGACACCGACATCGCGGCGACCACCCGGCCGTCGGCGCCGCGGATGGGGGCGGCGACGCAGTTGATGGATTCCTCGTGGCCCCCGAGGTCGGTGGCCCAGCCCTGTTCGCGTACCTTCTCCAACTCCCTCAGGAACGCTGGGGCGTTGGGGGTGGAACGGGAGGTGTAGAGGGGGTAGTCGAGCTTGTCCGCGAGGGCGCGGCGCTCGGGGTCGGGCAGGTCGGCGAGGAGGAGTTTGGCCACGGCCGCGACGGTGATGGCGACGGGCTTGCCGATCCGGGAGTACATGCGGACCGGGTAGCGGCTGTCGACCTTGTCGATGTAGAGGACCTCACCCTCCTCGTACACGGCGAGGTGCACGGTGTGGCCGCAGGCCTCGTTCAGCCGTACGAGGTGGGGGTGGGCGATCTCGCGGATGTCGAGGTTCTCCATCGCCTCCTGGGCGAGGGCGAAGAGGCGGGCGCCGAGGCGGTAGCGCTGGTCGGACTGGCGGTAGACCAGGCCGTGTTCGTGCAGGGTGCGCAGGAGGCGGAGTGCGGTGGACTTGTGCACGCCCAGGCGGTCGGCCACCTGGCCGAGGTCGGCGGGGCCCTCGGCGAGCAGCGGCAGGATGCTCAGGGCGCGGTCGACGGTCTGACTCATGGGGTGTTCGCCTCCTGTGTGGCCCACTCGGCCTGCGTCCAGCCGGGGGCGAGTCGAAGTCTCCCCCATGCGGTGCCGTCCAGGGCGATCAGACGGTCGGCGTGGTCCCGGGCGGGGGGCGTGGCCAGGTCGCCGGGGGTGGTGAGGGCGGCGGCGGCGAAGAGGTGTCCCAGCCTGAGCCGGCTCGTGAGGGGGAGGCCGCGGAGGGTGCCGGAGAGGAACCCGGCGGCGAAGGCGTCCCCGGCGCCGGTGGCCGCCACGACGTCCACGTGGAGGGCAGGTTCGAAGGTGGCCGGGGGTGCGGTGGGCCGGCGCCCGCCGAACGCGGTCGCCCCCTTCTCCCCCTGCTTCACCACCAGCAGCCCCGGCTCCGGCAGCGCCGCTCGGATCGCCTCCGGGCCGCCCGTGATGCCCCACGCCTCCTCCGCCTCGTCCTCGCCGACGAAGACGATGTCGGCCCTGCGGGCCAGGTCGAGGAGCGCGAGGGGCCCCTCGGGGGTGCTCCGCAGGGCCGGGCGGTCGTTCACGTCGAAGGAGAGGAGTGGGCGCCCCGGACGACGTGCCGTCAGGGAGTACAGCAGGGCGCGGCAGTCCTCCGACAGGGCCGCCGTGATGCCCGACAGGTGCAGCACCCGCCCCGCCCGCGCCGCAGTCAGGTCCACGGTGGCCGCGCTCATGGCCGAGGCCGCCGACCCCGCCCGGTAGTACGCCACCTCGTGCGCGCCCGTGCCCCGGTCGGCGGCCGTGCGGAAGTAGACGCCGGTCGGACGGGCCGGGTCGCGGGACACGGACGAGACGTCGACGCCGTACCCGGCGATCCGCTCCACCAGGTGGTCGCCGAACCCGTCCGCCCCCACCCGCCCCACCCACCGCGCGCTGTGCCCGGCGGCGGCCAGCACGCAGGCCACGTTGGACTCGGCGCCGCCGATCGCGCGGTCGAAGGAGGGTACGTCCGCGAGGCGGCCCGGCCGGGTGGGCAGGAAGGTGACCATGGACTCGCCGAGCGCGACCACGTCCACCACCTCCATGACCGCACCCTTCACGGCGTAAGCAGCGTCGTTGATGATGACTCCTGTCCGATGTCCGGGCCACGACTCCGTTGACCCGGTGTCGGCGAGATGCTAGACACCACTTAGCAGTACATGCAATGGCCGTTGCGGAGAATGCAACGAGCCGAGAGAGGGGCTCCATTGAGCAGCAGCGAAGCGCTCGCCCGACTGGCCGAGGAACGCGTCGACCACCGCTTCAAGGGCCTCCCGCCGGACGCCGACGGCCTCACCGTCGGCGAACTGGCCGCCCAGCGCCGCAATCTCTTCGCCGAGGCCGACGGCTTCGGCTCACCCGTCCTCGCCCTGTCCGCCGAGCGCCTGGAGCACAACCTCGCGCTCATGGAGGCGTACGCCGAACGGCACGGCCTCGCCTTCGCCCCGCACGGCAAGACCTCCATGGCCCCGCAGCTCTTCCACCGGCAGATCGAGCACGGCGCCTGGGGCATCACCCTGGCGGTGCCCCACCAGGTGCGGGTCGCCCGGGCGTTCGGGATCCAGCGGGTCTTCCTCGCCAACGAGCTGGTGGATGCCTCGGCACTGCGCTGGATCGCGGGCGAGCTCGCCGCCGACCCCGCATTCCGGTTCGTCTGTTACGTCGACTCCGTGCGCGGCGTCGAGCTGATGGACTGCGCGCTCAGGGGCGCCGCCCGTCCCGTGGACGTCGTGGTCGAGCTGGGCGCCGGCGAGGGTGCGCGGACCGGTGTGCGGACGGAGGCGGAGGCCCTGGCCGTCGCCGATGCCGTGGCCCGTGCGCGGACGCTGCGGCTCGTCGGCGTGGCGGGGTACGAGGGCGAGGTCCCGCAGGCCGATCCGGAGCGGGTGCGGTCGTATCTGCGGCGGCTGGTGGGACTCGCCGCCGAGCTCGACGGGGCCGGGCTCCTCAAGGACGCGGAGGAGATCGTGGTGAGCGCGGGCGGCAGCGCCTGGTTCGACGCGGTGGCCGACGTGTTCGACGAGATCCCCGCGCTCTCCCTTCCGGTACTGAAGCTGCTGCGCTCGGGTGCGTACGTCTCACACGACGACGGGCACTACCGCAGGCTCACCCCCTTCGCGCGGGTGCCCGAGGAGGGTGCCCTGGAGCCAGCCTTCCGGCTGTGGGCGCAGGTCGTCTCCCGGCCCACGCCCGAGCAGGCCTTCGCCAACGCGGGCAAGCGCGACGCGGCCTACGACCTGGACCTGCCCGCCGCCCAGGTGGTACGCCGGAACGGTGTCGAGCACCCGGCGGACGGCATCACCGTGACCGGCCTGTCCGACCAGCACGCCTGGCTGCGCACGGAACCGGGCACGGACGTCGAGGTCGGCGACTGGATCGGCCTCGGCCTGTCCCACCCGTGCACGTCGTTCGACAAGTGGCAGCTGATCCCGGTGGCCGAGGCCGACGGGACGGTCGTCGAATACATCCGCACCTTCTTCTAGGGCATCGGGAGACCTGGCATGGAGGACCTGGTCATCCGGGACGCCGACGTCGTCGACGGCAGCGGTGAACCCTCGTACCGGGCCGATGTGGTGATCGACGGCGGCCGGATCGCCGGAATCGTCAAGGAGGCCGCCGCGGCCGGCTGCCAGCGCCCGCGGGCCGTGCGGGAGCTGGACGCGGAGGGCCTGGTCCTCTCCCCCGGCTTCATCGACATGCACGCCCACTCCGATCTCGCCCTGCTGCGCGACCCGGAGCACACGGCCAAGGCCGCGCAGGGGGTCACGCTGGAGGTCCTCGGGCAGGACGGGCTGTCGTACGCGCCGGTGGACGACCGCACGCTTCAGGAGGTGCGGCGGGCGATCACCGGGTGGAACGGGTACGGCGACGACATCGGCTTCGACTGGCGGTCGGTCGGCGAGTACCTCGACCGGCTGGACCGCGGGATCGCCGTGAACGCGGCCTATCTCGTCCCCCAGGGCACGGTCCGCGCGCTCGTCGTCGGCTGGGAGGACCGGGAGGCGACCGCCGAAGAGCTGGACCGGATGCGGCAGTTGGTCGCTCAGGGACTGGAGCAGGGCGCGGTCGGGCTGTCGTCCGGGCTGACGTACACACCCGGCATGTACGCCCCGGACGCCGAACTGACCGCACTGTGCCGGGTGGTGGCGTCGTACGGCGGCTACTACTGCCCGCACCACCGCTCCTACGGCGCCGGCGCCCTGGAGGCCTACGCCGAGATGGTCGCCCTCGCCCGGGAGGCCGGCTGTCCGCTGCATCTGGCCCACGCGACGATGAACTTCGGCGTGAACGCGGGCCGGGCGCCCGAGCTGCTGGCCCTGCTCGACGGGGCCCTGGACGCCGGTGCGGACATCACCCTCGACACCTATCCGTACACCCCCGGCTGCACCACCCTGGCCGCGCTGCTGCCGAGCTGGGCGAGCGAGGGCGGTCCGCAGGAGATCCTGGCCCGGCTCGCCGACCCGGCGACGGCCGCACGGATCCGGCACGGCCTGGAGGTGACCGGCTCGGACGGCTGTCACGGTGTGCCGGTGGAGTGGGAGACGATCGAGATCTCCGGCGTCGCCGACCCCGCGCTCGGGGAGCTGGTGGGCCGTACCGTCCGGGAGGCGGCGGAACTGCGCGGCGAGGGCCCCTGGGAGACCGCCCGGCGGCTCCTGGTCGAGGACCGGCTCGGTACGACGATCCTCCAGCACGTCGGCCACGAGGACAACGTCCGCACGATCATGCGGCACCGCACCCACACCGGCGGCTCGGACGGCATCCTGCGGGGCGACAAGCCGCACCCGCGGGCGTACGGCACCTTCCCGCGCTATCTCGGCCACTACGTGCGCGAGTTGGGGATCCTGTCCCTGGAGGAGTGCGTCGCCCACCTCACCTCCCGGCCCGCGGCCCGGCTGCGGCTGCCGGACCGGGGGCTGGTGCGCGAGGGCTACCGGGCCGATCTGGTGCTGTTCGACCCGGAGACGGTGGCGCCCGGCGCGACCTTCGCCGAGCCGCGCACGCTGCCCACGGGGATCCCATACGTCCTGGTCGACGGCAGGTTCGTGATCGAGGACGGCAAGCGGACGGACGTGCTCGCGGGCCGGTCCGTCCGCCGTACGAACGGGACAGGGCCTAGGGCTTCGGCAGGACGCAGCCGCCGGCGCTCAGGTCCAGCTTGTTGCCCGTGGTGAAGCAGGCGGGGATCTGGTAGGTCTCCTCGGCGTAGTTGATGCCCTGGTGGATGGTGACGTTGCCGTTCTCGTCCACCTCGCACGGGTTGTTGACCGTGCAGGTCTCGCCGTCCTCGTTGCCGGTGTTGTTGACGGCGACGACCTTGCCGGTGGTGGTGTCGATGACCGGGGAGCCCGAGGTACCGCCGATGGTGTTGCAGGCGGAGGTGTAGCGGAGGGAGTCCTTCCAGGTCCAGTCGCCCTCCTTCAGCCGGTACACGAAGCCGTCGACGTTGCAGCTGTAGGTCCGCTTCCAGTAGCCGGAGACGACCTTGATGGCCGTGCCGGCGGTGGGGTGGGTGTCGTTCACGGTGAGCGGGCTGATCCCGTACGAGCTCTTGATCTTCGCGTACGTGGTGGTCAGCCGGTAGATCGTGATGTCCGTGTCCGTCATGGTCGAGTAGACGACCTGGTTGGCGCGGAGGGTCGCGACCTTGCTGCCGGAGGCGTTCAGCAGGCCGAAGCTGCGGCTGGAGGACTGGCCGGTGATGACCTGGCCGGGGTCGGGGAAGCCGGTCTCCAGGCAGTGGCCGTTGGTGAGCACGAGCGCCGGGTCGGTGTCGGCGGAGTTGGGGAAGCGGATCACGGAGCCGGAGCAGTTGCTGAGCGCGACGGTGCCGGCGAAGTCGACGGTCGCCTTGGGCTTGACGGTGGTGTGCGGCGCGGCGACCGCGGGGGCCGCGCCCAGCCCGGCTATCGCCAGGGAGGAGAGCGCGGCAAGGAGAGGCTTGTTCATGTGGGGGTCCCCTCTTACGACTTGAGCGACCGGAATGCTCCGGCCGCTCGTTCGTTTGTCATGCGCATTTTCGGCGCAGGAGGGGTGCGGGAACAAGAAGCCGACTCAGGTCATAGGGGTTTCCCTGTGCGGGGAGGGCCGTGCAAGGCGTCGAGGTCGGACCTGGAGGGCGCGCGCCCGATGGTCAGTGGTGGTTCCTGCCGCCGCCGTGACCGTGCCCCCGGCCACCGGGGAAACCGGGTGCGGAGGTCGTCGGGGCGGCCGTCGTCGCGGTGGGCGCGGGCGTAGGCGGCGCCGTGGCAGTCGCAGGAGCCGACGAGGCGGGCGGGCCGCCGGCCGTCCGCCCCTGTGACGCGCTTACCGCCGGGGACGTGGCCGAGCGGGACCGCGAGGCCGAGGAAGCACCGGTGGCGGCCGTCGAGGTGGCCGCGGCCGGGGAGCCGGCGGCCGTGCGGGGGTTCGGGGTGGCGGAACCGGCGACGGCCGGCGCCGACCCCTTCGAGGTGGGGGAATCCGAGCCGCCCGCCACGGCGGCGATCACCGCGACCGCGCCGGCCACGCCCAGCACCCCGGCGACGGCCGCCACCCGGCGACGGCCACCTGTGCGCCACTCGGCACGCCGCCGCGCGGCCCGCCCCTCGCCCGTCAGGGGACGGCCGGTCGGCCCAGTCGCCCCGGCCGCCCCGCTCGGCTCGGCCCGCTCGGCCCGCTCGGCCCGCTCGGTCGGCTCGGTCGGCTCGGTCGGCTCGGTCAGTGGGGGCAGCTCCCGGGTCTCGTCGTAGGCGCTGGTCCAGCCGTGGGCGGCGGCGGGGTCGGTGTACTCGTCGTACGCCGGAGCGGGGACCGCCCGGGGGAGGTACACGTTCGGCGAGGCCGACGGCGCGTGACCGGCGTGCGGCAGCAGGCGGGTCCGCTGCGCGGGATCGGCGTCCGGCAGGCCCGCCTGCCCCGGCTCGGCGTCGTACGGATGCGGCAGCGCCCGCGTCGCCTCGGCCTCGTACGCGTGCGGCCGTTCCCGGTCCGGCAGCGCGTCCGGCGGAACCCGGGGCGCCGCACCCGGTCCGCGTCTGCCGTCCGTCCCTGTCTCTTCGCGCATCCCCGCCCTACTCCGCCTCGCTGTCCACACATGCCGCCCACTCGGGCCCGCCCCCCGACGACCCCGCCGACCCGGCGGAGCGGCACGCATTCTAGGGACGCAAGTGGCCCCTGAGACAGCCATGGGCGATATCAGGGCAAACCTTCGTGTCTCACGTGTCGGAAAACACGACCCAGGAGGCGTTACCGGGCCGTAAGCTCACGGGCATGCAGGTGATCCAGTCGACCAAGCTCGCCAACGTCTGTTACGAGATCCGGGGCCCGGTTCTCGAGGAGGCCATGCGGCTTGAGGCGGCGGGACACCGCATCCTCAAGCTCAACACCGGCAACCCGGCCGCCTTCGGCTTCGAGTGCCCCCCGGAGATCCTGGAGGACATCCTCCGCAACGTCTCCACCGCGCACGGCTACGGCGACGCCAAGGGCCTGCTGGCCGCCCGCCGCGCGGTCGTGATGCACAACCAGACCCTCGGCATCGAGACGGACGTCGAGCACGTCTTCATCGGCAACGGCGTCTCCGAGCTGATCGTGATGGCGATGCAGGGGCTGCTGGACGACGGCGACGAGGTCCTCGTACCGGCCCCGGACTACCCGCTGTGGACGGCGGCCGTCTCCCTGGCGGGCGGTACGGCGGTCCACTACCGCTGCGACGAGCAGTCCGACTGGATGCCCGACCTCGCCGACATCGAGCGCAAGGTCACCGACCGCACCAAGGCCATCGTCATCATCAACCCGAACAACCCCACGGGCGCGGTGTACGACGAGGCGATGCTGAAGGGCCTGACCGACATCGCCCGCCGGCACAACCTGCTGGTCTGCTCCGACGAGATCTACGACAAGATCCTCTACGACGGCGCCACGCACACCCCGACCGCCAAGGTCGCCCCCGATCTGCTCACCCTCACCTTCAACGGCATGTCGAAGGCGTACCGGGTGGCCGGGTACCGGGTGGGGTGGATGGCCATCTCCGGGCCGCGCGCGCACGCCGACTCCTACATCGAGGGTCTGACGATCCTCGCGAACATGCGGCTGTGCGCCAACATGCCGGGGCAGCACGGCGTGGTCGCCGCGCTCAGCGGACGCCAGTCGATCAACGACCTGGTGCTGCCGGGCGGCCGGCTGAAGGAGCAGGTGGACACCGCGTACGAGCTGCTGACGCAGATCCCGGGCGTGAGCTGTGTCCGGCCCAAGGGCGCGCTGTACCTCTTCCCGCGGCTCGACCCCCAGGTCTTCAAGATCAGGGACGACCGGCAGATGGTCCTGGACCTGCTGCGCCAGGAGAAGATCATGGTGGTCCAGGGCACGGGCTTCAACTGGCCCGAGCCGGATCACTTCCGGGTGGTGACCCTGCCGTCGGTCGGTGATCTCCGGGACGCGATCACCCGGATCGGCACCTTCCTGGACGGGTACAGCCAGCCGTAGTCGACGGACTTCATTCCGTGACATCGCTCAACTTTAGACGAAATCCAAGCTAGGATGGCTTCCTGTCAGAGCACAGGAGGCCATCCCCCATGTACGAACCGATCCGCGCCAAGTCGGTCCACAGCACCATGGCCGGCACCGCCTCCGACTTTCCCCACCGGTCGCGCGAGGAGGAGCTGGACATCCAGCTCGCCGGGCACCTCGCCGCGCTGCTCGCCGTCACCGACGAGCTGCGGGGACTGACTCCGTCGGCCGATCTGGAGGCCGCCGCGCAGCGCCTTGCCGGCGAGGTGAGCCGGCTGCGGGGCGGTCACGTGCCGGCGCGCACGGTGCCGGCCACGGTCGCTGACCCCGGGGCGCTGCACCAGCGGGCGCACGCCCTCGCCGGCCGGGCGCTCGTCGTCGCCGCGTCCCGCGCGGACACCTCGGCGGCGATCCTGGCGGCCGAACGGATGGACGCGCACAGCTCCGCGCTGGCGCCGAGCGCCGCCGCCCACTGACCCCCTGCGCCGGCTTCGGCCGGCTCCTTGGGGGGCGCCCCTAAAGGGCGTTGCAGTGCCGAGGCCGGTATGTCACGCCCCGTTCACCGGCCGCCACGGGGAACGTTGGGTTCCGGGAGCACGCTCCCCGGCGTGAGACGCATCGCTGGAATCGTCCTCGCCGTGCTGCTGATCGGTGGCGTGGTGGCCGCTGTCGTCGCGGGCCGGCACGGGGAGGACACGGGCACGGCAACGAAGACCGTGCGTGGAGTGATCGGGTCGGAGAAGGCGGACTTCTTCGCGGATCCCGATGTGGTGAAGGCCCTCGCCGCCAAGGGCTACACCGTGAAGACGGAGTCCTCCGGGTCCTGGGCCATGGAGGATCTCGACCTCAAGGGGTACGACTTCGCCTTCCCCGGCAGCCAGCCACCGGCCGACGCGCTGGCCGCGAAGTACCACGCGCAGGAGCCGCTGCCCCGGCCCTTCTACTCGCCGCTCGTCGTCGTGGCCCACCGCAGCGCGGCCGACGTCCTCGCCGCCAACGGGCTGGCCGTACTCGGCGGGCAGAACCGTGGCACGCTGAAGATGGGCGCCTATCTGGACGCCGCCCGGCACGACCGGACCTGGCAGCAGCTCAAGGGCGCCACGGCACACGGTGAGTTGACGGGCACCCTCTACATCGCGAGCACCGACCCCGAGACCTCCAACTCCGGTGCCCTGTACCTCGCCGACGCCTCCTACGTCGCGGGCGGCGGCAAGGTCGTCACGGGCAAGGCCGACGTCGACCGCACCGCACCCCTGCTGCACAAGCTCATCAGCGTCCAGGGCGCCCAGCAGTCCAGCAGCGACGCGGTGTTCCGGGACTTCATCAGCGGCGCCGGGAACCCGCTGGTGCTCGTCTACGAGGCGCAGGTCGCCGCCCTGCTCACCCAGCAGCACACCGTGAACGACCTCGTCGTCCTCTACCCCGACACCACCGTCAACAGCGACCACACCGTCGTACCGCTCGACGCGACCGGCCGTGCGCTCGGTGAACTCCTCAGCACCGACCCGGCGTTGCGCAGGCTCGCCGTCCGGCACGGGTTCAGGCCGCAGGGCGACGCCGCCGAGTTCACCGCGGCCACCGCCGGCCGGTCCGGCTATCTCGACCAGACGCTCACCGGCGTCCGGCAGGCGCCCGTGCCCACCTCCGAGGTGCTGCGCGAGATGGCCCGCCGGGCGCGCGAACAACCGGGGGACAGTGGCAAATGACCAATGATCACAGCGAGTTCGGCCTCGCACCGCCGAAGCCCGTGGCTTTCGCGCCGCGGCACAGGGCCGGTGGGCTCGTGCCCGAGATCGCGGGCGGGGCCGGCCAGATCACCACCGCCTGCTCGGAGCGCGGCGGGAACCAGGGCGCACTGGAGGGCCCGCAGGCATGAGACGACGACGATCCGCCCTCGCCCTGCTCACCGCGGCGGCCGCCCTGCTCGGCGGCTGCACGGCCGACGGCCACAAGGACGACCCCGCCGCCCCGAAGCCCGGCACCCTGCGCGTGCTCGCCTCCAGCGAGCTCAGCGACATGAGCGCCGTCTTCGACCGCGTCCACAAGGACACCGGCATCACCGTCCGGCCCACCTACATGGGCACCCTGGACGCCGTCGACCTGCTGGCCAGGGGCAGGGCCGACGGGGCGTACGACGCGCTGTGGCTGTCCTCGGACGACTATCTGCGGCTGCGGCCCGACGCGGCGAGGAAGGTGGTGTCCGAGACGCCGGTGATGTCCAGCCCGGTCGCCATCGGCGTCAGACCGGCCACCGTGAAGGCGCTCGGCTGGCAGCCCGAGCAGGTGACCTGGAGCCGGATCGCGCAGGCCGTGCAGGACGGCAGGCTGACCTACGGCATGACCGACCCGGCCCGCTCCAACTCCGGTTTCTCCACGCTGATCTCGGTCGCCTCGGCGCTCTCCGGCGCCCAGTCCGCGCTCACGGACGCCGATGTCGCCAAGGCCACGCCGAGGCTGAAGGAGTTCTTCAAGGGGCAGAAGCTGACCTCGGGTTCCTCGGGCTGGCTGGCCACCGCCTACCAGCGGCGCGGCACCGTCGACGCCCTGCTCAACTACGAGTCCGTCCTCAAGGGCATCCCGGGCCTCACCGTGATCCGCCCCCGCGACGGCGTCGTCACCGCCGACTATCCGCTCTCCTCGCTGGCCTCGACGAACGCGCGTACCCGCGAGGACGTCCGCAAGGTCACCGAGGACCTGCGCACCGACGCCGTACAGAGGCTCATCACCGGCACCACCCACCGCCGCCCGGTCGTCGCCTCGGTGCCGCCCGCGCCCGGTCTCGACACCGGCCGGCGCCGCGAACTGCCCTTCCCCGGCAGCCGCTCGGTCGCCGACGGGCTGCTCAGCTCCTACGAGAACAAGCTGCGCCGCCCCTCCCGCACGGTGTACGTCCTCGACACCTCCGGCTCGATGGCGGGCGAGCGGCTGAAGGCGCTGAAGGCGGCGCTGACCGGCCTCACCGGCGACTTCCGCGAGCGCGAGGAGGTGACGCTGATGCCGTTCGGCTCGGACGTGAAGAGCGTGCGCACCCATGTCGTCGACCCCCATGACCCGAAGGCGGGCCTCGCCGCCATCCGCCGCGACACCGACGCCCTCACCGCCGACGGGGGCACCGCGATCTACACCTCGCTGGAGAAGGCGTACGGCCATCTCGGCGACGGCAAGGACACGTTCACCTCGATCGTGCTGATGACCGACGGCGAGAACACCGCGGGCGCCGACGCCGGCAACTTCGACGGCTTCCACCGCTCCCTGACCGGCACCGGGCGGGACACCCCCGTCTTCCCGATCCTCTTCGGCGACTCCTCCCGCCCGGAGCTGCAGCACATCGCCGACCTGACCGGCGGCCGCCTCTTCGACGCCCGGCAGGGCTCGCTGGACGGCGCCTTCGAGGAGATCCGTGGCTACCAGTAAGGTCCTCGGCTACCTGGAGTCCCGCAAGAACCTCACCGGCGGCGCCCTGGGACTCGTCGGGCTGGTGCTGACCTTCATCCAGGTCGCGGGACCGTACTGGCCGGCCGTGGTCGCGGGCCTGTACGGCGCGGGCGCGCTGATCGCCCCGCCGGAGCGGCCGGCCCTGCCCGCCTTCCCGGGCCCGTCGGCCCAGCTGGACGCGGTCCGGGCCGACTTCGCGAAGCTGCGCTGCTATCTCGCGGACGTCGACCTGCCGGGCACCTCCGCGGACTGGCTCGCCGAGATCACCGAGCTGCTGACCGCGTTGCTGGAGCCGGGCTGGGTCGCCGAGGCCCTGGCGCAGGACCCCGACGGCGTGCACACGGTCTCCCGCGCGGTACGGCAGGACATCCCGGAGGCCGTCGACGCCTACGTCCGCACCCGCTGGTGGACCCGTATGACCGCGGGCACGGATTCCCCCGAACGCCATCTGGACCGCCAGCTCGCCCTGCTGCGCGAGGAGGCCGAACACCTGGTGTCGTCCCTGCGGGACCGGGCGGCCCGCCGGCAGGAGTCGCATACGCGGTATCTGGAGGACCGGGGCCGCTAGAGACGGGCGAGGGCCTGCCGTCGTGCTCCCGCGGGGCGAGCGGGAACGTGACGACAGGCCCAGGACCCCCACGCCGTTGTGCGGGCCTCGCCGGCATGTCACCACGGCCGGCCGTGACGATCGCTGGTCAGGGCACGGCGGCCGGCCGTGGAGTCTTCGGTGGGACTAGCCCAGGCGCTCCACCAGCGCGCGGTACTGGTCCCACAGCTCCTTCGGGGTGTGGTCGCCGAAGGTGTTGAGGTGGTCGGGCACGAGCGCGGCCTCCTCGCGCCAGACCTCCTTGTCGACCGTGAGCAGGAAGTCCAGGTCGGACTCGGACAGTTCGAGGCCGTCGGTGTCCAGCGCGTCGCGCGTCGGCAGGATGCCGATCGGGGTCTCGACGCCCTCGGCCTTGCCCTCCAGGCGCTCCACGATCCACTTCAGGACGCGGGAGTTCTCGCCGAAGCCCGGCCAGACGAACTTGCCCTCGTCGTCCTTGCGGAACCAGTTGACGTAGTAGATCTTCGGCAGCTTGGCCGCGTCCGCGGACTTGCCGACCTTGATCCAGTGGGCCATGTAGTCGCCCATGTTGTAGCCGCAGAACGGCAGCATCGCGAACGGGTCGCGGCGCAGCTCGCCGACCTTGCCCTCGGCGGCGGCGGTCTTCTCGGAGGCCACGTTGGCGCCGAGGAAGACACCGTGGTTCCAGTCGAAGGACTCCGTCACCAGCGGCACCGCGCTGGCGCGCCGGCCGCCGAAGAGGATCGCCGAGATCGGCACGCCCTTGGGGTCCTCCCACTCCGGCGCGATGATCGGGCACTGGGACGCCGGGACCGTGAAGCGGGCGTTGGGGTGGGCGGCCGGGGTCTCGGACGCCGGCGTCCAGTCGTTGCCCTTCCAGTCGGTCAGGTGGGCCGGAGTCTCCTCCGTCATGCCCTCCCACCAGATGTCGTTGTCGTCGGTCAGCGCCACGTTGGTGAAGACCGAGTTGCCCCACAGGGTCTTCATCGCGTTGGCGTTGGTGTGCTCACCGGTACCGGGCGCGACGCCGAAGAAGCCGGCCTCGGGGTTGATCGCGTACAGGCGGCCGTCCTCGCCGAACCGCATCCAGGCGATGTCGTCGCCGATGGTCTCCACGGTCCAGCCGGAGATCGTGGGCTCCAGCATGGCGAGGTTGGTCTTGCCGCAGGCGCTCGGGAAGGCGGCGGCGACGTACTTGGACTCGCCCTGCGGCGGGGTGAGCTTGAGGATCAGCATGTGCTCGGCCAGCCAGCCCTCGTCACGCGCCATGACGGAGGCGATACGCAGCGCGTAGCACTTCTTGCCGAGCAGGGCGTTGCCGCCGTAGCCGGAGCCGTAGGACCAGATCTCGCGGGACTCGGGGAAGTGCGAGATGTACTTGGTGGAGTTGCACGGCCACGGAACGTCCTCCTGGCCCTCCTCGAGCGGGGCCCCGAGGGAGTGCACGGCCTTGACGAAGAAGCCGCTCTCGCCCAGTTCGTCCAGGACGGCCTGGCCCATGCGCGTCATCGTGCGCATGGAGACGGCGACGTAGGCGGAGTCGGTGATCTCCACGCCGATCGCGGACAGCGGGGAGCCGAGCGGGCCCATGCAGAACGGGACGACGTACATCGTGCGGCCCCGCATGGAGCCGCGGAACAGGCCTTTCTCGCCGCTGAAGATCTCCCGCATCTCGGCGGGGGCCTTCCAGTGGTTGGTGGGGCCCGCGTCCTCCTCCTTCTCGGAGCAGATGAAGGTGCGGTCCTCGACGCGCGCGACATCGGTCGGGTCGGAGGCGGCGTAGTAGGAGTTCGGGCGCTTGATCGGGTCGAGCTTCTTGAAGGTGCCCTTGGCTACCAGTTCTTCGGCAAGCCGCTCGTACTCGGCCTCGGAGCCGTCACACCAGACCACGCTGTCCGGCTGGGTCAGTTCGGCGATCTCGTTGACCCACGAGATCAGTTCCTGGTGCTTGGTGGGGGCGGGAGCCGCGATGTCGCGCGCCACGATTGCTCCTAAGTGAGGGATTTTTACCCTGGTAAGGGATTTTTCCTTTGGGGCCCCGTGGGGGCTGCGGCCCGGATGCTTCGCAGTCGTTCGACTGTGGGCGCTCATCCGGTGCCGACCGCACTCATTTGATCATCCGTCGCGAGTGCGCATATGTCCAGGGGGAGTCACAGGTGAGCGGCGTGAGGAAGGCCACGGTTTTCGCATCTTTCCTGCGTACCTCCGCGCCCCTTTACGTGCACGTTGAGTTCGCCTGAAAGACTTTTTGAACACGGCTGTCGCGCTTCGCGTGAGACGATGGCCACTCGGGCGAACCTTCACCGGCCACACTGACCCGTAACTTACGGTTCCGTAGGTACGATGCCGCCCATGACTGCGTCCGCCCCCGATGCGCCCACGGACTCGCCGGCCGCCGGCCGCGGTCCCGCCGCGCTCTCCCTGCCGCATCCGGTCAAGCCCAGGCTCCGCGGCTGGCTGCACCTCGGAATGTTCCCGGCCGTACTCATCGCGGGCCTCGTGCTCACCGCCCTCGCCGACTCCACCAGAGGCCGCATCGCCTGCGGGATCTACGCCCTGACGGCCTGCCTGCTCTTCGGCGTCAGCGCGCTGTACCACCGGGGCAACTGGAGCCCCCGAATGGACGGCGTCCTGCGCCGCCTGGACCACGCCAACATCTTCCTGATCATCGCGGGCACCTACACCCCGCTGACCCTGCTACTGCTCCCCGGCACCAAGGGCCAGTGGCTGCTGTGGGGCATCTGGGCCGCCGCGGCGGCCGGCATCGTCTTCCGCGCCTTCTGGGTCGGCGCCCCGCGCTGGCTCTACACGCCCTGCTACATCGCGATGGGCTGGGCGGCCGTCTTCTTCCTCCCCGACTTCCTGCGCACCGGCGGCATCGCCGTCCTGATCCTGGTGATCGTCGGCGGCCTGCTCTACAGCACCGGCGGCGTGATCTACGGCATCAAGCGGCCGAACCCGTCACCGCGCTGGTTCGGCTTCCACGAGGTCTTCCACTCCTTCACGCTCGCCGCGTTCGTCGTCCACTACGTCGGCATCTCGCTGGTGGCCTACCAGCACGCGTAAGCCCCCACCCGCCCCCTTTCCGGCCACGGCTCACCAGCCGTGGCCGTTTTTCGTGCCGCCTGACATCCGCTATTCATTGACAGTCTCATGATTTTGAGAGCTACTATCAGTTCATGGCAACTGTCACTCAGAATCCTCGGCGGTGGTGGGCTCTCGGGGCCCTGGTCGCGAGCATGCTCACGCTCGGTTTCGACATGACGATCCTCAACGTGGCGCTGCCGACCATGGCCGGCCGGCTCGGCGCCACCACCGGCCAGCAGCAGTGGATGGCGGACGCGTACGTCGTCGTCTTCGCCGCGCTGATGCTGCCCGCCGGACTCCTCGGCGACCGGTTCGGCCGGCGCCGGATGCTGATCGCCGGGCTCGGCGTCTTCCTGGCCGGCTCCCTGCTGGGCGCGCTGGCCGGGGACGTGAACTGGGTCGTGGCGGCCCGGGCGTTCATGGGCATCGGCGGCGCGTTCGTCACCCCGCTCGCCCTGTCCGTGCTGCCCTCGCTCTTCAGCCCCGACGAGCGCACCAAGGCCGTCGGCATCATGTCGGCCGCCTCCGCGCTCGGCATGCCGCTCGGCCCGATCATCGGCGGCTGGCTGCTCGACCACTTCTGGTGGGGCTCGGTCTTCCTGGTCAACGTCCCGATGGCCGCGATCGGCATCGCCGCCTGCGTCTTCCTGCTCCCCGAGACCAGCGACCCCGCCTCCCCCGCCGTCGACCTCGTGTCCACCGCGCTCACCGCGACCGGCCTCGCCGCCCTCATCTACGCGATCATCGAGGCCCCCGACCGCGGCTGGGGCGACGCGCTGGTGCTGGCCATGTTCGGCGCGGCGGCGGTACTGCTCACCGCGCTGGTGCTGCGCGAGCGCCGGGCCGCGCGCCCCATGCTCGACATGACGCTGCTGGCCCACCGCGGCTTTCTGTTCAACACGCTCGCCGCGACCCTGGTGATGTTCGTCCTGTCGGGCCTGATGTTCGTGCTGCCCCCGTATCTCCAGGCCGTCCTCGGCCATGACGCCCTCGGCACCGGTCTGCGGCTGCTGCCGCTGATGGGCGGACTGCTGGTCGCCGCCCGGGGCGCGCAGCCGGTCGTCGCACGGTTCGGTGCGCGGGCCGTGGTGAGCGCCGGACTGGTGGTGCTGGCCTTCGCCGCACTGCTCGGCAGCCGTACGACGACCGGCTCCGGCTACGGCTACACCGCGCTGTGGCTCACGATCACCGGCGTCGGCTTCGGTTTCTCCGTCGTACCCGCGATGGACGGCGCCCTCGGCACCCTGCCCCGCGACCGGGCCGGCAGCGGCTCGGGCCTGCTCATGACGCTCCGCCAGGTCGGCGGCGCGATCGGCATCGCCCTGCTCGGCAGCCTGCTCTCCGGCGCCTTCCGCGACCGGCTCGATGTCACGGGGCTGCCGCCACAGGCCGCGCACACCGCCGGTGACTCGGTGGTCGCCGCGCACCTGACCGGCGAGAAGCTCGGCTCGGCCCGTCTCCTCGCCTCCGCGAACAGCGCGTACGTCCACGGCATGGGCGTGGTCCTGCTGGTGTGCGGCATCGCGGCGCTCGCCGCGGCGCTGCCGGCGGCGGCCTTCCTGCCGCGGGCGACGCCCACGCAGGGCGCCGCACCCGAGATGGTGGCCGCCCCGGAGGATGCCCGACAATGACCTTCATGACGGCCGCACGTTCCCCCCTCACCCCCGCCGGCAACCCCCGCCCCGGCCTGCGCGAACGCAAGAAGATCAAGACCCGGGAGGCGATCCGCGCCGCCACCTACGCGCTGATCAAGGAACAGGGGTACGACGCCACGACGATCGACCAGATCGCCGAGCGCGCCGAGGTGTCGCCGTCGACCGTCTTCCGGTACTTCCCGACCAAGGAGGACATCGTCCTCACGGACGAGTACGACCTGCTGATGGTCGAGGAGTTGCGCTCCCGGCCCGCCGAGGAGTCGTGGATGGACTCACTGCGGCATGTGATGCACAAGGCCCTCGACGCGAGCATGGCCGAGGACCCCGAGGTGGTGCGCATCCGGACGCACCTCGGGGTGCAGGTCCCCGCCGTCCGCTCCCGGATGTTCGAGAGCATGTCGGAGACCGGCCGCATGCTCCGTGCGGCCCTCGCCGAACGGGCCGGTCT
The DNA here is from genome assembly GCF_001735805.1 of Streptomyces fodineus. Classification (GTDB taxonomy): domain Bacteria; phylum Actinomycetota; class Actinomycetes; order Streptomycetales; family Streptomycetaceae; genus Streptomyces; species Streptomyces fodineus. The sequence continues at coordinate 3,933,862 of NZ_CP017248.1, forward strand.
GGACCCCGACGGCCTCGAGGTCCGCGTCTACGCGATGTCCCTCATCGGCGGGCTGATGGAGGTCTCCATGTACTGGGCGGAGAACGACTTCGAGGGCGATCTCGGCGCCCTCATGGACCGGGCCCTGGACGTGCTGGAGCAGGGCCTGCCCCGCACCGAAAACCACTGAGGTGGCGGCGGCCCGGCGTGCGATGCTGACGGGGTGAACGCAGTCGAGATCCACGTCGAAGTCGCCCCCGCCCTGCATCTGTTCGTGCCGGCGGCCCGGCGCACCGGCGCCACCCCGCTCGGCACCGACGGCGTCTCGACGCTCGGCCATGTCATCGAGTCCCTCGGCGTCCCGCTCACCGAGGTCGGCGCGCTGGTCGTGGACGGCCGCGAGGTGCCGGTCTCGCACATCCCGCAGGCGGGCGAGACGGTGCGGGTACGGCCCGTCGACCGCCCCCAGCGGGTCCCGGGCGCGCCGCTCCGCTTCCTCCTCGACGTCCACCTGGGCACCCTGGCGCGCCGCCTGCGCCTGCTCGGCGTGGACACGGCATACGAGTCGACGGACATCGGCGACGCGGCGCTGGCCGCCCGCTCGGCGGCCGAGAAACGGGTCATGCTCAGCCGCGACCGGGGCCTGCTGCGCCGACGGGAACTCTGGGCCGGCGCCTTCGTCTACAGCACCCGCCCCGACGACCAGCTGCCCGACGTCCTCGATCGCTTCGCCCCCGACCTCCACCCCTGGACCCGCTGCACCGCCTGCAACGGCCTGCTCAGACGAGCGACCAAGGAAGAGGTCGCCGACCAGCTCGAACACGGCACCCGACGCTCCTACGACGTCTTCGCCCAGTGCACCGAGTGCGGCCGCGCGTACTGGAAGGGCGCGCACCACGACCAGTTGGAGGCCATCGTGGAGCGCGCCCTGACACAGCATGGCTAACGCCTGCTCGTATCACCCCTGTCGCAGGTGATTCCGTTGCGGTTCCGGTCCAGCCCCAGCGGATCGTCACCGCCGTTCACCTTCAGCCGGCCGTAGTCGTTCTGCCGGAGCCAGGCACACCGGGCAGCCGTCGTCTTGTTCACCTCCGGCGGGAACACCGTCGGCACGCACACGTTGGCCGAGCCGTAGTGCCGGTCGCAGCCGGAGATGGTCGGGCTGACCTGCTGTGACGTCCGCTTCTTGGCGGGGCCGGAGACCGTGCCGGACAGGGAGTCGGCGAAGGCGTGGATGTGCGGGGACGCCGCGGTGAGGGCCGTCGGGCCCGTCAGGTGGACCCACTTGGCCACCGACGGCACCCCGTTGGCGTCGACCGCGAAGAGCATGTACCAGCCGGGCGGGGCGAGGTTCGGGTTGTTCGTGACGTTCAGGTCGACGTTGTCGCCGTCCACCGACAGCGGCAGATCCACGAAGCGCTGGTTCGGGTCGGAGGAGTGAGTGACGGCTGCCGGACGGATCAACTCCGCCTTGGCGATGGGGCGGTCGACGGTGATCCGCTGGGTGTCGCCGTACTTCCACTCCTGGTTGATCACCGAGGTGATCGTGGGACGCGTGCCCTTGTACAGGTACGGCGGGGTGTAGATCGACACGTTGTGGTTCCAGGTGCCGTTGCCGGGGTTGTCGCCGGTCGCCATCACCCGGCCGTCGGGCAGCAGGAACGCCGAGGAGTGGTAGCCGCGGGACTCGGGGTCGGCCGCGACCGGGTCGAAGGTGTTCGTGGACGGGTCGTAGAGCGAGGACTCGTAGACCGGGTTGGCCCGGTTGTGCAGGGCACCGCCGGTCTCCAGCACCTTGCCGTCGGGCAGCAGGACCGCGGAGACGTACATCTTGCCCTGGTTGCCGGTCTCCGGCTGGGGCCCGCCGCCGAGGTCGACGGTGCCCTGCGGGACCGGCGGCCCGGCGACGTACGACGGGTTCGCCTGCTTGAGGTCGATCAGGTCGGTCAGGCGGTTCGCGTCCGGGTTGGAGTCGATGTTGCCGCCGCCGATGGTGAGGACCCTCTGGTCCTGCGCGGGAGGCAGCAGGACGCTCGCCGACTGGTCGCGCTCGTCCTTGTTCTGCAGCCCCGGGATCTGGGTGACCGTGTTGGCGCCGTAGTCGTAGATCGCCGAACCCGTGCCGGGGATGTTGTTGCCGAAGACATGGCTGCCCGAGTAGAAGAGGCGGCCGTCCTGCATCAGGATCATCGCCGGGTACAGGCCCCAGTACGACCAGGTCTGGTTGACCTGCGACAGCGGCAGCCACTGGTTCTGCGCGTAACTGAACTTCTCCGCGGTCACCGAACCGGTGGAGTCCTCGCGGAGTCCGCCGAAGGAAATGACGTCACCGTTGCCGAGCTCGGTCGCCGACGGGTACCAGTGGCCGTCGTTCAGGTCGTTGGTCTTGGTGTACGTCTCGGTCTTCGGGTCGAAGATGTAGGAGTCCTTGAACCCCTCGTAGCCGTGCCCGCCCACGACCGGGTACGCCTTGTTGCCGCTGAGCACCAGTACCCGGCCGTCCTGCAACTGGACGTGCCCCGCGCAGAACATGTCCTTCGGGGTGGGGATGACCTTGTAGTCGCCCGTCGCCGGGTCGTACACCGCGCTGGTGAACGTGCCCGCGTTGAAGTTCTCCTCGCTGTTGCCGGAGCCCGCGATCAGCAGCACCTTGCCGTTGTCGAGGACCACGGAGTGCATGGAGCGGACCGGGTTCTGCGTCGGCAGCACCGACCAACTGCCGTTGGCGCACTGGTCGTTCGTGCCCGTGCACCGGGCCGGCGGCAGCGGGTCCGGGACCTGGTCCATGGTGTAGTCGTCGGTGGTCGCCGAGCCGGTGCCGTAGACGGAGACACCCCAGGTGATGCGGTCGGTGCCGGCCGGGACCTCGGGCGTGCGGACGGTGGCCTGCGTCCAGGCCGACGCCATGTCCAGGGTCTTGAGGTCGGTCCAGTACTGCCAGCCGGCGGTGGTGTCGTGCCGGAAGAGGGTGATGTTGGCGTCCGGGGTGCTGGTCTTGTACCAGAGTCCCAGGTCGTACTGCTTGCCGGCGCTCACCCCCGGCGCGCAGTCCGTCGACTCGGTGATCATCGCCTTGCGGTCGCCGGAGACCCGGCGGGTCAGCGTGACCTTCATGGCCGCGGATCCGGAGTGCGCGTCCGAGGTCGTCTCGAAGGTGAAGTCGTTGTCACCCCAGCCCGACTTCTCCCAGCAGTACGGCATGCCATCGCTGCCGGCGGTCTCGAAGCCGGGGTTCTTGATCAGGTTGGCGGCCTGTGCCGGCTGGGGCGCGGTCAGGAGCAGACCGGCGGTCAGGGCGCCCACCCCGGCCAGCGCGGTCCGTCTGCGGTACTTGCTCAAGCGGCTCTCCTCCGGTGGGTACGTCGCGGGAGATAGACCAGCGCCTCGGTTCCGACGAAGCGCAGGACGAACGTCAGGACCAGCGCGAGCGCGGTGGCAGGCAGGGCGCCCATGCCGAACCGCCCGACGAGCAGGGCGATCAGCGGGATGCGGAGCACCAGGTCGGCGTTGGCGAGCAGCGCGAACCGGCCGAGCCGGTCCCACCAGCGGCGGTGCGCCCGCCGGTCGCGGAACAGCAGCTGCTCGATGAGCACGAAGTTCCAGGCGACCCCGAACTGGTTCGCGAGGATCTCGGCGGGCAGGTAGTGCAGCCCGAGGACGGTCAGCGCCCAGAGCCCGACGAGGTTCGGCACGAAGCCGCTCGCGCCGATCAGCCCGAAGCCGACCATGCGGGCGGCCGGGGAGGCGGTGCGCAGGCCCGCCAGGTGGCGCAGGAAGCGCAGGCCCTCCCGGGCGGTGGACTTGGACTCGCCCGCGAACCGGTCCTGGAAGACGAACGGCACCTCGGCGACCTGCCGGGGGCGGCTGCGTACGGCCAGTTCCAGCAGGATCTTGTAGCCGAGCGGCTTGAGCACGTCCGCCGTCACCGCGCTGCGCCGGATCGCGAAGAAGCCGCTCATCGGGTCGCTGATGCCGCGCAGCCCGCGCGGGAAGAGGGCCTTGGCCAGCCAGGTCGCGCCGCGCGAGACGGCCACCCGGTAGCCGCCGGCGAGCCCGGCCCGGCTGCCGCCGTCGATGTACCGGGAGGCGACGACGAGCCCGGCGTTCGTCCGCTCGCCGGTGGCCACCAGCTCCGGTACCAGGGACGGCGGGTGCTGGCAGTCGCCGTCCATGACGACGATCCAGTCCGAGGTCGCCGCCTTCAGTCCCTCGACGACCGCGCCGCCGAGCCCGCCGACGGGTTCCTCGCGGTGCAGTACGGCCACCGGGAACGGGCAGTCCCGGGCGGCCTGCCGGATCACCTCGGGGGTGTCGTCGGTGGAGTCGTCCACGAAGAGGACCTCGCAGGGCAGCCGGGCGGGCACCGACTCGGTGATCCGGTGCAGCAGCTGCCGGATGTTCGCGGACTCGTTGAACGTCGGTACGACGATGGTGACGGCGCCGGGTTCGGGGACCTCGACGGCGTCGAGGCCCTGCGCCGGGGTGGTGTACTCGGTCATCGGAGGCCTCCCCCGGTCTGGATCCGCCGGATCTCGATACGGTCCGGGCCGTTGCCGAACGTGACGACCGGTGTGGAGTGCCGGATCGCGTCCCGCACGTTGGGCAGGTCCTTGGCGTCGCGGCGGACGGTCGGCGAGGCGACGACGTAGTCGATGTCCCGCCAGCCGTGCGGCAGGGTCCGGGTGACAGCAGGGTCGAGGTCGGCCTTGTAGAACCAGATGGCGCCGAGCCCGGGCCGGTATCCGGCGTGCACGAGGTCCAGCCAGAGGGCGTCGTCGACGAGGACCCGGGTGTCCTTCGGGTCCGCGACCTTCGTGCCGAGCCAGTGGGAGGCCTGCCGGTAGGGCTGGTTGGCGTCGGCGGTGACGGCGGTGCGGTCGCCGTCGTACCAGTGCGGTACGACGTAGGCGCCGGCGGCGAGGGCGAGGACGGCGGCGAGCGCGTACCGGCCGCCGGTGAGGTAGCGCTTCTCGTTCTCGGTCCTGAAGCGGCGCAGCACCGCGTGGGCGACGGAGGCGGCGCCCCCGGCCAGCACCAGGGCGAGGAAGGGCAGCGCGCCGATGACGTACATGGCGGGCAGATAGCCGCCCGGGCGCAGCGCCACCGCGGCCAGGACGGCGACCGTCAGCGCGGGGCCGGCGAGGGCGCGGGCGGTGACCGACCAGCGCCAGGTGAGCAGCAGGAGCAGGGCTCCGGCGAGGCCGCCGAGGGGCAGGACGCGGTCGTAGTACAGCCAGGAGTGCAGGACGCCGTACGAGCCGGAGCCCTCGTCGAGGATGAATCCCGAGCCCGGCCGGGACATCTGGTACGTGATGCCGTCCCACAGGGACACATGCCCGGCGCCCGGGAACAGCTCGCCCTTCAGCAGCGCGAACAGCGGGTAGGAGAAGCCGATCAGGGCGCAGGCGGTGACGGCTCCGGTGAGGGCGAACTTGCGGGTGTCGCGGTGGCTGTTGCGCCACATGGTGACGAACAGGGCCGGCAGGACGACCAGCATCGTCTCCTTGGTGAGCACGCCCGCGGCGGCGGCGAGGCCCGCGCCGAAGTGGTGCCACAGGTGGCGGCTGGGCGAGGCGGCGAGGCAGAACGCCAGCAGCAGCCACATCACGGCGATGTTGTCGAGGAAGATCTCCCGGCTGAGGACGACCGCGAGCGGGGAGAGCCCGAACAGGGCCATGCCGAGTCCGGCGGCCCAGCGGGGCAGGGAGAGGCGGCGGCCGAGGACGTAGACCAGGACCGCGCTGACCCCGGTGATCCCGAGCATGACGATCCGCATGGTGCCGACGGTCATCGAGCCGGGGCTGAGTGCCGAGGGGAGCCAGCCGAGCAGGGCTATCTGGATCCAGCCGAGCGGCGGGTGGTCGTACCAGTAGGTGTAGTGGGCCAGGCCCCGGCCCTGCTGGACGGCCCAGGCCTGGGCGAGATAGGTGCCCTCGTCGTCGCTGAGGGTCGGGTAGTCGGCGATGTTCCAGCCCTGGACGACGAGGATCGTCGTGAGCAGGGCACCACAGAGCAGCAGATCGGGACGGGAGGAGCGGAGCCGCGGCGGTTGGGTGCGGCCGGTCGAGGGCGTTTCGGGCGCAGGCGGGCGTAGCGCGGGGACCTTCGCTGCGGTCACCGCGGGAAGTGTGGAGGTCACGCAGGAACGTCCTCTCGGATGGGCTCGGCCGCGGTGAGGTGCGCGCCGACGTGCGTGGTCAACTCCCAGTCGTTGCGGCCGCGTTGCTCGCGCCAGACGGCACGGATGGCGGCACCGGCGAGGAGGACCTGGTAGAAGGGGCCGCCCACGATGAGCTTCACGTAGTGGACGAGGCGGACCTTCAGGCCGTACTGCTTGCCGAAGTCGTGCAGCCCGACCACCTCGAAGACGAAGGTGACGGCGGCGGTGACCAGCGGCAGGAAGGTGAGGAAGGCGACCCCGACGGGCACGTCGAGGAGGAGCGCGACGGCCGCGTTGAGCGGGATGATCACGCCGGAGAAGGCCTGCATGAACGGGGTCATCAGGGTGTACCGGGCGAGCAACCGCTGCCCGAATCCCGGCAGCTGCTTCCAGTCCTTCTTCCGGTACACCTGGAGGAAGCCCTGGTTCCAGCGGGTGCGCTGCTTGAGCAGCGACATGAGCGAGCCCGGGGTCTCCTCCCTGGTCACCATGTCGGAGTCGTAGGCGACGACGACCTTCTTGCCGACACTGGAGAGGCGTACGCCCAGGTCGCAGTCCTCGGCGAGGCAGTCGGGGTCCCAGCCCTCCGCCTCCCTGAGGACGTCGGTCCGTACGAAGACGGTGTTCCCGCCGAGCGGGATGAACCCCTTCTGCGCGTGCAGATGCAGCCGGGAGCGGAACCAGAAGAAGTACTCCAGGCAGTTGCGCAGGCTGTACCAGCTGGAGTGGAAGTTGATGAGCTGGACCCCGCCCTGCACGACATCCGCCCGCGTCGTCCGGAAGGCGTGGTCGACGTGGGCGAGCAGCTCCGGGTGGACCTGGTCCTCGGCGTCGAAGACCCCGACGACATCGCCGCGGCAGTGCGGCAGCGCCGTGTTCATGGCCTTCGGCTTGTTCTTCTTCTCGTGGGTGTCGACGACGACCCGCACGCGCGGATCGCGTGCGGCGGCCCTCTCGGCCACCTCCGTCGTCTCCGGGTCGTCGTGTCCGACGATCACGATGACCTCGAAGTCGGTGTGCGTGGATTCCAGCAGCCGCTGGATGGTGTGGTCCAGCACCGCCTGCTCGTGCCGGGCGGGCAACAGCAGCGAGAACGACAGGTGTCCGTCGCCGTCCGGCCTGCCGAACCGGGTGGAGGCCAGCACCTCGGGCGTGCGCCAGGCGTGCATCTGCCACCACAGGGTGAAGGCCGCCATCCAGAACAGGGCCAGTGAGACGGCGGCGATGAAGACAGACGTGAGCAAAAAGATCCCCCCAGATCCCCAATTACCCCCTGTGCGGGCGACGTTGAGTAACCAACCGTCGACCCGCAGTGGAGAGAGTAGGGGGGATCTGTGAAATGTGGGAGCTCTTCCGATAAATAGCTTGTTTCGGAACGGCGGTACGAGTAGTGGGATCTATCCGAACACGTGCTCCGTTTCGGACAGTTCACACTTCCGTCACCCTTGGGTTCCGGGTGCTCAGCGCCTGTTCAGGGCCGCGCCGAGTCGTTCCGGATCGGTCGTCGGCGCGTCACAGGTGAAGTCACGGCAGACGTACGCGGTCGGTTCGCCCTGCTGCAGGGGCCGGCCGGCGAGGAGCGGGAACTCGTCACTCTCCGCGGTACCGACGGCGACGACGGCACCGGGAGCGGTGCCGAGAAGTGCCGTACGGTGCAGGGCGGCCGTCTTCTCGTCCGCGAGGCCGGGTCCCGGTCCGACGACGGCGACCTCCTTGGGGCCGTCGAGGAGGGCTTCGGCGACGGCGAGCCCCCAGCCGATGAACCGGGGCACGCGCGGCCCGAGGGTCTTCACGACCCCCAACGCCCGTTCGGCGGCGGTCCGGTGGGCCTCGGACCCGGTGTGCGCGGCATAGCCCAGCAGGGCACCGGCCGCCGCGGTCCAGCCCGACGGGGCGGCGTTGTCGGTGGGGTCCTGCGGCCGGCGGATCAGCCGCTCGGCGTCCGACGCGGTGTCGAACAGCGCGCCGGTCCCGGGGTCGATGAAGCGGGCGAGCACATGGTCGAGGAGCAGACCGGCGAAATCCAGCCAGACGCCCTCGCCGGTCACGGAGGCGAGCGCGAGGAAGCCCTCGGCGACGTCGGCGTAGTCCTCCAGCACGCCCGCGTTGGGTCCGACGCGGCCGTCCTTGCTGGTCCGGGCGAGCCGGGCGTGCTCGTCGAGGTGCACCCGGACGAGCAGGTCGGCGGCGCCGAGGGCGGCCTCGACCAGGTCGGGCCGGTCGAAGTAGGCGCCGGTCTCGGCGAGCGCGGCGATGGCGAGGCCGTTCCAGGCGGCGATCACCTTGTCGTCCCGGCCGGGGGCGGGGCGCTCCTCTCGGGCGGCGAGGAGGCGCTGCTTGACACCGGCGACCTTCTCGGCGTCGAACACATGCTGTGTCTGCGGCAGTTGGAGGACGGACCGGCCGTGCTCGAAGGTGCCCTCGTCGGTCACGCCGAAGTACCGGGCGGCGAGTTCGCCGTCCGCGTCCCCGAGGACGGCCTTCAGCTGCTCGGGCGTCCACACGTAGTACGCGCCCTCGACGTGCCGCCCGGTTCCGTCGTCGCTGTCGGCGTCGAGCGCCGAGGCGAACCCGCCCTCGTGCGTGCGCAGTTCGCGCACGAGGAAGTCGGCGGTCTCCAGCGCGACGCGCCGGGCGAGATCCGATCCGGTGGCCCGCCAGAGATGGGCGTAGACGCGGCAGAGCAGCGCGTTGTCGTACAGCATCTTCTCGAAGTGCGGCACGACCCAGTCACGGTCGACGGAGTACCGGGCGAACCCGCCACCCAGTTGGTCGTAGATGCCCCCGCGGGCCATCCGCTCAGAGGTGTCCCGGGCCATCTGCAGCGCGCCCTCGGCGCCGGTCCGTGCATGGTGCCGCAGCAGGAACTCCAGCACCATGGACGGCGGGAACTTGGGCGCCCCGCCGAATCCGCCGCGCTGCGGGTCGTACTCGCGGGTGAGCCCGAGGAGGGCCTGGGCGAGTTCCTGCTCGCCGGGCGCCCGGTCGCCCTGCCGGCTGATCTCCCGCTGGGCGAGATCGCGGACGATCTTCCCGGCGACCTCGGCGACCTCGTCACGGCGGGTGTCCCAGGCCTGGCGCACCCCCTCCAGCACCTGGCGGAAGGAGGGCATGCCGTGCCGGGGCGCGGGCGGGAAGTAGGTGCCGAAGTAGAAGGGCTCGGCGTCCGGGGTGAGGAAGACGGTCATCGGCCAGCCGCCCTGCCCGGTGGCGGCCTGCACCGCCTCCATGTAGACGGCGTCGACGTCGGGCCGCTCCTCGCGGTCGACCTTGACGCTGACGAAGTGCTCGTTGAGGTAGTCGGCGGTGGCCCGGTCCTCGAAGGACTCGTGTGCCATGACATGACACCAGTGACAGCTGCTGTACCCGACGCTCAGCAGCACGGGTTTCCCGGTCCTGCGGGCCTCGTCGAAGGCCTCGGCCGACCAGGGCCACCAGGCGACGGGGTTGTCGGCGTGCTGGAGCAGATACGGGGACGTCTCATGGGCCAGTCGGTTCACCGTTCCACTCTCCCACGGGACCGTTCGACTCTCCCACGGGCTCGGGGACGGCGTGGCTCGCCGGTTCGGGCACCGCGTAGAAACGCATCAGTACCGGGCGGGCCCCCTCCGGGGCCTCCTCGCGCGGGTGGCCGTACCGGTCGAGCAGGGCCTGGTACTCCCGCATGAAGCCGAGGAGTTCCTCCCTGGTCAGCCAGGTGCCGTGGCGCTGGACCTGGGCCCAGCCCGCGGGGCCGCGGTACTCCTCGTGGGCGCGGCGGTACAGGGCGGTGTCGAACTCGATCTTCAGATGGGCGAGCTGGGCGGCGGCCGCGTACTCCTCGGGGGGCATCGTGGCGGGGTCGGGCGTGGTGTGCCGGAAGGGCAGCGCCCGCCACCACCTCTCCCGCCCGCCGGACTTCTCCGGGATCTCCTCGATGAGCCGCTGCTCGGCGAGTTTGCGCAGGTGGTAGCTGGTGGTGCCGGAACTCTCGCCGAGTTCGCGGGCGAGGACGGTGGAGTTCGCCTCGGCGTGCCGGCCGAGGTACTCGAGGATCCGGCGGCGCAGGGGATTGCCGAGAGACTTGTAAAGGGCGGTGCGCTCCAGGCTGGTCATCTCGGGCATGCCGTCGGTCATGCGGTCACCGTAACCCTGAGAACCCCGAGACATCCCCGATGTATGCCGAATTTTCTTTGCAGAATTTTCTCTGCGTTCTACGGTGGAGGCGGTTCTGCATACGAGAGGCAGTTCGGAACACGAGGGGAGAGGGGGCGTGATCGTGCGGGGGAAGTGGCCCTTGGCGCTGCTGGGAGGGGCTTCGGTCCTGCTGGTGCCGTGGATGGCGGTCCTTGCCGTGACCCTGCCGGGCAGCACGCGGGTGGACAACTGGCCGCTGGCCTGGATCGGCCTCGACGTCCTCCTGGCGGCGGGCTGCGCCACGACAGCCGTGCTCGGCCTGCGCGGCGACGCCAGAGCCCGCCTGACGGCCTCGGCGACGGCGTCGGTGGCGGTGCTGGACGCCTGGTTCGACATAACGACGTCAGGCACGGGCGCCCCCCTGACCGAGGCCCTGCTGTGCGCGGTGGCGGAGGCGGGGCTGGCGGGGGCGTGCGTCATGCTGGCGCTGGGCAGAGCCCAACGGGCGGAACGGGCGCATCGTGCGCAACGGCACCGAGGTTCCGCGTGCGCGCCCGGAGCGGCGCGTCAGCCGGTGAGCGTGCCCACGACGCGCACGGGGCTGATCCGTATCACCACACGGGTCACCTCCGGCGGCAGTTCCAGGTACTCCTGACCGGCGCCAGGGCCTTCGTACTGCTCCGCCAGCCTGACCGCCAGCTCCCGGCCGACGTCCTCGGTGACGGTCGCGGTGCCGCGCACCTCGACGTACCGCAGCGGGTCCACCGGGTCGTACACCGTCAGGCTCACCCGACCGTCCCGGTGGATGTTCCGCTCCTTGCGCCGACCGGCGGCCGTCGACACGAGCAGGTCGTCCCCGTCCCTGCCCACCCAGACGACGGAGGTCTGCGGGCTTCCGTCCGCGTTCACCGTCCCCAGGACGGCGGGGACCGGATCGTCGATCAGCCTGCGTACGGCATCGTTCAGGGCGACTGTCACGACGGGGACCCTAGGCCCGCCGGCCGCTGCCTGTCGATCGAATTCCGGCTCGGCCGACCGCCGTTCCCGCACCCCGCACGGCACACGCACACAACGACGTTGCCGCTCCTCCCCAACTCCCCACCGACGAACACCCCTCCCCTTTGCGCCTCCCCCGAAGGACACTCATAACCAAGGAAGTTGACGCCGGAGGGGGACGGGATATGCGGGACGGCCATCGGGGTGAGGCCGAGCGGCTGCTGGTGCGGGCTGTCGAGGAGGAGGTGCGGCGCTCGGGCGGGCGGATCGACGGGCAGGTACTGCTGTCGCGGGCGCGCGCCGCCCTGGACGCGATGGCGGGCGCGGCCGGCGAGGAGTACGAGGCCTATACCCGTGCGCTGGACGAGGCCGAGGCAGGCCGGCCCACCTTCGGGCAGCGCTACGCCCGCGAGGGCGCCGGAACTGCCTTGCTGGTGGCGGCCGTTGCGGCGGTGGCCGCAACCGTGGCCGACCTCTCTCTGGGCACCGGCACCGGTACGGCCGTCGGCGCGGGCGTCGCCGCGGGCGTGGTCGGTGCCGCCGCCTCCGTGGTGAAGGTGGCCGGCGCCCATCTGCCCGCCGCGCATCACCACGCGGGCGCGGCCGGCCAGCCCGGCGGGTCCGAACAGTTGCGGCTGCAGTGGCTGACCGCGCTGGAGGTGCGCGGCATCCGCCCGTTCCTCGACCAGCAGCGGGTGCTGAGCGCCTCCACGGGTACGAAGAAGCCGGGCGGCCCGCCGCTGCGCGGCACGGACAAGAGCGCGGCGGCCCGCCGGCGTACGGTGCTGGAGCAGTCCTTCGGGCAACTCCCGGACGCGGACGGCCCGTTCGCGGGACGCCGGGCGGAGCTGGGGCGGATCCGGCAGTGGGCGCAGGCGGCCAGAGCGGCCACCGAGACCCGGCCGACGGTGGTCGTGCTGCACGGCGAGCCCGGCTGCGGCCGGACCACGCTCGCGGTACGCGCGGCGCACGAACTGCGGGACCACTTCCGCGGCGCGGTGGTCGTGGACCTGCGCGGCGGCAGGCGGGAGGAGCCGCCGCTGTCCACGCGGGACGCCCTGCTGCATCTGCTCAACCGGCTCGGCGCGCCCCGCGAGCAACTGCTGTTCCGGGAGCGCTCCTCCCCCGACCAGCAGGTCAAGCGGCTCGGCGAGCTGTACCACCAGCATCTGTCCGGCCTGCCGGTGACGATCGTGCTGGACGACGCCTCGGACCCGGAGCAGGTGCGGGCGCTGGTCCCCGAGCGCTCCGACAGCCTGATCCTGGTCACCGCCCGCACCGCCCTGGACCTGCCTGCGGACCTGCCGGCCTGGGTGCACCACCTGCCGGTCGAGCCGCTGGACGCGCCGGGTGCCGAGGAACTGCTCGGGGCGTCCGCGCAGGACACCTCCGGCCCGTACGACGCCGACTCCGCCGACCGGATCCGCGAGCTGTGCGGCGGGCTGCCGCTGGCGCTCAGGATCGCCGGCTCCGCGCTCGGCCCGCGCTCACCCCGGCAGCTGGCCACGGACCTGGGCGCATACGGCCCGGTGGAGCCGGTCGAGCGTGCCCTGTGGCTGCGCTACACCGACCAGCCGGAGCCCTCGCGCCGGCTGCTGCGCCGGCTCGCGCTCGCGGGCCGCGCCTCGCTGGGCGCCGCGGCGGCCGCCGCGCTGCTCGCCACGGACGAGGCCGAGGCCACGCGCCATCTCGCCGTCCTCGCCCGGGCCGGGCTCATCGACCATGTCCGCGGCAGCCGCTACCGGCTGCACGACCTGGTACGGGCCTTCGCGGGGGCCCGGCTGCTGGACGAGGAGGACCCGGCCGAGCGCACGGCCGCGCAGGAACGGCTGATCGTGAACTACGCGGAGCTGGCCGACTCGGTGCTGCGCCTGGTCGACGGGAACATGTCGACGCGCTCGCACCAGTTCGGCCCGCACGGCTTCACCTCGCTGGACGAGGCGCTGCGCTGGCTGGACGACGAGTCCAGCTTCATCACCGCGGCCCTGCGCCACGCCGAGGGCGTGAACCAGTCGGCGGTGCAGAACCTGCTGGGCGCGCTGTGCGACTACTGCCTGCTGCGCGGCGACCTGTACCGGCTCGGCGAGATCAGCGAGCTGGCGCAGTCCGTGGACCAGGGGCTGCTGGTGCGCTCCGTGCAGTGGCGTACCGGTATCGCCGCCCGGCAGCTGGGCGAGCTGGACAAGGCGCGCACCACGCTGGCCTCGGTGGTGGACCTGTACCGGGAGGCGCACCATGACGCGGGGGCGGCCCGCGCCCTGTGCTCCCTCGGCATCACCCTGCACCACCAGGGCAACCTCACCGAGGCCGCCGCCAAGCTGCAGGAGGCGCTGGATCTGCAGGCGGCGCCGGAGCTGGCCACGGACCGGGCCTGGACGATGCACGCCCTGGCCGCCGTCCAGCGCGACCGGGCCCGGCTCGCGGAGGCGCTGGAGCTGCTGACCCGCTCCCTGGTCCTGCACCGCGAGGGCGGCTCGGTGCACGGCGAGGCCTGGGCACACTTCCAGCTCGGCCAGCTGGCGCTGCGGATGGGGGACGTGCCGCGCGCCGAGACGGAGCTGCGGGCGGCCCTGGACCGGTACGGGCAGATACATGACGCACGCGGCGAGGCGTGGGCGCTGACCCAGCTGGCCCGGGCCCGCCTGGTGGCCGGCGACGCCTCACCGGCCGTGGACAGCCTCCGGCAGGCCGCCGCCCGGCACCGGGAGAACGAGGACGCGCGCGGCGAGGCGTGGACGCTGTACTACCTGGGCCAGGCACTGGAGGAGACCGGCGATCTGGACCAGGCGGTGCGCGATCTGGAACGGTCCCGCACGATGTTCTCCCGGATGCGGGACGTCTACGGCCTGGCCTGCGCCCGGCACCACTCGGCCCGGGTCACCCGCGACCAGCGGGCCGCGCAGACCGGCTCGCTGCGCAACTCCGGCTTCGCCCGGCAGCTCCTCGTGGACGCCCGCGCCGACTTCCAGCGCATCGGCGTCGCCCACGGCGAGGCGTGGACCTGCCTGGAGCTCGCGGTGGTCGACGCGGGCAACGCCCGCACCCAGGCGGCGCTGGCCCTGTCCGACGAGGCGCTGGACCTGTTCGCCTCCTACGGCGACCGGCGCGGCGAGGACTGGGCCCGCTTCCTGCGCTGCACCCTGCTGCCGTACGCGGCGCCGGGCGGGCTGGAGGTGGGCACGGCGGTCGCCCAGGAGGAGCTGGCCCAGCTGGCCCGCGCCGGCCATCCGCTGCGGGACGAGAAGCTGGCCGACTACGTCCCGGCGTACGCCCTGCTGCTGGAACGCGGGGTCAGCCTGGAGGACGGCTGGCAGGCCTGGCGGCTGCGCATGACCCCGGACCGCCACGCCCGGGAGGTGATGGGGGTGGCGGTACCGGCGGGGCGCTGACGCCCGGGTCAGCCCTTCCGGGCCCCGGAGTCGGCGGCCTTCTTCGCCTGCTCGGCCTCGGGGTCCGGGGACTCCTCGAAGTCGACCTTGTTCATGTGCTTGCTCATCGACTTCATCAGGCCCCACACCGCCAGGGCCATCACCGCGAAGACGATGAAGCCGAGGACTCCGGGGGTGACCTTGTTCTGGTCGAGGTCCTTGGCGAGGGGGACGAGGTGCGTCACTGCCAGGCTCACGCGTGCGCTCATGTCAGGCATTGTCGCGGATGCCCGCGAAGAGGTCGTCCTCGGGGAGGGAGGTATCGACGAGCGACTTCGCCAGCTCGTACTCCTCCGTCGGCCAGACCTCCCGCTGCAGCTCCATCGGCACCTTGAACCAGCCGCCGTCGGGGTCGATCTGCGTGGCGTGCGCGATCAGCGCCTTGTCACGGATCTCGAAGAAGTCCGCGCACGGGATGTGCGTGGTCAGCGTGCGCTCGGTGCGCTCGAACTCGTTCCAGCGCTTGAGCCAGTCCCCGTACGGCGACTCCAGGCCGCGATCGAGCATCGCTTGGTGCAGCGCCTCGGTGCGGGGGCGGTTGAAGCCCTGGTTGTAGTAGAGCTTCAGCGGCTGGTAGGCGGGGCCGAACTCGGACTCCGGGTACTTCTCGGTGTCCGCCGCGCCCTCGAACGCCACCATCGAGATCTTGTGGGTCATGATGTGGTCGGGGTGCGGGTAGCCGCCGTTCTCGTCGTAGGTGGTGACCACCTGCGGGCGGAAGGCGCGGATCCTGCGCACCAGCTCGCCGGCCGCCTTGTCGACGTCCTCCAGGGCGAAGCAGCCCTCGGGCAGCGGCGGCAGCGGGTCGCCCTCGGGCAGACCGGAGTCGACGAAGCCGAGCCACTCCTGGCTCACGCCGAGGATCTCACGGGCCTCGTCCATCTCCTTCTTGCGTACCTCGTGGATGTGCTCCTCGATGTACGCGTCGCCCTGGAGCTTCGGATTGAGGATGGACCCACGCTCTCCGCCGGTGCACGTCACCACCAGCACGTCCACCCCCTCGGACACGTACTTCGCCATGGTGGCCGCGCCCTTGCTCGACTCGTCGTCGGGGTGCGCGTGAACGGCCATCAGTCGCAGCTGGTCAGTCAAGACTCAATCCTCGGTCAGTCGGCGCCCCGTGTCTTCGGCGCGATCGGCGGCTTCTATAGTGACGGAATCGGGGGACGATTAATTCCGGGCCCGGTTCCTGCCGAGAGGACGATCATGAGCACGGCGAGCACGCGGCTGCCCGAGGGCCGCTACGGCCGTTCCTCGGACGAGCGTGCCGACCGGGGACTCAAGGTCGCCGCCGTGGTGCTGGGCACGGCCCTGCTCGCGCTGGTCGGGTACTTCGCCTACCACTACGTCGTGGAGAGCCGGATCAGCGCCCAGGTGATCACCTTCGACGCCACGGACAACGCGGTGAAGGTGCATCTGGAGGTCCACAAGGACTCCGGCACCGACGGCTACTGCACCCTGCGCTCCCAGGCGGCGGACGGCTCCGAGGTGGGCCGGGCCGACTTCCGCTTCACCGGGTCGGCCACGCGTATCGACCAGGTCGTCACGCTGCGTACGACGGCGAAGGGCACGACGGCCGAGCTGCTCGGCTGTCACACCGGCTGACGGCGGCCGAACACTCCCCTTTCACCCGGAATACGTACACGCTGACCTGCGTTGATGCGATTCTGATGGCTTATGTCCTCCCCCTTCCGGCCTTGAATTGTTAGGCTCGTGGTTTCGCCCATCCAAGAGGGAACATGCTTCTGGGTAGGGCGATGCTTTGTATTCCCAGTACCGACGAGGAGCACCCTGTGACCCAGACCAGCGAGAACGTCACCTGGCTGACCCAGGAGGCGTACAACAAGCTCAAGGACGAGCTTGAGTACCTTACTGGTCCTGCGCGCACGGAGATCGCCGCCAAGATCGCGGCCGCGCGCGAGGAGGGCGACCTGCGCGAGAACGGCGGGTACCACGCGGCCAAGGAGGAGCAGGGCAAGCAGGAGCTGCGCGTACGGCAGCTGACCCAGCTTCTCGAGAACGCCCAGGTGGGCGAGGCCCCGGTCTCCGCCGACGGCGCCGTCGCGCCGGGCATGGTCGTCACGATCGCCTTCGACGGTGACGAGGACGACACGCTGACGTTCCTGCTCGCCTCCCGCGAGTACGCGAGCGCCGATATCGAGACGTACTCGCCGCAGTCCCCGCTCGGCGCCGGTGTCATCGGCCACAAGGTCGGCGAGGACGCGGAGTACGAACTGCCGAACGGCAAGAAGGCCTCGGTGACGATCCTGAAGGCCGAGCCGTACTCGGGCTGATCCACTCACCCGATGACCTCGAGCCCCCGGTGTCCGCCGGATTCCGCCGGACACCGGGGGCTTCGCCGTGTCCGGAGCCCTCAGGCGGTGGCCGAACGGTACTTGCGGACCGCGAAGGTGCGGAAGACGGCGATGATCACGCTGAAGGGGTTCCACTCGGCTATGTGCCGCAGCCACGGGGTCATGTGACCGGGGTCCACGAAGGCGTTGGAGATGAACGTGACCGGGAACAGCCAGATCAGCCCGCTGGACGTGGCCGCCTCCGGGGTGCGCACGGACATGCCGATCAAAGCACCGATCCAGGTGAACGCATAGCCCAGCAGGAGCAGCAGGCCGAAGGCCGCGAGAACCTTGCCGACGTTCGTGTCGCCGTTGGATCCGACGCGCCAGCCGACCAGCAGCGCGACCACGGCGAGCACGACCAGGGTCACGGCCGTCTGCACCAGGTCGGCGAGGGTGCGCCCGGTCAGCACCGCGCCACGCGCCATCGGCAGGGAGCGGAAGCGGTCGATGAGCCCCTTGTGCATGTCGTCGGCGATACCGGCGCCGGAACTCGCGGTGGCGAACGTGACGGTCTGCGCGAAGATGCCCGCCATCAGGAAGTTCTTGTAGGCGATGGGACTGGCGCTGCCTCCGATCTGCATGGAGCCGCCGAAGACATAGCTGAACAGCACCACGAACATGATGGGCTGGATGAGCCCATAGATGATCATCTCGGGTATGCAAGTTCGCCCGTCTTCGTGTGATTGCAGTTCGTATCCTCGCCGCCCCCGGCATGGCCGGATCCCCCCTGAGCTGCACGGGTGACGGTGTACTTCGGATCGGCCGAGCCGGTCACCTCCATGGGTGGCAGCACATACAAGGGCGGTGCCGCAACGCCCTTGTACGGCGCTAGAGCCTCCAGCGCACGCTCGTACTCCCCGGAGCCCCACCAGTACTGTGCACGCCGGTACAAGGCTGCCCAGCCACGTCCACCGACGCGTTCCGAGCAGTCGTAGTCCTTCCAGTTGCTCCCGGTGCGGATCTTGTGCAGCATCATGACGAAGCCATCGCGTACGTCCCTCCACTGACGGCTCGGCGAGATGATCTCCCTGACCTGGCGCCACTGCTCGTCAGTGATCTCGGTCGGGATCGTGATCCCGGTCTCTCGGTGCCAATCAGTGATCGGATCGGTCAGCCCCTTGTGCCGAGGCTCACCCCTGCCTGTGATCTGCACACGCACGTCGAGCAGGTCAAGCTTCTGTTCGAAGCTGAAGTCGTCCAGCCGCACATCAACCTTGTCGATCATGGCGAGCATGGCCTTGGCCCGGCCCTCCTGGCCTTCGACCTCATGCAGCCACTCGGCTACACGCTCGCGTTCCTTGGCCAGCTCGGCTTCCTGCTCCTTCAGCTCCGCTTTCAGCTCCTCGACAAGCCTGGTGTCGTCTTCGTCGTCATCCTCGACGGAGGCAAGCAGGAGCGCGATCTTGCGCTTGCGACTGCTCCGCTTCTTCTCGATCTGCGCGTCAAGCTCGGTGACGCGTCGGCGGTAGGACTCGGCGCGCTCGGGCACGCTGCCCAGTGACTCCTCGACCAGCTTGTGCAGCTTCTCCTTGTCGGACAGAAGAGCCTTCACCTCAGCCCAGACCGCGGTATCCACCTCACCAACCGGGATCTCCCAGCAGTCCTCGTGACGCTCGTTGATCGGGTGGCCTTGCCTGCCGGCCATGCAGCGGTAGTAGCGGCCGTCCGCAGTGCTGGCGCCCGTCCTGTGCACGCCGCACAGGCTGATCAGTCGGTTCGAGAGCAGGTACTTGCTGTGCTTGCTCTTGACGCGGGCGCCGCGAGCGATAGCAGCCCTAAGCGCCTCAGCTCGGTCGTCTGGGAGGGGCTTGGGGAGGTCGATGCGGAAGGAGGTGGTGATCTCCTCGCCATCCTCGTTCTCTCCAGCGAAGGTGAATTCGACGTAGCCCTTGAGGCACGCCATCACACGAGAGACGAGGTTTCCGCCCTCCCACTCCTTGCCTCTTCGCGTGCGGTAGCCAAGGGCGTTGAGATGGCGGGCCGCGTCCTCCCGAGTCACGGGCTCGGGAGAATCGATCATGAAGTCGGCGAACTTCTCAATCTGCTCGACCTCTGCCGGGTTAAGGACCGGGTTCCCGATCGAGTGCCCCGCTCACCTCAGTGCTCGTGACCGCTCGATGTAGGCGTCTGACCAGCTTTCTTGACCGTCAGCGGCAGCAACGTCTTGCCGGTCGGGCCTACTTGTACCCAAGTATCCATCTGCGGGCAGATGGAGCCGTCGAGAAGCAGATGCAGTGGGTCTGGTGACGGCGAGTGCAGCGCGGAGGTCCAGCCAGCATGAGCCGTACAGAAAAGCCCCCTCCCAGTACTGGAGGGGGCTTTCGTGCGAAACGTTGGTGCTGGCCTGAGGTCCCACCCGGATCAGCTGCACCGTAGTCAATCTCGGGCACCAGGCCCTGCGGAGCCGTCAACCGGCCGCCCGGCGATACTTGCGGACCGCGAGCGTGCGGAAGAGCAGGATGATCACGGTCGACCAGATCAGCGAAGCCAACACGGGGTGCTGCATGGGCCAGGCGTCGGGGGCCCGGAAGCCTGGGGGAAGGTTGCCGAACAGTTCGCGGCTCGCCTGCACGGTGGCGCTGAACGGGTTCCATTCCGCGATGTGCCGCAGGAAGGCCGGCATCTGGTTCGCGTCCACGAAGGCGTTCGAGATGAACGTCAGCGGAAACAGCCAGATCAGGCCGCCCGAGGTCGCCGCTTCAGGGGTGCGCACGGTCAAGCCGATGAGCGCGCCGATCCACGAGAATGCGTACCCGAGCAGCAGGAGCAGGCCGAATCCGGCGAGCACCTTGCCGAGGTTCTCGTGCGTGCGCCAGCCGACGATCAGGGCGACTACCGCCAGGACGACGAGGGTGAGTGCCGTCTGGACCAGGTCGGCGAGGGTGCGCCCGGTCAGGACCGCGCCGCGCGCCATGGGCAGGGAGCGGAAGCGGTCGATGAGGCCCTTGTGCATGTCGTCGGCGATGCCCGCGCCAGCGCCCGCCGTGGCGAACGTGACGGTCTGCGCGAAGATGCCGGCCATCAGGAACTCACGGTAGGCCTGGGTGGAGTTGGACGAGCCGACCTGGATCGAGCCGCCGAACACATAGGTGAACAGCACCACGAACATGATGGGCTGGATCAGCCCAAAAACGAGCATCTCGGGAATCCTGCCCATCCGAATCAAATTCCGGCGGGCGATGACCAAGGAATCGCTCACGGCGGTCACTTCACCTGCTCCTTCAAGGAGTTGGCTCGGTCGTCTCGGATACGCGGCGAGATGAAGCCCGACCGATACGAGCGAGCAGGATTCGGTATCCGTGACATGCGGATGAGGTTCCGCTTGGCCACGACCATCGAGTCGCGGACGGAGCGGCTGAGGGGGTTGCCGGGCGGTGCCACCCGTACGGCTTCGCTGACGGCGGTCATTTCACGGCCTCCTTGCCGTTCGCCTCGTCCTGGCCGGCGCTCTCGGCCACGTGTCCCGTCAACGACAGGAAGACGTCGTCGAGGGTGGGGCGGCGCAGCCCGATGTCGTCTATCTCGATCCCGCGGGTGTCCAGCTCGCGGATGATCTCGGCGAGCAGCTTGGCGCCGCCGGTGACGGGGACCGTGAGCATGCGGGTGTGCTCCTCGACCGTGACGTCACCCTTGCCGAACCCGCGCAGCGCCTCGGCGGTGCCGGCTATGTGGTCGCGTTCGTGCACCACGACCTCGACGCGCTCGCCGCCGGTGCGGGCCTTGAGCTGGTCGGAGGTGCCCTTGGCGATGACCCGGCCGTGGTCGACCACCGCGATGTCGTGCGCGAGATGGTCGGCCTCCTCCAGATACTGCGTGGTGAGCAGCAGGGTCGTACCGCCGGAGACGAGCTGCTTGATGACCTCCCACAGCTGCTGGCGGTTGCGCGGGTCGAGGCCGGTCGTCGGCTCGTCCATGAACATCACCGGCGGCGAGACCACGAGGGCCGCGGCGAGGTCGAGCCGGCGGCGCATGCCTCCGGAGTAGGTCTTGGCGGGGCGGTCGGCGGCGTCCGCGAGGTTGAACTGCTCCAGCAGCTCGGATGCGCGCTGCCGGGCCGCCTTGGCCCTCATCTGGTACAGCTGACCGACCATCTGCAGGTTCTCCCGGCCGGTCAGGTATTCGTCGACCGCCGCGAACTGGCCGGACAGGCCGATGGAGCGGCGTACGGCGTCGGGGTCTTTGAGCACGTCGACGCCCGCGACGACCGCCTTGCCGCTGTCGGGGCGCAGCAAGGTCGTCAGGCAGCGCACGGCCGTCGTCTTGCCGGCGCCGTTCGGTCCGAGGAGGCCGAGGACCGTGCCCTCGGGCACGTCCAGGTCTACGCCGTCGAGAGCCCTTACGTCGCCGAAGGTCTTCACCAGGCCTTCGGCATGGATGGCGCCTGGCATGTCTGTCTCCACGTCATCGGGGATCGTCATCCGGGATTCTTCGGAAAGGCTAGGTTTGCCCGCCTGGATCCGCCCGTGGTTTTCCCACGGGCAGACGGCCGGCGGGCCGCCCGTCCACACCATAACGCGATGTATCGCGTCTCTCAATGGGGTGGATCGGGGATCGACTCGAACGGGTGATCGGTGGGTAGGGAGTGATCAGTAGGGGCTGGGGGCCGGACCCGGGAGCCGGGGCTCTCAGTTCATGACGAGGTAACCCGCGTCCCGCAGGGCCTGGCCGACCTCGGCGCAGTGCGCCGGGCCCTTCGTCTCGAGGTGCAGCTCCACCTCCGCCTCCGTGAGCCCGAGCCGGGGGTCGGTTCGTACGTGGCTCACGTCGAGGACATTAGCGTCGACCACTGACAACACCCCGAGGAGCGTGGCGAGGGCGCCCGGGCGGTCCGTCAGCCGGAGCCGAACGGCCAGGTAGCGGCCCTGCGCGGCCATGCCGTGACGCAGCACGCGCTGCATCAGCACCGGGTCCACGTTGCCGCCGGAGAGCACCGCGACGACCGGGCCCTCGAAGGCGTCCGGCGCGGCCAGCAGCGCCGCGACCGGGCTCGCCCCGGCCGGCTCGACGACCAGCTTGGCCCGCTCCAGACACAGCAGCAGCGCGGCCGACAGCTGGTCCTCGCTGACCGTGCGCACCTCGTCGACCAGATCGCTGACGATCGCGAACGGCACCAGGCCGGGCCGCCCCACCTTGATGCCGTCGGCCATCGTCGCCGGGTTCTCCACCGACACCGGACGCCCGGCGGCCAGCGAGGGCGGGTAGGCCGCCGCGCCCTCCGCCTGTACGCCGACGATCCTGACGTCCGGCCTGATCGCCTTCACCGCCACCGCGATCCCGGCCGCGAGCCCGCCGCCGCCGACACCGACGACGATCGTGCGCACCTCGGGGCACTGCTCCAGGATCTCCAGGCCGACCGTGCCCTGGCCTGCGATGATGTCCGGATGGTCGAAGGGGTGGATGAACACCGCGCCCGTCTCGGCCGCGTACTCCTCGGCGGCGGCCAGCGTCTCGTCGACCACCTGGCCGTGCAGGCGCACCTCGGCGCCGTAGTCACGGGTCGCGCTGATCTTCGGCAGCGGGGCGCCCTTCGGCATGAACACCGTGGAGTGCACCCCGAGCAGCGCGGACGCGAGCGCCACACCCTGGGCGTGGTTCCCGGCGCTCGCCGCCACCACGCCGGCCGCCCGCTCCTCCGGCAGCAGTCCGGCGATCCGCACATAGGCACCGCGCAGCTTGAACGAGCCGGTGCGCTGGAGGTTCTCGCACTTCAGCTGCACCGGCGCGCCGACCAGCTGGGTCAGGTGCCGGCTGCCCTCCATCGCGGTCACCCGTGCCACGCCCGAGAGCATCTTCTGGGCGCCGCGCACGTCGTCGAGGGTGACGGAACGCAAGGGGTGTGCCGTGCCGTAGCTCATGACTCCAGGATCGCAGTTCACGGTCGTACACGACGGGTGTGACCAAGCTCCGAGACCGGTTTGTGCAGCGCCGGTACGACCCGCCGCCGGGCCGCGTACCCTGTCCCCCAACCCAGCAGCCCTTCATGAAGCGAGCCTCCGGCCATGCCCACAACACCCGATCTGTCGATGGACATGACGACCGTCGGTGACACCGGTCTTCTCGACACCCTCCAGCACGAGGTGGCGGTGTTCGCCCGCCGTGCCGAACAGACGCGGCTCGGCGGGGTCGGGCAGGTGCGCAACTCCATGGACCGGGCGGCGTATCTGCTGCTCAACCGCCTCGACAAGGAAGGGCCGATGGGCGTCAAGGCGCTCGCCGCGAGCATGGGCATCGACTCCTCCACGGTCACCCGGCAGGTGGCTCCGCTGGTCGACACCGGGCTCGTCAAGCGCACCTCGCACCCCGAGGACGGCCGTGCGGTGGTCCTTCAGCTCTCCCCGCGCGGGGCGGCCCGGCTGGAGGAGGTGCGCTCCTCCAGGCGTCAGCTGATGGCCGAGCTGACGCAGGACTGGGCGCCGGAGGAGCGCGAGCAGTTCTGCACCCTCCTGACCCGCTTCAACCGCGCGCTGTCCGCGCGCATGTCCGTGCAGGAGCCCCCGCCGGCGGAACAGTCGCCGGCGTCCTGAACACGGACGCCCACCGCCACCCGCACCCGACGGCACCGGTCGGTTCCGGACTCTTGACCCCGGGGCCATCGCTGGCCTCATATGAGACCGGGTCCTGTGTCGTACGCGCTTCACCTGTCCCGTACCCGGCAGGGCCCTCCAGGGGGAGGCGCGGTGCGTGATCGGCAGCTGTCCCGAGGTGCCCGCCGGGCCCGGGAGTTCGAGGCGTTCGTCGCGGGCGCGGCCGGACGTCTGCTGCATGCCGCCACGCTCCTGACGGCGGAGGCACCGGACGCCAGCCCGCGCGCGCGGCGCCTGCTGACGCTCGCGCTCGCCCACACCTACGCGCACTGGGACCGGCTGCACGGCGAGGACCCCTACGACTGCGCCCGCCAGTACCTCGCCTCGCGGTTCGCGCGCACGACCTGGCACCAGTACGGTGCCTTCGGCCGCGCCCGCCCGGATCCGCGCAGCCCCCTCGCCGTGCTCACCCCCCGGGAACGCCTGATCCTGGTGCTTCGCCTCTACGAAGGCGTGGCCGAAGAACAGGCAGCGGCCCTTCTGGGTCTGCCGACGGAACGCGTCCACACCATCTGCGACCGGGCGACAGCCACCCTGCTCCACCCACCCCGCCCGGCCCCGCCACGAACGGTGGGCAGGGAGGTGGCGCCTTCATGAGCGCTGTGGGTGGGGACGGTTCCGAGGGCGGGGGCGGCCCTGTCCGGGTCCGGGCCCCGCGAGGTGCGCACGGGCCTCTGCCTCGGCGTGCGGGGAGGGTGTGGTGAACCGGATCGAGCGGGAGGCCGCCGCCCGGCAGATCATGGAGCAGGTCCCGGCACCCGTGCCGCCGGACCTGTGCGCGGAGGCGGTGCGCCGTGGGGAGCGCCTGCTGCGGCGAAGGCTGCTCGTCCGCCGGGTGATGTGGATGCTGGCCCTCGCCGCGGCCGTCGCCTTCACTGTGTGGGCGGCCCGTGTGCACCCGTGGACGCAGCCGCCCTCCCAGACGACACCGCCGATCACCGGCTGGTGAACCGACCGGCCGACGGCGGTGAGCCTCGCACCGGCGGGCAGGTACGTCCACGGGGCGACGGCCTGTCACGAGCCGTCGCCCTCGACCAGCCACCCGGTAGCAGGCAACCAGAGGCCGGCGGTCGGCCCCCGGTCGCCGGGCATGATCCAGAGCCACGAGCGATCGGCCACCGGTGGTCGGCCATCGACCACAGGCCGGCCACCGGCCGGCCCCGCGGGCCGCCCCGTAACCGGCGGCCTCGGGGCAGGCGGCAGGCTCGGTCAGCCCAGGGCCTGCTGGAGGTCCGCCAGCAGGTCGTCGACGTTTTCGATGCCGACGGACAGGCGCACCAGGTCGGCGGGGACCTCCAGCGCGGAACCGGCCGCGGAGGCGTGCGTCATGCGGCCGGGGTGCTCGATCAGGGATTCGACGCCACCGAGCGACTCGCCGAGGGTGAACACCTTGGCGCGGTTGCACACCTCGACCGCGGCCTCCTCGCCGCCCTCGACCCGGAAGGACACCATGCCGCCGAACGCCTTCATCTGCTTCGCGGCGACCTCGTGTCCGGGGTGCTCGGGCAGGCCCGGGTAGAGCACGCTGGTCACGCGCGCGTGCCGGGTCAGCATGTCGGCGATCTTCGTGGCGTTCTCGCTGTGCCGGTCCATCCGCACCGCGAGGGTCTTGGTGCCGCGCAGCACCAGCCAGGAGTCGAAGGGACCGGCGACGGCGCCCATCGCGTTCTGGTGGTAGGCGAGTTCCTCGCCGAGGCCCTGGTCGGAGACGATCAGCGCGCCGCCGACGACGTCCGAGTGACCGCCCATGTACTTGGTCAGGGAGTGGACGACGACGTCCGCACCGAGCGACAGCGGCTGCTGCAGGTAGGGCGTGGCGAAGGTGTTGTCGACGACGAGCTTCGCACCCGCACTGTGCGCGACCTGAGCGACGGCGGCGATGTCGGTGATGCCGAGCAGCGGGTTGGAGGGGGTCTCCACCCAGACGGCCTTGGTCTTCGGGGTGATCGCGGCGCGTACGGCGGCCGGGTCGCTGGTGTCGGCGACGGACCACTCCACGCCCCAGCGGGTGACGACCTTGGCGAAGAGGCGGAAGGTGCCGCCGTAGGCGTCGTTCGGGATCACCACGTGGTCACCGGGGCTGAGCAGCGTGCGCAGCAGGGTGTCCTCGGCCGCCAGGCCGGACGCGAAGGCGAGACCGCGGCGGCCGCCCTCCAGCGCGGCGAGGTTCTCCTCGAGGGCGGTGCGGGTGGGGTTGGCGCTGCGGCTGTACTCGTAGCCGCCGCGCAGTCCGCCGACGCCGTCCTGCTTGTAGGTCGAGACCTGGTAGATCGGCGGGACGACCGCGCCGGTGAGGGGATCCGCGGTGTTGCCCGCGTGGATCGCGAGGGTCTCGAAGTGCTGACTGATATGCCTGTCGCTCATGTACACCGAGCGTAATGCGCCGGGCCGGATGCTGACGCCCGCGGGGCCGGGCAGCACAGGACTGAGGGATTTCCCTGCATGCCCCTCGTGTCATGGACCGGACGGGAGTTTTCCACAGCCCCGCGGCGGGGTTGGCCAATTGTCGGCGGCGTCTGGTTCGCTTGAGGCATGGCGATTCTCTGGCTGCTCATGGCGCTGCTCATGCTGAGCTTCGTGCTGCTCTCGCTCATGCGGCGCAGGCGCGGGGTGATCGAGCAGGTTCCCCCGGGACACCCGGACGCCGCCGACCCGGCGGCCTACGGCTTCGTGCGCCAGGAGGAGCTGGACGTGCGTATGCCCGGCCCGGACCAGGACCTGCTGGACGTCCTGGAGTTGGTGCAGCGCACGCAGGAGTATCGAGCGGCCTCCCAGCTGCTGGCCGGCACCGAGGCCGAGGGCGAGCGGCGCTGGCAGCGGGTGCAGGCCTTCGCCGGTGCCGCCGCCCTGGAGCTGCAGCAGCGGCCCGGCGGGGTGCATGAGACACCGGGCGGCCAGTGGCTGCGGGTCTGGCGGGCCGAGCAGCCCAAGGACGCGGGCGGCGCCGCCGTCTACGCGGAGTTCCTGGTGCAGCAGGCCTGGCGGACGTCGACGCCGGGCACGGGCGACTTCCGGATCATCATGGAGGAGGCCCGGGACGCGTGCGCGCAGGCGGCCCTGCTGGCCCCCGGCGACCCGGTGCCGTACATCATCGAGCTGTCCGTCGCCCGCGGACTCGGCTATTCCCAGGCCGAGTTCGACCAGCTGTGGCTGAAGATCCTCGACCGCGCCCCGCACCACATGGGCGCACATCTGGCCGCGCTGAACTACTGGTGCGAGAAGTGGCACGGCTCGCGCGAGCAGGCGTACTCCTTCGCCGAGGCCGCCGCGGCCCGCGCCCCGCAGGGGTCCCTGCTCGCCGCGCTGCCGCTGTTCGCGGTCTTCGAGCACCTCCCCGAGGTGACCCTGGTGACCGGCTTCTACCAGAGCGAGGTCATCACCAGAGCAGTGCACGGCGCCCTGCACGCGGTGCACTCGGCCGGCCCCGACGACCCGGTGCTGGCGCACGTCCGCCATCTGCTGATCTTCTTCCTGGTCCGCGCGAAGCGCTGGCAGGAGGCCATGCACCAGTTGATACACGCCGACGGCCACGTGGGCGCGCTGCCGTGGACGCTCTCCGAGGACCCGGCAGCCGAGTTCGCCGTCTACCGCGCCCTGGCGGTGGC
Organism: Streptomyces fodineus; assembly: GCF_001735805.1. Taxonomy (GTDB): domain Bacteria; phylum Actinomycetota; class Actinomycetes; order Streptomycetales; family Streptomycetaceae; genus Streptomyces; species Streptomyces fodineus. The sequence continues at coordinate 3,961,087 of NZ_CP017248.1, forward strand.
CGGCTACGAGGCCAACGGCGGCACCCCGGCCACGCTTCCGGGCTGAGCCCCGGCCGCCGCCCGTCCGGCGCCGCGCGCCATATCCCCCGCTGCCCGGCCACGCGGGCGCGCCGTATCTGCATTGCTCTCCTGACCTGCGGTAGGGCATACTCCGGCATCCCCCCCACACCGCACCACACGCACCACACGCACCAGTCGCACCGCACCGTCATGTCCTGTTTCTGAGGTCCTGTGGGGGGATCTGCCCGATGGGCGCAACTCTGCGCGCGCTGCGCGCTCTCGTTCTGCTGCTCGGTTTCTATCTGCTGAGCCTCGTGCTGCTCGCGGTGCTGCTCGGGCTCGATGTCGCCGCGTTCACATGGGGGCACGGTCCGGTGGCCGTGAAGATCGCCCTGGTGTCGGTGGTGCTGGCCGTTCCTGTCGTCCGCGGCATGTTCATGCTGCGCACACCCAGGGGTGAGGACGGCCCCGGCATCGCGGTCACGGAGGCCGACGAGCCCCGGCTGTGGGGGCTGGTGCGGGAGGTCGCGGTGGCGGCCGGTACCCGCGTCCCGGACCGGATTCTGCTCACCGGCGACGTCAACGCGTCCGTCAGCGAGGAGCCGCGACTGCTCGGCCTGCGCCCCGGCCCGCGCCGCCTGTTCCTCGGCGTGCCACTGCTGACCGGTCTGACCGAAGCCCAGCTGCGGGCCGTACTCGCCCATGAATACGGCCACTTCACCGGCGGCGACACCCGGCTGTCCGCGCTGGTCGTGCGCGGCCGGGTGCAACTGGCCCGGGTCATCGGGCAGTTCCACGCCCAGGCGGACGGCAAGGTGGCCGCCGAACGGGCCCGGCAGGAGCAGGCCGCCGCCAAGCGGATCGCCAAGGGGAAGAAGGCCAAGAAGGTCGACACCGCCGGCTCCGGGGCGACGTACCGGATGATGGCGGCGATCTACACCGCCTACGCCACGTTCTATCTGCGCCTCTCGCTCTCCACCGCGCGTGGCCAGGAGTTCGCCGCCGACCTGGCCGCCGCGCGGATCGCCGGACGCGACGCGACGGCGTCGGCGCTGCGCGAGATCCCGGTGCTGTCCGCCTCCCACGGCTTCTACCTCGACTCCTACGCCACCCTCGGTCTGCAGGCCCGGCTGCTGCCGCCGCGCGGCGAGTTCTTCGGCGGCTTCGGCAAGCTGCTGACGGCCCGTGAACTGGAACTGGTGCAACTCCGCTCGGAGCTGCCGGAAGAGCCGGCCTCGCCGTACGACTCGCATCCGCCGATCGCCGAACGGGTGCGCCGTATCGAGGCGCTGCCCGCGGACGGACGTACCGAGGAGGCCAAGGGCGCGGCGTTCGCCCTGCTCACCGACCCGGAGCGGACCCTGGCCGCGCTGGAGGACGCCGTCCTGACCGACGAGGTGCTCACCTTCCGGCGCACCACGGGCTGGGAGGAACTGCTGGAGGCCTCGATGGCCACGGGCCTGTCCTCGAGGCACACCCCGCTGCACCGGGCGCTGGCCGACTACACCGGGCAACCGCCGACCCTGGCCGCGCTGCTGGAGCTCGTCGACCAGGGCCGGCTGTGGCAGCTTGCCAAGCGGCTGCCGCTGTCGAAGGAGGCGGCGGCCGCGAAGGGGCGGGCGTTCCGGGAGTTCGTACGACCCGTGCTGGCCAGGTCGGTGCGGACGATGGTGCTGGCCGAGTTCAGCGCCCGTTCGCTGCTGCACTGGGAGTTCTCCTGGTCCCGTCCGGCCGCCGTACGACTGCCCGGCTGGGGCTCGCAGACGGCGCAGGACGACGGTCCCGAGGCCGAGCTGGACGCGGCGGTGGACGCGGCGCTCGCCGACCACCCCGACACCGCGCCCCTGCGGGCCCTGTTGCCACCGGCGACACAGAACGCCTGACACCGGCCGACTCGCCTCCGCCGCCGACGAACCACAAGCGAACCACAAACGCAGAACAACGCAAAACAGCGCAGAACAATGCAGAACAACGACGTACAACGCAGAGCAACGCAGACCGAAGAACGGATCGAAACCCGCCGATGACCGTCCTGCTGTGGATCCTGGGCATCCTGGCCCTCCCCGTCGTGCTCGCCGCCGTGTGGTTCACCGGCGCGTTCGTGAAGGAACTCTTCTCGCCGAGCCCGCCCGGCCCGGACTCGGCGGCACAGACCGCGGAGCGGCTCGGCCTGCTGCCCGCCGAGCGACAGGACACCGAGCACTCCGCGCCGCTGCCCGAGGAGTGGTCGGCCGCTCTCGCCGCGGTGCGCGGCGGTGACTGGCGGCCCGCCGCCGAACTCCTGCGGGCGATCGGCCGGGACTGGGAGCGCCGTTCGACGGTCGCCGGTCTGCTGGGCACGGCCGCGGCCGAGGAGGACGCCTGGCTGCTGGACTGGGAGGCGGCATGCCCCGGGGACCCGGACGCGGCTGTGGTCCGGGCGCGGAGCACGGTGTACCTGGCCTGGGAACTGCGGGGTTCGCTGCAGGCGGAGAACACCACGCGGGAGCAGTTCGACGGCTTCCATCGCACGCTCGCTGCCGCGCGTGAGGAGATCGCGCGGGCGGCGGCGCTCAACCCCGACGACCCGACGCCGTACATCACGGAGATATGGGTGGCCCTCGGACTCGGCTACCCGCATGCGGAGATGGAGAAGCTGTGGGCGGAGATCACCGCCCGTGCCCCGTACCACTACGGCGCCCACCAGGCGGCGCTGCAGTACTGGTGCGCGAAGTGGCGGGGGTCGAAGGAGCTGGCCTTCGGCTTCGCCGAACGCGCGGCGGCCGGGGCGCCGGCCGGCAGTCTGCTGACGGCGCTGCCGCTCATCGCGCACTTCGAGCACGACAGGTCGACCGATGTCGCGGCCGACGGCACACCCGAGATGGTGGCCCGGGTCGACGCGGGCCTCGCGGACGCGGCGGCCGCGGCAGCGGCGGACCCCGGCCGGCCGGGCCTCGCCCAGCTGCGCCATCTGCTGGCCTTCTATCTGCATCTGCAGGACCGGCACGAGGCGGCGCTGGAGCAGTTCAGGCTCGTCGACGGGTATGTGGACGCGCTGCCGTGGAGCTACCGGGGCGACGGGGCGGCGGCGTACTACTGCCGGGTCCGCAATGAGACGGCACAGGCGGTGGCGGCGGCGTCCTGACGACCGTGCCCGGACGCCCGCAACCGCCCGGGTCGCACATACGGGACCTGCCCGTGGACGAGACATGAATCGCGCCAAAGTCCCTGACACGGGAACCCTCGGCGTCGGCGGCTCTCCGGAAGACCACCGACAGACGGCTGATCATGGAGCAGACGGGCCGTGGGGACCGGCTGGGACGGCGCGACCAGCGGACCCGGATCGGAAGCGTATCGGAAGCGCGAAACCGGCTCGCACCCGGCGGATGTCGGGCAAGGTGACTCTCGCCACGCGTTGAACGAGCCACACCCCGGCTGTCCGCCGGGAGTTGCGAGGGCCCATGAACCACACCTATGAGCCGCCGAGTCTGATACCCGCCGTGGGGCAGGAACGGACGTACGCGCTGCTCATCGCAAGTGTCCCCCTTCTGCTGATCCTGCTGGTGGCGGTCGTGCCCCAGCTGGCCTCGGGCGACGGCAGCGCGCCCGCGGCCACCTCGCTGGACGGCCAGGGCGGCTACTCCTACACACCGCCGACGACGGACTCGCCGGCACCGGACCCCTCCACGGCGTACGGCACGGTCCCGTCGCTGCCCGCCGGCAGCGGTGACACCACGTACCCGACCCCGAACCCGCTGGACACGGAGGTCACGAACAGCCCGGAAAGCACGGGAAGTTCGGACAGTACGGCGAGCACGAACAGCGCCGCCGGTCCCGCCGACACCGTCAGCAGCTTCTTCAAGGCCATCAACGACCGCGACTACCAGACCGCCTGGGACCTGGGCGGCAAGAACCTCGACATGAACTACGACTCCTTCGTGTCGGGCTTCGCCACCACCGAGCGGGACGACTTCACCATCGGGTCCGTCGACGGCGACACGGTCTCCGTGAGCCTCACCGCCCGGCAGACCGACGGTACGGAGAGGTCGTACACCGGTCAGTACACCGTGGTCGACGGTGTCATCACCCACGCCTCGATGACCTCGGCCGGCTGAAGAGAGCGGAGAACAGAGCCATGGCAAGCGACATCCTTTCCGTTCCCGCTCCGCCGCCGGAATCGCGCGGGCCCCTCGCGGGCCGCCCGTCCGTGGACCCCGCCAGCGACGCCACCCGGCTGCTGTGCGCGGGCACCTATCTGGATCCGGTGTACCGCACCACCGTCATCCGCGAGTTGCTGACCCACCGCTTCCGGGTGGTGGCGCCGTCGTACGGGTACGACGCGGTGCCCGTGCTCGCGCACGCCCTGGCGGCCCGCCGGCTGCACCGCATCCGCCTCGCCCTGCTCGGGGCGGGCGGCGTCGTCACGTTCCTCCTCATGGCCGTCGGTGTGCTCGACGGCTTCGCCGCGCTGCTGCTGGTGCTGTGGATGCTGTGGGCCACCGCGTTTCTGCGGCGGGTCGTCACCCTCCAGCAGCTGTCGGCCCGGCTGGCCCGCCGCACCGGCGCGGACGGCCGCACGCGCGGGTTCGACGGCTCCTACCCCGAGCATCCCGAGCTGACGGCCCAGCTCATCGCCAAGATCGACCGGGAGCAGACCTCGGACAGCAGTCAGATCTGCTACGGCGGCTACAAGCCGTTCGTCGGCGCGGGCGACCAGGTGCGGCGCTGGTCCACCGCCGAGCTGCTGGTCGGCGCGCCGGTCAGCGCGTTCGACGGCCGGCAGGCGCCGGGCATGCACGGCTTGCCCGGCATGCCCACGGCATCCGGCGCGAACGGCCCGGAGCCGCGGCGCAAGGAGATCGTCCCCTTCACCGTCGAGGACATCACCGACTACGTGTCCGCCCGTATGACGTCCGAACTGCGCGACGAGGCCGACCGGTTGGCGCGGATCGAGGGGCTCGCCGTCGAGCGGAGCACCTTCACCACCGCCGTCACGACCCTGCACGGCGCGTTGACGGCGATCCCGGCGCAGAGCGTCGACCACTGGCAGGACGCCTACGGCTCGGGACGCGCATACCTGTGCATCCGGGTGGGTTCATGGAACCAGGAGCTGGTCACCACGGCGTTCGTGGGCTTCGACCTCAAGGGGAGCACCCTGCACACCGAGTTCTACTCGTATGTGCTGGGGCCGATCCGGGGGAGTTTCCATCTGGTGGACCGGCTCCCCGCGAGGCTGGACGGCCGGACCCTGCTCAAGGTCGCCTGGCACACCCTGCGGGCCACGCCCGAGGCCACGCTGCGGTCTCTGTTCTCCCGGGCGCCCTCGGCGCTGTCCGGACTGCTGCCGTGGAAGCGGAACCGGATCGAGCTGCCGAAGCCGGTCGACACCAGCGAGTTCGGTCTCGGCCGGTACGCGGACACCGTGGTGAACCGCGGGGCGCTCACCAGCATCCGGGAGCTGGCGTCCAGCGGCGTCTTCCACGTCTTCTTCCAGGAGACGGACACGATCAAGTACACGCAGATCGTGGAGCGTCAACTCCTGCACGTCATCCGTGACTTCCTGCAGGAGCACAACGTGGACCTGGCGGAGCACGAGGCCCGCCAGACGAACATCCTCAACTACGGCAGCAACAACAACTTCGTGAACGGCAACAACAACACCACCAACTCGGGCACGCAGAATCACTTCAACGGCTCCGACGGCGGTTGAGGGGCGGGAGCGGCATGACGGACACCTCCACGGGCACGGGCGGCAACAGCAGCAACTACGGGAGGCGCAACGACTTCGGCAGCAACAACAACTTCGTCACCGGCAACAACAACAGCACCAACTCGGGCACGCAGAACTTCTACGGCGACGCCCCGGCCGGCCCGCATGCGCGCCGCGGGGACGACGACCGCCCCGGGCCCTCCCCGGACCGCAGCCGCAACGTCTTCGTCGTGCACGGGCGGGACGAGGAGGTGCGGACGAAGATGTTCGGTCTGCTGCGCCGGCTCGATCTGCGCCCGCTCGAATGGGAGGACCTGGTCAGAGCCACCGGGAAGACGGCGCCCTTCCTCGGCGAGGTCGTCGCGAAGGCCCCGGAGCAGGCCCAGGCGGCCCTCGTGCTGCTCACCCCGGACGACATCGTGCAGCTGCACCCGGAACTGCGGGGTGCGAACGAGCCGTCGTACGAGACCCAGCCGACCGGGCAGCCCCGGCCGAACGTGCTGATCGAACTGGGCATGGTCCTGATGGCCTACCCGGAGCGCACGCTGATGGTGGAGGTCGGTGAGCTGCGCGCGATCGCCGACCTCGCGGGCCGGAACGTCATCCGGTTCGACGGCTCGGAGGCCGCCCTGAGCAAGATCGTGCAGCGGCTGAAGCTGGCCGGCTGCACGGTCGACGACACCGGCTCCGAATGGCGCCAGACCTGGCCGTACAGCCATCTGTCGGCGTACGGCCGCACCGGGCGGACGGTTCCGCCGGCTCACTGAGACCGCGGTACGGGCCCAGTGACCGAACGGCCACGCTCCGGGGGAGGGCCCGTACCGCTCCACACCCCCTCGCACCTGCCGAGGGGGCCCCCATCGTCGGTCCTGGCGACCGGGGTCGCCCAGCGGTGCCCGCCAATCGGCGGCCGACCTGGAGATGCCCGCCGCCCGGCGTCAGACCCGACGGTGCCCGGCGCCTCGGCGTCGGACCCGGCCATGCCCACCGCCCGCCCTGGCACCTCTCCGCCGGTGACCGCCGCCCGGCACCAGCCCTGGAGATGCCCAGCACCCCCCGTCGCACCCGACGGCCGGTGACCGCCACCCGACGTCAGACGTGACCGTGCCCAGCGACGCGGTGTCAGAGCCGCGGCGCCCAGCGCCCGACGTCGTACCTGACCGCCGGTGCCCCCGGACCAGACCTGGAGATGCCCACCGCCCTCAGTCGCACCTGACGGCCGGCAACCGTCACCAGACGGCAGGCCCGGCGGCGCCCAGCGACCCGGCATCAGACCTGGCGATGCTCATCGCCCGGCGTCAGACCCGGCACCAGACCTGGAGACGCCCAGCACCCCCCGTCGCACCCGACGGCCGACAACCCGACGGTGCCCAGCGACCCGATGTCGGACCTGAAGATGCCCACCACCCGGTGTCAGACCTGGCGGCGGATGCCGGCTGCCAGGCCGGAGAGGAAGGCGCCGGTTTCCGGCAGGTCGATGCGCCGCAGTTCGCCGGGGCGGATCACCACGTGCAGCTCGCGGCAGACCATCCGCTCCCAGGAGTGGGCCACGAACGACAGCAGGATCAGCCGCAGCAGGCTGTCCTCGTCGAGGTCGTGCAGCCGGGCGAGGCCCGCGCCGGTCAGCGGCATCGTGACGCGTTCCAGCTGGCCGTGCCGGTGGACGGCGTCCCACAGCCGGTCCAGGCCGAGCCACAGCTCCTGGACCCCCGAGGAAGCCACGCAGTCGTTGCCCATCCGGCTGTAGGCCACGGCGAAGACGAGCTGCGGGCGGGTGCCGAGGACGGCGACGGTGCCGATCGGGTACCGGGCGCGCTTGCCGCGCGGCTTGTCCCGCGCGCTCTCCCGGGCCACGGGGGCCACCCCGTCCAGCGCGGCGGCCAGCTCCGCGTCCAGCCGACCCGCGTCCCCGGCGTAGCGGCGGGCGAGCAACTGCCCCTGGACGCTGTCGTCGTTGATGACGACACCGTCGTCGACCAGGGTGTCGAAGGTGTCCGGGAACCCCACCACCAGATGGCCGGGCTGCTCGAAGAGGTCGCCCTCCTCGACCACCACGGTCATGTGGGGGCGGGTGAACTCCTGCCGTACGGCGGCCTGCGGGCGCGCCCGGAGCAGCCCCCAGGCCAGGCACAGGGCCACGGAACCGGTCAGCACCGGCCCGGGCCGGGACAGGATCCGCGGGAAGAGCTGGCCGGCGAACTGCACGACGGCCGACACGCCGCCGAAGGCCGCCAGCACGTTGCCCAGGAACACCCGCCACCCGCGCCAGGACCGCGGCAGCCGGGACCGCACCGGACGCACCGACGGGTGAGGGGCGGTCAATCGCATGCTTGCCTCCAGGTCCTCTTGGTACGCTGGCGCCGCTGTTGACGGGGCGTCATGCGGCTAAGGGGGCGAGGCGCGTGCAGACCCGCACACCGTCCGTGCGTGTCAGCGTCCTGGGCCCGGTGCGGCTCGATGTGCACGGTGCTCCGGTCCGCCTCACCCCGCTGACCGCACGCCTGCTGCTCCGCCTCGTCGCCGCCGAGGGCGAGGCCGTGACCGCCCGCCGGCTGTACCGGGACGTCTGGCAGCAGACCGTGGAGCTGCCGCACCAGGGCCTGCGCAACCGCAACGAGGTGCAGAAACGGATCCTGGAGCTGCGGCGCGCGTTCGACCGCGCGGGGCCCGGCGAGGGCGCCCGGATCGTACGGACCGGTCAGCTGCCGACCGCGCGCGGCGCCGAGAGCACCTATCAACTCGACCTCACCGTCGATGAGTTGGACAGTACGGAGTTCACCCGTCTGGTGGGCGACGCGCTGCACGCGGCCCCGGCCTCGGCGGTCCGGCTGCTCGCGGAGGCCCTGCGGCTCTGGCGCGGCCGGCCACTGTCCGAGGTGGCAGGCGAGGAGTTCGCGACCGGGCCGGTACGGCGGCTCACCCAGCTCAGGGAGACCGCGCTGCGGGAACTGATCGCGGGACACACCGCGCTGGGCCGCTACGACCTCGCCCTCCCGGTGGCCGAACAGACGGCCCGGGAGCGGCCGGACGACCCCGAGGCCGCCGCCGTCGTCGCCCGGCTGAACGCACGGCTGCGCGAGCGGCACGGCGACGAGCTGCTGCGGCACACGCTGCGCGGGCTGCGGGTGGACGTCGTCGTGCTGCGCGGCGACCTGTTCGACCAGGAGGACGCCAACCTGGTCGTGGGGTTCTGCGACACCTTCGACACCTTCCCCGACGACGTCGTGATCAGCCGGGAGAGTGTGCAGGGCCAGTTGGTCGACCGGCTCTTCGAGGGCCGGCACCGGCTGCTCGACGAGAAACTGCGCCGTGGGCTGAAGGAGTTCACCCCGCTGGCCACGGAGAGCGTCCAGGCGAAGCGGCGCGGCCGGCGCACCCGCTATCCGGTCGGTACGGCCGTGCCGGTCCCGGTCGGCAACCGCCGGGTCTTCGCCCTCGCCTACTCCCGGCTGGCCAACGACCTGCGCGCCCGGTCGGCCCCGGCGGAGCTGCGGCTGAGCCTGGAACGCCTGTGGCCGGCGGTCGCCCGGCACGGCCTGTTCAAACCGGTGGCGATCCCCCTGATCGGCGCCGGCCTGTCCCGGATCGTTCAACTCGACCGTACCCAGCTGCTGCTGCTGATCGTCGAGACCTTCGCCGAGAGCCTGCGCCAGGACCCGGCCGTCTCCCCCGAGTTGCGCATCGTCATCCGCACCGACGAGCTGGAGCGGACCGATCTGTCGGCGGTCGAGGCGTATCTGCGCGGCGCGGACGAACGGGGGCTGCCCCTCCCGCCGACCACGGCCTGCTGACCTCTGCATACCACCCAGGAAAGATCGCCCGCCGCTTCCGCCGACAGCCACCACCCGCTTCCGGAACGCTTCCGGCCGCCCCGGCACCCCGGTTAATTCCGGCGACGCCCGCGCCCCGGCCCCGTACATTCGCCCCTCGCCGGACATGACGAAGACAAGGGGGACGCATGAAGGGGAGGGACGAGTTGAGCACGTTCCTGATCGGTGGCGGCTGGGACACGGCCGAGGTGTACGAGCCGTTCGTCCGCGCCGTCGGAGGGGACCGGCGCATCGGGTGCCTGATCGTCGACGAGGGGGACGGCCCGGCGCAGTTCGAGCGCTATGCCGAGGTGCTGCGTAAGGCGGGGCCGTGTACGCCCGTGCCGCTGCTCGTGCCGCTCGGCGCCCGGTTCGCGCCGGAGGAGGCGCTGGAGGGGACCGACGGACTGCTGGTGTGCGGTGGGCTGACGCCCGCCTACCAGGACGCCCTCGCCGGCTGTCTGGAGCGACTGCCGGCGCTGCTCGCCGGGCGCGGGATGCCGTACGCGGGCTTCTCCGCGGGTGCCGCCGTGGCCGCGCGGCGGGCCGTGGTGGGCGGATGGCTGGTGGACGGGGTGCCCGTGTGCCCGGAGGAGACCGGGGAGGACCTGGCGGAGGTCGAGGTACGGGCGGGGCTGGGGCTGGTGCCGTTCGCGGTGGACGTCCACGCCGCCCAGTGGGGGACGCTCGCACGGCTGGTCGCCGCGGTCGGGCGGGGCGCGGCGCCGTACGGGGTCGCCGTGGACGAGAACACCCTGCTCGAGGTGGCGTCCGGCCAGGTCCGGGTGGCGGGGCTGGGGCGCGCCCATGTCGTACGGCCGGACGGGGACGGGGGTGTGCGCGTGCGGTCCTACGGCGCCGGAGGGGGGTTCGACGTCGAGTAGGGGCCGAGGCACCCGTAGGCGCGCTCACCGCGCTGGCCGTCGGGCCGTACCCGCTGTGGCTGCCGGAACACGGCTCCCGAGGCGGGCCGACCGGCTGGCCGGCCACGGCCGACGACGACCGGCACCGGCACCCACCCGGCTCGGCGCAGCCGGGGCAACCGGCGCCCGCAGCCACGGCCACCCAGCCGGCCGACCAGCCGATCAGTCACCCCGCCGGCCGACCACCCGTCCCCCCGTCCCCCGTATCAGATGGTCGCCGTGTCGATCACGAACCGATAGCGCACGTCGCTCGACAGCACCCGCTCGTACGCCTCGTTGATCTCGGTGGCGCTGATCAGCTCGATCTCGGCGCCCAGGCGGTGCTCGGCGCAGAAGTCCAGCATCTCCTGGGTTTCGGCGATGCCGCCGATGCCGGAGCTGCTCAGGCTGCGGCGGTTGCCGGACAGGGACTGCAGGACGATCTGCACCGGCTCCTCGGGCAGGCCCACGTTGACCATGGTGCCGTCGGTGCGCAGCAGGGACAGGTAGGCGGCGAAGTCCAGCGGGGCCGAGACGGTGTTGAGGATCAGGTCGAAGGTGCCCGCCAGTTCCTCGAAGGTGTTCGGGTCGCCGGTGGCGTAGTAGTGGTCGGCGCCCAGCTTCAGGCCGTCGTCCTTCTTGCGCAGCGACTGGGAGAGCACGGTGACCTCCGCGCCGAGCGCGTGCGCGATCTTCACGCCCACGTGGCCGAGGCCGCCGAGCCCGACGACGGCGACCTTCTTGCCGGGGCCGGCGTTCCAGTGCTTGAGCGGCGAGTAGGTGGTGATGCCGGCGCAGAGCAGCGGGGCGGCCACGTCCAGGGAGAGGCCGTCGGGGATCCGGACGACGTAGTTCTCGTCGACGACGATCTCCTGCGCGTAGCCGCCGTAGGTGGGCCGGCCGTCCTTGCCGGTGTCGTTGTACGTCCAGGTCGGGCCGCCGCCCGTGCAGTACTGCTCCAGGCCCGCCGTGCAGTTCTCGCACTCGCGGCAGGAGTCGACCATGCAGCCGACGCCCACCCGGTCGCCGACGGCGAACCGCGTCACACCGGGGCCGACCTCGGCGACGACACCCGCGATCTCGTGGCCGGGAACCATCGGGAAGATGCCGGGGCGCCAGCCGTCCGTGGCCTGGTGGATGTCGGAGTGGCAGATACCGGCGAACTTGATGTCGATCAGGACGTCGTACTCGCCGACCGCGCGCCGCTCGATGGTCGTCCGCTCCAGCGGAGCCTTCGGTGCGGGCGCGGCGTAGGCAGCAACAGTGGTCATGCCGGGGTTCTCCTAGCGGGGGTCCTCGTGCCCGGCTGCCTTCCGCCGGGCACGAGGACCAGCCTGCCGTATGCCCCGGGGATCTCCCAGGTCACGGCTTTGCGTACGACTGCTGTGCCTACTACTGGCGGGGTCAGGCTGCTGTACGTACGACCAGGAATACTGGACGTATGGAGCGCAGGGACGGACAGGACGGACAGCCGCAGGCCGGGGCGGCCGTGGGCCACTCACTGGACCGGCGGGCCGAACTGAGCGAGTTCCTGCGCAGCCGGCGGGCCCGGCTGAAGCCGGAGGACGTGGGACTGCCGGACTTCGGACGGCACCGGCGGGTGCCGGGGCTGCGCCGCGAGGAGCTGGCGCAGCTGGCCGGGGTGTCGGTGGCGTACTACACCCGCCTCGAACAGGGCAACGGGCGGAACGTCTCGGCGGAGGTCCTGGACTCGATCGCCCGGGCGCTCAGGCTGTCGGACGCCGAGCACGCGCATCTGACCCATCTGGCCAAGCCGAAGTCGCACAAGAAGAAGCCGGCGGCGCGGCAGCAGCAGGTCCGGCTCGCGCTGCGGCAGCTGCTGGACACGATGGACGGCGTACCGGCGTACGTCGTCGGGCGCCGCTCGGAGATCCTGGCCTGGAACCGGATGGCGGCGGCCCTCTTCGGAGACTGGGCGGAACTGCCGGCGGCCGAGCGCAACTGGGCCCGGCTGGTGTTCCTGCGCCCGGAGTACCGGGAGCTGTTCCTCGACTGGGAGCAGAAGGCGATCGACATCGTCTGCGCCCTGCGCATGGACGCCGGCTGCTACCCGGACGACCCCCGTCTGTCGGCACTCGTCGGTGAACTCTCGGTCAAGAGCGAGGAGTTCCGCCGGCTGTGGGCCACGCACGACGTCAAGGAGAAGAACCACGGCGTCAAGCGCCTGCACCACCCGCTGGTGGGCGACCTGTCCCTGCACTACGAGTCGTTCCGCCTGACGGACGACAGTGACCAGTCCCTGCTCACCTACCACGCCGAACCGAACTCCCCGTCCGCCGACTCCCTGCGCCTGCTGGCGAGTTGGGGCACGGACGCGACGCGCACGGCGACGGGGAGTGCGGGGCCGGCACTCTAGCGAGGGCACAGTGAGGGGCACGCCCGGTGGCCGGTGTGCCCCTCGGCTGCGGACCGTCTACTTGCCGAAGTACGCGTCGTAGATGGTGATCTCGGACGTGTTGCCCTTCTTGTCGGTGATCTGGCAGCGGAAGGAGACGGACGTGCCCTTCGCCGGGTTCCTGACGGTGATCCTGCCGTTTCGGACGGGGACCTTCTGGAAGGTCTTGCCGTCGTAGGAGACGTACACGGCCAGCGACTTCAGGTTGCCGCCCGCTGCCGCGCCCTCGACGGTGACCGGGAAGGTGACCGTCCGGCCGGCCGCGACCCGGCTGTCCAGGCCGGTGGTGAGGCCGTAGTGCAGGACGGAGGCGGGCAGCTGGACCGGGGCGCCCGCGACGTTCCTGGAGCGGAAGGTCCAGGCCGCGTCGATCCGCGAGGAGGCCTCGGCCACCTTCGCCGAGCGCTTGACCGAGGTGGTCAGCTTGTACGCGGCGTCACCGGCCGGAACCTTGAAGGTGGCCTCGCCGAACAGCGGGTCCTCGTTGGTGCCGATCTTCGTGCCGTCGCGGTACAGGGTCGTGTTCACCGAGGCGAACTCCGAGGATCCGGCGTGCTCAGCGGAGTCGGCGAACAGCGGCAGCGAACCGTAGATGTCGTCGCCGGTGCGGTACAGGCCGAAGTCCTTGTTGACGTGCGGTCCGAAGACCGCGGTGTTGACCGTCTTGGTGTAGGTCCTGCCGGCCTTGAAGGTGGACTCGCCGAGCGAGTACCCGGCGTCGGCGGTCGGGAAGCCGTCCTGGTCGCGCCCGCCGTACTGGGTGAACTGCAGGTCCCAGAGGACCCCGCCGACGGTGGACACGTGCACGGTGCGGGTGCCGGGCAGCTTCTGCGGAATGTCGATCGAGGAGGCGCCGACGCTGCCGGGCAGCCAGCCGGCGGCACTGACCGAGCCGGTCTTGCCGCTCGCGGCGGCACCCAGCCGGGCCTTGACGGTGGCCAGCTCGCTCGCCTTCCAGTGCCTGGTGTAGCCGGTGGCGAGCTGCCTGACCGGGCCGCCGGCGGTGACGTCGTACTCCTCGCTGCCGCCCTTGGTCCAGTGGCCGTCCCACTGCTGGAACAGCCGGCCGACGGGCAGCCGCGGCCCCAGGTGGGCCGTGCGGAAGTTCTTGTACGAGTCCAGGAACCAGCTGTAGCCGTACTCGTTGCCTCCGACGGTGAGGGAGTACCCCGGCGAGGCGAACTGGGACGTCACGCCCGGGGCCGGGACGGTGATGTCCACCGGCTTGGCCTTGCGTGCGTCGATCGTGACCGTCTGCCTCCCGGCGACGGTCAGCTTGGGCTGGGCGATCCAGTCGAGGCCCTTGCCCGCGTCGTCCGGGTCCACGCTCACGGAGGAGTTGAGGATGTACGTGCCCTTGGGCACGCGCGCCTTCACCGTGCCGGACGGGTCGTACGGGCTCAGCTCGGTGCCGTTGGCCAGACCGGAGAGGCCGCTGAGGTCGGCGTTGTAGTTCTTGGCCGGCTTGCCGTCACGGCCGATGACCTTCAGCGTGATGTCGTACGACTCCACCTCGCGCTGCACCGCGGCGGCCGTGCGGACCGTCTGGCCGTCGGCGGTCGCCGTGACGTACGCGGAGTAGGCGCCGTCGAGGGTGCCGCCCAGCTTGGTGTCGGCGGTGAGGCCGACGGAGGCCTTGCCGTGCGCCGGGACGGTCAGCTTGGCCGCGCCCAGCTTGAAGAAGCCCGCCGGGGCCGCGTGGCCCTTGGGGTCGAGGGCGGTGCTGCTCAGGCTGAGCGTGACGTCCTTGTCGGCGAGGTTGCGGTACGTCACCTTCTTGGTGACCGGCTTGTCGTCGGTGTGCGGCCACTGCTGCATACCGAAGTTCACCGAGACCGGGTCGGCGATCACGGACTGCCTGATGGCCTTGTCCACCGCGATACGGCCCGAACCCTGCTGGTACGGCGTGTAGTTGCCGCCCTTGGCCGAACCGGTGAGCGCGCCCTTCAGCTCGGCGTAGCCCCAGTCGGGGTGCTCCTGCTTCAGGATCGCGGCGGCGCCCGCGACATGCGGGGTGGCCATCGAGGTACCGGAGATGGTCAGGTAGCCCTCGGGCTTCTCGCCGACCTCCTTGTCGATGACGCTGCCCTTGGCCGCGGCGGCGGTGATGTCCACACCGGGCGCGGTGACGTCCGGCTTGATGGCGTAGTCGCCGAGGCGCGGGCCGGTGGAGGAGAAGTCGGCGAGCCTGTCCTTCTTGTCGACGGCGCCGACGGTGAGCGCGGCGTCCGCGCTGCCCGGCGAACCGATCGACTGGGGGCCGTCGTTGCCCGCGGCGATCGCGAACAGGATGCCCTTGGCGGCGGAGAGCTTGTCGACCTCGGCCTCGAGCGGGTCGATGCCGGGGCTGTCGGCGCCGCCGAGGCTGAGGTTGACCACGGAGGCGCCCTGTGCGGCCGCCCACTCCATGCCGGCGAGGATGCCGGAGTCGTCACCGGAGCCGGTGTCGTCCAGGACCTTGCCGTTGAGGATCTCGGCGTCCGGGGCGACACCCTTGTACTTGCCGCCCGATGCGGCGCCGGTGCCCGCCACGATGGAGGCGACGTGGGTGCCGTGCCCGTAGTGGTCGGTGGCGTCGGCGGCGCCGGAGAAGTTCCTGGCCGCGATCACCTGGTCCTTGAGGTCCGGGTGGCTGGCGTCCACACCGGTGTCCAGGACGGCGACCTTCACGCCCTTGCCGGTGTAGCCGGCCTTCCAGGCTACCGGGGCACCGATCTGCGGCACGGACTTGTCGAGGGAGGCCTTGCGGACCCCGTCGAGCCAGACGTGCGCGATGCCGGCGGCGGCCTGGCCGTCCTTGGTGACGGCGTGCCACAGCCCGGCGGTGTCCTTGACCGGCGTCTGCACGGCGTCGGCGTCGAGGACGCTCAGGCTGCGGCGCACATGGGCCACGTCCCGGACGTCCGCCTTGGCGGAAGCGGCGGAGCCGCTGTAGCCGACGATGACCTTCAGGCCGTCCCTCTGGGACCGGCGGGTGGCGGCCTTGTTCAGCTCGGTGATGTCGAACAGGCGCTGGTCCAGCTTGCCGGAGGCCACCAGAGGGGCCGCGTCGACCGGGATGACCAGCGTGTGGCCCTCGGTCTTGCGGACCTGGAAGGGTACGTGCTCGCGGCCCTTGGCCCGCTGGAGGCCGACGATCCGGCCCTTGGCGTCGAGGGCGACGCGGTCACCGGTGATGAGCGTGACATGGGTCTTCGCGGTGAGCGCGGAGGCGGCGGCCGGGATGCTCGCCGTGGGCTTCGCCGACGCCGGGCTGGTCATACCCGCTGCGAGGGCGACGGCCGCGGCCGTGGCCACACTGGCCGCGGCCGCGCTTTTCACTTGTCTGCGCAAGTTCTCCCCCTGGAGATGGAGTACCGGGCGAATTCCCCGTTCACCCGGCCAGGGGCGGTCTCGTACACACGCACGCCACCCCCCGGGTCTCGCAGTATGCCGGGGGGCGATCAGACGACTCAATAGACGAGAGGAGGGTAAGAAAAAGCGACGGAAAACTGTTACCCCGTGGGCGGGACACCGTTACAGAACCGCGAAGTGACGTGTGGGCAAGCGGTGTTGTATGCGGTGTGGTGTGCCCTCAGGCGCCGGCGCTCTCCCTTACCGTGATCTTTCCCTTGCGGATGGTGGCGACGCGCGGGGCCTTCTTGGCGATCACGGAGTCGTGGGTGACCATGATGAAGGTCAGCCCGTGTTCTGCTGCTGCCCGCCGGACATTTCGCCGGGGAGATGACCGAGGCGTTCACCGAGGCCGACGGACTTCAGCGCGTCGGCCGCGAGTTCGCGGCGTTCCTTGACCTTGATACCGAGGGGGACGAGGGCCGTCTCCACGTTCTCCTCACTGAGCCTGGCCAGGTCGATGCCATCCAGGACGACTTCGCCGGTGGTGGGGCGGTCCAGGCCGCCGAGCATCTGCAGGAGGGTGGACTTTCCGCCACCGGTGGGGCCCTGGATGACGAGTCTGTCTCCGTCGCCGATGGTGAGGTCGACTCCGTCGAGGGCGTGGACGGTGTCCCGCCGGAATCCGCCCTCACCCCCGCTCTGCAGGAACTGGCCGCGCGTGAACCGGCCGCTGACCTTGAACACGTTGAGGCTGAGCCCGCCGACGGCGGTCGAGACGCCCTGCTGGCCGGCGACCTTGCCGACGGTCGAGGAGGACAGGGTGGTGAAGCCCTGCACCATGACCCGGTCGCTGCTCTGGGTCGACTTGTCGTCATTTCCGCGCGCGTCGAACCGGAAGCGGGGCCGTCGGACCGTGACGGCACCCTAAGGCGGGCATAAGAGGTGGATGAGAAGGTGGCGGCGCGGCCCGTGAAGGGCCTGAAAACGCCGGTGCCGCCCTCGAAGGGCGGCACCGGGACGCTGTGGACGGAGCCGTCAGACGGCCGAACCGGCCTTCCACTGGGCCCAGTCCATGTTCCAGCCGTTGAGGCCGTTGTCCGGCGAGACCGTCCTGTCGCCGGTGTTCTGGACGACCACCACGTCACCGACCAGGGAGTGGCTGTAGAACCAGGCGGCCGGGGTGCTCGAGTCGCCGGCGCCCTTGACGTCCTGCAGGCCGACACAGCCGTGGCTGGTGTTGACGTTGCCGAAGACGGACGGCGCGCCCCAGTAGTTGCCGTGGATGAAGGTGCCGGAGGTGGTCAGGCGCATGGCGTGCGGCACGTCCTTGATGTCGTACTCGCCCTTGCCGTCGGAGTCCTTGAAGCCGACCGTCGCGCCGTTCATCCGGGTCTGGGTGAACTTCTCGGAGATCACCATCTGGCCCTGGTACGTGGTGTGGTCGGGGGCACCGGCGGAGATCGGGATGGTCTTGACGACCTTGCCGTCCTGCGTGACCTTCATCTGCTTGGTCTTCGCGTCGACGTACGAGACCTGGTTGCGGCCGATGTGGAAGGTGACCGTCTTCTGCTGGACGCCGTGGACGCCGGGGGCGCCCTCGACGCCGTCGAGCGCCAGCTTCACCGTGACGGTGGCGCCCTCCTTCCAGTACTGCTCCGGGCGGCAGTCCATCCGGTTGGCGTTGAACCAGTGGCAGGCGACCTCCTGGCCGCTGGTGGAGGTGACCGTGATGCCCTTCTGCACGGCCGCCTTGTTGGTGATCGCCTTGTCGAAGTTGACCGAGACGGGCATGCCGACACCGACCGTGGAGCCGTCCTCCGGGGTGAAGGTGCCGATGAAGCTGTTGGCCGGGGAGACCGTGGTGAACGAGGCGTTCTCGTGGGCTATACGGCCCTTGGAGTCCTTGGCCTCCGCGGCGACCTTGTACGTGGTGGAGCGGTCCAGCTGGGCGCTGGGCTTCCAGCTCGTCCTGTCGGCGGAGAGCTGACCGGCGACGGCCTTGCCGTCCTGGGTGGTCATCGTGACGCCGGTGAGCGTGCCCTTGCTGACCGTGACGGCGGAGTTGTTGATCGACGCGTTGTCGGAGCCGTCCTTCGGCGTGATCGTGATCTGCGCCTCGGAGGACTTCTTCGCCGCCGCCGCGTCGGCCTGGGCCTGTGAGGATTCGCCCTTGTCGGAGGACTTGGTGTTGCCGCCGCCGGAACAGCCCGTGAGGGCCAGGACACCGCCGAGCAGAGCGGACGCGGCCATCAGGCCCTTGCGCCGCTTACTGTCCGTCATCACACGCTTCTCCATCGCTGCCGAGTCGCCGAAAACCCCAGAGTTCCCCGTCAAGAACGTTCAACGCTACGGCCGTGTCGCCCCGTTCCCCATCCCGTGGATCTGTGGGGCACGCCACGTCCACCGGGCACGGCTGGTGCCGGAGGTGCGGGAATCGGTCCGTGCGTTCCCTGGAGACGACGAAACCCCGGACGGCGGTTGCCGTCCGGGGCCGAAGGCCTGTCCCGGGACGCTCAGCCTGTGCCGTCCTCTTCTTCGTCGTCCTCCCCATCATCCTCATCCAGGTCCCAGTCCGGCGAGTCCGGGTCGTAGTCGATCCGCTCACTCGACCAGGACGCCTGCTGCAGCTCCACCCCGGGCACCTCGCTGACCAGGTCGAACGGGTCCACGAGGTAGGCGAGGGCCTCCGCGGTGTCTTCCGTCACAGCGGCCTCGGCCTGGGCCCGCTCCGCCTGCGGCACCTCCGGGTCCCGCGCGAGCCGGCGCAGCGCGGCCTTGGTCACCTCGTCCTCGTTGTGCACCTCGAGGACCAGCTCCACCCGAAGCCGTACAAAACGTGATGTCTCTTCAGCGCTCATGGCGCGAGCGTACGGCCGAAACCTCCTGTGACTTTCCTGTGACCCGCGCCTTTCACTAACATCGCTTCCCACGGCCAATTCGCCAGCGTCACAAGGGGATCGATATTCCGTGTCATCCGCTCGCCGTCCGCTGCTGACCGCCACCGCCGCGGCCACCTTGCTGTGTGCACTGTGGTTCGTCCCGTCCGCGAACGCGTCGCAGGACTCCACGGCGAGAGCGAGTTCGGCACAGTCCTCGACGACGCAGGTCACCGAGCAGGCCAGGGCGGTGTCCCAGGCGACCGCGGAGACCGCGCGGGAAGCCGCGGAGGACACCGAACTCGCCGACACCGGAAGCCTGGACACCACGCCGTACGTGGTCGGCGGCACCCTCTTCCTCGGTGTGGGCGCCGGGTTCGTGGTCTATTCGGTGCGCCGCGAACGCATGGGCTTTTAATTTCCCTTGACGAGCCTTTGACGGCCCGCACATAGTGCGCCCATGAAGAGATCATCGGGCGTGCGGCTGTACGCCACCACGGTGGTGGGTGTGCTGTCGCTCGCCCTTGTCACGGGCTGCTCCGACGGGGATGCGAAGGGCTCGGCCGCGGCCGTGAAGGCGCCGAGCGCCGCGGAGTTGAAGAAGCTGATCATCGCCGAGGGCGAGGTGCCCGGGTTCAAGGTGGCACCGGTGCCGGCCGGCCGTGCCAAGCCGATCACGACCGACAGCGCGGCGTGCCGGCCGCTGGCCCGCGTGATGAGCGGGCTCCCGCCGCTCGACGCGGCGGCCAGGACCGACCGTATGGCCATGGAGAACCAGAAGAAGGCCCCCTCGGACAAGCCGACCTCCCTGGACGACCTCGCCAAGGGGAAGTTCGCGGAGGCGATGCACAAGTCCCTGGACCGGGACGTCACCACGGTCACCCTGGCCTCGTACGACGGCGACGGCGCCCACAAGGCCCTGGAGTCGGTCCGCACCGCCGTGCCCGCCTGCACGAACGGCTTCTCCGCGGTACAGGCGGGCACGAAGATGAGGTTCACCGAGGTCGCCGAGGAGCAGGCCACGGCCCGGGGGGACGGGTTGGTGGCGTTCGCCGCGACCACGAACACCGGCGACGGGGACCCGGCGCCCGTCCACGCCGAGGTCGTCCGGGCCGGGAGCACCCTGGCGGTCTACTTCACGACGAACCTGGGCGCGATGATGGACAAGAAGACGTACGCGGTCTCGCCGCAGGTCGTCAAGGCCCAGCAGGCCAAGCTGAAGTGACATGACGAAAGGGGGCCCGGTACGGCGACCGGGCCCCCTTCTCCGTGCTTTCGGTGCCTTACCGCAGCGGGCCGGTGACCGACTCCGCCGCGGCGAGGAGGTGGCCCTCGCGCACGAACGCGTCGGCGGCGGCCAGGTCGGGCGCCAGGAACCGGTCCGGGCCCGCGCCCCGCACACCGGCGGCGCGCGCGGCCTCGATGACGGCCTGGGAGGCCGGCGCCGGGGTGAGGCCCTCGCGCAGCTCTATGGCGCGGGTGGCGGCGTACAGTTCGATGGCGATGATCCGGGTGAGGTTGCCGACGGCGGTGCGCAGCTTGCGCGCGGCCGACCAGCCCATGGACACATGGTCCTCCTGCATGGCGGAGGACGGGATGGAGTCCGCGGACGCGGGTACGGCGAGCCGCTTCATCTCGCTGACCAGGGCGGCCTGCGTGTACTGGGCGATCATCAGGCCGGAGTCGACACCCGCGTCGTCGGCGAGGAACGGCGGCAGCCCGTGGCTGCGGTTCTTGTCCAGCAGCCGGTCGGTGCGGCGTTCGGCGATGGAGCCGAGGTCGGCGGCGGCGACGGCGAGGAAGTCCAGGACGTAGGCGACCGGAGCGCCGTGGAAGTTGCCGTTGGACTCCACGCGGCCGTCGGGCAGCACGACCGGGTTGTCGACGGCGGAGGCCAGTTCGCGCTCGGCGACCAGGCGGGCGTGCGCGACGGTGTCCCGGCCGGCGCCGGCGACCTGCGGGGCGCAGCGCACCGAGTAGGCGTCCTGGACGCGGGGGGCGTCGTCCTGGTGGTGCCCGGTCAGGCCGGAACCTTTCAGCACGGCGAGCATGTTGGCGGCGGAGGCGATCTGCCCCGGATGCGGGCGGATGGCATGCAGCTCGGGCGCGAGCACCTTGTCCGTGCCGAGCAGCGCCTCCAGGCTGAGGGCGGCGGTGATGTCGGCGGACTTGTAGAGGGCGTCGAGGTCGGCGAGGGCCATGATCAGCATGCCGAGCATGCCGTCGGTGCCGTTGAGGAGGGCGAGGCCCTCCTTCTCGCGCAGCTCGACCGGCTTGATGCCGTGCGCGGCGAGCAGTTCACCGGCGGGCCGGACGACCCCGTCGGGTCCTTCCGCGTCCCCCTCGCCCATGAGGGTCAGGGCACAGTGGGACAGCGGCGCGAGGTCGCCGGAGCAGCCGAGGGAGCCGTACTCGTGCACGACCGGGGTGATCCCGGCGTTCAGCACGTCGGCCATGGTCTGCGCGACCTCGGGCCGCACGCCCGTGTGTCCCGAGCAGACGGTCTTCAGCCGCAGGAACATCAGGGCCCGTACGACCTCCCGCTCCACCCGCGGCCCCATGCCGGCGGCGTGCGAGCGGACGATGTTGCGCTGCAGCTGGGCGCGCAGTTCCTGGCTGATGTGCCGGGTCGCCAGGGCGCCGAAGCCGGTCGAGACGCCGTAGACCGGTTCCGGCTTGGCCGCCAGCGCGTCCACGATCTCGCGGGCCGCCGCGAGGGCCGCCACCGCCTCCGCCGACAGCTCGATGCGGGCGCCGCCGCGCGCCACGGCGAGAACGTCGGACGCCGTGACACCGGACGTCCCCACCACCACAGTGTGCATATCCATATTCAGGAGCGTACGCACTGAATGCAGAGATGTCACTAGTGGGGAACGGGAGTGCCCCTTACCGATCCGTGTGGGCTTCGCCTCATACGACTGCGCCGCATACGGCTGCGGCACATACGGCTTCGCTCACGGCCGGCGCCCGCGGAACCGGCGCCGCTCGGCAGGGGCCAGATGCGGCGGCTCGTCGGCCAGCCGTACGACCGGATCCTCCGGCCCCTCCCGGCCCGCCACCACCGGCCGGTCCGCGTGCAGCGCCTTGGCCCGGTACTGGGCGGCGTCGGCGAGCCGGAACAGCCGCCGGGCGTCGTGCACCTCCCCGATCGGGTCCTCGGTCGAGGCGACCCCGCACGCCACGCCTTCCCCCAGCTCCAACTCCCCTGCCCGGCGGCAGAGTTCGTCGGCGGACTTGACGACGTCGTCGGCGGGCGGACCGGCGGCCAGCAGACAGAACTCGTCCCCGCCGAGCCGCGCGACCAGCGCGCCCGGCACCATCGCGCCGCACAGCGACAGCACCGAGCCGAAGCGCTCCAGCAGCCGGTCGCCGACGGCGTGCCCGAGGGTGTCGTTGACCCGCTTCAGCCCGTTGAGATCGCACACGACGAGGCTGACGACCAGGCCGTCCCTGCGGTGCCGCTCGACGGCCTCCTCCAGACGTACGTCCACGGCACGGCGGTTGGCGAGTCCGGTGAGGGCGTCGGTGTACGCGAGCCGGCGGGCCTCCTCCAGCCGCTCGGTCTGCGCGAGGCCCGCGGCGACGACGGCGGCCAGCACGGTGGCGAAGTCGGCGTCGGCTCGGGCGAACACGGGGGCCCTGACGGCCCGGGCGACGTACAACTCGCCCCAGGCCCTGCCGTGCAGCACGACCGGCGCGACGACACAGCAGCCCCGGCCCCGGCGGCGCAGGGCGGCGACCCGCTGGTGGAAATAGCCCGGGGTGCCGGCGGCGGTCCCCTCGGCGGTCTCCACCCAGGCGTTGGGCCCGCCCCCGCCGGCCCACCGCTCGTGCAGGAACTCGGTGATCTCCGGGAACTGGTGCACCGGATAGGCCTCGGACTCGGGGAACTCCTCCTCGTCCGGGCGCCTGTCCCCCACGTTCACAAGGACCCGCAGCCGCCCGAGCTCGCGCTCCCACACCGACAGCGCGGCGAAGCTGCCGTCCAGCGCCCGGCAGGCGCCGAGCGCGGCGGCCCGCCAGGTGCCCCGCGGGGTGTGGGCTGCCGCCATGCCCTGCGCCAGCGCCACGACTGCGGCCAGCCGCCTGTCCTCGCCCATTACTCCAGGTTAGGGATGAATTGCGGGATTCGGGACATTGGCGGCGCGATCAGGTGGGGTGTGCGGCCACCGGCCCGGGGCTGCGGGCCGTTGCCGGGTGCGAGTGCGCGCTCCGCGCGCCTTCGGGGCACAGGCCCGCCTACTCCCCCGGCCACTGAGGCTTGCGCTTCTCGTTGAAGGCCGCCACTCCCTCCGCCCGGTCGCCCGAGAACGCCACCGTGCGCCACGCCGCGTCCTCGACCTCGAGGCCCGCCCGCAGGTCCAGCCCCTGCCCGAGGCGCAGTGCGCGCTTGGCGGCCCGCAGGCCGACCGGGGAGTTGCCGGCGATGCGGGCGGCCAGCTCCAGCGCCTCCTCGCGGTCCCGGCCCTCGTCCACGACCCGGTCCAGCAGCCCCAGCGCGGCCGCCTCCGCCGCCTCCACGCGCCGCGCCGAGAAGATCAGCTCGGCCGCGCGCGCCGCCCCGACCCGCCGCGGCAGCAGCTGCGTACCGCCGCCGCCCGGGATCACGCCCACGGACACCTCCGGCAGCCCCACCACCGCCGTACGGTCGGCCACGATCAGGTCGCAGGACAGGGCCAGTTCGAAACCGCCGCCCAGCGCGAAACCGTGCACCGCCGCGATCGTCGGCATCGGCAGCTCCAGCACCCCGGTGTACGCCCCGCGCGTCACCGGCCGTTGCCGCAGCAGATCCGCGTCGCTGAAGGAGTTCCGCTCCTTCAGGTCCGCCCCGACGCAGAACGCCCGCTCGTGGGACGAGGTCAGCACCACCACCCGCGCGTCCCGGTCGGCGGCCAGCGCCGTGCACGCGGCGACGAGGGAGCGGGCCATCTGCGTCGAGACGGCGTTCATGGCCTTGGGCCGGTCCAGCACCAGCTCCGCGACCTGCCCGTGCCGCCGCACCAGCACGAACTCCCCGAACCGCTCCTCGCTCATGACACCCTCCGGCTCACGTGTTAACGCGGGTTAACGCACTGTCGGCCCGATCATCGCAGCCGTACCCGACCTCGGGAAAGCCCAGGGGGCTACGCCCGTTCGAGTGACATCCCGGCCGTCTCACCCCACATCGCCCACAGGAGCGCATAGCGTGCGTCCGCCACGGCGTGCCCGGGGCGCGCGGCGGGGAGGGGAACCATGTCACCGATACGTGCACAGGCCCGTACGGACGAGGGGCCGGAGCCGGCAGAGCCGGGCGAGCCGGCCGGCGTGTTCGGCGTACGGCGCGGGCGGCACCGCAAGCCGCGCCCCCGCAAGGTGCTGCTCGCCGCCGGCGGTCTCGCCCTGGCCGCGGGGGTGCTCAGCCTGGTCCGGGTCGCCTCGGACCCGGGGGTCGGCGCGCCGGGCACGGCGGAGGCCGAGCCCCGCCTCGGCGCGGGCGACGACACCAGGGGCGACGCGCCGCACACCGCCGCCACGGTCGCCGCCGACCCCACCGCACTGCCCTCGGCGACCTCCGTCATGGGCGGCACGAGCCTCGTACCGACGGCCACCGGTGCGGCCGGGCCCGCGGTGGGCCCGGCCACGCCCAGGGCACCGTCCGGCGGCACGGCCGTACCGACCGCGACCGCGCTCCCGGCCGGCCCGGCCTCCACCCCGGGCGCCACACCACGACCCTCGGCGAGCACATCCGCGCCGGGCCCGGCCCCGACGACCGCCCGGCCCGCACCGGCCACCCCGGCGCCCAGCCACAGCACGGCGGGGCCGGGCGGGGCGTGCGTGCCGGTGCTCGGCCTGTGCGTGGACGTCGGTTAGCGAGCCTTACGGTGCCACGGGTACTACGACTGGCCGTCGCGGCGGGTCAGCAGCCAGGGCTCGACCACGCCGAGTCCGCGGACCGGGCGCTGCCACATCGGCTGGAGCGCGAAGCGGTACTGCGGGGGCTCCTCGCCCTCCTTCTCGGCGGCCGCCGCGGCCTCGGCCGCCTCCGCCTCCGAGGCGGGCGCCTCGCCGGTACGGATCAGCTCCTCGGCGAAGGCGCTGTCCACCAGCACGGCGTCCCGGGGCGCTATGGAGGTCAGCCGGGAGGCCAGGTTCACCGTCGTACCGAACACATCACCCATACGAGTGGTGACCGTGCCGAACGCCATGCCGACCCGCAGCTCCGGCATCGTCTCGTCGTTCGCCAGCGTCTCCACCAGCCGCAGCGCGATGTCCGCGGCCGTGCCCGAGTCGTCCGCCGCGTACAGCACCTCGTCGCCGAGGGTCTTGATCAGCCGGCCGCCGCGCGCGGCCACCAGGTCGGCGGCGGTCGTCTCGAAGGCCTCGACCAGCTCCCCGAGCTCCTCCTCCTCCATCCGGCGGGTCAGCCGGGTGAAGCCCACCAGGTCGGCGAAGCCGACCGCCAGCCGCCGGTCGACCATCTCCTCGTCGTCCGCCGACTGCACGACCCGCCCGGCCGAGGCGGCGAGCTGGCGCCGCCACACGTACACGAGGAACTCCTCCAGCTCGGGCAGGAGCAGCTCGACGATCGGGTACGTCACCTCGGTGCGGGTCATTCCCGGCTCGGGCGGCTCGGTCAGGCCCTCCAGGAAGGAATCCATCTGCCACTCGGCCAGCCGGGCGGTGGTCTGCCCGGTGGACCGGGCCACCTGCACCGCCATGGCCTCGCTGAGCAGCCCCGCCTCGACCAGACCGGCGAGCCGGCGCAGGGCCAGTACGTCGGCCTCGGTCAGCGCCTTGGCCTGGCCGATGTCGGCAAAGCCCATGGCCCGCCAGAACCGTGACGCCAGCTCCATGGAGACACCGGCGCTGCGGGCCGCCTGGAACGGGGTGTAGCGGCGCTCGGCGCCCAGGATGAGCTGCTCGAGGCGCAGGGCCAGCGGGTCCTCGCCGAGGTCGGCGGCGTCCGCGCCCGCGCCGGAGCCCGTGTCGTCGACGGTCACGCCTGCTGCCCTTCCGATCTGCCGCGGTCACGTTTCGACCGGCCTCAACTCTACGGCAGGTGTGCGCCAGCTCACTCCGTCGGGTGTGGCCGGGGGTTCACTTCCCGGTACCGGTTGCGCTGCCCGGTGTCGCTGCCGGCCACCCCGGGGGGCTGCGCCCCCGGACCCGCGCCGGGCCAGGTCCGGGGACGCTCTCACCATGGCCGGCCGCGGCTCGCCGGCGGCTGGTCGCGCCCACGCGGCGAAGCCGCATATCGCTACAGCCCCGCGCCCCTACGCAGGCCGCAGATGCACGACGTCCCCCGCCCCCACGGGCTCCTGCACGCCGGCCTCCGTCGCGATGACCAGCCGTCCGTCCCCGTCGATCGCCACCGCCTCGCCCACGATCGACCGCTCCCCCGGCAACTCGGCCCGCACGCTGCGCCCCAGCGTCGCGCAGCCCGCCGCGTACGCCTCCTGAAGGCCGCTGACCGCAGGGTCACCGCCCGCGGCGCGCCACCGCCCGTACCAGTCCCCCAGCGACCGCAGCACCGCCTGCAGCAACGGCTCCCGGTCCGTGCTCACCGCCCCGGCCAGCGCCAGCGAGCCCGCCTGGGGCACCGGCAGTTCGTCCGCCCGCAGCGTGACGTTGATGCCGACGCCGATGACCACACCGTCCTCGCCGGCCCGTTCCGCGAGGATGCCGCCGGCCTTGCGCTCCTCTTCCCCCACCGTCACCAGCAGGTCGTTCGGCCACTTCAGGGCCGTGTCCACGCCCGCCGCCCGGGCCAGCCCGCTCGCCACGGCGACCCCCGTGAGCAGCGGCAGCCAGCCCCACCGGGCCACCGGGACCTCGGCGGGCCGCAGCAGCACGGAGAAGAACAGACCCGAGCGCGGCGGCGCCGTCCACCTGCGGTCCAGCCGGCCCTTGCCCTCCGTCTGCTCCTCGGCCACCAGCACGGCCCCCTCGGGGGCCTGCCCGGTGGCGGCCCGGGCGACCAGGTCGGAGTTGGTGGAGCCGGTGCGCTGCACCACGTCCACCTCGCGGTACAGGCTTCCCTCCCGGACCAGGGCGCGCCGCAGTCCCGCGGCGTTCAGGGGCGGGCGGTCCAGATCGGACCAGCGACTGTCATCTGATGCATTGTGCGGCGTCATGCAAGTCACCCTAGGTGTGGGAAACGCCGCACTGCCGACCCACAGGGCCAGCACTACTCTACGGATGAGTAACCGTCCCCCCTTTTGAGCAGGCAGGGAGCCGTATCCCGATGTCCGAGCCGGAAGAGATCGACATTCACACGACCGCGGGGAAGCTCGCGGATCTGCAGCGCCGTATCCACGAAGCGACGCACGCCGGCTCGGAACGCGCCGTCGAAAAGCAGCACGCCAAGGGCAAGCTGACGGCCCGTGAGCGCATCGAGCTCCTCCTCGACGAGGATTCCTTCGTCGAGCTGGACGAGTTCGCCCGCCACCGCTCCACCAACTTCGGGCTGGAGAAGAACCGTCCGTACGGGGACGGCGTGGTCACCGGCTACGGCACCGTCGACGGCCGCCCGGTCGCCGTCTTCTCCCAGGACTTCACGGTCTTCGGCGGCGCCCTCGGCGAGGTCTACGGCCAGAAGATCGTCAAGGTCATGGACTTCGCGCTGAAGACCGGCTGCCCGGTCATCGGCATCAACGACTCCGGCGGCGCCCGCATCCAGGAGGGTGTCGCCTCCCTCGGCGCCTATGGCGAGATCTTCCGCCGCAACACCCACGCCTCCGGGGTGATCCCGCAGATCAGCCTGGTCGTCGGCCCCTGCGCGGGCGGCGCGGTGTACTCCCCGGCCATCACCGACTTCACGGTCATGGTCGACCAGACCTCGCACATGTTCATCACCGGCCCGGACGTCATCAAGACCGTCACCGGCGAGGACGTCGGCTTCGAGGAGCTGGGCGGCGCCCGCACCCACAACACCGCCTCCGGCGTGGCCCACCACATGGCCGGCGACGAGAAGGACGCCATCGAGTACGTCAAGCAGCTGCTGTCGTACCTGCCGTCCAACAACCTCTCCGAGCCGCCGGTCTTCCCGGAGGAGGCGGACCTCGCCGTCAGCGACGAGGACCGTGAGCTGGACACCCTCGTCCCGGACAGCGCGAACCAGCCGTACGACATCCGCACGGTGATCGAACACATCCTGGACGACGGCGAGTTCTTCGAGACGCAGGCCCTGTTCGCGCCGAACATGGTCACCGGCTTCGGCCGGGTCGAGGGCCACCCGGTCGGTGTCGTCGCCAACCAGCCGATGCAGTTCGCCGGCTGCCTCGACATCGACGCGAGCGAGAAGGCGGCCCGCTTCGTCCGCACCTGCGACGCCTTCAACATCCCCGTGCTGACCTTCGTGGACGTGCCGGGCTTCCTGCCGGGCGTCGGCCAGGAGCACACCGGCATCATCCGCCGCGGCGCCAAGCTGATCTACGCCTACGCGGAGGCCACCGTCCCCCTCATCACGGTGATCACCCGCAAGGCCTTCGGCGGCGCGTACGACGTCATGGGCTCCAAGCACCTGGGCGCCGACCTCAACCTGGCCTGGCCGACCGCCCAGATCGCCGTCATGGGCGCCCAGGGCGCGGTCAACATCCTGCACCGCCGCACCATCGCCGAGGCGGAGTCCACCGGAAACGGCGAGGCCACGCGCGCCCGGCTGATCCAGGAGTACGAGGACACCCTCCTCAACCCCTACGTCGCGGCCGAGCGCGGCTACATCGACGCCGTGATCATGCCGTCCGACACCCGCGCCCACATCGTCCGCGGCCTGCGTCAGCTGCGTACGAAGCGGGAATCCCTGCCTCCGAAGAAGCACGGCAACATCCCCCTCTAAGGAGCCGCTGTGACGATCAGAGTCGTACGGGGCAACCCGACCCCGGAGGAGCTGGCCGCCGCCCTGGCGGTGGTCCGCGCCCGCGCCGCGGCGGCAGCGGCGACGCCGCCCGGCGCGGAGGGCCCGCGGGACGCATGGTCCGACCCGCACAGAATCGCCGGCGCCCACCTCCCCAAGCCGGGCCCGGCATCCTGGACCCGCACCTACTGGCCGAGCTGAGGGACCACCGGGTGCCGATTTGAGTACGCCTACTCAGGCATCCCCGCCCGGCCCGGCGCCACGCTGGTGGCATGCTGTGGTCAGACCCGGAAGACGAGCCGCCGAAGGACATGCGCGAAGCGCATGACATGCTCCGGCGGCTCGGCTTTCTCATGGCCCTGGCCATGGTCCTGGCGATGCTCGCCATCGGCCTGAGGTGAGCCGACCAGCACCTCACGACTAACCTGACCGCATGACTGCTACGCACCGCAGGTCGACGCGCCGCAGGCGGCTCGTGCTCGCCTCGAAGTCCCCCGCCCGGCTGGCCCTCCTCCGGCAGGCCGGCCTCGACCCCGAGGTGATCGTCAGCGGGGTCGACGAGGACGCCCTCACCGCCCCCACCCCCGCCGAGCTGGCGCTCGCGCTCGCCGAGGCGAAGGCCTCGGTCGTGGCGGCCAAGCCGGAGGTGCAGGGCGCCCTGGTGATCGGCTGTGACTCGGTGCTGGAGCTGGACGGGCAGGCCCTGGGCAAGCCCGCCGACGCCGAGGAGGCGACCGCCCGCTGGAAGTCGATGCGCGGGCGGGCCGGGACCCTCCAGACGGGGCACTGCATCTGGGACACCGAGGCCAAGCGGTATGTGTCCGGGACCGCCTCGACGGTCGTCTGTTTCGGCGAGCCCAGCGACGAGGAGATCGCGGCGTACGTGGCCTCCGGCGAACCCCTCTACGTCGCCGGCGCCTTCACCCTGGACGGCCGTTCGGCGCCGTTCATCGAGGGCATCGAGGGCGACCACGGCAATGTGATCGGCATCAGCCTGCCCCTGGTGCGCAGGCTGCTGGCCGAACTGGGCGTCGGCATCACAGAGTTGTGGTCACCGGCCGAGTGACCTGGGCGGGCACGGAGTCCTGCGGCGGCTCCTCGCCCTTCTCCGGCGGCGCGGCCGTACCGCTCCCGGGTACGGCCGCCGCATCCGCGACCGCGTTCGGCTCGGCCTCGGCCCTCGGGTCGCCGCCGTGCCCCGCGGCGCCGCCGGAGCCGGCCTCCTCCTGGCCCTCCGTGCGGTCGTACGTCATCAGGAGCAGGACGACGAGGCCGAGCACCACCATCAGGAACAAAAACGCCGTCCAGCCGACGATGCCCCAGGCGAACGCGCCCAGCAGGCCGTGGACGACCGCCACGCTGACCAGCAGGACGCGGCCGAAGCCCGCGGGGGCACGGTCGCGTATCGCGACCAGGACGGCCACCAGCGCGCACAGCGCGAAGTAGAGCCCGAAGACGACGCCGCCGATCTTCGAGGACGTCGCCATCACGGACGGGTCGAGGCCGGCCAGGGACATGTCCTGACGGTCGACGACCACGCCTAGGAACCAGTTCAGCGCCGCGATGAAGAACGCCTCCGCCAGGAGGACGATCGCCAGGACCCACGCCACCGGTCTGCGCACCACCGGTCCCCACCCACTCTCAAGCCAGCGTCGTGTTACCACAGGTACGTTCGAGCCACCATGAACGCTACTAACGGGTAAACCCCGGGACAAGGGTTCGTGCGGTAGCAAAGAATCATTGGGCCATTCGTAGGGACTCGACAAAGAAACAGAGTGGGCCGCAGCACGCTCTCACAGAGACCTTGACCACATGGGCGGGCTAGGGTTTCCGGGAGGAGCCCTGCGTACCAAGGTGCGACAAGGCTTTTCGCGGGTCGAGCGAGCCTCGAATCACGCTCCGTGTGGGCAAGCTCACCATTGGGGACGGGTCGATGTGTCGTGTCGGCAGTCCCTAAACTCGGCTTGTTTCAAGGAGGGAGCCTCAATCGTGCGCAAGGTGCTCATCGCCAACCGTGGCGAAATCGCTGTCCGCGTGGCCCGGGCCTGCCGGGACGCCGGGATCGCGAGCGTGGCCGTCTACGCCGACCCGGACCGGGACGCTCTGCATGTCCGCGCCGCGGATGAGGCGTTCGCCCTGGGCGGTGACACGCCGGCCACCAGCTACCTGGACATCGAGAAAGTCCTGAATGCGGCGCGCGAGTCCGGCGCGGACGCCGTCCATCCGGGTTACGGCTTCCTCTCGGAGAACGCCGACTTCGCCCAGGCCGTGCTCGACGCCGGCCTGATCTGGATCGGCCCGCCGCCGCAGGCCATCCGCGACCTCGGCGACAAGGTCGCCGCCCGGCACATCGCCCAGCGCGCCGGCGCCCCGCTGGTGGCCGGTACCCCGGACCCGGTGAGCGGTGCCGAGGAGGTCGTGGCCTTCGCCGAGGAGCACGGCCTGCCCATCGCGATCAAGGCCGCCTTCGGTGGCGGTGGCCGCGGCCTGAAGGTCGCCCGCACCCTCGAAGAGGTCCCGGAGCTGTACGACTCGGCGGTCCGCGAGGCCGTGGCCGCCTTCGGCCGCGGCGAGTGCTTCGTCGAGCGCTACCTGGACCGCCCGCGGCACGTGGAGACCCAGTGCCTGGCCGACCAGCACGGCAACGTGGTCGTCGTATCGACCCGTGACTGCTCCCTCCAGCGCCGCCACCAGAAGCTGGTGGAGGAGGCGCCGGCGCCGTTCCTCTCGGACGAGCAGGTCGCCGAGCTGTACCGCGCGTCCAAGGCCATCCTGAAGGAGGCCGGTTACGTCGGCGCGGGCACCTGCGAGTTCCTCGTCGGCCAGGACGGCACGATCTCCTTCCTGGAGGTCAACACCCGCCTGCAGGTGGAGCACCCGGTGACCGAGGAGGTCGCCGGCATCGACCTCGTGCGCGAGATGTTCCGCATCGCCGACGGCGAGGAGCTCGGCTACGACGACCCGCAGCTGCGCGGCCACTCCTTCGAGTTCCGCATCAACGGCGAGGACCCGGGCCGCAACTTCCTCCCGGCCCCCGGCACGGTCACCAGGTTCGCCGCGCCGTCCGGCCCCGGCGTCCGCCTGGACGCGGGCGTGGAGTCCGGCTCGGTCATCGGCCCGGCGTGGGACTCCCTCCTCGCCAAGCTGATCGTCACGGGCCGCACCCGCAAGGAGGCCCTGGAGCGGGCCGCCCGCGCCCTGGACGAGTTCCAGGTCGAGGGCATGGCGACGGCGATCCCCTTCCACCGCGCGGTGGTCAGGGACCCGGCGTTCGCCCCCGAACTGACCGGCACCGCCGACCCGTTCACGGTCCACACCCGCTGGATCGAGACCGAGTTCGTCAACGAGATCAAGCCCTTCACCGCCCCCGCCGAAACCGAGGCGGAGGAGGACACGGGCCGTGAGACGGTCGTCGTCGAGGTCGGCGGCAAGCGCCTGGAGGTCTCCCTCCCGGCCTCCCTCGGCATGTCCCTGGCCCGCACGGGCCTCGCGGCCGGCGCCAAGCCGAAGCGCCGCGCGGCCAAGAAGTCCGGCCCCGTCGCCTCCGGCGACACCCTCGCCTCCCCGATGCAGGGCACGATCGTCAAGGTCGCCGTCGAGGAGGGCCAGGAGGTCAAGGAGGGCGACCTGGTCGTCGTCCTGGAGGCCATGAAGATGGAGCAGCCCCTCAACGCCCACAGGGCAGGCACCATCAAGGGCCTGACCGCCGAGGTCGGCGCGTCCATCACGTCGGGCGCGGCGATCTGCGAGATCAAGGACTGACGGCAGGCTTCACAGTGACGCCCGGTGGACCGACCTCATCGGTCTGCCGGGCGTTCCGCTTTCGGCGCAGGCAAGCCGCGACTCCCCAGGGGCGCGGGGCTGTGGCTGTGTCTGATATGCGGCTGCGCCGCGTGGGCGCGAGCCGTCACAACGAACCCGCACCTGCCGACGGCCCCCGGACCCTACGGCTGACAGGCGCCCTCAACGTCGCCGCAAATCGGCGACGCGCCCCCGCTCGGCTCCCGTAGGCTCCCCGTACCCCACCCCCGAGCGGAGCGTCACCCCCCTGCGCGGCCCCGGCAGCGGAGCACGTCGCGCCGGGGCCTGCTCACCCCCCGGAGGGCTGCTCGCCCCCGCCACGGCGATCTGCACCCCCTGGTCGGCAAGGGCCTGCAACTCGGTGGCGGCGCGGTCGTCGTGGGTGGGCGGCTCATCGGTGACCAACCGGGTGATGAGATCCGTCGGCACGGTCTGGAACATCGTGTCCGTGCCGAGCTTGGTGTGGTCGGCGAGGACCACGACCTCCGCGGCGGCCTGCACCAGCGCCCGGTCCACGGACGCCGAGAGCATGTTGGACGTGGACAGCCCGCGCTCGGCGGTGAGCCCACTCCCGGACAGGAAGGCCTTCGACACCCTCAGCCCCTGCAGGGACTGCTCCGCGCCGGAGCCCACCAGGGCGTAGTTGGAGCCGCGCAGGGTGCCCCCGGTCATCACGACCTCCACCCGGTTGGCATGGGCCAGCGCCTGGGCGACCAGGAGGGAGTTGGTGACCACCGTCAGGCCCGGCACCCGGGCGAGCCGGCGGGCCAGCTCCTGCGTGGTGGTACCGGCTCCGACGACGATGGCCTCGCCCTCTTCGACGAGGCCCGCCGCGAGGTCGGCGATGGCCGTCTTCTCGGCGGTCGCGAGATGAGACTTCTGCGGAAAGCCGGACTCCCGCGTGAACCCGCCCGGCAGTACCGCACCGCCGTGCCGGCGGTCGAGGAGTCCTTCGGCCTCCAGTGCGCGCACGTCCCGCCGTACGGTCACTTCGGAGGTCTGGACGACGCGGGCGAGCTCACGGAGCGACACGGCACCGTTCGCTCGCACCATTTCGAGGATCAATTGGCGACGTTCAGCAGCGAACACGAAACTGACAGTAACCCCAGCGACCGTCTGCTTTCAGCAGTTTGCGCCGAATAAACGAAGTTGTTCGCATGGCAGGGCGGGAAGTGGTATAGGACCTACCCGCCATGACTATGCCGTACGCAAACGCGACAACTCCCGGTCAACGACGGGGAGTTGAAGTCCGCCGTCAGGCTTCCGCGCCCGCCTTGCGGGTGTGGAGCTGCCGGGCCACCTCCGCGATCGACCCCGAAAGGGAGGGGTACACCGTGAACGCGTTCGCGATCTGTTCGACCGTCAGATTGTTGTCGACGGCGATCGAGATGGGGTGGATCAGTTCCGAGGCGCGGGGCGCCACGACCACACCGCCGACCACGATGCCCGTACCCGGACGGCAGAAGATCTTGACGAAGCCGTCCCGGATGCCCTGCATCTTGGCGCGCGGGTTGCGCAGCAGCGGGAGCTTCACGACCCGGGCGTCGATCTTGCCCGCGTCCACGTCGGCCTGCGTGTAGCCGACCGTCGCGATCTCGGGGTCGGTGAAGACGTTCGACGAGACGGTCTTCAGGTTCAGCGGGGCCACCGCGTCGCCGAGGAAGTGGTACATGGCGATACGTCCCTGCATGGCGGCGACGGACGCGAGCGCGAAGACACCGGTCACATCGCCGGCCGCGTACACGCCGGGAGCGGTCGTCCTCGACACCTTGTCGGTCCAGATGTGACCCGAGTCGCGCAGCTTGACGCCGGCTTCCTCCAGGCCCAGTCCCGCGCTGTTCGGGATGGCGCCGACCGCCATCAGGCAGTGCGAGCCGCTGATGACCCGCCCGTCGGCCAGCGTCACCTCGACCCGGTCGCCGACGCGCTTGGCGGAGGCGGCGCGGGAGCGGGCCATGACGTTCATGCCACGGCGCCGGAAGACGTCCTCCAGCACCGCGGCGGCGTCCGGGTCCTCGCCCGGCAGCACGCGGTCCCGGGACGACACGAGGGTGACCTTGGACCCGAGGGCCTGGTAGGCACCGGCGAACTCGGCACCGGTCACACCGGAGCCGACCACGATCAGCTCTTCCGGCAGCTCGGTGAGGTCGTAGACCTGGGTCCAGTTCAGGATGCGCTCGCCGTCGGGCTGGGCGTCGGGCAGCTCGCGCGGGTGACCACCGGTGGCGATGAGGACGGCGTCGGCGGTGAGGGTCTCCTCGGTGCCGTCGGCGGCGGTGACGACGACCTTCCGGGACCCGTCCAGAGCCTGCATGCCGTCCAGCCGGCCACGGCCGCGCATGACCCGGGCGCCGGCCCGCGTGACGG
Source organism: Streptomyces fodineus (assembly GCF_001735805.1). Lineage (GTDB taxonomy): Bacteria > Actinomycetota > Actinomycetes > Streptomycetales > Streptomycetaceae > Streptomyces > Streptomyces fodineus. Next base: position 3,996,118 of record NZ_CP017248.1, read on the forward strand.
AGGCGGTGATGTCGTGGGACTGGGCGAGGGCCAGCCGCTTCACACGGCGGTTGACCTTCCCGAGATCCACGCCGACCACCCGGGCCGCCTGCTCCAGCGGTGGCGTGTCGTCGGCGACGATGATCCCCAGCTCTTCGTACGACGAATCGAAGGTGGTCATCACCTCGGCCGTAGCGATGAGCGTCTTCGACGGCACGCAGTCGGTCAGCACCGACGCTCCGCCCAGACCGTCGCAGTCGACGACGGTCACCTCCGCACCGAGCTGGGCGGCCACCAGGGCCGCTTCATATCCGCCGGGTCCGCCACCGATGATCACGATCCGAGTCACGTACTCCATTGTCCCGCACGCCTCAAGGTGCTACTGCCCGGGGGCGCACGGAAGCTTCCCCTGGGGCAACAGTGACTCGCGTTCCCCCTGCCGTACCCTCTGTGCATGTCGCTCTATGCCGCGTACGCCGGCAACCTCGACGCGCGCCTGATGTCCTTCCGCGCCCCGCATTCCCCGCTGCGCGCCACGGGCTGGCTGAACGGCTGGCGGCTGACGTTCGGCGGCGAGCACCTGGGCTGGGAGGGCGCGCTGGCGACGATCGTCGAGGATCCGCTCGCGCAGGTCTTCGTCGGCCTGTACGACATCGCGCCCATGGACGAGGAGTCCCTCGACCAGTGGGAGGGCGTCGGCATGGACCTCTACCGCCGGGTACGCGTGCGCGTGCACACCCTGGACGGCGAGGAGTCGGGGTGGACGTACGTCCTCAACGGTTACGAGGGCGGCCTGCCCTCGGCGCGCTATCTGGGCGAGATCGCCGACGCGGCGGAGTCCGCCGGGGCGCCGCACGACTACGTGATGGAGCTGCGCAAGCGCCCTTGCTGAACACAGGCGGCGCACAAGAGACGCAGAGATCCCGGCGTCACGGGTTCGTCGGAAACAATCACGGGTTCGTCGGAAACAACAAGACAACGAAAGCAATCCCGTGACGTCTGTCATCTACGCGCGTAGGCGAAGACCGGCTACCCTCGACCACGTGAACGCATCTCTTCTTCCGGACGACATCCAGGGCGACCCCTACGCCGCCGCCGACGCCGCCGCCGCGCGCCTGCGCGAACTCACCGGCGCCGAGACCCACGACGTCGCCCTCGTGATGGGCTCCGGCTGGGCTCCGGCCGTCGACGCCCTGGGCGCGCCCGACGCCGAGTTCCAGGTCACCGAGCTGCCCGGCTTCCCGCCGCCGGCCGTCGCGGGGCACGGCGGCAAGGTCCGCTCGTACTCCTTCGGTGACAAGCGCGCGCTGGTCTTCCTGGGCCGCACGCACTACTACGAGGGCCGTGGCGTCGCCGCCGTCGCCCACGGCGTCCGCACCGCCGTGGCCGCCGGCTGCAAGACGGTGGTCCTCACCAACGGCTGCGGCGGCCTGCGCGAGGGCATGCGCCCCGGCCAGCCGGTCCTGATCAGCGACCACATCAACCTGACGGCGACGTCCCCGATCGTCGGCGCCAACTTCGTCGACCTGACCGACCTCTACTCGCCCCGCCTGCGCGCCCTGTGCAAGGAGATCGACCCCTCCCTGGAGGAGGGCGTCTACGCCCAGTTCCCCGGCCCGCACTACGAGACCCCGGCCGAGATCCGCATGGCCCGCGTCATCGGCGCGGACCTGGTCGGCATGTCCACGGTCCTCGAGGCCATCGCCGCGCGCGAGGCGGGCGCCGAGGTGCTGGGCATCTCCCTGGTCACCAACCTGGCGGCCGGCATGACCGGCGAGCCCCTCAACCACGAGGAGGTCCTCCAGGCCGGCCGCGACTCGGCGGCGCGGATGGGGGAGCTGCTGGGCCAGGTGCTGGGCAAGCTGTAGAGCGAGCCTTCCAGCCCATCGGTCTCGGACGGGTGGGAGACGGGGGCCTGGGGGCGGACCCCAGTGGACCAGGCAAACACGGAGAGGTTGATCCCAAGGTGCACGACGATCTCATCGCACGGGCCAAGGCCTGGCTCGCCGAGGACCCGGACACGGAGACTCGCGAAGAACTGGCCAAGCTGATCGACGCCGGTGACACGGCGGAGCTGTCCGCCCGCTTCAGCGGCACGCTCCAGTTCGGCACCGCCGGCCTGCGAGGCGAACTCGGCGCCGGCCCGATGCGCATGAACCGCAGCGTCGTCATCAGGGCGGCCGCCGGCCTCGCCGCGTACCTGAAGAAGAACGAGCCCTCCCGGGGGGAGGGAGGGGCCGGACTCGTGGTCGTCGGCTACGACGCGCGCCACAAGTCCGCCGACTTCGCCCGCGACACCGCCGCCGTGATGACCGGCGCCGGCCTGCGTGCCGCCGTACTCCCCCGCCCGCTGCCCACGCCGGTCCTGGCGTACGCCATACGGCACCTCGGCGCGGTCGCGGGCATCGAGGTCACCGCCAGCCACAACCCGCCCCGGGACAACGGCTACAAGGTCTACCTCGGCGACGGCTCCCAGATCGTCCCGCCCGCCGACGCGGAGATCGCCGCGGAGATCGACGCGATCGCGTCCCTGAACGACGTCCCCCGCCCGGAGTCCGGCTGGGAGACCCTGGACGACGCGGTCCTCGACGCCTACCTGGCCCGGACGGACGCCGTCCTCGCCGCCGGCTCCCCCCGCACCGCCCGCACGGTCTACACGGCCATGCACGGCGTCGGCAAGGACGTCCTGCTGGCCGCCTTCGCCCGCGCCGGTTTCCCCGAGCCGGTGCTGGTCGCCGAGCAGGCCGACCCGGACCCGGACTTCCCGACGGTCGCCTTCCCGAACCCGGAGGAGCCGGGCGCGATGGACCTGGCGTTCGCGCAGGCCCGTACGACCGACCCGGACCTCGTCATCGCCAACGACCCCGACGCCGACCGCTGCGCCGTGGCCGTCAAGGACGGCGGGGACTGGCGCATGCTGCGCGGCGACGAGGTCGGCGCGCTGCTCGCCGCCCACCTGGTCCGCCGGGGCGCGACCGGCGTGTTCGCCGAGTCGATCGTCTCCTCCTCCCTCCTGGGCCGCATCGCCGAGAAGGCGCACCTCCCCTACGAGGAGACCCTGACCGGCTTCAAGTGGATCGCCCGCGTGGACGGCCTGCGCTACGGCTACGAGGAGGCCCTCGGCTACTGCGTGGACCCCGAGGGCGTACGCGACAAGGACGGCATCACGGCGGCCCTGCTGATCACGGAGCTGGCCTCGCAGCTGAAGTCGGAGAACCGCACCCTCCTCGACCTCCTCGACGACCTCGCCGTGGAACACGGCCTGCACGCCACCGACCAGCTCTCGGTCCGTGTGCAGGACCTCTCCCTCATCGCCGACGCGATGCGCCGCCTGCGCGAGCAGCCGCCGACCGAACTGGCGGGCCTGCCCGTCGTCCGCGCCGAGGACCTCACCCGGGGCACGGACAGGCTGCCGCCCACCGACGGCCTGCGCTACACCCTCGACGGCGCCCGGGTGATCGTCCGCCCGAGCGGCACGGAGCCGAAGCTGAAGTGTTACCTGGAGGTCGTGGTCCCGGTCGCGGACCACGCCGCCCTGCCGGCCGCGCACGCCCGCGCGGGCGAACTCCTGTCCGCCCTCAAGCGGGACCTGTCGGCTGCGGCCGGCATCTGAGCCGTACGACGAGATGGGGTGCTCCCGGACCGGGAGCACCCCATCTTCCTTTGATCGGCCCCGGTGGTCTCAGACCTCGGTCCCGGGAGACCTCACTTCGTGGCGAGCAGGATCGCCAGCAGCACCGCGCCCGCCAGCGTCGGCGCGATCACCTCGTAGGCCCACCGCACGGTGACCTCGCCCTGCGCCGTCTCCGCGTCGCCACGCCGCTGCAGCAGTTCCCTCAGCTCGTCCATGACCTGGTCGGTGTCCGCGCGGCTCGGCCCGGCCGGGGCGCCGGTGGCGCCGGTGCCGCCGGTGCCGCCGAAGGCGCCCAGGCCGCCGAGGCCACGGCGCGCCGGCCCCCCGCCGCCGGCCGCCTCCGCCGCCGCCCGTGTCTTGCGCATCTCCGCCTTCTTGCGGGCCCGCAGCGAGACCGGAACCGACCACAGCTGGTACTTGCGGCCCGACTTCGCGACGACCTCGTTGGAGTAGCCGGAGCGCAGCGAGGCGACCTCGCCCCAGGGCAGGCCGATCACCCGGAAGGGGTTACGGATCCGCAGCCGGTCCTCGCCCGCGAAGACCGCCGGGCGGAGTGTGAAGGCGATCACCAGCGGCACGATCAGGATCATCCCGGCGAGCGCAAGCCACGGCGCACGGCCATGGCCCTGGGACAGCGCGTCGAAGCCGAGCCAGCCGACCACGAGCAGCAGCAGTACGCCGCCCACGAGCGCCATGGGCGAGCGGTAGATCCGGTCCTTGGCGGTGGAGACCGGGGGCTGTGACTCGGGTGACTGGTGGTCGGGGGTGGTCATGGGGCAAGTCTGCATGACACCGGCGGCCCTGCCGCCACACCCCTCGGAACCGGCGCTCATCCGTGATCTCCGGACGGGAGATGAGCACCGGGGCTGTACAGCCGCTACGCGCGTAGATATGCTCGTCTGGTGACCATGCCCACCACTGCACCCACAGCACTCGCTCTCGCTGACGTCACCGCGTCCGACAGCACGCTGCGCCGCTTCCTGCACGGGCTGCCCGGCGTCGACGCGGTCGGCCTGGAGGCGCGCGCCGCGTCTCTCGGCACCCGTTCCATCAAGACCACCGCGAAGGCGTACGCCATCGACCTCGCCATCTCGATGGTCGACCTGACGACGCTGGAAGGCGCGGACACCCCGGGCAAGGTCCGGGCGCTCGGCGCCAAGGCGGTCCACCCCGACCCCACGGACCGTACGACCCCCACGACGGCCGCGGTCTGCGTCTACCCCGACATGGTGGCCGCCGCCAAGGAGGCCGTCGCCGGTTCCGGCGTGAAGGTCGCCTCGGTCGCCACCGCGTTCCCGGCCGGCCGTGCCGCCCTCGACGTGAAGCTGGCCGACGTCCGGGACGCCGTCGCCGCGGGCGCCGACGAGATCGACATGGTCATCGACCGGGGCGCGTTCCTCGCGGGCAAGTACCTGAAGGTGTACGACGAGATCACCGCCGTGAAGGAGGCCTGCGGCGACAGCGCCCGCCTGAAGGTCATCTTCGAGACCGGTGAGCTGTCGACGTACGACAACATCCGCCGCGCCTCCTGGCTCGGGATGCTCGCCGGCGCCGACTTCATCAAGACCTCGACCGGCAAGGTCGCCGTCAACGCCACCCCCGCGAACACGCTCCTGATGCTGGAGGCCGTACGCGACTTCCGTGCGCAGACCGGCGTCCAGGTCGGCGTGAAGCCCGCCGGCGGCATCCGTACCTCCAAGGACGCCATCAAGTTCCTCGTCCTGGTCAACGAGACCGCCGGCGAGGACTGGCTGGACAACCACTGGTTCCGCTTCGGCGCCTCCTCGCTGCTGAACGACCTGCTGATGCAGCGTCAGAAGCTGGCCACCGGCCGCTACTCCGGCCCCGACTACGTGACGGTGGACTGATCACCATGGCATCCGCATTCGAGTACGCGCCCGCTCCCGAGTCCCGCTCGGTCGTCGACATCGCCCCCTCCTACGGCCTGTTCATCGACGGCGAGTTCACGGACGCGGCCGACGGCAAGGTCTTCAAGACGATCAGCCCCAGCACGGAAGAGGTGCTGTCGGAGGTCGCCCAGGCCGGTGCCGAGGACGTCGACCGTGCCGTCAAGGCCGCCCGCAAGGCCTTCGAGAAGTGGTCGGCGCTGCCCGGCTCCGAGCGCGCCAAGTACCTGTTCCGCATCGCCCGGATCATCCAGGAGCGCAGCCGTGAGCTGGCCGTCCTGGAGACGCTGGACAACGGCAAGCCGATCAAGGAGACGAGGGACGCCGACCTGCCCCTCGTGGCCGCGCACTTCTTCTACTACGCGGGCTGGGCCGACAAGCTCGACCACGCCGGCTTCGGCGCGGACCCGCGCCCGCTGGGCGTGGCCGGCCAGGTCATCCCCTGGAACTTCCCGCTGCTGATGCTGGCGTGGAAGATCGCCCCGGCGCTGGCGACCGGCAACACGGTCGTCCTGAAGCCCGCCGAGACGACCCCGCTGTCCGCCCTGTTCTTCGCGGACATCTGCCGCCAGGCCGGCCTGCCCAGGGGCGTCGTCAACATCCTCCCGGGCTACGGCGACACGGGCGCCTCGCTCGTCGCGCACCCGGACGTCGACAAGGTCGCCTTCACGGGATCGACGGCCGTCGGCAAGGAGATCGCGCGGACCGTCGCCGGCACCCGCAAGAAGCTCACCCTGGAACTCGGCGGCAAGGGCGCCAACATCGTCTTCGACGACGCCCCGATCGACCAGGCCGTCGAGGGCATCGTGACCGGCATCTTCTTCAACCAGGGCCAGGTCTGCTGCGCGGGCTCCCGCCTGCTCGTGCAGGAGTCGATCCAGGACGAGCTGCTGGACTCGCTCAAGCGCCGCCTGTCGACCCTCCGGCTCGGCGATCCGCTGGACAAGAACACCGACATCGGCGCGATCAACTCCGCCGAGCAGCTGGCCCGGATCACCGCGCTGACGGAGCAGGGCGAGGCGGAGGGCGCCGAGCGCTGGTCCCCGGCCTGCGAACTGCCCTCCTCCGGCTACTGGTTCGCCCCGACGCTGTTCACGAACGTCACCCAGGCGCACACCATCGCCCGCGACGAGATCTTCGGCCCGGTGCTGTCGGTCCTCACCTTCCGCACGCCGGACGAGGCGGTCGCCAAGGCGAACAACACGCAGTACGGCCTGTCGGCGGGCATCTGGACCGAGAAGGGCTCCCGCATCCTGGCCGTCGCGAACAAGCTGCGCGCCGGTGTCGTCTGGTCCAACACGTTCAACAAGTTCGACCCGACCTCGCCGTTCGGCGGCTACAAGGAGTCGGGCTTCGGCCGCGAGGGCGGCCGCCACGGCCTGGAGGCGTACCTCGATGTCTGAGAAGTCCGAAGCACGGCTCAGCGTGTTCAAGACCTACAAGCTGTACGTCGGCGGGAAGTTCCCGCGTTCCGAGAGCGGCCGGGTGTACGAGGTGACCGACTCGAAGGGCAAGTGGCTGGCCAACGCACCGCAGTCCTCCCGCAAGGACGCCCGTGACGCGGTGGTCGCCGCGCGCAAGGCGTTCGGCGGCTGGTCCGGCGCGACGGCGTACAACCGCGGCCAGGTCCTCTACCGCGTCGCGGAGATGCTGGAGGGCCGCAAGGACCAGTTCGTCCGCGAAGTGGCCGACGCCGAGGGCCTGTCGAAGTCGAAGGCCGCTGCGGTCGTGGACGCCACGATCGACCGCTGGGTCTGGTACGCCGGCTGGACCGACAAGATCACCCAGGTGATCGGCGGCGCCAACCCGGTGGCGGGTCCGTTCTTCAACCTGTCCTCGCCGGAGCCGACGGGTGTCGTCGCCGTACTGGCCCCGCAGGAGTCGTCGTTCCTGGGCCTGGTCTCGGTCGTGGCCCCGGTGATCGCCACCGGCAACACGGCGGTCGTGATCGCCTCCGAGAAGGCCCCGCTGCCGGCCCTCTCCCTCGGCGAGGTGCTGGCCACCTCCGATGTGCCGGGCGGCGTGGTCAACGTACTGTCCGGCCGCACGGCGGAGCTCGCGGCGCCGCTGGCCGCGCACCAGGACGTCAACGCGATCGACCTCGCGGGGGCGGACGAGGAGCTGGCGAAGGAGCTGGAGATCGCGGCGGCCGACAATCTGAAGCGGGTTCTCCGTCCACAGGCTGTGGATTACTCCGAGACGCCGGGCACCGACCGGATGACGGCGTTCCTGGAGACCAAGACGGTCTGGCACCCGACGGGTTCGCTGGGCGCGTCCGGCTCCTCTTACTGAGCCCGACCGAGCAGGGCACCCGCCGCCCCGAGCCGGTCCTCAGACCGAGAGCCGCGTCCTCCCTCCGTCCAGGGAGGACGCGGCTCTCTCGTCCCCGGTCAGTCCTCCGCCCCGGTCAGACTGCCCAGCGCACCCCCGACCCCTTTTTCGAGCGCGGGCATGGCGCCGAACGCGCTCGCCCGGGCGATCGGACCGGTCAGGCCGCCGAGATCGCCGGAGTCCACCGGGTGGGCGAGAGGGGTGTACTGCAGAGCCTGGACGGGGACGGCGGCGTAGTCGGTCAGCCCCGGCACCTGGGCACCGGCCTGCGGGGCCATCGTCCCGAACGACGCGGGCCGCAGGGGCACGTCCGGAACGCGGGCGGCGTTCGCGGATGCCGTCGCCACGCCCGCACCCAGCGCCGCCGAAGCGGTCGCGAGGACGATCAGGGCGCGCCGCGCGGTGTGGTTGCGGGGGGACGCGTGTCGTGTCATGCGGGGCCACCTTCTGATACTCAGGGTGAAACTGTCGACACGAAGGGTAGTTGAGGCGGGAGTCACGCTCAAAAGCCGACCCGCGGGGTCGGCAGGCGGGCCGCCATGCGTCAAACTGGTGTTCCGTGAGCATTCATCCCCCGTCATCCGCCCGTGTGGTACTGCTGTGCGGCCCCTCGGGCTCGGGCAAGTCCCTCGTCGCCGCCCGCTCCGGGCTCCCCGTCCTGCGTCTGGACGACTTCTACAAGGAGGGTGACGACCCGACTCTGCCCCTGGTGCAGGGGAGTTCGGACATCGACTGGGACCACCCCGGCTCCTGGGACGCGGACGTCGCGGTCGAGGCCATCACCCGGCTGTGCGCGACGGGTTCGGCGCCGGTGCCGGTGTACGACATCGCACTGAGCGCCCGTACCGGCGAGGAGAGGCTGCACATCGGCCGTACCCCGCTGTTCATCGCGGAGGGCGTCTTCGCCGCGGAGATCGTCGAGCGCTGCCGGGAACTGGGCGTGCTCGCGGACGCGCTGTGCCTGAGCCGCGGGCCGGTCACCACCTTCCGCCGGCGGTTCCTGCGGGATCTGAAGGAGGGCCGCAAGTCGGTGCCGTTCCTGCTGCGCCGCGGCTGGCGGCTGATGCGCGCGGAACGCTCGATCGTCGCCCGCCAGGTGTCGCTGGGCGCGCATCCGTGCGACCGCGACGAGGCGCTGGGGCGGCTGGCGGCAGCGGCGGCGGGGCGGCAGACGCGCCGGCAGACGGTGGCGTAAGGGCCGGCGCAGAGGTCGGCCCAGGGGGTCGGCCCAGGGGTCGTACGTGCGCGTACGCGCATGCGAAAAGCGGGACTGGACAGGCCCCCCGGCCCTCCAGTCCCGCTTCTTCCGCTCCCCCGTGTTCCCTCCCCGCCCCCCCCCGTGGATCCCCACCCCCGGTGGGCCCCCGTTTTCCCCCGTGTCCCCCGCGGGTCACCCCCCAGTGACCCCGGACCTTCAGGCGACCAGCTCGCCGAAGGCGTCCTCCTCGTCACGGCCGAAGCTGAGGACCTCGTCCTCGCGCAGCCGGCGGAGCGACCGCCAGATGCTGGACTTCACCGTGCCGACACTGATGTCGAGGATCTCCGCGATCTCCGGGTCCGTGCGGCCCTCGTAGTAGCGCAGGACCAGCATGGTGCGCTGGAGCTCGGGCAGCCGGGCCAGCGCCTGCCACAGGACCGCGCGCAGCTCGGTGCCGCGCATCGCGTCCGTGTCGGAGGGCGTCTCCGGCAGTTCCTCGGTCGGGTACTCGTTGAGCTTGCGGCGCCGCCAGGCGCTGATGTGCAGGTTGGTCATGGTGCGGCGGAGGTATCCGCCGACCGCGGCCTTGTCGCTGATCCGGTCCCACGCCTTGTACGTCGAGAACAGCGCGCTCTGCAGCAGGTCCTCGGCCTCGAAGCGGTCGCCGGTCAGGTGGTAGGCGGTGGCGTACAGGGAGGCGCGGCGCTCCTGGACGTAGGCGGTGAACTCCGCCTCCGTCAGGGAACGGCGCTGCTCCCCCGAGTCCTCCCTGTACGCGGATCCCCCGTGCGTCTCCCCCGTGTGCGCGTCAACCACCGTCATGTACGCGGTGTGCTGACGCCCGGTGCCGCGAGCGCACCCCCGCCCGCTCACGGCACCGGACTTCTCGGAACCCCGGTGCACGTCGTGCAGACGCGTGATTACGGCGCTGGTGCTGATGCTGTGCAGCGTGTTCATCTCGCGCTCCCCGTGGTGGACTTCCGGTGGTTCGGTCTTGCCGGGCCGGCTGGTCCGGCCGCCCTGCCCGTGCCCAAAAGACTGCCGGGGGCACTTCATGGACGTGTCCGTCGACTGTCACAGACCTGTCACAGGGGTCCGGCCCGGCGTCGTCACAGGAAGTGCACAGATGGTGGCGGTAGGGAAGGCCCGGTGTCGGCGGGTCGTACGACAGCCCGTCCATGGGCCAGAATGAGCCCGTGCCTTCCCTGTTGCTGATCGAGGACGACGACGCCATCCGCACGGCCCTGGAGCTCTCCCTGACGCGCCAGGGACACCGGGTGGCGACCGCTGCCAGCGGTGAGGATGGTCTGAAGCTGCTGCGCGAGCAGCGGCCCGACCTGATCGTGCTGGATGTGATGCTGCCCGGCATCGACGGCTTCGAGGTGTGCCGTCGTATCCGGCGCACCGACCAGCTGCCGATCATCCTGCTGACCGCGCGCAGTGACGACATCGACGTCGTGGTCGGACTGGAGTCCGGCGCCGACGACTATGTCGTCAAGCCCGTCCAGGGCCGGGTGCTGGACGCCCGGATCCGGGCCGTGCTGCGCCGCGGGGAGCGTGAGTCCAGCGATTCGGCGACCTTCGGCGGTCTCGTCATCGACCGCTCGGCGATGACCGTGACGAAGAACGGCGAGGATCTGCAGCTGACCCCGACCGAGCTCAGGCTGCTGCTGGAGCTGAGCCGGCGGCCCGGTCAGGCGCTGTCCCGGCAGCAGCTGCTGCGGCTGGTGTGGGAGCACGACTATCTCGGTGACTCGCGGCTCGTGGACGCCTGTGTGCAGCGGCTGCGCGCCAAGGTGGAGGACGTGCCCTCGTCGCCGACCCTGATCCGCACCGTCCGTGGTGTCGGCTACCGCCTGGACACGCCTCAGTGACCGACAAGCAAGGGGGGCTGCGCGGCTGGGCCGCGGGGCGCAAGGGAAATCTGTCGCGGCTCAGGTTCACCAGCCTCAGGCTGCGTCTGGTCGTCGTCTTCGGGCTGGTGGCCCTCACGGCCGCCGTCTCGGCGTCCGGCATCGCCTACTGGCTGAACCGGGAAGCGGTGCTCACCCGTGCCCAGGACGCGGTGCTGCGCGACTTCCGGCAGGAGATGCAGAACCGCGCCGGCGCGCTGCCGGAGCACCCCACACAGGACCAGCTCCAGCGCGCGGCGGGCCAGATGGCGGCGAGCAGCCAGCACTTCAGCGTGCTGCTGGTGGCCCAGGACACGGCCGGCAAGCCGGTCTACGGCAACTCGGGCGGCATCAACGGCTTCTCGCTGGAGGACGTGCCCAAGTCGCTGCGCGCGGCCGTCGACAAGCAGCAGAAGGTGACCGACACCAACAAGGAGCCGTACCACCTGTACTGGCAGCGGGTCGTGGCACACGGCACGCCGTATCTGGTGGCCGGTACGAGGGTGATCGGCGGGGGTCCGACCGGCTACATGGCCAAGTCCCTGGAGCCGGAGGCCAAGGACCTCAACTCGCTGGCCTGGTCGCTGGGTATCGCCACCGGGCTCGCGCTGATCGGCGCCGCACTGCTCGCGCAGGCCGCCGCCACGACCGTGCTGAAGCCGGTGCACCGGCTGGGGGTCGCCGCGGCGCGGCTGGGCGAGGGCAAGCTGGACACCCGGCTGCGGGTGTCGGGCACGGACGAACTCGCCGATCTGTCCCGGACGTTCAACAACGCGGCCGAGGCGCTGGAGCAGCGGGTCGCGGAGATGGCCGCGCGGGACGAGGCCTCGCGTCGCTTCGTCGCCGACATGAGCCATGAGCTGCGCACACCGCTGACCGCGATCACCGCGGTGACGGAGGTGCTGGAGGAGGAGCTGGAGTCGGAGGCCGGCGGCATCGACCCGATGATCGAACCGGCGGTCCGGCTCGTGGTCAGCGAGACGCGCCGGCTGAACGACCTGGTCGAGAACCTGATGGAGGTCACCCGCTTCGACGCGGGCACCGCCCGGCTGGTCCTGGACGACGTCGACGTCGCCGACCAGATCACCGCCTGCATCGACGCCCGTGCCTGGCTGGACGCGGTCGAGCTCGACGTCGAGCGCGGCCTCCACGCCCGCCTCGATCCGCGCCGCCTGGACGTCATCCTCGCCAACCTCATCGGCAACGCGCTCAAGCACGGCGGCTCGCCGGTACGGGTGTCGGTGCGGGCGGCGGACGACTCGGTGGTGATCCAGGTCCGCGACCACGGGCCCGGCATCCCCGAGGACGTCCTGCCGCACGTCTTCGACCGCTTCTACAAGGCGAGCGCCTCCCGGCCGCGCTCCGAGGGCAGCGGTCTGGGTCTGTCCATCGCCATGGAGAACGCCCACATCCACGGCGGCGAGATCACCGCCGCCAACTCGCCCGAGGGCGGCGCGGTGTTCACGCTGCGGCTGCCGCGGGACGCCTCCCGGCTGACGGAGGAGACGGACGAGGGCGGGAAGACCGACGGCGACAATGCAGAAAACCCCGGAAGCCCGGGAAGTTCAGGAAAGGAGGGGTGATGACCGTACGACGCCTGACCGTAGGGCGCCTGCTGGCGCTGCCCCTCCTGGGCCTGCTGCTCGGCGGCTGCGGCATCCGGGCCACGCAGGTGCCGACCGACTTCGGGGCGGCGCCCTCCCGGGTGCCGTGCTCGCTGGCCGGCCCGAACCAGGCCACGCAGTCCGCGCAGGGCGTGCCCGTGCAGGTCTTCCTGCTGTGCGGGGCGTCCCTGGTGACCGTCGACCGGACGGTGGGCGTCCCGCCGGGCACCCCGGACGCACGGCGCCGGGTGATCGTGGCGCAGGGTCTCCTGGACCAGCTCGCCGCGTCGCCCTCGGCCGCGGAGCGCTCCGCGGGCTATACGACGTACGTGCCGGGCGGCCTCACCGTGAGCGGGCCCGGCCGGCGGGACCCGGAGGACACGCTCCACCTGAGCACGGCCCCGTCCCGGCTCACCTCCTACGCCCTCGCCCAGCTGGTGTGCACCCTCTCCGACTCCGCGGCGACGGAGGGCGACGGCTCGGTCATCCTGGGCGGCCCCGACACGGGCCCCCTCCAGCGCTACGCATGCACCGCCGACGTCCGCGAGCGCCCGGGGAACGTCGAGCCGCCGTCCAGTGAGGTCGCGCGGAGATAGCGGACGACAGCACAGGGTGCCCAAGAAGCACAGGCTCCCCGGAACCGTTCGGGGCCGGCGCCGCGTCTAGGGTGGCGTGCAGCGTCAAGGCTCCATCGGCGGCGACAGCGCCGCAATCCGCGTCCGGGTGACAGGGGGTGTCCTCCTCGTCGCCCACCTGGCCCTCGTCGCCTGGCTGATGCTGCGGCCCCTGGACGTGCCCTGGGTGACACCCGCCAACCTGCACCCCCTGGCCGGCATCCGTGCCGACCTGGCGCTGGGCTGGCCGCAGGCCGCCAGACGCATCGGCGAGGGCCTGGCCCTGCTCGCCCCGCTGGGCGTGCTGCTGCCGATGGCGCACGGCAGGCTCGGCGTCTCCCCGCTCGGCTCCCTGGTCCGTACGACCGCCGCGGGCGCCCTGATCTCCCTCGGCATCGCCCTGCTGCAGACCGGCGTACCCGGCCGGGTGGTGGACGTCGACTCGCTGCTGCTGAACACCGCCGGGGTGATCCTGGCCCACCTGTGCGTCGTTCCCGCGGGCCGCGCACGGCTGCGGCGGCAGTCGCGCGAGCACGCCGGGGAGCGGCCCGTCACCGTCCAGGAGGAGCTGTCTCAGGGGCGCACCCCGACGATTCCCAGGGTCGGAATGGCTCCGTAGAGTGACGCTTCGCCCGCTTCGTCTCCGTATCGTCGAAGGCAGCTGAAGGACAGCGAAGCGACGACCACGGAGGAGCCGTCATGACCGCCCTTGCCCGTCCCACCCACGGCCGCATGATCGGCGGAGTGTGCGCAGCGCTGGCACGGCGCTTCGGCACCTCCGCGACGACGATGCGGGTGATCTTCCTGCTGTCCTGCCTGCTGCCCGGCCCGCAGTTCCTGCTCTACATAGCGCTGTGGATCCTGCTGCCCGCGGAGGACAAGACGAGTACCGCATGGTGAGGTCCGTGCCCCGAACGCCGTCGGGGCGCTCCCGGACCTGACCGGGGCGCCCCAACGGCGTGGTACGGCAATCGGCCTCAGCCGAGCGTGACCCCCTTCATCGGCAGGCCCTGGGTGGGCAGACCCTGCGTGGGCAGGCCCTGAGTCGGCAGACCCTGCGCGGGCAGGCCGCCGATGTGGCTGCGGAGCGGCTCGGTCGGCCCTCCCGTCAGCGCGTTCTGGACGGCCGGCTGCGCGGCGGCCATCCCGGTGCCCAGGGCGTTCTGCCCCCGGCTGAGGGCGTCCTGCCCACGGGTGAGGGCGTCGACGGCACCGGGCTGGGCACTGCCGGCGCTCTCGGTCGGCAGCGCGTGGGTGACGGTGTCCAGCGCCGGGGTCGTGCTCGGGACGACCGTGGGAGCCGCGTTGGCCGCGCCCGCGCCGATGGCGGCGAAAGCGGCACCGAGGGCGGCGACACCGAGGGTCCTGACAGCGGAATGCTTCATGGTAATTGCGTCCTTGAAAACGAAGGGACGGGGAACAAAAACGATGAACGTTCCTCGACCGTAAACACGCCGGATCACCCGCCGCAAACACCGAAATGCGGACGGCTTGTGAACGCTCTGTTCACAAGCCGGACCCGGTCGAACCGCCCCTGCCTCTCAGAACCGCAAGAAGCCCTGGTGGCGGCCGCCTACTGAAACAGCCATTCGGATTTCAGTTCCGCAAATCCCGGCTTGACGACGTCATTGATCATCGCGAGCCGTTCATCGAAAGGAATGAACGCCGATTTCATGGAATTGACGGAGAACCATTGCAGGTCGTCGAGCGTGTAACCGAAGGCCCCGACGAGATGCTCGAATTCCTGGCTCATGCTCGTGTGCGACATCAGCCGGTTGTCGGTGTTCACGGTGGCCCGGAAGTGCAGCCGGCGCAGCAGCCCGATCGGGTGCTCGGCGTAGGAGGGCGCCGCCCCGGTCTGCAGGTTGGAGCTGGGGCACAGCTCCAGCGGGATCCGCTTGTCGCGGACGTAGGACGCCAGCCGGCCCAGCGTGACGGAGCCGTCCTCGTGGACCTCGATGTCGTCGATGATCCGCACGCCGTGCCCGAGCCGGTCGGCGCCGCACCACTGCAGCGCCTGCCAGATGGAGGGCAGCCCGAAGGCTTCGCCGGCGTGGATGGTGAAGTGGTTGTTCTCGCGCTTGAGGTACTCGAAGGCGTCCAGGTGCCGGGTGGGCGGGTAGCCGGCCTCGGCACCGGCGATGTCGAAACCGACCACGCCGGAGTCCCGGTAGCGGTTGGCGAGTTCGGCGATCTCCAGGGAGCGGGCCGCGTGCCGCATGGCGGTCAGCAGGGCGCCGACCCGGATGCGGTGGCCGTTCTCCCGGGCGAGCCGCTCGCCCTGCCGGAACCCCTCGTTGACGGCTTCGACGACCTCTTCGAGGCCGAGCCCCTGGTCGAGGTGCTGCTCGGGGGCGTACCGCACCTCGGCGTAGACGACCCCGTCCTCGGCGAGGTCCTCGGCGCACTCGCGGGCGACCCGGACCAGCGCCTGGCGGGTCTGCATCACGCCGACGGTGTGCTTGAAGGTCTCCAGATACCGTTCCAGCGAGCCCGAGTCGGCGGCCTCGTGGAACCAGAGGCCCAGCTTGTCCGGATCGGTCTCGGGAAGTTCCGAGTAGCCGGTCTCCTGGGCGAGTTCGACGACGGTTCCGGGGCGGAGCCCGCCGTCGAGGTGGTCGTGCAGCAGAACCTTGGGGGCCCGGCGGATCTGGTCCGGCGTCGGAATGTGCGCCGGGACACTCGCCGAGACGGTCCCGGTCGGTGCAGTCTGGCTCGTCATTTCCGCACTCTAACGCCTACGCGCGTAGAGGACCCGGTGAACGCGACGACTGTTTCCAGGCACTTTTCCGTCGATACGCAACGGTGACCCCACCTATGGGTTTCGTCCACCGCCTCTTCTGACACTGTTCTGTCATGGGACAGCAAGCGACACCGGTCCGAACGGCCGGGCTGGGAAAGGTGATCGGTCCGGCGTCGACGGCGGTGAGCGCGGCGGCGGTGCTGCTCCCCGGCGGGGAGGAGGTCTCCGCCCGCAGGCCGTCCGCCGTACGGGCGACGCTCATGCTGCGTTCACTGGGCCGCCGGCTCGCCCGCGCGGGGCGGGCGGAGGGACTGGCTGTCCATGCCGTCCACTACCGGTACCGGGGCTGGAACGGCAGTGAGGCCCACCTCGCGGCGGACGCGCAGTGGGCGGCCGACGAGGTCGTACGACGGTACGGGGACGTCCCCGTGTGCCTGGTCGGCGTGGACATGGGCGGACGGGCGGCGCTGCGGGCGGGCGGGCACGAGGCCGTCAACTCCGTTGTGGCGCTGGCTCCTTGGCTGCCGGAGGAGGATGTGGCCGCGCCTGCCGAGCCGGTGAAGCAGCTGGTGGGGCGGCGGGTGCTGATCGTGCACGGCACGAACGACGAACGGACCGACCCCGAGTTGTCGTTCCGGTTCGCCGCGCGGGCGAAGAAGGTGAATCGGGAGGTGTGCCGGTTCGAAGTGCATTCCGATGGGCACGGGTTGGGCGGGCACCGGGATGAGGTTGCCTCCCTGGCCGTTGATTTCATGATGGGGGCGCTGTACGGACACGCCGTGTCCCGCCCCGTTGTGGATGCGTTGGCTGCGCCGCCGCCGATCGGTTTGAGGATGCCGTTGGCCGTGGGGTTCGGGGGGTCGTTGAGGCGGTAGAGCTCGGGCGCCGCTCAGGTGGGCAGCAGGTTGCCCCTTCTGGAGAGCAGGAACGCCTTGAAGGCGGCCACCGGTGGGGTGTCGGGGCGGTCGGCCAGCCAGGCCACGCCGATCTCGCGGACCGCCCTGGGGGCCGTCACCGTCAGTTCCGCCACGCCCGGGCGCGCGACGGTCGGCGGTGGCAGGAGGGCGACCCCCAGGCCGGCCGCCACCAGGCCCCGCAGGGTCTCGGCCTCCTCGCCCTCGAAGGCGACCCTCGGGCGGAAGCCGGCCTCTTGGCACAGGGAGTCGAAGATGCGCCGCAAGCCGTAGCCGGGCTCCAGGGTGACCCAGGATTCGTCGGCGGCCTCGGCGAGGCGGATGCGGCGGCGGGTGGCCAGGCGGTGGTCGGCGGGGACGACCAGGCGGAGTTTCTGCTCGTCCAGGCGGCGGGCGACCAGGTCGGGGGCGTCCGGGACCGGGGAGGTCAGACAGAGGTCCAGCTCGCCGGCGCGCAGGCGTTCCAGCATGGCCTCGCCGTAGTTCTGGACCAGGCTGAAGCGGACGCGCGGATGGTCGGCGCGGAAGGCGTGGAGCAGGCCCGGTACCGTCTCGGCGCCCATGGTGTGCAGGAAACCGAAGGCGACCTTGCCGGTGGCCGGGTCGGCGTCGGCGCGCACCTCATCGGCGGCCCGCTCGATCTCGGCGAGGGCGCGTTCGACGGAGGCGAGGAAGGTGCGCCCGGCGGTGGTCAGGGAGACCGTACGGCCGTGCCGGGCGAACAGGTCGACACCCAGGTCCTGCTCCAGGCGGACCATCGCACGCGAGAGGGTGGACTGCGGGACGTTCATCTCGTGGGCGGCCCTGGTCACGTGCTCGGTGCGGGCCACACCGGCGAAGTAGGCGAGGCGGGGAGCGAGCACCTTCGCCATTGCGGACATGTCTTCTGTGTCACTGTTCGGTGACAGGCGAGCCGGTGAGCTCTGCTGATGCGCCATGGGAACGATTATGGCCAGTCCATGCATTGGACGGATGAGTGGGCCGTGCATACGGTCGAGGCATGTCTCCCGCCAGTACCGGGGCGTCCACCACCGTGGACGCCGTATCAGCCGTCCCCGCCTCCGACTCCGCTGCCGACTCCCGTATGACTCCGGGCGGCCCCGGCTACCGCCGGATGAGCCTCGCCCTCTTCCTCGCCGGAGTCGCGACCTTCGCCCTCCTGTACTCCACACAGGCCCTGCTGCCGCTGATCTCCGGCGAGTTCGGGGTCGCGGCGAGCGAGGCGAGCTGGACCGTGGCGGCCGCGACCGGCGGACTGGCGCTGTTCGTCCTGCCGATGAGCGCCCTGTCGGAGCGCTACGGGCGCCGTACGGTGATGACGGCCTCGCTGGCCGTCGCGGTGAGCGTCGGGCTGCTGGTGCCGTTCGCGCCGTCGATCGGCGCGCTGGTGGTGCTGCGGGCGGTGCAGGGCGCGGCGCTGGCCGGTCTGCCGGCCTCGGCGCAGGCCTATCTGGCCGAGGAGGTCCGGCCGAGGGCGCTGGTCACGGCGATCGGCCTGTTCGTCGCAGGCAACAGCGTCGGCGGTATGAGCGGCCGGGTGATCACCGGCTGGGTGGCCCAGGAGTGGGGCTGGCGGATCGCCGTCGGGGTGATCGGCGTGCTCGCGGTGGCCTGCGCGATCGCCTTCCGGCTGCTGCTGCCCACACCGAAGCACTTCAAGGCGGGCTCGCTGCGGCCCCGCGTGCTGCTCGGCACGGTCCGCGACCACCTCGGCAACCCGCTGCTGCGGCGCCTGTACGCGATCGGCGCGCTGTTCATGACGGTGTTCGGCGGTGTGTACACGGTGATCGGCTACCGGCTGACGGGTGCGCCGTTCGGGCTGCCGCAGGGCATCATCGGCTCGATCTTCCTGGTCTATCTGGTGGGTACGGTCTCGGCGTCCACGGCGGGCCGGCTGGTGGGCCGGCTCGGCCGCCGGGGTGCGCTGTACCTGGCGGGCGGTACGACGGCCACGGGCCTGCTGCTCTCGCTGGCTCCCGCGCTGCCGCTGGTCCTGCTGGGCCTGGTGCTGATCACGGCGGGCTTCTTCGCGGGCCACGCGGTGGCCTCCTCGGCGGTCAGCAAGACGGCCGTCCACGGCCGCGCCCAGGCCTCGGCGCTGTACCAGTCCACGTACTACGTCGGCTCCAGCGTCGGCAGCACGGCCGGCGCGATGGCCTTCCACGCGGACGGCTGGGGCGGCACGGTCGGGGTGGGTCTGCTGGCGGTCGTCGGCGTCGTGACGATCACGGTGCTGGGCACGCGGGCGGCCCGGGTCGAGGCCCGGCGCGCACTCGTGGCCGGCGCGCACTGAAGCACGTCACGGCACCCACCCCGACCTGCGCCTTTGCCCACTCCGGGCGCCATTGTCAGTGCCCTGCGGTAGTTTCCGAAGTGCTGGGCACTACAGGCACGGGAACGGCCGCAGGGGTGGGTGGACGATGGGCAACGGCACGGCGACGGCGGACCTGGACGTCGCACTGGAGAAGCACCGGACGGAACTGACCGGGTACTGCTATCGGATGCTCGGCTCCTCCTTCGAGGCCGAGGACGCGGTCCAGGACACCCTGGTACGGGCCTGGCGGAGCTACGAGAAGTTCGAGGGCCGCTCCTCGCTCCGCTCATGGCTGTACCGGATCGCGACGAACGTGTGCCTGGACATGCTGACGGCGGGCAACAAGCGGGCGCGGCCGATGGACCTCACCGACTCGACGCCGCTGGCCCAGGCCGCGCTCTCCCCCCGCCCGGACCACACCTGGCTGGAGCCGATGCCGGACGCGCGGGTGCTGCCCACGGTCGAGGACCCGGCGGAGGCCGCCGTGGCGAAGGAGTCGGTCCGGCTCGCCTTCATGGCGGCCCTCCAGCAGCTGCCGCCCAAGCAGCGGGCGGTGCTGATCCTGCGCGAGGTGCTGGCCTGGAAGGCGAGCGAGGTCGCCGAGCTGCTGGACACCTCGGTGGCCTCGGTCAACAGCGCGCTGCAGCGGGCGCGGGCCACGCTCGCCGAGCGCGCGGAGGCGGGTCCCGAGGGCGCGGTGTCCGACCCGCTGGACGAGGAGCAGCAGAAGCTGCTCGAGCGCTATGTGAAGGCCTTCGAGGGCTACGACATGACGGCGCTGACGGCGCTGCTCCACGAGGACGCCGTCATGACGATGCCGCCGTTCGACCTGTGGCTGCGCGGCTCGGCCGACATCACCGGTTTCATGACCACCCTCGGCGCTTCCTGTGCCGGCTCCAGATTGCTTCCGGTGCAGGTCAACGGCCTGCCGGGGTTCGCGCACTACAAGCCGGACGAGGAGCAGGGCGGTTTCAGCGCCTGGGCCGTGCAGGTGCTGGAGCTGTCAGGGCGCCGGATCACCGGTTTCCACTGCTTCCTCGACACCAAGCGCTGGTTCCCCCTCTTCGGCCTGCCCCTCCACCTGGAAGCGGAGCCCGACGAGGTCGAGCAGGGCGGGTAGCGCCGGGTCGGGATCCCGCAGCCGGATCCGCCCGCCGGCCCGGCGGGCGGCCAGCTCCAGCCGCGCCAGCAGATCCACGACGGCCAGCCCCGGGGGCCCGAGCCCGCCCACATCGCACACGACGACACGGCCCCCGCTGCCCGCCAGCAGCATCTGCGCCTGGGCACACAGCCCCGCCACCTCGTCCCGGGTGACGGGGCCGGCCAGCACGAGCACGGCGGGTTCCTTGGCGTCCACGTGCGGTAGACCCGCCGGGCAGGCGGAACTCATCGGCCCACTCCCGCGGGCTTGTTGAGTAGCTGCGCTGAGTACGAGTGCTCAGGTGCCGTCCGCGCGCTCGTCGCAGGATGCCGTCCATGACACGAGGACCGCATCCCCAGGCCGTGCACCCGGCCACCGTCGAGGCCCGACGCCGCCGGACGAGACGGACGCCGGCGGTGGTGGCCGTGGCCCTGGCCGGTACGGCGGTGCTGGGCGTCGGGCTGGCCCGGTTCGGGCTGCGGATCTGGGAGGGCACGCCGTTCCCGGTCGCCGATCCCGCCGTCACGGCCCAGCGACTGGACCAGCGCACCGTGCAGGCGTACGACGCCCTCGACCTGCCGCAGGCGAAGCTGGACACCGAGTGGACCGGGGGCGGGCGGACGGCGCAAGCCTACGGGTGCGAGTACCGGGGGCTGAGCCATCTCGGGGACCAATTGAGCGACTCACCTCCGAATGTGCCCGGGGTGGTCACCGTCAGCACCGAATGGGCGCTGAAGGGGGTCACCGAGGACGCCGGCCAGGCGGCGCTGCGCCGGGCGCGGGCCGCCTTGCGGCGGCAGGGCTGGCGGGTGACCACGTACACGAGTCGCAATCACTCCATCAGCCTGGAGGCGACCCCGCCGCACAGCGACGCACGCGTCGGCCTCGACACGTACCCGGGCGGCCGGCTCGCCCTCTCCGCCTCCGCGGGCTGTCTGCGCTATCCCAAGGGCACCCCCGTCGACGAGAGCGGGGACGTCCCGCTGCCGCCCCAGCGACTGCCGGGGCGGCTGCGCGGCTGATACCCCGGCGCCCGTCGGAGATCACATCGACCGGCTCCCCCGCCACCGCCAGGGTGGGCCGCGTGACGGGGGTGCCGAGCGGGTTCGCGGTGATCGCGGTGGTCATCGGGGCGGGCCATGTGCTCGGGCGGCGCGGGACGCTCGGCACGCAGGGCGGCGAGGTGCTGGGCCGGCGTGCTGGTGGCCGTGGCGGCGACGTTGGGGTGAGGGTCCGCCTCGTCCATGGGCCCATCCCCTACGCCGAACGGGACCGGCGGTGGTCCACCGGTCCCGTTCGGGCGTGCCGTCAGCGGCCGTTGGCCGCGGGGCAGGTCAGGCGATCCGCTCCAGCACGACCGGCGTCGCCGGGAACTCCGTGCCCGGGGCCGCGATGTCGTAGGAGCCCTCGACCGCCTGCAGGGCGTACTCGAAGCGCTCCGGGGTGTCCGTGTGCAGCGTCAGCAGGGGCTGGCCCTCGGTCACGGTGTCGCCCGGCTTGGCGTGCATCTCCACGCCTGCCGCCGCCTGCACCGGGTCCTCCTTGCGGGCGCGGCCGGCGCCCAGGCGCCAGGCGGCGATGCCGATGTCGTAGGCGTCCAGCCGGGTGAGGACACCGGAGGAGGGCGCCTTCACCACGTGCTGCTCGCGGGAGGTGGGCAGCACGGCGTCCGGGTCGCCGCCCTGGGCCGCGATCATCCGGCGCCAGACGTCCATCGCCGAGCCGTCGGCCAGGGCCTTCGCCGGGTCGGCGTCCTTGATGCCGGCCGCGTCGAGCATCTCGCGGGCCAGGGCGATCGTCAGTTCCACGACGTCCGCCGGGCCGCCGCCCGCCAGGACCTCCACCGACTCCCGGACCTCCAGCGCGTTGCCGGCCGTCAGGCCCAGCGGGGTCGACATGTCCGTCAGGAGGGCCACCGTCTTCACGCCGTGGTCGGTGCCGAGGCCCACCATCGTCGTCGCCAGTTCCCGGGCGTCGTGCAGGGTCTTCATGAAGGCGCCCGTGCCGACCTTCACGTCCAGGACCAGGGAGCCCGTGCCCTCGGCGATCTTCTTCGACATGATCGAGGAGGCGATGAGCGGGATCGCCTCCACCGTCGCCGTCACGTCCCGCAGCGCGTACAGCTTCTTGTCCGCCGGGGCCAGGCCGTCGCCCGCCGCGCAGATCACCGCGCCCGTGGTGTCCAGGACGTGCAGCATCTCCTCGTTGGAGAGCAGGGCACGCCAGCCGGGGATCGACTCCAGCTTGTCCAGGGTGCCGCCGGTGTGGCCGAGGCCCCGGCCCGAGAGCTGGGGGACGGCGGCGCCGCACGCGGCCACCAGCGGGGCCAGGGGGAGCGTGATCTTGTCGCCCACGCCGCCCGTCGAGTGCTTGTCCGCCGTCGGGCGGGACAGGGCCGAGAAGTCCATGCGCTCGCCGGAGGCGATCATGGCCGCCGTCCAGCGGGCGATCTCGCGGCGGTTCATGCCGTTGAGCAGGATCGCCATGGCGAGCGCGGACATCTGCTCGTCGGCGACCTCGCCGCGGGTGTACGCGTCGATGACCCAGTCGATCTGCTCGTCGGTCAGCTCGCCGCGGTCCCGCTTGGTGCGGATCACGGAGATGACGTCCATGGCCATGGCTGATGGCTTCCTTCCGGGAGGTGCGAAGTGTGCGGCCCCCCTGCGAGCGGGACAGGGGGGCCGTACGGCGTTACTTGGTGAGATGGTCCGGGCCGAAGGCCTGGGGCAGCATCTCGGCGAGCGGGAGGACGCCCTCGGGGGTGTCCAGGAGGAGGTCGGGGCCGCCGAACTCGTACAGCAGCTGGCGGCAGCGGCCGCACGGGACCAGCAGGCCGCCGGTGCCGTCGACGCAGGTGAAGTGCGTCAGACGGCCGCCGCCCGTGCGCTGCAGGTCCGAGACCAGACCGCACTCGGCGCACAGGCCGATGCCGTAGGAGGCGTTCTCCACATTGCAGCCGGTGACCGTGCGGCCGTCGTCGACCCGTGCCGCCACGCCGACCGGGAAGCCGGAGTAGGGGGCGTACGCGTGGGACATCGCCTCCCGCGCCACCTCCCGCAGCGCCTCCCAGTCGAACTCGGCGGCCTTCTGCGTCACTTGCCCTGGCCCTTCCGGTAGCGCATGCCGTCCGCCTTCGGCATCCGCAGGCGCTGCGCCGACAGGGACAGCACCAGCAGGGTGACGACGTACGGGGTGGCGCCCACGAAGTCGCTCGGGACCTCGTCGGTGACCAGGTACCAGAGCAGGACCAGGGCGGCCACGATGAGGCTGATCGCGCCCTGCCACAGCGACGTGCGGTACAGCTTCCAGCCTGCCAGGACCACGAGCAGGATGACCAGCAGGAGCAGCAGCGCGTGGACGGTCGTACCGCCGTTGCGCAGCTGGAGGGCGTCGGAGTAGCCGAACAGGCCCGCGCCCATCGCCAGGCCGCCCGGACGCCAGTTGCCGAAGATCATCGCCGCGAGGCCGATGTAGCCACGGCCGGCGGTCTGGCCTTCCAGGTAGGTGTGCGAGGTGACCAGCGCGAGGAAGGCGCCGCCGAGGCCGGCGAGGCCGCCGGAGACGGCCACGGCCAGGTACTTGTACTTGTAGACGTTGACACCGAGGGACTCGGCGGCCGTCGGGTTCTCGCCGCAGGAGCGCAGCCGCAGACCGAACGGGGTGCGCCACAGCACCCACCAGCTGCCGACGAACAGCACCGCGGCCAGGATCGTCACCACGGACAGGTCGGTGACCAGCCCGCCGATGATGCCCGCGAGGTCGGAGACCAGGAACCAGTGGTGCTGCTCGAGCGAGTGCAGGCCGCTGGACAGGCCGGGCACGGTGACCTGCGGCAGCGAGCCGACCGGCGGGGACTGCTTGGGGTTGCCGCCCGCGTTGGCCGCCGAGCCGCCCGCGAAGAACAGCTTGGCGAGGTACTGGGTGGCACCGAGCGCGAGCAGGTTGATCGCGACACCGGAGACGATGTGGTCCACGCCGAAGGTGACGGTGGCGACGGCGTGCAGCAGGCCGCCCAGGACACCGAAGCCGATGCCGCACAGCAGGCCGAGCCAGGGGCTGGACTGCCAGCCGACCCAGCCGGCGCCGAAGGTGCCGAGGATCATCATGCCCTCGAGGCCGATGTTGACCACGCCGGACCGCTCGGACCACAGACCGGCGAGACCGGCGAGACCGATCGGCACGGCGAGGCCGAGCGCGGCGCCGACCTGCCCGGCGGAGTCGAGCGAGTTGGAGCCGGTGATCATGCGGACGGCGGCCAGGAGCAGCAGGGCACCGGCGACGATCACGAGGATCTGGCCGAGGGAGCGGCCCGAGCGCTGGGAGGCGCCCGCCGCCTTGGGTGCCGCGGGCGGCGGCGTGTCGGTCATCGTGGCAGTCATCACGCCACCTCCTGCTTCTTCGTCGCGGCGGCCTGGGCGGCGAGTTCCGCGCCGACCTTCTGCTGCTGGCGCTTGAGGCCGTAACGCCGTACGACCTCGTAGGCGATCACGACGCAGAGGACGATGACGCCCTGGATGACGCCGAGGATCTCCTTGTCGTAGCCCTGGAACTCCAGGTGGTTGGTGGTGCGCTCCAAAAAGCCCCAGAGCAGGGCGCCGAGCGCGATGCCGATCGGGTGGTTGCGGCCGAGCAGGGCGATGGCGATGCCGGTGAAGCCGATGCCGGCCGGGAAGTCGCTGCTGAACGCGTAGGAGTCGTTGAGCAGGGTCGGCATGCCGATGAGACCGGCCACCGCACCCGAGATGATCATGCTGGTGGCGACCATCTTCTTCACCGACACACCGCTCGCGGAGGCCGCGCTCTCGGACTGGCCGACGGTGCGCAGGTCGAAGCCGAACCGGGTGCGGCCGAGCACGAACCAGTAGGCGATGCCGACGACGGCGGCGAGGAAGATGAAGCCCCACAGCTCACCGGCCGGGCCCATGTCGATGTTGAAGAAGTGCGAGGACGACGGCAGCGGCTTGGTGGAGACGACGGTGCCGCCCTGCTCCAGCTGGGCCAGCTTTCCGGGCTGCAGCAGGTAGGCGATGATCGCGGTGGCGATCGAGTTCAGCATGATCGTCGAGATGACCTCGCTGACGCCCCGGGTCACCTTGAGGATGCCGGCGATGGCGGCCCACAGGGCGCCGGTCGCCATGGCGCAGATGAGGATCAGCGGGATGGCGAGCCAGCCGGGCACGGTCAGCGCGCCGCCGAGGACGGCGGCGAAGAACGCGGCGAGCCGGTACTGGCCGTCGACACCGATGTTGAACAGGTTCATCCGAAAGCCGATGGCCACCGAGACACCGGCCAGGTAGTACGTCGTCGCCTTGTTCAGGATGTAGACCTGGCTGTCGCTGGCGAAGCCGTAGGTCACCATGTCGCTGAACGCGTCGCCGGGGTTCTTGCCGGTCGCGAGGATCACCAGGGTGGTGACGACGAGTGCGGCGACGACCGCCAGCACCGGTGCGGCGAGGCCGAGGAACAGCCGCTCCTTGTCGATCCGTGAGGTCAGCTTGTTCATCGCTCGTCGTCCTCTGTGTGCTCCAGGTGGCCGGTGGCCGCACCCGTCATGGCGGAGCCCAGCTCTTCGGGGGTGATGGTGGCGGGGTCGGCGTCGGCGACCAGACGGCCGCGGTACATCACCCGCAGGGTGTCGGAGAGCCCGATCAGCTCGTCCAGGTCCGCGGAGATCAGCAGCACGGCCAGGCCCTCGCGGCGGGCCTCGCGGATGTAGTCCCAGATGGCCGCCTGCGCGCCGACGTCCACACCGCGGGTGGGGTGGGCGGCGATGAGCAGCTTGGGGTCGTGGCTCATCTCGCGGCCGACGATCAGCTTCTGCTGGTTGCCGCCGGACAGCGAGGCCGCGGTGACGTCGATACCGGGGGTACGGACGTCGTAGTCCTGCACGATCCGCTCGGTGTCGGCGCGGGCGGCCTTGATGTCGAGCAGCCGGCCACGTGCGTTGGGCTTCTCGGTGACGTGACCGAGGATGCGGTTCTCCCACAGCGGTGCTTCCAGCAGCAGGCCGTGGCGGTGGCGGTCCTCGG
Organism: Streptomyces fodineus; assembly: GCF_001735805.1. Classification (GTDB taxonomy): domain Bacteria; phylum Actinomycetota; class Actinomycetes; order Streptomycetales; family Streptomycetaceae; genus Streptomyces; species Streptomyces fodineus. The sequence goes on from NZ_CP017248.1 coordinate 4,022,418, forward strand.
GGATGTAGCCGATGCCGCCCTCGCGGCGGTCGCGGGTCGGGGCGTGGGAGATGTCGGTGCCGTCGAGGGTGATGACACCGGCGTCCGGATGGCGCATGCCCATGATCGCCTCGACCAGCTCGGACTGGCCGTTGCCCTCCACACCGGCGATGCCGAGGACCTCGCCCTTGTGGATGGTGAAGGAGATCTGGTCCAGGATGATCCGCTCGATGCCCTCGAGGTCGGTCTGCGCGAGGTGCAGCCCCTCCAGCTTCAGCATCGGGACGTCCGTGACGGTGGACTCCGCGGTCTCCGGGGTGGGCAGCTCGGCGCCGACCATCAGCTCGGCGAGCTGCTTGGGGGTGGTGCCCTGCGGCGAGACCGTGCCGACGGTGGTGCCGCGCCGGATGACGGTGATCTCGTCGGCGACCGAGAGCACCTCGCCCAGCTTGTGGGAGATGAAGATGACGGTGAGGCCCTCGGACTTCAGCTCGCGCAGGTTGTCGAAGAGCGCGTCGACCTCCTGCGGCACGAGCACGGCCGTCGGCTCGTCGAGGATGAGGGTCTTGGCGCCGCGGTAGAGGACCTTGAGGATCTCCACCCGCTGGCGGTCGGCGACGCCCAGCTCCTCCACGAGCACGTCCGGACGGACGTTCAGGCTGTAGGCGTCCGAGATCTCCTTGATCTTGGCTCGGGCCTTGCCTCCGATGCCGTACAGCTTCTCCGCGCCGAGGACGACGTTCTCCAGCACGGTGAGGTTGTCGGCGAGCATGAAGTGCTGGTGCACCATGCCGATGCCGCGGGCGATGGCGTCGCCCGGGTTGTGGAAGGTGACCTGTTCGCCATTGACCGTGATGGTGCCCTCGTCCGGCTGCTGCATGCCGTAGAGGATCTTCATCAGGGTGGACTTGCCGGCACCGTTCTCACCGCACAGGGCATGGACGGTGCCCGTCCGGACCGTGATGTCGATGTCGCGGTTGGCGACGACGCCGGGGAAGCGCTTGGTGATGCCGCGCAGTTCGACGGCAGCGGGAGGGCTGGACGCGTTGATGGCGCACTCTCCTCGGGGAAAGGGGCTGCATGGGGGAGGTGGCGGGCGTCGGCGACGCTAGCGCGGCAACTCCGCGCTACACGCGTAGAGTTGACACATTGTTATGGCTCGGCGAGGGGGCTTGCGGAAGGCGCCCCCGCGCCGAGCCCAGGTCCCTCGGACCGGCCTCAGGGGCCGGTCCGAGTCAGATCACGGGTTGGTGCTGGTCTTGACCTTGATCTGGCCGGAGACGATCTTCTGCTTCGCCGCGTCCAGCTTGGGCTGGATGTCGGCGATGAAGCCGCCGCTGGTGGCCAGCGAGACGCCGCCCTTGGCCAGCGAGTAGACGTTGTTGCCCGTCAGCGGCTTGCCGTCCTTGACGGACTTGATGAAGTCGTACACACCGACGTCGACGTTCTTGACCATCGAGGTCAGGATCGAGCTCTTGTACTGGGCCAGACCCGGGATGTTGTACTGGTCGGAGTCCACGCCGATGGCCCAGGCGCCCTTGGCGCCGTGCACGGCCTCGATCGCGCCGTTGCCGGAGGAACCGGCGGCCGTGTAGATCACGTCGGCGCCGTTGTCCAGCATGCCCTGCGCGGCCTCCTTGCCCTTGTCGGGGCTGGTGAAGCCGGAGGTGTCCTGGCCGTGGCCCAGGTACTGGCTGGTGACCTTGACCTTCGGGTTGGTGTCGTGCACGCCCTGGATGTAACCCGCCTCGAACTTCTTGATCAGCGGGTTGTCGAGACCGCCGATGAAGCCGACCTGGTCCTTCTTGGTCTTCAGCGCGGCGGCGACACCGGCCAGGTAGGAGCCCTGCTCCTCGGTGAACGTGATGCTGTCGACGTTCTTGGCGTCCACGACCGAGTCGACGATGCCGAAGTTGGTCTTCGGGTACTTCGCGGCGATCTTGGTCACGGCCGGAGCGTAGGAGAAACCGACGGCGACGATCGGGTTGTAGCCCGCGTCCGCCAGGTCGGACAGCCGCTGCTCGCGGTCGGCCTCGGTGTCGGAGGTCTTGGCGGTCAGCTCCTTGATGGAACCGCCGAACTCCTTCTCGGCCTTGTCGGCACCGCGCGCGGCGGAGTCGTTGAAGGAACGGTCACCACGGCCGCCGACGTCGTAGGCGAGACCGATCTTGACACTCTTGCCGCCGCCCGAGGAGGAGGACGAGGTGGTGTTGTCGGAGGACGTGCTGCCACACGCGGTGGCAGTCACGGCGAGTGCTGCGGTGGCGATGCACGCAGCAGAAAGCTTGGCTACCCGGCGCACGGGAGGCTCCTTCACCTGACCTGAGCGCCGTCTCGGCGCTTGATGTGAGCACCATGCCAGTGCTCGAGCCGAAACGCCCCGGCGGCGTCGGCTTCGCGGCATCGTAACGCGCGTAGATGTCGCAAAAAACCCTCTCGCGAAGCCGTTATCGATTCGAGGCAAACAGCATCTGAACTCGGTCTCTCGTCCCTCTCATGGCGGTGTTGCAGCCCGTGCACGAATGGCTTGCGAGCGTGTTGCGCCGGTCAGGGGAACGGCCCCCGCGGGGCCGCGTGGTCAGCCCTGTACGCCGTTCGGCTCCAGAAACGCCGCCGCCGTGAACATCTCCACGCCGACCGTGATCGCGTGCTCGTCGGCGTCGAAGTCCCCCTGATGCAGATCACGCACCGTGCGCTCACCCGGCCGGCGCACGCCGAGGCGGGCCATCGCACCGGGCACATGCTCCAGATACCAGGAGAAGTCCTCGCCGCCGAGGCTCTGCTCGGTGCTCTCGACGGAGTCCCGGCCGCGCCGTGCGGCCATCGCCCGGCGCAGCAGGTCGGTGGACTCGCGGTCGTTGACGACCGGCGGCACCCCGCGTACGTAGGTGATCTCGGACTTGGCGCGGTGCAGGGTGGCGACCTCGTCGATGGCCGCGTGCACGATGTCGGGGGCCTCCCGCCAGGCCTCCAGGTCCAGACAGCGGATGGTCCCGGACAGCTCGGCGTGCTGCGGGATCACGTTCGGCGCGTGGCCGGACTCGATCCGGCCCCAGGTGAGGACGAGGCCGGCGCGGGTGTCGACGCGGCGGGCGATCACGGCGGGGACGTCCACGGCGACGCGGGCGGCGGCGGTGACCAGGTCGGTGGTCAGATGCGGCCGGGCGGTGTGGCCGCCGGGTCCGTCCAGCGACACCTCCAGCCGGTCGCAGGCGCTCGTGATCGCCCCGTGCCGCAGCCCGATCTTCCCGGCGTCGACCCTCGGGTCGCAGTGCAAGGCGAGGATCCGCCCGACCCCGGTCAGCACCCCGTCCTCGATGGCGTCCAGGGCGCCGCCGGGCAGCACCTCCTCGGCGGGCTGGAAGAGCAGCCGTACCGGCCGGGGCAGCAGTCCCTTGGTGTGCAGGTCGGCGAGGACCAGCCCGGTGCCGAGCACGACGGTCGTGTGCACGTCGTGACCGCACGCATGCGCCCGGTCGGGCACGGTCGAGCGGTACGGACAGTCACTCTTGGTGTCCGGGATGGGCAGGCCGTCGATGTCCGCACGCAGCGCCAGCAGCGGTAGGGCCGACCGCTCCCCCTCCGCCAGACCGATGTCGCACACGAGTCCGGTTCCCTTGGCGAGCACCCGGGGCCGAAGCCCGGCCTGCTCCAGCCGCTCCTTGATCGCGGCTGTCGTACGGAACTCCTGATTGCCCAGCTCAGGGTGCATGTGCAAGTCGCGACGGAAGGCGACGAGTTCGGCGTGCAGGGCTTCGCTCAGCGCGCCGGGGAGCACATCCCCCGCGAGGCCGGCCTCGGACTCTAGGGACATCAATTGCTTCACCCTCTGAAGGGTAGGACGCCCGGCTGGTCAACTACCCCTCGATCAACAAAAGTTCAGCCCGTTAGGGGAAGAAAATTGACCGGCGGACGCATGGCGGCGGACTCTGATGGGTAAAAAACTCGTTTCCTTCCACGCATACCACGCCTCACTACAGTCACGCTCGCCATGTCCACGAAGCGGACCCCGCCCGGGGCACCCCCTCCGCCGGTAGGGTCCGCATCCGCGACCGACGCGACAGAGAACTTCCTCACGGACGCGGCCGGGGGCTTCCTGCGCACCACCCGCGCCTCCTACGACGCGATCGCCAAGGACTACGCGGCCCGGTTCCCGGCCGGCGGCCGGCACCCCCTGGACCGCGCCTTGATCACCGCCTTCGCCGAGCTGGTCACCGCCCGCGGTACGGCCCCCGTGGCCGACCTGGGCAGCGGCCCCGGCGACGTCACCGCGCTCCTGGACGAGCTGGGCGTCCCGGCCTTCGGCGTCGACCTCTCCCCCGCCATGGTGGCCCTGGCCCGCGACACCTATCCCCTCCCCAACTGCGGTTCCACATCGGCTCGATGACGTCCCTGGACCTGCCGGACGCCACCCTGGGCGGCATCCTCGCCCTGTACTCGACGATCCACGTCCCCGACGCCCACCTGCCGGCGGCCTTCGCCGAATTCCACCGCACCCTGGTCCCCGGCGCCCCCGCGCTGGTCGCCTTCCAGTCCGGCCACGAACCGGGCCACCTCCATATGGCGGAACGCTTCGGCCATGAGATCGACCTCGACTACTACTGGCGCACTCCGGAGCAGATCACTCGGCTGCTGACGGAGGCCGGCCTGGAGCTGGTGGCGACGGTACGCCGGGAACCGGCCGGGGAGGAGACGCGGGCACGGGCGTTTGTGCTGGTCCGCAAGGCGTAGTCGCCGTTCCTGGTGCCGGTCTTCCCTCACCGCCGGACGCCCCCCGGCACCGGGACATCCCCCGGCGCCCATGGAGGTCCTAGGCCATGCTCACCGCAGCCAGCCGGTGTACGTCGCGCGCCGTCCCCGTCACGCCCGACAGGAACCCCTGGGCTCGTGGCGACGCGGTTTCCGTCAGCCAGGAGGGGTCGATGTCGCACACCGCGACCCGCACGCCCGTGCCCACCAGGGCCAGCGGCAGGGTGTGGACGACGGTCGACGGGAAGCTGAGGACTGTACGGCCGATGGGGCCCCTGCGGGCGATCAGTTCGAGGGGGAGGTCCGGGCGGACTATCTCCAGGCCGGTCTCGGCGGCAAGGCGGTGGAGTTTCTCCGCGCTCTCCCTGCGGTGCGCGAAGTAGCGGGTCGCGCCGTGGGCCCTGGCGAGGGTGCGGACGGCCTGCAGGTAGCGGTCGCCGTCCACGACTCCCGTTTCCACCAGGGACGTTCCCACCATGTCCGCGGTCTTGGTGATGCGCGGCGGGCCGAAACGGGCGCGGGTCCAGGAGAAGTCGTTGGCCGTGACCGTCACTCCGTCCGGCGTCTCCGTCACCGGCATGGAGGAGAACACCTCCACGCGGCGGCGGGCGCTCGGCGTCAGGCGGCGGCGGGCCGAGGAGGAGACCGGGGCGAACAGCAGGTCCCGCGCGCCGGGGCGACCGCCCTTGCGGTGCCAGCGGACCAGACGCTCACCCCGGGCCAGCTGGGCGACGAACTCCATCGTCGCCGTGCCGTCGTCGACGACCACCAGGTCACGCGCCCGGGTGATCGTCAACAGCAGCTGTACGTAACGCGAGAAGGGGTCTCCCATGACGATCCGGTCGGCTCTTCGCAACGAGCCCGCCAGGCCCCCGATCGTCGAGAACGGCGCCGCCGTACCGCCCCGCGCCTCCTCCCAGCGCACCCGGTACCCCTCGTCCCGGGCCAGGTCCGCCATGCGGCGCAGCTGGCCCCGGCTCATGGGGTCGGTCGGGGACAGGACGACGACCGTGAGGTCCGCACCGGTCGGCGGTGGCCCCTCGGTCACCGTCCGCCGTACCTGCGCGGGCACGGACGGCAGGGGCTCCGACTGCTCCGCGCCGCGCAGGCCCCGCAGATGCGCCCACTCCAGTACGTTCAGCAGCTGGACCGGGCTCTCCACGAAGGCGAGCGTGCGGGGAGGGTGGCCGGCATGACCGGCGCGGGGGCTCATCGGCGTACGACCGTCCCGTCGTAAGGGGCTCAGGCAGCCGGGGATCAGACCGTGACCGGCTCGCCGGCCGCGGCCGCGATCTCCGCCTCGGCGACGACGCCGGTGACGCGGCGCAGCTTCTTCATCGGGCCCAGCTCGGAGTCGTAGACCTTCTTGACGCCGTCGCCCAGGGACGCCTCGATCACGCGGATGTCGCGGACCAGGCGCTCCAGGCCCTGCGGCTCCACCGACGCGGCCTGGTCGGAGCCCCACATGGCGCGGTCGAGGGTGATGTGACGCTCGACGAAGGCCGCCCCGAGCGCGACCGCGGCGAGGGTGGTCTGCAGGCCCGTCTCGTGGCCGGAGTAGCCGATCGGGACGTTCGGGTACTCCTTCTCCAGCGTGTTGATCACGCGGAGGTTCAGCTCCTCGGCCTTCGCCGGGTACGTCGACGTGGCGTGGCACATGAGGATGTTGTCCGAGCCGAGGACCTCGACCGCGTGGCGGATCTGCTTCGGGCTCGACATGCCGGTGGAGAGGATGACCGCGCGGCCGGTCGCGCGCAGGGCGCGCAGCAGCTCGTCGTCGGTCAGGGAGGCGGAGGCCACCTTGTGGGCGGGGACGTCGAACTTCTCCAGGAAGGCGACGGCCTCGGTGTCCCACGGGGAGGCGAACCAGTCGATCCCCTTCTCCTTGCAGTACTCGTCGATCTGGCGGTACTCGTCCTCACCGAACTCCACGCGGTGGCGGTAGTCGATGTAGGTCATCCGGCCCCAGGGGGTGTCGCGCTCGATGTCCCACTGGTCGCGCGGGGTGCAGATCTCCGGGGTGCGCTTCTGGAACTTGACCGCGTCACAGCCGGCCGCGGCGGCCACGTCGATCAGCTTGAAGGCGTTCTCCAGCTCACCGTTGTGGTTGATGCCGATCTCGCCGCAGATGTAGACGGGACGGCCGGGGCCGACCTCGCGCGAACCGAACGTACGCAGACGGGAGTTGGTGCTCATCAGGGGGATGTCCTTACTTGGGGAGGGAATCGAGAGAGGGGCCGAGGATCCAGCTGGCGATCTCTCGGATCGCGCCGTCACCGCCGGGGACGGTGGTGACCGCGCGTGCGGCGCCGCGTACGACGTCGTGAGCGCTCGCGACCGCCACGGGCCAGCCGACGAGGGCGAAGCACGGCAGGTCGTTGACGTCGTTGCCGACGTAGAGCACGCGCTCCGGCGCGATGCCCTGCTCCTCGCACCACTGCTTCAGCGCGAGGTCCTTGCGGTCGATGCCGTGCAGCACGGGAAGCTTGAGCTTCCGGGCACGGGCGGCGACCACAGGGTTCTGTTCCGTGGACAGGATCAGCATCTTCAGGCCGCTTCTGCGCAGGGCCGCGATGCCGAGTCCGTCGCCGCGGTGCACGGAGACGAACTCCCGTCCGTCGGAGTCGATCAGCACCCGGTCGTCGGTCTGGGTGCCGTCGAAGTCGAGGACTACGGCGTCGATGTCGTCGTAGGCCGGCAGCGAACCGGGGCGGTCCGCGTCGAACAGGGGGGCCAGCGCGCGGGCGCGGGCCAGGTCGTGCGGGTCGTCGATCTCCAGCACGCGCGCGGGGTCGGTGCGGACGAGCTCCGTGCGGCCGAAGAAGCGGTGCTGGTGCTTACGGAAGCCGGTCGCGTCCATCGCGTAGGCGGCGCCGGTCTCCAGGAAGTCCTGGGGGCGGTCCTGGCGGCGCGGGCGGAAGGACTTGTCGTGGTTGACCCCGACGCCGCCCTCGGACTCGGCGTCGGCCTCCCGCCAGATGAAGCCGTGGAACGGGGCCACGGTCACCGCCGTGTCCGCGCCGTTCTCGACGACGGCGCCGGCCACCCCGTCGATGTCCTCGCGGACGATGAACGGGCTGGTGCACTGCACGAGCAGGACCACGTCGACGGCCGCGCCGTGCAGCGCCTCGTGGGCGTCCATGGCGTGCAGGACCGCGGCCTCGGAGGTCGCCGTGTCCCCGGCGATGGCGGCCGGGCGCAGCACGACCTCGGCGCCGGCCTCGCGGGCGGCGGTGGCGATGGCCTGGTCGTCGGTGGAGACGACGACGTCGGTCACCAGCCGGGTCGCCCGGCACTCGCGCACCGCGCGGGCCACCAGCGGGATGCCGCCGACGGGCGCGAGGTTCTTCGCGGGCACGCCCTTGGAGCCGCCACGCGCGGGGATCACCGCGAGCACCCGGCGCACGGTCGCGCCCTGTCCCGCTTCCGAGTTGGACATCCGATCTCCTTGAGAGGTCACAGCTCCCCCATCCGGCGGATCACCGGGGCGACCCGCTGCACGCCGTGGCGGTAGGCGCCACGCGCGGCGCGGCGCACGATCTGGCGGACCGGTCCGGGCTCCTTGTCGGCGGCGGGCGCGCCGGGCAGCGGGACGCCGTCGGGGCCGAGGTGGTGCCGGGCGAGGATGCCGGGCAGATAGCCGGGCGCGGTCTCGGGGGTGTAATAGGGGTTCAGGGGCGGCAGGCCGCCGGGGCGGTCGAGCAGCTTGGCGATCCGGTCGCGAGCGGCAGCGAAATAGGAGTCGTACGACCCTCCCCAGAGGGGGTACCCCCAGCGGCCACGCCCTGCCGGGCGACCCACTGCGCGTCCGGCGCCGGCCGGTGACCGGCGTCGAGCTGGTCCCAGGAGGCGAGGCAGCCGGAGCCGGTGAAGTGGTGGTTGCCGAGCACCTCGCGCACGCCCAGGTCGGTCAGGATCACCGTGGGGATGCGGCGGTGCAGGGCCTCCAGGGCGGCCGTGGAGCTGACCGTGACCAGCAGGTCGGTGCGGTCCAGCACCTCGCCCATGTGGCCGTACACCAGACGGAAGTTGGCGGGCAGGTCCTTGCCCTGCGCCAGCTTCTGGTACGGCAGTTCCTCGATGTGGGTGGTGTGTTCGCCCGGCTTGGAGCGCAGCTTCAGCAGCACCTCGCGCTCGGGGTGCTTGCGGGCGTGCTGGATCAGCCGGTTCAGCAGGTACGTACGGTCCTTGCGGCTGTCCGGGACGGACGGCTGGGCCGCGAAGACGACCGTGTACGGCTCGTGTTCACCGGTGTACGGCGCCCCGCCGAGGAAGGGCAGCGCGACCTCGGTGACCGAGTCGGCGTCGGCGCCGACGCCCTCGTACACGGCCCGGAACCGGTCCGCGTCATGGCGGGAGTTGGCGAGGACGAGGTCCGCGCCGTGCCGCAGCAGCAGTCCGTCGGTGAGCTTCTCGTAGACGACACCGACGTAACCGGTGACGACGACGGGACGCTCGCCGGCCCCCGCCCAGGTGGCGCGCAGTCCGTGCAGCATGGCCTGGACGCCGCCGCCGACGAGCGCGAGGATGAGGACGTCGTAGGACGACTCGGCCATCACACGCAGGAACTCGACGCCGGTGACCTCGCGGAGGGAGTCCGCCCGGACGCCGACCTCCTTCAGCTGGCGGGCTGTCGGGGTGGCGCGCCCCCGCAGGAGGTAGCCGTCGAGCCGGATCTCGGCATCCGTGGGGGCGAGGCGCTGCGCGGTGAGCGCGCCCCACTTCCACCGGGTGTCGGAATCGGCGAGGACGGCAACCCGCAGGGACTTCGTAGCACTTGCTGGCACGCCGAAGACGCTAGGAAGGCATTCCGAGGTTCGGCCCAACCTGAATACAACAAACGGTTAACAGCGCACCGCCGAATGGCGAATCGGGCCGCGAAGGCAGGGGAAAAGAGTCCGGTTCACAGCTTCGCCACGTGCCGTTCACTCAGCATCAAGCAGACGGTCAAGACGAATGACGGGCTTCGCCCTAACGTTCAAGCCGTGGTCAAGCTCTCCGTCATCGTGCCGTTCTACAACGTGCAGCAATACGCGCCCGACACGCTCAGGAGCCTGAAGGCGAACGCGCGTGAGGACTTCGAATTCATTCTCGTCGACGACTGTTCCCGCGACGGGACACCAGAGATTCTCGCGCGCGCGGAGCGCGAGCTGCCCGGGGCCGTGTTCGTGCGGCACGAGCAGAACGGGGGGCTCGCGACCGCCCGCAACACCGGCATCGACCGGGCGCGCGGCGAGTATCTGACGTTCCTGGACGGCGACGACTGGCTCGCCCCCGGCTACTTCCCGCAGCTGGTGGCGGCCATAGAGGAACTCGGCTGCGACTTCATCCGCACCGACCACGTGCAGTGCACGGCGCGCTCGCGCACGGTGAACCGGGTGCCCGTCGGCCGGCGGAACGTGGTGCTGAGCCCGCGGGAGGCGATCCTGCCCGCCGACCGGTCCACGTCCGTGGACTACGCGTTCGCGTGGGCGGGCATCTACCATCGCCGGCTGGTGGACCAGGGGCTGCTGCACTTCACCGACGGGCTGCGCACGGCCGAGGACCGGCCCTGGATCTGGAAGTTGCACCGGGAGGCGGAATCCTTCGCCGCGGTGAGTCTGCTCGGTGTGTTCTACCGGCGCGGAGTCGCTTCCTCACTGACGCAAATCGGTGATGTCCGGCAGCTCGATTTCATTCGCGCGTTCGATCAGGTCGTCGCGGAAACGGCCCAGGACCAGGACGCCGGTGAACTGCTGCCCAAGGCGGTCCGCACCTATTGCGCCATCATTTCCCATCATCTGGGATCCATTGAAAGGTTCGAGCCCGCGGTGGCGAAGAAACTGAAATCCATGAGTGCCGCGGCGCTGCGGCGCATGCCGCAGGACGTGCTGGAGGAGGCGCTGGACTCCATGGACCTCGAGCGCGCCACCAAGCTGCGCCGGCTGCGCCGCCGTCCCGCCTCCGCGGGGGCCGCCGCGTGACCACCCAGATCTTCCAGGCGTCGACGCTGTACGGCACGGCCACGCTCGCCGCCGCCCTGGACTCCGGCTGCTTCCGCCCGGCCGACCGGCGGATCCTGCTGGTGTGCAACAACGCGGCCGCGCCCGAGACCACGCCCGCGCTGGACGAGGCACCCGGCTTCGAGAAGCTGCGCGACCGCTTCGACGAGGTGATCTCGTACAACGAGACCATCTTCCCGTTCCACCCGGGCGGCTGGGCACCCCGCGTGGACGACATGCCGCTGTGGGAACGCTTCCTGCGCCACGAGTGGCAACTGGGCGACGAGGACGTGGAGCTGGCCGTCGAGTCGATCCAGGTCAACCCCTCCCTGGCCCTCGCGCAGATCTTCAACGGCGCTCCGGTCACGGTCTACGCCGACGGCCTGATGAGCTACGGCCCCACCCGCAACAAGATCGACCCGCTGGTCGGCACCCGCGTGGACCGGGTGCTCCACCTGGACCTGGTGCCGGGCCTGAAGCCGCTGCTGCTCACCGAGTTCGACGTGCCCGGTGAGATCGTGCAGACGGCCGCCTTCACCAAGGTGCTCGCCGAACTCGCCCCGTCCGGCACGGAGTTGCCGGAGGTCGAGGAGCCCGCGCTGCTGCTCGGCCAGTACCTCTCGGCGCTGGACATCCTCACCGCCGAGCAGGAGGAGAACCTGCATGTGCGGATGCTGAAGGGCGCGGCCGCGCTCGGGCACACCAAGGTGGTGTTCAAGCCGCACCCGTCCGCCCCGGCCCGCTTCACCCGCTCCCTGGAGCGGGAGGCGGAGCGGCTGAAGGTCGAGCTGACCGTGCTCGACACCCCGGTCCTCGCCGAGGTGCTGTACCAGCGCATGCGTCCGGCGCTGGTCGTCGGCTGCTTCTCCACCGCGCTGCTCACGGCCAAGGCGCTGTACGGCCTGCCCGTCGCCCGGATCGGCACCGAGGCGCTGCTGGAGCATCTGACGCCGTACGAGAACAGCAACCGGGTCCCGGTGACCATCGTGGACGCGCTGCTGCCCGAGCTCGGCAACCGCGCCGCGGTCACCGCGCAGCGCGCCGGCATGGACGTGGAGGCGCTCGGCGGGCTGATCCGCGCGGTGGGCTTCGCGATGCAGCCGAAGATCTACCCGCGGCTGCGCACGGAGGCCGAGGGCTGGCTCGCGAAGAACCTGAACGCACACACCGTGCGCTACTTCAAGCGCCGGCGCCTGACCTCGCTGGCGCTGCCCGGCGGGGTGCCGGCCCAGCTGGCGTTCATCCCGCGCAACGCGACGGTCCGCCGGATGGCCCGCAAGGCGCGCAGTCTGCGCCGGGGCGCACGCGGTTATCAGGGGCCGGGCAGTGGGGCCGCACCCGGCCGGTGAGCCATCGGCAGGCGGTGCGCCGTCAGCGGCCGGCCGCACAACAGAATCAGGAAGGAAAGCGCACATGGCTGCTTCACCCCCCGGCCTCACCGCCGCCCCCGGCCCGCTGATACCCCGGACGGCTGCCGCCCCGGTGCCGTCCGGCGGGCGCGGGAGCCGCCTTATGGCCCTGGACGGCCTGCGGCTGGTGGCTGCCCTGATGGTGTGCCTCTACCACTACACCGGCCGTGGCGGCACGGTCTCCGCGTCCTGGCACGCAAGCCCGGCCCACCTCTTCCCGGTCCTGTCCCGGGCGGCCGTCTACGGCAATCTCGGCGTCGAGCTCTTCTTCGTCATCAGCGGCTTCGTGATCTGCATGAGCAGCTGGGGCCGCACCCTCGGCGACTTCTTCCGCTCCCGCATCGCGCGTCTCTACCCCGCCTACTGGGTGGCCCTGGTCCTGGTCACGGGGGCGTCCCTCGCCCTGCCCGCCGTGGTGCATCCGGTCCGTCTCGACGAGTTCCTGGTCAATGTGACGATGCTCCAGCAGCCGATGGGCGCGACCCGGGTCCTGGGCGTGTGCTGGACGCTCTGGGTCGAGGTCCGTTTCTACGTGCTGTTCGCGCTGCTCGTCGTCCTGCGCGGGGTGTCCTACCGCCGGGTGGTGCTGTTCTCGTGCGTCTGGACGCTGGCGGCCGTCCTGTGCACCTCGTCCGGCAACCAGCTGCTGAACCAGGTGGTCATGCCCGAGTACGCCCCCTTCTTCGTCGGCGGTCTGGCGCTGTACCTGATCCACCGCTTCGGCAGCGACCTGCTCGCGTGGGGCATCGTCGCGATGTCCTGGCTGCTCGCCCAGAGCGAGGCCACCCACGGCCTGTGGGGCCCCCATCCCCACCGCAACCCCTACGTCGTCATCCTGATCGTCACCCTCGCCTTCGCGGCCGTCGCCGTGGTGGCGCTGGGCTGGACCCGCTGGGCGTCCTGGCCCTGGCTGGTCACGGCCGGCGCGCTGACGTACCCCTTCTACCTGGTCCACGAGCACCTGGGCTGGTTCGTCATCCGGGTGCTGCACCGAGCCCTCGGGCTGCCCGCGTGGCCGACGCTCGTGGTGACCGTGCTCGGCATGCTGGTACTGGCCTGGCTGATCCACCGGTTCGTGGAGAAGCCGTTCGGGCCACGGCTGAAGAGGGCGCTGAAGGAGCGGAAGTTGGGCAGCCGTTCACCGGGCCTTGGGTTTTGAACCGGCCCCTCGGGCAGGCACCGTAGAGCCCTTGCCCTACAGGCCCCCCACAGGGTTCTCACAGACGCCGTACCGAGGGAGTGCCCACTCCGCATGGCCACCATCCAGGAAACGACGCGACCGCCGCGATGTCTCGATGACGTCCCGGGCTGGTTCCCGGTGCTCGACCAACTGCTCTTCGACTGGTTCCTGAACCGGCAGGAAGCCACTCGGATACGGGGTGATCTGCTGGAAGTCGGGGTCTACATGGGCAAGAGCGCGATCTTCACCGGCCGGCACCGGCAGCCGGACGAGAAGTACACCGTGTGCGACCTCTTCGAGGGTGACGCCCCCGACGACGCCAACCGGGCCGAGTCGACGAAGTCGTACAGCGCGCTGACCCGGCGCGTCTTCGAGGAGAACTACCTCTCCTTCCACGACGAACTGCCCCGCGTGCTGCAGGGCCCCAGCTCGCTGGTGCCCTCCGAGGTCGAGCCGCGCTCCTGCCGGTTCGTGCACATCGACGCCTCGCACCTGTACGAGCATGTGCACGGCGACATCGGAGCCGCCCACGATCTGCTGCTCCCGGGCGGGATCGTCGTCCTGGACGACTTCCGCTCCGAGCACACCCCCGGGGTCTCGATCGCCACCTGGGAGGCCGTGCTCAACCGCGGCCTGCGCCCGATCTGTCTGAGCACCCAGAAGCTCTACGGCACCTGGGGCGACCCGGAGCCGGTCCAGGAGGAGCTGCTGGCGATGGTGCGGGAGCGGTCCGACTGCCACTTGAGCGTCCAGGAGGCCGCCGGGCACCGGATCATCCGGCTGAAGTCGAAGGGGATGCGGGCGGCGGAGTTCCCGCCCTCCAAGCACGCGGAGGCGGCCCGGGAGCCGGTCGCCGAGGCCCCGGCGCCCGTCCAGGCCCCGGCCCCGGCCCCGGCACCGGCCCCGGCACCGGCCCGGTCCGCGCCGCGCCGCAGTTCGAGTCGCGCCCGCCGGATCGCCGTCGACCTCCTCCCGCCGGTGGTGACCCGGGCGATCCGCAAGGCACGCGCGGCCAGGCGCTGACCGGCCTGCTCAGCCGAGCCCGTAGCGCGCCCCGATGCCCGCGATCAGCAGCGCCAGTCCCTCCTCGAACTGCGCGTCGTAACCGTCGAAGAGCAGTTGCCCGGCCTCGGCGGCGAGCGGGTACTCGGCCAACCGCCGGGCGCGTTCCCCTATGTCGTACCCCTCCCGGCGTTCGCCCGGGAGGGGCAGGACGCCCTGCTCCTCGGTGACGAAGCCGAGGGTGTACGCGTTCGTCGTACGGCCCGCGTGGACCGCCTGGGCCAGGGTGAGACCGGCCTGCGTCAGCAGCCGCAGGTTCGCCTCGAGCCGGCGGGCGTGGTCCGTGCCCGTGAAGTGTGAGCCGCTGTAGACCTTGGCGCCGTCGCGGTAGCCGAGCAGCGCGGCCCGCAGTCCGCGGTTCGTCTTCAGCAGCCGCTCCTGCCACGTGTCGGCGGGATCGAGCGCGGCGTCCGCGACCATCCGCCGGTACATCTCCGTCGCCATCTCGTCCAGCAGCGCCTGCTTGTCCTTGAAGTGCCAGTACAGCGCGGGGGCCTTGACGTCCAGTTCCTTGGCGATGGCGCGCAGGGTCAGGCCGTCCAGACCGACCTCGTTCAGCAGCCGCAGCGCGGTGCCGGCGACGCGTCGGCGATCCAGGGGGACGCGTTTCTCGGGGCTCACACTTGACAGCTTAACAGCGTTAAGGGCACGCTCATGGGCGACGGCGCTTAACGGCGTTAAGGAGACTCGCGATGGATGTCCTGATCGTGGGCGCGGGCCCCACCGGCCTGGCCCTCGGCATCGACCTCGCCCGCCGGGGCGTGGACGCTCTGGTGGTGGAGCGGTCGCGGGCCCTGTTCCCCGGCTCCCGCGGCAAGGGGATCCAGCCCCGCACCCTGGAAGTCTTCGACGACCTGGGCGTACTGGAGGCGATCCGGGCGGCGGGCGGTCCCTATCCGGCGCGGATGATCTGGAAGGACGGCGAGCGGGTCGGCGAAGAGCCGATGTTCGAGAAGGTCGAGGCGGACGAGGGCACGCCGTTCACCGAGCCGTGGATGGTCGCGCAGTGGCGCACGCAGGAGGTGCTGTACGCGCGGCTGGTGGAGTCGGGCGGCACGGTTGCCTTCGGGCGCGGGGTGACCGGCCTGGGACAGGACGCCCAGGGCGTGACCGTGCGGTTCGCCGACGGTACGACCGCCCGCGCGGGGTACGTCGTGGCGGCGGACGGCGGACACTCGGTGGTCCGGCGCGCGGTCGGCGTCGGCATGACCGGCGAGACGGTCGACCCCGCGCCGTTCCTGGTTGCGGACGTAGGGCTGACCGGCCTGGACCGCGGCCACTGGCACACGTTCCCGGGAGCCGACCGCACCGGCGTCGCCCTGTGCCCGCTCGCCGGCACGGACGACTTCCAGTTGCAGGCCCGCCTCGCGGAGGGCGCCGAACCCGACCTGTCCCTGGACGGCATCCGCATGCTGGTGGCCGCGTACACGCACCTGGGCGCCGAGGACGTCACGGAGCTGCGCTGGGCCTCCGGCTTCCGGTCGCGCACGGGCCTCGCGGACCGCTTCCGGGCCGGGCGGGTCCTGCTCGCGGGCGACGCGGCCCATGTCCACTCCCCGGCCGGCGGCCAGGGCCTGAACACCAGCGTCCAGGACGCCTACAACCTGGGCTGGAAGCTGGGCGCGGTGCTGCGGGGCGGGGCGCCGGAGGCGTTGCTGGACACCTACGAGGAGGAACGCCGGGCGAACGCGGCGGCCATGCTGAACCTCTCGACGGGCGTGCACCGGGGTGAGGTACGGCGCGGCAAGGCGACCGTGCAACTGGGGCTGGACTACCGGGAGTCGTCGCTGAGCGTGGAGACCCGGGCCGACCCGCCGGGGGTCCGGGCGGGCGACCGCGCCCCGGACGGCAGGGTGAACGGCGTCCGCCTCTTCGACGCGTTCCGGGGCCCGCACTGGACGCTGCTGGGCGCAAAGACCTCCGTCGCCGGCGTGCGAGCACTCCCGGCGGCACCGGAGTCCTACGGCCCGGGCGTCTTCCTGATCCGACCGGACGGCTATGTGGGCTGGGCGGGCGACTCCCCGGACGGGGTGGCGGCCTACCTGGCCGAGGCCGGCGTCCGACCTGCCCTAGGCGCTGGCCAGCGTCAGCTTCACGGCGAACCCCAGGAACAAGGCCCCGGCCGCCGAAGTGGCCGTGGCCGACAGCCGCTTACGGCGCCGGAAGGCGGCGGCGAGACGCGTGCCGCCGAATATCAGCGCGCTGAGGTAGAGGAAGCTGGCCACCTGGGCGAGAGCGCCGAGGACGACGAAGGACAGGGCCGGGTAGGCGTAGTCCGGGTCGACGAACTGCACGAAGAAGGCGACGAAGAACAGGATCGCCTTGGGGTTGAAGAGACTCACGACGAAGGCGCGCCGGAAGGGCCGCTCGTCGGTGCCGGTGGCGGGCGCGGAGTCCGCCACGGCCTTCTCCCGCCGTGTCCGCCACATCTGCCAGGCCGACCGCAGCATGCCCATCGCGAGCCAGGTCAGATACCCGGCACCGGCGTACTTCACGATCCCGAACAACACCGCGTTGGCCTTGAGCAACGAGGCGACCCCGGCGGCGGACAGCGTCATCAGCACGGTGTCCCCGCACCACACCCCGGCGGCAGCGGTGTAACCGGCCCGCACGCCACGCCGGGCGGCGACCGAGAGGACGTACAGGGAGTTGGGCCCGGGCAGGAGCACGATCAGGATCAGGCCCGCGAGATAGGTGGGGAGGTCGATGACGCCGAACATGCAAAGGAGTGTCGCACGGGGGTACGACACTCCGGTTCGGGCGGCGGTCAGTCGCCGCCGTCGAGGAGGGTGTCCACGCAGAGGTCGAGGGTGACGCCGACGGATTCGGGGACGGGGACGGACTGACCTCGCTTGTAGCGGACGGGATCCGGGTACTTGCCGTCGGCCGGATCCGTGTAGAGGAGGACCTCGTCGTGCTTGCGGTCGGCCACGATGTAGACCGGGATGTCGGCCTGGGCATAGCACTCGACCTTGGGGCCCAAGTCGTCCGACCAGTTCGTCGACGTCACTTCCACGACCAGGCGGAAGACGTTCGGTGCGTAGTAGTTCTTCGTGACATGGGCGTCGCGGAAGTCCTGGTCGACGACCGAGAAGTCAGGGATCGCAAAGTCCTCGGGCAGAGGGACGGGCAAGCTGGTCGGCAGCCTCGCCCAGGGTCAGCTCCTGCTGCAGTACGGCCATGGCGTCCTCCTTTTCGGGGCCCACTCTGCAACGAGAGTAACCGGGGAAGCGGACTCGGCTCGGGATCACCCATACGGAGCAACCGCCCAGCTCAGAACACCTCCGACGGCTCGTACGCCCCCCAAACCCCGCGGAGCGCTCCGCACACCTCCCCCACCGTCGCCCGCCCCCGCAGCGCCTCCTTCATCGGATACAGCACGTTGTCCTCCCCCTCGGCCGCCTTCCGCAACGCGTCCAGGGCCGTGTCCACCGCCCGCTGGTCCCGCTCGGCCCGGAGCTTCTCCAGGCGTTCCGCCTGCCGGGCCTCGATGGCAGGATCGACGCGCAGCGGCTCGTACGGCTCCTCCTCGTCCAGCCGGAAGCGGTTCACGCCGACGACCACCCTCTCCCCGGAGTCGGTCTCCTGGGCGATCCGGTAGGCGTTCTTCTCGATCTCGGCCTTCTGGAAGCCCCGCTCGATCGCCGCGACCGCCCCGCCCAGGTCCTCGACCCGCCGCATCAGATCGACGGCCGCCTCCTCCACGTCGTCCGTCATCCGCTCCACCGCGTAGGAGCCCGCGAACGGATCCACGGTCGCCGTCACGTCCGTCTCGTGGGCCAGCACCTGCTGGGTGCGCAGGGCCAGCCGGGCGGACTTGTCGGTCGGCAGCGCGATGGCTTCGTCGAAGGAGTTGGTGTGCAGGGACTGGGTGCCGCCGAGGACCGCGGCCAGGGCCTGGACGGCGACCCGGACCAGGTTCACCTCCGGCTGCTGGGCCGTCAGCTGCACCCCGGCCGTCTGCGTGTGGAAGCGCAGCATCCAGGACTTCGGGTTCCGCGCCCCGAACTCCTCCCGCATCACCCGCGCCCAGATCCGGCGCGCCGCGCGGAACTTGGCGACCTCCTCCAGCAGCGTCGTACGGGCCACGAAGAAGAAGGACAGCCGCGGGGCGAAGTCGTCGACGTCCATGCCCGCCGCCACCGCCGTACGGACGTACTCGATACCGTCCGCCAGGGTGAACGCGATCTCCTGCACGGGTGAGGCGCCCGCCTCGGCCATGTGGTAGCCGGAGATCGAAATGGTGTTCCACTTCGGGATCTCGGCGGTGCAGTACCTGAAGATGTCCGCCGTCAGGCGCAGGGAGGGTTTCGGCGGGAAGATGTACGTCCCGCGCGCGATGTACTCCTTCAGCACGTCGTTCTGGATCGTGCCGGTCAGCCGGTCGGCCCGTGCCCCCTGTTCCTCCGCCACCAGCTGGTAGAGGAGCAGCAGCAGGGCGGCGGGCGCGTTGATCGTCATCGACGTGGAGACCTGGTCCAGCGGGATACCGTCGAAGAGCACCCGCATGTCGTCGAGGGAGTCGATCGCCACGCCGACCTTGCCGACCTCGCCGTGGGCGAGGGGCGCGTCGGAGTCGTGGCCCATCTGGGTGGGCAGGTCGAAGGCGACCGACAGGCCCGTGGTGCCGTGGGCGATCAGCCGGCGGTAGCGGGCGTTCGATTCGGCCGCCGTACCGAAGCCGGCGTACTGGCGCATGGTCCAGGGCCGGCCGGTGTACATCGTCGGGTACACCCCACGGGTGAACGGGTACGACCCCGGTTCGCCCAGTTTTCCGGCCGGGTCCCAGCCCTGCAGCGCCTGCGGTCCATAGACCGGCTCGATCGGCAGCCCCGACTCCGACTCACGTGCCATGGATGCCTCCGGAGTACGTCCTGTCACCCCTCACCATGCCCCGTCGTTCGGCGGCGGTCACGCGGGGAAACATCACCGGCATGAGGATCTCCGGAAGACCCACCGCCGTACTCGCCTCTGCCGCCTCCCTCGCCGCCCTCGCCGCCCTCTGCGGCTGCACCGTGCAGCCCACGGGCGCCGACGGCAAGGCCCGGGCACCGGTGCACTTCCAGACCCCGGGACAGAGCCCGGGAAGGCCCCTGGGAGGCGCCCCGGGAAGCCGCCCGGCGAATCCCACCCGATCGGCCCAGCCGGCACCGGCCGCGCCCGCTCCCCGCGTTCTGTGGTCGCGCGGCGACAGCGGGCCGGGGGTGCGGGGGCTGCAGTCCCGGCTGCGCCAGGTGGCCTGGCTGTTCGACGGGCCGACGGGGTCGTACGACGATCTGACCGAGCGGGCCGTCCGCGGCTTCCAGGGCAAGCGCGGACTGCCGCAGACGGGGCGGACCGACACCGTCACCTGGCAGCGGCTGGTGGCGATGACCCATAGGCCCGGCACCTGGGAGCTGTATCTGATGGGCGGTCAGCCGGTCGGCGCGCCCGACCCGCGCTGTCTGACGGGGCGTGTCCTGTGCATCGACAAGACGACGCGGACGCTGCGCTGGATGGTCGGCGGGCAGACGCTGGCGACGGCGTCGGTGCGGTTCGGGGCGCTGTACACGCCGACCCGGGAGGGTGTGTTCCACATCTACCGGAAGGCGCGGACCTGGGTGTCCACGCTCTACCACTCGCCGATGCCGTACGCGATGTTCTTCAGCGGCGGCCAGGCGGTGCACTACTCGTACGACTTCGCGGCGCGCGGATACGCGGGGGCTTCGCACGGGTGCGTGAACGTCCGGGACGAGACGGCGATCGCCCAGCTGTTCGCTCAGGTGCGGGTGGGCGACAAAGTCGTCGTCCACTGGTGACGGAGAGGGATGCGGGGCGCGGGCGGGACCGGGGGAACGTGTCCCGCCCGCGCCAGGTGCACGAGCCGTGGGTACGGGGGGAACCCCGGCTCAGTGCGACGGCCGATGACCAGTCGGCTCACTCAGTACTGCGTGCGGGGCTTCAAAAACGTCACACCCCGCGCCGAAAATTTTTCGCGGACCACGAAGCAGCAGGTCAGAGGGGGGCGTGAGGGGCGTTCGGTTCAGGGCGCGCTGTGCGCCGGGCTCGGGCTCGGCGTCGGGCCGAGAGCGGTGCCGGACTTCCGGGCGGGGTGGGCCGGAGCGAAGGCGGACGGGACGGACGCGACACCGCGGCCGTGTCCGCCCTTACCGTCGTCCCCCTTGCCGTCGCCCCCCTTGCCGGAGTGACCGTCGCCGCCGCCCCAGCCCGGGTGGCCGTCGCCGCCGCCCCAGCCCGGGTGGCCGTCGCCGCCGCCCCAGCCCGGGTGGCCGTCGCCGCCGCCCCGGCCGGGGTGGCCCTCGTCGTCGCCGCCCTGGCCGTTCCCGTTGCCCTTGCCCTTGTCCTTGCCCTTGCCGCCCTCGCCGTTGTCGCCGCTCCCGGCGCCCTTGCCGCCGTTCGCCGCGCCGTCGGCCGACTGGGCGGCGGTCAGGAGGACCTTGCAGTACTGGCTCAGCCGGGCGCTGCCGCCCGCCAGGTTCTCCAGCGCGCGCCTGCGGCCCGCGTCCAGTCCCTTGCCGTCCCGGATGTCCCGGCAGGCCGCGGTCGCGTCCTTCCACCAGGTGCCGGAGGAGTCGCCGGAACCCGGAGCGGTGCTCGCGCCCGGACGGTCGTCCGGTCCGGCGGCCTGGCCGGAGGCGCCGCCGCGGTTCGCGCCCGGGCTGCCGCTGGGCAGTCCGGGACCCGCGGTGGAGCTCGGGGTGCCCTGCGGCGAGGCCGAGGCGGACGGCCCCGCGGAGGACTGGCCGGCGGAGACGGAGGCGGCGGGGCCGGGGCGCTCGGGCCCGAACGGCGTGGGCAGGATCCCGGTTCCGGCGGCCATGGCGACCCCGCCGAGCGTGCCCACGGCCATCGCGGCGGCGAGCGCCAGGCGCACCGGCCGGGCCCAGCGGGGGCGGCGGACCGGGATTCCGGTACAGGCCGGGGCACCGATGCGGACCAGGCCCGCGTCGGCGCCGGGCACGGGCCGGCCGGCGGTGCCGGCGGCGCGGCCCACGGCGGCCCGTTCGGCGCCGGCGGCCTCGCGGGCCTTGCGGAACGCGGCCAAAGCGGCCTGCTCGCCGGGGAGTTCACCGGGGGCGGGGGCCGCCTGGGCGGACAGTGCGCCGAGCGCCCGGGAGAGGCGTTCGGCCTGGTCACGCGCACAGGCATCGACGGCTTCCAGTGACTCACCGCGCAGTAGACGTTCCGCCGTCTCACGGTTCAGCCACTTGTCCTGCTCGTCGGCCATCACATGTCCTTCTGCGTCCGCGCACGCATATCCGTCACAGTTGCGGACGACACCGCGCGACCGCGCGGTTCTCGCTGGGGTGGGAGCGCGTCGAGCACGCCCGCCGATTCCGGATCGTCGCCGAGCAGCTCCGCGAGCCGCTTCAGACCGCGGTGCGCCGCGGTGCGTACGGCACCGGCGCGTTTGCCGAGGGTCTCGGCGGCGCTCTTGGCGTCGAGGCCGACCACGACGCGCAGGACGACCGCCTCGGCCTGGTCCTGCGGGAGCCGGGCGATGAGGGAGAGGGCGCTGCCGGTGGCCAGGGCCTCGATGGCCTCGCCGGCCGTGTCGGACTCGGCGGCCCGGCCGGTGAGTTCCGTCTCGTCGCCGCCTATGGCGGGGCGGCGGCCGCGCATGCGTATGTGGTCCAGGGCCCGGTTGCGGGCGATCCGGGCGGCCCAGCCACGGAACCGGTCGGCGTCTCCGCTGAACCGGTCGAGGTCCCGGGCGATCTGCAGCCAGGCCTCGGAGGCCACGTCCTCGGCATCCGGATCACCGACCAGCGTGCGTACGTATCCGAGCAGCCGTGGATGCACGGCGCGGTACACCGTACGGAACGCGGTCTCGTCTCCGTCCTGTGCCGCACGCACCGCGGTGGTCAGCTCCGCGTCGTCCCCCAGCACCGTACTCCCTTTACGCCTGTTTCCCGGTCGGCGCGAAAGGCACGTTACGGCGTGAAACCGCTCCTCGTCCATGTCCGTAGAAGATGCAACTAACTCGTGACCGGGTGCGGATGTGCGCAGGGTGAGGGTCGAGGGGGGTCGGGTGTGACAGAAAACGCACCCATGGCGCTGTAGTAAGTACGGGCCGCGCGCGGCCCGTCCGCGCGACGGCCGGGGCCTCTCCTGTGGGGGGTGGCGGCCCCGGCCGTTCGCTTTTCCCGGGCATGCCAGGGTGACGAAGGTTACTCCCCCGGCTGTTCCCCCGACTGCTTCCCCGGCCGTTTCTCCGGCTACTTCTGCGGCTGCTTCTTCCGAGTGGCCTTGCGTGCCGAATTGCCGCCGCTGTCAGCATGCTTGCCGCTACTGGACCTTTGCCCCTTTGCGTGGACCTTGCCGCTTTTGCCGCTCTTCTTCTCCTGAGCGGACGTCACCTGGGCCGCACAGTAGGCCGCGACCTCGTCCTCGCCGCCCGCCGCCGTGACGAGGCGCTGCCAGGCCGTCGAGTCCAGGGCGCCGCCCCGCTCTCCGGCCCGCTCGTAGGTACGGCAGTGGGCCACGGTGTCCCGGGCGCTCGCCGGGTGGTCCGGGCGGCCGGCCGGTGCGCCGGAGCCCGGGCCGCCGGACGTGGCGGACGGGCCGGGAGCAGCCGTCGAGTGCGAGCCGCTCGTCGGGTGGGCGGAGCGCGGCCCGTCCGGGTGGCCGTGCGCGCCGGACCGGGCGGAGCCGATCGCCGCGACGGCGACCCCGCCCAGCGTGAGGCTGGCGAGCACCACCGAGAGCGTGGTCTTCAGCGAGAGCCGGGCACGCCTCGGCGCGGCGGGCCGCCAGTCGTCCCGGCGCCGGGTGCGCGGGCGGGGCGCCCCGGTCGCCTGGGCGGCGCGGAAGGCGGCCACGGCCCGGCGCTCGGCCTCGGCGTCCACGGTGCCCTCGCGCAGCACGGCACCGAGCCGCGCCTCGAACCCGGAGCCGGTACGGCCGCCGTCGGTGTGGTCCGGTGCGGAGAGGGTGCCGCCAGGGTGTACGTGCCGGCGACCGAAGGGGCCGTCGCCGCTGTGCCGTTCACCCATGCCTGTTCCCGTCCTCGTCCCGCGTGCCGGAGTCGCCCGACCTCCCGGGCCTCGTACGGGCTCCGGGACCGATGGCGCTCCCGTATCCATACGGCTCGCGATCGGCTCCGTTCATGTCGACTCACCCAGCGTGCGAGCGCCGTCATCCGTCACACCCTCGCCGCCCTCGCCCTGGGCGCCCAGCTGCCGGGCGAGCCGTTTCAGCCCGCGGTGCGCGGCCGTGCGGACGGCGCCGGGGCGCTTGCCGAGGACGCGTGCGGCGGCGGGGCCGTCGAGGCCGACGACCACCCGGAGCAGTACGGCCTCGGCCTGGTCGCGCGGCAGGGCGCGCACCAGCTCCAGCGCCCGTTCGGTGGACAGCGTCTCCAGGGCCTGGTCGTGGGTGCTGAGCCGGCCGGGCAGCTCCAGCGCGTCCTCTTCCAGCGCCGAGATCCGGGGCCGTACCTTGCGGCGGCGCAGGAGGTCCAGGGCGCGGTGCCGGGCGATGGTCGCGGTCCAGCCGCGAAAGCCCGCGCCGTCGCCCTTGAACCGGCCGAGGTCGCGGGCGATCTCCAGCCAGGCGTCGGCGGCCACGTCCTCCGCGTCCTCGCCGACGAAGCCCCGCAGATAGCCGAGCAGGCCCGGCTGCACGATCCGGTAGGCCACCGCGAAGGCGGTCTCGTCCCCGTCCTGGGCGCGCGCGACGGCCGCGCCCAGTTCCCCGTCCCGCGGCTGCGGGCGCCGGGGTTCTGCTGCCTGCCCCAAGACGTCCTCGTTCGCGCCGAGTTCATGGCCACTGCGTGGCACGCCCTTAACGGTCCGACACGCTCCGGCCGTGTCTCCGCCCTCCACGGTGATCAGCGCCGGACCTCACAGAAGTGTCACAGCGAGACGAAATTCCTGGTCAGGGCCGGTCATCGGGGGGTGGTCGCGTCCCGGCACAGCAGCCGCAGCGAGCCCGCGCCGCCGTATGCCCGCCGGGCCTCCTCGATGGGGTCCCAGAGCCGGCCGTCGGGGGTGCGCACCCAGTGGTCGCCGCCGGTCGACCACCACTCGGCGCCACTCTGGCGGACGATGACCTCGCCGGCGTAGGCACCGAAGCCGCGCAGCACGCTCTCGACGGCGCCGTACGGCGGTCCCTCGCGGCGTATCTCCTCGATCATCCGGTCGACCCGCCACAGGCTCTGCGCCGTGTAGTCGAGGCGCACGCGGGCGCCCTCGCGCATGGTCGCCACGGTGTCCGCGGCCCACCGCAGGGGCTTTGTCGCGGCGTGCGGCCTGGTCTCCTGCTGTGCTGTCACGTACTGGGCTGTCACATAGGGAAGAGCGAGCGGGACGGGGCAACCGTCACGGCGTTCCGGGCCGTTTCGCCAACCGTCGCCAAACCGGCTCAGGTCCACCGCAGGACAGGCACAGGACTCGCCCACGCAGGCGGGTTTGACCTGGCGAAACCCTACGGGGCGCTCCTCGCCCGGCGTGACACCACCGCGCGCAGCACCCGGCGGCCCTCGATCGACAGGTCCAGGGCGCGGCGCAGGCCGTTGGGGCCGTGCTCGGACAGGAGGTCCAGCACCGCCTTCTGGCGGCGCAGTTCCGCGGCGACCAGCGGCGGCAGCTCCTGCGTGTCGCCCGCGCGCCCGGCGTCGAGCGCGTCCGGGTCCGGCGTACCGTCCGCCGCGGGGTCGAGCAGGCGGTGGATGCGCAGCGAGGCCACCGAGCAGGCGTCGGCCCAGGGGCGTACCGCGTCGGCGGTCCGCTCGGCCGGGGCCGCCTGAAGCATCCGGCGGACCAGCTCCGCGGCCTCGTCCGCTTCGCGTCCGGCGCCCTCCCCGGGCCCTTCGGCGCCGAGCGTCCCACGGGCCTTCTCCAGGCTCGCGCCCCAGTCGGAGCCGTCGGCGAGACTCGCCCACAGGGGCCGCAGCAACTCGTCGTCGGCGCCGAGCAAGGGCAGGCACCGGTCCAAACAAGCCAACCCACTAGCGGCCAGTCCGCGTTCGTCGGCCTGTGCGATCCGTTCCACCAGGCTCATGAAAATGTCTCCCTTGCCGGGGCGCCGACCGGTACGGAGCCCGCACTTCCCCTTACTGCGTGCAACGGCGCGGGAGTGTCACAGCCGGAGGTTTTCAGCCAGACACGGGGGACGGCACTTGGCCCGCCAGAGCCTTTCGGTGCTGCATCCGGGTCAGATGGACGACGACCACGATGGCCAGGATGGCGGCCGCGACGTCGACCGCGTCGGAGAACAGCATCTGCCCGGCGGCGCTCCGCAGAAGTCCCGGCGTGCCGGCGTGCCGCCAGCTCATCGACGCGAACCGGCCGGCGAGGAGGCTGATGATCCACAGCGTCCACCAGGCGTTGACCGGCGCGTGCCTGATCCGCGCACCCCAGGGCACGCTGGCGTCCCAGGCCTCCAGGACGATCCGGCGCGGGAACCACAGGTTGACGACCGGGCAGAACCAGGCGCCGATCGTCCAGCCGCGCCGCATGCTGTGCGCGGACTGGTCGAACACCTCGGCGTTCACCCGCACCCGCCACAGCCAGCACAGATAGACGACGGCCGTGGCCACCAGCGCCCCCGCCTGGGTCAAGCCGGCGACGCGGTAGAGGGCGTCGGCGTGATCGGCCCGGTGCAGCACACCGGCGCCCGTGACGCCGTCGGCGAGGTCACCGGCGACGTTCCTCTCCGCCAGGTCCGCGAAGCAGGCGAACAGGTCGGTGGCGATGACCAGCCCGAGCAGCACGGCGGTGGCCCGGCCGAGCCCCACGGGCGAGCGAAGCACGGCACCGGGCACGAACGGCGGTGCGGGCATGGGTGAGGTCATGGGTGTGGTCATGAAGAGGTTCCCCCGAGATGACGCCGGCGACAGACGTGCGGCCTTCCCCCGGCCGGACACGCGAACACCGGAACATACGGCCGGAAGGCGCCGTACGTCCACCGGATTCGGCCCCACCGGATTCGGTCAGCCCAGCCGGTTCGCCAGCGCCTGGAAGTCGGCCCAGGACAGCGCGGGCCTGCCCGGGTCCCACAGCTTCTGCGCGGTGGCCCGCAGCGGCATCCGGATGCCGGCCGCGACCTGCGCCTGTGTCTGCGCGTTCGGGAAGTCGGACCACACCGCGAACGACCCGCCGAGGATCTGCCCGTCGTAGCCCGCCGGTACGGCGGTCGTGCCGCGCAGCACGCGCGGGTTCCACTGCTCGTAGATCCGCTGACCGGTCGGATAGACGAAGGTCTGCGGCTGGCCGAGGACGTAGTAGAGGAACTCGTCGTTGTAGTTGAGCACCTTGCGGCCCGCGCTCAGATAGTCCGCCGGCTGCCGCGCCCCGAGCTCCTTGCCGGTCCAGTAGGCGGCCTGGAGGTCCTTGGCCGCCTGCACGGACGTACCGCGGTAGAAGCCGTCGTTCCAGGCCCGCATGGTCTTGTCGTGCGCGCGGACGGTGTCGGCGCGGTCGTTCAGCCAGCCGGTGGCCAGATCGGCGACGGTGCCGCCGGAGCCGTACTTCTGCCGGGCGGCGGCCGCGAGCTGCGGGTAGGAGACCTGCGGGTTCTTCACGGTCAGCGCCTGGTACTCGTCGCCGCCTAGGTGCCACTGGTTGCCGGTGAACAGCCCTGCGTACTCGTTCAGCAGATCGTCCACGAGCTTCGCGGAGGCGGGCTTGGAGATGTCGATCGCGCCCTTGGTGGCGATCCCGCTCGCGTTGCGCAGCTGCAGGTCGGGGTGGGCGGCGAGGACGGCGCCCAGATGCCCCGGCGAGTCGATCTCGGGTACGACGGTGATGTGCCGGCTGTTCGCCAGGGCCACGATGTTCTTGACCTGCGCCTTGGTCAGGTGGTCCCGGGAGACGATCTCGGGATGGCTGCCGGACTCGATCCGGAAGGCCTGGTCGTCGGAGAAGTGCAGCCCCAGCTCGTTGAACTTCAGGTCCCCCAGCTCGCGTATGCGGTCCTCGATCCAGGACTCGGTGTACGGCTTGCGCGCGATGTCCAGCATGAACCCGCGCACCGTCTTGGCCGGCTCGTCCCGTACGACGCCCTCCGGGGCGGTGCCGCCGCCGTGGACCTCCTGCTTCAGCGTGCGGGTGCCGTAGAACACCCCCGCCTCGCCGGGCCCGCTGATGTCCACCCGCCCGTCGCGGACGGTCATGGTGTACGACTCCTGGTTCCCGCCCCCGCCGCCGAGTGCCAGCCGGACGTCCCCCGCCCGCACGTCGTCCTTCTCCCCCGCGTAGGTGATCCCCAGCTCCCCGGCTATCAGCTGCCCCTCGTCGGCCAGCTCCCGGTCGCTGATCACCACCCGGTCGGCCTTCTGCGGCCTCCAGCCGGGCCCGCGCGCCGGAGTGTGGGAGCGCACCGCGGGTATCGTGCGCGGCGTCTGGGAGAGCGGATAGGACCGGCTGGGCGCCGGACTCGCCGAGGGCGCGCCCGCCCCGCCGGAGTCGGTGCCGGCCACCCGGCCGGAGGACGACCGCGACGCGCCCCCCTCCACCGTCCCGCCGCCTCCGCTCGAGGCCCACACGCCGACACCCGCGCCGAGCGCGATGGTCCCGACGAACGCGCCGGCCACGACCGCCCGCTTCCGTATCACCTGCTGCGCCGAGGCGCCTCGCCTGTGCTGGGTCACCCTGCCAACGTACGACCGATCCGCGCCTCGTTCGTCACTCAGACGCTCTGAAACTCTGCCGTCCGGGTGAATTTCAGGCATCACGGCGACACACAGTGACCACTCTCGATAACCTGACGACACACCTTTCACAGCATCCCCTGCCACGCCACATGTGACGCGAGGAACCACGCTGCCCGCCCACCGTCTCCCGTATCTCCCCAAGCCCCTCGACGCCTTCAACGCGGCACCCGCCGACGAGGCCCGCGCCCTGCTCCAGCACTGCCTGCGCTGCCTGCGCTGGTCCCGCCGGGTCGCCGACCACCGCCCCTACCCCGACCTGGACTCCCTCCTGGCGGCGGCGGACGAGGCGGCGTACGACCTGTCGCCGAGCGACCTGTCGGAGGCTCTGGCCGGAGAGACCCTCCCGGACCTGCCCGAGGACACCTACTCGGCGGCCCACATGGCCCTGAGCGCGGCCCACGCGGCCTACGAGGCCAGATTCGGACACGCGTTCGTCATCTACCTGGGCGACACCCATCCGGACGAATCCCTCGACCGGATCCTCGAAGCGATCCGATCACGATTGACAAACGATCCGGAGGAGGAGCGGGTGATAGCGGCGGAGGAGCTCCGGCGCCTGGCACGAAGCAGACTGGGCACCTGCCTGAGGGGCGCGACCAGCCACAAGGCACCCGCACACGGCAGATAAGAGGACACACCACCCCCGTAGCCGCGTGCCCGCTCCCCCATCCGGTGCCAATTTGATCACACAAGGTAGGCCCCCCGTAAGGCACAACGCAGCGCATGGCTACGATGCTGGGGGCCGGTGGACCGTACCCGGCCGGGCCCGCCCGACACCGAAGCCGGCGCGGCCCCAATCCCCGCTCCCGGAGGGACTTCCGTGCCGGCTGGAACGCTGTACCGCGGCCGGGAAGGAATGTGGTCCTGGGTGGCTCACCGAGTCACCGGCGTCCTCATTTTCTTCTTCCTGTTCGTTCACGTGCTGGACACCGCTCTCGTGCGTGTCTCCCCCGAGGACTACGACAAGGTCGTAGCCACGTACAAGACGCCGATCGTCGCGCTGCTGGAGTACGGCCTCGTCGCCGCCATCCTCTTCCACGCGCTCAACGGCCTGCGCGTCATCGCCGTCGACTTCTGGTCGAAGGGCCCGCGCTACCAGAAGCAGATGTTCTGGACCGTGATGGGTGTCTGGGTCGTCCTGATGGCCGGCGCTGTCTACCCGGTGCTCGGCCACGCCGCCCGTGTCCTCTTTGGGAGCTGACGCCGATGTCCACCACCGAAACCACCGCGTCCGGCGTCGGCCCCGTCGAAGGCGCCCCCGCCTACACCGTCGACAACCCGGCCCCGCTGATCGAGGCGCCGCGCAAGCGCACCAAGAAGACCCCGAAGTCGACCCGGGGCAACTTCGAGCTGGCGGCCTGGCTGTTCATGCGCCTGTCCGGCATCGTGCTGGTCGTCCTGGTCCTCGGCCACCTGCTGATCCAGCTCGTGCTGGACGGCGGTGTCTCCAAGATCGGCTTCGCCTTCGTGGCCGGCCGCTGGGCGTCCCCGTTCTGGCAGGTCTGGGACCTGCTGATGCTGTGGCTCGCGATGCTGCACGGCGCCAACGGCCTGCGCACGGTCATCAACGACTACGCCGAGCGGCCGAACACCCGGCTGTGGCTGAAGGCTCTGCTCTACACCGCCACGGTGTTCACCATCCTGCTGGGCACGCTGGTGATCTTCACCTTCGACCCGAACATCCGCTAGGCACGGGGCTGCGAGAATCATGAAGATCCACAAGTACGACACCGTCATCGTCGGCGCCGGCGGCGCGGGCATGCGTGCCGCCATCGAGGCGACGAAGCGCAGCCGCACCGCGGTGCTGACCAAGCTCTACCCCACCCGCTCCCACACGGGCGCCGCGCAGGGCGGTATGGCCGCCGCGCTCGCCAACGTGGAGGAGGACAACTGGGAGTGGCACACCTTCGACACGGTCAAGGGCGGTGACTACCTGGTCGACCAGGACGCCGCCGAGATCCTGGCGAAGGAGGCCATCGACGCCGTCCTCGACCTGGAGAAGATGGGCCTGCCGTTCAACCGGACGCCGAACGGCACCATCGACCAGCGCCGCTTCGGCGGTCACAGCCGTAACCACGGCGAGGCGCCGGTCCGCCGGTCCTGCTACGCCGCGGACCGTACCGGCCACATGATCCTGCAGACGCTGTACCAGAACTGCGTCAAGGAGGGCGTGGAGTTCTTCAACGAGTTCTACGTCCTGGACCAGCTGATCACCGAGGTCGACGGCGTCAAGAAGTCCGCCGGTGTGGTGGCCTACGAGCTGGCCACCGGCGAGATCCACGTCTTCCAGGCGAAGGCCGTCATCTACGCCTCCGGCGGCTGCGGCAAGTTCTTCAAGGTGACCTCCAACGCGCACACCCTCACCGGTGACGGCCAGGCCGCCGTCTACCGCCGGGGCCTGCCGCTGGAGGACATGGAGTTCTTCCAGTTCCACCCGACCGGCATCTGGCGCATGGGCATCCTGCTCACCGAGGGCGCCCGCGGTGAGGGCGGCATCCTGCGCAACAAGGACGGCGAGCGCTTCATGGAGAAGTACGCTCCCGTCATGAAGGACCTGGCGTCCCGTGACGTCGTGTCCCGCTCCATCTACACGGAGATCCGTGAGGGCCGCGGCTGTGGTCCCGAGGGCGACCACGTCTACCTCGACCTGACCCACCTGCCGCCGGAGCAGCTGGACGCCAAGCTGCCGGACATCACCGAGTTCGCGCGGACCTACCTCGGCATCGAGCCGTACACGGACCCGATCCCGATCCAGCCGACCGCGCACTACGCGATGGGCGGCATCCCGACGAACGTCGAGGGTGAGGTCCTGGCGGACAACACCACGGTCGTCCCGGGCCTGTACGCGGCCGGCGAGGTCGCCTGTGTGTCGGTGCACGGCGCCAACCGCCTGGGCACCAACTCGCTGCTGGACATCAACGTCTTCGGCCGCCGCGCGGGCATCGCCGCCGCCGAGTACTCGGCGAAGGCGGACTTCGTCGAGCTGCCGGAGAACCCGGAGTCGCAGGTCGTCGAGCAGATCGAGCGGCTGCGCGAGTCCACCGGCACCGAGCGGGTGGCGGTCCTGCGCCGCGAGCTGCAGGAGACCATGGACGCCAACGTCATGGTGTTCCGCACCGAGCAGACGATCAAGACGGCCGTCGAGAAGATCGCCGAGCTGCGCGAGCGCTACAAGAACGTGGCGGTCCAGGACAAGGGCAAGCGGTTCAACACCGACCTGCTGGAGGCCATCGAGCTGGGCAACCTGCTGGACCTGGCCGAGGTCATGGCCGTCTCGGCGCTGGCCCGCAAGGAGTCCCGCGGCGGTCACTACCGTGAGGACTACCCGAACCGCGACGACGTCAACTTCATGCGCCACACCATGGCGTACCGCGAGGTCGGCGCCGACGGCTCGGAAACCGTCCGTCTCGACTACAAGCCGGTCGTCCAGACCCGCTACCAGCCGATGGAGCGTAAGTACTGATGGCTACCCCTGTTCTGGACAAGGCGGACGCGGCCGGCCAGCCCGAGCCCGGCTTCGCCGACTCCCCCTACATCACGGTCACCTTCCGGGTCCGCCGGTTCAACCCGGAGGTCTCGGCGGAAGCCGCCTGGGAAGACTTCCAGCTGGAGATCGACCCGAAGGAGCGGGTCCTCGACGGCCTCCACAAGATCAAGTGGGACGTCGACGGCACCCTGACCTTCCGCCGTAGCTGCGCGCACGGCATCTGCGGCTCGGACGCGATGCGGATCAACGGCAAGAACCGCCTTGCCTGCAAGACGCTGATCAAGGACATCAACCCCGAGAAGCCGATCACGATCGAGCCCATCAAGGGCCTGACGGTCCTGAAGGACCTGGTCGTGGACATGGAGCCGTTCTTCCAGGCGTACCGGGACGTCATGCCGTTCCTGGTCACCAAGGACACCAACGAGCCGACCCGCGAGCGGCTGCAGTCCGCCGAGGACCGCGAGCGCTTCGACGACACGACGAAGTGCATCCTCTGCGCGGCCTGCACCTCCTCCTGCCCGGTGTTCTGGAACGACGGCCAGTACTTCGGTCCGGCCGCGATCGTGAACGCCCACCGCTTCATCTTCGACAGCCGTGACGAGGCGGGCGAGCAGCGCCTGGAGATCCTCAACGACCGTGACGGCGTGTGGCGTTGCCGTACGACCTTCAACTGCACGGACGCCTGCCCGCGCGGTATCGAGGTCACCAAGGCGATCCAGGAAGTGAAGCGCGCGCTGATCACGCGTCGCTACTGATCGCCTCGCCAGTCCTCCCGAAACCGGGCCGAGGGCCCTGCTTCCTGTCCTCCGGAAGCAGGGCCCTCGGGCGTTTCGGCGGGTTTCGCCACGCCTTTGCAGGGTTTTGCCGCCGCACGGTTCTAATCTGACGTCATGTCAGACGATGAGTCGTACGAGCTGCTCGGATTCGACAACGTACTGCTCCCCGTCGGCGACCTCGCGGAGGCCGTCGGGTTCTACGAGCGGGCCGGGTTCGCCGTGGGGTTCCGGTTCGACGAGGCCGGGATCGCGTTGCTGAAGGTCGGCGGGGAGACGCCGGGGATCCTGCTGCGGGTCGAGGAGCCGCTGGGCCACCGGACGCCGCCGTGGCCCTCGCCACGCCTCTGGCTGGAGGTGCCGGACGCACGGGTGGCGGCGCGGAGACTCGCCGACGCCGGGATCCCGCCGCTGGACGAGGTGTTCCAGGAAGCCACCGGATGGACCGTGGAGATCGCCGACCCGTGGGGGAACGTCCTCGGCTTCACGGACTACACCAAGAGGCGGGAACTGGGCCGCCTGAGCTGACCACCCAGGGCACCCGCGCCACTCGTTAGGCTCTGTGCCGTGCCCGCGAAGAACGACGGTCCCGAGACGGCCGGCCCCCAGAGCAAGTCCGAGCAGACCCGTGCCCTGATCCTCCAGACCGCGATGCGGTTGTTCCAGGAGCGCGGGTACGACAAGACCACCATGCGGGCCATCGCCGCGGAGGCCGGGGTCTCCGTCGGTAACGCGTACTACTACTTCGAGGGCAAGGAACACCTGATCCAGGGGTTCTACGACCGGATCGCCGCCGAGCACCAGGCGGCGGTCCGCGAGATCCTGGACCGGGAGACCGACCTGGAGGCGCGGCTCGCGGGCGTGCTGACCGTCTGGCTCGACATCGCCCGGCCGTACCACGAGTTCGCCGTGCAGTTCTTCAAGAACGCCGCCGACCCGGACAGCCCGCTCAGCCCCTTCTCCCCGGAGAGCGAGCACGCCCGCGAGCAGGCCATAGCCGTCCACCGGGAAGTGCTGGCCGGTTCCAAGTCCAAGGTTCCGGCCGAACTGCGCGATGTGCTCCCGGAGTTGATGTGGCTCGCCCAGATGGGGCTGGTGCTCTACTGGGTCTTCGACCGGACCGAGGGGCGCGAGCGCAGTTACCGGCTGGCGCGCCGGGGAGCCCGGCTGACCGCCCGTGGTGTGGCACTCGCCCGCTTCCGGGTGCTGCGCCCCCTGGTCCTGGAGATCCATGAGCTGTTCACGGACTTCCTGCCCGGCATGACGAGGGCACTGCCGGACCCACGGACCAAGGGGGCCGAGGGGACCAAGGGGCCCGAGGAGCAGGCCGGTTGATCAGATCCACTGCAGACGCCACAGGCGGAAGACGCCCGTGCCGTCCGTGAGGTACTGGCCGCCGCCCACGTCCTCGGTACTGACCACGTACTCCTTGCGCTGCCACAGCGGGATCAGCGGGACGTCCCGGGCGACGTCCGTCTGGATGTCCTTGAAGTCGCCCGCGGCCCGGGTGCGGTCGGCGTACTGCTGGCTGTCCAGGATGAGATGGTCGACGATCTTGTTGCTGTACCCGGTGCTCATCGTGGAGCCGGTGCCGACGAGCGCGGCGCCGAAGGTGTCCGGGTCGGGATAGTCGGCCACCCAGCCGACCGCCCACGCGTCCATCTTCCCGGCGGCCCAGGTCTTCTGGAAGGCGGTCCACTCGTACCCCTTGACGTCCACCTGGAACAGGCCGCCCGTCTCCAGCTGCTGCTTCAGCGCCGCGGCCTCCTCCTTGCCCGCGCCCCGGCCGATGCCGTAGCCGAAGGTGAAGCGCACCGGCAGGCTCACCCCGGCCTGGGTGAGCAGCGCGCGCGCCTTCTGCACGCTCTGCGCCGGGTAGGCGTCGAAGAAGGAGGTGGTGTGGCCGGTGATGCCGGTCGGGATCAGCGAGTACAGCGGGTCGACCGTGCCCTCGTAGACCGTGCCGGCCAGTTCCTCGCGGTTGACCAGCCAGGCCATCGCGCGGCGCACCCGGACGTCGTGCAGCGGTGAGTTCGCGCGGGTGTCGAGGTACAGGTTGCGGGTCTCGGCGCTGTCGGACTCGCTGACGCGCTTGTCGGGGTCGCTCGGGTTCAGCCGGGACAGCACGTCCGGCGGCAGCGTCCGGGTGGCGACGTCGACCTGCCCGTCCTTCCACGCGCCGTCGAGCTTCGCGGAGTCGGCGTAGTAGCGCAGCTCGACCGGGCGGCCGGTGCCGGTCAGGTAGCCCTGGTAGCGGCTGTTCGGCTCGAGGTCGGCCTTCTCGTCCTTGGTGTACGACGCCAGCGTGTACGGGCCGGTGCCGTCGACGGCGGTGCCGGTGCGCAGGGAGCCCGCCGGGTACTTGTCCTTGTCCACGATCGCGCCGGCGCCGGTAGCCACCTTCGACGGGAAGGTGGCGTCCGCGGACGCCAGATGGAAGGTGACGGTCGTCGCGTCGTCGGCGGTCACCGAGGCGAGCGTGGAGAACAGCGACGCCGGTCCGACATCGGAGTTGATCTTCTTGACCCGGTCGAAGCTGTACTTCACGTCCTCGGCCGTCATCGTGCGGCCGCTCGGGAAGGTGATCCCGGAGCGCAGCGTGCACCGGTACGTCTTCAGACCGCTGCCCTGGAAGGCACAGCTCTTCGCCGCGTCCGGGACCGGCTCGACGCCGCCCGGCTCGAACGTCAGCAGCGACTGGAAGACATTGCTGAACAACGCCCAGGAACCGGCGTCGTAGGCACCGGCCGGGTCGAGGTCGGTGACGGCGTCCGTCGTACCGACCTTGATCGTCTTGTTCTGGTTCTGTGACGGCAGCAGCTGCCAGCCACCGATTCCCACGACGGCGACTACGAGCAGCGTCACGAGAATGCGCATGCGAACAGATCGCATGGTGGCGCCCTCCCCAGGCCCCTGACGGGCCCTACCCCTGGCCCAGCACGACTTTTCGCCACTCCCCTAAGTGGCGCGGCTCACCTAACCACACCTGTTTCAGCCGGGGGAAGGGCTTTCTGACCAGATGTGCAAGAACTTACCGAGGTGTTGTTTTCACCGTGTTTCACAGCGCCTTCACAGGGGTGGGAGCGGTTTCCCGCCGACCGGTACCGCGCTATGACGTCCGGCGCAGTGCGCGCAGCCCGCGCAACCCGATGACGCCGATGGCCGTCCCCAATACGAAGGAAACGACCGCCAGCAGCAGGTGCACCCAGAAGTACGCGGTCGGGTGACCGTGATCGAAGGCGAGTCCGCTGCCGTCCTTGATCAAGTTCTTGACGAAAGTGACCCAGATGACCCAGGACCACGCCCCGAACGCGAGCAGGAACCAGGAGACAGGGCGGCTGAGCTTCATACGACCAGTATCACCGCCGCGTGGCCGGTTCCAGGTCCGCAGTGAGGTGGGTCATGGGACTTCACAGCCGACAAAAGGTACGTTCTCGTCCGTGCCCGCACGAAAGAACACCGGCAGGCGATCCCTGCTGGTCACCTCAGCCGCCCTGCTGTCCCTGTCCGCCACCGCGCCCGCCGCCCTCGCCGCCCCGGCCCCCTCGACGGGCCCGACGGCCACGCCCCCGGCCCGGATGTCGACGGTGGGCGGGGCCCGGCTCGGGCAGCCCGGCACCCAGGTCGATCTCGCCCCGGGCGTCCCGGCACTGCCGAAGGACGTCACCGCCCGCTCCTGGATCGTCACCGACGCCGAGTCCGGCGAGGTGCTCGCCGCGCACAACGCGCACTGGCGGCTGCCGCCGGCGAGCACGCTGAAGATGCTGTTCGCGGACACCCTGCTGCCCCGGTTCCCGAAGACCATGGAGCACAAGGTGGCGCCGTCGGACCTCGCGGGCGTGGGCGAGGGCTCCAGCGTGGTCGGGATAAAGGAGGGGCACAGCTACAACGTCCACGACCTGTGGCTCGGTGTCTTCCTGCGCTCCGGCAACGACGCCGTGCACGTGCTGTCCGCGATGAACGACGGGGTGGCGCAGACCGTCAAGGACATGCAGCACCACGCCGACGAGCTCCAGGCCTCGGACACGCACGTGGTCACGCCCGACGGCTACGACGAGCCGGGGCAGCTCTCCTCGGCGTACGACCTGACCCTGATCGCCCGCTCCGGGCTGCAGAAGAAGGACTTCCGGGACTACTGCTCGACCGTCAGCGCCACGTTCGAGTCCCGGGTGATCCGCAACACCAACCGGCTGCTCAGCGGGGATCCCGACGTGCCCGTCTACCGGGGCATCGCGGGCGTGAAGAACGGCAACACCACCAACGCGGGCGCCACCTTCACCGGAGTCGCCGAGCGCAACGGCAGGGTGTTGCTCGTCACGGTGATGAATCCGCAGAAGCACGAGCACAACGAGGTCTACAAGGAGACGGCCAGGCTGTTCGACTGGGGCTTCCAGGCGGCCGGCAAGGTCCGTCCGGTGGGCGAGCTGGTGCCGCCGAAGAGCGCCCTGAACGCGTCGCCCGGTGCCTCCGCGGGGTCCGGCGGGACCGGCTCCAAACCGGTGGCCGGCGCCACCGCCGGGTCCGGCTCGCGCGGCGTCGGCACCGCCGTGGCCATCACCGGCGGGGTGCTGGTGCTGCTCGCGGGCGGGGCGTTCCTGATCAACCGCCGCTGGCCACTGCCGGACCTGATGCGCCGTCGGCCTCGTCCGTGACGCAGGCGCGTCCGGTCTCCGTCCCCTCGCTGTGGGTCGCCGTCCAGGAGGCGCAGAACAGGACGAGTTTCGCGGTGAAGTTGATCCACAGCAGCAGCGCCACGGGGACGCCGAACGCGCCGTACATGCTCTTCGCGGCGACGCCCTGGATATAGCCGCTGAGCAGCAGCTTCAGCAGTTCGAAGCCGATCGCGCCGAGCAGTGCGGCCACCACCAGGCGGCGGCGCGGCGGCTCGACCCCGGGCAGCAGGGTCAGGACGTAGAGCAGCACCAGGAAGTCGGCGAGCACGGCGACGGCGAACGCGGCGATCCGTAGCAGCACACTGCCCCATCCGTACGCGGCCAGGCCCAGATGGCGCGAGAGGAGGCCGACGGCGGCCGAGGCGAACGTGGACGCGGCGAGCGTGACCAGCAGGGCCCCGCCCAGGCCGAGGAGTATGCCGGCGTCCTTGGCCCTGGCCACCACCGGGTTCTGCTGCTGGTCCGGCAGCTCCCACACCGCGCGCAGACAGTCCCGTACCTGGCCGACCCAGCCGATGCCGGTGAGCAGCAGCGCGGCGCCCGCGATGAGGCCGACGGTGCCGGCGTTGTTCACCAGCGAGGTGAGGTCGAGCTGGGAGGACAGGACGCCCGGGAACTGCTCGGCGATCTTGTGCTCGACGGTCTTCTGCCGGGCGGGGCTGAGCGTGGCGGCGCTGATCGCGGCGGCCACGGTCAGCAGCGGGAACAGTGCGATGAAGCTGACGAAGGTCATGGCGGCGGCCAGCCGCGTCCACTTCACCCGGTCCAGCCGTTCGTAGCAGTGCCACGCGTGCGTCTCCAACAGCCGGACGACGATCGGTCCGATGCCGGGGAGTCTCTTCAGCCAGTCCATGATCCGTTCCTGCCCCTGCCGGCGCGCTCGTAAGACATCCCACTAATCACCCATTGTGTGTAGCGGGCGAATGTTCAGTAACTAATCCCTCATATAGGGACGATACGGTCACCGACATGCCTGGAGACACGGTTTCCGTCATCCGTCCCCGGACGTACGAGGAGGCCGCGTCCGCCGTCCGCGACTGCGCGGCGCGCGGCGCCGTCGCCCGGGGCGGGCCGGGACGGGCATACGGGGACGCCGCCCGGAACTCCGGCGGCACCGTCCTCGACATGACCGGCCTCGACCGCGTCCATGTCGTCGACGCCGACGAGGGGATCGTCCTGTGCGGCTCCGGCGTCCTGCTGCACCGGCTGGCCGAACTCATGCTCCCCCTCGGCTGGTTCGTGCCGGTCGCCCCCGCCACCGGCCGGGCCACGGTCGGCGGCGCGATCGGCGCCGACGTCCACGGCGGGAACCACCCCGTCTCCGGCTCCTTCTCCCACCATGTGCTGTCCCTGGAACTGCTCACCGCCGACGGCGAGGTACGCACGGTCAAGCCCGGCACCGAGCTGTTCGCGGCGACCGCCGGCGGCATGGGTCTGACCGGGGTGATCCTCACGGCCACGATCCGGCTGCTTCCGGTGGAGACGGCGTACCTGACCGTCGACACCGAACGCGCCGCCGACCTCGACGATCTGATGGCCCGTCTGACCGACGGCGACCACCGGCGGTACGGCTGCGCCCGGATCGATCTGACGGCCCGGGGCGCGGACACCGGACGCGCCGTCCTCACCCGGGCGGACCACACCCCGCTCGACGCGCTCCGCACGGGCACGCGCGCGTGGCGGCACCCGCTGTCCTGCCGTCCCCGCCGCCGCCCGCCCGCCCTCGCCCTCCTGTCGGGCGGCCTTCCGGGCAGCCTCCTCGGACGCACCTCCGCCGGCCTCCTGGGCGGGCTGCGGTACCGCACGGCGCCACGCGCGCGCAGCGGCGAACTCCGGCCGCTGTCCGCCGACTTCCCCGCCCTGGCCGCCCCGCAGGGCACCCGCAGGACCGGCTGTGTGCGGTACCGGTTCGCCGTCGGCCACGGCCAGGAGGAAACCCTGCACCGCATCGTGCGGCGCCTGGCCGCCTACCGCTGCGGGTCCTTCCACGCCGTCCTCCAGCCCCTCGGTGACACGGACGCCGGCTGGCTGTCCTTCCCCCTGCCCGGCTGGACGCTCGCCCTGGACATCCCGGCCGCGCTGCCCGGACTCGCCGGCTTCCTCGACGGACTCGACGAGGAGGTGGCCGCGGCCGGCGGCCGTGTCTGCCTCGCCGAGGACTCCCGGCTCCGCCCCGGCCTGCTCACCACCATGTACCCGCGCGCGGCCGACTTCCGCACCCTGCGCGCCCGGCTGGACCCCCGCGGGGTGTTCGTCTCCGACCTCGCCCGCCGACTCGACCTCTAGAACTCCAGGAGCTGATGTGAAGGACGCCTTCGGTCTCCCCCAGTCCCTGCTCGTCCTCGGCGGCACGTCCGAGATCGCGCTGGCCACCGCGCGCCGGCTGATCGCCCGCCGCACCCGCACGGTGTGGCTGGCGGGCCGCCCCTCGCCGGCCCTGGAACAGGCCGCCGAGAGCCTGCGCGCGCTCGGCGCGGACGCCCGCACGGTCACCTTCGACGCCCTCGACCCCGAGTCCCACGAGACCGTCCTCGGCAAGGTCTTCGCCGAGGGCGACATCGACCTGGTGCTGCTCGCCTTCGGCGTCCTCGGCGACCAGGCCCAGGACGAACGGGACCCGGTACGCGCCGTGCAGGTCGCCCAGACCAACTACACCGGGGCCGTCTCCGCCGGACTCGTCGCCGCCGGCGCCCTGCAGACCCAGGGACACGGCTCCCTGGTGGTCCTGTCCTCCGCCGCCGGCGAGCGGGCCCGCCGCGCCGACTTCATCTACGGCTCCAGCAAGGCGGGCCTCGACGCCTTCACCCAGGGCCTCGGCGACGCCCTGCACGGCACCGGCGCACACGTCATGGTCGTACGCCCCGGCTACACCCGGGCGGAGGGACCCCTGACGACGACCCCGGAGGCGGTGGCCACGGCGATCGAACTGGGCCTGCGCAGACGGTCGGAGGTGGTGTGGGTACCGGGCGCTCTGCGGTTGGTGATGGCGGCGCTGCGCCACACGCCGAGGGCGCTGTTCAGGAGACTTCCGCTGTAAGCGCTACGACACGGCGCTGCGGCCCACGCCGCGGAGCGCCTGCGGCGGCACCACGG
Source organism: Streptomyces fodineus (assembly GCF_001735805.1). Lineage (GTDB taxonomy): Bacteria > Actinomycetota > Actinomycetes > Streptomycetales > Streptomycetaceae > Streptomyces > Streptomyces fodineus. Next base: position 4,062,461 of record NZ_CP017248.1, read on the forward strand.
ACCCCCCGAACGTGTACTCCCGCAGCTTGCGCCACACCCCGTCCGCGCCCTGCTCGTACAGAGCGAACCCCGTGCACGGCCACTGCGCGTCGAAGTCGGCGAGCTCCTCGAACGCGCGGTCCATCGCCGTCTCGTCGATGCCGTGCGCGACGGTGACATGCGGGTGGTACGGGAACTGCAGCTCGCGCGCCACCGGCCCGGACGCGTCCCGCACCCGCTGCTGCAGCAGGGTGCAGTCCTCGGCGCCCTGGACGACACGGACGTAGACCACCGGGGACAGGGGACGGAAGGTGCCGGTGCCGGACAGCCGCATCGGGAACGGCCGGCCGGTCCCGGCGACCTCGGTGAGGTGCGCCTCGACGGCCGGCAGCTCACTCTCGTCGACCTCGGTCGGCGGCAGCAGGGTGACGTGTGTGGGGATGCCGTGAGCCGCGGGGTCGCCGAAGCCCGCGCGCCGCTCCTGGAGCAGGCTGCCGTGAGGCTCCGGGACCGCGATCGACACGCCGATCGTTACGGTCCCCACGTCGTCTCCTGTCGTCGCGTCTGTCGTCTTGTACGGGCCGTCCCGTTCGTCACGTTCGGGCCGTCGGCTATCGACTGTACGGCTATGGATGTCCTGTGGGCAGGCGCAGCGGAAGTGATGTGCAGCGCTCCGCCCAGTCGGTCGTGTGTACGGTCGTGCGCCGCAGCGCCGGTCCGTGCTTCCCGGTGCCGTGCCGCTCGGCGCCGACGCGCGCCTGTCAGTGCTTCGCCGGCAGGAAACCGACGCGGTCGTACGCCTGCGCGAGGGTCTCCGCGGCGACCGCGCGCGCCTTCTCCGCGCCCTTGGCCAGGATCGAGTCGAGCGTCTCGGAGTCGTCCAGGTAGTGCTGGGTGCGCTCCCGGAACGGCGTCACGAAGTCGACCATGACGTCGGCGAGGTCGGTCTTGAGGGCGCCGTACATCTTGCCCTCGTACTCCTGCTCCAGCTCGGCGATCGACTTGCCGGTGAGCGTGGAGTAGATGGTGAGGAGGTTCGACACGCCCGGCTTGTTCTCCGCGTCGTAGCGGATCACGGTGTCGGTGTCGGTGACGGCGCTCTTGACCTTCTTGGCGGTGGTCTTCGGCTCGTCGAGCAGGTTGACCAGGCCCTTCGGCGTGGACGCCGACTTGCTCATCTTGATCGACGGGTCCTGCAGGTCGTAGATCTTCGCCGTCTCCTTCAGGATGTACGGCGACGGGATCGTGAACGTCTGGCCGAAGCGGCCGTTGAAGCGCTCGGCCAGGTCACGGGTCAGCTCGATGTGCTGGCGCTGGTCCTCGCCGACCGGCACCTCGTTCGCCTGGTAGAGCAGGATGTCGGCGACCTGGAGGATCGGGTACGTGAACAGGCCGACGGAGGCGCGGTCGGCGCCCTGCTTGGCGGACTTGTCCTTGAACTGGGTCATGCGGCTGGCCTCGCCGAAGCCGGCGAGGCAGTTCATGATCCAGGCGAGCTGCGCGTGCTCGGGGACGTGGCTCTGGACGAAGAGCGTGCAGCGGTCCGGGTCCAGGCCGGCGGCCAGCAGCTGCGCGGTGGCGAGCCGGGTGTTGGCCCGCAGCTCCTTCGGGTCCTGCGGGACCGTGATCGCGTGCAGGTCGACGACCATGTAGAACGCGTCGTGGGTCTCCTGCAGGGCCACCCACTGGCGGACGGCACCGAGGTAGTTGCCGAGGTGGAACGAGCCGGCGGTGGGCTGGATGCCGGAGAGCACGCGAGGTCGGTCAGCTGTGGCCATGCTGCCCATTCTCTCATCGGCTGGGGGGGTCATTGGCCCGAGAGGTGGGGGGGTGGTTTCCGGGGCGCGGGGGGCTGCGGGCAGTGTGTGGTTGCTCGCGCAGTTCCCCGCGCCCTTACGGGGCGCTTCAGCCCAGGTCGATCTCGGGATACAGCGGGAACGCCGCCACCAGGTCCGTCGCCCGCTGGGCGATCTCCTGCGCCACCTTCTCGTCCAGGACGTGGGCCGCCTTCGACGGGGCGCCCGACTTGGTGGTACCCGGCTCGGTGGTGGTCAGGACGCGGTCGATCAGGGCCGCCACCTCGTCCATCTCCGCCGTGCCCAGGCCCCGGGTGGTCAGCGCGGGGGTGCCGATGCGGATGCCGGAGGTGTACCAGGCGCCGTTGGGGTCGGCCGGGATGGCGTTGCGGTTGGTGACGATGCCGGAGTCGAGCAGGGCGGCCTCGGCCTGGCGGCCGGTGAGGCCATAGGAGGTGGCGACGTCGATCAGGTTGAGGTGGTTGTCCGTGCCGCCGGTCACCAGGGTCGCGCCCCGTCGCATCAGGCCCTCGGCCAGCGCGCGGGAGTTGTCGACGATGCGCTGGGCGTAGTCCTGGAAGGAGGGCCGGCGGGCCTCGGCGAGGGCGACGGCCTTGGCGGCCATGACGTGCGGGAGCGGGCCGCCGAGCACCATCGGGCAGCCGCGGTCGACCTGGTCCTTGAGGGAGTCGTCGCACAGGACCATGCCGCCGCGCGGGCCGCGCAGGGACTTGTGGGTGGTCGTGGTGACGATCTGGGCGTGCGGGACCGGGTCGAAGTCGCCGGTCAGGACCTTGCCGGCGACCAGGCCCGCGAAGTGCGCCATGTCGACCATCAGGGTCGCGCCGACCTCGTCGGCGATCTCGCGCATGATCCGGAAGTTCACCAGCCGGGGGTACGCCGAGTAGCCGGCGACGATGATCAGCGGCTTGAACTCGCGGGCCTGGGCACGCAGGGCCTCGTAGTCGATCAGGCCGGTGGCCGGGTCGGTGCCGTAGGAACGCTGGTCGAACATCTTGCCGGAGATGTTCGGGCGGAAGCCGTGGGTGAGGTGGCCGCCGGCGTCCAGGGACATGCCGAGCATGCGCTGGTTGCCGAAGGCCTGGCGCAGCTCGGCCCAGTCGGCCTCGGTCAGGTCGTTGACCTGGCGGGCGCCCGCCTTCTCCAGGAAGGGGGCCTCGACGCGGTCGGCGAGGACGGCCCAGAAGGCGACCAGGTTGGCGTCGATGCCGGAGTGCGGCTGGACGTAGGCGTGCCGGGCGCCGAAGAGCTCCTTGGCGTGCTCGGCGGCCAGCGCCTCGACCGTGTCGACGTTGCGGCAGCCGGCGTAGAAGCGGCGGCCGATGGTGCCCTCGGCGTACTTGTCGCTGAACCAGTTGCCCATGGCCAGCAGGGTGGCCGGGGAGGCGTAGTTCTCGGAGGCGATCAGCTTGAGCATCTCGCGCTGGTCGGTGACCTCCTGACCGATGGCGTCCGCGACACGCGGTTCGACGGCACGGATGACGTCGAGGGCGGCGCGGAAGGCGGTGGACTCGGTGGACAGGGGCTGCTGCTTCGGCATGAGGACCTCCGGACGGCGTGCGTACAGCGTTCACGTTCGGCCCAGGCGCACGGCACACATCACACTCGGGCCGCTCCCCGATGGTCCGTCCCATCCCAGCGCGCCAGTCACGACCCGCCGATCAGCCTACCGGGCGCGCCGCGGCGAGCAGATCCCGCGTCCGCCATGCGAGCGAGGATAGGAAGGGGGCCACCGTCCTTTCCGGGAGAGGCCATGACCGCTGCAGAAGACCTCGTCGCCGCCGCCGAAGCCCACTGTGCGCGCACCTACCATCCGCTGCCGGTCGTGGTGGCCACGGCGGAAGGGGCGTGGATGACCGATGTGGAGGGGCGGCGGTATCTGGATCTGCTGGCCGGTTACTCGGCGCTGAACTTCGGGCACGGCAACCGGCGGCTGATCGAGGCGGCGAAGAAGCAGCTGGAGCGGGTGACGCTGACGTCCCGCGCCTTCCTGCACGACCGGTTCGCCGCGTTCTGCGCGGAGCTGGCCGAGCTGTGCGGGATGGAGATGGTGCTGCCGATGAACACCGGCGCGGAGGCGGTGGAGAGCGCGGTGAAGACGGCCCGGAAGTGGGGCTACCGGGTGAAGGGGGTGCCCGCGGAGATGGCGAAGATCGTGGTCGCGGGCGGCAACTTCCACGGCCGTACGACGACGGTCATCAGCTTCTCCACCGACCCGGAGGCCCGGGCGGACTTCGGGCCGTACACGCCCGGCTTCGAGATCGTGCCCTACGGCGACCTGACGGCGATGCGGTCGGCGCTGACCGAGAACACCGTCGCGGTGCTGCTGGAGCCGATCCAGGGCGAAAGCGGGGTGATCGTGCCGCCGGCCGGCTATCTGCCGAAGGTGCGGGAGCTGACGCGGGAGCGGAACGTGCTGTTCGTCGCCGACGAGATCCAGTCGGGTCTCGGCCGGACCGGGAAGACCTTCGCGTGCGAGCACGAGGGCGTGGTGCCGGACGTGTACGTGCTGGGCAAGGCGCTGGGCGGCGGGATCCTGCCGGTGTCGGCGGTGGTGTCGAGCGAGGCGGTGCTCGGGGTGTTCCGGCCGGGCGAGCACGGGTCGACGTTCGGCGGGAATCCGCTGGCCTGTGCGGTGGCGCTGGAGGTGATCGCGATGCTGCGCACGGGCGAGTTCCAGGCCCGGGCCGCCGAACTGGGCGAGCGGATGCACCGGACGCTGACGGGGCTGCTCGGCACGGGCGCGGTGACGGCGGTGCGCGGGCGGGGGCTGTGGGCGGGCGTGGACATCGCGCCGAGGATCGGTACGGGCAGGAGCATCTCGGAGCGGCTGATGGACCGCGGGGTCCTGGTGAAGGACACCCACGGCCACACGGTACGGATCGCCCCGCCGCTGGTGATCAGCGAGGAGGACCTGGACTGGGGGCTGGAGCAGTTCCGCGCGGTCCTTGAGGTCTAGAGGATCACATGGGGCAGGAAGCGGGCGTACTCGTCGGTGATCAGGCCGGAGGACTCGCGGATGCCGAGGCCGGCCGCCTCGTTGCGGACCACCCAGGCGCCCAGGACGACGTGGTTGCCGTCGAAGGCGGGGAGCGGGGCGAGCTGCTGGTAGCAGCAGGGCTCGTCCCGGAGTACGGCCGGGGCGCCCGGCTCGTGCACGGTGACGCCCTCGCCCTCCCGGCCGAGCAGGGGCTTGGCGACGTAGCCGGGTGCCGAGGCCAGTTCCCGGGGGCCGTCGAGGTGGGCGGGCAGCAGGTTGGGGTGGCCGGGGTACAGCTCCCACAGGATCGCCAGCAGGGCCTTGTTGCTGAGCAGCATCTTCCAGGCGGGTTCGATCCACAGGGTGCTGCCGGTGCCGCCGCCGTTGTCGAGGGTGTCCAGGACGTGCCCGGCGAAGGCGTCGGTGGTGAGCCACTCCCAGGGGTAGAGCTTGAAGATGCCGCGGATGAACCGGAGTTGGTTGTCGACGAAGCGGCCGGAGAGGGTGTCCCAGCCGATCTCCTCCATGGACAGCCACTCGGTGTCGAGGCCGGCCTGTTCGGCGGTCTCCTTCAGATAGGCGACCGTCATCAGGTCCTCGCCGAGCTCGTCGGCCGAGGAGTGCGCGAAGTGCAGCGGGCTGCCGGGCGCGAGGAGCGGGGCCTGTGTCCGCCAGGCCTCGACCAGGCGCTCGTGCAGGGAGTTCCACTGGTCGGCGCCGGGGAAGCGGTCCTCCATCCAGAACCACTGGGCCGAGGCGGCCTCCACCAGCGAGGTCGGGGTGTCGGCGTTGTACTCCAGCAGCTTGGCCGGGCCGGTGCCGTCGTAGCGGAGGTCGAACCGGCCGTAGAGGGAAGGGAGTTCGGCGCGGCGGTGCCAGGCCTCGGTGACCGCCGCGGCCACGCGCGGATCGGTGATGCCGAGGTCGGCGAGGCGGTCCTTCGCCACGATGTGCCCGGCGGCCGCGAGGCACATGTCGTGCAGTTCCTCGACGGTCTCCTCCAGCGCCTCGATCTCGTCCAGGGTGAAGACGTAGTAGGCGCTCTCGTCCCAGTAGGGGCGCAGCGAGCCGTCGGGGTGGCGGGTGAGAGGGTAGACGATCCCCTGTTCCTCGACCGTCCGCTGCCAGCCGGGGCGCGGGGTGGTGGTACGGCGCTCCACGCCGGTCTCACCCGCCGGACGAGCCGTGGCCGCCGCCGAAGCCGCCACGGTGGACTCCGTGGCCCGAGGAGGAGCCGCCGGAGCTCCGGTGCGGCTTGGTGAAGGAACCGCCGTCCACCCAGGAGCCCTTCTTCCTGCCGCCGTAGTACCAGTCGGCGTTCACGGACGCCTTGGTCGTCTTGCAGTTCTTGTCGGAGACGACCTGGTAGCCCTTGGCGAGGTGGTAGCTGTCACGGTCGACGCAGCGCTTGTCCGGGTCGGACGAGCAGGCGGTGAGGGCGGTGGCCAGCAGGCCCATGCCGCCGAGGACCACGGTGCCCGACCGCAGCCGCCGTCGAGTGTCGGCCATGTTCGTGTCTCCCCGTGTGGCGTGTACTGGGTGTCGGCGGTCAGCCTAGAGAACGGTAAGAGCGCAGGCCACGGTGGGTGGCCGGGACAGCCTTCACCTAGAGTCACTTCGTGCTCTTTGGAATGGTGTGTGCCCTGGCCGCGGCGGTCTGTTTCGGTACGGCGACGGTTTTGCAGGCGGTCGCCGCGCGGGAGGCCGGTACGGGGACGGGCGGTGAGGCCGCCCTGCTGCTGCGGGCGCTCAGGCAGTGGCGGTATCTGGCAGGCCTCGCGCTGGACGGTCTCGGCTTTCTGTTCCAGATCGCGGCGCTGCGCTCGATTCCGATCTACGCGGTGAGTGCGGCACTGGCGTCGAGCCTGGCGGTGACGGCGGTGGTCGCGGCACGCCTGCTGCGGGTGCGGCTGAGCGGCACGGAGTGGGGCGCGGTGGGCGTGGTGTGCGCCGGGCTCGCGGTGCTGGGCCTGGCGGCCGGGCCGGAGGGGCACGAGGACGGGTCGGACGCGCTGAAGTGGGCGATGCTCGCGACGGGGGCCGGCATGCTGGTGCTCGCCCTGCTGGGCGGGCGGCTGTCCGGGCGGATGCGGGCCCTGCTGCTGGGACTGGGGGCCGGTTTCGGGTTCGGGGTGGTGGAGGTCTCGGTCCGCCTGATCGACTCGCTGCGGCCGGCCGATCTGCTCACCAACCCGGCGGCCTACGCCCTCCTCATCGGCGGAGGCGCCGCCTTCATGCTGCTCACCTCAGCCCTGCAACGCGGCTCGGTGACGACGTCGACGGCCGGCCTGGTGATCGGCGAGACGATCGGCCCGGCGGCGGTGGGCGTGATCTGGCTCGGCGACCGGACCCGTGCGGGGCTGAGCTGGCTGGCGATCCTGGGCTTCCTGCTGGCTCTGGCGGGGGCGTTGGCGCTCGCGCGCTTCGGGGAGGCGCCGGTGGAGGAGGCCGAAACCGCCTGAGGGGGTGGGAGGTTCCGGTCGGCCGGCGCGTGCGGGTGCGTGGTGGGTTCTCGCGCCGTTCCCCGCGCTCCTGTACAGGCATCCCCTGCTACGGCAGTACCCGGCACAGCGCGTCCAACGCCCCTGCCCACGCGCTGTCCGGCGGCGTCGCGTAGCCCACGACCAGCGCGTCCAGCGGCTCGGCCACCGCCTCCGGATGGCGGTGGAAGGCCAGGCCGTTCAGGGCCAGGCCCTGCCAGGCGGCGGCCTGCACCACCGACTGTTCCATGCCCGGCGGCAGGCGCAGGACCGCGTGGAGACCGGCCGCGATACCGGTGACCGTGACCTCGGGGGCGCGGGCGCCGACGGCGGCGGCGAGCGCGTCGCGGCGGCGCCGGTAGCGCAGGCGGGAGGAGCGGACGTGACGGTCGTACGCGCCGGAGGTGATGAACTCGGCGAGGGTGAGCTGCTCCAGCGCCCCTGCGGTGTCCGCGCCGCCCTTGGCCGCGGCGGCCTCCTCGGCGAGGGCCGCCGGCAGCACCATCCAGCCCAGCCGCAGGCCGGGGGCGAGGGACTTGCTGGCGGTGCCGAAGTAGATCACGCGGTCGGGGTCGAAGCCCTGAAGGGCGCCGACGGGCTGGCGGTCGTAGCGGAACTCGCCGTCGTAGTCGTCCTCCAGGACCAGGCCGCCGGTGCGCCGGGCCCAGTCGATCACGGCGGCCCGCCGGTCGGGGTGCAGGGGCGTGCCCATGGGGAACTGGTGGGCGGGGGTGAGAAGCACCGCGCCCGCGCCCGTGCCGGTCAACGCCCTTGTGTCCGTGCCCAGTTCGTCGTACGGAAGGGCCGGTGTGGCCAGTGCGGACTGCTGGAGCAGACCCCGGTACGTGTCGAGCCCGTACGACTCGACCGCCACCGTCCGCACCCCGCGCGCCCGCAGCAGCGTGCCGACGACGCGCAGGGCGTGGGCGAAGCCCGAGGTGATGAGGACCTGCTCCGGATCGGTGCGTACGCCGCGCACGCGTGCGAGGTATCCGGCCAGGGCGGTGCGCAGTTCCGGGCGTCCGCGCGGGTCGCCGTAGCCGAGGGCGTGGTAAGGGGCGGTGGTGAGGGCGCGGCGGGCGGCCTTGAGCCACTCGGTGCGCGGGAAGGCGGCGAGGTCGGGGGTGCCGGGGATGAGGTCGTAGGCGGGGCGTTCGGGTGGCCGGTGCCGGAACGTGGCGCCCCCGCCGCGAGGCGGCATCGTCGCCAGCTCCGCCACCCGCGTGCCCGAGCCCTGCCGGGCGGTGAGCCAGCCCTCCGCCACCAGGTCCGCGAAGGCCTCCGCGACGGTGTTGCGGGCGATGCCGAGGTCGGCGGCGAGCGCGCGGGAGGAGGGCAGCCGGGTGCCGGGGGCGAGCCGGCCGGTGCGTACGGCGTCGCGCAGGGCGTCGGTCAGGCCCCGGCGCAGCCCGCGCGCGGCGGCCGGTTCGAGGTGCAGATCGACACCCAGAGTGGCCCAGGATTCCACCATGGAAATGGACCATACTCCTGGGCTGCCTGGCTCCTAGGGTCGAGTACATGAGCACTGCACAGGAAAACGTCGCATACGCCGCCGAGCAGGCCCCCCGGCTGGCCTGGGCCAAGCACGCACCCGAGGTCTACAAGGCGATGATCCGGCTGGAGACGGCCGCCAAGCAGGGCCTGGACCCCAAGCTGTACGAGCTGGTGAAGATCCGGGCCTCACAGATCAACCACTGCGCCTTCTGCCTCGACATGCACACCAAGGACGCGCTCGCGGCCGGTGAGAGCGTGGAGCGGATCGTGCAGCTCAGCGCGTGGGAGGAGTCGCGGCACTTCTACACGGAGAAGGAACTGGCGGCCATCGAGCTGACCGAGGCGGTCACCGTGCTCACCGAGGGCTTCGTGCCGGACGAGGTGTACGAGAAGGCCGCGGGGCACTTCGAGGAGGCCGAGCTGGCCCAGCTGATCGCCGCGATCACGGCGATCAACGCCTGGAACCGGTTCGGTGTGACCACCCGGATGACCCCGGGGCACTACCAGCCGGGTCAGCACAAGTGAGCCGTACACGGCTGCTGGACCGTGCGGTCGGGCAGGCGATGTCCGCGCTCAGCGCGGCGGCGAAACGGGGGCTCGGCGATCCGCTCCTCGCCGAGCTGGTCATGATCCGGGCCTCGCAGATCAACCACTGCGCCTTCTGCCTCGACATGCACCTCCGGGCGGCCCGCGAGAACGGGGAGTCGGAGGACCGCCTCCGGCTCCTGAGCGCCTGGGAGGAGACCGAGGACCTCTACAGCGAACGGGAGCGGGCCGCGCTCGCGCTGACCGAGGCGGTCACCGTGCTCACCGACGGCTTTGTGCCGGACGAGGTGTACGAGGGTGCTGCCAAGTACTTCGACGAGGCCGGGCTCGCCCATCTCATCGGCCTGATCACCGTCATCAACGGCTGGAACCGGATCATGGTCAGCCGTCGCATCCCACCGGGGGGTTACCAGCCGTGACCAAGATCGATGTCTTCCGTGCGCTGCATCGCAAGCGCGCCCAGGGCGACCCGCTCGTGCTCCCCGGGCCCTGGGACGCCGCCACCGCGCGCGTGTTCGCCGAGGCCGGGTTCCCGGCGCTGGCCACGCCGAGCGCCGGGGTGGCCGCCTCGCTCGGGTACGCGGACGGGGCCACCCCGGCCGACGAGATGTTCGCCGCGGTCGCCCGGATCGCGCGGGCGGTGGACGTGCCGGTGTCCGCGGACATCGAGGACGGGTACGGCCTCGCGCCGAAGGAGCTGGTGGAACGGCTGCTGGAGGCGGGTGCCGTCGGCTGCAACCTCGAGGACTCGAACGGGGGTGCCCTCAAGGACCCGCACGAGCAGGCCGAGTTCCTCGCCGAGGTCCGCTCGGCCGCCGCGGACCGGCTGTTCGTCAACGCCCGCGTCGATGTCTTCGTCCACGGCGACGGCGACCCCGAACGGGCCATCGAGCGGGCCGCGTTGTACGTGGCGGCGGGCGCGGACTGCGTCTATCCGATCCTCGCCCCCACCGCCGTACTCCCCCTGCTGCGGGCCGGGATCCAGGGCCCCATCAACATGCTGGCCCGCCTGGACGGCGAGGGCCCCTCGCCCGCCGGACTCGGCGAACTCGGGGCCACCCGCGTGACGTTCGGGTCGGGACTCCAGCGACGGGCGACGGCCGCCGTCCAGGAGATCGCCGACGCCCTCAAGGGATGAGGACGTTCAGGACAGCCACCGCTTCCACACGTCGGGGTGGCTGTCCACCCACTTCTTCGCCGCGTCCTGGGGGGACAGCTTCTGGTCGGCGATCATCAGGGAGACCTGGTTCTGGTCCTCGGTCGTCCACTGGAACTTCTTCAGGAAGGCCGCCGCCTTGCCGCCGGACTTGGCGAAGCCGGCGTTGAGGTACTTCTGCAGCGGGGTGTGCGGGTAGGCGCAGGCGACCTTCGTCAAGTCCGCGTCGCAGCCGTCCTTGTACGGCGGCAGCTTGACCTCTGTCATGGGGACCTTCTTGAACAGCCACTGGGGCGAGTACCAGTACGTCAGGAAGGGCTTGTGCTGCTTGGCGAACTGTTTCATCTGGGTGATCTGGGCGGCCTCGGAGCCGGCGAAGACGACCTGGTAGTTCAGCTTCAGGTTGTTCACCAGGGCCTTGTCGTTGGTGACGTACGACGGGGAGCCGTCCATCAGCTGGCCCTTGCCGCCGCTCTCCGCGGTGCGGAAGAGCGAGGCGTACTTGTTGAGGTTCCTCCAGTCGGTGATGTCCGGGTGCTGCTTGGCCAGGTACGTCGGCACGAACCAGCCGATGTGGCCGGTCACCCCGAGGTCGCCGGCGTGCGCGATCGTCTTCTTGTCCTCGACGTACCGCTTCTCCTGGTCCGGGTGGCCCCAGTCCTCCAGGATCGCGTCGACCCGGCCCTGGCTGAGCGCGTCCCAGGCGGGCACCTCGTCGACCTGGACGGTGTCGACGCGGTAGCCCAGCTTGTGCTCCAGCAGGTACTGGGCGACGGCCACGTTGGACTGTGCGCCCACCCAGGACTGCACGGACAGGGTCACGGACTTCGTGCCCTGGGCGTTGGCGAAGGGCGACGCCTGCTTGGTCATGTCGGCGGCGCCGCAGCCGGTCACGGTCAGCAGCAACAGCGAGCCCGCCGCGAGTGTCGTACGTACGCGCATGTCAGGCTCCCTTCTTCGCGCGTCGTTCGGTCGGCTGGGTCACCCGGTCGAGCATCAGGCCCAGGCAGACGATCCCGGCACCGGCCACCAGGCCGGTCGCCAGGTCGCCCTGGGCGAGGCCGAAGACGACGCTGTAGCCGAGGGCGCCACCGCCGACCAGGCCGCCGACGATGACGACGGCGAGGACCAGGACCACGCCCTGGTTGACGGCGAGCAGCAACGACCGCTTGGCCAGCGGGAGCTGGATCTGCCACAGCTGCTGGCGGCCGGTCGCGCCGAGCGAGCGCGCCGACTCCAGCGCGGCCGGGTCGACCTGGCGCAGGCCCTGCGCGGTGATCCGGACGACGGCGGGCAGCGCGTAGACGACGGCCGCGGCGACGGCCGGGGCACGGCCGACGCCGAACAGGGCGACGACCGGAATCAGGTACACGAACTGCGGCATGGTCTGGAACACGTCCAGGACCGGGCGCAGGGCGCGTTCGACGCGGTCGCTGCGGGCGGCGGCGATACCGGTCGCGACCCCGAGGACCAGGGTGACGGCGACCGCGGCCAGCACCTGCGAGAGCGTGTCGAGGGCCGGCTCCCAGACCCCGAGCACGCCGATCGCGGCCATGGCGAGGACCGCGGTCAGGGCGGTGCGCCAGGTGCCGATCGACCAGGCCAGGGCGGCGACGATCAGCAGCACCGACCACCAGGGCAGCCACTGCAGGCCGCCGCGTACGGGGTCCAGGACCCAGGTGGTGAAGTGGCCCGCCCAGTCGGCTGTACCGCCGACGACCGGGACGCCGGAGTAGAGGTGGTTCGTCATCCAGTCGACGGCACGGTTGACCGGTTCGGCGATGTCCAGGGTCCAGCCGGTGGGCCAGTCGAGGCCGTGCAGGAGGCGGGTGGCCAGGGCGGCGGCCACGGTGACGGCGAGGGCGTAGGCCCAGCCGATGGTCTTCGGGCGCGTGGTGCCGTCGCCCGCGGCTGCGGTCACGCGGTCGAGGATGATCGCGAGCAGCACGATCGGGATGCCGGCCGCGAGGGCCTGGCCCACGTCGACCGAGGCGAGCGCCTGGTAGACGCGGTCGCCGAGGCCGCCGGCGCCGATCACCGAGGCGATGACGGCCATGGACAGCGCCATCATGATCGTCTGGTTGAGGCCGAGGAGCAGTTCCCCCCGGGCCAGCGGGATACGGGCGGTCAGCAGCCGCTGGCGGCGGGTCGCGCCGAGCGACTCCACGGCCTCCAGGACCTCGGGGTCGGCGCCGCGCAGGCCGAGCGCGGTGAGGCGGGCCATCGGCGGGGCGGCGTAGACGACGGTGGCGAGGACGGCCGCGGGGACGCCGATGCCGAAGACCAGGACGACGGGGAGGAGGTAGGCGAAGGCCGGGAGCACCTGCATGGTGTCCAGGACCGGGCGCAGGGCGCGGTCCAGGCGGTCGGAGAGACCGGCGGCGAGGCCGAGCAGGGCGCCGACGACCACGGAGGCGAGGACCGCGACCACCATGAGCGCGAGGGTCTGCATGGTGGGGACCCACATGCCGAGTGCTCCGCAGGCCAGGAAGGCGATCGCCGTGCCGGCGGCCAGGCGGACGCCGGCCACCCGCCAGGCCACCAGGGCGCCGAAGACCGTGACGCCGGCCCAGCCCGCGGCGAGCAGGGTGAGGTAGACGGCCCGTACGGCCAGGACGACGGCGTTGCTGACGTAGCCGAAGAAGTACAGGAACAGGGGGTGGGTGTCCCGGTTGTCGATCACCCAGTTACTGGCCGAGGTGAGGGGCTTGGTGAGGCTTACCGTCAGGTCGTGGGGCCAGCCGGCGCCGGGCCAGTGGGTGGCGGCCCAGGGGGCCAGGACCGCGGCGACGAGGGCCAGCAGGAGGAGTTTGCCCGCGGTACGGCTCTTCAGCACGCGGGGCTTGCCGGTACTGGAGGTCGGCAGACTGAGCGTAGCCATCAGACGGCCTCCGGGCTGGTGCGGGGACCGGGGGGTGTCGCTTGCCCGCTCTGCCCGGCTGCCGCCCCCTTCGGGACGCCCGCCACCCCAGCGGCCCGACTGCCCGCGGGTGCGGTGGGGTCGTCGGTGTCCGCGGGTGCGGGTGCATCGTCGGCGTCTGTGGGTGCGGCGGCAGCGGCGTCCGCGGGGGCGGGTGCGGGGGCGTCCGCGGGTGCGGAGGCGGCGGCGTCCGCCGCAACGCGGGTGTCAGTGTCCGCAGCAGCGGCAGCGGGCACGGCGGCACCCAGGTCCGCGGGCGAGCCGGCATCGGCGTCAGCGGCATCGTCCACCGCAGCGGGGGTGTCGGCGGCAGCGGGCACCGTGGCGCCCGGGTCCGCAGGCGAACCGGCCGCGGCGTCCGCGGGCACGGCGGCAGCGGCGTCCGCCGCAACGCGGGTGTCGGCGTCCGCAGCAGCGGCAGCGGGCACGGCGGCACCCAGGTCCGCAGGCGAACCGGCATCGGCGTCAGCGGCGTCCGCAGGTGCGGGGGTCTCCGCGTCCGCCGCAGTGACGGTGTCGGCGCCCGTGGCAGCGGCGGCAGCGTCGTCCACCGCAGCGGGGGTGTCGGCGGCAGCGGGGGCGTCGTCGGCAGCGGGCACGGCGGCGCCCGGGGCCGCGGGCGCACCGGCAGCGGTGTCCGCCGCAACGGCTGTGGCGGCATTCGCGGCAGCGGGGGCCGCGGTGGTTGCGGTGGGTATGCCTGCGACCACGCCGAGGAGGCGTTCGTGGTCCACCACTCCCAGGCAGCGGTCGTCCTCCACCACGCAGGCGGGGGCGCCGAGGCCGGCCACCGTCTTGATCGCGTCGGCCACCACGGCGTTCGGAGAGAGCGCCCCGGGGTGCTCGGGGCCGTCGCAGGCGCCCGGTTTCATGGCCGTACGCACGGTCATGACGTGCTCGCGGGGGACCTCCCGGACGAACTCGCGGACGTAGTCGTCGGCCGGGGAGCCGACGATTTCCTCCGGGGTGCCGAGCTGGACGACCTGGCCGTCGCGCATCAGGGCGATGCGGTCGCCCAGCTTGAGGGCCTCGGACAGGTCGTGGGTGATGAAGACCATCGTGCGGCCCTCCTCGCGGTGCAGGCGGGCCACCTCGTCCTGCATATCGCGCCGGATGAGCGGGTCCAGGGCACTGAACGGCTCGTCGAACAGCAACACCTCGGGGTCCACGGCCAGGGCACGGGCCAGGCCCACTCGCTGGCGCTGGCCGCCGGACAGCTGGGCGGGGCGGCGGTGTTCCATGCCCTCCAGGCCGACCTTGGCGACGACCTGGGCGGCCCGTTCGCGCCGCTCGGCCTTGCCGATGCCCTGGATCTCCAGGCCGTAGGCCACATTGTCGAGGACCGTGCGGTGCGGGAGCAGGCCGAAGTGCTGGAAGACCATGGCGGCCCGGTGCCGGCGCAGTTCGCGCAGGCGGGCCTTGTCCATCGCGCGGACGTCCTCGCCGTCGATGGAGATGCTGCCGGCCGTCGGTTCGATCAGGCGGGTCAGGCAGCGGACCAGGGTGGACTTGCCGGAGCCCGACAGGCCCATCACCACGAAGACCTCGCCCTTGCGGACGTCGAAGGAGACGTCACGCACGGCCGCCGTACAGCCCGTTCGGGCGCGCAGGTCGGCGGGGTCGAGCGCGCCGAGTTCCGGGTCGGCGGGGATACGCTCCGGCTTCGGTCCGAAGACCTTCCACAGGCCGGAGACCGAGAAGACGGGGGTGCTGGTGGTGGGCGGCTTACGGGTGGGGACGGTGAGAGTCATCGGGCGTCGGCTCCGATCAGGTCGACGGCTTTCTCCCCGACCATGAGCACACCGATCATCGGGTTCACGGCGGTCATGGTCGGGAAGACGGAAGCGTCGGCGATGCGTATGCCGTCGAGACCACGGATCTTCAACTCCGGGTCGACCACGGCGAGTTCGTTGTCGGCGGCGCCCATCTTGCAGGTGCCGGCCGGGTGGTAGACGGTGTGCGCGACCTTGCGGGCGTACTCACCGAGTTCGGCGTCGCCCTGGACGTCCGGGCCGGGGCAGACCTCGCGCTTGAGCCAGCCCGCGAGCGGCTCGGTCCTGGCGATCTCGCGTGCGATGCGGATGCCGTCGACGAGGGTCCGGCCGTCGTAGTCGTCCTCGTCGGTGAAGTACCGGAAGTCCAGGGCGGGCTTCACGGACGGGTCGGCGCTGGTGAGGTACAGGCGGCCACGGGACCTGGGCTTGGGGATGTTCGGGGTCATCGAGACGCCGTACGACGGGCGTTCGTACCCGAGCCGCTCCGGGTTGTCCGTGAACGGGACCTGGTAGAAGTGGAACATCAGGTCCGGGCCCGGGCTTTCGGGGTCGCGGCGGACGAACAGGCCCGCGTCGGAGTCCATCGCGGAGTTCTCCGGGATCGGGCCGTGGGTCTCCCAGACGATGACCGACTCGGGGTGGTCCAGCAGGTTCTCGCCGACGCCCGGCAGGTCGTGGACGACCGGGATGCCCAGCTCTTCGAGGTCCCCCCGGGGCCCGATGCCCGAGTGCAGCAGCAGGCGGGGCGAATCCACGGCGCCGGCGCACAGCACGACCTCGCTCCGGGCCCGTATCAGCAGTTCCTCGCCGTCCTTGGTGCGCACGTGGACGCCCTCGGCGCGGGAGCCGTTCAGCTTCAGCTTGTGGGCCCAGGTCTCCAGCAGGATGGTGAGGTTGGGGCGTTCGTCCATCACCGGGTGCAGGTAGGCCACCGAGGCCGAGGAGCGTTTGTTGTTCTCCGGGTGGTAGGCGAGGTCGAAGAAGCCGACGCCCTCGGTGAACGGCTTCTTGTTGAAGCCCTCGACGCGGGGGACCGCGAGCGCCGACTGGGCGGCGTCGACGAAGTCGCGGGCGATGGCGTTGCGGTCCTTCTCGTCGACGGAGACGATGTTGTTCTTCAGGCGGGCGAAGTAGGCCTCCATCGGGACGGCGCCCCAGCCCTTGGCACCGGCCTCCTCCCACTCGTCCCAGTCGGACGGCAGCGGCTTGAAGGAGATGAGGGTGTTGTGCGAGGAGCAGCCGCCGAGGACGCGGGCGCGGCTGTGCCGGATGTGGGAGTTGCCGCGCGGCTGCTCGACCGTCGGGTAGTCGTAGTCGAGTTCGCCGCCGAGCAGGCCCATCCAGCGGCGCAGGGTGAGCACGTCGTCGCGGCCGACGTCGCTCGGGCCGCCCTCGATGACGGCGACGGTGACGTCCGGGTTCTCGGTGAGGCGGGAGGCGATGACGGAGCCTGCCGTGCCGCCGCCGATGACGACATAGTCGTACACGTGGGGGGAGGTATCGGGCATGGGGGGTACTACTCCAGGGTGTTGAACGAGAGAGGACTCAGCCGGCGAACCAGCGCACCGGCTTCGGCGCGAGGTTCTGGTAGACGTGCTTGGTCTCGCGGTACTCGGCGAGTCCTGCGGGCCCCAGCTCGCGGCCGGTGCCGCTCTTGCCGAAGCCGCCCCATTCCGCCTGCGGCAGATAGGGGTGGAAGTCGTTGATCCAGACGGTGCCGTGGCGCAGGCGCCCGGCGACCCTGCGCGCCTTCGCGGCATCCGCACTCCAGACGGCGCCGGCGAGGCCGTACTCGGTGTCGTTGGCGAGGAACACCGCCTCGTCCTCGGTGCGGAAGGTCTCGACGGTGAGGACCGGGCCGAAGACCTCCTCGCGTACGACGGTCATCTCGCGGTGGCAGGCGTCGAGCACGGTCGGCTCGTAGAAGTAGCCGGTGGCGGGGCGTTCCGGTGACGGCTCCGGGCGCCTGCCGCCGCAGCGCAGCACCGCTCCCTCAGCCAGCGCGCCGGCGACGTACGCCTCGACCTTGGCGCGCTGCTGCTCGGAGACGAGCGGGCCGCACTCGACGCCGTCGGCCGTGCCGCGCCCGAGCCTGATCTGCCGGGCCCGGCCGGCGAGTTCGGTGACGAAGCGGTCCCGGACCGACTCCTCGACGATGAGCCGGCCGCCGGCCGAGCAGACCTGGCCGCTGTGGATGAAGGCGGCGTTGAGGGCCTGGTCGACGGCGGTGTCGAAGCCCTCCTCGGTGGCGCAGGCGTCGGCGAAGACGATGTTGGGGTTCTTGCCGCCGAGTTCGAGGGCGACCTTCTTCACGGTCGGGGCGGCGGCCTGGGCGACCTTGGTGCCGCTGGCCAGTCCGCCGGTGAAGGAGACCAGGTCCACGCCGGGGTGCTCGGCGAGCCGGGCGCCGACGGTGTGGCCGGGCCCGGTGACGAGGTTGGCCACGCCTGCGGGCAGTCCGGCCTCCGCCAGCAGTTCGAGCAGCGCGATGGTGGTCATCGGGGTGATCTCGCTGGGCTTGATCACGAAGGTGTTGCCGGCGGCGAGGGCCGGGGCGATCTTCCAGCTGGCCTGGAGGAGCGGGTAGTTCCAGGGGGTGATCAGCGCGCAGACGCCGACCGGCTCGTGTACGACGACGCTGTGGATGTCGGCCGAGCCCGCGTCCACGACCCGGCCGGGCGCCTCGGCGGCGACCAGGTCGGCGAAGTAGCGGAAGGCGTCGGCGACACAGTCGATGTCGATCCTGCCCTCCTCGACGGTCTTGCCCGCGTCCCGGCTCTCCAGCAGGCCGAGTTCCTCGCGGCCCTGCACGAGGAGGTCGGCGACGCGGCGCAGCAGGGCGGCACGTTCGGCGACCGGGGTGTGGGGCCAGGGGCCGTGGTCGAAGGCCTGCCGGGCCGCGGTCACCGCGCGCTCGGCGTCCTTCTCGTCACCCTCCGCGACCACGGCGAACGGCCGGGCGTCCGCGGGGTCGAGGATCTCGCGCGTGGCGCCGGAGATCGCGTCCAGCCACTCGCCTCCCGCGTGGATGGTCGCCTGGGCCTGTCGTGCCGTTCTGTCCGCCATGATCGGTGTTGCCTTCCGTTCCTGATCCATGCCCCTTCGTGACATGCGTGTCACGCTCGGGGACCGTCGCCGCCTGCCCCGTGCCTGCGGCGGCATGCGCAATCGGTAACCGAAAGTGCGCGGCGTCACTGAAAGTGGGGCCCAAAACGGACAAATCTCCGCCGGGAGGCGTGCGTGCACCCTCGACGCGAGGAAGGTCTCTGACTACAGTCAAAGAATGGAAACCTTTGACCAGGGTCAAAGAGTGCCCGCCCCGGCGGGCGAAGCCCCTGTCCAGGCCGAGGACATCGCCGCCGTCCGCCGCTTCAACCGGTACTTCACGCGCCGCATCGGCGTCCTGGACGACCACTACCTCGGGCAGGACCGGCCGCTCGGCGAGGCCCGGCTGCTGTTCGAGATCGGTGAGGGCGCGTCCCTGCGGGAGCTGCGGGGGCGGCTCGGCCTGGACGCCGGCTATCTCAGCCGGATGGCGAAGGCACTGCGGGCGCAGGGCATGGTCCGGCTGGAGGTGCCCGAGCACGACAACCGGCTGCGGATGATCGAGCTGACCGAGGCCGGGCGCGCCGAGGTCGCCGAGCAGCACCGCCGGTCCGACGCCCTCGCCGCCGGCCTGCTCCAAGGGCTCACCCCCGCCCAGCGGACCGAGCTGACCGGGGCCATGGCGACCGCGCAGCGGCTGCTGCGGCTGGCCGGGATCACCGTCGAGACCGTCGAGGGCGCCGCACCGGACGCGCTGGCGTGCCTCGACGCCTACGCCGCGGACATCGGCGCGCGCTTCCCCGAGGGCTTCGACCGGGCGGCCCTGGTCCGGCCCGAGGAGGTCACCGGGGACGCCGGCGCGTTCCTGGTGGCGTACGAGGAGCGGCGGCCGGTGGGCTGCGGGGCCCTCAGACGCCTGGAGCCGGGCGTGGGCGAGATCCGGCATGTGTGGGTGCGTCCCGAGGCCCGGCGGCTGGGGCTCGCCCGGCGGCTCCTCGACGGGCTGGAGCAGCAGGCGCGGGCGCGCGGCCTGGACGTCGTACGCCTGGACACGCACGCCGTGCTCACCGAGGCGCAGGCGATGTACCGGGCATGCGGGTACAGCGAGATCCCGCGCTACGACGACAACGTCTACGCCGCCCACTGGTTCGAGAAGCGGCTAACCGGCTCCTGACGACTGGACGATCAGCTCCCGTACACACTCGCGCAGCCAGGCGTGGGCGGGGTCTGCGTCGTGCCGCGGATGCCACGCGAAGCCGACGCCGACCGCCGGGAGCGGCAGCGGGATCTCGAAGGTGACCAGGCCGAGGATGCCGGCCAGCGGGCGGCCCCAGTGGCTGATCAGTCCGATCAGATCGGTCTCGCGCAGCACGAACAGTGAGGCCGGGTAGGTGCCGACACTGCCCACCACCCGGCGCTCCAGGCCGAGCCGGGCCAGCGCCTCGTCGATCGGCCCGTGCTGCTTGCCGCGCCGGGAGACGATCAGATGGCCGGCCTCCCCGGCGAACCGCTCGGGTGTCAACTCCCCGGTGAGCAGGGGATGTCCGGCGCGTACGACGCCCAGCATGCGCTCCTCGTACACCGTCTCCACACGCACCTCGGGCGCGGCTGTGTCGATCACCCCGACCTCCAGGTCGGCGGTGCCCTGGCGCAGGAACGGGAGGTCCACATGACTCTCGGAGAGGAAGCGCAGCCGGATGCCGGGGGCCTCGCGGGCGGCGCGGGCGAAGAGGGCGGCGCCGTGGGTGGCGGCCATCGAGTCGTGCGCGAGGATCGTGAACGTGCGGGAGACGGTCCGCAGGTCGGTGTCCCGGCCGGGCGCGAACAGGGCCCGGGCCCGCTCCACCACGGCGCTCACCTCGGCGCGTACGGCGAGCGCGTGCGGGGTGGGCACCATCCGGCGGCCGGCGCGCACCAGGACCGGATCGCCGAGCGCCTTGCGGATCCGGCCGAGGGTGCGGCTCATGGCGGGCTCGGACAGATGCAGCCGGTGCGCCGCGCCCTGCACGCTCTGCTCCTCCAGCAGCACGTCCAGCGCGACCAGCAGATTCAGGTCCAGGCCGGTGGATTGCGTCATGTGCAGGTATCCCTTGCAAAGGTTGCACTGGAAAGCAGGTCACCGGCGAGCCTACGGTGAGTGCGCATCCCCCACCACCCACCGAAGCTCCCGGGAGGAGCCGTGCCCACGCACGCCCTGAAACGCCCCACCCTGCTCGCGCTGTGCGCCTGCGTCCTGGTCGCCCAGAGCATGGTCGCCGCCATCAACCTCCTCATCCCACAACTGAGTTCGTCGTCCCTGCACCCCTCGCACACCGAGATCCTGTGGACGGTCGACGCCTACGTCATCGTCTTCGCGGGCCTGCTCGTCCCGGCCGGCGCGCTCGGCGACCGGTACGGCCGCAAGGGCGCCCTGCTCACCGGGCTCGCGCTGTTCGCGGCGGGCGCCGCCACCAGCGCGCTCGCGACCGGCCCGGCCGTACTGATAGCGGGCCGGGGTCTGTCGGGCGCCGGAGCGGCCCTGATCACCCCGGCCACCCTCTCGGTCCTGATGCAGCTGTCCGCGCCCGAGCACCGGGCCCGCTCGATGGGCGCCTGGACGCTGTCGATCGGCCTGGGCGGCGCGGCGGGCAACCTGGGCGGCGGACTGGCCGGCCAGTTCCTCACCTGGCGCGCCCTGTTCGCGGTGATGGTCCCGCTCGCCGTCGTCCTCGCGGCGGCCGTCTCGATCACGGTCCCGCGCACCGAACCCGCCACCCGGAGCAGCCCCGACCCGCTCGGCACCCTGCTGCTGACGGCGGGCCTGGTGGCGATCCTGTTCGGCATCATCGAGGGCCCGACGTACGGCTGGTCCTCCGTCCGCATCCTCGGCGCCTTCGCGGCGGGCGCCCTGCTGATCGCCGCCTTCACCACCCACGCCCTGCGCTCGGCGGCCCCGCTCTTCGACCCGCGGGTCTTCGCCTCCGCCCGCCTGCGGGCGGCCTCCCTCGGCACGGCCACCGGCTTCTTCGGCCTGTTCTCCCTGTTCTTCGTCAACTCGCAGTATCTGCAGGGCGTGAAGGGCTTCGGCGCCGCCGTCACCGGGGTGGCGATCCTGCCGCTGGTGTTCGGGATGGCCGCCACGCAGAGACTGGCCACCCGCTGGGCCGACCGTCCCCGCGCGGTGATCGGCGCCGGTCTCACCCTGATCGGCCTCGGGCTGCTCGGCGCGTCCACGGCCGACGCCCGCACCCCGTATGCGGTGTTCGTGTGCTGGCTGCTGGTCATCTCGGCCGGGGCCGGGCTGTCCATGCCCGCTCTGACCATCGGCGTGGTCACCTCGCTCCCCGCCCACCAGGCGGGCCTCGGCTCGGGCCTCGGCACCACGGCCCGGGAGACGGGGGCCGCGCTGGGCGTGGCCGTCACCGGCACGGTGCTGTCCGGCCACGCGGACCTGCTGGACGGCATGGGGCCGGCGCTGCGGACGGTGGGGGTGGTGGTGCTGGTCGCCACGGCGCTGGTGATCGCCGGGTACGGAAAGCGCCCCGAAGGGGCGCGGGGCTCTGCCGGACCTGCGGCTGCCGCCGGGCGGGCGCGAGCAGCCCACCACACACCCGCACACGGCGAACGCCCGGCACCCCTGGGGCGGGATGCCGGGCGTTGACGTGTCCGACGGAACCTCAGATGAGGCCCAGGGAGCGAACCGCCTCGCGCTCCTCCTCGAGCTCCTTGACGGAGGCGTCGATGCGCGCACGGGAGAACTCGTTGATGTCCAGGCCCTGGACGATCTCGTACGCGCCGTCCTTGACGATGACCGGGAAGGAGGAGATCAGGCCCTCCGGGACGCCGTAGGAGCCGTCCGACGGAATACCCATGGAGGCCCAGTCACCGTCGGCCGTGCCGTTGACCCAGGTGTACACGTGGTCGATCGCGGCGTTGGCGGCGGAGGCCGCGGAGGACGCGCCGCGGGCCTCGATGATCGCGGCACCGCGCTTGGCGACGGTCGGGATGAAGTCCTCGGCCAGCCACGTCTCGTCGTTCACGACCTCGGCGGCGTTCTTGCCGGCGACCGTGGCGTGGAAGATGTCCGGGTACTGGGTGGCGGAGTGGTTGCCCCAGATGGTCAGGCGCTTGATGTCCGCGACCGAGGTGCCCGTCTTCTTCGCCAGCTGGGTCAGCGCGCGGTTGTGGTCCAGACGGGTCATCGCGGTGAAGCGCTCGGCCGGGACGTCCGGCGCGGCGGCCTGCGCGATGAGCGCGTTGGTGTTGGCCGGGTTGCCGACGACCAGGACCTTGATGTCGTCCGCGGCGTGGTCGTTGATGGCCTTGCCCTGCGGCTTGAAGATGCCGCCGTTGGCCTCCAGCAGGTCACCGCGCTCCATGCCCTTGGTACGGGGACGGGCACCGACCAGGAGGGCTACGTTGGCGCCGTCGAAGGCGACGTTCGCATCGTCGGTGATGTCGATGCCCTGAAGCAGCGGGAAGGCGCAGTCGTCGAGCTCCATGGCCGTGCCCTCGGCGGCCT
This sequence comes from Streptomyces fodineus, assembly GCF_001735805.1. GTDB lineage: Bacteria > Actinomycetota > Actinomycetes > Streptomycetales > Streptomycetaceae > Streptomyces > Streptomyces fodineus. Next base: position 4,085,154 of record NZ_CP017248.1, read on the forward strand.
TGAGGGCCGGGGTGATCTCCAGCAGGCGCAGCTTGACCGGCACGTCCGCGCCGAGCAGCTGGCCGGAGGCGATGCGGAAGAGCAGGGCGTAACCGATCTGGCCGGCCGCGCCGGTGACGGTGACGTTCACGGGAGTGCGGGTCATGGCGTTCTCCGTATGACAGCTGGCGGTGGGGCGTCCCTGCCCCGGGCGGGATGATCGATCTCTTGGCGTCGAGAGATCGATCAGCGGTCAGGCTATCGCGCATCCGGCATGCGAGACGTACAGGGCCGTGTGGCTCACCCCACAAGTCGGACACGTCCCGAACGAAAGGGCGGCCGCTCGTCCGGGAGAGGGTGAGAGGACGGAGCGGCCGCCAGGTGGGGGGACCGGTTACCGGACTCCCGTGGGGGTACTCGACGCGTGCCCAGGATCCGCACCGGCATGCCTGCGGTCCCGGAATTTCACCCTCCCTGTTTCAGGGGCCGCCGAGCCGCGCCCGTTTCGCGAATCCCACCCCGTTTCGCAACCACTCCTCGTCCGGTCCTCGTCCGCTCCTCGTCCGGTCTGTGTCTGCTCCTTGTCCGCGCACCAGCGCCGGTGCACCGCCTACTTCGTGCACCCCGTCCGCCCGGACGCCAGCGTCGCGCAGGCCTTGGCCTCCGCGGCGTTCTGCACGGCGACCATCGGGGTGTAGGCGATCGTGTCGCCGGCGCCGCTGGTCTCGCCGGTCTGCCGGACCCTCCCGGCCGAGAGCTGGACCTTGTCGCCCTCGGCGGCGCCGGTGATCCGGCCCCAGGCGGTGCCGCAGGCCTTGCTGTAGCGGACCTCCAGGGTGGTCGTACCGACGACGGCGGTCTTGGCGGTGGTCACCAGGTCCCCGCTGCACCCCATGGCCTCGGCGTCCTTGCCGGTGCAGGCGGAGCCGGTGCACTTGACCCCGGGCGGCGGGCTCGCGTGCGTCGCGGCCGGGGACGGCTTGGCGGTGTTCTTGTGCTTCCCGCTGCCCGGGGCGGTGAAGTAGAAGACGGCGACGATGACGACGAGCACCCCGACCAGCCCCGCGAGGAACATGATCACCCGCTGCCGGCCGGCACTCCCCCGCGCCGTGCCGTCGGCGGGACGGGGTGCCTGGGGCTGACCGTCGTACGGATTCGGGGTACCCGGAGTCCAGCCGGAGCCGTCGGAAGCGACGGCGGACCCGGCAGAGGCACCCACGCGCGCGCCGGCACCGGGCCGGCCGCTCGCCCGGGACGGGCCCTGATACCCGGCCAGCCCCCAGGAGTTGCCGCCCGAGCTCTCACCGCGCCCGTCACCGTCACGGTCCTCGGCACCGCGGCTCGCGCCCTCCCCCGACCCGAGCCCGACCCCATCGACCGACCCGCTCCCCACACCATCGCCCGGCCCGAGAACCGAACCGCCAACCGACCCGCGCCCCAAGCCCTCGCCCGCGCCACGGCCCGCGCCGCCACTCAGCCCACGCCCGGCTCCCCCGTCAGCCGACCCACGCCCGACGCCGTCGACCGACCCGAGCCCGACACCGCCGACCGACCCGCTCCCCACACCGTCACCCGGACCACGACCCACACCCCCGTCAGCCGGCCCCCGTCCCGGACCGCCCGTTCGATCGCGTCCCGTGCCCTCCCGGGCGTCGGCGTCGGGGGCCGTCGGCTGGGGTGGGATCGTCGGGGAGACGCCGGCGGGGCCGGCGATTCCCGTGGCCCGGCCGGTGCCGCCTGCCTTGCGGGCGGACGGGCCGCCGGTGGCCTCCGCCGCGCCGGACTCCCCGAGCGCCGCGCGCGCCTGGGAGATGCGGATCGCCTCCATGGTGCGGTCGTGCCGCATCTCCGCGCGGCTCCAGGCGCGTTCGGCCAGCTCCCACATCGTGGTCAGGTGCACGGGGTTGGTGCCGGTGACCTCGGCGAGCGCGACGACCGCGCCCTTGGGCGCGAGCAACCGGCCGCCCAGGTAACGCTCCCAGGACGTCTTGCTGTAGCCCGTGCGGTCGGCGAGTGCGGCGACGCTGAGACCGCTGCGGTCCACGAGCCGCCGTACCTGGCTGGTGAACTCCTTGATCTGCGGATCCAGTTCCTCTGGCAGGTCTTTCCAACGAGGCATCGCTTCCCCCTGCTCTCCCCCCGGCTTTCCCCGTCCTGGCTACCCATAAGGATGCCCTGCCTAAGGATCCCAGTTCCCGGAGTGGGGGCGCGCGGGGGCATGGACGGCGCGCGGAGACCGTAGCGGAACGGTCACTTCCGTGCCACAGCGCAAGGACAGGCGTTGAACAGGGGGTTCACAGGCGGAAGGGTGATCGACGGACGGTGGTTCGCCCCTCTTCGGGGGTGGGGGCGAGCCGCCGTTCAGCCGCCCGGCGTCACCAGTCCCGTCTCGTACGCCAGCACCACCGCCTGGGCCCGGCTGCCCAGGTCCAGCTTGCTCATCGTGCGGTTGAGGTGGGTCTTGACGGTGGCCTCGCTGATGTAGAGGCGGTCGGCGATCTCCACGTTGGACAGCCCGCGGGCGGTGAGCTTGAGGACCTCCACCTCGCGGGAGGTGAGCACGCCGAGGTCGGGCGGGGCCGTACCGGCCGGGTCCGGGGCCTGCCGGCGGGCGAAGGCCTCCACCAGGCGCCGGGTGACACTGGGCGCGAACAGCGCGTCGCCGCCGTCGACCGCGGTGACCGCGGCGAGCAGCCGCTCCGGCCCGGAGTCCTTCAGCAGGAACCCGGAGGCCCCGGCGCGCAGCGCCCCGTACACGTACTCGTCGAGGTCGAAGGTGGTCAGCACCAGCACCCGGGGCGGGCGGCCGTCGGCCTCGGCGAGGATCCGCTCGGTGGCCTCGATGCCGTTGACGCCGGGCATCCGGATGTCCATGAGGACCACATCGGGGCGGGTCTCGGTGGCGAGCCGTACGGCCTGCTCACCGTCCCCGGCCTCGCCCACCACCTCGAAGCCGGGCGCGGCCTCCAGCAGGCCGACGAGCCCGGCGCGGATGAGGAACTGGTCGTCGACGACGAGCACTCTGGTCATGCCGTACGGTCGTCCCCCCGACGTGCGCCGTCCCGTTACCGCCTACCGCTCCGCTTCCGGCGAGCCGGTACGGCCGCGCTCGGCGGCCGACGTGGGCAGGGTGAGCAGGACCTCGAAGCCGCCCCCGGAGCGTGGGCCGACCGTGATCGTCCCACCGTAGAGCTTGGCCCGCTCGCGCATGCCGATCAAGCCGTGTCCGCTCCCCGTCGGCACTCTGGCCGGAATCGTCCCCTGACCGTCGTCGGTGACCCGGACGGTCAGCTCGTGGGCACCGTACCGGAGTTCCACGCGCGCGTGCGCCGGACCGGCGTGTTTGAGGACGTTGGTGAGGGCCTCCTGGACGACGCGGTAGGCGCACAGTTCGACGCCGGGCGGCAGCGGGCGCCCGGTGCCCGCCACGGCGAGGTCCACGGGCAGCCCGCCGGAGCGGACCCGGTCGAGGAGTTCGCCGAGCCGGGCCAGCGTCGGCATGGGGGCCCGCTCGGGCGCCTCGGGGTCCTCCTCGCGCAGCAGGTGCAGCATGCGGCGCAGCTCCTCCAGGGCCTCGCCGCTGGTGTCCGCGATGGTGCCGAGCGCGCCGCGGGCCCGGCCCGGGTTGGAGTCGAAGACGAACCGGGCAAGACCGGCCTGCACCGAGATGACGGACATGTGGTGGGCGACCACGTCGTGCAGCTCGCGGGCGATCCGGCCGCGTTCCTCGGCGACCGCGCGCCGGGCCCGCTCGGCCTGCTCGGCGTGCAGCCGGCGGGTGAGCTCGGCGGAGCGGTGGGCCAGGTGCCCGAACCAGACCAGCACCGAGGAGTACAGCAGTGCCTGGCCGAGCACGGACGCCATGGACGGGGTGTGGCTGACCACACCGGCGTACGCCCAGACCCCGGTCAGGCAGGCCGCACAGGCCAGCGCGGTGCGCACGGGGCGTACGGAGGCCACGGTGTACAGCGCGAGCATGGAGCCGAAGGTGCACACCACCGGCCAGTAGCCGAGGGTGATGTAGACGGTCGCGGCGGCCTGGACGACGGCGAAGACCAGGAGCGGCCGGCGACCGCGCAGGGCGACCGGCAGATGGGCGAGGGCGACCAGGGCGTAGGCGCGGGCGTCGAGTTCCTTCCAGCCCTGCGACCGCGACTCCTGCCCGAGCAGGACGGCGACCACGGTCATGGCGACCGCGATCAGCGGGTCCACGAGCGGGCGGAGGGTCGGCGGTCGCACCGCCGCAGGGTAACGCCCGAGGCCGGAGGCGGGAGTCAACCCGTGGGGGTACCGCGGAAGTTGCAGGCACCGGTCGGCTACCGCCCGGGGTGGTAGGAGAGTTCCGCCCGCGGGTGGAGGCGCGGCCGGGGCGGGCGGCCGTAGCGTCGGGGACGGGGACACGCCGGTGGCCCGCGCCCCCGGGGGAGGCGCGGGCCACCGGCGGCGCGCTGTCGCGCCTGGCGCTACTTGTTGCTGAGCGTGACGTGCAGCAGGTCCTTCAGGAACGGGATCTGCAGCCAGGGGTCGGGCTGGGCCATCATCGCCAGCAGGACGATCCCGAGGCCGAGGATGCCGTACGTGACGATGTCCGTGAAGCGCGAGCGGACGGCGAGCATGCCGACGCCGGGCAGTATCCAGCGCATGACCGCGCCGGCCAGCAGGGTGGCGCCGATCAGCAGGGTGCCGGCGCGGAACAGGTCGAAGGCGGTCAGCAGCAGGCCGAGCGCGACCCCGCAGAGCACGACGAGCAGGGGCCACTGTCGCGCCGGGGCCGGGGCGTCGCGGGAGGCGGCCCGGCCGCCGCCCTCGGGCCGGGCGGTGTCCCGGGTGATCCGCGGGAAGCGGCGGGTGGTCCGCTCGGGACGCTCCTCGCCGTCGTCGTGTGCGCGGGTGAATGCCCGCCCGTTCTGCGTTGCGCGGGTGACCGCCCCCGCGCGGGCTTCCTCAGCCGGCACTGCGCTCCGCCGCCTCGACCACGTTGACCAGCAGCAGCGCCCGGGTCATCGGGCCCACACCACCGGGGTTCGGAGAGATCCAGCCGGCCACCTCGACGACGTCCGGGTGGACGTCACCGACGATCTTGCCCTCGGCGTTGCGGGACACACCGACGTCCAGGACCGCGGCACCCGGCTTGATGTCCTCGGCGCGGATCAGGTGCGGGGCGCCGGCGGCCGCGATGACGATGTCGGCCCGCTTCAGGTGGGCGGACAGATCACGGGTGCCGGTGTGGCACTGGGTCACCGTGGCGTTCTCGCTGCGGCGGGTGAGCAGCAGCGGCATCGGACGCCCGATGGTCACACCGCGTCCGACGACCACGACCTCGGCGCCCTTGATCTCCACGCCGTGGCGGCGCAGCAGGGTCAGGATGCCGTTCGGGGTGCAGGGCAGCGGAGCCGGCTCGTTCAGCACCAGCCGCCCGAGGTTCGTCGGGTGGAGCCCGTCGGCGTCCTTGGCCGGGTCCATCAGCTCCAGGATGCGGTTCTCGTCGATGCCCTTGGGCAGCGGCAGCTGGACGATGTAACCGGTGCAGGCCGGGTCCTCGTTCAGCTCCCGGACGACCGCCTCGATCTCCTCCTGGGTCGCCGTGGCGGGCAGCTCGCGCTGGATGGAGGCGATGCCGACCTGCGCGCAGTCGCGGTGCTTGCCGGCGACGTACTTATGGCTGCCGGGGTCGTCCCCGACCAGGATCGTGCCGAGGCCGGGCGTGATGCCCCTCTCCTTCAGCGCCGCCACGCGGGCGGTCAGATCGGACTTGATCGCGGCTGCGGTGGCCTTGCCATCGAGAATCTGGGCGGTCATACCCCCCATCCTCGCGGATGACCCGCCCCCGGTTCCAATCCGGGGTCGCCGGGCGCCGTACCGCAATGTCACCAGATGATCGACGATGTTGCACTTGCACAACACCTGGGTCGTCCGGCTGGACAAGTCGGTAACCGGTCAAGAACGATGAACAGCACAGTGCAGCGGGCAGCTCAACGGGGGGACGGACCGCATCTGTAGAAACTCTCCTCCGTGCAGTGCCGCGACTCGTCCCCGCACTCGAGCAACGGAGGAACCACCACCATGAGCTTCGGCGACCCGAACAACCCGTACGGCCCGCCGCAGGGCCAGCAGCAGGGCTACGGCTACCCTCAGGGCCAGCAGCCCGGGTACGGCTACCCCCAGGCACCGCCCGTCCAGCAGGCGTACGGCGCCGGCGCCCCGATGACCGCCATGCCGGGGAACGTCAGCGCGGCCCGGGTGATGCTGTGGGTGATCGTCGGTCTGCAGGTGATCGGCGCGGGTCTGTTCGTGTTCTACGCGATCGCCGTGAACCACGCCAAGAACGACAGCAACCTGCAGGACAACTCCTCCTTCCAGCGGGTCGCCGACTACGGCACCGGCATCCTGATGGGCATGGCGGTGTTCGCGCTCGCCTGGGGCGTGTTCGCGGCCGTCCTCGCGGCGAAGTTCAACACCGGCGGCAACGGCCTGCGCATCACCACCCTGGTGTTCGGCATCATCACCGCGGTCCTCGGCCTGTACCCGTTCGTCATCGTGGGCCTCGTGCACACGGTTCTGGCGATCCTGATCGCCTGCTTCGTGGGCGGAGCCGGCGGCAGGGCCTGGTTCAACCGCGCGCGCTACTGAACCCGCCCGCGCGACGGAACAGTTCGCGCCATTTCAACGCCGAGGGCCGTGTCTCACCCGTCCAGGGGGAGGCACGGCCCTGCTGTCTCCCCCTAGTCTGGCTGGGGTGGCCGCCCGCGGCCGGGGTGGCCGTCAGGGACGGGAAGAGGCAGCTTGTACAGCATCATCGTCGTACCTCCGCCGATCCCGGAGGACCGACCGCAGCGCAACCAGATCCGGCTCGCCCCCGGCGAGCGCCTCGCCTTCGGGCGGGCGCCCGGCAACAGTCTGACGATCCCGCACGAGGGCGTCTCGCGCCGGGCCGGCGAGCTGAGCGCGCAGGGCGCGTTCTGGATACTGAGCAACCTGTCCGCGCGGCAGACGTACGTCGTGGAGAACCCGGAGGGCGCCGGTGAACACATCAAGGTCGGCCCGGGCAGACTCGAAGCGCCGATCCCGTTCGAGTTCTCGCGGATCGTGCTGCCCGCCGCGGGCGAGCTGCTGACCATCGAGGTGTGGGCGCCGCGCCATGACTACCTGCGCGACGGCGCCGGAGCGGACGGCGACACCACCGCCCCCGCCTTCTCCGTCGACCGCACCAAGCGCTACTTCGCCGTGCTGGCCGCGCTGTGCGAACCCCGGCTGCGCGGCGACCCGCACGCCCCGCTGCCCACCGTCGACCAGGTCGTCGACCGGCTGCGCCCCGCCTGGCCGGCCGCCTCGCGCACCTCGGTGCAGTGGAACATCGACTACCTGGCCGTGAAACTACGGCTCAAGCCCGGCCCGGAGACCGCGGACACCGGCCCCCGCCTCAACGGCAAGAAGGAGTCGCTGGTCTCCCTGGCGCTCCGCTTCGACCTCGTACGGGAGGACGACCTGCTCGTCCTGTCCGGCTCCGGGTCCGCCGCCGCGAGCCGGTCGGCCCGGTGACCGAGCCGTACGCCGTTCCCGTGCCCAGGGGCTACCGGGTCGGCGTCTGGGAGGTGCGCGAGCCGATCGCGACGGGGGCCTTCGGCAGCGTCTACGTGGGCCGGCGCACCGGGGACGGCGAGCGTGAACTGCCGCGCACCGCCGCCCTGAAGTTCCTGCCCACCGGCACCGGCACCCCGCGCCAGCTGGCCCACCTGCGCGAACTCATCGAGCGCGAGGTCGGCCTGCACCGGCGGCTGAGACGGCCGCGGCTGATCCGGATGTACGAGAGCCTCGTCGTCGACGACCCCGGCCACCCCGGACTCGACGGCGCCACCGTCCTGGTGCTGGAGCGGGCCGAAGGCTCCCTGTCCGCCCTGCTGGCCGGCTCGCCGCGCCCCGCCGCCGGGCCCGCCCTGCTCGCCCAGGTCTGCGAGGGACTGGCCCAGCTGCACCGGGCGGGCTGGGTGCACGGCGATCTGAAGCCGGCCAACGTGCTGCTGATGACGGACGGTTCGGCGCGGCTCGCCGACTTCAACATGGCCGCCGAGCTGGAGGGCACCCACGCCTACACCCCGGCCTTCTCCACCCCCGACTACACCCCACCCGAGCTGCTGTGGGCGGAGATCGGCGAACGCGGCCGGCGGATCCGCCCGTCCGCCGACGTCTGGGCCTTCGGCGTGCTCGCCCATCTCGTCCTCACCGACTCCTTCCCGCTGTCCGGCGCCACCCCGACGGCCCGCCGCGACGCGGCCGCCGCCTACGCCCACGGCACCGACGAACTGCGTCTGTCGCCCGGGCTCCCGGACGCCTGGCGGGAGATCATCCGCGACTGCCTGGCCCGTACGCACGCCGCGCGCATCGGCACCGAGGCGCTGCTGCGCCGGGTCGAGTCGGCCGCCGGCACGAGCCGCTCGCCGCGCCTGCCCCGGCTCTTCCCGCGCCGCAGACGCCGGCGGACGGTCATCGCGGGCGCCGCGGCCGCCACCGTCGCCGTGGCGGCCCTGGGGTACGGCATCAGCACCTGGACGGCTGCCGGCGGCACCGACGACAAGGGCGTGGCCACCTACGGCGCCTCCGAACTCCGCACGGACAAGGGCGTCCCGGTGCAGTACCGGAAGCTCATCGTCGACTCCGCCCACGCCTGCCCCGGGCCCGACGTCACCCCCGCGCTCGTCGCGGCGATGCTGAAGGCCGAGAGCAATTTCGACCCGAACCTCTCCGACCCGGCCCAGCACGAGTTCGGCATCGCCCGCTGGACCCCCGCCGTCCTGCGCTGGTACATGCGCGACGACGGCGTCCCCGCGCCGACGACGCCCACCCCGCCCCTCACGCCCTCCGTCTCCATCCCGGCCATGGGCCGCTACCTCTGCTTCATGGCACCCAACCTGAAGTCCGGCCTGCCCGGCGACAAGCGGGTGCTGCTCGCCGCCGCCTATCGGACGTCGTACTCGAAAGTGAACGACACGGGCGGAGTTCCCCCGAAGTACCGCGACTACTGCGCCCGTGTCGCCCACTACCTCAAGGAGTACACGCCCCCGGGAAGGAAGTGACCCTCAGACGTCCGAGGTACCTGCGGACGGGCGCGGCTGGGACGGTGGAACCACCGAACCACTCGTTCACATGGGGGAACAGTGAACATCGCCAAGCCCGCCGCGCTGCTCGTCGCGGCCACCGCCCTGCTCGCCGGCTCCACGGTCGCGGCGACCGCCGCCACACCGGACGGCACCCGGGTCACCGGCGTCCAGCAGGTGGCCGGCCAGGTCCTCGCGGGCCACCCGAAGCCGCTCTCGGCATCCGCCGACCAGGTCCGCTACGACGGCCTGACCCTCACCGAGGCCCCGAAGGGCAAGGCCGCCGCCAAGGACCTGGACTGTGCCTACGGTCACCTGTGCATGGTCGTCAAGGGCACCAAGTTCGACTTCTACAAGTGCCAGACCTGGACCGTGAACAACTGGACCGGGGACGGCCCGTTCACCAACAACCAGACCCCGGGGACGGTCGCCAGGTTCTTCAACCAGGACGGCAGCGTCCGCTGGACCTCGACGGCGTACGAGGCCGGCACGGCGACGTGGGACCCGATCTACTCCCTGCGCCCCTGCTGACCCGACCTAACAGGCTCGACGGTCTCCGGCTCCCTCGGGGGAGGGCCGGAGGCCGTCGATGAACGCTGTCCAGGCGTGGGCGGGGAAGAGGAGGGCGGGGCCGTCCGGGTTCTTGGAGTCGCGGACGGGGACGAGGTTGGGGAGAGCGTCGGCTACTTCTACGCAGTCGGCGCCGTCGTTGTTGCTGTAACTGCTCTTGCGCCAGGTGACCGAACTCAGGTCAATCCCCTTGCCGAGCTTCATGTCTGTAGGTCCTCGCTGCTTCTTCGATCAGGGCAAGGGACGCGTCAGGCGGTAGTGCGACGGCCCTAAGCAGATCGTACGACCCGCGATAGCCCTTCACGAGAGGCGGAAAGTCCAGGATCTGGCCGTTGAAGTCCCCTTCCGTCCACACCAGAGGTGGAGCGTCAGCGAAGGTCATGATCTTGACCATGCCGTGCATGAGGGGGTGCCAGGGGCGGGTTTCCGGGACGATCTGCAGAACGCTCCGCGTCGACCCGATCACGTCCAGGATGTGCTCCAACTGCTCGGCCATCAGCGCAGGTGGAAGCGGTACGTTCCGGATGAGCGACTCCCGCAGGATTCCCCAGTAGGTCGGCCGGTCCTGGCGTTTCCACAACTCCGCACGCGCCATGCGTGCACGCACGTTCTTCTCGACCGTGTCCGGGGAAATCAGCGGCGCCCCGTACCGCATAAGACCCCGCATGCACGCCTCGGTCTGCAGGAGACCGGGAATGGCATTGGGCGCCCACTCCTCCAGCGTCGCCGCTTGCTTCTCCAGGTCCGGCACCTCCACGTAGTACAGCGGATGCCCCGTGTTCCTCGCCTTGGCCGCGTCTTTACACCGCCGCTCGAAAAACCCGTCTGTCCCCAGCTTCCGGTCCACGTGCCGGGCCAGATCCATCGGCATCCCCCGCTCCCCCCGCTCGATCTGGCTCAGGAACGAGATCCCCCGGAAACTCCCCTCGGCCAACTGCTCCAGCGTCAGCCCCGCTTGCTCCCGCTTGAAGCGCAACTCGGCGCCGTAGAAGCTCGGGACGCTCGCCGACGCGTCAGGGTCCTTGCGTGCGGGCACAACTCACCACCGTCGTTTACCAGTTACCCAGCGCAACCGAAACCTCTTTCACGGTAGGGCAGCCGACGCCACTCTGTGAGTGATTCGTCACAGAAAGGCATACGGCCATGCTCCCCCGCCCCCACAACCGCTCACTGATCCTGGACCTGCTCGCGCAGCCCAAGGCCGTATCGGAGGCCCGTCGTGCCGTACGCGAGCACCTGAACGACACCCCGTGTCCCGAACTCCAGCTCTGCGTGAGCGAGTTGCTGACCAACGTGATCAACCACGTCGGCGAGGGCACCCCGGTCACCGTACGGCTGACGCGCATGGACGGCGGCCGTACCCGACTGGAGGTCAGCGACCCCGACGCCCACGCCTGGCTCGTACGACGCCGCCCCGGTGCCGAGGAGGAGTCCGGCCGGGGCCTGCTGCTGATCGACGCCGTGGCCCTGCGGTGGGGCGTCGAACGCGGTCCCGGTGGCAAGACCGTGTGGTGCGAGTGCGCCGTGTGAGCCCGCGCTCATCGTCCGGCCACCAGCGCCTCGGCCGTCTCGGTCCGGGCGTACAGGATGCTGCTTCCCGCGCGCCGGGTAGCGCAGGAGCGGCTGCCAGGGAGGCGTGGCGAGCAGCCACACCCGGGGCCAGGCGAACGCGGACGGGCCGAGGACCGTCCTGATCGCCGCCGGCTGGCTCGTCGTCTTCTGCTCACCGCTGCGGAACGTGCGTCACCTGGACGAACTCGGTACCTGAGCCGACATCGCGTGTCGGCTCAGGCGCCGGCGCTCAGGTGTCGGCTCAGTGGAAGAAGTGGCGCGTGCCCGTGAAGTACATCGTCACGCCCGCCTTCTTCGCGGCCTCGACGACCTGCTCGTCCCGGATCGAGCCGCCCGGCTGGACGATCGCGCGGACACCGGCGGCGATGAGGATCTCCGGGCCGTCCGGGAAGGGGAAGAAGGCGTCGGAGGCCGCATAGGAACCCCGGGCGCGCTCCTCGCCGGCCCGTTCGACGGCGAGCTTGCAGGAGTCGACGCGGTTGACCTGGCCCATGCCGACGCCGACCGAGGCGCCGTCCTTGGCGAGCAGGATCGCGTTGGACTTGACGGCCCGGCAGGCCTTCCAGGCGAAGGCCAGTTCCTTCAGCTCCTCGTCGCCGAGCGCCTCGCCGGTGGCGAGCGTCCAGCCCGCGGGGTCGTCGCCGTCGGCCTGGAGCCGGTCGGTGACCTGGAGCAGCAGACCGCCGTCGACCTGCTTGGCCTCGACGCGGTTGCAGGGCGCGCCCGGGGCCTTCAGGACACGGATGTTCTTCTTCTTGGCGAGGGCTTCCAGGGCCCCCTCCTCGTAGTCCGGGGCGACGATGACCTCGGTGAAGATCTCGGCGACCTGCTCGGCCATCTCCTTGCTGACCGGCCGGTTGACGGCGATGACACCGCCGTACGCGGAGACCGGGTCACACGCGTGCGCCTTGCGGTGCGCCTCGGCGACGTCCGAACCGACCGCGATACCACAGGGGTTGGCGTGCTTGATGATCGCGACGCAGGGCTCGTCGTGGTCGTACGCGGCACGGCGCGCGGCGTCCGTGTCCGTGTAGTTGTTGTACGACATCTCCTTGCCGTGCAGCTGCTCGGCCTCGGCGAGGCCGCCCGTGCCGTCGACGTAGAGGGCGGCGCCCTGGTGCGGGTTCTCGCCGTAGCGGAGGGTGTTGGCGCGCTCGAAGGTGGCGCCGAGGAAGTCCGGGAACTGCGAGTCGTCGGCCGGGGCGTAGGAGGAGGCGAACCAGGAGGCGACCGCCACGTCGTAGGCGGCGGTGTGCTGGAACGCCTCGGCGGCCAGCCGCTTGCGGGCGGCGAGGTCGAAGCCGCCGTCCTTGACGGCCGCGAGGACGTCGGCGTACCGCTCGGGGCTGGTGACCACGGCGACGGAGGGGTGGTTCTTCGCGGCGGCACGCACCATCGACGGGCCGCCGATGTCGATCTGCTCGACGCACTCGTCCTCGCTCGCACCCGAGGCGACGGTCTCGCGGAAGGGGTAGAGGTTGACGACCACGAGGTCGAACGGCTCGACGCCGAGCTCGGCGAGTTGCCGGCGGTGGCTCTCCAGGCGCAGGTCGGCGAGGATGCCCGCGTGCACCTTCGGGTGCAGGGTCTTGACCCGGCCGTCCAGGCACTCGGGGAAGCCGGTCAGCTCCTCGACCTTGGTGACGGGGACGCCGGCGGCGGCGATACGGCCTGCCGTGGACCCGGTGGAGACCAGCTCCACACCGGCCTCGTGCAGCCCGCGCGCCAGCTCTTCCAGCCCGGTCTTGTCATAGACGCTGACGAGCGCGCGACGGATGACCCGCTTGCCGCTCTCGATGCTCTCGGCGGTCACTGGATAACTACCTTTCGTCCCTCAATGCGATAGCCGTTGCGGGCGATCCGCCCCACGACCTCGACGAGCAGCCTTCGCTCGACTTCCTTGATGCGCTCGTGCAGCGCGCTCTCGTCGTCCTCGTCCCGGACCTCGACCACGCCCTGAGCGATGATCGGGCCGGTGTCGACGCCGTCGTCGACGAAGTGGACGGTGCAGCCGGTGACCTTGGCGCCGTACGCGAGCGCGTCACGGACGCCGTGGGCCCCCGGAAAACTGGGGAGGAGGGCGGGGTGGGTGTTCACGAACCGCCCGCCGAAGCGCGCGAGGAACTCCTTCCCCACGATCTTCATGAACCCGGCGGAGACGACGAGGTCGGGCTCGTAAGCGGCCACCGCCTCGGCGAGCGCCGCGTCCCACGCCTCCCGGCTCTCGTGGTCCTTGACCTTGCACACGAAGGTCGGCAGCCCGGCCCGCTCGGCACGGGCGAGCCCCTCGATGCCGTCTCGGTCGGCCCCTACGGCGACGATCCGGGCGCCGTACCGCTCGGCTCCGGTGCGCTCGATCTCGTCCAGGAGCGCCTGCAGATTGGTGCCGGATCCGGAGACCAGCACGACGAGGCGCTTGACCGCGGGGCCAGCGGGGGTGGCGGCCACTGTGGGGCCCTTTCTCGGGTGGCGACGGTTCCGGCCGGCGCTCTGGACATCGCTTTGTACATTCGTACGAATGCGTCGCGCCCCGCGATACAGGGAAGTCTACGAAGCGGTCGACCGTCAGCAACGATACCGGCACTCGGGAAGGCCCCCACGGGACGGGGGCGAGGGCGGAAGGTAGCGTTCACAACGAATCACGAAGGGCAGCCCCGGGAACGCGGTCTTCGTACGGTGCGTTGTCGGGGAGGAAGCTCATATCGGACTGCCGTGTTCACAGCCGTATTCGCCTAGGGGAAGACGCTCTTTTGATGCCCGCTCGCAGCCTGCGACTCCTCACGTTCCCTCCGACCCGCGGAGGCGAGCGTGGCACCGCCCTGCTGCGGGAGCGGCCGACCTCACCTGCCCGGGCTGCCGGCGGCGAGGAGGCCGGACAGGGGCAGGCGGGGCAGGGCGGGTCTGCGGGGCAGGGCGGCCGGGACGGTGACGGACAGGGCGCCGGCGGATACGGCGGCGGGCAGCAGGGCGGCGGACCCGGTGGTGGGCGGCAGGACGACAACCCGTTCGCGCCGCCGCCCGAGGGTGCCCCGGACCGGCCCTGGCAGCCACGCCATCCCGGTGGTTCCGAGGGCGGCGCCGACGGCCATGGCACCGGTCCCGGCGCCGGCCAAGGGGGCGGTCCCGGGCACGGCAGCCCATGGGGCGGTCAGTGGAGCGACCACCAGCCCGGGCGCTCCCCCGGCGGCTTCGGCGAGCGACCCGGCGGCGGCCCGCAGGGCCCCGGTGGACCGGCCGGCTCCGGCATGCGCTGGGACCCGACCGACCCCGCCCAGCGCCGGGCGCGCTACGCCCTGCTGTCCGGCATGTGGGCCGTCTTCTTCGCCCTGTTCAGCTGGCCGTACGTGGCCCTGCTGCTGGGCGTGCTGGCCCTGTACTGGGGCATCAGCGCCCTGCGCACCGAGCCGCGCCGCCCGGACCCGGACACTCCGCCGCAGCCGGGAGGGGGCCGCCCCCAGACGACGGCGGCCGTCGGCGGCCTGGTCACGGCCTCCCTGGCCCTGGTCCTGGTGGCCTCGACCTTCACGGTCCAGTTCGTCTACCGCGACTACTACGCCTGCGTGAACGACGCCCTCACGCACGAGGCCAAGCAGTCCTGTCAGCAACTGCTGCCACGGGAGCTGCGAGGGGTGCTGGGCGCCGGGAACAGCTGAGCGGGGCCCCGGGGAAGCGCGGCAGGAAAAAGCCCACATGAGGACCCCGAAGACATGAAGATCCCAAAGAAGCGACTGGCTCGAGAAAAGAATGGATCAACAGTCGCGTAACTCACCGCCCACCCCGGGCCATTGAGATGCCGGTGATCTATCGTGCCGCTGTCCTCCGTTACCCATGCGTAACGGCACGACACTCCAACCTCAATGGACCGGGCACCCCGCACGGGCGTCCGGCCCCGCTTGTTCCCGAGGAGGAACGGGTGGCCCAGCACACCCTGAGGAGCGGATGCGTCGCGGTCGCCGCGGCATGCGCCCTCGCCACCGGGGCCCTGCCGCTGACGGCGGCGACGGCGTCAGCCGCCGGCCCCACCGAGACGGTCATACCGGCCGCTCTGCTCAGCAACCCGCCCAAGGACGTCGTCGTCTTCGCGGGCACAGGCGGCTTTCTGCACCAGTCCGAGAACCAGCCCGCCTTCGTCTGGACGAAGTACGCCGGCGGGCCGGACATCCCGGTACCGCAGGTCAAGGCCAACCCGGCACCCGGGTACTGGGGCGCGGGTGCCGACGTGGTGGCGACACCGTCGGCCGACGGCTACCAGCTGCACGACATGGACTCGGGTACGACCACGACCATCAAGCCCGGCGCCGGTCAGAGTTACGTCGGAACGTTCGGCTCGCGCCTGTTGACGGTCACCAAGGCCGCCGATGGAACCGTGACGGGCTTTCATGTGCTCGGCACCACGGGCGGACAGCAGACCGACACACCGGTCACGGGCTGGCCTGCGGACGCCACACTGCAGGCCGTGGTGATGGCCGGGGACGCCGACTCGGTAGTACTGCGCTATACCGAGAGCATCAACGGCACCACGGAGAACCGGCTGGCGCTGGTGGACCTGGCGACCGGTGCGGTCACGCCCATCATGGGGCCGCTGGTCTCCGGCGCCCGCGCCGTGCTGTCCAGCACGTACATCGCCTGGTATTCGTCGTACGGAGCCGACGGGACCACCTCAGGGGGGCAGGTCCACGTCGTGTCCCGTTCCGCCCCCGGCGGTACGGAGAACACCATCCAGGTCCCGTCGGCACCGCTGGGCAGCACGTACGACAGCACCCTCTACCAAGTGGGCATCGCGGGCGACTCCCTGCTGATCACGTACGCAGCGTCGCACACCGGCCCGTCCAGCGCAGACGACGCGATCGGTTACCCGCTCTACACGATGCCCCTGTCCGGCTCAACGACCTTGACGCCGGTCCTGGACCACGTCATTACCAGCAGCGTCAGGCAGGAGCCGGGCGGGGCCGTCGTCGTGGGTGGCTCATCGGTCACCGACTGGGCGGCCCGCCGGTTCACCGCCGGGTCGGCAGGCACCCCGACGGGAACCGCCGTGGACTCCGACCCCGGCATGCCCGCCCCCATCGACGGGCTGACCCTCGGCGACGGGAAGCTGTTCACGGTCCGGCGCACGTCCGCCGGTGGGGACCTCGTCTACGACCGCAGCGTCCAGCCGGGCTCGCCACCCTCCTACGGCTCCGAGCAGAACTTCGGCTCCCCCTTCGCCCCCACCCACTGCGACACCACGGCCACCTGCAACCCGCCCATCGCCACCGGCGACGGCAACATCTCCCAGCTGTGGCCGAACGCCAACAGTCAGGGCGACGCCGTCACCGTGCAGTCTCCCGGCGACTCCGCAGTGATGGTCACCCCCGGCGCCACCGGCGGCACCCTCGTCGACGCCGAGGGCCGCTATGTGGTCTACGACGGCGGCTCCACGAAGAAGCAGTACATCGGTGACGCGGACATGGGCGGCACCAGCCACGTGCTCTTCACCCGCCAGATCACCGCCGCCGCACTGTCCGGCTCCACCATGTGGGTCCCCGGTCCCGCCGCCGGAACGCTGACCCGGATCGACCTCACCACCCGGCGCACCGCCCAGACCGTCGCGACCGGTGCCCCGTGTGCGCCCAGCGAGCTGCAGGCCGCCGCCCAGCACTGGGTGTACTGGTCCTGCGGCCCGTCGGGTCCCGCCGGCGTACTCGACCTGGCCACCGGCAAGGACGTACCCGTACCGGCGGGGCTCGCCCAACTCGGTGACGGGTTCGTCGTCGAGCACGACACGACTGCGGGCAAGCTGACCCTCACCGACGTGCACACCGACACCGCCACCACCACCGACCTGGCCGGCCTGCCCGCCGGGCCGGTCGCCGACGACCGCCGGGTGACCTGGGCCGTCGACGAGTACCAGGGCGGCATCGCCTACCTGGACAGCGGGCAGAACGTCCACCTGGTCGACCCGCACATCCCCGCCTCGGCCCCCGCACCCGCCGCGGGCGCCTTCATGTACCCCGGCCAGCGGCTGCCCGCGGGGCACGGCCTGAGCAGCTCCACGATGACGCTGACCATGCAGACGGACGGCAACCTCGTGGCCCGCCTGAAGACCGGCACGGGCGCCGGCCAGGTGGTCTGGTCGACCGGGACGAGCGGCAACCCGGGCGCGTACGCGGTGATGCAGACGGACGGCAACCTGGTCGTCTACAAGAACGGCGGCGGGCCGGGCACGGGCGGCGCCCTGTGGTCGAGCAAGACGTACGGCAACCCGGGGGCGTACGCCACCGTGCAGGACGACGGCGACGTCGTCGTCTACGGCAAGGCCGGCACCTCACCGCTGTGGCGGAGCGGCACCGGCGCACGGCCGCAGACCATCGGCTCCGGCACCACCCTCAGGCCCGGCTGGTGGACGCAAGGCACCTACACCCGCCTGGTCATGCAGACCGACGGCAACCTGGTGATGTACCGCCGGCGCGACGGCGCCGCCCTCTGGTCCACCCGTACCTCCGGCCACTCGGGCGCGTACGCGGTGATGCAGACGGACGGCGACCTCGTCGTCTACACGAGCGCCGGAGGCCCCGGCAAGGGCGGCGCCCTGTGGGCGAGCGGCACCGGCCGCCACTCCGGCGCGTACGCGATGATGCAGAACGACGGGAATTTCGTGGTCTACACGAGCGCCGGGGGCCCGGGCAAGGGCGGCGCCCTGTGGGCCAGCGGCACGAGCACGACGGCACGGTGACGGCTCGCCGCGCTCGACCCCGCCCGGTCCCGGGCGGGGTCAGCGGGGCGCGTCAGGGGGTTCCGGTTCCGGGGTGACGGGCGGCGGGGCGGCCGGGTCCGGGTGGGACTCGGCGGGGGGCGTCCCGCTGGGGGCGGGCAGGTCGGGTGGGGCGGCAGCATCCCGTAGGGCCGCCCAGCGGGAAGCGCGGGCCAGGTCGTCGTGCCAGTCCGGGGCGAACGGGTCCTCGGCCGGGAGGACGTCGTACAGCTCCTCCTCGGCGGTGCCGGCCGTGCCGGGCACGGGCTGCTCCGGCTGAGCCGGGGCCTTGCCCTTGCTCCTGCCCGGCTCCCTGTCCTGCCCCGGGTCCTTGCCCTCGGCCGTCTCCTTCCCCCTCGTCTCCCCCTGCTCCTTCCCGCTCCCGGAGTTCCCCCCGGCCCCCGCTGCCTGCGTCGGGATCTCGCCGCCCCGCCTGCGCCGGCCCCACAGCCGCCACGCTCGTGCGATCAGCGCCACCGGCATCCCGAACGCCGCCGTCCACGCCCCCGCCGCTCCCCCGGCCTGCCACCACACCGGGCCGAAGCGGGCCAGCGCGGACACGCCGAGCGGGCCCCCCGCCAGGTCGGCGAGCAGGGCGAAGGCCGCCGCGCAGAGGGTGGCCGTCAGGAGCATGACCCCGGCGGTACGGACGGCCGACCAGCGGACCGGCGCCGGCGCATCCGGCGCCGGCCACCGCACGGCACCCCGCGCCACGAACCACCCCGCCGTCACCCCCGCCGCCACCGGCACCAGCCCCGACGCCGAGTTCAGCGGCGTCCCGGCGCCCGCGTCGGGCACCGCCGCCAGCAGCGGGAACGGCGGCAGCAGCGGCGCCGGATCGGAGACGAACGGGTGCACCACATGCCCGGCGCCGAGGAAGAAACCGGGGCCGAGGGCGTACGACGCGGCCCACACCGCCGCGTTGGGGATCAGCGAGATGCCCAGCAGCAGCACCGCGAACCGGCCCGTCCACCCCTCGGTCAGCTGCAGGAAGGACGCCCGCGCCACCCCGCCGTGCCACACCAGCGACACCCCGAGCAGCAGCGCCCCGCCACCGAAGAGCACCGCCATCGCCGCACCGGTGGCCCGTACGGCCGTACCCACCCGGGCGCGTGCGTCCTCGCCGAACATCAGCCGCCGCACCGGGCCCGGCAGCACCACCAGCACACTCAGCACCGGCTCGCGCGGATGGCCGTACGCCGACCACACCCCGGCCGCCGCCGCGCCCGCCGCGACCAGCGGCAGACACACCGTCACCCAGATCCACTCGGGCCGCAGTTCGCCGCCCGAGCAGTACAGTGCGACCCCGCCGCCGACGCCGAGGTAGCCGAGGACGACCCCGGTCCACACCGTCCGCGCGGGTACGGGCGGCGGGCCGTCGGCGTCGGCGGGCGCGTCCACCGCGTCCCTGGCCGCCCGGTACACCCGCCACACGGGCAACGCCAGCAGCAGCAACGGCGTCACCCCCACAGGCATGGGCGCGCCGGAGAGCGTGTCGGTGCGGACCAGTTCGACGCCGTGCGCCAGCAGCCACAGTGCGGCGGCGACGTGCAGCGCGCCGCCCGGACCGTTGTCGGGGTACGGCGAGCTGACCCACAGCACCATCAGCAGCGCGGCGAACGAGGCGAAGCCGAGCCCGGCGGCGACGGCGCCGCCCAGGAAGCTGGCGGCCAGTCCGGGCTCGCGGTCCCGCATCCGCGTCAGCAGGGGTGCCAACGAGGTTCGGTGAGCGGTCATCAGGTTCACGCACGCCATGCTCCCAATGCCACGCGCCTTCCCGTCGTAACAGGCGAACCTCCGATGTGTCGCCCAATATATGTTTATGTTCTTTTTCGCACGGAAGGGCGTACGGTGACAACGCAGAACGCGGCCGGCCCGCTGACGCCGGCTCAGGCCTTCGACGCGCTGTACGCGTTCTGTGCCCCGGCCCTCGTACGGCAGACGTATCTGCTCACCGGGCGCCGGGAACTGGCCCGCGAGGCCGTGGAGCGGGCGTTCCAGACGGCCTGGCAGCGCTGGCCCGAGGTGGCCCGGGACCGGGATCCGGGCGGCTGGGTGCGGGCGGTGGCGTACGACTGGGCGCTCTCGCCCTGGCACCGCTTCCGGCCCCGCTACCGGCACCCGGAGCCGCCGCCGGCCGCCCCGGCCGACCGGGCGCTGCTGCACGCCCTGCTGAAGCTGCCGCCGTCGTACCGGCGCACGATCGTCCTGTACGACGGTGTGGGCCTCGACCTGCCGGAGACGGCGGCGGAGACGGAGGCCAGCACTCCGGCCGCCGCACACCGGCTGACCCACGCCCGCGAGGCGCTGGCCGCACATCTGCCGGAACTGGCCGACCCCGCCGAGCTGCACCGCCGGCTGCTGGTGCTGGCCTCGGCGGAGCCCCTGCGCGCGACCGAGCCGCAGCCGGTGCGGCGCGAGAGCGAACGGCGGAACGTGCTCTGGACGCGGGCGGCGATCGCGTTCACGGTGACGATCATCGGCGCGACGACCCTCACCCTGCGGACGGCACCGTCGCACTACGAGGCACCGATCGCTCCGGCTCAGGCGGTGCAGGGGGTTCCGCCGGTGGGGGTGATGGGGCCGCTGTCGCAGAAGCAGCAGGCGTTGCGGGCGAAGTTGCGGGGCGCTGCCGCGCGGGGGCCCGAGCGGCTGACACCGGACGCGCGGTGAACACGCTCGTGGCCGGCGAAGACGCCGATGGGCCCGCCCCCACCGGGGAACGGGCCCATCAACGCTCAGCTGTGAAGCTCAGCCGCCCAGAATCTCGCGGGCCAGCTTCGCCGTCTCGGTCGGGGTCTTGCCGACCTTGACGCCCGCGGCCTCCAGGGCCTCCTTCTTGGCCTGCGCCGTGCCGGAGGAGCCGGAGACGATGGCGCCGGCGTGGCCCATGGTCTTGCCCTCGGGCGCGGTGAAGCCCGCGACGTAACCGACGACCGGCTTGGTCACGTTCTCCTTGATGAACGCGGCCGCACGCTCCTCGGCGTCGCCACCGATCTCACCGATCATCACGATGAGCTCGGTCTCCGGGTCGTCCTGGAACGCGGCCAGGGCGTCGATGTGGGTGGAACCGATGATCGGGTCGCCACCGATGCCGACGGCCGTCGAGAAGCCGATGTCACGCAGCTCGTACATCATCTGGTACGTCAGCGTGCCGGACTTCGACACCAGGCCGATGCGGCCCGGCTTGGTGATGTCGCCCGGGATGATGCCGACGTTCGACTGACCCGGGGTGATGATGCCGGGGCAGTTCGGGCCGATGATGCGGGTCTTGTTGCCCTTCTTGCCGGCGTACGCCCAGAAGGACGCCGTGTCGTGCACGGCGATGCCCTCGGTGATGACGACGGCAAGCGGGATCTCGGCGTCGATGGCCTCGACGACCGCGTCCTTGGTGAACTTCTCCGGCACGAAGATGACGGAGACGTTGGCGCCGGTGGCCTTGACGGCCTCCTCGACGGTGCCGAAGACCGGTACCTCGGTGCCGTCGAACTCCACGGTGGTGCCCGCCTTGCGCGGGTTCACGCCGCCCACGACGTTGGTGCCGTCGCCGAGCATGAGCTTGGTGTGCTTCATGCCGGTGGCGCCGGTCATGCCCTGGACGATGACCTTGCTGTCCTTGTTGAGCCAGATAGCCATGGTGTGTTGGTGTCCTCGTCCTGAGTGCTTACTTGGCGGCGGCCAGCTCGGCGGCCTTGTCGGCCGCGCCGTCCATGGTGTCGACGCGCTGCACCAGCGGGTGGTTGGCGTCGGTGAGGATCTGTCGGCCCAGCTCGGCGTTGTTGCCGTCGAGGCGGACGACCAGCGGCTTGGAGACGTTCTCGCCGCGGTCCTCCAGGAGCTTCAGGGCCTGCACGATGCCGTTGGCGACCTCGTCGCAGGCGGTGATGCCACCGAAGACGTTCACGAAGACGGACTTGACGTCCGGGTCGCCCAGGATGATCTCCAGGCCGTTCGCCATGACCTGGGCGGAGGCGCCACCGCCGATGTCCAGGAAGTTGGCGGGCTTGACGCCACCGTGCTTCTCACCGGCGTACGCGACGACGTCCAGGGTGCTCATGACGAGACCGGCGCCGTTGCCGATGATGCCGACCTCACCGTCGAGCTTGACGTAGTTGAGGTTCTTCTCCTTGGCGGCGGCCTCGAGCGGGTTGGCCGCGTCCTTGTCGTGGAGCTCCTCGTACTCGGGGTGGCGGAACTCGGCGTTCTCGTCGAGCGACACCTTGCCGTCGAGGGCGATCACGTCACCGGAGGCGACCTTCGCGAGCGGGTTGACCTCGACGAGGAGGGCGTCCGACTTGATGAAGGTGTCCCACAGCTTGACGAGGACGTTCGCCACCTTGTCCGCGACCTCGGCCGGGAACTTGGCGGCCGCGACGATCTCGCGGGCCTTGGCCTCGTCCACACCGTCGATCGGGTCGATCGGCGTCTTGGCGACGGCCTCCGGACGGGTGGCCGCCACCTCCTCGATCTCCATGCCGCCCTCGACGGAGGCGATGGAGAGGAAGGTGCGGTTGGCACGGTCGAGGAGGAAGGAGACGTAGTACTCCTCGACGATCTCCGGAGCGGTCTCGGCGATCATGACCTTGTGGACCGTGTGGCCCTTGATGTCCATGCCGAGGATGTCCGTCGCGCGGGCGACGGCCTCGTCCGCGGAGGCGGCCAGCTTCACGCCACCGGCCTTGCCGCGACCACCGACCTTCACCTGCGCCTTGACGACGGACTTGCCGCCCAGACGCTCGGTGATCTCGCGCGCCGCCTCAGGCGTGTCGATGACTTCACCGGCCAGCACCGGTACATCGTGCTTGGCGAAGAGGTCCCTCGCCTGGTACTCGAACAGGTCCACGCGCTTCCGTCCCTATCAGTGATCTCGCGGTTCGTTGGATGCGTGGGCGTGCCGCGAAGGGCAACGTGACGTCCGCTTGTCACAAGGGAGGCGCACACGGTGTCCGAGCGCGCGGCATGTCCGTCTCGCAGGTTATCGCCGCTTGCGGGGGCGCCCTAAATCGAGGGTCACACCTGAGCGGTGATACCTGTCACATGATGCCGGATTCCCTGGCACGGCGTGCCGAAGGATCACGGCGGATCGGCGGCTTCGGGGGATGTGCGAGGCCTCACCGGGCTGGGGTTGACCCGGTGAGGCCTCTGGGGCGGCCCCGGCGGTGCCGGGGCCGGGGCGGTTGATCCCCACCCCAATGGGGACCACCCGCCCGTGCCGCGGGACGCCCGCCCCGGAAGAACCGACGGCATTCGGCCGTCCGGGTCCGGACGCCCCGCGGAGCGGTTCGGGGCACTCGGCCCTGGTATCCCCCTACCGGATGCCCGGCACGCCGTGCTGGGCTCCCTGGAAGTGCTGCTGGTACTGCTGGTCCTGCTGGTCCTGTGAGTACTGCTGGTACTGGTGATACGCCGGTACGGCCGTACGGGCGTAGCCTCCGGCCCCGCCGACGGCGTGCCCGGCGAGCGGACCGCCGCTGTGGCGGACGGTGCCCTCGAGGTCGTACGCGAAGCTCCCGGCCTGCTGGGCGACCGGCGCGGCCGCTTCGGCGACTCCGGCCGCGAAGGGCCCGGCCTGGCCCCCGACGCCGTGCGCCAGTCCGGCCGTGCTCCCGCCTACGCCGTCGGCCAGGGGCGAAACGGTCCCCGTGACGGTACCGGCCACGTGGTGCACGGCTCCGGTGGCGGTACCGGCCACGTGGTGCACGGCTCCGGTGGCGGTGTCCGCGGTCCGTGCGGCCGTGCCGGTGGCCGTGTCCGTGAGCGGTGCGGTCGCGCCCGTGACCCCGGCCGCGAAGAGCGGCACCTGGGCGGTCACGCCCTGGGCGAAGGCTCCGGTGCGCGTGGTCACACCGTGCGCGAGCGACGGTACGGCGCCGACGGCACCGTCCGCGAAGGGCCGGACGTCAGCGGCCACGCCGTGGCCGAGGGCGCCCGTGTCCGCCACGGCCTGCCCGGCGACCGGCACGACCCCGTGCACCGCGCCGGAGGCCACCGGCGGCAGCACGGCGTCCGTGGCGTCGTACGAGACCTGTCCGACCAGCCCGCCGGCGTACGCCGTCGCGCCCGCGGCCATCGGCCGTACGTCGCTCACGGCACCCGTGGCGACCCCGTGCACCCCGGACACGGCGCCCTGGGCGGTCCCGTACGCACCGGACGCGGCGGCACCTGCCGTCCCGTAGACACCGGGGGTGGTGGCCGCGACGGTTCCGTACACCCCCGACACGGCGGCCTCGGCGCTCCCGTAGACGCCGGACACGGCACCCTCGGCGACGCCCGGCGTCCCGGAGACCGCGACCCCGGCAACCCCGTGCACGGCGGAGCCGGCGTGCTGAACGGTCCCGTACCCGCCCGTCACCGCGTGCCCGGCCGTGCCCGGTACGCCCGTCACCGCCTGGCCGGCCACCGGCACCACGCCGTTCACCGCCGCGGAGGCCACCGGCGGGACCACGGCGGCGGTCGTCTCCGCCACGACCGGCGTGACCATGCCGGGCACGGCCCGGACCGTGCCGACGACCCGCTGCTCGGCGCCCGTGGCCGCACCGGTGACATGCGCGGGCACACCCGCGACGGAGGCCTCGGCCACACCGGTCGCCCCGGCGGCCGTACCGCGTGCGCCGTCCGCGGCACCGACGGTCCGCCCCTGCGCGCCCGCGACGGTCTGCTGCGCCGTCGTCCGTACGACGCCCTCGACACCCCGCACCTTCAGACGGGCCGCCGCCTGCGTGGCCTGGAGCTTGGTCTGGGCGGCGGCCAGGACCTCCTCGACCTCGGGGGCGAAGGAGGAGAGCGGACCGAAGAGGTAGTCGATCTCGTCCTGCGCGGTGCCGTGCGGGATGGCCCGGGAGGCGGTCGGGACGGCCGAGGCGGCCGAGGCTGCGTGCGCCGCCGCGTCGGTGGCGTGGGCGGTGACGTGCGTGCCGTCGGCCTGGACGCCGACCTGGGCATGCGTCTGCGTCTTGCGGGCCGCCTGAGCACCCCTGACGGCCTCCGCGCCCCGGATCTTCGCGGCGGCCGGGACCTTGGCCTCGACGTAGCGGCGGGCCTGGTCGGCGGTGCCGGTGGCGGTGGACGCCGTCGAGGTGAGCGAGGTGGAGGAGGCGCCCGGGGTGGCCGCGGTGGCC
The DNA here is from genome assembly GCF_001735805.1 of Streptomyces fodineus. Lineage (GTDB taxonomy): Bacteria > Actinomycetota > Actinomycetes > Streptomycetales > Streptomycetaceae > Streptomyces > Streptomyces fodineus. Next base: position 4,110,218 of record NZ_CP017248.1, read on the forward strand.
GTGCCGGTCAGGCCGGAGGCGGTGTCCGCGACGGTGTTGCGGACGGTGTTCTGGACGCCGGAGACGGTGTCGTGGACGCCGGTGAGGACGCCGTCGACCGTCCCGGCGACGGTGTCGGTGGCGCCACCGGTCTCGGCGCCCGCGTCCGGTACGGAGACGGAGGTGGCCGACAGCTCATCGGCACTGGCGACGGTCGAGCCGAGCGCCCACGCGCCGGTGACCCCGGCGGCTATCACGATCGAACGACGGATGTTCTTGTTCATTACGTGCGTCAAGTCCTTTGAAAATGGCAGGAAACGGCCGGAATCGACTGAATCAGTCGGAATCAGCTGGGGTTTCCGTCCGGAGACCGCTGAACACCGATCGCGCCGAACATCGATCGCGGTGAACGCCGGTCGCGATGAACGCCGATCGCAATGAACGCTTCGGCGGCTGACAGCGCTCGACGGCGCTGATCGCTGGAGGGTCCGGACGGGCGGGCAGACCTGTTCCGCCCCCGCGCGGCAGGTCCGTAGCGGGGAGGTCGGCCCTGCTGCCTAGCCGGGGAAGACGGGGATGTCCCGGTGCCGTTCCCGGGTGCCGGGCACGTCGACGCGCGCGGTGGCGCCGGGAGCGAGCCTCAGCGGCGCCCGGCCGTCGAGGGTGACGGCGTACGCGTCACCGTGGCGGGACGCACTGCCGTCGGCGGCCTGCTTGCCCAGCACACCGTCCGGGTCTCCGGCGGGCGCGGGCCGACCGGGGACACCCACACCGAGGGCGCCGCGGTCCGCGAAGATGCGTGCCATGAGCTGCGGCACGGGGGTGAACTCCGGGCCGTACGCCGCGTTCGGCGCCGGTGCGCCAACGGCCGTCCCACGGTCCTGGGCGTGGGCGCGGACGTGCCGCTGCCGCTCCTTCTGCTCCGCCGGGGCGGGCGTCGCCGTACCGCCGTGCCCCTGCGGCTGGGGCGCCGCGGACTTCGGCTCCGGCGGCAGGGGTGCGGATACGTCCGGGACTTGGGGCAGGCCGGGCAGGGGCAGGGCGGGTGCCGAGGTCTTGGGCTTGTCGACGCCTTGGGCGGTCGCGGCCTCCAGGACCCGGGACACCGCGGTCACCGTGTCTCGTAGGGGGGTGACGGCCCGTGCCGCGCCGATCTCCTGCACGGGGGTGACAGCCCGTGCGCCGAGCTCCTGCCCGGCGGTGACGGCCCTCGGCGAGGAGCCATTCACGGCCCGTGTGCCGAGCATGTGCGCGGGGGCGGCGAACCGCTCGGTGACCGTGCGGACCGCCGGGACCGGGGCCTCATGCGCCGCCGTCCCACCGGGCCGCGCCGAAGTCACCTTCGCCGGCACCGGGGTTCCGTCGGCCGCGTGCGCCTGTTCGCCGCAGAGGAAGCCCAGCGCGAACAGTCCGCCCACCAGCAGCACCAGTTGGAGCGCACGCCGCCCGGCCGCCGTGCGCAGCACGCGCACGGTGGGACCAAGGAGGGCTGCTGGGAAGGTCAAGGAGCTGAACATCCTCGGTTCGTTCGGCAGGACACGGGCTCCGCCGATCCTCGCACGGCCCGCCCGAGACCGCGCAACCCCCCTGTTACCAATGGGTAGCCATATCCCTTTTCCCTCCTCTTCCTTCCTCCTCTTCCGTCCTCCTCTTCCTTCCTCTTTTTCCTTCCTCTTTTTCCTTCCTCTTTCGTGTCCGGCGTCACACGGTGTCGGGTATCGGCAGCGGCCTCTTCTCCAGTGCCGCGGCCATGACCTCGGGGAACAGATCGGGCGTACAGGCGAAGGCCGGTGCGCCGAGCGCGGCGAGCGCCGCCGCATGCTCCCGGTCGTAGGCGGGAGCGCCCTCGTCCGACAGCGCGAGCAGTGCCACGAACTGCACCCCGGCCGCCTTCATCGCCGCGACCCGCTTGAGCATCTCGTCGCGTATGCCGCCCTCGTAGAGGTCGCTGATCAGCACGACCACGGTCTCGGCGGGCCGGGTGATCTGGGACTGGCCGTAGGCGAGCGCCCGGTTGATGTCCGTGCCGCCGCCGAGCCGGGTGCCGAAGAGGACGTCGACCGGGTCGTCCAGCTGGTCGGTGAGGTCGACCACCGCGGTGTCGAAGACGACCAGCCGGGTGCTGATCGACCGCATGGAGGCGAGGACCGCGCCGAACACTGACGCGTAGACCACGGAGGCGGCCATGGAACCGGACTGGTCGATGCAGAGGACGACCTCCTTCTTCACGGACTGCGCTGCCCGCCCGTAGCCGATGAGCCGTTCCGGTACCACCGTGCGGTACTCGGGCAGGTAGTGCTTGAGGTTGGCCGCGATGGTGCGGTTCCAGTCGATGTCGTGGTGGCGCGGGCGGCTGATCCGCGCGCTGCGGTCGAGGGCGCCGGTGAGGGTGGCCCGGGTACGGTTCGCCAGCCGCTTCTCCAGATCCTCGACGACCTTGCGCACGACCGCGCGTGCCGTCTCCTTCGTCGTCTCGGGCATCGCCTTGTTCAGCGAGAGCAGTGTGCCGACCAGATGCACGTCCGCCTCCACCGCTTCCAGCATCTCCGGCTCCAGCAGCAGTGCGGCGAGGCCGAGCCGTTCGATGGCGTCGCGCTGCATGACCTGCACGACGGAGGACGGGAAGTATGTGCGGATGTCGCCGAGCCAGCGCGCCACCGACGGCGCCGAGGCACCGAGCCCCGCCGAACGGTCCCGCCCCGCCTGCGGCTTGTCCCCCTTGCCGTAGACCGCGGCGAGCGTGCCGTCCATCGCCGCGTCCCGACCGGACAGCGCACACCCGGTGCCGTCGGCCTGTTCACCACCGAGCACCAGCCGCCAGCGCCGCAACCGCTCCCGCACCGGATCCCCGGCGCCCATCATCACCGACTCGGTCACCATGTCCCCACCCCCGCAAGGCTGTTGTCGTCCGTTGGGTCGCCGCAGACCGCGGCCGACTCGACCGTCCCCACGCCGACCGGACCACTCCAGGCTGGGTCGCGCTCGGTCGCCCCTGACTCCGGCTTCTGCCACGCGGACGCCTGACGCCCGGCGAGGCCCCTGTGGACCGAGGCACACTCGGCCTGGTCCCGGTCGGCCCTCCCCGCCCCGGCCAGCCCCGCCTCGGCCGCTCCCCCCTCGGCCGGCCCTGGCACAGGCTCCTGCAGCGCGAACGCCCGGCGCCCGATCGGGTCACTCTCGACCAGGACACAGTCGACCGGCCCTGCCATGGCCGACCCCGTCACGGCCGCCCTTGGCTCAGGCTTCTGCCGGACGACCGTCTGACGCCCGGCGGGGCCCCTGTGGACCGAGGCGCAGTCGGCCTGGTCCCGGTCGGCCTGGTCCTCCAGTCCGAGCAGGAGGCGCAGTACCGGCAGCACGGCGTCGGCGCGGTCGGTGTCCGGCTCGGTCGCGAAGCCGGGGGGCACGACTCCGTGGGCGGTCCGGCCGGCCGCGCGGTCTGCCGGTCCGCGCCGGACCAGTTCGCCGAGCGTTCTGCGCACCCCCGGCTCATACGCCGCGAACGTGCGGCGCAGCAGCGGCAGTACGTCCGTGAACGCCTCCGCCGTCACCCCCGTCAGCCAGCCGTCCACCAGGCCGAGCAGCCGCTCGTCGTGCACCAGCAGCAGTCCGCCTCCGCCGCCGACGAAGCCCTCGATCCAGGCGGCCGCGTCGGAGGGCGGCGTACCGGGCGACAGCGCCAGCCCCATCAGCCGCGCCGCCTCCTCGGCCCCCAACTCACCGTCGTCCAGCAGCAATCGCACCGCCCGCCCCCGAAGCACGCCGGGCACGCTGTCACGCACGGACAAGGTCCGCAGCACGGCCCGCCAGCGGTCACGCAGATCGCCTTGTCCGGCACCGGTGCCGGCACGGCCACCCGCGCCGGCACTCACCGCGGCACCGGCACGCTCTCCGCCGCCTGCGTCCCGGCCGGGGCCGGTGGCACCAGCACCAGCACCAGCACCAGCTCCGGCATCGGCATCCGCACCGCCCTGGCCGGCAACACCCGTGCCCGCACCGGCAGCCGCAGCCGCCCCGGCCGACGTCTCCGCCAGCAACCCCACCGCCGTATGCACGGCGTCCACATGCCCGCGCATCTCCTCCGCCGCGTCCGTGTCGAGTGCCGCGCACGCCGGGGGCAGTCCGACGAAGACGCGTTCGGCGAGGCCCGCGGCGACGCCGGCCAGCGCGCCGGTGTCGGTGCCGCGCACATCGCCGTAGCGCAGGGAGCGGACCAGGGCGGGCAGGGCCTGGGCGAGATGGCCGACGTCCGCGTCGAGCGCGGCCCGGTCGGTGAGCACCCGCATGACGACCGGCAGGGCGTCCGGCAGACCGGCCAGCAGGCACTGCTCGGCGAGCGCGGTGACGTCGGCGAGGGTGCGCGCGGCCGTCGCGTCCGCCTCGGCCTTGGCCCGTGCCGCGGCCGGCACGGTCGTCCCCCACACGCCCGCCTCGGCGACCCGCACCGACAGCTCCGGCTCCCACCGCAGCCGCCAGGTCTCCCGGAACGTGCCCGTGCTCCCCCGCGACCGCGCGGGCTCGCCCCAGCCGACGCCGAGCAGCCGCAGCCGGTGCAGCAGCCTGCTGCGGCCGGCGTCGGTGTCGCCCCGCAGGTCCAGCTCCAGTTCGCGCTCCAGCGCCTCCGGCTTGAGCCGCAGCGAACGCTGCTGCCGGGCCAGGTCCCGCTGGAGCGGCACCGCCGGCGCCGACTCCGGGACCTCGCCGAGGACGTCCCCGACCACCAGCCGGTCGTGCACCAGCGCCAGTGGCACGTCCGAGCCGTCGCCCATCACCGCGCGCACGGCGTCGGTGGTCTCGCTCAGTCCGGGCAGCGGACGGCCGCGCAGCGCCGCCAGGGTCTCGGCGAGCCGGACGGCCTCGATGACGTGGGCGGAGGACACGATCCGGTCCTCCTCGCGCAGCAGCCGCGCCACCCTGGTCAGCCATCGCTCGACCGGCCGGTCGGGGGCGTGGAACAGATGGCCGTACCAGCCCGGCGAGTCGATGCCCGCGCCGTACCCGCTGGACCGGGCCAGCCTGCGGTGGGTCCAGGGCACCCAGGTCAGGTCGGTCTTGACCCTGGGCAGCCCCTTCAGCAGGGATCGGTCGGCGGTGACGGTGGTCTTCTCGCGCAGCGCGGGCACATGCCAGGCCCCGCAGACCACGGCCAGCTCGTCCCCGAACTCCTTGCGTGCCGCGCGCAGCCGGAGCCGCATGTGCGCCTCGCGGACGAGGTCCCGGGCGTGCCCACCGTCGCCGTACCGCTCGCGGAGTGCGCCCATGGCCTCCTCCAGGGCGGCGAACGGCGCGAACGGGTCCCGCTCCCCCGGCCCCCGGTGCTCGACGACGTCCTCCCACCAACGCTCGGGATCGTCGTATCCGGCGGTCTCGGCGAGGACGGCGAGCGGGTCGACGCGAACCTGCTCCCGGGATTCCGCCTCCTTCTCCTTCTCCTTCTCCTCCCCCTTTTCGTTCTCTGCATCCTTCTCTTCCTCCTCCCAGGCGAGCGTGTGCGCGGCCGGCAGGTCGATGAAGTGGGCCGGGACGTCGTGCTCCAGGGCCCAGCGGATCGCCACCCATTCGGGGCTGAACCCGGCGAACGGCCAGAACGCCGAACGGCCTGGCTCGTCCACGGCATGGGCGAGCAGGGCGACCGGGGGCCGGAGATCCGGGTCGGCGGCCAGCGGGATCAGTGCGTCGGCCTCGGGCGGGCCCTCGATCAGGACAGCGGCGGGCCGGGCGGCGTTCAGGGCCGTGCGCACCGCGCGGGCGGAGCCGGGACCGTGGTGCCGCACGCCCAGCAGAAGCGGCCCGGAATCATAGGCCTTGGGCCAGCGGGTGTCGTCGGTCATGCGCCGACCTCCCGGCACGCGCGGTAGAAGTCCGTCCAGCCCTCGCGCTCGCGGACGACGGTCTCCAGATATTCCTGCCAGACGACCCGGTCGGCCGCCGGGTCGCGCACGACCGCGCCGAGGATGCCGGCGGCGACATCGCCCGGGCGCAGCACGCCGTCGCCGAAGTGCGTGGACAGCGCCAGACCGTTGGTGACGACGGAGATCGCCTCGGCCGTGGACAGCGTGCCGCTGGGCGACTTCAGCTTCGTGCGGCCGTCGGCGGTGATGCCGTCGCGCAGCTCGCGGAAGACGGTCACGACCCGGCGGATCTCCTCGATGCCGTCGGGCGCGGCCGGCAGGTCGAGGGAGCGGCCGATCTGCTCGACCCGGCGGGTGACGATGTCGACCTCGGCGTCGGCGCTCTCCGGCAGCGGCAGCACCACGGTGTTGAAGCGGCGACGCAGCGCGCTGGACAGCTCGTTGACCCCTCTGTCCCGGTCGTTGGCGGTGGCGATGAGATTGAACCCGCGGACCGCCTGGACCTCCTGACCCAGCTCGGGGACGGGCAGGGTCTTCTCGGACAGGATCGTGATCAGCGTGTCCTGGACATCGGCCGGGATTCGGGTCAGCTCTTCCACGCGGGCCGTCATGCCCTCGGCCATGGCGCGCATGACGGGGCTGGGCACGAGGGCGTCGCGGCTCGGGCCGTGCGCGAGCAGCTGCGCGTAGTTCCAGCCGTACCGGATCGCCTCCTCCGGGGTGCCGGCGGTGCCCTGCACCAGCAGGGTGGAGTCGCCGCTGACCGCCGCCGCCAGGTGCTCCGACACCCAGGTCTTGGCGGTGCCGGGCACGCCGAGCAGGAGCAGGGCGCGGTCGGTGGCGAGTGTGGTGACGGCGACCTCGATGATCCGGCGCGGGCCCACGTACTTGGGTGTGATCACCGTGCCGTCCGGCAGGGTGCCGCCGAGCAGATACGTCGCCACCGCCCACGGCGACAGCTTCCAGCGGGCCGGGCGCGGGCGGTCGTCCTGTGCGGCGAGTGCGGTGAGTTCGGCGGCGAAGGTGTGCTCGGCGTGCGGTCGGAGCGCCTGCGCGCTCTCGCTGTTGCTCGGTTGGGCGGTCGTCGGTCGCACGGACGCGGATGTGGCAGGCATGGCAGACATGGCTGAGGCCCCCTCCAGCTCGGCCGGTTCGGATCTGGCATCCACCGTGCACCACGCCACTGACAATCGCTCTGGCCTGCACAAACGCCCGCTCCGGGTCGATTGTCAGTGGCGGGACCTACCGTCGGAGGCATGACTGAGCAGGGGGTGCGCTGGACCGCGGAACAGGTGCTGTCACTGGCGCCTGACGTCGCGTCACGCAGAGCGGGAGGCAAGCTCGGCACGGCCGGTCCGTGGTCCGAGGCGGGGAGTGGGGAGGGGACGGTGTGGGGGCTGTGCAAGGGCACCGGCAGCAGGCCGTATCAGACGGTGGTCGACCTCGCGGACACGTCCGGACCGGCGTACACGTGCAGTTGCCCGAGCCGTAAGTTCCCGTGCAAGCACGCGCTCGGGCTGCTCCTGCTGTGGGCGGGCGGCGACGGTGCGGTGCCTGCGTCCGCCGAGCCGCCTGACTGGGCCGAGCAGTGGCTCGCGGGCAGACGCCAGCGGGCCGAGAACAAGCAGCCCCGGGACGAGGGGAGTCCGGGGTCCGGGTCCGCCGATCCGGAGGCGGCGCGGCGGCGCGCCGAACGCCGGGCCGAACGGGTCACCGCAGGCGCGACGGAGCTGGAGCAGCGCCTCGCGGACCTGCTGCGCGGCGGCCTGGCCGCGGCCGAACAGGCGGGGTACGGACTGTGGGACGAGACGGCGGCCCGCATGGTCGACGCGCAGGCGCCCGGACTCGCCGCGCGGGTGAGGGAGTTGGGGGCGATTCCGGCGTCCGGCGCGGGCTGGCCGGCCCGGCTGCTGGAGGAGTGCGCGCTGCTGCACCTGCTCGACCAGGGCTGGCTGCGCCGCGACCGGCTGCCGGACTCCCTCGCGGCCACGGTCCGCTCCCGGCTGGGCCTGCCCGCCGCGGCCGACGGTGCTCCGGTCCGCGACCGCTGGCTGGTCCTCGCCCAGTACGACACGGTGGATCCGAAACTGACGACCCGCCGGATATGGCTGTACGGCGCGGCATCGGGCCACACGCGGCTGCTGCTGTCCTACGGCGCGGCCGGCCGGGCTCCGGAGTTGTCCCTGCCGACCGGCCTGGTCCTGGATGCGGAGCTGTCCGCCTATCCGGGCGCCGGCCAGTCCCGGTCCGCTCTGGGCGAGCGGTTCGCCCCGCCCGCTCCGGCCGCGTTCCGCCCCCCGGGCACGACCACGGCCGAGGCGGCGGCCCGGTACGGCAACGCGCTGTGTGACGACCCCTGGCTGGAGTCGGTCCCGGTGACCCTGGACCGGGTGATACCGGTGCCGGACGGCGACCTGTGGCAACTGGCCGATGCCGACACGGACTCCGCCCTCCCCCTGACCCGGGCGGCCCGCTCCCGCCCCGGCCTGTGGCGACTGGTCGCCCTGTCCGGCGGTGCCCCGGTCACGGTCTTCGGCGAGTGCGGCCACCGCGGCTTCACCCCGCTCACGGCCTGGCCGGAGGGCACGGGCGAGGCGGTGCCACTGTGCTGACCCCTCTGCCGGGAAGGCGCCGGCCCCTTCAGCCACATCCGAGGAGACGATGCCGCCGACCACCAGCCGTCAAAGCCCCGGCGCCCGCAGGGGCACCGAGGCGACGCCACAGCGCCGACCGGCCCGCCGGAAGAGCCCCGGCATCCTCAGCCACACCCGGCTGAACCGGTGCCACAGCGCTGACCAGCCGACAGGACGAGCGCCGGTCTCCTCGGCCGACACCCAGCCGAAGCGATGCCGCACCGCTGATCAGCAGGCTCGGCGAGCACCGACGCCTTCGGGGACGCCCTGGCGATGCCGCAACGCCGGCCGGTGCGCCGGAAGAGGACCGGCACCCTCGCGCCCCCGCAGCCACCGAAGCGATACCCCTACGCCGACCGGTCCGCCGGACAGGCCCCGACACCCCTCGGACACCCTCAGGAAAGGAAACGCGATGAACGGGACGAGCTCGACCGACGGGGACGCCGCGGCCTCGGCAGGCTCCTGGGAAGACCTGGTCACCACCGCTCTCCTCGGCACCGGCCGGCGGCCCGCGGCGTACGGCGGGCCCGGGCGGGAGGCCCCGCTGGCGCTGCTGGACGAGGCCGCCGTGGCGACCGTACGGCGGCGGGCCGGGTTGCGGCCCGCGCGGGCGGCGCGGCGGCCGGAACCGGCGCCCGCGGATCCGCGCCCGGCCTTGCCCGCCGCGGCGGCCCGCAGACTCGCCGCGTTGCTGGCCGACCGCTCCGGCGGCGGGAGCGGTGGCCGCCGGGGCAGCTCGCCGGACCTGATGGAGCTGCTCCCGCAGTGGCTCGCGGCGGCCAACGCGCACGGCTACGCGGCGCCGGCGCAGACGTTGCCCGCCCTGCTGGACGCGGCCCGGGGCCGTACGGACCTGCGACCGGCGGCGCTGGCGTTCGCGGGCCCGCGGGCCCTGTGGCTGGCCCGGCTGAACGCGGACTGGCGCTTCGCCCTGCGCGCGGCCCCCGGCGGTGGCGCCGCGCTGCCCGACCCGGGGGACGCCGAGGCGGTGCACCGGCTGTGGCAGGAGGGGCTGTTCGCCGAGCGGGTGGCCCTGCTGGGTGCGCTGCGCGCCGGCACGCCCGCGTTCGCGCGCGAGCTGCTCGCATCGACCTGGCCGACGGAGCGGGCGGAGGACCGGCTGATGTTCCTCGACTCGCTGCGTACGGGCCTGTCCGCCGCGGACGAGCCGTTCCTGGAGCAGGCACTGGGCGACCGCAGCCGCAATGTGCGGGCGACGGCGGCGGAACTGCTGTCGGCGCTGCCCGCTTCGGCGCTCGCCGCCCGCATGGCCGAACGCGGCGCGGCATGTGTGGCCCTCGACCGTACCGGGAGCTCGCCGGCGATCGTGGTGGAAGCGCCGCTCGAGTGCGACTCCGGCATGGAGCGCGACGGTGTGCTGGCCACACCTCCCGCGGGCAGAGGGGAACGGTCATGGTGGCTGGGTCAGTTGGTGGAGTCCGCCCCGCTCGGCACATGGCCGGGACGGCTCGGCGGACGGACGGCGCGGGAGATCGTGGCGCTGCCGGTGGTGGACGGCTGGCAGGGCGAGCTGCACGCGGCCTGGTGCCGGGCCGCGGTGCGGCAGCGGGACGCCGAGTGGTCGAGGGCGCTGCTGGGCTCGCCGTCGGCACCGGAGGCCGGCGGGCCGGGCGCGGTGTCACTGGCGGAGCGGGCGAAGCTGCTGGCCACCCTGGAGCCTGCGGAACGGGCCGGGTGGGTGGCCGGGTTCATCGCGACACACGGTCTGTCGGAGGCGTTCCAGCTGCTCGGGGTGTGCGCGGTGCCCTGGGCTCCGCCGCTGGGCCGGGCGGTCGTGGACGCACTCAACATCGCCCGGGACGCGGGCAGTTACCCATGGAGCTTCAGCGGTGTGATGGGCCTGGCCGAACGCTGCCTGGACCCCGCGGAGGCCACCCGGCTGGAGGCGCTGCTGGCGATACCCGACGAAAGGGAGGACGCGGCGCCGGGTGCCGGAGGCTACTGGGCGGAGGCCTTCCAGCGGCTGGTCACCACACTGCGGTTGCGGGCGGAGATGGCCGGGGAATTGGCTCCGGCCGGCACAAACAGCCCGTGGGGCCCTTGAGGGTGAGTCCGTTCAGGCCGAAGCGGCGGTCTGGGGGCGGCAGCCCCCGGCGACACCGGCCTCCAGCGAAATCAGCCCCGGCTCACCGAACCGTCGGCTCAACCGCCGGAGGCACTCGCACATTCTCCCGCACCCACTCCACGATCGACGTGGTCGTCGCCCCCGGCGTGAAGATCTCCGCGACGCCCTTCTCCTTCAGCGGCGGAATGTCCTCCTCCGGGATGATGCCGCCGCCGAAGACCAGGATGTCCTCGGCCTCGCGCTCCTTGAGCAGGTCGATCACCGCGGCGAACAGCGTGTTGTGCGCGCCGGAGAGGATGGACAGGCCGATCGCGTCGGCGTCCTCCTGGATGGCGGTGTCGACGATCTGCTCCGGCGTCTGGTGGAGCCCGGTGTAGATGACCTCCATACCGGCGTCGCGCAGGGCACGCGCGATGACCTTGGCCCCGCGATCGTGGCCGTCGAGCCCCGGTTTGGCGACCACCACGCGGATCGGACCGGCTGCCACACCCATCACTGCCTCCATCAGACAACCACGGAAACGATCGCTTCCGTCCATAACGACAAGTACCGCACTTTTGGCGCGTCCCGCCACCCGTCGCGAAGTGAACGAACGTTATCTCCAGCATCCCGCAACCGGCAGTTTTACGGTGCGCAGCGAGGGGGAAATCACATGGTGGGACATCAGGGCACACGGGGGATCGAGCCGTCCTCCGGCGTGCCGACAGGAGGTCGGCCCATGAAGGTCACCGGGGTACTGCCGCTCTTTCTCCCGTTCTGCCGCCGCCTGTGGCCCGACAGACTCGCCGGAATCTCCGTGGCGCTGCTGAAGGCGACCGCCCTCGAGGCCGCGATTCTGGCCGGGCACCTCCTGCTGTATCCGACCGGCCTCACCCAGGAACGCCGCTACGCCGCCCTGCCCGCCCGCGGGGGCACCGCCCAGCTGCCGGTGCGCTCAGGCCCGCCGGTGGTGCTGCTGCATGGTTTCATCGACAACCGCTCGGTGTTCGTGCTGCTGCGCCGCAACCTCGCCCAGCACGGCGGGCAGCATGTCGTATCGCTCAACTACTCCCCGCTGACCTGCGACATCCGCGCGGCCGCCGAGTTACTCGGCCGGCACATAGAGGAGATCTGCGAGCGCACCGGAAGCGAGCGGGTCGACATCGTGGGGCACAGCCTCGGCGGCCTGATCGCCCGTTATTACGCGCAGTGTCTGGGGGGCGACCTGCGGGTCCGTATCCTCGTCACGCTGGGTACACCGCACTCGGGGACCAGCGCGGCCCCGCTGGCCGACGCCCATCCGATCGTGCGGCAGATGCGGCCCGGTTCGAAGGTGATCGAGGAGCTTGCCCGGCCCGCGCCCGGCTGCCGTACGCGGTTCGTCAGCTTCTGGAGCGACCTGGACTCCGTGATGGTCCCGCTGGAGACGGCCTGCCTGGAGCACCCCGACCTCGACGCGCAGAACATCCGGGTGACCGGCATCGGACATCTCGCCCTGCCCGTGCACCCGGCCGTCGCGGCCGGGATACGCGAGGCCCTCGACACCGCGCACGCCGGGGACCGGATCGCCGACGGTCTGACGGTGGCGTGAGGAATCCGACGCCGGCGTGACGTACAGGTGACGAACAGTCACCGCACATCGAACACCAATCGAACTCTCGGCCAAACTCGTGTCCGGCGCCCCCGAAACACCGCCGAATGCCCGTTTCCGACCAACGCGAAACCAGCTGAAGATTGTCGCGCCCAGGTACCGGCGGGTACAGTCGCCGCACTGCTCTGGCAGCCCCTGTTGTCGAGGCGAAAGAGAAGTTGGTGAACGACCGTCACCCGTCGGGGACCATGACCACCCCGGCCCCGGCTTCCGACGCCTCCGCCGCGCACTACGCGCCGTACGGAGCTCAGGGAGCGGCCTACGGCGACTTCACCACCTACGGCGGCTACGGCGCCACCGGTTTTCCGGACAGCAGCGGCGGCACCTTCTCCACCGACCCGCTCTTCGGCAGCCTGCCCGGCGAGCAGAGCACCGGCGCGTACGACACCACGCAGTGGCAGACCGCCCAGACCCTGAACTACGACCCGTACGCGGCCCAGCACCATGCCGCCTACGACTCCGGCGTCTACGACACCACCGCCTGGACGGTCCCGGCCCAGGCGACGGGCAACGACATCAGCGGCCAGTGGGACGCGAGCGCCTGGCTGCAGCCCGACCAGTCCGGCGTCGCCGACCCGACCCAGCAGTGGGAGTGGGGCACCCAGACCTTCGAGACGGGCACGTACGACGCGACGCAGTGGAACTCCGGCGGCCAGGCCGTACCGGGGCAGCCCGAGCACCGTGCCGAACCGTTCGACCAGTCGGCCACCGGCGCCTTCGAGCAGGTCGGCGGCCCACAGGCGACCGCGGCCTTCCCGCAGGTGTCCTACGACGACCAGGTGCCGTACGCGGACACCGCCTTCGGCGAGCCGGGCTCCACCGGCGAACTTCCCGCCGTGCACGATCTGCTGGAGGACCAGGAAGAGGTCGCTCCGGTGCCGGGGCCCCGCGCCGGCTCACGCAGCGCCGCGCGTTCCCGCCGTCGTACGCCCGCCAAGCGCTCCGCGCTGCTGACCGTCGCCGTGCCCTCGGCCTGTGTGGTGGGGGTCGCCGGGATCGCCGCCGCCTCGGTCGGCGCGCTGACCGGCGACGGCAAGGACACCACCGCCACCGCCTCGGACGCGCACGTGGTCAAGGCGTCGGCCGCCAACAGCAAGCTGGACAGCCAGCTCAAGACCCTCTCCGCCGGCGCCCACGACTTCGCCGACCGGGCGAGCCGGACGCAGGAGCGGCTGGACCTCAAGAACCAGCAGGCACTTCAGAAGAAGAAGGCCGCCGCGGAGGCCGCGCTCAAGGAGCGGCTGCGCCCCAAGTTCGTGCTGCCGGTTCTGCAGAAGGGGCTCAGCGCCTACTTCGGCCAGGCCGGTGTGAACTGGATGTCGGTGCACACGGGCATCGACTTCCCGGTCTCGTACGGCACCACGGTGATGGCCGCGACCGACGGCGTCGTCTCCACCAAGTGGAACAGCGCCTACGGCAACATGTTGATCGTGACGGCGAAGGACGGCACGGAGACCTGGTACTGCCATCTGTCCAGCTACCGGGTCCCCTCCGGGACGTCCGTCAAGGCTGGCCAGCCGATCGCCTACTCCGGCAACTCCGGCAACTCCACGGGTCCGCACCTGCACTTCGAGGTACGGCCCGCGGGCGGTGCGGCGATAGACCCGCTGCCGTGGCTGCGGAGCCATGGCCTGGACCCGACATAAGGCACCGTCCGCTGCGGCCGAGGCCTGGGGGCCACGCCCCCAGGCCCCCGTCTCCTACAGCTTCTCCACCGGCGCGTACCGCAGCAGCAGCCGCTTCGGCTTGCCGTCTCCGAAGTCGATCGTCGCCTGGGCCTTGTCCTCCACGCCCGACACCGCGACGACCGTCCCGAGCCCGAACTGGTCGTGGGTGACCCGGTCGCCGACGGCCAGGGACACCACCGGCTTGTCGGAGGCCCGCCGCGTGGCGAACCCGGACGCACCCGATGCCGACGAGCGCGAGCGGGTCGAGGACAGCGAGGCCGCGATCCCGGACGCCGGGCCCGAGGACACCGGCGCCGCCGCTCCGGTCCGCTTCCACTCCACATGGGTGGGCGGGATCTCCTCCAGGAAGCGGGAGGGCGGGTTGTACGACGGCTGGCCCCAGGCGCTGCGCAGCGCCGACCGCGTGAGGTAGAGCCGCTCCCGCGCGCGCGTGATGCCGACGTACGCCAGGCGCCGCTCCTCCTCCAGCTCCTTGGTCTGGCCGAGGGCGCGCATGTGCGGGAAGACGCCGTCCTCCATACCGGTCAGGAAGACGACCGGGAACTCCAGGCCCTTGGCGGTGTGCAGGGTCATCAGGGTGATGACGCCGGAGCCTTCCTCGTCCTCGTCGGGGATCTGGTCGGAGTCGGCGACCAGCGCCACCTGCTCCAGGAAGTCGGCCAGCGTACCGGCCTCGCCTTCGCCGCGCTCCTGCTCGAACTCCAGGGCCACCGCCGCGAGCTCCTGGAGGTTCTCGATGCGGGTCTCGTCCTGCGGGTCGGTGGATGCCTGCAACTCGGCGAGATAGCCGGTGCGTTCGAGCACGGCCTCCAGGACGGTCGCGGCGCCCGCGCCCGACTCGACGATCGTGCGCAGGTCCTCCATCAGCGTGTTGAACCGCTTGACCGCGTTGGTGGAGCGCGCGGCCATGCCGTACGCCTCGTCCACGCGCTTGAGCGCCTGCGGGAAGCTGATCCTCTCGCGCTGGGCGAGGGCGTCGATCATCGCCTCCGCGCGCTCGCCGATGCCCCGCTTGGGCACGTTGAGGATACGGCGCAGCGGCACCGAGTCCTCGGGGTTGGCGAGTACGCGCAGGTAGGCCAGGACGTCCCGGACCTCCTTGCGCTCGTAGAAGCGGACACCGCCGACGACCTTGTAGGGCAGGCCGACGCGGATGAAGACCTCTTCGAAGACACGGGACTGGGCGTTGGTGCGGTAGAAGACGGCGACGTCGCCCGCCTTGGCCTCGCCCGCGTCGACCAGGCGGTCTATCTCGTCGGCGACGAACTGCGCCTCGTCGTGCTCGGTGTCGGCGACATAGCCGGTGATCCGCGCGCCCTGGCCGGCGTTGGTCCACAGGTTCTTCGGGCGGCGGGACTCGTTGCGCTCGATGACCGCGTTGGCGGCGGACAGGATGGTCTGCGTGGAGCGGTAGTTCTGCTCCAGCAGGATCGTCGTCGCGTTCGGGTAGTCCTCCTCGAACTGGAGGATGTTGCGGATCGTCGCCCCTCGGAAGGCGTAGATCGACTGGTCCGCGTCACCGACGACACACAGTTCGGCGGGCGGGAGATCGTACTCGCCGGGCGGGGTGTCGCCCTCCTCGGCAGAACGCTCCCCCGTGCCGACGAGTTCCCGTACCAGCGCGTACTGGGCGTGGTTGGTGTCCTGGTACTCGTCGACCAGGACGTGGCGGAAGCGGCGGCGGTAGTGCTCGGCGACGTCCGGGAAGGCGCGCAGCAGGTTGACCGTCGTCATGATCAGGTCGTCGAAGTCGAGGGCGTTCGCCTCGCGCAGCCGCGACTGGTACAGGGCGTAGGCCTGGGCGAGGGTCTTCTCGAAACCGTCGGTGGCCTGGGCGGCGAAGTCCTCCTCGTCGATCAGCTCGTTCTTCAGGTTGCTGATCTTGGCGCTGAACGACTTCGGCGGGAAGCGCTTGGGGTCGAGGTCCAGGTCGCGGCAGACCAGGGCCATCAGGCGCTTGGAGTCCGCGGCGTCGTAGATCGAGAACGAGGACGTGAAGCCGAGCTTCTTGCTCTCGCGGCGCAGGATGCGCACGCATGCGCTGTGGAAGGTCATCACCCACATCGCGTGCGCGCGCGGGCCGACGAGCTGCTCGACGCGCTCCTTCATCTCGCCCGCGGCCTTGTTGGTGAAGGTGATCGCGAGGATCTGACCGGGGTGCACATGCCGCTCGGCGAGCAGGTGGGCGATGCGGTGGGTGAGCACGCGGGTCTTGCCGGAGCCGGCGCCGGCGACGATGAGCAGCGGGGTACCGGCGTGCACGACCGCGGCGCGCTGGTTGTCGTTCAGCCCCTCCAGGAGCGCCGCCGCGTCGAGCGCGGGCCGGGGAGCGCCGTCGCGGTAGTAGGCGTCCCGGTCCGGCGGCACGTCGAACTTCCCGCCGAACAGATCGTCCGGAAGCGGCTCCGGAGTGTGATCGTCCTCGGGCGGCGGCGGGGGCTCCTCCTCGCGCCCACGAGGGGCCTGGAGGTCCGCCAGGAAGCTGTCGTCAAAGAGGCTGCTCATCGCTCTCCGAGTCTAGGGCGCCCCACCGACAACCGGTCGCCGTCCCCGGAACATGGCCGGGTTTCGCAGAGAGTAGATCTTCGCATCCGAACGGCGTCTTCCGCTTACGCTGCGGAACCGCCCCATGACACAGCTGCGAAACTCGCCCCAGGTCACGAAAATGTATCGGACATATCACGCACCAACCTTCACAGGAGTCACACGAGTTGGCTAGCGTGCGTCCGGGCCGCTCGACCCCTACCGGCGAACCTCGCCGGACCGCGCGGCCCCCGCCGAGTCCGGCGCGCCCTTGGGTGCCCGGAGCCGGGGACCCACCGATCCCGGGGTGAATCGGCCGACTCCCGCCCGGGACGACGCCGTAGGGCAACCCTTCCGAACCGCCGCCCGAACCCGACAGCTAACCCGGTAGGCGGCGCATTGGAAGGAGTCGCCTCCCTTGGCGTCGCATCGCAAGCCGCGCCCCGGCGGGACCATCGGCGCGGGCCTTCGCACCCCCGCTCTCGCCACCGCCGCCCTCACCTCCATGGCCGTGCTCTCGCAGAGCGCAGAGGCCGCCCCGGGAACCGATCACGCCAAGCCGAGCCTGGAGGAGGTCGAGAAGAAGGTCGACGACCTCTACCGGCAGGCGGAGTCGGCCACCGAGAAGTACGACGCCGCCAAGGAGCGCTCCGGCAAACAGCGCGGGCGTGTCGACGCCCTCCGCAACGAGGTCGCCCGGCGCACCGACCGCCTCAACAAGGCGCGCGAGGAGCTGGGTTCCTTCGCCGCGGCCCAGTACCGCACCGGCACCGCCGCTCCCAACACGGCCACCTTCCTGCTGGCGAACGACCCGCAGGACTACTTCGACCAGACCCAGCTGATGAACCGGCTGACGTCGCGGGAGAAGAGCGCGGTCGACGACTACATCCATGAGCAGGCCTCGACCATGAAGGAGCGGCGGGCGGCCGCCGAGAGCCTGCAGACGCTGACCGACTCGCAGCACGACCTGCAGACCGCCAAGGCCACCGTCCAGAAGAAACTGGCCTCCGCGCGCGAGCTGCTCTCGCAGCTGACGGCCCAGGAGAAGGCGCGGCTGGCCGCCATCGAGCGGGAGAAGCAGCAGGAGGCGGCGCGCAAGGCGGCCGAGCTGGCCAAACAGCAGGCCCAGCAGCAGGCCCAGCAGGGGGCCAATTCGTCCTCGTCCACGTCGTCCGGGTCCGGTTCCGGTTCGACGGGCTCCGGGTCGACCGGCTCCGGCTCGACCGGCTCCACGACGTCCGGCTCGTACGACACGAAGGCCGAGAAGGCGATCGCCTTCGCCCGAGCGCAGATCGGCAAGCCGTATGTGTGGGGCGCCACCGGGCCGGACTCCTACGACTGCTCGGGCCTCACCCAGGCCGCCTGGAGGGCCGCCGGCGTCGCGCTGCCGCGCACCACGTACGACCAGGTCAACACGGGCACCACGGTCTCCCTCGCCAATGCGCGGCCGGGCGACCTGATCTTCTTCTACGACGACATCAGCCACGTCGGCATGTACATAGGCAACGGCATGATGATCCACGCCCCGAAGCCGGGTGCGTACGTCCGCGAGGAGTCGATCTACTACGGCGGCGAGTCGATCATCCACAGCGTGGTCCGCCCGGGCTGACCGCCGGGCTCCGGGCGCCGGCACCGCGCGTGTACCGGCGCGCCCTGCAGGTCCACGCGCGCGTGCCGGCGTTTCGTACGTCCACGCGCGCGTGCCGGCGTTCTCGCGCTCCACGCGCGCGTACCCTTCGCCGGGGCCCTGCGGCTCCCTGGCTGGCATCGGGCGCATGTCCGGCATCCCAGGTCTGCGTGCGTGGTGGGCGGAGCGGCCCCCCGGCGGCCGGGCCGCCGTGATGGCGACCGGCATCCTGTCGTTGGGGCTGCAGCCGACCGGCGCCGAGACGCTGTCCTGGGTGGCGTTGGCGACGGCCGGTGCCGCCTGGGTGGCGCTGGCCGTCGGCTTCGTGCTGCGGCTGCTCGGCGAGCGGCGGCGCTGGATGGCGGAGGCGGGAAGCCCCGGCGCGCTCACCGCCGTAGCCGCGACCACGGTGCTCGGCACCCGGATCTCGGCGCTGGGCCGGCAGGCCCTGGCCGAGGCGCTGCTGGCGCTCGCGGCGCTGCTCTGGCCGATGCTGCCGGCCCTGGTCGTACGGCGCTGGAGGCGGCGCATGCCGGGCGCGGTGTTCCTGTGTTGTGTGACCACGGAAGGGCTCGCCGTGCTGGCCGCCACGCTGGCCGCGGCCGAGCGCACCGCGTGGCTCGCGCACACCGCGCTGCTGCTGTTCTGGCTGGGCCTGCTGCTCCACGGTCTCGCGCCGGCCCGTTTCGACGTGCGGCAGGTGCTGGAGGGGGCGCGCGACCACTGGATCGCGGGCGGGGCGCTCGCGATCTCGGCGCTGGCCGGGGCGGAACTGCTCGTCGCCGGGGATGCGCGGCCCTACCTGTGGGACGGGGACGACCGCGGCGTACTGCGCGCCGTGACGGTCGCGTTGCTCGTCCTGGACCTGGCGTGGTGTCTCGTGCTGGTGGCCGCCGAGGCGGCGCGGCCCCGGCTCGGCTACGACGAGCTGCGGTGGGCGACGGTGTTCCCGATGGGGATGACGGCGGTGGCGATGCTCTCGATCCGACCGCGGTCGGGGTTCCGCGGCTCAGCCGGCCGGGAGAGGTGCTGCTGTGGGTGACGGTGCCGGTGTGGCCCGCGGTCGCCACCGGTGCGGTGCGCGCGGCCCGCACCGGCGGCCGGGACGCATGACCGTCAGGTCCACAGCACGGCGATGAAGATGTTCGCCATGGTCAGCAGGCCGACCACCCCGAACGCACCCTTGTCGATCTTCTCCTCGTCGCGCTTCACATAGACCAGGCCGAGGATCACGATCAGCAGCGCCAGCTTGACGCCGATCTTGATGGCGTTGACGTGGTGGTCGTCGGCCTGGTTGAGGCCGACCAGGGCCACGCCGGTGACCAGCATGGTCAGCGCGCCGTGCAGCATCCCGGGCACGAACCGGGCCGTGCCCTGGCCCATCGCCTTCATCTGGGTGAGGAATCCGCCGAGCAGCGCGGCGATGCCGATGATGTGCAGGCCGACGAAGAGATGGATGAGTACGTCCATGGGTCCGGAGCCTAACCAGGCGGTCCGTACCGCCTGTCACCGGGCCCGGCCACGGCATCGGCGTTCTCGCGCGGACGATCTTGCATATATGCGCTCCATAGCATCCCGCACCTGTCGTCCGTCCCGCTTTCCCCGCTTCGGTCACCACGCTGCGTGAAGGCGACGGCTCCAGAACGGGGATGCGATCACATACGGTCACATTACGGTCCGTCGGAGCCAGTTCCGCACAGCGCGTTACCTGCTCGTCACAGTCAGGCCTAGCGTCCTCCCCCAGGTGACCGGCTCCCCAACGCCGCCCGGGCCAGGGCGGCCGTCGGCCACCTCCGCCGAGAAGGTCCGGCGGTGGCCCGTTTCCCCTCTGCGGGCCGCCGCCGGACGCACGGCCTCTCGGTCGTACGAGTCGTACGGAAGGACGTGACGGTCCAGGTGGCAGCGCACCGCAAGCCCCGGCAACGCTCGATGGGTGGCCCTGCGGCCCGGACGGCCGCCACGCTCGCCCTGGCGGGCGCGGCCACCGCGACGGGGTTCGACGGGACGGCACACGCCGAGCCACAGCCGACGCCGGCACAGGTGAAGGCCAAGGTGGACGAGCTGTACCAGGAGGCCGAGGCGGCGACCGAGAAGTACGACGGCGCGAAGGAGGAGGCGGACACGGCGCAGCGGCGGTTGAACGCGCTGCGGGACGAGACCGCCCGCAAGCAGGAAAAGCTCGACACGGCCCGGGACGCGCTCGGTTCGTTCGCGACGGCCCAGTACCGCGACGGCGGCTTCGCCCCGGCCTGGCAACTGGCCCTGTCCGGCGACCCCGACCGGTATCTGGACGACGCCGCGTTCGCGGAGCGGGCCGGCGACCGGCAGGCAGCCGCCGTGTCTCGGGTGCGCGAACAGCTCCGTGAGATCGAGCAGTTGCGTGGCGCGGCGCGCATGGAGCTGAAGTCGCTGCGGTCACGGCTGGCGCAGTTGCAAGGGCAGAAGAAGACCATCACCGGCAAGCTGGACGAGGCCCGGCGGCTGCTGGCACGGCTCACTCCGCAGCAGCGGACCGAGGTCACCGGCGACGCCACCGCGCCGGGCCGTGTCTCCCGGTCTGCCTCGGACACCCGTGTGCCCTTGGAACAGGCCGGGTCGGCCACGGCCGCGAACGCGCGCGTTGAGGCGGCCCTCTCCTACGCCTACGCCAAGCTCGGCAGCCCCTATGTGTGGGGCGCGGTCGGCCCGAACGCCTTCGACTGCTCGGGCCTGGTCCAGGCCGCCTACCGCTCCGCCGGCATCTCCCTGCCCCGCACCACCTACGCCCAGATCGATGCGGGCCGGCGCGTCTCCCGCTCCGAACTCCAGCCCGGGGACCTGGTGTTCTTCTACTCCGGCATCAGCCACGTCGGCATCTACGTGGGGGGCGGCCAGATGATCCATGCACCGAACCCGTCGGCCCCGGTCCGGCTGGCGCCGGTCGACCTGATGCCGTTCGCGGGGGCGACCCGGGTGGCGTAGGGGGCAGGTCCGTAGGGGTCAGACCAGTCGGCGGGCCGTCGCCCAGCGGGTCAGTTCGTGGCGGTTGGACAGCTGGAGCTTGCGCAGGACCGCCGAGACATGGGACTCGACCGTCTTCACCGAGATGAACAGCTGCTTGGCGATCTCCTTGTAGGCGTAGCCACGGGCGATCAGGCGCAGCACCTCGCGTTCGCGCTGGGTGAGGCGGTCCAGGTCCTCGTCCACGGGCGGGGCGTCGGTGGAGGCGAAGGCGTCGAGGACGAACCCGGCCAGCCGCGGGGAGAAGACGGCGTCGCCCTCCTGGACGCGGAAGATCGAGTCGACCAGGTCGGTGCCGGTGATGGTCTTGGTGACATAGCCGCGGGCACCGCCTCGGATGACACCGATCACGTCCTCCGCCGCGTCCGACACGGACAGCGCGAGGAAGCGGACGGGTCGCTCGGTGTCCGCCATCAACGCCGCGCACCGGCGCAGCACTTCGACGCCGCCGCCGCCCGGCAGGTGGACGTCGAGGAGGACCACCTCGGGCCGGGTCGCGGTGATGACCGTGACCGCCTGGTCGACGTCCGCGGCCTCGCCGACCACCTCGACACCGGTCTGGGCGGTCTGCCCGATCTCGGCCTGGACGCCGGTGCGGAACATCCGGTGGTCGTCCACCAGCACCACCCGTACATGCCGTCCGCCCGCGCCGCCGTCGGCAGCCCGGGATCCGGCCGCCTCGGGTGCTCCCGCCGTGCCGTTCGCCTCGGTCGCGTCGCTCATGACGTCTTCTCCGCCCTCTCCATCTCCAGCTCGACCTCCGTGCCTCCGCCCGGCACCGACCGTAGCCGGGCCGTGCCGCCGTTGCGCTCCATGCGGCCGATGATCGATTCTCTGACGCCCATGCGGTCGGCGGGTATCGAGTCCAGGTCGAAGCCGGGGCCGCGGTCCCGCACGGACACGAAGACCGTTCTGCCCTCGACTTCGGCATAGACCTGTACGGCGCCGCCCTCGCCACCGTACTTGGCGGCGTTCACCATCGCCTCGCGCGCGGCCTGCATCTGCGCGCCGGTCCTCTCGTCCAGCGGGCAGTCGCCGACTATGACGACCTCGATGGGCACACCGTGCTTGTCCTCCACCTCGGCGGCGTTGCGCCGCACCGCCTCGGCGACCGTGTCCGGCTCGTCGGCCTCGTCCTTGCCGGTGCCCTCCGGCTTGTACAGCCAGGTGCGCAGGTCGCGTTCCTGGGCGCGGGCGAGGCGGCGGACCTCGTTCGCGTTGTCGGCGTTGCGCTGGATCAGGGTGAGGGTGTGCAGCACGGAGTCGTGGACATGGGCGGCGACCTCCGCGCGCTCCTGGGCGCGGATGCGCATCAGGCGTTCCTCGGACAGGTCCTGGGTCATGCGGACCAAATACGGGCCGGCGAGGAGCGTGATGCCGACGAGGACGGCGAGGGCCGCCTGGAGGACCGCGCCGAGGTGGGCGGCCGAGCCCTGCATCACGAAGATGGCGGAGACGCCGGCCGTGACGAGCAGGACGCCGCCGGCCGCGCGCAGCAGGGTCAGGGTGCGGCGCCGGCGGCCGACCTCGACCCAGCGGGCGCGGCGGGCGTTGTCCGCCTGGCGCCAGACCAGGGCGACACCGGCCGCGACGAGGACCGCGGGCAGCAGATACGCCTTGGCCGCACTGCTCAGGTTCACGCTCCCCACGAACACCATGGAGACGATGACCATGAGAAGCAGCGCGACGATCTGTCCGCGGTCCGGTCTGCGGGCCACGAGTCTGCGGCGGCCGTCCGGCGCGGTCTCCGTGGCGACGAGCGACGGCGGCTTCTGGTCGCCGACACCGCCGACGCCGAGGGGGACGAAGAACCAGAACGCCGCGTAGAGCAGCGCGCCGAAGCCATGGGCCATGAACAGGCCGACAAAGGCGAGCCGGACCCAGATGACGGGCAGGCCGAGATGCCCGGCGAGGCCCCGCGCCACTCCGCCGAGCCAGCGTCCGTCGCTGCTGCGGTAGAGCTTGCGCGGCGGCCGCGGGTCGTCGACTGGCAGGCTTGCGGCTTCCGGCATGCCAACGATGGTCACATGACCGGCGGGGCCAGGCATCAGGGTCGGCCCCCGAGACGCCCCTGATCTTCCCCGGGACCGGGTCGGGGACGCCGGGTACAGGGCGATCTCCGGCCGCTCGAACGCTTCCCCGCCCCGTCTCAGGGCCGATTTCAGGGTTCGCCCAGGGTCGTCCCGACTGCCGCGACGGCGGCCGGGCCGTCACCATGGACGCATGACGGATCACGAGCACGCCGCGACGGGTCCGGGACCCGGCCCCGGCCCGCGCCCGGCCCCGGGCACCGGGCCGACGGATGCCGCGCCCGCCGCGACGCAGAAGACGGGAGCGGCCGGCAGCGGCACCGACGCACACACCGACGAGCAACTGGACCAGGGACAGCAGGCCGCCACGGCCCCCGAGCCGTTCCGGCGCGACCGTCGGCACAAGATGATCGCGGGCGTGTGCGCGGGCCTCGGCCGGCAGACCGACATGGACCCGGTGATCTTCCGGATCACCCTGGCCGTGCTGTCCGCGACCGGCGGCTTCGGCCTCATCTTCTACGGCTTCGTGTGGCTGCTGGTGCCGTACGAGGACGAGGAGGAGAACGAGGTCCGCAAGCTGCTGACCGGCCGGGTCGACGGACAGGCGCTCGCCGCCGTGCTGTTCGCCCTGGTCGGCTGCGGGATCTTCCTGACCATGCTGAGAAACGGCGGGGTGCTGGCCTTCGCAGTGGTGCTCTCCCTGCTGCTGGCGGGCGCCGGGTACTGGTCGCGGCGCCGGGGTGCCCCCGACCCCGATCCGCTCGCCGCCCAGGCCGCTGCCGACGCCCCGCCGGAGGCCCAGGCACCGCCGGTCGTCGCCATCTATCCGTCCTGGTGGCGGGACCCGATCGTCAAGGACGGCACCCATGTCGGCGGCACCGGGTATCTGTGGGGGCCCGGCGACGCCCGCGACCGGGACATCACCTCGGTGGTGGACGTCGGCATCGCCACCCCCTGGACCCACGGCTCCATACAGCCGCGGCCCACCGCGCCCCCGAGACCGCGCGGTCCGCGCTGGATCGGCGGCTGGGTGTTCCTGCTCGCCCTGGTGGCGGGCGGCCTGGGCACCGGGCTGACCTGGGACACGCATCCGCTCGGCACCAGTCTGCAGACCGGTCTGGCGTGCGCGCTCGCGGTCTTCGGCCTGGGCGTCGCGGTGAGCGCGTTCCTGGGCCGTACGGGGGCCGGGACAGTGTTCTGGGCGATCGTCACGGCGGCGCTGCTCGCCGGGGCGGCGGCCATGCCCAAGGACATCACCACCCACTGGCGAGATGCCTCCTGGACGCCCGCCGCGACGGCCGGGGTGCGGTCGTCGTACGACCTCGGCACCGGGCGCGGCACCCTCGACCTGAGCCGGGTGCATCCGGGCAAGGGGCGGACGATCGCCACGGCCGCCCATGTGGGTGCGGGACAGCTGAAGGTGATCCTGCCGGCGGACGCGACCGTGCGGATGAAGATCGACGTGGGGGTGGGCGACATCCGGTTGCCCGGGAACAGCAGGAAGGACGTGGACGTGCAGCCGGACAGGCACAAGACCGTGACGCTGGCTCCGGCCAAGGGCGCCAAGGACACGGGCACGCTGGACCTCACGCTCGGGGTCGGTGCGGGACAGGTGGAGGTCAGTCGTGCTGCGTCATGAGTTCCAGCCCGGGAAGCTGGTCGCCGGGCTCTTCCTCACCGCCACCGCAGTGGTCTTCGCGGGAGACGCGGGCGGCTGGTGGGAAACACCGTGGTTCGCGGTCGTACCGCTGGTCGTGGGCGGCCTGTGTCTGGCCGGCGCCACGGCGGCGGTGGCCCGGGGCATACGCAGACGGGGCGGCGGCGCCGAGAGCGGCTGAGCGCTCCGCTGGACGTGCCCGGTGCCGTCGATCGGCGGCGGGCCCGTCGTGGCCGGTCGCGCCCGGCTAGCGGTAGCCGCCCAGATTCCGGCGGCGGGCTCGCCAGGCCGCGTCGACGGAGAGGTAGGGGGCTCCGGCGAGGATCAGCGGGATCCAGGCCATCAGGTAGGCGAGGTCGTTGCCGTAGTAGTACGGGGTCGTCGACCAGCTCACCGTCATCCACAGGCTGAACGAGATCAGCGCGCCGCCGAGCGCTGACAGCCGGGCGAGGATGCCGAGCAGGGTGCCGATGCCGACGGCCACCTCACCGAAGGCGATGGCGTAGCCGAAGCCGACCGGGGACTTCAGGGCCAGGTCGACGAGGGCCGGGATGGCAGCGGAGTCGCGGGCCGAGCGCATGGTGTCGCCGATGGACCCGGAGCCCCCGGCCTTCATGAAGGCGCTGTCGGTGAGCTTGTCCAAGCCGGCGTAGATGAAGGTGACGCCGAGGAAGACGCGCAGCGGCAGCAGGGCGTAGTGGCCGGCGGTGTCCCGCCAGCCGTGCAGGCCGTCGAGTCGGCCCCTGTGCGTGTCCGTTCGGATGCCATGGGTCATCGTCGTCAGCCGCCTCTCGCCCGAGTCCCGCCCCTCACCTGACGATACGTATGACAAGAGGGCGCAGTTCAATCCCATCCCGGACGTTTTTCCGGATTTCGGCCCCGCGTACGAAGGGAGGCGGAGGAGATGTCTCAGATGCGGGCCAGGATCTGCCGCACGGGTTGGCCGAGGAGCCGGCCGACGGCGGCCGGTTCCTCGGGGGTGGGCAGGCCGTCGCCCTGCTCGTCGTACGCGTCCGGCAGGTCCCGGTACCCGTCGGGATCGGCGCGGCCGTCGCCGGGAGAGCCCGAGACCAGGTGCAGGACCATGGCCGCGGCGCGCTCCCCGGCGTCCGGTGCCGCCTGCCGGTGCGGATCGGCCGGTATCACCGACAGGACGCTCTCGCTCCTCGGCCTGTTCCTCGCCCGTCTCGTCCGTCTGCTGTGCCGTTCACTCCGTCACCTGGACGATGCACCGGTTGGTCGCCACCCCGGCCGCGGTGACGACCTGTACCTCCACCGCTCCGGGCTCGACGTCCGCCGGTACGGGCACGGTCAGGGCGCTGTCGGTGGGGTTGCTGAAGCCTCCGGTGACGGGGACCAGCGGCACATGCACATCGACGGTCCCGATGCGGACCACCATGCGGGAGAGCCGGTCGGCGCTGCGGGCGCCGGGCGGTACGAAGCCGGCACCGCGGATCTCGATGTCGTCGCCGGTGCGGATCGGCCCGTCCAGGTCACCGGGTTCACGCACGCGCACCACGGACAGGACGACCGGGCGGCCGCCCTCGGCGTACTTGCCGGCCAGGTAGGTGGCCGACGAGATCAGCACCACCACGCCCAGCCCCCAGGGCAGATCGGGCCACTGGTCGGGGCGGCGGGCCAGCCGGACGGCGGCGAAGAGCAGGGCGACGGCGTGGACGGCGACGTACTGGATGTCGGCGAAGGCGCCCCGGCCGGAGTCGTCGGTGAGCAGGTCGGCGGCGCGCGGCCGGTGCGCCGGGACCTTCTGCAGCCGCTGTGCGAGGACGCGCAGGCCCACCACCCGGCGGACCAGGACGGCGATGCCGCACACCACGGCGAGGACGGTCACCACGCCCGCGCCGCGCGCGAGATCGAGGCCCGAGATCAGCGCGTCGCGTTCGGCGTGACGGGAGGCGGCGGCGAGCCGGGCGGCCAGCAGCAGGACGGCGTAGCCGACGAACAGCACCCAGGAGGAGGCCACCGTGCGGGAGGTGGAGATCCGGTTGTCCTCGCCGATCACCGGGGCCAGCGCCCCACCGCGCGCCCGGTGGAGCCAGGAGGCGGCACTGAGCACACCGGCGACGACGAGCGCGGCGGCCAGGGCCGCGGTGCGGGCGCCGGTCCAGCCCGCGCCGACCGCGGTGAGCGCCTCGCCGAGGAGCAGCGCGAGGACCGCGCCCCAGACCGTGCCCACCGTGCGCAGCCACAGCCGGGTGAGCCATGCCTCGCCCTCCGCGCGGGCGCGTTCGGCGACGGCTTCCGCCCGCTGGGTCAGTTCCTCGGAGACCCACTGGCGGGACGCCGAGGCCGAGTACGCCACGGCCGCCGGCAGTCCCTGCCCGGCGGCGAACTCGTCCCGCCGGCGCAGAAACGCGGCGACGGCCCGCCGGTGCCCCTCGCGGACGCCGTGCGGACAGTCCCCGCAGGTGCAGCCGCCCACATGCATCCCCTCGGCACCCGTGCCCGATCTCGCCTCCTGCACCGCCACGCCCGGCGCCCGCCTTCCCCACGACCTTCCGGCACGGCAGGCGGCCCCTCGATGGAAGGCCTCGCCGCCGCGCAACTGCCCTGCGTCGAAAGCGAATTGTGCCCTACGGCGGGCCGTGCGGGGCCCTCGGGCCGGGTCACGGCGGGTGAATTCCGGGCCGCTGTGTTGACCCGGCTGCGAGAATTCCCGTATGGCCGAGATCATCCAGCGGGACGGGACCTGGGCCTTCGACGGCGGCACGATCCGGGTCACCCCCGGACTGCACCGTTCGGTGCCGCTGTTCCGGCAGACGTACGGGGAGATCTCCGTGCCTCTGGAGGCGGTTTCGGACGTCGTCTACGAACCGGAGCGCAAGCGCGGCCGGCTGCGGATGCGGCTACGCGAGGGCGCCGACCCCCTGCTGCAGGCGACGGGCGGGCGGCTGCCGGACCCGGCCGACCCCTACCGGCTGACGGTGGACGCGGACCGCGGCGGGGTCGCGGAGTACGTCGCCGAGGAGATCCGGCAGGCCCTGCTCCTCGACCGGATCCCCAAGGAGCCCACGACCTCCTATCTGCTGCCGGGCCCGCCGGTGCCGGTGTCCGTGCGGTCCTCCGACGGCACGGTCTCCTTCGACGGCACGCAGCTGCGCATCGACTGGGCCGACAGCTCCGACCGGGTCAAGCGGGCGACCGGCCCGCGGATCATCGCCCTCGGCGACCTGGTGCAGGTGGAGTGGTTGCCCAACTCCGGGTTCGAGGACGGCTTTCTGCGGTTCGTGACCCCGGAGACGGTGTTCTCCAAGCTGCCGCCCGAGCGGGACCCCTACACCCTGGACCTGTGGGGCAGCGTGCGCCGCGATCTGCTGACCGCGCTGGTCGCGACCGCCGTCACCGCCCGGCTGCCGCATCCCTCCACCCGCACCGGCGTCGGCGACGGCGGGGACCGGCGGCGGGCGGTCGCACCTGGACAGGCCGACCACCATGATGTGCTGCTGCGCCGGCTGCGGGAGTTGGGCGAGCTGCACCGGGACGGGGTACTCACCGACGAAGAGTTCGCGATGACGAAGGCCGCCGTGCTCAGAGGGTTCGGCTGATCGGGGCCGGTCGCCCGGCCGACCTCGCCACCGGCTAGGGAGGGCTACGCAGGCCCAAGCCGCGCACCCGGCTGCGGGGATGGCTGCGCAAGCCCTGGCCGCGCACCCGGCTGCGGGGATGGCTGCGCAAGCCCTGGCCGCGCACCCGGCTACGGGGCGCTGAGCAGGTCGGGCCGCGTCATCGGCGTCGGGTCAGCTGAGCAGGTCCGGCTCGCTGCGGCTGATGTCCTGCCACAACGGCTGGTAGTTGATCCACGCCACCAGGTCGCCGCCGAGCTGTTCGCGGGTGGCGACGGCCAGTTTGTGGTCGATGAGGATCGGGCGGCCGGCCGCCTTCGCCATCAGCTGCACCTGGCAGGACCGCTCCAGGGACAGGAACCACCAGGCCGCGGCGTCCACCGAGTCGCCGACGGTGAGCAGCCCGTGGTTGCGCAGCACGAGTGCCTTGCGGGAGCCGAGGGCCCCGGCGATCCGGCGGCCTTCCTCGACGTCCACGGTGACGCCGGTGTAGGAGTCGTAGAGCGCGACGTCCTCGTAGAAGGCGCAGCTCTCCTGGGTGATGGGGTCGATCAGCTCGCCGAGCGCGGCAAGGGCGCGGCCGTGCACGGAGTGGCAGTGGGCGACGGCGACGACGTCCGGGCGGGCGGCGTGGACCTGGGCGTGGACGGTGAACGCGGCCTGGTTGATGTGGTAGCGCCCCTCGACGACCTGCCCGTCCTGGTTGGCGAGGACGAGATCGCCGACGGTGACGTGCTTGAACGGCATCCCGAAGGGATTGACCCAGAAGCAGTCGCTGAACTCCGGGTCGCGTGCGGTGATGTGCCCGGAGACCCCGTCCTCGAGCCCGGCCCGTCCGAAGATCCGCAGGGCTCCGGCGAGCCGTTCCTTGCGGTGCCGGCGTTCGTCCGCCACCGACTCGTGCATCGGCGGCATGGCGAACTGCAGTTGGTCGGTGGGCAGCGGCAGGGGAGGGGTGGGCCCGTGCATAGGTCCTCCAGCGCTGGGATTGCTGTACGCGCCGGAAGTTACCGTCGGTCAGCGCAAAAGGGCAGAGCTGTTTTGTAAAGATGACGTACGCGATGGAAACACGACAGATGTTGTCTGGATTGCCGGTGAGACTGGCGCGTATGACACCTGTGAACTGGGCGGCCTTCGGTTCCGCCGTGCCCGGACTGGCGGCGATCGCCGAGGAGCGTTTCCGCCGCCATCGGCATCATGTCCTCGCGACCCTGCGGAAGGACGGCTCGCCTCGTACCTCGGGTCTGGAGGCCGACTTCCGCGGTGGCGAGCTGTGGCTCGGCATGATGGGAGGCTCGCTGAAAGCCCTCGACCTGCGGCGCGACCCGCGCTTCGCGCTCCAGGCGAACCCGGGTGAGGGCACGGACCTGGGCGGTGGGGACGTGCGGATCAGCGGGCGGGCGTACGAGATCGGGGACGGGGCCGGGGACGGGGAGACCAAGGCCTGGTATGTGGAAGAGGTGGAACCGCCGCAGCCGTTCCACCTCTTCCGCACCGAGTTGACGGAGGTCGTACGGACCTATGTCGAGGACGAGAGGTACCTCGTCGTCCAGGTCTGGAGGCCCGGAGAGCCGGTGCGGACTCTCCGGCGGACCTGAGCCCCGCAGGTGAGGGGGCTCACTCCCACTCGATGGTGCCCGGGGGCTTCGAGGTGACGTCCAGGACGACGCGGTTGACGTCCCGGACCTCGTTGGTGATCCGGGTCGAGATGCGGCCGAGGACGTCGTACGGCAGCCGGGACCAGTCGGCGGTCATGGCGTCCTCGGAGGACACCGGGCGCAGCACGATCGGGTGGCCGTAGGTGCGGCCGTCGCCCTGGACGCCGACGCTGCGGACGTCCGCGAGCAGGACCACCGGGCACTGCCAGATGTCCCGGTCCAGGCCGGCCGCGGTGAGCTCCTCGCGCGCGATCGCGTCGGCCTCGCGGAGGAGGTCCAGGCGCTCCTTGGTGACCTCGCCGACGATGCGGATGCCGAGGCCCGGGCCCGGGAAGGGCTGGCGCTGGACGATCTCCTCCGGCAGGCCGAGCTCCTGGCCGACCATGCGGACCTCGTCCTTGAACAGCTTGCGCAGCGGCTCGATCAGCTTGAACTCGAGGTCCTCGGGCAGGCCGCCGACGTTGTGGTGCGACTTGATGTTGGCGGTGCCGGTGCCGCCGCCGGACTCGACCACGTCCGGGTACAGGGTGCCCTGGACCAGGAACTCCACGGCCGGGCCCTCGTCGGCGATGATCTCGGCCTGCGCCTGCTCGAAGACGCGGATGAACTCACGGCCGATGATCTTGCGCTTCTCCTCGGGGTCGCTGACCCCCTTGAGCGCGGTGAGGAAGCGGTCCTCGGCGTCGACGACCTTCAGCTGCACGCCGGTGGCCGCGACGAAGTCCTTCTCGACCTGTTCGGTCTCGCCCTTGCGCATCAGGCCGTGGTCGACGTAGACGCAGGTCAGCTGGGAGCCGATGGCCTTCTGGACGAGGGCCGCGGCGACGGCGGAGTCGACGCCGCCGGACAGGCCGCAGATGGCGCGCCTGTCACCGACCAGCTCGCGGATCGCGGTGACCTGCTCCTCGATCACGTTGCCGGTCGTCCAGGACGGGGTGAGGCCGGCGCCGCGGTACAGGAAGTGCTCCAGCACCTGCTGGCCGTGCGTGGAGTGCATGACCTCGGGGTGGTACTGGACGCCGTAGAGCTTCTTCTCGTCGTTCTCGAACGCGGCGACCGGGACGACGTCCGTGGACGCGGTGACCGTGAAGCCCTCGGGGGCGGCGGAGCAGGCGTCGCCGTGCGACATCCACACGTGCTGCTCGGCCGGGGTGCCCTCGAAGAGCGTGGAGGACGTCCTGGAGACGCGCATGTCGGTACGGCCGTACTCGCGGGCGCCGGTGTTGTCGACGGTGCCGCCGAGGGACTGTGCCATCAGCTGGAAGCCGTAGCACATGCCGAAGACGGGGACGCCGGCCTCGAAGATCTCGCGGTCCAGGCGGGGGGCGCCTTCCTCGTACACCGAGGAGGGGCCTCCGGAGAGGATGATCGCCGCGGGGTTCTTGGCGAGCATCTCCTGGACCGGCATGGTGCTCGGCACGATCTCGCTGTAGACCCGCGCCTCGCGGACGCGACGGGCGATGAGCTGGGCGTACTGCGCGCCGAAGTCGACGACCAGGACGGTGTCGGGGGTGGCGGCAGCGGGGGTCGATGACACGGCTTGCCTTCCGGCGGTGGGGCGGGGTCTGTAGTACCGAGTCTAACGGGGCGCCGGTGGGACGGCTGCCGCCACCGGGGGCTCCGCCCGCAGACCCCGGTCACCTCTGCCCACCGGCACACCCGACTCGGTCGGCTGGCCCGGCCGGCCGGCCGGGCGCCCGAGTCTCGTCATGGCATACTGGCCGCATGTTCGCGCACTCGACCTTCGTCTTTACCTATGGCATCCGGCCCGCCGGCTGCCATGGTCGTGCTGCTTGAGCGAACCGCCAAGCGACTTCCCAGGCGCCCCGGGCCGACAAGGCCCGGGGCGCCTGTCGTTTCCGGGTCCTGCCGTTCCGGGGCGTTCCAGCCACCTTCACCAGGAGCCCCCGACATGACCACCACCACCCCGGAAGAGACCATCGCCGGCGCCCGTGACCGGATCGATGTGCTCGACGACCGGATCATCGGTCTCATCCAGGAGCGGATGGCCGTCTCCGCCGTCGTCCAGCAGACCCGTATCGCCTCCGGCGGGCGGCGCGTGCACCTCTCGCGTGAGATGGAGATCCTCGGCCGCTACCGCGAGGCCCTCGGCAAGCCGGGCACCGGCCTCGCCATGACCCTGCTCGAGCTGTGCCGGGGGCGTGTCTGAGCGTCGTGTCCGGGTGCCGGATCTGAGTTCGATCGCCGACTCACCCGTACGGCGCGTGACCGTCGCGCCCGGCGCTTCGTTGAGGGGGTGTCCGTGCCAGCCAGGGGCGGGCCCGACAGAACCACGCGTGGCTCGCTGGAGCGATGAGGCGTACGGGTCGTGCCGTCCGCCGTGGGACCTCGCTCCAGGGAAGTGACCGGACGGCAGGGGACAGCAGCCCGGTCACCAAGAGAACGGTCGGCTCCGGGGACGCCCGGGGCCGACCGGCGGAACATGCATGTATGAGTAGTATGCGTCACCGATGTGCCCAAATATGTGCAATATGTGCAGCGTATGCCGATGCGCTGACGCCCAAGTCCCCGCGCAGACAACGGCATTGCCGTACGCACACCTCCGAACCATCCACAAGCGGCGCAACCCCCCGGCGCCGCCCCAGGCACCGACGCTGCCCTGACGTCGGTGCTGACCGAAGAAGGGCCCCGCGGTCTCTCCGTCCCGCGGGGCCCTTCGTCATGACCGGAGTGACCCAGCACCCAGCTCCCGGCGCCAAGCACAGCCAAGAAGGCGTGACCCATGTCACAGGAAAACCGAGTGGGAGGCGAGCAACTGTTGCGGGTCTTCGCTGATCAAACCTGCCGAGTCAAAAGCAGCGAGAGGGACCTGCCTTCGGAGGGGGATGCAGGTCCCTCTTCGGCTGCCGGGACGCTAGTTCTTCGGCGGGACCGCCGGCATCCCCAGGAACGGCAGGCGCAGGGCGCCGAACGCCTCCGCCGGGACCGCCGGGGCCTGCGGCTCCACCGGCTTCAGCCGCTCGTACGCCGCGCCGGGCGCCGGACGCGCGTCCTCCTCGCCCTTGTTCGGCCAGAAGGACATCGCGCGCTCGGCCTGCGCGGTGATCGTCAGCGACGGGTTCACGCCCAGGTTCGCCGAGACCGCGGCGCCGTCCACGACCGAGATACCGGGGTGGCCGTAGAGGCGGTGGTAGGGGTCGATCACGCCCGTGTCCGGGGACTCGCCGATCGGGCAGCCGCCGAGGAAGTGCGCGGTGAGCGGGGTGCCCATCAGCTCGCCGACGTTGCTGCCGGCGAAGCCGTTGATCTCGGTGGCGAGCGCGGAGGCGGCCTGGGTGGCGGCCTTGATCTGCTTGGGGTTGGGGGCGCCGTGGCCCTGGCGGGCGGTGAGCAGGCCCTTGCCGACTCCGTCCGGTTTGAGGTACGTCGTCAGGGAGTTGTCCAGCGACTGCATCACCAGGCCGATGATCGTCCGCTCCGACCAGCGGCGGTTGGAGAGGGAGCGGGCGACCAGGAGGGGGTGCCTGGCCGCGTTCGCCAGCCAGGCCAGCACGCGTGAGGAGCCTTCCGCGTACGGCACCTGGAGGATCGACAGGCCGCCCATCGAGTTGGAGCCCTTGCCGTAGCGGACCGGCTCGATGTGCGTGTTCTCGTCCGGGTGGATGGAGGACGTGATCGCGACGCCCCGCGTGAAGTCGGCCCTGGCCTCCCCGGTCGCCTTCCGGTACCGGCGGTTGTCGGTCTGCGCGCCGACCAGGGCCTCGGAGTTGGTGCGGGTCAGGTCACCCAGCCGGGCGGAGAGATACGGCAGCTGGCCGCCGGCCTTCATCCGGTGCAGGAGGGTCTGCGTGCCGTAGGTGCCGGCCGCGAGGACGACCCGGCGCGCGGTGAAGAGCCGGCCCTCACCCTTCTTCTTCCGGTCCGTCGGCAAGGTCGCCAGCGCGTATCCGCCCCGTGAGTCGTCCGTGACGGACACGACCGTCGTCATGGGGTGGACCACCGCGCCGGCCTTCTCGGCGAGGTAGAGGTAGTTCTCGTTCAGGGTGTTCTTCGCGCCGTGCCGGCAGCCGGTCATGCACTCCCCGCACTCGGTGCAGGCGTTGCGCGACGGACCGGCCCCGCCGAAGTACGGGTCCGCGACCTGCCCACCGGGCTGCGCCTTCGCCGTCCCGTCGGCGTCCTTGCCGTCGCCGAAGAACACGCCGACCGGGGCGAGGTGGAAGGTGTCGCCGACGCCCATCCGCTGGGCCGCCGCCTTCAGATGCACGTCGGAGGGGGTCATGGTCGGGTTGAGCCGTACGCCGAGCATGCGCTGGGCCTGGTCGTAGTACGGCTTCAACTCCTCCTGCCAGTCGGTGATGTCCCGCCACTGGGGGTCGTCGAAGAAGGCCTTCGGCGGTACGTAGAGGGTGTTGGCGTAGTTGAGCGAGCCGCCGCCGACGCCCGCGCCGGCCAGCACCATGACGTTGCCCAGCAGGTGGATGCGCTGGATGCCGTACATGCCGAGCCTGGGGGCCCAGAGGTAGTTCTTGAGGTCCCAGGAGTTCTTGGGCAGCGTGGTGCGGGTGAAACGACGGCCCGCCTCCAACACGCCCACCCGGTAGCCCTTTTCGGTCAGGCGGAGGGCGGAC
Organism: Streptomyces fodineus; assembly: GCF_001735805.1. Lineage (GTDB taxonomy): Bacteria > Actinomycetota > Actinomycetes > Streptomycetales > Streptomycetaceae > Streptomyces > Streptomyces fodineus. The sequence continues at coordinate 4,144,754 of NZ_CP017248.1, forward strand.
ACCGAGCCGCCGAACCCCGATCCGACCACGATGACGTCGTAGTCGTACCCGTCCTCGTCCCGGGTCTGGACAGACTTCTCCTGCGACACGTGCTCTCCTCGTCGAGAACGGGTGTTTCTAGCGGAACCGGAATGCCTTCATCAGGCGCAGACTCGTGCTCATGAAGCGGGCGTACCCCTCGTCCGTCATGCCCAGCGACGGTGCCATCGGCAGCAACCGCTGCTGGGCCACCGTCTGGGCCTCGGTGTACTTGAGGATGCCCTCGGAGCCGTGGCGGCGGCCGAGACCGGAGTCCTTCATGCCGCCCATCGGGGACTGGACGCTGCCGTAGGCGGGTGCGTAGCCCTCGTTGACGTTGACCGTGCCGGTGCGCAGACGGGCGGCGACCTCGCGGCCGCGCCGGGGGTTCCGCGTCCAGACCGAGGAGTTCAGGCCGTACGGCGTGGCGTTGGCGCGCTCGACCACCTCGTCCTCGGTCTTGAAACGGTAGACGGACACGACCGGGCCGAAGGTCTCCTCCTCGCACACGGCCATGGAGTCCTCGACGCCGTCGAGGATGGTGGGCTCGAAGAAGTACGGGCCGATGTCCGGGCGGGCCTTGCCACCCGCGATCACCTTCGCGCCCTTCGCCACGGCCTCCTCGACGTGCCGTTCGACGGTCTTCAGCTGGCGCTCGCCCACCAGCGAGCCCATGTCGGCGCCGTAGGCGAGGGAGTTGCCGAGCCGCATGGCCCTGGTACGGGCGGCGAAGCGCTCCAGGAAGGCGTCGGCGACCGACTCGTGGACGTACAGCCGCTCGATGGAGATGCAGAGCTGTCCGGCGGAGGAGAAGCAGGCGCGTACGGCGCCGGCGGCGGCCTTCTCGATGTCGGCGTCGTCGAGCACCAGCATGGCGTTCTTGCCGCCGAGTTCGAGGGACACGCCGACCAGGCGGGAGGCGGCGCCCTGGGCGACCTCGCGGCCGGTGCGGGTGGAGCCGGTGAAGGAGACGTAGTCGGCGTACTTGACGACCTCCGGGCCGACGACCGGGCCCTCACCGAGCACGACCTGGAAGACGCCCTCGGGCAGTCCGGCCTCGATCAGCAGGTCGCGCGCCCAGAGCGCCGTCAGGCAGGTCTCGGTGTCCGGCTTCATCACGACGGCGTTGCCGGCCACGAAGGCGGGCAGCGCGTCGCCGACGGACAGTTCCAGGGGGTAGTTCCAGGGCGCGATCTGGCCCACGACCCCGCGCGGGTGGCGCAGTTCGGTGACCTTGGTGAGCGTGGGGACGGCGCCGGTGTGCCGCTTGGGTCGCAGATACGCGGGGGCCTTGCGGCCGTAGTGGCGGGCCGCGACGGCGACGGCCTGCACCTCCTCGTGCGCGTGCAGCCGGGCCTTGCCGGTCTCCAGCTGGATGAGGTCGAGCACCTCGGCCTGCCGCTGCAGCACCAGGTCGTGGAAGCGGAGCAGCACGGCGGCCCGCTGCCGTACCGGGGTCCTCTCCCACACGGCCTGTGCGGTGCGGGCGGCCTCGAAGGCCTTGCGTACGTCCTCGGGGGTGGACTCGGGCAGGTCGGCCAGCTTCTCGCCGGTGAACGGGGTGTGGTTGGCGGTACGGCCGGAGCCGGCGACGCCCTTGGTGAGCTGGGCCACCAGTTCCGGGGTGACCACGTCGGCGGCGGTCCGGGCGCCCTGGGGGGCGGGCGCGAGGGGGTTGGTGCCGGTGCTGTCCGGGGCCTGCGTGTCCGTCATGACGCGCAGGGTATGCCCGGGCGCAGGCTTTGTGTACCCGTCGGTAACGCGGATTCACCGAGTGCTCACATACTGCCAGTGATCACTGGCAGCGAATGTGCTGATCAGGGCGTTGACGCGGTGGTGTGCAGAACGATCATTCGAATCCGGCTTTTTTCGCCAGGAGCAGCCCGAGCGCGGTGCGCGGGGTGCGGCGTCGGGGAGCGGCGGCGGGGGGTGGAGGTGAGGAGGGCATGGGGGCGGACTCCGGGGCGTGGGCTGATTCCGGTGCGCGGGTGACCTCCGGTGCCTGGATGGCCTCCGGTGCGCGGGTGGCCTCCGGTGCAGCGCCGCCGGATTCCCGTACGGCGTCCGGTGCGGCCGTGAGCCCCGGGTACTCCCGCAGCGCCGTCATCACCTCCTCCGCGCCGGGGCGGGCCTCGGGCTCCTCGGCGTGCAGCCGGTCCAGCAGGGGGCCCAGCGGGCCGGGGTCGGCGTCTCCGAGGGCGGCGCGGAGCAGGGCGCCCAGTGACCACAGGTCGCAGGCCGGGCCGGCGCCGGGGCCCGCGGCGCGCTCGGGGGCGACGAACCCGGCGGGCGCGTCCCCGGGGTGCCCGTCGCCGGTGCCGAAGTCGGTGACGACCACCCGCCCGGTGCCGGACTCCAGCAGGACGTTGGCCGGTTTGACGTCCCGGTGCACGATGCCGACGGCATGGGCGGCGCGCAGCGCACCGAGGACGGCGAGCCCGATCCGGACGGCCTCGGCGGGCGGGAGCGGGCCGCGCCGCAGGATCTCCTGCAGCGACTCGCCGTCCACCAACTCCGTGACAATCCAGGGGACATGGCCCTCGGTGACGACGTCGTACACCGTGACCGCGGAAGGGTGGCGGACCCGGGCCGCGGCGCGGGCCTCCCGGTAGAGCCGGTGGGCGGTACGGCGGCCGTCCTCGTCCGTGCCCGGATCGGCGGGCAGCAGCGGCTCCTTGACGGCGACCGTCCGCCCGGCGGCCTCGTCCTCGGCCCGCCAGACGGTCCCGGTGGGCCCGGATCCCAGGCGTCCGGCCAGCCGGTAGCGTCCGCCGATCAGACGTGCGTCGGGCGGGTGTTCGCCGTCTCCACTCATGTCACATGAGTACCGCGCGCACCATGCCCTTGTCGAAGCGGAGCACAGCGAAGCGGCCAGCCTTCGCCCGAGCGGGCGGTCGGGCCGCTCATCGGTGCGGTCGGATCACCCATCGCCTCACATCAGGCCGCCCACCGGTGCAGGGTGAAGCCGCCCCGCGCTTTGCGGACCTCCACCGCGCCGGCACCGGCGAAGTGGGCCGGGATCACCAACTCCCGTTCGGCCGCCGCGCGTTCCAGTATCCGGCGTCGGCTGACCGCCGCCTGCCGCGGGTCGAGGCAGAAGCAGCTGTTGCACTCGGGGTGCAGGATCTGCACCGGGCTGTGCAGCAGGTCGCCGACGAACACGGCCCGCTCGCCGCCGGATGCGACCCGCAGGACGGAGGAGCCCGGGGTGTGGCCGGGGGCGGGCTCCAGCACGAGGTGCTCGTCGATCCGGTGTCCGTCCTCCCACAGCACGGCCTGCCCGGCCCGGTGCACCGGCGCCACGCTGTCCTCGTACAGCAGCCGGTCGTCCACGCGCGTCCCGCCGCCGTACCCGCCCTCGGGCCCGAAGTGGCGGTCGTCGGCGGCCGGCAGGAGGTACCGGGCGCGCGGGAAGGCCGGCACCCACTCCCCGTCGACGTCATGGGTGTTCCAGCCGACGTGGTCCGCGTGGATGTGGGTGTTCACCACGAGGTCCACCTCGCCCGGGTCCACCCCGGCCTGCCGCAGCTGTCCGGGCAGGTCGCCGGGCCGCCGGTGGAACAGCGGGATGCCGGGCCGCTCCCGGTCCCGGCCCACACCGGTGTCCACCACCACCGTCCGCCCGGCGCTGCGCACCACCCAGGTCTGCAACGCCGACATCGCGAAGTCGGCACCGGGATCCCAGTGCGCGGGGGCGAGCTGGTCCTCGTACTCCTTCCACAGCTCCGGTCCGCAGTCCGGCACGAGCCGCCGGGCGGGAGCGAGCGGGCCCTGCCATTCGACGATACGCAGGATCTCGACGTTTCCGATCCGGAACTTCCGCACGCTGTCTGCTGCCATGCCCTCAGCCTAGGAGGCCAGGGTGAGCATCCCGATGCTTGCCCGGCTCGTTCTCCCGTCACTGCTCATGCGTCATCCATACCGCCGGGGCTGCGCGCCCCCGGCATACACAGCCACAGGGGGGCGAACCGGTCACGAACCCGTGACCGAGAAGGTGTCGGCCGCCACGTCGAAGTACTCCCGGGCCTCGCGCACCTTGCCGACCGGCGCCGACACCCACACGTCGTACATCCGCCCGGCCTCCTCCCAGCACAGGTCGTAGGTGTGGCGCGGGCCCTCCGCCGCGCTGAAGCCGTCCCAGGTGAACTCCCACAGCGCGGCCGGATGTCCGTCGTGCGTGGTGGGGGTGACCCGGCCGTCGTGGTAACCGGGATTGGCGGAAGGGCCTTTGGCGGCCGAGCGTTCCATCACCGCCTGCGGGCCGCCCGGTTGGGGATCGGCGACCTTGATGCCGAGGCGGAAGGTCTCCCCCGGCGAGAGGTAGAAGACGCGCTCGCCCTGCGGGCTGCGGGTGAAGTCCTGTGGTACGGCGAGCGAGAAGCCTGCCGGGTCCCGGGCCGTGCGGTAACCGGAGGGCGCGGTGCGGGAGCCGGCCGGGCCCGGGCCGCTGGCCGTCGGGCGTGTCGTGGTGGGGGCCGGGCGCGAGGTCGGCGGCGCCGTCGGGCTCGTGCCGGTTCCGGTCGCCGGTGAGGTCGCCGTGCCGCCGGGGCTGCCGCCGCCCCCGCCGCCGTCCCCGTGCAGGAACAGCGCCGCCGCCGACACACCGGCCCCGGCCAGCGCGGCGACGAGCAGGGCCGCGACCAGCACCCCGCGCGTGGACGTCCGGGCCGGGGGCTCCGCCGCCGCTGCGGGCCCGGCGGGCGGCTGCGGTCCGCCGTACGGCAGGTCCTGCTGGGTCGGCGTGTAGGGCGCGGCGGCCTCGGGCGTACGGCTCCCCACCGCATCGCCCCTCGGCGTACGGCTCCCGGCCGCCCCGGACCACGGCGTCCGGCCGCCGCCGATCCAGTGCAGGGGACCGGAGGCGGTGGCACCGGACGGCGTGGCCGGTGCCTCCGGGGTCCGGCCGGTCTCCAGGAACGCCCGCAGCATCTGCTCGGCGTCCGCCGCGCCGAGCCGCCGGTCGGGGTCGCGGTCCAGCAGCCCTCGTACGACCGGCAGCAGCGGCTCGGCCTGCTCGGGCGGCCGGATCTCGGCGGCGACGACGGCGTGCAGGATGCCGCCGATCGAGTCGCGCCGGAACGGCGACTCGCCGCTGAGCACCGTGCACAGCAGCGCACCCAGGGACCACAGGTCGGACTCCGGCCCGGTGCGCAGCCCCGACATCCGTTCCGGCGCGGTGTATTCGGGCGAGCCGACGAAGGAGCCGGTCTCGGTGAGGGTGGTGGCGCCCGCGACCTGCGCGATGCCGAAGTCGGTCAGCACGACCCGGCCGGTGCCGGACTCGACCAGCACGTTCGCGGGTTTGATGTCCCGGTGCAGCACCCCCGCCTCGTGCGCGGTGCGGACCGCGCTGAGCAGGGCGATGCCGATGCGCGCGGCCTCGGCGGCGTCGACCGGGCCCTGCCGGGAGATCAGGTCGGCGAGGGAGCCGCCGTCGACCAACTCCATGACGAGGTAAGGGCGTTCGTCCTGCTCCACCACATCGTGCACGACGATGATGTGCGGATGCCGCAGCCGGCCGACCGCCCGTGCCTCACGGAAGGTACGGTCCCGGCGGCGCCGGGCGTCGTCCTCGGAGAGGGAATCGTCCGGGAGGAGTTCCTTGACCGCGACACGCCGGCCCAGCACCTCGTCGTAGGCCCGCCACACGACGCCCATGCCGCCGCGCCCGATGCGTGCCTGAAGTCGGTACCGGCCCGCGATCACCCGGAAGTCGGCGCCCTCGGTCCCCATGGGCCCCATCATGCCTCACCGGACCCGCGCGCTCCGGGGCGCCGATCGGCCAAGCCGGGCCGATCGACCAGCGGTTTTCGGCCGTATCAGCCGCAGTTGGGCCGCGTCAGCCGTCGTGGGGCCGCATCAGCCGTCGTGGGGCCGCATCAGCCGTCGTTCGGCTGTTGCCAGCTCTGCAGCACCCACTTGAACTGCTTGCTGGTCCTCGCCCAGTCCTTGGCCGGCGTCGACATGTAGATGGCGTACTCGATGCCGGCGCGCGAGAAGTACGTCTCCTCGATCGCGTGGCGCGGACCGGCGACGTGGGGAGGGTCCTTCTTCAGCGCGTTCCAGGTGTACTCCCACAGCGAGCCGTTGCGGTCGCGGTAGATGTTCGCCTGCATGGTCACTTTTTTGTAGGCGACCAGCCGCTGCAGCTGCTGTTCCAGGTCCTTCTGGTGCTCATAGGCGTTGGCGAAGTCCGGGGAGCTGTCGACGGCGATGCGGACGAAGTGGTATCCGCCGTCCGGGGAGTAATCGATCTGCTTGAGGTTGCCCTTGAGCTCGTAGATGCTCCGCTTCCAGCCGTCGGGCAGGGAGAGGCTGAAACCGAGCGGGTCGTGGTAGGTCTTCCAGCTGGCGGGCACGTTTCCGTCGGCGCCCGGCGCGGTGCTGCCGCTCGCCGAGGGTGAGGTCGTGGCCGGGCCCGCGCCGCCGCCCGACCCGGTGTTCTGCTTCGTGCCGCCCCACTCCTGGAAAGCCACCGCCGCGCCACCGCCGAGCACGGCCGCGACGGCGACGACGAGCACGAGGGTACGCAGCCGGCGCCGGGGCCGTACCGGCGGTGGGTCCTGGGGAGTCGGGGCGACGGCCGTCGGCCCGGTCATGGAACGGCCCGGGGCGGCAGGGGCGCCCGAGCCGTAACCGGACGTGGTTCCTGAAGAGCCGTAACCGGAGGTGGCTCCTGTGGAGCCGTACTCCGAAGTGGCCGGCCCGGCGCCGCCGTACCCCGAAGCGGCCGTTGCTGCGCCGTAAGCCGAGGTGCTCGGGCCGCCGGTGTGGGCGCCCGAGCCCTGGGCCGGGATGAAGGTCTGGGCCGTGTGCGGGCTGCGACCCTCCGCCACGTCGGTGAGCAGCTGCTCCGCCTCCGCCGCGCCCGGCCGCCGGTCCGGTTCCTTGCGCAGCAGGGCGGATATGACCGGGCCGAGCGGACCGGCGTGGCGCGGCTCGTCGGCCTGCTCCTCCACGACCGCCTGCATGGTGCTCAGCGGTGAGGTACGGCGGAACGGCGAACGGCCCTCGACCGCCGTGTACAGCGTCGCGCCCAGCGCCCACAGGTCCGAGGACGGGCCGGGGTCGTGGCCGCGCACCCGCTCGGGCGCGAGGTAGTCGACCGAGCCGACGACCTCTCCGGTGCGGGTGATGGTGGTGTCGCCCTCTATCTGGGCGATGCCGAAGTCGGTGAGCAGGACCCGGCCGTCCCTGCCGAGCAGCACGTTGCCGGGTTTCACGTCCCGGTGCAGTACGCCGGCGGAGTGCGCGGCGCGCAGCGCCCGCAGCACCCACAGCCCGATGCGCGCGGCCTCCCTGGGCTCCACCCGCCCGCGCTCCTTGACCGCGTCGGCCAGCGAGTTGCCCTCGACCAGTTCCATGACGATCCACGGGCGGCCGTCGTGGTCGAGGACGTCGTGCACGGTGACGACGGCGGAGTGGTTGATGCGCGCGGCGGCGCGGGCCTCGGCCCGGGTGCGGGCCAGCAGGACGGTCCGGTCGCTGTCGGAGACGTAGAGCGCGGCGGTCAACTCCTTGACGGCGACCGTCCGGTTCAGCACCTCGTCGTGGGCACGCCATACCCGGCCCATGCCGCCGCTGCCGATGGAATCGGCAAGCCGGTAGCGGCCCGCTATGAGCAGGCCCTGCATCTGATTCACGTTGCCCCGCAATGCTCTTGACAGGGTCAGACTAAGGACCGGCCCACCAACAGGGAACGGGCGGGGTGCCAAGGTGACAGCACTGTGACGCTTGTGGCCGCCGGAATCGGCCCGGACCGGTCAACCGGTATACAGGGCGCTCAACGCGTGTAGCGGTATGTCGCCGTCGCCTGCTCGTACAGCCGCGTCACCTCGTCCCGCTGGGTCTCCGGGCCGCGGACCTGGACGATGTGATAGCGGCCGTTCAGCAGGATCGCCATGTTCCGCACGAACAGGTCCTGCCCCTGGCCGTCGGTCCACGTGAACTGTCCCTCGGCCATGGTCCGTCCGCCCACCTCGATGGTTCTCAGCCCGGTGGCCGTGGCCCAGCTGGAGTTGCGGTACGGCTGGAGTTCGCTCTCCTTGTCCCTCTGGTAGGCCATCGGGTCACTGCCGTAGGTCGCGGCGCCGTCCCGTCCGGGTACGACGATCAGCTCGAAGTTCCCGTGCGCGTAGACCACCTGGCCGCTGCCGTTCTTCGGGGTGCGGTCCCAGCCCTTGGCCACGGCGACCTGGAAGCCCTCCGGGTCCCTGCGCAGGGTGAAGCCGTCGGCGACGGACGGATCGCCGCCGGTCTGGGTCTCGGTGGCGGGCGCGGAGGCGGAGGGGCCGCCGCTCTGGTTCGCGGAGGGCCGCTGTGTGGAGGAGGGCGCGGGACCGGCGTCCCCCGCGCTGCCCGTACGGTCCGTGCTGCCCGCGGCCCCGCTCGCCCCCTGCTTCGGCATGAACAGCAGCGCGTACGCGACCGCGCCGGCCAGCAGGAGCAGGATCAGCAGGAGCAGGGTCCGGCCGAGCCTGCGCGGCGAACGGGCCTCCTCCCTGGCTCTGGCCCGCTTGTGCCGGCCGTGCGGATGGACCTCGGGCAGCCCGGCGCGCCGCCGCCGCAGCCGCACCAGCTCCCCGCGGCGCCGGACGATCGGCAGCCGGCTCGGATCGGCGGGCGGCACCGGCACGACATGGGTGCCGGCGTCCGGCTCGGGCGCAGAGCGCACCAGCGAGCGCAGCCAGCCGCTCAGCTCCTCGAAGTCCAGCCGCTCGGTGGGGTCCTGACGCAGCAGCGACTCCACGACCGGCCGGAGCGGGCCGCACTCCTCGGCGAAGGCGGGCGGCTCTGCGCACACCAGCTGCACCAGCTCGGCCGTCGACTCCTCCGGGTACGGCGCGTGCCCCTGCACCGCCCGGAACAGCAGCGCCCCGAGCGCCCACAGGTCGGTCGAGGGCCCGATCGGCGCCGCCAGCTGCCAGTTCTCGTGCACGGGCCCGGCCTGCTCCGGCGCCCACCGCTCGGTCACCGGCCCCACCACGGTCATCCGCACCTGCCGCGCCCGCTCGGCCTCCAGGGCGGTTCCGGGACCACGCCGGGTACCCGCCAGGGCCGCTGCGGGGTCGTTCCAGTGGGGGCGGGTGGGGGTGTCGGTGTGGTTCGGGTGCGTGCTGGAGGGGGGCGGGGTCGTGCCTTGGCGGGCCGGGACGGTGCCGTTCGGCAGGTCGGAGCCCCGGCGGGCGGGGGCGATGCCGGCGCCGTGGGCGGAGTCGAGGTTCGGGGCGGGCGGTTGGCCCGGGACGGACGCGTGGCCGGGGCGGTTGTTCGCCGGGGGGAGCCCGGGGCGGGGACCGCCGCTCAGGGCCGGGGAGGTGCCGGTGGAACCGGGGCGCGGTGCGGCGCCGGGCCAGGGGGCGCCCTGCACTCCGTAGGGGTCGGCGATCCGGCCGGGCGGCGTGCTGGTGCCCGGGCCGCCGAGGTACGACGACGTGCCCGTGCCGTCGGTCCGGTCGGCGCCGGTACCGCCCTCGGCGGGCGGCCGGGCCCCGGGCAGGGCGGCGCGCCCGTTCTGCCGGGCCTCCTGCACCCGGGCGGCGGCACGGGCGCCCGCCCGGTACGCCGCGATGGCCCCGGCGCGGGCGGCACGGATGTCCCCGCCGGTCTCCAGCGGACGCTGCCCCGCCTGGCCGGGCACACCGGCTGTGCCGGACGCCCCGTTGGCCCCCGGCACCGCGAGCCCTCCGGCCGCCCGTGCCTGGATCGCGGCCCGGCGCGCGGCCTCCGGATCGACGTCCGCGGACGGAACTGCGCCGGCACCGGAGTCATCCCCCCGGCCACCGGCGAACGGCGTGACCTCCGAACCCGTACCCGAACCGGAGCCGGCGCTCTCCGTCCCCGCTTGCCCGGTCACCGCCGCGGCGCCCGGGGACCCCTCCATGCCGTCCTGGGCCGGTACCGGGTCGTACCCGCACAGCGCCTCCTCCGCGGCGCCGACGGCGAGGCCGGTCAGCATCACCCGGCCGTCGTCGCAGACCAGAACCGTGCGGGCGGTGATGTTGCGGTGCACCCAGCCGTGGGCGTGCAGCACCCGGAGCGCCATGAGCACGTCGGAGGCGACCTCGGCGGCCCGGTACGGCGACAACGGCTGCTCGGCGAGCAGCGCGGCCAGCGGGCGGGCGGCCACCCACTCGCTCACGATCCACAGCGAACCGCCCTCGGCGAACACGTCGAAGACCTGGTCGAGGCGCGGATGGTCGGGAATGCGGGCCGCCGCCTGCGCGGCCTCGACGGCACGGCGCACGGCCGGGTCGGCGGGCCGCCGGGTGGCGGTCCGGGCGTCCGGCGTCCGCCGGGCCCCGGCCCGGCCCCCGGCTCCGCGTTCACGCGCGGTGAATCCCTCGGGCAGCCCCTCCGTGTCGAGCACCTCGGCCTCGACGACCTCCGGCAACGGCACCTGCCGGACGAGCACTTCCTGGCCGCTGTAGGTGTCGAAGGCGCGGGTCTCGGTGAGTTCGTACTCGTCGGAGGGCGGCAACGGCAGGCGGTAGCGGTCGGCGAGCACCCGACCCGCGTAGTCGTCCACGTTGCCTCCCCCGGCCGCCCGGTTGGTCACATCCGTTCGCCTGGCGACCCGTTTCGCACACACTTCCGGCTGCGTACGGTCCGCAACCATTCACGATACGTGCCAGAGGCAACCCGCATTGAGTGGATGACGGATTCTCACGCCCCAAACCGGTGCCCGGTGTCTACGACTTGGGCTCGAAGGACGTCGTCAACGTCTTCCAGGTGTCCTTTCGCAGCTCGCTGTCCCAGTTCGCGGCCTTCGCGGTGTACATCAGCCCGTAACCGAGATGGCCGTTGACGACGAACCCGCGGTCGATGACGCGGTACTTGGCGCCGTCGACGTAGGTGAACTCCCAGTCGGCCGTGTTCCAGCCTCGGTAGTCCACCTTCTCGATACGGATCCGCTGGTACTGGGAGCGCACCATCCCGTGCTCCTGGTTCCTCCAGTCCGCCACCGGGTCGCTCTTGGGGCTGCCGGTCCAGCCGATGAGCAGCATCTGCCCGTCGGGTCCGGTGTAGCGGTCGCCCGCATCGCCGGTGGACTGGTACGACCACCCCTTGGGCAGCCCGATCGAGTACCCCTGGCCGCCCTTGCGGGTCGTCACGACCGGCGCGCTCCCGCCGCTCTTCGAGCCGGAGTCGCCGGACGAGCCGGTGGCCGCGCTCGTGTCGACCGCGTTGCCCGGCCCGGAACCGGTCCCGGACGACGGCCTCGCCCCGTCCGTCCCCGTCCCGCTGCCCTTGCCCTTGCCGCCCTTGTCCTGCTTGGTGGACGCGCTCGCGCTCGCCGCCGCCTTCGCTCCGCTGCTCTTGCCGCCCTTGCCGTCGTCCATCAGGGCGAAGGCCAGGACGGTGCCGAGCACGGCGAGGACGACCACCACGGCGATGATCACCAGCGTGCGCTTGGGCACCACGTCCGTCAGCGGCGCTCTCGGCGCCGGCCGCGGCGGCAGGTCCAGGTCCGGCGGCGGCATCACGGGCCACCCCGAACTCGGCTTGTTCGCGCTGGAGTTCGGCCCACCGGCGGCACCGGAGGCAGGAGTCGTCCGGCGCCCTGCGGTTCCGGCGCCCGTCCCGCCGTCGGATGCGGACCGCGCTCCACCGGAGGAGGCCGGCCGTGCTCCACCCGGGGTCGCCGGGCGTGCCCCACCCGGAGTGGCAGGCCGTGCCGTGCCGGCTGCGGCACCGCCCGTGCCCGGCGCCGCGCGCTTGCCCGTCGCTCCGCCCGTGCCCGTCGCCGCGCCGGTGTCCGGCGCGTCCGTGTCGCCGGTGTTCTTCGTCCGCGCCGACGCCGCCGCGGAGGCCGCCCCGGCCGCCTTGCGCACCGAACGCAGCGCGCCGCGCAGCTTCTCCCCGGCCTCCTCGCCGCGCCTGCCCTCGGACGGGCCGGGCGGCGGCGGCAGCGGAACCACGCGCGTGGCGTCCATCGGCTCCGGCTCGGGCGCGTGGATCACCGCGTCGAGCAGGGCCCTGGCCCGGGCGTCATCCAGCCGCTTGGCCGGGTCCTTGGTGAGCAGGCCGTGGATGACGTCCCTGAGCGGGCCCGCGTTCTTCGGCTCCTCCAGGGGCTCGGTCATCACCGCGGTGAGCGTGGCGATCGCCGAACCCTTGTCGTACGGCGGCACGCCCTCGACCGACGCGTACAGCAGGCCGCCGAGGGACCACAGGTCGGCGGCCGGTCCCGGCTTGTGACCGCGGGCGCGCTCGGGCGAGATGTAGGAGGGGGCGCCGACGAGCATGCCGGTGGAGGTGATGGACGGGTCGCCCTCGACCTGGGCGATGCCGAAGTCGGTGAGCACGACCCGGCCGTCCTCGGCGATGAGCACGTTGGACGGCTTCACGTCCCGGTGCAGGATGCCCTCGCGGTGCGCGGAGCGCAGCACGTCGAGGACGGCGAGGCCCACCTCGGCGGCGCGCTTCGGCTCCAGCAGGCCGTCCTCGCGGATGACCTCGGCCAGGGACTTGCCCTCCACCAACTCCATGACGATCCACGGCCGGTCGTCCTCGTCGACCACGTCGAAGACCGTCACCGCGCTGTTGTTGCGGATCCGGGCGATCGCCTTGGCCTCGCGCAGGGTGCGCGTGATCAGGCGCCGCTTCTCCTCCTCGTCGATGTTCGACGGGAACCGCAGCTCCTTGACGGCGACCGTCCGGCCCAGGGTCTCGTCCTCGGCGCGCCAGACCGTGCCCATGCCGCCCCGGCCCAGCACGTCTCCCAGCCGGTACCGCCCGGCGAGGAGACGACGCTCGCTCTTGTCCTGACGAGTCCCCTGACGAGATGTACCCGCCCGCTCCGCCTCCGACATGCGTCCCCTCATACAACCCGCCCTGACAGAGCCTCCATTGTCTCTCACCCGACAAGTGCCCCTCGCCCAGGGTGCCCCTCGGCGCGGCCCGCCCCCCGCGCACCCGGAACCCCTCTGAAGCGGGCGTTCCGCTTACCGGGATGAGGGGCCGTAAGCAGGGAGAAACCGGTACGGGCACGGGCGAGTTCGGCGTTGCTCCGGTGCTGCCGCCCGTCCGCCCCGCGCTCGGCTGCCGGAGTGAAAGCCCCACGCGGAGTGGAAACCCCTTCGGCCCCACCGGTCAGCTGAGCGGCACGATGTCCGGCGCCCCCAGCCTCGCCGCGTCCGCCGTCAGGTCGTCCGGCTGGCGCTGCGACTCCCGCTCGGCCTCCACCCGCTTCTCGTAGTGCTCCACCTCGCGCTCGATCTGGCCCTTGTCCCAGCCGAGGACCGGTGCCATCAGCTCGGCCGCCTCACGGGCGCTGCGGGTGCCCCGGTCGAAGGTTTCGATGGAGATGCGGGTGCGGCGGGTGAGGACGTCGTCCAGGTGCCGCGCGCCCTCGTGCGAGGCGGCGTACACCACTTCGGCGCGCAGATAGTCGTCGGCGGCCTGCAGCGGCGCGCCCAGGGCGGGGTCGGCGGCGACGAGGTCCAGGAGCTCCTCGGCCATGGCGCCGTACCGGTTCAGCAGGTGCTCCACGCGGGCCACGTGCAGTCCGGTGCGGGCGGCGATCCGGGCGCGCGCGTTCCACAGCGCCTGGTAGCCCTCCGCGCCCAGCAGCGGGATCTCCTCCGTCACACAGTCGGCGACGCGCATGTCCAGGCCGTGCACCGCCTCGTCGACCGCGTCCTTCGCCATCACCCGGTAGGTGGTGTACTTGCCGCCCGCCACGACCACGAGTCCCGGCGCCGGATGGGCGACCGTGTGCTCGCGGGACAGCTTGCTGGTGGCGTCGGACTCGCCGGCGAGCAGCGGGCGCAGACCGGCGTACACCCCCTGTACGTCGTCGCGGCCGAGCGGCACCGCGAGCACCGAGTTGACGTGCTCCAGCAGATAGTCGATGTCGGCGCTGGAGGCGGCCGGGTGGGCCTTGTCGAGGTCCCAGTCGGTGTCGGTGGTGCCGATGATCCAGTGCCGGCCCCAGGGGATGACGAACAGGACGGACTTCTCGGTACGCAGGATCAGGCCGGTGCTGGAGTGGATGCGGTCCTTGGGCACGACCAGGTGGATGCCCTTGGAGGCGCGGACGTGGAACTGGCCGCGCTCCCCCACCATGCCCTGCGTGTCGTCGGTCCACACGCCGGTCGCGTTGACGATCTGTTTGGCGCGGATCTCGTACTCCCCGCCGCCCTCCACGTCCTGCACGCGGGCGCCGACCACCCGCTCGCCCTCGCGCAGGAACCCGGTCACGCGCGCGCGGTTGGCCGCCTTCGCGCCGTAGGACGCCGCCGTGCGCACCAGCGTGGCCACGAAGCGGGCGTCGTCCATCTGGGCGTCGTAGTACTGCAGGGCGCCGACCAGGGCGTCCTTCTTCAGGCAGGGGGCCACGCGCAGGGCCTGACGGTGGGTCAGGTGCCGGTGCAGGGGCAGCCCCCGGCCATGCCCGCGCGCCATGGACATCGCGTCGTACAAGGCCACGCCCGAGCCCGCGTACAGCCGCTCCCAGCCCTTGTGCTGCAACGGGTACAGGAACGGCACCGGTTTGACGAGGTGGGGGGCGAGCCGCTCCAGGAGCAGCCCGCGCTCCTTCAGCGCTTCCCGTACGAGGGCGAAGTCGAGCATCTCCAGATAGCGCAGGCCGCCGTGGATCAGCTTGCTGGACCGGCTGGAAGTGCCGGACGCCCAGTCGCGGGCCTCGACCAGGCCGGTGGACAGGCCGCGGGTGACCGCGTCCAGCGTGGTGCCCGCGCCGACGACTCCGCCGCCGATCACCAGCAGGTCCAGCTCGCGCTCCGCCATCGCCGCCAGTGCCTCGGCGCGCTGCGCCGGACCCAGAGTCGCTGTCCTCACCGCTGCCTCCCGCTGTCGCAGACTCGCATCCGTCGGCCGCACCCGCTGGGCGAAGCCCGGTTTCATCCCCTCCTCATGCCCAAATTCTGACCGGGTTGCCCGACTTCAGCCACCACGGCCTTCCAACCTGTGGACAACTCACGCACAACCCTCGGAAGACACACGAACACAATCACACATAACAGTCATATGTGTACCTAGTCTGACAGTGCACTCGCTCAACCTGTCGCCAGCGGTTGCGCACCTGTCCTGATTCGGCTACTGGGAAGGACGGCCCACGCATGCCCGCAGACCTCGCCGTCATCGGACTCGGCCCCTACGGCTTGCCCCTCGCCCAGGCCGCCGTCGCCGCAAACATCCCTACCATCGGCTTCACCACGGGGCCCGAGGCCGGCTCCCTCAGCCCCGCCGAGCTGCGCCGGATGCACGCGGCAGGCTTCCGGCCCGGCACCGACGCGGCCCAGCTCGGCCGGGTACGCACCGCCGTGATCTGCGCGCCGACCCCGCGCGGCGCCGACGGCGGACTCGACCTCGGCCAGGTGGAGGCGGCCGCCCGCACCCTGGGCGAGCAGCTGCGCCCGCACACCACGGTCATCCTGGAGTCGCCGGTGCTGCCCGGCACGACGGAGGAGTTCCTGCGGCCCCTGCTGGAGAAGGGCTCGGGGCTGCGCGCCGGCCGCGACTTCCACCTCGCCTACTCGCCCAGCCGGGTCGACCCCGGCAACCGCGACCACACTCCCGCCAACACCCCCAAGGTCATCGGCGGCCTCACCCCCGCGTGCACCGAGTCGGCCGCCGCCTTCTACGGCCGGCTCACCGACAAGGTGGTACGCGCGCGTGGCCTGCGCGAGGCGGAGACCGTGCAACTGCTGGAGACCAACTTCCGGCACGTCAACATCGCGCTCGTCAACGAGATGGCCGTGCTCTGCCACGAGTTGGGCGTCGACCTGTGGGACGTGATCCGGTGCGCCGAGACCAAGCCCTTCGGCTTCCAGACGTTCCGCCCCGGTCCCGGCGTCGGCGGGCACGGCGTCCCGCAGGACCTGACCGGGCACGCCACCCGCACGCTGCGGATGGTGGAGCTGGCCCAGCAGGTCAACCACCGCATGCCCCGCTACGTCGTCCAGCGCGCCGCCACCCTGCTCAACGAGCACGGCAAGTCCGCCCGCGGCGCGCGCGTGCTGCTGCTCGGCGTCACCTACAAGCCCGACCTCGCCGACCTCCAGGGCACCCCGGCCCAGGAGATCGCGATCCGGCTGATGGAGCTGGGCGCCTCCATCAGCTTCCACGACCCGCTGGTGGCCTCCTGGAACGTCCTGGACCGACCGGTCCCGCGCGCGGACGCGCTCTACGAGACCGCGGCCGACGCCGACCTGACGATCCTGCTCCAGCAGCACCGCACGTACGACCTGCAGGGGCTGTCGGTGAAGGCCCAGCTGCTGCTGGACACACGCGGGGCCACGCCCACGGGGGCGGCGCACCGGCTCTGAGCCCGGTCACGAACGGAAAACGGCCGGGGGTGTTGTCGTCCCCGGCTGTTAATCTCCCCCGGACTCGCCGCACACGCGCGTGCGGGGGTTTTCCGTTTCCGTTCTTCAGTTTTGCTCCATATCGGGGGGATTTCTGTCATGAGCCAGTCAGCTCCACCGCCGCAGCAGCCGCAGCCCGGTCCGGTCGGCGGCAACCCGTACGCCCAGCAGGCCCCGGCCGGCGCGCCGTACCCGCCGCAGCCGGGCGCCTACCCGGCCCAGCCGGGCGCGTTCGCCGCGCCGCCCGCGCCGACCGCGCCGGCCCGGAACAACGTCGTCCTCGGCGTGGTCGCCGCGGTGGTCGCGGCCGTCGTCACCGCGGGGCTCTACGGCCTCGTCATCGGCGCCACCAAGCACGAGATCGGCTATGCGGCCGTCGGTGTCGGCTTCGTGGTCGGTCTCGCGGCCGGCAAGGCGGGCGGCCGCAACCCGGTCCTTCCCGTCGTGGGCGCCGTCCTCGCGCTCGGCTCGGTGTACATCGGCCAGCTGGTGGGCGAGGCGATGATCGGCGCCGACCAGCTGCACGTGAGCTTCGGCGAGCTGTTCTTCCAGCACTTCGACATCGTCCAGCAGGCATGGAAGGACAACGCCGACCCGCTGACCTTCCTCTTCTTCGCCATCGCCGCGTTCGCCGCGTTCTCCGGAGCCAAGAAGGCCGCCGCGTAACGCCGTCCCCGCGACGCGAAGGGCCCGGCCACCTCATCGGTGGCCGGGCCCTTCGCGTCGCGGGCGTCAGCGCTTGTGCTGGCTGTCCGCCACCGTCACCTCGACCCGCTGGAACTCCTTCAGCTCGCTGTAGCCGGTGGTGGCCATCGCGCGGCGCAGGGCGCCGAAGAAGTTCATCGAGCCGTCGGGGGTGTGGGACGGGCCGGTGAGGATCTCCTCGATGGTGCCGACCGTGCCGAGGTCGACCTTCTTGCCGCGGGGCAGTTCCTCGTTGACCGCCTCCATGCCCCAGTGGTGGCCCTTGCCGGGCCCGTCCGTGGCGCGGGCCAGCGGGGAGCCCATCATCACCGCGTCGGCACCGCAGGCGATCGCCTTGGGCAGGTCGCCGGACCAGCCGACACCGCCGTCCGCGATCACGTGCACGTACCGGCCGCCGGACTCGTCCATGTAGTCACGGCGGGCCGCGGCCACGTCGGCGACGGCCGTGGCCATCGGGACCTGGATGCCCAGCACGTTGCGCGTGGTGTGCGCGGCGCCGCCGCCGAAGCCGACCAGGACGCCGGCCGCGCCGGTGCGCATCAGGTGCAGCGCGGCGGTGTAGGTGGCACAGCCGCCGACGATCACCGGGACGTCCAGCTCGTAGATGAACTGCTTCAGGTTCAGCGGCTCGTGCGAGGACGAGACGTGCTCCGCCGAGACCGTCGTACCGCGGATGACGAAGATGTCCACGCCCGCGTCGACGACCGCCTTGGAGAACTGGGCGGTGCGCTGCGGGGAGAGCGCGGCCGCCGTGACCACGCCGGAGTCGCGCACCTCCTTGATACGGGCGCCGATCAGTTCTTCCTTGATGGGCGCCGCGTAGATCTCCTGGAGGCGGCGGGTCGCCTGCTCGGCGGGCAGCTCGGCGATCTCGTCCAGCAGCGGCTGCGGGTCCTCGTACCGCGTCCACAGGCCCTCGAGGTTGAGGACGCCGAGGCCGCCCATCTCGCCGATGCGGATCGCGGTGGCCGGGGAGACGACCGAGTCCATGGGGGCGGCCAGGAAGGGCAGCTCGAAGCGGTAGGCGTCGATCTGCCAGGCGATCGAGACCTCCTTCGGGTCCCGCGTACGGCGGCTGGGGACGACGGCGATGTCGTCGAAGGCGTACGCCCGGCGGCCGCGCTTGCCGCGCCCGATCTCGATCTCAGTCACGTCTGTGGCCTTTCCCTCTGCGTTTCAGCGTCTTCCAGTATCGCCGACGGGTACGGCAACGGCGGCCCCGGATGCTCCGGGACCGCCGTTGCCTGGCCTGCACGCGCGCGTGGAAGCGCGGTCGTGCTACCTGAGAGCTACCTCTTGCTGCTGTAGTTCGGCGCCTCGACCGTCATCTGGATGTCGTGCGGGTGGCTCTCCTTCAGACCCGCCGAGGTGATCCGTACGAACCGGCCCTTGGACTCCATCTCCGCGATGGTGGCGGCGCCGACGTAGCCCATGGTCTGGCGCAGACCGCCGACCAGCTGGTGCAGGACGTTGGCGAGCGGACCGCGGTAGGGCACCTGGCCCTCGACGCCCTCGGGTACCAGCTTCTCGTCGGTGGTCACCTCGGCCTGGAAGTAGCGGTCCTTCGAGTACGACTTGCCCTGGCCACGGGACTGCATGGCGCCGAGCGAGCCCATGCCCCGGTACGACTTGAACTGCTTGCCGTTGATGAAGAGCAGCTCGCCCGGGGACTCCTCGCAGCCGGCGAGGAGGCTGCCCAGCATCACCGTGTCGGCGCCGGCGGCCAGCGCCTTGCCGATGTCACCGGAGTACTGCAGGCCGCCGTCCCCGATCAGCGGGATACCGGCGGGACGGGCCGCGAGGGACGCCTCGTAGATGGCGGTGACCTGGGGGACACCGATACCGGCGACGACACGGGTGGTGCAGATGGAGCCCGGGCCCACGCCCACCTTGATGCCGTCCACACCGGCGTCGATCAGGGCCTGGGCGCCGTCGCGGGTGGCGACGTTTCCGCCGACCACGTCGACGTTCACGCTCGACTTGATCTTCGACATCCAGCTCAGGGCGTTGCTGTTGTGGCCGTGCGAGGTGTCGACGACCAGGAAGTCCACGCCGGCCCCGGCGAGCGCCTGGGCGCGCTCCAGCGCCTCCGGGCTGGCTCCGACCGCGGCACCGACGAGCAGCCGGCCTTCGGAGTCCTTCGCGGCGTTGGGGTACTGCTCGGCCTTGACGAAGTCCTTGACCGTGATCAGGCCCTTCAGGACGCCCTCGTCGTCCACCAGCGGCAGCTTCTCGATCTTGTGCTTGCGCAGCAGCTCCATGGCCTCGGGGCCGGAGATGCCCACCTTGCCGGTGACCAGCGGCATCGGGGTCATGACCTCGTGCACGCGGCGGCTGCGGTCGCTCTCGAAGGCCATGTCGCGGTTGGTCACGATGCCGAGCAGCTTGCCGGCCGGATCGGTGACCGGGACACCGCTGATGCGGAACTTCGCGCAGAGTGCGTCCGCCTCGGCGAGCGTGGCCTGCGGGTGCACCGTGATCGGGTCGGTGACCATGCCGGACTCCGACCGCTTCACCAGGTCGACCTGGTTGACCTGGTCCTCGATGGAGAGGTTGCGGTGCAGCACACCGACACCGCCCAGCCGGGCCATCGCGATCGCCATCCGGGACTCGGTCACCTTGTCCATCGCCGCCGACAGCAGCGGGATGTTCACCCGGACGTTGCGGGAGATGCGGGACGAGGTGTCGGCCGCGTTGGGGAGCACCTCGGATGCGCCCGGCAGCAGCAGCACGTCGTCGTAGGTCAGCCCGAGTGACGCGAATTTACCGGGCACTCCGTCGACGTTGGCAGTCATGACACCTTCCCCAAATGGCCTTGATCGGTGCGGATGTCCATGCTAACGGGAAGCATCGCTAGCAAATTCCACGGTACGGGGTGACTTCAGGCTTCGTATGTTCGTACGGAAACGGAGGCGTGCCTGTTCACCGGAGGGAGCTGCGGGGGCTCCGTACAAGGGTGTTACTGCTCGGCGAGCGCCCTGAGGCGGCTCAGTGCCCGGTGCTGGGCGACCCGGACCGCGCCGGGTGACATTCCCAACATCTGTCCCGTCTCCTCCGCGGTCAAGCCCACGGCGATGCGCAACAGCAGCAGTTCGCGCTGGTTCTCCGGGAGGTTGGCCAGGAGCTTCTTGGCCCACTCGGCATCGCTGCTGAGCAGGGCGCGCTCCTCGGGGCCGAGGGAGTCGTCGGGCCGCTCCGGCATCTCGTCGGAGGGCACCGCCGTCGAGCCCGGGTGACGCATGGCGGCACGCTGCAGGTCGGCGACCTTGTGGGAGGCGATGGCGAAGACGAACGCCTCGAAGGGGCGGCCGGTGTCGCGATAGCGGGGCAGCGCGAGCAGCACCGCGACACAGACCTCCTGCGCGAGGTCCTCGACGAAGTGGCGCGCGTCCCCCGGAAGCCGGGACAGCCGGGTGCGGCAGTAGCGCAGCGCCAAGGGGTGGACATGAGCGAGCAGATCGTGCGTGGCCTGCTCGTCCCCGTCGACGGCACGATGCACGAGCGCACCGATCGCCCCGTGGGCCGTGCCCGCCTCGTCGTCGCGCATCGGTCCATCGTGCCTTGCGGCCGTCCGGTCCGTCGCATTGTGCTCGTGGTTGTGCACCGAAGCGTTATGAGCAGGCGCGCCGGCACTCATTCCCTGCGCCCTCCCCTTCCGCTCGACCAACTCGTCCCCGAGAGACTCCACACCTCAAGGATGCGGCATCCGCGGCGAAACGAGCAGCGCCCGTCCGGCGGGCCGCCTTGCCCAGCGCCCGCCGAAGCGTCCTGCGCGGGGGTACGCCGGGGGCGCGAACAGCCGTCCCGGGTACGCCCCGAAGCCCGCCGACCGGCGCCGACCACGGGTGTTGCCGGAGTGGATCTCCGGTCCCGCACGGCGCCTCGGGTGTGACCGGGTCCACCCCTCGAAGATGCGTCACGGCCGCCTCCACCGCTCCGGGACGCGGCGGTAGGACGCCGGAGCCGCGGGGCACTGTCCCGCGCCCCCGCGGGTAACGCGGGACGCATCGGCATGGCCCCGCGACGCTGCCCCGCGACCGGGAGTCCCACCGAAGAGGGCACTCGCCGGCCGACGCGCCCGCCGAAGAACGCGAAGAACATGAAGAACCCACCGAGAAGACCCGGCACCGGGGGATGCGCCCGCGCACAGCCGAGGCGTATCGATACATCGCCGTAGCCGAGGGACGCGCGCTCGCACCCCGCGCGCCACCGGGACACGCCGCGGTACGACCCCGTAGCCACAGGAGGCGTCCGTTCGGCCGCGCACCACCGGGACGCCTCGATGCGCCCTCGGAGCCGCGGGGCGCTTTCCCGCGCCCCCGCGCACCACCAGGACAGCTCGGCAGGCTCCGGAAGCCGCAGCGCGCTTCCGCGCACCACGAGGGCACCCCGTTGCGACCTCGGTACCAAGAGCCGCCGAGGAGCGCGCTCATCCGGCCCCGCACCCGGCCGGGGCACGGCGCTCCCGGCCCGGGAGCCCGGCACGGTGAAGCAGGCGCCCCGTGTTCGCGGCAGACGGTCCGGGCGGCACCCCGAACGGCATGCCGGGGCGCTTTCGTGGGTGATGTCCGCGGCTGCGGGGTGCCCGGCTGCTGCCAGGGGAGGCGGAGGTCCGTCCGGCTCCCCGGGTGCTGCCCGGTGGCGGCCGGTCCCGCCTGCCCCGCAGGGCTGGGCACCGCCTACCGGACCAGTCCCCAGCGGAAGCCGAGCGCCACGGCGTGGGCCCGGTCCGAGGCGCCGAGCTTCTTGAACAGGCGCCGCGCGTGCGTCTTGACGGTGTCCTCGGAGAGGAACAGCTCGCGGCCGATCTCGGCGTTGGAGCGGCCGTGGCTCATGCCCTCCAGGACCTGGATCTCGCGCGCGGTGAGCGTGGGCGCGGCACCCATCTCGGCCGAGCGGAGCCGACGCGGGGCGAGGCGCCAGGTCGGGTCGGCGAGGGCCTGGGTCACAGTGGCCCGCAGTTCGGCGCGCGAGGCGTCCTTGTGCAGATAGCCCCGGGCGCCGGCGGCGACCGCGAGGGCCACGCCGTCGAGGTCCTCGGCGACGGTGAGCATGATGATGCGCGCGCCGGGGTCGGCGGACAGCAGACGGCGGACGGTTTCCACGCCGCCCAGGCCGGGCATGCGCACGTCCATCAGAATGAGATCGGAGCGGTCGGCGCCCCAGCGGCGGAGGACTTCCTCGCCGTTGGCCGCCGTCGTCACGCGCTCGACACCGGGCACGGTTGCGACCGCGCGGCGGAGCGCTTCTCGGGCAAGCGGGGAGTCGTCGCAGACGAGGACGGATGTCATGACCGCCCTCCGCAGCTGATGCGCGTCACCTTGAGCCTCCAGGCTGGTACGGAATCGTCACCTGTGCGGTCGACCGTCTCGGACGCCTGCCCGAGCGCTTGTGTTTTCAACCGCCTCCGCACTCTCAACGACGGTCACTCGAAAGAGTTACGGGGCCGCGTGCCGTCTTCGGCACTCTACGTGAGGGCCTCGACACGGTGCAGACACAGGCAACAGACCCTCAACTTTTCATCACAACTATGCCCCATTTGGCCGCTTTTCTTCCCGTTTCGCGGTGTCCGAGGCTAGATTCGCAATGAGTCATATTTTCATCTCCTTAGACCGGAGATGTACGGTCGTTGGCACCGTATCCGCTCAGAACGGCTACAAGGGGTCACGTAATGGCAGATTTCTCCCGCCTTCCCGGACCGAACGCGGACCTGTGGGACTGGCAGCTGCTGGCTGCCTGCCGCGGCGTGGACAGCTCGCTCTTCTTTCACCCGGAGGGCGAGCGCGGGGCGGCTCGGAGCGCTCGCGAGAACTCGGCCAAGGAGGTCTGCATGAGGTGCCCTGTCCGCGCGGAGTGCGCGGCGCACGCACTGGCGGTACGCGAGCCGTACGGCGTGTGGGGCGGCCTGACCGAGGACGAGCGTGAGGAGTTGATGGGACGCGCGCGCAACCGCCTGGTGACCGCCTCGGCCGCAGGCGCGGACGCCGCCCCGAACCACTGAAGGAACGTTTCAGCACCCACAGACCACCGGGTGCGCTCTTTCCCCCACCCAGGGCACGCGGCCTCACCAGGTGCGTGCCCATGACTCCGCTGACTCCGCCCTCGGCCCCCCGCGACCGGATCCCGCTACGCGGGACGCCCGGCCACCCGGGCCAGCTGTTCCAGCGTGGCCGCCACCGCCGGCACCTGCGCCAGGTCCGGGAGGGTGAGGGCGACGATCTCACGCCGTACCGCCGGTTCCAGCCGTACCGCGCGCACACCCCTGGGCCGTACCGACTCCACCGCCAGCTGGGGCAGTACGGCGACGCCCAGGCCCGCGCCGACCAGGCCGACCACCGCGGGGTAGTCGTCCGTGGCGAAGTCGATGCGCGGGGTGAAACCGGCGCCCTCGCACACCTCGACCAGCTGGCCGCGGCAGCGCGGGCAGCCCGCGATCCAGGGCTCCTGGGCCAGCTCGCCGATGGCGACGCTCTCCGCGCGCGCGAGCCGGTGCCGCTCGGGCACCAGCGCCACCAGACGGTCCATCAGCAGGGTCCGTACGACCAGATCGTCCCAGTCCTCGGCGACCGCCGCGCCCTCGTAGCGGAAGGCCAGGGCCAGGTCGCAGTCGCCCTCGCGCAGCAGCTCGACGGATCTCGGGGGCTCGGCCTCCTCCAGGGAGACACGGGTGCCGGGGTGGGCGGCGCGCAGGGCGGCCAGGGCGGTGGGGACCAGGGTGGAGCTGCCGCTGGGGAAGGAGACCAGCCGGACCCGGCCGGCGCGCAGGCCGGCGATGGCGGCGACCTCCTCCTCGGCCGCGGTGAGCCCGGCGAGGATGCCGGAGGCATGTCTGACCAGGGCTTCCCCGGCCTGGGTCAGCCGCATCTCACGCCCGCTGCGGACCAGCAGCGGGGTGCCGACCGAGGTCTCCAGGGCCTTCATCTGCTGACTTACGGCGGGCTGGGTGCAGCCCAGCTCGCGCCCCGCCGCCGAGAAGGACCCGGTGGTGGCGACGGCGCGCAGGACACGGAGATGACGGGCCTCGATCACCCTTCGAGCATAAGGGCTGCTTGGGGATGGTGCGTGATATTCGCTCGACGCTTTGAGTCGCGGTCCCGTACCGTGCGGATATGAAGCTTCTCTCGGTCAATCTGGGACGCCCCACGCCGGTGCCGTACACGGACCAGGCGCAGGGTGTGACGGGCATCGACAAGCGGCCGGCCGACGGGCCGGTGAGGGTGGCGGCGCCGGGCCCCAAGGGGATCGGCGCGAGCGGGCTGGCCGGGGACGCCGTGTGCGAGCTGCGGCATCACGGCGGGGACGACCAGGCGGTGTACGCCTACGCGCGCGAGGACCTCGACGACTGGGAGCGCGAACTCGGCCGATCGCTGGCCAACGGCTGCTTCGGGGAGAACCTGACGACCGACGGGCTGGACGTCTGCGGGGCGCTGATCGGCGAGCGCTGGCGGATCGGTGCCGGGGTGGTGCTGGAGGTGACCTCGGGCCGGATCCCGTGCCGTACGTTCCAGGGCCATCTGGGCGAGCGCGGCTGGGTCAAGAGATTCACCCAGAAGGGCGCGACGGGCGCCTACCTCCGGGTGATCGAACCGGGTGAGATACGGGCGGGCGACCCCATCGAGATCGTGCACCGGCCGGACCACGGGGTGACGGCGGCCATGCAGTTCCGCGCGGTCACCACCGAGCGGGAGCTGCTGCCGCGCCTCCTCGCGGCGGGCGAGGCCCTGCACACGGAGACGCTGGCGGCGGTCCGCAAGTACATGGCGCTTCAGGAGGGCTGAGCCCCCGTCAGCCACGGGCAGGGCGGGGCGGCCGGGCCGACCGCGGCGGGGCCGGAAGAGCCCGGGGCGCGGACGGGAGAGCCGGGGCAGCGCCGGGAGGGGCGCGGCGCCGGGCCCCGGTCACGGGCGCACCACGGTCCCCGCAGCGCAGCGGGCGTGTTCGGCGTGGGTCACTAACCTTGGGCCATGACAACGGCTCTGATTACGGGATCGACCGCGGGGATCGGCGCCGCGTTCACGCGGCGGCTGGCGGCTGACGGGCACGACCTCGTCCTGGTCGCCCGGGACACCAAACGGCTGCGCGAGCAGGCGACCGAACTGCACGACCGGCACGGCATCGAGGTGGAGGTGCTGGCCGCCGACCTGTCGCAGGACAAGGGCATCGAGGCGGTGGCCGACCGCCTCGCCGACCGGAAGAACCCGGTCGACCTGCTGATCAACAACGCCGGCTTCGGCAACAAGGGCCGCTATCTCGAGGTGCCCATGGCCGACGAGCTGAAGATGCTCAAGGTGCACTGCGAGGCGGTGCTCCGGCTGACCTCGGCGGCGACGGAGGCGATGCGCGAGCGCGGCCGGGGCGGCGTCGTGAACGTCGCCTCCGTGGCCGCCTTCGTCCCGCGCGGCACCTACGGCGCCTCCAAGGCATGGGTCGTGCAGTTCACGCAGGGTGCGGCCAAGGACCTGGCCGGCAGCGGGGTGCGGTTGATGGCGCTGTGCCCGGGATTCGTGCGGACCGAGTTCCACCAGCGGGCCGGGATGGGCACGGACAACATCCCGGGCTGGATGTGGCTGGACGCCGACAAGCTGGTGACGGCGGCCCTCGCCGACCTGGCGCGCGGCAAGTCGCTGTCGATCCCCGACCCCCGCTACAAGGCGCTGATGGGCCTGGTGAAGGTGACTCCGCGCGGGCTGCTGGGCGGGGTCACGTCCAGGACGGGGCGCAAGTACGGGCCGCAGTAGCGGACAGGTGGCGCTGCCGTCCCGGTGCGAAAATGAGCGTGACACAAACCGGGCCAGGGGGGCCGGGAGGCGGCGTCATGACCTTCGTACAGCTCATCGAGTGCAGGACCAGCCGGCTGGACGAGATGAACCGGCTCATGGACGACTGGGTCGCGCAGACCAGGGGCAAGCGGACGGCGACGCACGCGCTGGTCGGCAAGGACCGCTCCGACGCCTCGCACATCGTCGAAGTCGTGGAGTTCCCGTCGTACGAGGAGGCGATGCGGAACTCGAACCTCCCGGAGACCGACAAGATCTTCCAGGGAATGGTCGCGCTGTGCGAGGAGATGCCGACGTTCATCGATCTGGACGTCGTGCGGGACGAGCGGCTGGCCGAGGACACCGTACGGCGGTTCCTGGACGCGCTGATGACCCCGGGTGAACTGCCGCCGCTCAACGACCTGTTGGACGAGGACATCCACAGCCATGATCCGATGAACCCGCAGGACACCCTCGGGCTGGACAACTTCCGCGCCGAGGTCCGGATGTGGCGCGACGCCTTCGACTTCGCCTTCACCGTCGAGGATGTGTTCACCCAGGGCGACGAGGCCTGCGCGCGGTGGACGTGGAACGCCACCCACAAGGGCGACTTCCTCGGGATCGCACCCACCGGGAAACAGGTCGCCATGACCGGGATGACGGTGTTCCGGTTCACCGACCACGGCAAGATCGCCGAGACCTGGTGGCAGCACGACACGCTGGAGCTGATGCGGCAGCTGGGCGCGCTCGACGAGTTGGAGCAGTAGAAGGGGCGAGGGCCCGGCACCAGGACGGTGCCGGGCCCTCGCTCAGGAGCGCTTGGCTCAGTGGGCGTGGCCGTGGCCGTGGCCCGCGGCGGCCGGCTCTTCCTCTTCCTTCTTCTCGACGACCAGGGTCTCGGTCGTGAGCAGCAGGGAGGCGATGGAGGCGGCGTTCTCCAGGGCGGAGCGGGTGACCTTCACCGGGTCGATGACGCCGGCCTTGACCAGGTCGCCGTACTCGCCGGTGGCGGCGTTGTAGCCCTGCCCCTTCTCCAGGTCCTTGACCTTGGAGACGATGACGTAGCCCTCCTGGCCGGCGTTCTCGCCGATCCAGCGCAGCGGCTCGACGACGGCGTTGCGGACGACCGCGACACCGGTGGCCTCGTCGCCGGCCTTGTCGAGGTTGCCCTCGAGGACCTTGGAGGCGTGGACCAGGGCGGAGCCACCACCGGAGACGATGCCCTCCTCGACCGCGGCGCGGGTCGCGGAGATGGCGTCCTCCAGACGGTGCTTCTTCTCCTTCAGCTCCACCTCGGTGGCGGCGCCGACCTTGATCACGCACACGCCGCCGGCCAGCTTCGCGAGGCGCTCCTGGAGCTTCTCGCGGTCCCAGTCGGAGTCGGTGTTCTCGATCTCGGCCTTGATCTGCGCGACGCGGCCGTGGACGTCCTCGGTCTTGCCGGCGCCGTCGACGATCGTCGTGTCGTCCTTGGTGACCGTCACGCGGCGGGCGGAGCCCAGCACGTCCAGGCCGACCTGGTCGAGCTTGAGGCCGACCTCCTCGGAGATGACGGTGGCGCCGGTCAGGATCGCCATGTCCTGCAGCATCGCCTTGCGGCGGTCGCCGAAGCCGGGGGCCTTCACCGCGACGGCGTTGAAGGTGCCGCGGATCTTGTTGACGACCAGGGTCGACAGGGCCTCGCCCTCGACGTCCTCGGCGATGATCAGCAGCGGCTTGGAGGCGCCGGCCTGGATGACCTTCTCCAGCAGCGGCAGCAGGTCCTGGATGGAGCTGACCTTGCCCTGGTTGATGAGGATGTACGGGTCGTCGAGGACGGCCTCCATGCGCTCCTGGTCCGTCACGAAGTACGGCGACAGGTAGCCCTTGTCGAAGGCCATGCCCTCGGTGAAGTCCAGCTCCAGACCGAAGGTGTTGGACTCCTCGACGGTGATGACACCGTCCTTGCCGACCTTGTCCATCGCCTCGGCGATGAGCTCGCCGACCTGCTGGTCCTGGGCGGACAGCGCGGCGACGGCGGCGATGTCGGACTTCTCGTCGATCGGGCGGGCCGATGCGAGCAGCTCCGCGGAGACGGCGGCGACGGCGGCGTCGATGCCCTTCTTCAGGGCGGCCGGGGAGGCGCCGGCGGCGACGTTCTTCAGGCCCTCGCGCACCAGCGCCTGGGCGAGCACGGTGGCGGTGGTGGTGCCGTCACCCGCGATGTCGTTGGTCTTGGTCGCCACCTCCTTCACCAGCTGGGCGCCGAGGTTCTCGTACGGGTCCTCGATCTCGACCTCGCGGGCGATCGTGACACCGTCGTTGGTGATGGTGGGGGCGCCGAACTTCTTGTCGATGACGACGTTGCGGCCCTTGGGGCCGATCGTCACCTTCACCGTGTCGGCCAGCTTGTTGACGCCGCGCTCGAGGGCGCGACGGGCGTCCTCGTCGAACTTCAGGATCTTCGCCATGACAGCGGGAGCCCTCTCGGAATCTATGGGTGGTAAGACAACTGCGCCCCGGACGCCCGGCTTCTTTATCGGTCGCGGGGGCCAGGGGCGCAGCTCAGGAGCAAAAGAACGCTCGAGGTGATTACTTCTCGATGATCGCGAGCACGTCGCGAGCCGAGAGGACGAGGTACTCCTCGCCGTTGTACTTCACCTCGGTGCCGCCGTACTTGCTGTACAGAACGACGTCGCCGACCTTGACGTCGAGCGGCAGGCGCTCGCCGTTCTCGAACCGGCCCGGGCCCACGGCGAGGACGGCGCCCTCCTGGGGCTTCTCCTTCGCGGTGTCCGGGATGACCAGGCCAGAGGCCGTGGTCTGCTCGGCGTCCAGCGGCTGGACCACGATGCGGTCCTCGAGCGGCTTGATGGCAACCTTGGAGCTGGCGGTCGTCACGATCCGACCTCCCCCTTCGGAGATCTCACGGGGTTAACTGTCTGAGGTGGCGACCAGGTCGATCCGTCGTCGCGGGTGCCGGACCTGCCCGTCGCTTTTGTTGGCACTCTCACCTGCGGAGTGCCAGAGCCGAGACTATGACCGGGGTTAGCACTCGGTCAAGCGGAGTGCCAATTGCCGTGCGGCGCGTCGGCGGAATCCCGTCCGCACCGGGTGCCTTGTGGGCCGGTGTCGTCCCGCCGCAAGCCCTACAGGTAGTCCTCGAGGCGCCCCACCGTCAGCCCCCGCTGCTGCACCCTCCGCAGCACCCTGGCCGTGCGTTCCCTGAGGCTTGGGCCCGTTGTCTCGTCCGGCCCGACCAGGATGATGTCGCCGGGGCGGAGGTGGTGTTCGCCGTGGGTGTAGACGAGGTCGGTCGGGGTCATCGCGGCGCGCCAGAGGACGACCGTGGAGATGCCGCAGTCGGTCGCCGCGCGCAGGGTGGTGGTGTCGTACGAGCCGTAGGGCGGGCGGAAGAGGCGGGGGCGCAGGCCGAGGCGGGAGCTGAGCCGTTCCTGCTGGCCGCAGATCTCGGCGCGCTGCCCGGCGTACGGCAGCCCGGCGAGCGCGCGGTGGTCGAGGGTGTGGTTCTGGATGCCGGCGCCCAGCCGGTGCAGGCGGGCGAAGTGGCCGTAGCCGGGGCCGACGACGCTGTCGGTGAGGAACATGCTGACCGGCAGCCGGAGTTCGCGGACCATGTCGACGAAGCGGGGGTCCTTCTCGGCTCCGTCGTCGTAGGTGAGGAAGACGACCCGGTCGGGGGTGGGGACGTGGTCCACGGCGCGGGGCAGGGTGCGGCCCCCGGTCGGCGGGGAGAGGGCGAGGGTGCGGGCGGGGTGCAGCGGGGGGCTGGCGAGGGGCTCGGTCAGGCCCCAGCGGCGGTAACTCTGGTCGGGGGCGGCGCGGTGCGGGCGCACGCGCTCGGCGGCCTTCTTGCCGAGGCGCTCGATGGGGTCGACGGACTGGGCGCAGCCGGCGAGCAGGAGGGCCGAGGCGAGGAACGCGCCGGCGTACCGGGCCGGGCGGCGCCGCCCGGAGCCCGCTCTCCGGTGCCCCGCCCCCGGCCTCACAGGTAGTCCTCCAGGCGGGCCACGGCGTAGCCCTCGCGCGTGATCTTGTTCAGGAAGCGGCGCATGTCGTCGATCATCGTGCCGTCCCAGTCGGAGCGGCCCCGGAAGTGGGTGAGGACGATGTCGCCGCGGCGCATCTTCTGGTCGTCCTCGCGGTACTCCCAGTGGTCGACGTAGACCTCCTCGTTCCAGATCGGCGCGTACTTGATGCCGCAGGCCTTGGCGGCGCGCAGGGTGTCCTGGTTGTAGTTGCCGTAGGGCGGGCGGAAGACCGTCGGGCGCTTGCCGAACTGCTTCTTCATGATGTCCTGCATGCCGCAGATCTCGTGCTTCTGGTCCTCGTAGGACAGACCCGGCAGGTAGGGGTGGTGCAGGGTGTGGTTGTCGAGGGTGTGGCCGTAGGACTGCATCCGGCGGAAGTAGCCGTAGTCGTCCTTGACCAGGTAGTCGCTGAGGAAGGCGGTGTACGGGATCTTCAGGTCCTGCATCATCTTGAGGAACCTGGGGTCCTTCTCCGAGCCGTCGTCGATCGTAAGGAAGACGATCTTCCGTTTGGTGGGGATCGTGGTGAAGACCGGCGGCAGGTCCCAGTCCTCCTGATGGCTCACCTCGAAGCCGGCCCGGGCGGTGATCTCCGGCTTCTCGGCGGGGGGCGGGGGCGGGGTCAGCGGGACCCGCTTCAGTCCCCAGCGTTCGGCGGCGGCGACCAGACGGGCGTGTTCGGCGGCCTGGCGGCCCTGAGGGCTCGGGGCCCGCACGGGGCCGCGGTGACCGGATGCGGGGCGGGTCGCGTCGGAGCCGGCGCAGCTGGACAGCAGGGAGGCGGCGGCCAGTGCGGCGGCGGCCCCCGAACCAGGATGCGGGACCGTTTTTTATCGTTTTGTACGACTGCTCGCATGGTGCCGGATCCTCCCAGCCCGGGGCCCGGCGCCCGGACCGACACCGCCACCGGAGGCGCACGATCCACCGACTGGCCGACAATGACCCGGTGAACGACCTCGCTCTGCTCCTCACCCCCGAAGGCCGTGCCCTCCTCGACGAGGTCCGCGACACCGCCCCGGCGGACGAACTGGCCGTCGCCACCCGGCTGCGCCGCGACCACCCCGCCGAGCTGGTCTCGGCCGCGCTCGGCCAGGCCCGGCTGCGGCAGCGGGCGGCGGCGAAGTTCGGGGCGGCGGACGCGGGGCGGATGTTCTTCACCCCGAACGGGGTCGAGCAGTCGACGCGGACGAGCGTGGCGGCGTACCGCGCGGAGCGGCTCAAGGCGCTCGGTGTGACCCGTGTGGCCGACCTGTGCTGCGGGATCGGCGGGGACGCGATCGCGTTCGCCCGGGCCGGGATCCGGGTCCTCGCCGTGGACTGGGACCCGGTCACGGCCGCCACGGCCCGGGCGAACGCCGAGGCACTGGGACTGGGCGAGCTGATCGAGGTCCGCCAGGCGGACGTCACGGAGGTGGACACGGGCGGGTACGACGCCGTGTTCGTCGACCCGGCCCGGCGGGGCGGGCGCGGCCGGATCTTCGACCCCGAGGCCTACTCCCCTCCCCTGTCCTGGGCGATCGAGGCCGCCCGCACGGCTCCCCGCGCGGCGCTGAAGGTCGCGCCCGGCATCCCGCACGAGGCCGTGCCCGCCGACGCCGAGGCCGAGTGGATCTCGGACGGCGGGGACGTGAAGGAGGCGGTGGTGTGGTTCGGCACCGAGCCGGGCGCGGTCCGGGCCACCCTGCTGCCGGGTCCGCGCACACTCCTCGGCAAGGGGCTGCCCGATCCCGGAGTGCGGCCGGTGGGGCGGTACCTGTACGAGCCGGACGGTGCCGTCATCCGCGCCCATCTGGTCGCCGAGGTGGCCGAACAGCTGGACGGCGGGCTGGTCGACGCCACCATCGCCTACGTCACCGCGGACGAACGGCACCTGACCCCGTATGCCACCGCCTATGAGATCACCGACCAACTCCCCTTCAACGTCAAGAAGTTGAAGGCTCTGCTGCGGGAACGCGAGGTCGGCACGCTCACCGTGAAGAAGCGCGGGTCGGCGGTCGAGCCGGAGGAGCTGCGCAAGAAGGTCAAGCCGCAGGGGCCGAACGCGGCGACCGTGTTCCTCACCCGGGTCGCCGGGGCACCCACGATGCTCGTCGGACGTCCCGCCTAGAGCGGGCCAGGGCTTACGGCGCCACCTCGGCGGCCCGGCGCAGCAGCAGTTGCCGTTCCTTCTCGTTGCGGGTCAGGGCGGCCGCCCGTTCGAGCTCCGTGCGGGCCTCCGCCGGACGGCCGAGCCGGGCCAGCAGGTCGGCGCGGACGCTGGGCAGCAGATGGTAGTCGCGCAGGGCGGGTTCGGCGGCCAGGGCGTCCACCAGCTCCAGGCCCTCGGCCGGGCCGTCGGCCATCGACACGGCGACCGCGCGGTTCAGCTCGACCACCGGGGACGGGGCACGGGCGGCCAGCAGGCCGTACAGGGTGGCGATGGCGCGCCAGTCGGTCTCCTCGTAGGTGTAGGCGTGCGCGTGGCAGGCGGCGATGGCGGCTTGGAGGACGTAGGGGCCCGGGGCGCCGGCCGCCGTGGCGCCGGCGCGGTCGAGGGCGCGGACGCCACGGGCGATGAGCATGCGGTTCCAGCGGCGGCGGTTCTGGTCCTTCAGCAGGACGGGTGCGCCGTCGGGGCCGGTGCGGGCGGCGGTGCGGGACGCCTGGAACTCCAGGAGCGCGGTCAGGCCGTGCACCTCCGGCTCCTTGGGCATCAGCGCGGACAGCACGCGCGCCAGGCGCAGCGCGTCCTCGCACAGTCCGGGGCGCAGCAGGTCGTCGCCGGCGGTCGCCGCGTACCCCTCGTTGAAGATCAGGTAGATGACGTCCAGGACGGAGCCGAGGCGGGCCTCGCGGTCGGGCCCGTGGGGAACCTCGAAGGCGACGTTCCGCTGGGCCAGGGTGCGTTTGGCGCGGACGATGCGCTGGGCGATCGTCGGCTCCGGGACGAGGTAGGCACGGGCGATCTCGGCGGTGGTCAGGCCACCGAGCAGGCGCAGGGTGAGCGCGGTGCGGGCCTCGGGGGACAGCACCGGGTGGCAGGCGGTGAAGACGAGCCGGAGCAGGTCGTCGTCGATGTCGTCCGGGTCGGCAGGAACCTCCGGCGGGGCCGTCGTCTCCAGGTCCCGGCCGATCTCGGCGAGCTTGCGGGCGTAGGTCTCACGGCGCCGGATCAGGTCGACGGCGCGGTGCCGGGCGGTCGCCATGAGCCAGGCGCCGGGGTTGTCCGGCACGCCGTCGCGGGGCCACTGCTCCAGGGCGGCGACCAGCGCGTCCTGGGCCAGTTCCTCGGCGATGCCGACGTCCCGGACGATCCGGGCGACGCCGGCGATGACACGGGGCGACTCCAGACGGAAGACGGTCTCGATGGTGTGGGCGGTGCTGTCCGGCGCCGCGGTGGGCTGTGGTTCCACAGCCCACCATGCAACACCCCCGTACGGCACCGCGCCAGGTACCTCAGCCCTCGGCGATCTCGCGCACCTCACAGGTCACGGTCCAGAAGTCCTCGTGGACCTGCAGGAACCGCTTGGCCCACTCCAGCGCCTCGGCCTTGTCCTTGCACTGCATGAGGGCGTAGCCGCCGATGGCCTCCTTGGTCTCGGTGAACGGCCCGTCGGTGACGGAGATCTTGCCGCCCTCCCAGCGCACCCGGGTGCCCTGGGCGGACGGGGTGAGCCCGGCGGTGTCGAGCATGACGCCGGCCTTGGTGACCTCCTCGATCAGCTCGCCCATCCGCCGCATCAGCTCGGGGCTGGGGCCTTCGGCGGGGGCGGAGGACTCGTCGATGCGCACGAGGGACAGGTAGCGGGGCATGGTGACTCCTTCGGTCGGGCGGCGGGTCTCTTTCCGCCGCTCACCCCTGCGTCGAACGGGAGACACCCGGATCGACACGCTCGCCGAAGATTTTTTCCGGTGGATTCTTCCGCTCTTCGCCAGGACCGGACCGGCTCAGCGCAGGGACGCCCACAGTTCGCTCGCCGCGGGCTGCTTCGCGATCACCCGGTTGGGGTCCCAGGGGGCGGTGACGACCGGCATCGTCACCGTCCTCACCTGGTCGGAGGTCAGGCCGTTCAGGCTCTGGCCGAGCCGGATCAGCTCGGGCAGGGAGTCCAGGCCGGTGTCGGTGGTGAGGCTCGCGGTGACCGCTGCGGCGACCCGGTACAGCTTGGCGGGGTCGGTGAGCAGCCTGGTACCGGCCATCTGCCCCAGCAGGTCCTTCACCAGCATCTGTTGCAGGCCTATGCGGCCGAGGTCGCTGCCGTCGCCTATGCCGTGCCGGGTGCGGGCGAGGGCCAGGGCCTGCTTGCCGTCCAGGTGGTGGTGGCCGGACTTGAGGTGCAGATGGCTCATGTCGTCGTCGATGTCCTGCGTGGTGGTGACGTCGACCCCGCCGAGCGCGTCGACCAGTTTCGCGAAGCCGGAGAAGTCGATCCCGATGTAGTGGTCCATGCGGACGTTCGTGATCGACTCGACGGTCTTCACCGCGCACACCGGCCCGCCCGTCTCATAGGCGGTGTTGAACATCGCGTTGTAGGCCACCGCCGTCGAGCCGCCCGAGGCCAGCGGGCAGGACGGGCGGGTGACGAGGGTGTCGCGCGGGATGCTGACCACGGTGGCGCTCGTCCGGCCCGCGTCGATGTGCACGACCATCGCCGTGTCCGAGCGGGCGCCGGAACTGTCGCCGCCGCCGAGTTCCTTGTCGGCCTTGCCGCTGCGCGAGTCCGAGCCGAGGACCAGGATGTTCAGGGAGCCGGTCGGCAGCGGGGCGGCGGAGGCCGAGCCGGCCGGGGACGGGGTGGTCCTCGGCGGGGCGGGCCGGTCGTCGCCGAGCGCGCTGTTGATGTCGACGCCCCTGATGTTGTGGTTCAGATGCCAGTACACCCAGCCCACCGTGGCCGTGCCCAGCACCAGGGCGCCCGCGAGGGTGAGACCGACGATCCTCAGCGCTCCGGACCGCCGGCCGACCCCTCTGCCCGCTTCGCCGTGCTCCTCGTGTCGCGTCACGACAGGAACGTAAGTCCGAATTATTAGGGGACTGTTAGCACAAGCGGTGAGAGTCGGTTTTCTTCGGCAATTCTCATCCGCCGGCTCGACCCGGTGTCACCGTGGGTGCCGGATCGCCGCCGCTCCAGGACGCGTTGATACCGAACGTCACCGAACCGCCGTCCGGCACCGGCCCGTTGCAGGAGGCATCGACCGTCTCCAGGGCGGCACGGTAGCCGCCGGCGCGGGCCCGGCTGCACATCGTCGGGGACGGGCCGCTGATCGCGCCGATCCGGTGTGGCCGAGTTCCACCGGATGGCGGGTGGCGGCCAGTCCGCCCTGCCGGTTGGTGGCGCCGATGGAGGGCATGTCCGGGCCCGGGTCGCCGGCCGGGTCCATCACCACGAACGGGATGGAGCGGCTGGTCGGCAGCGCCAGCTGGGACTCGTCGAGCCCGGACAGCACGAGGACCACGCCGTGCGGGCGGCGCGCGGCCACCTGGTCGGCCCAGGTCCGGCCCGGGGCGGGCCGGCCGGCCGACTCGGACAGCTCGGCGCGGCCGTTGAGCACCTTCGGAACAGTCGGAACCGGGGGCCCGGAACGGACAGACGGACGGACGGCCGCGGTGCGATGTGGAGATCTCCCAGAGACTGATTGAACCTCAAGGGCCGCGTGGAACGTATTGAGCCACGGCGGAAGCACATCGAACCCGCTTTCGCAAGACCTCTGACACGGGCGTTCAGGATGCTTTCAGATTGCCCCTGGCAGGGTCGGGCCGTAAATGATCACCCCCCACCCGGCAGGAGCACCTTTGACGACCACGAAGTCCGTCATGAAGAAACTGCCCGAGGTCACCCTCGCGTTCTGGATCATGAAGATCGCGGCGACGACCCTGGGCGAGACCGCGGGCGACCTGTTCGCCCAGACCCTCAAGCTCGGCTACTTCCTCACCACCATCGCCCTGTTCCTGGTCTTCGTGGTGACGCTGGTGGTCCAGCTGTGCTCCCGGCGCTACAACCCGTTCTTCTACTGGACCGTGATCCTGTCGACCTCCATGGCCGGCACCACCATGTCCGACTTCATGAACCGGGACGCCAGCGCGAAGTTCCTCTCGAACGGCGCGACCCACCTCGGCTGGGGCCCGCAAGGGCTCGGCCTCGGTTACCCCGAGGGCGCGGCGATCCTGATCTCGATCCTGCTGCTGATCTTCCTCGGCTGGAAGCTGAGCGGGATGACCTTCCAGATCACCGAGATCGTCACCTTCCGGGGCGAGGCCCTGTTCTGGTCGGCGATCCTGGTCTCCAACACCCTCGGCACCTCGATGGGCGACTTCCTGTCCGACAGCTCCGGCCTCGGCTACCTGGGCGGCGCCGCCCTGGTGACCGGCGTCCTGATCGTCCTGGTCGCCCTGATGAAGGTCCCGGCGGTGCCGAACGTCCTCCTCTTCTGGATCGCGTTCGTGCTGACCCGCCCGCTGGGCGCCACGGCCGGCGACTTCCTGACCAAGCCGGTCGCCAAGGGCGGTCTGGACCTGGGTACGCCGGGTTCCTCGGCGGTGCTGCTCGCGGTGCTGTTCGGCCTGATGGCGTACGCCCACCTTCAGGAGCGGCGGGCGGCGACGGCCCCGGAGGTCACCGGCCCCGAGGCGGAGGCGGTCCAGCCGCAGCGGGCCGGCCGCCGGTAACGCGAAACCCCGCCCCGGAGATCCGGGGCGGGGTTTCGGTGGAGCGCCGGGCAGGCCTTGCACCTGCATCTCCCCGCAGGAAGCGGGACGTCTTTCCTTGGACCACCAACGCACTGCGTCCGGGTCGGCGTTCCCGTTTCCGGGGTTCCGGCCGTTCGCTGTGTGATGATCATAGCCCAGTCCGGCCGCACTCCTCAACTCCGGCCGTCGGCCACCGGCTCGAACCGCCAGCGGTGCACGGCCCGGGTCACCAACTCACCGTCCGGCTCGGGCAGTTCGGGCAGTTCGGCGTCGTACGACGCGTCCCACCAGGTGATGACCAGCACCCGGTCCTGCGGCGCACGGAAGGTCTCGCGGCGCAACGGCTCTTCGGGCAGGCGTTGTTCGCGTACCCAGGCGAGGAGTTCCGCACCCCGCCCTTCGGCCGCCCGGGCCTCCCACATCAGCGCGACGGTCACGAGTACAGGTTCTCCTTGCTGACCTCGTGCACATGGTCGTGGTTGCCCGGGACGTGCGCCTCGGTGACCGGCAGGGAGGAGTCGGCCGACAGGTCCCAGCTGGAGGCGGCCCGGTTACGGGCGACCATCTCGGCGCCGAGCGCGGCCACCATCGCGCCGTTGTCCGTGCACAGCTTGGGGCGCGGGACGCGCAGCCGGATACCGGCCGCCTCGCAGCGCTCCTGGGCGAGGGCGCGCAGCCGGGAGTTGGCCGCGACACCGCCGCCGATCATCAGGTGGTCCACGCCCTCGTCCTTGCAGGCGCGGACGGCCTTGCGGGTCAGCACGTCGACGACGGCCTCCTGGAAGGACGCGGCCACATCACGGACGGGGACCTCCTCGCCGGCCGCGCGCCTGGCCTCGATCCAGCGGGCCACGGCCGTCTTCAGGCCGGAGAAGGAGAAGTCGTAGGCCGGGTCGCGGGGGCCGGTCAGGCCGCGCGGGAAGGCGATGGCCTCCGGGTCGCCCTCGCGTGCGTACCGGTCGATGACCGGGCCGCCGGGGAAGCCCAGGTTCAGCACGCGGGCGATCTTGTCGAAGGCCTCGCCGGCCGCGTCGTCGATGGTCGAGCCCATCGGGCGGACGTCGGAGGTGATGTCCTCCGACAGCAGCAGGGAGGAATGGCCGCCGGAGACCAGCAGGGCCATCGTCGGCTCCGGCAGCGGGCCGTGCTCCAGCTGGTCGACGCAGATGTGCGAGGCGAGGTGGTTGACGCCGTACAACGGCTTGCCCAGGGCGTAGGCGTACGCCTTGGCGGCCGAGACGCCGACGAGGAGGGCGCCCGCGAGGCCGGGGCCCGCGGTCACGGCGATGCCGTCGAGGTCCTTGGCGGAGACACCGGCCTCCTTCAGGGCGCGGTCGATGGTCGGGACCATCGCCTCCAGATGGGCGCGGGAGGCCACCTCCGGGACGACACCGCCGAAGCGGGCGTGCTCGTCGACGCTGGAGGCGACGGCATCCGCCAGCAGGGTGGTACCGCGGACGATGCCGACGCCGGTCTCGTCGCAGGAGGTCTCGATGCCGAGTACCAGCGGCTCGTCGCGTGAGTCAGTCATTGCTCTCGGTTTCCTGTACTGATGGACGTACTGATGAAGAGGGGTCGCTCAGGCGCATCACCAGGGCGTCCACGTTGCCCGGCTGGTAGTAGCCGCGCCGGAAGCCGATCGGCTCGAAGCCGAAGCGCTCGTAGAGCTTCTGTGCGCGGACGTTGTCGACCCGGCATTCGAGCATCACCTCGTGGCACTCGAACGCGGTCGCCGCGCGCAGCAGCTCGGCCAGCAGCAGGGCGCCGAGGCCGGTGCCCTGGTGCTCACGCTCCACGGCGATGGTCTGGACGTCGCCCTGCTCACCGGCGGCGACCAGGCCGGCGTACCCGATGATGCGGCCGTCGGTCTCGGCCACGAGATAGCGCCGGGTCGCCTCGGCGCCCCGGGAGTGGGCCAGCTCGGACCAGAACATCCCCCGGGACCAGGCGTCCTCGGGGAACAGGTCCTTCTCCAGCTCCAGGACCCGGTCGATGTCCCACCAGCGCATCTCGCGCAGTCGCACGGTCACTTCGGGGTGACCACCTTGTAGTTCTTGGGGACCTGGGCGTCCGGCCGGCGCAGGTACAGCGGCCGGGGGGCCGGCAGTTCCTCGCCCGCGGCCAGCCTCTCGACGGCGAGCGAGGCGAGGGCGGCGGCCGAGACGTGCTCGGGCTCGTGCGTGCCCGGGAAGGTGTCCGGGTACAGCAGCGCGCCCGCACCGACCGCCGGGAGGCCCGCGACCTGCTCGGCGATGTCGGCCGGCCGGTCCACGGCCGGGTCGGTAAGCCGGGTCCGGGAGTCGGCGTACTTCGCCCAGTAGACCTCCTTGCGCCGGGCGTCGGTCGCCACGACGAAGGGGCCCTTCTCGATGTCGGCGGCGTAGGCGAGGCCGTCCAGCGTGCACACGCCGTGCACGGGGACGCCCAGCGCGAGGCCGAAGGTGTCGGCGGTCATCAGGCCGACGCGCAGGCCGGTGTAGGGGCCGGGCCCGATGCCGACGACGATCCCGGTGACCGCCTCCA
This sequence comes from Streptomyces fodineus, assembly GCF_001735805.1. Taxonomy (GTDB): domain Bacteria; phylum Actinomycetota; class Actinomycetes; order Streptomycetales; family Streptomycetaceae; genus Streptomyces; species Streptomyces fodineus. The sequence goes on from NZ_CP017248.1 coordinate 4,183,788, forward strand.
GCTTCAGCCCGGCCTCGGCGAGCACGCGGTCCACGGCCGGCAGCAGCAGCTCTCCGTGCCGGCGCGCGTCCACCTGACTCGACGAGGCGACGACGTCCGTGCCGTCGTGCAGGGCGACGGTCACGGCGGGTGTTGCGGTATCCAGAGCGAGCAAGAGCACGCGAACAGCCTACGGCGCCCGCGCCCCGTGCATGGCCGTCCGGGTCGTTCGGTCACCGACTGCTACGGTCTGTACGAAGTACGACATATGACGCGAGGCGGAGGTGGGCGCACGTGGCAGGGACCAGCTCGGGCATCGTGGCCGGCCTCACCGCGGTGGCCCTCGCGGCCGTCGGCTTGCTCGGCTACCAGGCCAGGACGGCCGTACCGGCGAGTCTGGGCAGGCCCGCGGCGAGCGCGTCACCCTCGGCGACCGCCACGAAGGCGCCGCGCGACCCGGGCAACCCGACCGCCCTGCCGGGCGGGTCCGGTACGGGGGAACGGATCGTGTACTCGGTGGACGACGACCGGGTCTGGCTGGTCGACCGGACCGACCAGGTGGTGCGGACCTACAGGGTCGACCCGGGCACGGTCGATCCGCCGGTGGGCACGTACTGGGTGACGTCGCGCTCGAGCGCGACCAACGGGACGGACGGTACGCCCATCGAGCACGTGGTGCGGTTCACCAGCGTGGACGGCGTGGCGATCGGCTTCAGCGCGGCGGTCGGCGGGGAGCGGGCGGCGGCCGAGCCCGGCCTTCGGACCGGGGGGATCCGGGAGACACGGCTCGACGGGCTGGCGATGTGGGAGTTCGGGACGGTCGGGGTGAAGGTGGTCGTCATCCGCTGAGCGGCGTGGATGCGCTAAGCGGCGTGGGGGTGCTGTGATGGGCCGTCGTCCGGCTGCGGGTGCGTGGTGGCCGGGCGCGCCCGTGCGGCGGTGGCCGCGGGTTCCACACGGCCCTGGGCCCCGTCCGGGCGCTCCTCCGGATCCCCTGGGGGCGACGAGACCGCCTGAGCCGCCGCGCACGCCGCGAGCAGGTCGCGCATGGAGACCCCGGCGGGTCGGGACTCGGGCATGGACGCCTCCTGAGGTGCGGGGGCGGATGTAGTTAGGCATGCCTAACTACGGGCTGGATACCATATGACCATGCCCGGGACGTCCTGCGCAATATGTTGCCGACGGCCTGTCGGAATCCTGATGCCCCTCAGGCGGTGAGCGTCTCCAGGCCCGCCTCGGCCCAGCGCTCCCCCAGCCCGCTCAGCGTCACGTGCCGTACCTCGTCCGTGGTGTCGCCGACGGCACGGTGGATGACCACCTGGAGCCGGTCCTCGGTCAGCTCCTCGACCTTGCCCTCGCCCCACTCCACGACGATCACCGAGTCGGGCAGGCTGACGTCGAGGTCCAGGTCCTCCATCTCGTCCAGGCCGCCGCCGAGCCGGTAGGCGTCCACGTGGACGAGGGGCGGGCCGCCGCCGAGGGAGGGGTGCACCCGGGCGATCACGAAGGTCGGCGAGGTGACCGCGCCGCGCACGCCGAGGCCCTCGCCCAGGCCACGGGTCAGCGTGGTCTTGCCGGCGCCGAGCTCACCGCTGAGCATCACCAGGTCGCCCGCGCGCAACAGCTTGGCCAGCCTGCGGCCCAGCTCCCGCATCTGCTCGGGCGAGGTGATCGTCAGCCGGGTCTCAGCGGGGTCCCGCGGTGCTGCTGGTGCTTCCATAGCCCATAACCGTAGCTCCTGCGGGCACCGCACCCGCGCGGGTGAGCAGGTCGGCGAGGCGGTCGGTGACCACTTCCGGGTGTTCCAGCATCACCAGGTGCCCGGCGTCCGGGACGAGGACCAGCTCGGCGTCGGGCAGCAGGTCGGCGATGGCCTCGCTGTGCTCGCTGGGCGTGACCAGGTCCTGGACGCCGGCCAGCACGAGCACCGGCATGTCCCGGAAGCAGGCGAGCGCCTCGGTCTTGTCGTGGTCGGTGAAGGCCGGGTAGAACTCGGCGACCACGTCGATCGGCGTCGACTCGATCATGCGCTCGGCGAACCGCTCGACGGCCGGGTCGACGTCCCGCCCCGCGAACGAGTACCGCTTGATGATCCCGGCGAACAGATCGGCGGTGGCCCGGCGCCCCTTCTCCACCAGCTCCGCCTGCTGCCCGAGCGCCTTCAGCACCCCGGGCAGGATCCGGCGCACCGCATTGACGCCGGCGAGCGGCAGCCCGAAGTTGACCTCGCCGAGCCGCCCGGACGACGTCCCCACCAAGGCGGTGGCGACGACCCGGTCCCGGATCAGCTCCGGGAACTCGGAGGCGAGCGCCATCACGGTCATGCCGCCCATCGAGTGGCCGACCAGCACGATCGGCCCGTCCGGTACGGCGGCGTCGAGTACGGCCTTCAGATCGCGGCCGAGCTGGTCGATGGTGACCGGCACCCGGTCCCGGGTCTGGGCCACACCCCGCCCGGAGCGGCCGTGGCTGCGCTGGTCCCAGTGCACGGTCCGGACGACCCCGCGCAGGGCCGCCCGCTGGAAGTGCCAGGAGTCCTGGTTGAGGCAGTAGCCGTGGCAGAAGACGACGGTCACGGGCGCGGGGGCCTTGCGGCCGAAGAGGCGGCGCCGGCGCGGGGAGACGTTCGGCCCCGGATCGGGCTCGACCTCGTCGACCTCGTAGTACAGCTCGGTGCCGTCGTCGGCCTGCGCCTTGCCCGGGGTGCCGCGCAGGGTGCCGTAGGGGCCCGCGGAGTCCAGCGCCAGCCGGGCCTTCCTGCGCATGCCGCGGCCGACCGTCATCCGCTCGATGGCGACGCCGGCCGCCGCGCCCGCCGCGAGCACACCTATCGCGGCACCGGCGATGCCGGTCGCCCTGCGCCAGCTACCGGCCGCCCCCGCGGCGGAGGCGGCGGCCGCCGAGGCGACGACGTCCGCCACGGCCTCCGCACTGCTCTCGCTCACGTACCGCTCCTCTTCGCCGTACTGCAGTTCGCCTGGGTGGGTGAATCGGATGTAACGATGGATCGGGTGCCGCCGGTATGACCGGCGTTACATCTGAGCCGTGCCGTCGCTCACGGACGGGTTACCCGACTCTTCCCCGTTCACAGGGACGCGTTCACATAGACGCGGGGAACCCTGGTTCCGATGCGTGTGACGATTTCGTAAGCGATCGTGCCGCAGGCCTGCGCCCAGTCCTCGGCGGTGGGCTCGCCGCGGTCGCCGGGCCCGAACAGCACGGCCTCGCTGCCCACCTCGGGCGCGTCCCCGCCGAGGTCCACCACGAACTGGTCCATGGCGACCCGCCCGGCGACCGTACGCCACTTGCCGTCGACCAGTACCGGGCCGGTGCCGGAGGCGTGCCGGGGGATGCCGTCCGCGTAGCCGACCGGGACAAGGCCGAGGGTGGTCTCGCCGGAGGTGACGTAGTGATGGCCGTAGCTGATGCCGTGCCCGCCCGGGACGTGCTTGACCAGGGCCAGCGAGGCGGTGAGCGTCATCGCCGGGCGCAGCCCGAAGTCGGCCGGGGTGCCCAGCTCCGGGCTGGGCGAGATGCCGTACATCGCGATGCCCGTACGGACCAGGTCGAAGTGGGTCTGCGGAAGGGTGAGCGTGGCGGGCGAGTTGGCGATGTGCCGCACCTCGGGGCGCACGCCCTGCTCCTCGGCGTACGCCAGCATCTCCCGGAAGCGGTCCAGCTGGGCGGCGATGGAGGGATGTCCGGGCTCGTCGGCGCAGGCGAAGTGCGACCACAGCCCGGTGACCCTGACCAGCCCCTCGGCCTCGGCGCGCAGGGCCTCGCGGACCAGCTCGGCCCAGTCGTCCCCCGGCTGGCAGCCGTTGCGGCCGAGCCCGGTGTCGGCCTTGAGCTGCACGCGCGCGGTGCGACCGGCCTCGCGGGCGGCCGCGACGGCCTCCCGCAGGGCCCACATCCCGCTCAGGGACATGTCGATGTCGGCCTCGACCGCCTGCCGCCAGGGGCCGCCGGGCACCCACAGCCAGCACAGGATGCGGCCCGGCAGTCCGGCCGCGCGCAGCGCGAGGGCCTCCTCGGGCGTGGCCGTGCCGAGCCAGGTCGCGCCCGCCGCGAGGGCCTCGCGGGCGCACGGCACCGCCCCGTGGCCGTAGCCGTCGGACTTGACGACGGCCATCAGGGCAGCGTCCTTCGCCCGGGCACGCAGGGCGTGCACATTGGCCCGCAGGGCGCCCAGATCGATCTCTGCGCGGGCGCGCAGGGGGGCGGTCGGCACAGTCGCAGTCTCAGTCATCGCGCCCCCAGTGTCTCAGAGGGCCGTTCGGGCGCCGGTCGCAGTCTCAGGTACCCGGCCGGCGCCCCCACACGTAGACGTGGTCGCCCTGCTTCAGCACGTCCCACAGCTTGCGCGCGTCGGGGAGCGTGAGGTTGACGCAGCCGTAGGAGCCGACGGTGGTGTAGATGCTGCCGTAGACGCCGTGGAAGGCCTGGCCGCCGTCGAAGAACTGGGCGTACGGCATGGGCTGGTTGTACAGGGTCGACACGTGGTTCTTGTGCTTCCAGTAGACGGTGTGCCAGCCCTTCCTGGTGACAAGCCCCTTGCGCCCGCTGCGCATCGGCACCGGCCCGAACACCGCCTTGGCGCCCTTCTGCACCCAGGTGAGCTGGCGGTCCAGATCGACGCAGGCGACCTTGTACGACCGGACGGGACACTTCTTGGCGGCGTTCGGGTCCTTCTTCGCCGAGACGAGCATCATCGTCGACCAGGTGACCGGCCCCGCGAACCCGATGGCGGGCTTGATCTTGTACTTGACCTGGAACGCGCGGATGGCCTCGCAGTCGGCGGCGGACTGCTTGCCGTCGACCTTCAGCTTCAGCCAGCGCTCCACCTGCCGCTGATACGGGCCGGCCTGCATGCTGCAGGCCACCTTGGCCACGGCGTCGGCGAGCGGCACGTACTCGATGAGGTCGTACGCCCCCGCGACCGCGGTCTCGGGCTCGACGGCGTCCTCCTGGGCGGTGGGCGTGTACACCTTCGGCGGGAGCGCCTGGTCGGGCGTGTCGATCTGCCACGGCTGAGCGGGCCCGGGGGCGACACCGGGGACCAGTTCGGGGGCGGGGGCCGGGGCCGGGGCGGGGGGTGCGGGGGCGCCGGCCGCGGGGACGAGTCCCGGCTGCACGGCAGGTACGGCGGCGGCCACGGTGCCGGCCGCCGGGAGGGCGGTCGCGGTGGCGAGCAGCACCGCGACACCCCTGGACGCGATTCGTCTGCTGATCATGCAATCAGCCAAACGCGGGGCTCCGCCGGATCAGCGGTGCCGCGCGGAGGGGTCACCCGAGGGGTGGAGCGGGGTACGTCGGTCGTCGCCGGAGTGCGGGTGCGGGGGGCTGGGCCACGCCCGCGCGGCGGTAGCCGCATAGGCAACGCGGCCCCGCGCCCTTCGGGGCGCTCGGCACCCCGCAGGCGCCGGTGAGCGACCCGGCCCCCGGCAGGCCGCAGCTCGGCGCACCGCCGCCGGCGCAGGCCAGACGAACCGTCCCGCCCCAGCGCGGGCCGGCGGATCCGGCCCCGTCTGTTACAGCGCCCGCACGTCCCGCCACGCCTGCGGGATCCGTGCGGCGACGTCATGCGCCCCCACCGGCGCCCCCTCCGCCGCGAACCGCCCGGCCAGGCCGTGGAGATACGCCGCCGCACTCCCCGCGTCCACGGCCGGCAGACCCGACGCCAGCAGAGACCCGGCGAGTCCCGACAGCACGTCCCCGCTGCCCGCCGTAGCCAGCCAGGAGGTCCCCGTGGCGTTCACCCGCACCGCCCCGCCCCCCGCGTCGGCGACCAGCGTCGTGGACCCCTTCAGCAGCACCGTCGCCCGGTACACCGCCGCCAGCTCCCGCACCGCCGCCAGCCGGGCCCCCTCGACCTCCTCCCGCCGTACGCCCAGCAGCGCGGCCGCCTCCCCGGCATGAGGGGTCATCAGCGTCGGCGCCGTACGCCCGCGCACCGCGTCCCGCTCGGCCAGCCGCAGCCCGTCCGCGTCCAGCAGCACCGGCACGTCCGCCTCCAGCACCTCGGCCACGGTCGCCACGTCGTCCCCGGCGCCCGGCCCGACCACCCAGGCCTGTACGCGCCCCGCCTTCCGCGGCCCCCGATCGGACACGAGCGTCTCCGGGAAGCGGGCGATGACGGCCTCCCCCGCGGGCCCGACGTACCGCACGGCCCCCGCCCCGCCCCGCAGCGCCCCGGAGACGGCGAGCACGGCGGCCCCCGGATAGCGCGCGGACCCGGCGGCGATCCCGACGACGCCCCGCCGGTACTTGTCGCTCTCCCCGGCCGGCATCGGCAACAGCCGTGCCACATCGGCGTGTTGCAGAGCCTGGAGCTCGCCCTCGGCGGGCAGCTCGAGACCGATGTCGACGAGCCGTACGACCCCGGCGTACTCCCGCGCCGGATCGATCAGCAAGCCGGGCTTGTAGGTACCGAAGGTGACGGTGAGGTCGGCCCGGACCGCGGCTCCGCGCACCTCCCCGGTGTCGGCCTCGATCCCGCTGGGCAGGTCCACGGCCACCACGGCGGCACGGGACCGCCGGGCGGCATCGGCCAGGGCCTCCGCTTCGGGCCGCAGCCCGCCCTTGCCGCCGATCCCCACGATCCCGTCCACCACGAGATCGGCCCGCCCGATCAGTTCGCCGGCGGCCTCGGACGCGGCGACGGACCCACCGGCCCTGCGCAGGGCGCCCAGCCCGCCGGCATGCGCCCGTTCGGGCGTAAGGAGTACGGCCGTGACCCCGGCCCCCCGCCGGGCCAGCCGCGCCCCCGCGTACAGCGCGTCGCCGCCGTTGTCGCCGCTGCCGACGAGCAGCACCACCCGGCTGCCGTAGACCCGCCCCAGCAACTCGGCGCAGGCAGCGGCCAGCCCGGCGGCGGCCCGCTGCATCAGCGCACCACCCTCCGGCAGCCGTGCCATCAGCGCCCGTTCGGCCGCCCTTACCGTCTCCACGCTGTACGCAGTACGCATGGCACCGAGTCTGCCCCGGAACGGCCGTCCCCCACACCCGGGCGCTCAGCCCTCGGCGACCACCACCGCCGAGGCGACCCCCGCGTCATGGCTGAGCGACACATGCCAGGACCGCACGCCCAGCTCGGCGGCGCGCGCGGCCACGGTGCCCTTCACCCGCAGCCGGGGCTGTCCGCTGTCCTCGACGTACACCTCGGCATCGGTCCAGTGCAGCCCCGGCGGCGCCCCCAGCGCCTTCGCCAGCGCCTCCTTGGCGGCGAACCGGGCCGCGAGCGAGGCGATCCCGCGCCGCTCCCCGCTGGGCAGCAGCAGCTCCCGCTCCACGAACAGCCGGTCGGCCAGCCCGGGAGTCCGCTCCAACGACGCGCGAAACCGGTCGATCTCGGCGACATCGATCCCCACTCCGATGATGCTCATGCCGGGCAGCCTACGATCGCCGGCCCGCCGGCACCCGCCCACCTGCCGACCCGCCCCTGCCGCGGCGCACACCTGCCGTCTACGCTCCGTCCATGATCTCCCAGGACTATCTCTCCGACCTGTTCTCCCTGGACGGCCGTGTCGCCGTGGTGACCGGAGGCAGTTCCGGCATCGGGCGGGCCATCGCCGGTGCGCTGGCGCGGGCCGGTGCGAGCGTGGTGGCCGTGGCCCGCGGCAAGGAGCAACTGGAGGCCACCGTGGGCGAGTTGACGGCCGAGGGCGGCCGGGCCGGCTGGGTCGCGGCCGATCTGGGCAGCCGCGAGGGGGTGCGTGCGGCGGCCGAGGAGGCGGCCGGTGTCTTCGGCGAGCCCGACATCCTCGTCAACTCCGCCGGGATCAACCTGCGTCCGCCGATGAGCGAGCTGGGCGAGGACGTGTGGGACACCACCATGGCCGTGAACCTCCGGGCGCCCTTCCTGCTGGGGCAGCGGTTCGGGCCCGGCATGGCGGAACGCGGCTTCGGCCGGATCATCCACATCACCTCCCAGCAGGCCCACCGTGCCTTCGTGCAGAGCGGGGCGTACGGCGTCTCCAAGGGCGCGCTGGAGTCGCTGGCCCGCTCCCAGGCCGAGGCCTGGTCGCCGTACGGCGTCACCGTCAACACCCTGGTGCCGGGCTTTGTGATGACCCCGCTCAACCGGCGGCTGTCGTCCGACCCCGACAAGGTCGCCGCCCTGGCCGCCCGCACGATGACCGGCCGCAACGGCCTGGCCGAGGACTTCGAAGGCGCGGCCGTCTTCCTCGCCAGCCGCGCCTCCGCCTACGTCACCGGCCAGTCGCTGTTCGTCGACGGCGGCCTGTCGGTCCACTGAGCCCCGCGCTCACTCCACCGTGACCGACTTCGCCAGGTTCCGCGGCTGGTCCACCTCGTTGCCCCGCGCGGTGGCCAGCTCGCAGGCGAAGACCTGGAGCGGCACCGTCGCCACCAGCGGCTGCAGCAGGGTCGGGGTGGCCGGGATGCGGATCAGGTGGTCGGCGTAGGGGACGACCGCCTCGTCCCCCTCCTCCGCGATCACGATCGTGCGCGCCCCGCGGGCCCGGATCTCCTGGATGTTGGAGACGATCTTGTCGTGCAGGACCGAGCGGCCGCGCGGGGACGGCACCACGACCACCACCGGCACGTCCTCCTCGATCAGCGCGATCGGGCCGTGCTTCAGCTCGCCCGCCGCGAAGCCCTCGGCGTGCATGTAGGCGAGTTCCTTGAGCTTCAGGGCGCCTTCCAGCGCCACGGGGTAGCCCACGTGCCGGCCCAGGAAGAGGACCGTGCTCTTCGTCGCCAGGGTGCGGGCCAGCGCGCGTACCGGCTCCATCGTGTCCAGGACCCGCTCGACCTCCTCCGAGATCCGGGAGAGGTCCTTGATCACCGCCTGGATCTCGTCGCCCCACTTGGTGCCGCGGACCTGGCCCAGATACAGCGCCACCAGGTAACAGGCCACCAGCTGGGTCAGGAACGCCTTGGTGGAGGCGACGGCCACCTCCGGACCGGCGTGCGTGTACAGCACCGCGTCCGACTCGCGCGGGATCGTCGAGCCGTTGGTGTTGCAGATGGCCAGCACCTTGGAGCCCTGCTCGCGGGCGTGCCTGAGCGCCATCAGGGTGTCCATGGTCTCGCCGGACTGGGAGATGGCGATCACCAGGGAGCGGCCGTCCAGGATCGGGTCCCGGTACCGGAATTCGCTGGCCAGCTCCACCTCGCACGGGATGCGCGTCCAGTGCTCGATGGCGTACTTGGCGATCAGGCCGGCGTGGAAGGCCGTACCGCAGGCGACGATGACGACCTTGTCGATCTCCCGCAGCTCGGACGGGGAGATACGGACCTCGTCCAGCGTCAGCGAACCCGACGGGTCGATACGGCCCAGCAGCGTATCGGCGACCGCCTTGGGCTGCTCGGCGATCTCCTTGAGCATGAAGTAGTCATAACCCCCCTTTTCCGCGGCGGAGGCGTCCCAGTCCACGTGGTACGGGCGGACCTCGGCGGCGCTGCCGTCGAAGCCCGTCACCGTCACGCCGTCGCGGCGCAGCTCCACCACCTGGTCCTGGCCCAGCTCGATCGCCGACCGCGTGTGGGCGATGAACGCGGCGACGTCCGAGGCGAGGAAGGCCTCACCCTCTCCAACGCCCACCACCAGCGGTGAGTTCCGCCGCGCGCCCACGACCACGTCCGGCTCGTCGGCGTGCACCGCGACCAGCGTGAACGCGCCCTCCAGCCGCCGGCACACCAGCCGCATGGCCTCCGCGAGGTCCGCGCAGGAGGAGAACTCCTCGGCGAGGAGATGGCCGACGACCTCGGTGTCCGTCTCGGAAGTCAGTTCATGGCCCCGCTCGGCCAGTTCGGCCCGCAGGACGGCGAAGTTCTCGATGATGCCGTTGTGGACGACGGCGACCCGGCCCGCGTTGTCGAGATGCGGGTGGGCGTTGGCGTCCGTGGGGCCGCCGTGCGTGGCCCAGCGGGTGTGGCCGATGCCCGTCGCGCCCGTCGGCAGCGGCCGTTCGACCAGTTCCTTCTCCAGGTTGACCAGTTTCCCGGCCTTCTTCGCCGCGGCCAGCCCGCCGTCGGCCAGCACGGCGACACCCGCCGAGTCGTAGCCCCGGTACTCCAGCCGCTTCAGTCCGGCCATCACGACATCGAGCGCGGACTGCGCTCCTACATAACCCACGATTCCGCACATGCGCCGCAGCCTACGACCCGTCCGGCGCCCGAAACCGCTTGCGTGTGCCCGAATTCGGAAATTCCCACCGCCATACGAACAGCCGCTTGGGCCGCGGGCGTGACGGACCCCACCCGCCGCCCCGTTCAAACTCCGTTAACAATGGACTGTGATCTCACCGGTCTCCTCGATGCCCCGGAGCGCCCACCGGCACAGGCCGGAGGCGACTCCCTACGTCGACCTCACCCGCGCCGAGTGGAGCGCCCTGCGGGACAAGACACCGCTGCCGCTCACCGCCGAGGAGGTGGAGAAGCTGCGCGGTCTGGGCGATGTGATCGACCTGGACGAGGTGCGGGACATCTACCTCCCGCTCTCCCGGCTCCTCAACCTCTACGTCGGCGCCACGGACGGCCTCAGAGGCGCCCTGAACACGTTCCTCGGGGAGAAGGGCTCGCAGTCCGGCACCCCGTTCGTGATAGGTGTCGCCGGCTCCGTGGCCTGCGGCAAGTCCACCGTCTCCCGCCTGCTGCAGGCCCTGCTCTCGCGCTGGCCCGAGCACCCGCGCGTGGAGCTGGTGACGACGGACGGTTTCCTTTTGCCCACCAAGGAGTTGCGGGCCCGCGGCCTGATGTCGCGGAAAGGATTCCCCGAGTCCTACGACCGCCGGGCCCTCACCCGTTTCGTCGCCGACATCAAGGCGGGCAAGGACGAGGTCACGGCCCCCGTCTACTCCCACCTCATCTACGACATCGTCCCCGACCAGAAGCTCACGGTCCGCCGCCCCGACATCCTCATCGTCGAGGGCCTCAACGTCCTCCAGCCCGCCCTGCCCGGCAAGGACGGCCGCACCCGGGTCGGCCTCGCGGACTACTTCGACTTCAGCGTGTACGTCGACGCGAGCACCGAGGACATCGAGAGCTGGTACCTCAACCGCTTCAGGAAGCTGCGCCAGACCGCCTTCCAGAACCCGTCCTCGTACTTCCGCAAGTACACCCAGGTCTCCGAGGAGGAGGCCCTCGACTACGCCCGCACCCTGTGGCGGACGATCAACAAGCCCAACCTGGTCGAGAACATCGCCCCCACCCGGGGCCGAGCCACCCTCATCCTCCGCAAGGGCCCGGACCACAAGGTGCAACGGCTGAGGCTGCGCAAGCTGTAGACAGGGCCCCCGCGAAGGCACCCGGCTCCTACACGATGTGCTTCACCTCGCAGTCCCCGGCGACGCTGTCGGTGCTGTCCGCGAACACCGTGTCGGTGCCACCGCCGCAGGTCACCGTGTCACCGCCGGCCCCGTCCTGCACGCTGATCGTGTCGTTGCCGCCGTTGGTGGTCACGGAGTCGATGCCCGTGCCGGCGTCGACGAGGCTGTTGACCGAGACGTTGATCACGGCGGTGTCGTTCTGGTCGCCCAGCTGTATGCCGAGCCGGGTGACGGTGGCGATGCTGCCGCAGTCGGCGCTGGTGGTGGAGCCGGTCACCCGGGTGCAGCCCGGGCCGGCCGCGATGCCGGCCGTGTCCGAGAGGATCAGATGGCCCGCGCCGGACACGGATGCCGTGACGTGGTTCTGAAAGCCGCTGTTGGCCTGGAGCCCGGCGAAGCCGCCGAAGATGCGGTACGCCGTGGAGCCCGGCGTCTGGGCGGCGGCCGGGGTGGCGGTCGAGGCGACGACGAGACCCGCCACCAGGGCGGGTCCGGTCGCTCGCTTCAGGGTGTGGAGCACGGTCTTCATGATCTGTCGCTCTTCCATCGAGGAGGGTGCCGCGGTGCGGCCTCGATGACTAGAGAAACAGCCGGTTATCGATCGTGCACTCCGTGCTACGCCCAGGGGTCTATCCCAGTGCCGACTTCACCGCGTCGGCCAGCCGGCCGGCCACCGACCGCGCCTGGTCGATGTCCGCCGCCTCGACCATCACCCGCACCAACGGCTCGGTGCCGGAGGGGCGGAGCAGCACCCGCCCCGTCTCCCCCAGCTCCCGCTCCGCCTCGGCGACGGCGGCCGCGAGCTCGGCCGAGGTCCCGACCCGGGACCTGTCCACGTCCGGCACGTTGATGAGGACCTGGGGCAGCCGCTCCATCACCGAGGCCAGTTCGCGCAGGCTGCGGCCGGTCTCGGCGACCCGCGCCGCCAGCAGCAGCCCGGTCAGCGTGCCGTCACCGGTCGTCGCGTGATCGAGAACGATCACGTGCCCGGACTGCTCGCCGCCCAGGGCGAATCCGTGCTCCTTCATCTCCTCGAGCACATACCGGTCACCGACGGCCGTCTGCACGAGCCGGATCCCGGCCCGCTCCATCGCCAGCTTGAAGCCCAGGTTGGACATCACGGTGGCCACGACGGTGTCGGCGCGCAGAGCGGAGCGCTCCCGCATCGCCAGCGCCAGCACGGACAGGATCTGGTCGCCGTCGACCTCCTCGCCGGTGTGGTCCACGGCCAGGCAGCGGTCGGCGTCGCCGTCGTGCGCGATGCCGAGGTCCGCGTGGTGTTCGGCGACGGCGGCCTTCAGCTTGTCCAGGTGGGTCGAGCCGCAACCGTCGTTGATGTTGAGACCGTCCGGCTCCGCACCGATCGTGACGACCTCGGCACCCGCCCGGGAGAACGCCTCCGGCGAGACCCCCGAGGCCGCGCCGTGCGCTTCGTCCAGGACGATCTTCAGCCCGTCCAGCCGGTTCGGGAGGACCGACAGCAGATGGGCGATGTACTGCTCGAAGCCCTCGTCGTACGAGCGGACCCGCCCCACACCCGCGCCGGTCGGCCGCTCCCACGGCTCGCCGTGCCGGTGGGACTCGTACACCGCCTCGATCCGGTCCTCCAGCTCGTCGGCGAGTTTGTGGCCGCCGCGGGCGAAGAACTTGATGCCGTTGTCCGGCATGGCGTTGTGACTGGCGGAGAGCATGACGCCCAGGTCGGCGCCGAGCGCGCCGGTCAGATGCGCCACCGCGGGCGTCGGCAGCACACCGACGCATCGCACGTCCACGCCGGCGCTGGCCAGGCCCGCGACCACGGCCGCCTCCAGGAACTCCCCGGACGCCCGCGGGTCCCGACCGACCACCGCCGTCGGCTTGTGGCCCTCGAAGGTGCCCGCCTCGGCCAGCACGTGAGCCGCCGCTACGGACAGGCCGAGCGCCATCTCGGCCGTCAGGTCCGCGTTGGCGACGCCGCGCACGCCGTCCGTGCCGAAGAGTCGTCCCACTTGTCCTCCTGAGGAAACTGCGATCACACAAGCCGTTGAGCGGCTCAGCGTCTTGTGTCGTTATACGCCCTTGCCTGGGATAAACGAACGCCCCGGCGGCACACGTGGCGTGCCGCCGGGGCGTTCGGAGTACGAGCAGGCGACGCTTAGCGCTTGCTGTACTGCGGAGCCTTGCGGGCCTTCTTCAGACCGGCCTTCTTCCGCTCGACCGCACGGTCGTCGCGGCGCAGGAAGCCGGCCTTCTTCAGCGGGCCGCGGTTGTTGTCGACGTCGGCCTCGTTCAGGGCGCGGGCGACACCGAGACGGAGGGCACCGGCCTGACCGGAGACACCGCCACCCGCGATGCGGGCGATGATGTCGTAACGGCCCTCGAGCTCGAGCACCTTGAAGGGCTCGTTGACTTCCTGCTGGTGCACCTTGTTCGGGAAGTAGTCCTCGAGGGTGCGACCGTTGATCTTCCACTTGCCGGTGCCCGGAACGATCCGGACGCGGGCGATGGCGTTCTTGCGGCGGCCCAGGCCGGCGGCGGGCTGGGGCTCACCGAAGCGCGAGGCGAGGGACTCGGAGGTGTACTCACCCTCCACCGGAACCTCGGACTCGGTGGTGTAGCTCTCGATGTCTTCGATCTCTTCGATCGGCTGCTCGGCAGTGGTCTCGGCCACGATTCTCCTCAGATTCTCTTCAGTCTTAGGGGGTGGCCGGACTTACTGCGCGACCTGGGTGATCTCGAACGGCACCGGCTGCTGGGCAGCGTGCGGGTGCTGGTCACCCTTGTAGACCTTCAGCTTCGAGAGCATCTGACGGCCCAGCGTGTTCTTGGGGAGCATGCCCTTGACGGCCTTCTCGATGGCCTTCTCGGGTTCTTGTCGAGCAGCTCGTCGTAACGGACGGAGCGCAGACCACCCGGGTAGCCGGAGTGGCGGTACGCCATCTTCTGGGTCCGCTTGTTGCCGGACAGGTGCACCTTGTCGGCGTTGATGATGATGACGAAGTCACCGGTGTCGACGTGAGGGGCGTAGATCGGCTTGTGCTTGCCCCGCAGGAGGGACGCCGCAGTGGTGGCGAGACGGCCCAGGACAACGTCCTGAGCGTCGATGACGTGCCACTGGCGCGTCACATCGCCGGGCTTGGGGCTGTACGTACGCACGGTTCGTAGCCTTCGCTTCGAGTGAATGGTCCTGAACAGGTCACCGAAACGATCACGACAGCCTTGACCGCACCGCGGTGACGCAAACCGCGTGCTGATCGCTGGTCATCGGCCCGGTGGACCGGTGTAAGGGCCCGTCCCGTGAGAATGAGCAAGCCAATACACAACGAAGAAGCAGATTACCTGGCAGCCCCCGGCAGGGTCAAAACGGCCGCTTTCCCGCCCGCGCCGGGGGACAAACACGGCATGCCGCCGGACGCGCTCCAGCACCCTCCGGCCCCCGTCTAAGATGCGCCCCATGAGCTACGGGCAGGGGGGACCCCAGTCTCAGTGGGATCCCTGGAAACCGAATTCCCAGCAGCCGTGGAACAGCGGCGGTGATGACGGGACTCCGGACTGGGCGGCACTCGCCGAGGCCTCGGAGACCCGCAACAAGCGCCGCAAGCTGCTGTTCATAGCCGGCGGCGCGCTCGCCACGGTCGCGATAGGCACCGCGGTGGCCATGGCCGTCGTCTCCGCGAACAGCGGCAACGACGCCCACGGCACCCCCACCAACCTGCCCGCAAGCGCCTCCGTGCCGAGCGGCTCGGCCACGCCGTCCTTCGCGCCGACGAGCGCCCCGCCGCCGCTGGACCCGAGGGACTTCATCGCCAGCGCCAAGAAGGACACCGCCCCGCTCAGCGCCGACACCCTCTTCCCGGGCACCCAGCTGACCATGGGCAGCACGGTGTACAAGAAGGGCGCCACGGCCGACACGACGAACTGTGCCTCCGCCGCCAGCGGCGACCTGCCGAAGATCCTCAGCGCCAACGGCTGCACCCGGCTGATCCGCGCGACCTACAGCACCGGCGGCACCGCGATCACCGTCGGCGTCGCCCTCTTCGACGACCAGGCGCAGGCCACGAAGGTCAGGAAACTGGCCGCCAAGAAGGCCATGGTGCGCTCGCTGCCCGGCAAGGGCGTCAAGAACTTCTGCGACGCGGCGGTGTGCCTGACGACCACGAACGCGGTCGGCCGCTACGTCTACTTCACCACCGGCGGCTTCCTCAACGGCAAGAACGTCACCAAACAGGACACGAAGGTCTTCAGCGTCGGCAACGACCTGCAGCAGTTCACCTTCAACCAGATCTACCGCCGCGGCCAGGCCGAGGCCTCCGCGGCGGCGAACCGGTAGCTCAGCAGCACCCCGCCGACGGAAGCGAGCGCTTGTTGCGCGCCTCCTTGCTGCGCGCGGCCAGCAGCTCGTCGGCGGGGTAGCCGACCTCCTCCAGGGTCAGCCCGTGCGGCCGTACGACATGGACGGCCGAGTCCCGCACCCCCGCGGCGAGCACCTTGCCGGGCCACTGTGGGCCGCGGTGCCCGTCCCCGACGAACAGCAGCGCGCCGATCAGCGAGCGCACCATGTTGTGGCAGAAGGCGTCGGCCCGGACGGTGGCGGTGATGATCCCGTCGGCACCCTTGTCGAGGCTCAGCTCCTGGAGGGTGCGGATGGTGGTGGCCCCCTCCCGCTTCTTGCAGTACGCGGCGAAGTCGTGCTCGCCGACCAGCGCCCGCGCGGCCTCGTTCATGGCGTCCACGTCGAGGGGCCAGTCGTGCCAGAGGACGTGGTTGCGCAGCAGGGGGTCCACTCCCCCGGGGTTGTCCGTCACCCGGTAGGCATAGCGCCGCCAGACCGCCGAGAAACGGGCGTTGAAGCCGCTCGGAGCCTCCCTGAGGGCCCACACCCGCACATCCTTCGGCAGCCGCCCGGCGAGCCGCTTGAGCAGCTTCTCGTGGTGCTCCCGCCAGACCTCCTCGGGCAGATCGACGTGCGCCACCTGGCCACGGGCGTGCACGCCGGCGTCGGTCCGTCCGGCCACGGTCAGGTCGTACGTCTCCTTCGACCGTGTCACCGTACGCAGGGCGTCCTCGATCTCGCCCTGCACGGTCCGCCTGCCGCCGGCCTGCTTGGCCCAGCCGTGGAAGTCGGTGCCGTCGTAGGACAGGTCGAGGCGGAGGCGTACGAAACCGGGCTGTACTTCTTCAGTCACACACGGATTCTTTCAGGGCGGTGCCCTGTGGAAAAACGTGAAAGCGGGCCCGCCCCGAAGGGCGGACCCGCTTCCGGCGTCAGGCAGAGACTCAGGCCTCCGTCGACTCCTCGGCAGCGGCCTCCTCGGCCGGCGCCTCGGTGGTCTCCGCGGCCTTGGCCTCATCGGCCTCCTTGACCGCACGCTTGGTGGCGGCCTCGGCCTCGCCCACGGCCTTCTGCTGCACCGTCAGCGCCTCGACCAGCTCGATGACGGCCATGGGCGCGTTGTCGCCACGGCGGTTACCGATCTTGGTGATGCGGGTGTAGCCACCCGGACGGTTCTCGTACCGCGGGCCGATCTCGGTGAAGAGCGTGTGGACGACGCTCTTGTCCGTGATGACCTGGAGCACCTGACGGCGGTTGTGAAGGTCGCCCTTCTTCGCCTTGGTGATCAGACGCTCGGCGTACGGGCGCAGGCGGCGGGCCTTCGCCTCGGTGGTGGTGATACGACCGTGCTCGAAGAGGCTCTTGGCGAGGTTCGCGAGGAGCAGCTTCTCGTGCGCGGCGCTGCCGCCCAGACGGGCACCCTTGGTGGGCTTCGGCATGGTTCTTCTCCTGTGTGTCTGCCCCGGCCGTGTCAGGTACCGGGGTCAGTATCCGAGCAGGCGGTTGCCTGTCGGAGATCCGGGGTCCGCTGACGCGAACCCCGGAGGCTGTGGAGATCAGTACTGCTCGGTCTCCACGAAACCCGCGTCCGCGTCGTCGTCGGCGCCGAAGGCGTCGGCGGCGGCGGTCGGGTCGAATCCGGGCGGGCTGTCCTTGAGGGCCAGGCCCATGCCGGCCAGCTTCGCCTTGACCTCGTCGATCGACTTCGCACCGAAGTTGCGGATGTCGAGCAGGTCGGCCTCGGAACGAGCCACGAGCTCACCCACGGAGTGGATGCCCTCGCGCTTGAGGCAGTTGTAGGAACGGACCGTGAGCTCCAGCTCCTCGATCGGCAGCGCGAGGTCGGCGGCCAGGGCGGCGTCCGTCGGGGACGGGCCCATGTCGATGCCCTCGGCGTCGATGTTCAGCTCGCGGGCGAGACCGAACAGCTCGACCAGGGTCTTACCGGCGGAGGCCATGGCGTCACGGGGACGCATCGCCTGCTTGGTCTCGACGTCGACGATCAGCTTGTCGAAGTCGGTGCGCTGCTCGACACGCGTGGCCTCGACCTTGTACGTGACCTTCAGAACCGGCGAGTAGATGGAGTCGACCGGGATACGGCCGATCTCCTGGCCCACCTGCTTGTTCTGCACGGCGGAGACGTAACCGCGGCCGCGCTCGACCGTCAGCTCCATCTCCAGCTTGCCCTTGCCGTTGAGCGTGGCGAGGACCAGGTCGGGGTTGTGCACCTCGACACCGGCCGGGGGCGCGATGTCGGCGGCGGTGACCAGACCCGGGCCCTGCTTGCGCAGGTACATCACGACCGGCTCGTCGTGCTCCGAGGAGACGACCAGCTGCTTGATGTTGAGGATCAGGTCGGTGACGTCCTCCTTGACGCCCGGCACGGTGGTGAACTCGTGCAGGACACCGTCGATGCGGATGCTGGTGACAGCCGCACCGGGGATGGAGGACAGAAGGGTCCGGCGGAGGGAGTTGCCGAGGGTGTAACCGAAGCCCGGCTCCAGCGGCTCGATCACGAACCGGGAGCGGAACTCGTCGACGACCTCTTCGGTCAACGAGGGACGCTGAGCGATCAGCATGTGTGGATCAGATCCTTCATTCGTGGACGCCCGCTATTTGACGTCCGACGGAAACCGCGCCCATGAAAAGGGCGGGTACTGCAAGGGTACGGGCGGTACGACCGAAAGGAGCCGTACCGCCCGAACCCTGAAAGCAGCCTGGCCTCAGACGCGGCGGCGCTTCGGCGGACGGCAGCCGTTGTGCGGGGTCGGGGTGACGTCCTGGATGGAGCCGACCTCGAGGCCCGTGGCCTGCAGGGAGCGGATCGCGGTCTCACGACCGGAACCCGGGCCCTTCACGAACACGTCGACCTTGCGCATGCCGTGCTCCTGGGCGCGGCGGGCAGCCGACTCGGCGGCCATCTGCGCGGCGAACGGCGTGGACTTCCGGGAGCCCTTGAAGCCGACGTGGCCGGCGGAGGCCCAGGAGATCACGTTGCCGGACGGGTCCGTGATGGAGACGATCGTGTTGTTGAACGTGCTCTTGATGTGCGCGTGGCCGTGAGCGACGTTCTTCTTTTCCTTGCGGCGCACCTTCTTGGCAGCGCCCTGACGTCCCTTGGGGGGCATCTACTAACTCCTACGGGAGGTGGTCGGTCCTACAGCGAAGACCGTGGACAGGTGTCCGCTGCGGACTACTTCTTGCCCGGCTTCTTCTTGCCGGCGATGGCGCGACGCGGGCCCTTGCGGGTACGGGCGTTGGTGCTGGTGCGCTGACCGCGGACGGGCAGACCGCGACGGTGACGCAGACCCTGGTAGCAGCCGATCTCGACCTTGCGGCGGATGTCGGCCTGGATCTCGCGACGGAGGTCACCCTCGGTCTTGATGTTGTTGTCGACGTACTCGCGGATCGCGACCAGCTGCTCTTCGCTCAGGTCACGGACGCGGGTGTTCGGGTCGACGCCGGTCGCAGCCAGCGTCTCCTTCGAGAGGGTCCGGCCGATGCCGAACACGTAGGTGAGGGCGACCTCCACGCGCTTTTCGCGCGGGATGTCAACACCGGAAACGCGTGCCATTCAATGGCTCCTGGTGATCTTTCGGAGGTCTTCCGCAGAACCGGATCCCGGCCGCCGTACGAGGTACGAACCGGGTCCCCGGCCTCCGACCGGGGGTGTCAAGCCGCTTGCGACGGCTTGGGTCCTGCGTATGAACAAATTCAGCTCGCGTCGCGCGAATCTCTGCGAATTCAGATGCAGAGGGTGCTGGTCGTACGTCAGCCCTGGCGCTGCTTGTGGCGCGGGTTGTCGCAGATGACCATGACCCGACCGTGACGGCGGATCACCCTGCACTTGTCGCAGATCTTCTTGACGCTCGGCTTGACCTTCATTGGATTGAGGTTCTCCGGGTCAGTGCCACCACCCCGCCGGGGCGGGATGCGGGCAAGATCTACTTGTAGCGGTAGACGATCCGGCCACGGGTCAGGTCGTACGGAGACAACTCCACCACGACCCGGTCGTCAGGGAGGATGCGGATGTAGTGCATACGCATCTTGCCGCTGATGTGTGCCAGGACCTGGTGGCCGTTCTGGAGCTCGACCTTGAACATGGCGTTCGGCAGAGACTCGACGACGGTGCCCTCGATCTCGATGGCACCTTGTTTCTTGGCCACGCTTCGTCCTTCGAATCGACTACCTTGATCGACTCCTACGCATGCATGCGGACATGCGGCTGCACAAGAGCCGACGAGTCAGTCTACGTCGGCGTACCAGGAAAGGCGAATCGAGGAAGTCTGCCCTATGGGGGACATCTTTATGCAAGCGGGTCGGGTGCGGCCGTGATGCCGTACTCGGCGAGCTTCGCCCTGCCCCCGTCGGGAGCCGTCAGCACCAGCGGGCCCTGCTCGGTGAGCGCGACCGAGTGCTCCCAGTGCGAGGACCAGGTGCCGTCGGTCGTGATGACCGTCCAGTCGTCGGAGAGGACCTCGGTGCGCGGGGTGCCGAGGGAGACCATCGGCTCGATCGCGAGGCAGAAACCGGGGACCAGCTTGGGGCCCTTGCCGCGGCGGCGGTCGACGTAGTTCAGCAGGTGCGGGTCCATGTGCATCTCGGTGCCGATGCCGTGGCCGCCGTAGTCCTCGATGATCCCGTACTTGCCGCCGCCCGGCTTCGGCTGGCGGCGGATGTACGTCTCGATCGCGCGGGAGATGTCGACCAGCCGGTTGCCCTGCTTCATGGCCGCGATACCGGCCCACATCGACTCCTCCGTCACCCGGGAGAGCTCGATCAGCTCCGGGGCGTGACCGGAGCCCACGAAGGCCGTGTAGGCGGCGTCGCCGTGCCAGCCGTCGACGATCGCCCCGCAGTCGATGGAGATGACGTCGCCGTTCTTGAGGACGACGTCGTCGGAGGGGATGCCGTGGACGACGACGTCGTTCACGGAGGTGCAGATGGTCGCGGGGAAGCCGCCGTAGCCCAGGAAGTTCGACTTCGCGCCGTGCTCGGCGAGGACCTTGCGGGCGACCTCGTCCAGGTCCTTGGTGGAGGCGCCGGGCACCGCGGCCTCCCGGGTGGCCGCGTGGATGGCGGCTACGACCAGGCCCGCCGCACGCATCTTCGCGATCTGCTCGGGGGTCTTGATCTGCACCATGGGGGCCTGCGCTCTCCGTCACTCACGTGGGCTGGGTGTACCTGTACAACACTACGGCCGCGGCACCCGAGGGTGGGCACCGCGGCCGGAGGGACCGGGCTCTACTGCTCGTCCTTCTCGCGCTTGAGGGCCTCCAGCGCCCGCTGCGTGATCTCGTCCACGGGGCCCAGGGAGGAGATCGTCACGACCAGGCCCTGCGCCTTGTAGTAGTCGATGATCGGCTCGGTCTGCGTGTGGTAGACCTCCAGCCGCGTGCGGACGGTGTCCTCGGAGTCGTCGTCGCGCTGGTACAGCTCACCGCCGCAGACGTCGCAGACGCCCTCCTTCTTCGGCGGGCTGTACGTCACGTGGAACACGTGGGAGGAGTCGTTGCGGCAGATGCGCCGGCCGGCGATCCGCTTGACGACCTCGTCCTCGGGGACCTCCAGGTCCAGCACCGCGTCCAGCTTGATGCCCTCGGTCTCCAGGAGCTGGTCCAGCGCCTCGGCCTGCGACACGTTGCGCGGGAAGCCGTCCAGCAGGAAGCCGCGCTCGGCGTCCGGCTGCTCCATGCGGTCCTTGGCCATCGCGATGGTGACCTCGTCCGGGACGAGGTTGCCGGCGTCCATGTAGGACTTCGCGAGCTTGCCCAGCTCGGTCTGCTGGCTGATGTTGGCCCGGAACAGGTCGCCCGTGGAGATGTGCGGAATGGCCAGCTTCTCGGCGAGGCGGACGGCTTGCGTTCCCTTACCGGCACCCGGCGGCCCGACGAGGACGATACGCATCAGCGGAGGAACCCTTCGTAATTACGCTGCTGGAGCTGGCTCTCGATCTGCTTCACCGTCTCGAGACCGACACCCACGATGATCAGGATGCTGGTTCCGCCGAACGGGAAGTTGTTCGTCGCCCCGAACCCGACCAACGCCATTGTTGGCACGAGAGCAATCAGACCCAGATACAGCGACCCCGGCCAGGTGATCCGGTTGAGCACGTAGCTGAGGTACTCAGCGGTCGGTCGGCCAGCCCGGATGCCCGGGATGAAGCCACCATACTTCTTCATGTTGTCGGCTACTTCCTCGGGGTTGAAGGAGATAGCGACGTAGAAGAACGCGAAGAAAACGATGAGCAAGAAGTACAGAGTGATGTAAATCGGGTGGTCGCCCTTGGTCAGATTGTTCTGGATCCACTGCTTCCAGTTCGAGTTGCCCCCCGCGAACTGCGCCACGAGCGCCGGGATGTAGAGCAGAGAGGAGGCGAAGATGACCGGAATCACACCCGCCTGGTTCACCTTGAGCGGGATGTACGTGGACGTACCACCGTAGGAACGACGGCCGATCATGCGCTTGGCGTACTGCACCGGGATGCGGCGCTGGGCCTGCTCGACGAAGACGACCAGGCCGACCATGACCAGGCCGACCAGGATCACGGTGCCGAACTCGATCCAGCCGCCGGCCAGGGTGCCCTGCTTCTTGATCGCCCACAGCGCGGACGGGAAGGTCGCGGCGATCGAGATGAACATCAGGATCGACATGCCGTTGCCGATGCCGCGGTCGGTGATCAGCTCACCGAGCCACATCACGACGGCCGTACCGGCGGTCATGCAGACGACCATCGTGATCGTCGTGAAGATCGCCTGGTCGGGGACGATGCTCGTGGCGACCGAGCAGCCGTTGAAGAGCGCGCCGCTGCGGGCGGTGGCGACCAGGCCGGTGCCCTGAAGGATGGCGAGGGCGACGGTCAGATAGCGGGTGTACTGCGTGATCTTCGCCGTACCCGCCTGGCCCTCCTTCTTCAGGGCTTCCAGGCGCGGGATGACCACGGTCAGCAGCTGAAGGATGATGCTGGCCGTGATGTACGGCATGATGCCGAGCGCGAAGACCGTGATCTGCAGCAGCGCACCGCCGCTGAACATGTTCACGAGGCCGAACAGGCCCTGGTTGGCCCCCGCCTCGGTCACACACTGCTGGACGGCCTTGTAGTTGACGCCGGGGATCGGGATGTGGGTACCGACCCGGTAGACCACGATGATGGCCAGCGTGAAGAGCAGCTTCTTGCGCAGGTCGGGCGTCTTGAACGCCCGGGCGAACGCGGTGAGCACGGTGCCTCCTGCGACCCCCGCGCAACTGCGTCAAGGGTGACGGTCTTGAGGTTCGACGGATACAGACGAATAGCTAACGGTCAACTGCCGCTCAGGGTGCCCCATGGGAAGCACCCAGTGAAAGTAGGCAGTGCTGGCCACCTTACCGGCGAGAGCACCGACCGAGGAACGACCGACCGGGGATACCCCTTTTGTGGGGTATCCCCGGTCGGGATCGCTCACGTCATCGAGAAGTCCGAGGAACTCAGACCAGCTCGGTGACCGTACCGCCGGCGGCGGTGATCTTCTCCTTGGCGGAGCCGGAGACGGCGTCGACCGTCACCTGCAGCGCCACGGAGATCTCGCCCTGGCCGAGGACCTTGACGAGGCTGTTCTTGCGAACGGCACCCTTGGCCACGAGACCCTCGACGGTGACCTCGCCACCCTCGGGGTAGAGCGCGGCCAGCTTGTCGAGGTTCACGACCTGGAACTCGGTCTTGAACGGGTTCTTGAAGCCCTTCAGCTTCGGGAGGCGCATGTGCAGCGGCATCTGGCCACCCTCGAAGCGCTCCGGAACCTGGTAGCGGGCCTTGGTGCCCTTGGTACCACGACCGGCCGTCTTACCCTTCGACGCCTCACCACGACCGACACGGGTCTTGGCGGTCTTGGCGCCCGGGGCGGGACGGAGGTTGTGGATCTTGAGCGGGTTCTGCTCCGCCATGATCAGTCGACCTCCTCGACCGTCACGAGGTGGCGGACGGTGTGCACCATGCCGCGGAACTCGGGGCGGTCCTCCTTGACGACCACGGTGTTGATCCCCTTGAGACCAAGCGACCGCAGGGTGTCACGGTGGTTCTGCTTGCTGCCGATGTAGGACTTGACCTGCGTGATCTTGAGCTGCGCCATGATTACGCACCCGCCCCGGCACGCGCACGAAGGAGAGCCGCGGGAGCGACGTCCTCGAGCGGCAGACCACGGCGGGCCGCGATCTCCTCGGGACGCTGCAGACCCTTCAGGGCCTCCACGGTCGCGTGCACGATGTTGATCGCGTTGTCGGAGCCGAGCGACTTCGACAGCACGTCGTGGATACCGGCGCACTCGAGCACGGCGCGCACCGGGCCACCGGCGATAACACCGGTACCGGGGGACGCGGGCTTGAGCAGCACGACGCCGGCAGCCTTCTCACCCTGGATCGGGTGCGGGATGGTGCCCTGGATCCGGGGGACCTTGAAGAAGTGCTTCTTGGCCTCCTCAACGCCCTTGGCGATGGCGGCCGGCACCTCCTTGGCCTTGCCGTATCCGACACCCACGGTGCCGTCACCGTCGCCCACCACGACCAGCGCGGTGAAGCTGAAGCGACGACCACCCTTCACAACCTTGGCGACGCGGTTGATCGCGACAACGCGCTCAACGTACGCGGTCTTCTCGGCGGCAGCAGCGCCGCCGTCACGGCCCTTCCGGTCCCGCCGCTCGCCGCCACCGGCACCGCCACCGCGGCGCTGGGGTCCAGCCATTGGAATTACCTCTCTCTTTTTCCGCTAGCTACGGAACCGGCTCAGAACTTGAGCCCGGCCTCGCGGGCGGCGTCCGCCAGGGCGGCGATGCGCCCGGCGTACTGGTTACCACCACGGTCGAACACGACGGCCTCGACACCGGCGGCCTTGGCACGCTCGGCGACCAGGGCGCCGACCTGCTTGGCCTGCGCGGACTTGTCGGCCTCGCCACCACGGATCGACGCGTCCAGAGTGGACGCCGACGCCAGGGTGTGACCCTTCAGGTCGTCGATCACCTGCGCCACGATGTGGCGGTTCGAGCGGGTCACGACCAGACGGGGGCGCTCCGCCGTACCGGAAAGGTTCTTGCGAATCCGGATGTGACGGCGCTTGATCGCGGCGCGCTTGTAGGCGTCGCCCTTGAGGATCTTCTGCCCGTATGCCATGGCTTACTTACCCGCCTTTCCGACCTTGCGGCGGATGACTTCGCCCTCGTACTTGACGCCCTTGGCCTTGTACGGGTCAGGCTTGCGCAGCTTGCGGATGTTGGCCGCAACCTCGCCGACCTTCTGCTTGTCGATGCCCTCGACCGAGAAACGGGTCGGAGCCTCCACCTTGAAGGTGATGCCTTCGGGGGCCTCGACCAGGATCGGGTGGCTGTAACCGAGAGCGAACTCCAGGTTGGAACCCTTGGCGGTCACTCGGTAACCGACACCGCTGATCTCGAGCTTCTTCACGTAACCCTGGGTCACGCCGGTGATCATGTTCGCCACCAGCGTGCGGGAGAGGCCGTGCAGGGCCTTGCTCTGACGCTCGTCGTTCGGGCGGGTCACCTGCAGGGTGCCGTCCTCGCCCTTAGCGATGTCGATCGGAGCCGCGACGGTGTGGGTCAGCGAGCCCTTGGGGCCCTTGACCGAGACCGTACGGCCGTCGATGGTGACGTCCACGCCGGCGGGAACCGCGATGGGGAGCTTGCCGATGCGCGACATAGCTGTTTCCTCCGTTCCCTTCTGCTACCAGACGTAGGCGAGGACTTCCCCACCCACGCCCTTCTTGCCGGCCTGCTTGTCGGTGAGGAGCCCGTGCGACGTGGAGATGATCGCCACGCCGAGGCCGCCGAGCACCTTCGGCAGGTTGGTGGACTTCGCGTACACCCGGAGACCGGGCTTGGAGATCCGCTTGATGCCCGCGATGGAGCGCTCACGGTTCGGGCCGAACTTCAGCTCGAGAACGAGGTTCTTGCCGACCTCGGCGTCCTCGACCTTCCAGCCCGTGATGAAGCCCTCCTGCTGGAGGATCTCCGCGATGTGCGACTTGATCTTGGACGCCGGCATCGTCACGGAGTCGTGGTACGCCGAGTTCGCGTTCCGCAGACGCGTCAGCATGTCTGCGATCGGATCAGTCATGGTCATGAATTGGCCTGTGGCCTTTCTCGCCGGGGTTTCCTATATGCGCCATCCCTCTCCCCGTACTTCGAAGACGGGACGGGTGCGGCGCGGGGACCTACGGCGTAGTAAGTCGTTCAGGGCGGCAGAGGCCCAACCCTCCTAGCCTAAGCCATGAAGGTGGAGGCCCCTGCCGTCCCGGTTGCTTACCGAGAGGTCCAGGAATCCCTAAAAGTGGGGATTACCAGGAGCTCTTGGTCACGCCCGGCAGCTCGCCACGGTGAGCCATCTCACGAAGGCACACGCGGCACAGGCCGAACTTGCGGTACACGGAGTGCGGACGGCCGCAGCGCTGGCAGCGGGTGTAGCCACGCACACCGAACTTGGGCTTGCGAGCAGCCTTAGCGATCAGAGCCTTCTTCGCCATCTCGCTCACGCCTCCTTGAACGGGAAGCCGAGGTGACGAAGGAGCGCGCGGCCCTCAGCGTCGTTGGTCGCCGTGGTGACCACGGTGATGTCCATACCCCGGACGCGGTCGATCTTGTCCTGGTCGATCTCGTGGAACATGACCTGCTCCGTGAGACCGAAGGTGTAGTTGCCACGGCCGTCGAACTGCTTGGGGGACAGGCCGCGGAAGTCGCGGATGCGCGGCAGCGCGAGCGACAGGGTGCGGTCCAGGAACTCCCACATGCGGTCGCCACGGAGCGTGACGTGGGCACCGATCGGCTGACCCTCACGCAGCTTGAACTGCGCGATGGACTTGCGGGCCTTGGTGACGGCCGGCTTCTGACCGGTGATCGTGGTGAGGTCGCGGATGGCGCCCTCGATCAGCTTGGAGTCGCGGGCGGCGTCGCCCACACCCATGTTGACCACGATCTTGACGAGGCCGGGAACCTGCATGACGTTCTCGTACTTGAACTCGTCACGCAGCTTGCCCGCGATCTCCTCGCGGTACTTCGTCTTCAGACGCGGAGTGGTGGTGGTAGCCATCAGATGTCCTCACCCGTCCGCTTGGCAACGCGGATCTTGTTGCCTTCGTCGTCGAAGCGGTAGCCGACACGCGTGACGACCTTCTGACCGTCCTTCTCCACGACCAGCTGGACGTTGGAGACGTGGATCGGCGCCTCGGTCGTAACGATGCCGCCGGCCTGGGAACCGCGAGCGGTCGGACCGGCCTTGGTGTGCTTCTTGACCCGGTTGACACCCTCGACCAGGACACGGTCCTCGCGGGGGTAGGCCGCGATGACCTTGCCCTGCTTGCCCTTGTCCTTGCCGGTGATGACCTGGACCAGGTCGCCCTTCTTGATCTTCATGCTTACAGCACCTCCGGCGCGAGCGAGATGATCTTCATGAACTTCTTCTCGCGCAGCTCACGGCCGACCGGGCCGAAGATGCGGGTGCCGCGGGGGTCGCCGTCGTTCTTCAGAATGACGGCGGCGTTCTCGTCGAAGCGGATGTACGAGCCGTCCGGACGGCGGCGCTCCTTGACGGTGCGAACGATGACCGCCTTGACGACGTCACCCTTCTTCACGTTGCCACCGGGGATCGCGTCCTTGACGGTGGCGACGATGACGTCACCGATGCCCGCGTAGCGGCGACCGGAGCCACCGAGCACACGGATGCAAAGGATCTCCTTCGCACCAGTGTTGTCGGCGACACGCAGTCGCGACTCCTGCTGGATCACGTCTATCTCCTGTTTGTCTGCCGGTTCCCGGCAGGGGTTCCGTTACGAACCCCTGCCGAGCCTGGCGGAACTGACCTGCGGGGTTTGCCCCGCAGGAATTACTTGGCCTTCTCGAGGATCTCGACGACGCGCCAGCGCTTCGTCGCGGACAGCGGCCGGGTCTCCATGAGGAGGACGCGGTCGCCGACGCCCGCGGCGTTCTGCTCGTCGTGCGCCTTGAGCTTGTTGGTACGGCGGATGACCTTGCCGTACAGCGCGTGCTTGACGCGGTCCTCGACGGCGACGACGACGGTCTTGTCCATCTTGTCGCTGACGACCAGACCCTCACGGGTCTTGCGGAAACCGCGCTCGGTGGTGTTCTCAGTCACGTTGCTCTCGCTCATCAGGCGTTCTCCACCGTCTCGATGCCGAGCTCACGCTCACGCATGAGGGTGTAGATCCGGGCGATGTCCTTGCGGACCGCCTTCAGACGGCCGTGGTTCTCGAGCTGACCGGTCGCCGCCTGGAAGCGGAGGTTGAACAGCTCTTCCTTGGCCTCGCGGAGCTTCGCCAGAAGCTCCTCGTTGCCCAGCTCGCGCAGCTCGGACGCCTTGGTACCGGCCGACATCACGCTTCACCTGCCTCGCGCTTGACGATCCGGCACTTCATCGGCAGCTTGTGGGCCGCACGGGTCAGCGCCTCACGGGCGATCTTCTCGTTGGGGTACGACAGCTCGAACATCACGCGTCCGGGCTTGACGTTGGCAATCCACCACTCCGGAGAACCCTTACCGGAACCCATGCGGGTCTCGGCAGGCTTCTTGGTGAGGGGACGGTCCGGGTAGATGTTGATCCAGACCTTGCCACCACGCTTGATGTGACGCGTCATGGCGATACGAGCGGCCTCGATCTGACGGTTCGTCACGTACGCCGGGGTGAGCGCCTGGATGCCGTACTCGCCGAACGCAACCGTCGTACCACCCTTGGCAGCGCCGCTGCGCTTCGGGTGGTGCTGCTTGCGGTGCTTGACCCTACGGGGGATCAGCATTTCGGTCAGGCCTCCGTTCCGGTGCTCTCAGCCGGAGCGGCGGACGCGGGAGCCTCGGCCTTGGGGGCCTCGGCACCGGCAGCCTGCTGCGGCTTGCGACCGCGCCGCTCGCCACCACGGCCACCACGGGCCGGGCGGTCGCCAGCGCCACCGCGGGCCGGGCGGTTACCCGCACGGGCGGCAGCGTTCTCGGCGCGGACCTCGGCGATGTTCTTGACGTCGCCCTTGTAGATCCAGACCTTCACACCGATGCGGCCGAAGGTCGTCTTGGCCTCGAAGAAGCCGTAGTCCACGTTCGCGCGGAGCGTGTGCAGGGGCACACGGCCCTCGCGGTAGAACTCCGAGCGGGACATCTCGGCGCCGCCGAGGCGGCCACCGCACTGGATCTTGATGCCCTTGGCGCCGGCCTTCATCGCCGACTGCATGCTCTTGCGCATGGCACGGCGGAAGGAGACGCGGGAGGACAGCTGCTCGGCGACGGCCTGGGCCACCAGCTGAGCGTCCGTCTCCGGGTTCTTGACCTCGAGGATGTTCAGCTGGACCTGCTTGCCGGTCAGCTTCTCCAGGTCACCGCGGATGCGGTCGGCCTCGGCGCCGCGGCGGCCGATGACGATGCCCGGGCGAGCGGTGTGGATGTCCACGCGGACGCGGTCACGGGTGCGCTCGATCTCAACCTTCGAGATACCGGCGCGCTCCATGCCGGACGTCATCATCCGACGGATGGCGACGTCTTCCTTGACGTAGTCCTTGTACAGCTTGTCGGCGTACCAGCGCGACTTGAAGTCGGTGGTGACACCGAGCCGGAACCCATGCGGGTTAACCTTCTGGCCCATTACCGGGTTCCTTCCTTGCTGCTGACGACCACGGTGATGTGGCTGGTCCGCTTGCGGATCCGGTAGGCACGGCCCTGAGCACGCGGACGGAACCGCTTCAGGGTCGGACCCTCGTCGACGTACGCCTCGGAGATGTAGAGGCTGTCGGCGTCGGTGTGGTCGTAGTTGTGCGCGGCGTTGGCGATGGCGCTGTCGAGCACCTTGCCGACCGGCACGGAGGCTGCCTGCGGAGCGAATCGCAGAACAGCCTGGGCCTCCGTGGCGTCCATGCCACGGATGAGGTCCACCACGCGGCGGGCCTTCATGGGCGTGACGCGGATGTACCGCGCCTGGGCCCTGGCTTCCATGGTTGTCCCTTCAGTTACTTACGTGTCTGAATGCGATCCGCTACTAGCGGCGCTTCGACTTCCGGTCTTCCTTGACGTGGCCCCGGAAGGTGCGCGTCGGCGAGAACTCGCCGAGCTTGTGGCCGACCATCGACTCGGTGACGAACACCGGGATGTGGGTCTTGCCGTTGTGCACCGCCAGCGTGTGGCCCAGCATGGCCGGGACGATCATCGAGCGGCGGGACCAGGTCTTGATGACGTTCTTGGTGCCGGCTTCGTTCTGGGCGTCCACCTTCTTGATCAGGTGGTCGTCGACGAAGGGCCCCTTCTTCAGGCTACGAGGCATCTCAACCCGTCCTTAGCGCTTCTTGTTCGTCTTGCGGCGGCGGACGATGTACTTGTTCGACGCCTTCTTGGGCGAACGAGTACGGCCTTCCTTCTTGCCCCACGGGGACACAGGGTGGCGACCACCGGAGGTCCGGCCCTCACCACCACCGTGCGGGTGGTCAACCGGGTTCATCACGACACCACGGACGGTCGGGCGAACGCCCAGCCACCGCTTACGGCCGGCCTTACCCCAGTTGATGTTGCTCTGCTCGGCGTTGCCGACCTCGCCGATGGTGGCGCGGCAGCGGACGTCGACCAGGCGGACCTCGCCGGACGGCATGCGCAGGTGGGCGTAGGCGCCCTCCTTCGCGAGCAGCTGCACGGAGGCACCGGCGGAGCGGGCGAACTTGGCACCGCCACCGGGACGGAGCTCGATCGCGTGGATCGTGGTACCGACCGGGATGTTGCGGAGGGCCAGGTTGTTGCCCGGCTTGATGTCGGCCCCGGGACCGTTCTCGACGCGGTCACCCTGCTGCAGGTTGCGCGGCGCGAGAATGTAGCGCTTCTCGCCGTCCGCGTAGTGCAGCAGCGCGATGCGCGCGGTGCGGTTGGGGTCGTACTCGATGTGCGCGACCTTCGCCGGCACGCCGTCCTTGTCGTGACGACGGAAGTCGATCACTCGGTAGGCGCGCTTGTGTCCGCCACCCTGGTGGCGAACGGTCACACGACCGGCGTTGTTACGGCCGCCCTTGCTGTGCAGGGGACGGACCAGCGACTTCTCCGGCGTGGACCGCGTGACCTCGACGAAGTCGGCGACGCTGGCGCCACGACGGCCCGGCGTAGTCGGCTTGTACTTGCGGATTCCCATTTCTCAGTCCTCGTCCGATATCGGACGATCCAGACCGCCCTTAGGCGGTCGGACCGCCGAAGATGTCGATACGGTCGCCCTCGGCGAGGGTCACGATCGCGCGCTTGGTGCCTGCACGCTGGCCGAAGCCGGTGCGGGTCCGCTTGCGCTTGCCCTGGCGGTTGATCGTGTTGACCCCGGTGACCTTGACGTCGAAGACCGCCTGGACGGCCTGCTTGATCTGGGTCTTGTTGGCGTTCGGGTCGACGATGAACGTGTACTTGTTCTCGTCCAGGAGCGCGTAGCTCTTCTCCGAGACGACCGGCTTCAGCAGGACGTCACGGGGGTCCGTGTACGACTTGCTCAGCGGGGTCTCGACGGTGTTCTTGCCCTCGGTGGCGTGGCGACGCGCCTTGGCGACGCGCGCGGCCTTGGCGGCCTTGGCGGCCTTCGAGGCGATAGCGGGGTGACGGATAGCCATCAGGCCTCGCTCCCTTCAGTGTCGTTGGCCTTCGGGCCGGCGACGAAGGACTCGAAAGCGGCCTGGGTGAAGACCACGTCGTCCGAGACGAGAACGTCGTACGTGTTCAGCTGGCCCGGCTCCAGGATGTGGACCTGGGGCAGGTTGCGGGCGGACAGCCACGCGGCCTCGTCGGCGCGGTCGACGACCAGGAGCAGGTTCTTGCGCTCCGAGATCTTGCCGAACAGCGACTTGGCGGCCTTGGTGCTGGGGGTCTCGCCCTCGACCACGCCGGAGACGACGTGGATGCGGTTGTGACGCGCCCGGTCGGTGAGGGCACCGCGCAGGGCGGCGGCCTTCATCTTCTTCGGGGTGCGCTGCGAGTAGTCACGCGGCTGCGGGCCGTGCACGACGCCACCACCGGCGAACTGCGGCGCGCGGGTCGAACCCTGACGGGCGCGACCGGTGCCCTTCTGGCGGTACGGCTTCTTGCCGCCACCACGGACCTCGCCACGGGTCTTCGTCTTGTGCGTGCCCTGACGGGCAGCGGCCAGCTGCGCGACGACGACCTGGTGGATCAGCGGAACGCTGACCTTGGCGTCGAA
Organism: Streptomyces fodineus; assembly: GCF_001735805.1. Lineage (GTDB taxonomy): Bacteria > Actinomycetota > Actinomycetes > Streptomycetales > Streptomycetaceae > Streptomyces > Streptomyces fodineus. The sequence goes on from NZ_CP017248.1 coordinate 4,215,558, forward strand.
GATCTCCGCGGGGAGCTCGACGGAACCGGCCTTGTCGCCAGCCGGCGAAAGGATGTCAACAGTGCTCATCGGTTACCTCAGGCCCCCTTGGCCGCGGTGCGGACCAGGACGAGGCCGCCGTTCGGACCGGGAACCGCGCCCTTGATGAGCAGCAGACCCTTCTCCGCGTCAACGGCGTGGACGGTCAGGTTCTGGGTGGTGACCCGCTCGTTGCCCATGCGACCCGCCATGCGGAGGCCCTTGAACACACGGCCCGGGGTGGCGCAGCCACCGATGGAACCGGGAGAGCGGTGCTTGCGCTGGGTGCCGTGTCCGGCGCCGAGGCCACGGAAGTTGTGGCGCTTCATGACACCGGCGAAGCCCTTGCCCTTGCTCTTGCCGGTGACGTCGACCTTCACGCCGGCCTCGAACACCTCGGCGGTGATCTCCTGGCCGAGGGTGTACTCGGAGGCGTCGGCCGTCCGGATCTCGACGAGGTGACGGCGCGGGGTGACGTCGGCCTTGGCGAAGTGGCCCTTGAGGGGCTTGTTCACCTTGCGCGGGTCGATCTCGCCGAAGGCGATCTGGACCGACTCGTAGCCGTCGACGTCGTTCGTACGCACCTGGGTGACGACGTTGGGGCCGGCCTTGACGACGGTGACCGGAACAACACGGTTGTTCTCGTCCCACACCTGCGTCATGCCGAGCTTCTCGCCCAGGATGCCCTTGATCTGCTTAGCCATTCTCAGCCCACCAGCCTCAGAGCTTGATCTCGATGTCGACACCGGCCGGCAGGTCGAGTCGCATCAGAGAGTCAACGGTCTTGGGGGTCGGGTCGAGGATGTCGATCAGGCGCTTGTGCGTGCGCATCTCGAAGTGCTCGCGCGAGTCCTTGTACTTGTGCGGCGACTTGATGACGCAGTACACGTTCTTCTCAGTGGGCAGCGGCACCGGGCCCGCGACCGACGCACCAGTGCGGGTCACCGTCTCGACGATCTTCTTCGCCGAGGAGTCGATGACCTCGTGGTCGTAGGCCTTGAGCCGGATGCGGATCTTCTGTCCCGCCATGGCTACTCAGTAGTCCTGTCTCTCTTACGCTCTGGAACCCGGCGGATTCCTTCTGCTGCCTTCGTTTCTCCGACCCACGCGGTCGGGCGTGTCGCGCTTCCGCTGACATGAATGTCCCATGCTCGAACATCCCTGCGGGGGAATGCGACGGCCCTTCCGGAACCGCGGACCGGGGACCTCGGGCCCACCGGGCGCCTGGCCGGTGTCGCGCTCACACTTCCCGGAAGATTCCCGTACGTCCGCCCCAGCGCTGCCGTAAGGCAGTTAAGGCGACGAGTACCGTGGGACTCGCTTCCGGTCCTCCCGGCGGGAGGCGCGCAGCATCAACACTCGACCGAGCAACTCCGACAGTCTGCCATATGGGGCGGGGCAGATGCCAATCGAGCCGGAGAGAATACCCCGAAGGTGACGTGGGTCAAACCGGCCGGGCGGCGCCCGAAGCGCCGGGGCCCGCCACCACGAGAAGAGGCCGCCCTGCCACACGGGCGGGCGGCCCTGTACCTAGATCTTCTCCGGTACCTCAGCGGGGTATGTCACCAGCTGAAGTAGCCGTGGTACATCCATCCGCCGACGCCGCTGTCGACGTCGTAGACCTGGTCCCACTGGCCGTCACCGGAGACGTCCCGGTGCGCCAGACGGTCGCCGCGGTAGCAGAGTCCGAGCACCGCGCCCGAGGTGCTCGGGGTGGACCGGATGCGCACGCCATCCCCGGTGCAGTGGCCGTAGACGTCGTCGGCGTAGGCCGGCGTGGCCAGCGTCGCGCCACCGATCGCGGCGGCGACCGCGAGGCCGGTCAGCGCCATGGCGCGCTTCCCCCGTACTGCGAAGGGCACAGTTCCTCCTGAATGAGCTATCTGAAGCTGAGTCAGATGATCTTGGTCAGCAACGAAGATAGCATGATCATGATCTTCGAGGAGGACGGGAGAAGCCTGGTCCTAGCCTTCGGCGGCGTACGTGACGAAGGCGGTCCAGGTGGTGGGGGTGACGGCGAGCTGGGGGCCGTCGGTGCTCTTGGAGTCGCGGATGTGGATGGTGGTGGGGGTGGGGGCGACTTCGAGGCAGGAGCCGGGTTCGCCGCTGTCGCTGTAGCTGCTCTTGAACCAGTGGAGTTGCGCGGTGCTCATAATCTCCCCAGCACTTGCTCGATGAAGGCCTGCGACTCCCTCGGGGTGAGAGCCTGCGCCCGGATCATGCCATAGCGCAGTTCAAGGATCCGGAGATCCTTGGGGCTTGAGACCGGCCGGCCGTTGAACGCACCATCGGAACGTCCAATCGCCGTGCCATCAGCGAACTTCAGGACCTGGATCGGGCCCTGCGATCCGGCATGCTCCTCCCGATCGGTCGGCATGACCTGGAGTGTGACGCGCCGCAACTGCGTTACCTCCAAGAGGTGTTCGAGCTGCCGGCGCAACACCATCTTCCCACCGTAAGGACGTTCGAGCGTCACCTGTTCCAGGACGAAGCTGAGCGTGGGGGCGGGCTCACGCTCGAATACCGCCTTGCGAGCCATGCGTGCGGCCGTCTCCCGCTCCACGACGTCCTCGGTGAGTGCGGGCTGCATCATCTCAAACAGAGTTCGCGCGTACTCCGGCGTCTGCAGCAGGCCATGGATGTTGTGGTTGCCGTACGCCAGCATCTCCACCGCCCGCCCCTCCAGCTCCGCCAGCTCGCGCACCTTCTTCGGATACCGAGCCTTCCGCATGTCCTCCATGAACGCCCTCAGATGCCCCTGCGCCTTCAGGATCTGGTCCGCCCGGTCCAGCGACTCCGGCCGCGGAATCCGTGCCCCGCGCTCGATCTTGCGGATCATGTCCTCGCCGTAGCCCAGGGCCTCGGCCAGCTCGGACACGCTCATTCCGGCCGCCTCCCGGCAGACCTTGAGCAGGCGCCCCACGGCCTGCACCACCGGCTCGATCTCGTCGCCCGGCTCGACGTCCCAGCCCGCCTCGTCCACACCGTCGCCCATGGCTCCTCCTCCGACGCGCACCTGTGCCCCGTACAACGCCCGAGACAGGCGAGACAGCCGAGACAAAGCCGGGACAGTCACCCTACGTAAAGGCGTTGTCACCTTCCTATGGAAGCAGGCTCCGCCACGCTGAGTGACATGAATCAAGAAACCGCCGAAACCGCCGAGCCCCCGGCCGAACTCACCGGTCTCATCCCCGACTTCACGGTCCTGCTGTCCCCCACGCGTCGCGGCGCCCGCCTCGCCCGGCTCCTCGCCACCGAGCAACTGCGCACCTGGGGGCTCCCGTTGGATCCGGCGGCGCACATCGTGGCCGAGCTGGCGGCCAACGCCGCGACCCATGGCCGGGTGGCCGGACGGAACTTCCGGCTCACGCTCTACGTCGTCGGCGCCACACTTCGTATCGAGGTCACGGACACGCGCGGTGACCGCCTGCCCCGGATCCAACTCCCGGATACCGAGGGCGAGTCGGGCCGAGGGCTGGTCGTCGTGGACGCGTTGGCCGACCGCTGGGGTGTCTCGACGGGCCGGGCTCCGCGCAAGACCGTATGGGCCGAGATCACCGTGCCGTAGCGGACTTCGCCTCTGTCCGACCCCGTGTGCGGCCCCTCACCGAGGCGGCGGCCCCCACTGTGGTGGCGGGGCCAGCGCGGTGGCCAGCCGGTGGCGGTGGCGGGTGCGTCGGACGGCGGTGACGATGACGATGCTCACGGTTGCGGCGACCGCGGCGAGGAAGCAGCCGATCGCCGCGGCGATGCCGCCGATCGTGGCCCCCACCTGGGGTTTGTCTCCCAGCGCGAACTCCGCCGGGCGCTCCGAGGTGCAGGTGAGCGTGTAGTCGCCGCTGCTTACGGGCTTCACCTCGAAGACGCGGTCCCAGCTGCGGGACCCGAGGGTGATGCGGAAGCTGCTGGTCGGCTGGGTGATCGAACCCGGTGGCAGCGCCGGGATCCGGCAGTCGACCTGACCCTGCCCGGACTGGGAGACGTAGATCGCCTTGGTCTTCCCCTGGACGAAGGCGAACGTCCGCGAGTCGCCGCTGGAGAAGCTGCGGGCGGTGTCGATCGAGTCCACCGTGTTCTGCACCGTGACCACGATGACGGCGATGCCCACACCGGCCAGTACGAGCCCCAGCAGCGCGGCCACCAGGTACCAGACGCGCCGAGGCCGCAGGTCCTTCGCCGGGATGCTCGCCGGCGGAGGCGGCGGGCCGCCGTACGGTGGTCCCCACGGATATGGATTCTGTATCGCCACGAGGGCGCATCGTACGGCAACCGCCGGGGAGTACGACGAAGAGGCCCGTACGACCGAAGTCGTACGGGCCTCTCCTCAGGTCAGAGACCTTCAGGTCAGGCGACCCTCAAGCAAGCGGAACTCACTTGTTGATCTTGGTGACCTGGCCGGCGCCCACGGTGCGGCCACCCTCACGGATGGCGAACTTCAGGCCCTCTTCCATGGCGACGGGCTGGATGAGCTCCACCTTCATCTCGGTGTTGTCACCCGGCATGACCATCTCGGTGCCCTCGGGGAGGGTCACGACGCCGGTCACGTCCGTCGTACGGAAGTAGAACTGCGGACGGTAGTTGTTGAAGAACGGCGTGTGGCGGCCACCCTCGTCCTTGGAGAGGATGTAGGCCTGCGCCTCGAACTCGGTGTGCGGGGTGACCGAGCCCGGCTTGATGATGACCTGGCCGCGCTCGACGTCCTCGCGCTTGATGCCGCGGAGCAGCAGACCGACGTTCTCACCGGCCTGGCCCTCGTCGAGCAGCTTGCGGAACATCTCGATGCCGGTGACCGTGGTGGTGGTCTTCTCCTGCTTGATGCCGATGATGTCGACGGTCTCGTTGACCTTGAGGACACCACGCTCGATACGGCCGGTGACGACCGTACCGCGACCGGTGATGGTGAAGACGTCCTCGATCGGCATCAGGAACGGCTTGTCGACGTCGCGCTCCGGCTGCGGGATCGACTCGTCGACGGCGTTCATCAGGTTGAGGACGGAGTCCACCCACTCCTTCTCGCCCTCGAGGGCCTTCAGAGCGGAGACCTTGACGACCGGAACGTCGTCGCCGGGGAACTCGTACTCGGAGAGGAGCTCACGGACCTCGAGCTCGACGAGCTCCAGGATCTCCTCGTCGTCCACCATGTCGGCCTTGTTCAGGGCGACGACGATGTACGGAACGCCGACCTGGCGGGCCAGGAGCACGTGCTCCTTGGTCTGCGGCATCGGGCCGTCGGTGGCGGCGACCACCAGGATCGCGCCGTCCATCTGGGCGGCACCGGTGATCATGTTCTTGATGTAGTCCGCGTGACCCGGGCAGTCGACGTGGGCGTAGTGACGCGCCTCGGTCTGGTACTCGACGTGCGCGATGGAGATGGTGATACCGCGCTGGCGCTCCTCGGGCGCCTTGTCGATGTTGTCGAACGGGGTGGCCTCGTTCAGGTCCGGGTACGCGTCGTGCAGCACCTTGGTAATGGCGGCCGTGAGGGTCGTCTTACCGTGGTCGATGTGACCGATGGTGCCGATGTTGACGTGCGGCTTAGTCCGCTCGAACTTCGCCTTCGCCACTGGGGTCCTCCTGTGGAGTGGTTCTGTACGCCTTACTTCATCGGCGCCAGGTGATCTTTGCTGGGAAGCCCGGAACCCGGGGCATTCATCCGGGATTGCGGCTGAATGCCCCTTGAGGCTCCGGAGTCAAGCCTAAAGCGTGTGAACGCGGTGCGTTACTCGCCCTTGGCCTTCGCGATGATCTCCTCGGCGACGTTCCGCGGAACCTCGGCGTAGGAGTCGAACTGCATCGAGTAGCTTGCGCGACCCGACGTCTTGCTGCGGAGGTCGCCGACGTAGCCGAACATCTCCGACAGGGGCACGAGGCCCTTCACGACGCGGGCACCAGCCCGCTCCTCCATGGCCTGGATCTGGCCACGGCGGGAGTTGATGTCGCCGATGACCTCGCCCATGTAGTCCTCGGGCGTGGTGACCTCGACGGCCATCATCGGCTCGAGCAGCACGGGGCTGGCCTTGCGCGCGGCCTCCTTGAAGGCCTGCGAACCGGCGATCTTGAAGGCGAGCTCGGAGGAGTCGACCTCGTGGTAGGCGCCGTCGTGGAGGATGACGCGCACGCCGGTCATCTCGTAACCGGCGAGGATGCCGAACTGCATGGCCTCCTGCGCACCGGCGTCGACCGAAGGGATGTACTCCTTCGGGATACGACCACCGGTCACCTTGTTCACGAACTCGTACGAGGTGTCGCCACCCTCGAGCGGCTCGATGCCGATCTGCACCTTCGCGAACTGACCGGTACCACCGGTCTGCTTCTTGTGGGTGTAGTCGACGCGCTCGACGGCCTTGCGGATCGTCTCGCGGTACGCCACCTGCGGCTTGCCGACGTTGGCCTCGACCTTGAACTCACGGCGCATACGGTCGACCAGCACCTCGAGGTGCAGCTCGCCCATACCACCGATGATGGTCTGGCCGGTCTCCTCGTCCGAGTGGACCTGGAAGGACGGGTCCTCCTCGGCCAGGCGCTGGATCGCGACGCCGAGCTTCTCCTGGTCGCCCTTCGACTTGGGCTCGATGGCGACCTGGATGACCGGCGCCGGGAAGTCCATGGACTCCAGGATGACCGGGTTCTTGTCGTCGGACAGCGTCTCACCGGTGGTGGTCTGCTTCAGGCCCATGACGGCGACGATGTCGCCGGCGCCCACCGACTCGATCTCCTCACGCTTGTTGGCGTGCATGCGGTAGATCTTGCCGATGCGCTCCTTCTTGCCCTTGACGGAGTTCAGCACGGCGGTGCCGGACTCCAGGCGGCCGGAGTACACGCGGACGAAGGTGAGCTTGCCGAGGTGCGGGTCGCTCATGATCTTGAACGCCAGCGCGGACAGCGGCTCGTCGTCGGACGGCTTGCGCTTGACGACCTCCTCCGGGTTGTTGACCGCGTGGCCCTCGATGGCCTCGATGTCAACCGGGGAAGGCAGGTAGCGCACGACCGCGTCGAGCAGGGGCTGAACACCCTTGTTCTTGAACGCGGTGCCGCAGAACACCGGGGTCACCGTGGTGCCGGTGCCCTTGCCGGAGGCGATGGTGATACGACGGATCGCCGCGTAGAGCTGCTCCTCGGTGGGCTCCTCGCCCTCCAGGTACAGCTCCATCAGCTGCTCGTCGTTCTCGGCGACGGCCTCGAGGAGCTTGCCGCGCCATTCCTCGGCCGCCTCGGTGTGCGTGGCCGGGATGTCGACGACGTCGTACATCTCGCCCTTGGTGGCCTCGGCGGACCACACGAGCGCCTTCATGCGGACCAGGTCCACGACGCCCTTGAAGTCGGCCTCGGCACCGATCGGGAGCTGCATGACGATCGGCTGAGCGCCCAGGCGGTCGGTGATCATGTCGACGCAGCGGTGGAACTCGGCACCCGTCCGGTCGAGCTTGTTGACGAAGCAGATACGCGGAACGCCGTAGCGGTCCGCCTGACGCCACACCGTCTCGGACTGGGGCTCAACGCCGGCGACGCCGTCGAACACCGTCACGGCACCGTCGAGCACGCGCAGGGAGCGCTCCACCTCGACGGTGAAGTCGACGTGGCCCGGGGTGTCGATGATGTTGATGGTGTGATCGACGTTCTCCAGCGGCCAGTGACAGGTGGTGGCAGCAGAGGTGATCGTGATGCCACGCTCCTGCTCCTGCTCCATCCAGTCCATGGTGGCAGCGCCGTCGTGGACCTCACCGATCTTGTAAGACACACCGGTGTAGAACAGGATCCGCTCGGTGGTGGTCGTCTTGCCCGCGTCGATGTGGGCCATGATGCCGATGTTGCGCACCTTGGCCAGGTCAAGTGAAGTGGTAGCCATAAGGCTTCAGTCTTCTCTCGGTCTCGATGTGGGTAGCGACTACCAGCGGTAGTGCGCGAAGGCCTTGTTGGACTCGGCCATCTTGTGGGTGTCCTCGCGCTTCTTCACGGCCGCACCGAGGCCGTTGGAGGCGTCGAGAAGCTCGTTGAGGAGACGCTCGGTCATGGTCTTCTCGCGACGGGCGCGGGAGTAACCGACCAGCCAGCGCAGCGCCAGGGTGTTGGCACGGCCGGGCTTGACCTCGACCGGGACCTGGTAGGTGGCGCCACCGACACGGCGGGACTTGACCTCGAGGGTCGGCTTGATGTTCTCAAGAGCGCGCTTGAGCGTGATGACCGGGTCGTTGCCGGTCTTCTCGCGCAGGCCCTCCATGGCGCCGTAGACGATGCGCTCGGCGGTGGAGCGCTTGCCGTTCAGCAGCACCTTGTTGATGAGCGACGTGACCAGAGGAGAACCGTAGACCGGGTCGATGATGACCGGGCGCTTCGGGGCGGGGCCCTTACGAGGCATTCTTACTTCTCCTTCTTGGCGCCGTAGCGGGAACGGGCCTGCTTGCGGTTCTTGACACCCTGGGTGTCGAGGGAGCCACGGATGATCTTGTAGCGAACACCCGGCAGGTCCTTCACACGGCCGCCGCGCACGAGCACGATGGAGTGCTCCTGCAGGTTGTGTCCCTCACCCGGAATGTAAGCGGTGACCTCGATGCCGCTGGTCAGACGCACACGCGCGACCTTACGCAGGGCCGAGTTCGGCTTCTTCGGGGTGGTCGTGAACACACGCGTGCAGACGCCACGACGCTGAGGGGAACCCTCGAGTGCGGGCGTCTTGTTCTTCTCGACCTTGTCCTGCCGGCCCTTACGGACCAGCTGCTGGATCGTAGGCACTACTTCTCCGGTTTCTGTGTGCCGATGGGTACAGCTAACCTGGAACATCGCCGACCCACGCGGTCGGGTGTGTCGAATCCGGGCGGACTCCCGCCGCAAGGCGAAAACAGCACAGATTACGGTGGCCGCTCGCGGCTCGCCATGCGGTCTGAAGGCACGCACACGAGCCAGGGCACACCCCAGGCACAAGGTCTGAGCGTACCTACCTCATTCGCTGTGGTCAAAACAAATGGGCCCCGGCGGCCTCGGCTCGCGAGTGATGTCAAGCCCCGGTACGCTACGTGATCTTCGAATCGACGATCCGGGCCGCTGAGCATGCGCTCGCCCGGCTGGAGAAAGAGACTCGGCCGGCTCGCCTGGCGGCTGTTGCGGCGGCTCGATCGGCGCACGCGTGGCACGGCCATCGCACGGCCCTCGGCAGCCCGCCCGGCAGGCAATCCCTGCTCGCACGCCTGCCGGACTCCCACGCGGCCGTCAGCACCTGCCTCCACCGCCTCCGGGCCCGGCCGGCGTACGGGCCCTGACACGCCGAAGGGCGGCCACCCCGAAACGGAGTGGCCGCCCTTCATGCTGCTCGCTTACTGGTTGTACGGACCGTAGTCGTAGTCCTCCAGCGGAACGGCCTGGCCGGAGCCGGTGCCGAACGGCGAGTAGTCGATGTCGTCGTAGCCGACGGCCGAGTACATCGCGGCCTTGGCCTCCTCGGTCGGCTCGACCCGGATGTTGCGGTAGCGGGACAGGCCCGTACCGGCCGGGATGAGCTTACCGATGATGACGTTCTCCTTGAGGCCGATGAGGCTGTCGGACTTGGCGTTGATCGCCGCGTCCGTCAGCACTCGGGTCGTCTCCTGGAAGGAGGCGGCCGACAGCCAGGACTCCGTCGCCAGCGAGGCCTTGGTGATACCCATCAGCTGCGGACGACCGGAGGCCGGGTGACCGCCCTCCTGGACCACACGACGGTTCTCGGTCTCGAACTTCGAGCGCTCGACCAGCTCGCCGGGCAGCAGCTCGGCGTCGCCGGACTCGATGATCGTCACACGGCGGAGCATCTGCCGGATGATGATCTCGATGTGCTTGTCGTGGATCGACACACCCTGCGAGTTGTAGACCTTCTGGACCTCGCCGACCAGGTGGACCTGGACGGCACGCTGACCCAGGATGCGCAGCACGTCGTGCGGGTTGGTGGCACCCACGGTGAGCTGCTGGCCCACCTCGACGTGCTCGCCCTCGCTGACCAGGACCTTGGCGCGCTTGGAGATCGGGTAGGCGGTCTCGTCGCTGCCGTCGTCCGGGGTGACGACGAGCTTCTTGGTCTTCTCGGTCTCCTCGATCCGCACGCGGCCGGAGGCCTCGGAGATCGGGGCGACACCCTTCGGGGTACGGGCCTCGAAGAGCTCGACGACACGCGGCAGACCCTGGGTGATGTCGTCACCGGCCACACCACCGGTGTGGAAGGTTCGCATCGTCAGCTGGGTACCGGGCTCACCGATGGACTGGGCGGCGATGATGCCGACCGCCTCACCGATGTCGACCAGCTTGCCGGTGGCCAGCGAACGGCCGTAGCACATCGCGCAGGTGCCGACGGCGGACTCGCAGGTCAGGACCGAGCGGGTCTTGACCGTCTCCACACTGTGCTTGACCAGCTCGTCGATGAGCACGTCGCCGAGGTCGGTACCGGCCGGGGCCAGCACCTTGCCGTCGACCACGATGTCCTCGGCGAGGCAGCGCGCGTACACGGACGTCTCGACGTTGCCCGTCTTGCGCAGGACACCGTCCTCGCCGCGCTCGGCGATCGCCAGCTTGAGGCCGCGCTCGGTGCCGCAGTCCTCCTCGCGGATGATGACGTCCTGCGAGACGTCCACCAGACGACGGGTCAGGTAACCCGAGTCGGCGGTACGCAGGGCGGTGTCCGCGAGACCCTTACGGGCACCGTGCGTGGAGATGAAGTACTCCAGCACGGACAGACCCTCACGGAACGACGCCTTGATCGGACGCGGGATCGTCTCGTTCTTCGCGTTCGACACCAGACCACGCATACCGGCAATCTGACGCATCTGCATCATGTTGCCTCGTGCACCCGAGTTCACCATCATGAAGATCGGGTTGGTCTTCGGGAAGTTCTCGTTCATCGCCTCGGCGACCTCGTTGGTCGCCTTGGTCCAGATCGCGATGAGCTCCTGCGTGCGCTCGTCCTTGGTGATCAGACCGCGCTCGTACTGCTTCTGGACCTTCTCGTCCTGCGCCTCGTAGCCGCGGACGATCTCCTTCTTCGCCTCGGGAACGACGACGTCGGAGATGGCGACGGTGACACCGGAACGGGTCGCCCAGTAGAAGCCGGACGCCTTCAGGTTGTCGAGCGTCGCCGCCACGATGACCTTCGGGTAGCGCTCGGCGAGGTCGTTGACGATCTCGGAGAGCTGCTTCTTGCCGACCTCGTAGTCGACGAACGGGTAGTCCTCGGGCAGCAGCTCGTTGAAGAGCGCGCGGCCCAGGGTGGTGTTCAGGCGGAAGCTGTCACCCTGCTGCCACTCCGGCTCGCCCTCCTCGCGGGCCGGCGGCATCCAGCCGCGCGGCGGGATGGTGCCCACCGGGAAGCGGATGTCCACGCGCGACTGCAGCGAGAGCTCGCCGGCGTCGAACGCCATGATCGCCTCGGCCACGGACGCGAACGAGCGGCCCTCGCCCTTGACGTCACGCATCTCGGCGTCGGTGGTGAGGAAGAACAGACCGAGGACCATGTCCTGGGTCGGCATCGTCACCGGACGGCCGTCGGCCGGCTTGAGGATGTTGTTCGAGGACAGCATCAGGATGCGGGCCTCGGCCTGCGCCTCCGCGGACAGCGGCAGGTGCACGGCCATCTGGTCACCGTCGAAGTCCGCGTTGAACGCGGTGCAGACGAGCGGGTGGATCTGGATGGCCTTGCCCTCGACCAGCTGCGGCTCGAAGGCCTGGATACCGAGGCGGTGCAGGGTGGGAGCACGGTTCAGCAGCACCGGGTGCTCGGCGATGACCTCTTCGAGGACGTCGTACACGACCGTACGGCCGCGCTCAACCATGCGCTTGGCGCTCTTGATGTTCTGCGCGTGGTTCAGGTCGACCAGGCGCTTCATCACGAACGGCTTGAACAGCTCCAGCGCCATCGCCTTCGGCAGACCGCACTGGTGCAGCTTCAGCTGCGGACCGACGACGATCACGGAACGCGCCGAGTAGTCGACACGCTTACCGAGCAGGTTCTGACGGAAGCGGCCCTGCTTACCCTTCAGCATGTCGCTGAGGGACTTCAGCGGGCGGTTACCGGGACCGGTCACCGGACGGCCGCGACGACCGTTGTCGAAGAGGGCGTCAACAGCCTCCTGAAGCATGCGCTTCTCGTTGTTGACGATGATCTCGGGCGCGCCGAGGTCGAGCAGCCTCTTCAGACGGTTGTTGCGGTTGATGACACGGCGGTACAGGTCGTTCAGGTCGGAGGTCGCGAAGCGGCCACCGTCCAGCTGCACCATCGGACGCAGGTCCGGCGGGATGACCGGGACGCAGTCCAGGACCATGCCCTTGGGGCTGTTGGACGTCTGCAGGAACGCGGAGACGACCTTCAGCCGCTTGAGGGCACGGGTCTTCTTCTGGCCCTTGCCGGTGCGGATGATCTCGCGCAGCCGCTCGGCCTCCTCATCGAGGTCGAAGGACTCCAGGCGCTTCTGCAGCGCCGCGGCACCCATCGAGCCGTCGAAGTACGTGCCGAAGCGGTCACGCAGCTCGCGGTAGAGCAGCTCGTCGCCCTCGAGGTCCTGGACCTTGAGGTTCTTGAACCGGTTCCACACCTCGTCGAGGCGGTCGATCTCGCGCTGCGCACGGTCGCGCAGCTGCTTCATCTCGCGCTCGGCACCCTCGCGCACCTTGCGGCGCACATCGGCCTTGGCGCCCTCGGCCTCCAGCTCGGCCAGGTCGGACTCGAGCTTCTTGGCGCGGGCCTCGAGGTCGGCGTCGCGGCGGTTCTCGATCTGCTGGCGCTCGACCGAGACATGCGCCTCCAGGGAGGGCAGGTCGCGGGTACGGCGCTCCTCGTCGACGTACGTGATCATGTACGCGGCGAAGTAGATGACCTTCTCGAGGTCCTTCGGCGCCAGGTCCAGCAGGTAGCCGAGGCGCGAGGGGACACCCTTGAAGTACCAGATGTGCGTGACGGGGGCGGCCAGCTCGATGTGGCCCATCCGCTCACGGCGCACCTTGGCGCGCGTGACCTCGACGCCACAGCGCTCGCAGATGATGCCCTTGAAGCGGACGCGCTTGTACTTGCCGCAGTAGCACTCCCAGTCCCGGGTCGGACCGAAGATCTTCTCGCAGAAGAGTCCGTCCTTTTCGGGCTTCAGGGTGCGGTAGTTGATGGTCTCGGGCTTCTTGACCTCGCCGTGGCTCCACTGACGGATGTCGTCAGCGGTGGCCAGGCCGATCCGGAGCTCGTCGAAGAAGTTGACGTCGAGCACTATGCGTCAATCCCTCTCAGGGTCGAAAGTCTTTGGTCTGAAACGGGGGCCTGGGGGTCGGCGGGGGCCTCACGGTGGTGAGGCCCCTGCCGGACTCCCGTCAGACCTCTTCGACGCTGCTCGGCTCGCGCCGGGACAGGTCGATGCCGAGCTCCTCCGCAGCGCGGAAGACGTCCTCGTCGGTGTCACGCATCTCGATGGACATACCGTCGCTGGACAGCACCTCCACGTTCAGGCAGAGCGACTGCATCTCCTTGATGAGCACCTTGAAGGACTCGGGGATGCCGGGCTCGGGGATGTTCTCGCCCTTGACGATGGCCTCGTAGACCTTCACGCGGCCGGTGACGTCGTCGGACTTGATGGTCAGCAGCTCCTGGAGGGCGTACGCGGCGCCGTAGGCCTCGAGGGCCCACACCTCCATCTCACCGAAGCGCTGGCCACCGAACTGGGCCTTACCACCCAGCGGCTGCTGGGTGATCATCGAGTACGGACCGGTCGAGCGGGCGTGCAGCTTGTCGTCGACCAGGTGGTGCAGCTTCAGGATGTACATGTAGCCGACCGAGATCGGGTCCGGGAACGGCTCACCGGAGCGGCCGTCGAACAGCCGCGCCTTGCCGGACGGGAGCACCATGCGCTCGCCGTCGCGGTTCGGGATGGTGTGCTGCAGCAGACCCGCCAGCTCGTCCTCGCGGGCACCGTCGAAGACCGGGGTCGCGACGTTGGTGCGCGGGGCGACCTGGTCGGCGCCGATGGCCTGCAGGCGCTGGGCCCACTCGTCCGCGAGGCCGGAGACGTCCCAGCCGCGGCTGGCGAGCCAGCCGAGGTGGATCTCCAGGACCTGCCCCGGGTTCATTCGGGACGGCACGCCCAGCGGGTTGAGGATGATGTCGACCGGGGTGCCGTCCTCCAGGAACGGCATGTCCTCGATCGGCAGGATCTTGGAGATGACACCCTTGTTGCCGTGACGGCCGGCGAGCTTGTCGCCGTCGGTGATCTTGCGCTTCTGCGCGACGTAGACGCGGACCAGCTGGTTCACGCCCGGCGGCAGCTCGTCGCCCTCCTCGCGGTCGAAGACGCGGACGCCGATGACCTTGCCGGTCTCGCCGTGCGGCACCTTCAGCGAGGTGTCACGGACCTCACGTGCCTTCTCCCCGAAGATCGCGCGCAGCAGACGCTCCTCGGGGGTCAGCTCGGTCTCACCCTTCGGGGTGACCTTGCCGACGAGGATGTCACCGGCGATGACCTCGGCACCGATGCGGATGATGCCGCGCTCGTCGAGGTCGGCGAGGACCTCCTCGGAGACGTTCGGGATGTCCCGGGTGATCTCCTCGGGGCCGAGCTTGGTGTCACGGGCGTCGACCTCGTGCTCCTCGATGTGGATCGAGGAGAGGACGTCGTCCTGCACGAGGCGCTGCGACAGGATGATCGCGTCCTCGTAGTTGTGACCCTCCCACGGCATGAACGCCACGAGCAGGTTCTTGCCGAGGGCCATCTCGCCGTTCTGGGTGGCCGGGCCGTCGGCCAGCACCTGGCCGGTGACGACGCGGTCGCCCTCGTTGACGATGACCTTCTGGTTGACCGAGGTGCCCTGGTTGGACCGGGAGAACTTGGCCAGGCGGTACGTGATGTACGTGCCGTCGTCGTTGGCGGTGGTGATGTAGTCCGCGGAGACCTCCTGGACCACACCGTCCTTCTCGGCCTTGACCACGTCGCCGGCGTCGACCGCGGAGCGGTACTCCATGCCGGTGCCGACGAGCGGTGCCTCGGACTTAATCAGCGGCACGGCCTGACGCATCATGTTCGCGCCCATGAGGGCACGGTTGGCGTCGTCGTGCTCGAGGAAGGGGATCATGGCGGTCGCGACCGACACCATCTGGCGCGGCGAGACGTCCATGTAGTCCACGTCCTCGGGGCCGACGTAGTCGACCTCGCCGCCACGGCGGCGGACCAGCACGCGGGCCTCGGCGAACCGCATCTCGTCGTTCAGCGGCGCGTTGGCCTGCGCGATGACGAAGCGGTCCTCCTCGTCGGCGGTCAGGTAGTCGACCTCGTCGCTGACCTGGCCGTCGACGACCTTGCGGTACGGCGTCTCGATGAAACCGAACGCGTTGACCCGGCCGTAGGAGGCGAGCGAGCCGATCAGACCGATGTTCGGGCCTTCCGGCGTCTCGATCGGGCACATACGGCCGTAGTGCGACGGGTGAACGTCACGGACCTCGAAGCCGGCCCGCTCACGGGAGAGACCACCCGGGCCGAGGGCGTTCAGACGACGCTTGTGCGTCAGCCCCGACAGCGGGTTGTTCTGGTCCATGAACTGGGACAGCTGGCTGGTGCCGAAGAACTCCTTGATGGAGGCGACGACCGGCCGGATGTTGATCAGGGTCTGTGGCGTGATCGCCTCGACGTCCTGGGTGGTCATGCGCTCGCGCACGACGCGCTCCATACGGGCGAGACCCGTACGGACCTGGTTCTGGATCAGCTCACCGACGCTGCGGATACGGCGGTTGCCGAAGTGGTCGATGTCGTCGGTCTCGACCATGATCGTGCGACCGGTCTCGGTCACCGTCTCGGTCTCGCCGGCGTGCAGCTTCACCAGGTACTTGATGGTGGCGATGACGTCCTCGGTGGTGAGCACGCCGGCGTCCAGCGGCTCGTCCGCACCGAGCTTCTTGTTGACCTTGTAGCGGCCGACCTTGGCGAGGTCGTAGCGCTTGGGGTTGAAGTACAGGTTCTCCAGCAGCGTCTGCGCGGCCTCACGCGTGGGGGGCTCGCCCGGACGCAGCTTGCGGTAGATGTCGAGCAGCGCGTCGTCCTGGCCCTGGGTGTGGTCCTTCTCCAGGGTGGCGCGCATGGACTCGTACTCGCCGAACTCCTCGAGGATCTGCTCGGTCGTCCAGCCGAGCGCCTTCAGCAGCACGGTGACCGACTGCTTGCGCTTGCGGTCGATGCGGACACCGACCATGTCGCGCTTGTCGATCTCCATCTCCAGCCAGGCACCCCGGGACGGGATGATCTTGGCGGAGAAGATGTCCTTGTCGGACGTCTTGTCGATGGTGGAGTCGAAGTAGACACCGGGGGAACGGACCAGCTGGGACACCACGACACGCTCGGTGCCGTTGATGACGAAGGTGCCCTTGTTCGTCATGAGCGGGAAGTCGCCCATGAAGACCGTCTGGGACTTGATCTCACCGGTCTCGTTATTGGTGAACTCGGCGGTGACGAAGAGCGGGGCGGCGTACGTGAAGTCGCGCTCCTTGCACTCGTCGATGGAGTTCTTCGGCGGCTCGAAGCGGTGGTCCCGGAACGTCAGGGACATCGACCCGGAGAAGTCCTCGATCGGGGAGATCTCCTCGAAGATCTCCTCCAGACCGGACTTGGTGGGGACGTCCTGACCGTTCTCCAGAGCCTCCTCGACCCGACTCTGCCAGGCGGTGTTGCCGAGCAGCCAGTCGAAGCTCTCGGTCTGCAGCGCGAGCAGGTTCGGAACCTCGAGAGGCTCCTTGATCTTTGCAAAGGAGATGCGCAGCGGGGCGGTGCTGGCGCCGTTGTTCGTATTCGCGGTCGAGGCATTGCGCGAGGCGGCCAAGAGGGGGTCCTTCCGAGGGCTCGGACTCACTACGCGCGTGCCGGCCCCTCTCCCGTACACAGAGACAGAAACCCCAGGTCAAGGGGGCTTTTGTCATCAGTGCTCGAGTGAGGGCAGACCCCTGGTGACGGGCAGGGGACAGCTAACAGGCAGCGCAAAGGGTCAGTGTAGCCACTTGGCACACTGATGTCCAGTGCGGGTTTTTCGAGACCCTCGCTGTGCTCACCGCTCTCGTCAACGCCCTCGGCATGCCTGCCCTCAACGCACGTTGATACTGCCCTCTTCGTCGTCGATCCATGCCTCGGATTCGGATCCTTGTGACGACGCGTCCTGAGAATTGCGCGCTGCGTGCGGTTCGTCAAGGCCCCCCAGTCCGAAGCGGACCGTGCCGGAGACACGACGAAGATCACCATACCCCTCGCCGAAGCGAGTGCAAGGCAACCGCGGTCGGGCCCGCCGGATACGACGAAGAGCGACCACCCGGATGGATGATCGCTCTTCGGTACGGTCGCGTTACAGCCCTGCGGGGCACTTTTTCACGGTGCCCCGAGGCTGCGGTCGGCCCGCGTTCGAGTCCTTGGGACCCGGAAGGTCTTACTTGACCTCGACGGAGGCGCCGGCGGCCTTGAGGGACTCGGCGGCCTTCTCGGCGGCTTCCTTGTTGACCTTCTCGAGGACGGGCTTCGGGGTGCCGTCGACGAGGTCCTTGGCCTCCTTCAGACCCAGGGAGGTCAGCTCACGCACGACCTTGATGACCTGGATCTTCTTCTCGCCGGCGCCGGTGAGGATGACGTCGAACTCGTCCTTCTCCTCCTCGGCCTCGGCCGGGGCGGCCGGGCCGGCCGGGCCGGCGACGGCGACGGCAGCGGCGGCGGTGACGTCGAACTTCTCCTCGAAGGCCTTCACGAACTCGGAGAGCTCGATGAGGGTCATCTCCTCGAACTGGGCGAGCAGGTCTTCCTGGCTGAGCTTCGCCATGATGGCGGTCCTTCCACTCAAATCGGCAGGTGCCGGATGTACTGGGTAAGGCGGGCGTACGTCGGCCCGCTGCGACCCGCGCCGTTGGTGCGGGTCAGAAAGCGAGCCGAATTACTCGGCACCGCCCTGCTCGGCCTGCTTGGCGCGCAGCGCGTCCACGGTGCGGACGAGCTTCGACGGCAGCGCCTGGAAGAGCTGAGCAGCCTGGGACTGCTTGCCCTTGAAGGCACCGGCCAGCTTGCTGAGCAGAACCTCGCGGGACTCGAGGTCCGCAAGCTTCTTGATCTCGTCGGCGGAGAGGGCCTTGCCCTCGAGAACACCGCCCTTGATGACGAGATTGGGGTTGTCCTTGGCGAAGTCACGCAGACCCTTCGCCGACTCCACCGGGTCACCGGTGACGAAGGCGACGGCCGTCGGGCCAGCGAAGAGCTGGTCCTCCAGCGTGATCCCGGCCTCCTTGGCCGCAATCTTGGTCAGCGTGTTCTTCACCACGGCGTACTGGGCGTTCTCACCGAGCGACCGGCGCAGCGTCTTGAGCTGCGCCACGGTGAGACCGCGGTACTCGGTCAGCACGGCGGCGTTGGAGCTGCGGAACTTGTCCGTCAGCTCCGCAACCGCGGCAGCCTTGTCGGGCCTCGCCATAGAGCCTCGGCCTCCTTCCGGGTGATTCGGACCGCGCGGACCCGAAGGAGGACTGGGGAAAACGAAACGCCCCGGCGCAGGCGCACGGGGCGGACTCGACCGGTCGCACACGCGCTCGGCGCGCGCACTCCGGGAGTTCTTCCACTGTCACCTGCGCGGGTCGCCCACTTTTCAGCGGATCCTTCGGCCACCGCACCCTCGTTCGAGCGAGCGGCAACGACCAGCGGTCTTTGGCTTCTGCAAGAGAGTACGGGACCTGGGCGCCGTAGAGCAAATCGGGCTCTACGGCGCCCAGGTCCCGCGACGGATCAGGAACCGATGCCGGTGCCGGCCCCGGGAACGCCGGTCGCGGAGCCGCTCGAGGTGTTGCCCGAGCCCGGGGTGCCGAGGGACTTCATCAGCTCCTTGAAGTCCTTGGTGTCGCTCGCCGGAGGCGCTGGGGCGAGGACCTTGACGCCGTAGTCGCTGTAGTAGTTGGTGACCGACAGGGGGCCCTGGCCGGTGTCGGCCTTGGTGGCCGACTTGACCAGGAGGTTCTGGTCGTTGAGCCAGACCTCCACCTTCTCGGTGGTGATGCCCGCCTCGGTGAGCTGCTTCTTCACGGCGGCCAGCTGGGCGGCGGTGAGCCGGCCGGTCCGGCCGGCCATGTCCGCGGCGTCGACCGTGCCCGCGTAGCGCGTGGCGCGTATCCCGGACACCGTCTCCTCGCCCACCTTCTTCACGTCCCCGGAGGCGAGCAGCAGCTGCACCGACTGGTTCGGCGTGGCGTTCCGCATCTGGCTCTTCATGTACACATCGGAGCCACCGGTGGACTGCTGGTATTCGGCGTACGAGTACTTGAGCCAGTGCCGGCCGCCCATCTGCTGGGCGAAGCGGTCGGTCATCCTCACGTAGAGGGCGTCCGGCAGCATACGGGTCTCGATGGTCGGCATGCCGATCCTGCGCATGCCCTGGCCCAGCTTGCCGCCGGTGTAGGCGACGGTGAGGTTGCCCACGGTGCCGTGCCCCCAGCGGACGGCGCCGCTCATCGTCATCGTCGCGGTGTCGCCGACGGACATGGTGGTGCGGACCTTCGCCGATTCCGCCTTGTCGGTGGACTGCTCGGCGGTGCGCAGCACCGCCGCGACGGGGCTGAGGTGGATCGCGCCGCCGCCGGCTGCCTTGTCACCCTTGCCGGAGCCGGAGGAGGAGCCGCAGGCCGTCACGGAGGCCAGCGCGGCGACCGCGGCCACGGAAAGGGCCGTACGGCGGACGGTCGTGCTCTTCATCTGATCCCACCCCTGTTGCGAGTCGTTGTGCCCTGCACCGTATGCCGGGCCACTGACAGTCGTACGAAAGGTCGCACAGAGAAAGGACGGGCCCCGCAACCGGAAGGTTGCAGGGCCCGCCCTTCACTCACGCGTACCTGACGCGGCTACCGGGGTGAGCGGGAGGCTCAGACGGCGGCCGGGTCCTCCTCGGCGAGGAGGTTGCGGGTGCGGTTGGGGTCGACCGGAACGCCGGGGCCCATCGTGGTGGTGATGGCGGCCTTCTTGAGGTAGCGGCCCTTGGCGGCGGACGGCTTCAGACGGAGGATCTCCTCCAGCGCGGCGCCGTAGTTCTCCACCAGCTTGGCGTCGTCGAAGGACGCCTTGCCGATGATGAAGTGCAGGTTCGAGTGCTTGTCGACGCGGAACTCGATCTTGCCGCCCTTGATGTCGGTGACGGCCTTGGCCACGTCGGGGGTGACGGTGCCGGTCTTCGGGTTCGGCATCAGACCACGCGGGCCGAGGACGCGGCCGAGGCGGCCGACCTTGCCCATGAGGTCCGGGGTGGCGACGACGGCGTCGAAGTCCAGACGGCCCTTCGAGACCTCGTCGATCAGCTCGTCGGCGCCGACGATGTCGGCGCCCGCGGCACGCGCGGCCTCGGCACGGTCACCGGTCGCGAAGACCAGGACCCGGGCGGTCTTACCGGTGCCGTGCGGAAGGTTCACGGTGCCACGGACCATCTGGTCGGCCTTGCGCGGGTCGACACCCAGACGGAAGGCGACCTCGACGGTGGCGTCGAACTTGGTCGTGGAGGTCTCCTTGGCGAGACGGACGGCCTCGAGCGGGGCGTACAGCTTCTCCCGGTCGATCTTGGCGTCCGCAGCGCGGAGAGCCTTGCTGCGCTTGCTCACAACTTGCTCCTGTGTGTTCGTTAAGGAGTCGTGGTCCTTGGGCCGAGCAGGCCCTGCCACGTGCGGCCGGTGACGGCCGCATGACTGCCAGGGGGTGAGGTCAGCCCTCGACCGTGACGCCCATGGAGCGCGCGGTACCGGCGATGATCTTCGCCGCGGCGTCCAGGTCGTTCGCGTTCAGGTCGGGCATCTTGGTCTGGGCGATCTCGCGGACCTGCGCCTCGGTGATCTTGGCGACCTTGGTCTTGTGCGGCTCGCCGGAGCCCTTCTCGATGCCCGCGGCCTTGAGGATCATCTTCGCGGCCGGCGGCGTCTTGGTGACGAAGGTGAAGGAACGGTCCTCGTAGACCGTGATCTCCACCGGGATGACCCAGCCGCGCTGCGACTCGGTCGCGGCGTTGTAGGCCTTGCAGAACTCCATGATGTTGACACCGTGCTGACCCAGCGCGGGGCCGACCGGCGGAGCCGGGTTCGCGGCACCGGCCTGGATCTGGAGCTTGATGAGCCCCGTGACCTTCTTCTTCTTGGGAGGCATAGCTCTCCGGGTCCTTTCATTCGGGTCCATGCCCGCGCGAGGATCGCGATCCTGACGCAGGCATACCGCACAACGATAACGGGTATAGATGCGCGGCCAAAAACCGAGCAGGTCAGACCGGCTGAGGCAGCCCGCCTGACCTGCTCGGAAGCACGAAGTCCAAAAAAGGACTAGTTCTTCTGGATCTGGTCGAAGGACAGCTCGACCGGCGTCTCGCGGCCGAAGATCTCCACCAGGCCCTTGACCTTCTTCGAGTCGGGGTTGATCTCGTTGATGGTCGCCTGCAGCGTGGCGAACGGGCCGTCGGTGACGGTGACCGAGTCGCCGACCTCGAAGTCCAGCACCTGGACCTCGACCTTGCGCTGCGGAGCCGGCTTGCCCTCGGCCTCGGCGGCCTCGCGGGCGGCCTTCTCCTCGGCCTCCGGGGCGAGCATCTTGACGATCTCGTCCAGGGTCAGCGGGTACGGGTCGTAGGCGTTGCCGACGAAGCCGGTGACGCCCGGGGTGTTGCGGACGACGCCCCAGGACTCGTTGGTCAGGTCCATGCGGACCAGGACGTAACCCGGCAGCTTGTTCTGCTTGATCGTCTTGCGGTCGCCGTTCTTGATCTGGACGACCTCTTCCTGCGGCACCTCGGCCTGGAAGATGTAGTCCTCGACGTTCAGCGAGACGGCGCGCTGCTCCAGGTTGGTCTTCACGCGGTTCTCGTAACCGGCGTAGGTGTGGATGACGTACCACTCGCCGGGCAGGGTGCGCAGTTCCTCACGCAGGGCCTCGACGGGGTCGACGGGCGCGGCCGGCTCTTCCTCGGCGGCCTCGGCGACGGCCTCCTCGGCAGCCTCTTCGGCTTCTTCCTCGTCCTCGACGTTCAGGGCAGCCTCTTCGGCCGGCTCCCCCGCCTCGGCCTCGGCAGCCTCGAACTCGTCCTGCTCGTCCGCGCCCTCGACGATGTCGCGCTCGTCGTCCACCATCTCGGCAGCGGTCCCGCGAGGCTCGATGGCGTCGTCGTTCAGGTTCGGGTCAGACACGATGGCTGCTTCTTCCTGGATACATAGGGGTGGAACATGCGAAAACGGGCGCCGGTGCCACGGCGCCCTTCGCTCTTGGCTCAGCCGAACACGTACTTGGCGGCGTGGTTGAGCCCATAGTCAATCACGGTCACCAGCGCGATCATGATGGCGACGAAGAAGATCACCACGGTGGTGTACGAAGTCAGCTGGTTACGCGTCGGCCAGACGACCTTGCGGAGCTCCGCGATGATCTGGCGGTAGAAGGTGGCGAGGCGCTTCAGCGGGCCCTTCTTGGCGCGCTTGCCGCCCTTGCGGGCCTTCTTGGACTCGGATACTTCGTCCTGGGCATCAGGCGTGTCGATGGAGCCCACGGCGTCCGTCATTATCCTCACCTGATCCCGGGTCATGGCCGTGCCGCGCCCGGTTCCTGAGCCGCACGGCGGTGCATTGCTGTACGTACATGCGCACACATCCTGGCGGTGTGTGTAGCAGGGCCGGAGGGACTTGAACCCCCAACCGCCGGTTTTGGAGACCGGTGCTCTACCAATTGAGCTACGACCCTTTGTGTCCCCCCAAACGTACCGCATCCGACCGAGTGCGCGGTGTGCACCGGTTTCGGTGGCGGCTGCTGAAGGCCAACGAGGTGAGAGTGTACGTGGTCAACGGCCCGGCGTCGAACAGAAAGTGCCCGTTCGGAGCCACGTGACCAAAGATCGTCCTGGCCGGGGGCCGAATTCGGATCCGTGTTCACGTCCCGCCCCCCGGCAGTTCAGTCTGTGAAACCCACGTGCCGGGGGGATTTCCGGTCTGGAACGATGGGCTCCATGAGCCCTGCAACCCCTCCCACCGAGCGCCGGGTCTCCGCCCGAGTCGGCGCGATCTCCGAGTCCGCCACCCTCGCCGTGGACGCCAAGGCCAAGGCCCTGAAGGCCGCCGGGCGTCCGGTGATCGGCTTCGGCGCCGGCGAGCCCGACTTCCCGACCCCGGACTACATCGTCGAGGCGGCCGTCGAGGCCTGCAAGAACCCCAAGTACCACCGCTACACGCCGGCCGGCGGCCTGCCCGAGCTGAAGGCCGCGATCGCCGCGAAGACGCTGCGCGACTCCGGGTGGGAGCCCGACGTCTCGCAGATCCTCGTCACCAACGGCGGCAAGCAGGCCATCTACGAGGCGTTCGCCGCGATCCTCGACCCGGGCGACGAGGTCATCGTCCCGGCGCCGTACTGGACGACGTACCCGGAGTCGATCCGGCTCGCGGGCGGTGTCCCGGTGGAGGTCGTCGCCGACGAGACCACCGGCTACCGCGTCACCGTGGAGCAGCTGGAGGCGGCGCGCACGCAGAAGACGAAGGTCGTGCTCTTCGTCTCCCCGTCCAACCCGACCGGCGCGGTGTACACCGAGGCCGAGACCGAGGCGATCGGCCGCTGGGCCCTGGAGCACGGTCTGTGGGTGCTCACCGACGAGATCTACGAGCACCTGGTGTACGGCGGGGCCGCCGCCGTGTCCCTGCCGGCGCTCTTCCCCGAGCTGCGTGACAAGTGCGTCGTGGTCAACGGTGTGGCGAAGACGTACGCCATGACCGGCTGGCGCGTGGGCTGGGTCATCGGCCCGAAGGACGTCGTCAAGGCCGCGACCAACCTGCAGTCGCACGCCACCTCGAACGTCTCCAACGTGGCCCAGGTGGCCGCCCTGGCCGCCGTCTCCGGCGACCTGGACGCCGTGGCGAAGATGCGCGAGGCCTTCGACCGGCGCCGGAAGACCATCGTGCGGATGCTCAACGAGATCGACGGCGTGCTCTGCCCGGAGCCCGAGGGCGCCTTCTACGCCTACCCGTCGGTCAAGGCCCTGCTCGGCAAGGAGATCCGCGGCAAGCGCCCGCAGGACACGGTCGAGCTGGCCGCGCTGATCCTGGAGGAGGCCGAGGTCGCGGTCGTCCCGGGTGAGGCCTTCGGCACACCGGGCTACCTGCGGCTGTCGTACGCGCTCGGCGACGAGGACCTCGTCGAGGGCGTCAGCCGGATGCAGAAGCTGCTGGCGGAGGCACGGGACTGAGGTTCTGCTCTCCTCAGCTCCACGCGCGTGTGCGGGCCGTTTCCCCCGGGGAGGCGGCCCGCTTCTCTGTGCGAGCAAGACCACGTACGGGGAAACGGCTACCGGGACGGCGGGTCCGTACGGCAGGATCCTGGGATGGAGCGTGTACGTGACCTCTCTGAGCTGCCGAAAGCCCATCTGCACCTGCACTTCACCGGTTCGATGCGGCCGGGAACCGTCCTGGAACTGGCCGACAAGTACGGCGTACGTCTGCCCGAAGCCCTGACCGAAGCACTGACCAGCGGCGAACCACCGAAGCTGCGGGCCACGGACGAGCGGGGCTGGTTCCGCTTCCAGCGGCTGTACGACGCGGCGCGCTCCTGTCTGCGCGAACCGGATGACATCCGGCGCCTCGTCCGGGAGGCCGCGGAGGAGGACGTGAAGGACGGCTCGGGCTGGCTGGAGATCCAGGTGGACCCGACGTCGTACGCGCCCCGGCTGGGCGGTCTGATCCCGGCCCTGGAGATCATCCTGGACGCGGTGGAGACGACGTCCCGGGAGACCGGGCTCGGCATGCGGGTGCTGGTCGCCGCCAACCGGATGAAGCACCCCCTGGACGCCCGTACGCTGGCCCGGCTGGCGGTGCGTTACGCGGACCGGGGCGTGGTCGGCTTCGGGCTCTCCAACGACGAGCGGCGGGGCATGGCGCGGGACTTCGACCGGGCCTTCCACATCGCGCGCGAGGGCGGTCTGCTGTCGGCCCCGCACGGCGGCGAGCTGACCGGTCCGGCCTCGGTGCGCGACTGCCTGGACGACCTGCACGCCTCGCGGATCGGGCACGGGGTGCGCGCGGCGGAGGACCCGCGGCTGCTGAAGCGGCTGGCCGACCGGGGCGTGACCTGCGAGGTGTGCCCGGCGTCGAACGTGGCGCTCGGCGTGTACGAGAAGCCCGAGGACGTACCGCTGCGCACGTTCTTCGAGGCGGGCGTCCCGATGGCCCTCGGCGCCGACGACCCGCTGCTGTTCGGCTCCCGGCTGGCCGCGCAGTACGAGATCGCCCGGCACGTCCACGGCTTCTCGGACGCCGAACTCGCCGAGCTGGCACGGCAGTCGCTGCGGGGGTCGGCCGCCCCGGAGGAGGTCAGGGCGCGGCTGCTGGCCGGCGTGGACGACTGGCTGGCCCGCCCGGCCGTCTGAAGTGGGGGTGGGGCGGGTACGGCCTGAAACAGATCAGCACGCCGAGGGGGTGCCCGCCGCCGGGCGGCCGACGCAGCCCCCACAGCCCGGACGCCATACGGCCCTGATCCCGGAGACGCTTGTCATGGCCCCGGCGTGAAGCTCACGCGGAGTCCGGCACAACGGAGATTCCGCCCAGCAGCGTCGTCGCGAGCCGCGCGGCGAAGTCGTCGACCGGGGGGCGCTCCCCCGTCTCCGTCGCGTCGTAGGCGAACGCGCGCTGGGCGCAGGCGCCCAGCAGCAGGGAGGCGGCCGCGAAGGTGTCGGCGTCGGCGCGGACGCGGCCGGCGGCCTGTTCGGCGCGGAGGTAGGCGTCCAGGTCCTGGATGGGCCGGTGCGGGCCGGAGCCCAGCTTGCGCAGGGCGTCGTAGTGGCGCTGCTTGAGCTGGGACTCGGCGTACAGGGAGGCCGCGATCGGGAAGCTCTGCTCGTAGAACAGCGCGGCCTGGCGGGCGATCTCGGTGAGGTTGCTTTCCAGGGTGCCCTGACCGGGTTCGGCGGCGAGGCTGCCCAGCAGCGGGGTCAGCCGGGGCAGCCGCTCGGCGAGCACGCGCACGAACAGCTCCTCCTTGCTGTCGAAGTACTTGTAGAGGGCCGCTTCGGAGCAGCCGGCCGCGCGGGCGATCTCCTTGGTGGTGGCGCGGGCCAGTCCGACGGTGAGCATGAGCTCGTGTGCGGCATCGAGGATGCGGACACGCGCCGGCTTCGGCTCCATGGGACGTCCAATCGGGCTTGACGGGTGGGTGAGTACTTACCCACTCTAGAAGGAATAGGGGTGAGTGAGTACTCACCCACCCATCCCGAGTACGGGAGCACTCATGAACCTCACCGTTTTCGGCGCCACCGGCGGTATCGGCCGGGAGATCGTGCGGCAGGCGCTCGGCGCCGGCCACCGGGTGACCGCCGTGGTCCGCGATCCGGCCCGGCTCGACGTCGGCGGCGACGCGCTGGAGGTCTTCCGCGCCGACCTGACCGACCCGGAGGAGCTGCGCGCCGCCGTGCGGGGCCGGGACGCGGTCCTCTCCGGCCTGGGCGCACGCAGCCGCAAGGACGCCGGGGTCGCCACCCGGCTGACCCGTACGGTCCTGCGCGCCATGGAGGCGGAAGGCGTACGACGGCTGCTCGTGGTCAGCGCCGGTCCCGTCGGCCCCGCCCCCGAGGGCGACGGCGCCCTGGACCGCACCATGCGCGGCCTGGTGTCGGCCGTCCTGAAGGACGTCTACGTCGACCTGCGCGGGATGGAGACCGAACTGGCCCGCAGCGGCACCGACTGGACGTCCGTCCGTCCGCCACGCCTTCAGGACAAGCCCCTCACCGGCCGCTACCGCACCGTCATCGGCGGCTTCCCGCGCAAGGGCCGCTTCATCGCCCGCGCGGACGTCGCCCACGCGATGCTGGCGATGATCGACGACGAGGGGACGGTGAAGCAGGGGGTGGGGGTGGCGTACTAGTCCCTGTCGGCCCTACAGGCTGACGCCGACCGTCACCGGCTCGTTGACCAGCGTGATCCCGAAGGCCTCGCGGACGCCGGTGACCACTTCGCGGGCCAGCGCCAGCAGGTCCTCGGTGGTGGCGCGGCCCCGGTTGGTGAGGGCGAGGGTGTGCTTGGTGGAGATCCGGGCCGGCCCGGTGCCGTAGCCCTTGGTGAAGCCCGCCTTGTCGATCAGCCAGGCCGCCGAGGTCTTCGTACGGCCGTCCCCCGCCGGGTAGGCGGGCGGCTCTACGCCGTCGCCCAGCCGCGCGCGCACGCGCGCGTGGAACGCGGCGAACTGCTCGTCGGTGAGGATCGGGTTGGTGAAGAAGGACCCCGCCGACCAGGTGTCGTGGTCCTCGGGGTCGAGGACCATGCCCTTCCCGGCGCGCAGCTTCAGCACGGTCGCGCGGGCGGCGGCCAGCGGCACCCGGTCGCCGGGCCCGACGCCGAGCGCGCGGGCCGCCTCGGCGTACTTGACGGGTGCGGACAGCCCGCCCGCGTCCTCCAGCTCGAAGCGGACGCGCAGCACCACATAGCGCTCGGGGTCGGACTTGAAACGGCTGTGGCGGTACGAGAAGGCGCACTCCTCGTTCGTCAGCGTGACGGTCTCGCCGGCGCGGCGGTCGTAGGCGATGACCTCGGTGATGGTGGAGGAGACCTCCTGGCCGTAGGCGCCCACGTTCTGGATCGGCGTGGCGCCCGCGGACCCCGGGATGCCGGCCAGGCACTCGATCCCGGCGAGCCCCGCCTCGACCGTGCGGGCGACGGCGTCCGTCCACACCTCGCCGGCCGCCAGCTCCAGCGTCGTGCCCCGCAGCTCGACACCGCGCGTGGCGATGCGCAGGGCGGTGCCATCGAAGCCCTTGTCGCCGATGACCAGGTTCGACCCACCACCGATGACCAGCAGCGGCGTCCCGCTGTCGTCGGCCTCGCGGACGGCGGCGATCACCTCGGCATCGGTCACCGCGGTGACCAGCCGCGTCGCGGGACCGCCCAGCCGGAAGGTGGTCAGCGGGGCAAGAGGGGCGTCGTGGAGTACCTGCACGGGCCCAAGACTACGAGACACCACCGACAGCACCGCATCCGCGCGGGGCGACGGTCATGGAGCGGGGGGTGGGGGTGGGGCCGTGCCGGGCCGAGCCGGGGCAGGGACCCCGCCGGGCCGAGCCGGGGCAGGGACCCCGCCGGGCCGAGCCGGGGCAGGGACCCCGCCGGGCCGAGCCGGGGCAGGGACCCCGCCGGGCCGAGCCGGGGCAGGGACCAGCGGTCGACGGAGCGACCTTGCGGCCTGTGCGACCTGCTATCGCGGCCAGGCCGTGGGGCAACCGGAGCGGCCGCTTGCGGGGCGGTGCCTCGCGCCCGCCGCGCCGACCGCGACCAGCCGACCCCGGGCGCCCACCGGCGCGAACCGACACGCACGTACGCGCACGTGGGCTCTGAACTGATTCGCGTGGGCACGCGTGTACGCGCGCGTGGTCTCCTCTCGAAGGCCACGCGCGCGTAGGCGACGTACTCCCGGCCGGCGGTCTGCGTAAGCCGCGTCTCCGCTCCCTCCCCGCTCGGCGGCAGTCGGTCGTCGGAGGTCTGCCAGGTGGCGAACTTGACGGCGCGCATCTGCGAGGCCGGCCCGCGCGAGGTGGGCCGGTGGGCACCGGGGTGGGCGAAGGACTTCAGCGCGTCGGCGGACTGCCAGGCGGGAAGCGCGGACATCGCGAACTCCTTGGGGCGAGGGCGGCGAGGTTTCGGGTCCGGCTTCAGCGGGCGGCGCTCTCCAGAGCAGTGGTCTTCGGGGCACCGGTCTCAGGGGCGGTTGCAGATGCCTGCCCGGAGGCAGTCGCAGGTGCCTGCGCGTCCCCCGCGGCAACCCGCGCGGCGCTCCGCCGGGCCGGGATCACCAGGGCCGCGGCCGCGGCGAGGGCGACCACCGCCGAGCCGGTGACCAGGGCGGGCCGCAGGCCGTCCACGAAGCTCTGCGCGCTCTGGTAGCCGCCCTGCGCGGAGAAGATCGACGACATCACGGCGATACCGAGCGCACCGCCCACCTCGCGCAGCGCGTTGTTCGCGCCGGAGGCGATGCCCTGCTCCTGCGGGCGGACGCTGGACATCACCAGGTTGGCGGCCGGCGCGAAGTACAGGGCCATGCCGACCCCGCTGATGATCAGGGCGGGCAGCTGGGCGGCGTAGGAGGCGTGCGCGGTTGCCACGGCGGCCATGTAGCCGAGACCGACGGCCTGCAGGAACAGGCCCATGGCGACGACCGGGCGGCCGCCGATGCGGTCGGAGAGGATCCCGGCGACCGGCGCGACGAGCATCGGCATACCGGTCCACGGCAGCATCCTGAGGCCGGCCTCGGTCGGCGAGTAGCCGAGCACGCCCTGCATGTACTGGCTGAGCAGGAAGATCGAGCCGAACATGCCGACGAACATCAGCAGGCTGGCCGCGTTGATGCCGGAGAAGGCGCGGGAGCGGAACAGCCGCATCGGCAGCATGGGGCTGGCCGCGCGGGAGCTGTAGAGGACGAACCCGACCAGCAGCGCGCCGCCTGCGAACAGCGCGGTGAGGACCACGGTGTCGGTCCAGCCGTCGGAGGGGCCGCGGACCAGGCCGTAGACGATCCCGAAGAGGCCGCCGCTGGCGAGCAGGGTGCCGGGGACGTCGAGCCGGGCGCCGGTGCCGTAGGACTCGGCGAGGCGCAGACGGGCGAGCGGCAGCACGATCAGGCCGAGCGGAACGTTCAGCCAGAAGATCCAGTGCCAGGAGACGTGTTCGGTGAGGCTGCCGCCGATGAGCGGTCCGGAGGCGACGGCGAGCCCGTTGACGGCGCCCCAGATGCCGTACATCGTCCCGCGCTTGGCGGCGGGCACGGCCGCGGTCAGCAGGGTCAGCGTGAGCGGCATCATCACGGCCGCGCCGACGCCCTGGACCGCGCGGGCGGCGATCAGGGAGCCGATGCCGGGTGCCATGGCCGCGGCGGCGGAGGCGCCCGTGAAGACGGCGAGCCCGGCGATGAAGAGCCGCCGGCGCCCGAAGCGGTCGCCGAGCGCCGCACCGAACATCAGCAGGACGGCGAAGGTGAGCGTGTAGGCGCTCACGGTCCACTCGAGGTCGTCCAGCGCGCCACCGAGGTCCTTGCGGATGGAGGGCAGCGCGGTGGTGACGACGAGGTTGTCGAGGGCCGCCATGAATCCGGCGACGCTGGTGATGACGAGAGCCCACACGGCGCTTCCGCGCGGTGTGCTCGGTGCGGTCTGCTGTGACATGTCTCCCCCAGAGAGCGGTCTCTAGTTAGTTATTAATGACTAACTTTTGCGGGCGTGAAAAAGGCGGGGCGGCCGCCTCGTCGCGCTACTTCTTCGGCCGCCCGGCGATCCGGGCCGACGGATACATCCCCTGCCAGACCCGGTGTTCGGGCGGAAACCCCATGGCGGCGAGGGTGTTGATGAGCATTCCGTACGCCAGGAAGGTCGTGGTCTCGTTGTCGTCCGCGCCCAGCGG
Source organism: Streptomyces fodineus (assembly GCF_001735805.1). Classification (GTDB taxonomy): domain Bacteria; phylum Actinomycetota; class Actinomycetes; order Streptomycetales; family Streptomycetaceae; genus Streptomyces; species Streptomyces fodineus. The sequence continues at coordinate 4,245,931 of NZ_CP017248.1, forward strand.
CAGGTGAACGGTGTCCCAGAGCTTCATCCAGGCGGCCCGCACGAGCTCACCGAACTCGTGGTCACCCTCCGCCTCGGCCGCCGCGACCGTGATGTAGGTCTGCATCTGCATCTGGAGCTTCTCGGGCTGCTCGGTGATCAGCCGCACGTAGGCGTTGGCCATGGCATGCAGGGCCTCCTCGCCCTCCAGCCGCTCGGCCGCCTCCTCGAAGACCCGGCAGGTGTCCTCCACACACCGGAGCGACGCGGCGGCGAAGATCGCCTTCTTGCCGGCGAAGAGCCGGAAGAGGTACGGCTGCGAGACACCCACGCGGGTCGCGATCGCCTCGGTGGAAGTGCCGTAGTAGCCCTTCTGTGCGAACTCCGCGATCGCCGCACGAATGACGCTCTCGCGCCGCTCTTCTGCGCTCATCCTGACCATGCGGAGTAAGTTAGTACTCAATCACTAACTTGGCAAGGGTGCTGGTCACGGACACGCGTAAGGGGCGCCCCACCATGGAGGACGCCCCTTACCCCGGTACGTCGCAGGAGCCGTCAGGCCAGTCGTACGACCGCCCGGGACATGCCCAGGACCTTCTGGCCGGCGCTGATCGCCGTCAGGTCCACGCGCACGGTGTTGTCGTCCAGCTTGGCCGCGACCTTGCCGCTGACCTCGATCAGGGCCCCCTGGTCGTCGTTCGGCACGACGACGGGCTTGGTGAAGCGGACGCCGTACTCCACGACCGCCCCCGGGTCGCCGGTCCAGTCCGTGACCACACGGATCGCCTCGGCCATGGTGAACATGCCGTGTGCGATGACGTCCGGCAGTCCGACCTCCTTGGCGAACTTCTCGTTCCAGTGGATCGGGTTGAAGTCCCCGGAGGCACCCGCGTAGCGCACGAGCGTGGCGCGGGTCACGGGGAAGGTCTGCGCCGGCAGCTCGGTGCCGACCTCGACGTCGTCGTACGCGATCTTCGCCGTCATCGGGTCCTCACGCCTCCTCGGCCGCGCGGGCCACGAGCTTGGTCCAGGCGGTCACGACGTGCTCGCCCGCCTCGTCGTGCACCTCACCGCGGATGTCGAGGATGTCGTTGCCCGCGAGGGACTTGATCCCCTCGATGGTGGAGGTGACCGTGAGCCGGTCGCCGGCACGCACCGGGCGGTTGTAGGCGAACTTCTGGTCGCCGTGCACCACACGGCTGTAGTCGAGACCGAGCTGCGGGTCCTCGACGATCTGTCCCGCGGCCGGGAAGGTGATGGCGAACACAAAAGTCGGCGGGGCGATCACATCGGGGTGACCGAAGGCCTTGGCAGCCTCGCGATCCGTGTACACCGGGTTGGTCTCGCCCACCGCGTCGGCGAACTCGCGGATCTTTTCCCGTCCCACCTCATAGGGCGGGGTGGGCGGGTAGGTCCGTCCAACGAAGGACTGGTCGAGCGCCATGGCCCGGCACCTCCTGATGTTTGCTGTGATGGCCCCAAATTAGCCCGGACCCAGCCGGGAAATGCGCTGGGGGGACGGGTCGGCGCCAAGTCGGCGAGCCGCTGAAAACGCCGCGAGGCCGCCCCCTCGGAAGGGGACGGCCTCGCGAACGAGCCTGTTTAGCGCGTCTCGCGATGCGCAGTGTGCGCGTTGCAGCGCGGGCAGTGCTTCTTCATCTCAAGACGATCCGGGTTGTTACGCCGGTTCTTCTTGGTGATGTAGTTCCGCTCCTTGCACTCCACGCAGGCCAGCGTGATCTTCGGGCGGACGTCGGTGGCAGCCACGTGAGTGCTCCTAAGACGAACGGATGGACTAGTTCAACGCAAGAAAGAGTAGCCGATCGAAGGACCGACCCCGCAATCGGCTACTGTGAGTAGCGGTGACCGGACTTGAACCGGTGACACAGCGATTATGAGCCGCTTGCTCTACCGACTGAGCTACACCGCTGTGATGCGATCGGACCCGCCTTTCGACGGGAACCTCTCACACCAGAGCCCCAAAACGGAATCGAACCGTTGACCTTCTCCTTACCATGGAGACGCTCTGCCGACTGAGCTATTGGGGCGAGCGATGAAGACATTACACGGTCCGCCGCCGTTCACCCAAATCCGTATCCAGCGGCCCACCACGACCTCCGCCCCCGCCCCCGCAGCGGCCTCTTCAGCCGCAGGGGTGGGCGGCCGAGGGCCAGTTGGTGGGTGCCGGGCCGGCAGGTCCGCTCACGTGCGCCGGGCGGTGCCGAGAGCTGGGCGCGAGGGGCGAGGCACGCGCGCGTGGGTGCCGCCCCCCGGGGGGCGAGGGACGTACGCGGGACCGTCGCCGCGAGGGAGGGACGGGGCACGCGCGCGTGGGCGTCGTCGGAGAAGGCGGCCGTCGGCACGGGGCGTCGTCACGGGCCGTCGCCACGGGGGGTGCCTCTATGTCTTTCGTCAAGCGAGGCGTGGGGTTCTGGGTTCGTAGAAGGTGCCGTCGCGGAGCATGGCGAACAGCACGTTGATCCGCTGGCGGGCCAGACGGAGGAGGGCCTGGGTGTGGGTCTTCCCGCGGGCCCGGCATCGGTCGTAGTAGGTGCGGGAGGCGGGATCGTGCAGGGCGGCGAACGCGGACAGGAACATCGCCCGCTTGAGTTGCCGGTTGCCGCCTCTGGGCGCGTGTTCGCCGTGGATCGAGGTTCCCGATGACTTGGTGGTCGGGGCGAGGCCGGCGTAGGAGGCCAGGTGGGCGGCGGTGGGGAAGCTGGTGCCGTCGCCGACGGTGACCAGCAAGGTGGCGGCGGTCCTGACCGCGACCCCCGGAATCGAGGTCAGGACCGCGGAAAGAGGGTGAGCCTCCAGCAGCTGTCCGATCTGTGCTTCCAGGGCTCGTCGCTGTTCGTGGACGGCCGCGAGCGAGCGGGCCAGGGAGGGGATCACGAGGTCGAGGGTGCCGGTGCCCGGGACCACGACGGTCTGCTCGTCGAGCGCGTCGAAGACCTCGTCGATCAGCCGGGCGGCCATGCGCGGGGCCTTGGGCCGGATCACCTCAACGAGCTTGCGGCGACCGGCCTTTCGCAGGCTGGCTGGGGATCCGTAGCGTTCCAGCAGCCAGGTCACGGCGGGGTGGTCCAGGCGCGGGCCGAGGACGCGTTCCAGGCTGGGGTGGAACTGGGTGAGCAGGCCGCGTATCCGGTTGGAGGTGCGGGTCGCCTCGGCCGCCAGGTCCTGGTCGAAGCCCACCAGCACGGTCAGCTCGGCGGTGATCTCGTCGGTCAGCTGGAGCGAGCGCAGGGTGTGCGGCATGGTCCGGGCCGCGTCCGCGATTACCGCGGCGTCCTTCGCGTCGGTTTTTGCCTCGCCCGGGTAGAGATCGGCGATCCGCCGCATGGACAGGCCGGGCAGGTAGGCGACCTTGCAGCCGGCGTCCCGGGCGACCGTGAGCGGGAGTGCTCCGATGGAGGCGGGCTGGTCCACGATCACCAGCACGGTGCCGAACTTCGCGGCCAGCTTGTCGAAGACGGCCCGCAGCTTCGGCTCGCTGTTGGGCAGCTGCTTGTCGAAGACCTTCTTGCCGGCCGGGGTCAGCCCGTGCCCGTGATGGGCGCTCTTGCCGACGTCCAGGCCGAGGAAGACGCCCACGTCGTCGATGTCGTCCAACCCATCCTCCAGAGGGGGGTTCGTGCGGTGCTGGCCAGGGCGTTGGCGTCGTATGCGCGCATCCACGTTATGCAGACCTGCCGCCCGCAAGCGGCCGGGCGTTGCGCCGGGCCAGGCGGTAGTCGGACCTCTCATCAGCGTCTCCAACGGCGCCTCTCGGGCCCGGTGGCACCACCCCCCAGGTCATGCTTTCGACAGGGGGGACCAGCCATGCCGGGCCCGGAGGCCAGCGGTCCTCTTGCAGGACCGCGAAGAAGATAACGGGGGAGGGGGTTGGGCACGCGCGCGTGGGCGTCGTCGGGGCGGGCATGCGGCCAGGCAGGTGGGCGACACATGTACCGCCAAGGGCGGACGACACCGGTACGACTATTGCGCTCCTGCGCACCCCGCACGGCTCGCCACCCTAGGCTCGACTCGCTCTGTGTGATCTTGGGGTGCGCGGGCCCGATCCCTCATGCGGGGCCCTGAGCCCACGAGCCGCCGACCCTGGAGTGCGATGCCAGACAGCCAGCCGCAGCCCCACCAGCCGTCGAACTCCTCGGGATCCTCGGGACAGTCCGACCCGGCCGCCCTGCTGCTGTGCGGGGCGCGGCTCACCGACGGCCGGACCGTGGACGTGCGGCTGGGCAGCGGACGCATCGAGGCGGTGGGCACGGCCGGCAGTCTGGCTCCGGGCCCGGCCCGGACGAGCGCCACGCGCGTGAACCTGAGCGGCTATCTGCTGCTCCCGGCCCCGGCCGAACCGCACGCCCACGGTGACACCGCGCTGTCCGCCGAGCGCCCGGGCCCGGTGTCGTACGCCGCCGAGGACGTCCAGCGCAGGGCGACGGAGGCGGCTCTGCTGCAGCTCGGGCACGGGGCGACGGCGGTACGCGCGCACGTGCGCGTGGGCGACGTCCAAGGGCTCGGCGCGCTGGGCGCCGTCCTCCAGGCGCGGCGCTCGCTGCGGGGGCTCGCGGAACTGACGACGGTGGCGATGCCACGGCTGCTGACCGGCGCGGCGGGGGCCGACGGGCTGGCCATGCTGCGTGACGCGGTCAAGATGGGCGCCTCCGTGGTGGGCGGCTGCCCGGACCTGGACCCCGATCCCACCGGCTACGTAGAAGCCGTCCTGGATGTCGCCTCCGAGCACGGCTGCCCGGTGGACCTGCACACCGACGCCTCCGATCCCACCCGGTTGTCCCGGCTCGCGGCCATGGCAGGTGGCTTGCGCCCCGGCGTGACCATCGGGCCGTGCGCTGGTCTCGCGCGCCTGCCCGCCGAGGCCGCCTCGCGCGCCGCCGACCAGCTCGCGGCGGCCGGGGTGACGGTCGTGTGCCTGCCCCAGGGCGGCTGCTGCGGCGCCGACCGCCGGGGCACCGCCCCGGTACGGCTGCTGCGCGCGGCCGGGGTACGCGTATCGGTCGGCAGCGGCGCCCTGCGCGACGTCTCCAACCCCGTCGGCCGCGGCGACCCCCTGGAAGCGGCCTACCTCCTCGCCTCAGCCCACGGCCTGCGCCCCGAGGACGCCTACGACGCCGTGAGCACCGCGGCCCGCGCGACGCTGGGCCTGCCGGAGATCCGCGTGGAGGCCGGCTTCCCCGCCGACCTCCTGGCCGTACGCGGAGACCGGCTGGCCGGTGTCCTGTCCCTCGCCTACAGCCGCATCGTGGTGCACCGCGGCCGGGTGGTGGCGCGCACGAGCGCGGTGCGCGAGTACTGCAACTCGGCGGCCGTGGCGGAACTCGGGTTGCCGCGGCAGGGGCGGGGCGAATTGTCGTGAGGGGTGGGTTGTCGTGAGGGGCGGGTTGTCGTGAGGGGCGGGGACTCTGCACGCCGAGCGCGTGACAGGGGGCACCCGCTCGGCGCAGGCCGTGGGCGCACGCCGGGCGCGTAGCCGCCTTCGTGCGCCTAGCGCGTGACCATGAACGCGCGCTCGGCGTGGACCCGCGCGCACCAGGCGCGTGCTGGTTCGCGCGAGCCCGGCGCACTACGGCCATGCCGGTTAACTCGTGCGGCGGGTGCGCCCCTTCCGGCGTACGGTCGGAATCATGCGCATTGTCATCGCTGGTGGTCATGGTCAGATCGCGCTGCGGCTGGAGCGCCTGCTCTCCGCGCGCGGGGACGAGGTCGCGGGGATCATCCGCAAGCCCGAGCAGGGCGACGATCTACGGGCGGCCGGTGCCGAACCCGTGCTGCTCGACCTGGAATCCGCCTCGGTGGAGGAGGTCGCGGCGCACCTGCAGGGCGCCGATGCGGCGGTGTTCGCGGCCGGCGCGGGCCCGGGCAGCGGCGCCACCCGCAAGGAGACGGTGGACCGCGGCGCGGCGGTGCTCTTCGCGGACGCGGCCGTCCGTGCGCGCGTACGCCGTTTCGTGGTCGTGTCCTCGATGGGCGCGGATCCGGCGCACCAGGGCGATGCCGTCTTCGACGCGTACCTGCGCGCCAAGGGTGAGGCGGACGCGTACGTGACCCGTCAGGAGGCGCTGGACTGGACGATCCTGCGCCCCGGCTCGCTGACGGACGAGGCGGGTACGGGTCTGGTCCGGCTGGAGGCGCACACCGGGCGCGGCGCGATCCCGCGGGACGATGTGGCCGGGGTCCTCGCGGAGTTGGTGGACACCCCGGCGACGACCGGCCTGACGCTGGAGCTGATCAGCGGCTCGACGCCGGTGTCGGTCGCGGTGAAGTCGGTGGCCGGGAACTGAGGCCGGCCACCGGCCGTTGAACGGTCAGAGCCGCCACCGACTCCTCCGCCACCGCCCGCTGTCACCTCGTCAGATTCCACCGACCGTCTCACCGCACCTGCCCAGACCTCAGAACAGAGGCAGCTGCCCGGGAAACTCCGGTACGGCGTATCCGTCCAACGCCTGCTGGACCGCCCCGAGTTGCGCCTGCTGCCGCGACCCGGCGCAGGAGACGAGTTCGCCGTTCTCCCGCGCCCCGGGCGGGTCGTGCCGCGCGAAGCGGCCCGCGACGACGGCGATGTCGCGGCGGCACACGGGGCAGGTTCTGCGTCGGGAGGGCATGCCGCCAGTGTGCCCGCATCGACCCGGCGACGACACCGCCGTCAGATACGGGTCTCGGCTGCCCGGCGGCCAGGCCCACACCGTCAGGTACGGGTCTCGGCCTCCCAGCGGTCGGGGCCCACCCCGCGCCAGTCGATCAGCGGCGAGTCGACCACCTGCTCCGGCTCGATCTCCAGCCCCGCGCGGCGCAGGAACTCCACCAGATCCCGCACGTTGTGCGCCAGGCCGAGGATCTCGCCGTTCACCCGGACCCGGCGACCGCCGGTGGGGGACGGCAGGTGCACGACGATGGGGCGCTTCCCAGCCATGGCTCCAGCATCGTCCGGACCATCCGAGCCCGCACCCTGACCGGTCATTCCAGCACCCCCAGCGCAGTGTCGGGGCGGCACAGCGGGCACGCGGCGACGCCTCCTTCGGTGAGCGCGCGGACCGCCTGGTCCCGGCCGACCGCCTTGGCGCGGCCGCCGGTGCCGGCACAGCCGCCGACGTGCACGTACACCGCGCTGCGGCCGTTCAGACCGCGCTCGATCAGCCACTCCGGCGCGGCCCGCCGAGTCGCGAGGCGGCGCTGCCGTTCGGCCTCCCTGCGCTCCTCGTCCGCGATCCACCGGTCCATCAGGGCAAGCTGCCGCGCGGCCTGATGTTCGACGACGCGGCGGGCGAAACGCAGCATGTCGACACGCGTCAGCGGACGGTCATCGTTCACACGTTCGATTCTAGTGGTGAGACCGGAAAGTGCGTAGGCACTACCGCAGCTGATCTGTCTCAGCGAAGGTTGAGTGGCCGGACCGCCACCTACCGCAGTTGGCGTTGTTCGGTAGGGGCGGCCGCTCCGTCGGCGTCGTCAGCCCGCCTGGGGTTCGCCCAGGGTCAGTCCGGAGTCGCGCAGCCATGCCTGGCCGGCCGGGCTCCAGTCGGCGTGGGTGCCGAGGGCGACCCAGACCCCGAACTCACCGGGGGCCGGCTCGGGGTGTTGCTCGGTCCAAACGCTGTTCAGACAGAGTCGGACGCCGCAGTTCTTGAAGTCGGGCACGCCCCGCCAGCTGCAACCCCAGCTCACGTTCATGGTCAGTGGCCCGAGTACGGAGACCATCCGGTCCAGTTCCTCCTCGGTGCAGTCATCCTCAGGCTCGCTGTCCGGGCCACCGAAGGGCGGAGTCTTGGCCAGGGAAAGGGACAGGCCTTCGGGCAGCGGCCACAGGTCTGCCAAGTCCGGGCGGAGCTGCATGTCCGCAATGGACACGTAGCTCAACTCCTTCCAGTCGAACGCGACACCGCGGCGGCGCAGTCCATCCCGGACCGGTCCGAAGCCAGGCAGGTCCCGGTCCCAGGCGACCAGCGCGGAGCCGAACGTGCGAACCGCGTGCGCGTACTGCTCGGCTGTGGTGACCATCTCCAGCTGGGGCCAAGGCACACCGACCGAGTCGGCCAGGTCGCGCATGATCGCGCGTGCCCGTGACAGCGCGCTCGGCGCGTCGGAAAAGGACTCGCACACACGATAGAGAGAAGACGACAAAGAAGGAGCCTCTCCGGCAGGGACAAGTACGGGCGGTATCGCTGCACCGCGCATCCGGTGCAGTTCCGGGTCAGGTCCACTCGGGCCGGAATCTCGCGCTCCAGGCCCGTCAGCCGAGCCGACATCGCGATCCGGAAGGCCAGGACGCGCCTGGCCCACCACGCTAGGGTCGCTCAACCTTCGGCGAGAAACACCCAACCTTGGCTGCGACAGCTCGGCCGCAGTTTCGGCTCAGCCGCTGGCCGACGGGTCAGCCGCTGGTCGACGGCGCCGGTTCCCGGCGATGCTCCAGCCACGTACGACTCAGATCATCCCAAATAGTTTGGTAGCTATCGAAAATCTCAGCAAGGTGGTCATATGTGAGATCGTCGGCGGCCGTGGACGCCGCGAGGTATTCGAGGTCGTCGGCAAGGCGCTGGAACCGGTGCTGAGCCTCCTCCATCAGCACCCAGCGGGAGCGCCAGTTGAAGAACGGTTCGACGGCCCCCAGCAACGTCACCAGGGCTACCAGCGCAAACGCCAGACCAGCCCATGTGTTGAGGCTTTGCAGGCCCAGAATGATGGTGGAGGCGGCGGACAGTGTCAGCGTCAGCATTTTGATCACCGAAGCACTTCGGCGGAATCGCTGCTTCTTGCTGCGGGCGTAGTCGTTGCCTGCGCGAATCTTGTCCAGCAGGAGGGCAGCTGTCTCCCTCGGGCTGAGACCCACGCCTAGTCCGCCGTTCGACTGCACTCCGCCCCCAAAGATCCGTCACTGTTTTGCGGCTTTCCCCGGCTGGCGCCGCCCCGCAACTGAGCAGTTTCCCGAGTACCGCCGTTCCATGGTCACCCTGAGTACGGGTAGCCCGGCGACACGGTCAAGCTTCGCCGGCACACACCCAAGGTTCGATGGCACAGGACAACGACCGAGCGGGGCCGGGCGAACCGCCGGCCCCCACCTGAGACGCACGCCACATTCTCGCCTGTCACAGCGCGCGGGGCTGCCCTGTCCAAGAGGGCGTAGCCACCATCGACGACGCAGGAGTACACCATGGAAGCTCGTCTGAACGTCATGGCCAGCCCGGTCGCGGCCAAGGCCCTGAAGCACATCATCGCCGCGGGCATGGCACTCTCGGAATCGACCGTGCCGGCCTCGACGCGCGAACTGATGATGCTCCGCGCCAGCCAGATCAACGGCTGCGCCGGATGCATCGACATGCACACCAAGGAAGCCACCGCGGCCGGGGAGAGCGCGGTGCGCCTCCACCTGGTCGCCGCCTGGAGGGAGGCCAAGGTCTTCACCGACGCCGAGCGCGCCGCGCTGGAGCTGACGGAGCAGGGCACCCGCATCGCCGACGCCGCCGGCGGCGTCCCCGACGAGGTCTGGGCGAACGCCGCCAAGTACTACGACGAGGACCAGCTCGCCGACCTGGTGATCCAGATCGCCGTCATCAACGCCTTCAACCGCGGAAACGTCATCGTCCAACAGCCCGCGGGCGACTACGAAGCCGGCATGCTCGCCAAGCTCCACTGACCGCCCGCCGCCCGGCCCGAACGCATCAACCAGGCCGGGCGGCCACACAACGACGGGAGCCCCGTGATCTGCTCTCGCAGATCACGGGGCTCCCGTTCCCGTGTGGCGGCGCCAGGATTCGAACCTGGGAAGGCTGAGCCGGCAGATTTACAGTCCCCTCAAGATCGCACCTCGAAAGCTGCTCTGACCTGCCGGTTTAGCCGGAGTCACCCCCGGATAGCGGTGTGTCGTCCACGTCTCGTCCTGATCATGAAAAATCCGTCCACGAATCGACCGGAGGAAGCGTGACCCATGGCCGCTACGCTGGTACGCACCACGGCAGAACGGAGAGTGCTCCGGGGATGGGACCGAAGACGACCAAGGTCTACGAGACGCTTCGCAAACGACTCGCCGACGGCGCGTATACCCCAGGCGAGAAGTTCCCCTCTGAACGCACACTGACTGAGGAACTGGACATCGGGCGGACCGCGCTCCGGCAGGTGCTTGCCCGCCTTGTGACGGAGGGCGCGCTAGAAGTCCGGGGTCGGAGTTCGTACCGGGTACCGGGTGCGGTCAGCGTGAAGGCTCCGGACAGCTTGGAGCCGTGGCGCATCCACGGTGAGCGCGATCTTTACGACAACCAGTGGGTGAAGCTTCAACTCTGGGACGTGGAGCCGCCCGGTGTAGAGCGGTTTGAGCATCACGTCGTGAAGCTTCAGCATGTGGCCGTCACAGCCGTGGTTGATGCCCGGGACCGGGTGCTCATGATGTGGCGGTACCGATTCGTGCCGAAGCGTTTCGGATGGGAGCTCCCGGGCGGCATCGTGGACGAGGGCGAGGCACCGGAGGAAACGGCGCTGCGGGAAGTCGTCGAAGAGACAGGTTGGCGCCCGAAGAACATCGAGCACGTTGTCACCTATCAGCCCATGGTCGGCATGGTCGACTCGCCGCACGAGATCTTCGTAGCCCATGGAGCTGACAAGGTCGGAGAGCCGACCGACCTGGAAGAGGCCGGGCATATCGAGTGGGTTCCGCTCGCCGACATCCCAGGACTCATGGCCCGGGGGGAGCTACTGGGGTCCGGCACGCTGGTCGCGCTGCTTCACATCCTGGCGACCAGGGGCAAGCAGACGGTTACAGCCGCTCACTGAGCAGGTCGACGCGCCGGCGCTGCCGCACTGAACCGGTGCGGCTCGCCAGCAACCTGGCCTGTCGCAGATGGGTGTTCGCATCGTCGTATTCGGTCCTGGCAAGGTGCGCTTGTGCTAGGTCCGCGTGGAGTCCCGCGCGGGCACGCACAAAGGTCGGGTCCATCACCTCAAGGGCGTCATAGAGGCTGGTCACCGCTTCACCATCACCGAGCAGGGCGAGCACGTTGCCGCGCCATCGAGCAAGATGCCCGCCGTTCAGGAAGATGCTGAGCATGTCAGGGTCCCGATCCTCGGGGCCCGGTGGGATCACGCCCACGGCCGCGTCCAGCGCACGCTGGGAGTCGTCCGCCATTCCGGCGTGCGCGCACAGTTCAGCTTCGGCCGCATGCAACCATGCCCGCAGTCGGGGCGACCCCGACTGGCCAAGGGTGCGCTGAGCGTCACGTACGAGATCGACCCCTAGCGTCGGCCGTCCGGCATCGCAGAGTACGTATGCCTGCTCCCCCATGGCGTGGGCCAGGTACATCGGGGCTTCCGCATCTCGTGCCGCGCTCTTCGCCAACTCGTAATGCCGCCAAGCTCGTTCGACTGCGCCGGAGTCAATCGCCTGCCACGCAGCGAGCGTGGACGCTCCAGCGAGCGCTAGCGCCACGGGCCGCCGCGCAGCAGGCAACACGGCAAAGTTCAGCGCGTCTTCGAGAGCGGCGAGATGCCCTGTCATCTGGTCGATGAGGCCTGCGGCACCCCTCTCCCGATCCATGGTCCGGAGTAGTTCGGTCTGGGCGTTGAACGCCTCCACCATGGACGTGCTGACGCTGCTGGCGGAATCGATCCGGCTCAGCAAGTCGTCGTAACCGTCGGCCATTGGAAGCGTCGACTTCTCTGAAATCCCCCTCAGTTCGGCGTCCGTGACACCCAGGAGGTTGCGGAGGATTGCCGCGTAGCGGTCCGAGATCGAGCGCCGCCCGTTCTCCCACTCCGACACGTACACCCGCAGGCTCGCCGTTGAGGCTACGTCGGTGAGGTTCTGTCGGGCGTACTTCTCGATCTCACGGATGAGTCGTTCCTGAGACCAGCCGCGTGCAGTCCGCGCGTCTCGCAGTCCCGATCCTGCGCCCACAAGGCACCCCATTCGGCGTCGGCCCGATTGCTGCTAACCCATGGTGCCTCACATTGCCGCAGGTCAAAAGGGGTTAACACCAACCCTAACTAGCCGTTCATGAACGTCAGTTGACTGCCGCAAGCACCCCTCCGGGCGGTCTCCTTGAGGTGCACCGCGAGGGGTCAACGCCACTCAATCCGGCGAACCACCTTGACTCTGGTGCGCACCAGATGCAATCTACTGGTGCGCACCAGTTCACGGAGCTGGCTCCGGTTCGCGGTGCGTGTACTACCCGGCACCACCCTGCGGCCATCAGGCCGAAGGGGCGCGGCAGACACAGCCCGTCGGCTGTCAGACCCGGTGCGAACAACCTGGACAGCGGTCCACCAGCGCAGGGAGAACGAACTCCGCAGGCTGGTGAGTGCATTGGCACTGAGAGGGCGTACCGGAGGGGCAAGACGGCCCCGTTGAACGGCGTACCGATAGGACCGGGCGGCATGGATTCCCAGTGCCGTCACGAACGGACTAGGCACTTCCTCACGTTGGGCGTGAGAGCCGAAACGGGCGATGTCCAGGGAAAACCACGGCCGCTGCGCTTCGAGCGCTCACGCGGCCGTCTTGCACTGCTTCACCCCTGTTGACCTCAACTGATGGGAAGTCCAGTGCACCGACGAAGACTGTGGGCGCCGCCGCGACGGATCGGCCGGCGGACGCCAGTACGTCATCCCGGTCCGTGAGCGGAACACGCGCTCGAGGCCAACCCGATCCCCTCTCTCTACCTGCCATCGCAGCGGTTAGCGCTGCGGCCGGTTGCCTCCCTCGCCCGTCCGGTCCCGCACTCGGTGCGGCGGTCGTACGGGCGGGGCGTGGGGAGCCGGATCGACCGACTTCAACGGCGCGCGGCTCCCGGGGTGCCTCCCGGGAGCCGCTGTTCGGGCCGTTCCACCATCCGAGGAGCAAACGACCCATGAAGATTCTCTCCCTTCCCATGCCGTCCGCGATCGACTCGACCGAGCAGGACCAGGAACCGACGGCCGCGGAGCTGAACGCGATCGCTGCCGAGACGCCGCTGATCGAAGCGGAGGTGGAGCTGCTGGACGTGCGGATCGCACTGATGGACCGCACGCCGAGCGAGCTGGACAAGCGACGGCTGCGCAAGGCGCTGCACCGCGTACTGACCGCGCGGGCGGCGCTGGCCAACCGTGCCGTTTCTGGGGAGGCGGCATGAGCGAGGGTCTGACCCTGGACGACCTGTCCGTGCCGCTGCGGGCAGTGCGCCTGCTCGCTGCGGACTTCGGGCACTTGCCGGCACCCGTGCTGGAGGTGACCGACATCTTCCCGAACCGGCTCAAGCTGCGCTTCCACGACGGCTTGGACACGTTCGAGTCGTGGCGTGCGGCGCTGGGCATCGCTCCCGACGCCGTGACCCACGGCACGCAGAACGGCGGCGGCACGCGCGTCCTCCAGGCGTCCGTCGAGTACGCGGGCGCCACGCTGGAGCTGGTGGCCTTCGGCCAGATTCCCGCCTCGGGGTCGGACGGGGGTGCCGCGTGATCCGCATCGTCACCGCAGCGCGACTGCTGCGCATGAGCGCGGAAACCGAGCAGGCCCGCACTCGTGCCCGTGAGGTACAGGGACAGGCGGCTGCCGCCTGGTCCCGGCACGTGAGGGAGCTGTACGCCGTCACCGACCGCGCGGAGCGGGCCGAGACGGTCACGTCCGAGCTGGACGAGATCGTCGCTCGCGCGATGGAGGAGCTGTCCGCCGCACAGCAGGAACTGCTGCTGAAGGACATCGAGATTCGCCGACTGCGCGAGGAGTTGCAGGCTGGGCCGGTGGAGGGGCAGACGCTGACGGTGCTGCTGCACTACGGCGAGCCGCACACCATCTACGCCTCCCGCGAGGACGCTTTCGCCGACACCGCCGCCCACGGCATGCCGGCGGACCACGTGTGGCAGCGCTGCGATGAACGCCCGGCCGCCGCGTTCACGTGGCGGTGTGAGGCGTTCATCTACAACGCCCCATCCAACGGTTTCCGCCGCGCTCACACGCCCGAGCCGAGGCCGGTGGAGGGGGCGGCATGAACAGCGTTCAGACCCGTTCAGCAGAACGCGCCCTCTCAGGCGGCACCTGGCTGATCGTGTGCGGGGCGATGCTCTACTCCATCCTCACCGTCACGCCCCTGATGGCCAAGCACACGGCCGATCAGTGGGCCTGGACGGCGCCGATCCTGCCGCTCGTGGTGGACGCCGCGGTCGTCATCGTGGTCAAGCTCGATGACGTGCTGGCCCGCCTGGGCGGGCACGGCGGCCGATGGCCCATCACGCTGCGGTGGATGACCGGCCTGATGACGCTCGCGCTGAACACAGCCGACTCCGCGTTGAAAAAAGACCTGGTCGGCGTGGCTGTCCACGCGGTGGCACCGCTGCTGCTGATCGTCACCGCAGAGACTTCGCTGGCCTACCGGCGGGCGATCGCCGCGGCGGTGGCGCGGCTGGAGGAGCAGCGGCGTGCCGAGCGTGAGGCAGCCGAGCAGGTGGCACGCGAGCGTGAGGAGGACGCCCGCCGGCAGGCCCGCGAGGAACGCGAGCACGCCGCGATGTTGGCGCGTGAACAGCGTGAGCACGAGACGGCTTTGGCCCGTGAACAGGCCGAGCGGGAAGAGCGGCGCTGGCGCGAGGAACAGGAGCGTAAGGCCGCTGTGGGGATGGCTGAGCGGGCCGAGCGTGAACGCCGTGAACGCGAGCGTGAACAGCGCGAGCGGGACCGTGAACACGCCGAGCGGGAAGCCAACGCCCGCCGTGCGCGTGAGCGCGCGGAGCGCGAGGCGCGTGAACGCCGTGAACAGGTCGAGCGTGAGGAGCGGGCCGAGCGTGAACGCGCCGCGCTGCTGGCGCGCGGCCCGGCCGCGGGCAAGCTGCCCGAGGGCGAGGCGCGCGCGATTGTGGCCGCCGCGTTCGGTGCGGAGCTCTCGGTGCGGTCCGCGGCGGAGCTGTGCGGCTGGTCGGTGGGCTGGGTCTCCGCCCGCTACGCCGAACACCGCGACCCGGACGCGGGCGGGGCTGAGTTGGCTATCGCGAGCCGCTGATGGCCGCCATCCCCGTCTATCCCTGGCGGCTCGCCCCTGAGGGGCTGGCCACCCGCCGCCAGTTGCGCGAGAAGGGGCTTCGGCCGGGTGGTCAGGATGTGGCCGCCCAGTTGGAGCGTCCGCGGCGCCGGCGCGGGCCGCTGGTCGCCTACCTGTACTCGATCGAGCTGGCCAAGCCGGTCCGGCCGATGACGCCCGCCAAGTGGGCGTCCCTGGCCAAGGCGAACGCCGCCCGTCGCAGGTGCCCCGAGTGCGGCCGGGATGCCGGCTACGTCATCCCGCCCTCGCTCGGCACGTGCGTGACCTGCGCCTACCCCGAGGAACAGCGCGCCGCATAAGCCCTGTTGGCAGGCCCGGCCGGCAACTTTCCACGGCCCCGGCCGGGCCCTACTCCCCAAGAGGAGTGCACTCAGCATGACGGAACTCAGCACCGAGCCGGTAGCCGTCGAGGCTGCCGCAACCGAGACTTCCCCACCCGCCCCCGCACCCACCGAGCAGACGCCGGCGGCGGCCGAGGTGGAGCACACGCCCGGCGGCTGGCCGGTCGTCCCCCTCGCCCTGTCCGGGGCGAACACCACCGTCGGCACGGTCGCCGCTGCCTCCCTGGCCGGCGGCCCCGTCGCCGCCCTCGTCGCCGCGACCGGCTTCGTGGTCCTGGGCACGTTCGCGGCGGCCCGTTCCCGCAACCCCGGCCCCCGGCGTGAGGCGCGGCGGGCCGCAGCGCGCGCCGCCGGCCGGGCCGCTGCCTCCCGCACCACGCCCCGCAGGCCAGGCGCCGGAGCAGGCAGCGCCGGGAGCCGTTCGGCTGCCTCCCGCATGGGCGGCATGGGTAATCGCTCTGGGCGAGTGCCTTCCCAACACCGACGCGGCTCCGGATCCCCCTTGCGGCACAGCACCACTGGCGCGGGCGGGAAGACGCGCACCGGCGCCGGTCACGGCTTGTCCGGCCGCGCAACTGGCGCTGTAGGCCGGGGCCTGGGCCGAGTGGGACAGGTCCGGAACCTGCGGACGCAGCAGGCTGCGGGCGGTTCGCGTGCGGACAAGCGGGCCGGTACTACCGCGGCGCGCCGTGCGGTCGCCGATGCCCGCCGCAACGCCCGCGCCAACACCACCACACGCCGTCCGGGCGACCGGGGTGGTGTGGGTCGCCGCATGCTCGCGGCTGCTGCCGGCCGGGTCCGCGCCGGGCGAGACAGGGCGGTCGCCCGTACCCGAGCCCGGCGGGATGCTCGCACCGGTGCCGCCGTCAACGCGCAGCGCGCCGCGGTACGCCGGGCACCGGCCCGCAGGGCGGCCCGGCAGGCGCTGAGGCGTTCCGCGGCCCGGTTCCACGGCCGCCGCCTGCTCGCCGCCCTGCTCGCCCTGCCCATCGGCCTGTTGGGCTGCCTGACCACCTGGATCGGACGCAAACTCAACATCCCCTGGCTGATGCACCCCGGCCGCCGCCTCTACCGGCGCCTGGCCCGCACGGCTGCCGAGCAGCGCGCGGAGCGCGACGAGGCAACCCGCCAGCAACTGCGGGAGCAGGAAGCTGCGGCCGATGCGGAGGCCGCCGAGGACGGCGCCGCCGGTATCGCCGATCGCGTCGAGCGGCCAGCCGCCGAAATCCCCGCCCATGCCACACCCGAGGTGAGTGAAGGAGAGCACGTGTCCGGTTTCCGGTTCGAAGAGCACGCGGCCGAGATGGAGCAGGCCGCCAACTCCTACGACCCCGACGACTGCATGGAGATCCTGGCCATGGTCGAGGGACTGCCGGCCGCGCTGACCAGCGTGGCGAGCGTGATGCGGATCCTCGCGGAGCGCTCCGACAGTGAGTTCCCGCTGGAAAAGGAGATCGCCGACGGCTTCAACGACATCTTCGGCGCCCTGATGAGCGCGGTCGCGGTCGCCGAGGACATGGGCCCGCTGTTCCGGCAGGTCCACGCCCAGGACATCGCCCGGCACGAGGACCCGCGCAACGGCCACGAGGCTGAGAAGGGCTGGAACGTCTGACCATGGCCACCACCGCCACGAAGCAGCAGCCCAGTGGCCCGGTGCTGGACTGGGCGGCCGGTCACGGACCCGTGACCGGCGCCCTGTCCGCCACCACCGGAGCCTTCGCCGTCGCCACCACCGGCGCCGCAACCTCCATGCCGCCCAGCTGGGCCTTCACCGTCGGCGCCGCCGGCGCCCTCGGCCACACCGTCGCCGGTATCCGGGTGCGCTACGCCGGCCGCACCCTGGCCACCCGCGCCGCCTCCTGGCTCGTCGGCGCAGGCTGGACCACCTGGGCCATGACCCACGGCCCGCTCACCTGGGCCGCCCTGGGATCCCTGGCCACCATCGGCGTCGGGATCGGCGCCGCCGCCCGCTCCGTCGCCCTCTTCGAGGAGGCCCGTGAGGAAGAGGCGATCGCCGCCGAGCAGCGAGCCATCGCGCGGGAGTTGTCCGCGGAGCGGCGGGCGATTGCTGAGGAGTGGGTGGAGCGCATTCGGCGGATCTGCTCCATCAGCGTGCGTGTCCTCGCGGTGGAGATGTGGCCCACCGGTACCGGCTACTCCCTGGACCTGGAGCCGCAGGGCGGCATCACCTATGACCGCATCGCCCAGTACTCGGTGCAGCTGTCCGCGGATGCCCGGCTGCCGCACGGCTGCACCGCCACCGCCTCCCAGGGCGTCCATCAGGGCCGGGTCATCCTGGACGTGACCACGGTCAACGTCCTGCAGACGGAGTGCGCCTATCCCGACGACTACGGGCCCCTGTCGCTGCTGACCGGGATCCCGTGGGGGGTGCGCCCCAACGGCGAGATCGTCTGCGCCTACCTGCGCGAGCAGTGCGCCCTCGTCGTCGGCCCGACCGGTTCGGGCAAGACGAACATGGTGCACACGATCCTGGGCGGGTTCGCCCGCGCCGAGGACATGCTCACCTGGGTCATCGACCTCAACGCCGGATCCGCCGGCCTGCCCTGGGTCCTGCCCGCGCTCAACGGGGAGATCGAGCGGGCCGACGGCCTGCCCGTCCGGCCCGGCATCGACTGGCTGGCCGGCTCGTATGAGGAAGCCATGCTGATGCTCGATGCCGCACTCGCCATCGGCTTGCACCGCAAGCGGGCCTACCAGGACCTGCTGGCCAAGGCGAACACGGACCTGCTCCCGGTCAGCGCCCAGATTCCTCAGATCATGCTCGTGATCGATGAGGGCGCGGAGATCCTGACCAGCACCGACCGGGAGATGAAGCAGCTCGCGAAGAAGATCCTGGAAGTCATCCGCATGCTGCGCGCCATGGGCATCCGCACCGTGCTCACCGCCCTCGGCGCGACCGGCAGCGTGCTGGGCAACCTCATGATCCGCCGGGAAGCCAAGGTCCGCGTCGCGCTAACCGGCGGCGAGACCGAGGGCATGGACCTGGGCAAGATGTTCCCCGGCCGCCGCGGCCTGCGCGTCGAGCAAGCCCCGTACAAGGGTGCGGGGTTCATGGGCACGCCGGAGTCCCCGGCCGCGCTGTTCAAGGCCTGGCGGATCCTGCCCAACCAGATCCGCCAGATCACCGCCGCCACCTCCGACCGGCACCCGTGCCTGGACGGCATCTCCGCCAAGGCCGCAGGGCCCGCCTACGCCCGCCGCTGGGACGCCGACCGCACCGCGTGGATGCGCGACCTCACCCCCGACGACCCCGCAGGCACCGACACCGAGCCGTCGGTATCCGTTGGGGGCGGGCTGAACCTGGCGGCGCTGCGCGGCCGGGAGGCGGAGCAGACCTCGCCGGAGGATGAGATGCTGCGCCGGTTCCGGGAGCAGATCGACGCCCAGTTCGCCACCGCCCCGGACCCGCACACGCCCGTGGAGCAGGCTCCGCCGGCCGCAGGGCAGGGGCTGAACCTGTCCGCGCTGCGCGGCGAGCAGGACAGCCCCGCCCAACAGGCGGCGCTCGCCGTGCTGCTCGCCGCCGGCACGGAGGGCACGGGCGCCTCCGCGATCGCCCGCGCGCTCGCCGACGAGTACGGCACCAACCGTCAGACGGTCGTCGGCTGGCTCAAGGCCTGGGTGCACGACGGCACCGCCGTCCGCGTCGGAGAGGGCACCAAGGCCCGCTACGTCCACCACCGGCACGCCCCCGAAAGCTGATCGCTTGTCGCCTGTCGTCCCGCGGAGACAGAAGCCGTCCAGGGTGGGTCTGGAGACCCGGAAACGTCTTGTGACCTGGGACGCGACAAGCGACAAGACAAGACAAGCGACAAGCCGCACGACAAGCCAGACGACAAGCAACGCGACAAGCCACATCACGGGCCGCACCCCAACCCCGGGGCGTGGCCCGCCGCGTTGAAACGACCACCGGGAGGCCGCTCGTGATCGTGACCCTGTCCGCCGTCGCACTCCTCGGGGTGCTGGCCTTCGTCCTGCTGCGCGGCCGTTACGTCGGCCCGTTCAGCGCCCTCGTGCTGTTCCTGTTCGGCTTCTTCACCGCCGGCACCGGCGCCGCCACAACCATCCGCGCCGTATGCCGCGCACTCGCCGAAGCCGCCCACCAGCTCACCTGACCCACGGCAGGAGCCCGCCATGCCCGACCACGACCCCGCGGCCTGGCAGCCGCGCATGACCGACGCCGACGCCGCCGCCGAGGCGCGCCGGATCATCGCCGACGCCTACCGGCCCCTGCCACAGATACCGACCGCCTACCGCGACACCACTCCGCTGCCCGCCTACGGCCCCACGCCGCCGGTCCCACAGCCGGACCATCGGATCGTCCCCGCCTGGGCCGCCGGAACCGCGGTCGCCGGAATCGGCGTCGGCGCCACCTGCGTCGGACTCGGCTGCGGAATCTGGCTCGCCTGCAAGGGATTCGCCGCCGTGACCCTGACCAGCGTCCTATTCGTCACCCTCCCGATCGCCGCCGTGGCCGCTGTCGCCACGGCCATCGGTGCCGCCCTGCGGTCGCTGAAGGCCACGCACACCGTCACCCACCACCACTACGCCGGACCCGTCCGTCTGGAGAACAACACGATCACCGCGCCCGCGTACGGGCTTATTGCCCGCAACCGCCACGAACTCAACCGCTGAAGGGAACTCCTGTGGACATCGACACGATGCGCGATCTGACCCGTGAGGCTCTGGAAGCCCGCTCCGACATCGACTCCGTCTCGGAGATCGAGGAGGGCGCCTCCGATCAGCGCGTCCTCGGCGCCGAGACCGCCGACGGCACCCTCTTCTTCGTCGTCATCCGGGACGTCTGAGAGGAGGTTCCCGATGTTCGAGATCCGCGTCATCTGCGACCCGGACGACGCCGACCGCATCAGCCGGGTCCTGGCCGGCGCGTTCAACACCAGCCCGGCACGCCAGTACCCCACCCGCGATGGCAAGCGCACCCGCCTCTACATCACCGCCGACCACCGGCCCGACAACCCCGAAAGCGAGTGATCCCATGTCGTTCGGAGAGACCCCGATCACCCTCGTCGGCAACCTGACCGACGACCCCGAGCTGAAGTTCACCGAGGGCGGCGCCGCGCTCGCGAAGTTCACCATCGCCGTCACCCCGCGCAGCTTCGACCGCAACAGCAACCAGTGGAAGGACGGAACCACCGCGTTCTACCGCTGCGCCGCCTGGCGCACCCTCGCCGAACACGTCGCCGACAGCCTCAGCAAGGGCTCGCGCGTCGTCGCCATGGGCCGGATGCGGCAGCACGACTGGACCACCGACACCGGCGAGAAGCGCTCCATGCTCGCCGTGGAGGTCGACGACATCGGCGCGTCCGTCCGCTTCACCACCGTGACCATCAACGGAAAGCACCCCGCCCAGAAGAGCCAGGCCGGCGACGACCCGTGGGCCGCGACCAGCGCCCCCGCCAGCGGCGGGGGCAGCGCGGCGGAGGGAGCCGAGCCGCCGTTCTAGAGACGCCCGGGGCGACCGCCCGATCTCGCCAAAGACACGCGGTCGCCCCGGCCCAACCAGTCCACAACAGACCTGTTGGAGGCATCCAGCATGACTCATCGCACCGACGCGCGGCGAGCAGACCTACTCGCCGCCGCTCTGGCCGCCGCCGGGCGCGGCTGGCACGTCCACCCGCTCCGCCCCGGCGGCAAGGCCCCCGCGCTGCACGGCGAGCACGCGTGCCCGCGTAGCGGCCCGTGCGCCGGCGGCCATGTGAAGTGGGAGCAGCGCGCCACCACCGACCCCGACCGCATCCGCGCCGCCTGGACGACGGGCCCCTACAACGTCGGTATCGCCACCGGGCCGTCCGGCCTGATCGTCATCGACCTGGACGTGCACAAGGACGAGAAGGACAAGGGCAGTTCGGACGCGCCTTGCGGCGCGACATCCTTTTCGGCGCTCTGCGAGCGCGCCGGACAGCCATGGCCGACGACCTACACGGTGCGGACGCCCAGCGGCGGCATGCACCTGTACTTCTCGGTGCGGCCCGGCATCGAGCTGCACAACAGCGCCCGCACCCTCGCCCCGTACGTCGACACCCGCGCATGGGGCGGCAACGTCGTAGCGGCGGGCAGCATCACCCCCCAGGGCGTCTATGAGGCCGTCAACCGGTACCCGGTGGCGGAACTGCCCGCGTGGCTGATGCGAGAGCTTCAGCGGCCCGCGCCCACACCGGTGGCCATGGCACCGCTCGTCGTCCCCGGGGCGGCCACCCGCCGGGCCACGGTCGCCCTGGACCGCGAGACCGCTGCCGTCCGGGGCACCGGGGAGGGCGGCCGGAACAACCGGCTGCTGGAGGGCGCCCGCGCCCTGGGGCGGTTCGTCGCATGGGGCGAGATCGCCCGGGACGTGGTGGAGGAGGCTTTTCAGGCGGCCGGTGAGGCGGCCGGACTGGCCCCGGGCGAGTGCCGGGCCACCATCCGCAGCGCCCTGGACTGGTCGATTCGCACCTGCCGGCCCCGGGACGCCGCATGACCCCCCGCCCTGAAAAGCCCACCCCACCCACGTCCGAGCGCTCGCGCCCGGCTGGTCGTGGCGCCGACGGAGGCCGTGGCACGAAGAGCGACGGCCGACAGGCCGTCCTTTCAGCTCTTCGTTCTGACCCGCACCCGACCGGTCACGCCCGCCACGACGCCGACGACCTGACGTCGGAGAAGCCGGGGATCCGCATCTACGCCCCGCCCGTCTACCGCCACCACTACGACGGCGCCCGCTGGTCTAAGCGCTACGGCGCCACCCCCACCGCCGCCTACGCCTGCCCCTGCGGCCAGACCAATACCGCCCGCGGACAGCACGCCGTGGCCGCCTTGGTCGCCGAGTACGAGGACCACAAGGCCGCCTGCACCGGTACGCCCGCCCCGCACGCCGAAAGGAGGAACGCCGCATGACCAGCACCAACCCGCCCGCCCCGTCCATCGACGGCGCCGCCCTGCTCGATGAGGTCGAAGCGTTCCACCGTCGCTTCAACATCTTCCCCACCGAGTCCGCGTACGTGGCCGTAACGCTGTGGGACGCGCACGCGCACCTGATCGACGCGTTCGACGGCACCGCCCGGCTCGCGTTTCTGAGCCCGGAGCCGGGGTCAGGCAAGTCCCGCGCACTGGAGATCGTGGAGACGCTCACCCCGCGTGCAGTCACCACGGTCAACGCGTCCGCCAACGCCCTGTTCCGGCTGGTGGAGGCCGACGGGGGAACCCCGACACTGCTTTTCGACGAGATCGACACCGTGTTCGGGCCCAAAGCCGGGGGCAACGAAGAGGTCCGCGGCTTCCTGAACTCCGGCTACCGGCGCGGCGCCAAGTCCCTGCGCTGCGTCGGGGACGGCTCGAACCAGTCCACCGAGTGGTTCTCCTCGTTCTGCGCCGTCGCCATGGCCGGACTCGGCTCCCTGCCGGACACGATCCTGACCCGCTCGGTCATCATCCGGATGCGCAAGAAGGCCCCCAACGAGAAGGCCGAACCGTACCGCCGACGCGTCCACGAAAAGCAGGGTCACGCCCTGCGTGACCGGCTCGCCGAGTGGGCCACCACCGTGCACGACCAGGTAGCCGAAGCCTGGCCCGAGATGCCCGATGGCGTCTCCGACCGGCCCGCCGACGTGTGGGAACCCCTGCTCGCCGTCGCCGACGCGGCCGGCGGCCACTGGCGCGATCGAGCCCGCGCCGCCTGCGTCGAACTCATCAAGGCAGCGGGCGAGGGCAACGAAGCCTCACTCGGGGTCCGCCTGTTGACCGACCTGCGCGACAAGGTGTTCTGCGGCGCCGACCGCATGCCCACCGCAGCCATCCTCGAAGTCCTCCTCGGACTCGATGACGCCCCCTGGGCCGACATGAACGACGACGGCAAACCCCTCACGGCCCGCGGCCTGTCCAAGCTGCTGAGCCAGTACGTCCGCCCCGACAACACTCCCATCCGGCCCCGGGGCATCCGTGTCGGCAGCGGCACCCCGAAGGGCTACTACGCCGAGGACCTGACCGACGCTTGGGCCCGCTACTGCCCCCCTCCCCCCGAGAAGTCCGCAACGTCCGCAACAGCCGCAACACCGCAGGTCAACGGGGGTGAATTCGTGGCGGAACACCCCGACGAAAGCCGCCACATGCTCGCGGAAACCGGCACACGCCCGCTGCGCATCGCAGGCTGACCGGCCCAACGTCCCGAGGTGTCGCCGCGTCACCGCGCGGCGGCACCTATCCGCAACACAACCGGCATCCGCAACAGATCCAAGCCGCTGACCTGCAATGTTGCGGCGTGGCGGATGTTGCGGATTTCCGGGAGGGGCTGAGCGACCCCTCCCTTCGTTTGTCCCTCCTGCTGTCCCAAGGAGATCCCTGCATGAGCACCCCGGCCCGTAAGCGCCGCACGCCGAAGGACGAACTGGTGCCCCTGAGTGAGGCACTGGAAGAACTCCGTATCAGCCGCGCCACCTGGTACCGGTGGCGCAACCACGGCTACGCGCCGGAGGCCCGACGCACGCCGTCCGGCCGCATCTGCGTACGCCGAAGTGTCCTGGACGCCTTCAAGGACGAATTGGAAGCCGCGTGACCGAGTGGAGCTACACCGTCAAGATCTGGGCCATCCGCAAGCGCGACTACCGGAAGCCCTATCAACTCCGCTGGAAGGTGGGCATCCGCCCGCATTCGGAGTCGTTCCTCACCCTGGGCCTGGCGGAGAGTCGCCGGGCCCAGCTCATCACCGCAACCCGTGAGGGCGAGCCGTTCGACGTGGACAGCGGGTTGCCGAAGTCCATGGTCGTGAAGGAGCGGGACATCTCGTGGTACGACCACGCCCGCAACTACATCGCCATGAAGTGGGACCACTCCCCCGCCTCCACACGCCGCACGCTCGCCGAAGCAATGGCGACCGTGACGCCCGTCTTCGTGAAGGACACCAAGGGCATGCCCGACGCCAGAGCCGTGCGACGGGCCCTATATAGCTGGGCGTTCAACAAGAACCTCTGGAACGAGGAGACCCCCGCCGATGTCGCCAAGGTGCTGGAGTGGTTCAAGCGCAAGTCGCTGCCCACGTCGGCCCTGTCGGATCTCCTGCTGGCGCGGGCCGCTCTCAACGCCGTGTCCCTGAAGCTGGACGGGACAACCGCAGCGGCAGGAACCATCAGCCGAAAGCGCGCGATCTTCTACAACTCGCTGGAGTACGCCGTAGAGGCCGAACTCCTCGCCGACAACCCGCTCATCCGCATCAAGTGGAAGGCGCCGGAGCAGGTCGTAGAGGAAGTCGACCCCGAGTGCCTGCCGAACCCCGAACAGGCGGCCAAGCTGCTGGCCGCCGTGCGGGACCAGAGCCCGCGGGGCCGTCGGCTGGTGGCGTTCTTCGGCTGCATCTACTACGCGGCTGCGCGGCCGGCAGAAGTCATCGGTCTGCGGCGCCGTGATTGCGAGCTGCCCCGGCGCGGGTGGGGGCTGCTCCGACTGAGGGAAACTCGCCCACGCTCCGGCGCCGCCTGGACGGACAGCGGTGAGGCGCACGACAAGCGTGGGCTGAAGCACCGGCCCCGGCGAGCCGTCCGTCACGTACCGATCCCGCCCGAACTGGTCGCCCTGCTGCGGTGGCACCTCACCGCGTACGGCACCGCCCCGGACGGCCGCGTGTTCCAGACCATGCGAGGCGGGTTGGTCCAGGACACGGGCTACGGGGAGGTCTGGGCCGAAGCCCGCTCGCGGGCTCTGACTCCTGGCGAGTTCGAATCGATCTTGGCCAAGCGCCCGTATGACCTTCGCCACGCTGCGGTGTCCACCTGGCTCAGCTCCGGCGTGGAGCCTCAGCTCGTGGCGGAGCGCGCCGGCCACAGCGTGGCGGTGCTCTTCCGGGTGTACGCCAAGTTCCTCAAGGACGGAGACGAGGCGGCCAACGCCAAGATCTCCGCCCGCTTGAGGCAGGCCGGGTGACGGGCCAGGAATCCCGTCCACACTCCGTCCACGCACATCGAGATCGGGCGTTCGAACGCGAGACAGCGTGAGACAGTCCGCTGATCATCCCGAGATACGACAAGGGCCCCGTGACCTGCTGTTCTCGCAGGTCACGGGGCCTCTGTTCCCGTGTGGCGGCGCCAGGATTCGAACCTGGGAAGGCTGAGCCGGCAGATTTACAGTCTGCTCCCTTTGGCCGCTCGGGCACACCGCCGGGTTGTGCTGCCTCGAACCCGCTTTCGGCGGTGCTCCCCGGCAACGACGTAAACAATACCCGATGCACAGGGGTGCTTCGCCACCCGGTTCATCGCCACTCCTCGGCTCGTGGGGTGGCTAGGCTGGTGCGGATGCGGCCCGGCACGACGCCGGGTCCGGCGGCCGCCGCCGCGCACGCCGGCACGCACCCGATCCGCACCCGATACAAGGAGCCACAGGACATGGCCGACTCCAGTTTCGACATCGTCTCGAAGGTCGAGCGGCAGGAGGTCGACAACGCCCTCAACCAGGCCGCCAAGGAGATCTCACAGCGCTACGACTTCAAGGGCGTGGGTGCCTCGATCTCGTGGTCCGGTGACAAGATCCTCATGGAGGCGAACTCCGAGGACCGGGTGAAAGCTGTCCTCGACGTCTTCCAGTCCAAGCTGATCAAGCGCGGGATCTCGCTGAAGGCGCTGGACGCGGGCGAGCCCCAGCTGTCCGGCAAGGAGTACAAGATCTTCGCGTCGATCGAGGAGGGCATCTCCCAGGAGAACGCGAAGAAGGTGGCGAAGATCATCCGGGACGAGGGCCCGAAGGGCGTGAAGGCCCAGGTCCAGGGTGACGAGCTGCGCGTCTCCTCCAAGAGCCGCGACGACCTGCAGGCCGTGATCGCGCTGCTGAAGGGCAAGGACTTCGACTTCGCGCTGCAGTTCGTGAACTACCGGTAGGCGAACGGCGCAGGACCGCCGCCGGCAGGAGACCGGTGACAACGTGGAGGGGTGGGCGACCCGGCGCCGGGTCGCCCACCCCTCCACGTTGCACCCCGCCTGCGCCGAGCTCAGTTGCGCGAGTTACCGAACAGCAGGCGGTAGACGATCAGCAGCACCAGGGAGCCGCCGATGGCCGCGGCCCAGGTGGCACCGTCGTAGAAGTTCTTGGTGATCGGATGGTGCAGCCAACGCGCCGAGATCCAGCCGCCGATGAACGCACCCGCGACGCCGATGAGGGTCGTACCGATGAACCCGCCGGGGTCGCGGCCCGGCAGGAGGACCTTGGCGATGATTCCGGCCACCAGTCCCAGGATGATCCAACCGATGATGCTCATGCGGTGAACCTGCCCTTCCACGCTGTTTGCGCACTGCCCGGCTTCTGAGAATCCGGTGAGGACCCGCTGTCCACGCGCGCGTGTTCGTGCCGCGTCGATGAAGAGGACGTCACCGGTCCACCACACGGTTGCCGCCCTCAGTAGGGTGCCGCGCATGACACCTTCCGGCAGCGGGCTGCGCCGCACTCTGGGCGTGCGGGACGCCGTGATCGTCGGCCTCGGCTCGATGGTCGGGGCCGGCGTCTTCTCCGCCCTGGGCCCCGCCGCGCACGCGGCCGGTACGGGACTGCTGCCCGGCCTGGCGCTCGCGGCCGTGGTGGCCTACTGCAACGCCATGTCCTCGGCCCGTCTCGCGGCCCGCTACCCCGCCTCAGGCGGGACGTACGTGTACGGGCGGGAACGGCTGGGCCCCTTCTGGGGATATCTCGCCGGCTGGGCGTTCGTGGTCGGCAAGACGGCGTCCTGCGCAGCCATGGCGCTCACCGTGGGCGCGTACGTCTGGCCGGGGCAGGCGCACGCGGTGGCGGTCGCGACCGTGGTGGCCCTGACGGCCGTGAACTACGGCGGCATCCAGAAGTCGGCGTGGCTCACGCGCGTGATCGTGGCGGTGGTGCTGGCCGTTCTGGCGGCCGTGGTGACCGTCTGCCTGGCCTCCGGGCGGGCCGACGCCGGGCGGCTGGACATCGGGCTGTCGTCGGGCGCGGGCGGGGTGCTTCAGGCGGCGGGGCTGCTGTTCTTCGCGTTCGCCGGGTACGCGCGGATCGCGACCCTCGGGGAGGAGGTACGGGATCCGGAGCGCACGATTCCGCGCGCGATCCCGCTGGCCCTGGGGATCGCACTTGTGGTGTACGCGTGCGTGGCCGTCGCGGTGCTCGGTGTCCTTGGCGCGGGACGGCTCGGACAGGCGGCGGCTCCCCTGGCCGACGCGGTGCGGGCGGCCGGCGTGCCAGGGCTCGTGCCCGTGGTGCGGGCCGGGGCGGCGGTGGCGGCGCTCGGCTCGCTGCTCGCGCTGATCCTGGGCGTGTCCCGTACGACGCTCGCCATGGCCCGGGACGGGCATCTGCCGGACGCGCTGGCGGCCGTGCACCCGCGTTTCCAGGTGCCGCACCGGGCCGAGCTGGCCGTGGGCGCTGTGGTCGCCGTACTGGCCGCGATGGTGGACGTGCGCGGCGCGATCGGCTTCTCGTCCTTCGGAGTGCTCGCCTACTACGCCGTCGCCAACGCTTCCGCATGGACGCTGAGTCCGGCCCCGTCGGCCCGTGTGGTGCCCGTGGTGGGGCTGCTGGGCTGCGCCACGCTGGCGTTCGCGCTGCCCGCCGTCTCGGTGGCTGTGGGAGCCGGCGTGCTCGCGGTGGGCGTGGTGGCCTATGGCGTACGGCGAGGGGTGTGGCGGCGCGGCCGGTGACGCGCCGTCAGCGCGCACTGCGCCGCACCCGCCCGTGGTGCTCTCCGCACGCGCGCGTGGTGCTCTCCGCACGCGCGCGTGATGCCGCTTCCCGGCGGCTCGCTCAGAGGGCCGTGAACGGCTGGTCCGTGGGGACGATTTCGCGGCCCAGCGGCAGCAGGGAGACCGGGATCAGCTTGAAGTTGGCGATGCCGAACGGGATGCCGATGATCGTGATGCACAGGGCGATACCGGTGACGATGTGCGCGATCGCCAGCCACCAGCCGGCCAGGACCAGCCACAGCACGTTGCCGATGCACGAGGGGGCGCCCGCGTCCCGGCGCTCGACCGTGGTGTACCCGAAGGGCCACAGGGCGTAGACGCCGATACGGAAGGCGGCGATGCCGAACGGGATGCCGATGATCGTGATGCACAGCAGGACGCCGGCGAACAGGTAGCCGAGGAACAGCCAGAAGCCGCTCAGGATGAGCCAAATGACGTTCAGGATGGTCTTCACTGGTAGCGACCTGCCATCTTCTCGAGCCGGGCGATGCGGTCCGCCATCGGCGGATGGGTGGAAAACATCTTGGTCAGTCCCTGACCCGCGCGGAACGGGTTCGCGATCATCATGTGGCTCGCGGTCTCGATCCGAGGTTCAGGCGGCAGTGGCAGCTGCTGGGTGCCGACCTCCAGCTTGCGCAGGGCACCGGCGAGGGCCAGCGGGTCGCCGGTGAGCTGCGCGCCGGAGGCGTCCGCCTCGTACTCGCGGGAGCGGCTGATGGCCAGCTGGATGAGGCTGGCGGCGAGCGGGCCGAGGATCATGATCAGGAGCAGGCCGAGCAGACCGGGGCCGTCGTCGTCGTCCGAGCGGCCCACCGGGATGAGCCAGGCGAAGTTCACCAGGAACATGATCACCGAGGCGAGCGCGCCGGCCACCGAGGAGATGAGGATGTCCCGGTTGTAGACGTGGCTGAGCTCATGGCCGATGACACCGCGCAGCTCGCGCTCGTCCAGCAGGCGCAGGATGCCCTCGGTGCAGCACACGGCGGCGTTGCGCGGGTTGCGGCCCGTGGCGAAGGCGTTGGGGGCCTCCGTGGGCGAG
The DNA here is from genome assembly GCF_001735805.1 of Streptomyces fodineus. Classification (GTDB taxonomy): domain Bacteria; phylum Actinomycetota; class Actinomycetes; order Streptomycetales; family Streptomycetaceae; genus Streptomyces; species Streptomyces fodineus. Next base: position 4,274,998 of record NZ_CP017248.1, read on the forward strand.
ATGTACAGGCGGGGCATGGGCTGGCGGGCCTGCGTGGACAGCTCGCGGACCATGCGGTACAGCGCCGGGGCCTCGAACTCGCTGACCGGACGGGCGCGCATCGCGCGGAGCGCCAGCTTGTCGCTGTTCCAGTACGCGTACGCGTTCGTACCGAGGGCGACCAGGACGGCGACGATCAGGCCGGTGCGGCCGAAGAAGCTGCCGATGGCGATGATGAGTGCGGACAGTCCCCCGAGGAGTACTGCGGTCCTGAGCCCGTTGTGCCGGCGGTGCACCGTACGCCCTCCAAGTCGTGCAGCAGGGGAACACTTTGGTCCAGTGGACCCTCCCGCTTGTGACAACGCCAGGCGGCGGCCACGAGTTCCCTGCTGCCTGCGCGGGCGGCGCTCGGCCGTACGGGTGACGTGCTCGTTCGCGCTCACGCGCGCGTGGCGGTACGAGTGCGCCACGCGCGCGGGGCGGCATCCCGGAGCCGTCCGGTGTCCCCCGCGGGACGGTCCGGCGGCTTTCTCAGAACAGGCCGGTGGCCGCGAAGCGAAGGACCAGCTGGGGTGCTCCGGACAGGGCGACGCCGAGTACGCCGGTGAGGGCGAGGGCTGCCGTGAGGGGGGCGGGGACGCGGTGCCGGGCGGGCTCGCCCTCGGGGGCGCGGAACAGCAGGGCCGTCCACTCCAGGTAGTAGAAGAGGGCGATCACCACGTTGACGGCCATGACGACGGCGAGCCAGCCGAGGCCCGCGTCGACGGCCGACGAGAACACGGTGACCTTGGCGAACAGCCCGATGATCCCCGGCGGCAGCCCGGCAAGGCACAACAGGAAGAACGCCAGCAGGAGCGCGGTGAGCGGGTTCGCGGCGTACAGGCCCCGGTAGTCCGCGATCCGGTTCAGGGCCCGGCTACGGCCCACCAGGGCGGCCACCGCGAACGCGCCGAGGTTCACGGCGGCGTACATCAGCGCGTAGGCCACCGTGGAGCCGATGGCCTTCTGTGGGTCCTTGGCGTAGCCGGCCGCGGCGATCGGTACCAGCAGGTAGCCGGCCTGGCCGACGGAGGACCAGGCGAGCAGCCGTACGGCGCTGTACGCGCGCGTGGCCTGCTGGCGCAGGGCGCCGACGTTGCCGACGGTCATGGTGAGCGCGGCCAGCACGGCGAGCGCGGGGCCCCAGACGTCGGCGTACGACGGGAACGCGACGACGGTGACGAGGATCAGGCCGGAGAAGCCGACCGCCTTGCCGACGACCGACAGGTAGGCGGCGACGGGCAGCGGCGCGCCGACGTAGGTGTCGGGCACCCAGAAGTGGAAGGGGACGGCGGCCGTCTTGAAGGCGAAGCCGATCAGGGTGAGGACGACACCCGCCTGGGCGAGCGTGTGCAGCTGGCCGCCGACGTGTGGCAGGCGCTGGGCGACCTGGGTGAGGTAGAGGGTGCCGGTGGAGGCGTAGACGAAGCTGATGCCCATCAGGCTGACCGCGGTGGCCGTCACCGAGGACAGAAAGAACTTCAGGGCGGCCTCGGAGGACCGCTTGTCGCCGTGCCGGATACCGACGAGGGCGAACGCGGGCAGGGAGGCGACCTCCAGGGCGACGATCAGCGTGGCCAGGTCGCGGGAGGCGGGCAGCAGGGCGGCGCCGGCCGCGGAGGACAGCAGCAGGAACCAGAACTCCCCCGGCGGCACGCGGCGCTGGTCGTCCTCGAGGTTCGTGACGGACAGCAGGGCCGCGAGGAGCGCGCCGCCGAGGACCAGGAACTGGATGACGAGCGTGAAGTGGTCGGCGGTGTAGCTGCACGCGCGCGTGGCGCCGTTCACGCAGAAGGTGCTGCGGTCGCCGTCCAGCAGGGGCAGCAGCATCAGCGCGGCCACGGCCAGTCCGGCGACCGAGACCCAGCCGAGGACGGCCTTGCGGGCCTCGGGCAGGAACAGGTCGGCGACCAGGACCACCAGTCCCACCGCGGCGGCGATGGTCGGCGGGGCGACGGCGAGCCAGTCGACGGACTGGACCAGCGACTCGGCGAGGGGCTGGGCGCTCATCGGGTGCCTCCTGCGAGGAGCTGGTGCACGGCCGGGTCGGTCAGGCCGAGCAGCGCCCTCGGCCACAGTCCGGCGACGACGGTGAGGGCGACGAGCGGTGTCCAGGCCGCGAACTCGTAGCCGCGTACGTCGACGAGCTTCGGGACCTCCTGCTCGACGCCGCCCATGCAGACGCGGCGGACCACGATCAGCATGTACGCGGCCGTCAGCAGGGTGCCGAACGCACCGATCGCCATGAAGGTGAGGAAGGCCGGCCGGCTGAGGTCGGCGGCGGGCTTGAACGCGCCGAACAGGGCCAGCATCTCGCCCCAGAACCCGGCGAGTCCGGGCAGGCCGAGCGAAGCGACGGCGCCGAAGGCGAGCAGGCCGCCGAGCCGCGGGGCCCTGCCGTACAGCGCGGCGCCGGTCTCCTCGGCCAGGGCGTCCAGGTCGGTGGTGCCGGTGCGGTCCTTCAGCGCGCCGACCAGGAAGAAGAGGAGGCCGGTGATGAGGCCGTGGGCGATGTTGGCGAACAGGGCGCCGTTGACGCCGGTCGGGGTCATGGTGGCGATGCCCAGCAGGACGAAGCCCATGTGGCCGACGGAGGAGTAGGCGATCAGCCGCTTGAGGTCCCCCTTCGCGCCCCGCTTGGCGAGGGCCAGGCAGGCCAGGGATCCGTAGATGATCCCGACGACGGCGAACGCGGCGAGGTACGGCGCGAAGGTGTGGAAACCGTGCGGCGCCACCGGCAGCAGGATGCGGACGAACCCGTACGTACCCATCTTCAGCAGGACACCGGCCAGCAGGACCGAGCCGACGGTCGGCGCGGCGGTGTGGGCGTCCGGCAGCCAGCTGTGCAGCGGCCACATCGGCGACTTGACCGCGAGCCCGATCCCGATCGCCAGAACGGCGATGACCTGCACGGATGCGGTCAGCGACCGGCCGTTGTCAGTGGCGAGTGCCACCATGTCGAATGTGCCCGCCTTGATTCCGATCAGGAGCAGGCCGAGCAGCATGACGACGGAGCCGAGCAGCGTGAACAGGATGAACTTCCACGCGGCCCGGGCCCGCCCCTCGCCGCCCCAGCGGGCGATGAGGAAGTACATCGGGATGAGCACCATCTCGAACGCGAGGAAGAACAGCAGCAGGTCGAGGACGGCGAAGGTCGCGAGGGTGCCGGACTCGAGCAGGAGCAGCAGCGCGACGAACGCCTTCGGGGAGCCGCCCGCGGGCGGCTTGAAGTAGGAGTACAGCGCGCAGAGGAAGGTCAGCAGCGCGGTCAGGACGACAAGGGGGAGGGAGATGCCGTCGATGCCGAGGTGGATCCGCACGTCGAGCGCGGGGATCCAGCTGATGTCGGTCGTGGCCTGCATCTTCGACGGATGGTCGTGGTCGAAGCCGAGCGCGAGGACGATCGCGGCGATGAGGATCGCGCCGGTCACGGTGACGCCGTGCCGCAGCACGGCCTGCGCGGGTGACTTCCCCTTCAGCCCGGGCGGCGCGGGCAGGAGGGCGGCGACGGCGCCGAGGAGCGGGCCGACGACGACGAATGCCAGAAGAAACTGCATCACGGACTCGTTGATATCGATCACGCCTGCTCACGCTCCCGTGGCGACGAGGACGACGGCGACCGCCAGGACGACGGTGCCGGCGAGCAGCGCGCTCACATAGGTCTGCACATTGCCGGTCTGCGCCCGCCGTACGGCGGCCCCGAGCACCCGGGGCAGGGCGGCCGCGCCGCTTACGTAGGCCTCGACGACCTCGCGGTCGAGGAAGCGGACGAGACTCGCTCCGGCCTGCACCGGGCGGACGAACAGCGCCGCGTACACGGCGTCCAGGTGGAAGCCGGCGGCCGCCGACCGGTGCAGCGGGCCGAGCAGCAGCCGACCGGGGTCGGCCGGGTCGGGGGCGTAGGCGATGTCGCCGTAGGCCGGCTCGTGGGTGGCGATGGCCTCGGCCTCGACCAGGCCGGCGTCGCCCTCGGGGTGGGCGGCGACCGCGCCCAGCGGGACCCGGGTGGCGAGCTGGGTGGTGCGCTGCCAGGCGCCGTAGGTGAGCAGCCCGCCGACCAGGGCGAGGCCCGTGCCGAGGATGGAGGTGAGCGGTGTCGGGGTCAGGTCGCGGCCGTCGAACCAGCCGGGCAGCGAGCGGTAGGCGAGCCCGCCGAAGGCCAGGGACGGCACGGCGAGGACCCACAGCACCACGGTCATCGTCAGCGGCTGGCGCCCGTGGTCGGGGGCCTCGGCGCCCCGGCCGCGGAAGGCCAGCAGCCACAGCCGGGTCGCATACGCGGCGGTGAGCAGCGCGGTGAGCAGGCCGGCGACGAGGACGATCCAGCCGGCGGCGCCGGGCGCGTGGTCGGTGTTCCCGGTGGCGACGTGCTCGGCGGCGCCGAGGACGGACTCCTTGGAGAAGAAGCCGCTGAACGGCGGGATCGCGGCGAGCGCGAGGAGTGCCACGGTCATCGTCCAGTAGGCGTCGGGGACGCGGTCGCGCAGGCCGTGCATGCGGGACATGGCGGCGAGCGAGTTGGTGCCGGCGGCGTGGATGATCACGCCGGCCGCGAGGAACAGCAGTGCCTTGAAGGCGCCGTGCGAGAGGAGGTGGAAGACGGCGGCACCGCGGTCGCCGACGGCCAGGGCGCCGGTCATGTAGCCGAGCTGGCCGATCGTCGAGTAGGCGAGGACGCGCTTGATGTCGTCCTGGGCGAGCGCGGCGAGTCCGGAGCCGGCCATCGTGACGGCGGCCATGACGGCCAGCACGATCATCGCGGCCTGGGAGGCTTCGAAGACGGGGAGGAGTCGGGCGATGAAGTAGACACCGGCGGCGACCATCGTCGCGGCGTGGATCAGCGCCGAGACGGGCGTCGGGCCCGCCATCGCGTCAGGCAACCAGGTGTGCAGCGGGAACTGCGCCGACTTGCCCGCGACGCCCGCGAGGAGCAGCAGGGCGATCAGCGTCGGGTGGTGCAGATTGCCGCTCGCGACGGCGCCGAGGACGCGCGTGATCCGGAATGAGCCGGCGTCGGTGGCGAGCGCGAACAGGCCGATCAGGAACGGCACGTCGCCGAGCTTGGTGACCAGGAAGGCCTTCAGGGAGGCGGCGCGGGCCTCGGGGGTCTCCCAGTAGTGGCCGACCAGGAAGTAGGAGCAGATGCCCATGACTTCCCAGCCGACCAGCAGCACGATCAGGTCGCCGGAGTAGACGACGAGGAGCATCGCGGAGGTGAACAGGGAGACGAGGGCGGCGTACGAGGGGTAGCGCGGGTCGTCGCGCAGGTAGCCCGTCGAGTAGATCTGCACGCAGGCCGCGACGAACGCGACCAGGATCGCGACGAGCGCGGCGAATCCGTCGATGTGCAGGGCCAGCTCGATCGGGACCGAGCCGGTGGGCGTCAGCTCCGTGTGAGTGTCGATCGTCCGGCCGCCGCCCTGGTGCACGGCGACCAGCGCGGCCAGGACGAGCGACGCCAGCGGCGGCAGCACGGCGAGCGGGCGGACGAACCCGGGCGCGGTGCGGCCGAGCAGCAGTCCGGCCGCGGCGCCGAGGAACGGCAGGAGGGGGACGAGGACGGCGAGGGTGGTCGTGGTCACGCGGTGGCCTCAGCCTTCTCGCCCGCGGAGGAGTCCGGTCCCTCGGCGCCGGGGCCCTCGGCGGTGTCGCGGAGCTTGTCGATGTCGGAGGTGCCGCGGTTGCGGTAGACGGCGAGCACGATCGCCAGGCCGATGCCGATCTCGGCGGCGGCGATGGCGATGGTGAACAGGGTCAGCGCCTGGCCGGAGTGCAGGGTCTCCCTCGCGGCCCGGCTGAGCCAGACGTCGAAGGCGACCAGGTTGAGGTTGACGGCGTTGAGCATCAGCTCGACCGACATCAGGACCAGAATGGCGTTGCGGCGGGCGAGAACGCCGTACAAGCCGGTGCAGAAGAGGAGGGCGGAGAGCACGGCGGGGTAGGCGAGGTGCATCAGCGGGCGCCTTCCTTCTCGACCGGGTGAATTCCGGAATCCGTGACGGAAGGGGAACTCTCGGTGACCGCCCGGGAGTTGTCAGGGGGAGGGCTCGACTCCGCCTTCGCCTTGCGGGACAGGACGATCGCGCCGACCAGCGCCGCGAGGAGCAGCACGGAGAGCGCCTCGAAGGGCAGGACCCAGTTCCGGAACAGGCTCGCGCCGGTGACCCGGGTGCTGCCGGCGGCCGGGCCGTTCAGGTCGATCCAGGTGGTGCGGAAGGCGTCGACGACCACCCAGACCAGGGCGACGGCGGCGGCGACCGCGACGGTCAGGGCGGCCCACCGGTTGCCGGAGTCGGCGTCCGGGGAGCGGCCGATGGGCGCCTTGGTGAGCATGAGCCCGAACAGAAGGAGGACGACGACGGAACCGACATAGATCAGGACCTGCACCCAAGCGATGAACTCGGCCGTGAGGAGCAGGTACTCCACGGCGAGGCCGCCGAGCGCGGCCACCAGCCACAGGGCGGCGTGCACCAGTTGGCGGGTGGTGACGGTGACCAGTGCGGCGCCGAAGGTGACCAGGCCGACGAGGAGGAAGGCGATCTCGACGCCGGTCGGGGAGAGGAAGCCGGGGTGGGCGGCGGCCAGGGAGGTGCCGTGCCCGGCGAGGCTCACTGCCGGGGTGAGGCCGAGGGTTGCGGTGGTGCTCATGACTCGCCTCCCTTCGGCTCCTGCGGTTCGGCCTGCGTGGCCGCCAGCTTCTCGGCGGTCTTGCGGGCGGCGGCGATCTCCTTCGGCTCCTCCGCGGCGGGGTCCAGTGCGGGCGGGGCCGGGACGGTCCACATCCACTCGCGGAGCTTGTCCCGCTCGTGGGTGAGGTCGCGGATGTCGGTCTCGGCGTACTCGAACTCCGGGGACCAGAACAGCGCGTCGAAAGGACAGACCTCGATGCAGATACCGCAGTACATGCACAGGGAGAAGTCGATGGCGAACCGGTCGAGGACGTTACGGCTGCGCTCGCGGCCGCCGGGAGCGGCCGGCGGGACCGTCTCCTTGTGGGAGTCGATGTAGATGCACCAGTCCGGGCACTCACGGGCGCACAGCATGCAGACCGTGCAGTTCTCCTCGAACAGGCCGATCACACCGCGGGTGCGGGGCGGCAGTTCGGGCTGGGCGTCCGGGTACTGCTGGGTGACCGTCTTCCTGGTCATCGTGCGGAGGGTGACGGCCAGGCCCTTGGCGAGGCCACTGCCGGGGATGGGGGCCATGGTTAGGAGATCACCACCTTGACGATGCCGGTGAGGGCGATCTGGGCGAGGGAGAGGGGGACGAGGAGGGTCCAGGACAGCTTCTGGAGCTGGTCCTCGCGCAGGCGCGGGTAGGTGACGCGGAGCCAGATGACGAGGAAGGCGAGGATCGCGGTCTTCAGCAGGGTCCACAGCCAGCCCAGGCCGTCGTGGCCCCACGGGCCGTGCCAGCCGCCCAGGAAGAGGACGGTGGTCAGACCGCACAGGACGACGATGCCGGCGTACTCGGCGAGGAGGAAGAGTGCGAAGCGGAGACCGGTGTACTCGGTGTAGGCGCCGAAGATGATCTCCGAGTCGGCGACGGGCATGTCGAACGGAGGGCGCTGCAGTTCGGCGAGTCCGGCGACGAAGAAGACGACCGCGCCGACAATCTGCCAGGGCACCCACCACCAGTGGAAGGCGTGCAGGATGCCGGGCAGGGAGACCGTCCCGGCCGCCATCGCGACCGAGGCCGCGGCGAGCAGCATCGGCAGCTCGTAGGCGAGCAGCTGGGCGGCCGTGCGCAGGCCGCCGAGCAGGGAGAACTTGTTCGCGCTGGCCCAACCGGCCATGAGCGAGCCGAGCACACCGACGCCCATCACCGCGAGCACGAAGAACACGCCCGCGTCGAGGACCTGGCCGACGGCCCCCGTGCTCGGGCCGATCGGGATGGCGAGCAGGACGAGGAGGTACGGCAGCAGGGCCACGGCGGGGGCGAGCTGGAAGACACGGCGGTCGGCGCCGGCCGGGACCACGTCCTCCTTCTGCGCGAACTTCACGCCGTCGGCGATCAGCTGAGCCCAGCCGTGGAAGCCGCCCGCGTACATCGGGCCGAGCCGACCCTGCATGTGGGCCATCACCTTGTGCTCGGTCTGACCGACGATCAGCGGGAACGTGAGGAAGACGACGAACACGACCACGAGTCGCAGGGCGACGTCCAACACGCCGTTCACTGCGGGCCTCCTGTGGGTTCGTCGTCGTTCGGGCTGTCGGGGGTGGCGGGGGCCTCGCCAGAGGAGGAGTCCTCACCGGAGGCGGAGTGCTCGCGATTGGCGGAGTCCGCGCGATTGGCTCGGTCGTCACCGGCGGCGGGTCGCTCGGGTTGGTGCTCAATCTGGTCGGGTTCGGCGGGGGCCTGCTCGGACTCCGTCGAGGTCCGCTCGGTCTCGCCCTGGGCTCGTCTGGGCTCCGCAGGTGCCCTTGGGGGCTCCGTCGGCTCCTCGAATGCCGGGCGGGCGTGGTGCCACGGGGCGTCGGAGCTGCGCGGGGCCGCGCTCCGGCGGGCGGGGCGGGCTGCGCTGTCCGGTGCCGTCGGCTGAGCCTGGTCGGGTGCCGTCGGCTCACCCGAATCGGGTGCTGTCGGCTGAGCCTGGTCGGGTGCCGTCGGCTCGCCCGAAACGGGTGCCGTCGGCTCGCCCGAAACAGGTGCCGTCGGCTCCGGGGTCTGGGCCTGCTGGGAGGCCGAGCCCTGCGAGGCGCTGCGCGCGCGGCGCGGACGGGCCGGGCCGGGCTCGTGCGCGACGGAAGCCTCGGTGGCCGAAGCCTCCGCCTCCGGGGCCTGGAGCGCGCCACCCTCGGCCGCGGCCTGCTCGAGGTCGGCCGCGTCCTGGGAGGCCGGCGTCGGCGTCTGGCTCACCGAGCCCTCGCTCGCACTGCGCCGCCGCCGCGGCTCCGCACCTGCCGTCTCCCCCGCCTGAGCGGCCTGGGCGGCCTGGCTCACCGAGCCCTCGCTGGCACTCCGCATCCGCCGCGCTCCCGCACCGGCGGGCCCAGCAGCACCACCGCCAGCACCAGCACCCACGCCACCTGCACCTGCACCTGCACCTGCACCTGCACCTGCACCACGGGCACCACTAACGCCCGCCGAACCTGCACCCGACGCCCCCGCACCCGGCTCATCAAGCGCACCAGCCGCGCCCGCGCCCTCTCCCCCCGTCTGGCTTGCGGAGCCCTCCGCTGCCGTGCGGGTGCGGCGTACCGGGCGGTCGGCGGCTGCGCGGGGCGGGCGCTCGGCCGCTGGGCGTCCCGCCGCGCGGGCCGGGCGGGACGGGGCGGGTGGGAGCTGGCCCTTGAGGGGGCCCCACTCGTTGGGGTCCGGTACGCCCGGGGGCAGCATCTGGCGGCGCTTCGGCCCGCCGTGCTCGGATTCGCCCGGCTCCTTCGCACCGGGCCAGGCCTTGGCGACGCGGGCGGCGAGGACGAAGTCCTTGCGCAGCGGGTGGCCCTCGAAGGTCTCCGGGAGGAGCAGGTGTTCCAGGCCCGGGTGACCCTCGAACACCACGCCGAACATCTCGTGGGTCTCGCGCTCGTGCCAGGCGGCGCCCGCGTAGACGCCGACGGCGGAGGGCAGCGTCGGCGCCTCGTGCGGGACGGTCGTGCGCACCAGCAGCCGGCGGACCGGCGAGAGCGCGACGACGTGCGCGGACACCCGGAAACCCGTGCCCGGTTCGTCGACCGCGCTCAGCCAGTCGAAGTAGGTGCAGCCCAGGGTCGTACGGGCCGTCTCCAGGGCGGTGAGCCAGGAGGACGGGGGCACGTCCACGGTCAGGAGGTCGTACGACTCCGCGGCCGTGGCGTCGGTGCCGAAGAGGTCCTCGACCGGGGCGGGCAGCCAGCCGACCGTACTCATCGGGCATCCCCCTCGGCGGCCGGCACCGGCGGCTTCACCAGGTCGCTGGTCAGGGCGGCCGCGGACGGGCGGGAGTCGCCGTACCGCTCCTCCAGCGACTCGCGGGCGATCTTCTCCTGGAGTTTGAGGATGCCCTGCAGCAGCGCCTCGGGGCGCGGCGGGCAGCCGGGGACGTACACGTCCACCGGGATGATCTGGTCGACGCCCTTGGTGACGGAGTAGGAGTCCCAGTAGGGGCCGCCGCAGTTGGAGCAGGCGCCGAAGGAGATGACGTACTTCGGCTCGGGCATCTGCTCGTACAGGCGCTTCACGGCCGGGGCCATCTTGTCCGTCACGGTGCCCGACACGACCATCAGGTCGGCCTGCCGCGGGCCGGGCGCGAAGGGGATCACACCGAGGCGGATGAAGTCGTGACGGGCCATCGACGCGGCGATGAATTCGATCGCGCAGCAGGCGAGGCCGAAGTTGAAGACCCAGAGCGAGTAGCGGCGGCCCCAGTTCAGGATCACCTTCATCGGCTCGGGGGCCAGGCGGGCGAGCGCGCCCAGCCGCTTCGGCTCGGGGAGCGACACAGGAGTGGGAGTCACGTCCATGCCAGGACGCCCTTCTTGTATGCGTACAGCAGGCCCACGGCGAGGAAGCCGAGGAAGATGAACATCTCCACCAAGGTGGTCGCGCCGTAGCCGGGGGCGGCGAAGACCGTCGCCCAGGGGAACAGGAAGATCGAGTCGACCGCGAAGATCACGTACAGGAAGGCGTAGACGTAGTAGCGGACCTGGGTGTGGGCCCAGCCCTCGCCGACGGGGTCGACGCCGCATTCGTAGGTCAGGAGTTTCTCGGGGGTCGGTACGACCGGGCGCAGCAGCCGTGCCGCGCCGAAGGCGACCGCGACGAACAGCACGCCGATGAGCGCGAGCAGGCCCACCACCGAATAGGACCGGAAGTAGCCGGCCGCGATGACGTTCGCCGCGGCGTCCGTCGAGTGCCCCAACGTCTCCCGCACCGTCCGTCCCTCGCTCCCTGACCTAGTGACCTGGTGACCCTGGTGAACCCGTGAACTCGTGAAATCTGTGATTCGACGAGACTCGACGGGATTCGACGATCTGTACGCATCGGAAGTCTAGGCCCTGATAAAGAACCGGTAAGCAGCCCGTCACGGCGTGAGACAGGTGAGGTGCGCGGGGTGGGGTTTTCCCCCGTCGGCGGAGGGCGGCGTACCGCATGGCGCGAAGGGCGCGGCGCACGGCAGGCTGACCGGTATGACCGCTACCAGCTCCGCTCCGGGCCGGGCCGACGGCACCGACCGGCTGCCCCCGATCCGGCCCGTGTACGAGGCGCACACCTGGAAGGAGATCGCGTATCTCCTGCTGAACCTGCCGGTGGCGGTGTTCGGCTTCGTCTACGCGATCACCGTGCTCTCGGTCGGCGGGTCCCTGACGATCACCGTGGTCGGCCTTCCGTTGCTGGCGCTCAGTCTGCTGGGCGCCCGGCAGCTGGGGAAGCTGGAACGGGCCCGCGCCCGGTGGCTGCTCGGGGTGCGGGTCGAGGAGCCCACGCCGCTGCCGCTCGCGAAGGGCGGCGGGCTGATGCAGCGGCTGTGGATGGCGCTGAAGGACCCGGTGGGCTGGCGGACGCTGCTGTACGACGCCATCCGGCTGCCCTGGGGCATTCTCACCTTCTGTACGGTGCTGACCTCGCTGTTCGTGCTGTGGCCGGTGCTGCCGTACCTGGCGCGGGGGTTCACCAACGTGGACCGGTTCATGGTGCGCGGGCTGCTGTCGCCCTCGGACGAGCTGGAACGCCGTATCGCCGAGCTGGAGTCGGACCGCGGGATCGTGGTCGACACGGCCGCCGCCGACCTGCGGCGCATCGAGCGCGACCTGCACGACGGGGCACAGGCCCGGCTGGTCAACCTGGCCATGGGGCTCGGTCTGGCCAAGGAGAAGCTGCTGGAGGATCCCGACTCGGCGGCGGCGATGGTGGACGAGGCGCACGGCGAGGTGAAGCTGGCCCTCCAGGAGCTGCGCGACCTCGCCCGCGGCATTCATCCGGCCGTGCTCACCGACCGGGGCCTGGACGCGGCCCTGTCCTCGGTCGCCACCCGCTGCACCGTGCCGGTGAAGGTGACCGCGGACCTGCCGGACCGCCCGGCCCCGGCCATCGAGGGCATCGCCTACTTCACGGTCTCGGAGCTGCTGCAGAACATCAGCAAGCACAGCGGGGCCCGGTCGGCGTCGGTGGACGTCTGGCGCACGGAGAACCGGTTGCTCATCCAGGTCCGCGACGACGGCCGCGGCGGCGCCCGGCTGGAGGGCGGCACCGGCATGCGGGGCCTGGCCGAGCGGCTGGGCGCGGTGGACGGCCTGTTCGTCCTCGACTCACCGCCCGGCGGCCCGACGGTGGTCACGGCGGAGCTGCCGTGGCGTGACCGGACGCAGTAGCCGAGGGCTCCGCGTACGCGTACGGCGGCTGCAATCCCCTGGGGGCGCGGGGAACTGCGCGAGCAACCACGACGCCCCGCGGCCGCCCCACAAGCACAACCCCCCACGGCGCTCGCGCACAGCGGCGCCCACAGCCGACCGCACAAGAAGCCAACCGCACGGGGAGAACGGCCCGACCGCCGATGGCAAGGGGTGGGGAAAACCCCCGGTCCAAGACGCCGACGGACTCCATGGCCCGGAAAGCCCCGGCGCACGACTCTGGAGACACGGCTGATGCGCCGCCGCGACGAGGAGAACAGGACGGGATCGATGGCCACGGAGTACGGACAGGGGTACGGGTACGGGCGGGAGGACGGACGGTCCGCCGGCACCGGCCATCGGCTGCCCGCCGCGCTGCGGGCGCCGTTCGAGGCGCGCAGCCGACGCGAGTTCGGCTATGTCCTGCTGAGCCTGCCGCTCTCCATCGTCCTGTTCACCTGGACGGTGACCATGGTGTCGCTCGGCGCGGGCCTGCTGGTGACCTTCCTCGGCATCCCGGTGCTCGCGGCGGCGCTCGCCGGCTGCCGCGGTTTCGGCGCGCTGGAGCGGGCGCGGGCGCGCGGGCTGCTGCGGCTGGACGTGGCCGAGCCGGAGCCGCTGCGGATGAGCAAGCCGGGCGCACTGGCCTGGATGGGCGCGGTGCTCAAGAGCGGCACCTCCTGGCGGAACATGCTGTACGCGCTGCTGCAGTTCCCGTGGGCGGTGTTCACCTTCACGGTGACGGTGACCCTGTGGACGGTCGGCTGGACACTGCTGACGTACCCGCTGTGGTTCTGGGTCTTCCCGATGTACGGCGGCCAGGGCGGGCTCCAGCTGTACGGCGACGAGCACCACAGCGTCTACCTCGACAACCCCTTCGAGATCACCGTGACCGCGCTGGTCGGGCTGCTGTTCACGCTGGCCACGCCGTGGATCGTACGGGCCCTGACGACCGTTGACGGGCTGCTGGTCCGGGGGCTGCTCGGGCCGTCGCCGCTGTCGGCGCGGGTGGTGGAGCTGGAGTCGGACCGCGGGGTCGTGGTCGACACGGCCGCCGCCGACCTGCGGCGCATCGAGCGGGACCTGCACGACGGGGCACAGGCCCGGCTGGTCAGCCTGGCCATGGATCTGGGGCTGGCCAAGGAGAAGCTCCGGGAGGACCCGCGGTCGGCGGCGCAGATGGTGGAGGAGGCGCACGGCGAGGTGAAGACGGCGCTGCAGGAACTGCGCGACCTCGCCCGCGGCATCCATCCGGCCGTGCTGAGCGACCGGGGTCTGGACGCGGCGCTGTCCTCGGTCGCCTCCCGCTGCACGGTGCCGGTGCGGGTCGAGGTCGATCTGCCGGCCCGCCCGGCGCCGGCCATCGAGGGCATCGCCTACTTCACGGTCTCCGAACTGCTGCAGAACATCAGCAAGCACAGCCGGGCCCGGTCGGCGTCGGTGGACGTCTGGCGCACGGAGAACCGGCTGATGCTGCAGGTGGCCGACGACGGTGTGGGCGGCGCGGACGTCTCCCGCGGCTCGGGGCTGGCCGGCCTCGCCGGACGCCTGGACGCGGTGGACGGCGTCCTCGTGGTGGACTCCCCGGCCGGCGGCCCGACCCGGGTGATCGCGGAACTGCCCTGGCGCACCTGAGGCCGGGCACCCGCCCGCGCATGACGGCCGGCGGGGCGATCAGTGCTCCAGCAGAGTGACGCGGAACGTCGTCGCCGACGGGGAATGTCCCGGCGGCGAGACGCGCGGGGCGGTTGTGCGCGGACGGCACGGGTCCTGCGACACGGGGGTTCCGCCGCGTCCGCAAGGCGCGGCACCTCCGCTACCCGCTCCCCCCACACACGCCCAGAAGCCCCTCCCCCGGCGCGAATCGGCCACCCCACCAGCGGCCCGCCCCAAATGCTGGAATGCTGGACCTTCGTCATGCTGGACATGCTGGACCTTCGTACGGACGAGCGCCGGCGGAGAGCGGGATCGGGCTTGGGGGGCCGGAAGATCGTGGAGGACAGGGTGCGGGTGGTCATCGCCGAGGACTCAGTGCTGCTCAGGGAGGGCCTGACCCGGCTGCTGACCGACCGCGGGCACGATGTCGTGGCCGGCGTCGGGGACGCGGAGGCGCTGGTGAAGACGGTCGCCGAGCTGGATGCCGAGGGTGCGCTGCCCGACGTGGTGGTGGCGGACGTACGGATGCCGCCGACGCACACCGACGAGGGCGTACGGGCGGCCGTACGGCTGCGGAAGGCGTACCCGGGGCTCGGGGTGCTGGTGCTGTCGCAGTACGTGGAGGAGCGTTACGCCACCGAACTGCTGGCGGGGTCAAGCCGGGGCGTGGGCTATCTGCTCAAGGACCGGGTCGCCGAGGTGCGCGAGTTCGTGGACGCGGTGGTGCGGGTGGCCGGGGGCGGTACGGCGCTGGACCCGGAGGTGGTCGCGCAGTTGCTCGGCCGCAGCCGCAAGCAGGATGTGCTGGCGGGGCTGACCCCGCGCGAGGGCGAGGTGCTCGGGCTGATGGCGGAGGGGCGTACGAACTCGGCGATCGCCCGGCAACTGGTGGTGAGCGACGGGGCCGTGGAGAAGCACGTCAGCAACATCTTCCTGAAGCTCGGACTGGCTCCGAGCGACGGGGACCACCGGCGTGTTCTGGCCGTACTGACCTATCTGAACTCCTGACCGGCGGACACTGTGCCAGCAAGGTCGCAGACCGTCCGGCTGCCGCGGGAGGACGGGTACCCGGAGGATGAAACCGGGAGGAACCGGAGGGACCGGAGGAACCAGAAGGACCCGAAGGAACCGGAAGATTCGAAGGAACCGGAAGGAACCGGGAAGCAAGTCGGACGCGTCAGCGCTGTACATGACGTGAGAACGCTCCAGGCCGGCTCGAGAGCGCTGGAGGCAGACTCGGAAGCGCTACGGGCCGACTCGAAATGCCGTCCAATCTGCGGATCGCCTCGGGAAGGCGACCCTCACCGACGTAGGGTTGATCCAGGGATGGTCCGTGGCAAGGCCACGCCCCGGACAGCCGCCTCGAAGGAGGTCCAGTTCAGTGACCAGCCAGGTCAGTAGCCCAGCGGAGCAGACCGACGGAACCGTCGTGGGAGAGCAGCGCAAACCGGGCGGCACGAAGGACGTGCGGCGCCTGGACCGGGTGATCATCCGGTTCGCGGGGGACTCGGGTGACGGCATGCAGCTCACGGGTGACCGGTTCACCTCGGAGACCGCCTCCTTCGGCAACGACCTCTCCACTCTCCCGAACTTCCCCGCCGAGATCCGCGCTCCCGCCGGCACCCTGCCCGGCGTCTCCAGCTTCCAGCTCCACTTCGCCGACCACGACATCCTCACCCCGGGCGACGCGCCGAACGTGCTGGTCGCGATGAACCCGGCGGCGCTGAAGGCGAACATCGGCGATCTGCCGCGCGGCGCCGAGATCATCGTCAACACGGACGAGTTCAGCAAGCGCGCCCTGCAGAAGGTCGGCTATGCCGCCTCCCCGCTGGAGGACGGCTCGCTGGACGGCTACAACCTGCACCCGGTGCCGCTGACCACCCTCACGGTGGAGGCACTGAAGGAGTTCGACCTCTCCCGCAAGGAGGCCGAGCGCAGCAAGAACATGTTCGCGCTGGGTCTGCTGTCGTGGATGTACCACCGGCCCACCGAGGGCACCGAGAAGTTCCTGAAGTCGAAGTTCGCGAAGAAGCCGGAGATCATGGCGGCGAACATCGTCGCGTTCCGGGCAGGCTGGAACTTCGGCGAGACCACGGAGGACTTCGCGGTCTCCTACGAGGTCGCCCCGGCCACCAAGGCCTTCCCCGTGGGCACCTACCGCAACATCTCAGGCAACCTCGCGCTGGCCTACGGCCTGATCACCGCCTCCCAGCAGGCGGACCTGCCGCTGTTCCTGGGCTCGTACCCGATCACGCCGGCCTCGGACATCCTGCACGAGCTGAGCAGGCACAAGAACTTCGGTGTGCGGACCTTCCAGGCGGAGGACGAGATCGCGGGCATCGGCGCCGCTCTGGGCGCGGCGTTCGGCGGCTCGCTCGCGGTGACGACGACGTCCGGTCCCGGTATCGCCCTGAAGAGCGAGACGATCGGCCTCGCGGTCTCCCTGGAGCTGCCGCTGCTGGTCGTCGACATCCAGCGCGGCGGCCCGTCCACGGGTCTGCCGACCAAGACCGAGCAGGCGGACCTGCTGCAGGCGATGTTCGGCCGCAACGGCGAGGCGCCGGTGCCGATCGTCGCGCCGCGGACCCCGGCCGACTGCTTCGACGCCGCTCTTGAGGCGGCCCGGATCGCGCTGACGTACCGCACGCCGGTGATGCTGCTCTCGGACGGCTATCTGGCCAACGGCTCGGAGCCGTGGCGGATCCCGGACCTGGACGAGCTGCCCGACCTGCGCGTGCAGTTCGCCTCCGCCCCGAACCACACGCTCAAGGACGGCACCGAGGTCTTCTGGCCGTACAAGCGGGACCCCAAGACCCTCACCCGGCCGTGGGCGGTTCCGGGCACACCGGGTCTGGAGCACCGCATCGGCGGCATCGAGAAGCAGGACGGCACGGGCAACATCTCCTACGACCCCGCCAACCACGACTTCATGGTCCGTACCCGGCAGGCCAAGATCGACGGGATCGAGGTCCCGGACATCGAGGTCGACGACCCGCACGGCGCGAAGACGCTGGTGCTGGGCTGGGGCTCGACGTACGGCCCGATCACGGCGGCGGTACGGCGGCTGCGCCGCGCCGGCGATTCGATCGCGCAGGCCCATCTGCGCCACCTCAACCCCTTCCCGCGCAACCTCGGACACGTGCTGAAGCAGTACGACAAGGTGGTCGTCCCCGAAATGAACCTCGGGCAGCTCGCCACCCTGATCCGGGCGAAGTACCTGGTCGACGCCCACTCCTACAACCAGGTCAACGGCATGCCGTTCAAGGCGGAACAGCTCGCCGCGGCGCTGAAGGAGGCCATCGATGACTGACGCCACCAACGGGCTGCTGCAACTGGTCCCCAAGGCCGAGGCCAAGCAGTCGATGAAGGACTTCAAGACGGACCAGGAGGTGCGCTGGTGCCCCGGCTGCGGTGACTACGCGATCCTCGCCGCCGTCCAGGGCTTCATGCCGGAGCTGGGGCTGGCCAAGGAGAACATCGTCTTCGTCTCCGGCATCGGCTGCTCCTCCCGCTTCCCGTACTACATGAACACCTACGGGATGCACTCCATCCACGGCCGCGCCCCGGCGATCGCCACCGGCCTGGCCACGAGCAGGCGGGACCTGTCGGTGTGGGTGGTCACCGGTGACGGCGACGCGCTGTCCATCGGCGGCAACCATCTGATCCACGCCCTGCGCCGCAATGTGAACCTGAAGATCCTGCTGTTCAACAACCGGATCTACGGCCTGACCAAGGGCCAGTACTCCCCGACCTCCGAGCTCGGCAAGATCACCAAGTCGACGCCGATGGGCTCGCTGGACGCGCCGTTCAACCCGGTGTCGCTGGCGATCGGCGCGGAGGCGTCCTTCGTCGCGCGCACCATCGACTCCGACCGCAAGCATCTGACGGAGGTGCTGCGCGCGGCCGCCGACCATCCGGGCACGGCGCTGATCGAGATCTACCAGAACTGCAACATCTTCAACGACGGCGCCTTCGACGCCCTGAAGGACAAGCAGCAGGCCGAGGACACGCTGATCCGCCTGGAGCACGGGCAGCCGATCCATTTCGGCACCGACGGCGCGCGCGGGGTCGTACGCAACCGCCAGACGGGTGACCTGGAGGTGGTCACGGTGACGCCGGAGAACGAGGCGGACATCCTGGTCCACGACGCGCATGCCGCGTCCCCGACCACCGCCTTCGCGCTCTCCCGGCTCGCCGACCCCGACACCCTGCACCACACCCCGATCGGTGTCTTCCGCGATGTCGACCGGCCGGTCTACGACACGGCCATGGCCGACCAGCTGGACACGGCGATCGAGCAGAAGGGCAAGGGCGACCTGGCCGCCCTGCTCGCGGGCGGGGACACCTGGACGGTCGTCGGCTGACGCCGCCTTCGCTCGGCTACGAGGCCCGGGACTGGATATCCCGGGCCTCGTCGTATGCCCGCCGGGCGCTGAGCACGTCGTCCATGCGCCGTGCGGTCCACTGCGCCAGCCCCCGCACCTGCTCGGCCGCCTCGCGGCCCAGCCCGGTCAACGAGTAGTCGACGCGCGGCGGGATGACGGGCTTGGCGTCCCGGTGGACGAGACCGTCGCGCTCCAGCGTCTGGAGGGTCTGCGTGAGCATCTTCTCGCTGACGCGGCCGATCGCGCGGCGCAGTTCGCTGAAGCGGTACGGACGGTCGAGGAGCTGGATCAGCACCAGCACCCCCCAACGGCTGGTGACATGCTCCAGGACCAGGCGCTGGGGGCACATGGCCTCGCCGTCGCCCTTCCACTCACTTACCGACATGACCGTACCTTACTTCAAAGTGGGTACTTTCTTTCAGTTAGCGCCCCTTCTACGGTGAGCAGTAGAACGCACCCGAGAAGGAGATCGCACATCATGAGCATCG
Organism: Streptomyces fodineus; assembly: GCF_001735805.1. Taxonomy (GTDB): domain Bacteria; phylum Actinomycetota; class Actinomycetes; order Streptomycetales; family Streptomycetaceae; genus Streptomyces; species Streptomyces fodineus. The sequence continues at coordinate 4,293,856 of NZ_CP017248.1, forward strand.
TCGTCACCGGAGCCACCGGACACCTCGGCCGGCACGTAGTGGAGCAGCTGCTGGAGAAGGTTCCGGCGGAGCGGATCACCGCCGTCGTGCGCGACGAGCAGAAGGCCGCCGACTTCGCGGCCCGCGGGGTCGGGCTTGCCGTCGCCGACTACAACGCGCCCGAGACCTTCGACGGCCTGTTCGCCGCCGGTGACAGGGTCCTGCTGATCTCCGGCAACGAGTTCGACAAGGGCCGGGTGCAGCAGCACAAGGTCGTCATCGACGCCGCGAAGGCGGCCGGCGTGGCGCTGCTCGCGTACACCAGCGCCCCGGGCGACCTCACGGCCGCACTGGCGGACGACCACCGGGCGACGGAGGAGGTGCTGCTCGCCTCCGGCCTGCCGTACACCCTGCTGCGCAACGGCTGGTACCACGAGAACTACACCGAGAACCTGGCCCCGGTGCTGGAGCACGACGCGGTCGTGGCGGCCGCCGGCGAGGGCCGCGTTTCCTCGGCCGCCCGCGCCGACTACGCCGCCGCCGCGGTCGCGGTGCTGACCGGTGAGGGCCACGAGAACACGACGTACGAACTGGGCGGCGACGAGGCGTGGAGCTTCGCCGAGTACGCGGCCGAGCTGAGCCGCCAGACCGGCCGGAAGATCACCTACAACGCGGTCGGGGTCGAGGCCCTCACCGGCATCCTGACCAGCGCGGGGCTGCCCGGCCCGCTGGCCGGGATCCTGGCGGGCGTGGACGCCTCGATCGAGAAGGGCGAACTGGTGATCTCCTCCGGGGACCTGTCCCGCCTGATCGGCCGTCCGACGACGCCGCTGGCGGAGGCGGTCACCGCCGCGCTCAAGGGCTGAGCCACCCCTTTACCGATCCCGGCTGTCATGACCGTATGGCGATACGGCCATGACAGCCGGGGGTGCCCGGCGCTACCTTCTTTCTCGCGTGTCCTACGGGAGAGGGAGGGGCTGTGGCCGGGGAGTCCAAGGGTGAGCACCGGATAGGCCTGCTGAACGGCTTCGCCGCATACGGCATGTGGGGGCTGGTGCCCCTGTTCTGGCCCCTGCTGAAGCCCGCCGGGGCGGTGGAGATCCTCGCCCACCGCATGGTGTGGTCCCTCGTCGTCGTCGCCGTCGCCCTGCTCTTCGTACGGCGCTGGGCCTGGGCCGGAGAGTTGCTGCGCCAGCCGCGCCGGCTCGGGCTCGTCGCGGTGGCCGCCGCCGTCATCACCGTGAACTGGGGCGTCTACATCTGGGCCGTGAACTCCGGCCATGTGGTCGAGTCCTCCCTCGGGTACTTCATCAACCCGCTGGTGACCATCGCGATGGGCGTGCTGCTGCTGAAGGAGCGCCTGCGGCCCGTGCAGTGGGCGGCGGTCGCGACCGGTTTCGCCGCCGTCATCGTGCTGACCGTCGGCTACGGCCGACCGCCGTGGATCTCGCTCGTCCTCGCCTTCTCCTTCGCCACCTACGGCCTGGTCAAGAAGAAGGTCGGCCTCGGCGGCTTCGAGTCGCTGGCCGCCGAGACCGCGATCCAGTTCCTGCCCGCCCTCGGCTATCTGCTGTGGCTCGTCGCGCACGGCGACGCGAGCTTCCTGAACGACGGCTCCGGGCACGCCGCCCTCCTCGCCTCCACCGGTGTCGTCACCGCGCTGCCGCTGGTCTGCTTCGGCGCGGCGGCGATCCGGGTGCCGCTGTCCACGCTGGGCCTGCTGCAGTACCTGGCGCCCGTCTTCCAGTTCCTGCTCGGCGTCCTGTACTTCCACGAGGCCATGCCGGCCGAGCGCTGGGCCGGCTTCGCCCTGGTCTGGCTGGCGCTGGTGCTGCTCACGGGCGACGCGCTGCGCTCGGCGAGGCGGGCGCGGGGATCGCTGGTGGTGGCGCGCGCCGAACGGGCCGAGTCCGCGGCGGTGGAGGCCTGACGGCTGTTGCATGGCAGTGGTACGGCGGTTTGTGCAGCGGTTTGTGCGGCTGCCGCGGTCGGCTGCGTGTCCGGCCGTTGTCGTTGCCGCGCGCTATAACTGACGACCATGTCGACACGGACGCCCGCCCCGCTGCACTGGAAGCTCGTCATCGACGCGGCCGACCCGCACGCCCAGGCCGACTTCTGGGCCGCCGCGCTGCACTACACGGCCGAGGACAACAGCGCCCTGATCGAACGGCTGCTGTCCCTCGGCGCGCTGCCCGGCGCGGCCACGGTCGAGTACCACGGCAGGCCCGCCTTCCGTGACCTGGTCGCCGTACGCCACCCCGACGACCCGTACGACCCGGAGACCGGCACGGGGCTCGGGCGGCGGCTGCTGTTCCAGCGCGTGCCGGAGCCGAAGACCGGGAAGAACCGGCTCCACCTCGACCTGCACCCCGGCGAGGGCCTGCGCGCGGACGAGGTGACACGGCTTCAGGCGCTGGGCGCACGCGTCCTGAACGAGGTGAAACAGCCCTCGGGCGAGTGGGTGGTGATGGCGGACCCGGAGGGCAACGAGTTCTGCGTGCACTGACCCCGCCGGGTCGTACGGCGCTCTGCCGGGTCGTACGGCGCCGTGCCAGGTGGTACGGCGGTCCGTACGGGGCCGGCGTACGGACCGCTCCGCCGTCAGGCCTGTGCCGCGCGGGCCGCCCGGTCGGAGAGGCGGACCATGCGGGCGCGGGCCGACTCCAGCGGGCCGGGGTCGTCGGCTGCGGGGCCCGGCTCCTGGGTGAGGTCCGTCCACAGCTCGATCAGGTCGCGGCCCAGCCGCAGACCCTCCTCCGGATCGCGCACCGCCCGCCACGCGGTCGCCGCGCTGCGCACGTTGCCGTACGCGGCCTCCGCGTCCCGCGCCTGCCGGCGCAGCCGCGCCAGGTCCAGGGACTGCCGGAAGGCGCGGACCGGCTCGCCTCCCAAGTAGGCGATGTAGGCGGACAGTTCGCGCAGGTGCAGCACCTCGGCGTGGCCGGGGCCCAGCACGGTGGTCGCCTCGGTGACCGTACGGTCGGTGAGTTCGGCCGCCGCCTCGATACGGCCGGCCCGCACGGCCTCGTTGATCCGCGCCATCGGCTCGGTGAGCAACTCGGCCCCCTCCGCCGTCTCGGTCACGGGCCCGTCCCCGAGCACCTCCTCGGCGACGGCGTCGAAGCCTCGGGCGGGGGTGGGTGTGGGGCCGGCTGCGGAGGCCGTGAGGTCGGGCTCGCCTTCCAGCATGGCCGTGAGCACGGAGGCCTTGGGAGCGGACGCCTTGGGGACGGAGGCGACGGGGATGGGCTCGGGCTCCGTGACTTCGATGACGGGCGCCGGCGCCTGACCGGCCGACATGACCGGCGGGGGGCCGAACTGTCCCGTCGGCGCCTGGACCGTCCCGGCCGGCACCGGCTCCGGCCGCCTCACCGGGGGCACGGCCTGCGCACCCTCACGCGAAGGCACACCCTCACGCGGAGCCACCCGTACCGCCGTCCCCGTCACCCGGCTGGAGCCGTCCGCCGAGACCTCCAGGGGAACCACGCAGCCCGCGCGGTCGTCGTGGATCGTGGCGCGTATGGGGGCGCCGATGCTGATGGCCAGGCGCTGGAGGTGGTTGAGGACGGCCTGCTGGATGTCCTCGCCGGGCGCCGCCACCACCGACGCCCCGCCCACCGACGCGCCTCCCGCGCCGAACACCCGGACGGCTACCACCGCCGGATGCGCCGCGGGCTGCTGCGCCCGCTTCTTCTCGAAGCTGAGTCGAGACATCGGTTTTTCCTCGCTCCCCCGGCGTCGCGATCCGGTCGTACGCGTCCTGCCGACCAGTGTGTCGGTTCCCTTCGGCTTCCGCGTCACCGCAGCGTCACAGCCTCGCACCAGCCCTACTCTGAGAACATCCTGGCCCCCGGTGCTTGCGTGTGCATATAATGCATACGCCTTTAACCACTGCACTGACAGCACCGCCCCTGGGGGACCCATGAGCCGTCGTTTCCTCTTCGTCCTGGGCAGCGCTCGCGCCGAGGGCAACACCGAGCTGCTGGCCCGCGCGGCGGCCGAGCAACTGCCCGGTGACGTCGAACAGCACTGGATCCGCCTGGCCGAGCACCCGCTGCCCGACTTCGTGGACCTGCGGCACGACAGCGAGCACATACGGCCGCCGGCCGACAGCGCCACCGGTCTGCTGCTGGACGCCACGCTCGCGGCCACCGACATCGTGATCGCCTCGCCGCTGTACTGGTACTCGGTGTCCGGCCTCACCAAGCGCTACCTGGACCACTGGTCGGGCTGGCTGCGCACCCCCGGCGTCGACTTCAAGGCGACCCTGGCCGGCCGTACGCTCTGGGGCATCGCCGCGCTGGCGCACGACGAGACCTCTGTCGCCGACCCTTATGCCGGCACGCTCAACAACTCCGCCGCCTACATGGGGATGCGCTTCGGCGGGGTGCTGTTCGGCAACGGCACCGCGCCCGGTGACGTACTGAAGGACACCGACGCGCTGGCGCGCGCGAAGTCGTTCTTCACCCAGGAGGCGCCCCTCGCCCGCTTCCCGTACCAGAGCGCCTGAGGCGTCCCTATGCGCTGATGTCCTTCGCCGTGAACCGCGCCCAGGCCGCCGAGCCGAACACGGCCGCGTACAGCGCCTGGAGGCCGAGGTTCTTCACCAGGTCGTCCCAGTAGACGGGGTCGCGCATCAGGTCGGCGAAGGACAGCCAGTAGTGCGAGAAGAAGTACGGCTGGAGCGCGTGCAACTGGGGTATCTGGTCCAGGATCTGGACGGTGATGAGCAGGCCGACGGTGGTCGCCATCGCCGCGATGCCGCTGTTGGTGAGGGTCGACACGAACAGGCCGAGGGCCGCCACGCCGACCAGTGAGACGGCGACCACCAGGGCGATCAGCAGAGCCCGGCCGAGACCTTCGGCGAAGCTGATCCGGGTGCCGGATATGGTCGTGAGGTCGCCCAGCGGGAAGAGCAGCGCGCCCACGGCCAGCGCCGAGACGGCCACGACCAGGGTGGCGAGCACGCAGAAGGCCATCACCGTCGTGTACTTGGTGAGCAGCAGCCTGGTGCGGCCGGCCGGCGCGACCAGCAGATAGCGCAGGGTGCCCGCGCCCGCCTCGCCCGCTATCGCGTCGCCCGCGACGACTCCGACGGCCATCGGCAGGAAGAACGGCAGAGTCGCGGCCAGCGAGGTGAACACCAGGAACAGGCCGTTGTTGGTGATCTGTGTGATGAACGCCGGGCCCTGGCCGCTGTGGTCCGCCGTCCCGCCGCCCCGCGTCTGGATCTTCACCGCGATCCCGACCAGCACCGGCACCGCGGCCAGCACCCCGAGCAGGGCGAGCGTGCGCCAGCGGCGGACGGTCGTGACCAGTTCGCTGCGCAGCAGCCCGAACGTCCACAGGGGGCTCGGCCGGCGCAGGGCCGATCCCGGGACCGTCTCAGCCCGCGACATCGAAGCCCTCCCCCGTCAGTGCCACGAACGCGTCCTCCAGCGAGGCCCGTTCGAGTGTGAAGCCGCGGACCCGGACCCCCGCCGCGACCAGGGCCGCGTTCACCTCGGCGAGGTCCCGCGCGGGCGGTTCACCGGTGACCCGGTCGCCGTCGGCGGTGACGTCCCCGACGCCCTGTTCCTTCAGCACCCGGGCCGCCTCGGCCGGATCCGGGGTGGTCACCGCCAGCCGGCCGCGCGCCCCGGCGGCCAGGTCGGCCACCGCGCCCTGGGTGACGAGCCGGCCCCGCGCCATGACCGCCGCGTGGGTGCAGACCTGCTCGATCTCGTCGAGGAGGTGGGAGGAGAGGAAGACGGTCGTGCCGTCGGCGGCCAGTTCCCGGATCAGGGCGCGGATCTCGCGCATGCCCTGCGGGTCGAGGCCGTTGGTGGGCTCGTCCAGGACGAGCAACCGGCGCGGCTGGAGCAGCGCGGCGGCCAGGCCCAGGCGCTGTTTCATCCCGAGCGAGTAAGCCCTCGCCTTCTTGCCCGCTGCCGCCGTGAGGCCCACCCGGTCCAGTGCGGCGGCTACGCGGACACGCCGGGTGCGGGGGTCGGCGGTCGGGTCGGCGGCGTCGTAGCGCAGCAGGTTGTCCCGGCCGGAGAGGAAGCCGTACAGGGCCGGGCCCTCGATGAGCGCGCCGACCTGCGGCAGGACGGCACGGGCCGCCCGGGGCATCGGGCGGCCCAGCACGCGGGCGGTGCCCGCCGTCGGCTCGATCAGGCCCATCAGCATGCGGATGGTTGTGGTCTTGCCCGAGCCGTTCGGACCGAGGAAGCCGAAGACGCTGCCCGCCGGGACGGTCAGGTCGAGGCCGTCGACGGCGAGCTGTCCGCCGCGGTAGCGCTTGGTGAGAGCACGGGTGACGATGACACTCGCCTCCGCCCCGCCCTGGGCACGCCGCTCAGCATCCCCGGCCTCCCCCGTGGCCCCCACGTCCCGCTCCGTGGCGGACGGTCCGTCCATCGGCTCCCCCCTCGATTCGCACTCCCTGTGAAGGGTGAACGTACGGTCACGCCCGGTAGTGCCCGGAGCGGGTCACTTCCCCGTGTTCGCCGCCTTCACCAGGGCGTCCTTGGTCACCGCGCCGGCGTAGACCTTGCCGTCGTCGGTGATCAGGGCGTTGACCAGGCGGGTGGAGAAGACCGTGCCCTTGCCGAACTTGCCGGAGACCTTGTCGCCGATCGAGCCGAGGAAGCCGCCGAGGTCGCCGGCCTTGGAGCCGCCGGTGGGCAGGCCGCCCTTGGCGCCGGTGTCGAAGGTGGCGACGGACGTCCAGCCCTTGCCGAGGACGGTGCCTCCGTCGTGGCCCTGGAGGAAGCCCTCGCCGGCCTTGGGAGCGTGCTCCCGCGCCGTGGAGTCCTGCTTCTCCTGCGTCACCTTCGCGCCCTTGGGCGGGGTGAAGTCGAAGGTGGAGGCGGCCGGCTTGGCGAAGGAGACCTGGGTGAAGCCCGCGTCGAGGACGGCGGCGCCGCCGCTCTTCGGGGTCAGCGTGAACTTCAGCGGCATGCCCGTCTTCGCGTCGACGGCGATGCTGATCGCGCCGACCGTGGTGCCGGACTGCCGGGGCTTGATCAGCAGCTTGTAGGCGTCGCGGCCGGCCACCTGCTCGGTGCCGTCGACGGTGACGGACGTGGTGTCGTCCACCGACTTCAGCGCCTGGTCGGCGAAGTCCTTCGGCGTGGCCGGGGGTTCGGCCCGGTGGTCCTTGCCGGAGTCGGCCGAGGTGCCGTGCTGGACCTCGTTGCTCCTGCTGTCGTAGCCCCACACGTCCTTGCCGTTGTGGATGAGGCTGTACTCGGAGCCGCTCTCCAGCAGCGACAGCTTCTGCTTCTCGGGGCCGTCGGCGGCGACGCGCAGCGTGTGCGTGCCGGAGACCAGCGAGGTGAGTTTGGCCTTCGGGTCGGCCGAAGAGCCGTCACCGGAGCCCTTGGCGGCGCCGGAGGCCAGGCTGTTCTCCAGGCCGCCGAGGTTGGGCAGGCCGAGGTCGGTGCTGATCCGCACGGTGCCGGACACCTGCTGGACGTCCGACTTGGCGATCTTCTCGATGAGCTGCTGTGCAGTGATCTTGGGCAGGTCGGGGTCACCGGATGCGGCGAGCGCCGGGACCAGCCCGATCGTGGCCGCCGCCACCCCCACCACCGCGACCGGGACCGCGTAGCGCGCGGCCTTGCGGCGTCCGGCGTGCGGGTTCTCGTCCCGCGCGGCGTCCACTGCGTCGTCGGATTCGTACGGTGCCATGTGTGCCTTACCTCCGTCGTCGGCGGCGGCCGTCCCACGCTGGTCCACCAGAGCCGCCATTCTCACCCGAATCGGTGAGCGTTGGTGATTTCCGCGGTTTCCATCTCACCAAATCGGCCATGAGGAAGCGTCAGACCACGGAGCCAACTCCGTGTACGCCTGCGGTATGACACGTAGGGGCACCGACTCCCCCGACCCGTAGGGGTCTCCCCGGGACGGACGGGAGCGTAAGGGGTCGTAGGGACCCGCGCAGGGCCGTACGGCCGGCTGCGCCGGGAGGTGCCGAGCGCGGCCGGCAGCCGGGGGTGCAGGCCAGGTGGTGCAGGCCAGGTGTAAGCCAGGTGGTGTAAGCCAGGTGGTGCCGGCCGGGGCGGTGCCGGAAGGTGTCACGCGGCGGACAGCCGGAGCAGTGCTGAGCGACGGGGCGCGGCGGACAGCCGGGGTCGACCGGACCCCCGGGAGGCGTGCCGCGCCCGCCGGCCGGGCTCAGCCCGCGCGGTGCACCACCGCGTCGCACAGCTCCATCAGCGCGGCCTTGGCGTCGCATTCCGGCAGCGGTGCCAGCGCGGCGCGGGCCTCCTCCGCGTACCGGACCGTGTCCCGGCGGGCCTGCTCCAGCGCGGGGTGGGCGCGCAGCGCGGTCAGTGCCTCGGCGTGCCGGGCGTCGTCGCTGAGGTCGGAGTCGAGCAGCTCGCACAGGGCGATGTCCTCGGGCAGCCCCAGCCGGGCGGCCCGCTCGCGCAGCCGGAGCACGGGCAGCGTCGGGATGCCCTCGCGCAGGTCGGTGCCCGGGGTTTTGCCGGACTCGTGCGAGTCGGAGGCGATGTCCAGGACGTCGTCGGCGAGCTGGAAGGCGACCCCGAGCCGCTCGCCGTACTGGGTGAGCACGTCGACGACCGTCTCGTCGGCGCCGGACATCATCGCGCCGAACCGGCACGACACCGCCACCAGCGAGCCCGTCTTGCCGCCGAGCACGTCCAGGTAGTGCTCGACCGGGTCGCGCCCGTCCGAGGGACCGGCGGTCTCCAGGATCTGGCCCGTGACCAGCCGCTCGAACGCGAGGGCCTGCACCCGGACCGCCTCGGGGCCGAGGTCGGCGAGGATCTGGGAGGCGCGGGCGAAGAGGAAGTCGCCGGTGAGGACCGCGACGGAGTTGCCCCAGCGGGTGTTGGCGCTGTCCACGCCGCGCCGTACCGCGGCCTCGTCCATGACGTCGTCGTGGTACAGCGTGGCCAGGTGGGTCAGCTCCACTACCACGGCCGAGGGCACGATGCCCGGCGCGTAGGGGTCACCGAACCGGGCCGCGAGCATCACGAGCAGCGGCCGGAACCGCTTCCCGCCGGCCCGTACGAGGTGCTGCGCGGCCTCCGTGATGAACGGGACCTCGCTCTTGGTGGCCTCGAGCAAGCCTTCCTCGACAGCCGCCAATCCGACCTGGACATCGGCTTCCAGAGCCTGGTCCCGCACGCTCAGCCCGAACGGCCCGACGACGGTCACGAGGGGTCTCCTGTCTGCTGGTGTCTGCTGGCGATTACACGGCTTGTCGATAGGTCGCTGCCATCACTCAAGTCAGCGTATCCGGTCCTGTTTCGATCACCGATAGCGCCCACCGGTCCAGCCTGGGCGGTATCGGATCATGACCGGTATGTTTTTGATCAAGTGGTAAGAACGGACATTTATCGACTTAACAGGAACCCGCACACTTTGTCGCGAACCGGGGAGCGAGCGGAGTAACGCCGACACCCCCTCCATGCCACGACGATCATGCCCGACGCGACGGCCGCCGCGATCACCGCGGCCGCCAGGACGACGACGGGCATCGCATCACGGGTTCCGCCACTCGGCCGATCAACCTAAATCCCCCATGTCGGATTTGCGGCGCTTTGCGATTTCGTGAGTTGGGTCACGCACCCACATCGACACCCCACACCTGCCGGACCACCCTCCCCTCTTGCCCTGTCGGCGAGTTGAGGATTGGCAACCGCAAAGGATCAAGTACCACATATGGCACAAACAAAGGTCAAACAGTGCGTTGTGTGAATCAGGCACTTGTTCCCGACATGTGCTCTCGCATACGTTCCGGGCCGTCGGGCGGACGCCTAATCCTGCCGCCGCCCGCATAACCCATCGACGAACTCATTCGTACGGCAGGAGCGGGGGACCCAGGTAAGTCGCCGGACCGGACGGCACACGTCGCACCGGAACGGCTAGGGGTGAAGCCGTGCCTTTCCGGGCACGGCCGGGCACCTCCCCGCCCGAACCCGACAGCTCACCTCGCAGGCGCCGGAGAGGACTTCCCCATGTCTGCTGCCGCTCAGCCCCGCCGTACCCGGACCAACCGCCTCCTGCGCACCCTCGCGGTCGCCGGCACCGGTGCCGCCGTCCTCGCCCTGCCGCTCATGGGTGCCACCAGCGCCTCCGCGGCCACCGGCACGACCACCACGAAGGCCTCCACCACCCTCGCCGGGTACCCGAACAACCTCGACGGCTGGATCCGCAAGTCGCTCGCGATCATGGCCAAGAAGGGCATCCCGGGCACCTACAACGGCATTTACCGCAACATCATCCGGGAGTCCTCGGGCAACCCGCTGGCCATCAACAACTGGGACTCCAACGCCGCCGCGGGCACCCCGTCCAAGGGCCTGCTCCAGGTGATCGACCCGACCTTCAACGCCTACCACGTGTCCGGCACCGCGTTCAGCCCCTACGACCCGGTCGCCAACATCACCGCGGCCTGCAACTACGCCGCCGCGCGTTACGGGTCGATCGACAACGTCTACAGCGCGTACTGACCGTCCCCGCCAGTCCGGCGGACCGGCCCGACACCGGCCGCCCAGTACGTTCCCGCACCTGACGGAGGGGGACGTACCGGGCGGCCGCCGGGCATTCACGGACCTCCCGCCGAGCGGTGCCCGCCCCGGGCGGGCACTTCGGCACACCGGGCGCGTGCCAGCCGGGCCGCGTACTGATGTGCCGGTCAGTCGGTCGGGAACAGTCTTTCGAGGACGACGGCGATGCCGTCGTCCTCGTTCGACAGGGTGATCTCATCCGCCACCGCCTTGAGTTCGGAGTGCGCGTTGGCCATGGCGACCCCGTGTCCGGCCCAGTCGAACATCGGGATGTCGTTGGGCATGTCGCCGAACGCCAGGGCCTCCTCCGCCGCGATCCCGAGCCGCTCGGCGGCCAGCGCGAGACCGGTCGCCTTGGTCACCCCGGACGGCTGGAGCTCCACCGTCCCCGGCCCCGACATGGTGACCGTGGCCAGCGAGCCCACCACCGCGCGCGCGATGTCCGCCAACTCGTCGTCGGACAGGGCCGCATGGCGCAGCAGCACCTTGCTGATCGGCTCGCACCACAGGTCGTCACGCCGGCCGACCCGCACCGCGGGCAGGGTGGGGTGCGGCATCCGATAGCCGGGCTCGATGAGCGTGAGCCCGTCGACGCCGTCCTGGTCGACCGCCGCGTAGACCTGCCCCACCTCGGCCTCGATCTTGCCGAGCGCGGTCTCGGCCAGCTCCCGGTCCAGCCGGACCGACCACAACAGGCGGCCGGACGCGGCGTCGTAGACCTGTGCGCCCTGTCCGCACACCGCGAGCCCCGGGCAGCCGAGGAGCGCGAGGAGAGGCCGTACCCGCGGGGCCGGACGGCCCGTCACCACCAGGTGACGGGCACCGGCCCGCGCCACCCGCGCGAGCGCGGCGAGCGACCGCTCGGAGACGGTGTCGTCGCCGCGCAGCAGCGTTCCGTCCAGGTCGGTGGCGATCAGTGCATACACGGGGGAGGCTGCCATGATCAGAGAATACGGATACCGCGCCCCGCCGACTCACCTTGCCGTGCTGCGCACTTACGTACTGGTACACCCCAAGTGGTGTCCTCCGGTTCCTCGTTGATGACGGAGCCCGGCGTGCGCGGTCGGCTCCGCGGCTTCAGCCGTGGGCCGCCGCCAGGTGTTTGGCAAGGCGCGGGGAGGCGAACTCCGTACCGCAGACGAAGCGCATCACCGGGCCGTACGACGACGCCGCCGGCAGACCGGTGAAGTACAGGCCGGGGACGGACGAGACGAAGCCGGGGCCGAGCTTCGGCGTGCCACGGCTCACCGCGAGCCGGGTGCGCAGTTCATGGCCGAGGAAGTCCATCGCCGCTATGTCGACGCGGTAGCCGGTGGCGGCGATGACGTGGTCGGCGGTGAGCCGCTCGGCCTGCCCGCCGTGGGTGCGGACGGTGAGGACGGGGCTGCCGTCCGGCGCCTCGGCGGCCACGACCCGCTCCACGTCCTGCACCTGCACGGCGCTCTCGAAACGCTCGCGCAGCCACCAGGCACCGAGCGGGCCGAGGACGCGGCGTACCAGGAAGTGACGGGTGGCCTCCGGCAGGTAGCGGTAGGGGTGCGGGTAGTAGCTGAGCGCCCACAGGGACCAGGCGTTGCCGAACGGGGACTCGGGGCGCAGCCTCGGCTGGTCCCACGGTGGTGCGCCGAAGGCGACCCGGCCGCGGCCCCGCGCGACCACACGCACGCGTGCCCCCGCTTCCGCCGCGAGCGCCGCCGTCTCCAGCGCGGACTGGCCGGCGCCGATCACGATCAGTTCCTTGCCGGCGAAACGGCTCAGGTCGTGATGCTGGGAGCTGTGCGAGACCGGGCCCGTGGGCGCCGGTCCGTCGGCCGCGGCTCCCGCGAGGTCCGCCGGGAGGTACGCGAGGCCCGACAGACCGGTGGCGACGACGACCGCGCGCGCGGTGAACATCTCCCCCGAGTCCAGTTTCAGTTCGAAGCCGCCGCTCTTGTCGCGGTCGACGGAGACCACCCGCACCCGCTCCAGCTCGGGCACCAGCTTCTGCTGGAACCACTCGCCATAGCCGATGAACGTCTGCACCGGGATGATGTCCTCGTCGGCCACCAGGCGGCGGATCCCGGCCGCATCGCAGTAGTCGGCGAGGGTGTGGCCGGGCTGCGGGCAGTCGAAGTTCGAGGCGACGGGCGTGGACTTCAGGAGCATGCCCTCGGGCATGTGGTCGCGCCAGCTGACCATGGGGTCGCCGAAGACGCGGACGGGGATGCCGCGCGCCCGCAGATGGGCGGCGGTGGACAGGCCGAACGGCCCGGCCCCGATGACTGCAACCGGTCGAGTCACGAAGTCCCTCCCCAGGACATGGTGCGCCACTCTTGGTGTGGCTTTGCCTACTTCGTGGTGGTGCCGCTGCCGCGGCGGTTGGTCCGCCACAGCTGATAGAGGTGCTTCGCGCCCGGGCGCACGAAGCGGGCGAGCATCGTGAGGAACGGCAGCGGGTCGTCACCCGCGAACCAGGCCAGCTCCGTCCCGCTCGCCTTCGCCGGCGCGTGCGGCGTCGTATAGCCGCTGCGGCGGTAGGCGAGGAGGGCGGGGAGGTCGATGTTCTCCACGATGTAGCGGTGGCCGGCGCGCTGTTCCCCCTCCGGAACGGGGCGGCCGGTCAGGTTCAGATGCATCGCGCGTACGACGTCCACTCCCGACTCGTTCTCGAAGAGGCGGAACTGGGCGCCCATGCGCGGGTTGAAGTCCAGGAGCTTGTACTGTCCGTCGCGCCGGTCGAAGCGCAGGTCGAGGTCGATGATGCCGCTGTAGCCGATCTGTTTGATGAAACGCGTGGCGAGGTCGGTGAGTTCCGGGTTGTCGACGACGTACGCGTTCGCCGTCATGCCGGCGTGTGGCGGCCAGGAACGGACCTTGACCCCGGTGAACAGCGCGAGGGGGCTGGAGTCCTGGTCGAAGCAGGCGTGCACGATCCAGTCCTCGGCCTCCTCGCGCGGCAGGTACTCCTGGAGGATCACGCCGGGTTCCTCGCCCCAGTCACGGGCGAGCAAGAGCAGCCCCGCGCGCGTGGCGATCTTCGTGGTGCCGTTGACGGCGGGCTTGCTGCGCCGGACGAACGCCTCCCGGTTCTTGGCCACCACCGGGAAACGGGCCGTGTCGGCGAAGGCGACGATGTCCTCGTACGACTCCGGGAACGCCGACGCGGGGCTCGCGATGCCGTGCTCCACGCACAGTTCGTGCAGGCCCTGCTTGCTGGCGAGGCGGCGCGGGAGCCCGGGGTCGACACGCGGGAAGAGAAAGGATCCGGTCAGATCGCCCTGGTGCTCGGCGATCAGTACGGCGGCCTCCTCGTCGGTCGGGATCAGGACAGCGGGGCGGCCGATGCGACGGCCGATCCGCAGCAGGCCCTCGACCAGGTGACCCGGGGCTTCCGCCCCGGTCGTCGGCCACACGAAGGCCTTCTTCAGATAGCGCGAGGAGGCCGCGGGCGTGTACGCGTCCTCGGTGATGGCATACATGGGCACGCCGAGCCGGCCGAGGCTGCGAATCGCACCGACACCGCCATGGTGCAGCGGATAGTCGCCGAACTTGACGATCAGTCCTGGTACGTCCCGGTCCGCCTCGAACGGCACACCGACGGTGTTTCCGGCCACGGGTCCCCCCACGTGTCCCCCCAACGGAACGGACCCACCCCGTCCGTGTCCCCAAAGGACGCTAAGCCGGAATTGCCCCCTCCGACAAGGCCTATTCGGACATTGCGAACTCTTTAGACAGGGTGCGAGCAACCTTTCGAAGCCCCTGCGACACGCACCTTTCGGACACCCTCCGGGCCACCGCAGGAGGCACTGCCCAAGACACGCATCACGGCCGTAACGTGTGGCCCGACCACATGAAACGATCGCCGCGCACGGCCCGGATGAGAGTGAGGCAGCACCCCATGCCCCCCTTCGACGTCCCCGAGGGCGACCCCTTCGGCCCGCACAACCTTCCCTATGGCGTGTTCTCGCCCTCCGGCAGCACGGAGCGGAGGGTCGGCGTCCGGCTCGGGGACCACGTCCTCGACGCGGGCGCCGCAGCCGCCGCCCTCGGCTCCCCGCACCACGCGCTGCTCGCGCGGCCCACCCTCAACAAGCTGCTGGCCGCCGGCCGGCCGACCTGGTCGGAGGTACGGCGCGCCGTCACCGCCTGGGTCACGGACCCCGCGCACCACGAGACCCTCGAGCCGCTGTTCCACCCCCTGTCCGAGGTGACCCTGCACCTGCCCTTCGAGGTGGCGGACTACGTCGACTTCTACGCCTCGGAAAACCACTCCCGCAACGTCGGCAAGATCTTCCGCCCGGACGCGGAGGACTCCCTCACCCCCAACTGGAAGCATCTCCCGATCGGTTACCACGGCCGCTCCGGCACGGTAGTCGTCTCCGGCACGGACGTCGTACGGCCGTCCGGGCAGCGCAAGGCGCCCACCGACCCGGCGCCCGTCTTCGGCCCGTCGATCCGGCTGGACATCGAGGCCGAGGTCGGCTTCGTCGTGGGCGTGCCGTCCACGCTGGGCAGCCCGGTCGACCTGGCCGACTTCCGCGAGCACGTCTTCGGGCTGTGCCTGCTGAACGACTGGTCCGCGCGGGACATCCAGGCCTGGGAGTACGTCCCCCTCGGCCCGTTCCTCGGCAAGTCCTTCGCGACCTCGGTGTCGGCGTGGATCACCCCGCTGGAAGCGCTGGAGCACGCGCGCGTGGCGCCTCCGGAGCGCACCCACCCGCTGCTGCCCTATCTGGACGACTCGGCGCCCGGCATCGAGCCCGGCGGCTACGACCTGCGGATCTCCGTCGCCATCAACGGCCATGTGGTCTCCGAGCCGCCTTTTTCGACCATGTACTGGACCGCGGCCCAGCAACTCGCCCACATGACGGTGAACGGCGCCTCACTGCGCACCGGCGACCTGTACGGCTCGGGCACGGTGAGCGGCCCCGAGGAGCGTCAGCGCGGCTCACTGCTGGAACTGACCTGGAACGGCCGCGACCCCCTCGAACTCCCGGACGGCAAGCGGACCTTCCTGGAGGACGGCGACGTGGTGACCCTCTCCGCCTGGGCCCCCGCCGCGGACGGGCGCCGTGTCGGACTGGGGGAGGTCAGCGGTCGGGTCGTGGCAGGGTGACGATGTCGAGCTGAACGGCACCTTGTAACAAGAAGTCCGCCGGGGCGAGCATCTTGTACTCACCGCTTGATACAAGCGGTGAGTACAAGACGTGCTTTCACGGGGGAGGGCGTACATGGCCTGCAGCGGTCAGGACAGCTGGCGGCCGCAGCCTCGGGACGGATCACCGCCGAGACCTGACTCGCGCAGCCCCGCACCGTCATACTGGGCGGACACGCACCACGCGACGCGCCCGTGGCGCATCGCCCCGTACCACCCGGCACCCGCACAACTCTCCGACCAGGAACCGGAGCCCCGGCATGACCGTCTGCCTGCTCCTGCTGAGCGTCGTCGCCCTGACGGCCGCCCTGCCGGCGCCGCGCGCGCTGACCCGCGCCGCCTGGCCCGAGCGGGAACCCGTGGTCGCACTGTGGGTGTGGCAGTGCCTGGTCGCCACCGTCCTGCTGTGCTGCCTGGCCGCACTGATCCTGGGCACGGCGGCCGTCTTCCACACCGTCCGCGACCGCGTGTTCGCCCCCGCCCCGCCCTCCGTCACCGCCGCCTACGACCTCTCCGCCGCGCCGGTCTGGGCTGCCGCCCTCACCGTGCTGCTGGCCTGCGGAGCCGCCTGGACGACGGCGATGCTGGGCCGGGAACTCGCAGAGGCCCGGCGCAGCCGAGGCCAGGTCCGCGCACAACTGCGCGAGCGCGCCCCCGACCTGCCGGCCGGGCTGCCGGCGGCGCGCGGCCCCATGCTGGTGCTGGAGGACGAGTACCCGGACGCGTGGTGGATGCCGGGACACCCGCCGCAGCTGGTCGTCACCACCGGCGCGCTGCAGCGGCTCACCGACCACCAGCTGGATGCCGTCCTCACCCACGAACGCGGGCACGCGCGTGCCCACCACGACTGGCTGCTGCACCTGTCCACCGCGCTCGCCACCGGCTTCCCGCGCGTACCGCTGTTCGCCCACTTCTGCGACCAGACGCACCGCCTGGTCGAGCTCGCGGCCGACGACACGGCGTCCCGGCGCTGCGGGAACCTCACCACGGCCCTCGCGCTGATCGAGCTGAACCAGCACCGCGGCGTCCTGTCCTGCGACTCCAGCCGGCGTCTCCTGGGCGAACGCGTGGACCGCCTGCTGGAGCCGCCGCCGAGGCTGCTGCGCCGGCACCGGGCCCTGACGACCACGGTGGCCGCCCTGGTGCCGTTGCTGCCACTGCTGATCACGTTCGCTCCGGGACTGACGGCACTGTCCTGACTGGCCGTCCGGGGGGGGTGGCCGGGGGGCGGGGTGGCCGGGTGGCCGGGTGGCAGATCTTCCCGTGCTGATAGGAAAACCCGCAGCTCAGTGAGGTATCCAACGCCTCCTCACCTGGCGCAACACTTCGGCAACACGACTTTCCCTACCGCCTCGGTATGGTTCCAGCCATGCCACCCACCGACCGCCCCCGCGACCATGCCGGTCAGGGCGCCGCGACCACCGTCGCCGCCCACCGCGCGCGGCGCAGGCTGCGTGCGGACCGGGCCCGGCAACTCGCCGACCTGCTGCGCCACCAGATCCTCACCGGCGCCTTCCAGAACGGCCCCCTCCCCCACGAGTCCACCCTCGCCGCCGACTACCGCGCCTCCCGCAACACCGTCCGCCAGGCCCTGGACCTCCTCAGGGCCGAGGGACTGGTGGAACGACTGCCCGGCGTCGGCACCGTGGTCGTCGCCCGCAAGTACCCCCACGGCCTCGACCGCCTCATGGGCCTCGCGGAAACCCTCCACGAACACGGCCGCGTCACCAACGAGGTCCGCACCATGGGCCCCGCCCCCGCACCCGCCCCGGTGGCCGACCGCCTCCACGTCCCCGCCGGCGCCGACGTCCTCTACATCGAACGCCTGCGCCGCCTGAACGGCCTCCCCCTTTCCCTCGACCTCACCTACATCCCGCTCGACATCGGCACCGCCCTGCTCGGCGCCGACCTGGAGAACACCGACGTCTTCCGCCTCCTGGAAGCCGTCACCGCACAGCCCCTCGGCCACGCCGAGATCACCCTGGAGGCGGTGACCGCGGACGCCCACTCCGCCGCCGTACTCCAGGCCCCGCGCGGCTCGGCCGTACTGATGCTGGAACGCCTCACACACCTCGCCGACGGCCGCCCCGTCGACCTGGAGTTCATCCGCTTCCGCGGCGACCGGATCACCATGAGCGGCCTGCTCCACCGGTCGTAGACACCCCCGCTCGCGCCCACCCCTGCCTGCACGTTTCCTGGAGACAGCCATGCCCTTGGCGCCCCAGCGGGCCGACGTGCCCGTGACCATCGACGAGTCGAAGTGCATCGACGGCTGCACCCTCTGCGTGGACATGTGCCCGCTGGACTCCCTCGCCATCGACGAGACCAACGGCAAGGCGTACATGCACGTCGACGAGTGCTGGTACTGCGGCCCCTGCGCGGCCCGCTGCCCCACCGGAGCCGTCACCGTCAACATGCCCTACCTGCTCCGGTGAGAGGTGCAACCACCATGAAACGAACAGCAGTTGCCGCGTCCGCGACCGCGTTCCTCCTTCCCCTGTCCGCCTGCGGCGGCAGCGCCGATGCGGGCAGCGGCTCCACGGTCACCGTGACCGTCGGCTACCAGTCCAAAACCATCAACACCGTCACCGCGGGCACACTGCTGCGCTCCCTCGGTTCCTTCGAGAAGCAGCTCAACTCCCTGCATGACGGCCACACCTACAAGGTCGACTGGCAGGACTACGCCACCGGCGCCCCGATCACCGCCCAGATGACCGCCGGCAAGATCGACATCGGCTCGATGGGCGACTTCCCGCTGCTGCTCAACGCCGCCCGCGGCAAACAGCTCGGCAGCCACACCCACCTGGTCTCAGTGACCGGCTACAACCTGCGCGGCGGCCTCAACACCGTCGTCGCCGCATCCGGTTCGAGGCTGGCCTCTCTGAAGGACCTGAAGGGCAAGAAGGTCTCCACGAGCGTTGGCTCCGCCGCCGACGGCACCCTCGTACGGGCCCTGCGACGCGCTGGCATCGACCCCGACAAGGGCATCTCCAAACTCAACCAGCAGCCCGCCATAGGCGCCTCGGCGCTCTCCTCCGGCAGCGTGGACGCCCTGTCGCAGTTCGTCGCCTGGCCGGGTCTGCTCACCTACCAGGGCAAGGCGAAGGCCCTGTACGACGGTGCCCAGCTGAACCTGCCCACCTTCCACGGCGTCACCGCCCGCGAGGACTTCGCCAAACAGCGCCCGGCCGTCCTGGATGCCTTCCTCAAGGCCCAGGCGGAGGCGACGGACTACCTCAATGCCCACCCCGTCACCGCCGCCGAGAAGGTCGCCAAGGCCACCGGCCTGCCCGCCGAGGTCGTCTACCTCTACAACGGCGCCCACGGCATCGCCACCTTCGACCCCGCCGTAAAACCGCAGCTCGTCTCCGCGCTGAAGCAAGACGTGTCCGTACTGAAGGCCGCCAAGCTGACCGGCGACATCGACGTGGACTCCTTCGTCGACGACCAGTACGTAAAGAAGGCCCTCGGCACCTCCTACGCCAAGCAGCTCACCGCCGCGCCCGCACCGGCCGCGAGCGAGGTGTGGCCCAAGGGCAGCGAGAAGACCGTCTCCTTCAAGTCGGCGCGGGAGCTGCTGACTTATGTAGCCGGGCACCAGGACGCCGTCCGCGCCGCCTATGTGCCCGACACCACCACCGGCACCCTCTGGTTCGCCGACAAGGCGGTCTGGGTGGCCAACGGTGATCAACTGCTGCCGTTCGTCACACCGTCGACCGCGCAGGCCTACGTCACCGCCCACGGCGGTGCCCGCACAGTGTCGTACCGCGAGGCTCTGGAGCAAGCCTCATGACCCGGCGACCCCTCGCCCGGTATGCGCTGCGAACGGCTTCCCTCGCCGCCTTCCTCGGCCTGTGGCAAACGCTGACCAGCCTGAACGTCGATCTGTGGCTGCGCTTCTCGCAGTTCCCGACGGTCACCGACGTGGCCCGCGCCTTCACCGGCCGGCTCTCCGGCGGCGACTACTGGACCGACCTCACCGACAGCCTCACCCGCATCCTGACCGGCTTCGCCCTGGCAGCCGTCCTGGGCGTGGCCACGGGCGTGCTCGTGGCTCGCTCGCGCCTCGCCGAGGACCTGCTCGGCCCCATCCTGGAGGTGATCCGCCCGATCCCGGCCATCGCCCTCGTCCCGGTCGCGATCCTCCTGTTCCCCTCCAATGAGCAGGGCATCGTGTTCATCACCTGCACCGCAGCCTTCTTCCCCGTGCTGGTCTCCACCCGGCACGCCGTCCGCGCGCTGGCTCCCGTCTGGGAGGAAGCGGTGCGCACCATGGGCGGCGGTCGGCTGTGGATCCTCGGTTCGGTCGTGCTGCCGGGCGCGCTGCCCGGCATCTTCGGCGGACTGTCGGTCGGCATCGGCGTGTCGTGGATCTGTGTGATCTCCGCCGAGATGATCTCCGGCCAGTACGGGGTCGGCTACCGCACCTGGCAGGACTACACGGTGGTGAACTACCCGGGCGTCTTCGTCGGCATGGTCACGATCGGCGTCCTCGGCTGGGTCACCTCCACGGCCGTGGAACTCCTCGGCCGACGCCTGACCCGCTGGCTGCCCCGCACCTCGTACGTCCCCGCCGGCCGTACCCGCGTGCCCCGGCCTGTCGCCGCCCCCGTTCGTGCCGGCGGTGAGTCCGAGGACCAGGCCCAGCCCGAGCAGCAGGGCCAGAAGGAAACCGAGGAGGCCCGCGATGAGCACCTCGTCTGAGACCGTCACCGCTCCCGTCGCATCCACATCAGGGGCCGAGCGCGGCACCCGGCTCACCTTCCGGGCCGCCGTGCTCGGCCGACCGGACGCGCCGGTGTTGTACGACGTCGACCTGGACGTCTCGCCCGGCGAGATCCTCACCGTCGTCGGCCCGTCCGGCTGCGGCAAGTCCACGCTGCTGCGCACCCTCGCCGGGCTGCTGTCTCCGTTGGACGGCGCGGCCGAGGCGGACGGTGTGCCGCTGACGGGGCCGTCGGCCGACCGTGCGCTGGTGTTCCAGGAGGACGCGCTGCTGCCCTGGCGCACCTTGCGCGGGAACGTCGAACTGCCGCTCGCCATCAGCGGCGTCCCGCGCTCCGAACGCCGTTCCCGGGCCGGGTCCTGGCTCGCCCGTGTCGGGCTCAGCGCGCAGGCGGGGCAGTTGCCGCACCGGGTGTCCGGCGGGCAGCGCCAGCGCGCCCAGTTGGCCCGCGCCCTGGCCGACAGCCCGCGCGCGGTCCTGATGGACGAGCCCTTCGGCGCCCTCGACGCCCAGACCCGCTCCGGCATGCAGGACCTGCTGGTGGAGGTGTTGCGGGGCACGGGCGCGACCGTGGTCTTCGTCACGCACGACGTGGACGAGGCCCTCTTCCTCGGTGACCGTGTGGCCCTGCTCGGCTCCGGCCGGGTGGCCGTCGTACGCGACGTACCCGGACCCCGTGACCGCAGCGCCCTCGACGACCCGGCCCGCGTGGCCCTGCGCCGCGACATCCTCACCTCGCTCGGCTCCTGAAAGGCACCCCGGTGACCACCCCCGCGTCCACTTACCCGGAGATTCCCGCCGTCACCGACGCCGAGGAGCTGACCTGCGATGTCCTCGTCATCGGCGGCGGCACCGCCGGCACCATGGCCGCCCTGACCGCCGCCGAGCGCGGCGCGGACGTCCTGCTGCTGGAGAAGGCCCACGTCCGGCACTCCGGCGCGCTCGCCATGGGCATGGACG
Organism: Streptomyces fodineus; assembly: GCF_001735805.1. GTDB lineage: Bacteria > Actinomycetota > Actinomycetes > Streptomycetales > Streptomycetaceae > Streptomyces > Streptomyces fodineus. The sequence continues at coordinate 4,315,181 of NZ_CP017248.1, forward strand.
GCGTCAACAACGCGGTCATCCCCGGCCGCGCCGAACCCGATGACTACGTCGCCGAGATCACCCGCGCCAATGACGGCATCGTCGACCAGTCCACCGTCCGCCAGACCGCGACCCGCGGGTTCGCGATGGTCCAGCGGCTGGAGTCGTACGGGGTCAAGTTCGAGAAGGACGAGCACGGAGAGTACGCGGTCCGCCAGGTCCACCGCTCCGGCTCGTACGTACTGCCGATGCCAGAGGGCAAGGACGTCAAAAAGGTCCTCTACCGGCAGTTGCGGCGGCGCGAGATGCGGGAGCGGATCCGGATCGAGAACCGGGTGATGCCGGTGCGGATCCTGACCGCCGGGGGGCGGGCCGTGGGCGCCGCCGGCTTCCATACCCGCACCGGCGCCTTCGTCACCGTCCGCGCGGGCGCGGTCATCCTGGCCACCGGCGCCTGCGGCCGGCTCGGTCTGCCCGCCTCCGGCTATCTCTACGGCACCTACGAGAACCCCACCAACGCCGGCGACGGGTACGCCATGGCCTACCACGCGGGGGCCGAGCTGACCGGCATCGAGTGCTTCCAGATCAACCCTCTGATCAAGGACTACAACGGCCCGGCCTGCGCCTACGTCGCCAACCCCTTCGGCGGCTACCAGGTCAACCGGCACGGCGAGCGGTTCGTCGACTCCGACTACTGGTCGGGGCAGATGATGGCCGAGTTCGCCGACGAGGTCGCCAGTGACCGCGGCCCGGTCTACCTCAAGCTCAGCCATCTCCCCGAGGAGTCGGTCTCCGCTCTGGAGTCGATCCTGCACTCCACCGAGCGTCCCACCCGGGGCACCTTCCACGCCGGCCGCGGGCACGACTACCGCACCCACGACATCGAGATGCACATCTCCGAGATCGGCCTGTGCGGCGGCCACTCCGCCTCCGGCGTCCGCGTCGACGACCACGCCCGTACGACCGTCCCCCGCCTGTACGCCGCCGGCGACCTCGCCTGCGTCCCGCACAACTACATGATCGGTGCCTTCGTCTTCGGCGACCTCGCGGGCGCGGACGCCGCCCAGTACACGGCGTACGACGGGGAGCTTCCCGCGGACCAGGTGCGCGAGGCGCACGAGCTGATCTACCGCCCGCTGCGCAACCCGGACGGTCCGCCGCAGACCCAGGTCGAGTACAAGCTGCGCCGTTTCGTGAACGATTACGTCGCACCGCCGAAGTCCGGTGCGCGGCTCTCCCTCGCCCTGGAGGCCTTCGAGCGGATGCGCGCCGACATCGCCGACATGGGCGCCCGCACCCCGCACGAGCTGATGCGCTGCGCCGAGGTCAGCTTCATCCGGGACTGCGCCGAGATGGCCGCCCGCGCCTCTCTCGCCCGCACCGAGTCCCGCTGGGGCCTCTACCACGACCGTCTCGACCACCCCGGACGCGACGATGTCTCCTGGTTCCACCATCTCGATCTGCACAAGTCCCCCTTTGGTGCAATGGAGTTCACGGTCCGCCCCGTGGCTCCGTATCTGGTCCCGGTCGAGGAGTTCACACCGGTCGGCGGTCCCTCCCGCCGGCTGGGCGAGGTCCGTCCCGAGCACGTGGCCACGGCCGGGCCGCGCGAGGTGGCACCGGTCGCGGCAGGACCGACGTCCACGCGTGCCACCGCCTCCGCCGACCGGGCCGGCGTCGTGGGCACCGCCTCGCCCCGGCTCCTCGAACTGCTGGAGCTTGCCGAGGCGGAACCCGAACTCTCCGTGGTCCAGCCCTACTTGGCCGATCCGGACCCCGCCGTCCGCCGTACGGCCGTCTCGGTCCTCACCGAGACCGTCCCGCCCGGCACCGGGCTGGCCCTGGCCGGTGCCCTCGCCGATCCCGACGCCGAGGTCCGCGCGTCCGCCGCGTCCTCACTGCGCGAACTGGTCGAGACCCTGCCGCCCGAACCCGCCCTGGGTACCGCCCTCAACGGTGCCCTCGGCGCGACCGACCCCGTGGTCCGCGCCGCCACCCTCGATGTGCTGCGCGCCCTGCGGCTCGGCGACGGCGGGGTGTTCGCCGCGGCGCTGGAGGACCCCGACATCGCCGTCCGTACCGAGGCCATACGGGCGCTCGTCTCCGTCGACGCGGTGCGGCCGCTGGCGGGTGCAGCAGGCGATCCGTCCCGGGAGGTCCGGGTCACCGTGGCCAAGGCCCTGGCCGCCGTCGGCCGGGCGTCCCTGACCGCGGGCGACCGCGAGCTGCTGGCCGCCACCCTGGACGGGCTCACCGAGGACATCGATCCGCTGGTACGCGGCGCCGCACTGGCCGCGCTGGCCGACGTCGGCTGCCCGGCCCCGCTCGCCGTCCGCGCCGTGGCCGCGCTGTCCGACCGGGCCTGGCAGGTCCGTTCCGGCGCCGCCACCGCGCTGTCGGCCGCGGCCGCCGAGACGGCCGTCCCCGCCCTGGCCGAGGCGCTCGCCGACCCGAACGCAGATGTGCGCAAGGCGGCGGTGCTGGCCTTGACCCGGCACCGGGCCACGACGGAGGCGCGTGCGGCCCTCGCCACGGCCACGGCCGATTCGGACGCGGACGTCAGGGCCTACGCGGCGCGGGGCCTGTGACAGCCGCTCCGCCCGGCGGGCCGGGGCTATATCCAGTCGTCGGGCTCGGGCTCCTGGTCCGCCTCCGGCCAGTCGGCGTCCTGCGTGTCGCCGGCGGCCGGAGCCGGCCCGTCCAGGGAGGCCAGCACGGCCAGCACGCCCTCCCCGTACGTCGCCAGCTTCTTCTCGCCGACACCGCTGACGGTGCCCAGCTCACGCACCGAACCGGGCCTGCGGCTGACGATCTCTCGCAGGGTGGCGTCGTGGAAGATGACGTACGCCGGCACGCCCTGCTCGCGGGCCTGCTCGGCGCGCCAGGCGCGCAGCGCCTCGAAAGCGGGCAGCAGTTCGTCGGGCAGCTCGGCCGCGGCTGTCTTGGCCTTGCGGTCGCCACCGGAGGCGCCTGCCGACCGCGACCGGGAGGCGGCGGGCTTCTTCGGCTCCTTGCGCAGCGGCACCTCCCGCTCCCGCCGCAGTACGGAGCCGCTCGCCTCGGTGAGCACCAGGGTGCCGTACTCCCCCTCGACCGCGAGCAGTCCCTGGGCCAGCAGCTGCCGGATGACGCCCCGCCACTCGGTTTCGGTGAGGTCCTGGCCGATGCCGAAGACGGACAGCTGGTCGTGGTCGAACTGGATGACCTTGCCGGTGCGCTTGCCGAGCAGGATGTCGACGATCTGTACCGCGCCGAACTTCTGCCCGCGCTCCCGCTGCAGCCGTACCACCGTCGACAGCACCTTCTGCGCGGCGATCGTGCCGTCCCAGGTCTCCGGCGGGGTGAGGCAGGTGTCGCAGTTGCCGCAGCCAGCGGCATCGGGTTCCTGGCCGAAGTAGGCGAGCAGCTGGCCACGACGGCACTGGGCCGTCTCGCACAGCGCGAGCATGGAGTCGAGGTGGGCGGTGGCCCGGCGGCGGAACGCCTCGTCGCCCTCGCCGGACTGGATCAGCTTGCGCTGCTGTATGACGTCGTTCAGGCCGTACGCCATCCACGCCGTGGACGGCAGTCCGTCGCGGCCTGCGCGGCCGGTCTCCTGGTAGTAGCCCTCGATCGACTTGGGCAGGTCCAGGTGGGCGACGAACCGTACGTCCGGCTTGTCGATGCCCATGCCGAAGGCGATGGTCGCCACCACGACCAGGCCCTCATCACGCAGGAAGCGGGACTGGTGGGTGGCGCGCATACTCGCGTCCAGGCCCGCGTGATACGGCACCGCGTCGATGCCGTTGGCGGTCAGGAACTCCGCCGTGCGCTCCACCGAATTGCGCGACAGGCAGTACACGATGCCGGCATCGCCCGCGTGCTCCTGCGTGAGGAAGGCGAGCAGCTGCTTCCTGGGATCGGCCTTGGGCACGATCCGGTACTGGATGTTGGGCCGGTCGAAGCTGGCGACGAAATGGCGGGCCGTCGGCAGGTTCAGCCGCTGGGTGATCTCCTCATGGGTGGCACGGGTTGCCGTGGCGGTGAGGGCGATCCGCGGGACGTCGGGCCAGCGCTCGCCGAGGAGGGACAACGCGAGGTAGTCGGGGCGGAAGTCGTGACCCCACTGGGACACACAGTGCGCCTCGTCGATCGCGAAGACGGAGATCTTGCCGCGCGAGAGCAGGTCGAGAGCGGTGTCCAGACGCAGCCGCTCGGGCGCCAGGTACAGCAGGTCCAGCTCGCCGGCGAGGAACTCGGCCTCGACCACGCGCCGCTCGTCGAAGTCCTGCGTGGAGTTGATGAAGCCGGCCCGCACGCCGAGCGCTCGCAGGGCGTCCACCTGGTCCTGCATCAGGGCGATCAGCGGTGAGATCACCACGCCCGTACCGGCTCTGACCAGGGCCGGGATCTGGTAGCACAGCGACTTGCCGGCGCCGGTCGGCATGAGGACGACGGCGTCGCCGCCCGCCACCACATGCTCGATGATCTCTTCCTGCTCGCCCCGGAAGGCCTCGTACCCGAAGACCCGGCGCAGCGTGGCCAGCGCCTCGCTGTCGGCCGCGCCCGGCCCCTCGGTCACCTGTGGCATCTCGCTGATCCCGCCCGTCGCACCCATCGTCCTGGCCCCCGTCGATCCCCCGTGTGTCGTCTCTCGACCGCTGCCTCCACGATAGGGGTCCGGACCGACAGCCTCGGAGTTATCCACAGGACCGGTCCGTTCTCCTGGCACCTGCACCAGCACCGGCATCGTCCGCGGGCGTATGAAACTGGACGTGCCCTTCCCGACGGACCTCGACCTGACGCGGATCAAAGCACGCTCCGACACGTATCAGTGACCTCGGCCACACACCGCTGCCCGGCGCGCCCTCTGCGCGAGGGTGCCGGGCAGCGGCCTGTACGAGTGGAGCGTCAGCGCACGAACACCCCCGCCTGGCTCGCCAGGTCCAGGAAGTACTGCGGTGCGACACCGAGCACCAGCGTCACCGCCACGCCCACACCGATCGCCGCCATGGTCAGCGGGGACGGCACGGCCACGGTCGGGCCCTCCGGCTTCGGCTCGCTGAAGAACATCAGCACGATCACGCGGATGTAGAAGAACGCGGCGATCGCCGAGGAGATCACACCGATCACCACCAGCGGGGCCGCGCCGCCGTCCGCCGCCGCCTTGAACACGGCGAACTTCCCCGCGAAACCGGAGGTCAGCGGGATACCGGCGAAGGCCAGCAGGAACACCGCGAACACGGCCGCCACCAGCGGCGACCTGCGGCCGAGTCCCGCCCACTTGGACAGGTGGGTGGCCTCGCCGCCCGCGTCGCGCACCAGCGTGACCACCGCGAAGGCGCCGATGGTCACGAAGGAGTAGCCGGCCAGGTAGAAGAGGACCGACGAGACGCCGTCCTTCGAGGTGGCGATGACACCCGCGAGGATGAATCCGGCGTGCGCGATGGACGAGTACGCCAGCAGCCGCTTGATGTCGGTCTGCGTGATCGCGACGATCGCACCACCCAGCATGGTGATGATCGCGACCGCCCACATGACCGGGCGCCAGTCCCAGCGCATCCCCGGCAGGACGACGTACAGCAGGCGCAGCAGCGCGCCGAACGCGGCCACCTTCGTCGCCGCCGCCATGAAGCCGGTCACGGGCGTCGGTGCACCCTGGTAGACGTCCGGCGTCCACATGTGGAACGGCACCGCGCCCACCTTGAACAGCAGGCCCATCACGATCAGCGCGCTGCCGAGCAGCAGGAGCGCGTCGTTGCCCATGGTGTTGGCGAGCGCCGGGTCGACGTTGGTGACCGTGCCGTCGACGACCTGGGCGATGCGCGCGTACGACACGGAGCCGGCGTAGCCGTACAGCAGGGCGATGCCGAACAGGGTGAACGCTGAGGCGAACGCGCCGAGCAGGAAGTACTTGACGGCGGCTTCCTGCGACATCAGCCGCTTGCGGCGGGCCAGCGCGCACATCAGGTACAGCGGCAGGGAGAAGACCTCCAGGGCCACGAACAGTGTCAGCAGGTCGTTGGCCGAGGGGAACACCAGCATGCCGGCGACCGCGAAGAGCAGCAGCGGGAAGACCTCGGTGGTGGTGAAACCGGCCTTCACCGCGGCCTTCTCGCTCTCGCTGCCCGGTACGGAGGCGGCCTGCGCGGCGAAGGAATCGACGCGGTTGCCGTGCGCGGCCGGGTCCAGGCGTCGTTCGGCGAAGGTGAACAGGCCGACGAGGCCGGCCAGCAGGATCGTGCCCTGCAGGAAGAGGGACGGGCCGTCGACCGCGATCGCTCCCATGGCCGCGATGTGCGCCTTGGTGGTGCCGTAGCCGTCGGCCGCGAGCGCGACCACCGCGGCGAAGGCGGCGCACAGGGCTACGGCGGACACGAACACCTGTGCGTAGTAACGGGGCTTGCGCGGGAGGAATGCCTCGATGAGCACCCCGACCAGCGCCGCACCGACGACGATCAGCGTCGGCGACAATTGTCCGTATTCGATCTTCGGTGCCGGGATCTTCGAGATCGGGTCGGCCGCGGTTGTCCACAGGCTGTGGATGGCTGCTGTGCTCACTTGGCCGCCTCCACCGAGGGCTTGGGGTCGGTCTTGTGTACGTCGGACATGGTCTGCTTGACCGCCGGGTTGACGATGTCCGTGACGGGCTTCGGGTAGACGCCCAGGAAGATCAGCAGCACGATCAGCGGGGCGACGACCACGAGTTCACGCGCGCGGAGGTCGGGCATCGCGGAGACCTCGGGCTTCACCGGGCCCGTCATCGTCCGCTGGTACAGGAGGAGGGTGTAGAGCGCGGCGAGGACGATGCCGAAGGTGGCGATGACGCCGATCGCCGGATGGCGCGCGAACGTGCCGACCAGGACGAGGAACTCGCTGACGAACGGGGCGAGTCCGGGCAGTGAGAGGGTCGCGAGGCCGCCGATCAGGAAGGTGCCGGCGAGCACCGGTGCGACCTTCTGCACGCCCCCGTAGTCCGCGATGAGCCGCGAGCCGCGCCGGGAGATCAGGAAGCCGGCGACCAGCATCAGCGCGGCCGTGGAGATGCCGTGGTTGACCATGTAGAGCGTCGCCCCGGACTGTCCCTGGCTGGTCATCGCGAAGATGCCCATGATGATGAAGCCGAAGTGCGAGATCGACGCGTAGGCGACCAGGCGTTTGATGTCCCGCTGGCCCACGGCCAGCAGTGCGCCGTAGATGATGCTGATGAGTGCCAGGACGAGGATGACGGGCGTCGCCCACTTGCTGGCCTCCGGGAACAGCTGGAGGCAGAAGCGGAGCATCGCGAAGGTGCCCACCTTGTCGACGACCGCGGTGATGAGGACGGCGACCGGGGCGGTGGACTCCTGCATGGCGTTGGGCAGCCAGGTGTGCAGCGGCCACAGCGGGGCCTTCACCGCGAACGCGAAGAAGAAGCCCAGGAACAGCCAGCGTTCGGTGCTCGTCGCCATGTGCAGCGAGCCGTTCGCGCGGGCTTGCGCGATTTCCTGGAGGCTGAAGTTTCCGGCCACTACGTAGAGGCCGATCACCGCGGCCAGCATGATCAGGCCGCCGACCAGGTTGTAGAGCAGGAACTTGACCGCCGCGTACGAGCGCTGGGTCGAGGCCGCCTTCTCGCCCTGTGCGTGGGCGCGGTCTCCGAAGCCGCCGATGAGGAAGTACATCGGGATGAGCATGGCTTCGAAGAAGATGTAGAAGACGAAGACGTCGGTGGCCTCGAAGGAGATGAGCACCATCGCCTCGACGGCCAGGATGAGCGCGAAGAAGCCCTGGGTGGGCCGCCAGCGGCGGCTGCCCGTCTCCAGCGGGTCGGCGTCGTTCCAGCCGGCGAGGATGATGAACGGGATCAGTACGGCGGTCAGGGCGATCAGCGCCACCGCGATGCCGTCGACACCCAGCTCGTACCGCACCCCGAAGTTCTTGATCCAGGCATGGGATTCGGTGAGCTGGTAGCGGGCGCCGCCCGGGTCGAAACGGACCAGGACGGTGATCGCCAGGGCGAGCGTGGCGAGCGAGACGAGCAGCGCCAGCCACTTCGCGGCGGTGCGCTGCGCGGCCGGTACGGCGGCCGTGGCGACGGCTCCCACGGCCGGGAGCGCCGCCGTCGCTGTCAGCAGAGGAAAGGACATCGGTATCAGACCGCCCTCATCAGCAGGGTCGCGGCGACCAGGAGTGCCGCGCCGCCGAACATCGAGACCGCATAGGAGCGGGCGAAGCCGTTCTGGAGCCGGCGGAGCCGCCCGGACAGGCCGCCGAAGCCGGCCGCCGTGCCGTTGACGACGCCGTCGACCAGGGTGTGGTCGAGGTACACCAGGGAGCGCGTCAGGTGCTCGCCGCCGCGCACCAGGACCACGTGGTTGAAGTCGTCCTGGAGCAGGTCGCGGCGGGCCGCGCGGGTGAGCAGCGAGCCGCGCGGGGCGACGACGGGGACGGGCTTACGGCCGTACTGGGCCCAGGCGATGCCGACGCCGATGGCCAGGCACACCATGGTGGCCCCGGTGACTGCCCAGGCGCTGACCGGGGAGTGGCCCTCGCTGTGCCCGGTGACCGGCTCGAGCCAGTGCAGGAAGCGGTCGCCGATGCTGAAGAAGCCACCGCCGAAGACCGAGCCGACGGCCAGCACGATCATCGGGATCGTCATGACCTTGGGGGACTCGTGCGGGTGCGGCTCGGCGTGCTCGCCGCGGTGCTCCGCGGCGGGCTCCGCGCTCGGCGCCTCCGGAGAGCGAGTGGGTTGGTTCTTCCAACGCTCCTCTCCGAAGAACGTCATCAGCATCACGCGCGTCATGTAGAAGGCGGTGATGGCCGCGCCCAGCAGGGCAGCGCCGCCGAGGATCCAGCCCTCGGTGCCGCCCTTGGCGAAGGCCGCCTCGATGATCTTGTCCTTGGAGAAGAAGCCGGACAGGCCGGGGAAGCCGATGATGGCGAGGTAGCCGAGGCCGAAGGTGATGAAGGTGACCGGCATGTACTTCCTGAGGCCGCCGTACTTGCGCATGTCGACCTCGTCGTTCATGCCGTGCATGACGGAGCCGGCACCCAGGAACAGCCCGGCCTTGAAGAAGCCGTGCGTCACCAGGTGCATGATCGCGAAGACATAGCCGATGGGGCCGAGGCCCGCCGCCAGGACCATGTAGCCGATCTGCGACATGGTCGAACCAGCCAGCGCCTTCTTGATGTCGTCCTTCGCACAACCGACGATCGCACCGAAGAGGAGCGTGACCGCGCCGACCACCGTGACGGCCAGCTGGGCATCGGGTGCCGCGTTGAAGATGGCGCCGGAGCGGACGATGAGATACACGCCCGCGGTCACCATCGTCGCCGCGTGGATCAGGGCCGAGACCGGGGTCGGGCCCTCCATGGCGTCTCCGAGCCAGGACTGCAGCGGCACCTGGGCCGACTTGCCACAGGCGGCGAGGAGCAGCATCAGGCCGATCGCGGTGAGCTTGCCCTCGGAGGTGTCAGCGGCGTGGCTGAGGACCGGGCCGAAGGCGAAGCTGCCGAAGGTGGTGAACATCAGCATGATCGCGATCGACAGGCCCATGTCGCCGACGCGGTTGACCAGGAAGGCTTTCTTCGCGGCCGTCGCGGCGCTGGGCTTGTGCTGCCAGAAGCCGATCAGCAGGTACGAGGCGAGGCCGACGCCCTCCCAGCCGACGTACAGCAGCAGGTAGTTGTCGGCGAGGACGAGCAGCAGCATCGCCGCGAGGAACAGGTTCAGGTAGCCGAAGAAGCGGCGGCGCCGCTCGTCGTGCTCCATGTACCCGACCGAGTACAGGTGGATCAGTGAGCCGACGCCTGTGATGAGCAGGACGAACGTCATCGACAGCTGATCCAGGCGGAAGGTGACGTCCGCCTGGAAGCCCGCCACCGGGACCCAGCTGAACAGGTGTTGCATCAGGGTCCGGTGATCGGTCCCCTTGCCCAGCAGGTCGGCGAAGAGGACGAGACCGATGGCGAAGGAGACGAACGACAGCAGCGTGCCGATCCAGTGGCCGACGCGGTCCAGGCGCCGGCCGCCGACCAGGAGGACGGCCGCTCCGAGCAGGGGCGCCGCGATGAGCAGCGCGATCAGGTTCTCCACGATTCTTCCGACCCCTTACAGCTTCATCAGGCTGGCGTCGTCGACCGAGGCCGAGTGGCGGGTACGGAACAGCGACACGATGATCGCGAGGCCCACCACGACCTCCGCGGCGGCGACGACCATCGTGAAGAAGGCGATGATCTGGCCGTCGAGGTTGTCGTGCATCCGGGAGAAGGTGACGAACGCGAGGTTGCAGGCGTTCAGCATCAGCTCGATGCACATGAAGACCACGATGGCGTTGCGCCGGATCAGTACGCCGGTCGCACCGATCGTGAACAACAGGGCGGCGAGGTACAGGTAGTTGACCGGGTTCACTTCGACGCCTCCTCGGGCCGCTTGAACGTCGCCGGTTCGATCGGCTTGCGCTCCAGGCGTTCCTCCGCGCGCTGCTCGAGCGCCCGTAGGTCATTGAGCGCCTCCGCGGACACGTCCCGGATCTGGCCGCGTTCACGCAGCGTCTTGTTGACGGTCAGCTCGGACGGGGTGCCGTCGGGGAGCAGGCCCGCGATGTCCACCGCGTTGTGCCGGGCGTAGACGCCGGGGGCGGGCAGCGGCGGTACGTACGTGCCCTCGCGGACCCGCTGTTCGGACAGTTCGCGCTGGGTCTTGGCCCGCTCGGTGCGCTCGCGGTGGGTGAGCACCATGGCGCCGACGGCGGCCGTGATCAGCAGGGCGCCGGTGATTTCGAAGGCGAAGACGTACTTGGTGAAGATGAGGGAGGCGAGGCCCACCACATTGCCGTTCGCGTTCGCCCGGCCGGTGCCGGCGAACTCCTTCAAGGAGGCGTTCCCGATGCCGGCGAACAGCAGGACGCCGAAGCCGACCCCGCACAGAAGGGCCAGCCAGCGCTGCCCCTTGATGGTCTCCTTCAGGGAGTCCGCGGCCGTGACGCCGACGAGCATCACCACGAACAGGAACAGCATCATGATCGCGCCGGTGTAGACGACGATCTGCACGATTCCCAGGAAGTAGGCGCCGTTGGCGAGGTAGAACACCGCCAGGACGATCATGGTCCCGGCGAGGCAGAGCGCGCTGTGCACGGCCTTCTTCATGAAGACGGTACCCAGGGCGCCGATCACCGCGACGGTGCCGAGGACCCAGAACTGGAAGGCCTCACCGGTCGAGGTCGTGTAGGCGGCGAGCTGCGGGCTCATGCGTCCACCTCCTCGTCGTCTGGCTTCTCGCCTTTGGAGACCGCGACCTGGGGGACCGTGCCGGGCGCGGCCTGCGTCACCAGGCCCCGGTAGTAGTCCTGCTCGTCCGTGCCCGGGAAGATCGCGTGGGGCGTGTCGACCATGCCCTCTTCGAGGCCGGCGAGGAGCTGTTCCTTGGTGTAGATGAGGTTGGCGCGGCTGGAGTCGGCCAGTTCGAACTCGTTGGTCATCGTCAGCGCGCGCGTGGGGCACGCCTCGATGCACAGGCCGCACAGGATGCAGCGGGCGTAGTTGATCTGGTAGACGCGGCCGTACCGCTCGCCCGGCGAGTAGCGCTCCTCGTCGGTGTTGTCGGCGCCCTCCACGTAGATGGCGTCGGCGGGGCAGGCCCAGGCGCACAGCTCGCAGCCGACGCACTTCTCCAGGCCGTCCGGATGGCGGTTGAGCTGGTGCCGTCCGTGGAACCGCGGAGCCGTGGTCTTCTTCTGCTCCGGGTACTGCTCGGTCAGCCGCTTCTTGAACATGGCCTTGAAGGTCACGCCGAAGCCGGCCACGGGGTTCAGGAAACCGGGCTTGGTCTCCTTGGGCTCTTCAGCCATCCGACGCCTCCTTTCCATCCGAAGATCCGTCACTGACAGTGTCCGTCCCGCCACTGACAATCAGCTCCCGCTCCCGGCGCGGTCGGCGCCTGGGCACGGGCGGCAGCTCCTGACCGGGCAGCGGCGGCACCGGGAACCCACCGGCCATCGGGTCGAATCCGGCCTGCTCGGCGGCGGGCTGTTCGGCCGTCCTGGCCTTCTCCCGGAACATGTCGGCGACGAAGGAGATCAGCAGCAGGGCGAGCACACCGCCACCCACGTAGAGGGCGATGTCGGCGAAGTCGTAGTGCTCGTTGCGCAGGGCCCGTACGGTCGCCACCAGCATCAGCCAGGTGACGGAGACCGGGATGAGAACCTTCCAGCCGAGCTTCATCAGCTGGTCGTAGCGGACGCGCGGGAGTGTGCCGCGCAGCCAGACGAAGACGAACAGCAGCAGCACGACCTTGGCCACGAACCACAGCAGCGGCCACCAGCCGTGGTTGGCGCCCGCCCAGGCGGTGCTGATCGGCCAGGGAGCCCGCCAGCCGCCCAGGAAGAGCGTGGTCGACACGGCCGAGACCGTCACCATGTTCACGTACTCGGCGAGCATGAACATCGCGAACTTGATGGACGAGTACTCGGTGTTGAAGCCGCCGACCAGGTCGCCCTCGGACTCCGGCATGTCGAAGGGGGCACGGTTTGTCTCGCCGACCATCGTGACGATGTAGAGGATGAACGAGACCGGCAGCAGCAGGATGTACCAGCGGTCGTGCTGCTGCGCCACGATCGTGGACGTCGACATCGACCCCGAGTAGAGGAACACGGAGGCGAACGCGGCGCCCATGGCGATCTCGTAGGAGATCATCTGCGCGCAGGAGCGCAGGCCGCCGAGGAGCGGGTAGGTGGATCCAGAACTCCAACCCGCAAGAACGATGCCGTAGATGCCGATGGAGGCGACCGCGAGGATGTAGAGCACCGCGATCGGCAGGTCGGTGAGCTGCATCGTGGTGCGATGGCCGAAGATCGAGATCTCGTTGTCGGCCGGTCCGAAGGGGATCACCGCGATCGCCATGAAGGCCGGGATGGCCGCGACGATCGGCGCGAGGACGTACACCACGGTGTCCGCGCGCTTGACGATGATGTCTTCCTTGAGCATCAGCTTCACACCGTCGGCGAGCGACTGGAGCATGCCCCAGGGGCCGTGCCGGTTGGGGCCGACGCGCAGCTGCATCCAGGCGATGACCTTGCGCTCCATGACGATGGAGATGAGCACGGTCACCATCAGGAAGGCGAAGCAGAACACCGCCTTGATGACGACCAGCCACCAGGGGTCGCGGCCGAACATCGAGAGGTCTTCAGCTGCGAGGTACGGGCTCATGCCTCCACCTCCTTGGGGGCCTCTTCGGCGAGTGCCGCCGGGCCGATGTGGACGAGGGAACCGGGCTGTGCCCCGGTGTCGGAGGCGACGCCGGCGCCGGCGGAGTTCAGCGGGAGCCAGACCACCCGGTCGGGCATCTCGGTGATCTCCAGCGGGAGTTCGACCGTGCCGGACGGTCCGGTGACGGCGAGAAGGCCGCCGTCCTCGACGCCCGCCTCGTCGGCCGTCGCCGCCGACACGCGCGCGTGGGCGGCGTGCCGGGTTCCGGCGAGCGCCTCGTCGCCCTGCTGCAGGACGCCCTGGTCGAGCAGCAGGCGGTGCCCGGCGAGTACGGCCTCGCCGACGGCCGGACGGGGCAGCGCGCCCGCGGACTCCTGAGGTTCGGTGGCGCGCGGGCCGCCCCAGGAGCCGAGCCGGTCGATCTCCGCGCGCGTGGTGCGCAGATCCGGCAGGCCCAGATGGACGTCCATGGCGTCGGACAACATCTGCAGCACGCGCGCGTCGGTCGGCGGCAGGCGGCGGGTCATCTGGTCGGGCTTGAGGGCGGCCTCGAAGAACCGGACTCTGCCTTCCCAGTTGAGGAAGGTGCCCGCCTTCTCGGCGACCGCGGCGACCGGCAGGACGACGTCAGCGTGTGCGGTGACCTCGCTGGGCCGCAGTTCCAGCGACACCAGGAAGCCGACGCTGTCGAGTGCTTCACGCGCGCGTGCCGGGTCGGGCAGATCGGCGACCTCCACACCGGCGACCACCAGTGCCGACAGTTCGCCGGTGGCGGCGGCCTCGACGATGTGGTGGGTGTCGCGGCCGTAACGCAGCGGCAGTTCGGCGAGCCCCCAGACTGCGGCGACCTCCTCCCGTGCGCGCGGGTCGGTCGCCGGGCGACCGCCCGGCAGCAGTGACGGCATGGCGCCCACTTCGACGGCGCCGCGCTCCCCGGCCCGGCGCGGGATCCACACCAGTTCGGCGCCGGTCGCGCCGGCCGCGCGTACCGCGGCGGTGAGGCCCCCGGCGACCGCGGCGAGCCGCTCGCCGACGATGATGACCGCGCCCTCGGTGCGCAGGGCCTCGGCGGCGCGTGTGCCGGGCTCCCCCAGGTCGGCGCCGCTCGCGAGGGCGTCCAGCCACTCGGTCTCGGTGCCCGGCGCGGCCGGCAGCAGGGTGCCGCCCGCCTTCTGAAGGCCTCGGGTCGCGTGCGTGGCCAGCGCGAACACCTTCTGCTTGCGCTTGCGCCAGGCCTTGCGCAGCCGCAGGAAGACGCCGGGCGCCTCCTCCTCCGACTCGAAGCCGACCAGCAGGACGGCGGGCGCCTTCTCCAGGGAGGTGTACGTGACGCCCGTACCGTCGAGGTCACGGCCGCGGCCTGCCACCCGGGAGGCAAGGAAGTCTGCCTCTTCGCCGCTGTGCACGCGCGCGCGGAAGTCGATGTCGTTGGTGTCGAGCGCCACGCGCGCGAACTTGCTGTAGGCGTAGGCGTCCTCGACGGTCAGCCTGCCGCCGATGAGGACACCTGCCCGGGAGCGGGCGGCGGTGAGCCCGCGCGCGGCTGCATCCAGCGCCTCCGGCCAGGAGGCGGGCTCCAGGACACCGTCGGCGTTACGGACCAGCGGGGTCTGGAGGCGGTCCCTGAGCTGCGCGTACCGGAATGCGAAGCGTCCCTTGTCGCAGATCCACTCCTCGTTGACCTCGGGGTCGTTCTCGGCGAGCCGCCGCATGACCTTGCCGCGCCGGTGGTCGGTGCGGGTGGCGCAGCCGCCGGCGCAGTGCTCGCAGACCGACGGCGAGGAGACCAGGTCGAAGGGGCGGGAGCGGAATCGGTAGGCCGCCGAGGTGAGCGCGCCGACCGGGCAGATCTGGATGGTGTTGCCGGAGAAGTACGACTCGAACGGGTCTCCTTCGCCGGTGCCGACCTGCTGGAGCGCGCCCCGTTCGATCAGCTCGATCATCGGGTCGCCCGCGATCTGGTTGGAGAACCGGGTGCAGCGGGCGCACAGCACGCACCGCTCGCGGTCCAGCAGCACCTGCGTGGAGATCGGTACGGGCTTTTCGTAGGTGCGCTTCTTGCCGTCGAAGCGGGACTCGGCGTTGCCGTGCGACATGGCCTGGTTCTGCAGCGGGCACTCGCCGCCCTTGTCGCAGACCGGGCAGTCCAGCGGGTGGTTGATGAGCAGCAGTTCCATCACGCCGTGCTGGGCCTTCTCGGCGACCGGCGAGGTGAGCTGCGTCTTCACCACCATGCCGTCGGTGCAGGTGATGGTGCAGGACGCCATCGGCTTGCGCTGGCCCTCGACCTCGACGATGCACTGGCGGCACGCGCCGGCGGGGTCGAGCAGGGGGTGGTCGCAGAACCGGGGGATCTCGATGCCGAGCTGCTCGGCGGCCCGGATGACCAGGGTGCCCTTGGGCACGCTGATCTCGACGCCGTCGATCGTCAGCGTGACGAGGTCCTCCGGCGGGACCGCCGCCTCTCCCCCGCCCGCGGGAGCACTGGTGGTCACGGTCATGCGTTCACCTCCGGGCGGTCCGCCCAGGCCGTCGACTTGGCCGGGTCGAAGGGACAGCCCCGGCCCGTGATGTGCTGCTCGTACTCCTCGCGGAAGTACTTCAGCGAGGAGAAGATCGGGGACGCGGCGCCGTCGCCGAGGGCGCAGAAGGACTTGCCGTTGATGTTGTCGGCGATGTCGTTCAGCTTGTCGAGATCGGACATGACGCCCTTGCCGGCCTCGATGTCCCGCAGCAGCTGCACCAGCCAGTACGTCCCTTCGCGGCAGGGGGTGCACTTGCCGCAGGACTCGTGGGCGTAGAACTCGGTCCATCGGGTCACCGCCCGCACCACGCAGGTCGTCTCGTCGAAGCACTGCAGGGCTTTGGTGCCGAGCATGGAACCGGCGGCGCCCACTCCTTCGTAGTCAAGAGGGACGTCGAGGTGCTCGTCGGTGAACATCGGCGTCGAGGAGCCGCCCGGCGTCCAGAACTTCAGGCGGTGGCCGGCCCGCATCCCGCCGCTCATGTCGAGCAGCTGGCGCAGGGTGATGCCGAGCGGGGCCTCGTACTGGCCGGGGCTGGCGACGTGGCCGCTGAGCGAGTAGAGCGTGAAGCCCGGGGACTTCTCGCTGCCCATCGACCTGAACCAATCTTTCCCGTTTTGCAGGATGGCGGGAACCGACGCGATCGACTCGACGTTGTTCACAACAGTCGGGCAGGCATAGAGCCCTTCGACAGCAGGAAAGGGGGGACGGAGCCGCGGTTGACCACGGCGGCCTTCGAGCGAGTCGAGCAGTGCGGTCTCCTCACCGCAGATGTACGCGCCGGCGCCCGCGTGCACGGTGAGCTGGAGGTCGAGCCCGCTGCCCAGGATGTTCTCGCCGAGGTAGCCCGCCGCGTAGGCCTCGCGCACGGCCTCGTGCAACCGCCGCAGAACGGGGACGACTTCACCACGCAGATAGATGAAGGCATGCGACGACCTGATGGCATAGCACGCGATCACCATGCCCTCGATGAGGCTATGCGGGTTCGCGAAGAGGAGCGGGATGTCCTTGCAGGTCCCGGGCTCCGATTCGTCGGCGTTGACAACTAGATAGTGCGGTTTTCCATCACCCTGCGGAATGAACTGCCACTTCATTCCGGTCGGGAATCCCGCGCCGCCGCGGCCGCGCAGACCGGAGTCCTTGACGTACGCGATCACGTCGTCCGGTGACATGGCCAGCGCCTTGCGGAGCCCCTCGTACCCCTCGTGCCTCCGGTAGACGTCCAGCGTCCAGGACCGGTCCTCGTCCCAGAAGGCCGACAGCACGGGTGCGAGCAGCTTCTCGGGGCTCGTGTCCTTGAGTTCGGCTGCCACGGTCATCACTCCCCCTCCTCGGCGGTAGGCCCTGCCGGGTGGGCTGGGTCGGAGGCTGATGTCTCCTGCGGCGCGTCATGGGAACTGAGGTGCTCGGCCGGCGACGGCTCGTGCACCTTGTCGTGCGGTTTCTCATGCGGACCTCCGCGCGGATGGACCACGCGCGCGGGTGCGGCCTCTCCCCTTGCCAGGCGAAGGCCCACCAGCGACGCCGGTCCCGCACTGCCGCCCTCCTCGACGGCCCCGGGCCGCTCGTCGGGGAAGCCGGCCAGAACCCGCGCGGTCTCCTTGAACGTGCACAGCCGCGCCCCGCGCGTGGGCTGTACGGGCCGTCCCGCGCGCAGATCGTCGACCAGGCGCTTGGCGCTGCCGGGCGTCTGGTTGTCGAAGAACTCCCAGTTGACCATCACGACTGGCGCGTAGTCGCAGGCCGCGTTGCACTCGATGTGTTCCAGGGTGACCTTGCCGTCGTCGGTGGTCTCGCCGTTGCCGACGCCCAGGTGTTCCTGGAGGCTCTCGAAGATCGCGTCGCCGCCCATCACCGCGCACAGGGTGTTGGTGCACACGCCGACCTGGTAGTCACCGGACGGCCTGCGCCGGTACATGGTGTAGAAGGTGGCGACGGCGGTGACCTCGGCCGTGGTCAGGTCCAGCATGTCCGCGCAGAACTGCATTCCGGTGCGTGTGACATGGCCTTCCTCCGACTGCACGAGGTGGAGCAGCGGCAGCAGGGCGGACCGGGAGTCCGGGTAGCGCGCGATCACCTCGCGCGCGTCCGTCTCCAGCCGGGCCCGGACGTCGTCCGGGTAGGCGGGCGCGGGCAGTTCGGGCATGCCCAGGCTGACGCCGCGCTCGGAAGAAGAGGTGTTCACCGGTCGACGCCTCCCAAAACCGGGTCGATGGACGCGACGACGACGATGACGTCGGCCACCTGGCCGCCCTCACACATCGCCGCCAAGGCCTGCAGGTTGGCGAAGGACGGGTCGCGGAAGTGGACCCGGTAGGGGCGGGTGCCGCCGTCGGAGACGGCGTGCACTCCGAGTTCGCCCTTGGGTGACTCCACGGCCGTGTAGACCTGTCCCGGCGGGACCCGGAAGCCCTCGGTGACCAGCTTGAAGTGGTGGATCAGGGCCTCCATGGAGGTGCCCATGATCTTCTTGATGTGGTCGAGGGAGTTGCCGAGTCCGTCCGGTCCCAGGGCGAGCTGGGCGGGCCAGGCGATCTTCTTGTCCGCGACCATGACCGGTCCGGGCTGGAGCCGGTCCAGGCACTGCTCGACGATCCTGAGCGACTGGCGCATCTCCTCCAGGCGGATCAGGAAGCGGCCGTAGGCGTCGCAGGTGTCGGCGGTCGGGATGTCGAAGTCGTAGGTCTCGTAGCCGCAGTACGGCTGGGTCTTGCGCAGGTCGTGCGGCAGTCCGGCGGAGCGCAGGATGGGGCCGGTCACGCCGAGGGCCATGCAGCCGGCCAGGTCGAGGTAGGCGACGTCCTGCATGCGGCCCTTGAAGACGGGGTTCCCGGTGGCGAGCTTGTCGTACTCCGGGAGGTTCTTCCTCATCTTCTTCACGAACTCGCGGATCTGGTCCACCGCGCCGGGCGGCAGGTCCTGGGCGAGGCCGCCGGGGCGGATGTACGCGTGGTTCATCCGCAGGCCCGTGATGAGCTCGTAGAGGTCGAGAATCATTTCACGATCACGGAAGCCGTAGATCATGATCGTGGTGGCGCCCAGCTCCATGCCGCCGGTGGCGATGGCGACCAGGTGGGAGGACATCCGGTTCAGCTCCATCAGGAGCACCCGGATGATCGTGGCGCGCTCGGTGACCTGGTCCTCGATGCCGAGGAGCTTCTCCACGGCGAGACAGTAGGCGGTCTCGTTGAAGAAGGAGGTGAGGTAGTCCATGCGCGTGACGAAGGTGCTGCCCTGCGTCCACGTGCGGTACTCGATGTTCTTCTCGATGCCGGTGTGGAGGTAGCCGACGCCGCAGCGGGCTTCGGTGACGGTCTCGCCCTCGATCTCCAGGATCAGGCGGAGCACCCCGTGGGTGGAGGGGTGCTGGGGACCCATGTTGACGACGATGCGTTCGTCGTCGGCGCGGGCCGCGGACTGGACGATCTCGTCCCAGTCGCCACCGGTGACCGTGTAGACGGTGCCCTCGGTGGTCTCGCGCGGGGATGCCTGCGATGTGCTCACGAGTACGACCTCCGCTGGTCCGGAGCCGGGATCTGGGCGCCCTTGTACTCGACGGGGATGCCGCCGAGGGGGTAGTCCTTGCGCTGCGGGTGGCCCTGCCAGTCGTCCGGCATGATGATCCGGGTCAGGGCCGGGTGACCGTCGAAGACGATTCCGAAGAAGTCGTAGGTCTCGCGCTCGTGCCAGTCGTTCGTCGGATAGACGGAGAACAGCGACGGGATGTGCGGGTCGCCGTCGGGGGCGCTGACTTCGAGGCGGATCAGCCGGTTGTGGGTGATCGAGCGCAGGTGGTAGACGGCGTGCAGCTCGCGGCCCTTGTCGTTGGGGTAGTGGACGCCGCTGACGCCGGTGCACAGCTCGAAGCGCAGGGCCGGGTCGTCGCGCAGGGTGCGGGCCACTCGGACCAGGTACTCGCGTTCGATGTGGAAGGTGATCTCACCGCGGTCGACGACCGTCTTCTCGATGGCGCTCTCCGGGAGGAGGCCCTGTTCCTCCAGGGCGCCTTCGAGTTCGTCGGCGACCTCGTCGAACCAGCCGCCGTAGGGCCTGCTCGCCGGTCCCGGGAGTCGGACCGAGCGGACCAGTCCGCCGTAGCCGGAAGTGTCACCGCCGTTGTTGGCGCCGAACATGCCGCGCTGGACGCGGATCTCCTCGCCGCCCTGGCCGCGCTGGCCGGGGAGGTTGGAGGCGGAGAGGTCCTTCTCGGGGTTCACCCCGTTCGCGGAGCCGTTCGCGCCGCCTGCGCTGTTGCCGTTCGCGTCGCTCACCGCAGCAGCCCCTTCATCTCGATCGTGGGCAGGGCCTTGAGCGCCGCCTCCTCCGCCTCGCGGGCGGCTTCCTCGGCGTTAACGCCGAGCTTGGAGGACTGGATCTTCTGGTGGAGCTTGAGGATCGCGTCCATCAGCATCTCGGGACGGGGCGGGCAGCCCGGGAGGTAGATGTCGACGGGAACGATGTGGTCGACGCCCTGGACGATCGCGTAGTTGTTGAACATGCCGCCCGAGGAGGCGCAGACACCCATGGAGATCACCCATTTCGGGTTGGGCATCTGGTCGTAGACCTGCCGGAGCACCGGCGCCATCTTCTGGCTGACCCGGCCGGCGACGATCATCAGGTCCGCCTGGCGTGGTGAGCCGCGGAAGACCTCCATGCCGAAGCGCGCCAGGTCGTAACGGCCGGCGCCGGTGGTCATCATCTCGAAGGCGCAGCAGGCAAGGCCGAAGGTGGCCGGGAAGACGGACGCCTTGCGCACCCAGCCCGCGGCCTGCTCGACGGTGGTCAGCAGGAAGCCGCTCGGCAGCTTTTCTTCGAGTCCCATGTCTAGGCCCCTCAGTCCCATTCCAGGCCGCCGCGCCGCCATACATACGCGTACGCGACGAAGACGGTGAGCACGAAGAGCAGCATCTCCACGAGCCCGAAAATCCCCAGGGCGTCGAAGGTGACGGCCCAGGGGTAGAGGAAGACGATCTCGATGTCGAAGACGATGAAGAGCATCGCCGTCAGGTAGTACTTGATGGGGAAGCGCCCGCCGCCGGCCGGCGTGGGGGTCGGCTCGATACCGCACTCGTAGGCCTCGAGCTTGGCGCGGTTGTACCGCTTCGGACCGATCAGCGTGGCCATGACCACGGAGAAGATCGCAAAGCCTGCCCCGAGGGCTCCCAGTACGAGGATGGGCGCATACGCGTTCACCGCTCCTCGCTCCTCTCAGTCGGCACTGACTGCTGGCGGTTGCACTGGACTCACAGCCGCCTCACCGGTCCCACGAGCCCCGCTCGTCCCGGCGAAGATCGAGAACATGTGAAGCAGGTCACAAGCCCAACTGCCACGCATCTTATGCCCGCCACTCTGTGATCTGCGACACGGCGTATTACTCGAGCTTTGTGATCTCCACCACCTGACGAAGGATCATGAAGTCGGATGATGGGTGATCTTCATACGCGAAGCGTTCAGTTGATCACCAGAAGTGACATTTTCACGCGTCATCGCAGGCCGGAGAGCTCGTCTCAATATCAAGAGACTTCCGCTGCATGCAAATTGGCGCTGGACGCGACCGCCTGATAGAGGGGCGCGTTCACACATCAGGGGTAGGGCGGGACGCGGCGTGGACGCGGGTGCGGATGCGTGCACGCGTTCACGAGCTCCACGCGCGAAGGACGCCACGCTTCCGGTAACCGTTCCGTGACCTCCGCCACATCGATGAGAGATCCCTGAGAACCGGGCTTGGCCAACGACCGCAACCAGTGGTAAGCGGGGGGCGAATCGGACGTAATGATCAAAGACCGTGATCAAGGGCTTGATCACGTGCGTCCGCAATGTCCGTTACGGCGTCAATAAAGAGCGACACGCCCGGGATTTGAAGTCTCGATTGAGCAACTGTGGCGCAGCACACGTTTCTTGAAGATATGAAGGAGCCCCTGGTACCCGTTATCCCCATGTCCCACACCGCTCACATACGCAGCCACCGGAAGCCCCGCCGCAGCGCGTCCACCCTCGCGATGCGGGCCGGAGTTGCCGGTGGCGTCCTCAGCACCCTGGCAGTCGCCGGGGCGTCCGGCGCGGCGAACGCTGCCGAGCCGGTGACGCAGACCCTCGAACTGCCCACCCTGACGACCGACCTGGCCACCCAGGCGGCGAAGTCCGCGGACGCCACCCAGCAGGCTGCCGCGAATTACCAGCTGCAGGCCGAGCGTGACGCGGCCGCCGCAAACGCCGCGAAGCAGGCCAAGGCGGACCTCGCGGAGGCGAAGCAGAAGGCCGCCGACGCGAAGAAGAAGGCCGAGGAGGCCGCCCGCAAGGAAGCCGCCGCCCGCGCCTCGCGCAACGCCGAGCGTACGACGCTCGCCGCCACGTCGGACTCCGGCAGCACGTCCACGGCGACCGGTTCGGCCGCGTCCGTCATCTCCTTCGTGAAGGCGCAGATCGGCAAGTCCTACGTCCTGGGCGCCTCCGGCCCGAGCGCCTACGACTGCTCCGGCCTGGTGCAGGCCGCCTTCAAGGAGATCGGCGTCAGCCTGCCGCGCGTCTCCCAGGACCAGTCGACCGCCGGCACGCAGGTCTCGCTGAGCAACCTGCAGCCGGGTGACATCCTCTACTGGGGCAGCGCGGGCAGCGCGTACCACGTGGCGGTGTATGTCGGCGACGGCATGTTCGTCGGCGCTCAGAACCCCTCCACCGGCATCGTGGAGAAGCCGCTGTCGTACGACCCGCCGACCGGCGCCGTGCGGGTGCTCTGAGCACTCCACCCGCCGTACAACGCGCGTAGGGCCGCAGCCGCTCGGGGGCAGCGACCCTTGCGTCGTTCCCGGCGCCTGGGAGCGCCGCTCCTGACATGCTCTGCTCGGGCCGCCGTCCGGCGGTCCGTCCATGAGCGAAGGAGACCGCGTCATGCCCCGCGTGTTCGTGCAGGCAAGGCCCGCCGACTACTACCCCCGCCACGCCCCCGAGGCCGGGCGTGGTGCCGTGCGCCGGGTCACCGAGGTCGGCGAGGAGGTCCTGCACAAGCCGTGCCGGGACGTCACGGAGTTCGGGCCCGGCCTCGCCGCACTCATCGACGACATGTTCCGCACCCTGTATGTCGCCGAAGGAGCGGGACTGGCGGCGAATCAGGTGGGGGTCGATCTACGGCTCTTCGTGTACGACTGCCCCGATGACACAGGAGTCCGGCATGTCGGACACGTAGTCAATCCCGTGCTCGAAACGCCCACGAGCGGGCGGCGGTTCCTGGACGAGGACGAGGGCTGTCTGTCGGTGCCGGGTGCCGTGATGGCCGTACCGCGACCGGACCGGGCCGTCGTGCGCGGGCAGGACAAGGAGGGCAGTCCGGTCGTCATCGAGGGCACGGGGTACTTCGCGCGCTGCCTCATCCACGAGACCGACCACACCAACGGCCACCTCTACCTGGACCGGCTCTCCAAGCGGGGGAAAAAGGACGCGCTGCGGCAGATGGCGGACCGGCGGGACGAGGTGTTCGCCCGCCGGGCCGCCCGCGCCGAGGAGCTGAGCCGGGCCTAGCGGAGGTTCACGCCTTCGGGGCCACCTTGCTCAGGCCGTTGATGATGCGGTCCATCGCGTCGCCGCCCGTGGGGTCGGTGAGGTTCGCGAGGAGCTTGAGGGTGAACTTCATCAGCATCGGGTGCGTGAGACCGCGCTGGGCCGCGATCTGCATGACCTTCGGGTTGCCGATGAGCTTCACGAAGGCGCGGCCGAGGGTGTAGTAGCCGCCGTAGGTGTCCTTCAGGACGCGCGGGTAGCGCTGCAGGGCGATCTCGCGCTGGGCGGGCGTGGCCCGCGCGTGGGCCTGGACGATGACGTCGGCGGCGATCTGGCCGGACTCCATGGCGTAGGCGATGCCCTCGCCGTTGAAGGGGTTCACCAGGCCGCCGGCGTCGCCGACGAGCAGCAGGCCGCGCGTGTAGTGGGGCTGGCGGTTGAAGGCCATGGGGAGGGCGGCGCCGCGGATGGGGCCGGTCATGTTCTCGGGGGTGTAGCCCCAGTCCTCGGGCATGGAGGCGCACCAGGCCTTGAGGATCTCGCGCCAGTCCAGCTCCTTGAAGGAGGCGGAGGTGTTCAGGACGCCGAGGCCGACGTTCGACGTGCCGTCGCCCATGCCGAAGATCCAGCCGTAGCCGGGCAGCAGCCGGTCCTGGGCGCCGCGGCGGTCCCACAGTTCCAGCCAGGACTCCAGGTAGTCGTCCTCGTGGCGGGGCGAGGTGAAGTACGTGCGCACCGCGACACCCATGGGGCGGTCCTCGCGGCGGTGCAGGCCCATCGCGAGGGACAGGCGGGTGGAGTTGCCGTCGGCGGCGACGACGAGCGGCGCGTGGAAGGTGACCTCGCGCTTGTCCTCACCGAGCTTGGCGGTGACGCCGGTGATGCGGCCGGTGCGGTCGTCGATGACGGGCCCGCTCACGTTGCAGCGCTCGTACAACCGCGCCCCCGCCTTCTGGGCGTTGCGGGCGAGCTGCTCGTCGAAGTCGTCGCGCTTGCGGACCAGTCCGTAGTTCGGGTAGGAGGCGAGATCCGGCCAGTCCAGCTGGAGGCGGGAGCCGCCGCCGATGATGCGCAGGCCCTTGTTGCGCAGCCAGCCGGCCTCCTCGGAGATGTCGATGCCCATGGCGACGAGCTGCTTGACCGCGCGCGGGGTGAGGCCGTCGCCGCACACCTTCTCGCGCGGGAACTCGGTCTTCTCCAGGAGCAGGACGTCGAGACCGGCCTTGGCGAGGTGGTACGCGGTCGTGGAGCCGGCCGGCCCCGCGCCGACGACGATCACGTCGGCGGTGTTCTCGGAGAGGGGCTCCTTCACGACGGTCACGGTGGGATCTCCCCAAGTTCGAAATCTGCGTGCCGACCGGCACTGGACATGGGCAGTCTATTCAGCAGAATTGATCACCCGGCTGAAGGGCTGCCCTGTGAACCGACCCCTCCCCGCGGTACGGCTGCGCGTTCCCACCCACGAGGACGCGATCGCCTGGCACCGGGTCTTCGACGACCCCGAGGTCATGGAGTTCTACGGCGGCAGACCGGCCGCGCTGTCGGTCTACGAGGAACTCACCGCGCGGCAGCGCCGGCACGACGCGGAACTCGGCTTCTGCCTGTGGACCATGCTGGACGAGTCCGGGGAGGTCGTCGGCTTCACCGGAGCGCAGCCCTGGCGGCCCGACTGGGGTCCGGTCGGCGAGATAGAGATCGGCTGGCGGCTGGGCCGCAAGCACTGGGGCAAGGGGTATGCCACCGCGGCCGCGCGCGAGACGGTCGAGCGGGTGCGGACGGCCGGGGTGCCGCGGCTGGTGGCGATGGTCCGGCCGGGCAACGAGCGGTCGATCGCGGTGACCCGGCGACTCGGCATGGAGCCGGCGGAGACCTATCCGCACCCCACGCTGGACGAGCGGGCTCTCTGTTTCCGGCTCAGCCTCAATCACACAGAGTAGTCACTTGTCACAGAAAGACACCGTAGCCTTCCAGCTGGGGCATGCGAGCGTTACCCTTCCAGTACCGCTGGGGGTGACATCTGTGCGTATAACACCCAAAACACCCGAAGTGCGCGTGCCGCGGCTGGTCGGACTGATGGCCGTGGACGCGCGCGAAACGGCCCGGGCGCGGGGCCTGTTCCTCAACGCGCCGGACCGCCCGGACTTCCACCTCGCCGTCGTCGACTACGTCGTGCGCCAGTACCCGCAGCCCGGCGCCGAGGTGCCGCGGGAGTCGATGGTGTACGTGTGGTTCGACTTCGGTGAGGGAGAGGGCGGCGGGGGCGTGCGCGAGCCACGCATCCCGCGGCCGCCCATGAGCGGGCTCCAACGCGAACTCGACGAGCCCGGTGACGCGTTCGAGATGATCAACCGGTGAGCCCCCCGCCCGACAGGGCTCAGCTCTCCTTGAAGCCCCGGTGCAGCGCGACCACACCCCCGGTGAGGTTGCGCCAGGCCACCTTCGACCAGCCCGCCTTGCGCAGCCGTTCGGCCAGGGCGGGCTGGTCGGGCCAGGCACGGATGGACTCGGCGAGATAGACGTAGGCGTCCGGGTTCGAGGAGACCGCGCGCGCGGCCGCCGGCAGCGCCCGCATCAGGTACTCGGTGTAGACGGTGCGGAAGGGCGCCCAGGTCGGGTGCGAGAACTCGCAGATCACCACACGCCCGCCGGGCCGGGTGACCCGGTACATCTCCCGCAGGGCCGCGTCCGTGTCCTGGACGTTGCGCAGCCCGAAGGAGATCGTCACCGCGTCGAAGGTGTCGTCCTTGAACGGCAGCCGCGTCGCGTCGCCGGCCGTGAACGGCAGCCAGGTGTGCTTCCTCTTGCCGACCTGGAGCATCCCGGTGGAGAAGTCGCAGGGGACGACGTACGCACCCGTGCGCGCGAAGGGCAGTGAGGACGTGGCCGTACCGGCGGCCAGGTCGAGGACCTTCTGCGCGGGACGCGCGTCGACCGCCTTCGCCACCTCCTTACGCCAGCGCCGGTCCTGGCCGAGCGACAGCACGTCGTTCGTCAGGTCGTACCGTTCCGCCACGTCGTCGAACATCGAGGCGACTTCGTGCGGCTGCTTGTTCAGGGAAGCGCGGGTCACCCGCCCATTGTGGCAGCAGGGGGTACGACACCCCGGAAGCGCCCTCGCCGACGCCCGCTCGGCCGGCGAAGGTCTCCGGTCCGTCCGGTGCCCCGGGATCAGCGGCCCCGGTACACCAACCGCCCGCCGATCACGGTCGCCACGCAGGTGCCGGCGCCGCGGCGGACCAGTTCGGCGCGGTCGGCGACGTCGAACACGGCGAAGCGGGCGGGCCCGCCCGGGACGAGCCGCGGCAGCAGGATCAGCGGGGTCGGGGACAGCGCCGCGGGGCCCGGAAGGCGGTCGGGCCGCTGCCCCACCGCGAGCCCGGCCCTGCGCACCGCGTCGATCACGGCCCGCGACCGCAGTTCCCCGGCCACCGCCACCGTGCCGTGTGCCAGCATCCGCTGCACCCCGCGTCGCGCGCTCGCGCCGAGGCGTGCGGGATCACCGCGGAAGATCTCCCGGGCGCGCTGCCCGCCGATGGGTTCGGTACCGAGGGCGTCGGCCTCGCGGGGGTCGGGGTGGTAGGTGGCCTCCAGCAACTCCGGACCGTACGGATTCAGCAGCCCCGGGGTGAGGATGCCGGGCCAACGCCGCACCTTGGCCCGGGGCTCGGCGGCGGCCAGTTCCTCGTACGGGCCGACGGCGGCGACGGCCGCCCCGTCGACCAGAACCGCCGTCTCGGGAGACCGCTCGGCGAAGTGAAGTGTCAGCACAGCGCGCCTAGTCGGACGGCAGCAGCTTCAGCTCGGGGTGGGCCGTGCCGCCCGCGATGGCCGTGGAGGAGATGTGGGAGACCACGCGGTCGTCGACGGGGTCGTTCGCCGGGTCGTCGTGGACGACGAGGTGCTCGTACGTCGTGGCGCGCTGGGCGGGGACGCGGCCGGCCTTGCGGATGAGGTCGATGATCTCCAGGCGGTTGGAGCGGTGCTTGGCGCCGGCCGAGGAGACCACGTTCTCCTCCAGCATGATCGAGCCGAGGTCGTCCGCGCCGTAGTGCAGCGACAGTTGGCCGACCTCCTTGCCCGTGGTCAGCCACGAGCCCTGGATGTGCTGGACGTTGTCGAGGAAGACGCGGGCGATCGCGATCATCCGCAGGTACTCGAAGAGGGTGGCCTGGGTGCGGCCCTTCAGGTGGTTGTTCTCGGGCTGGTAGGTGTACGGGATGAACGCGCGGAAGCCGCCCGTACGGTCCTGTACGTCCCGGATCATCCGCAGGTGCTCGATGCGCTCGGCGTTCGTCTCGCCCGTGCCCATCAGCATGGTGGACGTCGACTCCACGCCCAGCTTGTGCGCGGTCTCCATGATCTCCAGCCAGCGCTCACCGCTCTCCTTCAGCGGGGCGATGGCCTTGCGGGGGCGCTCGGGCAGCAGTTCCGCGCCGGCGCCCGCGAAGGAGTCCAGGCCGGCTTCGTGGATGCGGGTGATGGCCTCTTCCACCGGGACACCGCTGATGCGGGCCATGTGCTCCACCTCGGACGCGCCCAGGCTGTGGATCACCAGCTGGGGGAACGCCTCCTTGATGGCCCGGAAGTGCTTCTCGTAGTACTCGACGCCGTAGTCCGGGTGGTGGCCGCCCTGGAACATGATCTGGGTGCCGCCCAGTTCGACCGTCTCCGCGCAGCGGCGCAGGATGTCGTCCAGGTCGCGGGTCCAGCCCTTGTCCTTGTCCTTGGGGGCCGCGTAGAAGGCGCAGAACTTGCACGCCGTGACGCACACGTTCGTGTAGTTGATGTTCCGCTCGATGATGTACGTCGCGATGTGCTCGACACCGGCGTACTTACGGCGGCGTACGGCGTCGGCGGCGGCGCCCAGCGCGTGCAGCGGAGCGTCCCGGTAGAGGTCGAGGGCTTCCTCGGGCGTGATGCGTCCGCCCGCTGCGGCTCGGTCGAGCACGGACTGGAGGTCGGCCTTCTCGGGCACCGGGCGTCCCTTTCGTCAAGGGTTGTGGACGGACTCAGCCAGCCTACGCCAGCGCTTTCACCGTAAGGACGTCAGGCCGCGTACGCGCCGATCAGCAGCCCGGCGAGGGCCCCGGCCAGCAGGAACGGGCCGAAAGGGATCGCCGTCCTGCGTCCCGCACGCCGTACGACGACGAGCGCACCGCCGTACAGCGCGCCGAACAGGAAGCCGGCGAAGGCGCCGAGCATCAGCGCCGCCCAGCCGTACCAGCCCAGTACGGCGCCCATCCCCACGGCCAGCTTCACATCGCCGAAGCCCATGCCGGAGGGGTTGATGAGGAACAGCACGAAATAGCCGGCGCCGAGAGCAAGAGCGCCGTACAGCGCGGTGAGCCAGTGGCCGGCGTGTTCGGGCAGCGAGGCGGCGAGGCCCAGCAGGCCGAGCGCGGCGGCCGCGAGGGGCAGGGTCAGCGGGTCGGGCAGCCGCTGCACCCGGAGGTCGATCACGGCCAGCAGCACCCCGGCCGGCGCGAGCAGCAGCCAGACCCCCAGCTCCGGGCGAGTCCCGGTGGCGGCGGCGAGAGCGGCGCACAGGAGTGCGGTCGCCGCGGACAGCAGGAGGACGGAGGGCGCGTACGGCGCGGCCACATCGCACGACTCGGCCGGCGGCTCCGGGGAACCCGCGCCGCCCCGCGTGCACTGCCCGCAGCGCGTCGGTCCGAGCCAGCCCCCGAGCGGGTGTCCCCACGGACACCGATCGCGCCACCCCTCCCCCGCCTGAACGGCGAAGCGGTAGGCGGCCCTGGGCAGCAGGGCTCCCGCCGCCGCGCCCCACAGCGCGGCGGCGGCCCACAGCAGCACGTCGCTCATCCGGCTGCGGCGATGCCCTCGCGCCAGGTGGGCACGAGTTCGTCGAGGAGGGCCTCGGTGCGCGGCGGGAGGCCGCGGGCGCCGCTGCGGGAGAGGAAATCGGCGGCACGGACGCGCAGGCGGTCCGAGTCACCGGTGGCATGAATGACCCGCAGGAGCTCGTTCCACAGGCGCTCGTCCGCCGGAGCGGTCCTCAGGGCCGCTTCGAGCGCCTCGATCGCCTTCTCCGTGCGGTTCCTCTCCATATGGAACGCCGAGAGCGCAAGACCGATGTCCGCGACGAGCAACGGGAGCTGAGCATCGATGATCTCGTGGGTGAGCCAGCCGTAGCGGCCCTCGGGGCGGTCCGCGAGCAACGGACCGCGCACGAGAACCAGCGCATCGGTCAGGAGGCGACCGCGTACCGCACGGCTGTTGACGCCCTTGCCCTGGGTGGCCTCGTGGTAGAGCGAGCGCAGCACGTCCAGGTCCGAGACGACGGCCTTGGCGAGGATGAGCCGGCCGGCCCCGTCCACGCTCAGGCGAGGGCTGCCGTCAGGGTCGTTCCCGAGCCAGACGCGCAGTCGCTCGATGAGCGCGTCACGCACGTCCTCGGTCACACCGCGCGGCCACAGGGCGGAGGCCAGGACACGCGGGTGGACGCCCTCGCGGTGCATGAGCAGGAGCGCGAGCGCCTCGTGCAGCAGGGCGCTGCGGTCGCCGTCCGGGGTGTCGAGGCCGATGATCTCGTACGGCCCGACCAGGCGCGCGTACACCGCGGGCCGGCCCTGTTCGCTGATGTCGACGAGGAAGGGCGGACTGCTGGACGGGCCGTCCGGGTCGTGTTCGGGATCTGCCTGAGCGAACAGCTCCACGACCGCGCGCTGCTGTGCGGCCGGCAGCAGCTGGGCGTCCAGTTCCAGCCCGAGGAGCGGTGCGAGCAGCTTGCCTTCGTGCGTGATCTGCATCTCCCAGGCAGCGCCGGGCAGGTCGTCGGTCTCCGTGCCGACGAGGTAGCCGATGCCGAGACGGCTTGCGTCGGCGGCGAGTTCGGCGAGCTTGCGCGCGTCCTCGGCGGAGGGCTGGGCGGCCAGCAGCACCAGGTGCGGGGCCCAACGGGTGTGCTGGGCCGGGCCGGTGCGGCCGGTGAGGACGGAGTCGTGCCCGGCGGCGCCGAGTGCGCCGCGCCGCTGCCGGGTCTCGGCCTGCATGGTCTCGATCAGCGCCTCGATGCCATCGAGGTGGCGCAGCCGGTTGGGCGCGAGCGCGGTGAGGTCCTCGCCGAAGCCCACGACAGTGATGGTCATGCGGTCCGACCAGCCGTTGGTGGCGAGTTCGGCGGCGACCGAGGCGAACACCGCGGCCCGGTCGGACTCACGGCCGCTCAGCGACACGATGCCGGGCACCGCCTCGAGGTTGAGCAGCAGCCGGGAGCCGTCCATGGTGCCGAGGCTGACCAGGCCGGGGTAGGGAGCGGCGGTGTCGGTGTCGTCGTAGCGCTCGGCGTCCGCGCGGGACAGCGTCCAGAAGGTCTGGTCCTGCCCCGGCCGCCAGGGCGTCGGCGGCTTTCCGGACGGCTGGGCGAGCTGCAGGTGCAGGTCGCCGTGGCTGAGCCAGACGGCGTAGACGACGGGCAACGGGCGGGACTCGGCGGCGAGGGCGGCGGCGAGCCCGCGCAGCGACCGGTTCAGGAGCCGTACGGCCTCGGGGTCGGCGCCGACGAGCAGCGCCTCCTGGGCGTTCTGGGCGTCGCCGGTCGGCGTGGGCGGTTCCATGCCGCGCCGGCCGCCGACGGCGGCGAGCGCGGACTGCCACAGCGCCTGCCGGCGCCGGTGGCCGAGGGCGGCGAGCAGACCGGCGGCGAGCAGGGGGGCACCGACGAGGGCTTCGGACAGGCCGAAGGAATGGTCCTGGGAAGCGGTGGCGTGCTGCTGCGACTGCTGTCCGGCGCCGTCGGCGCCCGTACCCGTACCCGTACCCGTGCCCGTGCCCGTGCCCGTGCCCGTGCCCGTGGCCGGCCCGCGCTGCTCGGGCCGGGCCACGTGGCCGCCGCCCTGGGCGTGCTGCCGCTGTCCGTGGGCGTGGTGGCCGGTCTTGTCGTACTGCTGTATCTGGTGCTGCGCGGCCGGGGAGATGTGCTCGTCGGGCATCTCGACGAGTTCGCCACCGTGGGCGTCGCCGGGCATCTCCATGATCCAGCCGGGACGGATCAGGCTGGCCTCGGTGAGGCGCGAACCGTCGGCCTGGAGACGGTCCTTGTTGAGCTCGTAGATCTCCTTGTACCGGCGGCCGTCGCCGAGGTGGCGCTGGGCTATCTCCCACAGGGAGTCGTGGTGGCGCCCCTCGGGTGGCTGGATCCGGTAGAACTTGGTGGCTCCGTGCTTGCCGCTGTCGGACTTGGCCCGCGCCGCGACGTGCTCCACGTGTTCGGCGACGGCCGCGGCGCCCTGCTGCCCCGGGGTCTTCTGGGCGGACGCGACCGTGCCCTTGTGGTTTCCCTCCAGGCCGGAGTTGTGCCCGAGCTGCGACAGCCCGGGGGTGAGGCTGGCGGCGGTGGCGCCGACCAGGAGCAGCGCGGTGACGAGCTGCCGGGCGAGCAACTGACTGGGGCCGGCGCCCGGGACCCGGCCCGGCAGACCGACGCCGGAGAGGGCGGCCCTGACCTCCACGAGCACACAGGCGGTGAACTGCGCCCAGGCGAGCCAGACGATGACGGTGAGGACGTGCAGGAAGGTCTGCACGGTGATCTCCTGCGTCAGCCAGTCCTGCGACGGCATCCCGTGCGGCAGGGGCCAGCCGACGAAGAAGGCCAGCGCACCGGGTACGCCGACGACGAGAGCCAGCAGGGCGACGAACGCGAGGAACGCCAGGACGAAGTCCCCGAACGTACGCCGGCGCACGCGCACCGGCTGAGGCGTGCGATTCCGCGGGCCCGTCGGGCTTCCCGTCGAGCCTGATGTGCTGCGTCGCGCCATGGCGGTGTCCTGGGTCCTATGGGCGGGAAATGTGGTCGGGTTGCTGAGAGCGTACAGAGATCTTATTGACTGGGACTGACAGCGTCGAAGGAAAGGCGAGACAGGCGACGTGAACCAGGCCTGCGGGGGCCGCCTTTGCGGCCGCCACTCGCCGACTCTGCACGCTTTCCACACAACCTGCCGCTGCTCCACAAGCGGCCGTCATACCCCCCTGCTACTTTCGCCTCCTGCAACACACACCGACCTCCGGGGGAGACTCAACTGTGGCCCGCCGCAACCTGATCCTCACCACCGTGACCGCAACCGCAGCCCTGCTGCTCACCGCCTGCGGCGGGGGCGGCGGTGGCAGGACGGACGGCATCAAGGGGGCGGACGGGGGGTCGAGCAGCCCTTCGTCCTCCGCCACGACGGGCGGGGACGGTCCGGATGTCAGCGTTCCGAAGGACCTGAATCTGGTCTTCGACTTCACAAAGCCGTCCGACGCGAAGCAGGCGGCAGCGCTCACCGACGCGGAGAACTACATCCGGGCGCTGAAGCACGGCATCGTCAAGCAGGACCCGAACGATCCGGCGTACCAGTACTACTCGGGCGGCCAGGCCGCGCAGTACGCCAAGTCGCAGATCCAGGCGTGGGTGAAGGGAGGATGGACCGCCACGGGGACGGACAAGTACTACGACGCCAAAGCCACCACGATGAGTGGCGGCAAGCGCGTCCTTGTCGCCTTCTGCAGGAACCAGGCGAAGTTCTACGGCAAGGAGATCAAAACCGGCAAAATCCTGTACACCAAGGAGAGCCTGGGCAGCTACGAGAAGTTCAGTCTGCTCATGTTCCCGCCGTCGGGTTCCTCCGATGCCTGGAGGGCCCAGGTCGCCGAAGTCGTGGGCAACGCGAAGGAGTGCCAGTCATGAAATCCCCGGCGCTCGCCCAACGGTTGACCTCGACGGCTGTTGTCACGCTCATGGTGTGGAGCGGTGGCACCGCATATGCCGACGGCCCCACGGGCGACACCACGACACACAAGCCGTCCGGACCCGCCGGCGGAGCCAACGACAAGAACATCTACGCCTCCGCCACCTACTCACACATCAAGGTCCGCCAGGTGAGCGGACCCACCGGTGGTAAGCGCGGCGGTCTCTCCTCGGTGGACGTCAACTGGAAGCCTCCGGCGTGCTGGTACGAGCCTGTCTTCACCGGTGAGGAGCTCAAGGCTTTCGTCGACAGGACGGACGGGGCGGGTGACGTCGGCATCCATCAGTCGTGGTTCGGCAAGGGGCTGTGGACCGACCACTACCGGGACGGCAAGCCCGAGAAGAACTTCGACGACACCTGGTCGCCGGCCCCGGGGTACAAGAACTACAACATAGGCAAGAAGGGCTACTTCTGGCGCAGTGTCGCCCCCGACGACCAGGACCCCGCATCCTGGGACTGCGGAAGGATCATGTTCTGGCAGGACGCCGACGTCGTGCCGGAGGTCCCCCACGCCCCCACGCCGAAGATGCTTGCCGAGTACGCCTACAACCAGGTCAAGGTCCCCGACACCGAGATCGAGCTCAAACCCGCCACGAAGTCCACGGTGAACGTGCCCACTTGGGTCTGGCTGGACAAGGGCAGGTTCCAGCCGATCACGGTCCGCGCGGAACTCCCCCGGACCAACCTCTGGGCGGAGACGACCGCCAAACCGGTCGCCCTCCACCTGGCCCCCGGCACGGAGGACGCCACGACCCTCCCCGCCTCAGGCGACTGCACGATCAACGACGACGGCTCGATCGGTACGCCGTACACCGACGGAGACGGCGACAAGACCCCGCCGTGCGGCATCAAGTACCTGCGCGCCACGAACGGCACCCCTTTCCAGCTGAAGGCAAGTATCACTTGGCAGATCACCTGGAAGGGCACCGGCGACAGCGGCGGCCCCCTCCCGGACGGCACCTTCGAGACCACCCAGGACATGAACGTCCAGGAGATCCAGTCGGTCAACCGGTGAGCGCCCGGCTCAGCCGACCTCGTTCCTGGCCGCCGAGCGGCCGTGTACGACCACGTCGCCGCCGTAGAACAGGCCCGTGAACACGGGCTGGTAGGTCAGCTGGACCTCCACCTCCACGTGATCGGCGTCGGCCGTGACACAGTGGGTCGCGCCGATGTCCGCCGCGCTCATGCCCATCTCGTGGGCGTACGCCTTCACCCGGGCGTCGCAGTCCTGGTACTTGATCGGCGCCGAGCCGCCCTCGTTCTCGTACAGGGCGTTCTTGTCGATGTCCTGGGCGGCGTACCGGGCGGCCTGTTCCGCGATGTCCGCCGCGCGTTCCCGCTTGGAGATGGACAGGCCGCCATCGATGACGAAGGCCGCCAGGGACAGGAAGAGCAGGGCGAAGATGATGACCGCGCCCGCGCCCGAACCCCGGTCGTCCAGGCGGCTCAGACGGGCCGGCCACCAGGTGCGTACGACGTCTCTCACGCCGACCTCCGGTACGGGTCCAGCGAGGAGGAGAAACGGGCGGACAGCCGGGTCGGCACGTCCAGGCCCAGCATGGCAAGGCCTCTGACCTGGCAGCTGACCTCCACCGTGAAGAACGGGTCGACGTCCGGGTTGAAGCCGCTGCTCGTCTGGACCACCGAGACCGGGCCGGAGCAGACGTCCGCCAGATCGGACTCCGCGGCCTTGCGCGCCTCGGACATCGCGAGCGCGTGGTCCTTCTGGATGGAGCCGGCCCGTGCCGCGTCCCGTGCCGCGCCGTCGATCGCACCGCGCCCGTCGACGAGTTGCCCGAAGGCCACCAGCACCAGGATGAAGAGGATCATCACGGGCGCGAGGATGACCACCTCGACCGTGGACAGGCCCCGGTCGGCGGCCGGACCGCAGCAGGAGGCGCGCCGCCTCCTCAGCCAGGAACGCACCGGTTCTCTCAGGCCGGAGAGCATCAGTTCCCGTTCTCCTTCACGAACCGCTCCACCGGCCCCACCGACCGCGCATGGACGGTGAGGTCCAGGCCCGGGAACACGGTGGGTACCCGTGCCGAGATCTCCACTCCGACCGTGTGCTGCTCCGGCTGGACCGTCTGTACGTCCGGTGCCAGCACCAGCTGCGGACCGAGCTGGCGGATGTAGGAGTCGGCCACGTCCCGCGCCTCGCCTCGCCATGCGCCGGGCTGCTCGTCCGCCGTGGCGCGGGCCTTGCGGGCGCCCGCCTGGGCCGCGGCCTGGGCCACGTGGTCCGCGAAGAAGTACAGCGCGAACTGGACGGTCGCGAAGATCAGGAAGAAGAGGACCGGCGTGAGCAGCACGAACTCGATCGCGGTCATGCCGGAGTCGGCGGTCCGGCCACGCGCGGCCTCCGCCCGGCGGCGCACCCACTTGCCGAGGCTCACCCCTACCCCCGTCATCCCCGTCCCGTCCTACGGCCGCTCAGCAGGTCTTGTCCGCGCTCGCGCCCTTGATGCAGTTGCCGACCTTGTTGGCGCCGCCCTTCAGCGCCTCGTTGATGATGGCGGCCACCACGCCCACGATCGCCACGACGACCGCGGAGATGATGACCCACTCCACCGCCGAGGCGCCGCGGTCCAGTTCACCGGAGCGGGCGCGCTCGACGCGCCCGCGCAGGAAGGCGACCAGGAAGTCCACCGCCGGGATGCCGGTGTTGAAATTCCGTGCTGTCATTGTGGGTTGTCCCCTTTGTCCTCTCGATACAGCAGTTGGCAGTCGGTTCACACGCCTAGGGAGCACCTAGGGAAGACGGCTCACACCTGGAACACCCGCATCGCCGCCGGGAAGATCAGAAACACCAGGAACCCGGCGCACAGCAGCAGCTGGGCCACGAGCATCGACTGGGACTTCTCGCCCGCGCTGCCCTCGATCTCCGCGAGTTCGCGATGCCGCATGGTCTCGGCGCGGGAGGCGAGGGACTCCCGCACCTTGGCACCGTCGTCCGCGACGAGGGCCAGCGACGCCGACAGGTCCTTCAGCTCCTCCACGCCCAGTTCCTCGCCGAGCATGCCGAGTGCCTGCCACTGGCTGTACCCGGTGATCCGGGCGTCGGCCAGGGCATTGCGGATGCGCTGGTTGGCCCAGCCGTCGGAGACCTCGGCCGCCGCCATCAGCGCCTCCGGCAGACCGCGGCCGCCGGCCAGGCTCATCGACACCAGGTCCAGGTACGCCCCGATGACCCGGCGCAGGTCCCGGCGCTTGTCGGCCGCGTCCCGCCGTACCTCCAGATCGGGCAGGACGAAGAACAGTGCCGCGCAGGCCAGGGCCAGCCAGACCGGGATGACCGGACTGGAGCCGAAGCCCATCGTCCAGACCACGGCGAACAGGAACGGCCCGAAGATCAGACCGGTCACCGCCAGCAGCACCTTGGTCGCGAGGAAATGCTCCCAGCTCCGTTCCAGGACGGCCAGGTCGGCGCGGAGCGAGCGCTGTTCCCAGCCCTGCTGGAGGTAGAACTCCGACACTCGGGCACCGATGCGGGCGCGCAGCGCGCCGAACCGGCCCTGGGCGTCCTTCGTCTGGCGCGCGGACTCGTACGCCGTTCCGCGTGCCCGCAGCGCGTCGATCCGCGCGACCTGGGCGACCGCGCTGCGCCTGGTGGGCATCAGAGCACGGATCAGTGCGTAGACGCCCAGACCGAAAACGACGCCGACGACGATCGGCAGCGTGAGACTCATCCCCCTACCCCCTCTTCCTGGGCCGCCGGGGTACGTGGCCGTACGAACAGGACCGCGGATTCGTCCCGGACCAGGAAGCGTTCGGGAGTCTCGATGACGGACAGTTTGCGCAGCCACCAGAACCCGAGCGCGAACAGGGCGCAGACCAGGGAGAGGACCAGCTGTCCGACGGGGGTGCCGTACGGTGCCACGAAGTCCCGGTTGAAGACGGCGAGTCCGAGGACGAACGCGACCGACACGGCGACGACGATCTGTACCGAGCGCCGGGTGGAAGCGCGTTGGGCCATCACCCGCTGGCGCATGTCCACCTCTTCGCGCGCCGACTTGGCTAGCGCGCCGAGCACCTGCCGCAGACCGGGGCCGCGCAGCCGGGCGTTGAGGATCAGCGCGGCGACGATGATGTCGGCGGAGGCGTCGTCGATCTCGTCGGCGAGCACTTGCAGCGCCTCGGGCAGCGGGGTGCGGGCGCGCAGCCGGTCGACGAGTGCGTCGAGGTGGGGCCGCAGGACCGGGGCGGCGGCCCGCGCGGACGCGGGAATGGCCTGCTCCAGGCCGACGGCGCCGGCGATGGTGTCACGCAGGGACTCGGTCCAGGAGGCCAGCGCCTCCACGCGGCGCATGGCGGTGCGCTCCTGCGCGGCACCGCCGAAGAGCCGGTCCCAGAAGAAGACGAGGACGCCCGCGGCGATGCCCGCCACCGCCCAGCGGGTGAGCAGCAGCACGACGAGGCCGATGACGCCGGCGAGCGTGCCGCGCCGCCCGGCGAACCGGATGAGTTCGGCGGCGCGCTCGTTGGCGCGTTGCTTCTCGTGCTGGGGCTTCGCGGGCAGGCCGCGGACCGCGATGAGCAGCAGCGCGAGACCGCCGCCGACGGTGACGCCGCTGCCGACGGAGTACAGGACCGTGGTCGAGAACAGGGCGCCGAGTGCACCGAAGTCCATGCTCACCCCCAGGTTCCGTGGGGCCGGTAACCATGGGCCATCAGGTCCTCCAGGCAGGCGATGGGCGCATGCGGTACGACCCGTCCGTCGGGGGCCTCGGCGAAGACCTCGCTGGACAGCACGCGGCCGTCGACGCCGTTGACCTCGCGGACGGAGGTGACCATGCGCTGCAGTCGGCCGCCGGTCTGGTAGTTGTTGCGCCGTTGGATGAAGACGACGAAATTGACCGCGCCCGCGATCAGCATCTGGCTGGCCTCGATGGGCAGCCGCTCGGACGCCTGCAACGCGTACGTCGAAATACGGTTGAAGACCTCGCTGGAGCTGTTGGCGTGGATCGTGGACAGCGAGCCGTCGTTTCCTTGCGACATCGCGTTCAGCATGGTCACGATCTCGTCGCCCAGCACCTCGCCGACGATGACGCGGGACGGGTTCATGCGCAGCGACCTGCGCACCAGCTCCGCCATCGAGATGGCGCCCTGTCCCTCGGAGTTGGGCAGCCGCTCCTCGAACGCGACGACGTTCGGGTGCAGGTCGGGGAAGGTGTCGAGGCCGAGCTCCAGGGCACGCTCGACGGTGATGAGCCGCTCGTGGGGCGGGATCTCGTTGGCGAGCGCCCGCAGCAGGGTGGTCTTGCCGGCGTTGGTGGCACCGGCGATCATGATGTTCTTGCGGGCCCGGACCGCACAGGCCATGAAATGGGCGACCTCCGGTGTCAGCGTGCCGTTGCCGACGAGGTCGGATATGAACACCTTGCCCATGCGGGCACGGCGGATGGACAGCGCGGGCCGCCGGGTGACGTCCATGACGGCGGAGAGCCGGGATCCGTCGGGCAGCCGCAGGTCCAGCTGCGGGTTGGCCGCGTCGAAGGGCCGGGAGGACAGGCCGGAGTAGGCGCCGAGCACCTGGATCAGCTCGATGAGCTCCTCGTCGGACTCGGCCACGGGCTCGCCCGTGACCTCGCGCCCGTCGGCGTAGCCGACGAAGACCTGGTCGCAGCCGTTGACGTCGATGTTCTCGACCTCGGGGTCGTCCAGCAGCGGCTGCAGCCGTCCCACGCCGAACAGCGCCGCGTGCACGGCGGCGGCGTACTGCTCCTCGGTCTCGGCGTCCAGCGGTGCACGGCCCGCGTTGATCTCGGCGCGGGCGTGTTCCTCCAGGATCTGTGCGATCACCGCGCGGGCGTACTGCCGCTCGTCCTCCGTGGACATCGGCGTGACACCGCTGGCCTGGTCCAGCCGCCGCTGCTCGGCGATCCGGTCACCGGCGTCCTGCCGGAACCGCTTGACCAGCTGGTGGTCGACAGCGGTCATCGGCCGGCTCCCGCGTGGCCCTGCTGGGACGGGTACGGGGGCTGGGGCTGGCCCTGGGGAGGCTGGCCCTGGGGAGGCTGGTACGACGGCTGGGGCCGGCTGTGCTGGGGTTGCGGGGCTTGCTGGGGTTGCTGGGGTTGCTGGTGCAGGGTCTGCTGCTGGGGCTGGGGGTACTGGGCCTGGTGGGCCTGGTGGGCCTGCTGGGCTGTGCGGGACTGCTGAGCCTGCTCGTGGCGGCCCTGCTGCCCCTGCTGCCCCTGCTGCCCCTGGCTCTGGCCCTGGTCGCGGCCGGCCTGCTGGGCCTGTCGGTACTGGGCCTGCTGAGCCTGGTGGGCCTGCTGGGCCTGGGCGGATACGGCCCAGGCGGCGCCGTACTGCTGGTTCAGGTCGGCGGCGATCTTGCGGGCCGAGCGGACCAGCAGCGACTTGTCGAGGCGGCCACGCTTACGACCCGCGAGCATGTCGGCGCCGGCCGGGTCGTCCGCGAGGGTGCCGACGACGCGGGCGCCGGTCTGGGCGTGCACCAGCATGTCGTTGACCTGGTTGACGAGCTTGCCGCTGCCGGC
The DNA here is from genome assembly GCF_001735805.1 of Streptomyces fodineus. Taxonomy (GTDB): domain Bacteria; phylum Actinomycetota; class Actinomycetes; order Streptomycetales; family Streptomycetaceae; genus Streptomyces; species Streptomyces fodineus. The sequence goes on from NZ_CP017248.1 coordinate 4,354,601, forward strand.
CGGGTCGGCGATCAGCACGACGCCGATGAGCGGGGTGGCAAGGGCGGCGGCACCGCGGGACCCTCCGTGCAGCCGCGCGGACAGGTGGGCGGCCCGGTCCCGGACCCGGGCCAGCGCCTCCGGTTCGGTACGCGACAGGAGCAGCACGAGCGCCGCGTGCGGGAACAGTTCGACGGCCGGGGTGTCCCCGCTGATGCGTCCGCAGTCGGCGATGACGTCGGCGGGCGCGTGGGGCGAGTCGGCGAGGGAGGCGAAGGCGTGTCCGAGGGTCGGCCACAGGCTGGCCAGCCCGGCGGCCTGCTCGGCGACGCCGAGACCGACGAGGACTTCGAGTCCGCCGCTCAACGGCTGGACGTGATCCCACAGCTGATCCGGCACCAGGCCGCGCCGGGCGGTCGCGGCTATCGACAGCAGGCCGGTGTTCGGGTTGAGCGGCCCGCCGTGCGCGGCGGTACTGCGGTACACGAGGTCGCCGCCCGCCGGGTCGGTCTCGGCGAGCAGGACGCGGCGCGGCCAGACCGCGGCGAGGGCGACGGCCGCCGTGGTGACGCCGGGGGAACCCTTGTCGGCGGCGAGAGCGATGAGCGCCATGGGGTGGGTGCCGCTTTCTAGTTGCCGGAGCCGGAGACGTGCACGACGGCGACCGATTGGTCGGAGGCGGCGCGTGCCACGGCGGCGGCGTCGGACTGGTCGACGATCAGGGTCAGCGAGAGGTTGCCGGTGCTGATGGTGGCGTCGCCGCCGTCCTTCTTGTAACCCACCTTGGCAGTGGTGATGGGGCTGCCGGCGGAGGAACCGGTGCCGGTGCCCGTGCCGGTTCCGGTGCCGGTCTTGCTCGAACTGGAAGTCGCGCTGCCGACGTTGTAGACGGCGACGGTGTCACCGGCCTGGATGTCCGCCGGGTACTGGCCCTCCTTGAGGGACACACCGACGACGGCCTTGCCGGCCGGCAGCACGTTGCCCTTGGTGAACATCTGGCCCACCACGATCGTGCCCGGGTAGATCGTGGTCCGCGCCTTGTAGTCCTTCAAGGTGTCCAACTGGTCCCATCGGACATAGTCGATGCTGTTGTCGGCGGCGACCATCACGGACGTGGAGTTGCTGGTGTCGACGGACTGCCCGACCTGGATCGGCTGCGTCACCTTGACGACCTCGATCCGGTTCCCGGCGCGCAGCACGAGCGTGGTCGCGCCCAGCGCACCGAGCAGGATCAACAGCACCGCGAGCGCGGCCAGGGCGGGCTTACGCTCCCGCGGCGGCGTGGGCAACCGGTCACCTGCCGGGGCCTGAGCCGGAGCGGCGGAACGACCGGCATTCGCCCCCGTACGCTCTTGGATCTTCACGCAGCCGCTCCCCGTACACCCAAGAAAAGTCTCGCCTGTCAAATTCCGCTCGTCACCGGGACGTTCACACACGTCCGGGACACTCCGCCGATCCGGCGCATTCGGTACCCAGCGCACGGGCGAGTGTCAAGCCATCGCACCGTATCAGCCGCACATAGGCCCCTCAAGGCGCGTCCCGACTCCCCGTCCTCACAGACCGGAAGGAGACCGGCCCCTCACGCGCTACCCACCAGGCCTGCACAATTCACTCACGAAAGCCGGCCACGCCAGACGGGGACTTGTGTGACGCAGGCTCAGCCCCCTGTCTCCTGCGGTCGGCTCACACTGGCGAAACCGAGAACCCCGCCTGTAGCGTCGATACTCCTGACTGAACTGTCGTCTCACGGGGGTCCACTGTGAAGCGCCGCACTCTGCCCGCCGCCGTCGCAGCCGCCGCAGCGGCAAGCCTGGCTCTGACGGCCTGTGGTGGTGGGGGCAGCTCAAAAAGCAATGCCAAGATCACGGGAGCGGATACCGGCAAGAGCACGCCGTCGTCCTCACCTTCATCGTCGGCGGACACGGTTCAGCGGCCGAACGTCACTCTGCCCTCGGACGTGAAGGAAGTGTTCGAGGGTTGGCACTCCAGCGATCCGGACGAGGCAGCCGCGCTGGAGGATGCGAAGCGACGCATCGACGCCACAGATGCCGCCATCGCCAACAACGATCTCAACTCCAAGGCGATTCCGTTCTATTACACGAGCAAAGCCCTGCTCGACGCGGCCGACTGGATCAAGGGCTACACGGACGATGGCTACACCATCACCGGCACGACGCGTTATTACGATCCGCAATTCACCAAGTACGGCAAGGGGTCCATCGGGCTCGCGTACTGCTCGGACGAAAGCAAGGCATACGACAAGAACCGCAAAACGAACAAGGTCGACAAGACGCCCGTGACCAACAAGTCCTATGTCTTCTACAACACCCGAATGGACAAGAACGCACAGGGCGTCTGGCAAGCCAGCATGCTGGCTTCCGTGAGGGGTAGCGCGAAATGCACGCCGTGAAGACGCACGGGAAGTGGTTGCTGGTTTCCGGTACGGCTGCCGCACTCGCTCTGCTGCCGTCAACCGCATTCGCGGACAGAGGGCACGGCAGACCCTCCCAGGGCAGCTACCAGACCAGCGGAAATCAGTCGAATGGATCTCTTGAGTCGCGCATCTCGTTTTCGGGTTCCACTCGAGGCAGCGGGGGCGCGTCACCGGGCCTGGCGCCCGTTGGTGACTGGAGCCCACCGGCTTGCTGGTACGAGCCCATCCCTGCCGAAGAGTTCGCGAAGCTCATGGAAGCCGACTACAACAAAGTCGTCGACGACCCGTCCCAGCCGGACTACGCCAAAGTAGCGACGGGACAGCTACGCGATCAGTACAAGAACGGCGAATACAAGAACTACAACCTCGCCAAAAAGGACGAGGGAAACTGGTGGGTGTCGGAACAGGACTCAAGCCGTCTCGACGAATCTGGCGCCTGGGACTGCAACAAGCTGCCCTTCTGGGTCAAGAACGGGGAGACCCCCAAGGTCGAGAACGCCGTGTCCCCGCAGGTTCTCGCCGAGCTGGCCTACAGCCGCATCCGGCTGCCGACGACTCACGTATCCCTGGCCCCCAAGGACACGACCAAGGTCAACCTGGCCACCTGGGCCTGGTTGGACAAGGCCGCCTTCAAACCCGTCTCAGTGACAGCATCTTTGAATGTGCCGGGGCTGAACATCCAGGCCACGACCACAGCCAAGCCGATCGCGCTCAAGCTCGAACCGGGAACCTCCGACGCCGTGACCTACCCGGCCTCGGGTGAGTGCACGGTGAACGCCGACGGCTCCATCGGCGAGGCCTACGCCCCGGGCAAGGCCGACCAGGATCCGCCCTGCGGCATCAAATACCTCCGGTCCTCCGGGGACGGCACATTCCCGTTGAAGGCAACCATCACCTGGCAGATCAGCTGGACGGGAACCGGCGGCGCGGGTGGCAACCTGCCTGACGGGGCCTTCGGTACGACGCAGGACGTCACCGTCCAGGAGGTCCAGTCGGTCAACCGCTAACGCTTCGGCGGAACCAGCCACGCACGGGTGCCGAGGGCGCTGACTCGCAGGAGTTCGCGCACTCTTACGCGTCCATGCTGCCCGCTGAACCTCTCCCATAAGCAGCTTCTGGAAATCATTCAGCAATGGCCATCCACTATTGTCTCACTCGATCGGTTCGTACGTTTGTTAACATCTGCCCGCAGTTCCTGGCGGCCGATCGACTACGGGGTTGACATGGGAAGAGCGGACGAACCGGGCGAGACACCCGCGCAGTTGAAGAAGCGGGCGGATGACCTGCGCGAGTGCGCCCGCAAGGCGCGGGCCCTTGCGGGGTCGCTCGGGCCGTATCTCGACAACGCGGTGACGCAAGCGGGCCCTGCCATATGGAAGGGACCGTTCGCAGAGGCATCCACCGCCACACTCGGCGCGCGCAAGGGCTCACTGCACTCGATGGCCAGTGATCTGATGGCCGACGCCCGGCGTTGGGAGACCGAGGCACGCAACCTCGATGAGGAAGCGGCCAAGGCCAAGAGCGACAAACCGGGCGGGTGAGCTAATGCCATTCGCCGGCTTCGACATCCCGAAGATCCGCAGCCTCGGGGGCAACCTGAAGACATTGGGCGACAATGCGGGCAAACTGCACAGCGACATCTCCACGGTGCTGACCCAGGCCCAAAGCCTGCTCGGTGGGAAACCCGCCACCACGAGCCCGGCCCTCGAACCGCTGGTCGGCAACCCCTTCTCCTTCTTCTGGCCTTTCGGCGGCAGCACCCTACCAGGGGCACTCGGCCCCGAGTTGCACGACATGTCCGACTCGATCACGCGCCGCTGCGACCAGTTGGAGAAGTGCAATGAACTCCTCGCCAAGGGGTACGCCATCGACCCGGCGCTCGCCTTCGCCGATGAGAACGCCCCGGACGAGAAGAAGATCACCGACGCTCTGGCGGACATCGCCGCACTGGACGGCAAGGACTTCGGCGACGATGGCAACCGTGACGATCTGGACAAGATCAAGGATGAACTCAACGCCCTTACCCCTGCCGAACTCGACGCCTTCCTTGCCAAGGTTCCGGCCGAGGATCTCCGCCGCTACGGCGATCTGGCGAAGAAGACCGACGACAGCGGCATGTGGTGGTGGGAGTCCCACGACGGCATACCCGACGGCGAGTTCCGCGACCACTTGAGCACCTTGCTGAAGAAGGCGGGGCCGTCGCACTGGGCCAAGTTGGAGGCAGCCTTCCCCGGAATTCAGCCGGGATTCGACACGACCGACGCATGGCTTCAGGGATACAACTCCCAGCTAAACGAGGGCGTGAAGGGCATGCACTACGGCATGCCCACGGAGCCGTTGTTCGCCACACCGGGCAAGGTCGATGCGTCCAGCATCTCGCAGGGCCAGTTCGCGGACTGCTGGTACATCGCGTCCCTCACCGCCACAGCCCAGGCGAATCCAAAGTTCATCGCTGAAGGGATCAAACAGAACCCCAACGGCACGGTGGATGTCCGAATCTGGGACAAGGACGGCAATCAGCACTGGGTCACCGTCACCCCCGATCTTCCGATGGACCAGAACGGGAACCTGGTGTCGGCCCATGGAACCGGAGAGACCTGGCCCGCCTACTACGAGAAGGCGTTCGCTCTGATGTACGGCGGCGACAAGGGTGGAACTCCGGACAATCATCAGGGCGACAAGCTCTACGACCGTGCAGAGAAGGGCGATTACGGTGCCACCGAGTGGGACAACACCAACATGGCCCCGCCATATGTGACTGGTCACGACTCCAAATCGCTCGACAACAACCTCGATGCCATCAAGAAGTCTTTCGAGGCGCATCACCCGGTAATTGTGGCGACCGGCTCCGTCGACCCCAAGGACGTACCGAACGAGTGGAAGGGCAGCTTCGTCAGCCGACATGTCTTCTACGTCAAGGGATTCACCCCCGACGGAAAGATCATCCTCGGCAATCCATGGGGTGGTGGCGCTGCAGACGTCGAGGCCACGCCAGACCAGTACGAGAAATACTTCAACACCCCACAGGAGTTGCAGGTGGCGAGATGAGAATCGCGAAACCAAGCTGGGCCGTCTGCCTCACACTACTGCTGGCCGCCTGCGGCACGACGGGCGGTCCGAAGACTTCGGACACCACGGCCCCCTCGGTGTCGTCCTCGTCACCACAGCCCGTGCCGGCCGCCGACAAGGGCCCGGTGTGCGACGGCGGCAAGGACGCCAAGGGCCTGCACGTCCTGCGGGGCGGCACGACCGCGCTGCCGGGCGGCGGCAAGGTGATCTACTACGAAGCGGGCGCTAACGGGCGGCACCGCACCGCGGTCCTGTCTGTGGACGAGGCCAAGCAGACCGTGTCAGCGGGACGCAAGATCACCCTGAAGGGGCGCTCGTACGAGGTCACTCAGATCTGCACCTACCGCGTGGTCCTCACCACGCCAGACCACAGCGGCACGAGCCAGGGGGCACACATGGCCAAGTGGCCGACGACGCACGACGGTCATTGGCGGCTACGCTGGCACGTGCCCGACAACGGGCCCGCCATGGGTGCCGTCGTGACCGACATCCAGGGTGGTCCGGCTCGGGCCTCGATCAGCGTGACGGCTCCGGGCCAAGGACAGCTTGCCTTCTATGACGATGTACGCAGCGGCAGCACCGTCGAGATTGCGGGGCGGCTGTGGAAGGTCGCGGCCATCGACACCGGACACATGAACGTCGAGATGAACTCGCCAGACTTCAAGGCGGGGTACGTGGACCTGCAGCAACTCGGTGACGCCTAGCAGGTTGAACCGCTGAGGTGCACGGATGCGCCGCTGGCCGAGCCGGATAACCTTTGCGGGCATGTCAACGTGGCAGTGCCACGGGTCCCCAGGAAGGAACACGGCCTATGCGGGTGTCCGTGACGGTGGTCCGACAGGGCGCGGATCCACAGGACGTCATCCTCGACTTCGGTGAGGACGCGAGCGTCGACGAGGTGGCCAAGGCGTTGGCGCCCACGGCCGCACCCGTCCCCACCACCGTCACAGCGCTGCCGCACAGCCCGTACGACCCGCGGTTCGGCGGTGCACCGGCACCCGCCGCACCGGGTCTGTGGGCCGACGGGCAGTACTGCGAGCCCGATGCCCGGGCGAGCGACGTGCTCCGCGACGGCATGCGGATATCCGTCGACGACGCCATCGGTCCCTTTCTGCGGTCGGGTGAACCGTCCGGGCGGCACGAGCTACGGGTCACCGGAGGGCCCGGCGCCGGACGGGTCGCCCGGCTGGCCGCCGGTGTGACCACGATCGGATCGGGGCCCGGTTGCACCATCACTGTCCCCGATCCCCGCCTCCCCCACGAGGCGCTGCGCGTGAGCGTCGCCGTCGACGGCCGGGTCACCCTGGCGCCGGGACCGGCGGATGCGGAGGTGCTCCTCGACGGCGAGGCCGTCGTCGGGGAGCGCGAGTGGCCGAGAGGCGCACTCGTCACCTGCGGCAGCTCACTCCTGGTCCTTGACAACCCGGTCGAGCCCGACGCTCACCTGGCACCGATGGGCGAGGGCGGACTGGCCTACAACCGCCCGCCCCGGCTGAGCTCACTGCCACCGCGGGCAAGGCTGGTGGTTCCGGACCCTCCCGGCAAGGCCGAACGCCACCGCTTCCAACTGATCGCCTCCGTCACCCCGTTGATCTTCGGCGTGGTCATGTACCTCATGACCAAGCAGACGTACACGCTGCTGTTCTGTCTGATGAGTCCGGTGATGATGGCCGGCGAATGGGTCAGCCAGAACCGTGAGGGCAAGAAGAAGCACCGCACCACGGTGAAGGAGTACAAAGCCCAGAAGGCCAAGTACGACGAGGACTTGGCTCGACTGTGCGCCGCGGATCAGAGGGCCCGCCGCGATGCCTACCCCGACGCCGCTTCCCTCCTGCTGTTCGCGACCGGCCCCCGGCGCCGCCTGTGGGAGCGCAGGCTCACCGATCCCGACGCCCTGGTGCTGCGCGTCGGCGTCGCCGACCTCCCGGCGAACATCGAGCTCGCGGCCTCTCGCACGAAGGACGATGACGGGCCGCCCGCGCCGCCGCTCGTACACGACGTGCCGGTCCCGCTGCCGTTCACCGAACTGGGCGTAGTGGGTCTGGCCGGAGCCCGCTCCCAGGCGCTGGCCTGCGCCCGCTGGCTGACGGTCCAGTCTGCCGTCCTGCACAGCCCACGCGATCTGTCGGTCGTGGTGTTCTCCTCCGCGCCGGATGCCGGGGACGCATGGAGCTGGGCTCACTGGCTGCCCCACACCGCTCCGCGCAACGGACAGGACTGCGTTTCTCTCGTCGGCACGGACTCCGAGACCATCGGGCGACGCGTCACCGAACTGCTCAACGAGCTGAATCGCCGCAAGGAGGCCGCCACCCCGGCGGGCGGAATGGGCCAGCTGCGGCCCGACCCGCACGTCCTGATCGTCCTGGACGGGGCACGGCTGCTCCGCCGGGTGCCGGGCGTGCCCCAGCTGCTGCAGGAGGGGCCTCTGTACGGCATGTTCGCCCTGTGCGTGGACGAGGACGAGCGGCTGCTGCCCGAGGAGTGCCGCGTCGCGATCGGCTGGCCGATGGGCTCCGCCGACCGCGTGGTGCTGCGCGGCGCGAGGCTCGACGCACTGGGTGAGGTGCTGGCCGATCAGGTTTCCCGCGAGTGGTGCGAGCTGGTGGCCCGGTCGCTGGCCCCCGTACGCGACGTCAGCCGCGACGACGCGGACAGCGCACTGCCGTCGGCGGCGCGCCTGCTGAACCTGCTGCAGATGCCCGATCCGACGGGCGCCGCCATCGAGCAGATATGGCGGTTCGGGGGTGCCAGCACCCGCTTTCCGGTGGGTGTCGGAGCCGAGGGAACCTTCTTCCTCGACCTCCGGCAGGACGGGCCGCACGGTCTCGTCGCCGGTACCACGGGTGCCGGTAAGTCGGAGCTGCTGCAGACCCTCATCACGTCGCTGGCCGTCCACAACCGGCCCGACGCCCTGAACTTCGTTCTGATCGACTACAAGGGCGGCGCCGCGTTCCTGGACTGTTCGCGCCTCCCGCACACCGTCGGCATGGTCAGCGACCTCGACGCACACCTCACGGAACGCGCCCTGGCCTCGCTCGCCGCCGAGCTGAGGCGGCGCGAGGAACTGCTGCTCCGCGCCGCGCCCGCGAAGGACATCGAGGACTACACCGACGCCAGGCAGCTGCGCCCCGAACTGGAGCCGATGCCCCGCCTGGTCATCATCATCGACGAGTTCGCCGCGCTGGTCGCCGAGCTGCCCGACTTCGTCGCCGGCCTGGTCGACATCGCACGCCGGGGCCGTTCTCTCGGTGTCCACCTGATCCTCGCCACGCAGCGTCCCGCGGGCGTCGTCAGCCAGGACATCCGCGCCAACACGAACCTGCGCATCGCACTGCGCGTGACCAACAGGGACGAGTCCGCGGACGTCATCGACGCCCCGGACGCCGGGAGCATCGCGAAGTCGACCCCGGGCCGCATGTACGTACGCTCCGGTGCGAACGCGCTGGTGGCGGTGCAGTCGGCCCGCATCGGTGGCCGGCGGCCCGGACAGTCGTCGCGGCCATCCGTCGGGCTGTTCCCGCTCCCTTGGCACTCGATCGGCCGTCCCCTGCCGAAGGCAGCCGACGACGGCGACGACGGCACCCTGGTGACGGATCTCGCGGTGCTGGTGGACGCCATCGCGGACGGTTCCCGGCGCATGGGCTTCGGCGAGCCGCACAGGCCGTGGCTGCCTCCGCTGCCCGAGCACGTCACAGTCGCCGACGTGGGCCAGGAAGCCGGTCCCACGCAGGGTGACCTGCCACTGGCGGTCTTCGGCGTCATCGACGTCCCATCCCGCCAGGCTCGCTCGCCGCTGAGCCTGGACCTGGTGAACGGCGAGCACCTGCTGATCGTCGGCGGTCCCCGCTCCGGCCGCTCCACGGCACTTCGGACGATCGCCGCCTCACTGGCCACGAACACGTCCCCGTCCGACGCCCACCTCTACGGCATCGACTGCGGAGCCAACGTCCTCCTGCCGCTGACCCGGCTGCCGCACTGCGGTGGCATCGTCACCCGCGACGAGACCGAACGCCTGGTACGGCTGCTGGGCCGCCTCCAGGGCGAGGTGACACGACGCCAGCAACTCCTCGCCCACCTCGGCGTCTCCAGCGTGGCCGAACAGCGGGCATCGGCCGAGGGCGAGGACAGACTGCCGTACATGGTGCTGCTCCTCGACGGCTGGGAGGGCTACGTCTCGACCTTCGAGGGCTACGACTACGGCAAGCTGATCGAGGCCATCACCCGCCTCTTCCGCGAGGGTCCCGCCGTCGGCCTGCGCGTGGTGATGACCACCGACCGCAGCGGCACGACCGGCTCGGTGACCAGCTCCTTCGGCGAGCGGCTGATCCTGCGGCTCACCGACCCCAACGACTACGGCATGGTCGGCATCAATCCGCGTTCCGTGCCCAAGGACATGCCGCCCGGCCGCGCTCTGCGTCTCACGGACGAGGGCGTCCAGGAATGCCAACTGGCTCTGCTGGCTGCCGACCCGGCCGGCAAGGCCCAGGTGGAGGCACTACAGCAGATCGCCACCGAGGCCGCCCGCATCCACCCACGGCCGCCACGGCGGCTCCGGCCGATGCGGGTCGACGCCCTGCCCATCCGGTGCACGGCCAAGGAAGCCCTCGCCCTCGACCCGGAGTTCGCCCCCACCTCGGACCTCTGGGCCCTGGTGGGCGTCGGCGGCGACGAACTGGCTCCACTGGGCGCCGACCTGTCCGAGGCCGGTCCCGGTTTCGTCATCGCCGGCCCGCCGAAGTCGGGCCGGTCGAGCACGCTGATCACGATGGCGCGGTCGCTGACCCGGCGCGGGCTACCCGTGGTGCTGGTCACCCCGAAGCGCTCGCCTCTGAAGAACCTGGAAGGCGAGCCCGGCGTCCTCGGTGTCCTGAACGGCGACGCCTCGCAGCAGGACCTCACCGAGCTTCTGTCGCCGGTGTCGACCGAGCGGTACGCGGTCCTCGTGGACGACGCGGAACTGCTCTACGACTCCGCGTTGGCCGAGGGTCTGGAAGAGGTCGTCCGCAGTGGCCTGGACGGCGACCACGCCGTCATCGCGGCGGGTTCGGCCGAGACCCTGGGATCCCAGTACCGCGGCTTCGTGGTCGAGGCACGCCGCAACCGCCACGGCCTCCTCCTCGCCCCCACTCCGGACGCCGGCGAACAGCTCTTCGGCGTTCGCCTGCCCCGCACGAGCACGGCGGGTCCTGCGGGCCGGGGCATCCTGGTCCAGGGCGGCTCGATGATCCAGGTTCAGGCGGTCATCGGCGACTGATCGGCCGCGCCGGGTCCGGACAGCGGAACAGCCCGGGGCGTGCCGTCCGAAACGATCGGACGGCACGCCCCGGGCCGGAACAGAAGTCCGTGGCACACGGCCGGTTCAGTGACCGGCAGTGGCCCGGCGGATGTTCTCGTGGTGGGTGTGCGAGGCCTGGTGGGCCTCGTGCAGCAGGTCCACGATCTTCTGGAGGTGCGGCTTCATCGAGGTCCACTCGTGACGGAACTTGTCAGCCAGCGGACCGGTCCAGTACGCATGGCTCTCATCAGAAGCGGAGTTCAGACCGGAGAACACCGACTCCAGGTTGATCTTCTGGCTCTTGAAGTGATTGACCAGCTTGTTGAGCGCCTCGAGATCGGCACCGCTCATTGCCATGGCTAACCGCTCCTCCCCGTATCGAGAACTCTTGTCGCGGACCCGTCGTCCGCGCGTGGCACCGTACTCTACGCCACTGCGGAAACAACCGAGCCGTTGCACTCTTCGACAACAGACGTCATTCATAGCCCCGTTGGTTCCCTGCCATCGTGTCGCTCCAACAGCGAAACACACCTCAAACCGGAAAACGTAGAAACTGAAGGGCAACCCCCAAGACAGCATCGAAATGCGACAGATGGGGATATTAATGGGCAAGCACCAAGAAGGCCAGACAGGGCACGACCAAGATGACGCATTCTGCACCCAAAGGGATGTGGGGTCTGGGCGCCTGGTTGCTCTTTGTGTGCGTGACTCTGTGCATCTCCTTCACGGAATCACGACGCAGCCTTGATCACCGTTTGACCCGTCCAGGACATCCCCGACGCGGCAGGAGATAGTCTCGGCCTGCATGTTGCTGTCGGCAGCGGATGCCGGCGGAAATGCTGCCAAACGGGGAGAAGCCGCCATGTCTGAGTTCACGGGAGTCGATCCGCACCGGGTACGTCTGCTGGCCAACAAACTCAGCGATCTCGCGGATACGTTGGCACGTGAGGCGCCCAACATCCGGAAGTTGTTCAGCGAGTGGGACGGAACGATCAACCAGACCCTGCTGACACAACAGGTGGCCCAGGTTCACGACGACGCGCGGGACATGGCCAAACGAGCCGACGAGGCACTGAACCTACTGCACGGCCCACGGTTCGTCGATCCGAACGACCCACACAAGGACTGGATCAACATTCCCTGGGATGTCTCGAAGATCAACGTTTCCTACGAGGCGCAGCAGGAGGCACAGAACCTGAAACAGGCGCTGGACAACCCGAAGGATCCGACGTCGCGTCAGACGATCGCGGAGATCGCCCAGTCGCTGGCCGACCACCAGGACGACCCTGCGTATCTACAGGCCTTCATGGCCAACAACGGCATGGATCAAGCCGCTCGCGCCGCCCGCGTCCTGCACCAGCAGGACGGCACGCACGACGGTGTCGTGTTGTCGAAGGAGTCCGAGGGGATCGTCGCGGAGTTCGGCCAGGGCGTGCAGGCTGCGACCAGTCTCGCCCAGGCCGGCAAGATCACCTTGCCGCCGGACTGCGTGGACAAGCTGACCAAGCCGGACGGCGGTGACATGTGGTCCGTCGGCATGCTCTTCAAGTACGGCCCGGACGGCGACAAATGGGATCCCCACGTCCTGTCCGCGGTCGGCGGGGCGATGCTCGACTGGCGCCAGAAGAACCCGATGCGGCCTGACCACGTGAAGGGCGACGGCCTCTACAGTCCCGGCGGCTATGTCGAGGATGACAACGGCAACTACTGGTACAAGTCGCTCGGCCTCAACGTGGACTACCGCACCGATGGCACCAGCGACGTGAAGGATACGAACATCGCCGCCATCGACGCGAACGACCCATCCCTTGCCCTCATGCAGCGCCTCAGCCAGAACGCGGACGCGTCGCGCTTGGTACTCACCGGGAAGGACGGCGCCAATCACGCCGCGGCGTTGGTCAGCGATAAATGGGCTACTCCCGGCCAGCCCTCCTTCGATGACGCCAAGTTCCCCGCCGCCGTCATCCGTTTGGCGACCCTGGACCGGAAGGACCACGCCAAGGAGTCGGCAGAGGCCGCCGCGAACGTGATCAACGCTGGCGCGGCCGAGTACGCCAAGGAAAAGAACAAGGACAACTACGACAAGTCGCAGTACCCGGTCAACAAGGGCATCACGCAGACGCTGTCGACGGTCTTCCAGGCCTACGTGACCGACTTCGCGGATTCGACAGGAACCACCAGCAAGCAGGATGCCTACGCGCAGGACGGCCAGATCGTGGTGGGCCGCCAGAATGCCCAGGATTTCCTCAGCGAAATCATGCAGAACGGCGACGAGGCCGGCAACGTCATTCAGTCGATCAACGCACAGATCAGCCTGCAAGCGCGGCAGCCACTGGACAACGCCGACGTCGCCAGACACCTGCGAGACCTTGGGGAGCTGCGCGGTGAGGTGTTCCGGGCCGGCAAGCAGGTCAATCTGGACGCCGCCGCCCTCACGGACGCGGAGCACACCAAGGCGCTGCTCTGGTTCAACATCATCTCCAGCGGCATGGCTTCGGTCCCGGCACCGGAGGATTCAGCGCTGAGGCCGTGGGTCCAGGCGGCGATCTGGGCTGGCATTCCATACGCGGACAGCATGTTCTCGACGAACAACGCCGCCAATGCCGAGGCCAATTCCCAAGGGCCGAAGTTCGACGACGCCGCCGCCATGAGCGTACCTCTTGCTGAGGGCCTCATCCGTGCGGGCAAGATCCAGCCCCCGCCGAATCACCCCGAGTGGGCCGATGGCAACATCACGTTCCGCAAGAACACAAAGGATCTCGATGACTTCAACTGGTGGTGGGCACATAAGGTGAAGGGAGCGGATAACGATCTGCCCGACCAGACCCTTGACGACATGTGGAATAGCTACAAGCGCAGCGCCGACTAGGAACAGCGAGGTTTCGCAGGTGCTTACGTCCGATTCTCCGGCGACGAGGGCGCGCGGCTTCGGCCGTGCCCGCCGTGGTCTTCTGCTGCTGGCCACCGTCAGTCTTCTCGTCGGTACCAGCGCCTGCGACGACAGCGGCGGCGGCGGTTGGAAGGCGCCGGGCAAGGGGCAGGCGGCGGTCCTGGTACATGACGATCCTTCCGGGCCGGTCGGCCACCAATTCAACGGTGACCTCGACGGGTTGACCGTCACAGCGGACGGCACGGTCTATGTGCTGAAGATGGGCATCCAGCGGATCACCAAAGACCGCAAGATTGAGTCGTTGCAGCCCGGACTGACCGACGGCTCGTCCGGACTAGTCGCCTTGCCGGACGGTTCCCTGGTCTTCGGTAAGGACCACAGCATCCAGAAGTACGGCCGGGACCAGCAGGTCAGCGTCCTGGCGGGCAGACCCGGCAAGGCCCGGGCCGCTACCGCGCCGGTGCCGGAGGCAGCCGCGGCCGTCGGCTTCACCTTCGGTGACAGTCCTGTCGTACCCGTCGGAGTCCGCCCCGACGGAGCGCTGATCCTGCTCGACGGCGATGTCGTCTGGTCGCTGGCCAAGGGGCGCCTCACCCGGGTGTACGAGCTGTCCGCGGCCGACCGGAAGACCAGGGCGCTGTTCTTCGCCGGCAACGCCGCAGTCGACCGCAATGGCACGGTCTACGTCACCAGCGCTCCGACCGACACGTCTGCGTACGCTCACGTCGCGGACATCCTGGTCATCCGCAGAGACGGAAAGACCACCCCCATCGAGCTGCCCCGGTCGGTCGAGGGCGTCCAGGGCAAGCCCGCCGACCTGGAGATCGCAGCCCTTACCGCGGACGGCGCGGACGGTATCTACGTCGTCGCCCGCGACAGCAAAGGGACCTACGTCCTCCACCTCCACGCCGGACAAGCCGACCTGGTGGCGCATTCCGCGTACGACGCGCACGGGAACACTGCCGACACCCAGGCCTGCACGTTGAAGCACCCGGTGGACGCCAAGAAGCTGCCGTGCGCACTGCCTTGGTCCCTCGGATACGGGGACGGCAAACTCGTACTCGGCGGAAACGAGCACTACCTTCTACAAATCGGCATCAAGTAACGGGGATCATCGATGGGCATACCTGACGAGGACAAACTCGGCTCTCTCTGCCGCCAGGACATGAACAAGATCGAGTCGTCCGTCTCGAACATCCGCTCCGCCATCACAGCCGTCAACAACCTCATCGGCTGCGAGACATGGGTGGGTCCCGCCGCCGACAAGTGGGGCACCGACTTCCAGGGCCGCATGGGCGCCCTGAGCAAACTGTTCGACTCCTATCCCGCGGAGGAGAACCGTCTGGTCACCAAGGCTCAGGAGAAGCAGGCGTCCATGGACCGCAAGAGGACAGGTGGCGGTGCATAAGGCGACGCCACGGGTAGCCAGATGCTGGATCGCCGGCCTGATCCACACCGGGCGTACCGGTCAACGCTGTTCCGCCGGGTGGTGACCACCCACGCCCCGCGAGCACCTCGCGCGACCGGGGCCGTCATCGGTTCGCCCAAGATCAAGACACATCGCACACCCACGGTCCCAATACGCCCAGAAACTGCCCCATTTACAAGGAAGTTCGCTCTGGCCAAGGCGAGAAGCACACCGATACCGTCTGTGCTCTTGACTTAACGTCTGTCTCACGGGGAGCCCACTGTGAAGCGCCGTTCGTTGCCCGTTGCCGCCACGCTCACCGCGTCCGCAGCCCTGCTGCTGGCGGCTTGCGGTGGAAGCGGCGGCGGTGATTCGAAGAACAGCAAGATCACCGGCGCGGACACGGGCGGCCCGACAGCGGCTTCGCCCAGTGTCTCGGCCTCCAGCACGGCCGACCGCCCGGAGATCAGCTTCCCGTCCTACGCCAAGAACGTCTTCCAGGACCAGAAGACGGGCGACGCCACGAAGGACGCCGTCCTCGCGGACAGCGCACTGAGCGTCAACTCCGTGGACGAGGCCATCTTCAAGGGAAGCACGAGCACCAAGGCTCTCGGCTTCTACAACGCCGGCAAGGCCCTGGACGCAGCAATCACGTACGTGCAGGGGTACATCGACAAGGACCACACCTGGATCGGCGAGACCCGGTATTTCGACCGCAAGGTCACTCTCTCCGGAGCCGGTGCGGCATACGTCACTTACTGCTCCGACGAGAGCAAGTCGTTCCTCAAGAACAAGAAGACAGGAAAGGTCGAAAACACTCCGACCTCCGCCGACAGCTACGTGCTCTATCACACCAAGCTCACCAAGAACTCCCGGGGCATTTGGCAGACCACGAACATCGTCTCGAACCGGGGAGCCAAGGTATGCCAGCCGTAAGGAAGCTGGCCAGGATCGCGGCGGTCTTCTCGATTGCCTGCGTTCCCGTGTTCATCTCCCAGGCGGCCTACGCCGGCGGACGGGGCGGCGACGGCAATGAAGGCCAGACCGAACAACACGGCAATGCCAGTGACGATGGGACCCTCTCGTCCACGGCCGGCGGAGTCGTCTTCGACCGCTCCAAGAACGGCACCGGCGGCTCCGTCGGCCCGGTCACCCCCACCACCTCCTGGACCCCGCCCGCCTGTTGGTACGCCCCGAAGTACACTCCCGCAAAGCTCAAGGCGTACCTGGAGCCGATCTGGGAGGCGGGCTCCACCGGCGATAAGTGGGACGCCTCCCAACGCGACCGTTACGTCAACGGCCACCCGTACAAGGACTTCAACCAGGACAAGGCCGGCAAGGGCTACTGGTGGGACTCGTACGTCAACGAGGACTTCCCACCCGGCTGGGACAAGTGCGACAAGCCCATCTTCTGGGTCGACAAGGGTGATCCCCCGCCGGCCGACATCCCGGAGGCGATCACCCCCGAGATCCTTGCCGAACTCGCCTACGCCCAGATCCGCGTCCCCGGCACCAAGGTGACCCTGGCCCCCGACGGCACGACCAAGGTCAACCTCCCCACCTGGGCCTGGCTGGACGGCGCCCAGTTCAAGCCCGTCTCGGTCACCGCGTCCGTCCCCGTACTGGGCATCTCCGCAACCACCACAGCCGAGCCCACGTCCCTCAAGATCGACCCCGGTACGCCGGATGCCGAGACCTACCCGGCCTCCGGCGTGTGCGACATCAACAATGGCCGGATCGGAGAGCCGTACGCCAAGGGCAAGGCGGACGAGACCCCGCCCTGCGGCGTGAAGTACCTGCGCTCCTCGGGTGACGGCTCGTACCAGCTCAAGGCCACGATCACCTGGAAGATCCACTGGACGGGAAGCGGCGGCGCGGGTGGTGACCTTCCCGACGGCACCTTCGGATCCACTCAGAACGTCACCGTCCAGGAAATCCAGGCAGTCAACCGGTGATCGGTCATGACAGCCGCACCACGGGCTTCGCCCTCCTCGTCGGCCTCGACGGCGCCGCACCGTCAGCATCGGACGAGCTCGTCGCGTCTACCCGAATGACTGAGGACACCGGACCGTGAACGGCCACACCTACGCCATTCTCCTTGCGGGCGTCACCGTGACCGCCGCCACGTTCGACGTGATCCGCGTGTCCCGGCGGCTACCGGAGAAGAACGCTGCTGAGGAGAACACCGCTGCTGAACGTAACGTCGGCCTCGTCGTGGTGTCCCGTGTCATGCTCGTCATCTTCGCCTTCGTCCTCGCCGGCATGCTCTGGAACTTCGAGGACGACAAGCACTGGACCGAGAGCAAGGTCGTGCAGGCGACCGAGAAGATCGCGGCCGACATGGAAAGGGGCGGGGACGCGCCCACCGATGCCGGCAGCTTCAAGTCTCTGGTGGACGAGGAAGTACAAGGCGTGCAGGGCAATGGCCTCGGCCTGACGGACGACTGGGCGACGGCCCCGGCGGGGGCCGTGGAGAGCTACGTCATCACCGGGACCGAGTACGACGACCGCATGCGCGAATCGCGGCCCACCAAGTACCGGGCCTGCCTCGTCATCACCTCGGCGACCCCTGTCCCGAACGGGCTGCCGACCAGCGATCCGGCCAGCAAATACATACATGACTACGCGATACGGACGAAGGTCACCGCGGGCGGATGCTGAACGGCAAAAGACAGCCATGGGCACACCATCCACTGGTCTCGCCCGAACACAGGAGAAGACAAACCATGCGGATCACCGCCCCCCGTGTACCGCGCAGGCACTGGGCGTTGCGTCTCGTCGCTGCAGGAACCGTAGCGCTCACCTGCGCATGCGGGCATGGCGCAAACAGCCATGCAGCCGACGGACCGGTTCTGGGCAAGGACGACCCGTCCACAGTCGTCACGGCCTCCCACGTGCGAGCAGCGCTTCCGCGCCTGAGTGACCTGCCGAGCGGCTGGAAGGTCTCACAGGCCGCCTCATCGCAGGATCTCCGGCATGCGCCTCACCTGTCCGGCGGCACGGCATGCAGCAACAAACCCAAGCCTTGCGGCTACGAAGCCAGCGCGACAGTTCGGTTCACTCACACACCGGACGACGACGCACTGAAATTCGACATAACGACATTCACCAGCAAGAACCTGGCACTCACCGCTTACCAGCAGGCAAATGACATACCCATTGCACCTGATCCGCTCGCGATCAATCGCGTTGGCAATGAGAGCCAGGGACACGCGGGCTCGTGGGGTCAGGAGGGCAGGATTCTGATGTCCGTGGCCAGGGTGGGGACAGCTGTCGTAGTCGTTACGGCCAGTGGCCCCAAGCCGATCAAAACATCCTCCCTGGAAGCCCTCGCGAAGATGGCCGGACAGCGGGTCCTACACGTGGAGCTGGGAACTAAGAGGTCATCTCATTTGGGGCGTTCGATAGGCTCCAGGTGTGGGGATCGTTGAGCGGCTGGTGCCGGATGGGCTGTGGGAGTTGTTCCAGCGAGTGGTGCCGGAGGCGCCGAGTCGGCCTCAGGGAGGCGGCCGGCGCCGGCACGGTGACAGGGAGGTGCTGGCTGCGATCGTGTTCGTGGCCACGTCGGGCTGTACGTGGCAGCAGCTGCCGGCCGCCTCGTTCGGACCGTCGGGACCCACGGCTCACCGGCGTTTCACCGAGTGGTCGAAAGCCCGGGTGTGGGCGAAGCTCCATCGCCTGGTCCTCGACGAACTCGGCTCCCGGGGTGAACTGGACTGGTCTCGCTGTGCGATCGACTCGGTGAACATGCGGGCCCTGAAAAGGGGGGCCTGACAGGTCCGAATCCAGTAGATCGAGGCAAGTACGGTTCGAAGATCCACTTGATCACCGAGCGGACCGGATTGCCCATCTCCATCGGCATCTCCGGCGCCAACCTGCACGACAGCCAGGCCCTCGAACCGCTCGTTCGCGGCATCCCGCCCATCCGCTCCCGTCGCGGTCCGCGCCGACGACGGCCGGCCAAGCTCCACGGCGACAAGGGCTACGACTACGACCACCTGCGCCGATGGTTACGCCAGCGCGGCATCCGGCACCGCATCGCCCGCAAAGGCATCGAGTCCTCCCAGCGCCTGGGACGCCACCGCTGGACCATCGAACGCACCATGGCCTGGCTCGCCGGATGCCGCCGCCTGCACCGCCGCTATGAACGCAAGGCCGTCCACTTCTTGGCCTTCACCAGCATCGCCTGCACCCTGATCTGCTACCGCAGACTCACCAAATGAGATGACCTCTAAGTGATCGGCGCGACGCCGGCGGTGACCTCCTGAGGGCCGACTCGGCGGGTGCCTGAACGGCGCCCTGCGCGTGGCGGAATCACGCGGCTTGCAGCTCCCCGGGCCCGATCGCCCCGGACATCGGGGACGACAGCGGTTCGGGAGGGTACCTGTGAGCCCTCGCACCGACTACAGCTATGTCCCGCACACGATCCGGCATCCCCGGAAGATTGGGTGATCTACGGCGTGTACTGCACCGCTCCCCACCGCGGCGGGCCCTTGGGTCGCGGGACGCGCCGGAAGCCGCCCAGGACTGGGCTCTGCGGCCGGAGCCGTCATCTCTCTGAGCGCGATCAGGACCCTCTCCACACTCCACAATGGCCCATAAGGCCAGAATTGTCCCCGTTCATAAGGGACTTCACTTTGGCGAAACGGGGAACCGCACCGCTAACGTCAGGGCTCTTGACGGAACTTCTGTCTCACGGGGGCCCACTGTGAAACGCCGCTCTTTGCCCGTTGCTGCCGCGCTCACCACATCCGCTGTCCTGCTGCTGACGGCTTGCGGCGGAGGGGACGGCGGCTCCAAAGCCGACGGCAAGATCGCGGGAGCGAACACTGGGAGCGAGACGGTGACTTCGCCGAGTGCGTCGGCATCCACAGACTCCGTCGCACGCCCACAGATCAAGTTGCCGTCGGACGTCACTGACAAGTACGAGAACTGGGAGACTGGCGATGCGGCCAAGGACGAGGTCCTGGCCGACACCGCCCGGCGCATCGACGCAACGAACGACGCCATTCTGCGAGGCAACGCGAGCGCACTCGGTCTCTCGTTCTACTACCGGGACAAGGCCTTGACCGATGCCGTGGCATGGGTGCAGGCCTATGTGAAGGCCACCCTCTCCTTCACGGGCACAACGCGTTACTACGCCCCCAAGGTCACACTCTCTGGCAACAACACAGCGTCCCTCGTCTACTGCTCCGATGAGAGCAAGGGCTTCAACAAGAACCGCAAGACCAACAAGGTCGACAGGACTCCCTCGACGGAAAGCCCGTACATCCTGTACAACACGCGCCTTGAGAAGACCAAGCAAGGCGTCTGGCAGACCAGCGACCTGATTTCGAAGCGGGGGGCTGAGACATGCGCCGATTGACCGGTCGGGGGCGCATCCTGGCGCGGGGTGTGCTCGTAGCCGCGTGTCATGCCTCGGCCATCGAGGGGGAGATCAGGTGACGGGCCAGAGCGGCCCCATAGTCTACGCCACGGTTGTGGGCACGGTGATACTCGCCGGCGGGATCGCCCTGTGGCGGGTGGCAGTGCGGCTGAAGGCTCAGGGAGTGGAGGAGGCCAAGCGCCACAAGGACATCGCGCTCGTCGCGGCCCACCTCAGCGGAGTAGCCGCGATCGGGGTGATGACGGCGGTCATATGGTGGCACGCCGATGCTCAATCGCAGCCGAGTGACAGCAACGTGTTGCACCTAACGCAGAAGATGGCCGCCGAGTTTGAAAGCGGCCCGCAGCCGCTCGATGTCCGTATCGACAAGGAGCCGGACCCGGGTGTCTTCACCGAGTCGGTCTACTTGTCCATACAGATGGACGGCGTCGGCTCAGGCGCGGATCTGAGTGCCGAGCCGGCCACACCACCGACCGGCGCACTCGACAGCTACACCATCACCAACAGGACGTCCCATCTCGGGTCGGACGCCTCTGACGACCCCGGCCAATACCAGGCCTGCTTGATCTTCACCTCGGCAACCCGCGCACCGGACCTCCCGGCAGCCGGCCCCGGAACCGCCCCGATACCTCAATACAACCTCCGCACAAGGGTCACTGCTGGGCCCTGCTGACAAGGGGTGGTTGATCCTCGGCCCTGTTGATCGGCACGGCCTTCCGGGGGGGCAGCGACCGGATGCACCGGTCGCCGGTGGCCCGGGTTGGACTCGGCGGCGGCCGTGACCGTCAGCTCTTGCGGATCGCCGGCCTTGGACACAGTAATGACCGTGGGGGGCGGTCCCTCACCCCACCTTCGACAACCGCGACACCGGATTCCCCTCCGCCGAGCTGTCCGACGTGTACTTCAGGTCGTCGCCGACCGGTGTCAGTTCGATCTGGTGTGCGGCCGGGTCGCAGCCTCCGTGGTTGCCCTTGGCGCCGGTGGAGGTGGCGACCAGGTTCGTGCCGGTGACTTGTTTCAGGGTGAGGATGTCGGTGCACACCCCGCCGAGCTGGTCGGTCTGGGTCAGGCGGCCCAATTCCTCGCCGACGCCGGCGCGGTGGACGGTGAGGCGGAAGGTTCCGATGGGCAGGTTGCCGTCGAGGGCGGTGGCCTGGCCCTGCCAGGTGCCGAGGTAGCGGGCCGGGATCGTGCCGGGCGTGGGGCTGGTGTCCGGGGCGCCGGTGCCGCCCGTGGCTGTGCTGGACGCCGCCGTCGGTGCCTGGGAGTGGGAGGGGGCGCTGCCTGCGCCCTTGTCCTCGTCCTGGTGGGACCAGGGGCGCAGTAGTACGCCGAGGCCCAGGGTGCCGGCGGCCAGCGCTCCGGCGACCGCCAGTACGACCGTGCAGCTCAGGCGGCGGCCGCGGGCGCCCTCCACCGGTGTGGCGGCCGCCGCCATGCTGACGGAGATCCGGCCGGGTGGGGGTGCGTCACGCTGCGCGGGCACGACGGTGGGTTCCCCCGGCGGTGGGGGCGCCGGTTCCGCGGGGTTCATCGCGGGCGGAGGCCCGAAGGCACCGGCGTCAGTGGCAGACGCGGCCGATGCCGAGGCCGGGGGCTCTGTCTTCGCAGGGGTGTCGACGGGCACCGGACCCGACCCCCGAACCGAAGACCCCATCTCCCCCGGACGATCGAAGCCCACCGACCCCGACCCCCGACCCGCACCCAACCCCCGAACCGAAGACTCCGTCTCCGCCGGACTCTCGAAGGGCACCGGCCCCGAACGCACCGCCTCCCCCGTGTCCAGGTTCAGCAGTTGTACGGCGCTCCGGCTGACCTGCTCCACCAGGGCGCCCGGCAGCCAGCCGCCGGTGACCAGGCGGGCGGCGCCCTCGGGGGCGAGGCGGTGGCTGATCTCGGTGGGGGTCGGGCGGGACGCCGGGTCCTTGGTCAGGCAGGCCGCCGCCAGCGCCCGCAACTCTCCGCCCATGGCGTGCAGTTCGGGCTCCTCGTGGACCACCTTGTAGAGCAGGGCGGCGGAGGAGTCCCCGGGGAACGGCGGCTCGCCGGTGGCCGCGTAGGCCAGCACCGCGCCCAGCGAGAAGACGTCCGCGGCGGCGGTGGCGCCTTTGCCGAGGATCTGTTCGGGGGCCATGTAACCGGGGGAACCGACCGACACACCTGTCGACGTCAGGGACGCCGTGCCGTCCATGGCGCGGGCGATACCGAAGTCGATCAGCAGGGGCCCGTCAAGTGTCAGCAGGACGTTCGACGGCTTCACGTCCCGGTGGACCAGGCCCAGTTCGTGTACGGCCGTCAGCGCCTCGGCGAGGCCCGCGCCCAGGGCCCGTACGGTGTGCGGGGGCAGCGGGCCGGTGTCGGAGACGGCTGCGGCGAGGGAGGGGCCGGCCGCGTAGGCCGTGGCGACCCAGGGGACGGCGGCGTCCGGGTCGGCGTCCAGGACGGGGGCGGTCCAGGCGCCGCCTACCCGGCGGGCGGCGGCCACCTCGCGCTGGAAGCGGGCGCGGAACTGTTCGTCCAGCGCGAAGTGCGGGTGCACGATCTTCACGGCGACCGTACGGCCGCCCGCGCTGCGGCCGAGGTAGACCCGGCCCATGCCACCGGAGCCGAGCCGGCCGAGCAGCCGGTACGGCCCGACGGTGGCCGGCTCGTCCACGTCCAGCGGCTGCATGACGCGCTCCCCCCAACCCCACATCCAGTGGTGAGCAGCCTAGTGACGCGTGCTCAGTGCCGCAGCAGGTCCACCTTCACGTCCGCCGGGAAACCGGTCGTCGGGCCCACGCGGCGGGCGAACTCGGCGACGGCCTCCAGCTGCGCGGCGCCGAAGCTGAAGTCGAGGGTGGTGAAGTACTGCGCCAGGGTCGCCTCGTCGAAGGACTCCCAGCGGGCCGCCTGTTCGGCGACCTTGGTGACTTCCTCCAGGGAGAGGTTGCGGGAGGCGAGGAAGGCCTCGTGGACCTGGCGGGTGATCAGCGGCTCGCGTTCCGCGTAGTCCCGGCGGGCCGCCCAGACCGCGAAGACGAACGGCAGGCCGGTCCACTGCTTCCAGAGCGAGCCGAGGTCGTGCACCTCCAGGCCGTAGCGCGGGCCGTCCAGCAGGTTCGCCCGCAGCGCCGCGTCGCCGATCAGGACCGCCGCCTCGGCCTCCTGCATCATCAGGCTGAGGTCGGGCGGGCAGGTGTAGTAGTCGGGCTGGACGCCGTAGCGCTCGGCGAGCAGCAGCTGGGCGAGGCGGACCGAGGTGCGGGAGGTCGAGCCGAGCGCGACCCGGGCGCCGTGCAGGCGGCTCAGCGGGACCTGCGAGACGATCACGCAGGACATCACCGGGCCGTCGCAGCCGACGGCGATGTCCGGGAAGGCCACGAGGTCGTCGGCGTTGCGCAGGAACTCGACCAGGGTGACGGGGCCGATGTCGAGGTCGCCGCGCACGATCTGCTCGCTGAGCTTCTCCGGGGTGTCCTTGGTGAGCTCGAAGTCGAGCAGGGTGCCCGTTCTCGCCAGCCCCCAGTACAGGGGCAGGCAGTTCAGGAACTGGATGTGGCCGACGCGCGGCCGGGTGCGAGCATTGTCCACATCGCGAGACTAGACCCCGTCCTGTACGGTGCCCGGACCGACCCCACCGTCACCACGCCGTCAAATGGCGTAGCGGATGTTCAAACATCCGGGTGACGTGATCTTGGCCTCTATTGCTTTCCGCTGCCCGGATGCTAGGCTTGCCCGCAAGTTGCAGTTTGGTTTCCCTTGCAGTACAGAGCCTGCGGAGCATGTGACCGCGGGCTCTCGTCGTTTTCAGACGAATGCAGTTGTGCAGCACCGTTTCGCACGTGCAGGTTCTGGAGCAGGGCAACCCTTTTGAGCCCAAGGAGGGCTTATGGCTACCGGAACCGTGAAGTGGTTCAACGCCGAAAAGGGCTTTGGCTTCATCGCCCAGGAGGGCGGCGGCCCCGACGTCTTCGTCCACTACTCCGCGATCAACGCAGCCGGCTTCCGCTCCCTCGAGGAGAACCAGCAGGTGAGCTTTGACGTGACGCAGGGCCCGAAGGGTCCGCAGGCGGAGAACGTCACCCCCGTCTGATCTCTGCCTGATCGCAGAACCTGAGAGCAGTACCCAAGGAGCCCCGCGCCGTTCCGGCGACGGGGCTCCTGCCTTTTCCGCCCCGCTGTCGATGAATTCTCAGCGAATTCTCTAGGTGTGCTGCATGACGAGGATGAAGGTCGTGCCCGGCGCCAACGCCTCGTAGGAGTGGGCGACGTCCCCCCGATAGGTCATGTAATCGCCGGGCCCGAGTTCGGCTTCCTCGCCCGCGGGGCCCGCCTTCACCCGGCCCGAGCCGACGATCAGATGCTCGACCGTGCCGGGAATGTGCGGTTCCGACGTGCGGGCCGCTCCCGGCTCGGCGCGCAGGCGGTAGATGTCCCGCCGGGCCGCCGGGGGGCTCGCGGACAGCAGGGTGGCGACATAGTTCGCCTGCTCCGAGCCGACCTCGGGGCCCTCGCCGGCGCGGATCACCTGGACGCTCGCCACCGGCGGCTCCACCAGCGCACTGAACGGCACGCCCAGCGCGACCGCGAGCGCCCAGAGGGTCTCCACGTTGGGATTCCCGCTCGCCGCCTCCAGCTGGGAGAGCGTGGACTTCGCGATTCCGGCGCGTTTGGCCAGCTCGGACAGGGACAGCCCGGTGCGGGCGCGTTCACGCTTGAGCGATGCGGCGATCCACTCCAGGGGGAGCCGGGCGGGGGTCCGGGAAGGCGGCTCGGTCATGTCGTTCGCTCCATCGGTACGATCGTTCGCCTTGACGAACAGGGCTCTGTGTTCCATTGTAGAAAACATGCGTTCGGTACAGCGAACATCCGATGACATGTCCCTGGTGCGCGACAGCTCGCTCGTCTGGCTCGCCTGCGGCGTCGTCGGCGTCTCCTTCGGTGCCGTCTCCGTCGCGGGCGGACTGCCGGTGTGGGTGCCGGTGGTGATGTCCCTCGTGGTGTACGCCGGATCGGCCCAGTTCAGCGCGGTGGGCGTGCTGCTCGCCGGGGGCGGGCCGGTCGCCGCGGCGGCGACGGGGCTGTTGCTGAACACCCGGACGGCCGCGTTCAGTCTGGCCGTCGCCGAGATCATCGGCACCGGGCGCGCGGCGCGCTTCCTCGGTGCGCATCTGGTCACCGACGAGACGGTCGCGTTCGCCCTGGCCCAGTCCGATCCGGTACGGCGGCGCAGGGCGTTCTGGATCTCCGGGCTCGGCCTGTTCGCCGTCTGGAACTTCGGGGTGGCGGCGGGCGCGCTGGCCGGGAGCGCGCTGGGGGACACCGTGCGTTACGGCCTGGACGCCGCGTTCCCCGCCGTGCTCGTCGCGCTGGTGCTGCCGCAGGTGCGGGCCGACGGGGCGGTACGGCGGTGTGCCGTGCTCGGCGCCGTGATCGCCCTGGTGGCGACGCCCGCCGTGCCTGCCGGGGTGCCGGTGCTGCTCGCTCTGGCGGGGCTGTTTCTGCATCGCCGGGAGCCCGTGGAGGTCACGGCATGAATGCCACCGTCGTCATGATGCTGGTGCTGGCCGTGGGCACGTATGCCTTTCGGCTGGTCGGGCCGGTGTTGCACGGGCGCGTGGAGATACCCGCCCGGGTGCAGGAGCTGACCTCGGCCGGGGCAGTCGTCCTGCTGGTCGCCCTGCTGGCCACGGGGGCGCTGACCGAGGGCGGCGGGTTCGCGGGGTGGGCCCGGCCGGCCGGGGTGCTGGTGGGCGGGCTTCTGGCGTGGCGCAAGGCGCCGTTCGTCGTGGTGGTCGTGGGGGCGGCGGCGGCCACGGCGGCGCTGCGGGCGGCTGGGGTGGCCTAGCAGGCCGGGGGTGGCCAGGAGGCCGGGTGGCCTAGGAGGCCCGCCAGACCGTCAGATCGCCCTGGAGAAAGGCGATGCCCGGCACCGCTGTCGACTTCGTCCCGATGACGAACAACGCGATGTCTCCCGAGGAATCCTGCATACAGATCTCGGTACCGTTCGCCGCCCCGGCCAGCGGGAGGCGACGGCGCTTCTCGGCCCTGAGCAGGAGACGGCACGTGTCGAGGGTGCCGTCGCCGGGCTTGCCGTACACCTGGACGAAGGCGGCGGTGTCGCTCACCAGTTCGCAGCCCGGCGACGCACAGCGGAAGCGGACGTCCCCCTCGCCCTTCTTCGGTTCGGCGTCCGGGTGCTTGATGCTCAGCGGGTGCTTCGCGTCCAGCCACCGCAGGGGATGGGGCTCGGCCCGCGGCTGCGGGGGCGAGGCCGAGGAGACCGGCGAGGACGCCGAGGACCGTGCGGTGCCTCCGCCACCCCCGCGATCAGCCACAGCACCGCCGGCACCGGCAGCGGGCCACGGTCCGGGCACGTACAGCATGGCCAGCCAGGGCGGTACGCCGTCCGCGTCCGCGTCGATCAGCTCCGCGGTGTACGCGCCCCGCACCCGCCGGGCCGCCTGGATCTCCCGGCCGAACCGCCGCCGGAAGTCCGGGTCGTCGGCCAGCTCCGGCCGTACGACCTTGATCGCCACGGGACGGCCACCCGGGGTGTGCGAGAGGTAGACCCTGCCCATGCCGCCCGCTCCCAGCCGGGCGGCGAGCCGATAGCCGGCCACCACGGGTGGGTCGTCCACCTGCAATGGCTGGAAAACGTCCGTCACTTGGTCCATCGGCCCTCTCCCCCGCGTCGATCATCCGACCGAACGACAGCAGCCTAAAGAGCCTGTCAGTGCGGCCCGCTAGGGTCCCTCCCCATGACCGACACCGAGGACTTCCTCACCGCCACCCGCGCCTTCTACGACACCGTCGCCGAGGACTACGCCGAGCACTTCCCGGGTGTGACACTCCGCACGCCGCTGGAGCGGGCGATCTTCAGCGCGTACGCCGAACTGGTCGGCCCCGGCGGGACCGTGGCCGACCTCGGCTGCGGACCCGGCCGGAACACCGCCCACCTCGCGGCCCTCGGCCTGTCCGTCCTCGGCCTCGACCTGTCCGAGTCCATGCTCGCCATCGCCCGCCGCGAGCATCCCGCTCTGCGGTTCGAGCAGGGGTCGATGCTGGAGCTGCCCCTTGCCGACGGCACGCTGGCCGGTGTCGTCTCCTGGTACTCCAGCATCCACACCCCCTTGCATGAACTCCCCAAGATGTTCGGCGAGTTCCACCGGGTGCTGGCGCCGGGCGGCCACCTCCTTCTCGCCTTCCAGGTAGGCGAGAAGCCACGCCGACACGAGCGTCCCTGGGGTCACTCGGTGGCCCTGGACTTCCACCGGCGCCGCCCGGACGAGATGGCCGAGCTGCTGACCGACGCCGGTTTCCTCCTCCGCTCCAGCACCGTCCGCGAACCGGACGAGACCTTCGGGGAGTCAGTCGCGCAGGCCTTCCTGCTCACCCAGAAGGAAGGCTGACCAGGCGGAGGGGGTGACGGTGAGGTGGGGGGCGGTGGGTTGCTTCGAGTCGCGGATGTGGATGGTGGCGGGGTGGGCGGCTACCTCCAGGCAGTCGCCGCCTTCGCCGTCGCTGTGGCTCGACTTGCGCCAGTTGTAGGCGAGTTCGACGCACTCGCCGCCTTCACCATCGCTGTAGCTGGACTTGAACCAGGCCAGGTTCTCGATGCTCATAGCTCCTCCAGCTTCTGTTTGATCAGAGACCGGGACTCCAGGGGACTGAGTGCCATTGCGCGCATAATCCCATAGCGGTCGGCGACCTTGCGGACCTCCTCCCGATCTGCGATGAGCTGGGGGAAGCCCTGTGACTCCAGGTATGCCACCTGGCCATGCCCCTTGGGCACCAGGAGGTTAAAGGCACTTCCCAGATTCGGGTGTACCTCGCGACGGGTTGGCATCACCTGGATTGCGACGTTCCGCATATCGCCCACCCGCAGCAAGTTGCGCAGTTGGTCCGCAAAGATGGCCATCCCGCCGATCGGCCGGTCCAGCAGGACCTCTTCGAGTACGTAGCTCACGATGGGTGGTGGCCACCGCTCGAATACCTGCTGTCGGGAGAGCCTGTCGGTGACCCGCTTCTCGATGGTCTCCTCGCTGAGGAACGGTCGCCGTTGCCCGAATACCGCCCGGGCGTAGCCCTCGGTCTGCAAGAGTCCGGGAACCGCGCTGTTGGCGTAGAAGTGCAGCTCAACAGCCTCCGCCTCCATCGCCGCATAACTCCGATACCACTCCGGATGCCGAGTCCGCGCCCTGCTCATCGCCTCCTCGACCTGCGGGACGACCTCGATGAACAGCCCCTCCGCGTTGAGGATTTCGTCCGCCTTCTTCAGGAACTCCGGCCTCGGTGTCCGTACCCCCCTCTCCATGGCCGAGATCTGGTCGGGGCCGTACCCCACCAGGTCGCCGAACTCCCGCTGACTCAGCCCCGCCCGCTCCCTGAGCAACTTCAGCTGCTTGCCGAGTACGACGAAGACCCCCATCGCCCCGTTGGCCTCAGCAGGCGTCTCCGGCCGCCGCTCCTCCATGGTCACCTCCGACACCCGTACACCAGACGTACCGCACCCGTACGACTACCCACAGTCGCCGGGACTCCCCTGGTCAGAGTAGGGAGAAGTGACCACTCTCGGTGACGTGAATCTGGAAATCTCCACCCCCACAACCGAGGCCACCGAACTCGTCCAACGCCTCAGCGCCACCCCCCTCGGCGCCCGTCTCGCCCGTCGTCTCACCTCCCACCAGCTCACCACCTGGGGATACCCCCACGACAGTGACCAGAACTGCACCGCGCAACTCCTCGTCGCCGAGCTGGCCGCGAACGCCGTCACGCACGGGCGCGTACCCGGGCGGGACTTCGAGCTGCGGCTGCGGCTCCTGCCGGAGAAGGGCACCGTGCGTATCGAGGTGAGTGACGCCCGCGCGGACCGGAAGCTGCGGTTCCTGGACGGCGGGCCGGCGGACGAGCACGGGCGCGGGCTCGTCGTCGTACTGGTGCTGTCGACGCGCTGGGGCGTGGCCGAGCGCACCGTCGGCAAGACGGTGTGGGCCGAACTCTCGCTCAGCCCGCGGCAGCGCTCGCGGCAGCGCCCGCGGCCCGGAACTCCGCGACCGTGTCCGCGAACGCCCGCGCCGGAGGGCTGAGGGCGTCCCAGCGGCGGACGGCCCAGCCGACGGGCAGGGGGCGCAGCCCCGGTAGCGGGACGAGCCGCAGGTCGCCCACCCCCGGCACCGGGAGCCCCGGTACGGCTGGTACGACCGCCCGGCCCACCCCCAGCTCGGCCAGCTGCAGTGCCGTGTCCCAGTCGGCGACGCTCGTGTCGTAGGTGAAGCGGACGCCCCACTCATGACACGCCGCGTCGAGGTGGGCAGCGGACGTGGAGTTCGGGGGCAGCCGGATGAGCCGGACGTCCCGCAGTTCGGCGGGGTCGAGCTCCGGACGTCCGGCGAGCGGGTCGTCGGCGGGGACGGCGAGCACCCAGGGCAGTTCCGCGACGGTCCGCTGCTCGATGCCGCGCACCGGGGAGCCGACCGTGATCCAGGCCAGGTCGAGGGCGCCGTCGGCCAGCGCGTCGAAGGTGCCGCGTCCCGAACTGACGGTGCGGAACTCCAGGTTGACCTTCGGGTGGCGGCGGCGGAAGGTGACCACCGCGTCGGACATGAAGTGCCGGACGGTGGTGGCACCGGTGGCGACGCGGACGTACCCGCTGTGGCCGTCGATGAGGTCGCGCAGCTGCCGTATCGCGAGGTCGAGGCCGGATATGCCCTCGGCCGCCGCCGCTTCCAGGATCCGGCCCGCCTGCGTGGGGACGACGCCGCGCGGCAGCCGTTCCAGCAGCGCGGCCCCTGTCTCCCGCTCCAGCCGTTTGACGTGCTGGCTGACGGCGGACTGGGTGCAGCCGAGGTCCCGGGCGACGGAGCTGAGACTGCCCGCCCGGCACACGGCCACGAACACGCGAAGGTCTTCCAGGGTCACAACACCCAAGCTAGCACTTGGGTTTGATAAGCAGACCCAAGGATTGACTGGGCGTCAGGTGGCGTACGAGGATCGGTGCCGGGCCGCGAACCGACCCAGGCGGCAACCCGCTCCCCGCCTCGCCGAGTCCGGACGACGCGGGATCAGCGCGGAGCGGGTGCCGACCATCAGCGTCCTGCGTACAGGGCCTCCAGCTCGGTCGCGAAGTCGGTCGCGATCTGGTCGCGGCGGAGTTTCATCGAGGGGGTCAGATGGCCCGCCTCCTCGGTGAAGTCCGTCGGCAGTACGGCGAACTTCCGGATGGACTCGGGGCGGGACACCAGCTTGTTGGCCTCGTCGATCGCGCGTTGCAGGACGGCCTCCAACTCAGGGTCGCCCACCAGGAGTTCCGGCGGCACCGGGTGCTTGCCGATCATCTGCCGCCAGTGGCTGACGCCGTCGGGGTCGAGGGTGATGAGGGCGGCGACGTACGGGCGGGCGTCGCCGACCAGCATGACCTGGGAGATCAGCGGGTGCTGGCGCAGCCAGTTCTCCAGCGGGGCCGGGGCCACCGACTTGCCGCCCGCCGTGATCAGCAGCTCCTTCTTGCGGCCGGTGATGGTGAGGTAGCCCTCGTCGTCCAGCTCGCCGATGTCGCCGGTGGCCAGCCAGCCGTCCCGGGTCGCGGGGACGACTCCGCCGGCCTGCGGGTCCCAGTAGCCGCGCAGGACGTGATCGCCGGCGACCAGGATCTCGCCGTCGGCGGCGATGCGGACGCGGGTGCCGGGCAGCGGCCAGCCGACCGTGCCCAGGCGGGGTTTGAGGGGTGGGGTGACGGTCGTGGCGCCGGTGGTCTCGGTCAGGCCGTAGCCCTCGAAGATCTCGATGCCCGCGCCCGCGTAGAACGCGGCGAGGCGCCGGCCGAGCGGGGAGCCGCCGCAGATGGCGTGGCGGACGCGACCGCCCATGGCGGCACGGATCTTGCGGTAGACGAGGGGGTCGTAGAAGGTGCGGGCCGTCTTCAGGGAGCGGCTCGG
Organism: Streptomyces fodineus; assembly: GCF_001735805.1. Taxonomy (GTDB): domain Bacteria; phylum Actinomycetota; class Actinomycetes; order Streptomycetales; family Streptomycetaceae; genus Streptomyces; species Streptomyces fodineus. The sequence goes on from NZ_CP017248.1 coordinate 4,385,961, forward strand.
GCCGCTGCCGGTGCCGGTCTGGCGGGCCTCCAGCGCCTCGCCGTAGCGCCGGGCCACGGCCGCCGCCCGGTCGAAGGCCGCGGCCCGGCCGCCCGATTCGGCGTTCGCGCGGGCCGAGTTGTAGACCTTCTCCAGCATGTAGGGGATGGTCAGCAGACAGGTCGGTTTGAAGGCGGCGAGGTCCGGGAGGAGGTCGTCCGCGGCCAGGCTGGGTGCGTGGCCGAGGCGGACCCGGGCGCGGACGCAGGCGATGGCCACCATCCGCCCGAAGACGTGGGACATCGGCAGGAAGAGCAGGACCGAGGGCTCCTCGTCCTGGGCCTTGAAGACCGGATAGAGCAGTTCGGTGGCGTTGTCGACCTCGGCGAGGAAGTTGCCGTGCGAGAGGGCGCAGCCCTTGGGGCGGCCGGTGGTGCCGGAGGTGTAGATGAGGGTGGCGAGGGTGTCGGGGCCCAGCATGCCGCGTCGTACGGCGACTTCGCCGTCCGGCACCAGCGCGCCCGCCTCGGCGAGCCTGCTCACGTGGTCCTCGTCCATCACCCACAGGTGGCGCAGGTCGGGCAGATGCTGGAGTTCCGGGCCGATGGCGGAGGCCTGGGCGACGGTCTCGGTGATCAGGGCGACCGCGCCGGAGTCGTGCAGGATCCAGCGGGTCTGGAAGACCGAGGAGGTCGGGTAGACCGGCACGGTGACCAGGCCGGCGGCCCAGGCGGCGAAGTCGAGCAGCGTCCACTCGTACGTCGTACGGGCCATGACGGCGACGCGGTCGCCCGGTACCAGACCCTCGGCGATCAGTCCCTTGGCCACGGCGAGGACCTGCTCGGCGAAGTGCGCGGCGGTCACGTCCGTCCAGTCGCCGTCGGGGAGCCTGCGGCTGAGCACGGTCTGGGCCGGGGCGGCCGCGGCGTTGTCGAACGGCAGGTCGGCGAGGGAGCCGTGCTTCACCGGGGGCGCGAACGGGGGTACGGACACCTCCCGTACGACACCGTCCAGCCGCTGGACCCAGGGCTCCACGAGGACCGGGCGGCCGTCGTAGTCGATGGCGGAGACCGGGGCGTCGGAGGAGGCGGGGGCGTTCGGGAAGGGGGTGGACACGGGCGGCTCCTCTGGCGTGCGAGTACCTGCGGCGCCTCGGCAGGGAGGGGTTACCGCAAGTTAGGCAGGTGATCGTACGGGTCCGTCGTGCGGAGGTTGTGCGGGTTCGGGGGTGGTTCGGGGCTGGGGGTGTGCAGCCTCGCGGGTTAGGTGACGGGGGCTCACTTTTGCTGGTGCCGTAGACTTACCGGCGGTAACCTTACTCTGGAGTAAGCAAGGGGGCTGGATATGGCGGGCGAGTTGGTGCATCTTGCGGCCGGCGTGCTGCGCTCGCCGTTCAAACGGCCGTCTCCGGAGGCGGACTTCCCGCGCGGGCGTCTGGTGCTGCCCGGTCTGCGGGTCGATCAGGAGCGGCTGGCCGCGTACGAGCGCGTCTGCGGCTTCCCGACCGGCGACAGCGACCTCCCCGTCACCTATCCGCACGTCCTCGGCTTCCCGCCGGCCATGCGGCTGATGAGCGACCGGGCCTTTCCGCTGCCCCTGCCGGGTCTCGTCCACACGTCGATCGAGATCACCCGGCACACCTCCCTCCCGGCGGCCGGGGAGTACGAACTCGCCGTGCACGTCGAGGGATTGGCCCCGCACCGGCGCGGCACCGAAGCCACGGTGGTCACCGGGATGCGGGCCGGCGGGGACGTCGTATGGGAGTCGCGGAGCACCTACCTCGCGCGGCACCGGACCGACGGGCCCGGCGCGCGGCGGGACGAGCGCCCGGACCCGCTGCCCGTCGTCGCCGAGTGGCGGCTCGCCGAGGACATCGGCCGGCGCTACGGCGCCGTCTCGGGCGACCGCAACCCCATCCATCTGTACCCCCTCACCGCCCGCCTCTTCGGTTTTCCGCGGGCCATCGCGCACGGCATGTGGACGGTGGCCCGCTGCCTCGCCGCGGGCGGCTCCGCGGGCGGCTCCGCCGTGGTGCGGGCGCGGTTTCTGGCGCCGGTGTTGTTGCCGGGGACGGTGACGTACGGGGCTGATGGGTCCGGTCGGTTCGAGCTGCGGGGCGATGGGGGCCGACTGCACCTGGTAGGGAAGGTGAGCTAGGCGCCGTCGAGGTGCTTCACCGTCGCCGGGTGCGGGTGGTTCGTGGCTGGTCGCGCCCACGCGGCGGAGCCGCATATCGATGCAGCCCCGCACCCCTAGGCATCTCCAGCCGGCGGAGTCCAAGGGTGGCCGCTCATCAGGTTCCCCAAACCCGCCCACGCGAAGTTCATCAGGGTGGTCGCCGCCTGCCGGGCGGTGACGCCCTCTGTGCTGTTGGCCCACGTCGCCAGGGACTCCGCCGCGCCCACCAGGGCCTCGGCGAGGCCGGCGACCTCGTGTTCCGGCAGGTCGGGATCGCGGTGGGCCTCGCGGGCCGCGATCGCGACCAGGCGGGTCACGAACGCGACGAGCTCCTTGCGCATCGCGGCGGTCTCGGCCGCGAACAGCTCCCCGTGGGTGCGGGCCTGGAGGTGGAGCACGGACCAGGCGTCGGGGTGCTCGGCGGTGTGCGCGAAGAAGGCCTGGAGGCCGTCCCAGAGGCGGCGGTCGGCGGGCAGGTCCGTACGGACCCCGGCACGGACGGCCTCCGCCAGGGCGGTGGCCTCGCGCCGGATGCAGGCGGTGAAGAGGTCTTCCTTGGAGTTCAGGTACAGGTAGACCAACGGCTTGGAGACGCCCGCGAGTTCGGCTATCTCGTCCATCGACGCGGCCATGTAGCCGCGCTGGCCGAAGATCCGTACGGCGGCGTCGAGCATCTGCTGCTCGCGTACCGCCCTCGGCATCCGTTTGGTCCTCGCCCCACCCATGGGAGCAAGACTAGTTGGAGGCGGCTGCCTCGCCCTGCGCCCTCGCGGTGTCGTCGGCGACGTCCTCCTGGCTGCGGTTGGCGTCCAGGTTGGCCTTCATCCGGTCGACCTTGGTCACGATCTGCACCGAGGCCCGGTCCCGCTCCTTGCGCAGCACGACCCAGCTGATGGGCGCCGACAGCACCAGGGCCAGCAGCAGGACCCACAGGCCGTTGGAGTTGCCGAAGCCGCGCGGGAAGAGGCCGAAGTAGACGGCTCCCCAGACGACCACGAGGCAGCCGGCGAAGACGCCGAGGCGCATCAGCGTGTAGCGGATCATCTCAATCCAGTCGTCCGATTCCAAAAGGGGTCATCGTCCAGTGAAGCACGGACGGGAGGGGATCTTGCGGCGGGGTCAGTGCAGGGGGAGCAGCATGATGATGTCGTCGCGGTCGTCGCCGGGAGCCACCCGGATGGCGCCGGGTACGCGGCCGACCTCCTTGTAGCCACAGGAGCCGTAGAACCGCTCCAGGCCGAGGCCGCCCCGGCAGGTCAGCCGTATCGCGTCGATGCCGTCGAAGGTGCGGGCCGCGTCCGCGGCGGCCGCCAGCAGGTCACGGCCGTACCCCTTGCCCTGGTGCCGGGGGTGGACCATCACCGTGTACAGCCACACCCAGTGCGTCTGGAGCCGGTGCGTGTTGAAGGCGAAGAACGCGGTCGCGGCCGGCTCGCCCGTCTCGTCGCAGCCGACGAGCAGCCGGTGCCGCCCCTCGGCCATGCCCACGAAGTGCTTCACCAGCTCCGGCCGGACGTCCTCCCGGCTCACCGGCGGTACGAAGCCCACGGCGCCGCCCGCGTCGGAGACGTCCGTCCACAGGTCGAGGATGCCGTCGCGCAGGGCCGGCGTAATGGCGGGGTCCAGGGTGAAAGTAAGTGGCATCGGGCCACTGTATCTATTACCCGAGGGCGCGCGCAGCCACTTTCAGATCGGCGACGAGGCCCTGGTACGCGGCCTTCCTGTCCTCGTCGTCCTGCGCCCGCAGCACCGACGAGGGGTGCACGGTCGGCACCAGCCGCTCCGGCCGCCCGTGGATCTCCTCCTCCAGTACGGTCCCGCGCACCTCCCCCACCCGGAACGACGACCCCAGCAGCGCCTTCCCGGCGGTCGCGCCCAGCACCACGATCAGCTCGGGCTCGACCAGCGCCAGCTCCGCCGCGAGCCAGGGGCCGCAGGCGGTCATCTCCCGCAGGCTCGGCGCCTTGTGGATGCGGCGCTTGCGGGGCTCGGTCCGGGTGAACTTGAAGTGCTTGACCGCGTTGGTGACGTACGCGTCCGCCGGGTCTATGCCGGCTTCCGCCAGGGCGCGGTCGAGCAGTCTTCCGGCGGGGCCGACGAACGGCTTGCCCTGCCGGTCCTCCTGGTCACCGGGTTGTTCGCCGACGAGCATGACGCGGGCGTGCGCGTTGCCCGCGCCGAACACCGTCTGCGTGGCGTCCCGGTGCAGGGGGCACCCCCGGCAGTCGGCCGCGGCCTTGCGCAGGGCGGTGAGACTGGCGCCCTCCGGGACGAAGGGCTCCGCCGTGTAGGCGTCTTCGGGGGCGGTCGTACGGGAACTCACCGCCCCCGGGTACCCCCCTCAGCGCGCCCTGTTCACACCCGCATCGGCTGCGGCGACTCCCGGCGTGCCGGGTCGGGGCCGTCGTACTCGCGGATGATCTCGTACCGCGTGTTCCGCTCCACCGGGCGGAAGCCGGCGTCGCGGATCAGCTCCAGCAGGTCCTCGCGGGTCAGCTTGTTCGGCGTGCCGTAGTTGTCCGCGTCGTGGGTGATCTTGTACTCGACGACCGAGCCGTCCATGTCGTCCGCGCCGTGCTGGAGGGCCAGCTGGGCGGTCTGCACGCCGTGCATCACCCAGAAGACCTTCACGTGCGGGACGTTGTCGAACAACAGCCTCGACACCGCGAAGGTCTTCAGCGCCTCGGCGCCGGTCGCCATCCGGGTGCGGGCCTGAAGGCGGTTACGGACCTTGCCGTCCTTCATGTCCACGAAGTCGTGCTGGTAGCGCAGCGGGATGAAGACCTGGAAGCCGTTCGTCTCGTCCTGCAGTTCGCGCAGCCGCAGGACGTGGTCGACCCGGTGCCTCGGCTCCTCGATGTGGCCGTAGAGCATGGTGCACGGGGTCTTCAGGCCCTTCTCGTGCGCCAGGCGGTGGATGCGGGACCAGTCCTCCCAGTGGGTCCGGTGGTCCACGATGTGCTGCCGGACCTCCCAGTCGAAGATCTCCGCGCCGCCGCCGGTGAGCGACTCCAGGCCCGCGTCGATCAGCTCGTCCAGGATCTCCGAGGCCGACAGGCCGCTGATCGTCTCGAAGTGGTGGATCTCCGTCGCCGTGAACGCCTTCAGGGAGACATCCGGCAGGGCGGCCTTGAGCTCGCGCAGGGACCGGGGGTAGTACCGCCACGGCAGGTTCGGGTGCAGGCCGTTGACGATGTGGAGCTCGGTGAGGCTCTCCGACTCCATCGCCTTGGCGAGCTTCACCGCCTCCTCGATGCGCATCGTGTACGCGTCCTTCTCCCCCGGCTTGCGCTGGAAGGAGCAGTAGGCGCAGGAGGCCGTGCACACGTTGGTCATGTTCAGGTGCCGGTTGACGTTGAAGTGCACCACGTCGCCGTTCTTGCGGGTGCGCACCTCGTGGGCGAGGCCGCCGAGCCACGCCAGGTCGTCCGACTCGTACAGCGCGATGCCGTCCTCGCGGGTCAGCCGCTCACCGGAGCGGACCTTCTCCTCCAGCTCGCGCTTGAGCCCGACGTCCATGCCAACACCTTTCTCCGACAGCACGGCCAACCGTATCCCTACACCTCTTCGGGCAGCTCCCCGACCCGGTTCTCCCACTTCGTGGACAGCACGATGGTGGTACGGGTCCGGGAGACGCCCTTGGTGCCGCTGAGCCGCCGGATGATCCGCTCCAGGCCGTCCACGTCCGTGGCGCGCACCTTGAGCATGTAGGAGTCGTCGCCGGCGATGAACCAGCAGTCCTCGATCTCCGGCAGGTCCCGCAGCCGCTGGGCCACGTCCTCGTGGTCGGCGGCGTCGGAGAGCGAGATGCCGATCAGCGCGGTGACGCCGAGGCCGAGGGAGGCCGAGTCCACCGTGGCGCGGTAACCGGTGATGACACCGGCCGCCTCCAGACGGTTGATGCGGTCGGTGACGCTGGGGCCCGACAGGCCGACGAGACGCCCCAGCTCCGCGTACGAGGCCCGGCCGTTCTCCCTCAGGGCCTGGATGAGCTGCCTGTCCACCGCGTCCATGCGATCGAAGCCTTCCGGTGAAAGTTCCTGAAGTGATGAGAGCGTGATGAGAGCTACTGCTGGTTGCCTGGTGAGCCGCCGCCCAGCTCGCCCTTCCAGCGCCGGTACAGGCCGTGCTCGACGCCGGCCGCGTCCAGCACCCGCCCGGCGACGAAGTCCACCAGGTCCTGAATGTGGGTGGCGCCCGCGTAGAAGCCGGGCGAGACCGGTACGACGGCGGCGCCGGCGTCGTCCAGCGTGACGAGGTGCCGCAGGGTCTGGCCGTTCAAGGGGGTCTCCCGTACGGCCACCACCAGCGTCCGGCGCTCCTTGAGGGTGACGCTCGCCGCTCGCTGCAACAGGTCCTTGGACAGCCCGAGGGCGACTCCGGCCACACAGGCGGTGGAGGCCGGCACGATGATCATCCCCTTCGCCGGGTACGACCCCGAGGACGGCCCGGCCGCGAGGTCGCCCGCGCTCCAGTACCGCATCGCGCCGAGGTCCACGTCGAAGGTCCCGGGCTTGCCGTCGGCGCCCCGGGCCAGCCATTCCCGCAGGTCGTCCCGCCAGTGGGCGTCGCGGAACGAGATACCCGTCTCGTCCAGCAGGGTCAGCCGCGAGGCCCGGCTGACCACCAGGTCGACCGCCTCCCCCGCCTCCAGCAACGCCCGCAGCACAGCCGCCGCATACGGCGTCCCGGACGCACCGGACACCCCCACGATCCAAGGCACGCGCTGCGATTCTCCTGCGTTCACACTTTGAGCGTACCGGCGGACCGAACCGTCAGACGGTCAGCCCCCGCACCAGCAGGTCGAGCAGCGCGCACACGAACAGGGCGATGCCGATGAAACCGTTGACGCTGAAGAAGGCCCTGTTCAGGCGGGACAGGTCATGGGGGCGGACGATCGAGTGCTCGTAGAGGAACGCGCCCGCGACGACCAGCAGGCCGAACCAGAAGAAAACACCCGCGCCGGTGACGACGGCGTACCAGACGAACAGCGCCGTCGTGATCGTGTGGCAGGCCCGCGCGCCCCAGATCGCCGCCGGGATGCCGAAGCGGGCCGGGACCGACAGGACGCCGATCTCGCGGTCGGTCTCGACGTCCTGGCAGGCGTAGATCAGGTCGAAGCCGCCGATCCAGACGCCGACGGCCAGGCCGAGGATCACCGCCTCCCAGTTCCAGGAACCGGAGATGGCGAGCCAGCCGCCGATCGGGCCCATGGACTGGGCGAGGCCGAGGATGGCCTGCGGGAAGTTCGTGAAGCGCTTGCCGTAGGGGTAGATCACCATCGGGATCACCGCCACCGGGGCCAGCGCCAGGCACAGGGGGTTCAGCAGGGCCGCCGCGCCCAGGAAGATCACCAGGGCGATCAGGGCGCCGGTCCAGGCGTGGCGGACCGACATCGCACCGGTGACGAGTTCGCGGTGGGCCGTACGGGGGTTACGGGCGTCGATCTCGCGGTCGATGATCCGGTTGACCGCCATCGCGAACGTGCGCAGGCCGACCATGCACACGGTGACCAGCAGCAGCCGGCCCCAGTGGATGATCCTGTCCCACTCGTACATCGCCGTGAGGGAGGCGATGTAGGCGAAGGGCAGGGCGAAGACCGAGTGCTCGATCATCACCAGGCGCAGGAAGGCCTTCGTGCGTCCCGGCTGAGGGATCGCGGCAGAGGCGCTGCTCACAGGCCGTACTCCTTCCAGCGGCGGTCCACCAGGGCCGCCGTATCGGGGTCGGAGAGGACCATCTCCGGCCAGCCTCCGTCCCTCGTGTAGCCCTCCTCCGGCCACTTCCTGGTGGCGTCGATCCCCGCCTTGCCGCCCCAGAACTGCTGGTAGGAGGCGTGGTCGAGATGGTCGACGGGGCCTTCGACGACGGTGAGGTCACGGGCGTAGTCGGTGTTGCCGAGGGCCCGCCAGGCGACCTCGTGCAGATCGTGCACATCGCAGTCGGCGTCCACGACCACGATCAGCTTGGTCAGGGACATCATGTGGGCGCCCCAGACCGCGTGCATCACCTTCTGCGCGTGCTTGGGGTACTTCTTGTCGATCGAGACGATCGCGCAGTTGTGGAAGCCGCCGGCCTCGGGCAGGTGGTAGTCCACGATGTCCGGGACGATGATCTTGAGGAGGGGCAGGAAGAAGCGTTCCGTGGCGCGGCCGAGCGGGCCGTCCTCCGTGGGCGGGCGCCCGACCACGATCGACTGCAGCAGCGGGCGCTTCCGCATCGTCACGCAGTCGATCTTCAGCGCTGGGAAGGGTTCCTGCGGGGTGTAGAAACCGGTGTGGTCGCCGAAGGGGCCCTCGGGCAGCATCTCGCCCGGCTCCAGCCAGCCCTCCAGGACGACCTCGGCGTTCGCCGGGACCTGGAGCGGGACCGTCTTGCAGTCGACCATCTCGATCCGCTTGCCCGCGATGAACCCGGCGAACAGGTACTCGTCGATGTCACCGGGGAGGGGGGCGGTGGAGGCGTAGGTGACGGCCGGGGGACAGCCGAAGGCGATGGCGACCGGCAGCCGTTCGCCCCTCCTCGCCGCGACCTGGTAGTGGTTGCGGCTGTCCTTGTGGATCTGCCAGTGCATGCCGATGGTGCGCCGGTCGTGGCGCTGGAGGCGGTAGAGCCCGAGGTTGCGGATGCCGGTCTCGGGGTCCTTGGTGTGCGTGAGCCCCAGGTTGAAGAAGGAGCCGCCGTCCCGGGGCCAGGTGAACAGGGCCGGGAGCCGGTCGAGGTCCACCTCGTCGCCGTGCAGGACGACCTCCTGCGCGGGGGCCTCCTTGACCTTTTTCGGCGGCACGTGGGTCATCGCGCCGAGCTTGCCGAAGGCCTCGCGCACACCGACGAAGCCGTGCGGCAGCTCGGGCCGCAGCAGGCCGCCGATCTTCTCGGAGATCTCGCCGTACGACTTCAGGCCCAGCGCCTTCAGCAGGCGGCGGTCGGTGCCGAAGACGTTCATGGCGAGGGGCATCGCCGAGCCCTTCACGTTCTCGAAGAGCAGCGCCGGGCCGCCGGACTTCTGCACCCGGTCGACGATCTCGCCCACTTCCAGAAAGGGGTCGACCTCGGCCTTGATGCGCTTGAGGTCGCCCTCGCGCTCCAGCGACCGCAGCAGGGAGCGAAGATCGTCGTAAGCCATGTGTCCCAGTATCTGCCACCCGCTACTCTGGCCCGGTCACCGGGGCCGTCTCATCTCGTCGGGGGATCGCACGCCATGCTCAGGTATCTGCCGTTCCTGTTGGTGCTGGCCCTGTGGATCTACGCCTTCGTGGACTGTCTGAACACCCCTGAGGAAGAGGTGCGGCATCTGCCGAAGCCGGCGTGGGTGGTCGTCATCCTGCTCTTCGGCGAGGTGCTGGTGGGGCCGGTCGCCTGGCTGATCACCGGCCGGGTGCGGCGCACGGCCCCGGCGGAGGGCGCCACGCCCGCGCAGTGGCTCGCCCCCGACGACAACCCCGAGTTCCTCAAGTCGCTGGGCAAGGACGACCCCGAGAAGGGCTGATGGAACTCCGGCTGCTCGTCACCTTCGAGAAGGTCGCCACGGTGCTGAGCTTCACCCGGGCCGCGGCCGAGCTGTCGTACGCGCAGTCCAGCGTGACCGGTCAGATCCGTGCCCTGGAGTCCTCCCTCGGCGTCGAGCTGTTCGACCGGCTCGGCAGCCGGATCCGGCTCACCGACGCCGGTGAGCGGCTGCTGCCGTACGCCCGGCAGATCATCGAGCTGGCGCAGGAGGCCCGGTCGGTCGTCGTCGAGCCGGAGGAGCCGTCCGGCACTCTCACCGTCGGGACCATGGAGTCGCTCACCTCCTACCGGCTGCCGCCGCTGCTGGAGTACTTCCACCACCGCCACCCCGGGGTACGGCTCGCGCTGCGCACCACCATCGGCGACGAGACCCGGCAGGCGCTGCGTCAGGGCACGTACGACGTCGGGTTCCTGATGGAGGAGGAGACCGGGCATCCGGGGCTGGAGACCGCTGTGCTGGCGGTCGAGCCGCTGGCGCTGGTCGCGGCGCCCGGACACCCCCTCGCCGGGGTGGCCGTCGCCACCGCCGACCTCGTGGCCCAACCCCTGCTGGCCACCGAGCCCGGCTGTGCCTACCGGGACCTGTTCGAGCGGGAGCTGAAAGCGCTCGGGGAGGCGGACTTCATGGAGTTCGGCACGATCGAGGCCACCAAGCGCGCGGCGGCGGCCGGTCTCGGGATCTCGCTGCTGCCCGAGGTGACGGTCGCCGCCGAACTCGCGGAGGGCTCTCTCGTACGGCTCGCCTGGGAGCCGCCGTTCACGCTTCGGACGCAACTGGCGTGGCGGTCCGGGAAGCGGCTTCCGGCGCATGCCCGGCTGTTCCTGGAGCAGGCGCGGCGGCTGGTGTCCGAACAGGGCGGGCGAGGGTGACCCTGAGGCTCGCGGTCACGATCAGCGGCACGCCCAGCGCCTGGACGAGCCCGATGTGGTGGCCGTAGACCAGCCAGTCCATCAGCATCGCCACGGCCGGGTAGACGAAGGCCAGTACGGCGATCTTCGCGGTCGGCAGCTTGGCGTACGCGGCGTACATCAGGACGTACATCACACCGGTGTGGATCAGACCGAGTCCGGCGAGCCAGCCCCAGCCCCAGCCGACTGCGCGCATCGCGCCGAAGTCCGCGAAGGGGAGCAGCAGCGGGATGCCCACCAGGACCTGGACGAGGGCGATCAGATGCGGGCGTACACCGGTGATCCGCTTGGTGACCAGGGTGGACAGGCCGTAGAGCAGGGCGGCGAGGAGGGCCTGGCCGATGCCGAGCACGTACGACCCGCCGCGCGCGAAGTCGCCGGGGGTGACGCCCGACACCAGGACCAGCCCGGCGAAGGCCACGGCGATCCAGCCGGCCTTCGCGGCGGTGAGCCGTTCGCGGAACAGCAGGGCGCCGAGGAGCACCACGTAGAACGGCTGCGTGTGGTAGACGACCGTGGCGACCGAGATGGAGGTGTTCTCGTACGACGAGAACAGCAGCACCCAGTTGAAGACGATGAACACCCCGCCGAGCACGGCGAGTCCAAGGGTGCGGCGGGTGAAGCCGTGGTCGCGCAGCCAGCCGCGGGCGGCGACGTAGCCGCCGAGGGCGAGGGCGCCGAACAGGACGCGGAAGAAGACGACGTCGAAGGGTGAGGCCCCCGACTCGACGACGAAGACGCCGAGCGTGCCGGAGAGCATCATGGCGGTGGTCAGCTGGGCCGTGCCCTTGAGTTCCGAGGTCATGGCGATGACGCTAGAACCGGGCAGGACATCGATCCACGGGCCGGTGCGGGGCGTTGCCGATGGGCCGATCGGCGGCGCCGATGCGCGCAGGTCGCGGGCGGCCCGGCCGGGTCAGTCGCCCTTGAGGACCAGGTCCAGCAGCCCCGGGAAGCGGGCGTCGAACTCGGCCCGGCGCAGCCGGTTGACCCGGCGGGGGCCCTCGTCGCGCTGCTCCACCAGCCCGGCCCCGCGCAGCACCGCGAGGTGGTGGCTGAGGGCGGCCTTGCCGACCGGCACGTCGAAGCTGCCGCAGCTGCGGGTCCAGTCGGCGGCGCGGGCCAGCTCCCTGACCAGGGTGAGGCGCACGGGGTCGGCGAGAGCGGCCAGCGCCGTGAGGAGGGGCACCTCGTCGGGGTGGGTGTGCTCCGGGGCGGCCCGGTGACTGCCGACTGCCACGGCACGCTCCCCTCATGCGGTGTCCCTTGCCGAGTGTTCGATGAAAACCATACACTCGTGAGTGTTCGCTTTTGATTGAACAGTCGGGTCGAGCCAGGGGTGTGGCATGCGCACGGTGGAGTTCCAGGAGTACGGCGGTCCCGAGGTGCTGCGGGTGGTGGAGGCCGAGGTGCCCGAACCCGGGCCCGGGCAGGTGAGCATCGACGTGGCCTACGCCGGGGTGAACTTCGCCGACCTGAAGGCCCGCGCGGAGGGCTACCGGGTGCCCGCGCTGCCGTACGTCCCCGGCGTGGAGGTCTCCGGGCGGGTCCGCGCGCTCGGCGCCGGGGTCACCGACCTCGCCGTCGGCCAGGAGGTGGTGGCGCTCAGCGAGGGCGGCGCGTACGCGCAGGTGCTGGTGGCCGAGGCGGCGACCGTCTTCCCGGTCCCCTCGGGCCTGGACCTGCGCACCGCCGCGACCCTGCCCGCGGTCCTGCCCACGGCGTACGCCCTCGTCCACACCGTCGGCCGGCTCCAGCCCGGCGAGTCGGTCCTCGTGCAGAGCGCGGCGGGCGGGATCGGCACGGCGGTCGGACAGCTGGCGCGGGCGGCGGGCGCCTCGGCGGTGTACGGCGTGGTGTCCTCGGCCGCGAAGGCCGCCCACGCCAAGAGCCACGGGTACGACGAGGTGTTCGTCGGCGCCTTCCAGGAGCCGGTGCGCGAGGCGACCGGCGGGCGCGGGGTCGACCTGGTGCTGGACCCCGTCGGCGGCGACACCCTGCGCGCGGGCCTCGCCTCGCTGGCGCTCTTCGGACGCCTGGTCTCCTACGGCAACGCGAGCGGCGCCGAGCCGTGGGGCGTGGGCCAGGCGGAGCTGTCCCCGCTCGGCGTCTCGGTCTCCGGCTTCTCCATCCTGACCCTGACCAGGTCCGCGCCCGACGCGCTGCGCCGGCTGTCGGAGCAGGCGTTCGCGAAGGCGGTCGACGGGACGGTGACGCTTCCGGTGACGGCCGAGTTCGCCCTCGCGGACGCGGCGGAGGCACACCGGCTGATGGGCGGACGGACGAGCACGGGGAAGCTGCTGCTGCGCGTGGCCGACTGAGCCAGCGGCTCGACTCCGCGGTGTTCCCCGTTCAAGTCTTCCCCCTGTTTCAGCGTGCGTAGGAACCGAGGCCCACCAGGCAGTAGACGTACTCATTCACCGTCGCCCCGTTGATCGTGTAACGCGAGGAGAAGGCGTACTGGGTCCGCGGGTTGTCCTTGCAGCGGCTCATGTCCGAGGTCAGCGGGATGGTCTCGATCACCTTGTAGTGCGCGTCGGACGCGGAGCAGGAGACCTCGTCCACACCGCTGACGGACTGGGCGGTGGTGGAGTCCGGGAGGGTGCCGTTGAGGCAGGTGCCCGAGGTGTAGGGGCTCGGGTCCGGGGTGGAGCCGCCATAGGGATCGGCAGTGCCGTACGACGGGTCGCTGGTGTACGGCTCGCTGCTGTACGGGTCGCTGGTGTACGGCTCGCCGGTCGGCGTGGCGGTCGGGTACGACGGTGAGTACGACGACGATCCGGCCGCGTCGTCGGAGGAATCGCCGCCGCCGCCCTGGTTGATCAGCACCAGAAGTAACACGACGGCGGCGATGACACCGAGCACGCCCAGACAGGCGAGACCCTGCTTCTTCTCGGCCGAGGCCGTGACGCGGATCCGCAGGCGCACCTCGCCGTCGGCGGTGTGCAGCCGTACGACGTCGCCGTCGCGGACCGGCGGTATGCGGACCGGCGGTACGCCCGTGGCCGCCGGCAGCCTCAGGACCGCACCGGAGGCGGCCTGCTGCGGGGTGAGGGAGACGGGGATCTCGCGGAATCCTGGGTTCTCGGGTGACGACACCAGCCGCTCCTGGGTGTGAGGATGAGGCAACCAGTGTGGGCCAACAGCCCACAGAACTAAAATATCTTTCTAGAAAAGTACTTCAGAATGAGCCCCAAGCAGCAGCGTGGCGAGGCCACCGTCGAACAGCTCCTGGACGCCGCACTGCGGGTGTACGCCGAGTCGGGCGAGCAAGGGCTGACGGTCGCGGCGATCACCCGGGCGAGCGGGGTCAGCCTGGGCAGCCTGTACCACCACTTCGGCAGCGTCGACGGACTGATGAACGCCCTGCTCACCCGCTGGCTCGGCCGGCTGCTCGGCGAGCTGGTCACGGCACTGGAACACACTCGAACCGCCCACACCGGCATCCGTGCCCTGGTCCGGGCCTACCTGAACTTCGTCCAGGAGCACCGGGACGCCGCGCTGCTCCTGCACTCCTCCTATGCCGACCGGCAGGCAATGGCCGACGGCAAGCGGCTCCGGGACGCCCAGGAGGCCCGCCTGTCGCCGCTGGCCGAGTGGGCGGGCCGGTACGTGGCCGCCGGCGACCTCGCTCCGCTCCCGGCGCCGCTGCTGGAGTCCCTCGTCCTCGGCCCGGTGACCGGGGTTGCCCGGCGGTGGCTGTCCGGGATCGACGACGTGGATCTCGACCAGGCGGCGGTGCTGTTGCCGGAGCGGATCTGGCGGTCGGTGGCCGCGCAAGGATGAGCGCCGCTGGTCGCGCCCACGTGGCGGAGCCGCAGATCGATTCATGGGGTGGAGCCGCAGATCGATGCAGCCCCGCGTCTCCACGTTGCCCCCCACCTCGCCGCACAGCACAGTAAAGCCATGGACGAACGACAGGCCCGCGCCTGGCTCGCCACCGCCGTGGCCGAGGCCCGCGCCGGCCTCGCCGAGGGCGGGATCCCGATCGGCGCCGCGCTCTACGCCCCCGACGGCACCCTCCTCGGCCGCGGCCGCAACCGCCGGGTCCAGGACGGCGACCCCTCGATGCACGCGGAGACGGCGGCCTTCCGCGCGGCTGGACGGCAGCGCACGTACCGGGGCACGACCATGGTCACCACCCTCTCCCCGTGCTGGTACTGCAGCGGCCTGGTCCGTCAGTTCGGCATCTCGCGGGTGGTGATCGGCGAGGCCACCACCTTCCACGGCGGGCACGACTGGCTCGCCGGGCACGGTGTGGAGATCGTGGTCCTGGAGGATCCCGGCTGCGTCGCGGTGATGCGGGCCTTCGTCAAGGACAACCCGGAGCTGTGGAATGAGGACATCGGTGAGTGAGTCGCGCGTTCCCACCATCGACCTGCGGCCCTGGCTCGGCGGTGACGAAGAGGACCGCGCCGCCGTCGCCCGTACCGTCGATTCCGCACTGCAGTCCGCCGGGTTCCTGCTGGTCACCGGGCACGGTGTGGAGGCCGGGCTGCGGGCCGGGATCCGGGCGGCCGCGCGGGAGTTCTTCCTGCTGCCCGTGGAGGTCAAGCGGGCCTACGAGGCCAAGGTCGGCGGCCGGGGCTGGCTCGGGCCCGGCGCCGAGGCCAACGGGTACGCCGAGGGCACCCGGACGCCGCCCGACCTGAAGGAGTCGCTGACCTTCGCGACGGACGAGCCCTTCGAGGATCCCGTCGTGAACGCGGAGTGGTACGCGCCCAATGTCTGGCCCGCCGAGGTGCCCGGGCTCCGGACGCTCTGCGGGACGTACCTGGCGCACATGGCCACGCTGGAGAAGCGGCTGCTGTCGCTGCTGGGATACGCCCTGGGACTCGAACCCGACTTCTTCTCCCGGCACATGGACCATCCGACGTACGGCTTCAACATCAACTGGTATCCGGGCACGGATGTCGTCGGCGAGCCGCTGCCGGGGCAGTTCCGGATCGGGCCGCACACCGACTTCGGGACCGTGACCATCCTGGACCGGCAGGCCGGCAAGGGCGGGCTCCAGGTGTACACCGACGCCGGCGGATGGGAGGACGCGCCGTACGATCCGGCCGCCTTCACCATCAACGTCGGTGATCTGCTGGCCCGTTGGACCGGTGACCGGTGGCGGTCCGGGCGGCACCGGGTGCTGCCGCCGCCGGTCGACACGCCCGCCGAGGAGCTGATCTCGCTCGTGTACTTCGGCGAGTGCACCCCCGGCACCCGGGTGGAGTCCGTACCGGCGCCGGTGGGCCGGGTGGCGTATCCGCCCGTCGACTCGCATGTGTACCTGCGCGAGAAGCTCGACTCGATCACCGTCGGCTGAATCCGGCCGCGGCGCGTCACCGTGGGTTGTCCACTTCCGTGTTCGGACCGCCACCCGTTCCGTTGAAATGAACCCGACGGGCATGTCCCGGCCACGTCCCACGTCATTGCCTTGCAGGGGGCCCGCAACCAGGGCCCCTTTTCTGTGATGGGAGACGCGTGCGAATCACTGACATCCAGCGCTGCGAGGTTCGGCCGGGACGGCTCGTCGAGTGGACCCTGAGCCCGGCGACCGTGGCGGCGGCGACGGCACTCCCGGAGGACTCCCGGCCGCCCGCCTACATTCAGGAGTCGCACATCAGGACCGCCAGGTGCGTCCGGGAGGACGGACTGTTCGTGCCGACCTGGCTCGGCGCCGCCTTCGACCTGCCGGGTCCGGTCGACCTCGATGTGCTGCAGGGTGCGCTGCGCGCCTGGACGGTACGTCACGAGACGCTGCGTAGCGGCTTCCGCTGGGCGGGCCCGTCGGGAAACGCACTGCGCCGGTTCACCCTCGACCCCGCCGATGTGTCCCTGCACCGTCAGGAGGCGGGCGACTTCCCCGACGCGGACGAGCTGGTACGCCACCTCCAGGACCGTTTCGACACGGTCGCGGACGCGCTGCGCTGGCCGAACCTGATCTACACGGCGGTCGTACGGGACGACGGCGCCAGCGTGTACATGGCCTTCGACCACAGCAACGTCGACGCCTACTCGCTGCAGCGGATCCCCGCCGAGGTGCACGAGCTGTACCTGGCGGGCCTGGCCGGCACCGAGCCCGACACCCTTGCCCCGGCGGCCAGTTACGTCGACTTCTGCGAGATCGAGCGGGCCGACGCGGACGGTATCGACGGCCGGCACGCGGTCGTCGGCCGCTGGCGCGAGTTCATCCGGCGCTGCGACGGCGTGCTGCCGAACTTCCCGGTCGACCTGGGCCTGGAGCCGGGCGGCCCGCTGCCGCGGCAGCGGATGCTGTGCGAGCCGCTGGCGGACGCGGAGGAGGCGGCGGCGTTCGAGGCGTACTGCCGGCCGTACGGCGGCACCCTGGTCGGCCTGCTGGCGGCGACCGGGCTGATCGTGCACGAGCTGGGCGGGCAGCCGGTGTACCGGGCGGTGGTGCCGTTCCACACCCGGGTGAAGTCGCGCTGGAGCGAGTCGGTGGGCTGGTACGTGGGCGGCGCCCCGATCGAGGTGCCGGTGGGCCCCGCGGCGGGCTTCCCGGACACCCTGCGGGCGGTGCGGGCCGAGCTGCAGGCGACCCGGTCGCTGGCCCGGATGCCGCTGGCCCGGGTGCTGAGCCTGCTCGGCGCGGACTTCCGGCCGACCTCGCCGGACCTGTACTCGATCGTCTCCTACTGCGACACCCGGTCCATTCCGGGCGCGGAGCACTGGGCCGCACAGCGCGCGCACGGGCTGCTCCGGGTGTCGTACGGCGACCAGGTGTGCGTGTGGGTGAACCGGCTGCCCGAGGGGCTGTGGCTGGCGAGCCGCTACCCGGACACGGACGTGGCCGCGAAGAACCTGCGGCTGTACGCCGAGCGGCTGCGCGACCGGATCGCCTCGGTGGCCCACGGCAGCCTGTCCGCGGTGTCCTGACCTAGGAACGCCCCAGCTGTTCGATAAGGCGTTCGAATCTGGTCCGCCAGGCGGACTCCGAGTCGGTCTCGCCCTGGAACTCGCGGGTGAAGCGCAGCACGCTCTCCGTTTCCCCCTGCCGCTCCAGATGGAACCGGACCCGCCCGCCGCCCTCGACGCTGTACTCGGCGACCCGGTCCACGTCCCAGGCCGTGACCCGGCCGGTGCCCAGCTCCCCGAGGACGACCGCGCCGTCGAGCCGGGGTTCGAGAACGTCGACGGCGGTGCACCACCGCGTGAGTCCCTCACGAGTGGCCACCGCCGGCCAGACGTCTTCCATGGGCCTCGGGAGCCGCACCAGGAAGTGGAGTATGTGCGTGTTCCCGTGGGTCTGGCTGGTGCCCTGCGCGATGGAACCGCTCATGACACCAGTGTGGGCGACCCTCGGCTCACACGCCCGCGTAGGAGTGCTTGCCGGTGACGAAGATGTTGACGCCGTAGTAGTTGAACAGCCAGCAGCCGAAGGCGATCATCGCCAGGTAGGCGGCCTTGCGGCCCTTCCAGCCGGCCGTGGCGCGGGCGTGCAGGTAGCAGGCGTAGGCGACCCAGGTGATGAAGGACCAGGTCTCCTTCGGGTCCCAGTTCCAGTAGCGGCCCCAGGCGTCGCCCGCCCAGATCGCGCCCGCGATGATCGTGAACGTCCACAGCGGGAAGACGGCCGCGTTGACCCGGTAGGCGAACTTGTCCAGCGAGGCGGAGGCGGGCAGGCGCTCCAGGACCGAGGTGGCGAAGGCGCCCGGCTTGCCGCCGGTCTCGAGCTTGGTCTCGTACGAATCCTTGAACAGGTACAGGATCGTGGCGACCGCGCCGACGTAGAACACCGCGCCGCAGAAGATCGCGGTGGAGACGTGGATGTACAGCCAGTACGAGTGCAGCGCCGGCACCAGCTGGTCGCTCGCCGTGTAGAGGACGGTGACCGCGAGACCCAGGTCGAGCAGGACCGTGGTGATCAGGAACAGGCCGAGCCAGCGCACGTTCTTCTTCAGCGCCAGCAGCGCCAGGTACACCCCGACGGCGACGGTGGAGAAGGTGATGTTGAACTCGTACATGTTGCCCCACGGCGCCCGCTGCACGGAGGCCGCGCGGGCGACGACACCGGCCAGCTCCACCAGGAAGGCGAGCACGGTGAGCGAGACGGCGATCCGCCCGTACAGGTCGCCCTGCGCGTCCCCGCCGTGCGCACCGGGCCCGTCCGGCACGTCGCGGGCGCCGGAGGCCGAGCGCACGACGACCTTGGGCCGCTCCAGCACGGCCGTACCGCCGGCCTGCTTGACGGTGACGGCGGGACCCTTCGCGGAGCTCTCCGGCTGAGCCGTCAGCGCGGCGGCCGTACGGGCCACCTTGCTGCGGCTGCCGAAGAGCCATTCGGCGATGTACGCGAAGAAGGCCAGGGTGTAGACGGCCATCGACGAGTAGATCAGCGTGTTGCTGATGCTCGCCAGGTGTTCGTTGGTTGCGGCGGCGAGAGTCACTTCTCAGCCCCTTCGGCAGGTACGACGTGGGAGTCGGGGGATTCTGAGGGATCGTCGTCGGGGTCGGGTGCCCCCGGCGCCTGGTCGTAGAGGGTTCCGGCGAGGTCGCCCAGTTCCTCGGGCACCTTGGCGGACTCGCTGCGCCCGAGCCCGGCCATCTCGACGACCGTCACCCCGTCGGCGCCGCGCACCGCACGCACCCACACCCGGCGCCGCTGGATGAACAGCGAGGCGGCCAGGCCGAAGATCGCGGTGAGGGCACCGCCGAGCGCCCAGCCGCTGCCGGGCTCCTGGACGATCTCGAAGCCGGCCCATTCCTTGATGTCCTTCTCGAAGGTGAGGGACCCGGCGCCGTTCGGCAGCGTGAGCGTGTCGCCGGGCTGGAGCAGCTTCTTCAGCAGCTGGCCCTTGCTGTCCTTGAACGCCTTCATGTGCGTCTTGTCCAGCTGGTACACGTTCTGCGAGAGGCCCGCGTTCACGCCGCCGAGGTCGCCGTGGTAGGCGTTCACCGCGAGCAGCGGGTTCACCAGCGCCGGGAACTGCGAGAGCATCGTGCCGCTCTTGGGGTTGAACGTCGGCACGAAGAAGGCCTGGAAGCCGAGCTGGTCCTTCTTGCCCTGCGGGTCGCGGTAGCCGTCGTACACCTTCACCACGCCGTTGGAGGTGACGTTGCCGTCGAGCGGCAGCAGCGGTACGGCGTCGTGGTAGACGACGTTTCCCTTGCCGTCGCGGACGGTGATGACGGGGGCGTAGCCGTGGCTGACGAGGTAGACCTTGGCGTCGTCGATCTTCAGCGGCTGGTTGACCTTGACGGTGGTCGACTGCTCCTTGCCGTACGCGCCCTTGCTGTAGGTGATCCTCGCCTCGAAGGTGCGCGGGGTGCCCCGGTTGGGGCCGTCGACCTCGTAGGTCGCCTTGAAGTCCTTCAGGTCGAAGCTGAACGGCACCAGGTCGTCGTTCTGGAACATGGTGCCGGACTTGAAGTCGTCGTACTGCGACAGTGCGTTGGCGAACCCGTCGCCCTCGACGACCAGCTTGGTGCCGTCCGACTTGTACAGCTGGCCCGAGGCGAAGGCGATCAGCAGCACGATCAGGGCGATGTGGAAGGCCAGGTTGCCCAGTTCACGCGCATAGCCCTTCTCGGCGGCGACCGCGTCACCGGCGAGGTGGGCGCGGAAACGGCGCCTCTTGAGCAGGGCGAGCGCGGCCTCGCGGACCTGCTCGGGGTCGGCGGTCGTACGCCACGTCGTGTACGCGGGCAGCCGGGTCAGCCGCTTGGGAGCGGCCGGCGGACGGCCGCGCAGCTGGCCGACGAACTGCCAGGTGCGCGGGACGATGCAGCCGATGAGGGAGACGAACAGCAGGATGTAGATGGCGGAGAACCACACCGAGCTGTAGACGTGGAACAGGCCGAGCTTGTCGTAGATCGGCGCGAGCGTCCGGTGGGCCTTGCGGAAGTCGTCGACCTTGTTCAGGTCGGCGCCGGTCTGCGGGATGAGCGAGCCGGGGATCGCGCCGAGCGAGAGCAGCAGGAGCAGCAGCAGCGCGACCCGCATGGAGGTCAGCTGCCGCCAGAACCAGCGAACCCAGCCGACGACGCCGAGGCCGGGCACCCCGGAGAGCTCCTCCTGCGGGGCGGTGGACAGCTGGGAGCCGGCCGCCCCGAGGTCGTCGTGACGATCCTCCTGGCGGTCCTCCTGGCCCGGGTCCTTGTCGGTTTCGGTCGTACTCATCGATCAGATCCCCACGGTGAAGCCATCGGACCAGGTCTGCATCTGCTGCACCAGACTGTCCCAGGCGCCGGTCAGCAGCAGCACACCGGTCACGATCATCATCGTGCCGCCGATGCGCATCACCCAGACATAGTGGCGCTTGACCCAGCCGAACGCACCGAGCGCCTTGCGGAAGGCGACCGCGGTGAGGACGAAGGGGACGCCGAGGCCGAGGCAGTAGGCGACGGTCAGGATCGCGCCCCGCCCGGCGCTCGCCTGCTGGGAGGACAGGGCGATGACGGAGGCGAGGGTCGGACCGATGCAGGGGGTCCAGCCGACTCCGAACAGGGCGCCGAGGAGCGGCGCGCCGACCAGGCCGGCGGCCGGGCGCCGGTGGAAGCGGAACTCACGCTGGGTCAGCCAGGGCATCAGCCCCATGAAGAAGACACCGAGCAGGATCATGAGCACGCCGAGCACCTGCGACAGGGTGTCCTTGTACTCCTGCAAGGTGGAGCCGAAGTAGCCGAACAGCGCCCCGCCGGAGACGAACACGACGGTGAAGCCGAGGACGAACAGGGCGGCGCCGGTGGCCATCCGCCCGCGCCGCGCCTCGCCCAGGTCGGTGCCGGCGACCCCGGTGACGTAGGAGAGGTAGCCGGGTACCAGCGGCAGCACGCACGGGGAGAAGAAGGAGACGAGCCCGCCGAGCAGGGCGACCGGCAGGGCGATCAGCAGGGCGCCGTTGAGTACGGTCTGGTTCTGGCCCGTCGCCGCCAGCGTCAGGGTCGCGCTCACGTCACTTCTCCGCGACGACCGGCTTGAGCATCTTCAGCAGGGCGGTGTCGTCGAGCGCCTCAAGGGCTCGCGCGGCGACCTTCCCCTGCCGGTCGATGATGAGAGTGGAGGGGATCAGCTGCGGGTTGAGCGTGCCCCGCTGGAAGCGGAGCATCAGCTTGCCCGTGGGGTCGTACAGGCTCGGGTAGCCGATCCCGTGCTCCTTCTCGAAGGCGATCGCCGGGGTGGTGCTGGTGTCCCGGGTGTTGATGCCGACGAACTGCACACCCTGGCCCTCGTACTGCTTCGACACCTTGGCGAAGTACTGGGCCTCCTCGCGGCACGGCCCGCACCACGAGCCCCAGACGTTGATGACGACGACTTTGCCCTTGTAGTCGGCGACGTCCAGGGTCTTGCCGTCGATGGTCTTTCCGGACAGGTCCGGGGCCGCGGCGCGCTCGCCCGCCGGCACGGTGGCGATGCCGTTGTTGCCGGTGACGAAGTTGGTGTTGCCACCGCCGCCGGAGGTGCCGCCCTTGCCGCACGCGGACAGGGTCAGAGCCGCAACGGCGGCCACGGCGCTGAGCAGGACGGCGCGGCTACGGGTACTCATGTGAAAAGTTTCGCATGCCGGTTCCGGCGATCTCGCACGCCCCCCTGCCGGGCGGAAAACCGCATTTCAGGGCGTATTTACACGGGACATTTCCGACAGGGGGCCGGCAAGGGGCTAGGCGAGGAAGGTCTTCCAGCCGCCCGCCGGAGCCTGTCCGGGCGCCAGCGTGCGCAGCTTGGCGAGCACCTCGGGCTTCTGCACGTCGATCCAGTCGCAGAACTGCCGGAAGGAGACGAGCCGTACGTCGGCCCCCTTCTCCTTCGCCTGGGCGATGTGCTTGAAGGCCTGCTCGACGGCGTCCATGTAGATGCCGCCGTTCCAGTGCTCGAAGTGGTTGCCGATGAAGAACGGCGCCCGGTTCGAGAAGTATGCCCGCTTGAAGCCGGCGATGTACGCCCCGGCCGCCTGCTCGCGCCAGGCCGGGTAGTTGTAGGCCGGCGCCTTGGTCGAGTTCTGCGACTGGTTGAACATCATGTTGTAGTCCATCGAGAGGACCTGGAACTTCCGGCCGGGGAAGGGGATCTCCTGGAGCGGCAGGTCCCACAGCCCGTGCTTCTTCACCGGCCACATCTGCAGGCCGCCGGGCGAGGAGGCGTCGTAACGCCAGCCCAGTTCCCGGGCGGTGGGCAGCAGGTTCTCCTGGTTGAGCAGACAGGGCGTACGGCCGCCGACGAGTTCCTTGTCGTAGTCGAACGGAAGGGCCGGCAGGTCGGTGAGGCCGGTGTTGGTCTTCCAGTTCTTGACGAAGGACTTGGCCTGCTTGATCTCGCTGTGCCACTGCTGGGGCGTCCACCACTTCACCGAGGTGTGGGCCTCGCCACAGAAGTGACCGTTGAAGTGGGTGCCTATCTCGTGGCCTTCGAGCCAGGCCCGGCGGACGTTGGTCAGCGTGGCCTTGATGTGGTCGTCGGCGAGGTAGCCGATGTCGGAGGCGCCGATCTTGTTGTTCGGCGGCACGTACAGGCGCTTCTTCGACTCGGGCAGCAGATACAGGCCCGACAGGAAGAAGGTCATGCTCGCGCCGTGCTGCTTGGCCAGGTCCAGGAAGCGCGGGAAGAGCCCGTTGCCGACCTCGCCGGCGCCGTCCCAGGAGAACACCACGAACTGCGGCGGGGCCTGGCCGGGCTCCAGCGGCTCGGGCTTGGCCGGCTGGTGCGGCTGCTTGCCGGTGAAGGACGTGGAGCCGTCCCCGATGGGCCGGCCCTGCGGCGCGCCGCTCGCGTCGCCGCCGTTTCCGTTCTTTCCGTCGCCGGAACCGTCCGAGGCCCCGGCGCCGTCCGATGACGTGTGGCCGCCGCAACCGGCGAGGGTGGCGGCGGCCGCGGCACCCGCGCCGAGGCCGAGTATGCCCCGGCGGGAGAAGGTCCGGGAGACGGTGCGCATGGAGTTCCCCGATCATCGCGCCTGTTGGTGGTCACTCAATGAGAGGGCACGGCGATCGGGGAGGTTCACCTTGATTCGTATGTTTTTCGCAATATCTCCGGCAAAAGCGCCCTACGACAAGTCAAACGGGCTGCCAGGAGCGGTGGTTAGGCGCCGAAGGCCTTGCTCTTTCCCTGCACCGGCTTGGCACCGGCCCGCAGATGCGCCGGGACCAGATCGATGGCGGGCTCGCTGTAACCGACCGACACGATCCTGTCGCCCAGGAAGGTGAAGCTCGTCAGCGAGGCGAGCGTGCACTGCCGCTTGCGCGGATCGTGCCACAACCGCCGCCGCTCCACATAGGACCGCACGATCCAGATCGGCAGCTGATGGCTCACCAGCACCGCCTCGTGCCCGCGCGCCTGGTCCTTGGCCGCGTTCAGCGCGCCCATCATCCGCACGACGATGTCGACGTACGGCTCACCCCAGGACGGCTTGAAGGGGTTGACCAGGTGCTTCCAGTTCTCCGGCTTGCGCAGGGCGCCGTCGCCCACGCCGAAGGTCTTGCCCTGGAAGACGTTGTCGGCCTCGATGAGCCGCTCGTCGGTGTCCAGGTCGAGACCGTGCGCCTTGGCGATCGGGGCTGCCGTCTCCTGCGCCCGCTCCAGCGGCGAGGCGCAGACGTACGTCACGTCCCGCGAGGCCAGGTGCTCGGCGTCCCGCTCGGCCATCTGCCGGCCCAGCTCGGACAGGTGGTAGCCGGGCAGCCGCCCGTACAGGATCCCGGTCGGGTTCTCGACCTCGCCGTGCCGCACGAGATGGACGACCGTGACGTCCTTGCTGCTGTCGCTCATTCTGCCGTGGCCTCCGCAGCCGCCCGGGCCGCCGCCGGAAGGGCGTCGGCGATCTTCTGGATGGCCCGCTCGTCGTGGGCCGTGGACACGAACCAGGACTCGAAGGACGACGGCGGCAGATAGACGCCGTTCGCCAGCAGCGAGTGGAAGAACGCGGTGAAGCGGTACGACTCCTGCCGCTTGGCGTCCTCGTAGTCGCGCACCTGCCGGTCGGTGAAGAACACCGAGAACATGTTGGAGGCGGTCTGCAGCCGGTGCGCGACGCCCTCCTTGTTCAGCGCCTCGGTGACGAGGGCCTGGATCTGCGCGGACACGGCGTCGACGGTGTCGTACGCGGCGTCGTCGAGCAGCCGCAGCTGGGCGAGCCCGGCGGCGGTGGCGACGGGATTACCGGAGAGGGTGCCGGCCTGGTAGACGGGCCCGGCGGGAGCGAGGTGAGCCATGACGTCGGTCCGCCCCCCGAAGGCGGCGGCGGGGAACCCGCCTCCCATCACCTTCCCGAACGTCATCAGGTCGGGCTTGACCCCGTCGATCCCGTACCACCCGGCGCGGCTGGTCCGGAAGCCGGTCATCACCTCGTCGGAGATGTAGAGGGCGCCGTTCTTGTGGCAGGCGTCCCTGAGCCCCTGGTTGAACCCGGGGTCCGGCGGTACGACGCCCATGTTCCCGGGCGAGGCCTCGGTGATCACGCACGCGATCTCACCGGGGTGCCGGTGGAAGGCCTCCTGCACGGCCTCCAGGTCGTTGTACGGCAGCACGATCGTGTCACCGGCCTGGGCGCCGGTGACGCCGGGGGTGTCGGGCAGCGCGAACGTGGCGACGCCGCTGCCGGCCGCGGCGAGCAGCGCGTCCACGTGCCCGTGGTAGCACCCGGCGAACTTGATCACCTTGGACCGCCCGGTGAACCCACGGGCGAGCCGGATGGCGGACATGGTCGCCTCGGTCCCGCTGCTGACGAGCCGGACCTGCTCCACGGGCTCCACCCGGGCGACGATCTCCTCGGCGAGCGCGACCTCGCCCTCACCGGGCGTGCCGAAGGACGTACCGCGGGCGACGGCCTCCTGGACGGCGGCGATGACCTCGGGGTGCGCGTGCCCGAGGATCATCGGCCCCCAGGAGCAGACGAGGTCGACGTACTCCCGGCCATCCGCATCTGTCAGGTAGGGGCCGCGGCCGGACACCATGAAGCGGGGCGTGCCGCCGACGGCGCGGAAGGCGCGCACCGGCGAGTTCACACCGCCGGGCGTGACGGCGGAGGCGCGGTCGAAGAGCGCCTGGGAGGCGGGCGCATCGTAGGGATAGGGCGTTTCGCTCAGGGCACTCATGACGTGCGACTTCTCCGCCTTCTCGGAACTGACGGTTGCGTGGTGACCTCCTCAGGGTAGGCCGCGGCACGGTCGTGCCGCGGCCCGCCTCCGGCCCGCAGCGCCGCGGGGGCGCCATCTGCGAGACTGAGACCTGATACACACAGCTCATACGCACGTAGTGATCAGGGACCGGGAAATACCCCGTGGACTGTTGTTCCACCGCACGTTTCGGCGGGCGGACGTGGGGGAGGTCACTGACACGATGATCGGGTTGCGCGGCGGGGGCCACGCGTCCTAGAAAAGCAGTCGGGTGGAGATATGCATCGCGGTGGCGGACTGGGCGAGGGGACTGATGACCTGGGTCCTCGACGTGCCCGGCGGGGAAGGCACCGGCGCGACGCGGAGGAGACAACCGAAACACGGCAGAGCGACGCACGTCAGACACAGGATGTACCGGGTGAGCCCGATCGGTACGACCGGCGGACCGACCGGCAGCTGGAGAGCCAGCTCGACCGGTCGATCGACCGCCGGCCGGGCCCCCGGGCCGACCGCCCGAGGGCGGGGAGCAGGAATGGTGGTCGGGTGGGGGTGACGTACAAATACTTCGGCGCGCCGGACGGCGCGACCGCGGCCCGCGTCCCCATCTCGATGCGCCCCGAGGAACTCGGCGGCGACGAGCTGGGCATGAACGGCATGTTCACCAAGATCAAGCCGGAGACGATGGCCGCGATGGTGCTGACCGGCATCGAGGGCGTCCCCCTGCACAAGGTCCCGCCCCTGGAACTGGTCGTCCTGCACCCCGACTACGCGGTCGTCAAACTCCCCATGACCGTCGTCGACCCCCTGCGCGGCATCGGTGAGGAGGCGGTGGGCGCGGCGGCCTTCATCTGGTCGACGGTGCCGGACCGGGGTGGGCCGCGGGATGCGTTCAATGTGTATCAGTTGCTGCACGAGTGGCAGGACTTCTCGCACCGGCTGCATGAGGCCGGGCATCAGCCGTACTGCCTGGTGTGGCCCTGATCGGCTCTGAGCTGGGGTTTCTTGCGGGTTGGGCGGGGTCTTCGGACCTCGCCCTTTTGGGTGCCGGGGAGGGCCGTCAGGCGGCCAGGGCACATTGAGGGCACATTGGTTTTGCTGGGTGCACTGAAGTGCCCTGGGCGGCGGGCGGGTCGCCGTCGTCTGCCGCCTCGGCTTCCGTATCCGTTTCCGTTTCCGTGAAGGCGTCGTCGATCGCCTTGCGGGTGCGGGTCTCGCTGGACGGCAACAGGTGGGTGTACGTCCGCAGCGTGAAGCCCGGGTCCGAGTGGCCGAGGTACTCGGAGAGCGCCTTGATGCTCTCCCCCGCGTCCAGGAGCACGGAGGCGTACGCGTGCCGGAGGGCGTGCATGCCGTCTTCTGGGGCCGCCTGCAGGTAGCGCGCGCCGCGCTCGCGGGGAGGGATCACGCCGGCGGCGGCCAGGGCGCGCTTCCAGTCGCCCATGTTGAAGACGCTGCGGTTGTAGGCCCGCCCCTTCGCGTCGACGAAGAGGAGACGGAAGGTCTTCAGCTCGCCGTCCGGCTTGGCCCAGGGCAGGGTGACCTCGGCGGGCGGGAACTCCTTCATGTGGGCCTTGAGGGCGGCAGCAAGCTGGGCCGATAGAGGCACCGACCGGATCTTGTTGCCCTTGGGCAGGGCGAAGACGGGCTTCGTACCGACGAGCCGAACCTGGCGGTTGACGTGGATCCAGCCGCCCTTGAAGTCGATGTCCTCGACGGCGAAGCCGAACACCTCGCCCTGGCGCAGGCCGCAGCCGAAGGCAAGCTTGCCGCCGGCCTGGAAGCGCTTCGGTAGGCCGGCGATGACGGCGCGCACGCGCTCCAACGGCCAAGGGATGATCTTCTTCTTGGTCGCGGTCGGCAGCTTGACCGACTTCGCCTTGCAGGGGTTCTTCGGCAACAGCCCGTCCTCCACGGCCGCGCCGAGGATGCTGGAGAGGATGTCGAAGATGCCATCGATCGTCGATACTTCGAGGCCACTGTCCTGAAGCGTCCGGATCCAACCCTGAACGACCGAGGGCTGGTTGAGGGACCGCAGCTCGCGTCGGCCGAGGTGCTCGACTATGTGGTTGCGGACGGTCGCCTCGTAGCGGAGTGCGGTCGTCGGGCCGACGGAGTTCGCGTCGAGCCACTTCTGCGCGTAGGCGCCGAGCGTCTGCTTCGTCTCTGCGGGGACGACGTAGGAGCCGCGCCGGATCTCTACGTCCACCTCGGCGGCGCGGTTGTCCGCCTCCGCCTTGGTATCGAAGTTCTCCTTGCGCTGGCTGCCGTCCGGGTCGCGGTAGCGGACGCCGGAGGGTGGTGAGCAAGGACAACGCGGAACTGTTCCTGGAGACCGCCAAGGCTCTGTACTTCCCGCAGCGCACCAGCGCCGCCGCCCTGCACCAGCTGAAGGGCACTATGCCCGAACCCGACCGACAGCGTCTTGCCGGCTACCTGCGGTCCCCCGAGGCTCCGGATGCCAAGCGGGACGACGCGCTCGCCCTGCTGGACCGGATGCGGCAGGACGCCAAACAGTACGGGATCGTGCCCGTCCCGGAGGTGGCTGCCCGATGACCACGACCGCTCCCGACTTGGCGGCACGGTTCCGCACCGACGGATTCGCCTTCCCTGTGGACGCGCTCACGCGTGCCGAGGCCGAACAGGCGCTGGCCGAGTGCCAAACCTACTTGCGTGCCGTGAGCGCAGTGGGCGGCGCCCTGGCACGGTACGCGGCCTTCCCCAAGATCCACCTGGTCGCCTCCTGGGCCGATCGGATCGTGCACCACCCCGCGATCCTCGACGCCGTCGAGTCACTGCTGGGACCCGACCTGCTGGTGTGGTCCACCAACCTCTTCATCAGGCCCGCGCACAGCGGTAGTTCACTCGCCTGGCACCAGGACGCCGTCTACCTGGGCCTGGACGGCTACCAGCAGCACGCGGCACGCGTCTGGGTCGCGCTCACCGACACCACTGTCGCCAACGGCACCATGCGCTACGCGCGGGGTTCACATCTGCGCGGCGCGTTGCCACATCGGTTCGGTGGTTCCGGCCTAGAGGACATCATGCGCGGTGAGGAGATCGCCGTCGACATCGATGAGGCGGCGGCTGTCGACGTTCTCCTTGACGCTGGCCAGTGCTCTGTGCACCATCTGGCCATGGCCCACGCTTCGGGCCCCAACCAGACCGATACTGGACGTTTCAACTTCGCAATCGACTACATCACACCGCGAGTCTCCCCCACCGCGGGCGAGGACAGCGCCCTGCTCGTCCGCGGCACGGACACCGGTGCTTTCCTGCCCGAGCGCAGGCCCGAGTCCAACTTCGACCAGGCCGCCCTGAACGAGTTCTACTCCGCTGTCACTCGTCGCCAGAAGCGGATCGACCAGACGGTCCAGAAACGGAACGCCGGGAAAGGCCCCGACACACCCCGGGACCCGTCGTGACGACGGCACGCCCTACCGGCAAGGACGCCGACTCCGCGGTCTCCGAAGCCGCCGACGCCGACTGGCTGTCCGGGATCGTGCCTCCCTGGTGGACGGCCGGAAGCGTCCCTCACCGGATGGACCTGTCCGGCTGGATGCCACCCGTGATCGACCAGGGGCAGGTCCCACTGTGCACCGCCGCGGTCACCACGGCGATCGCCGGCTATTACGCCCGCCGGGCCAAGCAGCTGGAGTTCACCCCCTCAGTCCTTTTCAATTACCGGCTCTCACGCCGGCTCGCCGGTTCCGCGGACCGCAAGGGCTCCCGTCTCGAACACAGCTTCCGCGCCTGGGCAGAGTCGGGGCTGTGCGAGGAGGCAGCCTGGCCGTACGACGAACTCGGTCCGACCCGGGTCGACCGGGATCCGCCCGAGCACTGCCACGTCACCGCGCGGCACTCCCGCCCGATCGCGCGTCCGCTGCGCGCGCCGGACGGGGCTGGCCTGCTCGACCTGGCGCGCCGGTACATCGCGCTGGGCATCCCTGTGAGCGTGGAGATCCGGCTCTGTCCGTCGATCTCCATGTCCCTGCTGAACGGCGGTGTCATTCCTGTACAGCTGCCCACGGAGCAGTCGGTGGGACCTCATGTGGTCCTGTTGACCGGCTACGACGACGAGGCGGACACCGCTCCCTACGACCGGGGTACCGGCTCGGGAGCCTTCCGCGTCCGGAACAGCTGGGGAACCGGCTGGGGGGTCCAGGGCTACGGCCTCCTTCCCTACGCCTTCCTCGAACAGAAGCTCACTGGCGAGAACTGGATCGTCGTGGAAGAGGACTGGCAGAAACAGTGAGTGCGGCTCGTCCGGAAAGCTCTCTTTTTCGGCCCGCGTCTACGAAAGAAAGCAGCCAGTACGGGTCTTCGCGTCGCTTAGCCACGAAGAGCCAGCGGGAATAATAACCAGTGAACCTAACACCCCCCACAGGAAAGTTGGTTGACGTTGCGGAGGTTCCTGGCGACCACCGCCCGTTGGGCGGCACCTACCGTTGTCCTCGCTCAGGTCTGCCTCGTATGGACCGGCGTGTTCAGCCTCGGCGAGGCGGTGGCGGTCGGACTGTTACTCGAACTCCTCCTGGCCGGGATCGTGATCACCGAATTTACCCTTGCCACGCGGGCCTACAAGACCTCCCGGAGCCGGGGGGCCGACGGGCAGGAGGCCCTCAACCAGGCGCTATCCACCGTGCTCCCTGCCCCGGTGGCCAAGGTGATGGGGATGGAATTCGGCCTTTTCCGCGCTCTTTGGCGCTGGATCCGCCGCAAGCCGGACGCACCGGAAGGCCACCAGATCCTGACCTACGGCTCGGAAATCAAGCCAATCATGTGGGCAATGGTGTTTCTCGTGCCTCTGGAGATCCTCGCCGTCGAGTTTCTCGTCCCCTGGTCCGTGGTGCGCATCATCCTGCTGGCGCTCTCCATCTATGGAACCCTCTGGGTGCTCGGCTTCATCGCGGCACTGTCCATCCGCCCGCACAGCGTCGGCGACGGCAAAATGGTGCTGCGGTTTGCTCACTTCGTACAGATCGCGATCCCGCTTGACCTCGTCGAATCGGTCCGCGCGACCCGGCACAGCGGCTATCGCAGAGCCGTCCAGATCAACGACGGCATCCTGGCGATGCCAATCGGTGACTCCACCACCCTGAGCGTCAAGCTGCGCGAGCCGTACTCTGTGGCGCCCAAGCCCGGGAAGCCGTTCCAGGAGGTGCGAGAGGTCCGCTTCGCCGCGGACAACACTCGTGAAGCCGTCCGTATCCTCACGGCGAACATCGTCGCCGACTGATCCGGCTGTCGGCCCTCGACGGTCGTGGTCGCCTAGGGCACATCCAGGGCACATGAGCCTGGGAAACGGCGTTGACCCGTGAGAACTACCGAGAGGAGTTTTCGCAGGTCAACGCACATTTCACTGAGAAACCCCAGGTCAGCGCCCTGCCACGCCCAATCGCTGCACGAGTGGCAGGACTTCTCGCATCGGCTGCATGAGGCGGGGCATCAGCCGTATTGCCTTGTTTGGCCCTGAGGTGGGGTTTCACGGTCTGTGGGCGGGGTTTTCGGACCCCGTCTTCGTCATGTACCCGGAGGGGTGAAGCCCGGGTCCGAGTGGCCGAGGTACTCGGAGAGCGCCGCGCCGGATCACGTCGAGGCCGAGACCTCATGTCTCCCTCCGCGGGAGAGTCAGACCCTTCTTCTCATCATGTGATCCGTGGATAGCATCGGGGATCATGACGCTGACGCAGCGGTGGACTTCCCGTGTTCTCCTGGTGGACGGTGACGATCGTCTGCTCCTGCTGTGCGGCCGTGATCCGCGCAGGCCGGGGGCACGATGGTGGTTCACCGTCGGTGGTGGCGTCGAGGACGGCGAGAGCTATCCCCAGGCTGCCGTGCGTGAAGTATGGGAGGAGACGGCGCTGTCTCTCCCCGTTGGGCGCTTGGGCCCCGTTGTCTGGACCCGGCAGGCGATCTTCAGCGTGGACGGCCGTGTCTTCGACCAGTACGAGGAATACCGTCTTGCCCGCGTCACGGCCGACGAGGTCCGCGGGATGAACGTCCGGACGCAGGAGGCCCGTTACGGGCATCGTTGGTGGTCGGCAGCGGAACTCGCCACCACTGCGGAGACCGTCCGACCGAAGAGGATGGCTTCTCTCCTGCCCGATGCGCTGTCGGCCGTGGGCCTTGACCGAGCCCCTGTGCATCTGGGCAATTTCAACGAAGACACCGATCCGGAGTAGCGCATCGGTACGGTTTGAGCGGCCGAGCCATATTTTGTCGCGATACAACCCGTATAGTCGAGCGGGCAGTTGGTTGACTGGGACGCATGACGTCATCTGCGTTCGAGACGGACAGGCCCGATCCCGTCAGCTACCTCGACCGGCTCGCCACGAGCGATCTCGGCCGCTCCTACAAGCGGCGGATGCTCGACGAACTGGACCTGCGTGCCGGACACCGGGTGCTCGACCTCGGCTGCGGCCCCGGTACCGACCTTGAGGCGCTCGCCCAGGCAGTCACCCCGGCCGGCGCTGTCGTCGGCGTCGACCACGACCGGAACATGGTGGACGCCGCGCGGGCCCGCACCGCCGGTGAGGCCGTGGTGGACGTCCGGCACGCGGACATCCACGACCTGCCGATGCCCGACCGCACCGCCGACCGCGCCCGCACCGACCGGGTCCTTCAGCACGTCGCCGATCCCCTGGCCGCGCTCGGTGAGATCCGCCGGGTCCTGCGGCCGGGCGGGCGGCTCGTCATGGGCGAGCCCGACTGGGAAACCCTGGCCGTCGACCATCCGGACAGCGACCTGACGCGTGCCTACACCCGCCATGTGGCCGAACGCGTCGTCCGCAACGCGGGGATCGGCAGGCAACTGGCGCGCCTGGCGACCGAGAGCGGCTTCAGGGTGCCCACAGTCATCCCTGTCACACCTGTCTTCCGGGACGTCCAGGTCGCGGACAAGATCCTCGGCCTGGAACGCACCACCCGGCGCGCAGTCGAAGCCGGCTACTTCAGCGACCAGGCGGCGGAAGCCTGGCTGAGCCATCTCACGCGGGGCCCTTTTCTCGCGGCGGTGACGTTCTACATCGTCGTGGCCGAGGCGTAGTCGCGCGTCGCCTGGCCGTGGTCGGCGCGGCGGTCTTCCCCGTCTCGCCGACCACGGCAGGCAGCGGCCAGGCTCGTCGCTAAGCCCGGGCATCGGGGGCAGACCGGTTGTCATGCCGCGGGGTCCCGGCGGACGAGCACGAGGACGGCGGCGCAGGTGGCCAGGGTGATCGTGGCCACCTGCGCCACGATGCCGGTGCCGAGGTGGGCGGTCCCGGAGGGGTCGAACAGGTGGGTCCAGTCCTGCCAGTAGTGCACGGGCAGGACCGCCTGCAGGGCGGGCAAGGCGTGCGAGCCGTTGAAGAGGCTGGCTGCGATCACGAAGGCGACGACGGCGCCGAGGGCCTCGATGCCGCGGGGCAGGAGAAGTCCCATGGCGAACGCGATCGTTGCGATGCTCAGCATGCACAGCAGGCAGTAGCCGGTCGCCGACAGGACCCGGGTGGCCGTCTCGCCGCCGGTGAGATTCGGAGCGCCGATGATGTGGAACGGGTGCCAGCCGTAGATGGCAACGCCGGCGAGCAGGCCGGCCGTCAGCACACACAGGGTGGCGATCGCGGTCACAACGGCCAGCGCTCCGACCTTGGCCGCCAGCAGGCGTGCTCGGCTCACGGGCGCGACGTACAGGTAGCGCAGGGTTCCCCACTCCCGGTCGGACGAGGCGATCGCGGCGGCCGGCAGAGCCACCATGATCGGCAGGAGCAGCGGTTCGATGAACGCCAAGCTCGCCATGGCATGGTTGAGCGCTGAGTAGGGGGAGGCGCCGAACAGGCCGGTCTGACGGCCGTTGCGATGCCCCGCCTCGGATGCGTACGAAAAGCCGGACAGCACGGGGACGGCGGCCAGACAGGCGAGCACGACGAGCGTACGGATCCGCAGTAGCTGGGTGGTCAGTTCAACGCGCAGCATGCTCGCCGGCTCCTTCGGTCATGGTCAGGAACGCCTCTTCCAGGGACTTGCTCTCCTGCTGCACGGACGTGACGCCGATGCCTTCCGTGACCAGCGCGCGTACCAGGTCGCGGGAGAGCACACCCGGGGCGTTGACGACGATCTCGTCCCGCTGCGTCGTGGCCGACGCGACGCCGGGCAGTGCGCGCAGCACGGCGGCCCCCTTCTCGGTGTCGTCCACCTGGAGGCGGTAGGTGCCGGCGGCGCCGAGCAGTTCGTCCATCGGTCCCGCGGCGATCAGCCGGCCGTGGTTCATCACGACGACGTGGGTCGCCAGTTGCTGCACCTCGGCGAGCTGATGGCTGGAGACGAGCACGGCGGCCCCTCGTCGGGCCAGCTCCCCCAGGTACTCGCGCAGGGCCCGGACCTCGCCGGGGTCCAGTCCGTTGGCCGGCTCGTCCAGGATCAGCACGTCCGGCTGCCGCATCAGGGCCTGGGCCAGCATCAGCCGCTGCTTCATCCCCATCGAATAGCCCTTGACCTTGCGGTCGAGCGCATCGCCGAGCCCGGCGAGGTCCAGGGCGTCGTCCAGAGCGGGGGGCGGCCATGCCCGTCGTGTCGCCGACCACAGGAGCCGCAGGTTGGCCCGGCCGGTGAGGTGCGGCACGAACGCCGGGCCGTCGATGAGCACGCCGACGCGACGCAGCACGTCCGCGCCCAGGCCGACCGGCTCGCCCAGGATGCCCGCGCTGCCGGTGTCCGGGGACGACAGGCCGACCAGCATCCGCATCGTGGAGGTCTTGCCCGCCCCGTTCGGGCCGAGCAGCGCGCAGATCTGGCCGGCTCCCACGGTGAAGCTGAGCCCGCCGACGGCCTGCCTACGCCCGTACCGTTTGGACAGCTCGCGGGCGCAGATCGCAGGTGTTGTCTGTGCCTGCGGTGTGGACGGTTCCATCGTCACGCCTTTCACCGGTGCTTGTCCGGTCGTCGGAGGTGGGTGGCGGCCGCGCCGAAGCGGCGGCGCGAGCCGGAGGAGTCGTACGGGAGGCAGGCGAGCAGGAGCGCGGCCGTGACCAGAGAGGTGGCCAGACCCGCGCCGAGTGTGAGGGCGGCCAAAGCCGGTACGGACGTCAGCGATCCCGTCCCGAACACCGGCCACAGGGCGTCGCGGAACGCCGTCGCCGCGCTGATCGCGACGCATCCGGCGACGACCGATACCTCGGCGATACGGCGGGGCCGGGTACGCGCCGGCCGGGCGATGAATCCCGCGACCGCGTTGCTGATCACGCAGAAGGCGAGGTGGGACGTCGCCACGACGATCAGAAACCAGGCGATGAGCAGCGGGTCCGTCCAGCGTTCGCCGACGGCCTGTGCGCCGGTGATGGCCGCCGCGGCCAGCGTGCTCAGCGCGACGAACACCGTCATCGCCCGGCGGCGCACCCGGTCCGCGGCGTCCGGACCGACCCAGCGCCGCAGTGCGGGAATCCGCCCACAGACGAAGACGGCGTCGCCGAGCCAGTCATGCCGCCATGGGCCGGCCGAGCCGTGCCCTCGGTGCCCTAGGACGAGCAACACCGCAACCGCCACGGTGAGTACGGAGTTGACGACGAGCCCGCTGATCAGCACCGATGCCCATGTTCCCGAGGATGAGGCAGGTGTCCTGGCGCTGACCGCGACCCACTCGAATACGACCGTGACCCCGATCAGCGTGACCATCGCCCCCGCCGCACGCAGCGTCTGCCGCACCCGGTCGGCACCCCCGGGCGCCCGCCACACGAGCAGCCGTAGTGCGATCACCAGGGCGAGCATCGGCACCGCGAACTGAGCCAGGGACTCCACCACGTCGTACGGGTCGTCCTGCCACGGGCTGGCGGCCCTGACCGTCTTGTCCTGGGTCTCCAGCACCGTCAACGCCTCGAACACACCGGCCGCGCCGAGGCTCGCCCACACCACGGCCGAGGAAGCCCGGCCGTTCTCCCTCACGTGTTCCATGGACCGCCATAGTACGCGTCTCGTACTACGTGACAAGTAGTATCGCGGCTCGTAGTATGTGGATCGGAGGGAAGGAGGCTCATGCACAGCAACGACGCCCAGATGCTCGTGCTCACCGTCCTCGCGGACAGGCCGCTGCACGGATACGCCATCAACACCGCGATCGAAGAACTCACCGGCCGCAGACTCGGCCCCGGCAGCCTCTACGGCGCGCTGTCCCGCCTGGAGGGGCGCGGGCTGATCCAGCCCGCGGACGAGGCGGCCGAAACCCAGGAACGCCACCGCACCATGCGGATCACCGACGCCGGCCGCGACCAACTGCGCGCCGAACTCCAGCAGATGGCCCGGATCTCCGCCGCCGGCCTGCGCGCGCTCGGGGTCAACCCGGCATGAACGCGGCCACGCTCCTGACCCGGCTCTACCCGCCGGCCGTGCGCGAGCGATGGGGCGAGGACATCCGTCACGAGGTGTCCGCCTCAGGAATCCGGTCCTGGCCCGACACCCTCGCGGGGGCCGCGCGCCTCTGGCTGCACCCCGGCGACTGGCCCGAGACGTTCACCGGGCAGACCCGCCGTGTGGTGACCGTCGCCCTCTTCGCGCTCACCGCGGCCACCGGACTGCTGCTGCGCTCGGCCGAACCCTCCACCACCCTCACGGCCGACGTC
This sequence comes from Streptomyces fodineus, assembly GCF_001735805.1. GTDB lineage: Bacteria > Actinomycetota > Actinomycetes > Streptomycetales > Streptomycetaceae > Streptomyces > Streptomyces fodineus. Next base: position 4,422,185 of record NZ_CP017248.1, read on the forward strand.
CACCACCCCGCCACCAGCCTCTGGCTCGCCCCGCTCCTGCTCGGCATCGGCCTCGCCGCACCGCTTCCCCCACTGAGCGGCGCAGCGCTCCGCGGCCTGACCGCCGCGGCGGTCCGCACCCTGGCCGCTCCGACCGCCGCGGTCGTCGCCCTGTGCCTGACGGCATGGAGCGGCACGGCCGAACACCTCACCGGCTTCGCCGACACAGCCGCGGTCACCTCCTACTGGCTCACGCTCGGATTCGTCGCACTCCGCCTGTGCGTCCTCGTCGCCCGCATCGCCCGAACCGCCGCCCTGCCGACCACGCGCCGGCTGTCCACGGCCCTGCTGCACATCGGGACCGCACTGACCCTCGCCGCGGGCCAGAACCTCCTCGCCATGGTCCGGACCGCTCCTCATCCAGGGTCCCTGGCCGAGAGCACGGCACTGGGGCTCCTGGCCGCCACGGCCATCAGCACCGGCCACGACCTACGGCAGAAGAGGGCGTAGGCCCCAGCCGTGGAGTGCGATCAGCGCTCCGCGACCGCCGAGCGCCGGTACGGCTCAACCGTTCCCGATCCCTGACCCAGGAGTTGCCGATGACCGTCGTGTCCCCGAAGGTCGTTGTCGTCGTGCCGACCTACAACGAGCGGGACAACCTGCCCGTCCTGGCCGGCCTGCTCGCGGACCTGCCCGTGCCGAACCTGCACCTGCTCGTGGTCGACGACAACTCACCCGACGGCACCGGCGCGGTCGCCGACAAACTCGCCGCCGAGTCACCGGACGCCGTCGGCGTGCTGCACCGCACCGCCAAAGACGGGCTCGGCCGCGCCTACCTCGCCGGGATGACCCGTGCACTGGACGAGGGGGCCGACGTCGTGGTCCAGATGGACGCCGACCTCTCGCATCCGGCCTCGGCGATCCCGGCCATGGTCGACACCCTGCTGACGAGGGACGCCGCCGTGGTACTCGGGTCCCGCTACGTGGCGGGCGGCTCGACCGCCACCGACTGGCCCTGGCACCGCAAGGCCCTGTCCGCCTGGGCCAACCTCTACGTCAACGCGATCCTGCGACTGCATGTGAAGGACGCCACCGCCGGATTCAAGGCATGGCGGGCCGGGACGCTGCGAGCGATCGACCTGCCGTCGATCCGCAGCAACGGCTACTCCTTCCAGGTCGAGATGAACTTCCGCACCGTCAGACAGGGGCTGACCATCCTCGAAGTGCCCATCCGCTTCGAAGAACGCGTGCAAGGGACATCGAAGATGAGCCTGGGCGTGCAGCTCGAATCCGCACTCACTCCGTGGAAGCTCCGTTTCGGCGGCATCTCGAACTGAGCATGGGGGAGACCCCGGTGTCAGGCCTTGTCGCTCAGGCGGATTCCCGCGGCGGCGGTGTCGAAGACCGGGCGGTACGTGTGCCATTGCGTGTCCGGCGCGGAGAGGTAGACCGTGTACTGGGTGCCGTCGGCGCCGGCGAAAGCCAACTCCGCCGCCCGGTACTTGCGTGCCCTGCCGTCGAAGGTGAACTCCCAGTACCCGGCAGGTCGCCCCCGGAAGGTCGTCGCGTCCATCCGCACCCGTTCGTAGCCGGGATTGTCGCGACGGGTCTGGGCCTCTTCGTCGTCACGCCAGTGCCGCAGCGGATCGGTGCCCGCGAACCGGACGACGTTGACTCTGAGGCCCACCAGGCCGGACGGGTCTATGTAGGCGACTTCACCGCCCGGCATCGCCTTGCTCTTCCAGCCGTCGCGCACGGGCACGGAGAAGCCGTAGCCGCTGTCCTCCTTGGCGAGGTGGTATCCGGCGGGCAGCGGGGGCAGGGTGGGGCCGGTACTCGGGGCGGGGGTGGAGGCACCGGCCCCGGGGGTGTGGGTGCCCGCGCCCTTGAGCCACCACAGTGCGCCGCCCGCCACGCAGGCGGCCAGTGCCACCGCCACGAGCGACCGCAGCACCGCGCGGCGGCGCCTGCCGTCGCCCTTCCGTCCGGCAGGCACGAGGTCGCCGGAGTGGTCCGACCGCGTGGGCTGATCGACGGGAGCGGTTCGGGTGCCGGTGACATCGGCCAGGCGGCGTTCGACCTCGTGTACGTCCATGCGCTGGTCCGGCTCCTTGACGAGCAGGCCCTCGATCACCGGGGCCAGGTCCCCGGCGCTGCGCAGGGGCTCGTACGGTTCGGTTGCGATGGCGTACGCGATCTCGATCGGCGTGTCGCGGCAGAACGGGTGCCGTCCCTCGACCGCCTGGTACAGCGTTGCCCCCAGGGCCCACAGATCACCGGCGGGCCCGGGCCCGGCGTTGCCGCTTCTGAGGCGTTCGGGCGCCAGATAGCGGATGGAGCCGATCAGCTCACCGGACTTGGTCAGTGACGACGTTCCCGACTCCATCGCGATCCCGAAGTCGGTGAGGACGATCCGTCCGTCCTTGCCGAGCAGGACGTTGGCGGGTTTGACGTCCCGGTGCAGGACCCCGGCGTCGTGGGCGGCGCGCAGGGCGGCGGCCATGGCACGGCCGATCCGGGCGGCTTCCTCGGGCGGCAGCGCACCGTCACGCTTCAGGACGTCACTCAGGGTGAGTGAGGGGATGTACTCCATGACGATGCACGGCAGACCCTCGTCATCGACGACGTCGTGCACCACGATCACGTTGGGGTGGGTGATCCGGGCGGCGCTGCGGGCTTCCCGCCGGCTGCGCTCGTGGAGCTTGTGGACCTCGTCGTCGTGCAGGTGCGGCGGGATGCGCAGCTTCTTCACGGCCACGTGGCGACCGAGCAGCTTGTCCTCCGCACGCCACACGGTGCCCATGCCTCCGCTGCCCACCCGCTCCACCAGCAGGTACCGGCCGGCGACGAGCCGCCCAAGATCGGACACCGCGTCGTCTCCTTCTGTACTTCCCATTCGCGAATGGACAGGCCGGCAAGGATGGCACGATAACTCATATGACTCATTGACCACGGCCGACGCGGGGCGCGCGGGCGGGGCTCCGGTGGGCAGGGCCGCTGAGGCCCGCGGCCCGCACAGGTCGCCACGTCGGGCCGTCGCCGGATCGGCCCTGGTTCCGCTTGACCGCCTTCCCGTTGGGTCCCGGCTCCACTGGGTCTATCGTCTGAGTTCCGGGGTCGGTACGAGGAGGACGGCCGGTGATGCCGCAGGACGAGGCCGTGGTCGGGTGTACGGGCAAGGTGCTCATCGGGACGCGGGGAGCCGCGGGGCCCGGTGAGGTCCTGGTGCGGGTCAGAGGCGGGTCCGAGACCTTCCTGGCCTGGTCCGAGGATCCCCTGCCCGCGGGCGCTACGGTCCTCGTGATCGAATCACGGGGATGCCGCGAAGTCGGCGTCATCGAGTGGGTGGATCCATTGGACGCGCTCGGCGCAGACGCCGCCGGCGCAGGCTGAGGAGTTGAGCATGTTCGGATACCGCGTTCCCGCTCCCGACGAGGCGATGTTGATCTCGGGGGGCCGGCGGGGACTGGGGGGCGCGCCGTTCCGAGTGGTGACGGGGCACGGCAAGTTCGTGCTCCCGGTCTTTCGCAAGGTCCGCTTCCTCACCCTGTCGATGTGTGAGGCCGAGGTCACCGAGACCTGCGTGACCAAGCAGGGCATCTCCCTGCACGTCCGCGCGGTCATCGCCTTCAAGGTCGGCAACGACCACGAGAGCATCATCAACGCCGGTCAGCGCTTCCTCTCCGACCAGGAGCAGATGTCGGTGCTCACCGGCCGGATCTTCGCCGGCCACCTGCGGGCCATCATCGGCTCGATGACGGTGGAGGAGATCGTCACCGAGCGGCAGAAGCTCGCCGCCGAGGTGCTGGACACCTCGAAGACGGAGATGGCGAAGATCGGCCTGATCGTCGACTCGCTGCAGATCCAGTCGATCGACGACGGCGACACCGGCTACATCGACGCCATGTCCGCCCCGCACAAGGCGGCCATCCAGCGGCAGGCCCAGATCGCCCAGGCCCAGGCCACCCAGGCGGCGGTCGAGGCGGAGCAGGCGGCGGCACGCAAGCAGGCCGAGTACGCCCGGCAGACCGCCGTCGTCAAGGCCGAGTACTCGGCCGAGGTGGACCGCGCCCAGGCGCAGGCCGCGCAGGCCGGTCCGCTGGCGCAGGCCCACGCCCAGCAGGAGGTGCTGGCCGCCCAGACGGAGCTGGCCGAGCGGCAGGCCAGGCTGCGTCAGCAGCAACTGGTGGCCGAGGTCGTGAAGCCCGCCGAGGCCGAGGCCGAGCGGGTCCGGATCCTCGCCGCCGCCGAGGCCCAGCGGATGAAGATCCAGGCGGAGGCGGCGGCCTCCTACGACCGGGTCGCGCTCGACCGGATGCTGATCGACCAGCTCCCGCAGATCGTGAAGGAGGCCGCCGGCGGCCTGTCCGGCGCCAACGTCAACGTCCTGAACGGCGCGGACGGCCTCGGCGAGATCGCCGCCGGCCTCGTCTCCCAGGGCCTCACGATCCTCGACTCCGTCCGGCAGAACCTGGGCGGCCAGGACAAGGACGGCCAGGGCAACCAGGGCAACAAGGGTGACGTCAACGGTCTGCTCCAGCTGCGCTCGGGCCAGTCGGGCAAGGAGCGGAGGCCGGACGACGGGCCGGTGGACGTCGACTAGGCGCTCCGCGGGTTCAGCGGAGGGCGCCTCGGAAGGCCCCTTCGGGGCGCTGGTTCCCTTCGGGGCGCTGGTGTACGACCGTGATGTGCCGGTCCCGCCCCGGACACTCCAGCTCGTCCAGCACGGCTACGGCCAAGTCCTCGGCGCTGATCCAGGACCGGCCGGCGGCATCCGTCAGCAAGGTGTCGGTGCCGCGCCGGTAGCGGCCGGTGCGGTCGCCGGGTTCCAGTACGGCGGGCGGGCTCAGGTAGACCCAGTCGGCGTCGGTGCGGGCCTGGCAGGCGCGCAGCTGGGCGACGCCCGCGAGCGCCACGGCGCGGTACTCGTCGGGCACATGGACGGGGTTCTCGGCGACCGGCAGCTCCCGGTCGCCGGGACTGCGCAGGGCACCCGCGCCGCCGACCACGAGGACGCGGATGCCGAGCCGTGCGGCGGCGTCCAGCACCGTGCGGGTGGCGCCGACCAGGAACTCCTGGTCGGCGGGGAAGGTCCGTACGGTCAGGACGACGGCGTCCGCGGCCGAGCCGGACAGGGTCTCCCGTACGGCGGCCGGGTCGGCGGCGTCGAGCGCGACCGGCGTCACCCCCGGGTTCTCACTCGCCGGCGGCTTCCGGGACAGGGCCAGCACCCGGTGCCCCCGCGCGCTCGCCTCGCCGACCACCCGGCCGCCGACCATCCCGGTGGCCCCGAGCACGGCGATCGTCATGCGCTGCGTCATCGAACGTCTCCTCCTTCGTCAAGGTCTTCTTCTTCCGTGCCGTGGGACCGAGTTGCGCGGCCACCAGCGCGGTCAGGGCCAGGGCGAAGCCCAGGGTCTGCGGCAGGCTCAGCGACTCGCCCAGTGCGATGCCGATGACGGTCGCGACCAGCGGGGACAGCAGCACCAGGGGTGCGGACGCGGCGACCGGCAGCCTGCCGATCCCGCGGAACCACAGCGTGTACGCGATCAGCCCGGCCATGCTGCCGAGCCACAGATAGCCGCAGGCGGCGCCCGCGCCGATCCGCGGCGGCACGCCCTCGGCCGCCGCCGTCAGCGGCAGCAACAGCAGCCCGCCGGCGGTCAGTTGCCAGCCGGTCAGGGCCAGCGGGCCGACGCCCGCGGGACGGCCCCAGCGCTTGGTGAGGACGACCCCGGCGGCCATCGTGGCCGCATGACCGAGGCCGGCGAGCACGCCGACGGTGTCCAGCCGGGCCCGCGGTCCGAGGACGACCAGGCCGACCCCGAGCACGCCGAGCGCGCCCCACGTCAGCCGCCAGAGCGTGGGCCGGTCGTGCAGCACCAGCAAGCCCAGCCCGGCGGCCAGCAGCGGCTGGGCGGCGCCGAGGGTGGCGGCGACGCCGCCGGGCAGCCGCTGCGCGGCCACGAACAGCAGGGGCATGGCGCCGATGTTGAGGACGCCGAGGACCGCGGCCTTCCACCACCACTCCCCGCGCGGCAGCACCCGGGTGACCGCCAGTGCGAGCAACCCGGCGGGCAGGGCGCGCATCAGGCCCGCGAACATCGGGTGTCCGGGCGGGAGCAGCCGTGTGGTGACCACGTAGGTGGTCCCCCAGGAGGCCGGAGCGAGCGCGGTCAGCAGGACGGTCGCAGCCCGTGCCTTGGAGCGATTCATGCGGGAAGTCTCGGCCGGGCGAAGTCATGATGCCAAAGCATGGTTGTCATCGCAGCGATGAACGAGAACGATGGATCCGTGGACCTTCAGCAGCTGCGCTACGTCGTCGCCGTCGCCGACACCCTGAACTTCACCCGTGCCGCGGAGCGCTGTCAGGTGGTGCAGTCCGCGCTGAGTCACCGGATCGCCGCGCTGGAGCGGGAGTTGGGGGTGCGGCTGTTCGCCCGGTCCAGCCGCCGGGTCGAACTGACCGGTGCCGGTGCGGCGTTCCTCGCCGGGGCGCGGGAGTGCCTCGCCGCGGCCGACCGTGCGGTGGCCGACGCCGCCGCCGCGACCGGTGTCGTACGCGGGCGGCTCGCCGTCGGCGTGATCGTGACGACGGCCGCCGTCGACGTGCCCGAACTGCTGCAGCGCTACCGCGCCCGGCACCCGGAGGTCCGGGTGCTCCTGCGGTCCGGGCGCAGTGACGAGCTGGCGGCGGCGATCCGTGCAGGGGAGCTGGACATCGCCTTCCTCGGGCTGCCGGAGGGTGAGCGGCCGGCCGGTCTGGAGACGGTCGTACTCGATCACGACGAGCATGTGCTGGTGGTGCCGGCCGGGCACCGGCTGGCGGGCGCCTGTCGGGTCACGCTGGCGGAGATCGCCGGGGAGACGTTCGTGGACTTCGTGGCGGGTACGCCCGCCCGCGCCCAGTCCGACCGGGCGTTCGCCGCCGCGGGTCTGGCGCGGGAGGTCGCGTACGAGGCCGGTGTGGTGGAGCTGATCACCCGGCTGATCACGCGTGGGCTGGGCATCGCGCTGCTGCCGTCGGCGTTCATCCGGCCGCTCGCCGCCGGCGACCCCGGGCTGGCCCTGGTCCCGGTGGTGGACGGGCCGCGCCGTCTGGAGTATCTGGCGTGGAGCCGGTTCAACCCGAGCCCGGCCACCCGGGCGATGCTCGACGTCCTCGGGGTCAGACAGCCCTCGGCGCGGTCCTGACGCCGGCGGTACCGGCCGGCAGGCGCAGGGCCGCGTCGGACGGGGAGCCGGGTGCGGCCGTAGCGGCGACTCGGTCCAGCCGGAGCGGCGAATCCGGGCAGCCTCCGGCACGACCCGGCCCGGCCGGCCTCCCAAGGGGCCCTCAGTCCAGCTGGAGTCGGTCCGCCAGGCCCGCCTCCTTGAATGCCGTCACGACGTCCTCGCGGGTCTCGGTGAAGTGGGCCCAGCTGTCGCAGTGGGCCGGGATCACCCGGCGGGCGGCGAGGAGGCGGGCGGCGGTGGCCGTGCCCTCGCCGTCGAGGACGAGGAGGGCGTCGTCGAGGACGGGCATCCGGGGCGCGCCGGCGAAGAGGACGGCGGTGTCGACGGGGGCGTACCGGTCGGCGATCTCCTGGACCAGTTCCAGGGAGGCGTTGTCGCCGCTGACGTACACGCTGGGCAGGTCGGCGGAGGTCAGCAGGAAGCCGGTGACCTCGCCGACGAGCGACTCGGAGCCCTTGGGGCCGTGCAGGGCCGGGGCCGCGGTGACGGTGACCGTGCCGCCGTCGGGGCGGGGCAGGTCGAGGGACTGCCAGGGGGTGAGGGGCTCGGTGGTGCCGCCGAGCCGGTCGGCCGCCGCGGGGGTGGTCAAGGTGCGCGGGGTCGCCGCGAGCAGGGCCCGGCCGGAGTGGTCGAGGTTGTCGGCGTGCTGGTCGTGCGAGAGCAGGACGACGTCCACCGGGCCGAGTTCGGCGGCGCTCGTGCGGGGCGGGGCGGTCTTGGTCAGGGTGCGGCCGCTGGGCGAGGGATAGTCGCCGGGGTCGTCGAAGGTGGGGTCGGTGAGGAAGCGGAGCCCGCCGTACTCGATGAGGACGGTGGGGCCGCCCAGGACGCGGACCGGTATGCGCTCTTCGGACTCGACGGCATGGGCGGGCGTTGCGGACATACGGGCTCACCTCACGGATAGAAGGAGTTCATCCGTGAGAGACACTAGGCCTTTCTCACGGATGCACGCAAGGCGTACCATGAGACTCGTGACAGAGAGCGTGCGTGTGACCGGCCGAGGCGCCCCGTATCCCCCGGCTCCCGGCGCGGAGCAGTACCCCGCCCTGGACCTCGCCAACAGCGCTGTCGCCCTGCCCGGCGGACAGCACATCGACCTGCTCGGCACGCCCGCCGCGGCCCAGGACTGGCTCGTGCAGCACGGTCTCGCCCCCGCCGACGCCGACCTGCGCGAAACCTGCGCGAGGCGGCTGCGCTCCCTGCGCGAACAGATCCGCGCGCTGCTCGCCGCCCGGGTCGGGGCCCTGCCCGTCCCCGCCGACGCCCTGGCCGCGGTGAACGACGCGCTCACCCGCGCCCCCGCCGCCTCACTGCTGCACTGGTCCCCCGACCGCGGCCTGTACCGGGCGGCGGCCCACCCGACCACCCAGATCGTCGAGCACGCCCTGGCCGCCCTCGCCGCCGACGCGGCCGGCCTGCTCACCGGCCCCGACGCCGACCGCCTCACCGCATGCGGCTCCGCCCCCTGCAACCGGTACCTGCTCCGCCACGGCCGCCGCCACTGGTGCTCCACCCGCTGCGGCGACCGCGCCCGAGCGGCCCGCGCCTACGCCCGCCGCACGGGACGGACAGAGGACGACTGAGCGCCCGGGGGCCCGTGTGGCAGTCATGGTGCCGCCCACCGCGCGCTCGTATGGCGAGAGCCTGGGCGATCACCGGGCCGTTCGCCGGGCCGGCGTCGAGGACCGGCCGGCCTGCGCGGACGCTAGCAGTACGGCGGCTGGCTGGTGAGCGAGGCCGCCACCCGCATCCACACCCCGAACTGCCGGTACAGGTCCGGGAGTCGGCCGGTGGCGCGGGTCGTGCGGCTGTCGTCGGCCGTCACGCCCGGAATGCCGAGGAGGGTGGCGGCGACGGAGGCGGACTGCCAGCGGACGGTCAGCGTGGCCTCGGCCCCGGAGGCCGAGGGGCGGGGCGGGGCCGGGTCCAGGGCCGCCGCGACGGCCTCCTCGATGGCCTTCCACGCCTCCTCCTGCGGCCGCAGCTCGGCCGCGAACCGGTCATGGGCGTACTTCACCGGCACCGTGGCGACAGACGCGTCCCATGCCGTCATCTCCGCGCACGCCACGTCGTCACCCGTGAGGGCCACGACGGGCACCCCCAGGGCCGCCGCCGTGGCATGGGCGAGGCCGATCTCCCCGACCGGCCGACCGTCCAGCCACATGTCCTCGATCTCATGCCCCATGAAGCTGTGGCTGAGCACGCCCGGCGCACCGGCCCGGGAGTGATAGCCGACACACAGTGCGGCGTCGTACTCCCCGGTCAGACCCTCCAGCATGCCCATCTGCTTGGGCTTGCCACGCACCAGGCGGGCCGCGGGATGCAGCGCCTCGGGCAGCAGATTGCGCATCGGTCCGTGCGCGTCGTTGACGAGGATGTCGGCGGCGCCGGCCGCCAGCGCGCCCCGTACGGCGGCATTGACATCCTCGGCCATCATGGAGCGGCCGCGCTCGTAGTCCCGGCCGCCCGGCTGGACGTCCTCGGCGTCGACGAGCCCGGTGACGCCTTCCATGTCCACGCTGATGTAGATACGCACGGCGTAGACCCTAGCCGACCCTACGTATTGTAGGTTCCCAACCGCCAGCGGCCGCTGGGCCGTACATCGTCTGTTCACCGGGGGACCCATGCAGCACACGGAAACGGAGCCCGGCGGGGAGGCCTGTGCGCGCAGTCTGGCGCCGACGCTGGCCCTGCTGGTCGTCAGCCTCCTCATCGCCGCCGTCGGCGTGTACGAGCTGTGCGGCTTCGGTCTGCACAGCCTCGACCGGCGCCCGCACCTGTTCAGCGACGGTCTCGCGACCGGCGGGGTGATCGTCGCGGCGGTCGCGGCCGGCGCGGCGGTGGGCAACCTGGCCTGGCACCTGGTCGCGGCGCGGCGGGAAAAGGGCGGGTAAGGGCGGGCAAGGCCAGGTAAGAGGCGCGGCACAGGAGGCATCGCTCAGGAGCGTATGCCGGTACGCTCCATTTCCGACGGCTGCCCAGCCGCACTACCCTACAAGCTGTAGGGTCAGGATGTCTCGTCCGGGATCACTCCGTTCGGGGCTGCCCCGTCCCCCCTCTCCCAAGGTGACCAGTCACCATGCCCGCACAGCAGTCGACCGTGACCACCCCGCAGGTCCCCGCCCAGCGCGGTCCGCGCCGCGCACTACAGCTGCCGCTGCCCGGCCCCCGCCTGCGCGCGCGGGCGGCCTCGGCCACCGTGTGGTACCTCCGGCTGATCGCCATCTTCAACATCATCGCGGTGATATCGCTGCCCTTCCGCAAAGAAGTGCAGGAACACAACGACGGCAAGCTCTTCACCGCCCGCCATGTGCACGCGCACGTCCACCACGCCGGCCAGTTCTTCACCCCGTACCTGGCCACCGCGGGCCTGGTCTCGGCCGCCGCGGCGATCTTCCTGGCGCTGGTGATGCGGCGCGGGAAGCGGGCCGCCTGGGTGGTCAACCTGCTGCTCGCCGGCCCGCTCTTCGTCCTCTACGTCCTCGCCCTGACCCAGCACCCGTACCGCGACCACGTCTTCAACTGGGTCTCCACCGCCCTCACCGGCCTCTTCGTGGCCGCGCTGCTGATCGGCCGCCGTGAGTTCAACGCCATCGGCGACCCCTCCAACCCGAAGCTCGCGCTGGCCGTCGGCGCCGGCGGCGTCCTGCTCACCGGCGGTCTCGGCACGCTGCTCGTGCACGCCACCAACAAGCTGCCCCACGCGCCCCTGCTCGAAGAGCTCGCCTACAGCCTGCTGCGCGGCATCAGCGTCGGCCCGCTCGCCGACCGGGTCGACTCCGTGCACGCGCCCCGCTGGGTCGACATCATCATCAACGTCCTGCTCGCCGGCGCCTTCTGCCTGGTCCTGTACGCCTGCTTCCGCTCCCCGCGCGGCCGTCGCCTGCTCACCGCGGACGACGAGGAGAAGCTGCGCTCCCTGCTCGACAAGCACGGCGCCCGGGACTCCCTCGGCTACTTCGCGCTGCGCCGCGACAAGGCCGCCATCTTCTCCCCCACCGGCAAGGCGGCCGTCACCTACCGCGTCATCGGCGCCGTCTCCCTCGCCTCCGGCGACCCGATCGGCGACCCCGAGGCCTGGCCCGGCGCCATCGACGCCTGGCTCACCGAGGCCCGCCGGCACGCCTGGACCCCGGCCGTCATGGGCGCGAGCGAGGAGGCGGGCACGATCTACGCCCGCCACGGCCTGGACGCCCTGGAACTGGGCGACGAGGCGATCGTCGACATCGCCGACTTCACCCTCGAGGGCCGCGCCATGCGTGTGGTCCGCCAGGCCCACAACCGGGTCAAGCGGGCCGGCTACACCGTCCGCATCCGCCGCCACGAGGACATCCCCGCCGACGAGATGGCCCTGCTGATCGACCGCGCCGACCACTGGCGCGACGGCGCCACCGAACGCGGCTTCTCCATGGCCCTCGGCCGCCTCGGCGACCCGGCGGACGGCCGCTGCGTGATGCTGGAATGCCGCGACGGAGACGACGAACCGCGCGCCCTGCTCAGCTTCGTCCCCTGGGGCGAGCACGGCCTGTCGCTGGACCTGATGCGCCGCGACCGGGACTGCGAGAACGGCCTGATGGAGTACATGGTCGTGGAACTCCTGCTGCATGCCAAGGAGATGGGCATCCAGCGGGTCTCGCTGAACTTCGCGATGTTCCGCTCGGTCTTCGAACGCGGCGCCCGCCTCGGCGCCGGCCCCGTCCTGCGCCTGTGGCGCTCCACCCTCACCTTCTTCTCCCGCTGGTGGCAGATCGAGTCCCTCTACCGCGCCAACGCCAAGTATCGGCCGGTGTGGGAGCCGCGGTTCCTGCTGTTCGCCAAGAGCAGCGACATTCCGCGGATCGGGCTGGCGTCCGCCCGGGCGGAGGGGTTCCTCACGTTGCCCGGGATGGGCGGGCGCTCGGAGTCGTAGCGGCTGTCCCGCGCGGGTCGTCCTCGGGTTCGTCGTCCTCGGGTGCCATGACGAGCCCGGGGACGTGGGGGAGGGCGGCGCGGACAGCTTGGACCACGCTCTCCAGATCCACGCCCAGGCGGGTCAGGCGGGGAAGGAGTTCCGGCAGGGGGAGGCCGGCGTCGCGGGTGATCTGCAGGAAATTCTCGATGGGGTTGTGCAGGGCGAGAGGCAGTTCCCGGCCATGCGAGCCGAAGCCGTCCGTGCACAGGCTCAGGTCGGTCTCATCCAGGCCGTCCAGTTCCTGCACGTCCACCTCGAATCCGAACTCCGTCAGACGGCGGGTGACCTCCTCTCGCTCCATCAGTAGCCTGCGCGGCGCGTTGACTAGGTGGAACATCGGCACCGGCCCGCCCCAGCCGGAAGAGCCGCCCGCAAGGAAATCGACCAGGTCCTTGTCGTGCCTGCTCGGCTTCGCCGGCGCCGTGGCATGGGAGGTGCGCACCCCGTAGCGGTGCAGACAGTCGATGACGGACTGGGGTGACCGCCGAAGCTCATCCGCTGCCCGCAGGATCGTCGGCATGGTCACGGTGTCGGCCGTCAGGTCGCCCGCCCTCCACGCCATCCAGCCGAAGATCTTGGAGATCATCCGTGTGTCCTCTGGCTCCCTGCGCTCAGGGAGCGTGACATGCCGCGGCAGCAGACCGTAGGCACGCATGCGTTCGGCCGCTTCCCGCAGCGGCAGCCCGCTCTCCACGGCTTGCTCGACCAGCCCCTTCAGGGAGACCTCGCAGGATGCACCGGAAACGGTGGAAACATCCAGGAGTACCGGGTCCGTGTCCGCGACCCGCTCGGGCAGGCTGCGAGTGGTGAATCCCAGCGCGCCCAGCCGATGTGCGATGTCGGAAAGCGCGGATCCCGAACGGACTGCCGCCTGGGCCAGAAGGGCGGGAGGCACAGGAGAACGCACATCGAGCCGCCGCAGCGCCAGATCCGACCACCCCCAGGTGTCGCTCAACCGCAGCAGCTCCCGCACCGACCGCTCGTCCAATGACCCCAGGTCGGGGTGCAAGCCGTAGTCCGCAAGCCGCCCGACGACTTCGTCCAGGGAGCGGTCCAGCACACGCACGGCCCGCACCACCTGGCCCGCGAGGACCGGCCTGGACCGGTCGAGCCAGGGGGCCGATCCGCCCAGTTCGGAGCTGAGCAGACGCAGCACCCATTCGGCGGGCGTCTCGGTGCGCATGTTCTCCTCGGGCACACGGAAGCCCAAGGTCCGCAGCCGGTCGAGCGTTTCGTCGATGCCGATGTTCAGCACCAGGTGGGCCTTGACGAGATGTCCCGGTGGCACCGGGTTCGCAACGGGGAGCCAGCGGTCGGGGGAGAAGTAATCGCCGACTCCCTGAAGTTGCCGGTCCAGCAACGCGACCGTCGTGGCGTCGACGGGCACCTCGGCGCACGGCCGCTCGGGCACCGGCAAGTCGAGGCATTCCATCCGGGCCAGGACTTCGCCGTACGACATCCCGCAGGTCATGGCCGCCGAGACGACATCCCCCGGATTCACAGGCCGGTCGTCCCGCGCCGACCTGATCCAGTCCCGCCTGCCCACAAGTCCGGAGGCCCTCGTGCGCATCCACACGTCCGACGGCAGCGCCGGCAGCACGGCCCGGACCCGGGACAACTCCGGTACGACGACGGCCAATGCGTTCAGCTCGGCGTTGGGCCGGTGCGCGAGCACCCGCCACAGCAACGAGGCGTCGTCGGGCTCCGGTTTTCCGACCCGGCCCGGTGGGTCCCACTCCTCGTCCACGTCGGCCAAGTGGACCTGGAACACGTCGTCGGAAAAGAACCCCACCGTCCGCACCGGCGCGGCATGCCCGTGCACGTCGAGAACGACACCCGCCTCGCCCGCCGCCTCGGTCACGATGTCCGCAAGCCTGGGACTGTCCCGGGCCACCTCCGCCAGCCACTCCCCCGTCAGCAAGGGCGGATCCGCGGCGAACAGCCCCGGCAGCGCCGCCCTGATCAACCCCTCGACCGCCACGTCGACATCCGGATCCAGGATCTCCGCCCGGTCCACGGACAGGTCCCTGGGCCTGCTCTTCCCCGTCAGGTTCACCACGGCGCCGCGCAGCCGGCCGCCCTCCTCCGGCCCGGCCAGCACCCCGCGCCGTACCCGGGGCTCGATGAAGATGCCGTCGGCGAGGATGCCGCCCCCGTGCTCGCACCAGACCACCTGGCCGTCGACGCGGCGACCGTCCTCGGGCCAGGAGACCGTGCGCCCATGGGCGACGAAGCCGTTCGCCGGGCCTCCCACCACCTCCCTGGGCTGGAGCGCCCCCGGTGCCCACTTGGCCTCTTGGGTCGTGCCGTGGAAGGCCTCCGTGCGGAACTCCGCGATGCCCAGCAGGCGGCGCAGCTCCCTGACGCACGAGGGCGCCATGTCCTCGTCGCGCAGATAGAGCCGGACCGTGGTGCCGACCGGCCCCCACTCGCCGGTGCGCGACACCCGGAAGTAGTGGCCGGGGCCCGTGATCAGCACCGTCAGCTGCTCCGGCCGGCCCGTGCCCGTGTGCTCGGGGCAGGTGGTGACCCGGATCTCGTCGGCGAGCATGAAGTAGCTGAGCACGCCGATGCCGAACCTGCTGTTGGGATGGACGGTGACCTCGCCGTCCCGCGCCTGCCACGGCATCTCCCGGAAGCGCGAGTGGTCGCTGAAGCGGACCCCGGCCCGGGAGAACACCTCGGCCAGCACGGTCTCGTCCATCCCGATGCCGTTGTCCTCGCATTCGAGGAAGTACCGCCGCTCGTCGGGGTCGTACCCCTGCCGGAAGGTGATCTTCCCCTGGTAGGTGTCCTGTCCCCGCGCGGCCCAGGAGGCCCGCAGGTACCGGCACGCGTCCAGGGCGTTCTGGTACAGCTCCCGGATGGCGAGGCTGCGGTCGCGGTACAGGTTCTCGCCCATGAGGAGTTCCTGGATCCGCTCCTCGTCCAGCCGGAACCGGATCACTTCTCCGGCCTGCCGGGGCTCGCCCCACTCGTCCACCTCGCGGACCCCGTCGGCGTGCGCGTACACCGGCAGACAGCCGATCTCCTCGGTGGGCCGGGTGCGGCGCGCCTCGCGCAGCAACGCGTCCACGTACTGGGCGTGTTCGGTGAGCGCGGCCACGGCGGCCGGATGGTCGCACTCGGCGTCGAGGGCCAGGGCGTCGCCGAGCGGGCTCCACTGGGCGTCGTCCAGCCTCCTGAGCAGCTGCTCCGGATCGACGGGGTCGGGAATCCCCACATGCTTGACGACGGTCGACGGCAGGTCCGTCACCTCGATCGCCATGGCGTGGGCGATCGCGAACAGGGGACCCACGAGACGCTCGCGCACCGTCTGCGCGTCGCATCCGTCGAAGTCCACGGGGAACGGGTCCTGGGACGGTCCGTCCGGTTTCCCGCCGAACAGCTTGCGCGGTCCCAGATGTGCGCAGGACAGCAGCCGGCCGAGCAGCCCGGGATCCAGTACGGCCCCCATGTCGTCCGCGACCGCGCCCATGGCGTCCAGCACGTCGTCCAGCCGCCCCGCCTGCGACTTCGCCCACTGGTGGAACAGCCACCAGCCGACCTCCTGGCGGCCGTCGCTGCGGTCCGGCAGCGTCTCGCCGCGCATCGCCTGGCGGATGAGCCGCTTGTGGTCGCGCAGCACACGGTTGTAGCCCTGCCGGTCCGCACCGCCCGGCGTGCGGTCGTCCAGGTTCGTCGGGTCCACGTGCCGGAGCACGGTGAGCGTCCACGCGCTGTGCACGTCGTAGAGGAACGGCAGGAGCACCAGCAGGGCGGCCTCGGCGGGTGCCAGTGTCCGCTCGCCGAGGCGGGCCTTGATGTCCGCCAGGCGCAGGTTGGTCCAGCGGGCCGTACGGCGGGCGAGACCGGGGTCGTACCAGGGGTCCTGGTCGAGCACCTCCCGTTCCGCCTCGTGCAGTTCCGCGAGCCGGTTCACCGCCTCCAGGGTCAGTGTTCTGAGCGGTTCGACCTGGTCGGCGACGGCGGGGGCGACGAGGTGCCAGGCCTTGGATCCCTCCGCCGCGCTCAGCCAGTCCTGCTGCACGCCGCTTTCGCAGACGGCCGACGAATGCGCCGGGCGGCGGCCCTGGCGGCGTCGGCGTGCCTCGTCCCGCAGGCGGTCCCAGGCGTCGGGCCGGGGGGACGGCAGCGGCTCGCGGCTCCTCGTGCGCGCCAAGGACTCCAGCGTCTCCAGGAACACCCGCACTCTGCGCCCCCGCCGGGGTACGACCCGGCAGGCGAGCCAGTCGTCGATCCGCTGTCGCGGAACGCCCACCCTGTCGCTCAGCGCCTCGGCAGAGGGCTCCCCGGCCGCCTCGTACAGCCGCCGCAGTTGCTCCTCGTACTGCAGTGCCCCCGCCATCGCGCCCGTGCCCTCCCCGCCCCGTTCACTTCACCCCGGCCGTCCGCATCACCGTAACCACCAACGCCCGGGCCACACCCACCACTTCGCGCAGCGACACGCACTCGCGCGGACTGTGTGCCACCCGCACGTCCCCCGGCCCGTACTGCAGCGCCGGTATCCCGGCCGCCGTGTACAGCCGCAGATCGCTCCCGTACGGCGCGCCGCGCTCACGCGGCCGGGGGCCGCCGCCCGTGTCGGCGCAGGCGTCCGCCACGCCGGCCCGCAGCGGATGCCCGTCCGCCAGCCGCCCGCTCGCGAACTTCCCACCGATCCACGCCACTTGAGCCGGATGCTCACGCAACCAGGTGTCACCGGCGCACGCCCGCGCGACACACGCCTCCAACTCCCCGCGTGCCGCGTCCGGTTCCTCCCCGAGCCGCACCCCGAGCCGCCCCTCGGCGACCAGCAGATCCGGCACGCTGCTCGCCCAGTCGCCGGCGCGGAGGGTGCCGACGGACAGGGCGTACGGGATCGGGTACTCGGCCATCAACGGGGAGGGGTCCCGGTTGCGGTCGGCCTCCAGCCGCAGCAGCGCCCGGTGCAGCGGCAGATACGCGTCGATCGCGCTGACCCCCTCGTCCCGCGAGCCGGCGTGGGCGGCCTTGCCCGGCACGGTGAGGCGGAAGGTGAGGGCTCCGGCGTTGGCGGTGATGAGGGCGCCCGCGGTCGGCTCGGTGATCACGCACGCGTCCCCGGTGTGCCCGCGCCGCAGTGTGCCGAACGCCCCGAGCCCGCCGTCCTCCTCCCCCACCACGAAGTGCACGGCGGCCCGCCCGCGCAGCCGCACGCCGGCCGCCCGGATCGCCGCGAGCGCGGCCAGGTGGGCGACCAGCCCCGCCTTCATGTCACAGGCCCCGCGCCCGTGCACGACATCGCCGACGACCCTCGGCACGAACGGATCCCCGTCCCACGCCCCCGGATCCCCGGGCGGTACGACGTCCACGTGCCCCTGAAGGATCAGCGTCGGCCCGTCCCCGCCGTCCGCCGTGTACCCGACCAGCCCCCACGCCTCGTCCCGGGCCGCCTCGGTCCCGGGGAACTCCGGGTCGGCGCGCAGGGCGGGCAGATCCATGGACCACAGATCGACGTCCAGCCCGAGCCGTTCCAGCCATCCGGCGAGCAGCTGCTGGATCTCCGACTCGGCCGGCGTCCCGGTCACGCTCGGCACGGAGATCAGTTCCAGCAGCATCCGCCCGACGGCGGCCTCGTCCACACACGCGACAGCGGCGGCCTCCCCATCGGCGAGCGTCATCCTCCGGCCTCCCCCTCCTGACGTCCGGCACCGATCATCGCCCCGCGAAGGCCGTCCGGAACAGCCCGCGGACGCCGCCTAACGCGCGCAGGGCAAAGCGAGGACCGGCACCGTGCCGAACCGGGCGGCTCAGCCGGGAGAGCAGGCCTCCGCGCAGACCGGCCCCGCCACGGCGCTCACCCGCCCACCGTGAAACCGATCACCGCTCCCCCGCCCTCCCGCCGGAAGGCGAACGGCGCACCGCCATGTGCCATGGCGACCTCGCGGACGATGGACAACCCGAGGCCCGACCCCGGCAGGGACCTCGCGTCCGCCGCCCGGTAGAAGCGGTCGAAGATGCGGATCAAGTCGCCCTCGGCGATCCCCGGCCCCCGGTCCAGGACCTCCACCCGCACGGGCCCCGGCCGCGTCGGACCGGTGATGCTGATCTCGATCGGCGACTTGCCGTCCCGGTCGAACTTGGCCGCGTTCTCCACCAGGTTGGACATGGCCCGCTGGAGCATCCCGGGCCGCCCGTCGGTCGTCGTGTCGCCGCTCGTGCGCAGCACGATCTCGCGGCCGGTACGGCGCTTGGCGACCCCCACGACCTCCTCGGCGATGTCGGCGAGGTCCAGCCGCTGCGGCGGCTCGGTGTCGGACTGCCCCGCGGCGAGATCGACCAGCTCGTTGACCAGGTCGGTCAGTTCCCGCGCCTCCTGGGTGAGGTCGGCGACCAGTTCCTCCCGGGTGGCGGGGGGCAGCTCGTCGATGCGGCGGAGGAGGGAGATGTTCGTGCGCAGGGACGTCAGCGGGGTGCGCAGCTCGTGTCCCGCGTCCTGGACCAGCCGCCGCTGGTCCTCCTCCGACTGGGCCAGCCGGCCCAGCATCCGGTCGAAGGAACGGCCGAGACGCCCCACCTCGTCCAGCCCGGCCACCGGCACCTCGATGCCCAGCTGACGGGTGCGGGCCACGGCCTCCGCGGCGGAGGTGAGCACCACCAGGCGCCGGGTGATCCGGCGCGCCAGCCACCAGCCGAACAGACCGGCCGCCACCACGACCGCCGCCATCAGGATCAGCGTCCGCTGCTGGAGCGTGCGCAGCAGATCCTCGGTGTCGCTGAACTCCTGCGCGACCTGGACCGCGCCCCGCCCGTCGCCGAGCGAGACCGTGGCGATGCGGTACACATCCCCGTCCACCGGTACGTCCTTGTGCTGGACGACCCTCCCGGCCGTCGTCGCGAGCGCCATCGCCTTGTCACGGGAGGTGACGGGCAGGCTCGGGTTGCCGTGGTCCACGATCTGGCCCTGGGCGCCCAGCACCTGCACATCGGTGCGGGCGGGCCGGACCAGGTCGTGTCCGGGGCGGGAGGAGGAGAAGTCCTCGGGCACCATCTCGTGCTGCCGTACCTCGTCCCGTACGTCCTGCACGACCTGCGTGAACACCGACTGCTGGTCGACGCGGACCAGTCGCGCGGCGCTGCCGTAGGACAGGATGCCGACGAGGATCGTGACGGCGGCGGTGACGGCCGCGAAGGAGACGGCGAAGGTGGTGCGCAGGGAGACCAGCTTCGGCCGACCCGGGGCAAGCAGCCGCCGCAGCCGGCCCACCTAGTCCTCCCGGAGCACGTAACCCACGCCCCGCACGGTGTGGATCAGCTGCGGGGCGCCGGGCTCGTCCAGCTTGCGGCGCAGGTAGCCGACGTACACGGCGAGGTTCTTCGAGCCGGGCCCGAAGTCGTAGCCCCAGATCCGGTCGTAGATCGTGGAGTGGTCGAGCACGATGCCCGCGTTGCGCACGAGCAGTTCCAGCAGCTCGAACTCGGTGCGGGTCAGTTCCAGCTCGCGCTTGCCGCGCCAGGCCCGGCGGGCCTGCAGATCCATGCGGATGCCGGCGGCCTCCACCTGCCGGTCGGAGAGCTGGGCCTCCCGGCCGCCGTTCTCACCGCCGCCCCCGGCGCCGTTGCCGGCGGGCACCGGGCTGGTACGGCGGAGCAGGGCGCGCAGCCGGGCGAAGACCTCCTCGACGTCGAACGGCTTGACCACGTAGTCGTCGGCGCCGGCGTCCAGGCCCGCGATGCGGTCTGCGGTCTCCACGAGGGCGGTGAGCATGAGGATCGGGGTGCGGTCGCCCTCGGCGCGCAGCACCCGGCATACCTGGAGGCCGTCGATCCCCGGCATCATCACGTCGAGCAGGAGGACGTCCGGCGGCGTCTTGTGGGCCTGCGCCAGCGCCTCGACGCCGTCGGCAACCGCCGTGACCTCGTACCCTTCCAGGGTCAGGGCACGCTCCAGGGCATGACGGATGGCACGGTCGTCTTCGGCGAGCAGCACAGTCTGGGGCACGCACCCAGTTTGCCAAGGCCGCCGGTGGTTCGGCTGGGACGAGTGGACCTACGATCACCCTTTTTACCGCCCTCTCACCGTCACATGGGCAACCAGCAGCATGGACCTACCGTCTTCTCACCGCGGCCAAGTGCCTGGCCCGACGGCCTCGGCCAAGCCCGCTGAGCCACCGCGGCGGCCGGCGAACGGTCCCCCTGCCCGGGGCATCCCGGACACCTCGCGAGTCCGCCGCTTCAGGGCACCGGCACCAGCCGCCCCCGCACCCCGCCCTCCGCCGGCCGCGCATGCGCCTCGGCCGCCTCCGCCAGGGCGTACGTCCGCGCCACCCGCAAGGTCAGCACACCCTCGTCCACCAGCCGGACCAGCTCCGCGAGCCGCACCCCGTCGGCCGCACCCAGACGTTCTCCAGGCGCACCCCCCGCTCCGCCCCGGGCAGCACCCCGTCGCGGACCGCGACGAACTCACCCCCGTCCCGCACCCCGGCGAGCGCGGGCGCCCCACCAACCAGCTCCTCGGGCGGCTCAGCGACAAATGGGTCAGCCTGGTCGTCGCCGCCCTGTCCCCCGCCCCCTGCGCCACAGCGACCTCGCCCGCAAGATCGCGGGCGTCAGCCCCAAGACGCTCACCCAGACCCTGCGCACCCTCGAACGGGACGGCATCGTCAGCCGCACGGTCACCCCCTCCGTCCCGGTCCGCGTCGACTACGGACTCACCCCGCTCGGCACCGGCCTCGCCGGCCTGCTGACCGCCGTGAAGGAATGGGCCGAGACCCGCTTCGAGGAGGTACGACAGGCCCGCGAGCGCTACGACACGCAAAACCCCGGCTGATCAGCGGCGCCTCAGAACGCGTACGCATCCCCGGTGTCCAGCACCAGCACGTTCAGCGCGTCGTTCGTGTGGTCCTTGTCCACCGCGCCGCCGCCCCACACCGTGCCGATCTCCACCGTGACCTGCGACGGCTTCTCCTTCAGCCGCACCGGCACATCCAGCTGCCGGCCCGCCCCCTTCACGTCCAGCGCGCCCGTCCCGCACACCACCGTCCGCGCGTCCTCCCGGGCACACCGCGCCGGCAGCTGCTGCGCGTCGGCCAGGTCCACCGACCAGCGCAGCCGCACGGTCGCGTCCGGCACGGCGGCGGGCCCGTTGTCGCGCGGGGTCAGCCTCACCTCCACCTGGTCGCCGTTCATCACCGCGGTCCCGTGAAAGACCAGGTCGGCCTCGGGCGCGGGATCCGCTGCGGCCCCGGCGACCCCCGCCCCCAGCGCAACCCCGCCCAAGGCCCCCGCCACACCCCACATCCACGCCCACATCCGCACGTCGCTCACCACTCCACGCTCGCGTTCCGACTGGCGTAGGGATGTATGCCACGCAGGCCACGGCGAAAGGCGCCCTCCAACAGGTGACAAGCTGACCGGCATGTCCATCCTCCGCTCCGCCGCCCTGTTCGTCGTCGCCGCCCTCTTCGAGATCGGCGGCGCCTGGCTGATCTGGCAGGGCGTGCGCGAGCACCGGGGCTGGCTGTGGATGACCGGCGGGGTCCTCGCCCTCGGCGCGTACGGCTTCGTCGCCACCTTCCAGCCGGACGCCCACTTCGGCCGCATCCTGGCGGCGTACGGCGGGATCTTCGTCGCCGGCTCACTGCTGTGGGGCGTGGTGGCGGACGGCTACCGGCCCGACCGCTACGACATCACCGGGGCGCTGATCTGCCTCGCCGGGATGGCCGTGATCATGTGGGCGCCGCGGAACGGCGCCTGAGCCTCACTTACGCTGGACGGTGACCGTCGCCACCACCCCCGAGGAGCTACGCATGGCCCCCGCCTCCCGCATCGCCGTCGTCACCGGTGCGAGCAGCGGCATCGGCGCCGCCACGGCCCGGCAGCTCGCGGAGGCCGGCTACCGCGTCGTCCTCACCGCCCGCCGCAAGGACCGCATCGAGGCGCTGGCGCAGGAGCTGACGAAGGCGGGTCACTCGGCGGTGGCCTACCAGCTGGACGTCACGGACCGCGCGGCCGTCGACGAGTTCGCGACGGCCTTCCAGACCGTCGGTGTCCTGGTCAACAACGCGGGCGGCGCCCTCGGCGCGGACCCGGTGGCCACCGGCGACCCGGCGGACTGGCGCACGATGTACGAGACGAACGTCATCGGCACCCTGAACCTGACCCAGGCCCTGCTCCCGAAGCTGGTGGCGAGCGGCGACGGCGTGATCGTGGTCGTGTCCTCCACCGCCGGGCACGGCACCTACGAGGGCGGCGCGGGCTACGTGGCCGCCAAGCACGGCGCCCACGTCCTCGCCGAGACCCTCCGCCTGGAGATCGTCGGCCAGCCGGTCCGCGTCATCGAGATCGCCCCCGGCATGGTCAAGACCGACGAGTTCGCCCTGACCCGCTTCTCCGGCGACGAGGCGAAGGCGGCCAAGGTCTACGAGGGCGTACCCGACCCCCTCACGGCGGACGACGTGGCCGAAACGATCACCTGGGCAGTCACCCGCCCCAGCCACGTCAACGTGGACCTCCTCGTCCTCCGCCCCCGCGCCCAGGCCTCCAACACCAAGGTCCACAGGGAGCCGTGATGCCCGAATCCCCCGAGGCCCCCATGGCCCCCGACTCCCCCGACTCCCTCGAAAAGGCCCGCCTGGCCCAGGAGACCAAGGACGAACGCAAGGTCTGGTACTTCCTGGGCTACTTCCTCTTCGGCATCCATATCGTGGCGTTCGTAATGATTTACGCGGTGCGGCACGCGAAGTGACCCACGGTCCCCCATGGCGAACGAGCCCCCGGCTCCGGCCGGGGGCTCCTCGCGTCAGCCCTTCACACAGACGACCTGCTTCAGCTTGGCCACGACCTGCACCAGGTCCCGCTGCTGGTCGATGACCTGGTCGATCGACTTGTAGGCGCCCGGGATCTCGTCCACGACGCCGGAGTCCTTGCGGCACTCCACGCCCCGGGTCTGCTCCTCCAGGTCCTTCGTGGAGAAACGCTTCTTCGCCGCGTTGCGGCTCATCCGCCGACCCGCGCCGTGCGAGGCGGAGTTGAAGGCCTTCTCGTTGCCGAGACCCTTCACGATGTACGACCCCGTACCCATGGAGCCCGGGATGATCCCGTACTCACCCGAGCCGGCCCGGATCGCTCCCTTGCGGGTCACGAGCAAGTCCATTCCGTCGTACCGCTCCTGCGAAACATAGTTGTGGTGGCAGGAGATCTCCGGCTCGAAGGCCGGCTTGGCCTTCTTGAACTCCTTGCGGATGACGTCCTTCAGCAGCGCCATCATCAGCGTGCGGTTGTACTTGGCGTACTCCTGCGCCCAGAACAGGTCGTTGCGGTAGGCCGCCATCTGCGGGGTGTCCGCGACGAAGACCGCCAAGTCCCGGTCGACCAGGCCCTGGTTGTGCGGGAGCTTCTGGGCGACGCCGATGTGATGCTCGGCGAGTTCCTTGCCGATGTTGCGGGAGCCGGAGTGGAGCATGAGCCACACAGAACCGGACACATCTATGCAAATCTCACAGAAGTGGTTGCCGCTTCCAAGCGTCCCCATCTGCTTGTGCGCCCGCTCCTGACGGAACCTCACCGCCTCCGCGACCCCGTCGAACCGCCCCCAGAAGTCCTCCCACCCGGCAGTCGCCAGCCCATGGAAGTCCCCCGGCTCCACGGGGTCCTCATGCATGCCCCGCCCCACCGGGATCGCCTGCTCGATCTTCGACCGCAGCCGCGACAAGTCGCCCGGCAGGTCGTTCGCCGTCAGCGACGTCTTCACCGCCGACATCCCGCACCCGATGTCCACCCCGACCGCCGCCGGGCACACCGCGCCCTGCATGGCGATGACCGAGCCGACCGTCGCGCCCTTGCCGTAGTGGACGTCCGGCATCACGGCCAGGCCCTTGATCCACGGCAGGGTCGCCACGTTCTGGAGCTGGCGCAGGGCCACGTCCTCGACCGTCGCGGGGTCCGTCCACATCCGGATGGGGACCTTCGCGCCCGGCATCTCCACGTACGACATACGTTCCTCATTCCCCCGAAACGACAACAAAGGATTTACACAAGGCTTATAGGCGACAAAAAGGAAAGGTGGCAACAAGGCCGGTGAAAGCGGACAAGGGACCGGCGGCCACAGCAGCGCGTGCGATACACATTGTCTCCAGGGAGCGCCCCGCTGCGGCAAGCGAATAACCAGCGGGGACACTGGAACACCAAGCGAGCGCACACCCGAGAGGAGCCCGACCGTGCAGCGAAAGGCGTACGTATCCGGCACCGCCGCCCTCCTCGCGGCACTGCTGGCCGGCTGCACGAGCGGCTCGGGGAGCGGCGGTTCGACGGACGACGCCAACCCCGGCGACGCCGGCACGGCCACCGTCGCCGCCCAGCCCGGCAAGTACCGCACGCTTCCCGAGCCCTGTGGCGCGGTCGGTCATGACACCCTCAACTCGATGCTGCCGGGCATCAAGGAGATCACCGACCCGCACCAGCGGGACAAGGCCTACCTGGGCGAGGCCGCGCTGACCTACGACACCGATCGCAAGGTCGGCTGCCGCTGGAAGGTGGACTCCGCCGACGCCACCGACCGTCTCTCGGTCGACTTCGAGCGTGTGGTGTCGTACGACAACACGGTCAGCGACGACGACCAGGCGCAGAAGCTGTTCCAGGGCAAGGAGACGGCCGCCGACCTCCCCGAGCCGAGTGGTTCCGCGGCGACGACCGGGACACCGGCGCCCACCTCCTCGTCCTCGTCGTCCGCGTCCGCATCCTCCCCCTCTTCCTCGCCGTCGTCCTCGTCCGGTGGCAGCCCCTCCGCCTCCGCGAGCGGCGGTGCCTCCCCCTCCGGCTCGGGCTCGCCCTCCGGCTCCGCCTCCGCGGCCGATCTGCAGCCGCGGGTGCTGTCCGGTCTCGGTGACGAGGCGTATCTCGACGACCAGCTGGGTTCGTCCGGTTCGACCGCCGAGGCCCGGACGGTGACTGTGGTGTTCCGCACGTCCAATGTCGTCGTCACCATCGAGTACGAGGAGCAGCCGACGGCCATCGGAACGGTCCCCGACAGCAAGGAAATGCAGGACAGGGCCCGTAATCTGGCCTCTCAACTGGACGACACCCTGGGCGGTTGACGGCGTTCGGGGCCGCTCGCCGCACCGCGCGCAGAGCACCCGAACCGAAACCGCACAGCTCCTTCACCGCGTACCGTGGGCCCCCGCAGGAACCCGCACGACCACCGAGCGTCATGAGTGAAGGAACCATGCAGCGAGCAGCCCAGCGAGACGACCGTGCCCAGCGAAAGATGCGTGGCAAGCGCCTGAGCCGTGTTCTTGTCTGCGCGGCAGCCGTGCCCGCGGTGCTGATCACCGCCGCCTGTTCGTCGGGCTCGGGCGATGCCAAGAGCAAGGGCGGCAGCGGCGCGCAGCACTCCGCGAGCGGCAGTACGCAGCCGTCGGGGAGCGCGTCCCCGACGGTGCAGGCGGCCGCGTACTCGAAGCTGCCCGATCCGTGTGCGGTGCTGTCGAAGAACACGCTGTCCGATCTGGTGCCGAAGGGTGCGTCGTCGGGCAAGAAGGGCGGTTCGGACGATCCGTCCTCGCGTGGCTCCTGCTCCTGGAGCAGCCTGGACAACAACGGCGTCAAGGGTTCGCAGTTCCGCTGGCTGAACGTCTCCCTGCTGCGCTTCGACTCGGACACCGCGCGCGGCGCCGGTGACACGCAGGCCCACACGTACTTCGGCCAGCAGGTGAAGGACGCCGAGGCGGTGGACGGCGCGAAGAACACCAAGTTGATCCCGCTGTCCGGTACGGGCACGGAGGCGACGGCGGTGCGCTACGACCTGAACAAGAAGGAAGGTCTGTTCAAGCAGCAGACGGTGGTCGCGCGGGTCGAGAACGTGGTCGTCACGCTCGACTACAACGGCGCGGGTCTCGCCGGCGAGAAGACCCCGGACGCCGACGAGCTGACGAAGGCCGCGGAGAAGGCGATCAAGGAGGCGGTCGGCGCGGTGTCGTCCGCCAATGACACCTCCTCGTCCGGTTCGGGCACGGGCTCTTCGGCGTCGCCGTCGAAGCAGGCCTCCAAGTCGCCGTCCAAGTCGGCCTCTTCCAGCGCTTCTCCGTCCAAGTCGGCCACGAAGCAGAGCTGAGCGCGGGGGCCGGAAGCCCGACCGGTACCACGTTCGCCGTAAGCGTGTGCCACCCTGTTGCGCGCAACAACAGGCAATGGGAGGGGAGTACGAGTGGCCGCGCCACTGCAGCTGACTCGAATACACCGCGTTCTCATCGGCGTGGTCGTGACCGGCGCCTTGATCATCGCCGGCATCGGCTTCGCCGGTTCGTACGCGGCCGTCCGTGAGCTGGCCATCAAGAAGGGCTTCGGGAACTTCTCCTATGTGTTCCCGGTCGGTATCGACGCGGGTATCTGTGTCCTCCTGGCCCTGGACCTGCTCCTGACCTGGATCCGCATCCCCTTCCCGCTGCTGCGCCAGACGGCGTGGCTGCTGACGGCGGCGACGATCGCGTTCAACGGCGCCGCCGCCTGGCCGGACCCGCTGGGTGTCGGCATGCACGCGGTGATCCCGATCCTGTTCGTGGTCGCGGTGGAGGCGGCCCGGCACGCGATCGGCCGGATAGCCGACATCACGGCGGACAAGCACATGGAGGGCGTCCGCCTGACCCGCTGGGTCCTGTCCCCCGTCCCCACCTTCCTCCTCTGGCGCCGCATGAAGCTGTGGGAGCTCCGCTCCTACGAGCAGGTCATCAAGCTGGAGCAGGAACGCCTCGTCTACCAGGCGAGGCTGCGTTCCCGCTTCGGCCGCGCGTGGCGCCGGAAGGCTCCGGTGGAGTCGCTGATGCCGCTGCGGCTGGCCCGCTACGGCGTTCCGCTGGCGGAGACCGCTCCGGCGGGCTTGGCGGCGGCGGGCATTGAGCCGATGGTGCTGGCTCCGGTGTCCCAGCCGCAGCTGGCGGCCGCCGATTCCGCCGGTGCGGCGGTTGCGGGCGGTCGTGCCGCCGGGGCGGCGCCCGTCCCGCAGAACGCGGCGCTTCCCGGCGAGCAGCGCCCGGAGTCCCCCGTGGACGAAGAGAGCCCTTGGTTCCAGGCTCCGCGCCAGATCGACTACCACGGCGGCTACGACCCCGCCTACGACCCGATGATGCAGGAGCCTCAGTACGCCCCCGACGAACGGTACGCGGGGTGGTACGAGGACCAGCAGCCGGAGGACTTCCAGCAGCCCTCCCCCGAGGAGACCGGCAGCTTCCCCATCCCGGTGGGCCCGAACCGCACCCGTGAACTGGGCGACGGCGGCGGCACGCCGGAGCCGGAACCGACCGAGGAGGACTTCTACCAGGTCTTCCGCAAGTCGATCGACGGCAGCTACCCGACCGGGCCCCAGTTGAAGGACGACATCGAGGCGACCTTCGGCATCTCCCTCCCGCTGGCCGACGCCAACCGCATGGCCAACCGATTCACCAACCGTCACACGGCGGAACTGGAAGAAGACCACATCGCATAACCACAGCGCCTGAAAGGCAGAAGAAAAGGGGCCCTCCACCGAGGGCCCCTTTTCCGTTACCGCCTACTCGCCGAGCAGGCGCCGCACCCGGTCCTGCCCGACCGCCAGCAGCAGCGTGGGCAGCCGGGGTCCGGTGTCCCGTCCGACGAGCAGGTGGTACAGCAGCGCGAAGAACGACCGCTGAGCCGTCTTGATCTCCGGCGGCAGCTCCTTGGGCGTCGCGTCGGCGGAGAACCCGGCCTGCACCTTCGGCACGCCGTACACGAGGTGGGTCAGCCCGTCGAGCGACCAGTGCTCGGCGAGGCCGTCGAGCAGCAGCCGTACCGACTGCTGAGAGGCCTCGTCGAGGGACTTCAGCAGCTCGGCGTCGGGCTCCTCGCGCACGATGGTCCGCTGGTCGGCGGGAACGTGCGTGTTGATCCAGGCCTCGGCCCTGTCGTACCGGGGCCGTGCCTCGTCCAGGGAGGCGAGCGGCTGCTCGGGGTCCAGCTCGGACAGGATCCGCAGCGCCTGGTCCTCGTGTCCGGCGGTGATGTCGGCGACGGACGCGAGCGTGCGGTACGGCAGCGGGCGCGGCGTCTTCGGCAGCTCGGCGGCGGCCGTACCGACCGCGCGCGTGTACGCGGCGATGTCGGCCGGCAGCGCGGAGCCGTCGGCGACCTTCCCGGCGAGCTTGTCCCACTCGTCGTAGAGCCGCTGGATCTCCTGGTCGAAGGCGATCTTGAAGGACTGGTTGGGCCGACGGCGGGCGTAGAGCCAGCGCAGGATCTGCGGCTCCATGATCTTCAGCGCGTCGGCGGGGGTCGGGACCCCGCCGCGGGACGAGGACATCTTCGCCATGCCGGAGATGCCGACGAAGGCGTACATGGGTCCGATCGGCTGCTTGCCGCCGAAGATCCCGACGATCTGCCCGCCAACCTGGAACGACGACCCCGGCGAGGAGTGGTCGACGCCGCTCGGCTCGAAGACGACGCCCTCGTAGGCCCAGCGCATCGGCCAGTCGACCTTCCAGACCAGCTTGCCGCGGTTGAACTCGCTGAGCCGGACGGTCTCGGCGAAGCCGCACGCGGTGCAGGTGTAGGCGAGCTCGGTGGAGTCGTCGTCGTAGGAGGTGACGGTCGTCAGGTCCTTCTCGCAGTTGCCGCAGTACGGCTTGTACGGGAAGTACCCGGCGGAGCCGGAGCTCCCGTCGTCCTCGGACGCGGCGCCCGAGCCCTCCTCGGCCTCCAGCTCGGCCTCGTCGACGGCCTTCTGCTGCTGCTTCTTCGGGGCCTTCTTCGTGCGGTACTGGGCGAGGATCGCGTCGATGTCGCCGCGGTGCTTCATGGCGTGCAGGATCTGCTCGCGGTAGGTACCGGAGTTGTACTGCGCGGTCTGGCTGATCCCGTCGAACTCGACGCCCAGCTCGGCCAGCGAGGCGATCATCGCGGCCTTGAAGTGCTCGGCCCAGTTCGGGTACGACGACCCGCGCGGCGCGGGCACCGAGGTCAGCGGCTTGCCGATGTGCTCGGCCCAGGACTCGTCGATCCCGGCGACGCCTGCCGGAACCTTGCGGTACCGGTCGTAGTCGTCCCAGGAGATCAGGTGCCGGACCTGGTACCCGCGGCGGCGGATCTCGTCGGCGACCAGGTGCGGCGTCATGACCTCGCGCAGGTTGCCCAGGTGGATGGGCCCGGAAGGCGAGAGTCCGGACGCGACGACGACCGGTTTGCCCGGGGCCCGGCGCTCCGATTCCTCGATGACCTCATCCGCGAAACGGGAGACCCAGTCGGTGGTCTCGGTGCTCTGAGCCACGATCGGCACGTCCTTCTTTCTGAACGGGGTGGCACTCCGTCTGATCGGGGTGACACTCCATTCTCACAGACCGGGATGCGACGGCGAAAACGGCTTTACCCGCCGTGGGATACTGGCTGGGTCTATCCATCCCCACGAGGAGAACGGCACCCTTTCCTATGGCCTCGGTCACGTCCCTCAGCGACTCCGTCCAGCAGCACCTCGCGTCCGCCCTCTCGGCCACCCTGCCCGAGGCCGCCGGCGCGGACCCGCTGCTGCGACGAAGCGACCGGGCCGACTTCCAGGCCAACGGAATCCTCGCGCTGGCCAAGAAGGCGAAGGCCAACCCGAGGGAGCTGGCGACGCAGGTCGTCTCCCAGGTGGTCACGGGCGACGAGCTGATCAAGGACGTCGAGGTCTCCGGCCCCGGCTTCCTGAACATCACGATCGCGGACCGGGCGATCACCGGGAACCTGGCCGCGCGGTACGCGGACGAGACGGGCCGCCTCGGCGTGCCGACCGCCGCGCAGCCGGGCACCACGGTGATCGACTACGCCCAGCCGAACGTGGCGAAGGAGATGCACGTCGGTCACCTGCGCTCGGCCGTGATCGGCGACTCGGTGGTCCAGCTCCTGGAGTTCACCGGCGAGAACGTGGTCCGCCGGCACCACATCGGCGACTGGGGCACCCAGTTCGGCATGCTCATCCAGTACCTGGACGAGCACCCGCACGAGCTGGACCACAAAGAAGCCCAGGTGACGGGTGAGGAGGCGATGTCGAACCTCGACCGCCTCTACAAGGCCGCGCGGAAGCTCTTCGACTCCGACGAGGAGTTCAAGACCCGGGCCCGGCGCCGGGTGGTCGACCTCCAGGCCGGCGACCCGCAGACCCTCGCCATGTGGCAGAAGTTCGTGGACGAGTCGAAGATCTACTTCTTCTCCGTCTTCGAGAAGCTGGACATGGAGATCCAGGACGCCGACATCGTCGGCGAGTCCGGCTACAACGACATGCTGGCGGAGACCTGCCGGCTGCTGGAGGAGTCGGGCGTCGCGGTCCGTAGCGAAGGCGCCCTGTGCGTGTTCTTCGACGACATCAAGGGCCCGGACGGCAACCCGGTCCCGCTGATCGTCCAGAAGTCGGACGGCGGCTACGGCTACGCGGCGACGGACCTGTCCGCGATCCGCGACCGGGTCTTCCACCTCAAGGCGAACACCCTCCTGTACGTGGTGGACGCCCGCCAGGCCCTGCACTTCAAGATGGTCTTCGAGACGGCGCGGCGGGCCGGCTGGCTGAACGAGGACGTGACGGCGTTCCAGCTGGCGTTCGGCACGGTCCTCGGCAAGGACGGCAAGCCGTTCAAGACGCGTGAGGGCGAGACGGTCCGTCTGGTCGACCTCCTCGACGAGGCGATCGACCGCGCCTCGGCCGTGGTCCGCGAGAAGGCGCAGGACCTCTCGGAGGAGGAGATCGCCGAGCGGGGCGCCCAGGTGGGCATCGGCGCGGTGAAGTACGCGGACCTGTCGACGTCGGCGAACCGGGACTACAAGTTCGACCTGGACCAGATGGTGTCCCTGAACGGCGACACGTCCGTCTACCTCCAGTACGCGTACGCCCGTATCCGGTCCATCCTCCGCAAGGCCGGCGAGACCCGCCCGGCCGCGCACCCGGCGCTGGCACTGACGGAGGCGGAGCGCGCCCTGGGCCTGCACGTGGACGCGTTCGCGGAGACGGTCGCGGAGGCGGCCGGCGAGTACGCCCCGCACAAGCTGGCCGCGTACCTCTATCAGCTGGCGTCCCTGTACACCTCCTTCTACGACAAGTGCCCGGTCCTGAAGGCCGAGACGCCGGCTCAGGTGGAGAACCGCCTCTTCCTGTGCGACATCACGGCCCGCACCCTGCACCAGGGGATGGCCCTGCTGGGGATCAGGACACCGGAGAAGCTCTGACGGCCGCCGCGGGCCGATCAGAGGGCATCGGCATCCCCCCGCGCGTTCTCCTCGGCAAGCTCCCGGGCGCGGCGCGCCAGGGCCTGTCGTACGGCGTCCGGGGCGAGGACTCGCAGGGGCGTGCCGAGGCCGAGGAGATAGCGGGCGAGGCCGTCCGGGTCGGGGCCGCCGATGTCGACCAGGGTGGCGTCGGGGCCGTCGGCGCGGTGGGTGCCGACCGTGGCGGGGATGAGCCGCAGGGCCTCCCGCAGGGCAAGGGGGAGGCGGATGGTCGCGGACAGGGGGTAGGGGCCGTTCGCGATGTTGCGGGAGACCAGCTGGGCCGGGTCGGGTGCGTCGGTGAGGTCTGCCGGATGGCCGGTGGGCTGGAGGCGGTCGACCCGGTCGGCGCGGAAGGTGCGCCACCGGCCCCGGGACACGTCCCGCGCGACGAAGTACCAGCGCCGGCCCGTGTGGACGAGACGGTAGGGGTCGACCTCCCGGACCGTGCCGCGCCCCTCCCCGTCGGTGTACGACAGCCGGGCGCGCCTGCCCTGCCGGCAGGCGACCGCCAGCTCCAGCAGCAGGCCGGGGCGGATCTGCGGGCCGTCGGCCCCCGGGAGGCGTACGAAGGCCTCGTCCAGCTCGCCGAGGCGGTCGGCGATGTGCCGGGGCAGTACCTGGCGCAGCTTCAGCAAGGCCGACAGCGCGGCCTGGTCGCCGCCGAGCGCGTCGCTCAGCGCGGCCTCGCGCAGACCGACCGCCACGGCCAGCGCTTCCTCGTCGTCGAGGATCAGCGGCGGCACCCGGGAACCGGCCCGCAGGCGGTAACCGCCCCAGGGACCGGCCTCGGAGTCGACGCAATAGCCGAGGTCCCGGAGCCTGGCCATGTCCCGGCGGACCGTGCGGTCCGTGACCTCCATGCGCTCGGCCAGTTCGGCGCAGGGCCACGAGGGACGGGAGGACAGCAGGGACAGCAGGCGCAGAAGGCGGGCGGACGAGCTGAGCACGGACGGGAGTCTGGCACATTGCCGAGTCGACCAGGACCGGAACTGTCCTGGTCATGTTCTAGCGTCCTCCTCATGACCACGGAGACCTCTTCAGCACCCGCGTTCCGCTACGCCGCCGTCACCTTCGACTGCGCCGACCCGGCCGAAATGGCCCGCTTCTACGGCGAGTTGCTCGGCATGTCGGTCCTCTACTCCAGCGACGACTTCTTCCTCCTCGGCAAGGAGGGCGCGACCGGCCTCGGCTTCAACCGCCTCACCGACTACCGCCCGCCCACCTGGCCGGACCCGGCGCAGGAGAAGCAGGCGCACATCGAACTGGGCGTGGACGACCTGGACATCGCCGAGAAGCGGCTGCTGGAGCTGGGCGCCGGCAAGCCGGAGTTCCAGCCGGGCGAGGACCGGTGGCGGGTGCTGCTGGACCCGGCCGGACACCCGTTCTGCATCACCACGCTCGTGTAGATACACGCGGTCCGGGTCACTGACCCACGAGGCTGCCCTGCGCGGGGTCCCGGCGTGGTCGGCGGCCCCGGCGGCCGCGAGGTGTTCTCTGGGGCCAGAACAGCACGTACGCCGCCGAGCCGAGGCAGAACGCCAGGCGGATGAAGCCCCGGGTGGGATCCGACGGGATCAGCAGGGCGCTGCCGTAGAGGGAGATCAACGCTATCCAGCTGACCCACGGGACCAGGCGGCGTTGGCCGATCGAGTCCCAGATGAGGGTGCCGAGGAGGACCGAGGCGTTGTAGTACGTGTACACGCTGGGGTCGAGGAGGATGCGGGCGTCGGCGGCGAGGAACACCACCGCCGGCCAGCGGCCCCGTCGTACCGCCAGGGCGCCCAGGGTCAGGCCGAGGGCCATTTGCGTGGGGCGGTCCCACCAGGGGGTCGCGGGGTCGTTCACGCCGAACCAGCGCAGTGCGGAGGCCGGTTGGTTGGGGATGGTGAAGCGGGCCGCTTGCAGGGTGTCCAGGTGGGTCAGATAGAAGGGGAGCCAGGCTATCGCCACCAGGCCGAACGCCCAGGCCGCCGAGCGCAGGCGGGCCGGGCGGGGCAGGGCCAGCAACAGGGGCAGGAAGCCGACCGCCCAGGGTTTGGAGTCGACCGCCAGGGCCAGGAAGACGCCCATCGCCGTCGCGTTGCCGCGGACCAGCGCGCGGACGGCGAGCGTGGTGAAGAACAGGGCGAGGACGTCGTCGAGGTGGGCGAAGCGGACGGAGACCTCGACCCACATGGGTATGAAGGCCGCACCGGCGATCAGGACGCGCTGCTGGAGGCGTTTGTGGTTGAGGCCGGTGCCGCGGTTGTAGTCGGCGGCGGCGCGGCCGACCAGGACGAGCATGTACAGGCCGAGGCCGGACATGAACGCGTCCGCGAGTTTTTCGCCTATGTCGGCGGGGAACGGCGCGAAGAGTCCGGCGACGAAAAAGCTGACGGGGCCGATCTGCAGCTCGGGGTGGTTGGCGTAGAGGGCGAGGCCACCGCCGCCTCTCTGGTTGAAGAGCAGTTGCTCGCCGTCTCTCAGGTAATGCCAGGAGATCGCGGCGTGGCGTTCGGCCACGACGAACCAGAAGGCCGTCCACAGGGTGAGCAGCACGATGTGCCACCGCACCGGGTAACGCCCGATCCGCACGTTCGGTCCTTCCCGTCCTTCCCGCGACCGTATCCATCCTGTTATCGCATCCCTCGGTAAGAGGGGCTTCGGCGGGTCCCGGTTCATCGGGCGGGCACCTCAACGGCGTTGTCAGTGGCGGGCCGTACAGTCACGGGTATGGCGACTCTTCCCAATCCGCTGCCCAAGCTGGCCACCGACCCCAGCGGCCGTTCCCTCGGGCTGCAGCTCCCGCCCGGCCGACTGGTCGACACGACGGATGACGGGGCCTGGCACGAGCCCCTGCTGTGGCACGCGGAGAAGCCCGCCGCGCCGGGCACCTGGAAGGCGCTGGGAGCGCCGGGCGCGCGGACAGGTCTGCTGCCGGTGCTCGTGGATGCCGGCGGCTCCGACGGCGGCCCCGAGGACTGGGGGCTGCTGCCCGGCGAGAGCTCGTATCCGGGCGATCACGACGCCGAGGAGGTCCTCGCGGAGTACTGGGAGGAGGAGACGGAGGACGGCGAGAGCGCCGAGGAGATCGAGCCGTTCGGGGAGGAGTGGCCCGGCCTCGCCCCCGCCGCCCCGCTCTCCGCCGACCCGGACACCCGTGCCGCCCAGGTCGCCGACACGCTGGTTTGCGCTGCGGACTCGGTCGTCGCTCAGGCCCGTCTCGCCCTCGTTCCGGCCCGCCGGTCGGCCGACATCCCGGCGGCGATCGGCTGGACCGGCCCGGTGAACTACGAGGGTGACGTGGCCCGGATATGCGCGGTGCTGCGCTCCTGGGAGGACCGCTTCGGCATACGGGTCGTGGCGCTCGGCCTGGACACCCTGGTCGTGTCCGTCGCGGCCCCGCCGACCGCGCAGGAGGACGCCGAGGCGGTGGCGGCCGAGCACTTCGCGTTCTGCCCGGACAGCGTCCTCCAGGACGAGCAGGACACCCTCCGCGCATACGCGAAGACCCTGGTCGGGGCGCACAGTTGGACGTTCTGGTGGGACTGACACCCAACCGCCGACACCCGACCCACCCACAACCGGAGACCCCCCTACAGGACAGGGCACTTCACACATAGCGGGCAGCGGGTCGCGTAGGTCAGCCGCCGAGCCCCCGTTCCAGCCTGCGCAGCCCCTCCGCGATCTCCTCCGGGGTCTGGGTGACGAAGCACAGGCGGAGGGTGGAGGGGTCGGGGGCGCCGGCGTAGAAGGGCGCGCCGGGGACGTAGGCCACGTTCTGCTCGACCACGCGGGGCAGCAGGGCGAGGGTGTCGTACGACTCCGGCAGCCGCGCCCAGAGGAACATGCCGCCCTCGGGCCGGTTCCACCGCGAGCCGGGCGGGAGGGCGGCCGGCAGGCCCGCCAGCATGGCGTCCCGGCGTTCGCCGTACACGGCCCGCACCCGCGCCACATGGGCGTCCAGGACGTCCAGATAGCGGGCGGCGGCGAGCTGGTTGAGCGTCGCAGTGTGCAGGTCCGCCGCCTGCTTGGCGACCGCGCACGCCCGGCGCAGCTCAGCGGGCGCGCGCAGCCAGCCGAGGCGCAGTCCGGGGGCCATCACCTTGGAGAAGGAGCCGAGCAGGACGGTCCGGTCCTCGGCGCCGGGCAGGGAGGCGATCCAGGGGACGCGCTCACCGTCGTAGCGGAGTTCGCCGTACGGGTCGTCCTCGACGATCCACAGGCCCTCGCGGGCGGCCACGGTGGCGATCTCCGCGCGGCGCGGCGCGGGCATCGTACGGCCGGTGGGGTTGTGGAAGGTGGGGACAAGGTAGAGCAACTTGGGGTGTTCACGGCGGATCGCCTCCTCCAGGGCCACCGGATCCACACCGTCTTCATCCCCCGGCACGGCCACCACGCGCGCTCCCGCGAGCCCGAAGACCTGAAGCGCCGCCAGGTAGCAGGGGTTTTCCACCAGGACCGTGTCGCCGGGTTCGAGCAGGGCCGTCGCGAGGAGGGACAGGGCCTGCTGGGAGCCGGTGGTGACGAGCAGGTCGTCGGGGTCGGTCGGCAGGCCCCGGGCGGTGATGCGCCCGGCCAGGCCCGCCCGGAGCGTGGGCTCGCCCTCGGTCGTGGAGTACTGCAGCGCCTGCGCCGGGGTCTGTGCCAGCACCTCCTCGAACGCCGCCGCTATACCGTCCCGGTCGAAGAGTTCCGGTGCCGGGAGCCCGCCCGCGAAGTTGATCACCTCGGGGCGCGCGGTGACCGCGAGGATGTCCCGCACGGGCGAACCGCCCACGCTGCGGGCGCGGGCGGCGAGCCGCGGGGCGGGGGCGCGTGTCGGCGCGGCAAGGGCAGGGGCAGGCTCGGCGACGGTCATGGCGCGGCTCTCCTTCGGCTCCGGGAGCCGTCAGGCTAGAGAAGTGCGTGCCGCCTACACCCGTAATTCCGCGATCCGGACAGCCGGTTCGTGTCCGTCCCTGCCCGGCGCCGCTTCCCACGCCGTCAGGGCCGCACGCCGAACACCGACGCCGGCCCGTCCGCGACCCGCGTCCG
Organism: Streptomyces fodineus; assembly: GCF_001735805.1. GTDB lineage: Bacteria > Actinomycetota > Actinomycetes > Streptomycetales > Streptomycetaceae > Streptomyces > Streptomyces fodineus. The sequence goes on from NZ_CP017248.1 coordinate 4,458,567, forward strand.
CCAGGTCAGCGCAGCTTCTGCGCCGCCTCGGTCGCCCAGTAGGTGAGGATGTTGCGCGCCCCGGCCCGCTTGATACCGGTCAGGGTCTCGAAGATGGCGCGGTCGCGGTCGATCCAGCCCTTCTCGGCGGCGGCCTCGATCATCGAGTACTCGCCGGAGATCTGGTAGGCGGCGACGGGCACGTCCACGGCGTCCGCGACCCGGGCGAGGATGTCGAGGTACGGCCCGGCCGGCTTGACCATGACCATGTCCGCGCCCTCTTCCAGATCGAGGGACAGCTCCCGCAGGGACTCGCGCCAGTTGGCCGGGTCCTGCTGGTAGGTCTTGCGGTCGCCCTGGAGCGAGGAGGCGACGGCCTCGCGGAAGGGGCCGAAGAAGACGGACGAGTACTTGACGGTGTAGGCGAGGATCGCCACGTCCTCGCGCCCGATCTGGTCGAGCGCGTCGCGGACGACGCCGATCTGCCCGTCCATCATCCCGCTGGGCCCGACGACATGGGCGCCGGCGTCGGCCTGCACCTGGGCCATCTCGGCGTACCGCTCCAGGGTCGCGTCGTTGTCGACACGGCCCTCGGCGTCGAGGACCCCGCAGTGCCCGTGGTCGGTGGTCTCGTCCAGGCACAGGTCGGACATGACGAGCAGGTCGTCGCCGACCTCGGCGCGCACGTCCCGGATGGCGACCTGAAGGATCCCGTCCGGATCGGTGCCCGCGGTCCCGACGGCGTCCTTCTTGCTCTCCTCCGGCACGCCGAACAGCATGATCCCGGAGACCCCGGCCTGCACGGCCTCCAGCGCGGCCTTCTTCAGACTGTCGCGGGTGTGCTGGACGACACCGGGCATCGCGGCGATCGGCACGGGCTCGCTGACGCCCTCGCGGACGAAGGCGGGGAGGATGAAGTCGGCGGGGTGCAGCCGCGTCTCGGCGACCATGCGCCGCATGACGGGCGAGGTCCGCAGTCGCCGGGGACGGGTACCGGGAAACGATCCGTACTTCGTCATCCCTCTACGCTACGCCCGCCCGTCCCCCACATTTGCCGACGCCCTGTCGGCTGACCCCGCCCGGCACGGCGGGCCCGCCCCGGACGAAGTTTTTGCGGTAGCTCGACCTTTCCTCGAACCGCTTCCCATCTGCGCGGTGTCCGCAATGCCCGCCCCTTGTCCCTGGTGGTAACGCCGAGTTCACTCCGCACCCCCTCCCCAGCGTTCTACGCGCGTGGTGTCATGCGCGCGCCACCCCTCCTCGCCCGTGAGCCTAGGAGTCACGCATGCTGCGGAAGGTCCTCACCCGCGCGGCCATCGCCCTGACCGCCGGTACCGCCGTCGTCGCCACCGCGGTCCCCGCGAACGCCGCGAGCTACTCGGCGTTCGCCTTCTCCCAGACCGGCAGCCAGCCCACGATCTACGACTTCATCGACTCGGCCGCCAGCACGCTCGACATGACCATGTACGAGCTGGAGGACACCACGGCCGTCAACGACCTCATAGCCCTGAAGAACAAGGGCGTCACGGTCCGCGTCATCCTCGACCGCCAGCACAAGACCGCCAACAACGCGGCGTACACGTCCCTGACCAACGCGGGCGTAGGCGTGGTCTGGTCGTCCTCGGCGTTCGTCTACACCCACCAGAAGACGATCACCGTCGACGGCGTCAAGTCCCTTGTCATGACCGGCAATCTGACGGCCCAGTACTACACGACCAGCCGCGACTACGGCGTCTTCACCGACGACACGCGCGACGTCGCCTCCATCGAGAAGGTCTTCAACGCCGACTACACGGCGTCCTCGATCACCCCCACCGACGGCGACCACCTGCTGTGGTCCCCCACCGACTCCCGCAACCGCCTGGTGTCCTTCGTCAATTCCGCGACCAAGAGCCTGGACGTGGAGGAACTGGAGTTCAGCGACAGCACGGTGGTCAACGCGATCGTCGCGCGCGCCAAGGCGGGCGTGAAGGTCCGCGTGGTCCTGGAGAATCCTTCCAGCTACTCCAGCGAGGTCTCCGCCGTCAAAGCGGCCGGCGGCACGGTCGTCGGCTACTCCGACCCCAACGGCTTCTTCATCCATGCCAAGGCCATGGTCGCCGACTACGGCCTGACCACCCAGGAGGTCGAGGCCGGCTCTATGAACATCAGCAGCAACTCCCTGAGCAACAACCGGGAGCTGGGCATCATCCTGACCGGCACGGGCGTCGCCGAGCCGGTGGCCCAGACGATCGAGACGACGTTCAACAGCGACTACGCGGGCGGCAAGGCGGCGTAGCTCTGGCCGGCCGGGCGGGCACCGCCAGCGCCCGCCCGGCCTCACGTGACCTCTGATCAGGAGTGGCCCCAGGGACGCAGCGGGCAGGTGTCCCACGAGAAGCGGCGTAATCGCGCCTGCGCGACGTGCTCGGCCGTGTTGCCGTAGTCGATGTTGAGGTGGCGACCGAGAACCACGGTGGCCACGCTGCCGGCCCAGGCCGCTTTCAGCGCGGCGGCCGCAGACTGCGCATGGTTGCCCGTGGCCCAGGTGTCGTCGATGAGCAGGACGTTCTCACCCCGGAGCGCCGCTGCCGCATAGCGCCTGGAAGAGGCCGCCCTGCCCAGGTCGGCGGCTTCCGGTGTCGGTGCGAGCAGGTCGCGATGGCGGTCCCGGGTGGCCCCGGCCATTTCGGCGACCATGGCACGAAGGGGATGATCCGCACGCCCGCTGGTGCTGGGGACCGTCGTCACGATGTCGAACGAGGGCACTGCGCAGTGAGTCCTGATGCACTCCTCGTGCATGGCCAGGAAACGCCACAGAACGGCAGCCAGCCCCATGCGGAAGTACTGCTGCTGAGGGCCCACCGCGTTCTTGTAGCGCCAGAGCTCATTGGCATACTGCTCGCCCTTGAGGGCCAGGCTGACAGGAACGACGGCGTCGGCCATTCCCGCTCCGAGAAGCTTGGCGGCCTCGTTGCACCGCAGACAGGTTCGATAACCGACCTTGGCGGGACCTCGGCAGACCCGACACACGCCCGGGCCGGGCAGCAGCGGATGGACCAGGAAGTTGGCGTAGCGGGCGGACAGCCCGACGACGGTTGCCACGCTGGTCCGCCGGTCAGGTCCAGGTCAGCTCGCCCGTGGTGGGGACGAGGGAGTCGAGGCGGCAAAAGACGTCCTCCGGACCGTCGATGACAGTCGTGTTGGGCCTGGTGGCGTACTCCCTCGCCCATTCGTGAGTCATCAGAGAACGCATGAGGAACACCCGGCGGCCGTGCTCCAACGCGAGTCGGGCCTGCATCCGGGCGCCGCTGCGGTAGGCGGCCTCGATCACGACGGTGGCCAGGCTGTAACCGCTCATCACCGCGTTGCGCATGGGGAAGGACGTCTTCGAGGGAGGAGCGTCTGGCCAGAACTGCGAGATCAACAGCCCCTTCTCGGCGATCTCCTGCTGGAGCCCTGCGTTCTGAGCCGGGTAGACATGGCGCAGACCGGTGCCGATCACGGCGACGGTTCGGCCACCGGCGGCCAGGGCACTGCCGTGCGCGGCGGTGTCGATGCCTGCCGCCAGACCGCTGACAACGGTGACACCTCGCTCGGCGAGACCACCCGCGATCGCACGGGCATGGGCGACGCCCTCCGGAGTGGGCGAGCGGGTACCGACGACAGCGACACGCAGGTCGTCGTCGGCCGTCGTTCCCCGGAGGAAGAGCAGAGGGGGACGCTGATGGACCAGCCTCAGGTAGAGCGGATAGTCAGGATCGAGGATCGTGACCAGCCGCATGCCCTCGCGCTCCCAGTCGGCGATCTCCGCCGCGACCTTCTCCAGATCAACTGAGGGCCCGGTGTCAAAGAGCGTTCCCTGCCCCGAGAGATCGAGTGAGCATTCGAGAACATCCCGGGCGCTTCCGACCGTCTCCACCTGGTCGGTGACCTCGGACCAGGAGCGATCACCGCGCCGCAGCAGCGCGACGAGGGCGGCTCGCTCCAGCTCCTGATCCATGCCGCAAGTATAGGAACCGCTCCCCCTGACGCAGGCGGCTTGCGCCAGGCCCACGGGCCCGTACAGCAGGCTCATGCGACGCACAGGCCCTCGCCAGGCACCGTCCGGCCCGCGCGACACTCACGGCAGCGGCCGGGGTGTGGGGAGCGGAAGGCGCGGTCGCAGCCGTCGCAGTTCTGAAGAGGATCGGATCGACGGGCTGGTCCGGTGGCCACCCCGGTGGTCGGTGGGGGCGTGCGGCGGGCGGGGAGCGGTACCGGCAGCATCGCGCGGAGACGGTAGGCGAGCACACCGGCCGGGTGCGGCATGTCCTCAGGGAGACCGGCACTCAGCGCGCGGTGAACGGCGGCCTCAGTGATCCCGACCGCGAACCACGCTGCGACGGCGGGAGCGAGTCGGTCCACCTGCCGCTGGGAGAGGGTGAGGCGTTCGTCGGTGCGGCGCAGCCCCGCGAGGAGGGCAACGGCCCTGGCGTGACGCCGGTCGCGGGGGCCGCGCTCCTTCCGCCCGGCTTCGGGTTCGGGCGCGTCCCGGTGGGGCGCTTGGTCGTCCTCCCTGGGCGTTCCCGTTACCTCCGTGCCTGCCTCGGGCCGACGGTCACGGGTACCAGTCGTCGGAGCCGGACGCCCGGCCACACGCAAGGGCGCGACGGCGGCGGCGCGATCCGGGACAGGGGCGTGGTGGACGTACGTCCGTGTGACCAGGCGGCCCGACTCCGTGTGCTCGCGGACCCGTGCCAGATAGCCGTGCGCTTCCAGCTCGCGCAGCGCGGATGCGATCCGGTCCCGTCCCTCGGGGAAGCGGTCCGCGAGACTGCGGATGTCGACGGGGGTGCCCTCGGGCACCGACAGGATGTGGGTCGCCAGGCCGATGGCGGTCAGCGACAGCTCGCGGTGCTGGGCGAGGTGGTTGCCGACGACCACGTACTGGCCGGACTGGTACGTGCGTACGTGGGTGACACCGGAGGGAGTGGTGGATCGCCGAACACCCGGAATCGGGCGCAGGGCAGCGTTACGCTTCTTCTCAGCCATGGGGAAGGTGCTTTCTTCCTCGTTGGTCAGGCCCTCGCACTGGGATTGCCGTCCCGGCGGGGGCCGATGCATGTGTGGGCTTGTGGAGTTGTGACGGAGGCAATTGCCTCGGGGTGAGACTGCACGCCCGAGCCGCCGCCGCGCCAGCCAGACCGACCCGTTTCACCCGCGCGAGTGACCTGCGCGAGGTTTGGTTTGGTTGGTTGGTTTTTTTCCCAGGGTTCTTTGGTCTTTTACGGCCCGAAGCCCCGGCCCGCGTGCGACCGGAGCACGTACTTCCCGGCGCCGGTCGCCAGATCCAGTTCCGCCCAGACCGTCTTGCACGGCACCGGTCCCTGCCGCACACCCCAGCGGTCCGCCAGCTCCTCGATCAGCAGCAGCCCGTAGCCGGACTCGGCAGGTACGTCGGCTGCGGTCCGGCGGGCGGGCAGGTGATCACCCCGGGTGTCGGTCACCTCGATACGCAGAAGTCGCGGCGTGACCGAGAGCGCCAAACGGAAGCTCCGGCCGGTAACCCGGCCGTGCAGCGCGGCGTTCGCCGTCAGCTCGGCGACGATCAGCCGAGCGGGGTCCAACGGCAGCCCCCAGGAGCGCAGTTGCTCGGTTGCCAGCAGCCGGCCGAGGCGGGCGCCACGCCGGGTCGCGGAGAGAGGTACGCAGAACTGGCGCGCCGAGGTGTGGAGGGTGGAGATTTGCTCGTTCACGTCACTCAGCGTGTCCGCGCGTGCTTAGCCTGCGAAGAATGGCAGCCCGTGCGGACGGGGGCTGTCCGTGCGGTGTCCGGTTGCGTCCGGGCCGTACGGGAGTGGTGACGGGAGGACGGCGTAGGTGAGCGCCTGGGATGCAGGGCTGGAGGACGACGAGGCCGGGGCCGTGATGCGGACGGTCTCACGGCAGCTGAAGTTGTGGCGGGAGGCGGCCGGCCTCACCCAGGCGGAGTTCGGGACGTCCATCGGGTACGGCGAGGAGCTGGTCTCCTCCGTGGAGCGGGGGCGGCGGATTCCCCGGCCGGAGTACCTGGACGCGGCGGACGAGGTGCTGGGCGCGGGCGGCAGGATCGCCGCGATGAAGAAGGACCTGGCCGAGGTCCGGTACCCGAAGAAGGTGCGGGACCTGAAGAAACTGGAGGCGGAGGCGGTCGAGCTGTGTGCCTACAACAACTCCGTGATCCATGGGCTGTTGCAGACGGAGGAGTACGTGCGCGCGTCCATGGCCACCCGACGGCCTCCGTTCACCGAAGAGGAATTGGAACAACAGGTGGCCGCCCGCCTGGCACGCCAGGACATCCTCGCCGAAGCGCCGCTGCGAGTCTTCAGCTTCGTCCAATGTGAGTCGACGCTGCGGCGCCCCGTCGGTGGCAGGATGGTCATGCGAAGTCAGCTCGAACACCTGCTGGACGCCGGTCGGTTCAGGAACGTCGACTTGCAGGTCCTGCCCTTGGACCGGGAGGACAACGCCGGTCTGGCGGGTTCGTTCAGGCTGCTGCGGCTGCGGGACGGCAGCACTGTCGGACACAACGAGGTCCAACTCGTCAGCCGCGTGATCACCGACCCGAAAGAGGTTCAGGTGCTGGACATCCGCTATGGGATCATCCGCGCACAGGCTCTCACCCCTCGGGAGTCACTGTCCTTCATCGAGAAAGTACTTGGAGAGACATGAAGCTGGAGTGGATAAAGAGCAGCTACAGCACGCCTGACGGCCCTGACTGCATCGAGGTGGCCGCCCCCGATCGGGACCACATCCTCGTCCGCGACTCCAAGAACCCCACCGGCCCCCGCCTCGCCCTCGCCCCCACCGCGTGGGCGACCTTCCTGCCGTACGCCGCTGAGCACTGAGCGTGCGGGTGCCCTGGACAGGGCACCCGCCGCACCTCAGGTCGTCGAGCGCCGCCTCCGCGCCCCCGGCCGACGCTCGCTAGGCCGCGTCACCGGATCCCCGTTCTCCACGGCGGCAGCCCGCCGCTTCAGCCCGAAGTCGGCCAGCGCCTCGGCCAGCTTGTGGACGGACGGCTCCGGGGCCATGACGTCCACCCGCAGCCCGTGCTCCTCGGCCGTCTTCGCCGTGGCCGGGCCGATGCACGCGATCACCGTCACGTTGTGCGGCTTGCCCGCGATGCCCACCAGGTTGCGGACCGTGGACGACGACGTGAAGAGGACCGCGTCGAAGCCGCCGCCCTTGATCGCCTCGCGGGTCTCGGCCGGCGGAGGCGAGGCGCGGACCGTCCGGTAGGCGGTGACGTCGTCGACCTCCCAGCCCAGCTCGATCAGCCCGGCGACCAGGGTCTCGGTGGCGATGTCGGCACGCGGCAGGAACACCCGGTCGATCGGGTCGAACACCGGGTCGTACGGCGGCCAGTCCTCCAGCAGACCCGCCGCCGACTGCTCGCCGCTCGGCACCAGGTCCGGCTTCACACCGAACGCGACCAGCGCCTTCGCGGTCTGCTCGCCCACCGCAGCCACCTTGATACCCGCAAAAGCCCGAGCATCAAGGCCGTACTCCTCGAACTTCTCCCGGACCGCCTTCACCGCGTTCACCGACGTGAAGGCGATCCACTCGTACCGGCCCGTCACCAGGCCCTTGACGGCACGTTCCATCTGCTGGGGCGTGCGCGGCGGCTCCACCGCGATCGTCGGGACCTCGTGCGGCACCGCGCCGTAGGACCGCAGCTGGTCGGAGAGCGACGCCGCCTGCTCCTTCGTCCGCGGCACGAGCACCTTCCAGCCGAACAGCGGCTTGGACTCGAACCACGACAGCTGGTCGCGCCGGGCGGCGGCGGAACGCTCGCCGACCACGGCTATGACCGGCCGGCCGCCGTCCGGGGACGGCAGCACCTTCGCCTGCTTCAGCGTCTGCGCGATCGTGCCGAGCGTCGCCGTCCAGGTGCGCTGGCGGGTCGTCGTACCCGCGATGGTGACCGACAGGGGGGTGTCGGGCTTGCGGCCCGCCGAGACCAGTTCGCCCGCCGCTGCCGCCACCGCGTCCAGGGTCGTGGAGACGACCACCGTGCCGTCGGAGGCGCCCACCTCCGTCCAGCACCGGTCGGAGGCGGTCCGGGCGTCCACGAAACGGACGTCCGCGCCCTCGGCGTCCCGCAGCGGCACACCGGCGTACGCGGGCACGCCGACCGCCGCCGCGACACCGGGCACCACCTCGAACGGAACCCCGGCGGCGGCGCAGGCGAGCATTTCCTCGGCCGCGTACGTATCAAGTCCCGGGTCCCCGGACACCGCACGGACGACCCGCCTGCCGCCCCGCGCAGCCTCCATGACAAGATGAGCGGCATCCCGGGCAGCGGCCGGGACAGCGGCGGTTGTTGACGTGCCGTCAACGACCGTCAGCTGGGGCGTGCCCGTGCCCGGCGGCGAGACCGAAGAGGGATCGGCGTCCATCTGCACGACGGAGACGCCCTGTCGGGCGTGCGTCCGGATCACGTCGAGCACCTCGTGCTCGGCGACCAGGACGTCCGCGTTCGACAGCGCCTCCACGGCGCGCAGAGTCAGCAGTCCCGGATCTCCGGGTCCGGCACCGAGGAAGGTGACGTGCCCGTGTTCAGGACCGGCGGCAGGAAGGGCGGTGGGGCTCAATGTGCTCGCTCCCCCATCAGACCGGCCGCGCCCTGGGCGAGCATCTCGGTGGCGAGTTCGCGACCGAGTGCCAGCGCCTGCTCGTGCGTCTGGGGCACGGGACCGGTGGTGGACAGCTGCACCATGCGGGTGCCGTCGGTCGTGCCGACGACGCCGCGCAGGCGCATTTCCTTGACAATCTGCCCGTCGGCCAGCAAGTCGGCCAGCGCGCCCACGGGGGCGCTGCAGCCGGCTTCCAGGGCGGCGAGCAGTGACCGTTCGGCGGTCACGGCGGCCCGGGTGAAGGGGTCGTCGAGTTCGCCGAGCGCAGCGATGAGGTCCGCGTTGTCCGCGGCACACTCGATCGCGAGTGCCCCCTGGCCGGGGGCGGGCAGAACCGTGTCGACCGACAGGAAGTCGGTCACCTCGTCGATCCGGCCGATCCGGTTCAGTCCGGCGGCGGCCAGCACGACCGCGTCGAGTTCGCCGTCATGGACGTACCGGATGCGCGTGTCGACGTTGCCGCGTATCGGGACCGTCTCGATGTCCAGGCCGTGGGCGCGCGCGTACGCGTTCAGCTGCGCCATGCGGCGCGGCGAACCGGTGCCGATGCGGGCGCCCCGCGGCAGGTCCGTGAGCTTCAGCGCGTCCCGGGCGACGATCACGTCCCGGGGATCCTCGCGCACCGGAACGGCGGCCAGGACCAGCTCCGCGGGCTGCCCGGTCGGGAGGTCCTTGAGCGAATGAACCGCGAAGTCGACCTCCCCCTTCAGCAGCGCGTCGCGCAGCGCCGTGACGAACACGCCGGTGCCGCCGATCTGCGCGAGCGCCTCGCGGGAGACGTCGCCGTAGGTGGTGATCTCGACCAGCTCGACGGGCCGCCCGGTCACCTGGCGGACGGCCTCCGCCACCTGGCCGGACTGGGCCATGGCGAGCTTGCTCCGCCTGGTCCCCAGTCGCAATGCCTTGTCACTCATGCCGGTCGGTCCTTCTTGTCTGTGCTGTCCCCGGCCCGGGAGACGGCGGCGACCGTCTCGGGGTCGAGGTCGAACAGGGTGCGCAGCGCGTCCGCGTACCCGGCGCCGCCGGGTTCGGCCGCGAGCTGCTTGACCCGTACGGTCGGCGCGTGCAGCAGCTTGTCGACGACGCGGTGCACGGCCTGGCGGATCTCGCCGCGCTGGCGTTCGTCCAGGTCGGGCAGGCGGCTGTCGAGCCGCGCGATCTCACCGGCGACGACGTCGGCGGCCATGGTGCGCAGCGCGACGACGGTCGGCGTGATGTGCGCCGCCCGCTGTGCCGCGCCGAAGGCCGCGACCTCGTCGGAGACGATACGCCGGACCTGGTCCACATCGGCCGCCATCGGGGCGTCGGCGGAGGCTTCCGCCAGCGACTCGATGTCCACCAGCCGCACCCCGGCCAGCCGGTGCACCGCCGCGTCGATGTCGCGGGGCATGGCGAGGTCGAGGAGGAAGAAGAAGGGCGCCGGGCGCTCGGCCGGCGGCTCCGGCTTGCGCCGCTCGGGGACCCGGCCGACGGTGGCGGCGGTCGCGGCGAGCGCGCTGATCAGCTCGGCGTCCGCCTCGGGGCTGCGGCGGCCCGTGCGGTCGATCGTCCCGCCCGCCACCCAGGCAGCGTGCTGCTCCAGGGTGGCCGCGTCCATACCGGCGACGGCGGCCTCGCCCATCAGGGAGAAGCCGGGCTGTACGGCGGCCAGGTCCAGCGGGCAGTTCTCGTCGGTGCCGGCGCCGGTGGGCGCCGGGGAGGCGGCGGCCTTCGGGGTCGTACGACCGCTGTCGGCGAGCTCGGCGACAGGAGCGCCCGTACGGCCCTCGACCGCCTGCGCGACCATCTCCGCCGTGAGCACCAGGCCCGTCGCCCCGGTACAGGAGACGACGACGTCGGCACGTGTCAGCTCGCCCGGCACGGCATCCATCCGTACCGCGCGGGCGGTCACCGCGTTGTCGTCGGCCTCCGTGAGTATCTGTGCGAGCCGCTCGGCACGCTCGAAGGTGCGGTTGGCGACGACGACCTCGGCGACCCCGGCCCGCGCGAGCGTGGCCGCGGCCAGGGAGGACATCGACCCGGCGCCGATGACCAGCGCCTTCCGGCCGGACGCCCATGCCGGTACGGCACCGCCGGCGGCCAGCTGCTCCAGCCCGAACGTCACCAGGGACTGGCCGGCGCGGTCGATGCCGGTCTCGGAGTGGGCGCGCTTGCCGACCCTGAGGGCCTGCTGGAACAGGTCGTTCAGCAGCTTGCCCGCGGTGTGCAGTTCCTGCGCCGTGGCCAGCGAGTCCTTGATCTGCCCGAGGATCTGCCCCTCGCCGACGACCATCGAGTCCAGGCCGCAGGCCACCGAGAACAGGTGGTGCACGGCCCGGTCCTCGTAGTGCACGTACAGGTAGGGGGTCAGCTCCTCCAGGCCGAGGCCGCTGTGCCGGGCGAGCAGTGTGGACAGCTCGGCGACACCGGCGTGGAACTTGTCCACGTCGGCGTACAGCTCGATGCGGTTGCAGGTGGCGAGCACCGCCGCCTCGGTGGCCGGTTCGGCGGCGACCGTGTCCTGGAGCAGCTTGATCTGGGCGTCCGCGCTCAGCGCGGCCCGCTCCAGCACGCTGACCGGCGCGCTGCGGTGGCTCAGTCCGACGACGAGGAGACTCATGCCGGCATCACGGCGGGTACGTCCCCGTCGGGCCCCTGATCGGTGGAAGCGTCACGGGTGGCGGCGGGCACGGAGCCGACGTCACCGGCCGCGGTCTCCTCGCCGGCCTTGCGCTGCTCGTGGAAGGCGAGGATCTGGAGTTCGATCGAGAGGTCGACCTTGCGCACGTCGACGCCGTCCGGGACGGACAGCACGGTCGGCGCGAAGTTCAGGATGGAGGTGACCCCGGCGGCCACGAGCCGCTCGCAGACCTGCTGGGCGACGCCGGCCGGGGTGGCGATCACGCCGATGGAGACCCCGTTGTCCTTGATGATCTTCTCGAGGTCGTCGGTGTGCTGCACGGGGATGCCCGCGACCGGCTTGCCGGTGAGCGCCGGGTCGGCGTCGATCAGCGCGGCGACCCGGAAGCCGCGGGAGGCGAAACCGCCGTAACCGGCGAGGGCGGCGCCGAGGTTACCGATACCGACGATCACAACCGGCCAGTCCTGGGTCAGGCCGAGTTCACGGGAGATCTGATAGACGAGATACTCCACGTCGTAGCCGACACCGCGCGTTCCGTAGGAGCCCAGGTAGGAGAAGTCCTTGCGCAGCTTGGCGGAGTTGACCCCCGCCGCGGCCGCGAGCTCCTCGGAGGAGACCGTGGGTACCGAGCGCTCCGACAGCGCGGTCAGGGCTCGGAGGTACAGCGGAAGGCGAGCGACGGTGGCCTCGGGAATCCCTCGGCTTCGGGTCGCCGGTCGGTGTGTTCGGCCAGTTGCCACGGTGCTCCTGCGGGTAGAGCGGGGCTGCAGGCGGTCATACGTCCCCAGACCGCCCCGTCGACAGCAGGCTATGTCTTTGTGAACGCGTGCACAAAGATGGTGTCCGATTTGCCCGGCAGAAGTGACCGGGGTCACGCAACCGGGGCGCCCTCGGCGGGAACCGGCGCATACACACCGACGTTCCTTCGTTACTGGGGGCAAAACCGCACACTCTCCTCACGAATCCCGCCCCCGAGATCGAACCGCCGTCGATCCTAAGCGACGTTCGGACCGGTTTGGACTAGTCGGTCAGTGCCCGGCGCAGTCGTTCCTCGTTCACGCGCCAGAAGGTGTGCTGTTCACCATCGATCAGTACGACCGGGATCTGCTCCCAGTACCGGTCATGGAGCGACTGGTCCTCGGTGATGTCCTTTCGCTCCCAGGTCACACCGAGTTCCCCGCAGACCTTCTCGATCACCGCCTGCGCGTCGTCACAGAGATGACAGCCGGGCTTGCGGACGAGGGTGACGAGCCGGTCGCGGGGATCGGACTTGCGTCGGAAGAGAGGGCTCATACCGGCCATTCTCGCGCGTGCCCCGCACACTTCCGATCAGCCCTTTAACGGTCCGGTCGCGGAGAGTTCACGCGCTTCCAACCTCTCGAGTCCGGAAGCACCGAACAAACTGGCTATGCTCACGACATGGCCGCTCTCGGATGGCTCACCCCCCGTAGGCGCTCCGCCACGGCGCGCAGCGTGTTGGCAGGCGAGGCCTCGGCGGAGGCTGCCCGCAAGTCCTCGCAGGAAGCGCGGGAAGCGCCGCAGGTCACAGAGGCGGAACCGGAGTTCCCGGTGCAGGGCGACGAGCAGGCGGCCGCCTTCTTCGACCTGGACAACACCGTGATGCAGGGCGCCGCGCTGTTCCACTTCGGCCGGGGCCTGTACAAGCGGAAGTTCTTCGAGACGCGCGACCTCGCCCGGTTCGCCTGGCAGCAGGCCTGGTTCCGGCTGGCCGGCGTCGAGGACCCCGAGCACATGCAGGACGCCCGGGACTCCGCGCTGTCCATCGTCAAGGGCCACCGCGTCGCCGAGCTGGAGACCATCGGCGAGGAGATCTACGACGAGTACATGGCCGACCGCATCTGGCCCGGCACCCGCGCCCTGGCCCAGGCCCACCTGGACGCCGGCCAGAAGGTGTGGCTGGTCACGGCGGCGCCGGTGGAGATCGCCCAGGTGATCGCCCGCCGCCTGGGCCTGACCGGCGCCCTGGGCACGGTGGCGGAGTCCGTCGACGGCGTCTACACCGGCAAGCTGGTGGGCGAACCGCTGCACGGCCCGGCGAAGGCGGAGGCGGTACGCGCCCTGGCCGCGGCCGAGGGTCTGGTCCTCTCCCGCTGCGCCGCCTACAGCGACAGCCACAACGACATCCCGATGCTCTCCCTGGTCGGCCACCCCTACGCCATCAACCCCGACGCCAAGCTCCGCAGACACGCCCGCGAGAAGGACTGGCGCCTGCGGGACTACCGCACCGGCCGCAAGGCGGCCAAGGTCGGCATTCCGGCGGCGGCGGGCGTCGGAGCGGTTGCCGGTGGCACCGCGGCGGCGATCGCTTTGAGCCGACGACGCCGATAGCTCCGCCTGGAAGCCGGGACCGATCGCCGTAGGGGGCGTGGACCGTTGCCGGAGGCGGGTCCGCCCTGGTCACCGGCGCGGTCCCCCGCGCCCCTGCGGGCGCCTCGCGCCCGGATTATGCCGCGGCCACTTCAACACGCCCCGTACCTCGCCGAAATTAGCCCCTTTCCGATCAACAACCGATCAAGCTAGGGCACTTGATGCGGCGCCAATCGGCAACAGAAGCGACGCAATCGATGATTTGAGCAACTCGGTGTAGCAGTGCCTGCACGAAGCGTTATTCTCCTCAGACGCAAACCGGTACCCCTCCGTCGCTACGACGGGTGAAAGGTTCCGTACTGCACGTGATGGAAGCTCTGCCTCTGGGAGTCCCGTGTACCCACACGTCGGGGTTGACGCCTCGGGCCTGGCTACGCTGCGCGCAACAGTCGCAACGGTCAAAGAGACGCTGCGCGGCCTCGTCCCCACCGCGTACGCCGTCCCCGCCTTCGCCGCCGCCGCGCCCGCCGGCCCGTGCTACGCACTGGCCGAGAGCAGCGCTGCCGTCAGCAGACGAGGGCGCTCCGCCGGCGCCGGCGCTGCCACCGCCCGCCGCCCGGCCGCCGACAGCGACAGCGCCCGGATGATGGACCTGGTCGAGCGGGCGCAGGCCGGCGAGGCCGAGGCCTTCGGACGGCTGTACGACCAGTACAGCGACACGGTGTATAGGTACATCTACTACCGCGTCGGCGGCCGGGCCACCGCCGAGGACCTCACCAGCGAGACCTTTCTGCGGGCGCTGCGCAGGATCGGCACCTTCACCTGGCAGGGCCGCGACTTCGGGGCCTGGCTGGTGACGATCGCCCGCAATCTCGTCGCCGACCACTTCAAGTCCAGCCGCTTCCGCCTGGAGGTCACCACCGGCGAGATGCTCGACGCCAACGAGGTCGAGCGCTCCCCGGAGGACTCCGTCCTGGAGTCCCTGTCGAACGCCGCGCTGCTCGACGCCGTACGCCGGCTCAACCCGCAGCAGCAGGAGTGCGTGACGCTCCGCTTCCTCCAGGGTCTCTCGGTCGCCGAGACGGCCCGTGTCATGGGCAAGAACGAGGGCGCCATCAAGACCCTCCAGTATCGCGCCGTACGCACGCTCGCCCGGCTCCTGCCGGACGACGCGCGCTGAAGCCACCACGACTGAGGGCGACGTCCAACTCACGCTCCGTGAACGCACGTTGCCTTTCCGATCCGGTCATCCGCCGTCCGTAACCCAAGTGCCGCGCCAGTCGTTGTGCGGGATACAGGCTCCCTGTGGTCACGTCTGGCCGACCCTGATCGCTCGATCGTGTGAAGTGGTCGCGGGCGTGCAACCCTCAGGACCCCCTGGGGAGTCGACCGTCATGACGAGAGGAGGTGCCGCCAGTGATCACGAACGTATCGACGCACCGGCGGGCGAACGCCTTCGCCCAGGCCCTGGAGGAGCAGTCCGACCGGGACACGGCGGCCGAGCAGTCCGTAGACCCGGCGGGTTCCCCGCCGACCGCCGAGGAGCGGTCCGAGCGGGGCGAGTTGCTGGCCCTCACGGCGGATCTCGGCGCGCTGCCCAAGCCGCAGCTCGACCCCGAGGTGAAGGTCGTGCAGCGCGCCCAGCTGGTGGCCGCGATGGAGGCCATGCTCCAGGAGGGCACGGGGGCGGCGGACGCCTCGGTACCGGAACAGCGCGGACGTGGCCGTGGGGCGCACCGGGCGAGCCCGCTGGGCAAACTCCGACCCCGTTCCAGACTGACGAAGGGACTCGCGGCGGGCGGGCTCAGCGTCGGCGTGGCCGCCGGGGCCTTCGGCGGGGTCGCCGCCGCCAGCTCCGACGCCCTGCCGGGTGACTCGCTGTACGGCCTCAAACGCGGCATCGAGGACTTCAGGCTCAACTACCTGACCACCGGCGAGGACCAACGTGGCCAGACCTACCTCGACCAGGCCTCCACCCGGCTCAGCGAGGCCCGCCGGCTGATGGAGCGCGGCCGCGGCGGCCAGCTCGACCACGAGTCCATCGGCGAGATCCGCCGCACGCTCTCCGGTATGCAGCACGACGTCACCGAGGGCCACCGGCTGCTCCACGAGGCCTACGAGGCCGACCCCGGCTCCCTCGGCCCGATCCAGGCCCTGTCGACGTTCTCCCGCTCCCATCGCGAGGCCTGGAGCGCGCTCAGCGACAAGCTGCCCGTGCAGCTCGGGGACGTCAAACAGCAGGTGTCGTCGGTGTTCGACGCCATAGACCAGGAGGTCGCCCCGCTGCAGTCCCTGCTCCCGCAGCCGCCCGCCCACGGCGGCGGCAAGCGGCAGGGCTCCGGCTCGGCGCCGACCGGCTCCTCCGGCGGCCACCGGTCGACCGCGCCCAGCTCCTCCGGCCACACCCCGTCCTCCGGCGGGCAGAGAAGCACCGGCGAACCGAGCGGCTCGGCCACCGGCAGCAGCGGCGTGGGCCTGATCGGCGGCGACACGGGCGGCCTGCTCCAGCCACCGAAGACCGGCACCGGCAGCAGCACGCCGCCCACCGGCAAGCTCCCGACCGCCACCCCCGACGTCACCCTCCCCCCGCTCCTCCCCGGGCTCCTCCCGGGCCTGGGCATCGAAGGCGAGGACACGCACTGACACCGTCGCGGTTACGGCAGCGGGGGCGCCCTTCCCGAGCAGGGCGCCCCCGCTCGGCCTTGTGGGCACGGTTGGCCGGGCGGGCGCCGCTCGGGCGGGCGAAAGTCAGAAGAACACCGAGCGCCGCTGCACCAGCAGCTTGTACAGCGTGTGCTGGATCTGTTCCCGCACCTGGTCGGTCAGGTTGAACATCAGCATCGGGTCCTCGGCCGCCTCCGGCGGATACCCGCCCGTCGGGATCGGCTCGCCGAACTGAATCGTCCACTTCGTCGGCAGCGGAATCGCACCGAGCGGCCCCAGCCACGGAAACGTCGGCGTCAGCGGGAAGTACGGGAAGCCCAGCAACCGCGCCAGCGTCTTCGCGTTGCCGATCATCGGGTAGATCTCCTCCGCCCCCACGATCGAGCACGGGATGATCGGCGCCCCCTGCCGCAGCGCGGTCGACACGAAGCCGCCCCGCCCGAACCGCTGCAGCTTGTACCGCTCGCTGAAGGGTTTCCCGATCCCCTTGAAGCCCTCCGGCATCACCCCGACCACCTCGCCCTGAGCCAGCAGCCGCTCCGCGTCCTCCGCGCACGCCAGGGTGTGCCCCAGCTTGCGGGCCAGCTCGTTGACCACCGGCAGCACGAAGACCAAGTCGGCCGCCAGCAGCCGTAGGTGACGGTCGGCCGGATGGTGGTCGTGCACGGCGACCTGCATCATCAGCCCGTCCAGCGGCAGCGTCCCGGAGTGGTTGGCGACGATCAGCGCCCCGCCCTCGGCCGGGATGTTCTCGATGCCCTTCACCTCGACCCGGAAGTACTTCTCGTACACCGGCCGCAGCAGCGACATCAGGACCTGGTCGGTCAACTCCTCGTCGAAACCGAAGTCGTCGACGTCGTAGTCCCCGGTCAGCCGGCGCCGCAGAAAGGCCAGCCCGGCCGCCACACGCCGCTCCAGGCCGCCGCCGAGCCCGCCGTCGGCCCCCGACCGCTCCGGCGGCTCCTCCGGCTTCTCCCCACGGCTCACAGGCCCATCTTCCCGCGCCCGGCCCCGGCCCGGCAGCGGCTGGACCTCACCCATCTCTCCGGCCCCCGCCTCGGCGAGGGCACCGCGCCGGCTGCCCGTGCCCCGGCGCCGCGCCGGGCGCTGTGCGGCGCCCCCGCGGGACCGGTCGTCGTCGAACGGAATGACCTTGGCGTCCGCCATCGTTACTGCGCTCCTCGGTTGCGCTGGTCGGCGCTCTGCGTCGTGGGCCGGCCGCCGCCCCTCGCGGCCAGCGCGGCGATCCGGTCGACGGCCCCCGCGAGGGCCTCGGGCGGCACCAGCCCGGGGCCCTGGCCGCGGGCGAAGTCCGTGAACGTCTCCGCCGTGGTGTACCTGGGCGTGAAGCCCAGCGTCTCGCGCATCTGGACCGTGTCCACCACCCGCCCGTGCGTGAGCAGCCTGATCTGCTCCGGCGAGAAGTCCGTCATACCGAGCGTACGCACCAGCGAACCCGCCCAGGTGACCGCGGGCAGCAGCAGCGGCACGGTCGGCCGCCCGAGCCGCCGGGAGCACTGCGAGAGCAGCAGCACCCCGTCCCCGGCGATGTTGAACGTGCCGCTGTTGAGCGTGCCCCGGCGCGGCTCGTGCGAGGCGATCCTGAGCACCTCGACCACGTCGTCCTCGTGCACGAACTGCAGCCGCGGGTCGTAGCCGAACACGGTCGGCAGCACGGGCAGCGCGAAGTACGAGGCGAGCGGGGTGTCGGCGGCCGGCCCGAGGATGTTGGCGAACCGCAGCACACACACCGCGACGTCCGGCCGCCGCCGGGCGAACCCGCGCACATACCCCTCGACCTCGACGGTGTCCTTCGCGAAGCCGCCGCTCGGCAGCGACTTCGGCGGGGTCGTCTCGGTGAAAACGGCCGGATCGCGCGGGGCCGACCCGTAGACGTTCGTACTGGACTTCACCACCAGCCGTTTCACGGTCGGCGACTTCTGGCAGGCGCCGAGCAGCTGCATGGTGCCGATGACGTTGGTCTCCTTGACCGTGGCCCGGCTGCCGCTGCCCAGCGGTGTGCCCGTCACATCCATGTGGACGACCGTGTCGGCGCCCGTCTCGGCGAGCACCCGGGCGATGGTCGGCTGCCGGATGTCGGCCTCTATGAAGTCCGCCCCGCCCAGATGGTGCGCCGGTGGCACCGCGTCCACGGCGATCACCCGGTCGACCTTCGGATCCCGCTGGATCCGCCGTACGAACCGGCCGCCCAGTTGCCTGGCCACTCCGGTGACGAGCACGACCTTCCCCAAGATCAGCGCCTTCCCTCGTACGAGATGCGTACGGCCAACCTAGCGGGTCGATGTTGCGCTGTGATGACTGCCCGATGCACGAAGTGACGGAAATTCACTCATCGGAATATGCCAGGTCACCACAAACGCCTGTGGCCCCCCATCAGTGCAGATGGGAGGCCACAGATATGCGCTGACACGCTCTCGCGGCGTCGCTTACTTCTTGTTGCGACGCTGAACGCGCGTGCGCTTGAGCAGCTTGCGGTGCTTCTTCTTGGCCATCCGCTTGCGCCGCTTCTTGATAACAGAGCCCACGACTACCCTCGCTCACTTCTCATCACTCGGTTGTTTGGGCGCCATGGGCCCACACGACCTACGAGGGGCTAGCCTACCCAACCGAGCGCCCAGGTCGTAATCGAGGGGGTACCCCCGGGTCACCCGGGGGTCGCCGTCAGGCCGTCTCCACCCCCACATAGCTGTCACGAAGGTACTCGTGTACCGCTTGTTCCGGGACGCGGAAGGACCGCCCCACCCGGATCGCGGGCAGATGACCGCTGTGCACCAGGCGGTACACGGTCATCTTCGACACTCGCATCACCGAGGCGACCTCCGCCACGGTAAGGAACTGAACCTCGTTCAGAGGCCTCTCGCCAGCTGCACCCATGACACACCTGAACCTTCCGCACTCGACGGCCACCGGCTTCCCCTTCCGGTGACTCTTCGTCGTTGCGTGCTCACTCCCCAATGTAGGGGCGGGTGATGCAAGTGGGGAAGAGGTGCACCCATCGCAGGCCTACTGTGACAGACACGCTCGTTTGAGTACGTAGCGGGTGAGCGGCCGGTAGTGAGCAGACCGCACCCCGTCATCAACCGGAACGGCGACGGACACGCGCCCCTCGGCCTCCCCCACGAACAGCGCCGGATCGTCCGTGTCGGCGAGACCGATGGCCTCGAACCCCAGCTGACCTGCACCGCAGACCCATCCATGGTCCCCGACGACCAGCTCGGGCAGCGGCCCGCCGCTCTCCGCCGCGGCCTCCAGGACGACCCGAACCGGGAGTGGCGAATGACAGTGCACGCCCGGCTCACAACCGGGGCGCCCACCGCCGTTTTCCCGCACCAACCCAACCCGCCGTGCGTAGCCGAGGTGGTACGTACGTAGACCGAACCGGGTCAATATGTCGACACAGCGACCCTGCGCCGGGGTGAGCACGTCACACCCCGCCGCCGAGAGCGCGTCCGCCAAGCCTGCGTAGAACCCGAGCAGCCGCTGCGGATGCCCGGTCCCGAACAACACGGGCGCACCACGTCGCGCTACGGCACCGATCCGCCCGGCGAAAGCATCGAGCGCGGCCAGGGTCAGCTCCGGATCGATCACATCCGGGCCCGAAGTGTGACGGGGATCGGCCGAAACCCCGCACTTCTCCGCCATGAGCCCCAGCAAGTCCCGCTGTCCCCAGGCCCCTTCGGGATCGATCCCGATCAACACCCGAGGATCCCGCGCCGCGAACAGCCGATAACTCCGCAGACTGTCCTCCCGAGAGGTCCCCACCTCCCCGGCAAGCCGAACAGCCAGCAAATGCGCACGCAGAGCTCCGCTGGTCAACACGGGTGCGATGGTGACGCATCGGAGGCAGCGGGCGGGACGGAATCAACGGAATTGCGCACGGTTGGCGTAACGATGTGAGCGGCTGCGGGGGAGGGGCCGGAGGCCTGGGGGCGGCTGCGGGGGCGGTGCATGGGCGGCTGGGGGGGGCCGGGGGGCCTGGGCGGCTGGGAGTACGACGCCGGGGGCCCGGACGACTGGGGGTACGACGCCGGGGGCCCGGACGACTGGGAGTACGACGCCGGGGCCTGGGCGGGGGGTACGACGCCGGGAGCGTGGGGGCGGCTGCGGTGGGGCCGGGGGGCCTGGACGGCTGGGGTACGACGCCGGGTACCTGCCCAGCCGCGGGCGAGGCAGCGGACGGGGGCCCAGGGGGCGGAGCCCCCTGGGTGGTTCAGGGGAGCAGCCCCCGCAGCGGAAACACCGCCCGACGCGTGGCTCGTACCGCCTGGTCCAGCCGGTCCGCAGGGTCGTAACCCGACTCCCAGGACGCCCAACTCACCGGCCACCGCCCATCAGTCATCCGCTGCGGCCCCAACTGCCGGGTCCGGGCGAACACCTCCCGCCGCCACTCCTCCGGAATCACCGTCTCCGGCGCCACCGGCCTCCCCGCCGCGATCCCCACCAGGTGCGTCCAGGACCGCGGCACGACATCCACCACGGCATATCCGCCGCCACCGAGCGCGACCCACTTCCCCCCGGCGTACTCGTGCGCCAGCTCATGACACGCCACCTGCACAGCCCGCTGCGCATCCAGCGACACCGCGAGATGCGCGAGCGGATCCTCGAAGTGCGTGTCCGCCCCGTGCTGCGACACCAGCACCTGCGGCCGGAACTCCGCGAGCAGCTCCGGCACCACCGAGTGGAACGCCCGTACCCACCCCGCGTCCCCGGTCCCCGCCGGCAACGCCACGTTCACGGCGGACCCCTCCCCCGCCCCGGCCCCGACCTCCTCCGGCCACCCGGTCTGCGGGAACAACGTACGCGGATGCTCGTGCAGCGAGATCGTCAGAACCCGTGGATCCTCCCAGAACGCCGCCTGCACCCCGTCCCCGTGATGCACATCGACATCCACATAGGCGACCCGCTCCGCCCCCAGCTCCAGCAACCGGGCGATGGCCAGCGAGGCGTCGTTGTACACGCAGAATCCCGACGCACCCCCGGGCATCGCGTGATGCAGCCCGCCCGCGAAGTTCACCGCGTGCCCGGCATCCCCCCGCCACACCGCCTCCGCCGCCCCCACCGACTGCCCGGCGATCAGCGCGGACACCTCGTGCATCCCCGCGAACGCGGGATCGTCCAGGGTCCCGAGCCCGTACGACCCGTCCGCCGACGCCGGATCGGCCGACGCGGCCTTCACCGCGTCGATGTAGTCCTCCCGATGGACCAGCCGCAGCGTCGACTCCCCGGCCGGCTTGGCCGCGACGACCTCCATCTCCCGGTCGAGCCCGAAGGCACCCACCAGTTTCCGGGTCAGTGCCAGCCGGACCGGATCCATCGGATGGTCCGGGCCGAAGTCATAGCCCGTTACTGCCTCGTCCCACATCAGCTGTGCGCGGCCGCTCATGCCCGCCACCGTATCGGTCCGGTTGAGCGGCGAACGACCTGGCGTACACCATCGTCACCAGCACCAACACCATCGGCACCAGCATGGCCCCCCGGTAGCTCCACGCGTCCCCAAGCGCCCCCACCAACGGCGAACCGACCAGAAAACCCACGTAATTGAAGATATTGAGACGTGCGATGGCGGCATCCGAAGACCCCGGAAACAGCCGCCCCGCCGCCGCGAACGTCTGCGGCACCAGCACGCACAACCCCAGACCCAACAGCGTGAACCCGAGCATCCCGACCCACGCCCCGGACGCCGAGGCCACCACCGCGAACCCGCCGGCCGCCACCAGCGTCCCGAGCCGTACGACCGCCACGGCCCCGAACCGCCGCACCCCGAAGTCCCCGATGGCCCGCCCCAGCAGCGTGGTCACCATGTACACGTTGTACGGCACGGTCGCCAGCTGCTCCGAGCTGCCCAGCACGTCCTTCAGATACTTCGCGCTCCAGTTGGAGACGGTCGAGTCCCCGATGTAGGCGAAGGTCATCACCAGACACAGCGGCAACAGCAGCTTGAAGACGACACCCGTGCCCTGGCCCTGCTCCTCCCCCACCGGCGCCGGATCGCCGTCGACGTACCACCGGCTCCCCACGAGCGCCGCCGGCAGCAGCACGGCCACCACCGGCAGGTACGACACCCACAGCGCGAGATGCCAGTGCGCCCCGACCCACGCCAGCGACGCGCCCAGGATCCCGCCCAGGCTGTACGCGGCGTGGAAACTGAGCATGATGCTGCGCCCGTACGACCGCTGCAGGCTGACCCCGAGCATGTTCATGGAGGCGTCCAGCGCGCCCACGGCCAGCCCGAACGCGCCCAACGCCACCGCCAGCTCCGCGATGTGGCCGCCCGCCCCGGCACCGAGCAGCGCCAGCAGCACCACCGGCTGGGACCAGCGCAGCAGCCGGCTGGGCCGTATCCGCTTCACCATCTGCTCGGTGGTCACACTGCCGACACCGGCGAGGACCGGTACGGCGGCCAGGAAGACCGGCAGCAGCGCGTCGGAGACGCCGTACCGGTCCTGGATGGCCGGGATGCGCGTCACCAGCAGGGCGAAGGTGGCGCCTTGAGCGAAGAAGGCGAACGCCAGCGAGGCCCTACCGCGCCGCAGCACATCAGTCATGGCGGCGAGCGTAGGGCCCCGGGCTACCTGTGGGTAGATCCAGCCAAAGATGAATTTCCTTCAGCTTTACTTCCTCGCGGCTCAGGCGGCGACAGCGACCTCGGGCGTCCCGGCCTCGGCGGCCTCGACCTCGGCGGCGAGCATCTTCTCCATCGGCTCGACGGCCAGGCCACCGCTGACCACGAACCCGATCACCATCGCACCGACGAGGTAGACACTGCCGAGCCACACCATCGTGTCCACGGGGATGGTGTACGCGCCCACGATGCGGGCGACACACTCGGCGAGCAGCACCAGTCCCCAGACGACCGAGAACTCCTTCTCCTTGGTCCGGAAGGCCGCGGACCGGACCGACGCGCCGGAGACGAGCCGCTCCCAGGCGGCCTCCTTGACCGCGTCGCCCTTCACCAGGAACGGCTTCATACCCGCCGTCATCATCGGCTTGCCCAGCCAGACGGAGGCGAGGATCCCGAAGGCGACCACACTGCTGACCCCGCTGTCCTTGGCCAGCATCAGCCGCGGGTCACCGGAGACGAAGCTCAGCAGCAGGGAGACGACGTTGACGACCAGAATGAGACCGGCCAGGGCGTTGGTCTGCCGCTCCTTCACCAGACCCCACACGGTGCGCAGGGCCGGCACCACACTGCTCCAGGCGAGCGCCCCGAAGGTGCTCATCCCGAAGACGTCCTTGAAGACGTAGTACGAGCCGAGCGGCACCGCCACGTCCAGGATCAGCGGCCGGAAGTTGTGGATCCCCGTGTTCTTCGTCATGCCCTCAGCTTCGCCGCCGCGGGGGGTCCGCCAGTAGGACCGATCGTCCGGACGTCCGCATGACAATTGTCAGACACGGACCATGGCTCGGGTCATACCAGCAGGTCAGCCAACTCCCCCATGGACGAGAAGAGTTGATCGGCCCTCGCCAGCCTCGCCGCCGGCGTCATCGCGGTGAACCCATAGACGGCCATCCCGGCCGCCACGGCCGCCTGCACACCCAGCGGGGAGTCCTCCACGACCAGGCACCGCTCCGGCGCCACACCCATCCGTTCTGCGGCATACAGAAAGAGATCGGGCGCCGGCTTGCCCCGCCCCACATCCTCGGAGCTGAAGATCCGCTCATCCGCGAACCACCGGTCGAGCCCGGTCGTACGATGCCCGACACGGATCCGCGCATGACTCCCGGAGGAGGCCACGCAGTACGGCACCCCGTCGGCGGCCAGCTTCTCCAGTACGACGTCCACGCCGGCCACGGGCTGCAACTCCCGCTCGAACGCGGCGAACACACGCGCGTGGAACACATCGTCGAAGTCGTCCGGCAGCCGCTGCCCGGTCCGCTCCAGCACCAGCTCATGGATCCGGTGCATCGCCGAGCCCATGTAATCCCGGATGGAGTCCTCATACGAGGTCGGGTGGCCCAACTCGGTCAGATAGGCGGCCAGCAGCCGGTTGGAGATGGACTCGCTGTCGACGAGTACACCGTCGTTGTCGAAGATCACCAGGTCATAGCGCATGCATTCGAGCATAAACGCAGAAAACCCCCGCACCTATGGTGCGGGGGTTTTCTCAAGAATTGTTCGGCGGCGTCCTACTCTCCCACAGGGTCCCCCCTGCAGTACCATCGGCGCTGTGAGGCTTAGCTTCCGGGTTCGGAATGTAACCGGGCGTTTCCCTCACGCTATGACCACCGAAACACTATGAAACTGTGAACGCCGCACCACCATTTCTGGCGGGGCTGTTCGTGGTTTCAGAACCAACACAGTGGACGCGAGCAACTGAGGACAAGCCCTCGGCCTATTAGTACCGGTCACCTCCACCAGTTACCTGGCTTCCAGATCCGGCCTATCAACCCAGTCGTCTACTGGGAGCCTTACCCCATCAAGTGGGTGGGAGTCCTCATCTCGAAGCAGGCTTCCCGCTTAGATGCTTTCAGCGGTTATCCCTCCCGAACGTAGCCAACCAGCCATGCCCTTGGCAGAACAACTGGCACACCAGAGGTTCGTCCGTCCCGGTCCTCTCGTACTAGGGACAGCCCTTCTCAAGACTCCTACGCGCACAGCGGATAGGGACCGAACTGTCTCACGACGTTCTAAACCCAGCTCGCGTACCGCTTTAATGGGCGAACAGCCCAACCCTTGGGACCGACTCCAGCCCCAGGATGCGACGAGCCGACATCGAGGTGCCAAACCATCCCGTCGATATGGACTCTTGGGGAAGATCAGCCTGTTATCCCCGGGGTACCTTTTATCCGTTGAGCGACGGCGCTTCCACAAGCCACCGCCGGATCACTAGTCCCGACTTTCGTCCCTGCTCGACCCGTCGGTCTCACAGTCAAGCTCCCTTGTGCACTTACACTCAACACCTGATTGCCAACCAGGCTGAGGGAACCTTTGGGCGCCTCCGTTACCCTTTAGGAGGCAACCGCCCCAGTTAAACTACCCATCAGACACTGTCCCTGATCCGGATCACGGACCCAGGTTAGACATCCAGCACGACCAGACTGGTATTTCAACGACGACTCCACCCACACTGGCGTGCGAGCTTCACAGTCTCCCAGCTATCCTACACAAGCCGAACCGAACACCAATATCAAACTGTAGTAAAGGTCCCGGGGTCTTTCCGTCCTGCTGCGCGAAACGAGCATCTTTACTCGTAGTGCAATTTCACCGGGCCTATGGTTGAGACAGTCGAGAAGTCGTTACGCCATTCGTGCAGGTCGGAACTTACCCGACAAGGAATTTCGCTACCTTAGGATGGTTATAGTTACCACCGCCGTTTACTGGCGCTTAAGTTCTCAGCTTCGCCCACCCGAAAGTGAGCTAACCGGTCCCCTTAACGTTCCAGCACCGGGCAGGCGTCAGTCCGTATACATCGCCTTACGGCTTCGCACGGACCTGTGTTTTTAGTAAACAGTCGCTTCTCGCTGGTCTCTGCGGCCACCCCCAGCTCAAGGCGCAAAGCCCATCACCAGGAATGGCCCCCCTTCTCCCGAAGTTACGGGGGCATTTTGCCGAGTTCCTTAACCATAGTTCACCCGAACGCCTCGGTATTCTCTACCTGACCACCTGAGTCGGTTTAGGGTACGGGCCGCCATGAAACTCGCTAGAGGCTTTTCTCGACAGCATAGGATCATCCACTTCACCACAATCGGCTCGGCATCAGGTCTCAGACTATGTGCAAGGCGGATTTGCCTACCCTGCGTCCTACACCCTTACCCCGGGACAACCACCGCCCGGGATGGACTACCTTCCTGCGTCACCCCATCACTCACCTACTACCAGATTGGTCCGGCGGCTCCACCACTTTCCATTCCCCGAAGGGTCCGGAACGGCTTCACGGCCTCAGCATCACTGGATTCGATGTTTGACGCTTCACAGCGGGTACCGGAATATCAACCGGTTATCCATCGACTACGCCTGTCGGCCTCGCCTTAGGTCCCGACTTACCCTGGGCAGATCAGCTTGACCCAGGAACCCTTAGTCAATCGGCGCACACGTTTCTCACGTGTGAATCGCTACTCATGCCTGCATTCTCACTCGTCAACCGTCCACGACTACCTTCCAGTGCCGCTTCACCCGGCAGACGACGCTCCCCTACCCATCCGTACACCCGTTGGGGCTTATATACGAATGACACGACTTCGGCGGTACGCTTGAGCCCCGCTACATTGTCGGCGCGGAATCACTAGACCAGTGAGCTATTACGCACTCTTTCAAGGGTGGCTGCTTCTAAGCCAACCTCCTGGTTGTCTGTGCGACTCCACATCCTTTCCCACTTAGCGTACGCTTAGGGGCCTTAGTCGATGCTCTGGGCTGTTTCCCTCTCGACCATGGAGCTTATCCCCCACAGTCTCACTGCCGCGCTCTCACTTACCGGCATTCGGAGTTTGGCTAAGGTCAGTAACCCGGTAGGGCCCATCGCCTATCCAGTGCTCTACCTCCGGCAAGAAACACACGACGCTGCACCTAAATGCATTTCGGGGAGAACCAGCTATCACGGAGTTTGATTGGCCTTTCACCCCTAACCACAGGTCATCCCCCAGGTTTTCAACCCTGGTGGGTTCGGTCCTCCACGAAGTCTTACCTCCGCTTCAACCTGCCCATGGCTAGATCACTCCGCTTCGGGTCTTGAGCGTGCTACTACAGCGCCCTATTCGGACTCGCTTTCGCTACGGCTTCCCCACCCGGGTTAACCTCGCAACACACCGCAAACTCGCAGGCTCATTCTTCAAAAGGCACGCAGTCACGAGAATGTGCAAGCACATTCCGACGCTCCCACGGCTTGTAGGCACACGGTTTCAGGTACTATTTCACTCCCCTCCCGGGGTACTTTTCACCATTCCCTCACGGTACTATCCGCTATCGGTCACCAGGGAATATTTAGGCTTAGCGGGTGGTCCCGCCAGATTCACACGGGATTTCTCGGGCCCCGTGCTACTTGGGTGTCTCTCAAACGAGCCGCTGACGTTTCGACTACGGGGGTCTTACCCTCTACGCCGGACCTTTCGCATGTCCTTCGCCTACATCAACGGTTTCTGACTCGTCCCACGGCCGGCAGACCGCAGAAGAGAGATCCCACAACCCCCACGACGCAACCCCTGCCGGGTCTCACACGTCGTAGGTTTGGCCTCATCCGGTTTCGCTCGCCACTACTCCCGGAATCACGGTTGTTTTCTCTTCCTGAGGGTACTGAGATGTTTCACTTCCCCTCGTTCCCTCCACACTGCCTATGTGTTCAGCAGCGGGTGACAGCCCATGACGACTGCCGGGTTTCCCCATTCGGAAACCCCCGGATCAAAGCCTGGTTGACGACTCCCCGGGGACTATCGTGGCCTCCCACGTCCTTCATCGGTTCCTGGTGCCAAGGCATCCACCGTGCGCCCTTAAAAACTTGGCCACAGATGCTCGCGTCCACTGTGCAGTTCTCAAACAACGACCAGCCACCCATCACCCCGAACCAACAGGCTCGAGTTCACTGGGGCCGGCGACTGAGGAAAATTCGTTCCCTCAGACACCCAACAGCGTGCCCGGCCAGGCCCCGTCCGAAGATCATGCGTTCCACGCTCTTGCGAGCAGTACTAGCAGCCTCCGACCCGAGGTCCCGGCCGAATAATCAACGTTCCACCCATGAGCAACCAGCATCGGACGTGCGCCGATGTACTGGCCTCTGACCAGGCAAGCCCGGTAAGAAGTGCTCCTTAGAAAGGAGGTGATCCAGCCGCACCTTCCGGTACGGCTACCTTGTTACGACTTCGTCCCAATCGCTAGTCCCACCTTCGACAGCTCCCTCCCACAAGGGGTTGGGCCACCGGCTTCGGGTGTTACCAACTTTCGTGACGTGACGGGCGGTGTGTACAAGGCCCGGGAACGTATTCACCGCAGCAATGCTGATCTGCGATTACTAGCGACTCCGACTTCATGGGGTCGAGTTGCAGACCCCAATCCGAACTGAGACCGGCTTTTTGAGATTCGCTCCACCTCACGGTATCGCAGCTCTTTGTACCGGCCATTGTAGCACGTGTGCAGCCCAAGACATAAGGGGCATGATGACTTGACGTCGTCCCCACCTTCCTCCGAGTTGACCCCGGCGGTCTCCTGTGAGTCCCCATCACCCCGAAGGGCATGCTGGCAACACAGAACAAGGGTTGCGCTCGTTGCGGGACTTAACCCAACATCTCACGACACGAGCTGACGACAGCCATGCACCACCTGTACACCGACCACAAGGGGGGCACTATCTCTAATGCTTTCCGGTGTATGTCAAGCCTTGGTAAGGTTCTTCGCGTTGCGTCGAATTAAGCCACATGCTCCGCCGCTTGTGCGGGCCCCCGTCAATTCCTTTGAGTTTTAGCCTTGCGGCCGTACTCCCCAGGCGGGGAACTTAATGCGTTAGCTGCGGCACCGACGACGTGGAATGTCGCCAACACCTAGTTCCCACCGTTTACGGCGTGGACTACCAGGGTATCTAATCCTGTTCGCTCCCCACGCTTTCGCTCCTCAGCGTCAGTAATGGCCCAGAGATCCGCCTTCGCCACCGGTGTTCCTCCTGATATCTGCGCATTTCACCGCTACACCAGGAATTCCGATCTCCCCTACCACACTCTAGCTAGCCCGTATCGACTGCAGACCCGAGGTTAAGCCTCGGGCTTTCACAATCGACGTGACAAGCCGCCTACGAGCTCTTTACGCCCAATAATTCCGGACAACGCTTGCGCCCTACGTATTACCGCGGCTGCTGGCACGTAGTTAGCCGGCGCTTCTTCTGCAGGTACCGTCACTCTCGCTTCTTCCCTGCTGAAAGAGGTTTACAACCCGAAGGCCGTCATCCCTCACGCGGCGTCGCTGCATCAGGCTTTCGCCCATTGTGCAATATTCCCCACTGCTGCCTCCCGTAGGAGTCTGGGCCGTGTCTCAGTCCCAGTGTGGCCGGTCGCCCTCTCAGGCCGGCTACCCGTCGTCGCCTTGGTGAGCCATTACCTCACCAACAAGCTGATAGGCCGCGGGCTCATCCTTCACCGCCGGAGCTTTCCAAGTTCACAGATGCCTGCGAACCTCGTATCCGGTATTAGACCCCGTTTCCAGGGCTTGTCCCAGAGTGAAGGGCAGATTGCCCACGTGTTACTCACCCGTTCGCCACTAATCCACCCCGAAGGGCTTCATCGTTCGACTTGCATGTGTTAAGCACGCCGCCAGCGTTCGTCCTGAGCCAGGATCAAACTCTCCGTGAATGTTTTCCCGTAATCGGGATGAACACCACGAGAGCGGTGCGAGAGGAGGAATAATCCCCTCGCACACAGCGTCCTCGCTGTGTTTTTCAAAGGAACCTCGCCCCAGTCATGACGACCGGAGACGGGGTATCAAC
Source organism: Streptomyces fodineus (assembly GCF_001735805.1). Classification (GTDB taxonomy): domain Bacteria; phylum Actinomycetota; class Actinomycetes; order Streptomycetales; family Streptomycetaceae; genus Streptomyces; species Streptomyces fodineus. The sequence continues at coordinate 4,488,218 of NZ_CP017248.1, forward strand.
ATATCTGGCGTTGATTTTTGGCACGCTGTTGAGTTCTCAAGGAACGGTCGCTTCCTTTGTACTCACCCTCTCGGGCTTTCCTCCGGGCTTCCCTTCGGTGTTTCCGACTCTATCAGATCTTTTCTCGATCCGATTTCCTCGGTGCTTTCCAGGTTCCCGCTTCGCTTTCGCTCCGCGTTTCCCTTTCCGGCGGTTCCGACTCTATCAGATCCTTTCGGTGTCTGACTCCCAGTCAGGGGGCTTGTCTTCCCGGCCGTTGGGCCGTTCCGACGAGTGAGACTTTAGCGGATTCCCTGCTCCCGAGCTAATCGGGGGCGGCGTCCTTTCGAACGCGAATTCCTCATTTCGCAAATACGCGCGCCAAGGCACTCGGCGCCTGAGCGTCGATTGCTGGTGGGGACTTGCGGAATGGTTGTCCGGGGACCGACCGGGGTCGGCGCTCACGTCGGACAACTCGGAGAACAGTACGGATCGGCGTAGGGCGTGTCAACTCTGGTGCGGGGTGCACGCCGGGGGCGTAGTCTGGTCGGCATGACGACGCGTACGTGTACCCAGCTCTGGTGGGCCGCCTGACGGCGGCCGTACTCACGTATGCAACCAACGGCCGCCGCCTCGGCGGCCGTTCTCGTATCTCCTCCGGGCTCCGGGGGCCGGCCGCAGGAGCGGCGGTCCCGATCAGGAGGTGGAGTGGAGATGACGCGGGTCTTCAGCGGGATTCAGCCGACCGGGCATCTGACGCTGGGCAACTACCTGGGCGCCATGCGGCGTTGGGTGGAGACGGACCAGCATCGGGCCGACGCGGTGTTCTGTGTCGTGGATCTGCACGCGCTGACCGTGGACCACGATCCGGCGCGGGTGCGCAGGCTCAGCCGGCAGACGGCGACGCTCATGCTGGCCGCCGGGCTCGATCCCGGGGTGTGCACCGTGTTCCTGCAGAGCCATGTCGACGAGCACACGAGGCTGTCGTACCTGCTGGAGTGCGTGGCGACCGACGGCGAGATGCGCCGGATGATCCAGTACAAGGAGAAGGCCTCGCGGGAGCAGGAGCGTGGTGGGAGTGTGCGGCTGTCGCTGCTGACGTATCCGGTGCTGATGGCGGCGGACATCCTGGGGTACGGGGCGGACGAGGTGCCGGTCGGGGACGACCAGGTGCAGCATGTCGAGCTGGCGCGTGACCTGGCGGTGCGGTTCAACCAGCGGTACGGACACACGTTCGTGGTGCCGAAGGCGACCCGTCCGGGGGTCGCGGCGCGGGTGATGAATCTGCAGAGCCCGGCGTCGAAGATGGGGAAGTCGGACGACTCGGGTCTGGGGGTCGTCTATCTGCTCGACGAGCCGGATGTCGTGCGGAAGAAGGTCATGCGGGCCGTCACCGACAGCGGGCGGGATGTGGCGTACGACCGGGAGGGGCGGCCGGGGGTCGCGAATCTGCTGGAGATTCTCGCTGCGTGCACGGGCGGGAACCCTGAGTCACTGGCGGGCGTTTACGACTCGTACGGCGCTTTGAAGAAGGACACCGCCGAGGCGGTGGTGGAGGTCCTCGGGCCCGTGCAGGCCAGGCACAGGGAGCTGTGCGCCGATCCTGCCTATGTGGAGGGGGTGCTGCGGGATGGTGCGGAGAAGGCGAGGGCGATGGCTCGGCCGACCGTCGACGCGGCCTACCGGGCGATCGGGCTGTTGCCGCCGTTGTTCGAGACAGCCGAGACAGCCGACGCAGCAGAGACCGCCGAGACCGCTGGTACGGCGTTGAGCGCGGCCGGTCGTTAGGGCCTGCCCGTGCGGGCGCGTGCGTGCGGGGGCGGCGGCTGCCGGTGAGCCGTCGCCCCCGGCGCCGGCGCCGGGTCAGTCCTTCTTGCCGGAGGCGAGTTCGCGGCTGCGGTCGCGGGCGGCTTCGAGGGCGGCGATGAGGGCGGCTCGTACGCCGTGGTTCTCCAGTTCGCGGATGGCGTTGATCGTCGTGCCGGCCGGGGAGGTGACGTTCTCCCGGAGCTTGACGGGGTGTTCGCCGCTGTCGCGGAGCATCACTGCGGCGCCGATGGCGGACTGGACGATGAGGTCGTGGGCCTTGTCGCGGGGCAGGCCGAGCAGGATGCCGGCGTCGGTCATGGCCTCGACCAGATAGAAGAAGTACGCGGGGCCGGAGCCGGACAGGGCGGTGCAGGCGTCCTGCTGGGTCTCGGGGACGCGGAGCGTCTTGCCGACGGCGCCGAAGATCTCCTCGGCGTGCGCGAGGTGCCCCTCGGTGGCGTGGCTGCCGGCGGAGATGACCGACATGGCCTCGTCGACGAGGGCCGGGGTGTTGGTCATGACACGGACGACCGGGGTGCCTGCGGCCAGGCGCTCCTCGAAGAAGGAGGTGGGGATACCGGCGGCGCCGCTGATGACCAGGCGGTCGGCGGGGACATGCGGGGCCAGTTCGTCCAGGAGGGTGCCCATGTCCTGCGGCTTGACCGTGAGGATGAGGGTGTCGGCGGTCTTGGCCGCCTCGGCGTTGGTGACCGGGGTGACTCCGTGGCGGGTGCGGAGTTCTTCGGCGCGTTCGGGGCGGCGGGCGGTGACCAGGAGGTCGGCCGGCGCCCAGCCGGCCCGGATCATTCCGCTGAGCAGGGCTTCGCCGATCTTGCCGGTGCCGAGGACTGCGACTTTCTGGCTCATGGGGCTCAGTTTCGCACCGGGGTGAACCGTGCGGCTGGGTTGTCCGGTGGGCGGACCGTGCTCCACCGCCAGGGCTGAGCGGCTCACGCCGTCCGGCGTCGCAAGGTCGCCGCGCCCAGGCCCAGCACCAGCACGGCGCAGCCCGCCACGATCAGGACGTCCCGTACGAAGGTCGCGGTCATGTCGGTGTGGTGGAGGACCTGGTTCATGCCGTCGACGGCGTACGACATCGGCAGGACGTCGGAGATGGCCGTCAGGACGGGGTGCATGTCGGAGCGAGGAGTGAACAGGCCGCAGAGGAGGAGCTGGGGAAAGATCACCGCGGGCATGAACTGGACCGCCTGGAATTCGGAGGCCGCGAAAGCCGAGACGAAGAGACCGAGGGCCGTGCCGAGCAGGGCGTCGAGGAGGGCGACGAGGAGGAGCAGCCAGGGTGAGCCGGTGACGTCGAGGCCGAGCAGCCAGACGGCGAGTCCGGTGGCGAGGGCGGACTGGACGATGGCGAGGGCGCCGAAGGCGAGGGCGTAGCCGGCGATGAGGTCGGCCTTGCCGAGGGGCATGGCGAGGAGGCGTTCGAGGGTGCCGGAGGTGCGTTCGCGCAGCGTGGCGATGGAGGTGACCAGGAACATCGTGATCAGCGGGAAGATGCCGAGCAGGGATGCGCCGATGTTGTCGAAGGTGCGGGGGCTGGCGTCGAAGACGTAGCGCAGCAGGATCAGCATCAGGCAGGGGACGAGGAGCATCAGGGCGATGGTGCGCGGGTCGTGGCGGAGCTGGCGCAGGACCCGGGCCGCGGTGGCGGTGGTGCGGGAGGTGTTGAACGCACCGGCGGGGGTGGCGGGGACGGTCGTGCTCATCGGGCTCGTCTGACTCGTCTGGCTCATCGGGTCGTCTCTCGGGTGCGGTGTGCGGCGGCTTCGTCGACGAGGCGGAGGAAGGCGGCCTCGACGGTGTCGGTCCCGGTGCGGGTGCGCAGGGCCTCGGGGGTGTCGTCGGCGAGGATCTCGCCCTCGCGCATCAGCAGGAGGCGGTGGCAGCGCTCGGCCTCGTCCATGACATGGGAGGAGACGAGGAGGGTGGCGCCGCGGGTGGTGGCGATGTCGTGGAAGAGGTGCCACAGGTCGCGGCGCAGGACGGGGTCGAGGCCGACGGTGGGTTCGTCCAGGACGAGGAGTTCGGGCGCGCCGAGCAGGGCCACGGCGAGTGAGACCCGGCTGCGCTGGCCGCCGGAGAGGTTGCCGGCGAGGGCGGTGGCGTGGCTGGTGAGGTCGACGTCGGCGATGGCGCGGGTGACGTGTTCGTTGCGGCGTTCGGCGGCGGCGCGGCCGGGGTCGAGGATCGCGGCGAAGTACTCCAGGTTCTGGCGGACGGTCAGGTCGTCGTAGACGGAGGGGGCCTGGGTGACGTAGCCGATGCGGCTGCGCAGGGTGGGGTGGCCGGCGGGGCGGCCGAGGACCTTCAGGGTGCCGGTGACCTTGGCCTGGGTGCCGACGATGGAGCGCATCAGGGTGGATTTGCCGCAGCCGGAGGGGCCGAGCAGGCCGGTGATCTGGCCGCGGGGGACGGTGAAGCGGAGGTGGTGCAGGACGGTGCGGGGGCCGCGGACGACGGTGAGGTCGTCGGCGTGGATGGCGTCCGGTGCCGTGGGGTCGGGTGGCTCGGGCACATAATTCATCATGCGATGAATAATCTGCCTGACGGGCGTGGCCGTCAAGGGGCGGGCCGGTGCCCGGCATACGGAAACGGCGGCCCGGTGGGAAGCCGGGCCGCCGCTGCTGGAGGAGGTGAGTCGGATCAGGTCTTGGTGGCGACGAGGAGCAGGACGTCGTAGGTCTCCTCGACCATGCCGTCCGGGAAGACCTTCAACAGATGGTCGCGCTCCTCTTCCAGGAAGGCGGTCCTGCGGTCCGCGGGCGTGAGGAGGAACGCCGAGTGGCTGCCGATGTTCGCGAGATGGGTGTCGATCGTGACGCGGCGGCTCCAGCGGACCTCCCGGCGGCTGAAGCGGAGGCGGCCGCTCGGGTCGGCGAGTTCCGTGCGGCTGCCATCGCGCTTCCGGGCAGCGACGTCCACACCGAAGAACCGGCCGATCCGAAGGGCGGCCTCGGCGATCCACTCGACGTCCAGGGCGTCGCCGTTCCACCACAGCGCCAGCGCGCCGCCCGGCCGCAGCACCCGCAGCGCCTCCGGCACCGCGCGTTCGGTGTCGGTCCAATGCCAGGCCTGGGCGTAGGTGATGAAGTCGGCGTGCGCGTCGGCGACGGGGAGGGCGTTGCCGTTGCCGCGGACGATCGGGAGGTGCGGCAGCCCGCGGCGGAACTCGGCGATCATGCCCTCGCCGGGTTCGACGGCGAGTACGTCGGCGCCCCGGGCGTGCAGGAGGGCGGTCGCGATGCCGGTACCGGCCCCGACGTCCACGACCCTGGCGCCGGCGAGGGACCGGCCGGCCAGCTCCTCGACGGTGTCGAAGAGGGCGGGCGGGTAGGAGGGGCGGTTCGCGGCGTACTGGGCGGCGGCGGAGTTGAAGGAGTGCGCGCGCGATGCCGGTGAGGGCAAAGGTGGTTGTGTCGCGGTCATAGGGACATGGTGCGGAGGGCGGGACGGTGACGACAGCGGGTTTTTGAGGCGGCGTGGGGGTGCGCCGGTACTACTGAGCGCCGGGAGCCGTGGTCACCGGCGGCGCTTCTTCTTCGAGGGGTTGCCGGTGCGCCGGGAGGAGCGGCGCTCGTACTCCTCGCGGGCCTTTTCGTACTCCTCGCGGTGCAGCTTCTCGCCGGGGGCCTCGGTGAGCGAGCGGAAGAAGTAGGCGAGGAGGGAGCCGACGAAGCCGATGGCCAGCAGGCCGCGCAGGGAGGCCTGGCGCTGGGGGTCGTGGCGCTTGCCGAAGCCCTCCCAGGTGTTGCGGAAGGCGAGCGCGCTGCAGATCGCGAACATGACGATGATCAGCACGGTCACGAAGGAGCCGGTGTCGGCGATCCGGATGCCCTCGTAGGCGAAGCGGAGGACCAGGCAGGAGGCGACGGCCGCGGCGAGGGAACCCACGGCGACGCCGGCGCGGCGGGCCGGGTAGCCGTTGTCGTGCTTCACCCAGGTGGTGCCGAAGAAGCGCAGGGGCTCGGGGCGGGGGCCGCCGCCGGGGGCCGTACCGCCCGAGGAGCCCGCCGGGGTGTCCGGGGTGCCGATGTCGTCGCTCACGGGACGATTATGGCGCCGGGCGGGGGCGGGCTCCGGGTGGGGTCAGCCGCAGCGCGGGGCGATGTAGCCGTCGCTGCCGGTCTCCACGTAGGCGTCGGACACGTACTCGCCGTTGTCGATGTTGTCCCAGATGTTCGTCGTGCCGTACGGGCCCGAGACCGTCGTGCCCGGGGACTGGCAGAAGACCGGGACCTTCGCCCCCACGGCCAGGACACGCACGATGTTGTAGCTGGTGCCGGGGCCGCTGCGGACGTTCAGACGGACGTCCGGAGCGACGGAGTAGTAGCGCAGCGAGGTCGTAGCGGCCTCTTCGGCACGGTCGATGGACATGAAAGCCCCCCCGTTCGATCCCCATGAAGGCCATGGGGGTTGTGTCGATTCCCATGAAACGAGCCACGGAACACCTGTGCGCGACTCGCGCGCGAAGGCTAGCAAGCCGCCTCTGTCTCGCACGAGTCATCGACTAGGCTCCGTGCGTCGCGCGCGCAGGAACAGCACGGGGGTGGTCGCATGGCGCCACGTAGGAACACGGGAGCGGGCGCGGAAGCGGAACTCCCCGAGTACGCCGGTCACTACCGCCTGGAGTCACGCCTGGGTTCGGGTGGCATGGGCGTCGTCCACCTGGCCCGCAGCACCTCCGGAATGAAGCTCGCGGTGAAGGTCGTACACGCCGAGTTCGCCAGGGATCCCGAGTTCAGGGGCCGTTTCCGGCAGGAGGTGGCCGCCGCCCGAAAGGTGAGCGGCGCCTTCACCGCTTCCGTGGTCGACGCCGACCCGGACGCCGGGCAGCCCTGGATGGCCACGCTGTTCATTCCGGGGCCGACCCTCTCCGACGAGGTGAAGCGGAACGGGCCGATGGATCCGGCCCAGTTGCGCCGGCTGATGGCGGGGCTGGCCGAGGCGCTGCGCGACATCCACCGGGTCGGAGTCGTGCACCGGGATCTGAAGCCGAGCAACGTCCTGCTCGCCGAGGACGGGCCGAAGGTCATCGACTTCGGCATTTCCCGGCCGAAGGACAGCGAACTGCGCACCGAGACCGGCAAGTTGATCGGCACGCCGCCTTTCATGGCGCCGGAGCAATTCAGGCGTCCGCGTGAGGTGGGGCCTGCCGCCGATGTCTTCGCGCTCGGCTCGGTGATGGTGCATGCGGCGACCGGGCGCGGGCCCTTCGACTCCGACAGCCCCTATGTCGTCGCCTACCAGGTCGTGCATGACGAGCCGGACCTCACCGGCGTACCGGAGAGCCTCGCGCCACTGGTGCGGCGCTGCCTCGCCAAGGAACCGGAGGACCGGCCGACTCCCGATGAACTCATGCGGGAACTGCGTTCGGTGGCGGCTTCGTACGACACGCAGGCGTTCATACCGGCGCAGCGTTCGAGCGACGGACCGGCTCCGCAGTCCCCCGCGGAACGGCCCGAGCCGTCGGTCAAGAGGCGTGTCGGGAAGAAGGTGATCGTGGGCGCCGGGGCGCTCGGCCTGGCCGTTGTCGCCGCCTTGACCTCGGTTCGCCTGCTCGGGGACGACCAGGCCTCGCCGAGCGGCACGACCCCCCGCACCAAGGCGGCAGCGTTCAGCTCCTGGAAGGCGAAGCCCGCGCCTGAGACATCCGGGATGCCGCAATGCTCCTACGGGGCCGGGGAGTTGCTGTGTGTGCAGGCCGGTACGGTCTTCGCCCTCTCCCCGGCCGACGGAGAACTGCTCTGGCGGCGCCCGGTCGCCACCACGTCCGCGAGCGGACCACCGGTCGTCTCCTCCGCTCTCGTGCAGCCCTACACGGAAGGCGGACCGCAGCTCGCGGCGCTCGACCCGCACTCCGGCAACGAGGTCTGGAAGCGGCGCCCGGCCCCGGGCACGATGGTCCGGTACACGGCCCGGACGGCCCTGCTCACCGCAGCCGACGGCAAGATCACCGGCGTCGACAGCGCCTCGGGCAGGACCAGATGGAGTCACCGGATCCCCGGCCAGCGCACGCCGTCCTTCGTCTCGTTTCCCGGCGACCCGCTGGCGTACGCGACGAGCACGTCGGCCGACGGGTCGAGCACACAGCTCTCCGCCGTGGATCCGCAGAGCGGTGACGTGCGCTGGCAGGCACACCTGGCAGGCACGCTCGAACCCGTCGGGAGCGAGGGCGGCTCCGTCTTCTTCCTCTCCATCGGCAGTGTCTACGGGGAGACGAAGGCCGTCGTCCGCTACACCCCCGCGACCCGGTCGACGCGCCGCGTGACACTGCCCCTGGCCAGCCAGGAGGCGCACGCCACCGTGCGCGGGAACGTCGTGTACCTCCTCGCCACGGGTGGCTCCCTCCAAGCGGTGGACATGGACGCGCGAAAGCAGCTGTGGCGCGTGGAGACCTCGGTGAGCCGTGGTTCGGCACCGGTCGCGGACGACCGGTATGTGTACTTCACCGCGGCCGACGGCAGGCTGCTCGCCGTCGCCGCCCGTACGGGGGCTCTTGCCGGGCAGACTCCGGCGCGCCTGGGCCCGGACTCGGCGAAGGTCATGGGCGCGCCTCCCACGCCCGTGCTCGACGACGGCCATGTCTACGCCGGCGCCCCCGACGGCACCGTGTTCGGGGTGGCCGCGCGGAATCCGGCCGGCTGGTGACATGCGGAGGGGGCCGCCCCCGCCGGGAGCGGCCCCCTGCGCACGCGTGGGCTCAGCCCAGCCTGGTCACGTCACGCACGGCGCCCTTGTCGGCGCTGGTCGCCATCGCGGCGTAGGCCCGCAGCGCCGCCGACACCTTGCGGTCGCGGTTCTTCGGGGCGTAGACGCCGTTCAGGGACTGCTCGCGGCGGGCGAGTTCCGCCTCGTCGACCAGCAGCTCGATCGTGCGGTTCGGGATGTCGATGCGGATGCGGTCGCCGTCCTGGACCAGGGCGATGGTGCCGCCGGAGGCCGCCTCGGGGGAGGCGTGGCCGATCGACAGGCCCGAGGTGCCGCCGGAGAAGCGGCCGTCGGTGATCAGGGCGCAGGTCTTGCCCAGGCCGCGGCCCTTCAGGTACGAGGTCGGGTAGAGCATCTCCTGCATGCCGGGGCCGCCCTTGGGGCCCTCGTAGCGGATGACGACGACGTCGCCGTCCTTGACCTCCTGGGTGAGGATGCGCTGGACGGCCTCCTCCTGGGACTCGCAGACGACCGCCGGGCCCTCGAAGGTCCAGATCGACTCGTCCACGCCGGCCGTCTTCACCACGCAGCCGTCGACCACGAGGTTGCCCTTGAGGACCGCGAGGCCGCCGTCCTTGGAGTAGGCGTGCTCGACCGAGCGGATGCAGCCGCCCTCCGCGTCCTCGTCCAGGGCCTCCCAGCGCTCGGACTGGGAGAAGGCCTCGGCGGAGCGGACACAGCCGGGGGCCGCGTGCCACAGCTCGACCGCCTCGGGCGAGGGCGAGCCGCCGCGGACGTCCCAGGTCTTCAGCCAGTCGGACAGCGACGGGCTGTGGACGGCGTGCACGTCCTCGTTGAGCAGGCCCGCGCGGTGCAGTTCGCCGAGCAGGGCCGGGATGCCGCCGGCGCGGTGCACGTCCTCCATGTAGTACGTGCGGTTCTTCGCGACGTTGGGCGCCACCTTCGCCAGGCAGGGGACGCGGCGGGAGACGGCGTCGATCTGCTCCAGGCCGAAGGGGACGCCCGCCTCCTGGGCGGCGGCCAGCAGATGCAGGATCGTGTTGGTGGAGCCGCCCATCGCGATGTCCAGGGCCATGGCGTTCTCGAAGGCCGCGAACGTCGCGATGTTGAGCGGGAGGACCGACTCGTCGTCCTGCTCGTAGTAGCGGCGGGTGATGTCCATGACCGTGCGCGCGGCGTCGACGTAGAGCTGCTTGCGCGCGGTGTGCGTGGCGAGGACCGAGCCGTTGCCGGGCAGGGACAGGCCGATGGCCTCCGTCAGGCAGTTCATCGAGTTGGCCGTGAACATGCCGGAACAGCTGCCGCAGGTCGGGCAGGCGTTCTCCTCGATACGGAGGATGTCCTCGTCGGAGATCTTGTCGTTGACGGCGTCGGAGATCGCGTCGACCAGGTCGAGGGTGCGGACCGTGCCGTCCACGAGCGTGGCGCGGCCGGACTCCATCGGGCCGCCGGAGACGAAGACCGCCGGGATGTTCAGGCGCAGGGCCGCCAGCAGCATGCCCGGCGTGATCTTGTCGCAGTTGGAGATGCAGACCAGGGCGTCGGCGCAGTGGGCCTCGACCATGTACTCCACGGAGTCCGCGATCAGGTCGCGGGAGGGCAGGGAGTACAGCATGCCGCCGTGGCCCATGGCGATGCCGTCGTCGACGGCGATCGTGTTGAACTCGCGCGGGATGCCGCCCGCCTCCTTGATCGCCTCGCTGACGATCCGGCCGACCGGCTGCAGATGGGTGTGGCCCGGCACGAACTCGGTGAAGGAGTTCGCGACCGCGATGATCGGCTTCCGGCCGATGTCCGCACCCGGTACACCGGAGGCACGCATCAGGGCGCGGGCGCCCGCCATGTTGCGGCCGTGGGTGACTGTGCGGGACCTCAGCTCGGGCATCGTCGCTCGCTCCTTCGAAGATCTACGAAGACCTACCGCCAGAGAGTTCTGACTGTACGGTCGAGCGTACGCCGGTGCTCCAAACCCTGGACACGGTTGTCCGGAATGCGGGACGCCCGTTTCATGTGTCCGGTTTCACCTGTCCGTGAGGTGGTGCTGCACGACGGGGGCGACACGCGCGATGATCTGCTCCAGGTCCGCCGACGCCAGTGGCTCCAGCTTGATCACGTAGCGCATCATCGCCGCACCCACCAGCTGCGCCGCCGCCAGCTCGGCCCGCAGTTCCGGGTCCGGCAGATCCACCTGGGCGGCGATACGGCGCAGCAGCTGGGCGGCGATCAGCCGGCGGAACACGGCGGCCGCGGTCTCGTTGTTGACGGCCGAGCGGACGATGGCCAGCAGCGGGGTACGGGTCCTGGGGTTCTCCCAGACGCCGAAGATGAACCGGGTCAGCCGCTCCCCCACGCCGTCCAGGGGGCCGGCGGCCACCGCGTCCGGGGCGTTCAGCGCGGGCGCGAAGGCGACGGCGACGGCCGCCTCGAAGACCTGCTCCTTGGTGCCGAAGTAGTGGTGGACCAGCGCGGAGTCGACACCGGCCGCCTTGGCGATCCCGCGCACGGACGTCTTCTCGTACCCCCGCTCGGAGAACTCCTCGCGGGCCGCGGAGAGGATGCGGTCACGGGTACCGGCGGATTCCGTACGCGGCGGACGGCCCCGCCTGCGGGCACTCGACGCGGGGGGCTCGCTGGGGGACGGGGCAGGGCGCCCCGCCGGAGCCGGAGGCTCACTCGCGGACGGGGTACGGCGGCCCACCGGGGCCGGAGACTCACCCGCGCGCGGGACAGGGCGACCCGCCGAGCCCGGAGGCTCACCCGCGGACGGGGTACGGCGGCCCACGGGGGCCGGAGACTCACCCGCGGACGAGGCACGACCACCCACCGAGCCCGGAGACTCACCCGCGGACGGAGGCTCACCCGCGCAGGGGGTACAGCGGCCCGCCGCGGCCGGAGACTCACCCGCGCGCGGGGCAGGGCGACCCGCCGGGGCCGGAGGCTCACCCGCGCGCGGGGTACGGCGGCCCGTCGGGGCCGGGGTCTCGTTCATGGCCGGCGTACCCGTACCGCGGACGCCAGGTGCTTGCGGGTGAAGGCCAGGGCCTCGGCGAGGTCGGCCTCGCGCTCGGCGCTGGACATCGCCCGCCGGGTGTTGACCTCGATCACCACATGGCCGTCGAAGCCGGACAGGGTCAGGTGTTCCAGCAGCTCGGCGCAGGGCTGGGTGCCGCGGCCGGGCACCAGGTGCTCGTCCTTGGCCGAGCCCCGGCCGTCGGCGAGGTGCACATGGCCGAGGCGGTCGCCCATGCGGTCGATCATGTCCAGGGCGTCGGCGCGGGCCGTCGCCGTGTGACTGAGATCGATCGTGAAGTGCCGGTAGTCGTGCTGGGTGACGTCCCAGTCGGGGGCGTAGGCCAGCATCTCGCGGTCGCGGTAGCGCCAGGGGTACATGTTCTCGACGGCGAACCGTACGTCCGTCTCGTCCGCCATCCGCCAGATCCCGTCGACGAAGTCGCGCGCGTACTGCCGCTGCCAGCGGAACGGCGGGTGCACGACGACGGTGGAGGCACCCAGCTTCTCGGCGGCCGCCCGGGCCCGCTGCAGCTTGACCCAGGGGTCCGTCGACCAGACCCGCTGGGTGATCAGCAGGCAGGGCGCGTGGACGGCCAGGATCGGGATGCCGTGGTAGTCCGACAGGCGGCGCAACGCCTCGATGTCCTGGCTGACCGGATCGGTCCACACCATGACCTCGACACCGTCGTACCCGAGGCGGGCGGCGATCTCGAAGGCCGTCGCGGTGGACTCCGGGTACACGGAGGCCGTCGACAGCGCGATCCGCACGTCCGCGTCCGTTGGTTCAGCCACGTCCGTCACCTTACGGCGTCGAGTGGTGCCGGTGTTGGGTGCCTATTCGCCGTTGTGAGGTTTGCCATTCGGGCGGGTGCGGCGTGCGTTGTGGTTGCTCGCGCCCACGGGCGGGGCCGTATGTCGATACGGCCTCGCGCCCTTTCCGGGCCGCTAGGCGGAACCCATGTGATCGAGGCGCCGCAGGATGACGCCCTCGCGCAGGGCCCACGGGCAGATCTCCAGCTTCTCCACGCCGAACAGGTCCATCGCGCCCTCGGCGACCAGGGCGCCCGCCAGCAGCTGGCCGGCCCTGCCCTCCGAGACTCCCGGGAGCTCGCTGCGCTGTTGCTCGGTCATGCCGGCCAGGCGCGGGACCCAGGCCTCCAGGGACTCGCGCTTGAGCTCGCGCTGGACGTAGAGGCCCTCGGCGCTGCGGGCGGCGCCGGCGATGCGGGCGAGCTGCTTGAAGGTCTTGGACGTGGCGACCACGTGGTCGGGGGCACCGAAGCGGCTGAACTCGCCGACCGTGCGGGCGATCTCCGTGCGGACGTGACGGCGCAGGGCGCGTACCGACTCGGGGCCGGGCGGGTCGCCGGGCAGCCAGCTCGCGGTGAGCCGGCCGGCGCCGAGCGGCAGGGAGACGGCGGCGTCCGGCTCCTCGTCTATGCCGAAGGCGATCTCCAGGGAGCCGCCTCCGATGTCCAGGACCAGCAGCTTCCCGGCGGACCAGCCGAACCAGCGGCGGACGGCGAGGAAGGTCAGACGGGCCTCCTCCGGGCCGGCGACGACCTGGAGCCGTACGCCGGTCTCCTCCTCCACGCGCGCGAGGACGTCGTCGGCGTTGGTGGCCTCCCGGACGGCGGAGGTCGCGAACGGCAGCAGGTCCTCTACGCCCTTGTCCTCGGCGGCCTGGAGCGCGTCCTGTACGACGGCGATCAGCTTGTGTATGCCGTCGTCACCGATGGCACCGCTGTCGTCGAGGAGCTGGGCGAGCCGAAGTTCGGCCTTGTGTGAATGCGCGGGCAGCGGGCGCGCGCCGGGGTGAGCGTCCACCACCAGCAGATGCACCGTGTTCGAACCCACGTCCAGGACACCGAGTCTCATATACGGAACGCTACTGCCAGATCGTCCGTCCACGGTCCCCAGAGCGGTCCCGGGCCACTTACCCTGGACGAGTGCCAAAGACGAAAAAGGCGAAGAACCACAAATCCTCCAAGGGATTGAAGGATTCTGCACAGGTGACGGCGTCCGAGTCGAAGAAGGCCCCCAAGTCCCCCAGGCAGAGCGACGAGAAGGGGCTCGACTTCGCGCGCGCCTGGGTGGAGTTTCCTGATCCGGCGGACGACGAGCAGGTCTTCCGCTGTGATCTGACATGGCTGACCTCTCGCTGGAACTGCATCTTCGGCAGCGGCTGCCAGGGCATCCAGGCGGGCCGCGCGGACGACGGGTGCTGCTCGCTGGGGGCGCACTTCTCGGACGAGGACGACGAGAAGCGGGTCGCCGAGCACGTGGCACGGCTCACGCCGGAGATCTGGCAGCACCACGACGAGGGCACACGCAACGGCTGGGTCTCCAAGGACGAGGAGGGATCCCGCCAGACCCGCCCCTACCAGGGGTCCTGCATCTTCCAGAACCGTCCCGGCTTCGCGGGCGGCGCGGGCTGCTCGCTGCACATCCTCGCGCTGCGGGAGGGCCGGGAGCCGCTGGAGACCAAGCCGGACGTGTGCTGGCAGCTGCCGATCCGGCGGACGTACGACTGGATCGACCGCCCCGACGACACGCGGGTCCTCCAGGTGTCCATCGGGGAGTACGACCGCCGGGGCTGGGGTCCGGGCGGCCATGACCTGCACTGGTGGTGCACCTCGGCGACCTCCGCACACGGCGCGGGCGAGCCGGTGTACGTCTCCTACCGGGCCGAACTGACCGAACTGATGGGCAAGGCCGGCTACGACCGCCTGGCCGAACTGTGCGAACAGCGCCTGGCATCCCAACTCCCGCTGATCGCTCCTCACCCCGCAGACCCGGCACCGTAGCCCCTCCAGAGCCTCCAGAACCACCAGAACCTGCAGAATCTCCAGAGCCGCGCCATCCGCCGCCCGCTCCGGGGCTCCGCCGCCCGCTGCCCACCTTCCCCCCTCCCCCCTTTCCGCCCGTCGGCCCTACCCCTGGCTCGCTGACGGGCTGGGCGTATCGCTGTCGGACGGGGACGGGGTCGGGGAGTTCGGTGGGGTGGAGTCTGTGGGGGGCGGGCTTGGTGTGCTGGGAGGGGTGGAGGCCGGCGGGGAGGAGGGCGGGGTGGGGGCTGTGCTCGGTGGGGTGGAGGTCGAGGGCGGTGGCGGGGTCGTGGGGTGGTGGGCGGGGGCTGTGCCGTAGCCGCTGATCGAGACCACCATGGCGGACGGGGAGATCGCCAGTTGCGCGTGCCAGGAGCCGGAGGGTTCGCGGAGGTGGTCCACGTACACCTTGATCGTCAACGTGTGGCCGGGGGCCAGGGTTCCCGAGGACCGGCTGAGGTAGAGCCAGGGCGCCGAGGTGGTCGCGGACCAGTGGACCGGGGCGGAGCCGGAGGCGGTGAGGGTGATCAGCGTGGTGTCGCCGTCGTTCGCGGCGCTGGCGTCGAGCCGCCCGGCGCTCTTGCCGCCCGCTCCGGTGACGCTGACGACCTCCACGGAGACGTCCGCCTTGCCGTCCTGGCCGATACGCGCGCCGGGTTTCACGCTGGCGTTCCCGGCGTTCTCGTAGCCGCCGGCCGTGTCGCTGCCGAGCGCGTCGGGGCCCTGTGCCTCGCGCGCGGTGGCGGAGGGGCCCTCCCCCTCGGCCGTCGGAGCGCCCCGGTAGGCGGCCCACAAGGCCAGGACGGGCGCGGCCACCACCGTGGCGACGACCGTCGTCGTCACCGCACGCGCGCGTAGCCGGTCGCGGCGGGCCGCGCGGTCCTTGGGGTCCATCGGGAAGCCGCGCCGGTCGTAGCGGGGTACGGCCGCGCCACGCGCGCGTGGGTGGTGGGTCAGGGCCATGTGGAGGGCCGCGCGGGGGGCCTCCAGGACCGGTAGCTCGGCCGGGGTGACCGTGGCGCCGGGCCAGCGGCCGGACACGGCGCGCTCGGCGGTGCGGCGGCAGCGCGGGCAGTCGTCGACGTGCCGGACCAGCTCGCGGCGCAGGGCCGTGCTGAGGACCAGCCGGCTGTCCCCCGTGAGGTGGGACACACTCGGGCAGCCGCCGGTCTCGACGACGGCGAGGGCCGCGCGGGTGCGCTCGACCTCGCAGGCGGCCGTGGCGAGCAGTTCGCGCGCGGCGGCGGGTGCCATGCCGAGCACGGCGGCGACCTCGTGCGCGGCCAGGTGGTGGCGGACGGCCAGCTCCAGGGCCTCGCGCTGCTCGGGGGTCGTACCGGCCGCCTCCGGCCAGGCCAGCAGGGCCAGTTCGCGGCGCCGCTCCTCCTGCGTCTCGGGGGCGACGGGCGGATCGGGCACCTGGGGCCAGGCCGGTCTGCCGGCGCCGGAGCGGCCCGCCGCGTGGGTGGCCTGACGTTTCTGCTTGGCCTCGGCCAGCTTGCGCAGGCACGCCCAGCGGGCCAGCGCGTACAGCCAGGCCCTGCGGTCGCCGGCGGCGTCGGGGACGCGCTGTCCGCGCCGCTCGGCCAGGGCGAGGACGTCGCCGAGGGCGGCGGTGGCCGCGTCGTGGTCGCACAGCACCGACAGACAGTAGGTGAACAGTCCGTCCAGGTACGGTTCGTAGCGTGCCGGCGGCCGCTGGGCGAGGGTGCGCGCGGCGACGCGGTTCTTCTCCCGCGCCTCGTGAGCTTCACGCGCCTCGCGGTGCGCGCGGTGCGCGCCGCCGGTGCGGGTGGTGGTCTCCGGACTGCTGCTCGTCACCTGTGCGACCGTAGGCGGCGCTGGAGTGCGCCTTCTCTAACCTTGAGCACTTTTAATCCGTACGGGTGAAACGATCCCTCATAAGGGGACAGGAACCCTTTGTTCCGTGGCTCGATCCCGATGGACGGTGGCCGGTAGCGGTTCACCCACGTGCGGCCGCGGAGGACCGTCCGGCGCCCCGGGGGCCGATTGTCAGTGCCGCGGGCTACGGTTTCCCGCATGGCTGCCCGTACCAAGACCACCAAGGACCGCCCGTCCTACCGCTGCACCGAGTGCGGCTGGCAGACGGCCAAGTGGCTCGGCCGCTGCCCGAGTGTCAGGCATGGGGCACGGTCGAGGAGTACGGCGCGCCCGCGGTCCGTACGACGGCACCGGGCCGTGTGACGACGTCCGCGCTGCCCATCGGGCAGGTCGACGGGCGGCAGGCCACCGCCCGCACCACCGGCGTGCCCGAGCTGGACCGGGTGCTCGGCGGCGGCCTGGTGCCCGGCGCGGTCGTGCTGCTCGCGGGCGAGCCCGGCGTCGGCAAGTCCACGCTGCTGCTGGACGTGGCCGCCAAGTCCGCGAGCGCCGAGCACCGCACCCTGTATGTCACCGGTGAGGAGTCGGCGAGCCAGGTGCGGCTGCGCGCGGACCGCATCGGCGCCCTCCATGACGAGCTGTATCTGGCCGCCGAGACCGATCTGTCGGCCGTCCTCGGCCACTTGGACGAGGTGAAGCCCTCCCTGCTGATCCTCGACTCGGTGCAGACGGTCGCCTCCCCTCAGATCGAGGGCGCGCCCGGTGGCATGGCCCAGGTCAGGGAGGTGGCGGGCGCCCTCATCCGCGCGTCCAAGGAACGCGGGATGTCCACGCTCCTGGTGGGCCACGTCACAAAGGACGGGGCGATCGCGGGCCCCCGCCTCCTCGAACACCTGGTGGACGTCGTCCTGCACTTCGAGGGCGACCGGCACGCGCGCCTGCGCCTGGTGCGCGGCGTGAAGAACCGCTACGGCGCCACGGACGAGGTCGGCTGCTTCGAGCTGCACGACGAGGGCATCGTCGGCCTCGCCGACCCGAGCGGACTTTTCCTGACCCGTCGGGACGAACCGGTCCCGGGCACCTGCCTGACCGTCACCCTGGAGGGCCGCCGCCCGCTGGTGGCCGAGGTGCAGGCGCTGACCGTCGACTCCCAGATCCCCTCCCCGCGGCGTACGACCTCGGGCCTGGAGACCTCCCGCGTGTCGATGATGCTGGCCGTCCTGGAGCAGCGCGGCCGGATCAGCGCGCTCGGCAAGCGGGACATCTACTCCGCGACGGTCGGCGGGGTGAAGCTGTCGGAGCCGGCCGCCGATCTCGCCATCGCCCTCGCGCTGGCCTCCGCGGCCAGCGACACCCCGCTGCCGAAGAACCTGGTCGCGATCGGCGAGGTGGGCCTCGCGGGCGAGGTGAGACGGGTCACGGGCGTGCAGCGCAGACTCTCCGAGGCGCACCGGCTGGGCTTCACGCACGCGCTCGTACCGACCGATCCCGGCAAGGTGCCGCCCGGCATGAAGGTCCTGGAAGTCGCCGACATGGGGGACGCGCTGCGGGTGCTGCCGCGGTCCCGTCGCCGAGACGCCCCACGGGAGGCGGAGCAGCGCCGGTAGACTTTGCCCAGGTCTCGCCCGTCCGTACGAACCGAGTGCGGGTAAGGGAGCGCGTCAGAACCTGCGACCGGAGGAGTGCAGTGGCAGCCAACGACCGGGCAGCGGCTCCCGGAAAAATCGGTGGGAGTGCCGGTGCCGATGGCCTGATGCGCGCCTCGCTGAGCGCCGTGGCTCCCGGTACGGCCCTGCGCGACGGCCTCGAGCGCATCCTGCGCGGCAACACCGGCGGGCTCATCGTCCTCGGCTCCGACAAGACGGTCGAGGCGATGTGCACGGGCGGGTTCGTGCTGGACGTGGAGTTCACCGCGACCCGGCTGCGGGAGCTGTGCAAGCTGGACGGCGGCATCGTGCTGTCGTCGGACCTGTCGAAGATCCTGCGCGCCGGTGTGCAGCTGGTGCCCGACCCGACGATCCCGACGGAGGAGACGGGCACGCGGCACCGTACGGCGGACCGGGTGAGCAAGCAGGTCGGCTTCCCGGTCGTCTCGGTCTCCCAGTCGATGCGGCTGGTCGCCCTGTACGTCGACGGTCAGCGGCGCGTCCTGGAGGACTCGGCGGCGATCCTGTCCCGCGCGAACCAGGCACTGGCCACGCTGGAGCGGTACAAGCTCCGCCTGGACGAGGTGGCCGGCACCCTCTCGGCGCTGGAGATCGAGGACCTGGTGACGGTGCGGGACGTGTCCGCCGTCGCGCAGCGCCTGGAGATGGTCCGGCGCATTGCCACCGAAATCGCCGAGTATGTGGTCGAACTGGGCACGGACGGGCGTCTTCTCGCACTCCAGCTGGAGGAGTTGATCGCCGGGGTCGAGCCCGACCGCGAGCTGGTCGTCCGGGACTACGTCCCCGAGCCGACGGCGAAGCGTTCCCGCACGGTGGAGGAGGCGCTGTCCGAGCTGGACGCGCTGACCCACGCGGAGCTGCTCGAACTCGGCACGGTGGCGCGTGCGCTGGGCTATACCGGGTCTCCCGAGACGCTCGACTCCGCGGTGTCCCCGCGGGGCTTCCGGCTGCTGGCGAAGGTTCCGCGTCTTCCGGGCGCGATCATCGACCGGCTGGTGGAGCACTTCGGCGGTCTGCAGAAGCTGCTCGCCGCGAGTGTGGATGACCTGCAGACCGTGGACGGTGTGGGCGAGGCCCGGGCGAGAAGCGTGCGGGAAGGTCTGTCGCGTCTGGCCGAGTCTTCCATTCTGGAGCGGTACGTCTGAGGTGGGGCCGGGCGCCTGAGAGCTCGGGGGCGTGTGCCGTCCGCCTACCGCGGGTCTGCCGTGGCCGTTCCCCCACGCACCCGCACCCGGCGGCGAACCCGCGCCACCCCACCCCTCAGTCGGCCGACAGCACGAACGACGTCTGCGTCTTCGCGAACCCCGGCGCGTTCGCCTCCAGCAGATACGTCCCCACCCCCGCCGAACCCCCGGAGGGCGTCGCACACTGCGCCGCGCTCGGCCTGCGGTCCCACTTCACCGTGTAGGTGATGCTCTGTCCCGCCGGCACCCGGTACACCAGGTTCCCCGGGCCCTTGGGGCAGTCGGCCGACGACCAGAACGGGTGGTTTCCGTCCGCCGGCGTGATGGTCAACACCGCGTTCTTCGGCCCGAGATCGACCTTGCAGTCGGCGGACGAGCCGTTCTTCGCGGTGAGTTCGAAGGTCGGCGTCTGGTCCGGCGAGTAGGAGTTGTGCAGGCTCCGCAGGCTCAACGTCACCGTGCCGGCCGTGCAGTTGGGAAGCGTGGAGGACACCGGGAGCGTATCGCCCGTACCGACGTTTCCGCCGCCGGAACCCGAGCCACCGCCGGATCCGGAGGCGCCGGCGGAACCGGTGTCAGAACCGCTGCCGCCACCCGATCCGGAATCGCCCCCGCCGGAGTCGCCGCCGCCCGAATCGCCACGCCCGCCCGGGTGTTGACTGATCGCGGGCCCGGACGAGCCCGGCCCCGGCGTGATCGTGTGCGCGGGATTCTTGCCGTTGGACCCGCCGGCGTTCTTCTTGCCGCCTCCTCCGCCGCCGGCCGTGGCGATCCACAGGATCACCAGCCCCAACAGAGCGACCACCGACAGCAGTACGGCCCTCCTTCGCCAGTAGATGGAGGAGGGGAGCGGCCCGACCGGATTGCGCAGAGATCCCACGGCGCAAACTGTACGAGAGATCGCGGTGCTTGCCCCCGCCACCCGCCGCGCGGGCGTCAACTTTTCCGGATCATCATCCCGGCAACTGCCGCAACGCCCCTGGTTCTTCACCCTCAACCACGCTGGGTGACCGCGCCGTCACCCGCCATGGATGCCGAGCCGTGGCAGGATCGGAATGCCATGACTGAGAAGCTGCACACCCCTGTGATCGCCTGGTTCGACGCCCACGCCCGCGACCTCCCCTGGCGCCGCCCGGAGGCCGGCCCGTGGGGTGTGATGGTCAGCGAGTTCATGCTCCAGCAGACCCCGGTCAACCGCGTGCTGCCGGTCTATGAGGAGTGGCTGGCCCGCTGGCCGCGCCCCGCCGACCTCGCCAAGGAGTCGCCGGGCGAGGCGGTGCGGGCCTGGGGGCGGCTCGGCTACCCGCGCCGGGCGCTGCGGCTGCACGGCGCCGCGGTCGCCATAACGGAACGGCACGGCGGGGACGTACCGACGGATCACGCGCAGTTGCTGGCACTGCCGGGCATCGGCGAGTACACGGCCGCCGCGGTCGCCTCCTTCGCCTACGGGCAGCGGCATCCGGTGCTGGACACGAATGTGCGCCGGGTCTTCGCGCGGGCCGTGACCGGGGTGCAGTACCCGCCGAACGCGACCACGGCCGCCGAGCGCAGGCTCGCCCGGGAGCTGCTGCCCGAGGACGAGAGGACGGCCGCACGCTGGGCCGCCGCCTCCATGGAACTGGGTGCGCTGGTGTGCACGGCGAAGAACGAGGGGTGCGGGCGGTGCCCGATCTCCGTGCAGTGCGCCTGGCGGCTCGCCGGCAAGCCGGAGCACGCGGGGCCACCGCGGCGCGGGCAGACGTACGCCGGTACGGACCGGCAGGTGCGCGGCAAGCTGCTGGCGGTGCTGCGGGAGGCGCATGCGCCGGTGCCGCAGGCGGTGCTGGACCGGGTGTGGCACGAGCCGGTGCAGCGCGCCCGCGCGCTCGACGGGCTCGTCACGGACGGTCTGGTGGAGCCGTTGCCGGATGGTCTGTATCGGCTGCCGCTGAGCTGACGCACAGCCAAGTCACAGCCCAGGCGGCTCTGTTATGGAGCCACTCGCCCGACAAACTCCCAAGAAAGGGACATAACGGGCTGCTTGCTTACCCCATTCCTCCGACCGTTACACAACCGACGGATAGCCGATTGATAGCCGAAGGCTGGATCGGACAACGCCGTGACAACCACTCCGTAGCTTCTTTTCCGTGCCCGGCAGACCACCGGACATGACAGATGCAAGGACTTCAGGCACGGGGCCGAAGTGAACGGGGAACGGAGGCGGTTGATCATGGCGCAGGGCGAGGTGCTCGAGTTCGAGGAGTATGTCCGCACCCGGCAGGACGCGCTGTTGCGCAGCGCCCGTCGGCTGGTTCCGGACCCCGTCGACGCCCAGGACCTGCTGCAGACGGCGCTGGTGCGCACGTACGGCCGCTGGGAGGGCATCGCCGACAAGCGGCTCGCCGACGCCTATCTGCGCCGAGTCATGATCAACACCCGTACGGAGTGGTGGCGGGCGCGCAAGCTGGAGGAGGTCCCGACCGAGCAGCTGCCGGACGCGTCCGTGGACGACTCCACCGAGCAGCACGCCGACCGGGCCCTGCTGATGGATGTCATGAAGGTGCTCGCGCCGAAGCAGCGCAGTGTCGTGGTGCTGCGACACTGGGAGCAGATGTCCACGGAGGAGACGGCCGCGGCCCTCGGCATGTCGGCCGGTACGGTCAAGAGCACGCTGCACCGGGCGCTCGCCCGGCTCCGCGAGGAGCTGGAGGCCCGCGATCTGGACGCACGCGCGCTGGAGCGTGAGGAGCGGGAGCGTTGCGCGGCCTGACCGGCGCCGGGTCCGAAGGGATCCGAGGGAGCACACAGGCGGTGATCGCGGTGGGGGCCGCGCTCGCCGCCCTCGCCCTTTTCGTCGCCGCGTGCGGCACGGGGGGCACCGGCGCCCGGGACGAGGGCCCGGCACACGCGTCGGCGGTCGCGGGGAAGGTCGCCTCCCCCTCGCCCAGCCCGCCCGGCCACTACAAGCGGGTGGACGCGGTCTCGCTGATCAAGCAGGACCCGGTGGTCTCCGGGACGGTGAAGCGGGATCTGAAGCCGTGCAGCGGTGAGAACTACCCGGTCGACGCCTCCTACGGCGACTTGACCCACGGATCCGTCAACGACATCGTCGTCAACGTGACGACCTGCGGCGACTTGGTGGGCCTCGCCACGTATGTGTACCGGGATGTCGGAGGCACGTACAAGAATGTGTTCAAGGCGGAGGACTCGCCGGTCTACTCGGAGATCGACGGCACCGATCTGACCGTGACCAAGCAGGTGTACGACACGGACGACACGGTGTCGAACCCGTCCCGGGAGACCGTGATCACCTACAGGTGGAAGGCCGGCCGGTTCACCGTGCTGAACAGCCACGACACTTACTACAGCAGGGCGGGCGGCGACACCCCCGCCCCGGACAACTGACCCCCCACACGCGCGCACACCACAAGGACTGAGAGCACCGGGATGGCAGACCAGACCCACGTCCTGTTCGTCGAGGACGACGATGTCATCCGCGAGGCCACCCAGCTCGCCCTGGAGCGGGACGGCTTCGCGGTCACCGCCATGCCCGACGGGCTGTCGGGCCTGGAGGCGTTCCGGGCGAACCGTCCCGACATCGCCCTGCTGGACGTCATGGTCCCCGGTCTGGACGGCGTCAGCCTGTGCCGTCGTATCCGGGACGAGTCGACCGTGCCGGTGATCATGCTGTCGGCGCGCGCCGACTCCATCGACGTCGTCCTCGGCCTGGAGGCGGGCGCCGACGACTATGTGACCAAACCGTTCGACGGCGCCGTGCTGGTCGCACGGATCCGGGCCGTGCTGCGCCGCTTCGGGCACGCGGGCGGCAACGCCCAGAGCGAGACCGCCGAGGACACGATGACCGGTGGCGTGCTCACCTTCGGGGACCTGGAGATCGACACCGAGGGCATGGAGGTGCGCCGGGCCGGGCAGCCGGTCGCGCTCACGCCCACCGAGATGCGGCTGCTGCTGGAGTTCTCCTCCGCGCCGGGCACCGTGCTCTCCCGCGACAAGCTGCTGGAGCGCGTCTGGGACTACGGCTGGGGCGGGGACACCCGGGTCGTCGACGTGCATGTGCAGCGGCTGCGCCAGAAGATCGGCCAGGACCGGATCGAGACCGTCCGCGGCTTCGGCTACAAGCTGAAGGCCTGAGCGGGGCGGCATGCGGGGGATCCTCTGGTACCCGGTCCGGCGCATGGAGCGCGCGGGCCTGCACACCGGACTCAGATGGAAGCTCAGCGCGGCGATCGCGCTGGTGGCCGGGCTGGTGGCGATCGCGCTGAGCCTGGTCGTGCACAACGCGGCCCGGGTCTCGATGCTCGACAACGCCCGTGACCTGGCCAACGAGCGCGTCCAGATCGCCCAGCGCAACTACGACACCAACCGGCGGCCGAACTTCCCCAACATCAAGCTCGACGACCCCGACCTCCCGGCCGCGCTGCGCGAGGGTGTCGAGGAGGGCCACAAGGTCAGCGACGTCATCGACCACGGCGGGGCGCCGGACATCTGGGCGGCCGTGCCGACGAAGGACGGGCATGTGCTGTCCACGCACAGCCGTATGCCCGACCGCTCCACCGATGTGATGAAGGACCTCGACCAGGCGCTGGTCATCGGCTCCGTCGCGGTGGTGTTCGGCGGCAGCGCGCTCGGTGTGCTGATCGGCGGGCAGCTGTCCCAGCGGCTGCGCAAGGCGGCGGCCGCCGCGAACCAGGTCGCCAAGGGCGAGACCGACGTGCGGGTGCGGGAGGCCATCGGCGGGGTCGTACGGGACGAGACCGACGATCTCGCGCGGGCGGTGGACGCCATGGCGGACGCGCTGCGGCAGCGTCTCGAGGCCGAGCGGCGGGTCACCGCCGACATCGCGCACGAGCTGCGCACGCCGGTGACGGGCCTGCTCACGGCCGCCGAGCTGCTGCCCCCCGGCCGGCCCACGGAACTGGTCCTGGACCGGGCGAAGGCGATGCGCACGCTCGTGGAGGACGTCCTGGAGGTGGCCCGACTCGACGGCGCCTCGGAGCGGGCGGAGCTGCAGGACATCATGCTCGGCGAGTTCGTCGCCCGGCGCGTGGCCGCCAAGCACCCGGAGATCGAGGTACGGGTGGTGCACGAGTCGGAGGTCATGACCGACCCGCGCCGTCTGGAGCGGGTGCTGTTCAACCTGCTCGCCAACGCCGCCCGGCACGGCAGGCCGCCGATCGAGGTGACCGTGGAGGGCCGGGTGATCCGGGTCCGCGACCACGGTCCCGGCTTCCCCGAGGAACTGCTCGCCGAAGGACCGAGCCGCTTCCGCACCGGCAGCATGGACCGCGCCGGTACGGGCCACGGGCTGGGCCTGACCATCGCGGCGGGCCAGGCCCGCGTGCTCGGCGCCCGGCTGACCTTCCGCAACGTACGCCCCGTGGGCGCCCCCGCCGGCATCCCGGCGGAGGGCGCGGTGGCGGTGCTGTGGCTGCCGGAGCACGCGCCGACGAACACCGGGAGCTATCCGATGCTGCCGTTGTCGGGGGGTACGGCCTGAGCACCCGGAGCCGTCAGGCGCTCAGCAGGCCCAGTCCCGCTCCAGGTCCAGCCCGCCCTCGCGGCGCTGCGTGAAAGAGAACCAGTTGCCGGAATCGTCGCGGAACAGCGCCTCCGTGCCGTAGGGGCGCTCCTGGGGTTCCTGGAGGAACTCCACCCCGCGGTCCTTGAGCTTCTTGTAGTCGCCGTGGATGTCGTCGGTCGCCAGCACCCCCGCGCCGAGCGCGCCCTTGGCGACAAGCTTCCGCATCATCTCGGCGGACTCGGGATCCATCGCCGGCGGCCCCGGCACCATGAGCGTCAGCTCGACGTCCGGCTGGCCGGGCGCGCCGACGGTGAGCCAGCGCATACCGCCGTCTCCCATGGTCATGTCCGTACGGACCTCGAAACCGAGCTTGTGGGTGTAGAACTCCTTGGCCCGGTCCTGGTCCAGGACCCAGACGGTCGTGATGGCAAGCCCCTTGATCATGTCTCTGCTCTCCTGTCGGCGGATTCCCTGTCGTCACCGTAGGCAGGGCCGGCCGCGGAGTGCTTCTCCGATCTTGCGGTGCTGAATCCGCCGGCCCAGAGCATGGCGTAGCAGCCGGGTATCAGCGAGGCGCCGCGGCCCACGTGCTTCGCGCGGTACTCGCTCGGGGTGAGGCCGGTGCGGGCCTTGAAGCGGGCGCAGAACGTGCCGAGGCTGCTGAAGCCGACGAGCGTGCAGATCTCGGTCACGGTGAGGTTGGCACAGCGCAGCATCTCCTCGGCCCGCTCGATCCGCCGGTGGGTCAGATACTGGCCCGGCGTCTCGCCGTAGGCGTCCTTGAAGGCGCGCACGAAGTGAAACCGTGAGTACCCGGCACACGCCGCCACCGCGTCCAGATCGAGACCGGGGTCGGCCCAGTCCCGGTCCATGGCGTCCTTGGCCAGACGCATGCGGTGCAGTTTGTCCATGCAACCGATGGTGACACGGGGCACTGACAACGGCGCTGACCAGCAAGAAGGCCCCCGGCGGCGGACACCGTACCGGGGGCCTTTCAGTTCATGCGGGGCTTGGATCCCTCTCAGCCCTCCGCCGAAGGCGTGGGCTGCCCGCCCTTCAGCGGAACCTCCTTCACGAACAGCGCCGCGGCCAGCACGACCACCGCGATGCCCGCGCCGAGCAGGAACGCCGAGTGCGTACCGGCGGACACCGCGTGCTGGTACGCCTCCCGCGCCACCGCCGGCAGCTTCGCCAGGCTCTTCGCGTCCAGCTGCGCGGACTTCTCGGTGACGCCCTTGCCCAGCGCGCCGGCCCGCTCGGCCATGACGTGCTTGACCCGGTCGTTGAACAGCGCGCCCATGATGGCGACGCCGAAGGAGGAGCCGAGCGTACGGAACAGGGTGGTGGACGAGGAGGCCACGCCCATGTCCTTCATCTCCACGCTGTTCTGCGCCACCAGCATGGTGATCTGCATCAGGCAGCCCATGCCCAGGCCCAGTACGGCCATGTAGACACCGGAGGTGAGTCGGGTCGTGCCCGTGTCCATCAGCGACAGCAGATACAGCCCGGCGATCATCAGCGCACCGCCGACGATCGGGAAGATCTTGTAGCGGCCGCTGTTGGTGGTGACCCGGCCCGCGACCATCGAGGTCACGAGCATCGCGCCGAGCATCGGCAGGAGCAGCAGACCGGAGTTGGTGGCGGAGGCGCCCTGCACCGACTGCTGGTACAGCGGTAGGTAGAGCGTGGCGCCGAACATCACGAAGCCGGTGATGAAACCGATGACGGACATCAGGGTGAAGTTGCGGCTCCTGAACATGTGCAGCGGTACGACCGGCTCGGTGGCCCTGGTCTGCCAGTACACGAACCCGGTCAGCGCGGCGACGCCGATGCTGATCAGCTCCATGATCCGCGCGGAGGTCCAGGCGTACTCGGTGCCGCCCCAGGTGGTGACCAGCACGATCGAGGTGATGCCGACGGTCAGCAGCGCGACGCCGAGGTAGTCGATGCGCGCCCGCGACCGCTTCTTGGGCAGGTGCAGCACGGCGCTGACCAGCGCCAGGGCCACGGCGCCCAGCGGCAGGTTGATGTAGAAGGACCAGCGCCAGCCCCAGTTGTCGGTGATGGTGCCGCCGACCAGCGGGCCGCCGATCATCGCCAGTGCCATGACGCCGGCCATCATGCCGGTGTACTTGCCGCGTTCCCGCGGCGGGATCAGGTCGCCGATGATCGCCATGACGCCGACCATCAGACCGCCGGCGCCGAGCCCCTGCACGGCCCGGAAGCCGATGAGTTCGCCCATGTTCTGGGCCATGCCGCTGAGTGCCGAGCCGACCAGGAAGATCACGATCGAGCTGAGGAAGGCGCCCTTGCGCCCGTACATGTCACCGATCTTGCCCCAGATCGGGGTGGAGGCGGCGGTGGCCAGGGTGTAGCCGGTGACCACCCAGGACAGGTGCTCCAGGCCGCCCAGTTCGCCCACGATCGTCGGCATCGCCGTACCCACGATCATGTTGTCGAGCATCGCGAGCATCATCGCGATCATGAGCGCGAGC
Source organism: Streptomyces fodineus (assembly GCF_001735805.1). Taxonomy (GTDB): domain Bacteria; phylum Actinomycetota; class Actinomycetes; order Streptomycetales; family Streptomycetaceae; genus Streptomyces; species Streptomyces fodineus. Next base: position 4,515,242 of record NZ_CP017248.1, read on the forward strand.
AGGACCACTCGTACGCTCCTGGGCTGTTTGCCCTCCGGTTGGCCGTCCTGGCCCCGCGCGGCTTCGGTCTCCGCGAGGCCGACGCCTTCGATCGTGTCCGCCATCTCTTCCCACTCCCCCTGCGGCATCCACTTACTTGCCGCCCGGCTAGTTCACTACACTGGGGAAGGTAGACCCGTCACTAGCCGGGCGTCAAGTAAGTTTCCGCGGGAGCGCGAGGAGTACGAGGATGGGCGTCACCATGGACGGCACCAAGCAACAGCGCCGCGGCAACACCCGCCAGCGCATCCAGGACGTCGCGCTCGAACTCTTCGCGGAGCAGGGCTACGAGAAGACCTCACTGCGCGAGATCGCCGAGCGTCTCGACGTCACGAAGGCGGCCCTGTACTACCACTTCAAGACGAAGGAAGAGATCATCGTCAGCGTCTTCCAGGACCTGACGAAACCGATCGAGGAACTCATCGAGTGGGGCCGCAGCCAGCCGCACACCCTGCAGACCAAGCAGGAGATGGTGCGGCGCTACAGCCGCATCCTGGCCGACGCCGAGCCGTTCTTCCGCTTCATGCACGACAACCAGGGCACGGTCCGGGACCTGCGCATCGGCGACACCTTCAAGGACCGGATGCGCGACATGCGGGACATCTTCATCGACCCGGAGGCACCGCTCGTCGACCAGGTCCGCTGCGTCAGCGCGATGTTCACCCTGCACGCCGGCATGTTCGTGATGAAGGACCTGGACGGCGACTTCGAGGAGCGGCGCGAGGCCGTCCTCGACGTCGCCCTGGACCTCGTCACCCAGGCCCACGAACACGCCGGCGAGAACTAGCCGAACCGGCTGCCCGAAGCCCACGATCACGAAAATGTGACGCACACCTCTAGGCGCCTACCGTCCAGTAACCCTACGGTTCCCCTCACGCCACCCTCGCCACAGATCATGCCCCTGACATTTCAGGACGCGTACGGACCCACGTACGGACGTGAGAGGACCCCCACCGATGACCACAGGCCCCTGGGCTCACCGCATCTCCGCAACCGCCGTCTCCGTGGCCGCCCTGGCCGCGCTGGCCGCCCCGGCCCAGGCCGCGACCACGAGCAGCGCCACCGCCTCTGCCACGAAGGTGGACTACGCGACCTGGCAGAAGGACTGCCAGACGGTGATGGACCAGGCCCTGCCGTATCTGAAGGAGCGCATCGCCGAGGCCGAGCCGGGCGAGAAGCAGGCGATCGTCTTCGACATCGACAACACCACGCTGGAGACCGACTTCGGCTTCAGCTACCCGCAGCCGGCCAACAAGCCCGTCCTGAACGTCGCGAAGTACGCCCAGGAACACGGCGTCTCGCTGTTCTTCGTCACGGCCCGTCCGGGCATCATCTACCTGCCCACCGAGTACAACCTCGAACACGACGGCTACGACGTCTCCGGCCTCTACGTCCGCGGCCTGTTCGACCTCTTCAAGGACGTCGCCGCCTACAAGACCGCCCAGCGCGTCGACATCGAGAACCAGGGCTACACGATCATCGCGAACATCGGCAACAGCGCCACCGACCTCTCCGGCGGCCACGCCGAGAAGACCTTCAAACTGCCGGACTACAACGGGCAGTTGTCCTGACACATGGCCTGACCGCCGGGCTGGGCTCCATCCGTACTTCTGACCGTCGTACGACCACGGGGGTGGCGGATGGAGCCCGCAGCGATCGTCTTCCCTTCCGGGGCGAGAAACACGCCCTCGGCCAGAGGGAGTTACGCAGGCTCGCCGCCCGATTGGCCGACGCGGCGCTGGAATCCCCGGGCGAGCCGCCCTTTCCCCGCGACGAGAAGCCGGCCGTCGCCGAGGCGCTCACCCGCAGACTGCTCGCCCTCGGCAAGCTCGACATGGATGTCGTCCAGGCCGTACAACTCGGTGACCACGCAATGGCCCGGCGGCTGGAGCAGGCGGCTCCGAAGGCCGACGGGCTGTCCGCCGAAGCGGCCCTCTTCCTGGCCGGTGCGACCGACGGTGCCTGCGGCCAGTTCCTGGAATCCTTCACCCGCCGGTCCACGTTCGCGGCCCGCACGGCCGTGGAACACAGCCGTGCGCGGGCCAGAACGGCCGCGGACGTCAAGGAACTGCTCGCCGGGATACCCAGCCCGGACGCCCAGGACATCGGATTCGAGGTCCGGTATCTCGAATACCTCGCCGGGAAGCACGGCAAGCTCACCATCTACGGCATCGACCTCGGCAATTCACCGGGCCGCTGGCCGCTGGACGCCTCGTATCTGAGCCTGGAGGCGGTCGGACGCGGCGGCGCCCCGCTCGGCCCCGCCTTCGGATGGCGCCCACCGGCCCGGTGACCGCCCCCGCCGGCGAGGCGCTGGCCGGCACCGGGTGCTGCCGCGGGGCGTCGCGGGCTCGGGGAAGACCACACTGATCCAGTGGCTCGCCGTGTCGGCCGCGACCGAGCCGACCGGCCGGATGGCCCATCTCGCCGGCCGCGTTCCGTTCGTCCTTCCGCTGCGCACCCTCACCCGGCACGGCCAACGGCTCCCCGCGCCGGCCGATTTCCTCGCCGCCGTCGGCTGCCCGCTGAGCGGCGCGCAGCCGGGCGGCTGGGAGCACCGGGTGTGACGGCCGGACGCGGCCTGATGCTGGTCTAGGGCCTCGACGAGGTACCGGAAGCGGAGCGGGCACGGGCCCGGGCCTGGCTGCGCGACCTCGTCGAGGCGTTCCCCGGCAACCGCTGGCTCGTCACTTCCTCTGTGCCGGAGCCCCTGAACTGTCCGCGGCTGACAGCCTCTTCGTGATGAACATGCAGGGCGACGAGGATCTGTCGCCGCTGGCCCGGCTGTGCCCGAACCTGCGCATCGTCAGGCTGTTCGCGAAGCAGGCCGTGTCCCTGGGGGAAGCCAGGTATGCGGCCCAGTTGCCGGACGCCGACGTCGTCGTGCCGCCCTCTCGCGCCTACGCATTCTGAAAAGAACCCTGGGGACACCCGAAAGGGGCCGGCGCCCAAAAGGCACCGGCCCCTTCAACTCGGCCAATTGGCCGGAGGCTTACGCGTCCTTGCTCAGGTTGGGCCCAGCCCCACCAGCGGCCTGCTCGATCGGCGGGACGTCCGGCAGTGCCGACTTCTCCTCACCGCGGAAGGTGAAGGTGGCAGTGTCGCCGTCGCCCTCGGTGTCCACGACCACGATGTGACCGGGGCGCAGCTCGCCGAAGAGGATCTTCTCCGACAGCGAGTCCTCGATCTCGCGCTGGATCGTGCGGCGCAGCGGCCGGGCGCCCAGCACGGGGTCGTAACCCTTCTTGGACAGCAGCTCCTTGGCGGACTGGGAGAGCTCGATGCCCATGTCCCGGTCCTTCAGGCGCTCGTCCACCTTGCTGATCATCAGGTCGACGATCCGCAGGATGTCCGACTGCGTCAGCTGCGGGAAGACGACCACGTCGTCGACGCGGTTCAGGAACTCGGGGCGGAAGTGCTGCTTGAGCTCGTCCGACACCTTGTTCTTCATGCGCTCGTAGTTGGTCTTCGTGTCACCCGCGGCGGCGAAGCCGAGGTTGAAGCCCTTGGAGATGTCCCGGGTGCCGAGGTTGGTCGTCATGATGATGACCGTGTTCTTGAAGTCCACGACCCGGCCCTGGGAGTCGGTCAGGCGACCGTCCTCCAGGATCTGCAGCAGCGAGTTGAAGATGTCCGGGTGGGCCTTCTCGACCTCGTCGAAGAGGACGACGGAGAACGGCTTGCGGCGGACCTTCTCGGTCAGCTGGCCGCCCTCTTCGTAGCCCACGTATCCGGGCGGGGAACCGAAGAGTCGCGACACCGTGTGCTTCTCGCTGAACTCCGACATGTCGAGGGAGATCAGCGCGTCCTCGTCACCGAAGAGGAACTCGGCGAGCGCCTTGGACAGTTCGGTCTTACCGACACCGGACGGGCCGGCGAAGATGAACGAACCACCCGGACGCTTCGGGTCCTTGAGCCCCGCGCGCGTACGGCGGATCGCCTTCGACAGCGCCTTGACGGCGTCGTTCTGGCCGATGACCCGCTTGTGCAGCTCCTCCTCCATGCGGAGCAGGCGCGAAGACTCCTCTTCCGTGAGCTTGAAGACGGGGATGCCCGTCGCCGTGGCGAGGACCTCGGCGATCAGCTCGCCGTCGACCTCGGCGACGACGTCCATGTCGCCGGCCTTCCACTCCTTCTCCCGCTTGGCCTTGGCGGCCAGGAGCTGCTTCTCCTTGTCGCGCAGGGACGCGGCCTTCTCGAAGTCCTGCGAGTCGATCGCGGACTCCTTGTCCCGGCGGACGGCGGCGATCTTCTCGTCGAACTCGCGCAGGTCCGGCGGAGCGGTCATCCGGCGGATGCGCATCCTCGAGCCGGCCTCGTCGATCAGGTCGATCGCCTTGTCCGGCAGGAAGCGGTCGGAGATGTACCGGTCGGCCAGGGTGGCCGCCTGGACCAGGGCCTCGTCCGTGATGGAGACACGGTGGTGCGCCTCGTACCGGTCACGCAGACCCTTGAGGATCTCGATCGTGTGCGGCAGGGACGGCTCGGCGACCTGGATGGGCTGGAAGCGGCGCTCCAGGGCCGCGTCCTTCTCCAGGTGCTTGCGGTACTCGTCCAGGGTGGTCGCACCGATGGTCTGCAGCTCGCCGCGGGCCAGCATCGGCTTCAGGATGGAAGCCGCGTCGATGGCGCCCTCGGCGGCACCCGCACCGACCAGCGTGTGCAGCTCGTCGATGAACAGGATGATGTCGCCACGGGTGCGGATCTCCTTGAGCACCTTCTTCAGGCGCTCCTCGAAGTCACCGCGGTAGCGGGAGCCGGCGACCAGGGCGCCGAGGTCCAGCGTGTAGAGGTGCTTGTCCTTGAGGGTCTCGGGCACCTCGCCCTTGACGATGGCCTGGGCGAGGCCCTCGACGACGGCGGTCTTGCCGACGCCGGGCTCACCGATCAGGACCGGGTTGTTCTTCGTACGGCGGGACAGCACCTGCATGACCCGCTCGATCTCCTTCTCGCGCCCGATGACCGGGTCGAGCTTGGACTCACGAGCGGCCTGGGTGAGGTTCCGGCCGAACTGGTCCAGGACGAGGGAGGTCGAGGGGGTGCCCTCGGCCGGGCCGCCGGCGGTGGCGGTCTCCTTGCCCTGGTATCCGGAGAGCAGCTGGATGACCTGCTGCCGCACCCGGTTGAGGTCTGCGCCCAGCTTGACCAGGACCTGGGCGGCGACGCCCTCGCCCTCACGGATCAGGCCGAGCAGGATGTGCTCTGTGCCGATGTAGTTGTGGCCCAGCTGAAGAGCCTCACGGAGCGACAGCTCCAGGACCTTCTTGGCACGGGGGGTGAAGGGGATGTGCCCGGACGGGGCCTGCTGGCCCTGACCGATGATCTCCTCCACCTGCTGGCGGACCGCCTCAAGCGAAATGCCGAGGCTCTCCAGGGCCTTAGCGGCGACACCTTCGCCCTCGTGGATGAGACCCAGGAGGATGTGCTCGGTGCCGATGTAGTTGTGGTTGAGCATCCGGGCTTCTTCCTGAGCCAGGACGACAACCCGCCGCGCGCGGTCGGTGAACCTCTCGAACATCGTTAATCGCTCCTCAGAGCGGTCAGGCAGTGGGGGGAACTTCCCCTCCCTGTCCTTCCGCAGCTTAGTCCCGCAAGCGGGGACCGCTCATTCCAACTGCCGACACCGTCGATGGCCTCCTGACCCCGAACGCCGACATCTGCTCCAACCCGATGGTGCGAGACGATGTTCCCGCAGGCCAGGCACTTACCCCCATCGCCAGTACGCCCATGGCGAACGTGAGACGTCCCGACCTGCGTGTCGCCCCCTCCCACTAGGCATGTCTTACCCGCTGGGACTGACACTCCATGCCGCGCGCACCGGCTCACTCCGCTATGGGCGAACAACCTTGCGCCTCCCCGCACCCCCGCGCGCCCCCTCGTTCGACACTCTGCGCAATCACTGGAACACCCAGCGTAACCCAACGGTCGCTTGGGCGGTTGCACTTGGCATGGCTGGCTCGGTCCCCGCGACCTCAACGGTCCCCCTTCCCCGCCGTCCCTCGGATCCGGACGCACCGGACATGTGCGTTCTGCCGGCCGGCCCGGATGCGTGGGCCCGGCACTGGTACGAGAACGATCTGGGCTGGGCGACAGTGCCCGGACGGCCGCTGCGGCTGATCACCGGGGTGCACTTCGACGTCCTGGACGTGCCGGCCGAGGCGGGCGCGCAGGCGCTCCGGCATCTCGCGCCGGGCTCCCCGGTGGCCCTTCGGGGCGACCGGATGGAGCTGCTCGTGGCCGCGGGCAGCGCGGAGGAGCTGCCGGGGCTGCTGGACTGGCTGGAGTGGAGCGCCGTAGCCCTCGACCTGCGGGTCCTGGGCACGGGCGACGCCATGGAGGCGCCGGCCCCACCGGCGACCGGCTCTTTGCGCGCCGGATTCGTGCCGCCCGTGAGGGGCCTCGCCCAAGGCGAAGGCGTCGCGATGCGGTCCCGGTCCGTACCCCGGTCCGTGCAGGGGGCCGCCGTATGGCTGCGGCCCCCTGGGGCTGGAAGTGAGGCCGAGGCCTCGCTGCCGGCACTGCCGGCCGTGGGGCGCGAGGGGAGCGCCCCCGATCTCGTACGACTGGTGGACACGGTGGCAGCACAGTGTCACCGCATCCGGCTGCGGCGCCTGGGCGCCGGTCTGCCGACCGTCTGCCGTCGGGATCAGGCGTTGGCCTTCTCGTAGGCCTCGCGAATGGACGCGGGAACTCGGCCGCGGTCATTGACCTCGAAACCGTTCTCCTTCGCCCAGGCACGGATCGCCGCCGTGTCCTGGCTGCCACCGGCAGCGGCACGCGCCTTTCCGCGTCCGCCCGAGGCACGGCCTCCGGTACGACGGCCGCCCTTCACATAGGGGTCGAGAAGCCCTCGCAACTTGTCCGCATTGGCGGTCGTGAGATCGATCTCGTACGTCTTCCCGTCCAGCGCGAACGTCACGGTCTCGTCCGCCTCGCCGCCGTCGAGGTCGTCGACAAGAAGGACCTGAACCTTCTGTGCCACCGGATTTCCTTTCATCGATAACGTTGCGGGCCAGGGGTGTGTGGCGTCCGCCGTTTCGCCGCCCCTGTTATATGCAGTACTGCAGTACGTCGGAAAGCAAACCGCTTTTGCCGGAAAAACACAAACCCCTGGGAGAGGACCGGCGGACCGCCTCCGTCCGGAAACATACGCGTTTCGGACATAGGGCACCCGGGCAAAGACGATCACAGATGCAGAAGCATCCGGCTGTTGCCCAAGGTGTTCGGTTTCACTCGTTCGAGACCGAGGAACTCCGCGACGCCCTCGTCATAGGAACGCAAGAGCTCCGCGTACACATCGGTGTCGACCGGTGTCTCCCCGATCTCCACGAAGCCGTGCTTCCCGAAGAAGTCCACTTCGAAGGTCAGGCAGAAAACGCGCCGAACGCCGAGCCAGCGCGCGGTCTGCAGCAACTTCTCCAGCAACTGATGGCCGACACCGGCGCCCTTGAGGCCCGGCTTCACCGCGAGAGTGCGGACTTCCGCGAGGTCCTCCCACATGACGTGCAGCGCCCCGCAGCCGACCACCTCGGCGTTGTCGTCGCGTTCCGCGACCCAGAACTCCTGGATGTCCTCGTAAAGCGTGACCGTCGCTTTGTCGAGCAGGATGCGGCCTCGGACGTAGGCGTCGAGGAGGCGGCGTACGGCCGTGACATCGCTGGTCCGGGCCCGCCGGACGGTGATGGCTTTTGCGGAGACTTCGGGACGCTCTGCTGGCATGAGCGGACGCTATCGCCCGTCGGCGCCCTCTGCCGAGCCGGGGTTCTCCTCTTGCCGGGGTTCGGGCGCTTCCTGACGCGGAGCTTCCTCTTGCCCGGCTTCCCGTTGCCGCGGTTCGGGGGCTTCAAGGGTTTCCGGGCCCTGGACGATGCGTACGGCGTCCCTGAGAGCCTGCCGCTGTTCCTCGCTCATCATCCCGAAGAAGGCGACGAGAGCGGCGGCCGGGTTGTCGCTCTGCGACCAGGCGTCGTTCATGAGGGCGGCGGCGTAGGCGGCTCGCGTCGAGACGGCCTCATATCGATAGGCCCGCCCTTCCGCCTCGCGGCGGACCCAGCCCTTCTGATGGAGATTGTCCAAAACGGTCATCACGGTGGTGTACGCGATGGAGCGTTCCTGCTGGAGGTCTTCCAGGACTTCTCGAACGGTCACCGGGCGGTTCCACTTCCACACCCGCGTCATGACCGCGTCTTCGAGTTCTCCCAATGGGCGAGGCACAGCTCAGAACAATAGTGGGAGATCCCGGCAATGGCGTGCCGAACGTGCATCAAACCCACGAATGCGAACAAAAAGGGCGTACAGGTCAAGATCCCAGGGGATGGAGCGACCGCTCGCCTCAGGAGTCGTGCGCCGCGGAGGCCTGACGCGCACCCTCCGCGCGCGCGAGGGCGGCGTCGACGGCCGCGTCCTCCTTGGCCTTGGCGGCCCCGCCCTGGGTCTTCACGATCACCCTGACCACACCGATGAAGAACACGGCCATCACGACCGGAGGCACGAGCGCGGAGACGTAGTCCATGCCTCCAGAGTAGCCACGGCGCAACGGGCAAAAGCCCCGGGGTGCACGAGCCGCGCGTCCGGTCGGACAAGACGCGGCCGCACCACCGTGCCGGCACGGTGGTGCAGATGGGAAAACGGTCCCGGCCGCGGGCCGGGGCCGGTCAGCCGACGGCCAGTTCGCGGGGCTCGGCCGGGTCCGCCGGAGGCGTCGGCCTGCGGCGCGGGAAGACCTCGCCCGGCGTCGGGATGGGCCGCTTCGGCGCGGCCGGCTCCGGCGCGGGCCGCTTGGTCGGCGTCGGTGTGGGCGCGGGCTTCGGTGCCGGTTTCTGGGCGGGTTTCGGCGACTCCTCGCCCTGTCCCGCCGCGGACTCTCCCGCGCCACCGGGAAGGGCCGTCAGGCGCGCCCGTGCGGGTGGTACGGCGGGCGCGGGGACGGCCCTGGCGCCCTGCGCGAACCGGGCCCGTACGTCCTGCTCGGCGAGCGCCTGGCAGCGGTCCAGCAGCCCGGCCGCCGCCGGGTTCCCGCGCAGCGCCCGCAGCGCCGCGAGATCGTCGGGAGTCGGCCGGTGCCCGGCGCCCAGCGCCTCCTCCAGCAGGGCGAGATAGCCGACGGCGGTACCCGGCAGTGCGGCCCGGTACCGGCCGAGGTCGGCCACCAGGAACGCGCGCAGTCTCGCTCCCTCGTGCATCGCCTCGTCGAGCGACTCGGCGAGCCGGAAGCAGTCCTGGACGTCCTCGGCGGACGCTTGGCCGGGGTGAAGGGCGAGGGCGAGGGCGCGGCGGAGCACACGCAGCTCCTCCACACCGAACGCCATGCCGCCGCGTGATCCGTATGGCGTGGGCATGCGGCGACGCTACCGCTAATCGGACAAAAGTGACGAATTGGGATGTTATTTCGCCGCGTGTCGGTCCCCGTTTCCCTCGACCGGGGCTACGGGAACGGGCCGTGAACACGGCCCCACGCGCGCGTGAAGCGAGAAAACGTGAAGCGGGAAATCCGGCGCCCGCCCGGGCGCCGGCCCACCTCACAGCCGCGACACGTTCCGCTCGTACACCAGGCGCAGCCCGATCAGCGTCAGCCACGGCTGGTGCTCGTCGATCACCGAGGACTCCCCCAGCACCATCGGGGCGAGCCCGCCCGTGGCGATCACCGTGACGTCGTCCGGGTCGTCGGCGAGCTCGCGCACCATCCGGCTGACGACCCCGTCGACCTGCCCGGCGAAGCCGTACACGATGCCCGCCTGCATGGCCTCGACCGTGTTCTTGCCGATCACGCTGCGCGGCCTGGCCACCTCGATCTTCCGCAGCTGGGCGCCCTTGACGCCGAGCGCCTCCACGGAGATCTCGATACCGGGCGCGATCACGCCTCCGACGTACTCCCCGCGCGCGGACACCGCGTCGAACGTGGTCGCCGTACCGAAGTCGACGACGATCGCCGGGCCGCCGTACAGCTCGACGGCCGCGACCGCGTTGATGATCCGGTCCGCGCCGACCTCCTTGGGGTTGTCGGTGAGGATCGGCACGCCCGTCTTGACGCCCGGCTCGACCAGGACGGCGGGGACGTCGCCGTAGTAGCGCCGGGTGACCTCGCGCAGCTCGTGCAGCACCGAGGGCACCGTGGCGCAGATCGCGATGCCGTCGATGCCGTCGCCCAGCTCCTCGCCGAGCAGCGGATGCATGCCCATCAGACCCTGGAGCAGCACCGCCAGCTCGTCCGCCGTGCGGCGCGCGTCCGTGGAGATGCGCCAGTGCTCGACGATGTCCTCACCGTCGAACAGGCCGAGGACGGTGTGCGTGTTGCCGACGTCGATCGTGAGGAGCATCGCGGTTACTCCGCCTCGCGCAGGTCGAGGCCGATGTCCAGGATCGGCGCGGAGTGGGTGAGCGCGCCGACGGCCAGGAAGTCCACGCCGGTGTCGGCGTAGATGCGCGCGGTGTCGAGGCTGAGCCGGCCGGAGGCCTCCAGCAGGGCCCGGCCGCGAACGATCCCGACGGCCTCCGCGCACTCGTCGGGCGTGAAGTTGTCCAGCAGGATCAGGTCGGCGCCCGCCTCGACCACCTCGCGCAGCTGGTGCAGGGTGTCGACCTCGACCTCGATCGGCACCTCCGGGAAGGCCTCCCGTACGGCCTTGAAGGCCTGCGCGACGCCGCCGGCGGCGACCACGTGGTTGTCCTTCACCAGGGCGGCGTCGGACAGGGACATGCGGTGGTTGACGCCGCCGCCGCAGCGGACAGCGAACTTCTCCAGGGAGCGCAGGCCCGGGGTGGTCTTGCGGGTGTCGCGCACGCGCGTCTTGGTGCCCTCCAGCGCGTCCGACCACGCGCGCGTGGCGGTCGCGATGCCGGACAGGCGGCACATCAGGTTCAGGGCGCTGCGCTCGGCGGTCAGCAGGTCACGCGTGCGCGTGGTGACCGACAGCAGCTTCTGTCCGGCCTCGACCCGGTCGCCGTCCTCGACGTGCCGCTCGACCTCGAACTCGTCGGTGCAGACCACGGACAGCACGGCCTCGGCGACCCGCAGGCCCGCCACGACGCCCGCCTCGCGCGCGGTGAAGTCGCCGGTGGCCACCGCCTCCTCGGGGATGGTCGCGACGGTCGTCACGTCCACGCCACCGTCCAGGTCCTCCTGGATGGCCACGTTGGCGATGTCCTCGACCTCGACCGGGTCGAGCCCGGCGGCGGCCAGCAGCTCGGCGAGCGCGGGGTCGAGCCCGCTCTCCAGGTACTCCTCGTCGCCCTCGGCGCCGCAGGCGCAGCCGTCGCCGCAGCCACCGGTGGGGGCGAGGGGAAGGTCGTCGGTGCTCACGTTCGTCACTGCTCCTGGGCGCTGGGGTGTTACCGGGTTGGGGGGAAGTCTGCGGTGTCCGTGGTGCGTACGGCCAGCGACCGGTCCGGATTGAGCCGTACGACGATGTGGCGCCGCCAGTGGCTGTCGTCGCGCTCGGCGCTGTCCTCGCGCCAGTGGCAGCCGCGGGTCTCCTCGCGCAGCCGCGCGGCGGCGACCAGGACGCGGGCGACGCACAGGAGGTTGGTGGCCTCCCAGGTGTCGACGCCGGGCTCGGCGGTCTTGCCGTTCTCCTCGAGGGCGTCGCGGGCGTCCGTGTGCAGCCGCTGGAGCTGTTCGGCGGCGCGGGCGAGGGAGTCCTCGGAGCGCAGCACGCCGGCGCCCTCGGTCGTGATCCGCTGGATGGCGAAGCGGGTCTCGGGGGCGAGCAGCGGGTGCGCGGGCTTCTCCGGGTACGGCACCGGTGCGGGCACGCGCGCGTGGAGGCCGTTTTCCGCTCGGGTCTGCGCGATGTCGGCGGCGATGCGCTCGGCGTAGACGAGGCCTTCGAGGAGGCTGTTGGAGGCGAGCCGGTTGGCGCCGTGCACGCCGGTGCAGGCGACCTCGCCGCACGCGTACAGGCCGGGCACGGTCGTACGGCCCCGGGCGTCGGTGCGGACGCCTCCGGAGGCGTGGTGGGCGGCCGGGGCGATCGGGATGGGCTCGGTGAGCGGGTCGATGCCGTTGGCGCGGCAGGCGGCCAGGATCGTCGGGAAACGGTGCTCCCACATCTCGGCGCCGAAGTGCCGGGCGTCGAGGTACATGTGCTCGGCGCCCTGCTCCAGCATCCGCCGCAGGATGCCCTTGGCGACGATGTCCCGGGGTGCCAGCTCGGCCAGCTCGTGCTGCCCCACCATGAAGCGCACGCCGTCGGCGTCGACCAGGTGGGCGCCCTCGCCGCGCACCGCCTCGGAGACCAGCGGCTGCTGGCCCTCGGCGTCCGGGCCGAGGAACAGCACGGTCGGGTGGAACTGCACGAACTCCAGGTCGGAGACCTCGGCGCCCGCGCGCAGGGCCAGCGCCACGCCGTCGCCGGTCGACACGGACGGGTTGGTGGTCGCGGAGAACACCTGGCCCATGCCGCCGGTCGCGAGGACCACCGCGGGGGCGTGCACGGCGCCCACGCCGTCGTGCTGGCCCTCGCCCATCACGTGCAGCGTGACACCGGCCGTACGGCCGTCGGCGTCGGTCAGCAGGTCCAGCACGAGCGCGTTCTCGATGGTGTGCAGCCCACGCGCGCGTACGGCCTCCACGAGCGCCCGGGAGACCTCCGCGCCGGTCGCGTCTCCGCCCGCGTGCGCGATGCGGCGCCGGTGGTGGCCGCCCTCGCGGGTGAGGTGGATGTCGCCCTCGTCGTCGGTGTCGAAGTGGGCGCCGGTGGAGATCAGCCGCCGTACGGCGTCGGGGCCCTCGGTGACGAGGATCCGTACGGCCTCCTCGTCGCACAGGCCCGCGCCGGCCACCAGGGTGTCCTCGAGGTGCTGTTCGGGCGTGTCGCCCTCGCCGATCGCCGCGGCGATGCCGCCCTGCGCCCAGCGCGTGGAGCCGTCGTCGAGGCGGGCCTTGGTGACGACGACGGTCGTCAGCCCTGCTGCCTGGCAGCGCAGGGCCGCGGTCAGGCCGGCCACGCCGGAGCCGACGACGACCACGTCCGCGGAGATGGCCCAGCCGGGCGCGGGCGCGTGCAGTCGTATGCCTGTGCTGGTGCCTGTGCTGGTCACGAGGCGACTCCGAGGGTTCCGAAGGTGAGAGGAAGGTTGTCGATCAGCCGGGTCGTGCCGACCCGGGCGGCGACGGCGAGGACGGCCTCGCCGGTGAACTCGTCGCCGATCTCGGTGAAGTCGGAGGGGTCGACGAGCGCGAGGTAGTCCAGTTCGAGCGGCGGGGCGAAGCGGGCGGCCTCGTCCAGCACCTGGCGGGCGGCCGCGCGGACGGCCGCCGGGCCGCCCGGGGACGCCGTGGCGACCGCGTGCGCGTCGGCGGCCGCACGGGACTCCCCGAGGGCGCTGAGCGCCTCGGCACGCGCGTGCGTGGAGGGCACTTCGCGGGCACGCGCGCGCAGCGCTTCCTGCGCGGCGTGCCGGTCGCGGCCCGCGAACAGCGCGCGGGACAGCGCGAGCCCGGTCAGCCGCTCCTCCGGCGAGAGGTAGCGGTTGCGGCTGGACAGGGCGAGCCCGTCCGCCTCGCGCACGGTCGGTACGGCGACGATCTCGACGCCGAAGTTCAGGTCCCGCACCATGCGCCGGATCAGGGCCAGCTGCTGGGCGTCCTTCTGCCCGAACAGGGCCACGTCGGGGCGGGTGAGGTGCAGCAGCTTGGCGACGACGGTGAGCATGCCGTCGAAGTGCCCGGGCCGCGAGGCGCCCTCCAGGCGTTCGCCCATGGGGCCCGCGGTGATGCGGACCTGGGGGGCGCCGCCGGGGTAGACCTCGTCCACGGAGGGCGCGAACACGACGTCCGCACCGGCCTGTTCGGCGACCTTCAGGTCGGCTTCGAGCGTGCGCGGATAGCGGTCCAGGTCCTCGCCCGCGCCGAACTGCAGCGGGTTGACGAAGACGGTGACGACGACCTCGCCGTCCGGTCCTGCGATCTCGCGCGCGGCGCGGACCAGGGTGGCGTGGCCCTCGTGCAGGGCGCCCATGGTCATCACGACGGCGCGGCGGCCGTGGCGCACGCGTGCGTGCAGCTCGTCGGCGGTGCTCAGCAGGGCGGTGGTCATCGCTCGTTCCCCTCGGTGCCGTGAGTGCTGTTCGTGCCGCCGGCCCCGTCGGCCAGCACACCGAGCAGGTCCTCGGCGAGTTCGGGTTTCAGCAGGCCGTGCGCGAGTGCCCGGTCGGCGGTCGCGCGGGCCATCGCGACGTAGCCCGCGACGGTCTGCGGGGCGTGTGCGCGCAGCTCGGTGATGTGCGCGGCGACCGTGCCGGCGTCCCCGCGCGCGACGGGCCCGGTCAGCGCCGCGTCGCCCGAGCGCAGCGCGTTGTCCAGGGCGGCGCCGAGCAGCGGGCCGAGCATCCGGTCGGGCGCCTCCACGCCCGCGGTGCGCAGCAGGTCCATGGACTGGGCGACCAGGGTCACCAGGTGGTTGGCGCCGAGGGCGAGGGCCGCGTGGTAGAGCGGGCGGTTCTGCTCGCTGATCCACTCGGGCTCGCCGCCCATCTCGATGACGAGGGCCTGGGCGGCCAGCCGCAGCTCCTCGGGTGCGGTGACGCCGAAGGAGCAGCCTGCCAGGCGCTGGACGTCCACGGGGGTGCCGGTGAAGGTCATCGCCGGGTGCAGCGCCATCGGCAGCGCGCCCGCGCGCAGGGCCGGGTCGAGGACCCGTGCGCCGTAGCGGCCGGAGGTGTGCACCAGCAGCTGTCCGGCCCGTACCGCGCCGGTCTCGGCGAGGCCGGTGACCAGGCCGGGCAGGACGTCGTCGGGGACGGTGAGCAGCACCAGGTCGGCGCGTCTGAGGACCTCGGCGGGCGGCACAAGCGGCACGTCCGGGAGCATGGTCTCGGCGCGCCGCCGGGAGGCGTCGGAGACACCGGAGACGGCCACCGGGCGGTGCCCGGCCAGCTTCAGGGACGCGGCGAGCGCGGGGCCCACGCGGCCGGCGCCGACGACGCCGACGGTGAGCCGCGCGGGGCGGTCCTTGAGGTCTTTCTGGTGGACTGTACTCACGCGACGGCGGCCTTCCCGTTCCAGTCCGCTCTGGGTACCGGACGATTTCTCGTCATGTTAACGCTATCTCGGTCCGGCGCCGATCGGTTGTCCACAGGCTGTGGGTTTCGCCACGTGCCGCGGCGGTTTCCCCCGCACGGAAACTCCGATGCCCCACCCGGCCGGGGGACGGCATGATCCCCGGCATGAGCGATACGGCTGAGCAGAGCATCGGGCGGGACGGAGAACTACCGTCGCCGCAGGGGTGGCGGGAGCGGCGCGCGGCCGCCCAGCGGCAGGCACGGCGCACGCTGTCACGCGGGGGCTGGGGCGGCACCATCCGCGAACGCCTCGCGCATCTGACGGAGGCGGCACCCGGGGTGTACGACCTGGACGAGCCCGCCGATGTCTACGGCAACCGGATCGTGGCCGCCCTGGAGGAGCGGGTCGCCGTGCTGCTCGGCACCGAGGCCGCCGCGTTCTTTCCGACCGGCACGATGGCCCAGCAGGTGGCCCTGCGCTGCTGGGCCGGGCGCACCGGCAACCCGACGGTGGCCCTGCATGCCCTCTCCCACCCCGAGGTGCATGAACGCAACGCGTTCAGCCAGGTCAGCGGCCTCCGCCCGGTGCGGGTGACCGACGAACCCCGGCTGCCCACGGCCGCCGAGATACGCGACTTCGAGGAGCCCTTCGGGGCGCTGATGCTGGAACTGCCCCTGAGGGACGCCGGTTTCGTGCTGCCCACGTGGGAGGAGCTGACCGAGGTCGTCGAGGCCGCGCGGGAGCGCGATGCGGTGGTCCACTTCGACGGCGCGCGCCTGTGGGAGTGCACGGACCACTTCGGGCGCCCTCTGGAGGAGATCGCGGGCCTCGCCGACAGCGTCTATGTGTCGTTCTACAAGTCGCTCGGCGGCTTCGGCGGCGCGGCGCTGGCCGGCCCGGAGAGCCTGATCGAGGAGGCGAAGACCTGGCGGCACCGGTACGGCGGGATGATCTTCCAGCAGTTCCCGACGGCACTGTCGGCGTTCGTCGGGCTCGAACGGGAGCTGCCCCGGCTGCCCGACTACGTGCGGCACGCGCGCGTGGTGGCCGCCGCGCTGCGCGAAGGTTTCGCCGAAGCCGGGGTGCCGTGGGCCCGCGTACACCCCGAGGTGCCGCACACCCACGAGTTCCAGGTCTGGCTGCCGTACGAGCCCGATGCGGCGACCGAGGCGGCCGTGCGCCAGGGCGAGGAGACATCGGTGATGCTCTTCGCGAACCCCTGGGACCGGCGAGGGCCCGGCATGGCGTGCACGGAGGTCGTCATCCGTGCCACGGGCCTGGAGTGGACGGCGGACGACGTACGGGCGGCCGTCGCCGACTTCGTGACCCGCCTGCCCGCCCCGTGATCACAGCGCGCGCGGGCGCAGCCACCGGCGCAGGGCGTACCGCACGCGCCCCCGCGCGGGTCGCTCGGCGATGACCGCGTCGAAGCGCCGGCGGTCGCGCAGTGCACGCAGCAGATCGGCGTCGTGGCGGCCGGGCGCGGGCGGCTCCGGTTCGCCGAGCACGCGGGCGCGGTGGCTGTCGAGGAGGTACTGCTGGGTGATGCTCATGGCGGATCGCCTTCTCGGAAGGTCTAGGGACTCTCGGTACGGGGACTGGTCACCGACGGATCGGTGACCGTTCGGGCTCCGCGGCTGCCCGGTGTTCCAGGCTGCTCCCGGGCCGGGCGGCTGTCCCGTGGATTGACGGCTGCCGTCAATCCACGGCGGCGCTGTCAGTGGCGGGGTGCACGATGGAAGGCATGAGCGTGAGCATCGACATCACCGGACTGCCACGGGAGCGGGTCTCCGTCGTGCCCTCTCCCTTGGCGGAGCTGGGGATGGCCCTGCACGCCCTCAGCGCACCCGGCCACCACCCGGGCCTGCAGGGCTGGGCGACCGCCGTCTCGTCCCGGCTGGACCCCTGCCTGGCCGACCGGCTGTGCGAGGCGGAATTCCTGTGGCAGACGACGTTCTCTGACGTCTTCGCCCCGTTCGCCGGCCTCCCCGGCGGCCGGGAGCTGCCCGGCGCCACGCTCGGCGAGGAACTGGACCAGCTGGACAAACTGACGGACGAACAGTTCGTCAGCGCCGCCCTGGAGTTCACCTGCCAGCTGCGCTACGACGTCCGTACTCCCAGCCCGCTGACCGACCCGGAACTGCGCCGCCGCTCCCTGGAGCTGGCCGCCGCGCGCGGTGCCGTGCAGGAGCGGTTCACACGCCGGCTGCTGGAGGACCCGCCGGTCGTCCGCGCCTGGTTCCGGCAGCTGATGCTCGACTGCGACGAGGCCTTCTTCGCCGACACCTGGGCCCGCCTCCAGCCCCAACTCGCCGCCGACGCCCGGCACAAGACCGAGCTGCTGCGCCACAAGGGGCTCGGTGAAGCCCTCGCTTCCCTCTCCGAGGCCATCTCGCTGGACGAGGAGGCGGCGCTCATCACGGTCGACAAACTCTCGGTGGGCCGCACCGCCACGGGCGACGGCGGCCTGGTCCTGGTGCCGACCAGCCTCGGCCGGCCGCACCTCCTGGTCCTGCACCGGCACGGCTGGCAACCCTCGATCACCTATCCGGCGAGCGGCACCCGCCCGCAGGCCCCCTCCGTCGAGCAGCTCACCCGCCGCATGGAGGCGCTGGCCCACCCGGTCCGGATGCGGCTGTGCCGGCACCTGGCGCGGGCCCCGCACACCACGAGCGAACTGGCCGACGCGCACGGCATGTCCGCGCCCGAGATATCCCGGCACCTGGCGGTGCTGAAGAAGGCGGGCCTGATCACCAACTGCCGCCGCGGCCGGTACGTCCGGCACCAGCTGGACCTGACGGCGGTGGCCCGCCTGGGCAGCGACTTCATCGAGGGCGTCCTGCGCTGAGATGCCTCGCGGGGGGCAACGGTGGCCATGAGGGGCTCACACCGCCGCCCGCCACCGGAAGCTTCCCAAGCCGTACCCGGCCGACGTCCGGCACCGAAACCCACCGAGCCGTGACGCGGGGGGAGCCCACGCCGACGCCACCCGCAGCCGCTGCGGCTTGACCTCACCCAGGGGCCTGCGCCTATGCGGGCGACCGCCGACACCGCTCTGAGCCATGCCCGGGAAGGGCCCTGCCCGAGGCTTGCCCAGCCGTGGCCGGGCGGAGTCCCGCACTCAGACCCCGTCGACGGGCGGGCCCCCGCCGCGCCGGGCGGGAAACCTGCGCGCCCGCAGCCGCTGCGACCTCAGCCGCGCCCGGGGGGTCTGCACCGACGCGCGCCGCCGGGGCTTGCCCCAGCCGTGCCCGACCGGGGCCCTGCGATCAGCCCCGTCGGCAGCCGGTCCCCGCCACGCCCGACAGGAGCCTGCGCCCACGCCCTCCACCGGGACTTGCCGCCAGCCGTGGCCGGGCAAGCTCCTGTGCTGAGGCCCGTCGGCAGCCAGCCCCGGCCGCACCCGGCAGGAGGCCTGCGCCTACGCCCACAGCCACTGCGGCCCCAGCCACGCCAAGAGGGCCTGCACCTACGCCGCCCCGCCGACGCCGCTCTGAGCCATGCCCGGGAAGGGCCCTGCGCCCACGCCCACAGCCGCAGCGGCCCCAGCCACGCCAAGAGGGCCTGCACCTACGCCGCCCCGCCGACACCGCTCTGAGCCATGCCCGGGAAGGGCCCTGCGCCCACGCCCACAGCCGCAGCGGCCCCAGCCGCCCCCAAGGGGGTCTGCGCCGAGGCCGGTCCGTCGCTGCCTGCCTCAGCCAGGCCGGGCGGGATCCTGCGCTGAGGCCCGTCGGCAGCCAGCCCCGGCCGCGCCCGGAAGAGGCTTGCGCCCATGCCCGCGGCCACTGCGGGCCCAGCCGCCCCCAAGAGGGTCCGCGCCGACGCCGGTCCGCCGCTGCCGGCCTCAGCCGGGTCGGGCGGGATCCTGCGCCGAGGCCCGTCGGCAGCCAGCCCCGGCCGCGCCCGGAAGAGGCCTGCGCCCATGGCCGCGGCCACTGCGGGCCCAGCGCGCCTGCCCCGGCCCGTCGCCGCCGGTCTCAGCCGTGGCCGCCCGCGCGCACCAGCCCCGTTTCGTAGGCCAGGACCACGACCTGTACCCGGTCGCGCAGGCCGAGCTTGGTCAGGATGCGGCCCACGTGGGTCTTCACGGTGGCCTCGCTCAGCACCAGGCGGGCCGCGATCTCGCCGTTGGACAGGCCCTGCGCGACCAGCACCATCACCTCGCGCTCCCGGTCGGTGAGCCGCTCCAGCTCCTTGTGCTGCGGCTCCTTGCCGGAGGAAGGCAGCATCGGCGCGAAGCGGTCCAGCAGGCGCCGCGTGGTGGAGGGCGCCACGACCGCGTCGCCGCTGTGCACGGCGCGGATCGCGCCGAGCAGGTCGCCGGGCGGCACGTCCTTGAGCATGAAGCCGGAGGCGCCCGCCTTCAGGCCGGAGAAGGCGTACTCGTCGAGGTCGAAGGTGGTCAGGATCAGCACCTTGGGCGGATCGGGCTCGGTGCAGATCCGCCGGGTGGTCTCCACGCCGTCCAGCTTCGGCATACGGACGTCCATCAGGACGACGTCGACGGGCGTGGACCGCAGCACCTGCAGGGCCTCGACGCCGTCGCCCGCCTCCGCGACGACCTCCATGTCCGGCTGGGCGGCGAGCACCATCCGGAACCCGGTGCGCAGCAGCACCTGGTCGTCGACGAGCATCACGCGGATCGTCATCGGGCCTCTTTCGTTCGGGGCGGGGATGCCGGTGTTACAGGTGTCAACAGGGGGCGTGCGGGCGCGTCAGTGCGCCGGTTTGAGCGGGAGCAGGGCGCTGATGCGGAATCCTCCGCCCGGACGCGGGCCGGCGTCCAGGGTTCCGCCCACCATGCCGACCCGCTCGCGCATGCCGATCAGGCCGTGCCCCCGGCCGTCCGCGCCGCCCTCCTCGTACAGCTCGTGCGGGGCGCCCTTGCCGTCGTCCTCGACCAGCAGGCCGAGCCCGTCGTCGAAGTAGACCAGCCGGACGCTCGCGCCCGCGTTGGGCCCGCCGTGCTTGCGGGTGTTGGTGAGTGCCTCCTGCACGATCCGGTACGCGGTCAGCTCCACGCCGCTGGGCAGCCGCCGCGGGGTGCCCTCGACCTTGAAGTCGACCGGGAGGCCGGAGCTGCGGCACTGCTCGATGAGCTCGTCGATCTGCTCGACATCGGGCTGGGGGACGTACTCCCCGCTCTCCTGGTGCTCGCCGGTGCGCAGCACGCCCAGCAGGCGGCGCATCTCGGCGAGGGCCTGACGGCCGGTGGAGGAGATCGTCTCCAGGGCCTTCTTGGCCTGGTCCGGCGCGGTGTCGAGCACGTAGGCGGCGCCGTCGGCCTGCACCACCATCACCGACACGTTGTGCGCGACGACATCGTGCAGCTCGCGCGCGATACGGGCGCGCTCGGCGGCCACCGCGACCTTCGACTGTGCCTCCCGCTCCTTCTCCAGGCGGGCCGCGCGCTCCTCCAGCTGGGCGAAGTAGGCGCGCCGGGTGCGCATGGAGTCACCGAGCACCCAGGCGAGCGCGAAGGGCACCGTCTGGAAGACCACTATGGCGATCTGTCCCAGAAAGCTGGTGTGCTCGGCGGGCCAGCGGATCTGCGCGAGGGCCGCCGCACCGAGGCTCGCGGCGAGCGCGAGCCGGGAGGCCCAGCGCGCCCCGATCGTCGCGACCGTGTAGGTGATCACGAGCATCGCGAAGTCGGCGGCGGTCGTCTCGAAGTCCACCACCAGCTGGGCGAGCCCCACGGTGAGGGCGAGCAGCAGCATCGGCTCCGGGAAACGGCGGCGCAGCGCGACGACGACGCACAGGACGGCGGAGACGGCCATCCCCTCGGCGAGCGTTCCGTGGTAACCGGGCGTCCCGTGGAGATTGACCACGCTCACGCACGACAGCCCGAACAGGACGACGGCCCAGAAGGTGTCGACCCCGGTCGGGTGGCGGCGGAGGAAGTCATAGAGGCGCTGCACGTAACCCAGAGTAGGGAAACCAGATGCGTGCAGGGGTCAACCGGAGGACCGATCCGCGCCCGGCGCGCGTACTCCGCAAGGTGGAGGAAGTGATCATCTGTGCGCCTAGTCTGTTCCGGTGACGGATGAGACGGCACCGGAAGCGGAACAGCCCCAGGGCGGCGAGCACGGCGGTCACCACGGCCAGGGCCGGCGCGGCTGGCGTGCGGCCACCGAGGCCGCCCTGTACGGTCCCGGCGGCTTCTACCGCCGCCCGGAGGGCCCGGCCGGCCACTTCCGTACGTCCGTACACGCCTCCCCGCTGTTCGCGCGGGCCGTGGCCCGGCTGCTGTGCCGGGTCGACCAGGCGCTGGGACGGCCCGCGGCACTCGACTTCGTCGACATGGGCGCGGGGCGCGGCGAGCTGGTCACCGGGGTCCTGGCCGCCCTGCCTGCCGACGTGGCGGCACGCGCGCGTGGGTACGCCGTCGAGCGCGCCGACCGCCCGGCCGGACTCGACGAGCGGATCGCCTGGCTGGACACGCCCCCGGCCGCCGTCACGGGCCTGCTGTTCGCCAACGAGTGGCTGGACAACGTGCCCGTGGACGTCGCCGAGGTCGACCCCGCTGGGGTGCCCCGGCTGGTACTCGTCGGCGACGACGGCAGCGAGCGGCTCGGGGAGCCGGTGACCGGCGCGGATGCGGACTGGCTCGCGCGGTGGTGGCCGCTGCCGGCCGAGGAGGGGCTGCGTGCGGAGATCGGGCTGCCCCGGGACCTGGCGTGGGCGTCGGCCGTGGACCGGGTGGTGCGCGGGCTCGCGGTGGCCGTGGACTACGCGCACACCGCCGGCACGCGCCCCCCGTTCGGGACGCTCACCGGCTTCCGGGAGGGGCGCGAGACGGCGCCCGTGCCGGACGGGTCGTGCGACATCACGGCCCACGTCGCGCTGGATGCGTGCGCGGCGGCTCCCACGGCGCGTACGACCTCGCGCACGACCTCGGGAACGCCCTCGACCACGGCGCACACGCCCCTCGATACGGCGCGCCCGCTCACGGAGACGGCGCGCTCAGCCCGAAGGACGACGCACACCCCCTCGGGCGCGGCGCCCGGCACACCGCAGAACACGGCGCGCACGCCCCCACAGGTGGCGGGTGATGAGAGGAACACGCCCCCAGACACGGCGCAAGCGCCCTCCGGCACAGCGCGATCCCTCTCCCCCGCGCGCCTGCTCACGCAGCGCGCCGCCCTGCGCGCCCTCAAGATCACCGGCGCGCGCCCCCCGCTCGCGCTGGCCTCCACGGACCCCTCCGCCTATGTGCGCGCCCTCGCGAGCGCGGGAGAGGCCGCCGAACTCACCGCGCCGGGCGGCCTCGGCGACTTCGGCTGGCTGCTGCAGCCGGTTGGAATTTCGGACCCGCTCGCCTGAGCCGGTCCCCCCGCCCGCGGCCGGCCTGCTTCCGGCCTACTTGTCGATGTCGCCGACCACGAAGAACATCGAACCCAGGATCGCCACCATGTCCGCCACCAGCGTCCCCGGCAGCAGCTCGGTCAGCGCCTGGATGTTGTTGTACGAGGCCGAGCGCAGCTTCAGCCGGTACGGCGTCTTCTCGCCCTTGCTGACCAGGTAGTAGCCGTTGATGCCGAGAGGGTTCTCGGTCCACGCGTACGTGTGCCCCTCGGGTGCCTTCAGCACCTTCGGCAGCCGCTGGTTGATCGGCCCGGGCGGCAGCTCGGCGAGCCGGTCCAGGCAGGCGTCCGCGAGATCGAGCGCGTTGTGGGTCTGCTCCAGGAGCACCTCGAAGCGGGCGAGGCAGTCGCCCTCGCTCCGGGTAACGACCTTGAGGGTCTCCTGCAGGTCGCCGTACGCCAGGTACGGCTCGTCGCGGCGCAGGTCGAAGTCGACGCCCGAGGCGCGCGCGATGGGCCCGCTCACGCCGTAGGCGTGCACGGTTTCCGGGGTCATCGCGCCCACCGCGCGCGTGCGCCCCCGGAAGATCTCGTTGCCGAGCACCAGATCGTCGAAGACGTCCATGCGCGAGCGCACGTCGGCGACGGCGGCACGCGCGCGTGCGCTCCAGCCGGCCGGCAGGTCCTCCTTGAGGCCGCCGACGCGGTTGAACATGTAGTGCATGCGCCCGCCGGAGACCTCCTCCATCACGTTCTGGAGCACCTCACGCTCCCGGAACGCGTAGAACACCGGGGTGATGCCGCCCAGCTCCAGCGGATAGGAGCCGAGGAACATCAGGTGGTTCAGGACCCGGTTCAGCTCGGCGAGCAGCGTGCGCGTCCACACCGCCCGCTCGGGCACCTCCATGCCGAGCATCCGCTCCACGGCGAGGACCACGCCCAGCTCGTTCGAGAACGCCGAGAGCCAGTCGTGGCGGTTGGCGAGCACGATGATCTGACGGTAGTCGCGTGCTTCGAAGAGCTTCTCGGCGCCGCGGTGCATATAGCCGATCACCGGCTCCGCGCGCACGATGCGCTCCCCGTCCAGCACGAGCCTGAGCCGCAGCACGCCGTGCGTGGACGGGTGCTGGGGCCCGATGTTGAGCACCATGTCGGTGCTCTCCGCGGCGCCGCCGATCCCGACCGTGGTCTCCGTCGTAGGAGTCATGGCCCCAGTTTCCCCTACGTACGCTGGGCCCATGGAAACGGGGAGCCCGGAGGAGACCGGGATACCGGGGGCCGGCCTGGTCTGGCGGGGGCTGCAGCCCGCTCTGATACGCGTGCGCCGGCTGTTCGTGATGGTGGGGGCGGCGGTGCTCGCGCTCGCCACCGGGTTGCTGCCGGGCCTGTTCGTGGGGCCCGCGTGGGCCGCCCTCGCGCTGGTGCCGGCGGCCGTCGGCGCGTGGTGCTGGCGGCTGGTGGAACGCAACTGGCGCTCGTGGCGGTACGCGGAGCGCGCGGACGACCTGCTGATCAGCCGTGGTGTGCTGTGGCGCGAGGAGACGGTGGTGCCGTACGGGCGGATGCAGCTGGTGGAGGTCACCTCCGGGCCCGTCGAGCGGCGCTTCGGGCTGGCCACCGTGCAGCTGCACACGGCGGCCGCCGCGACCGACGCCACCATCCCCGGCCTGGACCCGGCCGAGGCGGAACGGCTGCGTGACCGGCTCACCGAGCTGGGCGAGGCACGATCGGCGGGCCTGTGACGCCCCCGGACCACGGCGACGCCGCAGACGCCACAGCGGGCATAGATACGGCAGGCACGGCTGCCGCAGAGCACATGAGCGCCGCGGACGGCCCCGCGGGCGCACAGGACGGTGGCCGTGCCGAGGAGCGCGCGGCCGAGCGTCGGCTGCACCCCGTCACGCCCTTCCGGCGGGCGTGGGCGCCGATCGCCGTACTCGCCGGATGGGCGGTGCACGACCCGAACGGAACGCAGGAGCAGCTGACCCGGCTGACCACCACCGCGCTGCTCCTGGGGCTCGCCGTACTGGTGCCCCTGGCCGGGCTCTACGGCTTCCTGTCGTGGTGGTTCACGCGTTACGCGGTCACCGACACCGAACTGCGCATCCGGACCGGCCTGTTGTTCCGGCGCACCGCGCACATCCGGCTGGAGCGCATCCAGGCCGTCGACGTCTCCCGCCCCCTCCTCGCGCGCGTGGCGGGCGTCGCCAAGCTGCGGATCGACGTCGTGGGCGCCGACGCCAAGGACGAACTGGCCTTCCTCGGCGAGCAGGAGGCACGCGCCCTGCGCGCGGAGCTGCTCGCGCGCGCGGCGGGTTTCGCACCCGAGACGGCGCGCGAAGTCGGCGAGGCCCCGGCGCGCGAGCTGCTGCGCGTGCCCCCACGTGCGCTGGCGCTCTCCCTGGTGCTGACGGGCGCCACCTGGGGCTCGCTGTGCGGCGCCGTCGTCGTACCGACCGTGCTCTGGCTCGCCACCCACAACCTGTGGACGGTCCTGGCATCCGCGCTGCCGCTGCTCGGCGCCGCCGGCGCGAGCAGCGCGGGGCGGTTCGCCGGCGAGTTCGACTGGACGGTGAGCGAGTCACCCGACGGGCTGCGCATCGACCACGGGCTGCTCGACCGTACGCACGAGACGGTGCCGCCCGGCCGGGTGCAGACCGTACGGATCGTGGAGCCGCTGCTGTGGCGGCGGCTCGGCTGGGTGCGGGTGGAACTGGACGTGGCCGGGTCCGCCAACTCGGTGCTGGTACCGGTCGCCCCGCGCCCGGTCGCCGAGTCGGTCGTCACGCGCGTGCTGCACGGCGTGACGGTGCCTCAGGAACTGTCGCGCCCGGCGCGGCGGGCCCGCTGGTGCCTGCCGGTGTGGTGGCGCGGCCATCGCCTCGCTGTCACGGGCACGGTGTTCGCGACCCGGCACGGCCTGCTGCGGCGCAGGCTCTCGCTGGTCCCGCACGCCAAGGTGCAGAGCGTACGGCTGAGCCAGGGGCCCTGGCAGCGCCTGTGGCGGCTTGCCGACGTCCATGTGGACACCGGGGCCGACAAGACCGTGACGGCCCGTCTGCGAGACGCCCAGGAGGCGGCGAGACTTCTGCACGCCCAGGCGGAGAGGTCCCGTACGGGCCGCCGGGACGCACGCCCCGACCGCTGGATGGCATCCGGATGACATGAGGCCCGGCCTCCCCCTTGCGGGAAGCCGGGCCCGGTGTCCGGTGGGGCCTCAGGAAGCCGCGCTGCGCAGCCCCTGGACGTCGATCTGCTCGGTCTCGTCGTGCGCGGTCAGGTCGATGACCTGGCCGACGCCCTGCTCCTGTGCTCCGGCGTCCTTGAACCCGGCCTCCGCCTCGGCCTTGTGCACGGCGAGGGCCTCCGGGCCGACGACGTCGGCGAGATCCTCGTTGTGCACGGAGTCCAGCGCGGCCTTCGGCGCGTCCTTCTGGGTGCCGAAGAAGTCGAAACCGCCCTCGATCACCGGGCGCCGCGCGGGCGCGGCCGGTACGACGGCCACCGCGGTCGGCACCGTGAAGTGCCCGGCGGGCGGCTGCGCCACGGGTCCCGTGAGCTCGGCCGGTGCCGTGGAGGCGGCGGCCGCGCGCGCGTGCCCGACGGCCGCCTCGGGCTGCCCCTGCGCCTCCTCCTCCTGGGCGGCCGGCGCACCGGCCTCGCTCCGGGAAGCACCGGCGCCGTCCGGTATGCCGCCTTCCGCAGCGCCCTCGGCCTCGGCGGCGGAGCCGGCCGCAACCACATCGGCCTTACGCACATCGACCTCGCCCGCAGGAACGATCTTGCTCACAGGAACGGCGCCCACCTCGGCCTTGGGCTCACCCGTCTCGGAAGCCGCCGCCTCCGGAGCCGTACCCCCAAAATCCACGGCCTCCGAAGCCGAAGCCTCCGAAGCCTCGGAGGCCGAAGCCTCGGACGTCTCCGGCGTGGCGGCCTGAGTGGCGTCCGTCACGGCGTCGGCCGAGCTCTCCTTGCCGAACTGGGCGAGTGCCGTCAGGGCGCGCCGGTACAGCCGTGCGCCCTCGGGCGAGAACACCGCGTGCTCCGCCGGCTCGTCCCCGGAGTCCGCCCCGGCCTCGGGAGCCTCGACCGGCTCCGGATCCGCCTCGGCACTGCGCGCGGGCGGCAGCGCGGGCGAGGAGGAGGGCACGGCCGCCTCGATCTCCAGCAGCCGGCGTCCCTCCAGGGCGGTCGCGCGCTCGGTCTCCGCCGTGGCGTACCGGCGCAGCAGGGCCGCGTGCTCGTTGCGCAGGCCGGCCAGCTCCGCGCGCTTGGCGCGCAGCCGCTGCTCCAGCTTGGTGCGCAGCTCGCGCGACTCCTCCAGGTCGGTCTCGAGTTCGGCGACCCGTTCCTCGTACCGCCATTCGTCGCCGGCACGCGCGCGCGTGAGCTCGGCGACCCGCTTGCCCGCCTGGGTGTCCCAGTGGCGCATCACGACCGCGCCGACGACTGCCGTCGCCGCGGCGGCCGAGGCCAGGGCGCGCAGCACCATGACCTCGGAGAACACCCAGGGACCCAGCGCGCAGACGACGGAGACCCCGGCGATCGCCGAGGGAGGCAACAGCCGGTGCAGAGGTGGGGAATGGCGGTGGCGTCCACGTGGCATGGCCAGAAACTTACCGCGCGTAGGCGAATCGCGGACCCCCGCCCCGTAAAAACACGGCCACATGCTCGGCTTTACGGGGCGTCAGGCCCAGGGGGTCAGTGGGCGACCAGCTTGGTGCTGAGCCACTGGAGCATCCCGGGGATCTCCCGCTTCCAGGTGTTGAAGTTGTGCCCGCCGCTCGGAAGGATGATCGACGAGACCCTGGTCACGTTCGTGTCCTGCACGGCCTTGATGAACTTGAGCGTGTCCTTGTAGTTGTGCTCACCGACCTTGCTGCTGGTGACGAGCAGTGACGTTTCGGGAGCGGGCAGATGCTTGAGCGACCAGAAGAGGTCGGCGCGATTCTGCAGGTTCTTGTTGCCGTGGAAGAGGTCCCCGGTGGTGGGGTCGATCGGCGACTTGTAGTACGGCGACAGGCCCGCGGCGGCGGCGTAGGAACCCGGGTGGTGCATGGCGATCTTCAGTGCACAGTAGCCGCCGGTCGAGTCGCCGGCGATGCCCCAGCTGGCGGGCGTCTTGTCGACCCGGTAGTGGGCCATCACCGACTCGCGCAGGTCCTTGGCGAAGAAGGTCTCGGCCTGCGGGCCACCGGGAACGTCGACGCACTCGGTGTCGCGCGGCGGTGCCACGGTCGGCCGCAGCATCACCAGGATCATCGGCTGCATCTTCCCGTTCTTGCCCAGCTGCTGCGCCGTACTGGGGTAGTGCAGCTTGTCCACCAGCGCCTGCGCCGTGCCGGGGTAGCCCGTGAGGACGACGGAGACCGGGAACTTGCGCGCGCGGTTCTGCGGCTGGAAGTACTCCGGGGGGAGGTACACGAAGGCGGGCGTGGCCAGATGGGTCGTACGGCCGATGATGTCGACCTTCTGGACCTGCCCGGCCACCTGCGGCAGCGGACTGCTCACCCCGATGACCCGGGAGGTCGAGACCACCTGGATGGGGCTGTTTCCGCCGCCGCCCGCTATATGGTCGACGACCACTCCCTGGCCGTTCTCCTGGCCGAACAGGTCGGCCCAGCTGGCGTAGAAACCGAAGGTCTGGTTGGCGAAGAGGCCTGCGGAGGCGAAGACCGCCAGCTGGGTGGCGAGCAAGAGGCCGACCCGTCCGCTGACGGCCCGCCAGCTCCGTCGGGCCAGTCGCGGCCACAGCCACACCGTGCCGACGAACAGCACGGCGGCGAGGACGATGACCAGCATCAGCACTTTGTTGCTCGTGAGACCCATGGGCTGCTTCCTGCCTGCGCTTTCCGCCCGGCGCCGCCCACGCTTGATTGCGAAGGCTTGCCCGGGGCTTTCCTTGGCCTTTGACCCGACTTTCCGGTGGGGAGTGAACCTCTCTCCCCCAGACACCGTCCTAGAGGGCGCAATGTCGCCGGATGCCCGATCGGGCCCGGGTTCAAGGTCTCTCGCAGAACTACGGGATGCGATGTCTGTCAGGATAGATGGGGAAATGTCGGGCGAGGTTCCGGGCCGATCGAGCCGGGCGCGGCGCATACTTCGCGGCCCACGCCCCGAGGCCGTTCCCGCCCTGGTCGGCACTGCGGCCGCCCTCGTGGGCGTCCTGGACATTGCGGCGGGTGTGTTCCCGCGCTTCCGTCACAGTCGTATGCACGCCATCGCCGAGGTGCTGCCGGGCTCGTTCGGGCCCTTCGCCGCGGCGCTGTCGCTGAGCGCCGGTGTGCTGTTGCTGCTGCTCGCGCACGGCCTCAAACGGCGCAAGCGCCGGGCGTGGCGGGCGGCGGTCGCACTGCTGCCGGCGGGCGCGGCGGCGCAGTTCGCGTACCGGCACTCTATCGTCGGTGTGCTCATCGCGGTCGCACTGCTCGTGCCGCTGCTCATCCATCGCGACCAGTTCGCGGCGCTGCCCGACCCGCGCAGCAGGTGGCGCGCGCTCGCCAACTTCGTCCTCATGAGCGCCGGTTCCCTCGTGCTCGGACTCATCATCGTCAGCGTCCATCCGCACCGGACCATCGGCGACCCGAGCCTGGCCGATCGGCTGACGCACGTCGTCTACGGCCTGTTCGGCTTCGAGGGCCCGGTCGACTACCAGGGCAACACGTCCTGGACCGTCGCCTTCTCCCTCGGCGCCCTCGGCTGGATCACCGCCGTCACCACCATCTACCTGGCCTTCCGCCCCGAGCACCCGGTCGCGCGCCTCACCGAGGAGGACGAGTCCCGGCTGCGGGCCCTGCTGGCCAAGCACGGCGGGCGCGACTCTCTCGGCCACTTCGCGCTGCGCCGCGACAAGGCGGTCGTCTTCTCCCCCAGCGGCAAGGCCGCCGTCACCTACCGCGTCGTCTCCGGTGTGATGCTCGCCAGCGGCGACCCCATCGGCGACGTCGAGGCCTGGCCCGGCGCCATCGAGCGGTTCATGGACGAGGCCAGGGCCCACTCCTGGACTCCCGCCGTCATGGGCTGCTCGGAGACGGGCGGCGAGGTGTGGACCCGTGAGACCGGCCTGGACGCCCTGGAACTGGGTGACGAGGCGGTGGTGGACGTCGCGGATTTCTCGCTCGCCGGACGCGCGATGCGCAACGTCCGACAAATGGTCAAGCGCATCGAGCGAGCCGGCTACGAAACCCGGGTACGGCGTATCCGTGACCTCGGCGAGGCCGAGCTGGAGCGCATCCGCCGGGCGGCGGAGGACTGGCGCGGCACCGACACCGAGCGCGGCTTCTCCATGGCGCTCGGCCGCATCGGCGACGCCGCCGACGGCGACTGCCTGATCGCCACCGCGCACAAGCAGGACGACCAGCCCGGCGAGTACGGCGACCTGAAGGCGATCCTGCACTTCGTGCCCTGGGGAAAGGACGGCGCCTCGCTGGACCTGATGCGCCGCGACCGCAGCGCGGACCCCGGCATGAACGAGCTGCTGATCGTCGCCGCCCTCCAGGCCGCGCCGAAGCTCGGCGTCACCCGGGTCTCGCTGAACTTCGCGATGTTCCGCTCCGCCCTCGCGCGCGGCGAGAAGATCGGCGCCGGTCCGGTGCTGCGCGCCTGGCGGGGACTGCTGGTGTTCCTCTCGCGCTGGTTCCAGATCGAGTCGCTGTACAAGTTCAACGCCAAGTTCCAGCCGCGCTGGGAGCCCCGCTTCGTGGTCTACCGGAACAGCGCGGACCTGCCCCGCATAGGCTTCGCCGCCATGCAGGCGGAGGGCTTCGTCAACTTCGCCCTGCCGCTCCCGCACTTCCTGCGCCGGCGCAAGGCGGCCGCCGCGCGCCCCTGCGCGCACACCATGGCGGAACACGACGTCCGCGCGGCCTGAGCGCCGCGGGAGCGAGCGGTACGGCCGCGGAACGGGCCCGGGCGGGCGCCCCAACCCCTCCAGCACGGGGCGCCCGCCCGGGCCGCCGCGCGTTCCGGCCCCCCTCCTGGGCCTACGCTGAACGTATGAACAACCTCAGCGGGCGCGGCCAGGTCGCCGGCCTTCCGGCATGGGACCGGTGCGCGGTCATGGGCGTCGTCAACGTGACCCCCGACTCCTTCTCCGACGGCGGCCGCTGGTTCGACACGACGGCCGCCGTCAAGCACGGCCTGGACCTCGTCGCCGAAGGAGCCGACCTGGTCGACGTCGGCGGCGAGTCCACCCGCCCCGGTGCCACCCGGGTGGACGAGGCAGAGGAACTCCGGCGCGTCATCCCCGTCGTCCGCGGCCTCGCCTCCGAAGGCGTCGTCGTCTCCGTCGACACCATGCGCGCCTGTGTCGCCGAACAGTCCCTCGCCGCCGGCGCCGCCCTCGTCAACGACGTCAGCGGCGGCCTCGCCGACCCCGCGATGATCCCCGTGGTCGCCGGCATGGGCGCCCCGTTCGTCGTCATGCACTGGCGCGGCTTCCTCCAGGGCGGCAACGTCAAGGGCGTCTACGAGGACGTGGTGGCCGAAGTCGTCGACGAGCTGCACACGCGCGTGGAGGCCGTGCTGGCGGGCGGCATCGCCCCCGACCGGATCGTCGTCGACCCCGGTCTCGGCTTCTCCAAGGAGGCCGAGCACGACCTCACCCTTCTCGCCCACCTCGACCGCCTGCGCGCCCTCGGCCACCCCCTGCTCGTGGCCGCCTCCCGCAAGAGGTTCCTCGGCCGCGTCCTCGCCGGCCCGGAGGGCGCACCCCCGCCGGCCCGGGAGCGCGATGCCGCCACGGCCGCCGTCTCCGCACTCGCGGCGCACTCCGGCGCATGGGCGGTGCGCGTACATGAGGTACACGCCACCGCGGACGCCGTGCGGGTCGCGCGGGCCGTGGAGGAGGCGCGTACAGCGGGCTCGGCGCCCGGTGTCCGTGGTGAGCGTGGGGCGGAAGGAACCCGGTGAGCGCCCCTCATACCGACGTCGAGCAGGTGGAGGCCGCCAACACCGCCTTCTACGAGGCGATGGAACGCGGCGACTTCGAGGAACTGTCCTCGCTCTGGCTCACCCCCGCCGACCTGGGCGTCGACGAGGAGTACCACGACCCGGCGGACAGCGGCGTGGTCTCCTGCGTACACCCCGGCTGGCCCGTGCTCACCGGCCGCGGCGAAGTCCTCAGGTCGTACGCCCTGATCATGGCCAACACCGACTACATCCAGTTCTTCCTCACCGACGTGCACGTCTCCGTGACCGGCGACACCGCGCTCGTGACCTGCACCGAGAACATCCTCAGCGGCGGCCCCGCCCCCGAGGAGGGCGCGGAACTGGGACCACTGGTCGGTCAGCTCGTCGTCGCCACGAACGTGTTCCGGCGCACATCCTCCGGTTGGAAGCTCTGGTCGCACCACGCCTCGCCCGTCCTGGCGGAGAGCGAGGACGATGAGGGCGAGGCCGGCGACACCGGCGTCAACGGCGTGAACCCGGACGGTGGCCCCCTCGCCTGAGCGGGTAGACGCTCCGCAGGGAGCAAGAAGTGGTTGGAATCACCTACCCCTGGGTAGGAGCCGCTACCAACCCATGACACGGCCGGGTTTCCCCCGGGAAACACGAGATGAACCCTCGTGATCCCGGCCCGGGTCCGCGCCTTGCAGCCCGGCTTTGTCAGTGCCCGCAGGTAGATTCGTCTGAGACCGGAGTGCCGCCCGCACGCGGTGCACACCGGTCCTTCCCGACGATTGCAGGAGTGATTCGCGTGGATCGTGTCGCGCTGCGCGGCCTCAAGGCCCGCGGGCACCACGGTGTCTTCCCCAAGGAGCGCGAGGAGGGCCAGACCTTCATCGTGGACCTCGTTCTGGGGCTGGACACCCGGCCGGCCGCGGCCGACGACGACCTGGCGAAGACCGTTCACTACGGCGTCGTGGCCGAAGAGGTCGTGGCCGTCGTAGAAGGCGAGCCGGTGG
Organism: Streptomyces fodineus; assembly: GCF_001735805.1. Classification (GTDB taxonomy): domain Bacteria; phylum Actinomycetota; class Actinomycetes; order Streptomycetales; family Streptomycetaceae; genus Streptomyces; species Streptomyces fodineus. Next base: position 4,547,497 of record NZ_CP017248.1, read on the forward strand.
ACCTGATCGAGACCCTCGCCGAGCGGATCGCCCAGTCCTGCCTGAAGCACGAAGGCGTACAGGAGGTCGAGGTCTGCGTCCACAAGCCGGACGCACCGATCACCGTCCCCTTCGACGACGTGACCGTCACCATCACCCGGAGCCGAGTATGACCCGACCTTTCCTCCAGGGTCACAGCGACCCGACCGTCCAGCCGGTGCCCGCCTCGGTCGTCGAGAAGGTGGACGCCGCCGACACGACCCTGCAGAACCCGAAGTGGGCCGTCATCTCCATCGGCTCCAACCTCGGCAACCGTCTGGAGACCCTCCAGGGCGCCGTCGACGCCCTGGAGGACACCCCCGGTCTCCGTGTGAAGGCCGTCTCCCCCGTGTACGAGACCGAGCCCTGGGGCGTGGAGCCCGGCAGCCAGCCGACGTACTTCAACGCGGTCGTGCTCCTCAAGACCACCCTGCCCCCGGCCTCGTTGCTGGAGCGCGCGCACGCCATAGAGGAGGCGTACAAACGCGTCCGCGACGAGCACTGGGGCCCGCGCACCCTGGACGTCGACATCGTCGCCTACGCCGACGTCACCTCCGACGACCCGCGGCTCACCCTGCCCCACCCGCGCGCCCACGAGCGCGCCTTCGTGCTCGCACCCTGGCACGACGTGGATCCGCAGGCGCAGCTGCCCGGCCGTGGCCCGGTGGCCGAGCTGCTGTCGGTCGTCACCCGCACGGGCGTGGAGCCCCGCCAGGACCTGGAACTCCGACTGCCCGAGTAGTCGTTAAGGTCAAGACGACAAGGTCGACTCGACCGCGGTCCGGACCGGTCCGGGGGAGCTGAAGGGACACCGTGAGAGAGCTGCGCATCAGGGTGCTGGCGGGCGTGTTCGTCGTGGCCGGCATCCTGTCCTGGGCGGGTGCCCGCCTCTGGAACTCGATCGGGACCCTGCCCAGTGTCCCCCTGGCCGCCCCCATCGTCCTCGCGCTGATCGCGGTGGTCCTGCTCTCGACGGCGCTCTCGCTCCGCGCCCGCTTCAAGGCCCAGCGCGAGCGCCGCCCCGGCGCCAAGGGCGTCGATCCCCTGATGGCCGCCCGCGCGGTCGTCTTCGGCCAGGCCAGCGCCCTGGTCGCCGCCCTCGTCGCCGGTATGTACGGCGGCACGGGCGTGTTCCTGCTGGAGCTCCTCGACCTCCCGGCCCGCCGCGACCAGGCCATCTACGCCGGGTTCTCGGTCCTGGCCGGCATCGGGGTGATAGCGGCGGCCATGTTCCTGGAGCGCGTCTGCAAGCTCCCCGAGGACGAGGACCAGAACCACCCGGGAGCGGAACCGGCGGCATGACCGCCGGTTTCCTGAAGCACCGGTTCAGCGCGCCATGATCAGGCTCATGGCCTCGTTCCGCGTCGCCGCGTCCCGCAGCTGACCGCGCACGGCGGACGTTATGGTCTTCGCGCCCGGCTTGCGAATGCCGCGCATGGACATGCACATGTGCTCGCACTCGACGACCACGATGACGCCCCGCGGCTCCAGGATCTCCATCAGGGAGTCCGCGATCTGCGTGGTGAGTCGTTCCTGCACCTGCGGCCGACGGGCGTAGACGTCCACCAGCCGGGCCAGCTTGGACAGGCCGGTGATCTTTCCGGTGACGGACGGGATGTAGCCGACGTGGGCGACGCCTCGGAACGGCACCAGGTGATGCTCACAGGTCGAGTACACCTCGATGTCCTTCACCAGGACCATCTCGTCGTGTCCCAGGTCGAACGTCGTCGTCAGGACGTCCTCGGGTTTCTGCCACAGCCCCGCGAAGATCTCCCGGTAAGCCCGTGCGACCCGCGTCGGCGTCTCCCTGAGGCCCTCACGGTCCGGGTCTTCACCGATCGCGATCAGAAGTTCGCGTACGGCGTTCTCGGCGCGCTTCTCGTCGAACTCGCCGATGGGGCCCTCGCCGTCCAGCGTCACCGGATCGGTCATCTGTTCCTCGTTCCTCTGCCTTCACGGGTGGCAGGCGGCCACACGTCTTGCCTGCGGACATACGAACGCCGCGCCCCCCAGGCTAAAACCTGGGGGGCGCGGCGTTCATTCCAGGCCTGCTGGCCGAAACTCGCTCAGCTCTCCGGGCGGTCCTCAGGGGTCTGGTCCATCACCGGGGCCGACTCCGCGGCGGTGGACTTGACCGTGCTGATCGCGGCCGTCGAGCCGTTCGCACCGTTGGTCAGTGCCAGCTCCTTCGGGGAGAGCACCGGCGGGCGGGTGGAGGGGGTACGGCGGGAGGAGCCGGTCCAGGCGGGCCGCGGCGGGCGCTTGTGGATCGGGGCGAAGATCTCGGCGATCTCCTCCTTGCCGAGGGTCTCCTTCTCCAGCAGCTGGAGGACGAGCTGGTCGAGCACGTCGCGGTTCTCGACCAGGATCTCCCAGGCCTCGTTGTGCGCGGTCTCGATGAGCTTCTTGACCTCTTCGTCGACCAGCGCGGCGACCTCTTCCGAGTAGTCGCGCTGGTGAGCCATCTCACGGCCGAGGAAGGGCTCGCTGTTGTCGCCGCCGAACTTGATGGCGCCGAGCCGCTCGGTCATGCCGTACTGGGTGACCATCGCGCGGGCCAGGTTGGTGGCCTTCTCGATGTCGTTCGCGGCGCCGGTGGTCGGGTCGTGGAAGACCAGTTCCTCGGCGGCGCGACCACCCAGCATGTAGGCGAGCTGGTCGAGCATCTCGTTGCGCGTGGTCGAGTACTTGTCCTCGTCGGGCAGGACCATCGTGTAGCCGAGGGCGCGGCCGCGGGACAGGATCGTGATCTTGTGGACCGGGTCGGAGTTCGGCGAGGCCGCCGCGACCAGGGCGTGACCGCCCTCGTGGTACGCGGTGATCTTCTTCTCCTTGTCCGACATGATCCGGGTCCGCTTCTGCGGGCCCGCGACCACACGGTCGATCGCCTCGTCCAGCGCCCTGTTGTCGATCAGCTTCTGGTCGCCGCGGGCCGTCAGCAGCGCGGCCTCGTTGAGGACGTTCGCCAGGTCGGCGCCGGTCATGCCGGGGGTGCGGCGGGCCACGGCGGACAGGTCGACGTCCGGTGCGACCGGCTTGCCCTTCTGGTGGACCTTGAGGATCTCCAGGCGGCCCTGCAGGTCCGGCGGGTCGACCGCGATCTGGCGGTCGAAGCGGCCGGGGCGGAGCAGCGCCGGGTCGAGGATGTCCGGGCGGTTCGTGGCGGCGATGAGGATCACACCGCCCTTGACGTCGAATCCGTCCATCTCGACGAGCAGCTGGTTCAGGGTCTGCTCGCGCTCGTCGTGACCACCGCCGAGGCCGGCGCCGCGGTGGCGGCCGACCGCGTCGATCTCGTCGACGAAGACGATCGCCGGGGCGTTCGCCTTGGCCTGCTCGAACAGGTCACGGACTCGCGAGGCACCGACACCGACGAACATCTCGACGAAGTCGGAACCGGAGATCGAGTAGAAGGGGACGCCCGCCTCGCCGGCGACGGCGCGCGCGAGCAGGGTCTTACCGGTACCCGGGCGGCCGTAGAGCAGCACGCCCTTGGGGATCTTGGCGCCGACGGCCTGGAACTTGGCCGGCTCCTGCAGGAACTCCTTGATCTCGTGGAGCTCCTCGACGGCCTCGTCGCAGCCGGCGACGTCGGCGAACGTCGTCTTCGGGGTGTCCTTGGTGATGAGCTTGGCCTTGGACTTGCCGAAGTTCATGACCCGGGAGCCGCCGCCCTGCATCTGGTTCATCAGGAACAGGAAGACGACCACGATGAGGACGAAGGGAAGCAGGGAGAGCAGGACGCCGACGAACGGGTTCTGCTTGGACGGCGAGACCGTGTAGCCGTCCGGGATCTGCTTCTGCTCGTACTTGGTCTGGAGCTGGCTGGCGATGGTCACGCCCTGGTCGCCGATGTAGCTCGCCTGGATCTTCGAGCTGCCGTCGACCTTCTGGCCGTCCTTGAGGGTGACCTTGATGCTCTGCTCGTCGCCTGTGGTCAGCTTGGCCGACTGGACCCTGTTGTCAGTGATCGCCGCAACGACCTGGCCGGTGTCCACCGTCTTGTAGCCGCCGGACGAGCCGACGACCTGCATCAACACGACCACGGCAAGGACGGCCAGCACGATCCACATGACCGGCCCACGGAAGTATCGCTTCACGTCCATCCATACGGAGCGGTGCCGCCCCGTCCCTCCTGCCATAGTGAGTTTGATAAGACAGTTCTTCTGACGGTACCCCAGCGTGGTGGTCCGAAGCCGCACGAAGTCTGCTTCGAGGGCCGGGGAGCCCGTCTCTGCATGCTTCAACGGCGCGGAACCCGCTGGGGTTCCCGATCGTCCTACAAGGCTTGAGCCGACTGGCTCACACCTGGTCCCGCCGGCTCAGCCGCCGTAGACGTGGGGCGCGAGCGTACCGACGAACGGCAGGTTGCGGTACTTCTCGGCGTAGTCGAGGCCGTAGCCGACGACGAACTCGTTCGGGATGTCGAAGCCGACCCACTCGACGTCGATGGCGACCTTCGCGGCGTCCGGCTTGCGCAGCAGCGTGCACACCTTCAGGGAGGCGGGCTCGCGGGAGCCGAGGTTGTTGATCAGCCAGGACAGGGTCAGCCCGGAGTCGATGATGTCCTCGACGATCAGGACGTGCTTGCCCTTGATGTCGGTGTCGAGGTCCTTGAGGATCCGCACGACACCCGAGGACTGGGTGCCCGCGCCGTAGGAGGACACGGCCATCCAGTCCATGGTGAGGGGGGTGGACAGCGCCCGTGCGAGGTCCGCCATGACCATCACGGCGCCCTTGAGGACGCCGACGATGAGCAGGTCCTTGCCCGCGTACTCCGCGTCGATCTTCGCGGCCAGCTCGGCCAGCTTCGCGTCGATCTCTTCCTTGGTGATGAGCACCTGCTGAAGGTCGGCACCCATGTCTTTCGCGTCCACCCGCATCACTTTCGGTCGTCCCGCACTTACGGCCGTAGCCCACGGCCACCGGCTGCCCGGGCCGGCCGCCGGAGGGTCGCTCCGCGGGGCCTGGATTCAGCCTTGCCGAATCACCAGTCTGCCACCCTGCCGCTGAGCGACGACTTTGCCGGGGAGATTGATGGCCCCCTGGCCGCGCCAGCCGGTGATCAGACGGTCGAGTTCCTCGATGTGGCGGGCGAACAGCGAACCGGCCGGGGCACCGGCCTCGATGGCGGCGCGGCGCAGGATGCGGCGGCGGACGGCGGGCGGGAGGGCGTAGAGCTTGGTGCACTCCAGCTGACCTGCGGCGTCGCGTACGGAGGCCTCGGCCTGGCTGGCCCAGGCGTCCAGGGCGTCGGCATCGTCGCGGGAGAGCTGCGCGGTGCGGGCGAGCGCCTCCACGACCCCTTTGCCGAGGGCCTTCTCCAGGGCGGGCAGGCCTTCGTGGCGGAGCCGGGAGCGGGTGTAGGCGGGGTCGGCGTTGTGAGGATCGTCCCAGACCGGGAGGGACTGGACCATGCAGGCCTTGCGGGCGGTCTGCCGGTCGAGTTGCAGGAAGGGGCGCCGGTAGCGGCCGCCGGCCCCCGAGACCGCGGCCATTCCGGACAGGGAGCGGATGCCGGAGCCGCGAGCGAGGCCCAGCAGGACGGTTTCGGCCTGGTCGTCGCGGGTGTGGCCGAGCAGGACCGCGGTGGCGCGGTGGCGTTCGGCGATGGCATCGAGGGCGGCGTAGCGGGCGTCGCGGGCGGCGGCTTCGGGTCCGCCTTCGCGGCCCACGCTCACGGCGATGGACTCGACCGGGTCGAGGCCGAGTTCGTGCAGCCGCAGCACGACCTCGTCGGCGCGCAGGCCGGAGCCGGGCTGGAGGCCGTGGTCGATGGTGACGCCCCCGGCGCGGATGCCGAGCTTGGGCGCTTCGAAGGCGACGGCGGAGGCGAGGGCCATGGAGTCGGCGCCGCCGGAGCACGCGACGAGGACGAGCGGGGAGGGGGACCGCTCGGCCGTCCGGTCCGGGCGTTCGCCGGTGGCCTGGCGGCCGGGCACGCCGGTGGTGTGGTGGTCGTTGAGGATGTCGTGGAGGACGCGGCGGACCGCCAGGCGTATCGCCGCGACCGCAGGATGGGGACCCATGTCCGGTTCCCTTCATGAAGTTTTCGGGGGGTGAGCCCGAGCCGGTCACTCAGAGTGTGTAGATGGTGACAGAAGCGGGCGGTTCCCCGAGCATTGCACGCCTACGCATGGCTCACGGTCCCTCGGACGGGTGATTGGAGGGGCGTTCGCCTGCCGTAGGCCGGATTCCAATCACGACGCGTCCATGCCGTTCACGACTCGGCCTTCCGGTGCACCCGTGCGACCCAGTCCGCCGGTTTGGCGATCTCCGCCTTGGTGGGCAGGGTGTTGGGCGAGGTCCACACGCGGTTGAAGCCGTCGACGCCGACCTGCTCGACGACGGCTCGAACGAACCTCTCGCCGTCCCGGTACTGCCTCAGTTTGGCATCCAGACCCAGCAGCTTGCGCAGGGCGAGGTCGAGGCGGGAGGCGCCCTTGGCGCGGCGCTGCTGGAACTTCTCGCGGATCTCCGCCACGGTCGGTACGACGCTGGGGCCGACACCGTCCATGACGTAGTCGGCATGGCCCTCCAGCAGGGACATCACGGCGGTGAGGCGGCCGAGGATCTCGCGCTGGGCGGGGGTCTGCACCAGCTCCACGAAGGAGCGGCCACCGTCCTCCTCCTCGCCCTCGGGGCGGCCTCCGGCGAGGGACTGGGCGGCTTCCCGGATGCGTTCCAGGAAGGTCATCGGGTCGACGTCGGTCTCCGCCAAGAACGACTGGATTTCGCCCTCCAGGTGGTCGCGCAGCCAGGGCACGGCCGTGAACTGGGTGCGGTGGGTCTCCTCGTGCAGGCACACCCACAGGCGGAAGTCGTGCGGCTCGACGTCGAGTTCGCGCTCCACGTGGACGATGTTGGGGGCGACGAGGAGGAGCCGGCCGCCGCCGTTCTCGCCGGCCGGGAGCTCGCGGGTGGCGGGGGCGAAGGTCTCGTACTGGCCGAGGACGCGGGAGGACAGGAACGACAGCAGCATGCCGAGTTCCACGCCGGTGACCTTGCCGCCGACGGTGCCGAGGACCGCGCTGGTGGGGCTGCCGGCGCGGCGTTCCTGCATCTTCTCCAGCAGGGGCCTGAGGATCTCGCGGAATCCGGCGACGTTGGCGCGGACCCAGCCGGGGCGGTCGACGACCAGGACGGGGGTGTCGTGGATCTCGTCGATGCCCATACGAGTGAAGCCCCGGACGTGTTCCTCCGAGGCTTTCGCATGCCGGCGCAGCTCCGCGACGACGGCACGGGCCTCGTCGCGGCTGACGTCGGGGCCCGGTCGTACGAGCCGCGTCGCGGTTGCCACCGCGAGGTTCCAGTCGACCATCCCGGGAGTGGCGGTGCCACCGAAGCCAGTCATGACGTCAACCGTACGGGACCGTTCCCACTTGGGGCAGGCCGTGTGAGTCCGGCAGGCGTCGGGGGTGTTGCGCGGCGCCCGCTACCGCAGGCCGTGCCCACCCGTTCCGCCCTGGGGAACGACTGCCCACGGAGGCGGCGGGACCGGCCGCCCCGGGCCCGCCCCACCGCCGTATCACCGCGAGCCCGCCCCTGCCGTCGTACGGCGTGCACCCCCGACCCGCCACCGCCGTAGTGGGTCCGCGGTCGTTGCACGAGCTAGTGGCAGCCGCAGTCCGCCAGCGCTGTCGCCGTCTTGTCCAGGGCCGATTCGGCCGCCGCGGCGTCCGTCGTGCCGGAGGCCATGAAGGCGAAGGCCAGAAGGCGGCCGTCGGCGTCGACGACCGTGCCGGCGAGGGTGTTGACGCCGGTCAGGGTGCCGGTCTTGGCGCGTACGACGCCTGCCGCGCTGTCGGTGTAGCGGTCGGCCAGGGTGCCGGTGAAGCCGGCGACGGGCAGGCCGGTGAGGACGGGGCGCAGGCCGGGGCGGTCCGGGTCGCCGGCCGTGACCAGCAGCCCGGTGAGGAGACCGGCGGTGAGCCGGTCGTCGCGGTCGAGGCCGCTGCCGTCGTGGAAGGAGGCGCCGGACATCGGCAGGCCCAGCTTGGTGAGCCGGGCGGAGATCGCCTTGGCGCCGCCGTCGAAGCTGCCTGGCTGGCCGCTGGTGAGGGCCGTCTGGCGGGCCAGGGCCTCGGCGATGTCGTTGTCGCTGTTGGTCAGCATGCGCTCGACCAGGGCGGACAGCGGGGGCGAGGAGACGGTGGCGAGCGTCTGCGCGCGCGTGGTGGCCTTGGAGGGGCCGGGGGGCGTGGTGGTGATGCCCGCGTCCTGGAGGAAGCCCGCGAACTCGCCCGCCGCGTCGTTCGCCGGGTCGCTCACGCGGGGCACCGGGCCGCTGGTGGAGCCGTCGGTGCGGCCCTCGTCGGCGATCAGGGCGCTGACGGGCGCGAGGTTGTCGTTGACGCCGATGGGGTGCAGGTCGGGGCCGGAGTAGAGGGTCGTGTCGTAGGAGAGCGTGACCTTGTGGATGCCGCGCTTGTGGAGTGCCTTCGCGGTGTTCGCCGCGAGCGTGCGCAGGCTGGCCCAGTTGCCGGCCTTCTTCTGCGTGGTGAGGGTCGGGTCGCCGCCGCCGACCAGGACGAGTTCGCCGGTGTCGGGTTCGAGGACGGCACGGGTGGTGAGCCGGTGGTCGGGGCCCAGGGCGGACAGGGCGGCCACGGCGGTGGCGATCTTGGTGGTGGAGGCGGGGGTGAGGGCCTTGCCCTCGTCGGCGCCGTACAGACGCCTGCCGGTGGTCACGTCGACGACGGCGGCCGCGTGGTCGCCGCCGAGCGCGGGGGCGTTCAGGAGGGGCCCCAGGACGTCCGAGAGGGCCTTTCCGACCGGCGGGGCCTTCATGGTGCCGACGGCGCCCGGCCGGCCGTCCAGGCCCACCAGGACGGGTCCGGCGCTCGGCGCGGGCCGGGGTTCCGCCGCCGTCGCACCGGTCGCGTCGTGATCTGCGCCACCTGACCGCTCCAGGGCGGCGGCCCGGTCCCGCTCGGCCGTACGCTGACCGTCGGCGTCCCAGGGTCCGGCGGCGGTCACCACTGCGGCGGCGAGCGCCAGGCCGGCGGTGGCGGCGCCCGCGGTGTACTGCCAGGTCCTGACCGCCCGCGGACGCGGGAGGCGCAGGAACTCGGGCCTTGACCGCAGGGCCCGCGTCAACCGCGCGACCTGCGGCTCGACGGCCGCACCGGCCCGTGCCAGACGCGGTCGTACGGCGTTCGCGATCCGCTCCATCCGCGGTCTCGCGGCCCGCCACGGCCTCAGCTCTGGCACGACCACCAGCCCCTTTCGCGATCACACACGTGCGTGAGGGACACTTAACCACCAGAACTATGTGCTGATCATGGAGGAGCCACCGGTGGAGTTCGACGTCACGATCGAGATCCCGAAGGGTTCGCGCAACAAGTACGAGGTGGACCACGAGACCGGTCGGATCCGCCTGGACCGTCGCCTCTTCACCTCGACCGCCTACCCGACCGACTACGGCTTCGTCGAGAACACCCTCGGCGAGGACGGCGACCCGCTGGACGCGCTGGTCATCCTGGACGAGCCGACCTTCCCGGGCTGCCTGATCAAGTGCCGCGCCATCGGCATGTTCCGTATGACGGACGAGGCGGGCGGCGACGACAAGCTGCTGTGCGTTCCGGCCACCGACCCGCGTGTGGAGCACCTGCGCGACATCCACCACGTGTCGGAGTTCGACCGTCTGGAGATCCAGCACTTCTTCGAGGTGTACAAGGACCTGGAGCCCGGCAAGTCGGTCGAGGGCGCCAACTGGGTGGGCCGCACGGACGCCGAGGTGGAGATCGAGCGGTCCTACAAGCGCTTCAAGGAGCAGGGCGGCCACTGACGCCCCTGCGGCGCCTGCTGAGGCGTCTTTCGCCGACGGGCCGCACGCGTGCGCGTGCGGCCCGTCGGCATCCACGCACGCGTACCGCCAGTTCCAGTTCGGGTACGTGTGCGCATACTGAGCCGTACGGAAGGTGTCGTTCAGGGAGCGGTGCGAGGTGACGGAGGCGGAGGACCGCAAGCCCCGGTCGGACGAGGCGCGGTACGACCCGGAGGTCACGTCCGAGTTCGCCATCCCCGTGGGCATCGAGGTCCCGGAGGGTGGCGGCGAGCCGGAGACCACGTCCGAGTTCGCGGTGCCGCGGGGCCTGGCGGTGCCCCACGCGCCGAGTGCCGAGCCGGAGGGATCGGCGTTCACCCCGCCGAGCACCTACAGCGCCAAGGAGGCCCCGTCGGCGTTCACGCCGGCCACCGGGGTGCCGCTGGTCACCCTGGTCAAGGACGCGCCCTGGCAGGACCGGATGCGCACCATGCTGCGCATGCCGGTGACCGAGCGGCCCGCGCCGGAGCCGGTGCAGCGGGAGGGGGAGGACGGCGGCCCGGCCGTCCCGCGCGTGCTCGACCTGACGCTGCGTATCGGGGAGCTGCTGCTGGCCGGCGGTGAGGGCGCGGAGGACGTCGAGGCCGCGATGTTCGCGGTGTGCCGGTCCTACGGCCTCGACCGCTGCGAGCCGAACGTCACCTTCACCCTGCTGTCGATCTCGCACCAGCCGTCGCTGGTGGACGACCCGGTGACGGCGTCGCGGACGGTACGGCGGCGGGGCACCGACTACACACGGCTCGCGGCCGTGTTCCAGCTGGTGGACGACCTGACCGACCCGGAGACCCATGTCTCCCTGGAGGAGGCCTACCGGCGGCTGGCGGAGATCCGCCGCAACCGGCACCCCTACCCCGGCTGGGGCCTGACCCTGGCCAGCGGTCTGCTGGCCGGTGCGGCCTCCGTGCTGGTCGGCGGTGATCTGATCGTGTTCGTCGCGGCGGCCGTCGGCGCGATGCTCGGCGACCGGCTGGCCTGGCTGTGCGCGGGGCGCGGGCTGCCGGAGTTCTACCAGTTCATGGTCGCCGCGATGCCGCCCGCGGCAATCGGGGTGGCGTTCGCGCTGGCGCATGTGGACGTGAAGGCGTCCGCCGTCGTCACCGGTGGGCTGTTCGCGCTGCTGCCGGGACGGGCGCTGGTGGCGGGCGTGCAGGACGGTCTGACGGGCTTCTACATCACCGCCTCGGCCCGCCTGCTGGAGGTCCTGTACTTCTTCGTGGGCATCGTCGCCGGTGTGCTGGTCGTCCTGTACTTCGGGGTGAAGATCGGCGGCAAACTGAACCCGGACGCGGCGCTCATGATCAACCAACGGCCGCTGATCCAGATCGCGGCCTCCATGCTGCTGTCGCTGACCTTCGCGGTGCTGCTCCAGCAGGAGCGGTCGACCGTGCTGTGGGTGACCCTCAACGGGGGCGTGGCCTGGTCGGTGTACGGCGCGATGCACTACGTCGGCGGCATCTCGCCCGTGGCGTCCACGGCCGTGGCGGCGGGGCTGGTGGGGCTGTTCGGGCAGTTGCTGTCCCGATACCGGTTCGCCTCGGCGCTGCCCTATACGACGGCCGCGATCGGGCCGCTGCTGCCCGGCTCCGCCACGTATTTCGGGCTGCTGAACATGGCCCAGAACGAGGTGAACAAGGGGCTGGTGTCGCTGGCCAACGCGGCGTCGCTGGCCATGGCGATCGCCATCGGGGTCAATCTGGGGTCGGAGATCTTCCGGCTGTTCCTGAGGGTCGGGTCCGGGGGGAAGCGGCGGGCCGCCAAGCGGACCAGGGGATTCTGAGCGCCTGGCGGCTCGGGCGCGCCCTGCTAGTGCTGGCGGTAGTCGTACGGGTACTGGTGCTGGTTCTGGTGCTGGTTCTGGTGCTGGTTCTGGTGCTGGTTCTGGTGCTGGTGCTGGTTCTGGTGCTGGTTCTGGTGCTCGTCGTACTGCTGCTGCGGGTACTGCTGGTGGCCGTAGTACTGCTGCTGGTCGTAACCCTGGTGCCAGTACTGCTGTTCCTGTTGCGGCTGCTGTTCCTGCTGCGGCTGCTGGTACTGCTGCGGCTGCTGGTACTGCTGCTCGGGCTGCTGCCGGTACGGCTCCGGCTGCTGGTACGGCTGCTGCGGCTCGATGCGGCGCAGCCTCGTCGTGGCGTCGTCCATGACCGGCGGGGCCGGGCGGGAGACCTCCGGTGTCGCCTGGGCGGCCTTCTTCTCCTTGGCGCGGGCCCGCAGGAACTCGATGCCGATCGGAACCACGGAGACGAGGACGATCAGGATCAGGATCGCCTCGATGTTGCTCTTGACGAAGCCGATGTTGCCCAGCCAGGAGCCGAGCAGGGTGACGCCCGCGCCCCACAGGGCGCCGCCGATGACGTTGAAGGTCAGGAACGAGCGGTACTTCATGCCGCTGACGCCGGCGATGATCGGCGTGAAGGTGCGGACCACGGGCACGAAGCGGGCCAGGACCAGGGACTTCGGGCCGTACTTCTCGAAGAACTCGTGCGCCTTGGTGACGTTCTCCTGCTTGAACAGGCGGGAGTCCGGGCGGTTGAACAGGGACGGGCCGACCTTCTTGCCGAACATGTAGCCCGCCTGGTCGCCCAGGATCGCGGCGAGGCAGATCAGGCCGATCGCGCCCCACAGCGGGAAGTGCATCTGGTGGGAGGTGATCAGCAGGCCGCAGGTGAACAGCAGCGAGTCACCGGGGAGGAAGAACCCGATGAGCAGGCCGGACTCGGCGAAGACGACGAGCAGCAGGCCCCAGATGCCGTACACGTTGAGCAGATGATTGGGGTCCAGCCAGCTCGGGCCGAGGGCAAGTGTCATCACGGGTCCGGGCTCCTGAGGGGGTGAAGGCGGCTACGGCGTCCATCTGAAGGCCGCACAAAGCTATCAACGTGATGTGACCGCCCCAGGTTCCACCGGTGTCTCCGGGATGCACTGTGGGATGACTGAGAGAAAGCTGTGACTCATGGGACTCGAAGACTACGGCGGCGGCCAGGGTCCGCAGCCTGATGTGCTGGTCGTCACGACGAACGACGTGCCCGGCTACCGGGTGCAGCAGGTGATCGGCGAGGTCTTCGGACTCACCGTACGGTCGCGGCATCTCGGCAGCCAGATCGGCGCCGGGCTGAAGTCGATGATCGGCGGCGAGCTGAAGGGGCTCACCAAGACGCTCGTGCAGACCCGCAACCAGGCCATGGAACGCCTGGTGGAGCAGGCACGCGCGCGTGGCGCCAACGCAGTGCTGGCGTTCCGGTTCGATGTGACCGAGGCCGCCGACGTGGGCACCGAGGTGTGCGCCTACGGCACGGCGGTGGTCCTGGCCCAGGAGTGATCCCCGTACACACCCGGGCCAGGGCCGTCAGGCCGTGTGCCGGTCGGCGTTGGCGAGGATCGCGTCGCGCAGGTGCTGGGCGAAACCGGGGCGCATGGCGTCGTAGTAGGCGGTGAAGCGCGCGTCGGAGATGTACATCTCGGCGAGGCAGCGGTGCATGGTGTACGGCACCTCGTAGAACCACCTGGTGATGTGCTGCCGGTGCTCCTCGGCCATGTCCATGGCGGCCTCGCCCGTCGGCGGCTCACCCGCGGCCAGCAGGGCGACGTACCGCTCGTTCCAGTCGTCGCCCTCGTCCTTGAGGCGCTTCCAGTCCTCCTTGCCGTAGCGGGCGGCGCGGCGCTGGGACTCGGCCCACGCCTCGGTGTTCCCCCAGCGCTGCTCCGCCTCCTGGGCGTACTCCTCCTTGAAGGGGTCGTCGTCCCCGAACACCTCGAACCGCTCTTCCGGGGTGAGGTTGATGCCCATCTTGCGTGCCTCCATGGCGTGCTCCACGGCCGCGGCCATCTTCTGGAGCTTCTCGATCCGGGCGGTCAGCAGTTCGTGCTGGCGGCGCAGGTGTGCGCGCGGGTCCGCGTCCGGGTCGTCGAGCAGGACCGCGACCTCGTCGAGCGGGAAGCCGAGCTCCCGGTAGAACAGGATCTGCTGGAGCCGGTCGAGGTCGGCGTCGGTGTAGCGCCGGTGGCCGGCGTAGGTGCGCTCGCCGGGTGCGAGCAGGCCGATCTCGTCGTAGTGGTGCAGGGTGCGCACCGTGATTCCGGCGAACCCCGCGACCTGTCCCACGGAGTAGCTCACTTTTCCGCTCCTTCGGTCGGTACGCCGTCCACGCTGAGGCCTCACGTCACGTGAGGTGCAAGCAGGTTTCCGTTCCCACTGTTCGGGATGTTGTGGGCTTTTCGTCCGCTTATGGTGAGCCCGTGGCCCAGGAAACCGACGCGTCGCAGGCGCCTCCGACCGCTCCTACGGCCCCGGCGCGGGCCCTGCTGCCGTACATCCTGCCCGCCGCGGCCGTGGGGGTGGTCGCGAGCCTGGTCTTCGTCGGGGTGAGCGCGGGGGCGGAGCTGCTCCAGCGCGTGCTGTGGGGGCCGCTGCCGGACGCGCTCGGCGTGGGCCGCTCCTCGGTGGCGTGGGTGTTCGTCATGCTCGTGGCGACCGGGACCGCCGTCGGTCTGGTGGTCTGGAAGATGCCCGGGCACGCCGGTCCCGACCCGGCCACCCTCGGTCTGAACGCCCCCGTGATGCCGCTGGTCGTGATGCCGGGACTGGTGCTGGCGACCGGGCTGATGCTGGCCGGCGGCCCGAGCCTCGGCCCGGAGAACCCGATCATCGCCGTGAACGTGGGCCTCGCGGCCTGGTTCGGCGGGCGCCTGCTGCCCCGGACACCGGGCGCCGTGTGGCCGATGCTGGCCGAGTCGGCGACGATCGGCGCACTGTTCGGCACGCCGGTGGCGGCGGCGCTGGTCATCTCCGAGGCGCTGGCCGGACGCCCGATGCGGGGCCGGCTCTGGGACAACCTGTTCGCGCCGCTGACCGCCGGCGCGTGCGGGGCCGTGACAACCACGCTGGTGGCCCATCCGACCTTCGACCTGGGCCTGCCGCCCATGGGGCACCCGCACGCGAAGGACTTCCTGGCGGCCGTGGTGATCGCCTCGGCCACCGCGCTGCTCGGCATGTGCGCGGTGTACGCCTTCCCGCTCGTCCACGCGGCCTTCCGGCGGCTGCGGCACCCGATGCTGATGCTTCCGGCCGGCGGGGTCGTACTGGGCGCCCTGGGGGCCCTGGGCGGCCATCTGACGCTCTTCAAGGGGCTGTCGGAGGTCGGGAAGCTGGCCCGGCACCCGGACGGCTGGTCGGCGGGGCAGTTCGCCGGGATGGCGGTGGTGAAGCTGGCCGCGCTGCTCGTCGCCGCGTCCTGCGGTTTCCGCGGCGGCCGTATCTTCCCGGCGGTCTTCGTCGGCAGCGCCCTGGGCCTGTGCGCCCACGCACTCGTTCCCGCCGTTCATCCCTCGGTCGGCGTGGCGACGGGCGTCCTGGGCATGCTCCTGGCGGTCACGCGGCAGGGCTGGGTGAGCCTGTTCACGGCCGCCGTCCTGGTCGCCTCACCGGGCCTCCTCGCCCTGCTGTGCATCGCCTCGCTGCCGGCCTGGCTGCTGGTGACGGGGCGCGCGCAGATGCAGTTGCGCGCGGACGGCACCCCGATCCGCTGAAACCACCTTCCCTGGAATCCCTGGAGGCACGTTCATGGCCCTGCACAAAGGTCCCGAGAAACGCCAAGAGCGGACGATGTCGGTCAACCCGTTCTACGGAGAGGCCAATCCGGTCGGCGGCATGACCGAGGCCCCGCCCACGCACCGGCTCCCGGACGCGCCGCTGGCCCCGTCGACGGCGTACCAGCTGGTGCACGACGAGCTGATGCTGGACGGCAACTCCCGGCTGAATCTGGCCACGTTCGTGACCACCTGGATGGAGCCGCAGGCCGGGGTGCTGATGGCGGAGTGCCGGGACAAGAACATGATCGACAAGGACGAGTACCCGCGCACGGCCGAGCTGGAGCGGCGCTGTGTGGCGATGCTCGCCGACCTGTGGAACGCGCCCGATCCGTCGGCGGCGGTGGGCTGTTCGACGACCGGGTCGAGCGAGGCGTGCATGCTCGCCGGGATGGCACTGAAACGACGGTGGGCCGGCCGGAACGCCGACCGCTATCCGGGGGCGCGGCCCAACCTGGTCATGGGCGTCAACGTCCAGGTGTGCTGGGAGAAGTTCTGCAACTTCTGGGAGGTGGAGACCCGGCTGGTGCCCATGGAGGGCGACCGGTTCCACCTGGACCCGCAGGCCGCCGTGGAGCTGTGCGACGAGAACACCATCGGGGTCGTCGGCATCCTCGGCTCGACCTTCGACGGCTCCTACGAGCCGGTCGCCGACCTGTGCGCCGCCCTGGACGCCCTCCAGGAGCGCACGGGGCTCGACATCCCGGTGCACGTGGACGGCGCGTCCGGCGGCATGGTGGCGCCCTTCCTGGACCCGGACCTGGTGTGGGACTTCCGGCTGCCGCGCGTGGCCTCGATCAACACCTCCGGGCACAAGTACGGACTGGTGTATCCGGGCGTCGGCTGGGCGCTGTGGCGGGACGAGGAGGCTCTGCCCGAGGAACTGGTCTTCCGGGTCAACTACCTGGGCGGCGACATGCCGACCTTCGCCCTCAACTTCTCCCGTCCCGGCGCCCAGGTGGTCGCGCAGTACTACACCTTCCTGCGGCTCGGCCGCGAGGGCTACCGCGCGGTGCAGCAGTCCACGCGGGACGTGGCGACCTCGCTGGCCGGGCGGATCGAGGCGCTCGGCGACTTCCGGCTGCTGACCCGGGGCGACGAGCTGCCGGTCTTCGCCTTCACCACCGCCCCGGACGTGACGTCGTACGACGTCTTCGACGTCTCGCGGCGGCTGCGCGAGAGCGGCTGGCTGGTGCCCGCGTACACCTTCCCGGCGAACCGGCAGGACCTGTCCGTGCTCCGGGTGGTGTGCCGCAACGGCTTCTCCCACGACCTGGCCGACCTGTTCCTGGACGACCTGGCCCGCCTGGTGCCGGAGCTGCGCCGGCAGCCGCATCCCCTGACCCGGGACAAGGGGGCGGCCACCGGCTTCCATCACTAGGGCTACCGGCCCAGGCGGGCGAACTTCCGTACCGCCAGCGGGAGGAAGACCGCCAGCAGCGCGAGCGGCCACAGCACCGCGGGCCACACATGGCCCGGTGCGCCGCCGGGGCCGCCCAGGAGGTCTCGTACGGCCGTCGCCGTCTGGGACAGGGGGTTCCACTGCACGGCCGTGCCCAGCCAGTGCGGCATGGAGTCGCGGGCGGCAATGGCGTTGGAGAGGAAACCGACCGGCCAGACCAGGATCTGCACGGCCTGGACCATCTCGGGGCGGCCTGCGACCAGGGCGAGATGGATGCCGATCCACAGCATGGCGAAGCGGAACAGCAGGAGCAGGCCGGCGGCGGCCAGGAGGGCCCCGGCGCCGCCGTGCGCCCGCCAGCCGAGCGCGTACGCCACACCGGCCGTCAGCGCCAGCGCGGCGGCCGACTGGAGCATGTCGGCCGCCGAACGGCCCACCAGGACCGCCCCGTCCGCCATGGGCAGCGAGCGGAACCGGTCGATGACGCCCTTGGTGAGGTCCTGGGTCACCGCGAGCATGGTGCCCTCCAGGCCGAAGGCCATGGTGAGCGCGAGCATGCCGGGCACCAGGTAGTCGACGTAGTCGCCGCTCACGCCCCGGCCGCCGCCGATCAGATAGCCGAACATCAGCAGGAGCATCACCGGGAAGACCAGCCCGACCAGCGCCTGCCCCGGCTGCCGTGCCCAGTGGGCGAGTTCGCGCCGGGTCATGGTCCAGGAGTCCGAGAGTACGTACGCGCTCACGCGGCCACCTCCGTCGTACGCCGGTCCGGTCCCGTCAGGTGCAGGAACACCTCGTCCAGGGTGGGGCGGCGCAGGGCGATGTCCTCGGCCTCGATACCGGCCCGCTCCAGCCCTCGTACGACCTCCGAGAGCGCGGCCATGCGGTCGGTGACCGGGGCGCTCAGCAGCCGCCGGTCGGCGTCGACGCAGACTCCGGTGAGCGGCAGTTGGGCTGTGGCGGCGGCGAGTTGGCCGGTGTCGCGCAGGACGACGTCGACGCGGTCGCCGCCGGTGAGGGTCTTCAGCTCGTCGGGCGTGCCGCCGGCGACGACCCGGCCGTGGTCCACGAAGGCGATGCGGTCGGCGAGCTGGTCGGCCTCCTCCAGGTACTGGGTGGTGAGCAGGACCGTCGTACCGGCGCCGGCCAGGGAGCGGACGGCGGCCCAGACCTCGGCGCGGCCACGGGGGTCGAGGCCGGTGGTGGGCTCGTCGAGGAACAGCACCTCGGGGTCGGTGATCAGGGAGGCGGCGAGGTCGAGGCGGCGGCGCATACCGCCGCTGTAGCGGGCGACCGGGGTGCGGCCGGTGCCGGTGAGGCCGAAGCGCTCCAGGAGTTCGGTGGCGCGCACGCGCGCGTGGCGGGCACCGAGGTGGTGCAGGCGGGCGAACATCTGAAGGTTCTGCCGGCCGTCCAGCTGCTCGTCCAGGGCGGCGTACTGGCCCAGCAGACCGATGCGGCGGCGGACGGCACGGGGCTCGGCCGTCACGTCGTGGCCGGCGACCTCGATGCGGCCGCCGTCGGGCCTGAGCAGCGTGGCCAGGATCCGGACCAGGGTGGTCTTGCCCGCGCCGTTCGGGCCGAGTACGGCGTGCACGGTGCCGCGGGCGACGTGCAGGTCGAGCCCGTGCAGAGCGTGTTTCGTGCCGTAGGTCTTACGTGCGTCCTCGACGGTGATCGCCGTGTCGGCCATGCCTCTCCCTTGCTAGTCAAGTTTGACTACCTCGTCGAAGGTAACGCCCGTCGCACCATTGGTCAAACTTGATTAGCGGTCGTCCTCCGGATGCCGCTCCCCCGTCGCGTACGGGTTCTCCTCGTCCTCGGCGAGGACGCCGACGAACGGCTCACCCTCTCCGGCGAAGGTGTAGGCGCCGTTCTCGACGCGCTCGACGAGACCATGGGTCCATTCGGCCTCGGAGTCGGCCGTATGGACCCACATGTTCATGATCTCGCCGATGTGGCCGAGCTGTTCGGGCCCCTCCGCGGGCACGTAGTGCTCGGTGACCGAGGAGCGCCATGCCTCGATCCGGCGCATGCGCTCCTTCAGCAGCGCCACCGCCTCGGCCCTCGGCAGGTCGACCATGAAGCCGATGGCCGCCGTCTTGACGTCGCCGCGCTGGTCGTAGGCGACCAGCGCGTCGCGCAGCAGGGCGAAGTACTCCTCGGTGCCCCGGTCGGTCAGCTCGTACTCGGTGCGCGGCGGGCCGCCGGCCGTGGACGGCCCGGTCTCGTGCGCGTGCAGCAGCCCTTGCTTGGCCATCTGCTTCAGGGCGTGGTAGATCGAGCCCGGCTTGGCGTTGGACCACTCGTGCGCGCCCCAGTACTCCAGGTCGCCCCGCACCTGGTAGCCGTGGGCCCGCCCGTGCTGGCGGACCGCGCCCAGCACGAGAAGACGGATCGCTGACATGCGGTCCAGGTTATTGCCGCAACGCCGCCCGCCCCGCGGTCACCCCCAGGAGGCGCCCTGCTCCTGGGCGACCAGCTCGAAGGCGGTCTTGCCGTCCAGGGACTCGCGGATGATGTCCGCGTGGCCCGCGTGCCGGGCCGTCTCGCGGATCAGGTGCAGACACAGCCAGCGCAGCGAGACCCGGCCCTCCGGCGGGAACCAGGGGTCCGGCGGCAGCGGGAAGGTGTCGTCCAGGCTCGGCGCGGAGCGGATGAACGCCTCCGTCTCGGCGGCGACCTGCTCCCAGTAGGCCAGCTGCGAGGCGACCGTCTCCTCGCCGACCAGCTGGAAGCTCTCGTGCCAGTTCGACTCGTCGCGCTTGACGGCCGGGGGCTCCTGCCTGGCCCGGGCGATCCAGATCTGCTCGACCTCGGCGACATGCTTGAGCAGGCCGCCGAGCGACATCTCGCTGGCACTGGGGCAGGAACGGGCCTGCTCCTCGGTCAGTCCGAGCAGGGACCGGCGGATCCCGCCGCGCTGCTCCTCGATGAACGCGAGCAGCGCCCCGCGCTCGTCGCCCTGCGTCTCCGCCGGTACGTGCTTGACCATGGCCGGCCGCCTTTCGTCACCCTCGCCGGAGGCCCGCTGCCCCCTGACACCAACGACGCTACGGGCCATTGCGGTCAACTGCTGTCCGCGATGGCCCGCCGTTTCCGGGAGGTCAGAACGGGAATCCGCTGCGGCCGTGCTGCACCGAGATCCACTTGATGGTCGTGAAGGACTCCAGCGTCGTCTCGCCGTTCAGGCGGCCGAGGCCGGAGTGCTTCTCGCCGCCGAAGGGCACGATCGGCTCGTCGTGGACCGTGCCGTCGTTCACGTGGAACATGCCGGTGTCGATCTGCTTGGCGAAGGCGACACCGCGCTCGATGTCACCCGTGTGGACGGCGCCGCTGAGGCCGTACGGGGTGTCGTTGACGATGCGGAGGGCCTCCTCCTCGCCGTCGAACGGGATGAGGAAGACGACCGGGCCGAAGACCTCCTGCTGGAGCAGCGCGGAGTCGGCGGGGACGCCGGTGAGCACGCTGGGCTCGACCAGGTTGCCGGAGGTGCCGCCCTGGACGAGGGCGGTGGCACCCTCGGCGACGGCCTGCTCGACGGTGCCGGAAATGGCGTTCGCCTGCTGGGAGTTGATCACCGGGCCGATGACGGTCTGCGGGTCGCGCGGGTCGCCGACCTTCAGGGTGCGGACCTTGGCGACGAACTTCTCGGTGAACTCCTCGGCGACGGACGCGTCCACGAGGACCCGGTTGGCGGCCATGCAGACCTGGCCCTGGTGCACGAACCGGCTGAAGACCGCCGCGTCCACCGCGTAGTCGATGTCGGCGTCCTCCAGGACCACCAGGGCGCTGTTGCCGCCCAGTTCGAGCACCGAGCGCTTGAAGTTCGCGGCGCAGACGGTGGCCACGTGCCGGCCGACCTTGTCGGAGCCGGTGAAGGAGATGACCTTCGGGACCGGGTGCTCGATGAACGCGTCGCCGATCTCGGCTATGTCGGTGACGACGACGTTGAGCAGGCCGCCGGGCAGCCCGGCCTCCTCGAAGATCTTCGCGATCAGGGTGCCGCCGGCGATCGGGGTGTTCTGGTGCGGCTTGAGGACCACGGCGTTGCCGAGCGCGAGCGCCGGGGCGACCGACTTGATCGACAGCAGGAAGGGGAAGTTGAAGGGGCTGATCACGCCCACGACGCCCACCGGCACCCGGTAGACGCGGTTCTCCTTGCCGTCGACCGGGGAGGGCAGGATCTTGCCCTCGGGGCGCAGCGCCAGGTGGATCGACTCGCGCAGGAACTCCTTGGCGAGGTGCAGCTCGAAACCGGCCTTCACGCGCGTGCCGCCCAGTTCCGCGATGATCAGGTCGGCTATCTCCTGCTCGCGGTCCTCTATGAGGCGCAGCGCCCGCTCGAAGACCGCGCGGCGGGCGTAGGGGTTGGTCGTGGCCCACTGCTTCTGGGCGCGGGCGGCGGCCCGGTAGGCCTGGTCCACCTCGTCGACCGTGGCCACCGTGATCGAGGCCAGCTTCTCGTCGTCGTACGGGTTGAAGTCGATCACGTCCCAGGAGCCGGTGCCCGGACGCCACTCGCCGCCGATGTACTGCTGGGCCAGGTCGGTGAAGTAGGACGACATGTGATCCCTCAATCGCTAGCGGACACCAGATTCACGCCATGCCTGATCACACGTCATCGTACTTGTGTTTCAAGTGAGTTGGAGGCGCCCTCTTCAGACAACCGAAGGAGTCCGCTCAAGACAACTGAAGCAGCCCGCGCAGCAGGTCCCGGCTCTCGTCGGGGCCGGGGCTGTCCTGCTGCAGCTCCTTGAGCGCCTGCTCGTACTGGGCGACGTCCTCGCGCTTGTCCAGGTAGAGGGCACTGGACAGCTGCTCCATGTAGACGACGTCGGACAGGTCGGCGTCGGGGAAGCTGAGGATGGTGAAGGCGCCGCTCTCGCCGGCGTGCCCGCCGAAACTGAACGGCATGATCTGCAGCCGTACGTTGGGCCGCTCGGAGAGCTCGATGAGGTGCTGGAGCTGGCCGCGCATCACCTCGCGGTCGCCGTAGGGGCGGCGCAGGGCGGCCTCGTCGAGGACGAAGTGGAACTCGGGGGCGCGGGAGGCGAACAGGTGCTTCTGCCGCTCCAGGCGCAGGGCGACGCGGCGCTCGACGTCGGCCGGGCTAGCGCCCTTCATGCCGCGCCGGACCACCGCGCGGGCGTAGTCCTCGGTCTGGAGCAGGCCGTGCACGAACTGCACCTCGTAGACCCGGATGAGGGACGCGGCGCCCTCCAGGCCCACATAGGTGGGAAACCAGCTCGGCAGGACGTCCGTATAACTGTGCCACCAGCCGGCCACGTTGGCCTCCCGGGCCAGGGAGAGCAGCGACTCGCGCTCCACCTCGTCCGTGATGCCGTACAGCGTCAGCAGGTCTTCCACGTCCCTGGTCTTGAAGCTCACCCGGCCCAGCTCCATCCGGCTGATCTTCGACTCGGAGGCGCGGATGGAGTACCCCGCCGCCTCGCGCGTGATCCCCCGCGCTTCACGCAGTCGCCTGAGTTGCGAGCCGAGCAGCATCCGCCGCACCACCGATCCGGGCTCTCCCGCGCTCACGTTCGCCGCCTCCCCAACCGTCTTCAGGGCCCGCAGTCTGCCACTAAAACGCTTCGCGCAGTACTCGTACGGTTACAGAAACGGAAAGAGGTGGGCCGTTTCCGCCTGTTGGTTGTCGGGAAGAGGTCAGGACCTCTGGCGAGAACCGCCAAGAAGATGGCGGAAAAAAAGGCCAAGAAGCGGTACGGGCAGGGCGATTTCGGTCGCGTGCACGTGCATCTGCCCTTGCATCTGCTCTGCGCATCCGAAACCATGGTGCGCGCGCCACCGCTGCATCGCTACGACCGCGAATTCCCGGGAGTGCCTCGCATGGGGACGAATGGATCGACCATGCTCAAGCCGTTACGGCAGGGCCTTCCGCCGTTGGATCCCGCGGCCGTGTCCGATGCCGCCTCCTGTGCCCTGCCCGCCCGTTACGAGGCGGTGCGCGAGGCCCGGCACTTCACCCGCGACACCCTCGGCCCGTGGGACGTCGGCGACCGCTTCGACGACATATGTCTCGTCGTCTCCGAACTCGTCACCAACGCGCTGCGCCATGCGCTGCCCGCGGACGCCGGATGCTCCGAACACGCCGCGTCCGTACGGCTGCACCTGATGCGGTGGAGCGAGCGGCTGGTGTGCGCGGTGCGCGACCCGAGCCACGAGACGCCGGTGCCGCGCGACTCGGACGACTTCTCCGCCGAGTCCGGCCGCGGGCTGTTCCTGGTCGACTCCTTCGCCGACAGCTGGGGCTGGCACCCCCTCGCGGGCACCCTCGACGGCAAGGTCGTCTGGGCGATGTTCCGGCTCCAGCCGGCCGGCTGACGCGTACGACACCGACGGACGGGCGGTGTCTACGCGTGTCACCACGCCTCTTCCGCCCGTCCGACATCGTTGCCATGGAAGGCCCCGAGGGCCTGCCCCGCCCGGGCCTCAGCTCACGATCAGATGGTCGAACTCGCCGTCCTTGACACCGAGGAGCATGGCCTCGATCTCCGCGCGCGTGTAGACGAGCGCCGGGCCGTCCGGGAAGCGCGAGTTGCGTACGGCGACCTCGCCACCGGGCAGTCGCGCGAACTCCACGCAGGAGCCCTGCGAGTTGCTGTGCCTGCTCTTCTGCCAGGCCACTCCGTCCAGCTGCGCGGCAGCCATGCCGTTGTACACGTCGTACCCCCCGTACACGCCGTCCACGTCGCGGTCCACAGGTCGCTCCCCGGTGCACTGGCTGGTGTGGCCATAGATGCTGTAGTCAACTGACCCGGATCATAACCCCGTTCATGTGCGGATGCATGAGCAAATGCACGTGCACGAGGGGTGTTCCCTCGGTTACAGGTTTGACGTCCGCTTTACCGAAGTGCCCCTGCGACCTGTGCCGACAACCTTCCGCCGGTACCCGGGGCGCGTCAGCCGAGCCGCTCCAGCGCCTGCCCCAGAGCGGGCAGGACATGCCCCGCCATCCCCCGTTCATGATCTTGCGCGCCATCAGCTGAGCCGGGTCGTCCGGATCGAATCCCTCGTGCACTAGGAACAGACGCGTACCGCGCCCTTCCTGTTCCAGGGTCCAGGTGATGGTCCAGTCGGCGGGGTTGGCCGGATCGGCGTCGGCCCAGCGGACGGACAGCATCCGCTCGATGTCGTAGGCCAGAACCCGCACCTCCACGACCCCCGAGAAACGGGCGCCCGGACGCGGGACGGAGGTCATCCGGTACCGGTGGCCGACCTCCAGGCGGAAGCCCTCGGCGCCGGGCATCTGCCACTGCGCCAGCAGGTCCGGTTCGGTCAGGGCGCGCCAGACCTTGGCGGGCGGGTGCGGGAAGAACTGGTCGACGCGGATGGTGGTCAGGTCGTCATCGGGTTGGGCGTTCATGGCTGGTCATCGTCGGGCAGACGGTCGAGCAGGTCGCCGAGGCCCTTCAGCCGGCCGCGCCAGAACCGCTCGTACGGGTGGAGCCAGTCCTGCACCTCGGCGAGCGGGGCGGCCTCGAGGCGGTAGATGCGCTGCCGTCCGGAGCGCTGTTCGGACACGAGGCCGGCCTCCCGGAGCACCTTCAGGTGTTCCGAGAGGCTCGGGCGGCGCATGTCGAAGTGGTCGGCCAGGGCCTGGACGGGCTGCGGTCCGCGCTCGCGCAGCAGTCGCAGCACCTCGCGGCGGGTGGCGTTGGCGAGCGCGGCGAAGACACGGTCCTCGGCGGCGGCCTCGCGGGCCCCGGCTGCGGTCATCGCCGGCCTTTCTCCTGGTGAGGCTACTGGTCAGCCTCTGTGAGCAGCATCAGACCGTTGCCGTCCGGGTCCCGGAAGGAGGCCATCCGGCCCCACGGGTACTCGTCCGGGCCCTGCACCTCGGCGCCCGCCTCGGCGAGCTTCGCGCAGTCGGCGTCGACATCGGTCGTCACCAACATGATCCCCTGCGCCGAACCGGCTTCGAAGCCGCCCATGCCCGGCCCGGAGAGCGTGAAGACGGTCTGCGCACCCTTGGGCGCGACCTGGAGCCAGCACCCCTGCGGCATCGGTAGATCGGCGGTGACCTCGAAGCCGAGGACGTCCCGGTAGAAGCGCAGGGCGCGGTCCTGGTCGGTGACGGGGAGGGTGACGAAGGAGGCGTGAGTGATGTTCATGAGTACGAGAATAGGTAGGAGATTTCCTACGAGTCAAGCGTAGGGAATCCCCTACCTGTGTGGGTCGATCAGCGGCAGCGGCGCCTTCTCGCGTACCGCGGACGGCGAAGCGGAGCGGGATCGCGAAGAAGGGGCGACAAGGAGAGCGTCGCCCGGTACGCCGCCCGGCGCGCCGACCCGAGGGAGATCGTCCGGCGGCCCTCGTCCTCACGGGCCGAACGGCTCGCCGCCCGGCGCGAGTCGGGCGGGCAGCCGCGGGACGCGAGCGCCACGCGCGTCCGCGACCGCGACTGGTCGACGGCCGGCCGTGCGGTCGTCTGCGGGCTTTCGGACCGTCCCGGGCGAACCCGGGCGAGCAGGCTCACAACGGATTCCTGCCCGGCCTTTCGGAAGTCCTCCTGGTAACTGCTGGTAGCTTGCTGCGGGCCGTCCTGGCCGAGGGCGGCCGGCCGCTACAGCTTGGGAGCTTTTCCGGTGACTTCTGCGACTGCTGCGACTGCAAGGGTGCGGACCGCGACCGTGGCCGCGGCGCTGGTGGGCGCGCTCGCCGCGCTGACCGCGTGCAGCGGGGGCGGGGGCGGCGACAAGACCGCCTCCTCGGCGACGCCGAGCGCGACCGCCGCGTCCGCCTCTTCCTCGGGCTCCTCTTCGGGCTCCGGAGCCGTGACCGGTGCTTCGGGCAAGCTCCAGGGCAGCTGGATCACCACGAACGGCGGCAAGATCGTGGCCCTGGTGATCACCGGGAAGAAGGCCGGGCTCTTCGTGACCGGCCGCAAGGCGTGGTGCCAGGGTGCCGCGGGCCAGGAGTCGGGGATGCAGATGATCCATCTGACCTGCCCCGACGGCAACAAGGACCGGGTCACCGGCATGGTCGACTCGGTGGACGCCAAGAGCATGACGGTGAGCTGGTCGGGCACGACCGGCAAGGAGACGTACACCAAGGCGGAGGGCGGCAAGCTGCCCTCGGCACTGCCCACCAAGGTGAAGAAGTGACCGCGTGAGTCCGGTGACTTGGTGTGAGTCCGGTGAGGCGCGCCACCTGAAGCGGTGATTCCGCCGGGGGTCGGCGAACAGGACCGGTGCGCAGGCGCCATGATGCAGGGGCACCGTCACGACCTCGATGGGACCTGCTCATGCGCGCCACTCCGCTCACCGTCACGGCTCTCGCCGCCGCCCTGCTGCTCACCGCCTGCCATGGCGGCGGGAGCAAGAGCAGCGGCAAGAACAGCTCGGCCTGCGAGATCGGCGGTGTCTCCGTGCAGATCGGGTCGGCGAGCGTGGCGCCGAAGGCCGGTGACACGGGAGAGATTCCCGTCAGCATCACCAACCAGAGCAAGTCCTGCACCCTGGACCAGTTCGCGGACGTCGTCCTGAACACCGGCAGCACCGAGGCCAAGCTGCCGGCGCTCAAGGGTGCGAAGCCCCAGAAGCTGAAGCTCGCCAAGGGCGAGTCGGCGTCCTTCACCATCAACTACGTGCGTGGCAAGGACGGTGACAAGACCGGCCTGAACGCCAAGACCGTGAAGATCACCCTGCCGGGCACCACCGCCTCCCGCAGCTTCCCCTGGTCCTACGGCCCTGTCGCCGCCCAGTCCGGCGGGAGCGGCCCGAACGCCTCCGTGACCGCCTTCCAGCAGGTCGGCGACTGAGCGTCCCCGCGCTCCGGGGCGCTCACTCCAGCCGGGGGCGGGCCCTGACCTGCGCCCGGTCCGCCGCCCGCGCGCCCTCCGTCCACCCGGCCGCGTCGCTCACCCCGCGCAGCCGGGTCGTGGTGGTCTCGGGGAACATGCGCTCCAGCCGGTCGGTGACGGCTATCTCCCTGGTGGCGAGGACCGGCAGCAGGTCCTGGGTGACCTGGGTCTCGGCGGCGGCCGCGAGCCGGTCGCCGACACGGTGGGCGTAGGCGGCCAGGAACGACTGCCGGAAGGTCTTGGTCCGCTTCCGTCCGCCGGCTCTCTGGGCGGCCTCCGCCTTGGACATCGCATGCGTGGCCTGCACCAGCAGGGAGGTGTAGAGCAGCTCGACCGCCTCCAGGTCCGCCTCGAAACCGACGACCGTGGAGAAACCCAGCGGTTCGTGCCACACCGCGCGGCAGTTGTTCGCCCCCGACACGGCGTCGAGCAGGACGGCCTTGGCCTGTTCGTACGGCGGTTCGACCCCGATCCGGCAGGCGCCGGGCGCGTCCGGCGCGGGCGCCTCGGCGGCGAGCAGCGCCTCGTCGACACTGTGCCGCGCCATCAGCTCCTGTGCCTTGGCGCTGAGCGCCTCCGCCTCCTGCGGGTACCCGGTCGCCTCGGCCTTGGCGAGCAGTGCGCGGATGCGGGCGAGCATGCGGGAGGCGGCCGGGCCGGGGGCGCGCCGGGGTTCCTCCTCCAGGGGCTCGAGGGTGGGCAGGCGCAGCAGCAGGCGGTACAACTCCAGCGCGGTCGTGGCCTGCGAGAAGCGGTCGGTCCCGCGGGCGGGGCCCTCGGGCAGGTCCGCCAGCTGGGCCGCCCAGCGGCGCCCGCGCGGGCGGTCCCGCCCGGCCTGCGCACGGATCAGCGTGGCGGTCAGATGCACATGGCCGTCCTCCAGCTCGCGCCGCACCAGCCGTACGACGTCGGCGGGCTGCCAGCCGCGCTGCCAGGCGGACGCCACGAACTCCTCGCCCTTCCGCGCGAGTTCGGCGTCCGCGGCGGGGTCGGCGGCGAGCAGGGAGGCACCCGTGTCGAGGCCGGTGTCGGTGTCGTCGTAGAGGGCGGCCCGAAAGGCCCTCTCGACCGTGCTGGCAGTGCTGGTCACATCGTCGATCGTGCCATGCCGCGCTGACAGCGGGCCGAGTGTTTTCCACAGGCTGTGGATGAAAGGGTGGCGGCGGGGTGCCGAGGGTCTGAGGAGCCGGGGGGGGCGCGGGCCGTCGGTCGGCACCAAGGTAGTCACCGGGGGCGGTGGGGGCCGGGAGCGGCGGGGGCCGGGAGGGTGGCCGCCATGCCGAAGTGACGAGCGCAAGGCTGTCAACTGTCGGTTGACACTATGCTGGGCGCAACCTACGGTTGACACATGGCGACCGACCCGAACATCACGGCATCCGTACGCCTCGACGACCTCATCGAGGCCATCAAGAAGGTCCATCCCGAGCCCCTGGACCAGCTCCAGGACGCGGTGATCGCCGCCGATCACCTCGGTGACGTGGCCGACCACCTGATCGGCCACTTCGTCGACCAGGCCCGGCGCTCGGGCGCGTCCTGGACCGAGATCGGCCGGAGCATGGGCGTGACCCGGCAGGCGGCGCAGAAGCGGTTCGTGCCGAAGGAGTCCGCCGACCTCGACCCCAGCCAGGGCTTCAGCCGCTACACCACGCGCGCGCGGAACGTGGTCATGGCCGCACACAGCGAGGCGCTGGCGGCCCGCAACCCCGAGGGCCGCCCCGAGCACCTGGTCCTCGGACTGCTGGCCGAGCCGGAGGGCCTGGCCGCGAAGGCGATCACCGCGCAGGGGGTGCCCCTGGACTCCGTACGGCAGGCCGCGTCCGCCGCGCTTCCGCCCGCCGCGGACGACGTACCCGAGCTCATCCCCTACGGCCCCGACGCCAAGAAGGCCCTGGAACTCACTTTCCGCGAGGCCCTCCGGCTCGGCCACAACTACATCGGCACCGAGCACATCCTGCTCGCGCTCCTGGAGCAGGAGAACGGCCAGGGCGTCCTCAGCGACCTCGGCATCACCAAGGCGGCCAGCGAGGAGTACCTCGCCAAGCTGCTGTCGCTGGTGATGGAGCAGAAGCAGGCGACGGCAACGACGGACGAGGCCGGGGCGGGCGACTCCTCGAAGGGCTCCGAGGACTGAGCCGCCCCTGCGGGGGCTGAAAACGCCGAGCGGCGAACCCGCGGGACCGAGCCGACGGGGACTGAGCCGCCGGGACCGGGGCGCCGGGACTGCATGTGCGGGGCCGGGCCGCCGTACCGCACCTGCATGTGCGGACCCGGCCCGCCCGTCGCACCGCACCTGCGGGGCCGGGTCGCCGGGACCGCGCCACCGGACGAAGCCTGGGCGACCGGGTCAACGGGACGGCACGTCCGGGCTCGGCCCTGCCGGGAGGAACTTGCGGGACCGAGCCGCCGGGACCGTGCCGCCGAAGCCCCAGCGGTCGGGCCGAGCCGCCCGGACCGTGCCGCCGAAGCCCCAGCGGTCGGGCCGAACCGCCCGGACCGTGCCGCCGGAGCGCCCCGGCGGGGACTGAAATCGCAGGTCAGAGCGATTGTCAGACCCGGCTGCCACACTCGCAGTCATGACCGACCGGTGGGCTCTCGCGCCGGCCGAGGATGGAGGCGTGGACGTCGCCCCCCTCGGCCCGGACGGGCTGCCCGCCGGGCCGGTGCGGCGGGAGGGGGATCTCGCCGGGGCGGTGCGGAGCCGCCCGGAGGTGACACGCTGGGTGTGGCGGTCCACGCACGAGGTCTACCCGCGCCTGCTCGCCACGGGGGTGCGAGTGGAGCGGTGCTACGACATCGAGGACGCCGAAACACTCCTGCTGGGCCATGAGGGCCGGTACGGCGAGCCGCGCTCGGCCGCCGCCGCCCTGGCCCGCCTCCGGGGCGGCCCCGTACCGCCCGACCCGCCCCAGCGCTCGGCCGAACCGGGCGCGCAGTCCCCGCTGTTCGAGCCCACCGGCGCCCATCTGCCCCTGACCGACCTCCTCGCGGTCCACGCCGAGCAGCTGCGACGGCATGAGCGGACCGCCCACCCCGACCGGATGCGGCTGCTGACGGCCGCCGAATCGGCCGGCATGCTGGTCGCCGCCGAGATGAACCACGCGGGCCTGCCCTGGAGCACCGGGGTCCACCGCGCCCTGCTGCACGACCTGCTGGGCGAGCGGTACGCGGGCGGCGGCGAGCCGCGTCGCCTCGCCGAGCTGGCCGACGAGGTGTCCGCCGCCTTCGGCCGCCGGGTGCGCCCCGACCTGCCCGCCGATGTGATCAAGGCCTTCGCCCAGGCCGGCATCAAGGTGCGTTCCACCCGCCGCTGGGAGATCCAGTCCGTCGACCACCCGGCCGTCAAACCCCTGCTGGAGTACAAGAAGCTGTACCGCATCTGGGTGGCGCACGGCTGGTCCTGGTTGCAGGACTGGGTGCGCGACGGCCGCTTCCGCCCCGAGTTCCTCGCCGGCGGCACGGTCACCGGCCGCTGGGTGACCAACGGCGGCGGCGGACTGCAGATTCCCAAGGTGATCCGCCGGGCCGTGGTCGCCGACCCCGGCTGGCGGCTGGTGGTGGCCGACGCCGACCAGATGGAGCCGCGGGTGCTCGCCGCGATCTCCCGGGACCCCGGTCTGATGGAGGTCGCCGGCCGCGAGAGCGACCTCTACCAGTCCGTCTCCGACCGAGCCTTCTCCGGCGACCGCGACCAGGCCAAACTCGCCGTGCTCGGCGCGGTCTACGGCCAGACCTCGGGCGACGGCCTGAAGAACCTGGCCGCGCTGCGCCGCCGCTTCCCGAAGGCCGTCGCGTACGTCGACGAGGCGGCGCGCGCGGGCGAGGAGGGCCGGCTGGTGCGCACCTGGCTGGGCCGGACCTGCCCGCCGGCGACCGGGTCCGGCGAGGACGCGGCGGAGGAGGCGGGCATTCCCCTCGGTGAGGACGACACCGAGACACGGCCCGACGGCCAGGCCGCCTGGGTCCCCGGCTATGCCTCCACCAATTCCCGGGCGCGGGGCCGCTTCGCGCGGAACTTCGTCGTCCAGGGCAGCGCGGCCGACTGGGCGCTGCTGATGCTCGCCGGGCTCCGCCGGGCCTGCGCGGAGCTCGGGGCCGAGCTGGTCTTCTTCCAGCACGACGAGGTGATCGTGCACTGCCCCGCCGAGGAGGCCGAGGAGGTCGTCCGGGCCATCCGTGCCTCCGCCGACCTCGCCGGACGGCTGACCTTCGGCGAGACACCGGTGCGGTTCCCGTTCACGACGGCGGTGGTGGAGTGCTATGCCGACGCCAAGTGAGCGCTGCCTGGGCGCACTTCGATCGCTGTTCGCGGGCTGTTCAAGGGCCCTTTGGTCACTGGGCGAGCAGCTCGCGCAGCTCCGTCACGACCGTCTGCGCGTCCGTACCGTCCAGCGCGGTGAGCGCCGCGCGCCAGGTGTCGTGGGCCTCCGCCCGCCGCCCCTGCGCGCTCAGCAGCAGCCCGCGCTGGTGCCGGGCCAGTCCGCCCATGTAGCGGTCGGCGCGGGCATCGGCCCGGCGCAGCAGTTCGGCGCACTCGCGCTCCGCCCGTTCGGTCTCCCCCAGCTCCCGCAGCGCGCGGACCAGGCCGAGCCGGGTCTGGGACTCGCCGTGCCAGTCGCCGTGGCCGCCCAGGATGACCAGGCTCTCCTCGAAGTGCCGGGCGGCGGCGGCCGGTTCGCCCAGGGCGAGCTGGGCGTAACCGATGTTGCAGTGGGCGGAGTGCCGCACGATGACCGCGCCGATCGCGTCCCCGATCGCCAGCGAGCGCCGGTGCTGCTCGATGGCGGCACGCGGGTCGGTGTGCTCGTAGAGATTGCCCAGGTGGCTGCGGGTGACGGCCTCTCCGTAGGGATCGTTCAGCTGCCGCGAGTACGCGAGGCTCTGCCGCAGTGCCTCCCCGGACTCCGCGAACCGGCCGAGGCCCTCCAGCAGCAGCCCCCGGTTGTTCAGGCAGCGCCGGATCCGGGAGGCGACGCCGAGGCGCCGCCAGATCTCCAGGGACTGGTCGGTGAGGGCGAGGGCGTCCTTCTGCCGGCCGGTCAGGAAGTGCAGACCCGCCAGGTCGCCCAGCGCGTACGCCTCGGCCGCCGCGTCCCCGAGCCGCCGCGCGGCGCCGAGGGCGGCCTGCCCCAGCACCTCCATCTCGGCGACCCGTCCGCCGCGCTGGACGTAGGGGAAGAGCAGCCGCGCGAGCGCCGAGAGGTGGGCGGCCCGGCGTGGGTCGGCCGTGTCGGCGTTGCGCGCCACGAGCGCGACGACGTTCTCCAGCTCCACCTCGCCCCAGCCGAAGGCCTCCTCGTCGGACTCGAAGGCGGGCACCTCGGCCACGTCCCCCGCATGCTCCACCGGCTGCGCAGAGGTCGCCCGACGCCGGTCGTCCAGATCGATCCCGGGCTCCACGACCGCCTCCAACACCCGCTCGGCGACGGCGGCATACCAACGGAGGGCGGTCAGGTCGGGGGTGGGGCCGGGGACGGAGCCGAGGTGGGGGGCGACGTCGCGGGGGACGCCGGGGCGCACACCGGCGTGCGGGAGGGCGGCCGGGTCGGGGCTGGGAGCGGGCGCGGACACATCGGCCGAGTCCGTCCCACGGCCGACGTCCACGGGCGCACCGGAGCGTGCACCACTGCCCGGGAAGGCAGCCGGGCCCGCACCGGAACCGAGCGGGGACACATCGGCGGAGTCGGTCGGACGGTTGGCCTCCCCGAACGCGCCGGAGCATGCACCGGCATCCGGGACCGAAGCCGAAGCCGACGCGGACACATCGGACGGGTCCGTCCGACGGTCGGCCTCCACCGGCGCGCCAGAGCGTGCGTCGGCGGTCCGGGGTGGGGTGGGAGTGTGCCTGGATGTGTCGGTGGGGTCCGTTCCGTTGGTGCCGGGCGGCTCGGGTTCGGCTGGGGGCGCGGTCGGTGTTGCCGTGCCCATGGCCGGTCCCGGGTCCGCCAGTTCGCGGGCGAAGTCGCGGACCAGGTCGTGTGGGGCGTAGCGGCCGTAGGCCGTTTCCTCCAGGAGGGCGACGTCGACGAGGCGGTCGAGGGCGGCCTCGGCGCGGCGCTCGTCGGTGCCGGTGAGGCGGGCGATCAGCGGGGCGCCATACGTCGGCAGGTCCAGCGCGCCGATGCGGCGCAGGGCGAGGGCCGCGTCCTGGTCCGCCTCGCGCTCGGCGGCGGCGAGCGCGTCGTGGGCGACGGCCAGGGAGCGCCGGACGCTCAGGTCGTCGTACTCCAGGTGGCGCAACCGGCCGCCGGTGTCGGCCAGTTGGTCCGCCAGCACCTCGGGGGTGAGGGCGCGGCGGGCCGCGAGCCGCGCCGCGACCACGCGCAGCGCCAGCGGGAGCCGGCCGGTCAGCTCGACCAGGGCGTGCCCGGCGTCCAGCCCCTCGCGTCCGCTCACCGCGCGGAGCAGCGCCGCGCTGTCCTCGCCGGTCAGCGGAGCGAGCGGGAAGCGCCGGGCGCCGTCGAGGGCGGTCAGCGGCGAGCGGCTGGTGACGATGACCGCACAGCCGGGTCCGGCCGGCAGCAGGGGCCGTACCTGGGCC
The DNA here is from genome assembly GCF_001735805.1 of Streptomyces fodineus. Taxonomy (GTDB): domain Bacteria; phylum Actinomycetota; class Actinomycetes; order Streptomycetales; family Streptomycetaceae; genus Streptomyces; species Streptomyces fodineus. The sequence continues at coordinate 4,580,696 of NZ_CP017248.1, forward strand.
GCGTTCGCCGCGTCGTCCAGCACCAGCAGGATGCGTGCCGGAGCGAGCAGCGAGCGCAGCAACGCGGCGGCCGCGTCCGGGTGTTCGGGGATGCTGCGGGGCTCGGCGCCCAGGTCCCGGAGCAGTGCGGCGAGCGCCTGGGCGGAGGTGAGCGGGGTCATGCCGGGCGTGGCGCCGTGCAGGTTGACGTACAGCTGGCCATCGGTGAAACGCGCCCGCAGTTCATGCGCGACATCCAGCGCGAGCGCGCTCTTGCCGACGCCCGCCATGCCGCTGATCACGGCGATGGCGGGGGCCGGCGCGGGCGGCTCGGTGAGGGTGTGCCGGAGCGCGCGACGGACGTCGGCACGGCCGGTGAAGTGGGCCGGTGGGGGTGGGAGCTGGGCCGGGCGAGGAGCCTGCCGGGGGCCCGGTGTGCCGCCGCCCTCGTGCCGGTCCGGCGTCGGTCCCTCCTCCTTGGCGGCACCCTCCGACTCACCGGCCGCCTGCGGCTGTCGGCGGACGCCTTCCTCGGCGATCCGCGGCCCGCCCCGGCGCTCCTCCTCCGTCCTGCGCTGCTGGTCCTCCCCGTCACTCCCCCGCAGCACCTCGACGTGTGCCTCGCGGACCGCCGGGCCGGGTTCGACGCCGAGTTCCTCGATCAGGCGGGCGCGCAGATCACGGTGGACGGCGAGGGCCTCGGCCTGACGGCCCGTGCGGTGCAGGGCGAGCATGAGCTGACGGTGGTACGCCTCACGCAGCGGGTACTCGGCGACCAGCGCCGCGAGCTCCGGGACGATCCCGGACAACCGCGCCCCGCCCAGGGCGAGTTCGGCGTCGTAACGCCGTTCCAGCAGGAGCCGGCGGGCCTCCTCCAGGCGCTGTACCAGGGCGTAGCCGCCGAGGTCGGCGGGGAGTCCGCTGAGCGGGGTGCCGCGCCAGAGGGCGAGTCCGGCCGTGCAGGCCCGTACGACCCCCGGCCAGTCCCGCCGGGCGTGCGCGGCACGCGCCTCGGCGACCCGGGCGTCGAAGACGTGCACGTCCAACTCCCCTTGGTCGACGCGCAGTACGTATCCCGGCGGTACGGCCCTGAGCCGGTCGGGGTCGTCCAGGAGCCGGCGCAGCCGGGTGACGTGGTTGTGCAGGGACGCCTGCGCGGAGACGGGCGGTGCCCCGCCCCACAGGGCGTCCTTCAGCGACTCCACCGACACGACCCGGCCCGGCTCCAGCAGCAACGCGGCGAGCAGAGTGCGCACTTTGGGGCTGCCGATGGCGCGGACGGCGTCGTCGGGGATGTCGTCGGCGGGTGAGGTGCCGGAGAGGGCGCCGGGGGGCTCGTACGAGATATCGAACGGCGGTCGGTCGTAGAGGACCGGTGGTCCCAGCAGTCCGAACCGCAGCTCGCACCGCCGCATCACGCCGCTCCACTGCCTTCCCGTGCGGTCGGGGCCGACCGTGCTCCGCGACGGGCGTGCGCCCGCCGCTCCCTGGCGGAATTCCACCCTGTCCACAACGGTTTCCCGCCACCTTCTGCCGGCCGACCCGGCCCCGGATCGGCCTGTCCGACGACCTGGCCCGGAAACCGTCGGCACGTTTCGGCCAACGGGTCCGCGCCCTGCCGACGAACCGTTGGCCATATGTTAGCGATCCGTTGGCGGACCTTGATGTGATCACTTGCATCGGATCCGGCCCACGGCGCGCGCGTATGTCGCGTAACTCGGGGGAGTGTCGCCGCAGGCTGGGTTCGGGGACGCAAGGGGCCCCGGTCGGCGGAGGTGAACGCCCGGGGCCCCGTCCCGTTCCCTCTCCGCGCCGTATGCACGGTGTTCACGCCGGCCGGCTCACCGCACAAGCCCGCACCCCGCCGCTCAGATCACCGGCGGACGCCCGAGCCGGGTGAGCCGCCACACCGTCCGCCACCGCATGGGGCGGCGCTCGCCGGCCGGTTCCCGCAGACCCTCCACGAAACCGCCGAACCAGGCCCGCAGCCCCGCCAGGGAGCGCGTGCGGGCGAGGGTGAGCAGCGTCCACACCCCGAGGTGCACGGGGATCAGCGGCAGCGGCAGCCGGCGCCGGGCGAGCCAGACGCGGTTGCGGGCGTTGACGCGGTAGTAGATGGCGTGCCGGGCCGGGGAGGTCTTGGGGTGCTGGAGCAGCAGTTCGGGGGCGTAGAGGATCTTCCAGCCGGCGTCGGCGGCTCGCCAGGCGAGGTCGGTCTCCTCGTGCGCGAAGAAGAACTCGGCGGGCCAGTCCCCCGTCCCGGCCAGCATCGCCATGCGCAGGGCGTGGCCGCCGCCGAGGAATCCGGTGACGTAACCCCCGCGCAGGGGATCGGACTTGCCGACGCGCGGCACATGCCGCTGCTGTGTCTCGCCGTGCTCGTCGGCGATGCGGAAGCCGACGATGCCGAGGCGCGGGTCGGCGGCGTACAGGTCCCGTACGCGCCGCAGGACGTCGGCGTCGACGAGCAGCCCGTCGTCGTCCAACTCCACGACGATGTCGACGTCGCCGTACTCGCGCAGGCGGGCGAGGGCGACGTTCCGGCCGCCCGGGCAGCCGAGGTTCTCCTCCACGTCGATGGTGGTGACCTCGCCGGGCAGGGAGAGCCGGCGGGGGAACTCGGGCAGCCGGCAGCCGTTGCCGACGACCACGATGCGGGCGGGGGCGAGGTCCTGCTTGGCCACGGACTCGAGCAGGGCGTCGACCTCGGCGGGCCGGTTGCCCATGGTCACCACGGCGACGGCGATCCTCGGCTCCACCACGTCCCTCACCCCATCCGGCCGACGGCGGCACCACGCCCTGACCGCGCGGTGCCCACCGTTCACCAAGATGTTGCCTCAGATCCCCGGGTTCACCGGACCCCGATTCACTTTGCGGCCCCTTTGCTCCTGTTTTGTTCATACGTTTCCTCAGCCGCCGGAAGGCGGGCTGTTCGGCCGTCGCGGGGAGTCGAGCGGGATTCGAGGGCGAGGTGGGACGGTGAGTGCACTGCGGGGAGTGGCGCCGGGTGAAGGGATGGATCCTGTGGACAACCGCGAGCACGTCACCGAGCATTCGATCACGGTGGCGGCGTCGCCGGCCGCTGTGTACGGCCTGATCGCGGACGTCTCCGCCTGGCCACTGGTCTTCGGGCCCACTGTGCACGTCGAGGTGCTCAAGGAGCACGGCGGCGAGCAGTTGCTGAAGATCTGGGCGACGCTGGAGGGCCGGGTCGCCGGCTGGACCTCGCGCCGGGTGCTGGACGCCGAGGCGGGCACGGTCAGCTTCCGTCAAGTGGTGAGCGCGCCGCCGATCGCGGCGATGGGCGGTGAATGGCGTGTGCTGCCGGGCGAGGGCGGCGGCTGCCGGGTCGTGCTGCTGCACGACTTCCGCGCGGTGGACGACGACCCGTCCGCCGTCGAGCTGATCTCCCGGGCCGTGGACGACAACAGCCGAGCCGAACTGGGCGCGCTCAAGGCCGCCGCGGAACTCGGCGACGCCCAGCGTTTCGCCTTCGAGGACGCGGTCGAGATCGACGGACGCGCCGAGGACGTCTTCGGCTTCCTGGCGCGGGCGGAGCTGTGGGCCGAGCGGCTGCCGCACGTCGAGGCGGTCGACCTGGCGGAGTCCGAGCCCGCTGTCGGCGAGGTCGTCCAGCACCTGGACATGCGGACGCTCGCGGCGGACGGCTCCCGGCACGACACCAGCTCGGTCCGGCTGTGCTTCCCCGAGCGCCGGACCCTCGTCTACAAGCAGCGCAAGACCCCGGTCGCCCTGAGCGGGCACACCGGGCGGTGGACGGTGGAGCCGCTTGCGGACGGCGCCGACGGCGGGCCCCGGTCGCGGGCGGTCTCCTGGCACGCCGTCATGCTCGACCCGGACGGCGTGCGCCAGGTCTACGGCCGGGATGCGACGACCGCCGACGCGGCGCAGAAGGTGCGTGCCGCGCTGAGCGGGAACAGCCGGGCGACGCTGCGGCACGCCAGGGACTTCGCGGAGCGCCTGCGGGCGGCGGCGCGGACCGGTGCGTGACCTGAGCAGACCCTTCACCGTGATCCACCGGTTCACGGTGAAGGGGAACACCGAGAAGTTCGAGCGGGAGTTCCAGGACTACGCCGACTATCTGCTCCACGTGCCCGGGTTCGACTTCCTGGTCACCGTCCGCCTGCTCGACCGACCGGAGGTGTACACGCATCTGGGCCACTGGCGGAGCCTGCACAGCTTCGTCTCCGCGGTGCACGACGAGCCGTACCTGGACCGGGTGCGGCGGCTCGGCGCGATGGTGGAGACCGAGGCCGACCAGGCGGTGAGCATCGCCCGGACGGTGCTGGGCGAGGCCCGGGTCGGGGAGGACAGCGTCCTGCTGCTGCGCATCCAGGTGCACGGCGACTGGCGTACGGTCGAGTCGGCGTTCGGCGTGCTGGCGGCGGAGCTGGCCCGCCGTCCCGGCCACGGCGGCAGCGACCTGCTGCGCTCCACGCTGCACGCGCGGCGCTACCAGGCCCTGCTGTGGTGGCGGGACGGCGCGTCCTGCGCCGCCACCCTGCGGAGCGGGATCGTCCAGGAGTTCGCGGCCCGGGTCGCTCCGGCGGCCGTGGTGGAGGTGGAACGCACCCGCCATCTGGCCTACCGGCCGCAGTCACCGCTCGACTGAACAGCGGTCGGCATCCGAGTGGTGTTCGAGCCGTGTTCGTGCCGGCCGGGTCAGGCTGGGGTCATGACCGACGCCCCAGGAGTACCGGGACCGCCCGTGTCCGAGCCGCACTTCACCGTCGTACGGGGACAGCCGGACGCCGCCGAGCTGGCCGCGCTGACCGCCGTGCTGCTCACCCTGCTCGCCCGCCCCCACGGCGAGCCCCCACGCCGGCCGAGGGCCCCGTGGGCACACAACAGGCGGCGGTTCCGGCCGCCGGCCGCCTGGTCAGCCCCCCACGAACCATGAGAGGACGGCGATGACGGGGAAACCGACGCCCGAGGAACGCATCGCCCGACTGGAGCAGATGCTGGGCCCGCTGGAGGACCCGGCCAACCCGACCGGCCAGGAGGCGCTGCTCGACGCGGATGCCCGCTCCGAGGTGCTGCCCGCGCTGGAGAAGGTCCTCGACGCCTGTACCTGGAACGCCGAGCTGGTACCCGAGGAGCTGGGCGGCCGGCTCAGCCGCATGGACGTGCTCGGCCGGGTGCTGCGGCCGGTCTTCCGCCGGGACGCCTCGGCCGGCTTCGGCTACGGCCTCAACTGCTTCTTCGCCGCCGCCCCGGTCTTCAGCCGCGGCAGCGACGAGCAGCGCACCGCCGTCGCCCGCATCCTGCTGGACGGCGGACGGGTTGCCCTGGTGCGCCAGGAGCTCGCGCACGGCAACAACCTGCTGCGCGGCGAGCTGACCATGACCCCGCGCGACGCCGCCGCGGGCGGTGGCTATCTGCTGACCGGCAGCAAGTCCGTGGTGGTCAACGCCTCACGCGCGGACGGCCTGGTGGTCTTCGCCCGGATGGCCGGGGACGAGCAGCGCCGCTACTCCATGCTGCTGCTGGACCGCAGGCACCTGCCGCCGGGACGGCTGGTACCGCTCGCCCGGCAGACGACCAGCGGGATGCCCGGTGCCGAGTTCGGCGGAGTGCGTGCGCAGGACTGTCCCGTACCGGAGAGTGCGCTGGTCGGGCAGCCGGGCGACGGATACGAGCTGTCGCTGCGGTCCTCGCTGGTGGTGCGCGGTCTGATCCCGTCCGTGCTGCTCTCCGCGGCGGACACCGCGCTGCGCACCGTGGCCCGTTGCGCGCTGCGGCCCCGGCACGGCCGCTCCATGCTGGACGTCCGGCACAGCCGGGCCGTGCTCGCCGGGGCCTTCCTCGACCTGCTGATGAGCGACTGCCTGGCGCTGGTCGCCACCCGGGCACTGCACCTGCTGCCGGGGCAGAGCAGCGCCGTCGCCGCGGCCGCCGCGTATGTGGCGCCGAAGATCCTCGCCGAGAGCATGGACGCGCTCGCCGCGGTCCTCGGCGAGCGCAGCTTCGCCGAGGAGGGGGACTACCGGATGTTCCGCAAACAGGTGCGTGACATGCCGGTCACCTCGCTCGGTCACGCCGGCAGCGCGGGCCGCCAGGTCACCCTGCTGCCCCAACTGCCGTTCTTCGCCCGGAACTCCTGGTTCGCCGACGCCGAGGCGCCCGCGGCGCTGTTCCGCCCGCACGAGGGTCTGCCGCCACTGGACCTGGTCGAGCCGGCGCTGCTCGCCGACGCCGATCCGCTGGCCGCGACCCTGGTGGCCGGCACGGACGCGCTGGAGGCGGACCCCGCCGGCCCGGCGACCCTGCGCTTCCTGGCCCGGGCGCACACCGCGGAACTCGCCGAACTGCGGGAGGCGTTCCGCGCCGTCCCGCCCGGGGACCGGAGGGCGCTGGCCGACCCGCACTGCTTCTCGCTCGCCGACCGGTACGCCCTGCTGCTGGCCGGGGCCGCCTGCCTGGGCGTCTGGCGGGCGGCGCGGGACGGCGCGGGCGGCTTCCTCGCCGACCCGGCCTGGCCGACCGCCGCGCTCTACCGCCTCGGCCGCCGTCTCGGCCTGGCCCTCCCCGACCGGCCGGCCGAGGCCGAGGAGCGGATGCTGTCCGAGCTGCTGTCCCGGACCACCGCCCCGCGCAGCTATGACCTGTACGCCACCGACCTCGCCCGATGGGAGTCCTGAGATGTCCGGAAGCACCAGTGACCAGCCCTACCTCGACTGGCTCGGCGAGCGGGTCGCCCACTACCTCGGCGGGCCGGTCGACCCGGACGCGCCGCTGGCCGAGTACGGCCTGGACTCGGCAGCCGCGCTCAGCCTCTACGGCGACATCGAGGAACGGTTGGGGCCGGTGATCGAACCGGCCGACATCTGGGACTTCCCGACCGTGCGCTCGCTGGCCGGCTTCCTGGCCGTCCGGGAGGAACTGGCCGAGCGCGACGGGGGTGTCCGGGCGGCGTTCGTGTTCACCGGCCAGGGCAGCCAGCACCCGGGCATGACGGCCGGCCTGTACACACAGTCCACGGTCTACCGCCGCCACCTGGACGAGATCTCCGAGGTGCTGCTGCCCTGGACCGGTCTGTCGGTGGTCGAGCTGATCATGGACGGCGACCCGCGCATCCATCGCGCCGCGTTCGCCCAGCCCGCCGTCTTCGCCGTCGGCTACGCCCTGGCCGCCACGCTCGCCGAGGCGGGGGTGCGGCCGGTGGCCGTGCTGGGGCACGGCATGGGGGAGTTCGCGGCGGCCGCGGTCGCCGGGGCGATCAGCCCGCGGGACGCGGCCCAACTCGTCGCGCTGCGCGGCGCCTTCATGCAGTACCTGCCGCGTGGCGGCGGCATGCTGGCCACCTGCCTGTCGCCGCACGAGAGCGCCGAGGCCGCCGCGGGTGAGCCCGGTGTGGTGGTCGCGGCGATCAACGCCACCCGGGCCACGGTGCTCTCCGGGGAGGCGGCGGCGCTGCAGCGGGTCGCGGAGCGGCTCGCCGCGCGCGGGGTGCGCACCCGGACGCTCCCGGTCGAGCACGCCTACCACTCGCCGCTGATGAGCCCGGTGCGGAGCAAGTTCGAGGCGGCGGCCCGGCGGGTGAGCGGCGGGATGCCGGGGGTGCCGTACTACTCGACGGTGCACGGGCGCAGCACCAGCGAGCCGCTCTACGCCTCGTACTGGTCGGAGCAGACCACGGCGCCGATCCGGTTCGCGGAGGCGATCCGCAATCTGCTGGACCAGCAGACCCCCACGCATGTGGTGGAGATCGGGCCCAAGGCGGTGCTCACGCCGTACGTGCGGCGGGCGCAGGGGCGCTGCCGGCCCGTCTGCCTGCCGATGTGCCGCGGTCCGGAGACCAACGCGGTCGACCTGGCCGGGACGTTCTCGGCGCTCGGCGCGGGCCCGCTCACCACGGCGCTGGCGGAGGCCTGAGGCGATGGCCGTCATGGACGTGCCCCTGCGGGTGGTGCCACCGCCGCAGGACTGGGCACGGGGAGTACGGGAGCAGCTCTCCGCCACCGGGACGGTCCTGGTGTACGGGGCGACCGAGGACTGGCTGCCGGACGAGCACGAGGAGGACGAGGAGCGGCTGCGGCCCCTGCTGGGCCGCGACTGGCACCGCTACCGGGCCCTGGCGGACCAGCCGAAGACCCGGCGGCGCTTCGCGACCTCCCGGCTGCTGCTGCGGCAGGTCGCCGCGGCGGCCCTGGAGACCCGCGCGGAACTGGTGGACCTCGCCTACCAGCCGGGCGGGCGCCCCTACGTCCGCGGCTGCGACCAGATCGATGTGAGCCTCAGCCACACCGAGGAGATCATCGTGGTGGGCATCACCCGGCGCGGTCGTATCGGTGTGGACGTGGAGCTGGCCGACCGCCGGATGGCGGGCACCGCCTCCGAGAAGCAGTCCTGTACGCCCTACGAGCGGGCGCGGCTGGCGGCCGTCGGCCCCTTCCTGGAGCGCAACGCGCGGCTGGTACGGCTGTGGACGCTCAAGGAGGCGTACAGCAAGGCCCTCGGCCAGGGACTGCGGCTGCGCTTCACCCAGTTCGGCTTCGCCCTGCCGGAGGACGGCGCCGGTCCTTCGCTGGTCCGGCCGGACGGTACCCGGTGCAGCGCGCCGGGCTGGGAGTTCCGCGTCTTCGACGTCGCGGGCCGCTATGTGATCAGCGCGGCGGTGTGCGACGCCGGCTTCGGCGAGTCCGCCGACCTGGCGGTGCACACGATGATCGACGAGGGCCTGCTCGCCGCGCTGCTCGACTCCGGCCCGGAACTCGGTTAGGGGATCCAGCCGGCCTCCTCGGCGATACGGATGGCGTCGATCCGGTTGCGTGCGTTGAGCTTGGACACGATCGCCGTGAGGTAGTTGCGCACCGTGCCCTGGGAGAGGAAGAGGCACGCGGCGATCTCCGCCGCGTCCGCGCCCTGTGCGGCCAGCCGCAGCACTTCCAGCTCGCGCGGCGAGAGCGGGTTGGGCGGGCAGTCCCAGGCCGAGAGGGCCAGCTCCGGATCGACGACCCGCTGGCCCGCCGCCACCTTCCGTACCGCGCGGGCCAGTTGGTCCGGCGGCGAGTCCTTCAGCAGAAAGCCGCCGACCTGCGCGGACATGGCCCGCCGCAGCGTGCCGGGGCGGCCCAGGCTGGTCAGGATGAGGGTGCGGCAGCTGGGCAGCTGCCGATGGAGTTCGGCCGCGGCCGTCAGCCCGTCCGTCCCGGGCAGGTCGATGTCGATCACGGCCACGTCGGGCCTTGACTTGAGCGCCTCCGGCACGATGATGTCGCCGCGGTCGACCGCCGACACCACCTTCAGATCGGGCTCCAGTTCCAGCAGCGCGATCAACGCGCCCCGTATCATCCGCACATCTTCGGCGAGCAGAATATTTACCGGTCGCACTCCCCGGTCCTTCCCCCCGTCAGGTCCCGGCGGCGCCGGAACCTGTTTCTCAGGCAGCCACGCTGCGCGCGGGCTGTCTCTCGGCGTCCGCCACCGCGATCGGGCGAACGGGCGCCTGGGCCGTCAGCCGGAAGCGGCCGTCCGGTCCCACGGCGGCGTCGAGGCGGCCACCGACCTGCTCCACACGGTGCCGCAGATTGCCGATCCCGCTGCCGCTCATGTCCTTCGAGCGTACTGCGGGCTGCTCCGGCACCCCGTCGTTGTCGAGGGTCAGGCGCACGGTGTCGCCTTCCCGCACGGCGGTGATGCTGCAGTGCTGCGCCTTGCTGTGCCGCAGGACGTTGGTCACGCCCTCCCGCAGCACCGTGGCCAGCACGGTGTCGATCACCGGGTGCAGGCCCGCGCAGTCCACCCCCACCTGCGCGCGGATGTCCGCGGCGCGCAGGATCTCGGCCGCGGAGGCCGCCTCGGCGGCCAGCGACATGTCCCGGTAGCCGCGGGCCACCAGACGCACATCGGCCAGTGCCTGCCGCGCGATCTGCAGCACCGAGGCCGTCTCGGCGCGGGCCTGCTCCGGACGGCTCGGAATCAGCCGGTAGATCAGCTCGGTCTGCAGCGTGATCGCGGAGAGGCTGTACCCCAGCAGGTCGTGCAGGTCGCGAGCGAAGCGCAGCCGCTCCTGGGCCACCGCCATCCGGGCCAGCTCGGCGCGCGAGCGGTGCACCTCCGTGATCAGGTCGGTGAGCCGGGTCATGCCGTAGAGGATGACGCCCGCGATCATCGTGGAGGCGGTCAGATAGGCCGTCATCACCGCGTTCTGGTGGGCGAGTTGTGCGATCAGCACCTCGCCGGCCCCGATCGCGGCGTAGAGCAGCCACGGCAGCCACCCGCTCAGCAGCAGCAGACACGATCCGGCCAGCGGCCCGGACATGCTTCCCCAGTCCAGTCCGAAGAACAGGAACGGCACATACGTCATCACCGCCTGCGTGGCCAGCGCCGTCCACCGCCGCCGGGCCGGCCACCGCCGCGCACCGGACGAGGTCAGCAGCGCCTGCACGGCGAACAGCACGGTCACACAGCCGATGCTGATCCATAACCTGGACGCCGACGCATGGCTCCACAGCACGTTGAGCGCCACCACCACGCCGTACCAGAGCACCACCACCAGGGTGATCGTCCTGGCCAGAAGAGGAGGCGGGACGGGTGGGTGGGGCTCCGTCACCGCCGAGGCGGCAGACGCGTCGACGAATGCGTCGGTCACGTGCGAGCTCCTCGGTAGGGGGGCCAATGACGGGCGGCGTAATCGTAACCGTCACAACTCCCTCACGGGAGGGTCAATAGAACAAGAGGACGGGGTTCAGGTTCTCGTAACGAATCGGCCTGTCCCGCCTGCCCAGCTCAACCGGGACGTCGAACAGCCGGCCCGGACCGAAGCGCGCCCAGAAGTGCCGCAGACCGGGCACGATCACCTTCACGACCGGAAGGCCGAGATCCGGCCGGGTCTGGTCGAGCACGAGCAGGTCCATACCGTGCCGCTCGGTCAGCGCCGTTGCCGTCCGTACGTCCTGGAGCAGGTCCTCGCTCGGGACGTAGGCCCAACTGCCGGGCGTGCGCGGCGACTCGCCGGGATCCGGCACCAGGTAGGGCTGGTCGGCCACGGTGCGGCGGGTCCACCAGTCGAGCAAATCCGGTTCGCTGGTGCCGTATCCGCCGCCGTCCGGGTCGGCCCGCGCCACGACTGGGAGCAGCTGGCACATCTCGGTCAGTGCCCGGCGCAGCGCCAGCCGCGGGTCGAAGTGCGCGCCGAAGCCCAGGGCGATGTCCTCGGCGGGCTTGTCGGTACGGCGTGAGACGGCCGCCATCACCGGGATGCCGAAGTCGGCGGTCAGGTCCAGCACCCACAGCTCGCGGCGCAGCCGGCCGCAGGACTCGCGCAGCCCGGCCACCCAGGGATCGTCGAACGCGTCCAGGCAGACGGCCGGCTGGCGGGTGCGGTTGTACCACCACAGGGCGACGGCGTCCCGCTCCACCAGTTCCAGGAAGCCCTGGACGACGGCGTCCTCCAGGCTGCTCCCGGCCGCGTTGCCGTTGGAGTCCGCCCACGGGCCCTCGGCCGCGTCCCGGCTGCCGGCCGGAGTGAAGTAGAGCAGCGAGGTCGGCAGCCAGCGCTCACCGCCCGTGGTGAGCGAGCGCACCGGCGTCCACTCCACCGGGCGGTCCGCCCGGAAGGGGGCCGGCACCCGGTGGAACGCCGAGTGCCGCGCGTTCCACTCCTCACGGCCGGTGAACTGCCGTTCGGCGAAGAGCTGGCAGTCGTTGGGGTGCAGGGCCTGCGGGCCGATCCCGGTCAGGGTGTCCCGCAGTACGTACTCGTCGCCCTGGCGGGTGCCGGAGTAACGTTCCACCGCCTCGCAGAGCGCGCCGACCTGGGCCTCCAGCGCGGTGGTGCCCTTGCCGCCGCTGGAACTGCGCAGATGGCCCCGCAGCTGGTCAAGGGTGGTTCCGGACAGGGCCAGATTCCGGCCGGAGAGATAGCAGTTGAGGCCCTCCGGCAGCCGCTCGTCCCGGGTGATGCCGCTCACCACCCCGGTGATCGGACTCACCAGGTGCCGGTAGCGCTCCAGCATCCGCTCAGGGCTCAGGGAGCGGTGGTTGCCGCCGGTTCCGGTGGCCTTCGGCCGGGGCGCGAGCGGGATCGGCCGCCTGGCCCGCGCCGCGACCAGCCCCGGGTCGCCGCAGGCGGGGCACTGCGGCCGGGCGCGCACGGGATGGTGTGTGCTGCGCAGGGTCAGCGTGTCCAGGACGCACAGCGAACGCTGGCCGTCGTGCCGGGCGCCGGCCAGCCACTTGGCCGCCTCCAGCGCGGCGGTGTGCCGGCCGAGGGCGCGCCCGGCGGCCAGTTCCGCCACCGGACGCTTGAGCGGGCGGTCGCTCTCCAGGGCGCGCTGCACGGGCAGTTCGGCCGCCCGATGGGCGCGCAGCCGGTGCGCGAGGCAGTGCCAGCAGGGCCCCGAGCCCGGGGTGAACACCGGCCCGACCCACGGCTGTGCGCCGTCCGGGCGGGCGAGCAGCCAGGGGCGCCCCCGCTCCCGGTGCCAGGCGTCGAGGTCGGCGAGTTCCGGGTCCAGGTAGTCGTCGCAGACGACCAGGGACAGGCCCGCCGCCCGGCCCTCGGCGGCCGGGACGAGACCCGAGTCCGAGCAGGCGGCCCGCACCTGCTCGGCGTCCACCCCGCCGACCCCGATGACCTGGACGGGGGTGGTCGCCACCGCGGTCGCCGCGGCGTCGCCGTCCAGTCCCGCCAGGTCCCAGTACGCCAGCGCCTCGGGCGGGGCGTCGGCCGCGGCCTCCCGGTAGGCCACCAGGTCGGCCCGGCCCAGCTCGGCCAGCAGCCGGCCGGCCTCCAGGGCCGGGAGGGCGGATCCGGCGCCGCGCAGCACCTCCTCCAGGGTCCGGGTGCCGTCGAGCAGGGGGGCCAGCAGCTGCACCCGGTCTCCGTGCAGCGCTGACACCCCCTGCGGGGAGAGCAGGTAGGCGGCCTCCCCCGGCACCACCTCGACCCGCATGTGGCGCCTGAACCCGACCCTGCGTCCCCCGCTGGTCATATGGCCGGGGCCGCCTTCGCGGGCGCCTCGGTGCCCTCGCCCGGAGCGGGCGCGGGGACGGTGTCGGGGGCCGGGCGGTGCGGGCGGTGGTCGGGCGAGGTCCAGCAGCCGAAGGTGCCGCCGGCGAAGGGCGCGGTGTGGCCGAGGTCCTCGATGACCAGCTCGGCACCGGTGTAGAGCGGCTCGGCGGCGCACAGCCCGGTCAGGCCGAACTCGTCGAGGACGGACAGCGGGTCGGCGACATAGCGGCGGCCGAGATCGCGCTCCAGCCCGGTACGGGCGAGCAGTTCGGCCAGCCGGTGGTCGTCGGATCCCGGCCGGGCCGGGGCGGTGCGGACGGGAAGGTCGGTGGGCGACAGCGTCACGGACATCTGGGCGATCCCTCCGTTTGGCCGGGCGTTCCGGTGAACGCCTCCGGTGTGGCTTGATTCTGCGGTCGCCGAAGACGCCCAGCCCAGTGGCGGTTTCACCGGCCAGGTGTGAGATTTTCATGATTGCCGTGGTGAGCGGCTCACTGGGCCGCCGGCCCGGTGAACGGCACCCTCGAAGGACGGCCGCCCGGGTGCGGCCCAACGAGGGGAGAACGTCATGGACATCAAGGTCCTCGGCCCGTTGGAGGCAGGAGAGGGGAGCGTCTCCTGCGTTCCGAGTGCGGCCAAGCCCCGGCAGATCCTGGCCCTGCTCGCGCTGCAGGCCGATCACGTCGTGCCGGTCCCCACGCTCATGGAGGAGATCTGGGGCGAGTCCATCCCGCGCAGCGCCGCGACCACGCTGCAGACGTACATCCTGCAGCTCAGGCGGCGGATCTCGCAGGCGCTGGCGGACGACGCCGGCCGGGACGCCAAGCAGGTTCTGGTCACCCAGCACGGCGGATATTCGCTCCGGGTGCGCCCCGGCCAGGTGGACGCCCACCAGTTCGAGCGGACGGCGGCGGCCGGCCGGGCGGCCTTCAACGCCGAGGACTACGCCACGGCGTCCCGGCTGCTGGGCGAGGCGCTGGCGCTGTGGAACGGGCCCGCGCTGGTGGACGTGCGGGTGGGCAGCGTGCTCGAACTGGAGGTGCTGCGGCTGACCGAGAACCGTACGGTCTGCCTGGAGCGCCGGTTCGACGCCGACCTGCGGCTCGGCCGCCACTCCGAACTCGTCCCCGAGCTCTACAGCATGACGATGCGTCACCCGATGCACGAGAACTTCTGCGCCCAGCTGATGATCGCCCTGCACCAGTCCGGGGCCTCCTGGCGGGCCCTGCACGCCTACCAGCGGCTGCGCCGGACCCTGGTCGACGAGCTCGGCATGGAGCCCTCGCCCCGGCTGCAGCGGCTGCAGCAGGCGGTGCTCTCCGGGGAACCGGTGCTCGACGCCGGACTGTCGGCATAGGGCCGGTCCCGAGGGATCGGCCCGCCGGTGCTCGAGCCGGTTTCGAGCCCCGGTGCTTACGTTCGGGCAATGACGATCCTCGACGACACCACGACGGTCGCCGCACCGCTCGGCGCCGTCCCCGTACCGCCGCGTGACCTGCGCAACTCCACCGCCGAGCTGCGCCGCCTCAAGGGCGAGGTCGTCCTCGGCCCGGACCCCGAGGCCACCGACCGGCAGCATGCCAAGGGCAAGCTGACGGCGCGCGAGCGGCTGGAACTCCTCTTCGACCCAGGCACGTTCACCGAACTGGAACCGCTCCGCCGGCACCGGGCGACCGGCTTCGGCCTGGAGGACCGCCGGCCGCACGGCGACGGGGTGCTGACCGGCTGGGGCCTGGTGCACGGCCGTACCGTCTTCGCCTACGCCCACGACTTCCGGGTGTTCGCCGGCAGCCTGGGCGAGGCGCACGCCGCCAAGGTGCACCGCGTGATGGACCTCGCGGAGGCCGCGGGCGCTCCCCTGGTGTCCCTCAACGACGGTGCCGGAGCGCGCATCCAGGAGGGTGTCACCGCGCTGGCCGGCTACGGCGGGATCTTCCGCCGCAACGTCGCCGCCTCCGGGGTGATCCCGCAGATCAGCGTGATGCTCGGGCCCTGCGCCGGCGGGGCCGCGTACTCGCCCGCACTGACCGACTTCGTGTTCATGGTGCGCGGCACCTCGCAGATGTTCATCACCGGGCCGGACGTGGTGCGCGCCGTCACCGGTGAGGCCATCAGCCACGACGGGCTCGGCGGGGCCGACGCCCACGCCGCCCTCTCCGGCGTGGCGGGCTTCGTCCACGACGACGAGGCGTCCTGCCTGGCCGACGTGCGCTACCTGCTGTCGCTGCTGCCGTCCAACAACCGCGAGCTGCCGCCCGCGCAGGCCCCGGCCGACCCGCCGGACCGGCGCTGCGAGGCACTCACCGACCTGGTGCCCGCCGAGCCCGGACAGGCCTACGACATCCGGGCGGTGATCGAGGAGATCGTCGACGACGGCGAGTTCCTGGAGGTGCACGAGTCCTGGGCGCGCAACGTGGTCTGCGCGCTGGCCCGGCTGGACGGCCAGGTGGTCGGCGTGGTCGCCAACCAGCCCTCGGTACTGGCCGGGGTGCTGGACATCCACGCCTCCGAGAAGGCAGCCCGGTTCGTCTCCACCTGCGACGCGTTCAGCATCCCGCTGGTCACCCTCGTCGACGTGCCCGGCTTCCTGCCCGGGGTGGGCCAGGAGCACGACGGCATCATCCGGCACGGGGCCAAGCTGCTCCACGCGTACTGCAACGCCAGCGTGCCGCGTATCTCGGTGGTCCTGCGCAAGGCGTACGGCGGCGCGTACATCGTCATGGACTCCCGCTCCATCGGGGCCGACCTGTGCTTCGCCTGGCCGACCAACGAGATCGCGGTGATGGGCGCGGAGGGAGCGGCGAACGTCGTCTTCCGCCGGGAGATCGCCCGCTCCGACGACCCCGAGGGCACCCGGGCACGGCTGGTCGAGCAGTACCGCACCGAGCTGATGCACCCCTACTACGCGGCCGAGCGCGGCCTCGTCGACGACGTCATCGACCCGGCGGACACCCGGGCGGTGCTGGTCCGCTCGCTCGCGATGCTGCGCGGCAAGAAGACCGACCTGCCCGAGCGCAAACACGGGATCACCCCGCTGTGAGGGTCCACGACCCCGCTTCCGCGGTCCATGCGGACGCGAGCGCCCGTCGAGCACGTGGCCGAAACATGGCTGCACCGGCAATTCGCCAGAAGGAGAGACACACCATGACGACCACCGACACCGAGGTCACCCTGGCCCGGCTCACCACCATGCTGCGGGAGAGCGTCGGAGAGGAGGAGGGCGTCGACCTGGACGGCGACGTCATCGACACGCCGTTCCTCGAACTCGGCTACGACTCGCTGGCCCTGCTGCAGGTCATCGGCGAGATCGAGCGGGAGTACGGCGTGACCATACCCGACGATGCCGTCGTCGACGCCGAGACCCCGCGCGCGCTGCTCGACCTGATCAACACCAGCCGCGGTGCCACGGCCGGTGGCGAGGGGGGCCGGTGAGCCGTCGCGCCGTCATCACCGGCATCGGCGTGCGCGCGCCCGGCGGCAGCGGGACCAAGGAGTTCTGGGACCTGCTGACCGCCGGCCGCACGGCGACCCGGCTGATCGACTTCTTCGACCCCGCGCCGTTCCGTTCCCAGGTCGCCGCGACCGTCGACTTCGACCCGGCCACCGAGGGACTGACCGCCCGCCAGGTGCGGCGGATGGACCGCGCCACCCAGTTCGCGGTGGCCTGCGCCCGGGAGGCGGTGGCGGACAGCGGGCTGGAACTCGGCGCGCTGGACCCGTTCCGCCTCGGCGTGGTGCTGGGCAGCGCCGTCGCCTCCGCGACCAGCCTGGAGAACGAGTACGTGGTGCTGTCCGACAGCGGCCGGGAGTGGGTGGTGGACCCCGCGTACGCCTCGCCGCACATGTTCGACTACCTCACCCCGGGGGCCATGGCCGCCGAGGTCGCCTGGGACGCGGGCGCCCAGGGGCCGGTCACGCTGATCTCCGACGGCTGCACCTCCGGTCTCGACTCGGTGGGGCTGGCCGCCCAGCTCATCCGGGAGGGCAGCGCCGACGTCATGGTGACCGGGGCGTCGGACACCCCGGTCACCCCGATCGTCGTCGCCTGTTTCGACGCCATCAAGGCCACCACCCCCCGCAACGACGACCCGGAGCACGCCTCCCGCCCGTTCGACGCCTCCCGCAACGGCTTCGTGCTGGCGGAGGGCGCCGCGATGTTCGTCCTGGAGGAGTACGAGACCGCCCGCGCCCGCGGCGCCCGGATCTACGCCGAGGTCACGGGCTACGCGACGCGCTGCAACGCCTACCACATGACCGGCCTGCGCAAGGACGGCCGGGAGATGGCCGAGGCGATCCGGGTGGCGCTGGACGAGTCCCGGATCGACCCCACCGCGGTGGACTACATCAACGCCCACGGCTCCGGCACCAAACAGAACGACCGGCACGAGACCGCCGCGTTCAAGCGCAGCCTGGGCGAGCACGCCTACCGGATCCCGGTGAGCTCCATCAAGTCGATGGTGGGTCACTCGCTGGGCGCCATCGGGTCGATCGAGATCGCCGCCTGCGCGCTGGCCATCGAGCACGACGTGGTGCCGCCCACCGCCAACCTCCACCAGTCCGACCCCGAGTGCGACCTGGACTACGTGCCGCTGACCGCACGCGACCACCGGGTGGACACCGCGCTGACCGTGGGCAGCGGATTCGGCGGCTTCCAGAGCGCCATGGTGCTCCGCCGCCCGGAAGGAGCGACGACGTGAGCAGCACACTGATCACCGGGATCGGCGTCGCCGCGCCGGGCGGGCTCGGCGCCGAGGAGTACTGGCAGGCCGCCCTGGCCGGCCGCGGCGCGATCGCCGAGGTCACCGCCTTCTCGACCGAGGGGTGCCTGACCGGCCTGGCCGGGCAGATCGCGGACTTCGAGGCCAAGGAGCACCTGCCCAGCACCCTGCGGACGCAGACCGACCGGTCGACCCAGCTCGCCCTGGTCGCCGCGGGCTGGGCGCTGCAGGACGCCGCCCTACAGCCCGGGCAGCTCGCCGACTACGGCATGGGCGTGGTCACCTCCAACGCCCTCGGCGGTTTCGACTTCACCCACCGCGAGTTCCGCAAGCTGTGGCGCCAGGGGCCGCAGTACGTCAGCGTCTACGAGTCCTTCGCCTGGTTCTACGCGGTGAACACCGGCCAGATCTCGATCCGGCACGGCATGCGCGGACCGAGCGCCGCGCTCGTCGCCGAGCAGGCCGGCGGCCTGGACGCGCTCGGGCACGCCCGCCGCACCGTGCGGCGCGGCACCGGGCTGGTGGTCAGCGGGGGCATCGACTCCGCACTCGACCCGTGGGGTTTCGTCGCCCAGCAGGTCCCCGGGCGGACCAGTACGGCCACCGATCCGGCGCGCGCCTACCTCCCGTTCGACCGGGCGGCGCGCGGCAGCGTCCCCGGCGAGGGCGGCGCGCTGCTCGTCCTGGAGGACGAGGCGGTCGCCCGCAAGCGCGGCGTCGGCCGCGTCCACGGCGAACTGGCCGGGTACGCGGCCACGTTCGACCCGGCCCCGGGCAGCGGCGGCGAGCCCGGTCTGCGCCGCGCGGCCGAACTGGCCCTGGCGGACGCCGGTGTCGGCCCGGAGCAGGTGGACGCGGTCTTCGCCGACGGCGCCGGCGTGCCGGAGCTGGACCGGGTGGAGGCGGAGGCGATCGGCCGTCTCTTCGGAGCCCGCGCGGTGCCGGTGACGGCGCCCAAGTCACGTACCGGACGGCTCTACTCCGGGGGCGGCCCGCTGGACGTGGCGACCGCGCTGCTGGCCATCCGGGACGGCGTCCTGCCGCCCACCACCGGCACCACCGAGGTGCCCGAGGAGTACGGCCTGGACGTGGTGCGCGGCGACGCGCGCGAGCTGCCGGTGCGCACCGCCCTGGTGCTGGCCCGCGGCCACCGCGGCTTCAACTCCGCCGTGGTCGTCCGGGGGTTCGCGCTCTGAGCACCCGGACACCGGAAAGCGGATCGGCCGCCCCCCGTGCCGGGGGCGGCCGATCCGTCGTACGGCGCGCTCGGTGACGCGATCAGTAATTGCCCAGCCCGCCACAGACGTTGAGCGCCTGCGCGGTGACGGCCGCGGCGTCGTCGCCGACCAGGTACTCGACCATGGCGGCCACCTCCCGGGGCTCGACGTAGCGGCCCATCGGCACCCGCGCGGTGATCCGGTCGTGCGTCTCCTGCACCGAGGTCTCCCAGATCGCCGCGTAGTGCTCGCGCACCCGCTCGGCCATCGGCGTCTCCACGAAGCCGGGGCACACGGCGTTCACCGTGATCCCGGTACGGGCCAGTTCCAGGCCGAGCGCCTTGGTGAAGCCGACCACCCCGTGCTTGGACGCGGAGTACGGCGCGGCGTGCACCACGCCCTGCTTGCCCCCGGTGGAGGCGATGCTGATGATGCGCCCGTGCCGCTTGGCCAGCATGCCGCCGGCGTTCAGCACCTCCTTGGTCATCAGGAAGACACTGGTGAGGTTGGTGGTGATGACGTCGTTCCAGAGGTCGTCGGGGATCTCCGCGGTGGCACCGCCGCCGCTGCGGCCCGCGTTGTTGACCAGGATGTCCACCGGGCCGTACGTCTCGACGGCGGCCCGCACGAAGGCGCGGATCTGCTCCGGCTGCGCCACGTCGCACACCGTGCCGTCCACCTGAAGGTCCTGCTCCCGCAGGGACTTCACCGTGGCGGCCAGGTCCTCGGCGCCGCGCGCGCAGAGGAAGACCCGCGCACCGCGCCGGGCGAGCCGCTCGGCGATCTCCCGTCCGATGCCGCTGGTGGCCCCGGTGACCAGCGCCACCGGCGCTGCTGTCTGAGTCATGTCTCCTCCAACTCGCCTTCCGCTGTCCGCAGCAGCGTGGTCGCCGGCCCTGGAGCCGGAGTCGAACAGGCCTGGACCTGCCGGGATTCGAGCGCCGCGCGAGGGGCCCAGGGCACGGTGGACGCGACCGACGCGACTGGAGGAGACCATGCCGGACACCCGCGCCCGCACCGACCTCTACCTGCTCACACAGCAGTTCTACGCCCGCCAGATGCAGGCCCTGGACGGCGGCCGGTTCGAGGAGTACGCGGCGACCTTCACCGAGGACGGCCTCTTCCAGCACCTGTCCACGGTGGAGCCCTGCCGGGGACGTGCCGCGATCCTGGAGATGCTGCACGAGTTCCAGCGGACCCGGTTCGGCGACGATCCGGTGCAGCGCCGCCACTGGTTCAGCCAGATCGTCCTCGACCCGCAGGACGACGGCAGCTGGCGCAGCACCGCCTACGGACTGGTCGTCACCGCCCGTCCCGGCGTCCGGCAGCCCGAGATCGCGCCCTCCTGCGTGGTGCACGACGTGCTCGAGGTGGACGGCGACGACGTGCTGGTCCGCTCTCGGGTCATCACCTACGACCACGAGTCCTGATGGCCGCGCCGGACCGGCCCCGCGTCCAGGAAGTCGGCGCGGGCGTCCATGCCTACGTCCAGCCGGACGGCGGCTGGTGCCTGAACAACGCGGGCGTGGTGGCCGTCGAGGGCGAGTGCGCGGTGGTGGACACCGCGGCGACCATGGACCGGGCGTACGCGCTGCGCGACGCCGTCCGCCGGCTCACGCCCGCCGCTCCCCGGCTGCTGGTCAACACGCACTTCCACGGCGACCACACCTTCGGCAACGCCGTCTTCGCGCCCGACGCGGTGGTGGTGGGCCACGAACACACGCGTCCCGCCATGACGGCGGCCGGACTGCACCTGACCACCCTCTGGCCGGACGTCCGCTGGGGTGAGATCAGCCTCCACCCGCCCACCGTCTGCTACCGGGAGCGGATGACGCTGCACCTCGGGGCCACGCCGATGGAGCTGATCCATCCCGGCCCCGCCCACAGCACCGACGACACCGCCGTCTGGCTGCCGGAGCAACGGGTGCTCTTCACCGGCGACCTGGTGATGTCCGGGGTGACCCCGTTCATCCCCATGGGCTCCCTGGCCGGCTCGCTCGCCGCGATCGCCGTACTGCGCGGGCTCGGCGCCGAAACGGTCGTACCCGGCCACGGCCCGGTCGGCGGCCCGGAACTGCTCGATGGCACCGAACGCTATCTGCGCTGGCTGCGGGAGCTGGCCCGCACGGCCAGGGCGGCGGGGCTCAGCCCGCTCGAAGCCGCCCGTGAGGCCGACCTCGGCGAGTTCGCCGGCCTGCTGGACAGCGAACGGCTGGTGCCCAACCTGCACCGCGCCTACGCGGAGGAGGAGGGCGCCGCCCCCGGGGCGCCGCTGGACATCGGCGCCCTGTTCGCGGAGATGGTCGACCACCACGGCGGGCTGCCCGTCTGCCGGGCTTAGCCGCGCTCGAGCAGGACTCGAGCCGCGGCGGGGACCGTTCCGCTTGGCAACCCGAAACCGTCGAAAGGTACGGAGATGGCAGGAACCGCGATCGGCCGGCCCGCAGCACAGCAGGCCGGGCGACCACCGAAGCGGGAACCCATCCCGCGGCCGGTCCGGCAGGCCGCCACCGTGGTGGTGGTCGGCGCCTTCATGGCGCAGCTGGACGGCGCCCTGGTCAACATCGGGCTGGCCACGATCACAGCCGATCTGCACACCACGCTGCGCACCGCGCAGTGGATCGTCAGCGCCTATCTGCTGGCCCTGGTGATGGGGCTGCCGCTGTGCGGCTGGGCCACCCGGCGGATCGGCGCGTCACGGCTGTGGCTGTGGTCGCTGGGCGCCTTCACCGTCGCGTCGCTGCTGTGCGCGGTCGCGCCCTCCATCGAGGCGCTCATCGTCTTCCGCGCGGTGCAGGGCATCGCCGGCGGGCTGCTGCTGCCCGTCGGGCAGACCGTGATCGTGCAGGTCGCCGGGCGGGAGCTGATCGGCCGGGTGATGAGCGCGGCCGG
Organism: Streptomyces fodineus; assembly: GCF_001735805.1. Lineage (GTDB taxonomy): Bacteria > Actinomycetota > Actinomycetes > Streptomycetales > Streptomycetaceae > Streptomyces > Streptomyces fodineus. The sequence goes on from NZ_CP017248.1 coordinate 4,602,481, forward strand.
CGCCGCCCTGGTACTGGCGCCCGCGCTCGGGCCGATCGCGGGCGGGCTGCTCATCGCCCACATCTCCTGGCCCTGGCTGTTCCTGGTGAACCTCCCGGTGGGTGCCCTGGGACTCTGGCTGGGCCTTCGGCTGCTGCCGCGCGACACCCCGCGGGCCGCGGCGGACGGGCAGCGCTTCGACACCGGCGGCTTCGCGCTGATCGGCGTCGGCCTGCCCGCGGTGACCTGGGCGATCAGCCAGGCCGGGCAGCCGGACACCCGGACGTTCGCCTCCTGCTACGCACCGCTGGCGGTGGGCGCGCTGCTGCTCGCCGTCTTCGCGGTGCGCAGCCTGCGGGCCGGCGGCCGGCCGCTGCTCAACCTGGGTCTGTTCCGCGGCCCGGTGTTCGCGGCGGCCTCCGCTTCGAGCTTCTGCGCCGGTGCCGTCCAGTACGGAGCCCTGGTCATCTGGGCGCTGTACTTCCAGGCGGTGCGGGGCTACGGCGTGATCGACTCGGGTCTGGCGATGCTGGCGTTCGCCGTCGGTGCCGCGCTGGTTCCGCTCTCCGGCCGCCTGGCCGAACGCTTCGGCGGCGGTCCGGTCGCGCTGGCGGGCGCCCTGCTCACCGTGGCCGCCGCCGTCCCGCCCGCGCTGCTGGACGACCGAGCGCCGCTGGCCGCGCTTCAGGTGTGCCTGTTCGTGCTGGGCGTGGCCAACGCGCTCTCGGTCGTCCCGCCCTCCACCGCCGCGTATGTCAGCATCAACCCGGCCGAGATGCCGGACGCCGTGACCGTGATCAACATCTTCCTGCGGCTGGGCGGCGCCGTCGGCTCGGCCCTGCTGGTCGCCGTGCTGGGCGGCCTCACGGGCGGTGCGGCGAGCTTCCGTCCCGCCTTCTGGTGCCTCGCCGCCCTGGGCGCGGTCTTCGCTGCCGCCGCCCTCGTCCTGACCCGGGCCGCCAGCCCTCAGCCGGCCACCCGCAAGTAGTGACCCCAGTAACCGCGCCGCTCGGCGTACCGATCCGCCAACCCGGCGAACTCGGCCTCGCCGAGCACCCGGCCGTACACCCGGGCCGCCGCCCGCAGCATCACTCTGTCCGCCTGCTGCCTCGCCGCCCTGGGCGCGGTCTTCGCTGCCGCCGCCCTCGTCCTGACCCAGGCCGCCAGCCCTCAGCCGGCCACCCGCAAGTAGTGACCCCAGTAACCGCGCTGCTCGGCGTACCGATCCGCCAACCCGGCGAACTCGGCCTCGCCGAGCACCCGGCCGTACACCCGGGCCGCCGCCCGCAGCATCTCCTTGTCGGCGCTCAGGTGCTCCATCCGGCCGAGCCCGCGGATCAGCACGAACGAGGCCGACCACGGTCCCACCCCGGGGATCGCCAGCAGCCGTTCCCGGACCTTCTCGTAGTCCCCGGTGCGCAGGAACTGCTCGTCGATGTCCACCCAGTGCCGGAACAGCGCGTACAGGTAGCCCGCCTTGCGCTGGTTGCCGACCAGCGTCAGCAACTCGGCCTCGCTCAGCGGCAGCAGCTGGTCCACCTCGGGGAAGGCCCAGTGCTCCTCCCCGTCGACCACCAGCCGGTTGCCGCACCGCTCGAGGAGGGCCTGCTTCATCTTGCGGGCGACCGGCATCGGCACCCGCTGCGCCAGGATCGCCCAGCACAGCATCTCGAACGGCGACGGGAACTTGACCTGGTGGTAGCCGTACAGCCGCTCCAGCACGGGCCGGAACGGGTCGTCGCCGCGGGCCTTGGCGTAGAACTCCTCCAGATCGTCGTCCAGGCCGAGGAAGAACGACAGCCGGTCGGCCACCGCCGCCTTCTCCTCCTCGTTCAACGCCGTGTCGGAGCGCAGTTCACAGCGCAGTCCCGGCCCCTCGTCCGGCCCGGCGCCGGACAGCACGGCGGCGACCAGCCGGCCGCCCTCCCGCACCGCCCGGGTGATGGCCTGGCCCTGCACCCCGTGCTCCCCCGACATGGTCGGAAAGGACGTCAAAAAGCCCAGGGACTTGGTGAAGTCGAAGGGCGGCCGGGCCGGCAGATGAAGCACCGTCGAGTGGCTGAGCTGCGAGGTCATGGCCCTCTCCATCATCAGATCGCGTAACTGCCCCAGCTTCGGCCACCGCGCTCGAGCGGTGGTCGAGCGAGCCTCCGCCGGCGGCGCGACGACCGCGCGACGCACCTTCCACCCCGGCTCGAGCCGCCTCGCCGAGAGTAGCCCTGCGGTACCGAGCAACCCCGAGACCACCGAGGAGCACCGTATGACCGCGCTGGAGATACCCGAAGCAGGCGGCGCCGTGCAGGGTGACCCGTACCCCAACAAGTGCTACCTGCCGTTCATCCTCTACCCCCCGGGGATGCACCGGATTCAGGACAGCGGCCGTGAGTGGCTGGAGAGCCACTGCGACCTCCAGCGCGAGGGCGGGGACTTCACCCTGTACATCGGCATCCCGTTCTGCCGGACCCGCTGCAAGTCCTGCCCGTACTTCGCCAGCCTGCTGTCCGAGAAGGACACCCGCGGCCGCGAGGAGCGCTACGTCGACGCCCTGATCGCCGACCTGCGCCGCTGGGGTTCCTACCAGCGGTTCGCCACCGGGCTGCTGCGCAACATCTACATCGGCGGCGGCACCGGCAGCATCCTGAAGACCCGCAACCTCAAGCGCATCGTCGACACCGTCTACGAACTCTTCGAGGTCGCCGAGGACGCCGAGTTCACCCTCGAGGGCAACGCCCGCGACTACGACGAGGAGAAGATCGACTACGTCGTCTCCTCCCACATCAACCGCATCAGCCTGGGCGTGCAGTCCTTCCAGCCGGAGGTGCTCGGCATCATCGGCTCCCCGCACGCCGCCGACGACAGCATCCGCGTCATCAAGGAGTTCCAGACCCGCGGCTTCTTCAACATCCAGCTCGACCTGATGTTCAACATGCCCGGCCACACCCTGGACGTGTGGCGGCGCGACCTGGAGACCCTCGCCTCGCTGGACATCCCGCACTTCACGATCTACCTGTACCGGATCCACAGCGACACCATCCAGGCGAAGCTGATCTCCAAGGGCAAGATCGAGCGGCCCAAGGACCCCGAGGGCCCGATGGTGAAGGCCATGTACCGGGAGGCGCTCGAGATCGCCGAGTCGGTCGGCTACAAGATGTACATGGTCGACCACTTCTGCAAGGAAGGGCAGGAGAACCAGTACAACTACTGGAACTGGAAGGTGTACGTCGACACCCTCGCTGTCGGCCCCGGTTCCTACAGCTACTTCGACGGCTACCGGTTCGGCACCGAGACCGACGTCGAGAAGTACGTCGAGACCGTCGAGAGCGGCGACATCCTGGTCAGCACCATCACCGACGAGCTGTCCCCGCGCGTGCAGCGCGAGCGGTACGTCATCTTCGCCCTGCTCTACTACGAGATCGAGTACGACTTCTACCGGAGCAAGTTCGGCACCGAGTTCCGCGAGGACTTCGCCGACGAGATCGAGCGCCTGCTCCGCAAGGGCCTGATCGAGCTCACCGAGGACCGGATGAAGCTCACCAGGCTGGGCCTGATCTGGCACACCAACGTCATCCTCGAGTTCTTCAACCCCGCCTTCTGGGGCGACACCGACTCGCTGGACCAGCCCAACTGGTCGCTGAACGGCGTCATGGTCGAGGTCGGCGCGCACCCGCGTGCGCACTGGCTCGGCGAGCCGCACGAGACCTTCTTCCCCCTGGCCCCCGCGGCTCCCGCGGCCCCCGTCGAGGCGGAGGAGCCGGACCGGGCCACCGCCATCGCCATCGCATAGGAGACACCGACATGTCCGACCGCCAGCAGTTCACCGCCTCGGCCACGGTCACCGTGGACGCCAAGCTCCACGACATCTGGGCCCTGTGGGTCGACGTCAACAACTGGAAGGCCTGGGACGACGGCCTGGAGAGCAGCCAGTTGCACGGCAACTTCAAGGCCGGCAACACCTTCACCCTGCACCCGCACGGTGGCGAGCCGATCGAGGCCGTGATCAAGACCGTCACCCAGGGCGAGGAGTTCTCCGACGAGGTGACGGCGCCCTTCGGCGTCATCCGCACCTACCACCGGATGGAGCAGGTCGGCGCGCGGGCGAAGATCACCCACGAGGTGGTGGCGGAGGTCGAGCACGACGCCGTCGGCTTCTTCGGCAAGGAGATCTGGCCGGGCCTCCAGCGCGGGGTCGCCGAGTCGCTGCACAGCGCGGCGGACATCGTCGGCAACGACTGAGCCCTTCCCGCCGGCCCCGCGCCCAGGACCGGGCGCGGGGCCGTACCTCGCATCGCAGGAGCGTGTTGTCGTGAGTCACCCGCAGGACACCGGCGCCCACCCCGGCAAGCTGATCTCCATGTTGCTCCGCCCCGACGGGCGCCCGGACGGCGCGCCGGTCATCACCGGGGCGCACGGAAACCACACCCGGCAGCAGGCCGTGGCAGCGGTCGCGCGCTGTGCGGCGCGGCTGCGCGCGGCGGGCCTCGGTCCCGGCCACCGCGTCCTGGCCCTGCTCGACCACGACCCCGCCGGCATGTTCTTCCTGGCGGCGGCCGGCACGCTCGGCCTGCGCGTGCTGCTGCCCTACAACCTGGCGGCCGCCGCCGTCGCGGAGTGGCGCACCATCATCGACACCGCGCGCCCCGACGCCGTCGTCCACCTGAAGCGCGACACCGCCGCCGCGGACGAACTGCGGTCCGCCGGCGTGCCGTTGATACGGCTGCGGCCCGAGTCCGGCACCGGGTCACCGGCCGGGGGGCACAGCGACGACCCGCCGCTGCGCATCGAACACCCCGAGCCGGTCCGCAACTTCCTCGTGCTGTTCACCAGCGGCACCACGGGCGCCCCCAAGGCCATCAGCATCTCCGAGGAACTGGTCTGCCGCCGGGTGGCCAGTGTCTCGTCCCGGCTGCAATTCGACGCGGACTCCCGCGTCTTCATGTCCGGCCTGCTCAACAACACCACCGGAGTGATCTTCTCCTTCGGCGCGCTGCTGCACGGCGCCGTCCTGATCTTCCCCCGCGGTCGCGAACTCGCCGACTGGCCCGCCCAGGTGGCCGCGCACCGGGCCACCCACATCATGCTGCGCCCGATCGCCCTCGACCGCTTCGCCGCGGGCGCGGAAGGCTCCGGCGCGGACCTGTCCAGCCTGCGCGTCGTCGCGTACGGCGCCGCCGCCATGCCGCGCGCGCTGCTGGAGCGTTCGCGCCGGCTGATGCCCTGCGACTGGGTGCAGGGCTACGGGCTGAGCGAGACCTACGGCCCGTTCTGCTGGCTGGACGAGACCGGGCACCGGGAGGGCCGCTACCGGCGCCACACCTACAACGTGGGCCGGCCCGACGACACGCTGGAGGTCAGGCTCGGCCCGGTCACCGGCCACGCCGAGGGGGTCGGCGAGATCCTGCTGCGCGGCAGCGCCGTCATGGAGGGGTACTACGACGTGACGACGGACCGGGTGACCCCGCCCGGCACCTGGCTGCACACCGGAGACCTCGGCGCCTTCAGCCCCGACGGCGACCTGGTCCTCAAGGGCAGGGCGGACAGCTGCCTGATGAGCGCCAACGGGCACCGGATCTACCCCGAGGAGGTGGAGGCCGTCCTCGCCGAGGTGCCCGGCGTCGACGAGGCGGTGCTGGTCGGCATCCCCGCGCGGGACGAGCCCCTGACGCGACGTCCCACCGCGTGCCTGTCCGGGCCGCTCGCCCACAAACCCCTCGCGGAGATCCGCGACCTCGTGACCGGCGGGCTCGCCGCCGTACTCAGCCCCGAGAAGTGGCCCGACCTGCTGCACACCCGCCCGGCCCCCTTCCCCAAGAGCGCCAACGACAAGATCCGCAAACAGGAGGTCGTCCGCACGGTGACCCCCGACACGCTGATCCCACTGGTCCAGGAGGCCACGCACCCGGTGACCGCCGCCCCGGCGACCCCACCGGCCCAGGACGTCGTACGCCCCACGGCCCCGTCGGCCCCGTCGGCCCCGTCGGCCTCGTCGGCCCCGTCGGCCCCGTCGGCCTCGTCGGCCTCGTCGGCCTCGTCGGCCCAAGCGAACACCGCGCCCACCACGCCCACCACGCCCGCCCGCCCCCGCCCGCCCCGTGTGCCGCAGGAACTGTTCGCTGCCGCCGGGTACTTCCTGCCGCGGCTGCTGTTCCTCAACTCCCGTTACGCGCCGCAGGTCCACTGGGGCGACATCGCCCTGGCGCTGGACGGCTTTCCCGGGGAGGGGTTCGATCTCGGTTCGGCCGCGTTCTGGGACGAGTGGCGCCATCGCTGGCAGGCCCAGGCCGAGCGTCACGAGCGGCTCGCCGAGGCCGCCCGCACCCCGGCCTCGCGCTCGCGCGCGCTGCGCGGCGCCGCCGCCTGCTACCACTGGGCCGAGTTCATGTACTTCGACGACGCCGGGACCAAACGCGCCCTGCGCCGGCGGATCCGCGACCTCACCCGCGACAGCCTCACCGGCACCGACCTGCGGACCCGCCACGGCGAGCTGCCCTCCCCCGACGGCCCCGTCCCCTACACCCTGCTGCTGCCCCCGAGCCCGGCCGCCTCGCCCCTGCCGTGCGTGGTGCTCTCCAACGGTCTGGACTCGGTCACCGAGGTCGAACCGCTCTCCCTCGCCGAGGCGTACCTGGAGCGCGGGATCGCCGCCCTGCTCTTCGACGGGCCGGGCCAAGGGGTCAACGTCGGACAGACTCCGCTGCGCATCGACATGGAGCAGGTGGTGGCGCGCCTGGTGGACGAAGTGCTGCGGCCCGCCCCGGAGATCGACGGCGAGCGGCTGGCCTTCCTCGGCGTCAGCTTCGGCGGGTACCTCGCGCTGCGCGTCGCCCAGCAGCCCGGCTCCGCGTTCCGCTGCGTGGTCAACCTCTCGGGCGGGCCCCGGGTGGCGCCGTTCGCCGGACTGCCCCGCCGTCTCAAGGACGACTTCCGCTTCGCGCTCACCGGCGGGCTGGACCGGACGGCCGCCCCCGACGCCGGTCTCCAGGCCCGGCTGGACGAGCTGGCGCTCGACCCCGCCGTTCCGGCCGCCGTCCCGGTGCTGAGCGTGCACGGCGCGCTGGACGACATCTTCCCGTTGGCCGCCCTCACCGAGGTGGACACGGCCTGGAGCGGGAACCACCAACTCGTTGTGCACGAGCGGGAGGCACACGTGTGCCTCAACGTGATCGACGCCTGCACCCAGCAGGCGGCCGACTGGGTCGCGGACCGGCTGCTCGCCGCTGCCGCGACCGACAGCAGCAGGACGACCGAGAGGAACACATGAGCATCGAGCATCCGACCGGCAGCACCGCGCTGGTCACCGGCGGAGCCGGCGGCATCGGCTCCACCGTGGCCAGGACGCTCGCCGCGGGCGGCCACCGGGTCGTCGTGGCCTACCGCAGCGCCGCGGACGCCGCCAAGGAGCTGGTGGCGGAGATCGAGGCCGCGGGCGGCACCGCCGTGGCGCTGCGCGCCGATGTCACCGACGCCGACCAGGTCGCCGCGCTCTTCGCGGACGCCGTACGGCAGTTCGGCCAGGTGGATATCGTGGTCAACAACGCCGGGACGATGATCCCCCGGCCCCTCGCCGACCTGACCGACGACGTCTTCGACAAGGTCTTCGCCGTCAACGTGCGCGGTGCGCTCAACGTGCTGCGGGAGGCCGCGCGCCGGCTGGCCGACGGCGGCCGGGTGATCAACATCTCGTCCACCCAGGTCGCCGAGACGATCCCGGGTTCCGGTGCCTACGCGGCGAGCAAGGCCGCCCTGGAGGCCTTCGGCCGGGTCGCCGCCAAGGAACTCGGCCCGCGCGGCATCACGGTGAACTCGCTGCGGGTCGGGCCGACCGTCCCCGGCATGTTCAGCCAGGCTCCGCCGCAGCGCCAGGAGGCGATGGCCGCCGCCTCTCCGTTCCAGCGTCTCGGCACCCCGCAGGACATCGCCGATGTGATCTCCTTCCTCGCCGGCGACGGCGGTCGCTGGGTCACCGGCCAGGTCATCACCGTCGACGGCGGTGCCACCTGAGCCTCGCTCGACGGACCCGGGCGGCTCCTTCCGAGGGGCCGCCCGGGTCCCGGGATCACTGAACGGCAGCCGTGCACCCGCGGTGGCCGCCCCGAGTGGTCCGCCGTGCACGAGAACAAGCGCAGCCAGTACTGATCACCGAGCGAGAGGATCGCGATCCGTGTCACGCCGCCTGTTCACCTCGGAGTCCGTGACCGAGGGCCACCCCGACAAGATCGCTGACCAGATCAGCGACACCATCCTCGACGCGCTGCTGAAGGAGGACCCCACCTCACGCGTCGCGGTCGAGACGCTGATCACCACCGGCCTGGTGCACGTGGCCGGTGAGGTCACCACCAAGGCGTACGCGCCGATCGCCCAGCTCGTCCGGGACAAGATCCTGGAGATCGGCTACGACTCGTCGAAGAAGGGCTTCGACGGCACCTCCTGCGGCATCTCGGTGTCGATCGGCTCCCAGTCGCCGGACATCGCGCAGGGCGTGGACACGGCGTACGAAGCCCGGGTCGAGGGCGCCGCCGCGGACGCGGACGGGGACGAACTGGACCGGCAGGGCGCCGGCGACCAGGGCCTGATGTTCGGCTACGCCTGCGACGACACCCCGGAGCTGATGCCGCTGCCGATCACCCTGGCCCACCGGCTGTCCCGCCGCCTGACCGAGGTGCGCAAGAACGGGACCGTCCCCTACCTGCGCCCGGACGGCAAGACCCAGGTGACCATCGAGTACGACGGCGACCGGGCCGTCCGCCTGGACACGGTGGTCGTCTCCTCGCAGCACGCCTCCGACATCGACCTGGACTCGCTGCTGACCCCGGACATCCAGGAGTTCGTGGTGAAGCCGGAGCTCAGGCGGCTGGCCGAGGACGGCATCACCCTGGACACCGAGGGCTACCGCCTTCTCGTGAACCCGACCGGCCGCTTCGAGATCGGCGGCCCGATGGGTGACGCCGGCCTGACCGGCCGCAAGATCATCATCGACACCTACGGCGGCATGGCCCGCCACGGCGGCGGCGCCTTCTCCGGCAAGGACCCGTCCAAGGTGGACCGCTCCGCGGCCTACGCGATGCGCTGGGTGGCGAAGAACATCGTGGCGGCCGGGCTGGCCCGGCGCTGCGAGGTGCAGGTCGCGTACGCGATCGGCAAGGCCGAGCCGGTCGGCCTGTTCGTGGAGACCTTCGGCACCGAGACGGTCGACGTGCTCACCATCCAGGCGGCGGTCACCAAGGTCTTCGACCTCCGCCCGGCCGCGATCATCCGCGACCTGGACCTGCTGCGCCCGATCTACGCCCAGACCGCCGCGTACGGCCACTTCGGCCGCGAACTCCCGGACTTCGCCTGGGAACGCACCGACCGAGCGGACCAGCTCCGCAAGGCCACCGGAGCCGAGTAGACCCATCGCGCACGCAAAGAACCCCAGGTCGACTACTGCGACCTGGGGTTCTTGTCCGAGCCGCCTTCGGGATTCGAACCCGAGACCTACGCATTACGAGTGCGTTGCTCTGGCCATCTGAGCTAAGGCGGCGCGCCGTCCGCACTATGGTGCGATCGGCAACGTCGGTAAGTCTACACAGTTTCCAGGAGTGCTCCGACCACGCCCCGGAGGCCAGGACTCCGGGGCGGGCGGCGGCGGTTATGAGCAGCGCTTCTCCGCGGTCGGCGAGGTGCCGCGGAGCAGGTAGGTGTTGATCGTCGTGTCGATGCACCTGCTGCCACGGCCGTAGGCGGTGTGGCCGTCACCGACGTAGGTCAGGAGGCGGCCGGAGGAGAGCTGGCGGGCCAGGGACCGGGCCCAGCGGTAGGGGGTCGCCGGGTCCCGGGTGGTGCCGACCACCACGATCGGTGCCGCCCCCCTCGCCTCGATGCGGTGCGGCTCGCCCGTGGCCTTCACCGGCCAGTACGCGCAGTTCAGCGCGGCCCAGGCCAGGCCTTCGCCGAAGACCGGGGACGCCTTCTCGAAGGCGGGCAGCGCCTTCTGGACCTGCTCGGGGCCGGTGAAGGCCGGCGGCAGGTCCAGGCAGTTCACGGCGGCGTTGGCCATCATGAGGTTGGTGTAGTGGCCGCTTCCGTCACGTTCGTAGTAGCTGTCGGAGAGCGCGAGCAGGCCCGCGCCGTCGTTCTTCTTCATCGCCGAGGTCAGCGCCTCGCGCAGCTGCTCCCAGCTGCCCTGGTCGTACATCGCCGCGATGACCCCGGTCGTGGCCAGCGGCTCGCCCAGCTTGCGGCGGTCCGCGGCGCCCGCGGGGATCGGGTGCGCGTCCAGCTTCCGGAAGAACGCCTCGAGATGGTCGCCGACCTGCGCGGGGGTCGTGCCCTTGGTGCCGAGCGGGCAGTCGGAGTGCCGTACGCAGTCCTTCGCGAAGGCCTGGAACGCCGTCTCGAAGCCGGCCGTCTGGTCCAGGTTCATCTGCCGTGCGTTCAGGGAGGGGTCCATCGCGCCGTCCAGGACCATCCGGCCGACCCGGCCGGGGAACAGCCCGGCGTACGTCGCCCCGAGGAACGTGCCGTACGACGCCCCCACGTAGTTCAGTTTCGGATCACCCAGCGCCGCCCGCAGGATGTCCATGTCCCGGGCCGCCTCGACCGTGGAGACGTGCCGCAGCAGCCGCGCCGAGTGCGCCCCGCAGCTCTCCGCGAACTTCTTGTCCGCTGTGACCAGCGCGTTCCGCTCCTTCTGGTCGTCGGGCGTCAGGTCCGTCTGCGTGTATACGTCCATCTGGCGGCCGTCGAGGCATTCGACGGGCTCGCTGCGGGCCACGCCCCGTGGGTCCACCGCGACCATGTCGTAGCGGGCGCGGACATCGGCGGGGTAGCCGACACCCGCATAGCTCTCGAGGTAGCCGACCGCCGAGCCGCCCGGACCGCCCGGGTTGACCAGCAGCGAACCGAGCGGTTTGCCCTTGCCGGTCGCCTTCTTGCGGGCGACGGCGAGCCGGACGTCACCCGCGCCGGGGTTGGCGTAGTCCAGCGGGGCCTTCATCGTCGCGCACTGGAAGCCGGGCACACCGCAGCTGCGCCAGTGCAGCTTCTGTGCGTAGTAAGACGACAGGGCCGACGGCGTCGCACGCGGCAGCGCGGCCAGCACGGCATCCGTCGCACCGGCCGACGTGGTCGAGCTCCCGGAGGAGCAGGCGGACACGAGCAGGGCGGCGGCCGTGAGAAGAGTGGCCGTGAGGCGGGCCGTCGTCCGGGTGCGGGTGCTCCGGATCCGGCGGAGGGAGAGCCTGGTCTGCATCTGGCGAGCGTAACGCTGTGCGACGAGGTGAGAGCGGAGGGTGTGGATTATGGCTCGTACGGGGGACATATGTGGCTCCGAGGAGTGCCGGGGCGGCCAGGGGTAGCCAGGGGGACGGCCAGAGGAGGGACATCCGCGCCTCCGAGGAGAGATGGCGGGGGTGGCTGGGTGTTCCGGAGTGCCAGGGGCCTTCACGGGGCCGACCGGCGCCCGCCGCGTGACGTGGTCGGCCCGTCCCCGGCCGGTCCAGCGGCGCCGCGACGTGGTCAGCCCGCCCGCAGTGCCATCGTCATCGCCTCCACTGCCAGCAGCGGGGCCACGTTGCGGTCGAGGGCCTCGCGGCACGCGGCGATCGCCTCGATGCGGCGGAGCGTGGACTCCGGGACGCTGCCGCGCGCCAGCCGCTCCAGGGCGTCCTCGGCGTCGGCGTTGGCGATCGCCACGCGGGAGCCGAGCTGGAGGGCGAGGACGTCGCGGTAGAAGGCGGTGAGGTCGCCGAGGGCGACGTCGAGGCTGTCGCGCTGCGTGCGGGTTCTGCGGCGCTTCTGCATGTCCTCCAGGTCCTTCATCACGCCCGCCGTGCCGCGCGGCAGCCGGCCGCCCTGGGCCGCGCCCAGCGCCGCCTTCATCTCCTCGGACTCCTTGCCGTCCATCTCCTCGGCGAGTTGCTTGGCGTCCTCGGCGGCGGCGTCGACCAGTTGCTGGGCGGCCTTGAGGCAGGCGCCGACCTCGTCGAGGCGCAGCGGCAGCTTGAGCACGGCGGCGCGGCGCTCGCGGGCCGCGGGGTCGGTGGCCAGGCGGCGGGCCCGGTCGACATGTCCCTGGGTGGCGCGGGCCGCCGCCGCCGCGACCTCGGGTTCGATGCCGTCGCGCCGGACGAGCATGTCGGCGACCGCGTCCACGGAGGGTGTGCGCAGGTTCAGGTGGCGGCAGCGGGAGCGGATCGTGGGCAGGACGTCCTCGACGGAGGGGGCGCACAGCAGCCAGACCGTGCGGGGGGCGGGCTCCTCGACGGCCTTGAGGACGGCGTTCGCCGACTTCTCGTTCAGCCGCTCGGCATCTTCGACCAGGATGATCTGCCAGCGGCCGTTCGCCGGGGAGGTGAACGACTTGCGGACCGTATCCCGCATGTCCCTCACCAGGATCTCGGAGCCGACGGCGGCGACCGTGGTGACGTCCGCGTGGGTGCCGAGCAGGGCGGTGTGGCAGCCGTCGCAGAAGCCGCAGCCGGGGGTTCCGCCGAGTGCGCGGTCGGGGCTCACGCACTGCAGGGCGGCGGCGAAGGCCCTGGCCGTCTGGTTCCGGCCCGCTCCGGGCGGGCCCGTGAACAGCCAGGCGTGCGTCATCTTCGAGGCCTCGGGCAGCGGCTCGTCGGCCGCGACGGCCGTGACGAGGGCGTCGGCGTCCCGCGCGGCCGCGTCGAGCACCGCGCTCACCTTCTCCTGCCCGACGAGGTCGTCCCATACGGTCATGGGTCACGCCGCCCTTCCGTCACACTCCGCGTTCCTTGCCTCCATTGTGCGGGCGGGCACTGACAACGCGGGGCGGCGCCGGTCGCTGCTCCGACCGGCGCCGCCCTGTGCCTGTGCCTGTGCCTGTGCCCGCCAGGGCCGGTCGTCAGCCGCGCCGGCCCCGGCCGCGGCCCCTGCGGCCTTGTTCCTGGTCGTGGTCGCCGTCGTCCCGCTCGTCGTACGAGCCCAGCAGCTCGTCCGTCAGCGACGGCAGGTCGTCCAGCGGGGTCTCCTCGGCCCAGTCGGGCCGCGGCCGGCGGCGAGGCGTGCCGTCGTCGCCGATCTGGGGCATCTCGCGCGTACGGTCCTCGGAGCCGTCGGGGCCCGCGGCGGGCCGCTCGTCCCGGAAGAAGCCGGGCGGCACCCGGTCCGAGGGGTCGTCACCCCGTACGGGCGGCAGTACGGCCGTCTCGTCGGCCGCCCCCGGAACCTGCGGCAGCACCGCCGTCTCATCGGCCGCCCCCGGAACCGGCGGAAGCACCGCCGTCTCGTCCGCCGCACCCGGAACCACCGGCGGCTGCGGCAGCTCGGCGGTCACCTCGGTGTCGGAGCCCGACTCGGCCGGCCGTGCCGCACGGTCGTCCCGCGCAGGCGCCGCCTCCCCGGCGTCCCCGGCCTCGTCACGGGCGTCACGTGCGTCCCGGTCGTCGCGCACGGGACGCAGTACGGTCGTCTCGTCCGAGCCCGGCGGGACGGCCGGCGTCGGGACCGTCTCCTCGGTGCCGCGCGCGTCCGGCGACACCACCGGGGTGGGAACCGTCGCCGCGTCCGGTGCCAGGCCCGGTGCGGGCAGGGGCGTGCTGGACCGGCGGGCCGCCGTGTCGGCCGCCGCCGCTGCCTGGGCCGCCTGCCGACGGGCCTCCTCGGCGCGCAGCAGCGCTTCCTCGGCCTTGCGCTGCTTCTCCAGGCGCCGCGCTTCCTCTTCCGCGCGCAGCCGGGCCTCCTCCTCGGCCTGCTTGCGGCGCCGCTCCTCCTCGGCCCTGCGGCGGGCCTCCTCCTCGGCGCGCGCCTTCTCCTCGGCGAGGAGGCGCTGGCGCTCCTCCTCCGCGCGGCGGGCCGCTTCCGCCGCCCGCTGCCGGGCCTCCTCGGCCTGCCGTTCGGCCTCGCGGCGCTGCGCCTCCTCCAGCTCGCGGCGCTTGCGCTCCTCCTCCTCGGCACGCAGCCGGGCCAGCTCCTCCTGGCGCTCGCGCTCCAGGCGCTCTTCCTCGGCCTTGCGCGCGGCCTCTTCCTCGGCCTTGCGGCGGGCCTCCTCCTCGGCCTTCCTCCGCGCCTCCTCCTGGGCCTTGATCTCGGCCTCGGACAGGGGCAGCACGGTGTCGAGCCGGTGCCGGATCACCGTGGTGACGGCCTCGGGTTCCTGGCCGGCGTCCACGACCAGATAGCGCCCGGGGTCGGCGGCGGCCAGCGTGAGGAAACCGGACCGCACGCGCGCGTGGAACTCCGCCGGCTCCGACTCCAGCCGGTCCGGCGCCTCGGTGAACCGCTCGCGGGCGGTCTCCGGGGAGACGTCCAGCAGGACGGTCAGATGCGGGACCAGGCCGTTGGTCGCCCAGCGGTTGATGCGGGCGATCTCGGTCGGGGACAGATCGCGGCCGGCGCCCTGGTAGGCGACGGACGAGTCGATGTAGCGGTCGGAGACGACCACCGCGCCGCGCTCCAGGGCGGGGCGTACGACGGTGTCGACGTGCTCGGCCCGGTCGGCGGCGTACAGCAGCGCCTCCGCACGGTGGGACAGGCCCGCCGAGGACACGTCCAGCAGGATCGAGCGCAGCCGCTTGCCGACCGGGGTGGCCCCGGGCTCGCGGGTGAGCACGACCTCGTGGCCCTTGGCGCGGATCCACTCGGCGAGGGCCTCGGCCTGGGTGGACTTGCCGGCGCCGTCGCCGCCCTCCAGGGCGATGAAGAAGCCGTTCGTCGCCGGTGTCTCGACCGGGTCGTCGCCGCCGAGCAGCGCGTCCTTAAGGTCCTGGCGCAGCGGGATGCCGGAGCGGTCGTCGACCTTGGCGAGCACCAGGGCCGCCACCGGCAGCAGCAGGGCGCCGACCAGCATCAGCGTGAAGGAGGCACCGCCGTGCGCGAAGACGAACCTGCCGTTCTCCATCCGGTGCCGGCCGATGAGCCCGGCGACCACGGGCGCGATCAGGGCGCCGAGCGCTATGAAGACCCGGACGACCGCGTGCAGGTGCTCGGTGACGCGGGCCCGGCGGTAGTCCTCGGTCTCCTGGTCGAGCAGGGCGTGCCCGGTGTTCGCGGCCACGCCCGCGGTGACGCCGGCGACCGTGACGATCAGCAGCACCGTGGTCACGTCCGGGACCAGCCCGGCGGCCAGCAGGGCGATGCCGGTGAAGGCGATCGCCAGGGCGAGCAGCCGGCGGCGCGAGAGCGAGGGCAGCAGCGCGGGGGCCGTACGGATGCCGACGGCGACGCCGCCGGTCAGGCCCAGCACCAGCAGGCCGTACAGGACCGGGCCGCCGCCCAGGTCGGTGGCGTGCAGCACGCACACCGAGACCGCCGCGGCGATGGCTCCGGCGACCGCGGAGCAGGCCGGGACCAGCAGCGGGATCGCGCCCGTACGGCCCTTGTCGACGCCGGTGCCGGTGCGCGGCCGGCGCAGGCCCTCCAGCGGCGACCGCGCGCGCGGGGTGCGCACCTCGGGCAGCTCCAGGAAGGTCAGCACGGACAGGGAGGCGGCGAACAGGCCGGCCGCCACATACGCCCCGAGGGCCGCGTGGTGCTGGTCGAACCAGGCCACGCCGGTGCCCAGCAGGTTGTTGAGCAGACCGGCGACGACCAGCGCGGCGGCCGCCAGCGGGACGGCCAGGAAGCTGGTGCGCAGCGAGAGGCGGCGCAGCGCGTCCATGTGGTCCGGCAGCGGCCGTACGGTGGCGCCCTCCGGGGGCGGGCCGGGCAGCAGGGCCGGGGCGGCGCTCTGCCGGCACACCGTCCACAGGCGCTCGGCGACGCCGGTGACGAAGGCGGTGACCAGCAGGACGGCCAGCGCGTTGTCCGGCGTCCAGTCGATCCACAGGGGGGCGACGATCAGCAGCGCGGCGCGCACGCCGTCGGCGCCGACCATGGTCCAGCGGCGGTCGAGCGGGCCCTCCTGGGCCGT
Organism: Streptomyces fodineus; assembly: GCF_001735805.1. GTDB lineage: Bacteria > Actinomycetota > Actinomycetes > Streptomycetales > Streptomycetaceae > Streptomyces > Streptomyces fodineus. The sequence continues at coordinate 4,618,310 of NZ_CP017248.1, forward strand.
GAGCGAGGTCAGCGGACCGAGGAGGACCGCGCCGAACAGCAGCGCGGCAAGCACGCGCGCAGCGAAGACCGTCGCCACTGCGAACGCCACGCCCCGGTATCCGCCCCCGAACGAGCCCTGGGTGATCGCCGCCTGAAGGGCGAGGACGACCAGGACGAGGAGGGCGAGGGTGTCGCCGACGCCGCTCACGAGCTGCGCGCTCCACAGGCGCCGCAGTTGCGGTCGGCGCAGCAGGGAACGGACGGCGCGCTCGCGGGAGTCCGCGACCAGGGCTTCGTCCGGTGCGGTGGTGGGGGCCGTTGGCTGCTCGGCTCGCGTCATGCGTTCAGCCTATCGGCAGCCACCGACACCACACCCCGCCGCTCCTGGCATGCGCACGCCCCGACACCAAAGTGATGCCGGGGCGTTCACATTGCGAAGCCGAAGCGACGGCCGGCAGCGGGTCTTGCGAGCCGCCGGCGTCAGTCCTCCGAGCCGGACGCCGTCGCCTTGGAAGCCGTGGCCTTCTTGGCCGTCGTCTTCTTCGCCGTGGTCTTCTTCGCGGCCGCGGTCGTCTTCTTCGCCGCCGTCTTCTTGGCGGCGGTCTTCTTCGCCGGGGCGGCCTTCTTGGCCGGAGCCTTCTTCGCGGTCTTCTTGGCGGGCGCCTTCGCGCGCTTCTCGGCGAGCAGCTCGAAGCCGCGCTCCGGGGTGATCGCCTCGACGCTGTCGCCGGAGCGCAGGGTCGCGTTGGTCTCGCCGTCGGTGACGTACGGCCCGAAGCGGCCGTCCTTGACCACGACCGGCTTGCCGGAGACCGGGTCCTCGCCCAGCTCCTTCAGCGGCGGCTTGGCGGCGGCCCGGCCACGCTGCTTGGGCTGGGCGTAGATCGCCTGCGCCTCCTCCAGCGTGATCGTGAAGAGCTGGTCCTCGGACTGCAGCGAGCGCGAGTCCGTGCCCTTCTTCAGATACGGGCCGTAGCGGCCGTTCTGCGCGGTGATCTCCTGGCCGTCGGCATCGGTGCCGACGGTCCGCGGCAGCGACATCAGCTTCAGCGCGTCCTCGAGGGTCACCGTGTCCAGCGACATCGACTTGAAGAGCGAGGCCGTGCGCGGCTTGACCGCGTTCTTGCCGGTCTTCGGGGTGCCCTCGGGGAGGACCTCCGTGACGTACGGGCCGTAGCGGCCGTCCTTGGCGACGATCGGGTGGTGCGGCGGCTCCGGGTCGGTGCCGAGCACGCGCTCACCGCTGGGCTTGGCCAGCAGTTCCTCGGCCAGCTCGACCGTCAGCTCGTCCGGCGGCAGGTCGTCGGGGATGTCCGCGCGCTGGTGCTGCTCGGTGTCCTTCTCGCCGCGCTCGATGTACGGGCCGTAGCGGCCGACGCGCAGCACGATGTCGCCGCCCACCGGGAACGAGGACACCTCGCGCGCGTCGATCGCGCCCAGGTCGGTCACCAGTTCCTTGAGGCCGCCGAGGTGGTCCCCGTCGCCGTTGCCGGCGTCGGCCGCGCCGCCCGTGGCCGTGCCCTCGCCGAAGTAGAAGCGCCTCAGCCACGGCACCGCCTGGGCCTGACCGGCCGCGATGCGGTCGAGGTCGTCCTCCATCTTGGCGGTGAAGTCGTAGTCGACGAGCCGCCCGAAGTGCTTCTCCAGGAGGTTGACCACGGCGAAGGACAGGAAGGACGGCACCAGGGCCGTGCCCTTCTTGAAGACGTAGCCGCGGTCGAGGATCGTGCCGATGATCGACGCGTACGTCGACGGGCGGCCGATCTCCCGCTCTTCCAGCTCCTTGACCAGCGAGGCCTCGGTGTAGCGGGCCGGGGGCTTGGTGGCGTGGCCGTCGACCGTGATCTCCTCGGCGGACAGCGCGTCGCCCTCGGCGACCTGCGGCAGCCGGCGCTCGCGGTCGTCCAGCTCGGCGTTCGGGTCGTCGGCACCCTCGACGTAGGCCTTCAGGAAGCCGTGGAAGGTGATCGTCTTGCCGGATGCGCTGAACTCGACGTCCCGGCCGTCGGCGGCGGTGCCACCGATCTTCACGGTCACGCTGTTGCCGGTCGCGTCCTTCATCTGGGAGGCGACGGTCCGCTTCCAGATCAGCTCGTAGAGCTTGAACTGGTCGCCGGTCAGGCCGGTCTCGGCCGGGGTGCGGAAACGATCACCCGAGGGGCGGATCGCCTCGTGCGCCTCCTGGGCGTTCTTGACCTTGGCGGCGTACGTACGCGGCTGCGGGGGCAGGTAGTCGGCGCCGTAGAGCTGCGTGACCTGGGCGCGGGCCGCGGCGATCGCGGTGTCGCTCAGCGTCGTGGAGTCCGTACGCATGTACGTGATGTAGCCGTTCTCGTACAGCTTCTGCGCGATCTGCATGGTCGCCTTCGCGCCGAAGCCGAGCTTGCGGCTGGCCTCCTGCTGCAGCGTCGTCGTACGGAACGGGGCGTACGGCGAGCGGCGGTACGGCTTGGACTCGACGGACCGGACGGAGAAGCGGGTGTTCTCCAGGGCGGCGGCGAGGGCGCGGGCGGTCGCCTCGTCGAGGTGGAGGGTGTTCGCGCTCTTGAGCTGTCCCACGGAGTCGAAGTCGCGGCCCTGCGCGATCCGCCTGCCGTCGACGGTCTGCAGGCGGGCGACCAGCGACGACGGGTCCGACGGATCTCCCGCGCGGCCGGTCGCGAAGGTGCCCGTCAGGTCCCAGTACTCAGCAGAACGAAACGCCATCCGCTCGCGTTCCCGCTCCACGACGAGTCGCGTGGCGACGGACTGCACGCGGCCGGCCGACAGCCGGGGCATGACCTTCTTCCACAGCACCGGCGAGACCTCGTAGCCGTAGAGGCGGTCGAGGATGCGGCGGGTCTCCTGGGCGTCGACCAGCTTCTGGTTGAGCTGGCGCGGGTTGGCCACGGCCTCGCGGATCGCGTCCTTGGTGATCTCGTGGAAGACCATCCGCTTGACCGGGATCTTCGGCTTGAGGACCTCCTGGAGGTGCCAGGCGATCGCCTCGCCCTCCCGGTCCTCATCGGTGGCGAGGAAGAGCTCGTCGGACTCCTTGAGCAGGTCCTTGAGCTTCTTGACCTGCGCCCTCTTGTCGGCGTTGATCACATAGATCGGCTGGAAGTCATGGTCGACGTCCACACCGAGGCGGCGCACCTCGCCGGTGTACTTCTCGGGCACCTCCGCGGCGCCGTTGGGGAGGTCACGAATGTGCCCGACGCTTGCTTCGACGACGTAGCCGGGGCCGAGGTAGCCCTTGATCGTCTTCGCCTTGGCAGGCGACTCGACGATGACGAGTCGGCGGCCGCCCTGTGCGGTCTCGCTGGTCGGGGACAACTTCGCTCTTCTCTCCGGTCGACGCTGGGGCCTCCCCAGGGCTTCCTCCCGGGGTCGCGGCGTACTTCTGGCACGTGTGACGCTGCGGAGTGTGACGGTACATCCCGCCCCCGTGTCAAACGGGAAAAGCCCACAACGGCCACTCGAACGGTAACCCGACTACCGCCATTCCTGCCGCCCGGAGTACCGGGTACCCACTCGAGGCATGTCCGGAGCGTGCTGCTCCCCTTACTCCCGCGGCACTCCCGCCGCGGCACGCCCGCCGACGTCAGAGGCGCATCAGGCAGTACACACCGAGGGCCAGCGCGACCGTCCCGGCCACGCTCGCGAGGGTCGCCGATGCGACCTGGTTCACACCGTGGGCCACCGGTTCGCGGCGCCTGAGGCGGGTGCCGGTCCAGGCCAGCAGGGCGCCTCCGAACAGGGCGAACACCACGCCCGCGAAGATCGCCGGCCCGCTCTCCATGCCCGCCCACCTCTTCCGTGCCGTCCGGCTCCGCCCAGCGCCGGGAGGGTGACACGCGCGGGAGGCGGGCGGGCGACATCGGGGTGAACGGAGGGTCCACGTGATTTCAAACACGTGATCGAATATCAAGGGGACGGGTCCGGCATCCATATTTTTCCAGCCGTTTTCCCGACACCGGCGCGTCCCGGCTTCCGCCGGCGGTCCGCTTCCGGACGTCACGGCCCCCGGCCGACGGTCCGTTCCCGCCCGTGCCACCGGCGTACGACGATGATCCGGACGCGTGCCGCCCAGGCATCCGGGGACGACTACGACAGCACCGGTATCCGGCATACCGCAGGCGACCCAGCCGCCCTGGCCCGGCGGCCCGCCGGAGCAGCCACCGTGGCCGGCCGCGCGCCAGACAGCCAGCGTGGCCGGCCGCGCGCCGAATCAGCCGCTGCGGCCCGGCCGCCCGCCGGATCAACCACAGTGGGCCCACCGCGCGCCAAACCCACGTAGCCCGGCCTCGCGCCAAACCCACGGCCCCGGCCTCGCCGGACCCACGGCCGTAGCCCGGCGCGCACCGGACCGGTCGTCGTAGCCCCGGCCCGGCGGCTCGCTCAGTGCGCCGGCTCGAGGAAGCCCTGCTCCACCAGCAGACGGATCTGCGCGGGGGTCCGGTCGCGGAGCACCACCGGGTCCTCGTTCATGAGCTGGGCGATGGCGTCCAGGATGCGGCCCGCGCTCAGCGTGCCGTCGCAGACGCCCGCGAATCCGGCGCCGATCGTGTCCACCTTCGTGGCCCGGCGCATCCCGCGGTGCTGGCGCAGCACCACATGCTCCGGGTCCTCGGCACCGGGCAGCCCGACCTGCTCCTGGACCACCTCGGCGGCGAGCCTGAAGTGGCTCTCGAGCAGCGCCGCGTCGTCGTGCTCCCGGAGATAGTCGAGCCGCTCGAAGTGCGCCAGAATCGTGTCGCCGAGGGGCTGTTCGACCGGGTGGGGCCACTCCTCCACGCTGACGACGGGCTCGGCGGAACCCGTCCTGCGCAGGGTGATCCAGCCGAAGCCGACCGCCTTGACCTTGCGCGCCTCGAACTCGTCGAGCCAGGCGTCGTACCGCGCCTGGTACTCGGCCGGATCCCCGCGGTGGTCACCGGCGTCCCTCAGCCACAGTTCGGCGTACTGTGTGACGTCCTGCACCTCGCGCTGCACGATCCAGGCATCGCACCCGCGCGGCACCCATGACCTGAGTCTGTCCTGCCAGTCCTCCCCTGCCACGTGCTGCCAGTTGGCGAGGAACTGCGCGAACCCGCCCTCGCTCAGCCGTTCCCCCGCCTGCTGAACGAGCGAGCGGCACAGATCGTCCCCGCCCATGCCACCGTCCCGGTACGTCAGCCGGGCGCCGGGCGAGATGACGAAGGGCGGGTTGGAGACGATCAGGTCGAAGGTCTCGTCGTCCCGGACGGGCCCGAAGAGCGAACCCTCGCGCAGGTCCGCGGCGGGCGCGCCGGAGAGGGCGAGCGTGAGCGCGGTGATGTGCAGTGCGCGTGGGTTGAGGTCCGTCGCCGTCACGCGCGTGGCGTGCTGGGCGGCATGCAGCGCCTGGATGCCGGAGCCGGTGCCGAGGTCCAGGGCGGACGCGACCGGCGTACGGACGGTGATGCCGGCGAGGGTCGTGGACGCGCCGCCGACGCCCAGCACGACGGCTGTGTCCGCCTGGCGGCCCAGCTGTCCGATGCCGCCCGCACCGCCGACCGCGCAGCCCAGGTCGGAGACGATGAACCAGTCCTCGCCGCCGGGACCGCCGTAGGGCCGTACGTCCACGGTGGCGGCCACCTCGTCGCCGCCCACGCGCGTGAGCCACCCGGCCCGAAGCGCCTCCTCGGCCGGCAGAACGGCCGCCACGCGCGCGTACGGCACCGGTTGCTGGAGCAGGAACAGCCGTACGAGCGTCTCCAGCGAGGTGTCGCCACGGGTCGCCCTCAGGGCGGGCACGGTCTCGCTGCGGGCCAGCGCCGCGTACGCGGGGGCGCCGAGCAGGTCGAGCAGCCCGTCGGCGGTGAAGGAGGCGGCCAGCAGCGCGTCCCGCAGGCGCGCGGCGATGTCGGTCCGGTCGGAAGCGGGCAGGGAAGCGAGTCCGGAATCAGTCACGCCCCCCATTGTGGCCCGCGGCACCTGCCGGACGCGGCCTCAGCGCGCCCCACCGACACGGCCCGGCCACGGCCCGCCGGCCGGTACCGGGCGGGCCCGCGTGAGCGAGGCCACCGGCCCCTCGTCGGCCGCGAGCCACCGGCCGCCGTGGGCCGACGGCCGCGCACCACCGCTCACCGGCCACCACCGTGAGCCACCGCTTGCGGACCGCCGCGCGAAGGGCCGCCTCAACCCGCCGACGACGCGGGCGACGCCGATGCCGATTCCGACGCCGCGGCCTTCTTGCAGCTGGCCTGCTCGGCCATCGCCTTCTTGACGTCGCCCTCCTCCAGCCGCTTCAGCGCCTCCGTGCCGCTGTCGCTCTGCTTGCCGACCTCCTTGGTCTGGGTGGCGGCGACGCCCTTGAGACCTTGGGCGAACTTGCCCTGGTCGCTGGTGTCGAGCCCGTCGACCTTCTTCTTCAGGGCGGCGTACGACGCGGAGAGACCGGCGAGGTTCTTGGCGGCGTCCTGCTGCCGCTTGGTGCCGTCGTCGATCCCGGGGGGAGCTCCGGCGCTGTCGAGGGCCTCGGCGAGCGCCTTGTAGCCGTCGGCCATGTCCTGGAAGGCCTGCGAGTAGGTCTTCTGGGCGCTCTTGGGCGGCAGGTTGCTGTTGGTGGCGATGGCCGCGATCGACGCGTTCGCCGCCTTGATCTTGGTGTCCTGAGCGGGCACCGCGTCACACACCGACTTGGCCCAGGCGACCAGCTTGGGGTCGGGCCCCTTGTCGCCGCCGCTGCTGCTGCATCCCGACAGCGCCATCACCAGTACCGCACCGCCGGACAGTGCGGCCGCGAGCTTCTTGTTCACCGGATTGGTCCCTTCCATGGCTCTCGGCCCACGGACCCTACACGGCGAACACACACCCTTCGCATCCCGAACGCCCCCAAGGCGCCCTTTGTGACCCTTTGCACCATGAGAGAGAAGGCTCACCACGTGGGCGAGCCCACAGACCACCTCACAGACGCGGGCGGGCGGGCGGCGCGTCAACACGCGCCGTCCGCCCGCCCGTTGAGCAGGGCTTTCCCAGAGCGTCTAGGAAACCACCGCCGTGTTCGGTGAGTTGGCGACCCGCTCGGTGCTCTCGTCGTCGCCGACGGCGATTCCACGCCGCTTGGAGACGTACACGGCAACGGCGATCACGGCGAACGCGAGGGTCGCGACCGCGATCCGTACGCCCAGGTTCTTGTCGTTGCCGTAGGAGAACTTGATCACCGCGGGCGCGATGAGCAGCGAGACCAGGTTCATGACCTTCAGCAGGGGGTTGATCGCCGGTCCCGCGGTGTCCTTGAAGGGGTCGCCGACGGTGTCGCCGATGACCGTGGCCGCATGGGCCTCGCTGCCCTTGCCGCCGTGGTGGCCGTCCTCCACCAGCTTCTTGGCGTTGTCCCAGGCGCCGCCGGAGTTGGCGAGGAACACCGCCATCAGCGTGCCCGCGCCGATCGCGCCGGCGAGGTAGGAGCCGAGCGAGCCGACGCCGAGCGTGAACCCGATGAAGATGGGCGCCATCACGGCGAGCAGACCGGGTGTGGCCAGTTCCCTGAGGGCGTCCCTGGTGCAGATGTCGACGACCTTGCCGTACTCGGGCTTCTCGGTGAAGTCCATGATCCCGGGCTTCTCGCGGAACTGCCGCCGTACCTCGAAGACCACCGAACCGGCCGACCGGGACACGGCGTTGATGGCCAGTCCGGAGAAGAGGAAGACGACCGCGGCGCCCGCGATGAGGCCGACGAGGTTGTTGGGCTGCGAGATGTCCAGGGACAGACTCATCGGCGCACCGGGGCCGGTGAGCTTCTCCCCGACATCCTGCACATTGGTGGTGATCGCGTCGCGGTACGACCCGAACAGCGCCGACGCGGCGAGCACGGCGGTGGCGATGGCGATGCCCTTGGTGATGGCCTTGGTGGTGTTGCCCACCGCGTCCAGGTTGGTGAGCACCTGCGCGCCCGCGCCCTCGACGTCGCCGGACATCTCGGCGATGCCCTGGGCGTTGTCGGAGACCGGCCCGAAGGTGTCCATGGCGACGATCACGCCGACCGTGGTGAGCAGACCGGTGCCGGCCAGCGCGACCGCGAACAGCGCGAGCATGATCGACGTACCGCCGAGCAGGAACGCGCCGTACACGCCGAGCCCGATGAGCAGCGCGGTGTAGACGGCCGACTCCAGGCCGACCGAGATGCCGGACAGGACGACGGTGGCCGGTCCGGTGAGGGAGGTCTTGCCGATGTCCCGCACCGGGCGGCGGTTGGTCTCGGTGAAGTAGCCGGTCAGCTGCTGGATGACGGCGGCGAGCAGGATGCCGATGGCCACCGCGACCAGGGCGAGCAGCCGCGGGTCGCCGTCCTTGCCCCTGATCGCCGCGTCCGTCACCCCGTGCAGGCCGGAGTACTTGGACGGCAGGTAGACGAAGACCGCGACGGCCACCAGCACCAGGGAGATCACCGCGGAGATGAAGAAGCCGCGGTTGATCGCCGTCATGCCGCTGCGGTCGGCGCGGCGTGGGGCGACCGCGAAGATGCCGATCATCGCCGTGATGACGCCGATGGCGGGCACGAGCAGCGGGAACGCCAGCCCGGAATTGCCGAACGCGACCTTGCCGAGGATCAGCGCGGCCACCAGGGTCACGGCGTACGACTCGAAGAGGTCGGCCGCCATGCCCGCGCAGTCGCCGACGTTGTCGCCCACGTTGTCGGCGATGGTCGCGGCATTGCGCGGATCGTCCTCCGGAATGCCCTGTTCGACCTTGCCGACCAGGTCGGCGCCGACGTCGGCGGCCTTGGTGAAGATGCCGCCGCCCACACGCATGAACATGGCGATCAGGGCGGCGCCGAGGCCGAAGCCCTCCAGCACCTTCGGCGCGTCGGCCGCGTACACCAGCACCACGCAGGAGGCGCCCAGCAGGCCGAGCCCCACTGTGAACATGCCGACGACGCCACCCGTGCGAAATGCGATCTTCATCGCGGTGTGCGAGACGGTGGTGAGATCTTTTTCTGGTTCGCCTGGGGCCGGTGTGGCTTCCCGGGCCGCCGCGGCGACCCGCACATTGCTGCGTACGGCGAGCCACATGCCGATATAGCCGGTGGCCGCCGAGAACGCCGCTCCGATCAGGAAGAACACCGATCGTCCGGCACGCTGATTCCAGTTGTCCGCGGGCAGCAGCATGAGCAGGAAGAAGACGACGACAGCGAATACGCCGAGCGTGCGCAGCTGCCGGGCGAGATACGCCTTCGCGCCTTCCTGGACCGCCTCGGCGATCCGTTTCATGCTGTCGGTGCCCTCGCCCGCGGCCAGCACCTGGCGCACCAGGATCCCCGCGACCACCAGCGCGGCCAGGGCGACCGCCGCGATGACGGCCACCATGATCCGGTTGTCGTCGGTCAGGACCGCCGCTGCGAGGGATGTGGGGTGATCCGATTGAGGGATGGAAAGCCCCGCCATTCGTCCTCCTTGACGCTTGGGCTGAGCTCAAGATGTGGACGGATTCTAGGTACCCCGGAGTGATCTCAACAGGGCGCGGTAAACGGAATTAGCCTCAACGGGCTCATCAGCAAATGATCGAGATCGCGCCACACCACCCGAATGGAGTAATGCCCCCAGGGCATTGTCGATGATCGTGAATTAATTCACGAATTCGGAAGGGTCCCTGTTCATGCCGGAAAAACGCCGAGGGCCCTGCTCGGCAGGGCCCTCGTGACGTGCTGCGGCGGCGTTCAGAGAAGCGCCGCGGTCGGCGGTGTGGTCGGCCAGGTCATGCGGATCAGGCCGCCGTCGTGTCCGGTGGTGACGTGAACGTCGTCAACGAGGCCGCTGATGACCGCGAGGCCCATCTCGTCCTCCTCGACCTCCTCGCCTTCGTTCGCGGCGCCGGGCGTGTCGCCCGGGGCGGCGTGCGGCGCCTCGTCACCGACCTCGATGGAGAACTGTTTCTCCTCCTCGATCAGTGCCACCTTCACGGGCGCGCTGATACCACTGCTCTGGTGCAGTCCGACGGCACGGGAGCAGGCCTCGCCGACGGCGAGCCGGACCTCGTCGAGGACGGCCTCGTCCACTCCGGCCCTGCGTGCCACCGCGGCCGCCACCAGCCGGGCGGTCCGGACGTGCTCGGGCAGCGCGCTGAAGCGGAGTTCGACGGTGGCCATGCATCCCCCTCGCGACTACGGGCGTGCGGTCGGGCGCGGGGCCACCGAGCGCCCGCACCCCTGGTGTGCTTCTGTGGCCCGGGCCGCTTCACGGCCCGGGACGGAACCGGCAGACGCAACCGGCCGCGCACGAGAACGGGCCGGACGCGACCGGCCGGCGTCCGGACTCCCGCGGGAGCCGGGCGCCGGTGACCGGTCCGGAATCAGTCGGTGGCCGCTACCGCTTCATCGACCGAGGTGTGGATCGGGAACACCTTGGTGAGGCCGGTGATGCGGAAGATCTTGAGAATGCGCTCCTGGTTGCAGACCAGGCGCAGCGAGCCCTCATGGGCACGCACTCGCTTCAGACCGCCGACCAGCACGCCGAGCCCGGTGGAGTCGAGGAAGTCCACGCCCTCCATGTCGACGACGAGGTGGAAATTCCCGTCGTTCACCAGCTCGACCAGCTGCTCGCGCAGCTTGGGCGCGGTGTATACATCGATTTCGCCACCGACCTCGACGACCGTACGATCGCCGACGGTACGGGTCGACAGGGACAGGTCCACGGATCCTCCAGCACCTTGCTATCGAGCGGTCGCCCCTCGGGGCTTGCGGCCCCCGGGATGCTTCGCCAGCCGCGATGGCATTCAATCACTTACTGGCAGGCGTGCACGACGCCTTGGCTCCATTGTCCGTCACGCCAGTGACACACTCGGTGCCGATGGCCAAGAATCACCGATCCGATCGATCCCCGGCGGCCCCGGCGTCCCGCCCGTCTCCGGGCGCGGTCCTGGACCGGCTCGCCTCGGGGCCGAGCCGGTCTGCGCGCATCACTCATACGGAGCACTTGCCCCCGCGCGCGGGCCGCCATGCCGTCTGGCCTGACCGGATTCGGTCCGAGGTGATCGCGGCCGTCCAGGCGTGCGGCATCGAACACCCCTGGGCGCACCAGGCGCTGGCCGCCGAGCACGCCCTGGACGGCGACTCGGTGGTCGTCGCCACCGGCACCGCCTCCGGCAAGTCCCTCGCGTATCTCGTGCCCGTCCTGTCCACCCTCCTGGATGGTGCCGAGGCTCCGAACGGCCGAGGGGCCACCGCGCTGTACCTGGCACCCACCAAGGCGCTCGCGGCGGATCAGTGCCGATCGGTGAAGGAACTTTCACAACCTCTCGGCAGCGCCGTGCGCCCCGCCGTGTACGACGGCGACACCCCGTTCGAGGAACGGGAGTGGATCCGCCAGTACGCCAACTACGTCCTGACCAACCCGGACATGCTGCACCGCGGCATACTCCCCGCGCACCCGCGCTGGTCCTCCTTCCTGAAGTCGCTCAAGTACGTCGTCATCGACGAGTGCCACACCTACCGGGGCGTCTTCGGCTCGCACGTCGCCCAGGTGCTGCGCCGGCTGCGCCGCCTGTGCGCCCGCTACGGCGCCTCGCCCGTCTTCCTGCTGGCCTCGGCGACCGCCGCCGAGCCCGCCGTGGCCGCCCGCCGGCTGACCGGCCTGCCGGTGACCGAGGTCGCCGACGACGCCTCCCCGCGCGGGGAGCTGGTCTTCGCCCTCTGGGAGCCGCCGCTCACCGAACTGCACGGCGAGAAGGGCGCCCCGGTACGCCGTACCGCCACCGCCGAGACCGCCGACCTGCTGACCGACCTGACCGTGCAGGGCGTGCGCTCGGTCGCCTTCGTACGGTCCCGGCGTGGCGCCGAGCTGATCTCGGTGATCGCCCAGGAGAAACTGGCCGAGGTCGACCGCTCCCTGGTCCGGCGGGTCGCGGCCTACCGCGGCGGCTACCTCCCCGAGGAGCGCCGCGCCCTGGAACGCGCCCTGCACTCCGGCGAACTCCTCGGGCTGGCCGCCACGACGGCCCTGGAGCTGGGCGTGGACGTCTCCGGCCTGGACGCGGTGGTCATCTCCGGCTACCCGGGCACGCGCGCGTCCCTGTGGCAGCAGGCGGGCCGAGCGGGCCGCTCGGGCCAGGGAGCGCTCGCCGTGCTGGTGGCCCGGGACGACCCCCTGGACACCTTCCTCGTCCACCACCCCGAGGCCCTGTTCGACCAGCCGGTGGAATCCACTGTCCTCGACCCCGACAACCCCTACGTGCTCGCCCCGCACCTGTGCGCCGCCGCCGCCGAACTCCCGCTGACCGAGGAGGACCTGGACCTCTTCGGCCCCGCCTGCGCGGACGTGCTGCCGCAGCTGGAGGCCGCGAAGCTGCTCCGCCGGCGGACCAAGGCCTGGCACTGGACGCGCCGGGAGCGGGCCGCCGACCTGACCGACATCCGGGGCGCGGGCGGGCGCCCGGTCGAGGTCGTCGAGTCCGGCACGGGCCGCCTGCTCGGCACGGTCGACGCCGGCGCCGCGCACTCCACGGTCCACGAGGGCGCGGTCCACCTCCATCAGGGCCGCACCTATCTGGTGCGCCAGCTGGACCTGGAGGACTCGGTCGCCCTGGTCGAGCAGGCCGACCCGCCGTATTCCACGGTCGCCCGCGACACCACCTCCATCTCCATCCTGGAGACCGACACCGAGATCCCCTGGGGTTCCGGCCGCCTCTGCTACGGATCGGTCGAAGTCACCAACCAGGTGGTCTCCTACCTCCGCAGACGCCTCATCACCGGCGAAGTGCTCGGCGAGACCAAACTCGACCTCCCTCCTCGTACGCTGCGCACGCGCGCGGTGTGGTGGACGGTCACCGACGACCAGCTGGACGAGGCCCGGATCAACCCGGAGATCCTCGGCGGCTCCCTGCACGCCGCCGAACACGCCTCCATCGGTCTGCTCCCCCTCTTCGCGACCTGCGACCGCTGGGACATCGGCGGCGTCTCGATCCCGCTGCACCCGGACACCCTGCTGCCGACGGTCTTCGTGTACGACGGCCATCCCGGCGGCGCGGGCTTCGCCGAGCGCGCCTTCCACACCGCCCGCGCCTGGCTCACCGCCACCCGCGAGGCCATCGCCTCCTGCGAGTGCGAGGCCGGCTGCCCGTCCTGCATCCAGTCCCCCAAGTGCGGCAACGGCAACGACCCGCTGCACAAGAGGGGGGCGGTACGGCTCCTCACGGTGCTGTTGCGGGGAGCGCCGGAGGAGAAACCCGGGGGACAGCCGACGGAGGAGCCGATGCCGGGGCGGGCGCCGCACGCTTGAGGGGGTCCGGTATGGCGCCCTCTCCGGTGTGGCGCCCTCTCCGGCGTCGGGGTCCTCCGGCACGAGTTCCTCCGGCACGGATCTCGCTGGCACGGGGGTCCTGCGGAATTGATCTCTCCGGTATGGATCCCGTTGCCGCCGGTTCGACCGTCCTCAATTCCTCCGGCACCGATCGCTCCGCCTCTGGTCCCGTTGGCCTCGATCCCGCCGACTGTGGTCCCGCGAGTCCCCGTCCTGCGAGCGGTGGTCCCACCGGCCCCCGTCCCGGCAGTCCCGGTCCCGCGAGTCCCGGTCCCGCCAGCTCTGAACCCACCGGTCCGGCTCCCGCCAGCCCTGGACCTGCACGCTCTGGACCCGCCAGCCCTAGGCCCGCCAGCTCTGAACCCACCGGCCCTGGACCCACCGGCCCGGCTCCCGCCGGCCCTGGCCCTGCCAGCCCTAGTCCCGCACGCTCTGGACCCGCCGGCCCCGCTCTGGCCCTGGCCTCCGCTGTGAACGGTCCTCTTCCGGCGGTCGCCGTCACATCCGAGGTCTCGCCGACGATCGCGCACCGCACCAGCCGTACTCCCTGGGCCGCCGCCACCCGCTCGGCCCGGGCGCAGGCCGCCGCACCGCCCTCGGTCCAGTGGGCCGCCGCCGCGAGCGCCGCCAGGTCCGCGCCACCGGCCGCCCGGTGCCGGACCACGACGGCCTGCCCGAGCGCGAGCACGGCGCCGAACACCGCACAGAGCACAGCCATCGCCCCCAGGCTCCACACGGTGGCGGACCCACGGTCGCAGCCAAGCCGGTCCCGCCTCATGGCCCCGCCTCCCCCGCCCCCAGGGTCTCCTCGGCCGGCGCGACGGCCTCCTCCCGCACCTCGAAGGGCAGCCCGCTCAGCACCGGCGGCCTGGCCACCACCGTCACCCGGACCTGGTCGCCCTCGCGCCCGACGGTCACCCGCGCCCCGCGTGGCGCCGCCTCCCGGGTCACCGTCACCACCGCGTCGGCCGGGTCCTGACGGGCGGCGGCCCGGGCGCCGATGCGGGCGGCGTCCACGCACCGGATCTGTGCGGCCACCACGAGCAGCCCCCAGACCAGCGCCATCGTGAACGCCACCAGCACACAGAGCACCACAGCCGCCTCCGCGGTCACGAACCCCCGGTCCGCCCCTCGCTCACATCCGCGCACTGAGGGCCTTCTTCACGATGTCCTGCAGCTCCGCACGGACCTCGCCGCTGGTGACGACCTCGTAGAGCAGCAACGCGAACCCGACGGCCGCGATGATCCCCATCGCGTATTCGGACGTCACCATTCCGGCGTCCCCGCGGCACGTCGCCCGCAGCCGGCCCGCCACGTCCTTGATCTTCCTGTTCATTCCAACCCCCTTGAGATGCATGTCTTTTGTGGTTCTCGTCGATTGCACGACTCGTTGACCGATCAGGGCTCGCTTCTCCTCGTACGCCTCACCTGCCTCGCATCACCCCGCCCGCGAGTCCGATCACGACGGGCAGGACGCCGACCGCGATGAAGGCGGGCAGGAAGCACAGGCCCACCGGCGCGGAGATCAGTACGGCCGCGCGCCGGGCCCGGGCCGTCGCGGTGCGGGCCCACTGCGCGCGTGCGTCGGAGGCGAGACGGGTGGCCGGGCCGGCCGCCGGAAGCCCGGACTCGTCGGCCCGCTCCAGCAGCCGCGCCAGGGCTCCGGCACCGGGCAGCGCGGCCAGCCGGCGCCAGGCATCCGCCGGTGCACCACCGAGCCGCACCTCGGCCGCGCCCCGCGCCAGCGCCTCCCCGACCGGTCCGCCGAGCGCGTCGCCCACCGCCTGAGCGGCGATCACCGGACCCGCGCCCGCCGCGATGCAGGCAGCCAGCAGATCGGCGGCGAGCGGGAGCTGGCGTGCGGCTTCCGCCGCGTCGGCCGACGCCGCCCGGTCGGCCGCCAACTGCCGGCTCCGCCACCGCCACAGCACGACCCCGGCACCCACCCCGAGCACGGCCCCGGTCACACCACCGGCCAGAACCCACGCGCCGCACACCGCCCCGACGGGCGGCAACCACCGCCGCACCGCGCCCGCCGAGGTGAACCGACGCCTGGACACCGGCACTTCCAGGCCGAGCAGTTCCGCCACCCGACGCCGCGCCCGACGCCGCCGCCGGACCAGATCCAGCCGCCGGACCACCCAGCCGAGGAGCAGCACCACGCCCCCGACGATCCCCAGCCTGTGGACAACTTCCCCGTTCATACCGCCCGCTCTCCCCACACGCCTCGGCCCACCCACTCCCCCGCTCACACCGCCCCCGCTCCCCGCACGATCCGCACCGCCCACCACACCCCCGCCCCCTCGAACGCCGAGCCGGCCGCCAGGCAGCCGAGGCCGGCGCCCGTGTGCAGCAGGACGCGCAGCGGGTGCGCGCCCATGGCCGCGCCGAGGAGGAGGCCGAGGGCGGGGAGTACGGCGAGGAGGACCGTGGTCGCGCGAGCACCTGCCAACTGGGCGTGGAGGTCCGCGCGTTGGTCCCGCTCGGCGCGCAGGGCCGCGTCCAGCCGGTCCAGGCCGGCCGCAAGACCGGCGCCCTGGTCCACGGCCACCCGCCAGCACGCGGCCAGCCCGAGCAGGCCCTCGGCACCCGGCTGCCGGGCCGCGGCGGCGAGCGCGCCCGGCACGTCCCCGCCGAACCGCGCCGCCGCGACCACGGCCGCCTGAGCCTCGCCGAGCCCGCCGGAGTCCCGCGCCGCCCGCAGCAGTGCCTCGCCGGGCTGCCGTCCGGCGCGCACCTCCCCGGCGAGGGCCCCGCACAGGGCGATCACCGCATCCGCCCGCCGCTCCCGGGCACACCGGGCCTGCCGGGCCAGCCTTACCCGGCGCAGCACCGGCACCCCGGCCGCCCCCGCGGCGACCGGAATCACCGAGGTCCCCAGCAGCCCGAGCAGCAGGCCGGCCACGAGCGCCCACCACTCGGCACCCAACCGGCCACGCAGCCGCCGCAGTTCCGCAAGAGCCTGGTCCCAGGAGGGCGGGCCGCTCGTCACCACTCCGCCGCCCGCGAGCAGCAGCCGTGCCCGCCGCATGCCGTAGTGCCGCCCGCCCAGCAGCCAGACCAGCGCGCCGAAGCAGATCAGCGCGGCACCCATGGACGTCTCACCGATCACTTCCCGCACCCCTCCCCGAGTCCGTTCCGGCGTCCAGGAGCCGCTCCAACCGCTCCCAGCCCCGCTCCCGTACGAAGGCCCGCTCGCCCCAGCGCAGGGCCGGCACCGTCCGGACCAGCCCTGTGGCGTCCCGCTCCAGTACGTGCACCTCGGCGATCCGGCGCCGCCCGGACCGGTCCCGTACGAGGTGCACGACCACGCAGAGCGCGGCCGCCAACTGGCTGTGCAGTGCCGCCCGGTCGAGCCCGGCGGCCGTGGCCAGCGCCTCCAGGCGGGCCGGGACGTCTCCGGCGGCATTGGCGTGGACCGTGCAACAGCCTCCGTCGTGGCCGGTGTTGAGCGCGGCGAGCAGATGAACGACCTCCGGTCCGCGGACCTCGCCGACGACCAGCCGGTCGGGCCGCATCCGCAGCGCCTGCCGGACGAGGTCCTCCAGGGTGACCAGACCTGCGCCCTCCTGGTTGGCGGGCCGGGTCTCCAGCCGGACGACATGCGGGTGGTCCGGTCGCAGCTCGGCCGAGTCCTCGGCGAGCACGATCCGCTCGCCCGGTCCGACCAGCCCCAGCAGGGCGCTGAGCAGGGTCGTCTTGCCGCTCCCGGTACCCCCGCTGACCAGGAAGGACAGCCGGGCCGCGAGCAACGCCCGCAGGATCCGGTCGCCACCGGGCGGCACCGTGCCGGCCTCGACCAGTTCCCGCAGGGTGAACGCCCGGGGCCGTACGACCCGCAGGGCCAGGCAGGTGCAGCCGACGGCGACCGGGGGCAGCACCGCGTGCAGCCGGGTACCGTCGGGCAGCCGGGCGTCCGCCCACGGCCGGGCGTCGTCCAGCCGGCGTCCGGCCACGGCGGCCAGGCGCTGCGCGAGGCGTCGTACGGCCGCCGCGTCCGGGAAGGCCACCGAGGTCAGCTCCAGGCCGCGGCCCCGGTCCACCCACACCCGGTCCGGTGCGGACACCAGGACGTCGGTGACGTCCGGATCGGCAAGCAGCGGCTCCAGGGGGCCGGTGCCGACGAGTTCGGACCTCAGCTGCCGGGCCGCGCCGAGGACTTCGGCGTCGCCGAGCACCCGGCCCTGTTCCCGCAGGGCCTGGGCCACGCGCGCGGGGGTGGGTTCGGCGCCGCTCTCGGCCAGCCGGCGCCGGACGCCGTCGAGCAGGGCGGCGCCGCCCGCGCGGTCGAGTCCGGGAAGGCTCATCGGGTGCCTCCGGCCTCGGCCAGCGCCCGCTCCCAGAAGTTCGCGCAGAAACGGGCCAGCGGGCCGCGTCCGCTCGCGCCGGGGGGTTTGACGCCACCCTGCGGGCGCAGCAGCGGCGTCTCGACCGGCACCTCCCCGGCCAGCGGCAGGCCGAGCAGGCGGGCGACCTCCTGGTCGTCCAGGCCCGGCGCGTACGGCCCGCGTACCGCTACGCGGAGGTCGCGGACGACCATGCCGACGGCGGAGGCGACCCTCCCGGCGGCGGCGACGGCGCGCAGTTCGGCGGGGACCACGAGCAGTGCCAGGTCGAGCTGGGCGAGGACTTCGGCGACCCCGTCGTCGAGGCGGCGGGGCAGGTCCACCACGACCGTGCCGCCGCGCCGCCGGGCGGCGGCGAGCACCGCGCGCACCGCTTGTGGCGGGACGGCGACGCAGTCGCCGCGGTCCCAGCTCAGCACACGCAGGGAGTGCAGTTCGGGCAGCGACTCCTCCAGGGCGCCGCCGCCGACCCGCCCTCGGGAGGCGGCGAAAGCGGGCCAGCGCAGTCCGTCGGCACTTTCACCGCCCAGGAGTACGTCGAGTCCGCCGCCCAGCGGATCGGCGTCCACAAGGAGGGTGCGCAGTCCCTCGCGCGCGGAGGTGACGGCGAGCGCGCACGCGAGCGTGGAGGCACCGGCCCCGCCTCGGCCGCCGATCACCCCGACGGTGAGGGCCGGCCGGCCCACCCCCTCGGCGACGTCGGCGATCCGGTCGACGAGCCACTGCTCGCCGTCGGGAAGCATCAGGACGTGGTCGGCGCCGATCTCCACGGCGCGTTGCCACACCCCCGAGTCGTCCTGGTCACGGCCGACCAGCACCACTCCGCGCCGGCGCGTGGCCCCGCAGACCCGGCGGGTGGCGTCGTCGCCGACCAGCACCAGCGGGGCCGTTTCCCAGCCACCGCCGTGTTCCGGTACGCCGTGGTGGACCTCGGGTGTGGCGCCGGCGGCCGCGCACAGGCGCAGCAGGTCGTCCAGGAGCACGGCGTCCTCGGTGACGATGAGCGGCCGGCCCGGCCGGTCCGAGGTGCCGGGCGGCGGGTCGTGGGTGACGGTTCCGGTCACGGGTGTTCCCCCTTCGCTGCACGGGCCGCACAGCCCCTTCGGCCACGCGATTCCCAAAGGTGTGAAGAACCGCCAAGCGGCCCCCCATATGAGCGGCCGGCAGAAACCGGCCATACGCGCTCCGGCAATCGGAACCGGCCATGAACTCGCCGCGGCCCGAGCGCGCTGGAATCACGGTGCAGCGATCGGCGAAATGATGTGGATCTTGGTGGAAAACTGTGGACAACTCGGCGGCTGTGAATATCGCCGTCACCCATACCGGTGACCTCTGTACCGATCCGTGTGCGACTTCCACAGCGCAGCGTGATGATTACCGGGAGTAACGAACCATGGGCGCGCGTCAGCGGCGGCCGCGGCGGCCCGCTGCCGGCTCCGCGGTCGCGTGAAGGAAGAGGAAGAAGGAGAAAACCCACCCGGACATGCGACGACCCCCGCCGGGGGGGAGAGCGGGGGTCGTCCCCACGGCCGACTCGGGGGGGGAGGAGCCGGACCGGGTTAGCACGGTCGCGAACGATCCGTGACTTCCATGGTGTACCCGAGAGCCCTCTCAGGCAAACCCACGCGCCCCACCTTACGCCGAATGGTGGGCGCCTATGCTCATGGACGTGGAAAACCACTCCTTGCCCCGCGCGGCGGCCTTCTTTGACCTGGACAAGACGGTCATTGCGAAGTCGAGCACGCTCACCTTCAGCAAGTCCTTCTACCAAGGTGGGCTGATCAACCGCAGGGCCGCGCTGCGAACCGCATATGCCCAGTTCGTCTTCCTGGTCGGCGGCCTGGATCACGACCAGATGGAGCGCATGCGCGAGTATCTGTCCGCCTTGTGCCGCGGTTGGAACGTGCAGCAGGTACGGGAGATCGTCGCCGAGACCCTGCACGACCTGATCGACCCGATCATCTACGACGAGGCCGCCTCCCTCATCGAGGAGCACCACTCGGCAGGGCGGGACGTGGTGATCGTGTCGACCTCGGGCGCCGAGGTGGTCGAGCCCGTCGGCGAACTGCTCGGCGCGGACCGGGTGGTGGCCACGCGGATGGTCGTCGGCGAGGACGGCTGCTTCACCGGTGAAGTGGAGTACTACGCCTACGGCCCGACCAAGGCCGAGGCGGTCCGGGAGCTGGCCGTGTCCGAGGGCTACGACCTCGACCGCTGCTACGCCTACAGCGACTCCGCGACCGATCTGCCGATGCTCCGGGAGGTCGGGCATCCGCACGCGGTGAACCCCGACCGGGCGCTGCGCCGCGAGGCGCTGGCGCAGGGGTGGCCGGTTCTGGAGTTCCGCCATCCGGTCCCGCTCAAGAAGCGGCTGCCCAGCTTCTCCGTACCGCCGCGGCCCGCACTGGTCGCCGCAGCGGCCATAGGAGCGGCGGCCGCGACCGCCGGCCTCGTCTGGTACGCCAGCCGGCGCCGGAACACCGCCTGACAGCGGAGCGCCACCTGCCCGGTGTCCGGTTCACCCCCGTTTGAACCTGCAAGTAAAGAACTGCAGGCAGGGCTTCCGGTTCCTCCGGGCTCGCGGTACAAAGGCCTTAGGCCCGCGAGACCAAAGGACATCCGAGAGGATCACCTACGATTACGCACTTGGCCCACGGACCACGCATGAACACCGGGCACCCACGCGACGTCGACCCGTCGATTACGGGCCAGCCGCACCAGGTGACGGGCAAAGTCCCCGACCTGATGGGCACATATCGAGGACGCTTGGTAACCCGGTGAGCATGCCAGCGGCGGTACGAGTCCTCGTACCGCCGCAACCCATGTCCGGGGCGATTTCCGGCCGGTTCGCTCAGGCCGCGCCGCGCTGCAGCGCCTCGCACACCGCCGTCGACTCGCGCGCCCCCAGCTCGATCGCCCTGCCGCAGTGCGCGATCCAGGCCGCCATGCCCTCGGGAGTGCCGGAGACGTATCCGTCCAGCGCCTCCAGATAGGCGGCGCGGCCCAGTTCGGCGTGGCCGACCTCGGCCGGGCAGATCGCCTTCGGGTCCAGGCCGCTGCCGATCAGGACGATCCGCTCGGCCGCCCGCGCGACCAGGCCGTTGTGGGACACGAAGGGCCGCAGCGCGAGCAGCTCGCCGTGCACCACGGCGGCCGTCACCAGCGCGGACGCGGACGTCCCGGTGATGATCAGGTCCGCGAGCCCCTCCAGCCGGCCCGAGACCTCCTGGGCGTGTGGCAGCGGCAGCTCGATCAGCGGCTCGTCCACCGGTTCACCGGCCTGGCGCGGCCTGCCGACCTCGTCGCCGTTGCTCGCCGCGGCCACCAGATGCAGCCGGGCCAGCACCCTGAGGGGCGACTGCCGCCAGATGGACAACAGCTGTCCCGCCTCGGCCGACAGCCTGAGGGCCGCGCCCATGACACGTGCCTCGGCGTCACCACTGAAGTCGGTGCGCCGCCGCACCTCCTCCAGGGCCCAGTCGGCACCGGACAGCGCCGCGGAGCCGCGGGCGCCGCGCAGGGCCGCCTCGGCGGTGATCTCGGTGCTGCGGCGTCGCATGATCCGGTGCCCGTAGACCCGGTCCACGGCCTTGCGCACGGACTCCACGGACTCGGCCACACCGGGCAGCGAGCCCAGGGCCGCGAGCGGGTCGGCGTTCGCGCCTGTCGTACTCATGAGTACGACCCTACGCACCCCATCGGCCGACCCCTCGAAGGAGTGGTCTTCTTCACTTCCACCTGACACATACAGCTATCACCCGACTACCGTTGGTGAACATGAAAATTGCTTTCGTCGGGAAGGGCGGCAGCGGCAAGACCACGCTCTCCTCCCTCTTCATCCGCCACCTCACGGCCGCCGGGGCCCCGGTGGTCGCCATCGACGCGGACATCAACCAGCACCTCGGGCCCGCGCTCGGCCTCGACGAGGCGGAGGCCGCCGCGCTGCCCGCCATGGGCGAACGGCTGCCGCTGATCAAGGACTATCTGCGCGGCGGCAACCCGCGCATCCACTCCGCCGCCACGATGATCAAGACAACCCCGCCCGGCGAGGGCTCGCGGCTGGTCCGGGTGCGCGAGCCCAACCCGATCTACGACGCCTGCGCGCGGCCCGTGGAACTCGACGGCGGCGCCGTCCGTTTGATGGTCACCGGCCCCTTCACGGACGCCGACCTGGGGGTCGCCTGCTACCACTCCAAGACGGGAGCGGTGGAGCTGTTCCTGAACCACCTCGTCGACGGCCCCGACGAGTACGTCGTGGTCGACATGACGGCGGGTTCGGACTCCTTCGCCTCCGGCATGTTCACCCGCTTCGACATGACGTTCCTCGTGGCCGAGCCGACCCGGAAGGGGGTCTCCGTCTACCGCCAGTACAAGGAGTACGCCCGCGACTTCGGCGTCGCCCTGAAGGTCGTCGGCAACAAGATCCAGGAACAGGACGACATCGACTTCCTGCGCGCGGAGGTCGGGGACGACCTGCTTGTGACGGTCGGGCGCTCGGACTGGGTGCGCGCCATGGAGAAGGGCCGACCGCCCCGGTTCGATCTCCTGGAGGAGGCCAACGCCCGTGCCCTGCGCGCCCTTCGGGTCGCCGCGGACGCCACGTACGAGCTGCGCGACTGGGAGCGCTACACCCGCCAGATGGTGCACTTCCACCTGAAGAACGCCGAGGCCTGGGGCAACGAACGCACCGGGGCCGACCTGGCGGCGCAGGTCGACCCCGCCTTCGTGCTCGGCGAAGGCGTCGGCGCGGAGGTCACAACTTCCGTGTGACACCTTCCTTTTGCGTGCGACGCCCCACCGCTCGCAGGTGACGCCTACTGCTTGACCGCCGGCGCCCCGGGCACGCCCTTCGGCGCCGGCGCCGGGCGGCCGGAGAGGAAGGACGCCCAGCCCTGCCTGGGAGCCTCACCCACGTTCAGGGTGCGCAGCTTCTCCAGGGTCTTCGGGTCCTGGGCGTCCAGCCAGTCGACCAGCTGGTGGAAGGACACACAGCGCACATCGGGCTTGTTGCACACTTCTTTTACCGTGTCCTCGACCGCGCGCATATAGGTGCCGCCGTTCCAGGACTCGAAGTGGTTGCCGATGATCAGCGGTGCGCGGTTGCCGTCGTAGGCTCGGTAGAAGCCCTTGACCAGGCCGTCGCGCATCTGCTCGCCCCAGTAGTCGAACTTGTCCGGGTCCCCCTGGGTCTTGGTGCCCGACTGGTTGACCATGAAGTTGTAGTCCATGGTCAACTGCTCGAAGGTGTGCCCGGGGAAGGGCACCAGCTGCATCGACAGATCCCACAGGCCCTTCTTCTTCTTGGGCCAGACCTGGTTGTTGACGCCGCTGGAGTCATAGCGGAAGCCCAACTGGCGGGCAGCCTTCATGAAGTTCTTCTGACCCTCGAGGCAGGGTGTGCGGGCGCCGATCAGCTCCTTGTCGTAGTCGAAGGGCAGCGGGGACGACTGTTTCATGCCGGTATTGGTCTTCCAGGTCCTCACGAACTGCTTGGCCTGGGCGATCTCGCTCTTCCACTCGTCCACCGACCAGGTGCCGACCCCGCCGTCGGGCCCGCAGAAATGGCCGTTGAAGTGGGTACCGATCTCATTGCCCTCCAGCCAGGCCAGCCGTGCCTGCTTGACGGTGGCGGCGATCCCCTTCTCGTCGTTGAAACCGATGTCGGAGCTGCCCGGCGAGTGCTGTGGCGGCTTGTACAGCTTGCGCTTCTCCTCCGGCAGCAGGTACACGCCGCTGAGGAAGTACGTCATGGTGGCGTGGTTCTCCTTGGCAACCTCGCGGAAGTGCGAGAACAGCTTCTGGCTGTCCTCGCCCGCGCCGTCCCAGGAGAACACCACGAACTGCGGCGGTTTCTGTCCGGGCTTCAGCCGCTCGGGTCTGGGCAGATACGGCTGCGCCCCGGTGAACGCGGTCGATCCGTCGCCGATCAACCGGAAGACATTCTTGGGGACGGCCGCCCCTTTCTGCGGGCCGTGCGCCCCTTCCTTCGGACCATTGGAGCCGGTCGCGCAACCGGCGAGCGACGAGGCACAGGCCGCGGCGACCATGATGCCGACGGCGATCCTCTGGGTGGCGGCCATGTTCCGCCCACCTTCTTCCTTCTCTCGGGTACACGCTGACGAGGGCTGCTTTCTGGTGATGCGCCGGGATTGAACCCGCAGCGTCGCCAAGGTCGCACGGGCGCGAGAAGGAATTAGTACGACAAGCCGATCAAATGATTAGTTCACTCATGCGAGCGATCGGCTGGGCTATTTGCCCCCAAAAGTTATGCATCGTCTTTACTTTCCATTACGTTTCCTTTACTGGTGTTGATCCATCCCGCCCAGTCCGCGTCCGTGCCGCCCCGGAGGAGACGGGACCATGTCAGCCTGCGCACCCCCGCACACCGACCTGTCCGCGTCCGTCGCGGTCTTCCTGATCGCCCTGCCCCTGTCCCTGGGCATCGCCCTGGCCACCGGCGCTCCGCTCCAGGCCGGTCTCGTCGCCGCCGCCGTGGGCGGACTCGTCGCCGGCCGGTTCGGCGGCTGCCCGCTCCAGGTCAGTGGTCCCGCAGCCGGACTCACCGTGGTCACCGCCGACTTGATCCACCGCTACGGCTGGCGGGCGACCTGTGGCATCACCGTCCTCGCCGGACTCGCCCAGCTCGGCCTCGGCTGTCTGCGGGTGGCGCGCGGCGCGCTCGCGGTCAGCCCGGCCGTCGTGCACGGCATGCTCGCGGGGATCGGCCTCACCATCGCCGTCGCCCAGCTGCACATCGTCCTCGGCGGCAGCCCGGACAGCTCCGTCCTCGCCAACCTCCGTGCTCTGCCGCACCAGTTGACCCATCTGCATCCGGCAGCCGTCTCGATGAGCACCCTGACGCTCGCCCTGCTGCTGGTCTGGCCCCGCCTGCCCGGGCGCGTCGGCCGACTGCTCCGGAGCGCGCCGGCCGCCCTCGTCGCCGTCACCGGGGCCACCGCCACGGCGGCCCTCACGGGCCTGGCCCTGCCCCGGGTCGACCTGCCGTCCTGGCGCAGCCACGCCCTGGCCGGACTGCCCGAGGGTCCCGTGCTCGGACTCGCCGCCGCCGTGCTCACCACCACCCTGGTGTGCAGCGTGCAGTCGCTGCTCGGCGCGGTGGCCGTGGACAAGCTGGCCGCGGCCCGCCCCGGCCGCCTCCCCGCCGTCGGCCGCTCCGACCTCGACCGGGAGCTGCTGGGTCAGGGCGCCGCGAACATCGTCTCGGGAGCGCTCGGCGGACTGCCGGTCGCGGGGGTGGCCGTGCGCAGTACCGCGAATGTGAAATCCGGTGCCGTGAGCCGGAACTCCACGATGCTGCACGGCGTTCTCGTAGTAGTCGCCGCGCTGCTGATGGTCCCGATCCTGGAGGAGATCCCGCTCGCCTCCCTCGCCGCCCTGGTGATGGCCGTCGGCATCCAGATGGTGTCCCTGCACCACATCCGCACGGTGACGCGCCACCGCGAAGTGCTGGTCTACGCCGCGACCACACTCGGCGTGGTGCTCCTCGGCGTCCTTCAGGGCGTGCTCCTCGGGGTCGCCGTGGCCGTCGCCGTCGCCCTGCACCGCCTCACCCGTACCCGCATCACCCATGAAGAGAGGGAAGGAGTCCAATACGTAAGAATCCGAGGCCAGTTGACCTTCCTGGCGGTGCCCCGGCTCAGCCGAGCCCTGCATCTCGTACCCCAAGGCGCCCACGCCGTCGTGGAGTTGGACGGGTCGTTCATGGACCACGCGGCGTACGAGTCACTGCAGGACTGGCGCAGCACCCACACCGCCCGCGGCGGTACGGCCGAGCTGTCGGGCCGACGCGGCGGAGTCCGGATCGCCGAACCGACCCCGCCCACCGGACCGAGTGCAACCGCCCAGCAAACCCCGTCCACCGGGCCGAACCCAAGCGCCGAGCAGACCCCGCCCACCGGCCCGAACCCAACCGCCGAGCAGACCCCGCCCACCGGACCGACCCAGACCACCGATCCAACCCCATCCACCGACCCGAACCCATCGACTTCCACCGGGAGGCCCGCGTCCGCCGCCTGCCGGTGCCGGCCCTGGACGCCCTGGCGTGGTCACCGGGCCTGCTTCCCGGAGGCCGCAGGCGCCCCGGCCGAGCGGGAGGCCGGGCACGAACTGGTCCGTGGGGTCGGCTCGTTCCAGCGCAACACCGCGCCGCTGGTGCGGGACGAGCTGGCGCGGCTCGCCCGGGAGGGCCAGCGGCCCGCCCAGCTCTTCCTCACCTGTGCCGACTCGCGGCTCGTCACGTCGATGATCACCGCCAGTGGTCCCGGCGACCTGTTCGTCGTCCGCAACGTCGGCAATCTGGTGCCGATGCCGGGCGAGGAGCACGGCGACGACTCGGTGGCGGCCGCCGTCGAGTACGCCGTGGAGGTACTGAAGGTGAGGTCCATCAGCGTGTGCGGGCACTCCGGGTGCGGGGCGATGCAGGCGCTGCTGACCGCCGGGCCCGGGGGTGCGGCGACACCGCTGGGGCGGTGGCTCAGGCACGGCCTGCCGAGCCTGGCAAGGATGGCCGACGCCCGGCCCCGGCTGGCCGGGCGGGCGCCGGCCGACGCGGTGGAGCAACTGTGCCTGACCAACGTGGTCCAGCAGTTGGAACACCTGCGGGCACACGCCCCGGTCGGGCGGGCGCTGGCGGCCGGGACGCTGGAGCTGCACGGGATGTACTTCGACGTGGGCGAGGCGCAGGCCTATCTGCTCGGTCGAAACGGGACGGTGTTCGAGGGCGTGAGAGAGAACGGGAGCGCGGCGGAGGAACTGCGCAGTCCGCTGTGAACGATCACCGCAGAGAGGTCTACACCAATTCGGCCGTGGACTCTTGTCATCGGACCCTCTCGTCTGATGAGCTGTGGCCTGGGACACAACGGACACCCTTGGAGAGGGAGATGTCGTGAGCAACGAAAGCCTGGCCAACCTGCTGAAGGAAGAACGCAGGTTCGCGCCGCCCGCCGACCTGGCCGCGCACGCCAACGTCACCGCGGAGGCGTATGCACAGGCCAAGGCTGACAGGCTCGGCTTCTGGGCCGAGCAGGCCCGTCGGCTGACCTGGGCCAAGGAACCGACCGAGACGCTGGACTGGTCGAACCCTCCGTTCGCGAAGTGGTTCAAGGACGGCGAGTTGAACGTCGCGTACAACTGCGTGGACCGGCATGTGGAGGCCGGGCACGGCGACCGTGTCGCCATCCACTTCGAGGGTGAGCCCGGCGACAGCCGCTCGATCACCTACGCCGAGCTGAAGGACGAGGTCTCCAAGGCGGCCAACGCGCTGCTGGAGCTGGGTGTCCGCAAGGGCGACCGGGTCGCCATCTACATGCCGATGATCCCGGAGACGGCGATCGCGATGCTGGCCTCCGCCCGGATCGGCGCCGCGCACTCGGTGGTCTTCGGCGGCTTCTCGGCCGACGCCCTCGCGACCCGTATCCAGGACGCGGACGCGAAGGTCGTCATCACCGCCGACGGCGGCTACCGGCGCGGCAAGCCCTCCGCGCTGAAGCCGGCCGTGGACGAGGCGATCGCCAAGGTCGACAACGTCAAGCACGTGCTGGTGGTGCGCCGTACCGGCCAGGACGTGGCCTTCGACGCCGAGCGGGACGTCTGGTGGCACGAGTTGGTGGAGCGGCAGTCCGCCGAGCACACCCCGGAGGCGTTCGAGGCGGAGCACCCGCTGTTCATCCTCTACACCTCCGGCACGACCGGTAAGCCGAAGGGCATCCTGCACACCTCGGGCGGATTCCTCACCCAGACGGCATACACCCACTGGGCGGTCTTCGACCTCAAGCCGGAGACGGACGTGTACTGGTGCACGGCCGACGTCGGCTGGGTCACCGGGCACTCGTACATCGTGTACGGCCCGCTGGCCAACGGCGCGACGCAGGTCATGTACGAGGGCACGCCGGACACCCCGCACCAGGGCCGGTTCTGGGAGATCGTGCAGAAGTACGGGGTCACGATCCTCTACACCGCGCCGACGGCGATCCGGACGTTCATGAAGTGGGGCGACGACATCCCCGCGAAGTTCGACCTGTCCTCCCTGCGCGTCCTCGGTTCGGTGGGCGAGCCCATCAACCCCGAGGCGTGGATCTGGTACCGCAAGAACATCGGCGCGGACAAGACGCCCGTCGTGGACACCTGGTGGCAGACCGAGACGGGCGCGATGATGATCTCGCCGCTGCCCGGCGTCACCCACGCCAAGCCCGGCTCCGCGCAGACCCCGCTGCCCGGCATCAGCGCGACCGTCGTCGACGACGAGGCCAACGAGGTGCCCCACGGCGGCGGTGGCTACCTGGTGCTGACCGAGCCGTGGCCGTCGATGCTGCGCACCATCTGGGGCGACGACCAGCGGTTCATCGACACGTACTGGTCCCGGTTCGAGGGCAAGTACTTCGCCGGTGACGGCGCGAAGAAGGACGACGACGGCGACATCTGGCTGCTGGGCCGGGTGGACGATGTGATGCTCGTCTCCGGGCACAACATCTCCACCACCGAGGTGGAGTCGGCGCTCGTCTCCCACCCGTCGGTCGCCGAGGCGGCCGTCGTCGGTGCCGCCGACGAGACCACCGGCCAGGCGATCGTGGCGTTCGTGATCCTGCGCGGTACGGCGGCGGAGACCGAGGCGCTCGTCGGCGAGCTGCGCGACCACGTGGGCGCCACGCTCGGCCCGATCGCCAAGCCCAAGCGGATCCTGCCGGTGGCGGAGCTGCCGAAGACCCGCTCCGGCAAGATCATGCGCCGCCTGCTGCGGGACGTGGCCGAGAACCGCCAGCTCGGTGACGTGACCACGCTGACCGACAGCACGGTCATGGACCTGATCCAGGCCAAGCTGCCGGCCGCGCCCAGCGAGGACTAGGCGGAAACGGCAGCATGAGGCGCCCGGTGCCGCACCGGGCGCCCTCTTTTCGTTCGCTCAACTAACTTCCGGCGTCAAAATAGAGTAAAATGGCGATCTCAGGGTGTGCCGGGAAGTCTGGTCGGCGACGCCGTCGGCGATCCCGGGCGACGGCGTGATCATCGCCGTACCGACCCCGGAGGTTCCCGCCGTGGCCGCCACCCGCACCCCGAAAGCCCCCCGCAAGGCCCTCGGCCGGCTCTCCCTGCCCGAGCGGGCCTTCGTCGCGGACGCGCTGCGTACCGAGACCATCGGCGGTGTTCTGCTGCTGCTCGCGGCCGTAGCGGCACTGCTCTGGGCGAACATCCCCGCCCTGCATCACAGCTACGAGTCGGTCAGCCACTTCCGTTTCGGCCCCGGCGCGCTCGGCCTGAACCTCTCCGCGGCCCACTGGGCCGCCGACGGCCTGCTCGCGGTGTTCTTCTTCGTCGCCGGTATCGAGCTCAAGCGCGAGCTGGTCGCCGGGGACCTGCGCGACCCCAGGGCAGCAGTGCTGCCCGTGGTGGCGGCGCTGTGCGGCATGGCCGTACCGGCGCTCGTCTACACCCTC
This sequence comes from Streptomyces fodineus, assembly GCF_001735805.1. GTDB lineage: Bacteria > Actinomycetota > Actinomycetes > Streptomycetales > Streptomycetaceae > Streptomyces > Streptomyces fodineus. Next base: position 4,647,325 of record NZ_CP017248.1, read on the forward strand.
ACCAATCTCACCGGGCACGGCTCGGCACAGGGCTGGGCGGTGCCCACCGCCACCGACATCGCCTTCGCGCTCGCCGTCCTCGCGGTCATCGGCACCTCCCTGCCCAGCTCGCTGCGCGCCTTCCTGCTCACCCTCGCGGTCGTCGACGACCTGTTCGCGATCCTGATCATCGCGATCTTCTTCACCGACCGCCTGAACTTCGCCGCGCTCGGCGGGGCCGCCGCCGGACTGGTGGTCTTCTGGCTGCTGCTGCGCAAGGGAGTGCGCGGCTGGTACGTGTACGTGCCGCTCGCGGTGGTGATCTGGGCGCTGATGTACAACAGCGGCGTCCACGCCACCATCGCGGGCGTGGCGATGGGCCTGATGCTGCGCTGCACCACCCGGGAGGGTGAGCAGCACTCGCCGGGCGAACACATCGAGCACCTGGTGCGGCCCCTGTCGGCCGGACTGGCCGTGCCGGTGTTCGCGCTGTTCAGCGCCGGGGTGACGATCTCCGGCGGGGCGCTCGGGGATGTGTTCACCAAGCCGGAGACACTGGGTGTGGTGCTGGGTCTCGTCGTCGGCAAGACGATCGGCATCTTCGGCGGCACCTGGCTCACCGCCCGCTTCACCCGCGCCTCCCTCAGCGAGGACCTCGCCTGGGCCGACGTCTTCGCGGTGGCCTCCCTCGCCGGGATCGGCTTCACCGTCTCGCTGCTCATCGGCGAACTGGCCTTCGCCGGGGACGCCGTCCTCACCGACGAGGTCAAGGCCGCCGTCCTCACCGGATCACTGATCGCGGCGGTGTGCGCGACGGCGCTGCTGAAGATACGGAACGCCAAGTACCGCAGGCTGTGCGAGGAAGAGGACCGCGACGAGGACCACGACGGCATCCCGGACATCTACGAGCAGGACGACCCGGCCTATCACCTGCGCATGGCCGAGATCCACGAGCGCAAGGCCGCCGAACACCGGCGGATCGCCGCCGAGCGGGCGGCCGCGGCGCGCCACGGGCTTCAGGAAGTGCCGGGCGGGGCAGGCGAGGAGGACAACTGTCCGGCATGATCTGACGAGACGGTACAAAACTAGACGCCACAGGAGCAGGCCCGCCGGCCGCGCATGACGGCACGGCACACCTGCGGCACGAGAGACCTCTGAGGGAGAACGCGATGAGCGCACCCGACGGCAGCCCGGTCGGCGCCGAACGCAGCATCGGCCAGCTGTTCGCCTCGGCGACGACCGAATTGTCGGCGCTGGTGCATGACGAGATCGCCCTGGCCAAGGCCCAGCTGAAGCAGGACGTCAAGCGCGGCGCGACCAGCGGCGGCGCGTTCACTGCGGCCCTGGTGCTGCTCGTCTTCTCGCTCCCGATGCTCAACTTCGCCCTCGCCTACGGCATCCGGACCTGGAGCCACTGGAACCTGGCGGTCTGCTTCCTGCTGTCCTTCGCGGCGAACGTGCTCATCGCCGGGCTCCTCGCGCTGATCGGCGTGGTGTTCGCGAAGAAGGCCAAGAAGGGCCAGGGAGCGCAGAAGGTGGCCGCCTCGATGAAGGAGACGGCGGGCGTGCTGCAGAACGCCAAGCCGCACCCGCGTGCGGAACTGCCCGAGGACCGGACCCTCGCGGCCATCGAGGCTGTGGCACGCTCACAGTCATGACCGACCCCGCCCCCTCGGCCGTACGGATCGAAGGTCCCTGGATGCACAGGGACGTCGCCGCGAACGGCGCGCGCTTCCACATCGCCGAGCTCGGCGACGGCCCCCTGGTGCTGCTGCTGCACGGTTTCCCGCAGTTCTGGTGGACCTGGCGCCACCAGCTGGTGGCCCTCGCCGACGCGGGCTACCGGGCGGTGGCGATGGACCTGCGGGGCGTCGGCGGCAGCGACCGCACACCCCGCGGGTACGACCCCGCCAACCTCGCGCTCGACGTCACCGGCGTGATCCGCTCGCTCGGCGAGCCGGACGCGGCGGTGGTCGGCCATGACCTGGGCGGCTATCTGGCGTGGACGGCGGCGGCGATGCGGCCCAAGCTGGTGCGGCGCCTCGCCGTGGTGTCGATGCCGCATCCACGGCGCTGGCGCGCGGCGATGCTGCGCGACGCCCGACAGACGGCCGCCAACTCCTACATCTGGGGCTTCCAGCGGCCGTGGATTCCGGAGCGTCAACTCACCGCGGACGGCGGTGCGCTGGTGGGCCGGCTGATCCGGGAGTGGTCCGGGCCGCGGCCGCCGGAGGACGAGGCGGTGGAGGCCTACCAGCGGGCCATGTGCATCCCGTCGACCGCGCACTGCGCGATCGAGCCGTACCGCTGGCTGGTGCGCTCGCTGGCCCGCCCGGACGGCATCCAGTTCAACCGCAGGATGAAGCGGCCGGTGCGGGTGCCCACACTGCATCTGCACGGCTCACTGGACCCGGTGACGCGCACGCGCAGCGCCGCCGGTTCGGGCGAGTACGTCGAAGCGCCGTACCGCTGGCGCCTGTTCGACGGCCTCGGCCACTTCCCGCACGAGGAGGACCCGGCGGCGTTCTCCACCGAACTGGTCAACTGGCTGAAGGATCCCGAGCCCGACCGGTGACGTACACCGGTGAGGTAAACCGGAGCCCATGAGGTTCACCCGTACCGGTGATGGGCATCGGTGACCGTACGGTGCCGGTTCGATGCGTGGAGTACCCGGTTGCTGAACAGTTGTCCCCCGAACGGCCACATGCCTGCCGCATAGGCCAATTGGACGGCGCTCAGGCGGTTATCGACCTTCGGGCGGGGGCACACGTCGGGGTATGGGCTGGACGCACGACTACAGTGACGCACCCCGCAACCGGCGCTCGGCCGCCGGTATGAGCGCGCCTCAGCGAGGCAACGCGCAACTCGCGGAAGGGGACCTCCGCGTGGGAATTCCGCGCATCCTGCGCCGCCGGGCGCGCTGGGTCTCGATGCGTCTGCGTCACCCGCGCGGCTGACGCCGCGCCCGGCAGGAGGGTCACCCCTCCTGAGGGTCACAGGGCGCAGCTGTCCGTACCCACCTGCTCGTTCGCCGTACGTCCCTTTGCGATGTCGGGCTGGATCTCGTCCGACGTGAGGGCGTAACCGGTCTCGGCGTCGTCGAGGGACTTGGCGAAGACCACGCCGTACACCCGGCCGTCGGGGGTGAGCAGCGGACCGCCCGAGTTGCCCTGGCGGACGACCGTGTACAGCGAGTAGACGTCACGGCGGACGGTGCCGCGGTGGTAGATGTCCGGGCCGTTGGCCGTGATGCGCCCGCGCACGCGCGCGGCGCGCACGTCGTACGAGCCGTTCTCCGGGAAGCCCGCGACGATCGCGCCGTCGCCGCCGGCCGCCTCGTGGGCGGAGAACTTCAGGGCGTGCGCCTTCAGGTCGGGTACGTCGAGCACGGCGATGTCGCGCTTCCAGTCGTACAGGACGACCTTGGCGTCGTACCTGCGGCCCTCGCCGCCTATCTGCACGGTGGGGGCGTCGACGCCGCCCACCACGTGCGCGTTGGTCATGACCCGGCGGTCGGCGAAGACGAAGCCGGTGCCCTCCAGGACCTTGCCGCAGCTCTGGGCGGTGCCGGTGACCTTGACGATGGACCGCTGGGCGCGCAGGGTGACCGGGCTGTTCGCAAGGGCCGGGTCGGGCGGCTGGACGTCCTTGATCGGCTCGTTGGCGAACGGGCTGAAGACCTGCGGGAGGCCGTTCTGGGCGAGGACGGAGGAGAAGTCCGCGAACCAGGTGTCGGCCTGTGCGGGCAGCGCCCGGGAGACACCCAGGAGCACCTTGGAGCCGCGGACCTCCCTGCCGAGCGTGGGCAGGGTGGTGCCGGCCAGGGCGGACCCGATCAGCCAGGCCACGAGCAGCATGGCGACGACGTTGACCAGGGCGCCGCCGGTGGCGTCCAGGGCGCGGGCCGGGGACCACGTGATGTACCGGCGGAGCTTGTTGCCGAGGTGGGTGGTCAGAGCCTGGCCGACGGAGGCGCAGACGATGACGACGACCACGGCGACCACGGCGGCGGTGGTGCCGACGTTCGCGTTGTCCGTCACGGCGTCCCAGATCACCGGCAGCGTGTACACGGCGACGAGGCCACCGCCCAGGAACCCGATCACCGACAGGATGCCGACGACGAAGCCCTGGCGATAGCCCACGACCGCGAACCACACGGCCGCAACCAGCAACAGGATGTCCAGCACGTTCACTGCTTCAGGCCTCGCCTACTCACTCCGGTCCCCGCAGCCCGGCCGGAGGTCCGGCCCGCCACGCAGTGGCACAGGGACCCAGCGTCCCCCGGGAAACACCGCACGGGATCACCCTGTCACGACCGCCAGTCGAGTGGGACCTGCTTGTCCGTGTCCCAGGGGCGCTCCCAGCCCGCGAAATGCAGCAGGCGGTCGATCACTCCGGCCGTGAAACCCCACACCAGGGCCGATTCGACCAGGAATGCCGGGCCTCGATGGCCGCTGGGGTGGACGGTGGTGGCGCGGTTGGCGGGGTCCGTGAGATCCGCCACGGGGACCGTGAAAACGCGTGCCGTCTCGTTCGGATCGACGACGCCGACGGGGCTGGGCGCACGCCACCAGCCGAGTACGGGGGTGACGACGAAACCGCTCACCGGGATGTACAGCGCGGGGAGCACGCCGAAGAGCTGGACGCCGGAGGGATCCAGGCCGGTCTCCTCCTCGGCCTCGCGCAGCGCGGCTCTGAGCGGCCCGTCGGTGTGCGGGTCGCCGTCCTCGGGGTCGAGCGCGCCACCCGGGAAGGACGGCTGCCCGGCGTGCGAGCGCAGCGAGCCGGCCCGCTCCATCAGCAGCAGCTCCGGGCCGCGCTCGCCCTCGCCGAACAGGATCAGCACGGCCGACTTCCGCCCCGAGCCGTTCTCCGGCGGCAGGAAGCGGCTCAGCTGGAGCGGCTCGACCGTCTCGGCGGCCCGCACCACGGGCGCCAGCCACTGCGGCAGCCCCTCCTTGCTGAGCGTCACCGCACCGCCCCGCGTCTCACTGGCCCTCGCCATCGCCACCCCCCTCGCCCTGCCTGTCCAACGCCCGAGGAGCCCGAGATCGTTCCGTCACGCGGCCCCCAGCGGCGGAGCCGGCTTGCCGCCCGCGTCGAGGTAGGCCTGCGGGGGCTTGAGGCGCTGGCCGGGGAAGCCGCCCTTTTCGTACTTCAGCAGCTTCTTCGCCTTCTCCGGGTCGGTCTCGCCCTCGCCGTAGGCCGGGCAGAGCGGGGCGATCGGGCAGGCGCCGCAGGCGGGCTTGCGGGCGTGGCAGATCCGGCGGCCGTGCCAGATGACGTGGTGGGAGAGGTCGGTCCAGTCGCTCTTCGGGAACAGCGCGCCTACGACGGCCTCGATCTTGTCGGGGTCGGTCTCCTCGGTCCACTTCCAGCGCCGCACCAGCCGCTGGAAGTGGGTGTCCACGGTGATCCCGGGCCGCCCGAAGGCGTTGCCGAGCACGACGAAGGCGGTCTTGCGGCCGACGCCGGGCAGCTTGACCAGGTCCTCCAGCCTTCCCGGCACCTCGCCGCCGAAGTCCTCGGTCAGGGCCTTGGAAAGCCCTAGCACCGACTTGGTCTTGGCCCGGAAGAACCCGCAGGGGCGCAGGATCTCCTCGACCTCCTCCGGGTTCGCGGCGGCCAGGTCCTCGGGGGTCGGGTACTTGGCGAAGAGCGCCGGGGTCGTCTGGTTGACGCGCAGGTCCGTGGTCTGCGCCGACAGCACCGTGGCGACCAGCAGCTGGAAGGGGTTTTCGAAGTCCAGCTCGGGGTGCGCGTACGGATACACCTCGGCGAGTTCGCGGTTGATGCGGCGGGCGCGGCGGACGAGTGCGGTGCGGGACTCGTCCGCCGACGGCCTCACGGCGACCTTCTTGGCGGACGCCGCCTTCTTCACCGCCACGGGCTTGCCGGTCGCCACGGCTTTCTTGGCCGGGGTGACCTTTTTTGCTGTTTTTCCGGTTTTCCTACCATCGCCGGAGCTCTGTTCGCCCACAGCAGAATCGCGACGTACAACCACCCGCTAAGCCCCCTTGGCCTGTGCTCTCACCGGCGATTTGGACACCCGGCCAGCCTAAAGCCCGGCACCGACATCCGCCCCGGACCCGAAGGATCGGGCCCCGATTGGACCCCTGACGCTTACCTCGGGACACCTGTGCGGCATCCTTGTGACAGATCACACTGTTTGGACCGTCCGGCAAAATGGGGAACACGGTCCCCTGGCACACCGGGGGAGCAAGATCCCCTGAGCAGGTCGACAAGGAGAGAACTCAGTGGACGACGTTCTGCGGCGCAACCCGCTCTTCGCGGCTCTCGACGACGAGCAGGCCGCGGAGCTTCGCGCCTCCATGAGCGAGGTGACCCTCGCACGCGGCGACTCGCTGTTCCACGAGGGCGACCCCGGCGACCGGCTGTACGTAGTCACCGAGGGCAAGGTCAAGCTGCACCGCACCTCCCCCGACGGCCGCGAGAACATGCTCGCCGTCGTCGGCCCCGGCGAGCTGATCGGCGAGCTGTCGCTCTTCGACCCGGGCCCCCGTACGGCGACCGCGACCGCGCTGACCGAGGTCAAGCTGCTCGGTCTCGGCCACGGCGACCTCCAGCCCTGGCTGAACGCCCGCCCCGAGGTGGCCGGCGCCCTGCTGCGGGCCGTCGCCCGCCGTCTGCGCAAGACCAACGACGCCATGTCCGACCTGGTCTTCTCCGACGTCCCCGGCCGCGTGGCGCGCGCCCTGCTGGACCTCTCGCGCCGCTTCGGCGTGCAGTCCGAGGAGGGCATCCACGTCGTCCACGACCTCACCCAGGAGGAGCTGGCCCAGCTGGTCGGCGCCTCACGCGAGACCGTGAACAAGGCGCTGGCGGACTTCGCCCAGCGCGGGTGGCTCCGCCTGGAGGCGCGAGCCGTGATCCTGCTGGACGTGGAGAGGCTGGCGAAGCGCTCGCGCTGACGCCGGTCCCGGCCGTACGACCTCGGGGTCCGCTTCTCGCAAGCCGGGCCCCGCTGTCGTTGCCGCCCGGAGGGCTGCCGCCCCCGGACGGGCTCGGGCCGGCACGGTTGCCCCATGGCTGAAACGATCCGTCGGCCCGGGCTCGACGCCCAGGGCTTCATCGCGCGCGAAGGCTCCCTCGCGCGCGTGCCCGCCGTTTTCCGTCCGGTCGTGGCCGCCGCGCGCGACCGGCTGCCGGAGGTCCTCGGGGCGCGGCTGCACAGCGCCTACCTCTACGGGTCGATCCCGCGCGGCACCGCGCGCGTGGGCCGCAGTGACCTGGACCTGCTGGTGGCGCTCCGGGACACGCCCGCCGAGGCCGACCGGGACGCCGTACGGGCGCTCGGTGAGGCGATCGACACGGAGTTCCCGCAGATCGACGGCGTGGGCACGCTGCTGTACGGCTGGCAGCGGCTGCTGAGCGAGCCGGAGCGGCAGGACCTGGGCTGGTTCGTCGCCTGTCTGTGCACCCCGCTGCTCGGCGAGGACCTCGCCGCATACCTGCCGCGCTACCGCCCCGACTCCCTGCTCGCCCGCGAGACCAACGGCGACCTGGCCCGGTGGCTGCCCCGCTGGCGGGAGCGGATCGCGCGAGCCGGGGACACCGAGGCGGCCCGCAGGCCGCTCGTGCGCTTCATGTCCCGGCATCTCGTCCGCACGGGCTTCACGCTCGTCATGCCCCGCTGGAACGGCTGGACCAGCGATCTGCGGGAGATGGCCGAGGTGTGCGGCGCCTACTACCCCGAGCGGGCCGCACAGCTGCTTACAGCGGCGCGGTACGGCCATGAGCCCGTCGGCGATCCCGAGGTGCTGCGGTCGTACGTGGACGACCTGGGGCCCTGGCTCGCCGGCGAGTACGCGCGCGTGCACGGCGTGAAGACCCCGCGCCCGGAGGACTGACGGGGAGCCGTTCAGGCCACCTGACTCCGAGGGCGGCCTTACTGTGAGGCGAGTCACAGCTGTGGACTGTCACGGTTTCCCGATCCGACGTGTCTCAGTGCCGTCCGAAGAGAGGAGCCGAGCCGGATCATGGCCGAGGACGCGTTCAGCGAGCACCGTCCGCTGCTGTTCACCATCGCCTACGAGCTGCTGGGCGGCGCCGCCGACGCCGAGGACGTGCTGCAGGAGAGCTATCTGCGCTGGCGGGAGGTCGATCCGGGCACGGTCGGGCACGCGCGCGCGTACCTGGTGCGGACGGTGACCCGGCAGGCGCTCAACCACCTGCGCGCGGTGAAGGCCAGACGCGAGGAGTACGTCGGCTCGTGGCTGCCCGAGCCGATCCGCACCGCGCCCGAGGTCGGCGAGGACGTGGTCCTGGCCGAGTCGGTGTCGATGGCCATGATGCTGGTGCTGGAGACGCTGAACCCGACCGAGCGCGCGGTGTTCGTCCTGCACGACGTGTTCGGCTACACCCACGGTGAGATCGCCGCCGCGATCGGCAAGGCCGAGGTCACCGTCCGGCAGATCGCGCACCGCGCGCGCCGGCACGTCCACGCGCGGCGCCGCCGCTTCGAGCCCGACTCCGCCGCCGGCGGGGAGATCGCCCAGCGGTTTCTGCGATCGGCGGCGGACGGGGACGTGCAGGCGCTGATGGATCTGCTCGCACCCGATGTCGTGGTGATCTCCGACGGTGGCGGGAAGGCCGTCGCCGCCCGCCGCCCGGTCGTCGGGCGCCCGGATGTCGCCCGGTTCGTCCTCGGCGTGTACCGCACCAGCGCGATGACGGCCCGCATCGAACCCGCCCGCTACAACGGCATGCCCGCGGCACGGTTCCTCACCGGCGGGGCGCTGGACTGGCTGGCGGCGTTCGAGATCCGGGACGGACGGATCACCGCCCTCTACGGCATGCGCAACCCCGACAAGCTGGATCGCGCCGACGTGGTGCGACCGCTCGACCGAGGAACACCCGACCAGGGAGGCCGACAGGCATGGAGACCATGACCGTGGAGCGCGTCATCGACGCCCCGATCGAGGACGTGTTCGCCTGGCTCACGACGACCACCCACTACACGGCCTCGCCGCTGGTGCTGCGCTGCCGGCTGACCCGGCGCGGGGAGGCCGTGCCCTACGGCGTCGGCGCTGTCCGCAGCCACCTCTGGCTGATCGGCTGGTTCCGGGAACGCATCACCCGGTACGACCCGCCGTACGCCACGGACTACGTCGTGGAGCGCAGCGTGCCGCCGTCCCGGCACGAGCTCGGCCGTATGACGTTCGCCGAGACGGACGGCGGCACCCTGGTGCGGTGGACCACGCGGGCGGAGATCCCCCTGCCCCTGCTCGGCACCGCCCTCACCCGGTACCTGGCCCGCCCGGTGATCACGCGCACCTTCGGCAACATCCTCGAGGCGGCCGAGAAGGCGCTGACCGGGCCGGCCGCGGCGGCCCCGGCAAGGCAGCGGGGGACCGGCTAGATCAGCCCGTGCTCGCTCAGGTAGTCCATCTGGGCCCGTACCGACAGCTCCGCCGCCGGCCACAGGGAGCGGTCCACGTCGGCGTACACGTGGGCGACGACCTGGGCCGGGGTGCGATAGCCGTCCTCGACCGCCGTCTCCACCTGGGCGAGCCGGTGGGCACGGTGGGCGAGGTAGAACTCGACGGCGCCCTGGGCGTCCTCCAGGACCGGCCCGTGGCCCGGCAGGACGGTGTGCACGCCGTCGTCCACGGTCAGGGACCGCAGCCGGCGCAGGGAGTCCAGATAGTCGCCCAGGCGGCCGTCGGGGTGCGCCACGACCGTCGTACCGCGCCCCAGGATGGTGTCGCCGGTCAGCACGGCCCGGTCGGCCGGGAGATGGAAACACAGCGAGTCCGCGGTGTGCCCGGGCGTCGGTACGACCGTCAGCTCCAGGCCGCCGACGGTGATCACGTCACCTGCGGCCAGGCCCTCGTCGCCCAGCCGCAGCGCCGGATCGAGGGCACGCACGCGCGTGCCCGTCAGTTCCGCGAAGCGGGCGGCGCCCTCGGCGTGGTCGGGGTGGCCGTGGGTGAGCAGGGTCAGGGCTATCCGCTTGCCGGCCTGCTCGGCGGTGTCCACGACGGTGCGCAGATGGCCGTCGTCCAGCGGGCCCGGGTCGATCACCACCGCGAGCTCGGAGTCGGGCTCGGCGACGATCCAGGTGTTCGTGCCGTCCAGGGTCATCGCGGAGGCGTTGGGCGCGAGAACGTTCACGGCCCGCGCGGTCGCGGGCCCGGAGAGCACCTGCCCGCGGGGCTGGCCCGGCAGCGTACTTGCGTCGGTCATGCGGGGCCTCCACCCGTGGTCTCGCCGGTCGCCGGGGCGGTTGTGCCCGGGGGCGCCGGGGCGCTCGCGTCCGTGGCCGTCGGGGCGCCCGTCTCCGTGGCCGTCGGGGCACCCGCGTCGCCGGTCCTCGCCTCGCCCGTCGCCGCGGCCGCCGAAGCCGTCGGAATGTGCTTCGTGAACTCCTCGTGCCCCGGCCAGGACAGGACGATCTCACCGTCCCTCAGGCCCGCGCTCGCCATCACCGGCGTCATGTCCCGTTCCGGGGCCGCCGAGAGCGCCTCGGCAGCAGTGGCGTACGGCAGCAGCTGGCGCAGGGTGGCGATGGTGGGCGGCATCATCAGCAGCTCGCCCTTGTCGTAACCGGCGGCGGCCTCGGCGGGGCGGATCCACACCGTGCGGTCGGCCTCCGTGGAGGCGTTGCGGGTGCGCTGGCCCTCGGGCAGGGCGGCCACGAAGAACCAGGTGTCGTAGCGGCGGGCCTCGAACTCGGGGGTGATCCAGCGGGTCCAGGCGCCCAGCAGGTCCGAGCGCAGCACCAGGCCGCGCCGGTGCAGGAACTCGGCGAAGGACAGCTCGCGCGCGACCAGCGCGGCCCGGTCCGCCTCCCAGTCGTCCCCGGTGGTGTCGCCGACGACCGAGTCCGGGTCGGGCCCGGCGAGCAGCACGCCCGCCTCCTCGTACGTCTCCCGTACGGCCGCGCAGACGATCGCCTGGGCGCCGGACTCGTCGACGCCGAGCCGGTTCGCCCACCACGCGCGCGTGGGGCCCGCCCAGCGCACCAGACGGTCGTCGTCACGCGGGTCGACACCGCCTCCGGGATACGCGTACGCGCCTCCCGCGAAGGCCATGGAGGCGCGTCTGCGCAGCATGTGGACGACCGGGCCGGACTCGGTGTCCTTCAGGAGCAGGACCGTGGCCGCGCGTCTGGGGGACACCGGGGTGAGGGTGCCGTCCGCGAGGGCGCGGATGCGGTCCGGCCACTCCGGGGGGTACCACTGACCGTTCGCCATGGGCGGAGGCTATCCCGTGTAGGGCGAATGTTCGAGAGGTGCCCGAGGTCAGAGGGTCGCGGGTTACCGGACGAGTTCCACCTGGATCTCGACCTCCACCGGCGCGTCCAGCGGCAGCACCGCGACGCCGACCGCGCTGCGCGCGTGCACGCCCTTGTCGCCGAGGACCTCGCCGAGCAGTTCGCTGGCGCCGTTGACGACACCGGGCTGCCCGGTGAAGTCGGACGCGGAGGCGACGAACCCGACGACCTTCACCACGCGCGCGATGCGGTCCAGGTCGCCGGTGACGGACTTCACGGCGGCCAGCGCGTTCAGCGCGCAGGTGCGGGCCAGGCCCTTGGCCTCCTCCGGCGTGACCTCGGCGCCCACCTTGCCGGTGACCGGCAGCTTGCCCTCGACCATGGGCAGCTGGCCTGCGGTGTACACATAGACACCGGACTGCACGGCCGGCTGGTACGCGGCCAGCGGCGGTACGACCTCGGGCAGGGTCAGACCCAGTTCGGCCAGCTTGGCCTCGACCGCGCTCATGCCTGCTTCTCCCGCTTCAGGTAGGCCACGAGCTGCTCGGGGTTGTTGGGCCCGGGCACGACCTGGACGAGCTCCCAGCCGTCCTCGCCCCAGGTGTCCAGAATCTGCTTCGTGGCATGGACGAGCAGCGGCACGGTTGCGTATTCCCACTTGGTCATGGGGCCGACTGTAGCCGCTGTGGCCGGTGGGACGGTGACCTGTGGCCGCCGGGACGGTGACCTGTGACCTTGGGGACAGTGACCGCGTTATCCACAGCCTCCCGCGTGAGTGTCGAGCGGACTGGTTAGTCTCGAAGGCGTGAGCAGGCTCCAGGTCGTCAGCGGCAAGGGCGGGACCGGAAAGACGACGGTCGCCGCCGCACTGGCGCTGGCCCTCGCGACCGAGGGGAAGCGGACGCTTCTCGTGGAGGTCGAGGGCCGGCAGGGCATCGCCCAGCTCTTCGAGACGGAGGCGTTGCCGTATGAGGAGCGAAAGATCGCGGTCGCTCCCGGGGGCGGCGAGGTGTACGCCCTCGCCATAGACGCCGAACTGGCCCTTCTGGACTACCTCCAGATGTTCTACAAGCTGGGCGGCGCGGGCCGGGCCCTCAAGAAGCTCGGCGCGATCGACTTCGCCACCACCGTCGCGCCGGGCATCCGGGACGTGCTGCTGACCGGCAAGGCGTGCGAGGCCGTGCGCCGCAAGGACAAGAGCGGACGGTTCGCGTACGACTACGTCGTCATGGACGCCCCGCCGACCGGCCGCATCACCCGCTTTCTGAATGTGAACGACGAGGTGGCGGGCCTGGCCAAGATCGGCCCGATACACAATCAGGCGCAGGCGGTGATGCGGGTGCTGAAGTCGCCGGAGACGGCGGTGCACCTGGTGACGCTGCTGGAGGAGATGCCGGTCCAGGAGACCGCCGACGGCATCGCCGAACTGCGCGCGGCCCGGCTGCCGGTGGGCCGGGTCATCGTGAACATGGTCCGGCCGGAGGTGTTGGACGAGGCGGACCTGGAACTCGTACGGACCGTGGAGCGTTCCTCTGTCGCACAGGCGTTGTCGGCGGCCGGACTGGGCGGGGCCCGGCGCGGCGGCAACGCGGAGAAGCTGGTGGACCCGCTGCTGGACCAGGCGGCGGAGTACGCCGAGCGGTACGCGCTGGAGCAGGAGCAGCGCGCGGTCCTCGCCGAGCTGGGCCTGCCGCTGGGCGAACTGCCGCTGCTCACCGAGGGCATGGACCTGGCGGGTCTGTACGAACTCGCCACCGAGCTGCGGGAACAGGGGTTGACATGAGTCCGGACCCGGCCGAGGCACCCGAGACGGCCGAGGGCCCCGAGAAGGCCCACGGTCTCTCCCCCGCGCGCGTGCTGGACATCGACCCGCTGCTGGACGACCCGAAGACCCGGATCGTGGTGTGCTGCGGCTCGGGCGGGGTCGGCAAGACGACGACCGCGGCGGCCCTCGGCCTCAGGGCGGCCGAGCGGGGCCGCAAGGTGGTCGTGCTCACCATCGACCCGGCCCGGCGGCTGGCCCAGTCGATGGGCATCGACTCCCTCGACAACGTGCCCCGGCGGGTGAAGGGCACCGAGGGCGAGGGCGAACTGCACGCCATGATGCTCGACATGAAGCGCACCTTCGACGAGGTCGTGGAGGCGCACGCGGACCGCGAGCGGGCGGCCACGATCCTGGCGAACCCCTTCTACCAGTCGCTTTCGGCGGGCTTCGCGGGCACGCAGGAGTACATGGCGATGGAGAAGCTCGGCCAGCTGCGCGCGAAGGACGAGTGGGACCTGATCGTCGTCGACACCCCGCCCTCCCGCTCGGCGCTGGACTTCCTCGACGCGCCCAAGCGCCTGGGCTCCTTCCTGGACGGCCGTCTCATCCGCCTCCTCACCGCCCCCGCCAAGCTGGGCGGACGCGCGGGCATGGCGTTCCTCAACGTCGGCATGTCGATGATGACCGGCACACTGGGCAAGCTGCTGGGCGGTCAGCTGCTGAAGGACGTGCAGACGTTCGTGGCCGCGATGGACACCACCTTCGGCGGGTTCCGTACGCGCGCGGACGCCACGTACAAGCTGCTCCAGGCACCCGGCACGGCGTTTTTGGTGGTCGCGGCCCCGGAGCGGGACGCGCTGCGCGAGGCGGCGTACTTCGTGGAGCGGCTGGCCGCGGAGAAGATGCCGCTGGTCGGCCTGGTGCTGAACCGGGTCCATGGCAGCGGCGCCGGCCGGCTGTCGGCCGAGCGGGCGCTCGCCGCCGCCGAAAATCTTGAGGACCCCCGCATTGTGGATCAGGGGGACGGGAAAGCTGGACTTCGTAACTCTCCCGACCCATACGGCAGTTCGCGATCTTCCGCATCCGAGGCCGCTACCGACGCCCCTGCTTCCGAGGAAGGCTCCCCCGCCGACACGGAGCGTTCTGTCGACCGGCTCGCCGCGGGGCTGCTGCGACTGCACGCCGATCGTATGCACCTGCTCGCGCGCGAACAGCGCACGCGTGACCGTTTCACCGCCCGCCACCCCGAGGTGGCGGTGGTCGAGGTAGCCGCACTGCCCGGCGACGTCCACGACCTCGCAGGCCTGCGCGACATCGGCACCCGGCTGGCAGCGGGCACGACAGGTCCCACGGGGCTGTCGTAGCCGCGGACATGCACGGCCAGGAGCCCTGGCGGTACGCGCAGGCCCGGCCGTTGCCGGCAGTCGTGGGCGCGTTGGTGACCACAGGGCGGACGGTGTACGCCGCACCCTGCCCTGACGCGAGGGTGTTCGCAGGCACACACCTCACCTGCCAGGAACCTCGCGGTGAGCATGCAAGGGGCTCGCCGCCGAGGCCGCCCCGGCCCCGTCGCTGACAGCAGACCCTCTCCGCAGGCCAGGCCGCAAGGCCGGCCATCCCCGCACACGGGGCCGCGAGGCCGATCGTGGCTTCCCCAGGCCCAGGCCCGATCGGCGCTTCCCGTACCCCGTCGCTTCCCGTACCCCGGGCGTGTACCCACTCGGCGTGCCCCCGGGCCTGTGCCCGGCCCTGCCTCCCGTGACCCACGCCCGATGCTGCCCATGGCGTGTGCCGGGCCGGAGCGATGTGCCCCGGGGATGTGCCGGAGGGAACGCCCTCAGCTCACCGCCGCGTAGTGCTCGTACACCTCGTCGCTGTCGAGGGGCACGATGCCCACGCCGCGCTCGTACTCCGAGCGGGCGGTCTCCAGCAGCCTGCGCCAGGAGGTCACGGTGGGCCGTCGGCGCAGCAGTGCGCGGCGCTCCCGCTCCGTCATGCCTCCCCACACGCCGAACTCCACGCGGTTGTCCAGCGCATCGGCCAGACATTCGGTGCGTACCGGGCATCCGGTGCACACCGCCTTGGCCCTGTTCTGCGCTGCTCCCTGAACGAACAGTTCATCCGGATCGGTAGTGCGGCAGGCGGCCTGCGCACTCCAGTCGGTTACCCAGCCCATACCGGCGCCGTCCTCTCCCGAATCGAGGCTCCCCCACGGCGGCAGCGGCATATTCACCGCCGCCAGTTGAGGACGTTACGGAAGGTGGGCACAGCGCAACACCCCCTTCGGGCCCAATCTTGAATGGCCCGAACGGACTATGGGTAAGCGGCAGATCACCCGCGGGAGTGAGCTGGCGACATATGCGACCATCCCGGCAAACCAGGACAGCTGTGGTGCGCCACAACGGGCGCCGGGTGACACACGAGGCGGTTTCGGACACGTACCCCTCAGGAGCCGGTCACGCCCCGCGCGGAAAACGGGCTGCGCCCGAACGATTCGGGGTCGCCGGACGTATGGATACGTGACCGCAACTGCTGTGACAGTTGAGAGCAGCTTAGGCCAAGGCCTGCGCGCGTGTCCGGCGAATGGGAACGTAGGCGTCCCGCTTTGCCGTGCCGTGACGCGGTCGCTCCTTCGGAACGCTCAGACGTACGGATTAGGCTGCCCCCATGCCAAAGAAGCGCTCGGGTGGTGGTCTGTCGCCCATCCAGCAGGCCGCCAAGTTCCTCGGTGTCAGTGTGCTCGCCGGAGCCGTGATGGCGGGCATCGCGCTGCCCGCCGCCGGTGCGCTGGGCCTTGCGGCCAAGGGCACGGTCAAGAGCTTCGACGAGATCCCGGCCAACCTGAAGAGTCCCCAGCTGAGTCAGCGCACGACGATCCTGGACAACCAGGGCAACCAGATCGCGGACGTCTACTCACGCGACCGTACGGTGGTGGACCTCAAGGACATCTCGCCGTACATGCAGAAGGCGATCGTCGCGATCGAGGACGCGCGCTACTACCAGCACGGCGCCATCGACCTCAAGGGCGTGCTGCGCGCCCTGAACAAGAACGCGCAGGAAGGCGGGGTCGCGCAGGGCGCCTCCACGCTCACCCAGCAGCTGGTGAAGAACTACTTCATCGAGGAGGCCGGCGACGACCCGACGAAGGTCGCCCAGGCCACCCAGCAGACCCTCGGCCGCAAGATCAAGGAACTCAAGTACGCGATCCAGATCGAGGAGAAGCTCGGCAAGAAGAAGATCCTCGAGAACTACCTGAACATCACCTTCTTCGGCGAGCAGGCCTACGGCGTCGAGGCCGCCTCCCAGCGCTACTTCTCCAAGCACGCCAAGGACCTGAACCTGCAGGAAGCGGCGCTGCTGGCCGGCATCGTGCAGTCCCCGAGCCGCTACGACCCGGTCAACGACGAGGCGGAGGCCACCAAGCGGCGCAACACCGTGCTCCAGCGGATGGCCGACCTCGGCGACATCCCGCAGAAGGAGGCCGACCAGGCCAAGGAGACGCCGCTCGGACTGCACCCGAGCCAGCCCAAGAACGGCTGCATCACCGCGGTCAAGGGCGCCGGCTTCTTCTGCGACTACGTCCGCGACGTCGTCCTGAACGACCCGGTCTTCGGCAAGACCAAGGAGTCCCGGGCCAAGCTGTGGAACCAGGGCGGCCTGACGATCCGTACGACGCTCGACCCGCAGGCACAGCAATCCGTGCAGGCGTCCATCAAGACCCACGTCTACAAGTCCGACCCGGTGGCGACGGCCGCGACCATCGTCGAGCCCGGCACCGGCAAGATCCTGGCGATGGGCCAGTCCCGCCCGTACGGCTTCGGCAAGGACGAGACGCAGATCAACCTCTCCGTCAACTCGGACATGGGCGGCGGCGCGGGCTACCAGTCCGGCTCGACGTTCAAGCCGATCGTGGCGGCGGCCGCGATCGAGGGCGGCAAGCCCCCGACGCAGCAGTACTCCTCGCCGTACCAGATGCCGTACCCGAGCCCGGTGCAGGCGTGTGACGGCAAGCTCTGGCGCACCGACCCGAACAACCCCGCCAAGCTGTCGAACGAGAACGCGTCCGAGCACGGCCCGTACCGCATGAAGGAAGCGACCGCCAAGTCGGTCAACACCTACTACGTTCAGCTGATCAGCGACATCGGCATCTGCCCCGTCACCGACATGGCGCAGAGGATGGGTGTGCAGCGCGCGGACGGCCACAAGATCGAGCAGGCCCCCTCCATCGCGCTCGGCACCCAGGAGGTGTCGCCGCTGACGATGGCGAACGCATACGCCACCTTCGCCTCGCGCGGTATGTACTGCACCCCCGTCGCCATCGCGTCGATCACCCAGAAGGTCGGCAGCGAGGAGAAGTCGCTGCCGGTGCCGAAGTCGACCTGCTCGCGCGCGATGTCGGAGAAGACCGCGGACACCGTCAGCACGCTCCTCAAGGGCGTGGTCGAGGACGGTACGGGTCAGGAGGCCGGCCTCGGCGACCGCCCGAGCGCGGGCAAGACGGGTACGACGGACGAGCGTTACGCCGCCTGGTTCGTCGGCTACACCCCGAACATGGCGGGCGCGGTCTGGGTCGGCGACCCGCAGCACAAGCGCAAGATGATCAACATCACCATCGGCGGCGTCCCACACGACAAGGTGTTCGGTGGCGAGGTGCCCGGCCCGATCTGGCGCGACATGATGACCGGCGCGCTGCAGGGCAAGCCCGCACAGGACTTCCACCTGATCAACATCCCCGACGACAACAACAAGGGCGGCGACCGGGGAAAAGGACACGGGGGGAAGGGCGGCGGCAAGAACGGGGACAGCACGGGCGGGATCGGCGGACTGATCGGCGGCCTGACGGACGGGGGAACGACGGCCGGCGGCACCACGGGTGACACCGGCGGCGGCTTCCCGGCACCGACCATCTCCCTGCCGGGGAACTTCATCCAGGGGCAGGGGAACGGCGGAATCAACGGGAACGGCAACGGGGGCCGGCGGGGCTGACCCCGAGCGGCGTTGACGCGAGCGAGCACGGCGGCGGGGCCGCACCCTTCGGTTGAAGGGTGCGGCCCCGCGGCCGTATTTCCTTGTGTCTGGGGGCTCAGCAATGAAGGTCTGTCGGGTTGAGCTCTGAAGACCTGTGGGCGTGGGCCCTGAAGATCTGGAACCTGGGCCCCGAAGATCGGTGGGACCTCAGCCCTGGAGCAGCTTCTTCACCGCGGCGGCGACACGGCCGCCCTCGGCCTGGCCGGCCACCTTCGGGTTCACGATCTTCATGACGGCACCCATGGCCCGCGGCCCCTCGGCGCCGGCCGCCCTGGCCTCTTCCACGGCCTGGGCGACGATCACGTTCAGCTCGTCGTCGGACAGCTGCTTGGGCAGGTACCGGGAGAGCACCTCGCCCTCCGCCTTCTCCCGCTCGGCCTGCTCGGCGCGACCGCCCTGCGCGAAGGCCTCGGCCGCCTCACGGCGCTTCTTCGCCTCACGGGTGATCACCTTGATGATCTCGTCGTCGGAGAGCTCCCGCTTCTCCTTGCCGGCAACCTCCTCCTGGGAGATCGCGGTGAGCGTCAGCCGGAGCGTCGAGGAGCGCAGCTCGTCGCGCCCCTTGATCGCGGCGTTGAGGTCGTCCTGCAGCTTCGACTTGAGCGTGGTGGTCATGGGGTCGATTGTCGCAGGTGTGCCGGTGTGAACGCCCGCTGATTTAGTGGGAGACCGGCCGGGAGAGGCGTACCGGGGGGCCGACCGGTCCTTTCGTACCGCCGGGGTCTGACACGATGGACGTATGCGCGCGCGATACGGAGTACCCCTGGGAATCATGGCGGCAGGCGCCGCCGGGCTGGCGTACGCGGCGGGCTTCGAGGCCCGCTCCTTCCGCCTCCGACGAGTGACGGTCCCGGTCCTCCCGCCGGGCATGCGCCCCCTGCGCATGCTCCAGGTCTCCGACATCCACATGGTGAGCGGCCAGCGCAAGAAGCAGCGGTGGCTGCAGTCGCTGGCGGGCCTGCGCCCGGACTTCGTGATCAACACGGGCGACAACCTCTCGGACCCCGAGGGCGTGCCCGAGGTCATGGACGCGCTGGGGCCCTTGATGGAGTTCCCGGGTGCGTACGTCTTCGGCTCCAACGACTACTACGGCCCCCGACTCCGCAACCCCGCCCGCTACTTGCTGGAGAAGGCGAGCGGCCGGCACGGCCTGAACGGCAACCCGCCGGCGGTGGGCGTCGTCCACAACCCGTGGGAGGACCTGCGCGACGGCTTCGACGCGGCGGGCTGGCTGAACCTGACGAACACGCGGGGTGTCCTGAAGGTCGAGGGCGTCTCGATCGAGCTGACGGGCCTCGACGACCCCCACATCAAGCGCGACCGCTACGCCCAGGTGGCGGGCGGCCCGTCGGGGACGTACGACTTCTCGATGGGCGTGGTCCACGCGCCGTACCTGCGGGTGCTGGACGCGTACGCGGCGGACGGCTACCCCCTGATCCTGGCCGGCCACACCCACGGCGGCCAGCTGTGCATCCCCTTCTACGGCGCGCTGGTCACCAACTGCGACCTGGACACCGACCGGGTGAAGGGCCTGTCCACCCACACGGCGGACGGCCACACCTCCTACCTCCACGTCTCGGCGGGTTGCGGCACCAACCGCTACACGCCGGTGCGGTTCGCGTGCCCGCCGGAGGCGACGTTGTTGACGTTGGTGGGGCGGGAGTAGGGGTCTTCTGCGGGGGCCGGGGACGGATCCCGTAGGGGCCGGTGCCGTAACCCACCTGGGCTAGCCCACATGGCCCCACCCCTCCCCCGCTCCTAGCGTGAGGGCATGACCGCCCCGATACCCAGGGAGATCCCGGACCTGCCCGCGGTGCCGGCCCCGCCCCTGCTGTTGCCCTCCCCGGTCCCGGCCGCGGCGGTGGTGGCACCGGTCCGCCGCCCCATGGCCGCGCTCTTCCGCCTTCTGACCGCCGTCGCGGCGGCAGCCGGCGTGGCCCTTGAGCTCCTGCTGGGCACCCCGGCCCGCACCCTGAGCTACTTCAGCGTCCAGACCAACCTCCTGCTGGCCATCGTCATGCTCATGTCAGCATCGAGGACCTGGCGGGCCCGCCGTCCGCTGCCATCGGCCGTGACAGGCGCCACACTTCTCTACGCCATGGTCGCGGCGCTCGTCTATCACCTGCTCCTGGCCCACACGACGCCCCCGTTCTCGATGACCGGCACGACTGCGGTTCCGCAGCGCTGGCACGGCTCGTGGGCGACCCTGCAGATCCTGCACACGCTGACACCGGCGGCGGCCCTGCTGGACCTGCTGCTGCTCACGCCCGCGGCCCGGCTGCACCTGCGCCAGGCGGCCACGTGGCTCCTCTACCCCCTGGCCTACCTGGCCTTCACCCTGACCCGAGCGACGGTCCTGGCGCCCTCGAACCCCGCCCGCTACCTCTACCCCTTCCTGGACGCGGCGACCCACGGCTACCGCAGCACCCTGGCCAACGCCCTCCTCCTGGGCCTCGCGATCTACGCCCTGGCCGTCCTCCTCGTGGCCCTGGACCACACCCGCCCGACCCCGGTCCGCCGCCGCGTCTAAACCGGATTTCGTCTACAGCCACCGGTGGGCTAAAGTAAACGTCGTCGCCGCGACAAGCAGCGACATCGGGGTGTAGCGCAGCTTGGCAGCGCGCTTCGTTCGGGACGAAGAGGTCGTGGGTTCAAATCCCGCCACCCCGACAGAGAAACACCAGGTCAGGGGCCTGATCCACCAAGTGGATCAGGCCCCTGAGTGGTTCCTGGAGATCGTTTGGGAGAAATCTGGGAGAAGATCTTGGTCGGTTTCTCCCAGAGAGTGTCCGGTGAGGCTGCTTGGGGTCCGGCAGCTGAGGGCACTCGGACCTGCGCGTTCGCGAATCCGGCCCGGCGACTGGCCGGGAACACCATGCCCGCCCGCCTCAACCGCCATTAGGATCACGACACATGGCAGGCCATCACTCAGCGCGTCCTCACGACCACGCTCGCGCGCTCGCCCAGCGAGTGCGGGCTCTGCGGGAAGCCCGTGGGTGGTCGCGGGAACGGCTCGCCAAGGAAGCCTGCATCAGCACTAAGACGCTGGCCCGGCTGGAGGGCCAGGGAGCGATCCAGCCAGGTTTCTTCACCGTCGGTGCGGTCGCAGAGGCTCTTGAGGTCTCCTTGGGTGATCTGTTCCGAGAGAGCCACGTCACCCCCGGCCTGTGGTCCGCCGGATACGAAGGGCGGGACATCGACTCGTTCGTCGCCTCGCTCCTCGACAGCCGTATCGATGTAGTGGCGGACGTCAGGCTGACGCCGATCAGCCGCAAGAAGGGCTTCAGCAAGACCCGCCTCGGGCAGGCGCTCGCCGAGGCCGGCATCGAGTACACCCACCTGCGTGGCCTGGGGAATCCCAAGGAGAACCGGGCGCCGTTCTGGGACGGCCGCCTGGACGTGGGCAGGGCCCGCTTCCGTGATGTGCTGGGGTCCGAGGAGGCGCAGGCCGATCTCGGCCGCCTGGCAGAGCACGCCCAGCAGTCCCGGGTCGCGGTGCTGTGCTTCGAGAAGGACGAGAGCCGCTGTCACCGACAGGTCGTCCTGGAGACGGTCCGCGAGCGGGCCGCTGTGCCCGTGATCCCCCTGGCCTGACTTCATCCCTCGCCCCTGCACGCGCCCTTGCCAGTGGCGCATGCCTCTCCTCCAATCGGATCGCGGAGATCTGTGGAGGGGGCAACCATGGGATCGGGGAATCGGCAGCGCGCGACGATCATGATCACGGTCAAGACGTATCCGGAGCTGTCCAACAAGTACCGCGAGACCAGCTGCGTGGCAGGCATACGGCTGGACCAGGGCGCACCACGGCACGTACGGCTCTTCCCGGTGCCGTTTCGGCTCCTCGCGGAGGAGGCTCAGTTCTCCAAGTACTCGATCATCGAGGTCGACGTCGAGCCGCACGGTAAGCGGGACTCGCGGCCCGAGAGCCTGCGGCCAGACCTCGACACCCTCAAGATCGTGGGCGAGGTGCCGGCGGACGGCGACTGGAAGCACCGGTACAAGTACGTCGACCCTCTCGTCTCGCCGTCCCTGTGCGCGATCAAGAGGGACCAGGAGAAGTACGGGACCTCACTCGGCGTGTTCCGGCCCACGGAGGTCAGCTTCCGGCTGACGGCGGCAGAGCCCTGGCCCGAGTCCAAGGCCGCGCTGGCCGACCAACTCGACCTCTTCGAGCAGGACCTGGCCCGGCTTGAGTGGGTGCCTCTGGAATTCCGCTACAAGTTCCGCTGCGCGGACGACGGCTGCCCCACGCACGACATGGCCCTGAAGGACTGGGAGGCCGGCGCGTCGTACCGCAAGTTCCTGCGCAAGTACGGCGAGCACGCCGTGCAGGACAAGCTGCGGGAGCGCTGGTACGAGTCGATGTTCACTCCCGACCGCGCCGTCCACTTCTTCGTCGGCAACATCGCGGCCCACCCCAAGACCTTCATGCTGCTGGGCCTGTTCCGCCCGAAGGCCAATGTCGTCGAGTACGTCCAGGAGAGCCTGTTCGGTGACTGAGTGGCGAGGCTGACGGCCGTCATTCGCCGCCGGAATGCCAAGGTCGGCGAGCAGGCCGCGTACGCGGCGCTCGACAGCGTCCCGGATCGGTCGGACGGCTTCGACACCCTGATCAGCAGGGCCGTCGAGCTGTCAGTCCAGGTACCGCTTGCCGGGGAAGACAGGGCAGGCGTCTGTGCCGCTACTGGAGCCGATGGGGCGGTGGCCGTCAGGACGGTTGGGTAGCTGCCCCGCTTCCACGTTTCAGGTGTTCGTTGATGTGTCGCAGGCGTTGCCAGGCCGTGGGGTCGGTGCCGTCGCCGAGCGGGTAGTGCAGGGCGGGGCGAGCGGACGGGCCGAGTTGGGTCGGGAGGTTGTCCGGCAGGGCGTTGCGGGCATGGCTGATGCCGAGGTCGGCCACGGCCTCCGGGCCGAGAGTAAGAGAGACCGGGATTGATGGTGGTTCGTAGTGGGCCGGAGTGGTCAGGTCCGCGCGCGCCGCACGGAGTTCACTGATCATGGTGGCGAGGTTGTGCCTGGCCGCAAGGGATTCGGCGAGTTGGGGCAGTAACTCGATCGGTGCTCGCTCGCCGGCGGCGTAGCCAAGAGCCAGGGTGATGTGCTCCTCTACGCCCTCTTGTGTGTGAGCGATGCGCAAGGTGGCGATCGCAGGGCGGTCGGCGGTGCCTACGGCGACGGCCCAGGTGGGCTGGGCCTGGCGGGCGCGGCTGCGGGCCAGGTCGGTCAGTTGCCTTGGCGACCAAGGGACGTTGACGGGCTCGGCGGTGGCCCATCCGGCCGGCGGCAGTCCGGTGAGGGTCTGCCAGACATCCTCCAGAGCGCCACCGAGTATCAGGTGCTCCTGAGCGGGATGGATGGTGCGGATGGACAGCAGCAACTGCCGTTCGCCGCCCTTGCCAAGCGGGGGTTGGAAGGCGTCCGCGATCCGGGGACCGTTGTCGGCAGCCGGGGCGAAACGTCCGTCGTGCCAGCGTAGTACGGCTCCGGAGAGGCCGTCGTAGTAGCTGTTCTCGGGGTGGCGTACGACCCAACGTACAGGCATGCGCTCCAGCACGGTGCGGGTGGGCAGGCTCAGCCGGGTCTTGGGGGAGGTGACGAGATACAGCTCCCGTCGGCCCTGCGCCACCGTTCGCACCGCCTCGGTCAGCCATGTCGTGGCGGCAACGACCGGGCGGTCGTAGATGACGATGACGCTCTTGTCAGTCAGCACATCCGCATCGCTCAGTACGTCCACGTCAGCCGGCGGGACCGTCACCTCACCCGTGGCCGGGACGGTCACGACGTCGGTATGGGCGGCTTCCGGCGGCCATGTGATGCCGCCGAGCAGCGTTGTCAGCCGTCCCGCGACCGAGCCGGCGAGCAGCCTGGCTTCTGCGATGGCGGTGGACGCCCGCACCTCGGTCCACCACACCGGTCCCTCTGTCTCAACCCCAAGCCCCAGCAGCCGCTCCGCCTCGCCCGGCACCTGCAGGTAGCGGGGGGCCTCCACGGAGACCAGGAGCTTTCCGCCGTCCGTGCGCAACTGGGCGACGGATCCCCCACCTGCCCGGTTCACGCGCAGGTCCGGGCCGCCGGCGTGCAGTGCGGCCAGCAGCGTCTTGATGTCCGGCATCTGCGGGGTGAGGGCGATGACGTCCTGGGGCATGTGCTGCTTTCTGTTCTCGGCGGACGCAATAAGCCGGAGCGAACGCTCCTGACAATCACACCGGGAGGTCTCGAAGCCCGGCGAGCGGGTTCCGCCCGTTCTTCCTTACGTACTCGTACCAGGCGTCCCCGACCTCCTCGGGGCGCCCCAGCACGTAGTAGTCCCAGAAGTCCAGCAGGACCGCCAATACTGTGTCCAGCGGGAACCCACCCTGCAGGTGCTGCACGAAGTAGTTCTCCACCTCCACGCCCTGGGTACTGATGGTCGCGGCGTGGGCGTTTCCGTTCCAGTCTTGCGGGACGAAACGGGCCTCGGACTGTGCCCGCCTCACGAGGTCAATCACTTCAAGAATGTCAATCGGGTAGTGCCCGATTTCGTCGCTCACCCAATGCCCCAGAACCCTGAGCTCCGAAGGACCAGTGAAGTGCGGTGTCGAGAATTCGCTCTCCACATAGTACTGGGTGCGGATCACGAGGCAACGTTCCGAAGTCCCGCGAGCGGGTCTCGCCCGTTCTCCTTTACGTACTCGTTCCAGTAGGGCACGACCTCCTCGGGGCGCCCCAGCACGTAGTAGTCCCAGAAGTCCAGCAGGACCGCCAATACTGTGTCCAGCGGGAAATCACCCTGCACGTGCTCCAGAAAATGGTTTTCGATCGCTACGCCCTGGGGGCTGAAGGTGGCGGTGTAGGCGTTTCCGTCCATCTCCTCCGGGGAGAACCCGGGGTCGGACTGCGCCAGCCGCACCAGGTCGATCGCTTCCAGAATGGCAAGCGGGGAGAGCTGGATGTCTCCGCTCACCCAGGCCCCGAGAACCTTGAGCTCCGCAGGACCGGTGAAGCGCGGTGTCCTGAATTTTTCGTCCCGCGCATAGTACTGAGTGCGGATCACTCGCTGATCTCCTTCTGCTGCCTAATCGGGCATGAGCGGGTAGACGGTCTTCGCGTCACCCGTGACGGGGTCGAAATAGCCTTCAAAGGTGATCCCCTTGTATTCACCTTGCCACCTGTACATTTCGGGATCGACCACTTCGCTGTTCTCGAACGCCTTGACCATCGCCCGCCGAACCTCGCGCTCCGTCCACGTCGGCGGGAAGAAGGTCGTCTTGGCCCGCTTCATCACCCAGGTGCCGTTACGCGGATTACGCATCCACACGTTGCCCTGCGTCAGCCCTGTTTTGTGATCTATCTTAAGGATCTTCGGGACCTTTATACCGTAGGGGTCACGACCGCCCGGACGGAAATGGTATCCGACGATCTTGGGCTGACCGTCCTTGCCGTACTTCAGCTCTCCCTTAAGCACGTGTTCGAAGGTGTGCTCGGGTATGTGACCGCTCGGCTTGGGGGCGGGTGGCTCCTCGACGTGGCCCGTCGGCTGCTGACCGTGGTGGGGATCTCCACCGCCGCCGTGCCCCGTTCCGGAGCTGGCAGGGCCATGGTGACCGCCATGGCTCGCGGCGTCGTGGCCCCCGGACCCATGACCGCCGCCGTTCGCACCGTAGTGAGTGGCGGGTGCCGTTCCCGTTCCAGAACCGCTGTGACCCCCGTGGCCGGCCTGGTGGGAGGCGATGGGTGCGCCGTGTCCGGCTTCGCCTCCTGCGTGAGCGGCGCCATGGGACGACCCGGGCAGGTCGCCGTGGCCACTCGCGTGGGAGGTGGCTTCGGGCGCGCGGACTCCGACGCCAACAAGTTCTCGATCACCTGGCCCAGCGGGAGACACTCGGTCAGCCGCGGCAGGCTCGTGCGGGGCCTCGGCAAGGTTGGGCGTGCCGTCGGCGTTGATCGGAATGAGCTGGCCGTGCTTGTCGACCCTGTAGCGGTTGCTGAGGTCGTCCAGGGCGCCCTCGGGGAACCTCGTCTTCGGCAGCCGCAGGTGTTCGCTGACGTTGGTCAGCACCTCGGAGACCTTCGGGAGATCGGACAGGGCCCTCGCCGCCTTCGCGGCGCCGGAGATCGGATCCAGGGCACCTCCGACCTTGGCCACAGTGCTGGCGGCTTCGACGAACCTGGCTCCCTTGCCCAGCCTGGCGAGTGCCCCGCCGGCGCCCCCCAACACGGTGAGGAGGTTGAAGCTGGTGACAGCGTGGGCCCGAGCCGGGTCCTTGTGCCACTCGTCGTAGGCGATGAACTGCTTGCCGAACTCCTTGGCGTACGCCTCGCTGCCGCGCTGCCAGTCCGAGAGGTGGTCGCCCTCGCCGGCCGCGTCCATGCCGTAGGCGTAGGCACCGACGACGGTGCGTTTGAGGCCGTCCCAGGTCTGGTGCTGTGCGTCGGAGCCGTTGACGCCGAGGAGGTTGTCCTCGAAGGTGCCCAGGCCGACGAAGCCGCCCCAGAGGCTGTCTTTGACGATGCCGTCCCAGGCCCAGCTCTTGATGCCGTGGCCCCACCAGTCCATACTCCAGCGGTCGTAGGTGCGGGCAACGGGAGTACCCCACGGCAGGTCGGGCAGGGACTCGAGCTTTTCCACACTGATGCCGTACGTGCCGCCCTCGTCGCCGACGGGGCGGCACAGCGCCGGACTGATGGCGCCGATCTTGACCGCCGCGTCGTGCTCCGCCTTCTGAAAGCCCACGACGGCCTCCGCCACGCCGTGCATGAGGGCGTTGTGCTCGTCGACCTTGTGCTGGTCCTTGGTCCAGCCGTCGTCGCCCTCGACGCTGTCGACGAAGGCGATCGCCTTCTCTTTCAGATGCTTCAAGCGGTCCGCGTACGGCTTCGCTTCGGCGACGAAGGTGTCCAGGGCGTCGGAGAGGGACTCGATGTGGCCGGCGAACTCGTCTGCCGTGTCCATCACCGGCTGGGTGGAGGAGAGGAGCTGGTCTGCCTCCGGCGCCTTGTAGAACGCGCCAGTCGCCTGGAAGCGAGAGTGGACGCCCTGACCGGCGTTACGTATACCGATCGCGTGTTTACGCAGCTCGGTGACTGCTTTGGACAACGCGCCGAAGTCGCCGGTGTATTGGAGTATCCCCCCCGGCTCGATCATGTCCACTACGCCCCGCCCCCGTGGTGCTTCGTCTGCTCACCCACGGCCTGAAGCTCGGCCGGGGTGGGCGCCTTGGCCGCCTCACGCTGGGCCCGGGCGGCCATCACCAGGTCACCATCGATGTAGGCACCGGTCGCCTTGACCGTCCCGTCCATCGTCTTCTTGATACGGGCCGCCATGAACTTGATCGAGCTCTCGGTATCGGACACGAAGTTCGCGACCGCGGCACCCACCGGCCCCACCGGCGGGCCACCGCAGTACGGGCCGCTGATCGTGCCCGCGGACTGCGCCGCGTCCTGGACGCTCGTCCCGTAGCCCTTGATGTCCTTGCTCAGGTCGTCGGCCGCAAGCCCCACCAAGGACAGAATGGACTCCACCCCGCTGGGACTGATGTCCCACCCCGTCACGTCAACCCCCGTGCATCTACTGCAGATACGTTCCCTCAGCGCTGCTCAGCATCGCACGCGCCACTGACAACAGGACATTCATCCCTATCAGATCGGTTGTTGCAGTAGCCACACGCTTCTGGCCAAAGGCGCGGCGAACCCACCAATTGATCATGTCTGGGCCTGCGTTGGCTCAGTCTCGGGTGCGAGGGCCGTCTGGATCAGTTGGTGGCGGCGGCCGCGGCGAACCAAGGTGCCGCGGCCGGGCGGCTGGGCGGAGGCGTACAGGCCGGGGAAGAGCTGGCCTTCGGTGCGGTCGCCCGTCATCACCAGCGCCGTGGCGCCGGTCTCGCGCAGTGCCGTCAGGAACGGCTCGTACAGGGCGCGGGAGGACCCGGCGAGCCGGCGGGCGACGACGAAGTGCAGGCCGATGTCGCGGGCGGAGGAGATGTAGGGCAGGAACGGGGTGAGGGGCTGCTGGTCGGCCGCGGTGAGGATGTCGTAGTCGTCGACGAGGATCACGATCCGCGGGCCGGTGAACGACGGCTCATCGGTCAGGGCGTCGGGGTCGGGGGCCTCCGGAAGGCGTTTTGCCAGCTCGGTGGCGATGCCGGTGGCGAGTGCCTGGGAGAGCGCTGTGTTGTGCGCGTAGCCGCCGCGGTACGGCTCCGGGATCACTCCCCGCAGGCCGCGCCGCGGATCGAACACGCCGAAGACCAGCTCGTCCTTGTCGTAGCGGTCGATGAGGGAGTGGGAGACGAGCCTGAGCAGGTTGGTCTTGCCGCACTCGTTGTCGCCGAGGACCAGCAGGTGCTGGTCGGCGCCGAACAGGTCCAGGACGGTCGCGGAGAGGGTCTCCTGGTCGACCCCGATCGGGATCGCGTGCGGTTCCGCCACGGTGGAGGGCAGGCGCTGCGCGGGCAGCCTGGTCGGCAGCACCCGCACGGGCGCGGCGGTCTCACCGTGCCAGGCGGCGCGCAGCGTGGCCGCCGCCTGCTCCAAGGCCGGGCCGAGGCCGTCCGTCGTGGCGTGCGCGTCGATGCGAGGAAGTGCCACCTGGGCGAACAACTTGCCGTCCGTCAGAGCCCGGCCGGGAGTGTCCACCGAGAGAGTCTCGGAGAGCTTGCGGTCGACGGAGGAGTCTGCCGGGTCGTTGAGACGCAGTTCGATGCGGCTGCCGAACAGGGACTGGGTGGCGATGCGCACGTCGTTCCAGCGGAGCATCCCCGCCACGACATGGATGCCATAGCCGCTGCCCCGTTTGAGGAGGTCGGCCACATCGTCGTCGAGGTGGGCGAACTCGTCGCGCAGAGCACCGAAGCCGTCGATGAGCAGCACCACGTCGGTGGAACCGAGCTGGGGAAGTTCCCCCCGTGCGCGCAGAGCCCGCAGCTGGTCGACCGAGTCGATGCCCCGTTCGCGGAAGCTCTTTTCGCGCTCGGCGAGCATGGCGCGAACCTCGGCGACGGTGCGGGCGGCGCGTTCGTGGTCGGCGCGGGTCGCGATGCCGCCGACGTGCGGCAGGTCCGCCAGGGCGCTGAGTCCGCCGCCGGCCAGGTCCAGGCCGTAGACGGCGACATCACGCGGGGTGTGGGTGAGGGCGAGGGAGAGCGCCAGGGTGCGCAGCAGGATCGTCTTGCCGGAAGCGGGGCCGCCGATGACGGCAGTGTGCCCGCCTGCCGTGTTCAGGTCCTGCACCCACGGGCCCTGCCACTGCCGGGCCGGATCGTCGAGCACACCCAGCGGCACCTGCAACGGGCCGCCGGGGTTGGCGAGCTGGAGGCCGTCGGCGGATACCCGGACGGGGCCCGCAGCCACGTCGAGAGTGAGCGCTTCGGGCAGCGGCGGCAGCCAGATCCGGCGCACCGGTTCGGCGATGTCGGCGAGCCTGCCGACCGCCACGCCCAGGACCGTCGGCCCGGTCTCGCGCTCACGCGGCACCGGCGCGTCCTCGCCCGGCGCGGCAGCGGGGGCGTTGAAGGCGGGATATGTCCAGGCGCGGGGTTCGGCGTCGGTGGTGCTCTCGCGTACGACGGGGCCGCGGTACGCACCGGAGACGAAGCCCGCCTTGAAGCGGGTGTAGGTGGAGGTGTCGACCTTCAGGTAGCCGAAGCCGGGCAGGGGCGGAAGGTGGAAGGCGTCGGTGGTGTCCAGGACCGTACGTGACTCGTCCGCCGAGAAGGTGCGCAGACCGAGCCGGTACGACAGATACGTCTCCAGCCCTTTGAGCTTGCCGCCCTCGATGCGCTGGCTGGACAGCAGCAGGTGGACACCGATGGAGCGGCCGATGCGGCCGATCGACAGGAACAGGTCGATGAAGTCCGGTTTCGCGGTGAGGAGTTCGCCGAACTCGTCGATGACGACGAACAGATGCGGCAGCGGTTCGAGGCCGGGCCGGGCCGTGGCGCGCAGGGTGCGGTAGTGCCCGATGTCGGCGACGTTGCCCGCGTCCTTGAGGACCTGCTGACGGCGCTTGATCTCACCAGCCAGCGAGGTGTGCACGCGCTCGACCAGTCCCGCCTGGTTCTCCAGGTTCGTGATCACTCCCGCCACGTGCGGCAGACCGGCGAACGGGGCGAACGTGGCACCGCCCTTGTAGTCGACGAGGACCATCGCCAGATCGTCCGGCGCGTGCGTCGTCACCAGGGCCAGTACGAGGGTGCGCAGCAGTTCGCTCTTGCCGGAGCCGGTCGCGCCGACGCACAGCCCATGCGGGCCCATGCCGAGTTCGGCAGACTCCTTCAGGTCGAGCAGCACCGGCTCATGCCGGTCGTCCAGGCCGATCGGCACCCGCAGGAAGTCCCGCTCCCCGCGCGGCGCCCACGTCCGGACTGGGTCGAGGGCGGCCATGTCGTCGATGCCGAGCAGCTGCGGGAAGTCGACGGGTCCGGAGACGGGCGTGCCCTCGGTGGCGGACTCGGCGGACAGGCGCAGCGGCGCGAGGGCTCGGGCGAGGCCCTCGGCCTCGGGGAGTCCGGTGCGGTCGACGACCCCGTCCGTCCGTACGACCTGCTCTCCGCGCAGATCCTCCACCGTGACCTGGTCGCCGTCGACGGTGATCCGCAGGGAGACGTGATCAGGCTCGTGAACCTGTTCGGCGAGCAGGTGCAGAACCGTGACGCCCATGTCGTCCAGAGCGACGGCGGCGTCCGGACGCGGTAGCTCGATGGCGTTTTCCCCGTACGCGTCGCTGAGGACCAGCAGCCGGTCGGTCAGGGCGAGCGCCTTGTTGTCGGACAGCCCGCGGCGCACTTCGGCCGCGTATGAGGCGCGCCGCCCCAGGTCCGTGCCGATCACCTGGGCCAGCTGAGCCATGCCGGGGGCGATACGGCGCGCGGCGAGGGCGCCGTCATGGCTTTGCGGGTCGAGGACGTGCGGGAGCCACTTCGCCCACTCCCACTCCTCGATACGGTCCCCGGGGGCGGCGAGCGCGAGGGCGACGTCGTCCGGTGCGTGGGTCACGGCGGCCTGCACAAGCAGGGACCGGGCGACGCGCAACACCCCGGCGCGGTCGCCGACGATGCTGACGTTGCCTGCCCGGTCCAGTGGCACGGTCAGCGGGTGGTCGGACACGGTGGTGTAGCGGGCCTGCAGGGCGCGTGCCTCGTTCAGCATGAACGGGTCGGGCGGGGTGAGCACGCCCCCGACTGCCTGCTGGCCGATGGTCAGCTCCTGCACGGGTACGTCACCGACACCCACCCGCACGTGCAGGAAGTCCGCGTCCGTGCGACGCCGCTCCCACAGCCGTGCGGGATCACGCAGGACGTCGTACAGGGCCATGGGCGCGGGGTGCAGCAGCCGAGCGGCACGACGACGCTCGCGCTCGGCCGCGCCCAACTCCGCACGCAGCTCCTCCAGGTACTCCAGGTACCGCTCACGCTGAACGCGCCGCTGGCGCTGTGCCTTGCCGCGCTGCGACAGGAACAGAGCGACCGCACCGAGCAGCGCGATGACGAGGACGACGGCGCCCAGGCCCGCGAACTGGCTGGAGCGGACCACCGTCATCATCACGACTGAGCTCATGACGCCGGCCATCGGCAACAGTGCGGTTGCTGGGCTGCCGGTCTTGCCCTCGGGCAGGTTCGGCGGAGGCTCGATCGAACGGGCCGCCGGCGGGAGCAGCGGACGCGTCGAGCGGGCGGGGCGATGGACCTGTTGCTGTGTCACCGAACCCGCACCGCCCTCTGCAGGGACTCGGCGGCGAGCTGGGTAGCCGCGCGGCGCGTGACCTCACCCAGCCGATCGGGCATGATCGGTCCGCCACCGGCCAGATGCCGGTCGTAGGGCAGATGCACGAGGGTGACTCCGGTTTCCCGCAGATGGGCCGTGGCGGCCTTCAGGTCGAGGTTCGCGTCGGGAGTGTTCGAGGTGAGGGCCACGACGGTGGAGGCGAGCGCGGCATGCGGCAGCCCGCCGAGCCAGTCCAGGACGATCCGGGTACCGCCCACGCCCTCGGCCGTGAGCGGTGCGACAACCACACGCGCGTGCGCGGTGTCCATCGCCGTACGGGCCACCTCGCCGGGCAACGTCTCGCAGTCCACGACCGTGACGGCGAAGTAACGCCGCAGCGCGAGCGTCACGGTGCGGTAGGTCGCGACGTCCAGCGGGGCGCCCACCCGGCCCTGACTCGCGGGCAGCAGCCAGCCGCCGTCCGCCACCGGCACCAAGTACCCGGTCACATCGTTCAGTTGCATCGAAGGAGTAAGGATCCGGGACAGCTCGACGCACGACCAGCGTACGGACTGAGCGCCCATACGCACCGGCAGCGTGCCCAGGGCGGCGTCCGCCTCCAGAGCGAGCACGGGGTCGTGCCGGTAATGGCTGAACGCCCGTGAGAGCAGCGCGGCGGTCGTGGTCTTGCCCACGCCACCACGGATCGACGTCACCGCGATCACCCGGCCCGTCGTCACCGGCTGCTGCACCATGCTGCCCAGCCGGCTCTCCTCGGCGACCTCCTGCGCGGCCGACGAGGTCAGTTTGCGCAGCGACCGGCCGGAACGCCGGACCAGCGAATCGCCGTGCTGGGGCGAGCCGAGCGCGATGGCCAGGCGCGGGTCGAGCGTCGGCACCGGCTCGGGCGTCGCCATGGGCAGCCGGGCCTGGCGGGGCGGCCGTACGGCGGGGGAGGCGTTCGATGGCGTCGCCGGGGTCTGCGGGACTGCCTCGACACCGGGAGCGGGGGACCCGGGGTGGGCTTGGGCCGGCGGCGCCGGTGGAACCTCTGTCGCGGGGCGCGGGGATACCTGAGCCGGGGTCTGCGGGGCGGACCGCTCCCCGTCCCCGCGCGAGACCGGCCCCGTGGTGTGCTGTTCCCGGGACGGCCGACCCGGGTTGGGACGCTCCTCGTCCGGGAGGCGCACAGGCAAGGGTGGCCGGGCGTCACCCGGTGCACGCTGCTCGCGCGCCTCGTCGGCACAGCCCACGGTCAGCTCACGCAGCACGTCGTCCTGCCAACGGCCGGGAGTCGTCATCACCGCCACCTCACGCGAAGGTGCCCAGCAGCCGCTCGTACACCCCGAACACCCCGAGGACCAGCGGGAACAGAGCGACCACACCAGCCGACTCCAGCACGTCGCCGGCCTTGCGCAGCCTTACTCGGACATGCTCGGCGGGCTGCACGGCCAGCACACCCAGCGACACCACGACCAGCACGCCGAGAGCGGCGAGCGGTGCCGGGGCTCCCGAATGCTCCCGCCACAACCAGGCCAACCGCAGCGCCACCACCATGGATGCCGCGAGCAGCGCGACTACCTCCGCCACCAGCGGGTAGGCGCGCGCCCGCAGCGCGAGGACGAACGCCACGGCGATGGCCAGCAGCACCGTCCATACCGTCACGGTACGCACCGCCAGCACTCCGGCGACGGCACCGCAGACCGCGGTGACGAGCGTCGCCAGCGCCAGCCCCCGATGCGTGGCGGCCAACGCGGTGGCCACCTGGTAGCGGCTGACGGACGAGCCCGCGGAGCGCCGGTCGTCTAGCCCGGACAGGCCCGATGCCGCCAGCGCCAACCGGGGCAGCACGCCCAGCGCGACAACGGAGACCACGGCAAGCAGCGCCCCGGCGCGTGCCGAACCGGCTCCGCCGGACTGGAACGCGAGCGCCACCTCCCAGCACGCGCCCGCTCCGGCCAGTGCCCCTGCCCCGACCAGCGCACCCCGCCCGAACGGCGAGAACCACCCGAGCAGCAACAGCGCCACCACCAGGACCGAGAGCACGGCGGCCAACCGCACCGCTCCCGGCCAGCCCTGTGCGTCGGCAACCGACCAGGCGCCTTGCACGCCCACAGCGGCGCTCACCACGACCAGAGCGGCGGCAAGCCCCTTGTGCCCGGCCCGCCCCAGCAGCGCACCAGCCGCCGCGGCTACCACCGCGGTCACGAGGAGCGCCCATCCGGCGGCCCTGGCCTCGAATCCCTGGCGCGCCATGAAGCCGACGGCCGACGCCCAGACCACACCCGCGCCCGCGGCCGTGATCCGCCGCGCCCTCGCGTCCCACCGCCAGGCCCGCACATCCAGATCGCCGGCCGCCTCGTCACTCACGTCATGGACGACCGGAGCGGACGGCGCGTCCTCGACCCGGACCAGCCGGAGTACAGCACCGTCGGGCACTCCCGCCGACTCCAGCGTGGCATCAGGCTCCAGAGCACTTCCGTCGGCCGTCACCAGGTGCCGGGCCTGCGGCTGCTCGGCCACCCGGTCGTCGAGCAGCCGCATCACCTCGGGCAACAGCAGCCCGACAGGCTCCCGAGCCGGCAGCACCAGATCCACCCGACGCCGCTCACCGACCAATGTGACTCGACTCAGTGCCGTACGGCTCACAGTCCCCCGGGATATCACGCGTTCGAACCTATCATCGGGCCGAATTCCCAGGCTGCGGTGGAGCGGTGGGCTGACCGGAGGGCGTGGACACAGGCACAGAGGTCCCGTACGGAGCCTTCCCGATCACGCGATGTGCGATGAAGGACCACCCCACACACCCGGCACACACCACGGCGGCGATCACCACCCCCGCGAACGCCTTCCCGAGCCGCTCGTCCACGGTCCGCCGCTGCCGCTGCGCCCCGAACAACACGGCATCACGCAACCGCCGACGCCGCACCGCCACGGACTCAAGAAGCTGACTGTCGTAATCCTGGGCTGACATCACTCAAATCCGGTTCGCTGGACACGCGGGTGCTCGCCGAACATCTTCTCGCCGTGCGGATTCGGGACGCAACGAGGCAGGAGATGGGCGGCGGTCAGCAGCGCAGGCCGACGATGCCTCAGCCATAGCGCTCTGCCTCCGTGACCACCTCGCCCCGTCGTCCCGGACCTATGACGGCCAGACGACTGCGCCGTCACGCACTACCAAAGGCACGGGCAGGCGCTCTTCGTAGAACCGAATCCAGCCAAGATGGACCTCGCCGCCGGAGCCTCGGTGCCGCTCGCTGGCCTTGGCCGCAAGCCAGCTGAGGAGTTCACCAGTGCGCTCGAAATCGTCCGGATGGATCTCCTGCCGGCTGGTCAGCGCCCAGCACTCCTGCCCCGTGTCCTGCAGACGCAGCAACACGGAGACAAGTGCGCCCCCAACTTTGTAGCCACCACCCTGCTGACCGAGAAGGGGCTCGGGATGATCCTCGATGACGAACTCTCCGTCTTCGTCATCCACCACGACCGGAAATTCTGTGACGATACGGAATGTTTCCGGCTGGGGGCCCGCTCCCAGATGCCATCGCAGCTCCGTGAGTTCCCCCGCCGACAACTCGTCGCGCAAGTCCAACGCAAGCATCAGCTCGAACATGTCAGCCATGGTCGCGCAGGCTACAGATGCATGGCCTGTTCGGGCGAGCGGCCGACGGAGCGGAGAGGGGGCACCGTCAACCGTCGGTCACCCGATGTTGTCGACCGCTGCTTTCGCCTTGGCGAGGGTGGCCTGAGCGGTGCCGTCGTTCTGCTCCAGCGTGTTGCGCACCAGACGGATGATCTCGCGCACCTCGGCCGCGGCTTTGTGCCAGCGGACCTCCTTGCCGTGGTACTCGTCCGAGACACCATCGGCCTGGAAGTTGGCCATCGCCGCCTTGACCGCCCGGTCGCGGTCGGTCAGCACGCGCTCCAGATGACCGATGATGCCGGCCAGGCTGGTCTGTACGTCGGCGGAGGCGCCGGTGTCGTACGAGCGACGGTCTTGGTTCTGAGCCATGATCGAGTCCCCCTTGAAGACGGTGACGACAGCGGTGACTTGCTCTTCGAGGACGGCTATCGCGCGCCGAAACGGGCCGCGTCGAAGTTGGCCATCCCCATGTTCTGGTGCGCGTTGTCACCCAACTCCACGTCACCACTGCCGAACGCCGTGTCCATACCGGACTGGCCGCCGAGGATCGCACCCAGCGAGCTGTTCAGGTCCGCTGTGATCTCGTCGGCATGCACCTTGAACGTGTCGAACGCGGCCTTGCCGGCACCGTTGAACTTCCCCTCCAACGGTTCGGCCGCCTGGATCAGCAACCTGATCAGCGTTCCCAGGTCGTCGCTTGAGCCGACGGTGCTCTTCCCGAGCTGCGACAGGGTCGTCGACCCCATGTCGAACTTCATCCACCCACCCCGTAAGCGTGTTGTGTGCTGGGACTACTCAATCGCCGCTGCTTCACCTCGCGACGCCAGAGCCCACAGTGCGTCGAACATCCTCTCGCATCTCAAGTTGCAGGCGCAACGCGAAAGGGACCGAAGTGGCGTGATCTGGTGCATGCGATAAGGCGAGGCTGAGGGCCATCTGGTCATCCGGGACGGGCTCGTGTCGCCGAATCGGTCGATGCAACCTGGATGAGCGTTGCATCGCCGACCTGGTACGGGGAAACGGCGGTGCCCCGCAACAGTGTTGCGGGGCACCGTGGGGCTACCGGAGGGCGACCTCGCGTGCACGCAGGAGGTTGTTGAGCACGCGCACCGGTGAAGTCGGGCACAGGGCCAGGCGGGCGTCGAGGGATGCCTCCCACTGTGCGGTGAGACCGAGCATGAGGCGCCGACGCATGCCAGGGGTGACGTGGGCGTAGCGTGCGGAGACCGAACCGTCGAGGTGGCCCATACGCTCGTCCATGAGCACCTTCTCCGTGCCCAGGTCCTCCATCATCGTCCGGTGGGTGTGACGGAGGCCGTGGGGCGTGAGGCCCTTGGCGATCGGGAGCCAGCAGGCATCGGCGCGATCGGTGGCGCCCCGCCCTCGTGCCGGGATGCCGGGCCACGGCTCACCGAGCATGGGCACGGGGCGGGCCTCCTGCGGTGCCTTCTTCGGGTACCAGCCGGAGACCGCCGGCGTGAACAACCAGGTCGCAAAACCGTTCCTGCGCCAGTGGGCTGCATGCCTTGAGACAGCGCCACCTCGCACGAATCCGAGGTCGGCTACGGCCTTCTCGACCCGCACCCGCGTAGCTTCGGCGACGCGGTGTGGGTGGTTGAGGACATTGGACACGGTCCCCGTGGAGACCCCAGCCAGCCGGGCTACGTCGGCGAGCTTGGCGCCGTGGTGGCCGCCGGTCCGCGCTGCCCCCTGGCCTCGGAAGACGTACGCCCTCCCGTGGCATGGGCAGGGTGTCGGCTTCGTGCGGGCGATGTGATCGAAGACCAGGGCCGACAGCCAGTCCATCGCGTCGATGGTCCGGTAGCTGTCGTCCTTGGGTGGGCAGCGCACCAGCTCGCCGGTGTCCAGTTCGTACAGCTGCCACTCGACGCGGAACGCATCAGGCCGGACGAACTCCGTCTCCAAGCCGACGATTTCGCCCCAGCGCTTGCCCGTGTAGCCCTTGAGGACGACGGCGACGAACTCGTCGTCGCGGCCGGAGAGCAGGGCAGCTCGCTCTGCGGTCAGCAGGATACCGAGCGCGTCAGTGACGACCTTCTCCGGGCCGCGGTTGCGGGAGCGGCCGGCGCGTTTGCCGCGCCCGCGCCGCCTGGCGGCCGGGTTGGACGTGATCAGGCCCTCGTCGATCGCGTCCTCGAAGATCAGGTGGAGGGTCGAGCGCCAGGTCTTGACGCTGGAGGCCGCGTACAGGGCCTTCTCCTTCTTCTCCCAGGCGTCGACGTTCGTGCGCAGGATGCCGGCGAGCGCCTTGTCCTCGAACTCGGGGAGCTCGTGCTCCTCGATGTGGCGCTTGTAGTTCTGCATGGTCGAAGCGGCCAGGTCCTGGGCCTCGTACCAGCGGCTGGCGTACTCACCGAAGGTCTCCTGACCCAGCCCTGGGTCGCGCCACTGACCGCGCCGAACGGTCACCTCTTCGGCGTCCGCGGCCTGCTTGGCCTCGCGCTTGGTGGCGAACTTGATCACGGCACCCGTGGAATCGGCGACCGTGCCGTACTTGCCGTCCTCGATCTTGTACCGGCCGCGCCAGTAGCCGCCGCGCTTCTCTGCGTACCCCATGGGTTCCCTCCCTTCTCTCGTGTGGGGTGCGTTAAGCGGCGGCTCCGAACTGGGACTTGGTCATGCGGCGAGGCGGCCGGGCCTTGAGACGAACCGTGGGCACGGCTGCCTCGGTACGCTCTCGCACGGCAGGCTGCCGAGCCGGCATAGCAATGCCACCGGGACGCTGCGGGTTCCGAGCCGGGCGCTCTTCGTGCATGCGCACGATCTCGGCGAGGTGATCAGACGAGAAGCGGTAGGCGCGGCCGACGCGGGTGAACGGGATGAGTCGCCGGCGGGCGCGGTCCTTGACCCACCAGGCGGAGCAGCCGAGGACCGCGGCGACTTCCTCGGGGAGGTAGAGGCGCGGCAGAACGGCGTCGAGGTGCGGAGTCGGCGCGGCGGCAGGGGGTATTGCGGGTCGGTTCAAGATGGCGAGGCGTCACGGCCGTGGCCGCAGGCTGGCGCCGCACGCTCGGGCTACTCGCGAACGGCCGCGTGCTGGCGGTCGGCCGGAGTTCGGAAGGACAGTGCGACGTGCAGTCCTGGCGCGAGATGGTCGTCCTCTCGTGTGGTGACTGGCACTCGGTCGGCGTCCGGTCGGACGGTTCTGCACTGGCCGCGGGGAACAACCGACGAGGGCAGTGCGCCGTTGAAGGGTGGCGTGACCTAGCTGCCATTTCGGCCGGGTATCTCCATACCGTCGGCCTCAGAGCCGACGGGCGGGCAGTAGCGACCGGAGACCGCGCAACCGGGGCGTGCGAGGTCGATGAGTGGGAAGACGTAGTGGCGCTCGACGCGGGCAGCTACCACACCGTCGGGGTCACTGCGTCCGGACGGGTCCTCGCGGCGGGAGACAACAGCTACGGACAGTGCGAAGTCGGCGATTGGCACGACATTGTCGCCGTGGCGGCCGGCTCAACGCACACCCTTGGCCTGCGCGCCAACGGCACAGTCGTGACCGCAGGCAACAACGCCGACAGACAGTGCGAAGTCGATGACTGGTCCGGAGTCCAGCTTCCATAAACCCCCGGGCCGCGCCAACGTAAACTGACATTCCGTCAGCCCCTAGCCCAGAGACCTCATTCTGATTCCAGTCCTTATGGGATCGGTCGGCCTAGTGCTGCAATCTGCGTACACGGACAGGCTCAGCCACCGCGCCTCCAGCGGTCGAATGGACGTCACCGCACATCCAACCGCCACGCCCACCAACACGGCGAACCTATGTGGTCAGAGCAGTACTAGTAGGACTCCGTTAGGTCTGTGTGGCGACCTTGTTCAGGGGCACGGTGAGTGTGTGGACGCACATGAAGTGGACCGTGTTCGGGTGAAGTTGGCGTTATTCGTGGCGGATGTGTTCGCCTCGGTGCCGCGCAAGGACCAGCGGGCCAAGGGCGACTGCTATCTGCGGGGACTGATGATGGACGGTCGCCGCAAGTCCATCCAGGCCATGGCCTCGCGGCTGCCGGACGGCAATGAGCAGAACCTGCAGCAGTTCGTGAACCAGTCCACGTGGGATCCGGTTCCGGTGCGTCGGCGGATCGCTGAGCGGATGGTGCCGCAGGTTGGCCCGGGCGCCTGGGCGGTCGATGACGTGTCGTTCCCCAAGGACGGCAGGATGTCGGTCGGTGTCGCCCACCAGTACTGCGGTGCGCTGGGCAAACAGGCCAACTGCCAGGTCGCGGTCAGTGTCCACGCGGTCTCCGAGACGGCCTCGTGCCCGCTGAACTGGCGTCTGTTCCTGCCCCAGGAATGGGCCGAGGACACCGTCCGGCGCCGGCAGACCGGTGTGCCGGAAGACCTCGGACATCGGGAGAAGTGGCGCCTCGCACTGGACGCCTTGGATGAACTGGCCGGATGGGGACTGGTGCCGCCAGTGGTGGTGGCCGATGCGGGCTACGGCCAGAACGCGGATTTCCGTGCCGCCCTGGCCGAGCGGGGACACGCGTACGTGGTCGGCATCCGCGGCGATCTGACCGTCCAGCCGCATGACGCAGTCCCCATCGCTCCCGCCTGGTCCGGCAACGGCCGCCGGCCGGTTCCCCGCTACCGGCAGCCACCCATGACGGTGGCGGAACTGGCCGCGGCCGCCGGACGGGAAGCCTTTCAGGAGGTGACCTGGCGGGAAGGCTCCCGCGGTCCGATGACCTCCCGTTTCCTCGCGATGTGGGTCCGGCCGGCCGGGGTGCGGCCGCGTCGGCTGGCCCGGGCAGCCGCGGTGGCCGAGCACGGCCGGTGGGACGGCATCCTGCCCCAGGTGCGACTGCTGGCCGAATGGCCCGACGGCACGACGGCGAGGACGAACCGACCCGGTTCTGGCTGTCCGACCTGCCCGACGACACCCCGATCGCCATCGCCGACCTGGTCCGCCTGGCAAAGATCCGCTGGCGCATCGAGCACGACTACCGGGAACTCAAGCACGGCCTGGGCCTGGACCACTTCGAAGGCCGCTCCTGGCCGGGCTGGCACCACCACGCCACCCTGGTCACCGCCGCCCATGCCTTCCTCACCGAGCAGCGGCTGACCCCAAAAGCCGACACACCGGACTCACCCTCTACCAGATCCTCGACGCCCTCCAGGACCTGCTGAACTGCTGGACCGGCATCTGCACCACCTGCAACCAACCCCTGCCCCGCAGGACCACACCAAGATCAAGGCAGACCTAACGGAGTCCTACTAGCGCTCTTCCCAGAAGTTGCCGTTGTCATTACCCGGCGTCTGACCGGGCGGGACATCTTGGATGGCAACCCACCTCCGGCCGTCGTGGAAGACGGTTTGGCCGTCCCTGTACTCCTTCTTCGGGTCCCAGTTCATAGCGACCTCCCATGCTCATGATTCGTGGCGATTTGCCCCGTATCGGCGACAGTAGGCCCCGCCGTATCGCGCCGCACGCGCACGAACCCGTAGACGAGCCAAACGGGTGAAGACAGGCGGGCCACACCGGCTGTGGTGTCGAGCCCGAGTGTTGATGGCCTTTCGCGGCCCTCAGACTCTGATGTGGCATCCGGCGGCGCGCCGGACGTGCATGTTCGAGGGGCCGACCACCCGCCTCCCCGCGTCGGTCAGACGTGTCGTCACAGCCGCCAGTCGTAGCGGTACTGGTCGACGTTGTATACGCGCAAGCACTTGAATTCTTGCCAAGCGCCCTGAGCCGCACCGCCCTCGCCAGCCTTGCGGCAGGACTGCTCGTCAAGGTAGGGGCCGTGCTTGTCCCACTGCTTCTCAGTCGACTTGCTCACATGCTCACTCGTGGTGCTGGCAGCGCTTGGGGACTGCTTTGGCAGAGATGCGACAGCCGCAGTTGCGTTGCTGGCCAGCACGGGCCTCCTCCCTCAGCGACTGCCGCGTTCGCAGATCTGGCGAGCGACTTCCCGGAGCTTCACGTTCTGTTCCTGCGAGTAGCGGCGCAATACGTCGAAGGCCTGCTCCTCGGTGAGGCGGTGGGCGCCCCTGAGGATGCCCATGGCTTCGCCAATGGTGTGACGGGTGGCAACGGCCTCTTCCATCTGGGCATGAGTGCGGGCGGCGGAGACGGCGACCGCGGCGTGGGAAGCCAGCAGCCAGCCGGACAATTCACTGATCTCGGTGAACGCGCCGGGCTTGCGGGAGTACAGGTTCAGCGCGCCGAGGTCCTCGTCGTCGGTGAACAGAAGGAAACCCATCATGCTGCCCACGCCGAGCGCATGGGCCTGGGGCGCGTAGACGGGCCAGCGTTGCCCCTCACCGGTGAGGTCGGCGATGCGGAAGACCTGCTCCCCTCGCGAGCTGTGGGCGGCATCGAAGCACGGGCCTTCCCCCAGCCGCTCCTGGAGCCGGTCGCTGTCGATGACCATTTGGTCGGTGGGGGCGAGGGTCTCCACCCGCTTGTCGTGCAGCACAAGGATGCCGGCCGCGTCACAGCCGTCGACCAGTTCGATGGCCCAGGCGGTGATTCGCTCAAGGGTGGCGGCCACCGAATCCCGAGCCAGCAGATCACGCGCCATAGACGCCATCTCCTGCGCGAACCGCTCCCAGTCCACCGTGCCCTCCAACCTGCGTCCAGTTAAAAAATCTGATATTCAGTCATTCGCGCACGTCGCACTGCGGCGCCGATGCGTGACGGTCGTGATAAGGAGTGCAGCGCCCTCGTGCTGGTCAGCTCACCGCCCTTGCACGCGGCTGGCTGCACGCACAACGACGTCCCTCCCGGGACGCAAACAGATCTCGTGCTCCGGTGAGATCGAGCAACCTGCCGATCGCGGCACTGGCGTCTTGTATGACGACGGTCTTGTTCCGGCTCAGGGCCCGCTGGCGAAGTTCCAGGAGAACGTTCAGGCCGGCGCAGTCACAGAAGCTGAGTCCGCTCAGGTCCAGGTCAAGACCGCTGGACGAAGCGGCAAGCGCATCGCTCAGTTGGTCTCGGAGCTGGTGACCCGAGACGAGATCGAGTTCACCGCGCACGGTGACATACACCCGGTCGTCGCTCGACGCGTACGAGGTGGCTATCTGGCCCGGCAGAAGGGGCTTGGCAGCAGCGCCTCCACCTGGGCCGGGGAAGCCCGGCGTCGTGACGGACCGTGCCCGGTAGGAAGGGTGCTGCATGGCTCACTCCCGATGCGTTCGTCGTGGTCCGCTACAACGCTCCCCCATGCCGCGAACATGCGTCAACGTTTACACGAAATCTAGTACGTGCTTTTGGTTGCGTGCATGTCTGTTCGTAGACTCGGGGCATGGATGATGTGCCCGAGCCCCACAACGGATGGACGTTCCTG
Organism: Streptomyces fodineus; assembly: GCF_001735805.1. Taxonomy (GTDB): domain Bacteria; phylum Actinomycetota; class Actinomycetes; order Streptomycetales; family Streptomycetaceae; genus Streptomyces; species Streptomyces fodineus. Next base: position 4,689,963 of record NZ_CP017248.1, read on the forward strand.
ACGAACCACGCCCGCGTGCTTGCAGCCATCGCGGATAACCAGAGCGCACGCGTCCGCGACATCGCCGCCCGCTGCCGCCTCACCGAACGCGCTGTGCAAAAGATCATCGCCGACCTGGAGCAGGCTGGTTACCTCTCCCACCGCCGCCAGGGGCGCGGCAACAGCTACCAGATCGACCCCGCGAAGGTCCTGCGCCACCCGGCCGAAGCCGACCAGGGCCTGACGGTAGCCTCACTCCTGGCACTGCTTGTTCAGGACGAATCCCACCGTGTGGGGCCACTCAGCGATCACACGCACGCATCTGGCTGACCTCCGCGAGAGCATGGCGACGTGCTTGCATGTGGTTGCACCGTTCTGACATCCACGAGTTACAGCCACGACAGCAGACGGCGGCGACAACCAGCAGTCGTGCATGGCACCGGTGCACGAGGTGGGACCCAGCCGGACCGGGTGGAGAACGAACTTGACCTCCCCGCCCATCGTTCGCATTGAGGCGCAACCCACGACACCCCCCGCTCGGGCCATCTCTGAGCCGTGCGGGGGCACCTAACGACGACCAACGCTGACAACCACCGACAGCTACGTTGCAGGTCGCAGCGTTGATCGATTACACAGGCGCAGGTCAGGGACCCGGCCCTTCACTTCTTCGGCTTCTAGTCGGAGCCGAACTTGCTGTTCACGGTCTCCCTGAAGGACTTGAACATGATGTTCGTCAAGACCGCCTGCGGCTGCTGACATCAGCGGCTGACACCAACAAGCACAAACAGCGACGGTCGAGGCCGGACGCCAGGGGATGATCGGCCGAGGCACACGGGCGGTTGGCCGACGTTGATAGGCCCAGTGATCGACCTGATAAGGATGATGCCCGTCCTCAAATCCTGGACGCCGGGACGGCTCAGAGCACTGCATGAGAGCCGAAGAGAGCTGGGGTGAGTGGTGGGTCGGCGGGGAGGCGACCGCCTGCGATCAGGCGTTTTCGACAGCATTCACCGGCGGTCAGAGTACGATGAAGAGGCGGTGAACCTTCCGTAGCCACTCCTCCTATCGGATGCAATGCCTTCGGGAGGCGCGGGCCGCAGGGAGCAACGCATGATCCATTCAGCCGATATCCGCGAGTGGCGCAACCGGGACGTGATCGATCCCAAGGGACGCAAGATCGGCGCCCTGGAAGCGGTCTACGTGGACACCACCACCGACGCACCGACCATGGCCACCGTCCGTACCGGCCTGCCGACTCGGCACCGACTGGTCTTCGTGCCCCTCGACGAAGCAACGCTGGGCCCCGGGTACGTAAAGGTGGCACACGGGCGAGGGCTGGTGAAGAAGGCGCCGTCCATAGGCATGGATGACGTCCTGCCGGTCGAGCGGGAAGAAGAGGTCTTCAAACACTACGAGAGGCCTTACGAGCACGGTAAGGGGCGCCGCCTCGCACGCCGCTGACCGGCCTCCATCCCAAGAGCGCCGAAGGCTGACCAAATCGCTGGTCACAGCGGCGGCTCATCACCCGCAGTAGAGGCTTGAGGATGTGCCACCATGGCGCTTTTCCTGTTCCTGATCCTCGTGGCCATCGCCCTGGGAATCATCGGCACGGTGGCGGCGGGGCTGTCCTACCTCCTGATCATCGGCATCGTGGTCTTCGTGGCGGACCTGGTCATGTTCGGTGTGCGCTGGTCCCGGCGCTCTCATCGACACTTCGTCCGGTGATGCCACCACTGCCGGCGACCCAGTACAGGCGAGAAAACGGCGGAGCCCAACATCCCGCCAGCCGCATGCACAGGCCACAATGGACTGTGAAGGGTCCGGTGACACCCTGGCAAGCCCAGAGAGAGGCATACATGCCCCTCGTGTGCCCGATCTAGCGGCAAGCGGCGGTGAGCAGCGGGGAACGCCGGAGAGAGACCCGAGAGACCGCAGGTCAGCGAATCGCCAGCTCAGACCCGGCCCGTATACGCGATCTTCTAAACTAGCTACGCGGGTTCGATTCCTGCAGCCCGCTCTGAACGCAGAAGGCCCAGGCAAGAGGTTGTTTCCCTCTCCCTGAGCCTTCAGCCGTTCCTGGGACGGATTCAAGCCTGAGGCGGCGTGCTCAGCGCTTGTAGGAGCCCTTGGTCTGTTCCTTCGTGCCTCGCATCTTGCCTCGTGCTTCGAGAGCGGCGCCTTTCGCCGCGAGGGTTTCCCTGTGCATCGCGTGGGCCGCCGTCCGCACGGTCTTTCCGACGATCTGTTCGGCCTTTGCCTTGGCCCGTTCTCCGGCGCTCATGTCGGTACCTCCGTGGGTCTCACTGGCCGTGTGCCCCTTGAGGCAAAGGGTGAAGCCACCCTAGCGGGCCGCGTTGGTAACAGGCGGCCGAGGTCCCCACGGGCCCGACGCGGAGGGCTTCCAGATCGGCTCCCACCTGGATGATCGCCTCGATGCCTTCGTGGCGGCGGCGCGTATTGCCAGGGACGGTCTGCTTCGCGTGAGGGGATCGGAACGATGACAGTGGCAGCTCAGCCGGGGACGTGCAGCCCCGGGTGGCGTCCCGCCGAGTGGTGTAGGAATCAGGGCCACCTCGCTCCGGCGACCGCTTCTTCAGCAAGCACCGTCGAGATCCCTCGAGTGCTGTCGATGCCGTTCCCGGCCGCCGGAGCGGCCTCTGCTCGGGCGTCGGCCCTGTCGGTGCTTGTGACCTGCGGAGTCATGAACCCACATCGCTACACCACCTCGGGGGACGCGACCCAGCCCCGTCGGCTGGGCCGTCTCTGGGCCGCCCGACGCCGCTCGGTGGCGACCACTGGCGCCTACTCATGGCAGTCGTAGCGAGCGGCAGCCGCAGGTCACCCAAGTGGATCTGCGACACTGGTACAGCCATGCCTGAGCCCGGAGAACTGAGCTGACTCGCGCTGATCCACGCATCGGGTGAGTGTCTAACTGCGTGACAACGCCGACGAACAACGGCGGACGAGCGCGGACGTCTGCGGACCATCAGCGCCGGTAGACGGCAGGACCTCCCAAGGCAGCACGCCTACCGAAGTTGCTTCGGGGCGAAGAGGTCGTGGTTCAAATCCCGCCACCCCGACGCTGTAGTGCCAGGTCAGGGCCTGATCCAGTGAGTGGATCAGGCCCTGACGGGTTTCTGGAGGTCGTTCAGGGCGCCGTTGAGGGCGGAGGAGCGGGCGGCCTCGGCAGCTGGTGTCTGCTCGGGCGTCCCCCAGGGCGCATCCGGGTGCAGGGACTGGGCATGGTCCGCCGGGAATGCCCGTGAGGTGCAGGCCCGGCCAGTGATCGACGCACCGCTGACGGATCAGCTCGGCTTCGGCCGCGTCGTGGTGGGCAGGCGGGCGATCGACTTCAGCGCGGCCGTCACCGTCCGGTTCAGCGACTGAGCATCGGCTCCGGCGCGCGAGCGCAGGTTCACACCGTAGGCGAGCAAGCCGAGCAGCTCGGCCGATGCCTCCGGATCGGTTCCCGCGGCGAGTTGGCCGTCGGCCTCGGCCGTGACGAGCGCCGCGCGCATCGCGTCCCGCAACTCCTGATGATGCTGGTCGAGGACGGCACGGACCTCGGGCCCCTCATGCTCCGCGCCGGCATGCGCGTTGACGGCCATGCAGCCCCAGCGGGCGTACTCGCCCGAGCATCGCGCCTCGATCAGGCCGGCGAAGAAGTCGGCGATGGCGGGCAGCCCCCGCTCGTCCTGTGCGAGCCGGTGGAACGCCGGCCGGGCGCGGTGGTCGAGGTAGCGGCGCAGTGCGGCGAGGTAGAGCTCCTGCTTGCCACCGAAGGTCGCATAGAGGCTGGAGCGGTTGAGACCGGTCGCCGTCACGACGTCCTGAATGCCGGTCGAGGCCACGCCCTGCCGCCAGAACAGACGCTCCACCGTCTCCAGGGCCGCATCCGGGTCGAAGTGCTTGATGTCCGCCATGGTTCACCCGCCATCTTGAAACGACGATTTCAAGATACCCCCGCCCACCCTCCAGCCATTCATGCCGGATCCCTTGGCGCGGGATCACGCCGACGCTATCTTGAAACGGTCATTCCAAGTTAGTCGGAACGTCGACCGGGAGGAACGGACACCATGACCACACTCAACGCCGAGCTACGCGCCTTCTACGAAGCCCGCCAGCAGCAGATCCCCGCCGAGATACGGGAGATCATGCGCCGAGCCGGTCAGGAACTCGCCGACTCCGGGCAGGCCGACCGCGCCCTCGGCATCGGCGATCCCGCGCCCCGCTTCCGGCTGCCCTCGGCGACCGGTCGGACGGTGGCCCTGGACGACCTGCTCGCAGTGGGTCCGGTCGTCCTGACCTTCTACCGCGGCGCCTGGTGCCCCTACTGCAACATCGCCCTGCACGCCCTTCAGCAGCACCACACCGACATCACCGCGCACGGCGCACGACTGGTCGCCGTCTCCCCGCAGATCCCCGACGAGTCCCTCACCCTCACCGAGAAGCACGGCCTGGCCTTCGACGTCCTGAGCGACATCGGCTCCGACACCGCCAAGCAGTACGGCCTCGCCTTCGACCTCCCCGACGACCTGGCCGACGTCTACGACAAGCTCGGCTTCGACCTCCGGCGCGTCAACGACGGCCACCGGCGCACCCTGCCGCTGCCCGCCACCTACGTCATCGACCGCGCCGGCACCATCCGATGGGCCTTCGTCAACCCCGACTACACCACCCGAGCCGAACCCGCCGACATCCTCGCGGCGCTCGGGACGCTGGGCTGACGACCCATCACCGTGCCACGCCCGGCGGCGGAGACGGACGCTGCTTCCGGACCGCCCGAGGCGCGGCCGAGCGGCACAACACGGCAGCAGCAGGGGAAGCCGCTCACCTGCTGGTGCCCTGGCCGCAGGCCGAAGGCGGGGAGAGCACATCTTCGGGATCCCCGGTGAAGAGAACACCCGCCGGTCCAACGGCGGGCGACGGAGGAACCCCCGCTCGGGCACGACGAAGGCCCCCGGCCGACCCCCGTTATCTTCTTCGCGGTCCTGCAAGAGGACCGCTGGCCTCCGGGCCCGGCATGGCTGGTCCCCCCTGTCGAAAGCATGACCTGGGGGGTGGTGCCACCGGGCCCGAGAGGCGCCGTTGGAGACGCTGATGAGAGGTCCGACTACCGCCTGGCCCGGCGCAACGCCCGGCCGCTTGCGGGCGGCAGGTCTGCATAACGTGGATGCGCGCATACGACGCCAACGCCCTGGCCAGCACCGCACGAACCCCCCTCTGGAGGATGGGTTGGACGACATCGACGACGTGGGCGTCTTCCTCGGCCTGGACGTCGGCAAGAGCGCCCATCACGGGCACGGGCTGACCCCGGCCGGCAAGAAGGTCTTCGACAAGCAGCTGCCCAACAGCGAGCCGAAGCTGCGGGCCGTCTTCGACAAGCTGGCCGCGAAGTTCGGCACCGTGCTGGTGATCGTGGACCAGCCCGCCTCCATCGGAGCACTCCCGCTCACGGTCGCCCGGGACGCCGGCTGCAAGGTCGCCTACCTGCCCGGCCTGTCCATGCGGCGGATCGCCGATCTCTACCCGGGCGAGGCAAAAACCGACGCGAAGGACGCCGCGGTAATCGCGGACGCCGCACGGACCATGCCGCACACCCTGCGCTCGCTCCAGCTGACCGACGAGATCACCGCCGAGCTGACCGTGCTGGTGGGCTTCGACCAGGACCTGGCGGCCGAGGCGACCCGCACCTCCAACCGGATACGCGGCCTGCTCACCCAGTTCCACCCCAGCCTGGAACGCGTCCTCGGCCCGCGCCTGGACCACCCCGCCGTGACCTGGCTGCTGGAACGCTACGGATCCCCAGCCAGCCTGCGAAAGGCCGGTCGCCGCAAGCTCGTTGAGGTGATCCGGCCCAAGGCCCCGCGCATGGCCGCCCGGCTGATCGACGAGGTCTTCGACGCGCTCGACGAGCAGACCGTCGTGGTCCCGGGCACCGGCACCCTCGACCTCGTGATCCCCTCCCTGGCCCGCTCGCTCGCGGCCGTCCACGAACAGCGACGAGCCCTGGAAGCACAGATCGGACAGCTGCTGGAGGCTCACCCTCTTTCCGCGGTCCTGACCTCGATTCCGGGGGTCGCGGTCAGGACCGCCGCCACCTTGCTGGTCACCGTCGGCGACGGCACCAGCTTCCCCACCGCCGCCCACCTGGCCTCCTACGCCGGCCTCGCCCCGACCACCAAGTCATCGGGAACCTCGATCCACGGCGAACACGCGCCCAGAGGCGGCAACCGGCAACTCAAGCGGGCGATGTTCCTGTCCGCGTTCGCCGCCCTGCACGATCCCGCCTCCCGCACCTACTACGACCGATGCCGGGCCCGCGGGAAGACCCACACCCAGGCCCTCCTCCGTCTGGCCCGCCAGCGGATCAACGTGCTGTTCGCCATGCTCCGCGACGGCACCTTCTACGAACCCAGAACCCCACGCCTCGCTTGACGAAAGACATAGAGGCACCCCCCCCGGGCGCCAGGGAGGCGGCCCGCTAGGAACGGTCGCCACCCCCGGAAGAGCGGTGACCGCGACCGGGCCCACCGACGGTTTCCTGGGTGCCGCCTCTTTGAGAGGACGCATGGTGGGTCAGTACCTTCATGATCTCCGAGGCCAGCGCATCTGCCAGAGCGGGCGCGAGAGATTCCGCCAGCGCGGTCGCCAGGGTCTGTGCAAGCAGGACCCTTTCCAGTTCAGAAGAACGGGAGGGCGGGTGGGACAGGGACGCCACGACCGCTTCCATCAGGGCCCCCGCCATTGGATCCTTTCCACGCCGGACACCGGCACCGGCATGCGGAATTCCGGCATCGCGCACAATTTCCTCGAAGATCTCGTCGATGAAGGCCTCCAAGGGATCCCGTTCCGATTGTCCGCCCGACTCAGCTGCCATTCTGGTTCCTCAAGTCTTCGATTGCCGTACGGGGCCTGCCCCCCGATGCCGACGACTGCAAGGCTCGGGGGGCAGGGGGTCGCCATTTCCTCTTAGCGGCGCATGAGCGCAGCGAGGAGAAGCGGGTTGTCGATCAGCGACTCGCCACGCTCCTCACGGCGACGACGCATGAGCGCCGCAAGCAGCAGCGGGTGCTCGATGATCGACTCCTCGCCACGCTCCTCACGACGGCGCGCGAGCGCGGCGAGGAGAAGCGGGTGCTCGATGATCGACTCCCCGCCACGCTCCTCACGGCGACGACGCATGAGCGCCGCAAGCAGCAGCGGGTGCTCGATGATCGACTCCTCGCCACGCTCCTTACGACGGCGCATGAGCGCGGCGAGGAGAAGCGGATGCCCGATGATCGACTCCTCGCCGCCCTCTTCGCGGCGCCGCGCGAGCGCGGCGAGGAGAAGCGGATGGTCGACGATCGGTTCCTCGCCGCGCTCCTCGCGACGGGACAGCATCGCTGCCAGCAGGAGCGGACCGAAGGCGGATTCCTCGCCGAACTCTTCCTGGCCTGCCTCGGCCTTTTCTCGAGTGGGAGTCTCCGTCGTTGCCGTCATGGTTCCCTCTTTCTTTGACGCATGACTCAGCGGAGTACTCGACTGTCACCAGCGCGCACTCCGCCCTTCACCGCCATCGTCGAGGCATGCGACGCTGACCGCACTTCGATCATGCGCCACTGGGCCGCAGAAATTCCCGAGACTCACGCGAGTCGCGAGCGATGGCCACGGAATGAGGAAAATGAGGGAACGCATCCGCCCATCAGGTGTTCTCATCAGGGGCTCCTCGCCCGTCGAACCGCTTCATGCGCTCCAGAACCTGGTCTGTCTCCGGCTGCCGGAGTTCGTCCACGACGTGGCCGTCCGCGAGGAAGACCACCCGGTCCGCGTACGCGGCGGCGGCCGGGTCGTGAGTGACCATCACGATCGTCTGACCCATCCCGCGGACCAAGTGCCCGAGCAGCGAGAGCACCTCCGCTCCGGATCGTGTGTCCAGGTTGCCCGTCGGCTCGTCCGCGAAGATGATCTCGGGCCGGCCTGCCAGAGCCCTGGCGCAGGCGACGCGCTGCTGCTGTCCCCCGGAGAGCTCCCCGGGCCGGTGGGACAGCCGTTCCTCCAGGCCGAGTGCGGTGACGACCTGCTCCAGCCACCGCACATCCGGCCGCCGCCCCGCGATGCAGGTTGTCGCGGCCAGTAATACGCAGATTGATCCGCGTAACTTCCCACTTCTCTGCCTCGGCACGTGGGAAAAGGCTGGTGCTCCAGGTTGCGCAGAGGAACGTGGCCTTCGAACACCCCATCCCCTCGGCCCGCTCCCCCGCGCTCCTGCTCGTACGTCCACGTAAGGTGAAACCGTGAAGCTCGCGCAGCCCGTCGCCGGCACGGTCAGGGCCCGTATCCGCTCCGCGGTACGGCCCTGCGTTCTGGTCGCCGTCCTGCTCGGGCTGTTTCTCATGCACGGCGGTCCGGCCGCGGCCGCCGGCGGCTGCCACGGGGGCATGCCGGACACCACCGCCATGCGATCGGGTTCGGGTTCGGCCCCGGCTTCGGGGCATGCCGTGATGGCCGCGCACCCCGCCGAGCGCTCCCTGGCCGCGCACTCCATGGCTGCGGCCCCCGCCGACCGCCCCCTGGCCGTGGGCGCCAAAGCCGTCCCTCGCGCGCACGACGCCATGCCGGGCGCTCTGTGCCTCGCCGTCACCCCCCGCTCCGAGATCCCGTCGGCCCCGGCCGCCGCGGCCGGCCTCGTGGTTCCGGTTGCCCTCGTGCTGCCGTGGGCCCGGCGGGCGTCCGGCGGTACCCGGCGCCGGGGGCCGCCGGGCGGTGGGCGGGAACTGCTTCTCCAGGTGTGTATCGCGCGGACGTGACGAGACCCCGGGGCTCGGCGCTCGGCTCGTTGCCGTCGTCCCGCTCAGGTCTCACCCGTTCGGCCGCGCCGTCTCACGGCGCCCACCTGGAAAGACACATCCATGTCCAAGCTCTTCCGCACGCCCCGCCGCGCCCTCGCGGCGGCCGCCGCCACCGCGGCGCTCACCCTGACCCTCGCCGCCTGCGGCTCAAGCTCCGGCGCCGGCTCCGGCAGTGACAACGGCCATGGCGGAGCCATGGCCGGCATGCACCACGGCTCCACGCCGTCCGCCCCGGCCTCCTCCGACGACATGGCGTCGATGCCCGGCATGGGATCGGCGTCCCCCGGCAACGGCCTGGCCGCCCAGAAGGACGGCTACCGGATGGCCTCCACCACCTCCGCGCTGCCCGCCGGCAAGGCGACCGGGTACCGCTTCACCATCACGGGCCCGGACGGAAAGCCGGTCACCGGCTTCGCCGTCGACCAGACCCAGCGGATGCACTTCTACGCCATCCGCTCCGACCTCACCGGCTTCCAGCACCTGCACCCCACCATGGCCCGCAGCGGCACCTGGACCGCGCCGCTGGCCGCGCTGCAGCCGGGCACCTGGCGGCTGTACGCCTCCTTCACCCCCGACAGCGGCTCCGGCAAAGGCCAGGGCTTCGTCCTCAGCCGCACCGTGAAGGTGTCCGGCATGGCGATGACCTCGCCCCTGCCCGAGGCGTCCGGCACGACCACCGTCGACGGGTACACCGTGACGGTCAAGGGCGACTTGATGGCTGGCATGGCCCACCAGCTGACCGCCACCGTCACCAAGGACGGCAAGCCGGTCACCGACCTCCAGCCCTACCTCGACACCTACGCCCACCTGACCGCCTTCCACCAGGGCGATCTGGCCTTCGCCCACCTCCACCCGGAGACGAAGGCCGACGGCGAGCACGGCGGGCCGGAGCTGTCCTTCCACGCCGAGTTCGCCCGGTCGGGGAACTGGCGGCTGTTCCTCCAGTTCAAGACCGGCGGCAGGCTGCACACCGCGGCCCTGACCCTGCACGTCAGCTGACCGAAGGGCGCCTTGGCCACAGCAGTGGTCAAGGCGCCCGTCAGCGGCGCGGGTGGCCGTCAGTGGCCGCTGACCGCCAGTTCGTAGTCACCGATCAGATCGCCCAGCAGCGTTCCGGCCGTCAGGTCGCTGGTGACGTGGCCGGCCATGTAGAGGCGGGAGTAGAGGACCTGGGCCCGCATCCACTCGTAGTCCTCGGCCCGGTGCGGGGAGAGGGCGCTGAGGAAGGTGACGGCCGCGGCGGACCGGGCCGCGTGCCGGGAGGGGTAGGAGTACGGGCCCTTGGCGCCGGGCTTGATGTGCTTCTCCGGGCGCAGGCTCGGGTCCAGGACGAACGGCGCCGGCTGCCTGTCCTTGGCCGCCAGCCGGTCGCTGATCGTCTTGGCCAGCTTCAGCGCCGCCTTGAGCTCGGCCTTCTCCGCCGTGCCCTTGGCGGCGGGGACGAGTTCGGTCTGGTCGTGCAGGTAGACCTTCCAGACGTCCTTCTTGCCGTTCAGCTCCAGCCAGGTGGCCGCCTTCTTCCCGGCGGCCGTCCGGGTCTTGGCGAGGGCCTGGACCTGGCGGAGTTCGGCGGTGCGCTGCTTCGCCGCGGGCGGGGCGGGGACCTGCCGGGCGGCCCAGGCGGCGAACGCCTTGTCGTCGCGGGCGGTGCCGTGCGCCTTCCTCCACTGGGCGAAGAGGGCGTCGGCCTTCGTCCGCTGGGCGGCGGCCAGCTTGCCGATCGGGGCGATCTGGGCGTCGGTGAAGAGTGCCGGGGGCGGGCTCTGCTTGATGCGGTCGGTCGCCGAGAGCTTCAGCCCGGGGAATCCGGCCGCGGCCAGCTGCGGTCGCAGCAGCCCGAAGGCCGCGGCGGCCACGGCGATCAGCGCGATGACGGCGTACGGCCATTTGATGCCGCGCAGGACGTTCATGCGACGGGGTCCTTTCGAGGAGCGGTACGGGGTGTGCCGCGGCGGCGACGGCGGTGACGGCGGTGAAGTGGGCGCGGGCGAGCCGGCGTACGTCGTTGTCGGGCAGGCCCGGCGTGAGCAGCGATCGGCCGACGACGTACTTGCTGAGGGAGACGGGCCGGGCGCCCAGGCGCAGCAGCAGGCGGTCGGCGGGGGCGGGACGGGCGCCGCCCTTGGTCTCCACCAGGACCTGCCCCGCCTCGAGGGCCGCGGTGCGGTCCCCGTGGTGGCAGGTGAGGCCGCCGTCGAGGGTGACGCGCGTTCCGTGGTCCAGGTCGGCGAGGGCCGCGCGGACATAGCGGACCTCCGCGGCCGGGGACAGGGCCGCGGCGGTGACGGGGATGTCCGCCCGGCGCAGCACCCCGTCGACGAACTCGGCCGCCCGGTCGTCCAGTTGGCCGTACCCATGGGCGGGGACCCTGAGGGCGTGCTTGACGGTGGCGCCGCGCCCGTCCTTCGTCTTCACCTCCACCCGGCACAGCCCGTCCTCCGCGTACAGGCGGGTGCGGACCTTCCAGCGCCGGCGGCGCCCCTGGACATGGGCCCGCCAGGCGCCGAGCTGCGCGGTGTCGAAGTAGGTGCTGAGGTAGCCGGTCGTACGGCGGCCGGCCAGGTCGAGGACATGGTGGCTGTCGGCGAGCCGGGCGACGAGGTCGCGCGCGCGGTCGAGGGGGACCAGGTACTTGCGGTCGGTGCGGTGCTGGAGCGCGGCCGCCGCGTCGACCTCGGCGAGCGTGGCGCCGCGCAGCGCGGACAGAGCGAGGTCCGCCGCGAGGGAGGAGGTCATCCGACGGCCACCTGCTCGCGCGGCTCGGTGTCCTGGGCGTCCTGGGCGTCCTGGGCGCCGGCGGACTTGTCCGGGGCGAGGGGGTAGCGGGCAAAGACCCGGGTGGTCTCGCGGACGTAGTCGACCTCGTCGACCTCGACCGACAGCGGTGCCCGGCCGAAGCGGAACGCGATGTCCTGGGCGATCAGGGAGGGGTCCTCGTAGATCCGGTCCAGGGTCAGTTTCACCGTGCGGGTCGGCGGCTCGTAGGCACGGGGGTCGTCCACCAGCAGGACCGCGAGCAGCACCACCGCGTCCCGGGCTATGACGAGCCAGCTGTCGCGCTGCGGAAGCCCGGTGCACAGGGCGATGACCAGGGTGACGAAGGTGTAGGCGACGTCGCGCAGGGTGAAGGCGGCGCTGCGCAGCCGGACCAGGGAGAGGATGCCGAACAGTCCGAAGCCGACCCCGGCGGGGAACTTGCCCGCGCTGATCGTGCTCATCGCCGCGAACAGCCCGGTGTTCAGCGCGGCCAGGACCAGCGGCATCGCCGGTACGCTGGGGCGGCGCCGGTAGAGCCAGCCGACCAGGACCATCAGGGCGACGACGTCGAGGCCGCCGCGGGTGACGAGGTCGCTGGGGGCGATGTGGTGGGTGATGCCCTTGGCGGCGAGCACCAGTACGTCCATTGCTGTCCCTTCCGTCCCGGCACGTCGGACGGCGGACCGGTCGCGGCCCGCGGTGCGCCGCGACGTGAAGGACGGTAGGGATGTCACATGAACAGACCATGAAGCCTGCCGGGCGCCCGGAGCCGGAGCCGGGGGCGGTTAGCCTGGCCGCCATGCACTACCTGGTCGTCGACGACGAGACCCGCCTCACCGACCTCGTCGTCCGCTACCTCACCGAGTCCGGACACACCGCCGAGGGGTGTTACGACGGCCCCTCCGGGCTGGCCGCCGCCCGTGACCCGCGCCTGGATGGGATCGTCCTGGACGTGATGCTGCCCGGGATGGACGGCGTCGAGGTGTGCCGGACGGCTGCGTGCATGGTTCGGGCGGCTGCCCGTCGTCACGCGGCTCGTGCTGGCCGTCGCCGTCACCATGTCCCTCGTCCTGGCCGGTACGGCCGGGCTGGTCTACTGGCGCGTCCAGACCGCCCTCGACCAGCAGCTCCACGACGACCTGGCCGCCTACGGGCACAGCCTCGACCGGGCCCTGCACGCCGGAACCGCGCTGCCGCCGGGCCCCAGCGGCAGCCTCTACCAGGTCCTCGACGCGCACGGCCGGGTCCTCGGCTCCAGTGACACCGTCGACCACCGGTCCCTGCTCACGCCCGCCGAGCTCGACTCCGCCGTGCGCGGCCGCAGGGTGCACCGCGACGTCGGCCCCCCGGCTGCCGATCACCCCGGGCACCCTGCGCCTCCAGGCCGAGCGCGTCACGGCCGGCGGAGCAACGCGCGTGGTCGTCGCCGCCGTACGCCGCGGGCACCGTGACGAGGCGCTGCGCGAACTCCTCGCCCAGCTCGCCCTCGCCTCCGGGCTGACCTTGATCGCCGCCTCGTACGTCGGCTACCGCACCGCCCGCGCCGCCCTGCGCCCCGTCGAGCGGTACCGCACCGCGGCCGCCACCCTCGCCGACGGCGCGCAGAACCTGCGCCTGGACGTGCCGGCCGACCGCGACGACGAGATCACCCGGCTCGGACACACCCTCAACCGCATGCTCGACCGCCTTCGGGCATCCGCCGCCCGTGAGCGCCGTTTCGTCGCCGACGCCAGCCACGAGCTGCGTACCCCGCTGGCCCTGCTGCGCGCCGAGGTCGACGTCGCGCTGCACCGCCCCCGCTCGGCCGAGGAGCTCAACCAGACCCTGCGCTCGGTGGACGCCGAGGTCCAGCGCCTGATCGACCTCTCCAACGCCCTGCTGGACCTGGAGGAACTGGGCAGCGCCGACCACATCACCCGGGCACCGGTACGACTGCCCGACCTGGTCGAGACCGCCGTTGCCCCGCATCTGCGCACCGCCGGGCGGGCGGGGCGGGGCCTCACCGCCGACGTGGCGGACACCAGCGTCGACGTCGACGCCCGCTGGCTGGTGCCCGCCATCGGCAACCTCGTCGGCAACGCCCTGCGCCACGGACACGGGGCCGTCGCCGTTACGGCCACCGTCCACGAGGGCAGGCTGTGGCTGTCCGTCACGGACGAGGGGCCGGGCTTCCCGGCCGAGTTCCTGCCCCGGGCGTTCGACCGCTTCGCCCGCGCGGAGGCCAGCCGCACGAGCGAGGGGTCCGGGCTGGGGCTCGCCTTCGTGCAGGCGGTGGCCATGGCTCATGGGGGCAGCGCGCGGGTGGAGAACCTCGGGGGCGGGGCGGCGGTCACCGTCGATGTGCCGTGCTGAAAGCGCCCCGCTTCACTCGCCCCGACGGAGGGACGCCACCACCGCCCCCGCCCCGACAAGAACCCCGAGCGCACCGAAGCCGTAGTTCAGCGTGGCCCCGGTCGCAACCGCCGCCACCAGCAACGGCCCGCCCGCATCGCCCAGTTCGCGCCCGAGTTCCGCCGCCCCCATGGTCTGGCCCAGCCTCTCCCGAGGGGTCGACGAGGCCAGCGCGGCGAAGCCCAGCGGGGTGATCAGGCCGGTGCCGACGCCGATGAGGGCGGCTCCGGTGAGGATGCCGGTGAGGCCCGGAAGCATCGCGCAGCCCAGACCCGCCGCGGTGACCGACAGGCCCGCGGCCAGACCGGCACGGGTGGTGAGCCGCCCGTCGTCCAGAGCGCGCCCGGCCCGCGGCTGGACGACGGCCGCGCAGCCGGCGAGCACCGACACCGCGGCCCCGGTGGCCACCGTGCCCAGCCCGGCGGCCCGGCCCGAGACCGGCAGGAAGCCCACCCCGACCGACAGGGCGGCGGTCGCCGCGGCCAGCGCGGACGTCGGGGCGAGGAAGGCGGGGTCGGCGAGCCGCCGGGCCAGGTCCAGCACGGTCTGCCGGGCCTTGGGCAGCGGCGGTACGACGGGCACGGCGAGCGCGGCCCAGCAGGCTACCGCCGCGCCCAGCACCGCCAGGACGGCGAACAGCAGCCGCAGGCCGCCGGCCCACGCCAGCACGCCGCCGAGCAGCGGGCCGAGCGTGTAGCCGACGGACTTGCAGAAGCCGTAACTGCCGAACGCGCGGCCGTGCCCCGCGGCCGGGTTGAGGCGGGCCACCAGCGCCGAGGCCGACGGGGAGAACGCGGAGGCCGCGGCGCCCTGGCCGAGCCGGGCCGCCCACAGCCAGCCGGGGCTGTCCGCCATCACGTACAGCGCGGACGCCGCCGCGAAGGCGACGAGGCCGCCGAGCAGCACCGGACGGGCGCCGATCCGGTCGGCGAGGGTGCCGAAGACCGGCTTGAGGACCACCTCGGCGCCGTCGTACAGGGCGAGCAGACCGCCCAGCACCAGCAGTGAGGTGACCGCGTGTTTCGTGTGGCCGCCGAGGTTCGCGGCGATGCCGTGCGCGCCGAAGGCCGTGGTGAACCCGGCCGCGTACAGCGGCCACATCTGCCGCGCCCCCGCGGGCCGCGCGCTCCCCGCTACCCCTCGGCGGCCCGCCGCTTCCCTGTCCGCCACACCGGCGAATGTAGCAAGCGTGACCTCGTCCGCCGTCGTACGGCGACGGGGGCTACAGCCCCACGTCGCGGCTGCGGATGTCCGCCAGGGACTCGCGGCGGACCAGCAGGCGGGCGAGGCCGTCGCGTACGGCCACCACGGGCGGGCGGCCGACCAGGTTGTAGCCGGAGGCCATGGACAGGTGGTAGGCACCGGCCACGGGGACGGCGAGCAGGTCACCGGGGCGGGTGTCGGCGGGCAGTTCCGCGTCGGCGGCCAGGACGTCGCCCGCCTCGCAGTGCCGGCCCACCACGGTGACCCGGGCGGCTGCCGTCGTGCTGTGCCGGCCGATCAGACGCGGCGCGTACCGGACGCCGTACAGGGCCGGGCGCGGGTTGTCGCTCATCCCGCCGTCCACGGCCACGAAGACGCGGTCGCCCGTGTGCTTCACGGACAGGACGCGGTACAGGGCGATCCCGGCGGGGCCCGCGATCGCCCGGCCCGGCTCGATGATCAGGCGGGGGACGGGGAGTCCGGCGGTCGCGCAGGCGTCGGCGAGTTCCGCGCGGACCCTGCGGGCCAGCGCCGTCAGGTCCAGGGCCGCCTCGCCGGGGCGGTAGGCGATGCCGTGGCCGCCGCCGAGGTCGAGCTCGGGCAGGACCAGGCCGTGCTGCTCGTGCAGGCGGGCCATCAGCCCGACCAGCCTTCGTACGGCGACGAGGTACGGCTTGACGCTGCTGATCTGCGATCCCAAGTGGCAGTGCAGACCGGTGAGTTCGAGCTGCGGCTGGTCGAGGATGCGGGCGATGGCGTGCTGGGCGTAGCCGTCGGCGATGGAGAGGCCGAACTTCTGGTCGTCCGTGCCGGTGCGGACCTTCTCATGACCCCCCGCGCTGATCCCTGGGACGACCCGGACCATGACCTTCTGATGCCCGTCCGGTCCCACGGCGGCGGCCAGCCGGGCGATCTCGGCGGGGCTGTCGATGACGATGCGTCCGACGCCGAGGCGCAGGGCGGCCTCCAGGTCGCGCGGGGACTTGGCGTTGCCGTGCAGCACGATCCGCTCGGGCGGGAAGCCGGTGGTGACGGCGAGTTCGAGCTCACCGGCGGAGCACACGTCCAGGCCGAGGCCCTCCTCGTCCATCCAGTGGGCCATGGCCCGGCACAGGAACGCCTTGGCCGCGTACAGGATTTCGGCGTCGGGGAAGGCGTCCTGGTAGGTACGGCAGCGGTCGCGGACCTCGGCCTCGTCCAGGACGTAGACGGGGGTGCCGAAGCGGTCGGCGATCTCGGCGAGCGGTACGCCACCGACGGCGAGGTCACCGTGCGGCACCTCGGTGGTGGTTGCGGGCCACACCAACAGGCCGGTGGCGGTGGTGGGTTCGTGAACCGTGGTCATCGGGTCCTCCCCTTTCAGGCCGCGAACGCGGGTACCGGTGCGGGCGTCGGCCCGGGGGCCGGTGCGGTGAACTGCGGATCCACCGTGAGGGTGGTGACGCCGAGCGGGGCGGTCAGTGCGCGCAGGGCGGGCTCGGCGAGGCGGATCCAGGGCTGGCCGGGGCCGAGGGTGGCGCTCAGCCGGCGCACGGAGGTGAAGCCGACGGCCGTACGGTCGCCGAGCGGGGTACGGAAGAGCCGGGCCGCACACCCGGAGGGCCCCGGCCGGACCGGGACGTACAGGGGTCCGGCCGGGACGGGATCGGAGGGCTCGGGGTCTTCGCCGTAGCGGAGTTCTGCCATGGGGTGCCTCCCGGAAGGCAGGGAGCGAGGGATCTGGGTGCCCCGGACGCGGGGAGGCGGACCGGGGCTCGGTGTCGACGTTATGCCCGGTGCCCGGGGGTGCCGGGCGGGCCCTGACGTGACGCTGACGGTGACCCGGGTGACCTTGACGGCACGCTGACGCCGTCGGCGCACAGGCCTGGAAGCGGCCGTCAGAAGGGCGTCAGAAACGGGAGTTCGGCCTGTTCGGGAGCGACGACCAGCGGTGTCATGGAAGGGATGTCCGAAGGGATGTCCGAGGAGGATCCGATGTCCGAGTACCGTCTGTCTTCGCCCGCCCGGGTCGTGGTGGGAGTCAGCGGCTCACTGGGCGGCGCGACCGTCCTGGGCCGGGCCGCGTCGGAGGCCGGGCGCCGGGGCGCGGAGCTCTGGCCGGTGCTGGCCTGGGAGCCGCCGGAGGGCGATTCCGTCGCCCGCAGGTTCCCGTCCGCGTCCGTCATGGCCGGGCAGTGGGAGCGGCTGGCGCGCGAGCGGCTGCTCACCGCCCTGCGCGAGGTGTTCGGCGGCACCGACACCGGGTTGCCCGGACAGGCGCTCGTCGTCCGGGGCGCGCCCGGACCGGCGCTGGTGCGGACCGCCGGCCGCGAGAACGACATCCTCGTCATCGGCACCGGCGCGCGGGGCCTGCTGCACCGGGCCCTGTGGCCGTCGGTCAGCCGCTACTGCCTGGCCCACGCCAGGTGTCCCGTTCTCGCGGTGCCGCCGTCACCGCTGCAGGCGGAGCTGGCGGCCGCGCACCGCCGTAATACCTGGCGGCTACGGCTGAACACCGGGCATCTGGAGCGTGAGTTGCACACGATGCCGCCGCAGGCGTGAAGCCGTCGGGGGTGGACAGGCGCTACTCGCCGGGAGGCGCCGCGGCAAGAGCCGTCGTACACCGCCGCAACCCCCGGCAGCCGCGACCGAACACCAGACACCTGCAACGCGAGTTGCACACGATGCCGCCGCAGGCGTGAAGCCACCGGAGGCAGACAGACGCTGCTCACCGGGACGTACCGCGGCGAGAGCCGCCGTACACCGGGGGGATGGACAGGCGCTGCCGCCGGGACGTGCCGCGGCGGGAGGCGCCGTGGACCGTACTACCCGCGGCCGCCCGACACGACGCAGGCCCCGGGCCGTTCGCGGCGCGGCGCCGTCGGCACGGCGAGCACCATGGTGAGCCCGCCGCCGGGGGTGTCCTCGGCGGCCAGCGCCCCGCCGACCGCCTCGGCGAAACCCCGCGCCACCGCGAGACCGAGACCGACACCGACCCCCCGCGGAGCGTCCCCGTACCGCTGGAAGGGTTCGAAGATACGGTCCTTGGCGTCGTCCGGAACGCCCGGTCCGCGGTCGACGACCCGCACCTCGACCCGGTCGGCGAGGGCGCTGGCCGACACCAGGACCCGCTCCCCCGGCGGGCTGTACTTGACGGCGTTCTCCACGACGTTGGCCACGGCCCGCTCCAGCAGGCCCCGGTCGACGTACACCATGGGCAGGCTCTCGGGGATGTCCAGTTCCACGCACTCGTCGGGATTCGGCACCCCGCCCAGCGCCATCGGCACGACCTCGTCCAGGTCGGTCTCCCGGATGATCGGGGTCACCGTGCCGGTCTGCAGGCGGGACATGTCCAGCAGGTTGCCGACCAGGTGGTCCAGCCGGTCGGCACCTTCCTCGATGGCCTCCAGCAGGTCGGCACGGTCCTGTTCGGACCACTCGACGTCGTCGGAGCGTAGCGAGGTGACGGCGGCCTTGATGCCGGCGAGCGGGGTGCGCAGGTCATGGCTGACGGCGGCGAGCAGCGCGGTCCTGATGCGGTTGCCCTCGGCGAGTTCCTTCGCGCGGTCGGCCTGGCTCTGCAGCCGCTGGCGGTCCAGGACGACGGCGGCCTGCGCGGCGAACGCGGCCAGCACCCGGCGGTCGGCGGCGGGCAGCACCCGGCCGCGCAGGGACAGCGCCATGTGGTCACCGACCGGTACGTCCACGTCCGCGTCCTCCGGAACCTCGGCGGGCCGGGGTCCCACGCTGCCGGCGCAGGTCCAGGGCGCCGTCTCGCCGGTCCGCTCCAGCAGGGCCACGGACTCCATGCCGAAGGTCTCGCGGACCCTGTCCAGCAGCGCCTCCAGGGTGGTCTCGCCGCGCAGGACGTTGCCCGCGAGGAAGGAGAGGATCTCGGACTCGGCGCGCAGCCGGGCGGCCTGATGGGTGCGGCGGGCCGCGAGGTCGACCACCGAGGCCACGGACACCGCGACCCCGACGAAGATCGCGATGGCGACGATGTTCTTCGGGTCGGCGATCGTCAGGGTGTGGACGGGCGGGGTGAAGTACCAGTTGAGGAGGAGGGAACCGACGACCGCCGAGGCCAGTGCCGGGAACAGGCCGCCCAGCAGGGCCGCCGCGACCGTCAGCGTCAGGAACAGCAGCATGTCGTTGGCGAGGCCGACGTCCGGAGTGGCGGCGGTGAGCAGCCAGGTCAGCAGGGCGGGGCCGAGCACGCCCACGGCCCAGCCCCAGATGACCCGGGAGCGTCCGAGGCGGGCGCCGCGCGCCACCGGCAGCCCGCGCCCCTTGCCGGCCTCGTCGTGGGTGATGAGGTGCACGTCGAGGTCGGGGCCGGACTCGCGGGCGACCGTGGCACCGACGCCGGGTCCGAAGACGTACTGCCAGCTGCGGCGGCGGGAGACGCCCAGCACGATCTGGGTGGCGTTCACGCCCCGCGCGAAGTCCAGCAGGGCGGCCGGTATGTCGTCGCCCACGACATGGTGGAAGGTGCCGCCGAGGTCCTCCACGAGGGTGCGCTGGTCGGCCAGTTCCTTCGGGGAGGCCGCGGTCAGGCCGTCGCTGCGGGAGATGTAGACGGCGAGCACCTCGCCGCCGGCGCCCTTCTCGGCGAGACGGGCCGCACGCCGTATCAGGGTGCGGCCCTCGGGTCCTCCGGTCAGCCCGACCACGATCCGCTCCCGCGAGCCCCAGATGGCCGACACCCGGTGTTCGCGGCGGTACTGGTTGAGATACTCGTCGACCCGGTCGGCCACCCACAGCAGCGCCAACTCCCTCAGCGCCGTGAGGTTTCCGGGCCGGAAGTAGTTGGACAGGGCCGCGTCGACCTTGTCCGGCCGGTAGATGTTGCCGTGCGCCATCCGGCGGCGCAGCGCCTGCGGGGACATGTCGACCAGCTCGATCTGGTCCGCGCGGCGCACGACCTCGTCGGGGACGGTCTCACGCTGGCGCACCCCCGTGATCGACTCCACCACATCGCCCAGGGACTCCAGGTGCTGGATGTTGACGGTCGAGACGACGTCGATACCGGCGGCGAGCAGTTCCTCCACGTCCTGCCAGCGCTTGGCGTTGCGCGAGCCGGGGACGTTGGTGTGGGCGAGCTCGTCGACGAGGGCGACGGCGGGGGCACGCCGCAGCACGGCGGCCACGTCCATCTCGGTGAAGGTGCTGCCCCGGTACGCCAGTTCCCTGCGCGGCACCTGTTCCAGGCCGTGCAGCATCACCTCGGTGCGGGGCCGGCGATGGTGTTCGACGAAGGCCACCACACAGTCGGTGCCCCGCTCGATGCGGCGGTGCGCCTCCGCCAGCATCGCGTAGGTCTTGCCGACGCCGGGTGCCGCGCCGAGGTAGATCCGGAGCCTGCCGCGTGCCATGTCATCCCTCGAAGCGGTAGCCCATGCCGGGCTCGGTGATCAGATAGCGGGGCTGGGAGGGGTCCGTCTCCAGCTTCCGGCGGAGTTGGGCCATGTAGACCCGCAGGTAGTTGGTCTTGTTGCGCTGGGAGACCCCCCAGACCTCCTGGAGCAGCTGTTTCTGGGTGATCAGCCGGCCGGGGCTGGTCACCAGGATCTCCAGCAGGTGCCATTCGGTCGGGGTGAGCCGTACGTCCCGCCCGTCCCGTACGGCCTTCTTGGCCAGCAGGTCGAGGGTGAAGTGCTCGGTCTCGACCAGCGTCGTCACGGGGACGAGCGGGGCGTCCTCGGTACGGCGGACGGCGGCGCGCAGCCGGGCCAGCAGCTCGTCCATGCTGAACGGCTTGGTGATGTAGTCGTCGGCGCCGGCGTCGAGCGCGGCCACCTTCTCGTCGGAGGCCTGCCGGGCGGACAGGACCAGGACCGGCACCCGGCTCCAGCCGCGCAGGCTCTTGATGACGTCGACGCCGTCCATGTCGGGCAGGCCGAGGTCCAGCAGGACCACGTCGGGCCGGCGGGCGGCGGCGAGCCGGAGGGCCGCGGCACCGTCGGGGGCGGCGTCCACACCGTAGTGACGTGCCTGCAAGTTGATGACGAGGGCCCGCACCAGCTGCGGGTCGTCCTCCACCACGAGCACCCTGGTCATGGGTGTGTGTCTCTCCTGTCATGCCTGCGGGAGCCGCCACCTCGCGGTGCCGGCTCCCGTCGCGGATCGCGTAAGGCGGTCACTTCTTCGCCACGAGGTCCTTGAGCGCGATGTTGAGTTCGAGGACGTTCACGCGGGGCTCCCCCATGAAGCCGAGCGTGCGGCCGGTGGTGTGGTCCTCGACCAGCTTCTGGACCGCGGCCGCGGGCAGACCGTTCCTCTCCGCGACGCGGTGGACCTGGAGGTCCGCGTACTGCGGGGAGATGTCCGGGTCCAGGCCGGAGCCGGAGGAGGTGACGGCGTCGGCGGGTACGTCGGCCGGGTTCACGCTGTAGCCGGGGACTGAGTTGTCCTTGACCACCTCGGCCTTGGCGCCCTCGACCGACTCCACGAGCTTCTTGCTGTCGGCGGACAGGTTGGTGGCGCCGGACAGGATCAGCTGGTACCGGGTGTTGACGCTGTTGGTGCCCAGGCCGTTGGCCGGGCGGCCCTGGAACCACTTCAGGTCCGGGTCCGGGGTGCCCTGGCCCTTCTTCAGCGGCAGGTTGTACGACTGCCCGATCAGGGACGAGCCGACGACCTCGCCGTCCGCCTTGACCTCGGAGCCGTTCGCCTTGTCGCTGAACAGCGCCTGGGCCACGCCCGTGACGGCCAGCGGGTAGAGGACGCCTGTGAGCACGGTCAACACCAGCAGCGCCCGCAGCCCCGCGCCCAGCAAACGGGCGGTGTTCACAAAGGAGTTGTTCATGGCGATCAGCCGATTCCGGGGATGAGGGAGATGAGCATGTCGATGATCTTGATGCCGATGAAGGGCGCGACCAGGCCGCCGATGCCGTAGATCCCGAGGTTGCGGCGGAGCATCCTGTCCGCGCTCATCGGCCGGTACCGCACGCCCTTCAGGGACAGCGGCACCAGCGCCACGATGATCAGCGCGTTGAAGACGACGGCCGACAGGATCGCGGAGTCGGGCGAGGACAGCTGCATGATGTTCAGCTTGTCCAGACCCGGGTAGACGGCCGCGAACAGCGCCGGGATGATCGCGAAGTACTTCGCGACGTCGTTGGCGATGGAGAACGTGGTCAGCGCGCCACGCGTGATCAGCAGCTGCTTGCCGATCTCCACGATCTCGATCAGCTTGGTCGGGTTGGAGTCGAGGTCGACCATGTTGCCGGCCTCCTTGGCGGCCGACGTACCGGTGTTCATGGCCACGCCGACGTCCGCCTGCGCGAGCGCGGGGGCGTCGTTGGTGCCGTCACCGGTCATCGCGACCAGCTTGCCGCCGGCCTGCTCCCGCTTGATGAGGGCCATCTTGTCCTCGGGGGTGGCCTCGGCGAGGAAGTCGTCGACGCCCGCCTCCTCGGCGATCGCCTTCGCGGTCAGCGGGTTGTCACCCGTGATCATGACCGTCTTGATGCCCATGCGGCGCAGCTCCTCGAACCGCTCCCGCATGCCCTCCTTGACGACGTCCTTCAGGTGGATGACACCCAGGACGCGGGCACCCCGGTCGTCGTGGACGGCGACCAGCAGGGGCGTACCGCCCGCCTCGGAGATCCGGCCGGCTATCGCGTCGGCGTCCTTGGCGACCGTGCCGCCCTGCTCCTCCACCCAGGCGATGACCGAGGCGGTGGCGCCCTTGCGGATCTTCCGGCCGTCGACGTCCACACCCGACATCCGGGTCTGCGCGGTGAACTCGATCCACTCCGCTGCGGCCAGCTCGCCCTGGTGCCGCTCGCGCAGCCCGTACTTCTCCTTGGCGAGGACGACGATGGAGCGGCCCTCGGGCGTCTCGTCGGCCAGCGAGGACAGCTGGGCCGCGTCGGCGACCTCGGCCTCCGTGGTGCCCTGGACCGGGACGAACTCGGCGGCCTGCCGGTTGCCGAGCGTGATGGTGCCGGTCTTGTCCAGCAGCAGCGTGGAGACGTCACCGGCGGCCTCGACCGCACGCCCGGACATGGCCAGCACGTTGCGCTGCACCAGCCGGTCCATGCCCGCGATGCCGATCGCGGAGAGCAGGGCGCCGATCGTGGTCGGGATGAGGCAGACCAGCAGGGCCACCAGCACGACCATGGTCAGGTGCGTGCCCGCGTACGTGGCGAACGGCGGCAGCGTGGCGCAGGCCAGCAGGAAGACGATGGTCAGCGAGGCGAGCAGGATGTTCAGCGCGATCTCGTTGGGCGTCTTCTGCCGGGCGGCACCCTCGACCAGGTTGATCATCCGGTCGATGAAGGTCTCGCCGGGCTTCGTCGTGATCTTGATGACGATCCGGTCGGAGAGGACCTTCGTGCCACCGGTGACGGCGCTGCGGTCGCCGCCGGACTCGCGGATGACCGGCGCGGACTCGCCGGTGATGGCGGACTCGTCCACCGAGGCGACACCTTCTACGACATCGCCGTCACCGGGGATGACGTCACCGGCCTCGCAGACCACCAGGTCACCGATCTTCAACTCGGTACCGGCGACCACGGTCCCGTCGACCTTGCGCGCCACGGTGTCGGTCTTGGCCTTGCGCAGGGTGTCGGCCTGGGCCTTGCCGCGGCCCTCGGCGACCGCCTCCGCCAGGTTCGCGAAGATCACGGTCAGCCACAGCCAGACGCTGATGGTCCAGCCGAACCAGTCGGTCGGGTCCTTGAGGGAGAAGACGGTGGTCAGGACGGAGCCGATCCACACCACGAACATCACGGGGGACTTGACCATCACCCGCGGGTCGAGCTTGCGGAAGGCGTCCGGCAGCGACTTGAGAAGCGCCTTGGGATCGAAGAGGCCCGCTCCGACACGGCCCTCGGCGGGCTTGTGCCCGGTCGGCGCGTCCTGGTGGGGCGCAAGGGTGGGTGTGGACATGGAGTCCT
This sequence comes from Streptomyces fodineus, assembly GCF_001735805.1. Classification (GTDB taxonomy): domain Bacteria; phylum Actinomycetota; class Actinomycetes; order Streptomycetales; family Streptomycetaceae; genus Streptomyces; species Streptomyces fodineus. The sequence goes on from NZ_CP017248.1 coordinate 4,714,012, forward strand.
CGTGGTTCTTCGTGTCGGTGGTCATGACGCCAGCCCCTCGGCCAGCGGACCCAGTGCGAGGGCCGGGAAGTAGGTCAGACCGGTGATGATCAGGATCGCGCCCACCAGCAGGCCGGTGAACAGCGGCTTCTCGGTGCGCAGGGTGCCCGCGGTGACCGGGACCGGCTGCTGCTCGGCGAGCGAGCCGGCCAGGGCCAGAACGAAGATCATGGGCAGGAAGCGGCCGAACAGCATCGCGAGCCCGGTCATGGTGTTGAACCAGTCGGTGTTCGCGTTCAGGCCGGCGAAGGCCGAGCCGTTGTTGTTGGCCGCCGAGGTGAAGGCGTACAGCACCTCGGAGAACCCGTGCGCGCCGGAGTTGAGCATCGAGTGCGGCGGGGTCGGCAGCGCCATGGAGGCCGCGGTGAACACCAGTACCAGGGCGGGGGTGATGAGGATGTAGCAGGCGGCGAGCTTCATCTCGCGCCCGCCGATCTTCTTGCCCAGGTACTCGGGGGTACGGCCCACCATCAGACCGGCGATGAACACCGCGATCACGGCCATGATCAGGATGCCGTACAGGCCGGAACCGGTGCCGCCGGGCGCGATCTCGCCCAGCATCATGCTGAGCATGGTGATGCCGCCGCCGAGGCCGGTGAAGGAGGAGTGGAAGGAGTCCACCGCGCCGGTCGAGGTCAGGGTCGTGGCGACGGCGAAGATCGAGGAGCCGCCGACGCCGAAGCGGACCTCCTTGCCCTCCATCGCGCCGCCCGCGGCCTGCAACGCCGGGCCGTGGTGGGCGAACTCGGTCCACATCATCAGGGCGGTGAAGCCCAGCCAGATGGTGAACATCGTGGCGAGGATCGCGTAACCCTGCTTCACCGAGCCGACCATCACACCGAAGGTGCGGGTCAGGGCGAACGGGATGCACAGGATCAGGAAGATCTCGAAGAGGTTGGTGAAGGGGGTGGGGTTCTCGAAGGGGTGGGCGGAGTTGGCGTTGAAGTAGCCGCCGCCGTTGGTGCCCAGCTCCTTGATGGCCTCCTGCGAGGCGACCGCGCCGCCGTTCCACTGCTGCGAGCCGCCCATGAACTGGCCGACCTCGTGGATGCCGGAGAAGTTCTGGATCGCACCGCAGGCGACGAGGATCACCGCGGCGACGACCGACATCGGCACCAGGATGCGCAGCGTGCCGCGCACCAGGTCGCTCCAGAAGTTGCCCAGCTCACCGGTGCGCGAGCGCGCGAAACCGCGCACGAGCGCCACGGCGACGGCGATTCCGACGGCGGCGGAGAGGAAGTTCTGCACGGCCAGACCGGCGGTCTGCACGACGTGACCCATGGTCTGCTCGCCGTAGTACGACTGCCAGTTGGTGTTGGTCACGAACGACACGGCCGTGTTGAACGACTGCGCCGGGTTGACCGAGGAGAAGTGCAGCGAGCCGGGCAGCACGCCCTGCAGCCGCTGCAGCAGGTAGAGGAAGAGGACACTGACGGCGGAGAAGGCCAGCACACCGCGCAGGTACGCGGGCCAGGTCATCTCGGCGTCAGGGTTGGCACCGATGCCCTTGTAGATCCACTTCTCCACTCTCAGGTGCTTGGTGGAGGAGAAGACCCGGGCCATGTAGGTGCCGAGTGGGACGTAGACGAGCGCCAGTGCGCCTATCAGGGCGAGCAGTTGGAGCACGCCGGCAAGTACGGGACCCATGTCGTGGCTCAGAACCTCTCCGGGAAGATCAGGGCGAGGACGAGATAGCCCAGCAGGGCGACGGCCACGACCAGGCCGACGACGTTTTCGACGGTCACAGCTTCGTCACCCCCTTGGCGACGAGGGCCACCAGCGCGAAACCCGCGAGCACGGTGACGACGAAGGCCAGATCGGCCATCGCGAACTCCTGGAGTGAGGTTCGGTTGAAACGGACGATTAGAGGAAAGCCCCTTTCTGGCCGGATCCGGTCGGCCGTTGACGGCTCTCATACGGCCGCGCTTACGCCTTTGACGGGTCTCTTACGGCGGCTTACGGCAGCCGGAACCGCAGCCGGCAGATCACCGCGTCCGTCTCCCGCCGCACGGCGTGCGCGACGACCGCGCCCCGCTGGTTCTGCAGCAGCCGCTGCCACAGCCGCTCCGGCTCGGTCTCGGGAATGAGCACGGTGACGCGGGTACCGGGCTCGGCCGCGGCCACCTCACGGACGTACGCGGCGATCGGGCGGCCCAGGCTGCGCCGCGCGCAGGCCAGCCGCACCAGGGGCACCCCGGGGTCCCACTCGGCCCAGGACCGCTCCAGGGCGTGCAGCTGGGCCCGGTCCTCGGGGTCCGGGTAGCAGACGGTCACCGCGCGGACCTCGTCGCCGAGGGAGGTGGCCGCGGTGAGGGCCTCCGACGTCAGCCGGGACAGGGTGGACACCGGGACGACCACCAGCGAGCGCTCGCGGTGCGGGGCCTCGGGGATGCGGCCGAGCCCGAGCCGCTCGCCGATCCGGCCGTAGGCGCGGTGCACGGTCTCGAAGGCCAGCACCAGCAGCGGCAGGGCGATGACGATCAGCCACGCCCCCTCGGTGAACTTGCTCGCCGTGACGACGACGGCGGCGACGCCGGTGAGGACCGCGCCGAAGCCGTTGAGCAGCGCCTTCCCGCGCCGGCCGGGGCCCCTGTCGAGCCGCCAGTGCCGGACCATGCCGACCTGGGCGATGGTGAAGCCGACGAAGACACCGATGGCGAACATCGGCACCAGGGTGTTGGTGTCCCCGCCGGAGAAGACCAGCAGCGCCGCCGAGACCACGGCGAGCGCGAGGACACCGTGCCGGTGCACCTGGCGGTCGGCCTTGAGGGCGAAGACGTGCGGCGCGTAGTTGTCGCGGGCGAGCAGCTTCAGCAGCACCGGCAGCCCGCCGAAGGAGGTGTTGGCCGACAGGGCCAGCAGGATCATCGTCGCGAACTGGATGACGTAGAAAGCCCAGTTGTGGCCGAGGGAGGCGTCCGCGAGCTGGGCGAGGACCGTGACGCCCTGGACCGGCTGGAGGTGGAAGCGCCCGATCAGCACCGACAGGCCGATCAGCATCAGCCCGAGTACGGCGCCGAGGGCGACCTCCGCGCGCTGGGCCCGGCGCACCCGTGGCACCCGGAAGGAGGGGACGGCGTTGGCGATGGCTTCCACGCCGGTCAGTGCGGCACACCCGGAGGCGAAAGCTTTCAGCAGAAGGAGCGCGCCCACGCCGGACGCGTTGTCCGCGAGGACGGAGGCGTGTCCGGCCGCGGTGACCGTGCTCACGGGGTGGGAGCGGAAGAGCCCGACGGCGACGAGGACGAAGACCGAACCGACGAACACGACCGTCGGCACGATGAACGCCTTCGCCGACTCCACGATCCCCCGCAGGTTCACCCCGGTGATGAGCGCGAGCACGGCCAGGCACAGCCACAGCCGGTCGTCGTACAGGGCCGGGAAGGCGGAGGTCAGGGCCGCCACGCCCGCCGTGACCGCGACGGCGACGTTGAGCACGTAGTCCAGCACCAGCGAGGCGGCGGCCACCAGGCTCGTCCGCGCGCCCAGGTGGGTCTTGGCCACGGCGTAGGAGCCGCCGCCGTCCGGGAAGGCGGCGATCACCTGCCGGTAGGAGGCCACCAGCACCGCCAGCAGGGCGGCGATGGCGAGCGTGACGGGCATCGTGAAGCCCAGCCCGTGCGCACCCGCGGCGGCGAGCACGAGAACGATCGCCTCGGGGCCGTACGCCACCGACGCCATCGCGTCCAGGGAGAGTGCCGCGAGCCCCGTGACGGCGGTCAGCCGGTGACGTTCGCCGGTATCAGGCGGCTCCTCGCCGGCGGGGACGGCATCCGGCTCGGTGGTCAGGACGGACATGGGCGCGTGCTCCTTCTTTCTCCGACCGCGCAGGAGTGCCGAGCGGTGCGCGGGTGCACCCAGGTTCTGTCCGTTTCCGACCGCTTCCGAGTCTTCCTTGCGCCATCTTCGCGCCCAACCGGCCACCTTTGACGCGATCTTGACGGCCGGGCAGGGCGGTCAGCTCCTGTCGGACCCGGTCGGCCACGCTGTCCGCGGAGCTGGCCGGCTCCTCCGGCGCCGCGGCCTGCGACCGGCGATCGCGACCACCGCCGCGACGCGGACGACGGCGGCACTCCTCACGCGCCTCCCGCGCCGTGCTCGGTCGCCTCGGCAGCCGGGCGCCGGGCCGCGAGCGGCAGCGACACCACCATCGTGAGGCCGCCGCCGGGCGTGTCCTCGGGGCCCAGGGTGCCGTTCATCGCCTCGGTCAGGCCGCGTGCGAGGGCGAGGCCCAGGCCGAGGCCCGTGGTGTTGTCGGTGTCGCCGAGCCGCTGGAAGGGCTCGAAGAGGCGGTCGCGGCCGTCGGCCGGGAGGCCGGGCCCCCGGTCCACCACCCGCAGCTCCACCCGGCCCGCCAGGGCACTGGCGGTGACCAGCACCTTCTGGCCCGGCGGGGTGTGCCGGGCGGCGTTGCCGACCAGGTTGGCGATGACCCGCTCCAGCAGCGGCGGGTCGGCCAGCACCGCCGGGATGTCCTCCACGTCCGCCACCCGCACCCCGGGCACGTCGGCGAGCGCCAGGGGCAGCACCTCCTCCAGGGAGGTGGGGCGCAGGTTCAGGGTGAGGGCGCCGGCCTGAAGGCGGCTGAGGTCGAGCAGGTTCTCCACCAGGCGGTTGAGCTTGGCCATGGACTCGTCGGCGGTGGCGAGGAGTTCGTCGCGGTCCTCGTCGCAGAAGGCGATGTCGCGGCTGCGCAGGGAGGTGACGGCGGCCCACCCGGCGGCCAGCGGCGTGCGCAGGTCGTGGCCGACGGCCCGCAGCAGCGCCGTACGCAGCCGGTCGGCGGCCTTCACCGGCTCCACCTCGGCCGCCGCCTCGGCCAGCCGGGCCCGCTCCACCGCCGAGCCGACGTGCGCGGCGAACGCGGCCAGCACCCGCCGCTCGGAGGAGGAGAGGGTACGGCCGCGCAGCACGAGGAAGGCGCCGGCGCCCGCCGGAACGGCCGTGACCCCGGGCATGTCCGGCGGCTCGTCCACCAGGTCCGCCGACTCCATGCCGAAGGTCTCCCGGGTCCGCTCCAGCAGGGCCGGGATGGTCGCCTCACCGCGCACGATGCTGCCCGCCAGCGACGACATGGTCTCCGCCTCGGCCGTGGCGCGCGCCGAGCGGCGTGACAGCCGCAGCGACCGGTCCACGACCGCGGCGACGGTGGCGGCCACGACCGCGAACACCGTAAGCGCCACCAGCGCGTTGGGGTCGTCCAGGGTGAAGGCGCCGATCGGCGGGATGAACCAGTAGTTGAGCAGCAGGGACGCCGTCACCGACGCGATCACCGCGGAGGCGACCCCGCCTATGCAGGCCACGCCCACCACGGCCAGCAGGAACAGCAGGGCCTCGCTGGTCAGGTTGAGCGTGCCGCGCAGCTGGGCGAGGAGGGCGGTGAGGAGGACGGGCAGCACCAGTCCGGCCACCGGGCCCGCGATCAGCCGGGCCGTCGACAGCGTGCGGCGCCGGGACGGCAGCAGGGTGCCGCGCCCGGCGCGCTCGTGGGTGACCCGGTGCACGTCGATGTCCCCGGACAGCTCGGTCACCGTCTCCCCGGTGCCGGGTCCGGTCAGGAACCGCGCCAACCGCCCCCGCCTGCTGGTCCCCAGCACCAGCTGGGTGGCCTTCTCGGCGCGCGCGAACTCCACCAGGGCGGTCGCCACGTCGTCGCCGACGACCGAGTGGTAGCTGCCGCCGAGGTCCTCCACGAGCCTGCGCTGCCGGGCCAGGGAGGCGTGCGAGACACCGGCCGCGAGGCCGTCGCTGCGGGCCACGTGCACGGCGAGCAGATCGCCGCCGGCGGACCGGTCGGCGATGCGGGCGGCCCGGCGTACCAGCGTGTCGCCCTCCGGTCCGCCGGTCAGGGCCACGACGACCCGCTCCCGGGTCTCCCACACCCGCCCGATCCCGTGCCGCGAGCGGTACTCCTGCAGCGCCTCGTCCACCCGGTCGGCCGTCCACAGCAGCGCCAGCTGCCGCAGGGCCGTCAGGTTGCCGGGCCGGAAGTAGTTGGCCAGCGCGGCGTCGATCTTCTCCGGGGTGTAGATGTTCCCGTGCGCCATGCGGCGGCGCAGCCCCTCGGGGGGCATGTCCACCAGCTCGATCTGCCCGGCCCGCCGTACGACCTCGTCCGGCACCGTCTCGTGCTGCGGCACCCCGGTGATCTTCTCGACGACGTCGTTGAGGGACTCCAGGTGCTGGACGTTCAGCGCCGTGATCACGTCGATACCCGCGTCCAGCAGCATCTCGATGTCCTGCCAGCGCTTGGCGTTGCGGCCGTCTCCGGGGACGTTGCTGTGGGCGAACTCGTCCACGATGGCCACCTGCGGGCGGCGCGCCAGCACCGCGGCCACGTCCATCTCCTCGAAGCCCCCGCCCCGGTAGGTGCAGGCGAGGCGCGGGACGGTCTCCAGGCCGTCGAGCATCGCCTCGGTGTGCGGGCGTCCGTGGCACTCGGCGAACCCGATCACCACGTCCGCGCCGCGGGAGGCGCGGCGGCGCCCCTCGTCGAGCATCCGGTAGGTCTTGCCGACCCCGGGGGCCGCGCCGAGGTAGACCTTCAGTCGTCCGGGCCGTACGTCACTCATCGCCGCCGACGCGCTCCGCTCACTGTTCCAACTCCCCTTCACGGGAGGGTTTCTCCTCCCAAGGAAGCCGGTTCACGATGCGGGCGGCGCATGTGTTAGCGGTTCCTTGGCGGCGGTCCCGGGGACCTTGACACTGTCTTGACGTGACCTGGCCCGATAGGGTGAGGGCAGGTGTGCCGGGAAGTCTGGTCGGCCGGGAGCCGGAGCGGCTTCCGCAATCGCTTCCGCGTTTCCAGGGAACGGCATGCGCAGCGTCGGTACGGTCCTCGCCCTCGTGGTCCTCGCCACGGTGGTCGCCACCTTCGCGCGCCGCTGGCGCATTCCCGCCCCGTCCCTGCTCGTGGTCGCCGGTCTGGCGGTGGCGCTGCTGCCGGGCACCCCGCAGATCCAGATCAGCCCGCAGATCATCGGCCTGGTCGTCCTCCCGCCGCTGCTGTACGCGAGCGCCGAGGACATGCCCTGGCGGGAACTGCGCGCGGTGTGGAAACCGGTCGGGATCCTCGCCATAGGGCTGGTGCTCGCCTCCGCGGCGGCGGTCGCCGCGGTGGCCGCCTGGGTCACTCCGCTGTCCTGGCAGATGGCCTTCGTCCTGGGCGCGGTGCTGGCCAGCACCGACCCGGTGGCGGTGACCGCGCTGGGCCGCCGCCTCGCCCTGCCCCCGCGCGTGCAGGTCCTGGTCCAGGCGGAGAGCCTGTTCAACGACGCGACCTCCCTGGTGCTGGTCCGGGTGGCGGCGGGCATCGCCATCGCCTCGGCCGCCGCGAACTGGGGTGCGGCGAGCGGCGAGTTCTTCCTGCTCGCGGGCGGCGGCACGGTGATCGGGACGGCGGTGGCCGCGGTGATCGCCCTGATCCGGCGGCGCACCGAGGACCCGGTGCTGGAGACGGTGACCGCCCTGGTCACCCCCTACGCCGCCTATCTGCTCGCCGAAGCCGCGCACACCTCCGGCGTGACCTCCTGCGTGGTGGCCGGGGTGGTCCTGGGCGGCCGGGGCGACCGGCTCACCAACGCCCGCATCCGCCTCCAGCTGCACGCCGTGTACGGCACGGTCGTCTTCCTCCTGGAGAGCGTGGTCTTCAGCCTCATAGGGCTGGCCCTGCCCGCCCAGGTACGGGCCCTGGCGGACGGCGACCGTTCCTGGCCGCTGTACGCCCTGGCGGTCGCCGCCACCCTCATAGCCGTACGGCTTCTCTGGCTGGCCCCCCTCTCGGCGGTCGTGCAGCGCAAGGGCGGGATCGGCCGGCCGAACTGGCGGGTGCCGATGGTGCTGACCTGGGCGGGCACGCGCGGGGTGATGCCGCTGGCCGCCGCGCTGTCCATCCCCGAGGTCGCGAAGAACGGCAGCCCGCTCACCGACCGGCCACTGGTGCTGGTCCTGACCACGTCGGTCGTGGTCGTCACCCTCGTCGTCCAGGGCTTCACCCTCGCCCCGGTCGTCCGCGCCTCCGGCATCGCCCTGGAACCCGCGCACACCGCCCGCGAGGAGGCCCAGGCCCGCTCCCACCTCGCCCACGCGGGCCTGGCCCGGCTGGAGGAACTGGCCGAGCTGGAGGTCGTACCCGAGGTCGTCCTGGACCGCCTGCGCCGGGGACTTACCGCCCGCCTCGACGACGCGGAGGGCGCCGACTCCGAGTCCGCCGACCGCGTCTACCGCCAGCTGCGGCGCGATCTGATCGCCGTGGAGGCGGGCGAGCTGCAGCGGCTCTACGACGCCCACACCATCAGCGACACGACCCGGCGCAGGCTGCAGCGGGCGCTGGACCTGGAGGAGGCCCGGCTCTCGGACGTGTAGCCCTGGGCCCGGCGGTGAGGTCGCACACCGGGTCCCAGCCCGCCGAAGAGGGCTTCAGCACACTGAAACCCGCAGGTGGGCGGCGGGAGCGGCCCGGCCTTTAGGCTTCCTCCTGTGGGAACGTCGCTTCGGAAAGAGGTCCCGTTGAGCTTCTGGTCGATCTACCAGCACGGCTTCGCGCGCGTCGCCGCGTGCACGGGCCACACCGTCATCGCCGACCCGCCCGCCAACGCGGAGGCGGTCCTGCGCCACGCGCGCCGCTGCGCCGAGGAGGGCGTCGCCGTCGCCGTGTTCTCGGAGATGTGCCTGTCCGGGTACGCGATCGACGACCTGCTGCTGCAGGACGCGCTGCTCGACGACGTCGAGACGGCGCTCGCCACGATCGTCGCCGAGTCGGCGGACCTGCTGCCGGTGCTGGTCGTCGGCGCCCCGCTGCGCCATCGCGACCGCGTCTACAACTGCGCGGTGCTCGTGCACCGCGGCCGGATCCTGGGCGTCGTACCGAAGTCGTACCCGCCGAACTACCGGGAGTTCTACGAGCGCCGGCAGATCGCCGCGGGTGACGACGAGCGCGGCGGATCGATTCGGCTCGGCGGCGCGGACGTGCCGTTCGGCGTGGATCTGCTCTTCGCGGCTGCGGACGTGCCGGGGCTGGTGGTGCACGCGGAGATCTGCGAGGACATGTGGGTGCCGGTGCCGCCGAGCGCCGAGGCGGCGCTGGCCGGGGCGACCGTCCTCGTCAACCTCTCGGGCAGCCCGATCACGGTCGGCCGGGCCGAGGACCGCAAGCTGCTGTGCCGCTCGGCGTCCTCCCGCTGCCTCGCCGCCTACGTCTACGCGGCGGCCGGTCTCGGCGAGTCGACCACCGACCTGTCCTGGGACGGCCAGACCCTGATCTACGAGAACGGGATGCTGCTGGCCGAGAGCGAGCGGTTCCCGCTGGGCGAGCAGTACGCGGTGGCCGACGTGGACCTCGATCTGCTGCGGCAGGAACGGCAGCGGATGGGCACGTTCGGCGAGAACCGCCGCACCCACGCCGCGCGCACCGACGGCTTCCGCACGGTGTCCTTCGAACTCGCCCCGCCGGCCACCACCGACCTCGGTCTGCGCCGCCGCGTGGAACGTTTCCCCTTCGTCCCCGCCGACGCCGAGCGCCTGGCCCTGGACTGCTACGAGGCGTACAACATCCAGGTCGCGGGGTTGCAGCAGCGCCTCGCATCGATCGGCGGCCCCAAGGTGGTCATCGGTGTCTCCGGCGGCCTGGACTCCACGCACGCGCTGATCGTCGCCGCCCGGGCGATGGACCGCGCCGGCCGCCCGCGCAGCGACATCCTCGCCTTCACCCTGCCCGGCTTCGCCACCAGCGACCACACCAAGGACAACGCGCACAAGCTGATGCGGGCCCTCGGCGTCACCGCGGCGGAGCTGGACATCACGCCGACCGCACGGCTGATGCTGAAGGAGATCGGTCACCCCTTCGCGGCCGGCGAGCCGGTGTACGACGTCACCTTCGAGAACGTCCAGGCGGGCCTGCGCACCGACTACCTGTTCCGGCTGGCCAACCAGCGCGGCGGCATCGTGCTCGGCACCGGCGACCTCTCCGAGCTGGCGCTCGGCTGGTCGACGTACGGTGTCGGCGACCACATGAGCCACTACAACGTCAACTCCGGCGTGCCCAAGACGCTGATCCAGCACCTGATCCGCTGGGTCATCGGCAGCGAGCAGTTCGACGAGGAGACGGGGGAGATCCTGGCCGCGATCCTCGACACCGAGATCAGCCCCGAGCTCGTACCCGGCGAGGAGCTGCAGTCCACCGAGTCGAAGATCGGCCCGTACGCGCTGCACGACTTCACCCTCTTCCACGTCCTGCGCTACGGCTTCCGCCCCTCGAAGATCGCCTTCCTCGCCTGGCACGCCTGGCACGACCGCAAGGCCGGCGCCTGGCCGCCCGGCTTCCCGGAGAACAAGCAGAGCGCCTACGACCTGGCGGAGATCCGGCACTGGATGGAGGTCTTCATCCGCCGCTTCTTCGCGTTCTCCCAGTTCAAACGCTCAGCCATCCCCAACGGCCCCAAGGTCTCGGCAGGCGGCTCCCTCTCCCCCCGCGGCGACTGGCGCGCCCCGTCGGACGGCACGGCCCAGGCTTGGCTGCGGGATCTGGAGCGGGTCGGCACCGAGGCTCCCTGAGGGGCTCGGGGAACTCAGGTCATCACGGGTGCCAGCGCGCGCAGGATGCGTGCGAGGTCGTCCGGCGCGGCGGCGATCCGCACCGGGCGGCCCGCGTCGTCGAGTTCGGCGATGTGCCAGCTGTGCGGGACGAGGGCGCCCTCCTCGCCCCGGGGCCGCCGCACCGACCGGACGGTGAGCCGCTCGACGGGGATCGCCTTCGCCGCGAACCGCCCCGGCCCGGGGTGGGGCGTCACCGCGGGCCCGTCGGCCCCGAGGACGATGTGGGTGCCGAAGTGGTGCGGGTTGTAGTCGGTGTGCTCCAGGAAGCGGGCGGGCACGAACACGTCCTCGCTGTCGGTGAGTTCACCGGCGGCGGGCACCACGGCGCGCTCCTCCGGCATGCGGACACGCGTCGCCTGCCAGGCCCAGCCGCACAGGGCCAGGCTGATCACTCCGCCGACGGCCCACCACGCGATCGCCTCCGTGGAGCCGAAGAGGGAGGTGGGATGCCGGTAGCACAGGGGCAGCAGCCAGCCGGCGGTGACGAGGAGCGGGGCCAGGAACGGCAGCGGTGACGGCGGGACCTCGTCCGCCGGCCGCCGCCGCCCGCGCACCCTCAGCAGCAGCCGGGCCGCCGGCCAGCCCGCGGCGAGCACACACCCGGCCGAGACGACGGCCATGCTGCCCCCGGTGGTCACGTGCTCGTGCCAGACGTAGTGCTTCCCGGAGACCTTCATCACCTGCCCCCGCCACAGGGTCAGCTCGACCCGGTCACCGGCCTCGAACGCCTCGGCGGCGTCGTACGACACCCAGAGCCGGGACAGCGGACGGCCGTCGGCGAAGTAGAGGCGACCGCCCTGCTTGGGCGAGTGCGGATCGGTACGCTCGATCACGGCGGGCAGGGTGCGCAGACAGTCGTTCCCGCGCGCCCCGGACGCACAGGGCCGGGCCGCGTGCCACGCCCGTTCGCCCACGGTGACCGCCGGCACGAACCAGGCGGCCACCCCCGCGCACATCAGCAGCAGCGCGCATACCGACAGTTGTCCGAACCTGCTGTTCATGCCAGGGATTGTCGCAACGCCGGTCCGGCCGGTCCTGTACCGGATCCGGCAACGAAGACACGGCCGGCACTGCCGTGACCCGGCATCACTTGTTCCAGGTCTCGTCGTACGGGTCGGGCGGCACCGGCACCGGCCGGGCCGAGGTGACCTTCAGGTACGGGATGGGGCCGTTGTTGACGGGGTCCCGCGTGAGTCCGGGCGTGTACGTGCCGGTCACCTCCAGCCAGGCGTCCGGACGCAGGACCGGGGGCAGCTCGCCGGTCAGGGCGATCTTGACCGGCTGGGCGTCCGCGGCACAGCAGTTGAGGGCCATGCGGACCAGGTACGGCGCGCCCGAGGGGTCCAGCGCCAGGAAACCGGTGACGCGGACGGTACGGCCGTGCAGGGAGCGGCCGTGGTCGTAGGCCGCGCGGGAGGCGTAGTCGATCACGGAGAGCGGGGCCGGGTCGGCGGCGGGCAAGGCGTCGTACGTGTACGGCTTCTGCAGGGCCGTACCGGAGCGCAGGGCGCTGTAGGAGCCGAGGGCGGGCGGGGCGATGAGGATGAGGGCGAGGAGGGGCAGCAGCAGCAGCCAGGAGACCTTCGGTTCGGGATGGTCGTGGGTGTGGCCCCGGCGGCGGTTGCTGCGGCGCTCGTACCAGACCGTCGCCAGTGCCGCCGCGATCAGGACCGCGCCCGAGGCCAGCAGCAGCGGGCGCAGGCCCGCCTTGACGTACCGGAGGTAGAGATCGGTGTTGCCCGCGTGGAGGAGGGCGGCGCCCAGCAGGAACATCACGGCGGCCTGGGACTGGCGGTTCACAGCAGCACCGCCGAGGTCAGTACGGCGCCCGTGACGGCCAGCGCGAAGGTGGCGGGGGCGAAGCGGAGGGCGAAGGTACGGCCGAAGGTGCCGGCCTGCATCGCGAACAGCTTGAGGTCGATCATCGGGCCCACCACCAGGAACACCAGCTTGGCCGTCAGGGAGAACTGGGTGAGGGAGGCCGCGACGAACGCGTCCGCCTCCGAGCAGATGGAGAGGAGGACGGCCAGGACGGCGAGGGCCAGCACGGAGAAGACCGGGTTCCCGGCCGCCGTGCGCAGCCAGTCCGCCGGGGTCGCCGCCTTCAGCGTGGCCGCGGCCATCGCGCCGAGCACCAGGAAGCCGCCCGCGTGCACGGTGTCGTGCCGCACCGAGCCCCAGAACGCCTCGCCCTTCGTCGCGCCCTCGTGCGCGCCGTGGGCCGGCGTGCGCAGCCAGTCGGTACGGCCCAGCCGCTGCCACAGCCAGCCCATCGCACACGCCACCAGCAGGCTCGCCAGGAACCGGGCCAGCACCATCTCCGGGTCGCGCGGAAAGGCGACGGCGGTGGCGGTCAGCACGATCGGGTTGATCGCCGGGGCGGAGAGCAGGAAGGCGAGGGCGGCGGCCGGGGTGACCCCCCTGCGGACGAGGGCGCCGGCCACCGGCACCGACGCGCACTCGCAGCCCGGCAGGATCGCGCCCGCGACCCCGGCGACGGGGACGGCCAGGGCGGGGCGGCGCGGGAGGGCCCGCGCGAAGAAGGACGGCGGCACGAACACCGCGATCGCCGCCGACAGCAGCACACCGAGCACCAGGAACGGCAGCGCCTGCACGGTCACGGCCACGAACACCGTCATCCAGCTCTGCATCAGCGGGGTGCCGAGCAGCCCGCGGATCGGGGACTGGGCGAGCACCGCCAGCAGCAGAGTCAGCGTCAGCACGAGCGGGGAGCTGAGCCTGCGGTCCTCGGGGCCGGGTGCGGGGCCGGACTCCGTGCCGGGCGGGGCGTCTTCGGTGATGGCCACGTGCGGTTACCTCCGGCTGGCTGTCCTGGTGCGCTCCCTCCCCTTCGGTACGCGAGTCGTCCCCACGGTGTTCACACCGTTGCTGGAACCACTCCTCTCCTTGGGGCAGTCTTTTCCCTCGTGGCGAGCGTTCCGTATCAAGGGGGCCCCAGTGCCCCGCACATGGTGGTGTGCGGGGACGACGGGCTCGCGCACCGGCTGACGGCCGAGTTGCGCGGAGTCTACGGCGAGCAGGTCACCCTCGTGGTACCGCCGAACGAGCGCACCGCCAGACCTCCCGTGGTCGGGCGGGCCCGGGCCGCATCGGCGGCGCTGTTCGACCGTGTGGTGAGCGCCGCGGTCGGCCGCACCGGCACCGGCTCCGGGCCCGGCTCCGCATCGACGGCGACGGTCACGAGCACCGGCAACGGCGGTGACACCTCTCGGGTGTTGGAGGCCGTCGAGATCACCGAGGCCGTGCTCGCCGAGGCCGGGGTGGAACGGGCCGCCGCGCTCGCCCTCGTCTTCGACGACGACGAGACCAACATCCGGGCCGCGCTGACCGCCCGCCGGCTCAACCCGCGGCTGCGGCTCGTCCTCCGGCTCTACAACCGGCGGTTGGGCCAGCACATCGAGGAACTCCTCGACCAGGCGGCCGCGTTGGCCGCAGGCGACGGCGAGGGCGGCACGGACGCGTCCACCACGGTGCTGTCCGACGCCGACACCGCCGCGCCCGCGCTGGCCGCCACCGCCGTCGCCGGCACCAGCAAGGTCGTCCAGACCGAGGGGCTGCTGCTGCGGGCCGTCGAACGGCCGGCGGCGGGCTCCGGGCTGTGCACGCTCGCCCTGCTCTCCCCGCCGGGCGCGGACCCCGAGGGCGCGGAGCAGGAGCCGCGGCTGCTGCCGGACGACGACGAGGTACGGCAGGCCGCCGGGCGGGCGGCCGTGGTGCTGGAGCAGGTGTCGTCGGCGGGCGGCGGGGAGTCGGCCGCGCCCGGCCGGGGCGGGGTACCGCCGTTCGCCTCGCTGTTCTCCCGGCGGCTGCGGTGGTCGCTGGCGGGCATGGTGGCGTGCGTGGTCGCGCTCGCCGTCGCGCTGTGGGTGGTCAGCCCGGGGATCCATCCGCTGCGCGCCTTCTACTACACGCTCCTCGACCTGTTCGCGATCGACAACCCCGCCATCGGGGCCCCTTTGGGCCGGCAAATCCTTCAACTCCTCTCCGGACTGGTCGGGTTACTGCTGCTTCCGGTGCTGCTGGCGGCCGTGCTGGAGGCGCTGGGCACCTTCCGCACCGCCTCCGCTCTGCGCAAACCGCCGCGCGGCCTCGGCGGGCACGTGGTGCTGCTGGGGCTCGGGAAGATCGGCACCCGGGTGCTGACCCGGCTGCGCGAGCTGGACATCCCCGTCGTGTGCGTCGAGTCCGACCCGGAGGCGCGGGGACTTGCGACCGCGCGGCGGCTGCGGGTGCCGGTGGTGCTCGGGGACGTCACCCAGGAGGGGGTGCTGGAGTCCGCCAAGATCCACCGGGCGTACGCGCTGCTCGCGGTGACCAGCGCGGACACCACGAACCTGGAGGCCGTGCTGTACGCCCGCTCCGTACGGCCCGATCTGCGGGTGGTGCTACGGCTGTACGACGACGACTTCGCCACCGCGGTGTACCGCACCCTGCGGGCCGCGTACCCGCACGCCCTGACCCGGAGCCGGAGCGTCACGCATCTGGCCGCGCCCGCGTTCGCCGGGGCGATGCTCGGCCGGCAGGTGCTGGGCGCCGTCGCGGTGGAGCGCAGGGTGCTGCTGTTCGCCGCGGTCGATGTCGCCGGGCACGTCCAGCTGGAGGGGCGGACCGTGCGGGACGCCTTCCGGGCCGGCTCCTGGCGGGTACTGGCGCTGGAAGGACGCACCGACACGGCACCGGGCCATGTGCTGGCGAAGGGGGACCGGGTCGTCGTCGCCGCCACGCGTCGAGGGCTCGCGGAGTTGCGCTGACCCTCCAGGTGCCTCGGCCGGCCGGGAAGGCCCCCCTAGACGCCCAGGTGCCTCGCCGCGAAGTCCATTTCCAGTCTCACCTGCTTGATGCGCTCGTCCACCACCAGCGAGCCGTGCCCGGCGTCGTAGCGGTACACCTCGTGGGTCGCGGCTCTCGCCTCCAGGCGCTTGACGTAGGTGTCGATCTGGCGGATCGGGCAGCGGGGGTCGTTGACGCCGGCCGAGATGTAGACCGGGGCCTTGACCTCGTCGACGTAGGTCAGCGGGGACGAGGCCTCGAAGCGCTCGGGGACCTCCTCGGGGGTGCCGCCCAGCAGGGTGCGGTCCATGGCCTTCAGGGCCTCCATCTCGTCGTGGTACGCGGTGACGTAGTCCGCGACGGGCACGACTGCGATGCCCACCGACCACGCCTCGGGCTGGGTGCCGAGGCCGAGCAGGGTGAGATAGCCGCCCCAGGAGGCGCCGGTGAGGATCAGGCGGGCGGGGTCGGCGAGGCCCGAGGAGACCGCCCACTCGCGCACCGCGGCGACGTCCTCCAGCTCGATCAGGCCGACCCGGTGCTTCAGGGCGTCCGTCCAGGCGCGGCCGTAGCCGGTGGAGCCGCGGTAGTTGATACGGATCACCGCATAGCCCTGGTCGACCCAGGCGGCCGGGCCCGCGGCGAAGGAGTCGCTGTCGTGCCAGGTCGGGCCGCCGTGCAGGTCGAAGACCGTGGGGAGAGGGCCGGTGGCGCCGGCCGGCTTCTGGATCAGGGCGTGGATACGGCCGCCGGGGCCCTCCACCCACGCGTCCTCCACCGGCACCGACGCGGGGCACGCCAAGCCGGGCGGGTCCAGGACGACACCGCCTGCCGTCGAGCGGACCGCCGGGGGCTCGGCGGCCGACGACCACAGGTACTCGACACTCCCGTCGGGGCGGGCCGTGGCACCGGAGACCGTGCCGGGCGGGGTCGGGATGCGGGTCAGCTCGCGCCTCGCCAGGTCGAAGCGGAACAGCTCGCTGCGGGCCTCGAAACCGTGGGCGATGAGGAGGGCCGAGCCGTCCGGATACCACTCCGCGCTGACATCGCCCGGCAGTTCCAGGGCGAGGTCGCTCTCCTCGCCCGTGGCCACGTCCCACACCAGCGGCTCCCAGCGGCCCCGGCGCTGGTGGCCGATGAGCAGCCGGGTGTCGCCGTCGACCGGCGCGAAGCCCAGTACCTCCAGGCCCAGCTCCTCGGTGCCGCCCTTGGTGTCGTCCAGCTCGGCGACCGGTGTGCCGTCCGGGCGCAGCACGCGCAGCGCCGCGTGCATCGCGTCGCCGTGCTCGGTGTGCTCGACCGCGATCAGGGAGCCGTCGTGCGAGAGGTCGCCGACGCCCGCCGACTCGCGGTGCCGGTAGATCTCGACCGGGTCCTCGCCCTCGCGCGCGAGGTGGATCGTCGTACCGTCCTCGTCCGTGGAGCGGCCTACGACCGCCGTACGCCCGTCGCGGGACAGCGCGAGCCCCGCCGGGTAGGAGGGGCCGAGGCCCGGGACGGCGGGCTCGGCCACCCCGCCCCCGAAGGGCTGGCGGCGCCAGATGCCGAACTCGTCGCCGTCCTTGTCGTCGAACCACCAGATCCAGGCGCCGTCCGGGGAGAGCACGCCGTCCGTCGTGCCGTTCGGGCGGTGCGTCGCCTGGCGCTGCTCGCCCGTCGCACGATCCCAGGCGTACAGCTCGTACGTGCCCGTCGCGTTCGACACGAACAGGGAGCGGTCCGGCGCGTCCTCCGCCCAGTCGGGCAGCGACACGCGTGGCGCCCTGAAGCGCTTCTCCCAGTCCGGCATGCCGGCCACGTCCCGCACGCCCGGCTCCTTGCTCTCACTCATGGCCCCAGTCATGCGCCCATACTGCCCGGCCGCGCCGACAATTGGGTGGCGGGTATGCGCAGCCTGTGGATAACTTCCCGGCCATGAGCACCCGGGTCGACCACCAGTTCTACGCGCTGAAGGCCGTCGAGGGCTAAGAGACGACCCGCGCAAGGGCCCCGGGCGGCCGAGCCGTACCGTGGAAGGCGTGTACCGGTTTCTGCTGACACCCCGCTGGTGGGGCATCAACGTCTTCGTGCTGCTCGCCATCCCGTTCTGCGTCTTCATGGGGTCGTGGCAGCTGAGCCGGTTCGAGGGACGGGTGCAGGAGCACCGGGCCGCGACCGAGCAGGCCGCCTCCGACCAGCACGAGACCGCGCGGCCGCTGGCCTCGATGCTGCCCGTCGACAAGGCCACCTCGGGCCGCCGGGTCACCGCGCACGGGCAGTACGGCAAGCAGCTGCTGGTGCCCGGCCGGCAGCTCGACGGCAAGAACGGCTTCTACGTCCTGACCCTGCTGCGCACCGACTCCGGCAAGGCCCTGCCGGTGGTACGGGGCTGGCTGCCGGGCAAGGCGGACGCGGCGAAGGCCCCGGCCCCGCCGAGCGGCGAGGTCACCGTCACCGGCGCGCTGCAGGCGTCCGAGACGCCCGGGGACAACGGGGTCAGCGCGGTCGGCGGGCTGCCGGCCGGGCAGACGGGGGCGATCAGCTCGGCGTCGCTGGTGAACCTGGTGCCGTACCGGCTGTACGACGCCTGGGTCACCCTCGACAGGGCCGACTCCGGGATGAAGGCCGTGCCCGCGACGGCGCCGGAGGGCACCGGGCTGGACCTGAAGGCGTTCCAGAACCTCGGCTACACCGGCGAGTGGTTCGTCTTCGCCGGGTTCGTGGTGTTCATGTGGTTCCGCTTGCTGCGACGGGAAGCGGAGACCGCGCGGGACGCCGCGCTGGGCCTGGTGCCGCAGGAATCCCCGGAGCCGGTGGTCAGCGGCTGACCCGAGGCTACGACGCCGCCAGCACCCCGGTGTAATAGACCGTCCCCGCGCACTCCCCCGCCACGGTCGCCGTGGCCGCGGGTGAACCCCCCTGCGCGGCGTGGGTGATCCGTACGGTGCCGTCGGCCGTGCCGTTCTCGGTCGTGAGCTGGGTGGTGGTGCCCGACGAGCCCGCGCTGCCGGCCGAACCGCCGGAGGCACTCGCGTCCTGGGAGGGCGACGGATCCGGCGAGGCGCCGCCCGTGTCCGAGCCGCCGGTGGGGCTGCCGCCGCCGGTGGTGGGGCAGGTCGCCGAGGGCACGAAGGCGAACTTCTCCTCGTAGGCCGCGCCCGGCTGCAGGACCAGCCCGGAGACCTCCAGCGAGGGGTCGGGCAGGCCGGTCGCCGCGTCCCCGGCCGTATGCCGCACGGCCCTGATCTTGGTCTGGTCGGCCGCGCCCACCGCGGTCGGCGTGAGGGTGCCCGCGCCGGCGACGGTACAGGCGGCGGAGGAGACGTTGACGACACGGAACGTGCCGTAGACCACGCCCGCGGTGTCGGGGGCCTGAGCCGTGCCGGTGGCGGAGCCCAGCTGGGCCGTGGTGCACAGCGGGACGCCGCCCGCGGCGAGGGTGGCGGAGGGGTTGGTGCCGCCGGTGGAGCCGGCGCTGTTGCCGCCGGGCCTGCCCGTCGCACCGGGCCTGCCGGGCTCCTTGCCGGGCTTGACGTCCGTACCGCCCGGGGCCTTCGTGTCGCCCGTGGCGCCGCCCTGGCCCTTGTCCTGCCCGGAGCCGCCCTGGGCCTGGGAGGACTGGCCGGCCATCGCGGTGTCGGGGTCGGAGCCGTCGGACTGCGAGACGTGGACGAGGGCCGGGATCGCGGTGCCGAAGAACAGCGCCGCGGCGGCCACACCGACGGCTGCCTGCCGCTTGCGGGCCCGCCGTGCGGGCACGGCCCGGCGCAGACGGTCCAGCGCACCGGTACGCGGCTCGATGCCGTCGACCGCGGAGTGCAGCATCCGCCGCAGGGCCAGCTCGTCGCCACCGAGCCCGTCGAGACCGGGGCCGAACCCGTCGAGACCCGGACCGAACCCGTCCGCATCCGAGCCACGCCCACCGGGACCCGGGCCGAACCCGTCGAGACCCGGACCGGACCCGTCGAGACCCGGACCGAACCCGTCCGCATCCGAGCCACGCCCACCGGGACCCGGGCCGAACCCGTCATGCCCGCGGCCGGCCCCGTCCGAACCGGAACCGAACCCGTCGGAACCCCGGCCGCGCCCATCCACACCAGGACCGAACCCGTCGGAACCCCGGCCGAGGCCATCCGAACCCGAACCCGACCCGCCGGGACCCCGGTCGAGGCCGTCCGGACCCGGGCGACCGAACCCGTCGGAACCCCGGCCGAGGCCGTCCGGACCCGGGCGGCCCACCCCGTCGGCCCCCTGGTCGAGGGCCTCGGGGTCCTTCTTGTCGGGGCCGTGGTTCACAGTTCCGTTCCCAGCGTGCGGTTGCGTGTGCTCTTGCTCATCCCGGTTCGTCGGCTCGTGCGGGGCGAAGCGCTCGTCACGTTCGTGGGAACGGCGTTCATCGGAATCGCCCCCTTCGGCGCGCGCGCTCATGCCGGTGTCCCCATGGCCACCCGCAGCGCGGCGATGCCCCGCGAGCCGTACGCCTTCACCGAACCCAGGGAGATACCGAGGGTCTCGGCGACCTGGGCCTCGGTCATGTCCGCGAAGTAGCGCAGCACCAGGACCTCGCGCTGGCGGCGCTGCAGGCCCTTCATCGCCTTGATGAGGTCGCGGCGCTCCAGCTGGTCGTAGGCGCCCTCCTCCGCGCTCGCCATGTCCGGCATCGGCTTGGAGAGCAGCTTCATGCCGAGGATGCGGCGGCGCAGCGTGGAGCGGGAGAGGTTGACCACCGTCTGGCGGAGGTAGGCGAGGGTCTTCTCGGGGTCGCGGACGCGCTTGCGCGCGGAGTGCACGCGGATGAAGGCCTCCTGGACGACGTCCTCGCAGGAGGCGGTGTCGTCGAGGAGCAGCGCGGCGAGGCCGAGCAGGGAGCGGTAGTGCGCCCGGTAGGTCTCGGTGAGGTGGTCGACGGTCGTCCCGGCGGCCGCCGTCGCCGCGGTCTCGTCGGAACCGTCACGCTGACTCGGTATGCGGGCGGGCCGCGCTGCGGGCATGGGCGCGATCACCGGCATGCCGCCGGGCGTGCGGGGCCGGAGCGCCGCACGGGGCGGCCGGAGGGCCGCCGCGCCACGGGCCACGCTGAGTTCGAGTACCTCTGCCACGCCAGTTGGACACGTCTGCCCCCGCCAGGGTTGTACGTGCCGGGCGCCACATGTGCGACGACCGGCGGTGCCTCAAGTGCCGTCATGCGTCCCGCTCTTCCCCTATGTCCAGTTTGAACGGGCGTCCCCACGCCCCGATCACGGCGCCCCCACGCCAGGATCCTCGCCTCCGCAGCCCACGAGGGTGACCGCAAAGACGCTCCCCGCCCTGCAAGCGGTTGCGCGGGGCGGGGAGGAGGTTCCTGGCTTGATCCTCCGCTGCCGTACGGCCTGGGATCAAGTGGTCCGGACCATGCCGCTGGACACACTTCTTACTCAGGTCCTACGCATGGCACCGAAAAGTAAGGGCATTCCGCGGCCGGAGCCTCAGCAGAAGTCCGCCGCGACCAGTTCCGCGATCTGCGCGGTGTTCAGCGCGGCGCCCTTGCGGAGGTTGTCGCCGCACACGAAGAGTTCCAGCGCGGTCGGGTCGTCCAGGGCCCGCCGCAGCCGGCCCACCCAGGTCGGGTCGGTGCCGACGACGTCCGCGGGGGTGGGGAACTCGCCGGCGGCCGGGTCGTCGCACAGCACCACACCGGGGGCGGTGGCGAGGATCTCCCGGGCGCCGTCGACGGTCACCTCGCCCTGGAAGCGGGCGTGCACGGTCAGCGAGTGGGTGGTGATCACCGGGACGCGTACGCAGGTCACGGCGACCGGCAGCTGCGGCAGCCCGAGGATCTTGCGGGACTCGTCGCGGACCTTCATCTCCTCCGACGACCAGCCGTCCTGCCTGAGCGACCCGGCCCACGGGACGACGTTCAGCGCGACCGGGTCCGGGAACGGCCCGGTGTCCTCCCCGACGGCCCGCCGTACGTCACCGGGCTTGGTGCCCAGCTCGGTCCCGGCCACCAGGGACAGCTGGGCCCGCAGCGTGTCCACACCGGCCCGCCCGGCCCCGCTCACCGCCTGGTACGACGACACCACCAGCTCGCGCAGCCCGAACTCGGCGTGCAGCGCGCCCAGGGCGACGATCATCGTCAGGGTCGTGCAGTTGGGGTTGGCGACGATCCCGCGCGGCCGGGTCCGTACGGCGTGCGGGTTGACCTCGGGCACCACGAGCGGCACCTCGGGGTCCAGCCGGAAGGCGGCGGAGTTGTCGACGACGACCGCACCGCGCGCGACGGCGATCGGCGCCCACTGCGCGGCGACCTCGTCCGGGACGTCGAACAGGGCGATGTCGACCCCGTCGAAGGCGTCCTCGCTCAGGGCCACCACCTCGATCTCCTCCCCGCGCACGGCCAGCTTGCGGCCGGCCGAGCGGGGGGAGGCGATCAGGCGGATCTCGCCCCAGATGTCCGCGCGCTGGGACAGGATCTGGAGCATGACCACGCCGACGGCTCCGGTCGCTCCCACGACCGCGAGTGTCGGCTTCCCGGTCATCGTCGTACGCCTCCGTACGTCGAGGTCATCGGCCGGTGCCGCCGTAGACGACGGCCTCGTCCGTGTCGGAGTCGAGCCCGAAGGCGGTGTGCACGGCACGGACGGCCTCCGGCACGTCGTCCTTGCGGGTGACGACCGAGATACGGATCTCGGAGGTCGAGATCAGCTCGATGTTCACGCCCGCGTCGGACAGCGCCTCGAAGAAGGAGGCGGTGACGCCCGGGTTGGTCTTCATACCGGCGCCGACCAGCGAGATCTTGCCGATCTGGTCGTCGTAGCGCAGCGAGTCGAAGCCGATGCCCGACCGGCTCTTCTCCAGCGCGTCGATGGCCTTGCGGCCCTCGGTCTTCGGCAGCGTGAAGGAGATGTCCGTCAGGCCGGTGGAGGCGGCGGACACGTTCTGCACGACCATGTCGATGTTGATCGCGGCATCGGCGATGGCCCGGAAGATCGCGGCAGCCTCACCCGGCTTGTCCGGCACGCCGACGACCGTGATCTTGGCCTCGGAGGTGTCGTGCGCGACACCGGAGATGATGGCCTGCTCCACCTTCTTGTCCCCAATCGGCTCACTGCTGACCCAGGTGCCCTGCAGTCCGCTGAAGCTGGACCGGACATGGATCGGGATGTTGTAACGGCGGGCGTACTCCACACAGCGGTGGAGCAGCACCTTGGAGCCGGAGGCGGCGAGCTCCAGCATGTCCTCGAAGGAGATCCAGTCGATCTTCTTCGCCTTCTTCACCACGCGCGGGTCGGCGGTGAACACGCCGTCGACGTCGGTGTAGATCTCGCAGACCTCGGCGTCGAGCGCGGCGGCGAGCGCCACGGCCGTGGTGTCGGAACCGCCACGGCCCAGCGTGGTGATGTCCTTCTTGTCGGCGCTGACGCCCTGGAAACCGGCGACGATCGCGATGTTGCCCTTGTCGAGCGACTCGCGGATCCGGCCCGGGGTGACATCGATGATCCGGGCTTTGTTGTGGACGGAGTCGGTGATGACGCCCGCCTGGCTGCCGGTGAAGGACTGGGCCTCGTGACCCAGGTTTTTGATCGCCATCGCCAGCAGGGCCATGGAGATCCGCTCTCCGGCGGTCAGCAGCATGTCGAATTCGCGCCCGGCAGGCATCGGAGAAACCTGCCCGGCGAGATCGATCAGCTCGTCCGTCGTGTCGCCCATCGCGGAAACGACGACGACAACCTGGTTGCCGTTCTTCTTCGCTTCCACGATCCGCTTGGCGACGCGCTTGATGCCCTCGGCATCGGCTACGGAGGAGCCTCCGTACTTCTGCACGACAAGGCCCACGTGCGCTCCTCGCTCGGTTCGTTTGTGTCGGCTCAGTCTAACGAGCGCCCGAATTCCACCACCCTGCTCCCGCATGGTGAGACATCGGGCGTCCCGCGTCCGGCATCTGCCCAGCCTCCGCCGGACCACGCGGGAAAGTGCCACTCGTCACAGTCGTCACCGCATCAGGTTTCCATCACCAGGGGGGTACGGCATGACGGAGACGGTGCTCGCGGCGATCGTCCTGCTCGGCGGATGCGTGCAGTGGCTGACCGGCATGGGCTTCGCCCTGGTCGCCGTACCGGGCCTGGTGCTGCTGCTCGGCCCCGCCGACGGGGTGGTGCTCGCCAACTGTGCCGCCGGGGCGATCAGCGTCGTGGGCCTCGCCGGCGGCTGGCGCCGGGTGCGCCCGGCGGCGATGGTGCCGTTGTGCCTGGCGGCGGCCTGCACGGTCCCGGCGGGCGCCTGGATGACCCGCCAACTCCCGCGCCCGGTCCTGCTGTTGGTGATGGGCGCCCTGGTGACGGTGGCCGTGCTGCTCGTGATGCGCGGCGCCCGGGTAGCGGCCCTGCGGGGCGGCAAGGGGGCGGTGACGGCCGGCGCGCTGGGCGGCTTCATGAACGCGGCGGCGGGCGTGGGCGGCCCACCGGTGTCGCTCTACGCCCTCAACGCGGGCTGGACGGTACGGGAGTTCGTGCCCAACGCCCAGTTCTACGGCGTCGCCGTCAACGCGTTCTCGATCGCCGCGAACGGCGCACCCCGGCTGACCGCACCCCAATGGGCCGTCGCCGGCGCGGCGATGACGGCCGGTGCCCTGATCGGCCACACGATCGCCCCCCGCATCCCCGAACACCTGGCCCGCCACCTGGTCCTGCTGCTGGCCCTGGCGGGCGGCGGCACGGCGATGACGAAGGGGCTGTGGGGGATGTGGTGAGCGGGGGCGGTCACTTCCTCCCCGGCGGCATCCCCAGCGGTCCGCCGATCTCCTCCGCCATCACACGGCCCGCCTCGAACTCCAGGGTCTCGTCGCCCATCGTCGCCTGGTCGGTGTCGAGGCCGTCGAGTTCTTCCAGGGGCTGGTTGAGGCGGACGTGGATGAGGACCGACTGCAGGGCGCGCAGCACGGCGGAGGCCGTGGGGCCCCAGTTGGAGAAGTAGGAGAACTGCCACCACCACAGGGCCTCCGTGGTGCGGCCGGCACGGTAGTGGGCCATGCCGTGGCGGAGGTCGGTGATGACGTCGGCCAGGTCGTCGGAGATACGGGCCGGGACCGGGGCCTTGCGCGGCTCGTAGGGGTCGAAGACCTCGGAGTAGACGTCGACGGGGTCCAGCAGCCGGGCGAGGTTCTCGCGCAGTTCGTCCACATCCGCGTCCGGGCCGGTGTCCGGCTCGTAGCGCTCCTCGGGGACGATGTCCTCGTGGGCGCCCAGGCGGCCACCGGCCAGCAGCAGCTGGGAGACCTCCAGGAGGAGGAAGGGGACGGTGGATCCGGGCTCGTCGCCCCTCGCCACCTCCGTGACGGCCACCAGGAAGCTCTCGACCTGGTCCGCGATCTGGACCACGAAGTCGTCCGGGTTCTGAGCGGTCGCGTGCAGTGTGGCGTCAGACATCTAGGAGTCGTCTCCCCTCGAAGGCGCGGCCGAGGGTGACCTCGTCCGCGTATTCCAGGTCGCCACCCACCGGGAGGCCGCTGGCCAGGCGGGTGACCTTCAAGCCCATGGGTTTGATCATGCGGGCCAGGTACGTCGCCGTCGCCTCGCCCTCCAGATTCGGGTCCGTGGCCAGGATCAGTTCCGTGACCGTCCCGTCGGCCAACCGCGCGAGAAGTTCTCGTATACGCAGGTCGTCGGGACCCACGCCCTCGATCGGGCTGATGGCGCCGCCCAGGACGTGGTAGCGGCCCCGGAACTCGCGGGTGCGCTCGATGGCCACGACGTCCTTCGGTTCCTCCACGACACAGATCACCGAGGGGTCGCGGCGCGGGTCGCGGCAGATGTTGCACAGCTCCTCCTGCGCGACGTTCCCGCACATCGCGCAGAAGCGGACCTTCGCCTTCACCTCCAGGAGGGCCTGGGCGAGGCGCTTCACGTCCGTCGGCTCGGCCTGCAGGATGTGAAAGGCGATCCGCTGCGCGCTCTTGGGACCGACGCCGGGCAGCCGCCCCAGCTCGTCGATGAGGTCCTGGACCACGCCTTCGTACACCGGACTGCCCTTCCTTAAGACCTTTCGGTACGTACCGTAGTTGGCCCGGACTCAGAACGGCAGACCGGGGATGCCCGTGCCGCCGCCGAGGCCCTGGGCGAGCGGGCCGAGCTTTTGCTGCTGGAGGGTCTGGGCGTTCTCGTTGGCCGCCTGTACGGCCGCCACGATCAGGTCGGCGAGGGTCTCGGTGTCCTCCGGGTCGACGGCCTTCGGGTCGATCTTCAGCGCGCGCAGCTCACCGGCGCCGGTCACCGTGGCCTTCACCAGACCACCGCCGGCCTGCCCGTCGACCTCCGTGTTCGCCAGTTCCTCCTGGGCCCGCTGCAGATCCTGCTGCATCTTCTGGGCCTGCTGGAGCAACTGCTGCATGTTGGGCTGGCCACCACCGGGGATCACGATCAGCTCCTCTACGTTCTTCTCCTTGAGCATGAGCCTACGTGGTCCACGCGCCCGTCGCCCCGCCACTCTTTCGAGTGAGAACAACGGCAGCCCTATACCTGATCAAGGCCCACTTCCGGGCGGAAAAGCCGGGAAAGAGCCTTCTTCGCCACCCATTGGGCGGTAGGAAGGGTGCCGCGCGTCGGCATGGAATCGGCCATGGCACCGGCATGGAATCGGCGTGGTATGTCACGCTGCGTGACCGGTGGGGATCAGTGACTGAGTAGGGAGTGCCGGGTGGGTCAGCCGGAGATGCAGCCCGAGGGTCCGCCACAGGACGGGCGGGGCGAGGGTGCGGCCGGGCTGCGGCCGGGCGACCTGACCGGGCGGGCATTTCCGCTCGGGGACTGGGGGGAGCCCGCCGAGCGGCTCGACGAGCTGTACCGGTGGGTGGAGCGCGGGGCGCTGCAGACGGCGTCCTGGTATCTGCGGGACCGGATGTGGAAGCGGCGCGGCGCCCGGGTGCTGCGGTCGGGCGCGGCGGCGGGCGCGGTGGCCGGTGCCGCGCTGCCGCTGCTGGACCTGGCGGGAGCGGCCGAGGGGATCGCGCCCTGGGGCTGTCTGGCGCTGCTCGTCGCGGTCGCCTGCGTCGGCGTCGACCGGTACTTCGGGGTGACGTCCGGCTGGATGCGTGACGTGGCCACCGCGCAGGCCGTGCAGCGGCGGCTGCAGGCGCTGCAGTTCGACTGGGCCTCCGAGAGCGTCCGGGAGGTGCTGGGCCCGGCGGAGGGCACGGCGGCGGAGGCGGCCGAGCGGTGCCTGGGGGTGCTGCGGCGCTTCACCGAGGACGTGACGGAGCTGGTGCGCACGGAGACCACGGACTGGATGGTCGAGTTCCGCACCGGGTCGGCGCCGCTGGGGATCCAGGCGGCGGTGACCTATGTGCCACGGCAGGAGGTCGGGGGCGCGCCCGGCCGCTTCCCGCTGCCCCCGGCCAACGGCGCCCGCCCGAACATGCCCCGGCAACGGCCGCCGGAGCCGCGCTAGAGTGCCGGACAGCCGCCGCCGACGGCACCGCGGCCGGCCGTTCACACCCCTACTGCTTGGTGTACGTCAGGCTCTCCCCGCCGCTCGCCTTCGCCCGCTTCAGCCTGCCGTCCGGCAGCACGGTCACCTCGGTGGCCTCGCCCGGGGAGCAGGAGGAGGCGGGCTCGCCGCTGGTGACGGTGGACGGCCCGATCTCCAACGGCCCTTCCCCACCGGGCTGTTGGGTGAGCGTGGCCGCGAAGACACAGTGGTACATCCCCCCGCTGTCCGTGGGCCCGTTCGCGACCAGCGTCAGCACGCTGTCGCCCACCTTGCCCTGCCGGATGGTCAGTTGGCGGGTGCTGGTGCCGTTGGCGTTGTCGATCGTCGTCCGCCAGGTGCCGAGGTAGGCGTCCGGTACGGCCCCGTCCACGGAACTGGACGCGGAGGCGGACGGCGTCGACTCCCCCGGGCTGGGCGCACCCGAGGTGGCGGAGCCGGCGGTCGGTACGGGACCGGACGTCGCGCCGCCCTGGTCGCCGGTCCCGCCGCCGTTGCTCATCAACGCGTACACCGAGCCGCCCGCGCCCAGCGCCACCACCAGCGCGATCACGACGAGCAGCGCGGTCGACCGCCCGCTGCGCCGCTCCGGCTCCCGCCCCCCGGGACCGGGCGACGGCCCGTACGGCGGCGTGGACCCGATCCCGCCCCCGTAGGGGTTGTACGCCTGCTGCGGATACCCGTAGGCACCGCCCGACCGCGGATACGGCTGCGGCTGGGGATGCTGCTGCGCATACCCGTACGCCCCGGACCCCGGGGCAGCCGACGGCAGCCCCGGCACCGGAGCCTGCCCCGCCACAACGGTCGGCAGATGATCGACACCCCCGCCGGCACCGCCCGTCCCCAGGCCATCGGCCGACGGCACGGCGATGTCATCGGAAACAGCAGCATGCTCGGGCGAAGCCCCCCTCCGGGCGCCTTCCTCCGCACCGCTCTGCGAGGCGGAACCCGCACCCGACGACGGCTCCCGCTCGGCTGGTGCGGGTGGGAACCCGGACCCGGAACCGGAACCGGACGCCTCCGCACCCGTCGACGAACCCGCAGCCGCGCCACCCCCCTCCGGATCCTCGGCCTCCAGCAACTGCACGGCATGCCGCCCCAGTTGCGCGACCAGCGCCCCCGGCAGCCAGGGATCCCGGGACCTCCCCCCGGACACGGTGTCCTCCGCCCCCGTCCACTCCAGCAGCGCGTCCAGCGAAGGCCGGGCCGCCGGATCCTTGCGCAAGCAGGCCCGCACGAGGTCGGCGATCCCCTCCGGCACCCCCGCCAGATCCGGCTCCTCCTGGGCGATCCGGAACATCAGCGCATGCGCACCGCTCTGGGCGGTGCCGAACGGCAGCGCCCCGGTCGAGGCATAGGCCAGCACCGACCCCAGGCAGAACACATCGCACGCCGGCGTGATCCGGTCCCCCCGCACCTGCTCGGGCGCCATGAACCCCGGCGACCCGACCAGCGACCCGGTCCGGGTCAGCTCCTCCCCGCCCAGCGAGGTCGTCTCCAGCGCCCGGGCGATCCCGAAGTCGATCACGCGCGGCCCGTCGATCGTCACGAGCACGTTCGACGGCTTCAGATCCCGGTGCACGATCCCGGCCGCATGGATGTCCTTGAGCGCATGGGCAAGCCCCGCCGCGAGGATCCGTACCGATCTCTCCGGCAGTGCGCCATGATCACGGCCGACCACCTGCTGCAAGCTCGGTCCGGCCACATACCCCGTGGCCACCCATGGCACCGCCGCCTCGGTGTCCGCGTCCAGCACGGGCGCGGTCCAGTACCCGCCGACCCGCTGTGCGGCCTGCACCTCCTGCCGGAACCGCGCCCGGAACTCCTCCTGCGCGGCGAGTTCCTCGCGGACCAGTTTCACGGCGACGGTACGGCCCCGGTCCGACCGGGCGAGATACACCTGCCCCATGCCGCCCGCGCCCAGCCGGGCCAGCAGCCGGTAAGCCCCGATGCGTTGTGGATCCTTGGCCCCCACCTTCTCCATGCCCGCCCCGCCTTCCCCCGAGACCCATACGTCCCATGCCCGCCGCACACGCAACGCATACGACGCATACGTGTACGACGGACGAGAATAATCCGGCCCTACCGGGGAGTCGCGCGGCCCACGGCCTACGGTTCAGTAACAGGCTTGCCCGGCTCGTCCAGGACCACCGACAGCCGCTCCATCAGCCGTACCGCGAGGTCGGGCTGGATCCGCAGCCCACCGATGCTCACGACCGGCTCACCGCTCACGGTGTCGACAACCTGTCGCGGAAACGCCCCGTCCAGAGAACAAGACGCCGATGTCGCTTCCGCATCGCGGACATTTACCCTCACCGGCATGACCCCTCAGCCCAACCCCGACGCCGGCGCCGCAGTGAAGGCCGCGGACCGCGCGCACGTCTTCCACTCCTGGTCCGCCCAGGACCTCATCGACCCGCTCGCCGTCGCCGGCGCCGAGGGGTCGTACTTCTGGGACTACGACGGCAAGCGGTACCTGGACTTCACCAGCGGGCTCGTCTACACGAACATCGGCTACCAGCACCCGAAGGTCGTCGCGGCCATCCAGGAGCAGGCGGCGCGGATGACGACGTTCGCGCCCGCCTTCGCCATCGAGGCGCGCTCGGAGGCGGCCCGGCTGATCGCCGAGCGGACCCCCGGCGACCTGGACAAGATCTTCTTCACCAACGGCGGCGCGGACGCCGTGGAGCACGCGGTACGCATGGCCCGGCTGCACACGGGCCGCCCGAAGGTGCTCTCGGCGTACCGCTCGTACCACGGCGGCACCCAGCAGGCGATCAACATCACCGGCGACCCGCGCCGCTGGGCGAACGACGGCGCCGCGCAGGGTGTGGTCCGCTTCTGGGCGCCGTTCCTGTACCGCTCCCGCTTCTACGCCGAGAACGAGGAGCAGGAGACCGCGCGCGCCCTGGAGCACCTGGAGACGACGATCGCCTTCGAGGGGCCGGGCACGGTCGCGGCGATCATCCTGGAGACCGTCCCGGGCACGGCCGGGATCATGGTCCCGCCGCCCGGCTACCTGGCCGGCGTCCGGGAGATCTGTGACCGTCACGGCATCGTCTTCATCCTGGACGAGGTCATGGCGGGCTTCGGGCGCACGGGCGAGTGGTTCGCCGCCGACCTCTTCGGCGTCGTACCCGACCTGATGACCTTCGCCAAGGGTGTGAACTCGGGTTACGTCCCGCTCGGCGGCGTCGCCATTTCACAGCGGATCGCCGAGACCTTCGGCAAGCGCCCCTACCCCGGCGGTCTGACCTACTCCGGGCACCCGCTGGCCTGCGCCGCCGCCGTCGCCACGATCAACGTGATGGCGGAAGAGGGTGTCGTGGAGAACGCCAGGCGCCTCGGCGAGACGGTCGTCGGCCCGGCCCTGGCCGAGCTGGCCGAGCGGCACCCGAGCGTCGGCGAGGTGCGCGGCGTCGGCATGTTCTGGGCGCTGGACCTCGTGAAGAACCGGGAGACCCGCGAGCCGCTGGTGCCGTACAACGCCACCGGCGAGGCGAACGCCCCGATGGCCGCGTTCGCGGCCGCCGCCAAGCGGCACGGCGTGTGGCCCTTCGTGAACATGAACCGCACCCACGTCGTCCCGCCGTGCAACGTCACGGAGGCCGAGCTGAAGGAGGGCTTCGCCGCCCTGGACGCCGCGCTGAGCGTGGCCGACGAGCACACGGCCTAGTCGTACGGCGGCTGCCGCCGGGGCGATCCGAACGCGTAAGGTGACGTGCTCGTAAGAGTTGGCGAGTACGTCACCCACACGTGTGAGGAGAGCCCCCGACATGCCCGGCACCGGCGCCGTGACCCGCAGCACCCTGCGCCAGCAGATCGCGGACGCGCTCCGTGACGAGGTGCTGGCAGGGCGGCTGCGACCGGGCCGGGCGTTCACGGTCAAGGAGATCGCCGACCAGTACGGCGTCTCCGCCACCCCCGTGCGCGAGGCGCTGGTCGACCTGTCCGCGCAGGGCATCCTGGAGGCCGACCAGCACCGGGGCTTCCGGGTGCCGGAGTACTCCCTCACCGACTACCGGAACATGATCGAGGCTCGCAGCCTGGTCACCGACGGCATGTTCCAGGCCCTCACCACCGGCCACCCCGCCTTCCGCACCCCGCCGGAGGACCCGCGCACGACCGAGGCCCTGGCCACCGTCCGCCGCCGCGGCGAGGAGGCCCAGCGGGCGGCGGCGGCCGGCGACCTCACCATCCTCATCGGCTACGACCTCCGCTTCTGGCGCGAGCTCAGCGCCCTGTTCGGCAACCCCTACCTCGGCGACTTCCTCAACCGCCTCCGCGTGCAGTCCTGGGTCTGCGCGGTGCAGCACCTGCTCCGCCTCCCCGACCTGCGCGGCCGGCTGTGGGCGGGGCACACGGACCTGGTCGACGCGCTGGCCCGCCGCGAGGCCGACACCGCCCGCGGCATCGTCGCCGCCTCCAACGCCCACTCGCTGGCGCTGCTGGAACACCTCAGCAACGGGTAAGTGACCAGTACCGCACGCACCCGGGGGGCACCCCGGCGCCGCACCGACTACCCTTCCCTGACCACCTCCCATGTGGACCCTTCTGTGCGAGGAGCCCTCTTTGGCCTGTGACCTGTGGCTGGTACCGCTCGTGGATGTGTTGTGCCACACCCCCGACAACCCGTTCGCCGAGGAACTCGCGCAGTACAACAACGCACTGACGACGGCCGGCCTCCCGCCGGTGCCCGTGTACCAGTACATGCCGGGCCTGTCCGGCGAGGTCGCGCCCGTGGCCGGCTTCGACTACGACGCCCTCCACTTCCTCCGCCGCGCGTACCTGCTCCAGGTCTGCGGCCTGCCGGTGACCCCCGTCGACGAACTGGGCGGCGACTACGAGCAGTTGCTGGAGATGTTCGAGACGACGGCCCAGCAGTCCCACCTGGTCTGGCACTACGACCACGCGGGCGCCTACGTCCCGGTCGACTTCCCGCACCCCCTGTCCAACGAGGAACTCCTCGCGGGCGGCGGCCCCTTGGGTAGCTCCCAGACCCTCCTGCGCGAACTGGAGTACGTGGCCCAGACGATCGGCATCGACCCGGCCAACCCCCCGGCGGCCCCGGCCCCGCCGACGGCCCCCACGGAACTGGAGGAACCGGCCGTCCCCGCGCCGTACGACCCCAGCCCCTTCGCCCGCGAACGGCACGTGTGGCTGGGCCTGCACGCGGCGGCGACCCGCTCACTGGCGCAGGGCTCGATGATCGTCTTCAGCTGATCCCGCCGCCTGGCCGAGCTGGTGTGATTTCACCCACCTCTTCTTGCCGTGGGGGAAATGCCTGCCTACGTTCGGTGGCATGTCCCCCCACGGCCCCGCCTTCGACTTCACCGTCGACCTGAACTCACACGAGATGCTCCGGCGTACCCACGTCATGGCCGCCCTCGGCGCCGACTGGGACCCCGCGGCGGCGCTGCGCGGCGAGGAGGAGGCGCGGGCGCTGCTGTACTCGGGCCTGGACGCCGAGCAGCAGCGCATCTACGACGAGCTGGTGGCGGCCGGCGTACTCCCGGCGGGACCCGGCGATGCTGCCGCTTGATCCGCAGGCCGACCGGGGACGGCGCGCCTGGGGCATGGACTGCCCGGAGTGCGACGACCGGGGCGGGTGGCGCTACCTGCTGTCCAACAGCGGCAGCCTGCTGCACCTGCAGTGTCCGTCGTGCCACCACATCTGGTCGCACGAGACATACTTCGGCGCCACCCGCTCCACGCCCTGACGGTCAGAAGACCGGCGTCCCCGCCTGCGTCAGCTTCCAGTTGGTGACGGCGAAGTCGGCCGGGTCCAGGGTCTTCTTCGCGGTCACGTAGTCGATCATCAGCTGGCGGATCTCGTTCGTCGAGCTGTAGGCGATCGGCGCCCCGGCGATGTGCGGGTAGCCGGAACCGCCGTTCGCGCGGTAGTTGTTCACCGCCACGACGAACACCTGGTCGTCGGCGATCGCCTTGCCGTTGTAGCTGAGGTTCTTGATCCTCGACCCCTCCGGCTGCGCGATGTCGATCTCGTAGTCGACGCCCGCCGCCGTGTCGTACATGTAGTCCCAGAAGCTGTTGGCGTTCGTCAGCGTGGCCGTGTCGACCTTCGTGCCGGCCGGCACCTG
This sequence comes from Streptomyces fodineus, assembly GCF_001735805.1. Lineage (GTDB taxonomy): Bacteria > Actinomycetota > Actinomycetes > Streptomycetales > Streptomycetaceae > Streptomyces > Streptomyces fodineus. The sequence goes on from NZ_CP017248.1 coordinate 4,746,975, forward strand.
GTGGTAGTACTTCGCCCCGTACTCCAGGTAGTCCTTGAGCTGGGCGCCCGTGAGCTTCTTGCCGTACAGGGTGTTGTCGTAGATGTAGAGCCCGGCGATGTCCTTGATGGTGACGCTGCCCTGGGGGATGTCGGCCGTGCGGCTGAAGGGCGCCGCCACCGAGATCAGCGGAAGGGCGGCATCCGACGCCGACAGACCCGCCTTCACGCTCTCCATCTGGACCTTGTGGATGAAGTCCATGATCGGCACGTCCTTCCAGCAGGACTCCGCCGCCGAGAGGTCCTGCGTGCAGGTGCCGACCGCCGTGTTGACGTACTTCACCACCAGCTCGTGGTCGGCTTCCAGGAGACTCTTGATCTCCGGGTCCTCCTCCACGTCCTTGGGGTTGAGCGTCTGCGCCGTCTTGCTCGTCACCTTCCACTGCCCGTGGTGGAGTTCGAGTTCGAAGTCGAAGACGCTGAGGCGGAAGCCCCAGCAGTACGGCTCGGAGAGGAGGACCTCCTCGCCGGTCTCGGCGTTCTTCACCGTGTAGGACGGGACCTCCACGTGCGTGTGGCCCACCAGGATCGCGTCGATGCCCGGCACCTGCTCGGCCACCAGGTTCGAGGCGTTCTCCACGTACGGGAGTGCGTCGCCGTACGACGACGAGCCGTCCAGGCCCGAGTGGTCCGTCAGGAAGACGACGTCACAGCCCAGCGCGCGCAGCCTCGGCACGTACTTCTTAGCCTGCTCGACCAGGCCCGGGAACACCATCTTCCCGCTGACGTTGTCCTTGTCCCACAGCGCGATGCCGGGGTTGGTGAGGCCGAGGATGCCGACCTTGATGTCCGGCGCGCCGGGCACCCGGATGCGCTTCACGGTGTACGGGTGGAAGGCCGGGCGCAGCGTCTTGGCGTCGAGGGCGTTGGCGCCCAGCAGCGGGAAGTGGCACTGGCTCTCGAACTTCCTGAGCACCTCGATGCCGTAGTTGAACTCGTGGTTGCCGAGGGCGGCGGCGTCGTAGCGCATGTGGTTCATGGCCACGGCCATCGGGTGCCTGGGGCCCCGCTTGCCGTCGGTGCCCGTGATCGGGTCGACGCGCGCGAAGTAGTAGGCGAGCGAGGTGCCCTGGATGATGTCTCCGGCGTCGACCAGCAGGACGTGGTCCTCGCCCTTGGCCTCGCGCTGCTGCTTGATGAGGGTGGCCACTCGGGCCACGCCCACGGAGTTGCCGGCCTTGTCGGTGTAGGCGGCGTCCTTGTAGTAGTCCCAGTCGAAGACGTGGCTGTGCAGGTCGGTCGTGCCGAGGATGGAGAACGACCAGGTGCGCGGGTGGCAGTCCGGCTTCTGCTCGGCCGCCTGGGCGGTGCCGGTGCCGACGGTCCCGGCTGCGGCGACCGCCGCCCCGGTGACGGCCGACTTCTTCACGAACTCCCGGCGGTTCATGGGACTGAGGGGCATACGAGGCTCCTGGGAGACTGGAGTTGAGGAGGTTCTGTGCGAGTGCCGTGCGGGGACTACCCGCGTAGATGCTTGCCTCGCCCACTTCAGTCCGGAACCACGAGAAACCCAAGGGACGGTCAAGGATTTTCATGTCCATGACCATCCCGTGAAGTGCGCCTGAACAACAGGCCCCAGCGGGTGGGGGGTCACAGGCGGCCGATGAGCCTGATCTCCGGCGGCCACAGCACGCGGCTCGCCATCAGCAGGGAGGGCCCGAGATGCACCGGGCACACACGCAGCGGCGGCAGGTCGTGCCGGGCGACCTCGAAGACGGCCGGGTCGGAGCAGTCCGTGCCGTCGGCCTGGTCGCCTTCACCGCCGTACGGTCCCCGGCACAGTGCCGCCCGGTGGACGCTCATACCCCTATTGTCCAACCGGTACCGCCACCGGGCATGGCAAAGGGCCGCCCGCCGATCACGCCCGAAGACGGACCGGCCGACGGCCCGGACACCGGCCTTTACAGGAACGAGTTGATCTCGATCGTCTCGTCCCGGCCCGGGCCCACGCCGATCGCGGAGATCGGGGCGCCGGACATCTCCTCCAGCGCCTTGACGTAGTTCTGGGCGTTCTTCGGCAGGTCGGAGAAGGACTTCGCCTTGGTGATGTCCTCGGACCAGCCGGGCAGGGTCTCGTAGACCGGCTTCGCGTGGTGGAAGTCGGTCTGGGAGTACGGCAGCTCCTCGACCCGCTTGCCGTCGATCTCGTACGCCACGCAGACCGGGATCTGCTCCCAGCCGGTCAGCACGTCCAGCTTGGTGAGGAAGAAGTCGGTCAGGCCGTTGACCCGGGTCGCGTAGCGGGCGATCACCGCGTCGAACCAGCCGCAGCGCCGGTCACGGCCGGTCGTGACGCCCCGCTCGCCGCCGATCCGGCGCAGCGCCTCGCCGTCCTCGTCGAACAGCTCGGTCGGGAAGGGGCCGGCGCCGACACGGGTCGTGTAGGCCTTGAGGATGCCGATGACACGGCCGATCTTCGTCGGGCCCACGCCGGCGCCGGTGCAGGCACCGCCGGCGGTCGGGTTCGAGGAGGTCACGAAGGGGTACGTGCCGTGGTCGATGTCCAGCAGCGTGCCCTGGCCGCCCTCGAAGAGCACGACCTTGTCCTGCTCCAGCGCCTGGTTGAGGATCAGCACCGTGTCGGCGACGTACGGCTCGATCTGCTCGGCGTAGCCCAGCAGCTCCTCGACCACCTGGTCCACGGCGATGGCGCGCCGGTTGTACAGCTTGGTCAGGATCTGGTTCTTGACGTCGAGGGCCGCCTCGACCTTCTGGGTCAGGATCGACTCGTCGTAGAGGTCCTGGACCCGGATGCCGACGCGGTTGATCTTGTCAGCGTAGGTCGGCCCGATGCCGCGACCGGTCGTGCCGATCTTGCGCTTGCCGAGGAAGCGTTCCGTCACCTTGTCGACGGTCACGTTGTACGGCGTGATGATGTGCGCGTTTCCGCTGATCAGGAGCTTGGACGTGTCGACGCCACGCTCGTTCAGACCGCTCAGCTCGGAGAGCAGGACCGACGGGTCGACCACGACGCCGTTACCGATGACCGGCGTACAGCCGGGAGAGAGGATTCCGGAAGGGAGGAGGTGGAGAGCGTACTTCTGGTCGCCGACGACGACCGTGTGGCCGGCGTTGTTGCCGCCCTGGTACCGAACTACATAGTCCACCGAGCCACCGAGCAGGTCGGTCGCCTTTCCCTTGCCTTCGTCACCCCACTGAGCACCGAGCAGCACAAGTGCGGGCACGCGCGTACACCCCTTCCGGGCGGGGCATGTCCAAGGTCGGGGGCGTGGGCGTAAGGTTCACCGCCGCGTGCCACAGCGACCGCCGTTGGTCGCCAACCGTCGGACCGGATGCCCCGGAATAGACGAAGCCCCTGGCGCAATAGCGCAAGGGGCTCTTGCACAAAGATGCTACCCGAGGAAGCGAGGCAGGACCGAGGTGGCGACTTTCGCGACGTCCGAACAGCTGCTGGTGATCATCGATCCGGCGGCACGGCAGGCGGACGGGGAGTCCGTACGAATCGCGAAAGACGTGCTCAGCGCCGGTGCGGCGGCCAAAGTGTGTCTGCCGGACGGGCCGGAGGAATTCGCCCGCGCGCTCGGCCGGCGAGGTTCCCGCAGGCCGGTGGTGGTAGGTGACGACCGCGCTCTGGTGCGGGCCGTGACCCTGCTGCACCGGGCCCGGGAGCTGGCCGGATGCGGCCTGTCGGTGGTCCCGGTGGGTGAGACGGCGCTGGCGCGGTCCCTGGGCGTGCCGGGCGGGGCGGTGGCGGCGGCGCGGACGGTCCTGGACGGGGCCGAGCGGCGCCTGGACCTGCTGGTCGACGACGGCGACGGGGTGGTCCTGGGCACCCTGGGCATTCCGCCGGAGCCGATGCGGGCGCCGGCCGCCGAGCCGGTGGCGGCGGTCTCGGGCCGGACCTGGTACCGCTCCCTGGTGCGCACCCTCGCCCCGCGCCCGCCCCGGCTCTCCGCGATACCGGCCCCCCGCCCCTCCCGGCTCCGGGTCGAGGTCGACGGGAAGACGGTGGTGGACCTCGGCCAGCCCGTGGCGGCGGTGTCGGTGACGCCGGGCACGGGCGGGCTGGCGCGGGTGGAGGTACGGCCGCTGTCGCTGGGCGCGGAGGCGACTCCGCTGCGGGTCTGCGGGCGGACGGTGACGGTCGCGGGGACGGACTTCCGGTACCGGGCCGACTCGGGGGTCTCGGGGCCGGTGCGGCGGCGGACATGGCGGGTGGTGGAGGGGGCCTGGGGGCTGGTGCTGCCCGCCGGTGCCTGACCCACACAGCCCTCTCTAAAGGTCTGGTGACAAATATTTAACCGCGCCGACCCCTTCCCGTGCACCCGCCTCGTCCACCATCCTGCTCCATCAGGACGCACTGGAGACCCACCAGGACTCATGGACCGGACACGGAGGGGGCCACCCGATGGCAGTGGATGAGGGCGTCGCCCCGGCGGCGGGCACAGCGGACGGAGAAACGGTTCACCGGCTGAAACCCAACGCCGTAGGATTGCTCGGCGTGGTGTTCATGGCGGTGGCGACCGCCGCGCCGATCACCGCGATGACCGGCAATGTGCCCTTCATGGTGTCGTCCGGCAACGGCATCGGGGCGCCCGCGAGTTATCTCGTGGCAATGGTCGTACTGGCAATCTTTTCCGTGGGTTTCACGTCGATGGCGAAGCACATCACGTCGACGGGCGCCTTCTACGGATTCATCTCGTACGGGCTCGGCCGGACCGCCGGTCTGGCCTCCGGACTGCTGGCGACCTTCGCGTACGTCGTCTTCGAACCCGCGCTGATCGGCATCTTCTCCACCTTCGCGACGACGACGCTGAAGGACCAGACCGGCGTGCACATGCCCTGGTGGGCCTTCGCGATCCTGATGCTCGCGATCAACGCGACCGGCACCTGGTTCGGGGTCAGCGTCGCCGAGAAACTGCTGGTGCTGCTGCTCGGGACCGAGGTGACCGTGCTGGCGGCCATGGCGGTGTCGGTCGCCCTCCACGGCGGCGGCCCGCACGGGTTCTCCCTCGCGCCGGTCGACCCGGTCAACGCCTTCAAGGGCACGTCCGCCGGGCTCGGGCTCTTCTTCGCCTTCTGGTCCTGGGTCGGCTTCGAGTCGACCGCGATGTACGGCGAGGAGTCCCGCGACCCGAAGCGGATCATCCCCAAGGCCACGATGATCAGCGTCCTGGGCGTCGGTGTCTTCTACGTCTTCGTCTCCTGGATGGCGATCACCGGCAACGGCGAGGCCGAGGCTGTGAAGGCGGCCTCCTCCGCGAACCCGCTCGCGCTGTTCTTCAACCCCACCGAGCACTATGTCGGCCACTGGGCCGTCGACGTCATGCAGTGGCTGATGATCACCGGCTCGCTGGCCTGCGGGATGGCCTTCCACAACTGCGCCGCCCGCTATCTGTACGCCCTCGGGCGGGAGGGCGTGCTGCCCTCGCTGAAGAACACCGTCGGCCGCACCCACGTCCGGCACGGCTCCCCGCACATCGCGGGCCTGGTGCAGACGGGCGTGAGCGCCGTACTGATCGGCGCGTTCTGGATCGCGGGCAAGGACCCGTACAACGCGCTCTATGTCCTGCTGGCCATCCTCGGCACGATGGCGATCCTGATCGTGCAGGCCGTGTGCTCCTTCGCGGTGCTCGTCTACTTCCGCAGGAACCACCCCGAGAGCCGCCACTGGTTCCGCACCTTCACCGCACCCCTCGTCGGCGGCATCGCGATGCTCGCCGTCGTCGTACTGCTGGTGTCCAACATGGGCGTGGCGGCGGGGCCGGAGTCCGGGTCACTCCTGCTCAAGGCGACGCCTTGGCTGGTGGCGCTGGTCGCGGCGACCGGCGTGGGCTACGCCCAGTACCTCAAGCGGTGGGCGCCCGAGCGGTATGCGCTGCTGGGGCGGACGGTGCTGGAGGAGACCAAAGAACGCTGACAGAGCTCAGCGCGTGTCCTTCTGCTCGCTGTAAGCGCCCAGGCCGGCCAGGGTAAGCGCCCAGGCCGGCCAGGCCCTCCCGAGGACGGCGAGGGTGCCCCGGTCGGTCACCGCACCTCGACGCTCAGCCCCTCCAACCCCCTGATGACGAAGTTCGGCTTCCGCCGGGGCTCTGCCGTCAGGGTCAGCGTCGGCGCCTTCTCCAGGAGGGCCGTCATGGAGGCCGCGAGTTCGATACGGGCCAGTGGGGCGCCGATGCAGTAGTGGATACCGGCGCTGAAGGAGATGTGGGGGTTGTCGGTACGGGTGAGGTCCAGGCGCTCGGGGTCGGTGAACACGGCCGGATCGTGGTTGGCGGAGCCGAAGAGCATGGCGACCTCCGAGCCCCTCGGAATCACCGTGCCGTCGATCTCGATGTCGTCCAGCACCCAGCGTTCGAAGAGCTGGAGCGGGGTGTCGTAGCGCATCAGCTCCTCGATCGCGGAGGGGATCAGGGAGTGGTCGGCGCGCAGGGCCGCCAGCTGGGCGGGGTTGCGGAACAGCGCCCACCAGCCGTTGACCGTGGCGTTCACCGTGGCCTCGTGGCCCGCGTTGAGCAGCAGGACGGCCGTGGAGATCATCTCCTGCTCGGTCAGCCGGTCGTCGTCCTCGTCGTGTGCCGCGATCAGACCGGAGATGAGATCCTCGCCCGGCTCCTTGCGACGGGCGGCGATCAACTCCCGCAGAAACTCCGAGAACTCCACGGACGCCCGCACCGCCCTCGCCGCCGTCTCCTCGGACGGGTTCAGCTCATACATCCCGCAGATGTCCGCCGACCAGGGCCGAAGCTGTCCCCGGTCCCCCTCCGGGATGCCGAGCATCTCGGCGATCACCGCGACCGGCAACGGCTCGGCCACGTCGGTCAGCAGATCACCGCCGCCGTCGTGGACGAGCGCCGCCACCAGCTCGCCTGCCAGGCCGTGCACGTACGGCTGCAGACGCTCGACCGTGCGCGGTGTGAACGCCTTCGACACCAGGCGCCGGATCCGGGTGTGGTCCGGCGGCTCCAGGTCGAGCATCCCGTGATCGTTGAGGGTGTGGAACGGCTCGCGCTCCGGCGGTGGCGGCGTCCGCCCGAACTCCTCGTGCGAGAAGCGATGCTGATACGTCCGCCCCAGCCGCCGGTCCCGCAACAGGGCCGAGACATCCGCGTGCCGCGGCACCAGCCACTGGTCGGTCGGCTCGTACCGCACCACCCGGCCGCGTGCCCGCAGCTCCGCATAGGCCGGGTAGGGGTCGGCGACGAACGCCGGGTCCCAGGGATCGAAGATCAGGTCGGTGCTACCAGCCATGCGGGGAAGCTAACCCGCCGGACCGGGGTCTGACCAGGGCCCCGCCGTCTTCCCCGTGCGGTGCCCCTCCGGCTGCCGCTTCCCTCACCGTCTCCGTCAGCCCGGTGTCACCAGTCTCGCCTCGTACGCGAACACCGCTGCCTGGGTGCGGTCTCTGAGGCCCAGTTTGACCAGGATGCGGCTCACGTGGGTCTTGATCGTCGACTCTGCCACGACCAGCCGCTCGGCGATCTCCGCGTTGGACAGGCCCTGGGCGATCAGGACAAGGACCTCCGTCTCGCGCTCCGTGAGTTCGCCGTAGGCCGCCCGGGACGCCGACGGCATCAGACGCGGGGGCTCGGAGAGGCGGGAGAATTCCGTGATCAGACGTTTGGTGACCGAGGGGGCGAGAAGGGCCTCACCTGCCGCCACCACCCTTACCCCGTCGGCCAGTTGGCGGGCCGAGGCATCCTTCAGCAAGAAGCCGGAGGCTCCCGCCCGCAGGGCCTGGTAGACGTACTCGTCGAGGTCGAAGGTCGTCAGGACCAGCACCTTCGCCGCCGCGTCCGCCGCCACGATCTCCCGGGTCGCCTCGATGCCGTTCAGCTCGGGCATGCGGATGTCCATCAGGACGACGTCCGGGGTGAGTTCCCGGACCCGCTCGACTGCCTCCCTTCCGTTGACGGCCTCGCCGACGACCTCGATGTCCGGCATCGCGTTCAGCAGGACCGAGAAGCCCTCGCGGACCATCATCTGGTCGTCCGCGATCAGTACGCGGATGGTCATGCGTCCCCTTCTGTCGCGGTGGCCGCCGACACCGGCAGGAACACCGTCACCTCGTAGCCCCCGTCCGGCGAAGGGCCCGTCGTCATCTCACCGTTCAGCATCGACACGCGCTCCCGCATGCCCGTGATGCCGTGGCCCGCGCCCGGTGAGGGCTTGATGAGACGGGCGGCGGGCGGCGGGGTGTTGACTATGCGCAGGCCCAGGCCACCGAGGACATAGCCGATCTCCACACGGGCGCTCGCTCCCGGCGCGTGCCGCAGGGTGTTGCTGAGCGCCTCCTGGACTATGCGGTACGCCGACAGCTCCACGCCCTGCGGCAGTTCGCGTACCGCCCCGGTCACCGCCTTCTCCACCGTGAGGCCGGCCTCCCGCACATTGCCGAGCAGTCCGTCCAGGTCGGCCAGGGTCGGCTGGGGGGCGTCCGGGACCTCGTAGTCCTCGGCGCGCACCACGCCGAGGACGCGGCGGAGTTCGGTCAGGGCCGCCACCGCGTTCTCCCGGATGGTGACGAACGCCTTCTGCAGTTCCTCCGGCGGGTTCTCCACCCGGTAGGGCGCCGCCTCCGCCTGGATCGCGACCACCGACATGTGGTGGGCGACCACGTCGTGCAGCTCGCGGGCGATCGTGGTGCGCTCCTCCAGCAGGGTGCGGCGGGAGCGTTCGTGCGCGGTCACCGTCTGCTGGGCGGTCACCTCCTGCTGGGCCTCCCGCCGTATGTGCCGGACGGTGACCGCCAGCAGGATCAGCGCGGACAGGACCAGCATCTGGTTCACATCGGTGCCGTAGTCCGGCCGGCCGAGGATGCTGGTGGCGAAGAAGCCGTAGACCCCGGTCAGCACCCACATCCAGGCCGCCGTGCGCGGGCGGGTGCGTATCGCGACGACCGTGAGCACCACCAGATGGGAGAAGAAGCTGCTCGGCAGCCACGGCCAGCCGCTCCACTCGTCCGCGCCGATGACCGCGGTGGCCGTGGACGCGGCGAGGGACAGCCAGAACGCTCCGGCCGGACGCACCAGGGTCAGCAGCACCGGCGCCAGGGCCAGCAGCCCGCACAGCAGGGACGGCACCCCGGAGACGTCGGCGCGCGCCAGGCCCAGCAGCAACCCCACCATGCCGAGGACGGCCACCACCGCATGCGGGGCCCAGCTCGCGTACTCCCTCATGCGGCCGGACCTGCGGCGGACGAGCGCGCTGTCCTCGCCGAGGCGGGGCAGCGGACGGTAGGCGAAGGCCTCGTGGAAGAGATCCTGCCGCAGCCCGCTCAGGGCGTCCGCGGCGAGCCGGAACTCGGGGCTGCGCGGCCGGCCGGCCCGGCCCTGCGGTGTCGCCCCGGCCGGGCCCGGCGGTGGCGTCTGCGTGTGCGTCGTCTCGGTCACGTACAAAACGGTAGGCGGGAGGCAAGGTCGCGGTCGTCACCATGGAGAGGGGTTCTCGGGGGTCCCTCTCAGGTACTACGGGTCGCCCCTCAAGGGAGGCACAGGGTCACCGGCCGCCCGGACGGACCACGCCGGACTCGTAGGCGAAGACCGCCGCCTGGGTGCGGTCACGCAGGCCCAACTTCACCAGGATGCGGCCCACATGTGTCTTCACCGTCTGCTCGGCCACGACCAGCCGCTCGGCGATCTCCGCGTTCGACAGGCCCTGCGCGATCAGCGCCAGCACCTCCGTCTCCCGTTCGGTGAGGTCGCCGACGCGCTTCTTGAGCGGGGCGCGGTGGCTGCCGTCCAGACGGGAGAACTCGGCGATCAGGCGGCGCGTGATGCCGGGCGCGAGCAGGGCATCACCCGCGGCCACGACCCGTACCGCCTCGGCCAGCTTCTCCGCGGAGGCGTCCTTGAGCAGAAAGCCGGAGGCCCCGGCCCGCAGCGCCTCGTACACGTACTCGTCCAGGTCGAACGTGGTCAGCACCAGCACCTTGATGGCGGGGTGCTCGACGGTGATCCGGCGGGTCGCCTCGATGCCGCCGAGTTCGGGCATCCGGATGTCCATCAGCACGACGTCCGGGGACAGCTCGGCGGTCTGCACGATCGCGTCCAGCCCGTCCACCGCCTGCCCGACCACCTCGATGCCGGGCTGGGTGCTGAGCAGCACACTGAAACCCTGCCGGACCATCTGCTGGTCGTCGGCGATGAGTACGCGGATGGGGCCGGCGCCGCTCGTCATGGGGCCTGGTCTCCTGTCGGGGGCTCGGGGCGGTACGGATCTGGGGTGGAATCGGATGGCGGGCGGTTCCTGAACACGGCGGGCAGGTCGAGGCCGGTCGGCGCCGGGGTGCCGTCGCGCGGCAGGAACGCCGTCACCCGGAAGCCGCCCTCCCGCTCCCCCCTCGCGAGGACGTGCCCGCCCAGCATCGCCGCGCGCTCCCGCATGCCGAGCAGACCGTGACCGCTGCCCGGGGACGGCGGGGCCGGACGGCTCGGGCGGGAGTTGGTTATGTCCAGGCATATGCCGTGGGAGTAGTGCAGGACCTCCACGGTGACCTTCGCGCCCGGGGCGTGCCGAAGGACGTTGCTCAGGGCCTCCTGGACGATCCGGTACGCCGACAGCTCCACACCGGGCGGATAGCCGCGCGGCTGCCCCTTCGTCTTCATGGCGACCTCCACACCGGCCGCCCGGGTGTTCTCGATCAGGGCGTCCAGCCGGGCGAGGTTCGGCTGCGGCGCGTGGGGGGCCGGGCCGGTGCCGGGCGCGGACAGCCGGTGGGTGTCGTCGACGGCCCCCGGCTCGTCCGGGCCCTCCGAGCGCAGCACACCGAGGACGCGGCGCAGCTCGGTCAGGGCCTCCAGGGCGTTGTTGCGGATGCCGGCGAGGTTCTCCCTCAGTTCCTCCGAGGGGTTCTCCACCAGGTGCGGGGCTACCTGGGCCTGGATCGAGATCACCGACATGTGGTGGGCGACCACGTCGTGCAGCTCACGGGCGATACGGCTGCGCTCCTCCAGCAGGGCTCGCCGGGCCCGCTCCTCCGCGGTGATCGTCGTCTGCCGGGCCAGCTGGGTACGGGCCTCGCTGCGGCTGCGCAGGACGGTGCCGATGAGGACCGCTACGGCGAACAGGGCGATGGCCATCAGGCAGGTGGGAGAGTAGCGCTGCGCGCCGATGACACCTTGCAGCACCCACGTCACCAGAAGGCTCGCGCCCAGCGCGCCGAGCGTGCCGCGCAGGCCGATGCGCAGGGCGAGGAGCAGCAGCACCAGCATGTGGGCCAGCAGTACGGGGGCAGGCCAGGGCCAGTTGACGCCGGCGGACGCGTCCGTCCCCAGATGTGGACGGGCGAGAAGGGCGGTGAGGACGGCACCGGCCAGCGACACGGCCCAGGCGGGGACGGGGCGCCAGATCGCCAGGACGACGGCGGCGCCCTGGACGAGGCCGAGGAGCAGACCGACGGCGGTGGTGAACCGGTACTCCTCGCCCAGCTGTTCCCCGCCGCCGAGGCCGATGCCCAGGGCGGTGTAGGCGACGAGCAGATAGGTGAGCAGGCGGAGCCAGCGGTGCCGGGCGAAGGGGGGTGAGTGGCGGGAGGGGTTCTCACCGAGCCAGGTACGGAGGCGGCGTCGGGGGGTCTTGGGAGTGGGCACGGTGTCGGGTTCGGATGCGGCTGACGCTGTGTGGTCCGGCGCGGCTGCGTGGTCCGCTGACGGGGCGTGGTCCCGTATGGGTGCGTGGTCCGGTGCAGGTGAGTTGTCGGGTGCGGGTCGCCCCTGGGGGGCGTTCTCACCGTCGGCGGCCGCGGGCTTCACGAGGTCAACACTAGGCATTGCGCGGGTTCCTCGCTGGGGGAAGGTGTCGGTGGACCACGTGGGACCTGCGGTTTCGGGGGCGGCGGGGGCCCTGTTCGTGGTGGCGGAAGGCCGTCCGGCACAGGGCCAGAACCACGGCGAAGACGGGGAGCCACGCAAGGCGGTACGCCACCCAGGTCAGGGAGTCGGGTGAGGTGTGCAGGCCGGGCAGCCGACCGGCCAGGAGGCCCGTGGCCGTGGTGGCCATCATGGCCGTCTGGTGCCAGAGGTAGATCGTCATCGCGGAGAGGTTGACGAGGGCCACCGCGACCCAGAGCAGCGGGCGGGCCATCGCGCGGCGCAGACGGTCGCGGAGCATGAGAGCCAGGCCGCACTGGGCCAGGCCGAAGGTGACGGCCGCCAGGGTCGGGGGGCTGAGGTTGGAGACCGTCGCTCCGGGGACGCCGACCATGGACGCCGGGTATCCGGCGCAGGCTATGAGCACGGCCGTGGCCGCCGTACCCCCCAGGAACAGGACCCGGGCCGCACGGCGGGTGTCCAGCTCTCCCCGGGTCCAGGCGGCACCCAGGGTGTACGGGACCAGCCAGCCCGCCGCCACGTTCAGCCAGCCGAGCCAGGACGGGCCGAGGTGCAGGCCGAAGCGGAGGAGGTCCACGTGCAGGACGGCGGCCAGGGGCCAGAGGGGGTTGAGGCGGGTGAGGAGCGGGGTGGCGGCCGTCAGGCCGGCGAGGACCAGCAGGAACCACAGGGGGGACAGGGCCAGTTTGAGCAGGGTCTCGATCGTGGCGAGCGGGGTGCCGGTGAGGAGGAGGACCACGGCGGCCACCGACCAGAGGCACAGGAGTGCGGCCACCGGGCGGAGCAGGCGGGTCAGGCGGGCGCGCAGCCAGGAGCCGTAGGTCTCGCCTCGGCTGCGGGCCGTGGCGAGGCTTCGGGTAGCCACATGGCCGCCGACCAGGAAGAACACGGCCAGGGTCTGGAACAGCCAGGAGATCGGGGCCAGCCAGGGCATGTGCTGCAGCGGGCTGGTCGTGTGCAGGCCGCCGTCCTTGGCCACCAGTGCCGTCACCAGCCAGTGTCCCAGGACGACTCCGAGGATCGCGAAGGCACGCAGGGCGTCTACGGCTCGGTCCCGGGTGGCGGGGGTGGCGGTGTCGAGGTGGTGGGCGGAGCGGCGTAGGGCGTGGAGGGTGGTGGCTCGGGTGTTGTGGGGGATGGTGCGGCGGGTCGTGCGGCGGGTGGTGTTTGTCGTCGGCTCAGGCACGGGTCACCTCCGAGGTCTCGCCGAGGGTGATCCGGGCCAGGTTGGCGAGGGCGGCCGAGCCCGGGGTGAAGTAGCCGCTGTGGTCGGCGTCGGCCGCGTCGAAGACCCGGGCGCCGAAGGGGCGCGAGACCGGGTCGGTGCCGAAGCCGACGGTTGTGCCGAAGAGGTCGACGCTGATGTGCGGGACGACTCCCACCCAGTCGTCGCCGCCGCGGGCCGCCCAGATCCGGGCGTTGGTGTGCAGTGCTTTCACGGAGTCCGCGCCGGTGCCGGGGCTGCCGACGAGGGCGATGTCATCGGCGTCCAGGCCGGGGGCGGCTCGGCCGCAGACCACCGAGCCGTAGGAGTGGCAGAGCAGGGAGATGTGTGTCCGGGCCGAGGTGGCGGCGCGCAGTTGACGTACGAAAGCGCGCAGGTGGGGCGCGGCTTCGTCGGCTCGGGTGGTCGAGGTCACCGTGGTGCTGACGGTGGCCGGTGTCTCGTAGCCGAGCCACGCTATGACCGCGGTGCGGGTGTCTCGGGGGGCGCGGTGGGCGAGGTCCGCGTACAGGGCAACGGCCGCCTTGTGGAAGCGGGCGTAGGTGTCCAGGGAGGTGTCCGAGCCGGGGACCAGGACCGCTATGTGGTCGGCGTGGGCGAGGTCGCCGAGGACCTCCGTGGTCTGGCCGGCGCCTCGGCCGTCGAAGGTGAGGAGGTGGCGGGTGGGGGCGGCGAGGGTGCGGTCGGCTGCGGCGCGGTGGGTGTCGCCGTGGGCGGCGGCCATGTGGGCGGCGCGGGTGGCGTTGGCTCGGTTGGCGGCGTAGGTCTTCTGGAGGGTTGTCCGGAGGCTCGTCGCCGTGATCGGGGGGAGGGCGGCGGGGGCCGGGGCGGGGATCTGGAGGCGGGTGGTGGCGGCGGAGAGGGGGGCGGTGAGGGCTGTGGTGAGGAGGGCTGCGAGGAGAGTGCGGCGCCACTTGGGGGTGCGGGTGCGTTGTGACTTTGGCGGGGTGTGGTTTCCCGCCCGCACCGGCCGTGACCGTTTCGTCGTCGGGTGCGGGTGCCGGTTGTCCTCGTGGAGCGTGCTCGCCGTCGGCGGGTGCGGGTGGCCCTCGCGGGACACGATCGCCGTCGGCGGGCGCCGGTCCGTGGCGTGGGAGGGCGTGCTCGCCGGTGCGTTCGGGTATGTGTGCCCCATGGTCGGGCTTCCTTTCAGGGGTGCCCGGCCATCGGGCTTTTCTGACAAGGAAGTTATGGATCGGGGCGTGTCGTCGGCGTCCCGCCAGGGAGCTCTTCTGCGGGGTAGCTCTCAGGTATTACGGGTATCACCGGGGCGGATCCGCAGGGGGCGGGCCGCGGACGTCATGGGGGTTGCGGACGTCATGAGGCTTCCGGCCGTCATGAGGGTTGCGGACGTCATGAGGGTTGCGGACTTCCCTCGCTACCAGGCCAGTTGGGCGATCTCCTCCGCCACCACCGCGCAGGCGTCCGCCGCCGGGTCGATCAGCGGGAAGTGGCCCACCTCCTCCAGCAGCGTCAGGCCCACCACCTCCCCCGCCTTCGCCGCGGCGTCCGCGTACGACTCGGCCACCGCATGCGGCACGACCAGGTCCGTACGTCCCTGGACGAGCGTCGTCGCGATGCCGGTCGGCAGGAGCAGGACGGGGTCGGCGTAGGGGCGGCGCTCGGCGAAGCAGTCGGGGCCGCCGAGGAGTTGCAGGCTCGCGTTGCCGCAGACGTCCAGCTTCTCCGCCACCTCGAAGTCAGCGATCGGGGCGAGGGCCACGACACCGCGCAGGGGGGTGGGGCTGCCGGTACGCCAAGGGGAGTCCGGGGGCAGGACGTGGCGGGCCGCGGCCCACAGGGCGAGGTGGCCCCCGGCGGAGTGGCCGGTGAGGACGGTGCGGCGCGGGTCGGCCTGCGGAAGCGCCTGGCGGACGAGGGCGGGCAGCGCGTCCAGGGCGGCCGCGACGTCGTCGAAGGTGTCGGGCCAGCGGCCGGCCGGCGGGGTGGCGTCGCTGCCGTCACCCGTCTTCTGCTCGGGGATCGAGGAATCGCCGCCGCGCCGGTACTCGACGTTGGCCACCGCGAAGCCCCTGCGGGCCAGATAGTCCGCGAACGGGGTGATGTGGCGGCGGTCGTAGCGGGCGCGCCAGGCGCCGCCGTGCAGGACCACCACCAGGGGGGCGAGGGAGTCGGTGCCGGTCCGGGGCGCGTAGAAGTCGATCAGCTGGTCGGGGTGGCTGCCGTAAGCGGACGTGACGTCGGGGTCGACCGGGGGATGCGAGAAGGCCGACTCCTCCTCGGCGGCGGCCCGGGCAGCTGCGGCGTCGTCCGGCATCCTTCAACCTCTCAGCGGTGAAACGTGTTTGGCGGACCGAGCAAGGCGGACCAGGTGAGAATTTCGGCCGTTGGCGGGAAGGTATCAGGACGGTGACGTGGGCCGACACGGGGTTGTCACGCTCGGTGAGACGTAACGGTTCTGCGGTTTCGCCGGGCTGCCGGGGAGGCGCCCGCGCGGCGAGGACCCGGGGACGGACGGGGGTGCCGCCGGTGTTGGCGGCCCCGCGTCCGTCACCCGACCTCACGGCCTCAAGACCTCACGGCCTCAAGACCTCACGGCCTCAAGACCTCACGGCCTCAAGACCTCACGGCCTCATGACCTCATGGCGTCATGGCCGCATGACCTCACAGCCGAAGGGCCGCATGGCCGCATGGCCTGATGGCCTGATGGCCTGATGACCTCACGGCACCTAGGCCCCGCCC
The DNA here is from genome assembly GCF_001735805.1 of Streptomyces fodineus. Taxonomy (GTDB): domain Bacteria; phylum Actinomycetota; class Actinomycetes; order Streptomycetales; family Streptomycetaceae; genus Streptomyces; species Streptomyces fodineus. Next base: position 4,762,733 of record NZ_CP017248.1, read on the forward strand.
AGCACCTCCCCCAGCACCCGTGCCGCCCGCTCCGCATCCGCGAAGCCCACGTACAGCGGCGTGAAGCCGAAGCGCAGGACGTCGGGTGCCCGGAAGTCACCCACCACTCCACGCTCGATCAGCCGCTTCATGGCATCCCCCGCGTCCGCGCACCGCAGGGCCACCTGGCTGCCGCGCTCCTCGTGGGGCACCGGCGTCAGAGACTCGACGCGTCCCCCGGGCACATACGCCGCGACGCACTCCAGGAAGAAGTCGGTCAGTGCCAACGACTTGGCGCGCACCGCGTCGATCGACACCCCGTCCCAGACCTCCAGCGCCGCCTCCAGTGCCAGCATCGACAGGATGTCCGGCGTGCCCACGCGTCCGCGCAGCGCGCCCGGCGCCGGGGCGTACTCCGGCCGCATCCCGAAGGGCTCCACATGGGAGTTCCAGCCGGGAAGCGGGGAGTCGAAGCGGTCCTGGAGCGAACGGCGCACATACAGGTACGCCGGTGCGCCGGGCCCGCCGTTGAGGTACTTGTAGGTGCAGCCGACCGCCAGGTCCACCCCGTGCTCGTCCAGCCCCACCGGCAGCGCGCCGGCGCTGTGGCACAGGTCCCACACGGCCACCGCGCCCGCCGCGTGGACGGCGGCCGTCAGCGACGGCAGGTCGTGCAGCCGGCCGGTGCGGTAGTCGACGTGGTTGAGCAGGACCGCCGCCGTACGGCCGCTCAGGGCGGCGGGGACCTCGGCCGGGGTCACGGCCCGCAGGGTGCGGCCGGTCAGGCGGGCCACCGAGGAGGCGATGTAACCGTCCGTGGGGAACGTCGAGGCGTCCACCAGGATCTCGGTACGGTCCTCGCCCGCCATCCGTACCGCGGCCACAAGTGCCTTGAAAATGTTGACACTTGTGGAGTCGCCCACGACGATCTGCCCGGCCGCCGCGCCGACCAGCGGAGCGATACGGTCGCCGATCCGCTCGGGCGCGGTCCACCAGCCGCTCTCGTCCCAGGAACGGATGCGCAGTTCGCCCCACTGGCGGCGGACCACGTCGGCCACGCGGTCGGGGACGCCCGCGGGGAGTGCGCCGAGCGAGTTTCCGTCCAGGTAGACCACGTCGTCCAGGAGGAAGCGGTCCCGGAGCGGCGCGAGGTCGTCCGCCGCGTCCAGCTTCTCCGCCTTGAGCACCGGTTCAGACATGGGACCTCGCCGTCCACAGCTCCGGGAAGACATTCTTGCGGGCGCGCTTCTCCAGCCAGGCCACGCCGGCCGAGCCGCCCGTGCCGGGCTTGGCGCCCATCGCACGGCGGGTGGCCACCAGGTGGTCGTTGCGCCAGCGCCAGACCAGTTCGGCCACGTCGGTCAACGCCTCGCCCAGGCGGGCGAGTTCGGCGTCCTGGTCGCCGGAGTAGATCGCCGCCCAGGCCCGCTCGACCGCCTCGGAGGGCTCGTAGCGCCGGGAGACGTCCTGGTGCAGGACGGACCCGGGGATCGCGTGCCCGCGCCGGGCGAGCAGCCGCAGCACCTCGTCGTACAGGCTCGGCTCGTGCAGCGCCTTCTCCAGCTCCGCGTGCGCGCGGGGGGCGCCGCGGTGCGGGACCAGCATGGACGCGGACTTCTCGCCGAGCAGGAACTCCATGCGGCGGTACATCGCCGACTGGAAGCCGGAGCCCTCGCCGAGGGCGCTGCGGTAGGAGTTGAACTGCGCCGGGGTGAGCTGGCCGAGGGGCGTCCAGGAGGCGTTGAGGGCCTCCAGTTCCCGTACGGAACGCTTCAGCGCGGCGATCGCGGTCGGTACGTCGTCACCGCGCAGGGCGGCCGCCGCGGTCTCCCACTCATGGACGATGACGGTGAACCACAGCTCCATGACCTGGGTCGTGACCAGGAAGACCATCTCTCCGGGATCGTCGGAGAGGGTGTGCTGGAGGTGGGTGAGCACGTCCGCCTTGACGTAGTCCTCGTACGGCGTCGTGCCCGCGAAGTCGAGATGCGGAGTCTCGGGCTCCTGAGTCTCCAAGGACTGCTGAGCCGTTTGGGACATCGCTGTCTCCTGTTATTGCTCCGGGTAGCGGTCCGCCCCTGCCGATGCCGGCACGGGGGCCCCGGTCCCCACCGGCATCCTCGGCAATGCACCCCGGATACGGCAAGGCCCGTCCGCTGCCAGACGGGCCACACCGGTGACGCGCGTCGGCCGGCCGAGGGGCTGGGGCGCCGACGGGTTTCGGCTCGTGCTCCCAGGAGAAGGGTGCCTCCGGATCATCCGGATCTCCGAGCGCGACGGCGTTCCGGTGCCGTGCCCACCGGGGAGGCCGTCAAGTACTCACAATCCCCCCGTCGTTCGTTCCAGGGCACGCGCACCTGAAGGGTGCAGATGCCCACCTGTACGGCCCCGGAGGCCCCCCGACGTGCCGCCATGGCAAGTGGCAGACTGACTGCATGACGACTCACAAGAACCTGCTGGGCGGCCCGGACCCGACGTACCTGCCGGAGAACGCGGAGGCATACCGTCTGCTGGGCGAGGAGTCCCGGGCGCCCGCCGAGGTCGCGGCGCAGCATCCGACGTTCTCGCTGGCCTGGGCGATGCTCGCGGACGACGCCTTCGAGGCGGGGCGAGTGGTCGAGTCGTACGCGTACGCCCGCACCGGCTATCACCGGGGGCTCGACTCCCTGCGCCGGGCCGGCTGGAAGGGCCACGGCCCCATCCCTTGGAGCCACCGCGCCAATCGCGGCTTCCTGCGCTGCCTCGCCGCCCTCGCCCGCGCGGCCGGTGCAATCGACGAGAAGGACGAGACGGAGCGGTGCTGGCAGTTCCTTCAGGACAGCAGCCCTGAGGCGTACACCGAGCTGAAGCGGTAACGGTCAGAGCAGTTCAACCGAAAAGGTGACCCACAAAGCCGCCCCCGGCCGCCCCTAGCCGCCCCTCCGCTCCCCCTCCAGCGGCGGCGCCGTCACGCAGCCGTGCACGCGGCACTCGGGGTGGCGGCACTCCGGTGCCGGGCGGCGGACCAGGGTGAAGGCCAGCAGGGAGCCGGCCACCAGGACCGCCGCGCAGATCGGCATCGCCCGCCGGAACGCCGCGTCGAAGGCCGACGGCACCCGGTACGCCTCCGGGCCCATCCCCGCGAGCAGGGGCAGCGCGGCGACGGCGACCAGGCCCGCCGCTCTCGCCGCCGCGTTGTTGATGCCGCTGGCCAGGCCCGCACGTGCGGTGTCGACCGAGGCGAGCACCGTCGCCGTCAGAGGGGCCACGAGGGTCACCAGGCCCGTTCCCATGACCAGCAGGGCGGGGAGCACGTCCGTCAGGTAGTCCGCGTCCCTGCCCACCCGCAGCATCAGCAGCATCGCCGCCGCGCAGAGGAGAGGGCCGGCCGTCAGGGGCAGGCGCGGGCCCGTGCGGTCGGCCAGGGCACCCGAGCGGGCGGAGAACAACAGCATCAGGGCCGTCGTCGGAAGCAGCGCCGTACCCGCGGCCAGCGGCGAGTAGCCCGCCACCACCTGCAGCTGCAGCGCGGTGAGGAAGAAGAAGCCGCCGAACGCCGCGTACACGCACAGGGTGACGAGGTTGACGGCCGTGAACTGGCGCGAGGCGAAGATGTCCGGCGGGAGCATCGGCTCCGGGCGGTGCCGCTCCACCTGCACGAAGGCCACCGCCGCCGCCAGACCCGCCACCCCGCTCAGCGTGACCACCACCGTGCCCGCCCGCGCCTCGATCAGCGCGTACGTCAGCAGCGCCAGCGCCAGGGCGCCGAGGGCCGCGCCGAGGACGTCGAAGCGGCCGTGCTTCCCGCCGTCCCTCGACTCCGGGACGTGCCGCAGCGCCACCGGCACGCACAGCAGCGCCAGCGGGACGTTCAGCAGGAACACCCAGCGCCAGCCGGGGCCGGCCACCAGCCAGCCGCCCAGGAACGGGCCGACCGCCGCGCCGATCCCGCCGAAGCCCGACCAGAGTCCCACGGCCCGGCTGCGGTCGTCGGGGTGGAAGGACGACTGGATGATCGCCAGGGAGCCGGGGGTCAGGAGCGCGCCGCCGATGCCTTGCAGGGCCCGGGCGGCGATCAGCACCGGTGCGTTCGGCGACAGGCCGCACAGCAGGGACGCGGCGGCGAACCACGCCACCCCCAGCACGAAGATCTTCCGGCGGCCGTAGCGGTCCCCCAGCGAGCCGCCCAGCAGGATCAGACCGGCCAGCGTCACCATGTACGCGTTGACCGTCCACTGCAGGGCGGCCAGGCTCGCGCCCAGGTCCTCGCCGATGCGCGGGAGCGCCACGTTGACGACGGTGGAGTCCAGCAGCGCCATGCTGGAGCCGAGGACCGTGGTGAACAGGATCCACCTGCCCTGGGGCGAGGTCAGCCGGACATCGGGCACGCCCCCAGGTATACAGCGGCCCGGCGGCCGAGGACAGCCGCCGGGCCCGCCGCGAAACGGACGTACCGCTTACTTGATCTTGTTGCCCGCCGAGCGCAGGTTCTGCGTGGCCTCGACGACACGCGCGGCCATGCTCGCCTCGGCCAGCTTGCCCCAGGTGCGCGGGTCGTAGGCCTTCTTGTTGCCGACCTCGCCGTCGACCTTCAGGACGCCGTCGTAGTTCTGGAACATGTGGGCGGCGACCGGACGGGTGAAGGCGTACTGGGTGTCCGTGTCCAGGTTCATCTTCACGACGCCGTTCTCCAGCGCGGTCAGGATCTCCTGCTCGGTGGAGCCGGAGCCGCCGTGGAAGACGAAGTCGAACGGGGACGCCTTGCCGAACTTGGCGGCCACGCCGTCGTTCAGCTCCTTCAGCAGGTCGGGGCGGAGCACGACGTTGCCCGGCTTGTACACGCCGTGGACGTTGCCGAAGGAGGCGGCCAGCAGGTAGCGGCCCTTCTCGCCGAGGCCCAGGGCCTCCGCCGTACGGATCGCGTCCTCGACCGTCGTGTAGAGGGAGTCGTTGATCTCGTGGGAGACGCCGTCCTCCTCGCCGCCGGTCGGGGTGATCTCGACCTCAAGGATGATCTTGGCGGCGCGGGTGCGCTCCAGCAGCTCCTGGGCGATGGCGAGGTTGTCGGCGAGGGTCTCGGCGGAGCCGTCCCACATGTGGGACTGGAACAGCGGGTTCCGGCCGGCCTTCACGCGCTCCTCGGAGACCGCGATCAGCGGACGCACGTACCCGTCGAGCTTGTCCTTCGGGCAGTGGTCGGTGTGCAGCGCGATGTTGACCGGGTACTTCTCGGCGAGGATGTGCGCGTACTCGGCGAGGGCGACCGCGCCGGTCACCATGTCCTTGCTGTACTGGCCGCCGAGGAACTCGGCACCGCCGGTCGAGATCTGGACGATGCCGTCGCTCTCCGCCTCCGCGAAGCCGCGCAGCGCCGCGTTCAGGGTCTGGCTCGAGGTGACGTTGATGGCCGGGTAGGCGAACTTGCCTGCCTTCGCCCGGTCGAGCATCTCGTTGTAGACCTCGGGGGTTGCGATGGGCATCTGTCCGCTCCTTGTGTTGCGGGTGAGAGGTTCTGCGTTACGGCCCTGACCTAGACCTGGGGGGTGACGTCATCGTCGCGCCCATCTTTCCAGACATGGCGGCCCGGTCGGCGCACCCGTCAAGTCCAGGTCAAACCGCGCGGTCAGTCCAGACCCAGTTCATCCTTCGAGAAGGCGAAACGGTACGGAACACCCGCGCCGGCCTCGATCTTCTCGGCGGCACCGGTCGCGCGGTCCACGATGGTCGCGACGGCGACGACCTCGGCGCCGGCCTCGCGCACGGCCTCCACGGCGGTGAGCGGGGAGCCGCCGGTGGTGGAGGTGTCCTCGACGACCAGGACCCGGCGGCCCTTGATCTCCGGTCCCTCGACCCGCCGCTGGAGCCCGTGCGCCTTCGCCGCCTTGCGTACGACGAACGCGTCCAGCTTCTTGCCGCGCGCGGCGGCGGCGTGCAGCATGGCGGCCGCGACCGGGTCGGCACCCATGGTGAGGCCGCCGACGGCGTCGAACTCCAGGTCCGCGGTCAGATCCAGCAGCACCTGGCCGACCAGCGGGGCGGCCTCGCCGTCGAGGGTGATGCGGCGCAGGTCGACGTAGTAGTCGGCCTCCAGACCCGAGGAAAGGGTCACCTTGCCGTGCACCACGGCCTTGTCCTTGATCTGCTGCAGCAGCGCGCCACGTACGTCCGTCATGCCGACCAGCTTAAGGGCGCCGCCAGCTCCAGGTCGTCGTCGCCTCCAGCGGCTCCAGCGGGGTGACCAGGCGCGGGAGGGTGTTCAGGCCGTTGGGCGGGCCGGTCTGCGGCTCCACGCACACGGCCTCGGCCTGCTCGTCGTAGACGACGACCCATTCCTCGCGGCTGGTCACCTTCAGCTCCAGCTGCCCCGGCCAGGTGAGGGTGACGTCGACGCCGCCGGGCATGCCGAAGCAGTCGTCCCAGGGGCCGGGCCTCGGGTCGATCCGGTTGCCGGTGGGCAGGTGATCGTCCCCGCGCTCCTCCTGCCAGGCCGGTTTGAAGTCGAGCGTGACGTCCTCGCCGCCGAGGTTGCGGTTGAACCACGGGTGCCAGCCGATCTGCGCCGGGAAGGAGTCGTCCCGCGCCTCCACCGACATCGTCAGGGTCAGGCCGTCCTCGGTGAGCGTGACGACGTGGGTGACGCGGCCGGGGTGCGGCCAGGGGTCGACCAGGTCGTACGTGATCACCGCCTCGTTCTCCGCGACGCGCGCGGTGCGCCAGGCGCCGTCGCGGGCGGTGCCGTGGATGGCGTGGGGCGGGGAGTTGAGCGGCATCTGGCGGACGGTGCCGCCGTCCAGGAAGCGGCCGTCTCTGGTGCGGCCGCACCAGGGCACCATCGGGAAGCAGCCGTAGCGGTGCCCTTGCCTCAGCAGTTCCAGGGAGTTGACCTCGAGTCCGCTGATACGGCCGCCGTTGGCGGGGCTGACGCGTACTTCTGCGTTGCCTGCGGTCAGCGTGATGTCTTCGTTACTCACGGGATGACAGTACTGGGAGAGATCGGTTCGGACTTCGGCTGCGGGTCCGTCGTGGCCATGCGAGCAGTTCCCCCCGTCCCTGTCGGAGCGCCTGCGCTCACCGGCGTTTGCGGAGTGCCCGGCTCACGACGATCGCCGACGCCACGACCAGCGCCGCCGCCGGGGCCGCCCAGCGCAGTGCCGAGGTCGCCGTGACCGTCTGCGGCGCCGGGACCGGGGCGTAACGCCCCCGGGGCGGGGCGTGGTCGACCTCCTCCGCGCTACGGCCGATCATCGTGCGGCGGGCATGCGCGGCCTCGGCGGGGGGCTCGCCGGTGTCGGCGAAGTCCTCGGCGAGGCGGTCGGCCGCCGGGTCCAGGGAGGGTGGCGGGATCTCGGTGTCGAAGACGGAGGTGGGCTCGGCCTCGGGCTTCGGCGCCTCGGGCTCCTGCTGCCGTTCTTCCGCAGACGTCGCCAGGTTCTCCACGAAACGGTTCAGCAGGCGGGTCGCGGCGGCGCGCACCGCGTCCTGCGGCAGTTCGGTGATACGGCCGCCGGCGTCCGTGGTGCCCTCGACCGTGACCGTCGTACCGCCCTCGGTGCCGGCGAGGCGCAGGGTGAGGGCGATTTTCACGGTGCCGGTGCCGCGGGCCTCGGTGGCGTCGGCCTCGATGGCGTACGTGCCGTCCTGCTGGGCGGCCACCCGTGCCGTTCCCCGGTAGGTGACGGAGTGTCCGCCGACGCGCAGCTTCAGGCGTCCGGCGACGGGTTCGGCACCGGCGTCCTGCTGCAGACCGGGGACCGCGCGGGCGACGCGCGCGGGGTCGGCGAGGGCGGTCCTGAGCGTGGCGGGCGGGACCGGGACGAAGACCTGGTGCTCCATGTCCGGTGAGCCTACCCAGGTGTGACCGGAAAGTACCCCCGCCCGACCGGCACGTCAGGGCCGTCGTCAGCAGCGCCCTCGGTACCGCGGACGCACCGGTCAGTACCGCGGATGCACCAGCGTCGATGCCGGCAGTCCCGCGATCCGGGTCCGTAGCGCCGCCCGCGCGTCCGCCGTCAGGTCCGCCTGCGTCAGCGTGCGCAGCCGGCCGGCGCCCAGCCGCAGCGGTGGCCGGGTGTGGCCCGGGGCCGCAAGCAGGAACCCCCAGTCGTGCGGGGCGCCGGACGCGCCTGCCGAGCGGTCGGGGCCGGCCGGGAAGCCCGAGTCGCGGCCGAGGACCCGGTAGGGGGAGACGGCGAAGCCCGCCGCGCGGAGGGTCGCGGCGACCGTCCAGAACACGCGGGGGCGGGTGGTGACGGACCCGGCGTGGACGACGAGCCGGCCGCCGCGGGCGAGGACGCGGCGGGTGAGGCCGTAGAACTCCTGGGAGTACAGCTTGGTACTGGCGGTGATGCAGGGATCGGGGAGGTCCGCGATCACCACGTCGTACGACGCGGCGGGCGCCCCGCGCAGCCAGCCGAGGGCGTCGGCCGTGGTGGTGTGGAGGCGGGGGTCGTCGTAGGCGTGGCCGTTGACGGCGGCGAGGCCGGGGTCGTGGCGGGCCAGGCGGACCAGGCCGGGGTCGAGTTCGACGATGTCGAGGCGGCGCACGCCGGGCCGGCGCAGCACCTCGCGGGCGGCCAGGCCGTCGCCGCCGCCGAGGATCAGCACGCGCGCGTGCGGCCCGCCGGTCAGTGCGGGATGGACGAGGGCCTCGTGATAGCGGCGTTCGTCGCGGCCGCCGACGCGGAGCCGGCCGTCCAGGAAGAGGTCGAGGGGCTTGCCGTGGGTGCCGCCGGCGAGCACGACCTCCTGGACGCCGGTCTGTTCGGCGACCCGGACGTCCTTGCCGTAGACGGCGTGCCGCGCGGCGCGTTCGAAGTCGCCGGCGAGGGCCGCGGCGGAGGCGAGGACGCCGAGGACGGTGAGGCCGACGAGGAGCAGGGTCCAGCGGGCCCGCCGGGTCAGGTCGCGGCGGAAGAGGCCGAGGACCAGGGCACCGCCCGCGACGACGTTGACCGTGCCGGTGAGCAGGGCGCCCGTCAACTGGCCGAGGAAGGGCAGGAGAAGGAAGGGGAAGGCGAGGCCTCCGACCAGTGCGCCGACGTAGTCCGCCGCGAACAGGTCGGCCACCGCGCCGCCCGCGTCCTGGTGGCGGATGCGCTGGATCAGCTCCATCAGCAACGGGACTTCGGCGCCGATGAGCAGGCCGATGGCGAGGGAGAAGGCGACCAGCAGGCAGCGGGGGCCCTCGGCCCAGATCCCGCCCCAGCCGCCGGTCCAGGCGAACACGGCGTACAGCGTCATGGCGCTGCATCCGCCGATCAGCGCGAGGGCGGTCTCGATGGCGCCGAAGCCGGCGGCGGCGTGCCAGCGCAGGCGCTTGGCACCGAGGGAGCCGATGCCCATCGCGAACACCATCACGGACAGCACGACCGAGGCCTGGGTGACCGAGTCGCCCATCAAGTACGAGGCGAACGCGACGAGTTCGAGTTCGTACACGAGTCCGCAGGCCGCGCAGACGAAGACGCACACGAGGACCAGAAACCGCCCGGTGCCGGGCCGGACGGGCAGCCGGGCGGGGCCTGTCCAGGAGGGCGGGGCGCCCGGGGGCGCGGGGGCGTGCGGTTCGATCACTCTGCGACGTTACGTCACACGCTCGGTACGCTTCGTCACCCACACGTGTGGATCTGAAGCACTTGACCACGCATGTGTTTATGTCGCCGCACACGTTCATGCCGCGGAGGCCGGCGTGCGCACCCCGACCCTGGTCCGGGTGGCCACCAACTGCCCGTCCTGCGGGTAGGCGTGCCAGGTGCGCCAGTGCACCTGGCCCTCGTGGCGCTGGGCCAGCATCGCGGTGAACGCGTGCGGGCTGCCGGGAAAGACGCCCGCGAGGCCGTGCGGATGGTCGGAGACGAGGGCCAGCAACTCCTGGGCGCGGCCCGCGAACGAGCCGGGTGTGAGCACCTCGACGCGGGCGGCGAACTCGTACTCCCAGTCGCCGACCCGCTTGGCGACGCCGAGCGGCAGCGGGGTGCTGGAGCCGGGGATGCAGGCGACCGTCTCCGAGCAGCCGCCGCGCTTCTCGTCCAGCAGCACCTGATGGGACGCGCCGAGCAGTCTCAACTGGAGCTTGGCTCCGGTGAGTTCCAGGTCGAGGGTGGCCAGGGCCGGCAGCGGCTCGCGTCCCAGGGCCCAGGCCAGGTCGGCAGCCCGTGTATCGGTGTACGAAGTGTTCAGGGTCGTGAGCATGGATCGGCTCCGCTAACACGCGATGAGGGGGGAGATCGGCCATGTCAGCCCAGCCGGCTCGGCCGGGTGGGGAGGTCGCAGTGACGTCCGAGGGGCTGCGTTGGCGGTTTAGAGAGAATCATGAACAGAGGCGCCCCGACAGCGTTTTTACCCAACTTCGTGGGGTTTCCATCCCTCAGAGGGCTCCACTGTTCAACTGTTCAACCATGGCGCACGCGGGGCGCGGGAATGAAGCGGCGAGCGCCGGGCCCCCGGGATGTGTGAACGACGAGCGCGGGCACGGGACACGGGGCACGGGAAACGGCGAGCGCCCGCCGGCTGTCCTCGCCCGGCGAGCGCTCGTGTGCGGCCCGGATACGGTTCCCCCGAAAGCTCAGCTGCCCCGTGTCAGCTGCCTCCCCCGCATCCTCCCCCGCCGCCGCACGACGAACCCCCGCCGCAGGAGGAGTGGCCCCCGCAGGAGGAGTGGCCCCCGCAGGAGTGACCGCCGTGGTGGCCTCCATGGTGGCCGCCGTGGTGACCGCCGTGGTGACCGCCCGACGAACCGGAGTCGGCGCTGCCCGCCCACCAGCTGCCGCTGCCGTCGTACGGCGCGGACGACGAGGACGACGAGGACGACGAGGACGACGAGGACGACGAGGACGACGAACGGTACGACCGGCCCCGGCCGCCCTTGCCGAGCGACACCGCTGACCGGCGCTTCCTGCACTCGCTCCGCAGCGCCCCGATGACCACGAACGCGACCACGATCAGGATGAAGATGATGCCGATGCCCATGGCGTCACCCTCCTTCCGTTCCCCCGAAGCGGCCCCCCGTGGACCGCGGTGACCGGCAGATGCCCGGCCGCCTGGAGGCTCAAAGCAGAGTTGAGGAACTCCAGAGCTTGGGCGCAGGATGACCGGCATGACCTCCAGCGCACGCCCTCACCTCAACCGCCGGCTCGCCGGGTTCGGTACGACGATCTTCGCCGAGATGTCCGCGCTCGCCCTGTCCACGGGGTCGATCAACCTCGGCCAGGGCTTTCCCGACACCGACGGGCCCGAGGAGGTCCGGGAGGCGGCGGTGCGGGCGCTGCGCGAGGGCCGCGGCAACCAGTACCCGCCGGGCCCGGGCATCCCGGAGCTGCGCACCGCGATCGCCGCGCACCAGCAACGCCGCTACGGCCTCTCCTACGACCCCGACACCGAGGTGCTGGTCACGGCGGGCGCCACGGAGGCGATCGCGGCCTCGCTGCTGGCGCTGGTGGAGCCGGGCGACGAGGTCGTGGCCCTGGAGCCGTACTACGACTCCTACGCGGCGAGCATCGCGCTGGCGGGCGGCACGCGCGTACCGGTGACCCTGCGCCCGCACGACGGCAGTTTCCGCCTCGACCTGGACGAGCTGCGCGCCGCCGTCACCGACCGCACCCGGCTGCTGCTGATCAACACCCCGCACAATCCGACCGGTGCGGTCCTCACCCGCGCGGAGCTGGCCGCGATCGCCGAGCTGGCGGTCGAGCGGGATCTGCTGGTGGTCACCGACGAGGTCTACGAGCACCTGGTCTTCGGCGACGCCGAGCACCTCCCGCTCGCCTCCTTCCCCGGCATGCGCGAACGCACGGTGACGATCGGCTCGGCCGGCAAGACGTTCTCCTTCACCGGCTGGAAGGTCGGCTGGGTCACGGCGACGCCCGGACTGGTCACCGCGGTCCGCTCGGTCAAGCAGTTCCTGACGTACGTCTCCTCGGGCCCCTTCCAGTACGCGGTGGCCGAGGCGCTCGCCCTGCCCGACTCCTACTTCGAGGACTTCCGCCGCTCCATGCTGGCCCGACGGGACATCCTCGCGAAGGGCCTGACGGAGGCGGGCTTCGAGGTCTTCGTCCCGGCCGGCACCTACTTCATCACCACCGACATCCGCCCCCTCGGCGAGAAGGACGGCTTCGCCTTCTGCCGCACCCTGCCGGGACGGGCGGGCGTCGTGGCGATCCCCAACGCCGTCTTCTACGACGACCGGGAGGCGGGGGCACCGTTCGTGCGGTTCGCGTTCTGCAAGCGGGAGGAAGTTCTGCGGGAGGCGGCGGAGCGGCTGCGGGCCATCTGAGAGCGCCTCGTGCAGGGGCCCGCGGGCTAAGAGTCCGGCTGCTCAGCGCTCCCGGTGTCGCGGGGCGGTGCCACGGCGGCCGGCGCATTCCCGGGTATGCGGTATCCCTCTGCCTCCAGTCGTACGGCGATCTCGGGCATCGTCAGCCCCTCGGCACGCAGCTCGTACATCCGGCGAGTGAGAGCGGGGACGGGTGCGTCGGTCATGCTCAGCACCGTACGGGGAGGGTCTGACAGTGGAGCCCGGCTGCGGGCACGTCCCGGCCGCGGCGCAGCCGCATGGCGATGCGGCTCCGCTCCCCGTCGAGGGCGCTGCACGGAGCAGCCGAATCAGTGAACCCACGCTCCACTCGGCCGCCACCTGCTCGCATCGGCGCCCCCGCCCTTGCAGGGTGCTCAGATGTGACCCACGCCAGCACCACCCTCGCCTCGCCCGTAGCCGCGCCGAAGCCGGCGCAGCGCGCCCGTACCTGGCGGTCCCTCGTGCGAGCGAGCGGGGTCGCCGTAGGGCTCTTCCTCGGCGCCCGGCTCAGCGGGGCCGTCGTGCTCGCGCTGGCCGCGCATGCCGCCGGCAAGCACCCGCTGACGCTGCTCGCCCGGTCCTGGGACTCGATCTGGTACCTGGGCATCGCCGCGCACGGCTACGGCCACGACCTGCCCTCGCACGACCCGGGCCCGCACAGCGACCTCGCGTTCTTCCCGCTGTACCCGGTGCTGGTGCGGGCGGTGACCGCGCTGGCCCCGCTCGGCGGGGGCGCCGCCGGACTGCTGATCTCGTGGGCCGCGGCCGCGCTGGCCGCCGCCGGGATCCACGCGGTGGGCTCCCGGCTGCACGGGCGGGCCACCGGGATCGCGCTGGTGCTGCTGTGGGGGCTGCTGCCGCACGCGGTGGTGCTGTCGATGGCGTACACCGAGCCGGTGCTGACCGCGTTCGCGGCCTGGTCGCTGTATGCGGTGCTGGCCGGGAACTGGCTGTGGGCGGGCTCGCTCGCGGCGCTGGCGGGGCTGGCCCGGCCGAACGGGTTCGCGGTCGCCGCCGCGGTGCTGGCCGCGGCCGGGGCCGAGGTGTGGCGGCGACGCGGAAAGGTTTCCCACAGGCTGTGGACGGGCGCGGCGCTCGCCCCGCTGGGCTGGACGGCGTACGTGCTGTGGGTGGGCCTGCGCAAGGGGGATGTGCCGGGCGGCTACTTCGAGGTGCAGCGGCTGTGGGGGTCGACGTTCGACTTCGGGCGGGGCTCGGCGCAGTTCCTGCGCGCGATGCTGCTGCACGGCAGCCGGTTCGTCTTCCCGATGGCGCTGGCGCTGGTCGCGGCGGCGACGGTGCTGTACGCACTGCTGCTGCTGGACCGCGCTCCGCTGCCGCTGCTCGTGTACGGCGGGATGCTGCTGCTGATCGCGCTCGGCGGGTCGGGCTTCTTCGAGTCCAAGCCGCGGTTCCTGCTGCCGGCGTTCCCGCTGCTGCTGCCGCTCGCCCGGGTGCTGGTGCGAACGGCGAAAACCCGGCCCTGGCACGCGACCGTGCTGGTCGCGACCCTGGCCGGGCTCAGCTATCTCTACGGCGCGTACCTGGTGGTGTACGCGCAGACACCGCTGTAGGCCGCTGCCGGCCCTACTCCGCGTCGTCCTCGGGGTTCTCGGGCTTGTCCGCCTCGTTGACCTCCTCCTCCAGGCCGAGCTGCTCGACGAGCCACCGGTCGAACTCGATGGCGGCCCGCACCCAGCTGACGGTCGAGGAGACGAAGTGGTTGATGTCGACGCCCGTGCCGATCAGCATCTGGGCCTCGCCGATCAGCCGGACGGTGCCGTCGTCGTGGGTGTGGGTGTACACCTTGGGCCACAGCGTGCGGCGGTTCCAGTCGTCGACGGACTCCAGGAGCTGGGGCTTCTCGTCGATCTGGTGCGGGCGGTCGTAGAAGGTCCGCACCGAGAAGACGGCCTGGTCGGCCTCCCCGCGGAACATGAAGTAGGTGCGGAACTGCTCCCACGGGGCCGCGAGGTCGCCTTCCTCGTCGACGACGTACTTCAGCTCCATCTGGTCGAGGAGCTGCTTCACGAGGTCCTGATCCGGGAGGACGGGGCCGGCCGGTCCCTGGGGCTCAGGTTCGGGCTGGCCCCCGAAGTTCGGAATCGAGGACGGGTCGATGCTCACCGTGTTTTTCCCTTCATGCGGATTCCGCCATCCTCCCCCATGCGGGGAGGGGCCTGGCAAGCCCAGGCGGAACCTGTCAGCCTTTGGCCGGCATGATCCGTCTGGTCGGGTGGAGTCACAGCGTCTTCCCCGTCGCCGGTCCCACCAGCAGCCCCTCGCCGAAGCGGTCGACGCGGACCGTGTCACCGTCCTTGATCTCGCCGGAGAGGATCTCCTTGGCGAGGCGGTCGCCGATGGCGGTCTGGACGAGGCGGCGCAGCGGGCGGGCGCCGTAGGCCGGGTCCAGGCCCTCCTCCGCGAGCCAGGCCAGCGCGTCGGGGGTGACCTCCAGGGTGAGCCGGCGTTCGGCCAGGCGCCGGCCCAGGCGGCCGATCTGGAGCTCTGCGATCCGCTCCAGCTCGGGCTTGGTCAGCGCCGAGAAGACCACCAGGTCGTCGAGCCGGTTGAGGAACTCCGGCTTGAAGGAGACCCGGACCGCCTCCAGGACCTGTTCCCTCTTCTCCGCCTCGGACGTCAGAGGGTCGATCAGGAACTGGCTGCCCAGGTTGGAGGTGAGCACCAGGATGGTGTTGCGGAAGTCGACCGTGCGGCCCTGACCGTCGGTCAGACGGCCGTCGTCCAGCACCTGGAGGAGGATGTCGAAGACCTCGGGATGGGCCTTCTCCACCTCGTCCAGCAGCACGACGGAGTACGGGCGGCGGCGGACCGCCTCGGTCAGCTGGCCGCCCTCCTCGTAGCCCACGTACCCGGGAGGCGCGCCGACCAGCCGGGCCACGCTGTGCTTCTCGCCGTACTCCGACATGTCGATGCGGACCATGGCCCGCTCGTCGTCGAACAGGAAGTCGGCGAGGGCCTTGGCGAGTTCGGTCTTGCCCACGCCCGTCGGGCCGAGGAAGAGGAAGGATCCGGTGGGCCGGTCGGGGTCGGCGATGCCCGCGCGGGAGCGTCGTACGGCGTCCGAGACCGCGCGTACGGCCTCGGTCTGGCCGATGAGCCGCTTGCCCAGCTCGTCCTCCATGCGCAGCAGTTTCTGCGTCTCGCCCTCCAGCAGGCGGCCGGCCGGGATGCCGGTCCAGGCGGCGACGACGTCGGCGATGTCGTCGGAGCCGACCTCGTCCTTGACCATCGTGTCCTTGGCGCCCCCGCCGGAGGCGGAGGATGTCAACGCCTCCTCGGCCTCGGAGGCGGCCTCCAACTCCTTCTCCAGCTGCGGGATCTCGCCGTACAGCAGCTTGGCGGCGGTGTCGAAGTCGCCGTCGCGCTGGGCGCGTTCGGCCTGGCCGCGCAGGTCGTCCAGGCGCTCCTTGAGCTCACCGACGCGGTTGAGGGACTGCTTCTCCTTCTCCCAGCGGGCGGTCAGGCCCCGCAGCTCCTCCTCCTTGTCGGCGAGGTCGCGGCGCAGCTTCTCCAGGCGGGCGACGGAGGCCGGGTCGGTCTCCTTGCCGATCGCCAGCTCCTCCATCTTCAGCCGGTCGACGGCACGCTGGAGTTCGTCGATCTCGACGGGGGACGAGTCGATCTCCATACGGAGGCGGGAGGCGGCCTCGTCGACCAGGTCGATGGCCTTGTCGGGCAGGAAGCGGGAGGTGATGTACCGGTCCGAGAGGGTGGCCGCCGCCACCAGCGCGCTGTCGGCGATCTGCACCTTGTGGTGGGCCTCGTACCGGCCCTTCAGGCCGCGCAGGATCGCGATGGTGTCCTCGACGCTCGGCTCGGCGACCAGCACCTGCTGGAAGCGCCGCTCCAGCGCCGGGTCCTTCTCGATCCGCTCCCGGTACTCGTCCAGGGTGGTGGCGCCGACCATGCGCAGCTCGCCACGGGCCAGCATCGGCTTGAGCATGTTCCCGGCGTCCATGGCGGAGTCGCCGCCCGCGCCGGCGCCCACGACGGTGTGCAGCTCGTCGATGAAGGTGATGATCTGCCCGTCGGAGTCCTTGATCTCGGCGAGGACGGCCTTCAGCCGCTCCTCGAACTCGCCGCGGTACTTGGCACCGGCGACCATGGCCCCGAGGTCGAGCGCGACGAGCCGCTTGTCCTTGAGGGATTCGGGCACGTCCCCCTTGACGATCCGCTGCGCGAGCCCTTCGACCACGGCGGTCTTGCCGACGCCGGGCTCGCCGATGAGCACGGGGTTGTTCTTCGTACGACGGCTCAGCACCTGCACGACCCGCCGGATCTCCTGGTCCCGCCCGATGACCGGATCCAGCCGGCCCTCGCGGGCGGCGGCGGTGAAGTCGGTGCCGAACTTCTCCAGGGCCTTGTACTGGCCCTCGGGGTCGGCGGTGGTCACGCGGCGTCCTCCCCTGGCCTTCTTGAAGGCCTCCAGCAGCTTCTTCGCGTCCGCGCCCTGCCGGGTCAGCAGCTCGCCGGCCGCCCCGCCCTTGGCGGCGATGCCGATGAGCAGATGCTCGGTCGACAGGTACTCGTCACCGAGCTCCTTGGCGCGCTCGCCGGCGTCGGCGATCACGGCCAGCAGCTCGCGGTTGGGCTGCGGGGGCGCCACGGTGGATCCGGTCACGCTGGGCAGCCCGCCCAGCAGCTTCTCCGCGCCGGCGCGCACGGCGGCCTGGTCCGCCTCGACGGCCGCGAGCAGGTCGGTGATGTTCTCGTTCTCCTGCCCCTCAAGCAGCGCCAACAGCAGGTGAGCAGGGGTGAGGTCCGGGTGCCCCTCGGTCACGGCCCGGTTGCCGGCCGCGTTGATCGCGTCCCGGCTCCTGTTGGTCAGCTCGGCGTCCACGTCGTCCGTTCTCCTCCTCGTCCACTCTCCACTGCTGACTTAATCAGCGTACACAAAGTTGAGTCTATTCCGCTCAAGATGGGGAAAGGTGCGCCCGCACGGCTAGTTTTCAGGCATGGCGAACCACTCTGAGCAGTACCTGGAGTTCTGGCGGGAACGCCACCTGTGCACCCTGACGACCCTCCGGCCCGACGGCAGTCCGCACGTGGTGCCGGTGGGGGTGACGTACGACGCGGAGGCCGGGCTGGCCAGGGTGATCACCAATGGGACCAGCGCGAAGGTAGGGCACGTGCGCGCGGCCGGGGCCGAGGGCGCCCGGGTCGCGGTGTGCCAGGTGGACGGCCGGCGCTGGGCCACGCTGGAGGGGCGGGCGAGGGTCCGCACGGAACCGGACCGGGTGGCGGAGGCGGTGCGCCGCTACGCCGAGCGCTACCAGCGGACACCGGGGCCGAATCCAGCGCGCGTGGTGATCGAGATAGCGGTGGAGCGGGCTCTGGGGAACGGCTGAGACTGCAGAAAACTTTCGGCCACCCTGGGAGCGCACCCATACCGCGAAATGACCTGCAATATCCCCAGAAAACTGCAGCGGCGTCACCGTGTTCAGGTCACGGTGACGCCGCTGCGGGGGGAAGCACCTGAGCGATCTTTTACGACGGGGGAATCGCGTCAGGCACTGCGGGGGGTGGCCGAGATGGTCCTCAGGTCCTGGTCCGTCGGCTCGGCGAGCCGGTGGTCCCGCTGGTCAAGGTTGACAAAGATCATTCCGTACCGGATGGCACATCGCACCGGCTGGGGCGCGCCACGCGGCTTGCGCAGGCACCGGTAGGCTCGCACGTCCTCGTCCTCGTCGCGCGTCACGACGACCGGCTCTCCGAACACGGTCACCATCAGGGAGTCACCGCTGTGGGGGATGGCGGTGACCAGGTCGATGAAGTGCCAGCCCGAGCGGTAGGCGGTGGCCATTTCTCGACGGAAGGAGCGGTCGTCGGGTGGCGTAGTCACGTCAGCTCCACGCACTGTCGTCGGCGCCGACAACACCGCCACCCCCGACGCCCGGCGAAGCGGCCGTCAGTGACCAGGCACTGTCCGCCCGTGTCTCGGCCTTCGTGCCGGAGAGGCCACTCAGCGATCCGAAGGCCACAACGGCGGAGAAGGCGGCGACAAGCACCGAGCGAAGCATTCTCTTACGCATAGTCGGCTTCGTCCTCACTTGAAGGTCCCCTCTTCCCCCGTCGAATAAGACGATGGCTCATTCGGGCACGTCATGGCCACACAATCAGTGCATCATGTTCCTGCATGTTCAGGACCCTGGGGGGTGGAGATTTGGCAGCGAATCGGACTAACACGACACATCCCCACGCGGTGACCGAGCTGTGCGAGGAAGGTGGGCGACTGTACGCAAACGCGCTCCGCACGGGGCGTATCGCCCGAGCGGACGTGGAACCCGCTCCATGCCTCATGGAGTTCGCCCTGCTCCACCCCGATCCCGACGATCCGAACTGGCTGCGCCCGGTCCCCCCGTCGGTGGCCCTGGCGCAACGGCTCAATCCGCTGGAGCGCGAGATCACCGAGCGCCGGCGGCTGTCCATCGAACTGGCCGATGCTTTCGAGCCGTTCATGGCGCTCAGCGCCCAGGTGACCGCCTCCACGCACTCGATCACCGTATTGGAGGGCCTCGATCGCATCAACGCGGCGCTCGACCTCGCCACCGCGCAGTGCCAGAACGAGATGCTCACGGTCCAGCCGAGCCACCGCCACCCCGAGCGCAGGCTGGTCGAGGCGCTGGAACGCGACAGGCCGCTGACCGAGCGCGGGGTGCGGATCCGTACCCTCTACCAGCACACGGCGCGGTACAGCCCCGAGAGACTCGCCTACGTCGGCCAGTTCACCGACGGGAAGGCGGAGTACCGCACCATCGACGAACTGGTCGAACGGCTCATCATCTGCGACGAGGCGGTCGCCTTCATCCCCATACGGGAGGACCGGCAGGTCGCCCTGGAACTGCGCCACCCGGGCCTCGTCCACTACCTCATCAAGGTCTTCGAGTTCATGTGGAGCCGCGCGGTCCCGCTGAGCGCCGGCACCCCCTACGAGACCGCCCCCGACGGCATCACGGACATCCAGCACTCCATCGCCAAGCTCCTCGTGGAAGGCCACGTGGACGAGGCGATCGCCCGCCGCCTGGGCATGAACGTCCGTACCTGCCGGGCGCACATCGCCAAGCTCGCGACCGCCCTGGGCAGCGGCAGCCGGGCCCAGCTCGGCTATCTGATCGCCCAGTCGGGCATCCTGGACAAGGACACCACGCGGCCGGATCCGGGCGACCGCGAGTGAACCGCGCACGGGGGAAGGTGTACTGATGACCGCGCCGCATCCGGAACACGGAGCGGAGGAGTTGTGCCCGGCGGGGGCGGAGCTGTACGCACGTGCCCTGCGCGAGGGGCACGTCAGCCGTGCGGAGGCGGCGGCGGCTCCCTGTCTGCCGGCCTTGGGGCTGCTGCAGCCCGCCGTGGCCGACCTGGACCGGCTCGAACCCGTCCCCGCGGCCGTCGCGCTGCAGGAACTGCTGCGCGTCTCCGCGAACCGCATCGCCGACGAACGCCGGCGGGAGGCCCGTCTCGCCCAGGCTTTCGAGCCGTTGCTGCGGGCCGGCGCCGAGATCACCAGCACCCACGGCGAGACACCGAACCTCCGCGTGCACAGCGGCCTCGACCGGATCAACACGGCCATCTCCCAGGCCATGGCCGACACCTCCGAGGAACTGCTGTCGATCCAGCCGCATGTCGCCCACACCAGCATGCCGCTCGAACGGCGCGCCCTCTCCCTCGACCGCGACCAGGCCCTGCTGGACCGGGGCGGCCGTATCCGCACCCTCTACCAGCACACCCTGCGCCACGCTCCCTCCGTCCACAGCCGTTACGAACGGCTGCGCGGCGACGTGGAGGCCCGCACCCTGAACGAGGTCACCGAGCGGCTGGTCGTCCTCGATCGCACCATCGCCTTCATCCCCGCGAACAAGGACCGCACCCTCGCCCTGGAAATCCGCGTCCCCGCCCTGGTCGACTACTTCCTGACCGTCTTCGACCGGCTCTGGCACCTGGCCACGCCCCTGTACCCCCTGACCGCCCAGCAGCCCTCCCTGAACGGCGTCACGCCCCGCCAACGCGCCATAGCCGCCCTCCTCGTGGAAGGCCACACCGACGCCGCCATAGCCGAGCGCCTCGGCATGAACATCCGCACCGCCCGCCTGCACATCGCCAAGCTCGCCGCCACCCTCGGCAGCGACAGCCGGGCCCAACTCGGCTATCTCATCGGGCAGTCCGGCATGCTGGGGCAGCAGCAGGAGGTGGGGGCGTGACCCATCGGGAGCACGGGGTCGAGGAGTTGTGCGCCGCCGGGGAGGAGGTGTACGAGCGGGCGCTGAGGGAGGGTCGTATACCGGTCGGCGATGCCGTCGACGTGCCCTGTCTGACCGACTTCGGGCTGCTCCACCCGGCCCTCGACGACCTCGGCCGGCTCGAACCGGTGCCGCCCGCCGCGGCGCTGCACCGGCTGCTGCGCGCCTCCGCGGCGCGCGTCGCGGAGGAACGGCGGCGCGAGGACCTGCTGGTGGAGCGGTTCGAGCCGCTGATACGCAGGCAGGGTCCGCGTGACGACGGTGCCGCGACCCCCACCCTGCGCGTCCTCAGCGGTACGGAACGGATCAACGCGGCCATCACCGAGGCCATGGCCGAGGCCTCCCAGGAGGTGCTCTGCATCCAGCCCAACGACCACTACCAGTCCGAACGCGGGCTGGCGGCGCAGGCGGTCGCCATGGACCGCGACCAGGTCCTGCTCGATCGCGGCGGCCGGATCCGCACCCTCTACCAGCACACCCAGCGGCATGTGCCGCTCGTCATGGGCCGCTACGAGCAGCTGCGCGGGGACGCGGAGGCACGCACGCTCGACGAACTGCCGGACCGGTGCATCATCGTCGACGGCTCCGTGGCCTTCGTCCCGGCCGGCGACGACGGACGGCTCGCCCTGGAAGTGCGCCATCCCGCCCTGCTGCGGTTCTTCGTCACCGCCTTCGACCGGCTCTGGCGGCTGGCCACCCCGATGTATCCGCGGGCGGTCCGGCGGCCCTCGCTGGGCGGCGTCACCCCCCGCCAGCGCGACATCGCCGCCCTCCTGGTCGAGGGCCACACGGACGCCGTCATCGCCGACCGCCTCGGTATGAACGTCCGCACCGCCCGGCTGCACATCGCCAAGCTCGCCGCCACCCTCGGCAGCGACAGCCGGGCCCAGCTGGGCTATCTCATCGCACGCTCGGGGATTCTTGATCAGGAGCCGTGAGCGCGCCGGCCGGCAGGGCGGCGCCGCGGTGGCCGTCCAGGCCCACCTGGGCGATCCGGACGCCCAGCTGGGTACGGCTGGCCGCGCCGAGGGTCTCCGACAGGCGGGCGATATGGGCGCGGCAGGTGCGCACGCTGATGCCGAGCCGCTCGGCGATCACCGCGTCCTGGTGGCCCTCGGCGAGCAGCGCGGCGATGGACTGCTCGCGGTGCGAGATGCCCTCGATGCCGGTGTCCGGCAGGGGGGCCGTCAACGGGATGGCGAGCCGCCAGAGCCGCTCGAAGACCGTCACCAGGTACTCCACGAGGGCCGGGTGGCGCAGCTCCAGGGCCATCGTGCGGTCGGCGTTGGCGGGGATGAAGGCCACCGTGCGGTCGAACAGGATCAGCCGGTCGATGACCTCGTCCAGGGTGCGGGCCTCGACCGTCTCGCCCATCAGCTCCAGGTAGTTGAGCAGCCCCTGGCCGTGCCGGGCCACGTGCGTGTACAGGTCGCGCATGCGCACGCCCCGGCCGCGCAGGGCCAGCGCCCGGTGCAGCCCCTCGGTCAGCTCGGCCTCCCGGCGGATGCCGCCCGGCTGCACGGTGAGCACCTCGGTCGTGCACGCCTCGGTCGCCTCGTCCATCGCGGCCTGGATCCGGGAGAGCCCGTCCAGCACCCGGATCGCGCTGCCCTCGGCCGGTGCGGCCAGGGCGCCCAGCTGACGGCCGAGCCCGGCGTACCACTCGAAGGCGGCCACCGCCGAGCCCACCCGGCGCTGGCTCTCGCTGACCTCGTCGTAGACCCCGCGCAGGAGCCGGCTCATGACCTCCTGCGGGGAGGTCGGCACCAGCCAGTCCATGTCGTCCGGGTCCGGGTGCAGCAGGGCCAGTTCCAGCAGACAGGGCACCTGCTCGGCGTCAGTGCGCGGCACCCGACCCCGGCGCACGGCCCGGGAATACACGCGATCCCCGGCCGCGCACAGTCGGTCGGCGCCATGTGGATGCTGCTCCGCCCCGCGCCCGGCCATTGCCCATTTCACCCCCGGTGTGCTGCCACTTCCGCAGCGCAACTATGCGCGGCGCCGACCGGGTCCGCAACACGGCTCTCCCCAACAGGGCTGCCGTAAAGCGCTGTTATGTCCGGGTTTCGGGCAGGCTCCGCCCCTCGCATTGCAACAAGCTGATGGTGGTGGGGCGGGCGGCCTCACGGCATCGTTGATCCCGCTTCCCCCGGGTGTCCCGGGACACCCGGAGCGGCCCCGGTCCGGCTCCCCCCGCTTGGGCCGGGGCCGCGCATCGCGTTCACGGGGGTGACGCGATGCGCTCCGCCGGGAGAGCCGTGACGCATCGTGGCTTGTCCGCGGCGCCGTCGCGGCCGGCCGCGCAGTTCCCCGCGCCCCTTCGGGGCGCGGGGAACTGCCGCCCTACTTCAGGCCGAGCGCCGCGCAGGCCGACTTGTACTTGAGGGTGCAGATGTCGCCCACCGTGTAGATGCCGTCGGCGACGACCGTGGACTTGATGTTGCTCTTGGTCAGGGCGGTCGGCTGGATCAGCTTGGCCGGGATGCCCTTCTGCGTGGGACTGTCGACCTTCTCCTGGGCGAGCGCGTCGAACTGGATGTCCTTGCCCTGCACCTTCGCGACGGCCATCTGCGCGGCGGCCTCGGCCTCGTCGGGGTAGGGCTTGTAGACGCTCATGTACTGCTCGCCGGCCACGATCCGCTGGACCGCGTCGAGCTCCGAGTCCTGGCCGGTGACCGGGGGCAGGCTGGTGACGCCGGCCGCCTTCAGGGCCTTGATGACACCGCCCGCCATGCCGTCGTTGGCGGCGTAGACACCGGCGATGTTGTTCTTGCCGATGGCGCTGATGGCCTTGGCCATCTCGGTCTCGGCGAGCTCCGGCTTCCAGTCCGTGGTGTCGTACGTCGCCGCGATCGTCACCTTGCCGTTCAGCTCGGAGAGCGCGCCCTCCTTGAACTGCTTGGCGTTCGGGTCGGTGGGCGAACCGTTCACCATGACGACCTTGCTGGAGGTGTCGGCGCCGGACCCGAGGGCCTCCAGCAGGGTGCGGCCCTGCACCTCGCCGACCAGCTCGTTGTCGAACGAGACGTAGGCGTCGATCGGGCCCTCGGCCAGCCGGTCGTAGGCGATGACCGGAATGCCCGCGTCCTTGGCCTTCTGCACCTCGCCGGCGATGGCGTGCGAGTCGACCGCGTCGAGCATGATGATGTCGACCTTCTCGTCGATCATCTTCTGCATCTGCGAGGCCTGCTGGGAGGCGTCGGCGTTCGCGTTCGCGTACTCGACGTTGCCATGCTTCTTGGTGAGCGTGGCGACCTCGGACTTGATGATGGGGTAGTCGAACTTGTCGTAGCGGGTGTTCGCCTTCTCCGGCAGCAGCAGGCCCACGGTGACGTCGTTGCCCTTGCTCGGGCTCGCGCTCGCGCTGCCCCCCGTCGCATCCAGCACCCCACAGCCGGCGAGCGAGAGGGTCATCGTGGACGCGGCCACGGATATGGCGATACGACGCATTCGAGGGCTCACTTCAGGTGCGTTCCGGACGTAGGGCTGCTATACGACCCAGGTGTCTGAAAAGACAACGCGGAGGCCGTACCCGGCGTCAAGCCGAACTACTTAACGAGATGGCAACATCACCCTCCGCGCAGTGAGTGAAGGCCTGGGAAAATCACGTGAATCCACAGTCAAACGCCCTTTACGGACCCTTCACCGACGCCCATGTCTCGCACACCCGACCGAACGATCCCGGTCACGCGGAGCCGGTCACTCCACCCGGGCGGGCATGACCGGCGTCACCGCGCCCCCGGGTCGTACTTACGCAAAGACGCCTGGACCTCGGACGCGTAGGGGCCCTCCCACCACGGGATCGTCTCGACCAGGACCGGCTTGGTGCCGGAGGCGAGGACCAGGGCGCGGCCGGGCGGCATGGCGCCGAGGTCGGAGACCTGCAGGACGCGTTCGCGGCGGACGGACTCGCTGACCGTACGGTTGCCGGACCAGCCGTACGACTCCGACTCACGGCTGGTCTGGTACTCGCGCAGCTCGAACTCGCCTGCCAGCTCGCTGAGGTCGCCCAGGAACCGGGTGTCGGAGACGCCGCCGCCGTAGACGCGGACGTTCGCGGCGGACCACAGCTTCTCCATGCCGCGCTCGCCCCACACCTCGATGCCCTGCGCCCAGGACTGCAGGATCGTCATCAGGATGATGCCGCGCGAGCCGTAGTGCGAGTACAGATCGGGCAGGGCGCGCCAGCGGCAGACGTTGGCGGCCTCGTCCAGGACGCCGATCAGGGGCAGCGGGAGACGGCCGCCGCGCTGGGTGGTGGCGTACTCCTCGGCGGCCTCGACCACCGCCACGGTGAGCGCGGTCACCAGCGGCCCGGCGCTGTCGCGCCCCTCGCGGGACAGCGAGTACAGCGTGCCGCCGGTACGCACGAACGCATGCGGGTCGAACTCGGGCGCGCGTGGGTCGCCGGGCGGGGTCACCCAGCGGTTGACCTCGGGGTTGATCAGGCAGGACGCCATCTGCTGGGCCACGCCGTAGATGCCGCTGCGCTGCTTGTCGGGTGCGGTGATGACACCGCTGAGCCCGTCGGCGGCCATGGTGTGCCCGGCGCCGCGCAGGATCCGCTCCGGGGTGTCGTCCTTGGGGTTGGACAGCCAGGTGTAGATCTGGGTGATGGGCGCCTTGGCGCAGGCGGCGGCGAGCAGCAGGTTGGCCAGCAGGTCCTGGCCGGCCGGGTCGAAGAAGGCGTCGGTGGAGGCGTTCGCGTCCCGGGAACCGGACGCGAAGTGGTCGGCCATCTTGCGGGCCTTGGCGACGTCGGTGACGTACGACAGCGGGTTCCACCACCAGCTCGGCGCCTCCGCCGCGACCTGCTGCGGGTCGAAGACCCACACCGGGCCGCGGGCGGCGCGCGGGCCGCGTGTGGCGTCCACGATGTCCCGCTTGTTGGAGGTGACCAGGACGGCACCCGGACCGTCCAGGATCGCCGGGATCGCCCGCCGGGTGGTCTTGCCGGTGCGCGGCCCCCAGATGTCGACGTGCATGTCCTCGTACGAACCGAACAGCGGCTGGCGGCCCTTGACGGACCGGCCGATGAACACGCCCGGGACCTTCCCCTGCACCCCGAGCCGCTCGGCGGTGGCCGCCGCGCCCTTCAGCGTCAGCTTGCCCAGTTCCTCGCCCTTCGCGAGATGCTCGGCGGCGCCGTCGACGTCGGGCTTGTTCCGCATCCGCTGCCGCACGCGGTACACGGCCAGGCCCGCGACCCCGAGGAGCAGGGCCTCGCCGGCGGCGACCGCGCCGGCCGCCGAACCGGGCCAGCTGTAGTCGCCCTTGACCATGGCGACGAGGAAGGACAGCGGGTTGGACGGCGGCTCGGGCGCGTGAGTGAACCCGGCCCCCACCTTCGCGGCCAGCCAGGCGCCGCCGACGCCCAGCAGCACGAGCGCGATCAGGACGACGATCTCCGTCGTCCAGTCGTCCTGGGCGCGCGGCTTCTTCTGCTGTTCTGCGGTCACCCGCGGGATCCTTTCTGCGGGGGCGAAGTGCGGGGCGCGGACGAAGAGGTCCCGCCGGCCGGGACGCCTACGCTCCCTTTGCGTTTCCGTTGCCGTTGCTCTCCACCGGGTCGGTGCCCTTCGGGATCGGCACCCGGTACACGCCGGTGATCTTGTCCTGGACGTCCCAGGTGCTGAACTCGACCGACTTGCCCGGCCGCGGCGCGTGGATGATCTTGTGACCCTTGGGGTCCCAGACCAGGCCGACGTGTCCCGAACGCCCGTTGCCCTCGGGCCGGAAGAAGATCACGTCACCGGGCTGGGCCTGCGAGAGCGGCACCTCGTACTTGCTGAGGTACGGCTGCTGGTCGTAGGTGGTCGAACCGATGTCGATCTTCCCGCCGCTGGCCATGTAGTACGCCCACTCGGTGAAGCTGGAGCAGTCGAAGCTGGTCGGGTTCTGGCCCTGCAGACGCGGGGCGCCGAACACGTACGGCACGCCGATGCCGCGCTGGGCCCAGCCGAGGACGGCCCGCACGACCGGGTCGTCGGAGTCGGGGATGACACCGGAGGCACCGGCGCCGTCCGGGGGGACGTTCGCGCCCTTGCCGCCCGAGGCGCAGTCGGCATACCGGCCGTCGCGGCTCTTGCCGCCGGAGCCGGAGCCGGGAACGGTGCCGTAGTCCGGGTTGGCGGTGACCCGGCCCTTCATCCAGTCCACCGGGTCGACCATGCCCGGCCCCTGGTCCTGGCCCGCGACGAACGGGTTGTCGACGCCGGGGACGCGGACCTCCCAGTGCAGGTGGGGACCGGTGACGTTGCCGGTGGCGCCGACCGTGCCGATCAGGTCACCGCGCTTGACGGTCTGGCCCATGGACACCTTGATCGTGGTCTGGTGGGCGTAGAGCGTGATGACGCCGCCCGTGTGCTCGATCTCGGTCATGTTGCCGTAGGCGCCGCCGGGACCGGCGTGCACCACCTTGCCGTCGGCCGGGGCGTAGATCGGGGTGCCGGCGGGCGCCACCAGGTCCTGGCCGGTGTGGTAGCCGAGGCTCCACATGTTGCCGTTCTGGTGGTACGGGGTGCCGAGCGTGTACGTGCCCTGCTTCATCGGCCACTGCCAGTCCTTGCCGCCGGTGACGGGCTGGGCGGCGGGCATGGCGTACGCGGCCGGAGCCAGGGCGGACTGGCTCTTGTCGCCGCCGCCGGGGAGGTCCGGGGTGGACCAGGAACGCGGGGAGGAGGCCTTGATGTTCAGCGCCGTGCTCGGCTGGGCGTCGTTGTCGACCGGCTCGGGGATGTCGGAGTGCTGTCCGAGGGTGGGGAAGGACGGGTTCTTGTCGATCGTGTCCTTCAGGTGCGCGTACCAGCGCTGGATGAGGTCCTTGTCGCCGGTGAGCACACCGCGGTAGCGGGCGGCCTGGGTGAGGACGACCCGCGGGTAGATGGTGTTGGAGGCGGTCGAGCCCGAGTAGCCGAGGAGCGCCTTCCACGGCTGGGTCTCGGCGTGCAGGGCGTGCAGGTAGTTCGCGGCGGCCCAGGCGGCGTCGTCGATGTTGTACAGGTCCTTCTTGCCGTCGCCGTTGCCGTCCGCGCCGTACTCGTTCCAGGCGGGGTGGCCGAACTGCAGGATGCCCATGTAGCCGAGGGAGTTGGCGCCGCCCGGTGCGGCCGAGGGGTCCTGGCCGTACTTGGTCTCCTGGTACATCTGACCGGCGATGAGCGTCCAGTCGAGGCCGTCGTAGCGGGCGGCGGCACGCATGGACGCCAGGATCATCTTCGGCGGGATCTCGTTACGGGCCGTCTCGCTCGGCATGTACATCTTGCCGGCCGGCATGATCGGGTTGGTGGCGGCCGCGTCGCCGGTGTTGCCGGCGTTGGCGTTGTCGCCGTAGTCACCGCAGGCCGCGGCGGCGGCGCCGTTGCCGGTGCCGCCGATCAGGCCCATGAGGATGATGGTCACCAGGGCGATGGCACCGAACGTCAGCAGTCCGCCGCTGCCACCCAGGATCAGCACCAGTTTGAGGCCGCTGTTTCCCTTGCCGTCGTCTCCGCCCCGGCCACCGCCCGAGGACCCGGCCTGCCGGGCTCGCTGGGCGTTCTTGGCCACCTTGGCGGCCTTTCGCGCGGCCGCGAGTACAGCGGGTGCCACCATGGCGGGCTCACTCCCCCGACTCGGCGGAGGCGCCCAGGTCACCGAGGCCGAAGACGTTGAACCCGGAGACCACCCACTGGCCGCCGGGGCCGCCGTCCTCCTTGACGGTCACCAGCCACCGGTTGGACTCCGTGGTGGTGCTGCCGCCCGCGACGCGGGTGGCCGTCACCGTCACCAGGCTGGAGATCGTCCGGCCGCTGCCGCGCGCCACGTCGTCGGAGATCACCGCGTCCCGCACGACCTCGGCCGAGCCCTTCGACGAGCACCGCTCGGCCTGACAGGTCGCCCATTCCTTGCCGCTGGGCAGGACGGTCGTCTGCTTCATCTGCGGTTCGCCGCTGGTCAGCCGGAGCAGCGGCGCGCTCCAGGACGCCGTGCTGCTGCGGTGGTCGTAGGTGTTCAGGCCGGCCATGTACCGCGTCATGACCGCATGCGCCTTGACCACTTCGGGGAGCGAGACGATCGGAGTGGCCGCGGCGGCACCCGGCCGGCCGGTGCCCGCGCCCGTGGTGCCCTGCTCCTGGTTCGCGGAAGCGGGGGCCGAAGCCGCCGTCCCGCCGGCGCCGCTGTGCCCGTCGTCCCCGTCGAAAACGGTGAACACCGTGAGCACGGCGGCCAGCAGGACGCCGAGCACCGTCAGAGCGAGCAGTGCCGTACGCCTGTTATCCGCAGGCAACTCCACCTGTCCGCGCCTCCCTTGTGCTGATCCGACCGGTGTTACGGGGGATGACCGGGACACGGTAGGGGGGAGGCGGTACGGGAGAGGCCCTCCCTTTCCCGGCGGGAATGGGGCGGGAATGGGGTGGGAATGGGCCGGGAATGGGACCGGGAACGGGCTGGGAAAGGGTCGGGAAAGGGGGAAACGCTAGGCCGTCACTCCGGGCGGGCCGCGACCGGCAGCGGGTCGAACGGGTAGGCCGTGTGGCCGTCCTTCGGTGAACAGGCCGCGAACGGGCCGTTGTCGGGGTCCATCAGGACCCGCAGATGCGGGTCGGCGTGGTGCAGCCACCACGTGGACATGCCGAGCGCCGGGTCCTGGCGCAGATGCTCCCAGGCGAGCCAGAGCGCGGAGAGCCGGGCGCCCGCCTCGGGGTGCTCCCACCAGCTGGGGCACCAGGTGGCCGAGGAGCCGTTGACGCGACGGCGGATCATCTGGGCGAGGTAGTCGGAGACGAAGGCGTAGACGTCCGGGAAGTAGAACTGCGGCTCTTCCTCGGCCTGTTCGGCGGCTGTGGTCATCGCTCCATTCCGGCGGGCTGCTGCTCGGGCATCGAGGGCGGCAGGGTGAGGGCCGCGGCCGGGTTGAGGACACCGTGGCCGAGGGGGGTCGGTCCGCGCGGGGCGGCCGGGCGGGCGACGGGACGTACGTCGACACCGGGCAGGAACTCGTTCACGGCGGCACGCTGCGGAGCGGCCGGCTTGGCGTTCAACTCCTCGTAGGAGTCGGCGAGTTGCAGCCGTGACAGCGCGGCTTCGTGACTTTCGCGCAGCCTTTCCGGTACGTCGACGCCACCGAGCCTGGCTGCGAACTCCTTCGGGGACTTCTCGGGATCGAAGTCCTCCATGAGCACCTGCGCCCGCATCGCGTCGTCGGCGATCAACGCGTCGATCTCCGGCGGAAGATGCTCATGCCGGGGCGCGGGCAGCGGGAACTTGATGTTGTCCTTGCCGACCTGCTCGTGGGCGAGCAGACGCGGGAGTTCGTCCTTGCCGAGTACGGAGAACGCGGCGACGTCCGTGGCGAACGCGACGACCGGCCCCTGGGCGGCCTCGGCGTAGCGCTGGGAGACCTTGGACCAGACCTCGGGCGCGAGGGCCTGCACCGCCTCCCTGTCCAGCCCGTAGTCCCTGACGAGGGCGTCCTTCACATGGTCGTTCCACAGCTGGTACGAGTCGAGCCGGCTCCCGGCCGGGGTGTCCTCCAGCACCTGGAAGCCACGGGAGCTGCCGCACGCCTGCGCCAGGTAGCGGTGCCCGATCGGCTCGGGCGCCCCCTCGGGCTGCGACATGTACGACCAGAAGGCCCGGACCTCGCCCCGGTCCTCGCGGGTGACGGACTCGCTGCCCGCCACGTCCCGCACGAAGGACATCAGGTCCGGTACCTCACGGCCCTGGGCGTGTGCCACCTGCCAGTCCCCGTAGATGCGCTGGGCGACCGCTTCGCCCGCTTCCTGCGACTGGGGTTCGGCCTGCCGGTAGGCATGCTGCCGGGCCACGGCCTCGGAGATCTCCTCCGCGGTGGGCGGGGAGGCGAAGCTCATCCGGTCCTCACGACCTCTGCGGCCGCACGCGCCGTCAGGCAGATCATCGAGCCGCCGGGCAGGTCCTGGGTCCAGGTGGGGAACGACACCGACTGGTCCAGAACGAACGCGGCGCCGTCCGCACTCCTGGGCGCCCAGTAGGCCAGCCGGTACGGGCTGCGCTTGCTCAGCCGCGACTCCCGGCCCCTCCAGAACGCGGGGGTCGGCGGCTCCGGGAAGTCCTCGGCGTCCCAGGACCCCGCCCACACCGGAGCGCCGAGCGCGCTCACGGCCGCGTCGAGGTAGCCGGGCCACGCCTCGTCGGCGCTGCTCAGCACCGTGCCGTTGTCGGCCGCCTCGCCCGCCCGCACATCCCAGGCGTCGTAGCGCACGCTGGAGACGGGGCTCCACTGGCCGTTCGAGGAAAGCGTCAGCTCACCCCCGCTGCGCCCCCGCACCACCAGCTGCCGGTCGAACGTCAGCGGCTCCCAGCCGTACCGCCCGCACCACTCCCGCAGCTCGGGTTCCGGCATGGGCGGCCCCGCCCACACCGACGCCCAGTCGGCGTCCCGGAGCACGGCCAGCTCGGTCGCGAGATCCTGCGGGGTGCGTCCCGTCGTCTCCGTCAGCATGGTCTTCCTCTCGGCCGGACGAAACAATCAGCAAGGGCGATCAGGTCAGGACGATACCGAGCAACAGCAGCCCCACCACGATCGCGCCCATCACGATCCGGGCCGTCGGATCCTCGCGTTCCCACAGGTCGTGGACGACCGCCCACCCGGTCAGCCGGGCGGCGCGACCGCTCTGGAGGCGAGCGGCCAGGGCCTGCTCCTCCTCGTCCTGTTGCTCGGCCCTCGTCTCCTCCGGCTCCGGTTCCGCGTCCAGCCCCACGGGCAGGCCCTGCTGCTCCTGGGCCACCAGAACCATCGGCTCCAGCAGGCCGGGAATCGTGTTCGGGGTCAGGGGATAGGCGACGGTGCCGTAGGGGGTCTCCAGGCACAGGCGGGACTGCCACGGGTCGCCGGGCTCGTAGCCGTCGACCCACGCCCGGCTCGCCTGCACTGCCTGCGGAGGGGCCACGTGCCCGTTCTGGTCGCTCAACTCTCGTCCTTCGCCGGGGCCATGGGTCCTCAGTTCCTGTGCGGGGCACGCCGTTCGGACCTGCCCCGCGCATTGTGGGCCGAGCGCCCGCCCGGACGGCCATTCTCCTTCCCGAGGAGTCCCCGCGGCTTTTCCCGGCGGTTTTCCCGAAACGCGACGAGCCGGGAATTCCCCTGCTCCCGACGGGAATCGGCCACGGCTCGAATGACGTGTCTTTGCCACACTGCCAGCGCACCTGGCCGGGCCAGGGCCCGTCGTGCGGCGCCGTCGCGCCCGCCCAGGCGGACGGGTAACCGACTCGCTGGAGTAACCGACTCGATGACAGACCAGAACAGCTCTGCTGGCGCGGTCGGCGCAGGCCAGCCTTCCGGGCAGCCCGGGTCCTTCGGTCCTCCGCAAGCCGCGCAGCAGGAGCAGGCTCCGCAGCAGGCGCACATCCCGCAGCAGGGGTGGCCGGCCCAGGGGCAGCAGCCTCAGCAGCTGCCCTCGGAGGCGGCCCGGGCACAGGTGGCCGCGGCCTGGGTGCGCAGCCAGCCCCGGGTCGGCCAGGCCGCCGTACCGGCCCTGCCGCCACGGGAGACCGCCCCGCGGACCGAGTCGAAGAAGGAGAAGCGGGAGCGGGAGCGGGCGGCGCGCAAGGCCGCGTACGAGCAGAAGAAGGCGGCGAAGCAGGAGCGCAGGAAGGGCACCTCGAAGCCCACGCCCACCGCCCCGGCCCCTGCCCCCGCACCGGCGCCGATAGCCGCAGCCGCACCGGCACCCGTGCCGACGGCCACCGCCGCACCGGCACCGGCGGCTCCCGCCGTGCCCGCACCGGTCTCCGCCACGAACCCGTCCGCGGCCGAGCCCCCGGCCGGTGCACCCGCCGCGGCGGCCGCACCGCCCTCCGCGTCCACCCCGGCCCCGACGCCCGCCTCGACGCCCACGCCCACCTCGACGCCCACGCCCGCCTCCGGAGCCAAGGCTCCCTCCGCCGCCAAGGCCAAGGCTGCCTCCCCCGCCCGCGCCTTCGACGTCCCCAAGCCCGGCGGCCGGATCCCCTCCGGCGGATCCGGCGGACGCCGTACGCATGTCGCCCTGCGCGCCACGCTGCTGGTCACCACCTGTGTGCTGGCCCTCGGTTCCTGCGGCGTCATGGGTCTGATGGTCGGCGTGTCGTCCCGGACGAGCAGCGCCGCGCTGGACGCCTCGGACGCCGCCCGGTACCGGCTCACCGACTTCCCGGTCCGGCAGGCGGCGAGCTTCGCCGAGCAGTACGCGTCGCTGTGCCTGACGTACTCCCCGGAGCAGGACTCCGAGCGGCGTGCCAAGCTCGCCCAGTACGCCTCCGCCGGTGTCGATCCCGAGTGCGGCTGGAACGGCGCGGGCAGCAGCAAGGCCCTGTCCGCCACCTGGGACGGCACCGTGGAGGAGCTGCCCGAGTACGGCGACCACGGACGCTACCTGGGCATACAGGTCCGTACGGCGGACGGCGCGCTCACCGAGCTGACCGTCCCGGTCTACGTCAAGGACCTCAAGGACGGCGAGGGCATGCGGATCGCCGGCGACGTCGGCCAGATGCCGCTGCCCGCCCGCGCGGACGTGCCGGAGGTCAACCAGAACCACGAGGTCACGGACGAGAAGCTCGCGGACCAGCTCAAGAGCCAGGTACTGCCCGGCTACTTCACGGCCTGGGGAGCCTCGGACGCCACCGCCATGGCCCGCTTCACCACGCCCGACGCGACGCTCCCGGCGACCTCGGGGCTGGCCGGCCGGCTGTCGAAGCCGAAGGTCACCGAGGTCGTCGCGCTGGTCCCGGACAACGTGCAGGGCAACACCCCCTACACCTACCCGACCGGGCAGAACGTCCAGCTGCGCGTGGTCGTCGACTGGGGCGATCCGCAGGGGGAGACGGCGCGCCGCGCCTACCGGATGACCGTGGTGAACACGGCGCAGGGCTGGTTCATCAAGGACATCCGCGGTGGTGTGCTCGACCCGCAGGGCGGCCGGGCCGACAGCGACCGGAGCGGCTCCACCGACTCGCCCGGCTCGCCCGGCTCATCCGACTCGTCCGACTCTCCCGGGTCCGCCGACAGCACGCCGTCGGCCTCCGGCTCCCCGTCCCCGGCCGCCTCGGGCACGACCGTCCAGTCGTCCAAGGGCAAGCGGCGCCCCGCGCACTGACGCCTTCCGCCCCCGCTCCGCCCTGAACCCAACGCCAGCATCCGAGAGGAAACACCGTGTACCTTGCAGCCAACTCCCTGGACGACATGTTCGGACGGATCGAGACGATCCTCCGCGACGCGGGGACGATGGTCGCCGTCATCGCCCTGCTCATCCTCGGCATCCGCATGCTCCTGTCGATGAAGCGCGGTGACGGCATGCGCGAGGCGTTCCAGGGCTTCGGTCTGATCGCCCTCGCCGCGCTGATCATCGGCGGCGCCACCGGCCTCGCCGGCCTGCTCATCGACCTCGGCGGCCAGATCGGCGGCGGCAAGGGCAACTGAGTCCTCGTCAGTCCGCGCAGCAGTAAAGGGAGTTCATGAGTCAGGACGTTCCGGAGCCACTGGTCGCGTACGACCACACCGACCTGGTCAACCGGCCCAAGCGCATCTGGAACTGGGGCAACATCCCGCTGCCCGGCCTGCTGCTGCCCGCGCTGGGCGCGGCCTTCGGCTTCGGGCTGCTCTGGCTCGTCGCCCTGTTCTCGCTGGCGGCGTTCCTGCCCTTCCTGGGCATGTCGATCTGGACCTCGCTGCTGTACTTCGGGCCGCCGATCGCCGTCTACTTCGTCTGGGGCCGGCCCCTGCCCTCGGCGCTCACCCTGAGCCAGCAACTGGTGGTGTGGGCCGACTGGTGGTGGCAGCCCAAGCGGCTGCAGGGCCTGGCCGCGGACCGGGAGCCGGAGGAGCTGCGCTGGCAGGTGATCCTGTGGGCTCCGGGCTCCCCGCGCTGGCAGTCCCGCTACGACGCCGCCCGCCGGACCGCCGCCGAGCGCGGCACCGCGTTCTCCGCCCGCTCCTGACCGACCGATACACGACTACTACCGCTACTACCGCTAGGTGACCCCATGTTCATGCTGATCCTCCTGGGCGGTGCCGTCGCCTTCTTCGTGGTCGCCATGATCATGGCTTCCTCGTCGAGCAAGAAGCGGCAGAGCGGCAACGGCGGCTCCGCCGCGGCCCGTTCCCGGCAGGCGCAGTCCGCATCCGCCCGCCGCGAGGACCTGCGGCTGCCCTACCGCTACGCCGACGACATGATCTTCGTGCACGGCGACTCGGTGTGGACGGGCCTGGTCCTGCCCAACGCGATCGACGAGTACCTGAACGCCACCGAGCTGCAGGCGATGGCCGAGGGCCCGCCGCGCGGTCTGCTCAACCTGGCCCGTGGCGACCGCAACGTCGAGTGCCACTACCGCAAGGTCTACCAGCCGATCACCGCGCTGACGTGGGCGGAGGACCTCAACGCGGTCGCCTGGGACCCGACCGAGAACTACAAGGCGTACAACCTGCGCAAGGCCGAGTACCAGGAACGCATCGGCGCCAAGCGGGAGCGCAACATCCTGCTGGTGAAGCTGGGCTCACTCAAGCGCAGCAGCGGCTCCACGGGCGTGCTGCGCCAGGACGACGAGCCCTACGACGAGCCCGGCCTGCTCCGGGGCGTGCGCGGCGCCGCCGACCGCGCGGCGGCCACCGCGACGGGCGTCGCCGACGAACAGCTGTCCCCGTCCGTCCTCGCCGGGTGGTCCCAGGTCGCCGTCGAGGTCCACGAGAGCCTGGAGAACCTCAAGGGCACCCCGCTCACCCGTGAGGAACTGGTCTGGCTGATCCGCAAGCCGCTGCACGGCGACCTCCCGGTCCCGCCGGAGCCGGTGCTCGGCTCGCGCGCCTGGGGCCCCGACCAGTTCGACCTGGTCGTCGACTTCTCCGGCGAGAACCGCAAGACCCACATCGTGCTGCACCAGTACGACGAGATCACCGGCGAACGCCAGACCAGCTACACCACGACCCTGGTCGCCGCCAACTGGCCCGCCGAGACCCGCTTCCGCCAGTCCACGGCCTGGGCCCGCTACGCCGCACAGCACGTCGACTTCCCCGTCGAGATCGACATGCGGTTCACCCTCATCCCGTACCCGAAGTTCAAGGACCGCGCGGACAAGATCCGCGGCAACCTCGTGGACGAGATGAACGACATGGCCAACTCCGGCCGTACGCCCGACACCAAGCTGGCCACCCAGGTCACCCGTGCCCAGGAGCTCGTCGACGACATCGAGGAGCACAAGATGCCGGGCATGGAGGCGCAGATCCGCTTCACGATCTCGGCGCCGGACGTGAAGGAGCTGGAGCGGCGCCGGCGCGTGCTGGAGATGCAGTTCAAGCAGGACCTGAAGGTCACCCTGCTGCGTCCCACCCGTCAGCAGTGGCGTCTGCTCCAGTCCCAGCTCCCCGGTGACGCGCCCAAGCTGCCGATCGCGCCCTACATCCGGCTCCAGGAGGTCGAGCAGCTCGGCGCCGGACTGCCCACGGCCGGAACGGAGTTGGGCGACAACCCGGAGACCCGCTCCGGCAGGCGCCTGGGCTGGGTCGGCAACCTGGTCGGCTGGGCGGGCAAGATGCCGGTCCACTACTCGCTGCACGTCGGCCCGGCCCGCAACGACGGCGGTGGCCTCGCCATCGTCGGCGCGTCCGGCGGTGGCAAGTCCTCCCTCGCCCTGCAGAAGTTCTACGAGGAGTCGGAGTCGGGCGTCCGCTGCCTGGTCATCGACCCGAAGACCGACTTCGCCCAGATGTGCTACTACCTGGCCTTCGGCTCCCAGGTGAACGACCCCTCCTTCGCGGCGGACGCCGAGGCGGGTGCCCTCGGCACCCCGGCCAGCCGTTTCCAGCCGGTCAACCCCGAGTTCTGGGCCGAGACGGAGGTCGTGGACCTCCTCAAGGGCCAGGCGGGCGTCCTCGACCCCTGGGTCATCGCCCGGGACGTGCCGTCGGGCCGGCTGCTCGCCGAGTCGATGCTGCGCGGGTTCCTCGGCGACGAGGACTACCAGCGGGTCCGCCTCCCCGTCATCGAGGCGATGGCCGCGGTCGTCGGCCGCTACAACTCCGCCATCCGCCAGGCCGTCGAGCAGGGCCTGTCCGCCCGCGACGCCGAACTGCGCGTACCGCGGCCCACGTTGTGGCAGGTGGTCGACGAGGTCGTGGAGTCGTACGACCACGCCGTCACGACCGGCGACCGCGAGGCCGCGAAGGACCTGAAGCTCGCCCAGATGCTGCTGACCGAGCTGCGCACGCTCCCCTACGCCCGGCTCGCGTTCGCGGAGAAGCCGCAGCCGCTGAGCAGCATGCGCAAGCGCCGTACGGTCATCACCCTGCGCGGCTTCCAGTCCCCGGCGGCCTCCGACCCGCGCAACTGGAACCCGGCCGAACGCCTCGCCGCCACCGCGCTGATGGCGGTCGTGGAGCTCGGCAGCCAGATGCTGGACGTCGGCTACGAGAAGAACCCGGTGACCGGCGAGGTCGGCCTGCGGCCCAAGGCGCTGTTCGTGGACGAGGCGTACGTCGTCACCGCCACCGAGGCGGGCCGCGACCTGATGCGCCGCGCGCTCAAGCAGGGCCGCTCCTACCTCGCGGTGACCGTCCTGATCACCCAACAGGCCATCGACCTGGTGCAGATCGAGGACTCCGAGGCCCGCAGCGGCGGCGCCAACCAGATCCACACGGTGTTCGCGTTCAAGCAGAAGTCGGCCCAGGAGGCATCCCTGGTCGCACCGCTCCTCGGCCGCCCCGAGGACGACCCCAAGGTGATCGCCGCCCTCCAGGAACTGCGCACCGGTGTCTGCCTCCAGCGCGACGCCGACCGACGGGTGGGCACGGTCGCCGTCGACCTGGTCTTCAAGGAGATACTCGCCGCGACCGACACCAACGGCACCACCCGCCCGGCCCGCCAGGGCATCGACCCCTCGCCGAGCGTGTGGCAGTGGACCTTCCTCCAGGAGGCGGAGGAGGACCCGGCGGCCACCCCCACGGAGCCCGAGCCCCACCTCGCCGCCCAGCCTGCGTGACGGCCCACACCCACCAGCACCCGAGGAACAGGACAGACATCATGCGCATGACCCGAGCCCTCGCGATCGGCGCCGGCATCGTCGCCCTGACGGCGACGGCGGGGTGCGGCGGCGGCGACAAGAAGTCCGGCTCCGGCCTGCCCGAGGCGAAGGACATCGCGTCCGTCGCGTCCTACGTGAACAAGTACACCTCCTGCACGGGCGTGACGGAGGGGGACAAGTACGACAACGTCCACGTCGGCGAGAACGAGTCGTGGGGCACGGAGGAGGCCAAGGACCCGTCGTGGGGCATCAAGGAACGCGCCGTCTGCAAGGACGCGTCCGGCGCCGCCATCACGCTGCTCATCACCCCTGACATGCGCAAGTTCCAGTCCGCGGTGAAGAAGAACAACGAAAAGGTCCTGGTCGGCCAGGACTTCGCGGTCGTCCCGGTCGGCAAGGACGCCGCCCCCGCCCTGACGAAGTCGGACCTCAGGTTCCTGACCTGCGATCCGGGCTTCTCGGTGCCGAGCGGCTACCAGAAGGAGGCCGCACTCGTCGACGGCTGTGTCCTGACCGACTACTTCCCCGGCTGACCCCGCGCTCCGTCGCGTTTCGCTCCCCCGTCCCCGCGTCCCCGAAGGATTACAGATGCCCTCGCGCACCACGCTGCACCGCGCCATAGGCAAGGCAGGTGTGGTGGTCCGTGCCGTCCTCTTCTTGGCACTGACGCTGACGGCGCTCGTTCTCGCCGTACCGTCGTCGGCGTACGCGGACTTCTCGTGCGACTTCACCGGGGACGACAGCTACCAGCTGGACACGCCGGGTTCGAACGGCGAGTCCATGTTCGCGGCCACCGCCCAGTGGGAGAAGGGCAACCAGGCGGGCTCGCTCACCGACCCCAGCGGAACGGTCACCGGCGCGGTCCAGATGCCGCTCGCCGCCGACCAGTACACGATCTACGAACTCGACGCCATGCGCGGCCTGAACTGGTCGCAGACGTTCAAGGGCCGAGGCAACGCCTCCGAGCGCAACGGCTCCTTCGGCAGCGGCGCGGACAGCTGCTCCGTCATGTCCTACGTCAACAACGGCATCGCGAACTCCATCTTCGACGGCACCAAGATCCTCACGCGCGCGGCCATCTCCATCAAGGAGTCCGCATCGAACCCCAGCCCGCTCTCCGGCCTCTACGACGGCCGGGACAGTGTCGTCGCGTCCCTGAAGAAGAACGTCCTGCAGCCCGCCGTGCCGGTCATGATCCTGCTGGTCGGCCTGTGGGTGTTCACCAAATGGCGCAAGGGCGACATGCGCGAGGTGTGGGCGGGCATCTCCTGGTCCGCGCTCACGGTCATCGCGGTCACCGCGTTCCTGACCGGCGGCAACTACGACAGGGTCGTCAGCAGCGCGGACTCCTATATCGCCGAGGCCAATTCAGCGCTCACCGAGGCAGTGCTCAGCGGGACCAGCGGCCGCATGCAGCCGCCATGCGACCTGCCTGACAACGCCTACAACCGCGGACTGCGCATCTCCAGCTGCGCGATGTACGACACGCTCGCCTTCCGGCCCTGGGCCCTGGGCCAGTTCGGCGACCCGGGCAAGAACTGCATCTTCAAGAACGACGGCGGGAAGATCGAGGGCGGCGCCTGCGTCCCGAAGGAGCCGAGCGCGACCTGTGAGTGGGGACGCGGCGCCCGCTGCGAGGACTTGCGGGTGCGTCAGCTCGTGGCCCAGTCCGTCACCAACAAGGAGGCCTTCGACAAGAAGCCGGTCGACAAGATGATGCTCCGGTGGACGCCCATCCGCCGGGAGATCGCGGGCGGCTACGACAAGGGCGACGACGTATCCGACAAGAACATCTACCCGGTCGCCTTCAACGACTGGGCCGGCAAGAACGCCGGGAACCGCGTGGGTCTCGCGTTCTACTCGGTCGTCGCCGCGCTCATCGTCGGCCTGATGGTCATCGTGCTCAGCGCCCTCACGCTGCTCTGGCACGCCGTGACGTTGATCCTGGTGATCCTGCTGCCGCTGGTGGCCACGCTCGGCATCCACCCCTCCCAGCAGAAGCTGATGAAGAGCTGGCTGGAGACGTTCATCCACAGCTTCGTGCTGCGGGCGGGCTTCGGCGTCATCCTCAGCGTGCTGCTGGTCCTCTACCAGATGATCCTTCCGGCCAAGGTCGCCCTCGGCACCCAGCTGCTTCTGCTGCTCCTGGTCACCATCGCCATCGTGATGATGCTGAAGAAGCTGCTCAGCGGAAACTTCACCCCGCAGATCGCGGGCGGCGAGGACGCGCTCGGCATCCGGGACACCGCGGACTCCGCCTTCGGCAAGGCGGCCGCGATGGCACCGGGGCTCGCCATGGCGGTGCCGCGCGCCGGCGGCCGCGTCGCGGGTACCGGCGCCAAGGGAGCGGTACGCGGCGGCTCCTGGGCGATCGACAAGGTGGCCTTCAAGGGCAAGGGCCGCGAGAAGCTCCAGAGCTGGGGCGTGCTGGGCCAGTCGAAGCGGGAGCAGCGGCAGGCGGCGTACGAGCAGGCGAAGAACGCCCGCACGGCGTACGCGGAGAAGGCGGACCGGCCGGAACCCGAGGAGCGGAAGGCCCCGCCGGAGGCGGCGCCGGCCCCGCGCCGCGGACGCCGCGTCAGCTCCGCCACGGGCCGGCCGGCCCCGCAGTCCACGGCTCCCCAGCCCACGGCGCCGGTCGAGCACCACCCCGCGCCGGCACCCCAGCCGCAGCCGCAATCGCAGCCACGGCTGCACCCACAGCCCCAGTCACAGCCCCGGCCGCATCCGCAGCCCCAGCCCCGGCCTCCCGCGCCCCGGGTGCCGGCACCGGAGCCCCCGGTCGCGCCGCGACCGCCGGCGCCCACACCGCCGAGGGACCCCCGTAACCCCAACGGCCGCGTCTGACCCTGCTCGCGCGCCGTTCCCGCCCCCGTACCGAGGAGCCGCCCGATGCCCGCCCTGACCGCCGACCGCACGCCCGACCAGCTGGTCGCGGAGTTGCAGCGGCTCGTCGAAGTGGACTGGTCCGCGATCTGGGCCGGGGTCCC
The DNA here is from genome assembly GCF_001735805.1 of Streptomyces fodineus. Lineage (GTDB taxonomy): Bacteria > Actinomycetota > Actinomycetes > Streptomycetales > Streptomycetaceae > Streptomyces > Streptomyces fodineus. Next base: position 4,803,244 of record NZ_CP017248.1, read on the forward strand.
CGACGAGGCGGAGCAGCGGAGGCGGTGGTGCGCGGGCTTCGGCTGGCACCCGCTGTGGTTCGAGGCGGGGCAGTGGGTCCGCACCCCGCTGGGCGGCCGGCTCCGGCTGGCCTCGGTGGCCACCGGCCGCCCGGTGACCCGGGTCGAGCACACCGTGTGGGCGGTGCGGGCGGACTCGGCGGCGGAGAACGGCCCGGTGATGGCCCTCGCGGCCCGCAGATGGCCCAGCTGCCTCACCGCCGCCCAGTCGGTCCTGGGCCCTCCCACGTGGAGCGGCGACCCGGACACGACCGGCTTCCCGGAGCCGCCCGGCCCCGGGTACTGGGGGGACAGCGAGTGGCGCGCGGAGCACCGGGACCCCTACCGGCTGGCCGTGTGGTCCTTCCGTACGCCCGGAGCACCGCTGTTCGTGCTCGGCACGAGGCTGTCACCGGGCATGGCGGCAGGCTGGGGCCCCGGCAGTGCGACGATCTCTCTCGCCTGCCACGGGCCGGCCGACGCGGCGGACGACGGGGTGGGCTGGCTGTTGTGACGACGAGAGAGACGAGGAACTGACCGTGGGAATCGCATCGGGCCGACAGCCCCGCTCTCCCCAGGAACTGGTCACCGAGCTGCGCGGGCTCGCAGACGCGGACTGGCCGACCGTGTGGGCGGGACCGCCGTACCCGGGCCACGGGCTGGAGATGTGGTGCGCCCAGTTCGGCTGGACGCCCACGAGCTTCGAGCGCGTTCTTCAGGTCCGCACCGACACGGGCGGCGACTTCGCGCTGAACAACGTCGGGGGCACCTGGGCACCTGTCACACACCTGAGCCACTGGCTGTGGGGAGCACACGCGGAGACCGTCGAGGACAACCCTGAGCTGCTGTCGGAAGCGGTGCGTGTCTGGCCCGTATACCTGACGGCGGCGACCGCGGTCCTGGGCGAGCCGACTTGGGAGGGCGCCTGGGATGCCGAGGACTTCCCCGAGAACCTCGGCGGCTACGACGTCGGATCGCGCGACGACCGGTGGGAGCAGCAGGATCCGTACCGCCTGGCGTACTGGATGCCTCAGGAGGCCACGGCTCCCATGGTGATCATGGAGATCTCCCTCAAGGCCGACACCGTCGGCCCCTCTCCTCGTCGCGGCGCCGCCAACCTGGCCGCGGAGTTCTATCCCCGTCCCGCCGAGATCGGAGGACTGTGAGCCCTCAGCCGATACCCAAGTACATCGAGCGTCTCGCCCTGAGGATCGCCAAGGAGGAGGCCGAGCAGGCTCGGAAGGCGAACACCCGGGACGGAGCACGGGCGATCGCCCGTCGCGTGGAGGCGGAGGCCGAGGCCGCTGGCTTCAGCTCGGCCAAGGAGTACGTCGAGGCCCTGACGAAGGACTCGAAGGGCGTGACACCTCCCGAGGGGACCAGCCCGACCAGCGCCTTCTGGTCGCACGGCACCGAGCACCCGGACGCGCCGCCGAACTGGAAGGGCGAGCACTTCCTTGACAACCGGTACATCGCCGAGGCCTGGGCCAGGACGCAGAACGCGCGGCATGCCGGTTCGGCGCAGACGCTGGAGACAACCGAAGCAGGGCGTCATCTGAACGAGATGTACCTCTTCGAGGACAGGGTCCTCAAGGAGCTCGGTGGCGCAGACGAGGGCTTCACCTACGACTGGGCCCGCAGCATCTGGGCCGGCATATCCGAAACCTACGCAAAGGCAGCCAAGGGCCCCGCGGTCGTCTTCGCCCAGACCGCCCACACCCGCTCGATCCTCTACAACACGGAGCTGCCGGCCCTCCAGGCCAACCAGCAGGTCGGCCTGGACGGCATCCACTTCGCCTACACCCCGCCCGGCGGCTGGTCGCCGGAGGCGAAGGAGGAACTCGGCGCCGACGCCGTACGCGCGCAGCTTCAGGTGGACGACCCCACCCTCCCGCATTACATCGACCCGAAGACCTACGCGCAGCAGGAGCCCGCCGTCCGGCAAGCCGCCGTCGAGGCCTCCTGTGCCGCGGTGGCGGCCGAACGGACCCCCGTGGTGGCGGCCGAACGGACCCCCGCAGAGCCGGCGGCGAAGGCCGGGACCCCGGCGCCGAAGCCCGCAGCGTCCGTCCCGGTATGGCAACTGGGGTTCAAGCCCGTTCCCACCGCGCTCAGGACCCAGCCCGCCGGAGCGGCCGTCACACCCCCGGCCCCACCCGCGCCCGCCCTCGGCAAGGAGTCCACGGAAACGGGGCTCGGATGAGCGGCAAGCCACAGTCGGCGGTCCGCCGCTTCCTTGGCCAGGACAAGAACGACCCCTGGGCAGTGCGTCTCCTGCCGCGCATCGTCTTCGGCCTGGCCGCCGTCTACACGCTCGTCACGCTCGCGGCGCGCAGCGGCTCCTCCTTCATCACGGTCGTGGCACTGGTGGTGCTGGGCACGGTCGTCTGGCTGCTGCGCCGCCGTACACAGCTTCTGCTGGCACTCGCGTCGAGCGTCCTGACGTCCGCGCTGGTGGGTTACTTCTCCGCCATCGGCGAGAACGCACGCGGCAGCGCGAGCGCCGTCCTCACCGGCCAGGCCGTCTTCGGCTACTGGGCGCTGGCCGGGATGGCGCTGCTCGGTGCGTGGATGGTGAAGGAGCACCCGGGGCGGCGGGGCGTGACCGTGGTGCTGGCGGATGTGATGCTGGTCATCGCCTCCGTCGTCGGGATGTTCGCGCCGGAGGCCGGCGTCCCGACCGGATTCCTCGGCCTTCTCTCGGTGCTGGCGCTGCGCGGCGGAACGGCGAAATCGCTGCTCACAAGGCTGCGCAGGGGCTCCGCTGCGAAGCCGGGTGACAAGGTGAAGACGCGGGCGGACAGTTGAGGCCGTTGTGAATGTTTCGTCGCGTCACTGTCTCAGCCCTATACGCGATTTGCAGATGCGTTGCACGGGTTTTGCACTGTGCTTTAAAGTCCCCCACGCTCAAAGATCACCACGGGGGACTTCATACATGCGCCTGGCACGTCCTACGACGCTGCCCGCACTGCCCACGCCACGCGCGCGTGAGCGGCATCGGGGGCCGTACATACCCATCGCGGCGCTGCCCTGCCGCCGCCGCCCGGACGTCTTCCAGCACCCGCTGCTGGAGCACGCGCCGGATCCCGCGGCAGTTCCCGGCGCTCCGCCCGAACAGCGCCGCCAGCATCTCGTCCTGCTGCGCACCGCCCGCGACCTGTGCGCCTCCTGCCCCCTGTGGGCCGAGTGCCTCCAGGACGCGGTGGCCTACGCCGAGCCCTACGGCTACGCGGCGGCGACCGTCCCCGAGGACCGCCGCCGGATGCGCCGTGCGCTCGGCATCGGCGACGCCTCGGGCGATCTGCCGAACCGGGTCGCGGACGGCGCCGAGGACCAGGCGCGGCGTCTGACCCGGGTGCGCTCACGCTCCGCTGAAACGATCCGCCACCGTGCCGCCGGCCACGGCCTGCCCACCCTGGAGCAGATCCTCGACGCCTTCGACCTCCTGCAGGACGAACCACCGAGCGGCCACGAGGAGCCGAGGCATCCCTCGGCCGATCCGGCACAGCCGGCCCACGCACGAAGACCGAGAGCACCACGACCGCCCGGGGCGACCGGGCACACGGAAAGCGGGAACGAACACATGACAGCGGCCGGGGCCGGGGAGCGGATCGCCTTCTCCTACGAGGATCCCGCCCAGGCCGTACGGCAGGCGCTGCTCGGCCCGCTGGTGCGCACCACCCTGCCCGCGCTGGCCAGCCTGGAGCAGTTCGTCGCGATGCTGGTGTGCCTGCCGGGCAGCGAGGTGCGCCCGGAGACGCTCGGCGAGGTCCGGGCCGTGCGCGCCGCCGTGGCCTCCCTCGTCCCCGAGGAGGACGGCGGCGAGACCGTGGCCCGGCCCCGCCTGCTCAGCGGATCCATCTCGGTCGAACTCGCCACCAAGGACCCCGTGGCCGCACTGCGCCACGACGTGCTGCACCCGCTGCTGCGCGAACTGGCCGCCGGCCTCGGCAACATCGAGAAGGTGGCGACGATGCTGGCCGCCACGGCGGACGGCGACGACGACCTGCTGACGACCATCCGCTCGGCCCTGGACAAGCTGCGCCCCCATCTGCCCCACCCGGCGTCCCCGGACGCCCCCGCCGGCCCCGGCACGGGCACGGCTGCCCCGGGGCCGCGCCGCCGTCCGCCGACCGCGCCCAGCATCCGCGCCGCCGTGGAGCGGGCGGTGGAGACGTTCCCCGGCCCGTTCTCCGCCCGCGACGTGCGGCGCGCGCTGCCGCCGGGCGTCTACGGCGACCCGTCCAAGACGATCAGCAATGTCCTGTCCGCCCTGGTCAAGGCGGGCCGCCTGCAACGGCTTTCGCGCGGCACCTACGCGCGGGCCGGGCACGGGGGCCCCGCCGTCCCGGGCACGCCGAAGATCGCCTGACCCCCTCCGCCCAAGCCCGCCGCCCGCACCTTCAGAGGATCCGATGACCGAACCGACGCCGACGCCCTCCGCCCCGGGCACCGCCTCCGACGCCCAGGTCCACGTCTTCTCCCCCAACGCCGCACTGGTCGACGGCGTCCCGGTCACCGCGCCGCCCTACGGCGACATCCAGGACGTCGTCCTGACGATCCTGCAAGAACGCGCCCGGCAGCTCGGCGGGCCCACCCCGGCCAGCATCACCGACAACCGCTTCGGCGGCGCCATCCGCCTCCTGGTCCATCCGGACGGCTCGACGGAGCAACTGGACTGAGCGACGGTCCTTCGGGCACATACGGCAGGGGCCCGGAGGTTTCCCTCCGGGCCCCTGCCCCTGCTGCCTCAGTCGTTCTGCTGCCGCTTCGGCCGCCACACCACCAGCGCGCTGGTCTGCTGGACCTCCTGGTACGGGACCAGGTCGCGGCGGTAGGAGGCGTGGACGGCGGCCTCGCGCTGCTGCATCGTGGCCGCCGCGCCCTCCAGGGCCGCCTGAAGCTCCGCGACGCGGGACTGCAGGGCGGCGACCTGGTTCTCCAGTTCGATGATGCGCTTGATGCCGGCCAGGTTGATGCCCTCGTCCTGCGACAACTGCTGCACCTGACGGAGCAGTTCGATGTCGCGGGCCGAGTAGCGGCGACCCCGGCCGGCGGTGCGGTCCGGGGAGACCAGGCCCAGGCGGTCGTACTGGCGCAGCGTCTGCGGGTGGAGTCCGGAGAGCTGGGCCGCCACCGAGATGACGTAGACCGGGGTCTCCTCGGTCAGTTCATACGGGTTACGTCGACGGCCGTCCATCTCTCTCAGTCTCCCTTCGCGGCCTCGAACAGCTCCGCCCGCGGATCCTCGCCCGCGGTCGCCTCGCGATACGCCTCGAGCGCATCACGAGCCTTCCCCGACAGGTCCGTGGGAACACGCACCTCGACGGTGACCAGCAGATCGCCGCGGGTGCCGTCCTTGCGGACCGCGCCCTTGCCGCGAGCGCGCATGGTGCGGCCGTTGGGCGTGCCGGGCGGCAGCTTCAGGGTGACGGCCGGGCCGCCGAGGGTGGGTACCCGGACCTCGCCGCCGAGGGCCGCCTCGGGATACGTGACCGGCACGGTGACGGTGAGGTTGTCGCCCTTGCGCCCGAACACCGGGTGCTCGCCGACGTGCACGACCACGTACAGGTCGCCCGCCGGTCCGCCCCGCTCGCCGGGCGCGCCCTTGCCGCGCAGCCGGATGCGCTGGCCGTCGGTCACCCCGGCCGGGATGCGGACCTGCATCGTGCGCGAGGACTTCGCGCGGCCGCTGCCCTTGCACTCCATGCAGGGGTGCTCGGCGATCAGGCCGCGGCCCTTGCAGTCGGGGCAGGGGTCGGTGAGCGAGAAGCCGCCGCCGGAGCCCCGGGCGACCTGCCCGGTGCCGACGCAGGTCGGGCACACACGCGGTGTGCCGTTCTTGTCGCCGGTGCCGGAGCAGGCCTTGCAGGGTGACTGGGAGGACATCCGCAGCGGCACCGTGGCGCCCTCGATGGCCTCCGTGAAGCTCAGCGTGACCTCGGTGTCGATGTCCTGGCCGCGCCGCGGCTGGGTACGGGTCGTGCCCGTGCCGCCGCGGTTGAACAGGCCCCCGAAGACGTCACCGAGTCCGCCGCCGAAGCCTCCGCCCTGGGTGGTCGCGCCGCCTCCGAAGAGGTCGCCCAGGTCGAAGTTGAAGTTGCCGCCGGCGCCCGGCCCCGGGCGGAAGCCGCCGTTGCCGAACAGGGCGCGTGCCTCGTCGTACTCCTTGCGCTTCTTGGGGTCGCCGAGAACGTCGTTCGCCTCGGAGACCTCCTTGAAGCGCTCCTCGGCCTTGGCGTTGCCCTTGTTGGCGTCCGGGTGGAACTCGCGGGCGAGCTTCCGGTACGCCTTCTTGATCTCGGCCTCGGTGGCGTCCTTGGGGACGCCGAGGACCTTGTAGTAGTCCTTCTCGATGAAGTCCTTGGTGCTCATCCCCGACGCCCCTCCTTCCCCTTGAGTGTCTTCACGTCAGCCCTCGTCCGGGCCACCGTTCTCCTCGTTGTCGGCCTGCTTCGCCTCGGTGGTCTCCTCGGCGCCCTCGGCCTTGACGGTCTGCGCGCCGGGCTGCGGCTCGGCGACGGCCACCCGCGCGGGGCGGATGGTGCGCTCGCCGATGCGATACCCGGGCTGCAGGATCGCCACGCAGGTCGTCTCGGTGACGTCCGGCGCGTAGGAGTGCATCAGAGCCTCGTGGATGGTCGGGTCGAAGGGCTCGCCCTCCTTGCCGAACTGCTGCAGGCCCATCTTCGCCGCGACGGTCTCCAGCGACTCGGCCACCGACTTGAAGCCGCCGACCAGTTCGCCGTGTTCCCGCGCGCGGCCGATGTCGTCGAGCACGGGCAGGAGCTCGGTCAGGAGGTTCGCGATGGCGATCTCCTTGACCGCGATCCGGTCGCGCTCGACCCGGCGGCGGTAGTTCTGGTACTCCGCCTGGAGCCGCTGGAGGTCCAGCGTGCGCTCGTTCAGCGCGGTGCGCACCTGGTCCAGCTGGGCCACCAGGCCCGCGCTTGCGTTTCCGTCCCCGGCCGGGGCCGCCCCCTCCTCGGGGGCGGCCTTCGACTCGGCGTCGTCGGGGGTGGCGCCGGAGGGGACGTCGGGCTTCTCCTCGAAGCCCGGGGTCTCCTCCGTCACGCGGCACCGTCCTTGCGCTCGTCGTCCACGATCTCGGCGTCCACGACGTCGTCCTCGGCGGCCTTGGCGCCACCGGCGGCGGCACCCTCCGGGCCGCCCGCCTGCGCGGCCTGGGCGTCGGCGTACATGGCCTGGCCCAGCTTCTGCGAGACGGCCGCGACCTTCTCGGTGGCGGTGCGGATCTCGGCGGTGTCCTCGCCCTTGAGCTTCTCCTTCAGCTCGGCGACGGCCTCCTCGACCTCGGTCTTGATCTCGCCCGGGACCTTGTCCTCGTTGTCCTTGAGGAACTTCTCGGTCTGGTAGACCAGCTGCTCGCCCTGGTTGCGGGTCTCGGCGGCCTCGCGGCGGCGGTGGTCCTCCTCCGCGTACTGCTCGGCCTCCTGGCGCATCCGGTCGACCTCGTCCTTCGGCAGCGAGGAGCCGCCGGTGACGGTCATCTTCTGCTCCTTGCCCGTGCCGAGGTCCTTGGCCGTGACGTGCATGATGCCGTTGGCGTCGATGTCGAAGGAGACCTCGATCTGCGGGACGCCGCGCGGCGCCGGCGGCAGACCGGTCAGTTCGAACATGCCGAGCTTCTTGTTGTACGCCGCGATCTCGCGCTCGCCCTGGTAGACCTGGATCTGCACCGACGGCTGGTTGTCCTCGGCCGTGGTGAAGATCTCGGAGCGCTTGGTCGGGATCGTGGTGTTGCGCTCGATCAGCTTGGTCATGATGCCGCCCTTGGTCTCGATACCGAGGGACAGCGGGGTGACGTCGAGCAGCAGGACGTCCTTGACCTCGCCCTTGAGGACACCGGCCTGGAGCGAGGCGCCGATGGCGACGACCTCGTCCGGGTTGACGCCCTTGTTGGCCTCCTTGCCACCGGTCAGCTCCTTGACGAGCTCGGCCACGGCGGGCATACGGGTGGAGCCGCCGACGAGCACGACGTGGTCGATCTCGGAGAGGGCGATGCCCGCGTCCTTGATGACGTTGTGGAACGGGGTCTTGGTGCGCTCGAGCAGGTCGGCCGTCAGCTGCTGGAACTGGGCGCGGGTGAGCTTCTCGTCCAGGTGCAGCGGGCCCTCGGCGGACGCCGTGATGTAGGGCAGGTTGATCGAGGTCTCGGTGGACGAGGACAGCTCGATCTTGGCCTTCTCGGCAGCCTCGCGCAGACGCTGCAGAGCCATCTTGTCCTTGGACAGGTCCACGCCGTGGCCGGACTGGAACTGCTTGACCAGGAAGTCGACGATGCGCTGGTCCCAGTCGTCACCACCGAGGTGGTTGTCACCGTTGGTGGCCTTCACCTCGACGACGCCGTCGCCGATCTCCAGCAGGGACACGTCGAAGGTGCCGCCACCGAGGTCGAAGACGAGGATCGTCTGGTCGTCCTTGTCGAGGCCGTAGGCCAGCGCGGCGGCGGTCGGCTCGTTGACGATGCGCAGGACGTTCAGACCGGCGATCTCACCGGCCTCCTTGGTCGCCTGACGCTCGGAGTCGTTGAAGTACGCCGGGACGGTGATGACCGCGTCGGTCACCTTCTCGCCCAGGTAGGCCTCGGCGTCCCGCTTCAGCTTCTGCAGGATGAACGCGGAGATCTGCTGCGGGTTGAAGTCCTTGCCGTCGAGCTGGATCTTCCAGTCCGTGCCCATGTGGCGCTTCACCGAGCGGATGGTCCGGTCCACGTTCGTGACCGCCTGGCGCTTGGCGACCTCGCCGACGAGCACCTCGCCGTTCTTGGCGAAGGCGACGACGGACGGCGTGGTCCTGGCGCCCTCGGCGTTGGTGATGACGGTGGGCTCGCCGCCCTCCAGAACGCTGACGACGGAGTTAGTCGTGCCCAGGTCGATGCCGACCGCACGTGCCATGGTTGATTCCTCCAGCTGACTTGAGTGGAACGGACTCAAGTGTGCACGACAGCCGGGAATGGGTCAACAGACCTGAGTCGTAGGGGCTCAAGTCTTATCCGTTCCTTACACGCAACTGGCTGGTCACCTGCCCTCTGACCTGCGTCGATACCCCCTCCCGAGATGTCTGGACGGGGATACGGACACGGATACGAAGGAGTACGAGGACGGCGAACAGCACCCCGCCGGCCACCCACAGCGCGGCCCCCTCCCCCGTCCACCCCGTGTGCACGAGCACCCCGACGAGCACCGAGGAGAAGGAGCCCGCACCCAGCAGCACGACCGACCCCGCCGGGGTGAGCCCGAGCCGGCGCAGCCGGTGTGCGAGGTGGTCGGGGCCGCGCCGCAGCAGCGGACGCCGGGCCAGCGCCCGGGCGAGGACCACCAGGACGGCGTCGGCGACGGCGACCGCGGTGAGGCAGAACATCACCGCCGCGCTCGGCCCGATGGCATACCCCGCGCGCGTGAAGACGACGGACGACGCCAGCAGGAAGCCGGTGAACAGCGAGCCGCAGGCGCCGAGCCCGATCCGCGCGGGATGCCAGTTGTGCATGAGGAAGCCGGTGAGCGCGGCGGCGAGCACGCTCAGCAGCACGGCGAGCCCGTCCATCACCTCGGCGGCGGCACAGGCGCCGGCCCCGAACGCGGTCACCACCCCGACGGTCCCGGCCAGTCCGTCCGCGTGGTCGAGCCCCTTGAAGGCGAGGGAGGCGAGCACGATCCAGCCGAGGGCGAGGATCCCGCCCCACACGCCCGTCTCGCCGTACGGCACCACACAGGCCGCCGCCACGGCCGTACCGGCGACGAGAACCCGCGGGCGGAGCCGCCAGACGTCGGCGACCAGGCCCAGCACGGCCACCGCGGCGGCGGCGGACAGCAGCCGTACGACCCCGTCGCCGAGCGGGGCGATCCGGGTCTTCTGGCCCACCCAGGCGACGAGACAGGTGACGACCACCACGGCGAGCCCGCCGAACAGGGGCAGGGGCCGCTGCCACCGCCGGTCGAGGATGCCCGCCCGCAACGCGGGCACCCTGAGCAGCGCCGAGAGGACGGCGGCGAGGAGCAGGGCCGCGGTGGCGGCGGCGATCCCGTAGAGCACGGCTCTAAGGTAGGGGCGAATGTAGCAATTCGGTACGAATAACACGATCCGATGACCCGTGGGATGATGCGCATCACCCCGAGCCCTGCTGCATCCCGCAGGAAGATGGGGGTAGTCTCAGACGGACTGGATAAGTTACCGCTTAGTAATGTCGCTCGGTTAAGTTCGAGGCCGCCCCAGGAGCCCCAATGCAACTCGCCGCGATCATCGTGTCGCTGGTCCTGATCGTGGTCGGCGTGGCACTGTTCGGCCGCGCCCTCCTCCAGATCTACAACTTCATGCGGCTGGGCCAGCCCGTACCCGCCGCGACGCGGACCAACGACCCCGCACAGCGCACCCTCACCGTGGTCAGGGAGTTCCTCGGCCACACCCGGATGAACCGCTGGGGCATCGTCGGAGTCGCGCACTGGTTCGTGGCGGTGGGCTTCTTCTCCCTGCTGCTGACGATCGTCAACGCGATCGGGCAGCTGTTCCAGGCGGACTGGATCCTGCCGGTCATCGGCGACTGGGCGCCGTACAACGTCTTCGTCGAGTTCATCGGCACGATGACGGTCCTCGGCATCCTCGTCCTGATCGCGATCCGCCAGCTGAGCCACCCGCGCACACCCGGCCGCAAGTCCCGCTTCGCGGGCTCCAACTTCGGCCAGGCGTACTTCGTCGAGAGCGTCATCCTGATCGTCGGCGTCTGCATCTTCATGCTGCACGCCCTCGAAGGCGCCCAGCACCACGTCGACGGCTACGAGGCCTCCTTCTTCATCTCGTACCCGGTCGTGTCGTGGCTGAAGGGCATGGACGTCTCCACGCTCCAGAACCTCACCTACTTCTTCGCCGGCCTGAAGATCGCGACCTCCTTCATCTGGATGATCGTCGTCGCGCTGAAGACCGACATGGGTGTGGCCTGGCACCGCTTCCTGGCGTTCCCGAACATCTTCTTCAAGCGCAACGCCACCGGCGAGACCTCGCTCGGCGCCCTGCTGCCGATGACGTCCGGCGGCAAGCCGATCGACTTCACCGACCCCGGCGAGGACGACGTCTTCGGCGTCTCCCAGGTCGAGCAGTTCTCCTGGAAGGGCCTGCTGGACTTCTCCACCTGCACCGAGTGCGGCCGCTGCCAGTCGCAGTGCCCCGCCTGGAACACCGGCAAGCCGCTCTCCCCGAAGCTGCTGATCATGTCCCTGCGGGACAACGCCCACGCCAAGGCGCCGTACCTGCTGGCCGGCGGCGGCAAGACCGTGGAGGGCGAGGAGAAGGCGTCGGCCGAGGCCCTGAAGGACGTCCCGGCCTCCGCGCTGGCCGAGGCCGAGCGCCCGCTGATCGGCACCGCCGAGGAGAACGGCGTCATCGACCCGGACGTCCTGTGGTCCTGCACCACCTGCGGCGCCTGCGTCGAGCAGTGCCCGGTGGACATCGAGCACGTCGACCACATCGTCGACATGCGCCGCTACCAGGTCATGATCGAATCGGCCTTCCCCTCCGAGGCGGGCACGATGCTGAAGAACCTGGAGAAGAAGGGCAACCCCTGGGGCCTGGCCAAGAAGCAGCGCCTGGAGTGGACCAAGGAGGTCGACTTCGAGGTCCCGGTCGTCGGCAAGGACATCGAGGACCTCACCGAGGTCGAGTACCTGTACTGGGTCGGCTGCGCCGGCGCCCTGGAGGACCGCGCCAAGAAGACCACCAAGGCCTTCGCGGAGCTCCTCCACATCGCGGGCGTGAAGTTCGCGATCATGGGCGGCGACGAGAAGTGCACCGGTGACTCCGCCCGCCGCCTGGGCAACGAGCCCCTGTTCCAGGAGCTCGGCATGGAGAACGTGGCCGCGCTGAACATGGCCTTCGGCGAGGACGACGAGGACGAGTCGACCAAGAAGCCGAAGTCGGCGAAGAAGATCGTCGCCACCTGCCCGCACTGCCTCAACACGATCGGCAACGAGTACCCGCAGCTCGGCGGCGACTACGAGGTCATCCACCACACCCAGCTGCTGCAGCACCTGGTGGACGAGGGCAAGCTGATCCCGGTCACCCCGGTCGAGGGCATCATCACCTACCACGACCCGTGCTACCTGGGCCGCCACAACAAGATCTACACGCCCCCGCGCGAGATCATCGGCAAGGTCCCTGGCCTGCGCAACGAGGAGATGCACCGCCACAAGGAGCGCGGCTTCTGCTGCGGCGCCGGCGGCGCCCGGATGTGGATGGAGGAGCGGATCGGCAAGCGCATCAACAACGAGCGCGTCGACGAGGCCCTCTCCCTCAACCCGGACATCGTCTCGACGGCCTGCCCGTTCTGCCTGGTCATGCTCACGGACTCGGTCAACGGCAAGAAGAACGAGGGCAAGGCGAAGGAGTCCATCCAGGTCGTGGACGTCGCCCAGCTGCTCCTCGACTCCGTCAAGACCCCGGTCGACCCGGCCGGCGAGGCGGAGACCGAGAACGAGCCGGAGCCCGAGCCGGTGAAGTGACAACACCGGTCCCACACGTACGGCGCCCCCTGCAGCGCACAGGCAGGGGGCGCCGTCGTATGCGCGGCACCGGACGGGGACCGCGGGCGTCTTCGGCGAAAGCGCGGCCCCGGCCCCGCCGCCCTGCCATGCTGGGCCCCCGCGCACCGAGAGGACCCCATGCCAACACGCCCCGGCGCCACGGCCGTTGTCGACGAACGGCCCTGGTACGCCGCCAACGAACTCCTGGCGTTCCTGCTCGAGCTCGCCGCGCTCGCGTGCCTGGGCTGGTGGGGATTCACCGTCGGCGCCGGCGCGGCCCTGCATGTCCTGCTCGGCGTGGGAACGCCCCTGCTGGCGATCGTCCTGTGGGCGCTGTTCGCGGCACCCAGAGCACGGCTGCGACCACGGCTGCCTCTCGTGCTCGTCGTCAAGGCGGTGGTGCTGGGCGGCGGTGCGACGGCCCTGTACGGCGTAGGACACCCGGTCACCGCCGCGGCCATGGCGGTCGTAGTGGTCGCGAACACAGCCCTGGCCGAAACCTTCCGCCGCACCCCGCCGGCCGAGCCCGCCGCGTAACCGGCTGGAGAGCGGCGGATCCGTTCCACCACCCGAACCGACCCACGCAGGTCAGAGCCCTGCCGCGGGCGGCGGACGGGGAACGGATCCGCCCCCTCGCCTAAGCCCCCTTCGGGCCGGCCTGCTGCACCACCTCGAAGGACCACAGGGTGGAGCCGGAGGCGGCCGGCTTCGGCCGCTCGGCGCCCTCCCCGCCTCCCTGGTGCGCGGCCTTCATCGGGCCCTCCATCCACGCCTGGAAGGACTCCTCGTCACGCCAGCGGGTGTAGACGAGGTAGGTGTCGGTGCCCTCGACGGGGCGCAGCAGCTCGAACCACTCGAAGCCGTCGGAGTTCTCCACCGCGTGGGCGCGGGAGGCGAACCGCTTCTCCAGCACCTCCCGCTGCTCGGCGGGCACGGTCAGCACATTGATTTTTACTACGCTAGGCACATGACACCTCTCGTCAAACGGGGCCCCGACTGGACCCCTGATCTGGACCATGTGCGCGCAGTGTCCTACATCCGACAGTCAAGGAAGCGTGAGGACGACTCCGCGTCGTCCCCCGAAGCACAGCGGACCAAGTGCGAGGCGCTGATCACGGCCAAGGGTTGGGACAACGCCGGTCACTTCGCCGACGTGGGAAAATCCGGCTGGGACCCCAAAGTGGTCCGCCCCGCGTTCGAAGAGATGATGTCCGCCGTTCGCGCCGGACACGTAGACGCAGTGGTTGTCTTCTCGCTGTCCCGGCTCACCCGACAGGGCGCCCTCGAAGCGATGCTGATCAACGAGGAACTTGCCAAATACGGCGTACTGCTCGTCAGCGTCGAAGAGCCCTACTTGGACACGTCTACTCCCATGGGCGTTGCGATCTTCGGCCTCATCGCTGCGCTGGCTCAGCAAGAGTCAGACCTGAAGTCGGCGTACATCACGGCGACCAAAGAGACCCTGCGCGCTGCTGGCTCCCATGTGTCCGGCATGGCCCCGTACGGCTTCCAGTCAAGCCGTGAGCCGCGGGGGGACCTGGTGGTGGTCAAGCTGGTCCCGGACCCGGCAGAGGCACCGCACGTGCGCCAGATGGTCGAGTGGGCGTTGTCCGGCGTAGCCGCGTCTGCCATTGCCCGCAGGCTGAACACAGACGGCGTGCGGACCAAAGCGGCGGACATGACAGCGCGCGTGGCCGCCCGGCGGGGCAGGGGCATAAGTGAGCCGCTGGAGCGCACTGCGTGGGTGTCCTCGACCGTGCTGCGCATCCTGCGTGACCCTCGCCTTGCTGGCTATGCCGCCGAACGCCAGGGCACCAAGCGAGTCATTTTGCGTGACGCCTCCGGCGCCCCCTTGGTAGCACATGAGGGCATCGTTCCCGCTGACGACTGGTGGCGCCTTCAGGACGTTCTAGACGGCCGTACGCCGCAGGTTGTTAGGCAGGCTGGCCGGTCTGTGCCGTCGCTGCTCGGTGGGGCAGGGATGCTGTTCTGCGGGGTGTGCGGATCGTCCATGGTGACCGACCGACGCAACGGCAAGCAGCTCTACCGGTGCAACCGTGCCCAGTCCGGCGCTGTGCCGGGACATGGTGGCCTGGCCATCAACATGGAGGCCGCCGACGATGTGGTCGCCCGCACCGTGTGGTCGCGCCTGACTGCGCTGGACCCCGAGGACCGTGAAGACCTGGAATGGCTTGGGGAGGCAGCGCGCCGATTCGCTGCCCAGGCAGACACGGGCGAACGGCAGGCCGAACTAGCCGCCGCACGGGCCGAGTTGGAGCACGTACGGGAAGCCCTCCGCACGCTGTACGCCGACCGACAAGCAGGGCTGTACGCCGGGGCGACCGGCACGGCCATGTTCGCTGAATCCGTCGAGCGGCTGACTGCCCATGAGGCTCGCGTGAGTGAGCGCGTAGCGGAGCTGGGGCGGGATGAGAGCGGCACCGTGGTCATCCCCTCGGAGTGGACGGCCTCGGAGGGTGACCCCATCGGGCCGGAATCGACGTGGGGCAGTTGGGACCTGGAGCAGCGACGTAGCTTCCTGGCTTTCTTCCTCGACCGCATCACCATCGCTAAGTCCGTCGGCCGTGGCCGGAACGCGAACACGGAGGATCGGGTGACTGTGCACTGGGCAGAAGCACCAGCCAAGTAGGCGCCTGAGCGCCCTCTGAGCCCCGTTCGTGCTCCCTGGTGGGATTGCCCGGGCGGGGCTTCTCGTGCCCGCAGACAGCCGGCGTGCTGGGAACCCTTGCGCTCCCTAGAGGTGCATGGTGCGTCGGCGTAGATGACGGCAGTGACGAATCCGCTCGACTCATCAACGCGCTGACCTGCGGAAATGACGAAGGTGACGTTCAAGGCGTCACTTCGGCATTGCGCTACAGCGAGTGATTATTTTCATGTCTCTCTATTCACCTGTTCATGCTCTGACCTGCGGGAATGGAGTAGGTTGATCTCCCCATTTGACCGTCAGCAAGTCACCTGATCAGGCGCTCACCTGCGAGACAGCACGGATCAGCCATAGCAACGAGGAGTTACCCGCGTGCCCAAGTACATAGAGAACGCTCGCGCCCGTGCAGCGCTCGCCGTCGCCGCACAGCATGCCGACAAGGCCCGTGACCCGCTTCCATTCGTATGGACGGGGGCGAGCTGGACGACGCCGGGCGGGGAGTGGCGTGATCTGCCGCTGATCCGCAAGGGGATGGGCGAGTGGTTGGCGGACGTGACTGCTGGGCTCCGCAGGCACTACGCGCCTGCCCTGGAGGCGACGGAACGGCGTGAGGAACTGGAGCGTAGAGCGAAATTCGTTGAGGCGGGCATGACGTCCGCAGAAGCGGGAGCGCAGGAAGCCGTTCGCGAGCAAGCCGCATCGCTCCGCCGTGACGCTGCCGCTATTGAGACGCCCCCGGCCCCGTTCACACTGGAGACCCTTCACGCCCTGGACTCCGTGGCTTCCGAGATGCTGTCGGCTTCCGATGCCCGCGCGACTCAACTCCTTTCGTTGGCTTCACAGTTCGAGGCGTTCCGGGCTCCGATGCGTGATCCTGTCGCGTGGGTCAAGCGCCTGGGGGTCGCGCCGCACAGCGTGCACGTGCGCACCTCTGCCGTCTGGGAAGCGTTCGCGACGGCCGAACCGGTGTTGGCTCGCACTCTGGGCACAGTGGCTGGCAAGCGCGCCTTGTTCGCCGCCATGGACAAGCGCTTTGGCGCGCGCCGGAAGCTCTCGGGATACGAGGGTTGGCGCGGCGTGGCACTGCCGGAGGTTCAGGCCAGCGCGTGACCCGCGTTGCTGTGCGTGACCTTCTGCGAGCGTCTCACAATCGATGGTTATTGAGATGGCCACCCAAGGCGGCCCGATGGGCGCTTTCGGTGTTCAAAACCCGTCTCAGAACACGCCTGAAAGGGTTGATGTTTTGAGACGGGTTATGAGACGATCTCGGTATGGCGACGACGAAGAGCACCGGAACCTTGATCGGCTACCAGCGGGTCAGCACCAACGCGCAGGATGCGCAGCTTCAGGCGGACGCTCTCGCTGAGGCAGGGTGCGCCCGCATCTTCGAGGACAAGGCGTCCGGCAAGAACGCCGACCGTGCCGGGCTGCTCGCTGCTCTCGACTACATGCGTGAGGGCGACACCCTCACCGTGTGGAAGCTGGACCGGTTGGGCCGTTCCACGAAGGACGTGCTCACGATCGCTGAGGATCTGCACGCCCGGGGGGTCGCGCTTCGGATTCTGACGGGCACGCTGGCCGGTAGCTACTCCCCGAGGGGTGAGGGCAAGTTCTTCTTCACGATGATGGTCGCCTTTGCTGAGCTTGAGCGAGACATGATCGTTGAGCGCACCCGAGCGGGTCTGGACGCTGCCAAGGCTCAGGGTCGGACTGGTGGGCGGCCCACTGTCATGGATGCTGACAAGCTCGCTGCGGCCAAGGCTCTCAAGGCCAAGGGAGAGAGCGTCACGGCCATTGCCAAGGCGCTTAAGGTGTCCCGCGCAACGCTGTACCGGGCGCTTGCCGACACGGAGTGACCCGGCCCGACTTGAGAGACCGCCTACCCGATGTGGTGGACGGTCTTTCTCATGTCTGGATACCGGGGGTGGGTCAATCTCTGAGCCAAGGGGCTCCGTGGACCCAGCCCCCACGGAAACGCGCATCGCTGCGAAATCGGGACCCGGGGGTCTGCCCAGATCAGATCGTTAACCTGCCCCTATCAACGTGCCTGATTTGGATAGGGAGTACCATCCTCGGTCGCAACAACCGCCTCGATTGAAAGCTGTGCTTCGACGCGGAGCATGGGCCAGGGAGTAGCGTCCTGAGCAGACCCTCCCTTAAGAAGCATGTGGCGAACGTAGGCACCCACAAGGAATCCACGCTCGGCAAGCCGGCTGATGTACTGCTGAATTGTCTTCTCTGCGTCACGATTCTCTCGGACACTTACAAGCTCCGGGGCTATGTCGAGAAAGTCTCGCAGTAGATCCATGAATTCGATAATCAAGTCTTCATCGTCGTCATGCAGGTTGTCTGGCATGGCGAACTCAAACGTGACGCTCTCCTTGATCATGTTCCAGAGCGGATTGCCGCGCGTGATCAGCTTCAGCGCCCTAGGCTGCGGAAACCCCGGATCAGGGACTAGCCTCATGCGTCCTGAATCAGCGTCTGCCAGGGACCGTACCCATGTTTCGTGGTCTGCTTTGATCTGGCGTAGCCGCTCCACCGTGAAATATTCCGGCTGGTCATCCACGCGCTTGTGATCCTTGCTGCACAAGAGGATCAAGTTCGCATAACCGTCGATCAGTTCTTCGGCCAAACCTCCTGCCCGAGGGCCGCCCTTCGATCGCGCGACAATGTGCGCCTCCTCACCGAAAACAGAAGGGTCATCCGAGGCAGTACCAGGCGTGATCACTTGCTCTTTGCAGATGGCGCACCAACCACCAGACCGAATCCAGAGAATCTTTCGAGTCTTATCGGAGATACTCACGGTTGAACCTCGCATCGAAATCCATGCAGCGTGCCTGCTCGTCAATCTGACTGGCTCAGCCGAGGTAGGGCCGATACCGGTGCTCTGGGTAGTGCGTCAGCCGTCGCCCATCTCTCTAGGCTGCCTGGTGCTCAGCGAGAAGTTCGGCTACTTCGGGCACGTCGGCAAAATCCTGTAACCGGCGGAGAATAACGCGCACCCTCTCCGCTGTCCGTTCGGACGGAATATCAGAAGCCAGGGCGATAACCCTCTCTGCCACGACTGCCGCCTCTTCAGGCTCGTTCGCATCGGCTAGCGCCACAGCTAGCCATGAGAGATACAGCGCCATTTCTCGGGTATGCGTGGCGTCGTATTCGCTGAGGACGCCCCGGAGCAACGGCACGGCACGGAGGGGGCGATGCAGCTCCGTGTATACGCGCGATTCCATGACCCGGAGTTCCCCAGCGTCGACCCAATACAGGTAGGCAGGTGATTCCATTCCCGCGCTGTCCTCGCTGAGCGCTTGCCCAGCCTCCCCTAGTGCGCGCATGGCCCGTTGGCCGTTCTCGATTCCCCCGGATTTCGTATGGGCCCACGCAACCCGGTCGAGATACAGCGCGCGCGCTTTCGGCGGAGCATCGGCACCCGCGTCATTGAGCGCGGCTTGCGCCAGCGTCAAACCCTCAGATTCCCGCCCTGTGTTGCTGAGTTGGTAGGCCAGCGAGCCGGCGATGTTCCCGGCAAGCGTGTGATCCTCCGCCTGTCTCGCCGCGCTGATTCCTAGCCGGTAGATCCGCTCAGCTTCCGCATGCTGTCCTGCGTCGCTGGCAATCCATCCCGCGATTTGGGCTAACTCGCCAATCTGGCGCAACAGGGCTCGCCCTACTTCGCTGCCGTGGCTGTTTTCACGGTAGAGCTTCACAGCGCGCCGTAAATCCCGCAGCGCAGGGCGGATTAGGTCACCCCCCGCTAGGACGTCATCGGCGAGCCGTAGGCCGTGCACCCGCTTCTGTAGGTCATCCACGGTGCCCATGCCGATGCGCCCTGAGCGCTCCTCTAGCGGGCTAAGCGGGTCCCCTTCGGGCAGGAAGTCAGCCAGGGTCGGCAAAGGGGGCTCAGCGGGGCTCTGAGGCGCCCTGAGCACTTCCACGGACACACCCAGGGCGGCAGCGAGGAACGGCAGCCATTCGCGGGGTGTTCGCTTTCCGGTCTCCCATCGGCTGACTTCCTGCCGTCCGACTGGATCACCAATCACCCCCGCTGCCCGGCAGACCTCATGCGCTAACCGTGCCTGACTCCACTCGCGCTCTTCGCGTAGGCGCCGGATGTTGGCCCCGATGTCACTGCCCATGTGCCGATTCTGGCCGACATCTGGCCTACAGGTGGCCGCTAGTTCTAGATCCACTTCGGGCGGAACCTGGGCGGTATGACTGAGCCAAGGAGTTATCCCGGCGCTCCGGTCCAACTCCCGCTGAGGGAACCGAGGTTGGAGCCGACACCGGTTGAGGGATGCGCCGGTTGCGCCGAACTTGCGAGGGTCCGGAGTTGGGCCCGCGCGGGCAATGATCAGACGACTGTCACGGACTGCAATGTCTTGATGGCCAGGCACCCCGACGGGCACTGATGGCGACGGCCCCGGAGCGACCGGCTAGCCGCTCTCGCCCAATCCGCCGACCAGCCAGTCCCCTTCGCGCTGGACGGACGGGCGGCCAGCCCCCTTGGTCCCTGTGGAAGTACGGCGACCTCTGCGGGTGCTGCACTGGCCACGGCGAAATCTGGTGCGATGGCTGCTGCGGATTTGGCGGTTGCCAGTGTTGCGGCTGGACGGAAAAGCGGCCTTGCCCCCTCTGTGTGGGCGGGGATGCTGAGCCAGTCTGCTGGTAGGGGGCCAGCGGGTCCCGTGGCTTGCATCGCCGCAGGTCAATGCTATGTGCTTACCTTGACAGTTTCACTGATCTTCACAACGCTCATGGCACCATCCTGGCCCACCACGCCCCCGAGCCGGCGGCGCCCCGGGGTGTCGCCGCGAGTCGAACACGCGCATGATCGCCTGGCGTGACGGGCGGGACCGGTGAGGCGGACGGTACGGGTGCGGCGGACCGACACGGAGAGCCGGCGTGAGAACCGGCGGGGGAACCGGGAAGCGGCCGCGCCACCGCCGTGAACGCGGCGGTCCCCTCCTCCCCCCCGTTCGACGCCGTACCCCGCCAACTCCGTGGACTGAGCGCCCGTTTCGGCGAGTGGGGCCGGACCGTACGGGACGGCCGGGCGGGAAACCGGGGGAAATCCCTGATGAGCCCCTGGTCGAGGCGCTGACGGTCCCTTAGGGGATGTCACAGGTCGGCCGCAAAGCCGGGCCTGGACGCCCGGGCCCGGCACGTCACTCTCCGGGACCAGGTACGTTCGATGACGTGGCTGGATTCAGGATCGGACGCGGGGGCCGGGACAACCGCACCCCCCAAGGACAGCAGGCGCCGCAGGGACCGTCGTACGGCCGGCCCGGAGCGTCGCACGGGCAGCCCTCGGGGCCCTCGTACGGCTACCCGCAGGCGCCGCAGCAGTCGTACCCACAGCCGGGACAGCGGTCGTACCCGCAGGGCCAGCCGTACGGCCGGCCGGACCGGTCCTACGGACACCCGGGCCCGGCCGACGACGGCCCGGAGTACTTCGGGGACGACGGCGGCTACCCGGGCGGCGCCGCGGGGCACGACCCGTACGCGGCCAACAACCCGGGCCACACCCAGGCGTTCTCTGTCGACGAGGCCGCCGGCTACACCCAGGGCGCGACCTACCACGCCGGCTCGGCCGCCGCACCCGCCGCCCCGCTCGGCCCGCCGCTGCACTGGAAGGAGCTGCTGAAGGGGATCGTCTTCTCCCCCAACCAGACCTTCCTGCGCATGCGGGACTACACGATGTGGACCCCGGCGCTCATCACCACGTTCCTCTACGGCCTGCTCGCCGTCTTCGGCTTCGACGGCGCCCGCAAGGACGCGATCAGCGCGACGCTGTCCAACGCGGTGCCGATCGTGCTGATCACGGCGGTCGTGATGGTGTTCGGCCTGTTCATCCTGGGCGTGGTCACCCACACCCTGGCCCGCCAGCTCGGCGGCGACGGCGCCTGGCAGCCGACGGTCGGCCTGTCCATGCTGATCACGGCCCTCACGGACGCACCGCGTCTGCTGGTCGCCATGTTCGTCGGCGGCGACGCGACCTTCGTCCAGCTGCTCGGCTGGGCCACCTGGGTCGGCGCGGGCGCCCTGCTGACCCTGATGGTCTCCCGCTCCCACGACCTGCCCTGGCCGAAGGCGCTGGGGGCGTCGGCGATCCAGCTGATCGCGCTGCTGTCGATAGTGAAGCTGGGCACGTTCTAGCCGTCTTCGCGCCCGCTTGTGTGCACAGGAAAGGGCCCCCGGCGCTGCGGCCGGGGGCCCTTCACGTGCCCGGTGATGCCCGGTGACGCCCGGTGTCGCCCGGCGCGCTCAGGCGTCGAGCACCTGCCCGGCCCGCTTCACGACGGGCGGTTCGACGCTCCACGGGAAGTTGATCCATTCGTCGGTGCGCTTCCAGACGTACTCGCACTTCACGAGGGAGTGGGACTTCTCATAGATCACCGCGGAGCGCACCTCGGCGACGGTGTCGAGGCAGAAGTCGCGCACGAGCTTCAGCGTCTTGCCGGTGTCCGCGACGTCGTCGGTGATCAGCACCTTCTTGTCGGAGAAGTCGATGACGTTGGGGACGGGCGCCAGCATGACCGGCATCTCCAGGGTCGTCCCCACGCCCGTGTAGAACTCGACGTTCACCAGATGGATGTTCTTGCAGTCGAGGGCGTAGGCCAGCCCGCCCGCGACGAACACCCCGCCCCGGGCGATGCTGAGCACGACGTCCGGCTCGTACCCGTCGTCGGCGATGGTCTGCGCCAGCTCACGGATGGCGGCGCCGAAGCGCTCGTAGGTCAGGTTCTCCCGTACGTCACTCATGCTGCAGTGGTCCTCACACCTGGGTCCGATGGAAATTGACGTAGGACCGCGAGGCGGTGGGCCCGCGCTGCCCCTGGTACCGGGAGCCGTAGCGCTCGCTGCCGTACGGGGACTCGGCGGGCGAGGTCAGCCGGAACATGCACAGCTGCCCGATCTTCATCCCCGGCCAGAGCTTGATGGGAAGCGTGGCGAGATTGGACAGCTCCAGCGTCACATGCCCGCTGAACCCGGGGTCGATGAACCCGGCGGTGGAGTGGGTGACCAGCCCGAGCCGGCCGAGCGAGGACTTCCCCTCGAGCCGAGAGGCAAGATCGTCGGGCAGCGTGATGACCTCGTACGTGGAGGCGAGCACGAACTCCCCGGGGTGCAGGATGAACGGCTCGTCGCCCTCCGGCTCGACCAGCCTGGTCAGGTCGGGCTGCTCGACCGAGGGGTCGATGTGCGGGTAGCGGTGGTTCTCGAACACCCGGAAATAACGGTCCAGCCGTACGTCGATGCTCGACGGCTGCACCATGGATTCGTCGTAGGGATCGATCCGTACCCGCCCGGCGTCGATCTCGGCCCGGATGTCCTTGTCTGAGAGAAGCACGTAGCGAGGATACGCAAGGCGCGCGGAGCCGTGACAATCGTGATGACCCCGCGCGCCCGGTAACTGTTCGTGTCGTTTCTGCTACCGCTTCATCCGTCAGCGCCTCTTCGGCTAGCGCTTCTCCAGGGCGACCGGCACCACACTGCGGAGCCGGGCACACCGGGGACACCTCATGAGCCGGCCGGGGCCGAGCCGGTCGGCCCGCTGCATCGGGAACGAAGCGGTGCTGAAGACGTGCCCGTCCGCACAGCGGACGACGGTGCGTTCCATCAAGTCCCTTAAGTCCCTTCCCCAAGAGCCTCGTCGGGCGTACCGCCCTGACGACAAAAGCCACATTACGGGATCAAAGAGACGACTCTCCAGGCGGCACTCCGGCCTCCCCCGCCGCCTCCGCCAGGCCCCCACGGTACGCCCCAACTCACCCCGCCCGCAGCCGGATCCCACCCCTGAAACGGACTCAGACCCCCGGGCCTCGGCACCAGGGGTCTGCGATGATGTAGAGTGAGCAAGCGTCCGGACAGGACTCCACGAGGATCATGTCCGTACTTACGCGGGTGTAGTTTAATGGTAGAACATCAGCTTCCCAAGCTGAGAGCGCGAGTTCGATTCTCGTCACCCGCTCCATGAGAAACCCCCAGGTCGGAGACCCGGGGGTTCTTTGTTGTCTAGACCATTTTCGGGGCGTCGTGCCCTCGGTGTGCCCTAAGTCGCGCCAATGCGACACCAGGAGGGATACCGAAGGGCGATTCCCGATGGGACGTCAGCCAATCACCTCGAATAGCGAGACGCATTTTCTGTGACCTGCGCCACTTACAGGCGCCGGGTGGTGAAGTCGTATAGACGAAGCGCCAGTTCGCGCTGGCGTCGGCTGTGGATGAGAGTGACTACCCGGCCTGGTCCTTGAGGCGCGCCGGGGCCAGCCAGCCCTGCAGCCCGCCGACGCCATCGCCGCGAGGTAGATCGCGACCTGGGCAGTGTTCCATCCGCTCGACCAGACGCCGCTGCCTCGGCGACGCCATGCCTGCTCCATCGTGGCTGGTACCGGCTTCCCAGCGGCAGGCCCCAGTGGTCGCAGCGCCCAGGCCGCCGGTGGTGCTGTAGTCGCCGACGTCGGCCAGGAAGCTCGCGGTGCCGATCACTTGCACACCCAGTGTCCTCTCCTGCGTGGCAGCGGTCTTCCCGGCAGGCGGCAGGGCATCGGTCATGGCCGGGAGTCTGCCGCGTGCCCTACCCGTGCGCGGGTGGACGGCGCTCACCGGACGGCGGAGTCACGGCGTTCGATCATGGTGTCGCGGCGGCGGCAGCCGTAACGCCGGACGACACGCGCACAGTCCGCGACGGCGGATCACCGAGCGCGCCGGCTGGTGACGCGGCTCTGTTCCTCATACCTTCTCGGCCAGCACGCGTGGATGCCCGGCGGTGAGCAGACCGATGTCCTCGACATCGGACGTCAGGATCGTCACCCGGCCGGGATGCTGCAGGGCGGTCGCGCACAGCATGGCGTCGATGGCGTACTTGTGACCGTGCAGCCCCGCAGCCCGCAGCAGAGCAGCGGCGGACTGTGCAACCGTCCGGGTTACCGGCTCTACGCGCAGCCGGGACAAGGTCCACTTCAGCGCAGCGTCGTTGATCTTCGGGTGGATGACCTCGACGAGGACTGCGACCGATGTGATGACCGGTAGGTCGGCGCCACGGGCAGCTGTCAGCCACTCGTGCACCTCCCGGTCCCGCTGCACCGCCTTCGCCAGGCCCTCGCTGTCCAGGACCAGGGCACCGCTCATGCGGCCGCCCCGGCATCCGAGGTCCCGCCGGTGAGCCGGGCCCGCTTGGCTGCCACCGCCTCCGGGTCGGCCGGTCCATGCGCCTTGTCGAAGTCGGCGATCAACTCGTCAAGGTTGTCCCGCTCGATCTGCCGCTGCGCCGCCGCCTCCAGGTACGCCGAGACGCCCCGCTTGCCGACCCGCTCACGGATCGCCTGCAGGGTGCCGGCAGTCAGGGTGACGGAGATACCACTGGTGGGCCCGTCACCGGGCAGGAAGTCCACGTCGTCAGCCATGACACCAAGTATGCCATTGAAAATGCCATTGAGAGATGCGATCCCCGGTCCCGCCGCGCAGGTGACCAAGCGCTGAGGGGCGTGGGGCTCCGACTGGGCACTTGGCCAGAGCCCCACTCCCGGTGATTGCGGGGCGGCTCCGCCTCGCGGGTCTGTTGCCGCCCGCACCAGACTCGCGCAGCTGCTGCCGCACCTCGGCGTCGATGCCCTGCGCCAGCTTGCGCTGGTGCTTCGCCGTCGAGTGCTGGTAGATCAGCTGAGCCCGCTCCGAGGACTGGCCGGCGCGGACCATGAGGTCCTTCAGCTTGGCTCCGGTGTCGGCGGCGAGGGTGTTGCCGGTGTGACGGAGGTCGTAGAAGCGGAAGCTGTCCGCCATGCCGACCTTCTTCCTGGCCTTGCGCCACTTCCGGCCGAAGGTCGACCGGCGGAAGGGGGCACCCTTCTCACCGACGAAGAGAAGGCCGTCCGGCTCTTTCTCGGCGAACCATTGCAGGTGGCGGCGCAGCTCGGGGAGCAGGAAGCCGGGCAGGTAGACGGTGCGCTTGCCCGCCCGGGACTTCGGGTCGCCGGTGACCCGCTTGCCGTTGGTGAGCTCCGGGGAAGCCTGCGTGATGGGCAGGGAGCATTCGTCGAGATCGACACTGCGGCGGCGCAGCTCGGCCAGTTCCTCGGGGCGGAGCGAGGCGAACGCGCCAAGCAGGACCATTGGGCGCCAGCGCGGGCCCGTTGCGTCGGCCAGAACGAAGACCTGCTCGATCGTGGCCGTGGGGCGCTCGTCGGCCTCCTCCTTGCCGACGCCCTTGATACGGCACGGGTTGGTTCGCAGGAGGTCGTCGTCGACCGCAGTCTGCAGGATGGCCTTCAGCAGGCGGTACGACTTGGCGACCGTGGTGGCGCCGGTCGCCTTCAGGCGCTCGGCGCGCCAGGTCCGGACGGAGGGCGGAGTGATCTCGTCCAGGTCCTTGCCGCCGAAGGTCGGCAGGAGGTGCAGGCGCAGCAGGCCGTCGTAGCGGTCGACGGTGGTGAGGGCCAGGCCGCGTTCCTCCATCCAACGGAGAGCGTACTTCTCGAAGTTGACCGCGCCGGCATCCGGGTCGCGCCATACGTTGCGCTCGATGTCGGCGTGGACGAGGTTGAGCCAGTCCTGGGCGTCGGACCTGGTCTCGAACGTCGCCGGGGCGGTGTACCGCTGGCCGTCCGGGCCGATGTAGCGGGCCTGCCACCGGCCGGAGGCGAGCTTGCGTACCGTGCCGAACTCGCGCCGCCGCTGCGGGTTGCGTGCCGCCATCAGGCCGCCTTCCCGTAGCGGGCACGGACGCGGCGGACCGGCTCAACGGTGCGCGCCTCGACGTACTCGGCGATCGCGCTTTCCGGGATGCGCACCGGGCGGCCGAGCTTCACGTAGCGGATGCGGCGCTCGGCGATCAGGCGGCGGACGAAGCGCTCGCCTGTACCGAGCATTTCGCCGGCCTCGGCCACTGTCAGGAGGCGGTCAGCCATTCGCGGTCACCTCCGTGGCGGTGCGCTGGGGGTAGGGAAGGGCAGGGGGTATTGCGGATCGGCGCAAGGGCGATACGTCCTTTACTCGGGGAGGCGCTTTCGAGGCAGCGGTTCAGGCCGAGGGCACGCGGGCCTACGCGGCTGGACGGGTCCGAACGCGTGGCCCGGCCTCGTCCCCGAGACGGCGTATGCCAGCTGAGAGCGCGAGTTCGATTCTCGTCACCCGCTCCAGAGAGAAACCCCAGGTCAGTGGCCTGGAGTTTGTTTTTGTCCGGTCAGTCAGCTCCCCGCCGCTCCCTGAAACGGGCGGCGGCTGCGGCGAGATCCACGATCGGGGCGGGGTAGTCCAGGCCCGCCCGGGTGGCTGCGTCGAGGTGAGCGACGCGGTGGACCGCGGTGGCGTCGAGGTGGCGGAGTTCGGGGAGCCAGCGGCGTACGTACTCCCCGCGAGGGTCGTACCGGCGTGCCTGGACGAGTGGGTTGAGGAGCCGGTTCGGGCGGGTGTCCGTGCCGGTCCCGGCGACCCATTGCCAGTTGAGCTGGTTGTTGGCCACATCTCCGTCGACAAGGAGGTCCAGGAAGTGGCGGGCTCCCGCGCGCCAGTCCACGTACAGCGTCTTGGTGAGAAAGCTTGCCGCGAGCAGGCGGGCCCGGCCCGGCATCCAGCCCTCGTGGCGGAGCTGTCGCAGGGCGGCGTCGACGACGGGGTAGCCCGTGCGGCCGTCCTGCCAGGCTTCGAACTCCTTCGTGGCGCGGCGCCAGCGGTCGTGCCGGGGCCGGTAGTCGTGGTCGGCGGCGTCGGGGCGGGCCGCCAGGACCTGGTGGTGGAAGTCCCGCCAGGCGAGCTGACGGACGAAGGCGTGCGCACCGGGACCGTCCTGGGCGCGGACCCGGTGCAGCAGTTCGGTGGGTGAGAGGCAGCCGAAATGCAGGTAGGAGGAGAGCCGGGAGGTCGCGTCGGCGGCCAGGTCGTCGCGCCGGTCGTCGTATGCGGACAGCGGGCCCGCCAGCCATGACCGCAGCCTGCGGCGGGCCTCGGATTCCCCGCCGGCGGGCAGGCCCGGCGAAGTGGAGCCCGACGCGAGGGACTCTGCGCGAGGAAGGCCGGCCGAGCCCACGTCCGGTAGCCGTACGGCGTCCGGTGCGGGCAGGACGCCGCGCACGGAGAAGCTCTCCCATCGGCGGAAGTAGGGGGTGAAGACGGCGAAGTGGTCCTTGCCCGCCGGTGTCAGCGCTCCCGGCGGTACGACCGTCAACGAGGCGTCGTGGACGCGTAGTTCGCGTCGGTCGTCGGCCAGCTCCGCGCGCAGCCGGTCCTCGCGCTGTGCCGCGTAGCGGCTCACCCCGCCCGCGATGTGCACCACGGCGGCCCCGGTCTCCGCAGCCACCCGGCAGGTCTCCTCGACCACGTCGCCGGCGCGCACCACCAGCCGACCGCCCCGAGCCCGCAGGGCCCTGTCGAGATCAGCCAGGCTGTCGGCGAGGAACGCCGCGCGGTTGGGTCCGGCGAAGCCGGTGCGGCGGATGCCGGTGTCGACGACGAAGAGCGGGACCACACGTTCGGCGTCCTTCAGGGCGGCCTGGAGGACCGGGTTGTCGTGCACCCGCAGGTCGGCGGTGAACAGGGCGACCGAGACGCGCACAGTTCCTCGAGCCCTCTCAGGGAGTACGGGCCGGTTCAGGGGTGGCCGATTCGGCCGCGGCGGCGATGTTGCGGGCCATGCCGCCGAAGACCGCGGCGTGGAAGGGTGCCACGCCCCACCAGTAGGCGTGCCCGGCCAGGCCGTGCGGATGGAACAGGGCCCGCTGCCGGTACACCGTGCGCCCCTGTGGATCCCGGTCGACGGCCATCTCCAGCCAGGCCAGGCCCGGCAGCCGCATCTCCGCGCGCAACCGGAGCAGCCGGCCCGGCTCGATCTCCTCCACTCGCCAGAAGTCCAGGCTGTCGCCGACCCGCAGCCGGGTCGCGTCCCGGCGGCCCCGGCGCAGGCCGACACCGCCCACCAGGGTGTCCAGCCAGCCCCGCAAGGACCAGGCCAGCGGCGAGGAGTACCAGCCGTTCTCGCCGCCGATCGCCTCCACCACCCGCCACAGCGCCTGCGGTGACGCCGCGACCGTACGCTCGCGGTGATCCGTGTAGAGGCTCCCGCCCGCCCAGTCGGGGTCAGTGGGCAGCGGGTCGCTGGGGGCGCGCGGAGTCGAGGCGGAGGACCACATGGTGGCCACATCCGCGTCCTGCACGCGCCTCAGAGCCAGCCGGATCGCCCGGTCGAGACCGACCGGTCCCTCCGGCGGGTCCGGCACGTAACGGACGATCTCCCGCTCGGCGCAGACCACCTCGTGCCTCAGCGACTCGACCAGCGGGCGGGCGAGAGCGCCCGGCACCGGGGTGACCAGACCGACCCAGAGGCTGGACAGCCGGGGGGTGAGCAGGGGAACGGGGAGGATGAGGCGTTTCGGCAGCGCGGCGACGACGGCGTACCGCCGCATCATCTCCTCGTACGTGACGATGTCCGGTCCGCCGATGTCGAAGGCGCGGTTCACGTCGTACGGCAGCCTCGCGCATCCCACGAGGAAGCGGAGCACGTCGCGGACGGCGATGGGCTGGATGCGGGTGCGCACCCAGCTCGGGGTCACCATCACGGGCAGCCGCTCGGTCAGATATCGCAGCATCTCGAACGAGGCCGAACCCGACCCGATGATCACGGCTGCCCGCAGTACGGCGGTCGGCACGCCCGAGGCCAGGAGGATGCGACCCACTTCGGCGCGGGACCGCAGATGAGGTGACAGTGCGTGCTCGGGTACTCCGGAAGGGCTCAGACCGCCGAGGTAGACGATCCGGCGGATTCCGGCGGCACGCGCCTGCTCACCGAAGACCCTGGCCGCGCGCCGGTCGGTCTCCTCGAAGCCCCGACCGGTACCCAGGGCGTGCACCAGGTAGTACGCGACGTCCATGCCCTCCATGGCCGCGCGCACGGCCCTCTCGTCCGTCACGTCCCCACGCACGGCCTCCGCCCGGCCGGCCCACGGATGGTCCCGCAGCTTGCCGGGGGCGCGGGCCAGGCAGCGCACGGAATGCCCGGCGGCGAGCAGCTCCGGCACCAGCCTGCCGCCGATGTATCCGGTGGCGCCGGTGACCAGACAGCGCAGCGGCCGGTCGTCGTCGGTCATGCCGGTCGCACGCATGTCTGACGCGTGCGCCTTGTCCGGCGACGGCCGGCGGACCGAGGCGCAGGAAACGTCATGGCTCTCATGTCCTCCTGGGAGGTGCCTTCTGATGCGCCCCGTCGCTGTTCCCTGAACCCATGCTTGGGGCCGCGGACGAACACCGCAACCTCGCCGTCCCGGGCCGGAGGGTGATCACAACGGGTTCGGCGCACGCCTGGGTGCCAACCCGTCCCGGGGCGCCCCGGTGCCGGCCCCGCCGTCATGCACCGAGGTGGGTGAGGACGGCGAAGACGGGGGTACGGCAGGGACGTGCCCTATCCGTGCCCGTAAGTGCGGACAACCACGGTCAACCATGGGCGCCCGCCCGCAGCATTGATCTTCATCCGTGGGGAAGTCCAGTGGCGGGCGTGGTACGCGGTGAGCTGCAGGGACGGGAGCAGCCATCAGCCGTTCGCCGTGCCTCGCTCCGCGGCGGACGGGAAGCGGTCAGGGCGGAAAAAGATATCTGTGGCTCTTCGCGGCAACCTTTTCGGCCTCTGGGACCACTCAGCGTTGTCCGGCCAAGTGGTCCGGTCAGATGCAACGGCTGAAAGAGAGCACAGGCATGTCCCTGGAACGAGAGCACAGACATGTCCCCGGCCCACCCACGTCATCGGTGGCGTCCCGCGACGGCGGCCGCCGTGCCGACGGCGGCGCCCGCGGTGGTCGCCCGAAGCATCGTGGCCGTCGGTTGCTCGCGCGTCGGGGTTTCTGGGCGGGCCTCGTCATGGTTGTCGCGGCCGGCTCGGCTGTCGTGGTCAGCCAGGCTTCGGCGCAGCAAACCCTGGATCTGAAGAAGTGGTACGTGCTGGTCAACCGCAACAGCGGCAAGGTGCTGGACGACCGCGCTTTCGCCACGAACGACGGCGCGGCGGTGGTGCAGTGGGCGCGCCACGGCGGGGCCAACCAGCAGTGGCGGTTCATCGACGCGGGTGACGGGTACTACCGGCTGCAGAACCGGAACTCCGGCAAGGTGCTGGACGACCTCGGCTGGTCGAAGACCGCCGGCTCCGCCATCGTGCAGTGGAAAGACCTGAACGGCACCAACCAGCAGTTCAAACTGGCCAAGTCGCCGGACGGCTACGTGCGTTTGGTCAATCGCTTCAGCGGCATGGCTGTCGATGTCCGCAACGCCGCCAAGGCCGACGGGGGCGACGTCGTCCAGAACCGCGACCGGGGCGGCGCCGATCAGCAGTGGCAACTCGTCCCGGCCGGGAGTACGGGCAGCGCCAGTACGCCCACCGCGCCGGGCGGCAGCGTTCCCACCAGCCAGGCTCCGAGCGGCTCGCACCCGTCGCCGCCGTCGTCTCCCGAGGCTGGTGGCGGCAGCTCGACGACACGTTTCATGGGCAGTGGCACGGTGCTTATCGGCGGCTCGATGTCTGACGCCTCGGCGGCCGCCGCGCCGTTCGACGTGCGGTACGCCTATGTGCACAGCCAGCCCGCGCCCTCGTCGGACTACTACTCGGCAGCACGCTGCCACGACGCGTGGTCGAGCTGGTGGGGCTGCTGGAACGGCAGCACCACGGCGCCCGGAACTTACGTGACCTGGCGGGACACCGTGGCGGCCCACGCGACGTACAAGGGCAGCCCGCGTCCGCAGAAGATGCTCTGGACCTGGTACTCGTTGCGCGACCTCGGGGATGCGGCAGGGCAGGGCGACGGTCCGGGCGAGGTCGTGGCCATCAACCGGCTTGACCTGCTCACCCGGTACATGAACGACTACCGTTTCTTCCTCCAGAAGATCGGCACCTCGCACGACATGATCGACCTCGAACCCGACTTCTGGGGCTACGTCCGGTCGCTCGGCGATCCGCACAAGGTTGCCGCGCAGGTCTCGGCCGCGAATCCGACGGATTGCGGATCCCAGGAGAACAGCGCCGCCGGACTCTCCCGCTGCCTGATCTCGATGGCGCACAAGTACGCGCCGAACACCGCCGTGGGCCTCCACCTCACCTGCTGGGACTGGCAGAACAACACCCAGGGATGTGTCAAGGACTACGCGACCCTCGGGGCACAGAACGCCGACTTCCTGGTCACCGACGTGTCGGACCGCGACGCAGGCTGGTACGCACAGCCGGCCCACGGCGGCCGTGACACCTTCTGGACCGACCAGAAGGCCGCTGACTCGCTGAGGTTCTACAAGACGATGGCCGAGTCCGTGGGCAAGCCGGTGGTCCTGTGGCAGATCCCCGTGGGCAACATGGCGCAGAACAACACCCTCAACCATTACAAGGACGACAAGGTGGACTGGTTCTTCGGACACATGGACCAGGTCGCGAACGCCCATGTCGCCGGGCTGCTGTTCGGTCCAGGGCAGCAGGAACAGACAACGGCCGAAACCGACGGCGGAAACCTGATCAACAAGACCATCGCCTACCACAACTCAGGTGGCACAGCGCTCAAGTAGGCGAAGGCACGAATGCGCCCCCATCTCCCCGATGGGGGCGCGTTTGTCATCTTCGTCGGGCGGAGGACTTCTCGGTCGGCGCCGGCCATTGCCGCCGTCGGTGCGGGCGTCGATCGAGGCGGCCTTGGCGCAGGGGATGAACCCCAGCCGACGCACGGCTGGGGTTCCTCGAGGCGGTGAGTATCGGTCAGCGGGTGGAGGTGCACACGCCGTAGTCCGCTCGTCTACGCGCCGGTGCACCGCACCCGATCGCGATCACCGTGGATCAGGCGGGTCAGCGCTGCAGGGTGAGGACACCCGGTCGCCACGGCAGTCGGTCGTAGGGGCCGGTCGCGGTGGGGGACTTGCCCTGGTAGAGGAACTGCAGGTTGCAGGGGTCGATGGTCATGGTCTGGTCGGGGTTGGTGCGGACCAGGTCGCCGTGGCTGATGTCGTTGGTCCAGGTGGCACCGCTGTTGGCCTTGCCGGCGAAGGGGTTGCTCTCGCTGGCGGCCTGCGGGGTCCAGGAACCACTCAGGCTGGTGGCGGTGAACGAGCGGAAGTAGCGCTGCTCGTTCGCGCCCCGAGCCTCGACGATCATGAGGTACTGGTTCTGCCCCTGGACCTTGTAGACCTGCGGTGCCTCGAACAGGTTCTTCACCGTGTCGCTCATGACCGTCGTGTAGGACGAGCCGAAGTTGCCCGGGAAGTTCCCGATCGGCATGCTCGCCCGGTAGATCTTGCCGTTGTCACCGGCGAAGAACAGGTAGATGTTCTGGTCGTCGGCGATCAGTGTCTGGTCGATCGGGCCGGTGGGGGATTCAGTCTTGGGGATGCTGCCGGTGAACAGCGGCTGCGGCGCGGACCAGCCGCCCGGGTTGGTGGGGTCGCTGGACGTGCGGTAGACGAAGGGCGACGCGCCCCACTGGGATGCCAGCACCCAGATCTTCTTGGGTGCGAAGTAGAACAGCGTGGGCGCCACCGCGGACTGGCGCATCCCGGTCTGGCCGGCCGACGCCATGTCCGACCAGTTCGTGAAGGGCTTGAACATCATCGAGCCGTACGACGATCCCGACACGCTCGACGCGTAGACCAGGTGCTGGCCGTTGTACACCACGTCGGTGAAGTCCTTCATCGCGTCCCACCCGTTCGCCGGCTGCGCCAGCGCACCCGTCGACGACCACCGGTACGTCGACGGAAGAGCACACGTGCCGCCCGTCGGCGCGGGCGTCGAAGTTCTTAGGTTCCAGTGCTGGTGGGCGCCGCCGCCCGAGTCCCAGATCTGGACGGGAGTGCCGTTGGCGGTCCGACCGCCGGGGATCTCCAGCGCCCGGCCGCTGGCGACGTTGGTCAGCGTGTAGGAGCCGTCACTGTTGCGGCCGGCCCGCCAGTGCTGGTTGGCGCCGCCGCCCGAGTCCCAGACCTGCATCCTCGTCCCGTTGCCCGTCTGGTTGCCCGGCTCCTCCAGGACCCGGCCGCTGGCGACGTTGGTCAGCGTGTAGGAGCCGTCGCTGTTCCGGCCGGCCCGCCACTGCTGGTTGGAGGCACCACTGGCGTCCCACACCTGGAGCGGGGTGCCGTTGCCGTTGTATCCCGCGGGCTCGTCGAGCACGCGTCCGGCGGCCACGTCGGAGAGCGTGTAGACGGTGCCGGAGGTGATGCCCCCGCCCGGCGTGCCGCCGCCGCTGCCGCCGCCCAGGGCGGTGAGTACCGCGTTGTAGGCGGGCTTCTTGTTGCCGCCCGCGTCGAACAGCAGCGGGTTCTCACCGGTGCGCCAGGAGTCGCTGTCGCGGATGCCCCACACCGTGATGCCCGTGCAGTGGGCGACGTTCATGCACGCCTGGACGGCGCCTGCGTACGCCGTCGGCGACGCCTGGGCGATGTCGAGTTCGGTGATCTGGACGTCCACGCCGAGCGCGGCGAACTTGGACAGAGTGGTCTGGTAGCTGGCCGGCGGGCCGCCTGCGCCGAAGTGGCTCTGGAAGCCGACGCAGTCGATCGGTACGCCGCGGGACTTGAAGTCCTTGACCATCGCGTAGACGCCCTGCGTCTTGGCGTCGGACCAGTTCTCGATGTTGTAGTCGTTGTAGCAGAGCTTGGCCGAGGGGTCGGCGGCCCGGGCCGTGCGGAACGCCTCCTCGATGAAGCCGTTGCCCAGCACGTCCTGGAAGACCGAGCCGCGGTGCTGACCACTGCCGCCGTCGGCGAACGCCTCGTTGACCACGTCCCAGGCGTAGATCTTGCCCTTGTAGTGGGTCATCTCGGTGGTGATGTGGTTGTCCATCACGCTGCGCAGGGTGTTGGCGTCGGTGATGGACTTGACCCAGCCGGGCAGTTGGGAGTGCCAGACCAGGGTGTGGCCGCGCATCCGCTGGCCGTGCGCGGAGGCGTGGCCGACGATCGAGTCGGCCGGGCCGAAGTCGAAGGTGCCGCGGGACGGTTCGGTGGTGTCCCACTTCATCTCGTTCTCCGGGGTGATCATGTTGAATTCCCGGTCGAGAATCGTGGAGTACGTCGAGTCGCCGAGCCTGCCCGAGGACACCGCCGTACCGAAGTAGCGGCCGCTGCCGGCCGCCGTAGCGGCCAGGGTCGGCGTGCGGGCATTCGGCGTGTGAGCGGCCTGGGCGACCAGGGGTACGGCAGCACCCGCGGCGGCGAGCACCACGGCGGCGGCGAGCACGCGGCGGGTAGCCGGACGGCGGCGATGAGAGCGGTTCTGATCTGACAACGGCATGTCCTTCTGGCACAACGGGCCTTGATCCGGCCCTGGTTACCCGCCAGTTGCCGCCACGGCAGACAAAGGTTGCCGCGATCGAGGGAAGAATTTTCACGGCCGCCGTCACCGTCCCCACCCAGTTCCGCGGCGACCCGCCGGCCACCATGGAGGCCACCTACGCCGACGGGACCCACGCCGGCCCGGCCGACTGGACCCCGTACCAGCAGTTCGGGTGCGTGTTCTCCCATCGAGCTGTGCGGCAAGGGGGTGAGTCCTCTTGCCGCACAGCGGCGTTCACCGGGTCGGGACGAACCCTCCCCGGACCGACGCGGAGCCGCCCGAACCCTGTGCGTCGACGCGGTAGCCGTCGCCCGCGGCACTGCGCACGCCGGTGGCGTGGTTGAACTGGGCGGCGAACTCATGACTCCCGGCCGGCACGGTCAGGCCCGGCTTGAGGACCCAGCGGTAGACCAGGGTGCCGCCGGCCTCCTGGGCGGTGACGGTGAAGTCGGCACTCGGCAGGGTCTGCCAGGTGCCGGTGTTCTTCACCCCGCCGGTCTGCACGATCCGCATCTCGATCGTGAGCGAGGTGAGCGGCTGGGTCGTCTTGAGGACGAGGTTGCTCTGCGTCCAGTAGACGGTGCTGTGCGGGTCCACCGAGCCGGCCGACCACAGCGCCCCGTTCTGGCTCTCACCGGCGGCCGGCGATGGACTGGTGGCCGGCGGGGTCGGGTGCGCGCTGCCCGGGGTGGTGGCCGGGGCCGGCGCGACAGGGGTGGGGCGGGCCGATGTCGGGTGCGGGGAGCCGACGGTCGGGGACGGGGTGGCAGGCGTGGTCACGGTGGGCGACGGCGACGAGTGCGCGACGATGGCGGCGACGGCGAGGCCGCCGGTCGCCAGGATGCCGGTGGCGGCGAGCCCGGCGAGCGCGACCCTGGTCCCGGACCTCGCGAACGGCCTGGCGCGGTGACGGACGGCGGGGCCGGCCATGCCGCGTTGCACCCGGGCCAGCATCCTCGCACGGTCGGGCCGGTGGGCCTCGGCGGCCTCGCGCAGCCGACGGGCGATCTCCTCGTTCACCGGTTCCTCCTCCCTGCCACCAGGTCCCCGACCGCTCGTGCGCCCAGTATCCTTTCCAGCTCGGCCATTCCCTTCGAGGTCTGGCTCTTCACCGTACCGACCGATATGCCCAGCGCTGCCGCCGTGTCCTTCTCCGACAGGTCGAAGGCGTGCCGCAGCACCACGCAGGCGCGCTTGCGGAACGGCAGCCGGGCGAGCGCCGAGCGGACGTCCAGCACGGCCGCCATGTCCGGCCCCTCCACCTTCTCGGGGATGCGGGACCAGAACAGCGTGATCCGGAGTCGCTCGCGCACCGCGCTGCGGATCCGTCCTCGCGCCAGGTTGGCCACCACACCGCGGGCGTAGGCGAGCGGGTGGTCGGCCTGCCGCAACCGGTCCCAGCGCTGCCACAGGGCGACCAGGGCATCCGCCGCGAGGTCGTCCGCCGCGTCGGTCTCGCCGGTCAGGAGGTGTGCCAGACGGGCGAGTTCGGCATAGTGGCGTTCGAAGAATTCGTGGAACTCCGCGGACGCGTCATCGAGGAGCATCCCCCGCCCTCTCCTGGCAATGATGTGCGCGTTAGTTGCGCGTTTAACAATGGGGGGCGCAGCCTAACAGTGCCCAGCCCGGGATCCGAACGGCGGTCGTGCTCGGTTGCGGGCCAATGAAGGCTGACCGGCAGGCTGGTCAATGCCGGGCGAACTGGACGCCGGTCGGCTGCGCGACGTCCGGCCGCACGGCGTCGATGATCCTGACACCGATTCCGCTCCCGGGGGACGGCCCGCCGGCACACCGACGACCAGCAGCGCCATGGGAATGCCCATGACCAGTCCGCGCCTGCGCCACGGTTGCGGCGCGGCGTGCTTCGTTGCCCTCATGCCCGTCCATCCGGTAGTTCGACTCGGCCTTCCGGCTCCCGGTTGCCGCAGGAGACGAGAAGGTTGCCGCCCCGACGCTGATTTCCCGGCGACCGGTGCGCCGCACGAAAGGGATCCGAAGAACATCGGATACGGCGGCGACCTTTCCACCCCGCGCGGCCACCTAGGGGTGCACCAACCACGGCGAGCGCAGTCAGCTGCACCACGCCACCCGTATCCACGCACTCCGATCCCGAAGGCGGACATGAACGAAGGCACCAACCGGGGATCTCACCTGACTGCCCTAAGCTGACACTCCAGTTGACGGCCGGCGAGGAGACAGACGAATGGCGGGCGCGAGCGAACTGCCGCCGGACGAGGTCCTGGCCCAGCGGCTGCGTGACGGTGACGAGGCGACATTCGCTCTGGTGCTGGACACCTGGTCAGGTGGCATGCTCCGGCTGGCCATGTCGTTCGTGTCGACCAAGGCATCCGCGGAGGAAGCCGTCCAGGACACTTGGCTGGCGGTCATCAGGGGTATCGGCGGCTTCGAAGGCCGTTCATCGCTGAAGACATGGGTGTACCGGATCCTGGTCCACACGGCCAAGGCACGCGGTACGAAGGAGATCAGGACCGTTCCCTTCGCCAGCCTGCTGCCGGAGGAGGAAGGGCCGACGGTGGACGCCGCACGGTTCCGTCCCGCCGGTGAGGAGTACGCCGGACACTGGGCCGTCGGGCGGGAACCGCGTCACTGGCACATTCCCGAGGACCACGTGCTGCGCGGCGAAGTCCGGGAGGTGATAGCGGAGGCTCTCGACGAACTCCCGCCCCGCCTCCGGACGGTGATCACCCTTCGCGATGTCGAAGGGTACGGCTCGGAGGAGGTGTGCTCCTTGCTGGAGATCTCGCCCGGCAACCAACGGGTCCTCCTCCATCGGGCCAGGGCCGTCTTGCGCCGTAAGCTGGAGAACTACTTGTCGAGCGCCCAGGACGTCGCGGCGGGAGGGGACGAGCGTGGACTGCGTTGACTTCGTAGAGCTGGTGACCGATTTCCTTGAGGGTGCCCTGCCCGAAGACGACGAGCGGCGCTTCATCGAACACCTGGCGGAATGCTCCGGGTGCGAGCGCTACCTCGATCAATTCCGCCGGACGATCGCCACGACGGGCGAACTGACCCCGGACAGCATCGCGCCGGACGCCAGGCAACAGTTGCTCTCCGCTTTCCGGGACTGGCGGCTTCAGTGATCACCCGTACTCGGTAGGACGGCCCGGCCTCGGCCCGACCTGCGCCGTCTCCGGACGCTCCACGCCCTCGCCGGCGGCTTTCTCCCCAAGGGACTTGTAACGCTTGGGGCGATCCGCGCCTGGTCGCGGGGGCGGACAGGACCCCGAAAACCGTGGAGCGGGTGGCGTCGTCACCCGCTCCACGGCTTTCCCGCGCGACGTGGTCCGTCAGGCGCTCCGCTTCAGCTCGGCCGCGCCGAACGAGACGCTGAAGCGTTCACACCAGATCGTCACCGTGGAGAATTTCTTCAGGTCGGTGCCCGCCGGGATCGCGTAGTTCTGGTTGCCCTCGTTGCCCTTGAGGCTGCCGAGGTCGACGTGCCTGCCGTCGTCGAGGTTGCCGCCGCCGTCCCGCTTGACCGGCTGGTCGCTGAGCCAGACGTGCAGGGCCGGTCCGTCGGAGGTCCGCAGGTTCGTCAGGCGCAGGTTCGCCTTCCCGCCTGCGAGCGGCTGGATCTGCACCGAGCCGCTGGTGGAGTGCTCGTGGGAGATGAAGCTGCCGGACGCCAACGGCGCGGCCGCAGAACCCTGTTGGCCGTTGGCCACGGGAGCCGCCTCATCCACGCGGTGCGTGGTGAACAGCCGCCACGGCTGGAAGAGGTAGAGCCCGACGGCCGCCACGACGACGACGGCGGCGATGGTGGTGATCCAGAGGACCGGGCGCTTGGTTCGGCTCATGGGGATTTCCGTTTCTGTTGGGTGTTCACGCCGGGACCGGTGGCAGTACCTCCCCTGGACCGCTGACGCGAACGCGCGGGCCGACGGCTGTTCAGCACTGCTCGGCGGGGCGCGGTCGTTCCTGTTCGACGGTCGAGCGCGCGGCCTTCTCGCGGCGCAGCGCGTCGGTCTCGTCGCGGACGGCGTCGAGTCGGACCTCGAGCAGGCCGACCCGCTCGCGGTAGCGCTCCAGCTCGGCCCGGACGAACGCGGCGTCCGCCACCTGGCGGGCCGTCTCCTCGCGGATCGCCGCGGTCTCCTCGGCGAACTTCTCCTGCGCGGCATCGAGCGCGGCGACGGCCATGTCCGCCGCCTCCTCGGCGAGCGCGGCGCGCTCCTCGGCGGCCAGGATGCGCTGCGCGGAGGCGCGGGTGACCGTCTCGATCCGGGCCTCGGCCGCCGCGGAGTCGGTGATGATCGCCAACTCCTCGATGTAGACGGGCAGGTCGGTGGCGAGTTGCTCGATGAGCGCGACCAGGGAGTCGCGTGACCGCGCGTCATGGTCGACCTCGACCATCGCCATCGCTGTCATGGCCGTCATCTCACCGGTCATGGCGTCCGCCGGCGCCTGCTCGGACGCATCGGCGACGGGGGCATGTCCGGGCTGCGGGGGCACCACCTCGGCGCCCGGGACCGGCTCGGACGCCTGGGGCACCGGTTCCGGGGCGGGCGTGTGTCCAGGCCCGCCGTGCGCCGTACCGGCAGCGGACGCGTGCCCGGACGCAGTGGGCCAGGACTGTCCGGCGACCGGCGCCTGGGCCCCCTTCGCCGCCTCCTCGGCCGCCTTCTTGGCCTCGGCTGCCGCGCGCTTGTCCTCCTTGCGCTGCTGCCGCTTGGCGCGGAACTTCCTGAACGCGCCGAGCGCGTTGTGCTCGGGGTGCCCGCAGTAGCGGGGCGCCGGCCCCTGCGCGTCGGGTGCGTGCGGCTCGGGAGGGTTGGTGCATCCCGGGTAGGCACAGGCGGGGGCTGTCTCGACGGACTCGACGGTCATGTTCGGCCTTTCGTTGAGGTGTTGGCGGTACTCGGTGGTACTCGGGCTCAGCGATATTCGGGATTCTCGAAGTCGAACCGGCACCCGGCGTCCCACTGCGACCGCTGGTTCCCGTGCGCCGGAATGCCACCGGCGTCCTTGAGCAGCCGGGCCAGGTGCAGCAGGTTCCACGTCATGAACGTGGTGTTCCTGTTGGTGAAGTCGTTGGTGGGACCGCCGGAACCCGGATCGAGATAGGACGGGCCCGGCCCGGCCTCCCCGATCCAGCCCGCGTCCGCCTGCGGCGGGATCGTGTATCCCAGGTGCTGCAGGCTGTACAGGACGTTCATGGCGCAGTGCTTGGCGCCGTCCTCGTTCCCGGTGATCAGGCAACCGCCCACACGCCCGTAGTAGGCGTACTGGCCGGCGTCGTTGAGCCGGCCCGAGCAGGCGTAGAGCCGCTCGATGACCAGCTTCGCGACCGAGCTGTTGTCACCCAGCCAGATCGGCCCGGCGATGACGAGGATGTCGGCGGCCATCACCCGCTGGTAGATCGACGGCCACGCGTCGCGCGCCCAGCCGTGCTCGGTCATGTCCGGCCACACCCCGGTGGCGACCTCGTGATCGATCGGCCGCAGGTGCTCGACCTGAACGCCCTGCTTCTCCATGATGCGCGAGCTGAGGTCGATCAGGCCTTGTGTGTGGCTGCGCTCCGGGCTCTTCTTCAGCGTGCAGTTGAGGAACAGCGCACGCAGGTCGTCATGGCTCATACTCCTCAGTGCGGCGAGCGCGCCGAACGTTACAAGTGACGCTCGAACCGTTCACGCCCGCCGGGACACTCAGGTGTTCGGTGGCGTGGCGGTACGCATGCCCCCGAGCAGGGTGGCGAGGTAGCGGTGGGCGGTCTGAATGCGGTCCGCAAGGGTGCCGCCGTGGACGGTGACGGCGTGGGCGATGCCGCACATGAGGGGGACGAGATCGGCCGCGGCGAGGTCGGGGCGGACGGCCCCGGCGTCGCGGGCCCGCTCGAGGAGCGTGGTCCCGGTCGACTGGAGGGACTTCTTGAGTTCCGTGGTGCGCTCAAGGGCGTCCGTGGTCGCTGCGGCGACCGGGGGCAGGGCGGCGTCGGTGATTTGTGCTTCGACGACGTGGGACAGGAAGTCCTCCAGAGCGCGCCCGTGGTCGGTGTCGGCCAGGGTGTGCCGGCCGTGTTCGGCGAGGGCTTCCAGGCAGGGGGTGGCGACGGTCTCCAGCAGCGCCTCGGGAGTGGCGAAGTGCCGGTAGACCGTGCCGACGCCGAGTCCGGCCCGGCGTGCGACGTCGTTGAGCTGCAGTGCGGTGCCCTGGTCGACCAGGTCGCGGGCGACGGCGACGATCCGCTCCCAGTTGCGGGCGGCGTCCTTGCGCAGCGGTGTGGTCGTCATGGGGAACAGTCCAGGTCGCTCGTCTCAAGGCAGGCTTGCCGTCCGATCATATGCGGGCGTTTCCGGGTGACGCGCCCGTCGTGGGGGGGCGGGCCGAGCGGCCCGCCCCCACGGGGCTGTCAGCGCTGGTCGCGCTGCCTGTTGAGGAAGCCGGTGATGATCTCCAGC
The DNA here is from genome assembly GCF_001735805.1 of Streptomyces fodineus. Classification (GTDB taxonomy): domain Bacteria; phylum Actinomycetota; class Actinomycetes; order Streptomycetales; family Streptomycetaceae; genus Streptomyces; species Streptomyces fodineus. Next base: position 4,844,158 of record NZ_CP017248.1, read on the forward strand.
CAGTGGTTCGGCTGCTCCAGGAAGGGCAGGTGTCCGCTGGTGAGCTCGGCGGTCTGCGCGCCGGGGATGGCCGCGGCCAGGTCGTACTGGAGGGCGGCCGGTATCAGGGTGTCGGCGGTGGTGACGACGACCAGGGTCGGGGCGGTGATCGCGGCGAGGTCGTCGCGGACGTCGGCGCGGCGGACCAGGTCGACCTGGGCGCCGGTGCCGGGCGGGAGGGCGGAGGCGGTCTGCTCGGCGGCCGCGCGCACCTGGGCGGGAGTGAGGGAGTTCAGCAACGGCGCGCTCACGGCCAGCTGGGTCAGGTACTGGGCGAGCAGGAGGTGCTGTCCGGTGTCGTAGAGCTGGTGCCAGATCGTGGCGGCCAGCTCGGTGCGGGTGTCCACGCGGGCGAAGGTCGCGCTCAGGACGAGCGCGGTGACCCGCTGCGGGTGGCGGACGGCCGCTCGGATCGCGACCGGGCCGCCGAGCGAGTATCCGCAGAGGGCAAACGTGTCGAGCCCTTCGGCGTCCGCCGCCGCGACGAGCTGGTCCGCCAAGGCATCGAGCTCCAGGGGCATGGGCGTGGTGGGGGTGTGTCCTGAGCCGGGGTAGTCGACCCCGACGACGGTGTGCTGCGCGGCGAGCCCTTCCATGATCGGCCCGTAGTTGGCGTCGATGCCGCCGCCGGCGCCATGCGCGAGGAGGAGGCCGGGGCCGGAGCCGTGAACGGTGCGGGCACAGGCGGTCGGGACTGCGTTGGTCATGTCGTGTCCTCAGTCGGGTGGGGATTGGCGCGGCGGTGGTCCGGCGTGTCTCGGGGGCGGGCGCGCGGGGGCCGACGCGACCGTGTGACCGTTGGCCGGCCCTGTCGGTGTGACGGGCGTTGAGGGCGAATGTTCACGCGCCTGCGTCGGCCGGGGTGGGTGCGTGGATTTCGCTGAGCCGGCGCACGGCCTCGGCGAGGCGGCGGTCGGTCGCTGCGCGCAGCGGGGCGACCGGGTGGCTCTGGGGGCCGATGAGCAGGCCGGTCCGGCCGGTCAGCGCGTTGTCGGTGGCGGCGACGATCGAGGGCCTGGCTGCCGCCGACGCCGGGCCGGAGGTGGATCGCTCGAACCTGCGGCGTACCAGCGGCCACAGCAGCCGCAGGGCAGGGGAGACGATCTTCGGGTCGGTCAGGGTGCCGTTGGTCATGTCGGTGGCGGCGCCTCCGGGGTCGGCGGCGAAGACCGACACGCCCGTGCCGGCCAGCCGGGCGGCCAGGTCCAGGGTGTAGGCGAGGTTGGCGAGCTTGGCGCGGCCGTACCAGTGGAAGCCGTAGTAGCCGCCGGGCGGCTCGACGGCGTCGAACACCCGCTTGCCGACGGCGACCGCGCCCGAGGTCACGTTCACGATCCGGCTGGGCGCCCCGGTTGTGAGGGTGGGCAGCAGCAGTTCGGTCAGCAGGTACGGCGAGAGGTGGTTGACGACGAAGGACGCCTCGACGCCGCCCAGGGTCCGGCGCTGCGGGAACATCGCTCCGACGTTGTTGACCAGCACCGTCAGCGGTTCCCCCGAGGCGTCGTGGTCGGCGGCGATCCGGTCGGCGAGCGCGCGCACCTGGTCGAGTGAGGAGAGGTCGGCGGACAGGAACTGGCCGGCGCCGTCCGGGCCCGCCGCGTTGATCCGCTTGACCGCTCCGGCCCCCCGTTCCGCGTCGCGCCCGACCACGGTGACCGCGTACCCGGCGGCGGCCAGCCCGAGCGCCGTCTCCAGGCCGATGCCCCCTGTGCCCGCCGTGACCACGGCTGTCTTCGTCATGAGCTCCTCCACCCCGACAGGTAATCGGATAGTCCATCCGGTTAGCTGGGACGGTAGCACACATCCGGATCAACTATCCGGTTAGGCGTCATGAGCCCGTCCACACGACTTGGGCCGCCGCACGGGACGTCGTACGCCCCAGCCGCCCCTGCCGGCGTTCCTCAACGTCGCCGTGACGTACCGGGGGCGCCTGCGTAAGAACTTCGTAAGGCCGCAGGGTCGGTTGAGGCCGTTCCGTGTCCGGTAGCTTCCCGAATGAATCAGCGGCACCGGACGAAACAGGCAGCACTTCGGCGCAAACGGAATACGAAAGGGCTCGACCGTGCAGAGAGCTGGAATAGCGAAAAGGACATGGACGGTAGTCGGTGCGACTCTCGCCTTAGCGGCCGGCGGAATTCTCACGGCTCCCGCCTCCCAAGCCGACGACGCCACTCCCATGACCGTCACACCGGCCCAGACCGCCACCCCGACCACACCCGGCCAGAGTGAAATCCCGGGCACCACCCAGACCTTCGACGGGGACTACGTCGTGGTGGACGGTGCGAGCATGTTCGCCGGCAACTGCTTCAACGCCAGGGAAGTCAATGTCGCCAGCCGCCAGTACCGTGACTGCGGAGTCGAACGCGCCGCGCTCAACATCACCGGCCACGTACTCACCGAGTACGACAGGGAACATCTCTTCCTCGGCAATGACTTCAACGTCCGAGGCGGCACCATCAACCTGGCGGGTGGCGTGTACCTGGGCAACCGCTTCGTGGCAAACACCATCATCATTGAGGGCGACGCGCTCTTCGTAGGCCGCAATACGTTCGAAGGCCAGGTGTTCGTCAAGGACCCCAACCAGATCGCCGGGCAGATCTTCCGAGTCGACGACATGACGACCACGCACCAGAGCCAGGTGGCCTCCCGGGTCCGTGATCTGTTGCGTTGCACCAACACACTTCTCGAACCCCAGGTGTTCGGCCAGCTCGACACCGCAGGCGAGTTCGCGAACCCCTCCATGGACGGGCAGGTCCGCATCCATAACCTGATCGCCGCCGGGGGCGTGAACGACGAGGTCGGGCGTTGCGCCCAGCTGCTCGGCGAGGACGACTACGCGCACTTCAGCGCCATTGCCACGGTGGACGGCCCGCGGAACCCCGCGATGACCGACGGCATCACGCACGCCGAACTCGAACTCTTCAGAGACGAGTTGACGGAGTGCAGCGAACAGATGCGGATCGCCTCTGGGCAGGGTCCGGGCGCGGCACTCGCGGCCCTGCTCGACTGCGGACAGTCGAAGACGGTGCAGGGCAAGCCGGAGGCGTCGTCCCCCTGATGCCCGCCCGCCGCACGACGTCGGCCGGCACAGCGCCGGCGACCGCTCCCGTGATCCGGGCGGGGAGGTAGGCCGCCAGGTCGTGTGCGGTCGGTCCGTCGCCGGTACGGCGGCCGTTGATCCAGGTCATGAGGGTGACGGCGGGGTGAAGTGGGCCCCGGAGGCCGGTCCGAGCAGCGCGATGAGGACGCCCAGGCCGAAGACGGTGGCCAGTGAGTCGGCGAGCAGTTGCACGCCGGCATCCCGGGTGAGTTCGGTGGCCTGGATACCCGAGCCGACCACCACGGCGACCAGCGCCGTCGAACCGACGGCTTCGGCCAGAGCGCGGCACCCCAGAGAGGCACTCACGTGAGTACCTCCGCGGCCGTCGGCGTCCTCTGGAACACGGCGAGCCGGTCGAAAGCCGGCGGCAGCACCCAGTAGTAGACCCAAGGTGCCGCGGCGCTCGCAGTCGATGAGGCCGGCCTGCCGCAGGAGCTTGAGGTGGTGGGAGATCGTCGGCTGGGACAGGTCGAAGCCGGAGTCAGTTCGCACACGCACACCTCGCCGCCCGCCCCGCGCGAGGCGATCACCGACAGCAGGCGGAGCCGGACCGGATCCCCGAGGGCCCTGGACACCTTCGCCGGCTCGGCCGCCTGTTCCTCGTCCAGCGAGGACGAGAACTTCGGCTCCACCCGCTATGCCGCCGACGAGCGCGAGGCCCTCCCCGCCGAGGCGGTCGCCCTGCGAATGCCGGGTGGAGGGCGGGCCGCACGGCGTGCGTGCGGAAGGCGTGTACGTCTACCGCCGGGATCACGGTGTGAGCTGCGAACCACTGCGGTACGGCTTCGACATCGCCGGCCCCTGAGACGTACAAGGCAGCGCGGCAGCAGCCCGTCGTTGAGACCGCCGCTGTCGTGAATGCGTCACCGATGGCGAGAACCAGTAGCCTTCCGCCGGCGTCGTAGGGCAGTGTGCCGACGGCCTGAACTGTGGGGGGACCACATGAGCAGCGAGATCTACTTCAGCAACAACTACCGTGACCTGTGCGAGCGCAGCGGTACGGGGGCCGGTTTCCAGTTCGAGTTCTCGTGTTCCCGCTGCTACGACACCTGGCGCTCGCCCTTCGAGCCGTACGCCGGTGAGCGGGCCGCCACCTGGCTCGGCAAGGGCGTCGACATGGCCTGGAGCCTGCTGGGCCGGGCCGGCGGCGGGCTCACCTCCGCGGCCGACGGACTCGCGGGCGCCGGCTGGGGACCCGCCCGCGACAAGGCTTTCGAGCGGGCGATCGGCAATGCGCAAGGACACTTCAACCGCTGTGCGCGATGCACCCACTACGTCTGCGGGCGCTGCTGGAACGCGGCGCAGGGACTGTGCCTGAACTGCGCTCCGGACACCGCGGCCGAGGCCATGGCGGCCCAGCAGCGCGGCCTGAACGACATGGCCTCGCAGCGGGCGTACGCCGTGGGCCAACAGGCCGGCCAGGGGTACGACCCCAGCATGCCCCGGCAGCTGGTCTGCCCCCAGTGCCGCACCGAGACCCGCGGCGCCGCCTTCTGCTCCGGCTGCGGCCATCACCTGGCCCAGTCCACCGCGTGCGCCTCCTGCTCCGCCGTCGTGCCGGACGGCGCGGCCTTCTGCCCGGGGTGCGGCAGTCGGCAGTAGCACCGTAACGATGGGGTAGGCGGGCTGGGTACCGCCGGCGGACAGAACGAGCCATCGGCGCCGAGCGCGGCGCGCACCAGCCCGGAGGCCCATCAGAGACCGCGCGCGGACCGGCGGGCACGACGGCCCTCGTGCTCCGCCGCGGAACTCTCTTCGAGCCGCCCGAGCAGGAACGGCAGGACTCCCCGCTCCAGCAGGGCCAGTTCCCACTCCTCACGTGCCCGCGCCGCGTCTGTGACCGCATCCTCAGGCGCGTCAGGCTGATCGGCCGGCCGCCTCCGAGCGGCCGCCACGACGAAGTACGCGAGGTCCCCGATCGCCCCTCCCACGGCCACGGCCCCGGCGATCAGGCCCGACGTGACCAGTCCTTCGCCGATGTAGGGACGGCCTCCAAGGGCCAGCAGGACGAACCCGGTGATCAGGCACACGGCGGCGGCAGCGACGGCCAGACTCGTCACGAGCACTGCCAGCACCGGCAACGGGCCGCCGCCGGCGCCCGACACACCGGTTTCCGGCCCGTCGCTCGCGCTGCGGTCCTCCGTCCCGGCGGCCACGCCGGCCCGCGCCTCGACGAACTCGCGATACTCGACGGCCGCAGCGGAAACGATGTCGTCCCGGGCCTGGAGCGCTCGCGTACGCAGCCGTCCGCGGTCGAGCGTCCCGCCAGGTCGGCGCAGCGCGTCAGCGACCTGCGGGGACTGCAAGCCCTGCTCCAGAGCCCGCTCGAACGTCGCACGGATCTCTGCCTCGGGCAGTTCCGGTGTTCGCATCTGTCCCCCGAACCTCGGTGTGTGACTCGGCCGCACGGCGTACGAACCGGCCAGACGAGTACCGTCAGGAATGGGCGAGTCTAAGAGTTCCCCAATTGCGCAATCTTTAAAGTGCAGCGGCAGGCCCTCACCTCGGAGCCGCAGGTCCTGCTCGATGGGCGCTGCCTTCGTCCTTCATGGCTTTGGCCTCGCTCTTGAGGATGCGCATCGACTTGCCCAGCCCGCGCGCGGCCTCGGGCAGCTTCTTCGAGCCGAACAGCACGATCACGACGATCGCCACCACCAGCAGGTGCCAGGGTTCCAACCCGTTGCGGAGCATTCCGCCCACCCCTTCTCCATGCCGGCGGCGGTGCGGGCCAGGCGTGCCGTACCTGCCGCCAACTGTTGCTACCTTGCGCAACCGTACAAGCCCTGGTCGGATCCGTCGCCGCTCGGCAGGGCCTCATTCATCGGAGTCGGGCTTGTTCCGTGCCGCCGCGTAGGCCTGGGACGGTGTCATGGAGACGCCGTTCAGGCTGACCGTCTTGTAGGGGCTGACCTTGGCGCAGGTCTTGGCCTGGTCGGCGGTGGAGGCGTGGGCGCCTCCGACGGCGGCCTTGGTGTCGGCGGGAGCGGGTGCGGAACTGCCGCCGGGAAAGCCGGTGCCGCTGGGCCAGTCGCTGCCGATCACCAGGGTCAGGCCGCTGCCGGTGCCCTGCTTCAGGTGCGCGGAGGACAGCCCGAGCGCCTTGGCGACCGTCTGCGCCTCGTCCTTCTGACCGCTGCCGTAGGCGAGGGTGGTGGTCGTCGCGGGGCTCGGCGCGTTGGCCGTGGTCGTGGCGGAGCTGAAGCCCTGGTCGGTCAGCGCCGTCGCGATGTCCGAGGCACGGCCGGTGACCGCGGTGCCGTTCTCGACCGTAACGGCGATCTGCGACGCGGGGACGGCCGGGGCCGTGGGCTTCGCGGTCGCCGAGGCCGCCGCGGACTTCTGGCCGGAATCCGTGGTCAATGACTGGTCGTTGGCGATGGTGGCGAACAGGGTCTTGGCGCCCGGGCCCACGACGAGCCGTTCCCTGTTGTTCGGGTCGGCGGCCGTCTGCATCGTCGTGAACGTCAGCCGCTTGGTCGGCACCTTGTTCACGTCCGACGCGAGCGAGATCAGCTTGCTCACGCTGCCCAGGCCGTCGTCCACGGTCAGCGCCTTGGTGGCGGCGTCGGCCAGGCCGTAGACGGCCGTGGGGTCGGTGAGCGTGCCCGCGCTCTTGAACTTGCGGATCAACGAGCTGAGGAAGAGGTGCTGGGTCGTCGTACGGCCCAGGTCGCTGCCGTCGCCGAAGCCGTGCCGGGAGCGGACGAAGGCCAGCGCCGCCACGCCCTTGAGGGTGTGGGTGCCCTTGGCCAGCTTCAGGTGCGAGTACGTGTCGTAGACGTTGTCGCTGACACAGACGGAGACACCGCCGACCGCGTCCGACATCTTCACGACGCCGGAGAAGTCGAGTTTGACGAAGTGGTCGATCGGGATGCCGGTGAGCTGGTGGACGGTGGCCACCTGACAGGCGGGACCGTACTGCAGCGCGCTGTTGATCTGGCCGTAGTAACCGGACGTGGACTGGCCGCTCTCACTGTCCTTGCAGGCCGGGACCTTCGTCATGGTGTCCCGCGGGATGCTCATCACCGTCGCGTTGGAACGGTCCGCAGAGATGTGCACCACCATCTCCACGTCCGCGTTGCTGCCCGTCTGCACCCCGGTCTTCGCACAACCACCGCCGAGCCGGCAGTCGGCCTGGCTGGTACGGCCGTCCGAGCCCATGACCAGGATGTTGATCGGGGTGCGGCCGAAGGCGTCGGCCTTCTCCATGCCGCCCTTGCCGTCGAGCGCGACGCTGTTGATGTTGCCGTTCAGGTGCTGGTAGAACCACCAGCCCACGCCGGCGGTGATGACGATCAACACGGACAGGGTGATCGCGGCGACCTTGAGCACCCGCCGGACGCGCCCGACGGGATGTGCGCGGCGCCGCGACCGGCTTTCGCCCCGAGACCGGGTTCCACCGCGAGAGCGGGAAGCCGCCCGGGCCGCGGCCCGGCCGCCCGGTGGGCGCGTGCCCTCCGCCTCGGACGTACGCTGTCCGGGCACCCGGGTGGTGGTGCGGCTGCGCGTGGCCTGGCCGGTCGGGCCGTCCCACGGGTCGCTCATCTTCCACTCCCATGAACGGTCGGGCTCGTCAGGCCGGGCCATCGGGGGTACGGCCGGGCATGCGCGGCTGGGTACGGACAGGCGAGGGTGGGCCCCACCTCGATTGCGTAGTTGCGCAATCTAACAAACCCGTGGCCCGGGTTGTACAGGTCCTTACGTATCTCACGGGTGAGGAGTCTCATGAGCGGGTGGACCGGCGCCCCTACGCCCGTTCAGGTCCGGCTGCCTCAGCGATCGTTCCTTCCGTACCTCGCGATGATCCACGCGGCGCCACGTTCCGCCAGGGCTCGCCTCCGTCCCCGGCGCGAGCGCCGGCCGGCGAGGCGTGGGGGCGGAGCCTGCGTCGGCATGGCCGCCACGGTTGCCAGACGGCCGGCGGCGCGGGCCAGCTCCGCCTGCAACCCCCGGCGCCGCTCGGAGGAACCCGCTCTCAATAACGCCGCATAAAGCCCTTCGACCTCGGCCAGGGCCGCCCCCAGCCGCATATTCGCATCACGCACTCGCCGAATGTCACCGCGCGGCATGAACACCCTTCCTCCCCCGATCACGGGTCTTACCTCCGCTGACCGCGATTATTGCGCAACTCGGCAACTCACCCTGCGCCGACGTGTCCTGACCATGAGGAGGGCGGCGGCGTACAAGGCCAGGACCACGCTGAGCAGGAGGTAGTAGACGGCCGGCAGAGCGGCGAGGCCGACCACCGGGCCGAGCGGTGAAGAAGGCAGCGCCAGGCCGATGACGGACAGGGCGATCGCGGCCCAGCCGACCGGGCCGGGCCTGCGGCTCCGCGCGCCCCGGCGGCCGGCCCGGAGCAACACCATCACCAGGGCCTGGGTGAGCAGGTTCTCGGTGAACCAGCCGGAGTGGAACACCGCCTCGTCGCCGCCCGTGCCAAGCCCGTGCAAGGTGAAGGCGAGCACGGCGAAGGTGGCGAGGTCGGCCACGGCGTTGAGCACTCCGAACCCCGTGATGAAGCGCAGGAGGTCACGGGGGCGCAGCACGGTCGGCCGACGCAGGCCCAGCGGGTGCGGACGGTCGTGGGCAAAGCTGAGCTGGGCCGCGTCGAAGCAGAGGTTCTGGGTGAGGACCTGGGCGGGGAGCATCGGCAGGAAGGGCAGCAGCAGGCCCGCCGAGAGCATCGCGATCACGTTGCCGAGGTTGGAGGACAGCGTGACCCTCAGGTAGGTGGCGATGTTGCCGCCCGCATGCCTGCCCGCGTCGATGGCATGGGTGATCGCGGTGAGGTCCTTCTCGGCGAGCACCACGTCCGCGCCCTCGCGGGCCACGTCGGCGGCGCCCTGCGGAGCGATGCCGACGTCGGCGGCACGCAGGGCGGGCAGGTCGTTGACGCCGTCGCCGAGGAAGCCGACGGTGTGTCCGGCGCGGCGCAGTGCCTGGGTGATCCGGGCCTTGTGGTCGGGGGTGCAGCGGGCGAAGACGGTCGTACGGGCGACCAGGACGGCCAGTTCGGCGTCGGTGAGGGTGTCGATGGCGTCGGCGGTCACAACGACGTCCTCGGGGACCGGGATACCGAGGTCGCGGCAGGCCCGGGCGGCCGTGCCGGGGTGGTCGCCGGTCAGGACCTTGACGGTGACTCCTTGCCCGGTGAGGACCTTCAGCGCCTCGGCGGCGGTGGGCGCGAGCGCGTCCCGCAGGGTGATCAGGCCACGGAAGGTGAAGCCGCGTTCGTCGGCCTGTGTGTACTCGCGGGTGCGGGCGGGGCGTTCGGCGGTGGCCACGGCCAGGATGCGCAGCCCGTCGTCGGCCTGCCGGGCGGCGAGGTCGCGCAGTCGTGCGCGTTCCTCGTCGGAGAGGGTGCAGCGGGACAGTACGGCTTCGGCGTCGCCCTTGGCCACCAGGGTGTGCATGCCGAGGCGGCCGGGGGTGCGGACGACTGCGGTGGCGAGGCGGCGGGCCGGGTCGAAGGGGACGGCGGCGATGCCCTCGTACGCGAGGAGGTCGTGCTCGTCGACCGCGTCCAGGATCGCCTCGTCCAGGGCGTCGGGCTCGGGCAGGTCGGCGAGTTGCAGGGTCCACCAGGCGTTGACGGCGGCCCAGCGCAGGACTTCGGGGTCGTCCCGGCCGTCCGGGCCGAGGCTGCGGCCGACGACGGGCTGGTCCTGGGTGAGCGTGCCGGTCTTGTCCAGGCACAGCACATCGGCGGCGCCGATGTCGTACAGAGCGGGGAGCCGTCTGACGATCACCCCGTGGGTCCGGGCCAGCAGTGCGGCTCCGCGGGACAGGCAGGTGGTGACGAGGACCGGCAGCATCTCCGGGGTCAGCCCCACCGCCACCGCCACCGCGAACGGCAGCGTCTCCAGACCGCGTCCGCGCAGCGCCGCGTTGGCCATCAGCACCAGCGGGGGCGTCAGCAGCATGAACCGGATCAGGATCCAGGAGACGCCGTGGACGGAACGGTCGAAGGCGCTCGGCTCCGGCCGGCCCGCCGTACGGCCGTGCGCGGCGCCGAACCGGGTCTGCGCACCGGTCGCGGTGACGACCGCGGTGGCACTGCCGGAGGCGATGCCGCTGCCCTGGAAACACCACTGCGGCTGATCGAACAGTCCGCTGCCGGTGCCCGGAGGAGCGTCGTCGGTGTGCTTGGCGACGGGCGCCGACTCTCCCGTGAGGGCGGACTGGTGCACGGTCAGGCCGCTCGTACGCAGCAGGCGTACGTCCGCCGGTACGAGGTCACCCGGCCCGAGGCGGATCACGTCGCCGACCACGAGCTCGTCCACGGGGATCTCGCGAGAGGCGGATACCGCGTCCTCGTCGGCGCGCCGCAGAACGGTCACCGTGGTGGCGACCAGCCGACGCAACGCGGCCGTGGACCGGTCGGCCCGGTGCTCGCCCGTCGCGCGCAGCCCGCAGCTGACCCAGACGAGGGAGAGGATCACCGAGGCGGTGCCCCAGGCGAAGACGGCCGCCGAGACCAACCCGAGGCAGAGCAGGACCGCGGTGAAGGGATCGCGCAGGCTGCGCACGAACAGCCGAAGCCAGGAAGCCTCGCCGCGAGCCGGAACGGTGTTCCCGCCGGACCGGGCCAGGCGTGCCTCGGCCTCAGCCTCCGTCAAGCCGCGCGGACCGCTGTCCAGCCGGCGCAGCACCTCCAGCAGCGTGGGCGCGGAGGATCCCGGACCCGGCGCCCCAAGTCCCTCGGAGCCTGCGGCCCCTACCGCAGACACAGCCACCGGAGCGGGCGGGTCGGCGTCCCGGTCCGAGGCCGCGGTGGTCTCAGCCACTGGTCCCGTGCAGGAGCCGTACCGGCGCGGAAACCTGGTGAGAACGTGCCGTCAGCTGCCCGATCATCACGCGCACGAGCGTCACGACGTCCGGGTCGTCGATGTAGTAGACCTGCCGCCGGCCCTCACGGCGAGAGCGCACGAGCCCGGCGAGCTTCAGCTTCGCCAGGTGCTGGCTCACGGCGGGCAGGGCACCACCCACCCGGTCGGCGAGGTGCGTGACATCACTCTCCCCCTGCGACAGCGCCCACATCAGGTGGAGCCTGACAGACGAGGCGAGCAGCCCGAAGGCGCCGGCAGCAGCCGCCAGCACGTCGGCCGAGGGGTCCTCGAAGCCACCGACGTTGTCCGTCACGGTCCCGTCCCCCCGCCCACACTTCACAGTCGACGTACATGCGCCCACACAGTGTAGGCGTCGGGACCAGCACCGCCGATGAGACCTGCCGCACCGGCACCTGACCCGTCCCGGTTCCCGGTTTGCGCAATGTCATGACCAAGTGACAGGAACCCAACGACTGAGTGGCAACCGGCCGGCGCCCCTGGCCATGGCCGGGAGACCTTCCGTAGCCTCTTGCGCAATCAAGCAATGAACGAACGTCTGCGCCTGGCGCGTTCGCCGGTGCCGACCGACGGGAGGACAACACCGTGGGCATCATCGGCTGGATCATCCTCGGCCTGTTCGCCGGGGGCATCGCGAAGATCCTGCTCCCCGGCCGCGACCCGGGCGGTCTGATCGGCACCACTCTGATCGGCATCGCGGGATCCTTCATCGGCGGCTGGCTCTCCGCCCACTTCCTCCACCGCTCGGTGGAGAAGCACTTCTTCGACCTCTACACGTGGGGCGCGGCGATCGCCGGCTCACTGGTGCTGCTCATCGGTTACCGCATACTTTTCGGCAACTCCCGCGACTGACGAGCCCCAAGACAATCAACGACCCCTCGGCGTGCGACTCCAGGTGACCTCCTGCACGGCTCAGCCGAAGCGGCCCTCGACGTAGTCCGCTGTGCGGGGGTCGGTGGGGGTGGAGAACATCGTGGTGGTGGGGCCGTGTTCCACGATGGCGCCGGGGGTGCCCTGTTGGGCGAGGAAGAAGGCGCACTGGTCGGAGATGCGGGCCGCCTGCTGCATGTTGTGGGTGACGATGACGATCGTCACCTCGTGGGCCAGCTCGCGGATCGTCTGCTCGATGCGGTGGGTGGAGGTGGGGTCCAGGGCGGAGCAGGGCTCGTCCATCAGCAGGACCTCAGGGCGTACGGCCAGGGAGCGGGCGATGCACAGACGTTGCTGCTGGCCGCCGGAGAGTGCGCCGCCGGGCTGGCGGAGGCGGGAGCGGACCTCCTGCCACAGGCCCGCCTTCCGTTCACGTGCGTGCCGGTGAGCTTCAGGCCCGAGGTGACGTTGTCGTAGATCGACATCGCGGGGAAGGGGTTCGGCTTCTGGAAGACCATGCCGTGGCGGCGCCGGGTCTCGGTCAGACGGCGGCCCCGGGCGTAGATGTCCTCGCCGTCCAGGAGCACCTCGCCGGCCAGGGAGGCTTCCGGGATCAGCTCGTGCATGCGGTTCAGGATCCGCAGGAAGGTGGACTTGCCGCAGCCCGACGGGCCGATGAGCGCCGTCACCTGGCCGGCCGGCATGGTCGGCGACACGCGGTCGAGGACTTTGTGGTCACCGAACCAGGCCGAGATCCGGCGCGTGTCGAGGGTGGCTCCGGCGGTGGCTCCGGTGGCGTACGGCGGGAGCGGGAGAGTCGTCTCCGTCACGGTGTCACTGCTCTGTTCGGTCAACGCAGGTCCTCGATCGGTTTCGCGCCGCGTGTCGCATCACGCGTCACATCCAGGCATCTGGAGTCACATCAAGTTCGGCGGGAGCTGTGCCGCCTGGTCGGCGACCGTGAGGCCCAGCACGGCGAGCAGGGGCGCGCCGACCACCCAGGTCGGCCGGCGGCCCCAGCGGGCGTGGGTCCAGGCGACGGCCGCCGCCGCGAGCAGGAGCGCCTGGCCCCACAGCACCAGCGGCAGCCAGGCCGAGCGCTGGACGGCCATCGGCGTCTCCTCCTCGGGCAGGGCGCCCCGGAGTGACGCCCGGGGCGGGCGTGGCCTGGGCCCGGGAGACCAGGTCCGCGTCCACGCGCAGGATCCCCCGGGGCATGAACGGCGTGCCGTCGGCCGTGATCAGGGTCAGGCGGCCGTGGCCCGCCGTGAGGGCCGGTGGCTGCGGGTCTCCGGCGCGGCGCAGGCCGAGCACGCGGTAGGTGCGCTTGCCCTGGCCCGTCACGGTGAACGCATCCCCCGGGCGCAGCTCACGCAGGTGCAGGAACGGGCCCCCGAACGTCGTCTGGCGGCCCATGACGACGCTGACCCCGGCCTGCCCCGGAAGGACCGTGTCCCGGCGATGGCCCGGACCTCGGGCCAGGTCCTCGGCCGTCGTACCCTCCCGGACGACCTCGCGCAGGTGGAGGGCGGGGATGTCCAGCAGCGCCACCGGCGTGCCGGGGCCGACCGGGCCACCGACGGGGGCGACCCCGTTGGCGAGGGTGCTGCGGAGGGCGGCGTAGTCGACCTGCCGGTCACGGACATGGCGGAGGTCGCCCAACGGGCCGACGTCCAGGACGAATCCGAGCAGCAGTGCGCCGAGGATGCTCAGCGCGACCCCGAGGACGCGCACTCGGCAGATACAAAAAGCGCGGGCGGACCATACGGACCGACCCCCCTCCACCTTCGCGAACTTCTCGCCACTGACCGAAAAGGCATCCCCCTGGCGCACCTGAGAGTCACCGGCTGTGGGGTGTCTGTGCGCACGGTCATGCGAAGGTCGAACGGAGCGAAGATGAACGGGAAATGCTTGGGAACCCAACGTGACAACGATCAAGGGGTGGTCACGCTGTGCCCCCGATACCGGCAGGAGCGGCTCACGTCCCCGGAGTGAGCACCAGAACGCGGAACGGACCGGGCGGCACGGCCGGAAGGGTGTCGGCTCCTGCGTACCGCCAGCCCCAGGACCGCATCGTCTCGACCGTCCTGTCGTCCCGGGCGTCCACCAGCGTGACCCCGAGTGCGGCGCCGTCGTCGGCGAGCAGGCGCCGCTGCAGGCGCCGGGCGAGGTTCCAGACCTGGTCCTGGCACTCCCGGCGTACACCAGGCGCGACGACGATTCCGGAGACGACGAAGAGCCGACCGGAGGCGGCGCGGCGCAGCAGACTCCCCCGAGCGTGTCCGTCGAAGCCGGCCCACCACGGACCTGTGCCGCCCACGGGGAAGCCGTAGGCATATCCGGTCAGAGCGGTGGTCTCCGCGATCAGCAGCGAGAACCCCGGTCGTCGGGCGTCGGCCGCGAGATGGCGCAGGAAGGCGGCGCGCGCCTGGTTCCACGCCCACGGGTCGCCACCGGAGGTCTCCGCGTACAGGTCGCCGAGCTCCTGCAGGCGGTCCGCGACCTGACCACGTGTCAGGGGCCGGACCCGTTCCGCCACCTGGGGCGAGGGCCTGCGCCCCGCCTTCGACGGGCGCGGCATGCGGGTGTGCGGCCCGCCCCGGGCGGGCCGGAACGCGGGGAGAGCCAAGGTCGTCGGGAGCAAGACGTGCGCAGTCATGACCAACCCTGCCCCGGGCGTGAACGAAGCCCGGCCCGGCGTCGTCGATCCCCGAGAACGGCACCGGCGTCTGAGGCGGTGCGCGGCGTGCCCTCGGTGTCTCCACCGTACTCCCGGCGGGCCCGCCCCGACGGCCCGGCGGTCGCCGGCGACCATGTCAGCCGGCGTCGGCAGCGACCTTCCGGGATCTGGCGCTGCTTTCCGGCCCTGGCCGGCTCGGCCACCGAGCTCGGGCGGACCGCAGTGGGCCGGACCGCCGGTCGGCCATGGCACGCACGGCCACCCTTACCCGGCATACCCTTCAAAAGAGGGCCGCCGTGGAAACGCGCCGCAGCCCCGCGCCTCGCCCGGGGGGTCGAGGGGCCGGTCGTGGTTCGTACCCGTCGCCGCCAGGAGGTCCGTATGGAGCACGAGCCCTTGCCCTCCGAGGGCCACGCCGAGGTCCGCGTCGTCGCCGCTACACCGGAGGCCGCCCGCCGCGTGGCCGAAGTGCTCCGGCGCTGCTTCGCCTCGACGGAGCAGCGCAGCTATCCCGCCGGCCGTGAGGGAGGGACCCGGCTCCATCTCACCCTCGACACCGTGCGCGCGGCGGAACCCGCACGGTCCTGGCTCGCGGCCAGCGAATCGACAGATCAGGACCGGACACACGCCGACGAGGTGTGACCCGGTGGGGGCCGTTCGGCACGAGGCCCCGCCGTTCGGCCCGTCGGCGTTGTCCGCAGGCACATCTGTCGCGGCGAGACCACATGTCCACGCCTGCCGGAGTTAGGCTTGCCGCACGGGGCAGATGGCGCTGAATTCTTCCGAGTGCGGGTGCCGCGCACGCCCGGGTCCCTCCCCGTGTCCCCGAAACGAAGGTGCTATGCCCGCTGAGAAAGCCCCTGTCACCGGCAACCTCGACGACGACGACTATCCCGCCTACACCATGGGGCGCGCCGCCGACGTTCTCGGTACCACCCCGGCCTTCCTCCGGGCCGTCGGCGAAGCCGAGCTGATCACTCCCCTGCGGTCGGAAGGCGGCCACCGCCGGTACTCCCGCCGCCAGTTGCGCATCGCCGCCCGTGCCCGGGAGCTGGTCGACCAGGGCACCCCCGTCGAGGCCGCGTGCCGCATCATCTCTCTGGAGGAGCAGCTCGACGACGCCCTTCGTCTGAACCGGGAAATGCGCCGGAAGCTGGAGGAACAGGGTACGAATATCTAGTCCGGCCGGCACAGAAATCCGGGCTCCGGTCGACTGAGGATTTCCGGACGGTTCCGAAAACACCGGGCCGCGTCGACCCGACCTGTGTTAACGTGATAGCAGTTGCAGTTTTGGTTGCCAGAGATCCTTTCTTTGCAGAGCTTTCCGGATCTTTCCGGAGGGGTGATCATCGCGGCGACTCGGCTCCGCAAAGTGCGAAGTCCGGTACTGCCCCCCGAGGGAGATTCAATATGGCATCTGGCACCGTGAAGTGGTTCAACGCGGAAAAGGGCTTCGGCTTCATCGAGCAGGACGGCGGCGGCGCTGACGTGTTCGCCCACTACTCGAACATCGCCACCCAGGGCTTCCGCGAACTTCAGGAAGGCCAGAAGGTTACCTTCGACGTCACGCAGGGCCAGAAGGGCCCGCAGGCCGAGAACATCGTTCCCGCCTGACGCTGACGCAAAACCATGTGGCTGGGGCCCGCGCTCTTGGGGTGCGGGTCCCAGCTCATTGTTTTCTCCCATCCCGGATTTCTCGGATTTTCCGGATGATTTGCACCCCCGGCTTCAGCACCGAGAAGCCCGGCCCTTCGCATTCCCTTCGGCTCATTCTTGCGAATCCTCGTGTGGCCCCGGCCGCTGAACAGAATTCCTCGATACGCCGCATCGAGGAGGTTCCTTCATGAACCGCACCCGTCGCACCGGCGGCAGTTCCGGCCGTTTCCACGCGGACCGGAGTTCCACGCCCTCAGCAGGCTCCGCTCGCGGCACCCGCTTCCGCACGCAGGAGACGGGCCGACCAGGTCCTCGCCCGGGCACCGGGCGAAAGAACGGCCAGGGAACACGCTCCCCCGCACGCCGACAGGAGTTCACCCTGCCGGTCACCCTCACCGAACCGCTGCCGGCGGCCGAGACGTTCGCCGAACTGGACATGCCCGCACCTCTGCTGGCCGCCCTCGGCGTCCAGGGCGTGGCCGTGCCCTTCCCCATCCAGGCGGCCACACTGCCGAACGCACTGGCGGGCCGGGACGTCCTGGGCCGGGGCCGTACGGGCTCGGGCAAGACGCTCGCCTTCGGTCTGCCTCTGCTGGCCCGCCTGGACGGGCAGCGGGCCCAGCCCCGGCATCCGCTCGCCCTCGTCCTCGTACCCACCCGGGAACTGGCCCAGCAGGTCACCGACGCGCTCGCCCCGTACGCCCGCGCCCTGCGGCTGCGCCTCGCCACCGTGGTGGGCGGCATGTCGATCGGCCGTCAGGCGAGCGTCCTGCGCGGCGGAGCGGAAGTCGTCGTCGCCACGCCGGGCCGCCTCAAGGACCTCATCGAGCGAGGAGCCTGCCGGCTGGACCAGGTCGCCGTCACCGTCCTGGACGAGGCCGACCAGATGGCCGACATGGGCTTCATGCCACAGGTGACCGCCCTGCTCGCCCAAGTCCCCTCCCGCGGCCAGCGGTTGCTGTTCTCGGCCACTCTGGACCGCAACATCGACCTCCTGGTGCGCCGTTACCTCCATGACCCCGTGGTGCACTCGGTCGACCCGTCCGCGGGAGCCGTCACCACCATGGAACACCATCTGCTGCACGTGCGTGATGCCGACAAGGACACCGCAGCGACCGAGATCGCCGCCCGCGACGGACGCGTGCTCATGTTCCTCGACACCAAGCACGCGGTGGACCGGCTGACCAAGCACCTGCTGTCCGTGGGTGTGCGCGCCTCGGCCCTGCACGGCGGCAAGTCCCAGCCGCAGCGCAACCGGACGCTCGCCCAGTTCAAGGACGGCCATGTCGCGGTCCTGGTGGCCACCAACGTCGCCGCCCGTGGAATCCACGTCGACAGCCTCGACCTCGTCGTGAACGTCGACCCGCCGAGCGACCACAAGGATTACCTGCACCGCGGCGGCCGTACCGCCCGCGCCGGCGAGTCCGGCACCGTCGTCACCCTCGTCCTGCCGCACCAGCGGCGCGCGGTGGACCGTCTGATGGCCGACGCCGGCATCACCGCGCGTACCGCCCGGATCCGGCCGGGCGAGGCCGAACTGCATCGCATAACCGGCGCCCGGACCCCTTCCGGCGTGCCCGTCACCCTCGCCGTACCGGTCGCCGAACGACGCGAGGGCAAGGGATCCGCCGGCCGGAGTCGCGGGCGCCGGGCGGCCGGCCGTGGCGGGAGCGGCCCGTCCGCCGCCCGGGCACGCCGCTCCGCCCCGAGGACCAACACATAGGCCGGGCAAGGGGGATGCGCGCCGAGCAGTCATGCCGGGACGTCGCCGTCCTGCACGCCCCGACGACGAGGAGAACCCCTTGACGCCGATTCCGCCCCGAACACAGCAGACCGACGACGCCGACGGCACCGGTCTGACCGCCCGTGACGCCATGCACGCTCCGGGGCCGCAGGTCGACGACCACATGGCGGTCGACGTGGCCCTGTCCGTGCTCATCGGCGCCCGCGTTCCGCACCTGCTCCTCCGGGACGAGGACGGGCGGTGCGCGGGTCTGGTCACCCGGGCCCAGCTCGCCGCGCACCGCGGCGGATCGTGGTACAGCGACCGGACGCGGCTGCGGGACATCCCGCTCGACCGCGGACCGTTCACCGCGTCCATGGCCGTACTCGGCGAGGCGGAAGCCGCCATGCGGGTACGGACCCTGGACGTCTCCCCCGTGATCGACGAGCACGGCTACGCCCTCGGCGTCCTCGCTCTCACCTGACCGCCGTCCGGCCGCCGTCACGCGGTCGGCCTGCTTCTTCCGGTGTTTCTTCCCCACCCCTGCTTTCGGTGTTCTTCCCCACCCCTGTGGAGGCATCCATGCGCTGTGTCATCGCCAGATTCCCCTTCGACCTGATCAAGACCGAGGTCGAGCAGTCGATGAGCGGTATCACCCCCGAACCCGTCACCGGCGTGTCCGTGACCATCGGCCGCCGCGTCTACCCCGTGATGCAGGTCGGGGAAGTGATCACCAGGCTGAACCGCCGGGACTTCACGACGGGTGAGATGCGCCGGGCACTGATCCGCCTCGGCTTCACCTGCCACGAAGCGCGCCCGGTCATGCCGGCCCCGGACGCCCGAGCCGACGGGGATGCGCTCGGTTGGTGACGTCGGCCGCAGAGCAGCCGGCTACGACGCCGTAACCGCAGGGCCCCCTCCGCCCTTCTCCGTATGCTCCCGCAACGGCGCCCTTCCGCTCGGCGCTCGCTTCCAAGGCTCGGGCAGTCGTCGGCCGCGAAGAGGGCATACCTGCGCCTACTCGCGCGAGGCGTGCCGGCCAGGGCAGCCGAGAGAACGCTGTGGCACTGGCGAGAGCAACTGCTCCTCGCTGAGCAGCAACCCGGCGGGACGCGTATATGTCGGTGCACCACTGTTCGCTGAGGCGCTTGTGAAGTCGCGTTCGCAAAACGGCTGGGAAGCGCTGCCGGCGGCATGGATCTCCGCGCAGCCCATCGGCCGCCGCAGCGGTACGGTGTGCGGCATTCGATCGTCCGTTCCGCGATCGCTGAACGAACAAGGGGGTTCCATGAAACATCGCCGCCCGCGCCACCGTCGCAGAGTGATCGCCAGAGCGGTCGGTACGGCGGGTGCGCTGGCCGTCGCCCTGGGTGCGGGGATGACCCCGGCGATGGCCGCCGGGAAGACGTCCGACAAGCCCGCGGCCACCGGGGTCTCGCCCGACCAGCCCGACCCGAAGACGCCGTGGGCGCCGGAGAACGACGAGGCGCCGCTGCACCACAAGCCCGTCCACCCCGACGCCCTCTCGTCCGGCCGCGCGGACACGTCCGGTCTCCAGCTCGACATGCCCTCACCGACCGGGCCGTACAGCGTGGGCATGGTCGGCCTGCACCTCGTCGACAAGTCCCGTACGGATCCGTACGTGTTCGGCAACACTCCTCGCGAGTTGATGGTGTCGCTCTTCTATCCGGCCACCGCCACGTCCGGGCACTACCAGGCGCCGTGGATGCCGTCGATATCCGGCGCCCACTTCCTCGCCTCGCGCGGGCTGTCGCCGCAGCAGGTGACCCTGCCGAGGACCGCGGGTCATGTCCTCGCCCCGGTGAACACCAAGCTCGGCAAGCTGCCCGTCCTGCTGT
The DNA here is from genome assembly GCF_001735805.1 of Streptomyces fodineus. Lineage (GTDB taxonomy): Bacteria > Actinomycetota > Actinomycetes > Streptomycetales > Streptomycetaceae > Streptomyces > Streptomyces fodineus. Next base: position 4,863,932 of record NZ_CP017248.1, read on the forward strand.
ACTCGACCGGGCTGCACTCGGACCGCGCGATGGGCACCGCCCACGCCCAGGATCTCGCCAGCCGCGGCTACCTCGTCGTCATGGTCGACCACACCCACGACGCCAACGAGGTGCAGTTCCCCGGCAACCGGCTCGAGGTCAACACGATGCCGGCGGGCGCCCACTCCTCCGACACCCTCAAGGTGCGCGCGGCCGACATCCGGTTCGTCATCAACCAGCTCGGCACGATCAGCAAGGGCGGCAACCCGGACGCCGGCCACGCCACGCTCCCCTCGGGGCTGTCGGGCGCCGTGGACATGTCCCGCATCGGGATGTTCGGCTGGTCGCTGGGCGGCGGGGCGGTCGACACCGCCATGCAGCTCGACCACCGCATCGCCGCCGGTGCCGACCTGGACGGCCAGTTCTTCGGGACGGCGCCGAGCAAGGACCTGGACCGTCCGTTCATGCTCTTCAGCTCCGGCACGCACAACCGCAACAACGACGGTTCGTGGCGCACGCTGTGGTCGCATCTGAAGGGATACCGGGTCGACGTCCAGCTCCATGGCGCGGCGCACCTGTCGTTCAGTGACAACGAGTGGATGGTGCCGCAGGAGGCGGGCCTGCTCGGGCTCTCCCAGGCTCAGCTCCAGCAGCAGTTCGGCACGATCGATCCAAACCGAGCGGTCAAGGTCCAGTGTGACTACCTCGCCGCCTTCTTCGACCAGGAGCTGCGCGGCAAGCACAGCACCCTGCTGGACGGACCCTCCAGGAGCTATCCGGAGATCTCCTTCGTCCGCTGACCGCGCATCGGCCGGACAGCCGACCGGTCATCCGAAGGGCGGGTCCCGTTCGCGGGTCCGCCCCTCGGTGTGCCGGGGGCCGGACCCGCATGCGCCGGCCGTCACACACCGGCCCCGTTCGCCCGTACGACACAGGGACGAAAGTGTGATGGATATGTGATTGTGTACGGATAGAGTGTTCGTGCCATCGAACATTCGGGCGCTCGGCGCCAATTGAGGAAGGATCCCCTGCCCTGCCCTCCGCACCCCGGGCGCCGCGTCGGCACCGCATTCGTCGCCGCGCCGATATGCCGATGCTCGGCGGGGTGCGCCCGCCGATCGCCTCCCTTGTCGTACTCCTGCTGGTGGTCGCCGCCCTGACCGTGATCGGCCTCGACGGCATCCAGTCCGAGCGAATACCGCAGGCCGTGCTGAACGGCGAACAGCAGATCGCCGCGGACACCGCGCTGTCGGTGCGCACCACCATCGACGCCGAGGCGAGCGCCGTACGCCGTACGGCGAGCGCGTACCCGGCGACGAGCACCTCGGCCCCCGCGACCGCGCTGAAGGCGCTGACCTCTGCCAGAAAGGCGGTCCTCGGCAGCGCGCTGCTCGACCCGCGCACCGGCAGACTGCTGGCGGCCGGCGGCAAGCCGGTGCCGCTGGCCGGGGTGGACGTCGCGAAAACGGCGTCCGGGCACGGGGCGATCCTGCCCCGGCTGGTGACGTCGGGCGGCACGCGGCACCTGGTGTACTTCGCCAGGGTCACGCTGCCCGCGCAGCAGGAGGACGCCAACCAGGACCAGAACCAGACCTCGAACCGGGCCGACCGGCAGTGGCTGCTGGCGGTCTGCGAGTCGCTGCCCACCCTCACGACGTACGGCGACGGACGCACCGCCGAAGTGCTGGACGCGAGCGGCACCGCCCTCGCCACCACCACCCGCGGCACGGCCTCGCCGACCGCCGCCGACAGCGGTCTGCCCGCGGCGGCGGCCCACGCGGCGAGCGGGTCGGGCCGTGACACCGACGCCTCGGGAAGCATGCTGGGCGGCACCGCCGGCACCCGGCGCACGGTGGCCGGCTGGGCGCAGGTCGCCTCGACGACCGGTCCGGGCGACACCGACCGGCTCGGTCTGGTGGTGCTCACCTCCCGCGCGGTGCCCGCCATCACCACCGCCGCCGACTACTCACGCTTCGCGCTCGAGGCCGCGGGAGCGCTGGCCGCGCTCGCGCTGCTGCTCGGGCTGGCGCTGCACTTCTTGGTGCAGCGGCCGCTGCTGCGGCTGTATCTGTCCGCCAACCGCCTGGCCCGGGGCGCGACCGAGGACGGGCCGGCCACGCTGGAGGAGCTGTACCGGCCGGTTCCTGTGCATGGTTTCGGAGAACTGGCCCGGATCGGGCGGGCACTGGAGTCACTGCGCCGGCAACTGCTCGGCGAGAGCGGCCCGCAGGAGTTCCCGGCCCGGCGCGGACCGGGCTACCGGGCGCTGGCCGTGGTCTGCGTGGTGGTCGTGGCCTGCTGGGCGGTGCCGATGATCTTCCTGCTGAACCGGGCGGACACCACGAGCGCGGTTCCGGCTCCGGTCCTCGCCGACCAGCAGGCGCGCACCGAGGTCGCGACGAATCGGATCCGGCAGTCCCTCGACCAGTCGTACACCGACCTGAGCGACGCGGCCGCACGTCTGCCGGGCACGAGCCGGGCCGCCCAGAGCGATGTTCTGCGGCGCGTTCTCGCCGACCACAAGCAGTACCGCTCGCTGTATCTCCTGGACCGCTCGGGCGACATCACGCTGCGGGTGGGCGACACACCGCTGCGCACCCTCGTGCACGTGCCCGCCGGCGGCGGGATCACCACCGTCAACACCTCCGGCCGGATCCCGGCCATCGCCGCCTACGCCCAGGTCCGGGCCGCCAAGGGCAAGGCCCCGGCGGCCGGGGTGGTCCTGTTCGGCGAGATCGACGTGAAGGCGCTCAACTCCATTCTGGCCAGGCCGAAGCTGGGCAGCGTCTGGGTGACGAACGACGACAACAAGGTGCTGGCGGCGAGCGTGGGCTACCGCGCCTTCCAGTCGCTGCCCGACTCCGGCCTGACCCGTCTCGCGCGCGCCACCCAGGGCGCCCCGGGGACCGCGGGCACCGCGACCTCGGCGGTGCTCGACTCGTCCTCCGGGCCGTCGGTCGACGCCGCCGCGCCGCTGGCGCAGAGCGGCCCGACGGCCCGCCTCGGGTGGCACGTGGTGACCGCGGAGCCCGCGGCGGCGCTCCAGATCCCCGCGGTGCAGGCCGAGCAGCGCACCATGCTCGCCGGGATCCTGGGCCTCACCCTGGGCGCGGCCTGCCTGGGCTGGCTGCATGTGGTGGTGATCCGGCCGCTGCGCTCGGTCGCCGTGCTCGTCGAGCGGCTCGCCGGCGGAGACCGCCGCACCGTGCTGCACCCGGTCAACCACGACGAGGTCGGCTCGGTCACCCGCAGCCTGGAGCTGATCCGCCAGGCCCTGGCGGAACGCGGCCGGGCGGCCAGATCCGGCCACGCCGCCGGGTCCTCCCGGCCCCTGCTCGAGAACACCCTGCAGCGGTAGAAGGACGGAATCGGCATGCTCTTCCTCTATGTCATAGTCCTGCTGTGCTGCGCCGCGCTGTGGATCGCCGGAATCGTGGAGCAGCGGCGGCACTTCGCCTCGCTGGAGCAGATACCGACGCGGGTGCTGGTCAACGGCATCCGCGGCAAGAGTTCGATCACCCGGCTGTGCGCGGGCGCGCTGCGCGGCGGCGGCCTGGTCACGGTGGCCAAGACCACCGGCACCGCGGCCCGGTTCATCCACCCGGATGCCACCGAGGAGCCGGTGTACCGCAAGTTCGGGCTGTCCAACATCGTCGAGCAGATCGGCATCGTGCGGCGGGCGGCGACCTACCGGCCGCACGCGCTGGTGATCGAGTGCATGGCGGTGATGCCCGCGCTGCAGGAGATCAACCAGGAGAAGCTGATCCGTTCCACGATCGGCGTGCTGTGCAACGTGCGCGAGGACCATCTGGAGGAGATGGGGCCGACGCTGGACGACGTCGCCCGCTCCCTCTCCCGCTCGATGCCGGTGGGCGGGGTGTGCGTGACGGCGGAGAAGGACCGCTTCCACATCCTCCAGGAGGAGGCCGACGCCCGTAACTGCAAGCTGGTCTACGCCGACCCCGAGACGGTCACCGACGAGGAGCTGCGCGGCTTCAGCTGGTTCACCTTCAAGGAGAACGTGGCGATCGCGCTCGCCGTCGCCGAACTGCTCGGCGTGGAGCGGCAGACGGCGATGCAGGGCATGTGGGACGCGCCGCCCGACCCGGGCGTGCTGTCGGTGGAACGCTATGTCACCCCCGAGGGCAAGAAGCTGCGGTTCGCCAACGTCTTCGCGGCCAACGACCCCGAGTCGACGCTGATGAACGTGAAGCAGCTGGAGGATCTGGGCGCGATCAGACGGCCGCTCAACGTGGTCATCAACTGCCGCCCGGACCGGGTGGAGCGCAACGGCCAGATGGGCGCCATCGTCCCCGACCTCGCCGCCGAGACGGTGTTCCTGATCGGCCACCCGACCAAGAGCGCCCGCGACGCGATTCCGGCCGGCTTCACCGGGCGGGTGGTGGATCTCGGCGGCGACCGCCGGGACCCCGAGGAGCTGACCGCGGCGATGCTCGCGGAACTCGGCCCGTCCTCCTCGCTGGTGGCGATCGGCAACATCCACGGCCAGGGCGAGCTGTTCCTGGAATGCCTCGCCGAGCTGCCGCTGGACGACTCCGAGGACCCGCTCGACGCCGTACCCGACGGCGACGGCCTGGATCAGGAGACCATGCAGATCGCCGTGCCCCGGCCGCAGATCGCGGTGGCCCGGCCGCCCGAGCCGGAGCCGTACAGCTGGGTGGCACCGCTGGAGACACCGGCGTACGGCTTCCACATCCCGGAGCAGCGCGAACTCGCCCGCCGGTTCGCCGCCCGCCACGGCCGGCCCGACGGCGAGAGCGCCGAAGGCGGCCCGCACCACTCCTACGATCCGTCCCAGTCCACGAGGAACCCGTGATCCCCGCCCACCTCACCGCACAGACCGCCGCGCTCGGGATCGCCCTCGGGCTGATCTTCTCGCTCGTCTGCTATCTGACCACCAACCTCTCCCCCGGCGGAATGATCACGCCGGGCTGGATCGCCCTCACGCTCGTCACCGACGTGCAGATGGCCGGCCTGATGGTCGGTGTCGCGGCGCTCACGTACTTCGGGACGAAACTGCTGCAGCGCACGGTGATTCTCTACGGCAAGCGGCTGTTCGCCGCCGTGGTGCTGTGTGCGGTACTGATGCAGACCACCGTGATGCTCGCCCTCAACCACGAGTTCCCTCTGCTGTACACCTCGCAGACCCTTGGCTTCATCGTCCCCGGCCTGGTCTCCTACCAGATGGTCCGCCAGCCGCTGGCGGCCACGGTCATCTCGACCACGGCGGTGACGCTGGCCACGTACGTGGTGCTGATCTCCGGTCTGCTGATCGGCGTCATGCCCACCGGCTGACCTGCCCACCGCCCCCACCTCGCACTTCCAGGAGGATCGGCCATGCACTCCCAACCCGTCGGCAGAGGCAGCCGCCCGACCCGCCGCGCCGTGCTCGGGACGATCGCGGGCGTGGCGGCCGCCGGAGTGGCGGGCGGGTACGCCTGGGACCACCTGGGCCACGGCAGCGGCGGCAGCGATGACCGTGACGGTACGGCCGCAGGCGGCACGGGCACCGGCCGGAGCGCCCGGCCCTCCGGACCCCGCACGTTCGAGCGGCTGTCCGCCCCCGACCGCACCGTGGTCCGCGCCGCCGATGGCAGCACGCTCGCCACGTTCACCGACGGCGCCCGTACGGCCGTACTCACCGGGCCCAACCGCACCTTCAGCGAGCCGCGGACCACCGAGGCCACGGTGACCACGGACGCCTGGGTGCGGGTGCTGCCGCACGAGTGGCAGCAGGGCATGGAGAAGTCCGCCTGGTTCAAGGGCTGGTTCCGCAAGGCGCTCGGCGACACCGGCCCGGACGTCTTCGCGGTGGCCTTCGAGTACTCCAGCGCCGGGGCGCCCGACAAGCACAACGCGTCCGGCGTGCGCTACGCGGGCACCGCCCACTTCGGCCCCCGCAACGCCAAGGTCAACAACCCGCTGGACTTCGCCTACCACGACGAACAGTCCGACTTCTACGACTATCTGGGCATTGACTGGACCTTCCCGGACGGCACGCGCGTGCAGCCGGAGCGGGCCCGCTACGGCGACGTCGACTGCTCCGGCTTCCAGCGTCTGGTGTGGGGCTACCGCATGGGCATCCCCCTGCACAACACCAACACCCGGGGCCCCGGTCTGCCGCGCCGCGCCTTCGCCATCGCCGCCGATGGTCCCGGCCGCCTGGTGATCCCCGACACCGGCGAGCAGCCCACCGACCTGGGTGCCCTGCAACCCGGCGATCTGGTCTTCTTCGCCATCATCAAGGAACGCCCGAACTTCATCGACCACTGCGGCATGTACATGGGCCTCGACGACGAGGGCCGGCACCGCTTCTACTCCAGCCGCTCCGCCGCCAACGGCCCCACCCTGGGCGACCTGTCCGGCCGCTCGCTGCTGGACGGCACCGACTTCTACGCCCGCGGCTTCCGGGCGGCCCGCCGCCTGTGATGGGGCAGCCCGTGCCCCCGCCGCCCGTGCACCACCGCCTCACCTGACCTGCTGATCCGAGGACCACTGCCATGACCGCCATCCCCGCCGCCCAGACCACCGGCGCGCACCGAGGCCGCCGGGCGGCGAACCGCCGCTCCGGCCCGCCGGAAGACGCCCCGCGCTGGGAGCGCCCGGCGCTCGCCGCGGTGCTGGTCGTCGCCACGATGCTGTACTCCTGGGGCATCGGGCACGCCGCGCTCCACCCCTACTACAGCGCGGCGATACGGTCGATGGCCTCCAGCTGGCGCGCCTTCTTCTTCGGCGGGCTCGACGCCTCCGGTTCGATCAGCATCGACAAGCTGCCCGGCGCCTTCTGGCCCGACGCCGTCTCCGTCTGGCTCTTCGGTCCGAGCACCTGGGCGGCCGCGCTGCCGCAGGTCATCGAGGGCGTGCTCACCGTATGGCTGCTGCACCGGATCGTACGGGCCTGGGCCGGTCCGTTCGCCGCGCTGATCGCCGCGCTGGCGCTCACCCTCACCCCGGTCACCGTGGTCCTCGCCCGGGCCACCATCCCGGACACCGCGCTCACTCTGCTGCTGGTGGCGGCCGCCGGAGCGCTGCAGAAGGCGGTGCGCACCGAGCGGCTGCTGCCGCTGATCACCTGCGGGGTCTGGGTCGGGCTCGCCTTCCAGACGAAGATGCTGCAGGCGTGGCTGGTGCTGCCGGTCTTCGCCGCGGTCTACCAACTCGCCGCGCCCGGCACCCGGGTGAACCGGGCGCTGCGCGTCCTGCTGGCCGGTGCGGTCGCGCTGGCGGTCTCCTGCTCCTGGGTGCTGATCGCCTGGGCGACACCGGCCGCGAGCCGCCCGTACCTCGACGGAACGTCCGGCAACGATCCGTTCGCCCTGGTCTTCGGTTACAACGGCCTGAGCCGCTTCAGCAGCGATTCCACCGCGTTCGGCGCCGTCGCGGGCACCGCCGCCAGCCGCACCACCGGCAACACCGGCTGGAACATGCTGATCAACCACGCGGTCGGCCCGCAGATCGCCTGGTTGCTGCCGCTCGCCGTGCTCGCCGCGGTCCTGGGCGTCCTCTGGCGCGCGGGGCAACCGCGAACCGACCTGCTGCGCGCGGGATTTGTGATGTGGGGCGGCTGGCTGGCCGTGCACGCCCTGGTGTTCAGCAGCTCCAACGGCAACCACGCCTACTACACGGCCGTCATCGCCCCGGCGCTCGCCGCGCTGACCGGCGGCGGGTTCACGCTCTTCCGCTCGGAGTACGAGGCGTGGCACGACCCGGGGCACGCAGCCGTGCACGAGCCGGGCGGCCGACGGCACATGGCGCTGCCCGCGGCGATCGCGCTGACGGCGGTGTGGGCGCTGGTGCTCGACTGGCCGACCCGCTTCGTCTCCTGGCTGCTGCCGGTCGCGGTGATGCTGGCGCTGTGCGGCGTGGTGGGCCTGTGGACCCGCGGTCCGCGGACCTCCCCGCGGCTGGTCCACGGCGCCCTCGCCGCCGGAATCGCGGCCACCCTGGTCGTACCGGCCGGCTGGGCCGCCTCCAGCCTCGACCCGCTCTACGCGGGCGCCGCCACCTCGCCGATGACCGGTCCGGTCGGCAAGGCGTACCACCCCCGCCACGCTCCGCGGAGGGTGGGGCTCGACCGGCCCAACGCCCGCGACACCGCCCTGCTCGACTACCTCACCACGCACCGGCACGGCGAGAAGTACCTGGTCGCCACGCAGGCCGCCTACACCGCCGAGCCCCTGTTGCGCGCGAAGTCCGAGCCCGTCCTCGTCATGGGCGGCTTCACCGGCCTCACCCCCTTCCCCACCGCCCAGCAGCTCGGCGGCCTCGTGACCGCCCACCAGCTGCGCTACGCGCTGCTCACCACCGCGCGTCCCACCACTCCCGCCACCACCTGGGTGAAGTCCCACTGCACCCGCATCCGGCCCGCCGCCTACGGCCGACGCACCGGCGGCAGCTTCACCCTCTACGACTGCAGCTCCCAGAGGTGAGGCGAGGCCCCCGGAACCCGGGGGTCGCGATCCACCACCGAACGCCGGCAGTCAGCACCGTCGCCGGGCCGTCGTCACCTGGGCTGGGTGCTGGTCTGGAGGGCGCACGTGGCGGGGCCGGTGGACGCCGGGCGGGCCGGGAGAGGCTGCAAGGGGGCGCAGACCGGGGTGGCCGCTCCGACGAGTTCGACCAGGCCGGTGCCGCCGGTGGGCGGGGCGAGCTTGGACCAGTTGTTGGCCAGCCAGACGTTGCCGGACTGGTCGAGCTGGACCGCGGTGAGGTGCTGGATGGAGTTGCTGCGGTAGCCGTCGGGCGGTGAGAGCACCGAGCCGGTGGAGGAGCCGGGCGGGCACGCGCCGGTGTTCACGCCGCACAGCACGGAGACGGAGGGGGCACCGAAGCCGGCGACCCACACGCGGTCGGATCCGTCGACGGCCACGGACCAGGGGGCGATGGTCGTAGGCAGTTTGTACGCGCCGGTGACCTTTCCCGCGGGCCCGATTTCGGTGACCGAGTTGCTGAGGAAGTCGGGCACCCACACGTTGTTCCGGGAGTCGACGGCAAGGGCGAGAGGCCAGTCGAGCGAGGTGTCCTTGATGGGCGAGAACGAGGTCGGCTTGAAGTCGGGTCCGATGACGGTGACGCTGCCGCCCGCATGTCCGGTGAGGGGGCGTGTGTCCATGAGTTTCGCCCCGTTGAGGCGGGCGTTGGAGACCCAGGCGCGGCCGTAGCCGTCGATCTGGAGGGAGAAGGGGTGGTCGAGGCCACCGCCGGTGATGGTGATCGCCTTCGAGGGGTCACCGTGCGGGTAGACGACCACGTTTCCCTTGCCGCGGTTGCCCTTGAGGCCGTAGAAGTCGGCGATCCAGACGTTGCCCTTCTGGTCGACGGCGGTGCCCTGCGGGTGGTTGAGGTCACCGTTGCTGAATCCCTGGCTGGGCGACAGCGGTTCACCGGACGAGGAGTATTTCGACATGGCGTCACCGGCGTAGCTGGGCACCCACACGTATCCCTCGTGGTCGATGGCGATCCCCCAGGCGCCCGCCTTCATGCCGCCGCCGCTGATGGGGCTGTTCAGGGTCGGGTTGCCCACCGGGTCCTGCACGGTGACGTAGGGGCTGGGATTTCGTGTCCCGGGCAGCCAGTTGTTGGCGGCCCAGACATTGCCCTTGGCGTCGACGGCGATACGGCCGGGGGCGTAGACCTGGGGAGCGGTGTAGTGCAGAGCCAGGACCCAGGCCGTGGGCGCCGCGGTGAGCGTGGGGGTGTAGGTGTGCGCCTGTCCGGCCAGCGCGTACAGCGGGCCGGTGGCCCGTCTCGGGTTGTGGGCGAGGCCGGACACCGCTTGAGCGGTGTCCGCCGGAGTGCTGCCACGCGGCGATGCCGCCTGATGCAGCATGTCCTGGCATCGCCCGGTGTCCGCTCCCGGTGCGCACAGAGAGACAAGGTCGGCCAGGGTGCCGAGGGTGGCCAGGGTGTCGTTCTTGTCGCCGTTGTTCTGGTCCGTGACGACCTTGCCCGGCTTGCCCGTGGCCGGGTCGGCGAGGTTGTACGACGTGGCCGCGGCGTTCTCCAGGCCGGGGCTCGGGCCGGAGATGCCCCGCTGGTCGGTGAACTGGGCCAGGGCGTAGCCGGTGGCGACGGTGGTCAACTCGTTGACCGTGACGGCGGATTCGGAGCGCTGCGGCACGCCGCCGCCGGGACCGACTCCCACGACGGAACGCAGCCGCAGGGCCCGGTCCCCAGAGGGTACGGCTTCGACGTACAGCACGGAGCCCGCGTACCGGCCGGGCCGGAGCTGGAAGGAGCCGTTCGCGTCGGTCGTGGCGCGCCCCAGTTGCCGGACGCCCTGCCGATCTCCGGCGAAGAGTGTGACGGTGGCGTTGGGCAACGGCCTTCCCGCGCTCGTGACCGTCCCGTACAGGGGGGCCGGTGTGCCGGGAGGCGTCGTTGCGGGAAGCGCCGTGAGAGCGAGTGCCATGGTGGCCGATGCGGCCAGGGCGGTGCCGGAGAAGGCCGGGGAGGGCTTGGACTTCCGAGCGCCGCACGAGGTTCGGAGCGTCGCTCCGCGGATGCCTGTGACGGGGAACAAGGTGGAGAGCCTTTCGTCGTCAGGGCAGCGCCGTGCAGAACCCCGCACGCGGGGCGGGGCCTGACGCGCCAACGGGTCTCGACGCGACCGTCCTAGCCCTGGGCGCTGTTCGGTTCGCGCAGCGTGAACCAGCCGATCTTGCGGCCGGACAGCCAGATCAGCCCCAGGTACAGGTCCGGATCGACCTGGCGAAGCTCATCCCGCACGCCCCCGAACACCATGGACGTGTGGGAGTAGTCGATGACGATGCACTCCCGGTCGTCCAGGCGACTGGGGCCGGGCCCGACCGTGGCGACGATGGACAGGATGTCCAGCGGGGTCAGCCGGTTGCTGAGGTAGCCCTCCGGACTGAAGACCTTGCCCCGCCAACAGAACCGATTCACCACACCGGCGAGCACCTGTGCGCCCGCGCGCCCGGCTCCGGGGAGAATGGCCATGCCCTCCATCGGGCCTTTGGGAATCTCACCGGCCGGACTCTTGCGGAACAGCTCCTCGAGCTGTTTGTCGTCGGTCCTGAGCAGTTCGGTGTCGGTAGGCATCACGATCTTCCTTCTGACCGTCGCCGGCGCCCGGCGCCACCTGATCATCTTGTGGGATTCCGTCCGCCGCTTCCTCCATCGTGACCCCTCTCGGTGCAGCTCACCACTGCTGGGGAGCCGCTGCGCCGCGCGGCGGGTGCATAGGATCACCGGTATGGCGCTGCGACCTGTTCACGTGGTCATGAAGGCTCTTGATGCTTCGGCGGTCGGCCGGTTCTGGGCGGAGGCACTCGGCTGGAGTGCTTACAGCCCCGGCGTGACCACCTACGTCGGACCCGCCGGCGGCCTCGTCTGGCCGGACCCGGTCGCCGTCGGTATCGACGTCGTTCCCGTGCCGGAACCCAAGACGACGACGAAGAACCGTATGCACCTCGATCTCGCCACCACCTCCGCGGCCCATCAGGCGGAGCTGGTCGCACGCCTGAAGGCTCTCGGTGCGAGGCCCGCCCACGTGGGCCAGGGCGATGTGCCGTGGACGGTCCTCGCCGACCCCGAGGGCAACGAGTTCTGCGTGCTGGAGCCCCGGGAGGTCTACCGGGACACCGGGCCGGTCGCCGCGATGGTGGTCGACTGTGCGGATCCGCGGGCCATGGCCCGGTTCTGGGGTGAGGCGATCGACTGGACCCTGCACGAAGTGACCGGTGATCACGCGGTGTTGCGCTCCGCCAAGGGTGTCGGCCCGTATCTCGAGTTCCTGCGCACGCCCGGCCAGAAGACCGTGTCCGACCGTGTCCATCTCGACCTGCTGCCGTACCCCGGTGACGACAAAGCAGCGGAGGTGGCCCGGCTGCGGGCCCTCGGCGCCACCGACCTCGACGTCGGCCAGGGCGACGTCCCCTGGACGTGCCTGACCGACCCGGACGGCCACGAGTTCTGCGTCCTCGCCCCGTCCTGACGCCGGGCCTTGACGGCACCCGGCACGTGAGCCTATCCGCGTGCACATGCCGGCAGGGCATGCGATCATGGGCGCCGCGACCGCTGACCACGGTCGCTGGAATCCGCCTCACGGCGGCATGGGGGAACGCATCGGGGGGTGCGCAGTGATTCTTCAGAGCTGAGAGCTCCGGTACGCGCGAACAACCCGGCCCCGGCTTCCCCGGCGGCCGTCACCCGCACGCATGTCCGCAGGCCCCACCCTGCCCCTCCGGCATGCCTGACCTGGAGCAGAACCACTTGCACACCCAACGAATACGTCTGGGGGCGGCCGTCGCACTGTGCGCCGCGCTGCTGCTGGGCAACACCGCGGCGGCCGAGGCCGCAGGCCCGGCGCCGGCCCCCTTGCACCCCGCGGCCACCCAGCCGGCACCCGGCGCCGGCACCACTCCCGCGCCGAGGCCCTCCACGACCGCCGACGACGGGGAAAATGGCGGCAGTTGGACTGTCCGGGACGCCATCCGGTTCTGGACGCCCCAGCGCATGGCCTCGGCCACCGACCCCTCGGGCCGTGCCACACAGCCGCAGGGCTGGAGGGCACCGCGCAAGAAACGGTCCCTGACCGCCGTCGACGGTGAGCACTTCGACGGCATCAAGTCCGTGGGCACGCTCTTCAGCCAGAGCAAGGACATGAAGGCCCACTACTGCACCGCGAGCGTGGTGAGCAGCCAGGGGCACAACCTCATCCTCACCGCCGGTCACTGCCTCGGCGACAAGGCCGCGTTCGTGCCCGAGTACGACCACACCAAGCCGGCGGGCGCACAGCAGTACGGCATCTGGCCGGTCCAGGAGTGGTTCCGCGACTCGCAGTACGCCTCGGACCGGAGCGCCAACTCCGACCTGGACTTCGCCTTCGCCGGCCTGAAGGACAACGGCGGCCGGAACGTCCAGGACGTCGTGGGCGCCAACACCCTGGCCCGTACGCCCGGGTTCGTCAACCAGGTGACCGTCATCGGCTACCCGACGGTCGCCCACAACCCGCAGGACCTCGCCTTCCGCTGTGCGGGCGTCGGGACGACGCCCCTGCCCGCCTACAACCAGATGCAGATCGACTGCGGCGGCATGTGGGGAGGGGTCTCCGGCGGACCGTGGTTCTCCAAGTTCGACCCCTCCGGCGACACCGGCGAGATCATCGGCAATGTGGGCGGCTTCCTGCAGGGCGGCCCGGATGTGAATCCCAAGGACCCGCTGTACAACCGCATCACCTACAGCCCCCTGCACGGCGACCGGTTCTTCCAGCTCTACGACGACGCCCAGAAGGGCCTGCACACCGACCACGGCCCCTACCACCAGCCGCCCCTGCCGTACTCCATGGGTGACGGCACCACCTGGAAGCACGCCAAGCTCATGGCGGCCGGTGACTTCGGCGGGACCGGCCACAGTGACCTGATCGTGGTACGGACCGACGGCAAGGTCACCCTCTACACCAGCGACGGCAACGGCCACTTCACCGCCGAACGCCAGTTGCTCGCCCCCAACTCCACCTGGACCCACGCGGAGACGATGACCGCGGGCGACTTCACCGGATCGAACCAGTTCGACCTGATGGTGCGCTGGTCCGACGGCAAGGTCACCCTCTACGGCGACGTCGGCGCCAAGGGCCTCGACGTGCCCGGCACCCAGATGATCGGCCCCAACTCCACCTGGCAGCACGCCACCCAGATCACCGCGGGCCGTTTCGGCTCCTCGGCCTACGTCACGGACCTGATGGTCCGCTGGTCCGACGGCGGACTCACCCTCTACACCAACGTGGGTGCCGGAAGCTTCGGACAGGAGCACAAGCTCCAGGGCCACAACTCCACCTGGACCCACGCCACCCTGCTGACCGCCGGCGAGTTCTCCGGCAACCAGAAATGGGACCTGATGGTGCAGTGGTCGGACGGCGAGCTGGACGACTACGTCGGCACCACGACCTCCGCCCTGGGCACCGAGGCACGTGTCCAGAACCGGGGCGGCGTCTGGACCCACAACACGGTCATGACGACGGGCGACTTCACCCCCGACCACCGCACCGACGACCTCGTCATCCGCTGGTCCGACGGCGAGACCACGATGTACACCGACACGGGCAAGACCACCCTGGGCACCGAGCACAACCTGGTCCCCCGCGCCTGAGAAACCCGTCCCCGAAGCACATATGCCCAGGTCAAAGCGCATCTGGGCCGCCCAGGCGCCCTCGCTTGCCGCACTGGGGGCCAAAAAGCCGCCGACTGGCACGGGCCGACCGGCAAAGGAGACCCACGGTCCAGTTTTCGCCTCACCAGGTCGCGAAAACCCCAGGTCAGTGGCATGAAGCGGCGGTGGCCGTCTGGATCTGTGCCGACGGCCACAGCGAAACGGGACACACGTAGGCTCATACTGAACCATGACAAAGCCTGCTGCGCCGAAGCGTCATCTGCCCACCAGCCCCTTCAAGGCCCCGGTCACACCGGCTCCCAAGCACTTCGCCGTGGGCGACCAGGTCACCCACGACATGTACGGCCTCGGCCGAGTCATCGGCATCGAGGACGGAATCGCGGCGCTCGTCGATTTCGGTTCGGCGCAAATGCGGATCCTGAGCCCGTACACCAAGATGACCAAGCTGTAGAACCGCTGTGCCCGGTCACGGCACACCAGGCCCCTTCCGGGACCTGTAACGAAAGAGAGTCCTCCCATCGATCTGACATCGCTGTTCTCCGCCCTGGAAGGGCAACCCCGCTGCTCCACGGCAGCATCGCCGCCCCCGACGACGAACCCCTTCCAGGCCCCTGACTTCGGGGAAGACGACACCTGGCCGCTCGAGGACGGACAGGAGCCCGCCTAGGGGCAGGCGACGATCTGCCCGGCCCAGGACAGTCCGCCACCGAAGGCGAGCAGCAGGACCGGGGCACCGGAGGGGATTTCACCGCGTTCGGCGAGCTTGGACAGGGCGAGGGGGACCGAGGCGGCGGAGGTGTTGCCCGATTCGACGACGTCGTGTGCGATCACCACGCCGTCAGGGAGGGCGAGTTGGCGTATGACGGCATCGATGATGCGCAGGTTGGCCTGGTGGGTGACCACACCCGCCAGGTCCCCCAGGGCCAGGCCGGCCCGCGCGCAGGCTTCTCGGGCGATGGCGGGGAGTTCGCCGGTGGCCCACCGGAAGACGGTCTGGCCTTCCTGGGCGAAGTGGGGGTGCCAGTCGTCGACCAGGCGGACGGCGTCGCCGCGGGTCGGGTCGGAGCCCCAGACCACCGGGCCGATCCCGGCGTCGCCGGCGGCGCTGAGTACGGCGGCGCCCGCGCCGTCGCCGAGCAGGACACAGGTGCGGCGGTCCGTCCAGTCGGTGACGTCGGACATCTTCTCGGCGCCGATGACCAGGGCATGCCCGGTGGCGCCGGCCCGGATCGAGTGATCGGCGCAGGCGAGGGCGGTGCAGAAGCCGGCGCAGCCGTTGTTGAGATCGAAGGCCACCGGGGCGGGCAGGCCCAGGCGCGCGGCGACCTGGGCGGCGGTGGAGGGGCAGCGGTCGATCGCCGTACAGGTCGCCACGGTGACCAGTCCGATGTCGCAGGGCTGGAGACCGGACGCGGCCAGGGCTTTTTCGGCCGCCGCCGTAGCCATGTCGGTCACCGTTTCGTCCGGGGCGGCGATGCGGCGTGCGGCGATACCGGTACGGCGTCGGATCCACTCGTCGCTGGTGTCGACCATGGCGGACAGGTCGTCGTTGGTGAGCACGCGCGTCGGCTGGTAGTGGCCCAGGGCGGTGATGCGGCTTCCCGGCATGGTCGAACGCACAGTCGATCTCCTCGCTCGGCAACAGTGGCCCGGAATATAGCAACCGATCGGTCGGAAGCTAAATGGGGTTCGCTTCGGTAGGATCACGGCATGAGCCCGCGCACCTCCGCCGTCGAAGCCCGCAGAACGCGTGAGCGCATCGTGGAGCGCAGCATCGCGCTCGCCTCCGTCGACGGCCTCGAAGGGCTCACCATCGGACGCCTCGCCGCCGACCTGGGGATGAGCAAGGCCGGAGTGCTCGGACACTTCGGCACCAAGGAGGCACTGCAGCTGGCCACCCTGGAAGGGGCGGCGGCGGCGTTCTCGCGGCTGGTGTGGGAACCCGCGGCGCACCAGGAGCCGGGCCTGACCCGGCTGCGGGCCGTCTGCGACGCCTGGATCGCCTACCTGGACACCGAGCGCGACATCTTCCCCGGCGGCTGCTTCTTCACGACCGCCTCCGTCGAGTTCGACGCCCGTAGCGGGCACGTCCGTGACGCCGTGGCCCGCCTGCTCCGGGTATGGCGGCGCCGCCTCGCCGCGGAGGTACGCACAGCCGCCGCCGCGGGCGAGCTGCCACCGGACACCGACCCGGAGCAGATCGCGTACGAGCTGATCGGCTGCTATCTGGCCCTGAACCAGGAGATCCAGCTCTTCGCCGATCCGGCCGCCTCCGTACGCACCCGCCGAGCTGTGGACCGGCTCCTCGGTCACCCGGGGCAAGGGCAGTCCGCCAGCCCGTAGCGGCGTGCGCTCCTGGAGCCAGGTCAACGGCGGGGGTCAGGCGCCGCCTGTCATCCGTCGCGGGCGCCCGGGTCAGGCGCCGACCGTGCCGTCGACGCCCTCGCGCAGGAAGTCCGCGTGGCCGTTGTGGCGGCCGTACTCCAGGATCATGTGGAGCATCACCATCCGCAGGGACACGTCCTCGCCCCAGCGCGGCTGGTGCCCGGCGAGGTCCAGGGACTCGGCCTCGCGCTCGATGCGGCGCGAGTGCTCGACCTCGGCCTCCCACACCGCGAAGGCCTCCTCGGCGCTCGCACCCGCGGTGTCGTAGGCGGCCTGGAAGTCGAACTCCTTCTCCGACCACAGCATCGGGGCGGAGTTGTCGTCGAACACCCGGCGGAACCAGGCGCGTTCCACCTCGGCCAGGTGGCGGACCAGGGCGAGCAGGGAGAGCGTCGACGGCGGGCTCGACCGCGTCTTGAGCTGCTCCTCCGTCAGGCCCTCGCACTTCATCGCCAGGGTCGCCCGATGGAACTCCAGGAACGCCCGCAGCGTCTCGCGCTCGGTACCGAAGACGGGCGGGCCTATGCGTTCGACGGTCACGTTGGGGTCCTCCCGGGACGAGTTGGGACCTCGAACGTACCGTGCCGGGCTCAGTCCACGTGAGGTCGGGCCAGGCCGTGGTCGTAGGCGAAGATCACCGCCTGGATGCGGTCGCGGGCGCCGATCTTGGACAGGACGCGGCCGACGTGTGTCTTCACCGTGGACTCCGACAGGACGAAACGCGTGGCGATCTCGCCGTTGGTCCAGCCCTTGCCGATGGCGACGAGGATCTCGCGTTCGCGGTCGGTGAGGGCACGCAGGCGCGGATCCTCGGCGGAGCCGTCGCCGCCGGACGGCACGAGACGGGCGAACTCGTGGAGCAGGCGTCGGGTGAGCGCGGGCGCGATCACCGCGTCGCCGACGGCTACCGCGCGGATACCGGCGAGGAGTTCCTCGGGGCGTGCGTCCTTGAGGAGGAAGCCGCTGGCTCCGGCGCGCAGGGCCGCATGGACGTACTCGTCCAGGTCGAAGGTGGTCAGCACGAGGACGCGGGAGCGGTCGCCGGCTGCGACGATACGGCGCGTGGCCTCGATGCCGTCCATGCCGGGCATGCGTACGTCCATGAGGACGACGTCGGGGCGGAGTTGGGCGGCCTTGCGCACGGCTTCGGCCCCGTGTGCCGCCTCGCCGACCACCTCCGTCTCGGGCACGGAGTCCAGGAGCATACGGAAGCCGTACCGCTGGAGCGGCTGGTCGTCCACCACGAGCACGGTGGTCACCGGGCACCGCCCTGGGGAGCGAGGTCGAGGGCGGCCCGCACGGTCCATCCCGGGCCCGCGGGACCGGCGCTGACGTGTCCGCCGTAGAGAGCCGCTCGTTCGCGCATGCCCACCAGGCCGTGTCCTTCCTCGTTCGCCGTGCCGGGACACTCGGCCGGGGCAGGCGGGCCGGAGTCCCGGACGGTGATGGTCAGCCGTGTGTCCTCCACGACGATCGCCAGGTTCGCACGGGCGCCCGCGCCGGCGTGCTTGAGGGTGTTCGTCAGGGCCTCCTGCACGATGCGGTAGACCGTGAGCTGCACCCCGCTGTCGAGGGCGTCGACGTCACCGGCCGTACGGTAGACGACTTCCAGGCCGGCGGCGCGTACCCCCTCGCACAGTGCGTCGATGTCCGTGAGACCGGGCTGTGGGCTCAGTTCGGGCGCGCTGCGCGGGCCGTCCGGCTCACGGAGTACGCCGAGCACCCGGCGCAGTTCGCTCAGGGCCTGGCGGCCGGTGTCGCCGATGAGGTGCAGGGCTTCCTTTCCCCGTTCCGGGGCGGTGGCCGTGGCGTAGGCGCCCGCGTCGGCGAGGGTGATGATGACGGACAGGTTGTGGCCGACGATGTCGTGCATCTCGCGGGCCACCCGCGTCCGCTCGGCCGCGACGGCGAGCCTGCCCCGCTGGTCGCGTTCGATCTCCAGCCGGGCCGCGCGGTCCCGCAGCCCGGCCAGCTGGGCCCGCCGGATGCGGATCATCAGGCCGAGCGCGAGGGCCGCGGTCGCCGTGCTGAGCAGGAAGAAGAGCGCGTCCCAGACCGACACCGCCGCCGAGATGCGCGCCGCGACCAGGCCGAGCGCGCCGGCCATGACCGCAACTGCCCACGGCAGCTGCCGTAGGCGCCCGTGCAGGGCCAGGCTGTAGAGGGCGATGAACAGGGCGACGTCCGCGCGGAGCACGGCGCCGAGGGACCACTGGACGACGAACACGGCCGTGACGGCGCCGAAGGCCACGGCGGGCGCCCGCCGCCGCCACAGCAGCGGCAGCACCAGCCCGGCCTGCAGGGCCAGCATGCCGACCGTGGGCAGCCTGGTGAACGCGAGGCGGAAGCGGCGCGGGCCGTCGCCGTCCCCATGGACCCCGTGCAGCAGGTCCGGCAGGCAGAACATCAGGAAGACCAGCACCACCACGGCGGCGTCCAGCACCCATGGACGGGCCTGGTCGGCGTGCCGGAGCCGCTGGCCGGCCCGGCCGAGCCGGGCGACCAGCGGTCCCATCCCGCCGAGATCATCGGTGGTCACGGAATTCACCCGTCCATGATGCGGGTGCCGTCACTCAGACGTCACTGCGCAGCATCCGGTACGCCGCCCCCGCGAGCGCCAGCGCCGTCCAGCCGAGGAAGACCAGGAGCCCGGCCGAGGGCGACAGCGTGGTGGAGTCGTGGGTCAGCGCGAAGATCGACTCGCCCGCGTGGCTCGGCAGGTAGGGGTCGATGTCGCCCTGCCACGAGGTGGGCAGCAGGGAGACCAGTCCGGGCACCAGCATGAGGGCGGCGACCAGCACCGAGATGCCGCCGGCGACGGACCGCAGCAGCGCCCCGAGGGCGGCGCCGATCACGCCGACCAGGCCGAGGTAGAGCCCGGCGCCCAGCAGGGTGCGTACGACACCGGCGTGACCGAGGCCCATGGCGGCGGGCGTGCCGGACACGATCCGGCTGCCGACGAGGAAGGCGGCGAACGCGCCGACGGTCGCGACGACCAGGGCGACCAGCCCGTACACCGCCGCCTTGGACCACAGCACGGGCAGCCGGCGCGGTACGGCCGCGAGGGTGGAGCGGATCATGCCGGTGGAGTACTCGCCCGCCGTGACCAGCACGCCGAGCACGCCGAGGGCGAGCTGGGCGAAGTTGGTGCCGAAGAGGGAGAGGCTGACCGCCGTCGCGGTGGCGAAGTCGCGGTCCATGTGCCGGCCGGAGTCGAGATTGGACTTGTAGTGGCTCGCGGCGATGACGCCGAAGGCCACCAGGAACAGCAGGCCCAGGCCGAGGGTGATCCAAGTGGACCGCAGGGACCAGAGCTTGGCCCACTCCGAGGCCAGCACCCGGCGTCCGGTCACCCGGTAGGCGGGGCGGGCCTGGGCGGCCGGGGCGGCCTCGGGGGTCTCGGGAGTTGCCGTAACGGTGCTCATGCCGCGCTCCCGGAGGTGTCGCTACCGGTCGTGGAGCCGTGGTACTCCACGGCGTCCCTGGTCAGTTCCATGAATGCCTCCTCCAGCGACACCGCCTTCGTGGTCAGCTCGAACAGAGGGATCCCGTGCTCGGCCGCCTTCAGCCCGATCTCGCGGGCGGACATGCCGGTGACCTGCAGCTCCTCCGTGCCGACGCGGCCGGTGACCTCCACGCCCGGCCCGGCCAGCACGTCCCGCAGCCGCGCGGGGTCGTCCGTCGCGACCTTCACGGTGTCGCCGCCCGCCTCACGCACCAGGTCCTGCACGGTCGTGTCGGCCAGCAGCCGTCCCCGGCCGACGATGATCAGGTGGTCCGCCACCAGCGACACCTCGCTCATCAGGTGCGAGGAGACGAACACCGTGCGCCCCTCGGCCGCGAGGGAGGTGAGCAGGTTCCGGATCCACAGGACGCCCTCGGGGTCCAGCCCGTTGACGGGCTCGTCCAGCATCACGGTCTGCGGATCGCCGAGCAGGGCCGCCGCGATGCCGAGCCGCTGTCCCATGCCGAGGGAGAAGGCACCGGCCCGCTTCTTCGCGACGCTGCCGAGACCGGCGAGTTCGACGACCTCGTCGACCCGGCGGCGCGGAATGCCGTGGGTGAGCGCGAGCGCCCGGAGGTGGTTGTAGGCCGAGCGGCCCGGGTGGATCGACTTCGCCTCCAGGAGCGCCCCGACCTCCTGCAGCGGTGCCTGGTGACGGGCGTAGCGGTGGCCGTTCACCGTGACGGAGCCGCTCGTCGGCGCGTCGAGCCCGACGATCATGCGCATCGTCGTGGACTTGCCCGCTCCGTTGGGGCCGAGGAATCCGGTCACCGTACCCGGCTTCACGGTGAAGTCCAGGCCGTCCACGGCGGTCTTCTCCCCGTACCTCTTGGTGAGCTGCTGTGCCTCGATCATTCGCGTTCTCTCTCTAGGACTCCGGCGCCCGGCACGCCCGACGCCTCCTCCGCCACGCTAAGACCGCGATCTCCCGGATCCGGTGGTACCGGGGACCGAACACCGCCGGGCAGGTGGTACCGGGGTACTACGGCCTGCGCCGGCACGCCTCCAGCGGTTTCCTCGCGGGCATGTGTGCCCGGGAGGCGCCGCCGGGCGACGAAGGGCAGGCCTCCCCCTCTCGGTACGGTGGGCCGGCGGGTGGCCGACCGGCACCTCCACTCTCGCCGACCTGAACGCGCGGTGGACGAGTTGAGACGAGAAGGCGACGGCGGCGCCCGTCGAAGCGGCCAGCCGGATGCGGTGGTGTTCTGCGTCGGCCGCGAGCGCGGCGGCAGGGAACGCGACGGCCGCGGCGGTGGCGGGGCCGCCGCCATGGCCACGGTGCGAACAGGCCGTGCCGTCCTGCTCGTTGTCGACATTGCGTGAACTCCCCCTGCGATTGCGGACATCCGGGCAGGGGTGTGGCGCGTGATGCCGACGCAAAGGCCCCGGACCGGTCGCGGTCCGGGGCCTTTGATATCCACCTTTGAGATGAAACGAACGGCCACGATGGCCGCGCGGACGGCGGGTTCATGACCCGGACGCCGGGACCCACTTCGGTGAACTACGTGACACGGCTACCACTAGCAGAAGCTGGTGTACTGCGCACCTGGGTTGCCCTCGCCGTTCAGCGCGTTGCCGAGAAGGCCGTTGGCGATGCCCACTTCACCGAGAACGTCGACGTCCGTGCAGCCGCCGCCACGATGCATGACCGCGCCTTGGGCGGCGGTGGCGGGGCCGGCGGCTATGAAGCTGACGCTGCCGATGATGACGGCCGCCACAGCGGCCTTGCAAAGCTGGCCCATTTCTCCTCCTTGGGTCGAGTGCAGCGCGCCCGCAAAAGATCCACTTGGCGCTCATTTCGGAGGCTAATCGGACATACCTCACGGCGCTCATCGGGGCGTGCCATCCGGGGACGCACACCGCCGTTCGCATCAAAAGGGCGCCGTGGGACTGATCAGTTGTGTGGCCGGCGCTCGGGCGACGGTCGGGAAGGCGGGTGGCCGGTGTGCCGGCGTCAGGCGGGGCGGGCCAGGCTCTCGAGGCGGTGGTGCAGGTGCTCGATGTGGTGCTCGGACTCCGGCTTCATGAGGACGCTGCGGAGGATCCGGGCGCCGTCGGTGTCCGCGGTGATCTTGGGGTGGCGGGCGGTGAACTCCTCGCGCCCGGCTCTGAGGGTGCTGAGGAAGACGGGGTCGGGGCCGCTCATGCCGTCCGCGAGGATGCGGGCGGATGCCGCGTCGACGGCGGTGAGGGTGGCCGGGTCGAGGGCGGGGAAGTAGGTGACGATGTCCAGCTG
This sequence comes from Streptomyces fodineus, assembly GCF_001735805.1. Classification (GTDB taxonomy): domain Bacteria; phylum Actinomycetota; class Actinomycetes; order Streptomycetales; family Streptomycetaceae; genus Streptomyces; species Streptomyces fodineus. The sequence goes on from NZ_CP017248.1 coordinate 4,886,188, forward strand.
GGGGTGCTGGTAGAGCTCCAGGAACTCGGATGCCTCGATCAACGCCGCCCACTTCAGCGCCGCTCGGCGGCCGGCCGCCAGGACCCGGCCGAGGCCGTCGGGGGTGGGCGGCAGGAGCCGGAAGGTGAGCCACAGGGCGGCCGCGGAGGCTCCGGCGCGGGAGCATTCCAGGCTGATCTCGCCCAGGTGGAGGTCGGTGGAGGTGAAGTAGGTGTAGGGCGAGTCGTGGAGGTAGAAGCGGCCCACCTCGGGGTCGCGGAAGAGGACCGCTCCGCAACCGTAGGGCTGCAGGCCGTGCTTGTGGGGGTCTACGACTATGGAGTCCGCCTGGGCGATCGCACGCCAGGGCTCGGGGGGCAGGTCCACCGGGGCCTCGGTGCCGGTGCCGGTGCCTGCGCCTGTATCCGTGTCTGCGCCCGCACCGGCTCCGGCGAGCAGGGTGAAGAAGCCGCCGTACGCGGCGTCGACATGGACGCGGACGCCGTAGCGCTCGGCGAGCGGGACGACCTCGTGGACCGGGTCGACGGCGCCCAGTCCGGTGGTGCCGGTGGTGAGGACGACGGTGCCCACCTGGTCCGTGCGCAGTACGTCCTCCAGCGCTTCGAGGTCCATGCGGCCCTGGCTGTCGGTGCGGACGGGGTGGCTCGTCATGTCCAGGACGTGGCACATACGGCCGTGGGTGTAGTGGGCGTCGGCGCTGTGCGCGATGCCCCGGCCGGGGTGGAGTTCGCGGGCGACGAAGAGGGCTTCGAGGTTGGCGATCGTGCCGCTGGTGGTGAGGTGGCCGAGGTGGGTGTCGTAGCCGAACATGGCGGCCAGTTGGGCGACGGCCTCGCGTTCCATCGCGGCGGTGGCGGGGCCGCCGTCCAGGGCGTGGTTGTTGGGGTTGATCAGCATCGCGGTGAGGTAGCCGACCACCGCGGCGGGGTGCGGGGGCTTGAGCATCTGGCCGGCGTAGTGCGGATGGAAGAAGGGGTAGTTGTCCTTCAGCCGGCCCGTGAACTCCTCGAACGCCGCCGCGAAGCGGCCCTCCTCCACCTGGAGGGACGGATGGGGCTCGTAGGGGCCGAAGGTGGCGGACCAGTCCTGTATCGCGTGGGTGGCTCGGCCGAGCCAGTGCTGCAGATCCATTGATCTCCCTCTCGCTCTCGCCCTCGCTCTCGGGGTGCGCCCACCTTAGAGATTTCATTGACTACTCAGCAATTGACTGCACAGCATTTGAGCCAGCAGTGAGTGAGGTGGCAGTAAAGTCGGCCGCGATGAACGCCACGCCGCTCCAGCCCGACGACCAGGCCCTCGCCCGCGCCGCCAACAGCCGGCTCGTGCGGGACTTCGGCCTGCTGATCAAGTCCGCCACCCGTCTGGAACAGCGGATCGACAGCGCGCTCAGGCGGGAGTGCGGGATCAGCCACACCATGCTGGAGGTGCTGATACGGCTCTGCCGCCGGCCCGGCGAGGAGGTCTCCCAGCGGCAGCTGGCCGACGACCTCACGCTCACCAGCAGTGGCACCACCCGCCTGGTCGACCGCATGGAGGAAGCCGGCCTGGTCCGTCGCGTGCCGTCGCCCGGGGACCGGAGGGTGGCCCTGGTGGAGCCGACCGCCGAGGGGCGCAGGGCGTTTCTGCGCGCCGCGGCCGTCCATGCCGATGTGGTGGAGGAGTACTTCGTCAAGCCGCTGACAGCCGACGACTACGCGCGACTGACCAGCGCACTGGGCGAGATCGACAGGGCGCTGCGCGAACGGACCGGGTGAGGGGGAACGCCATCGCGGCCCCAGAGGAACCGAAAACCTCCGGGCCGGGGACACGGGGGTGTGCGTATCGGCGGCTTCGCCGGCGGGCGCTGTGGGCGGATGGGGCGGGCAGTCGATTCCCCGCCCCGGGCGCATCGGCTGCTGGGCGCGGCCCACGTTCTCGACGCCGCGGGAGTGGGCTGCATCGCCCACTTGCCGAGCGCGTTCGGGGTCGGGGGGGGGTGAGGTTCACCACCCGGCCGTCTCCCGGCCCGGTTCGGCCGGGCACGCGCGTCACCCCGCGTCGACCGCGAACTCGTAGACCACTTCCCGGCGTACGTCCGGGATGACGATGTCGGCGGTCTCCACCGGGCGGCCGCCGGTGTCGTAGATGGTCCGCTCGATGCGGAGCACCAGGTCGCCGACGCCGATCCCCAGCAGATGGGCCTCCGCCCGCCCCGCCCGCGCCGGGCGCGGCACCTCGACGACGGTCTCCACGTCCACGCCGATGGAGCGCAGGCGCGCCACCACCCCCTTGCCCGCGAGCGGCCCCCGCTCGGGCAGGACGACCGGTGTTCGCTCGGTCACGGCCATCGGCTCCCAGGAGTCGGAGAGCTGGACGGGCCGGCCGTCGGCGAGGAACTCGTACTGCGTGTTGACGCACAGGTCGCCGGGACTGATGGCCAGCCGTTCGGCGATGGCCTCGGGGGCGGGGACGCGCACCAGGCTGTGCGCGTCCCAGGAACCGGCCCGCCCCCGCTCCCCCAGGCCGCCGAGGGCGCGGGCACCCCGGTGCTCGCGGTGCCACGCGCGCAGCATCCGCAGGCGCTCGCGCGGGGTGCGGACATAGGTGCCGGAGCCCGCGCGTCCCTCCAGCAGCCCCTCGATGATCAACCGGTCCACGGCCCGCTGCACGACATTGCGCCCGACGCCGTACTCCTCGGCGAGCCGCGCCCGGGACGGCAGACGGTCACCGACTCCCCACTCCCCCGCGAGGATCCGTACGCGCAGCGCGTCGGCCACGGCGAGATACGGCGCTTGTCGGGGCATGGCGAGTCTCCGGTCGGTGACGGGGTTCCGGGCGGATCCGCAAGCTACTGCACCGGCTGAAAGCTGCTGGAGCAGCACTGCGTTCGGTGATCGCCGTAGGCCGCGCGGCCTGCCGTTCCCCGTCAGGCCTGGCGCGGGTCCGGCCTGAGTACCGCGAACACCGCCTGTGCCGGGTCGGCCAGCCAGGCGATGCGGCCGACGCCGGGGACGTTCGCCGCCGGCATCAGCACCGTGCCGCCGTTGTCGCCGGTCGCGGTGACGATCGCGTCCGCGTCGGCCACGGCGAAGTACGGCACCCAGCGCGCCTCCTGCGCGCCCTCCTGCAGCGGCGCCACACCACCGAAGGAGCCCTCCTGCGGATCGCCCTCCGCGATGCTGAGCACCTGGTACGTCATGCCCGGCGCCTGCATCTCCTGGGCACGCCAGCCGAACAGCCCCCGGTAGAACCCGATGGCCGCCCCGGGGTCGCCGACGTGCAGCTCGACCCACACCAGCGCGTTGTCCTCCGAGGCCCGCTGCAGGCCCTGCCCGGACTGGAGCACCGCGAACTGCGCGCCCTGCGGGTCGGTGAACTGGGCGAAGCTGGCCTCGCCCATGGTCACGGGCCCGGTGCGCACGGTGCCGCCGGCCTCGGTCACGGCCCGGGCGGCGGCCTGGGCGTCATCGGTGCGGAAGTACGTCATCCAGGCCGATCTCGCCCCCTGCTCGGTCAGCCGGCCGAGGGCGGCCACCGTGCCGCCGTTCTTCTGGAAGAAGCCGTAGCCGCCCGCCTCCGGCCCGGCGGAGACGAAGTCCCAGCCGAAGACGGCGCCGTAGAACGCGGCGGCGGTCTGGGTGTCGGGACTGCCGAGGTCGATCCAGATGGGCGAGCCGGTGCGGAACTGTGTGCCGAGCATGCGTCTCCTCCTGCCGGTCCGGTGCGAAGCCGCCCGCCACTATGCCGACGGCAGTGGCCGGGGCCCGGCCCGCCGGACCGGGCGCGTGCCCGGTTTCACCCGGCCGGGGAAGAGAACGCGACGAATCTGCGCAGGAGTGCCACACGGACTGCACACAGCCTTTCGAAAGGCTCGTTACGGTGACTGCGCGCTCGCCGCCCTGTGCGGGCGTGACCAGGCCGTGCCCCGGTGGGCCGAGACGGCGCAGTCGACACAGGAAGACCGCAGATGGACTACTGCTCCTCGTGCCGCCGGCACCTCAACGGCGCCCTGGTCTGCCCGGGGTGCGGTGCCTACGCACCGGACATAGCCCCGCCCGGCGCCGGCGGTCCCCCGACCGAGCCGGCCCACCGGATCCGGCCGGCCCGCCGTGCCGAGGCGGCGGCGCCGGTCGCCGACGACCACTGGTTCCGGCCCCAGCACATGGCCGTCACCGCCGCCACGGCCGCCGCTGCCGAGGAACCTCCCGCCCAGCTGCCCGCCGACGTCGAGGACGCACCGCCCGCCCCGCAGGGACGCGCGGCCCGGCGCCGGCAGCGGGCCCGCTGGAAGAAGAGCCAGCGCCGGGCCGTGGTGGCGACCGCCGTCGCGCTCGTCGGCGGTGGCCTGACGCTCGCCTCGCTGGACCGCGGCTCCGGCGCCCGCGCCCAGGCGGTCGGCGCACCGGACCACCGCAGCATGGGCCTCACCGATGAGCCGTCGGCCGCGTCCAGCCGGCCGCCGTCCACCCCGGCGTCGCCCGCCGCCACCGACCGGCACACCCCGGCCGCGCCGACGGCACGGACGTCCGCGGTCGACGTGCCCCACCAGCAGACCTTGACGCCCGCCTACCGCACGGCACCGTCGGCCGCCCACCCGCACACCGCCGCGGTGGCCCAGCAGCCGGCCACGTCCGTCATCCCGGCCACCCCGCTGCCACGGACCACTGCACCGTCCACCTCCGGCACGAGCACCGGCACGAACTCCGGCACGAATTCCGGCACGAATTCCGGCTCCTCCGGTACGACGGCACATCAGGCGCCCACCAGCGGCACCGGAAACGGCACCGGAAGCGGCACCAGCACCGGCACCTCCGCAGCCAACCCGTCGTCCCCCACGCAGACCTCGTCCAAGCAGCTCTGCCTGGTCCTGGTGTGCCTGGGCTGACCGCCGACTCGCCCACTGTTGCCGGACACCGGCTGCCGAAGTCACTGCGGGCGGCCGTCAGCGGTCCGGTTCCCCGGACCGGGTGCGGGTGATGGCGGACTCCACGGCCGCCACCCGGTCCGCCAGCAGGCCGAGGGCGGCCACCGCGCGGGTCAGGGGATCGTCCGCGGGGCCGCCGAGGGTGCGGGCGCGGACGTGGGCGGTCCTCACCTCGGCCCAGCGGGCGGCCTGCGCCTCGCTCAGCGTGCCGCGCAGCTCGGCCAGTTTCAGCAGGTTGGCCTCGGCGCCCGTGGTGAGGGTCTGGGCCTCGGCCGTGTAGTGGTCGTCGACGACGGCCTCGCGTTCGGCGTCGTTCATGACCGGGCGCAGCCGCCCAGCGATCTTGTTCATGTCGCGGTAGGAACCCTGGAGGCGGAAGGGGGGCTCCGTGCGGGCCTCCTCCGACTGGGCGGCGGAGGCGATGTAGGCCGCGTTCACCGTCAGTACCGTCTCGCGGACCGCGAGCAGATGGCGCAACACCCCCACCACAGCGTCCAGTTCGGCCGTCGGCAGCGGGCGGGTGAGGCGGTCGGCGCGGGCCGTGGGGTCGGCGGCGGCCAGCCGGACCAGCAGGTCCAGGTCGGCGCGGTCGCGGGCGGCGAGCGGGGCGAGCACCGGGTTGGCGGTGAGGGCGTTCTCGACGAAGCTGAGCGCGAAGACATCCTCCTTGCCGGTGAGGACGTCGCCGAGGTTCCACACGTCGGCCCGGTTGGCGAGCATGTCGGGGATGCGGAAGCGTTCGCCCGACTCGGTGTAGGGGTTGCCGGCCATGCAGACCGCGAACCGCTTGCCGCGCAGGTCGTAGGTGCGCGGCTCGCCGTCCCACACGCCGTCCACGCGCCGGGTGGCGTCGCACAGCGGGATGAACTGCTGCAGCAGCTCGGGCGAGGTGTGCTGGATGTCGTCCACGTACAGGAGCGTGTTGTTGCCGGCCGCCAGCGCGAAGTTGATCTTCTCGATCTCGCGGCGGGCGGTGGCGTTCGGGGCGTCGGCCGGGTCCAGTGAGGTGACGGCGTGGCCGAGCGCCGGACCGCTGACCCTGACCAGCATCAGGCCGAGCCGGTCGGCGACGTACTCCATGAGGGTCGTCTTGCCGTAGCCGGGCGGGGAGATGAGCAGGAGCAGACCGCCGGTGTCGGTGCGTTTCGACGCGCCGGTGGTGCCGAGCTGGTGGGCCAGGCTGTCGCCGATCAGGGGGAGATAGACCTCGTCGACGAGGCGGCCCCGAACGAACGCCGGCATCACCCGGGGGCGGTGGTCGTCCAGGCGGAGGCGGTCGCGTTCGGCCGCCACCAGAGTCGTACGACGGCGCTGGTAGGCGCGGAAGGCGGGGACCTCCTCGGCGGCGAAAGCGCGCGTGCGGGCCAGGAACTCGTCCAGCCGCAGCGGCAGCCGGCCGCCGGTCACGCGGGGGTGCGTGCCCAGCAGGCCCTCCGCCGTCGCGGTGAGCGGGGCGTCGCCGTCGTAGCGGGGCAGGCCCGGGCACAGCTCGGCGGCGACCGCCTCGGCCAGCTCGCCGGGCCCGGCCTCGGTGCCGGTCGCGGCGGCGTACGCGCCGAGCCAGGCCCCCACCACCTGCCGGCGCGCCGCGAGGTCGGTCAGCCCCTCCAGGTCGCCCCGGTAACTTGCGTCCGTGTGCCGGAACTTCTCCAGCAGCGTGCGTGCCGTGACCCCGAGGACGAAGCCCTCCGGGCCGCAGGTCAGCTCCTCGAAGAGGTACGCGGCACTCGGCCCGCCCACCGCCGCCGCGTCCCAGGCCTCGATCGCCCCGGCCAGCTCCCGCTCCAGCTCCCCGATGGCCGGTACGGCACCGAAGGCGTCCCGGGCCCGGGCCAGCGACACCGCCCGCCGGGCCCAGGCGGTACGGGCCTCCTCGGTGGTGCCGTGCGCCCAGAACAGCTGGGCGGCGGCCCGGGCGGCGGGCTCGTGGCGCAGGGTGCCGGCGCCCTCGTACAGGGGCAGCAGGGCGTTCAGTACGGCGGTCGCGTCATGGTCGTGGACGCCGCGCTCGTAGCCCTCGTCGTACGACTCCTGTGCCGCCCGGCGGACCAGGTCCGGCAGGTCGTCGGCGGCGGCGAGGGCCGCCGGGCCGTGCTCGGCGAGCAGGCGGGCGGCGAGGTGCTCGGCGCGGTAGACCCCGGGCGACTCGGAGGGCAGGTGGCGGTCCCAGAGCGGGCGGGTCTCGGCGAAGTGCGGGTCCGTCACCGGGCGGCGGTAGTCGGTCCCCGTCACCGCGAAGGCCAGGGTGTCGCCGTGCGGGACGAGGGTGAGGTCGAGCGGCTGGGTGTTGACGGCGAAGCGGTGGCCGCCGAGCAGCAGGGTGCGGCCGTCCTCGGCGTACAGGTCGGCGCGGTCGCGCAGGGCGCGGGCGGCCTCCTGGCGGGCGGACTTCAGCCGGCCGTCGAGTTCCTCGGCGCGCACGCTGTCACCGAGGGCGCGCAGTTCGTCGGCGGTGCGGCGGACCTTGGCGACCAGCGGGTCGGAGGCGAAGTAGGTGGCGACCGCGTCCGTGTCGGAGAGGGTGGCCGCGCGGCGGGCGACCGTCTGCAGCATCCGCCCGGCGGAGACGGCGAGTTGTTCGCCGCGGCGGGCGCGGGTGTCGGCGAGGGACTGCTTGCGGGCGGCGAAGGCCTCGTAGATCTCGGTGCGCCGGTCGGCGAGTTCGGCGAGGAAGTCGTCGAACTCGGCGAACCGGCCGTCCAGGTCCTCCAACCGGGCCAGGACCGCCGCCAGTTGGTCGTCGCACTCCTGCGGTGTGCCGGACGCGGCGAGCGCGGCGGTGACGGCCTGGGCGAGCAGCGCGGTCTCGGCGGCGAACTCGGCCCGCCCCTCGTGGTCCTGCAAGGCGCGGCGGCGGCCGTCGAGGGTGGCGCGGGCCCGGTTGACGCCGCCCAGCACCTCCGCGATCCGCTCCAGTACGGCCGTACGGACCGTGGCGTCGGCGATGTCGAGGCCGGTCACGACCTCGGTGACCGTGCGCAGCCCGTCGGCCAGCTCGTCCAGCCGGGCGGCGACGGGCGCGGCACCCGCGACGGTCTCGACGGCCGCCGACTCGGCGACCAGCCGCTCGACCTCCTCCTGCTGTCCGGCGAAGGCGTCCGCGCGCGCCAGGAAGGCCACGGCCCGCCGCCCGAAGGCGGCCAGGTCGTCCTCGGTGGCGGTCGCCAGCTCCTGCACCCGGGCGGCGTCGACGTACCGCAGCTCGCGCAGCGTGAGCAGGTGCCCGTGGGCGTGCCGGAGTTCGGTCAGCCCGCGCACCCAGGCGGCGGCCTCGCGCGGCGCCTCCCCGCGCAGCCGGCGCACCACGGCGGCGATCCGCTCGGCGGCCTCGCCGAGGGCGTCGGCGGCCTGCCGGGTCAGCGTCTGTACGGTCTCGAACTCGACCAGTACGTTCTCCGCGGTGGCCCGGACGTCACCCAACGGGCCGGCCAGATCCCCCAGTTCCCGGTCGGCGAGCCAGTGGTGGGTGTCGGCGGCCCGCACACAGGCCGCCACCAGCGCCCGGTACCCCTCGCCGGTCTCGATGCCGTCCGTCACCAGCCCGGCCACGGACAGACAGTCGGCGAGCCCGCGCACCAGGTCCGCGTTGCCGACCCGGGCTAGCGCGCCGGTGCCGGTGCGCAGGGCGGCGGCATGCGTGTCGGAGACGTACGGCGAGGTCCACCACTGGATCGGATGGGTGTGCGCGGGCTCGTCGCCGCCGGCCCGCAGCACCGCGAGCGCGCCGTCCTCGAACAGCGCCCAGCCCCGGCACGGCAGCGGGTTCGCGACCTCCTTGCGCAGGGTGTTGTACGACAGCAGCAGCGTGCGGCCCTCGGCGCGGGAGCGGAAGGCGTACAGCACGTCCTCGCCGTTCGGCGCGCGGACTTCGCACTCGAACTCCAGGCCGGCCACGTCGAGTTCGTACGTCTTGTGCGCGCCGCCCGCCAGGCAGTAGCCGCCCGGGAAGACGATCCCCTGATCCTCGGGCAGCCGCCGGCACGCCTGCCCGATCCCGTCCAGCCGCACCACGGTACGGCTCAGTGTGTCGAACACCAGGTACCGGTCGGCGTCCTCCTTGTACGGCCGTACCCTCAGCAGCACCAGCGGGCCGACGCCCGTGTGCGCGACGGCGGCGTCGGCGAGCGCCTGCAGCGGCTCCTGCACCGGCTCGGTGTACAGCGGTTCGCCGTCCGCGGTGCGCACGGTGAGGGATCCGCCGACGGTCGTCACGCCCAGCCCGCCGGGTACGGCGACGTACGCGTCCCGGCCGAGGACGTGGTCCTCCCGGGTGGTCTCCGTCCAGGTCACGTCCTGGGCCGGCGGGAAGACGTCGTCGCGGTCGCCGCGCGCGTCCAGGAAGGCCACGCGGCCGCTGTCGGTGCGCGACCAGCGCAGTACGCGCACGTCCTCGGCCTTCTCGCCGGTGCGGAACACCGCCAGCAGCCGGCCGTCGACCCGGCGCAGCCGCAGCAGCCTCGCCTCGCGGTAGTAACGGTGCAGCGCGCTGAACTCCCTTGTGAAACCGGGGTCGTCCAGCAGGCCGGGCACGGCGTCCTCGGCCAGCGGCTCGCCTTCGCGGCCGTACAGCGCGAGGACGTCCGTGACTGCGCCGGTCGCGCCGAAGAGGAGCGCGTCCCCTACGGCCACGATGTCGCTGGGCACGCACGCCTGCTCGGTGCGGAGGCGGCCGGTGCGCGCGAGGTCCAGCCGCGCCGAGCCGAACTCTTCGGCCCGGCGGGCGTTCAGCGTCTCGGCCCGCCGGGCAAGCTCCGCGGCCTGCGCGGTAAGCCGGTCGCGGAGCACCTCGTAGGTGCCGGCGTCGACATCGGCCTGCGGCGCCTCAGCGGTGGGCATTGCGGGTGCTTCCCTTCGTGGAAGGTGCGGCTATGGGCTCGGGGCTGCGAGTCGTATGCCGGGTGCGGGGCGGTGGTGGGCTGGTCGCGCCCACGCGGCGCAGCCGCATATCGGCACAGCCCCGCGCCCCTTCGGGGCGCTGCACTCAGCTCCCCGTGCCGCTTCCGTTCAGTGCTGTCACCGGTGTGTCCGACAGGCCCAGTTCGCTCGCCCGGTCGAGGAGCTTCTGGAGCTGTCCCGCCTGCGGGCCGCCGTTCTTGATCTGCTTCGCCAGGAGCGCCGACACCGTCAGGTTCCGCACGTCCGCCGAGCCGAGTGAGCCGAGGATGTGGGAGAGGTCGTCGGTGAAGCTGCCCGTACCGTCCAGCCAGGGCTTCGCCAGGGCCTGCGCGGTGCGGGAGTTGGCGACGAAGCCGTCCACGCCCTTGCCGAGGGAGATGGAGGACACCAGCCGGTCGAAGAAGACGGACTCCCCGCCGACGATGTCGATGTCGGCGTTCTCCAGGCCGGTCGCCAGCACCGTCGCCTGCGCCTCGGCCACCTGCCGCTGTGTCTCCAGACCGGCCAGCCGGATCTCCTTCTCCGCCTGCAGCCGCAGCCGGTACTCCTCGTGCCCGCGCGAGGCCTCGTCCAGCGCGGCCATCGCGGCGGCCTTCTCGGTCAGACCGGCGGCCTCGGCCTTCAGCTTCTCGCCGATGGCGGTGGCTTCCGCGAGCGCCTTCGCCTTGGTCCCCTCGGCCTCGGCCAGGCCCTTGGCCCGGGTGCCCTCCGCCTCGGCCTTCAGCCGCGCCTCGGTGGCCTCCGCGGCCGCCCGCGCGCCTTCGGCCTCCGCAAGCCCCTTGGCCCGCGCGCCCTCCGCTTCCGCGAGTGCCTTGGCCTGGGTGCCCTCGGCCTCGGCCCGCAGCCGTGCCCCGGTGGCCTCCGCCTCCGCGCGGCCGGCCTTCACCGTCACCTCGGCCTCCTTGTCGCGGACCTGGACGGCGGCCAGCCCCTCGGCGGCGGCCTCGGCCTGGACGCCCTCGGCGAGCCGCAGCTTGGCCTGCGCGTCGAGGTCGGCGGTCTTCAACCGGGCCTCGGCGAGGGTGAGTTCCTCGGCGGCGCGGTGGGTGGCGGCCTGCTCCGCGGCCTCGGCGGCCTTGATGTCCTTGACCAGCTTCTCCTGCGCCTCCGCCTCGGCGGCGATGACGAGCGCCTGCCGCTCGCGCTCGGCCTCCTCCACCACGCGCAGCTTCTTGATGGACTCCTCCTGCTCGGCGACCGTACGGTCCACCGCGACCCGCTCCCGGATGACCTCGGCGATCTCCCGCTTCTCCGCCTCGACCTCCTTCTCGGCGGAGATCCGGGTCAGCTGGGTCTCCCGCTCCCGGGCGATGACCTCCAGCAGGCGGTCCTTCTCGATCCGCTCGTTCTCGACGGCGATGACCCGCTCGCGGTTCTTCGCGGCGACCGCGATCTCCCGGGCCTGGTTCTCCCGCTGGACCCCCAGCTGCTCCTCGGTGCGCAGGAAGGCGCCCTGGGCGCGCAGCCGTTCCTCCTCCATCACGCGGGCGGTCTCGGCCTCCTCGCGGGCCCGGGAGGTCTCGATCTCCCGCTTCTGCTTGATCTCGGCGTCCGCCTGGCGGCGCTCCAGCTCCAGGATGGCCTCGCGGGCGTCGACGTCCTGGCGGGTGATCTCCTTCTGCTCGTTGCGCTTCGCCTCGTTGGTGCGCACGTGCTCGATCGCCGTCAGTTCGGTGATCTTGCGGATGCCCTCGGCGTCGAGGACGTTGGCCGGGTCCATCTGGGAGAGCGGGGTCTGCTCCAGGTAGTCGATCGCCGCGTCCTCGAGGTGGTAGCCGTTGAGGTCGATGCCGATCAACTCGATGATGTGGTACCGGAGTTCCTCGCGCTTGGTGTAGAGGTCGGTGAAGTCCATCTGCTTGCCGACGGTCTTCAGTGCCTCGGAGAACTTCGCGTGGAACAGCTCCTGGAGCGTGTCCTGGTGGCTGGCGCGCTCGGTGCCGACGGTCTGGGCGACCTTGATGACGTCCGGGACGGTCTTGTTGACCTTGACGAAGAACAGGATCCGGATGTCGGCGCGGATGTTGTCCCGGCAGATCAGTCCGTCCCGCCCCGAGCGGCTGATCTCGATGGTCTTCACCGAGATGTCCATGACCTCGGCCTTGTGCAGGATCGGCAGGACGACCTGACCGGTGAAGGACACGTCCACCTGGCGCGTCTTCGACACGATCAGGGCCTGGCTCTGGTCCACCTTGCGGTACAGCCGGGAGAACGCGAACACCGCGAGCACCACGGCGACGAGACAGACGGCGACGAGCACGCCGAGGGCTTCCATGACACACGTCCTTGCGTCAGACGATGAGATACGGAAGCCCCCGTGGCGCGGTGCCGGGCATCTTCCGGTGCCCGGCACCGCAACCCCCCGTAGTGCTCCCCGCAGAGGATGGTGCGGCAGGGGCACACCCCCGCGCATTGCCGGTTTCCGGCAGTGTTCACTAGGTTCTGCATGCCGGACAGGCGCTAAGAAACCGTCACCGGCGCGTCAAGATCACGGGGAGTGGCCGCGGGCAGGCCACGGGGAAGGTCACGGGGGCGGGGGCCGGCATGGGGGACCAGCACGACATACACGATGACTCCGAGCACTATCTGGACGGGTTCACCCGGACGCTGGCCGAGGTCTCGGCCACCGGCCGGCGGCTGACCAGGGAGGAACTGAAGGCGCGGCGGACCCTGGGCGAGCAGGCCGCCGACGCCGGGCACGGACTGCGCGCCCTGGTCGTCGCCCACCTGGCCGCCACCCGCGCCGCCTGGCCGGCCGGGCCCGGCTCGGCCGAGAGCAGCCTGGCCACACTGGCCGCCGTGGAGCAGGCGATCGACGCGTTCGCCGAGGGCTACGAGCGCGCCCAGCGGCTCACCGTGCGCCGCGAGGAGGCCGCGCGCAGGGAGTTCATCGACGACCTGCTCTACGGCCGCAGCGACCTGGGCCGGCTCGCCGAGCGCGCCGAACGCTTCGGCCTCAGGCTGTCCCGGGCGCACGCGGTGGCCGTCGCCGAGGGCCCGTCCGTCTACGTCGAGGGCGGCCCGGTCGCCCGCCGGGTCGAGGCCGCCGTACTCGCCCGCTTCGACTCCCGGAGCATCCTGCTCACCACCAAGAACGGCCGGCTGATCTGCGTCGCGCCCGGCGACGAGGACGAGATCCTCCTGTACTTCGCCAAGCACGCGTACGCGGCGACGGGCGCCGCCGGAGCAGCACTGCGGGTCGCCATCGGCCGCCCGCAGCACGGCGCCGGCGGGGTCGTGCAGTCGTACGAGGAGGCCCTCGCCGCGCTGGAGATGGCGGCCCGTCTCGACCTGGCCGGGCCGGTGCTGCGCGCCTCCGACCTGCTCGTCTATCCGGTGCTGGCCCGGGACCGGCAGGCGCTGGTCGACCTGGTGTCGCACACGCTCGGCCCGCTCACCAAGGCCCGCGGCGGGGCCGTACCCCTGCTGGACACGCTCGGCGCCTACTTCGACTCGGGGTGTGTGGCCGCCGAGGCCGCGCGCCGCCTCTCCCTGAGCGTTCGCGCCCTCACCTACCGCCTGGAACGCATCCACCAGCTCACCGGCGCCGACCCGTCCGACCCGACCCACCGCTACATGCTCCAGACGGCCGTGATCGGCGCGCGACTGCTGAACTGGCCGAACCGGCCGCTGTGACCCGGGTTCCCATCGATTGAAAGTACTTGCATTTATGGAAAGTACTGTCCATGCTGTCGGTATGCGTGAGGGGCGGCCGACCAATCGCCCCTCCCCACACCGAATGCCGGAGGCACACATGAACAGCACGGGGGACTCGATGGACGCCCGGCAGGCGCGGGACGCGCTCGCCGCCGCCTGCGCCGCACGCACCGCGGCACGCAGGGCGAGCGAGGCGAACGAGCGGACCAGGCCCCGTGGTTACGACATCGGCCAGGGCCTGACCTTCGCCGCCGCCTTCACCGCGCTCGGGCTGTCCGACCTGATGCCGCGGTACGGCACGTGGCTGGCGCTCACCGGACTGGCCTTCGCAGCCGCCTTCTTCGCACTGATCTGGACCGGCGCCCACCATGGCGGCGTGGCCCGCTGGTTCAGCCGGGACGGCGGGCCCCGCCGCGGGGCCTGGGACCTGTGGGTGGCGCCCCTCGTCTGCCTCGCCATAGGCGCGCTGGCCGCGATCCCGTACGGCGGACCGGGCTGGCTGATCGCCTACGGCCTGGCCACCGGCGCCGAGCGCGTGCTGCGCGCGTTTCGGCGACAGGGCGGCACCGCATGACCGGCCCCGGGCACGGCACGCCACCCACGCTCGACCGCGAGCTCCACCACCCGACCCGGCTGGCCCTGGCCGCCTACCTCTCGGCGTGCGGCGAGGCGGAGTTCGCCGTCCTGCGGGACTACTGCCAGGTCTCCGACTCCACGCTGAGCAAGACTCTCACCGCACTGGAGAAGGCGGGTTACGTCGGCATCCGCAAGGGCTACCTCGGCAAGCGTCCGCGCACCTGGGCCGCGCTCACACTCACCGGGCGCAGGGCGCTCGCCCGCCATCTGGCGGCGCTGGAGGAGATCGCGGCGACGGCCCGCCGGGCGGCGGCCACCTGCGCCGAACCGGAGAACACCCCGGAACATCCCGGCACGTGACGGACCCTCACTCCTCCTCGGCGGTGCGCACCTGAGTCGCCCGCCCCGGCTCCGGCAGTTGCTGCAACTGCGCCCGGACGAGCAGCACATCGCCGATGAAGAGGTCGTAGACCACGATGCCGACCACGCCGCCGATCAGCGGGCCGACGATCGGGATCCACCAGTAGCCGCTGTACAAGCCGGACACACTGCCCGGGAAGGCCAGACTGTTCCAGCCCGCCGCGTAGGTGAGCAGGCGCGGCCCGAAGTCACGGGCCGGGTTGATGGCATAGCCCGCGTTCGCGCCGTAGGACATGCCGATCGCGGCGACGACGAGGCCCACGACCAGCGGCCCGAGGTTGGCCTTCACGGCCTGGTTGCGCACATCGAGAACGGCCGCGATCAGCATGAGCAGGAACGCCGTACCGACGATCTGGTCGATCAGCGGGCCCCAGACGCCACCGTGGAAGTACGCCGCCGGGAACGTGGCGAAGATGGAGAAGGTGGCGTTCGTGTGCCCGTTCACCTTCGGTCCGGGCGCCGCCTGGTCGTAGGCGCTGATCGCGTCGTGATAGACGAGGTAGACCAGCGCCGCGCCGGTGAGCGCGCCGGCGACCTGCGAGAACCAGTACGGCAGCACCTTCGCCCAGGGGAAGCCGCGCCGCACGGCCATCGCCAGCGTCACCGCCGGGTTGATGTGCGCGCCGCTGACCCCGCCCGCCACGTACACGCCGAAGACGACGGCGAACGCCCAGCCCCAGGCGATCAGCAGCCAGTCGCCGGCCGCGAGGAAGATCGTGAGGGGCGTGGCGGCACGGCCCGAGCCGGGCAGCGCGGCGACCGCCATCGCGACCACACCGGCGCCGAAGGCGATGAGCACGAGGGTCCCGAGGAACTCGGCGAGACACTCGCCCAGCAGCCCGCCCCGGCTTCGGAGCCGGGACGGTTTGATGATCGCGGGGATTTCGACAGCCACGGAGGCCCCCTTGAAGAGAGCAATACGGCCAACATCCCCATATTGGCGTACAAACCCCTACCCCGCAGGTTGACGGTGCCCAGTCAGCACCGAAGGCCATGGGAGGTCAGCTGTCGAGGTCGTCGGCGAAGTGCCGGTAACCGTGCCGGTCCCGGTGCATCCCCCACAGCATCTCCGCGAGCACGACCGGATCCTTGCGCGCGTGCCCCGGCGTGATCGCCCCGGGGATCACCAGCTGCGCGACATGGATCCCCTCGCCCGCGAGCCGCTCGTGCAGCAGATGCCCGTACGCGCTCTCCGCGGCGAACGCGATGGACGTCCCCGCCCGCTCGGTGTGCGGCAGAACGGCGGTCGCCCCGTTGACGAACAGGATCGTCCCGCGCCCCAGCCGCCGCATGCCCGGCAGCACCTGCTGCACGGCGGCGACGGGACCGTACACGGAGAACTCGATGGGCCCGACGAGATCCCGGTGCCCCGTCTCCAGCACGGGCCGCATGAAGTCCCGGTGCGGCACGGGGCTGTACTGCAGCACCTCGATGGTCCCCATCTCGTCCGCCGCCCGCCCCAGTGCCCCGGTCAGCTCCTGCGGCCTGCGCACATCGGCGAGGAACCCCCGGGCCAGGACGCCACTCCCGCCGAGGTCCCGCACCAGCGTGTCGAGCCGGTCCCGGTCCCGGGCGAGGAGGGCGACGGCGAACCCCTCCCGTCCGAACCGCCGCGCGACAGCGGCCCCGAGCCCCGGCCCGGCACCCACAATGGCGATACTGCTCATGCCGTCCATCCGTACCGCACGCCGTACCGCCGCACACACCGGACTTTCGCCGACGGCCCCTCGCCCGGTCTGCCGCCGGAGACCGGGCCACCGCCGGTGCGCCGACGGCTACACGACCCCGGTCACCTGGCTCCCGGCCGCCCGCGCCCCGCGCAACCGCTCCACCTGTACGGCGGTGACGGCCCGTACCGCGAAGGCCCCGGCGACGGCGGCCCCCACCACGGCGGTGTCGGACACCAGCAGCGGCCACACCTCGCTGTAGGCACGCCCGATGATCTGGTCGGTGGAGTCGCGGCAGACGATCCCCACCCCACTGAGCATCCCGATCAGCCACAGCCCCCACCACACATCGACGGAGCCGGGAAGCTTCCGCCCGGGCGCGCCGGCGCGGAACGCGTCGACGACGATCCCCCGCGGAAACCACAGATTGACCACGGGCACGATCCACCCGAGATACACCCAGATCCCCAGGTACTTCGGCGCGTCCCCCGACAGTGCCCGCGCGTTCTCCCGCAGCCGCCACAGCCAGGACAGGAACAGCGCCGCGCAGAGAAAGACGAGCACGTCCCCCATCGACGTCACCAAGTGGTACGAGTTCTCCAGTGCGTTGAGGGGCCGGTGCACCCCGTTGCCCTGATCCGGCGGCCCGGCGTCCGGCTCCCCCGCACGGGCGAGCCGCACCTCCCACACCCCCCGCACCACCCAGGCGAGCCCGGCCACCACCAATCCCCCGGCAGCCAGCTGCCCGGACACCTGAACGGGCCGATGCGCGAGCGGGCGGGCGGCCGGCTGATCCATCTGTTCGGTCACGACATCATCCTGTCGTACGGAACTCGCGGGCCACCGGCAACGGTGCGGTTGCGCCATCCGTGTGCATCCGTCACGCGAACGGCCGCGCGTCGGCCGCTCAGGGCTTCGAGTGCGCCGCCCCGCAGCAAGGATGCAGGTGTGAGCATCCTCAACGAACCCCATGGTGCCGCCGCGGCCGAGGTCTCGTACGAGAGCGAGGTGCCGGTCAGGGGCAGGCAGCCCGGCGGTGTCGTGGTGAAGTGGCTGACCACCACCGACCACAAGACGATCGGCACGCTGTATCTGGCGACGTCGTTCGCGTTCTTCCTGGCCGGTGGCGTCATGGCGCTGATCATGCGCGCCGAGCTGGCCCGGCCCGGCTTGCAGATCATCTCGAACGAGCAGTTCAACCAGTTGTTCACGATGCACGGCACCGTGATGCTGCTGATGTTCGCCACCCCGCTGTTCGCCGGCTTCACCAACTGGATCATGCCGCTGCAGATCGGCGCCCCGGACGTGGCGTTCCCGCGGCTGAACATGTTCGCCTACTGGCTGTACCTGTTCGGCTCGCTCATCGCGGTGGGCGGCTTCCTCACCCCGCAGGGCGCGGCCGACTTCGGCTGGTTCGCCTACTCCCCGCTGTCGGACGTGGTCCGCTCCCCGGGCGTGGGCGGCGACATGTGGATCATGGGGCTCGCCTTCTCCGGCTTCGGCACCATCCTCGGCTCGGTCAACTTCATCACCACGATCATCTGCATGCGTGCCCCGGGTCTGACCATGTTCCGCATGCCGATCTTCGTGTGGAACGTGCTGCTGACCGCCGTGCTGGTCCTGCTGGCCTTCCCGGTCCTGGCGGCCGCGCTGTTCGCGCTGGAGGCGGACCGCAAGTTCGGCGCCCACGTGTTCACGGCCGCCAACGGCGGAGCCCTGCTGTGGCAACACCTCTTCTGGTTCTTCGGCCATCCCGAGGTGTACATCATCGCCCTGCCGTTCTTCGGCATCGTCAGCGAGATCATCCCGGTGTTCTCCCGCAAGCCGATGTTCGGCTACATGGGCCTGATCGCCGCGACCATCTCCATCGCCGGTCTGTCCGTGACCGTGTGGGCCCACCACATGTACGTCACCGGCGGCGTGCTCCTGCCCTTCTTCTCCTTCATGACCTTCCTGATCGCCGTCCCCACCGGGGTGAAGTTCTTCAACTGGATCGGCACGATGTGGAAGGGCAGCCTGTCCTTCGAGACCCCGATGCTCTGGTCGGCCGGCTTCCTGGTCACGTTCCTCTTCGGCGGTCTGACCGGTGTCATCCTCGCCTCCCCGCCGATGGACTTCCACGTCTCCGACTCGTACTTCGTGGTGGCCCACTTCCACTACGTGGTATTCGGTACGGTCGTCTTCGCGATGTTCGCCGGATTCCACTTCTGGTGGCCCAAGTTCACCGGCAAGATGCTCGACGAGCGGCTCGGCAAGATGACCTTCTGGATGCTGTTCGCGGGCTTCCACGGCACCTTCCTGGTCCAGCACTGGCTGGGCGCCGAGGGTATGCCGCGGCGCTACGCCGACTACCTGGCGGCCGACGGCTTCACCGCCCTGAACACGGTCTCGACGATCGCGTCCTTCCTGCTCGGCCTGTCGATGCTGCCGTTCCTCTACAACGTGTGGAAGACCGCCAAGTACGGCAAGCCGGTGGCCATCGACGACCCCTGGGGCTACGGCCGCTCCCTGGAATGGGCCACCTCCTGCCCGCCCCCACGCCACAACTTCCTCACCCTGCCCCGGATCCGCAGCGAGTCCCCCGCGTTCGACCTGCACCACCCCGACATCGCGATGGCGGAACACGAGCACCAGCTCCCGGCGCGGACCGACCGAGGGCAGGGGTGACAGGTCTGCCACGGCGGGGGCCCGACGGCGCCCTCGCCAACGAGGTCGAGGGATACCTGCTCTGGCAGGCCCGGATCGCCGAGGCGGAACAGCGCGCACGGGCGTTCGTCGCCCCGATGGACTGGCTGACGACCGCCCAACGCGAGGAGATCGAACGCCGCTACGTCACCGACACCCTGCACCGGGCCCGCGCCGACCTGGAACGCATCGCCTCCCGCTGCGCATCCCTGCGCACCGAGTACGAACGCCGCTACAACACCCTCCGCGTCCGCTGCGTGGCGGTGACGTTGGCGGTGTGTGCGGGGTGGATGGCTGTGGCGGCGTTGTTGCTGGTGCTGTGAACTGTCACGGCTGCCGGCTCAGCTGATCACGCTGGTCGGTCACGACGAGCGTCGTGGCCATTTTGTCCCACAGTTCCTGCCGGTTTCGATCCCACAGAAGCCAGAAGTACGGAATCAGGAGGGTGAAGGCGGCAAGGAAACCGATGAGGGTCTTCGCGATGAATTCGCGGAAGAACATTCTCCACCATCGAGCAGGTCGATGCTGCGGAATGTGAATGACTCGCATGTGCAGCAGCTGTTTGGCGGGCGTCTGACCGTACTGGAAGACTATCAACGCCCAAATGAGCCAGCCGATCCACAGGGTACAGACGATTATCACCGACTCAAGAAGGTAGCCGCCGAAACGCAGTCCGGCGGTGGACAGGGTTATTCCGGGCGGCATGGACTGGACTTGATTGCAGAACTGACAAGTCGGTTCGCCCCCGGTCGCTTGCCCGCAGTTCGTGCACGTGCCCGCCGACACGAACGCCGAGGGGCTTACTGCTGCCGGGAGGGTGGACGGTGGCGCCGGGGACACGCCCGGCCTGGAACGTGACGACCATTGCTGCCAGGACCCCTGTTCGACGGACGGAGCTTCGGACGTCTGCCCCCGCCTTCCACGCTCACCTGAATTCGCGATCATGGCCGACTCCCTACACCTACTTTTCAGGCGTAGCACAGGGCCGCGTTCGTCGCACCTCGATCAAGAAGCCCATCCCGCCCCAAGAACAACTTGCGGCTTCCCGCACGGCCGTTAACGTTGTCATCGAATTCCGCGCATGCCGAAGCACCGCACGATTACTCTCCATCCACGGGAGACACTCATGCGCATCAGGAATTCGCTCGCCCTGCCGGCTGCCCTGTGCCTCGCGTTGACCGGGGCACTCTCCGCGGCCAAGACGGCCAACACCGCCTCGACCGCTACGGTGGCAGCGGCAGCTGGTGCATAGGTACGGTGGAACCGCTGGCCACGGCAACCGACCAGCCGTCGGACGGCAATCCCTCCGCCTCGGTGAACAGCCTCCCGGACGGCCCCGTGCCGTGCAAGATCGCCTCCGTGACGGATGAGAACGGCGACTCCGTGCAGAGCGGATGAGCCCTCACCGCCCGTCGAACCGGCCTCTCACCTGATGCCGTGCGGGCTCAGGCCATCCAGAAGAAGACCGCCGTCATGCGCTTCTCCTCCAGCGTCTTGCCGTGGTAACGCGTCGCGCTGTGTACGAGGTTGGCGTTGTAGAGGAGCAGGCGGTTGTACTTGTGGGGGACGCGGACGTCTTCCTCGAAGTGGTCGCCGGGTACGAACCGCGTGCCGA
Organism: Streptomyces fodineus; assembly: GCF_001735805.1. Taxonomy (GTDB): domain Bacteria; phylum Actinomycetota; class Actinomycetes; order Streptomycetales; family Streptomycetaceae; genus Streptomyces; species Streptomyces fodineus. The sequence continues at coordinate 4,906,607 of NZ_CP017248.1, forward strand.
GGGCCTCGACGAGGTTGTTGTGCGGGGCCTGGACGATGTTGCCGCCGAGTCGGCCGCCGGGCAGGGACTGGCGGTAGAAGGCGGTGCCGCAGTCCTTGGGGACGTCCGGGTTGAGGTAGAGCACGGCCGCGTACCGGCACAGGGCACGCGAGTCGGTGTGCGGGCGGGGCTCGCTCTCGCCCTCGCCGACCACCTGGACGCAGTTGTGGTTCAGGGTGCCGCCGCCGGGCGCCTGCTGCACCCACAGTTCCTTCGCGCCGGTGGCCTTCTTCACCAGGCTCTCGATGCGGGCCAGTTCACCGGGCTCCAGGCCGGGCATGGCGCGCAGGCCGGGCCAGGTCTCGGAGGTGTACGGGTAGCCCTTGACCCAGTCGTCCTTGGCCAGGCACCGCTCCCGTACGGCGTCGACGCCGGGCAGGGCGTCGTCGACGACCCAGTAGTCGCGGCCCTTGGTGGGCTTGCGGTAGGGCAGCACGGGGAGGGCTGCGGGCATGCGGGGCGGTGGTGGCTGTGGGGGCATGCGGCGAATCTAGGCCCGCGTTTCGTCTGCCTTCTCCCGTGTAATGGTCAACTCTCCCGAGGTTTGGTCAACTCTTCTTTACCTGCCGCACAGATACGAACGGCCTCCGCATCCGTACTGCTGTGTGTCCGAACCGCCACGCGGCGGCTTCACGACCCGGGCAGGAGGCACGGTGCGCTTTTCGCGGAACGCGACGGGATCCCTCTTCGTGGGAGGGGCGATGGCCATGACCCTCGTAGCACTCGCCTATCCGAGCATGCTCGGTCTGAACAAGGTCACCACCGCCCAGGACCGCGTCATCGCCAACACCCAGTGGGGGCCGCTCACCGAGCAGGACCGGGACTTCGTGGTGAAGGTGCGGGCGGCCGGTCTGTGGGAGTACCCGGTGGGGCAGATCGGGCTGCAGAAGGGCACCACACCGGCGGTCATCACGGCCAGCAAGCACCTGGTCGACGGGCACGCGGCGCTGGACACCACCTGCCGCAAGATCGCGCCGATGCTGAACATCACCCTTCCCGACCTGCCGAGCCCCCAGCAGCAGGGCTTCGTCAGCCAGTTGAAGGCGGACAGCGGGAAGAAGTTCGACAGCGACTTCGCCAACATCCTGCGGATGACGCACGGCGCGATCTTCAACACGATCTCGAAGATCCGGTCCACCACCAAGAACTCGCTGGTGCGCGCCCTCGCCGACCAGGCCAACAACACCGTGCTGGACCACATGACGGTGATGGAGAAGACCGGTCTGGTCGACTTCGACCAGACCATCTTCCAGCAGACCACCCCGCCGAAACTGCCCAACTCCGACCTGACGCCGCCACCGCCCGCGGCGGGCCAGCCCGAGGTGGTGCTGACGCCACCGCCCAACGCCACGTCGACGCCGGTCGACATCAACGGGCTGGCCGGCGGGAACGCGCCGGCGGGACCGAGTCCCAGCCCTACCGTGCGTTGAGTGTCCGGTGACCGCCCCTAGGGCCGCTCCACCGTCTCCAGGTACAGCTTCACATAGCGGTCCACGTCGACCTGCAACGCCACGTCCACCAGGGCCTGTTCGCGTCTGCCCTCGTGGATCTCGGACTCGCCGGGGCGGGGGCGGCGGTCGACGATCGTCTGGCCCCGGGACGGGCCGGGGGCCAGGGAGACCTCGACCGGCAGGCGGCGGGTGGTGATGCCCTGCGGATCGGCGACCGCGCACACCGCGCCCGCGTCGCCGAGGCCGCCCGCCTCCTCCGCCTCCGGCTCCTCGCCCTGGGTGGTCGGCCGGTGCGCGAGGAGTTCACCGGCCAGCCGGGTACCGGGGTCGCTGCTCTGCCGCAACCGGTGGACGTCCGGGGCGTCCACGACGACCTGCATGAAGACATCGAGGCCGTACATCGTGATCGGCACCCCGGCCGTGAGCAGGATCGCCGCCGCCTCCGGGTCGTGCCAGACGTTGAACTCGGCGACCGGCGTGGCGTTCCCGACGGACACCGCGCCGCCCATGAAGACGATCCGCTCGATGTTGCGGGTCACCTCCGGGTGGGTGCGCAGGAGCAGGGCGATGTTCGTCAGGGGCGCGGTGGGGATCAGGGTGACCGGGCGCGGGGAGGCCAGGATCTCGCGGCGCAGCAGCGTCACGGCGTCCAGCTCGGACGCGGTGCGCCCGGGCGCGGGCAGGCCCAGGTCGCCCATGCCGTCGGCGCCGTGCACATGCGCGGCCGAGCGCGCCGGTTCGAGCAGCGGGCGCTCGGCGCCCCGGCCCACCGGGATGTCGGGGGCGCCCGCCTGCTCCAGCACGGTCAGGGTGTTGCGGACCACGCCGTCCACGTCCGTGTTCCCGGCCACGCAGGTCACCGCCCGCAGATCGAGGCCCGGGTGGCGCACCGCCAGCAGCAGGGCGAGGGCGTCGTCGACACCGGTGTCGCAGTCGATGATCACGGGGATGGGCTGACCGGTCACGGCGGACTCCTTCCGTCAAGCCGACCTTAGATCACCACGGTCACTCCCACAGGGCGGCACCGCGTGCGGCGACCCGTGCGGCGATCCGGGACAGCAGCTCCGGCACCGGCAGCTCACCGGGCCTGCGGCCGTCCCGCAGCCGTACGGCGGCCAGACCCGCCGCGGCCTCACGGGCACCGATCACCAGCTGGTACGGCACCAGCCGCGCGGCGCGGATCCGGGCGCCGAGGCTGCCCTCGGCGGGGTCGGCGAGCTCCGCCCGCAGGCCCAGCTCCCGGGCCTGTCGTACGACCTCCGCCGCCTGCTCCGCCTGCTCCTCGGCGACCGGCAGGACGGCCAGCTGGAGCGGCGCCAGCCAGGCCGGGAAGGCGCCGGAGTGCGCCTCGATGAGGTGGGCGACGGCCCGCTCGACGCTGCCGATGATGCTGCGGTGCACCATCACCGGGCGGTGCTTCGCGCCGTCCGCGCCGATGTAGTGCAGGTCGAAGCGGGCCGGCTGGTGGAAGTCGATCTGCACGGTGGACAGGGTGGACTCGCGTCCGGCCGGGTCGGCGATCTGGACGTCGATCTTCGGGCCGTAGAAGGCGGCCTCGCCCTCCGCCTCCTCGTAGCCGATGCCGGATGCGTCCAGCACCTGCCGCAGCAGCCCGGTCGCCCGGCGCCACAGTTCGGGGTCGGCGACGTACTTGCCGCCCTCGCCGGGCAGCGACAGGCGGTGCCGTACGGCCTCGATGCCGAGGTCGGCGTAGACGCGGGCGATCAGCTCAAGCGCGGCGCGGGCCTCCTCCACGGCCTGGTCGAGGGTGCAGAAGATATGCGCGTCGTTGAGCTGGATGGCGCGGACGCGGGTCAGACCGCCGAGGACGCCGGAGAGTTCGGCACGGTGCATGCTGCCCAGCTCGGCGATGCGCAGGGGCAGTTCCCGGTAACTGTGGGAGCGGGAACGGTAGATCAGGGCGTGGTGGGGGCACAGGCTGGGCCGCAGGACCACCTCGTCCGCGCCGAGCTTCATGGGCGGGTACATGTCGTCGCTGTAGTGGTCCCAGTGCCCGGAGATCTCGTACAGCTCCCGTTTGCCGAGCGCGGGCGAGTACACATGGCGGTATCCGGCCCGGCGTTCGGCCTCGCGGATGTACTCCTCCAGGGTGTGCCGTACGACCGCGCCGTCGGGCAGCCAGTACGGCAGGCCGGCGCCCATCAGCGGGTCGGTGCCGAACAGGCCGAGTTCGCGGCCGAGGCGGCGGTGGTCGGGCAGCAGGTCGTTCATGGGGGGGCTCCTCTGTCGGAGAGGCGTTCGCCCCGTGACATGCCACAAGCCCCGGGGCGTTCGCCCCGGGGCTTCGGTGCTGGTCAGGTGTCAGCGCGCCGGGACGGTGTCCGGCGTCGTCGTGCTCTGGCACTGCTGGGCGCGCTGCATACGGGGACCGTAGCAGGCGGCGAAGCCGCGGGACGAGGCATTTTCGCGGGTCACCCACCCGAGTTCGGGAGCCGCTCACCTGGATCGGGCGGACCGCTCACCCGGACGGCCCGGAGCGCTGGTGGGGCGGGCGGGACGGTGGTGCCGTGAGAGAAGGCACCACACCACGGCCGCCACACCAGGGCCGCCACACCACGGCCGCCGCACCACCCCACCGCACCACAAGCAGGGTTCCGCCGACCGGGACCCCACCGGCCCGAGCGCTCAGGAGGCACTCGATGATCCCCGCGATACGCCCGCGCGCCCCCCGTGCCCCGAAGCGCCGCGACCGCCACGGCTCCCGGGACCCGCGGACCCCGTACCGCCACGGCTTTCCGGGCCTTCACGATCCAGGCGGCCCGGGCATGCCGCATTTCCCCCCTCTCGCCGGTCACCCCGGTCTCGCCGGTCTGCCCGGTATCCGCCGCCTGGCCCGCCTCCCCCGACGCGTCCAGCTCTCGCTCATCGCCGCCGGTCTCATCGTCGTCGGCGGCTGCGCGGCGTTCGGGCTGCGGCAGCCGGAGACCGCGACCCAGCCGCTTCCGGCGATCGACAAGCCGACCCCGACGCCGAAGGCGCCCGCGCGGCCCGACGGTTCCACGCTCACCGACGAGCAGGCGCAGGCCGCGCTGATCAACGAGCACGACCTCGGCGCCCCCTGGACGGCGACCCGCGGGGCGGCCACCTGGCAGGACGGGCTGCTGAAGGCGACCACCACGGCCGGGGACTGCCAGCCTCTGCTGGACGCCCTCTACACCGAGGAACTCCTCGGCGGCCCCGCCCGAGTCGCCGTCGGCATCGACGACGCCGACAAGAACGCCCAGATGCGCTACCAGATCGCCGCCCGCCGCCCCGCCGACGTCGACAAGGCCCTCGGCTGGCTGGGGACCATGCCGGCGCGGTGCGCGCGGTTCACGGCCACCACCGGGACCGGGATCCAGGAGGACGTCCAGGTCACCGCGGCCCCGCTGCCGCAGGTCGGGGACGCGCGCCAGGGGCTGCGGGTCAGCCTCGCCGCCACGGCGAAGGACGGGACGCAGGCCCTGCTCAGGGTGGAGGTGGCCGCCGTCCGGGTCGGCCAGGACGCGTTCGCGCTCACCAACGCCTGCCTGGGCGGCGTACCACCGAACGACGCGACGCAGGCCGCCGTCCAGATCGGCGCCCTGCGCCTGGCGGACATCCGCAAGCAGGGCCGGGCCCAGGTCTGACCCCGGGGGCTCACAGCGGTGGCTGGGCCGGGGCCGGGCCCAGGGTGGTGGTGCCCGGGGCGGTGCGGTGGCCGAGGCCGGTGCGGTAGGCGTCCAGGGCCGCCTCGATACGGCCCGTGCGGCGCAGCAGGTCGCCCAGGAGGCGGCACAGGTCGGCGAGGTCGCCGGCCGCGCCCGCGCGTTCCAGCAGGCTGAGCGCACGGACGTAGTGCTCCTCGGCGGCCTCGGTGTCCCGGGCGTCCTCGGCGATGATGCCGAGGAGTCGGTGGGCCGCGGCGGCGTGCACCGCGCCGCGCTCGGAGGAGAAGTCGCCGAGGACGCCCTCCAGGAGTACGGCGGCCTCCTCCGACTTGGCCCGGCGGTGCAGCACGTCGGCCAGTTCCACGGCGGCCTGGCTGCGGTACAGCGCGGCCCGGCTCTCCGAGAGCATCGCGTACGCCTGCCGCAACTCGGCCTCGGCACGCTCCAGTTCGCCGTTCTGGACGCAGACGTAACCGCGCATCCAGTGACAGTTGGCCAGCTCGGTGCGCAGCTGCAGCTGGCGGTACAGCTCGGCCGCCTTGGCGAGGGAGGCGTCGGCCTCGGCGACCCGGCCCTCGGCGATCAGGGTACGGGCCACCGAGCGGTGCATCCGGGCGATCAGCGCGGGGTCCGCGGCCCGCGGGGCGAGCGCGAGGGCGAACTCGGCGGCCTGGGCGGCGCGGGCGTGCGCGCCCATGTCCATGTACGGGCCGATGACGCTGGCGTAGAGCAGCAGCAGGGCGTCGGGGTCGTGCAGTCCGCCGCGGTTCAGGTCGTCGAGGGTGGACTCCAGGAGGTAGACGGCGTAGCGGAGTTCACCGGCGAGGTAGTGGGAGACGGCGCGGCCGCGGACGGCCGGTACGCGCACCGGGAGCGACTGGTCCGCGAGGCAGTCCTCGGCCCGTTCGAAGAACTCCCGGGCCTTGGCCAGCTCACCTGTCTCCAGGGCGGATTCACCGAGCCCGAGCAGCGCGCTGGCCTGCTCGCCGCCCAGCCCATGGGTCTCGGCCTCCTCCCGCAGCGCCGCGTACTGCACGGCGGCCTCCTCGGCCCGGCCGTCGGCGAGCACCCGCTGGGCCTCGGTGAGCCGAAGCCTGAGGTCGGTGGCGAGATGCGCGGGCCGGCCGACGGCCAGCTCCTCGAAGGCCACGCCGAGCCGGCCGGCGATGTGCCGCAGCGCCACGTCGGAGGCTCGCACGCGGCCCGCCTCCAGGGTGGAGATGTAGGCGGGTGTGTAGGCGGGCTCCGCCAACTGTCGCTGGGTCAGCCCGCGTTGGATGCGCAATTGCTGTACGCGCCTGCCGACGACCTCGGGATCATCCCGTTCGCGCATCCCCGATTCCCCCCAACTCCCTTGATTCCCCTTGCCGTTCGCATCGCCCAGCCCTAGGTTAAACGGCAACTTAAGCATGCTTAATACGTCGCTGTCGTGTAGCGAGGTCGCCGTGCACGAACGTACATCCGCACCCTACGAACGGCAGAACACCAAGTATGTCCGTGGCGTCGCCGCAGCGGTGGTGGCCGTGGCGGCACTGATCACGGCGGCGAACACGGGCCCGGCCCACGCGGCGACCCCCGCCCCCACCGCCGCGACGAGGGCGGGGAGACCGGCGGCCTCGCCGCCCTCCCCCCTCGTACGGGCGCACAACCGGTCACCACGCGGACGGAATTGATCCCCCGCACGGGGGCTCCCGTGCGCCCGGCCCGCATACGCTGGCCCCGTGACTTCTCCCGCCGCCCGTACCGCCCTGGACCTGACCTCCGACCTCCCGGTGCCGGACCTGGAGGACCTCTACCGGGACCTGCACCGCCACCCCGAGCTGTCCCTGTGCGAGCACCGCACCGCCGGGACGCTGGCCGGGCGACTGAAGGGCGCCGGGTTCGAGACGACGGAGGGGGTCGGCGGCACCGGGGTCGTGGGGCGGCTGGTCAACGGGGACGGGCCGGCCGTGCTGCTGCGCGCCGACATGGACGCGCTGCCGGTCAAGGAGGAGACCGGGCTGCCGTACGCCTCCGAGACGGACGGCGTGATGCACGCCTGCGGGCACGATCTGCACGTCACCTGGCTGACCGGGGCCGCCGAGGCGCTGGCCGCCGGGCGGGAGACCTGGCGGGGCACCCTGCTGGTGGTGGGCCAGCCGGCCGAGGAGAGCGGGCGGGGCGCGGCCCGGATGGTCGCGGACGGGCTGTACGAGCGGTTCGGCCGGCCGGACGTCCTGCTCGGCCAGCATGCCGCGCCGGGCCTGGCGGGCCTGTACCCGCACGCGCCGGGCCCGATCATGTCGGCGGCGACGGACGTGGACATCGTGGTGCACGGGCGGGGCGGCCACGGTTCACGCCCGGAGGCGACCGTGGATCCCGTGGTGACCGCCGCCTATCTCGTCACCCGGCTGCAGACGGTGGTGTCGCGGGAGATCGCCGCCGGTGACGCGGCCGTGCTGACCGTGGGCCGGATCGAGGCCGGCATCCGGCACAACATCATCCCGTCCGAGGCACGCATCTCGCTGAACCTGCGCACCCAGTCCGAGGACGTACGGCAGCGGATGCTGGCCGCGATCCGGCGTATCGCGCGGGGCGAGTGCCTGGCCGCCGGCTGCCCGCGCGAGCCGGAGGTGACCATCGGCAGCACCTTCCCGATGACCGTCAACGACGCGGACACCGACAGGGCCGTGGCCGCCGTGCACGAGGAGGTCTTCGGCGCGGGCACGGTGTTCGACCCGGGCCCGGCGATGGGCAGCGAGGACTTCCCGCACCTGGCGCTCGACGGCGCGATCCCGTACTCGTACTGGTTCGTGACGACCACCCCCGCCGAGGTGTGGGACCAGGCCCCCGGTGACACCCTGCCGCAGAAACTCGCGGCCGTGCCGAGCAACCACAGCCCGCACTTCGCGCCCGACCTGTCCGTGGTCGCCCCGGGTGTCCGCACCCTCGTCTCCGGGGCCCTGGCACTGTTGTCGGTGGCGTGACCCGGGAGTACCTGCGGGGCCCTACGGCCCTCAGGGGGCCGCCTGCAGCTGGCGCAGCTGCCGCCGCACGTTCTCCAGCGCGCCCTGCCGACGGCCCGGCACCCGCAGCCGCAACTCCGCCAGCGCCGACCCGAGTTCCCGGGCCGGCGCCGCCTCCGTGATCCGGCCCCACTGGTGGTGCGCCCGGTCCACGGCCGCCTCCACCGCGGGCGAGTCCACCGGCTGCCCCGCCCCCAGCCGGGCCCCGGCAACCCCCAGCCAGGCCCGGCAACTGCGCACCGGATCCCCCGCGAACATCGCCAGATCCGCCCGCACCTCCGCCCAGTGCAGCGCTTCTTCGGACCCGGGGCCGTACGAACGAACGGCGGCGACCTCGTGCCGCGCGGCCAGCGCATCGGCCTCGGGGTAGCGGCCCGCTTGGACTTGGGTGGTGATGGCGGCGTGGGGGTCGACGGCTGCGGGGGCGGCAGCGACGGTGACCGGAGCGTGGAGCACGAGGGCGGCAGCCGGGCTCCGCGGGTGGCCGTTCAGCCCGCCGGGACGGACGGGCGGGTGGGCGAACACCAGACTGCGGCCCGCGGCCACCTCCCCCACCCGAGCCATCGCCTGCTCGTGCAGCTCGGCGAGCGGCGGCCGGTACCCGCTCCTCAGCAGCGTCGCCACGGCCTTCATGTACGCCGGCTCGGCCGGCCCCCGCCGCCCGGAAGCCCCCACGACACGACCGTAGACGGCGGCGCTGGGCCCGCATTCCAGCCCGCGCTCGGCGACGTGGCGCCAAGCCTCGTCATCCGCGTACAGGTCCACGACGAGCGTCGTGTCCACGGCCGACCGCAACCGCAGCTCCTCCCGCACCCAGTGCCAGGGCAGCCCGGTATAGCGCACGGTGGCCGGGGTGGTGCGCGCCAGCGCGAGATGCGGCAGCCGCTGCCGCCGGTCCAGCTGCAGCTGCCCGGCGATGTACAGGGTGAGCGGTCCGGGCGCGGCGGCCGCGGCGCGCAGCCGGGTCAGCACGGCCTGCGGCTCCAGCGGGTCGACGAGTTCGACCACGTGCGCGGTGTCGGTGCCGGACAGCACGGCGGGGGCGACGGCCGCCAGCACCGGCAGCACACCGGCCGCGTTCACCAGGCACCCCCGGCCCAGCGGCGAGGCCGCGAGCAGCAGCACGGTTCCGGGCATCGTCCCTCCCCCTGTCGAGCCTGATCCGCTCTCCAGCCAGCACCGTAACCGCTGCGGCTGCAAACCCGCGCCCCAGGAAGGCATCAGGACCGCAAACGTCCCTCTTCGCCGTCTTCGCCCGCCGCCTCCTGTATCCGCCGCACGGCGAACGCCGTGGTGTCGTCGCCCAGCCGGCCGCCGCTGTGCCGCAGCACCCCGTCGCGGACCCGGCGGACCAGGTGCCGGGGCTCGGCCAGGCCCGGGTCGGCGGCGACCGCGTCGGCGATGTCCCGGGCCAGCGGATAGAACGCGCCGAAACGGTCGCGGGCCTCGCTCACCCCGTCGGTGACCAGCAGCAGGGTCTCGTCGGCGGCCAACGGCACCCGGCGCACCGGCGGCAGGCCGCCCACGAGGTCGCAGAGGCCGAGCGGCAGCCCGTCGCCGCTGGGCAGTTCGCCCACTCCGCCCGGACCGACGGCGAGCGGTGCCTCATGGCCGAAGTTGACGACCCCGATGGTGGGGTAGGGGTCCTCGGGGAAGCCGATCAGCACGGCGGTGGCGAAGCGGTCGCCGTCGTCGCGGCCGAGCGCGGTGGTGTGCCGGCGGTGCCGCAGTATCCGGATCTCCAGGCGTTCGGCCACGGTCGCGAGGTCCTTCTCGTGGTACCCGGCCTCACGGAAGGTGCCGAGCAGCGCGGCGGCGGTCTCCACCGCGCCGAGGCCCTTGCCCTGCACATCGCCGACGAGCACGCGGGTGCCGTGCGGTCCGGGCTGGATGTCGTAGAAGTCGCCGCCGACCCGGGCCTCGACATCCGCCGCCAGATACACCCCGGCCTGGTCCAGACCGGCCCAGCGCGGCGGCAGCGGGCGCAGCACGGTACGGCGGGTGGTCTCGGCGATGTCCTGGATGTGCAGGGTCTGCCGCTCCTTGCGCAGCCGCACGGCGGAGGCCATCACAGCCATCAGCCCGCCGAGGGCGACCAGGACGAAGTCGCCGAGACCGGCCCGGTACTGGTCGGGCCACGCGCTGTCGACGGCGACGTACGTCACCACCGCCAGCCCGGCGAAGGCGGCGGTCGTCCACATCCCGCAGATCGCGGCGGCCGTGCCGGGGACCAGCACGATCCAGCCGACGATCCGGAACCGTTCACTGGTGTTGAAGTCCAGCAGCACGATGCCGACGAGCAGCAGCAGGGGCGGCACCCAGGCGACGCTGTGGCCGCGCACGCTCAGCAGCTGGCGCCGCCGCCCGTACTCCAGGTCCGTCACGGCGGGCAGCCGCCCATGCCCCCCACGCCCGCCGTGCCGTCCATGCCCTCAGCGAAACACGGGAGAGGACCGGCCGCATCCGGGCACCCGTCACTCTCCTGGCCGACTTGCCAGCCCCCGCCCCCAGGTGTGCTCTGGAGGCGGGGGCAAGGAGAGAGGAGTGCTCTCATGGCTCAAGCGGCACCCGCGCCCGGCGGCATGTCCCGCCCCGGGGGCACCCGGGAGATCGCGACCCGGACATCCGGGAGGCGCACCCGTCCGCCCGACGTCTTCGACGCGCGCACCCACCGCATCGCCCACATCGCCGGCCCGGTCGTGCTGGGTCTGGTCTACGGCTACTGGGTCGCGGCCGACGCCCGCCAGGGCGGCTCCATCACGGGCGGGAACCTGCTGCTCGGCTGGATCAGCGCGCTGGTGTTCGCGGCCGTGACCGTCGCCCTGCTGACGCTGGCCCCGCGGATGACGAGGGAGGTGCACGCACTGCTGTGGACGGCGTTCGCCGGCTGCGCGTTCGGCTTCCTGTACATCCAGTCGGGCCACTCGGTGTGGCGGACCGTGATGCTGTCGCTGATCATCGCGGGGTGCACCTTCGCCACGTTCTTCTACCGCTACTACACGCGCGAGGACGCGGCCGGGAACCGGGTCCGCTGAGCGCGGGGGCCGTGACGGCGTGTGCGTACGGGCCGTGACGGCGTGTGCGTACGGAACGTGACGGCGTGTGCGTACGGAACGTGACGAGGTGTACGCACGGACCGTGACGAGGTGTCCGTACGGGCCCGTGACGGCGTGTCCGTGCCGGCCATGAAGGCCTGTCCGTGCAGGCCATGACGACATGTGCGTGGGCCCCTGGCCGACCACCGGGGGCCCACGCACTCCCCTGCCCCCTCTTTCCCTCACCCCCCGTCACACTCCGGCCGGCAGAAGCCGGAGATGCCGGGGCGGCCGGAACCGCTCTCGCCGCAGCCGGTGTTGTGCCGGCCGCCGTCGTCCTTCCCCCAGGAAACACCCGTTCGGGCGAACCCTCCACCGGAGAGCGGAATCCCCAGCTCCGGCATGGGATGCCGTGGGATGCCAGGGGACGCGGCCCCGGGGGCACCCGTTCGGCCCGGCCCTCCCCCGAACGCACTCCTCCCGCTCGCGCCCCCGCCACGGGGGCCGTTGTCTGGAAGCGTGCCCCCACGCCTCAGGAGCGCCCTGTCGGCCGTACTACTCGCCCTGTCCTGCCTCCTCGTGCCCTTCGGCGCGCTGGCGGCCTGGGCGGCGTACGGGCTCGCCGACACCGGCCGGTACGTCACCACCATGGCGCCGCTCGCCGCCGACCCGAACGTGCGGGACGCCCTCGCGGACACCGTCGGTGACGGCATCCTGCGCGCGCTGGGCCACAACCTGGACGTCCCCCCGATGGGCGGCCCGGTGCGCCCGTTCGTGCGCGACGCGGTGCGTTCCTTCACCCAGACCGAGGCCTTCCGGCTGGCCTGGGACACCGCCAACCGGATCACCCACGACGCGGTGCTGCGCGCCCTGCGCGACGAGGAGGACTCGGCCGGGCGTCCCGTCGTCGTCGACCTCGCCCCCATCACCGACCAGGTCAAGCGTCAGCTGACCCGGGACCATGTGCCGCTCGCCGCGCGCATCCCGGTGGAGCACACCGCGGTCTCCGTGCTCCCGGCGGACGAACTCACCTCATTCCGGAAGGGTTTCCACGTGCTCGAAATCGCCGGTTTCTGGATGCCGGTGGCGGCCGCCGCCCTGGCCGCCACCGGGATCGCGCTGGCCGTCCACCGCCGTCGCGCCGTCGCCGCGACCGCGCTGGGCACGGCCCTGGGCGGCGCCGCGCTGGCCCTGGCGTTGGCGGTCGGCCGCACCATGACCCTCGCCGACCTGCCCGCCGACGTGCCCCACCCGGCCGCCGCCGCGGTCTACGACGCCCTCACCGCGACCCTGCGCACGGTCTCCTGGCTCCTGCTGGGCCTCGGCCTCGCGGTGGCCCTGACCGTCTGGCTGACCCGCCACCTGCTCCCGGCCCACCGCCGGACCCCGACCACCACACCCTCACCGGCGCCGGCACCCGCTCCGGCCCCGGCCCCGGCCCCGGCCCCGACCGAAGCCCGGGTCTGACCCGCCCGTACGCGGCACGGGTACGACCGGACGGCCGCCCCGACGTCGTCGCGTGAAGCGACAGCCCAGAGGCAGGCCCGCGTCCGGCGCCGGCTCCCGCACCCGCACCCGCACCGGCACCGGCACCGAAGCCCGGGTCCGACCCGCCCGTACGCGGCACGGATGCGACCGGACTCGGGGTACGGACCCGGGCCCCCCGCCCCCAACTCCCGTGCCCCGGCGCATCCCTGGCACCACCGGACGGCCGCCCCGTAGGCTCGTCACGTGAAGCGACACCCCGGAGGCAGGCTCGGTGTCTGGTGTGCCGGGCTGCTGCTGGCCGGGGTCGGTGTGGTGGTCGGCTGCCGGGTCGCCGGTACCGACGGCGTCACCCCCGTACCCCAGCTGCTCGCCTTCCTGCCCTGGCTGCTCGTGCCGACCGGCTTCGCCCTGCTGTGCGCGCTGCTCACCCGCTGGTGGCCGGGCCTGGTGTGCGGGGTCGCCGTACTCGGCCTGCTCGCCTGGTACCGGGAGCCGTACGGCAGGGTCAGCGAGCCCCCCGGTCCGCCGCTCGCCACCCTGCGCGTGCTGACCGCCAACGTGGAGTTCGGGCGCGGCACCCCCGCGCTGGTCCCGCGGATCCGCGACCGCCGGCCGGACCTCGTCTTCGTCGAGGAGTGCGAGTACACCTGCCAGGCCACGCTGGAAGCCGACTTCGCGACCGCCTACCCCTACCGGCAGGCGGTTCGCGCGGCCGGCTCGCACGGCTCGCTCATCCTCAGCCGCTTCCCGCTGCGCCCCACCGCCGGCGTCCGGGGCACGATGGGCATGCCCGGCGCCGTCGCCGACATACGCGGCCAGGCCGTACGGCTCCAACTCGCCCACCCCATGCCGCCGCTGCCGAACCAGGTCGGCCTGTGGCGGCGCGAACTCGGCAGGCTCCGCGCCTTCGCCGCCGCCGGCCCCCGCACCCCCACCATCCTCGCCGGCGACTTCAACGCCACCCAGGACCACGCCGCCTTCCGCCGTATCCTGGACGCCGGGCTGACCGACGCCGCCCGCCTCGCCGGGCAGGACCGCGCCGCCAGCTGGCCCGCGCGCACCGCCTCCGTCATCGGCGCCCAGATCGACCACGTCCTGCTCTCCCCGGACTTCACCGCGACCGGCGCCCGCTTCCTGCGCGTGGCCGGCACCGACCACCGCGCCCTCGTCGTGGACGTCACCCTCCACCAGCGGCGATGACACCGGGCGACTCCGGGTGGACCGGGGTGATGCGGTGATAATGGCGGCATGTCGCGAGAGTTCCCCATCGGCCTCACCCCTCCCGACTGGCTGATCCGGAACCTCCGCCCCCAGCAGGCCCCCGTCAACAAGCCCGCCATGGCCCGCGCCGCCCTCGCCATGGCCCTGCCCCTCGCGATCGGCCTCGCCACCGGCCACCCGGCGTACGGCGCCCTCGCCTCCATGGGCGCCCTGTCCGGCGTCATCGGCGACACCGCCGACGCCTACCGCATGCGCGTCCTCAACATCGCCGTCCCGCAGCTCTTCGGCGCGGCCGGCGTGACGCTGGGCACGCTGGTGTACGGGCACGGCTGGTACGCGGTGGCCGCGGTGACCGGGGTCGCCCTGGTCTCCGGCATGATCTCGACGATCGGCGCGGTGGCCTCGGTCTCCGGTCTGCTCCTCCTGCTGAACTGCGTGGTGGGCGCGGGCCTCCCCCTCCCGCACCCCTGGTGGCTGGCTCCCGCCCTGATGACCGGCGGAGGCCTCCTGGTCCTCATCCTCGCCCTCCTGGCCTGGCCCTTGCGCTCGGGCGTGCCCGAACGCGCGGCGGTGGCGGCCACGTACCGCACGGTCGCCGCACTCCTGGCGGTCTCCGGCACGGACCGGACCGAGGAGTACGAGGACGCCCGCCGCACGGTCACCCAGTCCCTCAACCAGTCCTACGACCTGATCCTGGCCCGGCGCGCCCGCCACCACGGCCGCAGCCTCGAACTCACCCGTCTCCTGGCCCAGTTGAACGCCATCACGCCGGTGGTGGAGGTGGCCCCCGCGGCCCATCTGGCGGGCCGCCCCCTGCCGCCCGGGATCCCCGAGGCGGTCCACCACCTGGCTCAGGCGGTGGAAACGGGCGACACGGACCCGGCAGCCCTGGACCTCCCGGCCCCGGCGACCGAGACGGCCCGGGCGGTGGACCACGCCCTGCGCCACACGGCCGAGGTCGTCACGACCCCCGATGTGGACCCACGCGGCATCGACGACCGTCTGGGCCGTCCCGCGGCGCTGGGCATCCGCACCGCACGAGCGGCCCGCAACGTCGTCCTGTCGGCCAACTCCTGGCGCTACGGCCTGCGCCTCGCGGTCTGCATCGGCATCGCGCAGGCCCTGGTGTCGTTGATCCCCGTTCCCCGCTCCTACTGGGTGGCCCTGACGATCACCTTCGTCCTGAAGCCCGACTTCGGCTCGGTCTTCTCCCGCGCCCTGCTGCGCGCGCTCGGCACGGTGGCGGGGCTGGTGATCGCGGCGGTGGTCCTGGCGGAGGTCCCGCTGGGCTGGTGGGACGTACCCGCGATGCTGCTCCTGGCCCCCTTGATCCCGGCCCTGACCCCCCGGGGCTACGGCTACCAGACGGCGGCGATCACCCCGGTCATCCTCCTCCTCTCGGACATCCTGAACCACCAGGGCACGGCGCTGCTGCTCCCCCGTCTGACGGACTCACTGCTGGGCTGTGCGATCGCGCTGACGGCCGGCTACCTCCTGTGGCCGGAGAGCTGGCGCACGCGCGTGGGCGACCGTCTGGCGGACGCGGTGGCGGACACGGCGGCATACGTGGAGACGGCCTTCGCCACCACCACGGACCCCGCCGCCCGGGCCCGTATGCGCCGCCGCCTCTACCGCGACCTCTCGGACATCCGTACCGAGTTCCAGCGGGCCCTGACCGAACCGCCGCCGACCGGCCGGCGCGCGGCTGCCTGGTGGCCGCTGGTGGTCGCGGTGGAACGCATCATCGACGCCACGACGGCGGCCCGCGTCCGCGTGAGACACGGTGCGCCGCCGCCGTCCCCGGCCGAGATCACCCAGGTGGTGCTGCAGCTCAGGGAGCTGTCGGAGGGGGTACGGGACGCGGAAACACTGGCCCCGGTCCGCACGGATCTCACCGGTCCGGCCGACAGCGTTCTCGAACCTCTTCGCCAGGAAGTCGCGGCGGCCCGGTCGATTGCGTCTCCCCACTGAGCCCTTCGCTAACCTTACGTGTCCGTCCTGGCCAGGGATCGACGGGCATCAACTTACGCGAAGGGGTGCGCATATGGGCATTCTCACTCTCCTGCGGAACGCATTCGGCCGCTCACGCAAGGGGCGCGCCGCCGAGGCAGAGGGTGCGGACCGCCTGCCGACACGACCGGAACCCACCGTCCCTGAGCCCCGCACCTCGTCCCCCGAGGAACACGAACTGGTCTCAGCGGCCTTCGACAAGGTGAAGGTCCCCCACCCTTCGACACCGGAGGCGGACACGACACCCAGCACCGAGCCGGGGTCAACGGAAACGGCCGACACCGAGCCGGAGGCCGACGCCAACACCGAGCTGAAGGCAGAGCAGACGGCAAGGCCGGAGGCCGGCAAACCAGCTGCCACCGAGACCGAGACCGAGCAGCAGGCAGAGCCGGAGGCCGGAAAGACGGCAGAGCCGGACTCCAGCAAGACAGCTGAGGCCCAGACCGAGCAGCAGGCAGAGCCGGAAACCGGAAAGACGGCAGAGCCGGAGGCCGAGCAGCAGGCGGAGCCGGAGGCCGGAAAGACGGCAGAGCCGGAGGCCGGCAAGACAGCTGAGGCCCAGACCGAGCAGCAGGCAGAGCCGGAAACCGGAAAGACGGCAGAGCCGGAGGCCGAGCAGCAGGCGGAGCCGGAGGCCGGAAAGACGGCAGAGCCGGAGGCCGGCAAGACAGCTGAGTCCGAGACCGAGCAGCAGGCAGAGCCGGAGCCCGGGCAGACGGCTCAGGCCGACACCGAGCAGCAGGCAGAGCCGGAGCCCGGCAAGACGCCAGAGGCGGAGGCCGGCAAGACGGCTCAGGCCGAGACCGAGCAGCAGGCGGAGCCGGAAGTCGGCGACGCAACCGCCCCGCAAGCCGCCGACGGCGAGGACGCCCCGCAGGGGCCACCCGCACCCGACGACGAGACCCGCACGGGTGGTGCGGGTGGGAACACGACCGCCGAAGGCGAAGCCGAGGCGGACATCGAACCGCACACCGAGAAGACCCCCGAGCCTGAGGCACAGCAGGTCGCGGAGCCGGTGCCGACGCCGGCCGAGGAGATTGCCGTACCGGCCGAAGAGACGACCACCCCGCAAGCCGCCGAAGGCGAAGCCGAGGCGGACATCGAACCGCAGGCCGAGGAGACCGCCGAGACGGAGGCCGCACACGCCGAAGCGCCGCAGGCAACCGGCAAGAAGACCCCCGCCACCTCCCCCACCAAGATCAGGTCCCGCACCCCCTCCCTCGCCACCGCCTACAAGGCCGCCACGGTCACCCTCAAGAAGACCGACCTCACCGGCACCCGAGCAAAGCTCTACCTCGTGCTCGACCGCTCCGCGAGCATGCGCCCGTACTACAAGGACGGCTCCGCCCAGGCCCTCGCCGACCAGACCCTCGCCCTCGCCGCCCATCTGGACCCCGAGGCCACGGTCCACGTCGTCTTCTTCTCCACGGAGGTCGACGGCACCACCGACCTCACCCTCACCCCGGACCACGAGACGAAGATCGACGACGTCCACGCCGGCCTCGGCCGCATGGGCCGTACCAGCTACCACGCCGCCGTAGAGGCCGTACTCGGCCACTACGACAAGAACGCCGCCCCCGGCACCCCCGCCCTGGTCGTCTTCCAGACCGACGGCGCCCCCGACGCCAAGACCCCCGCCACCCAGTCCCTCACCGCGGCCGAGACGACCCACCCCGCCGTCTTCTTCTCCTTCGTCGCCTTCGGAGAGCACGACAACAAGGCCTTCGACTACCTCCGCAAGCTGAAGAGCGCCAACACGTCCTTCTTCCACGCGGGCCCCACCCCCCGCGAGCTGACGGACACGGAACTCTACGAAGGCGTACTGACCGCTTGGCGGCCGTAAGCAGTCGTAACCCGCTGTAACCAGCCGTAACCCCGGGCCGCCCCTTCCCACCCTGTAAAACGGGAAGCGGGCGGCCCACCCATGTCGGCTACGATTTCAAGGTTCGAAACCGCAGAAAAGCAGCGACCTGGGAGCAGCCACGATGGCTCGACACCTCATCACCAGCGCCCTTCCGTACATCAACGGGATCAAGCACCTGGGCAACATGGTGGGGTCCATGCTCCCGGCGGACGTGTACTCCCGGTACCTCCGCCAGCGCGGCCACGACGTCCTGTACATCTGCGCCACCGACGAGCACGGCACGCCCGCCGAGCTGGCCGCCAAGGAGCAGGGCCTGCCGGTCGACGAGTTCTGCGCCCAGGCGCACGACGCCCAGAAGGCGGTCTACGACGGCTTCGCGCTGGCCTTCGACTACTTCGGCCGCAGTTCCTCCCCCGAGAACCGCGAGATCACCCAGCACTTCGCCCGCAAGCTGAACGAGAACGGCTTCATCGAGGAACGCGCCATCCGGCAGGTGTACAGCCCCGCCGACGGCCGCTTCCTCCCCGACCGCTATGTCGAGGGCACCTGCCCGCACTGCGGCTACGACAAGGCCCGCGGCGACCAGTGCGAGAACTGCACCCGGGTCCTGGACCCCACCGACCTGATCAACCCCCGCTCGGCGATCTCCGGCAGCACGGATCTCGAAGTGCGGGAGACCAAGCATCTCTTCCTCCTCCAGTCCAAGCTGGAGAACGAGGTCCGCGAGTGGGTCGCCCGGCACGACAGGGACTGGCCGCAGCTCGCCTCCTCCATCGCCCACAAGTGGCTGACCGAGGGCCTGCACGACCGCGCGATCACCCGTGACCTGGACTGGGGCGTCCCGGTCCCGGCCGACACCTGGCCGGAGCTGGCCGCCGAGGGCAAGGTCTTCTACGTCTGGTTCGACGCGCCGATCGAGTACATCGGCGCGACGAAGGAGTGGGCCGACCAGGACCCGGACAACCGCGACTGGAAGTCCTGGTGGTACGACGCGGACACCGAGGTCCGCTACACCGAGTTCATGGCGAAGGACAACGTCCCCTTCCACACGGTGATGTTCCCGGCCACCGAGCTGGGCGTACGCGAGCCGTGGAAGAAGGTCGACTACGTCAAGGCCTTCAACTGGCTGACGTACTACGGCGGGAAGTTCTCCACCTCGCAGAAGCGGGGCGTCTTCACCGACCAGGCTCTTCAGATCCTCCCGGCGGACTACTGGCGCTACTTCCTCATCGCCAACGCGCCCGAGTCCGACGACTCCTCCTTCACCTGGGAGCACTTCACCGCCACGGTCAACAAGGACCTCGCGGACACCCTCGGCAACTTCGTCAACCGCGTGCTGTCCTTCTCGAAGAAGCGCTTCGGTGACGAGGTGCCCGCGGGCGGCGAGCCCGGCGAGGCGGAGGCCCGCCTCGGCGAGGAGATCGCCCGGCTGCTCGCCGAGTACGAGCAGCAGATGGAGGCGCTGCAGTTCCGCAAGGCCGCCGCGGCCCTGCGCGCCCTGTGGTCGGCCGGCAACTCCTACCTGGAGGAGAAGGCCCCCTGGCTGCAGATCAAGACCGACAAGGACGCCGCTGCCCTCACCCTGCGTACGGCGATGAACCTGATCCACCTGTACGCGGTGGTCTCCGAGCCGCTGATCCCGGCCACCTCGGCGGCGATGCGCGGCGCCTTCGATCTGTCGGACGACACCGCCTCCTGGGTCACCGCGGACGAGGCCAAGTCCCTCGCCTCGGTCCCGGCAGGCACGCCGTTCACGGTCCCGCCGGTGCTGTTCGCCAAGCTGACGGACGAGGACCTGGAGAACTACAAGCAGCGCTTCGGCGGCGAACCCGCCTGACCGACGGAACACAGCCGATCGCCCTCCACGCGCACCTGCCCGGTGCGTGGAGGGCGCAGGGTCGTCAGCGGAGCACCCCGGCACCGGCGCCTTACGACTCCTCAGTGGCCGCCGCCGGAACGGAAGTTGCCGTGTCGCGGGGAGATTCTCCGGCTCAGGACGCGAACCCGAGGACGAGCGCGGCGACCACCGGTGCCGCGTAGACGAGCGGGAACGGGATGTGCGTATACCAGGGCGTGTGACAGCGGCCCGGAAAGAATCTCTGGCAAAGTACCGATGTCGTGAACCTCCCCGAACCTCACCGGCGGCTCCTCGCGGATGTCGTCACGGCGGGCGGCCCGTACGGACTGGTCCTGGCCGGCGGTTATGCCCTGCAGGCGCACGGTCTGCTGGAACGCCCGCACGCCAATCTCGACTTCGCGACGGAGAGCTCCGAGAGCATGGACCGGATCGCCGCCGCCGTCGGCGCCACCCTGGAGGCCCGCGGCCGGCAGGTGCGCGCCGGCGCCGTCGCCGGGCTCTCCGCCCAGCTGACGGTCACCGACCCGCCGACCGGTGAGCCCTGTGCCCTCGCCCTGCACAAGGAGGCCTTCTGGCAGCCGCCGGAGCTCACCGAGTACGGGCCGGCGCTCTCCCTCGAGGACGCCGTCGGTACGAAGATCCGGGCGCTGTACGACCGGGGCGCGGCCGTCGATCTGATCGACGCGCGGGCCGCCGCGGCCCGGTTCTCCCTGCCCAACCTGGAGGAACTGGGCCGCAGGCACGCCCACGACCCGTTCGACCTGCCCACCCTGCAGTCCCGGCTGACCGGCACGGACTTCTACTCCGACCTGGACTTCGTCCGGTACGGCCTGGACGAGACCGAGGTCGGCGCGCTGCGCGCCTGGGCCCAGCGCTGGTCCGACGACATCGCCGAACGACTGCTGGAGGACGGCGCGTCCCCCGACGAGGAGGACGAGGACGACGAGCAGAACGAGGACTGAGCCGCGTCAGCTGCCGCCCGGGGCCTCCTGCGGGGCCACGCCCGGCGTCGGATGGGTCCGCGGTTACTTCGGCTGCGGCTTCCTGATGCTCAGGTGCAGCTCGCGCAGGCGGGACTCCTCCAGCTCGGTCGGGGCGCCCATCATCAGGTCCTGGGCGTTGCCGTTGAGCGGGAAGGCGATCGTCTCGCGGATGTTGGGCTCGTCCGCGAGGAGCATGACGATACGGTCCACGCCGGGCGCGATGCCGCCGTGCGGCGGGGCACCGAAGCGGAACGCGCGGAGCATGCCCGCGAACTTCTCCTCGACGGTCTCACGGTCGTAGCCCGCGATCTCGAAGGCCTTGAGCATGATCTCCGGCTCGTGGTTCCGGATCGCGCCGGAGGACAGCTCGACGCCGTTGCAGACGATGTCGTACTGCCAGCCCAGGATGTCCAGCGGGTCCTGGGTCTCCAGGGCCTCCAGGCCACCCTGCGGCATGGAGAAGGGGTTGTGCGAGAAGTCGATCGCGCCGGTCTCCTCGTCCTTCTCGTACATCGGGAAGTCGACGATCCAGCAGAAGCGGAAGACGTCCTCCTCGAAGTGACCGGCGCGACGGGCGGCCTCCACCCGCACCGCGCCCATGACCTTCGAGACCTCGTCGAACTCGCCCGCGCCGAAGAAGACCGCGTGGCCGGCGGCCAGCGACAGCCGCTTGGTCAGCTCGGCGACGTTCTCCTCGGTGAGGAACTTCGCGATCGGCCCGGAGAGGGAGCCGTCCTCGGCCACCCGCACCCAGGCCAGGCCCCTGGCGCCCAGCGAGACCGCGAACTCGCCGAGCTGGTCGAAGAACTTGCGCGGCTGGTCCTGGACGGCCGGGACGGGCAGCGCGCGCACGTGCTTGCCGGCGAACGCCTTGAACTCCGAGCCCTCGAAGACATCGGTGATGTCGACCAGTTCCAGCTTGGCGCGCAGGTCCGGCTTGTCGGAGCCGTACTTGAGCATCGCCTCGCGGAACGGGATCCGCGGGAAGGGGGACGTCACATGGCGGCCGTTGCCGAACTCCTCGAAGAGTTCCGTCATCAGCTGCTCGATCGGCTGGAAGACGTCCTCCTGCTCGACGAAGCTCATCTCGACGTCGAGCTGGTAGAACTCGCCCGGCGAGCGGTCGGCGCGGGCGTCCTCGTCGCGGAAGCAGGGCGCGATCTGGAAGTAGCGGTCGAAGCCGGAGATCATCAGCAGCTGCTTGAACTGCTGCGGAGCCTGCGGCAGGGCGTAGAACTTGCCGGGGTTCAGGCGGGAGGGGACGACGAAGTCGCGGGCGCCCTCGGGGGAGGTCGCGGACAGGATCGGCGTCGCCATCTCGTTGAAGCCCAGCGCCGTCATCTTGTGGCGGATCGCGGAGATCACCGCCGTACGCAGCATGATGTTGCGGTGCATGCGCTCGCGGCGCAGGTCCAGGAAGCGGTACTCAAGGCGCCGCTCCTCGTTGACCCCGTCCTCGCTGTTGATCGTGAACGGCAGCGGCGCGGCGGCGCCCAGCAGCTCGACCTCGGCCACCTCGACCTCGATCTCGCCGGTGGGCAGGTCGGGGTTGATGTTCTCGGTTCCACGTGAAACAACGCGGCCGTCGACGCGGACCGTCGACTCCTTGGAGATCTTGTCCAGGGCCTCGTACGCCGGTGTGCCGGGGCGGGCGACCAGCTGCGTGATGCCGTAGTGATCGCGCAGATCGATGAAGAGGATGCCGCCCAGGTCGCGCCGATTGTGCAGCCAGCCACTCAGCCGGACGTCGGTGCCGACGTCAGAAGCGCGGAGCTGGCCGCAGGTGTGGGACCTGTACCGATGCATCGTCGTTCATCCAGTCTTTGCGGATCGGGTGTCGCCAGGCGGGTACGGCCTAGGCCATCCCAAGGGTACCGGGCACCCCAAGATCGGCTCCCCACCATTACTGCCGTACGGCCACCTGGGCCCGGCTCCCCGTTCTCGGCGGCACCTCCAAAATGTGCTGCCCGTCAATCGGGGTGTTCTTACAGTGGCACCTATCGATCGGATCTTCCTAAAGTGGGGCAATGCGTACTGGCGAGACCCTCCCGTCCATCGGGGACGTCCTCGCCGCCCTCGCGACCGGGATGTGGCACTGGGACACGGCTGCCAGGCTGGTCACCGTGGACGCGGAGGCGGCGCGGCTGCTCGGTCTGCCCGCGCAGGCGACCACCCTCACGGAGGCCCAGACCCGGGCCCGGCTGCACCCGGTCGACTGGAACGAGATCACCGGAGTGGTCCCGCTGGCCGTCGCCGAGGGCACGCTCGCCGAGGTGCGCATCCGGATCATGGACGAGCAGGGGAACATCCTGCGCGTCGTACGCAGCCGGTCGAAGCCCTCCTACGACGCCGAGCGGCAGGCGTACGAGCTGATAGGCACCCTTCAGGAGGTCACCGAGCCGACCCCGGGCACCCGGGCCGCCCGCAGCGCGGTCACCGGCGACTGGCGGCGCTCCCGGGAGGCGTTCTTGCTGGACGCGGGCCGGGCACTGGCCGAGGCGCGGTCCACGGCGGAGGTGCTGCGGGTGGCCGGCGGCCTGTCGATGCCGGGGTTCTCCCCGGACGGGCTGGTGGTGTTCGGGGTGGCGGGCGACCGGCTGACGATCATCGGCCAGCACGGGCACCAGCCCGGTGACATGGGCCCCTTCTCGAACATGCCGCTGAGCACCGACTATCCGGCGTCCGAGGTCGCCCGCACGGGCCGCGCGGTGTACATGTCCTCGCGCGCGGAGTACAAGTCCCGCTATCCGACGACCTGGCCGCTCGCCCGGCGCTTCGGCCGCCGCTCATGGGCCTTCATGCCGCTGACGGTGGCCGGGCGCACGATGGGCGCCTGGATGGCGGCGTTCGCCTATCCGGTGGCGTTCACCCCCGACGAGCGCGCGGTCCTGACGACGGTGGCCCGGATGCTCGCCCAGGCGCTCTCCCGCGCGGAGGCCGCCGAGTCGGAGCGGGAGCTGACCGAGGGCCTGCAGCGCTCCATGCTGCCCTCGCTGGGCCCGGAGATCCCCGGGATGCAGGTGGCCGCCCGGTACATCCCGACCGGCGGCGGACTCCAGGTCGGCGGCGACTGGTACGACATGATCCCGCTGCCCTCCGGCCGCTTCGCGCTGGCCATGGGGGACGTGCAGGGCCATGACGTACGGGCCGCGGGCCTCATGGGCCAGCTGCGCATCGCCCTGCGCGCCTACGCCTCCGAGGGCCACCGCCCCGACGCCGTACTCTCCCGCGCCTCCCGGTTCCTGCACGGCATCACGCACGACGACCGCGACGACCACCTGGCCGACCTGCGGTTCGCGACCTGTGTGTACGCAGAGGCCGACCCGGTGACCGGCATGCTGGAGATCGCCCGCGCCGGGCACCCGGACCCGGCGATCCGGATGGCCGACGGCACGGTGATGCTGCGGCCGACGGCGGGCGGGCTGCCGCTGGGCATCGACCCGGACGCGGACTATCCGACGACCCGGTTCACCCTGGAGTCCGGCGAGACGCTGATGCTCTGCACCGACGGCCTGATCGAGACCGGCGGGCACGACCTGGAGAGCGGCTGGCGCCGGCTGCGCGCGATCCTCGAGGCCCACCGGGTCGACGACGGAGCCGATCTGGAGTCGCTCGCCGACGCGCTGGTGCAGGCCGTGCACGGGCCGTCCTCGCACCACACCACCGGGCCCCTGGCCGACCGGCGCGAGGACGACATCGCACTGGTGCTGCTGTGCCGGCCCCAGGAGGGCACCGCAAAACCCTCGGTCCGGCGCACCCTGCTGTCGGTGGCGCAGGACGAGCCGGACCGGATCGCCGAGGCCCGCCGGCACCTGCGCGAGCTGCTGCACGACTGGGCCGACACGGACCAGGTCGACTCGGCGGCCCTGCTGATCTCCGAGATGGTCACCAACGTCCTCGTCCACACCGACGCCGACGCACTGCTGCTCGCCGAGGTGACCGGCGAGGCGGGCGCACGGCGGCTGCGGGCGGAGGTCACCGACGCGGGCGACGACCTGCCGCACCGGCGCCGCCCCGGCGAACTGGCCTCCTCCGGCCGCGGCCTGATGCTGATCGAACTGCTCGCGGACGCCTGGGGAGTGGACCCGCGCGGCGAGGGCAAGAGCATCTGGTTCGAGCTCTACGAGTCCGGGGGTGCCGCGTCGGGTGACGGGTCGGGTGACGTGTCGGGTGCCGTGTCGGGGGGCTTGTGGGAGGCGGGCGGGGAGGACGCCTCGGAGGGTGCCGCATAGCGCGTCCGCAGTTCCTGTACGACCCCGAAGGCGGCCGCGGTCAGGGGCACGGCGAGGAGCATGCCGAGGATGCCCGCGACGGAGGCCCCGGCGGTGATCGCCAGCATCACCACGGCGGGGTGCATCTGCACGGTCCGGCTCTGGACGACCGGCTGGAGCACGTGCCCCTCCAGCACCTGCACGGCGAGGACGACCCCGAGCGCCCACAGCGCGATGACGAAGCCGCGGTCGGCGAGGGCGACCAGGACGGCCACCGCGCCGGAGATGAAGGCGCCGAGGTAGGGGATGTAGGCGCCGACGAAGACGAGCGCGCCGAGGCCGATCGCGCCGGGCACCTGGAGGATCAGCAGACCGACGGTGATGCAGCCGGCGTCGATGAGCGCGATGACGGTCGTCCCGCGCATGAACCCCTCCACCGCCTCGAAGGCCCGCCGGGCGATGGCCTCCAGGGTGTCGGCGGTGCCGCCGGGCGCGAGGGACCGCAGGGTCTCCATGGCCCGGTGGGAGTCGCGCAGGAAGAAGAAGACGAGCAGCAGGGCGAGCACGGCCATGGCGATGCTCTCGGCGGCGACGCTGACCCCGCTGATGACGTTGGACGCGGCCGTACCGCCGAACCTGCTCAGCAGCTTGCGGGAGTTGGCGGCGAGGTCGTCCAGGCCGGTGCCGGCGGCCCCGAAGTGCGCCGAGACGCCCTTGGCGGCGTCCCGCAGCGAGGCGATGATCTGGTCGCCGGTGTCGATGAGCGCGGCGACCACGATGTACACGGCGCCGCCGACGACGGCCACGACGGCGACACAGGTGAGCCCGGCCGCCACCGACGCCTGCATCCCGGCCCGCACGAGCCGCCGGTACATCGGGCCGAGCAGGGCGGTCCCGAGCAGCGCGAGCAGCACCGGCGTGACGGCCGTACGGAACTCCCCGCACAACCGCACCCCGACCCAGCCGACGCCGGCGACGAGCAGCAGTACGACACACCAGGCGGCCAGGCGTCGGACGGGGTCGGGCAGGAGCGGCACGCGTCCAGCGGATCATGGAGGCCGACGGGTGTCCTGCGGCGCGGGGCCGGGCGGGTGAGGGGCACAGGAGCGGTACCCCGGCGGCATGGGAAGGGGTCCAGGGGGCGGAACCCCCTGGACCCCCGGGCCGGTACCGGAGCCGTCAGTCCTGCGGCCCGCTCCCGTTCATGCCATGCACCGCGGGAATCGTCCCGAGCCGCCCCTTCTGGAAGTCCTCGAAGGCCTGCATCAGCTCTTCCTTGGTGTTCATGACGAACGGGCCGTAGTGAGCCATGGGCTCACGAATCGGCTGCCCGCCCAGCAGCACGACCTCCAGATCCGGCGTGTGAGAGTCCTGCTTCTCGTCCGCGCGGACCGTCAGCGAGGCCCCGGCCCCGAACACGGCGGTCTGCCCGAGATGGACCGGCCGGCGGTCCGTACCGACGCTGCCGCGCCCCGCGAGGACGTACGCCAGCCCGTTGAAGTCCTCCCGCCAGGGCAGGGTGACCTCGGCACCCGGAGCGAGGGTCGCGTGGACCATCGTGATCGGGGTGTGGGTGATGCCGGGGCCCTTGTGGCCGTCCAGTTCACCCGCGATGACCCGCAGCAGAGCGCCACCGTCCGGGGTCGTCAGCAGCTGCACGTTGCCTCCGCGGATGTCCTGGTAGCGCGGGGCCATCATCTTGTCCTTGGCCGGGAGGTTCACCCACAGCTGCAGACCGTGGAAGAGACCGCCGGAGACGACCAGGGACTCCGGCGGGGCCTCGATGTGCAGGAGCCCCGAGCCCGCCGTCATCCACTGGGTGTCGCCGTTGGTGATGGTGCCGCCACCGCCGTGGGAGTCCTGGTGGTCGAAGACGCCGTCGATGATGTACGTGACGGTCTCGAAGCCGCGGTGCGGGTGCCAGGGGGTGCCCTTGGGCTCGCCCGGCGCGTACTCCACCTCGCCCATCTGGTCCATCATGATGAACGGGTCGAGGTAGCGGTAGTTGATCCCGGCGAACGCCCGGCGCACCGGGAAGCCCTCGCCCTCGAAACCGCTCGGAGCGGTCGTGACGGCCAGCACGGGACGTGCCACGGCGTCGGCGGGAGCGGTCACCCGGGGCAGCGTCAGCGGGTTCTCGACGGTCACTGCAGGCATGGTCGGTACCTCCTCGTGCGCTCACTTTAGTTGAGCATTGAACTTTCTGCCACCCTCAACAGAAAGAGCCCGGAGGGAATTCCCTCCGGGCCCTGGGAGCGGCGCACTCGGCACCCGCCCGCGAAGCGGCGGCCTCTAGCCGTACATGCGGCGCATCGCGAAGTCGACCATCTGCTCGACCGCCTTCGCGTCGAACACCATCCGGTGCTCGCCCTCCATGTCCAGGACGAAGCCGTAGCCGGTGGGCAGCAGGTCGATCACCTCGGCGCCGGTGATCACGAAGTACTTGGACTCCTTGCCCGCGTACCGGCGCAGCTCCTTGAGCGAGGTGAACATCGGGATCACCGGCTGCTGGGTGTTGTGCAGGGCGAGGAAGCCGGGGGTGTCGCCGCGTGGGCAGTACACCTTCGAGGTGGCGAAGATCTGCTGGAAGTCCTCGGCGGACATCTGCCCGGTGGTGAAGGCGCGCACCGCGTCCGCGAGGGAGGGCGGGGACGGCTCCGGGTAGAGCGGCGGCTGCTGGCCGTAGCCACCGACGCCGCCCGGCATCTGCTGCTGCGACGCGGTGTACTGCTGCTGAGCGGCGCCGCCATCCATGGGCTGGCCGTATCCGTACATGGGCGCAAGCGTACCGAGCGGGAGCGCTGCGGTGGTCCCCGGAGAATTTATGCAGCGGCCGGCCCACGGCGCCGACGGCTCCCTTCCCGGATCACCGCGTCCCGGTTGCACCGCACGGCCAGGCAGGAGTAGACCCTTCTCACACTTGACCGGCAGGGGTTGCTTCTTATTACCGACGGGTAGCATCATCGTAGCTACTTGTTGGTACGTGAACTAGGTGCGAGGAGTCAGTGCCTCGCCGATCCCTCAACGGAGCCGTCGCCATGGGGCACTACAAGTCGAATCTCCGCGACATCGAGTTCAACCTCTTCGAAGTACTGGGGCGCGACAAGGTGTACGGCACCGGCCCGTTCGAGGAGATGGACGTCGACACCGCCAAGAGCGTCCTGGAGGAGCTGACCCGCCTCTCGGAGAACGAGCTGGCCGAGTCCTTCGCCGACGCCGACCGCAACCCGCCGGTCTTCGACCCGGAGACCAACACCGCGCCGGTCCCGGCGTCCTTCAAGAAGAGCTACCAGGCCTTCATGGACTCCGAGTACTGGCGGCTCGGCCTGCCCGAGGAGATCGGCGGCACCACCTCGCCGCGCTCCCTGATCTGGGCCTACGCCGAGCTGATCCTGGGCGCCAACCCCGCCGTGTGGATGTACTCCTCGGGCCCGGCGTTCGCCGGCATCCTCTTCGAGGAGGGCAACGAGGTCCAGAAGCACATCGCCAAGGTCGCCACCGAGAAGCAGTGGGGCTCCACGATGGTGCTCACCGAGCCCGACGCGGGCTCCGACGTGGGTGCCGGCCGTACCAAGGCGATCCAGCAGGAGGACGGCTCCTGGCACATCGAGGGCGTGAAGCGCTTCATCACCTCCGGTGAGCACGACATGTCGGAGAACATCCTCCACTACGTGCTCGCGCGTCCCGAGGGCGCCGGCCCCGGCACCAAGGGCCTGTCCCTCTTCCTCGTCCCGAAGTACCTCTTCGACTTCGAGACCGGCGAGCTGGGCGAGCGCAACGGCGTGTACGCCACCAACGTCGAGCACAAGATGGGCCTGAAGGCCTCCAACACGTGCGAGATGACCTTCGGCGACCAGCACCCCGCCAAGGGCTGGCTGATCGGCGACAAGCACGACGGCATCCGCCAGATGTTCCGCATCATCGAGTTCGCCCGCATGATGGTCGGCACGAAGGCGATCTCCACGCTGTCCACCGGCTACCTGAACGCGCTGGAGTACGCCAAGGAGCGCGTCCAGGGCCCGGACCTGGCCAACTTCATGGACAAGACCGCGCCCAAGGTCACCATCACCCACCACCCCGACGTGCGCCGCTCGCTGATGACGCAGAAGGCGTACGCGGAGGGCATGCGCGCCCTGGTGCTGTACACCGCCTCGATCCAGGACGCGATCCAGGTCAAGGAGGCGAACGGCGAGGACGCCTCCGCCGAGGAGGCGCTGAACGACCTGCTGCTGCCGATCGTCAAGGGCTACGGCTCCGAGAAGGGCTACGAGCAGCTGGCCCAGTCGCTGCAGACCTTCGGCGGGTCCGGCTTCCTGCAGGAGTACCCGATCGAGCAGTACATCCGGGACTCCAAGATCGACACCCTGTACGAGGGCACCACGGCGATCCAGGGCCAGGACTTCTTCTTCCGGAAGATCGTCCGCAACCAGGGCGCCGCGCTGAACTCCCTCGCCGAGGACATCAAGAAGTTCCTGGCGCTCGGCACCGGCGGCGAGGAGCTGGCCGGCGCCCGCGAGCACCTGGCCAAGGCGGCCGTGGAGCTGGAGGCGATCGTCGGCCTGATGCTGACCGACCTCGCCGCCACCGAGCAGGACACCAAGAACATCTACAAGGTGGGCCTGAACACCACCCGCCTGCTCATGGCCTCCGGTGACGTCGTCGTCGGCTACCTGCTGCTCAAGGGCGCCGCGATCGCCGCCGAGAAGCTGGCCTCGGCCTCCGCCAAGGACAAGGCGTTCTACACCGGCAAGATCGCCGCGGCGAAGTTCTTCGCGGCGAACGTCCTGCCGGGCGTCACCCTCGCCCGCAAGGTCGCCGCCGGCGTCGAGCTGGACCTGATGGAGCTCGACGAGGCCGCGTTCTAAGCAATCCTCCTGCAGAAAGTGTGCGGGCCCGCTCCCTTTCCGGGAGCGGGCCCGCACTCGTCGTTAAGGTGAATCCCATGAGCGCACCAGCCCGCTTCGACCGCGGCCACACCGACGACCTGATGTCCTTCCTGGCGGCCGGCCCGTCGCCGTACCACGCGGTGGCCAATGCCGCCGAGCGGCTGGAGAAGGCAGGCTTCCGGCAGGTCGCGGAGACGGACGCCTGGGACGCCTCGAGCGGCGGCAAGTACGTGCTGCGCGGCGGCGCGATCGTCGCCTGGTACGTCCCCGAGGGCGCCGAGGCGCACACCCCGTTCCACATCGTCGGCGCGCACACCGACTCCCCGAACCTGCGGATCAAGCCACGGCCGGACAGCGGCGGGCACGGCTGGCGTCAGGTCGCCGTCGAGATCTACGGCGGCCCGCTGATGAACTCCTGGCTGGACCGCGACCTGGGACTGGCCGGCCGGCTGAGCCTGCGCGACGGCTCCACGGTCCTGGTCAACGTGGACCGGCCGCTGCTGCGCGTGCCCCAACTCGCCATCCACCTGGACCGTTCGGTCAGCTCCGAGGGGCTCAAGCTCGACAAGCAGCGTCATCTGCAGCCGGTCTGGGGACTTGGCGACGATGTGCGGGACGGCGATCTGATCGCCTTCCTGGAGGAGGAGGCGGGGCTCGCGGCCGGTTCGGTCACCGGCTGGGACCTGATGACGCACCCGGTGGAGGCACCGGCCTACCTCGGCCGGGACCGGGAGCTGGTCGCCGGGCCGCGGATGGACAACCTGCTGTCGGTGCACGCGGGCACGGCAGCGCTGGCCGCCGTCGCGACCTCCGGCGCCCCGCTCACCCGTATCCCGGTGCTCGCCGCCTTCGACCACGAGGAGAACGGCTCCCAGTCGGACACCGGCGCGGACGGCCCGCTGCTCGGATCGGTCCTGGAGCGCTCGGTGTTCGCGCGCGGCGGCTCCTACGAGGACCGGGCCCGGGCCTTCGCCGGCACCGTGTGCCTGTCCTCCGACACGGGCCACGCCGTCCACCCCAACTACGCCGAGCGGCACGACCCGACGCACCACCCGCGGGTCAACGGCGGCCCGATCCTCAAGGTCAACGTCAACAACCGCTATGCCACGGACGGTCCGGGCCGCGCGGTGTTCGCCGCCGCCTGCGAGAAGGCGGACGTCCCCTTCCAGGCCTTCGTCTCCAACAACTCCATGCCCTGTGGCACCACCATCGGCCCGATCACCGCGGCCCGGCACGGCATCCGGACCGTGGACATCGGCGTCGCGATCCTCTCGATGCACAGCGTGCGCGAACTGTGCGGCGCCGACGACCCGTTCCTGCTGGCCAACGCCCTGATGGCCTTCCTGGAGGGGTAGTCGAGGGCTAGCCGGGACCTCGCCGGGTACTCGGTCGGTGCCGGAGATTCCGGCACCGGAAGGGGAGGAGGCGAGGTCTCATGGGGCTCGGCGGATGCATCATCCTCATCGCTGTGGGAGCCATCCTCACGTTCGCGACCGACTGGCACATGCGCGGCGTCAACCTGGACGTCGTCGGCGTGATCCTGATGGCCGTGGGCCTGATCGGCATCGCGACGTTCAGCGGTATCGCGCGGCGCCGGCGGGTCGTGGTCCCGCCGACGCCGGTGGTCGAGGAAGAACCGCACCATCACCGCGGCGACGGCTACACCGACGGTTACGGCGTCTGACGCGACGCCCGCCTACTGCTCGTCCATCCCCGCCAGGACGAGTGGCAGGCGGTCCGCCCCGCCCGGTCCGAGGCGGACCGGGACGCCCCAGTCCTGCTGGTGGACGTGGCAGGCGGGGTATTCGACGGCCGGGTCGGCGTCGCAGCTCGCGGCCATCGCGGAGACGTGCAGGACGCCTTCCGTGATCTCCGGGTTCAGTTCCAGCTCGCGGCTGAGGTCGGTGTCCGCTCCCTCGCCCTTGAGCAGCAGCTCGGGCGGGGTCGAGGAGACCAGCAGACGCGTGGAGGGGCCGTACCGCGTGTCGAGCTTCTGGCCGGCCGGGGCCTGGAAGATCACGTCCAGCCGGAGGCGGCCGGGGACGACGTCCGTGGCCGCGCGCCGGGTGCGGTGGGCGACCGACTCCACGCGCACCGCCTCCTCGGGCAGCCGCAACCGGGTCAGCCGGTGCCGGGCCGACTCGACCACCACGATGTCCTCGCCGGCGAGGACGGCGTCACTGGGCTCGCGCAGGTCGGTGGCCAGCGTCGTGACCTCGCCGGTGGCCGGGTCGTAGCGGCGCAGGGCGTGGTTGTAGGTGTCGGCGATCGCCACCGAGCCGTCCGGCAGGACGGTGACCCCGAGGGGGTGCTGGAGCAGGGCCTGGCCGGCGGCGCCGTCGCGGTGGCCGAAGTCGAACAGGCCGGTGCCGACCGCCGTGTGGACCTGGCCGTCGAGGTCCACCCAGCGCAGGGCGCTCGTCTCGGAGTCGGCCAGCCACAGCCGCTCATCGGCCGCGGCGAGGCCGGAGGGCTGGGCGAACCAGGCCTCGGCGCCGGGGCCGTCGACCAGCCCCTCGTTGGTGGTACCGGCCGCCACCGCGACCGTGCCCGCCGCGGGGTCGTACGTCCACAGCTGGTGGACGCCCGCCATGGCGATCCACACCCTGCCGCCGAAGACCGCCACGTCCCAGGGGGAGGAGAGGTCGACCTCGCGGGCCGGGCCGAAGGTCGCGGACCCCTGCCACCACTGCTTCCCGGTGCCGGCCAGGGTGGTCACCGCGCCGGAGACCAGGTCCAGGCGGCGCAGGGCGTGGTTGACGGTGTCGGCCACGGCCACCGAGCCGTCGTCGAGCAGGGCGAGGCCTTGGGGCTCGCTGAAGGAGGCCTGCTGCGGGCCGCCGTCCGTGAAGCCGCGCGTGCCGGAGCCGATGCGCCGTACGACGGTCTCGGCGTCCTCGGCCAGCTCCACCAGCTGGTGCCGGGTGGTGTCGCTGACCAGGAAGTGCCCCGACGGCAGGAGCAGCGCCTTGCCGGGGAAGCGGAGGGTCGTCGGCTCAGGCTCCGGCGGCACGTACGGGCCGTCGCCGCGGCGCAGCGTGCCCTTCGCCTCGTGCTCGGTCTCCAGCTCCTCCACCAGCCGCTCGATGGCGTGCGCGTGGCCCTCGCCGGCGTGCTGGGCGACGACGTACCCCTCGGGGTCGATCACGACCAGCGTCGGCCACGCGCGCACCGCGTACTGCTTCCAGGTGGCGAGCTCCGGGTCGTCCAGCACCGGGTGCTCGACGCCGTAGCGCTCCACCGCGTCGACGACCGCCTGGTGCTCGGCCTCGTGCACGAACTTCGGGGAGTGCACGCCGATGACCACCACCGTGTCCCGGTGCTTCTCCTCCAACTCCCGCAGCTCGTCCAGGACATGCAGGCAGTTGATGCAGCAGAAGGTCCAGAAGTCCAGGACGACGATGCGTCCGCGCAGGTCGGCGAGGGTGTACCGCTGGTCGCCCGTGTTCAGCCAGCCACCCTTGCCGATCAGCTCGGGGGCACGGACGCGGGCTCGTCGGGGTGCGGAGTGGGTCATGGCCCCAAGATTGCCACTCGACTCCGACAGCCGATTCGGCGCCTGTGGACAACCGGCATCCGCGGACCGGGACGCCTGTGGACAACCGGCCGGTGCGTGTTGCCGTACCCGACCGGTGGACTGCGGTGGCCCGTCAGATCAGGGCGTGGCCGGTGGTGACGTCGACATGGCCGGGCACCTCCTCGTGCCGGTCGCCGACCGAGAGGGTGCCCGTGGGCTCGAAGAGGAGGACTTCGGCGCGCCGGGGCGCGGACGGCTTGTGATAGGTGCCGCGCGGGACGGTGAACACCGACCCCTTGGTCAGGACGACCGTGCGCTCGCCGGCCGGTTCGCGCAGCCCCAGGTGCACCTCGCCGTCGAGGACCAGGAAGAACTCGTCGGTGTCCTCGTGCACATGCCAGACGTGCTCGCCCTCGAACTTGGCGATGCGGACGTCGTAGTCGTTGACGGCGGCGACGATGCGGGGGCTCCAGCACTCGGTGAAGGAGGCGAGCGCCTTGTCCAGGGAGATGGGTTCCTTGGGTTCCATGCGGTCATCCTGCGGGGTTACGGTACGGCCGGACGAGTGCTAGGAATCGCATATGCCGCAAGGATCCTCTCACCGCCGTCCGCATCGGGTCGCCGTGATCGTCGACGAGGGCACCAACCCCTTCGAGGTTGGGGTCGCCACCGAGCTGTTCGGGCTGCCGAGGCCCGAACTCGGCCTTCAGGGGCGGCTGTACGAGGTGACACTGTGCGCGCCCGCCCCCGCGACGCGGATGAACCACGGCTTCTTCACCCTCACCGGTGTGCCCGGCCTGGAGGCGGTCGACGAGGCCGACACCCTCGTCGTACCGGGCCGCCCCGACAACGTCGTACCGCGCGGCTCCGACGTCCTGGACGCCATCCGGCGCGCCCACGCGCGCGGGGCGCGCATCGTCAGCTTCTGTACGGGCAGTTTCGCCCTCGCCGAGGCCGGGCTGCTCGACGGGCGCCGGGCCACCACCCACTGGATGTGGGCGGACGCCTTCCGGGACCTGCACCCCAAGGTGCTGCTGGAGCCGGACGTGCTGTTCGTCGACGAGGGCGACATCCTCACCGCCGCCGGCAGCGCGGCCGCGCTCGACCTCGGGCTGCACCTGTGGCGCCGCGACCACGGGGCCGAACTCGCAAGCGCCGTCTCCCGGCGCCTCGTCTTCGCCGCCCACCGCGACGGCGGCCAGCGGCAGTTCGTGGAACGCCCGGTGCCCGACGTGCCCGACGAGTCGCTCGGCCCGCTGCTGGCCTGGGCGCAGGAGCGGCTGGGCGAGCCGCTGACGGTGGCGGACCTCGCCGCCCGCGCGGCCGTCAGCCCGGCCACGCTGCACCGCCGCTTCCGCGCCCAGCTGGGTACCACCCCGCTGGCCTGGCTCACCGGGGAGCGGGTGGCGCTGGCCTGCCGGCTGATCGAGCGGGGCGAGGAGCGCCTGGACGTCGTCGCGGCCCGCAGCGGCCTGGGTACGGCGGCCAATCTGCGGGCCCGGCTGCGCCGGGAGACGGGGCTGAGCCCATCGGACTACCGCAGGCGCTTCGGGCCGCGGTAGTCCTCTTCCGGCTCCGTGATGATCTCGCCGCGGCGGGGAACGGTAACCGCATGAGACTCCTCGTACGCGATCGGCTCCTCGGTATCGGCGACGACTACTGGATCGAGGACGAACACGGCCGGAAGGTGTTCCTCGTCGACGGCAAGGCGATGCGGCTGCGGGACACCTTCCAGCTGAAGGACGCCCACGGACGCATTCTGATCGACATCCACCAGAAGATGTTCGCCCTGCGCGACACCATGGTGATCGAGCGGGACGGCGAGGGCCTGGCCACCATCAGGCGCAAACGGCTGTCCCTGCTGCGCAACCACTACCGGGTGTCCCTGGCCGACGGCACCGTGCTGGACGTCAGCGGCAAGATCCTCGACCACGAGTTCGCCATCGAGTACGACGGCGAACTCCTCGCGGTCATCTCCCGCCGCTGGCTGCACCTGCGGGACACCTACGGCGTCGACATCGTCCGCGAGGACGCTGACCCGGCACTGCTCATCGCGGTGGCGGTGTGCGTGATCCACCTGGCGCAGAAGGAGCGGGAGGACGACTGAGACCCACGGGGCCGGCCGACGGGCTAGCTCCGGTTGCGCGGTGGCTCCAGGCCCAGCACGCGGTCCTTCAGCGCCGGGAACTGCTCGCGGGTGGCGGCCACCTTCGCCGGGTCGAAGTCGACGCCGAGGATCTCCTCGTCCGCGCCCGCCTCGGCCAGCACCTCGCCCCACGGATCCACCACGATCGAGTGACCCGCCTGCGGAACTCCCGCATGGGTCCCGGCCGTTCCACACGCGAGCACGAACGCCTGGTTCTCCACCGCCCGCGCCTGAGCCAGCAGCGTCCAGTGCGCGCGCCGCCGCTCGGGCCAGCCCGCCGGGATCACCACGGTCTCGGCGCCGGCGGCGACCAGTCCGCGGAAGAGTTCGGGGAAACGGAGGTCGTAGCAGGTGGCCACGCCGAGCGTGGTCCCGGGCAGCCGGACCGTCACCAGGTCCCGCCCGGCACCCATCAGCACGGCCTCGCCCTTGTCGAAGCCGAAGCGATGGATCTTGCGGTAGGCCGCGGCCAGCTCACCTGAGGGGGAGAAGATGAGAGAGGTGTTGTAGAGCGGCCCCTGCGGGTCACGCTCCGGAATGGACCCCGCGTGCAGCCACACGCCCGCGTCGCTCGCGGCCTTGGCCATCGTCTCGTAGGTCGGTCCTTCGAGCGGCTCGGCCTCACGGCCGAACTCCTCGAAGGCGAAGGCTCCGGTGGTCCACAGTTCGGGCAGGACCACGAGGTCGGCCCCGGCCTGCTCCCGGACCAGCGCGGCCACCCGATGCCGCCGGGAGTCGACCGATTCGTCCTCGTTCACGGCGATCTGGATCAGCGAGGCGCGCACACTACCACCGTCCTGGCATTCGAGTCGTCCACACAGGCCTACGATCGTCACACGAAAGCACTGCCGGGGTGCCTGTAGGCAGCGTAACTTGGGGGTCCCCCGGGTTCGAGGGGAGCCGAGAACCAGGGGGAGGCCCAGACGGCCGCCGCAGTGCCGCCGCCGCCCGCTGGCAACGCCGCCACAACCTGCCCGTGTACCGACCGCCGAGGGGTCCCGTTCCGTGAGTCTGCATCCCACCCTCCAGCCCTACGCCGACGCCTGGACGCACTCCATCGAAGCGATATCCGAGATGGTCCAGTCGCTCGCGGAGGGCGAGTGGAACCGGCGGACCCCCTGCCCAGGCTGGTCGGTCCGGGACATCGTGTCGCACATCATCGGCATGGACTGCGAGATCCTCGGCGACCCGCGCCCGATCCACTCGCTCCCCCGTGACCTCTTCCACGTCACCACCGAGCACCAGCGGTACATGGAGATGCAGGTCGACGTCCGCCGCCACCACACGGCGCCCGAGATGACGGCCGAGCTGGAGTACACGGTCATCCGCCGCAACCGCCAGCTGCGGGGCGAGTCCCGTGACCCCGGCACCACGGTCCGCGGCCCGCTGGGCAAGGACATCACGGTGGAACAGGCCTACCGCGCCCGCGCCTTCGACGTGTGGGTGCACGAGCAGGACCTGCGCACCGCCCTCGGCCGCCCCGGCAACCTGGACTCGCCGGGTGCGTACGTGGTCCGGGACGTCCTGCTGGAGGCGCTCCCCAAGATCGTGGCGGAGGACGCGGACGCACCGCGCAGTTCGGCCATCGTCTTCGACGTGCACGGCCCGGTGGAGTTCCTGCGCACGATCCGCGTCGACATCCAGGGCCGTGGCAGCCTGGAAACGGCCCCGGCCCTCGGCCCCGCCGCCACCCTCACCCTCGACTGGGAAACCTACGTCCGCCTGGCCTGCGGCCGCGTCACACCGGAGGCGGTGGCCGACCGCCTCAAGACCGAGGGCGACCCGGACCTGACGGCGGCGATCCTGCGCAACTTCACGGTGACGCCGTAGGGCTAAGCCGCAGGTACGTGCACCGTCTCCACCCGGCTCGCCACCAGCCGCTCACGCTCACGCCGGGCCGCCCGCCCACGAAGCCGCAGGATCTGCGAAACCCCGAGCGCCTGAAGGACGAACACCGCCGAGAACGCCACGGCGTAATCGTCCCCGGTCGCATCCAGCAGCACCCCGACCGCGAACAACGTCGTCATCGAGGCAATGAATCCACCCATGTTGGTGATACCGGACGCGGTTCCCTGTCGCTCGGGCGGGTTGGCCGGCCGCGCGAAGTCGAACCCGATCATGGAGGCCGGCCCACACGCACCGAGCACCGAGCACAGCACCACCAGGAGCCACATCGGCGCGTGCGCACCGGGATACACCAGCGTCGCCGCCCACAGCGTCCCGGTCGTCCCCACCGTGCCCAGCGCCAGCGGCAGCCGCGCCGCGTGGTGCCGGGCGATGATCTGGCCGTAGACCAGCCCGATCACCATGTTGGACAGCACGACCAGAGTGAGCAGCTCACCGGCCGTGGCCCGGCTGAGCCCCTGCGCCTGGACCAGGAACGGCAGGCCCCACAGCAGCAGGAACACCATCGCCGGGAACTGGGTGGTGAAGTGCACCCACAGACCGAGGCGCGTACCGGGCTCCCGCCAGGCCGCCGCGATCTGCCGGCGGACGTAGGCCACGCCCTGGTGCGGGTACGGCTCCGGCTCGTACCCCTCGGGGTGGTCCTTCAGGAACAGCAGGGTCAGCACCAGGACGACGACACCCGCGAGCGCGCTGCCGGCGAACGCCGGGGTCCAGCCGATGCCGTGCAGCAGCCGGGCGAGGACCAGTGTGGAGACCAGGTTGCCCGCCATGCCGACCAGCCCGGCGAGCTGTGCCACCAGCGGCCCGCGCCGGGCCGGGAACCAGCGGGTGCCGAGCCGCAGCACGCTGATGAAGGTCATCGCGTCACCGCAGCCCAGCAGGGCACGGGAGGCGAGGGCGGTGCCGTAGGAGGGAGAGAAGGCGAAGCCGAGCTGCCCGGCCGTGAACAGCACGGCGCCGATGCTCAGCACCCTCTTGGTGCCGAGCCGGTCGACCAGCAGGCCGACGGGTATCTGCATACCGGCGTAGACCAGCAGCTGAAGGATGGAGAACGTCGACAGCGCGGAGGCGTTCACATGGAAGCGGTCGGCCGCGTCCAGTCCCGCCACACCCAGTGACGTACGGAAGATGACGGCGACGAAGTAGACGGCGACGCCTATGGACCACACGGTGACGGCGCGTCGGCCGCCCGGTGGATCACCCGGAAGGGTGACGTTGTTTGCCGAGCCGCTCATCGGACCTCACCCCGCGCGAGGTGCGAGAACCAGCTCACATGACGGTGCACGACCTCGACGGCCGCCTCCGCGTCCCCGGCGCGCAGCGCGTGCAGGATCTGCTCGTGCTCGGCGAGCGTCTTGGCGATCCGGTCGGGGTGGGAGTGCATGACGGCGACGCCCATCCGCAGCTGCCGGTCGCGCAGCTGGTCGTAGAGCCGGGACAGGATCTCGTTGCCGCCGCTGCGCACGATCTCGGCGTGGAAGGAGCGGTCGGTCACCGCGGCCGCGGCCAGGTCACCGGCGGCGGCCTGCGCCTTCTGCAGCTCCAGCAGCTCGGTCAGCCGCTCGACCAGACCGGGCGGGGCGGGTACGGCCTTGCGCGCGGCGTGCTCCTCGACCAGCAGCCGGGTCTCCACCACGTCGGCGATCTCCTGCGCGGAGACGGGCAGCACCAGGGCGCCCTTCTTCGGATAGAGCCGGATCAGGCCCTCGACCTCCAGCCGCAGCAGCGCCTCCCGCACGGGTGTGCGCGAGACCCCGACGGCCTCGGCCAGCTCGCCCTCGGTGAGCAGGGTGCCGCCCTCGTAGCGGCGGTCCAGGACGCCCTGTTTGACGTGGGTGTACACGCGGTCGGCGGCGGGTGGCGGCTTGTCGTGCCGGCGGGCGGGCTGCTCTACGGCCGTCTTCATGCCCACATGATAGATACAACACGTACGCATGGGGTAGCGGCATCCAGCATCCGGACGAGACACATCTGTGACCAGGAGCGCCCGCAGCGACCGCACAACCTTCTGTGCTACTTACGTGTCTCACACGTGCGGCCCGCTGCTCTTGCCACCTCAACTCGGCCGCACCTCAGGGGCATTCAAGACAATCGGGGTATACCACTTTGATTACCGGCATTAAGGGCACCCGCAACTCGCGTCTCCGCAGAGCCGCCGCCGTCGCCGTCACCTCCGGCGCGCTGCTGGCGACCGGTGCCCTCACCGCTGCGCCCGCTCAGGCCGTTACGACGCCCTCGATCGTGGCCAAGGGCGGCTTCGTGATGAACAACGCCACCGGCACCGCGCTGTACGGCAAGACCCAGGACTACAAGCGCTCCACCGGGTCCACCACCAAGATCATGACCGCCAAGGTCGTGCTCGCTCAGTCGAACCTGAACCTCGACAAGCAGGTGGTGATCCAGAAGGCGTACAGCGACTACGTCGTCAAGAACAACGCCTCCCAGGCGCACCTGATCGTCGGCGACAAGGTCACCGTCCGCCAGCTGCTGTACGGCCTGATGCTGCCGTCCGGCTGCGACGCCGCCTACGCGCTCGCCGACACCTACGGCTCCGGCTCCACCCGCGACGCGCGCGTGAAGAACTTCATCGGCAAGATGAACGCCACCGCGAAGAGCCTGAACCTGAACAACACGCACTTCGACTCCTTCGACGGCATCGGCAACGGCGACAACTACTCGACCCCGCGCGACCTGACGAAACTCGCCAGCAGCGCGATGCAGAACTCCACGTTCCGCACGGTCGTCAAGACGAAGTCGTACACCGCGAAGACGATCACCAAGACCGGCAGCACCCGCACCATGCAGACGTGGACCAACACGAACACGCTGCTCTCCAGCTACAGCGGCGCGATCGGCGTGAAGACCGGTTCCGGCCCCGAGGCCGGCGCCTGCCTCGTCTTCGCCGCCACCCGCAACGGCAAGACCGTCATCGGCACCGTTCTGGCCTCCACCTCGTACGCACAGCGCGCGACGGACGCCACGAAGCTTCTCGACTACGGCTTCGCAAAGCTCGGCTGACGTCCTCGCCGATGCTCGGACACCCACGGGCCCGCCGCCTCACGCGGCGGGCCCGTTCTGCTGCCGCCCGGCGTGCGATGAAGGCGATGGTGCTAGCGTCATCGGCACCATGCTGCTGCGTCTGGACAAGTCCGGCGCCCGCCCCCTACACGAGCAGGTGGCGGCGGCGATCCGGCGGACCGTCACCGAGGGCGAGTGCCGCCCCGGCGACCGGCTACCCTCGGCTCGCGCTCTCTCCGCGGCCCTGGACACCAACGTCAACACGGCTCTGCGGCCTGCGCGAACTGCGGAACTAGGGCCTGCCGGAGTTCCGCCTGCGGGAAGCCGTGCAGCATCAGCAGCGGGGTGCCACTGCCGCCGTACTCGGCGAGATGCAGACGCGTCCCGCCGACGTCCAGCCGGCGGCGCTCGGCGCCCTCGTGCTTCGGCAGTGGACGGTCGGTGTGCGTGTGCGGTGCCATGCATGACTCCTCTCGGTCCGGCGCGGTCCCCATCGGGCTCGCGTCGCCGGGTCAGGAGTCGGGGTCGGTGCGAAAGGTTCCCTCCCTTCTTCGTGGTCCTGTACTCAACGCTTTTGGCTGTCAGGCGCTGTCGCGGGGGCTGGTCGTCGGGAGCTGGTCGTAGGTCTTGAAGGTGTACGAGGCGTCGTACGACATCAGGTTCCCTTGCGCCGCCGGCAAGCCGAGCCGTCGGTTGAGGGGTCCGGTGAGCGGCCCGCAGTGTTCGGCGGCCGGAGCGCTGAAGGTGTCGTCGTAGGCCGAGAACTCGATTACCGGCGGGTCCTGGGAGACCCACTTGGAGGGGCCCGAGCGCTTCAGCTGGAAGTCGACGGGGTCACCCGCCCCGATCATGCAGTCGTGCGGCACCAACGGGCCCAGGAGCCGGAAGCGGAGGCTGAACTGCCCGGTGTAGAAGTCGGACCGGCCGCCGTACTCCGGCTGTATCGCCAGCCCCAGCACGGCCGCCCGATCGCCCGCCGGGGTGCCGGTCAGTCCGCCCGGTATGGCGGTGGGAGAACTGTGCATCGCCCCCCACACCTGACCCTTGCTGCCGTCCGGCAACGGGCCTTCGGCGTGCGTCATGGTGATCGGCGCGAGGTTCACCGTGACCTTGCCCATCGTCAACCGCGGCGCGGCCGTGTGCACTTCGCATCTCCAGCGGCCCGGGTTGACGCCCTCGGGCAATGGCGGGCAGTCACGGAAGTCGGTCACGGACGGGGCGGTGGCGCGAGGGGCGGAGTATGCGACACCCGGCGCGCACACCGCCGCGGTACCGGCGAGGACGACGGTGCCCGCGACGGCGGCGACGCGGCGGACGGGGGAGTGACCGGGGCGAACAGCCGTGGATTTCGTCATGTCACCAGCGTGCCGCCGTAGCCACTCCACCACCATCGGTGACATCCCTGGCACCACCCCGAACGTCCCCTGATGCGACGTCAGGGTTCAAGGAGCAAGTCATCTCGCCGAGAGCCTTTTTCAGCAAACTTCACCCTCAATCGTGAACATCGCGCTTGCAAGTGGCATATTCGATTTCCTCCGCTCTACGTTCCGCAGCGGAGGTGGTTCACATGAGCGAACCCAGCAAGCGACCCGACTCGTCCGAACGGCACGAGGCGATCGACGTCAGCGACTTCGTGTACGCGGCCACGGGGGCCCGGGTACGACGGTTGACCATGCCGGACGGGAGCCACTGGTTTCCGGCGGTGGACGTGTGCAAGGAACTGGGGTACACCACGCCCCGAAAGGCACTGACGGATCATGTTCCGGAGGGCCACCGAGAAAGTCTCGAGACAGTGACTGGAAGTCACTGTCTCAGTATTCCCGCAGGTAGGGAGTGGCGACGAGACTTGCAACTCATTGATCTCCAGGGCCTGATCTTCCTCGTCCAGGCCTGCACCAAGCCCTCCTGCGCCCCCTTCAAACAGTGGGTCGCCGAGGTGATCGAGACGGTGCAGAGGGACGGTTCCTACACCCTGGAAGAGGCCGAGGTGCAGCCCGTCGAACCCGGCGCTCCGATCGCGTACGCCATGCCCGAGCAGGTCGCCGAGGCCATCGTCCGGCTTGAGGCACACAACCTTCAGCTGGACGAGGAGCTGGCGCACGGGCAGCGCAAATCGATCGAGCTGCGGGGGGAAACGCTGGCTCTGCACAGGGAGATGCTGGCCACGCAGAAGGCCACCCTCGCCGTGCAGCAGGCCATGGTCCGGGCGATGGAACGGATCGCGGACCGGCTCGATGCGCTGGTACCGAACCCTCCGCCGCCTGGTGGAAACGTCACGGTACTGCCCACCACGGC
Source organism: Streptomyces fodineus (assembly GCF_001735805.1). Taxonomy (GTDB): domain Bacteria; phylum Actinomycetota; class Actinomycetes; order Streptomycetales; family Streptomycetaceae; genus Streptomyces; species Streptomyces fodineus. The sequence goes on from NZ_CP017248.1 coordinate 4,949,192, forward strand.
CTCCGTACTGGCCGACTGGCGGCAACGTCTCTCCGTGACGGCCGATGTATGGGCCGTGGCCGTCGTGATCGCCCCCGTTCTCGTCGAGAAGGGCGAGCTGTGCGAGCCGCTTGAGTCGATCGCAGCCCGTACGGGACTCTCCGTGCACCGCGTCAACGAATGTCTGCGGCTGCTGCGCAAGCACGCCTGCATCCGCTCGCGCGGCGGAGCCGAGGACGGGGCGCCGGTGTACGTACTCAACCAGTCCTGAAAGCTGACAGAAGGGGCGGTCGCAAGAGATATTTGCGGCCGCCCCTCAGGTTTAACGCTCCCGGTCCCGGACCGTCACGCCCAGGTGATCAGCCTCTTCGGCTGCTCCAGGATCGCCGCCACATCCGCCAGTACCTTCGAGCCCAGCTCGCCGTCGACCAGGCGGTGGTCGAAGCTCAGTGCCAGCGTGGTGACCTGACGCGGCTTGACCTTGCCCTTGTGGACCCACGGCTGGAGCTTGATCGCGCCGATCGCGAGGATCGCCGACTCCCCCGGGTTGAGGATCGGCGTGCCCGTGTCGACTCCGAAGACACCCACGTTGGTGATCGTCACCGTGCCGCCCTGCATGGCCGCCGGGGACGTCTTGCCCTCGCGGGCCGTGGAGACCAGCTCGCCGAGCGCGGACGCCAGCTGCGGGAGGGTCTTGTCGTGCGCGTCCTTGATGTTCGGCACGATCAGACCGCGCGGGGTGGCCGCCGCGATGCCCAGGTTGACGTAGTGCTTGAGGACGATCTCCTGGGCCGCCTCGTCCCAGGACGCGTTGATCTCCGGGTTCCGCTTGATGGCGACCAGCAGGGCCTTGGCGATCAGCAGCAGCGGGTTGACCCGCAGGCCCTGCATCTCCTTGTCCTGCTTCAGCTCCTCGACCAGCTTCATCGTGCGGGTCACGTCCACCGTCACGAACTCCGTGACATGCGGCGCCGTGAACGCCGAACCGACCATCGCCGTCGCCGTCGCCTTGCGGACGCCCTTGACCGGGATGCGGGTCTCACGTGCAGTGTCGTACGACGCCACGGCTGCCGGGGTCGCGGGTGCGGCGACGGCCGGTGCGACCGGCGGCTCGGCGGCCTTGGGCGGGGCCACCGCCGCGTGGACGTCCTCGCGCGTGATGATGCCGTCCGGGCCGGACGGGGTGACCGTGGCCAGGTCGACTCCGAGGTCCTTGGCCAGCTTGCGCACCGGCGGCTTCGCCAGCGGGCGGGGCTTCTCGGCGACAGGAGTGTGGCCGTTCAGCTCCGACTGGATCGCCCGGGCCGCTGCCGGGACACTCACCTCCGGGCCCTTGCGGGGGCGGCGCTTGGTCGATGAGGTCGCCACGCCGTAGCCGACGAGGACCGGCTGGCGGCCCTGCGCCTTCGGCTCCTCCGCGGCGACAACGGGCTCCTTGGGCTGCTCCACCGGTGCCGCGGCCGGGGCCGCGCCGGCCACCTCCACCGCGATGATGGAGGTGCCCACGTCGACCGTGGTGCCCTCGGGGAAGTGCAGCGCGCGGACCACACCGTCGTACGGGATGGGCAGTTCCACGGCCGCCTTGGCGGTCTCGACCTCGCACACCACCTGACCGTCGGTGACCGTGTCACCCGGCTGGACGTACCAATTGAGGATCTCGGCCTCGGTGAGTCCCTCGCCGACGTCCGGCATCTTGAACTCGCGTACGGACGCTTCCGTCATCGTCGTCACGACCCTCTCCTCAGAACGCCAGCGAGCGGTCGACGGCGTCGAGCACGCGGTCCAGGTCCGGCAGGTACTCCTCCTCCAGGCGGGCCGGCGGATACGGGGCGTGGTAACCGCCGACCCGGAGCACGGGTGCTTCCAGGTGGTAGAAGCAGCGCTCGGTGATCCGCGCGGCGATCTCCGCACCCGAGCCGAAGAAGACCGGTGCCTCGTGGACCACGACCAGGCGGCGGGTCTTCTCGACGGAGGCCTGGATGGTGTCGAAGTCGAGCGGGGAGACCGAACGCAGGTCCACGACCTCCAGGTTCTTGCCCTCCTCGGCCGCGGCCGCCGCGACCTCCTGGCACAGCTTCACCATCGGGCCGTACGCCGCCAGGGTCAGGTCGGTGCCCTCGCGGACGACCTGGGCCTTGTGCAGCGGGGCGGGGATCGCCTCCACATCCACCTCGGCCTTGTCCCAGTAACGCCGCTTCGGCTCGAAATAGATCACCGGATCGTCGCTCTGGATGGCCTGCTGCATCATCCAGTACGCATCCGAGGCATTCGACGGAGACACGACCTTCAGGCCCGCCACGTGCGCGAACAGCGCCTCGGGGGACTCGGAGTGGTGCTCGACCGCGCCGATGCCGCCGCCGTAGGGGATACGGATGACCACCGGCATCTTCACCTTGCCCAGCGAGCGCGCGTGCATCTTCGCGAGCTGGGTGACGATCTGGTCGTAGGCCGGGAAGACGAAACCGTCGAACTGGATCTCCACCACCGGGCGGTAGCCGCGCAGCGCGAGGCCGATCGCCGTGCCCACGATGCCGGACTCGGCCAGCGGGGTGTCGATGACCCGGCTCTCGCCGAAGTCCTTCTGCAGGCCGTCCGTCACCCGGAACACGCCACCGAGCTTGCCGACGTCCTCGCCCATGACCAGGACCTTGGGGTCGGTGTCCAGGGCACGGCGCAGCGACTCGTTGATGGCCTTCGCCATCGCCATTTTCTCGCCCATGTCTAGCGACCCCCTTCGGCGTCGGCGAACGACGCCTGGTAGGCGGCGAACTGCGCTCGTTCCTCGTCGACGAGCGCGTGCCCGTCCGCGTACACGTTCTCGAAGATCGCGAAATGGTCCGGGTCGGGCATGGCACGGACCGCTTCGCGCACTCGTTTGCCCAACGCCTCGGACTCGGCCTCGAGTTCCGCGAAGAATCCGTCGTTCGTGTGGTTTGAGGCTTCCAGGTACCGGCGAAGGCGCAGGATCGGGTCCTTCGCCTCCCAGGCGGCCCGCTCCTCATCGCCGCGGTAGCGGGTGGGATCGTCGGAGGTGGTGTGGGCGCCCATGCGGTAGGTGAACGCCTCGACCAGGGTGGGGCCCTCGCCGCTGCGGGCGCGCTCCAGTGCCCACCGGGTGACCGCCAGGCAGGCCAGCACGTCGTTGCCGTCGACCCGGACGCCGGGGAAGCCGAAGCCCTGGGCGCGCTGGTAGAGCGGCACCCGGCTCTGCTTCTCGGTCGGCTCGGAGATCGCCCACTGGTTGTTCTGGCAGAAGAACACCACCGGGGCGTTGTAGACCGCGGAGAAGGTGAACGATTCGGCCACGTCGCCCTGGCTGCTCGCGCCGTCGCCGAAGTAGGCGATGACCGCGCTGTCCGCGCCGTCCTTGGTGATGCCCATCGCGTAGCCGGTGGCGTGCAGCGCCTGGGAGCCGATGACGATCGTGTACAGGTGGAAGTTGTTGCCGTTCGGGTCCCAGCCGCCGTTGTTCACGCCGCGGAACATGCCGAGCAGGTTGGTCGGGTCGACCCCGCGGCACCAGGCGACGCCGTGCTCGCGGTAGGTGGGGAAGACGTAGTCGTCGTCCCGCAGCGCCCGGCCGGAGCCGATCTGGGCGGCCTCCTGGCCCAGCAGGGACGCCCACAGGCCCAGCTCGCCCTGGCGCTGCAGGGCGGTGGCCTCGGCGTCGAAGCGGCGGGTGAGCACCATGTCGCGGTACAGGCCGCGCAGGTCTTCTGCGGTGATGCCGGCGACGTAGGCGTCGTACTCGGCGTTCTTGACCCGCTTGCCCTCAGGCGTCAGCAGCTGTACGAGCTCCGGTTCGGTGCTCTTCTTCCCGCGCGTGGCGCGCGCGGCGCCGGTGCTGCGCTTGGTGCCGGTGGCTCCGGACTGGGCGCCGGCCGTGCCGGTGTTCGTCCCGGTGGCGCCGGTCGTGCTGCCGGTGGTGCCGGCCTTGTCTGCGGCGCTGCGTCGCGGCTTGCGCGCGGCACTGCTGTCCACGGTCACGTGTGCTCCTCCGTCGTTCTGGCCCCCGGGGTTGCCGGTAGGCCAGTGCGGCTCACCTGTTTCGACCACCGGGCACGGGGTGGGTGCCACTCGGCCGGGAACAGGCGTGACAGGTGCCCCGGCGAGCGCCCTGCAACCATCACGTTACCCAGTGCTCCACATTTCTGTGAAACCCCACCTGACCTGCGATTTTGCTTGGATTTCCAAGTAAATCGAGAAGGTGTCGAAGCGTGCTGGTCACAGCCTTGCCAAAGGCCGGAGCAACCGCACGTTATCCCGCTGACCCAGCTCACGGGAAGAGTTTGCGGCCGGGGACGGCGGCGGACGCCGTGGTGCGCATTCCGGCCACCCGGCCCGACGTGGTGGCACAAGGACGTGCGGCGGCCGGACGGCGGCGGGGTCGAGGTGACCGGCGGATCGGCGGGCGTTTGCATCCCGCCGAGAAAACGATCAAGAATTAGTTTCGAGTCCGCTTTCCGAACTCGGTAGGCGGCGGCGCTCGCGGGGCCGTCACTTATGCCGCCCGTATGCAGATGGGAAAGAGCGGCGGAAACGGAAATCTTTGATAAAGCCTGCCGCGTGCAGCCTGCCCTGTGACCGAAAGCGATCGCCGACGACTGCCTGTGACAAGCCCCAGCTCACGGCACCTTTTCGTGCCCTACCATCTGCGGCGTGCCGCGCTCATGTGTACCACCTCTTGTGCCCCACACGCCCCCTCTGGGCGCCCTGCTCCGCCTGTACGCGGCCGGTACCGCCCTGACCTGTGAGCCGGTCGACCAAGGCCTGCTGAACCGCGGCTATCGGCTGTGCACCACCCGCGGCCGGTATTTCCTCAAGCACCACTTCGACCCCGACACCGCCGACCCCGCCGCCATCGAGCGCCGGCACCGCGCCACCCAGCGCCTGGCCGACCTCGGCGTCCCGGTCGCCGTACCGCTCGCGCACCGCGAGGGCCGTACGGTCGCCGTCGTCGGCGGCCACGCCTACGCCCTGCACCCCTGGATCGACGGCAGGCACCGCCATGGCGGCCAGCTCACACGCGGGGAGAGCGCACGCCTCGGGGCGCTCCTGGGCGCCGTGCACGCCTGTCTGGAGCGTGTGATGCCCCCCAAGGGGCGTACGCGCCCGGCAACGAGCCCCCACCCGGTGGAGAGCGCCGACCTCGACGACACCTTGGCGCTCATCGACGACCTGCTCGCCCATGTCCGCCGGCACCGTCCCGCCGACGCCTTCGACGAGCTGGCCCGGCGCCGGCTGCTGGAACGCCGCGACCTCCTGGAGCAGCACGCGGACCGGCGCCCGCCGCGCGGCGGCTCGGTGGGCTGGGTGCACGGCGACTTCCACCCGTTCAACGTGCTCTACAAGGACGACACCCCGGCCGCCATCGTCGACTGGGACCGGCTCGGCGTGCAGCCCCGCGCGGAGGAGGCCGTACGTGCCGCCGCGATCTTCTTCGTACGTCCCGCGGGCGCCCTGGACCTGCCGAAAGTGCGGGCCTACGCGCGCGCGTACCGGCGCGCGGCCGGTGCGACGCCCTCGGAGCTGGCGGCGGCCGTGCACCGGGTGTGGTGGGAGCGGCTGAACGACTTCTGGATGCTGCGCTGGCACTACGAACGCGGTGACACGCGCGCGGACTGCCAGTTTCCGGCGGCGTCGGCGCTCGCCGTGTGGTGGACACGCGAGTACGACGCGGTGTGCGACGCGTTCACCAAGTGACGGCGTCCGCCCTGCGGTTACCGGCTCAGGGGGACGCCGTCGAATGCGATGTGGGTGTCCTTCAACCGGTGGGGTCGCCGGCGCCGCCGACCGTGGTGTTCCCGACGGTGGTCCCGGTGTCGGTGCCGGTGTCGGTGCCGCCGTTCGTGGTCCCGGTGTCGGTGCCGCCGTTGGTCGTCCCGGTGTTGGTGCCGCCGTTCGTGGTGCCGGTGTCCGTGCCGCCGTTCGAGGGGTTCTGGGACTGCGACGGCGAGGTCTGCGGGTTGCTCGGCTGGTTGGTCGGCCCCGTGCTCTGCGACTGCGAGGTCTGCGGGTCCGACGGGGTGTAGCCGGATCCTCCCGAACCCGAGTCCGAGCCGTTGTCGGTGGATGTGTCCGAGGGCTGGTCGGTGGTGTCGTCCGACGGCGTCGGCGAGTCCGAGTGGTCCTTCGTGGACTGGGAGTGCGTCGCCGGCGGCTTGGTGTCCGTACCGGCGCCGGTGCCGTTGCCCGCGCCCTTGAGCGCCAGCGCGACACCTCCCGCGATCGCGATGACCGCGAGGACGGCGAGGATCCACAGCTTGCCGCGGCCGCTGCCCTTGTTGCCGTGGCCCTCGAAGCCGCCGTCGTCGCCGCCTCCGTAGCCCTGCGGCAGGATCGGCTGCGGGATCTGCGCGGTCCCGGGGCCGAAGTCGCCCGGGTGCTGCATCGCGGTCGTCCCCGTGAAGCCGCCCGGCGGGGTGTGCCGGCCATCGTGCGCCGCCACCGGGCCGGTGTTCCAGGTGCCGGTGTGCCCGCCCGCCTCGTAGAGCATCTGCAGGCCGTACTGGACCAGGCCGCGCATCTCCTCGGCCGTCTGGAACCGGTCGTCCGGCTCCTTGGCGAGCGAGCGCATGACCAGGCCGTCCAGCTCCGGCGGGCAGCCCTCGGAGACCTCCGAGGGCGGCGTCGGGATGTCCTGGACGTGCTGGTAGACCACCGACAGCGGGGTCTCGCCGGTGAACGGGGGCCGCAGGGCGAGCAGTTCGTAGAGCAGGCAGCCGGTCGCGTACAGGTCGGAGCGGTGGTCCACGGCCTTGCCGAGAGCCTGCTCCGGGGAGAGGTATTGCGGCGTGCCCATGACCATGCCGGTCTGCGTCATCGTTGTCGAGGCGCCGTGCAGGGCGCGCGCGATGCCGAAGTCCATCACCTTGACGGCGCCGCTGTGGGTGATGATCACGTTGGCGGGCTTGATGTCGCGGTGCACGATGCCGTGCTGATGCGAGTAGGCAAGCGCTTCCAGCACGCCGGAGACGATGATCAGGGCCTGCTCGGGGCCCGGCGCCTCGGCGTTCATCAGCAGATCGCGGATGGTGCGGCCCTCGACCAGCTCCATCACGATGTACGGCACGGACTGACCGCCGACGAAGTCCTCGCCGGAGTCGTACACGGCGACGATCGCGTGGTGGTTGAGGCCGGCGACCGACTGCGCCTCACGCGTGAAGCGGGCCTTGGAGACCGGGTCCTCGGCCAGGTCCGCGCGGAGCAGCTTGACCGCGACCGTACGGCCCAGACGGACGTCCTCGGCCGCGAACACCTCCGCCATGCCGCCCCGGCCCAGCCGGTGGGTGAGCCGGTACCGGCCGTCGCCGACGAGCCCTCCGTTGCCCCACATCTCCGGCGCGTCCGACATGCCGCCGCCAGTCGCCTCGGGGTCGGACGGGCCCTGGGCGCGCTGCTGCTGTGCCATCAGTCCTCGCCGTCGTTTCTGCCCGCGGTGCGCGCGGTGTTGTTACGGTCTCCGTCGGCCACGCTACAGCCTCGGCGCGGGCCACCGGTTCGGAACCGGAACCGGGACCGGCCCGAAGCCTGACCGGCCATGAAACCTGTAGCACGCGCTGTCGTGCAAATTCTGTGTGCCGGTCGTACGCCCCCTGTAACGCTTGCGCGACGCTTCTTGCGCGTACGGTCACGGAACGGGCACCGAGCTTGACGTGTCAGTGCCCTGGGGCAGACTTGGCCGGGAATGACACATTCGATCAAGGCCCGTGCGATGAGCGAAGGCGCCGGACGGCCAGTGGGGGACGCGGAGAGATGAGCCAGGACGGCGCACACGGGCGGTACGCGGGGCAGTCGCTGGCCGGCGGTCGCTATCAGCTGCGCGACTTGCTCGGCGAGGGCGGCATGGCCTCGGTGCATCTGGCGTACGACGCCGTGCTGGACCGCCAGGTCGCGATCAAGACGCTCCACACCGAACTCGGCCGGGAACAGGCCTTCCGCGAGCGCTTTCGCCGCGAGGCCCAGGCCGTGGCCAAGCTCACGCACACCAACATCGTGTCGGTCTTCGACACCGGCGAGGACGATCTCGGTGGTCTGACGACTCCGTACATCGTCATGGAGTACGTCGAGGGCCGCCCGCTGGGCTCGGCCCTGGAGGAGGACATCCGCCAGTACGGCGCGATGCCCGCCGACAAGGCGCTGAAGGTCACCGCCGACGTGCTGGCGGCGCTGGAGATCAGCCACGAGATGGGGCTGGTCCACCGCGACATCAAGCCGGGCAACGTGATGGTGACCAAGCGTGGCGTGGTCAAGGTCATGGACTTCGGCATCGCCCGCGCCATGCAGTCCGGTGTGACGTCGATGACACAGACCGGCATGGTCGTCGGCACCCCGCAGTACCTCTCGCCCGAGCAGGCCCTCGGCCGCGGCGTGGACGCCCGCTCCGATCTGTACTCGGTCGGCATCATGCTGTTCCAGCTGGTCACGGGACGGCTGCCGTTCGACGCGGACTCGCCCCTGGCGATCGCCTACGCGCACGTGCAGGAGGAGCCGGTCGCGCCCTCCTCCATCAACCGTTCCCTGCCGCCCGCGGTGGACGCGCTGGTCGCCCGCGCGCTGAAGAAGAACCCGAACGAGCGTTTCCCGAGCGCCGAGGCCATGCGCGGCGAGTGCCTGCGCGTCGCCGCCTCCCTCCAGGCGGCCGCGCCGAGCATCGTGCCGGGCGCCGCGCCGACGCAGAGCGGCGCGGGCGTCGGCTCCGCGGTGTTCCCGCCCGTCGACCAGACGGCACAGCCCGCCCCCGGACCGGTCCAGACGCCGTACCAGCCGGGCCCGTACGGCGCGCCGCAGACGCCCGCCCCGGCCTACGGCTACCCGCAGCAGGGCGGCTACCAGACGCCGCCTCCGATGGGCTACGGCCCGCAGGCCGCGCCGACCCCGCCGCCGTACACGATCTCGCCGCAGCAGGCCGCACCGGGCGCCGGCGGGGGCAAGAACAACCGGCCGGTGATCATCGGCTCGGTCGCGGTCTCGCTCGTCGCGGTCGGCGCCCTGATCGTCGCGCTGATGATGAACTCCGGCGGCGGTGACGACAAGGGCGGGAGCGGCGGCGCCAGCGCCTCGGCGTCCTCCTCCCAGCAGGCCGGCTACCGCGGGCCGGACCGGACCCGGGTGATCGACAAGACCAAGTGCACGGAGCCGATCAAGGCCTGGGACAACGAGAGCAAGATCGAACTGCCGGACTTCCGGTACAAGGACATCAACTCCGTGAAGGCCTGCTTCCAGGCCGCGGGCTGGCAGTACAAGATCACTCAGCAGAACGACAACACCTGGGGCAAGGACACCGTCCTGGACCAGTTCCCGGCCCAGGGCACGGACGTCGACAAGAAGGACCCGGGCACGATCGAGCTCACGGTCTCGACGGGCAACCCCGCCTGACACCGGCCGTCCGCGAGTAACAGGGGAGCCCGGCACGATTGCGTGCCGGGCTCCGCTCGTCACTCTGCTCTTACAGGTAGGGTCCGCCCGAGCGGCCCGCGGTGTGGTGGTCGTCGCCGCCCTCGTGGCCGGTCACGCCCGGCGGAAGTGCGCGGCGCATCTGTTCCAACTGGGCCCGCGCGGCCATCTGCTGGGCGAACAGCGTGGTCTGGATCCCGTGGAAGAGGCCTTCCAGCCAGCCCACCAACTGCGCCTGCGCGATGCGCAGTTCCGCATCGCTCGGGGTGGCGTCGTCGGTGAACGGCAGGGAGAGCCGCTCCAGTTCCTCGACCAGCTCCGGCGCGAGGCCGTCCTCCAGCTCCTTCACCGAGCTGGCGTGGATCTCCTTCAGCCTCACCCGGCTCGCCTCGTCCAGAGGAGCCGCCCGCACCTCCTCCAGGAGCTGCTTGATCATGCTGCCGATCCGCATGACCTTGGCCGGCTGTTCCACCTGTTCCGTCAGCGGGGTCTCACGGGACTCGTCGCCCCCGTTGCCCCCGCCGAGCGCCATCCCGTCCTGGCCCACGACGAGGATCTGGGGATTTTCCGGCGACCGTTCGTTCCTCGGCATCTCCATGCCGCCATTCTCTCGCACCCGTCCACCTCATCACCGTGGTGCCCCCTCATGGGGCTGATCCACCGTTTAGACCCGACGGCGCATTCCGAAATGCCTTGTTCATCAGCAAATGTGAGGCTTATTCCTGTCGGTCATCCAGCGATCACGACATCCGGGCTCCGGGAGGTCACCGACGTGACTCCATGGCTGCGCATCACGCATCCGTGCCTGTGCCTACGGCTGCTGCTCGTCCCCGTGGCGGCCGTACCCGCGTACGGCACGGCCACCGGGTACGCCACATCCGCGTACGCCGCCGAGCGCGGCTCCGGTGGTTCCACGGCCCCGGGACAGCCGCGCCGTCCTGCCCCGGCGGACCACCCATCCCGCCCCGGGCCGGCGGACAGACCCATCCGCCCTGCCTCCGGAGATACGGACCACCGGGACCACTCCACGGCCCATCCGGACCGCCCCGCCCACTCGCAGCACATAGCCCAGCCGGAGCACCCGGCCCACGACCCTCCGGACGGTCCGGACCCCGGTCTGCCGGCATCCGGCGATCACGATCACAGCGGTGACGACGGCTCCCCCGTCAGCGGCCCGGTGCCCATCCCCCCGATCCCGCCCATGCCCTCCGATTCCGCTTCCGCCTCGTACCGCCCGGCGACGGACGGGGAGCCGACGCGGGCGGGCAGCAGGGCCGGCGAGGGGCGGATGCGGCCGGGCCGGCCGGACGGGCCCCCGGCCGAGGTGGAGGGCGACGACGACCCCGTGCCCACCCAGGCTCCGGGCACCGGCCGGCCGGAGGAGCCGGAAACCGCGAACCTCCCCACCGCGACCCCGCCGAACTCGGACGCCCCCGACCAGGCCGGTCTCGACCAGCCCCCGGCCCGGAACACCGCCCCCCAGGGCCAATCCCCCACCGAACCGGTCCTCCAGATCCTTCCGCTGGGCAGCGGCCTGATCCTCATCGGCCTCGGCCTGGCCCTGGCCTTCCTGGGCCTGAGACTCCGCAGGAGCTGAGGGCAGCGGCCGTTGTGCTGGGGCGTATTCGGGTGTCCTGGGTGTCCTGGGTGTACTCGGGGAGTGCGGGCGGCCATGCCACCGGGCCGACGCCCTCGCGCAGCCGCGGGCAGTCGTGCCGCCGGGGTGGCACGGGTGGGCGCTGGGGTCCCCCCTCCGGCGGAAGCACCTGGCAGGCGCCGACAGGCGACCCCACCCCCGTCGGCACCACCCCGGGCCGGCACCAGCACCGGACGCTCGCGCAGCGCCGGGCGCCCGGGACCGTCGTACCCGCAGCACCGGCACCTCGCCGCCGCACGCACAGGACCGGCACCCGGCACGCCGTACCCACCGCCCAGGCTGCCGCCCCCACCACCGCAGCGCTACGGCGTCACCAACAGCACCTTGCCCACGTGCCCGCTCGCCTCCACCACCCGATGCCCCTCCGCCGCCAAGGACATGGGTACCTCCCGATCCACCACCGGCCGCACATGCCCCCCAGCCAGCAACGGCCACACATGCTCCCGCACAGCGGCCACAATCGCCGCCTTCTCACTCAGCGGCCGAGCCCGCAGCGAGGTCGCGCTGATCGCCGCCCGCTTGCGGAGCAGCGTGCCGATGTTCAGCTCGGCCTTGACCCCGCCCTGCATACCGATGATCGCGAGCCGCCCGCTGACGGCAAGCGCCTGGACATTGCGGTCCAGGTACTTCGCCCCCATGTTGTCGAGGATCACGTCGGCCCCAGCGCCCCCGGTGGCCTGCTTGATCTCGTCGACGAAGTCCTGCTCCCGGTAGTTGATGAGGACCTCCGCGCCCAGCTCGGCGCACCGCTCCAGCTTCTCCTTCGTGCCCGCCGTCACCGCGACCTTGGCCCCGACGGCCTTGGCGAGCTGGATCGCCATGGTGCCGATGCCGCTGGACCCGCCGTGCACGAGCAGCGTCTCGCCGGGCCGCAGGTGGGAGATCATGAACACGTTGGACCAGACCGTGCAGACCACCTCGGGCAGCGCGGCCGCCTGTTTGAGGTCGACGCCGTCGGGCACCGGCAGCAGCTGCCCGGCCGGTACGACGACCTTCTCCGCGTAACCGCCGCCCGAGAGCAGCGCGCACACCTCGTCGCCGACGGCCCAGCCGGACACTCCGGGGCCGAGCGCGGCGATCCTGCCGGAGCACTCCAGGCCGGGGTAGGGGGAGGCGCCGGGCGGCGGGTTGTAGAAGCCCTGCCGTTGCAGGATGTCGGCGCGGTTGACGGCACTGGCCACCACCTCGACCAGTACCTCGCCCTCGCCGGGCACCGGGTCGGGGACCTCCGCCCATACCAGCGCCTCGGGACCACCAGGTTCGGGAATCGTGATCGCATGCATGCCTGCGACGCTACTCCCCGCCGACGGCGTCCTCCTGGCAGACCCGCTCGCTCCCGGGTGCCCGGGGCACCGCGTCAGTTACGCGGCAACGACCGGATGCACTGGTGATGACGGCATCGGCGCCGGACTGCTTGAGCAGCGGCGCGCTCTCCTCTGGCGGGCGATGGCGTCATGGCCCGGACGTTTCACGTGAAACACACCTCGATTCCGGCGGCCGCCCACGGCAGGTCCAGCAGCTCGGTCTCCTCACCCTGCCGGGCCCCGCCGGGCGGTACGACGGCCAGCGCATCCGCGGCGGCGATGCCACGGAGCATGGCCGGCCCGTTGTAGTGCAGCGGTACGGCACGGTCGCCGCGCAGCACCACCGGGACGAGCCGGGTGTCGTACGGGTGTCCCTGGACGGTCTCCCTGAGCGGCAGCGTGTAGGGCTCGGGGGCCGGGTGGGCGGCCAGGGTGCGCAGCAGCGGCTCGGCGAGCGTGAGCAGGCCGGAGATGGCCGCGAGCGGGTTGCCGGGCAGGCCTACGAGGTGCCGGCCTTCCTTGGTGCGGGCCAGCAGCATGGGATGGCCGGGGCGCACCTTGACGCCGTCGACGAGGAGTTCGGCACCGATGCGTTCCAGGGTGGGGTGGACGTGGTCGACCGGTCCGCCCGCGGTGCCGCCCGTGGTGACGATGAGGTCGGCTTCGGAGCCGTCGACGGCCTTGCGCAGGGCCTTGGCGTCGTCGCCGATCCGGCGTACCGCGACGACCTCCGCGCCGAGCGCGCGCAGCCAGGGCGGCAGCATGGGGCCGAGCGCGTCCCGGATCAGCCCGTCGTGTGGCAGGCCCTCGGTCAGCAACTCGTCGCCGAGCACGAGGACTTCGGCCCGCGGGCGCGGTACGGCGGTGACGGTGTCGTATCCGGCCGCCGCGGCGAGGCCCAGGACGGCGGGGGTGACGAGGGTGCCGACGGGCAGCAGCTGGTCGCCGCTGCGGCACTCCTGGGCGCGCGGGCGGATGTCCTGGCCGTGCACGATCTCCCGTGTGGCGTGGAGCCGGCCCTGGGTGTCGGTACGGCCGTGCTCGCTGCGCAGCACGGCGGTGGTGTCGACCGGAATGCGGGCGCCGGTCGCGATGCGGACCGCCTCGCCGTCGGTGAGCGGCTCGGGCTGCGCGTGCCCGGCGAGCACGCCTTCGTCGCGCACCTCCCAGGGGCCGGGTCCGGCGACCGCCCAGCCGTCCATCGCGGAGGTGTCGAAGGAGGGCAGGTCGGTCAGCGCGTCGAGAGGGCCTGCCAGGACCAGGCCGAGGGCGTCACCGAGCGGCACGGAGACCGGGGCACGGCGGACTCGGGCGCGCCCGGCGCGGGCGGCGATCTCGCGGGCCCGGGGCCAGGGGATGGCCCGGTGCCGCTCGCCGTGTGCTTCGGGCGCCGGAGCGGGGACCCCCGCCTGGTCGTGCCTGGGCTCTCTCACAAGGGCCAGTGCCTCCTCGACGTCGAGATCGTCGCTGTCCTCGGCGGGCGCTCCGGCCCGGGTTCCGGGGGCGGTCATCCGGCGTCCGGGGCGCTCGGGCCCCCGCTGTTCTCTTTCCCGCCCCCGGCGTTCTCTTCCTCCCAGCGCAGCGCGAGCGCGGTTGCCCTGCGGGCGGCCTCGGCGACGGCCTCGGGGCCTCCCTTGCCCTGGGCCGCGGCATAGCCGACGAGGAAGGTGGTCAGCGGGGCGGCGGGCCGGGCCACGCCGTGCGCGGCGTCACGGGCCAGGTCGAGCAGGACGCCGGTGTCGACGTCCAGGTCGATGCCCAGTTCGTCCTTGACTGCGGAGATCCATTCATCCAACACGTGCCCATGCTCCCTGATGCGTGCCCTGGCGTTGACGAGGTCGTCCCAGGTGTCGCAGTCGAAGGACGCGAGCGGGTCCGGGACGCGGGTGAGGTTGAGGGCGCTGGTCAGCCGGCGCAGGGGCAGTCCCGTCAGGCTGTCGGGTCCGGCCGCGAGGGCGGCCAGTTCGCGGCGGAGCGCGGCGGTGCGGTAGGCGGCCACGAGCGGCTGATCGCGGCCGTCGGCGTCGGTGAGCAGCGCGCCGTCGGCTCCGGTGTCGCCGAGGGCGGTCAACAGGTGCTGGAGCGTGGCCGGTTGGAGGAAGGGCAGGTCGGCGGAGAGCACGACGGCGTGCTCGGCGGTGGTGAGCCGCAGGCCCGCTTCGAGTGCGGCGACCGGTCCGGCGCCGGGCGGCTCCTCGCGCGCCCAGCGCACGGCTCGCGCGGTGGGCCGCCGGTCGGCCACCACCACCGTTCTGCCGGCGCCCGCGCATGCCGCGAGCACCCGGTCGATGAGCGCCCGGCCGCCGACCCGCAGGCCGGGCTTGTCGGCCCCGCCGAGCCGCCGGGCGGCGCCGCCGGCCAGCACGACGGCGTCGTACGGCACAGGCGTCCCGGGGGTGGCGGAGGCGTTGTCGGTCACCCCCCGAGTATGTCCCGAGGGGCCCCGCTTGTGTCTCCCGCGGGGCCCTGCGTCCTGGCCCCGCGTGCGTCACAGCGTGCGCAGGAGCACCGCCGGCTGTTCCACGCAGTCCGCCACATACCGCAGGAAGCCGCCCGCCGTGCCGCCGTCGCACACCCGGTGGTCGAAGGTGAGCGAGAGCTGGACGACCTGGCGCACCGCCAGCTCGCCCTCGTGCACCCACGGCTTGGGGACGATCCGGCCGACGCCGAGCATGGCCGCCTCGGGGTGGTTGATGATCGGCGTGGAGCCGTCGACGCCGAAGACACCGTAGTTGTTCAGCGTGAACGTCCCGCCGGTGAGTTCCCCCGGCGTGAGCGTCCCGGTGCGGGCGGCCTCGGTGAGCCGGGCGAACTCGGCGGTCAGCGTCTCGGCGTCGCGCGCGTGGGCGTCCCGGACGACCGGCACGACCAGCCCGCGCTCGGTCTGCGCCGCGAACCCGAGGTGGACGTGTTCGAGCTGGACGACCTCGCGGGCCTCGGTGTCGACGTAGGAGTTCAGCTCCGGGAACCGGGCGAGCGCGGCCGTGCAGATGCGGGCGAGCAGCGCGAGCAGGGAGATCTTCGGCCCTCCGGCCGCGTTCATGGCGGCACGCGCGCGCATGAGCTCGGTGGCGTCGGCGTCGACCCAGCAGGTGGCGTCCGGGATCTCCCGGCGGCTGCGGGAGAGCTTGTCGGCGACGGCACCGCGCACGCCCTTGAGGGGGGTGCGGATGCCTGCGGTGCGCGTGGCCGGAGCGGCGGCGTGTGCCGTCGTGGTGGGCGCCTCGGCCGTACGGCTGCCCGGGGCCGCCTTGGCCCGCAGGGCGCCCTCGACATCCGCGCGCAGGATCAGCCCGTCCGGGCCAGAGCCCGCCAGCTGCCGCAGGTCCAGGCCGCCCTCGCGGGCCAGCCGGCGGACCAGGGGGGAGATCACGGGGACCGGACCCTCGGCGTGGAGTGCGTCCACGCGCGCGTGAGCCGTCCCGGCGGAGGTCACCGTGGCGTCCCGTCGCGCCGTACCGGAGGCCGCGGCCGGGCTCCGCCGCGCGTCCGGGCCCGTCCCGGAGGGCGCGGGCCTGGTCCCGGCGCCATCCGCACCGGTACTGCCGTTCGCGGCACCCGTCGCCATCGGCGCCGACCGCACCCTCCGGCGGCGCATGGGCGCTTCCGAGGTGCCGTATCCGACCAGGACGTTGCCCGACCCCGCGGCCTCGCCGCCGGGAGCCGCCGGTCCCACGGCGACCGTCAGCAGCGGTGCGCCGACCGGCAGTTCGGTGCCCTCCTCGCCGAAGCGCGCGGTGACCACGCCGCCGTAGGGGCAGGGCACCTCGACCATCGCCTTGGCCGTTTCGACCTCGACGACCGGCTGGTCGACGGCGACGACGTCGCCGACCTGGACCAGCCAGCGCACGATCTCCGCCTCGGTGAGTCCCTCGCCGAGGTCGGGGAGCCTGAACTCCAGCACCTGTGCCATCAGCCCTCGGCCTCCCACTGCAGCCGGGCCACGGCGTCGAGGATGCGGTCGACGCCGGGCAGGTGGTGCCGCTCCAGCATGGGCGGCGGGTAGGGGATGTCGAAGCCGGCCACGCGCAGCACCGGCGCCTCCAGGTGGTGGAAGCAGCGCTCGGTGACGCGGGTCGCTATCTCGCCGCCCGGCCCGCCGAACCCGGTGGACTCGTGGACGACGACCGCGCGTCCGGTGCGCCGTACGGACGCGCAGACCGTCTCGTCGTCGAACGGCACCAGGGAGCGCAGGTCGACGACCTCCAGGTCCCAGCCCTCGGCCTGCGCGGCCTCGGCGGCCTCCAGGCAGACCGGCAGGGAGGGGCCGTAGGTGATGAGCGTGGCGCTGCGGCCCGAGCGGCGGACGACCGCCCGGCCGATGGGTTCCACGTCCGTCGGATGCTCGGGGTTCCAGGAGTCCTTGGACCAGTAGAGCCGCTTGGGCTCCAGGAAGACGACCGGGTCGTCCGAGGCGATGGCCTGCCGCAGCAGCCCGTAGGCGTCGGCGACGGTCGCGGGGGCGACGACATGCAGGCCCGGCGTCGCCATGTAGTAGGCCTCGGAGGAGTCGCTGTGGTGCTCGACGCCGCCGATGCCGCCGCCGTAGGGGACGCGGACGGTGATGGGCAGGGGCATCCGGCCGCACGTGCGGTTGCGCATCCGGGAGACATGGCTGATGAGCTGCTCGAACGCCGGATAGGCGAACGCGTCGAACTGCATCTCCACCACCGGGCGCAGGCCGTACATGGCCATGCCGACGGCGGTGCCGAGGATGCCGGCCTCGGCGAGCGGGGTGTCGGTGCAGCGGTCCTCGCCGAACTCCTTGGCGAGGCCGTCGGTGACCCGGAAGACACCGCCGAGGGTGCCGACGTCCTCACCCATGACGTGCACGGTGGGGTCGGCGGCCATCGCGTCGCGCAACGCGCGCGTGAGGGCCTGCGCCATGGTGGCGGGCTTGACGGCGACGGTGGTCATCGGGCGCCGCCTTCCTGCTCGCCGTGCTGCTCCTGCTCGGCTTCCAGCTCGGCCCGCAGCAGCGCACGCTGTTCGCGCAGTTGGGCGGTGGTCTCGGCGTAGACGTGGTCGAAGAGGGCCATGGGGTCCAGTTCGGGGTCGCGGTTCATGCGTTCGCGCAAGTCGGCCGCCATCTCCTCGGCGTCCTGCCGGGCGGCCTCGATACCGGCCTCGTCGAGCAGGCCGCGCGCGGTCAGCTCCCGCTCCAGCAGCTCGATCGGGTCGTGGGCGCGCCAGGCGGCCACCTCGGCGTCGCCGCGGTAGCGGGTGGCGTCGTCGGCGTTGGTGTGGGCCTCGATCCGGTACGTCACCGCCTCCACCAGGGTCGGGCCGCCGCCCGCGCGCGCGTGCCGTACCGCGTCGCTGAGGACCTCGTGCACGGCCGCCGCGTCGTTGCCGTCGACCAGCCGGCCCGGCATGCCGTACCCGACGGCCTTGTGGGCCAGGGAGGGCGCGGCGGTCTGCTTGGCGAGCGGGACGGAGATGGCGAAGCCGTTGTTCTGCACGAGGAAGACGACCGGCGCCTGCCAGACGGCGGCGAAGTTCAGCGCCTCGTGGAAGTCGCCCTCGCTGGTGCCGCCGTCGCCGACCAGGGCGAGGGCGACCACGTCGTCGCCCTTGAGGCGGGCGGCGTGCGCGAGGCCGACGGCGTGCGGGAGCTGGGTGGCCAGCGGGGTGGAGAGGGGGGCCACACGGTGGGTGTGGGGGTCGTAGCCGCTGTGCCAGTCGCCGCGCAGCAGGGTCAGGGCCTCGACGGGGTCCACCCCCCGGGCGACGACGGCGAGGGTGTCGCGGTAGCTGGGGAAGAGCCAGTCGCGTTCTTCCAGGGCCAGGGCGGCGGCGACCTCGCAGGCCTCCTGGCCGGTGCTGGAGGGGTAGACGGCGAGGCGGCCCTGCTTGGTGAGCGCGGTGGCCTGCGTGTTGTAGCGGCGACCGCGCACCAGCTGGGCGTAGAGCCGGCGCAGCAGCTCCGGATCGGCCTTGGCGGCCGCCTCGGTGCCGAGGACGCGGTAGGGCTCGGCGTCTGGCAGCAGCGGCGCGGGGTCCATACGGGGCTGCCAGGCGGGCGGCGGGGATGGCCGGTACGCGCCCCGCTGCTCCATGACCGTCATGACGGCACCTCCTCGTGGGAGCGGCTACGGGAGGCGCGTCGGCTGTGAGGCGCCTCACCAACCGATTGTTCGGTCGTCGGCACATTTTGGCTACAGGCCCCTCCAGGCTGTGGACAAACGGTTCTCCACAGCCTGGAATGAACGCAGGACGTCCACGGCGAGGGAGCGGGGGGCAATGGCAGCTGAACAAATGGCCGACGGACCGCAGGACGACGCCGCGCTTCCACCGCCGCGCCCGGTGGACGCCGCCCTGCTGCCGCCGCCGCGCCCGCTCGACGCCATCGATCAGGACATCCTGAAAATCCTCCAGGCGGACGGCCGCGCCTCGATACGGTCCGTCGCCGAACGCGTGCACGTCTCGCGCGCCAACGCCTACGCGCGCATCAACCGGCTCGTCGAGGACGGTGTCATCCGCGGGTTCAGCGCGCGTGTGGACCACGAGCGGGCGGGGCACGGCACGTCGGCGTACATCACGCTGAAGATCGTCCAGAACACCTGGCGTACGGTCCGCGAGCAGCTCAGACAGCTGCCCGGCGCCTCCCACATCGCCCTCGTGGGCGGCGACTTCGATGTGCTGCTGCTGGTGCACACACCCGACAACCGGGCGCTGCGCGAGCTGGTGCTCACCCGGCTCCAGGCGATCCCCGAGGTGCTCAGCACCCGCACGCTGCTGGTGTTCGAGGAGGAGGACCTGGAGCCGGAGGCGTGACTGAGGTGTGCCGGAGGCGTGACTGAGGTGTGCCGGAGGCGTGACCGAAGGTGTGCCGGAGGCGTGCCGGAGGGTGTGGCCGGAGGCGTGACCACAGATGTGCCGGAGGTCTGGCGTCAGCTCTGTTTGAGGCCCGCGAAGACCAGCTGGACCACCGCGTCGGCCACCTCGCGGTCGCCGGCGCCCCGCGGGTCCGGCCGATACCACTCCACGATCGAGTTGATCATGCCGAAGACCAGCCGGGTGGCCAGGCGGACCTCGATGTCGCCGCGTACGTCCCCGTCGGCCGCCGCGGCCTTCAGCAGTTCCGCGACCCGGTGGTCGAAGTCGCGTCGCCGCTCCAGCGCCCACCGCTCGGTCGCGGTGTTGCCGCGCACCCGCAGCAGCAGCGTCACATAGGGCAGCTCGCCTATGAGCACCTCGACCATGCGCCGTACGACGTGCTCGAGCCGGTCCACGGACCGGCCCACGCGCGCGTGCTCCTCCTCCAGGATGGCGAACAGGCCGTCCAGGGCGCGGCTGACGGCCCGGCGCAGTAGTTCCTCCTTGCCGCTGACGTGGTGGTAGATCGACGACTTGGAGATGCCGGCCGCCTTGGACAGGTGCTCCATGGAGGTGCCGTCGTAACCGCGCTCGTTGAAGACCTGCACGGCCACGGAGAGCAGCGTCTCGGGCGTGTATGTGTCGCGCTTGGCCGTGGTCATGAGGTGCCCTCCCGCTTGTCGGCGACGGCGTACGCGTGGCGGTAGAGCGCGAGGGAGGGCGCGTAGCGTCCGGAGGGGTCGCGCTCGTGCATCTCGTCCAGGACGTCGAAGGCGAACTCGCGGCCGAGCCTGCGGTCCCACTCGAACGGGCCGAGCGGGTAGTTCACCCCGAGGCGCATGGCCGTGTCGATGTCCTCCTCGGTGGCCACGCCCTTGGCGACGGCGTCATGGGCGAGGTCGATGATCCGGGCGACCGTACGCGCGACGATCATGCCGGGGACGTCGCCGATGACGCTGACGTCCTTGCCGAGCGCCTGGAAGAGGCCGGTGGCCTCGGCGAGGGTCTGCGGCGAGGTGTCCTGGCAGGCGGACAGGGCGACACGGGTGGCCGCGCGGTAGTCCAGGGCGAGGTCGAAGTAGACGACGTCCCGGAACTCCACGCAGGTCTGCCCGTCGGCGAGGACCAGCTGGCCGCCGCTCGGCAGCACCAGGCGGGTGCCGTTGTCCTCGGCCTCCTCGCGGACCTGGATGCCCGCCTCGCGGATCAGCGTGACCAGCTCGGCCGCGGGGCCGAGACCGCCCTCGGCGACGACGTACGCGGGTGGCTGCTCCTTGTCGGCGGTGTGCGGCTCGGGCCGTTCGGCGCCGGCGGCGTGGTCGTACCAGCCGTGCCCGGTCTTGCGGCCGAGGCGGCCGGACTCCACCAGCCGGCGCTGGGCGAGGGACGGGGTGAAGCGCATGTCCTGGAAGAAGGACTGCCACACGGAGTGGGTCACGGACTCGTTGACGTCCTGCCCGATCAGGTCGGTCAGCTCGAAGGCGCCCATCTTGAAGCCGCCGGACTCGCGCAGGACCGCGTCGATGGTGGCCGGGTCGGCGGCCTGGGCCTCGTAGACGGCGAAGGCCTCGGCGTAGAAGGGCCTGGCGATCCGGTTGACGATGAAACCCGGGGTGTCGGCGCAGGCCACCGGGGTCTTGCCCCAGGCGCGGGCGGTCTCGTACGCGCGCGTGGCCGATGTGACGTCGGTGGCGAACCCGGAGACGACCTCGACCAGCGGCAGCAGCGGGGCCGGGTTGAAGAAGTGCAGGCCGACGAAGCGGCCGGGGTGGCGCAGGGGGCCGCCGATGGCGGTCACGGACAGCGAGGAGGTGTTGGTGGCGAGCAGGCAGTCCTCGGCGACGATCTCCTCCAGCTCGCCGAAGAGCTGCTGTTTGACGTCCAGCCGCTCCAGGACGGCCTCGACGACCAGCCCGCAGTCCGCCAGCTCGTCCAGGCTCTGTGCGGGCCTGAGGCGTGCGCGGGCCGCGTCCCGCTCGGCGGGGCCGAGCCTGCCCTTCTCCACGAGCCGGTCGAGGCGGGCGCCGATCGCCGCGGCCGCGTCTTGCGCACGCCCGGCGGCGGCGTCGTACAGCCGCACGGGGTGGCCGGCGACCAGCGCGACCTGGGCGATGCCCTGGCCCATGGTGCCGGTGCCGACGACGGCCACGGGGCTGCTGAGGTCGAGTGCTGTCATGTGCGCGATCCTCCCGCACTTCGTTTTCCACAGATGCGGCAGGCCCCCTTGTCCCGACCGATCGTTCGGTTACTCTAGCTCTGACCGGCTGTCCCTGCCCATGTTTCTGCCCAGGTCCATGAACTCGGCGAAGAGTTCTCCAGACGAGGAGTTGGTCCCGCATGGCCGCCGAACTGACCGCCCACGAGCTGATCGCGAAGCACCGGCCCACCCTGGACCAGGCACTGGAAGCGATCCGCACGCGCGCGTACTGGTCCCCGCATCCCGAGCATCCGAAGGCCTACGGCGAGAACGGCAGCCTGGACGCGGCGGCGGGCAAGGCCGCCTTCGACGCCGTGCTGAACACCCGCCTCGACCTCGGCCAGCCCGGCACGGACGACTGGGTGGGCGGCGAGGTCTCGCCGTACGGCATCGAGCTGGGCGTCAGCTATCCGCATGCGGACGTGGACGTGCTGATCCCCGCGATGAAGGCCGGCCAGCGGGCCTGGCGGGACGCGGGCGCGGAGACCCGGGCGCTGGTGTGCGTGGAGATCCTCAAGCGGATCAGCGACCGGACGCACGAGTTCGCGCACGCGGTCATGCACACCAGCGGGCAGGCCTTCATGATGGCGTTCCAGGCGGGCGGCCCGCACGCCCAGGACCGCGGCCTGGAAGCGGTGGCGTACGCGTACGCGGAGCAGGTCCGCACGCCCGAGACGGCCGAGTGGACCAAGCCCCAGGGCAAGAAGGACCCGCTGGCCCTCACCAAGCAGTTCACGCCGGTCCCGCGCGGCCTCGCCCTGCTCATCGGCTGCAACACCTTCCCGACCTGGAACGGCTACCCGGGCCTGTTCGCCTCCCTGGCGACCGGCAACGCGGTCCTGGTCAAGCCCCACCCGCGCGCGGTGCTGCCGCTCGCGCTCACCGTGCAGATCGCGCGCCAGGTGCTCACCGAGACGGGCTTCGACCCGAACCTGGTGGCGCTGGCCGCCGAGCGCCCCGGCGAGGGCATCGCCAAGACCCTCGCCACCCGCCCCGAGATCCGGATCATCGACTACACCGGGTCGACGGCCTTCGGCGACTGGCTGGAGGCCAACGCCCGCCAGGCGCAGGTCTACACGGAGAAGGCCGGCGTCAACACGGTCGTGGTGGAGTCGACCGACAACTACAAGGGCATGCTGTCCAACCTGGCGTTCTCGCTGTCGCTGTACAGCGGCCAGATGTGCACCACCCCGCAGAACCTGCTCATCCCCCGGGACGGCATCCGCACCGACGAGGGGCCCAAGACCTTCGACGAGGTCAGCGCCGACCTCGCCCGCGCGATCGACGGCCTGCTCGGCGACGACGCCCGCGCGAACGCCCTGCTGGGCGCGATCGTCAACCCGGACGTCAAGGCCCGTCTGGAGGCCGCCGCGGGCCTCGGTGAAGTCGCCCTTGCCTCACGGGAGATCAGCAACCCCGACTTCCCGGGCGCGGTCGTGCGCACGCCCGTGATCGTCAAGCTGGACGGCGCCAAGCCGGACGACCAGGCCGCCTACATGAGCGAGTGCTTCGGCCCCGTCTCCTTCGCCGTCGCGGTCGACTCGGCCACCGACGCGGTGGAGCTGCTGCGCCGTACGGTCCGGGAGAAGGGCGCGATGACGGTCGGCGCCTACACCTGTGACAGCGAGGTCGAGCAGGCGATCGAGGAGGTGTGCCTGGAGGAGTCGGCCCAGCTGTCGCTCAACCTGACCGGCGGGGTGTTCGTGAACCAGACCGCCGCGTTCTCCGACTTCCACGGCTCGGGCGGCAACCCGGCGGCGAACGCCGCGCTGTGCGACGGAGCGTTCGTCGCCAACCGGTTCCGGGTCGTCGAGGTGCGTCGGGAGGCCTGAGAGCGCTCAAGAGCTCGGGGGTGCGGGGCGCTTGCGACTGGGGACCCACCGTGGTCTCTCGCGTAGTTCCCCGCGCCCCTAAGGGGCGGGATGCGCCCCTGCCGTGATGCTCCAGTGGTACAGGGTCATCGCCACGCTCGTCGCCAGGTTGTAGCTGGAGACCTGGGGGCGCATCGGCAGGGACAGCAGATGGCCGGCACGCGCGCGCAGCTCGGGCGACAGGCCGCTGCGCTCGGAGCCGAACGCCAGCACGGCGTCGTCGGGCAGCTTGGTGCGCCGGATGTCCTCGCCCTCCGGGTCGAGAGCGAACAACGGCCCGGCGGGCAACTCGTCGGCGCCCAGCCGCTCCACAGCGGTCGCGAAGTGCAGGCCCGCGCCGCCGCGCACCACTGTGGGGTGCCAGGGGTCGAGCGTGCCCGTGGTGACCACCCCGGTCGCCCCGAATCCGGCGGCCAGCCGGATCACGGCGCCGGCGTTGCCCAGGTTCCGGGGATGGTCGAGGACGACGACGGGCGCGGTGCGCGGGGTGTGGGCGAGCCTGCGCAGATTGGCCTCGCGGGAGGGCCGTACCGCCAGGGCGGCCACGCCGGTCGGGTGCGGCCGCGGGACGAGCGAGGCGTACGTCTCCGCGGGCACCTGGGTGAGCAGCGCGTCCAGCACGTCCCGTACGTCCCCCGCCAGCTCCTCGGCGAGGGCGAGCGCCGCCCGCCGATCGGTGGTGACCGCCACCGGGACCTCGGCCCCGAAGCGCAGCGCGTGCTTGAGGGCGTGGAAGCCGTCGAGCAGCACGGCGTCACCGGCGTGCGCGCGCCAGCGGGTCAGCGGGTCGGTCATGCGGTGAACCCTACGCGGCCCTGCGCGTTCTCCTCGGGGCTCTCTTCGGGGGAGCGCGGCGCGGGCACCGTACGGTCCGCGCGCCGGACGAGTCGGCCACGCGCGCGTGCGGCCAGCACGCCCAGGCGGCGCAGGAACGACGTCGGCAGGAAGACCGCGTCCGCGGCGATCATCGCCAGCGAGAAGAACGGCAGGCCCAGCACGATCGCGATCACCGCGTGCTCGGTCATCATCAGCACCAGCAGGACGTTCTTGACCCGCCGGTTGAACAGGGTGAACGGGAAGGCGACCTGCACCATGACCGTGCCGTAGGCGACGACCATCATGATCGTGCCGCTGGAGGACATCAGGTCGGCGAGCCCGGGCCAGGGCGAGAAATAGTCCAGGTGGAGCGGGTAGTAGACGGCGGTGCCGTCCTGCCAGCGCGAGCCCTGGATCTTGTACCAGCCGGCCGTCGCGTAGATCAGGCAGGCTTCGGCCATGATCACGACCAGGGCGCCGTTGTGCAGGACGTTGGCGACGACGTCCAGCAGGATCCGCGGCTGCTGCGTCCTCGCCCAGCGGCCCACGGCCCACCACAGTCCGAGCGCCACCAGGGCCGTCCACAGCAGCGCGGGAATCAGCCAGCCGTTGTCGAACCGGCCGGTGAACGTCGCCATGACCAGCGCCAGGCCGAACACCGCCCACAGGGCCGGTCCCACCCGGTCGGCCCGAACCCGCTCCCCACGCGCGCGTGCCGCCTCCGCGTGGGCCGCCCGCCGCGCGTCCAGCGACCACACCTGTCCGCAGCGCGTGAACACGAGGTAGAAGGACATCAGGTGCAGGACGTTGTCGCCGCCGTCACCCACGAAGACGCTGCGGTTCTGCAGCGACAGCACGCCCACCATGAACAGCACGGACGCCGTCCGGGTGCGCCAGCCGAGCAGCAGCGCGGTGCTGGCCAGGATCGCGAGCAGGTAAAAGCTCTCGAACCACAGCTGGCCGTCGGACCAGAGCAGGGCCGTGAAGGCGTGGTTGTCGGCGGTCAGCTCCTTGGCGAGGTTCCAGCCCCAGGGCCCGGCCGGGCCGTACAGCTCCTGGCGGTGGGGGAACTCGCGCAGCAGGAACAGCAGCCAGGTGCCGGCGAAGCCGATGCGGATGATGGCGCTCTGGTACGGCCCGAGAGCCGACTCGGTGACGCCGGCGATACCGCGCGAGAGGGTCAGGGAGAGCCGGTTCACCGCACACCTCCCGCGGCCTCGTCGGCCGTCACGCTCCACCAGGGCAGCACGCGGTAGACGGGCTTGTCGGACACGCGCTCACGGCTCCACTCGGGCGGCTGCACATTGGTGGTGCTGGAACGGATCTGCACGCGCTGGATGACGCCCTCCCGGTCGGCCGGATAGGTCCGGTACAGCCGCATCACCACGATCCGGCGCAGGTACTGCTCGGAGAGGGAGCCGCGCATGCCCACGGAGCGGTTGTCGGCGCCGTGCGTGGCGACGAAGAAGTCCCACGCTCGGCGCAGCTCGTTCTGCTGGGCGTGACTCGGCACGAGGTTGCCGTCTATGGCGGCACCGTCCTGGGCGGACAGGTCGGTCCATCCGGTGGTGCGCAGTCCGCCGTCCTCGGCCCGCACCACGGCACGTACCTGTATGGCGATGTTCTGCTGCAGCGGGTTCGGGGCGAACAGCTTCCAGTTCTGCTCGAACTCCGGGTACACCCATTCCTCGACGGCCTTGCCGTGCTGCTTGGTCAACGTGTTGGCGGGGGCGAGGCTGAGGAAGACCATCAGCAGATGCACACAGGCGGCGACTCCGACCAGCGCGAGCGCCAGCGCCGCGGCGATCTGATAGCGGGGGGAGAGGGCGGCCAGGCCGGTACCCGGGGCAGCGGAAGGCACGGCCGGAGCCGTCCGGGGCTGCTGGGCTCGCTGCGCTGCCCGAGCCGACCGGGCGCCACCGGCGCCTTCGCCCGCCGCCGCATCCTCACCGCTCGGCGTGTCCGCGCCCGCCGGGGAATCCGCGTCGGCCGGGGAGCGCTCCGGGGCCGGCCCGCCGGGGCCGGGTGGGGCCCCCGGGTCCTCGTCGTACGCGTCCATTCCGCCTCGTCCCCCGTTTCGGCTCGGTCGTTTCGGTTCTGTGGTCCGGCTCAGTGTCCGGCCCGTGATGCGGCGCCGCCACGAGCGCCCCACGGTTCACGCAGGCCACTCCTCGGCGTCCCGCACGGAACGGTACTCAGCCCCGGCCACCGGGCGCAGCCCCGGGTGCATACGATCGCCGTGCTCCTCGCTGTCCGGTACGGCGCCGGCACCGGCCGTACCCGCCCTCCCGCACCTTGTCCACAGCCCGTCCGCCGGAGTTTTCCACAGCGGTTGACACCCTACGGCGGCCCGGCACACCATTGATGCGCACGGACCGAACGATCGGTCGGGACGTTTTCACCGAAGAGCCCGAGGTCAGGGGGACCGCATGGCCACAGCAGCCGCGCAGCGCACCGCCCGCACACAGGCGGACGGCGCACCGGACACCGTCGACACGGCGGCCTACCAGCACGCCTTCGACGCGGCCGTGGCCGCCGACGAGCGCATCGAACCCCGCGACTGGATGCCCGACGCCTACCGCGCGACCCTGGTCCGGCAGATCGCCCAGCACGCGCACTCCGAGATCATCGGCATGCAGCCCGAGGCCAACTGGATCACCCGCGCCCCCTCCCTGCGCCGCAAGGCGATCCTGATGGCCAAGGTCCAGGACGAGGCCGGCCACGGCCTCTATCTGTACAGCGCGGCCGAGACCCTCGGCACCGGCCGCGACGAGCTGCTCGACAAGCTGCACAGCGGCCGCCAGAAGTACTCCTCGATCTTCAACTACCCCACGCTGACCTGGGCGGACGTCGGCGCGATCGGCTGGCTGGTGGACGGCGCCGCGATCACCAACCAGGTCCCGCTGTGCCGCTGCTCCTACGGCCCGTACGCCCGCGCGATGGTCCGGATCTGCAAGGAGGAGTCCTTCCACCAGCGCCAGGGCTACGAGCTGCTGCTCGCCCTCAGCAAGGGCACACCGGAGCAGCACGCCATGGCGCAGGACGCGGTGGACCGCTGGTGGTGGCCCTCCCTGATGATGTTCGGCCCGCCCGACGACGAGTCCCAGCACTCCGCGCAGTCCATGGAGTGGAAGATCAAGCGGCACTCCAACGACGAGCTGCGCCAGCGCTTCGTCGACATCTGCGTCCCCCAGGCCGAGTCCCTGGGCCTCACCCTGCCCGACCCGGACCTGCGGTGGAACGAGGAGCGCGGGCACTGGGACTTCGGGCCGATCGACTGGACGGAGTTCTGGGAGGTCCTCAAGGGCAACGGCCCGTGCAACGAACAGCGGATCACCCAGCGCAGACGCGCCCACGACGAGGGTACGTGGGTACGGGAAGCAGCCGCCGCCTACGCGGCCAAGCACACCGGCGGCACCAGTGGGACCGACGGCACCGGTGGAACCGGCAACGAGACAGCACACGCGGCAGAACACGCGACAGGAGCGGAGCGAGCATGAGCACCACCGACTGGCCCCTGTGGGAGGTCTTCGTGCGCTCCCGGCGCGGCCTCTCCCACACCCACGCCGGCAGCCTGCACGCCCCGGACGCGGAGCTGGCCCTGCGCAACGCCCGCGACCTGTACACCCGCCGCGGCGAGGGCGTGTCCATCTGGGTCGTCCCGGCCGCCGCCATCACCGCGTCCTCGCCGGACGAGAAGGACCCCTTCTTCGAACCGGCCGCCGACAAGCCCTACCGGCACCCGACCTTCTACGACATCCCGGAAGGGGTGAAGCACCTGTGACCGCCACCGGCCCCGCCACCGTCCCGGTGACCGCCGCGCTCGCCCTCGGCGACGACGCCCTGGTGCTCTCCCACCGACTGGGGGAGTGGGCCGGACACGCCCCCGTCCTGGAGGAGGAGGTCGCCCTCGCCAACATCGCCCTCGACCTGCTCGGCCAGGCCCGGGTGCTGCTGTCGATGGCCGGAGACGAGGACGAACTCGCCTACCTGCGCGAGGAGCGGTCCTTCCGCAACCTCCAACTGGTCGAGCAGCCGAACGGCGACTTCGCCCACACCATCGCCCGCCAGCTGTACTTCTCCACCTACCAGCAGCTGCTCTACACCGAACTCGCATCCGGGGACGGCCCGTTCGCGCCCCTCGCCGCGAAGGCGGTCAAGGAGGTCGCCTACCACCGCGACCACGCCGAGCAGTGGACGCTCCGCCTCGGCGACGGCACGCAGACCAGCCACGAGCGGATGCGCCGCGCCTGCCAGGACCTGTGGAAGTTCACCGGTGAGATGTTCCAGCCGGTGGAGGGCCTCGACGCCGGCTGGGCACACCTGGACGCACGCTGGCAGGAGTCCGTCCAGGACGTCCTCGGCCGTGCCACGCTTCCCCTCCCCGAGGGGCCGCGCACCGGCGCCTGGTCGGCCGGCGCCGGCCGGCAGGGGCTGCACACCGAGCCGTTCGGGCGGATGCTCGCCGAGATGCAGCATCTGCACCGCAGCCACCCGGGTGCGTCATGGTGACCGCCACCGCCCTGGAGGCGGAGCTGCTGGAACTGGCCGGCTCGGTGCCCGACCCCGAACTGCCGGTGCTCACGCTCCAGGAGCTGGGCGTGGTGCGCGCGGTGCACCTGCACGGCGGCGACACCGTCGAGGTCGACCTCACCCCCACCTACACCGGCTGCCCCGCCATCGAGGCGATGAGCGTGGACATCCAACGGGTGCTGCGCGCCCACGGCATACGCGAGGTCACCGTCCGCACAGTGCTCACGCCCGCCTGGACGACGGACGACATCAGCCCCGAAGGGCGGCGCAAACTCAAGGAGTTCGGCATCGCTCCCCCGCGGGTGCACGGCGCCTCCGGTCCGGTACCGCTGACGCTCGGCCCGACGCGGGCGAACGCGCCGGAAACGGACCCGATCCGCTGCCCGCACTGCGGCTGCGCCGACACCGAGCTGCTGAGCAGGTTCTCCTCCACCGCGTGCAAGGCGCTGCGCCGCTGCCTCGCCTGCCGTGAACCGTTCGACCACTTCAAGGAGTTGTGATGGCGCGCTTCCACCCGCTCCCGGTGGCCGCGGCCGACCGGATCACCGACGACTCCGTCGCCCTGACCTTCACCGTCCCGCCCGAACTGCGCGAGGAGTACCGGCACGCACCCGGCCAGCATCTCGCGCTGCGCCGACAGGTCGACGGCACCGAGATCCGGCGCACCTACTCGATCTGCTCCCCCGCGCCCGACCCGGCCGGCACGGGCCCGGACACCCTGCGGGTAGGCGTGCGGCTGGTGGAGGGCGGGGCCTTCTCCGCCTATGCGCTGAAGGAGATCAACGTCGGTGACGTGCTGGAGGTGATGACCCCGGCCGGCCGCTTCACTCTGGACCCGGCGCCGGGACTGTACGCGGCGGTCGTCGGCGGCAGCGGCATCACCCCGGTGCTGTCCATCGTCTCCACGCTGCTGGCACGCGAGCCGGCGGCCCGGTTCTGTCTGATACGCAGCGACCGCACGGCCGCCTCGACGATGTTCCTCGAGGAGGTCGCCGACCTGAAGGACCGCTATACCGAGCGGCTTCAGCTGGTGACGGTGCTCTCGCGCGAGGAGCAGCAGGCCGGCCTGCCGTCCGGGCGGCTCGACCGCGAGCGGCTCACCGGGCTGCTGCCCGCGCTGCTGCCGGCCGACCAGGTCGCGGGCTGGTTCCTGTGCGGGCCGTACGGGCTGGTCACGGGCGCGGAGCAGGCGCTGCGCGAGCTGGGCGTGGACCGCTCCCGTATCCACCAGGAGATCTTCCATGTGGACGCGGGCGCGCCACCGGCCGCCACCGACCGGACCCCGGCGCACAGCACGGTCACTGCCCGGCTCGACGGGCGCGGCGGCACCTGGCCGGTGCGGGATGGCGAATCCCTGCTGGAGACGGTCCTGCGCAACCGCTCCGACGCGCCCTACGCCTGCAAGGGCGGAGTCTGCGGGACATGCCGCGCCTTCCTCGTCTCCGGCGAGGTCCGCATGGACCGGAACTTCGCCCTGGAGACGGAGGAGACGGAAGCCGGCTATGTGCTGGCCTGCCAGTCGCATCCGCTGACGGAACGGGTGGAGCTGGACTTCGACCGCTGAGGGCTGCGCTGGGCCGACTCTGAGGGGGGTGGGGAGGGGAGGGGGGAGGGGGCCCCAGGAACGCCGAGCTTCGGGACACCGGGGTCCACACCATTCCCTTCTCCTAGAACCTGTTCTATCTTGACGCCCCGTCAGATCACTGAACTCCGTCGGAGGGACAGGCCGTGGACTTCACCTTCAGCGAGGAGCAGCGGGCGGCGGCGGAGGCGGCGCGTGGGGTGTTTGCCGGGGTGGTGCCGGATGCGGTGCCCAGTCCGGCGCTCACCACCGGTGCCGTGGCCGAGGGCTTCGACCGGGAGCTGTGGTCCCGGCTGGCCGAGGCGGACCTGCTGAGTCTGCTGCTCGACGAGACGCACGGCGGTTCCGGACTGGACGCGATCGCGCTGTGCCTGGTGCTGCGTGAGTCCGCCAAGGTGCTCGCCCGGGTGCCGCTGCTGGAGCACAGCGCGGCGGCAGCGGCCGTACAGGCTTTTGGGGGCGCGGAGTTGGCTCAGCGCCTGCTGGCGCGGGCCGGGCGGGGCGAGCTGGTGCTGACGGTCGCGGCGCACGGGCGTACGGGCCATGATCCGGCCGAACTGGCCGTCGGCGCACGGCGGGACGGTACGGGCTGGGTGCTGGAAGGGGTGCAGACGGCGGTGGCGTGGGCGTATGACGCGGACCTCGTCGTCGTACCGGCGCATGTCGAGGGTGGGGCCGCCGACCGGACCGTGCTCGCGCTGGTGCCGCGCGAGTTGGCCGGGGTGGGCCTCGCCGAGCAGGTGTCCACCCATGGGGAGCGGCTGGCCGAGCTGCGGCTGGCGTCCGTGCAGATCGACGAGGGTGACGTCATCGAGGGCGACGGCGCCTGGGAGTGGCTGCACGCGCTGCTCGCCACCGGCACCTGCGCGCTGGCGCTCGGGCTGGGCGAGCGGGTGCTGGACATGACGGCCGAATACACCGGTAAGCGGGAGCAGTTCGGGTATCCGATCGCGACCTTCCAGGCGGTGGCCGTGCAGGCCGCGGACCGGTACATCGATCTGCGCGCCATGGAGGCCACGCTCTGGCAGGCCGCGTGGCGGATCGCGTCGGGGGCGGCGGGGGCGCTGCCGGCCGCCGGGGATGTGGCGGTGGCGAAGATCTGGGCCGCGGAGGGCGTGCGCCGGGTGGTGCAGACGGCCCAGCATCTGCACGGCGGGTTCGGCGCCGACACCGACTACCCGCTGCACCGCTATCACGCCTGGGCCAAGCACCTGGAGCTGGCGCTCGGCCCGGCGGCGGCGTACGAGGAGAAGCTCGGGGATCTGCTGGCGGCCCATCCGCTGGGGTGACGCCGGTCGCTGGGGGACGCCGTCCAGTGGTTACGCCCATCGGCTCGCCTGGCCCGATCCGCCGGGCCGACGCCGTCCAGCGAGCCGACGTCCATCCGCTGAGCCGACCCGATCCGAGCGGGCCGAGCCACCCAGCGGGCCGACGCCGTCCACCGGGCGCGGCCATCCACCGGGCCAGCCCAATCCACCGGGCCGACACCGTCCAGCGAGCCGACGTCCATCCGCTGAGCCGACCCGATCCGAGCGGGCCGAGCCACCCAGCGGGCCGACGCCGTCCACCGGGCGCGGCCATCCACCGGGCCAGCCCAATCCACCGGGCCGACACCGTCCAGCGAGCCGACGTCCATCCGCTGAGCCGACCCGCCCCGACGCCTTCCCATGGGCTGACGCAATCCCACGGCTGACACCCGTCCACGGGGCCGGGGCCCGATCCGCCGGGGTTCCCCGATCAGCCGGGCAGACCGCGCGGCCCAGGGCAGCCGGGACGAGGTGCGGGGGGACGCTCTACAGGACGTGACCCGGCTTGCCGTCGTTCGTGATGACCGGGTGGCCCGTGGCCTGCCAGACCTGCATGCCGCCGTCGACGTTCACGGCGTCGATGCCCTGCTGGACCAGGTACATGGTGACCTGCGCCGAGCGGCCGCCGGAGCGGCAGATGACGTGGACGCGGCCGTCCTGCGGGGCGGCCTCGGTCAGCTCGCCGTAGCGGGCCACGAACTCGCTGATGGGGATGTGCAGCGCTCCCTCGGCGTGGCCCGCCTGCCACTCGTCGTCCTCGCGGACGTCCAGCAGGAAGTCGCCGTCCTTGAGGTCCGTGACCTCGACCGTGGGCACACCAGCTCCGAAACTCATGTCTCCGACGCTACCCGAAAGTCCAAGGGGTCAGCGGAGGCGAGGGGGCTCAAGCCTGGTCCCGCAGGGCCGCCAGCTCCGTCTCCCGCTGGGCGATGTCGGAGCGCAGCCTGTCGGCGATCTCCTCGAGCAGCGCGTCGGGGTCGTCCGGGGCGAGCCGGAGCATGCCGGCGATCGCGCCCTCCTCCAGTTCGCGCGCGACGAGGGTGAGCAGCTCCTTGCGCTGGTCGAGCCATTCGAGGCGGGCGTAGAGCTCCTCGGCCGGGCTCGGACGCCGCTCGGGCGGCACCGGGCCGGCCGCCCACTCCTCGGCCAGCTCC
Source organism: Streptomyces fodineus (assembly GCF_001735805.1). Taxonomy (GTDB): domain Bacteria; phylum Actinomycetota; class Actinomycetes; order Streptomycetales; family Streptomycetaceae; genus Streptomyces; species Streptomyces fodineus. Next base: position 4,981,807 of record NZ_CP017248.1, read on the forward strand.
GTCAGCAGGGTCTCGTCGCCTCGGGCGTAGGCGGCGTTGACCCGGGTGATGAACTCCTCACGCCGCTTCCGCTCCTCTTCCTCCTGCGCGAGGTCGGGATGCGCCTTGCGGGCCAGCTCGCGGTAGAGCTTGCGGGCCTCCTCGCTGGGCCGTACCCGCTCCGGGGGCTGTACGGCCTGGTCGGTGAGCATGGCGGTGGCCTCCGGGAACAGGCCGTGGCCGTCCATCCAGCCGTGCAGCAGTTCCTCCACGCCGGGGATCGGCAGGATCCGGGCGCGGGCCTCCTCGGCGCGGCGGATGTCCTCCGGATCGCCGGTGCGGGCGGCCTTCGCCTCGGCGATCTCGGCGTCCAGCTCCTCGATACGGGTGTAGAGCGGGCCGAGCCGCTGCTCGTGCAGCCGGGAGAAGTTCTCGACCTCGACGCGGAAGGTCTCCACGGCGATCTCGTACTCGATCAACGCCTGCTCGGCGGCCCGTACGGCCTGTTCGAGCCGTTCTTCGGGCCGCGGGGCGGATGGGGACTGATCGGGTTCCGGGATCGTCACCCGACCAGGGTAGGCGGTGGAGATACGGCGACTCGCCGTAGGGCGATGGGTCGACTGCCGGGTGCGGAGCCGCTGTGACGGGTCGCCCTCCGGCACGGCGGAGCCATTGTGCCGGGTCACCCCTGCCGGGCGTAGCGGTTGTGGCAGGTCACCCCCGCCCGGCGTAGCCGTTGTCGCAGGTCCCCCCGCCCGGCGGCGCCGCATATCGGCACAGCCCCGCCCCTCTTAGGCCGCCGCAGTTTCATGCCGCCTCAAGTCCCCACCTCACACCCCCCGCCTCACACCCCCTCCTCGGCCGCGATCTTCCCCGCCCTGATCCCCGCCACCAGCTCCGCGTGATCCGCCTCCGTGCGGTCGGCGTAGGTGACGGCGAAGGCGGCTATCGCCTCGTCCAGTTCCTCGTTCTTGCCGCAGTAGCCGGCGATCAGCCGTGGGTCGGCGCTGTGGGAGTGGGCGCGGGCCAGGAGGGCGCCGGTCATACGGCCGTAGTCGTCGATCTGGTCGGCGGTGAGGGCGGCGGGGTCGACGCTGCCCTTGCGGTTGCGGAACTGGCGCACCTGGAAGGGGCGCCCCTCGACGGTCGTCCAGCCGAGCAGGATGTCGCTGACGACCTGCATCCGCTTCTGGCCGAGGACGACCCGGCGGCCCTCGTGTGCCACCGGTGGTGTCGTGAAACCGGCGGTGGCCAGGTGCGGGACGAGCGCGGAGGGCCGGGCCTCCTTCACCTGGAGCACCAGCGGCTGTTCACGGTGGTCGAGGAGCAGCACGACGTAGGAGCGGGTGCCGACGCTGCCGGTGCCGACCACCCGGAAGGCCACGTCGTGCACGGCGTGCCGGGCGAGCAGGGGGTGCCGGTCCTCGGAGAGCGTCGTGAGGTACTCCTCCAGGGAGGCGGCGACCGCGGTGGCCTCGGCATCCGGGATACGGCGCAGGACCGGGGAGGCGTCCACGAACCGGCGTCCGCCGTCCGCCACCGCCTCGGTCGACTTCGCCGCGAACCGGCCGCTGGTGTTGGCGCGGGCCTTCTCCGAGACCCGCTGCAGGGTGCCGAGCAGATCGTGGGCGTCGGTGTGGGAGACCAGTTCCTCGTCCGCGATGGCGTTCCAGGCGTCGAGGACCGGCAGCTTGGCCAGCAGACGCATGGTGCGGCGGTAGGCGCCCACCGTGTCCTGCGCGGCCGCGCGGCACGTGTCCTCGTCGGCGCCTGCCTCGCGGCCGGCGAGCACCAGCGAGGCGGCGAGCCGCTTCAGATCCCACTCCCAGGGGCCGTGCACGGTCTCGTCGAAGTCGTTGAGGTCGATGACGAGGTCGCCGCGGTGATCGCCGTACAGGCCGAAGTTGGCCGCGTGCGCGTCTCCGCATATCTGGGTGCCGATCCTGGTCATCGGGGTGCGGGCCAGGTCGTACGCCATGAGTCCGGCCGAGCCGCGCAGGAAGGCGAAGGGGGTGGCCGCCATCCGTCCGACGCGGATGGGGGTCAGTTCCGGGATGCGGCCGGCGTTGGACTCGGTGACCGCGCTCACCGCGTCGGGACGGGAGGCGTCCAGGTCGAGCGTGCGGTGCGCGCCTCGCGGGACACTCGTCCGCAGCGCCTTGCCCTCGTCCTTGGGCGAGCCCTGCCGGGGCCACTGGGCGAACCCGCGCACCCATGGCAGCCTGCACGTTTCCCGGTCCCTCGCGTCCGCCAGCACTTCCCCACCGGTTCCGCTCACCGCGACCGCCTCCCCCGAACACCTTCGGCACGAAGATCAACACGAACATCAACTCGTGCAGACCGTACAGGCGGTGACGGAAACACGTCAGATCTGCGGTGCACGGCGAGCGGCTGTGGAAGAGCTTCCTCGCACGGGGTACGCCGGCGAACGCGGCGCTGCCTAGGCCGTCCGGTGGAGGTGCGAGCGCGGGGTGGGCGGCGCGGGGAAGGCCTGTCGGCAGGGGCGGCGGCCACTTGATGGGAGGCGACCATGGGACGGGTGCGAAGGGGCGCTCGCGACGCAACGGCTGCCGTGGATACGAGCCGAAAGCCGCCATCCCCGACCACATCCACTCCGGCTCTGCTTCTACCCCTACCTCCACGTCCAGCTCCACCTCCAGCCCCGGCGCCACCCTCGCCCCCACCCCCATCCCATCCCAAACCCCCTGTCATCGCCCGCAGCCGGCACAGGAACGTCCCCCATGCCTGAGCTGCCCGACGTCGAGGGGTTCCGCCAGGTGCTGGTGTCCTGTGCGCAGGGCAAGGTCATCCGCCGCGTCGACGTGCGCGATGCGGGTGTCCTGCACGGGGTGAGCGCGCGGCGGCTGCGCGAGGCGCTGGAGGGGCGGCGGTTCACGGAGCCGGAGCGGCACGGCAAGTGGCTGCTCGCGCGCACCGGCGGTCCCACCCTCCTGCTGCACTTCGGCATGACCGGCAGACTGCTCTGTGCCCGGCCCGGGGACGCCGTCGAGGCCCATGACCGCGTGCTGTTCGGCCTCGGTGGCGACCGCCAGCTCCGCTACCGCGACCAGCGCAAGCTCCAGGGGCTCTGGCTGGCCGACGACGACTCCGGCGTTGCCCGGCTGCTGGACCGTCAGGGTCCGGACGCGCTGGCGGTGGGCCGAGAGGACTTCGAGGCCGCGCTCTCCGCACGCCGTGGTCACATCAAGACCGCGCTGACCGACCAGTCCGTCCTGGCCGGTCTCGGGAATCTGCTGGCCGACGAGATCCTGTGGCGTGCCGGGCTGCACCCGCGTACCCGGGCCGACGGTCTGTCGGAGACCGAACGCCGGCACCTGTACACGCACATGCGGCGCACGCTGCGTTCCGCGGTCACCGCCGGCTGTGTCCCGCCGCGCGATGCGTGGCTCACCGGCCACCGCGACGACCCGGACCCGATGTGCCCCCGCTGCGGCACCCACTTGCGCCGCTCCCGTCTGGCAGGCCGCGGCACGGTGTGGTGCCCGCGCTGCCAGCCGGAGGGGACCTGAGCCACGGTCGGCACCGCGCGCTCCTCTCGGAGCCGGCCGGCCCCGTCCGTGAGATAGCTCACCGGCGGATCGGGCTCCGCGGTCGGCGGCAGGCTGTGCGATCTCTCACAACCGCACGTGAAACGCGAAACGGGCCCTGCCGTGACTTCCGTCACCGGCAGAGACCCGTCTCGTCTCTGTGCGCGAGGGGGGAGTTGAACCCCCACGCCCTTGCGGGCACTGGAACCTGAATCCAGCGCGTCTGCCTATTCCGCCACCCGCGCATTGGGTGTGTCTTCCGGCTCCGGCCCTTTCGGGCTGGCCCCTTCCGACACCCAGAACATTAGCACGCCGTACGGGGTGGATTCACATCCCTTCCCCTGGCCCAGGGAACGCCCGAGCCCAGCCCAGGTCCGGGCCCAGGACCCGGACCAGAGCCCGGCCAGGACCCGAACCGGGACCCGGACCAGAGCCCCGGCAAGACCCGGACCAGGCCCCGGACCAAGATCCGAGCCAGGCCCGGCCGGGGCCCGGTCAGAGCCCGTACCAGCCCCGCCCCTCCCGCCCGGCAGCCGAACCGCCGCGCCCTCCTACCCCGCGGACCCGTCCTTCACGTATCAAGGAGACCTGCTTCACGTATCAACCTCGTACCGGTCCCGGGCATCTGCCCAGGAGGCGGGACAGGTCCACAGCCGGGTGCGGGACACTGGTCTTCGACCCCCTCTACGATCCATGGCAACAGGAGTGCGCACCGGGAGTTCGAAGGGGAGTCGCTGGGGGAACCGCCTGATTGCCGGGCGCGTAGATACGATCAGTGAGCAGGACCAGCGGAACCGGCAGTACAGGCAAGGCAGCGCACACAGCAGGGCAAGGCAACGGCAGGAACGGAGGAGGTGCCCCATGGGAGTCCTGAAGAAGTTCGAGCAGCGTCTCGAAGGTCTGGTGAACGGCACCTTCGCCAAGGTCTTCAAGTCCGAGGTCCAGCCCGTGGAGATCGCCGGCGCACTCCAGCGCGAGTGCGACAACAACGCGACCATCTGGAACCGCGAACGGACCGTCGTACCCAATGACTTCATCGTGGAGCTGAGCACGCCGGACTACGAGCGCCTCAGCCCGTACTCCGGGCAGCTCGGCGACGAGCTGGCCGGCATGGTGCGCGACTACGCCAAGCAGCAGCGCTACACCTTCATGGGCCCGATCAAGGTCACCCTGGAGAAGGCCGACGATCTGGACACCGGCCTGTACCGGGTGCGCTCGCGCACCCTCGCCTCCTCCAGCAGCCAGCAGGCCCCCGCGGCCCCCGCCCCCGGCCGCCCCGCGCAGGGCGCCCAGGGCGGTTACGGCTACCCGCCCGCCGCGCCCGCCGGCGCGCCTCCGATGCCGTCGTCGCCGCCGCCCGGCGCCCGCCCCGGCGGATACGGCTACCCTCAGCCCGCCACGCAGCGGCCCGCGGCCGCCCCGACGAGCGGCGGGCGCACCCGCTACTGGATCGAGATCAACGGCACCCGCCACCAGATCTCCCGCCCGACTCTGGTGATGGGCCGCAGCACCGACGCCGACGTGCGGATCGACGACCCCGGCGTCTCGCGCCGGCACTGTGAGATCCGGACCGGAACGCCCTCGACGATCCAGGATCTCGGTTCCACCAACGGCATCGTGGTGGACGGGCAGCACACCACCCGCGCTACGCTCCGCGACGGCTCGCGGATCGTCGTGGGCAGCACCACCGTTATCTATAGGCAAGCCGAAGGGTGAAGCGGGGGCAATGTCAGAGCTGACCCTCACGGTCATGCGGCTGGGTTTCCTGGCCGTACTGTGGCTGTTCGTGATCGTGGCCGTGCAGGTCATCCGGAGCGACCTGTTCGGTACGCGTGTCACCCAGCGCGGATCGCGCAGGGAGGCCGGTCGCCAGCAGCAGGCGGCCCGGCAGCAGCCCGCCGCGCCTCCGCAGCAGCGAGGCCAGCAGCGGGGCCAGCAGGGCGGCGGCCGGCGCGGGCGCAACGCCCCCAGCAAGCTGGTCGTGACCGAGGGCACACTGACCGGCACCACGGTCGCGCTCCAGGGTCAGACGGTCACGCTGGGCCGGGCGCACGACTCCACGATCGTGCTGGACGACGACTACGCCTCCAGCCGTCATGCCAGGATCTACCCGGATCGCGACGGTCAGTGGATCGTCGAGGACCTCGGCTCCACCAACGGCACCTACCTGGACCGGTCCCGGCTGACGACCCCCACGCCGATCCCGCTGGGCGCGCCGATCCGCATCGGCAAGACCGTCATCGAGCTGCGGAAGTAGTGCTACATCATGAGTGAGCGCGAGCGGAGCGAGCACGCAGCGGCAGGCCGCACCCGGGCCACCGGAGCGCTCCCGACCGGAGGGTGGGCAGTGTGGCTCGACACGACCGGCTGCATTCGGAGCCGACGGGCGAGGTGCGCATGAGTCTGTCACTGCGCTTTGCCGCCGGATCGCACAAGGGCATGATCCGCGAGGGCAACGAGGACTCCGGTTACGCCGGTCCCCGGCTGCTCGCGATCGCCGACGGCATGGGCGGCCAGGCGGCCGGCGAGGTCGCCTCCTCCGAGGTCATCTCCACCCTGGTCACGCTCGACGACGACGTGCCCGGCTCCGACATCCTCACCTCGCTCGGCACGGCCGTGCAGCGCGCCAACGACCAGCTGCGCGCCATGGTCGAGGAGGACCCCCAGCTCGAGGGCATGGGGACGACCCTCACCGCCCTGCTGTGGACCGGGCAGCGGCTCGGTCTCGTGCACGTCGGCGACTCGCGCGCCTATCTGCTGCGTGACGGAGTTCTCACGCAGATCACCCAGGACCACACCTGGGTGCAGCGGCTCGTGGACGAGGGCCGGATCACCGAAGAGGAAGCCACCACTCACCCGCAGCGCTCCCTGCTGATGCGCGCCCTCGGCAGCGCCGAGCACGTCGAGCCCGATCTGTCGATCCGCGAGGTGCGGGCCGGCGACCGCTATCTGATCTGCTCCGACGGGCTGTCCGGGGTCGTCTCCCACCAGACGTTGGAGGAGACCCTCGCCAGCTACCAGGGCCCGCAGGAGACCGTGCAGGAGCTGATCCAGCTCGCGCTGCGCGGCGGCGGCCCCGACAACATCACCGTCATCGTCGCCGACGTCCTCGACCTGGACCAGGGCGACACCCTCGCCGGGCAGCTGTCCGACCAGCCGGTCGTGGTCGGCGCCGTCGCCGAGAACCAGCACCATCTGCACGACAACGGCATCATGCAGACCCCGGCCGGCCGCGCCTCCCACCTGGGCCGCCAGGCGCCCGGGCACGGCGGCGGCGAGTTCGGCCCGCCCGGCTCCGGCGACACCACCGGGTACATCCCGGCGGGCAGCTTCGGCGACTACGCCGACGGCGAGCTCACCAAGCCGCGCGGGCAGCGCAAGTGGCTGAAGAGATCCCTCTACAGCGTGCTCGCCCTCGCCGTCATCGGCGGCGGCCTCTACGGCGGCTACCAGTGGACGCAGACGCAGTACTACGTCGGCGCCAAGGACGAGCACGTGGCCCTGTACCGCGGGATCAGCCAGGACCTGGCCTGGGTGTCGCTGTCGAAGGTGGAGAAGGACCACCCCGAGATCGAACTCAAGTACCTGCCGCCGTACCAGCAGAAGCAGGTGAAGGCCACGATCACCGCGGGCGGTCTGCAGCAGGCCCAGGCGAAGATCGACGCGCTGTCCGTGCAGGCTTCCGCGTGCCGGAAGCAGGCGGAGCGCCAGGCCGCCGAGTCCCAGCGGAACGCCAAGACGGGCCAGGGCGAGGCCGGAGGTACCACGGGAACCACCCGTACCGCCTTCACGTCCAAGGCATCACCGACGCCGAACCCGTCAACGGGTACGGCGTCGAAGAAGCCCCCGACAACGTCCTCGAAGCCCCCGACCCCGACCGCCACTCCGAACCCCGGCCCGAGCCTCTCCGAGGATGAGCAGAAGGTCGTCGATCAGTGCGGCAAGCAGTAGCCGAGCCGCGAGAGGCACCGTCACACGATGAGCAGTACGACTAACCCGCCGACGCACCACACGTCCACGATCGGCGCGATCGGCGCACCGAGCCGCCGCAACACCGAGCTGGCCCTGCTGGTCTTCGCGGTGGCCGTCCCGGTGTTCGCCTACGCCAACGTGGGCCTGGCCATCAGCAACCACGTGCCCGCCGGACTGCTGGAGTACGGCCTCGGCCTCGGCCTGATGGCCGGCGTCGCCCATCTCGCCGTACGGAAGTTCGCCCCGTACGCCGACCCGCTGCTGCTGCCGCTGGCCACGCTGCTCAACGGGCTCGGGCTGGTCGTCATCTGGCGCCTGGACCAGTCGAAGCTGCTGCAGTCACTGCCCCACTTCGCCCCGGCCGCGACCCGGCAGCTGCTGTACAGCGCGCTGGGTATCGCCATGTTCGCGGCCGTGCTGATCTTCCTGAAGGACCATCGTGTCCTGCAGCGCTACACGTACATCTCGATGTTCGGCGCGCTGGTCCTGCTCCTGCTGCCGCTGGTACCGGGCCTCGGGGCCAACATCTACGGCGCCAAGATCTGGATCAACATCCCCGGCCTCGGGTCCCTGCAGCCCGGTGAGTTCGCGAAGATCGTCCTCGCGGTCTTCTTCGCCGGCTACCTGATGGTCAAGCGCGACGCCCTGGCCCTCGCCAGCCGCCGTTTCATGGGCCTGTACCTGCCGCGCGGCCGCGACCTCGGTCCGATCCTGGTCGTCTGGGCGATGTCGATCCTCATCCTGGTCTTCGAGACCGACCTCGGCACCTCGCTGCTGTTCTTCGGCCTGTTCGTGATCATGCTGTACGTCGCCACCGAGCGGACCAGCTGGATCGTCTTCGGTCTGCTGATGTCCGCCGTCGGCGCGGTCGGCGTGGCGAGCTTCGAGCCGCACGTGAAGAGCCGCGTCGAGTCCTGGCTCGACCCGATGAAGGAGTTCACCCTCAGCCGCCAGGGCGTGGTCGGCCACTCCGAGCAGCTGCAGCAGGCGCTGTGGGCGTTCGGCTCCGGCGGCACCCTCGGCACCGGCCTCGGCCAGGGCCACTCGGACCTGATCCGGTTCGCCGCCAACTCCGACTTCATCCTCGCCACCTTCGGCGAGGAGCTGGGCCTCGCGGGCATCATGGCGATCCTGCTGATCTACGGCCTGATCGTGGAGCGCGGCGTGCGCACCGCCCTCGCCGCCCGCGACCCGTTCGGCAAGCTGCTCGCCGTGGGCCTGTCCGGCGCCTTCGCGCTGCAGGTGTTCGTCGTGGCCGGCGGTGTGATGGGCCTCATCCCGCTGACCGGTATGACGATGCCGTTCGTCGCGTACGGCGGTTCCTCCGTGCTGGCCAACTGGGCGCTGATCGGCATCCTCATCCGCATCAGCGACACCGCCCGCCGCCCGGCGCCCACCCCCGCGACCAACCCCGACGCCGAGATGACCCAGGTGGTCCGCCCGTCATGAACAAACCCCTGCGCCGGATCGCGATCTTCTGCGGCCTCCTCGTACTGGCCCTGCTGATCCGCGACAACTACCTCCAGTACGTCAAGGCCGAGCAGCTGGCGAGCGAGAAGGACAACCGCCGGGTCGCCATCCAGCGCTACGCGCACCCGCGCGGCGACATCATCGTCGACGGCAACCCGATAACCGGCTCCGTCGTCTCCAAGAGCGGCGACTTCAAGTACAAGCGCACGTACAAGAACGGGCCCATGTGGTCCCCGGTCACCGGCTACTCCTCGCAGGCCTTCGACAGCAGCCAGCTGGAGAAGATCGACGACGGCATCCTCTCCGGCAACGACGACCGGCTCTTCTTCCGCAAGACCCTCGACATGATCACGGGGAAGCCGCAGCTGGGCGGCAACGTCGTCACCACGCTGAACGCGTCCGCGCAGAAGGCGGCGTACGACGGGCTGGCCAAGCAGGGCGGCAAGGGCGCGGTCGTCGCCCTGGAGCCGTCCACCGGCAAGATCCTGGCGCTGGCCTCCTACCCGTCGTACGACCCCTCGTCCTTCGCGGGGTACTCCGACAACGACGCCAAGGCCTGGAACAGCCTCAAGAGCAGCAAGGCCGATCCGATGCTGAACCGGGCGCTGCGCGAGACCTACCCGCCGGGCTCCACGTTCAAGGTGGTCACCGCCGCGGCGGCGCTGGAGAACGGGCTGTACAAGTCGGCCGACGAGCAGACGAACTCGCCGCTGCCGTGGACCATGCCGGGCACGACGACGCAGCTGAAGAACGAGGGCAACATCCCCTGCAAGAACGCCAACCTGCGCACGGCGCTGCAGTTCTCCTGCAACACGGTCTTCGGCAAGATCGGCTCCGACCTCGGCAACGACAAGATGCTGACCGAGGCGAAGAAGTTCGGCTTCGACGCCGAGCAGTTCACCCCGGTCCGCACCAACGCGTCGGTGTTCTCCGACAACATGAACCAGTCGCAGACCGCGCTGTCCTCCATCGGCCAGTACAACACCGCCGCGACCCCGCTGCAGATGGCCATGGTCGCCTCGGCGGTCGCCAATGACGGCAAGCTGATGAAGCCGTACATGGTGGACAAGCTCCAGGGGCCCAACCTCGACACGGTCGCGCAGACCGAGCCGCAGGAGATGAGCCGCCCGCTGTCCTCGCAGAACGCACAGATCCTGCAGGACATGATGCAGACGGTGGTCGAGAAGGGCACCGGTACGAACGCCAAGATCGACGGCGTCACGGTCGGCGGCAAGACCGGTACCGCGCAGCACGGTGTGGCGAACAGCGCCAACCCGTACGCGTGGTTCATCTCCTACGCCAAGCTGCCCGACGGCAGCTCGCCGGTCGCCGTGGCCGTGGTGATCGAGGACGGCAGCGCCAACCGCGACGACATCTCCGGTGGCGGCCTGGCCGCGCCGATCGCGAAGAACGTCATGGAGGCGGTCATCAAGTCCAAGAAGTGACCTTGGCCGCAGGAAGTGACGCCGCTCACGTCTCCTTCACATCGCTGCACGTTGCGATACCGGTCCTGTATCGGGTTCCGGGCTTGGACAGGCCATACAAAGCGAGCCGGGTACGGTAGGCCCGGACGGCAGCCTCCGGCCGTGCACGAACGTGTACGGCCGAGACCGACGGAGAGGGCTGGTAGGTAGCTATGGAAGAGCCGCGTCGCCTCGGCGGCCGGTACGAGCTGGGCCAGGTGCTCGGCCGTGGTGGCATGGCCGAGGTCTACCTCGCGCATGACACCCGCCTGGGCCGCACCGTGGCAGTGAAGACCCTGCGCGCCGACCTGGCACGCGACCCTTCCTTCCAGGCCCGGTTCCGCCGGGAGGCCCAGTCGGCCGCCTCGCTCAACCATCCCGCGATCGTCGCGGTCTACGACACGGGCGAGGACTACATCGACGGGGTCTCCATCCCGTACATCGTGATGGAGTACGTAGACGGTTCCACGCTCCGCGAACTCCTCCACTCCGGTCGCAAGCTCCTGCCCGAGCGCGCGATGGAGATGACCATCGGCATCCTCCAGGGCCTGGAGTACGCCCACCGCAACGGCATCGTCCACCGTGACATCAAGCCGGCCAACGTCATGCTGACGCGCAACGGCCAGGTCAAGGTGATGGACTTCGGCATCGCCCGCGCCATGGGCGACTCCGGCATGACCATGACACAGACGGCGGCGGTGATCGGTACGGCCCAGTACCTCTCGCCGGAGCAGGCGAAGGGCGAGCAGGTCGACGCGCGCTCGGACCTGTACTCGACGGGTTGCCTGCTCTACGAGCTGCTGACGGTGAGGCCGCCCTTCGTCGGCGACTCCCCTGTCGCGGTGGCCTACCAGCACGTCCGCGAGGAACCCCAGGCCCCGTCGGTCTTCGACCCCGAGATCACGCCCGAGATGGACGCGATCGTCCTGAAGGCGCTGGTCAAGGACCCGAACTACCGCTACCAGTCGGCCGACGAGATGCGCGCCGACATCGAGGCCTGCCTGGACGGCCAGCCGGTAGCGGCGACGGCCGCGATGGGTGCGGTGGGCTACGGCGGCTACCCCGACGACCAGCCGACGACGGCCCTGCGCCCGGACGCCGGCGCGGGAGCGACCTCCATGCTCCCGCCGATGAACCCGGACGACGGCGGCTACGGCTACGACGAGGGCCCCGGCCGCCGGGGCCGCCAGCAGAAGAAGTCCAACACCTCCACGATCCTGCTGGTGGTCGCGGGCGTCCTGGTGCTGATCGGCGCGATCCTGATCGGCAAGTGGGTGGCGAGCGGCGGCAACACGGGCGACGGCAAGGTACCGGTGCCGAACTTCGTCGGTGTGTCCCAGGGCACGGCCAGGAAGATGGCCGAGAACGTCGACCTCAAGGTCAGCACCTCCGCCAAGCCCTGCGACAACCAGCCCAAGGGCAACGTCTGCTCGCAGAACCCCGACAACGGCATCAAGGTCGACAAGGGCAGCACAGTCAGCCTGGTGATCTCGACGGGCGCGCCGAAGGTGGACGTTCCGGACGTCCGCGGGCTCCAGTTCGACCAGGCTCAGACCCAGCTGGAGGGCAAGGGCTTCAAGGTCGAGAAGCAGACCCAGGTGTCGGCCCAGCCGGCCGGCGTGGTCATCACCCAGGACCCGCAGGGCGGCACGAGCAGGCAGAAGGGCACCACGATCACCCTCACGGTCGCCAAGCCCGAGGACAAGGTCACGATCCCCCAGGACATCATCGGCCAGTCCTGCGACACGGCGAAGACCGAGCTGCAGAACCTGGGCCTGTCGCCCTCCTGCAACGACACCCCACGCCCAACCAGGCCGACGACGGCAAGGTCCTGTCGACCAACCCGGCCGTCGGCCAGCAGCTCGCCAAGAACACCAGCGTGGTGATCAACGTGGGCAAGTTCCAGGGTGGCCAGACGCAGGGCCAGGTGCCGAACGTCACCGGCCAGACCCTGAAGCAGGCCCAGCAGATCCTTCAGCAGCAGGGCTACACGAACATCTCGGTCCAGGGACCGAACGACGACAAGGCACGGGTCCTGCAGCAGAACCCGCCGCAGGGCACCCAGGCCGACCCGAGCAACACCCAGATCGTCCTGACCACCGTGGACGTCGGCGGCGGCAACAACGGCGGTAACAACGGCGGCATCTTCGGCGGCATCAACGGCTGATCCAGCCACCGGCAGACGGGTCCGCCCAGGAACTCTGGTTCCCGGGCGGACCCGTCTTGGTCTGCGGATCTCCTGCGAGGAGGTGTGTCAGCGCAGCTCCGCCGGAGGCGTCCGCTTGCTGTCCACCTTCTCCACCCGGACCAGCTCGCCCCAGACCACGTAGCGGTACTCGGAGGTGTACACCGGCGTGCAGGTCGTCAGGGTGATGTAGTGGCCCGGCTTCTTCGCGCCGGACTCCTTCGGGATCGGGGCGATGACCTTGACGTTGTACTTCGAGGTCTCCGGGAGGATCGAGAAGACCTTGTAGACGTACCAGTCGTCGCGCGTCTCGAAGACGATCGGGTCGCCCTGCTTCACCTTGTCGATGTTGTGGAACTTCGCCCCGTGCCCGTCCCGGTGGGCGGCGAGGGTGAAGTTGCCGTTCCTGCCGGTTATGGGGAGCGTGGCCTTGAGCGGGTCGGTGTAGTAGCCGGCCACGCCGTCGTTGAGGACGTCCGTGCCCGTGCCCTTCTCGACCAGGACCACGCCGTTCTTCATCGACGGCACATGCAGGAAGCCGATGCCGTCCTTGGTGTCCAGCGCCCCCGGACCGGAGTCCGCCGCGTGGGCCCAGTGCCGACGGACCGTGGCGGCTTCCTTGTCTGCTTTGCGGTCCGCTATCACGTTCGTCCACCACAGCGAGTAGACGACGAACAGAGCCAGCAACAGGCCTGCGGTGATCAGGAGTTCACCGAAGACGCTGACCGCCATCGCTATCCGGCCGGGGCGCCGACCGCGCGGGGCGGGACTCGGCTCGGACGCGTCCGTGTGTTCTTCGGTGTCGTCGGCGGTCGCTGCCACAGTTTCCTCTGCCCCTACTCGCTTCAGCCCTGCTCGATGAGCGCGTCCGGCTTGCCCTTGCTGCGCGGGCGTTCCTCGACCATCTTGCCCCAGACGATCAGCCGGTACTTGCTGGTGAACTCCGGCGTGCAGGTGGTGAGGGTGATGTAGCGGCCGGGCCGGGTGAAACCCGATCCCCTCGGGACGGGGTCCAGCACACTCGTGTTCGACGGCGAGGTCACCGGCAGCATCGACGCCACCTTGTAGACGTAGTACGTGTCCTGCGTCTCCACCACGACCACGTCGCCGGCCTTGAGCTTGTTGATGTACCGGAACGGTTCCCCGTGGGTGTTGCGATGCGCGGCCAGCCCGAAGTTGCCGGTCTTCGCATCGGGCATCGCGGTCTTCAGCGGAGGCTCGCCGTAGTGCCCGACCATGCCCTTGTCGAGCACCTTGGCGTTGCTGACGCCCTCCGCGATCGGTGCGACCACGTCCAGCTTGGGGATGTGCAGGATGGCGAAGCCCTGCCCCGGCGCGAAGACACCCGGGTTGCGCTTGCCGCTGGCCCAGTCGTCCTGGAGCTGGTGCGTCTCGCTGCCCGCCTGCGCGTGGGCGCGGACGTTGGTCCACCACAGCTGGTAGGTGACGAACAGCAGCATCAGCACGCCGGTGGTGATGAACACCTCGCCGATCGCCCGGCTCACGAGGACGGCCGGACTCGGCTTGCGCAGCCGCGCCTGCCGCCGCGCCTCCACCCGGGTCAGCGGCCGGCCGGACTCCGCCCGCCCGGGCGGTGCCCCGGAGGGCGTCGTCTCCCGGCCGCCGCCATGCCGCCCACCGCGCCGCCTGGCGGCCTTTCTGCGGGCTGCACGGCCCCCGACCGAAATCCCGGTGGCGGAGGAGCCAGAAGGGGCCACAGAGGCCGCAGAGGCGGCTATAGGCTCGCTCTCCGGGCCCGCAGAGGGCGGACCGGGCATCCGCAGCGCCATCGTCTCGTCGTCCAGGACGGGCCGATAGGGTTCTTCGTACGACCCGCCGTACGACTCCTGCTGCGCCGCACCCGCCGCGTCCCAGTCCCCCAACGCGCCAGAAGCCTCGTACGACTGATCCCCGTACGAGGCATCGGTCTCGCGCTCCGGGCGCAGCGCGGTCACGCCGTGGCCCTGCCCACCACCGGGGCGAGCCCCGTCGACCTCGCCACGGCACCCTCGTCGCCGCACTCCGCCAGCCAGTTGGCCAGCATCCGGTGCCCGTGCTCGGTCAGCACCGACTCGGGGTGGAACTGCACGCCCTCGACCCGGAGTTCACGGTGACGCAGGCCCATGACGATGCCGTCGTGCGTGCGGGCGGTCACCTCCAGCTCGGCCGGGACCGTCGCCGGCTCGGCGGCCAGGGAGTGGTAGCGGGTCGCCGTGAAGGGGGAGGGCAGGCCCGCGAAGACACCCTTGCCCTCGTGCTCGACCAGCGAGGTCTTGCCGTGCAGCAGCTCGGGCGCCCGGTCCACCACACCGCCGTACGCCACCTGCATCGACTGCATGCCGAGGCACACTCCGAAGACCGGCACCCCGGTGGCCGCGCAGTGGCGGACCATGTCCACGCACACGCCCGCCTCCTGCGGAGTGCCCGGCCCGGGCGAGAGCAGCACACCGTCGAAGCCGTCCTGGGCATGCGCGGTCGACACCTCGTCGTTGCGCAGTACCTCGCACTCGGCGCCCAGCTGGTAGAGGTACTGGACGATGTTGAAGACGAAGCTGTCGTAGTTGTCGACGACGAGAATCCGCGCGCTCACTGGTTGTTCACCGTCACATCGTTGAAGGGCAGCAGCGGTTCGGCCCAGGGGAAGACGTACTGGAAGAGGACGTAGATCACGGCCATGATCAGTACGAGTGAGATGAGTGCCTTCATCCACACGTTCCCCGGCAGATGCCGCCAGATCCAGCCGTACATGCCGTTCCTTCCGTCTCCCCACGGCACCAGACTCCCGCCGCACGCCACCAGACTAACGGCGCAGAGCCTTCGGTTCGCCTGCCTCCACGGACTGGGTGGAGTCCAGGTGCGCCCACACGATCAGCCGGTGACTGTGCCCCCATTCCGGATCGCACGTGGTCAGCGTCAGATAGCGGCCCGGACGCGTATACCCCGACTTACGTGGCACAGGTTCGATCACCTCAACGTCCGTCGGCACGGTTTTGTAGGGGCCTTTGTCGATCCGATACGTGAACCAGGTGGTCCCGTCCGTGAGGACGACGGCGTCCCCGGGCCGCAGCTCGGGGAAGTCCAGGAACGGGTCGCCGTACGTGCGCCGGTGCCCGGCCACCGCGAAGTTGCCCTCCTGGCCCAGCTGCGCGGTGCCCGCGTAATGGGCGAGGCCCTTGGCCAGCACATCCCGGCCGGTGCCCTCCAGAACCGGCTTGTTCCACGTGAAACCAAGCCGCGGAATGTACATGATCGCGAAGGCCTTGCCGTAGTCGTACGGCGCCGGTTTCGTCACGGTGACCGTCTGCTCACCCGGGGTGTCCGCCCGGGCGGTCGGCTGCATGTTCCCCTTCGACCACTGCCGGTGCAGCTGGTCGATCTGGTCGTTCATGGCACCGTCGGCCCGCAACCCCGTCCAGAACAGCACATAGGCGACGAAGAGCACGATCAGGGTGCCGACGGTGATGCACAGCTCGCTGACGGTCCGGACGATCACGCGCACCGGCGCCTCCGTTGACGGACGGCTGACGGATGGCAGACGAGGGGCAGACGAAGGCGGACGAAGGACTACTGCACGGGCTTGGCGTAGTGCAGATCCACTGTGCCCGAGTAACCGGGAAGAGTCACCGTCCCGTCGTCGGTGACTTTCCAGCCGAGGCCGTAGACGTTGACGTACACCATGTAGGTCTGGATCGCCTTGCTCGCCGCCAGCGCCTGCTGCAGCCTGCCCGGGTCCCCCACCGCGGTGATCTTGTACGGCGGTGAGTAGACCCGGCCCTGGAGGATCAGGGTGTTGCCGACACAGCGCACCGCGCTGGTGGAGATCAGCCGCTGGTCCATGACCTTGATGCCCTGGGCGCCGCCCTGCCACAGGGCGTTCACCACGGCTTGCAGGTCCTGCTGGTGGATGACCAGGTAGTCGGGCTGCGGCTCCGGATAGCCGGGGAGCTTGGCGGTGGCGTTGGGCGGGGCGTCGTTGAGCGTGACGGTGATGGCCCGGCCGGTGAGTTTCCGGGTGCCGGCGTTCTTCTCCAGCCCGCTGAGCCTGCGGTCCTGCGCCTTGCTGCTGCCGGCGTCGCTCTCGGCGAGCGACTCCACACTCGCGCGCAGGGCCGCGTTGGACTCGTCCAGCCCCTTGTTCTTATGGCTGCGCTGCTGGATCAGGTCGGACAGCTTCAGCAGGGAGCCGTCCTGGCGGATGTCGGTGCCCTTGGCCGTGTTGAAGCTGGTGAAGAAGATCAGCCCCGCGAGGGCGAAGACGGCGGCCGTCAGCATCCGCACGGGGCGCACACGCAGGCGACGGCCAGGGCCGGAGCCCGTTGATTGCGTCCCGGGGGAGTCGGCAGAATTGCTCAACGGACCCTTATCTCCTTCAGCGCCGCGGAAGCACTACGCTAACGGACGCCCGGGGGAGCACACAGAGTCGTCATGTTGGCCCCTTGTACGCTGCCCCGAGCTCCGACCCAGTTCCCTGCGCGGCCACGCAGCGCATCGACAGGAGAGACCCTCGTGCCGAAGTCACGTATCCGCAAGAAGGCCGACTACACGCCGCCGCCGGCCAAGCAGACGCAGGCGATCAAGCTGGGCAGCAGCGCCTGGGTCGCGCCCGTCATGCTGGCCATGTTCATCATCGGCCTGGCCTGGATCGTCGTCTTCTATGTGACCGACGGTTCACTGCCCATCGACGCGCTGGACAACTGGAACATCGTGGTCGGCTTCGGCTTCATCGCCGCCGGCTTCGGCGTCTCCACGCAGTGGAAGTAGCTCTGCCCAGGGCTATCCACTGAGTTATCCACAGCGGTTTTCCACATGGGGAAAAGAAAGACGATCTGTGGATAACTCATCGGGCGTTGACGCCGGTGTGACTGGCCTACCGGCCCCCATACACCAGTTCGCCCGCTGGCTGACCTGCGAAAACACATCCGAGCGACAGGGGGCACAGCTGTGCCCGCACGCGATGCACAAGATCCGCCACAGGCTGTGGACAACGGTTCGGTATCAGGTGAGCTGAGCGGTCCTGACCAGCGTGAGTACCACCACGACGGCGAGTACGACCGCACAGGTGCCGTACTGGACGAGTGCGCGCTTCTCGCGCGGCGCGTGCACCATGGCGTAGCCGGTGACGACGCCGGCGACCAGGCCGCCGATGTGGGCCTGCCAGGCGATGTTGAAGCCCGGGTAGAAAGTGATGATCAGGTTGATCACCAGCATGGCGACCAGCGGGCGCAGGTCGTAGTTGAGCCGGCGCATCAGCACGCCGGTCGCGCCGAAGAGGCCGAAGATCGCTCCGGAGGCGCCGAGCGAGGGCGCGTTGGGTTCGGCCAGCAGATAGGTGAGCGCGCTGCCGGCCAGGCCCGAGACGAAGTACAGCGCGAGATAGCGGGCGCGGCCGAGGGCGGCTTCCAGGGGGCCGCCGATCCACCACAGGCTGAGCATGTTGAACAGGATGTGGGCGTAGCCGCCGTGCAGGAACATCGCGGTCAGCATGCGGTAGTACTGGCCCTCGGCGATGCCCTCGATCGGGCCGAACAGGGAGTACTGGGCCCGGCCGATCAGCTCGAACTTGTCGGTGAAGCTGTTGCCCAGGGAGAGCTGTACCAGGTACACGGCGAGGTTGATGCCGATCAGCACCTTGGTGAGCAGCCGGGGGTCGGCCGTGACCGTGCCGCCCGCGAGCGTGCGTGGCTGGGAGGCCGTCGCTGCGTGTCCCGTGCCGCTGCCGCCGCGCACGCACTCGGGGCACTGGAAGCCGACCGAGGCGCTGACCATGCACTCGGGGCAGATGGGGCGCTCGCAGCGGGTGCAGCGCACACCGGTCTCGCGGTCCGGGTGCCGGTAGCACACGGGCACGCGGTGGGCGTCCTGCGTGCTGCCTTCGGCCTGCTCCATCGGTTCCCCTTGCTCGTCGTGGGACTGCCCCGGCAATGCCCCGCCCCGCTCATCCTTGGTACGGACGAGCGGGGCGTTTGGTTCCCTGCGGGATATTCCGGCCGAGCCGGCGGGCTCAGCCCTCGCGCTTCTCGACGACGACCTCGTTGATCACGACGTCCTTGGCCGGGCGGTCGTTGCGGCCGGTGGGCACGCCGGCGATAGCGTCGACGACCTTCTGGCTGGCCGGGTCGGTGACCTCGCCGAAGATGGTGTGCTTGCGGTTCAGCCACGTCGTCGGGGCGACGGTGATGAAGAACTGCGAGCCGTTGGTGCCCGGGCCGGCGTTGGCCATGGCCAGCAGGTACGGCTTGTTGAAGGACAGGTCCGGGTGGAACTCGTCCCCGAACTTGTAGCCGGGGCCGCCGATGCCGCTGCCCAGCGGGTCGCCGCCCTGGATCATGAAGCCGCTGATGACACGGTGGAAGATGGTGCCGTTGTAGAGCGGCGTGTTGCTCTTCTCACCGGTCCCGGGGTGCGTCCACTCGCGCTCGCCCTGAGCCAGCTCGACGAAGTTCTTCACCGTTTCCGGCGCGTGGTTCGGGAAAAGCTGGACCACGATGTCGCCGTGGTTGGTCTTCAGGGTGGCGTAAAGCTGCTCGGCCACGATCTGCCTTCCGTTGTCTTCCTGTGACTCCCCGATCCTCGCACGGCCGGGCCCCTGCGTCGCCCGGCGGCCATGAGTTCCGCCCGGAAGGAAGCGCTCGGCAGGGATTCGTGGCAGTGTCGACGACAGGATCGAGTTGCCCTGGATTCGCCCGGAATCAAGCTGAAGGGAGCAATCGGCACCCATATGCCCGCCCTCGCATGCCGCGCGGGCCGTCTGCAGGCATGATCCGTAAAAGGGTGGAAAGTCGAAATACCGTACGCCACCGAGGAGGAGGAACCCGTGACCCGCATCGACAGCGTGCGCGCCGCGACCGGCTCGGCGAAGGACAGCGTGCTGCACGCCGCGGAAGTGGTGGCGCCCTACGCCGACACGGCCAAGGAGCGTGCCGCGCTCTACGCGCAGGAGGCACGCGTACGGCTGGCGCCCGTGGTGTCGCAGGCCGCAGAGCAGGCCCGTGTGCAGTACGACGCCCGGCTCGCCCCGCGTCTGGAACAGGCTCGTGCGCATGTGCCGCCGAAGATGGACCTGGCGGCGCATGAGGCCGCCGTCCGTGCCCGCAAGGCAGCCCGGCAGGCTGCCGAGTATTCGCGTCCGAGGATCGAGCAGGCCGTGGCGGCGACGGCTCCGGTCCGTGAGGAGGCCGCCGCGCGTGGTGCCGCCGCCCTGGCCGCGCTGCGCGGTCAGGTCTCGGCGGAGGAGATCCAGCGGCTGGCCCGCAGGCACAAGCGCCGTGCCAGGGCCGGCCGGACCGTGAAGGTGCTGGCGCTGCTCAGCATGGTGGCCGGCGGCGCGTTCGCCGCCTGGAAGTGGTGGGACAAGCAGGCCAACCCCGACTGGCTGGTCGAGCCGCCCGCCGCGACGGAGGTACCCGAGTCGGGCGGCCGGCTCAGCGCGGTGGACGGCAGCGGCACCTCGGTCCTGGACCCCGAGGTGCAGGCCAAGCAGGCCGAGGACGAGGCCGCGGACCAGGACGACCAGCAGTAGCCGGCTCCGCTCGGTAGCGCGACCGTCGGCTGTCAAACGGGCCGTGGGTCAGGCGAGTTGGCACTTGCCGCACCCACGGCCCGTTTCACGTGAAACCACGCCTGTCGCGGCAGGCCCTGGCCCAGGCCATTGACGCGGCATGTCGGAGATGACCGGAGCCTTCCGGTTGCCGAACGCGTACGTCGGCGGGGAGAGCGTCCGCGCCGGTGTAGGGGGCGATCAGCACCTCGGGGCCGGCGGTCCGGCCGAAGGCGATCGCGTCCGCGAACGATTCGCCCCCGTGGTCCGGTCCGTCATGGAGACCCTTGCGAATCCGGCGCCGGAAGGTCGAGCGGGCGAGAGCAGCTGGACCGCGCCACATAGGCCAGACCGTCGTACTCCTCGGCCAGGACGGTGGGCGTCAGCGTGAAACGGTAGGTGAAGCGGGGCACCCCGGCGCCGAAGCTCCGGGTGTAGTGGCGGGCGGTGAGCCAGCGGTTGACCTCCGGTATCTCCTTGCCGGGCCGCAGGTCGACCAGGTGGTCCGCCGGGCAGGCCGCAGCCAGCTGCCCCTCCACGGACCGGGGTCCCCCCTCGCTGATCCGGTGCCGGACAGGTGGCCGCGCGGCGTCGTTCCCGCG
Organism: Streptomyces fodineus; assembly: GCF_001735805.1. Classification (GTDB taxonomy): domain Bacteria; phylum Actinomycetota; class Actinomycetes; order Streptomycetales; family Streptomycetaceae; genus Streptomyces; species Streptomyces fodineus. The sequence continues at coordinate 5,002,563 of NZ_CP017248.1, forward strand.
CCGGGCGCGGAAGGCGCCCTTGCCGAAGAGCAGACCGAGGGCGTAATAGGCGTCCCCGTATCGCTCCGCGAGGTGACTGCCGAGCGCCGGCACGCCGCCCGCATAACGCCCCTTGAGGATGTGGCCGTTGTACGCCCACAAGGCAACTCCGCCGGGCCCGGCCTCGAGGGCCTCGGCAACGGCATCCGCCATGTGCCGGTCACGCGCGGCGAGGGCACTGTCGTTGATGTCCGCGCACCGTAGCGGACGGCTCGCCAGGTCGGCGGCGCGGAGCAGCGTACGGGCGTCCTCGATGGCCTGGTCCGCTTCGCCGTTGCCGGTACGGGCGGCCGGCTGGGCCCGGGTAGCCGTGAGCCACTCCATCAGTTCCTGTACGGCCCTGCCGAGTTGCCCGGCGGAGTCGGGGGGCTGCCCGGCCGGGCCGTGGCGAGGAAGCCGAAGGCATTCCCGAGCGCGGCGGCCCGTTCCGGGGCGGTGCGCCGCAGGAAGGCGTCGAGTCGCCCGACCGCGGCGGCAGGCCACTGCGGGTCGATCCCGACGAACCGTACCCGGCGGTCCTCGGCCACCGAGGCGTTGTACCTCCGCATCCACTCGACCAGCGCGAGCACTTCCTCGGTCTTCCACGTCCAGAAGCCGAGCTGGGCGACGGCGGACCGGACGTCCCCGCGCCCGTGCAGAACGCAGGCATCGACCGAGCGAGCGGCGGCCGCGGGCGCCTCCATGGCCAGAGTACGAAAGCCCAGGTCACGGACGAGAAACTCGATGAGCCGGTGCTTGAGGAGAAAGAACTCACGGGTACCGTGGGTGGCTTCCCCCAGGCCCACGACCCGGACGTTCTTCAGGACCTCGGTCAACGGCCGAAGATCGTCGGCCGGACCGCCCGCGTCGAGCCTCCGCAGAGGCAATGCCCGCGCCGATAACCAGTCCCGGACATCCTTCGTCATCATGTTCTCCGGCACGGCTGCCTCCTCGGGCTGTTCCCTCGTCCCCCGAATCCTGCCTGCTCGCAGTGCACGGCCGGCAACAGGTCACGGCCACGGACCCTCAGGCTCTCGGCCGGGTGGTCGGGGCGCGGGGGTCGGGTCGGGCAGGGGCCCGCGCCCCGCACCGCGGGCGGAACAAAAAGACCCCTCCGACCGCGTTTTCGCAGGTCAGAGGGGTCTTTGGCGGTGGAGCCTAGGGGAGTCGAACCCCTGACATCCGCCATGCAAAGACGGCGCTCTACCAACTGAGCTAAGGCCCCGGGAAGCAGCGGCCAGCCGGAGGAATCGTGATTCCGGCGGGCGCCGCAGACCAGAGTACCGGGTCACCCCCGGTATCTCGCAAAAAGATTGGGGGTCCCCGCGGATGACCACTCTCCGTAAGATGCTCGACGTGGTTCGCTACAGCGAACCGCGGTTTTCAGGGGAAGCGATGGGGAGACGCAATGGACGCCGCACAGCAGGAAGCCACCGCGAGAGCGCGGGAGCTGCAGCGGAACTGGTACGGGGAGCCGTTGGGGGCGCTCTTCCGTAAGCTCATAGACGATCTCGGGCTCAATCAGGCCCGTCTCGCGGCGGTCCTGGGGCTGTCCGCTCCGATGCTCTCGCAGCTGATGAGCGGCCAGCGCGCGAAGATCGGCAATCCCGCCGTGGTCCAGCGGGTGCAGCTGCTGCAGGAGCTGGCGGCCCAGGCCGCGGACGGCAGTGTGAGCGCCGCCGAGGCGACCGAGCGGATGGACGAGATCAAGAAGTCGCAGGGGGGCTCCGTGCTCAACAACACCACACAGACCACGAGCGGTTCGGGGGCGCCGACGGTCAAGCGGGTGGTCCGCGAGATCCAGTCGCTGCTGCGCTCGGTGGCCGCCGCGGGTGACATCATCGACGCGGCGGACAGCCTCGCGCCGACCCATCCGGAGCTGGCGGAGTTCCTCCGTGTCTACGGCGCCGGCCGCACCTCCGACGCCGTCGCGCACTACCAGTCCCACCAGAACTAGGACCCACGGCCCGGTTCCCGGAGGGGGTCCGGGAACCGGGCCGGGGCCGAGGTCGCCGAGGGGGGCGGCCTGCGCCGGGGCCCGTCCTTGATCGTGGAGCGGGGTCGTATCACTCATCACGGGGGCGTCGGGGGGGAAGCGAGGGGAAGTGGGGAAGTAAGGGGTCGGGGGACTGACGCGGGTCCAGGGGGAGGAGCGATGGGCTGCCATGGGTGAGACGTTCGCCGGCCGGTACGAGCTGGCCGACCCGATCGGACGCGGGGGCGTGGGCGCCGTATGGCGGGCCTGGGATCACCGCCGACGGCGCTATGTGGCCGCCAAGGTGCTCCAGCAGCGCGACGCCCACTCCCTGCTGCGCTTCGTACGGGAGCAGGCCCTGCGGATCGACCACCCTCATGTCCTCGCCCCGGCCAGCTGGGCCGCCGACGACGACAAGGTGCTGTTCACCATGGACCTGGTCGCCGGCGGCTCCCTCGTCCACCTCGTCGGCGACTACGGCCCGCTGCCACCGGCCTTCGTGTGCACCCTGCTCGACCAGCTTCTGTCCGGTCTGGCCGCCGTCCATGCCGAGGGCGTCATCCACCGGGACATCAAGCCCGCCAACGTCCTCCTCGAAGCGACCGGCACCGGCCGGCCGCGGCTGCGGCTGTCCGACTTCGGCATCGCCATGCGGCTCGGCGAACCCCGTCTGACGGAGACCAACCTCGTGGTGGGCACGCCCGGTTACCTCGCGCCGGAGCAGATGCTCGGCGCCGAACCCGACTTCCCCGCCGACCTGTTCGCCGTGGGACTGGTCGCGCTGTATCTCCTGGAGGGCGCCAAGCCCGACGTCAAGGCGCTCGTGCAGTACTTCGCGGACCATGGGACGCCCAGCCCGCCCAAGGGCATCCCGGAGCCCTTGTGGCAGGTCGTCGCCACCCTGCTCCAGCCCGACCCGGACGCGCGTTTCCGTACCGCCACGGGCGCGCGCAAGGCTCTCGCCGCCGCGGCGGAGCTGCTGCCGGAGCCCGAACCCGACGACGAGCTGATCGAGATATTCGACCAACTCGGGCCGCTTCCACCCGGATTCGCCCCTGACGGCCCCCTCAAGAGGGCCTCGGGGGTGGCCCTGGAGCTGGTCGGGGGCACCGACACGACTCCGTCCCCGGACGCCGGAGCCGACCCGGGCACCGGCTCCCTCTCGGACACCGGCAGTTTCCGTCTGCCGCCGCCCCCGGAGCCGTCGTCACCGGAGCTGCCACCCGAAGGGCCGCCGTCCCAGGACCCGCTGCCACAGCAGCCCCCGACCCCCGAGCCGTACCCCCAGCAGGCACCGCCGCCCGCGGACGAGCGCAGTCGGCCCCGCGCCGAGCAGATGCCCCGGGCCGTGGATGCCTCCCCGTACCCGCCGTACGCACAGCCGTACCTCCAGCCGTACGCCCAGCAGCCCCCGACCCCCGCTCAACCCCCGCTCCACCAGCCGTACTTCTCCCCCCGGGCCCACGACCCGCGGGTCGACGCCTCCACCGCTTCGTACACCGCTCATGACACGCACCTTCCGCATCCGGGCCGGCCGTTGTCCGGCCCGCCCGTGCAAGGGCGCAGAGGGCATCGGGCGGGCAGGAACCGGCGGCCCGGCCCGCCGGCGAAGGTCGCGGTCCCGATGCTGTTGCTGGCGCTGGCCTGCTACGCGGTGGGCTTCTGGGCGTTGACCCGCGTCTGAGCCCGCCGGGCCGTCACCGTCCAGCCGGCGAGCACCAGCAGCAGGACGGTCCCCAGGCCGATCCCGGCGATCGCGACCAGCTTCATCGCGCTGCCGTCCCCGCCGCCGGTGCTCGCGGTGGCCGCCGCCTGCCGGTCCTGCCCGGTGACGGTGAACACGCCGGCGGGCACGGGCTGCCCGGCGTACTCCGGCCCCGCGTGCGCCTGCCCGGCCACCCGGACCCGCAGCGTCACGGCGAACGGGCCCCGCCCGAAGGTGCCGGCCAGCTGCTCGCTGAGATGCAGGACCAGGTAGTAGTCGCCGGCGAAGCGGACGGCGGTCGCCCCGGCGGGAATGGCGTAGCGGTTGGCGTACTCCACCGGCGGGAGCGGGTCGAGTACGGCGGGTTTCTGCACGCCGGTGTAGCCGAGGGCGGCGTCCTCGACGTAGCCGCGGACGGGGTTGTAGAGGGAGAGGTTCAGGGCGCCGCCGACATAGCCGTGCCCCCGCGCACCGGCCAGTTCGGCGGAGGCGTGCAGCTGTCGGCCCCAGTCGACCGGCACCTTGTAGAACCGTGTCTCGCCGGGCACGAGCGCGGTCCGCCAGACGCCCTGGCCCAGCGGGCGGGCCGAGGCGAAACCGGTGCCGCCCAGGCGGTCGCGGGGCTCACCGCCGAGCGGTTCGGGCGTGGCGGAGTTCCAGGTCTGCGGCGCGGAGGTGGCACCGGCCCGCGCCGGGCGCGGCTCGGTGGCGGGCGCGATCTCCAGGTCCCAGCGCGCGGAAGGGGCCGTACCGGGGTTTCCGGTGTCGAGGCGCTCGACGAGCAGGTAGTAGGTCCCCCGGCCCTGGCACAGCCTCTTGCCGGCCTCCCGCTGCGCCAGCGCGGTGACCGGGCGCGGGCTGAGCCCGGCGCCGAAGCGGGCGGAGAAGGCGGAGGAGTAGGAGCAGGGTGTGCCGTGCGCGTCCTGGAGCGAGACCCTGATGCCGTCGGTGGCGGAGACGGTGGCGTTCGCCGGGGGTACGGCGGTGACCGGGACGTACGCCGTGTCGGCGGCCGTGAGGTCGAGCCGGTAGTAGAGCTTGCCATTCCTCGGCAGGGAGCTGCGGTAGGTGGCGCCGGGCTCGAGCCGTGCGGCGGTCGCCGTCCCCGTCGCGCCTGCGACGGTACGGGCCCCGGGCGCGAAGGCGTACGGCGCCGCCTGCGCGTCCCCGGCCGGGGTCGCCGACGCGGGCGCGGCGCCCGTCACCAGCACCAGCAGTGCGCACAGCCCCGGCAACAGGGCCGTCCGCACGGCGCCGACGCCGAAGACCGCCCGGCGGCCGCACCGCCGCAACCACCACCACGCCGTACGTCGCCCTGGCCCTCGCCCCCGCACGTGCCGACCTCCCCGTGTCATCGCTCCGCAGCCGTACCGGACCGGGCCCATCCTGCCCCGAGCGCCCTTGCGCCATCCGGGCAACGCGCACGGCCGTCCGAAACGCCCGGCACCTCCCGGCGCGCGCCCGCGTGCCGGGCTGTCCCCCTCGCGAACGTGTACAGCGCCCGGCGGGCGCCCGCAACGCGGCGAACGGACGCCGGGGCAATACAAAACCCCGACCGCGAAAGGGCGGTCGGGGTCTGTTCGGATTCTGGTATCGGCACTCAGGAGCCCGTGGGCACGGAGTCAGTCGCCTCCGTCCACAGATCCTGCTCGGCGCGATCCGCCTGGATCTGGCGGTACACGAGGAGCCCGCCGATGGCGGCCAGTGCGACCAGGAGCAGCTTCTTCACCGCGCGACCTCGTCTTTCCTTGACGTAGGGGACCTCTGGCGCCCGACTATACACACCGACCGATATCGATCGGTGACCTGCGGCGTGCCCCAACTCCCGCCTCCGGCAGCGCAATAGGCCAGGTCCTGCGCCGTTCCGATCGGAGGGTGATCACACCCGCACGGACGGTTACTTTGCTCCCTCTTCGCTCACTCTCACCGGGTTTTGGGGTTTTCCCGCCCTCTTGCGGCCATCCGGGTGGTGTTCATCGGAACATCGACGCGCCACGGGCGTCGGTCCACCACTTCGCGGCGCACATACACATCATGAGGAAAGTACGCAAATCGCCCAACCCGAAAGAGAGGGACCATGGCCCAGCACAAGGTCATGAAACTGTGGACCGCGATCGTCACCGCCTTCCTCGCGCTGTGCACGGCGCTCGGACTCGTCACCGCCGCGACCGCCACGACCGCGGCGGCCGCATCCAAGAACGAGGGCCCCCGCACCGGCACCGCACACAAGACCATCCCGACGAGCCCGACGATCCCGGCGCCACGTCACTGGTCCAGGTCCCATGCCAGTGCCCTGCCCCCCACGATGAAGCAGCGCATCCGGGCCGAGGCTCACGGAAAGACCCCCAGCTGCCGGCACCTGCCCCTCGCCGACAACCAGTCGGAGACCGCGACCACACCACAAGAACCCTCGGCGGGCACGCTCGACTGCTGACCGTACGCCCCACGCGGTACCGCAGCGTCTCGACACACGGCGACTTGCGTACGCACCAGTCGACACGAAAAGACCCCCGGCCGGGTTCGGCCGGGGGTCTCGCGCTGTTACCGGCGACCACGCCCGACGGAAAGGTGGTGAGTGCTGCCGTGCCCCGGCGCGTCACCGTTGTCACCGCTGTCCACGGTCCGTCCGCGCGGTTTCTGCCGGACGCCTACGCGTCCCTGTGCGAGCAGCGGCTGCCCGGCGGCTGGGAGTGGGAGTGGGTGATCCAGCAGGACGGCACCGCGGACGAGGTCCGCCCGTACGTCCCGCGGCACGACCCGCGCGTGAGCTTCGGCCAGGGCCGGCCGGGCGGGCCCGGAGTCACCCGTACGATCGCGCTGGCGCGCGCCCAGGGCGCGTACGTGAAGGTCCTGGACGCCGACGACCGGCTCACGCCGGGCGTGCTGGCCCGCGACCTGGCCGTGCTGGAGGCGCATCCCACCGTCGGCTGGACGACCTCCCGCGCCCTCGACCTGCTGCCCGACGGTTCCACGGCCGGCTTGCCCGGCGACCCGGACGAGGGTCCGCTCGAACGCGGCACCGTCCTCGGCCACTGGAAGCGCAACGACTGCCACGCCCTCGTGCATCCGGCGACCCTGTGCGTCCGGCGGGAGCTGCTCACCGCACTCGGCGGCTGGATGGCCCTGCCGGCCTCCGAGGACACGGGCCTGCTGCTGGCGCTGGACGCGGTGAGCCGCGGCTGGTTCTCCGCGCCGGCCGGCCTGCTGTACCGCAGGTGGGAGGGCCAGGTCACGGCCCAGGCGTCGCACGTCGACCCCGTCGAGCGCGCGGCCCGGATGGCCGTCGCCGAGGCCCGGGCCCGCGCGCTGGCCGACTTCCGGTGGTCCTATCCGGCCGGTGCACGCACCGTGTGAGTCACCGCGTGAGCGCGATCGCCTGGGAGGGGCACGACTCGGCCGCCTCCCGGACCCGCGGATCGTCGGCGGACTCCTCCCGGCCGGGCCGTACGACGCCGTATCCGTCCTCGAACGCGAACACGTCCGGCGCCCGGTACGCGCACTCGGCGGAGCCGTAGCACAGGGAGCGGTCGACGGATACCTTCATGCGTCCTCCAGTCCGGGGCGGTGGCTTCCAGGACGTCACTGCCCGGCGGACGGCGCGCCGAACCGGACCCCGCCCGGCGCTACCGCTCCCCGCCCGCGACGGACAGCCAGTGGGCCACCCGGCGGACCGTGGGCTCGTCGAGCCGTTCGGCCATCGTCCGCACCGCCTCGCCGTCCTCGGCGCTCAGGTCGTACAGGCCCGCCTTGCCCAGACCGGCCAGGAGGACCTGGTGCCGGCGGCCCGTCATGCGTTCCGCGAGCTTGGCCGGTTCACCGGGGCCGGGCGCGGGCCCGCCGGTGGCGGCGGCCGGGGCGGGTGCGGGCTCCTTTGCGGCCGGGGCGTCGAAGAGGTGCCAGGCGCCGCCCCTGGGCCCCCACAGGGCGACCGTCGCCTCCTCGCCGCGCGCCCGCAGGGTCTGGGTCATGTCCCCCACGGCGTACAGCACGGGAGCCCGGTCGGGGGACTCGGCGCCCACCGTCCAGGAGTCCAGCGAGGGCTGGTGGAACATCGCGACCCAGCGCGGGGCACCGGGCGGTCGCGGGCACGGGGGCCGTTTCTGCATGACACTCACCCCTTCGGGAACAGCCGGCGAAGGAACCGTATCTGACGAACCGTCAGTTAACCAGTGCGGGCACCCTGACAGGACCCGCACTTCTGGCCTCTTCGCGAGCGGCGTGGCACCCTGCCCGCACCCCTGAGAGTGTCGTCCCGGACAAGGGAGGCCGAGGATGAGCGGACGGGAAGAGACAGCAGCCAAGACGGCCGCGGAGGCCGAGGCGCTGCGCAGGCTCCACGGGGCCCGCGCGCACAGCGCCTACGACCGTGCGGTCGCCGCATGCCGGTACGCCGGTGTCGGCCGGGACGCGGCGGTGGCCGTCCCGAAGGACCCCGCGGGCCGGGCCGCCAACGCGCTGCGCCTGTCGGCCGAGTCACTCGCCGCGCTGACCGCGAGGGACCCGGACCCCGCGGCGGACGCCCGCTGCGCCCGCAACGCCGCCGCCACCGCGGCACTCGCCGCCCAGGTGGCCGCGGCCCGGGACGCAGGCACCACGGGCTCGGCCACGGGTCCCGCCGCCACCTCGGTCACGGCGTGCGCCGACGCCCTGCGCGCGGCCCTGGCGGCGTCCCAGGCCGCTGCGGCCGCGGCCGGTGGCAGTGCGCGGGGGCAGGACGCTGCCCTGAACGCCTCCGCCGGGGAGGCCGAGCGGCACGCCGTGGCCATGGCCCGTGCCGCCGGGTGGCTCGAAGCGCACAGGGCGGCCGACTGAGGGCGTGGACACGAAGACCGGCCGAGGAAGCGGACACGACGGCTGGATCAGGCATAGCACGCAGGCCGGACCAACATGCGACACCGGGTGATGTTTCACGTGAAACGTCACCCGGCCTGTACCGAGGACTCCGCGCCCGCGCGAAGAGCCACCCCCACCCGCCCGGCACCGGTCCCTCCCCTCGTGGGGACCGGTGCCGAACGGTGCGGGATATCGACCCGCGCCGCGTCGGCTCGACGCGGGTCGAAGACAGGGAGCCGGCCCGAAGGGCTCGCGAGCTCACTCAGTGGTCGGTGGAAGTTGGCCGAGATCACTCGGTGCCATGGGGTCTCTTTCCGAGCGCAGGGCCGTGGCCTGTTCGGACGGTGTGTGACGGATCCGCTACCGGGTCCGGATCCTGCCATCTGTTGCCCGCCAGCGAGGAGACCACGGCCTCCGGTCCCGTGCTTCGCCGCAGGTCAGCCGTATAAGGTGGGTTTTCCGGTCCGGACGTCCAGATGCGGGGGAAAGTAAAGGGGTGGGACCTTGAGTTCCGACTCAGGGACACGCACAGCCTTCGCCGAACGCCTCGCGCTGCTGTACAAGGAGGCTGGAAACCCTCCCCTCAAGAGCGTCGCCGAGGCGGTCGTACGGCTGCAGCGGGTCGACGAGCGCGGGCGGCCCGTGCGGGTGTCGGCGCAGCGGATCAGCGACTGGCGCCGGGCCAAGAACGTGCCGGCCCAGTTCACGGCCCTCGCGGCGGTGCTGCACATCCTGATCCCGGAGGCACGACGGCTGCGGCCCGCACCGGTGTCCACGGGTCTGTACGACCTCGCGCACTGGCAGCGGCTGTGGGAGCGCGCGCTGGCCGACCCGGTCGGCGACCGGCCCGCGCCGCCCGCCGAGGAGAACCAGCAGCCTGCCACTCAGGCCCCGCCCGTCGCCGGAGGCGTGTGCCCCTACCGTGGGCTGGCCCCGTACCGGCAGGAGGACGCCCGGTGGTTCTTCGGCCGGGAGCGGAGCACGAGCGCCCTCGTCGCCCAGCTGCGCGACGCCGAGCGGACCGGCGGTCTGGTGATGCTGGTGGGCGCCTCGGGCGCCGGTAAGTCCTCCCTGCTGAACGCCGGCCTGGTCCCAGCCCTGCGCGGCGGCGCCCTGCGCGACGGACGCGGCACACCGGCCGACGCCGCCATCGGCAAGGGCAACGGCAACGATCCGGTCGACTGCGTCCTGCACCTCGTCCCCGGTGCCGACCCCCTGGGCGAACTGGTCCGCCATATCCCCGATCTCACCGCCGTCGCCGCCGAGGCGCGCCGGGCCGAGCAGGAGGCGACGGAGAATCCGGCCGTTCCCGGCTCCGACTCGCCCCACGTGGCCTGGGCCGCCCACGAGGCCGTCGCGAAATGGGCCGGGCGCGAGGCGCCCGCCGCGAGCCGGCCCGTCGTCATCGTGGACCAGTTCGAGGAGGCGTTCACCCTCTGCCTCGACGAGGCCGACCGGCGTACGTTCATCCAGCTGCTGCACGCCGCCTGCACCCCGCCCGGCGACTCGGACGGGCCCGCCCCGGTGCTCGTCGTCCTCGGCATCCGCGCCGACTTCTACGAGCAGTGCCTCGGCTACCCCGAACTGGCCGACGCGCTCCAGCACCGGCACATGGTGCTCGGCCCGCTGACCAGCACCGAGCTGCGCGAGGCGGTGACCGGTCCGGCCAAGGCGGTGGGTCTGGAGCTGGAGGCGGGGCTCGCCGAGCTGATCGTCCGCGAGGTGAGCGCCGACGGCCCGCGCGGGGCCCACGACGCGGGCGTGCTCCCGCTGCTCTCACACGCCCTGCTCGCCACCTGGCAGCGCCGCAAGGCCGGCCGGCTGACGCTGGCCGGCTACCGCGCGGCCGGCGGGATCCAGGGGGCCGTCGCGGCGACCGCCGAGCGCGCCTGGTCGGGGCTCGACCCCGCGGCCCGTACGGCGGCCCGGCTGCTTCTGCTGCGCCTCGTCCGGCTGGGCGAGGACACCCAGGCCACCCGGCGGCGCGGCACCCGGCGGCAGCTGGCGGAGGAATCGGCGGACCCGGGCAAGACCGAGGAGTCCCTCGAGGCCCTCGTACGGGCCCGGCTGGTGACGCTGGACGCGGACACCGTGGAGATCACCCACGAGGCGCTGCTGCACGCCTGGCCCCGGCTGCGGCACTGGATCGACGACGACCGGGGCGAGCAGCTGCTGCGCCAGCGGCTGGAGGAGGACGGCCGGGCCTGGGAGGACTCGGAGCGGGACAGCTCGCTGCTCTACCGGGGCTCCCGGCTGGAGCAGGCGCGCAGCTGGGCGCGGTCGGCCGGGGACACCCTGCTGACCCGCAGCGCGGTGGAGTTCCTGGCCGCCTCGGTACGGCTGCGCAAGCGCACGGTGTGGATCAGCCGGGCCGCGGTGGCCGCACTGGTGGTGCTGGCCCTGGTCGCGGGCGGCTCGGCGGTGATCGCCTGGCAGCAGCGGGACGACGCCGTGTTCGGGCAGGTGCTCGCCGAGGCCGACCGGGTCCAGCGCACGGACCCGTCCCTGGCCGCCCAGCTGGACCTGGTCGCCCATCGGCTGCGCCCGGACGACGAGGGGACGTACAGCAGGCTGATCTCGATCGTGAGCGCGCCGCTGGCCACCCCCCTGTCCGGGCACACCGGTGCCGTCTACCTCACCTCCTTCAGCCCCGACGGCAGGACGCTGGCCACGGCCAGCTACGACCGGACCGTCCGACTGTGGAACGTGGCCGACCGGAGCCGTCCCAAGCCGCTCGGCAAGCCGCTGACCGGCCACACCAGCTGGGTGAGCAGCGCCGTCTTCAGCCCCGACGGACGCACCCTGGCCAGCGCCGGCGACGACGGGACGATCCGGCTGTGGGACGTGACCGATCCCGCCCACCCCAAGTCGCTCGGCACACCGCTCACCGGGCACCGGGGCACCATCTACCTGGTCGCCTTCAGCCCGGACGGGCGCACGCTGGCCTCGGCCGGCGAGGACCGCACGGTACGGCTGTGGAACGTGACGGACCCGCACCGGGCGAGCCAGGCCGGCGCCCTGCGCGGCCACACCGCCGCGGTGCGCAGCGTCGCGTTCAGCCCCGACGGTCACACCCTCGCGGCGGGCGGTGACGACGACACGATCCGGCTGTGGAACACGGCCGACCCGCGCCACCCGAAGCCGTACCGCACGGCGCTGACCGGCCATACGGACATCGTCCACTCGGTGGCGTTCAGCCCCGACGGACACACCGTGGCCAGCGGCAGCGCGGACGACACGATCCGGCTGTGGAACGTCACCGACCCCGCCCACCCGTCCTCGCTGGGCTCACCGATGACCGGGCACACCGGACCGATCTGGTCGGTGGCCTTCAGCCCGGACGGCAGCAGGCTGGCCGCCGCGAGCGCGGACAGCACGGCGAGCCTGTGGAACGTGAGCGATCCGACGTCCCCCTCGCAGGTCGGCGAGCCGCTCGCGGGCAGCAGCGGCGAGATGTACGCCCTCGGGTTCAGCCCCGACGGGCGGACCCTGGCCACCGGCAGCGGCGACAGCAAGGTGCGCCTGTGGTCGATACCGACCTCGGACATGATCGGCCGCAGCGCGGCGTTCCGCCCCGACGGGCGGGTGCTGGCGACGGTGGCGCACGACAGCCAGATCCGGCTGTGGAACGTGGCACACCCCGGCCGGCCGGTGCTGCTGGGTGAACCCTTCATGCGCGGCGGCGACGGCCAGCGTGTGGTGTTCTCCCCCGACGGCCGCACCCTCGCCGTCCTCACGGGCCGGCGGACGGTGCAGCTGTGGAACATCACCGACCCCGCCCACCCGGCGCTCGCCGGACCGCCGCTCACCCTGCAGACCCGCTTCATGGGCCCCAACGCGCTGGCGTACAGCCCGGACGGCCACACCCTGGCCACGGCCTACGACGACCACTCCTTCCAGCTGTGGAACGTCGCCGACCCCGCGCACGCCGTACCGCTCGGCAGGCCGGTCACCGGCCACCGGGGGTACATCAACGCCCTCGTCTTCAGCCCGGACGGGCACACCCTGGCCAGCGGCAGCGCGGACAGCACGATCCGCCTGTGGAACGTCACGGACCCCGCTCACCCGGCCCTGCTCGGCGCGCCGCTCACCGAGCACTCCGGGCCGGTCAACGCGCTCGCGTTCACACCGGACCGCCACACCCTGGCCAGTGGCAGCGACGACGACACGGTCCGGCTGTGGAATGTCACCGACCCCGCCTCGGCGACGGCGCTCGGCGGGCCGCTCACCGGCCACACCGAGGCGGTCACGTCGCTGACGTTCAGCGCGGGCGGGCGCACTCTGGCCAGCGGCGGGGACGACAACACCGTCCGGCTGTGGGACGTCGGCGACCCCGGCTCGGCGACGCCCATCGGCCAGTCGATGAGCCTCAACGGCCAGACGGGCAACTTCCTGTCCTTCAGCCCCAGCAGCCGCGTCCTCGGGGTTTCCAGCGGGGCCGACACGGTCCGCGTGTGGAGCCTGGACGCCGACGCGGCGATCGGCCACATCTGCTCGGTCACGCGGGGCGTGCTGACCGCGCAGAAGTGGCACGAGTACCTGCCCCGCCTGTCCTACGACCCCCCGTGCGGTCGCTGATCGGCCAACCTGACCTGAACTCGTCCGTCTTGGCCCCACAAGGCGCTCAGTCTTGTTACCCTTGGCCACAGCCCGATCGCTGGTGCATCCCCCGTCGCCAGCGGTCGGGCCTTTTCCTGCCCCAGGGGCCCTGCCTCACGCGGCGAGGGCGTGCCCCGGATGCAGGACCACCTTGGTGTAGCCCTCGATCCGCTTGTCGAACTTCTCGTAGGCCTTCGGTGCCTCCTCCAGCGGCAGCTCATGGGAGACCACGAAGCTGGGCTTGGCCCGACCGGCGATGATCAGGTCGCGCAGCTGGCGGTTGTACCGCTTCACGTTGCACTGGCCGGTGCCCATCTGCTGGCCCTTCTCGAACATCCGGCCGATGGAGACCAGCAGTTGGCCGTGCCTGGCGTGCTCGTCCGGGCCGCCGGGGTCGGAGGGCACGTACAGCCCCGGTACGCCGAGCATGCCGGTCGGCCGGACCGTCTCCACCAGGGTGTTGAGGACGACGGCCGGTTCCTCGTGGCTGGCGTCGTGGGCCTGGGCCTGATAGCCGACGGCGTCCACGCCCTTGTCGGTGCCTTCCCCGCCCGTCTGCTCCTTGATCTGCTCGGCCGGGTCGCCCTTGGTGAAGTCGATGGGGATCGCCCCGATCTCCTCGGCCTTGGCCAGCCGTTCGGGCACCCGGTCCACCGAGAACACCTTCGCCGCACCGCGCAGCAGCGCGGAGTAGGCGGCCATCAGCCCCACGGGTCCGGCACCGAAGACGGCCACGCTCTCACCGGGGGACACCTGGGCGAGTTCGCAGCCGTGGTAGCCGGTCGGGAAGATGTCGGCGAGCAGGACGAAGTCGGTCTCGAACTCGTTGCCCGGCGGCAGCTTCAGACAGTTGAAGTCGGCGAACGGCACCCGCAGCAGTTCCGCCTGACCGCCCTTGTACGGGCCCATGGCCACATAGCCGTAGGCTCCGCCGGCGAATCCCGGATTGACCGTCAGACAGAAGCCGGTCTTCTCGGCGAGGCAGTTCTTGCAGAATCCGCAGGCGACATTGAACGGCATCACCACGCGGTCTCCCTTGGACAGGGAGGTCACACCGGGACCGGCCTCCTCGATCACACCGAGGTTCTCGTGCCCGAAGACAATGCCCGCCTCGGCCGCCGTACGGCCCTCGTACATGTGCAGGTCGGACCCGCAGATCGCGGTCGATGTGACCCGTACCAGCACATCGTTGGGATGCTGGATCCGCGGATCGTCGACCTCCTTGACCGTCACGCTGAACGGCTTCTCATAAACGACGGCTTTCACCTCAGCCACCTCCGCCTAGAGCGCTGGATGACGGCGGCGAGGAAAAGCCGCGGCCGGGGGACGCACGCTCGCTTCACCGCCGGTACTTCCAGGGAACGCCCACCGGCCAGTGATGTCAAAGGTCCGCCGGCGAAGCCTGCGCGGCACGTTGAGACCGCGCTCCGGCCGCCTCCGCCCGGAGCTTCGCCGCGCGTTCACGCGGGTCGTATCCGGGACCGAGGCCCTCGACCAGCACGACGTCCGCGTCGATGTGGTCGGTCCGCAGCCGCAGGATCTCCTGGTACGCGTCAGACGCGTACCAGGCCCGGGCCTCGGCGAGGCCGGGGAACTCGATCAGCACCATGCTGCCCGGCCAGTCCCCCTCCACCACCTCGGCCGGCGGGCCGTGCACCAGGAACCGGCCGTGAAAGGGTTCCAGGGTGCCCTGGATGCGTTCCAGATACTCAAGGATGTCGGGATGGTGATCGCGGTCGCGCAGGTGCGCAAAACCATATGCGGGCACGTCCGGCTCCTTCGTCCGCTCCGATACGACGAACCGAACGTAGTCACGCGCGCCGCGCGCCGCGATTACCTCTGGGGTAAGCAAGGCAGAGGTGAGCGGCGGACGCCGAAGACCCCCGATCCATCCGGACCGGGGGTCTTGGCACTGTGGGGCTAACAGGATTTGAACCTGTGGCCTCATCCTTATCAGGGATGCGCTCTAACCAACTGAGCTATAGCCCCGCCGCGCTCTGCGGTGTGTCCCGCGCGCTGACTCCTGAAGATTAGCGCACGACCACGTGAGTCCCAAAATCGGTTGTCGGGGGACAGTCACAAACACGCTGGAGGGCGGGTCACTCGTCCTCCGCCAGGGTCAGCTCGATGCCGCCCACGAAGCCCGCGGAGAGGTTGTAGATGAACGCGCCGAGTGTCGCGAGCGCGGTGGCCAGGACCACATCGATGACCGCGATGATCGACGTGAACATCAGGACGTGGGGGAGCGACAGGAACGACTGGAGATCGAAGCCGTTCGCCTCGTTCGAGCCGGTCGCCTCCGAGATCGTGCCGCCCACCGTCGAGAACACGCCCATCGCGTCCATGACCATCCACAGCACCGCCGAGGCGACGACCGTGCAGATGCCGAGCGCGATGGAGAGCAGGAAGCTGACCTTCATCACCGACCACGGGTCGGCCTTGGCCACCCGCAGCCGAGCCTTACGGGTGCGCGGCGCCGTCCGGGCGCCGGTACGCGGCCGTCGTACGGCGCCGGCCGGGGGCTGTGCCGGATAGGCCTGCGGCGGGTGGTACGGCCCGCCGGGCTGCTCCGGGCGCCGCTCCCCGGGGAGCGGCGACGACGACTGTGCCTCGCCGGCCGCGGCCGGGCCTCGGGTGTCCGTCATAGTTCCCCCCTGGGATCCAGACGTGCCGGAGGAGCCCTTCTCGGACACCCTCACCGGTTTCAGGTTGGTCGTGTGCGGGTCGGCCGCGCTCCCCGCACCCGTTCCGTGCGTGGCGGAGCCACGGCCGCCGCCGTCCGTCTCCGTACCCGTGGGGGTACCGGCCGATCCGGCGCCCGTGGCTCCGCTCACGATGACTCACTCCTCGTGCTACTCGGCCGAGGGCGCCTCACCCTCGTCCGTGCCGCTGGTCGCGGCATCCTCGGCAGTCTCGTCGACGGCGTCCTCACCGTCGACCTCCTCCGCCTCACGCCCGGCCTCGGCGTTACGTGCGATACCGACCACGGCATCGCGCTTGCCCAGGTTGATCAGTTGGACGCCCATGGTGTCACGGCCCGTCTCCCTGACCCCGTTGACTCGCGTGCGAATCACACCGCCAGAGAGGGTGATCGCGAGGATCTCGTCCGTCTCCTCGACGACCAGCGCCCCGACGAGCGAACCACGGTCCTCCACGATCTTGGCGGCCTTGATGCCGAGGCCGCCGCGGCCCTGGACGCGGTACTCGTCGACGGGGGTCCGCTTCGCGTACCCACCGTCTGTGGCAGTGAACACGAACGTACCGGGTCGCACCACATTCATCGACAGAAGTTCATCGCCCTCACGGAAACTCATGCCCTTCACACCGGAGGTGGCGCGGCCCATCGGGCGCAGGGAGTCGTCCGTGGCGGTGAACCTGATCGACTGTGCCTTCTTGCTGATCAGAAGCAGATCGTCGTCGGCCGAGACCAGCTCGGCACCGATCAGCTCGTCGTCCGAACCGTCCTCGCGCTCGCGCAGGTTGATCGCGATGACACCGCCGGAGCGGGGCGAATCGTAATCCTTCAGAGGCGTCTTCTTGACCAGACCGGACTTGGTCGCGAGGACCAGGTACGGCGTCGCCTCGTAGTCGCGGATGGCGAGGATCTCGGCGATCGCCTCGTCCGGCTGGAAGGCGAGCAGGTTCGCCACGTGCTGGCCACGCGCGTCCCGGCCGGCCTCGGGCAGTTCGTACGCCTTCGCCCGGTACACCCGGCCCTTGTTGGTGAAGAACAGCAGCCAGTGGTGGGTCGTGGAGACGAAGAAGTGGTCGACGATGTCGTCTTCCTTCAGCTTCGTGCCGCGCACGCCCTTGCCGCCGCGCTTCTGCGCCCGGTAGTCGTCCGTCTTGGTCCGCTTGACATAGCCGCCGCGGGTGACCGTGACGACGATGTCCTCCTCGGCGATCAGGTCCTCGATGGACATGTCGCCCTCGTACGGGATCAGCTTGGTCTGGCGGTCGTCGCCGTACTTCTCGACGATCGCGGCCAGTTCCTCGCTGACGATCCCGCGCTGGCGGACCGGGGAGGCGAGGATCTCGTTGTACTCGTTGATCTTCGCCTGGAGTTCGTCGTGCTCCTGGACGATCTTCTGCCGCTCCAGGGCCGCCAGGCGCCGCAGCTGCATCTCGAGGATCGCGTTGGCCTGGATCTCGTCGATCTCCAGCAGGCCCATCAGGCCCGTGCGCGCGATCTCGACGGTGTCGCTGCGCCGGATCAGCGCGATGACCTCGTCGATGGCGTCCAGGGCCTTCAGCAGACCGCGCAGGATGTGCGCGCGCTCCTCGGCCTTGCGCAGCCGGAAGCGGGTACGGCGGACGATGACCTCGATCTGGTGCGTCACCCAGTGCCGGATGAACGCGTCCAGGGAGAGCGTGCGCGGCACGCCGTCGACCAGCGCCAGCATGTTGGCGCCGAAGTTCGTCTGCAGGTCCGTGTGCTTGTACAGGTTGTTCAGCACGACCTTGGCGACCGCGTCCCGCTTGAGGACGATGACGAGCCGCTGGCCCGTACGGGAGCTGGTCTCGTCACGGACGTCCGCGATACCGCCGATCTTGCCGTCCTTGACCAGGTCGGCAATCTTCTGCGCCAGGTTGTCCGGGTTGACCTGGTACGGCAGTTCGGTCACCACCAGGCACTGCCGGCCCTGGATCTCCTCGACCTCGACCACCGCTCGCATCGTGATGGAGCCGCGCCCGGTGCGGTACGCCTCCTCGATGCCCTTGCGGCCCACCACCAGGGCGCCGGTCGGGAAGTCCGGGCCCTTGATGCGCTCCATGAGCGCGTCCAGCAGTTCCTCGTGCGAGACCTCGGGGTTCTCCAGGTACCACTGGGCGCCGGCCGCGACTTCGCGCAGGTTGTGCGGCGGGATGTTGGTCGCCATGCCGACCGCGATGCCGGCCGAGCCGTTGATCAGCAGGTTCGGGAAGCGGGCCGGCAGAACCGTCGGCTCCTGGGAGCGGCCGTCGTAGTTGTCCGTGAAGTCGACGGTCTCCTCGTCGATGTCGCGGACCATCTCCATCGACAGCGGCGCCATCTTGCACTCGGTGTACCGCATGGCGGCCGCCGGGTCGTTGCCCGGGGAGCCGAAGTTGCCGTTGGAGTCCACCAGCGGCATCCGCATCGACCACGACTGGGCGAGGCGCACCAGGGCGTCGTAGATGGAACTGTCGCCGTGCGGGTGGTAGTTACCCATGACGTCACCGACGACACGGGCGCACTTGTAGAAGCCGCGGTCGGGGCGGTAACCGCCGTCGTACATCGCGTACAGCACGCGCCGGTGGACGGGCTTGAGGCCGTCCCGGACGTCGGGCAGCGCACGGGACACGATGACGGACATCGCGTAGTCCAGGTACGAGCGCTGCATCTCCGTCTCGAGCCCGACGGGCTCGACGCGCATCGCGAGCTCGCCGCCCTGGGTCTCAGGGGTTTGCGGAGTGTTCTCGTCGGCCATTGCTGGTGAGGATCCTTCCTGGTGCGGTCAGCTGAGACCGACTCAGATGTCGAGGAAGCGGACGTCCTTGGCGTTGCGCTGGATGAACTGGCGGCGGGCCTCGACGTCCTCGCCCATGAGGACCGAGAACAGGTCGTCGGCCTGGGCGGCGTCGTCCAGGGTGACCTGGCCGAGGACCCGGTGCTCCTGGTCCATCGTGGTCACGCGCAGCTCCTCGGCGTTCATCTCGCCGAGGCCCTTGAAGCGCTGGATCGAGTCCTCGCGGACACGCTTGCCGCGCTGGCGGCCCATCTCGATGAGGGCGTCGCGCTCGCGGTCGGAGTACGCGTACTCCACGTCGTCCCGGCCCCACTTGATCTTGTACAGCGGGGGACGGGACAGGTACACGTGCCCGGCCTCGACCAGCGGCCGCATGAAGCGGAACAGGAAGGTCAGCAGCAGGGTGCTGATGTGCTGGCCGTCGACGTCGGCGTCCGCCATCAAGATGATCTTGTGATACCGGAGCTTCTCGATGTCGAAGTCCTCGTGCACACCCGTGCCGAAGGCCGAGATCAGCGCCTGGATCTCCTGGTTCTGCAGGATCTTGTCGATCCTGGCCTTCTCCACGTTGAGGATCTTGCCGCGGATCGGGAGGATCGCCTGGTACTGCGGGTTGCGGCCGGACTTGGCCGAGCCGCCGGCGGAGTCACCCTCGACGATGAAGATCTCGCACTTGGTGGGGTCGTTCGACTGGCAGTCGGAGAGCTTGCCCGGCAGGGACGCCGACTCCAGCAGGCCCTTGCGGCGGGTCAGGTCGCGGGCCTTGCGGGCCGCGACGCGCGCGGTGGCCGCCTGGATGCCCTTGCGGATGATGTCCGCGGCCTCGACCGGGTTGCGGTCCAGCCAGTCGTTGAGGTGCTCGTAGACCGCCTTCTGCACGAAGGTCTTGGCCTCCGTGTTGCCCAGCTTGGTCTTCGTCTGGCCCTCGAACTGCGGCTCGCTCAGCTTGACCGAGATGATCGCGGTCAGACCCTCACGGATGTCGTCACCGGTGAGGTTGTCGTCCTTCTCGCGCAGCAGCTTCTTGTCGCGCGCGTACTTGTTGATCAGGCTCGTGAGGGCCGCGCGGAAGCCCTCCTCGTGCGTACCGCCCTCGTGGGTGTGGATGATGTTGGCGAACGAGTACACGCCCTCGCTGTAGCCGCTGTTCCACTGCATGGCGACCTCGAGGGACAGGCTCTTGTCCTTGTCCTCGGCCTCCAGGTCGATGACGGTGGGGTGCACCGCCTCTCCCTTGCGGGAGTTGAGGTACTTCACGAAGTCGACGATGCCGCCCTCGTAGTAGTACGTGACGGTCTTGACCTCGGCCTTCTCGTCCGCACCCGCCTCGTCCGCACCGCTGGTGGCCTTCGCCGACTCGCGCTCGTCGGTGAGTTTGATCGTCAAACCCTTGTTGAGGAACGCCATCTCCTGGAAACGCCGCGACAGCGTCTCGAAGGAGTACTCGGTGGTCTCGAAGATGTCGGGGTCGGCCCAGAAGGTGACCGAGGTGCCGGTCTCGTCCGTGGCCTCGTGCTGGACGAGCGGGGCCGTCGGGACGCCGAGCTTGTAGTCCTGCGTCCAGCGGTGGCCGTCGGTCCTGATCTCGACGGCGACCTTCGTGGACAGCGCGTTGACGACGGACACACCCACGCCGTGCAGACCGCCGGAGACGGCGTAACCGCCGCCGCCGAACTTGCCGCCCGCGTGCAGCACGGTCAGCACGACCTCGACGGCCGGCTTGCCCTCGGAGGGCACGATGCCCACCGGGATGCCACGGCCGTTGTCGACGACCCGGACGCCGCCGTCGGCGAGGATCGTGACATCGATCGTGTCCGCGTACCCGGCCAGCGCCTCGTCGACCGAGTTGTCGACGACCTCGTACACCAGGTGGTGCAGACCGCGCTCGCCCGTGGAACCGATGTACATGCCGGGCCGCTTGCGGACCGCGTCCAGCCCTTCGAGCACGGTGATGGCGCTGGCGTCGTAGGAGGCAGAGGCTGCTGCCTCGCTGTTCACGGGGGCCTCGGTGGGCTCGCCGTTCACGCCGGCGTCGGTGGACGGGATGTTCTCGTTGGGGTTGCCGGAATCGGCCACGAAGCGCCCTTTCTGGCACAGCACGAGCCGGGCTCGTCGGCAGGTTGCCGGAGCGGCTGCGGCATGTTGCGGTGGTAAGCCTTGATCAGCGTTGCTCAGCTTTTCCCGGGCGGTCCCCACATTGGGGCGGGATTGTCTTCCAGTCTACCGGTAGGTCTGACATCGATGGGGGTTTGCCGGTACCTGAGTCCCCATGTGCCGCCCTGAACCGACCTCGACCGGGTCCCGATATGCGGATGGGGGCTCCAAGGGGCTCACAGCGGCACTCAGCGCTTCGAGGCGTCAACCCTTGGCTACTGGGGGGTCAGATGGCGGTCCGCCGGTGCCTCGGCGGCTGTCCACACCTGTGTACGGCGCCGCGACGGCAGCGCGGTCACCGGCTTCGACGTGAGGTACGTCACCCGTACGTATCGCCGGGCCCGGAGCTCCCCGGAGCCCGCAGCGGGCCGTGGCGGCGGGCCGGTCCGCCCGGATTGAGCACCTTGATCATCCGCACGGTGCCGTGCCCGAGATCCTCGTTCAGGCGGGCGACCAGCGCGGGCGCGAGGTGGCGCAGCTGGGTCGCCCAGGCCGTCGAGTCGCAGCTCACGGTCAGCACGCGCTCGTCCTCGTCGTACCGCTGCGGCACACAGTGCTTGGCCAGGTCCTCGCCGACGATCTGCGGCCAGCGGCCCATCACCCCGCCCACCGCCGCCGGGGTCTCCCAGCCGCGCTCGGTCAGCAGCCGGTTGATCGCGGCGCCCAGCGCCATCGGGTCGCGGCCGTCGGCGCGCGCGCCGGAGCGCAGCCCGCCGCCGCGCCGGGCCTGCTTCTTCTGCCGCGCCGCGTCCCCACGCGCGCGTGCCTGCTCCTTCGCCGCGCGCAACGCCACGCGCGCGAGGTCGACGCCGGAGGGTTCGTTGTCGCTCTGCTTCCGATTCCCCGGATTCTGGGGGGTGGGTTCGCCGGTGCTCATACGCGCTCCACCGTCCCGCCGGACACGGTGTACCGCGCCCCGGTCAGGACATGCGGTACGTCGTCGTCCACGGCGGCCGTGACCAGCACCTGCTCGCCGGGCGCGACCAGCTCGGCCAGCCGCTCACGGCGGCGCGTGTCCAGCTCCGCGAAGACGTCGTCCAGGACCAGCACCGGCTCATTGCCCTCGGCCCGCAGCAGGTCGTAGGAGGCCAGCCGCAGAGCGAGGGCATAGGACCAGGACTCGCCGTGCGAGGCGTACCCCTTGGCGGGCAGCTGACCGAGTTTGAGAATCACATCGTCCCGATGAGGGCCTACGAGGGTGACACCGCGCTCGATCTCCTGCTTGCGCGCCTCCGCCAGGGCCGCCATCAGCTGGGCGTAGAGATCTTCGCGCGCGTGCGCCTCACCGGGCGCGGACGGCTTGTACTCCAGCGCCAGCGGCCCACCGCCGGGGGCCAGTTGCTCGTACGCCTTGTCGGCCAGCGGCTGCAGCGCGGCTATCAGATCCAGCCGCTGGGCGAGCAACTCGGCGCCCGCCCGCGCGAGATGCTGGTCCCACACGTCGAGCGTGGACAGATCCATCGACCGCCCCCCGTGCCGGCGCGCGAGAGCGGCCGTCTTGAGGAGCGTGTTGCGCTGCTTGAGGACGCGCTCGTAGTCGGAGCGCACCCCGGCCATGCGCGGCGACCGGGCCGTGATCAGCTCGTCGAGGAACCGCCGCCGTTCGCCCGGATCCCCTTTGACGAGGGCGAGGTCTTCGGGCGCGAACAGCACGGTCCGTACGATCCCCAGTATGTCCCTCGGCCTGACCTGCGAGGACCTGTTGATGCGGGCACGGTTGGCCTTTCCGGGATTCAGCTCCAGCTCGACCAGCTGCTGCCTCTCGCCCTGCCGGACCTGCGCCCGGATGACGGCCCGCTCGGCGCCCATGCGGACGAGCGGGGCGTCGGAGGCGACCCGGTGACTGCCCAGGGTCGCCAGATACCCGATCGCCTCCACCAGATTGGTCTTGCCCTGCCCGTTGGGGCCGACGAAGGCGGTGACGCCCGGGTCGAGCGGAACCTCGGCCCGGGCGTACGAGCGGAAGTCGGCCAGCGAAAGATGCGTGACGTGCATGGTCGTTTCGCCGGCCTTCCTCAGAGTGCTGATGGGCTGTGGATCCACAGGTCGGCGGACCTGTGGATCTGTGGACTGTGGATCTGTGGATTACTTCTTCTCTACGGCGTGCCCGCCGAACTGGTTGCGCAGCGCGGCGATCATCTTCATCTGCGGCGAGTCCTCCTGGCGGGAGGCGAACCGCGCGAACAGCGACGCGGTGATCGCCGGCAGCGGCACCGCGTGGTCGATCGCGGCCTCCACAGTCCAGCGTCCCTCACCGGAGTCCTGTGCATAACCGCGCAGCCCGTCCAGGTGCTCGTCCTCGTCCAGGGCGTTGACGGCCAGGTCGAGCAGCCAGGACCGGATGACGGTGCCCTCCTGCCAGGACCGGAAGACCTCACGGACGTCCGTGACGGAGTCGGCCTTCTCCAGCAGCTCCCAGCCTTCGGCGTAGGCCTGCATCATCGCGTACTCGATGCCGTTGTGGACCATCTTCGCGAAATGGCCCGCGCCGACCTTGCCGGCGTGCACCGAGCCGAAGTCGCCCTCCGGCTTCAGCGCGTCGAAGACGGGCTGCACCTTGGCGACGTTCTCGGCGTCACCGCCGTACATCAGGGCGTAGCCGTTCTCCAGCCCCCAGACGCCGCCGGACACTCCGCAGTCGACGAAACCTATGCCCTTGGCCGCCAGCTCCTCGGCGTGCTTCTCGTCGTCCGTCCAGCGGGAGTTGCCGCCGTCCACGACCACGTCCCCGGGCTCCAGCAGCTCGGCGAGCTGGTCGATGGTCGACTGGGTGGGCTCGCCGGCCGGAACCATCACCCAGACCACGCGCGGACCGCCGCTGAGCTTGCCCACAAGCTCCTCCAGGCTGTGGACATCCGCGAGGTCCGCGTTGCGGTCGTATCCGATGACGGTGTGGCCCGCGCGGCGGATCCGCTCGCGCATGTTGCCGCCCATCTTGCCGAGGCCGACGAGACCGAGCTCCATCAGTTGTGTTCCTTAGGTCGCTGTGTGGCGTGAGAGGCACCTGTGTGCCGAGCCGAGCCTAATCGCGACCCCTTGTGCACAGCTGTGGGCATACGCGCTCACCTGCGGTTTTCCGGAGGGAGCCACAGTACCGTCGGCCTCCTGGTGCCGCTGCGGCCCCACCTCCCCCAGCCACAGCACCGGGCACCCACACCGGGCACCCGGCACTGTCAACAGCTGTGGACAACCGGTCAGCCGCTGAGGCGCACCGGCATGATCAGGTACTTGTACGCGTCGTCGGCCTCGGCATCCACCGCCGGCTTCCCGCTGAGCAGCGCCGGCTTCGTGGACGTGGTGAACGACAGCTGAGCCACCGGGGAGTCGATCGCGCTCAGACCGTCCAGCAGGAACGTCGGGTTGAAGGCGATGGAGATGTCGTCGCCGTCCAGCTGGGCGTCGACCCTTTCCACAGCCTGTGCATCGTCGCTGGACCCGGCCTCGAGGATGAGCACGCCCTGCTCGAAGCTCAGCCGCACCGGGGTGTTCCGCTCGGCCACCAGCGCCACACGCTTGACGGCCTCCACGAAGGGCGCGGTCTCGATCACGGCGACGGAGTTGAACTCGGTCGGGAACAGCGTGCGGTACTTCGGCAGGTCGCCCTCGAGCAGCCGCGTGGTCGTACGACGCCCGGCGCCCTCGAAGCCGATCAGCCCCTCGCCCGCGCCGGACCCGGACAGCGCCAGCGTCACGCTGTCACCCGCACCGAGCGACTTGGCGGTGTCCAGGAGCGTCTTGGCCGGGACCAGGGCGACCGCGGAGGCGTCCGGGTTCTCCGGCTTCCACAGGAACTCGCGGACGGCGAAGCGGTAGCGGTCGGTGGAGGCCAGGGTGACCGTGTCGCCCTCGATCTCGATCCGCACACCGGTGAGGACGGGCAGCGTGTCGTCACGGCCGGCGGCGATGGCCACCTGGGACACGGCGGCCGCGAAGACCTCGCCGGGGACGGTGCCGGTGGCGTTCGGCATCTGCGGCAGCGCCGGGTACTCCTCCACAGGCAGGGTGTGCAGGGTGAACCGGGAGGACCCGCAGACCACGGTCGCCCGTACACCGTCTGTGGAAATCTCCACCGGCCGGTTGGGGAGAGCGCGGGAGATGTCGGCGAGCAGGCGGCCGGAGACGAGGACGGTGCCCTCCTCCTCGACCTCGGCTTCCACGGACACGCGCGCGGAGACCTCGTAGTCGAAGCTCGACAGGCTCAGCTGGCCGTCCTCGGCCTTGAGGAGAAGGCCGGCGAGGACAGGCGCCGGCGGACGGGCCGGGAGGCTGCGTGCCGCCCACGCCACTGCCTCCGCGAGTACGTCGCGTTCCACCCGGATCTTCACCGTAAGCCGCCTCCTGCTGTTGCTACTGAGTCCTCCGACTCGGTGTCACCGCCCACTGCGAAGGGAAGGACACCGGGGACCAGTCTGACGCACCGCACTGACAGTAGGTGCCCGTCGGGGTCAAGTCGCTCCGGGAGGCAGCCGGGCACGAGACGGCGAGTTGTGCACAGCCCCCGCTTCAAAGCGATTTCCGAGCTCTCTCTAGTTGGGAGTAGTAGTAGGGCCTGTGGATACCGTGGATAACCACGTTTGCCCAGCTCAGAGCCAAGATTTTGTCCACTGGGCCTGTGGGTGACGCCGGTGGACAACCGGGGGTATCTGTGGAGAACGGAAAGTTCTGCACACCTCGCCCACAGCCTGAGGGCAGTTCTCCCCAGCTGCGTCCCCAGCTTTACCCACGTTTCCCACACCCCAACCCGGCACCTTCGTGTGACGGCTTTCACTCGACGCGGTGATCGGGTGCGTCGCGTTGCCGAACAGTGGACAGCCATGTGGAGAAGCCGGAGATCACTGGGGACAACCGGCTCCCGCCTGTGGGCCGCCGGTGGAAAACCTCGTACACACCCTGTGGATCTTCGCTGCGTCCACAGCCTGTGGAGATCCTTCGTCCACGATTCCACAGGCACCTGAACTGGGCGAACGCGGGATGAACAGGCTCCCTGTGGACGCCGTTCGGGACAACTCCACAGTCCCCAGCATGTGGACGGAAGAAACCCAGCGAATCTGTGGAGAGTGGCCGTAACCAGGCAGGTAATCGAACACCGGGCGGCGCCCGGGCAACACTCCACCCACTGGGCACCGGCATGGCGGAGAGCGGCCATGCCAAAGGGCGCCCCCGGGACACGTATCCCGAAGGCGCCCTCAGCGTCGGCGTACGGCCGGCGTCAGCCGCACCTCACCCGTTCTTGATCCGGTTCGTCAGCTCGGTCACCTGGTTGTAGATCGACCGCCGCTCGGCCATCAGCGCCCGGATCTTGCGATCGGCGTGCATGACGGTCGTGTGATCGCGCCCGCCGAACTGTGCCCCGATCTTCGGCAGCGACAGATCGGTCAGCTCCCGGCACAGATACATGGCGATCTGCCGCGCGGTGACCAGCGCGCGCCCGCGCGAGGTGCCGCACAGGTCCTCCACCGTCAGCCCGAAGTAGTCGGCGGTGGCCGCCATGATGGCCGTGGCCGTGATCTCGGGCGCGCTGTCCTCGCCGCCGGGGATCAGGTCCTTCAGGACGATCTCGGTCAGGCCCAGGTCCACCGGCTGCCGGTTCAGCGAGGCGAACGCCGTCACCCGGATCAGCGCGCCCTCCAGCTCACGGATGTTCCGCGAGATCCGGGAGGCGATGAACTCCAGCACCTCCGGCGGGGCGTTGAGCTGCTCCTGCACCGCCTTCTTGCGCAGGATCGCGATACGCGTCTCCAGCTCGGGCGGCTGGACGTCGGTGATCAGGCCCCACTCGAAACGGTTGCGCAGCCGGTCCTCCAGCGTGACCAGCTGCTTGGGCGGCCGGTCGGAGGACAGCACGATCTGCTTGTTGGCGTTGTGGAGCGTGTTGAAGGTGTGGAAGAACTCCTCCTGCGTCGACTCCTTGTCCGCGAGGAACTGGATGTCGTCGACGAGCAGGATGTCCATCTCCCGGTAGCGCTTGCGGAAGCTGTCGCCCTTGCCGTCGCGGATGGAGTTGATGAACTCGTTGGTGAACTCCTCCGAGCTGACGTACCGCACGCGCGTGCCCGGATAGAGGCTGCGTGCGTAGTGCCCGATCGCGTGCAGCAGATGCGTCTTGCCGAGCCCCGACTCCCCGTAGATGAACAGGGGGTTGTACGCCTTCGCCGGTGCCTCGGCGACGGCCACCGCGGCCGCGTGCGCGAACCGGTTGGAGGCGCCGATGACGAACGTGTCGAAGAGGTACTTCGGGTTCAGCCGTGCCGTCGGCTCGCCGGGACCGCTCGCGGGCGCGGGCTGTGCGGCCAGCGGGCCGGGGGCGCCGGTCGCGGGCAGGTCGGGCCGGCCGGGGCCGCCGCGGTGCGCCGGGCCGCCGCCCGGCGACTGCTCGGGCATCTCGCGGCGGACGGGGTCGCGCTGGTCGTACTCGGTGCGGGACGGGTCGTAATCGGGGCGCGCAGAGTCGTAGTCCGGGCGCCCTGAGTCGTAGTCCCCGCGGGGGCTGTCGTACTCGCCGCGCTGCTTCTCGTACGACGGCCGGTCCATGCCCTGCGAGCGGTAGTCCGAGGAGGGCGGGCCGTAGTCCGGACCGGAGCCGTAGGCGTCGTGCGACGACGGCGAGGCGTATGGATCGCGCTCGGGGAAGCCGAGCCGGGGCTGCTGCCAGCTGTACTCGTCCTGGGCCGGGCGCGGCCAGGTGCCGGGCTCGCGGCGCTGGTACTCGGAAGGGTACGCCGGGCGCACGACGGGGAGCTGGTCCGCGCGGGACTGCTGCTCGGCCTGCGGCTGGTCGGGGCCGCGGTGGCGGCCGTAGCCCTCGTAGGGCCGTTCCTCGTACGACCGGTCGTCGTAGGAGGGCCCGGACGGCAGTTCGGGCTCTTCGTAGCGCGGCTTGGGCGCCTGCTGCATGGGCGCCGCGGGGGCCGGCGGCTCGCCCGCGGAGTCGTCCACGGTGATCGCGATGCGGATGGGACGGCCGCACTCGCGGCTCAGCGTCTCGCTGACGACCGGCGCGAGACGGCCCTCCAGTACGCCCTTCGCGAATTCGTTCGGCACGGCGAGCAGGGCGGTGTCCGCGACCAGCGCGAGCGGCTGGCAGCGCCGGATCCAGTGCTCGTCCTTCGCCTCGACACCCTGTCCGCGGCCCTCTCCGAGGAGCTGCTCCAGTACTCGCGGCCACACTGCGGCAAGATCGGCGGGTACGTCAGCCACAGGGCACGCTCTCTCACAGGTCCCACGAACGTGTGATCGCGGAACGGGTCGGGGGGTACTTCGGGTGATCGGTGGGTCAAACCCGCCGGGGCGGGGGACAAAAGAACGAATCGGAGTTCAGCCACGGTAGTCAGCGCGGCGGGTGCGGTTCAAGTTGTTGTCCCCAGCCTGTGGATAGTGTCTCTCCGTGACCCTCGGTTTGACCGGATGGCGTAGCCCCGCGTACCGTAACCAGGTCGAGTTGTCGATGGCTGCTGCCGCCTGCCTCCGAAGGGCACAGGTCACGTCAGGTGATCGGGAAGCGGTGCACTCGGGCGTGACGCGAGCTACTCGTGGGCGCACGGTGACAGCCAAGACGGCACCCGCCACCACCGATTTGATTTCTGGAGCCCCCGAGTGAGCAAGCGCACCTTCCAGCCGAACAACCGTCGTCGCGCGAAGACCCACGGCTTCCGGCTGCGTATGCGCACCCGTGCCGGCCGCGCGATTCTCGCGTCCCGCCGCAGCAAGGGTCGCGCCCGTCTGTCCGCCTGATCCCGATCAGGTCATGACGTCGTGCTGCCCACCGAGAACCGGCTGAGGCGGCGCGAGGACTTCGCGACCGCGGTTCGACGAGGACGCCGGGCCGGACGCCCGACTCTCGTCGTCCACCTACGTAGCGGTGCCACGGACCCGCACGCGCCTGGGGAGAGCGCTCCCCCGACGCGTGCGGGTTTCGTCGTGAGCAAGGCTGTGGGTGGAGCGGTCGTGCGCAACAAAGTGAAGCGCAGACTGCGTCATCTGATGCGTGACCGAGTCGCTCTGTTTCCCCCCGGTAGCCTGGTAGTCGTACGAGCGCTGCCCGGAGCGGGCGACGCAGACCACGCACAGCTGGCCCGAGACCTGGATGCCGCTCTTGAGCGGTTGCTGGGAGGGGGCACGCGATGAAGTACCCGCTGCTGGCTCTGATCAAGCTGTACCAGTGGACGATCAGTCCACTGCTGGGGCCGGTGTGCAAGTACTACCCGTCGTGCTCCCACTACGGCTACACGGCCATCGACCGGCACGGTGCGATCAAGGGAACGGCACTGACCGCCTGGCGCATCCTCCGGTGCAATCCGTGGTCGCTGGGTGGTGTGGACCATGTCCCACCGCGCAAGCGCCCCCGATGGCACGAAATGCTGCGCAACGCTTGGCGCGCACGCAAGGGCGGGCCCTCCGCCGGCGAACCGGCCACCGAAGCGAAACCCGGGAGCCCGTCTTCCGAGCTTCCTCCGAGCCCGGCCGCAGAGACCTCGTCCCATGCCCAAGGAGCATGATTAGTGGACACGATTGCCAGCCTCTTCAGCTTCATCACAACACCCGTTTCATGGGTCATCGTCCAGTTCCACAAGATGTACGGCGCGATCTTCGGCGCCGACACCGGGTGGGCCTGGGGCCTGTCCATCGTGTCCCTGGTGATCCTGATCCGCATCTGCCTGATCCCGCTCTTCGTGAAGCAGATCAAGTCGACGCGCGCGATGCAGACGCTCCAGCCGGAGATGAAGAAGATCCAGGAGCGCTACAAGAACGACAAGCAGCGCCAGTCCGAAGAGATGATGAAGCTGTACAAGGAGACGGGCACCAACCCGCTCTCCTCGTGCCTTCCCATCCTGGCGCAGTCCCCGTTCTTCTTCGCCCTATACCACGTGCTCAACGCGATCGCGACGGGCAAGACGATCGGCGTCCTCAACGAGTCGCTGCTCGCCAGCGCCCGTAAGGCGCACATCTTCGGCGCCCCGCTTGCGGCGAAGTTCACGGACAGCGCGGACAAGGTCGCCTCGCTCGGCGCCACGCTGACCGACGTCCGGGTCGTCACCGCGATCATGATCGTTCTGATGTCGGCGTCGCAGTTCTACACGCAGCGCCAGCTGATGACGAAGAACGTCGACACGACGGTGAAGACGCCGTTCATGCAGCAGCAGAAGATGCTGATGTACGTCTTCCCGGTGATGTTCGCCGTCTTCGGTATCAACTTCCCGGTCGGTGTCCTCGTCTACTGGCTGACCACCAACGTGTGGACCATGGGCCAGCAGATGTACGTCATCCGCAACAACCCGACCCCGGGTTCCAAGGCCCAGGCCGCCTACCTGGAGCGCCTGACCAAGCACGTCACGCACGCCGGCAAGGTCAGCCGCCGCAGCGAGAAGACCATCGTCAAGGCGATCGTCGCCAAGGGCCGCGAGCGCAACGAGTTCGAGCGCAAGTTCATCAACGCCCTGAACAAGTCCGGTCTCGCCGCCCAGGCCGACGGCACCGTGGTGAAGAGCACGGCCCAGGCCGTGGCACAGACCGCGGACGGTGTGGAGACCACCACGGAGGCCGGCACCGCCGCGGCCCGGCGCCAGCAGCCCAAGCGCCAGTCCAAGTCCCAGCGCCAGTCCGGCGGGCCCAAGCAGGCGGGTGGGTCCACCTCGCTGGAGAAGTCCGACGAGCCACAGGACGCCAAGCCCGCCGCTGCCCAGCAGGCCTCGAAGCCCGGTTCCGGCACCCGCAGCAAGGCCCAGTCCGGTCAGCGCAAGGGTGGCCCGCAGCGGCCCAAGTCCCCGTCCAAGAAGTAAGAAGGAGCCCATCCCGTGACGGAAGGCACCACCTCCGCCGCTGCCGAGGGTGCAGACACCCTGACCCGCCTGGAGCAGGAGGGTGAGATCGCGGCGGACTACCTGGAGGGTCTGCTCGACATCGCCGACCTCGACGGCGACATCGACATGGACGTCGAGGCCGACCGCGCCTCCGTGTCGATCATCAGCGACACCGGCGGCCGCGACCTGCAGAAGCTGGTCGGCCGGGACGGCGAGGTGCTGGAGGCACTGCAGGAGCTGACGCGCCTGGCCGTGCACCGGGAGACCGGCGACCGCAGCCGGCTGATGCTGGACATCGCGGGCTACCGGGCCAAGAAGCGGGCCGAGCTGTCCGAGATCGGCGCCAAGGCCGCGACCGAGGCGAAGAGCACCGGTGAGGCCGTCAAGCTCAAGCCGATGACCCCGTTCGAGCGCAAGGTCGTGCACGACGCGGTCAAGGCCGCCGGGCTGCGCAGCGAGTCCGAGGGCGAGGAGCCGCAGCGCTTCGTCGTCGTGCTGCCCGCCTGATCGGTCCCCATGTTTCACCGGCCCCGTCTGTTGAGCAGACGGGGCCGAACTTTGTCAGCCTGGTAGTTCTGGTGGCCGGTGCGCGAAGCGCCGGCGCGGTACGGAAGGACGGTCCCCGTGACGGAGGCAGCGGAGCTTCCCCCCGCGCCCGAGCAGGCGCGGGAAGTGTTTGGTGATCGCTTCGCCGATGCGGTCCGCTATGCGGAACTGCTCGCCGAGGCGGGCGTGCAGCGTGGCCTGATCGGCCCGCGGGAAGTGCCCCGTCTGTGGGAGCGGCATCTGCTGAACTGCGCGGTGCTCTCCGAGGCCGTTCCCGAGGGAGTGACGGTCTGCGATGTCGGCTCCGGCGCCGGACTGCCCGGCATCCCGCTGGCTCTGGTCCGGGAGGACCTGAACATCACCCTGTTGGAGCCGCTGCTGCGGCGCACCAACTTCCTCACCGAGGTCGTCGAGCTGCTCGGCCTGGACCACGTCACGGTGGTGCGAGGACGTGCCGAGGAGGTCCTGGGCAAGCTGCCGCCGGTCCATGTGGTCACCGCCCGGGCCGTGGCCCCGCTGGACCGTCTGGCCACCTGGGGCATCCCGCTGCTGCGTCCCTACGGCGAGATGCTGGCCCTCAAGGGAGATACCGCCGAGGAGGAGCTGAAGGCCGCGGCCACCGCACTCAGCAAGCTCGGCGCGGTGGCGACGTCCATCCTGCATGTGGGCGAGGGAGTGGTGGACCCGCTGTCCACCGTCGTGCGGGTCGAGGTCGGGGAGAGCCCCGGTGGTGTGCGCTTCGCGGCGAAGCGGGCGAAGGCGGCCCGGACCAGCCGTGCCCGCCGACGTCGCTGAGGCACCTCTGACCCGTCCCGACGACGAGACGTACTCCACACAAGCTGCCAAACCTACGCAGGTCGGAGTGTCGCGAAGGTCCGCTCGCCGCCGCTGTGCATCGTGTTTCACGTGAAACGTCGCTCACTGCTGCACGGCATCATCAGTCGGGGCCGCGCTGCGGCCGAACCTCGCGACCGCAAGCCCCTCGGTTCCCTGGGAGAGGATCCTGTCTCGCAGGGAAAACCGTCCCTCTCCAGGGGCACGGAGTTGTCCACAGAGGTGGATTTCTCCACAGAACACCAGGCCTCACTGGTTCACGACCCCGAAGGCATGGGAGGCTCTGTTCATTGCGAGCCTGAAGTCGAGGAGAGTGAATCCTTGCGGTCCGACGCCAACATCGCGGGACCGATGACCGATCCGGTCCCCGGTCCCCGTACCGAGTCGATGGGGGCGGATGTTTCACGTGAAACACCGCCTCCGATGGACGACACTCCCATCGGTCGTGCGGCCCAACTGGCGGTAGAGGCTCTGGGCCGCGCCGGCGAAGGTCTGCCACGACCAGAGCAGACCCGAGTCATGGTGGTCGCCAACCAGAAGGGCGGCGTGGGCAAGACGACGACGACCGTCAACCTTGCTGCTTCGCTCGCTCTGCACGGTGGCCGTGTCCTGGTGATCGACCTCGACCCGCAGGGCAACGCATCCACAGCCCTCGGGATCGACCACCACGCGGAAGTTCCTTCCATCTATGACGTCTTGGTGGAGAGCAAGCCTCTCGCCGAGGTCGTTCAGCCGGTTCCGGATGTGGAAGGTCTCTTCTGTGCCCCCGCCACCATCGATCTCGCCGGTGCGGAGATCGAGTTGGTGTCCCTGGTGGCACGTGAGAGCCGGCTGCAGCGGGCGATTCAGGCGTACGAACAGCCGCTGGACTACATCCTCATCGACTGCCCGCCGTCCCTCGGCCTGCTGACGGTCAATGCCCTGGTGGCGGGACAGGAAGTCCTGATCCCGATCCAGTGCGAGTACTACGCACTCGAGGGTCTGGGTCAGCTGCTGCGCAATGTCGACCTGGTGCGGGGGCACCTCAACCCCACGCTGCATGTGTCGACCATCCTGCTCACCATGTACGACGGCCGGACGCGTCTCGCCTCCCAGGTCGCGGAAGAGGTGCGCACCCACTTCGGCGACGAGGTGCTGCGGACGAGCATTCCCCGCTCGGTCCGTATCTCCGAGGCGCCGAGCTACGGGCAGACGGTACTGACATACGATCCTGGATCGAGCGGTGCCCTCTCCTATCTTGAGGCGGCCCGAGAAATCGCGCTGAAGGGCATCGGCATCAGCTATGACGCGAGCCAGGCCCACATCGGCGCCCAGAACGACCAGAGCATGGTGGAGGGGATCCAGTGAGCGAGCGACGAAGGGGGTTGGGCCGTGGTCTCGGCGCGCTGATCCCCGCCGCCCCGACGGAGAAGAACCCGGCTCCGGCTGCGTTGGGAGGCGGAGCCTCCGCCTCCCCCGCAGCGGTCCCGGTGTTGACGACCGACCGCGGGGTGGCCGCGGCGAAGGTGGCCACACTGCCGCCCGTTTCACATGAAACCGAGGAGCCCCCGGCAAGCCCGGTCATGGAGACGCCGGCTCCTCCCATGGGTGCGCATTTCGCCGAGATCCCTCTCGACGCGATCTCGCCCAACCCGCGTCAGCCGCGTGATGTCTTCGACGAGGACGCGCTCCAGGAACTCGTCACCTCCATCAAGGAGGTCGGTCTTCTGCAGCCCGTCGTCGTACGGCAGCTGGGGCCAGCCCGCTATGAGCTGATCATGGGTGAGCGTCGCTGGCGTGCCTGCCGCGAGGCCGGTCTGGAGGCCATCCCGGCGATCGTCCGGGCCACGGAGGACGAGAAGCTCCTCCTGGACGCGCTGCTGGAGAACCTGCACCGCGCACAGCTGAACCCGCTGGAAGAGGCGGCCGCCTACGACCAGCTGCTGAAGGACTTCAACTGCACGCACGACCAGCTGGCCGACCGGATCGGGCGCTCCCGGCCTCAGGTCTCCAACACGCTGCGTCTGCTGAAGCTCTCACCGACGGTCCAGAAGCGGGTCGCCGCCGGAGTTCTCTCCGCCGGTCATGCCCGGGCGCTGTTGTCCGTGACGGACCCCGAGGAGCAGGACCGGCTGGCTCACCGCATCGTGGCCGAGGGGCTGTCGGTGCGGGCCGTCGAGGAGATCGTGACCCTCATGGGCTCGCGGCCCCAGAAGCCGCAGCGCCCCAAGGGCCCGCGTGCCGGCTCCCGGCTCTCCCCGGCGCTGAACGAGCTGGCGACCCGCCTGTCGGACCGCTTCGAGACCCGGGTGAAGGTCGACCTTGGTCAGAAGAAGGGCAAGATCACCGTCGAGTTCGCCTCCGTGGACGATCTTCAGCGGATCCTGAGCACCCTCGCTCCCGGTGAGGGCCCGGTGCTGCACCAGGAGCTTGAGGAGAACACGGCCGAGGACCAGGACGACTGATCCTGGCCCTACCGCCTCGGCCGTGCGGGCAGTGGGCCGTGTCCGGTGTGTACCGGAACACGGCCCGCTCTTTGCTTTGAGGCAGTATCGAGCGAATAGCTTCGTGGATACGATGCGAACGGGTATGGCGCATCCACCGGACAGCATCTGCATCTCTGAGTGGGGAGTCGGGGGCCATGCGATCGATGAGCCGCACCGGACTGGTGAGCGCGGGTCTGAGCCTTGGAGCGGTCGGCGGATTCGTCGGCAGCCTGCTCAGGGAACGGAGCGCGCTGACAGCTGCTCGTGATGCGGCGGGCGAAGGAAGCGAGGAACAGCCTTCATGGGGCGTCGGCTCGTGCCGCTCACGCTGGACAACCTTCAGGACCTCCCCCCACGCTGTCGCTCGTGCGTCTTCTGGGAGCTGGACCCCGTCACCGGAGAAGCGGCGGTAAGGGCGGGCACCTCCGCGCTGGAGAAGGAGGGCTGGATCTCCGCCGTCCTGCTGGACTGGGGGTCGTGCGGCCGGGTGGTGTACGTCGATGATGTTCCGGTGGGCTTTGTGCTCTACGCCCCTCCGGCCTATGTCCCCCGCTCGACGGCCTTCCCCACGAGTCCCGTCTCCCCGGACGCCGTGCAGCTGATGACGGCGTTCATCCTGCCCGGCTACCAGGGCCAGGGGCTGGGCCGGGTGCTGGTGCAGACGGTCGCCAAGGATCTGCTGCGCCGAGGCTTCAAGGCGATCGAGGCCTTCGGCGACGCCCGCTGGAAGGAGCCCGCCTGTCTGCTGCCGGCGGACCACCTCCTGGCCGTGGGCTTCAA
This sequence comes from Streptomyces fodineus, assembly GCF_001735805.1. Lineage (GTDB taxonomy): Bacteria > Actinomycetota > Actinomycetes > Streptomycetales > Streptomycetaceae > Streptomyces > Streptomyces fodineus. The sequence continues at coordinate 5,037,758 of NZ_CP017248.1, forward strand.
GACGGTCCGGCAGCACCCCACGCATCCCCGGCTCCGGTTGGAGCTGCGGTCGACGCTCTCCTGGAGGGAAGACGTGGAGATGGCGCTCGACCGGCTTCTCGGGGCGGTCCAGAAGGAACCAGCGCTGAGGCCGCTGTAGTCAGCGAAGCGGCATAAGCGAATGGGCCACCCCGGAGGGGTTGGCCCATTCGTGTTTCACGTGAAACGTCACTCGGCGATGAAGTCCTCGAGGTCGCGAACGATCGCGGCCTTGGGCTTGGCGCCGACGATGGTCTTGGCGACCTCGCCACCCTGGTAGACGTTCAGGGTCGGGATGGACATGACGCCGTACTTGGCGGCCGTACCCGGGTTCTCGTCGATGTTCAGCTTGACGACCTCGATCTTGTCGCCGTACTCGGCAGCGATCGCTTCGAGGGACGGGGCGATCTGGCGGCACGGACCGCACCAGGCGGCCCAGAAGTCCACCAGGACGGGCTTGTCGCTCTTGAGGACGTCCTGCTCGAAGGAGTCGTCGGTCACGTTCTTCAGGTCGGCCACAGCGGGCTCCTTAACTTGATCGTGCGGGGGCGGGGAAGGGGAGGGTCAGACCGCGGCGCTCTTCTCGGGCTCAGCCTTGTCCTCGTCCGCGAGGGCGGAGAGGAAGCGCTCGGCGTCCAGAGCGGCGGAGCAGCCGGTACCGGCGGCAGTGATCGCCTGGCGGTAGGTGTGGTCGACCACGTCGCCGGCGCCGAAGACACCGGTCAGGTTGGTGCGGGTGGACGGCGAGGCGACCTTCAGGTAGCCCTCCTCGTCCAGGTCCAGCTGGCCCTTGAACAGCTCGGTGCGCGGGTCGTGGCCGATCGCGATGAACAGACCGGTCACGGCCAGGTCCGACAGCTCGCCGGTCTTGATGTTGCGCAGCTTCAGACCGGAGAGCTTCTGCTCGCCCTGGATCTCGGCGACCTCGCTGTCCCAGATGAACTTGATCTTCGAGTCCCCGAAGGCCCGCTCCTGCATCGCCTTGGAGGCACGCAGGGTGTCCCGGCGGTGGACGATCGTCACGGACTTGGCGAACCGCGAGAGGAAGGTGGCCTCCTCCATCGCGGTGTCACCGCCGCCGATCACGGCGATGTCCTGGTCCCTGAAGAAGAACCCGTCACAGGTGGCGCACCAGGAGACACCTCGGCCGGAGAGGGCGTCCTCGTTCGGCAGGCCGAGCTTGCGGTGCTGGGAGCCGGTGGTGACGATGACGGCCTTCGCCTTGTGGACCGTGCCGGCGGTGTCGGTGACGGTCTTGATCTCACCCGCGAGGTCAACGGAGACGACGTCGTCCGGGATGAGCTCGGCACCGAAGCGCTCCGCCTGCGCCCGCATGTTGTCCATGAGCTCGGGGCCCATGATGCCGTCGCGGAAGCCCGGGAAGTTCTCGACCTCGGTGGTGTTCATCAGCGCGCCACCGGCGGTGACGGCGCCCTCGAACACCAGGGGCTTCAGCGACGCGCGCGCGGTGTAGAGCGCTGCCGTGTAGCCGGCGGGCCCGGAGCCGATGATGATCACGTTACGGACGTCGCTCACGGCTTGATTCCTCGTCTCTGGTCTGTGTCAGTCGACCGGTGGGAGCCCGTTTCCGAGCTCTCACCCACCCAACGGATCCTAAGGGGCGCGCATTCCCGGTGTGTCGGGGCACACGCATACCGGGCGGGGGTGACTGACGGAGTGCTCCAGCAGACTCAGGACCGAGCGAAAGAGTGCTTCAAGAGCACGGTGCCGGCAGTGCCGGGCTGCTGGCGGATGCAGGCCGCGTCCACGACGTAGGCCGTGACGCGCTTGCTGTCGTCAGGGTCCGGCAGGACGACCAGGTACGCGCTCTTCCCGCCATAGGTGCCGGTCTTCGCGGCCAGGGCCTGATCACTCCGGGGGATCGCCCGGCGGACACAGTCGGGGACGGGGATCTGCGTCTGGAGCAGGGTGTTCGCACTCTCGGTGCCCTGCGGGGTGCTCTGGTCGCCGGTGATGCCGGATCGCGGGTGCTGGCTGTTGTAGCCCCGCTGCGGCACCTGCTTCGACGTGAGGAGATCGTGCACCTGGTTCTGGACACTGGCGCCGGAGAATGCGCTGATCGACGGGCTCGGTGTGCTGTGAGCCGTTGTGGAGGAGCTACCGCCGATGAGTGACTGGATGACCAGTGTCCCGGCTCCCAGGACGGCAGCGGTCAGTACCGTCCCCAGCACGACGGTCCTGCGCCGCCGACCGCGTCCGCTCTTCTTCCGCCCAGGGCCGGTCGTCGCCTTCGAGTGTCCGGCAGGGCGATCGACAGGGCGCTCGACCGGCGTCGATGTTTCACGTGAAACAAGCCCCTCGGTGGCGTCCCTGGCGGAGCTGAGGAGTGCCTCGGCGGCGAGGGCGGCATCGATACGAGCGGCCACGAAGGCCGGCATGGGCTCCGCCTCCGGCGCGGACCCCAGCAGTCCCCGGATCTCCCCAAGCGAGGCATGGACCTCGGCGCACAGTTCACATGCCTCCAGATGGCGCTGTACGTCCGCGCCCCGGTGCGGAGGGAGAAGACCTTCGGTGAGGTCGGAGATCTCCGCGACGTCCGGGTGCCCGGCCGTGTCTGTCGTGGAAGTCACGCTCGCCCACCTCCGCCCTTCACTACGGCTGAATCGCTTGGTCCCGCGTTCTCGGGGTTTCCGCCAGGAGACCCCGTTGCCGGTGGGACGGATGTCCCCTGCGCCCGGTTCCGTCCCGAGCCGGGTTCTTTCCCGCTTCCGGAGCCTTCGGGCCGTAGATGCGTGAGCAGAGGCAGCAGCCGGGCTCTGCCTCGGGCGCAGCGGCTCTTCACCGTGCCCGTCGGCACATCGAGGATCCGGGCGGCCTCGGCCACGGGATATCCCTGCATGTCCACCAGGACCAGGGCGGCCCGCTGGTCGTGTGGCAGCGTGCCGAGCGCTTCGAGGAGCTGGCGGTGCACATCGTTCCGCTCGGCCGGTGCCGAGGCGGACTCGTGCGGCTCCAGCAGCTGCTCCAGCCGTTCCGTGTCGTCGACCGGTGAGGTCTTCCGCGAGGCCGCCTTGCGGGCACGGTCCAGGCAGGCGTTCACCGTGATCCGGTGCAGCCATGTCGTGACAGCCGACTGGCCCCGGAACGTATGGGCGGCCCGGTAGGCCGACACCAGGGCGTCCTGCACCGCGTCAGCGGCTTCCTCGCGGTCCCCCAGCGTCCGCAGCGCGACCGCCCAGAGCCGATCCCGGTGCCGCCGCACGATCTCACCGAAGGCACCGGAGTCGCCTTCCACATGGCGGGCGAGCAGATCTCTGTCGCTCACTCCGTCGTATCCGGCGCCTTCCGCCATCTGCCCCCTCCGCTCGGGTGAGACGTCAGCCCGTGAACTGCACTTCGCTGATGCCCTGCTTGTAGCCGGCCTGGGCGTACGCGGCCGAGTCAGGACCCGAGTACGGCACAGCCGTCAGCCACACGAGGACATACTGCGTCTTCACGGACTTGGTGACCTTTACCGTAGCGGTGGTACCCGCGGTCGTGACGTTGCCGATCTTGTCCATCGAGTCGAGTGACGCCGGTGTCAGCGAATCGGCCGCGTACAACTCGATCGTCGTGTGATCACCGGGGTAGCGCAGCCCGATGGTGGCAGTGTTGATCTGCTTGGCCGAGCCCAGGTCGTAGACGATGCCGACCCCCGGCTTGTAGGGCGCGAGCGGGGGACCCTCGTCGAAGGTCTTGGTCCGCCAGTAGCTGGTCGCGTTGCCGTCGTAGGTCTTGGTGACGTCGCCCGGGTGCTGGGGGTCTCCCTTGGCGACGAACTCCTGGCTGCCCTTGATGCTTATCGGCGTCGGCTTGGACTTGCCGGTGCCCTTGTCGCCGTCGCCCGTCTGCTGGCTCTTGTTGGTGTCGTCGGACTTGCCGGCATGGTCCATCAGGGCGTCTGCCAACTGCCAGCTGCCCAGGCCGAGGGCAGCGATGAGGAGGGCGGAGACCGCCCATTTCAGGGCCTTGCCGGTACGGCTCTGCAGCGGGGGCGGCGGGGCCGCGATCGGCTGTGTGGCACCGGGGTGGGGCGCCGGGCGGCCGTATGAGCCCTGCTGGTAGGTCGTGCGCTGGTACTCCGGCGGGGCCGTGAACGCGGGCTCCGGCGGGCGGATGCGCGGCATCTCGCCGATCGCCTTCACCAGCTCCTCCGGCGTGGTGCACGGAGCCTCATGACGGGAGGCGGTGGCCCCGTCGTTGGCGAGGGCACGCATGGCCAGTTCCGACAGACCCCGGTGAACACCGGCCCGCACCTGGTCCGGTGCGATGAGACCGACGCCCTTGGGGAGCCCGGACAGGCCGTACGCGTCGCTCTCGTACGGCCAGCGCTGGGTCAGCGCCGCGTACAGCAGGGCGCCGATCGCCTCGGTGTCGGTGCGCTGCGGGGTGTCGGAGCTGATGCCACGCAGCGCGGCGTTCACGGCGAGGCCGCGGATGCGCCACTGGCCGGTGGAGGTGCGCAGGACGGCATTCGGGTTCAGCCGGAGATGGGCGAGGCCCTCGCGGTGCGCGGCGGCCATGGCGGAGGCGACCTGGCTGACCATCTGGTAGGCGTCGTGCGGCTCCAGCGAACCGGGAGCCAGGAGCGTGGCCAGCTCGGTGGCGTCGGGCAGCCACTCGTGTACGACGTAGACGAGGTCGTTCTCCTCGACGGCGTCGAGGACCTGCACGAAACGGGGGTCGCCGAGCAGCGCGGAGGAACGGGCGGCAGCCAGGACGGAACGGGCCCGTGTGTGGTCCGCGGGAAGGATGTGGACGCCGACGGCTCGACGGAGTTTCTCGTCGACCGCACGCCAACTGCTGAATCCGTCCAGACGGGTGACGCACTCCTCCAGCCGGTAGCGTCTGGCGAGCTTGTGACCGCTGTGCAGTTCGGGAGGCGAGGCCTTCTTTCCGGGACCCTCGGGCCCGCTGCTCCCCTGTGCCTCGTTGCTGTCCGTGTGCTGCTCCGGGTTCTTGGCCACCCCGTCGGCCGTGGCCTGGTCCGCCTTGGCGGTCAGCGGCTGCTCACCGCTGTTGTCTGCCACGTCGACGGCAGCCGTGCTCCGTTCCGCCACCGTCGTCCCTGCCTCCCCATCCGTTGCACGCTGTCCGACGCCGAAACCAATTGTGCCCACAGTCCGCCGCTATGCACGACACACGGCGGCGGACGATGGTTGTGCACCTACCCCCACCTCAGCGGCCCAGACGCCCGCGGACCATGCCCACGAGCGAGTTGAGTTCCTCGATCCGCATGCGGCGGGCGGCGACGAAGAAGATGCCGAGCAGGACGGCACCGCCGGCGAGCAGCGCGGCAAAGGAGCCGACGACGCCCTGGCCGAGGGTGTGCCCGATGCCGTAGCAGGCCGCGCCGCTGAGCAGGGCCGCAGGCACCGAGGCGAGGCACAGGCGCGCGTACGTCCGGACCACCCGGGTGCCGTCCAGGTCTCCGCCGAGGCGCTTGCGCAGCCGCCGCCAGGCGACACCGACGCCGATCGCGTAGGCGAGGCCGTACGCGGCCGCCATGCCGGCGACCGCCCAGCGGGCGGGCAGCAGGAAGTAGCAGAGTGCGGAGACGGCCGCGTTGACCGCCGCCACGATCACGGTGTTGTAGAAGGGTGTGCGGGTGTCTTCGTATGCGTAGAAGGCGCGCAGGACGACGTACTGCACCGAGTACGGGATCAGGCCGAGGCCGAACGCCATCAGCATGTAGCCCATGTTGATGGCAGAGCTCGTGCCTGCGGAACCGAAGATCAGCGTGCACATCGGGATGCCGAGCGAGAGGAAGCCGAAGGCAATGGGCACGATGGCGACTGCGGTGGTGCGCAGGCCCTGGGAGATGTCGTCGCGGACGGCACCGCTGTCGCCCTCGGCGGCCGAGCGCGAGATGCGCGGCAGCAGCGCAGCCATGAGGGACACCGTGATGATGGCCTGCGGCAGGCCCCAGATCAGCTGGGCGTTGGCGTAGGCGGCGAAGCCGGTGCCCTTGACCCCGGAGTGGTCGCCGGCGGCCGTGGACAGCTGGGTCACGACCATGGCGCCGGCCTGGTTGGCGAGGACGAACAGGACCGTCCACTTGGCGAGCATCGCGGCCTTGCCGAGGCCGTGGCCCCGCCAGTCGAACCGCAGCCGGATCCGGAAGCCGGTCTCGCGCAGGTAGGGGATCATCGCCAGCGCCTGGACGACCAGGCCGAGCAGCACACCGACACCGAGCAGCCGCTGGCCCTGCGGTGGGATGTTGGTGACGTCCAGGTGGGAGTTGGCGGCGGTGCCGTAGACCCAGATGAACGCGCCGAGCGACACGATGATGACGATGTTGTTCAGGACCGGGGTCCACATCATCGCGCCGAACTTCCCGCGTGCGTTGAGGATCTGACCCATCACCACGTGGATGCCCATGAAGAAGATCGAGGGCAGGAAGTAACGGGTGAAGGTGACCGCGACCTCGTTGGCCGCCGGGTTGTCGGCGATGGTGGGAGACAGCATCCGCACCAGCAGCGGCGCCGCGAACATCGCGAGTCCGGTCAGCGCGGCCAGCGCCACCATCACGAGGGTGAGCAGACGGTTGGCGAAGGCCTCGCCGCCGTCCTCGTCCTCCTTCATGGAGCGCACCAGCTGGGGCACGAAGACGGAATTGAGACCGCCGCCGACGGTGAGGATGTAGATCATCGTCGGCAGCTGGTAGGCCACCTGGAACGAGTCCGCCAGGAAGCCGAGACCCAGCGCGGCGGCGATCAGCGCGGAGCGGATGAAACCGGTGAGGCGGGAGACCAGCGTGCCCGCCGCCATCACGGCACTGGACTTCAGCAGACCGGAGGCCTTGCCGCCCTTCTTCGCGGGTGCGGCGGAGGCTGCGGAAGCCGCCGCCTCGGGTTCCGCCTCCCGGGTCGGACCGACGGGATCGGGTGCCGGGGCCGGGGCGGGCACCGGCGGCTGTGCCGGGTTTCCCGGGGCAGCCGGATAGGAGGCCTCGGCGTACGGGATGCCCTGCTGCGGGCTCGGTCCCTGCGCCGGCGGGTACTGGCCGGCGGGACCGTACCCGGGCTCCGGAGCGGCGGCCGGCCGGGAGAAGCCCGGCGGATCCATGGGCCCCTGCCCACCGCTCTGCTGCTGGTCCTTGAAGAGGTGCGCGAAGGCGTCCGGCTCGTGGTACTCCTCGCCGGAGTGCGTGACCAGGTCGTCCACGCCCACGTACTGGGTCGTGCGCGGGTCGTCGCCGTACGGCATGTACGGGGCAGCGCCCTCCGGCTCCGGCGCCGGCGTCTGCGCCCACACACGCGGGTCGGGCGCGTACGGCGACTGGGCGGGCGGGCCGTACAGCGGCTGCTGCTGCTCGTAGCTGCCCGGAGCGGGCGGGGGGTGCGATGCGCGGTCGTAGAGCGCCTCGGCGACCGGGTCCTGGGCGGTCAGGTCGTGGGCCCGGTAGGGGTCCTGGTCGTAGGCGTCCTGGAGGTACATGTCCGCTTGCTGCTGGGGCGGCACCTGACCGGGCTCCGGCGGTGTCCCGGGGTAGCCCGAGCCGGCCGCGCCCTGGCCGCGATCACCGTCGTACGGCGCGTTCATGCTTACCCCACCTCATCGTCCCTGGCCCACCGGCCACGACATCGCTCAACGGTCCACTCTCTCACCCGTCCCGGACGGGTCGGCGCTTTCCGGTGCGGTGTCCGGCGCAGGGTCACTCGGGTGCTCCGGGTCGTCTGCCCCGGAGGGAAAGCCTGATTCCTCCGGTTCTTCCGGCTCCCCCGGGAGACGTTCTGCGGGTGCGTCGGGGTTCCCGGGCGTCTCGGCGGATTCCTCCGCCGCGTCGGGGCCGTCGTCCTCCGTCTGGCGGGCCGCAGCGCGCTTGCGCTGGGTGTACATCCGGAAACCGGCGAGGACGAGGAGGAGCACGCCGCCGCCGATGACCAGCATCACGGTGGGCGTGATCTCGGTGACCTTCACGTCGAAGGTGACGGCGTCGCCGTACTTCTGGCCGTCCTCGGTGTACAGCTGGGCGATCACCGTGACCCGGCCGTTGGCGTTGGCCGAGGTGGTGAACTTCACGGACTGACTGTGCCCGCCGGAGAGGTCGACCGGCTGCTCGGAGTAGGCCTTGTCGCCGATCTTCAGCCGGGTCGGCATGGTCGAGGTGAGGCGCAGGACCAGATGGCCGACCGGCTGGACGAGGTTGTTCTGGACGGTCACCGGGATGGTGGCGCTGCGCCCGGAGAGCTTGGTCTCCGACTTGTCGATGAGTTTGACCTGGTCGGCCAGCTCGTCGAGCCACTGCTCCACGCCGTCCCGGAAGCTGCCGGCCTCCCCGCTCCTGTCCCGCCACGACGTGGACATCTCACGGTTTATGGCCCGCCCGAACGGTGTGACGACGCGGGACTGGTCGGAGAGGATCACCTGGAAGCTGTTGAGCTTGTCGTGGGTGCGGGCGACCTGCTCGAAGGCCGCCCGAGGCAGTTCCCGTGAGCGCAATGAGGAGGGGTAGGCGGACCCCCACGGGATACGGGTGGTGGCGTCCGGGTCGGGCTTGTCCTTGGCCGCCGCGCCGAGGTCCTGGGACTGGGACCAGTTCCCGCCCTGGAGCGCCTTCAGCGCCTCCGCCATCGCCTGTGCCTGGCTCGCCGTGGGCATCCGCTGCGGGGCGACGACGATACTGCGCTGCTTGTCCGTCTGCGCGTTCACCTCGAGGCTCTGCGCCAGGAACTTCTGCACGGCGAGGGTGGTCGAGTCCGCCTTCGTCAGGTCGCCCTCGAAGGCCGTGGACAGCCGGGCGTCGGAGACCACCGCCGTGGTGCCTCCGCCGACCGGGCGGGCGGCGGAGGGTGTGTACGGCAGCCCCGCGGTCTCCTGGAGGCTGTCGCTACGGGCGATCACGCGGTCGGCTCCGGCGGAGGTGGCGACCTTCATGATCGCCGGGTCCACGGCGCCCTCCACCGGCCAGGCGAAGTCGGTGCTGGGTGTGACGTGGAGCACGGTCTTGACGGTGGTCGCGGCGACGTCGGTGGCGTCCTTGAGGTGGCTGAGCGAGCCGGTGACGCTGGTGCCGTTGTGCGCGAGGGATGCCAGGTCCGGGTCGCCGAAGGGCAGTGCGACGACCTCCTTGCCCTCCACCGCCTGCTGCAGGTTCGCCAGCCACTGCTTGGCGAGCACCTGGTGATCCTTCGGGCCGGGCGAGCTGGTGCCGCCGTTGCCCGGCAGCCGGTAGTTGCCGGTGGCCATCGCGTCCACCGAGGCCAGCAGGTCCGGGTCTATCACCCAGGTGACGTCGAGATCCTTGCCCAGGTCCACCATCTGGTCCAGGCGGCCGCCCGGTGCGAGCTCCTTGGCCAGATCGTCGTCGAGGAACACCGGCGTCTGGAGTTCCCCGGCGCCGGTCCTGGCCGTCATGTGGACCTTGGAGATCAGCGGCCACAGGTATGTGGTCTTCGTCTTGGTGTCGGCCTCGGACGGCTGCCACGGCAGGAACGTCCGCTGGATGCCGAGCACCTGGTCCCAGGGCTGCGCGGCGGTCTGGCCGGAGAGGGAGACACCGAACTCGTAGACGCCGTCGCCGCCGAGGTCGAGCTTGTCCATCGGCACGGAGATGCTGAAGTGCTCCGCGACCCCTGGTGACAGCTTGGCGAACTTCTCCACGTACTTGCCGCCGACCTCGGAGCCGGTACCGCCCTGCAGGTCGTCGGAGTGCTGGGCGACGGTGTCGATCGCCGAGCGGGTGTCCAGCATGGGGCCCACGCGCAGGCCCACGTGGGCGCCGGTGACGGTCTGCTTGCCGTTGTTGGTCACCGTGCCGGACACGGTCAGCGTGTCCCCGTCCGTGGGGGCGCTGGGGGTGAGCGAGTCCAGGGAGACGGACACCGGGTCCGAGGAGGCGGCCTGGGCGGGCGCCGCGGCGGGCAGCTGGAGCAGCCCGGCCAGCAGCGGCGCACCAGCGAGCAGCGCGCCGGCGCGTCGTAGCCACCGGCGGGCAGGTGAGGCAGGGGTCCCCTGGAAGTCAGCCGCCTCGGCCACGCGCTCGCCCGTCCCTCGTCGTCAGTGGTCGTCGGAATGTGCGTCCACGCATGGTAACGATGTGCGCGGAGGGGAAGTGCCGCGGTCTCCGTCACAAGATCGGGAAATACCGGGGACCTGTCCTCTATATCCAGTATCGAGGCGAGAGCTTCCCTACGCCGCAAGAGCAGCGCTTGCGTGGGTATGCCGACAGCTGTCCACCGTCCCTTTCACCGGGACGCCCCGCGATCTTCACCAGGCCGCCCGCGGAGGAAATGGAGGCCACCCCTGGTCGCCGGGGCACGTACCCTCTTCTGTTGTGCCGAACCCCAACGAAGACACTCCCTCTGCCCTGAGCCAGGCGCAGCAGCGCGCGGTCGCCGAGCTGCTGCGGGTGGCCCCCGTCGCCGACGATCTCGCCCGCCGATTCCAGGAGGCCGGGTTCTCCCTCGCCCTGGTCGGCGGATCGGTACGCGACGCGTTGCTCGGCCGGCTCGGGAACGACCTGGACTTCACGACCGACGCCCGCCCCGAGGACGTACTGAAGATCGTCCGTCCTTGGGCGGACGCCGTCTGGGAGGTCGGCATCGCCTTCGGCACCGTCGGCGTACAGAAGCGGGCCCGCGTCGGAGACACTGACTGGCACTTTCAGATCGAGATCACCACCTACCGCTCGGAGGCCTACGACCGCACCTCGCGCAAGCCCGAGGTGTCGTACGGCGACTCCATCGAGGAGGATCTGGTCCGCCGGGACTTCACGGTCAACGCGATGGCCGTGGCCCTGCCGGAGAAGGAGTTCATCGACCCGCACGACGGGCTGAAGGATCTCGCGGCCCAGGTGCTGCGGACCCCGGGTACGCCCGAGGAGTCCTTCTCGGACGATCCGCTGCGGATGATGCGGGCCGGCCGGTTCGCCGCCCAGCTGGACTTCGAGGTCGCCCCCGAGGTCGTCACCGCGATGACGGAGATGGCCGCACGCATCGAGATCGTCTCGGCCGAGCGGGTCCGGGACGAGCTGAACAAGCTGATCCTCTCCGCGCACCCGCGCAAGGGGCTGGGCCTGCTCGTCGGTACCGGGCTCGCCGCTCATGTGCTGCCGGAGCTGCCGGCGCTCCGGCTGGAGCGGGACGAGCACCACCGGCACAAGGACGTCTACGAGCACACGCTGATCGTCCTGGAGCAGGCCATCGAGCTGGAGCAAGACGGCCCCGACCTCACGCTCCGGCTGGCCGCGCTGCTGCACGACATCGGCAAGCCGCGCACCCGCCGCTTCGAGAAGGACGGCCGGGTCTCCTTCCACCACCACGAGGTGGTCGGCGCGAAGATGACCAAGAAGCGCTTGACCGCCTTGAAGTACTCCAACGAGCTGGTGAAGGACGTCTCACGGCTGGTCGAACTCCACCTGCGCTTCCATGGCTACGGCACCGGAGAGTGGACGGACTCGGCGGTGCGCCGCTACGTCCGTGACGCGGGCCCTCTGCTGGATCGCCTGCACATGCTTACCCGCTCGGACTGCACCACCCGCAACAAGCGGAAGGCGGCCGCGCTCTCCCGGGCCTACGACGGCCTGGAGGAGCGCATCGCCCAGCTCAAGGAGCAGGAGGAGCTGGACGCGATCCGCCCGGATCTCGACGGCAACCAGATCATGGAGATCCTGGGCGTCGGCCCCGGCCCCGTCGTCGGCCAGGCGTACAAGCACATGCTGGAGCTGCGCCTGGAGAACGGGCCGATGGAGCATGACGCGGCGGTGGCGGCGCTCAAGGAATGGTGGGCCGCGCAGGGCTGAGGTCCTGGGCGGGTCGTGTTTCACGTGAAACATGACCCGAGGACTAGCGCGGGGGCGATGTTTCACGTGAAACATCGCCCCGGTTGCCATCCCGGCTCCTTTCAAAGCGGGCCATGGATCCAGCGACCCCGGCATAGATCAGGGCGACGAACACGACCAACACTGCTGAGCGGCCGTCCGGTGGCAGCATCAGGGCGGCCACTCCGGCGGCGCCAACGAAGGCGACGTTGAAGAGGACGTCGTACACGGAGAAGACCCGGCCCCGGAAGCCGTCGTCGACGCAGGACTGGACGATCGTGTCCGTGGAGATCTTGGCGCCCTGGGTGATCAGTCCCAGCACGAAGGCCGCGACCAGGAGAGGGCTCCTGGCGAACGGCAGGCCCAGGGCGGGTTCCAGGATCGTGGCGGCTGTGGCGCACACCACGATCCACCAGCCGGGCCCGAGCCGTCCCGCCGCCCCCGGTGTCACCATGGCAGCCGCGAAGAAGCCGGCGCCGGAGACCGCCAGCGACAACCCGAGCAGCTTGAGCCCCGCGTCGGGGGTTGCGGCGAGGGCATAGCGGCTCAGCATGAGCAGCAGGACGAGAAGTGCGCCGTAGCAGAAGCGCATCAGTGTCATCGCCGCCAGCGCCCAGGCGGCCTCCCGGCGCCGGGGTTCGGCGAGGTGCCGGACGGCCGCGATCAGTTCACGCGCGGTGACGACGAGCGCGGCCCGCAGCGGGGGCCGCATCGGCTGTTGGTCCGGGCCGAGCAGCGCGCGAGGCATGCTCAGGGACGAGAGGCTCGCGCACAGGTAGAGGAAGGCGCCGAGGAGCACCACGGCCGCATCGGAGCCTGATGCCACGAGCCGTACGGCGAAGGCGAGACCGCCTCCTGCGGTCGCGGCGAGCGTTCCGGCGGTCGGTGACAGGGAGTTGGCGAGCACCAGACGCTCGGCGTCCACCACGCGGGGCAGGGAGGCGGACAGCCCGGCGAGGACGAAACGGTTGACGGCCGTGACACAGAGCGCCGAGACGTAGAAGAGCCAGTCCGGGACCTGGCTGACCATCAGTACGGCGGTGGCCGCGGCCAGCAGGGCGCGCAGCAGGTTGCCGTACACGAAGACCTGCCTGCGCCGCCAGCGGTCCAGCAGGACGCCGGCGAACGGGCCGACCAGTGAGTAGGGGAGCAGCAGGACCGCCATGGCCGAGGCGATGGCGGTGGCCGAGGTCTGTTTCTCCGGGGAGAAGACGACATACGCGGCGAGCGCGACCTGGTAGACGCCGTCGGCGCCCTGAGACAGGAGGCGGACGTAGAGCAGGCGTCGGAAGTACCGCAGGCGCAACAGGGCGCGCAGGTCACGGACGACGGGCATGGGGCACAGCCTCACACATGCGGAAGGTCCCCGGGTCGCGGAACCCGGGGACCTTCACCGCCCTGGCAGGAGCGTTCTCGTACGAGAGATCGGCCTCAGGCGCCTTGGCGCACCGTGCCGGGTCGAACTAGCGCTCGACCTCGCCGCGGATGAACTTCTCGACGTTCTCGCGGGCCTCGTCGTCGAAGTACTGGACCGGCGGGGACTTCATGAAGTACGAGGACGCCGACAGGATCGGGCCGCCGATGCCGCGGTCCTTGGCGATCTTCGCGGCGCGCAGGGCGTCGATGATGACACCGGCGGAGTTCGGGGAGTCCCAGACCTCGAGCTTGTACTCCAGGTTCAGCGGGACGTCACCGAAGGCGCGGCCCTCGAGGCGGACGTAGGCCCACTTGCGGTCGTCCAGCCAGGCCACGTAGTCGGAGGGGCCGATGTGGACGTTCTTCTCGCCGAGGTCCCGGTCGGGGATCTGGGAGGTGACGGCCTGCGTCTTGGAGATCTTCTTGGACTCCAGGCGCTCGCGCTCGAGCATGTTCTTGAAGTCCATGTTGCCGCCGACGTTCAGCTGCATCGTGCGGTCGAGGATGACACCGCGGTCCTCGAACAGCTTCGCCATGACGCGGTGCGTGATGGTGGCGCCGACCTGCGACTTGATGTCGTCACCGACGATCGGCACACCGGCCTCGGTGAACTTGTCCGCCCACTCCTTGGTGCCGGCGATGAAGACCGGGAGGGCGTTGACGAAGGCGACCTTGGCGTCGATGGCGCACTGGGCGTAGAACTTCGCCGCGTCCTCGGAGCCGACCGGCAGGTAGCAGACCAGGACGTCGACCTGCTTGTCCCTGAGGACCTGGACGACGTCGACCGGCTCGGCGTCGGACTCCTCGATGGTGGCCCGGTAGTACTTGCCGAGGCCGTCGAGGGTGTGGCCGCGCTGGACGGTGACACCGGTGGAGGGCACGTCGCAGATCTTGATGGTGTTGTTCTCGGAGGCGCCGATCGCGTCCGCGAGGTCGAGGCCGACCTTCTTGGCGTCGACGTCGAACGCGGCGACGAACTCGACGTCGCGCACGTGGTATTCACCGAACTGCACGTGCATCAGGCCGGGGACCTTGGACGCCGGGTCGGCGTCCTTGTAGTACTCGACTCCCTGCACCAGCGACGCCGCGCAGTTGCCCACGCCGACGATGGCTACGCGAACCGAACCCATTCCGGTTGCTCCCTGTGTGTACGAGTGAGGCCTTGAGTGGCTCTCACGGGGCGGTGTCGTCGGGCGTATCCGTCCGGGGGGTGTCCCCGCGACGGGGCAGGCCGCCCGTCGATCCAGTGGTGGTGTCCTGCTGAGCGGGCTCCCCGGACGCGGAACCTCTCAGGTCCCGCCCGGCCCGCTCGCTCTCGATGAGCTCGTTCAGCCAGCGCACTTCGCGCTCCACGGACTCCATCCCGTGGCGCTGGAGCTCGAGTGTGTAGTCGTCGAGGCGTTCCCGCGTACGCGCCAGGGAGGCGCGCATCTTCTCCAGGCGCTCCTCCAGGCGGCTGCGCCGGCCCTCCAGTACGCGCATGCGCACATCGCGCGACGTCTGCCCGAAGAAGGCGAAGCGTGCGGCGAAGTGTTCGTCCTCGTACGCGTCGGGGCCGGTCTGCGAGAGCAGCTGCTCGAAGTGCTCCTTACCTTCTGCCGTCAATCGGTACACGATCTTTGCTCGGCGTCCGGCGAGGGAAACGGCGTCCTCGTGGGTGCTGCCCGGCTCCTCGATCAACCAGCCGTTGGCGACCAGCGTCTTGAGGCAGGGATAGAGGGTTCCGTAGCTGAACGCCCGGAACACACCCAGGGACGTGTTGAGTCGTTTGCGCAGCTCGTAGCCGTGCATCGGGGACTCGCGCAGCAGGCCGAGCACGGCGAACTCGAGGATGCCGGAACGTCGGCTCATCGTCGCCTCCTCTCGGTCCCGCTGATCGCTCACGCGGGTCTAGTGGTCCCTTTCAGCGTCTTTATCTCGCGCTGATGTATCGACTCGATACATCAGCACGATAGAACGGCCTTGCGCGGGCGACAAGGGGGACGGTGGTGAACGGGATCACATCACCGATTCACACGATGCGAGTTGCGCGTTTTGGGGTGAACTTCAGGACTCGGTGGGTTTTGGTGATGCGTAGTCTGTGCGGCATGCACAGCACCGGGAACCAAGTGACGCCTGGGGAGCGTCATCGTCCCCGGTGCAGTACGGGTGAATGCAGGACCGACCACATCCGTACTTCGGGGGGACCGGAAACCAGCCGCCGTTCCAGGCGCGCACGGGTGCGCCTGCCCGAGGAGTAATCGTTCGATGAGCGAGCACCGTCGCAAACCGCCGCAGCCGCAGGGAGGCGGACGTGCCGCGGCCCGACGCGGCCAGTCCGATGCGTCCTCCGGTCGCCGTGCGGCACCGCGAGGCGCCACCGGGTCTCCATCCGACTCCTATGGGTCCAGTTCCTATGGGTCGGGTTCCAACGGTCCGGGAGGTGAAGAGCGCCCCTACGGCGGCCGTGCAGAGGCCCGCCGGGCGGCGCAGAGAGGAAGTCGCCGCAGAGGCGCCGAGACCGCGGGCCCGGGCGGCCGGCGCGGCGGCCCCGGCGGCCCGACCGGTCCCGGGCGCGGCAGAGGCCGTACGTCAACCGCTCCCGGCAAGAAGCGGTTCATTGACTATCCCCGAGCCGGAAAGTACGGCTGGCGTCGCTGGGTGCCGTCCTGGAAGCTCGTCTCCGGGCTGTTCATCGGCTTCGTCGGCAGTCTGGTGGCGCTGGTCGGCGTCAGCTACGCGATGGTTACGATCCCCAACGAGAACGACGCGGCCAAGTCCCAGAACAACGTCTACTACTGGGCCGACGGCTCACAGATGGTGGCGACGGGCACGGGCGTCAACCGGCAGAACGTCAGCATCGACCAGATTCCCGAGGCGATGCAGTGGGCCGTGATCTCGGCCGAGAACAAGAGCTTCTACCAGGACTCGGGCGTCGACCCCATGGGCATCATGCGCGCCGTGGTCAACATGGCGCGGGGTGGCCAGACCCAGGGTGGTTCCACGATCACCCAGCAGTACGTGAAGAACACCTATCTGAGCCAGCAGCAGACCCTCACCCGTAAGTTCAAGGAGATGTTCATCTCCATCAAGGTGGGGACGAAGCTCGACAAGAAGCAGATCCTGCAGGGTTACCTGAACACCTCGTACTTCGGCCGAGGCGCGTACGGCATCCAGGCGGCAGCGCAGACCTACTACGGCAAGGACGCGGTGGACCTCAAGCCGAACGAGTGTGCGGTTCTCGCGGCGCTGCTCAAGGGCCCCACGTACTTCGACCCGGCGGGCAACGCGGACCTCGACCCTTCGGCGACGCAGGCGGCCAACACGAAGCGCTCGCAGGACCGCTCGAGGTGGATTCTCGAGCAGATGCACAACGATCACCACCTCAGCGACGCCGACTACCAGAAAGCCATCTCGAAGTACCCCATGCCCGATGGCCGCAAGGCGACCAGGGGCATGACCGGCCAGATCAGCTACCTGGTGGACACGGCGAAGAAGTACGTCCTCGCCCACTCCGACATCACGGAGGCGCAGTTCGACCAGGGCGGCTACCAGATCAAGACGACCTTCAAGAAGGACAAGGTCAACGAGCTGAGCGCGGCCGTGAAGAAGATCCAGAAGGAACGCATCGATCCGAAGAAACGCGACCTGGACAAGTACGTCCAGTTCGGTGCGGCGTCGGTGGTGCCCAAGGACGGGGCGATCGTGGCCCTCTACGGCGGTGACGGCTACGAGAACGGCCACTTCACCAACAACGCCGACACCTCAGGTGTCCCGGTCGGTTCGACGTGGAAGCCGTTCGTGCTCGCCGCCGCCATGCAGTACGGGACCTACAAGACCTCCCCGGAGGGCCTGTCCCCGCTGAGCAAGTACAACGGCAACGACCATCTCAAGGTGCTCAACCAGGATGGATCGCCGGTCCTGACGAAGGACAACTCGGTCTTCTACCAGCGCAACGAGAGCGACCACAAGTGGGGCTACATCACGCTGCGCAAGGCGATGGAGCAGTCCGTCAACACGCCGTTCGTCCAGCTCGGCATGGACGTGGGGCTGACGCACGTCCGTGACGTCGCCCAGGCGTCCGGCATCCTGAAGGACAGCTTCTCCACGCTCAACCCGTCCTTCTCCATCGGCACCTCGACCCCGAGTGCGATCCGCATGGCCGACGCGTACTCCACCTTCGCCGCGTCCGGCCAGCACACGGACCCCTATTCGGTGACCGAGGTGAAGAAGGACGGCCAGGAGCTGCCGGGCTTCACCAAGCCGAAGATCACCACGGCGATTCCGGACGACGTGGCGAACAACGTCACGGACGTTCTCCAGAACGTCATCCAGAACGGTACGGGTCAGAACGCCAAGGCCTTGGGCCGTACGGCGGCGGGCAAGACCGGTACCACCGACAGCAACAAGTCGGCCTGGTTCGTCGGCTACACCAAGCAGCTGTCCACCTCGGTGGCGATGTTCCGTGAGAACCCGAAGGACCACGAGCTGCTGTCCATGAACGGCACGGCCGGTGTCCCCTCGATCCACGGTGGCGACATCCCGACCTCGGTGTGGACCGAATACATGAAGGCCGCGCTGAAGAACCAGAACGATCCCGGCTTCCCGCAGGCCACCGAGATCGGCAAGGTCCAGGACGAGGCGGGTGCCCCGACCCCGACCCCGACTCCCAGCATCACGCCGAGCCCGTCGCCGAGCAGCTCGCCGAGCCCGTCGCCCAGCAACACATCCCCGTCTCCGTCCCCGTCGGCGAGCGACACCTGCCAGTGGAGTTGGACCAACAACTGCAATGGCAACGGTGGCGGCAACGGCGGCACGGGCCAGGGTGGTACCGGTGGAGGCCCGAATCCGACGCCCTCCGTCACCGATACGACGGGGACCGGTGGCAACACCAGAGGCAACGGCAATGGAGGCATCTTCGGAGGTCAGAAGGGTTAGCCCCCGAGCCTGACCGGTTGGCGCCCCTTTCGCCCACCGCGGGTGTTTCACGTGAAACATGGGCCGCCGCACCCACCAGGTGCGGCGGCCCTCGGCGTTTTCCCAGACAGGTACGGCAGGATGTTCCCCATGCCCAGTGCAGAGATGACGCCCGCGAGCATGCACGAGCCCGAGCTCGTGCGGCCCGCCGCGGCAGAACCGGTGCGGCCGACCAGTGAGGATGAGATCGCCCGGGCCGGCAGTGAGCTGATCGGTGGTCCTCTGGGGCGGCGCGCGCTGCTCGGGACCTCCTGGTGGACCCCCGTACGGGTCGTTGCGCTCGTGGCGATCGGCATGTTCGCCCTCGGCCTGGTCCAGAAGGCGCCCTGCTACCACAGCTCCTGGTTCTTCGGCGCGAGCAGTCAGTACACGCGCGCCTGCTACTCGGACATCCCGCACCTCTACCAGGGCCGCGGCTTCGCGGACCACCTCGTGCCGTACTTCGACAAGCTCCCGGACGACATGTCCGGCGGCATGGGCTACCTCGAATACCCGGTACTGACCGGTGTGTTCATGGAGGTGGCGTCCTGGCTGACCCCGCACAGCGGCACACTTCAGCGCCAGGAGCAGTGGTACTGGTTCGTCAACGCCGGAATGCTGATGGTGTGTGCGGCCGTCATCGCCGTCTGCGTGGCCCGCACCCACAGCCGGCGCCCCTGGGACGGCCTGCTGGTCGCCCTGTCGCCCGCCCTCCTGCTCACCGCGACGATCAACTGGGACCTGCTCGCGGTGGCGTTCACGGCCGCCGCGATGCTGATGTGGTCCAGGAGCCGTCCCGTCGCCTTCGGCGTCCTCCTGGGGCTCGCCACGGCAGCCAAGCTCTACCCGGTGTTCCTGCTGGGTCCGTTGCTCGTGCTGTGCTGGCGGGCCGGCAAGTGGCGGGAGTACGCCCAGGCTGTGGGCAGCACGGTGATCGCCTGGCTCGTGGTGAACCTGCCTGTGATGCTCTTCGCCTTCCAGGGCTGGTCGAAGTTCTACACGTTCAGCCAGGAACGCGGCGTCGACTTCGGCTCGTTCTGGCTGATCTGGGCGCAGAACTCCAGCAACCCGCCCGGCACCGGCTTCGTGAACACCGCGGCCATGGTGCTGGTGATCCTGTCGTTCCTCGGCATCGCCGCCCTGACGTTCACCGCCCCACGCCGGCCGCGCTTCGCCCAGCTGGCCTTCTTGATCGTGGCGGCCTTCATCCTCACCAACAAGGTCTACTCCCCGCAGTACGTGCTGTGGCTGGTGCCGCTGGCGGTCCTCGCCCGGCCCAAGTGGCGGGACTTCCTGATCTGGCAGGCGTGCGAGGTGGCGTACTTCCTGGGTATCTGGATGTTCCTCGCCTACACGACCAGCGGAGAAGCCCACAAGGGCCTTCCGGCGCACGGCTATCACTGGTCGATCGTGCTGCACCTGGTGGGCACGCTGTACCTGTGTGCCGTCGTCGTACGTGACATCCTCATGCCGGAGCGGGACGTGGTGCGCCGGTCGGGCGACGACGACCCCTCGGGCGGGGTGCTCGACGGGGCGCAGGACGTCTTCGTGATGGGCGCGGCGGCTCATCCCCCGCGGCACGCCGCCCACTTCGAGGGGACTCAGGTGGACTGGGGAAGGCCCGTTCCGCCCTCGCTCGAAGACCGTTCGCTGTGAGCGAACGCGTCCTCGGAAGGCCATGAAGAAGGCCGTACCCGCATCCTGCGGGTACGGCCTCTTCGCTGCTCCGGTCCAGGCTCAGTGATCCACGAGCCGGTCGAACTGCGTGGTGGTGTGCCGCAGATGGGCCACCAGCTCGTCGCCCACCTTCGGCTCGGGGGCGTCCGAGGGGACGAACAGGATCGACACCTGCATGTGCGGCGGCTCGGCGAACCAGCGCTGCTTGCCGCCCCAGACGAACGGAGAAAGGTTCCGGTTGACCGTGGCGAGGCCGGCCCGTGCGACGCCCTTGGCGCGCGGCATGACGCCGTGCAGGGCCTTCGGGGCCTCCAGGCCCACCCCGTGCGACGTACCGCCCGCCACGACCACCAGGAAGCCGTCGGAGGCCGCCTTCTGCTGCCGGTAGCCGAACCGGTCGCCCTTGGACACGCGCGTGACGTCCAGGACGGCACCGCGGTACTGGGTGGCCTCGTGGTCCCCCAGCCACAGCCGCGTGCCGATGCGGGCACGGAACAGGGTCTGCGGGAACTGCTGCTGGAGGCGGGCGAGTTCATCGGCCTTGAGGTGGCTGACGAACATCGTGTGCAGCGGCAGCCGGGCCGCGCGCAGCCGGTCCATCCAGCCGATGACCTCCTCGACGGCGTCCGAGCCGTCGGTGCGATCCAGCGGCAGATGGATGGCGAAGCCCTCCAGCCGGACGTTCTCTATGGCCTGGTGCAGCTGGGGCAGGTCCTGCTCGCTGATGCCGTGGCGCTTCATCGAGGACATCACCTCGATGACGACGCGCGCGCCGACGAGGCCGTACACGCCGTCGATCGACGACACCGAGCGCACCACCCGGTCGGGCAGCGGCACGGGCTCCTCGCCGCGCCGGTACGGCGTCAGCACCAGCAGGTCACCGCCGAAGAAGTCCTTGATGCGCGCGGCCTCGTAGGTCGTGCCGACGGCGAGCAGGTCCGCACCGAGTCGCGTGGCCTCCTCGGCCAGCCGTTCGTGCCCGAAGCCGTAGCCGTTGCCCTTGCAGACCGGGACGAGACCCGGGAACTGCTCCTGCACGTGCTTGTGGTGCGCCCGCCAGCGCGCGGTGTCGACGTAGAGCGTGAGCGCCATGGCCGGACCCGGAACCTTTCTCGTGGCTGCGGTGTATCGCAGATGTGAAAGCTGTGGAGCCTATCGAATCAAACGCCCGCGGTTCAGCGGCGCGACATGTAGATGTCGAGCGCCTTGTGGAGCAGCTTGTTCAGCGGGAAGTCCCACTCGCCGAGGTACTCGGCAGCCTGCCCGCCCGTGCCGACCTTGAACTGGATCAGGCCGAACAGATGGTCCGTCTCGTCCAGCGAGTCGGAGATGCCGCGCAGGTCGTAGACGGTGGCGCCGAGCGCGTAGGCGTCGCGCAGCATCCGCCACTGCATCGCGTTCGAGGGCCGGACCTCACGGCCGATGTTGTCGGAGGCGCCGTAGGAGTACCAGACGTGCCCGCCGACGATCAGCATCGTCGCTGCCGAAAGGTTCACGCCGTTGTGGCGGGCGAAGTACAGCCGCATCCGGTTCGGGTCCTCGGTGTTGAGGGCCGTCCACATGCGCTGGAAGTACGACAGCGGGCGGGGCCGGAAGTGGTCGCGCACAGCGGTGATCTCGTACAGCCGCTGCCACTCGGCCAGGTCCTGGTAGCCGCCCTGGACGA
The DNA here is from genome assembly GCF_001735805.1 of Streptomyces fodineus. Lineage (GTDB taxonomy): Bacteria > Actinomycetota > Actinomycetes > Streptomycetales > Streptomycetaceae > Streptomyces > Streptomyces fodineus. The sequence continues at coordinate 5,059,234 of NZ_CP017248.1, forward strand.
CCTCGACGCCGGCCTTCTCGGCCTTCTTGATGTTGCGCCGCCACAGCTGGTTGAAGTTCTTGTGGACCTCTTCCAGGGAACGGTTCGCCAGCGGCACCTGATAGACGTAGCGCGGCTGTACGTCACCGAAGCCGGCGCCGCCGTCCTCGCCCTGCTGCCAGCCCATACGGCGCAGCTTGTCGGCCACCTCGAAGGCGCGCGGCTCGATGAAGTCGGCCTCCAGGTCGCGCAGACGCTTGACGTCCTGGTCCTGGATGCCCTTCTTGATGGTCTCGGCGTTCCAGCGCCGGATGATCACCGGCGGGCCCATCTTCACGGAGAACGCGCCCTGCTGCTTCAGGTGCGCCAGCATCGGCTGGATCCAGTCGTCCAGATTCGGCGCGAACCAGTTGATGACCGGGCCCTCGGGGAGATAGGCGAGGTATCGCTTGATCTTGGGCAGCTGGCGGTAGAGGACCAGGCCCGCGCCGACCATCTCGCCGGTGCGGTCGTCGAACCAGCCGAGGTTCTCGGATCGCCACTCCGCCTTGACATCGGCCCAGGCCGGGACCTGCATGTGGCTAGCCGCCGGCAGGCTCTGGATGTATGCCAGATGCTGTTCGCGGCTGATGGTCCTCAGGGTCAGGCTCATGTCGGGGCGCTCCTCGGGCTGGTGTGTCCCCATGGGTACAGGGGCTCCGGCTCTCGCGCCGAAGCCTACTGCGCCGTGCGAGCGCCCCGACTGGGCGTACGTGACCTTCGCCCCGGCCGGATGCGCGACCGGGGCGGTCCGTGGGGTTCGACGGGTGTCGGGCGGACGCCCGTCGGGCGGTCAGCGGCCGATGAGTCCGCCGAACAGTCCGCCGTGCGCCATGCCGATCAGGAAACCGACCCCCGCGGCGCCGAGACCCAGGATCAGGCCGAAGCGCTCCCGTGTGGTCACCGAGATCCACTGTCCGTAGATACCGACCACAAGCCCCACCAGCCCTGTCCAGGAGGTCAGCAGGTGGAGGCCGTGGAAGAACGACGTGATGAAGGACAGCAGGCCGAGCACGAGCGTGCCCGCCATGAGTGCGTCCTGAAGCGGACGGCGCTTGCCGTCCGTGGCGAAGAGGGAACCGGCGACGTTGGGATGCAATGCCTGTGCCATGGGCACCTCCTGCGGAAGGCGGCGCATAGTAGCGCCGTACACACCCGACGTGTACAGAGTGACGGTCCTCACGGCCGGATTTCAACCGGAAGCGGGTGTGCGGGTAGTCTGTACCGTCTGCACCGGTGTCTGCCCACACCTGCTCAGGTAACACTGCGGGATCCTCAGGGGTCCGATTGTCAGTGGCGGCCGATACCGTTGCGTACGCATCACAACCCTCCTGCCACGGAACGACCGTGGCCGCTGAGTCCAAAGGAGGTGGGTTCCACATGCGTCACTACGAGGTGATGGTCATCCTCGACCCCGATCTCGAGGAGCGTGCTGTCTCCCCGCTGATCGAGAACTTCCTGTCCGTCGTCCGTGACGGCGGCGGCAAGGTTGAGAAGGTCGACACCTGGGGCCGTCGTCGTCTCGCCTACGAGATCAAGAAGAAGCCCGAGGGCATCTACTCGGTCATCGACCTGCAGGCCGAGCCTGCGGTCGTCAAGGAGCTCGACCGCCAGATGAACCTGAACGAGTCGGTCCTCCGGACCAAGGTCCTCCGCCCCGAGATGCACTGAGCCTTCGCGCTCAGCTGATCTCGGGATTCGAGTAGCAGCACCAAGCAGCCAGCAGCAAACCCGCCGAGAGGTTCCCCCATGGCAGGCGAGACCGTCATCACGGTCATCGGCAATCTTGTCGACGACCCCGAGCTGCGCTTCACCCCGTCCGGTGCGGCAGTCGCGAAGTTCCGTGTCGCGTCCACTCCCCGCACCTTCGACCGTCAGACGAACGAGTGGAAGGACGGCGAGAGCCTGTTCCTGACCTGCTCGGTCTGGCGTCAGGCGGCGGAGAACGTCGCCGAGTCGCTCCAGCGAGGCATGCGCGTCATCGTGCAGGGCCGGCTGAAGCAGCGGTCCTACGAGGACCGCGAGGGCGTCAAGCGCACGGTCTACGAGCTGGACGTCGAGGAAGTCGGCCCCAGCCTGCGCAACGCCACGGCCAAGGTCACCAAGACCGCCGGTGGCGCTCGCAGTGGCCAGGGCGGTTACGGCGGCGGTGGCGGCCAGGGTGGCGGCGGCTGGGGCGGAGGCCCCGGTGGCGGCCAGCAGGGCGGCGGCGCTCCGGCCGACGACCCGTGGGCGACCGGCGCTCCCGCCGGTGGCAACCAGGGCGGCGGCCAGGCTGGCGGTGGCTGGGGCGGAGGCTCCGGCGGCGGTGGCGGCTACTCGGACGAGCCCCCCTTCTAGGCCTAGATTCCCGGTCCTTCGGGACCGGCCTGGTCCAGGGTGGGTCGTACCCCAAACTTCTTGATCACACAGGAGAAACACCATGGCGAAGCCGCCTGTGCGCAAGCCGAAGAAGAAGGTCTGCGCTTTCTGCAAGGACAAGGTCACGTACGTGGACTACAAGGACACGAACATGCTGCGGAAGTTCATTTCCGACCGCGGCAAGATCCGTGCCCGCCGCGTGACCGGCAACTGCACGCAGCACCAGCGTGACGTCGCCACGGCCGTCAAGAACAGCCGTGAGATGGCGCTGCTGCCCTACACGTCCACCGCGCGCTAAGGGAAGGGTGACCGACACATGAAGATCATCCTCACCCACGAGGTCTCCGGCCTCGGTGCCGCTGGCGACGTCGTCGACGTCAAGGACGGCTACGCTCGCAACTACCTCATCCCGCGGAAGTTCGCTATCCGCTGGACCAAGGGTGGCGAGAAGGACGTCGAGCAGATCCGCCGCGCCCGCAAGATCCACGAGATCCAGACCATCGAGCAGGCCAACGCTGTGAAGGCCCAGCTCGAAGGCGTCAAGGTCCGTCTGGCCGTCCGCTCCGGCGACGCCGGTCGTCTCTTCGGTTCCGTCACCCCGGCCGACATCGCGTCCGCGATCAAGGCTTCCGGTGGCCCCGAGGTCGACAAGCGCCGCATCGAGCTGTCCGCCCCGATCAAGACCCTGGGCGCCCACGAGACGTCCGTGCGTCTGCACCCCGAGGTTGCCGCCAAGGTCAACATCGAGGTCGTCGCGGCGTGACGCTGCGCTCGGCTTGAGCAGCTGAGAGAAGGGCCGGCCCTCGCGGGGCGGCCCTTCTTCGCGCTCGGCATCGGCATTCGCTGCACAGACGCGGCATGTTTCACGTGAAACCGGTACGTCTGTGGATCTCCTCAGCGGGTCGCGCCCGTGACGATCCAGCGGCCCGAGCGGGTGCGCACCCACAGGGTCAGCATGCGGGTGGTCATCATCAGCGTCATCGCGGCCCACAGCGCGGTCAGACCACCGCCGAAGGTGGGGACGAGCAGGGCGACCGGAGCGAACACCACGAGGGTGGCGACCATGGCCCCGGCCAGGTATGGCCCGTCGCCGGCGCCCATCAGGACTCCGTCCAGCACGAAGACGATCCCGCAGACGGGCTGCGAAAGCGCCACCATCAGCAGGGCGGGCAGTGCCGCGTCCTTGACCACGGAGTCACTGGTGAACAGCGGCAGGAAGAGCGGTCGGGCGGCTACGACGAGCAGTCCGAGGACCACACCGGTTGCGATGCCCCACTGGACCATGCGGCGACAGGCCTCACGCGCTCCTTGGGTGTCGTTCGCGCCGAGACAGCGGCCGATGATGGCCTGGCCCGCGATCGCTATCGCGTCGAGTGCGAAGGCCAGCAGGGTCCACAGGGAGAGGATGATCTGATGGGCGGCGATATCGGCGTCGCCCAGATGCGCCGCGACCGCCGTGGCGATCATCAGGATCGCCCGCAGTGACAGTGTGCGGACCAGGAGCGGGACGCCTGCCTGAGCCGAGGCCCGGATGCCGGCGGAGTCCGGCCGGAGCGAAGCCCCGTGGCGGCGCGCCCCGCGGACGACCACGGTGAGATAGACGGCCGCCATGCCGCACTGGGCGATGACCGTGCCCCAGGCCGAACCGGCGATGCCGAGCCCCGCGCCGTAGACGAGCCCTGCATTGAGTGCGCCGTTGGCGATGAATCCCGCCACGGCGACGTAGAGCGGGGTCCTGGTGTTCTGCAGTCCGCGGAGCACTCCCGTCGCGGCGAGGACGATGAGCATGGCGGGGATGCCCAGCGCGGAGATGCGCAGATACGTTGTGGCGTAGGGGGCCGCGGTCGTGGAGGCGCCGAAGAGGCCCACGATGCCGTGGGCCAGTGGAAGGACGAGGGCGATGACGGCGATGCCGAGCAGCAGTGCGAGCCAGATGCCGTCCATGCCCTGGCGGATGGCGGCCTGCAGATCGCCGGAACCCACGCGGCGGGCCACGGCGGCGGTGGTGGCGTAGGCGAGGAAGACGAAGACGCTCACCGCGGTGGTGAGGAGGGCCGAGGCGACGCCGAGGCCGGCGAGCTGAGCGGTGCCGAGATGGCCGACGATGGCACTGTCCGCCATGACGAAGAGAGGCTCGGCGACGAGCGCGCCGAAGGCCGGGACGGCCAGCGCCACGATCTGTCTGTCGTGCCGTCGGCGGGTGGCCTTGGGTATCGCGGGAGCCTGTGTCATGAGCACTAATCTAATCGTCCACAGGTAAGTGATGCAATCGGCAAGTGGTCCTTACTCCTTCCTGTGGGTCATGTCCTTTCGCGCACCGTTCGAAGCGATCTTGGTCCGACTGGGGAAGTTTTTCTTCTGCACAGCCGGTGGACGGTAAAACTGCAGGTCGGAGCGATCTTGTGGGCGGGATGGAGGTCTTGTTCACAGGGCTGTCCACCGGGTCGTGCACAGGTTTCGGTGAGTTCTCCACAGCATCAGGGCCGTCGTCCACATGGCCTGTGGATAACCAGATTGGCTGACGGTGCCGAGAGGCCTACCGTTGTCCGGCGCCCACTCCTTTCCCAGGCCTGGGAAAGCGTCCTTTGCTCAGCCCTGGAATCGGCATAAAACCGACGCTTCAGAACCGGAGTTGGGCCTCTCATTTGTCAGTGTCGTGCCGTACAAAAGAGGACACGGCGAGGTCCGCCGTGCGGACGGGAGGAGGTGGCTCGGTGAGCATTTCCGAGCCCTTGGACGATCCGTGGGCCGACGCCGGACCCAGTGATCGTCTGCCGGCTTCCCGTCGACGCGGTGACGGCGGCCGGGGTCGTGACGAACAACACGACCGGGGCCGGGAGAACGACTCCTGGGACGGCGGGGGTACCTCCTTCGAGCGTGTGCCGCCGCAGGACTTGGACGCCGAGCAGTCGGTGCTGGGCGGCATGCTGCTGTCCAAGGACGCCATCGCCGACGTCGTCGAGATCCTCAAGGGCCACGACTTCTACAAGCCAGCCCACGAGACGATCTACCAGGCGATCCTGGACGTCTACGCCAAGGGCGAGCCTGCCGACCCGATCACCATCGCCGCCGAACTCACCAAGCGCGGCGAGATCAACAAGGTCGGCGGGGCCGCGTATCTGCACAGCCTCGTCCAGACCGTGCCGACGGCGGCCAATGCCGAGTACTACGCGGAGATCGTCCATGAGCGGGCGGTACTGCGCCGCCTGGTTGAAGCCGGTACGCGCATCACCCAGATGGGATATGCGGCCGACGGCGACGTGGACGAGATCGTCAACCGCGCCCAGGCCGAGATCTACGCCGTCACCGAGCAGCGCACCAGCGAGGACTATCTGCCGCTCGGCGACATCATGGAGGGCGCCCTCGACGAGATCGAGGCGATCGGCTCGCGCAGCGGCGAGATGACCGGTGTGCCGACCGGCTTCACCGATTTCGACTCGCTGACGAACGGTCTGCACCCGGGCCAGATGATCGTCATCGCGGCCCGGCCCGCCATGGGTAAGTCGACGCTCGCGCTGGACTTCGCGCGGGCCGCCTCGATCAAGAACAGCCTGCCGAGCGTCATCTTCTCGCTCGAAATGGGCCGCAACGAGATCGCGATGCGTCTGCTGTCCGCCGAGGCCCGCGTCGCCCTGCACCACATGCGGTCCGGCACGATGACCGACGAGGACTGGACCAGACTCGCCCGCCGCATGCCGGATGTCTCGGCCGCACCGCTCTACATCGACGACTCCCCGAACCTGTCGATGATGGAGATCCGCGCCAAGTGCCGGCGTCTGAAGCAGCGCAACGACCTGAAGCTGGTCGTCATCGACTACCTCCAGCTGATGCAGTCCGGCGGCTCCAAGCGGGCCGAGAGCCGGCAGCAGGAGGTCTCGGACATGTCCCGTAACCTCAAGTTGCTCGCCAAGGAGCTGGAGATCCCGGTGATCGCGCTCTCCCAGCTCAACCGTGGCCCCGAGCAGCGCACCGACAAGAAGCCGATGGTCTCCGACCTGCGTGAGTCGGGCTCCATCGAGCAGGACGCCGACATGGTCATCCTGCTGCACCGTGAGGACGCGTACGAGAAGGAGTCCCCGCGCGCTGGCGAGGCCGACCTGATCGTGGCCAAGCACCGTAACGGCCCGACGGCCACGATCACAGTCGCCTTCCAGGGCCACTACTCCCGCTTCGTGGACATGGCGCAGACCTGATCCCAGCCTAGGGAAGGGCGGCTTCCGCCCGGGGAAATGAGCTCGACGTCCGCCGTCACAGCAGGTGGACTGGGGTCATGACGTCATCTCAGGAAGAGCTGCTCCCCGCAACGCGGCGCGCCCTGCTGCACCGGATCGCCGTCGCCCAGGCTGAAGGGCGGGCGCCCTCGCTGGTCGCGGCCGTCGTGCGGGGCGGTCGGGCCGTGTGGCACGGGGCGCGAACCTCGGTGGATGGGCACGGGCCGGACGAGACCGTGCAGTACCGGATCGGGTCCATCACCAAGACCTTCACCGCCGTCCTGGTGATGCGGCTGCGCGACGAGGGTCTGATCGACCTCGGAGATCCACTGGAGAAGCACCTGCCGGGCACCGGCGCGGGCGAGGCGACCATCGCCCAACTGCTCGCGCACACGGCAGGGTTGGCGGCCGAGTCGCCCGCGCCCTGGTGGGAGCGGACCCCCGGCACTCTGCGCCCGGAGCTGGGTGATGTCCTCGGCGAGCAGCCTCTCCTGCATCCCGTCGGCCGACGGCATCACTACTCCAACCCCGGCTACACCGTGCTCGGCGCGCTCGTGGAGGAACTGCGGGGTGCTCCCTGGGAGGCGGTGCTGCGCGGCGAGATCCTCGAGCCGCTGGGCCTGCACCGCACGAGCACCCAGCCGCAATCCCCGTACGCCGGGGGATGGGCCGTGCATCCGTGGGCGGACGCGATGCTGCCGGAGCCGCTGGAGGACCTGGGCAGGATGGCATCGGCCGGGCAACTGTGGTCGACCACGGCGGACCTGGCGCGGTTCGCCGTGTTTCTGGCGGCGGGGGACGACCGGGTGCTGAGCGCGGAGTCGGTACGGGAGATGCGCACGCCTGCGGCACCCGCCGAGGCGGCGGACGTGCTGGACGGGGCCGCGTACGGCCTCGGTCTGCAGATACAGCGCCGTGACGGCCGGCTTCTGGTCGGGCACTCCGGTTCGCTGCCGGGCTTCTTGGCGAACCTCTCCCTCAGTGTGGAGGACGACGTGGCGTCGGTGGTGCTCGCCAACTGCACCAGTGGGCCGCTCCTGGGAGCGGTGGGCGCCGACCTCGTGCGGATCGTCGCCGAGGCTGAGCCGAGGATCCCGGAGCCCTGGAGGCCGCTGCGCGAGGTCGATGCAGCGGTCCTGGAGCTGGCAGGGCAGTGGTACTGGGGGACCAACGCCTTCGGCCTGCGGGTGACCGCCGACGGCCTTCTCGCGCTCGCCCCGCTGTCCGGTAGCGGCCGGCGCGCCCGCTTCCGCTCGAACGGTGACGGCACCTGGACGGGCCTGGAGGGCTACTTCGCGGGGGAGCTGCTGCAGCCGGTACGGCGCCCGGCCGGGGTCCTGAGCCATCTCGATCTCGGCTCGTTCGTGTTCACCCGTCAGCCCTACGACCCCGAGGCCCCGGTGCCGGGTGGAGTGGACCCGGAGGGATGGCGGGGCATCGGCTAGGCGCCTCCACGGAACAGGGGTGTGTTTCACGTGAAACACACCCCTGTTCCGTTCGCGACCCGCGCCGCCGTCAGAGCCGCAGTTTGAAGCCCTCGTGGGTGGCGCTGAAGCCGAGCCGTTCATAGAGGCGGTGGGCGTCGATCCGAGTCTTGTCGGATGTCAGCTGCACCATCTGGCACTCCAACTGCCGGGCGCTGTCGATCGCCCACTCGATCAGCAGGCTGCCCAGCCCGCTGCCTCGTTCATCGGCGTGGATGCGTACGGCCTCGATGAGCGCTCGGGTCGCCCCTTTGTGGGAGAGTCCCGGAATGATCGAGAGCTGGAGGGTGCCGATCACACGGCCTTCGCGGACGGCGACGACGAGGTGCTGGTTCGGGTCGGCGTCCAGGCGTTCCAGTGCGGTCCGGTAGGGGGTCATGTCGTCGGGCGACTCGCGCTGAGCGCCTAGCGGATCGTCGGCCAGCATCGCGACGATCGCCGGTAGGTCGTCGGCGGTCGCAGGCCGTATTTCAAGATCTCCCATGCGCGCACCCTATGCCGGTACGTTCAGTGACTCCACGACCCGGACCAGCGGGGCCAGTTCGGGGTTTCTGGAGGCGTCGTCCAGGGCCTCGCGCAGGGCGGCGTCATTGGTGGGACGCGCCTCCTCCAGCAGCCGCAGGCCCGCCTCGGTGACGTTGGTGTAGATGCCGCGCCGGTCGGTGGGGCACAGATAGCGCTCGAGTAGGCCGCGGTCCTCCAGCCGGGTCACCAGACGCGTGGTGGCGCTCTGGCTGAGGACGACCGCGTCGGCGACCTGCTTCATCTGCAGATGGCCGCCCTCCCCATCGTGCTGGCGGCTCAGCACGTCGAGCAGCGAGTACTCGCGCACGCTCAGGTCGTGCTTCCCCTGCAGGGCGCGCTCGATGCGCGCCTCGATCCTTCCGTGCAGCGCAGAGAGAGCGCACCAGCCCTGCGCGAGGGCGGTGAGCGCGGGGTCCGTCGCTGTCATTGGCGTTTTCCTCCGTCCCGGAGCGGCTGACTCAAGAGTAGAGCAGGTCCGCAATAGTGGGCGGTTGCATGTAGCCCGCGTTTGCAACTATTGTCGACGCTAGAAAACCGCTCCTGCAATCGTCTTGGAAGGTGTACCCCCCTCATGCCTCTCGCGCTCCTGGCCCTCGCGATCGGGGCCTTCGGAATCGGAACGACGGAGTTCGTGATCATGGGCCTGCTGCCCCAGGTCGCGGGCGACTTCGGGGTCTCCATCCCCACGGCGGGCCTGCTCGTGACGGGCTACGCGCTCGGCGTGGTCATCGGCGCGCCGCTGATGACCGTGCTCGGCACCAAGGTCCCGCGCAAGCGGATGCTGATGCTGCTCATGGGCCTGTTCATCGCCGGAAACCTGATCTCCGCGGTGGCCCCCGTCTTCGCGATCATGCTGATCGGACGCGTGGTCGCCTCGCTCGCGCACGGCGCCTTCTTCGGCATCGGCTCGGTCGTCGCTGCCGAGCTGGTGGCTCCCCACAAAAAGGCCGGCGCCATCGCCATGATGTTCACCGGCCTGACCGTCGCCAATGTCGTCGGCGTCCCGTTGGGCACGCTCATCGGGCAGCACATCGGCTGGCGGGTCACCTTCGGCATCGTGGCGGCCCTAGGGGTCGTCGGTCTGGTCGGTGTGGCCAAGCTGGTGCCCGAGCTGCCGAGGCCCGAGGGTGTGCACCTGCGGCACGAGGTGGCCGCTTTCAAGAACACCCAGGTCCTGCTCGCCATGGCGATGACCGTCCTCGGCTTCGGAGGTGTCTTCGCGGCCATCACCTACATCGCGTCGATGATGACCCACATCGCCGGCTTCGCAGACGGCTCGGTTACCTGGCTGCTGGTCCTGTTCGGCCTCGGCATGGTCGGCGGCAACCTCGTCGGTGGCAAGTTCGCCGACCGTGCCCTGATGCCGATGCTGTACGTCTCCCTGGGCGCCCTGGCCCTCGTCCTGGCCCTCTTCACGCTCACCGCCCACAACAAGATCGCGGCGGCTGTCACCATCGCCTTGATCGGCGCTCTTGGCTTCGCGACGGTACCGCCGCTGCAGAAGCGCGTCCTCGACCAGGCGCACGGTGCACCGACGCTCGCGTCGGCCGTGAACATCGGCGCCTTCAACCTGGGCAACGCACTGTCCGCCTGGCTCGGCGGCATCGTGATCGCGGCCGGCTTCGGCTACACGGCCCCCAACTGGGTCGGTGCCGCCCTCGCCGTGGCTGCCCTGGTCCTCGCCGTCCTCTCGGCGGCGCTGGAGCGTCGCGACGGTGCCCGGAGCACGGTGGTCGCCTCCGGGACGCCCGCCGGGCAGCAGACCCCGGTCCACCACTGACTCCCGGACCGCAGCGGCGCCTCACCGCCCGTATCCCGCAGACCTCCGTGCCGGGGGCCATTCCCGGCACGGCGAGCACCCCATCCCGTAACACCCGAGATCTCAGTACCACCCGAGGAGAAAACCTCCATGAGCACCACTGCCGTCGTCCCGCTGTCCATCCAGGACGCCGAACTGCTCGTCGCCACGGCCCGCCGCGCGGCCGAAGAGGCCGGGGTCACCGTCAGCGTCACCGTTCTGGACGCCGGCGGCCATCTGCTCGCCTTCCGCCGCGACGACCGGGCCGTGCTGATCTCCGGCGAGACCAGCACCCGCAAGGCCTACACGGCACTCCAGCTGAACGCCCCGACCGCCGACCTGGTCGACGCCGTCCAGCCCGGCGGCCTCTTCCACACGCTGCCCACCGCCCTCGACCGGCCCCTGCTGTTCCTCGCGGGAGGTGTGCCCGTCCACCGCGACGGTCGGCTGATCGGCGCGATCGGTGTCGGCGGCGGTGCGCCGGAGCAGGACCACGGCTTCGCCACCGCGGCCGTGCAGGCACTTGCCTGATCCACACCCCCACAGGCACCTCGGCCTCGCCGCGCGATGCGGCGGGGCCGATGCGTGTCGTACGACGGCTCAGCCCGCGGCCACGGTCAGCGGTGCGAACCGCCGGGTCCAGTCGCCCGGGAGGTCCGTGATGCCGTAGGTCATCACGGCGTTGAAGGCCACGGAGACGAGACCTCGGGCCTTCGCCCAGGTCAGCAGGTCCTCATGACGCACGTCGATGTCGGTGCGCAGTGGACGGTCCGTATGGGCCGCCAGCGAGGTGATGAGAGCCTGGGCGGTCTCCGTGTCCCGCGCGATCAGCGGACCGACGACGTGGGTGTCCATATTGGGCCACGCGGCTGTGTAGCCGATGATTCGGCCGTCCTCCTCGGCCACCCGTACCTGGTCGGCGAAGGCGGGCAGCCGGGTGATCAGGGCAGTGCGGTCGGCGCCGAACACCTCCTCGTCGAGACGAAGGATCGCGGGAAGGTCCTCGGCAGTGGCGGCGCGCGTGTCCACACCCGATTCCGGCCCGCCGGGAGTGAAGCGGCCACGCAGCATCTCCGCCCGGCCCGTCACCTTGAAGCCCAGTTCCTCGTACAAAGGACGGCCGTTGGTCGTGGCGTGCAGGGTGAGCGGCGTGGTCCCCATGGTCGACACGACATGGCGCATCAAACGGCGCCCGACGCCCTGGCGGGCATGGCGTTCGGCCACCAGGACCATGCCGATGGCACCGAGATCCAGGTGGTGCCACGAGCCGTACTCCGTGACGACGCATGCGGCGACGAGACCGCCCTGGGGGTCGTCGATGCCGAAGCCCTTTCCGGCCGCGAGAAGGAATCCCCACTTGTGTTCTTCGCGTGGCCACCCCCGGTTCTCGGACAAGTCGGCGCAGGCGGTGAGATCGCGAAGCGTCAGACGGCGGATGGGTAGCGCGGCGAGGGAAGGAGTCGACACGCAGGTCAGGCTGTCCGACCGGCACCCTCGGCGTCCAGCCGTTTCGGTACAGACACACGCGCTTTTGGCCATGCCGTCGCCATATGCACAGCCGGTGGACAACAGGAGGTGTTTCACGTGAAACATCGGCAGCCGGTTAGCCTCGGGCCATGGCGAGACTGCATCTCTTCGATCTCGACGGCACATTGCTGCACGGCAGTACCGCACCGGTGGAAATTTCCCGCCAGTTAGGGCGCGAGGCGGAGACCGTGGCACTCGACCGGGCTATCGCCGAAGGACGGATCGGTCCGCCGGAATACGCGACGCAGGTGTACGACCTGTGGGTTGACCTGACCGAGGCGCATGTCAGCGCCGCATTCGAGGCGGCTCCCTGGCTGGCTCGCATCCGTGAGGTCTGGGCAGAGATCAGAAACACGGGCGACTACTGCGCGGTCGTGTCGCTCTCCCCGTCCTTCTTTGTGGAACGCCTTCTCGGCTGGGGCGCTCATGCCGCGCATGGATCCCGCTTCCCGGCCGTACCGTTCAGCGAGCCCGTCGATCCCTCCGGTGTGCTCAGCGCCGCGGCCAAGGTGATCGTCGCGGATCGGCTCTGTGTGGAGTTCGGCGTGACCAGGGCGGACTGTGTGGCGTATGGCGACTCGTCGTCGGACAAGGAGCTGTTTGCTGCCGTACCGGTTTCGGTGGCGGTCAATGCCGACGCTCACCTGGTCGGACTCGCGACGCACTCCTACACAGGACGAGATCTGTGGGATGCCTATGAATTGGTTCGTGCTGCCCGGTAGTTGATAGACCTCATGGTTCGCACCCTTGCGCGATTCGTGAGGAACGCGGGGGGGACTTGTGTGCACGGCGATGGCCGGTAGGGTCGACTCCGGTTCACGTCCGGGATGGAGTCCACATATCCCGTGCGGGCCGAGAGCAGGGCAAGCAGCCTAACGGGACGGAGAACACGAAACCCGCGTTTCCGGGTACGCGACCGCGGCATCCGATCGGGATGGGAAGCTGCGGAGAGTGCTACGGCTGGCGCCCGCCGGGGGAAAGCATGCGCCTTCTGAGGAGAAGGTGTGCAGACCGACCGAGAGACGTTCGAGGCGAGGGCACATCATGGACGCTCCGACCACTACGTCGGGGGAGAACGGCATATCGGGCGGGGGTGGCTGGTTCACGCCGCGCAAGGCGCCAGCCGGTCCTCCGTCAGATGCCGAACACACGACGCACGAGGGCCCGCTCCCGGCAAACGCACCCACCTCGCCTCCGGCAGACGCTCGCACGCGGCCCCCGGCGGAGGAACCTGCCCCGCAGCCGTCGCACGCGCCCTCCTGGCAGCCGGCGGACCGGCCCGAGCACCCACACGCCCAGCAGCCGGTGGACGCGCAGGACCCACAGCGCGTGCCCGTTCAGCGGGTGGCGGCCGTCGAGGAGGGGTCTCCCGACGCCATCCTCATACGCCGCACGATGGCTGAAATAGGCTCGATCGCGGACAAGGTCACCTCCTACTTCTACGCGCTGCTCTTCGTCCGCCATCCCGAGCTGCGCGTGCTGTTCCCGCCCGCGATGGACACCCAGCGGGACCGCTTGCTGAAGGCCCTGCTCACCGCGGCCGAGCACCTGGACAACACCCCGGTCCTCGTCGACTACTTGCAGAACCTCGGCCGTGGACACCGCAAGTACGGGACGCGTACCGAGCACTATCCGGCCGTCGGGGAATGCCTGATCGGCGCGTTGAGCAGGTACGCCGGCAACGTCTGGGATCCGGAGACCGAGGCAGCCTGGGTGCGCGCGTACACGACGATCTCCCAGGTCATGATCGACTCCGCCGCTGCGGACGAGCTGCGGTCCCCGGCCTGGTGGCACGCCGAGATCGTCACCCACGACCTCAGAACCCCCGACGTCGCGATTCTCACCATCCGCCCGGACCAGCCCTATCCCTTCCTCGCCGGCCAGTACACGAGCGTGGAGACACCTTGGTGGCCGCGGGTGTGGCGGCACTACTCCTTCGCCTCCGCGCCCCGCTCGGACGGTCTGCTGACATTCCATGTGAAGGCCGTACCAGCCGGCTGGGTCTCCAACGCGCTGGTGCACCGCGCCCGGCCCGGAGACGTCGTACGCCTCGGACCGCCGACCGGCTCCATGACCGTCGACCACACGGCTGACAGCGGACTGCTCTGCCTGGGCGGCGGCACCGGCATAGCCCCCATCAAGGCCTTGGTCGAGGATGTCGCCGAGCACGGCGCACGCCGGCCCGTCGAGGTGTTCTACGGCGCCCGCACCGGCGACGACCTCTATGACATCCACACCATGCTCCGGCTCCAGCAGAGCCACCCCTGGCTGGCGGTCCGCGCGGTCATCGACCAGCAGGCCCACGTCCAGCTCCCCGACGCACTGCGCGACTACGGCCCGTGGAACGAGTACGACGCCTATCTCTCCGGTCCGCCCGGAATGATCCGCAGCGGCATCCACACGCTCCGGGACATCGGCATGCCGTCGAGCCGCATACGGCACGACGCGGTGGAGGAACTGCTCGTCACCGGTATCTGAGCGTGCTAACCGAGATCGGGAGCGTGCATGGCGCGCACTCCCTCGATATTGCCGTCCAGATAGTGGCGCAGTGAGAGCGGGACCAGGTGGACGGAGGCGATGCCGACGCGAGTGAAGGGGATGCGGACGATCTCGTACTCACCGGCCGGCTCGTCCACTTCGGGGCCGTGCCGCAGGGCCGGGTCCATGGACTCGAGCCGGCAGACGAAGAAGTGCTGCACCTTCACGCCGGTCGCGCCGCCGTCCTCGCCGATGTGCTCGACGGTGTCCACGAAGCACGGCACCACATCGGTGATCTTGGCGCCGAGTTCCTCGGACACCTCTCGGTGCAGGGCGTCCACGACGGTCGGATCCGCGGGCTCGACCCCGCCACCGGGAGTGACCCAGTAGGGATCGACACCGGGCTTGGTGCGCTTGATCAGGATCAGGTCGTCACCGTCCAGAAGAACGGCACGGGCGGTGCGCTTGACCACGGGTCGGACGGTCATGGGAGAAATGTGGCCCGGCTGGTTCCACGTGAAACATCGCAAGTCGTCACCGTACGGGCGCCGTGCGTGTATGCGGTGCCTGGCGGCCTCAGCACCAGGCCGTGGCCGCCCGCTGCAGCCATTCGTGAGCCCGCGCTATATGGGGCATGGCGAGGGTGCCGGTGCGGACCACCAGGAAGTAGGTGCGCAGCGGCGGCACCGCCGGGTCGTGCAGGGCCAAGAGCGTGCCGTGATCGAGGGCTGTGGCGCACAGGTAGCGGGGCAGCACCGCGAGTCCGGCCCCCGCGATCGCGCAGGCGAGCACCGCTCGTAGATCCGGGACGATGACCGTGCCCGAGGCGGCCGGACGGGAGTCGAAGACGGAGGCCCAGTAGCGCGCGACGAAGGGCAGCGACTCATGGACCTCGACGACGGGCAGATCCTCCAGCGCGGGCGCCCCCTTCAGGCGCAGTGCCTCCGCGCCGATCCGCTCCACCCAGCGAGGGGCGGCGACCAGTACATGTTCCTCGTCGCAGAGCGGAGTCGCGGTGAGCAGTGCGCCGCGCGGACGGGCCGTGCTGATGGCCAGATCATGATGTCCGGAGGCCAGTCCCTCCAGCGTCTCCTCCGCCGTGCCGAAGGAGGCGCGCAGCGCGAATCCCTGGCCGTCGTCGCCGGTCAGCTCGGTCAGGGCGGGCAGGGCACGTTCGGCGGTGAACTCGGGCGGACCGGCGAGGTGCAGGGTCCGTAGCGAGGACTCGTCGTCCAGGCCGCTCTCGGCTATCTCCACCAGGGCGTCGAGATGGGGTGCGGCCTTGTGCGCGAGTTCGTCGCCAATGGTCGTCGGGGTCACCCCGCGCGCCTGACGGAGGAAGAGAGGCCTGCCCAGCTGCCGTTCCAGCGTGCGGATCTGCGAGGTGACGGCGGGCTGGGAGAGGCCGAGCAGGGCGGCGGCGCGGGTGAAGGAGCCGGCCCGGTGCACAGTGACGAAGGTGCGCAGCAAGGCCAGGTCCATGGCGTGTCCTCCCTAATCCCTGCCCTCCTTCGGCCCCCCAGGCAGGCCCCAACTATAAATAAGTCGATAGGTCTCTGTCGCTAGCGTGATTGGACACTGACAGAGAGTCAACTAGCCTTGTTCGCACGGTTCTTTGCGCGCGGAACCGAAGACGGTCCGAGCCACGAGGGGGGAGGCTCGGACCGTCGTGCGCCATCAGGGGACGGCCGGATGAGGGCTCACTCGGCGGACTCGTCCAGCGCCCGCAGCACGTCGGCGATCAGGTCCTCGGGGTCCTCGGCGCCCACGGACATGCGGATGAAGCCTTCCGGAACCGCGTCCCCGCCCCAGCGGCGGCGGCGCTCGGCCGTGGACCGCACCCCGCCGAAGCTCGTCGCGTCCTCCACCAGGCGCAAGGCCTCGAGAAAACGCTCGGCACGCGCGCGCGTGGGCAGCGTGAAGGAGACCACGCAGCCGTAGCGGCGCATCTGCTGCGCGGCGATCTTGTACGAGGGGTCGTCGGGCAGTCCGGGATAGCGCAGGTCGGACACCTCGGGCCGCTGCTTCAGGGCCTCGGCGACCGCGAGAGCGGTGGCGTTCTGCCGGTCGACGCGCAGCTGGAGCGTGGCGATGGACCGGTGCGCGAGCCAGGCCTCCATGGGTCCGGAGATCGCCCCGACGATCTTGCGCCAGCGCCGTACGGCGGCCATCGCCTCCGGGTCCCGGCCGGCGACGTAGCCGAGGAGCACATCGCCATGGCCGGTGAGCTGCTTGGTACCGCTGGCCACGGAGAAGTCGGCGCCCAGCTCCAGCGGGCGCTGCCCGAGCGGGGTGGCCAGAGTGTTGTCGACGGCCACCAGGGCACCCTGCGCGTGGGCCGCGGCCACCAGCCGCCGGATGTCGCACACGTCCAGCCCCGGGTTCGACGGGGACTCGATCCACAGCAACCGGGCGCCCTGGAGGACCTCCAGCTGGGCGTCGCCGCCGGTCGGGGCGGTACGCACCTTGACGCCGTACGCCTCCAGCTGGGCGCGGACCAGTGGCAGCACCTGATAGCCGTCGGAGGGCAGTACGACCGCGTCCCCGGCCCGCAGCTGGGAGAAGAGCACGGCGGAGATCGCCGCCATGCCGGAGGCGAAGACCAGCGTCTCGACGTCGTCCCGGCCGGGCCCCTCCAGCTCGCCGATGGCCCGCTCCAGCAGCGTCCAGGTCGGGTTGTCGTCACGGCCGTAGAGGTACGGGCCCGTCACCTCGCCGGGGAGGTGGAAGTGCGCCGCGAACACCGGTCCGGGCAGGGTCGGCTCGTGCTTGACCGGCTCGGGCAGTCCGGCGCGTACCGCGCGCGTGCCGTCGCCGGTACGACCCTCGTCCTTGCTGGTGTCGCTCATGCGGCCCGTCCCTCCAGTTCCTCGCGTACGGCGGCGAGCAGACCGCCGCTCGCCGCCTCCACCATCTCAAGGCACTCCTCGAAGCCGTCCCGGCCTCCGTAGTACGGATCCGGCACGTCGAGGTCATCGCCGGCGGCGGGGTCGTAGGAACGCAGGAGACGGACCTTGCGGGCGTCCTCCTCGGTGGGTGCGAGACGGCGCAGCGCCTTGAGATGGCCGGTGTCGAGGGCGATCACGAGATCGAGGCGGGAGAACCACGAGGGCTGGAACTGGCGGGCGATGTGATCGGTGTCGTAGCCGTGCTCCTCCAGGACCGAGACGGCCCGCGGGTCGGCGGGCTCGCCCTCGTGCCAGCCGCCGGTGCCGGCGCTGTCGACCTCCACCCGGTCCTCGAGGCCGGCCTTGGCCACGCGGGCGCGGAAGACGGATTCGGCCATCGGGGAGCGGCAGATGTTACCGGTGCACACGAAGCAGACGCGGTAGGTCATGGTGCGCTCAGTCCTCGTCGGGCAGGAGGACGTGCAGGGCCCAGGAGACGACGGAGATGATCAGGCCGCCGACGACGGCCGTCCAGAAGCCCTGCACGTGGAAGCTCAGATGGAGCTTGCCGCACACCCAGGACGTCAGCAGCAGCATCAGCGCGTTCACGACGAGGGTGATCAGGCCCAGGGTCAGGATGAACAGCGGGAAGGTGAGCACCTTCACAACCGGCTTGACCAGCCAGTTCACCAGGCCGAAGATCAGCGCGACGACAATCAGCGTGCCGGCCTTCTTCGCCGTGCTGTCACCGGTAAGAGTGATCTTGTCCAGCAGCCACACGGCGACTGCCAGGGCGCCCGCGTTGGCGATCGTCTTGACTACGAAATTCTTCATGTGTCTGATCGTGGCAGACCGGATCGGAAACGAGCAGTGAGGCGAGGGCGACAGCGGCGATGAAGGCATTCCGGCTGGACGAACTGGAGGCGGAGCGTACCGCCAACGAGGGGGCCTACCTTCAGTTCCTGCGGGAGCGGAACATGTCCGTCGGCCTGTACGCCCTGAACGCGGGCGAGCACGACCCGCAGAAGCCGCACAACCAGGACGAGGTGTACTTCGTCGTGAGCGGCAGGGCGTCCATCACGGTCGGACTGGAGACGACGGAGGTGGCGCGCGGCAGCGTGGTGTACGTGCCGGCCGGGGTCGCCCACAAGTTCCACCACATCAGCGAGGACCTGAGGGTTCTCGTCGTGTTCTCTCCGCCCGAGGCGTGAGCCCGGACCTCAGGGTTCCCTAGGGGACGGGTCAGGGGAGGACAAGGGGCGCGAGGCCCCCGCGGGACCCCTCCCGGCCCTAGCATCGAGTGCAGGACATCAACGCCGTACGGAAACACAGCCGTACGGGACGCAGCTGTACGAGAACGCAAAGGACGAGGGCGATGCGAGAGATCTTCGCGGGACTGCCGTGGTGGGTGAAGTGGGTCGCGGTGCCGGTCATCGCCCTGGTCGTGTTCGGCGGCCTGATAGCGACCGTGGTCGGGTTCGTGATCGGCCTGTTGTTCAAGGCACTGGTCTTCGTCGCCC
Organism: Streptomyces fodineus; assembly: GCF_001735805.1. GTDB lineage: Bacteria > Actinomycetota > Actinomycetes > Streptomycetales > Streptomycetaceae > Streptomyces > Streptomyces fodineus. The sequence goes on from NZ_CP017248.1 coordinate 5,078,044, forward strand.
TGGTCGGCGGACTCATCTACATCGTGCGTAAGTTCCTGTCGAACTCCTCGTCACGCAGCGACTGGTGACGGATCGCGGGAACTGGTGACCGGCAGCGGCGTCACCGGTTCCCGGCAAGGTGATCACCGGTTTCCCTCGGGGGAGGGAAGTTTCCCCCTGAGGCCGTCTGTGCGCGGTGGCAGAGGGTTAGAGTCCGGAACTCCCGCGGGGTCCGGCCCCGCGGGCGGCGCAGATCCCCTCCGTGCTGTTCCTCGGCACGGGCTGCCCCTCGCGCTCCGGGAGTGAACCTTGGCCACGGTTGACACCACACCGGCAGAACCGCACGCACCCCCCAATCCACCGACCTCCTGCGCACCCCCCACCCAGCGGCCGCCGACCATCACGGTCCCCGAACAACCGCACCCCACCGACGCCCCCCAGCCACCCCGCCGGACCGACGCTTGCGGCCCACCGCGCCCCACTGGCGCCTCGGGACCACCGCACCCCGCCGATGCCCCCGGCCCGCCGGCCGGTACGACGCTGATCGGATCCGTCCAGCGCGCCATGCGCCTGCTGGAGACCGTCGCCACGCATGCCTACGGCGCCCCCGCCAAACAACTCGCCCGCGAGACCGGCCTCGCGCTCCCGACGACCTATCACCTGCTGCGCACCCTGGTGCACGAGGGCTATCTCCGCCGGGAGAAGGGGTTGTTCTTCCTCGGCGACGCGGCCGAACGGCTGGGCAGCAGCGGGGCACAGCAGAAACGTCGCAGCGCCGTGGCGGAGACGCTCGCCCACTGGCGCGATTCCATCGGTGTGCCGGTGTACTACGCGATGTACCGGGACGGCGAGATCGAGATCATGTGCGTCTCCGACTCCCCCGAGGCACCGGCCGTCGAGGAGTGGGCCGACTTCCGCGAGACCGGTCATGCGCACGCCATCGGGCAGTGCCTGCTCTCCCAGCTGGACGAGGACGCCCGCCGCGACCATCTGGCCCGCTATCCCGTGCAGTCCCTCACGCCGTACACCGTGCGTGACAACGATGCCCTGTTGCGGCGGCTGGCCCGGATGCCGCGCATGGAGCCGGTGGTGGAGCGCCAGGAGTACGCGCTCGGGACGGTCTGCGCGGCGGTTCCGATCACGGTCGGTACCACCGTCGCCACGATGGCCATGTCGTTGCCCGGCCACCAGGCCGACCGGCTGTTGCCCGCGGCCCATCGACTGCAGGCGGAGATCGGCCGACATCTGGGGACGCTCACTCTCTCTATCAGTATCTGAAAACTTACTCCTTGTGATCTCACGTGTACGTTCAGCAAGATTTGACCACCGTTAGAGGGATCAATCCCGGCCAGTCGACGTCATATGACGGGGTAGGCGATGCGCGAGTCCGTACAGGCAGAAGTCATGATGAGCTTTCTCGTGTCGGAGGAGCTCTCCTTCCGCATCCCGGTGGAGTTGCGCTACGAGACCAGTGATCCCTATGCCGTCCGGCTCACCTTCCATCTGCCCGGCGATGCCCCGGTCACCTGGGCGTTCGGGCGCGAGCTGCTGATCGACGGCGTCGGCCGACCCTGCGGCGAAGGGGATGTGCGCATCGCCCCCGCCGATTGCGAGGTGCTGGGCGAGGTGCTGATCAGGCTTCAGGTCGGCAGCGACCAGGCCCTGTTCCGCTCTTCCGTACCGCCGCTCGTGGCCTTCCTGGACCGTACGGACAAGCTTGTGCCGCTCGGACAGGAGGGCGCGCTGGCAGATTTCGACGCCCATCTGGAGGAGGCTCTGGACCGCATCCTGGCCGAGGAGCAGAGCGCCGGCTGAAGCGTTACGGCACGGGCGCGGTGCGCTTCGCTGTGCCGCGTGGGAGTGTGCAGGAACGCTTCTGCGTGGAGAGGGGTTTGGCCGGGCGGCGTCCGCATCCACCGGGCTCACCGCGTCCGGCGTCCTCGCCGAACGGGCTCACCGCTTTCGGCGCCGTCCCCGGCCGCCGCGTGCCGGTGTGGGCTGGGCGCTGGTCGGTGTCGGGGTGCCCGGGCCGGGCCGGTCGGCCGACACCACCAGGGCGGCGAGCGCGGTGGTGACCGGGACCGAGGCGACCAGACCGATCGAGCCCACCAGCGTGCGCACGATCTCCTCGGCCACCAGCTCGCTGTTGGCCACGGTCCCGACACTGCTCTGCGCGATAGAGAACAGCAGCAGCAACGGCAGCGCGGCACCGGCATAGGCGAGGACGAGCGTGTTGACCACGGACGCGATGTGGTCGCGGCCGATGCGGATGCCAGCCCGGTACAGCCCGCGCCAGCCCATCGACGGGTTGGCCTCGTGCAGCTCCCAGACGGCCGATGTCTGCGTCACGGTCACATCGTCCAGGACCCCGAGCGAGCCGATGATGACGCCCGCCAGCAGCAGACCGCTCATGTCGATCGACGGATACAGGCCATGGATCAGGCCCGTGTTGTCGTCCGTGTTGCCGGTCAGCACGGCCCAGCCGATGAACAGGGAGCCGAGCACGCCGATCAGCGACAGCGAGATCAGCGTGCCGAGCACCGCCACCGACGTACGGGCCGACAGACCGTGGCACATGTACAGGGCGATCAGCATGATGGCGCTCGACCCCACCACCGCCACGAGCAGCGGGTTCGAACCCTGGAGCACCGCGGGCAGGATGAACAGCGTCAGCACCATGAAGCTCACGGCGAGGGCGACGAGCGCCATGACACCGCGCAGCCTGCCCACCACCACGACGGCGAACGCGAAGATGCCCGCGAGCAGGGTCATGGGGAACTTCCGGTTCACGTCGGCCACCGAGTACTGCAGGTCCTTCGGTGCCGAAGGCTCGTAGGCGGCCAGCACCTTCTCGCCCTGGTGCAGCTGGCGGGTCTGGTCCGGCTGCACGATCTCGGTGAACGTACGGCCCTGGTCCTTGCCGGTGTCGACCCGGACGGTCGCCTTCTTGCAGCTCCCCTTCGCCTCCTGTCCCGCCGGGTTGCCCCCGGCGGTGGAGGTGTCGCCGGTCGGGGTGTCACCGGAGGCGTTCACCGACTTGCAGCTCACCTCGACGACCCGGGTGACTGTGGCCTGCTGCGTCTCCCGGTCGAAGCCGACGCCGGTGCGTTTGTGGGGCGGGGCTCCCCCAGGCCACAGCACCACCAGGCCGACGACGACCGCCGCGGTGAACGGGACCAGGATCGCGGCGATGACCTTGCGGAGGTGCCGGGAGACGGGGGCAGCGGGTCCGTGGCTGTGGCTATGTCCGTGGCCGTGCCCGGCTTCGTGTCCGCGCCCGCGCCCACGCCCGTGTCCGTGTCCGTGGCCATGGCCATGGCCGTCGTCACCGTCGGCTCCCCTGCTACGGGCCGTATGACCGTCGTGGCCATAGCCGTCGGCCGGTCCCGTGCCCTCTGCGTGGCGCGGCTCGGGCGGCCTATACGGGTACTGCTCCATCCTGGTCACCGCCGGATCATCGCAAGAACGGCAGGGGGCCCACTGTTCACCGCGCCACATATGACGCTAGCGTGGAGGCACCTTTGCACACGCGGGAGCTCGGAGCACCGGGCTGAGAGGGCGCTGACCTCCGTACACGCGATGTTTCACGTGGAACAGGCGAAGTTCCGCAGGAAATATCGGCAGACGGACACCGCTGCGTCGACCGCCGAACCTGTTACCGGGTAATGCCGGCGTAGGGAGTAGGTCTCATGACCAACAAGGACGCACGCACGCCTGCCTCCGTTCAGGACGACAAGTCCCAGGAGGCCGGGAAGTCCATCGGCTGGCACAAGGCGTACGTCGAGGGTTCGCGCCCCGACCTGCGCGTGCCGGTCCGCCAGGTGCACCTCACCAACGGGCAGTCGGTCACGCTGTACGACACATCGGGCCCGTACACCGATCCACTCGTCGACACAGATGTCCGCAGGGGCCTGCCGCCGCTGCGGGAGAACTGGATCATCGCCCGCGGCGACACCGAGGAGTACGCGGGCCGCCCCGTCCGTCCCGAGGACGACGGGATCAAGCACACCTCGCCTCGTGGCGGGCTGCGCAACCTGGACGCGGTCTTCCCCGGACGGCCGCGCCAGCCGCGCCGGGGCCGGGGCGGCGAGGCCGTGACGCAGCTCGCGTACGCGCGCCGGGGCGAGATCACCCCGGAGATGGAGTACGTGGCCATCCGGGAGAACGTCTCTCCCGAGGTGGTCCGCGAGGAGATCGCGGCGGGCCGGGCGGTGCTGCCGGCCAACGTCAACCACCCGGAGATCGAGCCGATGATCATCGGTAAGCGGTTCCTGGTGAAGGTCAACGCCAACATCGGCAACTCCGCGGTGACCTCCTCCATCGAGGAGGAGGTGGAGAAGATGACCTGGGCGACCCGCTGGGGTGCCGACACGGTCATGGACCTCTCCACCGGCCGTAACATCCACACGACCCGCGAGTGGGTGCTGCGCAACTCCCCCGTCCCCATCGGCACGGTGCCGCTCTACCAGGCTCTGGAGAAGGTCGACGGCAAGGCCGAGGAGCTGACCTGGGAGATCTACAAGGACACGGTCATCGAGCAGGCCGAACAGGGCGTGGACTACATGACGGTCCACGCGGGCGTGCGGCTGCCGTATGTGCCGCTCACGGCGAACCGCAAGACCGGCATCGTTTCGCGTGGCGGCTCGATCATGGCCGCGTGGTGCCTGGCGCACCACAAGGAGTCGTTCCTGTACGAGAACTTCGAGGAACTGTGCGAGATCCTCGCCGCCTACGACGTCACGTACTCGCTGGGCGACGGCCTCAGGCCGGGGTCGATCGCGGACGCCAACGACGAGGCACAGTTCGCGGAATTGCGAACTCTTGGGGAACTCAACCAGATCGCCAAGCGTTTCAACGTACAGACCATGATCGAGGGCCCGGGCCACGTCCCGATGCACAAGATCAAGGAGAACATCGACCTTCAGCAGGAGATCTGCGATGAAGCTCCGTTCTATACGCTCGGCCCGCTGACCACGGACATCGCGCCGGCGTACGACCACATCACCTCCGGCATCGGCGCCGCGATGATCGCCTGGTGGGGCACGGCGATGCTCTGCTACGTCACGCCCAAGGAGCATCTGGGCCTGCCCAACCGGGACGACGTCAAGACCGGCGTCATCACCTACAAGATCGCCGCGCATGCGGCCGATCTCGCCAAGGGGCACCCGGGCGCACAGGAGTGGGACGACGCACTGTCCGACGCCCGCTTCGAGTTCCGGTGGGAGGACCAGTTCAACCTGGCTCTGGACCCGGACACGGCACGGGAGTTCCACGACGAGACCCTGCCGGCCGAGCCTGCCAAGACGGCCCACTTCTGCTCCATGTGCGGGCCGAAGTTCTGCAGCATGAAGATCAGCCAGAGCATCACAGAGCGGTTCGGTGGTGCGGCGGCTGAGGGGGCGTCGGCGGAGGAGGTCGCCGAGGGGATGCTCCAGAAGTCGAAGGAGTTCGCTGAGGCGGGGAACCGGGTGTACCTGCCGATCGCGGACTGAGGCCGGCCTACGGCGGTCCGTGCCACCGGAAGTCTGAGCCCACCCTGGGGGTACGGACCGCCTGCACGCTGATGCGCGCAGGTCGGCTCATGCAAATACGGTCGCGGACCGCCCGGTGATGAGCGACGATACCTGCGCCGCCAGGAGGATCCGGGTCCGCTGCTCCTTTGGCCTTGCGGCTGCTGACATGGACGGCGGGGCCATCTCGCGACATCGTCCATGCCTTCTCGGTCTGGAGTGATGCGCGTGGGCGGTTTTACAAGGTGCAACCTGTTCCGCGGAGTTGACTCTCAACAGGTGTACGAGGCACTGACTGACTTCTGGGAAGCCGAGGGCTACCGACTCGTCCTCGCCGATCCCAAGCAGAAGGACTTCTACACCCTGCACGAGGAGCACAACGGCTGGACCGTGCTCGACTGGACGCGGGGCTGGGAATGGGACCTGCGCCGGCGCGCGCAGTTCCACGTGTCACGCGTGTACGACTGCCCCGGCCTGCTGACCTTCATGTACGACGGGGACTACTGGGGTTATGAGCTTTTCCACCATGGCGTCGAGGTGGACCAGTTCGTCCAGTGGGCCGATGCTGACCAGTGCTTCTTCGACGATCGTCCAGTGGGCGGACGTCCCGAGCTCTTGGTGGAGCAGTTCCCGGATCTACGGCTGGACCTGGATCATGTCCGCGGCTATCTGACCAGCTACAGCACCGACGACCCGGCGTACGAGGACTTCCTCTGGGACGACGACGATCCCAGGAACCGGCCGGTCCGCGAGGGTGATGCATGGGGTCGCTTGGATGGCGGAGCGATCTTCGACTTCTGGTCCTTCCTGGGAGCGGAACACCACAGCGGGCCTGGCTGCTTCCCGCCTGCCTGGCGTCGATTCACCACCGAGCCGCAGTAGCGGCTACGACGCCGTACATCCGCCGCGAACACCGCGGCAGCCGCGCCGAGGCCGGGGAGGGCATGGCGCAGAAGCCGAAGGAGTTCGCGGCGAGCGGACCAAAGGGTGTATCTGCCGATCGCCGGCTGAGCCGGACGAGTTGGGCCACGCCAGCAGGCCGTGCAGGCGGCCGGCGGGGTCGGGGAAACGGCGGGATCGCGGCTGACCGGGGTGGTGGCGCCACACCGGTTGGCCGCTCGGCCCGCCGCCCGGGATGCGGGGTTACTCGGGCTGGTGCTCCGGGCCGCCGAAGTCCGGGCTTGTGTAGTCCGGGCTGGTGAAGCTCGGGCGGCCGGACTCGCTGCCGTCGTCGGGGCTGCTGAAACCGGGGCGGTCGTATCCCAGGCGGGGCATACGGCCGCGCGGGGTGGGCGGGGTCGTGTGGTGCAGGGTGGCGGATCCGGGCTCGGCGAGCGCCTCCATCAGGAACGGCAGGATGCCGCGCTCCAGCAGGGCGTTCCGCCAGGCCTCTCTGGCGCTGTCCAGTTCCCGGTGCGCCGCGTCCAGTGCCTGGGCCTGTGGCGAGCTGCCGTTGCGCAGGGCGGTGAGCAGCAGTCCGACGGCGGCGAGGAGGATCGTGGCCGCGGTCACCGCGCCGAACACCCAGCCGGCGGTGAGCATGGTCTGGGCGAAGGCCTGTCCAGGGCTCAGCGTCTTCAGGATGTAGCCGACAAGCAGGAATATGGCCGCTGCGGTTCCGGAGAGGACGGGAGCCAGTACGGCGATGACCGCGACGGCGCCCGCGCCGGTGTTCTCGGACGCCTCGCCGAAGGTGGTCACGGGCCCAGGCGTGGCCGGACTCTGGTCCGCGGGTCCGGGGCCACCGGCGGCCGAAGGGGCCATCGCCGGCTGACGCAGTTCCTGGCGGACCTTCACATAGTGCTGGTATTCGGCCGCGGCGGCGGCCGTGATCAGGGCGCTGGCGTTGAGCGCCATGGTGCGCAGTTGTTCGGGATTGAGCCGCTCTCCGACAGCGGCCAGTTCCGGCCGGTGCGGTGCGGAGCGCAGCGCCTCATCGAGGAGCCGCTCGAATTCCTGGCGGTCCTCGCTCTGCAGGTGCTGCGGAACGCTGTTCATGTGCATCCCCCGATGCTCCGTAGGGCTTGGGGCTCGCACGCCGGCGAGCCGTCGGGCAGAAACGGAGGGGAGCCTGCTACGGATAAGCCGATGGTAGAGCCGTGACGGCACACGGTGACAGGGGTTGCCGGAAATTGCCCTCCGGCCTGTGCGTACTCCGCCGGTGGACGCCTGCCCGCGGAATGGTCAGGTAGTCAGGGGGAGTTGCCGGACCAGTAGTTTTCCGGCCATGGTCACGCCGCCGTCCATCGCGATGGCGAGCCCGTCCGCGTACACGTGCGGTCCCTCGACGACGGGGCCGGCGGCGTCCTCGCCGTCCTCGGACCCGACCTCGCCGAGGAGGTAGGGAATCGGGCTGTGGCCGTGAACGATGCGGGTGCCACCGTACGTATCGAGGAGGGAGCGCACGGCGTCGGCGCCGCCCTCGTCGCGGAAGGAGAAGCGCTTGGTGAACTTGCGGAAGAGATCCCAGCACTCGTCCGCGTCGTTGCGGGTGAGGGTCTCGCGGACGGTGTCGTTGACCGCCTCGATGGAGTCGCCGTAGTCGAGATAGGCGGTGGTGTCCGAGTGCACGAGCAGATACCCGTCGACCTCCTCGACGGCGTCGAGCCGGGCCATCCACTGCAGATGGTGGTCCTGGAGGCGGTCCATGTCGGTCTTCTGGCCGCCGTTGAGCAGCCAGGCCGCCTGGAAGGTGGCGGTGCCCGCGCCGGAGTTGACGGGCGTGTCGCCGAACCGCTTGGCGCCGAGCAGCAGCAGCTCGTGATTGCCCATGAGGGCCTTGCAGTAGCCGCCGGCCGCCGCGGCCTCGGCGGACAGCCGCATCACGAGGTCGATGACGCCGATGCCGTCGGGACCGCGGTCGGTGAAGTCGCCGAGGAACCACAGCCGGGCGGTGCCCGCGCACCACTGGCCTGAGGCGTCGATCAGCCCCTGCTCCTGCAGGGCGGTCACCAGTTCGTCGAGGTATCCGTGGACGTCGCCGACGACGAACAGCGGTCCGGGACCGGTCGCGGGCTGCGGGGCCGGGGCAGCCGGTGCCGGGTCGACGCGGACCTGGACCGTCTCGGTGCGGCTGACGACGGGGAGGTCGCGCTGCGTGGGTGTGTAGCCGTCGGGGTACGCCTCGTCGGTGGGCGTGGCGGTGTCGCCCGGGTGGGCGGTGTGGGCGTACGGACCGGTCTCATGGACGTACGCCGGTACCCGGAAGTCCCGCAGCGTCGCCGTCCGCTCCACTTCGGGTCCCTGACCGGCCCCCTGAGTCATCAGACCCCTCCACCATCGCGCCGCAGCTGCACCGCTTCGGACTGCCTGGTCGCAGCGGTCGGCGGTGTCGTGGGCCCATCATAGGAACGCGCGTACCGCCGTGTGATGACCCAGGGGTGGTGAATCGGAACAAGACTCCAGTTCACCGCGGCTTTCGCCCCGTTTGGGCAGGTGTCCGGCCGGCTCGGCGCCGACCGGACACGCGGGCCGACGGTCGCCGGCCCGCCCCGCCCCCTCCATGGGCCGGGCGCGGTACGGGGTGAGCGCCCCGCTTTTGGGCGGTGTTTCCCGTCCGCGCTGTCGATCGTCCCGCTATCTGTCGTCCGGCGTCCGCGGCGGGCTGACCGTCGTGCGCGGCGGGCGGCGCTGGGAGGAGGTGCGCACGATCAGCTCGGTCGGTATCACCTGCTCCACCGGCTGGTCCGACTCCACGCCCTCGATGGCGTCGATGAGGAGCTGGACCACCGCGGTGCCGATACGGCGGGGCTTCAGGGAGAGCGTGGTGATGGGCGGCTCGGTGCTGGCGTACACCATGGACTCGCTGCAGCACACGAGCAGCAGGTCGTCGGGAACGCGGAGCCCGTAGCGGCGGGCGGCGGCCAGCAGGTCGGTGCCGTTGGGGTCGAACAGGCCGTAGACCGCGTCGGGCCGGTCGGGCCGGGCCAGCAGCCGGTCGGCGGCGACGGCGCCCGCGCACGGGTCGTGCGCCGGGTAGGCCTCGTAGACCGGGTCCTGGCCGACCCGCTCGCACCAGCGCAGGTAGGCGGTGGTGGACAGGTGGGTGTAGGTGTCCGTCGTCGTACCGGTGAGCAGGCCGATACGGCGGGCGCCGGCGGCGGCGAGATGGTCGAGGATGCCGAGTACGGCGGCCTCGTGGTCGTTGTCGACCCAGGCGGTGACCGGCAGCGAGCCGGCCGGGCGGCCGTCGGAGACGACGGGCAGTCCCTGCCGGACCAGCTCGGTCACCACGGGGTCGTGGTCGGAGGGGTCGATGACGACGGTGCCATCGAGGGCGACGTTGGACCACACGTCGTGGCGGGAGGTGGCGGGCAGGATGACGAGGGCGTAGCCGCGGGCGAGCGCGGCCGAGGTGGCGGCCCGTGCCATTTCGGCGAAGTACGCGAACTCGGTGAAGGTGAAAGGTTCATCCCCGTACGTCGTCACGGTCAGGCCGATCAGACCGGACTTGCCGGTACGGAGTGTGCGGGCGGCGGCCGAGGGCCGGTAGCCCAGCCGGTCGGCGACCTCACGGACATGGCGGCGGGTGGCGTCCGGGAGCCGGCCCTTGCCGTTGAGGGCGTCGGAGACGGTCGTGATGGAGACTCCGGCGGCGGCGGCCACGTCTCTGATGCCCGCCCGGCCCGGCCGACTGCCTCGACGTGAGGTTTCCGCGCGGCTCACCTGGTGCTTCCCTGCTGCTGTCATGGCGAGCCGATAGTAGGGCTCATGCGGTGGGGTAGTGCGGACGCATATGCACGCATTGACAGGCACGTTTCTGCATGGTCACACTGGATCAACTGCCTTGGAAAACAAGGAAGTTGAATGATCCTGCGGCAGGACGTGACTTGTCGGCGCGTATGGACCTGCCAAGTGCCCGATGTCTCGAAGAGGTCTCAACTCACCTGCACGGGGGATGCGCGCCACGGCGCGAGCCACCGGCGCATAGATATATGTACAGCGCGCCCCCTGATACGTACGCCTTCGTACGGTCATGCCCCTGATGGCGCCGGGTCGGCTGCGGTTCGCGCATTGCCGGGTCGCGACCTGTACGCACCGGGGCCGAATCCTCATAAGGTGAGGAGTATTGGAAGCCGGCGGCGTCGACGGTCCGCCGGTGATCGCGAGGAGGACTGTGGTGAGCGAGACAAGCCCCAAGCTGCGCGCCGAGCTGGAGGGTATCCCCACCTACAAGCCGGGCAAGCCCGCCGCGGCCGGCGGGCCGGTCGCCTACAAGCTGTCCTCCAATGAGAACCCCTACCCGCCGCTGCCCGGTGTGATGGAGACCGTGACGGCGGCCGCCTGCAACTTCAACCGCTACCCGGACATGGCATGCGCCGGGCTGATGGAGGAACTGTCGGAGCGCTTCGGCGTCCCGCTCTCCGACCTGGCCACCGGTACCGGCTCGGTGGGTGTCGCGCAGCAGCTCATCCAGGCCACCAGCGGTCCCGGCGACGAGGTGATCTACGCCTGGCGGTCCTTCGAGGCGTACCCGATCATCACGCAGATCAGCGGCGCCCGGTCGGTGCAGGTGCCGCTCACGCCCGGCGATGTGCACGACCTGGACGCGATGGCGGACGCGATCACCGACCGGACGCGCCTGATCTTCGTCTGCAACCCCAACAACCCGACCGGCACGGTGGTGCGGCGGGCCGAGCTGGAGCGGTTCCTGGACCGGGTGCCCAGCGATGTTCTGGTGGTGCTGGACGAGGCCTACCGCGAGTTCATCCGCGACCCCGAGGTACCCGACGGCGTCGAGCTGTACCGGAACCGGCCCAACGTCTGCGTCCTGCGCACCTTCTCCAAGGCCTACGGGCTCGCCGGGCTGCGCGTCGGTTTCGCGATCGCCCATGAGCCGGTGGCGGCTGCGCTGCGCAAGACGGCGGTGCCCTTCGGCGTCAGCCAGCTCGCGCAGGAGGCGGCGATCGCCTCGCTGCGGGCCGAGGACGAGTTGCTCGGCCGGGTCGGCTCGCTGGTGTGCGAGCGCAAGCGCGTGGTCGACGCGCTGCGCGGCCAGGGCTGGACGGTGCCGGAGACGCAGGCGAACTTCGTCTGGTTGCGGCTGGGGGAGCGTACGGCCGCGTTCGCTCAGGCCTGTGAGCAGCACGGGGTGGTGATCCGGCCGTTCCCGGGCGAGGGTGTGCGGGTGACGGTCGGAGAGACCGAGGCGAACGACATCTTCCTGAAGGCGGCGGAAGCGTTCCGCAAGGAGCTGTAGCGCCGCGAGGGCTCTACTCGTCGATCAGTTCCACACGGATGGGGTCGCCGTCTCGTACGGTCGCCAGTGCGCGGGCGTCCCCGTCCAGGCTTCCGAGAACGTTGCAGGGGCTCGCGAGGCGGCATTCGTCGCCTCGCGAGATCGGTGTGTGGCCGTAGGGGAGGGCGAGGGCGTCGCCGTCCGTCCAGAAGGCCACCGTGCCCGGCTCTACGACCTGCCGGGCGTCCGTTTCACGTGAAACAGAGACACCTGTGTCGAAATAGACCTCCTCGCCCCATGTGCAGGCGCTGGAGGTGAGCGGCAGGGCCTTGGCGAGGGCCTGGGTGGTCGGTGCGTCTGCGTCGAGGGTCGCGGTGATGTTGCCCGCGGGCCAGGAAATGCGTATCTGCATGGCGTGCAATTCAACAAGATGTTGAAGTCGCTGCCAAGGTCTTGACGCGAAGGCGAAGGGGGGACCCCCCTTGGGTTGCCGAAAATCAGTACGTCATAATGGCTTGTGAATGTGAACGCGTTCACAAGCGCGTCCCGATTGCCCTGTATGTGCGCGATAAACAGGGCAAACCGCCGCTGTACCACGGCGTAGTAAGGAGAGTGACGACGTGGACCTGGCTCTGGCGCCGGAGACACTGGCGCGCTGGCAGTTCGGCATCACCACCGTCTACCACTTCCTGTTCGTCCCGCTGACCATCTCCCTGGCCGCCCTCACGGCCGGGCTGCAGACGGCCTGGGTGCGCACGGAGAAGGAGAAGTACCTCAGAGCGACCAAGTTCTGGGGCAAGCTCTTCCTGATCAACATCGCCATGGGTGTGGTCACGGGCATCGTGCAGGAGTTCCAGTTCGGCATGAACTGGTCCGACTACTCGCGCTTCGTCGGTGACATCTTCGGCGCCCCGCTCGCCTTCGAGGCGCTGATCGCGTTCTTCTTCGAGTCCACCTTCATCGGCCTGTGGATCTTCGGCTGGGACAAGCTGCCCAAGAAGATCCACCTGGCCTGCATCTGGATGGTCTCGATCGGCACGATCCTGTCCGCGTACTTCATCCTCGCGGCCAACTCCTGGATGCAGCACCCGGTCGGCTACAAGATCAACAAGGCGAAGGGCCGTGCCGAACTGACCGACTTCTGGGCCGTGCTCACCCAGAACACCGCTCTCAGCCAGGCCTTCCACACCCTGTCCGCGGCCTTCCTGACCGGCGGCGCCTTCATGGTGGGCATCGCCGCCTACCACCTGGCCCGCAAGAAGCACATCCGCGAGATGAAGACCTCGCTGCGGCTCGGCCTGGTCACTGTCGTCATCGCCGGTCTGCTCACCGCGATCAGCGGCGACACCCTCGGCAAGGTCATGTTCAAGCAGCAGCCGATGAAGATGGCGGCGGCCGAGGCGCTGTGGGACGGGCAGAAGCCGGCACCCTTCTCGATCTTCGCCTACGGCGATGTGGAGAGGGGCCACAACACCGTCGCGATCGAGATACCGGGCCTGCTGTCCTTCCTCGCCGACGACGACTTCACCTCGTACGTCCCCGGCATCAACGATGTCAACAAGGCGGAGCAGCAGAAGTTCGGCCCGGGCGACTACCGGCCCAACATCCCGGTGGCCTTCTGGGGCTTCCGCTGGATGATCGGCTTCGGCATGTCCTCCTTCGCCCTCGGCCTGGCCGGACTGTGGCTGACCCGCAAGAAGTTCATGCTGCCGCAGCATCTGCGGGTCGGCGAGGACGAGGTGCCGCATCTGGTGCTGTTCAAGAACAAGGCGCTGAGCCCGAAGCTCACGCCCTGGTACTGGCGCATCGCGACCTGGACCCTGGCCTTCCCGCTGATCGCCAACTCCTGGGGCTGGATCTTCACCGAGATGGGCCGCCAGCCGTGGGTCGTCTACGGCGTCCTGCAGACCCGGCACGCGGTCTCCCCCGGTGTCTCCCAGGGCGAGGTCCTCACCTCGATGATCGTCCTGACCTCGCTGTACGCGATCCTCGCCGTGGTCGAGGTCAAGCTGCTCGCGAAGTACGTCAAGGCCGGCCCGCCCGAGCTGACCGAGGCCGACCTCAACCCGCCCACGAAGATCGGCGGCGACACTCGTGACGCCGACAAGCCGATGGCCTTCTCGTACTAGGCCGAGGGAACAGTCATGGAACTTCACGACGTCTGGTTCGTCCTGATCGCCGTCCTGTGGACCGGCTACTTCTTCCTGGAGGGCTTCGACTTCGGGGTCGGCATCCTCACCAAGCTGCTGGCCCGCAACCGGCCGGAGCGGCGGGTGCTGATCAACACCATCGGGCCCGTCTGGGACGGTAACGAGGTGTGGCTGCTCACGGCCGGCGGCGCGACCTTCGCCGCGTTCCCGGACTGGTACGCCACCCTCTTCTCCGGCTTCTACCTGCCGCTGCTGGTCATCCTGGTCTGCCTGATCGTCCGGGGCGTCGCCTTCGAGTACCGGGCGAAGCGACCCGAGGAGAACTGGCAGCGCAACTGGGAGACGGCGATCTTCTGGACCTCGCTGATTCCGGCGTTCCTGTGGGGCGTGGCTTTCGGGAACATCGTGTGGGGCGTGAAGATCGACCGGCACTTCGAGTACGTCGGCAGCGTCTGGGACCTGCTCAACCCCTATGCCCTGCTCGGCGGGCTGGTGACGCTCACGCTGTTCACCTTCCACGGAGCGGTCTTCACCGCGCTCAAGACCGTGGGGGACATCCGGGTACGGGCACGGAAGCTGGCCCTGCGGGTCGGCCTCGTCACGGCTGTCGTGGCGCTCGGCTTCCTGCTGTGGACGCAGGCCCACAGCGGTGACGGCAAGAGCCTGGTGGCCCTTGTCGTGGCGGTCGCCGCTTTGGCGGCAGCGCTGGTGGCCAACCAGTTCGGGCGTGAGGGATGGGCATTCGCGCTGTCCGGGGTCACCATCGTGGCCGCCGTGGCGATGCTCTTCCTTTCGCTCTTCCCGAACGTCATGCCGTCCACGCTCAACGGGGACTGGAGCCTGACGGTGACCAACGCCTCGTCGAGCCCGTACACCCTGAAGATCATGACGTGGCTGGCGGCCATCGCCACGCCCCTGGTGCTGCTCTACCAGGGCTGGACCTACTGGGTGTTCCGCAAGCGGATCGGTACGCAGCACATCGCTCCCGATGCTGCGGCCGGCGCCGCGCACTGAGTCCGCCGGGGGGTGTGTTTCACGTGAAACGCACCCCCCTGGGCCGAAGGGCACGTTTCACGTGAAACCAATCGATCCACGTCTGCTGCGGTACGCCCGCGCCACGCGCTTCTTCCTCGTGGCGGTCGTCGGTCTGGGTGCCGTCGGAGCCGGGCTGGTCATCGCCCAGGCGATGCTCATCGCCGAGATTGTCGTCGGAGCGTTCCAGCACGGGGAGTCCGTCGCTCAACTGCGCACCCCCCTGCTGCTGTTGGCGGCCGTGTCCGTGGGTCGGGCGGCAGTCGCATGGCTTACCGAGCTCGCTGCCCATCGGGCGAGCGCGGCGGTGAAGTCCGAGCTGCGGGGTCGGCTCCTCGACCGGGCGGCGGCGCTCGGCCCCGGGTGGCTGGCCGGGCAGCGCACCGGTTCGCTGGTCACTCTGGCCACGCGTGGGGTCGACGCCCTCGACGACTACTTCTCCCGCTATCTGCCGCAGTTGGGGCTTGCGGTGGTGGTACCGGTGTCGGTGCTGGCGCGGATCGTCACCGAGGACTGGGTGTCTGCGGCGATCATCGTCGGCACCCTGCCCCTCATTCCGCTCTTCATGATGCTGATCGGCTGGGCCACCCAGGCCCGGATGGACCGTCAGTGGCGGCTGCTGTCCCGGCTGTCGGGGCATTTCCTGGACGTGGTCGCCGGACTGCCCACGCTGAAGGTCTTCGGCCGGGCCAAGGCTCAGGCCGAGTCCATCCGCCGGATCACCGGCGAGTACCGGCAGGCCACCCTGAAGACCCTGCGGATCGCCTTCCTCTCCTCCTTCGCGCTGGAGTTGCTCGCCACGCTGTCGGTCGCCCTGGTCGCGGTGACGATCGGCATGCGACTCGTGCACGGCGACATGGATCTGTACATCGGTCTGGTGATCCTGGTGCTGGCGCCCGAGGCGTACCTTCCCTTGCGGCAGGTCGGTGCGCAATATCACGCGGCGGCCGAAGGGCTTGCCGCGGCGGAGGAGATCTTCACAGTGCTGCAGACGCCGGTTCCGGCGTCCGGTACCGGTGCGGTGCCCTCGGGCGCCGTGGCCTTCGAGGGGGTCACTGTTCGCTATCCCGGTCGGTCGGCGGACGCGGTGACGGACGTGTCGTTCAGCGTCGAGCCCGGTGAGACGGTGGCGCTGGTGGGGCCGAGCGGGGCGGGTAAGTCGACGCTGCTGAACGTGCTGCTGGGGTTCGTCGAGCCCGCCGAGGGGCGGATGCGGGTCGGGGGAGCCGATCTCGCGGATCTCGATCTGGAGGAGTGGCGGTCGCGGATCGCATGGGTGCCGCAGCGGCCGCATCTGTACGCCGGGACCATCGCGGACAACGTACGGCTGGTCCGGCCCGACGCGGACGACGGTGCCGTACGGCGGGCGCTGCGGGATGCCGGTGCGCTGGAGTTCGTGGACGCCTTGCCCGAGGGGGCCAAGACCCCGCTCGGGGAGGACGGGGCCGGGCTGTCGGCGGGGCAGCGGCAGCGGTTGGCCCTTGCCCGGGCGTTTCTTGCCGACCGGCCTGTGCTGTTGCTGGATGAGCCGACGGCTGGGCTGGACGGGGAGACGGAGGCCGGCGTTGTGGCGGCGGTACGGCGGCTTGCGGCGGGCCGTACCGTGCTGCTCGTTGTGCATCGGCCGGCGTTGTTGGAGGTCGCGGACCGGGTGGTGCGGCTGGACGGCCCGGAGCTGTTGACCGACCGGAGCTGTAGGCGCCCCTCCGGAGGGCTCCGCCCCCTGGACCCGCGACCACCCGCCGGCCGACTCAGTGGGCTGGCCGGTGGTTCCCCGGCGTCCGGGCTCGGTGGGCCGGGCAGTGGCCCGTCGGTCTCCGGGGGCCGTGAGCCGGAGAGTGGTTCGGGGGGCGCGTCGTCGGACCGCCCCCGGCGTGTGCTGGCGCGGGTCCGGGGGCTTGCCGGTCCCCGGCGGGGGCGGATGCTGCTGGCCTTGCTGCTCGGCAGTCTCGCGTTGGGGAGTGCCGTTGGGCTGATGGCGACCTCGGGATGGCTCATCTCCCGGGCCTCGCAGCAGCCGCCTGTGCTGTATCTGATGGTGGCCGTGACCGCAACGCGGGCCTTCGGGATCGGGCGGGCCGTCTTCCGGTACGCCGAGCGGCTGGTGTCGCACGACGCCGTGCTGCGGATGCTGGCCGACACCCGGGTCGCCGTGTACCGGAGGATGGAGCGGCTCGCGCCCGCCGGACTGCGGACCGCCCGGCGCGGCGATCTTCTCACTCGGCTGGTCGCGGACGTCGACGAGCTCCAGGACTACTGGCTGCGCTGGCTGTTGCCGGCGTCGGTGGCCGTCGTGGTCTCCGCCGGCGCCGTGGGCTTCACGACGTGGCTGCTGCCCGAGGCCGGTGCCGCCCTGGCGGCGGGCCTCGTGGTGGCCGGAGCCGGTGTCCCGCTTGTCACCGCGGCCGTGGCCCGGCGGACCGAGGGACGGCTGGCCCCCGCCCGGGGCGCCCTCGCCACCCGTGTCACCGACCTGCTCACGGGCACCGCCGAGCTGACCGTCGCCGGTGCGCTGCCCGCCCGTACGGACGCGGCCCGGCAGGCCGACGGCACCCTCACCCGGATCGCCTCGCGCGCCGCCGCCGCGACCGCGCTCGGCGACGGGCTCCTCGCGCTGATCTCCGGCCTGACGGTCACCGCGACCGCGCTGTTCGGCGCCCAGGCGGTGGCCGCGGGCCGGCTCGGCGGTGTGGCGATGGCCGTGGTCGTCCTCACTCCGCTGGCCGCCTTCGAGGCCGTACTGGGGCTGCCGCTCGCCGTGCGGCACCGGCAGCGCGTGCGGCGGAGTGCGGAGCGTGTCTACGAGGTGCTGGACGCTCCGGAGCCCGTGCGTGAGCCCGAGGGGCCCCGGCAGGCGCCCGCCTCGCCGTTCCCCGTGGTGGTCAAGGGGCTCACCGTGCGGTACGAGGGGCAGCACAGGGATGCGCTGGCCGGGGTCGAGCTCACGCTGCGGGAGGGGCGGCGGATCGCGGTGGTCGGGGCGTCCGGTTCCGGTAAGACGACCCTCGCGCAGGTGCTGCTGCGCTTCCTCGACCCGCAGCAGGGCTCGTACACGCTCGCCGGTGTGGACGCGTATGCGCTGGCCGGTGACGACGTACGGCGGCTCGTCGGGCTGTGTGCGCAGGACGCGCATCTCTTCGACAGCTCCGTGCGCGAGAACCTGCTGCTGGCCAGGAAGGACGCCACCGAGGCCGATCTGCGCCGGGCGCTGGAGCGGGCCCGCCTGCTGGAGTGGGTGGACGGGCTGCCCGACGGGCTGGACACGCTGGTCGGCGAGCACGGGGCGCGGCTGTCCGGCGGTCAGCGGCAGCGGCTGGCGCTGACCCGCGCCCTGCTGGCCGACTTCCCCGTCCTGGTCCTCGACGAGCCCGCCGAGCATCTGGATCTGCCGACGGCCGACGCGCTGACCACCGATCTGCTGGCCGCCACTGAGGGCCGTACGACGCTGCTGATCACCCACCGGCTGGCGGGACTGGAGGCCGTGGACGAGGTGGTCGTGCTCGACGCGGGCCGGGTGGTGCAGCGCGGCACGTACGCGGAGCTTCTCGCGGTGGACGGGCCGCTGCGGGCGCTGGCACGGCGGGAGGCGGAGGCGGAGTCGCTGGTGGGGGCGCGGTGAGGGACGCTGCGGCTCGCGCGGAAACGGTCACTGTGCGTTCCGTGTGACGGTCGCTCTGGTTTCCGTGCGACGGTCACCCCGGTCGGGATCGCGGTCGGCGACGTGCGGATCGTGCCCGAACTCCCGTAGGGGCAGGCGGTGTTCGTCACGGATACGGACGCCGACTCCCGGAGGCGGCGCCGTACCAGCTGCAGGACGGGGGTGGTGTTTCAGAGGCGGTCGGCGAGCAGTTGCTCGATCACGATCGCGACACCGTCCTCGTTGTTGGCGACCGTACGGCCCGATGCGGCGGCGATGACGTCCGGGTGGGCGTTGCCCATCGCGTACGACTGGCCGGCCCAGGTCAGCATCTCGACGTCGTTGGGCATGTCGCCGAAGGCGACGACTTCCTCGTGCGAGATACCGCGCTCGGCGCAGCACAGGGCGAGGGTGCTGGCCTTGGAGACGTCGGGGCCGCTCAGTTCCAGCAGGGCGCTGGGGCTGGAGCGGGTGACGTTGGCGTGGTCGCCGACCGCGATCCGGGCGACGGTGAGGAAGGCGTCCGGATCGAGATCGGGGTGGTAGGCCAGGATCTTGAGCACGGGCTGGTCGGCGTCGGGGCCGTCGGGGGCGAGGAGTTGCTCGGCGGGCAGGAGATTGTCCGGTATCTCCATGTGCAGCTTGGGATAGTCCGGCTCCTGGTGGAAGCCGTACGTCTGCTCGACCGCGAACACCGTGCCGGGCGCCGCCTTGCGCAGCAGCTGTACGGCGTCCAAAGCGTTCTCGCGGGGCAGTTCGCGCACCTTGACGAACCGGTGGGCGCCGGGGCCGCCGTGCAGGTCGACGACGGCGGCGCCGTTGCCGCAGATCGCCAGGCCGTGGCCGTGGACATGGTCGCTGACGACGTTCATCCAGCGGGCCGGGCGGCCGGTGACGAAGAAGACCTCGATGCCCGCCTCCTCCGCGGCGGCCAGCGCGACGACCGTGCGCGAGGAGACCGACTTGTCGTCGCGCAGCAGCGTGCCGTCGAGGTCGGTGGCGATCAGCCGCGGCCGTACGGCGGCGGACGGGGTCCCGGGCTGTCTGGTCGCTGAGGTCACCCGGCTATTCTCGCGCATATGCCAGCACGGCCGTGCGGGACTCCGCACAGATGAGACACAGATGACTCGGCTCCGCCGCCGTACCGGTCAGGCCAGTTGGGCGGTGGTCTCCATGGCGATCTGCTCGAAGACCTTCTCGTCCGCGGCGAAGTCGGAGTCCGGGATCGGCCAGTGGATCACGATTTCCGTGAAGCCCAGCTCCTGGTGCCGGCCCGCGAAGTCCACGAAGGCGTCCAGGGAGCGGAGTGGCCGGGCGCGGTCCGGGGTGAAGCCCGTGAGCAGGACCTTGTCCAGGTCGGCCGCGTCCCGCCCGGCGTCCGCGCAGGCCTCGGACAGCTTGGCGATCTGCCCGCGCAGGGCCTCGACGGACTGCTCGGGGGTGCCGTTCTCGTACAGCTTCGGGTCGCCCGTGGTCACCCAGGCCTGGCCGTGCCGCGCGGCGAGCTTCAGGCCGCGCGGGCCGGTGGCCGCCACCGCGAACGGCAGCCGGGGCCGCTGCACACAGCCCGGGATGTTCCGCGCCTCGTGCGCCGAGTAGAAGCGGCCCTCGTACGTCACGGCGTCCTCGGTGAGCAGTCGGTCCAGCAGCGGCACGAACTCGGCGAACCGGTCGGCGCGCTCGCGCGGGCTCCACTGCTCCTGACCGCTGTGCAAAAGGGTCGTCGCGTCGAAACCGGTGCCGCCGGCGCCGATGCCGAGGGTGATCCGGCCGCCGGAGATGTCGTCGAGGGAGATCAGCTCCTTGGCGAGGGTCACCGGGTGCCGGAAGTTCGGCGAGGTCACCAGCGTGCCCAGGCGCAGCCGCTCGGTGACGCCGGCGGCGGCGGTCAGCGTCGGGACCGCGCCGAACCAGGGGCCGTCACGGAAGCTGCGCCAGGACAGGTGGTCGTAGGTGTACGCCGTGTGGAAGCCGAGCTGCTCGGCCCGCACCCAGGCCGAACGGCCGCCTTCGCTCCAGCGGCGGTAGGGCAGGATCACGGTGCTCAGACGCAGACTCATGCGTTCGAGAGTAAGCGGCCCCACTGACAACGGACCAAACGGTCACCGTACGCGGCTGCCCGGGCACGGACTGGAAGGCGGGGCGGCAGGTCTGGTCCGGGTCAGCGGGGGCCCGGAAAGCGCAGGTAGCGCGGCGGTACGGCGCTGGTCAGCCAGACTCCGTTGGCGCTGAGCCGGAAGACGTGTCCGTCGCGGTGCATGGCGCCCGCGTCGACGGCGAGCACCACGGGGCGGCCGCGGCGGGCGCCGACCCGGGTGGCGGTCTCGCGGTCGGCGGAGAGATGGACGTCGTGCCGGTTCATGGGCTTGAGGCCGTCGGCGCGGATCGCGTCCAGGTTGCGGTCGACGGTGCCGTGGTAGAGGTACGGCGGCGGGGTCGCCGGGGGCAGGCCGAGGTCGACCTCGATGCTGTGGCCTTGGCTTGCACGGATGCGGTTGCCCTCGATCGCGAAGCGCTGCTTGTCGTTGGTGGCCACGACGTGGTCCAGTTCCTCGCGCGTGAACCGGAAGCCGTGGTCGGCGGCCGCGATGATGAGTGTGTCGATCTCCACCCAGCCGCCCGGGTCCAGGGTGAGCCCGATGCGCTCCGGCTGATGGCGGAGGTGTTTGGAGAGGTACTTCGACACCTTCACGGTGCGTCTTTCGTCCATGTGTCCAGGGTGCGGGAGCGACGCGGATCACGCAGGTTTTTTTGTTCGTAGGTTTGATCCACAACCAACTGAGGTTATCCACAGGCGAATTGACGAATCTGTGGACAAGCGGCGTACCTCTTAGGGTGATTCGCGAACTTCCCGAGTCCGTACGGTGCCTGAGGCGAGGTCATCCAAGGCGCGGGCTCTTACCTCGCGTTCGGCTGCCAGTGCGATGAACTCGGAAGCACGCTCACGGCCAACCAGCTTTTCCACGGCGTCGATCGTCTGGGCGGGAAGGGCGACGCAGCGGTCGGCGGGAGGCTCGTCGGCCGACTTCTCCGTACTCAGGTGTGTGCGCAGATGGCGCGTCGCCAACGAACGCATGGCGCGGGCAAGTTCGGCCTCCATCGTCTGCTGGGCCAGTGGCCGCAGGCGGCGCACGAGTGCGGCGGCTTCCGTCGCGTGCGCGTCCGTACGGCGCCCGGGGTCGTCCAGGTAGCGGGCGAAGACGTACTCGGCGGTGAACTCCAGGAAACGGGCGGCGATGTGCTCGACCTGGCCCCTCAACTCCCGCAGATGGCTCGAGATCGCGGACAGCGGGACTCCGGCCGCGTGCAACTCGACGGCAGCGGACAGCTCTTGCGGGCTCGGCACGAGGAATGTGTCGGGGTCGCCGTCGATCCGCTCCAGCACCCCGAGTGCGACCGCCTCGGTCACGGCGTCGTCGTCCGGGGTGCCGCCGAAGCGGGCGTCCAGGTCGGTGCGGGTGATGCGGTCGGGGCGTTCGTCCGTCCACGGCCCCTCCACCTCGGTGACCAGGCCCAGGACCCCGCCCAGGCCGCGGCCGGTGTCCCAGGCGTCCAGCAGTTCCTTGATCGAGGCCAGGGTGTAGCCGCGGTCGAGGAGGTGGGCGATCTGGTGGAGCCGGGTGATGTGGGCCTCGGAGTACAGGTTCGCGCGGCCCCTGCGTTCTGGGCGGGGCAGGAGGCCGCGGTCCTGGTAGGCGCGGATGGTTCTCACGGTGGTGCGGGTTTCGTGGGCCAGGTCTTCTATGCGGTACCTCGGTTGGGCCGGGGGGTCGGTCATGAACGGGTCCTTTGGCAGGTGCCCTGTGCTGTGGCCGGGGGAGGTTTTCGCTTGCCCGCATCGCGAAGCCGCCGGGGGCGCGGGGAACTGCGCGACCAGCCACGACGGGCCCGCAGCCTGCGCCCGGCCGCGATCCCCACGGCGCGGCTCACAACTTCGGTTCCACCCGCGCGAGTCGCCGCAGTGCCCCCGGCATGAACCGGGACAACACATGGGCGCCCCTGGCCTCCGGGGTCACCGGGACGACCGCCCGGTTGCGGGTCACCGCGTCCAGGATCGCCTCGGCGACCTTCTCCGGGGGGTAGTTGCGCAGGCCGTACAGGCGGGCCGAGTTCTTCTGGCGGCGGCGTTCCTCGTCCTCGTCCACGCCGGCGAAGCGGGCCGTGGAGGTGATGTTGGTGTTGACGATGCCCGGGCATAGGGCGCTCACCCCGATGCCCTGTCCGGCGAGTTCGGCGCGCAGGCACTCGGAGAGCATCAGCACCGCGGCCTTGGAGGTGCTGTATGCGGGCAGCGCGCGGGAGGGCTGGAAGGCTGCCGCCGAGGCGAGGTTGACGATGTGGCCGCCCTGGTCGCGCTCGGCCATCCGCGCGCCGAAGAGCCGGCAGCCGTAGATCACGCCCCACAGGTTCACGTCCAGGACCTTGCGCCAGTCGTCGGTCGTGGTGGCGAAGAAGGAGCCCGACAGACCGATGCCCGCGTTGTTGACCAGCACGTCCAGCACGCCGTACTCGCGATGCACCTTCTCGGCGAGCTTCTCCATCGCCTGCTCGTCGGCGACGTCGGCCGTCTCCGCCCAGGCCTCGGGCGCGCCGATCAGCCGGGACAGCTCGGCGGTGCGGGCTGCCGCCTCGGCGTCGCGGTCGACGGCGACCACGCGCGCGCCGGCCTCGGCGAACGCGAACGCCGTGGCCCGGCCGATGCCGCTGCCGGCTCCGGTGATCAGCACCAACTGCCCGCCGAACCGGTCGGAGTAGCGTCCGGTGGCCTTCGGTTCGGGGCGGCCGCCGTCCACGGACATGATGAATTCCTCGATCCAGGAGGCGAGTTGGCCGGGGCGGGTGCGCGGGACCCAGTGCTTGGCCGGGAGCGTGCGGCGGGTCAGCCGGGGCACCCACTGCTTCAGGTCGTCGTAGAGCCGCTCGGAGAGGAACGCGTCGTCCTGGGGTGTGATGAGCTGCACGGGCGCGTGCGCGTAGGCGTCGGGGCGCGGCCTGCGCAGCCGGGCGCGGACGTTGTCCCGGTACAGCCAGGCGCCGTGCGCCGCGTCGGAGGGGAGGGAGGGGGTCGGGTAGTCGTCGCCGGGGACCTTCTCCATCCGCTGGAGGATCTTCGGCCAGCGCTTGCCGAGCGGGCCGCGCCAGGCCAGCTCCGGCAGGACCGGGGTGTGCAGCAGGTACACGTACCAGGACTTGGCGCCCTGGCCGAGGAGCTGGCCCACCCGGCGGGGCGTCGGGCGCTTCACGCGCGCGTTGATCCAGTGCCCGAAGTGGTCGAGGGACGGGCCGGAGATCGAGGTGAAGGAGGCGATACGGCCCTCGGTGCGGCCGACCGTGACGAACTCCCAGGACTGCACCGAGCCCCAGTCGTGCCCGACCAGGTGCACCGGGCGGTCCGGGCTGACCGCGTCCACCACGGCCAGGAAGTCGTCGGTGAGCTTGGGCAGGGTGAAGCCGCCGCGCAGCGGCCGGGGCGCCGTCGAGCGGCCATGGCCCCGGACGTCGTACAGGACCACGTGGAAGCGGTCGGCGAGGCGGACGGCGACCTCCGACCAGACCTCCTTGCTGTCGGGGTAGCCATGCACCAGCACCACCGTCGGCTGCTCCGGGTCGCCCAGTTCGGCCACGCACAGTTCGACCCCGCCGGTCGCGATCCGGCGCTCCCGCGCACCTTTCAGCGTCACTTCTCCTCCGCCCAGCGCCGCACGTGCGGCAGATCGTCGTCCAGCCAGAACGCGCTCTGCCCGGGGTCCTTCGAGTCGGTGACCACGAGGATCTCCTCGAACTTCGCGCCCGTACCCCGGAAGCCGAGGTGCGGTTCGACCGCCCACAGGCCCGGCTTCGGCGGGTGGTCGGAGAAGCGGTACGGCGACCACAGGGGCGACCAGCCCTCGCGGTGGCCGTGCAGCGCGTCGGCGGCCAGGCCCTTCAGGGACTGTGTGCCGAATCCGAAGAGGTGGAAAGACCAGCGGCGCTGCGGCACGCGGTCCACCTTGTGGGCGATCACCCCGAAGGGATACGCGCGATGCCGGTTGGCATAGCCCTGGCGGACCATGAGCCGGTCCACGTCCTCGTAGATCTCGCGCAGCGGGCGGCGCTCGCGCACCTCACGCAGGATCAGCTCGCGGTGTGCCTCCAGGTCGGCCATCAGCCGGTCCTGCACCGGGTTGACGCCGAGCGAGCCCGAGTAGCCGATGTCCGCCGTGTATCCCTCGTACACCGGCGCCATGTCCAGGATGAACGGCATCCCGGGCTCCAGGGCGCGGTCGGTGGGGAAGAACTGCAGGGGGATGCGGAAGCCGGCGAACGCGGTGCGGTCGCCGAACCAGGCGAAGGGGAGGTGGAACCAGTCCCGCACGCCGCGCTCGCGCAGGTACTCCCGCTGCATCCGCGCCGCCTCGCGCTCGGTCACGCCCGGCTCCAGCCGCGCCGCGACCGCCTCCGCGCACTCGTAGGCGAGGCGCTGCACCCGCCTGAACCCCCGCAGTTCCACGGAGAGTTCGCTGCTCACTGCCGTCGTCATGCCGCCTCGTCCCGTCGTGCCGCCGACTCGTCGTCGACTGCGGTACGCGTCCGTAACTTGACATTGGTGAATGTGACAGTTGTTAGAGGCGGCGTCAATAGGGTGGACGCGGCCTGTGGAGAACCCGGGGTAACCCCTGGACAGGGGCGACCCTTAGGGTCCCGTAATACCTGGGTCTGACGCGAAGACGGCTCTGAGGTCTGACGACCGGCGTGGCCGGGATCACTACGGTCGTAGGCGTGACTGTGATCGCGACCGAAAGCCTGAGCAAGCGGTTCCCCCGGGTGACCGCGCTCGACCGGCTGTCCGTGGACATCGGGCCCGGTGTGACCGGACTCGTCGGAGCCAACGGCGCCGGCAAGTCCACCCTGATCAAGATTCTGCTGGGGCTGTCCCCCGCCACGGAGGGCCGAGCCGAGGTGCTCGGCCTCGACGTCGCCACCAAGGGCGGCGCCATCCGTGAGCGCGTCGGCTACATGCCGGAGCACGACTGCCTGCCGCCGGACGTCTCGGCCACCGAGTTCGTCGTCCACATGGCGCGCATGTCAGGCCTGCCGCCCACCGCCGCGCGCGAGCGCACCGCGGACACCCTGCGCCACGTCGGCCTGTACGAGGAGCGCTACCGCCCCATCGGCGGCTACTCCACGGGCATGAAGCAGCGGGTGAAGCTCGCCCAGGCGCTGGTGCACGACCCGCAACTGGTGTTCCTGGACGAGCCGACCAACGGCCTCGACCCGGTCGGACGGGACGAGATGCTCGGCCTGATCCGCCGCATCCACACCGAGTTCGGCATCTCGGTCCTGGTCACCTCCCACCTCCTCGGTGAACTGGAGCGCACCTGCGACCATGTCGTCGTCATCGACGGCGGCAAGCTCCTGCGCTCCAGTTCCACCACCGACTTCACCCAGGCCACGGCGACCCTCGCGATCGAGGTCACCGACAGCGACGCCCACCCCGACGGCACCCGCGCGGTCCGCGACGCGCTCCACGCGCGCGGGGTGGACACCCACAACGAGGGTCAGGGCCTGCCCGGCGCGGGACACATCCTGCTGCTGACAGCCCAGGGCGAGGAGACGTACGACCTGATCCGGGACGTCGTCGCCGACCTCGGGCTCGGCCTGGTGCGCATGGAACAGCGCCGGCACCACATCTCCGAGGTCTTCACCGGCAGCGACGAACACGACAGCGACGAGCAGCGGAAGGAGCACGCCGGCCATGGCGGTTGAGCACCCCTTGCAGCCCCTGACCTCGCCCCCGGGCGACCAGACCCGCATCCACGACATCGGCTACCGCGGCTACGACGGCCCCCGCCTGGGCCGCGCCTACGCCCGCCGCTCGCTGTACGCACAGTCGCTGCGCGGCGCGTACGGCCTCGGCCGCTCGGCCAAGTCCAAGGTGCTGCCGATGCTGCTGTTCGCGGTGATGTGCGTGCCCGCGGCCATCATGGTGGCCGTCGCGGTCTTCACCAAGGCGCACGAACTGCCGGTGGCCTACACCCGCTACGCGATCATGATGCAGGCCGTGATCAGCCTGTACGTCGCCGCGCAGGCACCCCAGGCCGTCTCCCGCGACCTGCGCTTCAAGACCGTACCGCTGTACTTCTCGCGGCCCATCGAGACCGCGGACTACGTACGCGCGAAGTTCGCCTCGCTCGCCTCGGCGATCTTCATCCTGACCGCCGCTCCCCTGCTCGTGATGTACGTGGGCGCGCTTCTGGCCAAGCTGGGCTTCGCCCACCAGACGAAGGAATTCGCCGAGGGACTGGTCTCCGTGGCCCTGCTCTCCCTGCTGTTCGCCGGCATCGGCCTGGTCATCGCCGCCGTCACCCCGCGCCGCGGCTTCGGTATCGCCGCCGTGATCGCCGTGCTGATCATCTCCTACGGCGCGGTGAGCACGCTCCAGGCGATCGCCGACGTGCAGAACCACAACTCCGCCATCCCGTGGATCGGTCTGTTCTCGCCCGTCACGCTCATCGACGGCGTCCAGTCGGCCTTCCTGGGCGCGACCGCCCGCAACCCCGGAGCGGTCGACCCGTCGGCCGGGCAGGGCGTGGTCTACGTCCTGGTCGTGCTCGCCCTGATCGCCGGCAGCTACGGCCTGCTGATGCGCCGCTACAAGAAGGTGGGACTGTGACCACGCTCAGCATCGACCATGTCTCCCGCTGGTTCGGCAACGTGGTCGCCGTCAACGACATCACCATGACCATCGGCCCCGGCGTCACCGGCCTGCTCGGCCCCAACGGCGCCGGAAAGTCCACCCTGATCAACATGATGGGCGGCTTCCTCGCCCCCTCCACCGGCACCGTCACCCTCGACGGACAGCCCGTGTGGCGCAACGAGCAGATCTACCGGCACATCGGCATCGTCCCCGAGCGCGAGGCGATGTACGACTTCCTCACCGGCCGGGAGTTCGTCGTCGCCAACGCCGAGCTGCACGGACTCGGGGACAAGGCGGCCCAAAGGGCGCTGGCCACGGTCGAGATGGAGTACGCGCAGGACCGGAAGATCTCCACGTACTCCAAGGGCATGCGGCAGCGCGTGAAGATGGCGAGCGCGCTGGTGCACGACCCGTCGCTGCTGCTGCTGGACGAGCCGTTCAACGGCATGGACCCGCGCCAGCGCATGCAACTGATGGACCTGCTGCGCAAGATGGGCGACGAGGGCCGCACCGTGTTGTTCTCCTCGCACATCCTCGAAGAGGTCGAACAGCTCGCCCGGCACATCGAGGTCGTCGTCGCGGGGCGGCACGCGGCCAGCGGTGACTTCCGCAGGATCCGCCGGCTGATGACCGACCGCCCGCACCGCTACCTGGTCCGCTCCAGCGACGACCGTGCCCTCGCGGCCGCGCTGATCGCCGACCCCTCGACCGCCGGCATCGAGGTCGACCTGAGCGAGGGTGCGTTGCGCATCCAGGCCATCGACTTCGGCCGCTTCACCGCGCTGCTGCCGCAGGTCGCCAAGGACCACGGCATCCGGCTGCTCACGGTCTCGCCGTCGGACGAGTCCCTGGAGTCCGTCTTCTCGTATCTGGTCGCGGCGTAGGAGGCCGAAGATGTACGACCCCACCGTCGCCCGGCTCACCTACCGGGCCCTGCTCGGCCGTCGCCGGGCCCTCATCCTCGGCGCGCTGCCGCTGCTGCTGATCGTGCTCTCCGTCGCCGTGCGCGGCCTGACCGGAGCCGACGACCAGACCGCGTCCGACGTCCTCGGCGGTTTCGCGATCGCCACGATGGTCCCGATCATCGGCGTCATCGCGGGCACGGGCGCGATCGGCCCGGAGATCGACGACGGCTCCGTCGTCTACCTGCTGTCCAAGCCGCTGAAGCGGCCCACGATCATCGTCACCAAGCTGATCGTCGCCATCGCCGTGACCATGGTCTTCTCGGCGGTGCCGACCCTGATCGCGGGGCTGATCCTCAACGGCAACGGCCAGCAGATCGCCGTCGCCTACACGGTCGCGGCACTGGTCTCCTCCATCGCCTACTCGGCGCTGTTCCTGCTGCTCGGCACGGTCTCGCGGCACGCGGTGGTCTTCGGGCTCGTGTACGCGCTGGTCTGGGAGGCGCTGTTCGGCTCGCTGGTGCCCGGCGCGCGCACGCTCAGCGTCCAGCAGTGGTCGCTGGCCGTCGCCCACAAGGTCGCCGGCGGGGACCTGGTGACCTCGCAGGTGGGGTTGCCGACGGCCACCGTGCTGCTGGTGGCGGTCACCGTGCTGGCCACCTGGTTCGCCGGGCAGAAGCTGCGGACGCTGAAGCTGGCGGGCGAGGAGTAGGGCTGCGTCGGGCTGTGCAGGCCTGCGGCGGCTCTGACGGGGACTTCACCTCGGTCCCGGCACACTGGGCAAATCGGATGTACGGCTAGGAGGCCGGTGATGGCAGAGGAGACGCCGCAGACCGACGGGCGTGGGCGGGCCGAAGACGACGCCTGGGACGAGCTGGTCCTGGACGACTCCTTCGTACATGCCGCCGAGACCTCGGAGCCGTCCGCGAGAGCCCGGATGCTCGCCGCCCGGTGGCGGGCCGAGGAACCGGAGCCACAGCCGTGGCGCTCCGACGAGCCGCCGGCGGGCTGGTTCTTCAGCAAGGCCCGGCGCCGCAGATGGCGCCTCCGGTAGGACGGCCTGCCGGTCACCGGTTAATTCGGTGGCGGCCAACTCGGCGGCGGGGCAGAGTGGTTGTGCCCGATCCGCCGGGAGTGTCCCGGCGCCGCGTTCTGGGAGTGGAGGTGGGCGATGTCGATGCACGGCAGTACGTCCAGCTCCCGACAGGGCAGCCCGAGGCCGGCTCCGGTGTAGTTACCCCACCGTGGAGCTCCAGGAGCTGCCCGGGGCGGCCGCTTCGAGCACGTGAGCGCTGCGCTTGCGTGGGCCGCCTTCCCCGTGGCCCTCTCTTGTGAGGGGGCACCCTGCCCTGGGGCGGCCCGGGTGAGTCGCGCAACTCGGCGAGGTGCCTCGCCCGGAGGGGGTACCCCCAGCGCCCACCCGGGCCGCCCCGGCGGCACGGCTGCCCGCAGCTACGAGCGCCCCAAGGGGTGCGGGGAACTACGGCAGCAACCTCTCCAGCACCACCGCGATCCCGTCCTCCTCGTTGGAGGAGGTCACCTCGTCGGCCACCGCGCGGAGCTCCTCATGGGCGTTGGACATGGCCACGCCGTGGGAGGCCCAGGCGAACATCGGGATGTCGTTGGGCATGTCACCGAAGGCGAGGGTGTCCGTGGACTTCAGGCCCAGGCGGCGGGCCGCCAGCGACAGACCCGTCGCCTTGGACAGGCCGAACGGCAACAGCTCCACGATGCCCTCGCCCGCCATGGCCACCGTGACGAAGCCGCCGGCCGCCTGCCGGGCCGCGTCGGCCAGGTCGTCGTCGCTCAGCGTCGGGTGCTGTATGTAGATCTTGTTGAGCGGAGCCGTCCAGAGGTCGGACGCGTCCGTGAAGGGAGTGGCGGGCAGGGCGCCCGTGACCGCGTACCCCGGGCCCACCAGCACCTCGCCGTCGAGACCGTCCCGGCTGGCCGCCAGGTACAGCGGGCCCACCTCGGTCTCGATCTTGGCCAGCGCCACGCCCGCCAGCTGCCGGTCCAGGGTGACCGAGGTCAGCAGGCGGTGCGTCCCGGCGTCGTAGACCTGTGCGCCCTGGCCGCAGACGGCGAGCCCGTCGTACCCGAGGTCGTCCAGGATGTGCCGGGTCCACGGGACCGCGCGGCCGGTGACGACGATATGGGCCGCGCCCGCCGCGGTGGCCGCGGCGAGCGCGTCTCGGGTGCGCTGCGAGACCGACTCGTCGGAGCGCAGGAGCGTGCCGTCGAGGTCGGTGGCGATCAGCCGGTAGGGGAAACCGGTCACTTGGCGGCCGGCTCCAGGACCTCCCGGCCGCCCAGGTACGGGCGCAGCACCTCGGGGACCCGGACGGAGCCGTCGGCCTGCTGGTGGTTCTCCAGGATCGCCACGATCGTGCGCGGTACGGCGCACAGCGTGCCGTTGAGGGTGGCGAGCGGCTTGACCTGCTTGCCGTCGCGGACGCGGATCGACAGGCGGCGGGACTGGAACTCGGTGCAGTCCGAGGTCGAGGTCAGCTCGCGGTACTTGCCCTGGGTCGGGATCCACGCCTCACAGTCGAACTTGCGGGCGGCCGAGGCGCCGAGGTCGGCGGAGGCGACGTCGATGACGCGGAACGGCAGCTCCAGCGAGGTCAGCCACTGCTTCTCCCACTCCAGCAGGCGCTGGTGCTCGGCCTGGGAGTCCTCGGGGGCGACGTAGGAGAACATCTCGACCTTGTCGAACTGGTGCACCCGGAAGATGCCCCGCGTGTCCTTGCCGTGTGAGCCGGCCTCGCGGCGGAAGCAGGGGGAGAAGCCCGCGTAGCGCAGCGGCAGCTTGTCGGCGTCGAGGATCTCGTCCATGTGGTACGCCGCCAGCGGGACCTCGGACGTGCCGACCAGGTACAGGTCGTCCTTGTCCAGGTGATAGACGTCCTGGGCCGCCTGGCCGAGGAAGCCGGTGCCCGCCATGGACTGGGGGCGGACCAGCGCCGGGGTGAGCATGGGGGTGAAGCCCGCGGCCGTGGCCTGGGCCAGCGCCGCGTTCACCAGGGCCAGCTCCAGCAGGGCGCCGACGCCGGTGAGGAAGTAGAAGCGGGAGCCGGAGACCTTGGCGCCGCGCTCGACGTCGATGGCGCCGAGCAGCTGGCCGAGCTCCAGGTGGTCCTTGGGCTCGAAGCCCTCGGCACCGAAGTCACGGATCGTGCCGTGGGTCTCCAGGGTGACGAAGTCCTCCTCGCCGCCGACGGGCACGTCGGGGTGAACGAGGTTGCCGAGCTGGAGCAGCAGCTCCTGGGTCTCGGCGTCGGCCGCGTCGCGCTCGGCGTCGGCGGCCTTGACGTCGGCGGCGAGCTGGCCGGCCCGCTTGAGCAGCTCGGCCTTCTCGTCGCCGGTGGCCTTGGGGATCAGCTTGCCGAGCTGCTTCTGCTCGGCGCGCAGCTCGTCGAAGCGGACGCCGGAGGACCTGCGCCGCTCGTCGGCAGACAGGAGGGAGTCGACGAGCGCGACATCCTCTCCACGGGCGCGCTGGGACGCGCGCACACGGTCGGGGTCCTCACGAAGCAGGCGAAGGTCAATCACGAGGCCAAGGCTACCGGTGCGGGCTTGCCGCTCACGAATCCCTATTCCGGGGAGTTCGGATTCGACGCTGTTCGCCCGCTTACGTTCAGTTATGCGTAAATTGCGAAACGTGTCAGAACGCGTCAAGGGAAAGTGTCTCACTCCCTGGGACGGGGCAGGTCCGGGCGCCGGGTTGACCGGATTTCCTTGTGGAGAACGGGACTTCGCAGCCCCGCTGTCCACAGAAATCCACACCCGCCCAAGAGTTATCCACAGGCTGTGTGGATGGACTGTGGACTTCGGAATTGATCAATCCGGAACTGCCGAGCGGGGTGAAGAATTCCCCGGTCACAGCGCGTCGACACCCACTTTCGGGTGGAAAACGGTCGCCCCGAAAGATGAACCGAAGGAGACGGGTGGACGAAGGGTGGCCCAGGCGCAGGTGGTCCCATCGGTGAACCGAAGAGCGATTTGTCGACCGAGTCCCCTGTGCTTGTCGACTTGTCCCCAGGTCGAGAAGCGCACCTGTGGATAACTTCTGTGGGTAACGATGATATGCAGGTACGACTGGCTAGAACCGGCCGTCCTGGCAGCGCGCCACCCAGTCCGCCGCCGCCATGAACTCCTCGTCCGACGTCCCCGGCAGCGTCGGCCGGACCTCGGCCGACGTGATGTCCGCGCGGGGATAGGAGCCGAGGAAACGCACCTGGAGGCAGATCCGCTTCAGCCCCATCAGCGTCTCCGCCATCCGCCGGTCGGAGATATGGCCCTCGGCGTCGATGCAGAAGCAGTAGTTGCCGATGCCGGCGCCGGTCGGCCGGGACTGCAGCAGCATGAGGTTGATGCCGCGCGAGGCGAACTCGCCGAGCAGGTCGCGCAGCGCACCGGGGTGGTCGTCGCGCTGCCACAGCACCACCGAGGTCTTGTCGGCGCCGGTCGGCGCGGCGGGCCGGGCCGGACGGCCGACCAGCACGAACCGGGTCTGCGCGTTCTCCGCGTCGTGGATCCCGGTCTCCAGGGCCTGAAGGCCGTACCGGGCGGCGGCGAACTCGCCCGCGAAGGCGGCGTCGTAGCGGCCCTCCTGGACCAGGCGGGCGGCGTCCGCGTTGGAGGCGGCCGACTCCCAGTGCGCGTCCGGGAGGTGTTTGCGCAGCCAGTTGCGCACCTGTGGCTGGGCCGCCGGGTGGGCGGAGACCGTCTTGATGTCCGTGAGCTTGGTGCCCGGCCGGACCAGCAGCGCGAAGGTGATCGACAGCAGCACCTCGCGGTAGATCATCAGCGGTTCGCCCGCGACCAGCTCGTCCAGGGTGGTGGTGATGCCGCCCTCGACGGAGTTCTCGATCGGCACGAACGCCGCCTCGGCCTCGCCGGCCCGTACGGCGTCCAGCGCCGACTGCACCGACACATACGGGACGAGCTCCCGGGTGGCCGTTTCCGGGAGCGTGCGCAGGGCGACTTCGGTGAAGGTGCCCTCGGGGCCGAGATACGCATAGCTCGCTGGCATGTCCTCACCCTAATGGCCGCGCGGGGCCATGGAGCAGGCGTCTCACGAACAGCACTCGACCGGGTGGTTTGAACGGGAACATCACGAAAAGCCCGTAACCCCGTCAGGCGCCGGGCCCGGAGCTCCGGGCTACCCCTCCAGCAGACGCTGCCCCACGTACTCGCCCTGTGCCGCCCCGCCCGGCACCGCGAACAGTCCGCTCGCCTCGTGCCGGATGAACTGCGACAGCGCGTCGCCGCGGTCGAGCTTGCGCTGCACCGGTACGAAGCCGCGCAGCGGGTCCGCCTGCCAGCAGACGAAGAGCAGACCGGCGTCGGGCGTGCCGTTGGCGTCGAAGCCGTCGTGATAGGAGAAGGGGCGCCGCAGCATGGCCGCGCCGCCGTTCTTGTCGGGCCGGGTGATCCGGGCGTGCGCGTTGAGCGGGACGACGTACTCGCCCTTGGCGTCGGTCTTCTCCAGGTCCATCGGGGTCGTCTCGTCGCCCCCGGACAGTGGCGCTCCGTTGGACTTGCGGCGCCCGATCACCGCCTCCTGGGCCGTCACCGACAGCTTCTCCCAGTCGTCCAGGAGCATGCGGATGCGGCGTACGACGGCGTAGGAGCCGTTCGCCATCCAGGCGGGCTCGCCCGAGGCCGGCACGAAGATCCGCCGGTCGAAGTCGGAGTCGGCCGGCTTGGGATTGCGGGTGCCGTCCAGTTGGCCCATGAGATTGCGGGCCGTCATGGGGTGTGCGGTGGCTCCCGGGGTGCGGTTGAAGCCGTTCATCTGCCAGCGCAGCCGGGCGGCGCCGCCCGCGTCCTTCTGGATCGCGCGCAGGGCGTGGAAGGCGACCAGGGCGTCGTCCGCGCCGATCTGCACCCACAGGTCGCCGTCGCTGCGCGACTTGTCGAGGTGGTCGGAGGAGAAGTCCGGCAGCGGGTCCAGGGCGCTCGGCCGCTGCTTGTCCAGACCGGTCTTGCCGAAGAAGCCGTACCCGAAGCCGAAGGTGATCGTCAGCGAGGAGGGCCCGGCGTCCCGGGCCACATCGGTGTCGTCGTGCGGCGCGGCCTCGCCCGCCATCAGCCGCTCGGCCGTCGACGACCAGCGGCGCAGCAGGGCCGCCGCCTCCTTGCGGCCCGCGCCCGCCGTCAGATCGAAGGCGACGAGATGGCCGCGTGCCTGGAACCCCTCGGTGATGCCGGGCTGATGTTTCCCGTGAAACATCGCCCTCGTGGAGCCCAGCGAGGTCAGCGGGGTGGCCGGGGCGGGCGCGGCGGCATAGCCCGCGGCACCGCCGGCCGCGCCGAGCACGAGCCCGGTGGCGCCCGCGGTGCCGAGCAACGCGCGCCGGGAGATGCCGGAGCCGGGCGCGGATTCGGGCTCCCCCGGAACCTCGGCGGAGGTACGGGCCTGCGGGATGGACTGGTCGGGCATGGTGTCGTTCAGCCGATCTGCGCGTTCTTGGAGACGGTCACCTGGTCGATGTCGGAGGTCCGCACGGTGACGGCGATCTTCCAGTCGCCGGCCATGGGGATCTGCACTCCGCGCGCCGACCAGTGGCCGGTCGTGATGTGGTCGGGGGTCACGGGAAGCGGGCCGATCTTCTTCGCCTCGAGGGTGAAGGCGACCTTCACCTCGGGAATGTCGAAGGCCC
Source organism: Streptomyces fodineus (assembly GCF_001735805.1). GTDB lineage: Bacteria > Actinomycetota > Actinomycetes > Streptomycetales > Streptomycetaceae > Streptomyces > Streptomyces fodineus. The sequence continues at coordinate 5,112,780 of NZ_CP017248.1, forward strand.
GGCCGTTGGGTCGCTGGACGTACACGTGCATCTCGTTGCCACCCACGCGCGCGGGGTCGAGGGCCACGCTGACGACGCCCTTGCCGTCGGTGCCGCCGGTGTCGAAGGGCATGTCCAGGGTCACCGCGCCGTTCGAGGGCGCCGTGGCCGAGCCGGCGGAGGACGAGGTGGCGGCCCTCGCGTCCAGCTCGGTGCGGCCCGGTTCGGTCTGGGTCAGCCAGGTGGTGACGGCGAGCAGCACGACCGCGACGCCCGCCTCGGCCAGCACCGAGCGGCGCAGCCCGAAGCGGTTCGTGTCACCGTCCCGCAGCCGCTTCTGCCGGGCGGCGTCCATGGCGGCCCGCTGCCGGGCGAGCTGGGCGGTGCGCTCGGCGTCACCGGCGCTGTTGTCCTTGCCGCCGGCCTTCTTGGCCGTACCGGACGCGGCCCGCTTCTGCCCGGCCTTCCCGGCGACGGCCAACGTGACCGCGCTCTCGGCCTCCTCGGCGACGGCGACCGGCTCGGCGCTGTCGCCGAGCCGCCCGGTCCACCGCCGGGACACCGACGCGATACCGACCAGCAGCGCGACCAGCCCGAGCTTGACCAGCAGCAGCTGTCCGTACCGGGTGTCGGTGAACGCCGACCAGGAGCCCAGCTGACGCCAGGACTGGTAGATGCCGGTCGCGACGAGCGCGAGGACGGATCCGAAGGCCACCCGGGAGAAGCGGCGGACCGCGGCGGCCTCCACCGGTGTCTCGGCGGGCGCCCGGTACAGGGCGACCAACAGGGCGGTGAGCCCGCCCAGCCAGGCGGCGACGGCGAGCAGGTGGACGACGTCGACGGGCATGGCGATGCCCGGCTGGAGCCCGACCGAGGCATGCTCGGCCATCGCCCAGCTGCTCGCGAGCCCGGCCGCGACGACCACCCCGCCGATGGCGAGCCCGAAGGTCAGGTCGCGCTTGTCCTGGCCCTCCTCACGCTTGGTATACGCGCCGAAGAGGACGGCGATGAACAGCGCGGCGGCGGCGAGCAGCAGCAGCCGGGAGACCAGGGCCGCGCCGGTCTTGGTCTGCAGCACCTGGCCCAGCAGACCGAGGTCGAAGATGTCGGCGATCTTCCCGGAGCCGGTGTACGAGCCGCGCAGGAGCAGCAGCCACAGGGTCGCCGCGGTGAGTGTGAGCCAGCCGCCGACGACCAGCCGTTGCAGGGCCCGTACGCCCGCGCCGCGCTGCCAGCAGGCGAGCACGAAGGCCGCGCCGCCCGCCAGCACGATGAAGCCGGCGTACGACGCGTACCGCCCGAACGCGTAGAGCCCGCCCACTGCTCCGCCGCCCGCGACCGGCCCGGTGCCGGAGACGACGGTCTGCGAGGGCGCCCCGATGGAGAAGGTGTAGGCGCCGGAGACGGGGTGGCTGTCGGCCGAGACGACCTGGTAGGTGACCGTGTAGGTGCCCTTGCCCAGGCCGCTCCTGAGCCTCACGGCGTAGGTGGTGCCGCTCACGTCGGTGGGCGCGCCCACCTCGACCTTCCTGCCCTTGGGGTCGAGGACCTGCAGCGAGTCGTCGTTCATCGCCACCTTCTCGGAGAAGGTGAGCGACACCTGGGTGGGTGCCTTGTCGACCACCACCCCCTGTGCGGGGTCGCTGCCGGTCAGCGCGGCATGCGCGGAGGCCGGACCGGCGCCCGCGAGCAGCGCGCCGGTGACGGCGAGGAGCAGCAGCACCAGGGTGCGCAGGCGGGGGGTGATGGTCCGCGTCAAGATGGTCCCTCCCTCAGTGTCCGGTCGACGGGTTGTACGTGGCGGACTTCACCGGCATCTCGACGGTGAGCGGCCCGGACCGGGCGAAGGTGAGTTTCAGGGTGACCTTCTGGCCCTGGTCCGGCTTGCGCTTCAGCTTCTCGAACATCAGATGGTTGCCACCGCTTTTGAACACGAGTTGACCGTGCGCCGGTATGGCGAAGGAGGACTTCTCCTGCATGGCGCCGCCCATGGTGCTGTGCATGGTGACCTGGCCGGCGACGTCGCTGGTGACCGAGGTCAGCTCGTCCTGCGCGCCCCCCTTGTTGGTGATCGTCAGGAACCCGGCGGCCATGTCGGCGGAGACCGGCTGGGGCATGTACGGCGCGCTCACGGACAGCTCGGCCTTCGAGGAGCCGGCGTCCGAGCCGGAGCCGCAGCCCGCGAGGGCCAGCGCACCGGCGAGCGCGGCGGCCGTGGTCAGCACGGTGGAGCGGCGCCTCACGGGTTCGCCCCCTTGACGAGCTTGGGCAGGTCCTTGGTGTAGTCGTCGACCGTGGCGTTCTCGCCGTAGAGGACGTAACCGCCGTTCGTCTTCGGGGAGAAGACGATGACCTGGGTGCCGTGGACGGAGACGAGCTTGCCGTTCTTGTCCTTGGCCGTCGGCTCCACGGAGATGCCGACGGAGCGGGCGCCGGCCTGGATGGTGGCGAAGTCCCCGGTCAGGCCGATGAACTGGGGGTCGATGCCCTTGAGCCATGTGCCCAGCCCGGCCGGGGTGTCGCGGCCGGGGTCGGTGGTGACGAACACCACCCGGAGGTCGTTCTGCTCGGCCCTGGGCAGCGCCTTCTTGGCGACGGCGATGTTGCTCATCGTCGTCGGGCAGATGTCGGGGCAGTGGGTGTAGCCGAAGTAGAGGAGGGTCGGATGGCCCTGGGTCTCCTTGCGGAGGTCGTACTTCTTGCCGTGTGTGTCGGTGAGGACGAGGTCCGGCTTCTCGAAGGGCTGGTCGAGGACGGTGGCGGCCTTGCCCGGGTCGGACTCCTCCGAGACCACGGCGACCGGCGACTTGCCGTCGTTCCCGCTGCCGCAGGCGGACAGGGTCAGAGTGGCGGCGGCGAGCAGCGCGGCCGCGGCGAAGGTCTTCTTGCGCATAGAAAAATGTCCCAGATGTGAGTACTCCGGTGCGCACCGGGGTCGTACGACGGCTGACGACAAGCCACGACAGCGTCGCACGCGCCGCACGACCCCGGTGCGCGGTCCGGAACGGCTTAGGCGGTCCGGCGGCGGCCGGCGAGGACGCCGTAGGCGACGCCCGCGATGCCGACGGCTATGCCGATCACGCCGAGCACGCGCGCGGTGGTGTCGGTGTCATGGGAGCCGGAGTCCGTGGCGGCCGCGTTCTCGGTCCTGTCGGAGGCGTCCTTGGCGCCCGCGGTGCCGTGGTGGTCGTCGGTGGCGGCGGACAGCTGGAGCACCGGCGCCGGGTTCTCCGGCTCGGCCTGGCCGGCCTGCGGCACCTCGATCCAGCGCACGACCTCCTTGTCGGAGTACGTCTGGAGCGCCTTGAACACCAGCTGGTCGGTGTTCTCGGGGAGGGCGCCGAGGGAGAGCGGGAACTTCTGGAAGTAGCCGGGCTGGATGCCCTTGCCGTCGGCGGCGGTCCAGGTGACCTTGGTGACGGCCTCGTCGATCTTCTCGCCGTGCATGGTCAGCGGCTTGTCCAGCTTGGACTTGGTGACCTGCACGTTCCAGCCGGGGACGGACTGGGGCATGACCGAGGCGAGCGGGTGGTCGGCCGGGAAGCCGACCTCCACCTTGGTGGTCGAGGCGGTGTCGCGCTCGTTGGGGACCTTGAAGTCGACGACGGCGAAGCCGCCCTTGGCCGCGGTGCCCTCCGGCTGCACGCCGACGTGCGCGAAGGCGGGGACGGACAGGGCCAGTACGGCCGTGCCCGCGACGGCGCCGGCGGCGGCGAGGCGGGTGACGGCGCGACGAGAGGCGATACGGGAAGCCTGCATGGCAGGGAGCACTCCACTCTGAGAGTTCCGGTGGCGAAGAGAGGTACGCGTGCGCGTGAAGGCACCACTCGGCGGGTGTGCGCACGCGCGCGTGCCACGCGACGGCGGCCTCTCCGTGAACCGTGGAGTGGTGCGCGCGTCGCGTCAGGCGGCGAGGAGGTAGCCGGCTGCGGGCGGGCCGCGCCGGATCACCGTGTGCTGGAGTGCGGTGGTGTGCGGGGCGGGTGCCTCGTCCCCGGCCGTACGAGGGCCGCGCGGGCCGGGCTCGGCGGCGGGCAGCAGCCCGGCGCACAGGGCGTGCGCCAGCGCGAGCGCCGCACGCAGGGACCGTACGAGTGCCCCTTCCGCGACGCCGTGCGCCGACAGCTCGATCAGCCGCAGCAGCGCGAGGTCGCCGCGGCGCAGCAGCCAGCCGGCGGCGACGGCCGCGAGGACGTGGCCGAGCAGCATCGGCAGTGAGGGCAGCAGCGCGGCCGAGGAGCCGGTGGCGCCGTAGGTGTGCCGCATGCCGCCCATGACGGCCGAGGTCCGGCCCGAGCGGTCGATGAGGTGGGCGGCGAGCAGGAGGTGGAAGGCGTGCCCCGGGGTGAGGGCCGTCGGGCTCGCCCCGCACAGGAGCCGCGCGGCCTGCTCGACCAGCGCGGCGTCGCCGACCGAGGAGCCCCGCGCCCCCGGCGCCGCCGTCATGCCGGAGACCATGCCGCCGGACGTCATGGCGGCCCCGTGCTGGCCGAGCCCGAACAGTGTGTGCAGGGCGGTCTGGCCGAGCGCGAGGAGCGCGGCGATGCCCGGCAGCGAGCGGGCCCGCCCGGCGAGCGGCACCACGAGCAGCAGACAGCCGAGGAAACCCGCGCCCAGCGTCCACAGCGGCACGCCCGCACAGGAGGCGAGGGCATGCCCGCACGCGGCCAGCGCGACGCAGACCGCGGCGAACACCGCGGCCCGCAGAATCCGGAGCCCGGCTCCGGGACACGCCGTGCGCGGGTGGGGGGCAGTCATGGCGGCCACATCATCCCATTGCGCTTATCGGGGGCATACGGCAGGGGGCGCGGGGGCGCACTCCGGCGGGGCTGTGGCGGCGGGCTTCGGACGGGCCGGCGGTCGTCCTGTGGCAGGGGGCGCGGGGCGCGTCGTACGGCAGGGCTATGGGGATGTGACAGGCGGGGCGGTAGGGGGCGGTGGGCGGCAGGGGCACGCGGGTGTCGTACGACAGGGACATCGGGGTCTTATCCAGCGGAAAGCGTGGGAATGTCCTGCGGCGAAGTCCGTGGGGGCGTCCTACGGCAGGAGTGCGGTGTGTTCTACGGCCGGGGCGAGGGATCGTCCCTCATACACCGATTCCTCCCTGGGCGCATCGGCCGTATGGGCGGTGTCACGTCAACGGAGTGCTTACGGCTACCTACGGGCGGCAATACGTAACGGTATGTCGAGCCGCGGCCAGGAGGCTGGAGCATGAGCATCTGGTGGTCACTCCATCTGCGCCGCGAGGCCGCGAGCGTGCCGCTCGCCCGGCGGCTGCTGATCGGCACCATGGAGACGGCGGGCGTCGACCCCGAGATCTCCTACGACCTGTCCGTCGCCCTCACCGAGGCCTGCGCGAACGCCGTCGAGCACGGCGGGCGCACCCACGGCGGTTCCTCGGAGGCGTACCGGGTGACCGCGTACCTCGACGGCGAGAAGTGCCGTATCGAAGTGGCCGATTCCGGACCAGGTCTCCTGCGCGCACAGGAGACCAGACCCGCCCGCGCGGACGCCGAGCACGGCCGCGGGCTCTGTCTCATCCAGGAGCTCGCCGATCACGTCCACATCGGTGCCAAGCCCGGCCGGGCCGGCACGGTGGTCAGTTTCGACAAGATCCTCAAATGGAAGAAGGAACCGTCACTGCTGACGGCATAGTGACGGCATGCGGATCGAGAGCGGAGACATAGGGGCCGGGGTGACACTTCGGCTGCTGGAGCGGGACGACGCCGGCGCGCTGTGCGCGGCGTACACGGACAACCGCGAGCACCTGCGGCCCTGGGAGCCGCGCCGGCCGGAGTCCTTCTTCACCGAGGCGGGGCAGCGCGAGCGGATCGACGGGCTGCTGCGGCTGTTCTCCGAGGGCGGTGCCGTGCCCTTCGTGTTCCAGGCGGCGGACGGGCGGATCATCGGGAACATCACCCTGACCGGGATCACCCGAGGGCCCTTCTGCAGTTCCTCCCTCGGCTACTGGGTGGCCGAGGGACAGCAGCAGCGCGGCCTGGCCACCGCCGCCGTACGACGGGTCTGCCGGATCGCGCGGGACACGGTAGGGCTGCACCGGATCGAGGCCTCCACCCTGCTCGCGAACACCGGCTCCCAGCGAGTGCTGGCGAAATGCGGCTTCGAACCGATCGGCATGGCCCCGAAGTACCTGCACATCGACGGGGAGTGGCGGGACTGCCGGCTCTTCCAGCGGATCCTGCACGACGACGATCCGGCCTTGTGAGAGCGAGGTCCCAGGTCACCCCAGGACCTTCGCCAGCACCTCCAGCGCCTGTGGATACCCCCGCTCGCGGGGCGTGCCGTAGCCGACGACCAGCCCCTGGGGACGGCCGGGGCCGGGCGTGTGCCAGTGGGTGCCGAGGGCACCGACGGCGAGGCCCTCCGCCTGGGCACGGGCCAGCACCTCCGCCTCGTCGGGCACGTCGACCAGCGCGTGCAGCCCCGCGGCGATGCCGTGCACGCTCCGGCCCGCCCCCAGCCGCTCCAGCAGCAGGTCCCGGCGGCGCCGGTAACGCAGCCGGCACGCGCGTACGTGCCGGTCGTAGGCGTGGCTGTCGATCAGCTCCGCCAGCGCCAGCTGGCCGATGGTCTCGGTGTGGTGGTCGCTGTGCAGCTTGGCGTCGGCGACCGGGTCGACCAGGTGCGCAGGCAGGACCATCCAGCCGAGGCGGAGTGCGGGGCCGAGGGTCTTCGACGCGGTCCCGAGGTAGACCACCTGGCCCGGTGCCATGCCCTGCAACGCGCCGACCGGCTGGCGGTCGTAGCGGAACTCCCCGTCGTAGTCGTCCTCGACGATCAGCCCGCCACGCGCGCGTGCCCAGTCGCCGAGCGCCCGCCGCCGCTCCGGGTGCAGGGTCACACCGGTCGGGTACTGGTGGGCCGGGGTGACCACCACGGCGGCGGCCTCGCCCAGGTGCTCCACGCGCAGACCGCGCGCGTCGACCGGCACCGGCAGGACCGTTCCGCCATTGCGCCGCACCACGTCCCGGTGGAACGGCAGCCCGGGATCCTCCATGGCGACGGTGGCGCCGTCCAGCACGCGCGTGAGGAGCGCGAGCCCCTGGACGTACCCGGACGTGATGACGATCCGCTCCGGCGGCGCGAGCACCCCGCGCGCCCGGCCCAGATAACCGGACAGCGCCGTACGCAGCTCGATCCGGCCGCGCGGGTCGCCGTAGTCGTACGCCAGCGAGGGTGCCGTCACTATGGCCCGGCGCAGCGCGCGCAGCCAGGCCGCCGCCGGGAACGCACCGACGTCCGGGCTGCCGGGCCGCAGATCGAAACGCGGGGCACACGCGCGTGTCGCCGTGCCGGGTTCCGCCCACTCCACGCTCGGCAGCTCGGCGACCCGGGTGCCCGAGCCCTGGCGCGCGGTCAGATACCCCTCGGCGACGAGCTGGTCGTAGGCGGCCTTGGCGGTGCCGCGCGAGATGCCGAGCTCGGCGGCGAGGCGCCGGGTGGCCGGCAGCCGGGTCCCGGGTGCCAGCCGCCCGTCCCGCACGGCGTCCCGCAGGGCCCGCTCCAGCCCGATACGGCGCCCGTCCGCCGAGTCCGGCTCCAGATGCAGGTCCACACCGACCCCGGACCAGAAGTCGTCCACGTTTCCACCCCCGTGAGTGCAGCGCCCCGTAGGGAGCGCGGGGCTGTGCCGATGTGCGGCTCCGCCGCGTGGGCGCGATCAGCCGCGAACCACCCGCAGACGAAACGGCCGGGCACCTCCCCGGTACCCGGCCATTGAACTAGAGGTCAGCCCTTCAGCGAACCCATCCACGCCTCGACCTCGTCCGACCGCCGAGGCAGCGCGGCGCTCAGGTTTCGGTTGCCGTCCTGCGTCACCAGGATGTCGTCCTCGATCCGGACCCCGATCCCCCGGTACTCCTGCGGCACCGTGAGGTCGTCGGCCTGGAAGTACAGCCCCGGCTCGACGGTGAGCACCATCCCCGGCTCCAGGACACCCTCCACGTACGTCTCGGTCCGCGCGGCGGCGCAGTCGTGGACGTCCATGCCGAGCATGTGGCCCGTGCCGTGCAGGGTCCAGCGGCGCTGCAGGCCCAGCTCCAGGACGCGCTCGACCGGGCCCTCGACCAGGCCCCACTCGACGAGCTTCTCGGCGAGCACCCGCTGGGCGGCGTCGTGGAAGTCGCGGTACTTGGCGCCCGGCTTCACGGCCGCGATGCCGGCCTCCTGGGCCTCGTACACCGCGTCGTAGATCTTCTTCTGGATCTCGGTGTACGTGCCGTTGACCGGCAGCGTGCGCGTGACGTCGGCGGTGTAGAGGGTGTGGGTCTCCACGCCGGCGTCGAGCAGCAGCAGGTCGCCCGAGCGGACCGGGCCGTCGTTGCGGACCCAGTGCAGGGTGCAGGCGTGCGGGCCGGCGGCGCAGATGGAGCCGTAGCCGACGTCGTTGCCCTCCACCCGCGCGCGGAGGAAGAACGTGCCCTCGATGTAGCGCTCGGACGTCGCCTCGGCCTTGTCGAGGACCTTCACCACGTCCTCGAAACCGCGCACCGTGGAGTCGACGGCCTTCTGCAGCTCACCGATCTCGAAGTCGTCCTTGATCAGCCGGGCCTCGGAGAGGAAGACGCGCAGCTCCTCGTCGCGCTCGGCGGTGACCTTGTCGGTCAGGGCCGACTCGATGCCGGCGTCGTGGCCGCGCACCACGCGCACCGGGCCGGTGGCCTCGCGCAGCTTGCCGGCGAGCTCGCGGACGTCGGCGGCCGGGATGCCGTACAGCGCCTCGGACTCGGCGAGGGAGTGGCGGCGGCCGACCCACAGCTCGCCCTGGCCGGAGAGCCAGAACTCGCCGTTCTCGCGATTCGAGCGGGGCAGGAGGTAGATCGTTTCCTCATGGCCGCCGTCCTTGGGCTCCAGGACCAGGACGCCGTCCTCCGTCTGGTTGCCGGTGAGGTACGCGTACTCGACGGAGGAGCGGAAGGGGTACTCGGTGTCGTTCGAGCGGGTCTTCAGGTTGCCCGCCGGGATCACCAGGCGCTCGCCCGGGAAGCGGGCGGAGAGCGCGGCGCGGCGGCGCGCGGTCTCGGCGGCCTGCGGGACCGGCTGCAGGTCGTGCAGCTCGGTGTCGGCCCAGCCGGACTGCATGTTCTCGGCCAGCTCGTCGGACACGCCCGGGTACAGGCCGTTCTTCCGCTGCTTGATGGGCTCCTCGGACTCAGTCTCCGGGCCCGCTGCGGTAGCAGCTTCATCGGGCACAGCCGGGTTGAGTTCGTCGGCCACGTGATCCTCCTCGGTACGGCGTGTGATCTCCCCCGGTGGCCCGGCGCTCGCGGCTGTGACCGCGCGGGGGCCTCCATCATCGTACGGTCGTACCGTGTGCGGGCCCGGGCCGGATGACCTGTTATGCCCGGTCATGCAGTCCGGACGCTCAGTCGAAGCGGGCCGCCAGCAGCACCACGTCCTCCTCGCTGTCGGCCGCGTCCAGGCCGTTCGGCAGTACCGTGCGCAGGACGTGGTCCGCGATGGCTCCGGGGTCGCGGCGCAACGCGCGCGGGACGCTCGCGGCGGCCGCGTGCAGGCGGGCGAAGGCGCGGTCCATGGGCTCGCCGGTACGGTGCAGCAGCCCGTCGGTGTAGAGCAGGACCGTCTCCCCGGCCTGGGCCTCGATCTCCACGCTGGGCGCCTCCCAGCAGGCGAGCATGCCGAGCGGCGCGGAGACGGAGGTCTCGGCGAACTCGGTGCGCCGCTCGCCGATCAGCAGCGGCGGGCTGTGTCCGGCACCGGCCAGGGTGACCTTGCGCAGGGCGGGCTCACAGTACGCGAACAGGGCGGTGGCCGAGCGGGCGGGTTCGGTCAGCCGCAGCAGCAGCTCCAGATCGGACAGGACGGCGACCGGGTCCTCGCCCTCCATCACGGCGTAGGCCCTGAGGGAGGCGCGCAGGCGGCCCATCGCGGCCACGACGCTCGGGCCCGAACCGGTGACCGAGCCGACGCAGAGGCCGAGCGCGGCGTCCGGCAGCGGCAGCGCGTCGTACCAGTCGCCGCCGCCGCGCGGGCCGGTGCGGTGTCGGGCGGCGAGCTGGACGCCGGGCACGCGGGGCAGCCGGGTGGGCAGCAGTTCCTCGGTGATGGTCGCCACGCACGCGCGCGTGCGCTCCACTTCCACCAGCCGGGCGAGGTGCTCGGTGGCGTGCCGGACGTACAGACCGGCGAGGTGGCGTCGGCGCTCGTCGGGTTCGGCCGGTTCGTCGTAGAGCCAGACGGCGGCGCCGAGCCGGCCGGCGGACTCGGAGGCGAGGGGCAGGGCGTAGCTGGCGGCGTAGCCGAGGCGGGCGGCCACCTCGCGGTGCCGGGGGTCCAGGCCGTCCTCGGCGAGCAGATCGGGGTGGACGATCTCGGCGGCCGTACCGGTGTCGTACGGCAGCGCGCCGGGCGGGACCGTCTCGATGTGGCCGAGGTCGGCGCGGCCGAGGCCCAGGCCGAGGGTGGTGCGGGGGCCGAGTCCGTCGCCGGGCTCCAGGGCGACCAGGCCGCGGCGGGCGCCGACGAGGGCGGCTCCGGCGCGCAGCAGCTCCTGCAGGGCGCATTCGAGCGCGTTCGTACGGGACAGGCGCTCGGTGAGTTCGTGGAGGGTCGTGAGGTCCGAGACCCAGCCGGCCAGCCGGTCCTGGAGGAGGGCGCCGGGCGCGGGGCTGTTCGGGGCGGGGACGGGATGGCTGCCCGGGGAGGGACCGGCGCCGGCGGCGGGGGGAGTGGGCGCGACAGTGTGTGCGGGCGTCGGAACCGTGGGATCGATTCCGGCCACTTTCGGAGGGTGGGGGGCGTTCATGGCGTCCGGCCTTCAGACCGGTGCGTATTGCTGAAAAGCATCGCAAACCCCCATGTCATTCTGCGCCGCTGCAGTGTCTCCACATGTACACGCACTCGTGAGGGGATGTCCAGCATTGTCCTGCGGGGATTCCTGGTGTCCATGGGTCTGACGAGGTTTTTCCCTAACCCCTTGCCATACTGCCAAGTTGGCTGAAAACTGCACCAGGTATCGGTCCATTGCGGTCGACTGGCCTTGCTCCACGGAGCGTCACAGCGGTCGTGATGGGTACGTACTCGGAGAAGGCCAGGGGTGGTTGGGGGCCACCCGGAACCTGGCGACGGACCCGGGCGTCATAGCCACCGACGGCCGAGCCCCATCCTCCCTGGCGGAGGCGGAGAGAAACACGCGCGACGGCAAAAACGCCATACTTCGCCACCCCCGCGCCGCAGCCGTGCTTATGCCAGACGCACTATGGACGCGGACGCGACCCATGCTCGACCCCTTGGGGTTTCCCCCTGTCACGCGCAGGGGTGTGATGCGCCAACAGGTACGCACAGTGAAGTGATCGACACATGATGTGATGTGGACCACGGTGTTGCCAGCGGTGCAACGGAAAGGAACGAGCGCTCATGCGCGAGATCCTCGGAAGGCGACGCAGGCTCCTGTCCAGGCGGAACGACGGGAGGCCTGAGCTGATCGGCGCGGCCCTGACATTCGCGACCGAGTGGCAGTGGCCCGTACTCCCGGGCGTGGCCCCGGACCCGCAGGGCCGGGCCCGCTGCGGCTGCCCCGACCCCGAGTGCACGGTGCCCGGTGCGCACCCCTTCGACCCCGGCCTGCTCGCGGCCACGACCGACGCGCGCATGGTGCGCTGGTGGTGGACCAACCGGCCGAGCGCGCCGATCATCCTGGCCACCGGGGGCAGGGCGCCCTGCGCGGTCAGCCTGCCGGCGCTCGCCGCCTCCCGCGCCCTCGCCCTGCTCGACCGGCGGGGCATGCGCCTCGGTCCGGTGATCGCCGCCCCGACCCGCTGGGCGCTGCTCGTCAAGCCGTACTCCATGGAGCAGTTGGGCGAACTGCTCTACGCCAAGGACTTCGTCCCCGGCTCCCTGCGCTTCCACGGCGAGGGCGGCTATCTCGCCCTGCCCCCCTCCGAGACCGGCCGGGGCGAGGTCCGCTGGGAGCGCGCCCCGCTGCCGGGCTCGGCCGCGCCCTGGGCGCCCGATGTGGAGGCGGTCGTGGACGCCGTGGTCGACGCCCTCACTCGTACGGGTGTGAGCGCACCCGAGTTGTAGGGGGTATCGGCGCGGGCGGAGCAGGTCGGCGCCGCTAGCTCGTTATCTTCCGCACATGCTGCGAAAATCTGGGGGACACGGCCGTCTTTTCGGTCCGGGGGGACCTGGTCGTCGGTCCGCCGGCAGGCCTTTGGGGGAACACGCTCGCCGATCACCACGGCACGCGGCGCGACCGGCGGCGGATCAGCCGGCTCCGGTGCCGCGGACGGATGCGCGGTCGGCGGGTGAGCGGTCCACGGATGCGCGGTCGGCGGGTGTGTGGTCGGCAGATGAGCGGTCGGAGGATGCGCGCCGGCCGGGTTCCCGCATGCTGTGGCTGCTCGCGCTCGTCGGCGTGGTGACGGCCGCGGTCGCACTCCCGCTGGCCGTGGCGTCCGCGGGGCAGGTGGACAAGGCGGCCCGGCGCGCGATGGCCGAAATGCCGGGGGACGCCGTACGGCCCTCGGGGCGCGCCTCGGGAAGCGACGGGCACACCGGGAACAAGGGCGCCGCCGGCTCTCGCCGGGGTGCCGCCGGTTCCGGTTCCGGGGACTCCAAGGTGGTCTCGTCCGGCCAGTCGTCCGGGCTGCTCGGGCTCGGGCTGGCCACCGCCGCGCGATGCGGCCCGAAGCTCACCTCACCGGGTGGCATCGAGGCACAGACCTGTGTGCTGACCCAGGGCGCGGAAACCTGGGCCCGCACCTACTACCGCAACGCCACCGGCGATTCGCTGGACTCCGTGCTGAGCCTGATGGGGCCGGGCGGACGCAGCGTGCAGATGCGCTGTGCCACCAGCACCGACGACGAGCCCGCCACCTGCGAGACACCTCGTGAGCCCAGCAAGGGCGGCATGGACGCCTACACGGCCGTCACGGAGTTCGCCTCGCGGGGGACCGACGGCGCGCTGCTGCTGCGCTCGGGCAGCGACTCGGCGGGCGCCGACGGCAACTCCAAGGCCGTCAAGGGGAGTTGATGATCCGCGGCGTGCTGTACGCCGTACGTGGACATGGGAAGACCCGGTTGCTGGCGACGGGGGATGCACCAGCAACCGGGCTATTGGAACGGTAACAAGAGATCGGCGGTTCGCAAATTCCGTCCGGGTCATTCGGCCACCGATTTCCCTGTCCGCGGGGGGAGTTGTGACAGGAGTCACCTGTTTCGGGGGCCGTGGTCCCGCCTTACCGACCGTTCAGTTGTCTCCCACGCTCGGACGCGTCAGCTGAGCGTGACCTGCCGGTTGGTCAGTCCCCCGCGCGCCCGGCGCTCCTCCGGCGTCAGCGGCTCGGTGACGGCGAGGGCGGTGGCGAGGCGCTCGGCGAACTCGGTGGCCGGCTTCTCCACGTCCTCCGCCGTGACCCCGCTCGGCAGGTCCCAGACCGGCACGGTGAGGCCGTGAGCTCGGAAGGAGCCCACGAGCCGGGTGCCCTCGCCCAGGTTGGAACGGCCCGCCGCGTGCAGCCGAGCGAGAGCGTCCAGAAGCCGCTCCTCCGGATGCGGCATCACCCAGCGCAGGTGGTTCTTCTCCGGGGTCTCGCACCAGTACGCCGCGTCCACGCCGGTCAGTCTCGCCGTCGGGATGGCTGCGGCGTTGGCCCGCTCCAGGGAGGCGGTCACCTCCGGGGTGGCGTTCTCCGCGTCCGGCACCCAGAACTCGAAGCCGCTCTGCACCACCGGCTCGAACGGCGCCTGGAGGTCGAGCACGTCCTGCAGCCGAGGACCACCGGCCGGGGCGCGGCGGCCCTGCACGGGGGTGCCGGGCTCGGCCGTCAGGGCGCGCTGGAGGGTGTCGGCGAGATCGCGGCTGAGGTCACCGGACGCCGTGTCGTTCTGCAGGCCGAGCAGGACCGAGCCGTCGTCTCGGCGCAGCGCGGGCCAGGCCATCGGCAGCACCGTGGCGAGCGTGACCGACGGGACGCCCTCGGGCAGGCCGTCCTTGAGGGTCAGCTCGACCGTCGCGGCCGGCACCAGCTCGCGCAGCGCCACCCAGTCGCACTCGCCGGGCAGCCCCTCGAACGGGCGGTGCACCAGCTCGGTCACCGCGTGTGCCGCGGCCCGGCCGTGGCATGCCTTGTAGCGCCGGCCGCTGCCGCAGGGGCAGGGCTCGCGGGCGCCGACCACCGGAACGTTTCCATCAGCGTCTGCGACGCGGGCGCCGTCGCTCGGCTGCGGCCGCCCGGCCTTCGTCTGGGGTCGCTTCTTGGCCATCTGGGTGTCTCCCGGTTACGGCTCTTCTCGTACGGGCGCGAGCCTAGCCGTTCGGGCCGTGACCGGCGGGAACCTGTGGACAACGCACGCCCGCTCGACGCCGACCGTGTGAACCTGTGGACAACTCCGGTGCGCTGTACGGCTGTGATGGGGGTGTATCGGTCGGGGCGTTGGTCCTCCGGGGGTTTCGGGCGCGTCGGTCCTCCGGGGTTTTGGGCGCGTCGGTTGGCTGGGGGATTTGGGGGCGTTGGTTCTCCGTGATTTCGGGCGCGTTGGTTGGCCGGACGCCTTTGGGCGTGTTGGGTGGTCTGGGATTTCGTCTGTGGCGGTCGGTCGGTCGCGCGCTCGGATCCGTGTCCGTCATCTGGTTCCGTGGCCGCGTCTGTCGTCCGGGTCCGTGTCCGTCATCCGGTTCCGCGGCCGCGTTCGTCGCCCGGGTCATCGTCCGTGTGGGTCAGCCTGGGGGCTCGACCGCGTTCGTCGTCCGGGCCAATGTCCGTGTCGGTCGGTTCGGGTGCCCGGTTGCGACTGGTGGCGCAGGTTCTTGTCTGTGTCGGTTGGTGTGGATCCTGGGCCTGTCCGTCGGTCGGGATCCTCGCCCTCGTGGGCCGGTTCGGGTCCTCGGTTGCCTCCGGCGGTGCAGGTTCTTGTCTGCGTCGGTTGGTTCGGATCCTCAGCCTGTCCGTCGATCCGGATCCTCGCCCCGTGGGTCGGTCCGGATCCTCGGTCGCGTCCGGCGGTGCAAGTCCTCGTCCGTGTCCGTCGGTCCGGATCCTTGCCCCGTCGGTCGTCCCCGGACCTCGATCGCGGCCGTCAGCCGAATTGCTCGCCCCCACCCGCCAGCCCAGGTCCCAAGCCTCGCCGTGAGCCTCGGTCGTGGACCCCGTGTCTCGGCCGCAACCCGACCCGCGTCCCCGCCCGTCGGCCTCGCCGTGAGCCCCGGTCATGGACCCGTCCCTGAGCCGCAACCCGGCCCGCGTCCCCGCCCGTCGGCCCGCGTCCCCGCCCGTCGGCCCCGTCCCCGCCCGTCGGCCCGTCCCTCGGCCTCAACCCGTGTCCCCGCCGGTCAGCCCGTCCCTCGGCTCAACCCCGTGTCCCCGCCCGTCAGTCCAGGTCGTCGAACGCGTTCGCGAAGTTCAGGTCGGCCATGTCCGCCAGGGCGGGGGACGTGACGCGCGTAGCGAAGCCGTCCCGGCCGTAGCCGGCATCGGGGTCGTGGACGTCTTCGTGGACCACCACCCAGACCGTCACCTCGCCGTGGACGTCGTCCCGGACGCCCCAGTCGTCGGCGAGGGCCGTGATGATGTTCAGGCCGCGGCCGCCGTGCGCGGTCACCGACGGGGTGGCCGGCGCCGGGCGGGTCGGACCGCCGCCGTCCGTCACCTCGACGATGAGCCGGCCCCGGGCATCGACCCGCCACGCGGCGCGCACGTCACCGTCGCCGGCCGGCGCGTCGCCCAGGGGCCGCCCGTGCTTGCATGCATTGCTCAGCAGTTCGGAAAGGATCAGTACGGCATCGTCGATGACCGTTTCGGACACACCGCCGCTACGCAATTGCGAACGCATCCGGTGCCTTGCCTTCCCCACGCCCGCAGGGCCATGGGGTACGGCCATGCTCGACGACGTGGGCACCTCCTGTGCCACCACCAACGCCACCCCCGAGACCTCCTTTGCCCCACGCCACGGTGTGGATGCCCCATTGGCCTGTACCGGAAACCGGCCAATCCCCTTCCGGTGACGCATTCGCAACGACCCTGCACGGAGCGAACGCGCCGGAGCACTCCCTGTGACGAAGGTCTATTCCTCTGGTCGTCGTATGGCTGGATTTCAGTGGTCTGGCCGAGAGTGGAGAATTCAGCAGCCGCACAGCCGGGTCAAGGGGTGCGCACAGCCTTTTACCGCCCTCTTGAGGTCACAGGCGCCCCAGCTGGCGCAGGACCGCTCGCGGCCGGTTGGTGATGATGGCGTCGATGCCCAGTTCCACGCAGAGGTCGACGTCCTCGGGCTCGTTCACGGTCCATACATGCACCTGGTGGCCGGCGCGTTTCAGCCGTTCCACATAGGCGGGGTTGTTGCGCACGATGCGGATCGAGGGACCCGCGATCCGCACGCCCGCCGGCAGCCGCCCGTCACGCAGGCGTGGTGTGAGGAACTGCACCAGGTAGACCGTCGGCAGCGTCGGCGCGGCGGTACGCACGCGATGCAGCGAGCGCGCCGAGAAGCTCATGATCCGCACCGGGGACTCGGCGGCGGAGGCCGGGGCGTCCAGGCCGAACCGCTTCAGCAGGGTCAGCAGCCGCTCCTCGACCTGGCCGGCCCAGCGCGTGGGGTGCTTGGTCTCGATGGCCAGCTCCACCCGCCGCCCGGCGTCCGCGACCAGTTCCAGCAGCCGTTCCAGGGTGAGCACGGAGGTGTCCGCGGGGTCCTCCGGCCGGTTCACCCAGTCGGGCTCCTCGTCCCGCCCGCGCCAGGCCTCGCGGGTCTTCCGGGAGCCGAAGTCGAGGGCGGCGAGATCGGCCAGTTCCAGCGCGGAGACGGCGCCGCGGCCGTTGGAGGTACGGTTCACCCGCCGGTCGTGGACGCAGACCAGATGGCCGTCGGCGGTCAGCCGTACGTCGCACTCGAGGGCGTCGGCGCCGTCCTCGATGGCCTTCTTGTAGGCGGCCAGGGTGTGCTCGGGCGCGTCTTCGGAGGCGCCTCGGTGGGCGACGACCTGGATGGAGCGCAGTGGTGCGTGGGTCACCGCGTCATGGTGCCATCGTCGCGGGGTACACGTGGCGGCGCGGTCGCGTCCGTGCGGCGAACGAGGGGTATCCACCCTGCTCGTTTATGTCGTTGTTTGGGTAAGTTTTGCCGGAAAGATCCAATGTAAAGAGAGTCCACCGGACCCACAGCCACCGCTTATGGTGCTCTGACGGCCCGTGGGAAAAGCTGACCGCATACAAACGGAACAGTGAAGACTGGCCCAGCACCATGCACAGCTGCCGAGCGTGACCGAGTGCGACCGAGAACTACAGCCGTGGACCGAGGAGAAGAGCTGTGAGCACCGAGAACGAGGGCAACGAGGTACCCCCGGCCCCGTCCGCACCTCCCGTGCCGGTGGCCTCTCCCGCATCCCCCCAGGGCCCGACGCCCGAGGGAAACAGGCCGACGGCTCCCCTCCCGTCGCCGCCCCAGGACGCTCCGGCCGCCGCCGAGCCGCAGCAGGGACAGGCCGGCGCCCCGACCGCGTCCGGCCCGGCCCCGGACGGCTCCTGGCCGCCTCCGCCGCCGCCCACCCCGCCGTACGGCGAGAGCACCTCCTACGGCGACGCCGGTGCGGGTGCCCCGGGCGGCTTCGGCGGCGCGGGCGGCACCGGTGGGGATGCCGGCTGGGGAGCGTCGTACCAGCAGCCCGCCCCCGGGCCCCGCAGCGGACGCGGCGGGCTGGTCGCCGCGGTCCTGGTGGCCGCGCTGGTCGCGGGCGGCCTGGGCGGCGGCCTCGGCTACACCCTGGCCAAGGACCACGACAACAGCGGCTCCACCACCGTCTCCGCCTCCGACAGCAGCGCCTCCCAGATCAGGCGCGCGCCCGGCACGATCGCCAACGTGGCCGCCCAGGCGCTGCCGAGCACGGTCACCATCGAGGCCGAGAGCACCAACGGCGAGGGTGGCACGGGCACCGGGTTCGTCTTCGACACCCAGGGCCACATAGTCACCAACAACCACGTGGTGGCGGAGGCGCTCGACGGCGGCAAGCTGACGGCCACGTTCCCCAACGGCAGGAAGTACGACGCCGAGGTCGTCGGTCACGCCCAGGGCTACGACGTGGCGGTCATCAAGCTCAAGAACCCCCCGTCGGACCTCAAGCCGCTCGCCCTCGGCGACTCCGACAAGGTGGCCGTCGGCGACGAGACGATCGCCATCGGCGCCCCCTTCGGCCTGTCCAACACGGTGACGACCGGCATCATCAGCGCCAAGAACCGCCCGGTGGCCTCCAGCGACGGCAGTTCCTCCAGCAAGGCGTCGTACATGAGCGCCCTGCAGACCGACGCGTCGATCAACCCGGGCAACTCCGGCGGCCCGCTGCTGGACGCCTCCGGCGCGGTCATCGGCATCAACTCGGCCATCCAGTCGACCAGCAGCGGCGGCTTCGGCTCCGGCCAGTCGGGCTCGATCGGCCTGGGCTTCGCCATCCCGATCAACCAGGCCAAGTACGTCGCCCAGCAGCTGATCAAGACCGGTAAGCCGGTGTACGCCAAGATCGGTGCCTCCGTCTCGCTGCAGGACTCCACCAACGGCGCGAAGATCACCGACCAGGGCGCGGGCGGCTCCGCCCCGGTCGAGTCGGGTGGCCCGGCCGACAAGGCGGGCCTCAAGCCGGGTGATGTCATCACCAAGCTGGACGACATGGTGATCGACAGCGGCCCGACCCTGATCGGCGAGATCTGGACCCACAAGCCCGGCGACAAGGTCACGCTCACCTACAAGCGAGGCGGCCAGGACCACACGACGGAACTGACCCTGGGCGCCCGGGTCGGCGACAGCTGACCCACCGGCCAGGCACGCATCCGGACCACACCGCCCGCCGGACGTTCGATCCCGGTACGCTGTACCCGCTCCGTCCCAGGTGGACGGAGTCGAGGTGGGTTGCCCGAGCGGCCTAAGGGAACGGTCTTGAAAACCGTAGTGACCTTGAAGGGTCACCGTGGGTTCGAATCCCACCGCCTCCGCAGGTCAGAGACGTGCTGGTCAGAAGGGGTGTCCCTCGATGAGGGGCGCCCCTTCTGCATGGGGGCTGTCTCACCCTGATCCGGCTCTGTCGCGTTGTGGATCAGTGCGTGTGGACCAGGCGTGGACCAGATTATGGACCGTCATACCTGCATTGACCTGGGGTTAGTTAGGCGGTCGCGTTTCCCGGCGAACGGGAGCCCCTGGTGCTTGATCGAGGCCATGACGGCACAGGGACACCCGCCCGCCGGGCGGCGTTGCGGTACCCGTCCGACGTCGGCGCGGAGCGGGCACCGCTGACACGGGTGCACGCCGTGTCAGACTCCCAACGCGTTCCAGCCCGCGAAAGACACGCGCGTGTCAACACCGACCTGCCGGTACCGAGCCTTCACTCGCCCAGGCTGGCTGTCGCCTTGACGACAGGGGCCCTCTGACAATCAGGCCGGGCGGAATGTGGCACAGCCAGGCTGAACGGGCCGCCGCTCACGCGAGCGAAGCGGCGGCCCGTTCAGCCTGCCCCTGTGGCCGACACCGGAGGAACGGCGGGGGCGCTACAGTCCGCGGCTCCGGCCCGAACCGTGAACCGAGCGGCGAGGTGACCGGAGTCAGGAGCATCCGCGTACATCGCTGCTACGAATCTGGTTCCACCTGCGTGGGCTTTTACACTCCCGTCCCCCGTAGGGGCGATCCGCCGCTCGGGGCCGCATGCGCGCCACGCGGACCAAGCCGAATACGACGGAGTCCCGCTCACTCGCGGCATCGGTGAGCGAGCACTGAATCTCTCCGGTCTGCGAGCGTTATCCGAGAGGCTGGCTACCGAGGTAACGGCTCCGGCATATACACGCCGGAGTCGACATTCCGGGGTTCCTGTGAAAGTGAGCTAATCCGCAATTGTGCTAGTGTGATTTATTCCCCTTGGTTGTGCTCGTGCGTTGCATCGCCCCGCACTCTTAAATCAGTCTCCAAGTGTCGAATTTTTGCGTCTTGGCGGCGCGATCATGGCGGGGGCGCATCCCCTGACGCGGGTCTAACATGCTTATGTTGCCGAGAACATCGCCAAATGGGTTCGCTCCTGGGAGCGCCCGTAGGGTGGTTCCCTTCAGCGGCATCGCGCGACGGTACGCATGATCCCCCTGTGGTATGTCTTCTACTCCGGCGATGCTGGCCGACTGTCTCTCCCGGAGAAGTAGTCCTCTTTGGTGATGCAGTCCGTCACCCGTCCGGATAGGCAATTGAAGCCATCCGGACCACTAAGTATTTCTATGTATTTCGCGATTCACTCACCAGGTTCAGCAAAACCACTCAGATGAATCGTAACCCGACCCGTGCTCCTGAGTAATATGCCAGCGACAGAGACCCGGCGATTCTGCGCGACTGAGAACCGCCAAATATGTCACCATCCCCTCACAGGAGTTGGCCCCTCGATGACGCTGAATATCCCTGTCGCGCCGCTACGGCGCACATTGTCGGTTTGGACCGCGGCGGTACTTGCCGTGGTGATCGCCGCTGTCGTAGTCGCTGTGACGCCGACGCAGGCAAATGCCATCGCCACACCTGTACCGCTGGGCACGGCGGACAGCTTCGCGGTACTGGCCGGTTCCGCCGTCACCAACACCGGTCCCTCGGTGGTCACCGGAGATCTCGGAGTGAGTCCGGGGACGTCCATCACCGGATTCCCTCCCGGCCTGGTGAACGGGGCGCAGCACTCTGCGGACGCCGTGGCTGCACAAGCCCAGAGCGACCTGGTCGCGGCGTACAACGACGCCGCCGGACAGGCCACCGACGGAGCCCTCCCCGCGGACGCCGGTGGCCTGACGCTGGTTCCGGGCGTCTACACCGCCTCCTCCACTCTCGGGCTCACCGGCACCCTCACCCTGGACGCCCAGGGGGACCCCAACGCCGTCTGGGTGTTCCAGGTCGGTTCGGGTCTGACGACGGCGTCCGCCAGCCGGGTGCTCCTCATCAACGGCGCCTCGCCGTGCAATGTGTTCTGGAAGGTGGGCAGTTCGGCCACCCTCGGCACCGGCTCCACCTTCGTGGGCAACATCCTGGCCCTGACCTCGATCTCTGCCACCACAGGCGCGACGATCGACGGGCGGGCGTTGGCCCGCAACGGTGCCGTGACGCTGGACACCAACACGATCACCCGGCCGCAATGCGCGGGCGGCACCACCGGTGGGACCACGGGTGCGACGACGGCCGGGACCACGGGTGCGACGACGGCCGGGACCACGGGTGCGACGACGGCCGGGACCACGGGTGCGACGACGGCCGGGACCACGGGTGCGACGACGGCCGGGACCACGGGTGCGACGACGGCCGGGACCACGGGTGCGACGACGGCCGGGACCACGGGTGCGACGACGGCCGGGACCACGGGTGCGACGACGGCCGGGACCACGGGTGCGACGACGGCCGGGACCACGGGTGCCACGACCGCCGGGACCACGGGTGCCACGACCGCCGGAACTACCGGTGCGACGACGGCTGGAACCACAGGCGGGACCACGGGTGCCACGACCGGTGGCACCACCGGTGGAAACGGCCATGGCTGCTGCTGCAAGCCCGGTAAGCCCCATAAGCCTGGCAAGCCGGGCAAGCCCCATAAGCCTGGTAAGCCTCACAAGCACGGCGAGCACGGCGAGCACGGCAAGCCCAGCAAGCCCAGCAAGCCCAGCGGGCACGGTGATTACGGTGATTACGGCGACCAGCCCGGTACGGACTATGGCTACGGCTGTGATTAGCCCGATGGCCAGCGCGGCCGGAAGCGATCCCCGCACGTCCTGAGGGTTTGTGACGGCGTAGCTGGATCACGCGCGTGCGGTCCCCGGCGGCGTGTGCGCTCGGGGGCAGCCGCCCACGTGCGTGAGTAGGACGGACGGCGTGCGGCGCGGATCGTCACCGATTCCGCCGCACGCCGCCGGCGAGATCTCAGGAGAACCAGGTGAGAGAAGTCGGGCGGGAAGCGCCGGATGGGGCCGTGCGGGGTGGCGTCGCGTCAGCGGATGCCGACGAGTCGGACCGGACCGTTGCTGGGAAAGCCGCACAGAACGGCGGTAGCAGACCCCTTGCCGTCGACGCACCTTCGGAGCCGCCCTTCGCCGTGAAGGCCGGGGTGCAAGTCGCCGTGGTCCTGTGTCTGGCCACGGCCCTGGTACACGTGCTCCTGGTATTCCTGGAGGTGGCACCACCGAATCCGATCTCCCGGCAGTACAGCCGGCAGGTCAACGCCTGGATCTTCCCGTTGTTCGAACAGAACTGGCGACTCTTCGCCCCGGACCCGGAGTCGGTCAACCGGCAGATCTCGGCACGGACCATGCACACCGCCCCGAACGGCACCGTCCAGGTCAGCGGCTGGTTCGACCTGACCGCCGACGACACAGCCGCGGTGAGACACGACCCGTTCCCAAGCCATACCGCACAGAACATGCTGCGCCGGGCCTGGACTTCCTACCTCGAAACACACGGCGGCGACGACCAGCCGCGCTCCCAGCGCGCTGTGATGATCCAGCAGTACCTGCGCAACATCGCGGCGGACCGCGTCGCCGCCCATCGCCACGGCGTATTCGAGTCCATCCAGCTGCGGGTGATCACCCTGCCCATCGCCGCGCCGACCACAGCGGGCGAGCCCGGTCCCGGCGTGGCGGCACCGAAGCGCGCCGACACCCGTTACCTGCCCTGGTGGAAGGTGGCCCCCCATGCAACAGGCTGAGCAGACACCGGTCGCCGCAACCACGGCCTCGTACCCCGGACACGGCACCGGGCGAGCCGGCGCACGCACGCCGCAGCACATGCCCGCCCGCATCTCCACGCTCCTGACCCTCCTGCTGGAGCAGCCGATCTCCCTGTACGCCGCGGCGGTCCTGCGCATCGGGTACGGGTTCCTCTACCTCGCCTTCCTGCTGCGCGAGTTCCCCCACCGCGACGAGATCTGGGGTCCCGGCTCACCGTGGACGCCAGCCCTGGCCAGGCAACTCTTCGACCAGACCGGATGGGCCAGCATCCTCACCCTGTCCGACAGCCGGGCCTACTTCGAGATCTGCTACGCGGCAGCCCTGATCATCTCCGCACTGTTCATGCTGGGCTGGCGGACCAGAGCGGTGTCCGTGCTCTTCGCGGTCGTAGTGACGTCGTTCCACGCCAGGGCGATCTTCATGACGGACGGCGGAGACAACCTCATCCTCCTCATGTCCCTCTACCTCGCCTTCACCGCATGCGGCCGACGCTGGTCCCTCGACGCGCGCAGAAACCGGCTCCGAGCCTCCGCCGACAAGACGGCCCGGCTTCTGCCGGGCCAGGCATCCGGCGCGCTGCGACGCCACCTCCGCGACGCGCGCCTGACAGTGATCACCGTGCTGCACAACTGCGGCATGCTCGTCATCGCCGCCCAGGTCTGCTTCCTCTACGGATCCGCGGGCCTGTACAAGGTGCAGGGCGCCACCTGGGGCAACGGAACCGCCCTCCACTACGCCCTGAACCTCGACGTGTTCCGGCCCTGGCCCGAGCTCTCCCTCATGGCAGACGAACACGACGTACTGATCGCCATCGTTTGCTACCTGACGGTGCTGTTGCAAGTGGCCTTCCCGTTCGTCCTGTTCGGCAGGCTCAAGTACCCCGTCCTGACCATGCTGTTGGGCATGCACCTGGGTATCGCTGTCTTCCTGGGCCTGCCGCTCTTCTCCGGCGCCATGATCGCCGCGGACGCCGTATTCCTTCCGGACCGCTTCTACCGGTACCTGGGAAAGCTGTGGCGAGGCACCACCCGGCGGGCAGATGTCCGGGAGGCGGGAACTCCGCCCCGCAGAGAGCCGGCACTCGTACCGCCCCAGCAGACACCTTCGAGCCAGTGAGGGGACCTGTTCAGCGGGGGTGACGATCGGGATACGGCAGAGCCCCGCTCATCCTCGACTTGGGTGAGCGGGACTGCGTAGCTCGTTGTCAGTCTTCGTCGGCCGCTTCCAACGCGCTTTCGATCTGCCGGTTCGCGCGCTGCTGGTTGCGGTGGATGGCCTTGGCATAGAAGCGGAACAGGACGGCGATGCTGTGGCCCGCTCGGCGCGCGACTTCTGCCGGGGAGACGCCGGATTCCAGCCAGAGCGAGACACCCGCGTGACGCAGGGAGTACGGCACGTCAGCCAGCGGGGAAGCTGCTTCAGTCTCGGTCAGCACCGCGAGTCGAGCCGCTTTCCAGACCTCCCCGTACTCCTTGGAGAGCAGGTGGCCGCCCTGGGCCGCACGGAACAGCCGGCCGTCTTCAGCGGTACCGAACTCCTTAATGTGCTCGCGGACCAGGCGCACAAGGACGGGCGGAATCGGCACAGGCCGGGTCGCTTTGCGGGCGCGCTTCTTCAGGCCGCGCGTGTCGAACGACTCGCCTGTGTCGGTCCAGCCGGAGCCGACACGGGGCATGCTGGTCGACAGCAGCACCTCGCCCCAGCCCTCTTCGGGAAGAGTGAAGTCGTCCTCACGGAGACTGGCCGCCTCACCAGGGCGGTTGGCCGCGTAGTAGAGGCAGCCGAAGAACGCCTTCAGGTGCCGTCCCCTTTCGCCCTGTTCGCCTACGGCGTTGATCAGCGCCTTCGCCAGCTTCGGGCCGGGTACGAACCGGAAGTCGATCTCGTCGTCAGTTTCGGGCGGGATCCAGTCGACCTTGTCGAGGGGCAGGGTCGTCAGCAACTCCCGTTCCACCGCGTACCGGAGGCAGTTGCTGAAGACGGTTCGCTTGCGATTCACGGTGTTCTCGGCAGCGGCCGTGCCGTCCTGCTTCAGCTTCAGAGCGTCGAGCGCCGTACGCACCACGGAGGGCGTGTTGAGCGCGGTGATGTCGACGGATTTTCGACTGATCCAGTCCAACGCCGCCACGATGTCGGCGGGCGGCTCTTCGACGTCGATACGAGGCTTCAGCGTCCCGTCGTCGCCGAGGACGAAGCGGTAGACCCAAGAGTAGAGGGCGATGCGGAGCACCTTGGGAGCCGGGGTCCCTCGGTTGTCCTCGACCAGCTTCGGCGTGATGGTGGCCAGCGTGTCAGCGATGCTCGCGCGGTGCTTGGCCGAAGCGCCGGGCCACTTCATCTCCGCATAGGCGCGGGTGTGGGCGTACCAGGTGGTGGAGTTGAGCGCTTGCACCTCCGAGGCAGGCAGGCCGGTTTCCGTGTCGAACTGCTCACGGTTGCGCAGGGCCGCAAGCAGCTCCGAGCGCCGACCGTCAGCCTGAGCCTTGATCTTGTAGCTCTTGGAGAAGGGGCGGGGGCCGACCCGCCAGCGGAGCTGATAGGCCGCCAGACGGTTCGGCCGCTTGCGGATGCCCCAGATCTGCACGTCGTAGGTCAGCACGCTTCCCGCACCTCGCAGGAGTCGAACCAGGCGTCGAGGTCGGCCCGGCGTATGCGGATCTGCCCGTTGGGGAGCTTCAGGTGCCTCGGAGCCTGGCCCCGAGCACGCATGCGGTAGAAGGCGGCACGGGACACCCCGATCTCAGCCAGCGCTTCCTCCAGCTTCAGCGTCTGCCTGTCGGCCTTGGTCGGAGTGGTCACAGCCAGGGCTCTCCTTCGGTCTTGATGCGTTCGGCTTCGTTGAGGTCGTGGCGGACCTGAGCGGCGAGGAATTCTTCGCCGGGGCGGTAGCCGCTGCTGAGGTAGGTCCAGGAGGAGGCGGTGACGAGGGTGGTCTCGTCGGTGGTGGGGTGGCCGGCGCGGGCGGCTTCGGCTTGGGCGAGGCGCCAGGCGCGGCGTACGTTGCGGAGGGCGCCGAGGGTGGTGGAGTAGGCGCGGGACTTGCTGGAGAAGTGGCCGCGGAAGCCGAGCATGTGAGCCCACTTCCAGAGCTTGAGTTCGGCGAACTCCGGCAGGTGGCCGAGGTCCCAGGCGGTACGGATCATCTGCCGTACGTGCTGCTGGATGGGCAGGGCCTTGATGGGTTCCGCCTGTCCGGTGCCGTCGCAGTCGGGACACCGGTCGTGGAAGCCGTCGGGGCCGCGTACGTACCCGCGTCCGGCGCAGGGGCGGCACATCAGGGTGCGGTCCACGGTTCCCGCGCCCTCAGCGTTCTTGGTGGCGTACTTGGCGACGTATCCGGCGACCTTGGAGTCTGTGAGTTCGCCGTCGCCCAGGGCAGTGATGGGGTCGACCTTGAACCGGCGGCCCCAGGCGATGACACGTTCGCCGATGGAGTCGGATTCGATGGTGAGCCGGGCGCGCTTGACTGCCAGGCCCACGGCGGCCTTGAGGGCGTCGAGGGTGGCCCAGGCCGGGGGCGGGGTGGTGTGGCCGTCGGGCCCGTCGAAGCGGATCACGGCGTGGAAGTGGACCAGGCCGCGCTTTTGGTACTCGGCGACCTTGGCGAAGGAGACGCGCAGGGCGGCGTTCAGCGCCTTCTGCGTCATGCCGAGGTGTTCGGCCAGGGCGCGGCGCAGGTAGGTGGTGAAGCGTGCCCAGAGCTGTCCGGCGTGCGCGTTCCAGAGCACTGCCCCGGCGTAGTCGTAGGTGGCCGGGTTCAGCGGGGTGCTCAGGGCAGGGTCGTCGTCGGCGTGCTGGGTGCCGCAGCGGCAGCGGCGGGGCTTGCCCGCGCTGTCGGTGTTGCGGTGGACGGGGCCGAAGGAGGGGGCGGTGAGGGTGACGAAGGCGCGGGGGTGGTCGCGGACGGTTTCGGCGACGTTCTTGCCGCCGGAGAGGCCGGCCTTGATCAGGTGGTAGGTGTCGGCGGCGTAGACGCGGGAGCAGGCGGGGCAGCGGGAGGAGCGGCGGTTGCCGCAGGTGGTCAGCAGCCGTCCGGTGGGTTCGTCTTCGGAGCGGTAGGAGCGGACCACTTCCTTGGTGGCCTGGTCGGTGGTGATCGTCCAGCCGTGGAGGTTGACCGGGCTGGAGCAGCCGCGCAGGTTGCGGACCTGCTCTTGTACGCGGTCGAAGTCGTGGGTGTTGGCCAGTTCGATCAGGTCCCGCAGGCCGGGGCTGATGACGTGGCGCAGGTCGAGGGGGCGGCGCATGGGTGGCGGGGTCTCCTCTCTGGCAGGATCGTGTGACCTGCGGGCAGCAGCGAACAGTGCGCTCGGGCTGCTGCCCGCAGGCATGACGGACTGGGCCCAGGGACGGGCGAGGTTGGGGGATGCCGGGGTGCCGGCGGGGAGGGCGCGGCGCTACAGGGCGGCGTGGAGGGCGGTGGCCATGGGCAGGCCGATGCCGAGTCGCCGCTTGAGCTGGGCCGCCGTGATGGGTTCGCCGTGCTCGGCGTGGTGGGACGCGGCGATGGAGCGTGCTTCGGCGAGCAGCGGCTCAGGCACCTTGACCGCAGGCACAGGCACGGCGGGCGCCGGGGCGCCGGGCGCGACGACCGGGGCGGGTACCGGCGTGACGGGTGGTGCAGGCGTCGGGGCGGTTTCCGGTTCGGTGGACGCCGGGGCGGGCTCTCGGGCGGGCTCCGTCTCGGTGACCGGGTCCGGGGCGGGCTCGTGGGTCGGTTCCGTCTCGGCAACCGGGGCCGGGGCGGCTGCATCGGTGGTGACTGCGTGGAAGGAGCGCAGGAGCTGCGGGCCGACCGCTCCCCAGCCCAGGAGCAGCACCGGGGCCACGGCGTCCACGGCGGCGCGGCCGTAGTGCTCGGCGACGATGGGTTCGGCGATGTTGAGGGCCAGGGTCAGCAGTCCGGAGACGTGCATGAGGCGGGTGGCCGCCTTCATCTGCTCGGGCGGGACGCCCCTTAGGGAGAGGTAGCGCAGGGCGACCAGGAGCCCGACAACCGACAGGTCAACCATGGGGGCGATCAGGGGTGCGATGGGGGCGGGGACGCCCAGGCGCAGGGCCAGGGCCCAGACGTTGCCGAAGGAGAAGACGAACGCCAGGGCGGCGATGATGCCCATGACCACGGTCACGATGCGCTGGGTGATCCGGTCCTCAGACATTGGGAGTTCACCTCCTTTCCGTTGCTCGCGGGGGCTCAGGCGTGTGAATGGTCAGGCCGCCACAGGCGACAGGGAACCGTCGTCGTCCGGGTCCTCCTTGGTGAGGTCGACAGCGGGGAGCAGGTCGGCCGGGTCGGAGGTCAGGTGGTTGGTGGCGTGCGCGATCTCCTCCGCCCACTCGTCCGGCACGTACGGCGTGCGGATGCGGGTGAAGCCGGGCTGCGACTGGTGGTTCATCGAGGCGACGCCGACATAGGCCGGGTCCTGAAGGTTGATCGGGTTGGCGTCCGGCCACTCCCGGATGTCCTCCCCCAGGGCCGCCACGGCAGCTTCGGCGGTCTTCTGTGCGAAGCTCAGGCTCACGGGGCACACGTCGCGGATGAAGGTGGGGATGGCGTCGCCCGTGCTCTTCTGCGTGGCGAGGATGACGAGGATGCCCACCGAGCGGCCCTTCTTGACCAGGTCTTCCACGAGCCGGGCGTTCTCGGCGGCGAGGGCGGCGAGTTTCTTCGACCGCTCATCCCTGCCCTTGTGGTCACGGAAGTAGGTGTGCGCCTCATCGATGATCAGCACGACCAGCGGCCACTTCTCGGACGGGCCCACGTCCCACATGGACTTGGCCCCGAGCACTGCCTGTATCAGGGCGTGGCGCTTGCGCCGCAGGTCCACCAGCCGCTGGAAAAGCTTGTTGGCCTCTTCGAGGTCATCGCCGACGAAGGCGAACATGCGCTGTACCCAGGCGTAGTAGTCACCCTCGTACGCGGCCGACACCTTGCCGTCTGCGCAGGCGAACTGAACCCACGGCGCGGGTGCCCAGTCCGACAACAGACGGTTGATCAGCGACGTCTTGCCCTTGCCGGGAAGGCCGGCCACGGTCACGCCAGGCACCTGCCGCAGGTCCACGGACACCGGCTGCGCGTACTCGTCCACGCCCAGCTCCCACTGCGCCACCTTCTCCGGCACCGCGCCCGTGGGGCGATGCTCGGTGGGCAACGTCAGCGGATCGAACCGCACGCCCCGGATGACGACTGATCCCGGCTCGTCTTGGGTGACCGCCACGCGCGTGCACCGCCAGGCGTCCGACAGATGTGGGGCCGCCTTCTTGTACTGCTCCAGGCCGACCCCGGGCAAGCAGCTCGCCCGCGCGATCACCCCGTACGCGTCATGCGTGACCTTCAGCGCGGGGACCAGGATGCGGGGCTTGATGGGCTTGCCGTCCGTGTTCGCCAGCGAGGCCAGCGTGGTCGGCATCTTGTCCGTGGCGCACAGCTTCAGCATCTGCGCGAGCCGCTTCCAGGACCGCCGCACCCGCACGGCCTGCCGGATGGACTGCCGGGTCATGGCATCGGCCCGCAGGTAGCGGACCACCCACCACACCGACCAGCCGACCAGCACGGCCAGCGCCACGCCGACGACCCAGAGGCCATAGCCGAAGGCCCCTCCGGTCGGGTCGTTGTCCTTCATGTGTTGCTCTCCTGAGAGTTGTAGAGGAAGGCCGCAAGGGCCGTTTCGAGGGCCGCCCGATCCGGGGCGGCGAGCCGGGGGAAGCCGTAGCCGACGAGCACGGCCGCCACCGAGCTGATGAGGGAGTCACTGAGCCGGGCATCCGGCCCGGCGTGAGGCAGTGGGTAGCTGCACTCGACGCCGGACCGGAACGCAGTACCGCTCACGCCGCCTCAGCGGCCGAAGCCGGACCGCCGACCAGGTCCAGGCGCTCCGCGCGGTAGGCGATGCCGTCCGAGAGCGACCCGTTGAAGATCCGGGCCCACGGGGTGGCGAACAGCTCCACCGGCATCACCGGCATGCCCGGCTTGAGGCCGTTGGGGAGACCGTTCTCCGGGACGGTGATCTTCATGGCCTCGGCGCGGTCGTCCTCCATGAAGAAGAGGGTGACCGTGAACAGCCTCTGGCCGGACTCGCGGTCCACGGCGAACTGCGTCTTCTCCTGGTCCGCGTACTTCGGCACCGGCTGGTTGCCGACCATGAACGACGCGGACGGGAGCAGGCCAACACGGATACGGGCCATGGGTGTTACGTCCTTTCGGTAGCGCCCGCCGGAGTGGCGGAACGACATCTATAAAACATCGGTGACCTAGCACAGTCAAGTCACGGCGGTGAGCTAGGTGCTGGTGGAAACCAGTACAGCTATGTCAGTGGGGTGTGCTAGGGCAGCTAGGAGTGGCTACCCTGATGCCATGACTCCCGCGCGTGAGAAGAAGCCCGACCGCCGGCCGCCGTATCAGCACGCCGCCGACGAGCTTCGGCGCGAGATCAAGCAAGGTCGCTTCAAGCCCGGCCAGCAGATGCCGTCTGTACGCGAGCTACAAGAACGCTTCGGGGTCGCCAACATGACTGCCAGAAGCGCCCTGAACGTGCTGCGGGACGAAGGACTGATCTACACCATCCACGGCCGGGGCAGCTTCGTCGCCGATATCGGCGATCAAACGGGCGGGTTCACCGTCGACTACACCCCGCCCGCTTGGTATCTCGCCAACACCAAGGGTCAGCCACACGACGAAGCCGAGAGCGAGGTTAAGGACGGGGGGCCCGACGACCAGACCGCCGGGACCTCCCTCATCAAGCTACTGGCCGACCTGCGGGACGAAATTCGAGCCCTCAGCGCCGAGCATCAGGAACTCCGTCGAGAAGTCGACGCGCTGAAGAAGGCCCAGCAGCAGCGTTCCTGAGCTGCGCAACCTCCTGCCGCATCTGTCGCGCCTCACGGCTGAGCCGTCCCACCATGGCCCTCATCTCGCTCACCAGCGCGGCCACCTCCGCCATTTCCCGGCTGGAAATGGTGACCCCCTGCCTTTCGCCGCCTATCCGGTTGGTCATGTCGCCCCGTTCTCCGATGTGCCATTCCCGCCGTTGCTCTTGATCAGGCGCGGGGCCAGCGCGGACCATCCGACCAACCGCAGGTCCACCAGTCGACCAACATCTATCGGCTGAACCGGACACCTTGCGGGCATGAGGCAGCACCCTCCCGCCAGACGGGGAGGAACCTTTCTGCCCAGCCCGCACGACGGGACGCATGACCGATGTCCGCGCACTCGGCGGACAAAGCGAACCGAGACTTCCAGGCGCAGCCTCCGCCTGAATCCGAAGCGGCCTTCCACTGTCCCTGCGCTTTACGACCCACATCACACATCTCCCTTCGTTCTCCGAGGAACACCAATGGTCCGGAGAATCGGCCGTTTGCCCAACCGCCGATCGTCGGCTATGTTGCGCCCCTCCATCGAGGCGAGACACCTCAAACACGTCCACATTTCAGGGCGCTTGTGACCCTCGCCACTTTCGTAGGGGCCGCCAATCTCCGCCCCTCACCCACCGAAGGGGAAGAAATCCCGCCCCGGCGTGACACCCCAAAGGTCACGAATTGGTAACGGCGGGTGCCGCTTGTCGCGTGTTTTTCCACAGCCCCAACTCTGGACCGATCTACCTGTGGACAAATTTCGCCGACCGCCGGAACAAATAGGCATCAATGCGCCTACATATGTCCATAGGGGTGCGGAGTTGCGGAGCGGATTGGGAAGGCGAGGCCAGCGCGTGGCTGTATGACCGGCCAGGGACCCAGCGCAGCGGAGCTGTTCAGAGTTTCTTTACTGGATCAAGGCGGCCCGCCTACGGCGGGCCGCGCGCGCTGGCGGCCGGGGGCCGCCGCCGCTCCTGTCTGCCGCCCCGCTCCGGCGGCCCCCACCCGCTCAGCGCGCAGCAACGCCAAGGCGGACAGCCTGAGCAGGAAGCAACCCGACCAGTCCGAGCACCAGGACCAGACCGACAACGACCAAGCGAGGCCCTGCCGTCCGACCAGTCCGCGCTTCGCAGCCGCTGGACTTCACGGCCGCAGGCAAGCCCATGTGTCAGGCATCCGCGTCGACAACGCCCAGACCGGTACGAGGGCGAGGGCCGTGACGAGTGGAGGAAGCGTGGCTGAGGCCGGCGGGGGGGTGCTGGAAACACACGTGACGGGTGCTCGTTCGGCGCACCCGCCATCGTGGCTGACTTTCGGTGGCTCAGGTCAGAACCCCTCTCCAATTCGACAACGGGGAGCCGGGGTTGCGGCAGCGCCCGAATACGAGCACGCCGACCGCCCCGGTACCATCGGCACCGGGGTCCTGATCAGGGCTTCCGCGACCGGACCACCCGGAATGCTGTCCAGGCTGAGGGGTGGTCCGGTCTTTGTGTGGTTGGTCTTGGCTGCGGGATGCGCGCCGTCGGGGAGCGCCGGCGCTTCGGGATCAGCTCAGGGCTTTGCCGACCTCATAGATCGTGGGCCTGTCTTCGGGGGCATGGCTGAGCATGGCCTCGATCACCTCGCCCAGTTCGCCGGGCGCCTTCACAGGCCGACGTTTGCCATCTGCCACGGCTTTCCGCTGCACGGGGCGCGGTGCGTCGTCCGGGTACTCGACCGCCCGCCAGCCTGTGGCTGAGATGAGCAGTGACGCGCCGAGCGCGTAGATGTCGGCTTCCTGCGTGGGCTCTGCTTCTCCGGTCGCGAGCACACTGCGCGCGATCTCCGGCGCCTCGTAGTGGACGAGGCAGCCGCGGAACGGGAAGTCGTACCCCTCGGGGATGCGTCCACCGTGTGCAAGGGCCAGGTCGATGAGGTGCGTCCGTTCCGGGCCGATGATGAAGTGCGCGGGCTGGACGTCACCGTGAGCCCAGCCCTTGGCGTGCAGTTCGGCCAGCGCTTCTACGCAGCCCAGGGCCACGCTGGTGTGCGGTTCGATGTGCGAGTCCGGCGTACGGCAGGGCTCCCACAGCTGGTAGAGGTCCGGCCCCTCGCGCCACGGCTGGAAGTTCCAGGTGCCGCCCTCCCACTCGCCGTACGCGAAGTCATGGACCCCAAGGCGGTACAGCACGGCGCCTTCACGTGCGGGTGCGAGCGCCGTCCACGGCTGGGCAGGCCAGTCAGCCGTTGCCTCGATGGGATAGCCGACCTTCACGGCGTAGTGGCCCCGATGGCTCTCGACCTCCCAGACCATGGAGCCTCGGCGATTGAGGACCAGGCGCTGAGTGGTGGGCGTGAGCGCACCGAGCACGACGATCGGCAGTTCAGGGGGTGTCCCGGACAACGTCTGTTCTCCTTCCGGACAGCGCGGCCGACCCCGCATCGAAGCCGGCCGCGCCGCTGGGTTCGTGTCGCTACGCCTGACCGTACGGACGGCCACAGTCCGAGTCGCACTGCGCGAGGTTCGTGCCGTCCACGGTCCACAGGTCGTCGAAGACCATGAACCCGGCCGCCTTCATCGCGTGTGCGGAGGCGGCGACCTTCTCCGGGTCACGCGCCCCTCCGCCCGGCTTGGGGTTGTGGTGGAGGAAGCGGCCGGCGAACCGCTCGCACAGGTCGGCGTACTCCTTCGTGTGCAGGATGAGCGCGTGCAGGCCGAGGTCCACGTCGTCCGACGGGACCATGGGGACGGTGGCGGTCGCGGCGGTGACCACGAAGGCCACCGCCTGGTCCGCGATACTCTCGGCGCGCTCGCGGGGCTGTCCGTTGTGGGTGACCACGAAGTGGGTGAGGCTGTCGAACAGCTCCTCACCAGCCACCACGCGACCGGTCCTCTGGTCGTTGGCCGTTGCTGTCATGCGAAGACTCCTTGAGTGTCGCTGTGCTCTGGCACTTGCGCCCGCATCGGTCGCCGCGGCGTGGACCACGGACCACCGGAGGGCTTGGAAGGCCGCCCCGAACGGGGAAAGGGGGGAGCCGGGGAACTGGCATCCCGTTCGGGGCGGCCGGTCTACTGGTTGATACCGAGGGCCATGCCGATCACCAGGCCACAGGACCCACTGATCATGATGATGAAGAGAACCCCCGCGAACCGGCCGATGGCGCGCATCACAGGCCGTCCCGGCTGTTGCCGTTCTTGATGGCCAGGCGGGCGGTCAGTTCCTCCCGCGCCGTGAGCGCCACCACGTTGTCCGGCAGGGCGTCCCACTCGACGCCGCCGCCCACGGGCCTTATCTGCACCCGAGCGCCGACCTCACCCATGACGACGCCGATTCGTCCACTGGCAGTGTCTTTGGCCAGTTCGCCGATGCCTGGTCTGGTCTGCTGGTTGCTCGCCATGGAAGGAGCATCGCGATCCGAGGGGGGCGCTCATAAGGTCAGGTTGATTACCCAACTTGGGTAACATCGCTGCAAGTAGAGACCCAGCGACGTTGCGTAGCCCTCGCAGTGGGGAGCTTGCCCAATGCCCGACGCCGAACGGCCGCAGGAGCTGCCCGCAAGGCTGCTCACCGATCCCGAAATGATCGACGCGTGTCGGGTGCGGGATTTCTCCCGAGTCTTCCGTCTGGTGAAGACGCGGGCGGGCATCTACCCGTCGATGATCGCCCGGCGATGCGACCTGACCCCCAGCCGGGTGGGCGAAGTGATCGCGGGGCGAAGGCAGTTGCTGCACATGGACGTGGTGGAGCGCATCTCGGACGGCTTGCGCATCCCAGGGCACATGCTTGGTCTTGCCCGGCGCCCTTGGGAGACTCCCCAAGCCCTCATCGCCACTGAGCGGGAGGCGCCGCAGTTGCCGGAGCCGGAGCAGCAGACAGCACCTTCTCTGCCGGGGCCCGACGTGGACAGCATCCTCGCGCTCACATCCCGTACGAGCCTCAACCCGGGAACACTCGAAGCCTTCCGCTCCTCCATCGAGGACTACTGGCGTCGGGACGACCAGCACGGCGGCGAAGCCTTGCGGCCAGCCATCGTCGGGCAACTCCGCTACGTGGTCGGACTCCTCAACGAGAACCGTCAGCCATCCATCCGGAACCACCTGTACGGAATCGCCGCCGAGCTGGCGCGCCTGACCGGCTGGACCTATTTCGACGCCCGCCAGTACAACCAGGCCCGTGCGTACTTCACCGAGGCCCTGAAACTGGCGAAGGAGATCGATGACCGGCAGTTCATGGCCAACGTGCTTGCCTGCATGAGCTTGCAGGCCACCTACCAGGACAAGCCCGTCGACTCCCTGGCCCTCGTGACCGGTGCCCAGGACCAGGCCCGTTCATCCCAGGTGACGACGCCGCGCGTTCTCTCGATGCTGTCCATGCGCGAAGCCTTCGCCCATGCCACTCTCGGAGACCGAGAGGCCACACATCGGGCGATCGGTGAGGCTCACCGGCATTTCGAAGAGATCGATGCGAGCGACCCGGACCCGTCGTGGGTGACTTACTTCGATGAGCCGAAGCTCATCGTGGACACCGGCATTGCTCACGGCCGACTGGGCGAGGCAGCGACCGCTGAACCACTGATCGCAGACGCGCTGCGGCGAGAAGACCACACCAAGCAGCGCGGCCGGGCGTTTCATACCTTCTGGCTCGCTCGCACGCAGTTGGACCAGGGGAAGCTCGACCAGGCGTGTCACACGGCCACGCAGGCCCTCGCGCCCGCGTC
Source organism: Streptomyces fodineus (assembly GCF_001735805.1). Lineage (GTDB taxonomy): Bacteria > Actinomycetota > Actinomycetes > Streptomycetales > Streptomycetaceae > Streptomyces > Streptomyces fodineus. The sequence continues at coordinate 5,147,999 of NZ_CP017248.1, forward strand.
AGCGGTCGCCTCGGAGCGGGTTACTGGCCATCTGCGGGAGTTTTACGACCAGTTGGCCCCACACAGGAAGGAGCCCGTAGCCCTGGCCTTTGAGGCGAGGCTACGGGAACTCCTCCCACCGGTCAGCGGATCCCTTCATCCATGAGCAGGTACAGCAGGCCCACAAGGGAACCGCTGCTGACGACCTCACGGCGGTCGATCATGCCACGCACCTCTGAGAGCGGGATCCACTCGATTCGGTCGGACTCGTTCTTCTCGGTTGGAGGCCCGTCGTAGGTCGCCCCGTTCACGCGGAAGACGTGGTGCTGGGAGTCGGTAATTCCGTTGGCCGGCTCGGCGTAGATCAGGGGCTTGATGGGACCAGGCCGCCATCCCGTCTCTTCCAGCACCTCACGAGCCGCTGCTTCCTCCGGGGTCTCGCCCTCCTCCACCAGGCCCATGGGCAGTTCCCAGGCCCAGGAGTTCGTGATGAAGCGGTGGCGCCACATCATCAGGACCTCTTGACGGTCGTTGACCACGGCGGCCACGGCCAGGTGCCGAAGGCGAACGACGTGGTACTCCCACCTGCGCCCATCCGGCTGTTGGACATCAACCAGACACAGGTTCACCCAGGGGTTCGTGTAGATCTGACGCTCACCGTGGGTCTTCCACTCCATACCTGCGGCCCCTCTCGCGATCGGTCTCCAGGATCTCAGACCGACGGAGCGACGAACACAGGAAGAGGTCTTTTCGCGTCAGTCTGACGAGATAGGCTTACAGTACTGCTTTGGGTGCCGCAGGTGGCTCCGCGTGCCTGATCGGCCGGACGAAGATCGGAAACGGAGCCAGTGGACCCCGTGTGGACCATGAGCCCCGCGTGCGGCCGGAGCCCGGTACGCTGTACCCGCTCCGCCCCAGGTGGGCGCGAGCGAGGTGGGTTGCCCGAGCGGCCTAAGGGAACGGTCTTGAAAACCGTCGTGGCGCGAGTCACCGTGGGTTCAAATCCCACACCCACCGCGGTTGTTGGGAAGGGGCGCCTCCGAGGGAGGCGCCCCTTCCGCGTGCCCGGACGTCTTTCCGGCCGTCACGGCCGGTGCCCCGTCATCCGGGCCGCCGAGGCGATCGTCGCGCGGGCCTCGCGTTCCGTGAGGCCGGTGTTGAGGGCCGCCTCGGTCAGGGGGTCGGCCAGGGCGGGGCCGATGCCGTTCTCGTAGGCGCGGCAGGCCGCCCAGAAGAGGCGGGTGTTGCGCTGACCCTCGTGCGCGGAGAGAACGAACTGGACCAGGCCGCGGCCGTGGTCGCCGGGGACCGGCGGGGCCGGTTGCGGGGGCCGTGAGGGTGGCGCCAGCAGGCGCAGCAGGGACGGCGGGCAGGGGGCGGGGGCCAGGTGTGCGGTGCCGGGGGCGGTCGTGTACACGCCGTGGTCGGTGCGGGAACCGGGGCCGACGAGGTAGCCGCCGGCGCCGCGGATGTCGATGCCGGCGGCGAGGCGGCCGGCGGAGTTCGGTACGACGACGTCCGGCGGGCCGGTGAGCCACAGGTGACGGCCGCCGCTGGGCGTGCGGACGACGACCGTCTCCGGGATCGTGAACAGGTGGCGCAGGGCCAGTTCGCGCAGCGCGGTCGAGGAGTCGGTGCCGGACTTGGTGTCCAGGTCGACGCCGATCAGATGGTACGGCGGCAGCCCGCAGGCGATGCCGTAGCCGGTGGCCCAGGGCGCGGCGGCGAACAGCTCGCGGATACGGACCGGGTCGGTCGAGGCGTCGTACACGCCGTGGCCGAAGTGGCCGCACTCGCCGTGGCAGCGCGGTCCGGCCGGGTCGGGGTCGTCGCGGTGGGGGGAGCGCAGGGCCGGGAGTTTCGTCCGGGACAGGGGGATGACGGCCAGGCCGCGTTCGGCGGCTGACAGGGCGTGTGCGAGGGCCAGCGTCGTGGCCTGCCGGTCGGTGGTGGCCATGGCTCTATGTTCGTACGCGTGTTCGAAAAAGGGAAGGGCGGCTGGCCGCGACGCGCCGGGCGCCGGGAAATTGGCCGGATGTGCGACGGAACGATTCATCCCTTGTACCGCTTGAGGAGTGAAAGCTGTCTCTGGTCTGCCTTGAGGGGATGCAGAGACGAAAGGTGATGATTGTGGTTTATCGACTTGTCATCACGCTTGCGTGCGAAACGAGGGTTCCGGGTGGATCGCCGGGGATTCGGTGGGCAAGTCTGATCTCGCGACGTCGTCCATGACAGTCAGAGCGGTCGGCCAACTGCCCTGGCACAAGCCCTACTTCACGTACTTCCGGCCCTAGGGCCGCCGAGTGCTTGGTTCTGGAGGAAACAACATGGCACGTATCCGTACCGCCCGCGTTCTCGCCGCCGTCGCCGCGCTTCCGCTCGCAGCCGCCCTCTTCAGCGGCGTCGCGGCCGCCGGCAACGGGGCCTTCGCGGACAACGGATCGAGCGCCAACGCTGGTGTGTCGAGCATCATCGGCAGCGGTGTCGGCCACGACAACAACGGCAACTCTTCCACCACGCAGCAGAACGCGGTCGGCTCCGGTGCCTCGAACAAGAGCAACGCCGCCCAGGTCAGCGGTTCCGCGTCCACGGCAATCCAGCAGGGCAACGAGGACACGGCCATCCACTTCACCGACCTGTGGTGACCTTCGGGCGAGGTCCCTCGCGGTAAGGGTCCTCGGGGGGTGCTTCGGGGTCGTAACACCTCTGCGCGGCGGCACTTCGGTGCCGCCGCGCAGACGCGTTTCCGGTGCCCGGCGCAGGGGGCGGACCCCGTACGCCGGGGCCGACCTTGACAGCCACCACTATCTGACGGACAGTCAGAAACTGCCCCTGTCAGGTACACGAGGCCGGGAGGGCTCCGCGGTGCACCTTGCCCACACGCAGCGGCAGCGGCAGCGGCGCCTGCGCGCGGCTGCGCTCGCCGCCGCTCCTTCACCCGATCCGGTGAATCCGCGGCGCCGGATCGAGGGGCCGTCAGTGCGGCTCCGGGCGGTCGGGGCGCGTGCCCGACTGGCTGCAAAACGCCTGATCAGATGGCGTTTGGTGATGAACGTGGGGGTCGGTCGGCCAGCCGCCGGCGAGGCGGGCGGCCGGAGATGCGCGGGAACGGAATCGGGTGTCGCGACGTATCGCATGTGTCGGGGGATCGCCGGCGAGGCGGTCCTGGTCCGCTCCGGCAGCTCGGGGGTCGTCGGGGACGACGGGCCGGAGCGGCCGAGCAGGGCGGCGCGGATCAACACATACGGGGGCGGGGTGAGCGAGGTGCAGCGGGAGATCGTCGCGACGATGCGGCTCGGGATGACGAGGGGGCAGCGGTGAGCACGGAGGGTGTGCGACCGACGGGAGCGGATTCCGACGCACTCGGCGCGCGGCTCAAGGCGTACGAGGGGCGGCCGGCCGCAGTAGGCGGGGTGGGCAAGGACCCGGTGAACGCGCCGATGATCCGGCACTGGTGCGAGGCCATGGGCGACACCAATCCGGCCTACTCCGGCCCGGACGCCATCGCCCCGCCCACCATGCTCCAGGCCTGGACGATGGGCGGCCTGTCCGGACACGAGGGCCGCACGGGTGCGTACGACGAACTGCTGGGCCTGCTCGACGAGTCGGGCTGTACGTCCGTCGTCGCCACCGACTGCGAGCAGGAGTATCTACGGCCGCTGCGCCCGGGGGACCGGGTCACGTTCGACTCGGTGATCGAGTCGGTCTCCGGCCGCAAGACGACGAAGCTGGGCACCGGGTATTTCGTCACCACGCGTACGGACGTCCGGGCCGACGGCGGCCTCGTGGGCAGGCACCGCTTCCGCATCCTCAAGTACGCCCCGGCCCGCCGGAAACCCCCGGCCCCGCGCCCCCGCCCGGTGGTCAACCGGGACAACTCCGGCTTCTGGCAGGGCGTCGCCGAGCACCGGCTCCTCATCCAGCGCTGCACGGACTGCGGCACCCTGCGCCACCCCTGGCTGCCGGGCTGCAACGCGTGCGGCTGCCTGGACTGGGACACGGTCGAGGCGAGCGGTGCCGGGACGGTCCACTCGTACGTGGTGATGCATCACCCGCCCTTCCCGGCCTTCGACCCTCCGTACGCGGTCGGTCTCATAGAACTCACCGAGGGCGTGCGGATGGTGAGCAACGTGACCGGCGTGCCCTACGACAAGGTGCGCATCGGGCTGCCGGTCCGGGTGGAGTTCCGGACCTACGAGGAAGCGGAGGGCGCGCTGGTCCTGCCGGTCTTCCGGGTCGTCGAAGGCGAGGGCGAGGGCGAGGGCGAGGGCGAGGGCTGACGTGGGCTTCAGGTCCACGAAGTGGTCGAGGAACTGGGGGAGTTGATCACGAGTGGGGAGTGGGACATGACGACGGCGTCGACGGCGCTGAGGGTGGGAGACGAACTGCTTCCGCTGGAGATCCCGGTCACGCGGACGCTGATCGTGGCGGGGGCGATCGCGTCGCGGGACTACCAGGACGTGCACCACGACGCCGAGTTGGCCCGGCAGAAGGGCTCGCCGGACGTCTTCATGAACATCCTGACGACGAACGGCCTGGTCGGCAGGTACATCACGGACCACTTCGGCCCGACGGCGGTGCTCCGCAAGGTGGCCATCAGGTTGGGGACGCCCAACTATCCGGGGGACACGATGGTGTTGACGGGAAGGATCGAGGCGGTCGACGGCGACACCGCCACCGTACGGGTCGTCGGCGCAAACGCCCTCGGCAGACATGTGACGGGCACGGTGACGGTCACGGTCCCGGGGGCCACGGCAGCCGAGGTGGCCCCATGAGCCGCCGGGCCCTCGACACCCTGGGCGGACGCGCCGCGATCGTCGGGATCGGGGCCACCGAGTTCTCCAAGGACTCCGGGCGCAGTGAGCTGCGGCTGGCGGTGGAGGCGGTGCGGGCCGCGCTGGACGACGCCGGGCTGGTGCCGGCGGACGTGGACGGGATGGTGACGTTCACGATGGACACCAACCCGGAGATCACGGTGGCCCAGGCCTGCGGGATGGGTGAGCTGTCCTTCTTCTCCCGGGTCCACTACGGCGGCGGTGCGGCCTGCGCGACCGTCATGCAGGCGGCGCTCGCGGTGGCGACCGGCGTGGCGGAGGTCGTGGTCTGTTACCGCGCCTTCAACGAGCGCTCGGGCCGCAGATTCGGCGCGGGCGTGCAGCACCGGGAGCCGTCGGCGGAGGGCGTGGCGCTCGGCTGGGTGCTGCCGTTCGGGCTGCTCACCCCGGCCTCCTGGGTGGCGATGGCAGCCCAGCGGTATCTGCACGCGTACGGGCTGACGCCGGAGGTGTTCGGACACGTGGCCGTGGTGGACCGCAAGTACGCGGCGACGAACCCGGCGGCGTACTTCCACGGCCGCCCGATCACGCTCGCCGAGCACGCGGCGTCCCGCTGGATCGTGGAGCCGCTGCGGCTGCTGGACTGCTGCCAGGAGACCGACGGCGGGCAGGCGATCGTCGTCACCTCGGTGGAGCGGGCCCGGAATCTGCCGCACCCCCCGGCGGTGATCGCGGCGGCCGCGCAGGGCGCCGGCCGGGCGCAGGAGCAGATGACCGGCTTCTACCGGGACGATCTGACCGGTCTGCCGGAGATGGGCGCGGTGGCCCGCCGGCTGTGGCGCACCTCCGGTCTGTCGCCGGCCGACATCGACGTGGGGATTCTGTACGACCACTTCACGCCGTTCGTGCTGATGCAGTTGGAGGAGTTCGGGTTCTGCGGAAAGGGGGAGGCGGCCGACTTCGTGGCCGAGGAGCGGCTGCCGCTCAACACACACGGGGGCCAGCTCGGGGAGGCGTATCTGCACGGGATGAACGGCATGGCGGAAGCGGTGCGCCAACTGCGCGGCACGGCGGTGAACCAGATACCGGGCGCCTCCCGCACGCTGGTCACGGCCGGCACCGGAGTCCCGACCTCGGGCCTGGTCCTGACGGCGGACAACTGACGGCAAGGGCCGACCGACCCCGCGCCCCGGGGCGCAAACCGGCTCAGGCTCCCGCTGTCAGGGTCGAACCGCCGGCGGCAGCCACCGTTGATCGCCGCGCGGTCAGGGTCGAACCGCCGGCGACAGCCACCGCTGATCGCCTCGCTGTCAGGGTCGGACCGCTAGCCACAGTCACAGTTGATCGCCGCGCCGTCAGGGTCGTACCCGCAGACGGGGTGGAGCGGCCGTCCACCTTCAGGAGGTGCAGTCAGCCCCACCCCTACAACCTGAGGGGGACTCCGCTTCGGGACCTGCGGCCGATCCGCCCGAGGGGGGCCCGCTCCTAGCGTGGAGCCATGACCACACCCGTCTGCACCCGCGCCTCGGCCGCCGCCGCACCAAGGCGGCAGACCCTCCCCCACCCCCGGCTCCGGCAGAGCGGGGAGGCCGCCACATACCCGTCGTTCGCGTCGTATGTGCGGGCCCGCCAGCCGGTCCTGCTGCGCACCGCGCGCTCGCTGACCGCGAACCCGAGCGACGCCGAGGACCTGCTGCAGACCGCGCTCGCCAAGACGTACGTGGCCTGGGAGCGGATCGAGGACCAGCGGGCGCTGGACGGATATGTGCGCCGGGCGCTGCTGAACACCCGGACCTCGCAGTGGCGCAAGCGCAGGGTGGACGAGTTCAGCTGCGACGAGCTGCCCGAGCCGGAGCCCGTGCCCGGCGACGACGACCCGGCCGAGCGGCAGGCGCTGCACGACGCGATGTGGCGGGCGGTCCTCAAGCTTCCGGCGCGGCAGCGGGCGATGGTCGTCCTGCGCTACTACGAGGACCTCAGCGAGGCCCAGACCGCCGAGGTGCTCGGGGTGTCGGTGGGCACGGTGAAGTCCGCGGTGTCGCGTGCGCTGGCCAAGCTGCGTGAGGATCCCGAGCTGGACCGGATCCGCTAGCCGGGGTTTCCTCCCCGCTTCTCTCGGGCGGTTTTGCGCCGACTTCCCCGTCCGCCGGCTCTCCTCGCCGATTTTCCTTCCGATTTCCTTCCGGGTGACTCACCCCCTAGTGACATACCGCGCGGTATGTGAGCAGAATCAGCGCTACCTCTACCCACCGCGTAGGCCATGCCGCCCCGGGAGGACTCCGTGCTGAGCACCATGCAGGACGTACCGCTGACCGTCACCCGCCTCCTCGTGCACGGTGTGCTGGTGCACGGGCGGTCCCAGATCACCACCTGGACCGGGGAGGCCGAGCCGCAGCGGCGCAGTTTCGCGGAGGCGGGGGTGCGCGCGGTACAGCTGGCGAACGCCCTGCGGGACGAGCTGGGCGTCCGGGGCGACGACCGGGTGGCGACCCTGATGTGGAACAACGCCGAGCACGTCGAGGCCTACTTCGCGATCCCGGCCATGGGCGCGGTGCTGCACACGCTCAATCTGCGGCTGCCCGCCGAGCAACTGGTGTGGATCGTCAACCACGCGGCCGACAAGGTCGTCATCGTCAACGGCTCGCTGATCCCGCTGCTCGCGCCGCTGCTGCCCCAGCTGCCGAGCGTTCAGCACGTCGTCGTCTCCGGCCCCGGTGACCGCTCCCCGCTCCAGGGCACACACGCCCGGATCCACGAGTACGAGGAGCTGATCGCGGACCGGCCGAAGACGTACGACTGGCCGGAGCTGGACGAACGCCAGGCCGCCGCCATGTGCTACACCTCCGGCACGACCGGCGACCCCAAGGGCGTGGTGTACAGCCACCGTTCGATCTATCTGCACTCCATGCAGGTCAACATGACCCAGTCGATGGGCCTGACGGATCAGGACACCTCGCTGGTCGTCGTCCCCCAGTTCCACGTCAACGCCTGGGGTCTGCCGCACGCCACCTTCATGACCGGCGTGAACATGCTGATGCCGGACCGCTTCCTGCAGCCGGCGCCGCTCGCCGAGATGATCGAGCGCGAGCGGCCGACCCACGCCGCCGCCGTCCCGACCATCTGGCAGGGCCTGCTCGCCGAGCTCAACAGCAAGCCACGGGACGTCACCTCGCTCACTCAGGTCACCATCGGCGGAGCAGCCTGCCCGCCCTCCCTGATGGCGGCCTTCGACAAGCTCGGCATGCGCGTCTGCCACGCCTGGGGCATGACCGAGACCTCGCCGCTCGGCACGGTCTCCCGTCCGCCGTCCCACGCGGTGGGCACCGAGGAGGAGTTCGCCTACCGCCTCACCCAGGGCCGCTTCCCGGCCGGCGTCGAGGCCTGCATCACCGGCCCCGGCGGGGAACGTCTGCCCTGGGACGGTGAGTCGGTGGGCGAGCTGGCGGTGCGCGGCCCGTGGATCGCGGGCGCCTACTACAACGGTCCCGACGCCGAACCCCTGCGCCCCGCCGACAAGTTCACCGAGGACGGCTGGCTGAAGACCGGAGATGTCGGCACCATCTCCCCCGACGGCTTTCTCACCCTCACCGACCGCGTCAAGGACGTCATCAAGTCCGGCGGCGAGTGGATCTCCTCGGTGGAGCTGGAGAACGCGCTGATGTCCCACCCGGACATCGCCGAGGCCGCGGTGGTCGCCGTACCCGACGAGAAGTGGGGCGAGCGCCCGCTGGCCACGGTCGTCCTCCGGGAAGGCGCCACGGCCGACTTCGAGACCCTGCGCGCCTTCCTCGCCGAGGAGGGCCGCATCGCCAGGTGGCAGCTGCCCGAACGCTGGACGATCGTCGAGGCGGTGCCGAAGACGAGCGTGGGCAAGTTCGACAAGAAGGTGCTGCGCAGGCAGTACGCCGACGGGCAGCTGGACGTCACCAGGCTCGGCTGACGCCACCGGACGACCGAACAGCCCCGGGCGCGTGCCCGGGGCTGTTCCGTTCGTCGTGCTAGTTCGTGCCGATGCCGGCCAGCAGGTCCACGATCCGGCTCTGCACCTCGGCGCTCGTGGAGCGCTCCGCGAGGAACAGGACCGTCTCGCCCGAGGCCAGCCGGGGCAGGTCGGCCGGGTCGACGGCGGCGGTGTAGACGACCAGCGGGGTGCGGTTGAGCTGCCCGTTCGCGCGCAGCCAGTCGATGATCCCGGTGAAGCCGGTCTGCCGCCGCTGCACCTGCATCAGGTCCATCACCACGAGGTTCGGCCGGAACTGCCCCGCCAGCGTCACCGCGTCGTTGTCGTTCGCGGCCCGCGCCACCTGCATGCCGCGCCGCTCCAGCGTCGAGGTCAGCGCCAGCGCGATCTCCGCGTGCTCCTCGATCAGCAGTACCCGCGGCGGATGCTGCTCGCTGTCGCGCGGCGCCAGCGCCTTCAGCAGGACGGCGGGATCGGCGCCGTACGCCGCCTCGCGCGTCGCCTGCCCGAGCCCGGCCGTGACCAGCACCGGCACCTCGGCGGCCACGGCGGCCTGGCGCAGCGACTGCAGGGCCGTACGCGTGATCGGCCCGGTCAGCGGGTCCACGAACAGCGCGGCCGGGAACGCCGCGATCTGCGCGTCGACCTCCTCACGGGAGTGCACGATCACCGGCCGGTAGCCGCGGTCGCTCAGCGCCTGCTGGGTCGTCGCGTCCGGCGCCGGCCACACCAGCAGCCGGCGCGGGTTGTCCAGCGGCTCCGGCGGCAGCTCGTCGTCGAGCGGCTGCGGCAGCGGCGGGTCCGCTACCTCCACGGCACCGCCGGGACCGTCCAGCGGCTCGGGCCCCTCGGCGGCGTCGGCGTCCGGCGCGCCTATGGCGTACGAGCGTCCGGCGCCCTCGGTGCCCGGGGCGAGCCGGGACTGCCCGGCGAGCGACGGCTGCGCCGGCGCCGCCTGTTCCGGCTGCTGCTCGGGGCGCTGGGCCGGGTCGGGCGGCGTGCCCAGCTTGCGTCGGCGGCCGGAACCGCCCGGCGCGTGCGGCGGCGGGGTCGCCGTCGGCTGCTGCACCTGCGCGGCCTGCCGCGAGAACGGCACGCCCTGACCGAGCGTGCGGACGCTGATCGCCCGCCCCTGTGTCGAGTTCGGGTCGGCCCCGGCACCCTCGGCGGGCAACGGCTGCGCGGCCCGCGGCGGCTGGACGGCGGCCGGTGTGCCCGCGGCCGGTGTGCCGGTCCGCGGTACGGCAGTGCCCGCGCCGGGGGTGTCGTCGGCGCCGGGCCACTGCTGGGGGACGCCGGGCGGCTGGACGGCGGCCGGCGCCGGTCCGGCACCGGCCTCGGCGGGCAGCGGCTGGGCGCTCGGGGTACCGCCGGGCGGGGTCGCGGGCGACGCCGGGACCGGCTGTCCGGGGGCCGCCGGTACGGGCCGCCCGGCGGTGTCGTGCGTCGGCGCGGCGGGGTGCGGTACGGCAGGCTGCGGACCGGGCGCGGCGGCACCGGCCGGGGCACCGGGCGTCGGCTGGCCCGCCGCCGGCGCGGGACCGGCCTGGACGGGGATGCCCTGCCCGGCCGTACCCTGCGCCGGAATGCCGTGAACCGGCGTGCCCTGACCGGGAGTCGACGCCCCCACGGGCTGCGGGCCGGCCTGAGTCGGAGCGACCGGAACGCCCTGAGGGGGAGTCACCTGTCCCGGTACGGCCTGGCTCGTCACGGCCTGATTCGGTACGCCCTGATTTGGTGTGGCCTGGTGCGGTACGGCCGGTACGGGAGCCGGTGGTGCCGCGGGCGCCGGTACGGGAGCGAGCTGTCCCGGAGCGGCCTGTGCCGCGGGCGCCGGTGCCGGTGCCGGCTGAGCGGTGCCCGGTGCGACCGCGGGTGCGGCGCCCTTCGCCGGCGGCTGAGCGGCCCCGGCCGGCTGGGCGACGGCCCGGCGGCGCCGACCGGTCGGCGCACTGGTCGGATGCGGCTGCGGCGGGGTGTGGTCCGCGGCCTGGTCGAGCGGTACGGCGTCGTGGCGGCCGTCCGCACCGGGCGCCCCAGCGACGGCCGACGGCAGCTGAGCGGGCAACTGGACCGGCCCGGCGCCCTCCCCCGCGACCTGCGGCTGCCCCTCGGCGGCACCCGGAACGGCACCCGTACCCGGACCGGCCGGCACAGCGCGCGCGCTCGCCGAGTCCGCGGACCCGGGTGAGCGGTCGGCCTCGGCCGGCGGCAGGGCGAAGACCGTACGCGCACCGGCCGCCTCCTGGGCCGCGGCACGCTCCGCCGCGGCGGCCAGCGCACGCCGGCGCCGACCCGTCGGCTGGCCGCCCTCGGCCGGAACGGCCTCCGCGCCCGGTACGGCCTGCGCACCCGGCGCCGGCTCGCTGCCCGCGGCGGACAGGGCGGGCAGGGCGGGCGGCAGGGCGGCCTGCGGGGCGGCGGCCGGCGCGGGCACGCCCTGGGGCGGAACGGCGGAGCCGAGCCCCGTACCGGAGGCGGCGGTCCCCGCGGCATGCTCGGCCGCGGTCACCACCGCACCCTCGCTGACAGCCTGGCCCACGCCGTTGCCGTCACCGGCGGCGTTCTCGGCGGGCCGGCCACGGCGGCGCCCGGTACCGCCGGACGCGGTTTCCGCGCTCTCGGCCGGGACCGCGCCGGTCTCCTCGGCGGGCGCGCCCGCACGCCTGCGGCGCCGCCCGGTCGGCGCGGGCGCCCCGGCCTCACCGGCCGGGCCGGTGCCGGCCCCGTCACTGTCCAGGAAGGCGTCGGTGGAGGAACGCCGGGCCCGCCGCCGTCCGCCACCCGTGGCCTGTTCGGCGCCACCGCCCCCGGCCACGGCCACCTCAGCGGTGCCGGAGACCGGATCGCCGGCCCCGGAGAACCGACCGCCCGGATCCGGCACGGCCGGAAGCTCGGCGATGGACGCGCGCCCCGCGACCGCCCCGGCGCCACCCCCGAGCGGCACCTCCAGCACGTACGCGCTGCCGCTCATGCCCGGCACCTCGTGCGTCTGCAGCACGCCGCCGTGGGCCCGTACGATCCCGCGCACGATCGGCTCGTGCACCGGGTCGCCGCCGGGATACGGCCCGCGCACCTCGATCCGCACGACCTCGCCGCGCTGGGCGGCGGCGACCACCACCGTGTTGTCCAGATAACCGCCCGCGGAGACGGGCGAGTTGCCGGTCGCGTCGACCCCGGCGACATCCGCCACCAGATGGGCGAGCGCGGTGGCGAGCCGCTGCGGGTCGACCTCGGCCTCGATGGGCGGCGCGTGCACGGCGAACTGCACCCGCCCGGGACCGATCAGCTCGACGGCCCCGTCCACACCGGCGGCGACGACGGCGTCCAGCATCACCTTCGTACGGGTGATGTCCTCGGCGCCCGTGTCCAGCCGCTGGTAGCCGAGGACGTTCTCGATGAGGGTGGTGATCCGCGAGTACCCGGCCGACAGGTGGTGGAGCACCTGGTTGGCCTCGGGCCACAGCTGACCCGCGTCGTCCGCCGCCAGCGCGGACAGCTCGCGCCGCAGCTGGTCCAGGGGCCCGCGCAGCGACTGCCCGAGCAGGATCAGCAGCTGCTCGTGCCGCCCGGTGAGGGCCTCGTACCGGTCCTTCTCCCGCTCGGCGAGCGCGGCGTAGCGCTCCTCGCCGGCCGCGAGTTCCTCCGCGTGCTTCTCGCGCAGTTCCTCGAGCTCGGTGACGTGCTGCTGGCGCAGCGCGGTCAGGTCGGAGGCGTGCTCCTCGGAGAGCCGCTCCAGCTCCTTCGCGTGCGCCTTCTCCAGCGCGGCCTTCTGCTCGGTCAGGGAGTCGAGCGGCCGCCGGTCGGTGAAGGTCATCACGGCACCGACGAGCTGGTCCCCGTCGCGCACGGGCGCGGTGGTCAGGTCGACGGCCACCTGCTCGTTGCCCTTGGACCACAGCACCTGCCCGCGCACCCGGTGCTTGCGTCCGGAGCGCAGGGTGTCGGCGAGCGGCGACTCCTCGTACGGGAACGGGGTGCCGTCGGCGCGCGAGTGCAGCACGAGGCCGTGCAGCTCCTTGCCGCCGAGCTCCCCGGCCCGGTAACCCAGTATCTGGGCGGCGGCCGGATTGACGAGCACGATCCGCCCGTCGGTGTCGGTGCCGACGACACCTTCCGCCGCGGCCCGCAGAATCATCTCGGTCTGCCGCTGCGAGCGGGCCAGCTCCGCCTCGGTGTCGACGGTCCCGGAAAGATCCCGGACGACGAGCATGAGCAGCTCGTCACCCGTGTATCCGTAACCGTCGTACGCCTGCTGCCCGTTCTCCAGGTTCGCGCTGGTGACCTCGACCGGGAACTCGCTCCCGTCGGTCCGCCGCGCGATCATCCGCGTGGGCTTGGTCCGCCCCGCCGGATCCATGTGATCGGGCCGCCGCATGGAGCCGGGGATGAGCCTGGAGTCGAACTGGGGCAGCAGATCGAGAAGCCCCCGCCCCACAAGAGCCGTGCCGGGCGCCTCGAAGGCCTCCAACGCGATGGTGTTCGCGTTGACGACGGTTCCGTTGGCGTTGACCAGGACCAACGCGTCCGGCAGCGCGTCGAGTATGGCTGCGAGGCGAGCAGCGCCTCGGGATGGCCTGCTGCTCACGAGACGCTTCCTCCCTGTTACCGCACCTTGCCGACCGCTCGGGCCATCTTGCCAACCGGCCCGCGACGTGTCACGCGAGGGAGTCTAAGGGCACACGTTGCGCTCGCGACGCCGGATGAGAGGGAGGTCCCACGACGAAGTGACATCGAACCGGCGACCACTCGCTGACCTCGGCCTCCGGCTTCGCGAGACCTTCGCGGGACCTTTACCCGACCGGTGATTTCGCCAAGAAAGACCCATGAAAGTCCCTACGTCACCTGGACCGGGCGGTCTACGTCACCGAGTCACCGAGTCCCACCGTGGGCAGCAGCGGCACCATCCGGTCCCACCGCCCGATCGCGCATCCGTCGCTGCGGTCGTACACGGCATCGACCGCCCGCCCGGCCCAGCTGCCGGTCACCCGGGCGGTGGCCGGTCCGCCGTAGAGCATGGTGCAGGTGCCGCCGGGCGCCTCCGGAGCGAACAGGTCCCGCCCCCACCGCGTCCGCTCGTCCAGCACCCGGCAGGCGTCCGCCGCGTCCGGGTGACTCCCGCCGGCCGGGTGACAGAACACCTCGAACGTCCCGTCCCGCCCGGCCCCGGCATGCCGCACGACGACGGTCAGATGATCACCGCCCTGATCCTCGGGCCGCACGGGCGGAGGCGCGGTGGGCGCGGCGGGTACGGCGGGCGCGGCGACGGCGGGTACGGCGGTGAGGGCGGGCAGGGTGGCCAGGGCGGTCAGGGCGGCCGATACGGCGGCGAGAACGGGCGGAATGCCGGCCCGCCCCGGACCCCGCCGAAGGACTGGGCGCCGCCGGAGGACTGGGCGCCGCCGGAGGACTGGGCGCCCCGGACCTCGCTGAAGAAGAAAATCCATGCCCTGCCCAACGCCCCGGCGCCCCGGACGTTGCGTCCGCGCCTCGCCGGGCGGAAGCCCTTTGCCCTGCGACCCGACTGCCTAGTACCGTGGGGGGCGATTGGTGACAGGGCACTCGGCTGTGTCATCATCTGCACGCACCACTCGCGCGCTCGCGTGAGCGGTTGTGCTGGAGGCGTCGCCTAGTCCGGTCTATGGCGCCGCACTGCTAATGCGGTTTGGGCCTTAAAGCCCATCGAGGGTTCAAATCCCTCCGCCTCCGCACCGATCCCGAAGCCCCGGTCCCTGAGGACCGGGGCTTCGGCGTTCCCGCCCTCCGCCGCGCCCACGCCCCCTGTGGACGTTTTCGCAGGTCACAAGGGGTGTGCCAATCGGATTTCACATGTCGGCGGCAGTCATGTAATGTTCTTCCTGTCGCCGCGAGCGGGCCGAAAGAGCCGGGAGCGGGGGCAAAACAAAAGAACAAGCACTCGTAGCTTAACGGATAGAGCATCTGACTACGGATCAGAAGGTTGCAGGTTCGAATCCTGCCGAGTGCGCAACAGTTCAGAGGCCCTGTGGAGTGATCCACAGGGCCTCTGGCTTTTAGCTTGACGGCAGTGTTTGACGGCAATCGCCTCAGAGGGCGGGAGCGGGACCGATCAGACGGCTACGCGGGCACCGGCCGCGCCGTCGTCATCGTCCGGCCCGTTGCCGTCACCCCTCAGTGCATCCCCGACGCGATCGAACGCGGAGCGCTGGGAGTCGAGCCGTACGAAGGTGTAGATGTCCATGGTCACGCGGATGGAGCTGTGGCCCAGGACCTCCATGATCATCCGGGCGTCGGCGCCCTGTTCGTGGAGCAGGGACGCGCAGGTGTGGCGCAGGGGGGTCCCGTTCTTCGTGGTGAAGACGAGGCCCTGACCCGTCCCCTTCGAGCACGCAACCTGAACCGGTCCTTCGAGACGCTGTGCGCTCGCGCTGGAGTCCGTAAGGTCCGTTTCCATGGCGCAGCAGATAGCCGACCGGAAGGCGGCCGGTGCCAACTGGAAAACGTCCCTAGTGCCGTCCCTGGGTGTTAGCAGAGATTGGGATGCCGAAGGAGAGGTTACGTGCTGCCATGGCGGCCGGCGGCTGGACGTACGCCGCCCTTGCGGCCAAGGTCGAAGTCGATCCCAAGTCCGTTGAACGATGGGTCAATCTGGGGCGTACGCCGCGCCGTGCCACGGCCATGCTGGCAGCGGAAATACTAGGAGAAGACGTGCACGCTCTATGGCCCGCGCTCCGGCAGGCACGCCCTGCCCGCGCCGTCAGTCCGGAACTTGTGGCTCTCTACGACCAGCGGGCGGACATCCCCGTGTCCACCTTCGTGGACATGCTGACCCAGGCCCGCGAGCACATCGACGTGTTGGTGTACGCCGCCGTCTTCCTGCACGAGGCGTACCCGCGGCTCAACGAGCTTCTGAAGGAGCGAGCGGCCGAGGGCTGTGCAGTACGTATCGCACTAGGCGACGCAGACAGCTCAAACGTCCAACAGCGTGGCGAAGAGGAGAAGTTCGGTCACGGAATCCAGTCTCGTTGCCGCCTCGCACTGATGCACTATCGCCCCCTTGTCGGGGTACCTGGCATCGAGGTGCGGACCCACGCCACCACGCGTACAACTCTATTTACCGGGCCGATGACCAGGCGCTGGTCAACGCTCATGTCTGGGGCGTTAACGCCTACGGTGCCCCTGTCTGGCACCTGCGCCGAAGTGAGGCAGGAGGGATGTTCGACACGTACGCTGACAGCTTTGCTGCAGTGTGGGCGACCGCGACGCCGGTCCGAGAAGGGTGATCATGGCACGGACCGAGTACTACGACGATCCAGACGCCCCCAAGCCCAACAGCCTGGTCGTCGCGGCGTCCGCAGTGGTCACTGACGAGGAAGGACGCATTCTTCTCCAGCGCCGACGAGACAACGATCTATGGGCACTGCCCGGCGGCGGCATGGAGATGACCGACTCGCTGCCGGGAACCGCCGTCCGCGAAGTGAAGGAGGAAACGGGCCTGGACGTGGAGATCACCGGGCTTGTTGGAACGTACACTGACCCGCGCCACGTCATCGCTTACACGGACGGTGAGGTGCGTCGACAGTTCAATGTCTGTTTCACCGCCCGGGTGATCAGCGGCCAACTCGCGATCTCGGACGAGTCCACGGAGCTTCGGTTCGTCCAGCCAGAAGAGATTGATCGACTGCCGATGCACCACACGCAGAGGCTCCGGATCCGTCACTTCCTGGAGCACCGCGCGGAGCCCTATCTCGGCTGACCTCGTGAATCGCGCTGACGGCAGCGCTTGATCACGAACATCACCGACTAGTCCGGGGTGAGGCAGAGCGGTGAGGCGCCGGCGGTCCAGCGGGCGGCGAGGCATCCTGCTCCGCCCGTCGGGGCTTCTCACCTGGACTGTGCCCAGGCCGCGTGCTGCGAGGGCAGACCCATGAGCGATCCACTGATCTTGCGCCCGTCATGCCACACCTGAAGGCCGCACAGGTCGGTGTCCGGCCGGCAGAACGTGCAGGCCCTTACGCCGGACGACCCCGGCGGGTGAGTTCACGAGGCTTTGGCCAACCTCCGGCCAACAAGCCCTCCCGGCGGCTCTGAGCGCGGGGAGAAGAGCAGGTCAGATGGGGTTTTCGGTGACGCTGACGACCGGTCTGGAAATCCCTCTGCCCGCGAGATAGCGGGGTGGGGCTTCCGCACCGTCGCTGACCTGCGTTCCTACCCGTTCGAGTGGCCACTTCCAGAGACCCAGTCCAGCCTGGGAAAGGTTCATCGAGCCGACAGGAGACGACCATGACCTCGGTACTCCGCCAACGCTACGGCCGCGCGATCGGCGCCGGTCTGTTCTCCGTGGCGTTGCTCTCCGGCGGGACAGCCGAAGCCCTCACCGTCAGCAGCACTCCGAACCCCACCAGCACTTCGACCGCCAGCAGCACTGCGGTCCCCAGCCGCACTCCGATCCCCCGCACCACTCGGATCCCCCGCACCACTCCGAACCCCACCAGCACTTCGACCGCAAGCAGCACTGCGGTCCCCAGCCGCACTCCGATCCCCCGCACCACTCGGATCCCCCGCACCACTCCGAGTCCCCGCACCACTCCGAGTCCCAGCCTCACCCGGATTCCCCGCAGCACTCCGTTCCCCACCCGCACTGCGGCCCCCAGCCACACTCCGATCCCCCGCAACACTCCGTTCCCCCACAGCTCCCTGGCCCAGTCGACCACTCGCATGGTCTCGATCACGCTCACCGCCAACAAGACCTCGGTGAAGGCTGGGCAGACGGTGAAGCTGACCGGGCGCACCAAGGGCCTGAAGATCAGCACTGCGCTGGTGCTCCAGCACCGGATGGCCGGCAAGTGGACGAACCTGAACGCGGCCACAAAGGCCAAGAAGGGCAGCTCGTACTCCTTGCAGGCCAAGCTCAGCAAGGGCACACACGTCCTGCGGATCGCGGCCGTGAACGGGTCGGGCAAGGTCTACTCGTCCACCGTCACCGTGAAGGTGAGCTGATTCTGAGGGTGAGCTGAGCCCCTCACCAGCAGGTCCACGAGGGCCGAGAACTTCTAGTCGACGCCGGGAGCGGTCCACTCCCGGGCGTAGCAGGGCCGTGGAAGCCGCCGGTGGCCTGGAAGGCGGCCAGGGCCGCGGCGGCCGGGTCGGGTGCCGAGAAGGCGCCCGACCCGGCCCGTGCCGCGATGCCCGACACCCCCGCCCCCTATGATCAGGCGACGCCCCTCCCGGACGCGGCCTGAAAAGCGGAAGGTCGCCGGTTCGACCCCGACCCCGGCCCCAGCCACAGCCACCCTGACCAGGGCATGAGCCCCTCTCCACCTTCACTGGAGAGGGGCTCTTTCGTGTCGCCCACGCCAACCGCTTAGGAGAGGGTGTCGACGGCCTCGCAGATGACGCGAGCCTCGATAACAAACTGTCCCCTCGTGGTACGAATTCGGCATGTCGGATGGGCGGCGGACGACCGAGCGGTTGCGGTCCCCGGAGGCGCGCCGCTGGGGGATGTCCGGTTTGGTGGTGCTTGGCTTCGGCGCCGCCGCTGTTGCCGCGCACTTCTGGCTGGGACAGGCGTGGCACGACGTCCTGTGGATGGCCGCTTCACTGTCGTTCGTGTGGGTGGTCGTTCGAGAGGCCCTGGAGGGCAGGCGCCGTGGGCGGACCGGGCGACGGGACCGTTGACAGTCAGCCGTAGGGTGCGGAAGGTCGCCGGTTCGACCCCGGCCCCACGGTCGCGATCTTCGGCTCGTGGCGTCAAGCCGGTCACCCGGTTGGTCCCCATCGCGTGTGCACCGGGCCGACCGGCGTGATCCTGAAGCTCTGGGCCGGGCGACAGTCGCGGACCTGACAGGAGCTGGCTATGGCAGACCATACGTGGGCGCAGCGCCCCGTTTCCCTGCCGGAGGTACGCCCGGAGCTGGATCTCCCCGAGCCCGGCCGGCAGCGCCGCTGGACCGTGTTGCTGCGCTGGCTCCTGCTGATCCCCCAGTACATCGCCCTGTTCTTCCTGTGGGTCGCCGCGTCCGTCGTCATGGTCGTCGGCTGGTTCGCCGCCCTGATCACCGGACGGCTGCCCGAAACGATCGCCTCGTTCCTGACCGGCTACCTCGTCTACTCGACCCGCGTCACCGCCTACGCGATGCTGTTGGTCGACGCCTACCCGCCGTTCGCCTTCCTGGCGCCCGGCCACCCCGTCCAGGTCGAGGTCCGTCCCGGGAAGCTCAACCGCCTCGCCGTCCTGTTCCGCATCATTCTGCTCATCCCCGCCATGGTCGTGGTGGAGCTGCTCATGCTCGGCTGGTACGCGATCTGCCCCGTCTTCTGGGTCATGGTGCTGATCCGTGGCCGGATGCCGCGCACGCTGTTCGAGGCGACCGCCACCACCGCCCGCTACAACATGCGTCTGTCCGCCTACCTGATGATGCTCACCGCGGCCTACCCCAAGCGGCTGTTCGGCGACGCGCCTGCCCCTGGCGAGCAACCCCGCTCAGCCACCCGCCCGCTGCTCCTCAGCGATGCGGGCAAAGCCCTGGTCGTCCTGTTCCTCGTCCTAGGAGCCCTGCTCTTGATCTTCGAGGAATTCATCACTGCCACCACCAACACCAGCACCACCTCACAGCCTTCAGCCGCCTCCCTGTCGACCGTTCCAGGCACCCCTCTATGATCAGGCCGCGCCCCACCTGGACGCGGCCTGAAAAGCGGAAGGTCGCTGAACGGAAGCCTTGCCGTCCTGTCCAGCGTGCAGCCCGTCCAGCAGATGGCTGCTTCACGAGCGAAGCTGGTTCCGTGCCCTGCTGCGCGGTGTCGCTGGACGAGCAGACAAATCCCGGCAGGCAAGCGGTCCGTGATGGTGTTGCACCCACCGACGGACCAGAAGGATGCACGTTGCGTAAGGTGGCGGCAGCTCAGAGGCTCCGGATTGTTCATCCGGAACCTCCTGGAAACTCTGGCGGCTACCGATCTACGCCTCAGCGTCAACACGCGCCCGTTCTAGAACCTCTGCCAGGTGAGGGAGGGCCCTGTTCGACTTGAAAGAAGAGGCCAGATGCTGTGTTTGCTGTAGCCGGACGGGTTCAAAGTCAGGTTCAGTGCCACGGGCTTGTCTGTGGGAAATTCAAGCTCGGCGGCGAGGGTGAGCCTCCGACCGTTTACTCGGTTCCTGTGAGCACGCTTCAGGCCAACGACCGCAGTGCGGAATCCAAGCCAAAAGGCTGTCGGTGGATTGGCCAGGTAGGCGGCATCGAGCGCGTAGACAGCTGGGATCGTGGCCCGTGTAACTCGTAGTTCGAGGCCCAGCTCTTGTTTCTTGCCCTCACTTACGTCCCATTCGCCTCTCCAGGCCCACAGAGCTCCTTTAAGAGCTGCTTTTCCGAATCCGCTGGTCTCGCGCCACCGGAACTTGAAAGTGCCGTCTTGGGAGAGGTCCCAGGCCCCCTTCAGGGCGCCCTTTTCGGGTTGGAAGTCGTGGATCCAGCATCCGGCTATGCGGGATCTTGCCTCTACGAGTTGTTCGGCCTCCATGCGCCCACCCCCCTCGGTGTCCCATCAGGCTTTCCGACGGCCCTAGGGTTGAGCAACCGAATGCGAGAACCAATGGCAGCAGTCGCAGGCGCTCGGTATCACGTGTAGGGCTCGTGTGCCGGTGCGCGCTGGTGGCGCACGCCCGGCGGTTCGGCGGTCGCTTGTGTTCGTCATGATGACAAGCGGCCAACCTCCGGCCAGAAGCATGCCTCTTGTTTCCTCGCCTGCTATGAACCTCGTGGTCAGGGTCCGTATAGCCTCGTGCGGGGCACGGTCTTGAAAACCGTCGTGCCGGGCGGCGCCACGGTTCAGAGCTGACGGCAACCCTGACGGCAACGAAGGCACACAGAGACCGTTGATCACGGCCGTCAGCGATCAGCTGGGAGGAAGGCGGAGCCCGCCCTCATCAGCCTGCCCGATCCTACGGATCAGAAGGTTGCAGGTTCGAATCCTGCCGAGTGCGCACAGATGAGAGGCCCCGGAGTGATCCGGGGCCTCTTGCGTTTCGGGGCGTCCAGCAGCGAAGTACAGCAGCGGGTCCGAGATCATTCGTTCCCGGCGCCGCCCATGGCATCGGGCAGCGTCCCGAGAGGCCGGCGCGCCGGGCCCGCAGGGCGAACATGCGGTGAGGTTGCCCGGCTCGATCGGCGTCCCGTACTTCGTGGTGAAGATCAGCCCGCGCGTGTCCTGCCAAGAAGCGCCCGGCTTCCACAACGACCAGGGCTTGATCCGGCGGCGCCGAGGCTTGGCACCTTGACCAGGGAGGCCACGCGCCTTGGCTCGCTTGGCGTCCCTGCGCTGGGCGCAGCACCGGCAGATGCCGGCCGGCTTGGTCAGCTACTCGCGGACGTCCCGGACGGCCAGTTTGGCGAGCCGCTTCCCGCCCAGGTGCGGATCCTCGCGCGTCTTGCGGTATATGTACTTCCGCTTGCGGTCTCCGTCCGGATCCGGAGCGGACCAGGTGAGGGGCGTTCAGAGTTCGGCGACGTCGAGGGGACCGAGCTCTTGGACGGTCTGGGCGAGGGCGCGGATCATGTCGTTCTCCGCCTCGGCCGACCACACCAGCCCGGACGCGAGACGGTCCATGTCCTGGACGGGCAGGTAGGTGATGTCGGGGCGGATCCAGTAGCGGCTGACGTGGTGGGGCAAGAGGTTGACAGCCTCTCCGGCGGTGACGAGGGAAAGGACCTCCTCGGCACTGCGCGCCAGGTGGCCGCGCTCGATCCGACGGCCCGCAGGGGTGTGGGGTGGGAGATAGCTGTCTGCCCAGTAGTCGGGCCTGGACGGCGTGTCACAGTGCAAGAAGTCGGCGAGCATCTCCACCGAGGCGGTTGCGTGCCGGGTTAGTTCGTGATCGACGGCCACGCCCAACACGCGCGGCTCCGTGAACAGCACCGGCCCCACGGCCAGATCGGGCTCCTCGACGGGCAGCCACGCGACCAGGACGTCGATGTCGCCACGGCGCAACCCGGCGAACGGGTCAACGTAGGGAACATTGCGGATCTGCAGCTTGCACTGGGGGTGGTTCCTGCGGAACGTGTCCCAGTAGTGCCGCAGGTCGTGGGCGTTGAGGGGGATCAACCCGACGCGCAGCACGGCGGTGACGCCCTGGGCGGCCAGTTTGGCTCGGCGCATGCCCTCCTGAAGGCCGGTGTACATCGGCCAGAGGTCGTCGCGGAGCTGCTGGCCGATAGGGGTCAGCCGCACCGTGCGGTTACTGCGGTCGAACAGCGGTGCGCCGATCCGGCGTTCCTGCTTCTTGATCGCTTGGCTGACGCGGGCGGGGGTGACGTGCAGGCGGGCGGCGGTACGGGCGAAGTGGAGTTCCTCGGCCAGGGTCAGGAATATCTCGATATCACGGAGCTCCACGCCCCCTCCTCACGTTAACTCTGAGGTTAATTGGCCTTGCGCGCTTTGTCGTTGCTCCGGGTAGTGGCTGAGGCCAAACATAGGCGACGGACCGATCCGACGACCCTGGAGTGACGACATGACGCACCTGACTGGTAAGGCCGCGCTGGTGACCGGGGCCTCGCGGGGGATAGGCCGTGCGATCGCCCTGCGGCTGGCAGCCGGTGGTGCACTGGTGGCGGTGCACTACGGCAGCAACGACAACGCGGCCGCCGAAACCGTGCAGTTGATCGAGAAGGGCGGCGGCCAAGCATTCCCGGTGCGCGCCGAGTTGGGAGTGCCCGGCGACATCGACACCCTGTTCGCCGCCCTGAAGGCCGGCCTGGAAGCCAGGACCGGCCAGGCGCGGCTGGACATCGTGGTCAACAACGCCGCCATCAACACCGGCGGAACGGTCGAGACCATCACCCCCGAAGGCTTCGACCGGCTCATCGCGATCAACACCAAGGCGCCGCTGTTCATCATCCAACGAGCCCTGCCCCTGCTCAACGACAACGGCCGGATCATCAACGTGACCACCGCCGCGACCAGGATCGCGATGCCCGAGGCACCGTACGCGATGACCAAAGCCCCCGTCGAAGTGCTCAGCCGCTCCCTCGCCCAGGCCTTGGGCGCACGCGGTGTCACGGTCAACGCCGTGGCGCCGGGGCCGACGGTCACCGACATGAACCCCTGGATGCTCGGCAACCCCGAGGTCCAGCAGATGGTCGGTTCCGGCAACGCGATCCCCCGCGTCGGCCGGCCCGACGACATCGCCGACGTGGTGGCCTTCCTGGCCTCCGAAGCAAGCCGCTGGGTGACCGGACAGGTCGTCGACGCCTCCGGCGGCTGCTTCCTCGGCCCGCGCATCTGACCTCAGCACCGAAAGCGACACCGAAAGCAACGACGTCCCCAGCCACGACGATCCGGCCCTCAGTGGTCTTCGGCCGCAGCCGACCGTGTCAAACGACGCCGGCGGCTGCCCTGCCGCACGGGAGGGGCCACGGTCAGCCACGATGGCCTGGGGTTTCCCAGGCCATCGCCGTTTCTGAAGAGAGCGCACGGCTCAGGGCACGTACGACCGGGTGTTGTTCAAGAAGGCGGGCACCAGCACCTACAGCACGGTCAAGACCGTGAAGACCTCCTCCAGCGGTTACGCGAAGACCGCCGTCACCGCCTCCGCGGACGGCACCTGGCGCTACCACTACGCGGGCAACAGCACCTCGTCCGTCGCGGACGCGTACGACTACGTCGACGTCCGCTGATCGGCATACGCTCAAGACCAAGGTTCCGGAGAGATCCGGGGCCTTTGGCGTTCGGGGCGGGGCCGCGGGCCAGCGGGCAGCGGGGCGGCGAGGGGCGCGGGGATCAGCACCCCTCGTCCGGGTCGTTCCGGTTCAGCTTCTCCAGATACTCGTGTGCCAGGGCGGTGGCCCGGGTGAACCAGTCGGTGATGATCGCCAGTTCCTCGGAGGAGTAGTCGCAGAACAGGGCCGTCAGCCGTTCGTAGTGGCCCGCGTACACCGCCTCGACGCGCGTGACGGCGGCCGGTACGGCGGCCACGCGGACCCGGCGGCGGTCCGTGGGGTCGGGGCGGCGGGTGACATACCCGGCGCGTTCGAGGCGGTTGAGGATGCCGGTCACCGCGCCGGTGGTCACGTGGGCGCGGGCGGCGAGGTCGCCGGCCGTCAGCAGGTCCTCGCCGGCCTCCAGCACGAAGGCGAAACAGGTCAGGTCGGTGACGTTCAGGCCCAGCCGCCGGGCCAGCTCCTGCTGTCCGATCAGGTGGGCGGCGATGAGGTGGTCCATCGCCGCCAGTGCCTGGGCCGGAGTGGCGGCTGACGGTCGCGGCGTGCCGTGCATCTTTCGGAATCCCTTAGTTCGTGAGATATTCGAGTCGTGAATCTCTTAGCTCGTGAGGGAAACTTGTCCCCGGAGGCGGCTGTATGAGTCTGTACGACGAGGGTCACACGATCGCCGGCTGGACCGGCTTCGGCATCGCGACGGTGGGAAGCGGCGTGGTGGGGCTGGGGGTGTGTACGACCTCGCTGCCGGCGGTCGCGGGCGGGCTCGCCGTCGTGGCCGTGAGCGTCCTGGTGACCTGGGTCCTGCACCTGGCCGGCTGGGGCAAGCCACCGGGCGTGCGGGCCCGGGGGCAGTGGGGGATGCGGGTACGGGACGCTCAGGCCCGGGAGGGGCATACCGGGTGCGTCGGGTGCCGGCTGGCGGGACGGGAGCGCCGGACCGTGGTGGTGGCTGCGGCGACGGGACGGCCGACTGCCGCCGAATCGATACCTCTGTCACCTTTCGAGTGAATGTGCAGTCGGCGAACGGCAGTTGGTGAGGGACGCCACCGACATCGATGACTTCGTGTTCGCGGCTACGGGTGCGCGGGCCGGTGCACCGTCGGCTGGAGGAGGTCGCGGACCGGGCCCGGTCCCGTTGTCAGACCCGCCCCATACCCTCACGAGTGATGGCACAGGCATGGAAGTGCACGGGACTGCGCTGGGCGTCCGATGGTCCCGTGCTGGTGTGGGACGGCGGGCGGCGCAGTGTGCTGCCCCGGGGGAAGCGGATCGGGTTCGCGGTGCCGGACGGGGGTGCGCGGGCGTGTGTGGGGGCGCGGGGGCATGCGTGTCCGGTGCGGGCCGTGGTGCCGGGGCGGAGCACGGGGGCCCGGTGCGAGGAGTGCGCGCGGCTGGACCGGGCGCACTCGGTGGCCGCCGACACGGTCGCCGACGACCCGCGGCCGTACCGGGTGTATCTGGCGTGGTTCGGGCCCGGCATGGTCAAGGTCGGGATCACCGCCGTAGAGCGGGGCAGCGCGCGGCTGCTGGAGCAGGGTGCCGTCTGTTTCAGCTGGCTCGGCACCGGCCCGCTGATGGCCGCCCGGCGCACCGAGGAACTGCTGCGGGCCGCGCTCCAGGTGCCGGACCGGATTCCGTACGCCGAGAAGCGGGCGGTGCGGTCGGCGTTGCCGGAGACCGCGGCGGAGCGTGCGGCGCAGGTGCGGGACCTGCACGCGCGGGCCGTGGCGCTCGCCGGGTGGCCGGAGTCCCTGCGCCCGGAGGCCTGTGAAGTGAGCGATCACGTAGGGGTGTTCGGGCTCGGCACCGCTCCCGCGGCCGTCGGGGAAGTGGTGGAGCTCGTCCCCGGCGGCGGTGTGAGCGGTGAGCTGGTCGCGGCTGCCGGGCCCGATCTGCATCTGGCGGTCGCCGGGCGCGGGGTCGTCGTGCTCGACACCCGGCTGATGAGCGGCTGGCAGATGGTGCCGGTGGCCGACTCCCGGACGAGTGGACTCACCTTTCCGGTGCGGGAGTTCACACGGCCGCAGGAGGGGCTGTTCTGAGGCGAAGGCAAAGACTCGGATCCCGTACGGATCCCTTTCGGCAAGGGGTGTGGACGCCGAACCGGCCCACGGCCGACCGTGGTTGACATGAGCGATCGAGCGAACGCCCCTGTACAGCCCGCTTCCCTCCCTGAACCTCCCTGCTACGCCGCCATCTTCACCGCCCACCGCACCGACGACGACCCCGACGGATACGACCGCACCGCCGCACACCTGTCCCGGCTCGTCCGCGAAGTCCCCGGCTTCCTCGGTGAGGACGCGGCCCGTACTCCCGGCGGACTCGCCGTCAGCGTCGCCTACTTCCGCGACCTCGCCGGGCTCGCGCAGTGGCGCGATCACCCGGCACACCTCGCGGCCAAGCGGCGCGGGCGGGAGCGGTGGTACGAGCGGTACTCCCTGCACATCGCCAAGGTCGAGCACGCGCACGTCTTCGCGCGGGAGTGAGCGCTTCCCGGGCGCTGCCTGAGAGACGCCTGTGGGTTTCTCAGGGAAATCACAGATTCGGGAAAGCCTCCTCTCACAGGGCGGCGACAAGGTGTGCACCATGACCACGACCTCGCCCCAGGGGCGCACCGAACTGCTGAGGCCGGACGGGAGCCCCGTCCGAGTGCTTGTGGTGGATGACGAGCTGTCGATCACCGAACTGCTGAGCATGGCCCTTCGCTACGAGGGCTGGCAGATCAGGAGTGCGGGCGACGGGCAGGGCGCCGTTCATACCGCCCGTGAGTTCCGGCCCGACGCCGTCGTGCTCGACATGATGCTGCCCGACATGGACGGCCTGACCGTCCTCGGGCGGCTGCGGCGCGAACTGCCGGACGTGCCCGTCCTGTTCCTCACGGCCAAGGACGCCGTGGAGGACCGTATCGCCGGGCTCACCGCCGGCGGCGACGACTACGTCACCAAGCCGTTCAGTCTCGAAGAGGTCGTGGCACGGCTGCGGGGGCTGATCCGCCGGTCCGGGGCCGCCGACCGGCGGTCCGACTCGGTGCTCGTCGTGGGGGACCTGACCCTCGACGAGGACAGTCACGAGGTCTCCCGGGCCGGGGAGTCCATCCACCTCACCGCCACCGAGTTCGAGCTGCTGCGCTTCCTCATGCGCAATCCGCGGCGCGTGCTCAGCAAGGCGCAGATACTGGACCGGGTGTGGTCGTACGACTTCGGCGGGCAGGCCAACGTCGTCGAGCTGTACATCTCCTACCTGCGGCGGAAGATCGACGCGGGGCGGGAGCCGATGATCCACACCCGGCGTGGGGCCGGTTACCTGATCAAGCCCGCCGCGTCATGAGCGGACGACGACGGCCGGGTCCGCAGCGGCGCCAGAGGCGACGAGCCGGACAGCCGCGCACCCTGCGGACCCGGCTCGTCGTGGCCTCGGTGGTGCTGATCGCGGTGGTGTGCGCGGTGATCGGGACGGCCACCACGCTGGCGCTGCGCTCGCATCTGTACGACCAGCTGAACAGGCAGCTCGGTGAGGCGTCGGCACGTGCGGCCGGCGGCTTCGGGCCGGTGCCGGACGGGTTGAGGAACGGCGCCACCGCGCCGGGCCGGCAGGACAAGCGGAACCTTCCGATCAAGGACACGGATCTCGGTGAGTTCGTCGCGCGGGGGCCGCAGCCCAGCGGGACCATCGCGGCGAAGGTCGAGAACGGCGCCATCACCGATGCCGAGGTCGGCCACAAGTCCAAGGACGGCAACAACGTCCCGCAGATGTACGCCAAGCCGCTGACGGCGGACCAGACCAAGGCGCTCCGTTCCGTACCCGAGGACGACGGCGTGCACCGCGTCGAGATCCCCGGGCTCGGCGACTACCAGGTGCGGTACGTCGACGGAAACAACGGCACCTACTACGTCGCCCTGCCGACCGCGGAAGCCGACGGCACCATCGACACGCTGATCCTCGTCGAGATCAGCGTCACCGCCGCCGGCCTCATCGCCGCCACCCTCGCCGGCACCGTCATCGTCGCCGTCGCCACCCGGCCCCTGCGCAAGGTGGCCCACACCGCCACCCGGGTCTCCGAACTGCGCCTGCACACCGGCGAGGTGAACCTCAGCGAGCGGGTCCCGGAGGCGGAGTGCGATCCGCACACCGAGGTCGGCCAGGTCGGTGCCGCGCTCAACCGGATGCTCGACCATGTGCACGGCGCCCTGCACGCACGGCAGCAGAGCGAGATGCGGGTACGGCAGTTCGTGGCCGACGCCAGCCATGAGCTGCGGACGCCCCTTGCGTCCATCCGCGGGTATGCGGAACTCACCCGAAGAGGACGCGAACAGGTCGGGCCCGACACCCGGCACGCCCTCGGCCGCATCGAGTCCGAGGCGGGCCGGATGACCCTCCTCGTCGAGGATCTGCTCCTGCTCGCCCGGCTGGACGCCGGGCGGCCGCTGCAGTACGAGCAGACCGACCTCGTCCCGCTGGTCGTGGACACCATCAGCGACTCCCGCGCGGCCGGCATGGACCACAACTGGCGGCTCGACCTGCCCGACGAGCCCGCCCTCGTGTCCGCCGACGCGGCCCGCGTCCAGCAGGTGCTCGTCAACCTGCTCGGCAACGCCCGCAAGCACACGCCACCGGGTACGACCGTCACCGCGCGTGTGCAGCGGCGCGGGCCGTGGATGTGCGTGGACGTCGAGGACAACGGGCAGGGGATCCCGCCCCACCTGCTGCCGCACGTCTTCGAGCGGTTCGCGCGCGGTGATTCGGCCCGCTCGCGGGCCACCGGGTCGACCGGTCTCGGGCTCGCCATCGTGCAGGCGGTCGCGGCGGCGCACGGGGGCGCCGTGACCGTCGACAGCGTTCCGGGGCGGACCGTGTTCACCGTGCATCTGCCCGCGCTCGCCCCGGCCGCTCGGCACCCCGCGCCCGGAGCCGACTGGCAGGCGCACTCACAGGCACAGCACAGTGCCACCACATGGGTGCGACAGGGCGCATGAGTTGAGTCGGTTCCATGCGAACCGACTCTTCTCCCGGCACCCTGCCGGCGCGGGAGCACCTCCCGGCCGGAAACGCCGGTACGCCTGTCCTGGACGTGGTGATCCCCGTCTACAACGAGGAGAAGGACCTCCGGCCGTGCGTCCGCAGACTGCACGAGCACCTCACCCGCACCTTCCCGTACGCCTTCCGCATCACGATCGCGGACAACGCGTCCACGGACACCACCGCGCCGGTGGCGGCGCGGCTGGCGGCGGAGATCCCCGAGGTCACCAGCTTCCGCCTGGAGCAGAAGGGGCGGGGACGGGCGCTGCGGACCGTGTGGTCCGCCTCCGACGCGCCGATCCTCGCCTACATGGACGTCGACCTGTCCACCGACCTCAACGCCCTGTTGCCGCTGGTGGCACCGCTGATCTCCGGTCACTCGGACCTCGCGATCGGCTCGCGGCTCGCCCGCAGCTCCCGGGTCGTACGCGGCCCCAAGCGGGAGTTCATCAGCCGGGCCTACAACCTGATCCTGCGCGGCTCGCTGCAGGCCCGGTTCTCCGACGCGCAGTGCGGCTTCAAGGCCATCCGGGGTGATGTGGCGCAGGTGCTGCTGCCGCTGGTGGAGGACACCGGCTGGTTCTTCGACACCGAGATGCTGGTGCTCGCCGAGCGCGCCGGGCTGCGCATCCACGAGGTGCCGGTCGACTGGGTCGACGACCCGGACTCCACCGTGCACATCGTGCGGACCGCGACCGACGACCTCAAGGGCGTGTGGCGGGTCGGCACGGCCCTGGCCACCGGTTCGCTCCCGCTGGACCGGCTCACCCGGCCCTTCGGGGACGACCCGCGCGACCGCGAACTGACCAATGTTCCCAGGGGACTTGCGCGTCAGCTCGTCGGCTTCTGTGTCGTCGGCGGCCTGTCCACCCTCTTCTACCTCCTCCTCTACGGCGTCTTCCGGCAGTTCTCCGGCTCCCAGATCGCCAACGCGCTCGCCCTGCTGGTCTCGGCGGTCGCCAACACGGCCGCCAACCGCCGGCTCACCTTCGGGGTGCGCGGCCGGGGCGGAGCCGTACGGCACCAGGCGCAGGGCCTGGTCGTCTTCGGCATCGGACTAGCCCTGACCAGCGGCTCCCTGGCCGCCCTCGACGCGGCCACCGACAGCCCGGCGCACTCCACCGAGCTGGCGGTGCTCATCGCCGCCAACCTGGCCGCGACCGTGCTGCGCTTCCTGCTCTTCCGCGCCTGGGTCTTCCCGGACCGCGACGAGACCGCCTCCGCGCCGGTCGTCGCGCCGCACACCCCCACCTCCCCGACCTACAGCACGAGCACGACCCCGCCGCACGGCACGACCGCCGCGTACGCACCGCTCCCGCATCGCAGGCCGGTGCCGTACGCGCAGCCCCACCCGACCACCCAGGTCCGCGCCGGTGAAGCCGCGGACGGCAGCTGGAGGGACGCCACCGTGCAACTGCAGCCGGTGCGGCCTCACGACACCGACCCGGGGGAACCCCGATGACCACCCGGTACGACCAGCAGAGCGCTACGACCGCGTGGGGCCCGCACGCACCGCACGCGCACCGGGCCGGTGAGCCCAGGCAGCCGTTCGGGCACGGACTGTGGCGCGGCCGGCCCGAGGACCCGCGCTGGGTGCGCCCGGCCTTCCTCGGCCTGCTGGCCGCCACCCTCCTGCTCTACCTGTACGACCTCAGCGCCTCCGGCTACGCCAACTCCTTCTACTCGGCGGCCGTACAGGCGGGCAGCACGTCCTGGAAGGCGTTCTTCTTCGGCTCGCTGGACGCGGGCAACGCGATCACCGTCGACAAGCCGTCGGCCTTCCTGTGGCCGATGGAGCTGTCGGTGCGGATCTTCGGCCTGAACTCCTGGGCGGTCCTCACTCCCGAGGTCCTCATGGGTGCCGGCACGGTGGCGGTCGTCTACGCGGCCCTACGGCGCCGGTTCGCTCCGGCGGCCGGTCTGATCGCGGGTGCGGTGCTCGCGCTCACCCCGGTGGCCGCGCTGATGTTCCGGTTCGACAACCCGGACGCGATGCTGGCCCTGCTGATGGCGCTGGCCTGCTACTTCGTCGTACGGGCGGTCGAGGACGGCCGGACGAAGTGGCTGGTCGCGGCCGGGGCGGCGATCGGCTTCGCCTTCCTCGCCAAGACCCTGCAGGCGTTCCTGATCCTGCCGCCGCTGGCGATCGTCTACGTCGTCTGCGGTCCGGTGAGGCTGAGGAAGCGCCTGGCCCAGCTGGCCCTCGCGACCGTCGCGCTGGTCGTCGCGGGCGGCTGGTGGGTGGCGATCGTCGAGCTGTGGCCGGCCTCCTCGCGCCCCTACATCGGCGGTTCGCAGAACAACAGCTTCCTGGAGCTGACCTTCGGCTACAACGGCCTCGGCCGTATCAACGGCGACGAGACCGGCAGCGTCGTACCCGGCGGCAACGGCGACAACGGCGGGGGCGGGATGTGGGGCGCCACCGGCTGGGACCGGATGTTCAACTCCGAGATCGGCAGCCAGATCTCCTGGCTGCTCCCGGCCGCGCTGATCCTGCTGGTCGCGGGACTGGTGGCCACCCGGAAGCTGAAGCGGACGTCCGTCACACGGGCGTCGTTCCTGGTGTGGGGCGGCTCGCTGCTGATCACCATGGCGGTCTTCAGCTACATGGCGGGCATCTTCCACCAGTACTACACGGTGGCTCTCGCGCCCTACCTCGCGGCCGTCGTCGGTATGGGCGCCGGGCTGCTGTGGGAGCGGCGCAGGCAGACCTGGGCGTCGATCACGCTCGCCGCCTCCGTGGTCGCGGCGGCGACCTGGGGATACGTCCTGCTCAACCGCACCTCCGGCTACCTGCCGTGGCTGAAGTGGCTGGTGCTGATCGGCGGCCTGGCAGCCGCGCTCGGCCTGGTCTTCGCCGGCCGGGTCTCCCGGCGGCCGGCCCTCGGGGCGGCGGCGGCCGGACTGGTGGCCGCGCTCGCCGGTCCGACGGCGTACACCCTCAGCACGGTGGACTCCGCGCACACCGGTTCCATCCCGACGGCCGGCCCGGCGGGCGCGAGCATGATGGGCTTCGGCGGCGGCCGGGGGCCCGGTGGCGGCATGCGAGGCGGGTTCGGCGGCGGTGGCATGCCGGGGCAGCCGGGGCAGCAGAACGGCCAGGGCCGACCGGGACAGCAGCAAGGCCGGCAGAAGGGCAACGGCTTCCCGGGCGGCGGCTTCGGCGGCGGTGTGCCCGGCCGGACGGGCGAGGCAGGCAGGGGCGGCAGGGGCGGCGGCGGTGGCGCCGGCGGCCTGGTGAACGGCGCGAACGTCTCCTCCGCCGCCAAGGAACTCCTGGCCAAGGACGCCTCGAAGTACACCTGGGTGGCCGCTTCCATCGGTTCGCAGAACGCGGCCGGCTACCAGCTGGCCACCGGTCACCCGGTGATGGCGATCGGCGGCTTCAACGGCACCGACCCGTCCCCGACGCCGGCGCAGTTCGAGAAGTACGTGACGGAAGGGAAGATCCACTACTTCATCGCCGGCGGAGGCATGGGCGGTGGCATGGGCGGAAGCAGCAGCGGTACGTCGTCCCGGACCACCTCGTGGGTCGAGAGCACCTTCAAGAAGGTGACGGTCGGTACGGCCACCTTCTACGACCTGACGCAGAGGAGCTGACGAAAAGTCGCTGTACACCGTATAGCGCTGGCTATACGGTGTACAGCATGTCCGTTTCCCCAGTTCGGCCAGGCCACCCCCAGCGCTGGCTCATCCTCGGTGTCATCTGTCTCGCCCAGCTCACCGTGCTGCTCGACAACACCGTCCTGAACGTGGCCATCCCCTCGCTCACCCGCGAGCTGCACGCGGCCACCTCCGACATCCAGTGGATGATCAACGCCTACTCCCTGGTGCAGTCCGGGCTGCTGCTCACCGCGGGCAGCGCCGCCGACCGGTACGGCCGCAAGAAGATGCTCATCGCGGGCCTCGCCCTGTTCGGCGTCGGCTCGCTGGTGGCCGGACTCGCCGGATCCACCGGCCAGTTGATCGCCGCGCGTGCCGGTATGGGCATCGGTGGCGCGCTGCTGCTCACCACCACGCTCGCCGTGGCCATGCAGATCTTCACGCCCGAGGAGCAGCCGAAGGCGATCGGCATCTGGAGCGCGGTCGCCGCGCTCGGCTTCGCGGGCGGCCCGCTCATCGGCGGGTTCGTGCTGAACCACTTCTGGTGGGGTGCGATCTTCCTGGTCAACATCCCGGTCGCGGCTCTGGGCCTGGTCGCGGTGGTGGCCCTCGTACCGGAGTCCAAGAACCCCCGCGGCGACCGCCCGGACCTGCTCGGCGCGGTGCTGTCCACGATCGGTATGGCCTCGCTCGTCTACGCGGTCATCTCCGGCCCGGGCCATGGCTGGACCTCGGCTCGCGTGCTCGGTACGGCGGGTGCGGCGGTGGTGGTGCTCGGTGCCTTCGCCTGGTGGGAGAGCAGGGTCGCCGAGCCGATGCTCGACGTCCACTTCTTCCGGGACCGGCGGTTCATGGGGGCCGTTGCCGGGGCTGTGCTCATCACCTTCGGAATGGGCGGCGCGCTGTTCCTGCTGACCCAGCATCTGCAGTTCGTGCTCGGATACGGGCCGTTGGAGGCGGGCCTCAGGACGGCTCCGCTGGCGCTGACGGTCGTGGTGCTCAACTTCTCCGGGCTGGCGGCGAAGTGGTCCGGCCGGCTGGGTACGCCGGTGTCCATCGCGCTCGGCATGGCGCTGATGTCCTGCGGACTGGCGGCCATCGCGGTTTCCCCCGGCGGTTACGCCGCTACTCTGCTCGGTCTGCTGTTGATCGGGGCGGGGTGCGCGGTGGCCAATCCGGCAATGGCGCACGCCGTCATGAGCGCGATTCCTCCGGAGAAGGCGGGGGTGGGGGCCGGTATCAACGGCACCCTTGCCGAGTTCGGGAACGGTCTCGGTGTTGCCGTCCTCGGCGCGGTGCTCAGCTCTTCCGTGGCCTCGGGGGAGTCGTTGTCCGCCGGGCTGGGCGCCGGTCAGTTGGTGGGGGCGGTTGCCGTGCTGGCCGGAGGGTTCCTGGCAGCGGGGCTTTTGCGGCGGGCGGAGCGGAAGGTCGCCTGAGAGCTCGGGGGGTATGGATAGGTGGGCGGGTGCGGTACGGCGTGGTTGATCGCGCCCGCGGCGGAGCCGCAGACCAGACACGGCCCTGCGCCCCTTAGGTTGGTGCAGTGGCCGGAAACGAGAAAGGTGCGCCGGTGGTGAAGTCGGCAGGTCGGTCGGCGCGAGCCAGTGTGTGGCTGGAGGAGAAGGCCCGTCGCGGCAGCCGTGGCGGGCAGCCCTCCGGCCTCGACCGCGAGCGCATCACGACCGTGTCCGTACGACTGCTGGACGCCGAGGGGCTGGCGAAGTTCTCCATGCGGCGGCTGGCCGCGGAGCTGAACGTCACCGCGATGTCCCTGTACTGGTACGTCGACACCAAGGACGACCTGCTCGAACTCGCCCTGGACGCGGCCTTCGGCGAGCTGCGGCTGCCCGACCCGGACGCCGAGGCAGAGGACTGGCGCGAGCAGCTGCGGGGGCTGGCCGCCGAGTACCGGGCCCTGCTGGTGCGCCACCCCTGGCTGTCGCCGCTGGCGGGGCGCTATCTCAACATCGGCCCGAACTCGCTGGCCTTCTCCCGCGTGGTCCAGCGGGTGATCCGCCGGGCGGGGCTGCCCGCGCACGGGGTGACGGGGGCGATCTCGGCCGTCTTCCAGTTCGTGTACGGCTACGGCACGATCGAGGCCCACTTCTCCGCCCGGATCGCGGACACCGGGCTGAGCGCCGACGAGTACCACGAACAGGCCATGGCCATGGTCGCCGAGGCCCCTCAGACCGCCGAGGCCGTCGAGGAGGCCAAGGACCTCCTGGCGGCCCGCGGCGGGGACACGGTCGCCGAGATGCTCGACCGCGACTTCACCTTCGCCCTGGACCTGCTGATCGCCGGCATCGAGGCGATGGTCAGCCGGGGCTGACCCCTACTCCCCGTCCACCAGCCGCGCCGGAAACCCTCCGGTGGCCACCGGACCCCAGCGCTCCGGTGTCACCCGGATGATGGACTTGCCCTGCTTGACCATCGCCGCGCGGTATTCGTCCCAGTCGGGGTGTTCGCCGGCGATGTTGCGGTAGTACTCGACCAGAGCTTCCACCGAGTCGGGGCTGTCGACGACCTTGGCCGTGCCGTCGATCTGGACCCAGGGCCCGTTCCACTCGTCGCTCAGCACGACCAGGCTGACCCGGGGGTCGCGCTTGGCGTTGCGGGTCTTGGCGCGCTCCGGGTACGTGGAGACGACGATCCGGCCCGAGTCGTCCACCCCGCAGGTCAACGGCGAGGCCTGCGGCCCGCCGTCCGCCCGGCGGGTGATCAGCAGGGCGCGGTGTCGGGGTCGTACGAAGTCCAGCAGCTCGTCCAGCGATACACGGGTGTTGGTAGCGATGTTCGGTGCCATGGCAAGGCAGCCTAGGGGCAATCTGCGCCCCCGTGGCCGACCCTGCTGTGCCTACGCCTGGGGCAGCGAGTCGCCCTGTACCGCCTGGATGTCCAGCTCCACCCGCAGCGTCGTACCGATCGCCGCGATCCCCGCCTGCAGTACCTGGTTGTAGTTCATCGCGAAGTCCTCCCGCCGCAGTTCGGCCGTCGCGCGGAACGCGGCCCTCGTGCCGCCCCATGGGTCGGCGCCGGTGCCGAGGTAGGCCAGGTCCAGGTCGACCGGGCGGAGCACGCCGTGCATGGACAGTTCGCCGTGGACCGTCCAGCGGTCGGAGCCCGACCGGGTCAGGCCCGTCGAGCGGTAGGTGATCTCCGGGTGCCGCTCCACGTCGAGGAAGTCCGCGGACTTCAGATGCGCGTCGCGCATGCCGTTGCCCGTGTCGACGGACGCGGCCCTGATCACGGCCTCCACGCGGGACTTGGTGACGTCGTCCGGAGCGATCTCGATCGTGCCGCCGAACTCCGTGAACCGGCCGTGCACGCTGGAGATCCCCAGGTGCTGGGCGACCGCGGCGACGGAGGAGTGCACCGGGTCGATGGTCCAGGGGCCGGGCGGCGGCAGTTCGGTGCCGCCCTGGCGGGCCAGTGTGACCGTGCCGACCTCGGCCCGGCCGCTCGCGGTGACGATCGCGGAGGAGGCCGCGGGGGCGTAGCCGATGGCCGTCACGATCACCGTGTACGCCCCTGGCGCCAGCTCCGTGGTGTCCCGTACGGCGCCCTCGGCGTCCGTCTCGGCGCGCAGCACCTGCGTACCGGTCATGTCGGTCACCGTGACGACCGCGTGCGACACGGCCCACCCGTCCCGCGTACGGATCTTCGCGGTCAGTCCCATCCCGTTTTCTCCCTGCAAGGCCTTACAAAATGGTCGTAGTGCGAACGGCCCGTGGCGGGGGACGTCTCCGGTCGGAGCGTGACCCGCCACGGGCCGGGTGAACTACTCGCCGGGGTGGGCGAGTTCGATGTCGTGGCCGTCGACTCCGGTGCCCGCGACGGTCAGGGCCGTGGCGATGGGCGGGTAACCCGTCGCGATGACCGTGTAGTCGCCGCTGTCCAGGTCGGTGAAGGCGTACGCGCCGTCCGAGCCGGTGGTGGCGGTACCGACCACGTTGCCCGCCTGGTCGACGAGCGTCACCCGGGCGTCGGCCAGCGGACCGTGCGGAGCCCTGACGACACCCTGGAGGTGGGCGCCGGCGTCCAGGTCGATCTCGATCCGGGTGACCCCGGTGGCGCCGATCTCGACCGGCAGCGCGCGCGGCCGGAAACCGCTCGCGTTGACGGCCATGGTCACCGTGCCCGGCACCAGGTCGGTGAGGGCGAAGTCGCCCTGCTCCCCGGTGGCGGCGGTGGCCAGCAGGTCACCGCGCACATCGGTGACGATCACCATGGCGTCCTTGACCGGCAGCGCGCTGCCCGCGGCCCGGACCACACCGGTCAGCCCGCTGGTGCCGCTGAGCAGGATGTCGTACGACAGCGGCTCCTCGCCCACCACGATCGTGGAGGCCTGCGGCTGGTAGCCGTCGGCGGAGGCGATCAGGACGTAGCTGCCGGTGCCGGGGGCGTCCAGGGAGTAGGAGCCGTCGGGCTGGGCGACCGAGCGGCCCAGCTGGCGGCCGGAGAGGGAGATCAGGGTGATCGCGGCCTGCGGGACCGGGGCGCTCTCGGCACCTCGGACGTAGCCGTGCACCGGGGTCCCGCCGCCCGCCGTGCCGGGCTCGGCGATCGTGGCGACGGCGGTGAGCTCCGTGGTCGCGGTCGCCGCGGTGCCGTTCTCGCCGAGCACAGGGGCGGCCCAGCCGGGCACCCGCTCCGGGGCCGGAGCCTCGGCGGCGGCCTCCGTGGCCGCAAGGACCTCGGCGGGGGCCTCGGTGACCGCGGCGGTCTCGCCCTCGGCGGCCTGCGCCAGGGCTCCCTTGGTCTTCAGCGGGACCTCCTTGATGAACAGGGTGATCAGGAAGGCGGCGGCGGCGAGGCAGCCGGCGATGAAGAAGACGTCGGCGATGCCGTGGCCGTAGGCACTCTCCAGCAGCGTCCGGATGGGCGCGGGGAGCTTGCCCATGTCCGGGATGCTGTCGGTGGAGCCGGAACCGCCGGCCAGCGCGGCCTGGTACTTCGGGCTCAGGGCGGAGATGCCGTCCTGGACGTAGTGGGTGATCCGGTGGGACATCACCGCGCCGAGGGCGGAGACGCCGACCGCACCGCCGAGGGAGCGGAAGAAGGTGACCGTGGAGCTGGCCGAGCCGAGGTCGGAGGGCGCCACCTGGTTCTGCGTGGCGAGGACCAGGTTCTGCATCATCATGCCGATGCCGAGACCCAGCAGCGCCATGAAGATGGCCATCTTCCAGTACTCGGTGTCGTACCGGATGCCGCCCAGCAGGACCAGACCGGCCGTCACCAGCACGCCACCGCTGACCAGCCAGGCCTTCCAGCGGCCGGTGCGGGTGATGAACTGGCCCGAGACGGTCGAGGAGACGAACAGACCGCCGATCATCGGGATGGTCATGACGCCGGACATCGTGGGGGACTTGTCGCGGGCCAGCTGGAAGTACTGGCTGAAGAACACCGTGCCGGTGAACATCGCGACACCGACGAACAGCGAGGCGAGGGACGCCAGCGTGATGGTGCGGTTCTTGAACAGGCGCAGCGGGATGATCGGCTCGCTCGCCTTGGACTCCACGAGCACGAACAGCGCGCCGAGGACGATCGAGCCCGCGACCATCGTGTAGGTCTGCCAGGACAGCCAGTCGTACTTGTCACCCGCGAAGGTGACCCAGATCAGCAGCAGCGAGACGGCGGCGGAGATGAAGAAGGCACCGGCCCAGTCGACCTTCACGTCCCGCTTCACGACCGGCAGGTGCAGGGTCTTCTGCAGAACGATCAGCGCGATGATCGCGAAGGGGACACCGACGTAGAAGCACCAGCGCCAGCCCAGCCAGGAGGTGTCGGTGATGACACCGCCGAGCAGCGGACCGCCGACGGTGGCGACGGCGAACGTGGCGCCCAGGTAGCCGGAGTAACGGCCGCGCTCACGCGGGGAGATCATCGCGGCCATGACGATCTGCGCCAGGGCGGACAGACCGCCGACGCCGATGCCCTGCACCACGCGGCAGGCGATGAGCATGCCGGCGTTCTGCGACAGACCGGCGGCGGCCGAGCCCAGGACGTAGATGACCAGGGCTATCTGGACGAGCGCCTTCTTGCTGTAGAGGTCGGCGAGCTTGCCCCACAGGGGGGTGGCCGCGGTCATCGACAGCAGGGCGGCGGTGACCACCCAGGTGTAGGCGGACTGACCGCCGCCGAGGTCACCGATGATGTGCGGCAGGGCGTTGGAGACGATCGTGGACGACAGGATCGCCACGAACATGCCGAGCAGGAGCCCGGACAGGGCCTCCATGATCTGCCGGTGCGTCATGGGGGCGTGCTCCGCGGAGCCTCCCCCGTGCTTGGCGTGAGCCCGCACACCGGCTGGTGTGGTCGTTGCCATGGGCTTCCTTTTCTTACGTGTTTGCGGGTGTACGGGTGGTCTCTGCGAATACGGGCGTGGTCGGTACGGCCACGGGCGCGGTCTGTTCGGCCGGTGGTGCGGGGTGCCGGGTCTGGGCGGACCGGCAGTCGCCGAAGGACGCGCGCAGGCGGGTCATCAGCCGGATCAGCTGGGCCACCTCGTCGTCGGTCCAGTCGGCGAGCCGCTCGGCGAGCAGATGCGTGGTCCGCCGGGACAGCTCGTCCAGCTGCGCCAGGCCGGCGGGCGTCAGGCGCAGGATGCGCGAGCGCTTGTCCGCCGGGTCCGGGTGCCGCTCGATCCAGCCGCGCGCCGCGACGTGCGCGACATGCCGGCTGGTGACCGACATGTCCACGGCGAGCAGCTCGGCGAGCTTGCTCATGCGCATGTCTCCGTGGCTGCCCAGCAGGGTCAGCACAGTGGCCGAGCCGGTCGGGCAGTCGGGCGGCAGCATCCGCCCCAGGTCCCGCTTCACGGCTCCGACGGCACTGAGCTGACGCGCCAGTTCTCCGAACTGCGCCTGCTCGGCCATCACACCTCCCGTATTCGTTGCTTGGGGCAACCATAGGTCAATTTGGTTGCTGAAGGCAAACAAATGGGGGGCTGACCATGCAAAAACTTGGCAAAAGCAAGTGCTGCAAACGTAAACGTGCAGGTCGGTGCGGGTGAGCTGCCCCCGTCTGTCCCGGTGGCCCCGCACTTGGGCAGGTCACCTGGATTCGCTAGTGTCTCGGGCCATGGCTAACACCCAGGGCCCCCAGGGCAACTACGACCCCGCCGGCAACACCCAGATGTTCCGCGCGTTCGTCGACGAGGCCCCGCAGGGGCGCCAGCAGCAGGCGGCCGCTTCCTCCGGTCCCCGCATCGGCCTGATCATCGGTGTCATCGTGGCCCTCGCCGTGGTGGCCGGCGTCGCCTGGCTGGCGATGAAGTAAGGCGTACGGCGCCTTCAGGCGATCTCTGCTCCTACTTCCACCGGACGGACACGTCCCGCGCCTCGATGTGCATGCCGAGCGGCACGCGCCAGGCGTCGACGCACACCGTCCAGGTGGGACGCCCGCGCGCGCCCGGCGCGATCGGCACCGGGAGGTCCACCGTCGAGTCGACCGTCCCCCAGTCGATGCCGAGCGCGCCGATGACGTGCGTCCCGAACGTCACCGAGCCCGAACGCACCGCCGTGCCCCCGGAGTTGAGGAAGCCGACGGTCACCTTCTGGCACCAGCGCCGGTCCGTCTCCTGCGTCGACGGGGTGCCCCAGGAGAGGTCGGCGGGCCCGGGTGCCGTGCTGTGGCCAGGGGTGGGGGTGGCCGGGGGCGAGTCGGGCGCCGCAGGTGTCGTAGGACCGGGTGTGCCGCCAGGGCCGTCGCCCGTGCTGCCGGGAGGGCTCGGTGGGCCCGGCGAGGGGGCGGGCCGTCCCGGGCTGCCCGGGGCGGTCGAGCCGCCGCTCGGCCGCGGTGAACCGGGGGCTTGCGTCGGTGGGTTGGCGGTCGCCGTGGCTCCGCCGCCGTCCAGCGGTACCAGTGACACCGAGCCTGTCGGTGTGGCCGCGCTCCCTGTCTTCGGGCCGCCCGCCGAGCCGACCGCGACATAGCCGCCGCCCGGACCGTGACCCGCGCAGGCGGCCAGTACCCCGCCCAGGACGACGACGGCCGCCGACGCTGCCGTAACGGCGCCTCGGCGGCCACGTGTCCATGTCGCACGCGTCGTTCGCACGGTGTCGTCCGGACCTGTGGCTCGCAGCATCGGGCCAGTGTCGCTGACGAACCGTCAGAACTGAACCCTCAGTCGGAGATCAGGCCTTCCCTCAGCTGCGCCAGCGTCCGGGTGAGCAGGCGGGAGACGTGCATCTGGGAGATGCCGACCTCCTCGCCGATCTGGGACTGGGTCATGTTGGCGAAGAAGCGCAGCATGATGATCCGGCGCTCCCGGGGCGGGAGTTTGGCCAGCAGGGGCTTGAGGGACTCGCGGTACTCCACGCCCTCCAGGGCCGAGTCCTCGTAGCCGAGCCGGTCGGCGAGCGAGCCCTCGCCGCCGTCGTCCTCGGGGGCCGGGGAGTCGAGGGAGGAGGCGGTGTAGGCGTTGCCGACCGCGAGGCCGTCGACCACGTCCTCCTCGGAGACGCCGAGCACCGCGGCCAGCTCCGTGACCGTCGGGGAGCGGTCCAGCTTCTGGGACAGCTCGTCGCTGGCCTTGGTCAGGGCCAGGCGCAGCTCCTGGAGCCGGCGCGGCACGCGCACCGACCACGAGGTGTCCCGGAAGAAGCGCTTGATCTCGCCGACCACCGTCGGCATCGCGAACGTCGGGAACTCCACGCCGCGTTCGCAGTCGAAGCGGTCGATCGCCTTGATCAGGCCGATGGTGCCGACCTGGACGATGTCCTCCATCGGCTCGTTGCGGGAGCGGAAGCGCGCGGCCGCGTAGCGGACCAGCGGCAGGTTCAGCTCGATCAGAGTGTCCCGGACGTAGGCCCGCTCGGGGCTGTCCTCGTCGAGTGCGGCGAGCCGCAGGAACAGGGAGCGGGACAGCGTGCGGGTGTTGATGTCCCCCGAGGCCGGCGGAGCCGGGATGTCGGCGGCCGCCGGGGCGGGCGGGGCCGGCACGGCGTCGAGGGCCGTGACGCCCTCGATGCCGTCGAGGACGTCGAGAGCGTCGAGCTCCTTGGGCGCTGCCTCGCTCTTCGCGGGCGTCAGCACCTTCGAGCTGCCCTGGTCTGCGGACATGCCACCCCCTTTGGGTCGCGGGACGGTCGGGGCGGCGCCGCCTTTCGAGCAACGCAGCCTTCACCTGAATACCGGAGCCGAAGGCCCGGCAAACGCGTCTCCGGCAGAATGTCACATGTCGGCAACACGCTGTAGTGACATGTCGACATGCGAGATGCGAATCCGCCCTGGAAAGAAGGGGTCTGACGCTTTTTCGGATCCGAACTGTCGGCATCTGTGCTGGTGAGCGATTCGCCCGCGGTGGTGAGGCATCGATCGGGTTTGCGATGCAGGGTGCGTCCCGGTGTGTGCTTCCGTGCGCCCGCTGTGCTCCGCCCCGAGGGCTTCTATGGCCGCTATGCGTCGATGCGATTCGCCGAGCGCAGCCGCTGGAAGCTGCGGGCGAGGAGCCGGGAGACATGCATCTGGGAGACGCCGAGTTCCGCGCTGATCTGAGACTGGGTGAGATTGCTGTAGTAGCGCAGGAGAAGGATTCTCTGTTCGCGTTCGGGGAGTTGGACGAGCAGATGCCGGATCAGGTCGCGGTGCTCCACGCCGTCCAGGGCCGGGTCCTCGTAGCCGATGCGGTCCAGCAGGCCGGGCAGTCCGTCGCCCTCCTGCGCGGCCTCCAGTGAGGTGGCGTGGTACGACCGTCCCGCCTCGATGCAGCTGAGCACCTCCTCCTCGCTGATCCGCAGCCGTTCGGCGATCTCGGTGGTGGACGGGGAACGGCCGTAGAGCGTGGTCAGGTCCTCGGTCGCGCTGTTGACCTGCACCCACAGCTCGTGCAGCCGGCGCGGTACGTGGACCGTGCGGACGTTGTCCCGGAAGTACCGTTTGATCTCGCCGACCACGGTCGGCATCGCGAAGGTCGGGAACTGCACGCCCCGCTCCGGGTCGAACCGGTCGATGGCGTTGATCAGGCCGATGGTGCCGACCTGGACCACGTCCTCCATCGGCTCGTTGCGGGAGCGGAAGCGGGCGGCCGCGTAGCGTACGAGCGGGAGGTTCGCCTCGATCAGCGCCCCGCGCACCCGGTTGTGCTCCGGGGTGCCCGGCGTCAGCTGCTGCAGCTCTCCGAAGAGCACCTGGGTGAGGGCTCGGGTGTCGGCGCCGCGCCGCTTCTCGGGGGGCGCGGGAGCGGGTGCGGGGGCAGGAGCCGCCGCCTCGTCCTGGGGCGGCGCAGTACTGGCCGACACGGTCAACGCCACCTCTTCATCGGTCAATCATCCGTCAAAAGTGGTCATAGCATCACAAGAGATGTGCACTGTGTGCAAGCACCCCATAACGCCGTGTTGTGTTCAAATTCTGACAAGTTGGGGCAGTGGATTGGGGTGTAAGACGCACGAAAGCCCCCCGCCGTTCCGGTGGAGGGCTGTGTTCTGAAAAGGGGGAAACGGCACTCAGAATTCGTAGTCCGCAATCACCCATGTGGCGAACTCGCGCCACAGCGCGACACCCGCCTGATGGGCCGGGTGCTCCAGATAGCGCTTGAGGGCGTCGGTGTCCTCGACCGCCGAGTTGATCGCGAAGTCGTAGGCGATCGGCCGGTCGCTGATGTTCCAGGCGCACTCCCAGAAGCACAGCTCCTCGATCTGGCCGCCGAGGGCCTTGAAGGCCTCCACGCCCGCCACGACCCGCGGATCGTCGCGTTCGACGCCCTCGTTGAGCTTGAAGAGGACCAGGTGGCGGATCATGGGATGTACCTCAGCTCTTTCCTCCGTTGGCGACCCAGGTCATGAAGTCGCCCACGGCCTTGGCCGCGTCCGATATGCCCTCGAAGACTATCTGGACGTAGTGGGCGGCCTTGGGCGGGTCCGTGATGATCACGTACAGCGCGAAGACCACGAGTACGTATACGGCGATCTTCTTGGCGTTCACCGCCACCGCGGCCTCCCCTGTGCGTGCGCCTTGCGGGTCCCCTGTGGTCCCGGCTGCCGGCGGCGAGTGTAACCTTCACGTCCCTTTTAGGGACCAACGGCCCGCCGCCCGGGGACCTTTGCCGGGCCCCTGCGGGCGCCGCGCGGCGCAGGATGGAGAGCGAGCCCGGCGGGCCCGGCAGGAATCCGCGGGGCGGGGACGGACCCCGACTGCGGGGTGCGTGCCGCGGCATCCCCGCGTAGGCGGCGCGCACTTGAGGGTCCGTTCCCCGTGCGTCCCCTCCTCAGGACGTGCGAAGGGCCCCGTCTTTAGACGGGGCCCTTCTTCGAGCGGTAGCGGAGGGATTTGAACCCTCGGTGACTTGCGCCACACTCGCTTTCGAGGCGAGCTCCTTCGGCCGCTCGGACACGCTACCGAGGGAGACCTTACAGCACAGGGGGGCGTGGTTCGAAATCGGAATTCGGAGGTCCTGGACCGCCCCGTCACCGGTTCCGGAAAAACTCGGTGAGGAGGCGGGCGCACTCCGCCGGGAGAACGCCCTCGACGACCTCCGGGCGGTGATTGAGCCGCCGGTCGCGTATCACGTCCCACAGCGAGCCCGCCGCGCCCGCCTTCTCGTCCCGGGCGCCGTAGACGACCCGGTCGATACGGGACTGGACGATCGCGCCCGCGCACATCGTGCACGGCTCCAGGGTGACCACCAGCGTGCAGCCGGTCAGCCGCCACTCCCCGAGCAGGGCGGCGGCCCGCCGGATCGCGAGGACCTCGGCGTGGGCCGTGGGATCGCCGGTGGCCTCGCGCTCGTTGTGCCCGACGGCGAGCACCGTCGTACCGTCCGGGGACAGCACGACGGCGCCGACGGGGACGTCCCCGCCCGGGACGGCCCGTTCGGCCTCGGCCAGGGCGAGCCGCATCGCGGCCCGCCAGCGATCGCGTACCGGGTCGGGTGCGGCTGCCGTGTTCTCGACGGTCAGCGGACGGTCTCCAGCACCTCCGAGGCGCCCAGGGCCTCGGCGATCGAGCTCAGCGCCTCGTCGGCGTCCAGGGCGCGCAGCTCCTTCTCGCTGATGCCCAGGTCGTCGAGGATCTGGCTGTCGCCGACCGGGCTGTGCGGGACCGCGTCGGCGGCGGAGCCCTCCTCGGCTGCCTCGTCGGACTCGGACTCGCCGTCCTCGGTGCCGTCGAGGTCCAGGGAGTCCAGGTCGTCGACATCGTCGGCGCCCGGCTCCCGGCCGAGCAGCTCGTCGGTGAGCAGCAGCTCGCCGTACGCGCTGCGCTGGGCGGCGGCCGCGTCCGAGACGTAGATGCGAGGATCCTCCTCGCCGTCCACGCGGACGACACCGAACCAGGATTCCTCCTGCTCGATCAGCACGAGCACCGTGTCCTCGTCGGGAGAGGCTTCCCGGGCCAGGTCGGCCAGATCCGACAGGGTCTCCACATCGTCGAGCTCCGTGTCGCTCGCTTCCCACCCGTCTTCGGTGCGCGCGAGCAGTGCGGCGAAGTACACCGTGACTCTCCCACTGGTCTTAGGCGTGCCGGTTGGGGGTCCCCCCGGCGGAGGTACGTGGGCGGAGAGAGCCTGGGCTCCGAGCCCCACCCACTCGGAATCGTGGCAGAAACATGGCTGTCAGGGGACGTCTTCGGCTCCCTGTGTCTTGCGCGTTCGTTGCCGCCACCTGCGGATCGTACGCGGCTTTGCCAAGCACTCACGCACGCCCACCTCGCAAACCACGGTGCGGGCGTGGATCTTCCTCGGCCGGAGCTTTCTCGCAGAACTTCTTACCGGGCCTTGCTCAGAAGCGTTTCCCTCTCTCGGACGGCCTACCAGCGAAACGTCCGCATGCGCATCTCTTGGCGCAGCCGGGCGGCCTTGGCGCGTCGCGGCTGGACCCGGGCACGAAGCTCACGTGCCTCGGCGAGGTCACGCAGGAACCGGGCGCGCCGCCGCCGGCGCTCGGCGTCCGTCTCGGGTGCGCCGGCACCGCGTGTCG
Organism: Streptomyces fodineus; assembly: GCF_001735805.1. Taxonomy (GTDB): domain Bacteria; phylum Actinomycetota; class Actinomycetes; order Streptomycetales; family Streptomycetaceae; genus Streptomyces; species Streptomyces fodineus. The sequence goes on from NZ_CP017248.1 coordinate 5,192,937, forward strand.
CGGGCTCGGCCGCCCCCTCGGCGTCCTCGGTGTCCCCGGGCGTGTCCTCAGGAAGGTCAGGCAGGTCAGGCACGTCACACCACCCCAGTTCCTCCCTCCCACTTTCCCTCGGACGGGCGCTTGGACGCCAGCATCTGCGGGGTCCCGGGCGCAGGTACCTTTATGGGCATGCGTCTCCACGTCGTCGACCACCCCCTGGTCGCCCACAAGCTCACCACGCTGCGCGACCAGCGCACCGACTCCGCGACCTTCCGCCGGCTCGCCGACGAACTGGTCACCCTGCTCGCCTACGAGGCCACGCGGGACGTGCGCACCGAGGCCGTCGACATCCAGACCCCGGTCGCCCGGACCACCGGCGTCAAGCTCGCCCGTCCGCGCCCGCTGGTCGTGCCGATCCTGCGCGCGGGCCTCGGCATGCTGGACGGCATGGTCCGGCTGCTGCCGACCGCCGAGGTCGGCTTCCTGGGCATGATCCGCAACGAGGAGACGCTGCAGGCCTCGACCTATGCCTCGCGCATGCCGGAGGACCTCTCGGGCCGCCAGGTGTACGTCCTGGACCCGATGCTGGCCACGGGCGGCACGCTGGTCGCGGCGATCCAGGAACTGATCAAGCGGGGCGCGGACGACGTGACCGCGGTGGTTCTGCTCGCCGCTCCCGAGGGCGTGGAGTTGATGGAGCGGGAGCTGGCGGGGACGCCGGTCACCGTCGTCACGGCGGCCGTGGACGACCACCTCAACGAGCACGGGTACATCGTGCCGGGGCTCGGGGACGCGGGGGATCGGCTCTACGGAGCGGCTGAATAGCGTCTGCCGGTCGTCCGGCGACCGCGGGTGGTCGTGGTTTCCCGCGCCCACGCGTCCGCCAGCCGCATACCGGTACGGCCCGGCGCCCCTTGCGGGGCGCCTGTCAGCAGCTCTTCTTCGCAGGTGCCGTCGGGGCGGCCCCGGTCAGCTTGGTCAGGGCCTGCTCCGCGGCCGTCGGGTCGGCCAGGCCCTTGAACGCGTCCCCGAGGACGAGGTCGAGGTCGCTGCCCTTACGGCCGTCCGTGCGGCGCCCGGCGTCGGCCAGCTGGGTGCCCAGCACCGGCAGTGAGGTGTTCAGCGCGGAGGCCGGGCCGAGGAGTATCCCGGCGCCCTTCACCTTCTTGTCGAACTGCCCGCTCGCGTTGCCCACGTTGCCGATCTTGAAGCCGCGCTTCTTGAGGGCGTCCGCGGTGTCCTTGGCGAGCCCGGTGCGCGCGGTGGCGTTGTAGACGTTGACGGTGATCTCGTCGGGCTTCGGCAGGGTCCTGACCTGGGCCGCCGGTGAGGCCTTGGTCCGGCAGCGGACCTCGGCCCCGGCCACCGTGCCCTTCTTGCCGCCGGTGAAGACGTCGATGAGCTGCAGAGAGCCCCAGCCGATGAGGCCGAGCGCGCAGACGGACGCCACCACGGCGGCCACGAGCCTGGCGCGTCGGCGCGGCGGACGCATCCGAGGGTATTTGTCCCCCGTGATCCGGTACTGGCCGCCCATGCCGGGGGGAGTCAGCATGCTCATGGGCGCAGCGTAGTGCGCCCGAGCGGCGCTGCCTATTAGATGATCAGTCGATGCCGCTCAGCGGAACCCGAAAGGGTCAAGGGCGAAAAGTCGTGTCGCGCCGGGTCAGTCGAGTTCGAGCACGCGTGCGTGCAGCACCTGGCGCTGCTGGAGGGCGGCGCGGACCGCGCGGTGCAGCCCGTCCTCCAGATAGAGGTCGCCCTGCCACTTCACGACGTGTGCGAAGAGGTCGCCGTAGAACGTCGAGTCCTCCGCCAGCAGGGTCTCGAGATCGAGCTGCTGCTTGGTGGTCACGAGCTGATCGAGGCGGACCGGGCGCGGCGCGACGTCCGCCCACTGCCGGGTGCTTTCCCGGCCGTGGTCGGGGTACGGCCGGCCGTTTCCGATGCGCTTGAAGATCACACGGAAAGCCTACCGGTCAAGACGTTCCGGGCGCAGCCATGGCGGCGGAGTGTGCCGCTTGAAAAGATGCCGCAAAAGGGTCATTTACGTCGCTATGGGGAGCGTGGGGCCGAATGAGCGACCGCCGGACGGCGGCGGAATCCGCCCCGGCACTCCCCGGCGAGTCCCTGCTCCGTTCGGGCGGTGCCCGGCTCGGGCAGGAGATCACCCGCTCCCTCTTCGGCACGGCGCGGCGGGGCGGTGGGCCGCCCCGCCGGTACCGGTTCGGCGGTCAGTGTTCCTCGGGCCGCCGCCGCGGTTCCTCCTTCCGGTCCGGCTTCTGCTCCGGCCTGGATGCCGTCGTACGACGGGCCTCCGCGCGCACCAGGGCGCGCAGGACGGCATAGGGATCCATGGGCATGGCTGTGCTGCTCCTTGCGTCTGACTGACCGTTCGCGGGGGCGGGCGGGTCTGTCAGCAGCGCAGGACCACCGTGCGCGGCAGGGACGGGGGGTACGGCGCCCGCGGCGGGGCGGAGCACGGGCGGGCCGCCGGTGCGGCGGGTGCCGGGTCGGGAAGGGGCGCGGGGCGCTCGGGCGCATCGGCCCGGTGGACGGTGCGGGCGGACGGTCGTACGAGCGTGTCGGGGACGCCGGGGGCGTCGGGAGTGTCGGGGGCGTCGTGCTCGAAGGCCTCGGCGGACGCGCCCGGCGCGGGGGCCGTATGGGCCTGCACATGGGCGGCGGGCACCCACAGCGCGAGGAGCAGCACGAGCACCCGCAGCCAGGTACGGCTGCGGGTGTGGCTCGCGGTCCTGCTCACGGCTGGTGTATCCCCGGGGTGTGCGGGGTGTGCAGCACGCCGGGGGTGAGATCCGCCCGCCCGGCGTACGAGCGGGCCGTGCGGTTGACGCCGGTGTTCATACCGTCCGCGGGATCGCCGTGGCCCGGCTCCGGATGCCGAAGGCGGTGGCGATCTCGGTGATGCCCACGACGACCAGCCAGATGCCGGTGACCAGGGTCAGTACGGCGACCGACCGGAACGGCGAGTCGATGAGCACGATCCCGGCGATGAAGGTGAGGACCCCGAGGAAGATCTGCCAGCCCCTTCCGGGCGTCCGGGGGTCGTGCAGGGCGGCCAGCGTCTGGGTGATTCCGCGGATCAGCCAGCCGATGCCGATCCACAGGGCGAGCAGCAGGATCGACTGCATGGGCCCGCGGAAGCAGAACAGGCCGAGCAGGATCGACAGGGCGCCGCTGATGAAGGCCAGCACCCGCAGCGAGGTCGCCATGTGCGTGCCGAAGGCGGCGGCCAGCTGGAAGATGCCGCTGATCACGAGGTAGAGGCCGAAGAGGACGCCGGCGGCGAGCAGGGAGGCGCTGGGCCAGACGAGCACCAGGACGCCGAGGAGCAGCGAGGCGATCCCGGTGCCCAGGACCACCTGCCAGGCCGCCTTGGACAGGGCGTGCAGGGGCCCCTCGAACGGTGGCTCGGGCTCGTGCCGCACGCCCGGGGGCGGTGTCCCATGGACGTTCCGGTCGTCGTACTCACGGTCCCAGCCGGGACCACTGTTCGGTGCCTCGGTCATGGTTCATGCTGTGGGCGGCGGGGGCGGGCGTGCCATCGGGGAGGGCTGGCCGGGTGAAGCGCCCCGGGCGGGGCCGACGGCACACCGCACGTGCCGCCACGGTCACCGGCCCGGCTTGCCGGAGCCCTTGGCCGCCTTGGCCGCTGCCTTCATCTCCTGCTTGTGGGCCCGCACCTTCGCCAGTGACCGAGGCCCCGTGATGTCGGCCACCGACCGGAAGGACTCGCGCTCGCCGTACGCCCCCGCGGCCTCCCGCCAGCCATCGGGCGTGACCCCGAGTTGCTTGCCGAGCAGCGCGAGGAAGATCTGTGCCTTCTGCTTGCCGAACCCGGGCAGGTCCTCAAGCCGTTTCAGCAGCTCCGAACCGGTCTGCACGCCCCGCCAAACCGCCTCCGCGTCCCCGGCGTAGTGCTCGGCGAGGTACTGGCACAGCTGCTGGATGCGCTTGGCCATCGAGCCCGGGTAGCGGTGCACGGCCGGCTTCTCGGCGAGCAGCGCGGCGAAGGCCTCCGGGTCCATCGCGGCGATATCGTGCGCGTCGAGGTCCTCGGTGCCGAGCCGGTCGGCGATGGTCCGGGGCCCCTTGAACGCCCACTCCATCGGGACCTGCTGGTCGAGCAGCATCCCGGTGAGCGCGGCGAGCGGGGACCGACCGAGCAGCGCGTCGGCGTCGCGGTCCTGGGCGAGGTGCACGGTGACGTCCATGCGTCGATGGTCGCCCGCCGGCGTGTCCGTCGCAGCCGGGGGATGCCGGTCGGGGACGCCGGTCGTCGTACGTCGCGTACGATTCCTCACCAGGGAGAAATTTAGGCAAGGCTAACCTAAGAAAAGAGGCTGCCCAGGTGACCATGGAGACGTACATCGAGACGTACCGCGACGCCTGGGGCATCCCCCATCTGCGGGCCTCCAGCGTCCTCGAACTGGCCCGCGCCCAGGGCCGGGTGACCGCCCTCGACCGCGCCTGGCAACTGGAGGTCGAACGCCACCGCTCCCAGGGCACCTCGGCCTCCTTCCTCGGCGCGGGCGCCCTCTCCTGGGACGTCCTCGCCCGCCGGGCCCGCCTCGACGACACGGCCCGCCGCTGCTTCGCCGCGCTGGAACGCCGGGACCCCGAGACGGCCGGCTGGGTCCGCGCGTACGTCGACGGCGTCAACGAGGGCCTGCCGGCCGGTGCCCGCCGGGCGCCCGAATTCGCCCGCACCGGTCTCACCCCGGCCCCCTGGCACCCCTGGACCCCGCTCGGCGTCTGGCTGGCCACGCACATCCTCTTCGCCGGCTTCCCGGCCAAGCTCTGGCGCGAGCAGGCGATACGGCACCTGGGCCCCGAGGCCGTCGGCCTGTTCGCCACCGACGGTCCCGGCACGGCCGGCAGCAACGGCTGGCTGGTCTCGGGCGGGCGTACGGCCACCGGCCAGGCCCTGATCGCCGGCGACCCGCACCGCTTCATCGAGGAGCCCGGCGTCTACCAGCAGATCCGCCTCTCCTGCCCCGAGTTCGACGTCGTCGGCCTCGCCGTCCCCGGCGTCCCCGGCATCGCCCACTTCGGCCACACCGGCACGGCCGCCTGGGCCATCACCAACGCCATGGCCGACTACCAGGACCTCTACCGCGAACGCCTGCGCCGCACCGGCGCGGGCGTCCAGGCCCTCGGCCCGGACGGCCGGTGGCACCGCGCCGCACGGCACACGGAGATCGTGGAGATCGCGGGGGAGCCACCGATCGAGATCGAACTGATCGAGACGGAACGGGGCCCGGTGATCGCGGGCGGCCCGGAGGGCCTGGACGCGGAAACCACGCCCTCCGCCCCACCTTCCACCGACACCGAGCACGAACCGTTGGGCCCACTCACGAGGGCGACCGACGGGGAGGACGGCCCGCAGGGTCGACTCGCCGGGGCGGCCGATCCACGTGCGCCACTCGCCCGGGCGGGCGACCCGCGGGCCGTCGGCGGTGAGGATGGCTCGCTGGGCCCACTCGCCGGGGCGGCTGCCCCGCTGGTCGCCGATGGGGAGGACGGCCCGCAGCGTCCTCTCGCCCGGGCGGCTGATCCGCGTGCGCCACTTGCCCGGGCGGGCGACCCGCAGGCCGCCGGCGGTGAGAACGTCCCACAGGGGCCACCCGCCGGGGCGGCTGCGCCGCAGGCCGTCGACGCCGAGGACGAACCGCTGGGTCTTCTCGCCGGGGCGACTGATCCGTGTGCGCGGCTCAGGCGGGTGGGCGACCCGCAGGCCGCCGGCGGTGAGAACGCCCCACAGGGGCCACCCGCAGTCGACGACGAAAGTGGTACGGGTGGTGCGGGTGGGAACCCGATGCCTCTCCAAGGCGAAGCCGAGGCGTTTGCGCTGCGCTATCCACCCCGCGTCACAGAAGACCTCGGCTTCAGCGCCCTCCTCCCCCTCCTGAGGGCCCGCACGGTCCAGGACGTCGACCGAGCCCTGGACGCCTGGACCGAGCCCGTCAACGTCGTACAGGCCGCCGACACCCAGGGCGGCCTGCTCCACCGCGTCGCCGGCCGCGTACCGCTGCGCGCGAAGGCCAACCGCCTCCACCCGGTCCCCGCCTGGCAGCCCGGCCACGACTGGCAGGGCTGGCACGAGATGCCGTACGCCCCCGTGGACGGCACCGCGGTGATGGCCAACCAGCGCGGCCTCGCCACCCCCCTCGGCGTCGAGTTCGCCGCACCGCACCGCGCCGCCCGTATCCGCGCCCTCCTCGACGCGCACCCCACCTGGACCGCCGACGGCATGCCCGCGATCCACACCGACACCCACCTCGCCTCGGCCGCCCCCCTCCTCGACCACCTCGCCGCCCTCGACGGCCTCACCCCCGAGGCGGCCCGGCTGCGCGACCGCCTGCTCGCCTGGAACCGCCGTATGGACGCCGACAGCACCGACGCGGCCGCCTACGCGGCGGTGCGCGGCGCGGTCGTACGCCGGCTCGCCGCGCAGCCGGTGCTCGCCCCGCTCACCGCGCCCCCGGCCTACCCGGAGGTCCTGCAGCCCTGGCTGGCCCTCGTCCCGCGCATCGGCCTCGCCCTCGAACACCTGCTGCGCGCCGAGGAGTTGTACGGCATCGACCGCCCGGCCACCGTACGCGCGGCCCTGGAGGAGGTGGCCGCCGAACCCCCGGCCGGCACCTGGTCCGACAGCCACCGCCTCACCCCCTGGCGCGCCCTCCCGGAACCGGAGGGGGAGCGGGAACCCGGACTCGCGGGAGACCACGACTGCGTGCTGTGCACCTCCGCCGTCCCCGGCCTCACCGACCGCGCGGCCCGCGGCCCGGCCGCCCGGTACGTCTGGGACCTGGCCGACCGGCAGAACAGCCGCTGGGTGGTCCCCCTCGGTGCCGACGGCGTCCCCGGCGCCCCGCACCACCGCGACCAACTCCCCTTGTGGCTCAGGGGAGAACTGGCCCCGATCGTCACCGACTGGACCCTGCTGACCCGCGAGCACCCCGAGCACCCCGAGCACGCCGAGCGCCCCGAGGAAACCCGTGACCGCTGACCTCTACGACCAGCACATCGCCGGCTTCGGCACCGTCCGCATCCGCCCCCTCGACCCGGCGTCCGACGCGGACGTCGTACACGGCTGGGTGAGCGAGGAACGCGCCGTCTTCTGGGGCATGAACGGCCTCACCCGGGACGAGGTCGCCGGCATCTACGCCCACATGGCCGGCCTCGACACCCATCACGCCCACCTCGTCACCAAGGACGGCACACCGGCCGCCCTGCTCCAGACGTACGAGCCGGCCGCGGACCGGGTCGGCGAGTGCTACGACGTCCTTCCCGGCGACCTCGGGGTGCACGTACTCCTCGCCCCCGCCGGCCCCGACGGCCCCCGCCCCGGCTGGACTTCGGCGCTGCTGACGGCCATGACGACGTACGCGCTGCGGGTCCCGGACCGGCGCCGGCTCGTGGTCGACCCGGACGTACGCAACACCAGGGCGATCGCCCGCTTCGAACGCCAGGGCTTCGTGCGCGGCCCCGCGGTCGTGCTGCCCGAGGTGGACATCCCGGACGTGTACCTGCCGGAGAAGCACGCCCAACTCGCCTTCCTGGAGCGCGCGGTAGCCTTCCCCGCGTGACGCTGACGCCGGACGATCTGATCGCCCACTACGGCCTCGAACCCATCCCGCGCGAGGGCGGCCTGTTCCGGCCAACCTGGGCGGGGCCGCAGCGGTCCGACGGCCGCCCGGAGGGCTCCGCCATCGTCGCCCTGCTCACCGCGGACGACTTCTCCGCGCTGCACCGGCTGCCCACCGACGAGATCTGGCACTTCTACCTCGGCGACCCGCTCCAGCTGCTGCTGCTCGCCGAGGACGGCACCACCCGCACCGCCGTCCTCGGCCCCGCCCCGCTGACCGGCCAGCACGTCCAGCTGACCGTGCCCGCCCGCACCTGGATGGGCGCACGGGTGGCACCCGGGGGCGCGTGGACGTTCTTCGGCTGCACGATGGCTCCCGGATTCACCTACGAGGACTACGAACACGGGAACGCCGCCGACCTGACGGCGCGTTATCCGGCCGAGGCCGCCCGGATCGCGGAACTGTGCCGCCCATGACCTCGCTGCACCTGCTCGACGGACAGACCGCCCTGGTGACCGGCGCGGGCGGCGGCATCGGCCGCGCCATCGCCGTGCGTTTCGCCGAGGAGGGCGCGGCGGTGGCCGTGCACTGCCGTACGGCGGTGGACGCGGCGGAGCAAGTGGCGGCCCGGATCCGGGAGTCGGGCGGCGAGGCCGTCGTACTCCGGGCGGATCTGACGGACGAGGAGGCCTGCCACCGCCTGGTCCGGGAGGTGACGGACTGGTCCGGCGGCCGGCTCACCGCCCTCGTCAACAACGCGGCCGTCCAGCCCGTCCAGCCCCTGCCCGGCATGACGGCGGCCGAGTGGCGCACGGTCGTCGACACCGACCTCACCAGCGTCTTCGCCTGCACCCAGGCCGCGGCGGACCATATGCGGGCGCACGGCGGCGGCACCGTCACCCACATCGCCTCCATCGAGGCCGCCCAGCCCGCCCCCGGCCACGCCCACTACAGCGCGGCCAAGGCGGCGGTGGTCATGCACGCCCGCGCCGCCGCCCTCGAGTACGGGCCGGACGGCATCCGCGTCAACACCGTCTCGCCCGGCCTGATCGACCGGGCGGGCCTGGCGGAGGCCTGGCCGGACGGCGTACGCCGCTGGCTGGCCGCCGCCCCGACCGGCCGCCTGGGCCGCCCCGAGGACGTGGCCGACGCCTGTGTGTTCCTCGCCTCGCCGCTCGCGCGCTGGATCACCGGCCACGACCTGACCGTGGACGGCGGCGTCTCGGCCCGACCGACCTGGTGAGCAACGCGGCGGATCCCCGCGTACGTAAGGGGACGACGGCAAGGGAGGGGACGAGGTGCAGCACCACCGACACCGATGGCCCGGGCGGCTGACCGTCCTCTGCGCGGGCCTCTTCCTCGTCCTGCTCGGAACGGCGGCCCCGGCCTCGGCCCACGCGGCCCTGCGCACGACCGACCCGCCCGACGGAGGTGTCCTGCGCACGGCCCCCCGGCACGTCACCCTGACCTTCAGCGAATCGGTCGGCCTGCTCACCGACTCCTTCCGCGTCTACGACCCCCACAACCACCGTCTGCGCACCGGCCCCGCCGACCACGCCCCCGGCCGCTCGGACACGGCCCGCGTCCCCCTCCCCGCCCGGCTCGCCACCGGCACCTACACGGTCGCCTGGCGGGTGGTGTCGGCGGACAGCCACCCGGTGTCCGGCGCGCTCACCTTCTCGGTCGGCAAGCGCACGGCGACCACCGCGCGCCCCGTCCCCGACCGCACGGAGAACCCCGTCACGGCGGCCCTGTACAACATCGCCCGCTACCTCGCCTACCTCTCCGTGGCCCTCCTCCTCGGCACGGCGGCGTTCGTGGCGTACTGCCGCCCGCCGACGGCGGCCCCCCTGCGCACCCCCGTCCTGGCCGCCGCCTGGACCCTCCTCGGCACGACGGCCGCGCTGTACCTCCTGCGCGCCCCCTACGAGGAGGGCACCTCACCCGTGCTCTCCCCGGGCTCCCTGACCCACACGGCCACGACCCGGCCCGGTGCGCTCCTGCTCGCCCGCCTGGCGCTGCTGCTCCTGTCCGCCGCCGGCGTGGCGCTGCTGCGGGCCCGCCGCAGAAGGCTCCCGCGCCGTACGACGCTCACCGTGGCCGCGGCCCTTTCCCTCCCCCTCGCCCTGACCTGGACGGCGGCCGAACACGCCTCGGCGGGCATCCAGGTCCCCCTGGCCATCGCCTCCGGCACCCTCCATCTGCTGGCCATGGCCGCCTGGCTGGGCGGCCTGGCGTGCCTCCTGCGCACGCTCGGGCGCACCAGTACGGCCACCGTGGCCCGCTTCTCCCGCCTGGCCGGCGCCTCGGTGACGGTCCTGGTCCTGACCGGCGTCTACCAGTCCTGGCGGGGCCTCGGTTCCTGGCAGGCGCTCACGGACACGGCGTACGGCCGCACCCTGCTGGCCAAACTGGCGGCGGTCACCGCGCTCCTGCTGGCGGCGGCCTGCTCCCGCACCTGGACGACCCGCCTGACCGCACGGCCCCGGTCCGCCGTAGCCCGCGTCCCCGAAGCCGCCCGCGTCCCCGAACCGGCCGGAGGCCCCCCGCTGCCCCCGGAACCCCCGGCCCCGCCCCCGCAGCCGCCCTTCCACCTGCTGCGCCGCTCGGTGCTGGCGGAGGCGGCCGTCGCCGCGGTGGTCCTGGCCCTGACGACCCTGCTGACCAGCACGGTGCCCGGCCGCGCGGCCACCGAGGCGGCGCCGGCCGAGGCACCGGCGACCGGCATCCCCACGGCCTCCGTCACCACGATCCCCTTCGACGTCGGCACCCCCGGCGGCCACGGCAAGGTCCAGATCACCCTGGACCCGGGCCGTGTCGGCCGCACCTCCGTCCAGGCCGTGGTCTACGGCCCCGACGGCGGCCTGTCCACGGTCCCCGAACTCCGCGTCACCCTGACCCTGGGAGCCCAGAAGATCGGCCCCCTGGACACCAGGGTCACCGACCGGGGCGGCTACTGGGGCGCCGACTCCTTCGCCCTCCCCCTGCCGGGGACCTGGACGATGAAGGTGACGATCAGGCTGTCGGAACTGGACCAGGTGACGGTGTCGGCACCGGTGCGGGTGACGCGGTAGCCGTCAGCCGGTGAGCTTCAGCGCCATGAGGCCCTGGTCGAGACCGATGACGAGATGGCCGCCGGCTTCGACCACGTCGTAGACCTCGCGGCGGATCGGGATGCTCATGACGGGTCGAAGGTCGTCTCGGGTCCACAGTCCCGGGGCAGTCGAGTCGCATCCACCCGTGGCCGAGCGCCTCGCCCACCGATCCGCTCACGGAATCGCCGAGCACTCCCTCGGGCGATCCGACCTGGTGGGCACGCCGGCTCGGGTCAGTCGTCGACGGCCTGGTAGAGCGTGGTCCAGAAGTCGTGGATGAGCCGCGCCGAATCGGGGGTGGACATCCCGACCTGGGTGAGCAGGATTCCGGTGAGCTGGTTGCCGGGGTCGGCGTAGGTCGAGGTGCCGCTTCCGCCGTCCCAGCCGAACTGGCCGACGGACGCGTAGTCGCCGCGGTAGGTGCGCACCGCCATCCCCATGCCCCAACCGCCGTGCTGCCCCTGGCCGAACGACACATGGACGTTGTCGCGGGCCAGGGCGGTGCGGGCGGCGTTCTGCTCGGGCGTCAGGCGGTTGGTGGTCATCAGCTCGACAGCGGGCCGGGACAGGATCCGTTCGCCGCCGTACGTCCCGCCGTTCAGCAGCATCCGGAAGTAGGCGTGGTAGTCGTCGACGGTGGAGACCAGACCGCCGCCGCCGTCCTGGAACGCCGGAGGCCGGCTGTGGCGTCCCCCCGCGGCCTCGTCGTACACGTGGAACTCCCCGGTCTTCGGGTCGGGGGTGTAGAAGGTCGGCAGCCGGTCGATCTTGTCGGCGGGTACGTGGAAACCGGTGTCCTTCATGCCCAGGGGGCCGAAGACACGTTCGCGCAGGAACGTCTCGAACGACTGGCCCGTGACCCGGGCGACGAGCACGCCGAGGAGATCGCTGCTGATCTGGTACTGCCAGCGCTCTCCGGGCTGGTACATCAGCGGGAGCGTGGCCAGGCGGCGCATCCACTCGTCCGGCTCGGGCATCGGCTCCGGCAGATTGGGCGTGAGGCCCTGCTCGAAGACCGCGTTCATGATCGGGGTGCCCAGCGACGTCATATCCATGCCGAGCCCGAACGTGGAGGTCAGCACGTCCCGCACGGTGATCGGCCGCCGCGCCGGCACGGTGTCGTCCAGCGGGCCGTCGATCCGCTTCAGCACCTGCCGGTCGGCGAGTTCCGGCAGCCACGGCTCCACCGGGTCGTCCAGCCGCAGTCTGCACTCGTCCAGCAGGATCATCGCCGCCGCGACCGTGACCGGCTTGGACGTCGAGGCCATCCGGAAGATCGTGTCGCGGCGCATCGGCGCGCCACCGTCATGACGCATCGTCCCGAGCGCTTCGACGTACGTCTCCTCGCCCCGGCTGAACAGCGCCACGAGTCCGGGAATCTTCCCGGAGTCCACATGCCGTGCCAGCACCTCGCGCAGTCTGCGCAAACCCGCTTCGGAGAAGCCGCTGTTGCTCAGTCCCATCAAGAATCTCCTTGCATACGGTGTTCGATCTGCGCGCCCCGTCCCGGCGTGGCACCCAGGGCCTCGGCGAGCCGGAGCTCGGCCGTCGGGACTCCCTCCTGCGGCGGCGAGTTCGTGCCCTCGCGCCGGCTCACCCCACAGGAGCGCATGGCATCAGCGTGGCCGGGCAGTGCCGGCGCGAACAACGGCGAAGTGCGCAAGGCAGCGTTGCCCGGCGGGTCACCGATGCGCCTTGTGTCAACGCAGCGTTGACCGCTAGGTTCACGATCAGGAGGGGGCATGGAGCTGCGTGAGATCCAGATCTTTCTGACGCTGGCGGAGGAGCTGCACTTCGGACGCACCGCCGAGCGGCTGCACATCACCCCGTCCCGGGTCAGTCACGCCATCAAGAAGCAGGAACGGCGCATCGGCGCGCCGCTGTTCGAGCGCACCTCCCGCACGGTCCGGCTCACCCCGCTCGGCAAGCAGTTCCGCGAGGACCTGCTGCCGGCGTACATCCAGATCCAGCAGGCCGTCGACCGGGCCGTCGCCAAGACGCAGGGCGTCACCGGTTCTCTGCACGTCGGCTACTCCACCCCCTGGTGTGCCGATCTGGTCTTCAAGGCCGCCGAGGTCTTCCGGGACCGGCACCCCGACTGCATCGTGCAGGTCCAGGAGATCCAGTTCGACGATCCGCACGACCTGCTGCGGCGTGGCGCGCTGGACCTGCAGGTGAGCGAGCTGCCCGCCCTGGAGCCCGGCATCGCAGCCGGGCCCGTCCTGTTCCGCGAGCCCCGGGCGTTGATGGTCCCGGCCGGCCATCCGCTCTCGCGCCGCGACAGCGTGTCGCTGGAGGACCTGGGCGACGTACCGCTGATCATGCCGGGCGGGAACATCTCCAAAGCCCTGCTGGACGTCCATCTGCCGACCCACACGCCCATGGGCCGCCTCGTCCCGCGCGGTCCGACCTACATCTTCTGGCCCGAGGTACTCCCGCTGGTCGCCGCCGGCCTCGGCGTCTCGGTCGTGGCCGCCCGCGCGGCGCGCTACCACGATCGTCCTGGCATCGCCTTCGTCCCCTTCCGGGACGCGCCGACCCTGGACTATGGCGTCCTGCGGCGCACTGCCGGGCAGGCGCCGTCCGTCCTGGCCTTCGTCGACGTCCTCCGCGACCTCGCCGGCAACGAGTGACCCTCGGCCGATGCCGAGAACGGCGGCGTGGGGTCCTTGGGCCCTGCGCCGGGGACCTATGGCTCAGCGCGACCGCAGCCTCACTGACCCATCCTGGCACTGACGCACTGACGCACTGACGCACTGACGCACTGACGCACTGACGCACTGACGCACTGACGCACTGACGCACTGACGCACTGACGCACTGACGGCATCGACGTAGCCGCGGGCCGAGGGAAGTGATCGGCATGATGTGGTACGACGGCGGATGGGGCTGGGGCGGCTGGTTCCTCATGACCGTCTTCATGGTGCTGTTCTGGGCCGTCCTGATCGTCGGCCTCGTCGCGATGGTTCGCTACCTCGGCGGTACGCGACACCACCAGCAGCCCGGCTCGCCTCCACCGTCCGGCGACGGCGGCTGGCAGGACCGACGAGCCGAGAGCCTGCTCGCCGAGCGGTTCGCCCGCGGGGAGATCGACGAGGACGAGTACGAACGCCGGCTCACGGTGCTCCGGGAGCACCGGTGACCCCGTATCACCGCCGAACGGAGTGGTCGGCGGTCGCCATTGCGGCGGCGGCCGCGTCCGGCATGTACGCGGAGCTGGACGTCACCAAGTGAGCGAAGGAACCGGCGGCCGCGGAAGCCCGCACCGCACTCGGACGACCGCCGCCGGGGCGTAACGCGGAAGCACCCTCACCGCGTGTAAGAGGTGACGTCCGGTCACGAAAGGACAAACACGGTGAGGGAAGCACCCGCGGACTACCTGGAGTTCGCAGTCGCCCGCAGCGGGCCTCTGTTCCGGACGGCCTGTCTGCTCACAGGTGACTGGCACCTCGCCGAGGACCTGGTTCAGGAAACCCTCGCCAAGATGTACCGCTCCTGGCGGCGGGTCAGCCGGGCGGGCTCCCCGGTGGCCTATGCCGACACGGTGCTGGTGCGCACCTACATCTCCCAGCGCCGCCGGCGCAGTTCCACCGAGCGCCCCAGCGACGCCCTGCCCGAGACGGCAGGGCCCGCGCCGGACGCGGAGCTGCGGATGGCCTTGCTCGACGGCCTGGCGCAGCTGACGGCCAAGGACCGCGCGGTGCTGGTGCTCCGTTACTGGGAGGACCGCTCGGTGGAGGAGACCTCTCAGGTCCTCAAGCTGTCGCCGGGAGCTGTCCGGGCCCGGAGCATGCGCGCTCTGCAACGGCTGCGCGCCCTGCTCGGCGCCGAGCTGGCCGACCTGGCCGCATGACGAGTACGGCCTGACGACGCCGGGCGCCGTGACGATGCCGTGACGACTCCCAGCGCTTTGACGACGCCCTAGAACGCCCCGGAACCCAGAAGAACGGAAAGCCACCATGTCCCCCGACAAGGACAACAAGGACAACAAGGGCAACACGGACGACAAGGAACTCGAGACCCGGGTGACCCGCGCCATGAGCCGCGCCACCGGTGAGTTCCCGCCCCACTCCGCCGACCTGGTAAAGCGGTCCGTGGCCCGGGGCCGCCGCATGCGGTTGTTCGCCGCGACCCGCATCGCCGTCACGGCCGTCGCGGTCGTCGCGGCGGGCGGCACCCTGATGGCCACGAGCGCTTTCGGCAGCCATGGTGCCGGCACCCCGGATCAGCAGCGGGCCGGCGCCCCCGTGCGCTCCGCCGAGCAGCCGCCTTCCCGGGCGCCCTCGTCGATCAGCGGTGACGAGATGATCCGCACGCTCGAGAGCCTGCTGCCGTCCGGCGGGACCGTCTCCGCGGCATCGGGCAGGGCGTCCCAGGCCGGCCCGCCCGTCGTCTGGCCGGCGGCGAAGCTCACCTACTCCACCCCGCAGGGGTCCTCCGGCATCGACGTCACCCTCACCCGGCTGGATCCCGGCATCCCCGCCGACCAGCAAGGTGAGGGCGGTTGCCTGCCGGTGGAGGTGCGCCCCTACGACAGGTGCACGACCGAGAAGCTCCCCGGGGGCGCGGTGCTCAACACCACCAAGTCCTTCACGTACCCCAACGGCGACACCGGGCAGAAGCGCTGGTACGTGGTACTGACCACCGCTGACAGGGTGCAGCTGACGGTGGAGGAGTTCGGCGGTGGCGACGAGAAGGGATCGTCCAGTGGAGCCGCTCCGCTGCTGTCCGTCGCCCAGCTGACCTCGATCGTGCGCAGCCCGGCGTGGAACAAGGCCATCACCGCGCTGCCGGCCCCGGAGGGAGCCCCTTCCACCACCCCGTCCAAGCACGTACCCGGCGCACGCTTGACCCGGGTGCTGACGTCACACCTGCCCCGGGGCGGGACCGTCTCCGACCTGAACGCCGGTGACGGCATGGTTCAGCTGGTCTACGACGACGGCCACGGGAAGAACATGGTCGAGGCCGACGCGCAGTACGCCATGACCGCCGACTTGGCCGGGCACATGGGCTGCGCCGGTGTCTCCGGTCACTGCGAGGCCACGACACTGGCCGACGGCACGCAGGTCAAAAAGGTCCAGGGCCCCTCGGAGAAGGGCGGGGCGGCCCAGGTGTGGCTGGTCGACACCCTGTATCCGGACGGCCGCCGGGTGGTGGTCCGGGAGGTCAACTCGTACGCCGAGAGCGCTCCGGTGACACGCCCCCGGCCGGCACTGAGCATGACCCAGCTGCTGAGCACCACGCTCGACAGGCGGTTCTTCGCGGACTGAGCATCCGACGCGGACGCGCACCCGGTACCCGCATGTGACGGGAGTCATGCTCCGCGCGGTCGCCCGGCAAGTAGGAGACGCCCTCCGGAAGGCGCCGGGGCGGCCCGGGGAACCGACCGAGACCCGAACTGAGCCGGACGAACGCCAGAGGGCCGGACCACTTTCGCGGTCCGGCCCTCTGGGCTGGCGGAGGATACGAGATTCGAACTCGTGAGGGGTTGCCCCCAACACGCTTTCCAAATGTTCGTCTGGAGGTTCGGGAGCGATCAGGAGCGTTCTGACCTGCGGCGGAGTGGGGCGCTGGACAGGCGGTGGACGGGGCCGGACGGGGGTGAATGCAACCAGAACTGCAACCGGAGGCGGACCTTGATCCACCCGGCGAATCCATGCCGACTCGGCTCACAGGCCCGTAACGGCCTGTCCGGTGAGCGCTTGGGCGATCTGCCAGAGCTGGCCGCCGCGGCTGGCCTTGACGAGAACAACGTCATCGGGGCGGAGGATGGAGCCGAGGTAGGAGGCAGCGGTGGCGTTGTCGCCCACCAGCGCAATCTCCGGGACCCCTGCTGCGCCCGCCGCAAGGGCGAGCTGCTTGGCGAGGTCCCCTCCGACCGCCACGACGAGATCGACGCCGACCTCTGCCGCGAAGCGCCCGATCTCTCGGTGGGCTTCAACGGCCTGGTCGCCCAGCTCTAACATCTCTCCGAGTACGGCGATCCTCCGGCCGCCTGCGGCCTCGGTCGTGTCGCCGTCGGCCTCGGTCATCAAGATTCTCCGTTGGGGGTCAGGGGCGCGAAGGTGATCGCGCGGCCGGCGTAGGAATGGGACAGGCGGCTGAGCGTGACTCGATCGTGTGTCTGGCCCCACGCCGACGGGTCCCGGAAGAGGATCGTCGGATCGGGGCCGTCCTCGTAGCCGCGAAGGATGACGAGGTGGCCGCCCGAGCGGCCGTCCTCGGGGAACTGCTCGGTCACGGACACGATGAGCGGCGCGTCGCCGAGCCGGCCGAGCAGTTCTTCGACGGGCACGGGCTCTGCGGCAGAGGGCACTCCCAGGTCGGTCGCCAGGCGCGCGATCCCCGCGTGAAGTGCTCCCCGCGGGGTCAGAACCTCGTGCTTAACCGCGAGTTTCAGGAGTTCCGTCACCGTGGGCGCCTCGTGCCCGTAGGCGAGCAGGATCATTCTCAGCGATGCCAGGCCGCACGCCCGGTTGGACCATTCGATCCTGTCTCCCAGTGCCCATCCGCCGTGCAGATCCCACTCGGCGGGGGTGATGAGCTGTCGGCACATGGGGACTTCGTGGACGCACGGCACAGCGGCAGGCTCCTACGGGGAGACGGCAGCCTCCCGTGTCAGTGTGGTGCTGGAGAACACAGGAGTGGTCAGGGGGACATCGTAGGGCGGCCGGGCCAGGGCCTCGTGCAGCATGGCCAAAACGACGTCCGTGTGCGTGAGTCCGACCATCGCCGCCCCGACCGCGAAGTTGCTGTCGCGGGACATGCCCGGTGTGCTGTTGACCTCCAGCACGTACGGCTCGCCGTCCTCGGTGAGGATGAAGTCGATGCGGGCTGAGCCGTGCAGCCCGATCCCGTCCCACAGTGTCCGGACGTCACCGGTGATCTTGTCCAGCACGTCGGGAGCCAGCTCGGCGGCGCGTACGGTTACGGTCCCCCTGGAGTCCACGTCGAGCTTCGTGTCGGCGTCGTAGAACTCGGCCTCGGTGGCCTCGGTGGCCAGCGGAGGGAAGGCAATGACGGAGCCGCCTGGCAGCTCCAGCAGCCCCACCGTCAGTGGCATGCCGCTCACGTACTCCTCTACGAGAACGGCCGCACCCTCCTCGCCGGCAGCGTCCGCCAGGGCCCCGGGGAGGTCCGCCGGATCGCGTACGAGGCTCATGCCCACGCTGGACCCGCCGAAGGGTGGCTTGACCATCACCGGGCGCCCGTTCCAGGTCGCTGGTCCGCCGGTCCAGACGTGCCAGCCGGGCGTGGGGACGCCGAGGGTCAGCATCACCCGCTTGCAGAGGATCTTGTCGGCGGCCACCGCGGATGCCCCGACCCCGCTGCCACAGTACGGCACGCGAAGGTAGTCGAGGAGACCCTGCAACCGGCCGTCCTCGCCGTACGGGCCATGTAGGTTCGAGAGGGCCACGTCGTACCCGACCAGATCCATGATGAAGTCCGGTTCGCACGGGTCCAGCACTTTCCAGCGGGCGCCGATCTCCTCCAGCGCCTCGGCCAGGGCGGTGACGGATCGCTGTTCGACGGGGCACTTCGAGTGGTAGAGCCTGTCCTCGGCGGACACGGGCCCGTAGATCAGAGCGACGCCGAGGCCCTGGCGGCTCTGCCCCCACTGTCGAAGCTCCTCGGCGGCCTTCTGCACCGCGAGGTCGGAGCTGGGGCTGAGGAAGAGAGTCATGCGAGTACCCCTTCGAAGGTGTTGGTGACCGGCCCGCCGACCCACTGAGTCCGGTTCGGCCGGGCGTCGTGTGGCCGGACCGTGAGCGGCTCTCCGGCGCGGTTGTGGACCGTGACGGCGCGGCGTGCGACCAGCCCGCGCATGGTGGCGATGACTGCGGCTGCGACTGCCCCGCTTCCGCATGACAGGGTTTCCGCCTCGACGCCGCGTTCGTAGGTGCGGATCTTCAGCGCCTGGCTGCCGGCGGATTGAACGAAGTTGACGTTCGTGCCCAGCGGGGCAAGGCCGGCGTGGTGACGGACGAGGCGCCCGACGATCACCGCATCGATGGCCTCCACGTCGTCCACGATGGCCACGACGTGTTCCGTGCCGGTGTGGGCGCTGTCGAACCAGGTCGGCCTGCCGTTGATGGTCGTCTGTAAGCGCCGGGGGAGGATCTCTCCCACCTCGGCCGTGACCCACACGGAGTCATCTGAGACGACCGCCTCGTGCTCCACTCCGGCCATGCGGAGACTCATCTGCTGGAAGCCGTGATCGCGGTGCGCGGCCCAGGCGGAGCATCGCAGGGCGTTGCCGCACATCGTTGCGAGCGAGCCGTCCGAGTTGAAGCAGGTGACTTCGAGGACGGCGGGGTCCTTGCTGACCAGTCGGCTGATCACGAGCCCATCCGCGCCGACGCCGATACGCCTGGCGCACAGGCGCTCCGCCTCCTTGGGCCAGTCCATGTCGTCGTCCGGGGAGGGGTCGCAGAGCAGGACGAAGTCGTTTCCTGCACCGTGCATCTTGCGAAAGCGCATGACAGTGCTCCTCGCGTGGTGAGGTGAATGGTGGTGTGCTGTCTGAGCGGGGTGCGATCAGCGGCGTTCGAGAGGCCGGTAGGTGGTCCGGGCCTCTCGCATGATCAGCGGGGTGCGTCCGGCGAAGTGCAGAATGCGGGCCGAGGCGCCGCCGGCTGCCCTCATGTCCTGGACCCGCTCGTACCTGCCGTCCAGGAGGACGAAGTCGCCAACGCGGACATCAGTCGGGGGCCGGACGGCTGGCACTGTCCCGACAGGCGGGGGCGGTATGGACGGCTGCTCCTCGGTTCGGCGCTCGTACATTCAGCCTCTCCAGGTGCCCAGCAGAAGGGAGCCGCCGATGGCGACGAGGCATACCACGTAGGCGAGTTGCTGGTTTCGAGGGCTCATCGGGTTCCGATCAGGTGGCGTTCCACGCGGCTGCGGACTGACCGGATGCCGATCTCGGCAAGAGGCACCCAGGCCGCCGCACCCGTTTCGATCATTGAGGGGAAGACCGCGCCCGAGTGGGCCCGGAAGAGATAGCGGATGCCCACCCGGAGGCGAGGTCCGTACCGGTGCTGCCCTGGCCTGGCACGTCGACGAGGAAGGGGCTTTCGGCGCCGGGCTGCGTCCATACGTCCCGGATGCCGACCTGCTCGGCCAGCAGGCGGAGGGCCGCCTCGCTCAGGGAGTCGTCCTCGGCCTCCGGCTCAGCCTCCGCAAGCGCGTAGCCAGCCTCGTGTCGCAGGCACAGGACGCGGTTGCGTTCGTCAACGACGACGGCGCCCGCCATCACGAGGGGGCAGCGCCGGTCGTGGGTGCAGGCTCGGCGTCGCGAGTGGTCGACTGCCGCGTCATAGACGGGCATCAAGGCCATCTGCTCGGCAGGGTGGTCGTGGATGTAGTGGGAAAGCTCCCGGATGATCTGGTCTTCTCTGACGCTCACGGCGCACTCAGCCCGTTCCGCTCGGTGTAGATCCACATCAGCCGCCGCGTCAGAAGGGCTACGTTGCGGAGGTAGATGTAGGTCCCGAACGTGGGTGTTTCGGCGTTTGGCCGGTTCGTGAGGTCGATCAGCCTGGTCCCCTCGCGGACGAGCTTCCGCACATCGCTGTCGTCGTCGGCGCCCAAGTCCTCGCCGAGCAGACGGTTCAGCTCCTTGGCAATCCCCGGCAAGTGCCGGTCCATCACCGCACGAGTCGTCGTGCCCATAGGCAGGCCGAGGACGACATCCGTGTGCGAGGAGATTGCCTCGATGTCGATGGGTGATTTCTCGGCCTCGGATTCCTCGGCCGACTCCGTCGCCTTGCCCGTATTTGCCAAAGTCATCACTGGCCCCTCCGGAGCACGCTTTCTGCCGTGCCAATAAAGCTAGGAAGGGGCGGCGATATAGCTCCACGAGTGTGCCCGAACTTGCCAGGCGTTCACCCTAGAGATTCGATGGCAGCGGTGATGATTTCCCGCGCATCGGCGCCGTAGACGGCAAGTTCAGCCAGCTCGCCGAAGGTCTTGGCATACATGGCAAGTTCGTGCTTCTGGACGACCGTGAGGTGTGCCGAGATCAGTTCGACGTTCACCAACTCTTCGTCGTAGAGGAAGAACCCTTCGACGGGCCAGAGGCCCGAACGGTCAGCGTCCTGGGGGATGATGCCGATGCTCACCGAGGGCAGTGCCATGACGCTGAGGAGATAGCCGAGTTGGCCTGCCATCACGTCCGTGCCGCCGATGCGGTACCGCAGAACGCTTTCTTCCAGGATGATGGCGAACTTTCGTTTCCCGTAGACGACCTGTTGCTTCTCCACCCGCACCTTGACGGCCGCCGGCACATCGTCGATGAGTCCTCGGCGGTCACGTATGGAGGTGAGAAGTGCGGTGATGTATGAGGCTGTCTGCACGGGGCCAGGGATGAGCCAGGGGGAGTAAATGCGGAAACGCTCGGTGCGCTCCCATAGGGGGACCACCGACTCCTGAGCCCACTTGAGGCCGTGGCGCTCCATTTTTCGCCACTCGACGTACATGCCCTCAATTCCGCGGGCCGTCGAGATGAGGTCCTCGGCCTCACCCTCCGCGCCGCACGCGGAACACCAATCGCGAAGGTCGCGCTCCGAGGGGGCCCGGGAGCCGCTCTCGAAGCGCGATGCCTTCGACTCATGCCAGCCCAGGCTCTGGGCCAGCGCCCGCTTGGTGAGACCGGCTCCTTGCCGGATCTCGGCCAGGCGCTGTCCGAGGGCCTTGCGGGCTTCCTGGACGCTCGAAGACGGCGATGTCATGTCAGTGTTGGCGGTGCTGTTCGGACTGTCAGGCCAGCTCGAATTCTGCGTGCGGCGTTGCCCGCTTCCACACGGCCTCGAAGGCAGATTCGCAGAGCTTCGCCACCTCCGGGTCTTCCGTGAGTTCGACCTCCATGTTCTCGCCCTCGCCGTCGAAGTGGTTGACGAGGACGAGGTGGGAGTCGAACAGCCAGAAGTCGTTGCCCGGAAGGGCGAGGTCGGTTGCCCCTCGCCGTGAGAGCCAGCGCACGCCTTCGCCGGCGGCGATGTTCAGCCCGTCCGTCACGTCGTATTCGAACCGGATGTACTCGCTGACCGGTGTCGAGACGACGCGGGCGCGTCGGACCTCGACGCCTCGCGAGGTCGCCTCCGTGACGATGGCGTGCCAGTCGGCCCAGCGTTCGGCCGGATCGAGAACCACACCGGCCTTCCAGTCGATGAAGGCCGGGTCTGACTTCATGTAGGCGTCGCGCATCTCCAGGTGAACAGCGGTCCGTTGGCAGTCGCGGAACAGCTCCTCAAACGTCGGGGTCCTCGTCACGCTGCTTCACCTCCTGGAAGAACTGCACCATGCGCCGGGGGATCTCCACCACCGTCTCGTGTCCGGGGATGTCCATCTGCCCGAGTCGCTCGGAGTCTTCCACCTTCCACCCCTGCACGAGGTAGGTGTCCTTCTCGTCGTCGAGGTAGACGGTGGGGGAGCCGCCGCTGGGGCTCTCGGGGTCCTTACCGAGCTTGATCAGGGCCATGATGACCTCCTCGGGTGCCGGTAACGATGTTTGTGCCAGAGCTTGCCCGCGACTGGGCTGTCGAGCCAGGAACTTGCCCAAACTTGCCAGGAACCGAGCGCCGTAGCGTCGTCAGGCAGGCGGCCGTCCGCACGGGACGGTGGTCGTCGCGGCTTCTGGTAGCCCTGGCCTTGTCGATGCCCACGTGCGTAAGGCCGTCGCCAAGGCCACGGTGGTCAGGTCTACGAGGTGATGAGGCGGGATCGGCAGGCGGGACCGGAGGCTCCGGTCCCGTAGCGATGCATCGGCTGGCCGCAGCCGCAAGGCCACGCGTAATCCAAGGACTCGTCCGCCCTCGTTGAGGAAACCACCGCCAAGCGGCACGGGCCTGGGCGGCCAAGAACCGCCCAGGCCCGCGAGACGGCGCCCAGTTCGTGAGCTGCTACCAGCCGCTGGTGTAGCCGGAGCCGTTACAGCCGCTGCACCTGCCGTCTCCGCCGCAGGTGTCGCACTTCTTGGGCTGCAGGAAGCCGTCCACCTTGCCGGTGCCCTTACATCTGCGGCATTCGCCCTTCCTGTCCGGGCATGCCTTGCAACGAGCCATGAGAGATCCCTTCAATCATCAGGTGATTCGCCCCGCAGGACGAAGTGATCTTGGATGGAGTTCTGGTCGCACCTCGTCACCCGCTGGGCGTTGATCCTTTGCCGCCGCATGCCCGGCACAGGCCGTTCCCGCCGCAGGTGTCGCACTTCCGCGGACTGGAGCCGCCTCTGTGCTCTCCGGTGCCCTGGCAGTCACGGCACTCGCCGTCGCCGTCGCAGGATGCGCATCGCAGCATGAGCACCGTCCGTTCTCGGGCGCTCTGAGATGCATCGGTCGGTGTCAGCGGACCGGGTGGATCCGCTCCCAGTGATCAGTGTTCAGTACGGCTGCGAAGTAGTAGTTCGGAGCGGTGTAGTCGCCGGGGACGAGGCGCCTGTCGTTCGCGAGCACGCGACTGTACGCCTTGATGATGGACAGGGACTTCGTGAGGCAGTTGTTCGTGAAGAGGTTGTAGCCCGGCTTGGTGCGGACGTAGGCGCGCAGTGCCGCGGTGACGTCACCGTCGCGGGTGGTGACACAGCGGTAGCGGTTGTAGGTGAGAACGTGACCGTGGAAGGGGTGCCGCTTGAAGGTGCTGTACACCTGTGCCCAGGTGCCGCCGGCGTACCACGTCTGCCCGGGGTCCTCCGTCGCCCCGAAGAAGTAGTGGTCCTTCTGGCCGCGGACCTTGATGGCCCACCCAACGTGGCCCAGGGTCCCAACCGCCTTCGTTCGGTTGAACATGCAGACGCGTCCGTACTCGGGGGTGGACGCGTGAGCGGGCTCCGCGGCCAGTCCGGTGGTAGAGGCCAGGGCTACGCCGGCGAGCGCGATGGCTCGCATCAGTCGGGTTGCGGTGCTGCGCATGGGGCTTCCTTTCGGCAAGTGGGTGGTCTGGTCCTGGTGTGCTGCTCCGCTACGCTCTGCCGGGCATGGCAAAGCCAAGCAGTCGTGCAGGGCGGGGAGTTGGCGGCCTCGGTGGGTCGCGGAATCCATGGTGGGCAATCGGCCAGGCGTGACTCCAGCGATTCCGCCGGCGACTTCTCCCAACCGCGTCCCAGCCTTGTCCCATGCTTTGGCAGGTGCCGTGAGCTGCGGAAACACCACCACTGGGATGAGAAATGGGACGGCGTTGGGAGAGGAAGACGTGGGCCACGAGCAGGACGTGAGCGGCAGGCAGAGTGTGTCGGCTCCGAGAGACCTGCTCGTGGAAGCGTTGAGTGCGCGGATGCGGGAATCCCTGCTGGCGTACGACCGTGTCGAAGCGAAGCTCAGGGACGCCCTTGGGCCGGGCGCGCGTGGGGTGAGCAAGTCTTCGCTGAGTCGCTACCTGGACCCAGTTCGCACCGAGCTGCCCCAGCCGAGCGTCCTGGCTGCGTTGGCCGACATCTTCGGCGTCGGTGAGGATGAGCTCGCGCAATGGCAGGAGTGGCGGCGCTTGGCGAGAGTGTCCCAGAAGCAGGGATCGGGGCCGCGAAGGCCGGAGACGCCATCGCGGGCACCCGCCGACACCGTTGCCCCCGCCGGTGATGGTGCGGGAAGCGCGGGCGATGTGACCTCTGACCAGCCGTCAGCCGCTGCATCGGGCGGCAGCCGCGAGCCGTTCCCGGTCCGGGTGCCGCAGCAGCCAGGCGGCGAGACAGCCGTAAGGCCGGACAAGCCCTCGTCACGGAGATGGTGGGTTGCGGCTGTCGGCGTGATGGCTCTTGTCCTGCTCGCGGTCGCAGGGATGGTGGGGACAGGGATGTTCGGGCCCGCCCGGGCACCGGCAAGGATCGAGGGCGGCGCGGCGGGAAGCGACGCGGCGGGAGGATGCCGGGGGGTGGTCACTCTCGCGCACGCCCCGCTGCGTGCAAACCCTTGCGTCCGCGTGGTCAATGGCCAGCTGGAACTCGCCAGCAGCGTCGTCGCCCTGCAGTCCGGCACGTACACCGTCTTCGTATGGCTCACCGACGGCAACACCTACCGACCCGATGTACCTCCCCACCGGTGCACCGTAACCTTGCAGGCTGGCCAAGCCGCGACTTGCTCCGTACGCACCACACCCGATCGCCCCGGAACGTCCTGGCAGGCAGCCACGGCAGCCAGGGCGGGGCAGGCTGACGTTCCCGATGGGTGGCAGGAATTCCCCGACGTGACCGGAACGCAGAGTGGCCACCCCGTCACCTGGCCGCTGCCCAGCCTTCAGCCCTCAGCTGTCCCCACCACAGCACCGCTCATTCAAGGAGCCGACGTCGAGAAGGGGACGCTGGGCGAGGACAGCCGATGCGGACCGCCAGTCCAGGGCCCCGCCGGTGTCGTGTGGCGGGTGTGCGCGCGTGTCCAAGCTGCCCAGGTCTCCTTCGCACTCAAGATCACCAATGTGAGTAGTGCGGCATCAACCCTCAAGATCCGGCTTCAGTACGTCCAGGCGGGAACCTTCCGGTCCTGCCCGGGCTGGCCGGGCACCGAAGTGATGACAGTGGCGGGGGGTCAGACCCGGATCACCGACACGAAGCGGTGTTCCGTCGCCCGCGCCATCGGCGTGCCCTACGCGTACCAGGGCGTCGGCTGGGTGCTGCCCGCGGACACGAGCAGCGGGACGTACCGTCTGTCGCCGACAGCACATATCTATCCGGATCACGTGATCTGGCAACCGGATGCGTTGTGATCCAAGCTGTGAGCAGCGGGTCCCCGCTATCTCTGCGCCATGTCGACGAAGCGGGAGTAGTGGCCTGCAAGGGGAGGTGATGGTGACAGTGGGACCGTGCTGGTGCTTGGAAACGATCAGTTCAGCCTCGCCGGCGCGGGGCGAGTCCTTCTCGTAGGTGTCCTCGCGGTGGAGCAGGATGACCGCCCGATTCGGCCGGTCAGCGCCGACGGACGGAGTCGTTCGTTGCGCTCGTGGCCGAGTGCGTGGCGGGCCCCGAGGACGGGGTGCGCCGGTTACCTCGGACGGGTCCGTCGCGGAGGCTTTCAGGTACGGCGGGCAGGTGGGCGCTACGCCGCAGCTGCCACACGAGGACGTCGCTGATGGAGGCGGCGGTGTTGAGCTCGCGCCGTCGGGTGGCGTCGTCATGGGGGCTGCTGTTGGTGGTGTGCACGGTGGTGATCGCCCACTTCCGGTCAATGTCGGGACTCTTCTGGGGCGAGGGAACGAGTCTTTGGGCTGGTACGGCCAGTCCGCCGTTGCAACGCTGGGTCCGTCGGATCCTCGGCTCCGTTCAGCTTCAGCGTCGCCCGCGCGACCGGGACGCTAGCGGCAGGCCCGTACGTATGTAACGCTGACGAGTTGGGCCCATTCGTTCGGTGTCAGCCGGGTCGCGAGGGCGCAAGCTCGGCGTAGGTCGGCTTCGGGGTCGAGGTTCCAGAAGCGGAAGGTGCCGTCCCAGCTGCCGCTGGCCAGTGTCTTTCCGTCTGGTGTGTAGGCCAGGCCGCCGAAGGATTGGGCATGGCCGGTGAGGATGACGGGCTGGCCGCCACCGGGGATCCTCCACAGCCGGATCGTCTGGTCGTCCGCAGCGCTGGCCAGTTGGGTGCCGTCGGGGCTGAAAGCCAGGACGCGCGGGATGCCGGTGTGGCCGACGAGCGTGGTCAGGGGGCGCACGCGCACTGTGCCGGGTGCGTTGGGTACCGCCCCGGTGCCTAGTCGCCAGACGTGGATGGTGCGGTCCGTGAAGGCCGCGGCGAGGAGTTTGGCGGTGCCGTCGAAGGCAAGGGCCCAGACCTCCTGAGCCGGCAGGGAGCCTAGCGGGTGTCCGTCGAGGTCCCATAGGCAGACTGCCGCGGCGGTGGCCGAATAGGTGGCGATGACGCCGTTGGGGCTCACGGCCACCGGCCGTCCGCCGCCCGAGTGGGCCGGGAGCTGGACGCGCTGTTTCCCCGTCGACACGTCCCAGACGCGTGCGACGTCGTCGTCGCCGATCGTGACAGCGAGGCTGGAGCCGGTGTCGAAGGCCACCGCTCGGGCCCAACGCGTCGTGGGCATGTGGAGCGTGGTGCGATGGTGTCGGGCGATGTCGTACAGGAACGCGTTGTGGCAGTCGCCGGTGATCCCCAGGGTGTTGCCGTCCGGGGCGAAGGCGAGTCTCCACACAGGGCACGCATCCGGGAGGTGGAAGGAGTCGAGGCGCTTGCCGGTGGTGCGGCGCCAGATCTGCACGTGGGCGTCGGAGTCCCCCGTGGCGAGGAGTCGGCCGTCGGGGCTCATCGCCGCACCCCGCAGGGAGGCGATGGGGCGGGTCATGAGCATGCGGTCGGAGATGTCCCACAGGACGGCGCTGCCGTCGCTGCTGACGCTCGCCAGTTGCCTGCCGTCCGCTGTGAAGGCCACGCCGTTGACGTGGCCGGTGTGTCCGGTGAGCCGGTCCACCGGTGAGCCGGACTTGGCGTTCCACAGGCCGACGGTCTGGTCGTAGCTGGCGGTGGCGAGCATGCTGCCGTCGGGACTGAACTTGACGTCGAACACCGCGTCGGAGTGGGCAATCGGCTTGCGCAGGGGCCGTACGGTTCCCGAGGCGACGTCCCACAGGCCGACGGTGAAGTCATCGCTGGACGTGGCCAGCGTGCGGCCGTCCGGGCTGAACGCCACGTGAATGACCGCGGCATGGTGGAGCCCGTCCAGAACATGCAGTTGCTCGCCGTCATCGCGTCGCCAGATGCGCGCGGTGCGGTCGCGGCCGGAGCCCGCGATCAGCTTTCCGTCCTGGCTGACGGCCACGCCCAGGGCTTCACCGGCCAGTCCGTGCAGGGTTGCGGCCTGGTTGCCGGTGGCGGGGTCCCAGAGGCGGACCGTCCCGTCTTGGCACGCTCCGGCGAGCACGGTGCCGTCGTCGCTGAGTACCAGGGAGTTGACGACCACTGAGCTGGTGTCGATGCGGCGGACATGACGCGGGGCGGCCGGGTCGGTCAGATCCCATTCGTCGATCCCGCCTGTTGTGGAGGGGGCGGAGAACAGACGGTGCCCGTGCGGTGTGAAGGCGAGGGGTCCGACGCCGTTCTGGTCGATGGCGGGCAGGTGCTGTCGGCTGCGGCGGTCGAACAGGTCGATGCCGCCGCGGGCATCGGGGTCGGCGACCGCGAGGAGTGGTCCCCGCGGATCCAGCGCGATGGCGGTCAGGCGGCCGTGGTGGGCCGTCAGCCTGCCTTCGAAGCGGGAGCCGGAGGTGGACAGCAGCGCGCTGAGCGCGTCCGGGTTGCGGTGGTCCTGCTTGTAGGCGGAGGCGGCCAGGAGCATGCCGAGATCGGGTCGGCCCGCCGCGACCGTGCCGGCCTGGTTGGCAAGCGCCGCTGCTGTGGCCGCCCGGGAGTTCCGCTTGGCCTCCAGGGACATTGAAGACGCGATACCGAAGGCGATCAGGGCGAGTGTCGCGAGGACGGCCAGGCCGGCCACCAGCCCGCGCAGCACGCGGATCCGGCGCCGCTCCGCGCACCGCGCGGCTTCCTCGGCACCCACCGAAGCGGCGAGGAACTCGGCACCGGTCCGGCTCAGGCCGAACCGCTCGCCGTCGACGTCGGCCCAAGTGCGGGCGAGCGCCAGCCGGGTGCCCCGGTAGAGCAGGGCCGGATCGCGGTCCTCAGCCGCCCAGGTTTCGGCGTCCTGTTCCAGTCGCTGGTGCGTGACCAGGCCGGAGCGGTCCTGTCTGATCCACTCGCGCAGCCGGGGCCACGCGCTCAGCAGGGCCTCGTGAGTGAGTTCGACGGTGTCGGTGGTCAAGGTGAGCAGCCGGGCGGCGGCGAAGCCGTCCAGGAGACGCTGCACCGAGGCGCTGTCGGGCAGCGCGGCGAGCAGTTCGGCTCGGGTGACCCGTCGTCGGGCGTCCTGGATGTCCGGGCCGACCCGGACCAGGCGGATCAGCACCTGGCGTGCGAGGTCGTGGTCGGCCGGGTCAATTGCGGCCCAGGCGCGTTCCGCGGCCTGGGCGACGGATCCGTGCAGGCCGCCGGTCAATCGGTATCCCTCCAGGGTGAGCCGGCGGCCGGAGCGCTGCTGCCAGGTGGCCAGCAACACGTGCGAGAGCAGCGGCAGCGCGCTCGGCTCGTGTCCCACCCCGTCCTCACCGGCTCGGTCCGGCAGCCCGAGATCTCTCAGGAGCACCTCGAACAGGCCCTCTTCCAGCTGCAGCCCCGCCGCCTCGGCGGGCTTGCGGATGGCCCGGGTGAGTTGAGGGGACGTCATCTGCGGCAGGACGAGCTGGTGCCTGCGGACCGGGGCCAGGAGGTGCGGATGGTCCAGACAGTGCTGGTAGAAGTCGGCCCGTACGCCGAGGACGGCGATCACGAGCGGGCCTCCCCCGCCGGTGGTGGGGGAGGTGACGGCCCGCAGCGCGCCGAGGAAAAGGTCGCTCCGGTGCCGATCGGTGACCAGGGTGAAGAGTTCTTCGAACTGATCGATGACCAGCATGAGTCTGTTTCCGTCCGGCAGGTGCCGGCGAAGCACGGCACCGAACGCGTCGGGTCCTTCTCCGGCCGCCGCCTGAAGCACCTCTAGGGGGCAGCTCAGCGTCCTGCAGAGCGCATGGACCAGCGCCGTGACGGGATCCGCGGTCGGGGTGAGCACCGCCACCGGCCACTTCTCGGAGCCGGGCAACGCACCGCTCGCCAGTGCGGGCAGCAGGCCCGCCCTCAGCAGCGACGACTTCCCGGCACCCGACGCACCGAACAGGATCAGCAGGCCGTCCCCGTCGAGGCAGCGGCTGAGTTCACCGATCAACAAGGCGGTGTCCTGCTCCCGACCGAAAAACCATCCCGCGTCCTCGGTCCGATAGGCGGCCAGTCCCCGGTACGGGCAGGGAACCTGAGGCGAGTCCTCCACCTCGCCAGCTCCATCGCCGCAGGCAGGAGAGTCGGTCGCCGCTCGCCACCGTGCACGCCAGTCCGCCAGGTCGTAGAGGCCCGGCACGGCGGGACGCGACCTCGCCCTGCGGGCTTCGCCGATCAGAACCACCAGCACGGCGGCCAGCGGCTCGAACCGCGCGGGCACGGCGCGCCCGCCGCGCCAGTCGCTGATCCTTTGGGCCGGCACCCGGATCGGACGGCCGTCGCCGCCGGCCCGCTGGGCACGGGCGACCGAAGCGGACACGCTCCGCAGGAGGGGATTGCCCGCCTCCCGGTAAAGCAGGTCGAAGCGCTCGGCGAAGGCGCGGCGCGGTGCGGGGACCCCGGGCCCGTTGGTCATGCCCCCAGTCTCCGAGCCCGACGTGCGACCCACCGACCGTCCTGTCTGCATCGGCCCGAGCCTCGTACCCCGTGACCTGTGCAGAGGCGCGGCGGACCACTGCCGCGAGATCACCCGAAAGGGATCACGCTCCGGACCGGAGCCGGAACGGAAAGCCGCCCCACCCCACATGACCTGCGGTTTCCCAGAAGTGCCGGGCTCTGCGGCTAGGTCGGCGGCGGTCGGCGGCGCCAGCGTGGGGCCCGGCCGGATCCGCCGGCCGCACTTGACCGAGGAGAAAGCCCGTGAACCGTTCCCACCGCTGGTTCGCCGCCGCGCTCGCGGCGACCGCCGCGTTCGGCTCGCTCACGCTGACCGGACCGGCGCACGCGACGGCACCGCACGCACGCACCACCAGCACGAGCGTGGCTCCGAGCATCACCCGGCACGACGAGATCGAACGGGCGAAGACCTGGCTGACCGCCGACAACGGCAAGCCGGTCCCCTACAGCCAGGAGCGCAACTGGACCGACGGCTACCGCCAGGACTGCTCCGGCTACGCCTCCATGGCGCTCGGCCTGCCCAAGCCGGGCCCCAACACCATCGCCCTGAAGAACGACGGCTGGACGACCCCGATCCCCATGTCCGCGCTCAACCAGGGCGACCTGATCATCAAGGCCGACAGCGACTCCTCCAGGTTCCGCCACGTCGTGATCTTCGACCACTGGGCCGACGCCGACCACACCACGTACTGGGCCTACGAGCAGGCCGGCGGCGTCAGCACCCAGTACACGACCCACAACTACGGCCTGACCGCGGGGGACGGCTACCACGCCGCCACCCCACGAACCTCGCCGACTGACCACGCCCAGGCAAACGCCGGCACAAGCACCCAACGCCCGTCCACCAAGGAGTTGATCAACCATGCGCAAGATCTCCCGCGGCATCATCGCCGCCGCCCTCACCGCCTCCGCGTTCCTCGCCGTCCCCACGATGAGCGGTGCCCACGCCGCCACCAAGGCCCCGGCCGCACCCGCCGGCGACTGCCACCTGACCGCCGACACCCCCACCTACGCCAACCACACCATCACCGGCTACGGCGGGCGCTGGGACTGCAGCTCGGACGCCACCATCATCGTCAAGCTCATGGAAAGGCACGACTTCCGACGGGACCGCGTCCTGGACCAGCAGAGGGGCTCCGGGCGCCAGATCGACCTGCACCCGAGCTACGGCTGTGAGCCGGACAGCCAGTACCGGGTCTACTCAGAGACCGACGGGCCCGGCGACGTCAAGGTGCAAAGCCCCGAAGTCACCTACCGCTGCCAGTGACCTCGCCGCGCACCTAGCCAGGCGCGCCGGGTGGCCCAGGGAGTCCAGCTCCCTGGGCCACCCGGCTCAGCCATGACAGGAGACGTTCGCCCGGCCGCGGTGGGGACCGCCGTCCAACGCGCTGCCGGGTCAGTTCTCTTCGTACAGGGCGCGGTATTCGAGGGTGTCTTCCGCGGTGACGATCTCGGCCAGGCGTTCGAACTCCGCGTAGTCCTCGTCGGTCATAATGGCGACGGCGTCGTCGACCACGGATCCCTTGGGGAGCTTGGCGAAGTACTTCATGAGCAGGTCGACGAAGGCGTCCTGCATTTCGTCGAGTTCACGCTGCCATTCGGCTTCGAGCTGTATCTGCGCCTTCGCGGCAGCCTTTTCCTCCGGGGTGAAGGTGACCAGCAGGTCGCGCTCAGCGCGGGTGAACGGACGTCCGTCGCGGTGGTAGGGGCGCGTCCGGATGTCGGGGTGGCTGAAGTCCACCTGGGTGATGAGGAGGACGACTTCGGGGCGAACGGAGGAGTGGGGCACGGGTGATTCCTTGTGTGGTGTCGTGAGATGGGTTTGTGCTGGTGACCGGCGCAGGGGAAGTGCACTGGCTGGTGGTGCTCGAGGCATGAAGTGCGGGTGCCTTGACCGGGACGGTGTGGGCTGTGAGGGCAAGGGCCCTCGCGGTGGGGTGTTTGCCGGACGCAGGCCGGCGGCGGGTGCGACGCGCTCTCGACCGAGGTGGGGACGACGCCGCCAAGAGCCTGGTGTGGGGTTTCTGGACACCAAATGCTCCGGAGGATCCCCGGTTTCGGTAACCGGGGATCGTCGGCTAGCTTCCGCCTGCGCTGGTCCGGTCAGCGCCGACGGGCGGTGCCGTTCATGGGCCGGTTCGCGGGTTGTGCGGCGGGCGTCGGGGATGTGGCGCGGTGCTTGTCTGGGGTGGTTGTGTCCTGGGGGAGTCTGGGGCGGCGGGCAGGTGGGCGCTGCGGCGCAGGCGCCATACGAGGACGTCGCTGATGGAGCTGGCGGTGTCGAGTTCTCGCCGTTGTGTGGCTTCGGTGAGCAGGGTGGCCGGGTTGTGGCCGGCGTCCTGGGCGTCGGCGAGGGTGGCGGCCAGGGCGGGCCAGCCGGGTTCGGCCAGGATCTGTTCGGCCAGGTCGGGGACTGCGTGACGCAGCATGGCCGCCTGCCGGTGCCGCAGGGACGGGGGCATGCGGCAGCCTCGCTGCCGGAGCACGTCCATGGGGTGGGCTGCGGCGGCCTGGTAGGCGGCGCGGAGGTGTTCGGCCGTCTGGCGGGCGGCCTTCGCCTGCTGGGCATGGTGCCTCTTGGCATGCCAGTTCGCCGCG
Organism: Streptomyces fodineus; assembly: GCF_001735805.1. Classification (GTDB taxonomy): domain Bacteria; phylum Actinomycetota; class Actinomycetes; order Streptomycetales; family Streptomycetaceae; genus Streptomyces; species Streptomyces fodineus. The sequence goes on from NZ_CP017248.1 coordinate 5,225,460, forward strand.
GCGATGGCGAGGAAGAAGGCCATGTCGATGAGCATGGCGGTGGTGGCGCCGTCCTCGCCGCGGCCGAGGGCGGGCCCGCTGCGGATGAGGTCGCGGGCGGCCTGGCGCAGGGCGCGGTCGTGCCCGCGTACGGCCTTGATGTGGGAGCGGGTGGCCCGCTCGAACGCGAAGGCCGCCTCGCGTAGTTCGGTGCGGGTGTGGGCGGCGGAGGTCTTGGCGAGCGCGTCCAGGATCTCCCCTGCGGCGGCGATCTGGGCCGCTGCAATGCTGTCGTCTCCGTGGTCGGTGATCAGCAGGGCCTGCCATGTGGCGGCGCTGGCCCGTCGCCGGGCGAACGCGGGACCGGTCACCGACGGCAGGGCGGACTGCTGCTCCGGCCGGGAGCTATCTACAGCGGCGGCGGCATCTGTGGGGAGGGTCCAGCGTTCGCGGATGCGGGGCAGGGACAGGTCGGGGGCGAGTTTGGACCCGGAGAAGAAGACGGGCTCGCCGTCCTTGTTGCGGTCTCCGGGGAGGGCGACGGTGTAGCCGAGGCGGTCTCCCGACGGGGCGATCCGCTGGCGTATGAGGAGTCCGGCCGAGGCGAGTCGGTCGAAGAACTCCTCTTCGCTGTGGGCGCCGGCTGCCGCCTGGCGGACGGTTTCGCGGAGCTGCTCGCGCGGGGTGCGCTGCTGGCCCTGGCGGTCGGCCTTGTGGCGTTCGGCGCTGGTGGGTCGCTTGGCGGCGGTGCCGTCCCCGGACGCGACGCGGCGCAGGTTGTAGTCGGCTTCGATGCGGCGGCATTCGGCCTGGGCGCGGCGGGCCTCGTTGTGTAGCCGGGGCCGGCGGCCGTCGTCGCGGACCAGGGTGGCGATGATGTGGACGTGATCGTCGGCGTGCCGGACGGCTGCCCACCGGCATGCGGCGTCGTCGCCGTCGGGGGCTATACCGGTGGCCGCGACCATGCGGCGGGCGATGGCCGCCCAGTCCTCATCCGACAGGATCGGATCCTCAGGCGCAGCCCGTACCGACAGGTGCCACACGTGCTTCTTCGGCCGCCGATTGGCGGGCAGGGCGTTGACGGGCTGGTCGAGCAGCCGCTGCAGCTGCCCGAAGGTGGCCTCCGGGTCGCGGCCCGGGTCGGGGGTGAGCGGGTCGAAGGCGGCCACCAGGTGCGGGTCGATGTGCTCCTCGTCGGTGCCGGGGCCGTAGAGGTAGCGGAGCAGACCGATCGTCTCGCTGCCGCGCTTGTGGATGCTGGGGATCACGCAGCGGCACCGCCGTCACGGTGGGCCAGCAGAGCATCGGCAGCGTCCGCCATCCGGCAGGCAGCATTCCGCACGGCTTTGGTCGCGGTGTCCAGATGGGGTACGTCGGCGCCTGAATTGAGGGCCTTGGCCACCTGGTTGAACAGGCCGTGGATGCGGCCCAGGTGCCGGCGGGCGGCGAACAGCTCGTCGATGACCTCCCGTTCGGTGGCGATCTCGGCTGCGGTGCGGGTCAGGTCGCGGGCGGCCTTGTCGACGGCGTAGGCGAGGAAGGCGGCGTTGGTCATCTTGCAGTGGGCGGCTGCGTCGGTGAGACGCTTGAACTCGGCGTCGTTCATACGGCAGCTGGGCTGGTGCGGACGCAGCTTCTTCTGACGCGGACGCTGACGCTTGCGTGATAGGGACTCGGCCGGCCTGTCCCCTCCCTGCTGCGGTCCGCCCTCGGCCGCAGCTTCCCTGCCCGGCGCCGCATGGCGCGGGGCGTTCTTCGCCACCTCTGGGGCGGGGACTCCGGGAGCATTGCTCCCGGGACAACTTGCTCCGACTGGGGCAGGGTTGGACGGCAGGGATTCTTCGTGGGGCATGGGGTCTTCGTGGTGCGGGGTGTGCATGGGGCCCTTCGGGTCGGGGTCTGGTTGAGAGCTCTGGCGCTGCCGGGATCAGCGGAGTGGATCGCCGGCTGCGGCTTTGAGCCGGGCCTTGAACTCGCGGACGACTCGTCCGACGCCGTCGCTGGAGACGGTGTAGCCGACGGCGCGCAGGGCGTCCTCGACCCGGTCGCGTCCGACGCTGCCGGTCTCCTCGTAGATGCGGCGAGCGTGCTTGAGGATGACCTCCTCGGAGGCGCGGGCTTTGCCGACGTCGCGCTTCTTCCGGGCAGCGGCCTTCCGCTCGCGCCTGCCCGACACGCTGCCCGCGCTGTTGCCTGTGAGCGCCGGGCTCTCTTCGGTTTCTGCCCGTGCGGGCAGCCCCGGCTCCGGGCGGGCAGGCTGCGGGCGGGCAGCCGGAGGGACCTCGTCGTCACCCGGATCTGACGGGTGCGGGCGGGCAGCGTCCTCTGCCCGCGGCAGGGGCGCAGGGCGGGCGGAGCGCGGGCAGCTGTGCCCGGAGTCCCGGGCGGGGTACGAGGCCGGGATGTGCCAGCGCGGCGGCAGGGTGATGGAGGCGAGGTCGAGGGCCTGCTTGCGGGTGGCGAGCTTGCGCAGCAGCAGTTCGTCTTGGAGCGGGTCGCCGTCGACGCCGGCCCGCTCCAGGGCCTCGTGCAGGCGTTCTGCCAGGCGTCGTTGCTGTCGCTTGCCGCGCTGGCGGTCGGTCATCGACTCGGCGCGCAGGATGAGGGCGACGGCTTCGCTGAGCGCGCGGTCGCGGATGAGGCGGGCGGCGTCGGCGTCCTGGTCGGCGATGCCGAGCCGGGCGAGGAGGCGTTCGCGTGCCTGGCGGACGAGGACGGCGGCCAGGCCGCGTGAGGCGGCGTCGGGGGTGCGGTGGCGCAGCTCGATGCCCATGGCCAGGTGCCACAGCATCGCGGCCATGACGGGGCCGACGAAGGCTCGCACGGTGCCACCGACCGGCCCGGACTCGGCGTAGGCGGGCAGGACCTGGACGGCGGTGATGACCCAGGTGAGGGTTCCGGGCAGGCCGGGTGCCTGCTTCGGGCCGTTGAGGTTCTGCCGGGCCATCAGGGCGGTGGCGAACAGGGCCAGCTCGGCGGCGGAGAACATCGCGACACGCTCGGCGGTGTTGCCGCCCATGTCGAGGTAGTCGGCGGCGAACCGCCAGCTGGTGTCCGCGCTGTACGCGGTGCAGCCGAGCGCGGCCACGGCCGCGACCGGCACCGCGACATTCCCGCGCCAGCGGTTGGTGCCGGACGGCCGGCGGTGCTGCTGGCGGTTCATCCACGCGGTGAACAGAGCGAACAGGCCGAGCAGGGCAAGAAGCGCCACGGCCATCGCGGGGGTGGGAGCCCAGTGCGACAGGAGCGAGGCAGTGCCGCCTTCGGTGGCCGAGGCTATCGGGGCAGGGGAGGGCACGTCAGGTCTCTCCAGGGGGTGCTGCGAGGGGGCTTGGATGCAGGAGGGAGGGGCGTTCACGCAGGGGGCGTTCACGCGGGCCCCCTTCTAAAGGGGGCCCCGCGCGTGATCGCTAGGGCGCGTGTACGGCGTGGACGCACCCGTGATCGCTTGACCTGCGGTTTTACGGTCAGCGTGCACGCCGTGCGCGGTTCACGGCGGCGTCTGGGCGTGAGGGCCGCGTGTACGGTCGCGTGATCGCTTCCGGGCGCTGTCGCTGGTGTGTCAGCCGACGGCGGTGAGGTGGCGTGCGGAGGCGTAGTAGCGGGTCTGCTGCCCGCCTCCGGCTCCTCCGGCGATGCCGTCGGCCTTGGTGGCCAGGCCGCTGTCGACGAGGCGGGCCAGGTGGCGGCGGGCCTTCTCCACATCGGCGCGTTCAGGCTCGCCGCCGACCAGGACGGCCGCCAGGTCGCGTGCGGTCAGCCCGCCTGGGGCGTTGCGCAGCAGGACGGCGGGGTCCTTGGTGGGGTCGACCGTGGTAGTGCCGCGCACGTGGTCGTGGGTGACGTCCAGCGGGCCGATCTCCCCGGTGGGGGTCTTGAGGTGGTGCAGGGTGACGGCTGGGTCGCCAGCCCGGCCGCTGATGAACAGGACGCTGCCCGCGCCGGCGGTGATCCAGGCGGAGCCGTAGACCTGGTCCAGGCTGGGGCGCTGGCCGCGTGGTGCGTCGGCGGTGGCCTTGCGCTGGTGGTGCAGCTCCATGATCTCCACGCCGCCTCGCAGGGCGCGCATGCGGGCGTTGTGGAAGGCGACGGCGAGGCTGTCGTCGACCATGGTGCTGACCGCGTCCTTGAGGCTGTCGATCACGATGGTGTCGGCTCGGTGGGCGGCGGCGAGGTCGGCGAGGAGGTCGGGTTCCTTGTCGAGGGTGGCGGGCAGCGGGCCCTCCCAGACCACGAGCCGCTCCCGCAGGATCTTCTCGTCGGTGGGGGAGACGCGCCGGTCCATGGCCCTGGCGATCTGTCGGGGCCGGTCCATGGCCAGGTAGAGCACGCGCCTGCTGGGGGCGACCGGCATCTCCAGGACTGTCTCCTGCAGCCCCAGCCGGGCGAAGACCACCTGGTGGGCCAGGGTGGTCTTGCCGACCCCGGGTGCGCCGACGATCATCAGGCTCTCGCCCGGCGCCCAGACGGTCTTCTCCCGGGTGCCCCACAACGGCTCGGCGTCCGCGCCGGTCTCCTTGACGAAGGACCACCCGTCTTTGGCGAAGCGGTTCAGACGTCCCTGGCCCGAGGCGAGTGCCCGCTCGCGCTCGGCCCGCATCTCCGCCTCGACCTCGCTGCGTATCGCCTCAGGGTCGGCACCCGGCTCCTGGGCGCGCTGAACGGTGCGGACGGCCGAGGCCAGCAGACGACGCAAGTTGGCCTTCGTGCGGATGATCTCCGCGTGGTGCTCCGCGCTGCCGATGTCGTAGAGCGCGCTGGCGAGCTGGTGCAGGTACGGGGCGCCGCCGACACGCTTGAGATCCCCCTGCTGCTCGAGCAGTTCGGTCAGGACGATCGGGTCGGTCGGTTTGCCCTCGCGGTGCTGGGCGAGCATCGCGCGCCAGATGGTCTCGTGGGCGGGCCGGTAGAAGGCGTTGTCGCCCAGGATAGGACGCACGGTGTCGATGACATGGCTGTGGTGCATGCAGGCGCCGAGCACCGCGCTCTCGGCGTCCAGGTTGAAGGGAGCCTGCCCAGGCTCCTCCGAGGACGGCGCGTCGCCGTACTCGAAGCGGGATGGCATGTCCGACGTGAGGCCCGTACTCTGGGCCATAGGACTCCTCTCCCGGCAGGCCACATGGAGCGCCAACTCCGGCCACCGGTCCAGATCGTCATGGTTGGGCGGTTGTGAGGATCTCCGCTTCGCCCTCGGTGTTCGCAGCACCGGGGGCTTTTGCGTTGTCCGCCTGTGTTCACCGGTGGACGGCACCATCCTACCAGCGCATTCGGGAAACATCTACTTGCATTCGGCTCGCGAATGATGTTTAGTTGTGTACCCAGGGGCCGTACGGCTATAGCCCCGCCCGGACGACCAACGCGACTGAGGAGGTGAGCATGGCCAGCGGCAAGGGCGACGACGCGCGCGCGGCGAACACGCGGCCACCGGTCGAGGACAACATCGCCGAACGCGTGAAGCTGGAGCGCGAGGCGCGCGGCTGGAGCACGGTCACCCTGGCCGAGAAGATGGCCGAGGCCGGCCACCCCATCGGCCAGTCCGCCATCTGGCGCATCGAGAGCGGCAAGCCACGCCGCCGCGTCAACACCGACGAGGCGCTCGGCTTCTGCAAGGTCTTCGACATGACCCTCGACGAACTCGCCAGCCCACCAGGGCAGATGGCCAACCCGGTCATCCGCCGGCTGGTCGGCCAGTACGTCGAGCTGTGGAAGGAATGGCGTGCCCTGGGCAAGTCCATGGACGACGTCCAGGACCAGCTCAACGAGTACACCAAGGCCCACCCCGACCAGGACGTCATGGTCCGCCACCTGCTCGCCCACGAACTGGACGTGGCCTCCAACGGCGACTTCCACCGCCACAAGGGAGCCCGCGGCCGACTGATCCGCTGGCTCGGCGACTACTTCCCGGCGGCCAAAGACCCCGACACGGCTGACGAATAGCCGCTTGCCGCAGGGGCCTCGGTGCTGCGAACACCGGCGCCCTCATGCGGGCACATCCTCACGCGCGTCTGCGCAACCGCCCAACCACCCACCACCACGACCGGTCCGATCGGAGTTGGCGCTCCGTACGTGACCGGGGTGAGGAGCCCTCTTGCCCGAGTTCCCCCTGCCCGTCACCCAGATCGCCCAGCTGCTCGGCGTCCCCGAAGGGGCCTTGCGCGCCCTGATGGCCGAACGGGGTGACGAACCTGGCGACCCCACTCTCGTCGGTCTGACCGTCGAGGAGGCCGCACGCCGCCTCGGCATCGGCCGGACGAAGATGTACGAGTACGTCTCGTCCGGGGAGATACGTTCCGCCAAGATCGGCAGTCTGCGCCGCATACCCGCCGAGGCAGTCGGTGAATTCCTAGCCCGCCGCTACCGGACAACGGACTTCGACGCCGCGGCCTGAGGCGGGCGCGCATGGCACAGACGCCAAAGCCCCAGAAGTCCCGCCAGCCCAACGGCGCCTCCTCGATCTTCCTCGGCAAGGACGGCCGTTGGCACGGCTACGTCACCGTCGGCACCAAGGACAACGGCAAGCCCGACCGCCGCCACGTCAGCCGCAGGACCCGCCCCGAGGTCACCAAGCTGGTACGCGAGCTGGAGAAGCAGCGCGACTCAACCGGAGTCGCCAAGGCCGGTCAGACCTGGACCGTTGAGACCTGGCTGATCCACTGGGTGGAGAACATCGCCGCGCCCAGCGTCAGCGAGAACACCATCGACGGCTACCGCGTCGCCGTCTACCACCACCTCATCCCCGGCCTGGGCGCCCACCGCCTGGAGAAACTGGAGCCCGAGCACCTGGAGCGCTTCTACCGGAAGATGCAGGCGAACGGCAGCTCCGCCGGCACGGCACACCAGGCGCACCGCACCGTCCGCACGGCACTCAACGAGGCTGTACGCCGACGTCACCTCGCCACCAATCCAGCCTCCATCGCCAAGGCTCCCAAGCTCGAAGAGGAGGAGGTCGAGCCGTACACGGTCGAGGAGGTCCAGCGCCTCCTCCTCGAAGCGGACAAGCACCGCAACACCGCCCGCTGGGTCATAGCGCTCGCTCTCGGCCTCCGCCAAGGCGAGGCGCTCGGACTGAAGTGGGAAGACGTCGACTTCGATGCGGGCGTGATCCTCGTCCGCCGAGGCCGTCTGCGGCCCCGCTACCAGCACGGCTGCGGCGACAAGTGTGGCCGCAAGCCTGGCTACTGCCCGCAGAAGACCAGCGTCCGGCGCGAGACGAAGGACACCAAGACCCGCGCCGGTAAGCGCCCGATCGGCGTGCCTGAGGAGCTGCTGAAGCTGCTGCGACGGCACAGGGAGGAGCAGGAGCGCGAGCGAGTGCTTGCCCGAGACCTGTGGGTGGAGAAGGGGTACGTGTTCACCTCGCCGATCGGCGAGCCGCTCAACCCCAACACCGACTTCCACCGGTGGAAGGACCTGCTGAAGGCGGCGAAGGTCCGCGACGGTCGCCTCCACGACGCGCGGCACACCGCCGCGACCGTCCTTCTGATCCTCGGTGTCCCCGACGCGGTGGTAGACCGCATCATGGGCTGGGAGCCCGGCAAGTCCGCACGGATGCGCCGCCGGTACCAGCACCTCACCGGCCCCGTGCTTCAGCAGACAGCCGCGAAGGTCGGCGGACTGCTGTGGGGAACCGCACCCCGTCCGACCCAACCGGCACCCGGAGGTTCCGTGCCAGGCCCGAGCCAAGGTGCTGCGGCAGCGGAGTCGACCGTGTACGTCGCCCGCCTTGGTGAACGCCGTGTCCCGTTCCTACACCGGCAGCACGCCGAGACCCTGGCTACCCAGTGGCGTGCGGATCACGCCGGCCGTCAGGCGGAGGTCGAGGAGTGGGAGCACTGGAAGTGGGAGAGCGAGGGCCCTGGCGGCCTGCGGGCCGTCCGCGACCGTATGCCCGATCGCCGACTCGTTCACCACGCTCACGCCGTGTTCCTGCCCGGCGGCGACCGGCTCAACATCGGCCGCGACGAGAGATGGTCGGTTTCGGCCTGGGAGTTCGAGACCGACCTCTACACGGACCTGCCGGTGCGCTGGCACACCATCCGCCGTCCCGGCCAGGAGGTCGAGGCACAGGTTCGCGGCACCGACGAGGAAGCTGTCGCTGCCGCGTTCGCTGAAGCGTGTGCACAGGCTGTGGACCGCGCAATGAGCCCGCACAAGTACGGCGACGTCGTGGACTAGGCGTAGCTCTGCTGTGTGCCTGCCAAGCGCGATGGCTTGAGACCTCCGTCGGCGTCGTATGGCGCAGACGGAGGTTCAGGGCGGCAATCCGACTGTCGCATCCCTTCGTCTCCGGCTGCGCACATGACCCGCCGGAACTCAGCCCTTCTTCTGTTTGTACAGTTCGATGTCCCTGTTCACGAACAGCTGCACATAGCCGCAGTTCCAGCAGATCAGGCCGGTTGCCGACTCGTTCGCCCAGCCCAGGCTCATGAACTCCATTCCGGAGCTGTTGAGCTTCACCTCACGGTCCCTGAACAGGTCACCCTGACAGAAATTGCACTTGATCCACACGCCCCCGAGAGCCGCGCGAACAGGTCTGGCCATGCCTCCGTCCTTCCTGTGAACTGTTGGAGTGGTGCACCCGTCTCGCACACGAACTGCAAGGCGGGCACACGTAATCACGCTTCCGAACCGGGCCACGCCACCGCATCAGCCCTGCGACTGTCCGATCACGAAGATGGCGATGGCGTTCTTGGGATCAGGCGATGCCAGGCCGGTGGCGGGCATCGCGGTGACCGACGAGGAACCAGAGCAGACACCCGAGGAAGGGTGCCATCAAGGCGAAGACGAACCAGACCAGCTTCATCCCACCGGTGAGGTCGGACCTGACGATGGCGAGCAGAGCGCCGAAGTACAACGCGAGAACGCCGGCGACCGCGGCAGCTCCTGCGCAGCCGATCACGATAGTGCCCGTGGTGGCAAGGGCCATCTGGTGTGCGAGCTGTGCCTGCATCGTTCGTTCCTCTTGCTGGTGGGGGACTTTCGGAGCGCCCGGTCGGGCGGTCTCGGTTGACGGCGGTCCGGCTGTTTCAGGATCTCGACTGCGTCATGGGTGAGCGCCTGTCATGACGGGCGCTGTGCGGACCGCAGCAGGTAGACGCCGGCGGCAACCGGGAATGCCAGGACAGCCAGAGTCAACGGAATGAACAACGCTCCGAGGCCGAGGCCCGGCGTGCCCGCGGGAATCACCCACTGCGCCACCAGGAACAGCAGCGGCACGAGGGCGGCCGCCGTCCCGATCGCCTTGTCGCGGTTACGCCACTGGGGTGCGGTCCACAGCCACCAGATTGCACCGATCAAGGCGATGCCCAGCGGGGGCGCGAAGGCTGTCAGAAGGCCGGTTGCCGCCAGGAGTCCCACGATGGCGAAGGTACGGCTCTGGCTCGTCTGCGGAGCGGGGGGCTCCTCGCCGAGTGCGGTCGCCGCGATCGTGCGTGGGTCGCCGAGGCGTGCGAGGACGGTGCGGACCTGGTCATCGCTGGTGGCGGGCTCTGCCGCCAGCGCCACGGCGATGTGCTCCTCCAGGTCGGCCAGCAGCTCGTTTCGGCGCTCCGGGCTGAGCCCGGCCGTCTCCCGCGTCACTGCGGACAGGTAGCTGCGCACCAGCGGGTGCTCGGTGATCGTCACGGTGGTCTCCAGTCAGTCGGTGATGAAGTGGTCGACCGCGTCACGGAAGTGCGGCCAGATGGCGGTGAACTCCTTCAGCGCCGCATGCCCCGATGCCGTCAGCTCGTAGTAGCGCCGGGGCGGCCCGCTGGGGGACTCCTGCCAGCGGGTCTCCACCACTCCCTCCCGGCGCAGCCTGGACAGCAAGGGGTAGATCGTTCCCTGGCTGGTGACCATGACGCTCACCGCACCGAGAGCTTCGAGCAGCTCCACGCCGTAGCGCGGGCCGTCCCGCAGGAGAGCCAGCACGCAGTACTCCAGCACCCCCTTGCGGAGCTGGCTCTCCGCCTTGCTCGCGGTCGGCTTACCTGCGATGTCGGGTTCCATGCATTGCACAGTACCTGGTTATCTCTACAAGGTCCAAACATGATGTCGATGCACCGGGGATGCGGCCCCGCACTCAAGTCCCGCCGCCTGCGACACCCACGCCTCGCGGATCTCGGTTCACCTATGCGGACAGCTTGCGGGACATGGATCTGACAGCACAGTGACCCGTCGGGCAGGCCCTTAGACGTCGCTCCTTTGTGACCCCTGACAAGCCCTGCGGGGCATCGCCTACAGGTCGATGCCCCGCAGGGCTTCGCCCGTGTCAGCAGCTTGCCGATCGCTGCCGGAAAGTTCGCCGAACTTCGCCGAACTCTGCCGAATATGGTTTACTGCGGTCAGTGAAGGAGGTGTGACCCTGGTGTCGGAACCCCAGTTGCCTGACTGGACGAACGAAAAGATGGGGAGCATGGTCCGCGCGGCCCTATGGCTCGTGACGCAGGTCGGGGAGGGGAACGTCTACACCAAGGACCAGTTGCGAACGGCGTTCCCGGACATCGCGCAGATCGACAGGCGCCTCAGGGATCTCCGAGCGTACGGGTGGGTGCTCGATACCAACCGGGATGACGCGGCCCTGGCCCCTCATGAAGCCCGCTTCGTGCGCGCTGGTGAACCCGTCTGGGAGCCGGGCATACGGCGGACGCCACGCAGACCCGAGGAACTACGCCCGACGTTTGCGGAGCGGCTACAGGTCCGGAACCCACCGGATCCAGAAGCGGTTTGGGAGAAGCTGAAAGATCTCTCCTCGACCGAGAGGTCACTCCTCATGGCTTGGATCGCCATGGGGCACCGCCCAAGTTCACCCGTTGAACTCGCATGGCGTGCCTTCCGCAGCCTCTCCGAAGGGCAGCGCCGCGACCTGACGATCCGGCTGGGCGAGCTGATCAGCTCCGAGCTTTCCGACCAGCTGGGGGAGGGCGGCACCAGCCCTAACCCCTGAGTACAAAGACTTCCGCCGGACCCCGTGTCACCTTCCACAGATCTCCGGGCTCCGGCGGATGGCCCAACCCGTCGAATGAGGAGAAGGACCTTGTCCAGTATGCGTGTGCTTTTGGCCGAAGGCGAGCGACCGCCTAGGTATGACGTGTTGGTGGCCGCTGTCGCTGTCGGCTATGCCGCAGGCTATTCCGCCGGCGTCGGCGCTCAGGCGGAGCAGGTGATCGGAGGCGCCACTGTGGCCGCGATCGCGTGGGTGTGGGAGAGGTGGCGTCGCTGATCGCCTGCCTCGGCTGGTGACCCACCTACGTCCCCGGAGCCGGCCTCGCACTGTCGGGGTCGGCTCGGTCGCGTCTCGTGGCTCTCTACCTACTGTCAGTGGCCGTTCCTATCGTGGGGGGCATGGCTAACGGGGTGTGGCACACCGGATATGGCATAGAGATCAATTTGTCGTTACCCGACCTCGGTCACCCGGACCGGCCTGATCTGCTCCGGGAGATCACCGCGAGCGTCGCTGATCGCGACCCGCAACTGCTCGAATGCCTCGCCCACCACGAGGGGCGAGAGTGCCAGTCGGAGGCAGGCGGCAAGTCCCCCTGGATGTTCATCCGCCGCGGTCGTATAGGCGGTCGCCGCCCGCTGGTCGCCTCGCACCTGCCTATCACGCACAAGGCCACGCCGACCGAGAGCGCACAGCACAAGGCCACGAAAGAGCGGGTGGTCGGCACCGCCACCCGATACGGCCTGGACGCCGAGGCCGAGGTTCCCGTTGCCAACCGTCGAAGCGTCTCGGACGCGGTCGTCACCGGGCCTGATGGCATACGGATCGGTTGGGAGATCCAGTACCACCACCTCAGCCCCAGTAGCGTGCACCGGCGCTCGGTCAATGCCGTGGAGCACGGCATCACGCCCTTGTGGGTAGCGAAGGACAGGACGGCGTCCTTGATCGACCGGGCGCCCTGGGCACGAGTCGATGACATGCCGTGGAAGGACATCGCCGACGGCAAGGAGATGCTGATCCGAGGCGGGTACCGCCATCTCCAGGTCTGGAAATGCGTACCGAGCAGTGAGCGCCACTGCCTCGTCAGCGAGGGAGCCGGGCACTGTGGCGCGATTCACGCCGACTGGTTCGTACCCGCACTGTGCCTGCCCGAGAAAAAGCCGGTGCACATCGAGGATCTGGTCCTGCAGAGCGCCACGGGCGAGAGTGTTCCGGTCTATGTACCCAACCGCGGGAGCGGTCGTGCGGGTCGCCACATGTGGGTACCGGCCAGCGACCGCGCGCTCTGGGAGGAGATCGTAGGGGAGAAGGCACCCCTCCCTGCGGCTCCGGACCAGGAGGGCGACGATGTGATCACCTTCTCCGAGCAGGAGATCGACCGCACGTGCCGGGCCGGGGAGGAAGGCTGGTTCGTCAGCGACGCCCGGCCACTCCGTGATCTCAACCAGCCGACCGGCGGCTTCACCCTCCCGCGCATGCCTGTCCAGCGCTCCCGCGACCCGATACAGGTCACTCACGTCGAGCGGGTCGCCGCCTCCGCCGCGCTGGGATGCCTGCCCTGGGAACTGGGGCCATGCGCCGGGTGCGGCCAGCTGATGCACAGGTACGGACGGAACGCGGCCATGTACTGCCGCGCCTGTCGTGACGTCCTCAACGGCCGGTAACCGCGAACTGCAACCAAAACTGCAACCACGGAACGACGAAGGCTCCGACCGTGATCCGGTCGGAGCCTTCGTCTGCCCAGGTGGGCGGCTGCGGAGGATACGAGATTCGAACTCGTGAGGGGTTGCCCCCAACACGCTTTCCAAGCGTGCGCCCTAGGCCTCTAGGCGAATCCTCCGCCGGAAACATTACATGACCGAGGGGAGTGCTCGCGAACTCGTTCCCGCAGGCCCGCATCGGGTACTCTTCTCAAAGCCCCTCACGCGGCGCTATCTGACTGAACTCCCCCAGGGCCGGAAGGCAGCAAGGGTAGGTCGGCTCTGGCGGGTGCGTGGGGGGCGCTTGCGTTTGCGGGATCCGCGGCCGGGCCCGGTTGTCAGTGGGCGCCTATAACCTCGTATGCGTGTCGTCTCTCGCGCTGTACCGCCGCTATCGCCCGGAGACCTTTGCCGAGGTCATCGGGCAGGAGCATGTCACCGACCCGCTGCAGCAGGCGCTGCGGAACAACCGGGTCAATCACGCGTACCTGTTCAGCGGTCCGCGCGGCTGCGGCAAGACGACCAGCGCGCGGATCCTCGCCCGCTGCCTGAACTGTGAGCAAGGTCCCACCCCGACGCCGTGCGGCGAGTGCCAGTCCTGCCGGGACCTGGCGCGCAACGGCCCAGGCTCGATCGACGTCATCGAGATCGACGCGGCCTCTCACGGTGGTGTGGACGACGCCCGTGAGCTGCGCGAGAAGGCCTTCTTCGGCCCCGCGAGCAGCCGCTACAAGATCTACATCATCGACGAGGCCCACATGGTCACGTCGGCCGGCTTCAACGCGCTGCTGAAGGTCGTGGAGGAGCCGCCGGAGCACCTGAAGTTCATCTTCGCGACCACCGAGCCCGAGAAGGTCATCGGGACGATCCGGTCCCGGACCCATCACTACCCCTTCCGGCTCGTGCCGCCCGGCACCCTGCGTGACTACCTCGCCGAGGTGTGCCAGAAGGAGACCATCCGGGTCGAGGACGGCGTGTTCCCGCTCGTCGTGCGGGCCGGCGCGGGCTCCGTGCGTGACTCCATGTCCGTCATGGACCAGCTCCTCGCCGGTGCCCGTGAGGAGGGTGTGACGTATGCCATGGCCACCTCCCTCCTCGGCTACACCGACGGCTCCCTTCTCGACTCCGTCGTCGAGGCCTTCGCCACCGGTGACGGGGCCGCCGCCTTCGAGGTCGTGGACCGCGTCATCGAGGGCGGCAACGACCCGCGCCGCTTCGTCGCCGACCTGCTGGAGCGGCTCCGGGACCTGGTGATCCTCGCCGCCGTGCCGGACGCCGTGGAAAAGGGGCTCATCGACGCCCCGGCCGACGTCCTGGAGCGCATGCAGGCCCAGGCCTCCACCTTCGGTGCCGCCGAGCTGAGCCGCGCCGCCGACCTCGTCAACGCCGGCCTGACGGAGATGCGCGGCGCCAACTCGCCCCGCCTCCAGCTGGAACTGATCTGCGCGCGCGTGCTGCTCCCGGCCGCCTACGGAGACGAGCGGTCCGTGATGGCCCGCCTCGACCGCCTCGAGCGCGGCGTCCACTTCTCGTCCGGCGCCGGCGCGCCCGCCATGGGCTACGTCCCCGGCCCCGAGGCCCACGGCGCGGGCGCCCCCATGCCGCCTGCTGCTGCCGTACCGCCCGGCGGCGGCCCGGCGGCGGCGCGCGCGGCTGTACGGGCGGCCAATGGGCCGGGGGGCGGTCCTGCCGGTGCCTCGGGTGCGGGTCCTGCGGTTGGTGGTCCTGGCGTCGGTGGTGTGGGCGATGGTGGCCCGGGTGCCGGTGCCGGTGGCGCAGGTGTCGGTGGTCCGGGGTCCGGTGGTCCGGGCGTTGGCGGTCCGGCTGCCGGTGGGCCCGGTGTCGGCGGCCCCGGCGTCGGCAGTCCGGCTCCGACGACCGCCCCTGCCCCCGCGCCTACGGCCCCCACGCCCACCGCCCCCACGCCACCCCCCGCAGCCGCTGCCCCCGCTTCCCAGGCCCCGGCGTCGCCTCCCACGCCCCCCGCTACCCCGGCCCCGGCCAGCGCTCCCCCCTCGGCTCCCGCCGCAGCCGGTGCCTGGCCCACCGCGGCTGCCGCCGGAAGCGGCCGGCGCCCCGGTGGCTGGCCCACGGCAGCGGCACCGGCGGGCGGTGCACCGCAGGGCCAGGCCCCGGGGCGCCCCTCGGCCGCCCAGCAGCAGGCCCCGGCATCCCCTGCGGCCCCGGCCCCGGCCCCGCCCGCGGGCGCCCCGGCGGGTGGTCTCGACCCCCGCATGCTCTGGCCGAACATCCTGGAGGCCGTCAAGAACCGCCGCCGCTTCACCTGGATCCTGCTCAGCCAGAACGCCCAGGTGACCGGCTTCGACGGCACCACCCTCCAGCTCGGCTTCGTCAACGCCGGTGCCCGCGACAACTTCGCGAGCAGTGGCAGCGAGGACGTGCTGCGGGCGGCGCTGGCCGAGCAGTTCAACGTGCAGTGGAAGATCGAGGCGGTCGTCGACCCGTCCGGCGGCGGTTCCGCGCCCCAGCCCGCGGGAGGCTCGGGCTTCGGCGGCGGAGGCGGTTACGGCGCCGCTCCGGCAGCGGGCGGCGGTGGCTACGGCGCCCCGGCCGCCCCCCGCCCCGCGGCACCCCAGCCGGCCCCACAGGCCCCCACGTCCCCGCAACCGGGCCGCGCGGCCGCCCCCGCGGCGCCCACCCCTGCCCCCCAGCCGCCCGCCGCCCCCGAGCCGCCCCCCGTAGCGCCCGAGGACGACATCCCGGAGGACGACGACCCGGACCTCGACGAGTCGGCCCTCTCCGGCCATGAACTGATCGTGCGGGAACTGGGGGCGACGGTGGTGGAGGAGTTCTCCAACGAGTAGCCGGCCGGCACCGCACCGCACGCCACACACCCAAACCCCGCCACCGCTGACGGCCACACCGGCCGCCCTTGGAGGAAAGCCCAACAAACCCACCCCCCAACCTTCGGCGACCTTGCCATTAGGCTGACCCCCGTGAAGGTCCTCGTCATCGGCAGCGGCGCCCGCGAACACGCCCTGTGCCGCTCCCTGTCCCTCGACCCCGACGTCACCGCGCTGTACTGCGCCCCCGGCAACGCCGGTATCGCCGAGGTCGCCGAGCTGCACCCGGTCGACGCGCTCGACGGCACGGCGGTCGCCGGGCTGGCCGCGGGCCTCGGTGCCGACCTGGTCGTCGTCGGCCCGGAGGCCCCGCTGGTCGCCGGTGTGGCCGACGCCGTCCGCGCGGCGGGCATCCCGGTGTTCGGCCCGTCGCGGGAGGCCGCGCAGCTGGAGGGGTCCAAGGCCTTCGCCAAGGACGTCATGGCGGCGGCCGGGGTACCGACCGCCCGCTCCTACGTGTGCACGACGGCCGAGGAGGTCGCCGAGGCCCTCGACGCCTTCGGCGCCCCCTACGTCGTCAAGGACGACGGTCTCGCCGCCGGCAAGGGCGTCGTCGTCACCGAGGACCTCGACCAGGCCAAGGCGCACGCCGCCGGCTGCGAGCGGGTCGTCATCGAGGACTTCCTCGACGGCCCCGAGGTGTCCCTCTTCGCCATCACCGACGGCCAGACGGTCGTACCGCTCCAGCCCGCCCAGGACTTCAAGCGGGCGCTGGACGGCGACGAGGGGCCCAACACGGGCGGCATGGGCGCGTACTCGCCGCTGCCGTGGGCCGACCCGAAGCTGGTCGACGAGGTGCTGGAGACGGTCCTGCAGCCGACCGTGGACGAGTTGCACCGTCGCGGCACCCCCTTCTCCGGACTGCTCTACGCGGGCCTGGCGATCACCAGCCGCGGTGTCCGGGTCATCGAGTTCAACGCCCGCTTCGGCGACCCCGAGGCCCAGGTCGTGCTGGCCCGGCTGAAGACCCCGCTGGCCGGGATCCTGCTCGCCGCCGCCAACGGCACCCTCGCCGATCTGCCGCCCCTGCGCTGGAGCGAGGACGCGGCCGTCACCGTCGTCGTCGCCTCGCACAACTACCCCGGCACCCCGCGCACCGGCGACCCGATCACCGGTCTGGACGAGGTGGCCGCCGAGGACGCCCCGCACGCGTACGTCCTGCACGCCGGGACCAAGCGGGACGGCGACAGCGTCGTCAGCGCGGGCGGGCGCGTGCTGTCCGTCACCGCCACCGGTACGGACCTGACCGAGGCGCGCGAGCGGGCGTACCGGGCGGTGGGCCGGATCCGCCTGGACGGCTCACAGCACCGCACCGACATCGCCGCGCAGGCCGCGGCGCAGGCGGCAGACGCCTGACCTGCCCACCTGTGACGCCGTGAACGCGGCCATCGCCACCTGGGCCCCGGACCCCCGATCCGGGGCCTGATCTTTGCTGTCTGTCATGCACCTCTGACCAAAGCCATTCCATCGAGTGAGCAATCGCCCATACGGCTGACGAGGGCCGGGGCCCCAACTAGGGTGCCGCGCATGCGTTCCGGCACTTGGCCCACCGGCATTGCGATGTCAGTGGCGGGTGCCACAGTGGGGGAGTGACCACCAGGACAGCACGGCATCGGCGGCGAGGGGGTGACGGCGGGACGTGACCGGAATCGGTGCGGAGGCGGGCGCGCAGGCAGCGCGCTCCCGGGCCCTCGCGGTACTGCGGGTCAGGGGCCGGGCGCTGGCCGTGGCCCTGCTGCCCGCGGCTGCCGCGGTGATCCTGCTGGCCGGCGGTTCCACCGGCCACTTCGTCGGCCGGGGCTGGGACGCCGCCCGCTGGATCACGGGCGTGCTCGCCGTGCTGGTGCTGCTGGCCGCCGCCGGTATCGCCCTGGTCGTGGCCCGGGCCCGCCCGGCCTTCAGCCCGACGGTGCCGGTCCCCGAGGGGTCCGCCCCGGATCTGTACCGGATGGTGCGCGACCTCGCCGACCGTCTGAATGTGCCGGCCCCCTCGGCCATAGCGCTCACCCCGGACTGCGACAGCTGGCTGGAGGACCGCACGCATACGGCGCACGGTCCGCCCCCGCGCCCCGCACCCGACGAGATAGCGGGCCCGGGCCGCCGCCGCGCCCCCGTCGCCCCGGTGCTCGTCATCGGCTCCCCGTTCCTGTGGTGGATGCGGGTCGGGGAGCTGCGCGCGGTCCTCGCCCCGGTCATCGCCGGTACGGGCCCTTCGGCGCACCCGGACATAGCCGCCGCCCGGCGCTTCGTGCGCGGCCTGGACGCGGCGGTCGCGGTCGCCTCGACAGCGGGCCGCTGTCCGCTGACCCGCGGGGTCTGCGCGGCCGTCGGCTGGGTGGCCCGGCTGCTGCTGCGCGGCTGCCGGGAGCATGCGACGCAGATGGAGCGCGGGGTCGCCGCGGCGGCGGCCGAGCGGGCCCAGGCCGTCGACTACGGCCTGCGGATCGTCGCCCAGGAGCAGGTCGGCCTCGCCTACGCCGGCTGGGACCGGCTGCTGACCCGGGTCGCGCTGCCCGCCTGGCGCATGGGCCGCTGGCCCTCCCGGCTGGACGCGGGCGTGGTGGCGGCGCTCACCGAGCTGTCCCGGCGCGATCGCCTGGCCGAGGGCTTCACCTCCCGGCTAGGCGAGCGCCCCGCCTGTGACCTGCTGGAGGAGCCCGGCGCGGTGGACGAGGCCGCCTCCCTGCTCGCCGCGCGCCTCTTCCACGGCGGCCCCGCGGAGTCCGGCCCCGACTGGGCACCGGTGGACTGGCAGGCGTATCCGGAGGAGGTCGTGGACCGCACCTGGCGCGCCGACGCGGCCCGTCTGCACCGCGTCCTGGACTCCCTGGGCGTCCGCCCTGCGCTGGACCCCGCGGCCCCCGACCCGGGCGGCCCCACCCTGGCCCGAGTCCTGGACCACCTGACCGAGCCCGGCACACAAACACCGGCACCAAGAGCCCCCCAGAACACCCAGAAGCCCGACGACGGCGAGAACCCCCGGCAGGGGCCAACCGCAGCCGACGACGAAACCGGTACGGGTGGTGCTGGTGGGAGCGAGATCCTCGCCGAAGGCGAAGGTGAAGCCGAGGCGGAGGAACCGGCCGACGACTACCCCCGCACGGAGCGCAGCTCCGCCCTGGCCGCGGGCCTGACAGCCGAGCTGGCCCGCGAGGAGGCCGGCGCGCCCAGCGGGGCGACGGCCACCGGCCAGACCAGTGACAGCGCCCTGTGGGACGACGGCGGCCTGCCCCTCTTCCCGCTGCAGCCCCCGCGCACCGCCCGCGACCTGCTCACCGAGCACGTCACGGCGATGGTGTGCTGCGCCGCCGTCGACACCGCCGGTGCGGTCCCCGCCCTGGACTGGCTGGACGGCCCCTCCCTGCTGCTGGGCGGCGAGCGCGCCGCCGATCTCACGCCCAAGGTGCTCAGCCTGATCGAGGACGGAGACCCGGGCCCGCTGCGCCACTGGCTGGCCGTGTCCGGGATACGTCCCGAGAAGCCGGTACGGCTGGTCTGAAACGGGAGCTCCGACTTCCACTTCAGGTCAATTCGCAACGACTAGTGACCGAGCCCGTGCGTTATGTGATGTGCTGGGAGCGACCACGCACCTGGCAAAGGCGTGCGACATACGACAGCACGCCCGAGCCCGGCGAGCACCGCGCGCACCACCGAGACAGGACGACACGGGGGCATGAGGGAGGGGAGCGACCATGGCCTCGGACCACATTCGCCGCTGGGAGTCCGGAGCGCTCGCGCACGCCGTCACGGACCCCTTCGGCCAGGGCCCGGTGCCCTGGCTGCGCGGCAGTGAGACCTACTTCGACGACACCGGTCACGTCGTGCCCTGGTACGTCGACCCGAGCCCGCAGCCGCTCACCGGGGTCGGTCCCGCCCCGCGCGTGCCCGGACCCCGTTCGGCCGACGACGTGCACCGCCAGATCAAGGGCTTCACCGCCACCGGCGCCGTCGCACCCGGTGAGGCGATCGACTTCCACATCACGGTCGACCCGCCCCAGGAGTTCAGCGTCGACATCTACCGGATCGGGCACTACGGCGGTGACGGCGCCGCCAAGATCACCACCAGCCCGCGCCTGTCCGGCATCGTCCAGCCCCCGCCGCTGGCCGCCGACCGCACGGTCTCCTGCCACCACTGGTGGCTGTCCTGGCGCCTGCAGGTGCCCGCCCACTGGCACATCGGCGCCTATGTGGCCGTCCTCACCACCGTCGACGGCTACCGCTCCCACGTGCCGTTCACGGTCCGCGACGACCGCCCCGCCGACCTGCTCCTGCTGCTGCCGGACATCACCTGGCAGGCGTACAACCTGTATCCGGAGGACGGCCGTACCGGCGCCAGCCTCTACCACGCCTGGGACGACAAGGGCCGCCTCCTCGGCGAGGCGGACGCGGCGACCACGGTCTCCTTCGACCGCCCCTACGCGGGCGCGGGCCTGCCCCTGCACGTCGGTCACGCCTACGACTTCATCCGCTGGGCCGAGCGCTACGGCTACGACCTCGCCTACGCCGACGCCCGCGACCTGCACGCCGGCCGCATAGACCCCGGCCGCTACCGGGGGCTGGTCTTCCCCGGCCACGACGAGTACTGGTCGCTGCCGATGCGCCGGGCCGTGGAGGACGCCCGCGACCACGGCACCTCGCTGGTCTTCCTCTCCGCCAACACCATGTACTGGCAGGTGGAGTTGGGCCCGTCCCCGTCCGGCGTCCCGCACCGGCTGCTGACCTGCCGCAAGCGCAAGGGCCCCGGAAAGCCGGTGCTGTGGCGCGAGATCGACCGGCCCGAGCAGCAACTGGTCGGCATCCAGTACGCGGGCCGCGTACCCGAGCCGCACCCGCTGGTCGTCCGCAACGCCGGCCACTGGCTGTGGGAGGCGACCGGAGCGCACGACGGCGACGAGATCGAGGGCCTGGTCGCCGGCGAGGCCGACCGGTACTTCCCGCGCACCCCGCTGCCCGTGCACGAGGAGCGCATCCTGCTCGCCCACTCCCCCTACACCGACAGCGAGGGCGCCCTGCGCCACCAGGAGACCTCCCTCTACCGCGCCCCCTCCGGCGCCTGGGTCTTCGCCGCCGGCACCTTCGCCTGGTCCCCGGCCCTGGACCGGCCCGGCCATGTGGACCCCCGCATCCAGCGCGCCACGGCGAACCTGCTGGACCGCATCTGCAAAAGCGACTGAGCCCCGGTCGGCCCGCGACTGAGCCCCCGGCGGACCCCTGGCCGAAACCCATCACCCCCATAAGGGAGAATCGAGGCACTTGGACAGAGCCACGGGGAGGAACCGTGTCCGGATTCGTAGAAAAGCCCGAGCCGATTCAGGTTCCGGGCCTGGTGCACCTGCACACCGGGAAGGTGCGCGAGCTGTACCAGAACGAGGCGGGCGACCTCGTGATGGTCGCCAGCGACCGCATGTCCGCCTACGACTGGGTGCTGCCCACGGAGATCCCCGACAAGGGCCGTGTCCTCACCCAGCTCTCCCTGTGGTGGTTCGACCAGCTGCGTGATCTGGCCCCGAACCACGTGCTCAGCACCGAGCTGCCCGAGGGCGCCCCGGCCGACTGGGCGGGCCGCACGCTGGTCTGCAAGTCCCTGAGGATGGTCCCGGTCGAGTGTGTGGCCCGCGGCTATCTCACCGGCTCCGGACTGGTCGAGTACGAGGAGTCCCGTACGGTCTGCGGCCTCGCCCTGCCCGAGGGCCTCGTCGACGGCTCCGAACTCCCCGCCCCGATCTTCACCCCGGCCACCAAGGCCGAGGTCGGCGAGCACGACGAGAACGTCTCCTACGAGGAGGTCGCCCGCCAGGTCGGCGCCGAGACCGCCGCCCAGCTGCGCCAGGCCACCCTCGCGGTGTACTCGCGGGCCCGGGACATCGCCCGCGACCGGGGGATCATCCTGGCGGACACCAAGTTCGAGTTCGGTTTCGACGGGGACACGCTCGTCCTCGCCGACGAGGTCCTCACCCCGGACTCGTCCCGCTTCTGGCCGGCCGACCAGTGGCAGCCGGGCCGCGCCCAGCCGTCGTACGACAAGCAGTTCGTCCGGGACTGGCTGACCTCCGCCGAGTCCGGCTGGGACAGGAAGAGCGAGCAGCCCCCGCCGCCGCTGCCGCAGCAGGTCGTGGACGCCACCCGGCGGAAGTACGTGGAGGCGTACGAGCGGCTCACGGGCATGAGCTGGAGCTAGGGATACGAGAAGACCCCGGTCCAGTGGACCGGGGTCTTCTTCCCGAGCGGACGACGAGGCTCGAACTCGCGACCTCAACCTTGGCAAGGTTGCGCTCTACCAACTGAGCTACGTCCGCGTTGCGCCGTGGCGCGAGAGCAACTATACCCAACCTCGCTCGCGTGCGAGACGTACCGCCGCATGACGGTTCTCGGCGCCGAGCTTGGTGACGGCCGAGGAGAGGTAGTTCCGCACGGTCCCCGGCGACAGCGCGGCCCGCTCGGCGATCTCCGCGACCGGCGCTCCCTCGGCCGCCAGTTCCAGCACCTCGGCCTCCCGCGCGGTCAGCGGGGAGTCCCCGGCGGAGATCGCGTCGGCGGCCAACTCCGGGTCGATGTAACGGTTCCCCGCGTGCACGGTCCGGATGATCTCGGCGAGCCGCTGCGCGCTGACGGTCTTCGGGACGAACCCGCGCACACCGGCCGCGAGCGCCCGTTTCAGATGCCCGGGCCGCCCGTGCCCGGTGACGATCAGCACCCGGCAGCCGGGCAGCTCGGCGCGCAGGGATGTGGCGACCTTCACACCGTCGGCGCCCGGCATCTGGAGATCGAGCACGGCCACATCGGGTTCGTGGGCCCGTGCCATCGCCAGCGCCTCGGGCCCGCTCGCCGCCTCCGCGACGACGAGGAGATCGTCCTCCAGGGACAGCAGCGCGGCCAGCGCGCCCCGGATCAGATGCTCGTCGTCGGCGAGCAACAGCCGTACCGGAGTGCTCATGACGTGATTTCGCTCACTTCCTGCATCAAAGGCACCTCGGCCACCAGCCGGAACCGGTCTCCGTCGACCGCTCCGGCCTCCAGGGTCCCGCCGACGACCGCCAGCCGCTCCCGAAGCCCGGCCAGCCCGGAACCCCCACCCCCGTGGGGGGTTCCCGTCACCCCGTCGTTCTCCACCGTCAGCACCACACGCCCCTCAGGCACCCGCAGTTCCACCTCACAGCGGTCCGCATCCCCGTGCCGCAGCACATTGGTGGTGGCCTCGCGCACCACCCAGCCGAGCGCGGACTGCACCTCGGCGGGCAGCCCCGTGGCCTCCGCGCGGACCTCGCACGCGATGCCCGCGGCCGTCAACACGCCCTGCGCACCGGCCAGTTCGGCCCCGAGATCGGCTTCCCGGTACCCGCGTACGACGGCCCGTACCTCCCGCTGGGACTCCTGCGCGATGCGCTGTACCTCGATCATCTGCTCCACCGCCTCCGGCCGGCCCCGCCGGGCCAGCTGGACGGCCAGCTCGCTCTTGAGGGAGATCACGGACAGATTCCGCCCCAGCACGTCATGCAGATCCCGTCCGAACCGCAGCCGCTCCTCGGCGACGGCGAGCCGGGCCTCCACCTCGCGGGCCCGCTCCGCCTCCCACAGCACGGCCAGGGTCCAGGCACCGCAGCGGCCGGCGAGCAACGCGAAGACCGCCTGGAAGACGGCCACCGCACCGGTCGCCACCAGCCCGACGCCGTTGCGGTCGGCGAGCCCGACGGCAGCCGTGAGCAAGGCCGCGAACACCGTCGACCGGCGCAGGAACACCCGGACCGGGACCGTGAGTCCGTACAGCAGCGCGAAGGGCAGTACGACACCACCGATCGTGAACCGGACCGCCATCGGGGTCGCCGCGTCCAGCCCGGCGAGCGTCACGATCAGCGTCAGCGCCAGGCCCAGCAGGACCGCCGGGGCGCGGTGGGTGCCGGCCGGCAGCTCGGCGCGCCCGAGGTAGTGGTCGAGCACGGTCCTGGTGAGCCGGTTCGTGACCGCGCACTGCAGGACCGCCACCAGGGCGAGGAGGGCGCCGAGGACGATCGCGACCGGCCGGTGGGCGAGGCCGCCGGGCAGTGGCAGCAGCACCCAGCAGCCCATGATGAACCAGACCGTGCCGTGCCAGGTCAGGACGCTGAACAGCTCGACCCGCTCGGCCTTGCTGCGCTCCCCCCAGTGCCGCTGCTGCCACCGCCGTATGCGTCCCACCATCCGCGCGTCCCCCGTCCCTCAGCGCCGCGGCTCCCAGCGGAACCGCCGCTGTACAGCAAACACCGCCAGGAAGATCCAGGCCAACGCGGTCGCCAGGGCGCCGAGCGCCTCACCGGTGCTCAACTGGCCCGTCCAGCCGCCGCGCACGAGCCGGATCGCCGGGGACAGCGGGAGCAGGTCGCAGACCGTGGCCAGCTTGTCCGGCATGACCTCCGTGGGGATCGTGATCCCGGAGCCGACCATCGACAGGAACATCAGCGGCATCGCGGTCACCTGGCCGCTCTCCACGGTCCGGGTGAAGGACGCGGTGAGCGCGGCGAGCGCGGCACTGACCAGATAACCGGCCACCAGCCCGGGCAGGATCAGATATGGCGCCTTGGGCGCGCCGATGTGCAGCAGGGCCGCACATCCGGCGCACACCACCAGCGCCTGGGCCAGGCCGATGACGAGCGCGGGCAGGGCGGTGCCGGTGAGGATCTCCGTGTCGGAGAGCTCGCCGGTGCGCAGCCGTTTGAGGACGAGTTCCTCGCGGCGGGCGACGTAGGTGTTGACCAGGGAGGTGTAGACGGCGAAGAGGAAGGAGAAGCCGATCGCGGCCGTCAGCAGGGTGGTGCCGATGGTCAGCCCCTGCTTCTTCAGATCGAGCTGGTCCATGGCCGGCCGCACGCTGACCGGCAGCAGGAGCGGTACGGCCAGCGCGGTGAAGACGACTCCGCGGTTGCGGCCGAGAAGGGTGAGTTCGGCCCGCCCCAGCGCCCACATCCGCCGGCCCGCCGACGTCCACCCGCCGCGTTCCGCCCCGCGTACGCCGCTCACGCCACGGCTCTCGTCCCCCGCCGCGGTCCCGCCCCGGCCCGCGGCTGCTCGCGCTCCCACCCCGCTCATCGCGCGCCTCCTCGCTCCCGTTCCGATCCCGCTCATGCCACCGTCTCCCGCTCGCGTGCGATCCCGAGGAACGCCTCCTCCAGCGAGGCCGACCGCACGTCCAGTCCGCGCAGTTCGACCCCCGCCTGCTCGGCCCACGCCAGCACCCGGGTCGCGGTGCGCTGCAGCTCCCGCGTCCGCAGCCGTACGACCCCGCCGTCGCTCTCGTGGCCGCAGACGCCCAGGTCGGCCAGCGGCGGAAGATCGCCGAGGAAATAGCCGTCAGGCAGTTCGAAGGACATCCGGGAGGGCCGGTCCGCGGTGACCTCGGCCGGGGTTCCGGACACGGCGATCCGGCCCTCGTGCAGGATGGCGAGCCGGTCGGCGAGGCCCTCGGCCTCCTCCAGGTAGTGCGTGGTGAGCAGCACGGTCGTACCCGCGTCGCGCAGGGCGCGCACCAACTCCCAGGTGTCCCGGCGGCCTTCCACGTCGAGCCCGCTCGTCGGCTCGTCGAGGAAGAGCACCTCGGGATCGCCGAGCAGGGCGAGCGCGAGGTCCAGCCGTCTGCGCTCCCCGCCGGACAACTGCTTGACCCGCACCCCCTGCTTGTCCGTCAGCCCGACCAGCCCCAGCACTTCGGCCTCCGGCCGTGCCCCGCTCGTGCACCCGGCCCACATCCGGGCGGTCTCGGCGACGGTCAGCTCGGGCGGGAAGCCGCCCTCCTGGAGCATCACGCCGGTGCGCGGCCGTACGGCGGCCCGCTCGCGGTAGGGGTCGTGGCCGAGGATCCGGATCCGGCCGCCGGCGGGTGCCGCGAGCCCCTCCAGCAGTTCGACCGTCGATGTCTTGCCGGCGCCGTTGGTGCCGAGCAGGGCGAAGATCTCCCCGCGCGCCACGGAGAAGCTGATTCCGCGTACGGCCTCGAATCCGCCCCCGTAGACACGGCTGAGATCGGTGACCTCAATCACGTGCTCGTCCATAACCATGCGTCCAGCGTCCCGGCGGCCGGGCCGGGCGGGCAGTGCGCGGTGTCATCGCTCGGCATGACAAATGTCAGAGGGCCGGGGCACACGAAAAGACCCCGGTCCACTGGACCGGGGTCTCTTACCCGAGCGGACGACGAGGCTCGAACTCGCGACCTCAACCTTGGCAAGGTTGCGCTCTACCAACTGAGCTACGTCCGCACTGCTCCCGACCGGCTCCCACCGATCGGTGCGAGCACCAGCCTACCTGATCCACTGGAGTGGTCGTGACGGCCGGTGCCGGAGCGGGTGACAGGAATCGCACACTGCGCCTTCCCCCTGGAAGGGGGATGTTCTGCTACTGAACTACACCCGCACGATCCTCGGGGTTTCGGCCTTTCGGCCTCGCCCCTCGGCGTGTCCCAGACATTAGCTGATCAGCAGGGGGGTTGCGCAAGTCGGCTGCCCCTGCTGCCCCGGTATGCCCAAGTGCACGGCCCTCAGGGCCCGCTGACGGACCCTGAGGGCTGCCCCTTCGCGGGCTTCGCCACCCCTGCGCGGGGTTCACTGCGCGGCGCTGAACGCCTCGTAGACCTTCTTGGGGATCCGGCCGCGGGCCGGGACGTCCATCTTGTTGGCCTGGGCCCAGGCGCGGACGGCCGCCGGGTCGGGGGCGACCTCCGTCTGCTTGTACGCCTTGCCGGACCGCGACCGCTTGCGGCCGGCCTCGACGTAGGGCGCGAGCGCCTTGCGCAGTTTCTTGGCGTTGGTTTCGTTCAGGTCGATCTCGTACGACTTCCCGTCGAGTCCGAAGGCGATCGTTTCCGCCGCTTCCGAGCCGTCGATGTCGTCAAAGAGAGTGACCACGACCTTTTGCGCCACGAATATCGGTCCCTTCGTGCGGCACGTCGATACAGCTCATCGGCGATGACGTGCCGAGTATCGGCTATTGCCAATTCATTTGTACAGTGCCTGGCAATGCAAAGTGAAGCCCGACTAAATCCGTCCGCGTGTCCGAAGACAATAGGTGAACCGGACGGACCGTCGAACTTTCCCAGAATTTTTCACGGGCGTAGGGCTTCGACACCCGATCGTGATGCGACTCACGTAGTTTCCTACAACTCTACTCGCGTAGAAATTTTGTGCGGGTAGTCTGAAGGAACCAGCTCAGCACCACACATCGGGAGTGCCAGTGGCACGCGTCGTAGTCGACGTCATGCTCAAGCCGGAGATCCTCGACCCCCAGGGCCAGGCGGTCCAGCGTGCGCTGCCACGCCTGGGTTTCACGGGGATCTCGGACGTCCGTCAGGGAAAGCGTTTCGAACTGGAAGTTGACGGGCCGGTCGACGAGGCCGCGCTCGCCCGCATCCACGATCTTGCGGAATCCTTCCTCGCCAACACCGTGATCGAGGACTTCACCGTCAAGGTGGAAGAGGACGCGGAAGTCGCGGAGGCGGCCAAGTGACCGCTCGTATTGGCGTCGTCACTTTCCCGGGCAGCCTCGACGACCAGGATGCCCAGCGCGCGATCCGCCTCGCGGGCGCCGAACCGGTCGCCCTGTGGCACAAGGACAAGGACCTCAAGCAGGTCGACGCCGTGGTTCTGCCCGGCGGTTTCTCCTACGGCGACTATCTGCGGGCCGGTGCCATCTCCCGGTTCTCGCCGGTGATGGAGTCCGTGATCGAGCAGGCGAAGGCCGGCCTCCCGGTCCTCGGCATCTGCAACGGCTTCCAGATCCTCACCGAGGCCCACCTCATCCCGGGCGCGATGCTCGGCAACGACCACCTCCACTTCATCTGCCGCGACCAGAAGCTGCGGGTGGAGAACGCGGAGACCGCCTGGAGCAGCGACTACCGCGCGGGCCAGGAGATCCACATCCCGCTGAAGAACATGGACGGCCGGTACGTCGCCGACGAGTACACCCTCGACAAGCTGGAGGCGGAGGGCCGGGTGGTCTTCCGCTACGTGGACTTCAACCCCAACGGCTCGCTGCGGGACATCGCCGGCATCACCAACGAGGCGGGCAATGTCGTCGGCCTGATGCCGCACCCCGAGCACGCCGTCGAGCCGCTGGTCGGTACGGGCCGTACCGACGGGCTCCCGTTCTTCACCTCGATCCTCAAGAAGCTGGTGGGCGCATGAGCCGGACGCCTCTGGACACGGTCGAGCACGCGGCCGCGACCCCCGACGTCGAGCTGCCCTGGGCCGAACTCGGCCTGAAGAAGGACGAGTACGAGCGGGTGGTGGAGATCCTCGGCCGCCGCCCGACCGGCGCCGAACTCGCCATGTACTCGGTCATGTGGTCCGAGCACTGCTCGTACAAGTCCTCCAAGGTCCACCTGCGCCAGTTCGGCGAGAAGGCGCCCCAGTCGGACGCCCTGCTCGTCGGCATCGGCGAGAACGCCGGTGTGGTGGACGTCGGCCAGGGCTACGCGGTCACCTTCAAGGTCGAGTCGCACAACCACCCGTCGTACGTCGAGCCCTACCAGGGCGCGGCCACGGGTGTCGGCGGCATCGTCCGCGACATCATCGCGATGGGCGCCCGCCCGGTCGCGGTGGTCGACCCGCTGCGCTTCGGTGCGGCGGACCACCCGGACACCAAGCGCGTCCTGCCGGGCGTGGTCGCGGGCATCGGCGGCTACGGCAACTGCCTGGGCCTGCCCAACATCGGCGGCGAGGTCGTCTTCGACGCCTGCTACCAGGGAAACCCGCTGGTCAACGCGGGTGCCATCGGTGTGATGCGGCACGAGGACATCCACCTGGCGAAGGCCTCGGGCGCGGGCAACAAGGTCATCCTGTACGGGGCTCGTACGGGTGGCGACGGCATCGGCGGCGCGTCGATCCTGGCCTCCGAGACCTTCGACGACGCCAAGCCCTCCAAGCGCCCCGCGGTCCAGGTCGGCGACCCCTTCCAGGAGAAGCTCCTCATCGAGTGCACCCTGGAGGCGTTCAAGGAGAAGCTGGTCGTCGGCATCCAGGACCTGGGTGCGGCCGGTCTTTCGTGTGCGACTTCCGAGCTCGCCTCGAACGGCTCCGGCGGCATGAGCGTGACGCTGGACGACGTCCCGCTGCGCGACTCCACGCTCTCGCCCGAGGAAATCCTCATGAGCGAGTCGCAGGAACGCATGTGCGCGGTCGTGGAGCCGGAGAAGGTGGACCGCTTCCTGGAGATCTGCGCCAAGTGGGACGTCATCGCGACGGTCATCGGCGAGGTCACCGACGGCGACCGCCTGGAGATCTTCTGGCACGGTGAGAAGATCGTGGACGTCGACCCGCGCACGGTCGCCCACGAGGGCCCGACGTACGAGCGGCCGTACGCCCGCCCGGACTGGCAGGACGCCCTGCAGGCCGACGACGCGAACAAGCTGCCGCGCCCGGAGACGAGCGAGGAGCTGAAGGCCCAGGTCCTGAAGCTGGTCGGATCCCCCAACCAGGCCTCCAAGAACTGGATCACCCAGCAGTACGACCACCTGGTCCAGGGCAACACCGTCCTCGCCCAGCCGGAGGACTCCGGCATGATCCGCGTGGACGAGGAGACCGGCCTCGGTGTCGCCATCGCGACGGACGGCAACGGCCGCTACGCCAAGCTCGACCCGTACACGGGCGCGCAGCTGGCCCTGGCCGAGGCCTACCGCAACGTGGCGACGACCGGCGCGAAGCCGCTCGCGGTCTCCGACTGCCTGAACTTCGGCTCCCCCGAGGACCCTGCGGTGATGTGGCAGTTCGCGGAGGCGGTACGCGGTCTCGCGGACGCCTGTCAGCAGCTGGGCACCCCGGTGACCGGCGGCAACGTCTCGCTCTACAACCAGACGGGCGAGGCGGCGATCCACCCGACCCCGGTGGTGGCGGTCCTGGGCGTGATCGACGACGTCGCGCGCCGCACGCCGGTCGCCTTCCAGGAGGAGGGCCAGCTGATCTACCTCCTCGGCGACACCCGTGAGGAGTTCGGCGGCTCGGCCTGGTCCCAGGTGATCCACGACCACTTGGGCGGGCTTCCGCCGCAGGTGGACCTGGAGCGCGAGCGCCTGCTGGCCGAGATCCTCATCTCGGCCTCCCGCGACGGCATGATCGACTCGGCGCACGACCTGTCCGACGGCGGTCTGATCCAGGCCGTGGTCGAGTCCGCGCTGCTGGGCGGCAAGGGCGCCCGTCTGGTCGTCCCGGACGGCCTGGACGCCTTCACCCTCCTGTTCTCCGAGTCGGCCGGCCGCGCGATCGTCGCCGTACCGCGCTCGGAGGAGGTCCGCTTCAACGACATGTGCGGCGCGCGGGGCCTGCCGGCGGTTCGCATCGGTGTCGTGGACGGTGACTCGGTGGAGATCCAGGGCGAGTTCGCGCTCACGCTGGAGGAGCTGCGCGAGGCGCACGAGGCGACCATCCCGGCGCTTCTGGCGTAGCCCCTCGTACGACGGTGAAGGCCCCGCCCGGACGATCGGCTTCCGGGCGGGGCCTTCTCGGCTGGTCGGCTCAGCGGGCCGACGCCGCAGAGCGCGCGCACCGCGCCTTCGGGCTGGTCGAAAACGGCCTGAAGGGCTACGCCGTGAAGGCATAGGCTCACCGCCATGCCACCGGCCAAGAAGCGCGCCCGCTCCTACGACCCCGTAAGGACCCGCGCCGCGGTCCTCGCCCAGCTCGGCCATGTCCGGCAGGGGTTGCGCGGGCTCGGTGCCGAGCAGCTCGGTGGGCCCACGCGGCTCGGTGAGTGGACCGTACGGGATCTGATCGCCCACATCGGCATGGCCGTCACCGCCGTGCATCGCGCCCTCGACCGGCCGGCCCCGCCGAAGCAGGACCTGGCGGTCGTGCAGTGGCCCTTCGCCACCTCCGCGAGCGCCTGCGCCATCGACGAGTTCACCCGCGGCCTCGCCGCCGGCCACCTTGACCTCGACGCCTGCCTCACGGACGTCGACGCGTCCCTGCGCACCCTCCTCGACGAGCACCCCGGCAGCCGGTTGCTGGAGACCGATGCCGGCGCGCTGCCGCTGGACGACTACCTGGTCACCCGTGCCGTCGAACTCGTCGTCCACACCGACGACCTCAACGCCGCCGTGCCCGGCCTTCAGGTGCCGTACGACCGCCAGGCCCTGGCCGCCGCCACCCGGCTGCTCGCCGACGCCCTCGCCGTGAAGGCGCCCGGCGGCTCCACCGAGGTGCGCGTGCCGCCGTACGCGGTGGTGCAGTGCGTCGAGGGGCCCCGGCACACGCGCGGCACCCCGCCCAACGTCGTGGAGACCGACCCGCTGACCTGGATCCGGCTCGCCACCGGCCGCGTGAGCTGGAAGGACGCCGTCGAGGAGGCCAAGGTGAGCGCCAGTGGGGAGCGGGCGGACATCGGATCCCTGCTGCCGCTGATGCCGTAAACCGACGCCGTAGCGGAACCGGCGCGACCGGTCTACCGTCGAATCGCCATGAAACGGCATAAGCAGCGCATGATCTCGACGATGGTCGGCATCCTCGCCGCGCTCACGGTGGCGTGCGGCAGCGGTAAGGCGGACAGTGGTGCGGTGGCCGTCCCACAGCCCGTGACCGGCATCGACTGGCGGATCGACAGTCTCACCGTCGGCGGTACGACCCGGCACGCGCCCGCCGTCGCCCGCCTGCGCATCGACGAGGACGGCAAGGCGGCCGGCAACCTCGGCTGCAACCACTTCAGCGCCCGGGCCACGGTCCACGGGGACCACATCACCTTCGGTGACCTGCGGACGACCCGGATGGCCTGTGCCCCGGACCGCATGGAGTTCGAGCGCGCCCTCTCCCGCGCCCTCACCACCGGCACGCTCGTCGCCAAGGCCGACGACGCCAAGCTGACGCTCACGGACGGCAACGGCGACCGCATCCACCTCTCGCGCGGTGCGCCCGAATGATGTGCGACACCTCACTCGCCGGGCCGCCGAACGGGCCCCGGGCCGCCGTCCGCAGCGCCGCCACCGACGTTCCCAGAGCCGGACACGCCTCGCTGACCTGCGCAAACGTGGAAACCGACAAGATGATCGGCAATCCCTGATCCGTCAAAGTCGCATATCCCCAATTCGGACCAGTGGTCGACCTCGCCTACACTCGGAGCCGTGCCACGTGGTGACGGTCGACTCAATCACGATCTGCTTCCCGGCGAGAAGGGCCCCCAGGACGCTTGCGGCGTCTTCGGTGTCTGGGCTCCGGGTGAAGAGGTCGCAAAGCTCACGTACTTCGGGCTCTACGCCCTCCAGCACCGGGGTCAGGAATCCGCGGGAATCGCGGTCAGCAACGGCTCCCAGATCCTCGTCTTCAAGGACATGGGCCTGGTCTCCCAGGTCTTCGACGAGACCTCGCTCGGTTCGCTCCAGGGTCATATCGCGGTCGGACACGCCCGCTACTCGACCACCGGCGCCTCCGTGTGGGAGAACGCCCAGCCGACGTTCCGGGCCACCGCGCACGGCTCGATCGCGCTCGGCCACAACGGCAACCTGGTCAACACGGCCCAGCTCGCCGAGATGGTCGCCGAACTGCCGAACGACAACCACAGCCGCTCCAGCCGGGTCGCGGCCACCAACGACACCGACCTGCTGACGGCCCTGCTCGCCGCCCAGGTCGACGAGGACGGCAAGCCGCTGACCATCGAGGAGGCCGCCCACACGGTCCTCCCGAAGGTGCGGGGCGCCTTCTCCCTCGTCTTCATGGACGAGCACACCCTCTACGCCGCCCGCGACCCGCAGGGCATCCGCCCGCTGGTCCTCGGCCGTCTCGAGCGCGGCTGGGTGGTCGCCTCCGAGACCGCCGCCCTGGACATCTGCGGCGCCAGCTTCGTCCGCGAGATCGAGCCGGGCGAGTTCGTCGCCGTCGACGAGAACGGCCTGCGCAGCTCCCGATTCGCAGAAGCGAAGCCCAAGGGCTGTGTCTTCGAGTACGTGTACCTGGCCCGCCCGGACACCGACATCGCCGGCCGGAACGTGTACCTCTCCCGTGTGGAGATGGGCCGCCGGCTCGCCAAGGAAGCCCCCGTCGAGGCCGACCTCGTCATAGCGACCCCGGAGTCCGGCACCCCGGCCGCCATCGGCTACGCGGAGGCCTCCGGCATCCCCTTCGGCGCGGGTCTCGTGAAGAACGCCTACGTCGGCCGGACCTTCATCCAGCCCTCGCAGACCATCCGCCAGCTGGGCATCCGCCTGAAGCTGAACCCGCTGAAGGAAGTCATCAAGGGCAAGCGCCTGGTCGTCGTCGACGACTCGATCGTGCGCGGCAACACCCAGCGGGCCCTGGTCCGCATGCTCCGCGAGGCGGGCGCCGCCGAGGTCCACATCCGGATCTCCTCCCCGCCCGTGAAGTGGCCCTGCTTCTTCGGCATCGACTTCGCCACGCGCGCGGAGCTGATCGCCAACGGCATGACCATCGAGGAGATCGGCACCAGCCTCGGCGCCGACTCGCTCGCCTACATCTCCATCGACGGCATGATCGAGGCGACCACGATCGCCAAGCCGAACCTGTGCCGCGCCTGCTTCGACGGCGAGTACCCGATGGAGCTGCCGGACCCGGAGCTGCTCGGCAAGCAGCTTCTGGAGACCGAGCTGGCGGCCGGTCCCGCCGCCACGGCCGCGGCCGACGCGATCCGTCGCCCGTAACACCGCAGTACGACACGAAAGCTCTCACAGTCATGTCTGAGACAACTGGTGCCAGCTACGCAGCGGCGGGCGTCGACATCGAGGCGGGCGACCGCGCGGTCGAGCTGATGAAGGAGTGGGTGAAGAAGACCCAGCGCCCCGAGGTCCTCGGCGGCCTCGGCGGCTTCGCCGGGCTCTTCGACGCCTCCGCCCTCAAGCGCTACGAGCGTCCCCTGCTCGCCTCCGCCACGGACGGCGTCGGCACGAAGGTCGACATCGCACGCCGTATGGGCGTCTACGACACCATCGGCCACGACCTGGTCGCCATGGTCATGGACGACATCGTGGTGTGCGGTGCCGAGCCGCTGTTCATGACCGACTACATCTGCGTCGGCAAGGTCCACCCCGAGCGCGTCGCGGCCATCGTGAAGGGCATCGCGGAGGGCTGTGTGCTCGCCGGATGCGCCCTGGTGGGCGGCGAGACGGCCGAGCACCCCGGACTGCTGGGCGAGGACGACTTCGACGTCGCCGGGGCCGGTACGGGTGTCGTGGAGGCCGACCGGCTGCTGGGCGCGGATCGCATCCGTAAGGGTGACGCCGTGATCGCCATGGCGTCCTCCGGGCTTCACTCGAACGGGTACTCCCTGGTCCGCCACGTCCTGCTGGACCGGGCCGGCCTGGCCCTGGACGCGGAGATCGCCGACCTCGGCCGCACCCTCGGCGAGGAACTGCTGGAGCCTACGAAGATCTACTCGCTGGACTGCCTGGCGCTGATGCGCACCACGGATGTGCACGCCTACTCGCACATCACCGGCGGCGGTCTCGCGGCCAACCTGGCCCGGGTGATCCCCGACGAGCTGCACGCCGTGATCGACCGCTCCACCTGGACCCCGGGCGCGATCTTCGACCTGGTCGGCAGGACCGGGAGCGTCGAGCGCCTGGAGCTGGAGAAGACCCTCAACATGGGTGTCGGCATGATGGCGATCGTCCCCGCGGAGTCCACCGAGGTGGCCCTCGCCACTCTGGCCGACCGCGGCGTCGACGCATGGGTGGCCGGCGAGATCACCGAGCGGGGCGAGAAGGAGACCGGCGCCGAAATGGTCGGAGACTACGCCGGCTGAACCTGCGGGTAGCACAGAAGCCGGTCGGTGGCAGTGCCACCGACCGGACAAGTGCTCAGTGCAAGGTCAAGCGCCGCGACGATGTTGCGAGGGACCGTCGTCCTCATCCTCGTCGTCGTCCTCATAGAGGTCGGCGTAACGAGAGTAAAGATCGTCCTCTTCATTCTCATCGTCCTCGAACGGCTCGCTGTTCGGCGGCTGGCTCGAAGTCGATGCGCCCAGTTCACTGGCCAGCCGTGACAGGTCAGTCCCACCGCTGTTGTACTTCAGCTGGCGGGCGACCTTCGTCTGCTTGGCCTTGGCCCGGCCGCGCCCCATGGCTCGACCCCCTCGGTGACGGGGCTTGATGGCCCCAGAGTCTGACACGCGTTCATGATCTGGAACGGACCCTCCGCGGAGAGGCCGGTCCGTAGGGCTTCCACGGTACCTGAGCCCGCGCCCATACGGTACGTCGCCCACAGCACGCGCGTGTGCCCAGGACCTTCGAGGCGCCCCGTCCTCGCTGGTCAGTGGCGATTTTAACCACTTATCGGGGAACGACCCGCCGATGGAAGTGAGAGTTCTCTCCAAGTCCCCACCGGCGGGTACCGCTCACCAGTGCGACCGGGTCAGTGTGCGGCGTGTCCCGCGCGTGCCTCGGCCATCCGCTGCTCGGCGATCCGGTCGGCCGCGGCGGCCGGCGGGATCCCGTCTTCCTTCGCACGTGCAAATATGGCCAGCGTGGTGTCGAAGATCTTCGCCGCCTTCGCCTTGCACCGGTCGAAGTCGAACCCGTGCAGCTCGTCGGCCACCTGGATGACCCCGCCCGCGTTCACCACGTAGTCCGGCGCGTAGAGGATCCCGCGGTCGGCGAGGTCCTTCTCCACGCCCGGGTGCGCGAGCTGGTTGTTGGCCGCGCCGCAGACCACCCTGGCGGTGAGCACCGGCACGCTGGCGTCGTTCAGGGCGCCGCCGAGCGCGCAGGGGGCGTAGATGTCGAGCCCCTCGACCCGGATCAGGTCCTCGGTGCCGGCGACCGCGGTCACGCCCACGGGGTACTGCTCGAGGATCCGCTGGACGGCGTCCGTACGCACGTCCGTGATCACGACCTCGGCGCCCTCGTCGCGCAGGTGCTTCACCAGGTGGTGGCCGACCTTGCCGACGCCGGCGATGCCGACCTTGCGGCCGCGCAGCGAGGGGTCGCCCCACAGGTGCTGGGCGGAGGCGCGCATGCCCTGGTAGACGCCGAAGGCGGTGAGCACGGAGGAGTCACCGGCGCCGCCGTTCTCGGGGGAGCGGCCGGTGGTCCAGCGGCAGGTACGGGCCACGACGTCCATGTCGGCGACGTAGGTGCCCACGTCGCAGGCGGTGACGTAACGCCCGCCGAGCGAGGCGACCATGCGGCCGTAGGCGAGGAGCAGTTCCTCGGTCTTGTCCCGTTCCGGGTCGCCGATGATCACGGCCTTGCCACCGCCGTGGTCGAGACCGGCCATGGCGTTCTTGTACGACATCCCGCGCGCGAGGTTGAGGGCGTCGGCCACGGCCTCGGCCTCGGTCGCGTACGGGTAGAAGCGCGTGCCGCCGAGGGCCGGGCCCAGGGCGGTGGAGTGGATGGCGATCACGGCCTTCAGGCCGGTGGCGCGGTCCTGGCAGAGCACGACCTGCTCATGGCCGCCCTGGTCCGAGTGGAACAGGGTGTGCAGGACATCAGCAGACGCGCCGGTTACGTCGGTCACTGTGGTGACTCCTGTGTAAATAGCGGCGAGTGGGGTCGGACCCCGTGCGGGTGGCGGGGTGCCGTGGCATGAGCGTAGAGCCTCGGCACGACCACCATCCGCGCAGTGTTCAGGATCACTCTCCCCGGCCTTCTGCGCACGTATGACCGTGGCACGATTTGCAGTGTTTCGAGCCGGGTCCGATGGGGAGGGAGCAGGCGTGCCGAAGGTGTCCTCCGTGGTCGTCCCCTATGCCGCGTATCTGCGCGTGTACGAGCCGCTGGGCGCCTTCCCGGAGCCGGAGCGCAGCCACTGGGCGCGCTACGCCCGCCGCCCCGACCGCCCCTCCTACCAGGACGAACTGCGCCGCTCCCTCGCCGACTTGCTGCCCACCCCGCCGGTCCCGGTGCCGGTACACGAGAGCAGCGACGCCTTCGTGCTGGAGGTCGACGGGGTGGTCTGCGTGTGCCCCTGGCGGACCCGGCTGCGCGGCTGGCAGGCGCTCGGCGAGCTGGCCGAGGAGCTTGCGGCGCCGGTCCTGGACGCGGTGCTGCCCCCGGTCGTACGGCGCCAGGCCGCCCAGGACTACGAGCGCTGGCTCGCCCGCAACCCCGACGCCCGCCCGTGGATCCGTACGGCGACCTGGCAGGTGCCGCTGAACTGGTTCGTGCTGGTCTCCGACGAGGAGCGGCACTACGAGAAGGGCACCGCGGAGGTGCCGCCCCTGCTGCGCTACCGCACGCCCATGGTGCAGGCCCGGCGGCGGGTGGCGCGGGCGCTGCGCACGCTGAGGGACACCGTCGAGGAGAGCCCGCTGATCGACGGTCTCGTGGACGTCGGCCGCTGGCTGGAGGAGTTCCATCCGCGTTCGCTGGTGGAGCTGGACTACGGCGGCCTGGTGTATGTGCTGCCGGCCGGCGAGCTGGAGGGCGACCACTCGGCGGCGGACGTGGCCGACGGCATCGAGGCGCTGCGCCGGGGCGACGGGACGGCGGCCGGCGAGGCCTATGTGCGGCTCGTGGAGCGGTGGCGGGCGGTCCGGGACCGGCGCTCGGCGAACTGAAGTTCCAGACACGCCGGGATCGTGACGTACGTCACGGCTCAAATGGCCCCCAACGGCGTACGGTCTAGGCCACTTGACCCTGTGACGGGACGATGGTCCCGATCTGGACTTTTGTCTCAAGGGTGATGGACGGCACTTACGCGGCCCTTGCGCCTCTTGCCGCCCCTCATGCCAAAATAGGACAAGGAGTCCGGGGAGGACTCCTTCCGTCCAACTATGCTCCACTGCGGGCGGAATCTCGGCATTGCGCGCTTTGGGGGGTCTCGTGGCTCCTGATCGTCCTGTGACTGATCGTCACAGTGGCGTGACTGTCCGCTATGGCATGGTCCATCGGCATCCGTCGCTGATGAACACCTGGGAGGGCAATTCCATCGGTTTGGCCGACGCGGCTGGACAGATGGTGTAGTTGTAGTGCCGAGGACAAGCCGTTCGTCCTATAACCGACTCGACTCGCGTCCGCCATTTCGGGCAACGCGGGTCAAGGTGCAGAATTTAGAGGAAAGAACCGAGAAGGTTCGGTTCTCCCGAGGAGGCCGCTCATGACCGCTCGCACCCCTGATGCCGAGCCGCTGCTGACCCCGGCTGAGGTCGCCACGATGTTCCGCGTCGACCCCAAGACGGTCACGCGGTGGGCGAAGGCCGGCAAGCTCACTTCCATCCGCACGCTCGGCGGGCACCGCCGCTACCGCGAGGCCGAGGTCCGCGCCCTGCTGGCGGGCATCCCGCAGCAGCGCAGCGAGGCCTGAACAACTCCATATCCGGGCAAGACGGCTGGTCCCCCAACCCGCCGAGGCGCCCGAATCCCTAGCTCCAAGCGACGCGGGACCTGCCCCAACAGGGCCCACGCCCAGCCGAAGAGAACGTTGTTGGCAGCGACACAGGGTGCGTCGTAGATCGCGCTGGACTCCGCCGGGTCCAGCGCGATCTTTTTTGTGCGCTGGCGGGGGCATGGCCGGCGCTCTGTGAGCGGCCTTGTCGGAGTCTGGGCAGGGCTGTCGGAACCGCTGTGCGTGACCCCTGAGGCTGGTGCAATTGCACATATTAAATTGACCTGTTGTAGGACAGGGGTAAGTACCGCCCTTCCGAAAAGTCATGCGGTGACTCCCGTCACATGCCCCGGCGGTTGTTGCCGGCGGCATGTGTGCGCTAGTGGAGCGACCGGTTCCAGTGACCCACGCCTGCTGGGGTGTTGGGGCCGGCGTCGGTCACGCGGTGCGGGGACTGTTGTCCTCGGCTTCCTCGTCGCCCGCCTCGGGGCCCAGGGGGCCGGCATCCATCGCCAGCCGCAGCAGGTGATGGCAGACGGCGCAGTGGCGGGTGAGATGCCGATAGGACGAGGCGGCCGCCAGATGGGCCCTCAGCAGCGCCCGCGTCTCGTGCCTGGCCGATGCCGCCATACGTCACCTCCGCGGACCGCACAGGGGAACGGGCCCTGGTCCCTGGGTACCGGTGGAATGTGACGTCGTCAAGGGAGCCGACGCCCGCCGAGGGAGCGAAGGGCGGGCCCGCCAGGGATTCTCCATGGCGCCGGGAACAGAAGAAGGGCCCCACATGGGGGCCCTTCACTATGCGGTCCTGACGGGATTTGAACCCGCGGCCTCCACCTTGACAGGGTGGCGAGCACTCCAAACTGCTCCACAGGACCAGGTTTCGCGGCGCTTCGCTCGTGCACTGCGCTGCGAGAAGAGACTGTACAGGAGGTGAGCCCGCCTGGTCGAACTCACCCTCTGTACGCGGACGGTTACGGCACCGCCGCGTCGATCGCCTTCACGATCCGCTTGTCGGAGACGGGGTAGGCGGTGCCGAGGGCATGGGCGAAGTAGCTGACCCTCAGCTCCTCGATCATCCAGCGGATGTCCAGGACCGAGGACGGGACCGGCCGGCCCTGGGGGAGCTGTTCCAGGAGCCAGGCGTACTCGTCCTGCATCTCGTGGACCTTCTCCATGCGCGTGGTGTCCCGCTGGACGCCCGTCGGCATCTGCTGCAGACGCCGGTCCGCGGCCACCAGATAGCGCATCAGGTCGGGCAGGCGGCGTATGCCCGCCCAGGTGACGAATCCCGGCTTCACCAGGGCGTCCAGCTGCTTGCGTACGTCCGTCAGGTTCGCCAGCAGCGCGGGGCTGCGCACGGCCTTCAGACGGCGTTCACAGGCCTGCCAGGCCGCGAGGACCTGCTGCACCTGGGCGACCGCGCGGACCGTCGTGTCGACGATCTCCGCGCGCACCTTGTCGTACAGCTTCCGGTACGACTCCTCGTCCCACACCGGCCCGCCGAAGTCCCCGATCAGCTTGTCCGCCGCCGCCATCGCGCAGTCGTCGAACAGGGCCTGGACCGAGCCGTGCGGGTTGGCGGAGAGGGCGAGCTTCTGGGCGTTCGTCAGCTTCTCGGACGCGAACTTCGCCGGGTTCACCGGGATGTTCCGCAGGATCAGCCGCCGGGTGCCCTTCCACATGGCCTCGGCCTGCTCGGCCTCCGTGTCGAAGAGGCGGACCGAGACCGTGTCGCCGTCGTCCACCAGCGCCGGGTACGCCTTGACCGGCTGGCCGGCCCGGCGGGTCTCGAAGACCCGGGTGAGCGTGCCGATCGTCCAGTCGGTCAGGCCCGAGCGCTCCAGGGACTCCCCGCCCTCGCGGGAGGCGGTCGCTGCCGCCGCCTGCGACAGGGCCTTGCGGGCCTTCGGCTTCAGCGTGAGCTTCAGCGCCTGAAGGTCCTTGTCCTCGGCCAGCTTCCGCCGCCGCTCGTCGACGATCCGGAAGGTGATCTTGAGGTGGTCGGGGACCTTGGACCAGTCGAAGTCGTCGGCCTCGAAGGGGACGCCGACCATCCGCTTCAGCTCGCGCGCCATCGTCACCGTCAGCGGCTCCTGCAGGGGCACCGCCTTGTCCAGGAACGCCTTCGCGTAGTTCGGCGCGGGTACGTAGTGACGGCGGACGGGCTTGGGGAGGGAACGGATCAGCTCCGTCACCACCTCCGCACGCAGGCCCGGGATCTGCCAGTCGAAGCCCTCGTCCGTGACCTGGTTGAGGACCTGGAGCGGGATGTGGACCGTCACGCCGTCGGCGTCCGCGCCCGGCTCGAACTGGTACGTCACCCGGAACTTCAGCTGCCCCTGCCGCCAGGAGTCCGGATAGTCGGCCTTGGTGACCGCCTCCGCCGACTCCCGGATGAGCATCTCCCGCTCGAAGTCCAGGAAGTCCGGCTGCTCGTGCCGCTTGTGCTTCCACCAGGAGTCGAAGTGCGCCCCGGACACGACGTGCTCGGGCACCCGCTGGTCGTAGAAGTCGAACAGCGTCTCGTCGTCGACCACGATGTCCCGGCGCCGCGCGCGGTGCTCCAACTCCTCGACCTCGCTGAGGAGTTTGCGGTTGTCGGCGAAGAACTTGTGGTGCGTGCGCCAGTCGCCCTCGACCAGCGCGTTGCGGATGAAAAGCTCGCGGCTCGTCTCCGGGTCGATCCGGCCGTAGTTCACCTTGCGCTGGGCGACGATCGGGACGCCGTACAGCGTGACCTTCTCGTACGCCATCACGGCCGCCTGGTCCTTCTCCCAGTGCGGTTCGCTGTACGTCCGCTTCAGCAGGTGCCCGGCGAGCGGCTCGACCCACTCCGGCTCGATCCTGGCGTTGACCCGCGCCCAGAGCCTGGAGGTTTCCACCAGCTCGGCCGACATCACGAACTTGGGCTGCTTCTTGAACAGCGCCGAGCCCGGGAAGATCGCGAACTTGGCGTTGCGGGCGCCCAGGTACTCGTTCTTGTTGCCCTCCCGTACGTCCTTCATCCCGATGTGGGAGAGCAGGCCGGCCAGGAGCGAGACGTGGACGCGGTCGGCGGGGGCGTCCTCCTCGCTGAGGTGGATGCCCATCTGCTTGGCGACCGTGCGCAGCTGGGTGTAGATGTCCTGCCATTCGCGAATGCGCAGGAAGTTCAGGTACTCCTGCTTGCACATCCGGCGGAAGGAGCTGGAGCCCCGCTCCTTCTGCTGCTCGCGGATGTACCGCCACAGGTTGAGGTAGGCGAGGAAGTCGCTGGTCTCGTCCTTGAAGCGGGCGTGCTGCTGGTCGGCCTGGGTCTGCTTGTCGGCCGGGCGCTCGCGCGGGTCCTGGATGGACAGCGCTGCGGCGATGACCATGACCTCGCGGACACAGTCGTTCCGGTCCGCCTCCAGGACCATCCGGGCCAGGCGCGGGTCGACGGGCAGCTGGGCCAGCTTGCGGCCGGTGTCGGTGAGCCGCTTGCGGGGGTCCTTCTGGGCGGGGTCCAGCGCGTGCAGCTCCTGCAGCAGCTGTACGCCGTCGCGGATGTTGCGGTGGTCCGGCGGGTCGATGAAGGGGAACTTCTCGATGTCGCCGAGGCCGGCGGCGGTCATCTGGAGGATGACGGAGGCCAGGTTCGTACGCAGGATCTCGGCGTCCGTGAACTCCGGCCGGGCGAGGAAGTCGTCCTCGCTGTACAGCCGGATGCAGATGCCGTCGGACGTACGACCGCAACGGCCCTTGCGCTGGTTGGCGCTGGCCTGGGAGATCGGCTCGATGGGCAGCCGCTGGACCTTGGTGCGGTGGCTGTAGCGGCTGATCCGGGCGAAGCCGGGGTCGATGACGTACTTGATCCCGGGGACGGTGAGGGACGTCTCGGCGACGTTGGTCGCCAGAACGATCCTGCGCCCGGTGTGCGGCTGGAAGACCCGGTGCTGCTCGGCGTGCGAGAGCCGGGCGTACAGGGGCAGGATCTCGGTGAACCTGTACTTCTTCCGCTCCAGCGCGTCGGCGGTGTCCCGGATCTCCCGCTCGCCGGAGAGGAAGACGAGGATGTCGCCCTGGCCCTCGCCCTGGAGCT
Source organism: Streptomyces fodineus (assembly GCF_001735805.1). GTDB lineage: Bacteria > Actinomycetota > Actinomycetes > Streptomycetales > Streptomycetaceae > Streptomyces > Streptomyces fodineus. The sequence continues at coordinate 5,267,210 of NZ_CP017248.1, forward strand.
CCTCGACGGCGTCGATGATGGCGGTGATCTGGTCCCGGTCGGCGTCCTCGGCGTCCTCCTCCAGCAGCGGCCGGTAGCGGACCTCGACGGGGTATGTCCGCCCGCTGACCTCGATGATCGGGGCCTCGCCGAAGTGCCGGGAGAAGCGCTCGGGGTCGATGGTCGCGGAGGTGATGACGACCTTGAGGTCCGGCCGCTTCGGCAGCAGCTGGGCGAGGTACCCGAGCAGGAAGTCGATGTTCAGCGACCGCTCATGGGCCTCGTCGATGATGATCGTGTCGTAGGCGCGCAGCTCACGGTCGGTCTGGATCTCGGCGAGCAGGATGCCGTCCGTCATCAGCTTGATGAAGGTGGCGTCCGGGTTCACCTGGTCGGTGAACCGCACTTTCCAGCCGACGGCCTCGCCGAGGGGCGTCCTCAGCTCCTCCGCCACCCGCTCGGCGACGGTCCGGGCGGCGATACGCCGGGGCTGCGTGTGCCCGATCATGCCGCGTACGCCACGCCCGAGCTCCATACAGATCTTCGGGATCTGCGTGGTCTTGCCGGAACCGGTCTCACCGGCGACGATGACGACCTGGTGATCGCGGATGGCCGCCGCGATCACATCCTTCTTCTGGCTGACCGGCAGCTGCTCGGGGTAGGTGACGGCGGGCACACGGGCACGCCGCTCACCGATCCGTGCCTCGGCCTTGCCGATCTCGCCCTCGATCTCGGCGAGGACGGCGGCGCGGGCCTCCGGCGTACGGATCTTGCGCGCGCCCTCGAGCCGTCGGCCGAGCCGGTGCGCGTCGCGCAGCGACAATTCGGTCAGGCGGGGAGCGAGGGTGCCGAGGACGGGGGCGGGATGCGTAGACATACGCGATCCAGGATCTCACCCCGCCCGAAAAACACGCGAACGATTTGACCGCGCTGTCTAGGGAGTGCGCTGGGGCGGAGGTGTGGCGCTCTGCGCAGCGACCTGCTGACCCAGCGCGATCGACTTCGCCGTGTTGGAGACGGCCTTGATGCCCAGGTAGGCGGTGGTCATGCTGCTCACGGCGGTGAACGCGGCGGTCAGGATGCCGACGATCACGGACTTGTCCCCGTCGAGCCGCCAGACGCCGAAGATCGCGACCCCGGCGATCGCGAGATTGCTGACGACGACCGCGAGCAGCCCGTATCGCGCCCGGTTCTTCTCCAGCTCGGTGTCCCCCACCACTGCCTCCCCCAGTCCCTGAGACGACGAAAGCCCCGTTCGCTGAACGGGGCTTTCTGGCTGTGGCTGGGGCCGGGGTCGAACCGGCGACCTTCCGCTTTTCAGGCGGACGCTCGTACCAACTGAGCTACCCAGCCACGAGGTTTCACGTGAAACCTCAGCGGTCCTGACGGGATTTGAACCCGCGGCCTCCACCTTGACAGGGTGGCGAGCACTCCAAACTGCTCCACAGGACCAAGCGTGCGTGCAACAGTGTCGCACACGGTATTGCGTGCCCCCAACGGGATTCGAACCCGTGCTACCGCCTTGAAAGGGCGGCGTCCTAGGCCGCTAGACGATGAGGGCTATCGGCCCGCCTGGGCGCTTCTCAGCGCGTCGGGGACGTGAGAAGCATATGGGATGGCGGGGAGTATCGCCAAAACGGTTTACGGCGAGGGGGTCGACGAGGTGGAGGGGGAGGGGGACGAGGCGCCCGGGGAAGGCGCGGTCTTCGGTCGGTTCTCGTCCGCCAGATGGCGGCTGACCTCGGCCGTCGTCTCGCCGAGTCCGCCCAGTTTGATCGCGTCCCAGGCCTGGAGGCGGTGGTTGCCGCGGCCGAGGTAGAGGATCGACGCCTCGATCGGGGCGGGGTACTCGCGCTCCACCGCCCGCAGCCCGCTTCCGCCCGTGGAGCCCTCCATGCGCAGCCGGGTGCCGTAGGGCAGCAGTTCGTCCCCTTCGTGGTGCAGATGGCCGCACAGCACCAGTGGCACCTCGCCGTCCGTCTCGCGGGCCGCGACCGGCTCGTGGGCGACGGCGATGTCGACCGGGGCGTGCCGGGCCTTCTGGTCGCGCAGGGCGCTGGCCAGCCGGTCGCCCGCCAGCCGCTCGGCCGCGTCGCCTCCGGGCGCCACCGAGCGGTCGGGGGTGAACTGCGGGTCGCCGATGCCGGCGAAGCGCAGGCCGGCGACCGTCTGGGCCCGGCCGTCGTCCAGGACGTGCACGTTCTTCATCCGCTCCAGATAGCGCTGGGTGGTCCGGGAGTCGTGGTTGCCCCGCACCCAGACGTACGGCACCCCCAGGTCCCGGATCGGGTCCAGGAAGCCGTTCTCGGCCGCTATGCCGTGGTCCATCGTATCGCCGGAGTCGACGATCACGTTCACCTTGTACTGCTCCACCAGCGAGGCGATGATCTTCCAGCTCGCCGGGTTGAGGTGGATGTCCGAGACGTGCAGGACCCGGATGGTGGAGGGGTCCGGCTGGTAGGCCGGGAGCGTGGAGGTGACGTCGTAGAGCTTCGTCACATTGGTCACCAGGCGGGCCAGTTCCTTCTGGTAGACGTCGAAGTCGGTGACGATGCTGCGCGCGTTGCCGACCACCGCCGGCGCCGAGCTGAGCAGGCCGGAGAACTTCGGTTCCAGGACCGACTTCGGGTTCCAGGTGGCGTACGCGCTCGCCCCTGACGCCGCCAGCAGCGTCAGGGCGAGGCCGCCGGCGGTCAGAGCCCGGCGGGGGCTGCGGTAGACGGCGAGGCCGAGGGTCGTGGCTCCGGCGACGACGGCGGCACAGGAGCGTACGGCCAGGTCCAGGGTGCCGTGCTCGACATCCTTGGCGACCTCGGTCTGGAGGCCGGAGATCCGCTCCGGGTGGTCGACCAGGGCCTGGGAGCGGAGCGGGTCGAGCTGGTCGACGTTCACGTCCAGGCGGACGGGGGCCACATGGCTGTCCAGGGTGAGCGCGCCCAGCGGCGAGATGTTGATCTTCGTGCCGCCGCTGAGGGAGGGGCGCAGTGCCATCGTCGTGTTCATGGGCCCGACCGGGGCCCGTACGTTTCCGACGATCAGCAGGCCCAGCCAGGCGCCGACCAGCACGACGGCCGTGAGGCCGAGGGCCTGGAGCCAGGGGCGGGGCCGGGCGGCGAGTTCCGGGGTGGCCGGTTGCGGGGCGGGGAGCGGGCGGATGGCGCGGCGGGCGGTGCGCGGACGGCTCGTCGTGCTGCGCAGGCGGTTCGTCGTGGTGCGCAGACGGCTCGTCAGCGTGCGGAGGGCTGCGACGGGGACGCGGACCATTGGTGCCGTATGCCCAAGTCCGGGGGTGGATATGCGGTGCCGCACCGCTCTCGTACGGGTCGTACGGGGCCCCTGTACCGGACAATGACCGTGTGCTGGAGATGACGCGCGAGGAGTTCGAGGAGCTGGTCGCCGAGGCGCTCGACCGGATCCCGCCGGAGCTGACGCGGCTCATGGACAACGTGGCGGTGTTCGTGGAGGACGAACCGCCCGCCGACGACCCCGAGCTGCTCGGCCTGTACGAGGGCACGCCCCTGACCGACCGGGGCGAGTGGTACGCGGGCGTGCTGCCGGACCGGATCACCATCTACCGCGGGCCGACGCTGAGACTGTGCGACAGCCGCGCCGACGTCGTCGCGGAGACCGAGGTGACCGTGGTCCACGAGATCGCCCACCACTTCGGCATCGACGACGCCCGGTTGCACGGGCTCGGGTACGGGTGAGGGGCCGCGCCGAGACGGACGCCCGGGCGGGGGCGGCTGGGTGGAGCCCGCGAGTGGCCGGGTTGCCGGGTTGGCTGGGCGCCGGTGGAGCTGTGGCCAGGCGGTGGCCCAGTGCGCACGCTGGGCGCCGGTGTGCGTGCGGCTGGGTGGCGTGCGGCTAGGCGCCGGTACGCGGGCGGCTGTGGCTGGGCGGGGTGGGCCCGTGTGGCTCGGCCGGGGTGTGGGCGGAGCGGTGTGAGGTGTGTGGTTGGGGTGTGGGGGCTGTTCAGGTAGGTGTCGATGGCGGCGGGGCGCGTGTCTTCTTGTGGGCGGGGGGAGTTGGGGAGGTTGACTTCTTTCCTTGCCTACGGAGGTGGCCGCCGTGCGCCCCTTGTCCGTACCCGTCCGGCTCACCGTCACGGTGCTGGCCCTCGCCGCTGCCGCCGGTTGTGTGAACGTGGGTGACGACGCGGGCCCGGCCAGGCCCTCGCACTCGGCGGGGCAGCGCGGCGGCGAGGCGCCCGACGGCGGCCCGTTCCACGGCGCCGGCAGCCTCGGCGGTCACGACGGCAGGGCGGACGGCAAACACGAGCACGACCGCAAGGCGAAGCGGGGCGAGGAGTCGCCCTCCGCGTCGGCCACCCCGTCCGGCGCGGCCAGCGCGCCCGCGGCCCCGGCGAACCCCGGCAGGCCCGGGCGGACCGTCGACCCCGGGAACCCCGGCCCGACCGAGGTCCCGCCGCCCCCGCCGACCACCTCCGCCCCGCCCGAGCCGCCGGCCTCCACCCCGCCCCCGGCGACCTCGGCGCCCCCGTCGGCCGAGCCGTCCTCCTCGGCGCACGCGGAGACCGGACCGCAGCTGGTCCAGCGCGAGCCGGCGCCCACGGCCGGGATGCCGGCGTGACCGGCCCGCATCCTGGAGCCGACCTGCGGTTATGAGTCTCGGTTTGCCTTCAGGGGTGGTGGGTGCGTATGGTGGTAGATCGTTTGATCCCATTTGCCCGGCGCCACCACAGAGCGCGCCGTGTGGCGCGTACTCTCCCTTGCCGTGGCGGACCGCATTGAGGCGGTCGTGAGCGAATCACGGAGTTGACGGGCGCGTGCCGACGAGACTCCGGAAGGTTTCGCATTCGCATGTCCGTGTCCAGTACTGATCAGTTCGTCGTGTCCGAGAACGAGTTCAACGAGCTCAGCGAGCTCGACAAGGAACTCGCCGACGCGACGACCGAGATCACCGAGGCCCCCGAGGCCGCTGACACCACCCCCCAGACCACCTTCGCCGACCTCGGCCTGCCCGAGGGCGTCGTGCGCAAGCTCGCGCAGAACGGCGTAACGACCCCCTTCCCGATCCAGGCCGCGACCATCCCGGACGCCCTGGCCGGCAAGGACATCCTCGGCCGTGGCCGTACCGGCTCCGGCAAGACCCTCTCCTTCGGCCTGCCGACCCTGGCCCAGCTGGCCGGCGGCCGCACCGAGAAGAAGCGGCCCCGCGCCGTCATCCTCACCCCGACCCGCGAGCTCGCCATGCAGGTCGCCGACGCCCTCCAGCCGTACGGCGACGTCGTCGGCCTGAAGATGAAGGTCGTCTGCGGCGGCACCTCGATGGGCAACCAGATCTACGCCCTGGAGCGCGGCGTCGACATCCTCGTCGCCACCCCGGGCCGGCTGCGCGACATCATCAACCGCGGCGCCTGCTCCCTTCAGGACGTCCAGATCGCCGTCCTCGACGAGGCCGACCAGATGTCCGACCTGGGCTTCCTGCCCGAGGTCACCGAGCTGCTCGACCAGGTCCCGGCGGACGGCCAGCGCATGCTCTTCTCCGCCACGATGGAGAACGAGATCCAGACCCTCGTCGACCGCTACCTGAACAACCCCGTCTCCCACGAGGTGGACGCGGCCCAGGGCGCGGTGACGACCATGTCGCACCACATCCTCATCGTGAAGCCCAAGGACAAGGCGCCGGTCACCGCCGCGATCGCCTCCCGCAAGGGCCGCACGATCATCTTCGTCCGCACCCAGCTGGGCGCCGACCGCGTCGCCGAGCAGCTGCGCGACGCCGGTGTGAAGGCCGACGCGCTGCACGGCGGCATGACCCAGGGCGCCCGTACCCGCACGCTGGCCGACTTCAAGGACGGTTACGTCAACGTCCTGGTCGCGACCGACGTCGCCGCCCGCGGTATCCACGTCGACGGCATCGACCTGGTCCTGAACGTGGACCCGGCCGGCGACCACAAGGACTACCTGCACCGAGCCGGCCGTACCGCCCGCGCGGGCCGCACCGGCACGGTCGTATCCCTCTCCCTGCCGCACCAGCGGCGCCAGATCTTCCGCCTGATGGAGGACGCCGGCGTCGACGCGGCCCGGCACATCATCCAGGGTGCCGGCGCCTTCGACCCGGAGGTCGCCGAGATCACCGGTGCCCGCTCCATGACCGAGGTCCAGTCCGAGTCCGCCGCCAACGCCGCCCAGCAGGCCGAGCGCGAGGTCGCCCAGCTCACCAAGCAGCTGGAGCGCGCCCAGCGCCGCGCGACCGAGCTGCGCGAGGAGGCCGACCGGCTGGTCGCCCGGGTCGCCCGCGAGCGCGGTGAGGACCCGGAGGCCGCGGTGGCCGAGGCACAGGCGACGGCGGCCGAGCAGCTCGTCGTGGCCGAGGAGCCGGCGCAGCGGGAGACCGAGCGCGAGGAGCGTCCGGCGGCTTCGGCACCGTACGAGCGCCGTGAGCGGCGTAACTTCGACCGGGACCGTGGCGAGCGGGGCTTCGAGCGCCGTGAGGAGCGGGGCGACCGCGGTGGTTACGACCGTGGTGACCGTGGTGGCCGTGGTTTCGACCGCCGTGACGAGCGCCGTCCGTTCGACCGGGACCGTGGCGAGCGCGGTTTCGAGCGCCGTGAGGAGCGTGGCGACCGTGGTGGCCGTGGCTTCGAGCGCCGTGACGACCGTCGTCCGTTCGACCGTGACCGTCGTGACGACCGCGGTGGCCGCTCCTTCGACCGGGACCGTGGCGAGCGCGGTTTCGAGCGCCGTGAGGAGCGTGGCGACCGTGGTGGCCGTGGCTTCGAGCGCCGTGACGAGCGCCGTCCGCTCGACCGCGACCGTCGTGACGACCGTGGCGGCCGCTCCTTCGAGCGCCGTGACGACCGTGGCGGTTTCCGCCGGGACGAGCGCGGTGGGCACCGGGGCAGCGACCGCCCCTTCAACCGTGACCGCCGCGACGACCGCCCGGGCTTCCGCTCCGGCGGCCACGAGCGCCCGCACGGCCGCCGTGACGACCACCGGGGCAACGGCTCCTTCGGCCGCCGCGAGGACAAGCCGCGCTGGAAGCGCAACGGCTGACGCCGCGTGACTTCCGAGTGACCTGAGAAGGGCCCGTACGACGACGTCGTACGGGCCCTTTTTCGCCACCGAGTGACGCATGTCACGCCCCCTGCGGGGGAATTGCTGGGGGCATGACAGATGACGCGAGAGTGAGCGGCCCGCAGGAAACGTCCGGGCCGTCCGGCCCGTCACGCCCGTCCGGCCTGTCGGACGAGGAACGGCTGGCCCAGCTCGGTTACACCCAGGTCCTCGCCCGCCGGATGTCGGCGTTCTCGAACTACGCCGTCTCCTTCACGATCATCTCGGTCCTGTCCGGCTGCCTGACCCTCTACCTCTTCGGCATGACCACCGGCGGCCCCGCGGTGATCACCTGGGGCTGGGTGGCGGTGGGCCTGATGACCCTGTTCGTCGGCCTGTCGATGGCCGAGATCTGCTCGGCGTACCCCACCTCCGCGGGCCTGTACTTCTGGGCCCACCGCCTCGCACCGGCCCGCTCGGCGGCGGCCTGGGCCTGGTTCACCGGCTGGTTCAACGTGCTGGGCCAGGTCGCGGTGACCGCCGGCATCGACTTCGGCGCGGCCTCCTTCCTCGGCGCCTGGCTGAACCTCCAGTTCGGTTTCGAGGTGACCCCCGGCCGTACGGTCCTCCTCTTCGCCGCGATCCTGATCCTGCACGGCCTGCTGAACACCTTCGGCGTCCGGATCGTCGCGTTCCTGAACGACGTCAGCGTGTGGTGGCACGTCCTGGGCGTGGCGGTGATCGTCGGCGCGCTCGCCCTCGTCCCCGACCACCACCAGTCGGCGACGTTCGTGTTCACGAAGTTCGTCAACGAGACGGGCTGGGGCAGCGGCACGTACGTCGTCCTCCTCGGCCTGCTGATGGCCCAGTACACCTTCACCGGCTACGACGCCTCCGCCCACATGACCGAGGAGACCCACGACGCGGCCACGGCGGGCCCGAAGGGCATCGTCCGCTCGATCTGGACCTCCTGGATCGCCGGCTTCGTGCTCCTGCTGGGCTTCACGTTCGCGATCCAGTCGTACGACAAGGAACTCACGTCCCCGACCGGCGCGCCCCCGGCCCAGATCCTGCTGGACGCGCTGGGAGCGACGACCGGCAAGCTGTTGCTGCTGGTGGTGATCGGCGCGCAGCTCTTCTGCGGCATGGCGTCGGTGACGGCCAACAGCCGCATGATCTACGCCTTCTCGCGCGACGGCGCGCTGCCCTTCTCCCGCGTCTGGCACACGGTCAGCCCGCGCACCCGCACCCCCGTGGCGGCCGTCTGGCTGGCCGCGCTGGCCGCCCTGGCCCTCGGCCTGCCCTACCTGATCAACTCGACGGCGTACGCGGCGGTGACCTCGATCGCCGTCATCGGCCTCTACATCGCGTACGTCATCCCGACCTTCCTGCGGGTCCGCAGGGGCGCCGCCTTCGAACGCGGGCCGTGGCACCTGGGCCGCTGGTCGGGTGTGATCGGGGTGGTCTCGGTGCTGTGGGTGATCGCGATCACCGTCCTGTTCATGCTCCCGCAGATCTCCCCGGTCACCTGGAAGACCTTCAACTACGCCCCCGTCGCCGTCCTGGTCGTCCTCGGCTTCGCCGCGACCTGGTGGCTGGCCTCGGCCCGCCACTGGTTCCTCACCGGGGAGCGGGCCGCCGCTACGAACCCGGTCGAAAAGTGACACACCTCCCCGTGACGCGGCCGGTCCGCCAATACCCGATCGGAGACCGGGCCGCGTCCGGCTATGCTCGGACAGGCAACATCGCCTGGGCCCTTAGCTCAATTGGCAGAGCAGTGGACTTTTAATCCATTGGTTGTGGGTTCGAGTCCCACAGGGCCTACGGCTGCGGGGGAGGGTTCATCCCCTCTGACCTGCGAAGGAGCGCCCCGGCCGACTTGAACGGCCGGGGCGCTCCGAGGTTCCGCGTCCGGGAAGGGGATGAGGACGCCGTCGACGTCGAGAAGCCGGCAGGACGGGCGCGTCGGGTTTCTCCCGGGGGAGTGGGGGCTGGGGTCAGAGCTTGCGCGCGCTCCACGAGCGGGCGACCCCAGCCGACAACACGCGCGACACCGGCTGAAGTTGCCCCGCTCCATTGAACTCCCCACGAAATGGGGTGACGAGTGGCCTTGACCGTTTTCCGAGGTCTCATCACGGTGGGTGGCCTCGACGCGTTCTTCAGGGCGTGGGTGCGGTGAGATACCGCTGGACCGTGGGTCCGAGCCAGTCCACGATCTCGTCGCGGTCGAGCGCCACGCTCGCCGGGAACCGCAGCACGTAGCGCGTCAGCGCGAGCCCCAGCACGGTCGAGGCGCACAGTGCCGCCCGCGTCGGCGCCTGCTCCGGGTCGGGGCCCACCTGGCGGGCCAACGGGATCAACTGCTCGCGCAGCACACTCTGCATGCGATCGGCGGCGGCCGGATCGGTGGCTCCGACCCGCATCAGTGCGGTGAGCTCCCCGTTCTCCTCCCACAGGGTGAGGAAGCGGCTCACCAGCGTACGGCCGATCGCCTCGCGCGGTTCGACGGGCAGGTCGGGCAGTCCGGGGTCGATCGCGACGGCAGCTGCGAACAGGCCCGCCTTGCTGTCGTAGTAGCGCATCACCATCGACGGGTCGATCTTCGCGTCGCGCGCGATGGCCCGGATGGTCGCCTTCTCGTAGCCGTCCGCCGCGAACCGCTCGCGGGCCGCGGTGAGGATCGCGGCGCGGGTTGCGTCGGAACGCCGGACGGCCTGCTGGTTCTCCGTGGTGCCGGTCATGCCTACGAATGTAGGCCAACGACTGTTGACAGTCCAGGGTCGCACCCTTACGTTTGCCAACACGCGTTGCCAACGCGTGTTTGCAAGGTCTCTCTGAGCGGACAACCGATAGCGAGAGGACGTACCGAAATGGCCAAGCTCCAGAGTCTCGACCCGCACACGCCGATGTTCGCGCAGTTCCAGGAGAAGACCGGGCCCATCGTCCTGGCCAACACCTTCGTCGTCCCGAAGGAGAGGTACGCGTCGTTCCTGCCTCTCTTCCGGCGGCAGGCCGAGTTCATGAAGGCTCAGCCGGGATTCGTCTCCCTGCAGATGCACAAGGGGACGGCGGACAGTCGGCTGCTGATGAACGTCGCGGTCTGGGAGTCGACTGAGGCGCTCGCCACGGCGTTCGGCAGCCCGGAGTTCCAGCGCATGGCGGCCGAGTTCCCCGACGACATCGTGTCGTACCCGCACATCTTCGAGCGGATCGACGTATGACGCGGCAGCTGTAACCAGGGGAGGCGGCCGGAGAAGCCCCGCGAAGCCGACCGCCGGGAAAGGCCCAGGCAGACGATCTTCTGCCGGTGAGCGACGGCCTGACTTGGGTTCGAGTCCCACAGGGCTGTCTCTTTTCCGGCCGGGGTAGGTGTTTGCCCACCCCAGAAGTAGGTTTCGGCCCATGGCGCTTGCCGGGCCCCTCGCAGCAGCATGATCCGCAGGTCACAGCGTGTGGCCGGATGACGAGACGGGGGGCGGATATGTGGCCGTTTCCGGTGGGTGGGGCGCCGTGGCCGGCGGGCGTGCTCGTGGCGTTGACCGCGGTGTGCGCGGTGCTGGCCTTCAGGGCGGAGCAGGCGCGGGACCGGCCGGGGCGTGCCGCGCGACCGGCCGGGCGGATCGGCTGGCCGGTCGTGGCGGGGCTGGTGGGTACGGCCGCGTACGGCAGTGTGCCGACCCTGCTGTTCGCCCTGCACGCCTCCGCCGGATCGGGCGGCTACATCGTCACCGTGCCGGAGCTGCAACCCGACGGGCTGCTGCCTGCGGCGCTGCTGATGGCCGGCCTGCTGGCCGCCACGCTGCTCACCTCGGCGCGCGTGCCCAGGCGGTGGGTGCTGCCCGTGGTCGCGGCGGTGACCGGCGAACTGCTGGAAGGGACGTACTGGCTCACGCATTCCTCTGCCGGCTACGGGCAGACACTGCTGAACGTCCTGGTGGGCTGTGTGAGCGTCCCGGTGCTCGCCGCCCTCGCCGGTGCGGCTCTGCTCCGGCCGGCGAACGGCAGGCCCGCGCGTCTGGCCGCAGCCGGCGCGCCGAGGTCGGCGCGCTGGGCCCTGCTGCTGCCCGCCGTCGTGGTGATGACCGGCGACCTGCTCGGCCTCGATCTGTGGCAGTTCGCGTCACCGGGCACCGGGATCGGACCGGCGGTGGTGGGTTACCTGGCGGGACTGGCGCTGCTGGCGGCCGTCGTGGCCGGACTGGTGCGGTGGCCCGGGGCGGCGGCGAACCTGGCTGTCCTGGGGCTCGTGGGGATCGGGGCGTACGACGTCGCCCAGAGCGGGTTCGGACAACACCTGGTGCTGGTGCGGAAGTTCGGCTCCCCGTCCGGGCCGGCACCGTCCCTCCCCCTGGAGATCGCCCACCATGCGTCGGTCCTCGGCGGCATCCAGGGGGCGGTGCTCCTGGCCCTCGGGCTCTGGCTGCTGCCCAGAACCGTGCTGGCGGACGTCGGCCGGCTGCTGGGACGGGAGCCTGACCCGGCGCTGGCCCGGCGGGTGCGGGAGCTGACCGAGACGCGGGCCGAGGCGGTCGGCTCCGCCGCCGCCGAGCTGCGCAGGATCGAGCGGGATCTGCACGACGGCGCACAGGGACGGCTGGTCACCATCGGGATGAACCTCCGGATCGCCGAGGAGATGATCCACAGTGATCCGCACGAGGCCGCCGCACTGGTCGTGGAGGCCCGCGTCGCCTCGGCGGCGGCACTGGAGGAACTGCGCGGCCTGATCAGGGGGATGCACCCGCCGATGCTGGCCGACCGGGGCCTGGGGGAGGCGGTCCGGGCGCTCGCGCTGGACCTGCCCCTGCCCTGTGAGACCGAGATCGATCTGCCCGGGCGGCTCGCCGCGCCGCTGGAGTCGGCCTGCTACTTCGCCGTCGCCGAGGTGGTCACCAACGCCGTCCGGCACGCCTCGGCGCACGGCCTCCAGATCCGCATGGCCCGGACGGACGGGCGCTTGCGCATCGAGGTGGTCGACGACGGGGTGGGCGGCGCGGATCCCGCCCGGGGCACCGGGCTGGCCGGGGTGGAGCGACGGCTGGCGGCCTTCGACGGCATCCTGGCGGTCAGCAGCCCGCCCGGAGGGCCGACGATCGTGGTCATGGAGGTGCCGTGCGCGTAGTCGTCGCGGAAGATCTCTTCCTGCTCCGGGAGGGGCTGGTCAGGCTGCTCAAGGCGCGTGGGTTCGAGATCGTGGCGGCCACCGACAGCGCGCCGGGCCTGCTCGGCGCGCTGCTGGAGTTCCGGCCGGACCTCGCGATCGTGGACATCAGGCTGCCGCCCACCCACACCGACGACGGTCTGCGTGCGGCGCTGAACGCCCGGGAACGGATACCCGGGCTGCCGATCCTGCTGCTCTCGCAGTACGTCGAGCAGATCTACGCCCAGGAACTGCTCGCCGACCAGGCCGGAGGGGTCGGTTACCTGCTCAAGGACCGGGTGTTCAGCGACGACCAGTTCATCGACGTGATCCGTACGGTCGCCGCGGGCGGCACGGTCATGGACCCCCAGGTGGTCACCAAGCTGCTCGGCCGCTGCAGCCGTGGCGAACGCGGGCCCCTGTCCGGGCTCACCGAGCGGGAACGCCAGGTGCTCGAGCTCATGGCCGAGGGACGCTCCAACAGCGCCATCGCGAACCGGCTCTTCATCAGCGAGAAGGCCGTGTCCAAGCACAGCACCAGCATCTTCACCAAGCTGGAGCTCGCCCCCTCCGACGACGACAACCGCCGCGTGCTGGCCGTGCTGGCCTACCTCATGTCCGTGCCACGTGAAGGCCGCATTCCACCGGGTCACTGAGCTGATCAAGACCGGAACATCGCCGGCCCCGGGCCGGCGCCCCAAACCCCGGGCGTGGCCCGGTGCTGCCCGAAAACCCAGGGAGGGTCCGTGACAACCACGCCGTTCATCAACCAAGAAGGAATGACGCGCCGTCGCATGCTCGGAGCCGCGTTGACCGTCGGGGTCACCGTGCCGATCGGCGTCGCAGGTCGGGCGCGGGCGGCTTCGACCGCCGCCCCGGCCCCGGTGCAGCTCACCCTGCCCGAGCCCACCGGACCGTACCCGGTGGGCACGGTGCCCCTGCACCTCGTCGACACTTCCCGTCCCGATCCCGTGGCCGGCCCCGGGCATCACCGGGAGTTGATGGCCGCCGTCTGGTACCCCGCCCGGGGCGTCAAACGGTATCCACCGGCCCGCTGGACGTCCCCCGCCGTGGCGCGGGCGCTCCTCACCTCGGCGGGCTTTCCGGCCGATGTCGCGGTGGCGCCGCTCACGGCCGGCCACGAGGGCGCCCCGGTACTGCGAACGGGCCGCCGACTGCCCGTCGTCGTCTTCTCGCACGGCGCGCACGATCACCGTGCGGACACCACCATCGTGGTGCAGGAGCTTGCCAGCCACGGGTATGTGGTGGTCACGGTGGACCACACGTACGACGCGTTCAGCGTGTTCGCCGACGGCCGGCTGACGGTCCCGCTCGACCGACCCGCCCTGACACCACGGGACTTCGCCACCGACATCCGGTTCGTGCTCGACCGCGTCGAGGATCTCGCGGCCGGGCGCAACCCCGACGCCGAACACCGGCCGCTGCCGGCCGGGTTGCCCGGCGCCCTCGATGCGCAGCGCATCGGCATGTTCGGCTGGTCGAAGGGCGCGTCGGCGACGGCCTTCGTGATGAGTGAGGACCGGCGCGTCCGGGCCGGGCTGAGCTTCGACGGGCCGATGCAGCCGACGGTCACCACCGACCTGGACCGGCCGTTCATGCTGATGACCGCCGAGTTCCCCCGGGCCACGCAGCCGAGCGTGGCCGAGTTCTGGTCCCACCTGCGGGGATGGCGGCTCGCCATCCAGGCGGAGGGCGCGGTTCACTCGTCGTACTGCGACGTCCAGTTCCTGGTCCCACAGCTGGCGAAGGCGACCGGGATGAGCGCCGCAGACCTTCAGGGCTGGATCGGCACCCTCGATCCCGGCCGGGCGGTACGGATCCAGCAGGCGTACCCGCTCGCGTTCTTCGACCTACACCTGCGCCACCACCGGGAGCGCCTGCTGGACGGTCCGAGTGCGGCCTTCCCAGAGGTGAAGTTCATCCCATGAACTTCAGGCCCGCGGCGTGGCGTGACGGAGTCGTCGTACGGGGACAGGCCGCGGGCTCCACGCCGGCGGCCTGTCCCTGTTCAAGAAGGGGTTACCAGCAGAGCCTGCTGATCGTGTGGGAATCGCAGATACCGGACGGGGCGGCCGAAGCCGTACCGGCCGGGATAGCAAGAGCCGCGAGGAGCGCGGCGATGAAGAGAGCGGCGAAGTGTCGCATGGGAACGGTCCTTTCTGGGTCCTCCGGCAAGACGCGTGTCTTGGGGGAATGCGTCCCAGGCTTGCCCAGACCCGCACCGTGCGCATGTCGAACGCACGCGGGCAGTAGCCGAGCCGGGGTCGCCGAACCCCTCTTTCGGCTCGTTTGGGCCGGTGAAAGCGGCTGGTCAGGCGGGGGTGCCGGAGCGAAGCCGAGTACCGGGCCGGCGTGCGGCAGAAAGGAGGAACGCACTGGCCGTTGGCCTTCCCTTGGCCGTGGGTTCGACTTCCCAGGGCGCGGCCCTCGGCCGGTCCCTGCATCGGTCCAGCCGGTACGTTGCTCTTCCAGGCACGACGACCACAGGCCTCCGGTCCCGCCCGCAGGAACTCGCACGAAGGAAACGGACCCCCGCCCATGCCCGCCTTCCGCCTCGCCCCCGCCGTCGCAGAAGCCTTCCCCGGCGCCCGCATCGCCCTGGTCACCGCCACCGGCGTACGCGGCCGCGAGCCCTGGCCGCACACCGTCACCGCCCTGGCGGAACTGGAGCAGCGGCTCGCCGACGGGACCTGGCGGCCCGCCGACGAGACCGACCCCCGTATCGAGGCCTGGCACACCGCCTACCGTGCCTTCGGCACCAACCCCCGCCGCATCCGCCCCAGCGTCGACGCGCTCGGCCGCAGGCTCGCCAAGAGGGGCAGCCTGCCGCGCATCAACCCGGCCGTCGACTCGTACAACTCCGTCTCCGTACGGCACGGCCTGCCCGCCGGCGCCTTCGACCTGGACCGGGTCACCGGTGACATCGGCATCCGGTACGCCATCGGCACCGAGTCCTTCACCCCGCTGGGCGAACCGGACACCGTCGAGAACCCCAAGCCCGGCGAGGTCATCTACGCCGACACCACCGGGGTCCTGACCCGCCACTGGAACCACCGCGACGCCCACCGCACCCGCGTCACCGAGGACTCCACGCACATCGCCTTCGTCCTCGAGACCCTCCACGCCGACCGGGACGGCGACCTCCTCAAGATGGCGGCCGACGAACTGACGGGCCTCCTCGCCCCGCACGCCGAACAGACGACCGTGCACCACCTCACCCCCGAACAGCCCGAGGCCACGGTCTGATCCGGTTCGCCTCCAAGGCTTGGTGGCGAGCGCGCGGTCAGCCCCGCCGTGGCCGAGGCCGGGACGGATCAGCCCTCCGCCACGATCCGCTCCACCGCCGCCGACACCAGTTCCTCGCGCTCCGCTTCGCAGAGCACGTCCGGCAGGGTGAGCTGTTCGACGATCAGCCAGTTCAGGGCGAGGTAGAGGAGCTTGACGGCCGTGGCGTCGCCGGGGAGGCCGGAGGCCTCGTGATAGGCGACGTTGGCCTCGAGGTCGGCGCGGACCCGCTCGGTGAGCACCGTGCGCAGCTCCGGACGGCGGGTGGCCTCCAGGCGGAGTTCCAGCAGCGCGAGGTAGCCGGTGCGGAAGGAGCTGACGCGGCCCACGAGTTCGCGCATCAGCTCCGCGTACGTCTCCCGGTCGCGGCCGGCCGACCGCTGGCGGGCGATGGTGGCCTCGTCCGGCTGGAGCCGCTCATAGACGCGGGAACCGGCCTGGGTGAGCAGATCGTCGCGGCTGGAGAAGTAGTTGGACGCCGTACCGGGCGGCACGGCGGCCTCTGCGTCCACCGCGCGAAAGGTCAGCCCGCGCGCGCCTTCGCGCGCCAGCACCTCGATCGCGGCGTCGACCAGCGCGGCACGCCGTTCGTCGTTGCGTCTCACCATGGGATGTCCGGCTCCATGTGCGGGTACTCCAGCAGAAAACCACTCCGGCCAGAGTACTCCGTCCGTAGTTGTCCGCGCTCCATTTCATACACGAACAAGACGTACGACCGGTCGTATACCTTCTCGTGGCCGCTTGTGGCACGATGACGGGGATGGAGAGCGAACGACGGGGCGCGGAGCCCGGCGCGGCGCGGGGAGTGCTGGGTGCGGAGGGGCCCGAGGTGACCGATCTGCGGCTGGTGCGCGGCGCGCGTGCCCGGCAGCGGGTCGCCCGGCGCGCCGTCGACATCGCCTCGCTGGACGGGCTCGACGGGCTCAGCATCGGCCGCCTGGCCGCCGACCTCGGGCTGAGCAAGAGCGGTGTGCAGACGCTGTTCAGGACCAAGGAGAACCTGCAGCTGGCCGCCGCCGAGAGCGCGCACCGGGAGTTCGAGCGGGCGGTCGTACGGCCCGCGGAGTCCGTACCGGCGGGCTCCGCCCGGCTGCGGGCGCTGATCGAGCACTGGATCGCCTACGCGCAGACGCCCCTGTTCGCCGGTGGCTGCTTCTGGGCAGCCAACCTTCCCGTCTACGACAGCCGCCCCGGCCCGGTGCGCGACGCCCTGTTCGCCCACCGCGAGGCCTGGCTGAAACTCATCGCCGGGCAACTGCGGCGGTCCGCCGGCCCGGATGCCGACGCCTCGCTGGACGTGGAGCTGGCCGCGTTCCAGATCGATGCCGTGTGCACCGCGGCCAACATCGACATGCGGCTCGGGGACGACGGCGCCGCCGGGAAGGTGCGCCGGGTGGTGGAGGGGTTCCTCCGGGGACGGAGGTGATCCGCGCCGCGCGCGGGGCCACGGGGTTGTGGGCGGCCGGTGACGCGCCTTTGCCGGAGACCGACCTCGCGTCCTTCCGGCGCGCTGGTCATGCGGCGGCGCGCTCGGCCGGGTCCGGGGCCGGGCTCCGGGTCCTGGACACCGGTCTCGCCTTCTTCGACGCGGTGGACATCGCCGGTACGGCAGTCCTGGCCCACCGCCGTCTGCCGGTCGTCGCCTTCAGCGCAGCCGTACTCCAACCCGGCTCCGCCGTAAGGGAGTTCATCGCTTCACCGCCCTGGTCGGGGCCGTTCGCCGACGCGGGTCTCCGGCTGCCGGCACCCGCGGAGCCGGACGCACCCATCGACCGGGTCGATCTGAGCGCGCCGGCCCGGGCCGAGCTGACGGCGGCTCGCTACCGGGGGCCGCAGACGCTGGGCGAGCCGATGCTCAACTGGTGGGACCGGCCCTCCCGTAGGCCCGCAGAAACGCCGCCACCCCGCCCCTGATCAGCACGCCACGGCCGCGCTCCTGCCGACCCTGTCGGCCGCACCGGCTCTGGCCCTCCCGGGGTGTCGCCCGGTGCGGTGACGCCGGGCTCAGCCCACGCTCAGCTCGGCCAGGGGCAGGGTGTGGCTGGTCTGGAGGACCTTCGCGCGCAGGTAGCGGACGTTGTGGGCCGTGGTGAAGACGCCGGTCGGCACCCGGTCCCGTACGACGACGCCCAGCGTGCGCAATTGCTCGGCCTTGTCGGGGTTGTTGGACAGCAGGTCCAGCTCGTCGATGCCGAGGGCGGCGAGCATCTGTGCGGCGGCCGTGTAGTCGCGGGCGTCCTCCGGCAGGCCGAGCGCGGCGTTCGCCTCGTAGGTGTCGAGGCCCTGGTCCTGGAGGGCGTACGCGTCGAGCTTGTTGTAGAGGCCGATGCCACGGCCCTCCTGGCGGAGGTAGAGCAGGACGCCGCCGCGGTCGGCGATGCGCTCGGCCGCCTCGCGCAGCTGGGGTCCGCAGTCGCAGCGGGCCGAGCCGAAGACGTCACCGGTCAGGCACTCGGAGTGCAGCCGTACCAGGGGGACGGAGTCCGGGGCCGGGTCGCCGAGGACCACGGCGACGTGCTCCTGGCCGTCGGCGAGGCCGTGGAAGGTGACGAGTTCGGCGTCCACGCTGTAGCCGTCGTGGAAGCGCAGCGGTACCCGGACGCGGGCGCGCGGCGTGGCGGCGGGGGTGTCGGGCATGCGGGTCCCTCCGGGTACGGGCTTGTGCTTAAGATTTGAAGCAGTGTGACGCGAGGGACCCTACCCCATGCTTCAAACTTAAAGCAATCGCCTTTCCTGCTGGACGCCGCTCAGGAACAGGACGAACGGCGCCGCCAGGGCACGTCGTCCGCCCCGGACTCGGTGCCCTCGTCCCCCTGCAACCCGCGCGCGACCTGCGTGAAGATCTCCTCCAGCTGCCCCACCTGCTCCGGCGTGAGCCGGTCGAACAAGGTGGCCCGTACGGTCTCGACGTGCCCGGGTGCCGTACGCTCCAGCACGGCCATCCCCTCGTCCGTCAGTACGGCGATGCTGCTGCGCTTGTCCCAGCGGCAGTCCTCCCGGCGCACCAGCCCGTCCCGCTCGAGGCGGGTCACCGCATAGGTCAGCCGACTGCGCGTGATCTTCAGCGTCTCGGCGAGATCGGTCATCCGCAGCCGCCGGTCGGGCGCCTCGGAGAGATTGGCCAGCACGGAGTAGAACAGATGCGGCATGCCGGCTTCCTGCTGGAGGTTCCGGTCGATCGCGTCCTCCAGGAGGTGCGTCGCGGCGAGATACGCGCGCCAGGCGCGCTGCTCCTCGGGGCTGAGCCAGCGGGTCGTCATGCTGCCAGTGTAGGTTGTTTCAAACTTGAACCAAGACCGACTTCGCAGACTTCACAGGGAGAGCGCGCCGATGTCGTACCCGTACGTGCTGCTGTCCGCCGCCGTCTCCCTCGACGGCTACCTGGACGACACCGGCCCCGACCGGCTCCTGTTGTCCAGCCCGGCCGACTTCGACCGGGTCGACGCGGTACGGGCCTCGGTCGACGCCATCCTGATCGGCGCCGGCACGATCCGCGCCGACAACCCGCGGCTGCTGGTCAACTCCGCCGAGCGCCGCGCGGCCCGGGTCCGGGAGGGCAGGCCGGAGTACCCGCTGAAGGTGACCGTCACCGCCACCGGTGACCTCGACCCCGACGCCAACTTCTGGCACACCGGCGGCGACAAGCTCGTCTGCACGACCGACAAGGGCGCCGGGCAGGCCGCCCGCCGCGTCGGCGGCAGCGCCGACATCGTGTCGCTCGGCCCCGAGCTCGACTGGCGGGCCCTGCTGGCCCACCTGCACGACGTACGCGGCGTACGGCGGCTGATGGTCGAGGGCGGCGGCACCGTCCACACCCAGCTCCTTCAGCAGGGCCTCGCCGACGAGCTCCAGCTGGTCCTCGCCCCGCTGTTCGTCGGCGACCCGGCCGCGCCCCGGCTCTTCGGCCCGGGCGGCTACCAGGCCGGCCGGCTGCGTCTGACCGAGTCCCGCCGTATCGAGGACGTGGTCCTCATGCGCTACGAGCCCACGGCGCCCGGCACCGGCCCGCTCCCCGCCGCCGCCGACCGCCACTGGCTGCGCACCGCCTGCGAGCTCGCCGCGCTGTGCCCGCCGTCGCCCACGGCGTTCAGCGTGGGTGCGGTGGTGGTCGCCGCCGACGGTACGGAGCTGGCCCGCGGCCACTCCCGGGAGGGTGCGGATCCCGTGGTCCATGCGGAGGAGGCCGCGCTGGCGAAGGTCGATCCGGCGGATCCGCGGCTGGCCGGCGCCACGGTGTACAGCAGCCTGGAGCCCTGTGCCCGGCGCGCTTCCCGGCCTGCGCCCTGTGCCGAGCTGATCCTGCGGGCGGGGGTGCGGCGGGTGGTCACGGCCTGGCGGGAGCCGGACACATTCGTCGCGGGGGCGGACGGTACGGGGGTTTTGGTGAAGGAGGGCGCGGAGGTGGTCGTACTGCCTGAGCTGGAGGAGACCGCCAAGGGGCCGAACAGGCATCTGCTGGGCTGAGTCCGCCACCGGCTGCCGGTGGGTCCGCCTTCCCGGCAGCCGGAAACACTCAGGGCCCGGAAACCAATGGTTTCCGGGCCCTGAGCCTTCAGTAGCGGGGACAGGATTTGAACCTGCGACCTCTGGGTTATGAGCCCAGCGAGCTACCGAGCTGCTCCACCCCGCGTCGTTGTGACTCCAGTGTACGTCATGCGCAGGGTGGGATGCACACCGCTTTCGCCGGACGTGATCGTCTTCACCCAGGGTGACCGGACGGAAGCCCTCCGCATAACATCTGAGACACCATCAAAAACGCCGAGACTCCTGAATGGTGGCCAACTCGCCCGATTTGCAGCGCTCCTGACCGGTAAGTCCGCGACCGGAAACGTTAATGATCAAGCCGAACGCCTTGGAAACTGCCTGGTAGGTCTATTAACGTTCGATAACGCAGCGCGGTCGTCCCAGCCGTCACAAGAGGCGGCTCCGTGCGCACGCGCCGAATCCCGCAAGGGAACCGGGGAACCACCACCTTGGGGTGAATCGCGCGGATACCGCAGTGGATTCAGTGAACGCACAAGATCCACGTCCGGTATACGCGCGTAGGAGACCTTCCTGCTCCGAACCCGTCAGCTAACCCGGTAGGCGGAGGAAGGAAAGGAGTACGCCCGCGTGGCGTCCAACCGGCCTGCCCCAGAAGCCCCGTCCGAGCCCGAAACCTTCGGCTACGGCGCCTACCGCGCCGAGGAGGGCCCCTGGGAGGAGTGGAACCCCACCGAGGACTCCCTCACCCCGGTCCGCGGCCGGCACCGCGTCGCCAAGCAGCGCGGCGGATTCGCGCGCAGCTCCACCGTCCTCGGCGTCGGCGTGATGGCCGCGGTCGGCGCCGGCGGCATGGCCAGCGCCAACACCGGCAAACCACCGGTCTCCCTGTCCCTGCCGGACCTGGACTCCGTCGAGCACCTCTTCGGCGCCGGCTCCGCCGAGCCCCACACCAGCGCCACCGCGCTCAGCAAGGTCGGCGTGACCTCCGACAGCGCGGACAGCGGCAACGCCGGCGAGGCCCTGCGCAACCGGATCATGGCCCAGGCCGAGCAGCAGCAGAGCAAGGCCGACAGCAAGGCCACCGCCGCCGCGCTCGCCGCCGGCCAGAAGCAGATCGCCGACGCGGCCGCCAAGGCGGAGAAGGACGCAGCCGCCAAGGCAGCGGCCGCCAAGGACAAGGCCGAGGCCGACGCCAAGAAGGCCGCCGAGGCCAAGCGCCTGGCCGAGCTGGCCAAGCAGTACACGCTGCCCGTCGTCTCGTACACGATCACCGGCACCTTCGGCCAGCCCGGCGCGATGTGGTCCTCCGGCTACCACACCGGCCTCGACTTCGCCGCTCCCACCGGCACCCTCATCAAGGCCGTCCACGGCGGCACGATCACCCAGGCCGGCTGGGCCGGCGCCTACGGCTACCGCACCGTCCTCACCCTGGACGACGGCACCGAGCTGTGGTTCTGCCACCAGTCCTCGATCAACGTCTCGGTCGGCCAGAAGGTCTCCACCGGCGAGGTCATCGGCCGCATCGGCGCCACCGGCAACGTCACCGGCCCGCACCTCCACCTGGAGGTCCACCCGAACGGCCAGGCCAGCGCCATCGACCCGGCGCCGTGGCTGCGCGACAAGGGCCTCACCCCCTGACCCGACTGCTCCTTTTGCGGATCTCTGCGCCGGCGGTGGAATGCGATCAACCACCGTCGGCGTTGACGTGGACCATGACTTCTCTGCGCACACTCGGTTCCTCCGGCCTCGAGGTCTTCCCGCTCTCCCTCGGCGGCAACGTCTTCGGCTGGACCGCCGACGAGGAGACCTCCTTCGCCGTCCTCGACGCCTATGCGGCGGCCGGCGGCAACTTCATCGACACGGCCGACTCCTACACGGCGTGGATCGAGGGCAACAAGGGCGGCGAGTCCGAGACGATCATCGGCAGGTGGGTCGCGTCCCGCGGCAACCGCGCCGACGTCGTCATCGCCACCAAGGTCAGCCAGCACCCCGAGTACCAGGGCCTGTCCGCGGCCAACATCAAGGCCGCCGCCGACGCCTCCCTGCGCCGCCTGGACACCGACTACATCGACCTCTACTACACCCACTTCGACCAGCCGGAGATCCCGGTCGAGGAGATCATCGGCGCGCTGGACGAGCTGGTGAAGGCGGGCAAGGTCCGCCACATCGCCGCCTCCAACATCAGCGCCGAGCGCCTCAAGGCCTCCCTCGACTTCTCCGACCGCGAGGGCCTGGCCCGCTATGTCGCCCTCCAGCCCCACTACAACCTGGTCTCCCGCGACACCTACGAGGGCCCGCTGCAGGACCTGGCCGCCAAGGAGGGCCTGTCCGCGGTGCCGTACTTCTCCCTCGCCGCGGGTTTCCTGACCGGCAAGTACCGCCCCGGGGTCAAGGTCGACAGTGCCCGCGCCGGCCGGGCCGCCCAGTACGCCGACTCCGAGCACGGCCAGAAGGTCCTGGTGGCCCTGGACGAGATCGCCGCCGCCCATGAGGCCCCCGTCGCCACGGTCGCCCTCGCCTGGCTGGCAGCGCAGCCGACGGTCACCGCCCCGATCGCCTCGGCCCGCACCCTCGACCAGCTACCGGCCCTGCTCGGCGCGGCGGACCTGAAGCTCACGGAGGCGGAGGTGGCGAAGCTGACGGAGGCTTCCGCCTAGTCCTTTGCCGTCAAGGATCCCGCCGCAACCCGGCCGGCTACGACCGGTACGGGTTGTACGCGGGATTCGGCACCGCCGGGTACCCGTACCCCGGCCCGTACGCCGCAGGTATCTGCGGGGCCCAGTACACCGGCGTCGGAAGGGACGCCCTGGTCGCGTACTCCAAGGCCGGCCGCGCCACATCCCTGCGCCGCCACAGCTCTTCCAGCAGCTCCCGCTCGCGTACGACGAAGTCGGCCCCGGCCTTCCCCTTGCGCCCCTTGTGCCGCAGAAGCGCGAGCGACGTGGCGTAGGTCTCGTACTGCGCCACCGTCTTCGCCGCGGGCCGGCCGCCGTGGTGGCGGGCGTAGTCGCGGGCGGTCCGCCGTGCCCGCATCGAGCCGAGCGCGAACGGCTCGGCGGGCCCCAGCCATCCGGCCAGCACGTACGCCGGAAGCTCCTCCCGCACGGTGCGCAGCTCCCGCTGCCGCGTCCAGATCGCGAGCCAGGTCAGCAGCCCGAACACGGGCACCATGAATCCGCCGTAGACGGCGAAGAACCCGAACTCGCCGAAGGTGGAGGAGCCGTTCCAGAAGGCGTGCATGCTCATCGCGAGCAGCAGACCGCAGATCGGCAGCAGCACCCGCCGGACGTGCTGCCGTTCGGCGGAGAGCGCGGAGATGCCGAAGCCGATGCCGGTGAGGGTGGTGAACAGGGGGTGCGCGAACGGGGACATCACGATGCGCACGAAGAAGGTCGCGGCGGTGACGGAGGCGATGCCGTCACCGCCGTTGAGCTGGTCGGCCCCGAAGGCCGTGCCCAGGTAGAGGATGTTCTCGGTGAACGCGAACCCGGTGGCGGTGATC
Source organism: Streptomyces fodineus (assembly GCF_001735805.1). GTDB lineage: Bacteria > Actinomycetota > Actinomycetes > Streptomycetales > Streptomycetaceae > Streptomyces > Streptomyces fodineus. The sequence goes on from NZ_CP017248.1 coordinate 5,290,638, forward strand.
CCGGCTATCACCACCCCGTCGACGATCCCGGTGAAGTCACGTCTGCGGAAGAGAAAGACCAGCAGTACGGCGGCGGCCTTCGCGGACTCCTCCACGATCGGCGCTATGACGGTGGCGCCGAGGGTGTTGGCACTGGCCGGGTCGGCGGTGGCGGTGGCTATCCACTTGGTCGCGAAACTGTTGGCGACGATCGCTATCAGCGCCGCCGCGCACGCGCCCCAGGCGAACGCGAAGACCAGGTTCCGCCAGGGGCCCGGTGCCACCCGGTCCAGCCACCGGAAGGCGGCGATGAGCCAGGGCACGGGCAGCACGGCCAGCCCGAGGCCGACGAGAAACCCCTCGGTACCGGTCTGCCGGCGCACCAGCGCGAGGATGACCAGACCGGACAGCGCCAGCAGCGTGATCAGCGCCCCGTACCGCACCCACCTGCGCTGCCACCAGTGGGGATGGCGGAGCATGGGGCCGTGCGGGCCCGGGGGATACGTCGGAAACGGAGGACTGGTGGCCACGGCATCGACCCTAACGGTGACGGGACGAGGGGCTGGAGCGGTTTATCAGCCCTGATGCGGTTCGTGTGATCGGTTCTGGTGCGGTACGCGACGGAAGAGCAGATCGTTCACCACATGTCCCTTGTCCAGCCCCTGACCCTCGAAACGGGTGAGCGGCCGGAACCGCGGGCGTGCTGCGAAACCGCCGTCTGCCTGCGTGTTCTCGAAGTCGGGATGCGCGGTGAGCACTTCGAGCATCTGTTCCGCGTACGGCTCCCAGTCGGTCGCGCAGTGCACGAGCGCGCCGGGCCGCAGCCGGGTCGCGGCGAGGGTCAGGAACTCGGGCTGGATGAGCCGTCTCTTGTGGTGCCGCTTCTTGGGCCAGGGGTCCGGGAAGTACACGCGCAGCCCGTCCAGTGAGTCGGGGGTGAGCATCTCCCTGAGCAGGATGATCGCGTCCCCGTTGCCCACCCGGACGTTGGCCAGGGCGCCGCGGTCCGCGAGGCCCAGCAGATTGCCCTGCCCCGGGGTGTGTACGTCGACGGCGAGGATGTTGGTGTCCGGGTCGGCGGCGGCCATCTGCGCGGTGGCCTCGCCCATCCCGAACCCGATCTCCAGCACTACGGGATTGTCGTTCCCGAACAGCTCGCCCAGGTCGAGGACCCGCTGCCCGTCGATGTCGAGCCCCCACTTGGGCCACAGCCGCTGCAACGCGTCCGCCTGCCCGGCGGTCACCCGGCTGCGCCGCGGCTGGAAGCTCCGGATCCGCCGCTCGAAGTGCGACCCGGCGGGATCGGCCCTGGGCCCGTCCGGGAACCGCGGCTCCCCCTTGGTCCGGGTATGCCGGACGGGGACGCCGGGGGTGTGGGGGGCCGGCGAGGGGGCTTCGGGGAGGTTCAGCGAGTCAGACACAGTGCTTCCGATTTTACGGGGCACGGTGCGGGTGCCCTCCCGGCAGACCGTACGGCCCCTACAGCGAGCCGAGCATCGACAGCACCCGGCGCCCGACTTCCCGCCCGATCGGCAGCGAAGCGGTGGCCGCAGGAGACGGCGCGTTGAGCACATGGACCGCACGAGCCCCCTCCTTGATCAAGAAGTCGTCCACCAGCGTCCCGTCCCGCAACACCGCCTGCGCCCGCACCCCCGCGGGGGCCCGCACCAGATCCCCGGCCTCCGCCCCGGGCAGCAACCTCCGCACAGCCTGGAGAAACGCCCCCTTGGACAGCGAGCGGTGCAGTTCACCCGCGCCGTATCTCCAGTGCTGCCAGGCGATCGCCCACGACCCCGGCCAGGCCACCGTCCCGGCCAGCTCCCGGGGCCGTACCACCCCCCATCCGTACCCCTCCCGGGCCAGCGCCGGCACCGCGTTCGGACCGATGTGCACACCCCCGTCGATCCCGCGCGTCAGATGCACGCCGAGGAACGGGAACGCCGGATCCGGCACCGGATACACCAGCCCGCGCACCAGCTCCGGCCGCGCCAGCTCGTAGTACTCCCCGCGGAACGGCACGATCCGCACCTCGGGCTCGTCCCCGGTCAGCCGGGCCACCTCGTCGCAGTACAGCCCGGCGCAGTTCACCAGCACGCGCGCGCGTACGACGTCCCCGCCCGCGGTGAGCACGGCCACGCCCCGCTCCGGCCGCCGGTCGATCCGTACGACCCGGGCGCCGTACCGGATCTCGGCCCCGGAGGCGCGCGCCAGCTGCCGGGCGACGCCGACGAAGTCGCACACCCCGGTCGTACCGACGTGTATGGCGGCGAGGCCGCGCACCTCCGGCTCGTACTCACCTATCTGCGCGGGTCCCAGTTCCCGCACCGGTATGCCGTTCTCCCGCCCGCGTTGCACGAGCGCGTGCAGCCGGGGCAGTTCCTCCCGCTCCGTGGCGACGATGAGCTTGCCGGTGACGGCGTGCGCGATGCCGTATTCGGCGCAGAACTTCACCATTTCGGCGGCGCCCCGCACCGCGTACCGCGCCTTGAGCGAGCCCGGCCGGTAGTAGATCCCGCTGTGGATGACCCCGCTGTTGCGCCCCGTCTGGTGCCGGGCCGGCCCCGGCTCCTTCTCCAGCACGGTGACCCGCGTCCCCGGCGCGGCCCGGGTGATCGCATACGCCGTGGACAGCCCGACGATCCCCCCACCGATCACGAGCACATCACAGTCGTACGCACCGACCGGCACCTGCACCACCTCCCACCTCGATAGTGCACTGCGCCACTGACAATGCCTTCAAACGCGGGTGGTGACGGTTCTCATGCCGGAGCCATCAGCAGCGGCCGGGCCCGCTCCCGCAGCTCCACCACCCGCGGTTCGTCGCCGTACGGCTCCAGCCGGTGCAGCAGATCCTTCACATACTCCGTCGTCCGCGCCGAGGAGATCCGCCCGGCCACCTCCACGGCCCGTACTCCCTGCTCACAGGCGGCGTCCAGGTTCCCGGACTCCAGCTCGGCGACGGCCGAGACGACCAGCCGCAGCCCGTGCGACCGCACGAACTCCTCCGTCGGCTTCGACAGCGCCTGTTCCGTGAACCGACGCACCTGCCGAGGCGCCTTCAAGTCCCGATAGCATTCGGCCGCATCCGCAGCAAACCGGTCATAGCCATAGAAACCAAGCCAAGAAGGATCGTTGTCTCCCTCCCGAGACCGCTCGAGCCATCCCTCAGCGGCCTTCAGCGCCGCACCCGCCGCCTGCGCATCCCCCGCACGCGCGTGTGCCCGCGCTTCCACCAGCCGGAAGAAACTCATCGTGCGCGCGGTCGCCAGCCCCCGGTTCCGCTCCAGCGCGGCCTGCGCCAGATCGACCCCCTCGTCGCCGAAGCCGCGGTAGGTCGCCTGCAGCGACATGGAGGCCAGCACATAGCCCCCCAGCGGGACGTCCGCCGCCGCGCGCGCGAGGCGCAGCGCCTGGATGTAGTACCGCTGCGCGGCCTCCTGCTGGCCGGTGTCGAAGGCCATCCAGCCGGCGAGCCGGGTGAGTTCCGCGGAGGCCCCGAAGAGCGCACGGCCCACTTCGTCGGAGTAGGCGCCGAGCAGCAGCGGCGCCGCCTCCACCCGCAGGCACTCCGGCACCATCGACGAACGCCAGTCCCCGCCGCCGTACTTGGAGTCCCAGCGCCTGGCGTCCTCGGCGGCCTCCCGCAGCTTCTGCACATCGCTGTGGCCGACTTTGATCGGTGCGCCGGAGCCCTCGACGGATCCCGCCTCCCGCGCGACCGAGCTGTCGGCGGGGGTTATCAGCCATCGTGAGGCAGGCGTTGCGTATGCGCTCACTGCGAACGATCCGGCGAGCGACTGCCAGATGCCGCCGGAGCCGGCCCGGCGCCCGGCGAGGTCGAGGCGGTACAGCTCCGTCGCCGACTTCACCGCCTGTCCTACGTCTCTGGGGAAGGCGAGGCCCACTTCGGGCGCGGGATCCGCGTCCGCCAGGCCGATCTCGTGGAGCGGCACCGGGCGGCCGAGCTTCTGGCCGATGGCGGCCGCGATGAGGTGCGGCGCCGCGCCCTGCGGCACCATCCCCTTCGACACCCAGCGCGCCACCGAGGTCTTGTCGTAGCGAAGTGTCAACCCGCGTTGCGCGCCAAGGTCGTTGACGCGTCGCGCGAGTCCTGCGTTGCTGATTCCCGCGAGGGCGAGAACGGTGCCGAGTTTTTCGTTCGGCCCGCGTTGCTCCCTGGACATGCGCCACCCCTCGACACAGACGGCTGCCGCGCTGGCATAACCACGCGGCATTCGTAAACCCAGCGTAGTTCGCCGCATCCCAAGCGTTAAGGGGCATTGTTCCGGATGGCGGGATTGTGGTCCGTACGGAAGTACGGTCCTGTACGCACCGTGCACGGTCTGTCGCCGCGTGCCCCCGCGCGTGTGGCCGTGCGCCCGTCCGTGCGCTCTTCTCCGGCCATCGGGGGAGCGGTTCCATGGCTCTTGCGTGGGTCGGCCCGCTGTACTGGATCCAGTGGGCTGGGGGACACCGCCACCTTCATCCCCGCGGGTGGCGGACCGGTCCGGGAGGCGATGCCCGCCTCCCGGACTGTGCGCGTGTGCGCCCCGCCACGTACTCCGCAGGCCTGTACGGAGCGTGCTCAAATTCCCGACGCCTCCGCATGATTGGCTGAAAATCGACCCAGCCGTACGGGGGGTGATTGCTGCTCTCACCATGCAACTTGAGGGCGCGAAGGGCGTTTTGGGGGAGCGTACAGGGGGCGCATTCGCGTCGAACCGGCCGGGAGTCGCCGACGCCCCGCCCGCCCCGCGCTCGTCGACCGCCCCTGGCATCCCACGGGTTTCCCTCACGTTTCCCTCGATCGAAGCCGGTGCCGACGCCCCTCCAGAGCGCGTCCTTCATGGCAGCATGGGGATCCGGTTCGTACGGTGCACTGTTGTCCACAGCCTGTGGAGGCGTCGATGCGGTGGTTGGTGGGTTGGAGCAGCACCGCCGCGGGCGTCGCCGGTCTCGGCTCCGCGGGCGCCACCGGTTACGACGGCGAGACCCTGCACCCCGTCGGCTCCCAACTCCTGTGGGGCGACCCGGATCCGCTGTGGGCCGTCGGCGACTGGCGCCCGGACGAGGTGCGCGTGGTGAAGGCCGACGCCGACAACCGCGTCGCCGTCCTCGGCATCTGCGGCGCCTCCGACGACGAGCTGCGGCGCGGCCTGTTCACCGCGCGCGGGGGCGCGCTGCGCCATCTGACGACCTGGCCGGGCAGCTACACGGCCGTCGTCCAAGTCGGCCGCCGCATCACCGTCTGCGGCGATCTCGCGGGCGCCCGCCCGGTGTTCCACACCCCCTGGGCCGGCGGCACCGCCTACGCCACCGCCGCGCTGCCGCTCGCCGACCTCATCGAGGCCAACCTCGACTTCGGCCACCTCGCCGCCCTGCTCGCCGCCCCGGACGTACCGGCCGCGCTGCGCGACACCACCCCGTACGACGGCGTACGGCGCGTTCCGCCGGGGCACGCGCTCGTGCTGCGCGCCGGGACGCGCGAGATCGCCGGGTACGAGCCGGTCGCCTCCCTCGCCGTGGGCGCGGCCCCGGCCGACCCCGACCGCGCCGTGGACGCCGTACGCGACGCCCTCGTGGAGGCGGTCCGCACCCGGCTGTCGGCACCCCGGCACGTGCCCGACCTCGACCCCGGGCCGGTGCCCGGCATGGGCCCGGCCGAGCGGCGGGCCCGGCGCGGGATGCCCGTGCCCGGCATCGGCGCCGACCTCTCCGGCGGCCCCGCCTCCGGCACCCTCGCCCTGCTCGCCGCCGGGCTGCCCGGCAGACCCGGCACGCTCCTCGGCCACGGCACGGGCGCGGGCGAGCGGCTCCTCGCCGTCACCTTCAACGACCTGGCCGTGTCCGGCCGGGAAGCCGAACTCGAACGCGCCGGCGCCCTGGCCGCGGGCCCCCGCCTGCACCACGTCGTCGTGACCGGCGCCGAGGAGACCCTGCCGTACGCCGACCTCGACGGCCCGCTCACCGACGAACCGGGACCCTCGCTGGTCACGGCGGCCCGGCACCGCGCCCGGCTCGCCTCCGGCAGCGCCGACCACTTCACCGGCCACGGCGCCCGCCAGGTCCTCGACGCCCACCCCGCCCGCCTCGCCGACCTCCTCATGGACCGCCAACGGCGCCATCTGGTCCGCCCGGTCGCCGCGCTCGCCAAGGCCGACGGCTCGGTGATGGTCCCCGCGCGCGTGTACGGCGCCGCCCGCCGGCTCGCCCGCACGCCGTACCGGACCGGCCTCGAAGCGCTGGCCGAGCGGCTGATGCAACGCCGCTTCGACGAGCCCAAGGGAGCGGTCGGCGCGTCCCTCGCCGCGCTGACCTGGGCCAGACCCGGGCCGGCCGCCCGCTGGCTGACCGGGGAGGCACTGGCCGAAGTATCGGTTCTGCTGCAGTCGGAGGCGGTCCGCTCCGGCACCGGCGCCCAGCGCCCCGGCGAGTATCGCGCGCGTGCCGCCCTCGCCCGCCACGCCGCCGACCTGCGCGTTCTGGAACAGGCCGCCGAGATCCGCTCCCAGCGTCTGCACGCGCCGTTCCTCGACAACCAGGTCGTCCGCGCCTGCCGCGCCCTCCCGGAGGCCCTGCGCGTCCAGCCCGGCGCCCGCGCCGCCATCCTCCGTACGGTCCTGGAGGGCGCCGGCGTCACCGACCTCCCGCCCGGCTGGGGCGCCCCATCCCACGCCCCCTCGGCGGCGGCCGCGCGCGCGGGCCTGCGCATGGCGGCCGACTCCCTCCAGGACCTCTTCACTACCCCCCTCCTGGCCGACGCGGGCCTGGTGGAGGCCCGCGTGGTCCGCAACGCCCTGGCCACGGCCGCCGCCGGCGACCCCCTCCCCCTGGACGGCCTCGCCGACCTCGTCTCCCTCGAACTCTGGCTCCACCGCCTCCTCTCCCGCCGCGGAACCTGCTGGACCGGGACACCGGCACGCGCGCGTGCGGTGCCCTCCGGGATCCAGCCGAGGAGGGGGGCGTTGGCCTCCGGCGCGTGAGCAGGGGGCAAAGAAGTTCCCTCTCCGCCGTACCCGACTACGGCTGCGCTCAGGCTGGTCGTGCCGTTCCCCGCGCCCCTTCGGGGCGCGATCAGAGCACCGGTGACGAAACCCCCGTGCCCAACCCCGGGCCCCCGCGACAATGACCAGGTGCGGTACAGAATCCTGGGCGTGACCCAAGCAGCCGACGACCAGGGCACCCCCCTGCCCATCGGCGGTCAGCGCCTCCGCACACTCCTCACCGCCCTGGCCCTGCGCCCCTCCCGCAGCACCTCCCCCGATACCCTCATCGACGAGATCTGGGCGGACGACCCGCCGAACGACGCCCCCGCCGCCCTCCAGGCCCTCGTCGGCCGCCTCCGCCGCACCCTGGGCCGCCACACCATCGCCTCCACCCCCGGCGGCTACCGCCTCGAGGCCACCGAGGACGACGTCGACCTGTACGTCTTCGAACGGCTCGTCCACACCGGCACCAAGGCCCTCACGAACGGCGACCCGGCCACCGCCCACCGCACCCTCACCGAGGCCCTCGCCCTCTGGCACGGCCCGGCCCTCGCCGACCTCCCCGACCGCACCGCCGCCACCCGCCCGGAGGCCCTGCGCCTGGAGGCCACCCGTGTCCGGGCCGCCGCCGCCCTCGACCTCGGCCGCGCCCCGGACGTCGTACCGGAGCTGACAGAGGTGACGGCGGCCCACCCGCTGGACGAGCCCCTGCACGCGCTGCTCATCCGCGCCCTGCGCGACACCGGCCGCCCCGCCGACGCCCTGGCCGCGTACGAGACCGTCCGCCGCACTCTCGCCGACACCCTCGGCACCGACCCGGGCGGGGAACTCAAGGCTCTGCACGCGTCGTTGCTCAGGCAGCGGGAACCACAGCCACAGCCGCCGAAGCCGCCGACGACGCCGGCCCCCGCTCAACCCCCCGAGCGCACCGGCAATCTCCGCCCCCGCCTGACGTCCTTCGTCGGGCGGGAACCAGAACTCGAAGCCATTCGTTCCGACTTGCACAGGGCCCGCCTGGTCACCCTCACCGGACCGGGCGGCGCTGGAAAGACCCGCCTCGCCGAGGAGGCCGCCGCAGGGCTCCCCCAGGCATGGCTGGTCGAGCTGGCCCCGCTCGACCATCCGGAGGCGGTGCCCGGCGCGGTGGTCAGCGCGCTCCGTCTGCGCGAGACGGTGCTGCTGACCAACGAGCTGGCGACCCCGCAGGCCGACCCCGTCGCCCTGCTGATCGAGTACTGCGCCCCGCGCAGCCAACTCCTGATCCTTGACAACTGCGAACACGTCATCGACGCGGCCGCCGCCCTCGCCGAGACCCTCCTCACCCATTGCCCGGGGCTCACGATCCTCGCGACCAGCCGTGAACCGCTCGCCATCCCCGGTGAGTCGGTGCGCCCGGTCGAGCCCCTCGCCCCGGAGCAGGCGCACCGGCTGTTCGCCGAGCGCGCGAAGGCCGTCCGGCCCGACGCCGACGCCGTGCTCGCCGACACCGAGGCCGTGGCGGAGATCTGCCGCCGCCTGGACGGACTGCCGCTGGCCATCGAGCTGGCCGCCGCCCGGCTCAGACTGCTGACCCCGAGGCAGATCGCCGACCGGCTCGACGACCGCTTCCGCCTGCTCACCTCCGGCAGCCGCACGGTCCTGCCCCGCCAGCAGACCCTGCGCGCGGTCGTCGACTGGTCCTGGGACCTGCTGGACGAGCGGGAGCGCACGGTGCTGTGCGAGGCGTCGGTGTTCGCCGGCGGCTGGGACCTCGCGGCGGCCGAGGCCGTGTGCACCGGCCCGGCGGCCGACCTGGTCGGCGCCCTCGTGGACAAGTCCCTCGTGGTGGCCGCCCCCTGCGGCCCAGACGGCTCCGGCGGCATGCGCTACCGCATGCTGGAGACCATCCACGAGTACGCCACCGAGCGCGCCGCCGAGGCGCCCGGGCTGCGCGCCACGGCCGAGCGCCGGCACCGCGCGTGGGTGCGGGCGCTGGTCGAGGAGGCCGAGCCGCGCCTGCGGTCGGCGGACCAACTGCCGTGGATCTCCCGCCTGGAGACCGAGCTGGACAACATCCGGGCGGCGCTGGACCGCTCCGTGCGCGCCGGCGACGAGCCGGAGGCGGGCGCGATCGTGCTGGCCATCGGCTGGTTCTGGTGGCTGCGCAACCACCGCCAGGAGGCGGTGTCCTGGGTCCGCCTGGTCCTGCGCCTGGGGGTGGCCCTCGACACCCTGTCCGCTCCGACACCTCCTGCCCCCTCGACGTCCATGGACTCGCCGGTGGGCCTTGACTCCTCGACGGACCCCGATCCGCCGAGGGTCTCCGGCGGTTCGTCGGGGTCCGGTTCTCGGTCGGGTTTCGGCGGTTCGTCGGGGTCCGGTTCTCGGTCGGCGTCCGGCGGTTCGTCGGGGTCCGGTTCTCGGTCGGGTTTCGGCGGTTCGGCGGCCTCGGGTCCTCGGTCGGCCTCCGGCTGCTCGGCGGCTTCCGGTCCCCGGTCGGGCTCCGGCTCTTCGGCGGCTACCACTCCCTGTTCGGGCTCCGGCTCTTCGGCGGCTCCCGATCCCTCGGCGGCCCCCGCCCCCGACCACTCAGGCACCCGGGGCACCCGGGGCACCCCGGGCACCGGGGCCACCTCGGCCACCTCTGGCACCCATGACACCCGGACCACCCCGGCCACCTCTGGCACCCCGGCCACTTGGCGCACCTCAGGCACCCCGGCCACCTCAGGCACCCCCAACACCGACTGGGGAGCCCGTGCCCCCGGCGCCCCAAGTGCCGGTGGCACCGGCACGGATCTGGCGGTGCTGGTGGAGTCGGCCGACCCCGTCGGCGCCTTCCTCTCCGTACCCGACGGTGAGGCCGGGCATCCGTTGCGGGAGTTGCGGATGGACCTGCGGATGCTCGACCTGTTCCTGACCTCCGAGTCGACCACCGAGCACCTCGCGGCCGACCCGCGCGCCCCGGAGTACATCGCGCGGGTCCGCGCCGCCTACGAGCCCGGCGGTCCTCAGGCCGCCCGGCTCCCGGGCATCGTCTGGCCCCTGACCGCCTACTATCTGGGCGGCCCGGCGGACGTCGGCCCGGACATGGCCGCAGCCGTCGCCAACTGCCGCGTATACGGCGGTGATTGGGAGATCGGCGTCTCCCTGATGTACCGCACTCATGTGACCGTCGACTCCCCCGGCAACCTGCGGGGCGTGGACGAGGACCTGGCCGAGCTGCGGATGCTCAGCCGGCGCGTCGGGGACCGCTGGATGCGGGCCCAGGTGTGCAGCGCGGCCGGCGAGGCGGCCATGGCGCGCGGCAGGTTCGGCGAGGCGCGCGGCGAGTACGAGGAAGCGCTGCGCCTCGCCTACGAGGTGGGGGCCTACGCCGAGTCGCCGTTCCTGATGGCGCGGCTCGCCGAGATCGCCTACCGCTCCGGCGACACGAAGACCGCGCTGGCCGCCCTGGACGAGTCGGGCACGGCCGCCGACCGGTACGCCGTGCCGGAGTCACGTGCCTTCGTGCTGCTGATGCGCGCCCACATCGCCCTGCACGAGGGCCAGATCGCCCGTGCCCGCGAGCAGTACGAGGCGATGTGCGCCGTGACGCGCGGGGGCAACCCGCCACCGCAGTTCGTGGCGGCCGCGCGCGCCATCGAGGCGCTCCTCGCCGCCGACGAGTCGGGTCCCGCGCACGGCCTGCCGATCGTCGCCGAGGCGCTGCGCGAGGCCGTGGCCCAGCGGTGCGCGGAGTCGATCACGGCGGGGCTGGTGGACGTCGCGGCCGGTCTGCAGGCGCGGCGCGGCGATCTGGCCGGTGCGGTCCGGCTGTTCGCCGCCGCGGACCACTGGCGCGACGGCAATCCGCGTCCCGAGCCGGAGAGCAGTGAAGCCCTCCGGGTGCAGGCCGACGCCCGCGCGGCCCTGCCGCCCGAGCGGTACGCGGCCGAGCGCGCCCGGGGCGCGTTGCTCGATGTGCCTGGTGTGCTGCGGGAGCTGGGCGCGGCGCAGGCGAGCGCCGAGCGCAGCCGGTGACGGCCGGCGGTCCGGTGCTCTTTCGGGCTACCGGCAGGTGAAGCGGGCCTCCGCCCAGTCGGCGAGCGCCGCCTGGTCGAAGACGTCGCTGTGCGGCTGCACGACGAGCCGTACGGTCCTGCGCCCGGTCAGGTCCACATGGACGGGCACGGCCCGGTCGTGTCCCTTGACCATCCCGGACTGCCACAGCCGGACCCCGTCGGCGTAGACGGAGAAGGACACCTTGCCGAGGCCGAGCGTCATGTCGTCCACGCCGGCCAGTGCGTCGTACGCGGTGCACTGCCGGTTGAGGGCGATGGTGACGGAGGACTCGCCGTGCACGGTCACCCCGCGCGCGTACTGCTCGCCGCCGATCGCCATGCCGTAGCGCTGCCACACCCAGCTGCTCCGGCCGAGCTGGATCTCGGGCCGGGTGCCGTCGCCGTCGACGTCGTAGCTGAGGTCGCTCAGCTCGTAGACGGTGGTCGCCGGCGGCGGAGTGGGCGTCGGCTTCGGTGCCGGGGGCGGCGTCGGGGTGGGCGTAGGCCTGGGCCTGGGGGCCGGCTGGGGCGTCGGTGTCGTCGTGGGGGTCGGCGTCGGGCTGAGGGTCGGCGCCGGGGTGGGAGCCGGCGCGTGGGCGACGACCACCGGCTGCGGTGAGGGCTTCTTCTTCGACGGGACCGGCTTGGGCACCGGGGGCGGTACGACCGGCGCGTGCGGTGACGGCTTGGCCGCCTCCTTCGCCGGCGGGGGGCTGTCGTGCACCAGGGCCAGCGCCACCGCGGCGGCGGCCACCGCGACCACACCGGCCGCGATCCCCGCCTTCACCGGCGCCCCGAGTCCCTCCGAGGCCGCGGCCCCGCCGCCCGTGCCCCCGGCCCCGCCGGACGACCCGGTGGCCGCTGCGCCGGCACCCACCGCGCCGGCCCCCGCGCTGCCGGCGATGATCCCGAGTGCCTTGCCGTACCCCGCGGCCCCGAACCAGCCGATGACCGCGATCGGCACGACCCCGGGGATACCGCCGGCGACCTCTTCGATCTGCGCGGCCGCCAGCCGGCACTTGGCGCATTCCTCCAGGTGCTTGCGCAGGCCCCGCTCGGCGCGGATGCGCAGTTTGCGGCGGGCGTAGGTGCCGAGCTGGTCGGCATAGCGGGCGCACTCCTCGTCACCGGCGAGGGAGGCGCTGACGTGGGCCTGGAGATAGGCCTGCTTCAGCCCCTCGCGTGCGCGGCTGGCGAGGACCCGGGTGCCGTTGGCGTCCAGCCCGAACAGCACGGCCACCTCGCTCGGCGACTCGTCCTCCACCTCGGTGTGCCACAGCACGGCCTGCCAGCGCTCGGGCAGCGAGCGGAAGGCCCGCATGGCCATGGACTGCTCGGCCTCGTGCATCGCCCGCACATCGGCGCCGGGGTTCAAGGTGGCGTCGTCGCTCACCTCGGAGGTGCGCGAGGCCTGCTGGGCGAAGTCGGCGAAGTCGTCGACGAGCTGCTCGCGCCGGGCGGACTGGGTCCAGTGCGCGGCGACGCGCCGCATGGAGGTCAGCAGATAGGCCCGTACGGCATGCTCGGGCCCGGACCCGCCGCGCACGGCCTGCAGCATCCGCGCGAACACTTCCGCGGTGAGGTCGTCGGCGGTGTGCCCGTCCCGGCAACAGGACCGCGCATACCGCCGTACGGCGTCCGCGTGCCGGCGGTAGAGCTCCTCGTACGCGGAATCGTCACCGCCACGCATCCGCTGGATCAGCGCGCTGTCGTCGGGCGGCATCTCCCGCGGCGGCGGCAGCGCGCTGCCCTCACGCTGGGCGGGCACGCTCGCGCCGCTTCGGCCTCCGGCAAAAGCGCGACGGCCGCCCTGGCTGGGCACCTGCGGCGGGGTCGGGCCGACGGCGGCCTCCGCGCCCGCGTCGTCACCGCGTGACTCGTCCCACCCGTCAACGCCCATCGCGGAAAGCCCCCGACACCGGACCAGCCCAACCCGTCACCGGCTCAGGGTGCCACATTGTCTATTGTTCAAGGACCCCGTGTGCACGGCATCCACTCATCCGAGGACCCTTGTCAGCGCAGGCCCCCGACGGTCACTCGAATGAGGGAATCGCGAAAGAGGCTGTTTCCGGCTGTGGGTGCCGAAGGGGCGGGCGGCACGGCGGCGACCCGCAGTCCGACGACCACGCACCCACCCACCCCGAACCGGCTACAACGACCGGCCCTTACACGGGCCGAGACCGCAACCCCTCCAACAAGATGTCCAGCAACCGCGCGCTCGCGGCAGCCTGCTGCGCCGCATCCGGCAGAGAGGGCGCCGCCGTGGCGATCACGAGCAGCACATCCCCCACGGACACATCCGCCCGCAGCTCACCCGCGGCCCGGGCCCGCTCCACCAACTGCCCGACCACCTCGAGCAACGCCCCGACCCCGCTGTCCTCGGCAGCCCCGGCGGTCTCACCGGGCACCAGCCGAAGCTCACCGGTCCCCGGCTGCATGCGCTGCTGCGGCACCCGGGCCTCCTCGACGGCGCGCCCCGAGGCACTCCCCTCCGCCGAACCGGCGGAGCCGACGAGGACCTGCGGCGGCAGCAACCGCCCCGCCCCGGACGCCACGGACGTCCGCAGGAACCGGGACAGCGCCGACCACGGCTCGTCCTCCTGCCCGAGCGCGGCCCGCGCCTGCTCGGTCAGCCGCGCCGTCTCTTCCTCGGCTATCCGCCTGACCAGTACGTCCTTGCTGGGAAAGCGCCGGTACACGGTGCCGACACCCACCCGCGCGCGCCGCGCCACGTCCTCCATCGGCGCGCCGTACCCCAGCTCGCCGAAGACCTCGCGCGCCGCACGCAGCACGTGCTCCAGATTGCGCTGCGCATCCACCCGAAGCGGTGCCGTACGCGCCCCGTCCGGGCGCCCGTTGCCCATCGCCGCGTTCACCGCCCCGCCACCGGGTGCGATGGCGGCTGCAGATGACCAATGCGTGTCCTGAACATGCATGTGTTCCCCCGGTTAATGACGTCTCCCCCCGGAGACTCTCCCCGTCACTGAATCCGGCGTGCATGGAACTGACCATGGTCTCGACCGGGTCCGCCCGTCGCGGCACCCGTTCGACCACAATCCCTACACCCCGTCGACACACGAACATAGTTGAGAGGAAGTCAATTCAGAAGGGGCAGGTTCCGCACAGTGCGCCCCTCGATCGGAGTACGGGTCTCGTACGTCCCGTTTCCGCCCCTTCCCTCCCTCTTCCCCGCACCCGCTGACCTGCCCCCTTTCGTCCCGCTCCGGCACGGTGCCCGGCCCGGCGCATACCCGGCCGCCGGTCACACAAATTGCCGGGGCTGTGGACAAACAACTGCGCCGGGTGCGTCATGGGATGGTGAAGGAACGTGCGCGCATTCTGGTTGTCGGCGGCGGCTACGTCGGGATGTACACGGCCCTGCGTCTGCAGCGGAAGCTGAAGACCGAGCTCAGGCGGGGTGACGTCGACATCACCGTCGTCACTCCCGACCCCTACATGACGTACCAGCCGTTCCTCCCCGAAGCAGCCGCGGGTTCGATTTCTCCTCGCCATGTCGTCGTACCCCTGCGCCGCGTCCTGGACCAGTGCCATGTGGTCATCGGCGAGGTCACCTCCATCGACCACGCGGTGCGCACCGCCGCCGTCACCACGCTCGCCACCGCCGAGGAGGGAAAACCGGCCGAACTCCTCGGCTACGACGAACTCGTGCTGGCCCCCGGCTCCATCTCCCGCACGCTGCCCATCCCCGGCCTCGCCGAGTACGGCATCGGCTTCAAGACCGTCGAAGAGGCCATCGGCCTGCGCAACCACGTCATCGAGCAGATGGACATCGCCTCCTCCACCCGCGACCCCGCGATCCGCGACGCCGCCCTCACCTTCGTCTTCGTGGGCGGCGGCTACGCGGGCGTGGAAGCGCTCGCCGAACTGGAGGACATGGCCCGCTACACCGCGCGCTACTACCACAACGTCCGCCCCGAGGACATGAAGTGGATCCTCGTGGAGGCCTCCGACCGCATCCTGCCCGAGGTCGGCGAGGAGATGGGCCGCTACACGGTCACCCAGCTGCGCCGCCGCAACATCCAGGTGCTGCTCGAAACCCGCCTGGACTCCTGCGCGGACCGCGTAGCCGTGCTCAGCGACGGCCAGCGCTTCCCGACCCGTACGGTCGTATGGACCGCCGGCGTCAAGCCCAGCCCCCTGCTCGCCGCCACCGACCTGCCGCTCACCGAGCGCGGCCGGCTGAAATGCACCGCCCAGCTGACCGTCGACGGCACGGAACACGCCTGGGGGGCCGGAGACGCGGCGGCCGTACCCGACGTCACCGCGGCCGAGCCCGGCACCGAGACCGCGCCCAACGCCCAGCACGCCGTCCGCCAGGCCCGTACGCTCGGCGACAACATCGCGCACGCACTGCGCGGCGAGCCTCTGGAGACGTACGCCCACAAGTACGTCGGCTCCGTCGCCTCCCTCGGGCTGCACAAGGGCGTCGCCCAGGTCTACGGCCGCAAACTGAAGGGCTACCCTGCCTGGTTCATGCACCGCGTCTACCACCTCAGCAGGGTGCCCACCGTCAACCGAAAGGCCCGGGTCCTGGCGGAATGGACCCTCGCCGGACTCTTCAAACGGGAGATCGTCTCGCTCGGTTCACTCGAACATCCGCGAGCGGAGTTCGAACTCGCTGCCGGTGGAAAGCCTCCTCACAGTCCCTCGGACGACCCGAAGGGGTCGTCCTGACCGGATCCAGGAACTCCCCGGCCCGCCCAGGCGTCTGACGGATGTCGCCGCGGCCCGCCCCCTGCCAGACTGCCCCACGTCCTCGGACGGGCCGCCCGCCCGCCCACAGCACCCACGAGGCTTCTTCCCAAGTGAACTTCACGCGCTGGAGCGCCCGGCTCCCCGGAACGCAGCGCCGCGCCGCCGCGCGGACCGAGACCCCGGTCTCCCCGGACCGGCGGGGGGAAGGCTCCGTGCCCGCGGCCCGCGCCGAACAGCCCGCCGGTGACACACCTCCCGTACCCGCCGTCGACGAACTGCCCGCGCGCGACGTCCTGGACCGCGTCCCGGCCCTGGTCGCCCTGGTCCACGGCCCGGACCACCGCATCGCGTACGTCAATGACGCGTACGTGGCGGCCTTCGGCGTACGAACGATGGGCACGCCCGCCCGAGAGGCGCTCCCGGAGCTCGTCGAACTGGGCCTGCTCCCGCTCCTCGACCAGGTGCTGCGCAGCGGAAAACCCCGCACCCTGAAGTCCCGCAAGGCCGTCGACGGCCGCTCCTACACCTTCACCTGCACCCCGGTCGCGCAGCACGGCGACCGCGACGGCGGCGACGGTTCCGTCCTCGTGTTCGCCACCGACGTCACCGACCACGCCGAGGCCGCCGAACGGCTCCGCGCCAGCGAGCGCCGCCAGCGCGAGACGGCGGTCACCCTTCAGCGCTCCCTCCTCCCACAGGAGCTGGAGCAGCCCGACGACCTGCGCATCGCCGCCACGTACCACCCCGGCGGCACCGAGGCCGCGGTCGGCGGCGACTGGTACGACGTGATCACCCTCGGCGGCGGCCGCACGGCCCTGGTGATCGGTGACGTCATGGGACGCGGGGTGCGCGCGGCGGCCGTCATGGGCCAGCTCCGCACGGCGGTCCGCGCCTACGCCCGCCTGGACCTGCCCCCGCACGAGGTGCTCCAGCTCCTCGACGGCCTGGCCACCGAGATCGACGCCAACCAGATCGCCACCTGCGTCTACGCCGTCCACGATCCCAACGAGGGCCGGCTGGTGTACGCGTCGGCGGGCCACCTGCCGATCCTGGTCCGCGACGAGAGCGGCACGGTCTCCCGCGCCGACGAGCCCACCGGCCCGCCGCTCGGCACCGGCGGCTGGATGCACGCCTCCGGCTCCATCGCCCTCGGTCCCGGCGCCACGGCCGTCCTCTACACGGACGGCCTGGTCGAACGCCGCGACGAGGACCTCGACGAGGGCATCGCGTCCCTCGAAGCCGCCCTCGCCGGCGCCACGGGCACCCCGCAAGTCGTCTGCGACCGCCTGGTCCGCTCGGCCGGCGTCACCGCCGACCACGACGACGACGTCGCCGTCCTCGTCCTCCAGCACCCGTCCCGTACGGGCCCCGACGGCGACCTCTTCCGCAACGCGGCCCTGGAACTCCTCGGCGGCGTCGAGGCGGCCCCTCGCGCGCGTGCGTTCGCCTCCGGCGTGCTGACGAGCTGGCGCTTCCCGGCCGAGCTGCACGATCTCGGGGTGCTCGCCGCGAGTGAGCTGGTCGCCAACTCCCTCCAGCACGGCACCCCGCCCATGCGTCTCCGGCTCCGCCGCACCGACCGCCGCCTGATCATCGAGGTGACGGACGGCGACGACCACCTTCCTCGCCGCCGCCGCGCCGAACCCGGCGACGAGTCCGGCCGCGGAATCGCCATCGTGGCGACGATCGCCTCCACCTGGGGTTGCCGCAGAACGCCTGGCGGCGGCAAGGCGGTGTGGTGCGAGTTCGTACTGCCGAAGGGATAGCGCCGTAGCCGCGGGCAGTCGCGCCTGGGGCGGCAGATCACCCGGCAGCGGCAGCGGTACGACCTGCGTAGCCACGGGCAGTCGTGCCGCTGGGGCGGCACGGGTGGGCGCAGCGGCACCTCTCAGCGGGCAGCGCCCCAACCTGCCCCGCACAAGCGCCGGGCGCCCTACGCCTCCGCGGCCACCGGCTCCGCAGGCGCCCCACCCCGGGTAACCACCCGACTTCCGCGCGCCAGCCACGGCCGGTCCTGGACGGGGGTGAGCCCCCTTCCCAGGCGCAGCGCCAGCACCGTGATCCCCAGCGAGAACAGCAGGAAGGTCACGATGTACGGCGCGTGCAGCGAAGCACCCAGGGGACCGCCCACCGCCGGCCCGACAGCCAATGCCAGCTGCTTGACCAGCGCGAACGCCGAGTTGTACTGCCCGGCCATCCCCTCGGGAGCCAAGTCGGCCACCAGCGGGGCGACCGTCGGCGACAGCATCGCCTCACCCAGCCCGAACAGCGCGTACGTCGAGACGAACGCGGCAGTCGCCATCTCCTGGCTGCCGTGCCCCAGCCCCGCGTACCCGGCGGTCAGCCAGGCCACGGCCCAGATCAGACCGACAGCGGCGATGACCCGGGACCGCCGGCGCCGCTCCACGAACTTCAGCACGGCGAACTGGGCGACCACGATCATCAGCGTGTTCGCGGCCAGGGCCGTCCCCAGCGCGGAGGTGGATATTCCGGCAGCCTCGACGCCATACGCGCTCAGCCCGGACTCGAACTGGCCGTAGCAGGCGAAGAACAGCACGAAGCCCAGCACACACAGCTGCACCATCGCCCGGTTCCCGAGCAGCTGCTTCCAGCTGCCCTTCGCCGACTCGGCCGGGGCGTCCTCGATCCGCGGCGAGTGCGGCATCCGCACGGTCGCCATCACCACGACCAGCAGCAGGAACATCGCCGCCTCGATGGCGAACAGCAGCGTGAACGACGACACGCGCGTGACGTCGACGAGGTGACCGCCGATGAGGCCACCTATACCGAGCCCCAGGTTCTGCAGGAAGAACTGCATCGCGAAAGCCCGAGACCGCGTGTCGGCCGTCGAACAGTCCACGATCATCGTCGCCAGCGCCGGCTGCATCACGGCCTGCCCGGCACCCAGCGCCGCGGCCGACAGCAGTACGGCGGCGGCGTTGCCCGCGAGACCCAGGCTCAGCGCGCCGAGCGCGGCGGTGACCAGGGCGGCGAGCAGGACCGGCAGTGGGCCGCGCCGCACGATCGCCCTGCCGGCGAACGGCAGCACGATCAGCGCGGCCACGGCGAAGACGGCGAGCACGAGTCCCGCGGTCATGGCTCCCAGACCCCGCACCTGCGCCACATAGACGTACAGGTAGGGGACGGTGAAGCCGAGCCCGAACGCGCTGAGTGCGTTGCCCACGTGGATCCGGCGCATCGCTGCGCCCATCGCCCTGGTCACGTTCACCTCTCTCACTAGTTAAGTCTGAAGACTTCAAAGCTAAAGTTCGAAGCTAAAGACTACACAGAGAAGGACTTCAATGCAAAGGCCCTGCGTGCGATACTGCGACCATGGCCGACACAGCCCCCGGCGTCACAGAGCCGACGCTCGAAGAGCAGATCGCCGCCTACCAGCGCGAGTTCCGGGACCTGGACCCCCAGGTCGAGAAGATCGTGTCGGCGCTCTCCCGGCTCAACCGCCGCATGAACGTCGCCTACGGCCGCCAGACCTCCGCCCTGGGGATCAGCAACGCCGAGTGGGAGGTCCTCAAGGCGCTGGTCCTCTCCGGCGCCCCCTACCGCTTGGGCCCAAGCGACCTCGCCAAGCGCCTCGGCCTCACCCCGGCCGCGATGACCCACCGGATCGACCGCATGGTCGCCGAGGGACTCGTCACCCGTGAGCGCGACGAGTCCAACCGCGTCCGGGTGATCGTCGAGCTGACCCCCGAGGGCCGCGAGAAGTGGCTGGAGGCGATGCGCCTGGCGACCGTCTTCGAGGAGGACCTGCTCCAGGACCTCACCCCTGCGGAGCGCGCGGTGCTCGGCGAGGTTCTGACCAGGCTCCTGCGCAGGGTGGAGGACGCCCAGCCGGACGCCGGCGGACGCCTCAGCGACCTCGACTGAGACACCCCGGAAAAAGATCTTGACGAAGAGGGTTGACGCCCCCTTGTCGGATCCGTAAAGTTCTTCGGGTTGCCGCAGAGCCGTAACGGTTCTCCGGTAGCACCTCAGCCGCTTCGAGCGGCACCCCTCACACCAACAGCATGATCTCCCGTCCGGGTTGATTTCGGCGTGCCCGAATTCAATTCGAATGGAAGTCCGGTGGCCCGATTGGGAATCGCCGAACGGATCCGCTAAGGTTTGAGACGTCGGAACGGCCCAACGGCCGGGAAGACAAGCCCCCTGACTGGGAGTCAGACACCGAAAGGATCTGATAGAGTCGGAACCGCCGGAAAGGGAAACGCGGAGCGAAAGCGAAGCGGGAACCTGGAAAGCACCGAGGAAATCGGATCGAGAAAAGATCTGATAGAGTCGGAAACACCGAAGGGAAGCCCGGAGGAAAGCCCGAGAGGGTGAGTACAAAGGAAGCGACCGTTCCTTGAGAACTCAACAGCGTGCCAAAAATCAACGCCAGATATGTTGATACCCCGTCTCCGGTCGTCATGACTGGGGCGAGGTTCCTTTGAAAAACACAGCGAGGACGCTGTGTGCGAGGGGATTATTCCTCCTCTCGCACCGCTCTCGTGGTGTTCATCCCGATTACGGGAAAACATTCACGGAGAGTTTGATCCTGGCTCAGGACGAACGCTGGCGGCGTGCTTAACACATGCAAGTCGAACGATGAAGCCCTTCGGGGTGGATTAGTGGCGAACGGGTGAGTAACACGTGGGCAATCTGCCCTTCACTCTGGGACAAGCCCTGGAAACGGGGTCTAATACCGGATACGAGGTTCGCAGGCATCTGTGAACTTGGAAAGCTCCGGCGGTGAAGGATGAGCCCGCGGCCTATCAGCTTGTTGGTGAGGTAATGGCTCACCAAGGCGACGACGGGTAGCCGGCCTGAGAGGGCGACCGGCCACACTGGGACTGAGACACGGCCCAGACTCCTACGGGAGGCAGCAGTGGGGAATATTGCACAATGGGCGAAAGCCTGATGCAGCGACGCCGCGTGAGGGATGACGGCCTTCGGGTTGTAAACCTCTTTCAGCAGGGAAGAAGCGAGAGTGACGGTACCTGCAGAAGAAGCGCCGGCTAACTACGTGCCAGCAGCCGCGGTAATACGTAGGGCGCAAGCGTTGTCCGGAATTATTGGGCGTAAAGAGCTCGTAGGCGGCTTGTCACGTCGATTGTGAAAGCCCGAGGCTTAACCTCGGGTCTGCAGTCGATACGGGCTAGCTAGAGTGTGGTAGGGGAGATCGGAATTCCTGGTGTAGCGGTGAAATGCGCAGATATCAGGAGGAACACCGGTGGCGAAGGCGGATCTCTGGGCCATTACTGACGCTGAGGAGCGAAAGCGTGGGGAGCGAACAGGATTAGATACCCTGGTAGTCCACGCCGTAAACGGTGGGAACTAGGTGTTGGCGACATTCCACGTCGTCGGTGCCGCAGCTAACGCATTAAGTTCCCCGCCTGGGGAGTACGGCCGCAAGGCTAAAACTCAAAGGAATTGACGGGGGCCCGCACAAGCGGCGGAGCATGTGGCTTAATTCGACGCAACGCGAAGAACCTTACCAAGGCTTGACATACACCGGAAAGCATTAGAGATAGTGCCCCCCTTGTGGTCGGTGTACAGGTGGTGCATGGCTGTCGTCAGCTCGTGTCGTGAGATGTTGGGTTAAGTCCCGCAACGAGCGCAACCCTTGTTCTGTGTTGCCAGCATGCCCTTCGGGGTGATGGGGACTCACAGGAGACCGCCGGGGTCAACTCGGAGGAAGGTGGGGACGACGTCAAGTCATCATGCCCCTTATGTCTTGGGCTGCACACGTGCTACAATGGCCGGTACAAAGAGCTGCGATACCGTGAGGTGGAGCGAATCTCAAAAAGCCGGTCTCAGTTCGGATTGGGGTCTGCAACTCGACCCCATGAAGTCGGAGTCGCTAGTAATCGCAGATCAGCATTGCTGCGGTGAATACGTTCCCGGGCCTTGTACACACCGCCCGTCACGTCACGAAAGTTGGTAACACCCGAAGCCGGTGGCCCAACCCCTTGTGGGAGGGAGCTGTCGAAGGTGGGACTAGCGATTGGGACGAAGTCGTAACAAGGTAGCCGTACCGGAAGGTGCGGCTGGATCACCTCCTTTCTAAGGAGCACTTCTTACCGGGCTTGCCCGGTCAGAGGCCAGTACATCGGCGCACGTCCGATGCTGGTTGCTCATGGGTGGAACGTTGATTATTCGGCACGGTCCAGGACGGACCAGGCGCTAGTACTGCTCTTCGGGGCGTGGAACGCTGATCTGGTCGGCTGGTCGTGCCGGGCACGCTGTTGGGTGTCTGAGGGAACGAATTTTCCTCAGTCGCCGGCCCCAGTGAACTCGAGCCTGTTGGTTCGGGGTGATGGGTGGCTGGTCGTTGTTTGAGAACTGCACAGTGGACGCGAGCATCTGTGGCCAAGTTTTTAAGGGCGCACGGTGGATGCCTTGGCACCAGGAACCGATGAAGGACGTGGGAGGCCACGATAGTCCCCGGGGAGTCGTCAACCAGGCTTTGATCCGGGGGTTTCCGAATGGGGAAACCCGGCAGTCGTCATGGGCTGTCACCCGCTGCTGAACACATAGGCAGTGTGGAGGGAACGAGGGGAAGTGAAACATCTCAGTACCCTCAGGAAGAGAAAACAACCGTGATTCCGGGAGTAGTGGCGAGCGAAACCGGATGAGGCCAAACCTACGACGTGTGAGACCCGGCAGGGGTTGCGTCGTGGGGGTTGTGGGATCTCTCTTCTGCGGTCTGCCGGCCGTGGGACGAGTCAGAAACCGTTGATGTAGGCGAAGGACATGCGAAAGGTCCGGCGTAGAGGGTAAGACCCCCGTAGTCGAAACGTCAGCGGCTCGTTTGAGAGACACCCAAGTAGCACGGGGCCCGAGAAATCCCGTGTGAATCTGGCGGGACCACCCGCTAAGCCTAAATATTCCCTGGTGACCGATAGCGGATAGTACCGTGAGGGAATGGTGAAAAGTACCCCGGGAGGGGAGTGAAATAGTACCTGAAACCGTGTGCCTACAAGCCGTGGGAGCGTCGGATGCAGCTTGCTGCATCTCGTGACTGCGTGCCTTTTGAAGAATGAGCCTGCGAGTTTGCGGTGTGTTGCGAGGTTAACCCGGGTGGGGAAGCCGTAGCGAAAGCGAGTCCGAATAGGGCGCTGTAGTAGCACGCTCAAGACCCGAAGCGGAGTGATCTAGCCATGGGCAGGTTGAAGCGGAGGTAAGACTTCGTGGAGGACCGAACCCACCAGGGTTGAAAACCTGGGGGATGACCTGTGGTTAGGGGTGAAAGGCCAATCAAACTCCGTGATAGCTGGTTCTCCCCGAAATGCATTTAGGTGCAGCGTCGTGTGTTTCTTGCCGGAGGTAGAGCACTGGATAGGCGATGGGCCCTACCGGGTTACTGACCTTAGCCAAACTCCGAATGCCGGTAAGTGAGAGCGCGGCAGTGAGACTGTGGGGGATAAGCTCCATGGTCGAGAGGGAAACAGCCCAGAGCATCGACTAAGGCCCCTAAGCGTACGCTAAGTGGGAAAGGATGTGGAGTCGCACAGACAACCAGGAGGTTGGCTTAGAAGCAGCCACCCTTGAAAGAGTGCGTAATAGCTCACTGGTCTAGTGATTCCGCGCCGACAATGTAGCGGGGCTCAAGCGTACCGCCGAAGTCGTGTCATTCGTATATAAGCCCCAACGGGTGTACGGATGGGTAGGGGAGCGTCGTCTGCCGGGTGAAGCGGCACTGGAAGGTAGTCGTGGACGGTTGACGAGTGAGAATGCAGGCATGAGTAGCGATTCACACGTGAGAAACGTGTGCGCCGATTGACTAAGGGTTCCTGGGTCAAGCTGATCTGCCCAGGGTAAGTCGGGACCTAAGGCGAGGCCGACAGGCGTAGTCGATGGATAACCGGTTGATATTCCGGTACCCGCTGTGAAGCGTCAAACATCGAATCCAGTGATGCTGAGGCCGTGAAGCCGTTCCGGACCCTTCGGGGAATGGAAAGTGGTGGAGCCGCCGGACCAATCTGGTAGTAGGTGAGTGATGGGGTGACGCAGGAAGGTAGTCCATCCCGGGCGGTGGTTGTCCCGGGGTAAGGGTGTAGGACGCAGGGTAGGCAAATCCGCCTTGCACATAGTCTGAGACCTGATGCCGAGCCGATTGTGGTGAAGTGGATGATCCTATGCTGTCGAGAAAAGCCTCTAGCGAGTTTCATGGCGGCCCGTACCCTAAACCGACTCAGGTGGTCAGGTAGAGAATACCGAGGCGTTCGGGTGAACTATGGTTAAGGAACTCGGCAAAATGCCCCCGTAACTTCGGGAGAAGGGGGGCCATTCCTGGTGATCCAATTTACTTGGTGAGCTGGGGGTGGCCGCAGAGACCAGCGAGAAGCGACTGTTTACTAAAAACACAGGTCCGTGCGAAGCCGTAAGGCGATGTATACGGACTGACGCCTGCCCGGTGCTGGAACGTTAAGGGGACCGGTTAGCTCACTTTCGGGTGGGCGAAGCTGAGAACTTAAGCGCCAGTAAACGGCGGTGGTAACTATAACCATCCTAAGGTAGCGAAATTCCTTGTCGGGTAAGTTCCGACCTGCACGAATGGCGTAACGACTTCTCGACTGTCTCAACCATAGGCCCGGTGAAATTGCACTACGAGTAAAGAT
The DNA here is from genome assembly GCF_001735805.1 of Streptomyces fodineus. Taxonomy (GTDB): domain Bacteria; phylum Actinomycetota; class Actinomycetes; order Streptomycetales; family Streptomycetaceae; genus Streptomyces; species Streptomyces fodineus. The sequence continues at coordinate 5,314,956 of NZ_CP017248.1, forward strand.
GCTCGTTTCGCGCAGCAGGACGGAAAGACCCCGGGACCTTTACTACAGTTTGATATTGGTGTTCGGTTCGGCTTGTGTAGGATAGCTGGGAGACTGTGAAGCTCGCACGCCAGTGTGGGTGGAGTCGTCGTTGAAATACCAGTCTGGTCGTGCTGGATGTCTAACCTGGGTCCGTGATCCGGATCAGGGACAGTGTCTGATGGGTAGTTTAACTGGGGCGGTTGCCTCCTAAAGGGTAACGGAGGCGCCCAAAGGTTCCCTCAGCCTGGTTGGCAATCAGGTGTTGAGTGTAAGTGCACAAGGGAGCTTGACTGTGAGACCGACGGGTCGAGCAGGGACGAAAGTCGGGACTAGTGATCCGGCGGTGGCTTGTGGAAGCGCCGTCGCTCAACGGATAAAAGGTACCCCGGGGATAACAGGCTGATCTTCCCCAAGAGTCCATATCGACGGGATGGTTTGGCACCTCGATGTCGGCTCGTCGCATCCTGGGGCTGGAGTCGGTCCCAAGGGTTGGGCTGTTCGCCCATTAAAGCGGTACGCGAGCTGGGTTTAGAACGTCGTGAGACAGTTCGGTCCCTATCCGCTGTGCGCGTAGGAGTCTTGAGAAGGGCTGTCCCTAGTACGAGAGGACCGGGACGGACGAACCTCTGGTGTGCCAGTTGTTCTGCCAAGGGCATGGCTGGTTGGCTACGTTCGGGAGGGATAACCGCTGAAAGCATCTAAGCGGGAAGCCTGCTTCGAGATGAGGACTCCCACCCACTTGATGGGGTAAGGCTCCCAGTAGACGACTGGGTTGATAGGCCGGATCTGGAAGCCAGGTAACTGGTGGAGGTGACCGGTACTAATAGGCCGAGGGCTTGTCCTCAGTTGCTCGCGTCCACTGTGTTGGTTCTGAAACCACGAACAGCCCCGCCAGAAATGGTGGTGCGGCGTTCACAGTTTCATAGTGTTTCGGTGGTCATAGCGTGAGGGAAACGCCCGGTTACATTCCGAACCCGGAAGCTAAGCCTCACAGCGCCGATGGTACTGCAGGGGGGACCCTGTGGGAGAGTAGGACGCCGCCGAACAATTCTTGAGAAAGGCCCACGCCGGATGGCGTGGGCCTTTCTGCGTTTCAGAAGGTAACGTCCGCTGTTTTGATGATTCCGCCTCGGCGGCCGGGTGCGCGCTGGCCACTCCAGTAGAGGTTGGTGTGGGCGATGACCTGTTCCGGGGCCGGCGCGCCGTATTCGGTGAGGTCCTCCGTCGTATGGGCGTCGGCGACCAGCGTCGCGTCGTAGCCGCGCACGAGGGCGCTGTGCAGGGTCGAGCGGACACAGAAGTCGGACTGGGCACCGGTGACGAGGAGATGGCCCACCCCGCGCTCCGCCAGGACGGACTCCAGGACGGTGTCGTCGAAGGAGTCCCGATAGCTCTTGGCGACGAGGGGCTCGGTATCGAGTCGCTTCAGTTCGGGGACGTACTCCCAGCTCTCGGTGCCCGGCACCAGTTCCTCGTCCTGGTGCTGCACCCAGATCACCGGTACCTCCGCCGCGCGGGCCTTGTCGATGAGCTGGACGATGTGGGCGATGACGTCCGCGCGGTTCGGCGAGCTGGGCGCCATCACGCCGTTCTGGACGTCGATGACGAGCACGGCGGTGTGCGGTCGTTCGGTCAGCGTTGTCATGGCGTCCACAATATGAGCTGCCTCTGACAACGGACGGCACTACGGTGGCCCTCATGACCACCTTGACCAGCGGTGACTACGTCATCCGCGCCATACGACCGGACGACTGGCCCCGAGTGAAGCAGCTGCGGCTGGACGCGCTGCGGGACCCGGTCGCGCACCTCGCCTTCCTGGAGACGTACGAGGAGGCCGCGGCCCGCGCGGACGCCTTCTGGCAGGACCGGGCGGTCGGATCGGGTGAGGGGTCCACGACGGCCCGGCAGCTCATCGCCGAGGCGCCCGACGGGACCTGGGCCGGCTCGGTGACCGTACTGATCGAGGAGGCCGGCACGAAGGACTGGGCCGGGTATCCCGTCGAGCGCCGGCAGGGGCATGTGGTCGGGGTGTTCGTCCGGCCCGCGCACCGCGGGAACGGGCTGATCAAGGTCCTGTTCGACGCCGGTGTGGCGTGGGCTCGGGAGCGGGGTGCACAGCGGGTACGGCTGCTGGTGCACGAGGACAACGAGCGGGCCCAGGGGGCGTACCGCAAGGCGGGATTCGTGCCGAGCGGGGTGGTCGTGCCGTTCTTCAAGGAGGCCGCGCAGAACGAGCTGGAGTTCGTGCTGGACTGGCCGTCCTAGACCGGCAGTTCCTGGTGCGGCCAGCGGGAGCGGGCCTGTTCGCGGGAGCGGAGCAGGGCGAGGGTCGGCAGACCCTGGTCGGCTCCGGCGGCGAGCAGGTCCGGGAGCTGGGGGAGCGGGGCCACGGCCGCGATGTCGTCCAGGATCAGGGTGAGTGGTGGGTCGAGCCGACCGGAGGATGACCGTTCGGCCATGCGCCGGCCGCGCTCGACCACGCTCGAGACGAGGGCCGTCAGCAGCGGCATCGCGCCCGGGTTGCTCCTGGGGTCCTCGATGGATTCACCGACCACATAAAGCGTGCCCCCTTCCTGGACGAAGGAATCCAGTGACAGGGCATCTGTTCGGTTCGGTGTGCAGGCCTCGCGGATGTTGACCGTGGACAGGGCCGCGAGGGCCCGGCTGGTCAACTCCTGGGCGATGTCCCGGCGTTCCGGGTGTGCGGTGAGCGCGGCCTCGAGTTCGCCGGCGGCGCCGGGGGCGGCCTTGGGGTGGGTACGGAGGGTGCGTACGGCGTCCTGGACCTGGGTGCCCTGGGACCAGCGGTGGACGTGGCGGATGGTGCGGTTCTCCAGGGCGGCGGCGTGGAGGTAGCTCCGCAGGAGCGTTATCGCCGTGTCGGTCATGGTTTGGTCGATCTTGGCCGTGGGTTGCACCGGGGTGAGGAGGGCGGTGGCTCTCTGCAGTGCCGTTTGTTTGTCCTCGCAGCCGGTGGTGGGGGACCAGTGGAGGCGGGCCGGGGTGTCGCAGAGGTGGGTGGGGTCGTAGAGGAGGGTGGGGCCGAGTTTGGCTCTGGCGTCCTTCGTCTCCGACCAGACGGTGGCGTTCGAAGTGACGATGAGGGCGGGGCCTTCCGCGTCGCGGATTGCCTGGGTTGCGCTTGTCCGGCGGCTTTCCCTGGGTGCTACGACGACTTTGTCCCACCGGCTCACCGGTTCACCGTCGGCCGGGAAGTGGTCGGCAGGGGCGCTGGGGGATGCCGTCTCCTGGAGAGGTACCGTCGGTGCGGGCACCGGCTCCGTCCGCCGTTCCGGCACCGGTACCTCATGGCGCTGGACCGGCACCTCGTACCGCTGCTCCGGCACCTCATACGGGCGCGCCGCTGCGGGCCTCGCCTTGTGGGCCCGTGCTCGTGCCCGCCCGACCCGCCACCGGGCCACCACCCCCATCACGAACACGGTGAGGACGATCAGCACCATCAGCTGGCCGATGAACAGGCCCCAGAACAGGCCCCAGCCGGACAGCTGGGACGCGGGGGTGCCGGGCCAGGCGCCGGTGATGTCGTGGGGTGCGGCGATCAGGTGGCGGAGGGCCAGGGGGGTGTTGGTGAAGGTGACACCGTGGGGCCAGGCGCCGTTGGTGAAGAGGGCCGCGAGGCCCGTCGCCGTCCACACCAGCAGGGTCATGCCGAGGATGAACGCGAGTATGCCGATCAGGAGGCCGTCGGGGAGGCCGCCCTGGCCCTCCCGGCGGCCTCCACGGCGGTCGTCCCGGCGTTCGTCCGGTCTCACCCGTCACTCCTCACCCGTCACTCCCCCTAAGCCACTGTCGACTCGGAGTCGCCCAGATGCTGCTCCACGAAGGCCGCCGCCCGCTGCTCGGCCTCCAGCTCGGCGGCGTGCAGGGCGTCGTCGGCCGCGAGGTCGCTGGAGGACTCGGTCATCGCGCGGTCGGTGAAGACCAGGGGGCGTTCCGTCTCCGTGACCAGGTGCTTGACCACCTGGACATTGCCGTTGACGTCCCATACGGCGATGCCGGGCGTCAGTGTCGGGATGATTTCCACGGCCCAGCGCGGCAAACCCAGCACCCGGCCGGTGGCTCGGGCCTCGTCCGCCTTCTGGGCGTAGATCGTCCTGGTCGAGGCCATCTTCAGGATCGCCGCCGCCTCCTTGGCGGCCGCCCCGTCGACCACGTCGGACAGGTGGTGGACCACCGCGACGAACGAAAGACCCAGTCGGCGGCCGAACTTCAGCAGGCGCTGGAACAGCTGGGCCACGAACGGGCTGTTGATGATGTGCCAGGCCTCCTCGACCAGGAAGATGCGCTTCTTGCGGTCGGGGCGGATCCAGGTGTGCTCCAGCCACACGCCGACGATCGCCATGAGGATGGGCATGGCGATGGAGTTGCGGTCGATGTGGGACAGGTCGAAGACGATCAGGGGGGCGTCCAGGTCGATGCCCACGGTCGTCGGGCCGTCGAACATGCCGCGCAGGTCACCGTCGACCAGGCGGTCCAGCACCAGGGCCACGTCCAGACCCCAGGCGCGTACGTCGTCTATGGCGACGTTCATCGCCTCGGCGGACTCCGGCTCCGGGTGCCGTAGCTGCTCGACGATGTCGGAGAGGACCGGCTGGCGGTCGAGGATGGACTCGTTGACGAAGGCGTGGGCGACCTTGAGGGCGAAGCCGGAGCGTTCGTCCAGGCCGTGGCCCATCGCGACCTCGATGATCGTCCGGAGCAGCGCGAGCTGACCGGTGGTGGTGATCGCCGGGTCCAGGGGGTTCAGGCGGATGCCGTGGTCCAGGGCCGCCATCGGGTCGAGCCGGATGGGGGTTATCCCCAGCGCCTCGGCGATGAGGTTCCATTCGCCGACCCCGTCCTCGCCCTGGGCGTCCAGGACGACGACCTGGCGGTCCTTGAAGCGCAGCTGGCGCAGGACGTACGTCTTCTCGAGGGCCGACTTGCCGTTGCCGGACTCGCCGAGGACGAGCCAGTGCGGGGCCGGGAGCTGCTGGCCGTAGAGCTGGAAGGGGTCGTAGATGTAGCCCTTGCCGGAGTACACCTCGCGGCCGATGATGACGCCGGAGTCGCCGAGGCCGGGCGCGGCCGTGGGCAGATAGACCGCCTGGGCCTGGCCCGTGGAGGTGCGCACCGGTGACCGGGTCGTCTCGACCTTCCCGAAGAGGAAGGAGGTGAAGGCGTCGGTGAGGACGGACAGCGGATCCCGCATCGGTGAATCAGCCCCTACCTTCGGATGCCGGTGGCGAAGGGAAGTGTGTTCACGAAGGCGCGGTGGTGCTCTCGGTCGCACCACTCCAGCTTGAGGTACGACTTGCCGGCGGAGGCCCTTATCGTGCGCTTGTCGCGGGCGAGGGCGTCCGGGTTGCGGGAGGAGACGGTGATGTAGCCGACGAGGTTGACGCCGGCCGCGCCGCTGGCGAGGTCCTCGCCGCGCTGGTCGAGGCGGTTGTGGGCGGCGATGTCCCGGGGGTCGACGGTCCGGTTCATCTTGGCGGCGCGGGAGGCCTCGGCCTCGTCGTTGGTCTTCTCGGTCAGCATGCGTTCGATGGCTACCTCGGTGGGCTCGAGATCCATCGTCACTGCGACCGTTCGGATGACGTCCGGGGTGTGGACGAGGAGCGGGGCGAGGAAGTTGACGCCGACGGGGGTCATCGGCCATTCCTTCACCCAGGCGGTGGCATGGCACCAGGGTGCGCGGGTGGCCGACTCCCGGGTCTTGGCCTGGAGGTAGGTGGGCTCCATGGCGTCGAGCTCGGCCGGCCAGGCGTTGCGCTTGGTCATCGCCTGGATGTGGTCGATGGGGTGGTCGGGGTCGTACATGGAGTGGATGAGGGAGGCCAGCCGCCCCTGACCGAGCGGCTGGCGTACCCGGATGTCGGCCTCCTGGAGCCGCGAGCAGATGTCGGTGAGCTCGCGGGCCATGACCACCGCCAGACCCGCGTCCCGGTCGACCTTGCTGCCGTGGGCGCGGACGGCGCGGGCCATGGCGTGTGCCTCGGCGGCCAGTTCGCGGTTGTAGGTCATGCAGGCGACGAGATAGGCGCGGTGCTGCTCGCTGCTGGTGGACACCATGGACTGCAGCTGGTCGTAGGACCGCTGGAGCCAGTCGGGGGAGCGGCCGTCGCCGCGCAGGGTGACGTCCTTGGCGTGCGCGTCGGGGTCGGCGGGCAGGGTGCGGGCGAGCATCTGCAGCCGCGTCACGAAGCCGTCGCCGTTGGCGACATGCTTGAGCAGGGTGCCGAACCGGTCGACCAGGGCCTCCTGGTCCTCGGAGTCGCGCAGGCCGACGCCGGGACCTTCGATCTCGATGGCGGCGGTGACGGTCTTGCGGTCGGCGTGCAGCAGTACGGCGATCTCGTCCGGGCCGAAGGGTGCGGCGAGCCAGGTGATGCGGCCGATGCCGGGCGGCGGGCCGATCTCGACCTCCCGCCCGTCGAGCCTCGTCCCGGCCTCCATGACGCCGGACCGGTAGACGGCGTGGCCGCCCTTGATGGCCCGCTTGTAGCTGCGGTTGATCTCGAACCACTTGTAGAAGGTGCGGCGCTTGTACGGCACGTAGACCGCGGCGAGCGCGAGCAGCGGGAAGCCCATCAGCAGCACGATCCGCAGGGACAGGACGGGGACGAGGAGGCCGCACATCATGCCGAGGAACGCGCCCGTGATGATCAGCGCGATCTCGCCGGACTCGCGGTTCCGGCCGATGATCGCGTTCGGCCGGGCGCGGCCGATGAGATACGTACGGCGGGGCGTGACCGGATGGGACAGGTGGGACTCGGTCGTCAACGCCCTTCACCTCCCGTGCGGTTGATGTTGCGGGTGTTGCTGGCGTGCGGGGTGTTGGCCGGGCTGGGCGCGCGGGGCGCGGGTGTGGCGGAGGGGACGGCTCCGCCGCCCCCGGCGGGGGTACGGCTGCTGTGGGCGGCGACGCCGCCGGAGGCGGGGTTGGCGGGGCGGGGCGCGCTGCTGCCCTGTCCGCCTGCGCCGCCGTTGCTGTCGGCGCGGGAGCTGTGGGTCTTGATGCCCTGGGCGACGAGGGTGGCGGGGGAGCTGATGACGGCGGCGGCCTTGCTCTCGGCGCCCTGCATGATGCGGTTGTTGCGGCCGTTGGCGATGTCGTCGCCGAAGCCGGGGACGAAGCGGTAGATCATCGCGCTGGCGAAGATGGCGAGCAGGATGATGGCGAGGCCGGAGACGACCGCGGAGAAGGCGTCGGGGCCCTTGCCGGAGGAGAGCGCGCCGGCGAGGCCGAGCACGATCACGATCACGGGTTTGACGAGTATGACGGCGATCATGATCCCCGCCCAGCGCCGGACGTGCCCCCACAGGTTCTTGTCGACGAGTCCGGCGTAGACGACGGTGCCGAGGAGGGCCCCGACGTAGAGGAGCGCGGCGCGGATGACCAGCTCCAGCCAGAGGACGCCGGCGGCGATGATGCTGACCAGGGAGACGACGATCAGCATGATCGGGCCGCCGCCGATGTCGGTGCCCTTGCCGAGGGCGCCGGAGAACGTGCCGAAGAACGTGTCGGCCTGGTCGCCGGTGGCCTTGGCGAGGACGTCGCTTACGCCGTCGGTCGCCGATACGACGGTGTACAGGATCAGGGGGGTGAAGGCGGAGGCGAGCACGGTCAGCCACAGGAAGCCGACGGCCTCGGAGATGGCGGTGGTCAGCGGCACGCCCCGCACGGCCCGCTTGGCCACGGCCAGCAGCCACAGCAGGAGGGTGAGGATGGTCGAGGCGGCGAAGACGACGGCGTACTGCTGCAGGAACCTGGGGTTGGTGAAGTCGACGTTCGCGGTCTCCTTCACGGCCTTGCTGAGCTTGCCGATGGTCCAGGACGCGGCCTCGGCACAGCCTTTGGCCAGGGAGGAGAGGGGGTCGAGGGTGGAGTTGTCCGGGACGTTGGCACCGCCGGGTCCGCTGGAGGTGTTGCCGCGTTCGCAGTACTTCTTGGCCTCGCCGGAGATGACGTCGCAGTTGTACTTCTTCGAGGGGGACGGCGTCGGGGTGGGCGAGGGCGCGGCGAAGGCGCGCGTGGCCAGCAGTACGGCCGTGGTCTGTACGGCTGTCACGGCTCCGGCGAGCTTGAGCGCACGTCGCGGGCTACCGGGCATACGTGAACCCTCCGTACTCTTCGATGGCCTTGCTGATCTCGTCGGCGGTGGCGGCCTTGTCGTCGCCGGGGACCGGCGCGGGGCCGTCCTTCTGCGTGTCCGAGGCGATCTTCCAGTCGCCGTCGGTCCACTGCAGGTCGAAGGTCCAGGTCTTCCAGGAAGAGGTGACCGGGTCGGTCGAGGCGGTGCCGGCCATGCCGATGAGCCCCATGTACCAGACCGCCACCTTGGCGCCGTTCTCCGTGTACTGCTGCACCGTCGAGCCGACCGGGACGACCCGGGAGACGAACGTACTGCCCGTCGGCGGGTTGCCCGCCGCGTCGAGGCCCATCTTGGCGAGGAAGCCGGTCGAGTAGGCCTGGTCCATCGGGCCCTGGAGACGGGCCGCGGCCTGGGAGGTGTAGAGGAGCTGCAGGAGCTGGTCGCGGCTGTCCTTCTTGAACATGCCTGTCGAGCCCAGCGCCACGGCGTAGTTCGAGGCCGCGGACTGTGCTCCTTGCTCCGTGTGGGCGAATCCCGTCGGTACCCCGGCGGACTTGGTGTCCACGGGCCGCGTTCCGCTGGCCGCGGTGGACGAGGCCGCCGGCTTGTCGTTCTTCGTGGTCGAACCACCCCCCGAAGAGTCACCCCCCCTGTTGGCAAACGCGATCGCGGCGATGAGGAGGATCACCACGCCGACCACCGTGACCAGGCTGCGGGAGGAGGAGCGGCGGGGGGTGCGGCGGGGGGCGCCGCCGTAGGGGTCGTTCTCGGGGAGGCGGGTGCGGGTGTGGCCCGTGTCGCCGTAGTCGCTGTAGGGCTGTTCGTCTCCGGGGTTCATGGCGTGCGCGCTCCCTCACCCTCGTAGGCACCCTCGTAGGCATACGACGGTAGCCGTGCTGGTTCCCGCGCGGGCGCGGTGTGGTGACTCGACATCAGGGAGACGCAACCTCAGCCGGGGAGAAAGACGGGTCAGACCGCCATGCCGTACACGATTGTGAACAGAGTGCCGAGGGAGCCGATGATGAAGACCCCGGTCAGGCCGGCGATGATGAGGCCCTTGCCCTGTTCCGCGCTGAAGGTGTCGCGCAGGGCCGTGGCGCCGATGCGCTGTTTGGCCGCGCCCCAGACCGCGATGCCCATGCACAGCAGGATGGCCACGGCCATGACGACCTCGATCATCACCTTGGCCTCGTTGCCCAGGCTGCCGAAGGGGCCCCAGTCCGGAGCGATCCCGCCGATGATGGTGTTGATGTTTCCCTTGTCGGCCGCAAAGAGCATGTAAGTCACCGCCCCTGGTGGGTAGTTCCGTCGGCCCTCTGCGGTGTGCAGAGGTCAGGCCTCATTGTCGCCGACAACGTGGCCAACGTATGTCGACTTGACGTCATTGGCTGGTGGGTTTCGTGCGAATAGCTCGCACGGTCACTCTGTGTATCACGGCAGGTCACGCCGGGCAATGAGGTCCGACCGGAACCTGTGGTGTGGTTCCGTCGTTGTCCTCCTCTACGGCCTGGCACGGTTTCTGACGGCCGGTCGGGTGAGGCGTCGAGACGATGCTCTCATGGGGGAGGCGCGGAATACGGCCAAGGCCCCGGCGGAGTACGGCGCCGGGGCGGGTCGTCGGGCAGGCCCGTGCAGGTGGACGGGGAAAACGGGCCGCGGCCGGATGCCGTGGCCCGTTTTCCTTTCCGTGCCGCCGAGGGGACCCCACGTCCCCCTCCTGGGGCGGCTCCCCGTGACCCGACGGGGTGGTTCAGGTGGTGCGGTTCAGCTCGCGCCGAAGGCGCTCGTGCCCTGCGGGGTGCCCCAGCCGGTCGGGCCGTCGTAGCCGGACCCGGCGGTGCAGAAGTACGACGTGGAGCAGGAGCCGTTGCTGCCGCTGGTGACGTCGTTCAGGGCGGAGGTGCCGGCCGCGTTGTACGGGTACCGGGCCGGGTAGTCGCTGCTGCCCGGGGTGCCGGCGAGGGCGTAGACCGAGGCGATGAGCGGGGCGGAGGCGCTGGTGCCGCCGTAGGTGTTCCAGCCGGTGCCGCCGGAGCCGTAGGTGTCGTAGACGGAGACGCCGGTGGCGGGGTCGGCCACGGCGGACACGTCGGCGATCATGCGCTTGGCGCAGCCGCGGTCGGTCTGCCAGCCGGGCTTGGCGTCGTAGGCGGAGCAGCCGGAGCCGGTGCCCTCGGTGCTGGAGGTGTTCCAGACGGACTCGGTCCAGCCGCGGCTGTCGGAGGAGGTCTTCAGGGCGGTGCCGCCGACGGCGGTCACGTACCGGGAGGCGGCCGGGTACTCGGCGCCGTAGCCCTCGTCGCCCGCGCTGGCGGTGATGGCGACGCCCGGGTGGTTGTAGTACTTGGTGTCGTACGTCGTGTCGGAGGAGGACTCCGGGCCGCCGTAGCTGTTGGAGACGAACTTGGCGCCCAGCTTGACGGCCTCGTTCACCGCGGTGCCCAGGTTGGCGTCGGACGCGGACTTGGCCTCGACCAGCAGGATGTTGCAGTTCGGGCAGGTGGCGCTGACCATGTCGAGGTCGAGGGAGATCTCACCGGCCCAGCCGCTGTCGGCGGAGGGCAGGGAGGTCGTCGAGCCGGTCTGGCCGACCTTGGTGAAGCAGCCGTTGTCGGTGGTGCAGTCCGGGAGGCCGTAGTACGACCGGTAGGTCGCGAGGTCGGCCTCGGCGTTCGGGTCGTCGTAGGCGTCGACGATGGCGACGGTCTCGCCCGAGCCGGCGGCGGAGGCGGCGTCGGCCAGGCCGTACGCGGACTGGATGTCGCTGGGGCCGTAGCCGGTGGGGGAGTCGGAGGAGGCCTTCGGCGAGAGGGTCTTCGGTGCGATGCCCTTCAGGGCGGCCTGCTTCTCCATGAAGGCGGTGGTGCCGCCGGTGACGCGCAGGGCGTCGCAGGCGGCGTAGCCCTTCTTCGGGGTGGCGCCGCATGCCTTCTCGTAGCGCACATGGGCCTGGGCGACCTGGGCGGCGATGGCTTTGGCGGTCACCTTGTGGCCGGTGGCGGCGGTGTCCGCGCTCGCGTGGGCCGCGGTGCCGAGTCCGGTGACGATGAGCGCGGCGGCGCCGACGGCGGCCGAGCCGATCCGGGCCCGTCTACCGCGTATGTGGGGGGAGCCGGGGTTGGTCGTACGCAAGGTACAGCCTCCTGGAAGTGGTGGAGAGAGGCCTGCGGGTGTGGGGGTTCCACCAGGGGGTGACCGGTGGGGGCGGCGGCCCGCGACGACCTTCGCCTTGTTGAGTACGCGACAACAAGAGGCTTTCAGAATTCTGACTTCCGCGTTACTCAAGGAGGTTGGCGGCTTACTGGTCGATGACGGTGCGCTGACGCTGTGCTGGGCGCCGCTTGACCCGGCGCACAGGTTTCTTACAAGCCGGTATCGGCGGGACCGGCGGAGCTCATCGGGGCTTGAGGCCGTGCAGCAGCAGGTGGACGTGCTCGTCCAGGCCGCTCATGGCCTCCTCGGCGTCCAGCGCGCACGCGGCGATGAGGGCGGCGAGGCCGTGCAGGCTCGCGGCGGCGACCATGGTGATCCGCTCGGGATCGCCGGCGACGATCTCGCCCTGCTCCTGGGCCTCCGCGATCATCCGCGTGAAGGAGCCGAGGGACTGGTCGACGGCCGCGGCGAGCCGGTCGGAGCTGTCGGGGTCGTGCTTGCGCGCGAACATCAGCTCCAGCAGCTCGGGGTTGTCGACGGCGAAACCGAGGTACGCCCGCGCGAGCGCCGCCATCCGGCCTTCGAAGGTGAGGCCCGGCGCTCCGGCGGCGGTGCCCAGGGCTCGGTTCAGCCGCTCGTATCCGTCCAGTGCGAGGGCGTCCACGAGCGCCTGCTTGTCCTTGAAGTGCCGGCCGGGGGCCGCGTGGCTCACCCCGACGTCCCTGGCCAGCTCGCGCAGTGAGAGCGCGCCGACCCCCTTCTCGCGCAGGGTGCGCTCGGCGCTCTTGAGCAGGGCGGCGCGCAGGTCTCCGTGGTGATAGGGGCGGTTGGTCGGTGACGGGGACATGCGCGGCATGCGGACCATCGTAACTCGATGTTGTCATTGACATCATTGTTGGCGTTGCCTACTTTGGGGGCATGACTGATAAGTGGAACGCGACCCACCTCCCCGATCTGACCGGCCGTACGGCCGTGATCACCGGCGCCAACAGCGGGCTCGGCCTGGTGACCGCCGAGGCCCTGGCCCGGGCCGGGGCGCACGTGGTGTTCGCCGTACGGGACCTCGCGCGGGGCGGTGCCGCCGCGGCGAAGGTGAGCGGCAGCACCGAGGTGCGCCGCCTGGACCTGGCCGACCTGGACTCGGTACGGGAGTTCGCCGACGGCTGGGACCGCCCGCTGGACCTGCTGATCAACAACGCGGGCGTGATGATGCTGCCGGAGCAGCGCACCAAGCAGGGCTTCGAGATGCAGTTCGGCACGAACCACCTCGGCCACTTCGCGCTGACCAACCTGCTGCTGCCGTATGTGACGGACCGGGTGGTGACGGTGTCCTCCGGCCTCCACCGGGGTGGCGACGGAGTGATCCACTTCGAGGACGTGAACCTGCGGGGCCGCTACACCCCGACCCGCGCCTACGCCCAGTCGAAACTCGCGAACCTCCTGTTCACCCTGGAACTCCAGCGCCGCCTCACCGAGGCCGGATCCCCCGTCCGCGCCCTCGCCGCGCACCCCGGCTACGCGGCCACCAACCTCCAGAGCCACCACGGAAACCCCCTGATGAGGGGCGTCATGATGGTCACCAACAGGCTGGTCGCCCAGAGCGACCGGGCCGGCGCCCTGCCCACCCTCTACGCCGCGAGCCAGGACCTCCCCGGAGCGTCGTACGTCGGCCCCGACGGCCTCGGCGAGATGCGCGGCGCCCCGGCCCTGGTCGGCCGCAGCGCGGCCGCCAGCGACCCGGAGGCGGCCCGCCGCCTGTGGATGCTGTCGGAGGAGCTGACGGGCGTGCGGTGGGGCCTGAAGGAGGTCAGTCGGCCGTGAGTGTGCGACCCGGAGACGGGACAGGGAACCGCCCGGTACCGTGGCCCTGCCGCCCATCGGGAGGTTTCACAGGAAAATCTCAGTGAAGTCGGAGCGGGTTTCTCACCGACGTGGGGGACAGTGAAGACTGATGAAGCGCAACTCACGCATCACGGTCACCTCGCGTCCCGCTTTACTCGGCGCCGTGGTGATGCTCGCCCTGACCTCCGCGTCCGTGGCGTCCGCCGATGAGCCGGGGCCCTTCGGGGTCACCGCTCCTGTCGGCGCGAACCGGCACACGGCGCGGATCGGCGCGCTCTTCGGCGGTGACCGCGTCGACAAGCTGTCCGGCGGTCACTACTGCACGGCCTCGGTCGTGCACAGCCCGGAGGGCGACCTCCTCGTCACCGCCGCGCACTGCGTGGACGGCGCCGACAGCGACCTGGTGTTCGTGCCGGGCTACCGGGACGGGCGGGCGCCGTACGGGGTGTGGAAGGTGGGCCGGCGCTACCTGCCCGACGGGTGGGCCAAGGACCAGGACGAGGACAGCGATCTGGCCTTCGCCACCGTCGACGATCTGAACGGCAGGCAGATCGAGGACGTGGTCGGCGCCAACCGGTTCGTGACCGGCACGGCCACCGGCGCCACCACCGTGACCGTCGTCGGCTATCCCGACTCCCGTGAGGTGCCCGTCAGCTGCACCAACAAGCCCGCCGTCCACAGCCGCACCCAGCAGCGCATCGACTGCCCCGCCTTCACCGCCGGTACCAGCGGCAGCCCCTGGATCAACGGCGACGACCAGGTCGTCGGCATCCTCGGCGGCCACGAGGAGGGCGGCTCGACCGACGACGTGTCGTACAGCGTGGTGCTGGGGAGGGCGGCGGCGGAGCTGTACAAGGACGCGACGAGCTGGCGCTGAGGTTTCGGACCCCGCCCAACTGATCTTTGTGGCAAGGTCTGTGCGGTGGACGCACTCAGACCTCGGGATCCATCACACATAGGGACGCACACGTTGCTCGCGCGGCTCGGCGCGGGCGGGATGGGCCAGGTCTATCTCGGGCGGTCGCCCGGTGGGCGGCTCGTCGCCGTCAAGGTGATCCGGGACGAGATCACCGAGCATCCCGAGGCACTGGCACGGTTCCGGCGTGAGGTGGAGACCGCGAGGGCGGTGCGAAGCGCCTACACCGCCAACCTGATTGACGCCTCGTTGCAGAGCGCGCCCTACTGGCTGGCCACCGAGTACGTCGCCGGGCCGACCCTGGCCAAGGCCGTCGCGGAACGCGGTCGGCTGCCCGCGGAGACCTGCCGGGGGTTGTTCGCCGCGCTCGCCGAGGGACTCGCCGCCGTCCACGCGCACGGCGTCACCCACCGGGACCTGAAGCCGCAGAACGTCATCCTCGCCGCGCAGGGGCCCCAGCTCATCGACTTCGGCATCGCCCGCGGCGTGGACCAGACCGCCCTCACCGACGCCGGGTTCGCGCCCGGTACGCCCGGCTTCACCGCCCCTGAGGTGCTGCTGCGCAACGAGGTCGGACCGCCGGCCGATGTGTTCGCCCTCGGTGCGACTCTCGCCTATGCGGCGACCGGCCGGGCCCCGTTCGGCGCCGGCGACCCGAGCGGGGTCAGTTACCGCGCCGTCCACGAGCCCATCGATCTGGCCGGTGTCACACCGGAGCTGTCCGCGCTGATCGAGGCATGCGTGGCCAAGGACCCGGCCGCACGCCCCGGGCTCACCGACGTCATCGCACGGTGCGGGGTGCGCACGGCACTCGTCGAGGACACGTTCTACGCCGGACTCGCCGCACTGGGCGAGGCCGTACCGCAGGCCCCGACACCGCCGGTACGGCCGCCGACGGCTCCGCCGGTGGGGCCGCACGATCTGCCGACCGTGGGGCCGGCGCCGTACGGCCCGCCCGGTTACTCGCCCACCCGAATGAGCCGGCTGGGCCGACGTCCGGGCAAGCGGTGGATGGCGGCCGTGGCGGTGGGGCTCGTGGTAGGTGTCGGTACGGCCACGGCCGTGGTGCTCACCCAGCAGGGAGACGGAAAGGGCACGCGGGGGCGGGCTTTGGCGAGTGGGCAGACCACGGCGTCCAAGGCGGCCGGTGGCAAGGGCGGCGCGCCCGCCTACGCCGAGATGAAGATCGACCGGACACTGTTCGACTCGGCCACCGCGCAGTGCCAGCTGCCGTCCGAGGAACGGTCCTCGGACGGCTTCATGATGGTGATCGAGGACCCCGACAACCCGGACAGGAACGGCAGGGTCCTCACGCTCGACCACCGGGTGCGGATCGGGTTCCGGGACAAGTACCCTCCGGCGACGAAGACGCCGTACTACGTGACGGTGAGTGTCAAGCCGCCGGACGACATCGACTCCGATACCGGCAAGCCCGTCGGCGGGATGCGGATCACCAGCGCGACCTCGGGCTATACCAGCACACCGCTCGATCTCTACGGCGGTGCCGACCAGGGCGACTGGAAGTACGTCACCTACCCGGACGACTTCCGGCAATGGGTGAGGGGCAAGGCCTACCCCGCCATTCCGCTCACCAACGACCCGGGCGACTGGACCGTGGAGTGGCACCACATTCGTACGCCGACTGACTACAGCAGCATCATGTGCGCGGGCTTCGCTGTGAAATGACGCCACATCACGCCGATTGTGCATTGAACCGGCGTCGCATGGGGGAAAGTTGGACCGTGCGGAAGGTATGGGTGATCGGTGGGGCGGCCGTCGGGCTCGGGCTGAGCTTCGTCATGCTGCTCGTCGTCGGGGTGTACGTCGTCGCCGGGAACCTCGTCAACGGAGTGGCCTCGGGAAGCCGGGGGCTTGCGAAGGGGGCCGTGCCGGCCGCCTACAAGTCGCTCGTGCAGAAGTGGGGCAATCTCTGCCCGGCGCTCACCCCGGCGCTGCTCGCCGCCCAGCTGTACCAGGAGAGTGGCTGGAACCCGACCATCGTCAGCCCCGCCGACGCGCGCGGCATCGCCCAGTTCCTCCCCAGTACGTGGGCCACGCACGGCATCGACGGCAACGGGGACGGGCAGCGGAACATCTGGGATCCCAATGACGCCATTCCGTCAGCCGCTTCGTACGACTGCGAGCTGGCGAAGTACGTGAAGGACGTGCCGGGCAACGTCTCGGACAACATGCTCGCCGCCTACAACGCCGGCGCCTACCGGGTCATAAGGGCTGGCGGGGTTCCGGCGATAAGCGAGACGCAGGACTACGTCAAGCGGATCCGCAGTCTGTCACAGAGCTTCGCCGCCCCCCTGACCCGCATCGACCCCACCCAACAAGCCGCCGGTGCCATCGCCTTCGCGCAGAGCAAGCTGGGTACGCCGTATCTGTGGGGTGGGGAGGGGACCGCCGATCAGGGTGGGCGGTTCGACTGTTCGGGGCTGACGCAGGCCGCGTACGCGAAGGTGGGGATCACGCTGCCGCGTGTGGCCAACGACCAGTACAACGCCGGGCCGCACCCCTCGCGGGACCAACTCCTCCCCGGCGACCTGGTGTTCTTCTCCACCGACCGCAACGACTCGCGGGCCATCCATCACGTCGGGATCTACGTGGGCGGCGGGTACATGATCGACGCGCCGCGGACCGGAGCCGTCATCCGGTTCGACCCCATCGACACAGTCGAATACTTCGGCGCCACTCGCGTCACCGAAGATGGCGCGAAAGCGCTCCCCACGACGATTTGAGACGATGTGAACTCTGTGTGAACCACCCCCCTGAGCTGCGATGATGTGTCTCTCTTCGATAACGTCTGCGTGATCATTCAGTGGAGAGTGGAACGTATGAATGGGGGCTGTGCGTTCCTGTTGACGTAGCCGAGCGCAAGCGGATCTACGAACCACGGGGGTAGAGCGGCGCACACGAGGTGCGTCCGGTAGACGACGAAGGGGCCACAGCACCATGGCTGTACTCGCCGAATCCGGATCGAACCCCGATGTCGAACTGCTCTACGACATCAATGGCCTGGCCAAGGACGCCCCGCACTGGTTCGACCGGGTCATGGAGTTCGTCGGCGAGTACGGCCTGCTGCTCGCCCTGGTCCTGCTGGTCCTGTGGTGCTGGTGGTCCGTGCGGCGCCGGGGCGGCGAGGATGCCGCGTCCTCCGTGGCCGCGCTGCTGTGGGCGCCGCTCGCGGCCGGTATCGCCCTGGCCGTCAACATTCCGATCCGGGGCTTCGTGGAACGCCCCCGGCCCTTCGTCGAACACCAGGGGCTGGACGTCCTCGTCTCCGGCAAGACCGACTTCTCCTTCGTCAGCGACCACGCGACCCTCACCATGGCGCTGGGCGTTGGCCTCTTCGTCGCCAACCGCCGCTTCGGCATCGCCGGCATCGGGCTCGCGCTGCTGGAGGGCTTCTGCCGGGTGTACATGGGCGTTCACTATCCGACGGACGTCGTCGGTGGCTTCGCGCTCGGTACGGCCGTGGTCCTGCTGCTGTCCCCGCCGGCCATGGCGCTGCTCACGCCGCTGCTGCGGGCGGTGGAGCGGTCGCCGCGGGCGGGGTGGGTCGTACGGAAGCGATCAGCGAGCGGGGCGCGCGAGGGGGCGTTGCTTCCGACTGCCCGTACGCCGGTGGAGTCCGAGGAACGGGACCTCGCGGCGTAGCCCCCCGCGCAAGCGCTCCGAAGGGGCCCACGCCCCCCTCTCACAACCCCTGCGCGTAAGAGAAGAACCTCTGCGGGTCGTACTGCTTCTTCACCTTCCCCAGCCGCGTCGCCGCGTCGCCGTAGTACGCCTTCTTCCAGTCCGTCAGCGTCGGGTCGGTGTAGTTCTGGTACGCCGCGCCGGAGGCGTAGGGGGACATCGCCTGGTGGGCCGAGGTGAGCCAGGACTGGGCGGAAGCGCCGGAGGCTCCCTCGCCCCAGGACGCTATGTACTGGGCCAGCATCCGCGAGCGGCGGTGGACGAAGGCCGTCGCCGTGGGGGAGACGCGGTTGACCGCGCCGCCGAGGGCGGTGAAGGCGATGCTGCCCGCGCCGCCCCGGACCGAGGCGATCTGCCGGAGCACCGTCTGGATGCCGGCCGCCGACAGCGAGCGGTCGAAGAAGTCGGAGCGGGCCGCGTACGTCTCCCGGCCCAGCCGGCCCTGCGGGGAGCGGCCGGGGGTGGAGCCCGGCAGATGGCACTGGGCGTCGGTGGAGAAGGAGGAGCAGCCGGCGTAGATCTCCATCGCCTCCTCGTAGCCGCGGCGGCGCAGGGTGACGGAGGTGGCGTTCGCGCCGGCCTGGTGGGCGAGCCGGTCGACCGCGTTCTGGAGTTCGCCGTAGGTGCCGAGCGAGAAGCAGGCCACGGAGATCGTGGGCGTGCCGCCCGGTGAGCAGGCGAGGTGGAGGGAGGACCAGATCTCGTCGGGCTGGCTCGGGCCCCACTCCTGCCAGGCCTTCAGGACGGCGGCGGCCTTGGACCAGGGCCATGTCATGTACGCCGTCACGGCCTGCGGGGCCGGGTGGGTCTTGAACTGCAGCTCCGTCACGACGCCGAAGTTGCCGTTGCCCGCGCCGCGCAGTGCCCAGAAGAGGTCGGAGTGGGACGACGCGTTCGCCGTCACCTGGGTGCCGTCGGCGGTGATCAGCGTCGCCTGGGTGAGGCTGTCGCAGGTCAGGCCGTAGGCGCGGGAGGCGACGCCGTGGCCGCCGCCGAGCACCAGGCCGGAGACGCCGACGGTGGGGCAGGAGCCCGCGGGTATGGTCGCGCCCTTCGCGGCCAGCGCCCGGTAGACGTCGATCAGCTTGGAGCCGGCGCCGACGACCGCCGTCCCGCCGGAGACCCGTATCCGGTTCAGCTTGGACACGTCGAGGATCAGGCGGTTGTCGCCGGAGGAGTAGCCCGCGTAGGAGTGGCCGCCGTTGCGTATGGAGATCCGGATGTTGTGGGCGTGGGCGTAGGCGAGGGTCGTACGGATGTCGTCGGCGTGCGCCACATAGGCCACCGCGGCCGGCTTCAGGCCGTCGAAGC
Source organism: Streptomyces fodineus (assembly GCF_001735805.1). Taxonomy (GTDB): domain Bacteria; phylum Actinomycetota; class Actinomycetes; order Streptomycetales; family Streptomycetaceae; genus Streptomyces; species Streptomyces fodineus. Next base: position 5,334,000 of record NZ_CP017248.1, read on the forward strand.
GGGTGTTGTACAGCTGGTGGGCCGTCTTCCAGGCCGCGTCGGCCGGCCGGACCAGGGTGCCGTCCAGGTCATGGGCGAGATCGGCCCAGTTCGCGGCGGCGTTCGCGCTGGTGGTCTTGAGGGACGTAAGGGACGATGAGCCCGTGGCAGCCGAAGTCGAGGACCTGCCCGAGCCCGAGCTGCACGCGGTCAGTGCGGTCGCGGCCAGTGCGGCCGTGCCGCCCGCGATGAACGTACGCCGTTCCATGCCCATCCTCGTCTGTCACCCCTTACCGGGCCCCTTTGGCCCTACGGGGGGTGAGACGGTCGTGCGGGCGGGTCGGTTCGTAACAGTTCGTACACAGGGAATCGAACGTCGAAGACGTGTGCGTGTAACCCGGCGGTCGGGACCGGCGCGTGCCCTTCCCGTAAGCGTTCCGTGACCTAACCAGGCCGACGGCAGGGGTTCACCCGCCGTTCACTTCCGGCCATCGGCGGCTTCACCTGTTCTGCCTAATTTCGGCCGTGCACGGTGCGGAGCGCGGGTTTATGCGCTCGGCCATTTGAGCGCTCACAACCCTGATACCTCGCACGCCGCCGACCGCGGCGGCTCCTGGAAGGAACTCCCGAAAGTGATGCTTCAGCGCAAGAACCGGCTGCGCGCCCTCTCGCTCGGTGCGATCGCCGTGACCGGCGCCCTGGCCCTGACGGCGTGCGGCTCCGACGACACCGGCAGCGGTTCGAAGGCCTCGGGCAACCCGTCCGGCGCCACGAACGCCTCCTCGATCAAGTGCGACAACGCCAAGGGTCAGCTGCTCGCCGACGGCTCCTCCGCGCAGAAGAACGCTATCGACGCCTGGGTCAAGGAGTTCTCCCAGGCCTGTGGTGTGCAGATCAACTACAAGGGTGGCGGCTCCGGTGCCGGTGTCACCTCCTTCAACCAGGGTCAGCTCGCCTTCGCCGGTTCCGACTCCGCGCTGAAGCCGGACGAGGTCACCGCCTCCAAGAAGGTCTGCTCCGGCGGCCAGGGCATCGACCTGCCGATGGTCGGCGGCCCGATCGCCCTCGGCTACAACGTCCCGGGTGTCGACAACCTGGTCCTGGACGCCCCGACGATCGCCAAGATCTTCGACAGCAAGATCAAGAACTGGAACGACCCGGCGATCAAGAAGCTGAACCCGTCCGCGAAGCTTCCCGACCTGAAGATCCAGGCCTTCCACCGCTCCGAGGACTCGGGTACGACGGACAACTTCACCAAGTACCTGAAGGCGACCACCCCGGACAACTGGAAGTACTCCGGCGGCAAGGCATGGCAGGCGCAGGGCGGCCAGGCGGCCTCCGGCTCCGCCGGTGTGGCCCAGGGCGTCAAGCAGAACTCCGGCGCGATCGGCTACTTCGAGCTGTCCTACGCCAAGGACATGAACACCGTCTCCATCGCCACCGGTGCCAAGGCCCCGGTCAAGCCCTCCGTGGAGAGCGCCACCGCCGACATCGCGGCCGCCAAGGTCGTCGGTACCGGCAAGGACCTGTCGCTGAAGCTGGACTACGCCACCAAGGCCGAGAACGCCTACCCGATCACCCTGGTGACGTACGAGATCGTCTGCGACAAGGGCAACAAGGCGGACACCCTGCCCGCCACCAAGGCCTTCCTCGGCTACATCGCCGGCGAGGACGGCCAGAAGCTCCTGACGAGCAACAACTACGCCCCGATCCCCGCTGAGATCAACAGCAAGGTCCGCGCCACCATCGAGGGCCTGAGCTGACCTGATCCGTGAGTGCGGCCCGTGCCCTTCAGGGCCCGGGCCGCACCGTCCGGTGCACCGCCGCCATGAGCCGCCGCCCCGCACGGGCGAACGGCTCCGCAGACCGGAGAACCCGATGGACATATCGACCAAGACAACTGACGCATCTCCCCCCTCGCCCCAGCCCACGGTGGCCGAGCAGAAGCGCAACGCCCGCGGCGCGTCCCGCCCCGGTGACCGCGTCTTCCTCGGGCTCACGCGTGGGTCGGGCATTCTGCTGCTGGTGATCATGGCCGCGATCGCGGTCTTCCTCACCTACCGTGCCTCCCTCGCGATCAGCAAGGACCACGGGAACTTCCTCACGACCTTCGAGTGGAACACCAACCTCATCCCGCCGAGCTTCGGCATCGCGGTGCTGGCCTTCGGCACGATCGTCTCCTCGGTCATCGCCATGGTCATCGCGGTCCCGATCGCCGTCGCGATCGCGCTGTTCCTCACGCACTACGCCCCGCGCCGGCTGAGCGGTCCCATCGCGTATGTGATCGACCTGCTCGCCGCCGTGCCGTCCATCGTCTACGGCCTCTGGGGTGCCCTGATCCTCGTCCCGCACATGACGGGCCTGTACAGCTGGCTGAACGACTACCTCGGCTGGACCGGCATCTTCTCCTGGGACGGCGGCGCCCCCCGCGCCATGCTCACCGTCGGCATCCTGCTGGCGATCATGATCCTGCCGATCATCACCAACGTCAGCCGTGAGGTGTTCCGGCAGGTCCCGCGGATGCACGAGGAGGCCGCGCTGGCCCTCGGCGCCACCCGCTGGGAGGTCGTCCGCATGGCCGTGCTGCCCTTCGGCCGCTCCGGTGTGATCTCCGCGTCCATGCTCGGCCTCGGCCGCGCCCTCGGCGAGACGATGGCCGTCGCCACCGTGCTCTCCCCGGACTACGTCATCCACGCCAGCCTGCTGAACCCCGGCGGCGGCACCTTCGCCCAGAACATCGCCAGCAAGTTCGGTGAGGCCACCGAGCAGGGCCGGGACGCGCTGATCGCCTCCGGTCTCGTCCTCTTCGTCATCACCCTGGTGGTCAACGGCGCGGCCCGCATGATCATCGCCCGCCGCAAGGAGTACTCGGGGCCAACGCATGAGCCACGCACTCGCCGACAAGCGCCCCAGCACGCTGCGCGGCGCCAGCCTCCCGAAGTGGTCCCCCTGGGCCATCGCCGCAGGATCGATTGTCCTGGCCGTGGCCATCGGCCTGATCGGCGGACTGAGCAGCAAGGTCCAGTGGGGCCTGATCGCCGCGATCCTCTTCGTCGTCGGCACCTACGGCATCGCCTCCAAGGTCGAGGGCCGCCGGCAGGCCAAGGACCGGATCGCCACCTCCTTCGTCTGGGTCGCCTTCCTGCTCGCCGTCGTCCCGCTGGTCTCCCTGATCTGGGTGACGGTCTCGCGCGGCGTGAAGGTGCTGAACGTCTTCTTCCTCACCCACTCCATGGGCGTCGTCGCCGACTCCGAGCCCGGTGGCGGTATCTACCACGCCATCATCGGCAGCCTGGAGCAGGTCGGCCTCGCCACCGTCATCGGTGCGCCGATCGGCATCCTCACCGCGATCTACCTGGTGGAGTACGGGCGGGGCAAGCTCGCCAAGGCCGTCACGTTCTTCGTCGACGTCATGACGGGTATCCCGTCGATCGTCGCCGGCCTGTTCATCCTCTCGCTGATGCTCATCTTCAAGATGCAGCCGTTCGGCTTCGCCGGTTCGCTGGCGCTGGCCATCCTGATGATGCCGGTCGTCGTGCGCTCCACCGAGGAGATGCTCAAGCTCGTCCCGAACGAGCTGCGCGAGGCCTCGCTGGCGCTCGGTGTGCCGAAGTGGCGGACTATCTTGAAGGTGGTCCTGCCGACGTCCATCGGCGGTATCACCACAGGTGTCATGCTGGCCATCGCCCGTATCGCGGGCGAGACCGCGCCGGTACTGCTGCTGGTGTTCGGCAACCCGTTCATCAACAACGACCCGTTCGAGGGTGCGCAGGCGTCGCTGCCGCTGTTCATCTTCCAGCAGTACCAGCAGAGCGCGGGTGCCAGCGCGGCGTACGACCGTGCCTGGGCGGCCTCGCTCACGCTGATCGCCTTCGTGATGATCCTCAACCTGGTGGCCCGCGGCATCGCCCGCTGGAAGGCCCCGAAGACCGGTCGCTGACGCGGCCACACAGCGACCGAGCTTGAATTTCTGGAAGTGAAGTAGACGACATGGCCAAGCGAATCGACGTAAGCGGACTCACCGCCTACTACGGCTCCCACAAGGCGATCGAAGACATCTCGATGACCGTCGAGCCGCGTTCGGTGACGGCGTTCATCGGCCCCTCCGGCTGCGGCAAGTCGACGTTCCTGCGCACGCTGAACCGGATGCACGAGGTCACCCCCGGTGGCCGCGTCGAGGGCAAGGTGCTCCTGGACGACGAGGACCTGTACGGCGCCGGGATCGACCCGGTGTCGGTCCGCCGCGAGGTGGGCATGGTCTTCCAGCGCCCGAACCCCTTCCCCACGATGTCGATCTTCGACAACGTGGCGGCGGGCCTGCGCCTGAACGGCAACTACAAGAAGTCGCAGCTGAACGACATCGTCGAGAAGTCCCTGAAGGGCGCGAACCTCTGGAACGAGGTCAAGGACCGCCTGAACAAGCCGGGCTCCGGCCTGTCGGGCGGCCAGCAGCAGCGTCTGTGCATCGCGCGGGCGATCGCGGTGGAACCGAAGGTCCTGCTGATGGACGAGCCCTGCTCGGCCCTGGACCCGATCTCGACCCTCGCCATCGAGGACCTGATCGGTGAGCTGAAGGAGCGCTTCACGATCGTCATCGTGACGCACAACATGCAGCAGGCGGCGCGTGTCTCGGACCGCACGGCCTTCTTCAACCTGGCGGCCGTGGGCCAGCCGGGCCGCCTGATCGAGATCGACGACACCGAGCGGATCTTCTCCAACCCGTCCGTGCAGGCGACCGAGGACTACATCTCGGGCCGCTTCGGCTGATCGTCCCCTGATCCCCTCGCGGTGCTGCATGGCGGTGCCACCGCGAGGACGCAAGAGGGCCCGCCCCTGGCTCCCGGGGGCGGGCCCATTGCGTTCGGCAGGCGTTTACGGATCGAGGTCCAGCACGCGGACCGGCTCGCCGATCCAACGGCCCGGGGCTGCGGTGGCGATGATCGCACCGTCGGGACGGTCCGGGGTGGGTTGCGCCGCGTACTGACAGTGCGCTGCGGCCCACGTGTTCTGCTGGGCCACCGCCAAGGCTGCCGGCAGGTCCAGGTCCAAGAGGACGATGCCCGGCAGCGCGGCGAGATGCTCTGCGGTACCAGGACGGGCCCGGTCGGCCTCGACCAGTGCGCACGCCGGGGCGTACAGGTACCAGCCGACCTCCACGTGGGCGCGGTGGATCAATCGGGAGGCAAGGACGTTGCCCCGGCCGGCCGCGGCCATGGCGGTGTCGTCCAGGACGATGTGCATCGCGTCGCTCACCGGGCGGTCGCCCGGGCCAGCCGGCGGTCCAGCTCGCTGTCGAGGTCGCGTTCCTCTGCGGGAGTGGGTGCGTAGCCGGTCCACTCCGTCAGGGCGGCGCGGGCCTGCTCGGCCCGCTCGGCCCGCTCCGCGGGAGTGAGCAGGGTTTCGGCCAGCCGTGCCAGGTAGGCGCGCAGCGACATCCCCTCGGCTGCCGCTATGGCGGCGAGCCGGTCCCGGGCTTCCTCAGGGATACGGACGTTGGCGTCGGTCATCATCGGACTCCTCGGCACGCGATGGGTACGGGTACGTACCCGTACTGTACTGACGGCTTTACAGCACCGTCAGCTTCTCCACGCCGAAGGCCAGGGCGGCGACCAGCGCGGCTGCCGGCATCGTGATGAACCAGCCCAGGACGATGTTCTTGGCCACGCCCCAGCGGACGGCGTTGAGGCGCTTGGTCGCGCCCACGCCCATGATCGCCGAGGTGATGACGTGGGTCGTGGAGATCGGCGCCTTGAAGAGGAACGCCGTGCCGAACATGATCGAGGCGCCGGTCGCCTCCGCGGCGAAGCCTTGCGGCGGGTCCAGCTCGATGATCTTGCGGCCCAGCGTCCGCATGATGCGCCAGCCGCCCGCGTAGGTGCCCAGCGAGAGCATCACCGCCGAGACCAGCTTCACCCAGACCGGGATCGGGTCGCCGAATGTCCCGTGGCCGGAAATCACCAACGCCATGACCACCACACCCATCGTCTTCTGGGCGTCCTGGAGGCCGTGGCCGAGTGCCATGCCCGCCGCCGAGACCGTCTGCGCGATCCGGAAGCCGCGCTTGGCCTTGTGCGGGTTGGTCCGGCGGAACAGCCACATGATCGCCAGCATGACGAGATAGCCGACGATCAGACCGACCACCGGCGACAGGAACATCGGGATGATGACCTTGTCCACCACGCCGTTCCAGTGGACCGCGGTACCGCCCGCCAGGGCCGCGCCCACCAGGCCGCCGAACAGCGCGTGGGAGGACGAGGACGGCAGGCCGAAGTACCAGGTGATCAGGTTCCAGGTGATGGCGCCGAGCAGGGCCGCGAAGAGGATGCCCATGCCGGTCGAGCCGGCCGGGGTCGCGATCAGGCCCTCGCTGACCGTCTTGGCGACGCCCGAGCCCAGGAAGGCACCGGCCAGGTTCATCACCGCGGCCATCGCCAGCGCCGCGCGCGGGGTCAGGGCACGCGTCGAGACCGACGTCGCGATCGCGTTCGCCGAGTCGTGGAAGCCGTTCGTGTACGTGAAGAAGAGCGCGACCGCGATGGTCACGACCAGGGCGAAGGTGTCCATCGACGGCTCAGGACTCCTTGACGGCGATGGTCTCCACCGTGTTCGCCACGTGCTCGAACGCGTCCGCCGCCTCTTCCAGGACGTCCACGATCTGCTTGAGCTTGAGCACCTCGATCGCGTCGTACTTGCCATTGAAGAGGTGGGCCAGCAGCTTGCGGTGGATCTGGTCCGCCTGGTTCTCCAGCCGGTTGACCTCGATCCAGTACTCGGTGAGGTTGTCCATCGTGCGCAGGTTCGGCATCGCCTCCGCCGTCAGCTCGGCGGCCCGGGCCAGGACCTCGATCTGCTGCTCGACGCCCTTCGGCAGTTCCTCGACGTTGTAGAGGACGACCAGGTCGACGGCCTCCTCCATGAAGTCCATGATGTCGTCGAGGGAGGATGCGAGGGAGTAGATGTCCTCGCGGTCGAACGGCGTGATGAACGAGGAGTTCAGCTGGTGGAAGATCGCGTGCGTGGCGTCGTCACCCGCGTGTTCCGCGGCCCGCATACGCTCTGCGATCTCGGCGCGGGCAGGTGCGTCCGCCCCGAGCAGTTCCATCAGGAGTTTCGAGCCGGTGACGATGTTGTCCGCGGAGGCGGCGAACATGTCGTAGAAGCTCGTCTCCCTGGGGGTCAGACGAAAGCGCACGTGGGGTCCTCGGGGTGCTTCGGTTTCGGTCAGGCTGATGCTAGGCGCATCATCCGGCCACGGCTAATGGGCCGCATCCCAGTGTCGCCCATCGGGCAGAGTGATCGGCACGGGGGCGTACCAAGGGCTCCTTACCCCGCAAAGTTCGTTACCATATACCCAGTAGGGGTATGCACCCGCAATTGTGATCGAAATTGTGATCGCAATTGCCGTCCCGAGATGGAGGGCCCGCGATGACGACGACCGAGGCCGGCGCCACGGCCCCCGCGGGGGACACGTGCCACGACGCATCCGCCACGTACGGCTATCACAAGCAGAAGGACGAGCACCTCAAGCGGCTGCGCCGGATCGAGGGGCAGATCCGCGGGCTGCAGCGGATGGTCGACGAGGACACGTACTGCATCGACATACTCACCCAGGTCTCCGCCTCCACCAAGGCGCTGCAGTCCTTCGCGCTGCAGCTGCTGGAGGAGCATCTGCGGCACTGTGTCGCGGACGCGGCCCTCAAGGGCGGCGACGAGATCGACACCAAGGTGGACGAGGCCACGAAGGCGATCGGCCGCCTCCTGCGTTCCTGACGGCCCCGGCCCTCAGGACTCCCAGGCTTTTCGTTCCTCGGTGACCCGCAGCACCTCGTCGATGCTCTCCATGCTGAGCCGGTCCTCGGCCGCGGACGCCGCGATGATCAGGTCTCCGCACAGCTCGATCTCGGCGAGGGCCACGTGGTCCTGCACCGCCGTACCGCCGACCGGAGCCACTCGCCTCACCTCTTCTCTGCCGTCACCGACTTCCTAGAGTAGGTAGCGCTCTACACACCGCGCATGGCACGGACGGGCTACTTACGGGGTGGCGGCAGGGACTAGTTTCCGCCTTCGTTTCAGTCCGCGCCGCTTCTGCCCGCGCCGCTTCTGCCCGTGCCGTTCCCGTTCTCGGCGATGCGTCCCGCGTAGATGTCCGCCGGGCGCGGCAGCCGTACGCCCGCGGGGGCGCCGAAGTCGTAGAGCAGGGTCGTCGAGGCGACCGCCACGGGGGTCTTCTGCAGGCCGTTGACGAAGCTGAAGCGCTGCCGGAGCTTGCGGACGCGGCCCTCGTCGTCGAGATAGACATCGAACGGCACTTCGGCCGTGGCGAACCCTTTCGCTGCCGCGGCCAGCGGCTCCCGGTTCTCGGTGGCGGCCTGGCGGGCCGCGCTGCGCAGGTCCGCCGTGCCCTGGAAGTGGCGTACGGCCGCCCCGCCCACCTCGGTCCGGCCGACGTAGGCCGCCCTCCGCGTCCCACGCAGCACCTCGGCCGCCACGTACGGGTCGGTCGCGCCGCCGGTGACCAGATTGCCGTCGGACAGCGTGGCCGTGTCCACCCGCACCCACTTGTCGGCGGGCACGCCCGCGCCCCGGTTCTTCATGAACAGGGCGCCGGGAGCGAGGAGTTCGGTGATCGGCTGGTGCTCGGAGGTGCCCGCCGGGTCCTCCGGCAGGACGACCGTGAGCCGGCCGAGCCGGTGTCGGTAGTCGTAGACGCCCTTGCCGCGGATGGTGACCCGGGTGCCGCCCGTGGCCATCTCCATGGACGTGGTGGCCTTGGAACTGCCCGCACCGCGCAGGGTGTCGGCGGCCCGGCGCAGAACGGCGACCGGATCGCCCCCGCCCTTGACGTCCTCGGCGGCGGCCCCGAAGCCGGAACAGCCCGTGGCACCCGCCCCGAGGCTGAGCATGATGCCGACCGCGACGACCGTCCTGCCCGCGCTCCTGTGCTGCCGCCGATCCATCGCCTGCCTACCCCCAAGCCGGTACGTCCGTCACGGGCCCCCTGTCGTCCGGTTAACGACGGGTAGGGGGCGCCGTCACGCGCCGCGGGGGTGCGGGGACGGGCGCACGACCCCTTTACCGCGGGGTGGGTAACGTTGTCGGGGTGGCAGTCTCAGGGGCGCAGCAGGACGGGCCGGAACACGCCCGGTCCGGGCAGGAACACCGCACGGCGACGACCGAGCAGGGCCGCTTCTCCGTGGCCCGCTGCAGCTGCGGCTGGCGCGGCCCCGCCCGCAGGGCCCGCAGCCAGGCCCGCACGGACGCGGAGGGCCATCGGGCGGGCCTGTGAGGTGACCCGGGGCGTCACATGTGTTCGAACGGCCGGATCAGGGCGTCCACGAGGTCCCGGTCGCGGGGCTGGGTGAGGCGGCTGCGGGCCGCGGCGGGGGAGAGCCACAGGATCCGGTCCACCTCCTCGTTCGGGCCGAAGTGGCCGGAAACGGCCTCGGCCGCCCAGTAACGCACCTGCTTCGGGCGGCCGTTGGCGAAATACCGCAGGGTCGGCAGCTCCGCGCCGGGCTCCGCCGTGTACCCGGTCTCCTCCACGACCTCCCGAAGAGCACCCGCCAGCGCGTCCTCGCCACGCTTGAGCTTGCCCTTCGGGTGGGACCAGTCGTCGTACTTCGGCCGGTGGACCAGGCAGATCTCCAGGTCACCGGAGACGGGCGAGCGGCGCCACAGCACGCAGCCGGCCGCTCGTACCAGGGTGTCGCTCACACCGCCTCCTCGCGGGAACTCAGGGTGCGCTGACGATCTGCTTCTGCCAGGCCTGCTGGAAGGCGAACCTGGCGGCCTCCACCTCGTGCCGCTGGTCGGCGTGGAGCACGCCGAGGGCGTACGCCGTCGCCGGGGCGATCCGGGGCGTACGGGCGGCCTGTGCCGCCGCCGCTGCCGCCTCCGAGGCGTCCCGGTGCCGGTTCAGGGCCTGACCCGCCGCCAGCAGGCGTACGTCCACCGGCTTGTTGCCCGCGTGCAGCACCTCCTGGGCGTACCGGTGCAGGCGCAGCAGCAGGCGGACCTGGTGCCAGGGGCCGTCCTGGGGGTGCGGGGACGGGTCCGGGGACAGGCCGTGGACCAGCGCCTCCGCGTTGTAGGGGTGGCCCGCGACGACCAGCGGGAGTGCCGTGATGGCGTCTGTCAGCCGTTCCTCCGCAGCGGCTGCCAGGGGGCGCAGGTCGGTCGTGGGCGCGGTGGGGGTGAGGGGGACCTCGCTGGCCAGCACGGCGACCTTGTCCGCGACGGCGTGAAAGCGGGACGACCCCAGTGCCTGGAGCGCTGTGGAGTGGGCCCGGGTACGGGCCAGCGTCAACTGGCGTTCCAGCAGGGCTCCTGCTTTCGCCGCGCCCACTGTGAGGTTGCCGCGTTCCGGGGTGGGGTCCGGGGCGGCCGGACCACCGGGGCCTTCCGGTGCCGCTGCGGCCGTGACCGCCTGGGCCGGGAACACGGTCACGCCCGACAGTCGCTGCAATGCCAGCAACAGCCGTTCCAGGCGCGCCTCGTACGCGTGCTCCAAGCCCAACGTGCCCGAGAGCCATGCCAGTTCGGGGCGGATCTCCTCGGACCAGCCGGAGTCGAGCAGGGGGCGGAACGTGTGCAGGCTGCCGCTGATGCGGCGGGCCGATCGGCGCAGGGCGCGCGCCGCGTCGACGGACTCCACCGCGCCGCTTTCCCGCGCACTCGACCGGTCGCGCGCGGAGGCGCCCCCGTTCGCACCGCCGGTCTCGCGGTGCAGGCGCAGGGCGCGGAGGAACTCCGTGGCCTGGGCGCGCAGGTACGCCGCGAGGGCGTCCCCGGTCACCACCTCGGCCGTGGGGTCCGTCGGGTCAAGGTGTCGCTGTGCCACGCCGGCGCCTCCGGGCGTCTATGAGCATCTCCTGGACGTTGCGCAGGGGCTGTCCGTCCGCGTCGGTCGAGTGCCGGATCCACTCGCCGTCCGGGCCGAGGTGCCAGGAGGAGGTCGAGTCGGACATGCCGGTGTCGAGCAGCCGGTTGAGGGCCGCCCGGTGGGCCGGGTCGACGACGCGGACCAGGGCCTCTATCCGGCGGTCGAGGTTGCGGTGCATCATGTCGGCGCTGCCGATCCACACCTCGGGCTCGCCGCCGTTGCCGAAGGCGAACACACGGGAGTGCTCCAGGAAGCGGCCGAGGATCGAGCGGACCCGGATGTTGTCGGACAGACCGGCGACACCGGGACGGACCGCGCATATGCCGCGCACCCACACGTCCACCGGCACGCCGGCCTGGGACGCGCGGTAGAGGGCGTCGATGACCGCCTCGTCGACGATCGAGTTGACCTTGAACCGGATGAAGGCAGGACGGCCTGCGCGGTGGTGCTGGGCTTCCTTGTCGATCCGCGAGATCAGGCCGTCGCGCAGGGACTTGGGGGCCACCAGCAGGCGGCGGTAGGTCTCGCGGCGCGAGTAGCCGGACAGGCGGTTGAACAGGTCGGAGAGGTCCGCGCCGACCTGCGGGTCGGCCGTGAGCAGGCCGAGGTCCTCGTACAGGCGCGCCGTCTTCGGGTGGTAGTTGCCCGTGCCGACGTGGCTGTAGCGGCGCAGGGTCTCGCCCTCCTGGCGGACCACCAGGGACAGCTTGCAGTGCGTCTTCAGGCCGACCAGGCCGTAGACGACATGGCAGCCCGCCTCCTCCAGCTTGCGTGCCCACTTGATGTTGGCGTGCTCGTCGAAGCGGGCCTTGATCTCGACCAGGACGAGGACCTGCTTGCCGGACTCGGCGGCGTCTATGAGCGCGTCGACTATCGGGGAGTCGCCGGAGGTGCGGTACAGGGTCTGCTTGATCGCGAGGACGTCCGGGTCGGCCGCCGCCTGCTCCAGGAAGGCCTGGACCGAGGTGGAGAAGCTGTCGTACGGGTGGTGCAGGAGCACGTCCCGGGTGCGCAGGGCCGCGAAGATGTCCGGCGCGGACGCCGACTCCACCTCCGCGAGGTCGCGGTGGGTGCCGGCGACGAACTTCGGGTACTTCAGCTCCGGCCGGTCCAGGGAGTGGACGCGGAACAGGCCGGTGAGGTCCAGCGGGCCGGGCAGCGGGTACACCTCGGCCTCGGAGATCTTCAGCTCGCGGACCAGCAGGTCCAGCACCTCGCGGTCGACGGACTCCTCGACCTCCAGGCGCACCGGCGGGCCGAAGCGGCGCCGCATGAGCTCCTTCTCCAGGGCCTGGAGCAGGTTCTCGGCGTCGTCCTCCTCGACCTCGAGGTCCTCGTTGCGGGTGAGCCGGAAGGTGTGGTGCTCCAGCACCTCCATGCCCGGGAACAGCTCCTCCAGGTGCGCGGCGATGACGTCCTCGACGGGGACGTAGCGGCCGGGGCTGCTCTCCAGGAAGCGGGACAGCAGCGGCGGCACTTTCACGCGCGCGAAGTGCTTGTGGCCGCTGACCGGGTTGCGTACGACAACGGCCAGGTTCAGGGAGAGGCCGGAGATGTACGGGAAGGGGTGCGCGGGGTCGACGGCCAGCGGGGTGAGCACCGGGAAGATCTGGTGCCGGAAGAGCGTGAACAGGCGGGCCTGCTCCTTGTCGGTCAGCTCGCTCCAGCGGACCAGGTGGATGCCCTCCTCCGCGAGCGCGGGGGCGACGTCCTCGTGGTAGCAGGCGGCGTGCCGGGCCATGAGCTCGCGTGAGCGGGCCCAGATCATCTCCAGCACCTCACGCGGCTGCAGCCCGGAGGCGGACCGCGTGGCCACACCGGTGGCGATACGGCGCTTCAGGCCGGCGACCCGGACCATGAAGAACTCGTCCAGGTTGCTGGCGAAGATCGCGAGGAAGTTGGCCCGCTCCAGCAGCGGCGTGTTCGGGTCCTCGGCGAGCTCCAGGACGCGCTCGTTGAAGCCCAGCCAGCTGCGCTCCCGGTCGAGGAAGCGGCCCTGGGGCAGGGGTGCGCCTTCGGCCTGGGCCTCCTCGTACGTGTCGAGGTCGGCGTCGAGGTCGGGGGCCAGGTCGGAGGAGGCCGCTGCGGCCACGGTGCGCGGGCGGTGGGCGGCGAGGGAACCCACGGGAGGCTGGGCGTGCTGGACCGGTGCCTGGGCGTCTTGCTGACTCATGACACCATTCTTCCGCGCCACGGGTGTCACGGGCGCGTCGGAACGAGCGGGCGGCAGCGTCACGGCACCGTTCAGCACGGGCCCCTCGGGGGGCGGCGAAGGCTCTGGCACGGCGGGCTTCATTGGCCGAGCGTCGCAAGTCTGGCTGAATCAATGGTTACGGCGACATGACGTGCGGGATAGCGCGGGGCGGCTCCCGCACGTCTTGCTCGCGCGAGCGACTGCTTCTTACGGGCCTGTTCGCGTTCTTTACGGGGTTTCCGCGCGCCCGCGGTCCAGCGGCGATCAGGCGGTGACGAGAGCGCCCTCGGCTCCCAGGGGCTGTGTGGTCGGCCGCAGGGGGCCGGTCAGGTGGCGCAGTGCCAGGTAGGAGGCGAGCACCAGCAGGCCGGTGAGGGTCAGGACCAGCGCGCTGGTGGTGAGCTGGAGCGGCCAGTAGTGGGAGGCGGGGTGGTAGACGGTGTAGTAGCCGGAGGCCTTGGCGAGGGCCGCGTCGCATGTCGCGGTGGTGTCGCAGTGCGGCAGAGGCAGGTGGCCGCCGCCGGACCTGGCCACCAGACCCTGCTCGACGATGATGCCGGAGCCGACGCCGCCCTGCTGGAGCGTGGTGACCCGGGTGACGGTCGGCCACAGGTGGGGCATGAGCTGCTGTACCAGTGCCCAGACACCCCCGGTGGCCGCCGCGCCGAGGACCAGCGCGGGCAGTGTACGGCGCAGCAGCAGGCCCGCCAGGACACCGGCCGCGAGCCCGGCGAGGGCGAGGGCGGCGGCGGTGGGGCCGTTGGCGTGGAAGGTCGCCAGGGCGTTCCAGTCCTCGGCGCTGTCGAGGCGCCCCTGGCCGGCGGACCAGGCGCGGTGGTGCAGCCAGAACAGCGGACAGGTGCAGGCGGTGACGACGACCGCCGGGAGGGCCAGCCGGGCCGTGAGCCAGCGGGCCGGTGAGGTGCCCTGGGTCCAGGCCAGCCGGGCGGTGCCGGTCTCCAGTTCCCGGCCGGTCAGGGCGGCGCCGGCCCAGGCGGCCACCAGGAAGGGCAGCGCGTCCACGGCGTAGGTGGCGTAGTTGTAGTAGTCCTTGTAGCGCAGGATCGCGGCCTGGTCGTAGCTGCACTTCGTCGCGAAGTCGCAGGCGTTGACCTGCCGCCAGCCCTCGGCCGCCGCGTCGGCGAGCGGGCCGGCCAGGGCCAGTTGCAGGGCGGCCAGGGCGATCACCAGTGCGGCGAAGCCGTACAGCGCGGGGCGGTGCAGGCGCAGCAGCCAGCGGGCCGTGCGGGGCCGCGGGGCGGTCGGGTCGGTGGTCACGCGGCACTCTCCTCGGTGGCGGCCGGAGCGGTGGTGAGGGCGGGGGCCTGCGGATTGCGCAGGTGGGCGAGGACCAGTTCCTCCAGTGAGGGCGCCGAGGTGCGCCAGTCGGCCGGGAGCGGCGCGGCCGGCCGGATCAGCGCGGTGAGCTGGCGGCCGGTGACCCGGGACTCGACGACGGCGTGCGCGTCGAGGCCGGCGCGGTCGGCGGCGCCGGAGACCCGCAGGTGGGCGGCGAGCAGGCCGTCGATGTCGCCGGCCAGCCGGATCCGGCCGTCGCCGACCAGCAGCAGGTGGTCGCAGGAGTCCTCCAGTTCGGCGACCACGTGCGAGGACATCGCGATCGTGGTGCCGTACTGGGCGGCCTGGGCCATCAGCGTGCCCATCAGCTCGTGCCGGGCCAGCGGGTCGAGGTCGGCCATCGGCTCGTCCAGGAGCAGCAGCTCGGGGCGCTTGCCGAGGGCGAGGGCGAGGGCGACCCGGGTGCGCTGGCCGCCGGAGAGGGAGCGTATGCGGGCCCCCGGGTCCAGGTCGCCGCGCGCGACGACCTGCTCGGCGACGGCCGGGTCCCAGTGGCCGGGGTTGAGGTCGGCGCCCATGCGCAGCGTCTCGGCGACCGTGAGCTGCGGGTAGAGCGGCTTGTCCTGGGCGACGAAGCCGACCCGTGGGCGGGCCGCGGCCGGGCCGGTCCCGAGCACCCGCAGCTGCCCTTCGGTGGGCGGGAGCAGCCCGGCGGCGAGGGCGAGCAGTGTCGACTTGCCGGCGCCGTTGGGCCCGACGACCGCGCACACCCGCCCCGCGGGCAGCCGGAAGGCACAGTCGCGCAGGGCCCAGCCTCCCCGGCGCCCGAAGCGCTTGCCGAGGCCGGTCGCCTCGATCGCCGTGTCGCTCATGAACGTTCTCCCTGGAAGTGCGTGTCGAGTACGGCGGTGAAGAGCGCGGCCACGTCGTCCCTTTCCAGCCCGGCGCCGCGTGCCTTCTGGGTCCATGCCTCCAGCTCGGTACGGAGGGCGGGGTCGGCCGGGGCGGTGCCGAGCGCCCGCCGCACGAAGGTCCCCAGACCCCGGCGTGCCTCCACCAGTCCCTCGCGTTCCAGTTCCCGGTACGCCTTCAGGACGGTGTTGGGGTTGATCGCGGTGGCCTCCACGACCTCGCGGGCCGTGGGCAGCCGGTCTCCCGGTTCGAGCAGGCCCATGCGCAGGGCCTGCTTGGTCTGCTGGACGATCTGGACGTAGGTGGCGACCCCGCTGTGCCGGTCGATGCGGTATTCGACCATGCGTTGAACCACCCTTTCACTAATTGAGTAGTGGAAGGGTGGTGCAAGGAAGGGGCGGCCGTCAAGCCGGCCGCCCCTGGTCGAGTCGTATGTCAGGTTTCCGTGCGGTACATCAGGTCCGTCTCGTACGTCGTGAACCCCAGCCGCTCGTACACCGACACCGCGGCCTGGTTGTCGGCGTCGACATAGAGCATCGCGGTCGGCAACTGCTGTCCGGCCAGGTGCCGCAGGCCGATCGTGGTGAGGGCCTTGCCGAGCCCGCCGCCCTGCTCTCCGGGGCGGACACCGAGGACGTACACCTCGCCGAGCCCCTCCTCGGCGTGCACCTTGGTCCAGTGGAAGCCGGCCAACTCCCCCCGCCGCTCGGCGAGGAAGAACCCGGCCGGGTCGAACCACGGCTCGCCCTTGCGGTCGTCGAGGTCCCGCTGGGTCAGCGCGCCCTGCTCGGGGTGGTGGGCGAAGGCGGCCGCGTTGACCGTGAGCCAGGCCGCGTCATCCTTGCCGGGCATGAAGGTGCGCACCGTCACGCCCTCCGGCAGCACCGGCTCGGGCAGCTCCAGGTTCGTCAACGGCCGCCGCATCTGGCGCAGTTCGCGGAACAGGGTCAGGCCGAGCACCTGGGCGAGATGCCGGGCGGCGGGATGTCCGCCGTGCGCCCAGACCCGCAGCCGCTTGCCGGAGGCGGCGAGCAGCGCCGAGCCGAGCGCCCGGCCGTGCCCGTGCCCGCGGTGCCGGGGGTCGACGACGAGTTCGGCGGCCGGCGCCTCCACCGGGTCGGTGTCCTCCAGCTGGGCGTAGCCGACGAGTTCGCCGCCGACGGTCAGCAGCAGATGCGAGACGCCCTCGCGGGCCTCTCCGCGCAGCTGCAGCCGGCCCTGTTCGGACACCGGCTGCTGTCCGTCGACCGCGAGGGCCTCGGCGAGCAGGGCCCGCACGGCCTCGGCCTGGTCCGGGGTGAGCGCGGAGTGGGTCTCGATGGAGCGGGCGGTCAAGGCCGGTACGGTGTCGTCGCTGCTCATGCGTAGAGGGTACGGCAGCGACCCCGTAAAGCCTATGTGAAAGGCGCCGTGCCGCTCACGGCGCGCTTTAATTCGAGGTCGCGCCGGAATTCGCTTTTCTTGGCTGCCGCAGCGCTTTCCATCCGAAGAAGTGCGAGCTCAAGCACTGGGTCGGCCGCAAGTAAGCGCCGCCGTAATCGGACGACAATCGCTAGCCGAGCCATTACCGAGAAACGGGGCGGGGGGAATTCCGTGCCGATCCGCGTCGATGCTCAGGTGGTCTTCCGGCGGTCGAACCAGATCGTGGCCAGCGTCGGCACCAGCCCCGCCCAGAAGACGATCCGCGGCACGGCCCGTTCGGACCACGGCACCTGGCTGATCAGCAGGGCGCAGAACACGGCCCAGGCGGCCTGGCCGAGGACGATCCGGGGCCAGCGGCGGCGGTGGATCAGGGAGCGGAGGTTGTAGCGGACGCCCATCCGCAGCCGCCGGTAGCGCAGCAGCGCACCGATGGTCCACAGGGCGCCGATGGGCACGAAGTACCACAGCCGCTGCGCGAGCGGAACGGGCAGCTCGCGTGGTACGACCCCCTCCTTGGTCCACAGGTCGAGCATGGTGCCGGCGAGGCCGAGACAGAGCAGGGCGATCCAGCGCACTCCGCGCAGCAGCCGGTACGAGGCGTGGTCCAGGCCCTGCTGAAGGGCCGGGGAGTCCGGGGTGGCGGCGAGGGCGTCGGCGTAGAGACCGGCGGCCTCGGCGGCTTTGACGCCGGGTGCGGCGGCGGCCCGCTGGGTCCGCCGGGCGAGCGCCTCGGGGTGCTGGGGATCGAGCCGGAGGACGGCCTGGTCCATCTCGGCGGCGAGGGCCTGGTCGCCGCTGATACGGGCGATGGCCCCGCGCACCTCGTAGGGGAAGACCTCCTCCGGCGCCAACCGGACGGCGGTCAGGGCCAGTTCGTCCGACTCCCGGAAGGACTCCGCCATGGCTTCGTTGGTGACCGAGCCGCCATTCGCCTGACCGATCCGCAGGGCCCGTATGCGGTAGAGCCAGTGGCCGAGCAGCGCGTACCCGTACCAGTACTCGGGGGCGAGGCGGATGACCTCGCGCAGGGGGTCTTCGGCGTCCACGATGCGGGAGGAGGCCTGGAGGGCGCGCGCGTGCTGGAGCAGCGCCCCGATGTGCTCGGGATCGATGGCCAGCGCCCGCTCGGCCGCCTCCAGGGCCTGGGCCGCCTCGTTCTGTGCGCCGAGATGGCAGCGGGAGAGCCGGACCCAGGCGGCGACGTCCTCGGGATCCTCGGCGAGCCGCTGCCCGAGCAGGGTCTTCGCCTCGTCGTAGCGCCGCAGTTCGTACAGTGCGTCGGCCCGCTCCAGGGCCGGATGCAGTCCCGTGCCGCTCACAGCTTCCGCCGCTTCTTCAGATAGGCGATGAGGTCGTCGTACATGCCGCCTTCGTTGGCGAACATCGCCACGTTCCGGGCGGCGGCGAACCACGGCTCGGACGACGGCACGACCTCCTTGGCCGCCGCCAGCAGGTCCTTCATCCCGATCATCCGTACGGTCCCGGTCCGGGCGGAGTCGAGCAGCGCCCGCTCGGATGCGGCCTCGCAGACGTGGGCCAGGTCGGCCCCGGAGAGTCCGTCGGTGACCTTGGCCAGCTTGGCCAGGTCGATGTTCTCGATGGGCCGGTCCCGCAGGTGGTAGCGGAGGATCGCCTCACGGGCGGGCGCGTCCGGCGGCAGTACGAGCAGGGTCCGGTCCAGCCGCCCGGGCCGCCGCAAGGCGTTGTCCACATCCCACGGCACATTGGTGGCGGCGAGCACGAACACGCCTTCATTGGCCGAGGAGTCGACTCCGTCCAGCTCGGTGAGGAGCTGGTTGACGGTGTTGCGCATCCCGCTGTGCGCGGTACGGCTGCGCTTGGCGCCGAGCGCGTCCAGCTCGTCGAGGAAGACCACGCAGGGTGCCTGCCGACGGGCGGTCTGGAAGATCTCGTGCATGTTGCGCTCGGAGTTGCCGATCCACATGTCGAGCACGTCGTTGACGGAGACCGACAGGAAGGAGGCGCCGAGTTCCCCGGCGACGGCCCGCGCGATGAAGGTCTTCCCGCACCCGGGCGGCCCGTACAGCAACAGCCCACCGCGCAGGCTCTTCCCGTACAGCTTCCGCAACTCGGGGTTCCGCAGGGGCGCGAGAAAGGCGGCCTCCAGCCGTTCCTTGACCTCCTGCATCCCGCCGACATCGGCCAGCCGCACCCCGCCCGGCTGCTCCACGTCCCACGCCTCGGCGTCCCCGGGGTCGTCGCCGCCGTCCGCCCGCATCGGCGCCTCCGCCTCGACGAACCGCGGCGGCACGACGTCGCCGACCTGGTCTTCGGCGGCCTTCCAGTCGAAACCGGGGCGGGGCTCGGAGTCCGGCCGCGGGGCCTGCGTGTCCGGGGCCGGCTGCTGGGGCACTCCCATGGCGCGGGCCATGAGCTGCCGCGCCTGCGCGTCACCCGGCGCGTGCTGCAGGGCGACGGCCACCTCGGCGACGGCGGCTTCGGGCTGACCCTCGCTCAGGAGGAGTTCGGCCAGATGCAGTCGGAGCGGGACGTCGGCGGGCGCGGCGGCAACCGCCGTACGCAGGCTGTGTATCAGCGGGGAGTCTTGCGGCATGGGGCCAGCCTACGGACCTGCCGTGGGGGCGGTTCCGCTTGGGCCAGGTCAAGGGGCGCCTTCGCACGCGTGGGCGCCACCCGCTTCCGCGTCCCCGGGGTGCGTCTACGCCGGCGTCGCGGCCTCGGCGTTGTGGGTCATGCGTTCCAGGACGTGGACGGCGGTGCGGTATTCGTCCGGTGAGATGCCGGTCATGGACAGGCCGCGGAAGGTGTCGACCCGTGCGGTGACGGAGGCCAGCCGGCGGTGGCCGTCCGGGGTGAGGGCCAGGCGCTGCGGTGCGGGGCGGGTGGCCCAGCCACCGGTCAGTACGGCGTCTACGGCGGCCCTCAGCGTGAGGACGTCCGCGTGGGCGGCGAGTGCCGTCAGGACGTCGGAGTCGGTGGCCTCCGGGGCGGTGTCGCGGATGACGTGGAGGACCTGCCAGTCCAGGCGGGTGAGGCCGAACTCCGACAGTACGCCGTTCATCGCGCGGGTCAGGGCTTTGTCGGTGCGGTTGAGCCAGTGGCCGATCGGCTTCATGCGGGGGTTCCTTCGGGGTGGGGTCCGGTCAGGAGGGCGGGCCAGTTCCGGGCGGTGGCCCAGTCGGCGAAGGTGTGCCAGCCGACCTCGGGGTACGCGCGGCGCAGGGCCGGGGCGTCGACGTCGAGGCCGGTGGTGGTGAAGTACGCGAACATGGCCGCCAGGTCCGTGGAGTGGGTGCGGACGACGTCGAGCGGGACCTCGTGGTGGGTGATCGGGCGGCCGGTGGCGGTGGTGAGGGTGGCCGCGATCTGGTGCGGGGTGCGGGTGTCGGACGCGATGTCGATACGGCGGCCCACGAATTCGGTGCGGCGGGTGAAGGCCAGTGCCGCGAACGCGCCGATGTCGGTGGCGGGGATGAGGGCGAGGGGTCGGCCGGCGGGCATGGGCCAGCCGAAGACGCCGTCGCGCAGGCCGGAGAGGGTCCAGCCGCCGGCGTAGTTGTCCATGAACGCCGCCGGGGCGATCACCGTCCAGGGCACGCCGGACGCGCGCAGGTGCTGCTCGATCTCGTACTTGCTCTCGTAGTGCGGGATGCCGGTGCCGCGGTCGGCGTGGGCGGCGGAGGTCAGGACGACGTGCTGGATGCGGCCGGCCGCCGCGGCGTCGACGAGGGTCCTGCCCTGTCGTGTCTCGGTGCCGGTGCCGGTGCCGAACGGGGTGGTTACGGCGAAGAGCGCGTCCGCGCCGGTGAGGGCCGCGTCGAGCGAGGCACGGTCGTCGAGTTCGGCGGGGCGGATCTCGGCGCCGAGGGCGCGCAGGGCGGCGGCGGGCGGTGCGTCGGGGTGGCGGGTCAGGGCGCGGACGTGGTGGCCGGCGGCCAGGAGGGCGCGGGCGGTGGCTCCGCCCTGGGCGCCGGTGGCGCCGGTGACGGCGACGGTGAGCATGGGTCTCCCCGGATGGCTAGGATTGCTGCGTGACGCATTGACTGCGTTACGCAGGAGACTAGCGGGATATTCGCTGTGTCGCGCAGTGTTTTTGGAGGCGAGCCACGTGACGGACGTGAGGGGCCCACGCCGGGCCCGGCTGTACGAGGAGCTGTCGACGGAGTCGCGCCGCTACCTCGCGTCGTACGTGCTGTTCAATCAGGCCGTCGCCGACCATCTCGGCCTGCACCCCACCGACGTACAGGCCCTGAGCCTGCTGACGGCCGAGCCGGAGCCGCTCACGGTCCGGCAGATCGCCGACATGACCGGGCTCACCACGGGCTCGGCCACGCGTCTGGTGGACCGGCTGGAACGCGGCGGCTATGTGACCCGCACACCGGATCGGCGGGACCGG
This sequence comes from Streptomyces fodineus, assembly GCF_001735805.1. Classification (GTDB taxonomy): domain Bacteria; phylum Actinomycetota; class Actinomycetes; order Streptomycetales; family Streptomycetaceae; genus Streptomyces; species Streptomyces fodineus. The sequence continues at coordinate 5,355,066 of NZ_CP017248.1, forward strand.
CGCCGGGTGCTGGTCACCCCGGTCCCGGAGCGCGTCGCCCGTGTCGCCGCGGTGTGGGACGAACTGGGCCGCACCTGGCAGCGCCTGTACGACGACCACACCGAGGACGAACTGAAGACGATCATCCGCCACATGCGCCACGCGAACGCCCTGAGCCGCACCCAGATCGAACACTTGCGCACCATGCCGAGGCCGGACTGACCCGAGCCCGTCAAAGGTGGCCAGGCCCCGACCGGTCCCGCTCAGCCCCCAGTGCCTCGGTCGTGTCCGGGGTTTCCGGGGGCGGTGTCGGTGCGCCGGGGAGGCGTACCGTTGCCGTCGTGCCGCCGCCCTTCGCGGGGGACAGGGTGACCTCGCCGCCCGCCTGCTGGATCGTGCGGGCCACGATGGACAGGCCGAGGCCGGAGCCCGGCAGGGCCCTCGCGCTGGGGGAGCGCCAGAAGCGGTCGAAGACGTGGGGGAGTTCGTCCTCGGGGATGCCGGGGCCGTGGTCGCGGACCGTCAGGACGCCCTTGCTCAGCTGCACCTCGACCGTGCCGCCCTCGGGGCTGAACTTCACCGCGTTGTCGAGGACGTTGACGACCGCCCGCTCCAGCGCGGAGGGCTCCGCCCGGACGTACCAGGGCTCCAGGTCGGCCGTGATCGTCAGCTCCGGGCCGCGCAGGCGGGCGCGGCGCAGGGCCGCCTCGACCGCGTCCTGGAAGGAGACCACCTGGACGCGCTCGCCCCGCTGCCCCTCCGAGCGGGACAGCTCCTGCAAGTCGCCGATCAGCGCGGCCAGTTCGGTCATCTGCGCCTTCACCGAGGCAAGCAGCGCCTTGCGGTCCTCCGGCGGGATCGGGCGGCCCGTCTCCTCGCTGCGGGTGAGGAGTTCGATGTTCGTACGCAGGGAGGTCAGGGGCGTACGGAGTTCGTGGCCGGCGTCGGCGATCAGCTGCTGCTGGAGGTCGCGGGAGCTGGCCAGCGAGGCGGTCATCGAGTTGAAGGAGCGGGACAGGCGGGCCACCTCGTCCTCGCTGTCGTCCTCCACGGGGATGCGGATGGTCAGGTCCTCGGTCCTGGCCACGTGCTCCACGGCCTCGGTCAGCTTGTCCACCGGCCGCAGACCGGCGCGGGCCACGGCGAGGCCCGCGGCGCCGGCTCCTATCACTCCGATGCCGGAGACGACGAGGAGCACGAGGGCCAGGTCGTTGAGGGTCTTCTCGGTGTTCCGCAGCGGGATGGCGACCTGCACACCGATGTTGGGCCCGCGTGCGCCGCTCGCGGTCGAGGTGGGCAGGAAGGGGCGGGTGAGCACCCGGAGCTCGTGGCCCTGCCCGTCGACGCCGTTGCGGAAGTAGATCTTGTCGGAGAGCGCCTTGATCTGCGCCTTGTCGGCCTGGGTGACCTTGATCGTGCCCGAGGCGCCCCCGATCAGGCAGATCTTGCCGTTCTCGGTGACCACCTGGGAGTACCTGTCCTGGAAGAACCCGCCGGCCGCGGGCGTGTCGGTGCAGTTGGACAGGGTGATGTCCAGCTGCTCCAGCTGTGCCGAGCCGCGCAGCGACTTCTGCAGATCGTCGTCGAGCTGGTCGTACAGCTTCCCCTGCACGATGAACCAGCACGTCACCGAGACCGCCGCCACCGCGAACGCCACCGCCGCCGCGACCAGCATCGCCAGCCGGGCCCTGATCGGCAGGGACCGGTAGCGCCGTACCAGATTGCTCACTCGGCGCCGCCCTGCCGCAGGACGTACCCCACACCCCGCACCGTGTGCACGAGGCGCGGCTCGCCGCCGGCCTCGGTCTTGCGGCGCAGGTACATGACGTAGACGTCGAGGGAGTTGGAGGAGGGCTCGAAGTCGAAGCCCCAGACCGCCTTCAGGATCTGCTCGCGGGTGAGGACCTGACGCGGGTGGGCCATGAACATCTCGAGCAGGGTGAACTCCGTGCGGGTCAGTTCGACCTGCCGGCCGCCCCGGGTGACCTCGCGCGTCGCGAGGTCCATGCGCAGGTCGCCGAAGGTCAGCGCCTCGTCCTCCTGGGCCTCGGCCGACACCGCCGCCGCGTACGAGCTGCGCCGCAGCAGTGCGCGGATCCGGGCGAAGAGCTCGTCCAGTTCGAAGGGCTTGACCAGGTAGTCGTCGGCGCCCGCGTCCAGGCCGGTCACCCGGTCGCCGACGGTGTCGCGGGCCGTGAGCATGAGGATCGGGGTCGTGTCGCCGGCGCCGCGGATGCGGCGCGCCGCCGTCAGGCCGTCCATCCGCGGCATCTGGATGTCCAGGACGACCAGGTCGGGCCTGTACGCCGTGGCCTTCTCCAGGGCGTCCGCCCCGTCGACCGCGACCTCCGTGTCGTATCCGTCGAAGGCCAGGCTGCGCTGGAGCGCCTCGCGTACGGCCGGCTCGTCGTCGACGATCAGGATGCGCTGGGGGTCACGGTCGCCTTCGGCGGGGCTCATCGCTCGCGATTCCTCGGGGTGCGGTGGGAGGGACGGGTTTCTCACGGCTTGTACGGGTGTCTCCCGGCTGTCTCTCAGCCTGCCACGGCCGGCGGGCCGGGAGGCACACCTGCCGGGGTGGTGGCCCCGGCAAGCCGGTCAGGCCCGGACCGCGGTCAGGCGGTTCAGCGGCACCTTGCGGCGGTGGGTGCGCAGCGGGGCGGTGCGCAGGCCCATCAGCTCGGGGACCGGTGTGACGGCCACCTCGGGCGCGCGGGGCGCCGGCTCGGGCCTGCGGGGCGCCGGGATGGGCAGGTGCAGGTCGCGGGTGACCGCGAGGGCCAGGGTGATGTCGGCGGGACCGCGGTCGGTGTTCTGGTGCGAAACCTTGGTGATCATGGCGTACTCCCTGCTGACTGAGGGGTGAAGCGCTAGCTGTTGTTGCCCGCCCGCAGCTTGGCCAGGTCGGACTTGACGGTGTTGACCGGGATCGCGAAGCCGAGGCCGACGCTGCCCGCGTCCGTGGACGACGAGGACTGCTGGCTGGAGGAGTACATCGCGGAGTTGATCCCGATGACGTTGCCGCTCGCGTCGATCAGCGCGCCGCCGGAGTTGCCGGGGTTGAGGGACGCGTCGGTCTGGATCGCCTTGTACGTCGTCGTGGACGAGCCGGTGTCGCCGTTGAAGTGCCGGCCGCCGAACTCGAACGGCCACTGGCCGTCGCCGCCCTGGCCCTGACCCTGGTTCTCGTCGGTGGACACGGTCACGTCCCGGTTGAGCGCGGAGACGATACCGCTGGTGACGGTGCCGGTCAGGCCCTCGGGGGAGCCGATCGCGACGACCGTGTCGCCGACCTGGACGCCGCTGGAGTTGCCGAGGGAGGCGACCTTCAGACCGGAGGCGCCCCGCAGCTTGATCAGCGCCAGGTCCTTGGAGCTGTCGGTGCCGACGACGTCGGCGGTGTAGCTGTTGCCGTCACTGGTGCGCACCTTGATCGACTGCGCGCCGGAGACGACGTGGTTGTTGGTGACGATCTCGCCGTTCGACGAGATGATCACGCCGGAGCCGGTGGAGGAGCCGCTGCCGAGGGTGGCGTTTATCTCGACCACGCTCGGGCTGACGGCGGCAGCGATCGCGGCGACGTCGCCCCTCTTGCCGGTCGGCACCACGGTGGTGCTCGTGCCGGCGGTGGCGACCGTGTCCTTGCCGGTCAGCTCCTGGAAGCCGTACGCCGTGGCGCCGCCGACCGCCGCCGCGACGATCGCGACGGCCGCGAGGAGGGCGACGGGACCCCGGTTGCGCTTGGGCTGGTGCCAAGCGGAGTCCGTCGCCGGCCGGTACGGCGGCGGGGGCGGCCACTCGGGGTTCGCGGGAGCGGAGTAGCTGTGCTGCTGCTGGGTGTGGTCACCCTGGCTCTCGGTCATGAAAGTAGCCTCCCCGGTGACCATGAGAGCTTCCTGAGTGCTCGCTGAGAAGCCCGGCAGAACCTCGTTTGACCGATATGAAGACGGACCCGGGCTGCTCAGCCCGCGCAGCCGCAGCTCGTGCGTACCACCAGCCGGGACGGGAACGTCTTCAGCCGCTCCCGCCGGGAGCCCGCCACCCGCAGCCCGTCGTCCAGGACCAGGTCGACCGCCGCCCGGGCCATCGCCGAGCGGTCGGAAGCCACCGTGGTCAGCGGCGGGTCGGCCAGCGCCGCCTCCTTGATGTCGTCGAACCCGGCCACGGCCAGCTTGCCGGGCACGTCGATGCGCAGCTCGCGGGCCGCCCGCAGCAGGCCGATCGCCTGGTCGTCGGTGGAGCAGAAGATGGCCGGCGGCCTCTTTGGGCCGGAGAGGATGTCCAGGGCGACCTGGTAGGCGTCGTAGCGGTTGTACGGCGCCTCGAACAGCCGGCCCTCGGTGGACAGGCCCGCCTCGTCCATGGCCCGCTTCCAGCCCTCGACGTGGTCGGAGACCGGGTCGCCGACGGCCGGTGTCTCCGCCGTACCACCCATACAGGCGACGTATTCGTAGCCGTGCTCCAGCAGGTGGCGTACGGCGAGCTGGGCGCCGCCGAGGTCGTCGGTGACCACGGCCACGTCGTCGATGGCCTCGGGGCGCTCGTGCAGCAGCACCACCCGGGCGTCCCAGGCGTCGATCTCCGCGGCGGCGAGGTCGTTGAGCGCGTGCGAGACGAGGATCAGGCCCGACACGCGCATGCCGAGGAAGGCGCGCAGATAGTGGACCTCGCGTTCACCGATGTAATCGGTGTTTCCGACCAGGACCATCTTTCCGCGCTCGGAGGCGGCCTGCTCGACCGCGTGCGCCATTTCCCCGAAGAAGGGCTGGCGGGCGTCCGGGATGATCAGGCCTATGAGGTCGGTACGGCGCGAGGCCATCGCCTGGGCGACCCGGTCGGGGCGGTAGCCCAGTTCCTTGATCGCAGCGAGGACACGCTCGCGCGTGGCCGGGGCGACCGGCCGGGGTCCGTTGTTGATGACATAACTGACGACGGCCGTGGAGGTTCCAGCCAGCCGTGCCACGTCATCCCGAGTCACCTTCGCCACGCGCGGAGTCTACGCGGATTGACCCTTTCTGGGCAGGGCGTATCAGTGCTTGGATGTGCGGGAGCAATGCCCCGCCCGGACGGGCGCCACACCTGCCCGGGCGGAAACGGCCGGAAATCAGACGTCCGCGTGGATCTCGGCGCCGTCGTGCACGGGGGCTGCGTCCGCGCCCTCGGCCCCGGCCCGGTCGGCCCGGGACTCCGCCCTGGCCTTGGCCTTGGCGTCCTCGCCGCCGCGGTCGCCCTTCTCGGGGGTGACGAAGCGGTAGCCGACGTTGCGTACGGTGCCGATCAGCGACTCGTGCTCCGGGCCGAGCTTGGCGCGCAGCCGCCGTACGTGGACGTCGACCGTGCGGGTGCCGCCGAAGTAGTCGTAGCCCCAGACCTCCTGCAGCAGCTGGGCGCGGGTGAAGACGCGGCCCGGGTGCTGGGCGAGGTACTTCAGCAGCTCGAACTCCTTGAAGGTGAGGTCGAGGACCCGCCCCTTGAGCTTGGCGGAGTAGGTGGCCTCGTCCACGGACAGATCGCCGTTGCGGATCTCCATCGGGGAGTCGTCGCTGACGATCTGCTGCCGTCCCATGGCCAGCCGCAGCCGTGCCTCCACCTCGGCGGGGCCGGCGGTGTCGAGCAGGACGTCGTCGATGCCCCAGTCGGCGGTGACGGCGGCGAGACCGCCCTCGGTGACGACGAGGATCAGCGGACAGCCGGGGCCGGTGGAGCGCAGCAGCTGGCACAGGCTGCGCACCTGGGGCAGATCGCGGCGGCCGTCGACGAGGATCACGTCGGCGCCCGGGGTGTCGACGAGGGCGGGGCCCTCCGCCGGGGCCACCCGCACGTTGTGCAGGAGCAGGCCGAGGGCGGGCAGCACCTCCGTCGACGGCTGGAGGGCATTGGTCAGCAGTAGCAGAGAACTCATACGTCTGGTTCCTCCTCGGTCCCTGCGAGGACTGTGCGGACGGGCACTGCTCTGCGATCCCGAAGGCCCCGTACACCGGCGGTCACCTGAGGTTTCCCGCTTCGTATACAACGCGTCCGAAAGCACAAAAGGACCCGGGGGCTGCGCTGCCCGAGTCCTCTGCCCAGCAGAATAGCCCACATGAGCAACGGTCCGGCAGGTCATGTGGAACGTTCCACCGTTCGTCCGTATCCCGAGACAGGCAGACGGGGCCCTATCCGGACGTTTCTGTGCACAGCCGACGGAGTTCCGGTCGATTCCGTATACGACCCGGGCACCGTTGTATACGAAAGACACCCGTACACCTCCCGTACACGCTCGGGCGACCTGGTGTTCGTCGTCGCCCACGGGTTCACCGGGGACGCGGACCGCCCGCACGTGCGACGGGTGGCGGGGGTGCTGCGCGGTTACGGCGCGGTCGTCACCTTCTCCTTCCGCGGCCACGGGCGCTCCGGCGGCCGGTCCACGGTCGGCGACCGGGAGGTGCTGGACCTCGCCGCCGCCGTCGAGTGGGCCCGCGGCCTCGGGCACACGCGCGTGGCGACCGTCGGCTTCTCCATGGGCGGCTCGGTCGTCCTGCGGCACGCGGCCCTGAACCCCGGCACGGTCGACGCGGTCGTCTCGGTCAGCGCCCCGGCCCGCTGGTACTACCGGGGCACGGCCCCGATGCGCCGGGTGCACTGGCTGGTCACCCGCCCCGAGGGCCGCCTGGTGGGCCGCTACGGCCTGCGCACCCGTATCCACCACCGGGAGTGGGACCCGGTGCCCCTGTCGCCGGTGGAGTCGGTGCCCCGGATCGCCCCGGCCCCGTTGCTCATCGTCCACGGCGACCGCGACGGCTACTTTCCCCTCGACCACCCCCGGATGCTGGCCGAGGCGGCCGGTGACCACGGCGAACTCTGGGTGGAGCCGGGCATGGGGCACGCGGAGCACGCGGCCGAGGACGCCCTGCTGGGCCGGATCGCGGACTGGGTGTCCACCCGGGCGGGCTAGCCTGACAGCACTCTTGTTTCTTTCTTGCCGTCGATTGAGGAAACACATGCCCAAGGTCACGGTCCGCTACTGGGCCGCCGCCAAGGCCGCGGCCCGGGTCGCCGAGGAGCCCTACGACGCGGACACGCTCGCCGACGCGCTGGCCGCGGTGCGCGCGCGGCACCCCGGCGAACTCACGCGTGTACTGCAGCGATGCTCCTTCCTCGTCGACGGTGACCCCGTCGGGACCCGCGCGCATGAGACGGTACGGCTGGCCGAGGGCGGCACGGTCGAGGTGCTCCCGCCGTTCGCAGGAGGGTGAGATGAGCGACCAGCCGTATCAGGGCGGTCAGCCCTATCAGGGCGGCCCCTACGAGGGCTACGACCCGTACCAGCAGCAGTGGTCCGGGTACGACGAGCACCAGCAGGGCCACGACCCCCAGTTCACCCAGCACTGGCAGGGGCAGACCTGGGAGACCCGGACGCACGCCTCGATGCAGACGCCCGCACAGATGCCCGCACAGGGGGCGGAGACGGCGTATCTGCCGCCGCAGACGTTCGAGGGGCAGCAGGAGTACCAGCAGCCGTACGCGGGGCCGTACGTGGCCGCGCCGCAGCCGCAGGCTCAGGCTCAGCCCATGCCTCAGCCGATGCCGCAGCCACACCCTGGACCGGCACAGGCACAGGCACAGGCACAGGCACAGGCACAGGCACAGGCACCGGAGCCGGATGCCGAGTCCGGGCCGGCCTACGGCCCCGCCACCCTCGCCGGCAACGCGCGGATCACGGATGCCCAGCGGGCGCGGCTGGAGGGCCGTTCGCCGATCATCGAGCCCGGGATGCAGCCGGCGCTGCTGACCGCGGTGCTGGGCCTGCTGCTGGCCGCGACGGCGCCGATCGCCTCGTACGCGCTCGTCGTCCCGCTGGTGGTGCTCCAGGCGGTGACGGCGGCGGGCTGGTTCCGGCTGAACGGCATGTGGCCGGCCCGGCAGGGCATCGCGCTGGCCTTCGCGGGCGGCCTGGCCGCCGACGTGGCCGTGCTCGCCGCGGGCCGAGGGCACGCGCCCGCCGCGATCCTGGGCCCCCTCGGTGTCTGGGTCCTGCTGTCCCTGGTCCTGCAACTGCGCTCGCACGCCTCGCCGGACGAGCGGATGTACGGCCTGATGGCGACGGTCGTCTCGGCGGCGCTGTCGGTCCTGGCCACCGGCTATCTGGGCGCCGAGCCGCACGCGGTGTCCGTGGGCGCGGCGGCGGTGGCGGTGGCCGTCCTGGCACGGGCCCTGCCGCTGCCGACACCGGCTTCGGTGGTGGTGGCGTTGCTGGCGGCGGCGGGCGCGGGGATCGCCGTGGGCGGTGCGACCGGGCTGGGCGCGAAGGGCGCGCTGCTGGGTCTGGCCGCCGCGGTCTGCGCGCTGATCGGCCATCGCGTGGCCGGCTACGACTACCCGTCGCGGTTCGTGCACTTCACGGCCGGTGTGGCGTTGCCGCTGTCGGCGGCGGCGCCGGTGGTGTGGGTGCTGGGGCGGGCGCTGGGTTAGAGCCGTTCCCAGCCGGGCATCGCCTGGACGGCGGGCCCCGACCGGAGGTGAGGGCGGGCATCGCCCTGGTCTGCCGGGGCGCGCCGCGCCCGCGCTGTCCGACGAGGGGCAAGCCTGGAGCCCCGGCCCGATTCCGGCGGGCCGGGGCTCCATATCATGCGGTTCCTTCAGGGCTAGTTCTCGCCGCCCCAGTCACCGCCCCATTCGCCGCCCTCACCCTCGTGGCCGCCACGCTCGCCGCGGTGGTCGCAGACCACACGGAAGCTACCGACCACGCCGTGCTTGACCTCGATGCCCTCCGGGTTGTGGACGCGCACGCCGTCGCTCTGGCTCCAGGGTCCGACGGTGGCGATGGGAGCGCCGTTGTCGCACACGGCCCCGCGGAAGAGCTCGACGGTCTTGTCGCTGTCGTTGCGGACGTTCAGGCTCTTGGCGCCCAGGCCGCTGACCACGGTGATGCAGTCGCCCGGGTGGCTGGAGTACGACCGCTCGTTGACCAGGATCCGGCCCTCGAAGTGGCGCCGGCCGCCGTGGCCTCCCTCGTGGCCTCCCTCGTTGCCCTTGCCGTTGTTGTTGTTGCCGTTGTTGTTGTTGCCCGTTCCGCCGCCGAAGGGTGCGGCAGCGGCTGCGGCCGGCGCCGCCTCGGGGGCGGAGTCGGCCGCGGCGTAGGTGACGCCGGTCGCGGCCAGGGCCGCCGCAGCCGCGACGGCGGCGGTGACCACGGACGAACGAGACATCTGCATGGTGGTTCTCCAATCTCTGAGACACCGACGTTTCGGCCGGTTGAGAAGGAACGTATAAACCGACCACATGCCTGTCATGTCGGGAATGCCCGGAGACTGGCTGACAGGGGGTCAATCGGGGGATTTACGGCGCAGGGGCGCCGTTTCCCGTCCGGCGAGGCGTTCCTCAAATCCCAGTGATCGCACCGGAGTTGATCGGGGGGCGGTCCACCGTCTAGCCCTTTTGGATGATCTTAGGATAAATGGCCACACCGACGGCGAGCGTGTCGCTACCGGCGCAGCGGGGGGCGTCGCGTTAATGGCGGCCCGGAAGATGAGGGAGCGGCAGAAGGTGCGGGCAAGCCGGAGGGCCGTACCCCCACTGGCGTCCAACCCAGGGGATACGGCCCTCCGCCGTCACCGAACCCGCTCAGACCGCGATGGCGACCTCCGCCAGCGCGCCCTTCTCCGCCACGACCACCGTGCGGTCGGCGGAGCCGCCCGGCACCAGGGCGCGCACGGTCCACGTGCCCTCGGCGGCGTAGAAGCGGAACTGGCCGGTCGCCGAGGTCGGGACCTCGGCCGTGAACTCGCCGGTCGAGTCCAGCAGACGGACATAGCCCGTCACCGGCTCGCCGTCGCGGGTCACCTGACCCTGGATCGTCGTCTCACCGGGCTTGATCGTGGAGGCGTCCGGGCCGCCGGCCTTCGCTCCGCACATGCTGTCTCTCCTGAGGGGTCTGAGGGGGTCTTACTTGTTCGCGCCGAGCTCGATCGGCACGCCGACGAGGGAGCCGTACTCGGTCCAGGAACCGTCGTAGTTCTTGACGTTCTCGACGCCGAGCAGCTCGTGCAGCACGAACCAGGTCAGGGCGGAGCGCTCACCGATGCGGCAGTAGGCGATCGTGTCCTTGGCGAGGTCCACGTTCTCCTCGGCGTAGAGGGCCTTCAGGTCCTCGTCCGACTTGAACGTGCCGTCGTCGTTGGCGTTCTTCGACCACGGGATGTTCCTGGCGCTCGGGACGTGGCCCGGACGCTGCGACTGCTCCTGCGGCAGGTGCGCCGGGGCGAGCAGCTTGCCGGAGAACTCGTCGGGGGAGCGCACGTCGACCAGGTTCTGCGAGCCGATCGCGGCGACGACGTCGTCACGGAAGGCGCGGATGGAGGTGTCCTGGGCCTTGGCCTTGTAGTCGGTGGCCGGGCGCTCGGGGACCTCGTCGCCGGCGACCAGCTCGCGGGCGTCCAGCTCCCACTTCTTGCGGCCGCCGTCGAGGAGCTTGACGCTCTCGTGGCCGTACAGCTTGAAGTACCAGTAGGCGTACGACGCGAACCAGTTGTTGTTGCCGCCGTACAGGACCACCGTGTGGTCGTTGGCGATGCCCTTCTTCGACAGGAGCTTCTCGAAGCCCTCCTGGTCGATGAAGTCGCGGCGGACCGGGTCCTGGAGGTCCTTGGTCCAGTCGATACGGATCGCGTTCTTGATGTGGTTCTTGTCGTAGGCGGACGTGTCCTCGTCCACCTCGACGATGGCGATGGCCGGGTCGTCCAGGTGCTCCTGCAGCCAGTCGGCATCGACCAGGACGTCGGTGCGGCTCATGCTCTTTCTCCTCCGGGGCAGTTGCGGCGGGGCGTGCGAGTAGAGAGGGGTGTGCGCCCGAGCGGCGCACGGGTGCCCTTCCAGCAGGGCAGGCGTGAGATGCGGAAGCCGGGGACTTTCGCTCAGAAGGGGCGACAGAGCATGGCGGCAACGCGGCACAGGTCGACTGCCCGCCGCTTCGTGAGATCCGCCTGTCGCTTCATGGGCTCGATCGTAGGGACGTCCGGGCGGGCGTGTCACCGGTGTGTCATATCCCGAGACGCGATCGTCCGTATGGTGGTACGAGAAGAGCGCCCGGTGGCCGCCGTACGGCCTCCGGACGCTCGCTTCGGTCTGCGCATCTACGGTACGGACATCATCGTCTCGCCAGTCGGACGATCGCCGTCCGCCGCGGTGTTCCGGCCCGCCGGTTCCTACCCCGCCAGCCTGACGTCGGAACCCTTCACCGTGATCTGCACGCCGTCCTTGGCCGCCTGCACCTTGTCCAGCTTGACGCCACCGGGCAACCGGTCGATGGCCTGCTGGAAGTCGGTGATCTCGCGGATCCGGCTCTCGGCGATCGCGGCGGCGCCGAGCCGGGGCAGCGAGTCGGCGTGCACCTGCACCTTGTCGTTCTCGACGGTCACCGTGCTGAGCACCGGAACCGTCTGCTTGATCCCGAGGGCCGAGACGGTGCCCTCCACCATGACCTTGATCTTGCCGTTGCCGCCGTCGGAGAGGCCGACGATCCGGGCCGTGATCCCGGGGGCGACCTGGGTCGGCTCGGACTTGGCGGTCTTCAGCAGTTCGGCGTAGGAGATGGTCGCGGTGCCGGTGGCGCTGGAGGCGGTGGCGGAGCTGTAGTCGCCGGAGAAGGAGACACCCTTCATGTCGGCCTTCAGGTCGTCGATCCGGATCGTCTTCCCCGTGGTGCCGGTGGCGGCGTCGTAGTCCTTGATCCCGACCTCGACGTCGTCGAGCGACCCGCCCGCGACCTGGGTCAGGAACGGGAACCCCTTGATGTTCACGTCCGGCGTCGAGGCCAGGTTCTGCGTCGACTTCAGCTTGTCCGCGGCCTGCCCCTCGGCGAAGTGCACGGCGACCCGGTCCGCGATGATGAACAGCCCGCCCAGGATCACGACGAGGATCAGGATTATTCGCAGGGCGCGCATGTGGTGTTTCCCCCAGGTCGACGGCAGATGTGCGGCTACGCCACGGTAACCCTGCGGGGCACGGCCGGGCGGCGATTGTGGATCACTTGTGACAGGCGCGACCCGTCCTACCCTTGTCCTATGTACGCACGGCGGCGTCACATCTACTTCGCCATGATGGGGACCTGCATCGGGCTCTTCGTCCTGGCCTGGGGAGTCGTGCGTCTCTGGTCGGTCCCGGCGGCCGTGGGCATGTGCATCGTGGCCATGGTCATCCCGCCGGTCGCCGCGATGATCGCCAACCGGCGGGGCCCGGAGGACCGCTGGTGGGACGATCCGTCCGGCGACCCGCAGTCGGACGAGTGGTGGGACGAACTGGACGGCAAGAAACCGCCGAGGCGGTGAGCGGTCAGTAGACGAGGGCCTGCGTGTCGTCCGCCAGCGTCTCCTGTACGAAGACCTGAGCGCCCGCGATCCGTACGCCCTCGATGACATCCTTCTCGGTGATCTCCCGCCGGGCCGCGCACTGGGTGCACAACGTGAGACGGCCCGCGGCGAGGACGGCGTCGATGAGGTCGGGCAGCGGAGCGGCGTGCGGCAGCTCGAACTCCGCCGCCCGTCCCGGCAGCGCGAACCAGGACGACTCCCCGGTCAGCCACAGCGACACCTCGACCCCGCTGGCCACGGCCACCGCCGCCACGGTGAACGCCTGTGAGCACCGCTCCGGGGCGTCGGCCCCGGCGGTCACCTTGATCACGAGCTTCTTGGTCATACCGGAAGCGTAGCCGCGACGACGGCGGTGACGATCAGCGTGGCGACACAGAGGACGGTGAGTGCGTCGCTGACGATGGCGCCGTCGATCGATCGCCGGGGGTGCCGTCTCTGCCGGGCCCGCTCGGCGAAATACGGGTGGAAGGGCGGGAGCGAGTACGCGGGCTGGACGAACTCCGGGTCCCGAGGCGTACGCCCCTCCTCCTGGCTCCGCTTGCACTCCTCGTACGGCAGTCCCGTCATGCCCGGTGCTCCCGTCGCTGGTGCTGGCGGAGCAGAACGTTCGCGTCGGTCTCCGCGCTCCGGTCGTACGACGCCTGCGCCGAGTCCCGCTGCTCGGCCAGCGCCAGGCAGGCGCGGCAGCCGGGCACCGGCCGGGGCGGCCGGCTGAGGTCCTCGGGGTCCGGCGGCACGCACGCACCGGCCGCGCGGGTGTGCCGGTTCGTCGCCCCCACCTCGGCACTCAGCCGCTCCCGGAGCGTGGCCGGGCGAAGCGAGGCCGGATCGGCCTGCCACTCCCGGCCACCGCCGACGGGGCGCAGCATGGCGTATGGGCCCGCCTTGGCCTGGTACTCACCGACCTTGCTCGTCGCCGGGTCGAAGAGGAGGGATCCGGGTTCGAGAGGCTCCGACTTCGTCGTCATCGGGGGCAGCTCCTTTCATGAACGCCTGTGCGCAGCGCGATCGTTGAACTACGCTGCGTGTTCGGGTACTTCGAGCATGGCGCATGGAAAGGGCGTTCATGCCATGGAGAGGCCCAACTTCAACACCAGGCCCTTCAAATTCCACAAATTCCACAGCCGGGGAGCGCGATGCCGCAGCGAAGGGTGGTCACCGGACGCAGTCAGGAGCCGAGGATGCGGTTCGCCGAGGAGCTGCGGCTCCTGCGGACCGAGCGGGGCTTGAGCCTGCGGAAGCTGGCGGAGGAGGTCGGCTGGGACGCCTCGCAGTTCGGGAAGATGGAGAGCAGGCGGACGCTGGGCAGCCCCGAGGTCGTACAGGCGCTGGACCAGTACTACGGGACGCCGGGGTTGCTGGTGACCCTGTGGGAGCTGGCGGTGGCGGACCCGAAGCAGTTCAAGGAGCAGTACCGGGGCTATATGGAGCTGGAGGCGGAGGCCGTCAGCCTGTGGCACTACGGCGTGAGCATCCTGCCGGGCCTGCTCCAGACGGACGGGTACGCGCGTGAGGTCCTCGCGCTGGGCGGATACGAGGGCGAGGAACTGGACCGGCAGGTCGAGGCGCGCACCGGTCGGCGGAATGTGCTGGAGGGCGGGGATGCACCGCCGTTCCGCGCGCTTATCGCGGAGGCGGTGCTGCGTACGCCGCTGCGCGATGCGGGGGAGTGGCGGGAGCAGTTGGACTACCTGCTGGAGGCATCGGAGCGCCGGAACGTCACGGTTCAGGTCCTGCCCCAGAACTCCGGCCTGCACGGGCTGGTGAGCACTGCCGTGATGTTCCTGCGGTTGCTGGATGGCCAGACTGTGGCCTACACGGAGAACGCGCACCGTGGTGAACTGATCGAGGAAGTCAGCTCAGTTGAGCTGCTGCAACGTGCGTACGATGCGATGCGCGACCTGGCCCTGAACCCGGCTGCGTCGCGGAAGTTCATCCTGCGGATGTTGGAGGAAGTGCCGTGCGAGCCATCGACCTGAGCGGCGTGACGTGGCGCAAGAGCAGCTACAGCAACCCAGACGGCGGCGAGTGCGTCGAGGTCGCCGACAACCTCCCCCTCGTCCCCGTCCGGGACAGCAAGGACACCACCCGTACCCCGCTCCTCTTCGGCGCGGGCGCCTGGTCCGCCTTTGTCGAGGGAGTCAAGCGGGGGTGACCGGGGGCTCAGCCGAAGAGTCCTGCGTTCACCGGGGTGCCCACCAGGTCTGTGACGTCTGACAAGGCCGCAGAACGATCGGTGTCGGGTGCGGGGGCGTGTGCCATGTAGCCGGTGTTCTGGGCGTGGGCAGTGGTCGACGTGACCGCCAGCAACAGACCGGCAGCCACACCCGTCGCCATCGTTCGCAGCACCTTGAGCATGCTCTTCTCTCCGATCTCGGGGCCGAACCTGGATCAAGGTTCGGGGCCGGCCGAACCCGGGGCGAGCCAGGCGGGCCGAATGGCGGTGCGGCCCCGATGCGGCGGCTGAACCCCTGGTCGGCCCACCTCGTCAAGAGAGCCCGCCCCCGGCCGCGTAAGCTGGGCCCCGGCTCTGTCGTATGCCCACCCTCGCTCAAGGAGCACCCGTGGAGATCTTCTTCGAAACCCTGCTGGTCCTGGTCTGCGTCGGCGTGCTCGCCTTCGCCGGTCTGACCGTGAAGAAGCTGTACCAGGGCCAGCGCTGACCCCGTCAAGGAATCATCCAGGAAAGCTCCCCTCATGATCGAGATCCCGTCCGACCTGCACAAGGACCTGGTCCCGCTCGCCTTCTTGCTCGGCAACTGGGCCGGTGCGGGCGTGCACGACTTCCCCGGCTCGCAGAAGTGCAACTTCGGGCAGGAGGTCAGCTTCACCCACGACGGCCGGGACTTCCTGGAGTACCACTCCCACACCTGGGTGCTGGACAACGACGGCAACAAGGTCCGCCCGCTGGAGTCGGAGGCCGGCTTCTGGCGGATCGACGCCGACCGCAAGGTCGAGGTGACGATGACCCGCGACGACGGCGTCATCGAGATCTGGTACGGCGAGATGGCCCACCAGAAGCCGCAGATCGACCTGGTCACGGACGCGGTGGCCCGTACGGCCGCCTCCCGGCCGTACAGCGGCGGCAAGCGCCTCTACGGCTACGTCAAGAGCGACCTCATGTGGGTCGGCGAGAAGCAGACCCCCGAGGCCGAGCTGCGCCCCTACATGTCGGCCCACCTGAAGAAGGTCGTCACCCCGGAGGATGTCGAGCGCTGGGCGAAGGCCCTCCCGGAGGACATGCCGGACGACGGGATCGCGTTCTTCAAGTAGATCCCAGTAGACCTGCCGCTCAGGCTTGCATCACCGTGATGGCTCCGCGCACTGCGCCGGGGCCATCAACTGTTTCCGAGCCCTCCCTCGGCCACCGCTCTGGGGGTTAACAGATTTGAAGCGCAGTGCACTGCGCTTGCGAGGGTTGGCGTCCTTCGTTATCGTTGAAGGCAACGGCGCGGCTTGCCAACGGAGTTGGCGCTGTGCAGAGAAGCTGTGCACGAGAAACAGAAACCCCCGGCTGCCCTGAGGGCGGCCGGGGGCTCGTAAATCCGTGCCCTGGGTGGCGTGCTGTGCAGAGGCGGACCCAGGGCGTTCGTCACCCACCGTATCACGGTGCGGCTGCTCTTGTAGTGAAACGTATCCCGGGCTGTGCTGTGCCCGGATGAAGGGGGATCTCGATGACCAGCAGGCTGCCGGAGTGGATGCTGCGCGCGTTCTCGAAGCTGCGGCTGGCGCGCTACGTTCGTGCGGCGCGCGGCAACGCCGTGGTGGCGAGGCGTCTGTACTGGTGGAACGTCGAGGCCTCGGCCGCGCTCTACGGTTCTCTGCACTGTCTGGAACTTGCGCTGCGCAATGCGGTCCACAAGCAGCTGTCCCTCGCCCATCACAAGGACGACTGGTGGACGACGGCACCGCTCAATCCGAACGGGCAGCGCCTCGTGGCCAAGGCTCGGAGCAAGTGCGAGCGCCGGGGACTTGTCCCGGCACCGCCCGACAGCATGGTCGCCGAGCTGTCCTTCGGGTTTTGGGCGTCGCTGGTCAGCGGGGGATCGGGTTACGACCGGTTGTTCTGGGTGCCCACCGTGCACAAGGCATTCCCGTACTACTCGGGCCGCCGCGATGTCCTGTACGACGGCCTGTGGTCGCTGGTGCTGCTGCGCAACCGGATCATGCACCACGAGCCGATCCACCACCGGGACCTCGCCGCCGACCATGCCAAGATCTACCGCATGCTGGGGTATCTCGACCCCGAGCTGGCCAAGGAGGCCCAGGCCATGGACCGCTTTCCGTCCGTTCTCGCGGGCAAGCGGGATGTTCTGCGTGGTGCCAGGCCTTCCCGATTCTGATGGGCGGAGGAGCGGTGAGCGACTTCGAGGGCGTCCACGTCTCACGGGCCGACATCGCCCGGTTCGCCGGGGTCAAGCGGCCTGCGGTGACGAACTGGGAGCGCCGGCACGCGGACTTCCCCCAACCTCTCGGGGAGGCTGCCCAGGGGGCCGCCGACATCGAGGTCTTCTCGGCGGTGCAAGTGCTGGCCTGGCTCGACCGGCGTGCCATCCCGGCGAATGCCAGGCGATCCGACGAGCCGGAAGGAACCACCTACGGTGACCGGTTCCGGGCCTCGCTCGGCGGAACGCGGACCGGAGCGCTGCTCAAGGCCGTGGACAGGCTGAGCGGTGCGGAGGCGGAACGATTCCGTGGGGAGCTGTCCCAGGCCGACTACGTCACCGTGCTGCTCACTCTCGTATATGTCCGGGGATGCCTGCCCGAGGAGTGGCAGAGGATCCTGACCGAGGTCCGCCGGTTTCAGTTCCCTCACTCCGGCGAACTGCTGGTGCGCATTCTGGCGAGCGGGGTCCGCCGCGGGCTGGGACCCGAGCATGAGCGCCTTCTTCTCGCGCTTTCGCAGAACCTGGGCGACTCCCGCGTGGTCGACACCATCCTGCTACTGGACGACACAGGACCGGTGGACCTGGCCGAGCACGCCCAGGCCTTCGAAAGACTCATGGTTCGCTACAGCGATCTCATGGGCCGAAGGGCGGGTGACTTCTTCACGCCCCGGGCCGCCGTCGACGTTCTCACGAAGCTTGTCGCCGACGGCAGTCGGAACGTCAGGAGTGTGCATGATCCCTTCGTACGAGCGGGTGAGCTGCTGCTGGCCGCGTGGGACGCGGTGGCGGATGCGCAGGGGAGCCCTCCTGAGGCGAGCGGCGCGGGAGTGGGCGAGCATCCGCTGGCACTGGCGGGCATGAATCTCGCTCTGCACGGCGTTCCCGAGGCCCGGCTCCGGACGGGAAGCACAGCTCCCTCGGCCGGGAACGACCCCTGGCACCAGGGTTTCGACCGCATCGTGACGAATCCCCCGTTCAATGTGAGGCTTGAGCGTCCCGTTGGGCACGGGCACTGGCGCTACGGGACGCCGCCCCAGCACAACGCCAACTTCGACTGGCTCCAGTACGCAGTGACCTGCCTGAGGCGAGACGGCCGCGCAGCCGTCCTCATGCCCGACATCGCCGCGTTCTCCGCCAACACCTCGGAGCGGAGGATCAGGGCCGCGATGGTGGAGGACGGCGCAGTGGAGGCGCTGATCGCGCTGCCGGCTCAGCTCTTTACGACGACAGGCATCCGTGTGACGATCTGGCTGCTACGGCATCCGACGGGGACGTGCGACGAGATTCTGTTCGTCGACGCCAGTCACCTCGGCTCGCTTGTCTCCCGTGTCCAGCGGGAACTGGCCGGGCACGAGACCCAACGCATCCTTGAGGAATACCGGGCCTGGATCGCTGCCCGGGCCGGCGGCAGCGCGTTCGCGGGGACCGAGGGCCTGAGCAGGTCCGTATCCATTGAGAAGATCAGGGAGAAGGACTACACCCTCAGCCCTGCCTTCTACGTGCCGAGCGGTACGCCGACCGGTGCCCGGTCCGTGGAGCCTGCGGACCTGGCTGCCCTGGCCGGGCAGCTGACCGAGCTGCACTCGCGGGCCCGGGACGCGGACTCCGCAGTCGAAGAACTGCTGGGGAGGTATGGCCTGTGAGCGAGGACCGACTCGACGATCTCCCTCGGGGTTGGCGGTGTGCTCCTCTCGGCGAGATCTGTGACATCCAGGCGGGCGGCCCGGCCGTGCGCAGGAATGAGCAGGTGCAGGCAGGGGTTCCGGTGGTTCGCCCCGGCGATCTCCGTCACCAGAGGATCTCGGCTCAGTCCGTGGTGCACGTCGATCCCGAGACTGCACGGGGACTGATCAAGTACCGGATTGCCACCGACGACATCCTGGTCACCCGGACCGGAACGGTGGGCCGGGTGGCGCTCGTCACCGACGGCGAGAGCGGGTGGCTGTACAACACCCACCTTCTGCGTGTGCGAGCGCACGATGCGGCGCTTGCCCCGTACCTGCTCGCCTGCCTTTCCCACCGACGGTCCGCCGACTGGCTGGAGCGCCGGGCGGCCGGAACCACCGGCATGCGGTCTATCACCGTGCGCACACTGCAGGACCTGCCGGTGTCGCTACCGCCGCTGGACCGGCAACGGGAGATCGGAGCCGCCCTCAAGGCAGTCGACGAGAAGATCAGGGCACATGAGGAAATCGTGCGGGTGACCACCGACCTTCGTGAGATCCTCACCGATCTTCTGATGTCGGGCCGCCTGCCCACAGGCCCCTGATGGGCGTCGGCGCTTCTACACTGGGCGGTGTGGTGAGCACCGACTGGAAGAGTGATCTCAGGCAGCGCGGTTACCGGCTGACGCCGCAGCGGCAGCTTGTGCTCGAAGCCGTGGACGCCCTCGAGCACGCGACCCCCGACGACATCCTCGTGGAAGTGAGGAAGACGGCGTCGGGGGTCAACATTTCCACGGTCTACCGGACGCTGGAGCTGCTGGAGGAGCTGGGCCTGGTCAGCCACGCCCACCTCGGCCACGGTGCGCCGACGTACCACCTCGCCGACCGCCACCATCATCTGCACCTGGTGTGCCGCGACTGCGAGAACGTGATCGAGGCCGATGTGGGGGTCGCGAGCGAGTTCACCGCCAAGCTGCGGCAGCACTTCGGCTTCGACACGGACATGAAGCACTTCGCGATCTTCGGCCGGTGCAAGGACTGCTCGCTGAAGAGTTCAACTACCACGTCGTAGGGTGGCGGTATGAAGAGCCCTCTGCTGTCCCTGCCCGGCGCCGTCCCCGCCGAGGGTGTGGACGAAGGTGTCGCCGCCCACTACGGCGATCTGTTCCGCGAGCAGCGCGCCCTCGCCGACGGCAGCGGCTTCGTCGACCTGTCCCACCGCGGTGTCGTCACCGTCAGCGGTGACGACCGGCTGAGCTGGCTGCACCTGCTCCTCACCCAGCACGTCAGCGAGCTGCCCGTGGGCGAGGCGACCGAGGCGCTGATCCTGTCCGCGCACGGGCACATCGAGCACGCGCTGTACCTGGTGGACGACGGCAGCACCGTCTGGGCGCACGTGGAGCCCGGCACGCAGGACGCGCTGATCGCCTACCTGGAGTCGATGAAGTTCTTCTACCGGGTGGAGGTCGCCGACCGGACCGCCGACTTCGCGGTCGTCCACCTGCCCGCCGGGTCCATCGCCGAGGCGCCCGAGGGCGTCGTCGTACGCGAGACGGCGTACGGCCGTGATCTGTTCCTGCCACGCGAGGACCTGGAGTCCTTCGCGGCCGCGCACGGGCCCGCCGCCGGCCTCCTCGCCCACGAGGCGCTGCGCGTCGAGCACCACCGGCCGCGGCTCGGCTTCGAGACCGACCACCGGACCATCCCGCACGAGCTGGGCTGGATCGGCAGCGCGGTGCACCTCCAGAAGGGCTGCTACCGGGGCCAGGAGACGGTCGCCCGCGTCCAGAACCTGGGCAAGCCGCCGCGCCGGCTGGTCTTCCTGCACCTGGACGGCAGCGACGTGCACCTTCCGGTGCCCGGCACGGAGATCCGGCTGGCGGAGGAGGGCGCCGAGGGCCGCAAGATCGGTTTCGTGACGACGTCGGTACGGCATCACGAGCTGGGGCCGGTGGCATTGGCGCTGGTCAAGCGGAACGTGCCGGTCGACGCGAGGCTCCTGGCCGGAGAGACGGCCGCCGCGCAGGAGGTTGTGGTCGAGCCGTAGCTCTGCGAGGCAGCGCCGTTGGGGTGCGGGCCGACGCCTGGCTGCGGCTCCGTCGTGGCCGGTCGCGCCCACGCGGCGGAGCCGCATATCGATTCAGCCCCGCGCCCCTTCGGGGCGGCACCCCGCCGGCGCGGGCGAGCGAGACCCCCCCGAGCAGCCACAGCCGACCGCGCCTAGATCTCCAGCAACACCGTGAACGGGCCGTCGTTCGTCAGCGACACCCTCATCTGCGCCCCGAAACGGCCCGTCGCCACCGTCGCCCCCAGCCCCCGCAGCTGAGCCACCACCTCGTCCACCAGTGGCTCGGCGACATCGCCGGGGGCGGCCGCGTTCCAGGTCGGGCGGCGGCCCTTGCGGGCGTCGCCGTACAGCGTGAACTGGCTGATGACCAGCAGCGGGGCGTCGATGTCGCTGCACGACTTCTCGTCCTGCAGCATCCTGATCGACCACAGCTTGCGCGCCAGCTGCGCCGCCTTCTCCTTGGTGTCGTCATGGGTCACCCCGACGAGCACGCACAGCCCCTCGCCCTCGATCGCGCCGACCGTCTCGCCGTCCACGACGACGCTCGCGCCGTCCACTCTCTGCACCACCGCACGCATGCGGACCATCATGCCGGGTGCCCGGTACGTGGTTACAGGGGGTCCAATATAGATCCCTTACCCCCATCTGGGGCCGTTCGGGGGCACTCGGTCCCATAGTGGTCAGTTGGGGTGGCACGATGCTTCCACACGCCGGTCGAGGGGACGGTCAGACGCACATGAGCACACCGAGCACCAGTGGGTCGCTGGGGACGCAGGGGACGTACCGGCCGCCCGTCCAGCGCGCCGACGCACCGGCGGGCCCGACACTGCCCGCGGAGCCGCCCGAGCCCGATCTCGCCCGGCTGAGCCTGCCCGAGCTGCGCACCCTGCGCCGCGACGCCCAGCGCGACGAGGCGGACCTCAGCTATGTGCGGCGGCTGCTGCAGGGGCGGATCGACATCCTGCGCGCGGAGCTGTGCCGGCGCGGCAAGGCGTCCGTGCCGGCGCCCGCGGACGGCTCCGTGGTGGACCGGCTCCCGGAGATCCTCAAGGACGCCCCGGCCCGGCACCGCTCCTCGGCCCGCCATCTCACGCTCGGCACCCCGCACAACGAGGAGTTCCGGCAGCTGGCCGCGGAGATGCTCGCCGAGGTCGAGCTGTCGGACCTCCAGGCGCGCACGGATCTCGAACTGACCAGCGCGATGGGGCGGTTGGTGCGGTATGAGCAGGAGGTCTCGCGGCGGCGTCAGCGGTTGCAGCGGACGACCGACGAGTGCAGCGGGGAGATCGCCCGGCGCTATCGGGTGGGGGAGGCGCAGGTTGACGATCTGCTGATGTGACCTCGGGCCGTCGGGCCGCCCGAGAGCTCGGGGAGTCGGAGAAATCCGGACGACAGATGGCGGCCGGTCCGCCTACCGTGGCCCCATGAGCGACGTCCGGATCGTTACCGAGGCCGACTTCGAGGACTGGCAGCGCGCGCTGGCCACGGGGTTTCTGCAGCCGCCGGTGCTGACACCCGGGGAACTCGACGCCCGCCGGGCGCAGTTCGTGCCGGGGCGGCTGCTCGGCGCGTTCGACGGTGGCCGGTGCGTGGCCACGTTCCGCTCCTTCGCGCAGGAACTGACCGCGGTGGGCGGCGCACTCGTTCCCGCGGACGCGATCTCCAACGTCACCGTCAGCCCCACCCACCGCCGCCGCGGCCTGCTCACCCGCATGATGAACCAGGACCTGGCGGCGGCGAAGGAGCGCGGTGACGTCGTGGCCACGCTGATCGCCGCCGAGTACCCGATCTACGGCCGCTACGGCTTCGGCCCGGCGACCTGGGCGACGACGTGGACCGTCGAGGTGCCCCGGGCAGGTCTCGATCCGCGCTGGTCGGGGCCGCGGGACGGTGGGCGGATCGACCTCGTGGACGGCGAGGACGTGCGCAAGTTCGGCCCCGGGCTGTACGAGCGGTTCCGTCGCACCCAGCCCGGCGCGGTCAGCCGGGACGACCTGTGGTGGCGGGTGAGCACCGGGGCGGTCCGGTTCCACGCCGACTGGACCGAGCCGTTCCACGCCGTACACCGCGCGGCCGACGGCGAGGTGCAGGGTCTGGTGACGTACACGTCCGACGAGACCTGGAACGGCAAGCAGCCGGACCAGACGGCCACCGTGCGCAGGCTGATCGCCACGACCCCGGCGGCCGAGCGCGCCCTGTGGCACTACCTGTGTTCCATTGACTGGATCACGAAGGTCAAGACCGGTTTCCGCGGCCCCGACGACCTGCTTCCTGGCTACCTCCCCGACCCGCGCGCCGCCCGGATCACCGGGCACGCGGACTGGCTCTGGGTGCGGATCCTGGATGTCGTACGGGCCCTGGAGGCGCGGACGTACGACGCGACGGGCGCGCTGGTGCTGGAGGTCGTGGACGACGCCGGTCTGGCCGGGGGCCGGTTCCGGCTTCAGGCCTCGCCCGAGGGGGCGTCCTGTGTGCCGGCGAATACGGAGGGCGCCGATCTCACGCTGCCCATAGGAGAGTTGGCCTCGGTCTGGCTCGGTGGGGAGTCGCTGCTCCGGCTCGCCGCGCTCGGCCGGGTCCGGGAAGAACGAGAGGGCGCCGCCCGGAAGGCCGACGCCCTGTTCCGCTCGCCCGGGCGGCCGTGGTGCCCGGACATCTTCTGACCGCTCCCTTCCCCCGGTGACGCTGACTGTGCATCCGTAGCGAGCTGTTCAGTTGTGGCTGTGCTGGCGGTGTTCGGTTGTGGCTGTGCCCTGCCGTGTTCGGTTGTGGCTGTGCGATGCCGTGTTCAGTTGTGACGGTGCGCTTCGGTGGCCGTCCCCTGTCCGGACTCCCGGCTCCCCTCCGGAAGGGAGCCCGGTCGGCCAACCACTGGGAAGCTTGACCAGGTCATGCAAGTTGGCAGCCAACTTCACTGTACTTATCTCCGTTGGGAAGCGTCTCATAACCAGCTATCGGTGAACTGCCGCAACTTGGCGGGAAGTTGTAGTGTTCGTCCGTGGACCCGGAGCACGCCTCCGCCAGTGGACGGACGAAGTCACAGCGGCCCCACCCGTCCCATCGCGAGATCGCCGACGAACTGCGCAGCCGGATCGTGACCGGTGTGCTGCGACCGGGCCAGCGCATGCCCACGCAGGCCGAGCTGGCCGGCGAGTTCGGTGTGGAGCGCGGGGCCGTACGGCAGGCGTTGCGCATCCTCCAGGCGGAGCGGCTGCTCACCAACGTGTCCAAGGGCAGTCCGGCCACCGTGGCGGGGATGCCGGGGCCGGCCCGGCCGCCCGCCGGACCTGCGGCGCCGCAGCCCACCATGGTCGGCCTCGCGCCCCGTATCGCGGACGCCTTCGCCGCTCGGCATGTGCGGATCGACGCCCTCTGCCTGACCTCGGTCTCGCTCACGCTGGCGGTCGGCGAGCCGCTCCGGCAGATCCACGCGGGGCGATGGAAACCGGCCAAGATCGATGTCCGGGTGCTGCTGCCCAGCCGGAACATCGACCTCGCCTTCCCGGCGGCGGTGGCCGCCGACGACCACGGTCTGCTGCACCGGCGCTGGCTGGCCCAGCGCAATGCCCAGGGCCTGGTGCTGCGGCAGAACCTGCTGGCCCTGTGCACCACGCACGGCGTCGACGTACGGGTCTCCTTCCGGGCGCTGCCGTTCACCCCGCCGGTCAAGCTGTATCTGCTCAACGGCTCGGAGGCGCTGTTCGCGTACTACACGCTGCTGCGCCGCGAGCGGGAGATCGACCACGAGCATCTGGAGCTGTACGACGCCGACGGCACGCGCTCGATGCTGTTCGCCTTCGAGCGGCGGGCCGGGGAGCGGGACGCCGCGTTCGTGGAGCAGTCGCGGCTGTGGTTCGACGCGCTGTGGGAGACGATCAGCTCGGATCTGCTGCTGACGTCGTAGGGGACGCCGTGAGGGGCGTCAGAGGGCCGGCCCCGCGAGGAGCACGGCGAGCAGGACGGCGCCGGCGGAGCTGAGCGCCGGGCTCTTGGCCTTGATGCCGATCGAGAGCAGAAGCATGCCGACGACACCGGCGGCACCGTACTTCCACTGGACGAGCTGTTCGAAGCCGACGACGAACAAGGCGGAGAGGAGAGCGAGGACGGGCACGGCGATTCCCCCTTAGGGCCGGTAAAAGGTTCACCAACTTCCAAAACTTGGCAACCAACTCCACCTAAGTTGTCCCCACTTGGTCCAGGTTCATAAACAACTTCCAGGTAACTGCCCTTAGATGGATCAGAGTTGTAGCGTTTGGTCGTGACCCAGGAGTATGTGGCAGTGAACGGCAGCAGAAGGCTCACGCCTCAGGAGATCGCCGACACCCTGCGCGAGCGCATCCGCTCCGGCGCCCTGCGCCCCGGCGAGCGGCTGCCGACCCAGGCCGAGCTGGCCGGGGAGTTCGGGGTGGAGCGGGGTGCCGTACGCCAGGCGCTGCGGGTACTGCAGGAGGACGGGCTGCTCAGCGACGTCAGCAAGGGCAGTCCGCCGCGGGTCGCCGAGCCGCAGGCGCCGCGCGGGGAGCCGCAGCCGACCATGGTGGCCCTCGCGCCCCGGCTGACCGAGGCGTTCTCGGCGCCGCACGTGCGCATCGACGCCGTGTGCCTGACCGCGCAGAGCCTGATCCCGGCGCTCGGGGAGGCGCTGCGCCTGGTCCACGAGGGCCGGCTGCGCCCGGAGCGGATCGACGCCCGCATCCTGCTGCCGTCCCGTGACATCAACCTCGCCTTCCCGGTCTCCGTCGACGCCGGAAGCCAGGAGGACGACGCCGTCCACCGGCGCTGGCTGGCCATGCGCAACGCCCAGGGCCAGGTGCTCCAGTACAACCTGCAGGCGCTGCGCGGCACCCACGACATCGACGTCCAGGTCACCTTCCGGGCGCTGCCGTTCACCCCGCCGGTCAAGCTGTACCTGCTCAACGGGGTGGAGGCGCTGTTCGCGCACTACATGATCACGCGCCGCGCGGAGCCCACCGAGCGCGGGACGCTGGAGATGTACGACGCCCTCGGCTCGGAGTCCCTGCTGTTCTCCTTCGAGCAGCGGGCCGGACAGCGCGACGCGGCGTTCGTGGAGCAATCGCAGAAGTGGTTCGACGCCCTCTGGGAAACCATCACCACGGACCTGACACTCTCCTAGTGACTTCTGATGCGACCACGCAGACCGAACAGACCACGAACGAGATCGAAAAGATCCGGGATCTGATCGAAGGTGCCCGGGTGGTCCTGTGGGATTTCGACGGACCGATCTGCCGTCTGTTCGCGCGGCACACGGCGGAACGGGTGGCGGCCGAACTGGTGGACTGGCTGGCCGGGCGCGGGCTGCACAACCTGCTCAGCGACTCCGAGCGCGACTCGCTGGACCCGCACGAGGTGCTGCGTGCCGTGGACCTCCGGCACCCCGGCAGCGACCTCGTGACCGAGCTGGAGGAACGTCTCACCCAGGAGGAGCTGCGGGCCGCCGGCTCCGCGTACCCCACCCCGTACGCCGACCCCCTGATACGCACCTGGACCGCGGTGGGCGCCCGCCTGGCCATCACCACCAACAACTCCCCGAAGGTGGTGCGCACCTACCTGAACGACCGCGGCCTGACCGCCTGCTTCGCCCCCCACATCTACGGCCGCACCACCGACCTGCACCTGCTCAAACCCGACCCGCACTGCCTCAACCGCGCCCTGAACGCGATGGGCTCCGCCCCCACGGCGGCCCTGATGATCGGCGACTCCCCCTCCGACCTCGCCGCCGCGAACGTCGCCGGCGTGCCGTTTCTCGGCTACGCGCGTAACGAACGCAAGACGAAGCTGCTGCGCGAGGCCGGGGCCGCGTGGGTGGTCGGGTCGCTGGAGCCGCTGCTGCGGACCCTGCGCCGCTGGTGACAGCGGGCCGCACGGCTGGTGGGTGGTTGACTTGGCTGGTTGCCTGACTGCAGGGTTTGCCGCCGGTGCGGGGGAGGAACATACCGCAGGTGACGCTGGAGCAGCGGGACGACGAAGCCGGCGGCCACGAGTGTCTCCGGGTCACGCAGGAGCTGCGGGCCCGGCTGGCCGACGGCTTCTACCCGGTGGACACCTATCTGCCGCCACAGACCACGCTGGCGAAGGAGTTCGGGATCTCCCGGGACACCGTGCAGCGGGCCCTGCGAGCACTGCGCGGCGAGGGCTGGATCGAGTCCCGGCAGGGCAAGGGCTCACGGGTGGTGCGCAACCAGCGCATCCAGTCCGCGACACCCCGGGCGAGCCGCTCACGTCGGCAGCTGACCCTCGGCCCGCTGATCTCCGAGGCTTTCGAGCAGCCCGAAGTCACCCTGGACATCTACACGTTGACGTCGGAGAGCCTGGACACCCACATCCATCTGCAGGCCGAGCGCATCCGCGCCGGGATCATCGCGCCCCGAAGCATCGCCCTGCGCCTGATCCTGCCCTCCGCGATCGACGCCCTGCCCCACCCGAGAGGCGCGCACGACGGAAAATCCGACGAGCGACTTCGGGCACGGCTGCGCGGCATCGCCGAGACCCACATCGCGTCCCTCGACAAGGTCCTCGGGGAACTGCACACGGAGAAGCTCGTCCCGCAGATGTCGTACGAGTTCCGTCATGCCCCCTTCGCTCCCACGTTCAAGCTCTACATCGTCAACCGTTCCGAGGTACTGCACGGTCCGTACATCCCGCTCGTCCGCCCGGTGATGCTCGACACCGGCGAGCAGGTCGAGGCGGTGGACGTCCTGGGACTCGGCGCGACCCTGACCCACCACGTCCGCGACGGCTGTGCGGACTCGCCGGGCTCGACCTTCGTGGACGGCATGACGGCGTGGTTCGAGGCCATGTGGGAGTTGCTCACCGACGAGGCGGAGTCCACACGGGGTCGGCGATGACGGGACGCTCTGGCTTGATGTCGGCCAGCTTGTTCCAGAGGTTGCGGTGGCACTCCATGTGGTGCTCCGCGATCTGCGCGGTCGTACGGGACGTCGAGCGCAGGTCCCAGCCGATGTAGCGGGCCTGGCCGTACAGCGGCCCGAAACCCTCGGTGTCCAGGATCCGGTAGGTGTTCTCGTGCCAGGTCACGTCCCTGCGCTCGATGCCGTACGGCGTGGTGAACACGGTCTCCTGGTTGAGGATGTAGAGCTTCCGCTCGGGTATCTGCGGCGATTCCCGGATCTCGCAGGAGATGACGATCCCCGGGTTCCTCTGGTGGACCCGCTCCAGCAGGTTCTTCAGGGTGATCCAGTTGTGCTTGGTGAAGTCGTCCCGCATCCGCTGCCGGTTCTCCGGCGAGTCCCGGAAGTAGAACCTCTCGGCGTCGGACTCACCGCTGCGCGGAGCCGGTACCAGCCCACCCGGCAGGCCCATCGGCAGGTTCAGGTGGGCGATGATGATGCACAGCTTCAGCTCGACCGTGCGTACTTCGTGGTCGGCCATCTTCTCCAGCGGCACGCGCAGCGCGTCCAGCAGTGTCTGCATGGTGAATCCGGAGAAGTCGACACGTACCAGCCGGGCCTGGAACGCTTCCCGGAACGCGGCGTGCAGTTCGTCGCGGTCGGCGAAGACGTGGACGCCGACCACCTCCTTGGGCTCCGACTCGCTGATGGCGTCGAAGAGGATGAGGGCCATCAGCGCGGCGAACGACCCGCCCAGCAGCTGCTGGCCCTTGAGAGCGTTCCCCAGCGGTTCGATCAGCTCGGCGGCGATCCCGAGCAGGGCGACCAGGGCGAGCAGCCAGCGGACCATGCGCGGCTTCCACGCCTCGAACGTCCCGCGGAGTCGCTGAAGCCGGCTCGGGCCGTTGTCGCCCGCGGTGCGAGATGCCACACGTACCCCCCGTGTGCGCCGTTGGCTGCGGGAGGGTGATGCCCGGTGTGCCTCGCCCGCACACCAACGGTGTGACGGCGGCGGCTAGTTGACCCCGGCGGCCGCCAGGGACCGCGCGGCCTCGATGACCGGGCTGTGCGAGTGCACGACCGCGTCCGCGCCCCGGCTCCTCATCTCCCGGGCACGTTCCGCCGACGGGGTGTG
The DNA here is from genome assembly GCF_001735805.1 of Streptomyces fodineus. Lineage (GTDB taxonomy): Bacteria > Actinomycetota > Actinomycetes > Streptomycetales > Streptomycetaceae > Streptomyces > Streptomyces fodineus. Next base: position 5,383,516 of record NZ_CP017248.1, read on the forward strand.
GCCGAGGAAGGCGGTGCCCGCGGCCCGCGCGGTCTGCAGGTCGGTGAGCTGGTCGCCGATGAGCAGGGCCTCGCTCGCCGGCAGGTGCAGGATCTCCAGGGCGCGGCGCACCGAGTACGGGTCGGGCTTCATGTGCCGCAGTTCGTACGGATCCCGGCCCACCACGGCCTCGAACTTCGCCCGGAGGTCGTTGTTCTCCAGGAACTCCCGCACCGGTCCCGCGGAGTTGTTGCTGACGATCACCAGCCGCAGGCCGAGTCCGGCCAGCGCGTCCACGAGTCGTACGACGCCGCGGGTCGGCTCGGCCGCCTTGACCGCGGCGTACTCGTACCGGGTGACGATGGCCTCGGCCTCGGCCAGGGCGCGGGGGTCACGGGGGGTGGCGGCCGGCCGGTCGAACATGTTCCTGAGGTGCCGGAGGATGCCGTGGGAGTCGTCGCACTCCTCGACGTCGCGGTCCAGGTCCCCCCAGATCCCGCGTACGACGCCCTTGATCTCGTGTGCGACGGGCGCGGTGGGCTCGTCGCCGAACAGGTCGGTGACCGGCCCGTCGAAGTCGAGCAGCACGGCGCGCGCACCGAGGAGCAGCCGCCGCAGAGCCACGCGTTCGTCGAGTGGACCGCCCATCGATCTCCTCCCGTCACCTCGGCCAGTGTGGACCACACATGGCCACGCTGCCAGCACCGCAGGTCATGCCCGGGCGCGGGACGACCTGCGGGGCACAAGTGTGCGTCCGGTCGCCGTCCGGGCGATCGGGTTCGATGAGTCGACGGCGTCTGGCACGATGCACGCCGGCGGAAGGGGTAACGTTCTGCCACTTCCGCACCTTCACCGGTGGCAAGGCGAGAGAAACGGGCAATGTCCCTCCAATCAGCTTCGGTTGCTCGACTGCACGCGGTCGAGGTGAGCGGCGACGAGTCTCTGGTCGAGGGCCCGCTCCACGGGTATCACCACGAGACGTATGTGTTCCCGCTGCTCGGCGAGGCGGGCCGGGTGCAGCCGGGGCGGTGGAAGTGCCGGGAGCCGCGGCCGGACCTGCTCTGGTTCGACCGGCGCTGCTTCGCCTCCGAGGAGCAGTTGCTGCAGGACCTCCAGGGGCGGATCCGTGGCATTCCCGAGATCGCCGAGGTCGGCGGCATCAGCCTGATGCGTTTCATCGAGGGCCGCACGCTCGGCTCCCTGCACGGCTCCGGCAAGTCCGTCCCGGACGTCTACCACCGTCAGATCGTCGAGCTCTTCCGGCAGCTGGCCGCCGTGGCCCCCACGAGTCTCAGGGCGGCGCGCAGGTGCGATCCGGAGGACCGCCCGGAGGACGGCGACACCGAGGGTTTCCTCCAGCGACTCGTCCATTTCACCGAGCACCGGGTCTACCGGCACAACCTCGACCGGTTCGAGGGGCTGTTCCGGGAACTGGGCGTGGGCGAGGACGCGTTCGCCCATCTGCGCACGTACGTCTCCGGCCTCACCCGTCGGCCGTTCTGCCTGCTCCACGCCGACCTGCACCGCGAGAACTTCATCGTGGACGCCGAACAACGCCTGTGGACCATCGACTGGGAACTCGCCATGGTGGGCGATCCGCTCTACGAGCTGGCGACCCATCTCCATCTGATGCGCTACCCGGCGTGGCAGGCGCGCAGGGTGGCCGAGCTGTGGCACACCACCGTGGAGGAGGTCCGGCCCGGCAGCACGAACGGCTGGCACGGCGATCTGCCGCTGCTGCTCGGCTACAAGCGGGCCCAGTCCGTCATCACCGACGTCATCCGCTGCGCCCTGATGCTGGGCGCCGTACCGGACGCCGGCTGGCGGCGGATGGCTTCCGCGGCGCCGAAGCTGCGCCGGATCCTCGTCGACGGTGCCGCGCCGCTGGGCCTGGAGCCGGTACCCGGCCCCCACCGGATCGCATCGGCGCTCATGCGCTGGTGCCGCGAGCACGGCACCCGCCGGGGCGCCGCCCCATGACGGCCGTACCTCCCGTGGGCGGTGCGCCGGGGCACCTCCCCCGACCGCCGTCTCTCCTACGGGAGCCGGCGGATCGCCCGTATGGTGGTGTGCGTCGTCCTCCGCCGGACTCCCGGGAGCGGCCAGTGAGTGCAGTGAGCGCTCCGCCTCCTGCTGCATGGCTCCGACTCGCGTCGGAACCCGTCGTCGAGGCCTTCGTCCATGACGCCAAGAAGTGCGAGCCCTTCGGCAGCGGTTTTCACAACTGGAACTACGCGGTGCCGCTCACCGGGCCGATGGCCCGACTGCTCGGCCGGGAACCGGGGACCCGGGTGACCGTACGGGTACGGCAGGACGATGTCCTCCCGGTGGTGATCCGGACGTGGCAGGACGAGGCGGAGATCCTGCGGGCCGTCCAGCGCGTCCTGCCCCATGTGCCCGAGTGCCTGGTCGCGGGAGCGGGATTCGCCATCCACAGCTATGTGGAAGGAGTGCCGCTCTCCGAGGTGCGCGGCGCCGGAAGACCGCTGGAACGTTCGCTGATCCGGGAGCTGGCGGACCTGCTCGCCCGCACGGCGACGGTGCGCAGCGCCAAGGCGCTGCCGCCCCTGCCTGTCTTCTGGCCCCGGAACCACACCGACAGCCAGGGCTTTCTGCACACCCTGGTCCAGATGGCCGACCTGCAGATCCGGCAGCCCAACTGGCGCCGGTTCGGGGGTTGTTCTACAAACTCGGCATACCCGAGGACGCCCTCGTCCGGCTGGCCGAGCGGGTCCCGGAGATGACCCGTCGTCCGTACCGGCTGCTCCACGGCGACCTGCATCGCGGCAACCTGGTCATGACGGCCGGCGGTGCCCCGAGCGTGGTCGTCGTCGACTGGGAGCTCGCCACGTTCGGCGACCCGTTGCACGACCTCGCCACCCACCTGGTGCGGATGCGTTACCCGGACCATCAGTGGGCCGAGGTGGTCGACGCGTGGGCGCAGGCCATGCACCGGGTCCGCCCGGCGGCCGTCGCGGGCCTGGCCAGGGACCTGGGCCACTACATCGCCTTCGAGCGGGCCCAGTCCGTCTACCCCGACATCATGCGGGCCACCAGGGCGCTTGGGGAGTCCTTCGACCAGCGCACCCTGGACAGGGCGACGGAATGGGTCGACCGGGCCCTGGAGGCAGGGGCGGAACCACTGCGGTTGCGCCGCGTGCCGAATCGGGCGGAGATCGAGCGCATCCTCTTCCGCTGGGGCGCGTCCGCGCAGCACCGGTCCGGTCCGGCCGTCCACGCGATCGGCTGGACGCCGGATCGGCGCGTTCCGGAACATCCCGACTTCCCCCACTCCGCCGTCGACGCCGCCCTGCAGATGGAGGGCGTGGTCCCGGGCGGCCAGGTGGTGCGCGGCGACAGGCACGTCAACTCCGTGCTCTGGGTGCCCGGAACCTGCTTCCCCGTCGTCGTCCGCCGCGAACTACCCGCCGACCCGCGACGCGAGCGCGGCTTCCTCGGCGAGCTGGCCGTGCTGGGCGTGATCGAGCGGTCCGGGGTGCCGGTGGCCGCGCCGCGGGTGCTGGCGACGGGCCACAGCCACGCGACGAACCCCGCCCACCTCTACCGCGGGGACTGGTTCGCCATCCACACCTACGAGGGCTCGGGCGCCCTGGGCCGCGAGCCCGACCATCCGGTCCACGGACTGCGTCCGCACGAGGCGGACGCCCTCGTCGACCAGCTGGCCGCGCTCACCGCCGTCGACTGGACCCCGATCGATCCGCTGGCCGGCCGCTCCGACTTCTACCTCTGGCTCGTCGACCAGCTCGCCGCGCTGGTCGACGGCCTGCCCGGGGAAACCCGGCGGATGGCCCGGTTCCTCGGACTGCCCGAGGCGACCCGGCTGCGCGAGATCCTCGCCATGCACCGCGTCACCACCCGCGCCCCCGCTCTGCTGCACGGCGACCTGAACCCGCGAAGCCTGGTGCGCCGGGACGACGGCCGGCTGAGCATCGTGGACTGGGACCGGGCCATGATCGGCGATCCGCTGTACGACCTGGTCCGCCACATGCACCTCACCCCGACCCGCCCGGAGATCAGGGACCGCATGTTCCGCCGGTGGGAGACCCGGCTGCCGCGGCGGCACACCCGGGACTGGCAGACGGACTGGCAGGTGTACCGCTTCTTCGAGATCGTGCGCTCGGCCTATGTGGACCTCGACCTCCTGGTCACCGGCCCGGGCCCGGAAGACCCCGACGTGCGCCGCGCGGTGGACTCGTACGCCGGCACCCTGGCCGCGGCCGCCGCATCCCTCGGGCTGCCGCTCCGGCCCCGTGGCGCCCCGCGTCCCGCCCGCGCCATGGCCTGACCCGCCCCGCCCCGGCGATGCTGCGTAGGCTCCCCCTCATGGGTGAGATGGGCCTGCGTGAGCGCAAGAAGCAGCGGATGTACCAGGACGTGTCGGACATCGCGGTGCGGCTGTTCCTGGAGCGGGGCTTCGACGCGGTGTCCGTGGCCGAGGTCGCGGCGGCGGCCGGGATCTCCAAGCCGACCCTCTTCCGGTACTTCCCGGCCAAGGAGGACCTGGTCCTGCACCGGATCGCGGACCACGAGACGGAGGCCGCGCGGGTGGTCGCCGGGGCGGCCGATCCGGTGGACGCGCTGCGCCTGCACTTCCTCGCCGGGCTGGAGCGGCGCGACCCGGTCACCGGGCTGAACGATCACCCCGAAGTGCTCGCCTTCCACCGGCTCCTCTACGGCACCCCGGCCCTGGTGGCGCGGGCGCACGCCCATCTGGAGCGGTCGGAGAGGGCGCTCGCCGAGGCGCTCGGGGGCGGCCTGGACGCCCGGCTGGCCGCGGGGCAGATCATCGCCGTGCAGCGCATTCTCGCCCAGGAGAACTGGCGGCGGATCGCGGCGGGGGACCCGGTCGCACAGGTGGCGCCGGACGCCGTACGGGCGGCCGAGCGGGCCTTTCGGCGGCTGGGGGAGGGGCTGCCGGAGCTGAGGCGGGCATCCTGAGACTCGGTTAAAAATGTAACTCGGTAATGTTTTGGCGTACGCTGGCGCCATGACCGCACTCGACCCCGCCCTCCCCGGCATCCTGCACGCCGAGCGCGCCTACCACGACACCTGCCGTGCCGCCCTCGCCGCGATGGTCGAAGGCGCCGCCGAACAGGTCGTCGTCGGCGAGGACGTCTCCGCCTCCGGAGCCGACGCCGAGGTCCTCGGCCACCGCTTGCGCAGCCAGGCCAAGGCGCTGCGCGAACTGCCGCCCGGGCCGCTGTTCTTCGGCCGCCTGGACTTCGCCGGCAGCGACCCCGAGCACGGCGGGCAGCACTACCACGTCGGCCGGCTCAGGATCACCGAGGACCCGGCCGCCCCGCCCCTCGTGGTCGACTGGCGGGCCCCCGTCTCCCGCGCCTTCTACCAGGCGAGCGCCCGCGACCCGCGCGGCGTCGAGGTACGGCGCCGGTTCGGCTGGGCGCCCGGCAGCACCGGCGACTCCGCCGGCCTCACCGGCCTGGAGGACGAGCATCTGGGCCGGGGCGAGTCACGGACCAGCGACATCGTGGCCCGCGAGATCGAACGGCCGCGCGTGGGACCCATGCGGGACATCGCGGCCACCATCCAGCCCGAACAGGACGACCTGGTCCGCGCCGCCCTCACCGACACGGTGTGCGTCCAGGGCGCGCCCGGCACCGGCAAGACCGCCGTGGGCCTGCACCGCGCGGCCTACCTGCTCTACACCCATCCCAAGCGACTCCAGCGCGCCGGCCTGCTCATCCTCGGCCCCAACCGCACCTTCCTGTCGTACATCGCCGCGGTCCTGCCCGCGCTCGGCGAGACGGGAGTCCGCCAGTCCACCCTGCTGCAGGAGATCGCCCGCGGGCCGGTCACCGGCGGCGATCCGGCGGGCGCCGCCGCGGTCAAGCACGACGCCCGGATGGCCGAGGTGCTGCGCCGGGCGCTGTACGCGCGCGTGACCACCGACGGTGTGACCGACCTCGCCGTGAAGGACGGCTCCAGCCGGTGGCGGGTACCCGCCGGTGAACTGGCCGCCGTCGTCGAGACGGTGCGCGCCGAGGAACCGCCGTACGCCATCGGCCGGGAGCGGGTACGCGCCCGGGTGGTACGGCGGCTGCGCGAGCGGGCCGAACGGCGCTGCGGGGTGCTGCCCGCCTCCTGGGTGCGCCGCATGGAACGGGCCCGGCCGCTCACCGAGTACCTCGACCTGGTCTGGCCCAGGGTCCGCCCCGAGGAGGTCCTCGCCCAACTCCTCGGCGACGCGGGCGCGTTGGCGCGGGCGGCCGACGGTCTGCTGGACCCCGGCGAGCAGGCGGCGCTGCTCTGGCCGCGCCCGCCGCGCTCGCAGAAGTCGGCCCGCTGGTCGGCCGCGGACGCCGTGCTGCTGGACGAACTGTCCGGACTGATCGAACACCCCGAGGGCTACGGGCACATCGTCGTGGACGAGGCGCAGGACCTCTCGCCCATGGAGTGCCGGGCGATCGCCCGCCGGGCGGCCTTCGGCTCGCTGACCGTCCTCGGCGACCTCGCCCAGGGCACCACCGCGTGGGCCGCCCGCGACTGGTCCGTCCAGCTGCGCCACCTGGGCCGGCCGGACGCGGCGGTGGTGCCGCTGACCACCGGGTTCCGGGTGCCGGCGGCGGTCGTGGAGCTGGCCAACCGCCTCCTGCCCCGCCTGGACGTGTCGGTCCCGCCGGCCGACTCCCTGCGCACCGACGGCGAGTTGCGGATCCGCCCGACCGACGACGTCCCGGGCACGACCGTCACCGCCGTACGCGAGGCGCTGGCCCAGGAGGGCTCGGTGGGTGTCGTGGCGGCCGACGCCGACGTGGCGGTCGTACGGCAGGCGCTCACGGCGGCGGGTGTCGCCACGGCCGGTCCTCACGCGCTCGGCGCCCGCGTGACCGTCGTGGCGGCGAGCATGGTCAAGGGCCTGGAGTACGACCACGTCATCGCCGTGGAACCGGCCGCCGTGGCGGAGGCGGAGGAGCGGGGCGCGCACCGCCTGTACGTGGTCCTGACCCGGGCGGTGTCCCGGCTGGACGTGGTCCACGCCCGCCCGCTGCCGTTCTGACCCGGGTAGCGTGCCGGCCCATGACCGGCGCCGAAGCCCTCGCCTTCGGGGGAATCCCCAGGACCACCCTCGCCGGCCTCATACGCCGACATACGCCGCCAGGTGCTCGCCGGTGAGGGTGGAGCGGGCCTTCACCAGGTCCGCCGGGGTGCCCTCGAAGACCACGGAGCCGCCGTCGTGGCCGGCGCCGGGCCCGAGGTCGATGATCCAGTCGGCGTGGGCCATGACCGCCTGGTGGTGTTCGACGACGATGACCGACTTGCCGGAGTCGACCAGGCGGTCGAGGAGGGACAGCAACTGCTCGACGTCGGCCAGGTGGAGGCCCGTCGTCGGCTCGTCGAGGATGTAGACGCCGCCCTTGTCGGCCATGTGCGTGGCCAGCTTCAGGCGCTGGCGTTCGCCGCCGGAGAGGGTGGTGAGCGGCTGGCCCAGGGTGAGGTAGCCGAGGCCGACGTCCGACATGCGTTCGAGGATCTTGTGGGCCGCCGGGACCCGCGCCTCGCCGGAGGCGAAGAACTCCTCCGCCTCCGTCACCGGCATCTGAAGCACCTCGGCGATGTCCCGCCCGCCGAGGGTGTACTCCAGCACCGAGGCCTGGAACCGCTTGCCCTCGCACTCCTCGCAGGTCGTGGCGACACCGGCCATCATCGCGAGGTCGGTGTAGATGACACCGGCGCCGTTGCAGGTGGGGCACGCGCCCTCGGAGTTGGCGCTGAACAGCGCCGGCTTCACGCCGTTGGCCTTGGCGAACGCCTTGCGGATCGGCTCCAGCAGCCCGGTGTACGTCGCCGGGTTGCTGCGCCGCGAGCCGCGGATCGGGGTCTGGTCGACGGACACGACGTCCGCGCCCGACGGCATCGACCCGTGCACCAGCGAGCTCTTGCCGGAGCCCGCGACACCGGTGACGACGCAGAGCACGCCGAGCGGGATGTCCACGTCCACGTTCCGCAGGTTGTGCGTCGTCGCGCCCCTGATCTCCAGGGTGCCGGCCGGCTTGCGGACCGTGTCCTTGACCGCCGCCCGGTCGTCGAGGTGGCGGCCGGTCAGGGTGCCGCTGGCCCGCAGGTCCGCCACGGTGCCCTCGAAGCAGACCGTGCCGCCCGCCGTACCGGCGCCGGGGCCGAGGTCGACGACATGGTCGGCGATCGCGATGGCCTCCGGCTTGTGCTCCACGACGAGCACGGTGTTGCCCTTGTCGCGCAGCCGCAGCAGCAGTTCGTTCATCCGCTGGATGTCGTGCGGGTGCAGGCCGATGGTCGGCTCGTCGAAGACGTACGTCACGTCGGTCAGCGACGAGCCGAGATGGCGGATCATCTTCACGCGCTGGGCCTCGCCGCCCGACAGCGTGCCCGCCGGCCGGTCCAGCGAGAGATAGCCGAGGCCGATCTCCACGAACGAGTCGAGGGTGTGCCGCAGCGACGCCAGCAGCGGCGCCACCGTCGGCTCGGCCAGCCCTCGTACCCATTCGGCCAGGTCGCTGATCTGCATCGCGCACGCGTCGGCGATGCTGACGCCGTCGATCTTCGAGGACCGGGCCGCCGCGGTGAGCCGGGTGCCCTCGCACTCGGGGCAGACGGTGAAGGTGACCGCACGGTCCACGAACGCCCGGATGTGCGGCTGCATGCCCTCCTTGTCCTTGGCGAGCATCGACTTCTGGATCCGCGGGATCAGACCCTCGTAGGTCATGTTGATGCCCGCGATCTTCATCCGGGTCGGCTCGCGGTACAGGAAGTCGTGCAGCTGCCGCTTGGTGAAGTCACGGATCGGCTTGTCCGGGTCGTACAGGCCGGACTCGGTGTAGAGGCGGTAGTTCCAGCCGCCCGTCTTGTAGCCGGGGATGGTGAGCGCGCCCTCGTTGAGGGACAGGGAGTCGTCGAAGAGCTGGGTGAGGTCGAGGTCGGTGACCGTGCCCCGGCCCTCGCAGCGCGGGCACATGCCGCCGGTGATGCTGAAGCTGCGCCGCTCCTTCACCTGCTGCCCGCCGCGCTCCACGGTGACCGCGCCGGCACCGCTGATCGAGGCGACGTTGAAGGAGTACGCCTTGGGCGAGCCGATGTGCGGCCTGCCGAGCCGGCTGAACAGGATGCGCAGCATGGCGTTGGCGTCGGTGGCGGTGCCGACGGTGGAGCGCGGGTCGGCGCCCATCCGCTGCTGGTCCACGATGATCGCGGTGGTGATCCCGTCGAGCACGTCGACCTCGGGGCGTGCCAGCGTCGGCATGAAGCCCTGCACGAACGCGCTGTACGTCTCGTTGATCAGCCGCTGTGACTCCGCGGCGATGGTGTCGAACACCAGCGAGCTCTTGCCCGAGCCGGACACGCCGGTGAACACGGTCAGGCGGCGCTTGGGGAGCTCGACGCTGACGTCCTTGAGGTTGTTCTCCCGGGCTCCGTGCACCCGGATCAGGTCGTGGCTGTCGGCTGCGTGCGGTGCGGTGGCGTCGGTCATGGCGGTCACGGTAGCCGGGGCGCACCGCCGGGCGCTTCTCGAATCCTGACGGCCTCGGCCCGCTCGGCTACGCCGGTCCCGAAGTGTCCACGGCCAGCGAGACGGCGAGCCCGCCGAGCACCGTCCCCATCAGCCGGCGCTGCGCCTTGAGCCAGGAGGGGCGGCGGGCGAGGAAGACGGCGATCGTGCCGGCGGCGAGCACGATGGTGAGGTTCACCGCGACGCTGACGACGATCTGCACCGAGCCGAGGACCAGGCCCTGGAGCAGCACATGGCCCCGGTCCAGGTCGATGAACTGCGGGATGAGGGACACGTACATGATGGCGATCTTCGGATTGAGCAGGTTCGTCATCAGCCCCATGGCGAACAGCCTGCGCGGCGAGTCGTGCGGCACGTCCTGCGGGGCGAAGACCGAGACGCCGCCCGGCTTCAGGGCGTTCCAGGCCAGGTGGGCGAGGTAGCAGGCGCCGGCCAGCTTCACCGCGACGTACAGCTCCGGTACGGCGAGGAAGACGACCGACAGGCCCAGGTTCGCGGCGAGCAGGTACACCAGGAAGCCCAGCGCCACCCCGCCGAGGGAGATCATCCCGGCGCGGCGGCCCTGGGTGATGCTCCGGGAGACCAGATAGATCATGTTCGGGCCGGGGGTGAGCACCATGCCGAGTGCCACCACCGCCACGCCGAGGATCCCGCTCACGTCAACCACGAAAACCCCCTAGTCACGGTGTCTGCCGCGAGCGTAGGGCAGGGCAATGTCTCAGTGCAATCAATACATTGCGCTCGGTGCAATCCTGTGCTGGGATGGGATGCCGTGAAGGACTACCTGAGCGTCGCCGACGCGGTCGCCGAGGAGATCAGGTCCGGCGCCCTGCGGCCCGGCGACCGCCTGCCCCCGCAGCGCGCGTTCGCGCGGCAGCGCGGCATCGCCAACTCCACCGCCACGCGCGTGTACCGGGAACTGGCCCGCCGCGGCCTGACGGTGGGGGAGGTGGGCCGCGGCACGTTCGTGCGGGCGGCGTCCGCCGGCCCCGGCGGCACCGCCCTCGCGCTCACCGAACCGGCGGCCACCCGCGTCGACCTGGAACTCAACCACCCGGCCGTACCCGAGCAGAGCGCGCTGCTCGCCGAGGGGCTCGGCGGGCTGCTGCGCCCCGACGTGCTCGGCCAGGCCCTGCGCCCGGTCGGCGCGTCCGGCCTGCCGTCCGTGCGGGAGTCCGCCGCCGCCCTCCTCGCCCGCGGCGGCTGGCGCCCCGACCCGGCCCGGATCCTGTTCGCGGGCAACGGACGGCAGGCCCTTACGGCCGCCGTCACCGCGCTCGTACCGCCCGGTGGCCGCCTCGGTGTCGAGGAGCTGACGTACCCCGTCGTCAAGGCCATGGCGGCCAGGCTCGGCATCACCCTCGTACCGCTGGCCATGGACGAGGACGGACTGGTCCCGCAGGCCCTGGCCGAAGCCCATGCCGCGGCCCCGCTGCACGCCGTCTATGTCCAGCCGAGGCTGCACAACCCGCTGTCGCTGTCGATGCCCGAGGAACGGGTCGCAGCGCTGGCCGAGGTCCTGACCGGCCTCGGACTGACCGCCGTCGAGGACACCGTCTGGGCGTTCCTGCGCGACGAACTGCGTCCGCTCGCCGCCTACGCCCCCGAACGGACCGTACTGATCGACAGCCTCTCCAAGCGCGTCGCGCCCGGTCTGACCCTCGGCTTCGCGGTGGCACCGCCCGCGCTGAGCGGCGGGATCGGCGCCGCCCTGCGCGCGGGCGGCGGGGTGCCGATGCGGTTCGCCCTGGAGGCCGCCCACCGCTGGCAGCAGGACGGCACCGTACGGCAGTTGGTGCGGGCCAAGCAGCGGGAGGCGGTGGCCCGGCAGCGGATCGCGGCCCGGGAGCTCGCCGGTTTCGCCGTGCGCAGCGATCCGCGCTCCTACCACTGCTGGTGGCAACTGCCGCACCCCTGGCGCGCGGACACCTTCGTCGCCGCGGCAGCGCGGCACGGCATCGGGGTGGTGCCGGCGGCCGCGTTCACCATCGGCAGCGGCCACGCCCCGGCCGCCGTCCGCCTCGGCCTCGCCACCGCGCGAGCGGACGTCCTGGCCCAGGCGCTCGGCACGCTCGCCGGGCTCGCCCGGTCGGCGCCGGAGGACCTCGTCACCGACTGACGCGGGCCGGTGTCACATCCGCGGGGCCGCCGGTGTCTTCATGCCGAACCGGTCAGCACATGAGGAGGACACCATGACGCTCCGCGTCCCGAAGGCCGAGCTCACCCCGGAGCTCACCGCGAGCATGATCGAGCAGTTCGGCGCCGTACCCGAACCCCTTCAGGTCACCTGGCACAACCCCGCGGTCGCCGAGGCGGGCCAGGAGATGGGGGCCAGGGTGAACGCGTGGGAGGTGGCGGACGAGAGCCTGAAGTCGTTCGCGCACATGGCCGTCGCGGCCCGGGTCGGCTGCAGCTGGTGCCTCGACATCAACTACTTCCAGGCGCAGAACAAGAACCTGGACCTGACCAAGGCGAGCCAGGTGCCGCGCTGGCGGGAGTCGGAGGTGTTCACCCCGCTGGAGCGGGACGTGATGGAGTACGCCGAGGCCATGACGAGCACCCCGCCGACCGTCACCGACGAGCTGTCCGCCCGCCTGCTGGACCGGCTCGGCCCGGCGGCGCTGGTCGAACTCACCGCGTCGATCGCCTTCGCCAACTACGCGACCAGGAACAACACGGCGCTCGGGGTCACGTCGCAGGGCTTCTCCGACGCCTGCGAGATCCCGCTGGCCGGACGCCGGGAGCAGCCGGCTTCATGACCGAGGACCCCTTCGTCACCCACCGCAGCCTGCTCTTCACGGTCGCCTACGAGATGCTCGGCTCGGCGGCCGACGCGGAGGACGTGCTGCAGGAGTCCTGGCTGCGGTGGGCCGGCGTCGACGCCTCGCAGGTGCGCGACCCGCGGGCGTACCTCGTGCGGACCGTCACCCGGCAGGCGCTCAACCGGCTGCGCACGCTGTCGCGCAGCCGCGAGGACTACGTCGGCGAATGGCTGCCGGAACCGCTGCTGACCAGCCCCGATGTCGCCGAGGACGTCGAGCTCGCGGAGAGTGTTTCGATCGCGATGCTGACGGTCCTCGAAACCCTCGGGCCGACCGAGCGCGCGGTGTTCGTGCTCCGCGAGGTCTTCGACCTGTCGTACGGCGAGATCGCCGAGGCCGTCGGGAAGACGGCGGCCGCGGTACGGCAGATCGCGCGGCGGGCCCGCGAGCACGTGGCGGCCCGGCGCCCGCGCGTGCGGGTGAGCCGTGCGGAGCAGCAGGCGGTGGTGGACCGCTTCCTGGCCGCCCTGCGCACCGGGCACCTGCGGGAGCTGCTGGAGATCATGTCCCCCGACGTGGTCATGATCACCGATGGGGGCGGGGTGGTCCCCGCGGCTCTGACTCCGTTCCACGGAGCCGACGCGGTGGCACGGGTGCTCGCGCGCGCACACCGCGCGGTGGACACCCTGGCCACGACGGCCGTATGCCTCAACGGCACACCGGCCGGCCGCATCGAGTTCGACGGCGAACCCAGCGCGGTCGGTTTCACGGTGGAGGCCGGCCGGATCACCCGCATCTACGTGGTCCGCAACCCGCACAAGCTGGCCTACCTGGACGAACCGGCGGAACTGGCGCGGTAGGTCCGGCAATGGGCGGCCGCCCCCCGTGCCCGCAGTCGGCCGAGGTGAGCCGGGCCGCGCTGGCCGCGGGCGCCACGGAGGTCGCGCTGTTCACGAACGCGGCCAACCCCACCAGCAACGTCCTCTATCAGTGCATCGGGTACCGCCTGGTCAGCGACTGGGCCACGTACGACTTCGCCTCCGCCGAACCGGAGGCGGGCTAGGACGTGCGTCACCGCACCCCGCCCACGTGCATGACCGCGAGACACTTTTGCAAGCGGGTGCTTGCAATTGTTAGCGACGGTGGGGCAAGGTGGAGGCATGGCATCACTGAACGTCGGCAATCTCGGTGAGTACCTGCGCGAGCAGCGGCGGAACGCCCAGCTGTCGCTGCGGCAGCTCGCCGACGCCGCCGGCGTGTCCAATCCCTACCTGAGCCAGATCGAGCGCGGGCTGCGCAAGCCCAGCGCGGAGGTGCTCCAGCAGGTCGCCAAGGCCCTGCGCATCTCCGCCGAGACGCTGTACGTCCGCGCCGGGATCCTCGACGCCGAGCGGGACCGGGACGAGGTGGAGACCCGGGCGGTCATCCTCGCCGATCCCTCGCTCAACGAGCGGCAGAAGCAGGTGCTGCTCCAGATCTACGAGTCCTTCCGGAAAGAGAACGGATTCGGGGTCGGCGAGAGCGCCGACGACGAGGACGGCGCACAGGAAGCGGACACCGGCAGCACCCGCGTGCCCGGTACCGGCACGGCCGGCGGACACGATGCCGATGCGGGCCCGCGGCGGACGGCCGGGTAACCGGACCAGGGCGCCGGCCGCCACACCGCGGACCACACCAACCTCAGCCGAACGCGAATCCGGGAGGACCTGATCACCATGGCCATCACCGACGACCTGCGCAAGACCCTCAGCGACCCGACCCCGCTCTACTTCGCCGCCGGCACCGCCGACCTCGCCCTCCAGCAGGCCAAGAAGGTGCCCGCCCTGGTCGAGCAGCTGCGCGCGGAGGCCCCGGCCCGTATCGAGGCCGTACGCAACACCGACCCCAAGGCCGTGCAGGAGAAGGCCACCGCCCGGGCCAAGGAGGCGCAGGAGACCCTCCAGACCAAGGTCAACGAACTCCTCGGCACCCTCGACGTCGACCTGAAGAAGCTCGGCGAGCAGGCCCAGGACCTCGCCCTGCGCGGCGTCGGCGTCGCCGCCGAGTACGCCGTCAAGGCCCGCGAGACCTACGAGAAGGTCGCCGAGCACGGCGAGCAGACCGTGAAGAGCTGGCGCGGCGAGGCCGCCGAGGAGATCGAGGACCTGGCGATCGCCGTCGAGGGCAGGACCGAGCCGGTCGAGGACGAGCCGAAGCCGGCCGAGTCCGAGGCCCAGGCCGGGACGGCCGCCGACAAGAAGCCGGCGGCGAAGAAGACCCCGGCCCCGCGCAAGAGCACCACGGCGAAGAAGACGACCCCGCCGGCCAAGTGACCGGCACGGCAGGGACGACAAAGGGCCGGGCACCTTGGGGGTGCCCGGCCCGTTGTACGGGTACGGTGGCTGTACGGACGAGTCGGATCGGGTGGTGGGCATTGTGCTGACGACGGCAATCGGCGGAGTGATGTGGCTGATCTTCACCGCCATGCTGGCGTTCGCCATCGTGGCGTTCGTGATGGCCGCGATCTACCGCGACGACGCGTACCGCGCCGCGGACAAGCAGAACAAGGGGTTCTGGCTGATCATCCTCGGCGTCGCGGTAGCGGTGAACCTGTTCGTGCCCTGGCTGTTCCTGCAGCTCGCGGGCCTGGTCGCCACGATCGTCTTCTTCGTGGACGTACGGCCGGCGCTTCAGCAGGTGTCGGGTGGCAAGGGCTTCCGGCGCCGGGGCCGAGGGAGCAGCAGCGATGGTCCGTACGGTCCCTGGAACGGCGGTCGCTAGAAGCCGGGCAACCCCTGGGGTGAGGTCCCGGCCTACGGCGTCCGGTCCAGCAGGACCACCGCCACGTCGTCGGTCAGCTCCCCGCCATTGAGGTCCCGCACCTCACTCACCGCGGCCCGCAGCAGCCCCTCTCCCCGCAGACCCTCGGCGAGCTGGCGGCGGATCATCGACACCATCCCGTCCTGCCCCAGCCGCTCCCCGCTCTCGCCGACCCGGCCCTCGATCAGGCCGTCGGTGTAGAGCATGAGGCTCCACTCGGCACCCAGCTCCACCTGGATCCGCGGCCAGCGGGCGCCGGGGAGCAGGCCGAGGGCGGGGCCGTTGTTGTCGTAGGGGAGCAGCCGGGCCGGGCGGCCGGGGCGGGCGAGCAGCGGGGCCGGATGGCCGGCCAGGCACAGGCCCGCGTGGCGGCCGTCGGGCGCGATGTCCACCGTGCACAGGGTCGCGAAGATCTCCTCGTCGGCCCGCTCGTGCTCCAGTACCTCCTGGAGCGTGCCGAGCAGCTCGTCGCCGCACAGCCCGGCGAGCGTCAGTGCCCGCCAGGCGATGCGCAGCTCCACGCCGAGCGCGGCCTCGTCCGGGCCGTGGCCGCAGACGTCGCCGATCATGGCGTGCACGGTGCCGTCGGGGGTGCGGACGGCGTCGTAGAAGTCGCCGCCCAGCAGCGCCCGGGAGCGGCCGGGGCGGTAGCGGGCGGCGAAGCGCAGCGAGGAGCCCTCCAGCAGGGGCGTGGGCAGCAGCCCGCGCTCCAGACGGCGGTTCTCCTGTGCGCGCAGCCGACCCTCGGCGAGCCGCCGCTCGGCGGTGTCGGAACGTTTCCGCTCCACCGCGTACCGGATGGCACGGCTCAGCAGCCGGCCGTCCAGCTCGTCCCGGAAGAGGTAGTCCTGCGCACCGACGCGCACGGCCTCGGTGCCGCGCTCGGCGTCGCCGGAGGCGGTCAGCGCGAGCACGGCATGCCGGGGCGCGAGCCGGAGCACGTGCTTGAGCACGGCCAGCTCGTCGTCGGTGTCGCTGCCGCCCGGCGCCGGGAGCGCCAGGTCGAGCAGGATGCAGTGGACGTCGTCGGTGAGCAGCCGCTCGGCCTCGGTGAGGTTGCGGGCGGTACGGACACGTATCGGCTTGCCGGCCGGGTCCAGCAGGTCGGGCACGATCGGCGAACCGGCCGGATCGTCCTCGATCAGCAGCAGGGTGAGAGTGGCGCCGCCGCCGTTCGTGGGCGTGGCGTCGCGGTGGGCCTCTTCCTTGAGGGGGCCGCCGACTGCGGTGGCGGCCTGCGCCTGACCACTCTCCACGGCCGGGATCGCTCTCTGCCGCGGTACGGGTACGGGCATCGTCTTGGTTCCTTCCCTCCCCCGAGGGCATGGGCGGCGTCGAGGGTCTCGAAGCCACCGACGGGTGACCATAGCGGCATTGACCGCCCCGATGGAATGGTGTGAGCCGCGTCGCTCTCGCGCAGGCCGCTGTCATATGCCGCGTTCCGTACGACAGTTGGACAGGGTGCCCCGCCTGGGGGGATGACGAAGCTCACGTCCGGCCGGGGTTTGGGCGGGGGGTTGGTGGTGCGGTGGGTCACATGGCGTACGCCACAGGCACTTATGAGGACATGACCTGCCTCACGCGTCGGGCCGTACCACCCCCAGGATCGGCATCGAGCCGGCGCCCGCGACCGTCACGTCCCGTCCCGGGCGCGGGGCCTGGATGATCGCGCCGTCGCCGATGTAGATGGCGACATGGCTGGCGTCGTCGAAGTAGATGATGAGGTCGCCGGGGCGCATGTCCTTGATGTCGACGTGCTTGAGCTGCTGCCACTGCTCCTGCGAGGTGCGCGGGATGGGGTGGCCGGCCGCCGCCCAGGCCTGGGAGGTCAGGCCGGAGCAGTCGTAGGACTTCGGGCCCTCGGCGCCCCACACATACGGCTTGCCGAGCTGGGCGGTGGCGAACGCGACGGCCTTCTCGCCCTGCGCGGAGGCCGTGCCGTGGATCCTCTTGAGGATGCCGGTGTCCAGCCAGGTGGTCTGCGCCTTCAGCGCGGCCTGCTCCTCCAGCTGCGCGAGCCGCTCCTGGTCCTTCTTCACCAGGTCGGACTGGAGCTTCTCGGCGGCGTCGATCTGCTGCTGGATCTTCTTCTTCGCAGCGGCCTTGGCCTGGCGCTCGGCGTCCAGCTTCCTCCACTGCGCGGCGGCGTCGTCGGCGTACGCCTGCAACTGCTTCTGGGTGCTGGTCAGTTCGCTCATCAGCGACTTCGTCGCCCGCTGCCCCTGGAGCACCAGCCCGGCCCCGTCCAGGACCTGTCCGGGATCGTTGCTGAGCAGGAACTGGGCGGTGGGCGGCATGCCGCCGGTGCGGTACTGCTCGCGGGCCGCGGCGCCCGCCTGGTCCTGGAGCCTGGCGAGCCTCTGCCGGCCCTCGTCGATCTTCCTGGCCAGCGAGACGATCGCGGCGGACTGCTGCTTCGTCTTCTCCTCCGCCGCGTTGTAGGCGTCGGTGGCGACGGCCGCGTCATGGTAGAGCTTGTCGAGCTTCTCGCGGACCTTCTCAAGGTCCTTGTCCGGTGCGGGAGTCGGCGACGTGCTCGGAGTCGGCGAGGAACTCGCAGTCGGCTCCGGGTCGGCGAAGGCCGTGCCGGGCGCGGCCAGCACGGTCACCGCGCAGACCACGGTCACGGCGGCCGAGAGGATGCTGCGCTTGCCCCAGCCCATCACACTGCCCCCAAAACTGATTTACCGTCAGTAACTTACGGTGCCCCGGGGATGGTGTCACGTTGCGGCACAAAGCGACAGAGGTAGAGGTACCCCCTTGAACCGCCTCGGCATGACGATCTCCCCGCCGGTGTGACGAACGGCGCGCGGGATCCGTTCCGTCTCACCGGCCCCGAACGGGTGATGTCAGCCCTTCGGCGCCAACGCCGCCCACGCCACGGTCACTTCGCCCTGCCGCCAGCGGGCCGGGGAGTCCGTGACCGGCCAGTCGGCCGTCAGGTCCCGCACCGCGCGCAGCCAGCGCTGACGGGCGCCGTAGGAGGCGTAGGGCGCGGCGGCGGCCCAGGCGCGGTCGAAGTCGCGCAGGAAGGCGTGCACCGGCTCGCCGGGCACGTTCCGGTGGATCAGCGCCTTCGGCAGCCGCTCGGCGAGGTCGGACGGCTGCCGCAACGAGCCCAGCCGGGTGGCGAAGGTGACGGTCCGCGGCCCCTCCGGGCCGAGCGCCACCCACACGTGCCGCCGCCCGATCTCGTCGCAGGTCCCCTCGACCAGCAGCCCGCCACGCGAGCCGCCGCCGGCCGGGGCGAGCCGCGCGCACAGCCGCTCCCAGACGGCGGCGACCTCCGGCTCGTCGTACTGGCGCAGCACGTTGGCGGCCCGGATGAGCATCGGCCGCCCGGGTGCGGGCACCTCGAAGCCGCCGTGCCGGAAGGCCAGGCCTTCCCGCGTGTACGGCCGCGCTGCCACGACCCGCTCCGGTTCGATCTCGATACCGATCACGTGCGTGCGGGGGGCGACCGTGCGCAGCCGGCCGAGCAGTTCCACGGCCGTCCAGGGGGCGGCGCCGTAGCCGAGATCGATGGCCAGGGGGTCGTCGGCACGCCGGAGTTCGCCGCCGTGGGTCGCCGCTATCCAGCGGTCCATACGGCGGAGCCGGTTGGGGTTGGTGGTCCCGCGCGTCACCGTTCCCACGGGGCGGGGCGCTGCGCGGGCTGTCATGCATACGAGGGTAAGCGGGGGCGTGCCCCGACAAGGTGCGTCGAACGGTTGATCGACCACGGGTAATGATTAAGTAAAGCATCATGATCGGGAAATGGCACGCGCCCGGCAGCTGTTGGACTCCTCGGAGGGCGACGTCGGTCCTCCGTCCGGCATGCCCGCAGTGAGGAGAGGACCGCCAGGTGAGCCAGTACGTCAGCAGGCTCGGGCGACGCTCCCCGTCGGCCCCGTCACGGCTCCGGCTGCACCGCAGGCCCCGCCGGGTCGCCATGCTCTCCGTGCACACCTCCCCGCTGCACCAGCCCGGTACCGGTGACGCCGGCGGCATGAACGTCTACATCGTGGAGCTGGCCCAGCGGCTCGCCGCCCTCGGCATCGAGGTCGAGATCTTCACCCGGGCCACGGCGGGCGGTCTGCCGCCCACGGTCGAGCTGGCCCCCGGTGTCCTCGTCCGGCACGTGGACGCCGGTCCCTACGAGGGCCTCGCCAAGGAGGACCTCCCGGCCCAGCTGTGCGCCTTCACGCACGGCGTGATGCAGGCCTGGGCCGGTCACCGCCCCGGCTACTACGACCTCGTCCACTCCCACTACTGGCTCTCCGGACACGTCGGCTGGCTCGCCGCCCAGCGCTGGGGCGTCCCCCTGGTGCACGCCATGCACACCATGGCCAAGGTCAAGAACGCCAACCTGGCCGACGGCGACACCCCCGAGCCCGCCGCCCGGGTCATCGGCGAGACCCAGATCGTCACCGCGGCCGACCGGCTGATCGCCAACACGGCCGAGGAGGCCGCCGAGCTGGTGCAGCACTACGCCGCCGACCCCGCCAAGGTCGCCGTCGTCCACCCGGGCGTGAACCTCGACCGCTTCCGCCCCGCCGACGGCCGCGCCGCCGCCCGCGCCCGCCTCGGCCTCCCGCAGGACGCCCTGATCCCGCTCTTCGCGGGCCGTATCCAGCCGCTGAAGGCCCCGGACGTCCTGCTGCGGGCGGTGGCCGTCCTGCTGGACGAGCGGCCCGAGCTGCGCTCCCGCATCCTCGTCCCGGTGGTCGGCGGCCCGAGCGGCAGCGGGCTCGCCAAGCCGGAGGGGCTGCAGAAGCTCGCCGCCCGGCTCGGTGTCGCGGATGTCGTACGGTTCCGCCCGCCCGTCGGCCAGGAGCAGCTCGCCGACTGGTTCCGGGCCGCGTCCGTGCTGGTCATGCCGTCCTACAGCGAGTCGTTCGGCCTGGTCGCCATAGAGGCGCAGGCGACGGGCACGCCCGTGCTCGCGGCCTCGGTCGGCGGCCTCCCGGTGGCCGTGCGGGACGGCGACACCGGATTCCTGGTCCAAGGGCACCGTCCCGCCGACTACGCGCGCGTGCTGAGCCGTTTCGTCGACGAGCCGGAACTCTCCGCCCGGATGGGCCGGGCCGCCGCCCGGCACGCGCGGTCCTTCGGCTGGGACCGGGCCGCCGCCGCGACCGCCGACGCCTACACGGCCGCGACCCAGTCGCACCGCCGTCGCGTACGCTCCCACCATGGGTGACGTCGACAAGACCGGGCAGGTCCTGGAAGGTGTCCTGAAGGACGCCGAGCTGGAGTGGGAGAGCCCCGAGCCCGGAAACTACGTGGTCAAGCTGCCCGGTACCCGCAAGCTGTCCACGACGGTCTCCTTCCTCGTCGGCCGCCACTCCCTGTCGCTCAACGCCTTCGTCATCCGGCACCCCGACGAGAACGAGGCCGGCGTCCACCGCTGGCTCCTGGAGCGCAACCTCAGGCTGTACGGCGTGAGTTACGCGGTCGACCGCCTCGGCGACATCTACGTCACCGCCCGTCTGCCCCTCGCCTCCGTCACCCCCGACGAGATCGACCGCCTCCTCGGCCAGGTCCTGGAAGCGGCCGACGGCGCCTTCAACACCCTCCTGGAGCTGGGCTTCGCCTCCTCGATCCGCAAGGAGTACGCCTGGCGGGTGTCCCGGGGCGAGTCCACGCGCAACCTGGACGCGTTCAGGCATCTGATCGAGCGCCCCGCCGACTGACCGCACGACCCCTTCCCGCACGGGCAGCACCAGTGGCATGCTCACGGCCAACGCATTCCTGAACGTCGTTCATGAACATGAATACGAAGGGGTGGCTGGACATGAACCACGGGCACGTGAGCAGACGGACACTCCTGGCCGGCGCCACCGCTGTGGCCCTGGGCGCGGCCACCGGCACGGCGGCGGCGACGACGGCGGAAGTCCCCACTGCCTGGCGGGAGTTCCTGCGCACCCCCTTCACCCACCCGCAGATCCCGTACGTCGGCCGGGCCGGCTGCCGCACCACGACCCGCCCCCGCTTCTTCGCCGACGTCACCGACTACGGTGCCGTACCCGACGGCGCCACCGACTGCGCCCCCGCGATCAACCGTGCCATCGCCGCCGCCGGAAGGGCCGGCGGTGGCACGGTCACCATCCCGCCCGGCACCTTCCGCATCGACGACCTGATCCGCATCGGCGCCTCGAACGTCGTCCTGCGCGGCGCGGGCAGCGGTCGTACGACGCTCCACGCGACGAAGTCCCTCACCGAGCTGATCGGTGTCTACGGATCCCGCTACGGCGGCGACAAGTCGGCCTGGTCCTGGGCGGGCGGACTCATCTGGCTGGCTCCGCAGGCCCGTTGGGACTCCCTGGTGGCCGCGATCCGGTCCCGCGCCTGGCCCTTCGAGGGCTGGACCGGCAACAAACGGGACGAGTGGACGGCCCTGACGGCGGTGGAACCGGCGCGGCAGGGCTCCTGGACGATCACGGTCGCCGACGCCTCGGCCCTGCACCCGGGCGGGCTCGTCCTCCTGCGCCTGTGCGACGACCAGTCCCACACCCTCCTGCAGCACATGGCGGGCGGCGGCCCGGGCCCGGCGTCGTACTCCTGGGACGACAAGACGAAGCTGCTGTCCTACGTCCCCTACGAGTGGCCGGTGCGCATCACCCGCGTCCGGGGCCGCCGGATCACCCTCGAACGCCCCCTCCCGCTCGACGTACGCCCCGAATGGAACCCCCAACTGGCCACACATGTCGCCGCGTTGACCGGTTCCGGCGTCGAGGGCCTGACCCTGGAGGCGGTCGAGACTCCGCAGTCCCCGCATCTGCTGGACAAGGGCTACAACGGCGTGGTCCTGCAGTGCGCCTACGACTGCTGGGCGGACGACGTCACGGTGACCCACGTGGACAACGGCTTCGGCCTGGTCGCCGCCTCCGCCTGCACCCTGCGCCGTACACGCGTGACCGGCCGCGGCTCGCATCACCCGTATTTCTGCCGCGAGGGCTCCCACGACAACCTGATCGAGGACTTCACGATCGAGCGGCGCACGGTCCCCGCCCCACCGAACACGCAGTTGCACGGCATCAACGTCGAGGGGCTGTCGTCGTACAACGCCTGGTCGCGCGGGGAGATGCAGATGGGCACCTTCGACAGCCACCGGGGCCTGCCCTTCGCGAACGTCCGCACGGACATCACGGTGAACAACGACGGCCGCCACGGCGGAGACGCCAACGCCGGGCCCCTGTTCGGCGCCCGCTTCACCCACTGGAACATCCGGGTCACCAACGGCCGCGCGGGCCTGATGAAGATCGACGGCCTGGCCCCCCGCTCGGCCACCGTCGGCCTCAACACGGTCAGCGAGTTCGACCAGATCGACGTCCCCGACTTCACCGGCGACCTGCGCTCCCGTCTGGAGCTGTACGGCACCACGGACGCCGTACGCCCGCGCAATCTGTACGACGCTCAGCGCGAGCTGCTGCGGTAGCGCCCCGGGGTCACCCCCACCAGCTTCTTGAAGTGCCGGGTGAGATGGGCCTGGTCGTAGAACCCGGCGGCCGGGGCCACCTCGCCCGGCGCCAGCCCGTCCAGCAGCAGCCGCCGCGCCCGCCCGACCCGGCGGGACATGAGGTACTGGTGCGGGGCGATGCCGTACGCGCCGCTGAACGCCCGTACCAGGTGGGCGGGATGGGCGTGCAGCAGCCGCGCCGCCTCCTCCAGCGAGACCCCGTCGGCCACCCGGGCGTCGAGCAGCTCGCGCAGCGAACGGGCGAGCACGGGATCCGGGCGGTGTGCCGCTGCGCCCGCCCGCCGCAGATGCTCCCGTAGCCGCTCCCCGACGAGGCTCAGCCTGCTCTCCGCCTCCAGTTCGTCGCCGGGGCGGGCCAGGGCGGAGTGCAACTGCCCGACGCGTCTGCGCAGTACGGGATCCCGCAGATCGGGGGTGTCGACGGCGCGCCCGATCAGATCGCCGGCCAGCCGGCTGGTGTCGAGGTAGACGACCCGCTTGCGGAAGCCGTCCGCGGTGGCGGGGGAGCCGTTGTGCGGCACGTGCGGCGGGAGCAGGGTCACGGTGTCGTGCGGGGTGCCGTGCTCGTGCCGGTCGAGGTCGTACCGTACGGCCCCGTCGTCCACGATGAGCAGGGTCCAGGCGTCGTGGACGTGCATCGGGTAGGCGTACTCGGTGAAGTGGGCGTGGAAGACCTCCACGACACCCGGGACGCGCGGGCGCCAGGCGGAGACTTCCTGCTGGTCGGCCACGCAAAGAACATACAAGACGGCGTCGTACGGCGGTGGGCAGTCTCATGGCATGAGCAATGAACCCATCCGTTTCGACACGAAGATCGCCGTGCTGCTGCGCGAGGACCTGGAGCCCTGGCAGCGCCTCAATGTGACGGCCTTCCTGGTCAGCGGCCTCGGCAGCCAGGTCCCCGAGGTGATCGGCGAGCCGTACGAGGACGCGGACGGGGTGCCGTACCTGCCCATGTTCCGCCAGCCGGTGCTGGTCTTCGAGGGCTCGAAGGAGACCCTGAAGGCGGCCCACGGCAGGGCACTGAGCCGTGCCCTGTCCCGGGCCGTCTTCACCTCGGACCTGTTCGCGACCGGCAACGACCGCGACAACCGCGCGGCGGTCCGCGCCGTACCCACCGCGGAGCTGGACCTGGTGGGGCTGGCGGTGTACGGCCCGCGCAGCGGTGTGGACAAGGTCCTCAAGGGCGCACGGATGCACCCGTGAGGTCTTAGTTCCCGGGTCAGTCGAACATGCCGGGCTGGTAGTCGCCGGCGGGCTGCTGGACGATGACGTTGACGCGGTTGTAGGCGTTGATCAGGGCGATCAGCCCGACAAGGGCGGCGAGCTGGTCCTCGTCGTAGTGCTTGGCGGCGTTCGCCCAGACCTCGTCCGGGACACCGCCGGCGGCGTCGGCGATCCGGGTGCCCTGCTCCGTCAGCTCCAGCGCGGCCCGCTCGGCCTCGCTGAACACCTTGGCCTCCCGCCAGGTCGCGACCAGGTTCAGCCGCTGGGCGGTCTCACCGGCGGCGGTCGCGTCCTTGGTGTGCATGTCGGTGCACATCGCACAGCCGTTGATCTGGCTGGCCCGGATCTTCACCAGCTCCTGCGTCGCGGCCGGCAGGGTGGAGTCCGTGACCACCTTCCCCGCCGAGTTGATGTACTTGAAGAACTTGCCGGTGACCGGGTTGGTGAAGAGGTTCAGACGAGGTTCCATGGTGTGCTCCAGGGGTGGGTCGTGGGTGAGTACACCTCCTTGACGGGTCGGCACGGCCGGATGTGACGGGACGCGATGTGACGCGCGTCACCGACGTGCCGGCGGCCCCACGCGCTCCACGAGTTCACCGGCGAGAGTGCCCAGGAGGCCTTCCTCCGGTTCCGCGTCCTCATCGGTGGTCTTCCTGGCCCGGCCGTCGGTGCCGGGAGCGATCGGCTGGGGCCGGACGAACGATTCCTCGGGCGTGGGCTTTTGCGGAGAGGGTCGAGTGGCGGCCGACGCGCCCGTCATTCCGATCGTGGCGAGCAGAACGGGGGTGGCGATCGCGATGGCCAGGGCACTACGTACGCGCATGGTTTTCCGCCTCATGTGGGACGACAAGTCTCCGCCGAGCTACCCCGGGTATTCATTCCGAAAAACCGCTCACCGAACTAACCACTCGTACGGTCGAGCGCCTTTCCGGCGGCGTGCCGAAAAGCCCCCTACCGGCGGTGAATCCGCAGGCAGGGGGCTCGGTCGGGAGGGCAGGCGAGCGCGGCGAGCGCCCTTCACGACCCTTCGGCGCGTGGATTGGGCGGGTCGGTGTGCGCGGCATGCCGGGGCCGGTTCCTGGAGGAGAGCTGGCCGACGAGTTCCGAGAAGCACACCAGGGCGGTGACCGGCGGAATCCCGAAGATCACCAGCGAGAGGACCCGTTGCGACGAGTGGCTCACGCACATCCCCACGGCCATCGCGGAGGCGGCCAGCACGATGCACCAGGACCGCCGCGCGCTGCGGCGCTGGGCGGTGGCCCGCAGGACGGACAGTGCCGCCACGAACCACGGCCCGTACACCGTCAGCGGCCACCACTGCGCCAGTCTCATGGGGAGCACCGCCGAGGCGATCGCGCGCAGTTGCCCATAGGAATAGGCGACGGACCATACGAGCATGATCACGGCGCACAGCGAGACCGCCCCGATCAGGAGCGTGATGTGGGTGACGCGCCGGCCACCGTCGAGCAGATGGGATTCATTGCGGATCCGTCGCCGGCTGCTTCTGCGCGGAGGCGGCGTGTCCAGCGGGGTGGGAGCGGGGTTCGCGGCGGCCGGGGCGGCCAGTATCTGGGCCAGTTCCTCGACCGGGTCCCACTCGCTCGACACGAGGTCCGGTTCCGGGATGGTCCAGGCGGGGTCGGTCCAGGCGGGGTCGTAGAGACCGGGGTCCTGCTGAATCCTGTCCATCGGTAAACCCTCCGCGCCCTCCACTCAGAAAGCTCCGTACAGATTCGCCAACGCCCGGCGATATTCATGTTCCATGGTGTTGATTGTCGTCAGAAAATCATCGAGCAGGTCCGAGCAGGACGTGATGTCCACGTCGTCGGCCTGGCGGAACCAGATCGTCGGGTAATCATCGGCTGCGAGCCGGTCCAATAGCGTCACGGTCACCTAACGACGGCCGCCGGAGGTGGGCTTTGGTGCGTTCGGGGGAATGCGGGTCACCTGAACGGGGCGGCGTTTGACCGAATTATTAATACCCAGACAATTGCATTCCCTGAGTACTGGAATTAAATGGTCGACGCCAACCGGAACGGAATCTGCACAAGGCGCACGCAACTGCGGGGTGCGAGGGTTCCGTTGGTACCGAGTTGTCCTGGTCGGCGCGACGCCGGCAAGACCTGTGGCCTGCCTGTGTGGCGCGGCATGTGCAGAAACAGGCCCCAAAGCGTGACCGTGTGCGCACGGATGAGTCACCTGGCGCGGCCAACCGGCATGGAGTGAACGCCCGTTGGCTGGCTGCCCCGGCGCGCTCCGTGGTTTGATCGCTCGCGCCGCTGGGATCACGCCAGGTGTCCTGAAAGGGACGGCGTACGCCTGCGGCCGCGGCCCGCCCTCTGTCCCCGGCGGGGCCGCTTCCCCTGTGGACCACCATGCGAAGGGCGTTTCCCCATGAACTCCGCTCACCAGGTTCAGACCGTCGAGATCTCCGACGCCGAGCTCGACGGCGTCTCCGGCGGCCTGAGCCCCGAGGCCAGCCTCACCCTCGACTCCACGACCCTCAGCAGCGACACCCTGGCGTCGCAGCTCGGCGCCGTCCAGGGCGAGGTGCTGGGCGCCCTCGGCCAGCCCCACCAGATCGGCTTCAACGCCGCCATCTGATCGTCCCGATCACCACACCGAGCCCCTGCCGGCGGAGAACCGCCGCGCGGGGGCTCGGTCGTTGCCTCGCGATCCGCCTGGCTTCTCAGGCGGTACGGACCTCGGGTTCGGCGTCGGTCCGCGGGGCCACTGCGGTGGGGTTCTCCTTCGGGAGCCCGCGCATGAGCAGGCCGTATCCCAGGCCGGCGACGGTTCCCACGACGGCGCACATGCCCCAGAGCCAGGCCGCGCCCCAGTGGTCGATCACCGCGCCGGACATCAGGGGCGCGACCAGCGCGGCGAGGGACCACGACAGCGTGTACACGCCCTGGTAGCGCCCGCGCCCGTGCGCGGGGGAGAGCCGTACGACGAGTCCGGTCTGGGTCGGGGCGTTGACGATCTCGGCGAGGGTCCAGACGCACACGGTGACCATGAAGACGCCGACCGACCCGGCGAAGGCGGTGAGCCCGAAGCCGTAACCGGCGAGCAGCGAGGAGAGGACCAGCAGGGTGCGCGGGTCGCGGTGCTCGATGAACCGGGTGACCGGGATCTGCAGGGCGACGATCAGGATGCCGTTGACGGCGATGGCGACGCCGTAGTCGGCGGGTGAGAACCCGGCGCGGCCCATGGCGACCGGAAGCCCGACGGAACCCTGCTGGAAGACGAGGGCGACCAGGAAGGACAGGCCTGCGACGGCCATGTACCGCCCGTCGCGCAGCACGGTGCCGAGGCCGACGGGGGCCTCCGCCTGCCTGGCCGTGGCCGTGGGCCGTGACTCGGGCAGCTTGTGGAAGACGAGCACCGCGCAGACGGCGGTCATCCCGGACTCGATCAGGAACCCGGCGAGATAGCTGAACTCGGCGATGAACCCGGCGGCCATGGAGGAGACGGCGAAGCCGAGGTTGATGGCCCAGTAGTTCAGGGAGAAGGCGCGTACCCGGTCCTCGGGGCGGACGATGTCGGCCATCATCGCCTGCACGGCGGGCCGGGAGGCGTTGGAGGCCATGCCGACGAGGAAGGCGACGCCGGCGATCGCGACGGGGTTCGTCATGAAGCCGAGCAGTGCGACGGAGGCGGCCGTGGCCGACTGGGCGATGAGGAGGGTCGGCCGCCTGCCGAGCCGGTCGGCCATGACCCCGCCGCCCAGCGAGGAGACGACACCGCCGAGCCCGTGCAGCGAGGCGACGAGACCGGCGTACGACGCGGAGTAGCCGCGGTCGAGGGTGAGGTAGAGGGCCATGAAGGTGGCCACGAAGGCGCCGAGCCGGTTGACGAGGGTGCTGGTCCACAGCCACCAGAACTCACGGGGTAGCCCGGAGACGGTCTCCCGGGCGGCACGTCTGAGACGGGCGGCGGACATGACAAGACCCCCATGGATCGAAGGACGCCCTGGTACGGGGCGCGGTAAGAAGCAAAAGCGGCAAGCACAACTTACAGAGGGGGTCTGACACCGGCCACTCGATTAACAGATGCCGTCAACCGTCCACTCACTGGCCGGGCCGGGCGGGCCCGGGAACCCGTGGATTACGCTCTGTCCCATGGCCGACGCACCGTACAAGCTGATCCTCCTCCGCCACGGCGAGAGCGAGTGGAACGCGAAGAACCTGTTCACCGGCTGGGTGGACGTCAACCTGAACGAGAAGGGCGAGAAGGAGGCAGTCCGCGGCGGCGAGCTCCTGAAGGACGCCGACCTCCTCCCCGACGTGGTCCACACGTCCCTCCAGAAGCGCGCGATCCGCACGGCCCAGCTGGCCCTCGAGGCCGCGGACCGCCACTGGATCCCGGTCCACCGCAGCTGGCGCCTGAACGAGCGCCACTACGGCGCCCTCCAGGGCAAGGACAAGGCGGCCACGCTGGCCGAGTTCGGCGAGGAGCAGTTCATGCTCTGGCGCCGCTCCTACGACACCCCGCCGCCCCCGCTCGCGGACGACTCCGAGTTCTCCCAGGCGCACGACGCCCGCTACGCGACGATCCCGCCGGAGCTGCGCCCGAACACGGAGTGCCTGAAGGACGTCGTCGTCCGGATGCTCCCCTACTGGTACGACGGCATCGTCCCCGACCTCCTGGCCGGCCGCACGGTCCTGATCGCGGCCCACGGCAACTCGCTGCGCGCCCTGGTCAAGCACCTGGACGGCATCTCCGACGCCGACATCGCGGGCCTGAACATCCCCACCGGCATCCCGCTCTCCTACGAACTCGACGCCGACTTCAACCCGATCACCCCGGGCGGCAAGTACCTCGACCCGGCGGCGGCTGCGGCGGCCATCGAGGCGGTCAAGAACCAGGGCAAGAAGAAGTAACCGCCCACGAGTAAGCCCCCTACCTGCGGGTTCTCCGCTGGGAGGGGGCTTTTCGCTGCCGCTGGGCCGTCTCCGGGCCGTCAGGTGCTGGAGGAGGACGACCGGGCCGTGTCGAAGACGGCGGCGACCGCCTTGCGGGTGCGCTCCTGGCTCGACGGCATGAGATGCGCGTACACGCGGAGGGTCAGGCCCGGGTCCGAGTGGCCGAGGTACTCGGCGAGGGCCTTGATGTTCTCGCCCGCGTCCAGGAGCACCGAGGCGTAGAAGTGGCGGAGTGCGTGCATGCCGTTCTCGCGCGACTCGGCGTACGACCCGCCCGGCTTCCGCTCGGGGATCACGCCGGCCGAGGCGAGGGCCCGCTTCCACACCTCCTCGTTGAGCGACGTACGCCAGACGTGCCCGCCGCGCGGCCCGGTGAAGATCAGCCGCTTGGTCACCGGAGGACCGTCCGCCACCTTCCACGGCAAGGTGATCTCGACCGGAGGGAACCGCTTCATGTGGGCCCGAAGGGCGTCAGCGACTGGACCGGGGAGCGGTACGTCCCGGAGCTTGCCACCCTTCGGCGGGGCGAAGACCGGCTTGCTGCGGCTCAGCTTGAGCTGCTGGACCACGTGGAGGGTGTCCGCCTCGAAGTCGATCGCGTCGACGGCCACGCCCAGGATCTCGCCCTGTCGAAGGCCGCAGCCGCCGCCCAGGTCGACCATGGCTTGGTAGCGCTCGGGCATGCCGGCCCGGACGGCGAAGACCCGTTCCGGCGTCCAGGGCAGGACGCGCTTGTTGTCCACAGTCGGTGGACGGACTGAGCGAGCGGCGCACGGATTCCGGGGAAGGTGCCCGTCGTCCACGGCCGCGCTCAGGGCGGCACGCACGTTGGAGTAAATCGTCCGGGCATACGAGCCACGGACGCCGTTCTCCTGGAGCTGCCGCACCCAATCGCGGATGTGAGCGGGCTGGAAGGAACCGAGTGGGCGCGCCCCCAGGTAGGGGTAGGCGTGCAACCGAAGCTGCGACTCCATCGAGGCCTGAGTGTTCGGGTCCGGCGCGTGGGTCACCCACTTCTCGGCGTACTGCTGGAAGGTGATCCTGGCCGCGCGGGGGTCGATGTACTGACCCCGCGCCATGTCCGCTTCGGTCTGCGTCAGCCACTGTTCGGCGAGCCGCTTCTGACGGTCGGGGAAGCTCTTGGACTTCTCCGTGCCGTCCGGGCCGACGTAGCGAGCGCGGTAGCGGAGACCCGAGCCGTAGCGCTCGGTCTTGACCTTGCGTACCTTCCCGTCCGGGCCGGTCTCGGTCCGGTACCAGCGGTCCTGGATGTGCCCGGCCATCAGGCGGCGGCCCCTTCCCGTAGGGACTCGACCCAGGCTTGGACGTCCGCTGGGTCGTAGCGCAGGTGCCGGCCGACCCGGAAGCCTCGGGGACCGGTGCGCTTGCGGCGCCACTGGTAGACCGTCTCGACGCTGGGCAGATCGAACATCACCACCAGGTCGTCAGGAGTCAGGTACCTCGACGGCAGACCACCGGACTCGGAGGCGGTTTCCGCGACAGCGAGGCGTCGGCTACCCATGGGTGGGCTCTCCTTCGGTTCCGGGCGCGGGTTCGAGGGACGCGGCCAGCCAGGCTTCCGCGTCGGACAGGCCGGTGCCGGCGAAGACCCAGTGGGCGAGGACGTAAGTCGTGTCCGCCGGCCGTTCGTCGGTTGCTGCCTGGGCTCGGCGCCATTCGGCGCGGGCGTCGCGGAGGGCGCCAAGGGTGGTGGAGTAGCGGCGGGACTTGGTGGAGAAGTGGCCGCGGAACCCGAGCATGTGGGCCCAGGCGCGCAGGCGGAGGTGTTCGAGGTCCTTGCGGGCGCCGAGGGTCCAGGCCGTTCGGATGAGGCGGCGGGCGTGCTCGCTGATGTCGAGCTGGGCGAGTTCGGCGGCGAACTTGAGCGGGCGGTCGAGAGCTCCCGTGGCGGTCTCGGCGCCCTTGGTGGCGTACTTGGCGATGTAGGCGGCGACGGCCCGCTCGGTCAGCTCCTGGCCGCCGTCGAAGTCGGCCGAGCGGATGGTGCGCACGTCGAGCTGTCGGCCGAAGGCGAAGGTGTGCGCACGGCCGTCGATGACGGGGCCGTCGACGTGGACCTTGGCGGCGGCGGCCTCGATGGCGTCCGTGAGCAGTTCGGCGGTCGCCCAGGCTGGGGGCGGAGTGTCGCCGCCGGGGCCGTCGAGGCGGATCACGGCGTGGAAGTGGACTGCTCCGCGCTTCTGGTACTCGGCGACCTTGGCGAACGAGACGCGGGCGTGCTGGCGGAAGTGGCGCTGTGACAGGCCCGCGCGCTTGGCGGCCTCTCGGCGGAGGTAGATGGAGAAGCGCCGCCAGAGCTGTCCGGCGTGCGCGTTCCAGAGGACGGCCGCTTCGTAGTCGTACGTGTCCGGGGCGAGCGGTGTGCCAAGGGCGTCGTCGTCCTGGTCGTGGTGGGTGCCACAGCGACAGGAGCGGCCGTCCGTGCGGCGGTTGTGGACCGGGCCGAAGCCGGGGGCGGTGAAGGTGGCGAAGACGCGAGGGTGGGCGGCGACGTGTTCCGGAGTGCCCTTGCCGCCGCGCAGTCCAGCGGTGATCAGGTGGAAGGTGTCGCGGCGGTAGACCTCGGCGCAGGCCGGACAGCGGGTGGTCCGACGGTTGTTGCAGCGGACGAGGAGTTGGCCGGCCGGGAGGGCGGTCGAGTCGAGGTGCTGGAGGACACGGCCGATCTCGCCGGTCGTGGTGTCGACGTCGTACTCGGTGCGGTGGCCGTCCAGCCGGATGGGGTGCGTGCAGCCGCCGAGCCCGGAGAGCTGACGGAGGATACCCGGCAGGGTGCCGTCGGCGGCGAGGTTGCTGAGTTCCGGGAGTGGCGGCGGGGTGGTGCGGGCGAAGATGGCGGTCTCCTTCTGACGGGCACTGTCGGGAGGGATGGGCCACCGGGGCGGCGGATGCTTGGCCGTGTCACGCCGCCCCGGAGGTCTGGGCGCCTCAGCGCCGGTTGTGCTCGTGGAGCAGCGAGCGCAGGACCACGGCGGCGATGGCCACGGAGATGGCCGTGACGGCGACGGCGGCCAGGAGCGCGGTGAGGACCACGCCCGCGACGACCACGGCCGCGACCGTCTTCTGGTCGATGGAGATCGACGGCAGGGCGCGTCGGGTGGGAGCCGGGTCGGTCGGGGCGTGCGTGTGAACCGGCGGCGGAGTCGGGTTGTCCGGGTACTTGGGCAGGAACACGGCGGGCTTCTCCTTGCCTACTCGTCTAGTCATGTGAGCCGTTTACGACACCCACGCCGGACCGCGTGCCGGACTCGATGGCGGGCGCGAGGAAGGTGTGCGAGAGCCAGAAGCCGAACAGGGCGATGAGGACGACGATCCAGGTGCGGACGCCGAGGAACTTGATCGCTCCCCAGGCGAAGAAGCCGAGAACGACGACGAGCGGCAGGCTGACGGTCACGGTGGTCCGGGTCCTTTCAGCGGGTGGGGCAACGATGGGTGCGGGCGGCCAGTTCGGCGGCGGCGCGGCTGTCGTAGTCCGCGGAGAAGCCGCAGCGCGGGGCGGTGCAGGCAGCGGTGTGCTTCTCGCGGCCTCGGTTGTCGTAGGCGGTGCCGACCTGGACGGGGCCGATGCGGGTGACGTTGCGGAAGCTGCGGTTGGCGGTCATGGATCTCCTCTCAGAGGTGGGCGGCGATGGCTTCGGCCATGGGCACCGGGACGCCGAGGCGAGCGCGCAGGGTCGGGGTGTCGATCGGGGTGCCGGTCCGGGCGTGGTGCTCGGCGGCGACCTTGCGGGCGTGGGCGACCAGGGCGGACGGCACGGGTACGGGCGGGGGCTGGGGCGGTGCCTCGATGGCGGGGTGGGCTAGCGGCTCGGGCGCGGTTTCGGGCCCGTCCTCCTCGGTGACCTCCGGACCGAGGCCCGTCTTTGGCGCGGTGTGCGCGAGGAGGGTGCCGCCGAGGAAGGCGACGGCGGGCCAGCCGGCGACGAGGATGCGTAGCCAGGCCGGGACGTTGCCGAGGTCGAGGAGGCCGGCGGTGGCGACGTTGGCGCCGAGGGATGCGGTGAGTGCGACGACGAACCAGCACCAGGCCGCCGTTTTGGTTGTGCCAGAGCGCAGTCGACGCCAGGCGGCGACGAGCAGCAGGTCGACGGAGACGGGGTAGGCCCAGGCCTTCCAGCCGTCCTGTCCGGCCGCCACGGCGACGTCGTGCAGGTGGGCGAAGGACAGCGCGGCGGCGATGAGCGCCTGGACGAGCACCGCGTCGACGCGGGCCAAGCGGGCGCGCATGATGCGGCTCCTTCCGGAGTCGAGCGGAGGGAATCAGTCGGTGACCGGGCGGGGCAGGAAGACCGGGGCCGCGGTCCCGACCGGGCGCACGGGTACGTCGGGCCGGAAGGGCTTCAGCGCGGGCAGGTCGGGCACCAGGTGGACCGACTCGCGGCAGGTCTCGGCAGCGTCCCCGAGGGAGAGGTACGGCGTGCGGATGCGGGACCAGCCGCCGGAGGTGTCGCCCGCTACGGCCAGGCCGGGCCGTTCGGGAGCGATGGAACAGGCTGCCTGGACAGCCTCCGGTGCGATGTCGCCGAGGGCCATCTTCGCGGAGGCCTCGTCGTTGACGCGGTGGCAGACGCGGCCGGTCAGCTGGGCGCGGAGCATGGTGGCGCCCTTGCCGAGTTCAGCGCCGAAGCGCTGCCCGCACACCTCCAGATAGATGCCGGCGGCGCGGCCGAGCTGGGCGAGCCGGATGAGCTGGGTGACCATCTCGTCGCGGCGTTCCTCGTCCCTCTTGGTCGCGACGAGGAAGAGTTCAGCGACCTCGTCCACGAACAGAACGATGGGCACGGGGCGTTCGTGCTCGGGCAGGCCCCAGATGTCGGAGGTGATCTCCTCGTCCGGAGTGGCAGGGGCGATGCCCTGCCGGGCCTTGATCAGGTCGTATCGGTCCTCCATCTCGTTGACCAGCACGGGCAGCAGCTCGGCCGCCTGCTCCGGGTCGGTGGCCAGTGCGGAGAGCCGGGGTGCGAAGGGGGCCAGTTCGACGCCCCGCTTGCAGTCGATGCCGACCATGGCGACGGACTGAGGAGAGAGTCCGGCGATCAGGTGGCGCAGGTACATGGACTTGCCGGACAGGGTGGCGCCGAGGGTGAGTTGGTGGGGGATGGTGCGGTAGTCGCGGACGAAGGGAGTGGCGTCCTCTCGCAGTGCGACCGGCACTTCGAGGGGGCCGTGCGCGGTCTTACGGGGCATGCGCACCCGCCGTAAGACGTCGTAGCCGACGAGCCGCAGATCGACGACCCCAGGCTTCACGGTGGTGACGTAGACGGCGTGGACACCCCAGGCGTGCCGCAGTCGCTCGGCAGAGGCCGCGAAGTCGGCGGGCTCTTGGCCCGGCGCCAGGCGAAGACGGATCCGCAGTCCGGTCGTGGTGGGTCGGATGATGCCCCGGCGCGGCGGTGCGGGCCGCACTTCGCGCTGGGTCATGGCCTTGACGGCGAGGACCCGCAGCCGGGAGGGAGCCACGGTCAGGCCGCATGCCTCCATGACCGAGCCGTACGAGCTGAGCAGCCGGACCGTGGACACCGGAAGGCCGACCGTGGACCAGTACGCCGCCGGGTGCTTGGCCCGGGCGTAGGCGGCCCCGCCGCCGAGTGCGGCGACAGGACCACCCACTTCGAGGAGCGTCGTCAGGTCGGACATCAGGCGGCGGCCCCGGAGACGGCCGGGAAGGCGGCCGGGGTCACGGCGGCGGCCCTGTAGGCGATGCCGTGGCGCTGCTGGCCGTTGAAGACGGACTCCCACGGCCGGGCGACGAGGCCGGGCAGCGACACCGGCGAGCCGAGGATCAGGCCCTCGGAGACGCCACCCTCGGGAACGGTGACCTTGATGAGCGAGGACTCACCGTCCTCGATGTAGACGACGCCGATGGTCATCAGCGCCTCGCCGCTGGTCGCGTCCTTGGCGATCTCGCCCGTCTGCCGGTCACGGACCTTCGGCTCCGGAGCCTCCGTGAGGAGGATCGTCGCGGCGGAGGTCTCAACGCGGATGGTGCGCAAGGTACTACCCCTATCTACTCGTCTATACAAGAGTCGACCTGCGAACCCGATCTCCGGGATCACGCGGATCACCTTGCCACACAACTTGCCCACTCGTCTATACGAGTAACCGTGTCGGTGTGTACGAGTTCGGAGAAGCGTCCCCGCGCACTACCGCCGCTCCCGGGATCAGGTCGCCGGGAGCTGGTACGACAGGACGTACGCGTCCGCCGCCATGACCGTGTCGCAGACCTCGACGGCACGCCCCTCGGTGTCGAAGGCGGTCCGGATCAGGTGGATGACGGGCACGCCGGACGCCAGATGCAGGAGCTTCACCTCTGCGGGCGAGGGCATGCGGGCGCGGATCTCCTCCTCGAAGTGGTCGAGGTGGTGCCCCAGCTCTTCGAGGCGGGCGTAGATGCCGCCGGGGCCCGGGTTGGGCTCGGCGATAGGAGTGCCGCGGGCGATGTCGAGCGGGAGGTAGGAGGTCGCGAACTCGACCGGCCGCCCGTCGAGGAGATACCGGCGCCGACGAGCGAGGACCCGTCGCACCGACCCGAGCCGGGTGGAGATGTCCTGGCTTGCCTTCTCTTCCTTGACCTCAAGGCTGTCGACCGTGGGATGGCTGCCTGCTGCGTCGGCCTCAACGATGAAGGCGGACTTGCCCTGCTCGCGGTGGCGCCGGGCGAACCGGTCGGAGGCGAGCCGGCGCACGGGGGGACGCGGCCGGACGAAGACGCCCTTGCCGTGCTCGGCGTGCACCAGGCCCTCACCGGTGAGGACGGAGAAGGAGTTCCGCACGGTCATCCGGGAGACTCCGTAGTGCTCGACCAGCTCGGCTTCGGAGGGCAGCTTCTCGCCCTCACGGAATCGCCCACGGTCGATGGCCTCGCGCAACTGGTCGGCGATCTGCCGGAAGACCGCACGATCGCTCGTGGGGTCGAGATCACCGAGGAGGCCCGAAGGAAGAGGGCTCACGTGAGTACTCCTTTAGGTATCTAGACGAGTGGGCGAGTTCTGTTGCTACGGTGGAGAGCCTAGCCAGCCGAGAGGGCCGAGGAACGTGAGCACTGAACGCCCGCACTCCGTGAGCGTCGCCGGGGTCGTCGTGGACGACCAGGGCCGAGCCCTCCTGATCCAGCGCCGGGACAACGGTCACTGGGAGCCGCCGGGCGGCGTCCTCGAACGCGAGGAGACCATCCCGGAAGCTCTTCAGCGCGAAGTCCTCGAAGAGACCGGGATCAAGATCGCGCTTCCCGCGACTCTGACCGGCGTCTACAAGAACATG
The DNA here is from genome assembly GCF_001735805.1 of Streptomyces fodineus. GTDB lineage: Bacteria > Actinomycetota > Actinomycetes > Streptomycetales > Streptomycetaceae > Streptomyces > Streptomyces fodineus. The sequence continues at coordinate 5,419,477 of NZ_CP017248.1, forward strand.
ACGGGCCTGATCATCTCGCTGGTCTTCCGCTGTGAAGCCGCCGACGGTGTGCCCACCACCGGTGACGAGACCCGCGCGCTGCGCTGGGCCACCCGCGAAGAGGTCACCGAGCTTGCCGACGAGGCGTACTCGATCCGCGTCCTGGACGCACTCGACGCGACGACCCCGCCGGCCATCCGCGCCCACGACGGCGTGAAACTCGTCTAGCCCGAACCCGCTGCACATGGCGGCCTACCAGCGTAAAGGAACTTGTATGCACGAGTATACGAGCACGGCTCGGGTCTGGGGGCTGAGTTGCCCAGGATTCCCGGAAGAGGTGAGCCGGGCCCGTCGATGGACCCGTGACATTCTGAGCGGCTCCCCTTTAGCGGAGGACGCCGAACTGATCGTGAGCGAGCTGAGCGCGAACGCGATCCTTCACACGGCGAGCGGCCGGGAGCACGGCACCTTCCATCTGGCCGTCGCGGTCTCCGGCCAGGTGGTGGCGGTCTCGGTCACGGATGACGGCGGCGCGGGGACGGCCCCGAAGGTCGAGCACCAGGACCAGGACGCCGAGCACGGCCGGGGCCTGGGCATGGTCAGCGTCATCGCTCACCGGGTCGTCGTGCACGACAGCGACCAGGGCCACACGGTCACCGCGGAGCTGTACGCAGAAGCACTGCGGGGAGGTCATTCGTGCTGAGTCAGGCAACCCGCCGCGGCTTCTGGTGCGAGTGCTGGACAGAAGACCTCACCGAGCAGCGGGGGCCGGCACTCCTGGCATCCTTCGATGCCTACTCGGCACCGCAGGCCGACCGATGGGTGGCGGTGGCACTCCGCACGATCTCACCAGCCTTGGACCCGGACGCTTCAGACGAGGCGTGGGAGTGGCTGCACGACGGCCGCGCCGAGACCAGGCGAGCCCTACTGCGGTCGGAGTCCTGCACGGTGTCAGTCGTACACGCCGACACCCGCGTCACTTGGACCATCCGACCGGTGGCCTACCTACCGCTAGCCCATCGGACAGAGCTCCCACCCTGCGCCTATGAGTTCAGCCCCAGAACTAGGGTGTCCCCTCTCAACTGACATTGAAGGCCCGGCCTCGTACCTGAAGCCGGGCCTCAGGCATGCTCCGGCACATGAGCGCCTACAGCAGCGACCTGGATCTGACGGTCACCGACGCAACCGGCAACGGCGTCGAGGTGGACGTGGCAACGAACCTGCTGAACGGCATCGTGCGGCTGTCCGTGCTGTGGACCCAGGAGATCTACCTGCGCCCCGACGATGCCGAACAGGTAGCCCAGTCACTGCTACGAGCTGCCGAACACGGCCGCCGCATCGCGGAAGCCGGAGACTCGGGAACTGACCAAACCACCAACCCCAGCAACTGAGTTACAACTTTCTTTACTGGTTCAAGCACCCGTCGTCGCTTCGCTCCTCCGGGCGGGAGCGGGCGGCCGGCGGCGCCCGCGCTCATGTCTCCGCCCCGCTCGGCACCGCCGGCCGCCCGCTCCCGCCCAAGAGGCAGGCACACAGTGCATGAGGTCAGAACACGTCGTGGCTGGGGCGGTCAGCTCCACGACTTTAGCCAGCCACTTTGGCGCGAGCCTCGAAGATCATGGCCCCAACGTCGTGCTTTACCGGGCAGGTCCACAGACTGCCCGACGCGCCGGAAGCTTACGGGGCCATGATCACTCGCGCCAAAGCAGCTCCCGGCCAAAGTCGTTACGCCGACCGCGTGGTTTGCGGATCCGTAGTGATGGGTGAACGTGCTACGGCATGATGCTCGCGTGGAGATCGCACGACTAGTACTCGACTACATCAAGGTCATAGTCTGGCCAGCCACGACTCTCGCAATCGTCTACGGGTTCCGCACCCAACTAGGCGCGTTGATCCGCCGAGTCCGCATGCTGAGTGCCCCAGGCATTGATGCTGAGTTCTCCGAAGAGGTCATCGAGGCCAGCGAGGATGCCGAGGTTGCTGTCCTCACCAACGAGCCTGCAACTAGCAGTGAACCCGCTCACCAAGAACCAGGCGCAAGCCAGGAACCTCAACCGCCTGCGCCTGCTGATCGTCCGTTGGTACGCCCCTATTTGAGACGCTACAGCGCACCAGAGGACGCCCTCCTTGCATACGCCGAGACTCAGCCGGAATCGGCTGTTGTTGCGGCATGGTGGCCCGTAGAGGCTCAACTGCGGCGACTGGAAATGGCAGAGCTAGGAACGACCGCTCGGAGACCTTTGCCGGTCAGGCCCCTAATCGAGCGCCTTAACCTTCCACAAGACATCAGAAACTCGCTTGTGGAGCTCAGCCAGGTACGAAACCGGGCCGCTCACGCACGGCTCCAATACCTGAGCCCGCACGCTGCACTCGCTTACGTCCGAAGCTGCCAGGAGATGGCCGAGTGGCTGGAAAGACGAGGCCAGCAGTCGACACTGTTTTAGTCGGGGGTGACCCAACGGACCCCATCCAAGCTCGATACCCACACCACGCAGTTCGCATCGAGGGGACCCAAGGCCCGGCCCCCAGGCCGTGCCACTGTCGTGCCAGATCGGACGGGGACTCACGGGGAAACGGAGTCCGCAGGGGTACGTCGGCCGAACTCTGACCACGGCAGGAAATCCGCAGCTCACACGCGTGACAGCCCAACCGCGCTCCTAAAGCGGGTGCCGCAGGTTCAAGTCCTGCCGGGGGCACCAGCGCTAAGGCCCGGGGCCGATCTTAGTCCGGGGCCTTGGTTCCGGTCTCCAAAGGTGCCATGAGGCCCGGCGGAATCTACCACTTTGCGGTATACGGCGGTGCGAGTGCACCACCTAGGCTGTTCGTATGAGGCGATCAGACGAGGATCCAGAGCGGCGGCGCAACATTCCTGCGGCAGTTGAGGCCGCTCTCTGGACGCTTAGCAACGGCCGGTGCTACGCCCCTGGGTGCCCCTTTCCTGTGATCTATGAAGTCCGGCCTGGCGTCTATCAGAAGAACGCTCAGATCGCCCACATCATCGGGGTCAAGCGCACTGCCGCCCGCTACCGCCCCTGTTCATCAGAGAAGGAAGCGCGAGAGCGTGAGTCGTTCAAGAACCTGATACTTCTCTGTCTTGCCCATCACGCCGAGGTCGACGACAAGAACCACGGCGAGGAGCGATATCCAGTCGATCTGCTTCGGGAGTGGAAGCGCGCCCACGAAGGCGAGAATGGCGCGGCGTTGGACCGGATCCAGCCACTTAGCGAGGATCAGCTCGCGGCCCTCCTCATCTCGGTGTTCACCCCGCCGGCAACGCGGCTGGAGAAGATCGCCGACCAGTTGGAGCAAACAGGGACGCTCACGTCAGATGCCCTTCGTGAGCTGCGCAACATCGTCACCGTCATATCGGACAAGTCCGGTGGCATGGAAGCGGATAGCGCTCGACGACTGGCTTATGCAGCAGAAGTTTTCGACGCTCAAGGACTTCGGGGCTCCGCGAACTCGCTCGCGCACGCTGCTGACATCCTCCCATCGCTCTTGACTCAGCTCGATCAACGGCTCAAAAAGCTTGGGAACTTCATGTAGGTGCGAGCACGCCCCGACGCTCGCAGGACATGTTGTGCTGCGACGAGACTCTGCGTGCACTTCTGACGCCATAGCGCAGCGACAGCGGCCTTGCCCGCCGAGGCTTGCCCGCAGCTTCTAAGCGCCTGGCCCCTTCCTGCGTGAGTGTCTCACTGCGTGACAACGCCGACGCACGCCGGCGGACGAGCACGGCCGCGTACGGACCATCGGCGGAGGTAAGGAGCACACCGGCCTCAGGCAGCGCCCCTGCCCAAGTTGCTTAGGGACGAAGCAGTCCGTGCCCCAGGCCGTCCAGCATCCAGTTCGGACGTGAGAGCTGCCGGCGCAGTGCCCGGCCCGACCAACTGAGGGCTCCTACGACCCAGCTCCACACACTGTGAATCCCCGTGCCACAACGGACGGCATCGCCCGCCTACAACAATCTCAACCTCACCGGATAGGCGGGCGTTCGGATTGATCACCGACCGCGCCCAGACCAATCAGAGATCATTTACGAGACGAACTTCAGGCAGGCCGAATTGAACATGCCCCTCGCTTATGAAATCCAAATCCCGACGTCGCTATCAAAAGACCCGTTCGTCACTCGACGCAAGTTTGCATGGGCTATCGCGGTACCAATAGCCGTATTTAGGCAGTTCGGTAGTTGGCTACCGTTGTAAGCTCCCACGAGCGGCTCTACTACAGCATCAACCCCCTGAAACTCTGCGAGTATCTCTTCCTCTGTCATGAGATTGGCCTTCATGACGCCAACGATTTCATCTTTCCGTTCCGCCAGCCCGAGACCTTCCAGGGTCCGAATCAACGTCGCCTCATCGACCGCATTGAATTGCCACGAGTTAGGGTTGCGTAGATTATTGGTGATCAAGGGAGTGCCTTCTAGGCCCTTAATCACCGGGTTCTGCTCCAGGTCAAGGCCTCTCGAGAACAGCCCAGGGTATTCGCGACGGAAGCACTCGGGAATCGAAGTCGAACCGATCGAAATAGTTACACACCCAAGGCCGGCAAGGTACTGTACGTCCGAGAGGGTGACAGCCCGGATATTTTCACCGAGTGGGCGCAGATATTCGAGCAACCTGCCGTAGAACTGGTGCTGATTTGCAAGGTTCAGCATTTTGAGCTGCTTAAACACGAATATGCAACTCAATGCCGCGAACTGCGTGTTTGTGAGCTTCTGTGAAACCCTGAGCGCCTCACTGAGAGAAAGACTGGTGATGTTCCGGTCGCTGCGAGAACTTCGGTCTACGAGAATATCTACGAGGACCTCGCCTAGGTCTTCGTCCCCGGTCTTGGCGAATCCTGACTGCGCTTCAAGGATATCCGACTGAAGTCCAGGGTCCTGAATATTTTCGATCGCCTCGGGCTTCCGCTCATGGAGTTCATGAAGGTAGTTCGCAATGAACTCTTCAGCCCGCTCAAAGGCTATTCGATGAGCCTCCTGAGCCAACTTCAGAAAATTGTCACTGAAAACGTCCATCGCAATGTTCTTAGCATCCACGTAACTAATGCCAAAGTTTGCGACTTGCGCCTGAATGTTGGTCGAATCATCACCACCTCGCTGCCGCTGCCGCCAAGTCATCGATCACGTCCAATCTGGTTGTTATCTCCAATAGTGAGATCGCCACCACTCTGGATATTGGTTGAGTTGTTGCCTCCACGCTGCACCTGCCGAGGAGAAGGGCGACCACCCGTGGATCTCTGCCCCTGAACAATCTGGTAAATGCCCAGCGCCAGGGCAATAATGCCTGTAACTGCGCTGACTATTCCGGCGATCTCGTTGGCCTTTTGCAAGCCCAAGTAGGCGCTCAGGCCGATGAGCGCGAGTCCTGCGACTGCTGTGGAACCCCAGAGGATGAGTCGTTGCCTATTTGTCACAGCAGCAGTGTGCTCCAGTCACCGGAAGCCCTGTCTCATCTTGTCCAAGTTGAGACCTGGCAAGCTTGCGCCACCGCGTACGCCGACGTGGCCCAGTGATGGCTCCACTCCGGTCGCGGGGAACCGGCGAGAGCTCGGAAGTACCCACGGTCTCTGCCTTGATGCGCTCCAGGTCAACCACGGGGCCATCGTGCCTGCGAGCGCAGGCGGTTGGGTGTTTCTGACATCCACGAGTGACATCAACGGCCGGACACCAGCACCCCCAGGCGGCCTGACATGGCCAGCATGACCGGGTGGCTCCCCGATAGTGCCGAGGAGGGATCGAACTCCTAAAGCGGTGCTCCGAGAGCGCCGACGTCTCCACCTGCCGCGGTCGCTACGCTCGGAACCGTGAGCGAAGCTGCCCGACTCATAGCGAACCACCGAGTCCACGTCGTACCCGTTGTGTTGGCCCTGGCCAATCCACCATGGCAGCGGGACGTGTGGCTCGACCCGTCGGCGTTCGAAGACCTGAACCATGTCTTCCACACACTCTTCGACGACTTCTGCGACGCCGACGAGCCAGAGCGGTTCCTCGGCGTCAGCCTCCGAAGTGACGAAGAGGTCGTCCTGATGAGAGAGCTCGGTACCGCGCTTAACGCCGCGGCGGCCGAGGCGCCCAACGACACCGACCCGGAGTATCTCCAGGCATCTGCCTGGCCGCAGGTCGTGGCCGTCGCCGGACGCCTCGCTCAAGTCATGGTCGCGAACGACCTAAGGGAACTTGCCGCGCTGCTCGACGGAGCGACCGTGCCAGACGCGTGCCAGATCGTGCGGGGAACCACGGGGAGCAGCGGGGAACAGGCTGGCGGAGATCCAGGCTCCGACACGGCACCACCCCAGGTCGGTTCTGCAACCTCCCCCTAACGCCCCTAGCTTCCCAAGCTGAGGGCTCAGGCACCGTAGTCAGGGGCCGGTCGTCGTGGCTTGCTCTGGTCGACCGCATTGGCAACGTGGCTGAGGCCGGTGGGGGTGCAGCGAGGCACACGTGTTCGTGGTCGGTCGACGTTCTCGCCGTCGTGGCTGACTGTCGTCGGCTGAGGTTCAGACGGCGCGTGTCGAGGGGTACCGGCCGCCAGTCGAGTGCGGCAGAGCTGGGCCGTCCCTGGGCCGCCCGAGGTCGCTCGACAGTGGCCAGTGATGACCAACGACGACCACCAGGCGCACGTGCCCGCCGCCCCTGACCAGCAAAGATCCAGCTCATCAAGATCCCCGGCAAGACCCAGGGCAAGAAGAAGTAAGCGGTAACAGATCAAGCCCCTGCCCGCGAGATTTCCGCCGGCAGGGGCTTCTTCGTCGGACCTACGGAACTTGGCGGTAGAGGGTGTCGGGGCGCGCGATCTTGAGCATGTCCCGCTGTGCGTGCGGCGTGAAGCGCGTGACGTACCCCATGGGGTCAGCCCTGATGGAAGCAAGGGCGGTGGCACTGTCGGCATGCGTACGGCAGGCGGAGGACGGGTCGCTGCCCGGACCCCTTGATGCGCGGCCGGGTGCGCCGGTGGTCGTCCTCGGACCGGGAGCCCGTCCAACGGGCGTCGCAGTATCAGGCGCACCCTCATTCCCAGAGGTCACAGTGCGGCGGTGGCGGCGTCATTGTGGGGTGGGCCACGTAGGTTCTCTGCGGGTGGGAACTCGGGGTGTGGAGTAGTCGGTCCGGGGGTGTCGGACGGGATACTGGTGGATCATGTCTGGTGAGGGCGCGCCGCGACGGGGGTGATGGCCATGGCGCCCGAGCGGCCGCAGAAGCCGGCCGGCGGTGGTGTGCCGCCGGACGGTCAGGCGAGGCTGCGCGTCAGTGAGACGCTGGCCGCCGCGGTGCAGGCTGCGGACGATCCGCAGCAGGTCCCGGGCGCGCTGTGCCAGGCGTGCGTACGACTGCTGCCGGTCAGCGGTTCCTCCGTGTCGATCTCCGGGGGGAAGGGCGTACGCGTCACCTGGTGCGCCAGCGACCGGCTCGCCGCGCGGCTCGCCGAGTTGCAGTACACCGTCGGCGACGGACCCTGCCAGACCGCCCTCGACCAGGGCGCCCCCGTCATCGCGGCCGACCTCACCGCGGGAGCCGACGCCCGCCGCTGGCCGATCTTCGCGCACGAGGCGGTGGAGATCGGCGTCCGCGCCGTCTTCTCGCTGCCCCTCGGCGTCAGCAGCGCCGCGATCGGCACCCTCGACCTGTACAGCGAACGCGCCGGCGGGCTGACCGAGCGGGACATGCGCACCGCGCTGTGGGTGCGGGACGCGGTCACCTACGCGCTCATGAGCCTGCGCCCGGCCGACCACGACCGACCCGGGGAAGAACGCGGCGACACCGAGCAGGACACGGAGGACGAGGTAGCGTCCTGGGTGGCGGCCTCCGAGGCCGACCACACCGAGGTCTATCAGGCGGTCGGCATGGTGATGGTTCAGCTGGACCTGGACCCCGAGCAGGCCCTGGACCGGCTGCGGGCCCGCGCGTACGCCGAGGGCCGCACGGTCAGCCAGCTGGCCCGCGAGGTCCTGGCCCGCAAGCTCCGCTTCCGGAAGGAGCCGGAGACCCCGGAGACGGACGACGGCGGTGGCCGCAGGGACTACGCCGGTGAGGACGGGCGCGACGCCGGGGACGAGGGAAGGGACGGTGAACGGTGATGGGCCGTGAACAACAGCTCGCCGAGGCGCTCGTCGGGCTGGCCGACTCCCTGGCCGACGACATCGACCCGGTGGTGCTCGTCGAGCGCCTGGCCTGCAACTGCGTCGACATCACCGGTGCCGACGCGGTCGGCATCCTGGTCGTCTCCGGCCGCGGCGACCTGCGCACCCTGGCGGTCACCGAGGACGACGCGGGCGCGCTGGAGTTCTTCCAGCTCCAGGCCGACGAGGGCCCCTGCCTGGAGAGCTTCCGCGACAGCCGCCGTATAGACGTCCGGGACCTGGAGCACAGCCGGGACCGCTGGCCGCAGGTCGCCCCCTTCGCCGTACGGCGCGGTTACCGCTCCCTGCACGCACTGCCGCTGCGCGTCCACCAGCAGACCGTCGGCGCCGTCAACCTCCTGTTGCGCAGACCCGGCGGGCTGCCCCCGCTCGATCTGGAGCTGGCCCAGGCGCTCGCCGACGTCACGGCCGTCGCGCTGGTCAACTGGCGCCCGGAGCCGCTGCGTCCGACCGACGTCAGCGCCCGCGTACAGGCCGCCCTCGCCGCCAAGGCCGCCGTCGACATGGCCTGCGGAATGCTCGCCGAGACCGGCGGACTCACCCTCTCCGAGGCCCGCGCCGCCCTGCGTGCCCACGCCGACGACCACTGCCGCCGCCTGGTGGACACGGCCCACGCCCTGGTCCGGCGCACCCTCCACCCGGACGTCGTACTCACCCCCGAGCCCGACGAGCCCGTCGAGTCGTCTGCGCCGCCGAGCCGCTGACCACGTACGTGCTACCGGCCGCCGTGACCGGCCGACGCCCGGCCGCACCGCCCCGGCTCCCCAACTCGCCCTGTTTGCCCCAATAGGCCTACTGACGGCTTTACCTCGCGCGTCTACGCTGGGAGGGGGTCGAGCCGCGGGGTCCAAGTGGTCTCGTGGCCTGCAGGGCAGGGGCCCGTGATGCAGCATTTCTCCTGCCGGACCGTGGCGGAACTGGTCATGCCCGGCCTGGCGACGGGCCGACTGACGGTGTTGGCGCTGTGCGGCGACGCCGACTCCGGGGCAGAGCTGGACCGCGCCCTCCGCGCGCCGGGACCCACCCAACTCGTCCTCGATCTGAGCGGTCTGGGCCGTCTGTCACCCGCCGCCGCCGAGGCCCTGTGCCGGTTCGCCGATGGTGCCGCGGTGCACGGCCGGCTGCTTCTCCTCGCCGCCTGCCCCGCCGAGGCCGCCGCCGTCCTGGCCCGGGCGCGGCTGCCGGGGGGCGCCGGATGCGGGCTGTACCCGACGGTGTCGGACGCCCTGAGCGTGTTCCTCACCTCGGCCGTCGCCCCGGACGGCCCCCAGCTGCGCCGGTACGCCGTCGAACTGCGCCACGAGCTGCTCGCGCACGCCCTGGTCGCCCGCGCCCAGGGCATCCTCCTGGAGCGCTACGGTCTGCGGACCGCCGACCGCGCCGCCGCCCTGCTCCACGGCGTCGGCCGGGCCCACGGCCTCGGCAGCGTCCGGCTCGCGGCCGCGCTCGCCCAGGCGCCGCCACCGCACGCCGGCCTGCCCTGGTTCCCCGGCCCGGTCCGCCTTCCGCAGCCCGTCGTCGGATTCGTCACCGGAACACCGGGCCGGCCGCTGTCGCTGCCGGTGGTCCTGGACGCGCTGCGGGACGCCGTCTGCGCGATCACGCGTACGGCCATGGCCAACGTCCAGCTCATCGACGCCAGCGACAACACGCTGTGGCTGGAGTCGCACTGCGGTTTCCCCGTGGAGTTCGTGCGCTTCTTCGCCGTGATCGACGACACCAGCACCGCCTGCGGCCACGCGGCGCGCAAACGCGAACGGGTCGTCGTCGAGGACGTCGCCACCGCGCCGGACTTCGACGAGACCTCCCGGGCGGTGCTGCTCGCCGCCCACAGCCGCTCGCTGCAGTGCACGCCCATCCCGGGCCCGGCCGGCCGTCCGCAGGGCATGTTCTCCACCCATCACGACCAGCCCGGCCATGCCTACACCGGGGCCGAGCTCGGCGCGCTGGACCGGGTGGCCCGGGAGGCGGGGGAGTGGCTGGACTGGTACCGGACGACCACCGTCCGGGACGCGCTGGAGGATCTGCACCGGCGCGCGCAATGGTCGTGACGGGGTCCGTACACGCCCAGGGCCGGTGTGAATCGGGTTCACACCGGCCCTGTTCTACGACGTCGTGCCGCCGCTCAGCCGCACTGGCAGGGGCCGCCCGACTGGCACCCGCAGCCGCAGCCCGAGCCGCAGCCGCACGCGCCGATCAGCGCAAGGCTCCTGGTCTCGGCGGGCTGGTCGGTTTCGCGCTCCTGCGTGGGGTCGGGCGTGGTGCTGGGGGATTCGGCCATGGGTCCCTCCTAAACGCTGGGGCAGGGATGCCCTCACCCATTGCATGCCCGCTTCCCTGGGCGCATCAACGGCGCACAGATGCGCCCACGCGCCCCCGCACCACCCCGAAAAGCTCCCCTCAGAAGCCGGGAGACCGACTCCGGAGCCCCAGCGGCCCCATAGGTGCCGAGAGTCGGTCCCCCCGCAGCCGACCCCCGGAGGGGTCAGGCCCCTCCACTCCCGTGACCGGCTGGATGTCCGCCTGGAGCTCGTCCGCGTGTTCGCCCGTGACCAGGTAGACGACGCGCTTGGCGACGGCCACGGCGTGGTCCGCGTAGCGCTCGTAGTAGCGGCCGAGCAGGGTGACGTCCACCGCCGTCTCGATGCCGTGCTTCCAGCGCTCGTCGATCAGGTGCTGGAACAGGGTGCGGTGCAGCAGGTCCATCTCGTCGTCGTCCTGCTCCAGCTGCAGCGCGAGGTCGACGTCCTTGGTGATGATCACCTCGGCGGCCTTGGCCATCAGACGCTGCGCGAGCTGGCCCATCTCCAGGATCGTGGCGTGCAGGTCGCGCGGCACCGCGCGCTCGGGGAAGCGCAGCCGGGCCAGCTTCGCCACGTGCTGGGCGAGGTCGCCGGACCGCTCCAGGTCGGCGGACATGCGCAGCGAGGTGACGACGATACGGAGGTCGGTCGCCACCGGCTGCTGCCGGGCGAGCAGGGCTATGGCCCGGGCCTCCAGGTCGTGCTGGAGCTCGTCGACCTTCTGGTCGGCCTCGATCACGCTCTCGGCCAGCTTCAGGTCGGCGTCCAGCATGGCGGTCGTGGCGCGCCCGATCGCCGACCCGACCAGCCGGGCCATCTCCACCAGACCGTCGCCGATCGAGTCAAGTTCCTCGTGGTACGCGTCCCGCATCAGGGTTCCCTCTCATAGGTGTGCTTGGTCCCCACGCTCCCACGTTCTGCCCCGCACGCGACGGTTTCCGCCACCCCAAATGAACCAATCCTGGCCCCAAGGTGAACTCTGGGCGACGAGTGTCCGAGGTCCCACCTCGACGGCTGTGGTCATGTCGTAGGGCCTGCTTAACCTGGATGCATGGACGTGAACGCGGCGGTCGCCGCAGCGGCAGCGATCGCCGGAGTGCTCACCGGTGTCATCGCCATGCTGGCGTTCCGTTGGAGCGAACGCGACCAGAAGCGACCGACCAGGACTTCCTTGCACACCGATCCCGTACTCCCGCCCGGCGTGGACACCGTGCTGTCCGTGCTCCGCTCCTCGGCCGTCGTCCTCGACGAGGCCGATGCCGTGGTCAAGGCCAGCTCCGCCGCCTACGCCCTCGGGCTGGTCCGCGGCGGCAAGCTCGCCATCGAGCCCATGCTCCAGATGGCCCGGGACACCAGACGCGACGGCGAGATACGGCAGGTCGAGCTGGACCTTCCCCGGCGCGGCACCGGACGCGGCGAGGCCCTCGCCGTCTCCGCGCGCGTGGCCCCGCTCGGCTCCCGCCTGGTCCTGCTGCTGGTCGAGGACCTGACGGAGGCCAGGAGGATCGAGGCCGTACGACGCGACTTCGTGGCCAATGTGAGCCATGAGCTGAAGACGCCCGTCGGCGCTCTCTCCCTCCTCTCCGAGGCGGTCATGGACGCCTCGGACGACCCCGAGGCCGTACAGCGCTTCGCGGGCCGTATGCAGATCGAGGCGACCCGCCTGACCAACCTGGTCCAGGAGCTGATCGACCTCTCCCGGGTGCAGAACGACGACCCGCTGGAGGACGCCGAGCCCATCCGCGTGGACGAGCTGGTCGCCGAGGCCATGGACCGCTGCCGGCACCAGGCCGGCACGAAGCAGATCACCATGGCCGCCGGTGGCACCGCCGATCTGCATGTCTGGGGCAACCGCGGCCAGCTGGCCGCCGCCCTGGGCAACCTGGTGGAGAACGCCGTGAACTACTCCCCGGCCCGCACCCGTGTCGGCATAGCCGCCCGCCGGGTCAGCGCACCCGGCGGCGACATGATCGAGCTGGCCGTGACGGATCAGGGCATCGGCATCTCCGACAGGGACAAGGAGCGCATCTTCGAGCGTTTCTACCGCGTCGACCCGGCCCGCTCCCGGGCCACCGGAGGCACCGGTCTGGGTCTCGCGATCGTCAAGCACGTGGTCGCCTCGCACGGCGGGGAGGTCACGGTCTGGAGCGCCGAAGGCCAGGGCTCCACCTTCACCCTCAGGCTGCCGGAGGCGGGTGCGGCCCGCGACCGTGCACAACAGCACCCCGACCTCGACGAAGACGAGGACGGCGGCGCCACCGAGTCATCCCCGTACGAACCGCTTCCTGCCCCGGAGGTCCTTCCGTGACCCGAGTGCTCGTCGTCGAGGACGAGGAGTCCTTCTCCGACGCCCTGTCTTACATGCTCCGCAAGGAGGGCTTCGAGGTCGCCATCGCGGCCACCGGCCCCGACGGACTCGACGAGTTCGAGCGCAACGGCGCCGATCTCGTCCTCCTCGACCTGATGCTGCCGGGGCTGCCCGGCACGGAGGTGTGCCGCCAGCTGCGCGGTCGCTCCAACGTCCCCGTGATCATGGTGACGGCCAAGGACAGCGAGATCGACAAGGTCGTCGGCCTGGAGATAGGAGCCGATGACTACGTCACCAAGCCGTTCTCCTCGCGTGAGCTGGTCGCCCGCATCCGTGCCGTCCTGCGCCGCCGCGGCGAGCCGGAGGAGGTCGCCCCGGCCGCGCTGGAGGCGGGCCCGGTCCGCATGGACGTGGACCGGCACGTGGTCACCGTCTCCGGCTCCAAGGTCGACCTCCCACTGAAGGAGTTCGACCTGCTGGAGATGCTCCTGCGCAACGCGGGCCGCGTCCTGACCCGCATGCAGCTCATCGACCGCGTCTGGGGCGCCGACTACGTGGGCGACACCAAGACCCTCGACGTGCACGTCAAGCGCCTGCGCGCCAAGATCGAGCCGGACCCGGGCGCACCCCGGTACCTGGTGACGGTCCGGGGTCTGGGCTACAAGTTCGAGCCGTAAACCGCGGACACCGGCTGTATGTCGGCCGTGGACAGCGGCTGTACGACGAAGGGCGGCGCCCCCTGCGGGGTGCCGCCCTCGGTGTCGCGTGGGGTGGTGCTCAGTGGCCCGCGGCCGACTGGGACGCCGAGTCGGCCGGGGTGGCGCCGGTGTTCGTGGTGCCGGTCGCGGAGGACGACGGGGTGGCCTTGCCGCCCTTGCGCGGCTTGCCCGGCTTGCCGGAGCTGGTCGGGGTGGCGCCCGGGGCACCGCTGGCCGGCGCCGAGACGGACGGGATCTGGCTCGGGCCCCACTTGTCGAAGTAGCTGGTGGCCGGCACCACGAAGGCGCGCAGGCTCACGTCACCGGTCTTGCTGAAGGTGAAGGTGACCTTCTGGGCGTTGCCGTCCTGGACCGACGCGCGCCCGTTGGGGATCGCGGCGGAGGCGTTGTTCTGGCCGCCGAGGAGCAGGGAGCCGTGCGCCGGGACGGTCAGGCTGCCGCCCTTGGCCGGGGTCAGCTTCACGGTCTCGGTGCTGCCCGGGATGGTGATCGACTGCAGCGTCTCGTCCGTGCTGCCCGCGTTGAACAGGGTCGCGGAGATCACGGCCGGGCCCGTCGACTTCAGGTCGGGCTGGGTGATGATCGTGGCGTTCTGGACCTTGATGTTGCCGACCGCGGTCGCCGCGTTGTCCGGCTTGACCTCAAGGGTCTGCGAGTTGTTGCCGGCGCCACAGGCGGCGAGCGAGGCGATCGAGAAGACGATGGCGGAGGCGGCGAGGGCGCCGCGTCGAAGGCTGCTGCTCACGGCGGCGGCAACTCCTTGAACGCGCGGGCGGCTCCCCTTATAAAGCCACCCTAAGTGTCTGTCAGCGGCCTTAGGTTACCGAGCCGTTCCCGGGCCGCCGCACCCGACCCTCCCCAAGCACCCTGCTTGCCTCCGGCTGGGGGTACCTGCGGGAGCTTCGCCACTCCGGTCTCAGGTGACTCTCCAGTCACTTTGCGGGGCTCGTTCGGCATTCACATAACCACTCGCAAAATTTCCGTGAAGGAATGCGCGACCCCCTCGATGACCGTCCCCGATATTGATCACGCACCACCGCCCGGCAGCCGTTGATCAATTCCGGATTCGGGCCCGGATCGGCGCCGAGCCACCGAACGGAGTAGCGGAAGTCGTACGCTTGGAGCTGGACAAAACGGGACGTTCATCCACTTGGAGACGGCCCTGGGAGGCTGTAACGTACGCGTTTCACCTCGCCCGGAGAGCCCCTCCGACCTGCGAATTCCCGCTCCGCGCGGCCCCTCGCAGCACGTTCCAGTCGCAGTTGTCAAGCCCCGAGATATGCCCTGACCTGCGAAAACGCCATTCAGAAGACGCCGTATCCGTGTTACCCTGGATAGCCACGGAAGGGGTACCTGTCACATGACGTTCAAGGTTGGCGACACCGTGGTCTATCCCCATCACGGGGCCGCGCTGATCGAGGCCATCGAAACTCGCCAGATCAAAGGCGTGGACAAGACCTACTTGGTGCTGAAGGTCGCCCAGGGTGACCTGACGGTACGTGTGCCAGCGGACAATGCTGAGTTCGTGGGCGTGCGTGATGTGGTCGGTCAGGACGGGCTGGACCGGGTCTTCGAGGTGCTGCGCGCGCCGTACGCCGAGGAGCCCACGAACTGGTCTCGTCGTTACAAGGCAAACCTGGAGAAGCTCGCCTCCGGTGACGTCATCAAGGTCGCGGAAGTCGTGCGTGACCTGTGGCGTCGTGAGCGCGAGCGAGGGCTCTCCGCAGGTGAGAAGCGCATGCTCGCCAAGGCCCGCCAGATCCTGGTGAGCGAGCTGGCGCTCGCGGAGAACACGAACGAGGACAAGGCCGAGGCCCTGCTCGACGAGGTGCTCGCCTCCTGACGCGCCACGGTGGCGATCTTTCGCTTCCGCCACACTCAGCGCATTCAGCACAGTGAAATGCCGCGGTGCCCGATGACACGAACTATGTCGCCGGGCGCTGCGGCATGTTCGTCCCCGGAAAAGCCGGCAAAGCTTCGGTAGCCGGAAACGGGGCGTCGAAACGCCTGCCGTACACCTCAGGGAAAGCCCCCGATACTGGTGGTGCCGGGCCCGGGCGGATGGCTCGACCAGGGTCACGGAAAGGGTCCGGTCAAGGCGTCGCGCCCGGCACTCCTCAGGCCATACCCACCTAGGTCGAGCACACAAACCTGACAGGAACCGATGTCTGACGAATCGCGCCCTTCGCCCGCGCAGACCCCCGTCGCCGCCGTGATTCCGGCCGCCGGGCGGGGCGTACGCCTCGGTCCGGGCGCCCCCAAGGCGCTCCGCGCGCTGAACGGCACGCCCATGCTGATCCACGCGGTCCGCGCGCTCGCCGCGTCCCGCCATGTCTCCCTGGTGATCGTCGTCGCCCCGCCGGACGGCACCGCCGAGGTCAAGTCCCTGCTCGACGCGCACGCCCTGCCCGAGCGGACCGACTTCACGGTCGTACCCGGCGGGGACAGCCGCCAGGAATCGGTCAAGCTGGGCCTCGACGCCCTGCCCCCCGAGTACGGCGTCGTCCTCGTCCACGACGCGGCCCGCCCCCTCGTCCCGGTCGACACCGTCGACGCGGTCATCGAGGCCGTACGCGACGGCGCCCCCGCCGTCGTCCCCGCGCTGCCGCTCGCCGACACCGTCAAGGAGGTCGAGCCCGCCCCCGAGGCCGGCGCCCCCGAGCCGGTCGTCGCCACCCCCGAGCGGGCCCGACTCCGCGCGGTCCAGACGCCCCAGGGCTTCGACCGGGAGACCCTGATCCGCGCCCACGAGAGCGTCACCGACAACGTCACCGACGACGCGAGCATGGTCGAACAGCTGGGTCTGACCGTCGTGGCCGTCCCCGGTCACGAGGAGGCCTTCAAGGTCACCCGCCCCCTCGACCTCGTCCTCGCCGAGGCGGTCCTGGCCCGCAGGAGGCTGAACGATGGCTTCTGAGGCCGGCTTCGTGCTGCCCCTGCCCCAGGTCGGCATCGGCACCGACATCCACGCCTTCGAGGAGGGCCGCGAGCTGTGGTGCGCGGGCCTGAAGTGGGAGGGCGAGGGGCCGGGCCTGGCCGGGCACTCCGACGCGGACGTCGTCGCGCACGCCGCCTGCAACGCCCTCTTCTCCGCCGCCGGGCTCGGTGACCTGGGACAGCACTTCGGCACCGGCCGCCCCGAATGGTCCGGCGCCCCCGGGGTGACCCTGCTCACCGAGGCCGCCCGGATCGTCCGCGCGGCGGGCTTCACCATCGGCAACGTCGCCGTCCAGGTGATCGGCCCCCGCCCGAAGATCGGCAAGCGGCGCACCGAGGCCCAGAAGGTTCTCTCCGAGGCGGCCGGCGCGCCCGTCACCGTCTCCGGCGCCACGACCGACGGCCTCGGCTTCCCGGGCCGCGAGGAGGGCCTGATGGCGATCGCGACGGCACTGGTGGTCCGTACGGGCTGAGGGCCGCTGCCGTTTCGCTCGTGGTGCGGGTGGGCGGAGAGCGTGCGAGGGTACCCGGAGAGTCACCGCCGACTTAAGGAGGCACCCATGCCCGCCACCCTGCCCGAGCGGCTCAAGTCCCTGCTCGACGGTCCCGTCTTCGTCGTGGTCGGCACGATCCAGCCCGACGGACGCCCGCAGCTGTCGCCGGTATGGGTGAAGCGGGACGGTGACCAGATCCTGTTCTCCACGACCGTCGACCGCCGCAAGAAGAAGAACCTCGACCGCGACCCCCGGGTGAGCGTCGTCGTCCAGGACCCCGAGATGCCCTACGTCTACGGCGAGGTCAGGGGCACCGCGGAGCTCGACACGCAGGGCGCGAGGGACCTGATCGACGAACTGTCGCTGAAGTACACCGGCAAGAAGTACGCCGAGTTCAATCCGGCGTCCGTCGACGACGCCGACCGCGTGATCGTCAGGATCACGCCGGAGAAGGTCGTGGGGATGTTCTGAGCCGTGCGGCACTAGGCACCACCCGGCGCCCACTACCCTGGAGTGGTGACCATTCGCCTGTACGACACCAGCGCCCGGCAGATCCGTGACTTCTCCCCGCTCAAGCCGGGTTGTGTCTCGATCTACCTGTGTGGCGCCACCGTGCAGGCGGCACCGCACATCGGGCACATCCGCTCGGGCCTCAACTTCGACATCATGCGCCGCTGGTTCGCGTACCGCGGCTACGAGGTGACGTTCATCAGGAACGTCACGGACATCGACGACAAGATCATCGCCAAGGCCCATGAGCAGGGCCGGCCCTGGTGGTCGATCGGGTACGAGAACGAGCGTGCCTTCGACGAGGGCTACACCGCCCTCGGCTGCCTGCCGCCGACCTACGAGCCGCGCGCCACCGGCCACATCACCGAGATGGTCGAGATGATGCAGCGCCTCATCGACCGCGGACACGCCTACGCCGCCGACGGCAACGTCTACTTCGACGTACGGTCCTTCCCGCAGTACCTGGAGCTGTCGAGGCAGGAGCTGGACAACCTGCTCCAGCCGTCCGGCGAGGGCGAGACCGGCAAGCGGGACCCGCGCGACTTCGCCATGTGGAAGGCGGCGAAGCCGGGCGAGCCGACCTGGCCGACCCCGTGGGGAGAGGGCCGCCCCGGCTGGCACCTGGAGTGCTCGGCCATGGCGCACAAGTACCTGGGCACCGCCTTCGACATCCACGGCGGCGGCCTGGACCTGATCTTTCCGCACCACGAGAACGAGATCGCCCAGGCCAAGGCCTACGGCGACGACTTCGCCAAGTACTGGGTGCACAACGCCTGGGTCACCATGGCCGGCGACAAGATGTCCAAGTCGCTCGGCAACAGCGTCCTGGTCAGCGAGATGGTCAAGCAGTGGCGCCCGATCGTGCTCCGCTACTACCTGGGCACCCCGCACTACCGCTCGATGATCGAGTACAGCGAGGAGTCGCTGCGCGAGGCCGAGTCGGCGTTCGCCCGGATCGAGGGCTTCGTGCAGCGCGTCATCGAGCTGGCCGGCAAGACCGTCGAGCCGGCCGCCGAGGTCCCGCCCGCCTTCGCCGAGGCGATGGACGACGACCTGGGCGTCCCGCAGGCCCTCGCCGTCGTGCACACCACCGTCCGGCAGGGCAACAGCGCGCTGGCCGCCGACGACAAGGAGGCCGCCGTCGCCCGGCTCGCCGAGGTGCGGGCCATGCTCGCCGTCCTCGGCCTCGACCCGCTCGA
Source organism: Streptomyces fodineus (assembly GCF_001735805.1). Lineage (GTDB taxonomy): Bacteria > Actinomycetota > Actinomycetes > Streptomycetales > Streptomycetaceae > Streptomyces > Streptomyces fodineus. The sequence goes on from NZ_CP017248.1 coordinate 5,438,068, forward strand.
CGAGCAGTGGGCCGAGGGGTCCGACCAGGCCCAGGACCTGCACGGCGTCGTCGACAGCCTCGTCCGCCTGGTCCTCGACCAGCGCGAGTCCGCCCGTGCCCGCAAGGACTGGGCGACGGCCGACGCCATCCGCGACCAGCTGGGCCAGTCCGGCCTGGTCATCGAGGACAGCCCGCAGGGCCCGCGCTGGAGCCTCGCTCAGCGCTGACCCCGGCTCGATCAACCGATTGATCGACTGTGCCGCCCGCCCCCCGGGCGGCACACTGCATAAGACGTACGTACGACGCTCACGGAGACGAGTTACTCATGGCCGCGAACAACCGCCGCATGTCCGGCAAGAAGGGCGCGCAGGTCGGCAGCGGCGGCAAGCGGCGCCGGGGCCTGGAAGGCAAGGGCCCGACCCCGCCCGCCGAGATGCGCAAGGGCCACGCCAAGCAGCGCGCCGCGGCGGCCAAGTCCCGCCGCGCCCAGGGCCGCACGCCGCAGCGCCGGGGCGGCGGCAGGTCGTCCTCCGAGCTGGTCGTCGGCCGTAACCCGGTGGTCGAGGCCCTGCGCGAGGGCGTGCCCGCCTCCACCCTCTACGTCCAGCAGTTCATCGACAACGACGAGCGTGTCCGCGAGGCCCTCCAGCTCGCCGCCGAGCGCGGCGGCATCAACCTCATGGAGGCCCCGCGCCCCGAGCTGGACCGCATGACGAACGGCCTCAACCACCAGGGCCTCGTCCTTCAGGTCCCGCCGTACGAGTACGCGCACCCCGAGGACCTCGCCGAGGCCGCCTACGACGAGTCCGAGGACCCGCTGATCGTCGCTCTCGACGGCGTCACCGACCCGCGCAACCTCGGCGCGGTCGTCCGCTCGGTCTCCGCCTTCGGCGGCCACGGCGTCGTCGTACCCGAGCGCCGCTCGGCCGGCATGACCGCCGGTGCCTGGAAGACCTCCGCCGGTGCGGCCGCCCGCACCCCGGTGGCCCGCGCCACCAACCTCACCCGCACCCTGGAGGCGTACAAGAAGGCCGGCATCGCGATCGTCGGCCTGGCCGCGGACGGCGAGGTCGAGCTCGGCGACCTTCAGGCACTGGACGGTCCGGTCGTCATCGTCGTCGGCAGCGAGGGCAAGGGCCTGTCCCGTCTGGTCGGCGAGACCTGCGACTTCCGGGTCCGCATCCCCATGCCGGGCGGAGCGGAGTCCCTGAACGCGGGTGTCGCGGCCGGAATCGTCCTGTACGAGGCGGCCCGCAGGCGGAGCTGAACACGCGTCCGGAATTTCACCCTTGCGGGCGAATTTCGGCGCCCATATGGCGTTCAGGGTGGCTTTGACGGGGTCCGGACACATCCGCCCGGACAAAACAGTGTCCTAACACCACGTCACTCGGTTAGAACCGTGTGGACACCAGAACACCCCGCACACCCACGGGGGACCGCTCGTCGGGATACGACGACGCTCCCGCGCTGAGCATGGTGAAGGTGCCGAGCGATCCGGCGCAGGTCATCGTCAACCACCCCAGCTTCCGCGTGCAGCTGGGCCCGTCGGCGAAACGCACCCAATCCTCGCGGATCGCCCGGCACCTGAGCGCCACCCCTGACACCGCCCGCATGCCCGTCGTGGGCACGACGGGCCGGCCGACCGCCGCCGGCCGCCGCCGCCCCGTCGTGTGGAGCGGCCGGTCCGCTCCCGACGACACCGGCGCCCACCGCCTCCTCCAGGCGGTGCGGGGCAACAGCGTCCGCCACGCCGACGAGCCCCCCGAGGCCGGCGCCACCCAGGTCCTCCCGCGCGTCGGGACCACCGGCTACGACGACACCTACGACGCACTCGAGCAGACCGTCGAGACCCCCGTCGTCGGCCACCAGCGCACCCCCGCCGACGCCGAGGGCACCCGCGTACTGCCGCACATGCGCACGGTGAGCGGCGCCTACGACGACCCCCTCTACGACGAACCCGGCTACGCGCACGACGACTTCGAGCCGTACGACGCCCACGCGGACCCGTCCGACACCCCCCGCCCCGCCCGAAGCCACGGCGACGACCCGGCCCGGCACGCCTACTACCCCGGCCGCCGGATGAACCTCGGCGTCGTCCTCCTCCCGCTGCGCATCTTCCTCGGCTTCATCTCCATCTACGCCGGCATGGGCAAGCTGTGCGACCCGCTCTACTTCGACGGCGGCAAACGCGGCTCCATGGTCAAGTGGCTCAACACCCTCCACCCCTGGGAGGTCGCCGAGCCGCTGCGCCAGTTCGCCCTGCACCACCCGGTCGGCTCCGGCCTGGTGATCGCCTTCCTCCAGGTGGCCGTCGGCGTCCTGACCGTCCTCGGCTGCTGGCAGCGCGTCGCCGCGGTCGTCGGCGCCCTGCTCTCCGCCGCCCTGATCGTCACCGTCAGCTGGAAGACCGTCCCCGCCTACGACGCCCCCGACATCATCTACCTCGCCGCCTGGTCCCCGCTGATCATCGCCGGCGCCCCCGTCTACTCCGTGGACGGCCGCCTCGCCGCCAGCGCCTGGCGCCGCCTCGGCCCCCGCGCCGACATCTGGGACCTGCGCCGCTACGTCCTGCGCCGCGGCGCCCTGATCACGGCCGTCACCGTCGGCCTCACCCTCCTCGTCGGCTCCCTCTTCGGCGGCGCCGTACGCGACTCCAGCCGCGTGGTCGTCCCCGGCCCCGGCGAGGCCCCCCGCAACAACCTTCCCGGCTCCCCGCTCCCGCAGGGGCCCGGCAAGCGGCACAAGAAGACCCCGGCGGCCTCCACCTCGCCGACGCGCGGCGCCACGGCCGGCGCGAGCCCGTCCGGCGCGGCGAGGACTCCGGGCGCCATGCGGTCCGCCGGTGGTACGACCACGACCCCCAGCCAGACCCAGGGCAGCACGGGCCAGACCTCGCCCCGCCAGTCCTCCCCGACCGGCGGCGCCCCGAGCACCACGGCGGGCCCGACGAGCACCGGCAACTCCTCGACCGGCGGCACCGGCAGCTCGGGCGGCTCGTCCTCCTCCGGCCAGCCGGGCCTGGTGGGCGGCCTGCTGGGCTGAGGGAACGACACAGGAGAACGCCACAAGAGAGGGCCCCGTACCGGTGAGGTACGGGGCCTTTCCGATGCCGGGGGAGTCGGGTTACTGCCGGCCCAGAGCCGCCAATTCCTTGGCCGCTTCCGTCAGATCCTTGGCCGTGTCGATGGCCCGCCAGTACGCCCCCTGAGGAATGGGGAACCCGAAGAGCTTCCGCTCCCGAGCCAGCCGGGGGAACGTGGTCCGCTCGTGATCCCCCCGCTCGGGCAGCGTCGAGGCGAACTCGGGCGAGAAGACGTACACACCCGCGTTGATCTCGAACGTGGACGGCGGAGCCTCGATGAAGTCGGTGATGTGCCCGAACCCGTCGGTCTCCACCGCGCCCCAGGGGATCCGCGGCCGAGCCAGCGCCAGGGTCGCGACGGCGTCCCGCTCGGTGTGGAAGTCGGCCATGTCCCGCAGCGAGAAGCGGGTCCAGATGTCGCCGTTGGTGGCGTACCAGGGCCGATCGGGGCGGGGCAGATGCGCGGCGGCGTACTTGAGGCCGCCGCCACGGCCGAGGGGCTCGGTCTCGACGACGGTGGTGACGGAGACGGGCAGGTCGGCGGAGTCCAGCCACTTCTGCAGGACGTCGGCGAGGTGGCCGCAGGAGACCACCACGTCGGTCACGCCTTCCTCGGCGAGCCAGGTCAGCTGGTGGCCGATGATCGGAGTGCCCGTGCCGGGGATCTCGACCATCGGCTTGGGCCGGTCGTCGGTGTAGGGACGCAGCCGGGAGCCCTGGCCACCGGCCAGGACCACGGCTTGAGTGGGGCGCGACGCGGCGTTGGGATGGGTCATGACCGCACTGTACGTGGCGCCCCACTCGGCTCGGCGGGCAGCGACGCGCCCCTTGAGGAGCCGTTACCTCCGCGGACCCGCGGGGGTGAGGAACCGGAACCCGAGGGAGCCGTCACCGACGTCCCGCGCACCCGGCTCAGCTGTGCGCGGCGAGCACGCCGGAGGCGAACGACGTGTCGCACACCGGGCGGGCGTAGGACTCGGCGACCGTGGGGCCGTACATGCGCGCCGCCGCCTGGCCCAGGGCGCGGGCGATGGCGGAGCAGTGCCGGGCCAGCGAGGGGCGGCCGTTGACCGCCTGCTGGAGGTGGGTGAGGACGACCCCCGGGTTCTTCTCCTGCAGTTCGCCCATCAGCTCGTCGCGGAGCACGTCCTGCGGGGCGCGGGAGACCGTCTTGGTGGAGACCTCCGCCGAGGAGACGTCCGAGGCGGCCAGCGCCGAGCTGGAAGGGCTTCCCGTCCAGTTGACCCGGGTGACCGCGAGGGTTCCGGAGAGCACCAGGACAACGGGCAGGACAAGGGCGAGAGTGCGGCCGATCCGGTGGGCAGGGCCGCCCCGATGGCCGCGTCGCGTCTGTGGTGTGGTGGAGTGCTTCACGCGTGTGAGAGTAGCGCGGGGTGATGATTTGGCGACATTCAGTCACTCCTTTGGGGGATGGGGTGCCGCCTTTTTCTGGGTAAGGGGTTGACACGACCCGCCCGAAAAGATCGCTGTGCCGGGGTATATCCACAGCAGCGACTCACACGAAAGGGGCCCCGCGGCACTCCGCAGGGCCCCATTCGTCAACCTCGGCGCAAAAGCGCTGCTCAGTCGGAGAGACGCTCACCCGTGGACGTCGAGAACACGTGGATCTCGCCCGGCCGCGGCACCACGTGCAGCGTGGAGCCCTTCTCCGGCACCTGACGGCCGTTGACGCGGACGACCAGGTCCTTCGTCTCGCCGCCGACCTCGGCGGTGCCGTAGACGTAGCCGTCGGCGCCCAGTTCCTCGACCACGTTCACCGAGACGGCGAGACCGGCCGGGGCGTCCGCGCTGTCCTTGGTGAGGGACGCGGCGGCGCCGCCGCCGAGCTCGACCACGTCGAAGTGCTCGGGCCGGACGCCGACGGTCACCGTACGGTCACCCTTGTCGGAGGCGGTCTTCAGGGCCTCGCGGTTGACCGGGACGACGCTGTTGCCGAACTTCACGCCGCCGTCGGTGATCGGCACCTCGACCAGGTTCATGGCCGGGGAGCCGATGAAGCCGGCCACGAAGAGGTTCGCGGGCTTGTCGTACATGTTCCGCGGCGAGTCCACCTGCTGCAGCAGACCGTCCTTGAGGACCGCCACACGGTCGCCCATCGTCATGGCCTCGACCTGGTCGTGGGTGACGTAGACGGTGGTGATGCCGAGACGGCGCTGCAGGGACGCGATCTGCGTACGGGTGGAGACACGCAGCTTGGCGTCGAGGTTGGACAGCGGCTCGTCCATGAGGAACACCTGCGGCTCACGCACGATCGCGCGGCCCATCGCGACACGCTGCCGCTGACCACCCGAGAGGGCCTTCGGCTTACGGTCCAGGTACTCGGTGAGGTCGAGGATCTTCGCGGCCTCCTCGACCTTCTGCCGGATCTCCGCCTTGTTGACGCCGGCGATCTTGAGCGCGAAGCCCATGTTGTCGGCGACCGTCATGTGCGGGTACAGGGCGTAGTTCTGGAACACCATGGCGATGTCCCGGTCCTTGGGCGGCAGGTGCGTGACGTCGCGGTCACCGATGCGGATGGCGCCGCCGTCGACGTCCTCCAGGCCCGCGAGCATCCGCAGCGAGGTGGACTTTCCGCAACCCGACGGGCCGACCAGGACGAGGAATTCGCCGTCCTCGATCGCGATGTCGAGCGCGTCGACGGCGGGCTTGGTGGAGCCCGGATAGATCCGGGTCGCCTTGTCGAACGTGACAGTGGCCATGGTGATGGGCCCCCTTCTACCGGCAGGAACGTGCCGGACGATCCGTTGTAGGAAGGTGGTGGTGTAGTCCACACGGGTGAACTGGCTCACGACGGTACCTGCCGTTCACTCGCTCTGTCAGCACATCCGGGTCTGTGAACTTCGCGGAAATTTTCGACAGGAGCGGGCCGAGACCTGGGTACACTGCACGGGCGCCCATGCGCAGGCCTCCTTAGCTCAGCTGGTCAGAGCGCCGCTCTTGTAAAGCGAAGGTCGTCGGTTCGAATCCGACAGGGGGCTCCGGCAGCCCGGGTGGGACGAGTTCCCACCTGGGCTTTTTCATGTGCGGGGCAGGCGCCGGGCCGCACCCGCACAGGCCCCGCGAGATCACCGGGAATGTCAATCACGGACCGGGCGATACTGACGTGCGTGAATCGGCTCATGGGAAACAACCGGGGCCTAGGCGTGTGGGCGTACATCCGCAGCGCTCCCGGCACGTATGTGTGGCTGGCGGTCCTCTTCGTCACGACCGTCGCACTGCACCAGATGTCGCCGGAGTTCGAGCAGCACTTCCTGCGGCAGCGATCGACCAACATCCACGAGCTGTCCCACAACCCGGTACGCGTCCTCGTCGCCAGCGCGATGTGGATCGACAGCGGCCGCTGGCTCCCGTACGTCCTGCTGTACAGCGTCTTCCACGCGCAGGCCGAACGCTGGCTCGGCACACCCCGCTGGCTCGCGGTGTGCGCACTGGCCCACGTCCTGGCCACACTGATCAGCGAGGGGGCGCTCCTGGTCGCGATCCAGGGCGGCGTGGCCCACCACTCCGCCGTCAACACCTTGGACATCGGTGTGAGTTACGCACTGGCCGGCGTCATCGGCGTCCTCACCTACCGGATCGCCCCGCCCTGGCGGTACGCCTACCTCCTCGTCGTACTGATCTTGTTCGGACTGCCCTTGGCCGAAGGACCGACCTTCACCGACCTCGGTCATTTCGTCTCCGTACTGATCGGCCTGGCCTGCTATCCGCTGACCCGGAGCCGCGGAAAAGCATGGAATCCGAAGGAGACACTGGCCGCTCTCAGGGGTTAACGTCCCGGCCATGAGCAGCTCGGCAAGCAGTGTCGTCAACGGCGGGATCTCCTTCTGGTACGCGGACGACGGCCTCCCGGCGGTCCACGAACCGCTGTCCGGGGACGCGTCCGCCGACGTCGTCGTCATCGGCGGCGGCTACACCGGCCTGTGGACCGCGTACTACCTGAAGAAGGCCGCCCCCTACCTCCGCATCACCGTCCTGGAGCAGAAGTTCTGCGGCTACGGCGCCTCCGGCCGCAACGGCGGCTGGCTCTACAACGGCATCGCCGGCCGCGACCGCTACGCCAAGCTGCACGGCCGCGAAGCCGCCGTACGGCTGCAACAGGCGATGAACGACACCGTCGCCGAGGTCATCGCGGTGGCCGAGGCCGAAGGCATCGAGGCGGACATCCACAAGGGCGGCGTCCTCGAAGTGGCCACCACACCCGCCCAGTTGGCCCGCCTCAAGGCCTTCCATGAGCACGAGCTGTCGTACGGCGAGAAGGACCGGGAACTCTACGGCGCCCGGGAGACCGCCGAGCGCATCCGCATCGCCGACGCCGTCGGCTCCACCTGGACCCCGCACGGCGCCCGACTGCACCCGGTGAAGCTCGTCAAGGGCCTCGCGGCCGCCGTCGAGGCCCTGGGCGTCACCATCCACGAATCGACCCCGGTGACCGAAATCCGCCCCAAACACGCCGTCACCCCCTACGGCACCGTCCGCGCCCCCTACATCCTGCGCTGCACCGAAGGCTTCACCGCGTCCCTGAAGGGCCAGAAACGCACCTGGCTGCCCATGAACTCCTCCATGATCGCCACCGAGCCGCTGGCCGGGGAGCAGTGGTCGGCGATCGGCTGGGACGGCCGCGAAACCCTGGGCGACATGGCCCACGCCTACATGTACGCGCAGCGCACCGCCGACGACCGGATCGCGCTCGGCGGGCGCGGGGTGCCGTACCGTTTCGGCTCCAGGACCGACAACGACGGCCGCACACAGCAGGCGACCATCGAAGCCCTGCACGAGATCCTGACCCGCTTCTTCCCCTCCCTGGCGGGCGTCCGCGTGGCATACGCCTGGTCGGGCGTCCTCGGCGTCCCCCGCGACTGGTGCGCCACGGTCACCCTGGACCGCTCGACCGGCCTCGGCTGGGCCGGCGGCTATGTCGGCTCCGGCGTCGCCACCACCAACCTGGCCGCCCGCACCCTGCGCGACCTGGTCCAGCTGGACTCCGGCCAGGGTGGCCGCACCGAGCTGACCGACCTGCCCTGGGTGGACCACAAGGTCCGCAAGTGGGAACCGGAACCTTTCCGCTGGCTGGGCGTCCACGGCATGTACGCCACCTATCGCGCGGCCGACCAGCGCGAACGCCTCCACCCGGGCACGGAGTCCTCCCGGCTGGCGAAGGTGGCGGACCGGGTGGCCGGGCGGCACTGAGGGGAGGACGCGCCGGTTCGGGGCGTCGGCGGCGCCGGGCTCAGGTCACGGACTCCACCGCCGGTTCCTCCGCGGCCACCCCGTGTTTCGGGGCCCTGGCCGTGATCATCAGGCCGGCCGTCAGGCCTGCCAGGAGCATGACCCCGGCCGCCCACCAGATGGCGATGGTGTAGCCGTGGACCACGCCGGCCGGGATGACGAGGCCTTTGGGGGCGCCGGTGCGCAGGCGGGCGGCGCGCATGGTGATCCCCCCAGGAAGGCGGCCGTCGCTTCCCGGCCCGGTCTCCGGCCTCAAGCACGCTTGAGGTCAAGTGCGGGCCGGCCCAGGATCAGGGACACCGCCGTGACCGCGCTGTTGAAGGACACCTCCGACAGCACGCCCGGCGCCGCGACCGAGTCGCCCGCGAGATAGACGCCGTCGCCGCGATCCACGGCGGGCCGGTCCCGCCAGCTGCGCCCCGGCAGGTCCAGCGCGCCCGTACGGCCGTCCGCCACGGCCTCCCGCCGCCAGGTCAGCCGCTCCCGCCAGCCCTTGAAGCCCAGGTCGAGCAACTGCTCGGCGCGGGCGAGGCCGTCGGCCCGGGACTCGCCCGGCGCGATCGGGAACTGTCCCTGGATCAGCTGTTCGCCGGCCGGTGCGAGGGTCTGGTCCGGCGCCGTGCACCGCTCCAGCCAGCCGGTCGCGTCGAGGTCCGACAGGATGAACGGGTCGCCGCGCCGGGTGCGCACGGCCAGGTCGAGCAGGACGGTACGGCCGCTCGGCCAGGTCAGCGAGTCGTCGCCGAGCAGCCGCCGGGCGGCGGGCAGGGAGGTGGCGACGACCACGGGTGTGCCGGTGGGCAGCGCGTCGACGCGGGACAGCGTCTCGACCCGCACGCCCAGGTTCCAGGCCCGGTCGGCCATCCGGTCGATCAGGGAGGCCCAGCCGCCGACCGGGTAGCGCGCCTCGGGCGGCAGCTTGGTGGCCCGGCGCAGGAGTTCCTGCACGAACGCGGCGGACAGGGCGCCCGGGTCGTGGTGGAAGAGGGCGACGGCCGCGTAGTTCGCCGCGGCGCGGGCGCCCTCCTCGCCGGCGACGCCGGTCGCCCAGCTCAGGAAGTCGGCGTCGACCGGGGCGTGCCGGACGCCGGGGCGCAGCAGCTTCAGCATCGCGAAGGGCGGGGTGCGGCGCAGCATGCCCTGGTGGCGCAGCCGCAGCCGGGCCGCCTCCAGCGGCGGGATCGGGGCGAGCGGGCCGATGAGGTTCCGCTGCCTGAGCCAGGTCCAGTGCGGCCCGCCGTTGTAGAGGGCGTGGGGACCTTCGTTGGTGCGGTACGGCCCCTCGGCGGTGCGGGCCCTACCGCCCAGGGTGTGATGGGCCTCGTGGACGGTGACCCTGGCGCCTGCCTCGGCGGCGGTGATCGCGGCGGTGAGTCCGGCGAAGCCGCCGCCGATGACGGTGATGTGATGCATGGCTGTGGGCTCTCCCTCGGATCGGTCCCGGATGGTTCCCGGATCGGTTCACGGTTGTGTGGGTTACGACCGTGCGGTGGGCCGGAATGTGACATCGCCGGGGTTTTCCCAGGTCAGGGCGGATTGTCAGTGGCGGGGTGCAGCATGGGGGGCATGGCGAGGAGAGCGACGGGCGGCCGTGCGGCGGGCCGGGCGGGGCAGACGGCCGGACGGGCCGGGGTGAAGGGCGCGCGGCGGCCGGAGTTGCGGCTGCCGCCCCTGGAGCCGTGGACGGAAGGGGAGTTGCAGCCGGACGGGGACTACGACGGCTTGGAGTTCCGGGACGCGGACCTGACCGGGCAGGACGGCGTGGGCGCCCGGTTCATGGACTGCGCGCTGACGGGCTGTGCGGTGGACGGGACGGCGCTGGGCCGGGCCAGAGTGCTGGACTCGGTCCTGACCGGACTGCGCGGGGTGGGCACGCACCTGGCCGAGTCCACGTTCCGGGACGTGGAGCTGATCGACGCCCGGCTGGGCGGCACGCAGCTGCACGGCGCGGTCCTGGAGCGGGTCGTGGTCCGCGGCGGCAAGATCGACTATCTGAATCTGCGGGAGTCGAGCCTCAAGGACGTCGTCTTCGAGTCCTGCGTCCTTGTCGAGCCGGACTTCGCGGGCGCCAGCCTGGAGCGGGTGGAGTTCGTCGACTGCGCGCTGAGAGAGGCCGACTTCGGCAGCGCGACCCTGCAGGACGTGGACCTGCGCGGGGCCGCCCCGCTGGAGATCGTGCGGGGTCTGGACCGGCTGTCGGGGGCGGTGATCAGCACGGGGCAACTGCTGGATCTGGCACCGGTGTTGGCGGCGGAGTGGGGGATCAGGGTGGAGTAGGGGCTACGGCACGCGGGGAAAGCGGGTCTGGAGTGTCCAGATGGCCGGGTTCTCCGCCAGGTCCTCGTGGAGGTCGGTGAGGTCGGCGATCAGGTCGTGCAGGAAGTCGCGGGCCTCGCGGCGCAGTTCGGTGTGGGAGAAGGACAGCGGGGACTCCTCGGCCGGCGTCCAGTCGGCGGCGATGTCGACCCAGCCGAAGCGGCGCTCGAACAGCATCCGGTCGGTGGACTCGGTGAAGTCCAGTTCCGCCCGCTGCGGCCGGGCGGCGCGGGAGCCCATCGGATCCCGGTCCAGCCGCTCGGCGATGTCGCACAGCGCCCATGCGAAGTCCAGCACCGGCACCCATCCCCAGGCTGTGGACAGCTCCCGGTCCGTCTCGGTGTCCGCGAGATACACATCACCGCAGAACAGGTCGTGCCGCAGCGTGTGGACGTCCGCGCGGCGGTAGTCGGTCTGCGGGGGGTCCGGGAAGCGGTTGGAGAGGGCGTAGCCGATGTCGAGCACGGAAGAGATGGTGTCACGCCTGAGCAGCGGCTCCGGCCCCGCGGATCACGTGAACCCCGGCACTTAAGATCACTGACATGTCCAGATCCGTGCGCCTTGTCCCGCCCGCCGCGGTCCTGCTCGCCCTCGCCCTCATCACCCCCGCGTGCGGCGGCGGTGTGCACGGCACCCCGGGCGGCTCCGGCGTACGCGACCCGTACTTCCCGAAGGCCGGCAACGGCGGCTACGACGTCGGGCACTACGACCTCACCCTGGACTACACCCCCGCCGGCCGCCGTCTCACCGGCACGGCCGTCATCACCGCCCGCGCCACCCAGGACCTGTCCGCCTTCGACCTCGACCTCGCCGGACTGCACGTGGACTCGGTCACCGTCGAGGGCAAGGACGCGCGCTTCGAACGGGCCGGCCAGGAACTCACCGTCCGCCCGCACGACGACCTGAGCAAGGGCGAGACCTTCCGCACCACCGTCCGCTACTCGGGCACCCCGCGCACCCTCACCGACCCCGACGGCTCCGAGGAGGGCTGGCTGCCCACCTCCGACGGCGCCCTCGGCCTCGGCGAACCGGTCGGCTCGATGGCCTGGTTCCCCGGTAACGACCATCCCTCCGACAAGGCGTCCTACGACCTCGCCGTCACCGTCCCCGAGGGTCTCCAGGCCGTCTCCAACGGCGAGTTGACGGGCCAGTCCACCAAGGGGGGCCGGACGACCTACCACTGGCACACCGCCCAGCCCATGGCGAGCTACGTCGCCACGCTCGCCATCGGCCACTTCGCGATCACCCGCAGCACCGGCCCGCACGGACTGCCGATCCTGACCGCCGTGGACCCCACCCAGGCGAAGGCGAGCAAGGACGTGCTCGCGCAGCTCCCCAGGATCATCGGCTGGGAGGAGTACAACTTCGGCTCCTACCCCTTCTCCTCCACCGGGGCGATCATCGCCGGCCCGGGTGCCGCCGACTACGCCCTGGAGACCCAGAACCGGCCCGTCGTCCCCGCCGACCACCTGGAGACCAGCACGCTCGTGCACGAACTCGCCCACCAGTGGTACGGCGACTCGGTCACCCCGAAGTCCTGGCAGGACATGTGGCTCAACGAGGGCTTCGCCACCTACGCGGAGTGGCTGTACCAGGAGGACCACGGCGGCAAGAGCGCCCAGCAGACCTTCATGGACCTCTACAACGGCGACGACGACGCCATCTGGGCCTACCCGCCCGCGAAACCGTCGAACGCCGCCCACATCTCCGACACCCCCGTCTACCAGCGCGGCGCGATGATCCTGCAGAAGATCCGGCAGAAGGCCGGCGACGACACGTTCTACGCCATCATCCAGGGCTGGGCCGCCGACCACCGCCACGGCAGCGCGAGCACCGCCGACTTCACCGCGTACGTGGAGCACAAGGCCCCGCACAAGGACTTCACAGAGATATGGAAGGACTGGCTGTACGGGGACGGCAAGCCGGCCCATCCGTGACACCGCGCGGCGCCCCGGCTCCCGGCCCGGACTCCGCGCTCGGACTCCGCGCTCAGACTCCCCGCTCCAGCGCCGCCCGCATCGCCGCCCGGGCCGCCCACACGGCCTGCGCGTGCCGGAGCCGGTGCTCCTGGAACTCCGGTGTGTCCAGCGCCGGATCGCCCGAGGCGAACACCTCCAGCAGCTCCCGCAGGGAGGCGTACACGTCCTCCACGACGGCCGTCATCTCCTGCGGGGCGCGGATCAGCACGACCTCCCGGGCCTCGTCACAGCCCGAGGCACGGAACGCCTCCCGCACGGCGGCAGCGCGTTCCGCCGCGGGAGCCTCACGGTGCCGGGTCGCGGCCGTGTGCATGTCCTCGTAGGCCAGCCGGTACCTGGTCAGGCAGGTGACGTAGAGGTCCCGGCGCTCGCGCCGGTCCCGCTCGCCCGTCTCGCGCCGCCAGCGGACCCGGTCGGCGAGCAGCGTCGAGCCGACCCCGACGACGGCGCCGAGTGCCGTCCCGGCCAGTGTCGTCCAGTCCACCGCCCGCTCAGCCCTTCCAGGCGTCCAGCAGTCCCGCGAGCCCCGGCGGCCACAGCAGCCCGGGTGCCTCGGCCAGCTCCTGCCGCGTCCACCAGCGCCAGGTGAGGATGCCGTCGGCGGTGTGCGCGGCGGCGAGCCGGGGGCCGGCCGGGTCCCGGTGCGGGCCTCGGGTGACATAGACGTGCTCGTGCTGGCGGACCGGAACGCCGGTGTGCGTGAAGTCGTGTTCCCAGGTGCACAGCAGCGGGCCCGGCTCCAGGTCGGTCCACCCGGTCTCCTCGGCCAGCTCCCGCAGGGCGCCCTCGCGCGGGGACTCACCGGCCTCCAGGCCACCGCCGGGCAGGGCCCAGTGGACGCCGGCCTCGACATTGTCGTACCGGAACAGGAACACCGCGCCGTCCGGGTCCACGACGGCGATCCGGGCCGCCTTCCTCGGTGTGCGCGACACCTCGCCGATCACCTTGCGCAGCACGGCGCAGGGGCGGCCGTGGGCTCGGTCGGGGCGGTGGTCGATCACCTCGTAGCCGAGGGCGGTCCAGAAGGCCAGGGCCTTGGGGTTGTTCTCCAGGACCGCGAGCCGTACGGCGCTGCGGCGGCCCCGGGCGCGGAAGCGGTTCTCGACGAGTTCCGCGAGGGTACGGCCGTAGCCCTTGCCGTGCTCCTGCGCGTTCACCATCAGCAGCCCGATCCACGGGTCGGGGTCGACGGGCTGGGGGTGATGGGCGAGCGTGCCCGCGAGTCCGACGAGGCGTCCCTCCTCGGTGCGGGCGAGCAGCACCTCGGCGCCCGGCACGGACAAGTCCTCGGCCAGTGTGGCCGCGACCTGCTCGGGACGTATGTCGTCCGGGTCGGGGAAGTCGCCGGTGAGCCGGTGGAACTCGCCGTTGGATGCGTAGAGCGCGGTGAGTTCGGCCAGCAGCGGGGCCGGTATGTCCTCGCCGGGGGAGAGGGGCTCGAGAATCACGGGGGCAAGCTATCCCCGAGGAGCCGTGGCCCACCTCCGGTTTTCCGCACGTCTTTTCCGCACGCCGGGAATCACGCGAGCCCGCGCCCGGAAACCGGAGGCTTCCACCGGCCGGCGCCGCGCTCATCGCGGCGCCGGGCGGGCGCTGCCGCCCTCCTGGAGAGCGGCCGGAGCCCGGCGCAGCGACCGTCAGACGTTCACACCGAAGTCCTGGGCGATGCCGACCAGGCCCGAGGCGTAACCCTGGCCCACCGCGCGGAACTTCCACTCCGCGCCGTTGCGGTACAGCTCGCCGAAGACCATGGCCGTCTCGGTGGCGGCGTCCTCGGAGAGGTCGTAGCGGGCGATCTCGGCGCCGCCGGCCTGGTTGACGATGCGGATGTAGGCGTTGCGGACCTGGCCGAAGTTCTGGCCGCGGTTCTCGGCGTCGTAGATGGAGACGGGGAAGACGACCTTGTCGATGTCGGCCGGGAGCGCGGCCAGGTTGACGTTGATCGCCTCGTCGTCGCCCTCGCCCTGGCCGGTGCGGTTGTCGCCGGTGTGGACGATGGTGTTGTCCGGGGTCTGCTTGTTGTTGAAGAAGACGAAGTGCGCGTCCGAGTAGACCTTGCCCTGGGCGTTGACCGCGATGGCGGAGGCGTCCAGGTCGAAGTCCGTGCCGGTGGTGGTGCGGACGTCCCAGCCGAGGCCCACGGTGACGGCGGTCAGGCCCGGAGCCTCCTTGGTGAGCGAGACGTTGCCACCCTTGGACAGGCTTACAGCCATGTTGGGAGTCCTTTCCTTGGACTATGTCTTGGACTACGTGTGGTGCAGTGCCGTTGAAGCTACCGTCACCACGAAGAACGTCGAGGGGGGTCCCGGTGGTTCCGGCTCCCTTTACCTTTTTTACCGAGCACTTTTTTCACCGAGCGCGCGGTCCGGGTCCGGAAATCCAGGTGACGTGAACCGGCAGGACCGGGAACATGGAGCACATGTCCGGTCCTTACGTCATCCGTGGCTCCGTCTCGCTCCCCGAGGCCGAGCTGATGTGGCGTTTCTCCAGGTCGTCCGGGCCCGGCGGACAGCACGTCAACACCAGTGACTCGGCCGTGGAGCTGCGCTTCGACCTCGCCCGCACCGAGGCGCTGCCTTCGGTGTGGAAGGAGCGGGCGCTCCAGCGGCTCGCGGGCCGGCTCGTCGACGGAGTGGTGGTGGTACGGGCCTCGGAGCACCGCTCCCAGTGGCGCAACCGCGAGGCCGCCGCCGTACGCCTCGCCTCCCTCCTCGCGGAGGCCAGCGCACCCCCGCCGAGGCCGCGCCGGCCGACCCGGATCCCGCGCGGCATCAACGAACGCCGCCTCCGGGAGAAGAAGCAGCGCGCCGATACCAAGCGGGGCCGCTCGGGCCGCGACTGGACGTGACCGGACGGGCGGGACACCGCCGCGGTAGCCACGGCCCGCCCTGCCGGCGGCGCCCCCCGTTCGCCGGTGAGGCTGTCACGCGTGAGCCTGGCGCCAGCCGCACTGCCCGTGACGCCGGCACATCCGCTGCCCGCGGCTCTGCTCGTGCGGTCGGCACATCTGCTGCCTGCGGCTCTGCTCGTGCGGTCGGCACATCCGCTGCCGGCCGTTCTCCCGATGGCGGTGTCACATCTGGTGCCCGACGTTCGTCAGTGAGGCAGTGGACCAGCGATGGCGGACGACGGAAAGGCCGGCACCCCCGATGAGCGACGACGAGCAGCACCGTGACGACGACCTTCTCGCCGAGCGGTTCGAGGCCTACCGGGGGCATCTGCGGGCCGTCGCCTTCCGGATGCTGGGCTCGGCCGCGGAGGCCGAGGACGCGGTGCAGGAGGCGTGGTTCCGGCTGAGCCGGTCCGACACCCGCGAGGTGGGCAACCTCGGGGGCTGGCTGACGACCGTCGTCGGCCGGGTCTGCCTCGACATGCTCCGCTCCCGCCGCTCCAGGGGCGAGCAGCCGCTGGACACCTGGCAGCCGGGACCCTCCGCGGAACCGGACCCCGTCCAGGACGCCGTGCTCGCGGACTCGGTCGGGGTGGCGCTGCTGGTCGTCCTCGACACGCTCTCGCCGGCCGAGCGGCTGGCGTTCGTGCTGCACGATTTGTTCGGGGTGCCGTTCGAGGAGGTCGGCGGCGTCCTCGGGCGCAGTCCGGCCGCCGCGCGGCAGCTGGCCAGCCGGGCGCGGCGCCGGGTGCGGGGTGCGGATGCGCCGGAGGCCGACCTGGTACGGCAGCGGGAGGTGGTCGACGCCTTTCTGTCGGCGGCGCGGGACGGTGACTTCGACGGGCTGCTGGCGGTGCTCGATCCGGACGTCGTGGCGCGGAGCGAGGCGGGTCTGACCGCCGGTGCGGTGCGGGTCGCCTCCGGTGCGAAGAGCTTCGCGCATCTCGCGCGCGTGGCGCGTCCCGCGCTGGTCGACGGGGCGACGGGCCTGGTGGTGTACGCCGACGGCCGCCTGGAGCGCGCCCTGACGTTCACCTTCGTCGCCGACCGCATCACGACCATCGACATCGTGACCAACCCGGCCGACCTGTCGGTTCTGGCCATCGAGCCCGCGTAGACCCGGTGGTGGGCCTGGGGCCGGCCTCCCCGTCAACTCCGGGGCATTCCAGCAGGGTTGGCTTCAGGCATCCCGCGGCTCGTCACAACTCCAGCACCCCGACCGTCTGTCCCCCGCTCGTCTCCCCGTTCTTGCGGAACCCCAGCCGCAGATAGAACTCCTCGGGGCCGTCCGGACCGGGATGCCAGGTCACGTACATCTCCTTGCCTTCCCTGCGGCGGATCAGGTCGGCGACGGAGTCGACGGCATAGCGGCCGTACCCGCGTCCCTGCGCGTCCGCCGCGATGTTCAGGCGCCACAGGCCCGAGCGGCGCACGCTGCCGTCGCCGTGCCAGTCGATGCCGAGGAAGGCCATCAGGAAGCCCACCGGGCGGCCGTCGTCGACGATCAGGCGGGGCCAGGCGACGCCGGCGGGGTGGACGTACGCCTCGGCCAGGGACTTCACGACCGGCTCGACCGCGTGTTCCTGGTCGGGGCGGATCCGGATGCCGATCGCGGCGTCGACGTTCGCGGGCGTGACTTCTTCCAGGTGAGGGGTCATCCGCGCACCCTAGGCACACCGCCCGCGCGGCTGCGACGCAATATCCGGCGCACCGCCGGTACCCGGGCTCAGCCCAACTGCCGGTAGCGGCCCCGGAAGTACAGCAGCGGACCGCCCTCCGCGCTGGGGACGCGCGCGGTGAGGACGCGGCCGATGACGAGGGTGTGGTCGCCGGCCGTCACCCGCTGCTCGGTGCGGCACTCCAGGGTGGCCAGCGCACCGCCCACCAGCGGGGCGCCGGTGGCCTCGCCGCGGACGTAGGGGATGTCCTCGAAGAGCAGGCGGTCGCTGATCCGGCCCTTCATCGCGAAGCGGCCCGCGATGTGCCGCTGGCTCTCGGTGAGCACCGACACCCCCCACAGGGGCTGTTCGTCGAGCAGGTCGTCCATGCGGGCGCCCTCGCGCAGGCTGACCAGGACCAGCGGAGGGTCGAGGGAGACCGACATGAAGGCGGTGGCGGTCATGCCGACGTCCTCCCCGCCCGGCGCGCCGGGGTCGTCCGGGTCCAGCGGCGGCTCCTGCGCCGTCACCAGGACGACCCCGGCGGCCAGTCGGGACATCGCGGCCCGGAACTCCTCGTTGCTCACCCCCTCAGCATGCCCGGAAGCTGCTGTGGCGGTGGGTGAGGGAGTCTTCAGCACGCCGGAAACGCTAATCTCCGCTCTGCGCGAGCCGCATCGGCCCTTGGCCCGAGCCGGGTCCTAGGACCAGCGAAGGAGGGACGGCGACGGAGGGACGGTGAAGGCGGGCGGCGACGGGAGGTACGGCGAAAGAGAGGAGCGCAGAGAACGTGCATATATGCGCACTCTCGCAAAGCTTGCGTTCAGTAAACGCGCAGGGCAAACGCAGAAACTCCACTCAATTGTTCACGTTCTCCTGTGACTTGAGTCACAAGGGGCAGGAATTGTTGACCCTGTGTACCGAGTGGGCAGCGCGCTGTGATTCAGTGGCGGGGAACTGAAACAGCACCCTAAGAGGCACCCAAGAGAAGCGCCGGAAGACAACCCTTGATTCGCTCGAGGTCTCGGGGGGAGGGCGAGCATGGAGACCGAGTCGGAGCCATATGTCCGTCTTGCGTCTTTGCGGCAGCTGCACCAGGTCATGGCCGACATGAACACGGCACGCAGTCTGGCGGACACACTGCAGACCGTGGCCGACGGCGCCACACACGCCCTCGGGTACGAGATGGCGTGCGTGAACCTCGTACGCCCCGACGGCGATCTCGTCGTCGCCGCGTTCTCCGGGAACTCCGCCGCCGAGGCCCTGATCACCGGCCGGGTCGGCTCCCGTGAGTCCTGGGACCGGCGGCTGAACATGGGCGAGCGCTGGGGCGACCTGGTCTTCATACCGCACACCGAGGGCTGGGTCCTCGACGACGACGACGTACCCCAGTGGTTCACGGACGGGCCCGAGCCCCGCTTCGAGGACGAGTGGCACCCCTCCGACCGCCTCTTCGCCCCCATGTACACGCCGGGCGTGCAGGGCGGCTCCTGCGGCGAGCTGCTCGGGGTCATCTCCGTCGACCGCCCGCGCAACGGCCGCCGGCCCGGCGCCTGGGGCCGCGAGGCCCTGCAGATGTACGCCTTCCAGGCCGCCATCGCGATCAGCAACGCCCGGCTGCGGGCCAACATGCAGCGCGCCCTGGTCCGCCTGGAGCGCGAGCAGCAGGCCCTGCGCGCGAGTGAGGAAAGCTTCAGGCAGGCCTTCGAGTACGCACCCTCCGGCATGGCCATCGCCGAGATGGGCGGCGACCAGCACGGCCGCATCCTGCGCACCAACGACGCCCTGTGCCGCCTGCTCGGCCGCCCCGCCTCCGCGATGCGCCGCTACTCCTTCTCCGACCTCGTCCACCCCGAGGACATCGGCACCCTGCTGCGCACCTCGGCGGAGGGCGGCCGGGCGGAACTCCGCCTGGGCCGCCGCGACGGCACCTACGTCTGGGTGTCCCTGCGCAACTCCGTCGTCGCCGACGCCGCCGACGGACCCCGCTTCCTCCTCACCCACGTCGAGGACATAGAGGAACGCAAGCGCCGCGAGCTGCAGCTCGCCCACCGCGCCTCCCACGACTCCCTCACCGGCCTGCCGAACTCCGCCGAGCTGCGCTCACGCCTCGCGGCCCGGCTGTGCCGGCGCCCGGCCCAGGCCGGCGAGCTGGAGTCCCTGGACGCGGCCTACGGCCACCCCGCCTTCGACGCCCCCGCGGGCCACGGCTTCGACTTCCGGCCGGGCACGGAGGGCTACGACACCTTCGACCACCACGTCCACACGGTCGCTCCCGAGGACGGCCGCGACGACGGCACCAAGGGCCTCGCGGTGCTCTTCTGCGACCTCGACGGCTTCAAGTCGATCAACGACCGCTTCGGCCACAACGCGGGCGACGCGGTGCTCATCGAGGTGGCCCACAGGCTCACCCGCGGGGTCCGCGACGGCGACACGGTCGCCCGGCTCGGCGGCGACGAGTTCGTGATCCTCGCCGACGGCCTCGGCAAGGCCGACGCCCAGGACCTCGCCGTACGGCTGCGCAACGAGATCATCCAGCCGATCCGGGCCGAGGGCCGGGCCGTCCGGGTGGGCGCGAGCTTCGGTATCGGGTGGGCACACTGCGGCATGACTGCGGACGAAGTGTTGAAGTCTGCCGACGAGCGGATGTACGTAGAGAAACGATCTCGTCCCAAACAGCATCGACGCGCCGGGTGAAGCCCAGGTCAGCGAGCTGGTGCGCTCCGAGTCACCCGTTTGGGCCAGCCAGAGCGGGTAGGCTCGCCTTTCCAGACCTGTACCGCACCCACCGCACCCGCTGAGGAGACCTAGGGATGACGCCCGGCGAAAACGGCCCGAGCACGCCCGAGGACGACGACCCGTTCGGCTATCTGTACGCCGACGGCCAGGCCAGAGGCGCCCAGCCGCCGTCCGGCGGTTACGGCTACCCGAACTCGGTCAGCAGGGTGCGGACGGTCGGTGAGCGGCAGTACGGCCAGCCGCAGCCGCAGTACGGCGTCCCGCAGCAGCAGGGCGCCTACGGCCACCAGCCGAACGCCCACTACCAGGCCCCGGAGACCCTCCCCGGCGGCGCCCCGACCACCCGCCAGTCGCCCCTGCCCGCGCCCGCCCGCCGCGGCCCCAACACCAAGGGCCTGCTGATCGGCGCGATCGCGGTGGTCGCCGCGGTCGTCATAGGCATCGGCGTCTCGATGCTCACCGGCAACGACGACAAGAAAACCGGCAACCAGGCGGGCAACACGCCGAGTCAGTCCCAGAGCCACGCCCCGAGCCCGTCTGCGAGCAACTCGGCGGCGAGCGGCTCGATGCAGTCCGACGCCTCGGCCCTCCAGCCGGCCGGCGGCGCGGCGAAGGCCTCGGACGTCAAGGGCGCGAACTCCTCCGACGGCAGTTATGTGACGGGGCTGAACACGCCCGGCGCCTCCGTCACCTGGACGGTCAACGCCCCGTCGGACGGCCCGTACACCCTGTTCGTGTACTACAGCGCGACCGGCGGCGATCAGTCGATGACGGTCGCCGTCAACGGCACCCCGTTCGGCAGCAAGCTGGGCATGAAGAACTGGCGGCAGGCAAAGGACGGCGACTTCGCCAACGGCTGGACCAGGTCGTATGTGTGGCCGGACCTGAAGCAGGGTGCCAACACGATCTCCATCTCCTGCGGTGCCGGCGACCAGTGCAACGCCCTGATCAGCAAAGTCAAGCTGAAGCCGGGTCACGTCACCAACGACAGTTAGACCCGGTACGGCCGGAAGGAGCTCGGCCATACGAATTGACCGGCGCACGAAAGGATGATCAGGCGGCGCTGACTTTCCCGGTCACCGAAATGCGCCCCAGCAGTTCCTCGTAGGCAGTCCGGTCGAACTCACCCGCCACCGGAGCCGCCACCGTCGCCGCCGACAAGGCGGCCGCCCGGGTCAGTCGGTCCGGCCACGTCAGGCCCTCCACCAAGCCCGACAGCAGGCCCGCCACCGCTGAATCGCCCGCGCCCGTCGGGTTGCCGTGGACGCGGGTGGGTGGGGTGGCGCGCCAGTGGCCCTCCGGAGTGACGGCCAGCAGGCCCTGTGCGCCGAGGGAGGCCACCACCGACTGTGCCCCACGCCGTCGCGCGTCCTGGGTGGCGCGCAACGGCTCGTGGGAGCCGGTCAGTTCGGCCAGCTCGTCGGCGTTCGGTTTGATGAGGTCGGGGCGGGCGGCGACCCCGCGGCGCAGGGGTTCGCCGCTGGTGTCCAGCAACACGAAAACGCCGTGGGCGCGGGCGGCCCGGACCAGGTTCGCGTACGCGCCGACCGGGACACCCGGCGGCAGGCTGCCGCACAGGGCCACCGCCGAGGCGGACGGCAGCAGTTCCTCGTAGCGGTCGAGGAAGGCTCCCCACTCGGTCGGCGCTATCTGCGGGCCCGGCTCGTTCAACTGGGTGGTGTCACCCGAGAGTTCGTCGACGATCGCGATCGTGCGCCGGTTCGCCCCCGCGACCGGGACCAGTGCCTCCGTCAGCAGGGGCACGTCGGCGAGCCGGTCGCGTATCGCCCGCCCGGTCCCGCCGCCCGCGAACCCCGTGACCGTCACCTCGTGCCCGAGCGCCGCCAGCACCCGGCCGACGTTCACGCCCTTGCCGCCGGGCCGCTCGATGACCTCCGAGACCCGGTGCGAGGTGTGCGGCCGTAGCGACCGCACGCGATAGGTGAGGTCGAGAGCGGTGTTCAGCGTGACCGTGAGGATCACCCCGGCCGACCTCCCTCGAAGTCCCTCGCGCCCGTCATCGCGCCTGTCATCGGTTTCCGGGCCCCGATCATGCCAAAGAGACGGCGGCCGGCCCAGTCACGAGTCGGCCGCCGTCCGGGAAAAAGACGGGCAGATCAGGCCAGTTGGGGCGGGATCACCACCCACGCGCCCCGTCGCATCACGCCCTTGAGGCCGAAGTCCGCGTCCAGGAGG
Source organism: Streptomyces fodineus (assembly GCF_001735805.1). GTDB lineage: Bacteria > Actinomycetota > Actinomycetes > Streptomycetales > Streptomycetaceae > Streptomyces > Streptomyces fodineus. The sequence goes on from NZ_CP017248.1 coordinate 5,460,156, forward strand.
ACGAGGTCGGCGTCCTTGCCCGGTTCCAGGGAGCCGATGCGGTCGGACAGGCCGAGGAGGCGGGCCGGGGTGGCGGACAGGGCCGTCACCGTGTCCTCGACCGACAGCTTGTCGATGGTCACCGCCCGCTTGAACGCCCGGTCCAGGGTGAGCGTCGAGCCCGCGATCGAGCCGCCCTCCACCAGCCGGGCCACCCCCTCGCTGACCTCGACCTCCAGCGGGCCGAGCATGTAACGGCCGTCGCCGGTGCCGGCCGCGTCCATCGCGTCCGTGATGAAGGCGACACGGGAGGCGCCCGCGCGGTGGAAGGCCAGCTCCAGCGCGGCCGGGTGCAGATGCGTGCCGTCGTTGATCAGCTCGACCGTGACCCGCTCGTCCTCCAGCAGGGCGGCGATCGGGCCGGGTGCGCGGTGGTTCAGCGCCGGCATCGCGTTGAACAGGTGGGTGGCGACCGTGGCACCCGCGTCGATGGCCTCGACCGTCTGCTCGTACGTGGCGTCCGTGTGGCCGATCGCCGCGATCACCCCGTGCTCGGCGAGCAGTCGTACGGAGTCGATGCCGCCCGGCAGCTCCGCCGCGAGCGTGACCATCTTCGCCTTGCCGCGCGCCGCGTCGATCAGCTTGCGCACCTCGGCCGGGTCCGGGTCGCGCAGCAGCTCCTCGGAGTGCGCGCCCTTGCGGCACGGCGAGATGAACGGCCCCTCGAAGTGGATGCCGGCGATCTCCCCCTGTTCGGCCAGCTCGCTCAGCAGCCCGGCCTGCCGGACCAGCAGGTCCATCTCGTCGGTCACCGTGGAGGCCACCAGGGTGGTGGTGCCGAGGCGGCGGTGGGTGTGGACGGCCGTGAGGATGTCCTCGGCGCTGCCGGAGAAGGAGGCACCGCCGCCGCCGTGGTTGTGGATGTCCACGAACCCCGGCACCAGCCAGTGGCCGGTCACGTCGATCACCTCGGCGTCCCCGGATGCGGCGGCCGCGATCTTCGTACCCTCGACGACCACACGCCCGTCGTCCAGCACCCCCGTGGGCAGTACCACCCGAGCACCTGCGAGAACCAAGCTGGGAGCCATCAGGCAGTTACCTCCGAGGGGTCGGTGGGGTCGAGGTCGGTGGAGTCGAGCAGATCGCGGGCCAGCAGGCCCGCGCCCAGGCAGCCCGCCGTGTCGCCCAGGGCGGCCGGCACGATGGCCGGCAGTTTCTGGAAGGTGACCCGCCGCCGGACGGCGTCCCGCAGCGGCTGGAACAACACTTCCCCCGCCTCGGCGAGACCGCCACCGATGATCAGGGTGCGCGGGTCCAGCAGGGTGAGCGCGGTGACCAGGCCGTCGGCGAGGGCGTCGACCGCCTCCTGCCAGACCCGGACGGCGTTCGGGTCGCCGGACGCGACGGCCTCGGCGCAGTCGGCGGCGTCCGCGTCGGGGTCCTGCGAGGCCGCCGCCCAGGCCTCGCTGACCGCGGACGCGGAGGCGTACCGCTCCAGGCAGCCGTGCTGCCCGCAGGGGCAGGGGGTCCCGCCGGGCCGTACGACCACATGGCCGATCTCGCCGGCGAAGCCGTGCGCGCCCGCCTCCACCCGGCCGTCGATGCCGATGGCGCCCGCGATCCCGGTGCCGAGCGGTACGAACAGGAACCGGTCGGCGCCCTTGCCCGCGCCGATGCGGCCCTCGGCGAGGCCGCCGGTGCGCACGTCGTGGCCGAGGGCGACGGGGATGCCGAGCCGCCGTGCGAGCAGCGCGCGCAGCGGTACGTCCCGCCAGCCGAGGTTGGCCGCGTAGGAGGCGATGCCCCGCTCCTCGTCGACGATGCCGGGGACCGCGATGCCGGCAGCGGCGGCGGCCTCGCCGTAGCGCTCGGCGCCGTACGCGTGCAGCTCGGCGGCGAAGCCGAGGATCGTCTCGACGACCGCGTCCGGTCCGCGCTCGCGTCCGGTGGCGCGGCGGGCGCGGTGAAGCAGCTCGCCGCCGTCGCCGACGAGCGCGGCCTTCATCCCGGTACCGCCCACGTCCAGGGCGATGACATGTCTCACCACGGCACCTAGTGTGGCCCGGCCACCCGCGAGAGGTCTAGTCCACTCGCGTGGTGTAGACCTTATGGGTCCACATATTGAACGGTCAGACAACAGGGTTGGGGCTTTGACGGTGCGTCGGCGTACGGCAGGAACGATCGCGGTGGTGTCCGCACTGGGCATGACGGCGGTCCTCGGCGGCTGCGGGAGTACGGGCTCCTCCGACGTCACGTTGAGACTGGTCGCCGCCGACTACGGCGACTCCGCCGCCAACAGCTCCAAGAAGTACTGGGACGCCCTGGTCAAGGACTACGAGTCGAAGCACCCCGGGGTGAAGATCGACGTCAGCGTGTACTCCTGGAACGACGTCGACGCCAAGGTCAAGGACATGGTCGCCGCCGGCCACGCCCCCGACCTGGCCCAGATAGGTGCCTACGCCGACTACGCGGCCGCCGGAAAGCTCTACCCGGCCTCGGACCTGCTCTCCATACGCACCCAGGCCGACTTCCTCTCCCAGCTCTCCGAGGCCGGGCAGTGGAACCACACGCAGTACGGCATTCCCTTCGGCGCCTCCACGCGCGTGCTCTTCTACAACAAGACCCTGTTCGCCAAGGCCGGGATCACCCCGCCCACCACCTGGGACGAGCTGGCCTCCGACGCCAAGGCGCTCAAGGACAAGGGCGTGGAGTACCCCTTCGCGCTGCCGCTCGGGCCCGAGGAGGCCCAGGCCGAGACCATGCAGTGGCTGCTCAGCGGCGCCACCGGCGACAACGATGCCAACGGCTACACCGACGACATCGGCACCTACACCATCGACTCCGCGCAGAACGTCGAGACCTTCACCTGGCTCAGGGACGACCTGGTCGGCAAGGGCCTGACCGGGCCGGTCGCGCCCGGCAAGCTCAATCGCGCGGACGCCTTCTCCGCCTTCGCCGCCGGCCAGGTCGGCATGCTCAACGGGCACCCGACGCTGATCCAGCAGGCCGGGCAGAAGGGCGTGAAGTTCGGCATGGTGCCGATGCCCGGCCGCAACGGCAGGGCCAGGGCCTCGATGGGTGTCGCCGACTGGATGATGGCCTTCAAGCAGAACGGGCACCGCGACCAGATCGGCGACTTCCTCAACTTCGTCTACAGCGAGAAGAACGTCCTCGACTTCTCCCGCGAGTACGGCCTGCTGCCGGTCACCGGCTCCGCCTCGACCGTGATGAGCGACTCGGGCGCCGCCCCCGACAAGGCCCTGCACCCCTTCCTCGACCAGCTGCCCACCTCCGAGCTCTACCCCGTCGGCAAGACCTCGTGGGCGTCGGTCAGCGCGGCCGTGAAGCAGAACATAGGCCAGGCCGTCGCCCCCGGCGGCAGCCCCGCCACCGTGCTGTCCCGCCTCCAGGCGGCGGCGAGCGCGGCCGACAGCAGCAAGAGCTGAGCCGCCTGTCAGCGCCCGCCGCTACGGTGGCTTCCATGGAACTCGGCTCCCGCGAACAGGCCATCCTCGCCCTGGAGCGCCGCGGCTTTTCCGGCCCCGGCGCCAAGGAACGAGCGATACGCGAGGAACTGGGCCTGTCCCCGGTCCGCTACTACCAGCTGCTGAACGCACTGCTGGACGACGAGCGGGCCCTCGCCCTGGACCCGGTGACGGTGAACCGCCTGCGGAGGGTGCGGGACGTGCGGCGGACGGAGCGCTGAGCCGGCGAACGGGGTCCAGGGGCGGAGCCTCAGGAGTGAGTTCGGCCGACCCTGGATAGTGTCGCTGTATGCATCCTCTGCCGACCCCAGCCACTCAGCCCGGCCGGGACGGACTCGCCGCGCTCCTCGCCAAGCCGAGCGCGGCGACTGTCGGTCTGGACTTCGACGGCACGCTGGCCCCCATCGTCGCCGACCCCGAGCAGGCCCGCGCCCACCCCGAGGCCGTGCCCGCACTCGCCGCCCTCGCCCCCAAGGTGGCCTCCGTAGCCGTGATCACCGGCCGCCCCGCCGCCGTAGCGGTCCGCTACGGCGGCTTCGACGGCGTCCTCGGCCTGGAGCACCTCACCGTCCTCGGCCACTACGGCGCCGAACGCTGGGACGCGGCCACCGGCGCCGTCACCGCCCCCGCACCCCACCCCGGCGTGGCGGCCGTCCGCGCCGAGCTGCCGGGCGTGCTGGAGCGCGCCGGCGCCCGGCGCGGCACATGGATCGAGGAGAAGGGCCGGGCGGTCGCGGTGCACACCCGCCGCGCCGACGACCCGCAGGCCGCCCTCGAGGCGCTGCGCGGCCCCCTCACCGACCTCGCCACCCGGCACGGCCTGGTCGTGGAACCCGGCCGCATGGTCCTGGAACTGCGCCCGCCGGGCATGGACAAGGGCATGGCGCTCGCCCGCCACGTCCGCACGACGGGCGCCGAGGCGGTCCTCTACGCCGGCGACGACCTCGGCGACCTGCCCGCCTTCGCCGCCGTCGAGGAACTCCGCTCCGAAGGCGTCTTCGGCCTCCTGGTCTGCAGCGGCAGCACGGAGGTCACGGAACTGGCGGAGCGCGCGGACATGGTGGTCGACGGCCCCGCCGGTGTCGTACACCTCCTGCGGGCGCTGGCCGCTCAGCTGGACTGAAGCTCCCGGAGCGCGCGCAGCTGCTCCAGGAACCACTGGGCGGGCGGCAGCGCGGTGGCGGCCGCGGCGAGCCTCTTCGACCGCTCCGCCCGCTCCCCGTCCGGCATGCTCAGCGCCTCGTGCAGGGCCCGCGCGGTCTCCAGCACGTCGTAGGGGTTCACCACGAACGCGTCGGCGCGCAGCTCCTCGTACGCCCCCGCCTCCCGGGACAGCACCAGCGCACAGCCCTGGTCGGAGACGACCGGGATCTCCTTGGCGACCAGGTTCATGCCGTCCCGGATGGGGTTGACCAGGGCCACGTCGGCGAGCCGGTACGCGGCCAGGGAACGCGCGAAGTCGTCCTTGACGTGCAGTACGACCGGGGTCCAACCGGCCGTTCCATACCGGGAGTTGATCTCCTCGGCCACCCGCTGCACCGCGGCCGTGTAGTCCCGGTACACGGCGAGGTCCTGCCGTGACGGATACGCGAACGCGACATGCACCACCCGCTCACGCCACTCGGGGCGGTCCTGAAGCAGCTGCCGGTACGCCAGCAGCCCGCGCACGATGTTCTTGGACAGCTCGGTGCGGTCGACACGGACGACGGTCCTGCGCCCCTCGCCGATCTCCGCCCGCAGTGCCGCCATCCGCTCCTCGACGTCCGGCTCGTGCGAGCGGGCCCGCAGGAAGTCGCCGTCCGCGCCGAGGCCGTGCACCCCGATCGCCGTACCCGCGAGGCTCCCGGGACCCAGTACCGCCGCACAGCACGCCGTGAACGCGTCCGCCCACCGCCGGGTCAGGAACGCCACCCGGTCCGCCCCGAGCATGCCCGTCATCAGCTGCTCGCGGATGTCGTCAGGGAGCAGCCCGAAGTACTCCGGCGGCGCCCACGGGGTGTGCGAGAAGTGCCCGATCCGCAGGTCGGGGCGGAGCGCCCGAAGCATCCCGGGCACCAGGCACAGGTGGTAGTCCTGCACCAGCACCGCCGCCCCCTCGGCCGCCTCCTCGGCCAGCGCCTCGGCGAACGCCCGGTTGTAGGCCTCGTACGACGCCCACTGCCGCCGGAACTCCGCGTCGAAGACCGGCTCCAGCGGGGTCTGGTAGAGCATGTGGTGGACGAACCAGAGCACGGAGTTGGCGATGCCGTTGTAGGCGTCGGCGTGCACCGCCGCGTCGATGTCGAGCATCCGCACCCGCTGCCCGCCGGTGTCCCCTTCCGGCAGCAGCCCGCCGTCCGCACGCCGTACGGCCTCCCGGTCGCCGTCGCCGAGCGCCGCGCACACCCATACGGCGTGGGCGTCCGACCCGATCGCCGACAGCCCCGAGACCAGCCCGCCGCCGCCCCGCCTGGCGCGCAGCGAGCCCGCCCCCTCGTCCTCGTCCACCGTGTACGAAACCGGGCCGCGGTTGGACGCGACCAGCACCCGAGCCTTCTCGGCAGCACCCTGCGTGGAAGCCATGGTCCTCAACCTAGCCCAGCCCGGAAACGCTCAAACGTACGGCTGTGTCCGGCGCGCGGCCGTATACGGCCGTTCACGCCACCTTGCGCTCGGCGTACTCCGCGATCTCCAGCATCGGCGGCCGTTCCTCGGTGTCCACCGAGTACGTGCGCGGCTCGAAGCCGTCCCCGCCGCGCTCGAACTGGGTCAGCGAGGGGCGGATCAGATGCCCGCGGGCCAGCCGGAGCTGGGCCGTGCGGTAGATGGCGGCAGCCATCCGGCCGAGCGCCTGCCCGTCCTGGTGCCGGTGCTTGCGCACGCCCACGTCCACCTGCGCCAGCGCGTCCAGTCCCACCAGGTGCAGGGCGTCCACCAGCATGCCCAGCTCCACGCCGTAGCCGACGGGGAAGGGAAGCTGTTCCAGCAGGCTGCGCCGGGCCGCGTACTCGCCGCCGAGCGGCTGGACGAAACCGGCCAGCTGCGGCCAGTGCATGTTCAGCAGCGGGCGGGCCATCAGCTCGGTGACCCGGCCGCCCTGCCCGGCGGACCCGGCGAGCGGACGGTCGTACATCGCCTTGACCAGGTCCACGTCCGGCTCGGTGAGCAGCGGGCCGACGATCCCGGAGACGAAGTCGGAGGAGAACTCCCTCAGGTCCGCGTCGATGAAACAGACGATGTTCCCGCTGGTGACCAGGAGCGAGCGCCACAGCACCTCACCCTTTCCGGGGACGGCCGGAATGCGGGGCAGGATCTCGTCCCGGTGAACGACCCGGGCGCCCGCCGCGGCGGCGACCTCGGAGGTGCGGTCGGTGGAGCCGGAGTCGACGACGACGATCTCGTCCACGAGCGGGACCTGTTCCACGAGGTCGTGACGGATGACCGCGACGATGTCGCCGACCGTCTCCTCCTCGTTGAGCGCGGGCAGCACGACGCTGATCGTCTGGCCCGTGCGCTGCTTGGCGCACAGGATCCGGTGGAGCGGGTGATCGGCCACGGACCAGGAGCGGGTGGCCAGCCAGCGCTCGACTTCTTCCAGCACGGTCTGCGGCTCCTCACTGTTCGTGATCGCACGGGCGGCACCGTGTGATCCATCTCGCGGTTCGGACGACTATCTCAACTGTCCTGGCCTTCGGTTACAGTCTTGAACAACGCGGGTGACCATCGCATGTCCGGGGTCGCCCACGCCCACAACCGAATACCGCTCATCCAGAGGGGCAGAGGGACACGGCCCGATGAAGCCCCGGCAACCCTCCAGCCGGTTCTCGTTCTCCGCGAGGCTCCTGGCTAGGGAAGGTGCCAAATCCGTCTCACGGCGAGATGCGTCGTGAGGAAGATGAGGAGAAAGGGCCTCGCCTCACATGGCTGTGCAGACAGTTGCAAGCACCAGCGACTCCACCGTAGACCTCGGTCCCGCCGCCGCCCTGAGCTGTCGCGAGTGCGGCCACCGCGTCCCGCTCGGCCCGGTCTTCGCCTGCGAGGAGTGTTTCGGCCCGCTGGAGATCGCCTACGACTTCTCCGCCTACGACACCGAAGAGCTGCGCCGCCGCATCGAGGCCGGCCCGGCGAACATCTGGCGCTACGCCCCGCTGCTGCCCGTCCCGGCCGACGTGGCCGGCAAGCCGAACCTGAACCCCGGCTGGACCGAGCTCGTCAAGGCCGACAACCTCGCCCGTGAACTCGGCGTCACCGGCGGCCTGTTCGTGAAGGACGACTCCGGCAACCCGACGCACTCCTTCAAGGACCGCGTGGTCGCCCAGGCCCTGGAGGCCGCCCGCGCCTTCGGCTTCACCACGCTCTCCTGCTCCTCCACCGGCAACCTCGCCGGTGCCGTCGGCGCCGCCGCGGCCCGCGCCGGCTTCCGCTCCTGCGTGTTCATCCCGCACGACCTGGAGCAGGGCAAGGTCGTCATGGCCGCGGTCTACGGCGGCGAGCTCGTCGGCATCGAGGGCAACTACGACGACGTGAACCGCTTCTGCTCCGAGCTGATCGGCGACCCGGCCGGCGAGGGCTGGGGCTTCGTCAACGTCAACCTGCGGCCCTACTACGCGGAGGGCTCCAAGACCCTGGCGTACGAGATCTGCGAGCAGCTCGGCTGGCGGCTGCCGGACCAGATCGTGGTGCCGATCGCCTCCGGCTCACAGCTCACGAAGATCGACAAGGGTCTGCAGGAGCTGATCAGGCTGGGGCTCGTCGAGGACAGGCCGTACAAGATCTTCGGTGCCCAGGCCGAGGGCTGCTCGCCGGTGTCCGCCGCCTTCAAGGCGGGCCATGACGTGGTCCGGCCGCAGAAGCCGAACACCATCGCCAAGTCCCTCGCCATCGGCAACCCGGCCGACGGGCCGTACGTCCTGGACATCGCCCGCCGCACCGGCGGCGCCGTGGAGGACGTGACGGACGGGGAAGTCGTCGACGCCATCAAGCTGCTGGCCCGCACCGAGGGCATCTTCGCGGAGACGGCGGGCGGTGTGACGGTCGGCGTCACCCGCAAGCTGGTCAAGGACGGCGTCCTGGACCCGACGAAGACCACGGTGGTCCTCAACACCGGTGATGGGCTCAAGACCCTCGACGCGGTGGCCGGCACCGGCCTCAGCGCCACCATCCGCCCGACCCTGGACTCCTTCCGAGAGGCTGGCCTCGCATGAGCGTGACCGTTCGCATCCCGACCATCCTGCGCACCTACACGGGCGGGCAGGCCGAAGTGGCCGCCGAAGGCGGCACCCTCGCCGAGGTCATCGCCGACCTGGAGAAGAACCACACCGGTATCGCCGCCCGCGTCCTGGACGACCAGGGCAAGCTGCGCCGGTTCGTGAACGTCTACGTCAACGACGACGACGTCCGCTTCGAGCAGGGCCTTGAGACCGCCACCCCGGATGGTGCCGGTGTCTCCATCATTCCGGCGGTCGCCGGCGGCTGATCGTTACCTTGGGTAACTTCGGTTACGCATTGTTCATTGAATTGCCCCCTCCGTGAGAGAAGCGGAGGGGGCAATTCTGCGTGATTGAGCGCGGTACAGTTGGGGCACTTGGTCGCGGTCTTCGGGTCGCGAGCCCTGGATTCATGCCGCACACCCGACAAGAAGTAGCCAAAGTACGCGGGTTATATGCGGCTTTTGTGGCCTTTGCGGGGTCCGACATGCCCGGAATTCGGGCGAATTCTCCGCACATTCCGGACCGTTCCCGTCCAGAATTCTCGTCCGATTGACCTGTTGCAGACGGCAGTTGGACAGATACATTCAGCCGCGGTCGACGCGTTCCGGCGCACGCCCCCGACCGATTTGGGGGGTGAGGTCTGACCCGGATCCGCGAAGTGTGGATCTGTGCAAGGGCCAGTAATAGGGGAGTTAGGCATGGCTCAGGGCACCGTCAAGTGGTTCAACGCGGAGAAGGGGTACGGCTTCATCGCGGTCGACGGTGGTGCGGATGTTTTCGTCCACTACAGCGCGATCCAGATGGACGGTTACCGCACCCTGGAAGAGGGGCAGCGGGTCGACTTCGAGATCTCGCAGGGTCAGAAGGGCCCGCAGGCGGACATGGTCCGGCTGGCGACCAGCTGAAGCACGCGTCGGCTGACAGCGACGTTCTTCTGTTTCATCTTCGAAGGGCCCGCACCTCCCGGGGTGCGGGCCCTTCGTCATGCCCGGCGCCCCCGTTCGCGCGCACCCCTGTTCGCGCACGGCCGAGCGCGCCCTCCGGCACCCCCGAGGCGCTTGCACTCGCGGGTGCCGAGTGCTAATCATTGCGTTAGCACTCTGAAGGTGAGAGTGACAAAGAAGGACCGGGTCGGTGAGGTCCGGCGGCCACGTGGGGCAAGGAACCACGAGGCCGGCGAACCGTCCGTCGCGGGCGCGGGCGCGGTCCGAAGGAATCACCCCCAGTCCTGGAGGGACCACTTCACATGGCCAAGATCATCGCGTTCGACGAGGAGGCGCGGCGCGGCCTCGAGCGCGGCATGAACCAGCTCGCGGACGCCGTGAAGGTGACGCTCGGCCCCAAGGGTCGCAACGTCGTCCTCGAGAAGAAGTGGGGCGCCCCCACGATCACCAACGATGGTGTCTCCATCGCCAAGGAGATCGAGCTCGAGGACCCGTACGAGAAGATCGGCGCCGAGCTGGTCAAGGAAGTCGCCAAGAAGACGGACGACGTCGCCGGTGACGGTACGACCACCGCGACCGTGCTCGCCCAGGCCCTGGTCAAGGAGGGCCTGCGCAACGTAGCCGCCGGCGCCAACCCGATGGCTCTCAAGCGCGGTATCGAGAAGGCCGTCGAGGCCGTCTCCGCCGCCCTGCTGGAGCAGGCGAAGGACGTCGAGACCAAGGAGCAGATCGCCTCCACCGCGTCCATCTCCGCCGCCGACACCCAGATCGGCGAGCTGATCGCCGAGGCCATGGACAAGGTCGGCAAGGAAGGTGTCATCACCGTCGAGGAGAGCAACACCTTCGGTCTGGAGCTCGAGCTCACCGAGGGCATGCGCTTCGACAAGGGCTACATCTCCGCCTACTTCGCGACCGACATGGAGCGCATGGAGTCGGTGCTCGAGGACCCGTACATCCTCATCGCCAACTCCAAGATCTCCTCGGTCAAGGACCTGCTCCCGCTGCTGGAGAAGGTCATGCAGTCCGGCAAGCCGCTGCTGATCATCGCCGAGGACGTCGAGGGCGAGGCCCTGTCGACCCTGGTCGTCAACAAGATCCGCGGCACCTTCAAGTCCGTCGCCGTCAAGGCCCCGGGCTTCGGTGACCGCCGCAAGGCCATGCTCGGCGACATCGCCATCCTCACGGGCGGCGAGGTCATCTCCGAGGAGGTCGGCCTCAAGCTGGAGAACGCGACCCTGGACCTCCTGGGCCGCGCCCGCAAGGTCGTCATCACCAAGGACGAGACCACCATCGTCGACGGTGCCGGCTCCTCGGAGCAGGTCGGCGGTCGCGTGAACCAGATCCGCGCCGAGATCGAGAACAGCGACTCGGACTACGACCGCGAGAAGCTGCAGGAGCGCCTGGCGAAGCTCGCCGGCGGTGTCGCGGTCATCAAGGCCGGTGCCGCCACCGAGGTGGAGCTCAAGGAGCGCAAGCACCGCATCGAGGACGCCGTCCGCAACGCCAAGGCGGCCGTCGAGGAGGGCATCGTCGCCGGTGGTGGCGTGGCCCTGCTGCAGGCCTCCTCGGTCTTCGAGAAGCTGGACCTGTCGGGTGACGAGGCGACCGGCGCCAACGCCGTGCGCATCGCGCTGGAGGCCCCGCTGAAGCAGATCGCCGTCAACGGTGGTCTCGAGGGTGGCGTCGTCGTGGAGAAGGTGCGCAACCTGGCCGTCGGCCACGGTCTGAACGCCGCCACGGGCGAATACGTCGACATGATCGCCGAGGGCATCATCGACCCGGCGAAGGTGACCCGTTCCGCCCTGCAGAACGCCGCCTCCATCGCCGCGCTGTTCCTCACCACCGAGGCCGTCATCGCCGACAAGCCGGAGAAGGCCGCCGCGCCGGCCGGCGGCGGCATGCCGGGCGGTGACATGGACTTCTGATCGACCTGAGGGTTGATCGCCTGTCCTTCGAACCGAGGGCGGCGCCCCCAGCTTCCGGCTGGGGGTGCCGCCCTCGGGCGTTTCACGAGCCTCAGTCGGCGTAGTCCTTGAGCTTCTCGGTGTCGAGGGTGATGCTCACCGGAGGCGGCAGTTCGACGGTCGCCCCCCAGCGGCGGGTGGAGCACTGGAGGTAACGCCCGTCCTTCGGTTCGCTGTACACGCTGACCGTGCTGCTGTCGCGGTCGATGAGCAGATAGACGGGGATCCCGGCCGCCGCGTAACCCACGGGCTTGTCGATGCGGTCGCGCTGGTCGGTGTCGCGGTCGTGGGAGGTGATCTCCACGGCCATGAGGGCGCCGTCGGTGTCGGACCAGTTGCCGTGGCCCCTGAAGTGGTCCACCGGAGCGAGGAAGCCATCCGTGATGGCGCGGCCCTTGCGGTAGGCCTCGGCCTTGACGCCCCTCTCGGGCGCGAGGTCCAGGTCAGGCCGTTGCTGCATGCACTGGCGCAGCAGCCACATGAAGATCGACGTGTGGCTGCCGTCCGGCATGGCCTTGACTACTACCTTTCCGTTGACGTACTCAAGCCGCACGGTTTCGGGGGCGGCTGCGGCCAGTTCCTCGAACTCCTCCACGTCGAGCGGCCCGTGCCGGATGCACAGCCTTCCGCCCAGGAACTCGAGCCGGTTCCGCAGCTCCCTCGGAGCCCTGCGGACGAGTTCCTCGAAGTCCTCGACGGACATCTGCGGGCGTTCTTCGGTGTCAGGGGTCATGGCGTCGCCTCCTCCCCTCCATCGTGCCCCTGAGTGGTCATGTCGGACCGTGGAAGCCGTCATACGTGTGCCCTTTCTCGTCGTTTGAGGGACATCGCAGCGCGGATCTCGGCTGCGTGGACTTGGACCGCCGAAGCGGGCAGGGGCGCATTGGAGTGCGTCGGCGCGCGTTCGCCCCGGCAACCGCCGCACACACCCCCCGGCAGTGCGTCCGGCCGCCCCGGCACCCCGCACTCCGCGCACTCCAGCACCCGGCGCGGCGGGCGCGGGACCGGTTCCGGGGGGATCTTGTCGACCAGGCGGCGGCGGACCAGGGCGGCCGGGTGGTGGACCGGCGTGGGCAGGCCCTCGGTCAGCGCGCGGAGCACGGACTCGTCGGTGGCGCCGCGCGCGAACCACCCCTCCACCAGCGGGGCGAGCGCCGCGCAGTCGGCGGCGGAGAGGGACAGGACCGGGGCCGTACGGCCCAGGGCGGCGAGGAGGATGTGGGCCCGGGAGCGGGTGGGACGGGCCCGCTCGTCCGGTGGCTGTCCCGGTTCCGGTACGTCGCCGCGCGTGAAGGCCGCCCACCAGGCGTCGTCGCGTGCGGTACGGGACCACCACGATCGGGTGATCCAGCGCGAGCCGCCGTCCGCCGTCTCCAGCCGCTCCCTTCCGCGCCGTAAGTGCCCTGCCGCCTGGATGCGGTTGAGGGCCGTACGCAGCGCGCACTGGCCGTACGGGAGGTGTTTGGCCAGCGTTTTCACCGAGATGTCGGCGCCTTCGGGAAGCCGGTCGACGTACGCGGCGATGGCCGCCTCGCGGGGCGGGAGGTGCGCGAAGTCGTGGTTCGTGCGGGGTCGTTGGCCCGATGCCGCGCGCTTGCCGTAACCCGGATTGGCCATCGGGTGGGGGGATGCGTGCGCGGACGGGGGAGGGCACTAAGCTTGGCTTCAGCCACGGGATCGGGTCCTTGCCGGTCTCGTAGGTCAAACCACGGGATCGGGTCCTTGCCGGTCTCGTGGGTCAAACCCCCGCAGGTGTTCCAGCACCTGGCGGGGGTTGTTCGTTATGCGGGCACGCTAGAGCCTTGTGACCGTCCGTGGCAAATCGGTTGCGTCCAGTCAACTCACGGGGTGGGAGGGCGGGTTGGGACCCTCCACCCATTCCCTGCAAAGAGCGCTCGGGGCTGGTGGCTTGAGCTTCGGGGCGCCGGATCGCGCTAGGCGCTCGGTGTGACCACCGACAGGGTGTCGCCCGGCTTCAGCCTGTTGTAGAGCCAGACGGCGTCCTTCGCGCCGAGGCCGATCCAGTCGCCGGCCCGGGCGGCGCAGGCGAGGGGGCCGACGTAGACGCTGGTCCGGTCGGTGCCGCGGAGTTCGATCAGGAACGGGACCGTCACCTTGCAGGCGTCCTTGGAGAGTTGCCCGACGACGTCCCGCGTGAGGTGGGGTTTCGCGGCGACGGTCAGCGGGCCGGTGGCGACACGGGCCGGAGAGCCCGAGGTGATGGGCATGATCCGGCCGCCGATGGCCAGGGTCTGCTTCTCGAAGTCCACCGTGCCGGCGACCGGGGTCGCGACAGGGGAGGAGGAGCTGGGGGTGGGGGTGGGGGTGGGGGTGGGGGACGGCAGGCGGGGAGCGGTGGCGGCCGGGGACTGGCGGTGGGCGGGGGTGCCGCCCGAGTTCAGCGTCGGGACGAAGACCGCGAGAGCGAGGGCCGCGGCGCCCGCACCGAGGGTGAGGGCCGTGCGGCGACGGCGGCCCCGGCGGGCGGCGCGGCGGCGGATCTCGGGGGCGGAGATGGCCGGCGGGGTCTCGTTGGCCGTGGCCAGATCGCGGAGCCCGGTGGTCAGTTCATCCGACACGGCCGCCCTCCTTCCGTACCGGCTCATCGGCCTCGTCCGTGCCCAGCTGCTTCGCCAGGGCGGCCCGGCCCCGGGACAGCCGGGCCTTGACCGTGCCCACGGGCGCGCCGGTCTCGGAGGCTACCTGCTCGACACTCAAGTCGCACAGATGGTGCAGGACGATCGCCAACCGCTGCGCCTGGGGCAATTGGCGCAACGCGGCCACCAGCGCGGCGTGTTCGGGACCCGGGCCCGGAGTGGACTCGGGTGGTGTGTGCCGTCGTACCAGTTCCAGCCAGCGCCTGGCGCGCCGCCAGCGGCTGACCGCCAGCCGTAGGGCGACCGTGCGGATCCAGGCCTCGGGGGCGCTGTCGGCCAGGAAGGACTTCCGCCGGTCCCAGGCGCGTACGAACGCCTCCTGTACCACGTCCTGAGCCTCGCCGTGGTCTCCGGTGAAGGCATAGAGCTGCCCGGTCAGGCGGGGGAACGCGGCCGCGTAGAAAGCGTCGAACTCGTCCTCGGTCATGCCCTCCGCCGGAGTCTGCGTGAGTTTCTCGTCTCCCGTGCAACCCGCCCGCCCCGCCCGTGCGTACAGGTCGCGTGGGCCGCGTGCGCGGCGTCCATCGAAACACACGTGACCCAAGGAGAAGACGATGCGGACGGGTGCCCGGATCCATGACGACTTCGCCGCCTACGCGCGTACCTGCTGGCCCCGGCTCCTTCGCACCGCGTGGTTGCTCACCGGGGATCTGCCCGACGCGGACGACCTGGCGAGGAGGACGCTCATACGGGTATACGGGCGCTGGCGCCGCGTTCCGCGCAACGACGTGGACTTCCACGTACGGCGTCAGCTCGTGCGGAGCTGGTTGCGGCGGCCGTGGCCGCTCGGGCGGCGGGCCGACCGGCGGCGGGCCGTGCTGGTGCTGCGGTACGGGGAGGGCCTGCCGGACGCGCAGATCGGCCAGTTGCTCGGCGTCTCCACGGGCGCGGTGCGCCACATCGGCAAGCGGGGCGTGAAGGCGGCCGGGGGCGATGAGCGGCGGCTGCGGAAGGCCTACGCCGCCGAGGCCGGGGACCTGGTTCCCTCCCCGGTCCCGCTGGACGCGGTGACCGTGCGGGGACGGGCGCGGCGGCGGCGCCGGGCCGCGGTGGTCGCCGGTGGCTGTGCGGTGGTGGTGCTGGTGGCCGGGGGGTTCGTCGTCACCGGCCTGGTCGGCGGGACCGGCGGCGGTGCGTCGAACGGTACGGCAGCGGGGCGCGCGGTCGGTTCCGTACGAATCGTGGCGCCCGGGGAGCGGGTGCAGGCGGCGCCCGGCGTGGAGATGTGGCTGACCGCGGACGGCAGCCACTGGTCGACACCGGAACAGGCCAACCAGTTCCGCGGGTTGGACGCCTATCCGCGTCACACGCCGGGGGTGTCCTTGCATGCGGAGCCGGTGAAGGGCAGCTACTTCCTGTCCGGCCTGTACTACGGCGTCACCGGGGACCCGGGGCGAGTCGAGGTGAGCACCGGTCACGGCGAGGTCGCCGCCAAGGTGCTCACCCTGGCGGGCAGCCCCGGCTGGGGCGTCTGGTACACGAGCACGCCGCTGTCCGCGCAGGACACCAAGACGCTCATCGTCGACGGCATGGAGCGGGCCGGGAGCGCCGGGAGCACCGGGGACACCGGGGGCGGTGAGGGCGTCACGGTGTACGACGCCGCGGGCGCCGTCGTGGCACGGCTGCGGAGCGGGGGGTGGCAGGCATGACCCCGGAGCTCAAGGAGGGGCCCAAGAGGGAACCCGAGGGGGAGCCGGAGAAGGGGCCCGAAAAGGAACCCGAGCGGGAGCCCGGGAAGGAGCCCGAGAAGGCCTCTTCGCCCGCCCGTTCGCGCCGCATCCCGCTCCGCGTCCGTCTGCGCCGCAACCGGGGCCGAATCGTGCGTCGGCTGCTGGCCGCCTTCCTGGCCCTGCTCGCCCTGCTGTGCGGGGCGGTCGTCGTCGCGTACAAGCTCACCGTCATTCCCGATCCGCACCCGGACACGGTCGTCCAGAGCACCGTCTTCCTCGACGCGAAGGGCGGCTATCTGGGCCGCCGGGGGCCGGTCGACCGGCAGGACGTGCCGCTGTCGCAGGTGCCGCGGTATGTGCAGGACGCGGTGATCGCCGCCGAGAACCGTTCCTTCCGGACCGACTCCGGCGTCTCCCCGAAGGCCCTCGTCCGTGCCGTCGCGGCGGCGCTGACCGGCGGCGAACACCAGGGCGGCTCCACCATCACCCAGCAGTACGTCAAGAACGCGCTGCTCAGCCCCGAGCAGAGCCTGTCACGCAAGGCGCGCGAGGCGCTGATCGCGGTCAAGCTGGACCGCACCCGCTCCAAGGACGAGATCCTCCAGGGCTACCTCGACACCGTGTACTTCGGCCGGGGCGCCGCCGGCATCCAGTCCGCCGCCCGCAACTACTTCGACGTCGACACCAAGAACCTCACCGTCTCCCAGGGCGCGGCCCTGGCCGCCATCATCAACCTCCCCTCCTACTACGAGAAGGCCGGCTCGGACCCGAAAGTCACGGCGACGCTCCAACGCCGCTGGGAGTGGGTGCTGGACGCGATGGCGGCGAGCGGGAACATCACCGCGAAACAGCGGGCCGAGGCCCGCTTCCCGGCGTTCCGGTTCTATCCGCCGGGGGCGACCGACGGGCAGCGGCAGTACCTGATCGACGTCGCGGCGAAAGAGGCCGCCGACCGGCTCGGCATCACCGAGGACCAGCTGGCCAAGGGCGGCTACACCGTGCGCACCACCTTCGACCTCACACAGCAGGACTTCACGGCGGAACTGGTCAAGGGGCAGAAGGCCGGCAAGGGGGTACGGCTCCACACCGCCGTCGTGGGCATGGAGCCCGGCGACGGTGCGGTGCGGGTCCTGTACGGGGGGTCGGACTACGCCCGGCAACCCTTCAACGACGCGGTGAGCGGGGCGGTGGAGGCGGGTACGGCGATGACGCCGCTGGCGGGCCGGCGGTTCGGGGCGCCGCTCACGGGGCTGCCGAAGACAACCGCGCCCACACCGCTGAAGCTGACGTCGGCGTACGCGGCGGTCGCGGCCCACGGCACGTATGCCGCGCCGTACACGGTCGCGCGCATCACCCGCGCAGGCCGGACCGTCTACTCCGCGCACCCCGACCGCCACCGGGTCCTGCCCGAGCAGGCGACCGCAGGGGTGGCCGCGCCGGCCCGGTTCACGGCCGGCGCGGGCGGCGGCATCACCCGCCGCACGGTGTGGACCGTCGCCTACGACAACCGGCTCACCCTGACCGTCGCGCTCTTCGCCGACAAGCCGGGCAAGAAGAAGGACACGACGGTGCCCGCGCAGCTGCCGACGGATCCCTCCCCGACGGAGTTCACGGAACAGACGGCGACTCAGCTCTGGGGCCGCTTGAGGTGATCGACGAACGCGGACCAGACGGGTGCGGCGGCTGAACCGGGAGAGTGTGAGCGGCGTCACCTGACGGTTTTCGGTGGGGTGGAATGTGGGCCATCGCATAGGTCGTTACTTCAGGAGCTGCAACAATGCGTGCTCACATACCGACCGGTTAACACCCCTCACGAGGAGCCCCCACGTGACCGTCACGACCCCCGCCTCCCGCGCGGCCCAGATCCTGTCCCGCCCGATCGCGCTCAACGGTCTCACCGTTCCCAACCGGATCGTGATGGCGCCGATGACCCGCATGTTCTCGCCGGGCGGCATCCCCGGCGAGGACGTGCGCTCGTACTACGCCCGCCGTGCCGCCGCCGGGGTCGGCCTGATCGTCACCGAGGGCACGTACGTGGGCCACGAGTCGGCCGGCCAGAGCGACCGGGTGCCGAGGTTCCACGGGGAGGAGCAGCTCGCGGGCTGGGCGAAGGTCGCCGAGGACGTGCACGCGGCGGGCGGCACCATAGTCCCGCAGCTGTGGCACATCGGCATGGTCCGCAAGGACGGCGAGGCCCCTTACCCGGACGCCCCCGCGATGGGTCCCTCCGGCCTGGTCACCGCGGGCGCCGAGCCCACCGGCAAGGCCATGACGCAGGCGGACCTGGACGACGTCGTCGCCGCGTTCGCCAAGGCCGCCGCGGACGCCGAGCGCATCGGCTTCGACGGCGTGGAGATCCACGGCGCCCACGGCTACCTCGTCGACCAGTTCCTGTGGGAGGGCACCAACCGCCGTACCGACGCCTACGGCGGCGACCCGGTGGCCCGCACCCGCTTCGCGGCGGAGATCGTCGCCGCGGTCCGTGAGGCGGTCTCGGCCGAGTTCCCGGTCATCTTCCGCTACTCGCAGTGGAAGCAGCAGGACTACACCGCCCGCCTCGCCGAGACCCCGGAGGAGCTGGAGGCGATCCTCACCCCGCTGGCGGCGGCCGGAGTCGACGTCTTCCACGCCTCCACCCGCCGCTACTGGCTGCCGGAGTTCGACGGCTCGGACCTGAACCTGGCCGGCTGGACCAAGAAGCTCACCGGCAAGCAGGTCATCACCGTGGGCTCGGTCGGCCTCGACGGCGACTTCCTCAACGCCTTCCAGGGCGAGGGCTCCCAGGTCAACGGCATCGACAACCTCCTGGACCGCATGGAGGCCGACGAGTTCGACATGGTCGCCATCGGCCGTGCGCTGCTCCAGGACCCTCAGTGGGCGGCCAAGGTGCTCTCCGACCGCTTCGAGGACCTCAAGCCGTACGACGCGGCGGCGGTGAAGACGCTCAGCTGACTTGCGGGCTTCTTTCTCCGGGCGGGCACTTGTGATCGTCTTGGTGCGTTCCTCTGATGACCGGTGAGGGCAAGAGGAGCGAGCATGACGACGAGTGAGTCCCAGGCCTCGGAAAGCGGCGTCCCGGACACCGATGGCCGCGACGGCCCCGTGGTGCGCACCGCCTCCGGCGCGGTGCGCGGTCTGCGGGAGGCGGGCCTGTCGGTGTTCCGGGGCATCCCCTTCGCCGAACCCCCGGTCGGGGCGGCCCGCTTCCAGGCCCCGCGCCCGCCCCGCCCCTGGGACGGCGTCCGGGAGGCGTACGCGTTCGGCCCGCCGCCCCCGCAGGAGACAGGCTTCCTGGGCCGCGCGCCCCAGCTGCCCACCCCGCGGGACGACACCTGGCTCACCGTCAACGTCTGGACCCCGGACCCGGATGCGTCCGCCGCCCGCCCGGTGATGGTGTGGATCTACGGCGGCGCGTTCAAAGTGGGCCACGGCGGTCAGCCCGGCTACGACGCACGGCACCTGGCCCGCGAGGGCGACGCGGTCCTCGTCACCCTCAACTACCGCATGGGCATGGAGGGTTTCGCCCTCTGGGACGGCGCACCGGCCAACCGGGGCCTGCTGGACCAGCTGGCGGCCCTGGAATGGGTCCAGGAGAACATCACCGCGTTCGGCGGCGACCCGGCCCAGGTCACGGTCTTCGGTGAATCGGCGGGCGCGGGCTCCATCGCCTCGCTGATGGCGATGCCCAGAGCCCGTGGCCTGTTCCGGCGCGCGGTGGCACAGAGCGTGCCGGGCACGTTCCTCTCGCCCGAACTGGCCCGCGACATCGCCGCGGCCCTGGCGGCCGAGGCGGGCCGCGGGCCGACGGCGGCCGACCTGGCGGCGATCGACCCGCAGCGGCTCACCGAGGCGGGCGCGGCGCTGGGGGCCAAAATGGCCCAGTACACCGGAAGATGGGGCCAGGCGGCCCCGACCACGGTCCCCTTCGCCCCGGTCGTCGACGGCGACGTGCTGCCCGCGGCCCCCTGGGCGGCGCTGGCCTCGGGCTCGGCGAGGGACGTGGACCTCCTCGTCGGCCACAACCGCGACGAATGGCGCCTGTTCCTGGTCGTGGCGGGCATGGACGGCAGGGTCACGGACGACCTGGCGACGGCGACCCTGCGGATGTACGCGCCGGGCGGCGAGGCGGGCGAGGCGGCCTACCGCGCGGCCTACCCGGACGCCACCGCCGAGCAGCTCTTCGAACGCGTCCAGACCGACTGGCTGTTCGCGCTGCCGAGCCTGCGCCTCGCGGAGGCCCAGCGCAGGGGCGGCGGACGCGCCCACGTCTACGAACTGACCTGGCCGGCCCCCGACAGAGACGGCCTGCTCGGCTCCTGCCACGCCCTGGACATCCCGCTGCTCTTCGGCACGTACGGCGCGGACCTCGGCGCGCTCGCCTTCCCCGGCGGCACCCCCACACCGGAGGCGGAGCGGCTGTCCACGTTCATGCGGGGCGCCTGGACGTCGTTCGCACGGACGGGCGACCCCGGCTGGCCGCAGTACGACCCCGATGCCCGCCTGGTACAGATCCTGGACGCGGAGCCGACGGTGGCGCCGTACCCGGAGGAGCGGAGCAGGCGGATATGGGAGGGGTACGAGTTCGGGCCGTTGCCCCTGCTCAGCTGACGCCTAGAGGTTGCCCATCGGCTCGATGTCGACGTGCAGGGGCGTACCCCACACCCGCAGCACCTCGTAGTCGGTGAACTCGTGCACGAGCCGGTAGGCCATCGCGGGACGTGACCCGCGCCGCTGCGCGGCGAGGTAGGCCTCGGCCTCCCGCCGGTCCCTGCGCGGCGTCCCGCACAGCTGCCACTCCTGCCCGTTCCACGCCTCGGGCAGCCAGCGCTGCTGCGGCTGGGGCCGGTCGGCGCGGACACCGTAACGGGAGGGCGCGGTGGCGACGGGCGCGGGTTCGGCCCGCCCGCCCTGGAACTCCGACCGCCGGGCGGCCCGGCGCCGGGTCTCACACAGCAGACACAGGTCGGGCGCGCTCTCGTCGACGGGGCCCTGCGGATGCTCGGGGCAGCGCGTGGCGGGAGCGTTCGAGGCGACGCTCTCGTCCACCAGATCGAGCGCCCGCCGCAGATCGGCCTTGATCTCGTGCAGCCGGGCGTCCGGGGTGTCGCCGGTCAGAGCCTCCCCGTGCTCCCCGAGCAACCGGAGGGCCCGGCCGAGGGCGGCGAGCTGGGCGTGGTTCATGATCGGTCCGCGTGTCCTTCGTTGCTCTTGTCCGGGCTTCACTGGTCCATGGCCGCCGCGTTGCGCGCGTTCCGCGCGGCGAGGTCCTGCAAGGCGGACAGATGGGCGGAGAGGGCCGCTCGCCCGAGGGCGGTGAGGGAGAGCCAGGTGCGGGGCCGCCTGCCGATGTATCCCTTGCGGACCTTGACGTACCTGTCCGCTTCCAGGCCGGCCGCGAGGTATCAGACTGGCATTTGCTTTCCTATTCTTCAAGTAGATGCCCATCGGGGAAGCCCGGGGAAAGCCCATGGTGGACTGACGGCATGACGAGCATCTTGCCCGGCCGCCTGGTCGACGCCCTCGACCGCTTCAACGCCGCCCACCCCTGGGATCACAACGCCCACTACCACCCATGGCTGCTACGGCAGTTGCCCCGGCGGTTCGCCAGGGCGCTGGATGTGGGGTGCGGGAGCGGGGATCTGGTGCGGTTGCTGGCCGAGCGGGGGGAGTGGGTCCAGGGCGTCGACTCGGACTCGGAGATCCTTCAGCGGGCCCGGGAGCTGACCGGGCCCGCCGCCCCCGTCGGCTACAGCCTCGGCGCAGCCCCGCAGGAGATCCCCGCCGGCCCGTACGACGTCATCAGCTGTGTCGCCGTACTCCACCATCTGCCCTTCGCCGAGGCTCTGGACCGGTTCAAGAAGGAGCTGGCTCCCGGCGGGACCCTGGTCGTCGTCGGGTGTGCGCGGGCCGCGAGTCCCGTCGATCACGCGCTCGGGCTGGTTGCCATACCGCTCAACGCGTTGACGGGGTGGGTGAAGAACCGTGGGCGGGCCGGCTCGCCCCGGCCCGTTTCCATGACCGCGCGGACCCGTGAACCCGAGCTGTCCTTCGAGGAGATCGGGAGGCAGGCGCGCCGGCTGCTTCCCGGCGTCCGGCTCAGGCGTCGGCTCTTCTGGCGGTACACCCTGGTCTGGCGCGCCCCCGGAGATCCGTCGGGGCGCTGAGGGACCGGCGGTCAGCCGTTGCCGTTGATGCGCTCCAGGGCGCTCTGCGCCCCGCAGGTGGGGGCGGCGGCGAGGGCGCCGGCCGCCAGTGCCAGCGGGGAGACGGGAGTGAGGGCGGGCAGCACGGCGAGGTTCTCGACGCACCTCGCGGCATCGGCGTCGTACCCGCGGTCGTCGGCGTGGGCGGGGGCGGCCAGGGCCGCGGCGGAGGCCGTGAGGACGGCGGTGACCAGGAGCTTCTTCATCATGCCCGGGGAACGACCGGTTGGGCGGTACGTCACGCGGGTGCGCCCACTCGGGGGCGGCGCGGGAAGCCGAAGGCATAGGTCGCCAGGAAGCCGACCAGGTAGCCGGTGAGGAGACCGCCGCCGTAGATCGCCGCCGCCGTCCCCGCCCCCCTGTTCCCCGTGAGCAGAGGGAAGAGAGCCCAGCCCGACGGGCCGATCGCCGTCGCGCCCACCTTGGTGCCGAGCATCGCGAAGAAGCCGATGAACGCCCCGCCCGCCGCCCCGCCCGCGCAGGCGGTCAGGAACGGGCGGCCCAACGGCAGGGACACCCCGTAGATCAACGGCTCGCCCACCCCCAGCAGGCCTGCCGGGAGGGCTGACCTGATCGTCGTACGCAGCGATGTGTCGTGGCGCAGCCGGACGTACACCGCGAGCGCCGCGCCCACCTGGCCCGCGCCCGCCATGGCCAGCAGCGGGAGCAGGACCGTGTACCCCTGCTGCTCGATGAGCGTGGTGTGGATGGGGATGAGGGCCTGGTGCAGGCCCAGCAGGACCAGGGGGAGGAAGAGGCCCCCGAGGACCAGTCCGGCGACGGCTCCGGCGGTCGCGAGGAGCCAGTTCGCCGCGGTGCCGATCGCCGTCGCCACCGCTCCGGCCGCGTACATCAGGCCGTACAGCGTCACCAGGCCGGAGACGAGGACCGTGACGGTGGGGGTGAGGAGGACGTCCAGTGCGCCCGGGACCCGGCCCCGGACCCACTTCTCCACCCGGGTCGCCAGCAGGGCCGCCGCCAGCGCGCCCAGCACCCCGCCCTGGCCGGGCGCGAGGTGCGTCCCGAACGCCGTCACCCTTGCCACACCCGGGTATACGACGACGGCCGCCACCGCCCCGCCCAGCACCGGCGTGCCGCCGAACTCCCGTGCCGTGTTGAAGCCGACGAAGACCGCGATCAGCGCCAGGAAGGCGGAGGCGATCGCGGACAGCGCGGGGGCCAGGCCGGGCAGCCAACCGGTGTTCAGCAGCAGGCCGTTGAGTCCGGACAGGATGCCGCAGCCGATCAGGGCGGGGATCAGCGGGACGAAGACGTTCGCGATACGGCGCAGGGTGGTCTTGAGGGCCTTGCCCTCCGCCGGCCGGGCGTCCCCTTCCGCCGGCCGGGCGTCCCCTTCCGCCGGCCTGGCGTCTCCTTCCGCCGGCCGGATCTCCCCTTCCGGCAACCGGGCGGCGGCTTCCGGCAACCGGGCGCCCGTTTCCGCCAACCAGCCGCCGGGAGGCTGGAGTTGACCGGCGTCCGCCACCCGCGCCTCCACCTCCGCCGTGACCTCGTCGACGATCCCCGGACCGAGCACGATCTGCCGGGTGGTCCCGTCGGACACCACCCCGAGCACCCCGGGCAGGGCCCGCAGCCCTGCCTCGTCCGCCGCCGCCGGATCGGCGAGGGCCAGCCGGAGGCGGGTCATGCAGTGGGCCACGGCGGTGACGTTGGCCGGGCCGCCGACCAGGGTGAGGAGGGCGGTCGCGGTGGAGGCGGGGTCGTTGCGCACGCCCCGAGCGTGCGGGTCAGCGGGCCGCGTGCGCCAGCGCGGCACGCAGATGGCCGCCGGAGTCCTCCAGAAGGCGGGCGGCCGTCGGGCCGTCGACATCGGCGAGCAGCACCAGGATCGCGTTCTTCACCTCGCCGCCGCACTCGCTGAGGGCCCGCTCGATCTCGTCGTCGCCCGCCCCGGTGGCCAGCGCGACGATACGGCGCGAGCGGGCCCGGAGCTTGTCGTTGGAGGCGCGGACGTCGACCATCAGGTTCCCGTAGGTCTTTCCGAGCCGGATCATCGTGATGGTCGAGAGCATGTTGAGGACCAGCTTCTGGGCCGTACCGGCCTTCAGCCGCGTGGACCCGGTGATCAGCTCGGGGCCGACGACGACCTCGATGCCGTGCTCGGCGGCGGCCGCGAGCGCGCTGTGCTCGTTGCAGGCCAGGCCGACGGTCAGGGCGCCCAGGGCGCGGGCGTGCTCGACGGCGCCGATCGCGTAGGGGGTGCGGCCGGAGGCGGAGATGCCGACCACGGTGTCCTCCGGGGTGAGCTTCAGCGCGTCCAGGTCCTGGCGGGCCAGCTCCCCGGAGTCCTCCGCGCCCTCGACGGAGCTCGCCATCGCCTCGGGCCCGCCCGCGATCAGGCCGACGACCTGCGCGGGATCGGTGTTGAAGGTGGGCGGGCACTCGGAGGCGTCCAGGACGCCGAGCCGGCCCGCGGTGCCCGCGCCGGCGTAGACCAGCCGGCCGCCGTGGCCCATGCGCTCGGCGACGGCGTCGATGGCGGCGGCGATCCGGGGAAGCTGGGCGGCGACGGCCGCCGGGACTCCGGCGTCCTCGGCGTTCATCAGGCGGGCGATGTCGAGGGTGGGCAGACGGTCGATGTCGGCGAGCTCGGGCCGGAAGGCTTCGGTGGTCAGGGAAGCCAGCTGGCTGCGCAGATCAGGGGAGGTCATGGGGGGCGGCTCTCTCAGGTCTGGGTGCGGCGTGCGTCCTGCTTACTCACCCGGGGTGTCACTCACCTGGGGCTGGTGCGATGCCGATGAGCCAGCGCCTCGTACGACGCGGCCAGCGCGGGCGCCGCCGTCTCGTACGTACGCTGGGCCACTCCCACGAACAAACAGTCCACCACGAGCAGTTGACTCGTCCGCGAGGACATCGCGGCCGGGCGCAGCTCGCTCTCCCGTGAGGTGGACGTGGTCAGTACGTGGTCGGCGTACTGGGTGACCGGCGAGTCCGGCCGGCCGGTGATGGCCACGGTCGTGGCCCCGCGCTCGAAGGCGACCCGCAGCGGCTCGATGACGTCCCCCGTCGAACCGGAGTGGGTGATGGCGATCGCCACGTCGCCCGCACGGAGCTGCACCGCGTTGGTCACCGCGAGGTGCGGATCGCTGTGGGCGTGGGCTATGAGGCCTATGCGCAGCAGCTTCTGGGTGAGGTCCTGGGCGACGAGCCCGGACGCCCCGATGCCGTACACATCGGTGCGCCGGGCGGCGGCCAGCGCGCCCACGGCGGCGCCGAGCTGGACGGTGTCGAGTCCGGCGGCCGTGTCGGCGAGGGTCTGCTGCTCCTCGTAGGCGAGCTTGGCGACGACGTCGGCGATGGGGTCGTCCACCGCGATGTCGGTCGTGATGGCGGGCGCGCGCCCGGACTGCTGCTGTGCGGCGAGCCCGGCGAGGGCGAGCCGCAGGTCGCGGTAGCCGGGGTAGCCGAGGAGCCGGGCGGTGCGCACGACCGTGGCCTCGCTGGTGCCGGTGAGTTCGGCGAGGCCGGTGACCGTGAGGGCGGCGCAGCCGGCCGGGTCGCTCGCGACGGCCTCCGCGACGCGGTGCATGGACCGGGTCATGGACGGTGCGAGGGTGCGCACCTTGGCGGCGAGGGAACCGCCCGCACTGCCGAAAATTTCCTTCAGGTCCTGGGTCACAGATGAAAGATATTTTCGGTTCGTTGCGGCGGTCAAGAGTGCGCACAATGGGTGCCATGGAACCCCTCAGTCCCCTTGAGCAGGCCTTGCATGCCGCCCGGGCCCTGGTGCTCGCCGATCTGGTCGCGGGCGAGGTCGCGGAGGCGGACGTGGTCTCGCTGGTCGAGGACTCGGTCGCGGAGCGGCGCTGGTGGGTCGAGCAGTGGCCGGACGGCATGGCCTTCGTCGCCGGGCTCATCGCCCAGGACGTCCAGGACGCGCTGCTGGACCGGTACGGCC
Source organism: Streptomyces fodineus (assembly GCF_001735805.1). Lineage (GTDB taxonomy): Bacteria > Actinomycetota > Actinomycetes > Streptomycetales > Streptomycetaceae > Streptomyces > Streptomyces fodineus. The sequence continues at coordinate 5,486,166 of NZ_CP017248.1, forward strand.
GCTGGCCGCTGTGCCCGGTGTGCGGCTCCGGCGACCCGCACGCGCTGGACGTGGAGCCCGAGCTGGGCCCCGACCCGCACTGGGTGTGCCACAAGGCCGGCGTGAAGGTCGCGGCGGTGGGTTCGCTCGGCTCGGCGACGGGCGGAATGACCTCGTCGTGACGCTGTACATCGACCCGCCCGCCTGGCCCGGACACGGCCGTATGTGGTCGCACCTGGTCAGCGATGTGTCGTACGACGAACTCCACGCGTTCGCCGAGCGGCTGGGCGTGCCGCGGCGCGCCTTCGAGCGCGACCACTACGACCTTCCGGCGCACCGGTACGCGGACGCGGTGGCCGCGGGCGCGGTGCAGACGTCCAGCCGTGAAGTGGTACGGCTGCTCAGGGAGTCGGGGCTGCGCAGACCCAAGGGACGTGCCCGGCAGGGCGGTTCACCGGGGATCGCTCAGCGGCGCAGTTCGTAGGTCACGAGGTTCTCGTCCGCGCTGACCTGCTGGAAGCCGGCGCGCGAGACCACGGCCCGGGACGCGGTGTTGTCCAGGTCGATCTTCGCGAGCAGCGTCGTCACGTCGTCGCGGGCCAGCGCCCACCGCGACAGCGCGCGCAGGGCCTCGGTGGCGTACCCCTGACCGCGGGCGGTCTCGGCGAGGTCGTAGCCGATCTCCACGCAGCCGTCCTCGTCCGGGACGCCGTGGAAGCCCATGGCGCCGAGGGCGCGGCCGTCCTGCGTGCGGAGAAGGACGAAGACGCCGAACTCGGGCCGGTGCACCCCCGCCTCGTAGGCCTTGAGCAGCAGACCGGCGGCTCCCCGGGTGCCCTCGTACGGCCCGCCCTCGACCCAGTCGAAGCCGCCCTCGCCGCCGAGGCGCAGATCGTGGGCGGCGGCCGGGCGCAGGCCGGTGAGGGTGAGGCGCTCGGCCGGGATGACGAGGTTGTTGCGCCAGCGCCACTCGGTGACCGGGGCACGGCCGGGCAGCTCGCCGCGGCCGGTGGCCCACAGCAGGGTCGGCCACGGGGCGGGGCCGGGCTGGACGTGCGGGAAGAGGCAGGCCAGGAGGGAGGTGACGAGCTCGGCGGGCGGCTCGTACGGGAGCCCCAGCCCCTCGGCCATGTCGTGGGTGTGCAGCAGCACCTCGGCGATGCCCATCGCCGCGAAGCCCTCGGCGTCGGCGCTGCGGAAGGGGTAGGGATGGAAGGCGCGGACGCCGGGCGCGGCCGTACGGACGGCGGCGGCCAGCAGGGCGCCGGTCGTCTCGATGACGTGCAGCAGGCCCGCGTTGCCGGTGCCCTCGTCGAGGGTGAGCTCGAAGGGGACGTAGGCGTCCTGTGCGCGTCCGGCCAGGTTGGCGGCGTAGGCGATGAGGTCGTCGGCGACATGGACCGCGGTGGCGTGGCAGTCCCACTCCAGCCGCCCGGCCCGTACGGCCGTCCAGTCCCGGTCCACCGCCGTGCGCAGCAGCGCCGTGCAGCCTGCCACGGCCTCGATCAGGTCATCCCCGTTTATCGGTCGCATGCGGCGAACCCTAAGGGGCCCCTTTCCCTCAGGTCGACAGCATTTCCAGCTCACCGGAGAGGTTGTAGCGGGCGGTGGCCTCCCAGTGCTCCTGCCCGTACGGGGTGCGGAACAGGGTCGGCAGGTCCAGGAGTTGGCGCAGGACGGCCGAACGGCCCGCCCGGAAGGCGTCGTTGGGGACGAAGTGGTACTCCGCGCGCACCTCGGCGGTGTAGGCGGCGTACGCCGACGGGGGCGCGGCCAGGATCGCGAGGTCCGCGTCGCACAGCACCTGGCCGTCGCGGTCGTCGCCGGCCGGGTCGTGCGTGACGGTGAGCCGGACCAGGCGGGCCACCTCGGCGGTCTTGCCCGGCGAGACCCCGGCCTCGGGGAGCGCGCGTTCGGCGAGGCGGGCGGAGCGCTCCTCGTTCGTCGACCGCTCGGGCAGATAGACGGCGTCGTGGAACCAGGCGGCCAGACGGACGACGTCCGGGTCGTCCGCGTGCTCCTCGAGTACGTCGATGTGGTCGAGGACCGCCGCCAGGTGCTCGACGGTGTGGTACCGGCGCTGCGGCTCCTGCCAGCGGCGCAGCAGGGCGTCGGCGTACCGGTACGGGTCCGGGGCGCAGGAGTCGTCGTCCCGTGCCGCGAGCAGGGCGCGCAGCCAGCGGGAACGCAGATCGTCGAGATCGGCCATGCCGTCATTCTCCCGCTGTGCGACTCGGTGCACCTAGCGTGGCCCCCATGACTGACGTTCAGGAAGCACGCGACCCCGAACTGCCCGGCCGACTGCTCGCCGTCGAGCGGGACGCGCTGATACCGCTGCTGCGGTCGCGGCCGGACGCGGACTTCGCGCTGCCGACCGCCGCGTGTCCCGGGTGGTCGGTGCGGGATGTGCTGGCGCACTGTTCGGCCGCGTTGATGCGGGTGGTGGAGAGCCGGTTCGAGAGGGGCGTGTTCTCGCCCGAGTCCAACGACCGGGACATCGCCGAGCGGGCCGCGTGGCCGAACGCGCGGGTCGTGGACGAGCTGGAGCGCGGGATGACCGAGGCCGGCCCGGTGATCGCCGAGGCGGGCGGGGTGCTCGACATGGTCGCGCTCGGGGAGTGGGTGCACGCCGGTGACGTACGGGAGGTCCTCGGCGCGCCGGGGGCGTACGCGGGGGCCGGGCTGCCGGACGCGCTGACGCTGCTGGTGCGGGTCACCCGTGAGAAGGAGCACCTGCCGCTGCACGCCGACCTCGACGACGTGGACGAGCCGCTGCGGCTCGGGGCGGCGGCGGCCCCGGCGGGCCCGCCCGCGCGGTACATCGGCGACGCGCCCACGCTCGTACGGCTGTACGCGGGACGGCCGGTGAGCGGCGGCGGGTACGAGCTGGCCGGCGCGCGGGAGGGGGAACTCAACATCTTCGGGTGAAGGGCGCTCCGGTACAGGCGTAGTCTTGGAATTGGACTAGACCTGTAGTGGCCGACGGACGAATGGGGTGCCATGAGCAAGCGTGCAGTCCTGGAGGTGATCGCACTCGATGCCGAGGACGCGGTCGCCGCCCAGGCCGGAGGCGCGGACCGCCTGGAACTGGTCACCGACATGGCGGCCGACGGGCTCAGCCCGGCGCCCGCCACCGTCGCCGGGATCCGGGCCGCCGTCGACATCGACCTGCGCGTGATGCTCCGGCTCGCGGACGGGTTCGCGGCCGGTGACGTCGACCGTCTGGTCCGGGTGGCCGGCGACCTGCGCGAGGCGGGCGCCGACCAGTTCGTCCTCGGTTTCCTCGACGCGGACGGCGGGGTCGACCTGGCCGCCGTCGAGCGGGTGGCCGGCGTGCTCGACGGCTGCGCGTGGACGTTCCACCGGGCGATCGACCGGGCCGCCGACCGCGACGCCCTGCGCAAGCAGCTCGCCGACCTGCCCGGCCTCGACACCTACCTCACCGCGGGCGCCGCCGGCGGGGTGGACGAGGGGCTGGCGACGCTGGTCGCGGAGGCGGGCCGGCGGGGCGAGCCGGGCTACGGCCAGACACTCCTGGTCGGCGGCGGCCTGCGCCTGGAGCACGTGCCCCGGCTGCGGGCCGCCGGCATCGACGCCTTCCACATCGGCGGCGCGGCGCGCTCCGCGGGCTGGGCGGGAGCGGTTTCCGCGGGGGCCGTGGCTGAGTGGCGGAGGGTGCTGGACGGGGAGTAGACGGTCCCCGTCCAGCGTCGTCACGCGGTCGCGAGCGCGACGAGGACGAAGAGGAACACCAGGCAGAAGCCGGTGAGCGGGACCAGGCCGATCATCCCGGCCGGGCGCCGCAGGACCGGGAGGCCCGGGTCCAGGCCGGGGCCGAAGGCGGCCGTCGGCGCGGGGAGCTTCCGGATCCTGGACAGGGTGAAGAGGTTGATCAGCAGCGTGATGGGCGTGATGACCATCGACATCGGACCCCACCAGCCCTGCGCCATCGTGTCCGACTGCATCTTCCGGAAGACGGCGAGCGCGCAGGTCTGGCAGAAGGTGCCCTTCCGCCACAGGTTCCGCATCACGATCAGCATGCCCTGATGGCCACGGATCGTCATCCGCGCGGCGGGCGAGGCTCCGCACACATCGCACCCGGGGCCTGAGGGCGAGGGGGCGGCGGGGGACGGATGGGCACCGGGGACCTGCTGGTACGCAGCGGCCTGGCCGTAGTCGGCGGGCGCCGGCTGGGACGGGTACGGCGCCGGGGCCTGCTGATACGGACCGGGTGCCGGCTGCTGGTATGCCCCGGGCGCCGGTGCGTACGGCCCAGGCGCCTGCTGGTACGGCCCAGGCGCCTGCCGGTACGGACCCGGCTGCTGCGCGTACGGCCCTGGAGCCTGCGGGTAGCCGGGATGCGGGGACGGAGGTGTGCTCAACGGAGGCCTTTCCATGGGGACATGCCGGGACGGCACGACACCCTAGCGGCGTGCCGTCAGGCCAACTGAGCCGGTACCGGTGCCGCGTGGGTCACGATCAGACCCGACACCGCTCGCGTGAGCGCCACGTACAGCCTCCGCAGGCCCGTCCGTTCGTCCGGCTCGCCGTCCACCACCGCCTGGGGCTCGTCCAGGACCACGTAGTCGTACTCCAGGCCCTTGGCGAGGGACGCCGGGACCAGGGTCAGGCGGGTGTGCCGGGTGGTCTCCTCGCCGGGGGCGAGGTACGGGATCCCCGCCGTCGTCAGCGCCTCGGACAGCGCCGGGATGCGGGCATCGGCGGCGATCAGGCCCGTCGAGCCCTCGTTGCGCAGCAACTCCTCGCAGGCCGCGACGACTTCGGACGCCTCCGTGACCGTACGGACCTCGAAGAAGCCCGGGTTCTCACGGACCGAGGCCACCGGGGTGAGACCGGGCGCGATGTGCGGCAGGAGGCGGGAGGCGTAGGTGATGACGTCCGTGGGGACGCGGAAGCCGGCCGTCAGCTCCTCGATGACCCCCTCGCGCTTGCCCAGGTGCGCCAGCGCCTCGTCCCAGCTGCGGGTGGCCCAGGGCGTCGTACCCTGCGCCAGGTCGCCGAGGACGGTCGCGCTGCCCGTGGTGCAGCGGCGCCCGACGGCCCGGTACTGCATGGGGGAGAGGTCCTGTGCCTCGTCGAGGACGACGTGGCCCAGCGAGTGCGTGCGCTGGATCAGATCCGCCGCCTCGTCGATCAGCACCGCGTCCGCCGCCGACCACCTGGCCGACTTCGCACTGCGCACCGGCTTGGTCCACAGGATCGTCTTCTGCTCGTCCTCGTCCAGGATCCCGGCGGCGTGCTCGGCGAGGAAGTCCGCGTCCGACAGCAGGCGCAGGACGAGCTTCGCCGGGTCCACCTGCGGCCAGATCGCCTTCACGGCCGCCTTCACCGCGCTGTTGCGGGCGACCGCGTCCTGCACCCGGTCGTCCGGTGCCTCGCCCGAGCGTTCCATCTGCACCAGCACCGCGTGCGCGATCCGCTGCGGCAGGGCCTCGCGGGCGGCGCCGTAGCGGATGTCCCGCTGAAGCAACTCCCGGACGAGCTCCTCCAGTTCGTACGACGGCACCCGCCAGCGCCGCGAGCCGCGCACCACCACGACCGGCTCCGTCGGCAGGGTCACATGGGAGTACAGGGCCCGGCGCAGCACCTCGGCCATCCGGGCGTCGCCCTTGACCACGGCGGCGGCCGCCTCGTCCGTGCCGCGTACCTCGACGTGGGCGACCAGATCGTCGACGGTCGCCTGCTGGACGGTCAGCTCACCCAGCGCGGGCAGGACTTGCTCGATGTAGTGCAGGAAGGACTTGTTCGGCCCGATGACCAGCGTGCCGGTGCGGGCAAGCCGCTCCCGGTGGGCGTAGAGGAGGTAGGCGACCCGGTGCAGGCCGACGGCGGTCTTTCCGGTGCCGGGGCCGCCCTGGACACAGACCGTGCCGGACAGACCGGAGCGGACGATCTCGTCCTGCTCGGGCTGGATGGTGGCGACGATGTCCCGCATGGGGCCGACGCGCGGCCGTTCGATCTCCTGCTGGAGCAGTTTGCTGGTGGTGGCGGGCCCCGCCGGATCGGCCGGGTCGGACAGGTGCTCGTCCTCGTACGCGGTCAGGTCGCCGCCGGTGTAGCCGAAGCGGCGGCGCAGCCCGATGTCCATCGGGTCCTTCTTGGAGGCCCGGTAGAACGGCTGCGAGACCGGGGCGCGCCAGTCGATGACCATGGGGTCGCCGTCGGCGTCGTGCACATGCCGCCGCCCGATGTAGAATCGCTCGCCTTCCGCGCCCTCCGCCTGGGCGGCGCCGGGTGCGTGCAGATAGTCCAGCCGGCCGAAGAACAGCGGGGTGTCGCTGAGGTCGGCCAGCGCCTTGATGCGCTCGTCGATCTGGTGGGCGAGCACCGCGGCGTTGACCCAGTTCGCGGTGACGTCCCGGATGTCCAGCGACTCCACGTCCTCGCGCATGGCGCGCAGCGCGGCACGGGAGTCGGCGAGGTGGGAGCGCTCTCGGGCCAGGGGGCCGTCGGCGGGCATGGACGTGGACACGGGGGTGCCTCCGGGGGGCCTGCTGGGTGGCTACGACGATGCCGCCCGGTTTCCGGCCGGGCGACGGCACTCCGCGGACGGGAGGCGGGCAAGAGCGGAGATTCTAGGCGAGGGCGCGTGGCGGGGGCCAACGGTTTTTCCGACCCCTAGGGGACGCGCAGCCCCGGAGTAGGGGCCGCCGTCCACCCGGAGATCTACGCGCAGCCATGCGGGATTGGCTCTGGAGACCGATGCCGATCCCGTGCCCGGCGATCCACCATGGAGGCATGAGCGCAGCAACCATCTCCCCAGGTCCTGTCCGGCCGCCGGGCGGCGCCACGGCCGTGGACGGCCCGCATCACCACTGGCTCGGCAACGCCCTGCGCGCCATCAAGGTGTTCGCGGAGGCCGCGTTCGGCGTGATCATCCTCGGTGAGTACGGGGAGGAAGCGGGCATACACCGTAAGTAGCCTTCTTCCTCAAGCTCGGCTTCCTCAAGATGAGCCGGTGCTGTCCTCCGTCAGGATCTCGTCCGCGTCCACGATCCGGTACGCGTAGCCCTGTTCGGCCAGGAAGCGCTGGCGGTGGGCGGCGAAGTCCTGGTCGATGGTGTCGCGGGCCACGACCGAGTAGAAGTGGGCCTGATGGCCGTCGGCCTTGGGGCGCAGGACGCGGCCGAGGCGCTGGGCCTCCTCCTGGCGGGAGCCGAAGGTGCCGGACACCTGGACGGCGACGGTCGCCTCCGGCAGGTCGATGGAGAAGTTCGCGACCTTCGACACCACCAGCACGCTGATCTCGCCCTCACGGAAGGCGTCGAAGAGCTTCTCGCGCTGGGCGTTGGAGGTCTCGCCCTTGATGACGGGCGCGTTCAAGTGCTCGCCCAGTTCGTCGAGTTGGTCGATGTACTGGCCGATGACGAGGATCTGCTGGCCGGCGAACCGGCGGACGATCGCCTCCGTCACCTTCCGCTTGGTGTCCGTCGTCGCACAGAAGCGGTACTTCTCCTCCGTCTCGGCCGTCGCGTACGCCAGCCGCTCGGAGTCCGTCAGATTCACCCGGACCTCGACACAGTCCGCCGGGGCGATGTAGCCCTGCGCCTCGATCTCCTTCCAGGGCGCGTCGAACCGCTTCGGCCCGATGAGGGAGAACACGTCCGACTCGCGGCCGTCCTCGCGGACCAGGGTCGCGGTGAGGCCCAGCCGGCGGCGCGCCTGCAGATCGGCGGTGAACTTGAAGACGGGAGCGGGCAGCAGATGCACCTCGTCGTAGACGATCAGTCCCCAGTCCCGGGAGTCGAACAGCTCCAGGTGCGGATAGACGCCCTTCCGCTTGGTCGTCAGCACCTGGTAGGTGGCGATGGTGACCGGGCGGATCTCCTTCTTCGTACCGCTGTACTCGCCGATCTCGTCCTCGGTCAGCGAGGTCCGCTTCACCAGCTCGTGCTTCCACTGCCGGGCCGAGACGGTGTTGGTGACGAGGATGAGGGTGGTGGACTTCGCCTGGGCCATCGACCCGGCTCCCACCAGCGTCTTTCCGGCGCCACAGGGCAGCACCACGACCCCGCTGCCGCCGTGCCAGAAGTTCTCCACGGCCTGCTTCTGGTACGGCCTGAGCGCCCAGCCGTCCTCCAGCAGCTCGATCGGATGCGCCTCGCCGTCGACGTACCCGGCGAGGTCCTCGGCCGGCCAGCCCAGCTTCAGCAGCACCTGCTTGATCTGCCCGCGCTCGGACGGGTGCACGACGACGCTGTCCTGATCGATGCGGGCGCCCACCAGCGGGATGATCCGCTTGGACTTCAGCACCTCCTCCAGCACCGGCCGGTCGGTGCTGGTGAGCACGAGTCCGTGCGCCGGATGCTTGCTCAGCGTCAGCCGCCCGTACCGGTCCATCGTCTCGGCGATGTCCACGAGCAGTGCGTGCGGCACCGGATACCGGCTGTACTGCACCAGCGCGTCCACGACCTGCTCGGCGTCGTGCCCGGCGGCACGCGCGTTCCACAGCCCGAGCGGGGTGACCCGGTAGGTGTGGATGTGCTCCGGCGCCCGCTCCAGCTCGGCGAACGGCGCGATGGCACGCCGGCAGTCGTCGGCCCGCTCGTGGTCGACTTCCAGGAGCAGGGTCTTGTCGGACTGGACGATCAGCGGTCCGTTCACGTGCGGCACACACCCTTTCCACAACGGCCAAACGTCCAGTGTGCCCTACACACCGACGATCACCGTCAGTCTCCCGCCAGCTCCGCCACCCCCGTGATCCGGTGCAGCGGATAGGTGCGGACCTCGTCCGCGGTGTGGTCGTACGCCGTGACGAAGCCGCCCTCCACCTTGACCGGGGCGATGACGCGCTGGCTGGCGGTGCCCTCGGCGTTGACGTAGCCGATCCAGAGGGACTCCCCGGTCAGGACGGCGGCCTGCATGGTGGCCAGGGTCTCGGCGGAGGAGGTACGGGGCAGTTCACCGCCGGCCAGGGGTGCCCCGCCGGATCCGCCGCCGGACTCGCCGACGGGCTTGCGCGGGGCGGTGGCGGCCAGGTCGCCCGCCCGGATCGCGCGGATCGCCGCCCCGAGCAGCGTGGCGTCCGGCGCCGGCGGTCCGTCCGGCACCGGCTCGGGGGCGGTGCGCGGCGGAGTGCGGTGGGCGTGGGCACGGGCGATCAGGACGTCACCCTCGGCGGACTCGGCGGCCGGTGCGTAACCCATCGCGCGCAGGCCCTCCAGCAGCGTCGCCGGGTCGCACTGGGCGGCCAGCACGGTCGGGGCGAGGCGGCGCAGGCGAAGGGCGGCGGCGCGCCGGTCGGCCAGGATCTCGTTCAGCAGGGTGTCGTCGTCGCAGCGTACGTACGCCGAGGCCGCGCCGATGCGGAGGTGACCGTGCTTGCGGGCCACGTCGTCGATCAGATAGGCGAGCGGCTGCGGGACGGGCGTGCGGGAGTGCTGGGCGAGGAAGGCGTGCAGATCGGCGGCGCTGCGGCCGGCGTCCAGGGCGCGGCGTACCGAGGCCGGGGTGAAGCGGTACACGGTCGCGCCGCCCTTGGACTCGACGTCCGCGAGCACGTCCAGCACATCGGCGAGGGGACGCTGGAGCGGCCCGGGTGCCACGGCCGTCAGGTCGGCCTGGAGCAGCACGTGGTCCAGCGGCTCGGGGAGCAGCGGCGCGAGCAGCCGGGCGGCGGCGGCCGTCGCCACGGCCTGCTCCGCGGGCGAGAGCGGGGCGAGGGCGGGGCCGGGGCGGTGGTGATGGTGGACGGGGAGCTTGTCGCCGGGGCCGCCGGGCTCGGCGGGGCCGGTCCCCTCGGCCGAGCCGACGGAGGCAAGGACGTGGACCGAGCCGGTGGCGGCCGGCGGGGCGGAGGTGCCCCGGGAGGCGGAAGCGCCGGGGACACCCGAGGGGGTGCGCGAGCCCGGCCCGGTTGCCGGGGCGCCCGATCCGGTGCGCGAGCCCGCCCCCGCCGCCGGGGCGCCCAGCAGGGCCCGCGCGTGCGCCGACAGCGCGCCCCGGCCCGTGATGCCCAGCAGCTCCGCCTCGGTCAGGGTCCAGCGGGCCAGCCGGGAGCGCAGGTCCTCGTCACCGTCGCGCTGCGGCCCGCGCAGCGGCCGTTCCCAGCACAGGCGGGCCAGTACCGACTCGGTGTCCGGGGCGGCGCCCACCGGCAGCCCGGCCAGCAGGGTCAGCACCCGGTGCCGTACCTCGGGTGCGGCCGAGCGGTCCAGGCCGGGGCCGAGCGCGGCGAGCGTACGGTCCTTGGCGTCCCGCCCGCCTACCAGCCCCGCCGTCCGGGTGGCCGCCAGCCAGGCCTCCGCCAGCCGGGCCCAGCGCTCGGCGGCGGGCCGCTCCAGCCACTCGTCGTAGGCGGGTGTGGCCGCGTACCGTTCGTCGGCCTCGCCGTCGGAGGCGATCAGACCGGCCGCGTACGCCAGCTCCACCCAGAACGCGGCGACCGGCTCGGCCGCGTCGAGGGCGACGGCGGTCCGCTTCAGGTCACGCACGCTCAGGCCGCCGGCCCGCAGCACCGCCGGGCCGCCCTCGTCCCAGTCCTTCAGCAGCTCCTCGACGGTGGCGAGCGCGGTGTACGCCTGCCCGGCCGCCGTCGCGTCCACCACCTGCGGGCTGTGGGTCGCGGCCGGTTCGACGGCCGGCGGCAGCGGCTCGGGCGCGCGGTGGGCGCGGCCCTCGCGCAGATGCAGGGCCACTTCGCGGGGCAGGACGACCGTGCCGGGGGCGGTCGGCAGCAGCAGCCCGCGGTCCAGCAGCCAGCGCAGATGCGCGGCCGGCTCCGGGGTGACCTGCCCGTACGGAGGCCCCCACACCAGCCGGGACAGCACCTCGCGGGCCGGTTCCGGGGCACCGGCGAGCAGTTCGGCCATCTTCTCGCGGTCGCTGAACAGCGCGGTGAGCGCGGCCATGGCGGACACCGAGTCGTGCGTGGAGGGCAGCCCGGCCGCCGTGACGATCTCCTGCATCCGGCCCGGCGACATGCCCGAGGTGGCCTCCTGCACGGTGGGCCCGAGGCCGGTCGGGGAGGGGTGCTGCGGGGATGGCGCGAGGAGTTCGCGAGCGGTGCGGACCAGCCGCAGCCGCTCGTCGTCGCCCCACACCAGCGCCTGTTCGCGCAGGGTGGCGAGGGCGTGCGGCAGCGCGGCGGCGACCGTCTCGTCCCCGGCGTCCCCGGCCAGCAGGGCGAGCAGCGTGTCGTACGACGCCGGGTCCGGGGCGACCGCCAGGGCCTCCGCCGTCTGCAGCGCGAACCGGTCCAGCCGCTCCAGCGCGCGCAGCACCGAGGCACGGGTGCCGGCGCGGGTGGCCAGCTGGGTGAGGTCGGTCGGGACGGGCGTGATGAGGTCAGGGCGGCTGCGCAGCAGCGCGGCCAAGGAGACGTCGTCCCGCGCGCGGAGCGCTTCCGCGAGGGAACGGGGGGCTGGGTGGGCCGCTTGGCTCATCTGACCCACGTTAGCGGGTGAGTACGTTCCAGCCGAGCGGGTCGGGTGCCGGCCCCGGGCGACCGGGGGGAGGCGGTACCGTCCTCACCGGGGTTTCATGGCCTTCACCCCGGAGGGGTTTCCGTTGGGGATCGAGAGCGACCAGGTCGTCTACGAATACCTGAGCCGTGTCGGAGACATCGCTCAGCAGCGGCAGCTGCCGTCGGGCACGCGGATGCGGCTCGTGTCGGAGCTTCGGGGCGAGATCGACCGGCACCGGGCCCAGTCGGCGGTCGACAGCCCCGCCGCGGTCCGCCGCATCCTGGACCGCCTGGGCACCCCGGACGAGGTGGTCGAGGCGGCGGGCGGCACGTCGGGCACGTCCGGTACGTCCGGCCCCGGCCGGTTTCCGCAGCCGCCGTCCGCCGCTGTGCCGGTGCGGCCCGCGCCGCGCGAGCCCAAGCCGAAGGGCCGGCCGGAGCCGGCGGACGGGGAACAGCGTGCGAAGGGCCTGCGCCGGGTGGTCCCCCGTTCCCGTCCGCGCCCTGCCGAGCCCGAGCCCTTCACCCCGCGCAACGCCCCGTCCCCGCCGCACCTGGCCGGCGCGCACGAGCTCGGGGACAGCGCCGTGGAGCCCGACTGGTGGCGGCTGGGCGGCAGCCCGTTCGGTGTCGCCGCCGAGACGATCGACTCGGTGCCGGGGTTCGTGGGCGGCGTGGAGATCCCGGAGCTGCTGAAGCGCCCGCCGAAACCGACGGAGGAGACGGCGGCGACGCAGAAGCCGGCCCCGGAGACGGTGGTGCCCGAACCGGACGCCACCGAGTCCGAACCGGCCCCGCGCCGCCGCCTGTTCCCCCGCCCCGCCGCCGGCTGGACCAACCCGCTCCTGCTGCTGGCCGCCGCCGCGCTGATCGCCGGTGCGGTGCTCGGGAACTGGTTCGCCCTGCTCCTGGGTTGGGCCATCGCCTACGGCTCCCGGCGGCTGACGCCCGCGGAGACCAAGGTGGCCGTGATGGTCCTGCCCGGTGCGGCCATCGCGGCCGGTCTGGTCTGGCTGTGGGGCCGGGTCAACGGCCGCTGGGGCACCCCGATCGCCCAGGGCCACATGAACGAGGCGGTCGCCGGAACATGGCCCTGGGTCGTCCGCGCCGCGGCCATCACCTCCGCCCTGTACCTGGTCTGGCGCTCCCAACGCACCCGCTGACGGCCCGGACCGGGGCCGGGGGGCCGGCTGCGACGCTTGCCCGAGCTTGCGGGTACCGCTGCGCCTGAAAGCCGACGGCACCGCAACCCCCCAGGGGCGCGGGGAACTGCGCGACCAGCCCACCACACACCCGCACCCGGCGACGACACACACCCGCACCCGGCGACGACCCCGCCCCACTCGGCCGAACCGCCGGAGGCAACCCGCACAATGGCCCATATGACATTCACCGTCGGCTTCGACCTCGACATGACCCTCATCGATTCCCGCCCCGGTATCCACGCCTGCTACGCGGCGCTGTCGGAGCGGACCGGGACGTTCATCGATGCCGATCTGGCGGTGACCCGGCTCGGCCCGCCGCTGGTGGAGGAACTGGGCCACTGGTTCACCAAGGAGCAGATCCCGGCGATGACCGCGCTGTACCGGGAGATGTATCCGGCCATCGCCATCGCCGCGACGCCCGCCATGGCAGGTGCCCGCGAGGCCGTAGCCGCCGTACAGCAGGCCGGTGGCCGGACCATGGTCGTCACCGCGAAGTACGAGCCCAGCGCCAAGCTGCACCTGAGCCACCTCGGCATCGAGCCGGACGTGGTCGTCGGCGACCTGTGGGCCGAGCAGAAGGCGCAGGCACTGCGCGAATACGCCGCGGGCGTCTACGTCGGCGATCACGTCGGAGACGTACGCGGGGCCCGTACGGCAGCGGCCCTGTCGGTCGCCGTGGCGACCGGACCCTGCACCGCCGACGAACTGCGCGCCGCGGGCGCGGACGTCGTCCTGGACGACCTGTCCGCCTTCCCGGACTGGCTGACCGGCTACCGGGCGGCGGCGTAACCGGCTATCGCGCGGCGGCCCGCGCCTGACGGCGGCCCGCGGTCAGCGAGCGCAGTACACCCGCCCCGGCCAGCAGGAAACCGACGCCCATGAGCATGCTCATGCAGTACATGTACGTCGGAAATGGCTTCCCGCCGAGGAACAGCGGGGCCACCGTGACCAGCGTGGCCACGGCCCCCACGAAGAAAACGATGGCACCGGCGCGGATCAGCCGGTCACCGGGCACGGCGGAATTCGTTTGGGTTTTGTCACGCACCGCACCAGGGTAGTTCCCAGCGCGAGAGAACAACCGGGGGACGTCTTGTCACCCGCCCCGAGACCATTACGCTTGGTAGCGGCGGGTCACAGTCGACCCGCTCTAGTGCTATCCAGAGCACTTTCCAAGCAGAGCAGCAGCAGTTCCCAACTAGTACGAGGACGAGGACAGACGGTGCCGACCGGGCGTGTCAAATGGTTCAACAGCGAGAAGGGCTTCGGCTTTCTCTCCCGCGACGACGGCGGTGACGTCTTCGTCCATTCCTCGGTTCTCCCCGACGGAGTCGACGTACTCAAGCCGGGACAGCGCGTGGAGTTCGGCGTCGTCGCCGGTCAGCGCGGTGACCAGGCGCTGTCGGTGACCGTGCTGGAGCCGACCCCGTCCGTCGCGGCGGCACAGCGCAAGAAGCCCGACGAGCTGGCCTCGATCGTGCAGGACCTGACGACCCTTCTCGAGAACATCACGCCGATGCTCGAGAAGGGCCGCTACCCGGACAAGGCGTCCGGCAAGAAGATCGCCGGCCTGCTGCGGGCGGTCGCCGACCAGCTGGACGTCTGAGCCGGTCCCCATCTGATCCCGTTCTACGGGAACGCGAGCGCATCCGGGCCGAGGGGCGGCAGCAGCCCCTCGGCCGCCGCGCGTGTGAGCAGCCCGCGGATCGCCGCGTAGCCGTCCTCGCCGAGGCCGGCGGTGAACTCGTTGACGTACAGCCCGATGTGCTGGTCCGCCACCGCCGGGTCCATCTCCTGGGCGTGCGCCATGACGTACGGCCGGGAGGCCTCGGGGTCGTCCCAGGCGGCCCGTACGGAGGCGCGGATGGAGTCCGCGAGCCGGGTGAGGGTCTCGGCGCCCAGGCTGCGCTTGGCGATGATCGCGCCCAGCGGGATCGGCAGGCCGGTCGTCCGCTCCCAGTGCTCGCCCATGTCGGCGAGCTTGTGCAGCCCGTAGTTCTGGTAGGTGAACCGGGCCTCGTGGATGACGAGCCCCGCGTCCACCTTGCCGTCCCGCACGGCCGGCATGATCTCGTCGAAGGGCATGACGACGATCTCGCCGACCCCTGCACCGGGCAGCGTGTCCGCCGCCCAGAGCCGGAACAGCAGATACGCCGTCGACTTCTCGCTCGGCACCGCGACCGTACGGCCCTTCAGATCGGCGTCCGGCTCCCGGGTGAGCACGAGCGGCCCGCAGCCCCGCCCCAGCGCACCGCCGCACGGCAGCAGCGCGTACGCGCCGAGGACGTACGGCAGGACGGCGTACGACACCTTCAGCACGTCGAACTCGCCGCGCTCGGCCATGCCGTTGGTGATGTCGATGTCGGCGAAGGTCACGTCCAGCGCGGGGGCGCCGGGGACGCGGCCGTGCGCGAGGGCGTCGAAGACGAAGGTGTCGTTCGGGCAGGGGGAGTACGCGATGTGCAGGGGCTCACTGGTCATGTGCGTTCCAACTCTCCAGTGCGGGGCCGAGCTTCCCGAACGCCTCGGTGAGGGCGGTGAGGGCGTCGCCGATGCGCCAGGCGGCGCGGTCGCGCGGGCCGACCGGGTTGGAGACCGCGCGGATCTCCAGCACCGGCACCCCGTGCGCGGCGGCGGCCTCCGCCACCCCGAAGCCCTCCATGCCCTCGGCGAGCGCGCCGGGGTGCCGGTCGCGCAGGGCGGCGGCGCGGGCGGCGGTGCCGGTGACGGTGGAGACGGTGAGGATCGTGCCGGTGCGGGCGCCGGTGGCCTCGCAGGCGAGGCGTACGACCGGCTGCGGCGGGCGGTGGGTGACGGTCCCGAAGCCCAGTTCGGTGACCGGGAGGAAGCCGTCGGCGGTCTCGGCGCCCAGGTCGGCGACGGTGATCGCGTCGGCGACGACGAGCGAGCCGACGGGCGCGCCGGGCTGGAAGCCACCGCCGATCCCGGCGCAGACGACCAGGTCGTAGGGGGCGCCTTCGAGGGCGGCGGCGGTCAGGGCGCCGGCCGTGGAGGCGGCGGCGAGGGCCGGGCCGACGCCGGCGGCCAGCAGATCACAGCCGGCGGCGGTACGGCACAACAGCGCCCCGGGGAGCCGGATCCCGGTCACGGCTCCGGAGAACGCCCGTGCCACCGCGTCCCGCTCGACGGGGACCGCGGTGGCGACGAGGACGCGTGCCAAGGCCGTGATCAGGCCTTCTCGAGCTTGAACGACCACATGCCCTGGTTGGCCTTCTCGCCCATGCGGATCGTGATCGTGTTGGTGTCGCCGCCGGTGCCGTACTGCTGGTTGAAGAACGCGCTGCCCGGGACGGTGCGGTAGGTCTTCTTGCTGACGTCGGTGAACTGCTGGCCGTTCACCAGGAGGACCCAGCCGGCGTCCGCGATCTTCGGGTCGACACCGATGCGGACCGTCTCGTCCTGGTCGACCTTGATCGACTTGGCCTTGCCGACGTTCTTGACGCACGTCGTCAGCGACTTGGCGTCCAGCGCGTTGCCGTCGTTGTAGCACATGGCCTCGGAGTTGACCGAGCTTCGGCCGACGGTGACCGTCGCGACGGGCGTCGGCTTCTCACAGGCCGTGAGCAGGAGCAGTCCGGCGGAAACGGCGCCGGCGGCGGCGACGGCGCGGCGGCGTCGCACAGCCCGGTGTACATCAGCGGCTTCGCCGCGGGGCAGCGTGGTCATGGCCGAAGGCTATCGGGCGCCCGGAGCCGTCCGCCCACGTGGGGTGCGGCGTGCCCGGTTCGTTACGCCAGCCGTGCCCATGGGCCGTAAAACCGTGTCCGCTTCGTTATCCCGGGCAGGTCAGGCCACCCGGGGCCGTGAGCGGCCGCCGTGCCGGGCCGAGGCGAGGAGGCCCTTCAGCGTGGCCAGCCAGCCGGCCGCCACGAACGTGGCGCCGATCAGCAGCCCGAGGGTGCCGTCGAGCGGCAGCACGATGCCGACGGCCCCGCCGAACACCCACGCCATCTGCAGCAGCGTCTCCGAGCGGGCGAACGCCGAGGTGCGCACCAGCTCCGGCACGTCCCGCTGGATCAGCGCGTCCAGGGCCAGCTTGGCCAGCGCCTGCCCGAACCCGGCGACGGCGGCGAGACAGGCCACCAGGAACGCCCCGAAGAACAGGGCGGCCACGAGCGAGGTACCGAGCACCACCGCGACGACGGTCACGATGATGATCTCCGGGGCGCGCGACTTCAGCCAGGCCCCGACGGCCGTACCCAGCGCGTTGCCCACACCCGCGGCGACCCCCACGATCCCGAGCGAGACCGCCGCGCTCTCGCCGGTCATCGGATGCACGCGCAGCAGGAAGGCCAGGAAGAAGATCAGGAAGCCGGACAGACAGCGCAGGGCGGCGTTGGCGCCGAGCGCGTGGGTGACGGCGGGCCCCACGGTCCGCAGCCCCGGCCGCTTCACCTGCTGCTTCCTGCGCTGGGGCCCGTGCAGATGCTGTTCGTCGGCCGCGAGCAGCGCCCGGTCCTCGCCCTTGGCCGAGTCCACCTTGCGCGGCAGGGAGAAGGACAGGAACGTTCCCGCCACGAAGATCACGAAGGCGCCGTACAGCGGCCAGGGATCGCCGGCCTTGTGCAGCCCCGCCGCGACCGGGGCGGCGACACCGGTGGCCAGCAGCCCGGCCAGGGTGACCCGCGAGTTGGCCTTCACCAGCGAGAACCGGGGCGGCAGCAGCCGCGGTACGACGGCACTGCGGACCACGCCGTACGCCTTCGAGGCGACCAGCACACCCAGCGCGGCCGGATACAGCTGCAGGCTGCCGCTCGCCACGGCGCCCGAGATGACCAGCGCGAGCAGGGCACGGGCCAGCATGGCCCCGGCCATCGCGGCGCGCCGGCCGTGCGGCAGCCGGTCGAGGAGCGGGCCGATGACCGGGGCGAGGACGGTGAAGGGCGCCATCGTGATGGCGAGGTAGAGCGCGACCCGCCCCCGCGCCTCGTCGGTCGGCACGGAGAAGAACACGGTGGAGGCGAGCGCCACGGTGATCATGACATCGCCGGCGCCGTTCACGGCGTGCAGCTCGATCAGCTTGCCGAGCCCCGACTCGCCCGCGCCGTGCGCGTGCGTGGCCTTGCGGATGCCCCGGGCGGCACCGGTGACCGGGAAGTGCAGGGCACGCCCGACGGAACGGACGGTGCCACCGGCCCGGCTCGCACCGCCGCCCCGAACACCACGCCTGTCCGCGGTCGCCACGTGCTTCATAGTGCCCTGAGATGGCGGCGGATAGTGCGAATCCGGCAGGCATGGCGCCGAACCCGCCGCGCGGACCCGGGTGCGCGAGCGGGAAAACCTGCCGCGTAGCGGCGAAGAATCTCGTTCGGTGTAGCGTGCGTATCTCAGCCATAACGCAGAATGGATGGCAGAGGTGCGCCCGAGCGCGCGGATGCATGACGTCGATGCGGTCCCCTGGTCCGCTCCGTCGGCAGGCCCGCCTTCAGGCAGCCGCACTCGACGAGACGGCGTAGGAGAGAAGCGATACCTGTGAGCGCAGCGACAACGCGAAGCCGCACCCCCGACCGTCTGTGCGCCGAGGCGGTCGACCTCGCCCGTGGTGCGGCAGAGGAGGCCGCCGCCCCCGGCGTGGTCGGCGAGCACGCGGGCCTCGTCTCGGAGGGCGACCGCGTTGTCACGCACTTCTTCGAGTGCAAGGAGCCGGGCTACCGCGGCTGGCGCTGGGCGGTGACCGTGGCCCGCGCCTCCCGCGCCAAGATCGTCACGCTCGACGAGGTGGTCCTCCTCCCCGGCCCCGACGCCCTGCTCGCCCCCGAGTGGGTCCCGTGGAGCGAGCGGCTGCGGCCCGGCGACCTCGGCCCCGGCGATCTGCTCCCCACCGACCAGGACGACCTGCGCCTGGAGCCCGGTTACACCGGCGAGGAGGAGCCGCTGCCGAGCGCGCCGGTCTCCCACGAGATGGCGGAACTGGCGGAGGCCGAGGACGCCGACGTGACCCCCGGTGCCCCGGCCGTCCAGCCCACGGTCCCCTCCCGTGGCTCGATCGCCGCGGTGGCGGAAGAACTGGGCATGCGCCGCGCCCGGGTCCTGTCCCGCTACGGCCTGCACATCGCCGCCGACCGTTGGGAGGAGTCGTACGGCGCCAGGACCGCGATGGCCCAGGCGGCCCCGGCGACCTGCCTGACCTGCGGCTTCCTGGCCCCGATCGGGGGCTCTCTCGGTCAGGCCTTCGGTGTGTGCGCCAACGAGTTCTCGCCCGCCGACGGCCGGGTGGTCTCCCTGTCCTACGGCTGCGGCGGCCACTCGGAGGCCGCGGTCATGCCGAAGCCGCCCCAGCCGGCCCCGCCGGTCATCGACGAGACCCGGGTGGACCCCTTCCCCCTCCGCCCGGCCCGCGACTCGGGCTCGGTCCCGGAGGCGGGCGACGAGGAGACGGCGGAGCTGGGCCACTCCTGAACGCCGGCCTTCGGCCCGATGGTGGACGACCCCGGTTTCACCCGCGCCGTGGAGAACAACATCCGCCGGTCCACGGCACTGGTCGCGCAGAGCGGGGGACCGGATCTGGAAACGGCCCGAGCGGCGCGCCTGCCTTCTGCGAGGGCCTCTGCTTCACCTCGGGCCGAACCGGCCGACCCCGGTCCGGAGGGGCGGCTCCCGGCAGATCTGCCGCCGCACGGTCACGGCCCAGCCGCCGCCGCGGATCAGCTGGGCCCGCTCCAACGCAAGCCCCCGGGAAGGCAGTTGCTCCCCCGGCATGGGGCACCCCACCTCGCCCGGACGGAATCCGTGTCGTACGCCTCCGCCCGCTGACCGGATGAAACCGGCTGCTCCATAAGGGGCGCCGCGCCCGTCGGCGGGCCCCGCGGAGATCCCCACTCCTTGATCATCGCCGAGTCGGCGTCCGGCCGGCCCTGAGGCGAGGAGTGGACCGATGGCGGACCGGTGTGTTTCCGGGGGACGGTCGAACCGGCGGCGCGGCAGGTGGGCCGCGGCCTGTGCGGGCCTCGCGCTCGCGCTGGGCCTGGGGCAGGGCGCGGCCGTCGCGGCGGCCGACCCCGCGCCGCCGGTACCGCGCGGGAAGCTCCTCTCCCTGCCCTTGGCGGGCGTCGGGGGGCTCCTGCACCCGGACGCGCCGCCCGCGGGGGCCGACGACTGGAGCTGCAAGCCCACGCGTGAGCATCCGCGCCCGGTCGTCCTGCTGCACGGGACCTTCGCGAACGCCTACGACGACTGGGGCCTGATGTCCCCGTACCTGAAGCAGCTGGGCTACTGCGTCTTCGCCGCCGAGTACGGCGGGGCGCCCGGCAACCCGGTCAAGGCCACCGCACACATCCCGGACTCCGCCCGGCAGATCGCCGGTTACGTCGACCGCGTACTGAAGGCCACCGGCGCCCACCAGGTCGACCTCGTCGGGCATTCCCAGGGCGGCGGCGTGACGCCCCGCTGGTATCTGCGGTTCGACGGCGGCACGGATCCCGCGCACCCGGAACGGAACAAGGTGCACAGCCTCGTCGGGCTGGCGCCGTCCAACCACGGCACGACCGGCTCCGGCCTCGGCACCCTGACCACGAAGCTGGGTCTCGACAAGACCGCGTCGCTGGTCCTCGGCGAGGCGTACGAGGACCAGCTGGTCGGCTCCGAGGCCAACACGACGCTCGACCGGGACGGGGACACCCGGCCGGGGGTCGACTACACCGTCATCGCCACCAAGTTCGACGAGGTCGTCACCCCGTACACGCACCAGTTCCTGACCGCCGGACCGGGCGCGACCGTCAAGAACATCACGATCCAGGACATCTGCCCGAGGGATTTCTCCGAGCACGTCTCGATCGCGTACGACTCCAACGCCGCCCAGCTCGTGCGCAACGCCCTCGACCCCGCCCACGCGCAGCCCGTCGACTGCGGCCTCACCCTGCCGGTGCTCGGCGGCTGACCGCCGCCCGCCGCCCGACCGCCCCACGCCCGTGCCCCGGCCGCCCCGCTCTCGCTGTACCTTCGTGCTCACGTCGACGAGGAGTGTGAACGTGAGCAAGTACGTGCGGCCGGCGGCCGAGGGCGCCGACCCCTTCGGCACCGCCCGTCTGCGCCGCGGTGTTCTCGACGCCTGGGCCACCAGCCCCGCCCGGTTCCGCGAGGACGCCAACGCCGAGGAGGACCTGGTCCTGGGCGGCTACCGGGACCGGCTCGTCGTCGAGCTGGCCCAGAACGCCGCCGACGCCGCCGCGCGGGCGAAGGTGCCGGGCCGGATGCGGCTCACCCTCCGGGAGGGCGTCCTCGTCGCCGCCAACACCGGTGCCCCGCTGGACGCGGCCGGTGTCGAGTCGCTGTCCACGCTGCGGGCCTCCGCCAAGCGGGACACCGAGGTCACCCAGGGTGCCGTCGGCCGGTTCGGGGTCGGGTTCGCCGCCGTCCTCGCGGTGACCGACGAGCCCGCGCTCGTCGGGCGGCACGGCGGTGTCCGCTGGTCCCTCGCCGAGGCGCGGGAGCTGGCCGCCGACACCGCCCGGCACAGCCCGGGGCTGGGGGACGAGATCCGGCGCCGGGACGGGCATGTGCCGCTGCTGCGGCTGCCGTTCGCCGCCGAGGGCACCGCCCCGGAGCCGTACGACACCGCCGTCATCCTGCCGCTGCGGGACGCGGCCGCCGCCGATCTCGCCGGGCGGCTGCTGAACGCCGTCGACGACGCGCTGCTCCTCGCCCTGCCGGGGCTGGAGGAGGTCGTCGTGGAGGCCGGTGACGAGGTGCGCGTCCTGCGCCGTCGCAGCGAGGGCGCCGTCACCGTCGTGGAGGACTCGCGGGAGGGGACCACGCGGTGGCGTACCGCTTCCGCGCACGGGCCGCTCACCCCCGACCTGCTCGCCGACCGGCCCGTGGAGGAGCGGCTGCGGCCCCACTGGTCGGTGACCTGGGCCGTACCCGAGGACGAGGACGGGCGCCCGGTGCGGCCTCGTACGTCGGCCGTCGTGCACGCGCCCACGCCCAGCGACGAGCCCCTCGGCGTCCCCGCCCTCCTCATCGCCTCCTTCCCCCTCGACACCACCCGCCGGCGCACGGCTCCCGGCCCGCTGACCGACTTCCTGGTGGGGCGCGCGGCGGACGTCTACGCCGAACTGCTCGCCGACTGGCGGCCCGTGACGGAGGGGATCATCGGCCTCGTGCCCGGTCCGCTCGGCAAGGGCGAGCTGGACGGGGCGCTGCGGCAGGCCGTGCTGGAGCGGCTGCCCCGGACGGCCTTTTTGCCGCCCGCCGTGCAGCCCGTGGACCACGACACCGACCTCCCCCAGGCCCTGCGGCCCCGGGACGCGGAGATCGTGGAGGGCGCCGGGGCGGACACCGTGCGGGTGCTCGCCGAGGTGCTGCCCACGCTGCTGCCCGCCGGTCTGGAGCGGCGGGTCGAGCTGCGCACCCTCGCAGTCGCCCGGCTGCGGCTCGCCGACGCCATCGACCGGCTCGCCGGTCTGGAGAAGGACCCCGACTGGTGGTGGCGGCTCTACGACAGCCTCGCCGGGGTCGACCCCGACCGGCTCTCCGGCCTTCCCGTGCCGCTCGCCGACGGGCGGACCACGATCGGCCCTCGGCAGGTCCTCCTGCCCACCCCGGACGCCGCCCTGATCGACCCGGACGTCCTCGGGCGGCTCGGGCTGAAGGTGGCCCACGAGGACGCCGCCCACCCGCTGCTGGAGAAGCTCGGCGCGCTGCCCGCCACCCCGCGCGCGGTGCTCACCACCCCGCAGGTGCGGGCCGCCGTCGCCGCCTCGCTGGAGGAGGAGGGCGCGAGTGGGGGCTGGGAGGAGGACGCGCCGGACGCCGAGGAACTCGCCGACACCGTCCTGTCCCTGGTGCGCGACGCGGGCCTTGAACCGGGCGAGGAGCCCTGGCTGGGGGCCCTGGCACTGCCCGACGAGGACGGGGAACTCGCCCCCGCCGGCGAACTGGTCCTTCCGGGCAGTGCCTTCGCCCGGGTGATCCGGGCCGACGAACTGGCCGCCGTCGACCACGACATGGCGGACAAGTGGGGCGAGCAGCCGCTGGCCGCCTGCGGGGTGCTCGCGAACTTCGCGCTCGTCCGTGCCACCGACGTCGTCCTCGACCCGGACGAACTGGAGCCCCGCGAGAGCGACTTCGCCGAGCCCGACGACGCCGGGCTGCTGGACGCCGTCGACGTGTGGTGTGAGGACATCCTCGACCGCTTCCCGGACAGCCCGGTGCCCCCGGTCGCCACCGAGCTGGTCGCCGTGCGCGACCTGGACCTGGTGGACGACGAGCACTGGCCCGAGGCGCTCGCCCTGCTCGCGCAGCCCCCGCTGCGGGACGCCCTCACCCAGCCGGTCCGCATCCTGCTGCACGACGGCACCCACGAGGTCGTACGGCCGTACACGGCGTGGTGGCTGCGCGGGCACCCCGTGCTCGACGGCCGCCGGCCCGCCGGTCTGCTCGCGGCGGGCGGCGATCCGCTGCTGCGCGGCCTGTACGACGAGGCCGACGCGACCGGGTTCGAGGACGAGCAGGTGCTGCGCGCCCTGGGCGTACGCACCTCCGTGGCGGCCCTGCTGGACGAGCCCGGCGGCGCCGCCGAGCTGCTGGACCGGCTGGCCGACCCGGCACGGCTCGTGTCGTCGGCCCAACTACACGCGCTGTACGGGGCGTTGGCGGAGCTGGACCCGGAGCAGGTGACCCTGCCGGACGAGCTGCGGGCCGTGGTCGACGGGCGCGTGGAGGTCGTGGACGCGACGGAGGCGGTCGTGGTCGACTCGCCCGATCTGCTGCCCTTCACCGCCGGGGTGCCGCTGCTGCCGGTCCGGCCGGCCCGGGCCGCCGAGCTGGCCGAGCTGTTCCAGGTGCGGCGACTGAGCGAGTCCGTCACCGGCGAGGTGCACTCCGAGGGGGCCGAGCACGAGGTGCCGGAGCCGGTGCGGGTGCTGCTCGGGTCGCGGACCCCGCAGACGTACGTCGAGCACGAGGAACTGGTCGTGGACGGCGTGGAGATCGACTGGCGGCTCACCGACGACGGTGTGCTGCACGCGGCCACGCTGGAGGGGGTCGCGGCCGGGCTGGCCTGGGCGGCGGGCCAGTGGCCACGGCGCTTCGAGGTCGCGGCCCTGCTGGAGGACCCGTCCCGCACGGAGGAACTGGCCCGGGACCGCTGGTTCGACTGACCACCGGTGTTCACTGCCCTAAAGATCTCGCCACGGAAGAGTAATCCGGCCATAAAATATGGCCGGATTGCGCTCTTGCCGTACAACCGGCACCTGGGGTCATGGATCTCACTCGCATGAGTCAACCGACTCTCTGATCACTTCTCCCTCCAGGGGAACGCACATGCGCATACGTGCCACCGTGGCCGCCGTCTCCGGCGCCCTGGCCCTCACCGCCCTCGCAGTCCCGGCCGCGCAGGCCGTCACCGACTCGGGCACCCCGTACACGCTGAACGCGAGCTTCTCCAACGTCTCGATCGCCTCGGCGGTCAAGGTCGGCACCACCAACGAGGTCAGCGTCTCGTACTCCTACACGCTGACGCACGGCTCGACCGTGAACATCGCCGCGAGCGACTTCTACACGGACGCCTTCCTCTACCACGGCAGCTACGGCGACA
The DNA here is from genome assembly GCF_001735805.1 of Streptomyces fodineus. Lineage (GTDB taxonomy): Bacteria > Actinomycetota > Actinomycetes > Streptomycetales > Streptomycetaceae > Streptomyces > Streptomyces fodineus. The sequence goes on from NZ_CP017248.1 coordinate 5,510,329, forward strand.
CGTCGCCCGAGCTGTACGGCGACAGCCCGGCGACCTGCACCCCCACCTCGTCGACGACGGCCACCTGCAAGGGCTACATCAACATCTACCCGGCCAACTCCTCGTCCGACGGCGGCCTGCTGAACGCCTGGGCCGGCGGCTGGAGCGTGGCCGCCGAGGCGGTCGCCTTCAACGGGCAGGACCAGCAGAACCCCGACATGAGCAAGGTCGGCTACAAGGACCAGAGCGGCCTCGGCACCACGCTGGTGCAGCGCTACTCCAAGCTGACGACCACGGTGAGCGCGACGTCCGTCTACAAGGGCAAGAGCGTCACGGTGTCGGGCAAGCTGACCCGGGCCGACTGGGAGAAGCACACGTACAACACGGTCGGCGGCCAGTCGGTCAAGCTTCAGTTCCGCAAGTCCGGCACGAGCACGTACACCACGATCAAGACGGTGACCACCGACTCGTCCGGCAACGCGAAGACCACCGCCACCGTGAACTCCAGCGGCTACTGGCGTTACTCCTACGCCGGCATCTCCACCACCCCGGCGGTCAGCGCCACGGGTGTCTACGTGGCCGCGAAGTAGTCACCACCCCCTAGTCGGGAAAGCGGCGGTCGACCCACTTCCACAGGAACTCCAGGGCGGCCGCCGCCACCACCGCGATGCCGACGGCCGTCCACGGCATCTCCACGCCGACCAGCTTGAGCGCGAAGAAGGTCTGCAGCCCCGGGACGGCCAGGACCAGCAGGAACGCCACTCCCATCGCGGCCACCAGGGTCATCCGCCACCAGGTGTAGGGGCGGGCGATGATCGCCAGGATCCACATCGAGATCAGGAACAGCGTCAGGGTGGCCGCGCTCGTCTGGGCGCCCAGCCGATCGCTGCCCGTGTAGTGGCCACGGGCGATCAGGTACGTCACGAAGGTCGCCACCCCCGCCACCACCCCACCCGGGATCGAGTACCGCATGACCCTGCGCACGAAGTGGGGTTTCGCCCGCTCCTTGTTGGGCGCGAGGGCCAGGAAGAACGCCGGGACGCCGATGGTGAGGGTGGAGAGCAGGGTCAGGTGCCGGGGCAGGAAGGGGTATGCGACCTGCGCGCACACCACCAGCACCGCCAGCAGCACCGAGTAGACGGTCTTCACCAGGAACAGCGTGGCCACCCGCGTGATGTTGCCGATCACGCGCCGGCCCTCGCCGACGACCGACGGCAGGCTCGCGAAGCTGTTGTTCAGCAGCACGATCTGCGCCACCGCCCGCGTCGCCTCCGAGCCGGAGCCCATGGCGACCCCGATGTCGGCGTCCTTCAGCGCGAGCACGTCGTTCACGCCGTCGCCGGTCATCGCGACCGTGTGCCCGCGCGACTGCAGCGCCCCGACCATGTCCCGCTTCTGCTGCGGGGTGACCCGCCCGAAGACGGTCCCCTGATCCAGCGCGTCCGCCATCCCGGCGGGGTCGGCGGGCAGGTGCCGCGCGTCCACGGTCGTACCCTCCAGGCCCAGCTTGGCGGCGACCGCGCCGACCGAGACCGCGTTGTCGCCGGAGATGACCTTGGCGCGGACGTCCTGGTCCGCGAAGTAGCGCAGGGTGTCCGCCGCGTCGGGCCGCAGCCGCTGCTCCAGGACGACGAGGGCGGTGGGGCGGGCGCCGTGGGCCGGCTCGGGGTCGTCCAGGTCGCGGCGGGTGCGGGCCAGCAGCAGCACCCGCAGCCCCTGCTCGTTGAGGCGCTCGGTTTCGGCCAGGGCCGGGTCGTCGGGGGTGAGCAGGACATCGGGGGCGCCCAGCAGCCAGGTACTGGTCTCGCCGTCGGCCTCGCTGAACGCGGCGCCGCTGTACTTGCGGGCCGAGGAGAAGGGCAGCGACTCCACGCAGCGCCAGTCCTCGCTGTCCGGGTAGGCGTCGATGATCGCCCGGAGGGAGGCGTTGGGGCGCGGGTCGGACTCGCCGAGCGCGCCGAGCACCTTGTGCACGTACGTCTCCTCGGCGCCGTCCAGGGTCGTCAGGCCGGTGACGTCCATGCCGCCCTCGGTGAGCGTGCCGGTCTTGTCCAGGCACACCGTGTCGACGCGGGCGAGCCCCTCGATGGCGGGCAGCTCCTGCACCAGGCACTGCTTGCGGCCGAGCCGGATGACGCCGATCGCGAAGGCGACGGAGGTGAGGAGCACCAGCCCCTCCGGGACCATCGGGACGATTCCGCCGACCGTGCGGGCCACGGCGTCCTTGAAGCCGTTGCTCTCGACCACGAGCTGGGTGACGACCAGGCCGATCGCGGCCGGGACCATCATCCAGGTGACGTACTTCAGGATCGTGGAGATGCCGGTGCGCAGCTCGGAGTGGACCAGGGTGAAACGGGAGGCCTCCTCGGCCAGCTGGGCGGCGTAGGCCTCGCGGCCGACCTTGGTGGCCTGGAAGGCGCCGCCGCCCGCGACCACGAAGCTGCCGGACATGACCGCATCGCCGGGGCGTTTGACGACGGGCTCGGCCTCGCCGGTGAGCAGCGACTCGTCGACCTCCAGCCCGTCGGCCTCGGCGCACACCCCGTCGACGACGATCTTGTCCCCGGGCCCGATCTCTATCAGGTCGTCGAGGACGATCTCGTTGGTGGCGACTTCGACGGCCGTCCCGCCCCTGCGTACCGTCGGCCGGGTCTCCCCGATGACCGCGAGCGAGTCGAGGGTCTGCTTGGCCCGCCACTCCTGGACGATGCCGATGCCGGTGTTGGCGAGGATCACGAAGCCGAAGAGGCCGTCCTGGATCGGCGCGACGAACAGCATGATCAGCCAGAGCACACCGATGATCGCGTTGAACCGGGTGAAGACGTTCGCCCGGACGATCTCCCCCAGCGACCGGCTGCTGCGCAGGGGCACGTCGTTGACCTGGCCGCGGGCGATGCGTTCCGCCACTTCGACGGGGCTCAGCCCGGCCGGCCCGGTCGCGGGCAAGGCCACCGGGTGCACGGGGTCGAGCTCGGCGCCCGCGTCTATATGGCTCATGCCATCGACGGTACGTACAGATGTGCCCACCCGCCCACCGGACTCGGTCGGTTGGAACCCGGGCGTCCGGGTTCAGCCGGCCCGGCTATCCGGCCGGCGTCGACCGCGGCGCCGTCGCCCGCTTGATCGCCGCGTCCCGTTTCCGGACGTACCAGATGCCGATCAGGCCCAGCCCGCCCCCGGCCAGGCAGGTCCACAGCCACCACAGATGCCCGTGGTCCCGGAACCAGCCGTAGAAGGGGAGCTGGACCAGGAAGAGCACGAACCACACGATCGTGCCGCCGGTGATGGTGGCGACCACGGGGCCCTCCAGGGGCTCGGGCGCCTCGTGCTTGGGGGTCCACTTGGCCATGCGCACAGCTTAAGCGCCCCCTTGAGCGCCCCGATTTTCCGCCCGCTTCCGCCCGCTTTCCGCTCGTTCTCCGCCCGCCCCGCCGCTGTCTACGCGCGGAGATGGCGATCTGGCACTCATACATTCATACTGAAACCGTTTGCCTTTGACCACTTCTGCTCGTATGAAACGCCAAAGAGGCTCGGGGGAACCCCTTTGGTGATGAGGTCCCGCATGTCCACCTCGGCACCCGCCAAGGTCCCCACCCCCGAAATGCCGGGCGGTGCGCCGGCCCACGGCGCCCTCGACCGCTACTTCAGAATCTCCGAGCGCGGCAGCTCCATCGCCCGTGAGATCCGCGGCGGTTTCGCCACCTTCTTCGCGATGGCGTACATCATCGTGCTGAACCCGATCATCCTCGGCAGCGCGAAGGACATGTACGGACACCACCTGGCCAACGGCCAGCTGGTGACGGCGACCGCGCTGACGGCCGCGTTCACCACCCTGCTCATGGGCGTCATCGGCAATGTGCCGATCGCGCTCGCCGCCGGCCTCGGCGTGAACTCGGTCGTCGCGCTCCAGCTGGCGCCCCGGATGTCCTGGCCGGACGCGATGGGCATGGTCGTACTGGCCGGTTTCGTGGTCATGCTGCTGGTCGCCACGGGGCTGCGCGAGCGTGTGATGAACGCCGTGCCGTTCGGTCTGCGCAAGGCGATCTCGATCGGTATCGGCCTGTTCATCATGCTGATCGGCCTGGTCGACTCCGGGTTCATCACCCGGATGCCGGACGCCGCGCAGACCACCGTCCCGGTCCAGCTCGGCGTGGGCGGTCATCTGCACGGCTGGCCGGTGCTGGTCTTCATCCTCGGTGTGCTGCTCACCTTCGCGCTGCTCGTCCGCAAGGCGCCGGGCGCGATCCTGATCTCGATCGTCGGCATGACCGTCCTAGCGGTGATCCTCAACGCGGTCACCACGATCCCGTCCTGGGGCCTGACCGTCCCGAAGTGGCCGGGCAACCCGGTCGCCACCCCCGACTTCGGCCTGGTCGGCCAGGTCAGCCTGTTCGGCGGCTTCCACAAGGTCGGCCTGCTGACCGGCATCCTCTTCGTCTTCACCGTGCTGCTGTCGTCGTTCTTCGACGCCATGGGCACGATCATGGGCGTCAGCGACGAGGCCAAGCTCACCGACGCCGAGGGCTACATGCCGGGCATCAACCGGGTGCTGTTCATCGACGGCTTCGCGGTCGCGGCGGGCGGCGCCAGCTCGTCCTCGGCCACCACCGCGTTCGTGGAGTCCACCGCCGGTGTCGGCGAGGGTGCCCGCACGGGCCTCGCGAACGTCGTCACGGGCGGCCTCTTCGCCGTCGCGCTGTTCCTCGCCCCGGTCGCCACGATGGTCCCGTCCCAGGCGGCCACCCCGGCGCTGATCGCGGTCGGCTTCCTGATCCTGTCCAACTCGATCAAGGAGATCGACTGGGCGGACTACACGATCGCGATCCCGGCGTTCGTGACGATGCTGATGATGCCGTTCACCTACTCGATCACCAACGGTATCGGCATGGGCTTCCTCACCTTCACGGTGCTGCGCCTGGCCGCCGGGCGGGCCCGGGAGATCCCGGCCCCGATGTACGTCGTCTCGGCCGTCTTCGCCTTCTACTACCTGATGCCGGCCCTGGGCCTGACGTGATCGCACGGGGTCAGGTGACCCCGTAGAACCGCTCCGTCTCCTCGACGGCGGCCTGGAACCGTTCGTCGAAGTCGTCCCGGATGAGCGTGCGGACCACATAGTCCTGCACGCTCATTCCTCTTTTCGCAGCATGGTGACGGAGCCTTTCGAGCAGCTCCCCGTCCATGCGCAGGCTGAGCACACTGGTCCCCATGGGTACGAGGGTCGCCATATCCGGCCACCCGGTGCGTCACTTTCCGGAGCTGACTCACTCATATGGGTGATCATTGGCTTAGTGGCGGGCGTCACGGGAATTCGGGCGCGCCGCAGTCTCGTTAGGGAGAGTAATGAGTTATCCTAAGGACATGTCGGACCTCACCCATGGCGACGACGCTGCCGCCGTGAACTCCCTCCGCTCCGCCGTGATGCGGCTGTCCCGTCGGCTCAAGCACCAGCGGGTCGACGAGTCGCTGAGCCCCACCGAGATGTCGGTGCTGGGCACCCTGGCCCGCTGCGGCTCGGCCACCCCGGGCGAGCTGGCCCGCAAGGAGCACGTCCAGCCGCCGTCGATGACCCGCATCGTCGCGCTGCTCGAGGCCAAGGGGCTGGTCCGGCTGGAGCCGCACCCCGAGGACCGGCGCCAGAAGGTCGTCACCCAGACCGAGCAGGCCGAGGCGATGCTCGAGGAGAGCCGCCGCAAGCGCAACGCGTTCCTGGCCGGCCTGGTCGAGGGCCTCGACGAGGACGAGTGGGCCACACTGCGCGCCGCCGCCCCCGTGCTGGAGAAGCTCGCACACCTGTAAGCCGATTGCCGAGGAGGCGAACCCTTTTGAGTACGGGATCCGGAATACCTTCCGCCCCCGCACCGACCACCACCCACCACCCTCGCGGATCCTCGATGTTCAGCTCGCTGAGGATCAGGAACTACCGCCTCTTCTTCATCGGCCAGGTCGTCTCCAACACCGGCACCTGGATGCAGCGCATCGCCCAGGACTGGCTCGTCCTCAGCCTCACCGGCTCCTCCGCCGCCGTGGGCATCACGACCGCCCTGCAGTTCCTGCCGATGCTCGTCCTCGGCCTCTACGGCGGCGTCCTGGTCGACCGCCTCCGCAAGCGCCCCACGCTGCTGGTCACGCAGTCCTCGATGGCCGTCACGGGCCTGGGGCTCGCCTTTCTCACCCTCTCCGGCCATGTCCAGGTCTGGCACGTCTACGTCGCCGCCCTCGCCGTAGGACTCGCCACGGTGGTCGACAACCCGGCCCGCCAGTCCTTCGTCTCCGAGATGGTCGGGCCCGGGCAGCTGCAGAACGCGGTCAGCCTGAACTCGGCGAACTTCCAGTCCGCCCGCCTGGTCGGCCCCGCCGTCGCCGGTCTGATGATCACCGGCGTGGGCACCGGCTGGGCGTTCCTCGCCAACGGCCTGTCCTTCGTCGCACCCATCGCCGGCCTGCTGCTGATGCGGGCCCGCGAACTGCACGTGGTCGAGCGCGCACCGCGCGGCAAGGGCCAGCTGCGGGAGGGCCTGCGGTATGTGGCCGGCCGTCCGGAGCTGATCTGGCCGATCGTCCTCGTCGGCTTCATCGGCACCTTCGGCTTCAACTTCCCCGTCTGGCTGTCGGCCTACGCCCAGCACGTCTTCCACGCCGGCGCCGGCGCCTACAGCCTCTTCAACACCCTGATGGCCGTCGGCTCCCTGACCGGCGCCCTGCTGGCCGCCCGGCGCGGCACGGCCCGGCTGCGCATCCTGATCGCCGCCGCGCTGGCCTTCGGCACGCTGGAGACCGTGGCCGCGCTGGCCCCGTCGTACTGGCTGTTCGCGCTGCTCATGATCCCGATCGGCATCTTCGGCCTGACCGTCAACGTCACCGCGAACACCGCCGTGCAGATGGCCACCGACCCGGCCATGCGCGGCCGGGTGATGGCCCTGTTCATGATGGTGTTCATGGGCGGTACGCCGCTGGGCGCGCCGATCGTCGGCTGGATCACCGACACCTACGGCGCGCGGGTCGGCTTCGCCGCCGGTGGTGTCGTATCGGTCGCCGCGGCCGGTGTGGTCGGCCTGGTCCTGGCCCGCATCGGCGGTCTGCGGCTGGCGGTGGGCTGGCACCACGGCCATCCGCGGGTGCGGTTCGTACCGCGCGGGGAGCGGGAGGAGCTGGCGACGGCGGCTTAGGGGGGGCACAGGGCTCGCGGTGGCGTGTCCGCGTACGGATGTGCAGGGATGCGTGTCTGCGTGTCGATCACGGATGCGATTGGCATCTTATGAGATTACTTCTGCCGATACGTCCTCTTTGGAACGTGTGGGACAGGAGCATCCGCATGACATCGCAGGCACCACCGGCGTCGACCCCAAGACCCCGCTCCCGCGTACGGCTGCTGACGGCTGTCGCACTGACCCTGACCCTGGGCACGGCCGGCGCACTCGCCGCCGCGCCGTCCGGGGCCGTGGACGGGCCGCGCAGGTCCGGCAACAGCTTCCGGGAGCGCGACCTCGTCTCCGACCTCGCGGGCAGAGCGGAACGGCAGGACCAGAACCTGGTGAACCCCTGGGGGCTGGTGCGCACGGCGAACGGCGCGATCAGGGTCTCCAACAACGGAACCAGTACGTCCACGGTGTACTCGGGCGCCCGGGACAATCACCCCGTCACCATCCTCTCGCCCGTCGTGCATCTCCCCGACAACGCCGACCCGACCGGGATCGTGCGCAACGACACCCGCGACTTCCGCTTCACCGCCTCCGGACGCTCCGGTCCCGCGCAGTTCATCTTCGCCGGGGAGAACGGCGGCCTCTTCGCCTTCAGCTCGCATGTGCTCCCGACGACCGGTGTCCAGGTCGCCCAGGAGGACGACGCCGTCTTCAAGGGCCTGACCCTCGTGGACGGCGAGCGGAAGGCCGCGAAGGGTGACCGGCGCCGGCCGCGCCTGCTCGTCGCGAACTTCCGTGACGCGCGCATCGACGTCTTCGACACCCACTTCAAGCAGGTGAAGCAGGCCGCCGGCGCGTTCCGGGACCCGCGGATCCCGGTCGGCTTCGCGCCCTTCGACGTCAAGGACATCGGCGGCAGGATCTTCGTCACCTACGCCAAGCAGAACGCGGAAAAGCACGACGACGTCGCGGGCCCCGGCAACGGCTTCATCGATGTGTTCAGCACCGGGGGCAGGCTGCTCCAGCGTTTCGCCCGACGTGGGGTGCTCAACTCGCCCTGGGGCCTGGAAACGGCTCCCAAGCGCTTCGGGAAGTTCGCCGGCGACCTGCTCGTCGGCAACTTCGGCGACGGCCGCATCAACGCCTTCGACCTCAGGACCGGCCGGTTCGAGGGGACCCTGAAGTGCCCCGACGGGTCGCCGGTCGTGATTCCCGGCCTGTGGGGGCTGCAGCGGGGCACCGCCCGGTCCGGCGGTGAGGACAGCGTCTGGTTCGCGGCGGGAATCGAGGACGAGGCGCACGGGCTGCTCGGCACCCTGCGCGCCGCGCGCTGACCCCTCCCCTCATCCCGGGTGCTCGCCGGGCGGTCACACCCGCCGGGCGAGCACCGCCCGGGCCCGCCGGCCGACGTGCTCGTCATCGACTCATCGTGCCGGCCGGTGTCTGCGAAGGTGAAGGCATGAGACTCTTCGCCGCGGTGCTCCCTCCGGAGCACGTCGTCCATGAACTCGCCGCCGAGGTCGCCAAGTTGAAGAGGCTGCCCGGTGCGGAGCGGCTGCGCTGGACGGGCCGTCCGGGCTGGCACTTCACCCTCGCGTTCTACGGCGAGGTCACCGACGACCTCGTACCGGACCTGTCGGACCGCCTGGCCCGCGTGGCCCGCCGTACGCACCCCTTCGACCTCGCTCTCTGCGGCGGCGGCCAGTTCGGGCACGGCAAGGCCCTGTGGGCGGGCGCCTACGGTGATGTGGAGGCGCTGCGGCTGCTGGCCGACCGGGCGGAGGCGGCGGCGCGGAAGGCGGGCGTGCCGATGGGGGAGCACCGGCGGTACAAGGCCCACCTGACGGTGGCGCGGAGCCGGGACTCGGTGGACGTACGGCCGTATGTCGATCTGCTGCGGGAATTCACCAGCCGGACCTGGTCGGTGAGCGAGCTGGTGCTCGTGCGCAGCAACCTGCCGAGGTCGGGGGCGGTGGGGGAGCAGCCGCGGTACGAGGCGGTGGGCCGCTGGGAGTTTGGCGGGGTTGGTTAGGCTCGGTGGTGTGGACCCGAAGACCCGGAACCGGATCATGGCCGGTGTGCTTGTGCTGATGTTCGTCGTGGTGGCCGTTTCGGCGGCCCTCAGGTAGGTGGGCCGGGGAACTGCGGCCGGCCGGCGGCCGTGGGCCGTGCGTGGCCGGTCGCGCAGTTCCCCGCGGCCCCGGGTCGGCTGTCCCCGCCGGTCCTACCAGGCGAAGGCCTCCGGGGAGGGGCCCGGGCCCGGGAAGACCTCGTCCAGACCGGCCAGCAGCTCCTCGCCCAGCTCCAGCTCCACGGCCCTGAGCGCCGACTCCAGCTGTTCGGCGGTGCGCGGGCCGACGATCGGGCCGGTCACGCCGGGGCGGGTCAGCAGCCAGGCCAGGGCCACCTCGCCGGGCTCCAGGCCGTGCTTGTCGAGCAGGTCCTCGTACGCCTGGACCTGGGCGCGGGCGGCGGGGTCCTTGAGGGTGTCGGCGGCCCGGCCGGAGGCCCTGCGTCCGCCCTGGACCTCCTTCTTGAGGATGCCGCCGAGCAGACCGCCGTGCAGCGGGGACCAGGGGATGACCCCGAGGCCGTAGTCCTGCGCGGCCGGGATGACCTCCATCTCGGCGCGCCGCTCGGCGAGGTTGTACAGGCACTGCTCGCTGACGAGGCCGATGGTGCCGCCGCGGCGGGCGGCGATCTCGTTGGCCTGGGCGATCTTGTAGCCGGGGAAGTTGCTGGATCCCGCGTAGAGGATCTTGCCCTGCTGGACCAGGGTGTCGATGGCCTGCCAGATCTCCTCGAACGGGGTGTCCCGGTCGATGTGGTGGAACTGGTAGAGGTCGATGTGGTCCGTCTGCAGCCGCTTCAGGCTGGCGTCCACGGCGCGCCGGATGTTCAGCGCGGAGAGCTTGTCGTGGTTGGGCCAGGCCGGCTGCCCGTCGGGGGCCATGTTGGCGTAGACCTTGGTGGCGATGACGACCTTGTCGCGGCGGTCACCGCCCTTGGCGAACCAGTTGCCGATGATGCTCTCGGTCCGCCCCTTGTTCTCACCCCACCCGTACACATTGGCGGTGTCGAAGAAGTTGATGCCGGCGTCCAGCGCCGCGTCCATGATGGCGTGGCTGTCGGATTCGTCGGTCTGCGGCCCGAAGTTCATCGTCCCCAGGACGAGCCGACTGACCTTGAGTCCCGTGCGTCCAAGCTGCGTGTACTTCATGGTTCTCTAGCCAACGGCTTGAAGTGCGCTCGAAGCAAGGACTTTCGGACGGCGTCGGCCGGCTAGTCGCGCGGGAACTCGTCGGTCTTCAGGGTGAGGCCCAGGGGGGTGGTGGTCATGTCGATGTCCGCTCCGAAGGTGACCGTCAGTTCGCTGACGTACTCGCCGTCCTTGGGCTGTGTGTAGAGGTGGCACTTGGCCTGGTACGGGTCGGCGATGAGATAGACGGGGACTCCCGCTGTGGCGTAGGCGGCCTTCTTCGGTCCGTAGTCGTTCGCTGCGGTGTCCTTGGAGATGACCTCGGCCACGAATTCGACGTCCTGATAACGCCAGCGGCCCTTGCTGTCCTTTACGGACCGCTCGGCCAGCCCTGCCACGTCACAGGCAAAGCCGTTCAGGTGCCCGGGGAAGTCAATGCGCACGTCGGACGCCAGCCGCTTGATCGGGTATTTGTCCCGCAACTGCTCCAGGATGCCGAAAATGATCTCCCAGTGGGTTTGCCGCTGCGGCGACATGAAGATGTGCCCCCCGACGATCTCGACCTTCGTTCCCTCGGGGATCGGCATCTTCTCGAGGCACTCGAACATGACGTCCAGAGTCAGCTCGCTGCCTGCTTCGGCCATCTCGATCCTGTCTTCAAGGACGGTCATCGTGGCGCTCCTCCCCGGCTGCCCCACGCACCGGTGCAGCCGCGCAGTTCAACGATACGCACGGTGACCAGGAGACGCCGGAATCCGGTCAACTCGTTCCGGCCGCGTACGCCTGTCCGATCCCCCACGCCTCCCACATCGCCCCCGCGAACGCCTGAGCGATCCGGTGCTCCCCGTCGGCGTTGGGATGCGTCCCGTCGTACGTGTCCGCGTGGATGTCGTACGACTCCGGCCACGACGCCAGCAGGATCGGTGAGCGGGGTTCGTCCAGGTCGGCGACCGTCTTCGCGAGCAGGACGTTGAAGAGGTCCACCTGGTCGGCGAAGGACGCGTCCGCTTCGGCCCGGATGTTCGGGATCACCGGCAGCAGGACCATGCGCAGGCGCGGGTTGGTCTCGCGCGCGCCCGCCACGAAGGCCCGTACGTTCTCCGCCGTCTGTTCGGCGTTCGTGTAGAAGCCCAGGTCGATGAGCCCGAGGGAGATGAGGAGCACGTCGGGACGGTGTGCGCGTACCGCCTCGCCGATCAGCGGGGCCATGTGCAGCCAGCCCTCGCCCCAGCCCGCCAGGTGGCGGCGGGGGAAGGCGGGGTCGGCGTAGGCGTAGGACGTCGGGGCCTCGGTCGACTTGTCGTACAGCTCCTCGCGCGGGCCGACGAAGGTGAACGGACCGTCGTAGCTGTCCCGCAGATGCTGCCAGAGCCGGTAACGCCATGTGTGCTCGCCGGCGCTCCCGATCGTCATGGAGTCGCCTACGGGCATGAACCTGAGCATCCGCTCATGATGGACGATCGCACGCACCCATGGGATGTGAGGCCCACCACGTCCGGTGCGCCCCGAGGGAGCGGACCGGTGAACCCCCGGCGGGAATGGCAGTCTTGGGGCATGCGCCGATCGTTCGCCGTCCTCGCCGGGTCCCTGCTCGTGGGCGCGCTCGCCATGCCCGCGTCGGCCGCCGACGGTGACCAGGGCTTCACCTTCAAGGACCCGCGGATCACCGAGTCCAGCGGGCTCGCCGCCTCCCGCCTCCACCCCGGCATCTACTGGACGCACAACGACAGTTCCGACGGGCCGTACATCTACGCCGTGGACAGCCGGACCGGCAAGACCGTCGCCCGGATCACCCTGCGCGGCATCGGCGCCCCACGGGACGACGAGGCCATCTCCATCGGGCCGCACAACGAGATCTACCTCGGCGACATCGGCGACAACCTCGGCGGCAAGTGGCCGTACGTGTGGATCTACCGGCTGCCCGAGCCGAAGGAGCTGAAGGACCAGACGGTCACCGCCACGCAGTACGTCGTGAAGTACGCGGACGGGCCGCGCGACGCCGAGTCGCTGCTCGTCCACCCGAAGACCGGGCGGGTCTACATCATCGACAAGAAGGAGGACGGCGGGCACCTGTACGAGGGCCCGGCCCACCTGTCCACCTCCGGCACGAACATCTTCAGGCCCATCGCCGCCGTCGACCTGTGGGCCACGGACGCCGCCTTCTCGCCGGACGGGCGGCAGCTCGCCGTGCGCGGGTACCTCGGCGGGATCTACTACGACTGGAACGGCGGCCGGATCAAACGCGAGGGCCAGCTCGACGTACCCCTGCAGGGGCAGGGCGAGGGCGTCACGTACTCCGTCGACGGGACCAAGCTGCTGTACAGCAGCGAGGGCGCCGACAGCGAGGTGGTGGCGAAACAGGTGCCGGACCTGCCGACATCCGCATCACCCTCGGCGCAAGCCGGTTCGCCCCTCTCCGGCGGTGGGATCGGCGGCGGTGGCCTGAAGGTCGGGGCCGCCGTCGTCGCCGTCGGGCTGGCCGCGCTGTTCGGGATGCGGCTGCTGCGGCGGCGGGGGTGACGCCGCCGGTCCGGCGCGCCGGCGCACGAACCACGCGATCGCCGCACACCGGCCGTCTAGGCGCGATCTGAACTCGCCGTGGCGGTGCCGCCCGGGGCCGTTTCGGCTGTGCTGTAGAGGACGTCGCGGGCCTGCTCCGCGGCGCGGATCATGCTCTCGCCGACGAAGTCGAGGAAGCGGGCGATGTTCTCGAGGCGGATGGCGGACGGGGTGCCGGGGCCGAGGAGGCTGACGCCCTGCCGCGCGGTCTCGGCGAGCTGTGTATGGGATCGGGCGGCGGTGATCATCCCCTGGTACCAGACGTCGTTGTCGGCGACGTAGCGTTCGCGGCGGCGTTCGTCGCGTTCCCGGCGGATGAGGCCCATGGTCTCGAGGAGCCCGACCGTTTTGGAGATGGACGCCGGGCTGACCTGGAGGCGCTGGACGAGTTCGGACGCGGTGAGGCTGCCCGCGTCGCTGGTGTAGAGGCAGACCAGCACCCGGGCGGCCATCTTGGGCAGGCCCTGTTGCATGAGGAGGGTGGTGAACGCCTCCTCGTACTCGCGCACGGCCTCGGTGTCGCGTCCGTGACTCTGCGCGGCCTCCCTCCCCCGGGGCGCGGTCTGTCTGCGCCGGTGGGTGCGGCGTTCGGTGGCGCGGTGGGCCAGGTCGGCGCGGTAGGCGGTGGGTCCGCCGTTGCGCATCACCTCGCGCGTGATCGTCGAGGTCGGACGGTCGAGGCGGCGGGCGATCTCCGCGTAGGCGAGGTCGTCGGCCAGTCCCAGCGCGATCTGCTGGCGCTCCTGCTGAGTGAGTCTGCCTCCCGGCATCGCGGTCTCCTTCGTGGTCCTCGGATGTCTCCAGTGTAGCGTTCACCTCCCATCCATTGCAACGAACGCGAGGGGCTTGTTGCATTAGATTCACAACCATTGCAACGAATTTAAGGTCTCTACCTGCATTGATGCCAGTCAAACGCAACGACGGTGTTGCCTGATCTATGAATGCAACGTAGCGTTTCCATCATCGGAAACAGCGAGCCGAAGGAGCGCACGATGCAGAAGGACCAGAGCACGATGCAGAAGTTCGACACCCCGGCCCCGGTTTCGGCCGTCCTGGACATCCCCGCGGGACGCATCCAGCTCATCGCCGCCGACCGGGCCGACACCACCGTCGAGGTCCTGCCCATGGACGCCTCCAAGAGCCGCGACGTCAAGGCGGCGGAGCGGATCGCGGTCGCCTACGTCGACGGCGTGCTGCGGATCGAGGCCGCACCGCCGAAGAACCGGGTCCTCGGCAACTCCGGATCCATCGAGCTGACCGTCCAGCTGCCCGCCGGCTCCCGGGTCGAGGCGAGGGCGGCCAGCGCCGAGTTCCGGGGCGTCGGACGGCTCGGCGACGTCACCTTCGACGGCCAGCAGGCCACGGTCAAGCTCGACGAGACCGAGAGCGCCCGCCTCACCGTCCTCGCCGGCGACGTCTCGGTCGGCCGTCTGGGCGGTTCCGCGGAGATCAGCACCCAGAAGGGCGCCCTCAACATCACCGAGGCCGTGGGCGGCACGGTCACCCTGAGCACCCAGCAGGGCGACATCTCGGTCGGCGTCGCCCGCGGAGTCTCCGCCTCCCTGGACGCCGGCACCACCTACGGCCGGATCCGCAACGAGGTCAAGAACACCGGCAGCGCCGGCGCCCTGAGCATCCACGCGACCACCTCCTACGGCGACATCACCGCCCGCAGCCTGTAACCCGCAGCGTTCACAAGGGAGCACCCCCATGACCAACCTGGCCATCGCGGCGAACGGGCTGCGCAAGTCCTACGGCGACAAGACCGTCCTCGACGGCATCGACCTGGCCGTCCCGGAAGGCACGATCTTCTCCCTGCTCGGCCCGAACGGCGCCGGCAAGACCACCGCGGTAAAGATCCTCTCCACCCTCATCTCGCCCGACCCCGCCAGTGGCCGGATCAGCGTCGGCGGCCACGACCTCGCCGCCGAAGCGCAGGCCGTGCGCGCCGCGATCGGCGTCACCGGACAGTTCTCCGCCGTGGACGGGCTGATCACCGGCGAGGAGAACATGCTGCTGATGGCCGACCTGCACCACCTGTCCAAGCGCGAGGGACGGCAGGTCAGCGCCGAACTGCTGGAGCGCTTCGACCTGGTGGAGGCCGCGAAGAAGCCCGCCTCCACCTACTCCGGCGGTATGAAGCGCCGCCTGGACATCGCGATGACCCTGGTGGGCAACCCGCGGATCATCTTCCTCGACGAGCCGACCACCGGCCTCGACCCGCGCTCCCGGCACAACATGTGGCAGATCATCCGCGAGCTGGTCTCCGGCGGTACGACCGTCTTCCTCACCACCCAGTACCTGGAGGAGGCCGACGAACTCGCCGACCGCATCGCGGTGCTGAACGACGGCAAGATCGCCGCCCAGGGCACCGCGGAGGAGCTGAAGCGGCTCATCCCCGGCGGACACATCCGGCTCCGCTTCACCGACCCGGCCGCGTACCAGAACGCCGCCTCCACCCTGCGCGAGGCCTCCCGGGACGACGCGGCGCTCGCCCTGCAGATCCCCAGCGACGGAACCCAGCGCGAGCTGCGCTCCATCCTCGACTGGCTGGACTCGGCCGGCATCGAGGCGGACGAGCTGACCGTGCACACCCCCGACCTCGACGACGTCTTCTTCGCCATGACCGGCGGCGCCACCGTCCCCAACCAGTCCAAGGAGACTGCCCGATGAGCTCCCTGTCCCTCGCCGTACGCGACTCCTCCACCATGCTGCGCCGCAATCTCCTGCACGCCCGGCGCTACCCGTCCATGACCCTGAACCTGCTGCTCACCCCGATCATGCTGCTGCTGATGTTCGTCTACATCTTCGGCAACACCATGAGCGCGGGCATCGGCAGCGGCGGCCCGGACCGCGCCAAGTACATCGCCTACATCGTCCCGGGCCTGCTGCTGATGACCATCGGCAGCACCACGATCGGCACCGCGGTCTCCGTCTCCAACGACATGACCGAGGGCATCATCGCCCGCTTCCGTACGATGGCGATCCACCGCGGCTCCGTGATCGTCGGACACGTCATCAGCAGCGTGCTGCAGTCGATCATCAGCGTGGTCATCGTCGGCGCCCTCGCCGTGGCCATCGGCTTCCGCTCCACCGATGCCACCGTCCTGGAGTGGCTCGCCGCGTTCGGACTGCTCGTGCTCTTCGCCACGGCGCTCACCTGGATCGCGGTCGGCATGGGCCTGGTCAGCCCCAGTGCCGAGGCCGCCAGCAACAACGCCATGCCCCTGATCCTGCTGCCGCTCCTGTCCAGCGCCTTCGTCCCGCTGCACTCGATGCCGGGCTGGATCCAGCCGATCGCGCAGTACCAGCCGTTCACGCCCTCCATCGAGACCCTGCGCGGCCTGCTGCTCGGCACCCACATCGGCAACAACGGGTGGATCGCCGTCGCCTGGTGCGTGGGCCTCGCGGTGCTCGGCTACTTCTGGTCGGCCTCGAAGTTCAACGGCGACGCGAAATAACCGCCATGCACAGACCCACACGAAGGGCGCCCGCGGAACGTACTCCGCCGGGCGCCCTTCGTCGTTGGACGAATCGTCGTCGTGGACGAAACGACTACAGCTTCTCGATCACGTAGTCGACGCACTTCGTCAGCGCCTCGACGTCCGCCGGGTCGACCGCCGGGAACATCGCGACGCGCAGCTGGTTGCGGCCGAGCTTGCGGTACGGCTCGGTGTCCACGATGCCGTTGGCACGCAGCACCTTGGCGACCGCGGCCGCGTCGATCTCGTCGGCGAAGTCGATCGTGCCCACGACCTGCGAGCGCTTGGCCGGGTCGGCGACGAACGGGGTGGCGTACTTGGACTCCTCCGCCCAGGAGTACAGGCGGGTCGAGGAGTCCTTGGTGCGGCCGGTGGAAAAGGCCAGGCCGCCCTGGCCGTTGAGCCACTCCAGCTGCTGGTTCAGCAGGAAGAGCGTGGCGAGGGCCGGGGTGTTGTACGTCTGGTTCTTGCGGGAGTTGTCGATCGCCGTGGGGAGCGAGAAGAACTCCGGGATGTGACGGCCGGACGCGTGGACGCGCTCGGCGCGCTCGATCGCGGCCGGGGAGAAGACGCCGATCCACAGACCGCCGTCGGAGGCGAAGGACTTCTGCGGGGCGAAGTAGTAGACGTCCGTCTCGGACACGTCGACCGGGAGGCCGCCGGCGCCGCTCGTCGCGTCCACGAGGACGAGCGCGCCCTCGTCGGCGCCGGCCACGCGCCGGATCGGCATGGCGACACCGGTGGAGGTCTCGTTGTGGGTGAAGGCGTACACGTCGACGCCCGCCTCGGCCTGCGGCTCGGGGTGGGTGCCGGGGTCGCTGGCGATGACGGTCGGCTCGGCCAGCCAGGGGGCGAGCTTCGCGGCCTTGGCGAACTTGGAGGAGAACTCGCCGAAGTTCAGGTGCTGGGACTTGTTCTCGATCAAACCGTGGGTGGCGATGTCCCAGAAGGCGGTCGAGCCGCCGTTGCCGAGGATCACCTCATAGCCCTCGGGCAGGGAGAACAGCTGGGAGATGCCCTCGCGGACCTTGCCCACCAGGTTCTTGACGGGCGCCTGGCGGTGGGAGGTGCCCAGCAGGGACGTACCGGTGGCGGCCAGGGCGTCCAGCGCCTCGGTGCGCACCTTGGAGGGGCCCGAGCCGAAGCGTCCGTCGGCGGGCTTGATGTCAGCGGGGATCTGAATGTCGGCCACGAGTCGGAGCGTATACCGGTGGGCGAAACCGGGCAGAACCGTGTCCGTCGGATGAGACAAGGTCGTCGAACCACGGACTTGTGAATCAGTACGACGATATGCGCGGGGCTGTGGAAAACTTTCGGTGACTGTCCGTGAGCGGATGCATCCTGGACGCATGACGGATCACTCGGGTCTCGAAGCTCAGCTGCGCGGCGCCGTCCGGGGCGAGGTCGGTTTCGACACCACCTCCCGGGCGCTGGTCACCATGGACGCGTCCAACTACCGGCGTGTCCCCGTGGGCGTCGTCGCCCCGGCAGACGCCGACGACGTGGCGGCCGCGCTGGAGATCTGCCGGGCGCGCGGGGTGCCGGTGGTGGCGCGCGGCGGGGGCACGTCGATCGCCGGGCAGGCGACCGGCGCGGGGATCGTCCTGGACTTCACCCGCCACATGAACGGCCTGCTGTCGATCGATCCCGAGGCGCGCACGGCCGTGGTCCAGCCGGGTCTCGTCCTCGACCGGCTCCAGGAGGCCGCCGCCCCGCACGGCCTGCGCTTCGGCCCGGACCCGTCCACACACAGCCGGTGCACGCTCGGCGGAATGATCGGCAACAACTCCTGCGGCTCGCACTCGGTCGCCTGGGGGACGACCGCCGACAGCGTGCGGGAGCTGTCCGTGATCACCGCGCGCGGTGACCGGCTGCGGCTCGGGCAGGGCGGGAAGGGGGCGCCCGAGGGGCTGCGCGAGCTGGTGGAGAGCGAGCTGGCCCGGCTGCGCACCGGCTTTCCCGACCTGCCCCGCCGCATCTCCGGGTACGCCCTGGACGCGCTGTTGCCCGAGAAGGGCACCGACGTCGCCCGTTCCTTCTGCGGCTGCGAGGGCACCCTCGGCATCCTCACCGAGGCGGTCGTCCAGCTGGTGCGGTCCCCACGGGCGCGTGCCCTGGCGGTCCTGGGCTACGGCGACGAGAGCGCGGCGGCAGAGGCAGCCGCGGGCCTGCTGCCGTTCGGCCCGCTGACGGTGGAGGGCATGGCGGCCGACCTGGTGCGTTCCCCGGCGGGGCTGCCCAAGGGGGGTGCCTGGCTGTTCGTGGAGACCGGCGGGGACTCGGCGGCCGAGGCACGCGCGCATGCGGAGGCGATCGTCCGCGCGGCCGACGTCGTCGACTCCCTGGTGGTGACCGACCCGGCGGCCCAGCGGACCCTGTGGCGCATCCGCGAGGACGCGAGCGGCACGGCCACCCGGATGCCCGACGGCAGTGAGGCCTGGCCCGGCTGGGAGGACTGCGCGGTGCCGCCCGCCCGGCTCGGCGCCTATCTGCGGGACTTCCGCGCGCTGCTGTCGGCCCACGGCCTGCGCGGCACTCCGTACGGCCACTTCGGCGACGGCTGCATCCACGTCCGTATCGACTTCGACCTGCTCACCGAGGCCGGCATCGGCCGCTTCCGCCGCTTCTCCGAGGAACTGGCCGGTCTGGTGGTGGAGCACGGCGGCTCACTGTCCGGGGAGCACGGCGACGGGCAGGCCCGCGCGGAGCTGCTGCCCCGCATGTACGGCGCGGAGCTGGTGGCCGTCTTCGAGCGGGCCAAGGCGGTCTGGGACCCGGACGACCTGCTCAACCCCGGCATGCTGGTCCGCCCGGCGGCGCTGGACGACAACCTCCGCTTCTCGGTGCTGCCCCGCGACCCGGTCGACGTGGCCTTCGGCTACCCCGCCGACGAGGGCGACTTCCGCGCGGCCGTCCGCCGCTGCGTCGGCGTCGCCAAGTGCCGTACGACCACGGCGGCCGGCCCCGCCGTGATGTGCCCCTCCTTCCGGGCGACCGGCGAGGAGGAACACTCCACGCGCGGCCGGGCCCGGCTGCTGCACGAGATGCTGGCCGGTGAACTGGTCACCGACGGCTGGCGTTCGACGGAGGTCCGCGACGCCCTCGACCTGTGCCTGTCCTGCAAGGGCTGCCGCTCCGACTGCCCGGTCGGCGTCGACATGGCCACCTACAAGGCGGAGTTCCTGCACCACCACTACGCCGGCCGACGCCGGCCCGCCGCCCACCTCAGCATGGGCCGGCTGCCGCAGTGGCTGCGCTGGATCGCTCTGACCCGCACGGCCCCGCTGCTCAACTCCCTTGCCGCGGTACGGCCGTTGGCCCAGGCCGGCAAGCGGCTGGGCGGGATCGCGGCCGAGCGGGAGATTCCCCGGCTGGCGACGCGGACGTTCACCGGCTGGTGGCGCGGCAGGAAGCCGGTCCCCGGCAGCGAGGGCGAGCTGGTCGTGCTCTGGCCGGACACGTTCACCGAGCATCTGTCGCCGTCCGTCGGCCGGGCCGCCGTCCGGGTGCTGGAGGCCGCCGGGCTGCGGGTGGCCCTGCCGCCGACACTGCTGGTGCGCGGGGGAGGGATCGGCACCGGCCGGCCCAGGCCGGCCACGGCGCTGCTCACCGCCCGCCGCTCCCGGGTCTGCTGCGGCCTCACCTACATCTCCACCGGCCAACTCGACCGCGCCCGCAAGGTTCTGCGCCGCACGCTGGACCTGATGGAGCCGGGCTTGCGGGCCGGGGCCCCGGTCGTCGTCCTCGAACCGAGCTGTGCGGCGGCCCTGCGCACCGACCTGCCCGAGCTGCTCCACGACGATCCACGCGCCGCCCGGCTCTCCTCGGCCGTCCTCACCTTCGCCGAGGCGCTGGAGCGGCACGCCCCGCACTGGACCCCGCCCGCCGTGGACCGCCCGGCCGCCGGCCAGACCCACTGTCACCAGCACGCGGTCCTCGGCGACACCCCCGACCGCCGCCTGCGCGCTGCCGCGGGCCTCACCGGCGAACTGACCGGCGGCTGCTGCGGCCTCGCGGGCAACTTCGGCTTCGAACGGGGCCACTTCGAGGTGTCCCGGGCCTGCGCGGAGGAACAGCTCCTCCCAGCGGTCCGAGAGGCCCCCGAGGAAACGGTGGTCCTGGCAGACGGCTTCTCCTGCCGCACCCAGCTCGAACAGCTGGCCGGGGTACGGGCACGACACCTGGCCGAGGTGCTGGCGGAGGCGCTGGAGCGGCAAACGGGGGGTGCGAAGTGACGGGGGACTACGGCCGGTTGGCGGTGCTGTCCGACGTCCACGGCGTGTTGCCCGCCCTGGAGGCGGTCCTGGCGGAGCCCGAGGTGGTCGCGGCCGACCGGATCGTCCTCACCGGTGACATCGTGGCGGGACCCCAGCCGGGCGAGGTGCTGGAGCTGCTGCGGGCGCAGGGCGACAGGGTGCTGTGGCTCGCGGGGAACGCCGACCGGGAACTGGTGGAGTACCGGCGCGGTGCACGCACGGACATCCTCGACCCCATCGGCCCGTACGCGGCCAGAGCACTGCGCGAGGACCAGATCGACTTCCTCGCCTCCCTGCCCCGCAGCCTCACCCTGCGCGTCCGTGGCCTCGGCACGGTCCTGTTCTGCCATGCCACCCCGCGAGACGACGAGGAACTGGTCCTGGTGGACTCCCGCCCGGCCCGCTGGGCGGAGGTCTTCACCGGCCTGGCGCCCGAGGTGGCCACGGTCGTCTGCGGCCACACCCACATGCCCTACGTCCGCCTCGCCCACGGCCGCCTGGTGGTCAACCCCGGCAGCGTCGGCATGCCCTACGGCCGCCCCGGCGCCCACTGGTGCCTCCTCGGCCCCGGCGCCGACCTGAGGGTGACGCCGTACGACATACCGGCGGCGGTGGCCCGGCTGGTCCGGGAGTGCGCGTACCCGGAGATCGCCGAATGGGCCGAGTACTTCCTGTACGCCCGGGCGACGGACACCGAGGTGCTGGCGGCATGGGGACCGAAGGACGGGCGCGGCGACGCATAGGGGCCGGGCGGGGGGCTTCGTAGGGTGAGGAGAAGAAAAGGTGATCTTCAAGGAGCGTGCATGACTCTCACCGTCCGGTCCATCACCCGTGCCGAGCACCTCGCCTTCGTGGCGGGCCGTCCGTCCGCCAGCCATATGCAGGTGCCGTCATGGGGGGAGGTGAAGCCGGACTGGAGGGCGCGGAGCCTGGGCTGGTTCGAGGGGGACGGGCGGCTCGTCGGGGCCGGGCTGGTGCTGCTCAGGCCGCTGCCCAAGCTGAAACGGTATCTGGCCTATCTGCCGGAGGGGCCGGTCATCGACTGGGACTCGCCCGAGCTGCAGCGCCTGCTGCAGCCGATGCTCGGGTATCTCAAGGAACAGGGCGCCTTCTCGGTGAAGATGGGCCCGCCCGTGGTGGCCCGGCGCTGGAGCCCCGAGGCGGTCAAGGCCGCGATCGCCGACCCGGACCTGCACCGGCTGCGGGACGTGCCGCCGACCTCGTCCGAGCCGGGTGCCGCGGACCTGGCCGACCGGCTGCGCCGGATGGGCTGGCGGCAGTCCGAGCCCGGTGGTGAGGAGGGCTTCGCCGCCGGACAGCCCCGGTATGTCTGCCAGATTCCGTTCGCCGGACGGTCGTTGGACGACATCCACCGGGGGCTGAACCAGCAGTGGCGGCGCAACATCAAGAAGGCCGAGAAGGCGGGCGTGAAGATCGTCCGGGGTGGTTACGAGGACCTGCCCGCCTTCTACGAGCTGTACGCCGAGACCGCCCGGCGCGACCGGTTCATCCCGCGCCCGCTGCCGTACTTCCAGCGCATGTGGACCGCGCTCGCCGCCGAGGACCCCGACCGGATGCGGCTGTACCTCGCCCACCACGAGGGTGACGTCCTCGCCGCGGCCACGATGCTGACCGTCGGCGGGCACGTCTGGTACTCCTACGGCGCCTCCACCGCCCGCAAGCGCGAGGTGCAGCCCAACAACGCGATGCAGTGGCGCATGATGTGCGACGCCCACGAACTCGGTGCGCACGTCTACGACTTCCGGGGCATCACCGACACCCTGGAGGAGTCCAACCACCTCCTCGGCCTGCTCCGCTTCAAGGTGGGCGCGGGCGGTGAGGCGGTGGAGTACGTCGGCGAGTGGGACTTCCCGCTGAACCGCCTGCTGCACAAGGCACTTGACGTCTACATGGGCCTGCGCTGAGGGTTTTTGGGGGCTCGTTCGGCGTGTCCCGCCCCCGCCCCCGCCGAAGCCCAAGAAGAAGCACGCGCCGAAGCCGCTGCCCAATCCGCTGCCCGGCCGGGATCACTGATCCGACGCTAACACCCGGGTCGGCCCCCACTCGGCCCGCCTCTCCGGCGGCCGGCTCCAGCGCCTGGCCATCGCCCGCGCCCTCCTGCGCGACGCGCCCGTCCTGGTCCTGGACGAGCCGACGGCGGGCCTGGACGCGATGGCCGCCCGTCGCGTGGTCAAACCCCTGCGCCGTCTGATGACCGGCCGTACGACGATCACGATCACCCGCGACCTCGACCTCGCCCCCGACGCCGACCGCATCCTCGTCGTCGACCGCGGCCGCATCGTCGAGACCGGCCGCCACGACGAACTCCTCGCCCGCGGCGGGGCGTACTCCCGGCTGCACCGCTCGCAGAACAACGCGGTGATGGACACCGGCGAGCTGCGCATGCCGCTGTGGGAGACCCGGAGTCCGGCACCGGCGTACGAGCAGGCGCCGCAGTACCGGCAGCAGTACCGGCCGCAGTACGGCTACGGCCCCTACGCGGCCCCGTCTCCGACTCCCGCCCCCTCTTCCGCGACGAGGAGGCCTGGCTGGGCATCTGATGGGCGGACGCCGGGATCCCAGCATCCGGGACAGTGCCGTAAAGGGTTCACGCACCTGTCAAAGTCCATTACCCTGGACCTGGTAGTCCATCGAGATGAACGAATCCGATCAAGCACAGGACCGCCCGTGACCGCCACCTCCAGCACCGCCAAGCCGACCCCGGTCACCCCTGCGCGGGGCCCGCGCCGCTTCGGCTCGCCCGGTTCGCTCGGCCCGGTGGGCCTGGTGCTGGCCGGCGGCATCTCGGTCCAGTTCGGCGGGGCGCTCGCGGTGACCCTGATACCGAGGGCCGGCGCACCGGGCGTCGTCACCCTCCGCCTCCTCGCGGCGGCCGTGGTCCTCCTCGTGGTCTGCCGCCCCCGGCTGCGCGGCCACTCGCGCGCCGACTGGGGCACGGTGATCGCGTTCGGCATCGCGATGGGCGCGATGAACGGCCTCTTCTACGAGGCGGTCGCCCGCATCCCGCTCGGTCCGGCGGTCACCCTGGAGGTGCTCGGCCCGCTGGCCCTGTCCGTCCTGGCCTCCCGCCGGGCGATCAACGCGCTGTGGGCGGCCCTGGCCCTGCTCGGCGTCTTCCTGCTGGGCGGCGGAGGCTTCAGCAGCCTCGACCCCATAGGTGTCGGATTCGCCCTGGGTGCCGGCGCCATGTGGGCGATCTACATACTCTTCAGCGCCCGTACGGGCCGCCGCTTCCCCCAGGCGGACGGACTGGCCCTGGCCATGGCGGTGGCGGCCCTCCTGTTCCTCCCCGTAGGCATCGTCTCGGCAGGCAGCCGCCTCCTGAACCCCGCCACCCTCGCCCTCGGCTCGGCGGTCGCCCTGCTCTCCTCGGTCCTCCCCTACACCCTCGAACTGCTGGCCCTGCGCCGCCTGCCCGCCTCCACGTTCGCGATCCTGATGAGCCTGGAACCGGCGATAGCGGCCACGGCCGGCTTCCTGATCCTCGGCCAGTCCCTGTCGCTGACGGAGGCGGGGGCCATCGCCCTGGTCATCGCGGCGAGCATCGGCGCGGTACGGACCCAGGTGGGCCGGGGCAAGGCCCGGGTGGAGCCGGTTCCGGAGGCTTGACGGGCCGGCTTGACGGGCCGGCCTGACACCTGTGTGCCTGTGCGACCCGGACCGCCCGCTCCGCCTGGTCACCCGTGACCACGGCAAGCGCAAATTCATGCAAGCACGCTTGATTGTTTCTGCCCCCACTGCCATGCTCACCCCCATGGCCGACCCGACGCCCGTCATCGACGACCTGCGTGCCGAGAGCGAGGAACTCGACCTGCTCGTGGCCGAGTTGAGCCCCGAGCAGTGGGCACTGCCCACCCCCGCGCCCGGCTGGAGCGTGGCCCACCAGATCGCGCACCTCGCCTGGACCGACCGCTCGGCGCTGCTCGCCGTCACCGACGTGGACGCCTTCCACGTACTGGTCGAAAAGGCACTCGCCGCCCCCGACTCCTTCGTGGACGAGGGCGCTGAGGAGGGCGCCCGGCGCACACCCGCCGAGCTGCTGTCGACCTGGCGCGAGGGGCGCACCGCCCTCGACCGGGCCCTGCGCAACTCCCCGCCCGGCGCCCGTTTCCCCTGGTACGGCCCGCCCATGTCGGCCGCCTCCATGGCCACCGCCCGGCTCATGGAGACCTGGGCTCACAGCCTGGACATCGCCGACGCCCTGGGTGTGGTCCGAACCCCCACCGACCGGCTCAGGCATGTGGCCCGGCTCGGGGTCCGTACCCGCGACTTCGCCTACACCGTCCACCAGCTCACCCCTCCCGCCGAGGAGTTCCGCGTCGAACTCACCTCACCCACGGGCGAGGTGTGGGCGTACGGGCCCGAGAGCGCGACCCAGCGTGTCACCGGGCCCGTCCTCGACTTCTGCCTCCTCGTCACCCAGCGCGCCCACCGGTCCGACCTCGCCCTGACCGCCGTCGGCCCGGACGCCGACCGCTGGCTGGACATCGCCCAGGCCTTCGCGGGCCCGCCCGGCAGCGGCCGCCCGCCGAAGGAGGACCCGGCGTGACCAGCCTGCGCATCGGCAACTTCTCCGGCTTCTACGGCGACCGCTTCGATGCCCTGCGCGAGATGCTGACCGGCGGCGAGGTCGACGTCCTCACCGGCGACTACCTCGCCGAACTCACCATGCTGATCCTCGCCCGCGACCGGCTGAAGGACCCCGGCGCCGGTCATGCCCGCACCTTCCCGCGCCAGCTGGAGGACTGCCTGGGTCTCGCCCATGAGCGCGGCGTGAAGATCGTCACCAACGCGGGCGGACTCGATCCGGCCGGACTCGCCGCTTCCGTGCGGGAGTTGGCCGACCGGCTCGGCATCCCGGTCCGCGTCGCCCACGTCGAGGGCGACGACCGCACCGCCGCGCACCCCGGCACCCTCGCCGCCCACGCCTACCTCGGCGGCTTCGGCATCGCCGAGTGTCTGCGGGCCGGCGCGGACATCGTCGTCACCGGGCGCGTGACCGACGCGGCCCTCGTCACCGGGCCCGCCGCCGCCCACTTCGGCTGGGGCCCCACGGACCACGACCGGCTCGCGGGCGCGGTCGTCGCCGGGCATGTGCTGGAGTGCGGGACGCAGGCCACCGGCGGGAACTACGCGTTCTTCCAGGAGGGGGACGTACGCCGGCCGGGCTTCCCGCTCGCCGAGATCCACGCCGACGGCAGCAGCGTCATCACCAAGCACCCCGGCACCGGCGGCCTGGTCGACATCGGCACGGTCACCGCGCAGCTGCTGTACGAGACCGGCGGCGGGCGGTACGCCGGGCCCGATGTCACCGCCCGGCTGGACACCGTACGGCTGAGCCAGGACGGACCGGACCGGGTGCGGATCGAGGGCGTACGCGGCGAGGCGCCGCCGCCGGCCCTGAAAGTCGGGCTGAACCGGCTCGGCGGCTTCCGCAACGAGGTCGTGTTCGTCCTCACCGGGCTCGACATCGAGGCCAAGGCGAGCCTGGTGCGGGCCCAGCTCACCGACGCCCTCGCCAAGTCGCCGCCCGCGGACGTGCGTTGGGAGCTCGTCCGCACCGACCGGGCCGACGCCGACACCGAGGAGACCGCGAGCGCCCTGCTGCGGCTCGTCGTACGGGACGCGGACGAGCGGGTCGTCGGGCGCGCGCTGAGCGGGGCCGCCGTGGAGCTGGCGCTGGCCAGCTATCCCGGCTTCCATGTGCTGTCCCCACCGGGGAAGGGCTCGCCTTATGGGGTCTTCGAGGAGGTGTACGTCCCCCATGGCGCCGTAGACCATAGGGCCGTCCTCCACGACGGACGCCGTATCCCTGTGGCGCCGCCCCAGCAGACCCGGCCCCTGGACGCCGTACCGGAGCCGGCCCTTCCGCAGCCCCTGCCGCCCGGACCGACCCGCCGCGCGCCCCTCGGCCTGGTCGCCGGGGCCCGCAGCGGCGACAAGGGCGGGAACGCCAACGTCGGCGTCTGGGCCCGTACCGACGAGGCCTGGCGGTGGCTCGCGCACGAGCTGACCGCCGAAAGGTTCCGGCAGCTGATCCCCGAGAGCCGGGAGCTGCCCGTCACCCGGCATCCGCTGCCGAACCTCCGCGCGGTCAACTTCGTCGTCGAGGGCATCCTCGGCGCGGGCGTCGCCGCGCAGGCCCGCTTCGACCCGCAGGCCAAGGCCCTCGGCGAATGGCTGCGCTCCCGCCACCTGGACATCCCGGAGGCCCTGCTGTGACCGTCCTGACCTCGGCCCTGGATCCGGCCGGCCCCGACCACCGCGCGCACCGCGAGGCCATGCTCGCCAAGCTCGCCGAACTCGACGCCGAGCACGCCAAGGCGCTCGCGGGCGGCGGCGAGAAGTACGTCCGACGGCATCGCGAGCGCGGCAAGTTGCTCGCCCGCGAGCGCATCGAGCTGCTCCTCGATCCCGACACGCCGTTCCTGGAGCTGTCCCCGCTGGCCGCCTGGGGGAGCGACTACACGGTCGGCGCCTCGCTCGTCACCGGCATCGGTGTCGTCGAGGGCGTGGAGTGCCTGATCACCGCCAACGACCCGACCGTACGCGGCGGCGCCAGCAACCCCTGGTCGCTGAAGAAGGCCCTGCGCGCCAACGACATCGCCCTCGCCAACCGGCTGCCCTGCATCTCCCTGGTGGAGTCGGGCGGTGCGGATCTGCCGTCCCAGAAGGAGATCTTCATCCCGGGCGGCGCGATCTTCCGCGACCTCACCCGCCTCTCGGCCGCCGGAATCCCGACCGTCGCGGTCGTCTTCGGCAACTCCACCGCCGGCGGCGCCTACATCCCCGGCATGTCCGACCACGTGATCATGGTCAAGGAGCGGGCGAAGGTCTTCCTCGGCGGACCGCCGCTGGTGAAGATGGCCACCGGCGAGGAGAGCGACGACGAGTCCCTGGGTGGCGCGGAGATGCACGCGCGCGTGTCGGGCCTCGCCGACTACTTCGCCGTCGACGAGCCGGACGCCCTGCGCCAGGCGCGCCGCGTGGTCGCCCGGCTGGGCCACCGCAAGGCGTACCCGGATCCCGGCCCCGCCGAGCCGCCCAAGTACGACCCGGAGGAGCTGCTGGGCATCGTCCCCGGTGACCTCAAGACCCCCTTCGACCCGCGCGAGGTCATCGCCCGGATCGTCGACGCCTCCGACTTCGACGAGTTCAAGCCGCTGTACGGGACCAGCCTGGTGACCGGCTGGGCGGCCCTGCACGGCTACCCGGTCGGCATCCTGGCCAACGCCCAGGGCGTGTTGTTCAGCGCGGAGTCGCAGAAGGCCGCCCAGTTCATCCAGCTCGCCAACCAGCGCGACATCCCGCTGCTCTTCCTGCACAACACCACCGGCTACATGGTCGGCAAGGAGTACGAGCAGGGCGGCATCATCAAGCACGGCTCGATGATGATCAACGCGGTCGGCAACAGCCGGGTCCCGCACCTGTCCGTGCTGATGGGGGCGTCGTACGGCGCCGGGCACTACGGCATGTGCGGGCGCGCCTACGACCCCCGGTTCCTGTTCGCCTGGCCCAGCGCCAAGTCCGCCGTCATGGGCCCACAGCAGCTCGCCGGTGTGCTGTCGATCGTCGCCCGGCAGTCGGCGGCGGCGAAGGGGCGGCCGTACGACGAGGACGCGGACGCCGCCCTGCGCGCGATGGTGGAGCAGCAGATCGAGTCCGAGTCGCTGCCGATGTTCCTGTCCGGGCGGCTGTACGACGACGGCGTCATCGACCCGCGCGACACCCGCACCGTCCTAGGCCTGTGCCTGTCCGCCCTCCACACCGCGCCCTACGAGGGCGTGCGCGGCGGCTTCGGCGTCTTCCGGATGTGAGGCATCACGTGATTACGACACTGCTCGTCGCCAACCGGGGCGAGATCGCCTGCCGGATCATCCGCACCTGCCGTGAGTTGGGTATCCGGACGGTCGCCGTGCACTCGGACGCCGACGAGAACGCGCTCCACGCGCGCGTGGCCGACACGGCGGTACGGCTGCCGGGCGCGGCGCCCGCCGAGACGTATCTGCGCGGCGACCTGATCGTGAAGGCCGCCCTCGCGGCCGGCGCGGACGCTGTGCACCCCGGCTACGGCTTCCTCTCCGAGAACCCCGGCTTCGCCCGCGCGGTCCTCGACGCCGGTCTGACCTGGATCGGCCCGCCCCCTGAGGCCATCGAGGCGATGGCGTCCAAGACCCGCGCGAAGGACCTGATGGGCATCGCGTCCCTCGCCGAAGCCGACGTCACCGAGGCCGACCTGCCGGTGCTGGTGAAGGCGGCCGCCGGCGGCGGGGGGCGCGGGATGCGGATCGTGCGCCGCCTTCAGGAGCTGCCCGGCGCGCTGAAGGCCGCGCGCGCCGAGGCCGCGAGCGCCTTCGGCGACGGCGAGGTCTTCGTGGAGCCGTACCTGGAGCACGGCCGCCATGTCGAGGTGCAGATCCTCGCCGACACCCACGGCACGATCTGGCCGCTCGGCACCCGCGACTGCTCCCTCCAGCGCCGCCACCAGAAGGTCATCGAGGAGGCCCCGGCACCCGGACTCTCCGAGGCGCTCACCGAGGACATGTACGCGCTGGCCGTACAGGCCGTGTGCGCCGTCGCCTACGTGGGCGCGGGCACCGTCGAGTTCCTGGTCGCCGACGGCCGCGCGCACTTCCTGGAGATGAACACCCGCCTCCAGGTCGAACACCCCGTCACCGAGGCGGTGTTCGGCATCGACCTGGTCGCCGAGCAGATCCGCGTCGCGGAGGGCCACGCCCTCGAAAAGGACCCGCCACGCGCGCGTGGCCACGCGATCGAGGCCCGCCTGTACGCCGAGGACCCCGCCCGCGACTGGGCCCCGCAGACCGGCACCCTGCACCACCTCGCCGTACCGGCCGGCGTACGCCTGGACACCGGCTACACCGACGGCGACACCATCGGCGTCCACTACGACCCGATGCTCGCCAAGCTCGTCGCCCACGCGCCCACCCGCACGGAGGCGATCCGCCGGCTCGCGGGCGCACTGGAGCGAGCCGAAGTGCACGGCCCGGTCACCAACAGGGACCTCCTCGTACGCTCCCTGCGCCACGAGGAGTTCACCGGCGGCCGTATGGACACCGGCTTCTACGACCGCCACCTCGCCGAACTGACCCGGCCGGCCCCCGACCCCTACGCCCCCCTGGCCGCCGCCCTCGCCGACGCCCACGCCCGCTCCCGGTTCGGCGGCTGGCGCAACCTGCCCTCGCAGCCGCAGGTCAAGCGGTACGCGATGGCGGGGGAGGAGCACGAGGTGCACTACCGGCACACCCGGCAGGGCCTCGCCGCCGACGGAGTCCGGGTCGTGCACGCCGACGCACATCTGGTCGTCCTCGAAGTGGACGGTGTGGAACGCCGGTTCACGGTGTCCGCGTACGGCGACGAGATCCACGTCGGCTCCACCCGCCTCACCGCCCTGCCCCGCTTCCCCGACCCCACCGCCCAGCTGGCACCGGGCTCCCTGCTGGCCCCGATGCCGGGCACGGTCGTACGCGTTGCCGAGGGCCTTCAGGAGGGGGCGGCCGTCCAGGCGGGCCGGCCCCTGATCTGGCTGGAGGCGATGAAGATGCAGCACCAGATCTCGGCGCCGGTCACCGGAACGCTCAGCGCCTTGCACGTCAGGACCGGCCAGCAGGTCGAGCCGGGCATGTTGCTCGCCGTAGTGCAGGAAACCTCTTCTTAGGAGCCTCATGACCGCCGTCATCGAATCCGAAGAGCACAAAGCCCTCCGATCCGCCGTGGCCGCCCTCGGCAAACGCTACGGCCGCGACTACCTGGTCCAGACCGTAGCCGCGGGCAAACCCCCCACCGAACTCTGGTCCGACGCGGGCAAACTCGGTTACCTGGGCGTCAACCTCCCCGAGGAGTACGGCGGCGGAGGAGGCGGCATCACCGAACTCTCCATCGTCCTCGAAGAGCTGGGCGCGGCGGGCTCGCCGCTGCTCATGCTCGTGGTCTCCCCCGCCATCTGCGGCACGGTCATCTCCCGCTTCGGCACCGAGGCCCAGAAACGGACCTGGCTCCCCGGGATCGCCGACGGCACCCGCCTCATGGCCTTCGGCATCACCGAACCCGACGCCGGGTCCAACTCCCACCGCATCACCACCACGGCGCGCCGCGACGGCACCGACTGGCTCCTCACCGGCCGCAAGGTCTTCATCTCCGGTGTCGACATGGCCGACGCCGTCCTGATCGTCGGCCGTACCGAGGACGCCCGCACCGGACGCCTCAAGCCCTGCCTGTTCATCGTCCCGACGGACGCCGAGGGCTTCCGGAAGCGGCCGATCGACATGGAACTGGGCGCCGCGGAGAAGCAGTTCGAGCTGGTCCTGGACGACGTACGGCTGCCCGCCGACGCGCTCGTGGGCGACGAGGACGCCGGTCTGCTGCAGCTGTTCGCCGGGCTCAACCCCGAACGCATCATGACGGCGGCCTTCGCCATCGGGATGGGCCGCTACGCGCTCGCCAAGGCGATCGAGTACGCCCGCGACCGCACCGTGTGGAAGACCCCGATCGGCGCCCACCAGGCCATCGCCCACCCCCTGGCGCAGGCGCACATCGACCTGGAGCTGGCCCGGCTGATGATGCAGAAGGCGGCCCATCTCTACGACGCCGGCGACGACATCGGCGCGGGCGAGGCCGCGAACATGGCCAAGTACGCGGCGGGGGAGGCCTGCGTGAAGGCCGTGGACCAGGCCGTGCACACCCTCGGCGGCAACGGGCTCACCCGCGAGTTCGGGCTCGCCTCGCTGATAACGGCCGCGCGCGTGGCTCGTATCGCCCCGGTGAGCCGGGAGATGATTCTGAACTACGTCTCCCATCAGACCCTGGGCCTGCCCAAGTCGTACTAGGTGGCCGCGACCGCACTGGAGGAACCGTGTTCCGCAGCGAGTACGCAGACGTTCCGCCCGTAGAACTCCCCATCCACGAGGCCGTCCTGGGCCGTGCCGCCGAGTTCGGCGCGCGTCCCGCCCTCATCGACGGCACGGACGGCACCACCCTCACGTACGAGCAGGTGAACCGGTTCCACCGGCGCGTCGCCGCCGGTCTCGCCGACGCGGGCGTCCGCAAGGGCGACGTCCTCGCCCTGCACAGCCCCAACACCATCGCCTTCCCGACCGCCTTCTACGCGGCCACGCGCGCGGGTGCCTCCGTCACCACGGTGCACCCGCTCGCCACGCCCGAGGAGTTCGCGGGGCAGCTCGACGACAGCGGCGCGCGCTGGATCGTCACCGTCTCACCCCTGCTGGAGACGGCCCGCCGCGCCGCCGAACTGGTCGGCGGGATACGGGAGATATTCGTCTGCGACAGCGCCCCCGGGCACCGCTCGCTCATCGACATGCTCGCCACCACCGCCCCCGAGCCGCAGCTCGCCTTCGACCCGGCCGAGGACATCGCCGCGCTGCCGTACTCCTCCGGCACCACCGGCGTCCCCAAGGGCGTGATGCTCACCCACCGGCAGATCGCCACCAACCTCGCCCAGCTGGAGCCCGCCGTCCCGACGACGCAGGACGAGCGCATCCTCGCCGTCCTGCCGTTCTTCCACATCTACGGGCTCACCGCCCTGATGAACGCGCCGCTGCGCAAGGGCGCCACGGTCGTCGTCCTGCCCCGCTTCGACCTGGAGACCTTCCTCGCGGCCATCGAGACCCATCGCATCACCGGCCTGTACGTCGCCCCGCCGATCGTCCTGGCCCTCGCCAAGCATCCGGCGGTCACCCGGTACGACCTCTCCTGCCTGAAGTACGTGCTGAGCGCCGCCGCCCCGCTGGACGCCCGGCTCGCCCGCGCCTGCGCCGACCGGCTCGGCCTGCCCCCGATCGGCCAGGCCTACGGCATGACGGAACTGTCCCCCGGCACCCACGTCGTCCCCCTCGACCGGCTGCACGACGCCCCCGCCGGCACCGTCGGCAGGCTGATCGCCGGTACCGAGATGCGCATCGTGTCCCTGGACGACCCCGGCAAGGACCTCGGCACCGGCGAGTCCGGCGAGATCCTGATCCGCGGCCCCCAGGTGATGAAGGGCTACCTCGGCCGCCCCGACGCCACCACCGCCATGATCGACACCGAGGGCTGGCTGCACACCGGGGACGTGGGGCACGTCGACGAGGACGGCTGGCTGTTCGTCGTGGACCGGGTGAAGGAACTCATCAAGTACAAGGGCTTCCAGGTGGCCCCGGCCGAACTGGAGGCCCTGCTGCTCACCCACCCCGGCATCGCCGACGCCGCCGTCGTCGGCACCTACAACGACGACGGCAACGAGGTCCCGCACGCCTTCGTGGTCCGCCGGGCCGATGCCGCCGAACAGCCGACGGAGAACGAGATCATGCTGTACGTCGCCGAACGCGTCGCCCCCTACAAACGCGTCCGCCAGGTCACCTTCATCGACACCGTCCCACGCGCCGCCTCCGGCAAGATCCTGCGCCGGGAACTCCGGGAGCTGACGTGACGTCGATCAGCCGCACGCGCGCGCGTGCCGTCGAAACCCTCAGCCTCGACTCCCCCGACACCCGCAACGCGCTCTCGGCGGCCCTCGTGTCCGAGCTCGCGAGCGCCCTCGCCGACTGCGGCAAGGACCCGGACGTCCGGGCCGTCGTCCTCACCCACACCGGCACCACCTTCAGCGCGGGCGCCGACCTGCGCGACCCCCCGCCCCCGGACGCCCTGGCCGGCCTGCTCCGGCAACTCGTCGAGCTCCCGAAGCCGGTCGTCGCCCGGATCACCGGGCACGTCCGCGCGGGCGGCCTCGGCCTGCTCGCCGCCTGCGACATCGCCGCCGCCTCCACCGCGGCCACCTTCGCCTTCACCGAGGTCCGCATCGGCGTCGCCCCCGCGGTGATCTCCCTGCCGGTCCTTGCGCGCACCGACCCCCGCGCCCTGGCCCGCTACTACCTCACCGGCGAACGCTTCGACGCGCCGGAAGCCGTACGCCTGGGTCTTCTCACGACGACGGCCGACGACGTCGACGAGGCCCTCGCCCCGCTCCTCGACGGCCTGCGCCGCTCCGCCCCGCAGGCCCTGGCCGAGACGAAACGGCTGCTCACGGCTAGGGTGCTGGAGACATTCGACCGGGACGCGGCGGACCTGACCGCCCTCTCGGCCCGGCTGTTCGCCTCCGACCAGGCCCGGGAGGGGATGACGGCCTTCCTGGAAAGACGGGACGCGGCATGGGTGGTGTGACCGGATGAGCACGACGGCGGAACACGGCCCTGTGCCCAGGGAGCGCGACCGCGCGCCCAAGCAGGACCGCAGCCGGGCCACCCGGCAGCGGCTCCTGGAGGCCGCCGTGGCCTGCCTGGCCGAACACGGCTGGGCGGGCTCCACCGTCGCCGTCGTCGCCGAACGCGCCGGCGTCTCCCGGGGCGCCGCCCAGCACCACTTCCCGACCCGCGAGGACCTGTTCACCGCCGCCGTCGAGTACGTCGCCGAGGAACGCTCCACCGCCCTCAGGGCCCTCTTCCCGGCCGGCCCCGGCGACCGCCGTGCCGTCGTCGCCGCCCTGGTCGACCTCTACACCGGCCCCCTCTTCCGCGCCGCCCTGCACCTGTGGGTCGCCGCCTCCAACGAGGACCAGCTCCGCGCCCCGGTGACCGAGCTGGAGGCCCGCGTCGGCCGCGAGACGCACCGCATCGCCGTGGAACTCCTCGGCGCCGACGAGTCCCGCCCCGGCGCCCGCGAGACCGTCCAGGGCTTCCTGGACATGGCCCGCGGCCTCGGCCTCGCCAACCTCCTCACCGACGACACCACCCGCCGCGAACGGGTCGTCGCCCAGTGGGCCGACCTGCTGGACACGGCACTGGGCTGACGGCCCCACCCCGTCCCCGGCCATGACCCGGGCCACATCCGTACTCCGCGGGCCGCAGTACCCTTGCCGCATGCCTCCGATGCTCGTTCGCCGCCGCCACGTGGACTACGTGCGCGTCACGAGCATGGGCTGTCGGCCTTCGGCCTGATTCAGCCCCTTTTTTCTCCCTCTTCTTACGGCATCCTGGGCGGCGCCGCCCCACCCTCGGCGGCCTTCTGCCCATGGCCCACACACCCTCGTGGACGCACCCATGACGACGTACACCGCGACGACCCCGTCGTACGACCAGCTGCCCATCATCGACCTGTCGGCTGCCGACCGCGGCCCCCAGGCCCGAGCCCTGCTCCACGCCCAGCTGCACAGCGCCGCCCACGACGTGGGCTTCTTCCAGCTCGTCGGGCACGGCGTGACCCCGGCCGAGACCGACGCGCTGCTCACCGCCATGCGCGCCTTCTTCGCCCTCCCCGAGGCCGACCGGCTCGCCCTGGACAACATCAACTCGCCCCATTTCCGCGGCTACACCCGCACCGGCGACGAACGCACCGCCGGCGCCCGCGACTGGCGCGACCAGCTCGACATCGGCGCCGAACGCCCCGCCCGCATCCCCGGCCCCGGCGAACCCCCGTACTGGTGGCTCCAGGGCCCCAACCAGTGGCCCGCCGCCCTCCCCGAGCTGCGCACGGCGGCCCTGGCCTGGATCGACAGGCTGAGCGCGGTGGCCGAACGCCTCCTGCACGAACTGCTCACCGCCATCGGCGCCCCGGCCGGCTTCTACGACCCCATCTTCGGCGACCGGGCCCACCCGCACCTGAAGCTGGTCCGCTACCCCGGCAGCGCGGCCGACGGCACCGACCAGGGAGTGGGCGCCCACAAGGACTACGGCTTCCTGACCCTGCTCCTGCAGGACACGGTCGGCGGCCTCCAGGTCCACCGCGAGGACGGCCTCTTCCACGACGTCCCGCCCCTTGCGGGCGCCTTCGTGGTCAACCTCGGCGAACTCCTGGAAGTCGCCACCAACGGCTACCTTCTGGCCACCAACCACCGCGTGGTGAGCCCACCCGGAGCGACGGAACGCTTCTCCGTGCCGTTCTTCTACAACCCGCGCCTGGACGCGCGGGTGGAGCCGCTGCCGTTCCCGCACGCCTCGAAGGCCCCCGGCATCACGACCGACCCCTCGAACCCCCTGTACGCCGAGTACGGCTACAACGAACTCAAGGGCAAGCTCAGGGCGCATCCGCTGGTGGCAGAACGGCACCATGGGAACCTGATGACACCGGCGGCATGAATTCCTTGGGGGCGCGGGCCGTGTCTGATGTGCGGCTCCGCCGCGTGGGCGCGAGGAACCACGACGCACCCGCAGTCGCCCACGCGCCCCAAGCACCCCTCTCAGTGGGCGATGTCCGCGTACCCCTCGATGTCCTGCGGACTACGCGCCCCCGGCCCCACATACCGGGCAGACGGCCGCACCAGCCGCCCCGTGCGCTTCTGCTCAAGGATGTGCGCAGACCACCCGGCCGTACGGGCGCACGTGAACATCGACGTGAACATGTGCGCCGGCACCTCGGCGAAGTCCAGCATGATCGCGGCCCAGAACTCCACGTTGGTGGCGAGCACCCGATCGGGCCGACGGCTGTGCAACTCCTCCAGCGCGGCCTTCTCCAGGGCCTCGGCCACCTCGAACCGCGGAGCGCCCAGCTCCCGCGCCGTACGCCGCAGCACCCGCGCCCGCGGGTCCTCGGCCCGGTACACCCGGTGCCCGAACCCCATCAGCCGCTCACCCCGGTCCAGGGCGCCCTTGACGTAGGCCTCCGCGTCCCCGGTCCGCTCGATCTCCTCGATCATCCCGAGCACCCGCGACGGCGCACCCCCGTGCAGCGGCCCGGACATCGCCCCGACCGCCCCGGACAGCGCGGCGGCGACATCCGCCCCGGTGGAGGCGATCACCCGCGCCGTGAAGGTCGACGCGTTCATCCCGTGCTCGGCGGCGGAGGTCCAGTAGGCGTCCACGGCCGCCACGTGCTTGGGATCCGGTTCGCCCCGCCAGCGGATCATGAACCGTTCCACCACGGAGCTCGCCTTGTCGATCTCCCGCTGCGGCACCATCGGCAGCCCCTGCCCGCGCGCGGACTGGGCCACGTACGACAGCGCCATGACGGCGGCCCGCGCCAGATCGTCCCGCGCCTGCCGCTCGTCGATGTCGAGCAGCGGCTTCAGCCCCCACACCGGGGCCAGCATGGCGAGCGCCGACTGCACGTCCACGCGGATGTCACCGGAGTGGACCGGAATCGGGAACGGCTCGGCGGCCGGCAGCCCGGGATTGAAGGCCCCGTCGACCAGCAGCCCCCACACGTTCCCGAACGAGACATGACCGACGAGATCCTCGATGTCGACGCCCCGATAGCGCAGGGCGCCGCCCTCCTTGTCCGGCTCGGCGATCTCCGTCTCGAACGCGACGACTCCCTCGAGTCCGGGTACGAAATCGGACATCAGGCGGCTCCTCGTGATGTGGTCGGCGGCGGTCACCCCGGTGATGCCCCGATCGGCCGGTGGTCATCCGGTGCTCAGTCAACCCGCGGGGGAACCAGCACGATAACCCCCAGTGTCATCCTTGGGGAGTCCGTACGACACCGAGTGCCAGTGGCGTTCGATACGGCAAGATGACCGCGTGACCGACCGCGAACCCCTCCTGGACCCCGTCCTCGACCCCGCCGCCATGCGCAAGCAGTACCGGGCGGAGGGTCTCGCCGAACAGGACCTCGCCACGCACCCCATGGACCAGTTCGCCCGCTGGTTCGAGGACGCCGCCCGGGCGGCGCTGCACGGCACGATCTACGAACCCAACGCGATGGTCGTCTCCACGGCGGACGCGACGGGCCGCCCCAGTTCGCGCACGGTCCTGATGAAGCAGTTCGACACCGAGGGCTTCGTCTTCTACACCAACTACGACTCCCGCAAGGCCCGCGACCTCGCCGAGAACCCGCACATCTCGCTGCTCTTCCCCTGGCACCCGCTGGCCCGCCAGGTCATCGTCACCGGCACCGCCCGCCGCACCGGCCGCGACGAGACCGCCGCCTACTTCCGCACCCGCCCGCACGGCTCCCAGCTCGGCGCCTGGGCCAGCGCCCAGTCGACGGTGATCGCCTCCCGTACCGAACTGGACACCGCCTACGCCGAACTCCAGGCCCGCTACCCCGAGGACGAACAGGTCCCGGTCCCCCCGCACTGGGGCGGCTTCCGCATCGCCCCGCAGACCATCGAGTTCTGGCAGGGCCGGGAGAACCGCCTCCACGACCGCCTGCGGTACGTCGCCCAGCCGGGCGGCACCTGGAAGGTCGAGCGCCTCGCCCCCTGAAAGCATGGGGCCCGCACACGCAGACGACCCGCGGGCTGGGTTCCTCAAGGAGGAGCCGGCCGGACGTACCGGCAGCCCGCGGGTCGGGTGACTGCTTGGGATTGGGGCCGGCTGCACGCCGCTGTCGCGTGCTGGTCCGGCACCGCACTTGGTGTGGTGGCGGACCGCTAGCCCGCAGCCACCTCACGCGTCCGGTTCTCATACATCTGCCGAACCACCTCCCTTCTCGTGTACCGCCACCCTAAAAAGCCGACGGGAGGTGCTCAAGTGTTTTTTTGAAGTCGCCGACCGACCGGTTCCGGCCGCCCACGGCAGGGGGCACCCGACAAGCACCCCGACCGTATTGACACCGCACTGGTCCAGACCGCACCGTGATCCGCGACACAGACGCTGCGAAGGGGCACCGCATGAGCGACGGCACGGCTGCCGACCTGTTCTTCGACGCCGCGATCGGCCTGCTGCAACGGGTCCGTGAGGAGGAGGCCGGGCCGATCGCCGCGGCCGGCACCCTGCTCGCCGACACCGTCGCCGCCGGCGGCCGCCTGTTCGCCTTCGGCGCCGGGCACTCGTCCCTGGCCGCCCAGGACGTCGTCTACCGCGCCGGCGGCCTCGCCCTGATGAACCTGCTCGCGGTGCCCGGCGTCGTCGGCGTCGACGTCACCCCGGCCACCCTCGGCTCCGCCCTCGAACGTGTCGACGGCCTCGCGAGCGCCGTCCTCGACACCTCCCCCCTCCGTGCCGGCGACGCCCTGGTGATCATCTCCCTCTCCGGCCGCAACGCCCTGCCCGTGGAGATGGCCCGGGGCGCCCGCGCCCTGGGCGTGAAGGTCATCGGCGTCACCTCGGTCGCCTACGCCGCCGAGACCACGTCCCGGCACGCCTCGGGCACGTTCCTGAAGGACCACTGCGACATCGTCCTGGACTCGAAGATCGCCGTCGGCGACGCGGAACTCACCCTCGACACCATCCCGGCGCCCTTCGCCCCCGCCTCCACGGTCGTCACCAGCGCCCTGATGCAGGCCGTCATGGCGACCACCGCCGCCGTCCTCGCCGACCGGGGCATCGAACCCCCGCTGCTGCGCTCCGGGAACGTCGACGGCGGCCACGAGTGGAACGGCCGCGTGCTGCGGGAGTACGGCGACCGGATCTTCTACCGGCGCTGAGCCCCCTCGGGCCCCTTCTCGTCCCGCACCGCGTCCGCCAGGTCCAGCGCCGCCGCGATACGGACCGCCACGTCCTCCGCGTAGGCCGTGTCGGACCGCTCGAAGCGGCTGCGGCCTGAGCCGCGCAGGAACGTCACCACGCCCAGCGTCCGCCCCCGGCTGCGCAGCACCGCGCACAGGGCGTGCACCGCGTCGCCGGGCCACTGCCGGGCCAGCGCCCACTCCCGGGCCGCCTGCGCCGGTACCGACCCGGCGTCCGCGCGCACCACCCCGGCCCGCTCCACGCACTGCAGCGCCGGATGGCCCGGTTCGTAGCGCACGGGCAGCCCGGCCGCGCCCGTGAGCAGGCTCGGCCCCGGCGCTCCGGCGGGCGTCGCGGCAAGCCGTACCAGCCGTACGGCCGCCTCCTCGTCCTGCGTGCGCGGGGCCGGCACCACGCGGTCGATCAGCGCGTGGTCGGCGAAGCCGGCGAGGGCGAAGTCCAGGTGGACGGTGGCCGCCTCGGCCGGGTCCTCGCACTCGGCGGCGGCCCGTGCGGCGCGGTGCAGCTGGTTGGTACGGAAGCGCAGCAGCGCCGCCTCCTGCTCGCCCTGCTTGGCCTCGGTGACGTCCTGGAACAGCCAGCCGACGCCGAGCGGCACCGGTTCCTCCGCGAGCGGCGAGGCCAGCCGTACGAACCCGCTGCGCCAGCAGCGCCGTTTCTCGCCCTCGCGGGTGCGCACGGTCACCCACATCTCGGCGGGCGCCGGCGGCGCGCCCTCGGACAGCACATGGGTGAGCGCGGCCTCCAGCTCCTCCACGCCCTGCGCGAGCAGTTCGCCGAGCGGCCTGCCCAGCGCGGACGTGCGCCCGATCCCGAGGGCCCGGGCCGCGTGCGCGTTGACGACGGCGGGCCGCAGGTCGGCGTCGATGAGGACGACTCCCCAGGCGGCGTCCTCGAACAGCGCCTCGCTCAGCGCGATCGACCGTTCCAGATCGATCTGTGCGTGCACCTCGCTGAACGCGCAGTACACCCCGGCCGGCTTTCCGTCGGGCCCGCGTACGGCGGCGGACTGGGTCCGTACGAGCACCCGCCCGCCGTCCTTCGTGACCAGCGCGAACTCGTGCACCTGGCGTCCGGGCGCGTGCATCGCCGACATCAGCCCGGCCCGCACCTCCTCGGCGTCGGCACTGCGCACCGCCCACCCGGCGAACCCGTGCCGCCCGACCGCCTCGGCGGCCGTCCAGCCGAGGATCCGCTCGGCCTCGCGGTTCCAGTGCGTGACGACCCCGTCGGCGTCGAAGGCGCACAGGGCCGCGTCCATGCCGTCGAGCAGCGCGGCGAGCAGATCGGATCCCCCGGACTCACCGGGCTCGTCCGGCCCCAGCTCATCGGTGGTCCCACTCCGCCGGGAAGCACTCACCTGGACCCCCTGCAGGCTGCGTCGGCGTCGCATGCGGCGCGCGGTTCGCTCACTGGCCTTCATTCAACTGGAACGTGACTCAGCCCACATACTGTTCCCGCAAGATTGAAGGAATCAATGCTCTGAGCCTCGCCGGGAACCCGTACCCGGCAGTGGTCGGTACATCCCCTGCCGGCCCCCGTTTCCCGCGGGGCCCCCGCTTGTCAGTGGGATCCGGCAGAATTGATGCCAGGGCCAGCGCACGCGCCGGGCTGCCGGCAGAGGTAATCGAGGGGCACGTATGTCCGGACTGATCGACACCACGGAGATGTATCTCCGCACCATCCTCGAGCTCGAAGAGGAAGGCGTCGTCCCCATGCGCGCCCGCATCGCGGAGCGGCTCGACCAGAGCGGGCCGACGGTGAGCCAGACGGTGGCGCGGATGGAGCGCGACGGGCTCGTCTCCGTCGCCAGCGACCGGCACCTGGAGCTGACCGACGAGGGCAGGAGGCTCGCCACGCGCGTGATGCGCAAGCACCGGCTGGCCGAGTGTCTCCTCGTCGATGTGATCGGCCTGGAGTGGGAGCAGGTGCACGCGGAGGCCTGCCGCTGGGAGCACGTGATGAGCGAGGCCGTGGAGCGCCGCGTGCTGGAGCTGCTGCGGCACCCGACCGAGTCGCCGTACGGCAACCCGATCCCGGGTCTGGAGGAGCTGGGCGAGAAGGACGGCGCCGACCCGTTCCTGGACGAGGGCATGGTCTCGCTGGCCGACCTGGACGCGGGCGCGGACGGCAAGACGGTCGTCGTCCGCCGTATCGGTGAGCCGATCCAGACGGACGCGCAGCTGATGTACACGCTGCGGCGCGCGGGCGTGCAGCCCGGCTCCGTGGTGAGCGTGACGGAGTCGGCCGGCGGTGTCCTGGTGGGCAGCGGCGGCGAGGCGGCCGAGCTGGAGGCGGACGTCGCCTCCCATGTGTTCGTCGCCAAGCGCTGAGCAGAGAGGGCCCCGGCGCCTTGTGGCGCCGGGGCCTGTCCTCCCCTGTGCTGACCCGGAGCCCCGAGCTCCCAGGGTCATTCCCCTCGGACCGTTTTTCCCCGAGCGGTCCGCCTCCCGCCAGAAGAGATCCCCTCGGTGGCGGCGATCATTCCTCGAGGGGTGTCACTCGAATGAGGGGTGTTGTCCGCGGAGACGGATTTTTCGAATGGACATTCGATAGATTCGCTACTCTCTGCGGCGGCAGGACGAGTACGTCAGCGACAGCAGCGAGTACGAGCGAGTACGGCAGTACACCGGTACGAGGCAGGCGGAGCTGGGGGGTGCCAGGCCCATGGCACGGCGTATCGACGTGACGGGAGCGGGCGGGGTGCGCCTGGCCGCCTGGGAGTTCGCCGACCCTCCCAAGACGGGACCCGACGAGGCGGACGGCCGGGCGGACGCGGCGCCCGGCGCTCCTGGCGTGCTGTTACTGCACGGCCTGATGGGCCGTGCCTCCCACTGGGCCTCGACCGCCCGCTGGCTCGCCGCCCGTCACCGCGCCGTCGCCCTCGACCAGCGCGGTCACGGCCAGAGCGAGAAGCCCCCACAGGCCGCCTACACCCGAGAGGCGTACGTCGAGGACGCCGAGGCCGCGGTCGAGCAGCTCGGCCTCGCCCCCGCGCTCCTCATCGGCCACGCCATGGGCGCGCTGACCGCCTGGCAGCTCGCCGCGAAGCGCCCCGATCTGGTGCGGGGCCTGATCATCTGCGACATGCGGGCCTCCGCGTTGGGCGCCGCCTCGCAGCGGGAGTGGGCGGCCTGGTTCCAGGCCTGGCCCGCCCCCTTCGCCACGCTTGCCGACGTACGCAAGTGGTTCGGTGCGGACGATCCTTGGGTGGAGCGGCCGCATCCCGCCCGGGGGGCGTTCTATGCCGAGGTGATGCACGAGTGCGAGGACGGATGGCGGCCGGTCTTCGAGCCGGAGCAGATGCTCAGGTCCCGTGAGACGTGGGTGTACGACGCGCACTGGGAGGAGCTGGCCCAGGTGCGGTGCCCGACGCTGGTGGTGCGGGGGGTGGACGGGGAGCTGGGGCGGGCGGAGGCGCAGGAGATGGTGCGGGTGCTGCCGGCCGGTGAGTACGCGGAGGTTTCCGATGCCGGGCACCTTGCGCACTATGAGCTGCCGTCGGCTTGGCAGGGGGCTGTCCAGCCGTTTCTTGACCGG
Organism: Streptomyces fodineus; assembly: GCF_001735805.1. Classification (GTDB taxonomy): domain Bacteria; phylum Actinomycetota; class Actinomycetes; order Streptomycetales; family Streptomycetaceae; genus Streptomyces; species Streptomyces fodineus. Next base: position 5,552,863 of record NZ_CP017248.1, read on the forward strand.
GTGCTCGGGGATGTGAGCGCGTGAGAGCCTGCCGGGCCGGTGATGCGTCGGCGGGTGCGGCCTGGTGGGTGGTTCTCGCGCAGTTCCTCGCGCCCCTTGGGCACGTCCCCCTCAGCCCTTGCTGACAGCCGCAAGGATCTCGGGCAGCCGTGCCGCTGTCCTCGGAGCCGCCAAGCGCAGGCCCGCAAGGGTCAGGCCTGCGCCGTACGCCGCCCCCACCGGCAGCAGCACCCACCGCCAGTCCGCCCCGTCCGCGCTCACGTGGAGCCAGATGGTGAGGGCGAGGACGGGGGAGCACAGGAGGGCCGCCGACACCATGCCGCCGAAGATCGAGATCCAGGCGAGTCCTGCCTGGCCCGGGGCGACGTTCTTGTGGCCCTCCTGGGGGATGGAGTAGGGGAAGCGGGCCGAGGTCCAGGCGCCGGTCGCCAGCATCGCACCGAGGAGTGCGAAGGACAGGCCCAGCACCTCCGGCAGCCGGGACCAGGCGCCCAGCAGGGCCGTGGTCACCGTGGTCACGAGCGCCGCGTACGGCAGGGTGATCAGCAGCAGGGCCAGGGCGCGGCCGCGCAGCTCGGCGTAGGCGTCCCGGGGCGAGGAGATGGTCATGGCCACCATCCAGAACGCGGAGGTGTCCTGCCCGAACTGGTTGTACATCTGGATGCCGAGCATCCCGGCGGCGAAGCACGCGAAGTAGATCGACCCGGTGCCCTGCAGCGCGTTGAACACCGGCACGATCAGCCCGATCGCCAGCGAGGTCACCCAGGCGGCCTTGGTCTTCGGATCCCGCCAGATGTAGCGCAGGCTGCGCTCCATGACCGTTCCCGTGCGGTCCTGCGGCAGCAGCCGGGCGAGTCCGCCGGCCGAGCGGCTGCGGTCCCCGGCGTCGACGGGCTGCAGCGTGGACTGGTCGGGCGCGGTCATCAGCCGGGTGAGGCTGCGGGCCCACGCGACGATCACGAGCATCAACCCGGCCGCCGTCAGCGCGAGTTGGGCGACCGCGATGCCGTACGACCCCTCGCTCGCCGCGCGCACCGCCGCCACGGCCGACGCCGGCGGCACCCAGGACAGCACGTCCGCGACCGGCTGCAGCCGCCCGAGCCCGGCCGAACCCAGCTGCCGCGCGCCGAAGTTGACCAGCTGTGCCCCGACCGCGATCACCAGCCCGCTCAGCACGGCCAGATCGCGGCCCTTCCTGCTGCTCAGCAGCCGTACGTTGGCCGTGGCGACGGCCCGCGCCAGCGCCACGCAGAACAGCAGGGCGAGGACGACGGCGAGGACCGCCACGACGGCGCCCGCCGCCCCGTGCGCGACGGCCAGCGCGCAGCCCGCCAGCACCAGCAGCGTGAACAGCGGGCCGGTGCCGACCAGGGAGGCCGCGAGCAGCGCCCGGACCAGCGGCCGGGGCCGCAGCGGGAGCATCACCAGCCGGGTCGCGTCCAGCGTCTCGTCGCCGGTCGGGAAGAACAGCGGCAGCACCGCCCAGCCCAGCGCCAGAACGGCCGTACCCGGTACGGCGATCGTGTCGGCGTGCGTGTGCCCGCGCAGCAGAAGCAGACCGAGCAGCTGGGACAGCGCGAACAGCACCGCGAGGACGGCCGACACGACGAACGCGGCCCGCCGGCCGCCGGACTGCCGCAGCCCGCCCCGCAGCAGCGACAGTTTCAGCCGTACGACGGTGGAGGTGAGGCTCGTCATCGGGCCGCCCCGCCGCCCAGCCAGTCCAGATCGGACCCGGTGTCCCGGCCGCTCGCCCCGACCAGCTCCAGGAACGCCGTCTGCAGGGTCGGATGTGTGCCGCGTACCTCTGCCAGCGCTCCGGTGGCGCGGATCCGTCCCGCCGCCATCACCGCCACCCAGTCGCACAGCGACTCGACCAGCTCCATGACGTGGGAGGAGAAGACGACGGTGGCGCCGGAGGCCGTGTACCGCTCCAGGACGCCCCGGATGGTCTGCGCGGACACCGGGTCGACGCCTTCGAACGGCTCGTCCAGGAAGAGGACCTCGGGGTTGTGCAGGAGCGCGGCGGCGAGCCCGATCTTCTTGCGCATGCCGGTGGAGTAGTCGACGACGAGCTTGTGCTGGGCCCCGGCCAGGTCGAGGACGTCCAGCAGCTGTGCGGCCCGTTTGTCGACCTCGGCGCCGGGCAGCCCGCGCAGCCGCCCCGAGTACCCGAGCAGCTCCCGGCCCGACAGCCGCTCGAACAGCCGCAGTCCCTCGGGAAGGACGCCGATCCTCGCTTTGACGGCCACGGGATCGCGCCACACGTCCTGACCGACGACCTCGACGGTGCCGTCATCGGGTCGCAGCAACCCGGTCACCATGGACAGGGTGGTGGTCTTCCCGGCCCCGTTCGGCCCGACCAGCCCGATGAACTTACCGGCGGGCAGCTCCAGATCGATCCCGCCGACGGCGACCTGCTGCCCGAACTGTTTCCAGAGTCCACGCACGCGTACTGCGACTTCGGTCATGCATGCACAGTACGGGGCGCGGCGTACCGCGCGGTTACCGGTCCCTACCGCACGCGTAGGCCAGTGGCGAGATCAACTCCTCGGCATCCGGCAACCACCGATTGGCCGGCGTGGGCCGGCAGGCCCACTGCACGGCGCCCCGGGACCCGAACCGCGTCGGAGGAGCAGCCACGTACGCCCCCTCGCCCAGCGCCACCAGGTCAAGGGACGACAGCGCCCACCCGAGCTTGCGCACCAGATCCGGCACCTTCGCGGAGCCGCCCGGCAGCACGAAGAACTGCATCCGCCGGTCAGGAGCGAGCGTGACCGGCCCCAAGGTCAACTCCATCCGCTCCATACGGGCGAGCGCCAGAAACCCCGCACTCTCCGGGACGGACAACGCGTCGAACGTCCGCCCCGTGGGCAACAGGATCGACGCCGTGGGCTGCTTCTGCCACATCCGGCGTGCGACGGTCGCGCTGCCGGTCGCCTGCGTGGGCCAGTCGGGGCGCGTGGGATGCGCCCCCGGCGCAGGGCAGGAGGCGTCGCCGCAGGAGCAGCGCTGCCTTCCGTCGACCGCTTCCAGCCAGGTGCCCGGGAACACGTCCCAGTGCCGTTCCTCGGCGTAGCGTACGGCGGCCTCCAGCAGCGATTCCCCGCGCTGCTGCGGAATCTGACCGGCAATCTGAGTGTTTGCGGCGCCCGCGATCGTCTCTTCCACGCCCCACTCAACTCTCCCATCCACCTGGAGTTACGGCTGTAGCGCGCGCGGGGGAGGAGCATCGATTCCGCAATCGGGGCGCATGGGTGCACGAGTGGGGGCGCGCGGGGGAAGCGGGGCGTGGGGTGGGTAGCCAGGGGTGGGATTGCCAACCGTCTTACCCCGGCAAACCGCATATGTCGCGCATTGACGGTATGTCAAATGGGCAGTGATCTTCCTGTCCTGATCGTCTGCTCCAGGGGATCGCACAACAGGGGGTTGCACATGGCCGCACGGCCTCTCGTGGCGAGGCAGCCGAACGAACGGCTGCAGGCACTCATCCAGGAAGCGGGGTGCTCGAACGCCGGGCTGGCCCGGCGGGTCAACATGTGCGGCGCCGAGCACGGGCTCGACCTGCGCTACGACAAGACGTCCGTGGCCCGCTGGCTGCGTGGACAGCAGCCACGGGGCCGAGCTCCGGCGATCATCGCGGAGGCGCTCGGGCGCAAGCTCGGCCGTACGGTCACGATCGACGAGATCGGCATGGCCAACGGCAAGAACCTCGCCTCGGGGGTCGGTCTCCAGTTCTCGCCGACGGTACTGGGGGCCATCGAGCAGGTCTGCGAGCTGTGGCGCAGCGACGTGGGACGGCGGGACTTCCTGTCCGGCTCCTCCGTCGCCGCCTCCGCGCTGGTCGAGCCCAGCCGCGACTGGCTGATCTCGGCGCCGGACGCCCAGGTGGCCCGGCAGGCGGGCCCGCGGGTGGGCCAGGCCGACGTGGCGGCCGTACGGTCCATGACGCAGGCGCTGACCGAGCTGGACCACCAGTTCGGCAGCGGGCATGTGCGCCCGGTGGTCGTGCACTACCTCAACAGCGTCGTCTCCGGGCTGATCGCGGGCTCGTACCGGGAGACGGTGGGGCGGGAACTGTTCGCGGCGGTCGCCCGGTTGACCGAGCTCGCCGGGTACATGGCCGTGGACACCGGTCAACCGGGGCTGGCCCAGCGGTACTACATCCAGTCGCTGCGGCTCGCGCAGGCCTCCGGGGACCGCGGATACGGCGGTTACGTCCTCGCCGCGTCCATGAGCCACCTCGCCGCCCAGCTCGGAAACCCGCGCGAGATCGCCCAGTTGGCGCGGGCGGCGCAGGAGGGGGCGCGGGGGCACGCGACCCCGCGCGTGGAGGCCATGTTCCACGCGGCCGAGGCACGCGGGCACGCCCTGCTCGGCGACGTACGCGCGGCGCAGGCGTCCACCGGGCGCGCGGTGACGGCGATGGAGCAGGCGGACGACTCCTCCGGCGACGACCCGGTGTGGATCCGGCACTTCGACGAGGCGTATCTGGCCGACGAGTTGGCGCACTGCGCCCGCGATCTCGGGCAGTCCGAGCAGGCCGCCCGGTACGCCGAGCAGTCGCTGGCCGGGCATCCCGAGTCCCGGGCCCGCCGGCGCGCCATCGGCTATGTGCTGCTCGCCACGGCCCAGGTGCAGCAGCGGGAGATCGAACAGGCCTGCAGTACCGGCCTGAAGGCGGTGGAGCTGCTGGAGACGCTCCGCTCCAACCGGGGCGCCGAGTATCTGGAGGATCTCCAGCAGCGCCTGGAACCCTTCCGGGAGGAGGCGGTGGTACGGGAGTTCGGGGCGCGCCTCGATCTCCAGCAGGCCGCGTGAACGCCGGCCCCGCGGCCGGGTGAACGCGCGGCGAACGGCATCCGGAGGTGCCAAGGGCGCGGCAGGATGCCATATAGCAGCGCCCCGCGGGACGGTTTTGTTACGGCTGTCACAGGGAAAAAGATCGCGCCCTGAGCTGCATGGCACCCGGCTCGGGGGACCCGGTAGCGTGAGCCCGATTCACAAGGTCCCCCATTAGTAGGAGTCCCGGTGACGCAGAGTGGACAGGGCGAGGAGCCCTCGGCGCGGCCCGCGCGCGAAGGCATCGTGCTGCCCTCCGACGGAGGCGAGCCCTTGCTGCCGGGCATGTCCGGTGCGCCCGCCCCCGCCGCCCCGGCAGGCGGGCAGGCCTGGGGCGGCTCGTGGGGGCCCGAGCAGCAGGCGCCCCGGCCGGACCAGGGCTGGCCCCCCGCGGCGGCCCAGCAGTGGCACACCGAGGACGCCCCGCACCAGCAGCCGCCCGCCGCGAACCCCGGCCCGCTGCCGCCGGAGGGCGCCCCGGCTCCGTCGTACGGCGGCGGCTACGACGCCGGTCGGCAGCCGGGATACGGCACGGCACCCGAGCCGTACCACCAGCGGCACCAGCAGCCTCAGCAGTACCCGCAGCAGCCGGCCGGCGCCGCGCCGCTTCCGCCGGCCGTGCCGGACGCGTACCCGGCCGCGGGCGCCCCGCTGCCCCCGGCGGCCGACGGCGCCGGCCCGCACATACCGCCCCTCCCGCCCGGCCCGGCCGGCGAGGGCGCGACGCAGTACATCCCGCCGGTGCAGGCGGCCCGGGCCGACGGCGCCACGCAGTACATCCCGCCGGTCCCGGCCGCCCCCGCCGACGAGGGCGCGACCCAGTACATCCCGCCGGTGGCGTCCGGCGCGCTGCCGCCCGAGACGAGCGGCGAGGAGACCCGCTACCTCGGCCAGACGCCCCGGCAGCAGCCCGCGCCCGCCCCGTCCGACGCGGAGGCCACGCAGTTCATCCCGCCGTACGCCGCACAGGCACAGCAACCCTCGGACGGCTTCGACCACCTCTTCCGCGGTGGCCCGGCGGGCGGTGACGGCCCGGCCGGCTCCACCCAGCAGCTGCCGAAGATCCAGCAGCAGGACGCCTACCCCGGCGCGCCGCGGCCGTCGTACAACGCGCAGCAGCCCTCCTACGGCACGCGCCAGCCGTCGTACGAACCCGCGCACGACGACGGGCCCCGGACCCGCTCGCGGGTGCCGCTGATCGCCGCGATCGGGGTCGGCATCGTCGTCATCGGCGTGGGCGTGGGCGCGCTGCTCAGCGGCGGGGGTGGCAGTGACCCGGGCAACGACGGCAAGACGGTCGCGGCCACGTCCGCGGCCCCCGGCCAGGGCTCCGGGGCGGCGGGCGCCGACCCGGCCCGGCAGCAGGCGGTCGAACTGGACAAGCTGCTCGCCGACAGCGGCAGCAGCCGCGCCTCGGTGATCAAGGCGGTGGCCGACGTCAAGGGGTGCGACAACCTCGACCAGGCCGGCTCCGACCTGCGCGACGCGGCCAGGCAGCGAGGCGACCTGGTCACCCGGCTGGGCAAGCTGTCGGTCGACAAGCTGCCGGCCAACGGCGAGCTCACCGCCGCGCTGACCCGTGCCTGGCAGGCGTCCGCCTCGGCCGACAACCACTACGCGGCCTGGGCCGACCAGGCCAAGAACCACAAGGTGTGCCGCAAGGGCCACGCCCGCCCCACGGGCGAGACCCAGGCCGGCAACCGGGCGAGCGGCACCGCCAGCGCGCAGAAGGTGAAGGCGGCGGCGCTGTGGAACGCGATCGCGCAGAAGTACGGCCTGACCAAGCGCGAGCCCACCCAGCTGTGACGGGCCCGGGGGACGCGCCGGCGGGCATCACTGCACGTCGGCGCTCTCCAGCGTCTGGGTCATGTCGGTGGTCCCGTTGAGGCCGCCGACGCCCCTGCGGGCCGCGACCAGCTTGCCGTCCTGGACGACCTGGAGGGTGACGTCGGCGTTCACCATCCGCGGGAAGCCGACCGAGGCGAGCTTGCCCGAGTAGGGCCAGCGCAGGGGCGGGGTGAGGCCGCCGGTGGAGACCTGCAGGCCGCCGTCGAGGGTGTGCCGCACGCTGTCCGCGGTCACGTCGCCACTGCCGATCTTGTCCAGGACGGCCTTCAGCACGGTGTAGGCGATCCAGGTGGTCTGCACTCCGGCGTCCGCGGGGTCGATGCGGTTGTCGCCGAAGGCCTCCTCGTTGATCACCTTCTTCATCTGGTCCCAGCGCGCGTCGGACGCCGGCGGATACCAGCCGGTGATGTACGCCCCCTCGTACGGCCCAGACGCCCCGCCCGTGGCGTTGATCACGGTCTGGTCGACGCTGCCGAGCACGGTCCCGAGCCGTACCGCGGGGAAGTTCTCGCGGGCCCGCCGGAAGGAGTCCATGAAGGTGTCGGTGTGGTCCCCGAGCGCGGGGACCACGCAGCCCTTCTTCGTCGCGCCCGTGGTGGCGCTGCGCAGGGCCCGGTCGGCCTGGTCGACGTACTCGGTGGAGTCCTCCGCGGCGAGCTGGTCGTCCGCCTTCGCGTGCCCGCCCGCCTTCAGCCCGGAGCCGAGCAGCACGGGCAGCTCGTCGCCGGCGATCGTGTCGGGGCGGACCAGGGAGATGTTGCCGCAGGTGGAGAGGGCCTTGCCGAGACCGGCCAGCAGCGCGGGCTGCCCGCCGTTGACCGGGTACGACAGCTGGCCGGTGAACTCGTCGTTGGTGACGCCGTAGCCGCCGATGTAGGGGATGCCGGCGCCTTCCAGCGGGGCGGAGTAGGAGTCGGTGAACTGGCTGTAGGAGCCGACCACCGCGACCACGTTCTCGTCGGCCGCGTACCGGGCGCACTTGGCGGCGCCCACGCTGTCGTTGTGGTCGTTGCAGGTCAGGACCTTGAGCTTGCGGCCGTTGACACCGCCGTGCGCGTTGATCCACTTGGCGTAGGCGTAGGCCATCGCGGGCATGCCGGGCTTGTTGGTGGTGCCGGTGTCCTGCGGGGCCCAGGTCATCACCTTGATCGGGTCATCCCCGGAGCCCCCCGTGGCACCGGGGATGACGCCGCATCCGGCGGTGAGCGACGCACAGAGGGCCACGGCGCCGGCGGTCAGCGCGGTGGCTCTGCCGGGGCGGAGGGGCGAATGGAGGAAGGTACGAAAAGTGCGTCGCCTACCGGTCATGTGCACGCACGATTCCCTCACACGACGAACCGGCGAGTGACCCTGAGTCAACGAATGGTGACATCGAGGTGAATTGCAGGGGCTGGTGAGACGGATGTGACAGGGAACGTACGATCGATGACCGTGCAAGGTTCGGAGAACTCTTCCCGTCGTGGCCGTCGCTCCTCCACCATGGGCGGCATGCCCCTAAGCGACATGCCGTGGTGGCGCTGGCGCAGCAATGTGCGCTCGGCGCTGCACATGCTCTCCGACCCGGTGTTCCAGCGGGACGTCTGGCTGGCCGGCGTGGACGGCTACGGCGACGTCACCGACGCCGTCTACCGGCTGGTGGAGGACACCTGGCTGGACAACTGGTCCGCGGAGAAATACGTCGGCACGATATTCCGCGACTCGCAGGAGGCGGCGCTCGTGGACACCGCCGTACTGCGGGTGCTGCGGATCGTGCACCAGGTCGGCCCGGACGCGCCGGTCGCCGCGTACCTCGACCACCAGGGGTGGCCGGACGCGGTGCGGGCGGCGCGGGACGCGCACGTCCGCCTCGCGGCGAGCGACGGCGACGACCCCGACACGCCGCCGCAGAGTCTGGAAGTGCTGCGGATCATGACCAGGTCCGCGTAGCGGACGACAGCGCCGGGGGCGGCCCGGACATGAGAACCTGTGGTGCATGAACGAGCAGTCCGAGGCCGCCGCCGCACCGGCCGACCAGTACGTCCTCACCCTCTCCTGCCCCGACAAGCAGGGCATCGTGCACGCCGTGTCGAGCTATCTCTTCATGACCGGCTGCAACATCGAGGACAGCCAGCAGTTCGGCGACCACGACACGGGTCTGTTCTTCATGCGCGTCCACTTCTCGGCCGAGCCGCCGGTGACGGTGGAGAAGCTGCGGGCGAGCTTCGCCGCGATCGGTGACTCCTTCCACATGGACTGGCAGATCAACCGGGCCGACGCGAGGATGCGGATCCTGCTGATGGTCAGCAAGTTCGGGCACTGCCTGAACGACCTGCTGTTCCGGGCCCGGATCGGTGCGCTGCCGGTGGAGATCGTCGGCGTGGTCTCGAACCACACCGACTTCGAGGAGCTGGTGGGCTCCTACAACATTCCCTTCCACCACATTCCGGTCACGAAGGACACGAAGGCCGAATCCGAGGCGAAGCTGCTGGGGATCGTGCGCGAGGAGGGCGTCGAACTGGTCGTCCTCGCCCGCTATATGCAGGTCCTCTCGGACGACCTGTGCAAGCAGCTCAGCGGCCGGATCATCAACATTCACCACTCCTTCCTGCCGAGCTTCAAGGGCGCGAAGCCGTATCACCAGGCGCACGCCCGGGGGGTCAAGCTGATCGGGGCGACCGCGCACTATGTGACCGCCGACCTGGACGAGGGGCCGATCATCGAGCAGGAGGTCGAGCGGGTCGGGCACGATGTGACGCCGGATCAGCTGGTGGCGATCGGCCGTGACGTGGAGTGCCAGGCGCTGGCCCGGGCGGTGAAGTGGCATGCGGAGCGGCGCATTCTGCTCAATGGCCGACGTACGGTGGTGTTCGCCTAGGAGCCCCGGGGGCTCGCCGCAACCCACCCCAACAGTCGGCCTACAGCCGGCTCAGCCCCGCCGTGGCGAACAGCACGTCCCTGATCGCGTCCCGGTCCCCGAGCTGCCCCACCGCGGCCTCCTCCGGCGAGACCCGGCCGGCGGCCAAGCGGCAGAACTCCACGCCGTCCAGCGCCACATGGGCCACCTCGAGAGCGGCGGAGCCCACCGCCGCCGGTGAGTCCAGCGGGATCAGCCACTCGCCGCCCGCCGCGCCCTCGATCTCCAGCCGCAGGCTGCGGCCGGGTTCGCCGGCCAGGCCGAGGTGGCGGCCGCGAGCCGGGGACGCCAGCCCGGTCCGGCGGCGCGTGGCCAGCGCGGTGGGCAGCATGCGGGCCGCGAGGTCGATCATCTTGTTCAGGTGGCGCGGCGCGGGCGGCGGGTAGGGATAGTCCACCGCGTCCGCGATGTCCTCGGCGTGCACCCAGCACTCGAAGGCCCGGTCCAGCATCGCGTCGTGCAGCGGCAGCTCGAAGTCGCCGTAGGACACCGACAGTCCGCCCGGGTGGCCGCCCGTGAAGGACACCGTCCGCACCAGGCTGTGGCTCTGCTCCCGCCAGGGCCCGCGCAACGATCGGGTCGGCGGGAAGTGGGAGCTCCGCCAGAACGCCTCGGTGCGCTCGGCCGGGCCCACGGCGTCCTGCTCCGCCGCCCCCGCGGCCGCTGCCAACGGGTCGTCCAGGCCGAGCGCGACCGCCACCAGCCCGTCCACGGACAGCAGGTGCGCGATCACCCCGGCCACGGTCGTACGCCGGCTCTTCGCTCTGTCGGCCTCGAACCACCGCAGCCGCACCGGCGCATGCCACTCCGCGTCCCCGAAGTCCTGCAGCAGGGCGTCCAGACGCGCGGTCTCGGCGTCGTACGCCGCCGCCCACTTCGGGACCGGGATGCGCGGCGGGCGGCGCTCCAGGCAGTTCTCCAGGACGCGGGTGCGCAGCCCCGGATCCAGGTCGAGGCTCTCCGGCTGGTGCAGCAGGCCGACCGCCTCGCGCAGCCGGCGGGCCTCGTCGGCGCAGCTGCCGCACGAGCCCAGGTGGTCCTCGACGGCCGCCGTCTCCGCCGCCGAGCAGGCGGCCAGCGCCCAGGCGCCGAGGAGCGATTTCAGGACGTCGTGCGGCAGGTCGAGCGGCATGGGCGCGAGGTCGCCCAGGTCGGCGGGGCCGGGCAGCGGCAGCCCGCCGTCCTCGACGGAGGCGCGGGGTGTGGGTATGCGCGGCGGCCGGTTGGGCTCGGACCCGTCGCTCTCGGGCGGGTCCTGCCCCGAGCCGCCGCCGTCGCCCGCGCCGGCGTGACCGTCGTCACTCCGGCCGTCGCGACTCCCGCCGCCGGCCCCGACGTACCCGCCGACGCCGCCGTACCCCTCGCGCGGCTCCTCGCCTCCCCGCCCCTCACGTCCCCCATGGTGTTCCCCATGTTCCCCATGGCCCTCATGTTGCTCATGTCGATCAGGGCGCTCATGGCCCTCGTGCTCGCCCTGTGCCTCGAACCGTCCGGCGCCGTTCACACCGCACCCCCGTGTCCCGGCGGTGTCCCGGCGTCGTGGGCGGTGGAGAGCAGCTGCAGGCCGAGGCGGAGCCGGCGGCGGGCCTCGTCCTCGGTGACGCCGAGGTCGACGGCGGTCTGGTGGTAGTCGCGGCGCTGGAAGTAGGCCAGGTCGAGGGCGGCGCGCAGCGGGGCGGGCATGGAGTGGACGATGTAGTCGGCGCGGGCGGCGACGGAGGCGCGGCGGACCGTGCGCTCCAGATCCGCCAGGGAGCCGCCACCCTGCGGCAGCGCGGCGGTCTCGCTGTCGCGCAGCCGCTCCACGGCGAGCCGGTGGGTCACCCCGGCGACCCAGGTGCGCAGGGGGCCCTTCTTGGGGTCGTAGGTCTCGGGGTGTTCCCAGAGGTGGGCGAAGACCTCGCGGGTGAGGGTGTCGGCGGCCTTCTCGTCGCCGAGGACGCGGTGGGCGAGGCCGTGCACCAGTGAGGCGAAGCGGTCGTACAGCTCGCCCAGGGCGGCGGCCTCACCGCGGGCCAGCCGCTGCTGCATCCTGCGGTCCCAGCGGGGCGGTACGTCCTTCGCTGCCATGCGGTCCCCTCCCCTCACCCTGTCCGGTCCGGTCCGGTCCGTCCAGCGTCTCTGCACCGTCTCCCCGAATGTAGTCGGCACCTCTGACAGTGCACGCCCCTTTGTGTCAATGCGCGCCCCCCGAAGCGCCGCAGGTGATAGTGCCCCCTTTACATAACCTTCACACGATCGGCGTGCATCTCTGATCGAACGGGATCGATAGTGACCGAAATAAGCTCCTTGTCGATCACGTCTAGTTTGATGCCCGACGTTTCAGGGAACGGCCGCTGGGCAGCCGCTGCGGAAGCAAGCGTAGGAACTGCTTCCGTTTCCGGGCGGTTCCGGGAGTTCGGCGAGCGGAGGGGCATGGCCGTGGCATTCAACGTGACCGGCGTCGAGCGGGACGGGTGGGCCGTACTCCGGGTGTCCGGGGAACTGGACCTGATGACCTCGCCGGTCCTGCGCCAACGTGTGCACGACGTCGTCGCCGAGGGGCACCACAGTCTCGTCGTGGACCTCTCCGACGTGTTCTTCTGCGACTCCAGCGGCGTCGGTGTCCTCGTCGCCGCCCGCAGACTGATCCGCTCCTGTCAGGGCCGGCTCCGGCTCATCCTGCCCGACCGGGGTGCCGACGACGGCTCCCACGTCAACCGGGTCCTCGGCGCGCTGGGCGTGCGCCGGCTCTTCGACGTACGCCCCGACCTCGAGGCCGCGACGACGGACGAGGCGGGCCCGCTCTCCGCCTGAACGACGGGCCGGCCTTCGCGACAAGACCACATTCTTGTCGCAGAATTCCCCCGGTCTTGGCACAACCGCCGGATTCCCGCCATCCGCCTGCCACCCGCGTCGTACGCTCCCTGCCAGGTCAGTCATGCACCCGTACGACGCACAGGTAAGGCGGTCGGAACAGACATGGTCAGCACCGAGTACGAGCGCAGGATCGCCACCCGGTTCGCCAGCTTCGACCAGGACGGCAACGGCTGGATCGACCGCGAGGACTTCAGCGCGGCGGCCAAGGCGCTCCTCGCCGAGTTCGACGTGACGGCCCGCTCCGACAAGGGGCAGGCGTTGTACGCCGGCGCGGAAGCCTTCTGGCAGGGCATGGCCGGTATCGCGGACCGCGACGGCGACCAGCGCATCACGCGCGAGGAGTTCGTCACCGGCGCGGTCAAGCGCCTGCGCGACAACCCCGGACGCTTCGCCGAGATCGCCCGCCCCTTCCTGCACGCGGCCCTCGCGGTGGCGGACACCGACGCCGACGGCCGCATCACGGTCACCGACACCGCCCGCGTCCTGCGCGTCCTCCATGTCCCGGAGGAGGTCGCCCGGACGGCCGCCGCCGCACTGGACACCGACGGAGACGGCCTGGTGGGCGAGCCGGAGATCGTCCCGGCCCTCGCGCGCTACTTCACGGTGCCCGAATAGTTCGTCGTCCCTTGCCGCGTTTCCGGTGCGACCAGGCCGACGCATTCACCGAGCGCCACTGCCCGGCGGCGCCTTGGAGATGACCGACTCGCTCCCAGGAGCCGCCGTCCGCGAGGTTGGCGGACAGCTCGTGATCTCCCATGAGTCTACGGAGCTGCGATTCGTTCCGGCGGAGGATCTGGCCAGGCTGCCCATGCCCCACACCCAGCGGCTACGGCTTCAACACTTTCTGGAACATCGCGAGCAGCCTTACCTCGGCTGATTTCGGGAACCAGCGGAGAGCGTGATCTCGGATGAGGCCGGTAGGCGGTACCCGCTCCGCCCCAGGTAGCCGGAAACGAGGCAGGCCGCCCGAGCAGCCTAAGGAACCGGCCTGGAAAACCACTCCCGCAGCTTGTACTTCAACACCTTCCGCAAGGTGTCGTTCCGTGGAAGCTCCTCCACCACCTCCACCCGTTCCGGCAGCTTGTGCACGGAAAGGCCTGAGGAGCGCAGGTACGAGACCACGTCCGGCAAAGTCAACTCGGGGGCACTCGGCGGCTGTTCGATGACCGCGCAGACCAGTTCGCCGCGGTCGGCGTCCGGGAGGCCGATCACCGCCGCGTCCGTGACCGCCGGATGTGCGGCGAGCAGGTCCTCGATCTCCTTGGCCGAGATGTTCTCGCCCTTGCGGATGATCACGTCCTTCAGGCGGCCGGTGAGGACCAGGTGGCCGGAGGCCGTCACATGGCCCAGGTCGCCGGTGCGGAGGAAGCCGTCGGGGTCGAAGGCGGCGGCCGTCTGGCCGGGGTCCAGGTAGCCCTGGCAGACGGCCTCGCCGCGGAGTCTTATCTCGCCGTCGACGATCCGGATCTCCATGCCGGCCGGGGGGCGGCCCTCGGTCGTGGCCAGGTTCTCCGGGGTGTCCCGGGGGTCGCCCATGGTGATCATCGGGACCTCGGTCATGCCGTAGCCGTGGGTGAGCTGGACGTTCATCTCGCGGACCACGGAGTGGTAGACCTCGGGGGGCTTGGGCGCGCCGCCGCCCGCGAGCAGGCGCAGGGTGGGGATCACCTTCTCGCCCGGCTGTTTGCGCTGCTCGGCCAGGAACATGGAGTAGAAGGCCGTGGAGCCGCCGGCCACCGTCACCTCGTGCCGCCGGTACTCCGCCAGCGCGCCCGGCAGTGCGAAGTGCTCGAACATCACCGCCGGGAAGCCGTACAGCAGGAGCATCACCAGGTAGTCCGGGCCGCCTATGTGGGCGTACGGGAAGGCGATCGAGCCCACATCGTCGGCCGTCAGCCTCAGCGCGTGCGCCAGGCAGGAACCGCCGGCGATCAGGGAGCGGTCGGTGTGCAGTACGCCCTTGGGGTCGGAGGTGGTCCCCGAGGTCCAGTAGATCCAGCGGACCGAGGTGCCCTCGGCGGGGGGAGCGGGCAGGACGGACGGGTCGCCGTCGGGGAGGGCGTCGTACGCCTCGAAGATGCCCTTCGCGCCGAGGTGGCGGGCCATCTGCGTGTGGTCGTGGCCCCGCCACACGCCCGGCACCGCGAAGAACTCCGCCTTCGACTCCCTGAGGGCGAAGCCGACCTCCCGGTCCCGGTAGAAGGGGATCACCGGGGACTGTACGGCGCCCAGGCGGGCCAGCGCGAAGGACAGCAGGGCGGTCTCGATACGGGTGGGCAGCTGCCAGGCGACCACCGTGCCGGGGCGCACGCCCGTGGCGTACAGGCCTGCCGCCACCCGCTCGGCACGGATGCGCAGCTCGCCGAAGGTGAGGGTGCGGTCCTGCTGGAGCAGGACGGGGCGGTCGGGAGTGAGCGCCGCGCGGCGGGCGAGGAGGTCCCACAGCGTGGGAGCGGAACTCAGGGAGTGCGGGGTCTCGTTCACGTGTGCCCCCTGACCGACTTGGCTGACGAACCGTCAGGTGCCATGCTATCTGACGCACCATCAGATGACTGCTGTCCGGCGGAGGGGAATCATGGCGAGCGAACTGCCCCGCATCATCAGCGTCGACGACCACGTGATCGAGCCGGCCCACCTCTTCGAGACCTGGCTGCCGGCCAGGTACCGGGACCGCGGGCCCAAGCCGCTGACCGCCGGGATCGGTGAACTGGCCTACGTCGGCGGGAAGTACCAGATCACCATGGACCCCGCGGGCCAGCCGACGGACTGGTGGATCTACGAGGACCTGAAGTTCCCGTACAAGCGCAACATCGCCGCCGTCGGCTTCGACCGGGACGAGATGACCCTGGAGGGGATCACCCGCGAGCAGATGCGGCCGGGGTGCTGGGATCCCGTCGAGCGCCTCAAGGACATGGACCTCAACCACGTCGAGGCCAGCCTCTGCTTCCCGACCTTCCCCCGCTTCTGCGGGCAGACCTTCGCCGAGGCGCACGACAAGGAGGTCGCCCTCGCCTGTGTGCGCGCCTACAACGACTGGATGGTCGAGGAGTGGTGCGGGGACAGCGGGGGACGGCTGATCCCGCTGTGCCTGATTCCGCTGTGGGACGTCGAACTGGCGGTCGCCGAGATCCGGCGCAACGCCGGACGCGGGGTGCGGGCGGTGACCTTCTCCGAGATCCCCACCCACCTCGGGCTGCCCTCCATCCACTCCGGCTACTGGGACCCGTTCTTCGCGGTCTGCCAGGAGACCGGAACCGTCGTCAACATGCACATCGGCAGCAGCTCCCAGATGCCGGCCGCCTCCCCGGACGCCCCGCCCGCCGTCCAGGCCTCGCTGAGCTTCAACAACGCGATGGCCTCGATGATGGACTACCTCTTCAGCGGGGTCCTGGTGAAGTTCCCGCGGCTCAAACTCGCCTACTCCGAGGGCCAGATGGGCTGGGTGCCGTACGCCCTGGAACGCGCCGACGACGTGTGGGCGGAGCACCGCGCCTGGGGCGGGGTGCGGGACCTGATCCCCGAGCCGCCGTCGACGTACTACTACCGGCAGATCTTCTGCTGCTTCTTCCGCGACAAGCACGGAGTCGCGTCGCTGGACGTGGTCGGGCGCGACAACGCCACCTTCGAGACCGACTACCCGCACGTCGACTCGACCTTCCCGCACACCAAGGAGGTCGCCCTCGACCATGTGAAGGGCCTGGACGACGAGACCGTCCACAAGCTGATGCGGGGCAACGCCATCCGCATGCTCGGCCTGGACCTGGACCGGTAGTGGAGCTGTCGTACTCGCCGCAGGAGGAGGAGTTCCGGGCCCGGCTGCGGGAGTGGCTCGCCAAGGTGCTGCCCACGCTGCCGCCGAAGCCGTCCCCCGGAGACTGGCCCGCGCGCCGGGCGTACGACCTGGGCTGGCAACGGATGCTGTACGACGCCGGGTACGCCGACGTGCACTGGGACGCCTCGCCGACCACCCGGCTGATCTTCCTGGAGGAGACCGAGCGCGCCGGGGCGCCCTATGTGGGGGCGAACTTCGTCGGCCTGCTGCACGCCGGTCCCACCATCGCCGCCGAGGGCACCCCCGCACAGCGGGCACGCTGGCTGCCACCGGTCCTGCGGGGCGAGGAGGTGTGGTGCCAGGGGTTCAGCGAGCCCGGCGCCGGCTCCGACCTCGCCGCGCTGCGCACGCGCGCGTGGCGGGACGGCGACGACTACGTGGTCACCGGGTCCAAGATCTGGACCTCGCACGCCGAGGTCGCCGACTGGTGCGAACTGCTGGTCCGCACCGACCCGCAGGCACCCAGGCACCGGGGCATCACCTGGCTGGCCCTGCCCATGGACGCCGACGGCGTCACCGTACGGCCGCTCGGCACGCTCGCCGGGTCCGCGGAGTTCGCCGAGGTGTTCCTCGACGAGGTCCGGGTGCCGGCCGCGAACCGGGTCGGGGCGGAGAACGACGGCTGGCGCGTGACCATGGTGACCCTGTCCTTCGAGCGCGGCACGGCCTTCGTCGGCGAGGTGGTGGCCTGCCGCCGGGTGCTGACCGAACTGGCCTCCGCGGCACGGGAGAACGGCCGCTGGGACGATCCCGTACTACGGCGCCGGCTCGGCCGTCTGGAGGCGGAGTTCCGGGCACTGTGGCGGCTGACCCAGTGGAACGTGAGCGAGGCGGAGGCGAGCGGCGGGGTGCCCGGCGTCGGCGGCTCGGTCTTCAAACTCCGTTACTCACACGCCCGCCAGGACCTGTACGACACCGCAGCCGACGTACTCGGCCCGGCCGCCCTCGACCTGGACCAGTCGTGGGTCCTCGACCGCCTGTCGTCCCTGTCCTACACCATCGCCGCCGGCACCTCACAGATCCAGCGCAACATCGTGGCCGAGCGGATCCTGGGGCTGCCGAAGGGAAGATGAGCGTGCGTTTTCAACTCAGCGACGATCAGCGTGCGTTGAAGGCCGGCGTGCGGGAGCTGCTGGATGGGCGGTTCGGGCGGGTGGCGTTGCGGGCGGCCGTCGACGCGCCGGGGCGGCTGGACCGGGAGCTGTGGCGGGCGCTCGGCGACGCGGGGTTCTTCGCCCTGCGCCTGCCCGAGGCGGACGGCGGGGTCGGGCTGGGGCTGCCGGAGGCGGTGCTGGTCTTCGAGGAGGCGGGACGGGCGCTGCTCCCCGGCCCGCTCGTGGCCACCCACCTCGCGGCCGGGAGCGTGCCGGGCGCCGCCACCGGGGAGACGGTGGTGACCGCCGTCGACGGGGAATTGGTGGAGTGGCTGGACGCGGCGGACGTGGTGTCCGGGGACGCCTCGGACGCCGTCCCGCTGCGCTCGGTGGACCCGCTGACGCCGCTGCACCGGATCCCCGCGGCCTGCGCCGCGGCGGCACCCGGCCGGCGCCGGCGTGAGACCCGACCCGCGGCCCGCGCCGGCACCGGCGCCGCAGGTCCGGACGGCTGCCTGGCCGGTCTCCTCACCGCCGCCGAGCAACTCGGCACCGCCGTACGCGTGCAGGAACTCGCCGTGCAACACGCCCGGACCCGCGAGCAGTTCGGGCAGCCCATCGGTGCCTTCCAGGCGGTCAAGCACCTGTGCGCGGACCTCCTGGTACGCGCCGAAACCGCACGCGTCGCCGTCTACGCCGCCGCCGTCACCGGCGACGCGGCCGACATCGCCGCCGCCCGCCTGCTCGCCGACGAGGCCGCCGTACGCGGCGCCCGGGACTGCCTTCAGGTGCACGGCGGCATGGGGTTCACCTGGGAAGCGGATGTGCATCTGCACCTGAAACGGGCCTGGGTCAGGGCCCGACGTGCGGGCGGGAGTACGGAGAGTGAGGAACTCCTCGCCGGGCGACTCGTGGTCTGACGCGTCGGCGGCGCCCTGGACTGCGTCGGCGAAAGCCTTGGCCCACGATGTCGCGGATCGTGGCACACCGGTATCACGGAGCGTCGATACCTGGTTGTGTCCTTCGCGGGACTCGTCGCGACCCGGAGTCGGGCGTCCGCTCCGGTACCTTGTGTGGGATGCGAGTGGCTGCGAGCACGAGCCGGGCCGGCGATGCCTATGGGGCGGTGCCGGGTCGCGCGGTGCGCGTCGCTGCTCGCGGGGCGGTAGCGGCTTCGGCCGTCGCCTGTTCGACTCCCCGGCACGAGCGTCGCACAGTATGCCTCAGGCGTACTCCTTCGCGCTGGAATATGCCCGAAGCGCTTGTTGGGGTGACTGTACGTCAACCATGCTGTCGCGTAAGGGGATCACGTTCCGTGACCCTTGCTCTGGCCGTTGTTCTGGCCATGCAGAAAATGGCTACGATCGTGGCCCTCGTGATCGTCGCCGCGGCTTCGGCAGTCGCGTCGGCCGGGTGGCGCGGGGTCATGTGTCCGCCGGTTCGGATGGTGTGAGCGGTGCAGGTGCTTCAAGTGCAGCTGGAGATCCGGCCCGATCCCACGGAGGTGGGGCGGGCGAGGCGGTGGGCCCGCTCGCGGCTGCCCGGGCTGGGGATAGCGGCCGACGAGCCGCTGGCCGAGACCCTGATCCTGCTCGTGTCCGAGCTGGTGACCAACGCGGTGGTGCACACCGGCCACACGGCCGTGCTGCGGCTCTCCCTGCCGGCCGAAGCGACCGAGGAGGCCGAGAGATCCGAGCAGGCGCCGGAGCCCGCGGTGGCCACGGTGCGCGTCGAGGTGGCCGACGGCAGCTCCCGCGCCCCCGTGCCGCGTTGCGCCGGCAGTGACGCCACCGGGGGTCGCGGTCTGGCCCTCGTGGACTGCCTGGCCGATCGCTGGGGCTGGAGCCCGGAAGGTGCCGGCAAGAGCATCTGGTGCGAACTGGACCGCTGTTCGAAGCCCCGGGAGAGCGCGGGGATGGCGTACGGGGGCGGTCTGTCCGCGTACGAGGGTCTCGCCTTCGAGGCGGTGTAGTACCCGGCGCGGTGGTGCGCCGGGGATGCATCCGTGCGCGGGTGCCGCGAACAGGGCTTACGTAACAAATACCCGTACCGGCGTTGACGACCCGTGACCGCCTGAACACGCTTGTGGGCGACGATTCGCCGCGAGGGGACGGCGAGGGCCGGGGAGACGGCGGGCCCTCGCCGAGTGTGGGTCGCACCCGGTGGGCGGCGCGTGCGCACGACGGTGGGGGAGGGCGCGCCGCCGGCCGGACCAGGGCCGCGTCGGGCGAGGACTCTCAGAGAACGGCCACGGGCGCCACGGGCGTTCCCGTCGCGCCGACGAACGGCTCGGGCATCGCCGACAGCAGGAACGCGTACCGCCCCTCTTCTCCACAGGCTGTGGACAACTCTTCGAGATTCCAGTTCTGCCCCTGGAGCATCCCCATCTCCACCAGGTCCAGGGCGTGCACGGGCAACCACAGATTCTCCGACTCGGGAGGAAATATCTCAAAAGTGAGCGTGTCGTTGGCGACCGCCGCCACATCGCGCGCGTGGAACCACTCGGGCGTACGGACGGACAGCCCCGGCGACGGATAGCCGTACCCGTGCTTGTCCCCGGCCAGATACACCTGCACCTGCCCGGTCCGCACCAGCACGATGTCCCCGGCCCGCACCCGGATCCCGCCGAACTCCTCGGCCCGCTCCAGATCCTCCGGCGTGACCGCGTGGCCCCCCGGCAGCCGGTCCACGCCACGCGCGCGTGCCACGTCCAGCAGCACCCCGCGCGAGACGATGTGCCGCGCCTTGTCGATCCCGCCGAACTCGGCGCCGCCGTGCGCGGTCACCGTGCGGGCCGGGCGGCCGTTGTAGAGCCGCCCGGAGTGCGAGACATGGGTGAGCGCGTCCCAGTGGGTGCCCGCCTGCAGGCCCATGGTCACCGCGTCGTCGCTGCACGCCACCGTGCCCGGCCCGAACAGCTCCTGGTTGATCTGCACCATCACGTGCAGCGGATTGACGCGGCCGGGGATCATGCCGGTCTGCACCCCGTCCTCCCGCAGGGGGAGGGCGAGGGGGATGCGGCGGCCGGTGCGGATCTCGGCGGCGGCCTCGCGTACGACGGTGTCCGTGATCAGGTTGAGGGTGCCGATCTCGTCGTCCGCCCCCCAGCGCCCCCAGTTGTTCACGCGCCCCGCGATCTCGTGGAACTCCTCCGGCAGTGCCATCCGGTACCTCCCCGGGGCTTGTGTCCGCGCGTCCGGCGCGCCATAGAATCTAACGGACCGTCAGAAACCGCGGGAAGGGGCCGGGCGTGGGGAACTTCTTGGCAGGAAAGGCCGTCGCCGTGACGGGCGCCGGACGGGGCATCGGCCGGGCGGTCGCGCGGGCGGCTGCCGCCGAGGGGGCGAAGGTCGTCGTCAACGACTACGGCGTCGCCGTGGACGGCGCCTCGCCCACCAGCGAGGTCGCCGAGGCCGTCGTCAAGGAGATCGAGGCGGCGGGCGGGGAGGCGGTCGCGGTCGCCGACGACATCTCCACCATGGCGGGCGGGCAACGGGTCGTCGACACGGCCCTGTCGGCGTACGGCCGGCTCGACGGCGTCGTGTGCGTGGCCGGGATCCTGCGCGAGCGGATGCTGTTCAACATGACCGAGGAGGAGTGGGACCCCGTGGTCGCCACCCATCTCAAGGGCACCTTCACCGTCTTCCGGGCGGCGTCCGCGGTGATGCGGAAGCAGCGCTCCGGCACCCTGATCGGCTTCACCAGCGGCAACCACCAGGGGTCGGTGTCCCAGGCCAACTACAGCGCGGCCAAGGGCGGGATCATCTCGCTCGTCCGCAGCGCCGCTCTCGGCCTGCACAAGTACGGGGTGACCGCGAACGCGGTGGCGCCGGTGGCCCGTACGCGGATGTCGGCGAACGTGCCCATGGAGCTGGCGGAGATCGGCGAGCCGGAGGACGTGGCCGCGCTGGTGGTGTACCTGCTGTCCGACGGGGCCGCCGCGCAGGGCATCACCGGGCAGGTGTACACCGTCGCCGGGCCGAAGATCGCGGTGTGGGCACAGCCGCGGGAACTCCGTTCGCTCTACGGGGAGGGGGGCTGGACGCCGGAGCGGATCGCGGAGCTGCTGCCGGGGGCGGTGGGGGTGGATCCGATGCCGATGCTGTCCCAGCTCTCGGCGATGGAGTCTGCGGCGCGTACTGGTTCTCGGCCGAACGCCTAAGAGCTCGGGGTGCGTTGTTGCCTGGCGGCTGCGGGTGCGTTGTGGTTGCTCGCGCAGTTCCCCGCGCCCCTGCCGGGGCGCTCAAGCTGAGGGAGCTTCATGGATTTCGGGTTCAGTCACGAAGACGAAGAGTTTCGCGCCGAGGCCCGTGCCTGGCTGGCCGGCAATGCCAACCTGACCACGGACAGGCGTACCTGGGAACGCGCTCTCGGCGCGGCCGGCTGGATCGGGCTGGGCTGGGCGGAGTCGGGATACGGGAACCGCACGGCCACCCTCACCCAGCAGGTCGCCTGGGCCGAGGAGTACGCACGGTCGGCCGCGCCCCCGCGCTCCGGGCACATCGGTGAGAACCTGCTCGCCCCCACCCTCATCGCCCATGGCACCGACGAGCAGAAGGCCCGCTTCCTGCCGCCGGTCGCGGCCGGCGAGGAGCTGTGGTGCCAGGGCTACAGCGAGCCCGGCGCGGGGTCGGACCTGGCGGGAGTGCGCACGGTGGCCGTACGGGAGGGGGACGGTTACCGGATCACCGGGCAGAAGATCTGGACCTCGCTGGCCCACGAGGCCGACTGGTGCTTCGTGCTGGCCCGGACCGACCCGGACTCCGGGCGTCATCACGGACTCAGCTTCCTGCTCGTCCCCATGGACCAGCCCGGCCGTATCGAGGTCCGCCCCATCCGGCAGCTGACCGGCACCAGCGACTTCAACGAGGTCTTCTTCGACGGCGCCCACGCGCGCGTGGAGCACGTCGTGGGAGGGGAAGGGCGGGGGTGGCCGGTGGCGATGAGCCTGCTCGGGTTCGAGCGCGGGGTGTCCACGCTTGCCCAGCAGATCGGGTTCGCCGAGGAGTTGGCGGGTGTCGTGCGGGTCGCCGTGGAGACGGGGGCCGTAGCGGATCCCGTCGTACGCGAGCGGCTCGTACGGCAGTGGGCCGAGCTGCGGACCATGCGCCGGCACGCCCTGCGCACCCTCGGCGGCTCGGCCGACCCCGGCGCGCCCAGCGTGGCCAAGCTGCTGTGGGCCGGTTGGCATCAGCGGCTGGGCGAGCTGGCGATGCGGGTCAGGGGCGCGTCGGCCACGGTGGGGCCCGAGGACTGGTCGCCGTCGGCGCCGTACGGGCTCGACGCCGACCAGCACCTGTTCCTCTTCTCCCGGGCCGACACCATCTACGGCGGCTCGGACCAGGTCCAGCGCACGATCATCGCCGAGCGCGTGCTCGGTCTGCCCAGAGAGCCCAAGGGGGCCGTGTGATGCGTGGTGTGGTGTTCGACGGCGAGCAGGTCCAGGTGGTGGACGACCTGGCGGTACGGCAGCCGGGGCCCGGCGAGGTGCTGGTGGCGATCGCGGCGGCGGGGCTGTGCCACAGCGACCTGTCCGTGGTGGACGGCACCATTCCGTTCCCGGTGCCGGTGGTGCTGGGGCACGAGGGCGCCGGGGTGGTGGAGGCGGTCGGCGCGGGCGTCACCCATGTCGCGCCCGGCGACCATGTGGCGCTGTCCACGCTCGCCAACTGCGGCACGTGCGCGGAGTGCGACCGGGGCCGGCCGACGATGTGCCGGCAGGCGATCGGGCGGCCGGGGAAGCCGTTCACGCGGGGCACGGCGGGGCCGGTGCACCAGTTCGCCTCCAACTCCGCCTTCGCCGAGCGCACGGTCGTCAAGGCCGTACAGGCGGTGCGGATCCCCAAGGACATCCCCCTGGAGTCGGCCGCGCTGATCGGGTGCGGGGTGCTGACGGGAGTGGGGGCCGTGCTGAACCGGGCCCGCGTGGACCACGGGGACAGCGTCGTCGTCATCGGGACCGGCGGGATCGGGCTGAACGTGCTGCAGGGCGCGCGGCTCGCGGGCGCGCTCAGGATCGTCGCCGTGGACGCCAACCCGGCCAAGGAGGAGGTGGCCCGGCAGTTCGGTGCCACCGACTTCCTGACCTCGGCGCAGGGCGTGCGGGACCTGCTGCCCACGGGCGCCGACCACGCCTTCGAGTGCGTCGGCCGGGTGGAGCTGATCCGGCAGGCGATCGACCTCCTCGACCGCCACGGACAGGCGATCCTGCTCGGCGTCCCCCCGGCCACGGCCGAGGCGTCCTTCCTCGTCTCCTCCCTCTACCTGGACAAGTCCGTCCTCGGCTGCCGCTACGGCTCCTCGCGCCCCCAGCGGGACATCGCCCTGTACGCCGAGCTGTACCGCCAACGCCGCCTGCTGCTCGACGAGTTGGTGACGGCGGTCTATCCGGTGGAGGACTTCGACAAGGCCCGCGCGGACGCGGAGGCGGGGCGGGTGGCGCGGGCGGTGCTCACGTTCTGACGGCGGCCCTGAACGTCCGGCGATAGGCGGTCGGTGTCACCCCGAGCGCCTGCTGCAGATGCTGGCGCATCGACTGGGCCGTGCCGAAGCCCGCCTCGCGGGCCACCTGGTCGACGGACAGGTCGGTGGTCTCCAGCAGATGGCGGGCGCGTTCGACGCGCTGCTGGGTGAGCCACTGGCCGGGGCTGACCCCGGCCTCCTCGCGGAACCGGCGGGTAAAGGTGCGCACCGACATGGCCTCCTGCTCGGCCAGGTCCCGCAGTTGGATCGGCTCGTGCAGGCGGCCCAGCGCCCAGGCGCGGGCCGCGCTCGTCGTGGCCAGCTGCGGGTCGGGGACCGGGCGGTGGATGTACTGGGCCTGGCCGCCGTCGCGGTGCGGCGGTACGACCGTGCGCCGGGCGACGTCGTTGGCGACGGCCGCACCGAAGTCGCGGCGCACCATGTGCAGGCACAGGTCGATCCCGGCGGCCACCCCCGCCGAGGTCAGCACATCGCCGTCGTCGATGAACAGCACGTCCGCGTCCACCTCGACCCGCGGGAACATCCGCTGGAAGCGCTCGGCGTCGGCCCAGTGCGTGGTCGCCGGGCGGCCGTCGAGGTATCCGGCGGCGGCGAGGACGTACACACCGGTGCAGATGGAGGCCAGCCGGGTGCCGGGGCGGACGCGGTCGAGCGCGGCGGCCAGTTCGTCGGTGAGCCGGCCCTCGTCGAAGACCGGGCCGAGCTCGTACGAGGCCGGGACGATCACCGTGTCGGCGTCGGCCAGCGCCTCGGGGCCGTTGGGGACGTGCACGGCGAAGTCGGCGTCGGTCTCGACCGGGCCGGGCGGCCGCACCGAGCAGGTCACGACCTCGTACAGATGCCGGCCGTGCTCGTCCTTCGGGCGGCCGAAGATGCGGTGCGGGATGCCCAGCTCGAAGGGGAGCAGGCCGTCGAGGGCGAGGACGACGATCCGGTGCGGACGGAAACCCCCGGATTCTTCGGCGACAGCGGCCATGGCCCGATCGACACTCATGGCCCGATCCTAGCGAATGCTGGCCCTCGGGCCACTCGATGTGCGTTCATGCAAAAAGCACGCTGTAGGACGTGACTCAGACAAGCCCAGCCGCAGCCCCCGTCCAGGCCACCCCGCCCGCCCGGCACCACCGGATTCACCGCGCCTGGTTCGTCGCCGCCGTCACCTTCGTCACGATCATCGGCGCGGCCGCCTTCCGCTCCCTGCCCGGCCTGCTCATCGACCCGCTGCACCAGGAGTTCGGCTGGTCGCGCGGCACGATCGGCGCGGCCGTCTCCATCAACCTCGCGCTCTACGGCCTCACCGCCCCCTTCGCCGCCGCGCTGATGGACCGCTTCGGTATCCGCCGGGTGGTCGCGGTCGCGCTGACGGTGATCTCGCTCGGCTCGGGGCTGACCGTGTGGATGACGGCGGCCTGGCAGCTGTGGCTGTGCTGGGGCCTGCTGGTCGGTCTCGGCTCCGGCTCGATGGCGCTGGCCTTCGCCGCGACGGTCACCAACCGGTGGTTCACCGAGCGGCGCGGCCTGGTCAGCGGCATCCTCACCGCCGCCTCCGCCTCCGGCCAGCTGATCTTCCTGCCGGTGCTGTCCTGGCTGGCCGAACACCACGGCTGGCGCCCGGCCGCCGTGACGGTCGCCCTGGCCGCGCTCGCCGTCGTCCCGTTCGTGTGGCTCCTGCTGCGCGACCACCCCGCGGACATCGGCCAGAAGCCGTACGGCGCCGCCGAGTTCATACCCAAGCCCCCGCCGGTCACGGGCGCGGCCCGCCGCACCCTGAACGTCCTGTCCACCTCCGTGCGCACCGGCACCTTCTGGCTGCTCGCCGGCACCTTCGCGATCTGCGGCGCCTCCACCAACGGGCTGATCCAGACCCACTTCGTGCCCGCCGAACACGACCACGGCATGCCCGTGACGACGGCGGCGTCGCTGCTCGCGGTCATCGGCGTGTTCGACGTGGCCGGCACGATCGCCTCCGGCTGGTTCACCGACCGCTTCGAACCCCGCCGTCTGCTGGCTGTCTACTACGCCCTGCGCGGCCTGTCCCTGCTCTTCCTCCCGATGCTGCTGGGCCCCGCCGTCCACCCCCCGATGCTCTTCTTCATCGTCTTCTACGGCCTCGACTGGGTGGCCACCGTCCCGCCGACCCTCGCCCTGTGCCGCGAGAGTTACGGCGAGGACAGCGCCATCGTCTTCGGCTGGGTGCTCGCCTCCCACCAGGTCGGCGCGGCCCTCGTCGCCTACCTCGGCGGCCTCGCCCGCGATGTCTTCGGCTCCTACGACCTGGTCTGGTACGCCTCCGGCACGCTGTGCGCGGCGGCGGCGCTGATGTCCCTGGTGATCCGCCGGCCGACGCCGACGGTCCCGATGGCCGCAGTATCCTGAACTCACGTACTCGGAAAGGGAGATGGATGACACTCGGCATGGTCCTCGGCGACGCGTTCCTCGCGCCCGCCCACGAAGGAACCTTCCGAGGAGCATGCCGTGTCCCTGGTCCACTGGACCGAGAACGAACCCCTGTCCGCCCGCTGGCACTCTGAGAGCGGATTTCCGCCGCCCCGCCGAGTGATCGTCGCCGACGACCGCATCAGCGCCGCCACCGCGTATCGCCTCGCCTGCGAGGGCACCGCGCTGCTGTGGCGGGGCGACTACCACGGAGCCCGCCGACTGCTGGCGGCACTGTCCCGCCGTACCGACCGCAAGGCACCGGGCCCGGCGCCGACCATGGCCGAAACCTTCCACGCACAACGCCGCTTCCGCGCCCACCGGTCCCGCGTGCTGTCCCGCCTCCTGGTCCTCCTGGAGCCGGACCACACCCTGGCCCTGCGCCGCGCCCCGCACGTCCGCCAGGCCTGCACCGAGGCCTACGGCCCCCCGACCGGCCCCACCCTGATCCCGCTCCGCGACCTGTTGGGCGCACTCGGCGCCCAGCAGTGGCGCAGCAAGGGCGTCACCGTCCCGGCCCTGGGCGCCGCCCGTATCCACCCGCACTACGGCGTCTTCGCCCCGGTGCGCGGCGAGTACGTCGACCTGGTGGCGCAAGCGCCGCTGCCCACCGCCTCCGCGACCCTGGCCCCCACCGCCTTCGACCTGGGCACCGGTACCGGCGTGCTGGCCGCCGTCCTGGCCCGGCGCGGGGTGCGCCGCGTCATCGCGACGGACCTCAGCCCCCGGGCCCGCGCCTGCGCCCGGGACAACGTCAGCCGCCTGGGACTCGCGGACCGGGTCACGGTCACCGGCCCGGAGCTGTACCCGCCCGGCCGGGCCGCGCTCATCGTCTGCAACCCGCCCTGGCTCCCGGGCCGCCCGGCCTCCACGCTCGACCAGGCCGTGTACGACCCCGGCGGCGCCATGCTGCACGCCTTCCTTGCGGGCCTGCCCGCGCATCTCGAACCCGGCGGCGAGGGCTGGCTGATCCTCTCCGACCTGGCCGAACACCTGGGCCTGCGCACCCGCACGGAACTGCTCGGGACGATCGAGCAGGCGGGACTGAAGATCCTGTCCCGCACGGACACCCGCCCCCGTCACCCACGCGCGACCGACCCGAGCGACCCCTTGCACACGGCGCGCGCGGCGGAGGTGACGTCGCTGTGGCGGCTGGCGCCCAGGTGAGCCGTACGGGCTGACGCCTAGCAGCTGATCCGGGCGAACCGCCCCCGATGAAACAGCAGCGGCTCGCCCGGCTCCCCGGCGCCGAGGGCGGCCACCCGGCCCACGACGATCAGGTGGTCGCCCCCGGTGTGCACGGCGTGCACGGTGCAGTCGATCCAGGCGGCGGCACCGGCCAGCCGGGGCGAGCCGGACATGGGTGCCGGGTCGTGGGCGACCCCCGCGAACTTGTCCGCGCCGCTCACGGCGAAGGCCCGGCACAGTTCGGCCTGGTCCGCGCCGAGTACGTTGACGCAGAAGACGCCCGCGCGGGCGATGCGCGGCCAGGTGGCCGACGTACGGCCCACCATGAAGCAGACGAGGGGCGGTTCGAGGGAGAGGGAGGCGAAGGACTGGCAGGCGAAGCCGGCGGGGCCCGGCTCGCCGTCGGCGGCCGGTGCCGTGATCACGGTCACGCCGCTCGCGAAGCTCCCCAGCACCCGCCGGAACTCATCCGGCTCCACCGGAGCCCGCTCGTCCTCGCGCACGCACCGCAGCTCCGGCCGCGGCAACGGCTCCACGGGCCCCGGCCCCAGATACCGGACGGCGGCGGCCGCCGCCCCTGCGTGTCCCATCACGCCATCCATTGAAGCTGACGGAGCGTCAGATAGGAAGCCTGACGGCGCACCCGTGTACGGGCACTTCATAGGGTGCGGCCATGGGGTGGGAGAACACGCGTGAGTGGGCCCGGGCCGGCCGGTCCCTGCGCAGCGACCTGGCGGCGGCGATCCCGGTGAACGCGGCGCAGCTGCCGACGGCCGGCCTGCTGTGGTGGATCTGGAGCACGAGCCAGGACCAGTACGAGACCGGCTACGGCGGCGCCTTCGGGATCCTCTGCCTGCTGATGTTCGCCCCGCTGCTGCTGCCGTTCCTCGGCCTGCTGCTCTCCGCCGTGCTGACGCTGCCCGCGGCCGTGCTCGCCCGCGCGGCGTTCCGGCGGTTCGGCGGGCCGGAGTGGTCCCGGCGCGTGCTCGGGGCCGCGGCCACGGCCGTCGGCTGGGGCGCGGTGACCGCGGCCCTCTTGCACTGGCCGTTCGTCAGCACGGCCTCGGTCCTCACCGCCCTCGGCCTGCTGCCCGCGCTCGGCATGGCCTACGTCCGCACGCGTTCCTGGTCGCGGTGGGGCTTGTGGTGGCGCTCGGCACTCGTGTGCGCCGGCCTCTTCACCCTGGCCCTCGGCGGCGGGCTCGCGGCCTGTGCGACCGGTTTGATGCCGCAGTACGAGCCGCCCGATCTGACCCGCGCCCAACTCACCGGCGTCTGGCGCGGCGACGACGGCGCCGAGCTCCGCCTCACCCGCGACGGGCGGGCCGAAGCCCACAGGCTGCCCACCGAAGCCAACGACGACGGGACGGTCCCGGACGGCAAGGACCACGGCCTCTGCGCGGGCACCGGCACCTGGGAGCGCGGCGAGGACGACGCCCATCGCCCCGCCGTCCTCCTCCACCTCGACACCGGCTGCGGCCTCGACACCCACTGGTCCGTCAGCGGCACCAAGGCCGCCCCTCAGCTGTTCGCGCACCTCGGCGACCCGGACGCGGGCGTGGTCCGCGTCCTCGACCGCACCGGCGACTGACCCTTCACCGCCCCCGGAACCGCACTTCCCGCCGCTCCGCGAACGCCCGCAGCCCGTCCCGGGCGTCCTCCGTCGTCATGTTGATCTCCTGGGCCCACGCCTCCGCCGCGAAGGCGGTGGCCCGGTCCGTGTCGAGAGAGGCGTTCACCAGGTGCTTGGTCAGGGCCAGGGCGCGGGTCGGGCCGGCGGCCAGCCGGGTCGCCCACTCCCGGGCCGTCTTCGGCAGGTCGGCGTCGGGTACGACCCTGTTGACCAGGCCCAGGCGTTCGGCGTCCGGTGCCGGGAGGGCGTCGCCGTAGAACAGCAGCTCCTTCACCCGGTGGGGGCCCAGCAGGCGGGGCAGGAGGTAGGCGCCGCCGGCGTCCGGTACCAGTCCGCGCCGTACGAACACCTCGATGAAGCGGGCCGACTCGGCGGCCAGGATCAGGTCGCAGGCGAAGGCGAGGTGCGCGCCGAGGCCCGCCGCCGTGCCGTTCACGGCGGCGATCACCGGCTTCTCGCAGTCCAGGACGGCCGCGATCAGGCGCTGGGCGCCCTGGCGCAGCATTCGGGCCACGTCCCCGGGGAGCCGGTCGCCCGAGGCCGCATCGCCCCGCAGGTCGGCGCCCGCGCAGAAGCCCCGCCCGGTGCCGGTCAGGACCACCACCCGGACGTCCGGGTCCGCCGACGCCTCCGTCAGGCGGGCGACGAGGGCGTTGCGCAGGTCCGGGGTGAGGGCGTTGAGGGAGTCCGGGCGGTTCAGCGTGAGGTGCAGGATCTGGTCGCGGGCTGCCACGAGGAGGCCGGTCACTTGCACACCACCAGCGCGTCGAGCGCCACCGCCCCCTGGCCCCGCGGCAGGACCATCAGGGGGTTGATGTCCAACTCCGAGATGGACTCGCCCAGTTCGAGCGCCATGCGCTGGACCCGCAGGACCACCTCCACCAGTGCGTCCCGGTCGGCCGGCGGGCGGCCCCGGACGCCGTCCAGCAGGGCCCTGCCGCGCAGTTCGGTGAGCATGGCGCGGGCCTGGTCCTCACCGAACGGGGGGACCCGGACCGCCGCGTCGTGCAGGACCTCGACCAGGATGCCGCCGAGTCCTACCGTCACCGTCGGTCCGAAGAGGTCGTCGTGGGTCACCCCGACGACCATCTCCACGCCCTGCTCGACCATCTGGCACACCAGGATCCCGTCCAGCGCGACGCTCTCGTAGCGGGCGATGTCCGTCAGTTCGCGGTAGGCGTCGCGGACCTGGCTCGCGGAGGTCAACCCGATCTTCACCAGGCCCAGTTCGGTCTTGTGGGCGATCTGGGCGCCGGAGGCCTTCATCACCACCGGGTAGCCGACCTGGGCCGCCGCCCGTACGGCCGCCGCCGCGCTGGTCACCAGCTGCTCACGGGGCACCCGGATGCCGTAGGCCCGCAGCAGCTGTTTCGCCGCGTGCTCGCTGAGCTGCCGGCCGGGGCGCATCAGGGCCTCCGCCTTGCGGAAGGAGGGGGACGGGGTGCGCGGGGCCTCGTCGAAGGGGGAGTGGTAGTCGCCGACGAAGGTGTGGTGATCCAGCCAGGCGCGCACGGCCGTCAGGCAGTTGGCCAGGGTGCGGAAGGTGGCGACGCGGGAGGAGCCGAGCAGGACCTCGCGGTACGCGGCCTCCGTGCCCACCGGCGAGCCCCACACCACGCACACCAGCTTGTCCGTCTCCTCCGCCGCCGCGACCAGGTCCCCTACGAGTTTGTCGCTCAGGGGCGGGAAGGGGCCGGTGACCGGGCAGATCAGGACGCCGATCGACGGGTCGGCCAGGATCGCGTCGATGATCTCGCGGCCGCGTGCATCGCCGACCGGGTGCCCGCCGTTGTCCACGGGGTTGGCCACACCGAGATACGACGGTATCCACTGGTGGAGTTCCGTCTGCTTGGCCTCGGACAGGCGCGGCAGGCGCAGACCGGCCGCGGTGGCGAGGTCGGCCGCGTGGGCACCCGTGCCGCCGGAGATCGAGTACACCGCGACGCCGTCCGCCAGCGGCGCCCGCGCCCGCGCCAACAGGGCGGCCGTGTCCTGGAGTTCGTCGAGGCCGTCGACCCGTACGACCCCGAACTGGCGCATGGCGGCGTCCACCACGTCGTCGGCGCCGGTCAGCTTGCCGGTGTGCGAGGCGGCCGTACGCGCGCCGGTCTCGGTGCGGCCCACCTTCACCGCGACCACCGGCACCCCGCGGCGGGCCGCGCGGTCGGCGGCCAGCAGGAAGGCGCGGCCGTCCTTGAGGCCCTCCACGTAACAGGCGATGGCGCCGACCTCGGGCTGTTCGGCGAAGTAGGAGAGGAAGTCGGCGGTCTCCAGGTCTGCCTCGTTGCCGGTGGGCGCCCAGTGGGAGAGCCGGATGCCCAGCTCCTGGAGCGAGAAGACCGGGCGGCCCTGGTGGCCGGACTGGGTGATCAGCGCGATCGCCGGGCCGGTCAGGTCCCCCCGGAAGTGCTCGAAGGCGTTGAGGTTGGTGTTCGGGCCGAGGAGCCGGATCCCCGAGCGGCGTACGGCGTCCGCCAGCCGCCGCTGTGCCTCGGCGCCCGCCTCGCCCGTCTCGGCGAACCCGGAGGCGAAGGCGACCGCGAACTTCACCTTGGCCTCGGCCAGTTCCTCGATCACCGGCAGCGGGTCGGCCACCAGCAGCACGGCCAGGTCGACCTGTCCGCAGGGCAGTTCCGCGACGGAGGCGGCGCAGGGGATGCCGAAGACCGAGGAGCGGGTCGGGTGGACCGGGTGCACCCGTGCGCCCACCCGTTCGGCCCATGCCAGCAGCTGCCGGGTGATTCCGGTGTTCGGGCGTCCCTCCGCGTCCGAGGCGCCGATCACGGCGACGGACTCCGGCCGGAAGAAGCGGGTCAGGTCCGGTACGTCGGCGTACAGCGGTCGCCCGCTGACGTCCAGGTCGCCGACCTGGTCATGGACGACGGGTCCGGGCCGCTGCTCTCCGCAGGCGATGACCCGGGCCCGGCGGGCGTCGGTGGTGAGGGTGCCGTGGGTTGATCCAAGCATCGGTCCGCCCGCTCCTGTGAGACAGCACAAGTAAACTGACGTACTGTCAGATTACTGAACTGACGCAATGTCAGGAACGGGTCGGACGCGCAAAGTTACCGACGGGTGGTGCCGAGGTGCCTCGCCGTCGCCTTCGCTATCCTCCCGGCGTCGAGCGCCATCTCGCGGATCATCCCGCTGATCGGGTTGGTGAACCCGGTGAAGTACAGCCCGGGTGCCTCGGCCGGCGCACGGCCGCCGTGCACCACCGGCCCGCCCCGGCCGTCCAGCACCCCGAGATGGCCGACCAGCCCCTCCAGGGCCCGCGCGTATCCCGTCGCCGCTATCACGGCGTCCGGCTCGATACGGCTGCCGTCGGCGAGGACCACCTTCCCGTCCTCGAAGGACTCCACGGCGGCCACGATCTCCACCTTCCCCCGGCGCACGGCGTCGATCAGGCCGACGTCCTGGACCGGGATGGCACCCTCCCTGACCCTGCTGTACAGCCCGGTGTCCGGGCGGGGCAGGCCGTGGGCGGACAGATCCGGTACCGCGACCTTCGCCTGGAGGCGGCACAGCCGGTCCACGAGCCGTACCGGCAGCCGCCGTACCAGCACGCCCGAGTACTGCGCGGGCCAGCCGAGCGTCGAGCGGCGTACGAGGTGCGGGACGGTGCGGACCGCCAGCCGCACCCGCGCCGCCCCGCCCGTCACCAGGTCCACGGCGACCTCGGCGCCGGTGTTGCCGACGCCGACGACCAGGACGTCCCGGCCGGCGTACGGCCCGGCGTTGCGGTAGGCGCCGGCGTGCAGGAACTCCCCGCCGTACACCGCGAGGCCCGGCCAGTCGGGGATGCGCGGGGTGTGGTTGTGGCCGGTGGCCACGACCACCGCGCTGCCGGTCAGCTCGCGTCCGCCGGAGGCGTGCAGCAGCCAGCCGGTGCCGTCCCCGGCCCGCTCGACGCGGAACACCTCCACACCGGTGACGATCTCCAGCTCGTGGTGCTCGGCGTACCTCTCCAGATAGCGCACCACGTTGTCCCGGGACACCCAACGCCCGTACTTCCGGGGGATCTTCAGGCCCGGGAGCGCCGACGCCCGCCGGGTGGTGTGCAGGCGGAGGCGGTCGTAGTGGCCGCGCCAGGAGGCGCCCACCCGGTCGGCCCGCTCCAGCACCACGGCCCGTATGCCCCGCGCCCGCAGCGCGTACGCGGCGGCCAGACCGCCCGGACCGGCGCCGATGATGTAGACCGGGCGGTCGGCGGGGGTTGCGGAGAGCGGTACGGAAGCGGAACGGGAGTCGGCCATGTTCGGGAGCGTAATCACGCACCCCGTTGATGGGTCTCGGTCAAGACCGGAATTGGTTGCGGATTGATCACGGGTGTACGGGTATGGAGGGCAATCGGTGAAGGTGCAACCAATGAGTGATCACTGCGGGGCGGTCGCGGCTCCCCGGAACGGGCCGGCTTCGGGGCATTCAGGGCCGACCCGCAGGTGGGCTTCTCCGCCGATCTGACGTACCGTCAGATCCATGGACTCGATATGGCTCGACGGCGCTCAGTGGCTGGCGGTGCTGCGGATCGGTCTCGGTCTGTGGTGGCTGGAGAGCTGGCGGCACAAGGACAAGAAGGCCTGGTTCGAGCGCGGCAGCGGCATCGCCTGGGCCGCGGACGTGGCGGCGAAGCACCGCTGGACGCCGGTGCGGACGGGGTTCGAGACCGTCGTCAAACCCCACCCGAAGCCGATGGCGTACGTCGTCGCCTACGCCGAACTCTCCCTCGGCCTCGGGCTGATCCTCGGCTTCCTCACGCCCGTGGCGCTGATCGGCGGCCTGCTGCTGAACGCGATCTACTTCGTCCTGATGATCCACGACTGGGCGGAGCAGGGCCAGAACTCGATGATGGCGCTGATCTGCCTGGTCGGCTTCTTCGGCATGTCCTGGCAGGCCTGGTCGCTGGACGCGTGGCTGGGGTGGTTCCGATGAGCCCGGGGTGGTTCCGATGAGTGGGGTGCGCCACGACCTTCCCGAGCCCGACGCCTTCACCCGCCCCTACTGGGAGGCGGCCGCGGCGGGCCGGCTGCTGATCCGCCGCTGCGGGGCCTGCGGCCGGGCCCACCACTACCCCCGCGAGTTCTGCCCGCACTGCTGGAGCGAGGAGGTGACCTGGGAGGAGGCCGGCGGCCGGGCCACGCTCTACACCTGGTCCACGGTCCACCGCAACGACCTGCCGCCCTTCGGCGACCGTACGCCGTACGTGGCCGCGGTGGTCGACCTGGCGGAAGGGCCGCGGATGATGACGGAGGTCGTGAACTGCGCGGAGGGATCCCTGGCGGCCGGGATGGCGCTGCGGGTGACGTACCGGGACGGAAAACCGGTGTTCGAGCCCGGCGGCTGAGCCCGATCACGGGCGCATGCGCCCAGAGAACTGGCATCTCACCGAAGACCTGGACGAGTTCCTCGCCCGCGCGGGCGGCTTCCTGCGCTCCCGGCCCGCCCTGCACACCCTGCCGTTGACGGTGACGGACGCGCTCCGCCGCCGCGGGCTGCGCTGCTACGGCGATGAGGCGCCCCTCTTCGGCGTCCTGGACGACGGCACGGTGCGCGCAGCCCTGATGCAGACGCCGCCCTGGCCCCCGCACGTCACCGCGCTCACCCCGCGGGAGGCCGACGCCCTGGCGGTCCGGCTCGCGGAGCGGGACCGCCCGGTGCCCGGGATCTCCGGCCCGCACGAGACGGCCGAGGCCTTCGCGGCGGCCTGGCAGCGGCGCACCGGCACGGCGGCGGTGCTCGGGCGGCGTAAACGGCTCTACCGGCTGGGCGAGTTGACCGTTCCTGAGCCGAGGCCGCAGGGGCGGGCGCGGCCCGCCGGGACCGCTGACCGCGAGCTGCTGATCCGCTGGAAGGGCGAGTTCGACGCGGACACCGGTCACGGCGTCGGCACGGACCCGGCCACGTGGGCCGACACCCGGATCGCCGAGGGCGGCATCACCCTCTGGGAGACCCCCGACGGCACCCCCGTCTCCCTGGCCGGAGTCACCCCGGAGACCGCCGGCCAGGTACGGGTCGCCCCCGTCTACACCCCGGCCGGGCTGCGGGGCCGCGGCTACGCCGGCGCGGCCACGGCCGAGGTGAGCCGGGCCGCGCGGGCGGCGGCCGTACCGGAGATCCTCCTCTTCACCGACCTCGCCAACCCGACGAGCAACGGGCTGTACCAGCGGGTCGGATACCGGGCGGTGGCGGACTTCGCGGAGTGGGGATTCGGGGGCGTCCCAGGGGTGAGCCCGCCGGATGCGGGCAGCGGCCGGGCGCTCACGAGGCCGGACCCTGTCCGCGCCCCGCCGGTGCCGCCGGGGGTGACGGAGCCGCAGTCGCGTACGGTCCCGGCCCGCCCGGCGGGCCGGCGCACCGCTAAGGCCAGAGCAACGCCTTGCTCCAGCCGAACTCCGTGCTCCGGTACTCCAGCCGTACGTGCTGTCTGTCCGGGTGCCCCTGGAAGAACTCCACCGTCTGTGGGCGCAGCCGATAGAGAGTCCAGGTGGGGGACGGCTCGGCCGGGTTCTCGCGGGCCCGCTCCCAGGCCGCTTCCGACGCCTGGCGCAGTTCCTCCAGCGAGGACAGGTCCTCGCTCTGCCGCCCCGTGAGCGCGGCGGCCAGCGCCCCGGTGGAGCGGGCGTGCAGGTCGGCCAGGCTCTCCTGGGCGGGGGCCGCGGTCACCGGTCCGCGTATCCGTACCTGGCGGCCCAGCACCGGCCAGTAGAAGGCGAGGGCCGCGTGCGGGTGGGTGCTCAGGGCCCGGCCCTTGCGGCTGGAGGTATGCGTGGCGAAGGACCAGCCGTCGGCGTCGGCACCGTGCAGCATCACGATCCGTACGTCCGGCCTCCCCTCCTTGTCCACCGTGGCCAGCGACATCGTGTGCGGCTCCGGCTGCCCGGCCGCCACCGCGTCCGCGAACCAGTTCGTGAACAGCGCCAGCGGGGTCGGCGGGGCGGTGCCCGGGTCGAAGGGCCGTAGCTCGGTTCTCCCCGGGTCCCAGACCCGGAGCGACCTCAGCAGTGCCGGGAGATCAGTTCCCATTCCCCCATGCTCACACCTGGCCGAGATCCGACGACACCCACCGCTCCGGACGCATGTGGATCACCACCTGTTCCCCGTGGTTCTTCCAGGCGAAGTCGACGTAACCGTCCACCTTCTCGGCCGGCAGATAGCGCGCCGACATCTGCCGCAGCTCCTCGATCGTCGCGGGGGTCGTCTTCACCACCGGGCCCTCCACCGACACGTACCTGGCGGTCGGTTCCAGCCGGTCGACCATCAGCGTGAACCGGCCGGCCTCGCTGATCAGGGCGTTCTTACGGGAGTCCCGTCCCGTCATGATCCATACGTCTCCGCCGGGCACGTACCAGTACCAGATCGGTACGGCCAGCGGCGCCCGCCCCGGGCCCGCGTCCACCGCCAGCGCGGCCACGCGGGCCTCGGCCAGGAACGCCTCTCGCTCTTCGTGGGTCAACGCCATCTCGGTCTCCTCCTGCGGCTCGTCCGTGGCCGGCGGCGACACCGGCCGGCACGAGCCGTCTTCCCGCAGGGGACGCCGGGCGATCAGTTCCGGCCGAGCACCACCGTCCCGGACGAACAGAACCAGCCCCCCGTCCCCGAGGCGACCCCGAGCCGCGGCAGTTGTCCGTCGCCCCGCCGGACCTGCCGCTCCCCGGCCTCCCCGCGCAGCTGCCGCACCGCCTCCACCAGCAGGAACAGCCCCCGCATACCGGGATGTTGGGCCGACAGCCCGCCTCCGTCGGTGTTCACCGGCAGCCCCCCGCCCCGTACCAGCAGCCGGCCCTTCTCCACGAACGCCCCGCCCTCGCCCTTCCCGCAGAAACCCAGGTCCTCCAGGGTCACCAGGGTCATGTAGGTGAAGGCGTCGTAGATCTCCGCGAAGTCCATCTCATCGGGCCCCACCCCTGCCCGCTCGAAGGCGAGGCGGCCGCTCACCGCCGCGGGGGACACCGTGTAGTCCGGCCACTCGGACATCGCCGCGTGCGAGACGTGCTCACCGGTGCCGAGGATCCACACGGGGGCCGTACGGCAGTCCCGTACGTACTCCTCGGCCGCCAGCAGGACCGCCGCGCCGCCGTCCGAGCGCGGACAGCAGTGCAGCTTGGTGAAGGGGTCGGCGATCATCGGGCCCGCCAGTACCTCCTCGACGGTGACCGGGGTGCGGAACATCGCCTCCGGGTTCAGCGTCGCGTTGGCCCTGGCCTGGACCGCCACCTGGGCCAACTGCTCGATGGTCGTGCCGTGTTCGATCATGTGGCGGCGGGCGGCCATCGCGTACTTGGCGATCAGGGTGTGGCCGTAGGGGACCTCGAACTGCAGGGGGCCGCGGGCGCCGAAGGAGAGGTCGCCCGTCCTGCGGCCCGCCTTGATGTCCGCGCGCGCCGTCGAGCCGTAGACGAGGAGGACGGCGTTCGCGTGGCCCGCGGCGATCGCGTCCGCCGCGTGCGCCGCCATGACCTCCCAGGTCGAGCCGCCGACCGAGGTGGAGTCCACCCAGGTGGGGCGCAGGCCCAGATACTCGGCGACCTCCACCGGGGCCAGCGTGCCCAGGCCCGCCGAGGCGAAGCCGTCCACCACGGCGCGGTCGAGGCCCGCGTCCGCGAGGGCGCGGCGGGCCGCCTGCGCGTGCAGCGTGTACGGGGTGGCGTCGGCCACGCGTCCGCAGTCGGAGAGGGACACGCCGACCACGGCGACTTTCCTGCTCCCAGCCGTCATGGATCTGACGGTACATCAGACAAGGCGTCTCGCGGCAGGTGCCGTGACCCTGGGCATCCGTCCGCCGGGCCCCTAATATGACGGCCCGTCAGATGGGCTCGGGAGGGATGAGGACCCGCCATGGACACGCGCCTGACCGCCGAGCAGAACGAGATCCGCCGCACCCTGCGCGAGCTGCTGCACAAGCGGTGCGGCCCGGCGGAGCTGCGGACCGCCGTCGACAGCCCGGCCGGATGCGACCCCCTCCTGTGGTCCGCCCTCGCCGACCAGCTCGGCCTGCCCGGGCTCGCCCTGCCCGAGCGGTACGGCGGTGTCGGCTGCTCGCTCACCGAACTGGCCCTCGCCTGCGAGGAGACCGGCCGGGCGCTCGCCCCCTCCCCGCTGCTCGCCACCTCCGTCCTCACCGCGCCGCTGATCCTCGCCCTCGGCACCGGGGCCCAGCGCGCCGAGCTGCTGCCGCGCCTCGCCGCCGGCACCCTCACCGCCGCCCTCGCCGTCCCCGGCCCCGCCCTCACCACCGCGCTCGCCCTGACCCGCGACAACGCCGGGTTCTCCGCCGGCGGCGGGCGGGCCGGGGGTGTCCAGGCCCGGCGGTCCGACGGTGACTGGCGGCTGTACGGGCAGGTCGACCAGGTGCTGGACGGGCACAGCGCCGGGCTGCTGCTCGTCGCCGCGCACACCGGGGGCTTCACACGGTCGCGGACCCTGCTGTTCCTGGTGGCCGGGGGCGCGCCCGGTGTCGTACGGGCCCGGCAGACCGCGCTCGACGCGACCCGGCCGCAGGGTCGCGTCCAACTGCGGGACGTGCGCGCGGAGTTGCTCGGCGAGGAGGGGGTGGAGGTGTTGCCCGCCCTGGCCGTGCTCGGTGACGGGGCCGCCGCCGTGCTCGCCTGTGAGGCCGTCGGGGCGGCGGAACGGGTGCTGGAGCGGACCGTGGAGTACGTCGGGCAGCGCGAGCAGTTCGGGCGGCCCGTGGGGTCCTTCCAGGCGGTGAAGCATCGGCTGGCCGACGTGTACGTGGGGGCGCAGGCGGCTCGGTCGGCGGCGTATTGCGCCGCGTGGGCCGCCGGCACAGGGGCCGGTTGCGGCCCGCATGGGGCGTCCTCGCCGTCGGCGGCCGACGGGCCGTGCTCGGGCGGGCTCGCGCTCGCCCAGGCGCTGGAGGCCTTGCGGGGGGCCGCGGGGGAGGGAATCCAGCTGCACGGGGGGATCGGGTTCACCTGGGAGCACGACGCGCATCTGTACTTCAAGCGGGCGGCCGGGGACGAGCTGCTGTTCGGGCCCGTGCACCGGCTGCGGGACCGGGCCGCCGAGGCCGCCGGTCTCTTCGCGGGCGGCGAGGTGGCCGTCTGATGGCCGGGCTCGGCGTGCGGATCGTCCAGCGGGTCTCCGCCACCCGGGGCTTCGCGAAGGTCGCCCCGCATGTGGTCCCGGCCCTCGACCGGGCCGTGCACCGG
Source organism: Streptomyces fodineus (assembly GCF_001735805.1). Lineage (GTDB taxonomy): Bacteria > Actinomycetota > Actinomycetes > Streptomycetales > Streptomycetaceae > Streptomyces > Streptomyces fodineus. Next base: position 5,592,140 of record NZ_CP017248.1, read on the forward strand.
CTCACCCGGGGCCGTGTCCTGCTCAGCGCCCAGCTGCTGCCCGGCGTGATCCTCACCTCCACCGGCGCCCGCACCGGACTGCCCCGCCGCACCCCACTGGCCTGCATGCCGGAGGAGGACGGCACGAGCTGGCTGCTGGTGGGCTCCAACTTCGGGCGTACGGGCCATCCGGCGTGGACCCATAATCTGCTGGCCCATCCGGAGGCTTCGATCAGCTGGAAGGGCCGCGACATCCCGGTCACGGCTCAGCTGCTGGAGGCGGAGGAGCGGGCGGCCGCGTGGACCGCACTCCTGGAGTTCTGGCCGCCGTACTCCACCTATCAGGCCCGGGTGACACGGAAAATCCGAGTGTTCCGGATCACTGCAACACCCTGAGGGGCGCGGGGCTTTGTCGATATGCGGCTCCGCCGCGCGGGCGCGACCAGCCACAACGGACCCGCAGACGCCCGACGGCTCAGCGCGGCACCCCCAGCGGAGCTACAACGTGGCCAGGCGCTCCGCCAGGAGAACCGCTCCGATCCCCAGCATCGCCGCCCCCGACGTCCGCGTCACCGCCCGAGCCGCCGCCGGCCTCGCGGAAAGCAGCGCACGCGACAACGCGCCGACCGTGAGGTAGACCGCCGCGCAGCAGGCCATGTGGAGCAGGCCGAGGGCCGCCGTCTGGACGGGGACGGGCAGGTGGGCGCCGCGCAGGGTGAGGAACTGGGGGAGGACGGAGAGGTAGAGCAGCAGGCCCTTGGGGTTCAGGCCGCTGATCGTGGCGCCTCGCAGGAAGAGGCGCCGGCCGGCCGAGGACTCGTCCGCCGCGCCGGGGATCGCCGGGCGGCGCAGCACACTCCAGCCGAGCCACAGCAGGTAACCCGCGCCCGCCACCGTCAGGGCCGTCAGCAGCTTCGGTGAGCCCGCCACCAGGACCGCGAGGCCCGCCGTCGCGAGGACCGTGTGCAGGGCGTAACCGCAGACCAGCCCGGCCACCGCGCGCGGCACCGGGCCGCCGCGCAGGGCGGTCGCGATGACGTACGCCCAGTCGGCGCCCGGTACGCACACCAGCAGCAGGTCCACGGCGAGGAAGGAGAAGAGCAGTCCCGAGTCCATGCTGGGGACATTAGGCGTGAATGGCCCGAAAGTGTTCCCGAAGTTTGCCCGGTAACCGGGACGTCGGGGGAAGATCTGCCTCATGGACGACGTGGACCGGAAAATCCTTGCCGAGCTGCAGCAGGACGGGCGGCTGACCGTGACCGAGCTGGCCGCGCGGGTGCGCCTGAGTGTCTCGCCGTGCCACCGCCGGCTGCGTGAGCTGGAGCGTTCGGGAGCCATCCAGGGCTACCGGGCGCTGGTGGACCCGGCCGCCCTCGGGCTGAACTTCGAGGCGCTGGTCTTCGTGTCCATGCGACAGGAGGACCGGGACACGGTCGCCGAGTTCGAGCGGGCGGTCGGCGAGCTGGAGCACGTCCTCGACGCCCAGCGGCTCTTCGGCGAGCCCGACTATCTGCTCCGGGTCGCCACCGCCGACCTCGCGGCCTTCCAGCGGCTGTACGACGAGCGGCTCGCGACCCTGCCGGGAGTGCAGCGGCTGACCTCGACGCTGGTGATGAAGCACGTCGTACGGGACCGGCCGCTGCCCGCGTAACACGGCAGGCGGCAGCTCACCTCGGTGAACTGCCGCCTGCCAGACAGGACTTGGGGATCGGTAAAAGCGCGCGTACCGCGGCCGTGCGTTACTTGCTCGGCTTCTTTCCCGTCACGCCCAGATGGACCAACAGCGCCAGGTTCGGCTTGAGTTCGGCCTGCTTCACACCCCAGGACTGGAAGCCCTTCTGGTGCGCCGCGACCGCCGCCAGCATCGCGACCAGCGAGCCGGCCACCGCCGCGGGATTCACCTCCTTGTCGACCCTGCCCTTGGCCTGCAGCTCGGCGATGGAGTCCGCGAGGGAGTTGTTCACCGAGTTCAGGATCTTCATACGGATCTTGTAGAACCGTTTGTCTCCCTCGGCCGCCCCGAGGTCGACCACGCGCAGGATCGCGTCGTTCTTGCGCCAGAACTCCAGGAATCCGTCGACGAGTTCCTGAGCCGTCTGCCATCCCGATTTGCCGGCCCAGGACCGCCCTTCGAGCAGTTGGGTCAATCCGGCGCCCTCGGTCGCCATGTGCTCGGCGATCTCGAGGACGGCGCCTTCGACGTCCGGGAAGTACTGGTAAAAGGTCGCGGGTGAAGTTCCCGCCTTCCGGGCGACATCGATGACCTTGACGTCCCGGTAGGGGGAGGAGCTGAGCATCTCGCTGAGGCAGTCGAGCAGTTTCTGCCGGGTCGCCTGCCCTCGCCGGCCGGCCACGCGGCCGTCGACGGTACGCACTTGTCCTGTCATGCCGTCAGCTTACCGAGGGGTGATCGGAGCGCGATTCGGCCGACTGCAAATGGGGTGTACGGGGGCTCTGAGGGTGGTGTGCCTGGTCTGCGGGGTGCGCGCGGCACGGTTACTTTGACGACATGGCCGAAAACAGGGCATCCGCGAATGAAGAGGCGGAAGAGGTAGAAGAGGCGGAAGACGCAGAAGAGGTGATCGAGGGGGAAGTGGTCGAGGCGGAAGAGGTCTACGGGGAGGGTGTGCCCTGCTGGGTGGACGCCCAGCTCGCCGACGTCGCGGCGGGCAAGCGGTTCTACGGTGAGCTCTTCGGGTGGACCTTCGAGGACGCGTACGGCTCCTCGGTCTGGGCGCGGCTGCGCGGGGAGCTCGTCGCCTCGCTGGCTCCCAAGATCGACGGCCGGATGCCCACGGTCTGGACGGTCTCCTTCGCCACGCCGGACGCCCAGGCCCTCGGCCGGCGGATCACCGCGGCCGGCGGGCAGGTGGTCATGGCCCCGTTCCCGGTGGGTGATCTCGGGGTCGCCGCCCTCGCCGCCGATCCCGAGGGTGCGGTGTTCGGGCTGTGGCAGCCGGGCAGGCACCGCGGCTTCGGGCGGCGGCACGAGCCCGGCAGCTTCGTCTGGGCCCAGCTGTACACCCGGGACACGGCCGCGGCCAACGCCTTCTATGCCGGTCTCTTCCACGACGCCCTGTTCGGTGCGGGAGCCGAGCCCGACTTCGGCCGGGCCCACGTGACCGAGCTCTTCCCGGCGGAGATGCCCCCGCACTTCCTCACCCACTTCCGGGTCGCGGATCTCGGCGATGCCCTGGGGGCCGTACAGCGGCTGGGCGGCCGTGTGCAGGCACCACCCTTCGAGACGTCGTACGGACGAGTGGCCGTCGTCACCGACAATCAGGGGGCGTCGTTCGCACTGCTGCAGCGCTGATTCGTCTTGTTTGGGCGGATTGAGTACGAGACACCCCGAATGTCACCGGGTTCGCAACCAGCCGCCCGGCCAGGAAGAATCGGGGTGCGTGCCGCCATGGCGGTGCGGTGGTGAGACGCTGCACTTCGGTCGCGTACATATGTGGGTGGCGCGGCTCGTACGGGGAGGTGGCAGGCAAGTGGTGGATCAGCTGACGCAGCACGATCCGCGGCGGATCGGGCCGTTCGAGGTGCTGGGGCGGCTGGGCGCCGGCGGCATGGGGCTGGTCTATCTCGCGCGCTCGGCGTCCGGCCGGCGCGTGGCGATCAAGACGGTGCGCACCGAGCTGGCCGAGGACCAGCTGTTCCGGGTCCGCTTCACCCGTGAGGTGGAGGCGGCCCGCGCGGTCTCCGGTTTCTACACGGCGGCCGTTGTCGACGCCGACCCGCGCGCCGCCGTGCCCTGGCTGGCCACGGCGTATGTCCCGGCGCCCTCGCTCGAGGAGATAGTGAACGACTGCGGGCCGCTCCCGGCCCAGGCCGTGCGCTGGCTCGCCGCGGGCGTGGCGGAGGCCCTCCAGTCCATCCACGGCGCCGGGCTGGTCCACCGCGACCTCAAGCCGTCCAACGTGCTCGTGGTCGAGGACGGCCCCCGGGTGATCGACTTCGGCATCGCCTCCGGGGTCTCCAACACCCGGCTGACCATGACGAACGTCGCCGTCGGCACCCCCGCCTACATGTCCCCGGAGCAGGCGAAGGACTCCCGCAGCGTCACCGGCGCCAGCGATGTCTTCTCGCTCGGCTCCATGCTGGTCTTCGCGGCCACCGGTCACCCGCCCTTCCACGGCGCCAACCCGGTCGAGACCGTCTTCATGCTGCTGCGCGAGGGCCCGGACCTCACCGGCCTGCCCGACGAGCTGCGCCCGCTCATCGAGGTCTGCATGCAGATGGAGGCCACCGCCCGGCCCACCCCGGCCGACCTCCAGGCCCAGCTCGCACCCCACCTCTTCGGCTCCGGCTCCGACGACAGCGGCACCGCCTCCGCCTGGCTGCCCGAGAAGGCCGTCGCCCTGATCGAGGCCCGCCGCGGCGGCCGCCCCGCCGCCAAGCCCGCCCCGGCCCCGGCCGGCGGCCCCAGGAGCGGCGGCCGTGCGGCCGTACCCCCGCCGCCGCCGTACGACCCGTCCGTCGCCGTCGGCGCTCCCGACATCGGTCCGGTCCGGCTGGCCGGCGCCCAGGTGCCCATCGGCCCCGGCCCGCGCGTCGCCGACGCCCGCGCCGCCGCCGTCAAGGCACCCCCGCCGGAGGCCGGCCTGGTCGCCAGCTGGTCCCGCCCGCGCCCCGGCGTCGCCGGCGCCGACCCCGCCGCGGCACCCGTCCCGCCCCAGCCCCCGGAGACCGCGAACGGCTGGCGGCCCTGGCGGTTCCGCATGTCCAACGAGGTCTGGGGCACCCCCGCCGTCGACGGCGACCTGGTCTACGTCACCTCCTTCGAGGTGCACGCCCTGGACGTGGCCACCGGCAGGCGGCGCTTCAAGACGCGGGACGTCGCCTGGTCCATGGCCGTGGCGGACGGCCGGATCCTTGCCTCCGACGGCCCGACCCTGTTCGCCCTGGACGCCCGCGAGGGCACCGATCTGTGGCGGCTGTCCACGGACGCCTGGGTCTACTCCCTCAAGGCCGACCACGGCACGGTCGTCACCGGCACCCGCGGCGGCGGCGTGCAGGCCTGGGAGGCCGCGAACGGCCAGAAGCTGTGGGAGATCGCCGGCTGCCAGACCGACTTCGAGTCCCCCGAGGCCGGCCCGCTCGTCCACGACGGCACGGTCTACGTCTGGCAGGACGCCCGGCTGCGCGCCCTGGAGGCCCGCACCGGCGAGGAGCGCTGGTCGTACCCGGTCGGCGACGCGGCCTCCTGCGGCGGCGTGCCGGTCCGCCTGACCCCCGCCCCCGACGGTTACGTGTACGTCTGCGCCGGCACCCGGGTCCTCGCCATCGACGCGGCGAGCGGCATGGTCCGCTGGCACTTCGAGGCGCCCGCGGTCTTCCTGTGCCCGCCGGCCTTCGCCCCGGGCCCGGCGGTCACCGGTGGCGGCCTCTACCTGGCGGACTATCTGGGCACCGTCTACGCCCTGGACGCCACCGACGGCCGTGACCGCTGGCGCATCGCCACGGAGGCCCGCTCGTCCATCGAGCCGGTGCTGGTGGCGGCCGGTCACGTCCACGTGGGCAGCGGCAAGGGCCTGTACACCCTGGACGCGGTCACCGGCACGCCCAAGTGGCGCTTCCAGGCGGGCGGCGACGTCGTGGGCGCCCCCGCGGTGGCGGAGGGCCGTATCCACTTCGGCTCCACCGACCATCTGCTCTACACCCTGAAGTCCGACGACGGCCGCCTGCGCTGGAAGCTGGCGACGGGCGGCGAGATCACCGGCTCCCCGGTGGTCAAGGACGGCGTGGTGTACGCGTGCAGCAAGGACCGGTGCGTGTACGCGCTGGACGCGGAGAAGGGGACGGGCACGGCCCGCACGGCGTGAGGGCGCAAGGACGCAAGAGGGATGTGCGACGGCCGTCGTACCGGTGTGTCACGGAAGGGCTCCAGACGGCGGCCGTCCCAGGGCTGACGCTACCCCGGGTGCGCGTTCCCCGCCACGCGGTCACTCACCGTGTCCGCGGCTCGGTACGGTCCCTGTTCCCGAACAGCTCCGCCTGCCCCTCGGCCGGCAGATTGCCGAGCGCGATGAGCGAGGGGGCCTGGGCGAACGCCTGGGCCAGGGCCGCCTGTCCGGCTGCCCACAGCGCCCGCACGGTGCCCTGCACCCCCTTCGGCGGATACCCGGCGATGACGGAGGCACAGCGCACGGCGCCCGCCAACGCCTCACCTTCCTCCGTGACTTCCGACACGAGCCCGATCTCGTGGGCCCGCCGCGCGGAGATCCGCTCGGCGGTCCCCATGAGCATCATCCGGGCCGCCTCCCCGTACGGCATCCGGGCGGCCATCAGCATGGACTCGTAGGCGCTGACCATGCCGTAGGTGGTGTGCGGATCGAAGAAGACGGCCGTCGGATCGGCGACGACGAACTCGCACTCGCCCAGCAGGTAGAAGGCACCCCCGCAGGCCATCCCGCGTACCGCGGCCACGACCGGCTTCCACAGGTCGTTCGCCTTCGGCCCGACGGCCAGCAGCGGATCGTCCTGCATGTAGGGCGACGAGGGCTGCGGTACGACGACGTCCCGGTCGATCCCGGTGCAGAACGCCCGCTCCCCGCTCCCGGTGAGCACGACGGCCCGCACGGAGTCGTCGAACCGCAACGCCCGCCAGGTCTCCTTGAGTTCGTGAGCCGTGTCCAGGTCGATGGCGTTGAGCCGCTGCGGCCGGTCGAGGGTGACGACGGCGACCCCGGTGACCTTGTCGGCCTCGACCCGCACGCCGTTCATACGAGCACCCACCGGGGCAGCCCGCCGTCGCCGAAGACGACCTGGACCCGGGCGCCGATCCTGAGCCTTTGTGGATCCAGGGAGTTGAGGGGCGCGCCGGCGTGGGTGACCAGATTCCCGACCAGCCGTATGCGCGGCGCGTCCTCCAGCTCCACCACGACGACGTTGTACGGCGCCTGTTCCGCGTAGCCGGGCAGGAGGGGCGGATGCGGCACGACGTACGACCAGATCCGTCCGCGCCCGCCGGTGAGCCGCCACTCGCTCGCGAAGGACTGGCAATGCGGGCAGCAAGGGCGGGGCGGGAAGCGGGGTTCGTGGCAGTCGCCGCAGGCCTGGACGCGCAGTTCACCCCGGGCGGCGTACTCCCAGAACGGGGCGCCGGCGGTGTCGGTGACGGGGTTCAGCATGATCAGCTCCTGAGCAGGAGAGCGGAGGTGGGCACGCCCTCACCGGCCGTGACCAGACAGGTGGCGGCACCGGGCACCTGGGCGGTACTGGTGCCGCGCAGCTGCTTCACCCCTTCGTTGACGAGGTTGAAGCCGTGCACATAGGCCTCGCTGAGCCCGCCGCCGCTGGTGTTGAGGGGGAGCCGCCCGCCGATCTCCAGGGCCCCTCCCTCGGTGAAGGCGCCCCCTTCCCCCCGCCCGCAGAAGCCGTACCCCTCCAGCGAGAGCGGGATGAGGACGCTGAAGGCGTCATAGATCTGCGCCACGTCGACGTCCTCCGGCGTGAAGTCGGCGTGTTTCCACAAGTGCCGGGCGGCCGTCCAGGAGGGCCCGGTGAGGGGGTCGTCGTTCCAGTAGTTGACCATGCCGTGGTGCTGGGCGGGCAGCCCCTGGGCGGCGGAGTGGACGTACACGGGTCTCCTGGCGCAGTCCCGGGCGCGTTCCCTGGACACGAGGACACAGGCGAGGGCCCCGTCGGTCTCCAGGCAGTTGTCGAAGAGGCAGAGCGGCTCGCTGATCCAGCGGGAGGTCATGTACATCTCGCGGGTGAGCGGCCGTTCGTACATGACGGCCGCCGGATTCTGGTTGGCGCGGTTGCGGCAGGCGAGGGCGACGTTGAAGAGGTGGTCGCGGGTGGCGCCGTACTCGTGCATGTACCGCCGTGCCAGCATGGCGATCTCGTCGGCGGGCCGGAGCAGCCCGAAGGGCCGGGTCCACTGGGCCGGAGTGGGCAGCTGTACGGCGGTGTTCGTCCAGGGCCGGGGCCCGCTGCCCCGCTTCCGTGACCGCCAGGCGACGCCGACCGTGGCCTGCCCCGAGGCGATGGCGGCGGCGAGATGGGCGACGGTGGCACAGGAACCGCCGCCGCCGTACCCGACCTTGCTGAAGAAGGTGAGATCCCCGAACCCGACGGCCTTCGCGAGCTCGACCTCGTCGGTCTCCTCCATGGTGTAGGAGGCGAGTGCGTCGACCTCACCGGGCGCGATCCCCGCGTCGTCGAGCGCGGCGAGCACGGCCCGGCAGGCAAGCGTCTTCTCGTCCTCCGCGAGCTGCCTGGCGAACGGGGTCTGTCCGATCCCGACGATGGCGGTGGCGTCCTTGAGCCCGGTTGCTGCCATGGCGTCCCCCTCACGGCGTCCTGACAGTGCGTCAGATTACAGCTAATCTGACGGACAGTCAGCTGCGTGTACAGGGGGCCTGTGATGAGCGACTGGGACACCATCCCCGACCTGGTCCGGTGGTCGGCCGGGCGGTACGCGGACACCGAGGCCGTGGTCGAGGGCCGCACGAGGATCACGTACGCCGAACTCGGTGCGCGGGTGGAGCGCGCGGCGGCGGCCTGCCTGGCGAGCGGGGCGCGGGCCGGCGACCGGGTGGCGGTCTGGGCCCCGAACTCCCTGGACTGGATCGTCTCGGCCCTCGGCGCGGTGACGGCGGGCGCGGTCCTGGTGCCGCTCAACACCCGCTTCAAGGGCGCGGAGGCGGCGGACGTACTGCGCCGCAGCGGGGCGAGGCTGCTGTTCGTGACGGGCACGTTCCTGGGCACGTCGTATGTGGCGTCCCTGCGCCGGGCGGCGGGGGAGGGGGCTGCGACGGGCCCGGGTCCACTGCCCGGCCTGCCGGAACTCCGGCAGGTGGTGGTCCTGTCGGAGGACGCGCCACCGGACTTCCGCACGTGGAAGGACTTCCTGGCGGGAGGGGAGGGTGTGTCGCCAGCCCAAGTGCGCATGCGAGCAGGGGAGTTGGAAGGCGGGGCGCTGTCGGACATCATCTACACGTCGGGTACGACGGGCCGCCCCAAGGGCGCGATGATCACGCACGAGCAGACCCTGCGGGCGTACGACATCTGGGCGGACCTGGCGGGACTGCGGGTCGGTGACCGCTACTTGATCGTCAACCCCTTCTTCCACACCTTCGGCTACAAGGCCGGGGTGATCGCCTGCCTGATGCGGGGGGCGACGATGATCCCGCAGCCGGTGTTCAACGTGGAGACGGCGCTGGCGAACATAGCGGCGGAGCGAGTGTCGGTCCTGCCGGGCCCGCCGACGCTCCACCAGTCATTGCTGGACCACCCCTCCCGGGACGCCCACGACCTCTCGGCGCTGCGGCTGGTGGTGACGGGCGCGGCGGTGGTGCCGTTGCGGCTGGTGGAGCGGCTGAGGGGGGAGCTGGGGGTGGAGACGGTCCTCACGGCCTACGGCCTCTCGGAGGCGAGCGGCATCGTCACGATGTGCCGGCGCGGCGACGACCCGTCGGTGATCGCGTCGACGTCGGGGCGGCCGATCCCCGGCACGGAGGTGAGGGTGGTGGACGCCTTTGGCGCTCCGGTGCCCACCGGCACACCGGGCGAGGTCCTGGTCCGCGGCTTCAACGTCATGCGCGGCTACTACGAGGACACGGGGGCCACCTCCGAAGTGATCTCCGCGGAGGGCTGGCTGAGCACGGGTGACGTGGGCGTCCTGGACAAGGCGGGCAATCTGTGCATCACGGACCGTATCAAGGACATGTTCATCGTCGGCGGCTTCAACGCCTACCCGGCGGAGATAGAGCAACTGCTGGACACCCACCCGGATGTGCGGGAGGCGGCCGTGATCGGCGTCCCGGACGCACGGCTGGGAGAGGTCGCCAAGGCGTTCGTGGTGCGCAGGCCGGGCTCGACCCTGACCTCGGACGACCTGATCGCCTGGTCCCGCCGCGAGATGGCGAACTACAAGGTGCCGAGAATGGTCGAGTTCGTGGCGGAACTGCCGCGTAATGCGAGCGGGAAGGTGATCAAGGGGGTTCTGCGGGGCCTGATGTGAGCGGGTTCACCTTGACGCCCTGTCGATCATCTGATGTGAGTCAGATCTCGTTGTGGGTGCACGGCGGGTCTGCCTAGCCTGCGGAGGTCCGCATCAGACGGACTCCGCCGCCGGAACGCCGAGTCATGCGGGGACCCGACAGTGGTCCGAGCGGGACAGCTCACCTCGCAGGCGTCGCAAGAAAGCCCCCCACCATGCGCCTTTCCGTCTCCCCTGCCCGCGTGGGCGTGGTCGGCACAGCCGCCGCGCTGCTGCTCCTGCCGCTCGCCAACCGGGCCGACGCCGCCACCTCCGTCACCCAGGACCGGCTGACCCCGACCGCGATGACCGCGGGCGTCGCCACCTCGGCCCAGCTGACCGTGCACGCGGCCGGTTGCTTCACCGCCAAGACCCTCGGTGTCGGCGTGCGGGACGCGGCCGGCAAGAACCTCGACTTCCCGGGCAACGCCTCGAATGTCCGAATATGCCCGAGCGGTGCGCGCTTCACCAGCGCCCGCCGCGCGTTGCCGGCCGGGGCGTACACGATCTTCGGCTTCTGGCGGGACTCCGGCGGAGCCTGGCACAACCTGCCGTCGCACCGGCTGACCGTCACCTCGGGCTCGACCACTCCGGCCCCGACGGCCACACCGACCCCGACCCCGACCCCGTCGCCGTCCGGTGGCGGCGGCTCGCCGATCGCGGGCAAGTCCGTGGTCTGGTCGGACGACTTCTCGGGCGGCATCGCCTGGGGCTCGAAGTGGGTCGGCGACAAGTCCTCGTCCTACCACTACGGCAACCACAACCCGGACGACAACAAGCTCGACTGGCTGGACCCGGGCGACGTCACGGGCTCGAACGGCGTCGCCACGTTCACCGCCCAGCCCTCCTCGCACACCCTGGAGAACGGCAAGCGGGCCTGGACCACGGGTCTGCTCACCACCGAGGGCTCCAGCGAGGGCTTCAAGGTGAGGACCGGTGACTACGCCGAGACGCGGGTCAAGCTGCCCTCCGGCACCGGCGCCTGGCCGGCCCTGTGGACCTGGAAGGACGGCAACGGCGAGATCGACTCCTTCGAGTACCACCCGGACCACCCCAACGTGCTGGAGCTGACCAACCACGTCACCTCCGGCTCCGCCGACTACGCCGACTCCGGCGCGGTCCGGCCCGGACAGTGGGTCACCATCGGCACCCATTACGGCGCCAACTCGGTGGACTGGTACGTCGACGGGCGGAAGGTCTACTCCGACGGCCACGGCGTGGGCAGCAACTTCTCCGCGTACCTGATCCTCAACCTGTCGGTCAGCGCCGGCAAGTACCACCCCGCGCCCACCGGCTCGGCACCGCTCACCATGCAGGCGGACTGCGTGAAGGTGTACCGCTGATCAGCCCTCGAGCGCCCCGAGGAAGGCGGTCCAGGCGAGGGGCCGGAAGAGGAGTTGGCGGAGCCCCCCGGACACGCCTGGGCCGCGACGGCTCCCCCTCGGCGCCGTCGCGGCCGGTCCCCCGTGGTGGAAGAGGCCGTCAGGCCTTCTCGTCGGTGGCGTGAGAGTTGTCCGGCGTCACTTCGGCGCCGGCCTCGCCGCCGGCCAGCGTGGTGATCTTCGCCGGCTCGATGGTGGCGTGGCTGTTCAGCGTGGTCACCTCGGACGCCTCGGTGTTCGCCGCTGCCGCGGGCGTGGTTTCGTTGCTCATGACTCTGCTCCCCTGAAAGTACGTTGCGGTGCGCTGGAAGCTCCCCGTCCGGCAGCTCCCCCGAGGGCCGCCGGACGAGTGCCTCCGGGCCGCTACACCTTACGGTGCGGCCGTCGGTCGCCCGCCTGCCCCCCCGACGCGACGGATCGACACCAACGACAGTGCCGTGGCGCGATAAACGAACGATGAACGCATACATGCGCTGCATCACACGACGGCACGGGGCGCCAGAAGCGCCCGTACCTCCTCGGCTTCCGGGACCTTCAGCGCATCGAAGATCTGCAGGGCTTCCTGCCAGCAGACCTGTGCGCGGCCCGACTGCCCGATGCCGCTCAGGGCGCGGCCCAGCACGGTGAGTACGTTGCCGCGCCGCCATTCACCGCCGACCCCACGCAGAAGGGCCAGCGCCGTCTCGGCGTTGGTCGCGGCCTGGGCCGGACGGCCGGCCGCCAGGTCGAGTTCCGCGAGACGGAACAGGGTCATCCCCTCCCACAGACGCATCCGGCTGTCCCGGAACACCGAGAGGGCCTCCTCGAGGCGCTCGGCGGCGTGCTCGTACCTGCCGCACTGGGTGAGCGCGAGGCCCAGCGCATAGCGTCCGTTGGCGCCCTTCAGCGCGTGCCCCATGGCGTCGTACATGTCGGTTCCCTGCTGAGCCAGGGACACGGCGCTCGTGGTCTGTCCCATCGCCAGCCGGATCCGGGAAAGGTTGCAGAGGGCGCTGGCCTCTCCGGGGCGGTCTCCGCAGGAGCGGAAGCTGTCGATGGCGCGCGTCAGATGCTTCTCGCCGTCCTCGAAATGACCCTGGTAGAGCGCGATGATGCCGAGCATGTTGGATGCCCAGCACTCGGGCAGGGGGTCTCCCGCGGAGTCGGCCAGGCGCAGTGCCTCGGTGGCTTCTTCGTCCGCCAGCTCGAAGCGACCCGTCAGGTGATGGCCGTTGGCGACGGTGACGAGAGCGCGGGCCTCGGCACGCTGGTCGCCCGCCGCGTGTGCTGCGGCGCGCAGGGAAGCGCCCGTGTCAACGTACTCGCGGGAGTTGGCGCCCGACTCGGTCAGGTCGATGGCGGCCCACAGCAGGTCGACGGCGCGCCTCAAGTGCTGCGGGGCCGTCGACTGCCGCACGCAGGCCAGCAGGCAGATCGCCTCCGCGTACAGCCAGTCCTGAGCCCGGTGCCGGTCCTCGAAGCGCAGGCCCGGATACTCGGTCGGCTCCAGGTGATCCACCAGCCGGTCCCCCGGCCGTTCGATGGCATACACCCGGCCCGCCGTGGCCAGATAGAAGTCCAGCAACCGCGACATCGCGGCCTCGCGCTCGCTCGGTGGCTGTTCGTCCCTCTCCGCGCAGGCACGCGCGTAGAGCCGGACCAGGTCGTGGAAGCGGTAGCGGCCCGGCGCCGCCGACTCCAGCAACGACGTGTCCACCAGGGACTCCAGGAGGTCCTCGGTGTCCTCCACAGGCAGATCCAGGACCGCCGCCGCGGCCGCGAGCGAGATGTCGGGGCCGTCGGCCAGGCCCAGCAGGCGGAAGGCTCGGGCCTGGGGCGGCTCCAGCTGGCCGTAGCCCAGCTCGAAGGTGGCCTTGACCGCCAGGTCGCCGGCCTGGAGTTCGTCCAGGCGGCGGCGTTCGTCCGCGAGCTTCGCCGCCAGGACCGAGACCGTCCAGGTGCGGCGGGCCGCCAGGCGGGACGCGGCGATGCGGATCGCCAGGGGCAGGAAGCCGCAGGCCGCCACGACGTCCAGAGCCGGCTCGCGCTCCGCCGCCACCCGCTCCTCGCCCACGATGCGCGTGAAGAGGGCCAGCGCCTCGTCGGGGGACATCACGTCCAGGTCGACCAGATGGGCCCCGGCCAGGTCGACCATGCGGACGCGGGACGTCACCAGTGCCGCGCAGCCGCCCGTGCCCGGCAGCAGCGGCCGTATCTGGGCCGCGTCCTTGGCGTTGTCCAGCAGGACCAGGACCCGGCGGCCGTCCAGGACCGAGCGGTACAGGGCCGCCCGTTCGTCCAGGGAGTCGGGGATCGCCGAGTCCGATGTGCCGAGGGCGCGGAGGAACGAGCCCAGGACCGTCTCCGGTTCCGCCGGTCTGGGGCCCGCGCCCTGAAGGTCGACGTACAGCTGGCCGTCGGGGAAGGCCGCCCGTGCCCGGTGGGCGACGTGGACCGCCAGGGTCGTCTTGCCCACGCCGCCGATGCCCGCCAGCGCCGACACCGCCATCACCCGGCCGCCCGCCGGGTCCGGTGACCCCGGCGCCGCCGACGCGGAGGAGAGGACCTCGCTCAGCTCGTCCACGAAGGCGGCGCGGCCTGTGAAGTCCGGGACCGACGCCGGGAGCTGTGCCGGGCGGACGGGGACCACCGCCGGTTCGGCGGCCGGGGACGACGGCTCCGCCAGCGCCGGGTCCGCCTGCAGGATCCGCTGCTGGAGGTCACGAAGCCCCGGCCGCGGATCGACCCCCAGCTCCTCCGCCAGCAGGCGGCGGGTGTCGGCGTAGACGGCCAGGGCCTCCGCCTGGCGGCCGCTGCGGTACAGGGCGAGCATCAGCAGCTCGCGCAGGCGCTCCCGCAGGGGGTGCGCCGCGGTCAGCGCCGTCAGTTCGGACACCGCCTCCGCGTGGCAGCCCTGCTCCAGGTCCATGTCCAGGCGGGACTCCAGCAGGCCCAGGCGCCATTCCTCCAGGCGGACGCGCTGGGTCTCGGCGTACGGGCCGGGGACACCGGCCAGGACCTCGCCGTCCCACAGGGTCAGGGCCCGGTTGAGGAGCGCGCGGGCCTGGCACAGGTCGCCGGCGGCCCGTGCCTTGTCCGCCTGGGCCGCGAGGTCCTGCGCGACCGCGAGGTCCAGGGCGCCCTCGCCCGGCGAACGCACCGCGTAGCCGCCGGACTCGCTGACCAGGACCCCGGGGTCGAGGATCTTGCGCAACCGCGAGGCGTACGTACGGACCGCCGCCAGGGCCTGGGACGGCGGCTCGGGGCCCCACAGGGCGTCGATCAGTTCCGCCGCCGTCGCCGTACGGCCCTCGCGCAGCAGCAGGGCGGCCAGCAGGGCGCGCTGCTGGGGGGAGCCCGTGCTGAGCTGCTCCTCGCCGCGCCAGGCCCGCACCGGACCGAGCACGCCGAACCGCAGCGTCCCCGGCTCCGTGACGGTCACGGAACCGGGACGCCGCTGCTCAGGCACTCGCGGCCCACCGTCCATGCGTTCGTCCCCCTCGGCATCGAACAACCCCGTCAGTTTGCCTTGTTCAGGGCGGTTCCGTCAGCCACGGGAGACGCCGATCACAGGTGGGCGTATTTCAGTCCACAAAGCCCTCACACCTCGCGCCGTAAATCCCTCACACCTCTTCGCACGCAGTCGGCCGGGCAAAAGAGCTGACGGTCCGTCAGATCGGCGCTACCGTGAAGGGTCATGGAGACCACAGAGTTCCCGCTGATCATCTCCGTCGACGACCACACCGTGGAGCCCGCCACCGTCTGGCAGGACCGGCTGCCGAGGAAGTACCTGGACGTCGGGCCCCGGATCGTGCGCGCCCCGATGAAGGAGATGACCTTCCTGGGCGGGCGTTTCAGGCCCGTCATGGGCGAACCGGGCAGCACGGACGGCCCCCTGGGCGACTGGTGGGTGTACGAGAACCTGCGCCGGCCCCTCACCCGGCTCGACACCGCCGTCGGGTGCGCCCGGGACGAGGTCAAGCTGGAGGTGATCACGTACGAGCAGATGCGACCCGGGTCGTACGACGTGCCCGCCCGGCTCGCCGACATGGACGTCAACCATGTGCAGTCCGCCGTCTGCTTCCCGACCTTCCCGCGCTTTTGCGGGCAGACCTTCACCGAGGCCGCCGACAAGGAACTCGCCCTGCTGTGCGTGCGCGCCTACAACGACTGGATGGTGGAGGAGTGGTGCGGGCCGAAGGCACGCGGCCGGCTGATACCGCTCACCCTCATACCCCTGTGGGACGCCGAACTGGCCGCCCAGGAGGTACGGCGCAACGCTCGAAGAGGAGTACGGGCCGTCGCCTTCTCCGAGATACCCCCGCACCTCGGCCTGCCGTCCGTCCACGGCGACGACTGGGACCCGTTCCTCGCGGCCTGCGACGAGACCGGCACGGTCGTCGCCATGCACATCGGCTCCAGCAGCCGTATGCCCTCCACCTCCGCCGACGCCCCGCCCGCCGTCGGCTCCACCATCACCTTCGCCAACTGCTGCTTCTCGATGGTCGACTGGCTGATGAGCGGCAAGTTCGAACGTTTTCCGCACCTCAAGGTGATGTACGCGGAGGGGCAGATCGGGTGGATCCCCTACATCCTCGAACGCGCCGACGTCGTGTGGGAGGAGAACCGGGGCTGGGGCGGCGTCGCCGGCAAGGTCACCCGGCCGCCGTCCGAGACCTTCGCCGAGCACGTCTACGGCTGCTTCTTCGACGATGCCTTCGGGCTGCGCAACCTCGGCTCCATCGGCGCCGGGAACGTCCTGTACGAGACGGACTACCCGCACTCCGACTCCACCTGGCCGAAGTCCCGCGAGGTCGGCGAGGCGCAGATGGGGCATCTGCCGCCGGACGTGGTCGAGCGGATCGTGCGCGGCAACGCCATCGAGCTGCTGGGGCTCACCCCCGAGGGGCTCTGGCGGTGAGTGCCCTGGCGTACGGCATCCAGCTCCCGGTCCAGGCCCAGAGTGCCCTGTTCGCGGAGGGCTGGGAGGCCGCGGCCGGGCCCGGGGACCTGGTGGCGCTCGCGCGGGCCGTGGACCGTGCCGGGTTCGGCTACCTCGCCGCCTGCGACCACGTGGCCATCCCGCGCCGGCTCGCCCCGGCGATGAGCACGGTCTGGTACGACCCGGTCGCCACCCTCGCCCACCTCTCCGCCGTGACCGAGCGGGTGCGCCTGCTCAGCCATGTGGCCGTCGTCGGCCTCCGGCACCCGCTGAGCACCGCCAAGCAGTACGCCACCCTCGACCACCTCTCCGGCGGGCGGCTGATCCTCGGGGTCGGGGCCGGGCACGTACGGGAGGAGTTCGAGGCGCTCGGGGCCGACTTCGAGCGGCGGGGGGCCGTGCTGGACGAGACGATCGACGCGCTGCGAGCCGCCCTCGGTCCGGAGGAGTTCCCCGAACACCACGGCAAGCTCTACGACTTCGGCGGGCTGGGGCAGCGCCCGCGGCCCGCGCAGAGGGACGTCCCGCTGTGGGTCGGCGGCTCGTCCCCCGCCGCCGTACGCCGGGCCGCGCTCAAGGGCGACGGCTGGCTGCCGCAGGGGGACCCGCGAGAGCGGCTGCCCGCGCAGATCGCCCGGCTGCGGCGGCTGCGGGAAGAGGCGGGCATCGAGGGGCCGTTCACCGTCGGCGCGATCGCCGAGCCGCTGTATGTCGGGCGGGCCGGCTGGGACGTCGGGCGGCGGACGCTCACCGGGACGCCGGAGGAGATCGCCGAGTCGCTGCGGGCCTACCGGGTGATGGGCGTGCACCAGATCCAGGTGCGGTTCCGCAGCCGGGACCTGGCCGAACTCATCGAGCAGATCGGGCTGTTCGGGGCGGAGGTCGCACCCCGGCTGAACTGAGGAGGGTGTCATGGGCAAGCTGGACGGGCGGGTCGTCGTCATCACCGGGGCGGCACGCGGACAGGGTGAGCAGGAGGCTCGGCTCTTCCGGGCGGAGGGCGCGCGGGTGGTCGTCGCCGATGTGCTGGACGAGCAGGGGGAGGCCCTGGCCAAGGAGATAGGCGCGTTGTACGTCCATCTCGACGTCGGTACAGAGGAGGGCTGGCGGGAGGCCGTCACGGCGGCCAAGGAGGCGTACGGGCACATCGACGGGCTGGTGAACAACGCGGGGATCCTGCGCTTCAACGCCCTGGTGGACACCCCGCTGGCCGAGTTCATGCAGGTCGTGCAGGTCAACCAGGTCGGCTGCTTCCTGGGCATGAAGACGGTGGCCCCGGAGCTGGCCGACGGGGGCACGATCGTGAACACCGCCTCCTACACCGCCCTGACCGGCATGGCGGCCGTGGGGACCTACGCCGCCACCAAGCACGCCGTGCTGGGCCTGACCCGGGTGGCCGCGCTGGAGCTGGCGGACCGGGGCATCCGGGTCAACGCGATCTGCCCGGGGGCCATCGACACCGCGATGTCCAACCCGGCACGGCTCGACCCGGACGCCGACCCGGAGGAGATGAGCCGGGCCCTGGACGAGCTGTACCGCAAGCTCGTGCCGCTCGGGCGGGTCGGGCAGCCGGAGGAGGTGGCCCGGCTGGCGCTGTTCCTGACCTCGCGGGACTCGTCGTACATCACCGGGCAGCCGTTCGTGATCGACGGCGGATGGCTCGCGGGAGTCTCGGTCATCTGACTCATCGTCAGCTATTGACGGTCCTCGTGCTCGGTGCGACAGTCGGCCAACAGGTTCGATCTGACGAAGTGTCAGATAACTGGGGAAGGTGAACCGCCGTGGAATTCGGGCTCTTTGTACAGGGATACGTGGGCAAGCGCGCCGAGACCGACCCGCTCGCCGAGCACAAGGCGCTGATGGAGGAGACCGAGTACGTCATCCAGGCGGACCAGTCCGGCTTCAAGTACGCGTGGGCCTCCGAGCACCACTTCCTGGAGGAGTACTCGCACCTGTCCGCCAACGACGTCTTCCTCGGGTATCTCGCCCACGCGACCGAGCGCATCCACCTCGGCTCCGGGATCTTCAACCCCCTGGCCCAGGTCAACCACCCCGTGAAGGTCGCCGAGAAGGTCGCCATGCTGGACCACCTCAGCGAGGGGCGCTTCGAGTTCGGCAGCGGGCGGGGCGCCGGCAGCCACGAGATCCTCGGCTTCCTGCCCGGCATCACCGACATGAACCACACGAAGGAGATCTGGGAGGAGACCATCGCGGAGTTCCCGAAGATGTGGCTCCAGGACGAGTACGCCGGCTTCCAGGGCAAGCACTGGCAGCTGCCGCCGCGCAAGGTCCTGCCGAAGCCGTACGGGAAGTCGCACCCGGCGATGTGGTACGCGGCCGGGTCGCCGCCGTCGTACGCCATGGCCGCGAAGAAGGGGCTCGGCGTGCTCGGCTTCAGCATCCAGAAGGTCTCCGACATGGAGTGGGTGCTGGAGCAGTACAAGACGGCGGTCGTGAACGCGGACCCGGTCGGGGACTTCGTCAACGACAACGTGATGGTGACGACGACGGCGATCTGCGCGCCGACACATGCCGAGGCCATCGAGACCGCGGTGAACGGCGGGCTGCACTATCTGCCCTCGCTCGTCTTCCGCTACCACGACACCTTCCCCCGGCCCGAGGGGTTCCCCGAATGGCCGGAGACGCTGCCCGAGTACACACCGGAGTTCGTGGAGCTGCTCATCGAGGAGGAGCTGCTGATCTGCGGCGATCCGGACGAGGTGCTGCGGCAGTGCAAGCGGTGGGAGCAGGCCGGCGCGGACCAGCTGAGCTTCGGGTTGCCGGTGGGGGTGCCGAAGGAGGAGACGCTGCGGACGATCCGGCTGATCGGGGAGCACGTCATTCCCAAGATCGATACCGATCCGGTGCACCGGACTTCGCGGTTCCGTCAGGCCGTCTGAGGGGGTTCCCGGCATGCTGGACCATCTGATCAAGGGCGCCACCGTCGTGGACGGCACCGGTGCGCCGGCCTTCGTCGCGGACGTCGGTATCCGCGGCGGCCGTATCGCCGCCGTCGGAAGGATCACCGAGGAGGCCCGGACCTGCGAGGACGCGCACGGTCTCGTCCTCACCCCCGGCTTCGTCGACCCCCACACCCACTACGACGCCCAGCTCTTCTGGGATCCGTACGCCACCCCCTCCCTCAACCACGGGGTGACCACCGTCGCCGCCGGGAACTGCGGCTTCACCCTCGCGCCCCTCAACCCCGCCCGCCCCCAGGACGCCGACTACACGCGCCGCATGATGTCCAAGGTGGAGGGGATGTCCTTGGTGGCGCTGGAGGAGGGGGCGCCCTGGAGCTGGCATTCCTTCGGGGAGTACCTGGACGCCCTCGACGGCCGTATCGCCGTCAACGCCGGTTTCATGGTCGGGCACTGCGCGGTGCGGCGTCATGTGATGGGGCCGGAGGCGGTCGGCGGACAGCCCGGCGAGGACCAACTCGCCGCGATGCTGCGGCTGGTGCACGAGGCCATGGACGCCGGGGCCTGGGGGCTGTCCACGACCCAGTCCAGCACGCACTCGGACGGGGACGGGCAGCCCGTCGCGTCCCGGCATGCCCGGCCCGCGGAGCTGCTGGCGCTCTCGCGTGCCGTCGGGGAGCACGAGGGGACGCAGATCGAGGCGATCGTCGCCGGGTGCCTGGACCAGTTCAGCGACGACGAGATCGACCTGCTCGTCGAGATGAGCGCGGTGGCCGGACGGCCGCTGAACTGGAACGTGCTCACCGTCGACGCGGCCGTGCCGGAGCGGGTGCCCAGGCAGCTCAGCGCGAGCGAGCGGGCCCGGAAGGCCGGGGGACGGGTGGTGGCGCTCACCATGCCGATCCTCACCCCGATGAACATGTCCCTGGGGACGTTCTGCGCCCTCAACCTGATCCCGGGCTGGGGGCCGGTCCTCGGGCTGCCCGTGCCGGAGCGGATCGCGCGGCTGAAAGATCCGGCCGTCCGGGCGGAGCTGCTGCGGCGGGCCCGGTCGAAGGAGGCGGGCGTCTTCCGGCGGCTGGCGAACTTCGGGCGGTACGTCATCGGGGACACCTACAGCGCGGCCAACCAGGGCCTGACCGGCCGGGTCGTACGGGACATCGCCGAGGAGCGGGGTCTGGACCCCTTCGCCTGCCTGGTGGAGATCTGCGCGCATGACGATCTCCGTACGGTGCTGTGGCCGATGCCGAGCGACAACGACCCCGCCTCCTGGGCGCTGCGCGCCGAGACCTGGCAGCACGAGGACGTCCTGCTCGGCGGCTCCGACGCGGGCGCCCATCTGGACCGGATGTGCGGGGCGCCGTACACCACCCGGTTCCTCGGGGACTGTCTGCGCGGCCGGAAGCTGGTCGGCCTGGAGCGGGCGGTGCAGATGCTGACGGACGATCCGGCACGGCTGTTCGGGCTGCGCGAGCGGGGGCGGGTGCGGGAGGGCTGGCACGCGGACCTCGTCCTGTTCGACCCTTCGCGGATCGACGCCGGCCGGGCCCGGCTGGTGCACGACCTGCCGGGTGACAGTCCGCGCCTGGACTCCGCGGCGATCGGGGTGCGGGCCGTGTGGGTCAACGGGGTCGAGGCGATCCGGGACGACGTGGTGAGCGGGGCCGTCCCGGGGAAGGTGCTGCGGTCCGGGCGGGACACGCGGACGGTGAGTACGCGGTGAAGGGGGAGCGGCTGTTCATCGGCGGGCAGTGGGTGGAGCCGGACGGCGGGCACTACCCGGTGACCGACCCGGCCACCGAGGAGACCGTCGGCTGGGCGCCGGAGGCCTCGCCGGAGCAGGTGGGGGCGGCCTGCGCGGCGGCCCGGGAGGCGTTCGGGACGTGGTCGCGGACCTCGCCCGAGGAGCGGGCGGCGGTGCTGGGCCGGGCCGCGGACATCATCCGGAGCCGTATGGACCCCTACACCGAGCTGGCCCGCGCGGAGACCGGCGCGACCACCGGGACCGCTCGGGCCATGCAGGTGGGCGTGGCCACCGCCCGGTTTCGGCGGTACGCGCACGTGGAGCCCGCCGAGTGGGCGATCCCGCCGCAGATCAACGAGGCCGGGCCGATGGGGAGGGCCGCGGTGATGGGCGCCTTGGCGGTACGGCAGCCCGTCGGGGTCGTCACCTGCATCACCTCCTACAACAACCCGTGGGCCAACCCGGCCGGCAAGGTCGCGCCCGCCCTGGCCATGGGCAACACGGTGGTGGTGAAGCCCGCGCCGCAGGATCCGCTGTCCGTCTACCGGATGGCCGAGGCGCTGGAAGCGGCGGGGGCGCCACCGGGGGTGGTGAACGTCGTCTCCGGGCGTGCCACGGACGTCGGTGAGGCCGCCGTCGCGTCCCCCGACGTCGACATGGTCAGCTTCACCGGGTCCACGGCCGTCGGCCTGCGGATCGCCGAGGTGTGCGGGCGGGACATGAAACGCCAGCTGATGGAGCTGGGCGGGAAGGGCGCGGCGCTCGTGTTCGACGACGCGGACGTGGGCTCCGCCGTCGCCGGTATCGGTACGACCTTCTCCTTCTACAGCGGACAGATCTGCACGGCACCGACACGGGTGCTGGTCCAGCGCGGGGTGTACGAGCGGCTGGTGGAGCAACTGGCCGGGTATGCCGGGCGGTTGAAGGTCGGGGATCCGCGGGAGGCGGACACGGTCGTCGGGCCGGTGATCTCGGGCGAGCACCGGGCGCGGGTCGAGTCGTACACCGAACTGGGCCGGAAGGAGGGCGCGTCAGTGGTCGCCGGCGGCGAACGGCCGCCCCTGGAGCGGGGTTTCTACGTCTGCCCCACCCTCCTCGCCGACTGCACCAACGACATGCGGGTGGCCCGGGAGGAGATCTTCGGGCCGGTGGTCGCGGTGATCCCCTTCGACGAGGAGGACGAGGGCGTGACCCTCGCCAACGACTCCGAGTACGGGCTGATCGACTACGTCTGGTCCGCAGACGTGGCCAGAGCCTTCCGGGTGGCCCGGCAGCTGCGCGCCGGGGGAGTCGGCATCAATACGGTGGGGCGCAACATGGAGGCGCCGTTCGGGGGGTTCAAGAAGAGCGGGGTGGGCCGGGACGTGGGGTCGTACGCGCTGCACGCGTACAGCGAGGTGCAGGCGATCGTGTGGCCGGGGTGAGGGGGCGCCGCCCGGCCGGAGGCCGGCTTCACGCCCGCGCCTTCCCCGCTCAGTCCTCCAGGTCCACCCGCACCGTGAGCAGGTCGGTGCCGAACGCCCGTACCGCCGCGCTGTTGAAGCGGGGCAGTGCGCGCAGGCGGGCCAGCGGGTCGTCGTCGGGAAGGAGATGGGCGGTGCCGTGGTGCCAGCGGCCGGCTAGGCGGACGCGGACCCTCGGGTCGGCCTGGATGTTGCGGACGTACTGGGACTTGTAGCCGAACTCGGAGACCAGCCAGAAGGAGTCGCCGGCCTTGCGGCCGCCCACCGGCGTCTGCCGGGGCAGGCCGGAACTGCGGCCCGTCGTCTCCAGGAGGGTCTGGAACGGCAGCCGCCGGTTGAGCGGGTTGGCGATGTGCCGTTGGAAGGCCGTCACCACACGGTGCTTGCGGTCTGCGGGGGCTGACATGGCGGTCGCTCTCCTGGTCTGCCGGCACGGCGTCGCGGCGGGGACGGTGTGTCGGCTCGGTGCGGGGCGTGTGACCTCCGGACTGTGCGCCGGCTGTCGCGTGCTAGCGTCCCCCGCGGTCGTGATCTTTTCAACGGGGGAGCCTGATGGGCGCGTCTTCGGACGGCTGCACGGTCCCGGTCGACGTCAAGGGCAAGGACGGCGCCCACGCGATGACCGTCATCGCCCAGCAGGGCGACAAGCTGCAGATCTACAACCCCTGTCGCTCGACGACCTGGGTCGGCGAGAACGACTTCGTCAACGGACACATGAGCAAGGCAGCGGACAGTGGACTCGACGACGCGTACAGCGTGTACCTCCCGACGGCGAAGCAGGCGGGGCCTTCGGCATCGGGGCAGGGCGGCGGGCGGCGCCGTCGCGGCGGTCGCGCTGCTCACGCTCGTCGCCGGCTGCGGGTCGGGCGAGCCCGCCCCCGTCGCGCACCCCACCGACGAACCCCGCATCACCGCGAAGGCCGGGGAGCGCTTCACGCTCACCGTCCACGAGAACGCCTCCACCCGTGAGCACTGGTACCTGTCCGATCCCAGGCCCGACGCCCACGTGGTCCGCGAGCGCGGGCAGCATGGCACCTCGGACTCCGGCGACAGGCATCTGGACGGCGGCGGCAGCAGCCTCACCTTCACCTTCGAGGCCACCGGCAAGGGCAGCACCCGGATCGTACTGACCCACTGCACGTTCGCCACCACCTGCGACGAGGACGGCGGCGGCACCCCGGCCCCGGCGCCGACCGCACCGTACCGGCAGTCCGCGCCGAAGCGCGTCACGTACACCGTCACCGTCCGCTGAGCCGGCCCACACCACCGCCACCGGAACATGAACCCCGTACCGCATCCCCGGACCGCACCGACGACGAGCTGTAGTTGCCCAAGAGGTGCTTCGGGGTCACCGGGCCACCTGTGCGGCCTTCGCCTGGACGTGGGCGACGTAGCGGACGGTGAAGACCATCGGGACGACGAAGCCGGCGATCTGGACGACGGTCGCGGGCGTCGAGTGGGCGTTGCCGGAGTGGGCCAGCACGGCGAGGACGACGGCGGTCACCACGAAGGCGGCGGTCCACACGGCGGTGATGACGACGTTGACCCGGACGAAGGGCTTCAGTTCCCAGTACTCGCGCGGGGTGGTGCGCTTGGCGATGCCCAGAGTGAAGGGCCGGCCGGCGGCCAGCGAGAGGCCGGCGATGACGGCGAGGGTGCCGGAGGAGAGGGCGGCGGAGTAGTCGTGCACGCCCGAGTGCGGGTCGGCGAAGGCGATGGCCGCGAGCACGGCGAAGAAGACCGCCGAGCCGGCCTCGATCACGAGGGCGTCGAAGCCGGCCCCGGCCCGCCTCTGCTGCCCGATGATCCCCACGGCCACCACCAGGGCGGCCAGGGCGCCCCACTGCCAGTCACCCGAGGGGATGACGGCGAAGACGATCC
The DNA here is from genome assembly GCF_001735805.1 of Streptomyces fodineus. Classification (GTDB taxonomy): domain Bacteria; phylum Actinomycetota; class Actinomycetes; order Streptomycetales; family Streptomycetaceae; genus Streptomyces; species Streptomyces fodineus. Next base: position 5,616,422 of record NZ_CP017248.1, read on the forward strand.
ACGGCAAGAACGTGCGCAGGTACGACATGGGATTCCCCCGGTCCGTCGGAGTCTTTGGGTTCCTGTTTCGACATGTCAAAAGTAGAAGGTTGGTATTCGACATGTCAACATTGGAAGGTAGGGTGAGGGTATGAGCCTCAAACACGCACTGCTCGGTCTGCTCTCGGACCGCCGCGCCAGTGGCTACGACCTGCTGAAGACGTTCGAGACCTCACTGGCCAACGTCTGGCCGGCGACCCAGAGCCAGATCTACACCGAGCTGACCAAGCTGGCCGGCTCCGGGCTGATCGCGGTGGCCGCCGAGGGCCCGCGCGGCCGCAAGGAGTACGAGATCACCGACGAGGGCATGGCGGAGCTGCGCCACTGGCTGACCGAGGTCGCACCCCAGCCCGTCAACCGCAGCGACGTCCTGCTGCGCGTCTTCTTCCTCGGCGTGCTCACTCCCGAGCAGGCGCGCGCCTATCTGACCGACCTGATGGAGATGTCCCAGTCGGGATACGAGCAGCTGCGCCGGCTCGCCGACTCCATCGACTGGGACGAGGGCAACCTCTCCGTCTACGGCCGCATCGCGCTGGAGTACGGCCTGCGCTTCAACGCGATGCGGCGGGAGTGGGCCGAGTGGGCGGCCGGGCAGCTCAGCTGACCCCGAGGAAGATCGGGTTGGTGAAGGCGGCCAGCGCCCCCGGCACCGGCCCGGCCGCCGTCTCGTGCCGCAACTCGGCGCGTACGTAGGCCGCGTAGGCGGAGGTCGTGCGCCACTCGACCGTGCCGGTGCCCGCCACCGGCAGCGGATCGCTGGTGAACAGCACGCCCTGGTCGGTGACGAACCGCACCGAGCAGCGCGGGGCGCCCGAGACCTCCAGCCGGACGGTCACGGGGGTGTCGGCGTCCACCTCCAGCCGCTCGCCGATGCCCGCCTGCTGCCCGCGCCCGCCGGTCACCGTGAAGGCGAGGGTCACGTTCTTCGACTCGGCCACGTAACTGCGTCCCGCGCGGATGCCCTCCTGGATCGCCTCCCGGGTCAGGTCGTCGGCGAGGACGACCGTCTGGGGCGAGCCGACCGTGTCCGGGTCGCGGTGGGCGTCGCTGTTGCCCATCGCCGGGAGCCAGGCCCGCCTCTGGCGCACGGAGGCGACGAGCCGGTTGTCCCAGTCGGCCAGCGTCACCTCGTCGTCCGGGGTGTACGGCCCGTTCCACACCTCCACGGCGTCCGCCTCGCCGAAACCGAACTTCCAGCCGCAGCCGACGCAGGTGGCGTGCGGGTGGGCGGGCACGACCAGGCCGCCGGCGTGGCGGATGTCCCGTGCGAAGCGGGCCCAGCGGTTGTCCCGGGCCCGGTAGCGCCAGTCCACGAACGTGCCGGGATCGGTGCCGAGCGCCACCACGTGGCCGTTCCGCGTGGTGACCTCCTCGCCGAGCATGATCAGCAGGTCGTCGCCCGCCTGGTCGGCCCAGTGGGGGTGGGCGGAATGGGTGTTGTGGTCCGAGGAGTTGATGAAGTCCAGGCCCGCCGCCCGCGCGAGGGCCGCGATCTCGGCCGGGGTCCGGCGGCCGTCGGAGTACCAGGAGTGCAGGTGGCAGTCGCCCCGGTACCAGGCCCGGCCCCGCCCCTTCGCCCGGGAGGGCGGATACACCGGCCTCGGGGTCTCGCCCGCCTCCCCGTAGGTCAGCGTGATCGTCAGCTCGTACGTCAGGCCCTGCGGCGCCACCGTGTAGGGGCCCAGCGCGACGTACCAGGTGCCCTGCCGTACCGGGCCGGGGACGTAGCCCGGCGTCGCGTCGTCGGCGCGGACGAAGAACTCCGTGCGGGCGCCGCCCGACCAGCCGCGGAAGCCCCGGCCGCCCAGCTCGGTGCCGTGCTCGTCGAAGAGGCCGATGTCGAGTGCGTTGCCCTGCGTGCCGGCCGGCACCGAGGGCCTGTCGTAGGTGTAGGAGACCTTGATCTCCCGTACGCCGGCGGGGACTTCGACCGGTACGTACACGAAGTCGGGGGAGCCGGGCGGCAGGGTGCCGCCCACCGTCCGGGTCTCCTGCTGCTGACCGTCCGCCGCTGCGAAGCTCACGCCTCCCAACGTAAGGGCAGCGGCGGCGCCCGTCACGAACAGCGCGCGTCTGCCGATGCCCGGTGCCTGATCCTGCGCGTCTTCACCCATGGTGGGCACTGTGCCATCCGGGCGTGAACTCCCGTGGAAGAAAAGGGGATTGGCGTCCGACGGTACGTCATGTTCGCGACATCACGTGCCGTCGGTACAGGGCAGTGCCGACCGGTCGGTATGGGCACCGGAACTCCGGCCGGGTACAGATGGGTCATGCGTATCGCCGTCACCATCTTCCTCACCGATGAGACCATCACGCCGGTGCGACTCGCCCGCGAACTCGAAGAACGCGGCTACGCCGGCCTCTACCTCCCCGAACACACCCACATCCCCGTGGAACGGGCGACGCCGTACCCCGCCGGCGGCGACCTGCCCCGCGAGTACGGCCGTACCCTCGACCCCTTCGTGGCCCTCGGCCAGGCGGCGGCCGTCACCGAACGCCTCGGCCTCGGCACCGGCATCACCCTCCCCGCCCAGCACGACCCCATCGCCCTGGCCAAGCAGATCGCCACCCTGGACCACCTCTCCGGCGGCCGTTTCACGCTCGGCCTCGGCTACGGCTGGAACGTGGAGGAGGCCGCCGACCACGGCGTGGCGTGGCGCACCCGCCGGGAACTGGTCCGGGACCGGGTGCGGCTCATGCAGGCGCTGTGGTCCGGGGAACCGACGGCCTACGACGGTGAGTTCGGGAGCGTACGCGCCAGCCACGCCCACCCCAAGCCGGCGCAGAAGCCGCGCGGCCGGGTCGTCGGACCGCGCACGCTCGTCGGCGGCACCGCCGGGCCGCGGCTGTTCGCGCACATCGCCGAGTACGCCGACGGCTGGCTGCCGATCGGCGGCCGGGGCCTCACCGAGTCCCTGCCGGTGCTGCGCTCGGCCTGGGTGGAGGCGGGCCGCGACCCGGCCGCGCTCCAGATCGTCCCGTACGCGGTCCTGCCCACGCCCGGCAAGCTGGCCCACTACGCGGACCTGGGCATCGAGGAGGTCGTCCTGCAGTTGCCGCCGGCGGGGGAGGGAGAAGTGCTGGGGGTGCTGGACGAGTACGGGAGTCACCTGTAGGCCGAGCGGGAGCCATCTTCCGTAATCACCCCGAACGTATGCTCAAGGGATGACGACTTCCGCGACTTCTGGAACCGGCCCGACCGAGAACTCCATGCGTCGCGCTCTCAAACGCGCCCGTGACGGCGTCGCCCTCGACGTCGCCGAGGCGGCGGTGCTGCTCCAGGCCCGCGGCCAGGACCTGACCGACCTCGCCGCGTCCGCCGCCCGGGTGCGCGACGCGGGTCTCGAACAGGCGGGCCGCCCCGGCGTCATCACGTACTCGAAGAGCGTCTTCATCCCCCTGACCCGGCTGTGCCGGGACAAGTGCCACTACTGCACCTTCGTCACGGTCCCCGGCAAGCTGCGCCGGGCCGGCCAGGGGATGTTCATGTCCCCGGACGAGGTGCTGGACATCGCCCGCAAGGGCGCCGCCCTCGGCTGCAAGGAAGCCCTGATCACCCTCGGCGACAAGCCGGAGGACCGCTGGCCCGAGGCGCGCGAGTGGCTCGACGCGCACGGGTACGACGACACCATCGCCTACGTCCGTGCCATCTCCATCCGCATCCTGGAGGAGACGGGCCTGCTGCCCCACCTCAACCCCGGCGTGCTGACCTGGACGGACTTCCAGCGGCTCAAGCCGGTCGCGCCCTCCATGGGCATGATGCTGGAGACCACCGCCACCCGCCTGTGGTCGGAGCCCGGCGGCCCCCACCACGGCTCCCCGGACAAGGAACCCGCCGTACGGCTGCGGGTGTTGGAGGACGCCGGCCGCTCCTCCGTGCCCTTCACCTCCGGTCTGCTGATCGGCATCGGCGAGACGTACGAGGAGCGGGCCGAGTCCCTCTTCGCCCTTCGCAAGGTCTCCCGCGCCCACCACGGCATCCAGGAACTGATCATCCAGAACTTCCGCGCCAAGCCGGACACGGCGATGCGCGGCATGCCGGACGCCGAACTGGACGACCTGGTCGCCACGGTCGCCGTCGCCCGGCACCTCATGGGCCCGTCCGCCTGCCTCCAGGCCCCGCCGAACCTGGTCGAGGCCGAGTACGAGCGCCTGATCGGCGCCGGCATCGACGACTGGGGCGGGGTGTCACCCCTGACCATCGACCACGTCAACCCCGAACGCCCCTGGCCGCAGATCGAGGAACTCACCGCACGCTCCCGGGCGGCAGGCTTCGAGCTGCGCGAACGCCTCTGCGTCTACCCGGAGTTCGTGCGCCGCGGCGAGCCCTGGCTGGATCCGCGGCTGCGTCCGCACGTGAGCGCGCTGGCCGACCCCGAGACGGGCCTGGCCCTCCCGGACGCCCCGGTCGAGGGCCGCCCCTGGCAGGAGCCGGAGGAGGCGTTCACGGCCACCGGCCGCACGGACCTGCACCGCACCATCGACACCGAGGGCCGTACGGGCGACCGGCGCGAGGACTTCGACGAGGTGTACGGCGACTGGGAGGCGCTGCGCGAGGCGGCCGTACCCGGCATGGCCCCGGAGCGCATCGACACCGACGTCCGCCAGGCCCTGCGGACGGCGGCGGACGACCCGACGAAGCTCACCGACGCCGAGGCGCTGGCCCTGCTGCACGCGGACGGCCCGGCGCTGGACGCCCTCACGCGCATCGCGGACGGCGTACGCAGGTCGGCGGTCGGCGACGACGTGACGTACATCGTCACCCGCAACATCAACTTCACCAATGTCTGCTACACCGGCTGCCGCTTCTGCGCCTTCGCCCAGCGCCGTACGGACGCCGACGCGTACACGCTCTCGCTGGAGCAGGTGGCGGACCGCGCCCAGCAGGCCTGGGAGGTGGGCGCGGTCGAGGTGTGCATGCAGGGCGGCATCCACCCGGACCTGCCCGGGACGGCGTACTTCGACATCGCGAAGGCGGTGAAGGAGCGGGTCCCCGGCATGCACGTCCACGCCTTCTCCCCGATGGAGGTCGTCAACGGCGCGACGCGCACCGGGATGTCCATCCGCGAGTGGCTGACGGCGGCCAAGGAGGCCGGTCTGGACTCCGTCCCGGGCACGGCGGCGGAGATCCTGGACGACGAGGTCCGCTGGGTGCTGACCAAGGGCAAGCTGCCGGCGGCCACCTGGATCGAGGTGATCACGACGGCCCACGAGCTGGGCATCCGCTCGTCCTCGACGATGATGTACGGCCATGTCGACCAGCCCCGCCACTGGCTGGGCCATCTGCGCACGCTGGCCCGGATCCAGCGGGAGACGGGCGGTTTCACGGAGTTCGTGACGCTGCCGTTCATCCACACCAACGCGCCGGTGTATCTGGCGGGCATCGCCCGGCCCGGCCCGTCGGCGAGGGACAACAGGGCGGTGACGGCGATGGCCCGTCTGCTGCTGCATCCCTGGATCCCGAACATCCAGACAAGCTGGGTGAAACTGGGCACGGAGGGCGCGGCGGAGATGCTCCGCTCCGGCGCGAACGACCTGGGCGGCACGCTGATGGAGGAGACGATCTCCCGGATGGCGGGCTCGTCGTACGGCTCGTACAAGTCGATCCGTGACCTGGTGGCGGTGGCCGAGGCGGCCGGCCGCCCGGCGAAGCCGCGCACCACGCTCTACGGCGAGGTGTCGCGGGAGCGGCAGCGGGTGGCGGCGGCCTCCGACGGCCACCTGCCGGAACTGTTGCCGGTCCTGGACTGAGTACGATGATCCGACCCCCGACCCGAGGCGGGGCCCCGTAGCGGAGGAGATGCGTACCCGTGGCTGCCCGACTGCCCTCCTGGGCCTGGGTCACCGGCCTGACGGCGGGAGCGACCGCGGCCGTCGTCGCCCTCGCCGTACAGGCGGACCACGGGCCGCATCCCACGGCCTCCGTGACCCGGCCGAGCCCGTCGGCGTCGGCGAGCGCCCACGGCTCCACGGCGCCGCACTCCCCGGCGGCGCCCGCGCTGCCGGACGCGTCGGGCGCGGGGCGCCGGATCGTGTACTCGCTCGGCGAGAAGCGGGTGTGGCTGGTCGACGCGACGGGCAAGGCGAGCCGCACGTTCACGGTGTGGCCGGGCACGGTGGGCCCGCAGCCCGGCAGTTACTCGATCATCGCGCGCAGGCAGTCCCTCAAGGGCTCGGACGGTGTCGAGGTCGAGCACGTCATGTACTTCACCCAGGCCGAGGGCGTGAACATAGCCTTCTCCAACGCCCTCGACGGGTCCTCGCCACCGCCCGCGAACGGTCAGAAGCTGGGCGCGGTCCGCCTCCACAAGGAGGACGGAGCCGCGCTGTGGGCCTTCGGAGACACGGACACGAAGGTGACGGTCGTCAAGTGACAGCCGTCAGGTGACAGCCGTCAGGTGACGGTCGTCACCCGGCGTCCGTCTCCCGCGAGGGCAGTTGGTTGACGATCAGGGCGACCCCGCTGATCAGGAACACCCGGGTGGCGGCCTGAAGCCCGTTCCACGCCTTGGACTGCCACATCGAGAACCACTCACCGCCGATCGCGATGAACCCGGCGCCGAAGAGCAGCAACAGCATCAGCAGGCCGTAGGTGGATATGCGCCGGGCGAGGTCGCTGTTGCGCCGCGCCCAGAGGTAAGTGCCCCAGCCGAGGACGAGGGCGGCCACGGTCTCCCACACGATGATCAGGACGTAGGCGGTGTCCTGGAGCGCGGTGCTGGTGATGGCCCGCCACATCAGGTCGTCGTCCTTGAAGGTCGTGTCCATCGCCAGCACATGCCGTACGAACTGCTGGTTCGTCCCGAAGTCGGTGATGTTCCCGAAGGCGACCAGGGCGATGTAGAGGGCGAGTATGCCGGTGAGCACACCGGCGGCAAGCGTGAGCCCGGTGTGACGTGTGGGGGTGGTGGTCATGGCTGAATTCTCCCCTGCCCACGCCCGGTTATCGCGTGGGCATTGCGCCAGAATGAGAACGCGGGCTGCGGGAGGGGCGTACGGATGGCGCAGGCACGGCCGTCGATGCAGGAACTCATCGGGCGGCGCAGACGAGCGGGATTCGTCGGCCGAGGCGGCGAACGGGCCGCGTTCCGGGCCAACTTGGACCTCGCGCCCGAGGACGAACGCCACCGCTTCCTCTTCCACGTCCACGGCAACGCGGGCGTCGGAAAGACCTTCCTGATCCGGGAGTTGGAGCAGATCGCCCGGGAGCGCGGGGCGCTGACGGCGTATGTCGACGAGGGCGCGGGAAGCGTGCCCGAGGCGATGGCGGCGATCGGTCACCAGCTCGCCCAGCAGGGCCACCGGTGCAAGGAACTCGAACGGCAGCTGGCCGCCTACCGGGAGCGGCGGCACGAGGCCGAGGCCGCGGCGCTCGCCCTCGACCCGGAGGCGGCGCCGCGTCCGTCGACGGGTGCACTGGCCGTGGCGCGGGCCGGGCTGGTCGGGCTCGGCATGGTGCCGGGGGTCGGACCGTTCGCGGGCGCGCTGGACGCGGACCGGCTCGCGCAGGGCGCCGACCGGTTGCGGGCGGGACTCAGTGCGCGGTTCCGCAACCAGGAGGACGTGAACCTGGTGCTGGCGCCGGAGCGGGAACTGACCCCGACGCTGCTGGGCGAACTCGCCGCCGCCGCCTCCGCCGCGGCGTGGATCGTCCTGCTCTTCGACACCTACGAGCGCACGGGCCGGTTCCTGGACGGCTGGCTGCACGAGATCATGACGACGGACCGGTACGGCACCCTGCCGGCCAACGTCGTCCTGGTGACCGCGGGCCAGCTCCCGCTCGCCCCGGCCCGCTGGGGCGGATTCGCGGACTTCGTGGCGGACGTGCCGCTCGGCCCGTTCACGGAGGCGGAGGCTCGCGGACTCCTCGCGGACAAGGGCGTGCGCGACGAGCCGGTCGTCGCCGAGGTGCTGCGGCTGACCGGGGGCCTGCCGGTGCTCGTCTCGACCCTGGCCGAGACCCGGCCCGCCGATCCGCGGGACGTGGGCGACCCCAGCGGCACGGCCGTGGAGCGGTTCCTGAAGTGGGAGCAGGATCCCGTGCGCCGGGCCACCGCGCTGGCCTGCGCGCTGCCCCGGACGCTGGACGCGGATGTCTTCCGGGCCGTGGCCGAGTGCCCGCCGGAGGAGTTCGACGGGCTGTACGCGTGGCTGCGGGGCATGCCGTTCGTCAGCGAGCGCGGCGACCGGATGCGGTACCACGACCTCGTCCGGGCGCCGATGCTGCGGCTCCAGCGCCGCCAGTCGCCCAGGGGCTGGGCCGAGCGGCACCGGCGGCTCGCGCGGACCTTCGCCCGGTGGCTCAGGGAGACCGAAGCGGCCCTGGAACCGGGCGAGTTCTGGAAGGAGGAGGACTGGCGGGAGCTGCGCCTGGCGGAGTCCTACCACTCGCTGTGCGCGGACCCCCGCACCGCGCTGCCCGCCGTGCTGGCGGACGTCGTCACGGCCTGCGACCACGGGGACGACGTCCTGTGGCGCTGGGTGCGGCTGCTGGTCGAGGCCACCGAAGACACAGGTGCCACAGGCGCCACAGCTGCCACAGGTGCCACAGGCGCGCGGAGCCTGGAGAGCTGGGGGAGCGCGCTGGCGGAGGCGTTCGCGGCGGACGCGGTCGCCGGGGTGGCCGCCCTGCTGCTGGACCGGGCGCGGGCCGAGGAACCGTGGCGGCCGACGGCACACGCGGTCCGCGGCGACGCCCTGGCACGCGCCGGCGACCAGCAGGGGGCACTGGCGGAGTACGACCGGGCCCTCGCGCTCGACCCCGGCCTGGTGCGCGCCCTGCGGGGCAAGGTCCTGGCACGCAGCTCGCTCGGCGACTACGGCGCGGCCCTGGAGGACCTGCGCCGGGTGCTGGAGCTGGAGCCGGACAACCCGTACAACGTGTTCCTGCGCGGCGAGCACCTGCGGATGCTGGGCCGGTACGACGAGGCGCTGGCCGATCTCGACCACGGGATCTCGCTCGACCCGGGCCAGTCCTTCGCCTGGGCCTCCCGGGGCGCCGCCCGCCTGGCCCGCGATGAGCTGGACGAGGCGCAGGCCGATCTGAACCGGGCCCTGGAGCTCGACCCCGACTACGCGTGGGCGCTCGCCCGCCGGGCCCGTCTGTGGCGCGCCCGCGGGGACCGCACCCGGCAGCTCGCCGACCTGGACCGGGCCCTCGCCCTCCAGCCGGACTGGGCCTGGGGCCGCTGCGAACGCGGCGACGCGCTCCGCAAGGCCGGCCGCGACGAGGAGGCCCTCACCGACTACGACCGGGCGCTCGCCCTCGACCCCGACTACGCCTCGGCCTACGCGAGCCGCGGCGCCTCCCGGGCCAACCTCGGCCACCTCCAGGAGGCCCTCGCCGACCTCGACCGCGCGCTGCTGCTCAATCCGGTCTACGTATGGGCGCTGCAACGCCGGGCAGAGGTGCACCGCAGACTCGGCGCGACCGCCCGGGCCGAGGCGGACGAGACCCACGCCGCCCGCCTGTCGTCCCCGGCACCCCCACCACCGCGCCACCATCCGTCCTCGGCCAACTGACGGGCCGCGCGGCAGGCCGGCTGCCTTGACCTGCCGCCGACGCCGGCGGTGCTTCAGCGCCCCACCGCCTGCCCCGTCACCACCGGCCGCACCTTGGTCAGCAGCAGGTCCAGGAACTGGTCGGGGTGCCGGAAGGAGGCGAAGTGGCTTGCCTCGGGGATCAGGGCGAAGTCCTTCACGGGGGCGGTGACCGCCTCGTAGAAGCGGTGGGCCGCATCCGGCGGGGTGAGGACGTCGCTGTCGCCCTGGAAGAGGAAGAAGGGCAGGCGGAAGGCGGTGCCCTCGGCGTGCTCGTCGATCGTCATGGCCTGGGGGCCGAGCTGCTCCGAGAAGGTCTGGGCCTTCAGGTAGGTGCGCAGGTCGCGGAGGGTGTGCAGGGGCGAGAACCACAGGGAGCGGATGACGACCGTCTTCATGGTGTCGTAGGTGAGGGGGTCGGTCGTGACCACCGTCTTCGCGTACTCCGCCCACTCGTGGGCCGACCAGGCCGACCGGTCCGGGCCGATGGCGGCCATCTTCGCCAGCTGCTTCTTCTTGCCCGCCTTCTCCAGGCGGGCCAGCAGCGCCTCGTAGGAGGAGGTGTCACGGCCGCCGCCGACGATGTTCTGGTCGGTGCCGACGTACGCCGAGTACAGCTCGGGGTGGTTGCGGGCCAGGCGGAGGCCGGTGACCGTGCCGAAGCTGTTGGCCAGGAGCAGCACCTTGGGCACGTTCAGGCGGGTGCGGATGTGGGCCGTCACCTCCAGGGCGTCCTCGTAGAGGCGGTCGAGGGTCGGCTCGCCCTGGCTTTCCGGGCTGCCCGCGAACGTCCGGCCGGCGCCCCGCATGTCCCAGCGGACGATCGTGAAGTGCCGCTCCCAGGCACGGGTGCGCGGCGTGAAGATCAGGTTGGAGGAGCCGGGGCCGCCGTGGATCTCCAGGATCACGGGGTTCGACAGGTCCTCGCCGCGGATGGAGATCCACTGGTCGAGGCCGCCGATGCGGACGTACGAGGACTCGTCGATGCCGTTCGGGGTGGTGATCGCGAGCTTCTTGGCGAGAGCGCGGCGCTTGAGAGCACGGTAGGTCAGCAGCATGGTGTTCCCCCTAAACTGTTTATGTCGTCAGCTGTTGGGTTTACGGTATATACAGTTAGTGGGCGGAGTCAACAGGCTTCGCGGTCCGGCGATCGGGAGGAATCCATGGGCGGGCGGAAGAGCGAGCAGGAGCAGGACCGGGATCCGCGGGTGACCCTCGCGCTGCTGTGGGGCGAGCAGGAGAAGCCCACGCGCGGGCCCAAACCGAAGCTGACCCCGCAGCGCATCGCCGCGGCCGCCGCCGCGCTGGCCGACAGCGAGGGGCTGGACGCCGTCTCCATGAGCAAGGTCGCCGGCGAGTTCGGGGTCTCCGCCATGGCCCTGTACCGGTACGTCCCCGGAAAGGCCGAACTCGTCGAGCTGATGGTGGAGTCGGTGCTGGCCGAGGCGCCGGATCTGTCGGCGGCCGCGGAGGGCGACTGGCGGGCGGCCGTACGGGAGTGGACGCGGCAGTGCGCCCGCCTCTACACCGCCCACCCCTGGCTGCTCGGCGCCACCGCGATGCGCCGCCAGATCATGGGGCCCTGCCAGCTGGGCTGGCTGGACGCGGCGCTCGCCGCCCTGGAGCCCACCGGTTTGGACGGTGGCCGGCGCCACCAGGTCTTCCTGCTCCTCATCGGACTCGTCCGCAACCTCGCCCAGCAGCACAGCGACCACGACGAGGAGCGGGAGCGGGAGTGGAACCGGCTCTCCGGCGAACTGCTCGCCCGGCACGCCGACCGCTTCCCGGCACTCGCCAAGGCCGTCGCCGAGGGGGCCTTCGAGCCGGACGGCACCGACCCGCTCGAGTTCGGGCTCGACCGGATTCTCGACGGGGTCGAAGCGCTCGTAGCTGAGCGGGAATGACCCCTCGGGGGCGATTTGCCCCCGTGAACGGACCGTTCCGCGTCGATTACAGTGCTGAGCGTCGTACGGACGGTCGGTGCCGTGAGGAGGTCTGAGTGAGTGCGACATCCGGCGCCCTCTGGGGCCGAGCCGAGCAGCAGGACTTCCGCAGCAGGGTGCGCGGCACCCTCCTCGGCACCGCCGTGGGCGACGCGCTGGGCGGGCCCGCCGAGCCGCTCTCCCTGGAGGAGATCCGCACGACGTACGGCCCCGAGGGGCTGCTCGACCTGGCCTTCGGGCACGGGCGGCGCGGAACGGTCACCCACTACACCCAGCTCACCCTGTTCAGCGTGGACGGGCTGATACGGGCCCAGGTCCGCCGGGACACCGGCGCCTGGCATCCGCCGACCGATCTGCACCGGGCGTACCGGCGCTGGGCGGCCACCCAGCGGGACTGGGGGCCCGACGAGCGCCGCAAGGACGACGGCTGGCTGGCGCGCGAGGAGTGGCTGTACGCCCGCCGGGAGCCGACCCGGGCGCTGCTCATAGGGTTCGGCGACGACACCATGGGCACGCTGGAGTCACCGAAGAACCCCGGTGAGCTGGGCCCGGAGGCGGTGGCCCGGTCCGCGCCCTTCGGGCTGCTGGTCGGCTGGGAGCCGCAGCTCGTCGCGCAGCTGGCGGTGGAGTGCGCGGCGCAGAGCCACGGCCATCCCATCGCCTACCTGTCGGCGGGCGCGTACGCCGTGATCGTGCATGCGCTGGCCCGGGGCGAGAGCCTGGACGGTGCCGTGCAGCGGGCCCTCGCCCTGCTCGCCCCCCGGCCCGGCCACCAGCCCGTCTCGGACGCCCTGCAGCATGCGCTCGGGGCGGTGCGGCAGGGGATCCCGGGCCCGGCGCGGGTGGAGGAACTGGCCGGCGACGGTACGGCGGACGGGCTGCTGGCGGCGTCGGTGTACTGCGCGCTGGTGGGGGAGGACGTACGGCACGGGCTGTGCCTCGCGGTGAACCAGAGTGGCCCCTCGGCCGCGGCGGGCGCCCTCACGGGCGGCCTCCTCGGCGCCCTGCACGGCGAGACGGCCCTCCCGCCGGGCTGGCTGGCGGAGCTGGAGGGCCGTCCCACCGTGCTGGAACTCGCCGACGACTTCGCGATGGAAATGACCCAGGGCCCGGCGCTGCACGGCCCGGCGGGGTCCTCACCGGGCTGGCTGGCCCGGTATCCGCGGGCCTGACCTCAGACCCGCGCGCACTGGTGGACGGTCATGCTGCCGCTCGCGTCGAAGTGCCGGATCCGCACGCCGGCCTGTTTGTTGTAGTCCACCTCGAGCCGCTGGCCCGAACCGGTGCCCGACTCGCCGGGCGGCTGCCAGGGCAGGCCGAGGGAGACGGAGTCGCCCACCGTCGCCGGCACGTTCTCCGCGGCGGCGTCGTGCAGCTCACCGCTCTCGCTCAGCCGCTCGGGCACCCGCAGGGCCAGTCTGCCGCCCTGGAGCGCCCAGGCGCCCTTCGCCCCGGCGCCTCCGCCGGAGTCCATGTTCCAGGTCCCGTCGCCGACGGTCACGGTGTAGGTGTACGACTTGCCGCTCGCGCCCGGCATCGTCGAGGTGACGCGCCACTTGCCGCGCACGAAGGCCGCGAACGCCCTGCCGGCGACCGTGGACGTCGGTGACGGACTGCCGAAACCGCCGTTCCTCCTGCTCGTGCCGTGGCCCGTGCCGCTGTGCTTGCCGACGCCCTTGCTCTTGCCCTTGCAGGCCGCGAGCAGCGAGGCGCCGACGCCGATGGCCAGACAGCGCAGAGTGGTACGGCGGCCCACCACCCGGGAGGCCGCCCGCACCGCGTCCAGACTCATGGTTTCCCCGTTCATGCCAAGTTGATGATCAACTCGCACACTACAGGGGCTGGTTGGGCGCTCCCACCACGTCGTCCCCGGCCCCCGCGGGGACCGGTACCGCCGCCGCCGCGTCGCCGTCGGTGTTGATCTTCTCGATGACGGCCAGGCGCTCCGGTGTCTCCTCCGGCTTCAGGTAGCCGATGGCGATGTACAGGACCAGGGACACCGCCAGCGGGACCGACACCTGGTACTGCAGCGGGACTCCGCCGGAGACCTTCCAGTTGACCGGGTAGTTCACCAGCCAGAACGCCAGCAGACCCGCCGCCCAGCTGGTCAGCGCCGCCGTGGGGCCGGAGCGGCGGAACGGGCGGAGCAGGCCCAGCATCATCGGGATCGCGATCGGGCCCATCAGGCCGGCCACCCACTTGATGACGACGGTGATGATGTCCTTGAACGTGGGGGAGTTGACCTGTGTCGCGACCGCCATGGACAGGCCGAGGAAGGCCAGGGTCGTCACGCGGGCCGCGATCAGGCCGGAGCGCTCGCCCCAGGCACGGGCCCGGGAGGACAGCACCGGGGCCACGTCACGGGTGAACACCGCCGCGATCGCGTTGGCGTCGGAGGAGCACATGGCCATCGTGTGGGAGAAGAAGCCGACGACGACCAGGCCCAACAGGCCGTGCGGCAGCAGCTGTTCGGTCATCAGGCCGTAGGAGTCGGAGCCGTCCGGCTTCTGGGCGTGGACCAGGAGCGGGGACATCCACATCGGGAAGAACAGGACCACCGGCCAGATCAGCCACAGCACGGAAGACAGCCGGGCCGACCGCTCGGCCGCGTACGCACTGGTCGTCGCCATGTAGCGCTGGGCCTGGTTGAGCATGCCGCCGTTGTACTCGAAGAGCTTGATGAACAGGAACGCCAGCAGGAACACCGTGCCGTAGGGGCCGACCAGCGGCTTGCCGTGGCCGTGCAGCGCGGGCTGGTTCCAGGCGTCGAAGACGCCGATGTGCTTGTCGTTCAGCTTCAGTACGACGGCCACGAACATCGAGACACCGGCGAGCAACTGGATGACGAACTGGCCGAGTTCGGTCAGCGCGTCCGCCCACAGGCCGCCGATCGTGCAGTACACGGCCGTGATCGCGCCGGTGATGAGGATGCCCTGGTTCAGGGTGACCCCGGTGAACACCGACAACAGGGTGGCGATCGCCGCCCACTTGGCACCCACGTCCACGATCTTCAGCAGCATGCCGGACCAGGCGAGCGCCTGCTGGGTGGAGAGGTTGTAACGGTTCTTCAGGTACTCCAGCGGGGAGGCCACATGGAGCCGGGAGCGCAGTCGGTTGATACGGGGCGCGAACAGCTTCGACCCGATGGCGATGCCGAGCGCGATGGGGAAGGACCAGGTGACGAAGGAGGTGACGCCGTAGGTGTAGGCGATGCCCGCGTACCCGGTGAACATGACCGCGCTGTAGCCCGACATGTGGTGCGAGATGCCGGACAGCCACCAGGGCATCCTGCCGCCGGCCGTGAAGAAGTCGGAGACGTTGTCCACGCGCTTGTGCGACCAGACGCCGATCGCGACCATCACACCGAAGTAGCCGATGAGTACGGCCCAGTCGAGACTGTTCATGTGCCCGATCGTCGGTGCGGCCACGTGAACGCGACAAGCAAGTGGTCGGTCAAGTCGCGGTAAAGATGTTCGACTTGATGACCCTTGTTCATCCACATGAACAGCCTCAAGATGCGGGCCAGTTGTGTCAGCGCATCAGCTCCCCCGCGTTGACCAGCAGCGACTGCCCCGTGATGGCCCGCGCCCGGTCCGAGGACAGGAACACCGCCGCGTCCGCCACATCCCCGTCCGTCGCCAGCTCCGGCAGCGCCATCCGCTCCGTCAGCCGGCCCAGCACCTCCGCCTCCGGCACCCCTTCCGTCTGCGCGGTGAACGTCACGTACGCCTGCACCGGCGGCCCCCACATCCAGCCCGGCAGCACGGTGTTGACCCGGATCCGGTACGGCCCGAGCTCTCGCGCCAGGGAGTACATCGCGCTGGTCAGCGCCCCCTTCGACGCGGCGTACGCGGCCTGCTTCACCTGCGAGGGCGCGGCGACGGCCGACTGCGTCCCGATGATGACCACCGACCCGCCGCCGCCCGCCTTCAGCGCCGGCAGACAGGCCCTGGTCATCCGCAGGGTGCCCAGCAGGTTCACGTCGATGACCGACTGCCAGGTCGCGAAGTCCGCGTCCTCGAGCCCGCCGAAGCAGGAGTCCCAGGCCGCGACATGGACCACCGCGTCGATGCCGCCGAACCGCTCCCGCGCCAGTTCGGCCAGCGCCGCGCACTGTGCCTCGTCGGTGATGTCGGTCGCCCGGTACGCCGTACGCGCACCCGCCGGATCGATCTCGGCCGCGCTCTTGGCGAGGTTCGCCTCGGTGCGCGCCCCGAGCACCGCGTTCCCGCCGTCCCGTACGACGGCCGCGGCGACCTGGTGCCCGAGCCCGGCGCCGACTCCCGATACGACCACCGTCCTGCCTGCGAGCAGGGTCATCGGTACCTCCCGCGGTATGGCGCTTTATCTGACGGAGCGTCAGAGTATGGGCCACAGCAGGAAAGGGGAACCGTATGAGCGACGAGACCCGCAGCGAGCCGTACGCCGACCTGGCCGCCGTAGGACCGTACGGCGTCCGGCCCGGCCACGCCCTGATCACCATGGTCGAGCCGCACCCCGGCCACGAGTACGCCTACAACCGCTGGTACGAGGACGACCACTACTACGCCGGCGCGATGGCCATGCCCTGGATGTACGCGGGCCGCCGCTGGGTCGCCACCCGGGACCTGCAACTGCTCCGCCACCCCGAGAAGTCGGCCGTCGCCCAGCCGGTCACCACCGGCTGCTATCTCTCCACCTACTGGATCACCGAGGGCCGCTACGGCGACCACATGAAGTGGACCGTCGCCATCAACAAACGCCTCAACCGCGACGCCCGGGTCTACCACGACCGCACCCACGTCTTCACGGCCTTCCAGGACCACGAGACGACGGTCTACCGCGACGGCGCGGCGGGCCCGCGCGACTTCCACGCCCTCGACCACCCCTACGCCGGGCTGGTGCTGGAGGTGATCGACAGCGAGTCGGCGGGGCAGCGGGCGGAGCTGGCCGAGTGGCTCCGCACCCGCCATCTGCCCAGGCGCCTGGCCGGCTCCCCGGCCGCGATGGTCACCGTCTTCCGGCCCACCCCGCTGCCCGGCGACCGCATGACCTACGTCAAGCAGGTCGAGGGAGTCGACACCCGCCTGACCCTGCTGTGGTTCCTGGAGCGGGACCCACGGGAGTGCTGGGAGGAGCACCTCACCGGCCTGGACGCGGATGTCTCGGAGGCGGGGCTGGGGCGGGTGGAGCTGGTGGCGCCGTTCATCCCCACGGTGCCGGGGACGGACAGGTACGTCAGCGAGCTGCGCGGACCGGCATGACTCACTTCCACTCGTCGGGACAAGGCGTACCGCGCGGCAGCTGATACGGCGCGGCCAGCCGGTACGTCCCCGCACGCGGAGCGAGCAGCACCGTCCACTTGTCCCCGTTCTCGTCCTGCGGCGACTCCATCAGACACCCGCTGACGTTCCGGTACGTCTTCGGCCGGCCGGAGGAGACCGGCTGCGGCGGCTTCAGGCTCTTGCCGTGCTCGTCGACGACGCTCAGCCACGGCGAGTACGGGATCTTGATCAGGATCCGCCCGGCCCTGCCCACCTGAAGCGTCATCTCGCCCTGCCCGGCGCGGTCCACCACCGCGTCGGGCTCGGCGAGCGGCGCCGGATCGGTCACCCGGAACAGCTGCCAGTTGGTGTCGCCCCAGACCTGCGTCAGATACGGCATCCCGCGCCGCAGCAGCTGCCGCTCGCGCTCTCCGCCGTCGCCGTCCGGGTTGTCCTTCGGCAGGACGACGAAGTGCACGGCCCAGCGCTGCAGCCACTCGTGGTAGTTCGCCGAGTTGAGGGTGTCGTCGTAGAAGAGCGGGTTGCGCTCCATGTCGGCCTGCCGGTTCCAGCCGCGCGCCAGGTTGACGTACGGCGCGAGCGCGGACGCCTCCCGGTGCGAGCGCGCCGGGACCACCTCGACCCGGCCCTTCTCTGCGCCGGCCTTCTGCAACTGGTGGACGAGCGGGGCCAGCTCACGGGCCCAGGACGCGGCCGGGGTCGTATGGATGATGTCGTCCACCGACTTGAAGCCGATCCAGCCGGCGAAGCCGAGCAGCGCCAGCACGGTCGTGTACCACTTGCGCGACTTGGGCACCGTGAACGGCAGCGCGGCCACCAGCGTCGCACCCGCGAACAGCATCGGCAGCCGGGAGATGTTCGAGCCGATCTGCGAGCTGATCAGCCACACCAGGACGACGCCGAGGCTGTACACGCCGGCCGCCAGCCGGACCGTCACCCACTCCCTGGGCACGAGGAACAGGCACAGCAGGCCGTACAGCAGCGGCAGGATCACCGAGCCGATCGTCATCGGCTGGGTGCCGGAGAACGGGAAGAGGAAGTACGAGGCGGCGACCACCACCGTCGGGGCGAGGCCCAGCGCCCACGCGCCCGGCCGCCGCTTCTGCAGGAACAGCGCGACCGCGACCAGGCCCACGAACAGGCCCGACACGGGCGAGGCCATGGTGGAGAAGCCGGCCAGCGAGGCGGCCACCGCCGCCTTCGCCCAGCGTTTGTGCCGCCACCGGTACGGCCAGCAGAAGACGGCCGCGGCGGCGCCGAGCGCGAACATCGTGCCGAGCCCGAAGGTCACCCGGCCCGAGATCGCGTTGCACAGCAGCGCGACGACCCCCGCGAGCGACGCCCACAGGGGGTTGCGCACCGCCCGGCTGCGGATCAGGACCAGCGTCAGCAGGCCCGCCGACACGGTCCCGGCGATCATCATCGTCGTACGGACGCCGAGGACGGCCATCAGATACGGCGACACCACGCTGTACGACACCGGGTGCATACCGCCGTACCAGGCGAGGTTGTACGCCGAGTCCGGGTGCCGGCCGACGAACTCCGCCCAGGCGTCCTGCGCCGCGAGATCGCCACCACTGTTCGCGAACGTGAAGAACCAGATGATGTGCAGGACGCCCGAGAGGGCCGTGATGGACAGTACGGGGTGGCGCAGCAGCCGCTGCCTGAGGGGCTCGGCGGCGGCGAGGAGGCGCGCGAGTCTGCCGGGGGGCGCGTCGAGGCGGTCACTGTCCGTGCCGCCGTCGGGGTGGTCGGTGCCGTCGCCGCGACCGTCCGGGTCAGCTTCGGACAGACGTATTCGCGGGCCGGATCCCGGGCCCGGATCGGCGTCGTCGGCGTGTGTCGGCTCGGCTGTGGCCACCTGAAGGCACTCCCCGTGTCCCGTCTTCTGTTCTCGGCCGTGTTCCACGGTGTTCCCGGCTGCTTCCCGTCCAGTTCGCGGCCATGTCCCGCGAACCGGCGACCTGCCCCGATTCGTGACGCTAGCACGCACCCCGCCGCGGGTCTTCGTCGGCGGGGTGCGTGCTGGTGACGACCGGCCGCGGACTCAGCCCAGACGGGTCAGCTTGGCGCCGAAGCCCGGCTCGGCGAGATCCTTCTGCAGGGCCACCGGGACCTTGACGGCACCGGCCGAACCGTCACCCACGGTGAGCGAACCGACCTCGGTGCCGGCCTTCGCGGTGTGCGGCACCTTGCCGGAGGCGAAGGACAGCTTGACCTGCAGGCCCGCCCAGCCGGCCGCCGTGACGTCCTTCGTGGTCACCACCGGGGTACGGCCGCCGAGGCCGTCGTCGACGTACCCGACGACCGCGCCCTTCTTCAGGATCGTCGCCGACGTCAGCGCGCTCTGCCCGGCGCGGATCAGCTTGTCCGCGGCGTTCAGCGCCCCGGTGAGGATGGAGTGCTCGACGGCGTCGGCGGGCTGGCGGATCACCGCGCCGACGACGGTCCGGGTCTCGCCGCCGACCTGCTGCTTCGCCGCGAAGACCAGGTTGCCGAGGGCGGAGGTGGTGGTGCCGGTCTTGATGCCCACGACGTTGTTGTGGCCGACCAGGCGGTTCCAGTTGGAGTGGGTGACGCCCTTGTAGTCGCGGTACGACATCATCGCCGCGACCTCGCGGAAGGCGGGCTCGGTCATCGCGGCCTTCGCCAGCTTCACCTGGTCCACGGCCGTGCTGACCGTGGTGTTCGTCAGACCCGAGGGGTCGGTGTACGTCGTGTTCGTCATGCCGAGGCTCTTGGCGGTGGCGTTCATCTTCTCCACGAACGCCTTCTCGGAACCGGCGTCCCAGCGGGCGAGCCGGCGGGCGATGTTGTTGGCGGAGGCGATGAGGATGCTCTCCAGGGCCTCGCGCTGGGAGATGCTGTCGCCGGCCGTGACACTGACCGTGGACTCCTGGCCCGCGTTCGACTGCTGCTCGGCGGCCTTGTCGATCTCGATCTTGGGGCCGTCGGCGCCGCTCTTCAGCGCGTGGTCGCGCAGGATGATGTACGCGGTCATCACCTTCGCGACGCTCGCGATCGGTACGGGCTTCTGGTCGCCGGAGGAGCCGAAGGTGCCGATGCCCTGGACGTCCAGCGCGGCCTGGCCGTCGGCCGGCCACGGGATGTCGATCTTGCCGCCGGTGAAGGTGTAGGTGTCCTTCGCGGTGAGGTCGAGGGTGGGGTCGGGGAGCGGGCGGAAGGTCTGTACGACCGCGAAGACGATCGCCAGGACCAGGACCAGGGGGGTCCAGATCTTGACCCGGCGCACGACCGTGCGGACCGCGGTCTCCGGGGGCGGGGGCGTGTTCGTCAGCTCCGCCAGGAGGTCCAGCGGGGGCTTCGGGGGGAGGGGCTGCTGGGTGGTGCGCTCGGGGCCGACGTGGGGGACGGGGGTGGTGACGTCCGGCTTGGCCGCCGGCGTGGTCTGCGGCTTGGCCTCCGGCTTGGCGGCCGGGGTCATGTCGTTCTTGAGCGCGACGAACTTGCTGGTGCGCTCGGGGTCGGACTCGGGGGTCTTGAGCTTCGGCCCGAGCTTCAGCATGGTGGTCGGCTGGTCGACCTGCCGCTCCGGCTTGGGCTTCGCGGTCTTGAAGACGGCGGTGGGCTGATCGACGGCCGCGGGTGCCTCCGGCTCGTCTTCGGGCTTGCCCGCCTCGGCTTCGCCTTCGGCGTGCGCCGTGTTCCCACCCGCACCACCCGTGCGGCTCTCGTCGTCGGCTGAGGTTGGCCCCTGCGGGGCGTCCCCGCCGTCGGCGGCCTCCGGCCCGTCCTCGACCACATCCGCCTCGGCTACGCCCTCACCCGCGTCCGCCTGCGCGTCGTGGCCCGCCTCGGTGCCCGCGTCCGCCTTCGCGTGGCCGTCCGCCTGCGCGTCGCGGCCTGCCTCGGTGTCCGCGTCCGCCTTCGTGTCGCCGTCAGCCTGCGCAGCCGCGCCGGAGCCTGCCTTGGTGTCCGCCTTCGCACCGGCGTCAGCTTCTGCGTCCGTGCCGGAGGCCGCGTCAGAGTCCGCCTCTGTACCCGCGTCCGCCTGCGCGTCGCGGCCCGCCTCGGTGTCCGCGTCCGCCTTCGCGTGGCCGTCAGCCTGCGCGTCGTGGCCCGCCTTGGTGTCCGCCTTCGCCTTCGTGTCGCCGTCAGCCTGCGCAGCCGCGCCGGAGCCTGCCTCGGTGCCCGCCTTCGCCTTCGCGTCGCCGTCAGCCCGCGCAGCCGCGTCGGAGCCCTTGGTGTCCGCCTTCGAGCCGGCGTCAGCTTCTGCGTCCGTGTCGGAGGCCGCGTCAGAGTCCGCCTCCGTACCCGCGTCCGCCTTCACCTCGACGTCCTTGGCCTCGGCCCCGGACGTCGCTCCCGCGACCCCGGTGTTCGCCTCTTCGGCCCGGGACGTCGCTCCCGCGGCCTCGGCCTTCGCCTCATCGGTCCCGGTCTTCGACCCCTCGGTCCCCCCGGCCCCGGACTCCGAACCGCCGTCATCTATCGCCGTCGGCTTGGAATTTGCGGGGGCGTCGGTCGTGGTGGGGGAGGCGTCGCGGACCCAGGACGAGACCGCCTCTCGCAGGGCGGTGTCCTCCGGGCCGGGTTCCGGGGCGGGGGGCTTTGCCTCGCGGACGGACAGGATCTTCGTGGCGGTGTCCACGCCGCTGGGCGCGGAATCCTTTTCTCGGGAGACCGCGAGGCGCGGATCGCGTGCCTCGGGAACCGGACTCGCGCTCCCCGGCGTCGGTTCTGCCGACGACTCGCGCTGCTTCGACCTGTCGGGGGACTCGCCCGCCACCGATGCCTCCTCCATGCGCCGCACGCCCACGCGCGCGCCCTGTCCGAACCATGTACCAGTGTCCTGTGTGGGGGCTTGGCCCCTGCGGTAGACGAGAACGACATACCTACCGGTTCCCTCACGAACCGGTCACGCACCCTCGACAGACCAATGTGAGAGGGGTCACCCTGTCATTCATCCACGCGGGGAGGCATGGATGGGCAGGAGCCGCAGAACACTTCCGGAGGAGCTTCTGCTGCTGGCATTGGACCCGGCCACGGGTACCACTGCGCAGCCGCAGTCGCTCGACCTCGGTCTGGCCGGTGCACAGCTAGTGGAGCTGGCGCTGGCCGGACGGATAGCCCCAGACGGGGATCGTATCGCCGTGGTGGTGCCACGGCCTACAGGAGATCCAACTCTGGACTGTGCGTTGGAGTTGCTGCGCAGGCGCGGCGCTCCCGTGCGTGCCGTCCACTGGATCGGCGGGCCCCGGCTGGGGCTCCGTCAGACGTACCTCTCGCATCTGGAGCGGTGCGGCATGGTGCATGCCGTGGCCGGTCAGATGTGCGGGGTGCTGCCGACGACTCGCTATCAGGCGACGGACAACGAGATCAGCCGGGAGATCCGAGCCCGGCTGGACTCCGCGATCCGCACCGGCGTACCGCCGGACCCGCGGACCGCGGCGCTCGCCGCCCTGGCGCACGCCGTCGGACTCGGCAAGCACCTGTATCCGGGGAACGAGGGCCGGTCCTCACGCTCCCGGTTGCGGGATCTGATCCGGCACGACCCCATGGGCGGTCTTGTCGCGCACGCCGTGATGGACGTGCAGAACGGTGCGGGCGCGCAGCCGCGCCGTGGCCCTGCCGCCACCGGTCGGCAGGGCGCGGCAGGTGCCCGGTCCGCGGCGGAACCCGCACGCGGGGTTCCGATGCAGCCGCACCGCGGGTCCATGGCACGCGCCGTGGCCCACTGAGCCGTAATCCCGGTTCGCCCAGACCGGTTCGGGAGCCGCCGGTCGGAGCGGGGCGGCGAGATCCTTCCCCAGGGTCTCGCCGCCCCGCTCGACTGCGTCCAGGCACCCCTTCGGGAGGCGTGCCGTGGCGAAGTGACGCGTACGCGCCGCATATCCACCGTTTCCCAGCGGTAGAAAGCACCTTGGTGGCAGTCTGCTCAACAGCAGATACGGAAAGTGTTAGTACAGGCAGACAGCCGGAGGTGCGCGTCCCGTGGCGTCCAATGTCAATCCCACCGTCAGGCGGCGCCGGCTGGGCCAGGAGCTGCGCAGGCTCCGCGAGCTCAAAGGCATGACGGCCGAAGAAGTGGCGGAACGACTGCTGGTGTCGCAGTCGAAGATCAGCCGGCTGGAGAACGGCCGCAGAAGCATCAGCCAGCGCGATGTGCGTGACCTGTGCGGGGTGTACGAGGTCGAGGACCAGCGGATCGTCGACTCGCTGATGGAGATGGCGCGGGACTCGCGGCAGCAGGGATGGTGGCACACCTTCGGGGACATCCCGTACAGCGTCTACATCGGCCTGGAGACCGACGCCGAGTCGCTGCGGGTGTACGAACCCCAGCTGGTGACCGGTCTGTTGCAGACCCGCGCCTACGCGGAGGCCCTGGTGCAGGGCGCGCTGCCGGAGACGTCGACCGCCGAGATCGAGAAGCGTGTGCAGGTCCGCATGCGCCGACAGGAACGTATCACCGCCGAGAACAACCCGCTCCGGCTGTGGGTCGTGCTCGACGAGGCCGCGCTGCGCCGGGTCGTCGGCAGCAAGCTGGTGATGCGCGAGCAGCTGGAACAACTGATCGAGCTGTCCCAGCTGCCGCATGTCACCGTGCAGGTGCTGCCGTTCGAGGTGGGTGCCCACCCGGGGCTCAACGGCCAGTACGCGATCCTGGAGTTCACCGACGCGGCCGACTCCAGCGTGGTGTACCTGGAGGGTGTCACCAGCGACCTGTACCTGGAGAAGGCCCAGGACGTCCAGCGGTACGCCGTGATGTACGAGCATCTGCGGGCACAGTCCCTCAATGTGGAGCAATCCCGGCAGTTCATTGCAAAGGTGGCCAAAGACTACGCCGAATGAGCCGGTGTCACGGAGGGCGCCGGATCTTACACCGTCCGTCCGCCTCAATGGAAGGCTCCCCTGGAATATGCCATCCGGTTGAGTGAACGACTACTCCGGCAGAGGCAGTTGCCCGGTAGCGTCGATCACGCCAATCAGACGACAAGGTTGGCGTGAACCGCACTACCGCAACTCGCAACAGGAGTGGACATGGCACTGATTCAGGGCGCTTCGGAGACGTGGATGAAGTCCTCCTATTCCGCGGGCAACGGCGCCTGCGTCGAGGTCAAGTCGCCCGCCAACGCCGAACTCGCCGTCCGCGACTCCAAGGACATCGAGGGCCCGATCCTGGCCTTCCCCGCCAACGCCTGGAACGCCTTCGTCGCCTCGGTCAAGGCCTAGGGGGCCCTCCCTGGACTTCGCCCCTGACGACACACCCGAAGAAACAATTTCACAAGCACCACCAGAAGAGCCCTCTCGACCGGTCGCCGTCCTTGCCGAGAGGGCATCTTCTGTATCAGGGGTACGGTCACGCCGTACCCGTGGAGCGCACCACCGGGAACGCCACGTCGCACACCGGGTCCTGCGGGCCCGCCGCGTCCCAGTCCGCGAAGTAGATCTCCCGGCAGGGACCCGCCATCTGAAGCCCCTGCCCGGTCATCCACTGCTCCACCGCCTCGAAGGCGGCCAGGATCTGCGGGTGTGCCACCTGCGCCTTGGTGATCCGGGTGTAGGCCAGCCGGGCCGCCGGCTCCACCCGCACCGTCGTCTTCCAGGCCCGGCCCCGCTCGGCGGCCCACGCCCGCGCCGCCGCCTCGTCGGCCACCGGCACACAGGACTCGGCCGGGCCGTCGCTCTCCATCGACACCTCGGCGTGGTAGACCACGAACGGCGCGCCCGTGACGCCCCCGCACTCCCGCGCCGCCGCCTCCAGCCGGCCCAGCGACGCGCCGATCCACGTCGGCAGCTCGTCCGCCAGCGTGTGCCGCGACTCGGTGATCACCACCTGGGCCGGCACGTCCACGGTCTCGATCACGAACTTCTCGTACATCTCGGAGCTCCTCCCCGACAGCCGTCCACGGAGGTACTCGGCGAGCGTCCGCTGCCCGGCCACCCGGCTCTCCACGTCCGCCCAGTAGGCGGCGAGCCGGCCCGCGGCCTCGGGGCCCTCGGCGCCGAGCACCTCGGCGATCCGGGCCAGCGGCATGTCCAGCTGCCGCAGCAGGGCCACCAGCCGGGCGCGCTCGATCTGGTCGGCGCGGTAGTAGCGGTAGCCGCTGGCCCCGTCCACCTGCGCGGGCGCCAGCAGGCCGAGCCGGTCGTACAGGCGCAGCGCCTTGGCCGACAGCCGGGCCCGCGCGGCGAACGCGCCGATGGTGAGCAGGTCGTCGTCCACGTTGCCATCCTCCGTCACCGGGCGGCTGTGTCCGCCCGGTGACAGGGACGCTCCCGCCTGCCCCAGGGGCAAGGTCAACCGGTCAGGCCAGCTGCCCCTCGATGGCCGCCACGACCTCGGCGGACTCCGGCTCGGTCTGCGGCGAGAAACGGGCGACGACCGTGCCGTCCGGCCCGATCAGGAACTTCTCGAAGTTCCAGCGGATGTCGCCGCTGTGCCCCTCGGCGTCGGCGAACCCGACGAGCCGCTCGTACAGCGGGTGCCGGCCCTCGCCGTTCACCTCGACCTTCTCGGTGAGCGGGAAGGTCACGCCGTACGTCGCCGAGCAGAACTCCGCGATCTCCTCGGCGGTGCCCGGCTCCTGCCCGAGGAACTGGTTGCACGGCACCCCGAGCACGGTGAAGCCACGCTCGGCGTAGCGCTCCTGGAGCTTCTCCAGGCCGGTGTACTGGGGGGTCAGGCCGCACTTGGAGGCCACGTTGACGACGAGGACGGCCTTGCCCTCGTACTGGGGGAGGTTGGCGGGGCCGCCCTGCAGGGCGTCGATTTCGACATTCAGCACGTTGGTCATGCCTGGATGCTATGCGCCCACCGGGGCGCCGGGGACGGGCCGGTCGGCGGCGCTCCCCCGGGGCGCCTCCACCAGGACATCCCCGACAGGTGTCCGCGCGTACAGCACCGACCGCCCGGCCCTGCGCCGCTCCACCAGCCCCGCCTCCCTGAGCACCTTCAGATGGCGCCCCACCGAGCCCAGCCCCTGCCCGGTCACCGCCGTCAGCTGGGTGGTGCTCATGGGGGAGGCGAGGAGGACCAGGACCTCGGCCCTGGAGGGTCCGAGGAGCACGCCCAAGGCCGACGGGACGGTTCGGATGCCCGCGTCGGCGAGGGCGCCGACGCACGGGTAGACCGCCGCGTAGCGCACGCCGTCGTCCCAGGCGACCCACCCCGCCCGCTGCACGGTCACCGGCACGAAGACCAGCTCGGCCCCGGAGATCTCGCGGGGCGGGTACTCGTGCAGATTGATCTGGAGCAGGTTCTCGCCGAGCCAGCGGGTGCGTCCGGGCCGCAGCTCGTCGAGCACGCTCACCCAGCCGCCCCGGCTCACCCGCGCGGTCCGCGCGACCACGTCCGCCTCCAGTACCCGCCGGCGCCGCTCCCAAGACGGCCGTAGGGTCGTTTCCCACACCCACTGAAGGAGTACGGCCGCCCGCTCGGGCAGGTCGTCCCGGTCCAGCTCGGCGGGGAGCGGGCCGGCGAGCGCGGTGCGCAGATGGGCGCGGGCCGCCTCCGGTGCGGTCGAGCGGACCCGGGCGAGCTCGTCCGCGAACGCCTCCCCGCCGCGGGGTGCCGGGGTCAGGAAGTCCGCGATCCACTCCCGGCCGAGCCCGGCCCGCACCAGCCGTGCCGTCACCGGGTCCGCCGCCAGCCGGGCGCGGTAGGCGGGCAGATGGGCGCGCAGCCACGCGTGCTCACCGGGATGAGCGGCGTCCCCCGCGTGCAGCAGCTTCAGGCAGGCGAAAGTCTCGGCGAGCGGCGAGACGACGAACCGGCTGCGGGCGAGCGTGTCCGCGTTGAGCTGCCACAGGCCCACTCCGGCACCCCCTCACGGCCGTACGACCTTTCGCGCTGTGGCGAAACAATAACCAGCCGGTCCGTGAGCCGCCGAGACTCCCAGGCATGTCCAGCTATCGATCCCTGTTCCGCACCCCGGAGTTCACCCCGCTCTTTCTCGGCTCGGCCGCGCAGACCGCCGCGCAGACGGTCGGCGGGCTGGCCCTGGCCACGCTCGTGTACCGGGCCACCGGCTCGCCGCTGCTGTCGGCGGTGAGCATGTTCGGCCCGTCGCTCGCCCAGGTGCTGGGCGCGACCTTCCTGCTGTCCGGCGCCGACCGGCTGCCCCCGCGTACGGCGCTGTCCGTGATCGCGCTGGCCTTCGCGGCCGGTACGGCGGTGCAGGCGGTACCCGGTCTGCCGGTCGGCGCGGTCTTCGGTGTCGTCCTGGTCCTGGGCCTCGTGGCCTCCCTGGGCGGCGGGGTCCGCTGGGGCCTGCTGAACGAGATCCTGGCCAAGGACGGCTATCTGCCGGGGCGTTCGCTGTTCAACATGATGAGCGGGCTGATGCAGATCGCCGGTTTCGCCACCGGCGGCGCCCTGCTCGCGATGCTCTCCCCGCGCGTCTGCCTGCTGCTGTCGGCGGCGCTGTACCTGCTGGCCGCGCTCGCCCTGCGGCTCGGCCTGACCGCGCGCCCGCCCCGGACGGCGGGCCGCCCGTCCCCGTCGGCGACCTGGCGCACCAACGCCCTGCTGTGGTCGTCCCGCCCGCGCCGCCTCACCTACCTGGGCCTGTGGCTGCCCAACGGCCTGGTCGTCGGCTGCGAGTCCCTGTACGTGTCGTACGCGCCGCACGCCGCCGGCGCCCTGTTCGCCTGCGGGGCGTTCGGCATGCTCGCCGGCGATGTGACGGTGGGCCGGCTGCTGCCGCCCGCGGTACGGCGCCGACTGGCCACGCCCCTGTTGCTGTTGCTGGCGACGCCGTACCTGCTGTTCTGCGCGCACCCGCCCCTCGCCGTGGCGGTGGTGTGCGCGACGGTCGCCTCCGTGGGCTTCGGCGCGAGCCTCGTCCAGCAGGAGCGGCTGATGCGGCTGACCCCGGACGAACTCGCCGGCCAGGCGCTGGGCCTGCACTCCTCCGGCATGCTGACCATGCAGGGCGTGAGCGCCTCGCTGGCCGGCGCGGTGGCCCAACTCACCTCGCCCGCCGCGGGGATGACGATGATGGCGGCGGGCTCGGTGGGTGTGACGCTGGCGCTCGCTACGGCTGCTCGGCGTTCTCCGGAGCCGGGGCGGGAGCCTGCTGCGGCCGAGGCGTGCTGACGTCGGCGTCGATCTTCTGCACGGCCCGGTCGAAATAGCGCAGCAGCTCGACGGGGAAGGGCATCACGAGGGTCGAGTTCTTCTCGGCGGCGACCTCGACGACCGTCTGCAGGAGCCGCAGCTGCATGGCCTCCGGTGTGTCGGCCATGATCCTGGAGGCGTTGGCGAGCTGCTGCGCGGCCTGGAACTCACCGTCGGCCGTGATGACCCGGGCCCGCCGCTCCCGCTCGGCCTCGGCCTGCCGCGACATGGAGCGCTTCAGCGACTCCGGCAGCTGTACGTCCTTGATCTCGACGCGATCGATGTGAACGCCCCACCCCGCGGCCGGACTGTCGATCATCAGCGCCAGCCCTTCGTGCAGCCGCTCCCGGTCACTCAACAAGTCGTCCAGATCGCTCTTGCCGATGATGGACCGCAGCGAGGACTGGGCGACCTGCCCGACGGCGAAGACGTAGTCCTGCACCTCGATGGCGGCGCGCACCGGGTCCGTGACCCGGAAATAGACGACCGCGTCCACCTTCACCGACACGTTGTCCCTGGTGATGCCCTCCTGGGTGGGCACGGGCATGGTCACGACCTGCACGTTCACCTTGCGCATACGGTCGGCGAAGGGGATCAGGAAGGTGACGCCCGGCTGCCGGTGGTCCGGCAGCGCCTTCCCCCACCGGAACACGACCCCGCGCTCCACCTGGTTGACCACCCGCATTCCGCTCTTCAGCACGAGCAGCGCCAACAGCGCCACCACGACGACCGCCACCACGGTGCCTTCCATGGCACTCCATTCCTCGCAACGGCACGGACAGGGGAAAGGACACCGGCCATGGCCGAATGGATGCGGCGGCTCACGTCATGAATGCGTCAAGAATGAGGTGCGGGCACCGGGGGCTGGTCCGGCCAGCAGAACGCGTACCGGGGGTCGCCGCCGCGGCTCAGCCGTACGAAGCGCAGGAGTTCGCGGACGATGCCCGCGTTGCCCATGGCCCAGCCGGTGCACGGTTCGAGGTCGCTCGGGGTGGCCCGGTGCTCGACATTGGACCAGCGGGCGCCGTCGCCGTCCCGGATCGCGCGGGCGGCGAGGTCCGCGACCAGGACGTGGGCGAAGTCGTACGGGTCCTGCTGCTCGGCGATCCGGTCGCAGGCCAGGGCGAGGACGCCCGCGGTGCCGCAGCAGCGGCCGCTGTTGTCCCAGAAGCCGGGGCGCAGCCGCTGGGGCAGGCCGGAGTGGGTGACGGTGTGCCAGCAGCGGTCGGCGAGGGCGGTCCAGACGGGGTCGGCGGTGACGTCCCGCAGCAGCCGGAAGACCTGGGCGTCACCGGCCGGGCCGTGG
This sequence comes from Streptomyces fodineus, assembly GCF_001735805.1. Classification (GTDB taxonomy): domain Bacteria; phylum Actinomycetota; class Actinomycetes; order Streptomycetales; family Streptomycetaceae; genus Streptomyces; species Streptomyces fodineus. The sequence continues at coordinate 5,645,597 of NZ_CP017248.1, forward strand.
CACCAGCCGTAGCTGAGGGGCTCGATCACATCGGGGCGGTACTGCGGGGTGGAGTGCCGCACCAGGAAGCCCTCCGGCCCCGCTTCGTCCCGCGCCACGACGTCCGCGGCGCCGGCCAGCGCGAGCTCGACCAGGTCGGCACGGCCGGTGGCCCGGCCGACCCGGGCCAGCGCCAGGACGATGCCGAGTGCGCCGTGCGAGATGTGGTGCAGACGGGCCTCGACGCCCGTGCGGTGGGCCCACTGGACACCCGCTGGGGTCTTCTCCGCCGTCCGCAGATACGGCTCCATGGCGAGGACGGCCAGTTCGGCGTCACCGGCCATGAGCGCGCCCAGACCGATTCCCGCGTTGCCGCCCATCAGCTCGAACAACTCGCCCCAGCGCGCCCCGTCGAAGCGCGACCGCACGAGTTCCAGCGCCCGGTCGGCGTCGGCGCCGGCGGCCGTGTCGCCGAGTTCGTCATGAACGGCCCGCAAGGCGAGGGCCATTCCGGTGCGCCCGAAGTAGAGGGAGTCGTCATCGAAACCGTCGACGAAATCCGCGAGGCCGCGGGCGGCGCGCAGGGCGGTGTCGGCGTAGAAGTCGTCACCGAAGTGCCGCCAGGCCTCCAGGAGCACGGGGACGATCCCGGCCGTACCGCCGTAGAGCATCGGATCGAGCTCGTCGTCCGAGGCCCTGCCGGCCCAGGCGATCCCTCCCCCAGCAGTCTCCCGACCCGCGCCGACCAGCCACCGCAGCCCGTCCACCACGAGCCCCTCGACCTCACCCACCGCCACAACCGCGGCCCCTGTCCCCGTCATGCCCCCACCCTGACATGATCTTCGGACCCAGCCCAGAGGGAATGGCCTCGACAGGGCGCCAACAAATCAACACGATCCACCGGCCTCCACCGGGGCGCTCACCTACGCTCCGCCGTCTTCTTCGCCGTCGGGGCCATCCCGGCGTTGACGAGGAGGTGAGCGCATGCCTCGCCATAACGAGGCAGTCTCTGGGGAGAGTTGTTCCGCATCGGGTCGATCTTGCACTCGTTGTGAGTCCTGTCGCGCGAGGTGCGGGAGGTCCGGTTGTTGGTGTCGGCGTATGTGAAGCCAGAGCGGTGGCGGTGCGCGCGAGGTACGGCGTGACCAAGGCGGTCCCTTTGATGGCCGCGTGCGGCCTCGCCCTGGGCGGTCTCACCCCCTGGGCCGGGGCCGGAAAGGCGGCCCGGCGCGGATCGGGGTCTCGTCCGGGCGGGTGTTCCTGCCGTACGGCGACGGCGGACAGACCGCGGTGGAGCAGTGCGGCAGAGCCAGCCACTTCGATCGACACTGACGAAGGCTCGTCCCGGCCGGCGCGACGGCGCCGGACTTCCCCGCGATTCGCAAACGCCGACGCCACGGTGCAGGGTGGATCCGTGGACATGCCGCAAGGCTGGGCCGGGTTGCGGCCGCCGTGGCAGTCAAGCCATGCGCTGCTGGTGATACCGCTCGTGCTCATCGTGGTGATCACGATGGTGGACCAGGTGGTCCCGGCCGACGTGCATCTCGGCCCGCTGCTGGTCATCGCTCCAGCGATCACCGCCTCGTTCGCCGGTCCCTGGGCGACGGGGTTGATCGGGTTCCTGACCGTGGGGGCGCAGGCGTACATCGGGTGGCACTTCGGCGTGCTGTTCTCCCGCAATGTGCTGGTGCAGATCCTCGCCCTGGCGGTGCTGTCAGCCCTGATCGTCTTCTTCTGCGCGGTGCGCGAGCGCCACCGTCGGCAGCTCGCCCAGGTGCGCTCGGTCGCCGAGGCGACACAGCATGCTCTGCTGTGGCCGCTGCCTGGGCAGATAGGACCCGTGAGGATCGCGTGTCTGTATCTGGCCGCGGAGGACGAGGCACAGATCGGGGGTGACCTGTATGCCGCCGCGTCCACCGGCAGCAGCGTGCGGATCATGATCGGTGACGTCCGCGGCAAGGGGCTGTCCGCCATCGGGGAGGCCGCCCTCCTCATCGGGGCATTCCGCGAGGCCGCGCATCAGCACACCGCCCTGCCGGCGCTCGCCGCCGCCCTGGAACAGAGCGCGGACCGCAACCTGGCCCACTTGGAGCCGGATGGCGAGGCGGGCGAACGGTTCGCCACCGCGCTGCTGATGGACATCCCCTACGACGATCCCGTCACTCGGGTCGTCAGCTGCGGGCATCCGCCGCCCCTGCTGCTCAGTCACGGCAGCGTCGTCACGGTTCCCGTCCATCCGGCGCCCCCGCTCGGGGTCAGCGGCTCGCTACCGGTGGACTACACCCTGGATGTGTTCTCCTTCGAGCCCGGCGACACCCTCCTGCTCTACACCGACGGTGTGATCGAGGCACGCGACGCCACGGGTGCTTTCTACCCACTCACGCAGCGGGCCGCCCAGTGGATCGGGAGCACCCCTGAAGCGCTTCTGCTCCACCTCCGGCGCGATCTCTTCGCCCACGTAGGGGGCCGCCTCCACGACGATGCCGCGCTGGTCGCACTGAGCTGCACGCCGCACGCCGATGCAGGCCGCCATCGCCGCGGACGCGGCAAGCAGCCCTAGGCTCCCGGATTCGCCGGGCTGTGGTTCCGCAGGACAGGACGGCTCGTATGCCCTGGAGATGGCCTCGTTGGGTCCGCAAGGCGGTCCCGTCAGGTCCGCAAGGCGGTCTCGTCAGGTCCGCAAGGCGGTCTCGTCAGGTCCGCAAGGCGGTCTCGGATGCGTCGCGCCGACGGCCCTGGTGGTCATGGCGCCGTGGGGATCCCGAGCTCGGCGAGCAGGCCACGCACGCGCTGTTCGATGTCGTCCCGGATGGGCCGGACGGCGTTGACTCCCCGGCCCGCCGGATCGTCCAGCCGCCAGTCCAGGTACCGCTTGCCGGGGAAGACGGGGCAGGCGTCGCCGCAGCCCATCGTGATGACCACGTCCGAGGACCGCACCGCCTCGGTGGTGAGGACCTTCGGTGTCGCGGCGGAGATGTCGATGCCCACCTCTGCCATGGCCTGGACGACCGCGGGGTTGACGGCGTCGGCGGGGGCGGAGCCGGCCGAGCGGACCTCCACCCGGTCGCCGCCGAGACGAGTGAGGAAGGCGGCGCCCATCTGGGAGCGGCCGGCGTTGTGGACGCAGACGAACAGGACCGACAGACGCGGGGCGGCGGGAGCGCTCATGGCAGACGTCTTTCAGGAGAGCCGGAGTGGGTCAGGAAGAGGCGGGTTCGGGTTCGCCGTGGTGAACCACGACCACGACCTCGTCCGCGGCGGGGGCGGCGGCGGGGGCGGGACGGCCGTACGCAGCGATGACGGCACCCAGCCCGAGCACGGCTCCGGCCAGTTGGGCGGCGATGAACGGGGCGACGGAGGCGGGCGCGATGCCGGCGAACGTGTCGGTGAAGGCCCGGCCGATGGTCACCGCCGGGTTCGCGAACGAGGTCGAGGAGGTGAACCAGTAGGCGGCCCCGATGTACGAGGCCACGGCCACCGGGGCGAGGGATGATCGGCCGATGCGGTCGAGGCCGAAGACCAGCAGGATCAGCCCGGCCGTGGCGACCACCTCACCGAGCCACAGGTGTGCGGCGGACCGGTCGTGCGTGGACCACTTGACCAGTGGCTTGGCGAACATCGCGTCGGCCAGGACCGCCCCGCCGACGGCCCCGGCGATCTGGGCGGGGAGGTAGGCGGCGACATCTCGCGCGGTGAGGCCGTCGGCGTTGCGGCGACCGCTGAACCAGGCGGCCAGGGTGACAACGGGGTTGAAATGCGCACCCGACACCGGCCCGAACAGGGCGATGAGCACGCCGAGGCCGAAAACGGTGGCGAGCGAGTCGGCCAGCAACCGCACACCCACGTCACGCGACAGCTCGGTCGCCTGGATGCCGGAGCCGACCACGACGGCGACCAGCAGACAGGTTCCGACGGCCTCGGCGGCGAGCCGTCGGCCCAGCGGCGGGGTCACGCGGTGGCTCCTTCGGTATGCGGCGTGGCCAGGAACGCGGCCAGCCGGTCCAGGGCGCCGGGCAGAATCCGGTAGTAGACCCAGGTGCCGCGACGCTCGCAGTCGATGAGGCCGGCCTGCCGCAGCAGCTTGAGATGGTGGGAGATCGTCGGCTGGGACAGATCGAACGCGGGCGTCATCTCGCACACGCACACCTCGCCGCCCGCGCGGGAGGCGATCATCGACAGCAGCCGGAGCCTGACCGGGTCCCCAAGGGCCTTGAAGACCTTGGCCAGCTCCGCTGCGCGCCCCTCGTCGAGCGGCGCCGCGGACACCTCCGGGCAGCAGGCACCGTCCTGGCCGATCAACTCAAGCTCCTGTTTCGACATGCCTCTATGTTGACGTTTCTCGATGCAAGGCGCAAGGTTGCATCAACGAACGTCAATACAAGCTCTTCGGGGCGCCGCCGCGCCGCCGCTCCGCCCATGGCCTGCCGGGCGCGTTCGCCCCTTCACCCAGGAGTGCAGTCATGAACGACCAGCAGTCCACCGACCTGCGCGAGACCGTCCGCCGGCGGTACGCCGCCGCGGCCGTGAAGGTCACCGAAGGCGGCACCGCCTGTTGCGGGCCGCAGCCGGTCGAGGCCGACGAGAACTTCGGCTCCACCCTCTACGCCGCCGACGAGCGCGACGCACTGCCCGCCGAGGCCGTCGCCGCCTCCCTCGGCTGTGGCAACCCCACCGCCGTCGCCGAACTCCGCGAGGGCGAGCGCGTCCTCGACCTCGGCTCCGGCGGCGGCATCGACGTCCTGCTCTCCGCCCGCCGCATCGGTCCGACCGGCAAGGCATACGGACTGGACATGACCGAGGAGATGCTCGCCCTGGCCCTGGCCAACGCCGAGAAGGCGGGCGCGACGAACGTCGAGTTCCTCAAGGGCGCCATCGAGGCGATCCCGCTGCCCGCGAACACCATCGACGTGGTGATCTCCAACTGCGTGATCAACCTGTCCACGCACAAGCCCGCCGTGTTCGCCGAGACCTTCCGTGTCCTCAAGCCCGGCGGTCGCCTCGGCGTCTGCGACGTCGTCGCCGACGACGGTCTCACCACCGAACAGCGCGCCGAGCACGGTGACCACGCCGGCTGCGTCGCGGGCGCCCTCTCCTTCGCCGAGTACCGCGCGGGGCTGGCAGCCGCCGGGTTCACGAACATCGAGATCACCCCGACCCACTCGGTCGCGAACGCGATGCACTCGGCGATCGTCCGAGCCACCAAGCCGGCGACGTCCGACACGCCAAGGCGGCGTCGGGACGCGGATGCCGGAACTGATGCCACGCCCGTAAGCACGTGACACCGGGTGCGGGCTCAAGCTCCGTTTCAGGAGAGAGGCTGGGCCGTAGGACAACTGTGGCCGGTAGGAGTTCGATCGCGGCTCGGCTGGTCGTTGATGTCACTCGTGGGTGTCAGGGTGGGTGCGACGAAGGCCCTGGCCAAGTCGCCGCGGAGCGGCTTGGATCAGCGGGTGATCACCCTTCCACGAAGACACGTCCGGACGGCGGGTGCCGTGGCCGCGATACTGAGCGGCCTGCTCCTGGGCGGCTGCAGCGCAAAGGCCACAAGCAGCACCGGCCATCCTGGCCCCGATGCCCAGCCGACCTCCGCCAAGCCCGCCGCCGCGCCTGCGGGCTCGGGCATGCCCGCGTTGACCACGGCGCAGCTCATCCAACGGCTGCTCCCTCCCGACGAACTCGGCGTCGGCTACAAGACCTTCGGTACCGAACAGACGGGAGCGGACCAGCCGCCAGGCTTCCGTACGCTCAAACCTGGATCGGTCGCTTGTACCGACGCCATGGCCTCCTTCGCAATGAATCCGCGGGTTGGCAGGCTCTCGGCGAAGCAGTTCGCCACCCGCACCCTGGGAAATCCCACGACCGGGGCAGGCCTGAACGAATGGGTGGGCTCCTTCTCCAGCCCGGCCCAGGCCGAACAGGCCGTCAACAACCTGCTTCGCGACGCGGCTGCCTGCCCCACCGGCACCATCACCTCACCGACGCCCGCGGCGACATTCACGCTGACCCGGCTTCCCGCTCCCCGCTATGGCGATCAAAGCGCAGAACTTCTCTCCGGCGGCGATGGCAATACCGTGGCCGACCCGGTATTCATCGTCCGCTACGGCGCCAACCTGATGGCTCTGACCATCGATACCCGTCACAACCGCGACGCCCTGGTCTCCGCCGCTGCCAAGGCCGCCAACAAGCGATTCATCAGCTGAGTGCGTGAGGTCACCGTCGCGGAAGGCGGCATCTCCGAGGGCCTGACCCTGGGAGCCCCGGTCTCGCTGCCCGGTCTCGCCGACGCTCCGACCCGCGGTCGCTTCGCGAGTCTCGTGCGCCGGGTCGTCCCGCACTTCATAAAGTGAGTTACGGCACCGAAGAGCTGACGGCCGCGGTGGGGCAGGCGGTCGGGCGCTACGACTCCGCCGACGGCCGGCCGTACCGGATGGTCGCCCTCGGCCACCCGGCTCCCGCCGTGACACAAGGAGGACCGGATGAGTGACGACGCACGGCCGCGGATCGAGGTCACCATCGCGGCGCCCGCGGACGTGGTCTGGGATGCGTTGCGCTCCAAGGACAAGATCCGCCATTGGATGGGCTGGGACTACGAGGGCCTGCACGACGAGATCGACCTGATCTTCTTCACCGGGACGGTGGAGAACGCCTCCGCACGCACGCTGACACTGCACGGTGGCGACGAATTCAGGCTCGAACCGCACGGCGAGGGCACCCGGGTCACGCTCACCCGTGTCTCCCGTGGTGACAACCCGGACCGGGACGCCTACTACGACGACGTCACCGAAGGCTGGGTCACCTTCCTACAGCAGCTGAAGTTCGCCGTCGAGCACCACCCCGGCGCCGTCCGCCGCACACTCTCGTTCCTCGGCGGCAATGACAACGCGGTGCACCTCATCGAAGCACTCGACCTCGCGGACGTCGCCGCGGGCACCCCCTTCCGGAAGCATCTGCTCGGCGAGGACGTCGCAGGGCACATGTGGTTCCGCTCCGGCCACCAACTCGGTATCACGGTCGACGCCTGGGGCAACGGACTCCTGATCGTGTCCAGTACGGCCCCATCACCCAGCAAGCCGAACGGCGCGGCCATGGCGATCCTGAGCACCTACGACCTCGACGACGCCCAACTGGCCGAACTGGACTCCCGCTGGCGGACCTGGTGGACGGAGCGATTCCCCCACCCACCGCGCAGGTAAACGGCCCCTGACCAGGTACGTCACGGGATGTCAGACGCCTGCGTAGGAGTGCTTGCCGGTCACGAAGATGTTCACGCCGTAGAAATTGAAGAGGACGCAGGCGAAGCCCACCAGAGCGAGGTATGCCGCCTTGCGGCCCTTCCAGCCCGCGGTGGAGCGGGCGTGCAGGTAGCCGGCGTAGGCGATCCAGGTGATGAAGGACCAGGTTTCCTTGGGGTCCCAGTTCCAGTAGCGCCCCCAGGCTTTTTCGGCCCAGATGGAGCCCGCGATGACGGCGAACGTCCACAGGGGGAAGACCAGGGCGTTGAGGCGGTAGGAGAGCCTGTCGAGGCTGGCGGCGGCGGGGAGCCGTTCCAGGATGCCGTCGAGGCGGCTTCCCTGCCCCTCTCCTGCGGCAACACGGCGTTCTCGGGCCTCCTGTGCCAGGTAGGAGACGGTGACCGCGAAGCCGGCGCAGAAGACACCCGCGCAGATGATCATGGCGGAGACGTGGATGCCCAGCCAGTACGAGTGAAGAGCCGGAACGAGCTGCTCGGAGGCGGTGTACAGCACCGTGACGGCCAAGCCGAGGATCAGCAGCGCCGCGATGAGGATCGGCAGTCCGAGCCAGCGCACGTTCTTCCCGGCAGCCAGCAGGACGAGGTGGGCCCCCACCACGGTCAGCGCGAAGACACAGGAGAACTCGTACATGTTTCCCCAGGGCAACCGCATCACCGACAGCCCGCGCGTGAGCACACCCCCGGCGTGCAGGAGGAAACCCAGGGCGGTCAGCGAGACGGCGATCCTCCCCAGCAGGTCGGCCTGCTTGTCCGTCCCCGCGGCCCCGGGCCCGTCCGCCGGCGTGCGGCCGTGGCCGTCACGGCCGCCGCTGGTGACGATGACAGGCGCTGTGCGGACGAGCGTGGACACGGCACCGTCGGTCCCCTCGCCGTGCTGCTCCTGCGGCGCCGCCGTGTTGGGTTCCGCCCCGGCGGGCGCGGCGTGCGCGGCGGAGAGGCGGGCAACCGTGCCCCGGCTGCCGAAGGCCCACTCGGCGCAATAGGCGAACATCGCCAGCAGATACACGGCGATCGCCGAATAGATGAGGTAGTTCGAGATGTTGGCCAAGTTGATGTTGACCGCCGCGGTAGCGAGGACCACCGTCTACTCCTTCCAGACCAGGGGAGCGGGGAACGACTCGGTGACCCCGTCGACGGCACGGCCTGCATCACCTAACCAACGGGCACACTGCCGCGCACCGGCACATGTGCCGCCGGTAAACCTGGTAGGCGGAAAGGGAGTTGGGATCACAGCCGTGAGTGTTGCACGTGGCATCAGAGGCCCTGGCAGCGGGCTGCTGCCGTGACTCGCGTGTCGAATCCGTCAAGAGGGCCTGGTCCTGCCTGCACCGCCGGACCGACCCCGACCTCGGCTGCTTCGCGCCGGTCCGGGGCCCTTGCACCGAGGCTTACGCACAGTAGCCTCGAGCCATGCCCGAGAACCCGGTCGCACATTTCTATGACGAGCTGGCCGATGACTACCACCTCGTCTACGCAGACTGGGATGCAAGCATCCGTCGGCAGGGCGACGCACTGGACGGCCTGATAGGCCAGGACAACGCGAGCGTGCTCGACTGCTCCTGTGGCATCGGCACCCAGGCCATCGGCCTGGCGCTGCGCGGGCACCGCGTCATCGGCACGGACCTCAGCGCCCGCGCCGCCGCCCGCGCTGCCCGGGAAGCCGCCCACCGTGATGTGACGCTGCGCACGGCCGCTGCCGACATGCGACGCCTGCCGTTTCCCGAAAGCCGGTTCGACACCGTCGTTTGCGCCGACAACTCCCTGCCCCATCTGCTGGCGGAACAGGACGTCCACGCCGCCCTGGCAGAGATGCGCCGAGTGCTGCGCCCCGCCGGTCTGCTGCTACTCAGCACGCGCCCCTACGACGAGCTGCTGCGCAACCGACCCGCTTCGACGCCGCCACAGGTCCACCAGCCCGCTGACGGAGGAGAACGGACCGTCACCTTCCAGCTCTGGCACTGGCACGAGGACGGCGAGCACTACGACTTGGAGCACTTCCAACTGCTGCCGACCGGCGGAGAATGGCGCGTCAAGGTCCGCCGAACCGTCTGCTGGGCGCTCGATCGGGACCGGCTGGCCGGCCTCGTGACCGATGCGGGTTTTGTGGACCACGAGTGGCGAATGCCGCACGAGACGGGCTTCTTCCAGCCGCTGCTCGTGGCGCACGCCGGCAAATAGGTGATCCCCCGCCGTTCACACCGTCGGCCACGACGCTCATGGCCGGTGGTCGCGGTTGGCCGGCAGAGCCGGACTCCGAGCTCTGCCGGCTCACACCAATTCACTCACCGTCGCTGCCACCAGCGGGCAACACCGCCGATGATGGCCGCGGTGGCGATGGCGAGTAGCCATCCGGGCCGACACAGTTGACCCAGCCCCAGAACCCGTACGTCTCGATCACGGGAGCCAGGTGCCCCTTGACCGAACCACCTTTGATATCGACATGCCGGTGAACCGCCTGTCCGTTGACGGTCCACGTCACCTTGTGTGTTGTACCGGCGGTGTCGATCACGCGTTGGACGGTCACGGAACCCCCACATCGCAGACGGCGGCGCACTCCCCGGATCAGGTGGGAGCCCGTACACCACTTCTCAGGACGCAACCAGGGCCTTCCAGTCGTCCCCGCGAGATGAGCCATCCCAGGCAACAGCACCAGAGCGGCTCACCCTACTGGGACGGGACATCGACGAAACGTCTCAATGTCTGCAGGGCCAGCTGGTCCGTCGCGGCGCTCCGGCCGGACAGGCGATGGACGAGGACCCAGCCCTGCGGTGCGGCGCCCGCGAAGACCGAGGCGCCACCCGTCGCGCCGTTGTGCCACAGCAGGCGTCCCGCTCTCTGCCAGGCCGGTGCCGGCTCGCCGAGCCTGCGGTCGACGAGCAGGCCGGTGACGAGGCGCGCGGTGGCTGCGGGCGTGGCCCACAGGCCGCCGGCGGGCAGGATCGCGCCGGTCATGGTCCAGGGCCGCTCCGGTCGTCCGAAGATCCCCCGGCGGCACAGCCGTCTGCCAGGCGGCGGATCGGCGGCGACGTCGGTGACGCCGAGCGGGTCGAGGACATGCCGGTGCAGGAGTTCCTCGTACGGGGTGCGGGTGGCCGCGACCAGGGCAGCGCCCAGCAGGGCGTATCCGAGGTTGGAGTATTCCTCGGTGGTGCCCGCGGGAGCCGTGACCAGGGTGTCCAGGTGCAGTACGACCGCGTCCAGGGCCTGAGGGCCGAAGGCCGCGTAGGGGTCGCGGCCGCTGATTCCGGGGGGCAGCCGTGGCAGGCCCGATATGTGCTCGGCGAGGTGGCGCAGGGTGATGCCGGTGCCCTCCGGCGCGGGCAAGAACGACTCCAGCGGGTCGTCGAGGCTCAGGACTCCGCGGTCGGCCAAGGCGGTCAGGACGGTTGCGGTGAGCGTTTTGGTCAGGGACCCGATCTGCACGAACAGGTCCAGGCTGTGGCCGTTGCGTACCTGGGGCGGCTCGAAGCTGCTGAGTACGCAGGTGGGAACTCGGAGCATGTTGGTCTTCAGTCGTGCGTCCGGGGCAGCGCGCATGCCGCCGTGCCCGCAGGCATGCGGTGCCGGTGGGTGGCCACCTGGCGATAGACGAGTCGAGCGGCCTGCCTGACGACGGGCGCGCGCAAGAGCAGTCCGGTGGCCCGGTAGCGGAAACGGGGTGAGGACGCGAGGTAGGCACCGAGTGCCTGCGCTCCGGAATCGGCCACGTGGGCCCCGCGAAAGACGAGGACTTCTCGGTCGAGGCGTTCCCGGTGCGGCCGGGTGATGTGGTCGGGCAGTGCTTGCCACGGCATGGCCCGCATACGTGGCCTGGCATGGCGTTGCAGTCGAGTGATGGTCGCCTGACAGAAACCGCAGTCACCGTCGAAGGCGAGGCTGGGCGCGTCGGGGCTGACGGCTGTCGAGAGGTCGATGCGCACGGGCTTGTCCTCCTGTGCAGGGTTCGTGGGGAGGGCCGGGCAGGCGCGGGCCTGCCCACGAAGGAACGGTCAGGCGCGTGCAAGCCAGAGTTCGAGCACAGCCTCCCGCTCCCGTGACCGGAGGACCTTGGTCGGCCGGGTCTGTTCCCACCACTCGGTCATGACGGCGGGCGTAGCGGTGCCCTGGGTGAAGTGGCTGATCAACCGGCGTGAGAGAGCGACCTCGCGCGGGGAGTAGGCGACGGCGGCGCTGGAGTAGACCGGCGTCCGGTAGGTGCCGTCGGACGCGATGACGGAGAGGGTCATCTCGGTCGGGCTACTCGGCACCCAGGCGTCCAGAGCTGCTGCGACGAAGCTCGCGGCGTGGGTCGCCCAGCGTTGCGGAGCGGAGCGGGTCGGGACCTCGGTGATCTCCAGGCCGACGAGGTCGGACCATGTCCACTCCCGTGGGTGCGGACCGGTGACGCGGGGCCCCGCTGCCGTGAGCACCACGTTGGGGGCCGGTGCCGTCGCCGGGGCTCCCACGTACACGCCGTCCGCCGAGACCCAGAACAGTCCCACCGTGGCGCCGTCCTCGGCGGGGTGGAGGGGCGGGGTTTCTTCCATGTCCTGTCGGTCTCCTTGGTCGACCCGGTGAAACTGGGAGCTTGCCCGGCGACGGGCGTCGATGCGCCGTTTCCGGCCAAAGGCGCCGGGAGGGCGCTGAGAGTTATACGGATTCCTCGGTGAGCGCTCCTTCGCGGGCATGCTCGGTGCGCTGCTGCGTCTTGCGGGCCCACCGGCTCAGCCGTACGGCCAGATCGTGCGCCATGGAGACGGCCTTACCGAGTTCCTTGTCGAGGAAGACGAGGTCGCAGGCGATCATCGTCAAGGCGAAGCCGGTCAGGCCCATGCACACCGCGATGGCGAGGTGGAAGCTGATCGACATCGCGGCGGCCCAGGGGCGCAGCGCCGGTACCAGCACGCCCATGGGGAAGTAGACGAGGAAGAGGACGGTGATGTACGTCCCGGCCACGACCAGGAAGTCGTTGCCGTAGATCAGGTGCGAGACGCCGGGGAGCGAGAACTCCGGAACCCGGAGCACATAGAACAGGGCGGTCCCGTCCTGCCACATTGGCCCCTGCACCTTGTACAGGCCACTGACGACGTACACCAGGCACATCTGGGCGGCAATGGCCACGACGCCAAGATTGTGCAGCGGTGTGCTCAGCGAGCGCAGGTGCGCCGGCAAGCGCCGGGCGAGTCTGTCCGCGAGGCCGGAAGTCAGGGAGAACCGGTCGTAGCAGCGTGTGGCGAGGAGCATGGGAATGACCAGGTAGGCCAGATTGTCGCCACCGTCCAGCAGCACCGGCTGGCGCTCGTAGAGGGACCACAGGAACACCCAGTGGCAGGCGAGCACCCCCCTGCCGCCGACGCCCAGGGTCACCATCAGGGCAGTGATCAGGCCCAGATGGAAGACCAGTTGGAACCATGCCTCCGATGAGCTCCAGGCGTACAGGCTGAAGGAACCGTCATCGTGCAACTGTGCGACGAATTCCCGCCATGGAAGAATGGCGTCGGGCCCGAAGAGATAAGCGCGGTCGGCGTACTGGCTGACGTAGAACATCAGCCCGACGAACCCCAGCAGGGCACGGGTTCCGGACACGCCGACGACGCCGAGCGGCACCGAACTCCATCTGTCGACCGTGGAGATGAGCCTTTTCATCCGACCGCCTCGGTGTTCCGCCACTTGAGGTCCTCGAAGCTGGTCCTTCCTTTGGCGGAGGAATCCTTGCGCTGCGACCACGAGGGCAGTTCGTGCACGTACATGCGCACCTGCACGGCGGAAGGCGCCGCGCCGTCACAGACCTTCGGCAACTGGGACAGCGAATACCGCGCCAGGAAGATCTCCGCCTTGTTCCGGGATGCCTTCTCGTCGGGGAGGAGGGGAACCGGCCGTTTCTTCTTCTCCACCTCCTTGTCCCGCAACCGCTCCAGAACCGGATCCGGAGTGTCCATCTGGGTGATGGTTCCGCTGACGAGCCGGTTGATACGAGACGGAAAGAACCGGTCGCGTTGAACCCTGTCCACATAGGGTCGGGTTACGTCATAGAAGCCGGTGAGGCGGCCATTTCCGCACTTGGCCCGCGCGAGAATGCCGCGGTCGTCCGACAAGGGGTCCGGGGCGAAAAGCATCCAGTTCTGGGACAGATAGGGCTCCGTCACGGAATGAATCTCATTGTAGTAGCGCAGCTTGACCGGGTTCAGCGGCGCCTGGGTCAGGGCTGCGGTGGCGAGGTAGGCGCCCAGGAGGGCGGCCCCGGAAACCAGGACCGCCCTCCTGACCACGACACGCTCGGTCACTTGTCGAAGACCGTCTCGGCCGCCTTGGCACCGTTGACGCCCTTGGTGGCCTTCAGGTGGGTCCCGAAGAGGTCGTTGGCCACCTGGCCGAGCCCCTTCGCCACGTACGGGCAGGCCGCGCGGCCGTGCACCACGGCCTTGCCCAGCAGGCTGCCGAAGCCGGCGGGCATCCTCGCGACGCCCGGCTGGACGGCCGCCGGAGCGGCGTGCACCTGCGGCGCCGCGGCCTGCGCGGTCCCCTGCATGCTCAGCACGGCCGCGACACCAGCCGTGGCGATGCCCGCGACGGTGAACAGCTTCTTCATCTTCTCTCCTTATACCTGCCGAATTTGGGCAGGGTTATCCGAGGGATAGAAGAGGGATGGAATGCCGGCAGCGCGGAAGCGTGCTGCCCGAATTTCCCCCTGTTGGCAACGGAGGCACTGTCGGCGTGTGGTCAGCAGGCCGTGTCCCCGTTGGCTGGATACTTTCACACCCGGAGCCGATGTTTCTCGCCAGTAACAACCCGCACGACCGAAAATGATCAACGACATGGGCGATAGATGGCCAACATTGTCGAGAATTGAACTTTACTTCACTGTCAATTCCGGACAAATGGGGGCATGTCTGAGGTGGTTCCGAGCGGGGCAGGGGCGCACGCCACTCCGGCGTCCATCGGAGGGGGTTGGCTGAAAATGTACGCTCCCAGCCGGTCGGGATCGGAGAAACACCTGCCTCCGGCCACCGGCTAGCGTGGCCAGCACGGACGACGCAGCGTGTCTCCGGTAACCCCGTACCGGCCTCAGCCACGGCTCACTAGTGTGATGCGCCTGAAATCGCAGGCTTAAGTCTCTCGCTGATTTTCGGTGGCTGGCGGAGTGAGCTTGGTGAGGTAGTCGGCGAGGGATTTGAGGATCTCGTCGGCGGTCTTGGTCCAGGTGAAGGGCCGGGGGTTCTCGTTCCATGAGTCGATCCAGGCCCTGATGTCCTCCTCCAGCGCCTTCACCGAGGTGTGGACGCCTCGGCGGATGAGCTTGTCGGTGAGCAGGCCGAACCACCGCTCGACCTGGTTGATCCAGGAAGAGCCGGTCGGAGTGCAGTGGACATGGAAGCGGGGGTGCTTGCCGAGCCAGGTCTTGATCTCGGGGGTGTTGTGGGTGGCGTAGTTGTCACACACCAGGTGCACATCGAGCCCGGCAGGAACCGCCTTGTCTATCGTGACCAGAAACTTCTTGAACTCGACGGCCCGGTGGCGGCGGTGCAGTTCACCGATGACAGTGCCGTCGGCGATGTTGAAGGCGGCGAACAGGCTGGTGATGCCGTGTCGCAGGTAGTCGTGGGTGCGCCGTTCGGGCATGCCCGGCATCATCGGCAGCACCGGCTGCGAGCGGTCCAGCGCCTGAATCTGGCTCTTCTCGTCCACGCACAACACCACGGCTTTCTCCGGCGGGTTGTGGTACAGGCCGACGACGTCGACGACCTTCGCGACGAACTGCGGGTCGGTGGAGAGCTTGAAGGCGTCCTGCAGGTGCGGCTTGAGGTCGAACTTCTTCCAGATCCGCCCGATGGTGGACTTCGACAGCCCGGTGCGGGCGGCCATGGAGGCCCGCGACCAGTGGGTGTCCTGGCCCGGGGCGGATTCCAGCGTCGCGACGACCACGTCCTCGACCTGGTCGAGCAGGATGGACGGCGGCCGGCCGGGCCGCGGCTCGTCGACCAGACCGTCCAGCCGCCGCTTGACGAACCGGGCCCGCCAGCGGTTCACCGACTGCTCGCTCACCCCGAGCTCGGCCGCCACCTGCTTGTTCGTCCCGCCCTCCGCGCACCGCAGCACGATCCTCGCGCGCAGAGCCAAAAACTGCGCGGTCTTCGCGCGCCTCGCCCAACGCGTCAGCTGAGCCCGTTCGTCATCACTGAGCACCAGCTCCGACTTGCGTCGGCCCGGCCGCGGCTCATCCGCAAGCCCGGCCATCCGCCGGGCAGCAAACCGCGAGCGCCACTTCCTCACCGTGTCCGCGGTTACCTTGAACTCCGCCGCCACACGCGTATTCGGCTTCCCATCCGCACACGCCAAGACGATGCGTGCCCGCTCGGCGAGACGGGGCGCCACTGCCCCGCCCGCCCAGCGCAACAACTCGGCGCGCTCCTCATCGGACAGCACAACTTCGACGGCACGAGGACCCCGAGACATGAAAACAGGCTACAGACTTAAGCCTGCGATTTCAGGCGCATCACACTAGCTGACATCGGTGCGTTGACCAGCTCTCGGGGCTTCGGCCTGTGCGATGCGGCGGCCGTGTTCGGCAGCTCGTAGAAGTGACTGGGCTACCCGTCCGGCGTCGTCGGGGTGCAGGCAAGTCTCCTGGGTCCACAGCACTGCCAGTTGCACGGCGCCGTTCAGCGGGTTCGTTGCTACGTCTACCTCGACGCCGTTGCCGGTGGCGTCGGGACCTCCAGGTCCAGATCGCTGCTGTAGGCGCTCATCTGACTGAGCATGCAGGAAGCCCGGCTTCAGGGGCGAGGCCGCACCTTCGTCATCAGCTGAGACGTGACGCGGTGGATCGAGGTTTGAATTCCAGAGCACAGGGTGGGAGTTACCTGTACGACGACGATCCCAAGAGCCGCCGCCGTCGCCGCGCCGTCCCGCTGCCTGCCCTCTGTATCGCCCCCCTGCGCTGGCAGCGCATACGGTAGGCAGCTGCCCGCGCGAAGGCGGGGGAGAAGTGGCAGGAGTCCGCGTACGTCTTCACTACCCGGACCGGCCGCCTGGTCGAGCCGCGCAGCTCTCTCGCTCCTTCACCCGCGTCGCCCAGTCCGCCGGCCTCCGCGTCATCCGACTGCACGACGCCCGCCACGGCACGGCCACGCTCCTCACGGCGGCAGGAGTCGCGCCCCGCGTCGTGATGGAGATCCTGGGCCACTCCCGGATCAGCATCACCATGGACGTCTACACCCACGTCGTCCAGGACACGCAACGCGAGGCCATGAGCCACATGTACCGGCTGTTGCGGAAGCGCCCTGGTCGTCAGTGACCGCGCTCGTTGATGTCAGCTGTAGATGTCAGAGGGGCCTCACCTACCAAAATCGGTAGGTGAGGCCCCTCTGAACTGGTGCCCCCGGCAGGATTCGAACCTGCGACACCCGCTTTAGGAGAGCGGTGCTCTATCCCCTGAGCTACGAAGGCATCTCTTGATCAAGCCCTGAGCGGCCCGGGGCCGGTTGCTGCGGTGGGGACACGGGCTCAGCCCGCGGCGCACGCCACAGCGCCCGCCAGGGCGCTCGATCCACAGGGTACCGGATCGGGGCTCGGGCGGGCGCTGGTGTCGGGGAGCAGGGTGGGAGAGGTGGTCAGGCCGTGTGGCTCAGCAGGGGCCCCTCATCGGCTTCCCTCCTTCATGACGAGAGCGGGCAACAGGTTCGGCTGGGCGGTGGCCGGCTCTCCCATGCGAACGGTGAGCTGTTGGAACAGGGCGAGTTGGTGTGGGGCCGGCCCTGAGGCCGTGCGGGCCGCAGCCACCGGGGTGCCGGACGCGGCCCCCTCCCGGTAGAGGACGGCCAGCGCGTCCCGGAGGGCGCGGTCCGCCTCCGTCCCTGCCGGGGCCGCGCCCCAGCGGGTGTGCGGGAACATCGGGGTCTACCAGGCGGACATCCCCCGATCGGCCGTCCTGGAACTCGGTCCGGGCGGCGACCCGGCCGCCGTCTGGCGGGAAGTCCTGGCAACCGCTTGGTCCGGGCAAGCCGCTATCTGATCGGTCTGGCGAGCGGGGCGCCTGACGCGGCCGTTCAGTACGCCAAGAGCCGGCGCCAGTTCGGCCGGCCGCTCGGCCGGATCCCGTCGATCGCCTTCCGCCTCGCCGCGAGCCGCGCGCGGGTGCACGCGACACGCCTGCTCGTGCGGGACACCGCGGCGCGCGCCGGACAAGGGCGAGCCCATCGGGACGGCGGCACCGGGGCTCTCGCCCTCGCGGCGGAGGTGAGCCGCACCGTGACCGGCGAAGCGGTCCACGTACACGGCGCCTTCGGGATGACGCTGCAGGTGGGCATGGAGAGCATCTGGCTGGGGGCGGTGCCGGAGCCGCGGCGGTTCAGCACGAGGGGACGTGGGTGAAGCGGGAGGCCGTGTGGAGATCTCTTTGAATGCGGTCGGCGGTGGTGCGCAGGGCTGGGAGGACTTCGCGGACGCAGGCGTCGGGGGTGCGTCGGGCCGCGTGGGTGGCTACGTTCAGCGCGGCGACCGCACGGCCGCTCCGGTCCCGTACCGGTACGGCGATGGACCGCAGGCCCGCTTCCAGTTCCTCGTCGACCAGGGCGTATCCCTGGGCGCGGACCTCGGCCAGGGGCGGTGGGAGGGGGGACGTGGTGTCCGCCAGGAGGACACGGCCGAGGGACGTCGCGGCGGCGGGCAGGCGGGCGCCGACCGTGATGCGCACGGTCAGTACCCGGCTCGTGCCCGCCCCGGCGGTGTACTGGATCTCCGTCCCGTCGGCTGTGAGGACCGCCAGGGCCGTCGGCTCGTGCAAGCGGTCCGTGAGGGCGCGGAGGTGCGGCTCGGCCAGGCGCGGGAGTGTGGTCCGGGACAGGGGTGGGAAGCCGAGGTCCAGGACGCGCGGGGTGAGGGCGAAGGTGCGGTCGGGGAGCGCGCGGACCAGGCCGAGGTGTTCGTGGGTGAGCAGCGCGCGGCGGGCCGTGGCCCGGGCCAGGCCGGTCGCCCGTGCCACCTCGGTCAGGGACAGCGCCGAGCGGCCCTCGCCGAAAGCGGCCGGCACGGTCAGGCCGCGTGCCAGTGACTCCACGAAGTCCCGGCCCAGCTGGTGCTTGGACGCCGTCGTCCAGGTCGCCAGGCCCGAGGGCGGCGGGCCGGGCTCGGGCGGCGGTGCCGTGCGCAGGTCGGACTCCATCGCCGTCACCGCCGTACGAAGGCGTGGCAGCAGGCTCGTGCGCAGGCCGGCCGCGGAGTGCCGGCTCGTGTGACTGACCACGCTCGCCACGCAGGCCAGGCGGCCGGTGCCCGGGTCCCGTACCGGTACGGACACGGCGACCAGGCCCGGTTCGATCAGCTGGTCGTCCACCGCGAAGCCCTCCCGGCGCGCCCGCTCCACCCGTTCCGCGAAGGCGGAGTCGCTCAAGGCGGGGCTGCTCAAGGCGGGGTCGCTCAAGGTGGGGTCGCCGGTGGGTGTCTGCCGGGCGGGTACGGCGGGGAAGGTGGCGTCCGTCGGGTCCGCCGCGCGGCGGGCGCGCCAGCGTGTCCAGTCCGGCCCCGTCCACTCGGTCGCGAACAGCGGCCCCGGCGCGGTGCGTTCGGCCGGGAGCAGGTCGCCGATGCGGAAGCTCACGGACATCGCGCGGCGGCGGGTGGCCTGGTGGATGAAACGGATGCCGTCGAGGTCGGCGACCGCGAGCGACACCGACTCGTCCAACTCGTCGGCGAGGGCGTCGGCGCGGGCGTCGAGCAGCGCGGGCAGTCGCAGGGCGGCGAGGTAGGCGTTGCCCAGCTCCATGACGCCGGGGGTGAGGACGACGTCCCGGCCGTCGAGGCGGACGTAGCCCATGCGGGAGAGGGTCGCGGTGATCCGGTCGACCGTGGAGCGGGCGAGTCCGGTGACCCGTTCCAGCGCGCTCGGGCTCAGCGTGCCGCCCGCCTCGGTCAGCCGCCGCAGTACACCGACCCCGCGCAGCAACGGCCCGACCGCTTCCCCCGCCTCGACACGGGCGTCGGCATCCAGCGCGGTCGCACTCTTCGCGGGCATCGGCTCTCCGGTACGGCATTCGGGCAGGCCTACGTTAATCCCCACCCACCGGCTACGGGCTCCCCCAACTCCGTCCACCACCCTGCCAAGCTACGAGCCCCCGCCTGCCCGCGGTTCCCCGGCTCCGTCAGCCGTCAGCCGTCAGCCGTCGGTCGCCTGCCGCTTCCCGGCTCCGTCAGCCGCCGTCCGGCTGACTCCGTCCGTCTGCCGCCGGCCCCGCCGGCCCTTCCGGCTCCGTCGCTCCCCGCCCGCCGACTCCGTCTGCCACCCGCCAGCCACTTACACTCTCCGCCTGCCGCCTGCCGCCTGCCGCCTGCCGCCTGCCGCCTGCCGCCTGCCGCCTGCCGCCTGCCGCCTACCGTCGGTCGCCTGCCGTCGCTCCCCGCGTGGCTCACTCCGCCCGTCGCCGCCAGCCCGCGTGCCGTTTGAAGGCTCCGCCCGGCGCCTGTCGCCCTCCAGGCTCAGCCGCCCCGTCCGCTGTCCGCCGCCCGCCCGTGGTCTGTAGCCCGCCCGCCGCCCACGGCCCTCCCCCCAGTTCAGTCGCCCCTTTCTCCACTGACCGCCACCCGTTGCCGACAAGCCTCCGTCCGGTGCGCGCTGCCCATCGCCCGCAAGTACCGACCCCCACCCCGCCCCGCGCACGCCATCCGCAAGCTCCGCCCTCGCCCCTCCCCCCTATCGCCGTGTCACCCGCACCCGATAGCTGCCGCCCTCGTCCTTCCCGATCACCTCCACGGTGATCCCATGGCGGGGGTCCTTGAAGGATTCGCCGGGGGAGAAGGGGGCGTCGGAAAGTTCCGAGTGGACGTTGGGGCTGCGGGTGCAGCCGCCGCTGCCCCGGTGGCTGTCGTAGACCGTGACCGGACCGCGTCCGGTGTCGATCGTGCCGTCCACCTTGTAGATCAGCACGCCAGGCCGGCACACCTCCTCGTCGTTGCCGCCCTGCTCCCGCACCTCCACCGCGTACGAACTCTGCGCGTTGACGGGGACGAGGACCAGCTTGCCGCCGCCCGGCTTGTACAGCGGCGTCAGCGCGTACTCGACACTGCCGCGTGTCGCCGCGCAGCCCACCTGGGAGGCGTCCAGCCAGCCCAGTTTCCACTTGTGCCAGGCCAGCAGATCGTTGTTGGCCCCCCAGTCCTCGCTCATGATGTCCCAGTGCCCGACCGCGCCCCCGCCCTCCTGCGTGTACAGGTCGGGCAGGCCGAAGGTGTGGCTGTTCTCGTGCGGCAGCACCCGGTAGCCGGTGTGGTCGTAGGAGCCGGAGCCGTCGTCCTGCCGGGAGTAGATGAAGGAGGCGTTCGAGACGGGGACGCCGTCGGCGACCGGGGCGTCGCCGTTGCCCGCGAAGGTCACGGACAGGACCGTGTCCAGGGCGGAGGGGCCGGCGTTCGGTGTGACCAGGACGTTGAGGATGTCGTACGCGCGGAAGTCCACCATAGGGTCGGCCGCGGCCACGATGTCCTGCACCAGCTTCCGGTAGCCGGGCTCGAAGGGCGCGCCGCGCTCTATGCCGTAGCCCTTGAAGGGTTTGGGCAGCCGCAGCCAGGTGGTGATCGGCGTCTCCGGACGGTAGTCCAGGCGGCCGTACGACGCGGTGCGGAACCACTCCTGGGTCTGCGGGAAGAACTCGTGGAAGCGGTCCATGGCGCTGCCCTGCCCCGGCGCGTCGGAGAAGTCGACCATCAGGGTCAGGGCGTGGAGCGTGCCCGTGGAGTGGGCGTAACCGTGCGGGGTGGGCAGGCCCTCGGTCATCTGTACGTCGAGACCGCCGTGGACGGTACAGGGGCCGAGGGCGGAGGAGCGGGCCACGCCGATGGGCCCGGCGGTGGTGGGCGCCGGCAGGTGTCCGGTCCCGGCCGAGGTACTGATCGCGAGGGTCAGCACGGTCACCACGGCGAGAGTGGCCATCCGGCGCGGGCGTATACGACGGCGGCGCCGGGCGCGCGAGCGGCTTTCGCGGGGATGACCTTCACTCGAGCGGCCTTCACGCGGGCGGCCCGCACGGGGGTGGCCCTCGGCGGATCGCCCTTCGCGACGGCGGGGCGCGCGTCGGCGACCTTCGTGCCGCCGGCCTTCGCCGGACCGGTCCTCCCGGGGGCCGCCTCCACGAGACCGGTCCTCGCGTGAGCCGTCTTCGGCGGATCGGCCTTCACGCGGGTGGCCTTCGCCGACTTGGCCCTTGCGGGAGCCGCCGTCGCGAGACCGGTCCTCGTGCGAGCGACCTTCGGGCCGCCGGCCTTCGCCGGACCGGTCCTCCCGGGGGCCGCCTCCACGAGACCGGTCCTCGCGTGAGCCGTCTTCGGCGGATCGGCCTTCACGCGGGTGGCCTTCGCCGACTTGGCCGTTGCGGGAGCCGCCTTCGCCAGACCGGCCGTCGCCAGACCGGTACTCGCGTGAGCCCCCTTCGCCAGACCCGCCTTCGCCAACCCCGCCCCCGCCAGACCGCCGCTCGCGCCCTCGCCCCTCGCGGCCCGGGCGCGGTGCTCTGAAAGGGCCTTGCGAGGGTTCTCCGCCACCTATGTCTCCCACCCGGAGGGGTATGTGGCCGGGCGGCTCAGACTGCGGCTGCATGCATGGGCCTCTCGCTCCACGGCAGCCGCCGGTCCCTGGCTGCACCCTTGCGCTCACCCTGTGTCGACGGGGTGATGGGCGCGCGCTGGAGGAGACCGATCGTGGGAATACGGAGCCGCACGGGAGTGAATCCCGGCGAGAGATGAGTGTGTCTCAGGTCACATGGATTCTTTCGGCGGGCGGGAAATATCCGGGGAACCTCTCCCCGTTTAGACCTGTGTCCGAGCGAAACGGGGACCGGCTCCCCGGATCGCCCTCACCGCTTCCGCACTCATCGCCTCACCACTTCCGAACCATCCCCGGTTTCCAGATCACTTCCCGAACGACTTCCCGAACCACTTCCCGAGGAGAGTCCACCGTGCCCACCGCGACCACCCCCGCAACGCGCAAGGCGCCCCGGCCCCGCGCCGACGCCCTGCGCAACCGGGAGCGGATCGTCACCGCCGCCCGGGAGATGTTCGTCGAGCACGGCCCGGACGTGCCGCTCGACGACATCGCCCGCCGGGCCGGCGTCGGCAACGCCACGGTGTACCGCAACTTCCCCGACCGCGAGGCCCTCTTCCGCGAGGTCGTCTGCTCCGTCATGGACCGTACGGCCGAGGCGGCCGAAGTGGCCCTCGCCGAGACCGGGGACGCCTTCGCCGCGCTGGAGCACTTCGTGCACGCCTCCGCCGACGAGCGGATCAGCGCGCTGTGCCCGATGATGTCCAGCAGTTTCGACCGGCACCATCCCGACCTGGAAGCCTCCCGCGAGCGCCTCGAGCAGCTCATCGAGGAGGTCATGGGCCGGGCAAGGGCCGCCGGGCAGCTGCGGCCCGACGTCGGCGTCGGCGACCTGATGATCGTCGTGGCCCAGCTGAGCCGGCCCCCGGCCGGTACGGACTGTCTCCGTGGCGACCGTTTCGTCCACCGTCATCTTCAGCTGTTCCTCGACGGCCTGCGGGCGCCCGCCCGCTCCACCCTGCCGGGGACGGCCGTGACCATCGAGGAGCTGCGCGAGCCCTGACCGATGAGTTCCGCCCCGATCAATGAGTTCCGCCCCGATCAATGAGTTCCGCCCCGATCAATGAGTTCCGCCCCGATCAATGAGTTCCGCCCCGATCAATGAGTTCCGCCCCGATCAATGAGTTCCGCCCCGATCAATGAGTTCCGCCCCGATCAATGAGTTCCGCCTGCGATCGATGAGTTCGGCCTCCCACGGATGAGTCTGGCCTCCGATCGATGAGTTCGGCCTCCCACCGATGAGTTCGACTTCCCACCGATGAGTCCGGCCCCGACCGATGAGTTCGGCCTCCGGCCCCGGTCCACCCACACAGCAGCTTCTCCGGCCGCCGTGAACCCCCTCCATCACCTCAGCTCCGTTTTCTGATCATTTTTCCGTCACGAAGTCCCGAAGTGGGTACCACCATGTCCGAAACAGCCCTCAAGGCTCCCGGCGCCGCCGCACCGGCCGGCGACGCCAACCGCTGGAAGGCGCTCGTCTTCATCGCGCTCGCCCAGCTGATGGTCGTCCTCGACGCCACCATCGTGAACATCGCCCTGCCCCACGCCCAGACCGACCTCGGCATATCCGACGGCAACCGGCAGTGGGTCGTCACCGCCTACGCCCTCGCCTTCGGTGGTCTGCTGCTCTTCGGCGGCCGTATCGCCGACAAGTGGGGCCGCAAGCGCGCCTTCGTCACCGGCCTGACCGGCTTCGCCCTGGCCTCGGCGCTGGGCGGTGCCGCCACCAGCGGCCCGATGATGTTCGGTGCCCGCGCCCTCCAGGGTGTCTTCGGCGCCCTGCTCGCCCCGGCCGCGCTGTCGCTGCTCGCGGTGATGTTCACCGACGCCAGGGAGCGCGCCAAGGCGTTCGGCATCTACGGTGCCATCGCGGGCGGCGGCGGTGCCGTCGGCCTGATCCTCGGTGGTTTCCTCACCCAGTACCTGAACTGGCGCTGGACCTTCTTCGTGAACATCCCGTTCGCCGTCGTCGCCGCGGCCGGCGCCTACTTCGTCATCCGTGAGCCCGAGGGCGGCCGCAACCGCTCCCCGCTCGACATCCCCGGCGTGATCCTGTCCTCCTCCGGCCTGATCGCCCTGGTCTACGGGTTCACCCGTGCCGAGTCCGACGGCTGGGGCGACTCCCTGACCGTCTCGATGTTCATCGCGTCGGCGGTGCTGCTGCTCGCCTTCGTGGTCGTCGAGTCCCGGGTCAAGGCTCCGCTGCTGCCGCTGCGCGTGGTGACCGACCGCAACCGCGGCGGTATCTACCTCTCTCTCGGCCTCGCGATCATCGGCATGTTCGGCCTGTTCCTCTTCCTGACCTACTACCTCCAGGTCGTGAAGGGCTACTCACCGGTCAAGACCGGTTTCGCCTTCCTGCCGATGGTGGCCGGCATGATCACCGGCTCCACCCAGATCGGCACCCGCCTGATGACCCGGATCCCGGCCCGCTTCCTGATGGGTCCCGGCTTCCTGGTCGCAGCGCTCGGCATGCTGATCCTGACCCAGCTGAAGATCGACTCCTCGTACGGCACCCAGCTGCTGCCCGCGATGGTGCTGCTCGGCCTCGGCATGGGTACGGCGTTCATGCCGGCGATGTCGCTGGCCACCCAGGGCGTGCAGCCCCGGGACGCAGGTGTCGCCTCCGCGATGGTCAACACCTCGCAGCAGGTGGGCGGGGCGATCGGCACCGCCCTGCTGAACACCATCGCCACCTCGGCGAACACGTCGTACGTCAAGGGCCACATCGCCGGTGCCACCGCCAAGCCGCAGCAGGCGCTGGTCAAGCTCCAGGGCATGGTGCACGGCTACAGCACCGCGATCTGGTTCGCCGTCGGCATCCTCGGGCTCGCCTCCCTGATCGCCTTCACCTTCGTCAACGCCGGGCGCCCGGGTGGCACCGAGCTGATCGTCGGCGAGGGCGCGGCCGTCGAGGACGAGGTGCCGGTGCCGGTGGTGGCCCACTGAGCGGCCGTACGGTGATTTAGCGGAGCCAGGGCAGGTCCGCACCCGCTTCGTTGGGCTGGAGGCCCTCGGCGACGATCTCCATGATCTCGCCGAGGGCCTTCTGCTGCTGGGGGCTGAGCCGGTCGAACATCGCCTGCCGTACGGCGTCCACGTGGCCCGGCGCGGTACGCCGCAGTACCTCGGCGCCCTCGTCCGTGAGCACCGCGAACTGGCCGCGCTTGTCGGAGGGGCAGTCCTCGCGCCGCACCCAGCCGTTCTTCTCCAGGCGGGCGATCGCGTGCGACAGCCGGGAGCGGGTGATCTTCGCCTGCATCGCCAGCTCGGTCATCCGCAGCCGACGCCGCGGGGCCTCGGCGAGTCCGACGAGCAGGCCGTAGTAGATGTGCGGCATGCCCGCGTCGCGCTGCAGCTGCCGGTCGAGGTGGTCCTCCAGCAGGGTGGTGGCGTGCAGATAGGCGCGCCAGACGCGCTGTTCCTCGTCGGTGAGCCAGCGGGGCTGTGCGGCGGAGCCGGGTGCCGTGTTCATGGAGTCCACTGTACGAGTCGGCTCCTTGAAACTTGAACAACTTGGGCGTACGGTTGGGCGTAGAGCTTGAGAGTTAAAGCATCTGGATCGACCGCTGGAGCCGCCGCCATGTCCGCCACCGCCCAGGAGCGCATGCCCGCCCTGTACCTCAGCCACGGCGCCCCACCGCTCGCCGACGACCCCGTCTGGCCCGGTGAGCTCGCCGCCTGGTCCGCCGCCCTGCCCCGGCCCAAGGCGATCCTGATGGTCTCCGCCCACTGGGAGGAGGCCCCGCTCGCCCTGGGCGCGGTCGAGACCGTCCCGCTCGTCTACGACTTCTGGGGCTTCCCCGAGCACTACTACCGGGTGCGGTACGACGCCCCCGGCGCCCCGGAGCTGGCCGAATCCGTCCGCAAGCTGCTGCGCGCCCCCGGCACCCCCGTCCAGGACATCCCCGACCGCGGCCTCGACCACGGCGCCTACGTCCCCCTCGTCGAGATGTTCCCGGCCGCCGACATCCCGGTCCTGCAGATATCCATGCCCACCCTCGACCCGGTCCGTCTGATGGACATCGGCCGCAGGCTCGCCCCCTTGCGCGACGAGGGCGTGCTGATCGTCGGCTCCGGCTTCTTCACCCACAACCTGGCCGCCCTGCGCTACGCGGGCCACGGTGTGCCCGGTTGGTCCTCCGAGTTCGACGACTGGGGCCGGCGCGCCCTTCAGGACCGCGACTGGGACGCCCTGCTCGACTTCCTGAACAAGGCCCCGGCCGGCCGCTACGCCCATCCGCGCACCGAGCACTTCGCCCCGCTCTTCGTCACCATGGGCGCGGCGGAGGCCGGCGGCGAGCTGGATGCGCAGAGGTCGGTGATCGACGGGTTCTGGATGGGAATGGCGAAGCGGTCGGTGCAGTTCGGATGAGCGAGGGCCCTGTGGGTCACAGCTCCTTCTCGTACCAGGCCACGTCCCAGTAGCGGCCGAACTTGCGGCCGACCTCCCGGAAGGTCCCCGCGTGCCGGAAGCCGAAGCGGGCGTGCAGCCGTTCGGAGGCCTCGTTGGGCTGGGCGATGCCGGCGTAGGCGCGGTGCACGTCCTCCTCGGCCAGCGCCTTGAAGAGGGCGTCGTAGAGCCGCGTGCCGATGCCGCGCCGGCCGGGGGTACCCCCGCTGGGGGAGTCCGGGGCGAGGTAGACCGAAACCTCCACGGACGTCCCGTACGCGGGCTTCGGCCGGTAAGGGCTGGATGTGGCGTACCCCAGAATCTCCTGTGACTCCGCGTCCGTGGCAACCAACAGCCGGTGCGGGCCGTCTTCCGGGTGGGAGAGCAGCCAAGGGCGGCGCTCTTCCGGAGTGAAGATCGCGGTATCGAATGTGATGGCCGTCTCGCGTACGTAGTGGTTGTAGATCGCCGTGAGGGCGTGGAGGTCACCCTCGACTCCCGGCCTGACCTGCACCTCGGTACGTTCCGTCGGCATCTCGCCTCCCTGCGTGGCGGAACAGGGTACTGCATGATCAGAAAAATTGGGGGACGGGTTGGGAATTCTGTCCGGATTCCAGTCGTTGTTTCCCACGGATGCAGGGCACTCGTGGAGAGTCGCCAGAGACACTCCCCCGATGCCGAGCGTTCAGCAGGACCACCCGCCAGCCCACCATCGCAAGGGAGCACGCATGGCAACCCGTGCCGTCGCCCGTCGTCAGTCCGCCTCCGGCGAGACGGTCGACTCGGCAAGCAGTGTTCGCGCCCATGGCGGCGAGATCGCGGACCGCGACCTGGTCGGCATGTACCTCGACGAGATCGCGCGCACGCCACTGCTCGACGCCGCAAAGGAGGTCGAGCTGTCCCAGACCATCGAGGCGGGTGTCTTCGCGCAGCAGATCCTCGACGGTGAGGAGGAGTCGGCTGCGGATGCCTCCCGCGAGGAACTGGAGGCCCTGGTGGCCGCCGGTGAGCGGGCGAAGGACGTCTTCATCCGCTCCAACCTCCGCCTGGTCGTGGCGGTCGCCCGGCGCTACCCGCGCAGCGGTCTGCCCCTGCTCGACCTGATCCAGGAGGGCAACGCCGGCCTGGTGCGCGCGGTCGAGAAGTTCGACTACCGCAAGGGCTTCAAGTTCTCGACGTACGCCACCTGGTGGATCCGTCAGGCCATCACCCGCTCCATCGCCGACCAGTCCCGCACCATCCGGCTCCCCGTCCACCTGGTGGAGGAGCTGGGCCGAATCCGCCGTGTGCAGCGCGAGTTCAACCGTGAGAACGGCCGCGACCCGGAGCCCGCGGAGATCGCCAAGGAGCTGGGCGCGAGCCCGGAGCGCGTCATCGACGTCCTCGACTGGGCCCGTGACCCCGTCTCGCTGAACATGTCGGTGGACGACGAGGGCGAGACCCAGTTCGGCGACCTGCTGGAGGACACCTCGGCGGTCGGCCCCGAGCAGTCGGTCATGAGTCTGCTCCGCAGCGAGGAACTGGACGACCTGATCGGCCGCCTGGACCAGCGCACGGCCTCCATCATCAAGATGCGGTACGGCATCGAGGACGGCCGCGAGCGCACCCTGACCGAGGTCGGCAAGGAGCACGGCCTGACCCGCGAGCGCATCCGCCAGATCGAGAAGCACGCCCTGCTCGAACTGAAGAAGCTGGCCCGGCAGACGGGGTTCGACGCGGCGGCGTAGCGGGCCAGGGCGGCTGTTCCGGTGCCCGTTGGGGCAGGCAGTGCGCGGGCGCGTGCGGTGTCCGAGGGGGCGGGTACTGCGTGGGTGCGTGCGGTGGCGGCCGATGGGGCGGGTACTGCGCGGGCGCCTGCGGTGTCCGACGGGGCGGGCAGTGCGCCGGCGCGGTCGGTGCCCCCGCGATGTGCGGGGCGGCGGGCGTGCCGTGGTCCGCGGCCTGGGGTGGCTGTGGGCGTACGGTGCGCGGAGGCGCGTGGTGCCTGTGGGCGTACGGTGCCCAGGGGTTGCGCACTCCGGTGGCGAAAGACGGCGCAAACATGGCGTGGTCCCATCGCTTCAACACCCGGGCCCGCGGGAACAACCCTTGCGGGTCCAGGAGCAGCCAGGCCCCGGGAACCGCACTCCCCATGCACCGTACAGACCGGCCGACCCCACGCGCCGACCCGCACGACCCACGCCGCCCCACAACACAGCCACGTCCCGACGCACATCCCCCCCCGGCGCCGGGACCTTCCCAGCCGGGCTTCGGCGCCTATCCCCCCCGGGTGCCGAAGCCCGGCTTCCTCTGTGTCCGGGCGTGCGGATGGCCGTCCAGGGGAAAGTCCGGCGGCGCCGCTGGTACGCGGCCCACGAGTTCAAGCCTGTCGGGGAGCTCGACCGGGCCAACTGCACGACTTCTTGCGGCGGTTGAGGCGCCAGAACCTCACCGGCCAACCGCCCGGTGCCGCCCGGGTGTTGTCATCAGGCCACCGCCCGAATCCGCAGCGCGGTGACCGCCCAGTCGATCACGGGTGTCAGCGGCTCCGGCGCCGGCCAGCCGTTGATACGGGCCAGCAGGCGGAGGTAGGTGTCCCGGCGGGGTTCGCGCGCGGCTTCGAGGCGCCGCAGCAGCCACGCGTGCGGTGAGTCAGGGCCGCGGTGCCCGGAGGCGTGGGCACACCGGGCGACGAGGGTCGCCACGACGGGATCCGCCTCCGGCGCCTCGGGCCTGGTGCCGGACACCAGGGCGATGTTCACGACATCCCGGGCGACGGCGACGACTTCCGGAACGGGCGGTGCGCCGACGTCTCCCGCGGGCCCGGCCCGGTCCCCGGCATGTTCCCGGACCAGTCGTCGTACGGCGGCGCGGAACCCGTCGTCGAGCGACAGCTCGGCCAGTTCCACCCACGCCGCCACCTGCTCCTCGGTCGGGCGGTCGGGCAACTCCGGGGTGAGGGAACGCCGGAACCCGGCCTCGGACGGCTGGGGCGCGTCGAAGACGGCGTCGAGGAAACCGTCGATCAGGCGCTTGCGCTCCGCTGCGGACAGGGTCGCCAACCGGTGCATGAGTTCCATCTCCTCGAAGGTCGGCTCACGCCTGGCCGCCACGGCGGACAGCACCGCCCGGCGCAGGCGCAGCACACTGATCTGCACGTCCAGTGCGGCGGCCTGCTCGGCCGCGATCCGGCCGAGGGCGACCGGCCGGTCCACGATCCGCCGGATCACCTCCAGACCGAGGCCCAGCTCGCGCAGCGTCCGGACGAGCGTCAGCCGGGCGACGGCCTCGGGGCCGTAACGGCGGTAACCGGCCGGGGTACGGCTCTCCGGCATCACAAGACCCTGATCCGAGTAGAAACGGATCGTCTTGACCGACATTCCGGTGCGCCGGGCCAGTTCACCGATCGAGTACGAGGCGCCGCTGTGCATGACCCCACCTTCCGGTCTCCCCTTACGGGAGACTCAAGTCTCCACGGGCGACGGGGAGACGGGGAGACGGGCAGACGGTGGGGCGGTGGGCGGCGGCGCACCCGGATGGAAGGGCGGCCCACCCCGTACCTGAACCCCGGGGTGGACCGCCGGATGGCAGATTCTGCCACACGGACATAACCTGCCGGGATGAGCACCACCCCCGGCACTGCCCCCAGCACCACCTCCAGCACCACCTCCAGCCCCGCCCACCAGCAGTTTTCCGCCCCCGCGCCGGCCTCGCTGACCGAGCGCCGCAAGGCCGAGACCCGGACGGAGATCGCCCGCGCGGCGGCGGCCCTGTTCGTCCGACAGGGCCTCAGGGCGACCCGCGCCGAGGACATCGCGCAGGCCGCGGGCATCGCGCCGCGCACGTTCTACCGTTACTTCGCCACCAAGGAGGAAGCGGTCGCCCCCCTCTACGCGACGGGAGCCCAGCGCTGGGCGGAAGCGGTCCGCTCGGCCCCGGCCCACCTCACCGTCCCGCAGGCCCTGGAACACGCCGTCCATCACACCCTCACCCCCGGCCTCGGCGTCTCGACGGCATCCTGGGAATGGGTCCGCACCCTGATCCGCCTGGCCGGCACCAGCCCCGCCCTGCGCAAGGTCTGGGCAGAGGTCTGCCAGCAGTCCGACCAGAACCTGGCCGAGATCCTGACGACCCGCCTTTCGTCAACTACGGCCGTGAACGGCGGAGTCGGAGGTGACGGAATCAGGGAAGCCGAGGCAGGCGAAGCGGCCGACGAGCGCGCCGGCCGCACCGACGTTGCCGTCCGCCCCGCGCCCCCCGCACCGGACACCCCGGACCTCCGCTTCGCCGCGGCCGTGGCCGGCGCCGCCGTCCGCGTGGCCGTGGAGTCCTGGGCCGCCACGACCTCCCCGCCCACCGGCCCGCAAGGCCCCGCGGCCCTGGCGCTGCGCAACCTCGGTTCCTTGCGGGGCTTCGGGTGGGGCGACGGACAGGGCTGAACGTCGTGGCCGCGGCGGACGCGGCCGGACCATCACCGCGCCACCCGCTCCCCAAGCTCACCCGCCCCGGCCCGGCTCAGCAGCCCACCCAACTCCCGTACGGCCGCCACCAGTTCCGTGGGCTCGCGCACCGCGAACTCGTACCCCGCCATCGCCAGCCGCATCGCCAGCCACTCCACGGGATCGCCGGAGGTGCCGCGCAGCACGCAGCCGCCCTCGCCGTCGTCCTGCGGCACCCCGAGCCACGCCGGCACCTTCGCGGAGACCTGCCCCGCCGGAGCGGCGAACCGCACCGCGAACTCGTATGTCTCCTGCCCTCCCTGGATCGACTGCCGTAGATATTCGGCGGCGCTCCCCGTCGGCAACTCCCGTGGCGCGAACCGGACTCCGGTGGCGAACGGCTCGCTCACCCGGTCCACCCGGAAGGTCCGCCAGCCGGCGCGGTCGAGGTCGTAGGCGACGAGGTACCACCGCCGCCCGGTCGACACCAGCCGGTGCGGCTCCGTCAGCCGCCTGGACTCGCCGCCTTCCCTGTCGCGGTAGGCGAACCGCAGCCGCTCGTGTCCCGCCACCGTCGAGGCCATGACGGTCAGCGTCTCCGGCGCGATGCTCGCCCCGTCCCCGCTGGTCAGCAGGGTGGTCGCTGTCTGGAGCGTGGACACCCTGTGGCGCAGCCGGGCGGGCAGCACCTGCTCCAGCTTGGCCAGGGCCCGTACGGACGCCTCGTCCACGCCCTCCACCGCATGGCCGGCACCGGCGCGCAGCCCCACCGCGATCGCCACCGCCTCCTCGTCGTCCAGCACCAGCGGCGGCATCGCCTTGCCCGCGACCAGCCGGTACCCGCCGTCCGCACCCTTCGTGGCCTGCACCGGATAGCCCAGCTCCCGCAGCCGGTCGATGTCCCGCCGCACGGTGCGCCGCGACACCCCGAGCCGCTCGGCGAGCTCCCCACCGGGCCATTCGCGGGGCGTCTGCAGGAGTGAGAGCAGTTGCAGGAGCCGCGCGGGTGTGTCGGTAGTCATGCATACGAGAATGCCGGACGACTAGGACATGATCTGACCTAATGGCCTCCTACCTTGACGACATGAGCCACAACGACAGCACCGCCGCCGAGGGGCGCGGGGAACTGCGCGACCAGCCACAGCGAACCGGCACCACCGGCACCGAGGGCGCCGCACCGGCCCTCACGGCGCTCTCCGCGCCCGCCCCCTCCGGTGAAGCGCACCGCTGGCTGGCCCTGGCCATCGTGATGGCCGCAGCCTTCATGGACCTGGTGGACGTAACGATCGTCAACATCGCCATCCCGTCCATCCAGCGGACCGCGCATGCCTCGGTGAGCCAGATCCAGTGGGTGACCGCCGGCTACGCCCTCGCCTTCGCCGCAGGCCTCATCACCGGTGGCCGTCTCGGTGACATCCACGGCCGCAAACGGATCTTCCTGCTCGGTATCGGCGGCTTCACCCTCGCCTCCGCCCTGTGCGGTCTCGCCGCGAACCCGGAGATGCTGGTCGCCTCCCGCATCCTGCAGGGCGGCATGGCGGCGATGATGGTGCCGCAGGTGCTGTCGATCGTGCACGCCACCTTCCCGGCCCACGAACGCGGCAAGGTGTTCGGTCTGTTCGGCGCGATCGTGGGACTGGGCGCGGTCTCCGGACCGCTGCTCGGCGCGCTGCTGACCGAGTGGAACCTGTTCGGCCTCGAATGGCGGCCCATCTTCCTCATCAACCTCCCCGTCGGCGTCCTGGCCTGGATACTCGGACGCCGCTTCATCACCGAATCGAAGGCCCCCAAGGCGCTGAAGCTGGACCTGGTCGGTGTCGCCCTGGTCTCGCTCGGCCTGCTGATGCTGCTCTACCCGCTCACCCGCGGACGCGAGCTGGGCTGGCCACTGTGGGGGTACGTCTGCATGGCCGGTGCGCTCGTCGTCTTCGTGGCGCTGGTGTCGTACGAAAAACGGAAGGCCGCCAGGGACGGTTCCCCCCTCGTCGAACTGTCCCTCTTCCGGGTGAAGAGCTTCGCCGCGGGCATCGCCGTGCAGACCGTCTTCGGTGTCGCGCTCGGCATCTTCTTCCTGGTCTGGACGCTGTACATGCAGGTCGGCCTGGGCTGGAGCCCGCTGCGGGCCGGGCTGACCGGGGTGCCGTTCTCCCTCGCGGTGTCCACGGCGGCCGGGATGTCGGTGCAGAAGCTGGTCCCGCGGTTCGGCCGGAAGGTGCTCCAGGCGGGCGCGCTGGTGATGGGCGCGGGCGTGCTGCTCTACCTGTGGGAGGCACACCGGTACGGCCTCGCCATCGCCTCCTGGCAGATGGCTCTGCCGCTGGTCGTGATGGGCGCCGGAATGGGGCTGATCGTGGCCCCGCTGACCGACGCGGTGCTCTCGGAGGTGCCGCGCGAGCACGCCGGTTCCGCCTCCGGGCTGATCAACACGGTGCAGCAGATGGGCAACGCGCTCGGCCTGGGTCTTGTGTCGGTGGTGTTCTTCGGCGAGATCGGCGACCGTCTGGCCCCGTCCCAGGCCGGCCCGGCCTTCGTGCACGCCTTCCAGCACGCGCTGTGGTGGGTCGCCGGGATCATGGGCGCGATCTTCCTGCTGATGTCCGCGCTGCCGCAGCGGCCCGCGCAGCATATGGAAGGGGCGGCGGACGAGGAGCTGCCGGTGGTGGAGAGGGAACCCGAGCTGGTGCCCTGACCGGGCTCGACGAGGGCCCGGCACCGAACAGGTGCCGGGCCCTCGTGTTGCCCGCGCGGGGCTCACCGTCTGACCGGAAGTCCGTTCATGCCCGATTGGAATCCGAACCTGTTTACTTTCCGGGAAGCCGGGCGTAGCCTCGCTTGAAACCACACGTTCGGGCATCTCTCGGAAGTGAACGGACATCGAGGCGGAGGCCAACGATATGTACGCACCGGAACGGCAGCAGGCGATCCTCCGGCTCGCACGTGACGGCGGCCGGGTGGACGTGCTGTCGCTCGCCGAGGAGTTCCAGGTCACGGCGGAGACGATCCGTCGCGATCTGAAGGCCCTCGACCGCGCCGGCCTCGTCCGCCGGGTGCACGGCGGTGCCATCCCGGTCGGCCGGCTCGACTTCGAACCGGACCTCGCCGAACGCGAGTCCACCGCCGCCGACGAGAAGGACCGCATCGCCAAGGCCGCCCTCGCCGAACTGCCGGCCGAGGGCACGGTGATCCTCGACGCCGGTACGACGGTCGCCCGGGTCGCCGCCGCGATCCCGCTGGAGGCCTCCCTGACCGTCGTCACGCACAGCCTGCCCATCGCCGCCCGCCTCGCCGACCACCCGGGCATCCAGCTCCATCTGGTCGGGGGGCGCGTACGGCACCGTACGCGCGCCGCCGTGGACGCCTGGGCGCTCCGCGCGTACGGCGAGATCCGCGCGGACGTGCTGTTCGTGGCCGCGAACGGCTTCTCCGCCGAGCACGGTCTGACCACCCCGGACCTCGCCGAGGCCGCGGTCAAGCGAGCCGCGGTCGCCGCCGCCCGCCGCGTGGTGCTGCTGGCCGACTCCGCCAAGCACGGCCAGGAGCATTTCGCCCGCTTCGGCGACCTGAGCGACGTGGACCTGCTGATCACCGACAGCGGGCTGAGCCCCGAGGACGCCGCCGTCATCGAGCGCGGCGGCACGGAAGTAGCGCGCGCATGATCCTCACCGTCACCCCCAATCCCTCCCTCGACCGCACCTACGAGGTCCAGGCCCTCAAGCGCGGCGAGGTCATCCGTGCCGAGACCGAGCGGATGGATCCCGGCGGCAAGGGCGTGAACGTCTCGCGCGCCGTCGCGGCCGCCCGTCGGCGCACAGTCGCCGTTCTGCCCCTGGGTGGTGCGCCGGGGGCGCTCATCGCCGACCTGCTCGACGCGCAGGGCATCGAGGTCGCGCCGGTCCCGGTCGCCGGTGCCACCCGCTCCAACATCGCGCTCGCCGAGTCCGACGGGGTGCTCACCAAGATCAACGCGCCGGGGCCGGAGTTGTCGGCGGCCGAACAGGAACTGCTCCTGGACACCGTGCGCGAGCAGTCCCGTGACGCCGACTGGATCGCGTGCTGCGGCAGCCTGCCCCGGGGGCTCGCGCCCTCGTGGTACGCCGATGTCGTCGCGCGGGCGCACGCCGGGGGTGCGCGCATCGCGCTCGACACCTCGGGGCCTGCGCTGCTGGAGGCGCTGCGCGCGCGGCCCGATGTGGTGAAGCCCAACGCCGAGGAGCTCGCGGAAGCCGTCGGGCGCCCCCTCGCGACCCTGGGCGACGCGCTGAAGGCAGCCGAGGAGGTGCGCGGCATGGGCGCGCGCGCCGTGCTCGCGAGCCTGGGCGCCGACGGGCAGCTCCTGGTGGAGGACAAGGGCGCCTGGTTCGCGACCGCGCGGGTGGACACCGTCCGCAGCAACGTCGGCGCCGGCGACTCCTCCCTCGCCGGCTTCCTCATCGCCGGCGGCAGCGGCCCCGAGGCCCTCGCCTCCGCCGTCGCCCACGGCGCCGCCGCCGTCCAGCTCCCCGGCAGCGTCATGCCGACCCCCGCCGACCTGGACCCGGCGGCGGTGACCGTCACGGCCGAGATCCCCCTCGACCGTGAACTGACGGAGCCGGTCTCATGACCCCGCTCGCGCTTCGCTGCGCACGCCCCGGCACCCGGCGGCTGGGCGCGCGCCCCAGCACCACGCCCCCGGGCGCCCCCACCCGACCGGCCCCGAAGCGGCAGGCCCCGCCGCCACTCGCCGCTGCCACCGGGCGGCACCTCCGTCCGAGCCGGTACGCCGTCGCCCGAAGGCGGGGTTTCCCCGGCCCCGCCTCCCGCCCGACCTCACACCCCCACCGCACCCCCGTCCCCCTCTCCGCCCACCCCTTCCCACGGGCGATACGCGTGCATAGGAGCCCGCGATGAGCGACATGATCACCGCGGACCTGGTCGATCTCGACCTGTCCGCCGACACCAAGGAAGCTGCGGCGCGCGTCCTCGCCGAGCGCATGGTGGCCCAGGGCCGGGTGACCGACCTGGAGGGCTTCCTCGCCGACGTCGCCGCCCGCGAGGCCCAGATGCCGACCGGCCTCGACGGCGGCATCGGCATCCCGCACTGCCGCAGCGCCCACGTCACCGAGCCGACCCTCGCCTTCGGCCGCAGCGCCACGGGCATCGACTTCGGCGCCGCGGACGGCCCGGCGGACCTCATCTTCCTGATCGCGGCACCCGCCGGCGCCGACGACGCCCACCTCACGATCCTTTCCTCACTGGCCCGCCAGCTGATGAACACCGAGTTCACCTCGGCACTGCGCGCGGCGGCCGGCGCACAGACGGCGGCGGCACTGATCCGCGGGGACGAGGCACCGGGTGCGGCGCAGGCGCCGACGGCGTCCTCGGGGGAGGCCGCGGAGACGGGGGCGGGTGCGGGCGCGGCTCGCAGCGCTGGGGGCGCGGATTCGGGCGCGGGCGCGAACGCTGCGGCGGGTGCTGCTCAAGGCGGCACGGGTGCCACAGATGTCACCTCCGACTCAGGCGGCACAGCCGGCACAGGCGCGGCCGCCGCTGAGAGTGCCGCGGGCGCCTCCGAAGACACCGCTGCGGCGCCGGTGGCGGCCTCCGCCGGCGCCGCGGCGGCCACTACGGCCGCCACCACGGCGCAGGCGCCCGGCGCACCCGCCCCGGCGCAGGCGACCCCTGGCGGCGTCGCCTCCGCCGGCGACTCCGGCGAGCGCCCCTTCCGTATCGTCGCCGTCACCTCCTGCCCGACCGGCATCGCGCACACCTACATGGCGGCCGAGTCCCTTGAAAACGCGGGCCGCGAGGCGGGCGTCGAGCTGATCGTCGAGACCCAGGGCTCGGCCGGCTTCAGCCGGCTGGACCCGGCGGTGATCGCGGCGGCGGACGGCGTGATCTTCGCGCACGACGTCCCCGTACGCGACAAGGACCGCTTCGCCGGCAAGCCCACCGTCGACGTCGGAGTGAAGGCGGGCATCAACCGCGCCGCCGAACTCATCACGCAGGTCCGCGGGAAGGCGGCGCGCGGCGAGGCGAGCGCGCCGGCGCCCGCGTCGGGCGGCACGCCGGTCGAGCGCGCGGGCGACTCCACCGAGGGCTACGGCACCAAGCTCCGCAAGTGGCTGATGAGCGGCGTGAGCTACATGGTTCCGTTCGTCGCCGCGGGCGGCCTCCTCATCGCCCTGGGCTTCGCGATCGGCGGCTACAAGATCAACAAGGCGCCGTCGGTGATGGACCACTTCGTGTGGACCCAGGCCGGCAGCTGGGGCGCCCTGTCCTTCCAGATCGGCGTCGTCGCCTTCGGCTTCCTCGTCCCGGTCCTGGCCGGCTACATCGCCTACGGCATGGCCGACCGGCCCGGCCTCGTCCCCGGCTTCGTGGGCGGCGCGATCTCACTGACCATCAACGCGGGCTTCCTCGGCGGCCTGGCGGCCGGTCTGATCGCCGGTGGCGTGGTGCTGGCGATCCAGAAGGTGCGGATCCCCCCGGCGTTGCGCGGCATCATGCCGGTGGTGGTGATCCCGCTGATCTCCTCGGCGATCGTCGGATTCCTGATGTTCGTCGTGATCGGCAAGCCCATCGCAGGCGCCCAGAAAGGCCTCACCGGCTGGCTGAACGGCCTCACCGGTACCAACGCGATCCTGCTCGGCGCCCTGCTCGGCCTCATGATGTGCTTCGACCTGGGCGGCCCGGTCAACAAGGTCGCCTACACCTTCGCCACCGCCGGCATCGCGGTCTCGAACCCCAGCGACTCCGCGATGAAGATCATGGCGGCGGTGATGGCGGCCGGCATGGTTCCGCCGCTGGCGATGGCCCTGGCCACCACCGTGCGCGGCAGGCTGTTCACCCAGACCGAGCGCGAGAACGGCAAGGCCGCCTGGGTCCTGGGCGCCTCCTTCATCTCCGAGGGCGCGATCCCGTTCGCGGCGGCCGACCCGCTGCGCGTGATCCCCTCGGCGATGGCCGGCGGCGCACTCACCGGCGCCCTGTCGATGGCCTTCGGCGCCACCCTGCGTGCCCCGCACGGCGGCATCTTCGTGGTCCCGCTGATCGGCAACCCGTTCCTGTACCTCATCGCCATCGCGGCCGGTGTCTGCGCGACCACGGCTCTGGTCGTCTTCCTCAAGGGGCTGCGTAAGCCGGCCCCCGAGAACACGGCCGGTGACCCCGCCGCGGACACCGCCACCACGACGAAGGAGAGCAAGCAGCCCGTAGCGGCCTGACACCGCGCCACGGCCTCGCCATGCGCTTGTCCCTTTAGTTCGCTGTGAGTTGTTCACGGCACCTGCGAGATACGTCACGGTCCGGGGCCAAAGTCCCGGACCGTGGTGTGTACTGGGGTGCATGCCAGAGCATGTCCCGACTCTCCAGCTGATCGGCGCGATCGTCCTCACACTGATCGGTGTCGCCTGGGCGATCGGCGTCATGCGCCTGCTGCGCCGCTTCCGTGCGGAGGCCCTCCGAGAGCTCCCGGCTGTCCGCCTCCCGGCTCTCCCGCCTCAGCCGCAGGCCGGCCCGCCGCTGGAGTCGGTGGAGCTGACCCCGGCGGAAGAGGACGCTTTCGCCGGGCTGGTACGGCAACTCGGCCATCACTGACCCGCGAGGGGCCCTGCGTCGGCCGCCTCAGGCCGGGCGCTATCCCTGTCGCGCCGCGCGCCGCTCCATGGCGCCCCGGGCCGCGTCCTCCGACATGTAGACCTCGCACATGTGCCGACCGTCGGGCGTCGCCGTGTGCTCGACCTCCCACAGGGAGACCTCACTGCCGTCCGGCAGCAGGAACGCGTGCTCGTACAGCGCGTAGGTCAGCCCCGCGCGGCCGGCGCGCCCCGGGCGGCCGAATGCCTGCGTGATCTCGTGCGCGGTCGCCGTCGCCAGCAGCGCCGCCGTCTGCGCGTCCGGCCGGTCGGGATTCTCCGCACGGCGCAGAAGCCGGCGCGCATGGTCCGCCGAGTCGTCGGAGACGAACGCGTGCCGCGGCTCCGGAATCGCCGACAGCCGCATCAGCGCGGGCAGCTCGAACTCCGGCGTCTGAGGCGGCATCCCGAGCCGCGCCGTGGCCGTCTGCAGCTCCTCCTGGTCGACGTACACCTCACTTACCGGGGCGCCGCCCGGCGTGGGGTTGTGCACGAGCTCCCACAGCGTGATCGCGGAGCCGTCGGCGAGCAGCCAGGTGTGCCGGTACGTCTCCCGGTGCAGCCCCGCGCTGTGGTACGCCGAGTGCAGCGAACTGTCCTGCATCAGTGCGTAGTCGAGCTGCCGTATCACCTCGTCGGGCAGTTCGAAGGAGTTCAGGGCACGGCCGAGGAGCCGCTCGAGATGCTCCTCCGGAGACTCGGGCGACTCGGCTGGTTCGTACGCTGCCGTCTCGTACGGAACGCTCAAGGTTTCTCCCGGCGTTGCTGCATGTCACCTTGTGGGTGCATACCGTAGCCCCTCGGTCGGACATCATGTCCGGGAACCGAGAAAACGTACGCCGGGAAAACGCACGGGCCGCGCGGGAAGTTCCCGCGCGGCCTCACGTCACGTCAAAAGCTGCCGGTCAGGCGGCACTTCCGGCGGTCCAGGCGCTCCACGACATGTTCCAGCCGTTGAGGCCGTTGTCCGGGGAGACCGCCGAGTCCGGGGAGTTCTTCACGATCACGACGTCACCGAGGAGGGAGTTGTCGAAGAACCACTTGGCCGGCGTGGCGCCCTGCCCGCCCTGCACGTCCGCGAGCCCGACGCAGCCATGGCTGGTGCCCTCGCGGCCGAAGGGCGGATTGCCCCTGTTGTACCAGTAGTTGCCGTGGATGAAGGTACCGGAGTCCGTCAGGCGCATCGCGTGCGGGACGTCCGGGATGTTGTACGCGTTGCCGAGGCCGACCGTCCGGCTGTCCATGGGCGTCTGCGTGAACTTCTCGGAGATCACCATCTGCCCGTTGTACGTGGTGTGATCCGGGCTGCCGGTGGAGATCGGAATCGTCTTGATCGTCCGGCCGTCCCGCACCACGGTCATGGTCTGCGTGTTGGCGTCGACCGTGGAGACCTGCGACCGCCCGACGGTGAAGGTGACGGTCTTGTTCTGCACCCCGTGGATGCCCTTGGCGCCCTCGACCCCGTCCAGGTCGATCTTCATCGTGACCTTGGAGCCGGCCTTCCAGTACTCCTGCGGCCGGAAGTCCAGTCGCTGGTTCCCGAACCAGTGCCCGACCACCTGCTGGCCACTGCTGGAGTTGACCGTGATGTGCGACTGCACGGCCTTCTTGTCGGTGATCGACTTGTCGAACGTGAACGACACCGGCATGCCCACCCCGACCGTGGTGCCGTTGTCCGGGGAGTAGGTGCCGACGAAACTGTCCGCCGACGTGACGGTCGTGAAGATGGACTTGGTCGCGGTGGTGCGTCCGTCGGCGTCCTTCGCGGTCGCGTCGATCTCGTACTTCGTCCCGCGTTCCAGCTGCTGCTTCGGCTTCCAGCTGCTGCCGTCCGCCGATATCGCCCCGGACACGGTCTGCGCCGTCCCGGCCACGGTCATCTTCACGCCGGTCAGCTTGCCGCCGCTGACCTGCACGCCGGTCGCGTTGATGGACGCGCCGGTCGAACCGTCCCTGGCAGAGATCAGGATCCTCGCCGTCGGTGCCTTGGGGGAGTCCTTGCCGCCCTTGCCCTCGTCGGTGGCGTTGGCGCTGCCACCGCAGGCGGTCAGGGTGAGGCTGCCGACCATCAGGGCGGCACAGGCCCCCAGTACGCGCCGCGCGGCAATGTCCGGCGTTGTCACGGGCTGCTCCAGGTTCGTGTGATGTGCGTGATCCGTTCCAGTACGTGGAGAAAGAGGGCGCGGGTGCGGGGGAGGTTCCCTCCGTTTTTCATGAACGCCATCACGTGACAGAACCGCGACAATTCAAGCCCGACGGGCACCTCGGCCCGCGGCGTACGCGCCACCCCTAACGCGCCCCGTACAACTCCCCGTACGACGGCCACGCCCCGCCCGGACCGTCGACCGACTCGGCGGCGCGTACGCCCCGCACGATCGCGCGGGTCACCACGTCCGCCCCGGCCGCGAGGATGTCGTTGAGCGCCAACGGGTGCTCGGCGAGCGAGTGAGCGCCGGTCGCCAGCGCGAACACCGTGTCGCCGTCGTGCATGAGGTGCACCGGCCGAACGCCGCGCGCGATTCCGTCGTGCGCCGTGCCCGCCAGCTTCTGCGCCTGTGCCTTGGACAGGCCCGCGTCGGTCGCGACCACCGCAAGTGTCGTGTTGAGCGGGGGCGGTGCGTTCGTGGCGGCGCTTTCGTCGAGGCGCCGCCGCGCCGCCTCGTGCACGCGCTCCTCGGGATACTCCACCCGTCCCTGGCACAACTCCCCGTACAGCGCGCCCGTTTCGGGTTCGAGCACCGACCCCGCCGCGTTCACCACCACCAGCGCGGCCACGGTGATACCCGAGTCGAGCACCGTGCTCGCGGTGCCCACCCCGCCCTTGATCCGCCCCGCCACGGCGCCCGTACCGGCCCCGACGCACCCCTCCGGCACCCGCGCGCCCGGCCCACTCGCCGCCGCGGCCTGGACCGCCGCGCGTCCCGTCGCCGCGTCCGGCCGCGCACCGAAGTCCCCGCCGCGCCCCAGGTCGAACACGCACGCGGCGGGCACGACCGGCACGACATGCGCCGGATCCGGCCCCACCCGCACTCCACGCCCCTGCTCCTCCAGCCAGGCCATCACACCGGACGCCGCGTCGAGCCCGTACGCGCTGCCACCGGTCAGCACGACCGCATCGACGCGGTGCACCACGTTGCGCGGGTCGAGCGCGTCGGTCTCCCTGGTGCCGGGGCCGCCGCCGCGTACGTCCACGGCGGCGACCGCGCCGTCCTGCGGAGCGAGAACGACCGTGGTGCCGGTGAGCCAGCCGTCCCCGCTGCGGGCGGCGTGCCCCACCCGCACCCCGGCGACGTCCGTGATTGCGTCAACTGTCATGGGGCCAGTGTCGCCGGTCCACGCGCCTGCGAGGGCTCAGGCGGCCGGAGCGGTGGCGCTCGCCGCGCGCTCGCGCCCGGCCATACGCGCCGTCAGCGTCACTCCGGTCGCGACCGCGGCCGAGGACACGAACCCGGCCGCGAGCACCGCCCAGTCGCCCAGGAAGGTGCAGCAGATCACCAGCAGCGCCGTGACCGGGAGGACCAGCTGCTGGGCGATGCCGACCTTGAAGTGCCGCGAGTGCAGCGCCCAGACGGTCAGCAGATACAGCGCCGTGGGCAGTGTCACCGCTGCCGACGCGGACAGCCTGGAGATGTGCGTGGTGCCGACCGCGTGCTCCACGGCCACCTCCAGGCCGGCGCCGATCGCCGCGGCGGAGGCGAAGATCAGGTAGTGCCCGTAACCCCACAGGAACGCCTGGTCGTTGGCCCGCAGGTGGCCGTGGATGGGCACCACGAAATAGATCCACCACGCGGAGAACACGATCAGGAGCCCGCCCGCCGCGATCGGCAGCAACTCGCCCAGCGCCTGATGCTCTTCCACGGCCGACTTCACGGCCACGGTCGCCGCGGCGACCGTCTCGCCGAGCACGATGATGGTGAACAGGCCGTAGCGCTCGGCGATGTGATGCGGATGCCAGGAGGTCTCGTGACCCCTCTCGGCGTACAAAGGCACGCACATCTCGGCGATCGCCATCACGAGGAACACCCAGGGCCGGGCGGGCTCCGGCAGCAGCACCAGCCCGAGCCAGCCGATCTGGCACAGCAGCATGCCGCGTGCGTATCGCAACGCCGTGGTTCTCTCGGCGCCCTCGGCCGCTCTCGCGGCTCTCAGCCACTGTGCGGACATGGCCAGACGCATGATCACGTAGCCGAGCCAGACCACCAGGTAGTCGTGCTGCTGGAAAGCCCGGGAGATTCCCGCCGCCAGCACCAGCACGCCGGCGATCTGCACCAGGGTGACGACCCGGT
Organism: Streptomyces fodineus; assembly: GCF_001735805.1. Taxonomy (GTDB): domain Bacteria; phylum Actinomycetota; class Actinomycetes; order Streptomycetales; family Streptomycetaceae; genus Streptomyces; species Streptomyces fodineus. Next base: position 5,688,104 of record NZ_CP017248.1, read on the forward strand.
ACAGCGCGTCGTCGTTGTCGTACGCCGAGGCGAACCAGGTGAAGTTCATCCAGGCCCACCAGATGGCGAAGAACTGCATGGCGTAGTCGAGGATGCCGTCGCCCGCGTGCCCTGCGGCGACCGCGTGCACCAGTTGCACGCCCGCCTGCGCGATCGCCACGACGAAGCACAGGTCGAAGAAGAGCTCTAGCGGGGAGGAGACCCGGTGCGCCTCGTCGCGCCCGCGCGCGGTGAGCCGGCGCAGGGGGCCGGAGGGCTTTGGCGCGCCCGGGGAGGCGGGCGCCGGAGCGGAACTCGACGTCATGCCTCCCAGGACAGCAGAAATCCGGCCCAAAATCTTGTGAACGTGTTCACACGTGGACAAGCATCTATAAATCCGGGCAAAAGTGCAGATCAGGCGGGCTTCTCGGTCGTCGGGCGTGGGGCGCCGGGACCTTCGGGCGCCGCTGTGGACGTCCGGGCCGGGACCGTACCCTTGAGGCATGAGCACCGCCCCCGCATCCGAGCCCCGCGACCCGAAGCCCGCGCTGGTCTTCGACGACCCGCTGGACCGGCAGTCCTCGGACGACACCGATCGCGGATGGGGTGAGCGCACGGAGGGCGACAGCGTCGCCGACCTCAAGCGCTTCCTCGACGAGAAGCCGCCCCACCACCTGTGAGCCGTCCGCGGCGGCGCCGCTAGCGCTCGTCGTGCCCCGATCCGCGCTGAGCGACCAGCGCGTCCCGGATCTCCTTGAGCACCTCCAGCTCGGTCACCTCGATGACCTCCTTCGTGCCCTCCCGCGCCGCCTTGCGGGCCGCCTGCCGCGCCAGGTACTTCGACATCGGCAGGACCATCAGGAAGTACACCACCGTCGCGGTGATCAGGAAGGTCAGCGCGGCACCGAGGACGGAGCCCCACATCAGCCGGATGCCGTGGGTGCCTTTGCACGTGGAGCTCAGGCACGAGCTGTAATTGTCCAGGTTCTGCGTCCCGATCGCGCCGACCAGCGGGTTGATGATCCCCTTCACCACCGAGTTCACGATGTTCGAGAAGGCCGCGCCGATGACCACCGCGACTGCCAGATCGACGACGTTGCCGCGCATCAGGAAGGCCTTGAAGCCCTGCCAGACACTCGGTTTCTGCTGCTCGCTCACCTCGGGGACTCTCCTCGCATGCACAGGGTGTGGAACGAAACGCTCCGCAACCTACGGCACGGTGCGGGCCTTGTGTCCAGCCCCCGGGCTTGATCGAGCGACTTGACAGCAGGCCGCCGAGAAAGCGTCGGAGCCGGTTCAGCACAGCGTCACCGCCAGGCGTGCCGTGGCGCTCGCACCGACGAGCCGCGCCGCCGTGGCACGCGGCACCGAGAGCACGACCAGCGCCCCGCTCTCGCCACCGCTCTCCACAGGCTGGGGCACCTTGGTCACCCGTACGCCTCGGGCCAGCACACGGGCGACGCCGCCGGCCGACGGGTCCTCGGCGGCAATGACGTCCACGTGGTCGCCGGGCCGTAGGAGCCGGACGGTGGCCGCGTCGGCGATCCGTACCGGCGCCGTCACGACATTCGCTGCCGCGTGCCGGCGTACGGGCACGGTGACCGGGTGACCGCGGGCCTGTTCCGCGCGGTGCGGTTCGGCCCCGGTGCGCGGGCCCGCGGCAACGAGCGCGGCCGCGGTCACCGCGAGGCCGGCCGCGACGGCCCGCCTGCGGTGCCGTACGAGCCGCTGCAGCTGATACCGCCCGCCGCGTACGCGCACGGGTGGGAACTGCGGGACCTCACGGGTCGCCGGGGCGTCCGTGCCCAGCGGACGCGGCAGCCGGAGGGGAGGTGGGGAAGGACGAGAGGGCGAGGACGGATGCGGGGACGACGAGGACCAGGGCACGGGAATCACCGCCTGCGACGAGGAATTCGGCTTGCGATGCCACGATGAGGCCTCGCGCCGGATCCCGCCGGAGCCGGTGGACCACGGGCGGATTGTGGACAACTCGCCCACCCGAACGGGGAATTCCGCTCGGTTGTCCACCGGCCCCACCGGCTCGTCCGCTGTTCGTCCACAGGGTGCTCGTCCACGGCACCCGGGGACTCCTCGCGAGTGCGCTACGGCAGCTCGAAGCCCGGATCCATCCCGCCGAGCGCGTCCACGCACAGGCAGTCCCGTGCGCCGGTCTCCGGAAGCGCCGCCACCGCGTCGAACAGCACATCGCGCAGCCGGTCCACGTTCGCCGCGAACACTTGCAGCACCTCCTCGTGCGAGACGCCCTCACCGGTCTCGGCGCCCGCGTCGAGGTCGGTGACCAGGGTCAGCGACGTGTAGCAGAGCTCCAGCTCCCGGGCGAGCGCCGCTTCGGGGTGACCGGTCATGCCCACGACCGACCAGCCCTGCGCCCGGTGCCACAACGATTCGGCACGTGTCGAGAAGCGCGGTCCCTCGACCACGACCAGCGTGCCGCCGTCCACCGGCTCCCAGTCCCGTCCTCGGGCGGCCTTCAGGGCGACGGCCCGTCCGGCGGGGCAGTAGGGGTCGGCCATGGAGACGTGCACGACGTTCGGCACGGTGCCGTCGGGCAGCGGCAACCCGTCGAAGTACGACTGCATCCGGGACTTCGTACGGTCCACGAACTGGTCCGGCACGAGGAGGGTCCCGGGGCCGTACTCGGGCTGCAGGCCGCCCACCGCACTGGGGCCGAGCACCTGCCGGACGCCGACGGAACGCAGCGCCCACAGGTTGGCGCGGTAGTTGATGCGATGCGGCGGCAGGTGGTGGCCGCGGCCGTGCCGGGGCAGGAAGGCGACCCGCCGGCCGGCGATCTCGCCGAGGAAGAGGGAGTCGCTGGGCGGCCCGTAGGGGGTCTCCACCTGGACCTCGGTCACGTCGTCGAGGAACGAGTAGAAGCCCGAGCCGCCGATTACGCCGATCTCTGCGTTCGCCATGAACCGAACATTAGCGGGCGGCGAAACCGTGGGGGAGCCCGATTCCACAAGCGCCGAAGACCCTGCCGTCGTATGACGGCAGGGTCCGGGGAAGAGGGGTCAGGCCGCGGAGCTGCTGGTGGAGCTCGACGAAGGCGACGAGGAGGACGACGAGGACGCCGACGACGCCGACGACTTGGAGTCGGACGAGGAGGAGCCGGCCGACGACGTGCTCGACGGCTTCGACGCCGGGCTGCTGCTCGACGTGGAGCCGCGGGAATCGTTGCGGTAGAAGCCGGAGCCCTTGAAGACGATGCCGACCGCGGAGAACACCTTCTTCAGGCGGCCACCGCAGCTGGGGCACTCGGTCAAGGCGTCATCGGTGAACTTCTGCACCGCCTCAAGGCCCTCGCCGCACTCGGTGCACTGGTACTGGTAGGTCGGCACTGTCTTCCTCCTGGCACTCTCACTCGATGAGTGCTAACGACGAACCATAGTGACGTATTCCGGGGGATCAGTCCACCGTCACCGGCACGCGGTGACCGACGCCACGTGCGACGGTGCGGTTCTGCCGGCGTGCGACCAGCCGCGAGCGCAGCGTCAGCAGGGTCGCCAGCGCGAGCACGGTGCCGGCCATCGGCACCAGGAATCCCGCGCCGCCCCACAGCCGGTCCTCGAGCTGCCCGGCGACGGTGACGGCCGCCGCCTGCCCGAGCGCGACCGCGCCGGTCAGCCAGGTGAAGGCCTCGGTGCGGGCACCGGCCGGGACCAGGCCCTCGACCAGCGTGTAGCCGGTGATCAGCGCCGGCGCGATGCACATGCCGACCAGCAGGCCGAGCCCGGCGAGCAGCAGGACCGAGTGTGCCGTCCACAGCGCGGACGCGACGATCGCGAGCCCCGTGTAGCCGACGACCAGGCGGTGCTGGGGGGTGGTCTTCCAGGCGATCGCGCCGCAGACGATGCCGGACAGCATGTTTCCGGCGGCGAAGACGCCGTACAGGACGCCGTTCAGGCCGGGCTCGCCGATCGACTCGGTGAACGCCGCCAGCGACACCTGCATGCCGCCGAAGACGGAGCCGATGCCCAGGAAGGTCACGACCAGCACGCGCACGCCCGGCACGCGCAGGGCGGAGGCGTGCTTCACGCGCGCGTGCCCGCTGTCCCGGCTCACCGGCGGCTGCGTGCCCTTCTGCGCCGCGAACAGCAGACCGCCGACGAGGGTCAGCGCGCCCTCCGTGACCAGGCCGGCCGCCGGTGTCACCGTGGTGCACAGCGCGGTCGCCAGCAGCGGACCGAAGACGAACGTCAGCTCGTCCGTGACCGACTCGAACGCCGCCGCGGTGGTCATCAGGGGCGAGCCCTGCAGCTTCACGCCCCAGCGGGCACGCACCATGGGACCGACCTGCGGCACCGAGGCGCCGGTCGGGACGGCCGCCAGGAACAGCGCCCACAGGGGCGCGTGTGCCAGCGCGAGCGCCGTCAGCGACAGGCCCGCCACGGTGTGCACGAGAACGCCGGGGATCAGCACGGCGCGCTGGCCGTAGCGGTCCGCGAGGCGGCCGCTGTAGGGCGCGAACAGCGCCATGGAGACACCGGTGGCGGCCGCGGTGGCGCCCGCGGCGCCGTACGAGCCGGTGGTGTGCTGCACCAGCAGCACGATCGAGAGGGTGAGCATCGCGAACGGCTGACGCGCCGCGAAACCGGGGAGCAGGAAGGTCCAGGCGCCGCGGGTGCGCAGCAGCTGTCCGTATCCCGGGCGGGACGAGGCCGGCGAGGTCTTCTCCGGTTCGGTGGTGGTGACCGTGGATCCCACGGCCCGTGCCTTTCTGCCGCCTGGTAGCGCGGGCCTTGTGCGGCCCGGGTGCCGAGAGCTGTCCTCTTGCGCGGACTGCGGTAGATACCGGCGCCCACTGCGGGTGGGGAGGCCCGGCCGCCATACGGTCGCGCCAGCTCTGCGTCAGGCAGAGTTGGTTCGATCAGGGTGCGCCTTCATGGTACAGGGATCACCGGCTCCCACGGCTGTGAAAACGAGCACCATGCGCGCGGTCACCTGGGATTTCACGGGGTGTGAACTGTGCGAAACATGCCCTTAATGCGGCCTGCCCGCCCCGTTCGTGCCCAGCCAGCCCGCCAGCTTGCCGCCGTGGGCGACCGCGCGCAGGCGTCGCTCCGCCGCGTCGCGCACCGGGTCGGTGGCGACGACGAGCAGTTCGTCGTCCCGGCGCAGCACCGTCGTGGGCAGCGGAACAAACGATTTTCCTTCGCGTACGACGAGGGTGACGGCGGCCCCGGGCGGCAGGCGCAGCTCGTTGACCTCCACGCCGTGCATCCGGGAGCCCTCGGGGATCGAGATGGACAGCAGGTGCCCGCGCAGCCGCTCCAGAGGCGCCGACTCGATGCCGAGATCGGAGGCCTCGCCCTCCTCGCCCAGGCGCAGCGTGCGCGCCAGCCAGGGCAGGGTCGGCCCCTGGACGAGGGTGTAGACCACGACCAGCACGAAGACGATGTTGAAGATGCGGCGGCTGCCGGTGACGCCGTTCACCATCGGGATGGTGGCCAGGATGATGGGCACGGCGCCGCGCAGCCCCGCCCACGACATCAGCGTCTGCTCCTGCCACGGCACGCGGAACGGCGCCAGGCTGAGCACCACACTGAGCGGGCGGGCCACCATGGTCAGGACCAGCCCTATGACCAGGGCGGGCCAGACGTCGTCGCCCAGATCGTGGGGGGTGACCAGCAGGCCGAGCAGGACGAACATGCCGATCTGGGCGATCCAGCCGAGCCCCTCGGCGAAGCCGCGCGTGGCCGGCCAGTGCGGGAGCCTGGCGTTGCCGAGCATCATCGAGGCGAGGTAGACGGCCAGGAAGCCGCTGCCGTGCGCGAGGGCGCCGGCGGCGTACGCCGTCACCGCGATCGCCATCACCGCGATCGGGTAGAGGCCGGAGGCCGGCAGGGCCACGTGCCTGAGCCCCCAGGAGCCGAACCAGCCCACCGCGAGCCCTATGGCCGCGCCGATGGCCAGCTCCAGGGCGATCTCGCCCAGCAGGACGTACCAGTGCTCGACCGGGCCGGCCGTGCAGAAGGCGACGACCAGGATGACCACCGGGGCGTCGTTGAAGCCGGACTCCGCCTCCAGCGTGCCCGTCACGCGCGCGGGGAGGGGAATTCTGCGCAGGACCGAGAAGACCGCCGCCGCGTCCGTCGACGACACCACCGCGCCGATGATGAGCGCCTGCCGCCAGCCCAGCCCGACCAGATAGTGCGCGCCCGCCGCGGTGACGCCCACGCTGACGGCCACTCCGGCGGTCGCCAGGACGGAGGCGGACGACAGGACCGGCCTGATCTCCTTCCACTTCGTGCCGAGACCGCCCTCGGCGAGGATCACGACCAGGGCCGCGTACCCCATGACCTGGGTCACCGCGGCGCTGTTGAAGTGGATTTCGCCGATGCCGTCCTGGCCCATGAGGACGCCGATCGCCAGGTAGACGAGCAGGCTGGGGAGCCCGCTGCGGGAGGAGATCCGCACGGCCGCGACGGCGACGAGCAGGACCACGGAGCAGACGAGCAGAAGCTGGTTGAGGTGGTGAACAGTCAGCGGCGGTTCCCTTCCTTGGCCCGCGTGCCGGCGCGCGGGCTGACGTACACAAGACCGAGGCTGCGGCGCACCGCACCCAAGTACTTCGTTACCTTACCTAAGTCTTGACGCTTTCTTGACGCTCGGCCGGGCAAGATCGAACGCTCGTGCGCGCTGGTTCCCGACTCCGCGTCAAGCGGGACAGGGCCCTGCGCCTATGGTTGCTCCAGCGCTCATTCAAAGTCACAGCCCGACCTGCCGCTCGCGTTAGGACAGCAAGGACAGCGATGCCCCCCAACACCACCGCCACAACGGGTGACAAGCCCGCCAAGTCCGGCAGGAAGAAGGGGCGCAAAGCCCGATTGATCGTGCTGGTCCTGGTACTGGCCATCATCGGAGGCATCGCCTACGGCGCGTACTGGTCGATCAGTACCGTCCGCGCCTCCTTCCCGCAGACCAAGGGCACCATCACGCTCCCAGGCCTTTCGGGGCCGGTCGACGTCAAGCGGGACGGCAACGGCATCCCGCAGATCTACGCGTCCTCCGACGAGGACCTGTTCATGGCGCAGGGCTACGTCCAGGCGCAGGACCGGTTCTGGGAGATGGACGTGCGCCGGCACATGACCTCCGGGCGCCTGTCGGAGATGTTCGGCAAGAGCCAGGTCAAGAACGACGAGTTCCTGCGCACCCTCGGCTGGGACCGCATCGCCCAGCGGGAGTACGACACCAAGCTCTCGGCCGCCGCGAAGCAGTACCTGCAGGCGTACGCCAAGGGTGTCAACGCCTACCTTCAGGGCAAGGACGGCAAGGACATCTCCCTGGAATACGCCGCCCTGGGCTTCACCAACGACTACAAGCCGCAGAAGTGGACCCCGGTCGACTCCGTCTCCTGGCTGAAGGCGATGGCCTGGGACCTGCGCGGCAACATGAAGGACGAGATCGACCGCGCCCTGATGTCCAGCCGGCTCGGCCCCCAGCAGATCGCGGACCTGTACCCGGAGTACCCGTACGGCCGTAACAAGCCGATCGTGCAGGAAGGCCGGTACAGCCGGCTGACCAAGTCCTTCCAGCAGGGCGGCGGCACCGGAACCTCGCAGGGCACCGGCACGACGGGCACGTCCGGCACGTCCGGCGGCGCCACGGGCGCCTCTGGGCGCACGACGGGCACGTCCGGCTCCTCCACCTCGGGCGCCACCGGATCGTCGCTCACAAGCCAGCTCGCGGGCCTCTACAAGGTCCTGGACAACGTCCCGACGGCCGTCGGCGTGAACGGCCAGGGCATCGGCTCCAACTCCTGGGTGGTGTCCGGGAAGTACACCATCACCAAGAAGCCGCTGCTCGCCAACGACCCGCACCTGTCGGCGTCGCTGCCGTCCGTCTGGTACCAGATGGGCCTGCACTGCCGCAGCGTCTCCAGCAAGTGCCAGTACGACGTGACCGGCTACACCTTTGCCGGCATGCCCGGTGTGATCATCGGCCATAACGCGAACATCGCCTGGGGCATGACCAACTCCGGAGTCGACGTCACCGACCTCTACCTGGAGAAGGTGACCGCGAACGGCTACCTGTACGACGGCAAGGTCCGGCCCTTCCAGACCCGCGAGGAGACCATCAAGGTCGCCGGCGGCGCCGCCAAGACGATCGTCGTGCGCCAGACCCAGGACGGGATGCCGCTGCTGTCGGACCGTGACGACGAACTCGTCCAGGTCGGCAGGCGGGCCACCGTCAACACCGCCGCCCCCGACCGCGGTGACGGCTACGGCATCGCCCTGAGGTGGACCGCGCTGGACCCGGGCACCTCCATGGACGCCATCTTCGCCCTCGACAAGGCGGCGGGCTGGAGCGATTTCCGCCAGGCGGCCGCCCTGTTCGACGTGCCCTCGCAGAACCTGGTCTACGCCGACACCGACAACCACATCGGCTACACGCTGCCCGGCAAGATCCCCACGCGCTCCTCCGTCGACGACGGCTCCATCCCGGCACCGGGCTGGGACTCGAAGTACCGCTGGACCGGCTTCGTCAAGCAGAGCGAGCTGCCGTACGAGTTCGACCCCGCGCGCGGCTACATCGTCACCGCCAACCAGGCCGTGGTCGGCAAGGACAAGTACCCGTACACGCTCACCACCGACTGGGGCTACGGCACCCGCAGCCAGCGCATCACCGACCTGATCGAGTCCAAGATCAAGGACGGCGGCAAGATCTCGACCGACGACATGCGGCAGATGCAGCTGGACAACAGCAGCGAGATCGCCAAGCTCCTGGTGCCGAAGCTGCTGAAGATCAACCTCGCCGACAAGAACGTGCGGGACGCGCAGAAGCTGCTGGAGGGCTGGGACTACACCCAGGAGTCCGACTCCGCGGCGGCCGCCTACTTCAACGCGGTCTGGCGCAACATCCTCAAGCTCGCCTTCGGGAACAAGCTGCCCAAGGAGGTGCGCGTCCAGGGACAGTGCCTGTGGGTCGACAAGATCGACAGCACCGGCCCGGTCGACGACGACACCAAGGTGCGCGAGTGCGGTCAGCGCGACACCGACCAGGCGCAGCCGGACGGCGGCGACCGCTGGTTCGAGGTCGTGCGCACCCTGATGGACAAGCCGGACAGTGACTGGTGGAAGACGCCCAAGTCGGGCACCCGTCCCGCGGCGAACACCATGGACCAGCTCTTCGCCCGCGCCATGATCGACGCCCGCTGGGAGCTCACCGCCAAGCTCGGCAAGGACATCGACACCTGGAGCTGGGGCCGGCTGCACCGCCTGTTCCTGAAGAACCAGACGCTCGGCACCGACGGCCCCCAGGCCCTGCAGTACATCCTCAACCGCGGCCCCTGGAAGCTCAGCGGCGGCGAGGCCACGGTGAACGCGACCGGCTGGAACGCCGCCGGCGGCTACAACGTCGTCTGGGTGCCGTCCATGCGGATGGTCGTCAACCTCGCCGACTTCGACAAGTCCAAGTGGATCAACCTGACCGGCGCCTCCGGGCACGCCTTCAGCGCGCACTACACGGACCAGACGAGCCTGTGGGCCAAGGGCGAGCTGCTGCCCTGGTCGTTCACGGGCAAGGCGGTCGACCAGAGTACGAGCGACGCCCTCGTCCTCAAGCCGTGACCCACTGACGGCACGGAAACGGCCCTCCACGCGCACGCGCGGAGGGCCGTTTCGCGTACCGCGCGTCCGGTCAGGCGCCCGGGAAGCGGCGCACGCCCGAGGGCGTCACCACGGCGTGCACGGGCTTGTCGTGCGCCTCCGCCGGGACACGCGCGACGACCTCCGTGTCGTACAGGAGCACCACGAGCCGGGGACGTACACCGGCGCGGTCCAGCCGGGCCAGTACGCGGTCGTACGACCCTCCGCCGCGTCCCAGGCGCATTCCGCGCGCGTCGACCGCGAGGCCGGGCAGCAGGACGACGTCCGCGGCCGTCACGGCGTCCGGGCCGAGACGCGTGCCGGAGGGCTCGAAAAGCGCCATTTTCCCGCCGTGTTGGACCCGCGCGAGGGAGTCCGGGCCGGTGTACTCGCCCCAGTCCAGATCGTTGTCGGGCAGGAGCGCGGGGAGCAGGACCCGCACGCCCCGCGCGCGCAGCGTGTCCAGCAGCGCCCGCGTGCCGGGCTCGCTCCCCACGGAGACGTACGCCGCCACCGTGCGCGCATGCGCCAGCTCGGGCAGGTCCAGGGCGCGCCGCGCCAGCACACGGCCCGTCTCGCCGACGTCATCGTCCGTCAACCTGCTCCTCAACGCGAGGAGCTCTCGCCGCAACGTTCGCTTGTCAGGCTCGCTCGCGCGTCCGTCGTGTTCCACGGGTCGTTCTCGCACCCTTCTTGAATGCAGTCATAAAGGGTCAACCAACCGGAGCCACAGTTTCCGCACAAAGGCACCGGATATGGTTGCGGACATGACTCAGTCGCACCCCAGGATCAGCAAGGCTGTCATTCCCGCGGCGGGCCTTGGCACCCGGTTCCTGCCGGCCACGAAGGCCACTCCCAAGGAGATGCTGCCGGTCGTGGACAAGCCGGCGATCCAGTACGTGGTCGAGGAGGCCGTGTCGGCGGGGCTCGACGACGTCCTCATGATCACCGGACGCAACAAGCGCCCGCTGGAGGACCACTTCGACCGCAACTACGAGCTGGAATCGGCGCTGGAGAAGAAGCGCGACGCCGAACGGCTCGCGAAGGTGCGGGAGTCCAGCGACCTGGCGACCATGCACTACGTACGCCAGGGCGATCCCAGGGGTCTGGGCCACGCCGTGCTGTGCGCCGCCCCGCACGTGGGCCACGAGCCGTTCGCGGTGCTGCTGGGCGACGACCTGATCGACCCGCGTGATCCGCTCCTGCAGCGCATGATCGAGGTCCAGGAGCAGCACGGCGGCAGCGTGATCGCCCTCATGGAGGTCGCCCCCGAGCAGATCCATCTCTACGGCTGCGCGGCCGTGGAGGGGACCGCCGACGGTGACGTCGTGCGGGTGACCGGTCTGGTCGAGAAGCCGGACCCGGCGGACGCCCCGTCCCACTACGCGGTCATCGGCCGCTATGTCCTCGACCCGCACATCTTCGACATACTCCGCAAGACCGAGCCGGGCCGCGGCGGCGAGATCCAGCTGACCGACGCCCTCCAGCAGCTCGCCGCGGACGAGAAGGTCGGCGGGCCGGTGCACGGCGTCGTCTTCCAGGGCCGCCGCTATGACACCGGCGACCGCGGCGACTATCTGCGTGCCATTGTCAGACTCGCGTGCGAACGTGAAGACCTGGGCCCGGACTTCCGGACCTGGCTTCGCAGTTACGTAGCCGAGGAGATGCAGCAATCTTGAGCAGCGCCGCGACCCGCCCCGCCGGCCCGGACGACCTGTGGTCGGTGGACGAGCACCTGGAGGACATCCTCTCGACCGTCCGCCCCCTGGAACCCATCGAGCTGCAACTGCTCGACGCCCAGGGCTGCGTCCTGGTCGACGACGTCACGGTGCCGGTGTCCCTGCCGCCGTTCGACAACAGCTCCATGGACGGGTACGCGGTGCGGGTCGCCGACGTCGCGGGCGCCAGTGAGGAGTTCCCGGCCGTCCTGGAGGTCGTCGGGGACGTCGCGGCGGGCGCGGCAGACCTGGTCCGGGTCGGGCCGGGCCAGGCCGCCCGGATCATGACCGGCGCCCCGCTGCCGCCCGGCGCCGAGGCCGTCGTCCCGGTGGAGTGGACGGACGGCGGACTGGCCGAAGGCCCGGTGCACGGCATGCGGGCGCGCAGCCTGGCCCCCGAGGGCGCCCAGGGTCAGGTGCGCGTGCACCGCCCCGCCGAGGCACGCGCGCACGTGCGCGCGGAGGGCAGCGATGTGAAGGCCGGCGACCGCGCCCTGGAGGCCGGGACGATCCTCGGCCCGCCGCAGATCGCGCTGCTGGCGGCGATCGGCCGCGGCACGGTACGCGTGCGCCCGCGCCCGCGCGTGGTCGTCCTGTCCACCGGCAGCGAACTCGTCCAGCCCGGCGAGGAGCTGGCCGGCGGCCAGATCTACGACTCCAACAGCTTCGCCCTCACCGCCGCCGCGCGGGACGCCGGCGCCATCGCCTACCGGGTGGGCGCCGTCGCCGACGACGCCGAGACCCTCCGCTCCACCATCGAGGACCAGCTGGTCCGCGCCGACCTGATGGTGACCACGGGCGGGGTGAGCGTCGGGGCGTACGACGTCGTCAAGGAGGCGCTGTCGTACGTCGGCGACGAGGACGAGGCGGGCAGCGGCGTGGAGTTCCGCAAGCTCGCCATGCAGCCCGGCAAGCCCCAGGGCTTCGGCTCCATCGGCCCCGACCACACCCCGCTGCTGGCCCTGCCGGGAAACCCGGTGTCGTCGTACGTCTCCTTCGAGCTGTTCGTCCGTCCCGCCGTCCGCACCCTGATGGGCCTGCCGGACGTGCACCGGCCCCGGGCCCGGGCCACCCTGAAGGCGGACAAGGCGCTGCGCTCGCCCAAGGGGCGCCGGCAGTTCCTGCGCGGTGCCTACGGCGACGGCGAGGTGACCCCCGTGGGCGGTGCCGGCTCGCACCTGATCGCGGCGCTGGCGCGCGCGGACGCCCTGATCGTCGTCCCCGAGGACGTGGAGTGCGTCGAGCCCGGCGCCGAGGTGGAGGTGGTCCTGCTCGGCTGAGCCCTGCTGGTTGGGGGTACCGTGTCGCGCACAACAGGCCCGCGCACCGCACTGTGACGGGCCCGGACCGGGAGCGGCACACACCATGAGTACGCAGGACGGACTGACGCACATCGACGACTCGGGCGCGGCCCGCATGGTCGACGTATCGGGGAAGGACGTGACCGCGCGCACCGCCCGCGCCAGCGGCCGCGTCCTCGTCTCACCGCGCGTGGTCGAGCTGCTGCGCGGCGAGGGGGTGCCCAAGGGGGACGCCCTGGCCACCGCGCGTATCGCCGGCATCATGGGCGCCAAGCGCACCCCGGACCTGATCCCGCTGTGCCACCCGTTGTCGGTGTCCGGTGTGAGACTGGATCTGTCGGTCGCGGACGACGCCGTGGAGATCCAGGCCACCGTGAAGACGACGGACCGTACGGGCGTCGAGATGGAGGCCCTCACCGCCGTGACGGTCGCCGCGCTCACCGTGATCGACATGGTCAAGGCGGTCGACAAGGGAGCGGTCATCACGGACGTACGCGTGGAGGAGAAGACGGGCGGCAAGTCGGGCGACTGGAGCCGGGCATGACCTATCGTGCTCTGGTCGTCACCGCCTCCAACAGGGCCGCCGCGGGCGTCTACGAGGACAAGGGCGGCCCCCTGATCGCCGACGGCCTGAAGGGCTTCGGCTTCGACGTCGACGGGCCTCAGGTCGTCCCGGACGGGGACCCCGTCCGGGCGGCGCTGCGCGCGGGAGCCGACGCCGGGTACGACGTCATCGTCACCACCGGCGGCACCGGCATCTCGCCCACCGACCGCACTCCCGAGGCCACCCGTGCGGTGATCGACCACGAGGTGCCGGGCATCGCGGAGGCCATCCGGGCGTTCGGGCGGGAGAAGGTCCCGACGGCGGCGCTCTCCCGGGGCCTGGCCGGTGTCGTGGGGCGGACCCTGATCGTCAATCTGCCGGGTTCCACGGGCGGGGTGAAGGACGGCCTCGCCGTGCTGGAACCCCTGCTGGTCCACGCCGTCGAGCAGATCCGCGGCGGCGACCACCCCAGACCCAGTAGCGGGGGTGCGAGCTGAACAGCCCTTCCTGGCCCGTCGTGCTGGTGGACGGCGATGTCGTCCTCCGGCCGATAAGGCTGCGCGACCAGCGGGCCTGGCGCGAGGTGAACCGGCGCAACCGGGACTGGCTGCGCCCCTGGGAGGCGACCATCCCGCCGCCCACGCCGAGCGGGCCGATCGCGCACCGGCCGACCTACCGCCAGATGGTGCGGCACCTGCGCTCCGAGGCCAACGCGGGCCGGATGCTGCCGTTCGTCATCGAGTACCAGGGGCGGCTCGTCGGGCAGTTGACCGTCGCCGGGATCACCTGGGGATCGATGTGCTCGGGGCACATCGGCTACTGGGTGGACGAGTCGGTGGCCGGGCGCGGGGTCATGCCGACGGCCGTCGCGCTCGTGGTGGACCACTGTTTCCGCATGGTCGGGCTGCACCGCATCGAGGTCTGCATTCGCCCCGAGAACCGGCCCAGCCGGCGGGTGGTGGAGAAACTCGGATTCCGCGAGGAGGGGCTCCGGCCGCGTTATCTGCACATCGACGGCGCCTGGCGCGACCACCTGGTGTACGCGCTCACCGCGGAAGAGGTGCCCGACGGGTTGCTCGCGCGGTGGCAGCGGGCACGCTCTCGGCAGGGGCGGCACAGCGAGCGGGAGAACACCCCGGGGAATCCCGCCTAGCCCCGGGAAAAATTGAATACGTGTTCGAAATTGATCGGATGCTGACCGTCACAGGGCATTGAATTCGCGCCCGCGGCGGTCAACTGATCGCATCGGTCGCAAAAAAAGCTGGAAATATCAGCCAGATCGTGCGACACACCGGCCCAATTGGCGGATGGCCTCGCGTAAACCCCTCTACGGTGTGAGGCGTGAGCAGCAGCGGCCTCATCTACGCAGTCATTGTCGGGGCCTGGGCCGCCTACTTGGTGCCAATGTGGCTCCGTAGGCAGGACGAGCTGAACGAGGCCCGTCCGACGGAACGCTTCAGCACCGCCATCCGGCTGCTGTCCGGACGGGCGGGAATGGAGCGCCGGTACGCCAAGGACCTGCGGGCGCGCTCCGCCCAGGAGGGGGAGCCGGACACCGGCGATCCGGACGCCGTCACCGACTCGGTGGACGTCCGTGCCTTCGCCATGCCTCCGACCCGCCGTCAGGTCCACGCCGACGCCGATCCCGAGGCGCCCAGGAGGGCGGAACCGGTGCGCGAACAGGCCGCCGTGCCGGCGCCCAAGTCCACGCCCGCATCCGGTTCCGCGTCCGCGCGGAAGCGAGTGCCGCCGGCGCGGCGGACGCCCTCGGGGCAGACGGCCGCAGCGCGCGCCCGGCGCTTGAAGGTCCTCGCGCGCCGCAGGCGCACCACTGTGGTGCTCTTCCTCGCCTTCACGCTCGGCGCGATCGTCGCCGCCGTCGGCGGTCTCACCTTCCTGTGGGCGCCCGCCGCGCCGGCCGTGCTGCTCAGCGCGTACATCGCGTACCTGCGCTCCCAGGAGCGCCGTCGCTTCGCCTACCAGATGGACCGCAGGCGCGCCGAGGCCGCCGCCCAGCGGCTGCGGGAGCGCCAGCCGCGGCGGCGCGCGCCCCTCGACCCGGACTCCGCCGCCGACGAACCGGAGGGAGCCCTGGAGACCGGCACGGACCCCGGGCTCTCCGCGCTCGCCGCGGACCGGCGCGCGCTCGTCGAGCAGACGGACCACGCCGAGTGGGTCGACCAGCAGCGTGAGCGGCAGCGGCGGCCCGGCGGGGACAGCTGGGACCCGGTGCCGGTGCCCCTGCCGACGTACGTGACCGCGCCGGTCGCGCCGCGTGCCACGTCCGACGTGGATCTGGGGGCGCCCGACACCTGGAGCTCGGCGCGCTCCAGCTCCGTCGCGCCGGAGCACGAGGCGAGCCGCGCGCCCGAGGCCGGGACGGACGAGCAGGCGTCCGCGTCCGGCGACAAGCCGGGGGCCGGCCGCGGCGACGCGTTCCCCCACGCCCGCACCCGCTCGCGCGGGGCGACCCCCGGGGCTTCCGCGCGCCGGGCGCGAGAGCGCGGACGCACGCCCCTCTTCGATCAGTACGAGGACGGCGACCGCCCGCGCGCGGCCAACGAGTGACTGCCGTCACGCCCCTGCAAGCCCGCCTCTGACCAGTCAGGGAACGGATTTCCAAGCACCCCGATGGGGATGCTAGAGTTTCACTCGTTGCAAGGGCCTGTGGCGCAGTCCGGTAGCGCACCTCGTTCGCATCGAGGGGGCCAGGGGTTCAAATCCCCTCAGGTCCACGCAGCATGAAGCCCCGGTCGGCGAAAGTCGACCGGGGCTTCATCGTGTCTACAGCCGCTTCGCGAAGCAGCGGCTGTCCTCGTAGTGGCGGTAGTAGCCGAACTTGGCGCAGGGTTCGTAGCCGCACGAGGTGTAAAGGGTGATGGCCTCCGGCTGTTTGGTGCCCGTCTCCAGGACCATGCGGACACGGCCGGCCATGCGGGCGTCCTCCTCCAGGGCCGCGAGAATCCGGCGGGCCAGGCCCCGGCCGCGCATCTCCGCTATCACGAACATGCGCTTCAACTCGGCGTCGCCGTCCTCGTTGCCCTCCTCGTTGCGGTCCTGGCTGCGCCAGCCGCCAGTGGCCACGGGGCGGTCGAGCTCGTCGTATGCGATCAGGTAGACGCCGCGCGGCGGGTCGAAGTGCGCCGCATCGAGGACGGTGGCGTCGCCGTCGTCGCCGTAGCGCACGGCGTACTCGGCCTGGACCTCGTCGTTGAGCTTCACGGCGTCGGGGTGATCGAAACGAACGCGACGTATATTCATGCTAGGCATCGTACTTCTATGCGGACAGTGATCGTCGGGCTTGCGTGGGGCGGGCTCCGACCAGTGTGCCGGTATCGTGCCCTGGTGCTGACTGTGACCTCGGTGAACGTGAACGGACTGCGAGCCGCCGCCAAGAAGGGCTTCGTGGAGTGGCTCGCGCAGACGGACGCGGACGTCGTCTGCCTGCAGGAGGTGCGCGCCGAGCCGCACCAGCTGCCCGAGGAGGTGCGCCGGCCCGACGGCTGGCATGTCGTGCACGCCCCGGCCGCCGCCAAGGGCCGCGCGGGCGTCTCCCTCTACACGCGGCGCGAGCCCGACCGCGTCCGGGTCGGTTTCGACTCGGCCGAGTTCGACGGCAGCGGCCGCTACGTCGAGGCCGACCTGCCCGGCGTCACCGTCGCCTCCCTCTACCTGCCCTCCGGCGAGGTCGGCACCGAGCGGCAGGACGAGAAGGTCCGCTTCATGGGCGAGTTCCTCGCCCACCTCAAGGCGCTGCGCGAGCGGGCCGCCGCCGACGGCCGCGAAGTGGTCGTGTGCGGCGACTGGAACATCGCCCACCAGCAGGCCGACCTCAAGAACTGGCGCGGCAACACCAAGAACTCCGGCTTCCTGCCCGAGGAGCGGGAGTGGCTCGGCCGGGTGTTCGCCGCCGAGGAGGGCGGTTACGTCGACGTCGTACGCGCCCTGCACCCCGAGGCCGAGGGGCCGTACACCTGGTGGTCGTACCGCGGGCGGGCCTTCGACAACGACTCCGGGTGGCGCATCGACTACCAGGTCGCCACGCCCGGTCTCGCCGGGAAGGCGGTCAAGGGCTGCGTCGAGCGCGCGGCCACGCATGCCGAGCGCTGGTCCGACCACGCACCGGTGACCGTCGTCTACGACCTCTAGGCGCGCCGTCAGGCTGTGTTCTCGCCCGTGTCCTTGGTGAGGCGCCGGTCCAGGGCCAGCGAGAGCTCGGCCTCCACCACGCTGCGGGCCAGCGGGCGCAGGCGGTGCAGGTCCTCCTCCGGGGCGTGGCGCAGGATCAGGTCGGCGAAGAGTTCGGCCAGGGCGTCGGCGTGTTCGCGGACGCGGGCGGCGGCCGTGAGGACCTCACCGAGCGGGATGCCCTCGCGGACCAGTGCGGAGGAGACGTCCAGCAGGCGCCGGCTGATGTGGACGATCTGGTCGCCGTCGGTGCCGAGGTAGCCGAGCTCCATGGCGGCGGCCAGGTTCTCGGGGGTGACCTCGCCCTCGAAGCGGGCGGCGAGTTCCTCCGGGGTGAGGCGGACCGGCTCCTCCTCGGTGGGGGTGCCGACGCCGAGCAGGTCGGCGACGCCTCGGCCCTGGTCGAGGGCTTCGGCGAGTTCCGCGATGCCGTTCAGGGTGTGGCCGCGCTCCAGCAAGGCGGCGATGGTGCGCAGGCGGGCCAGGTGGTGGTCGTCGTACCAGGCGATACGGCCCTCGCGGCGGGGCGGCGGGATCAGCTTGCGTTCGCGGTAGAAGCGCAGCGTGCGCACGGTGATGCCGGCCAGTCGCGCCAGCTCCTCCATGCGGTACTCGCGCGGTGCCTGGGGCCGTACCTCCGGGTGTTCAGCGTCCTCTGCCACGCCCGAAGCCTATGTTGTACCGCCGGTAACTTTCCTTTTCCGACCCCTACCGCTCGGTACGGAGCTGCTCTACAGTCCCATTGCGCCAGTGTTCACTGGCAGAGTCCAAGGTGATGCGTGGAGGCTTCGGGATGGCCGAGCACGAGCATGTACGGGTGGCGGTGATCGGGTCCGGGTTCGGCGGGCTGGGGGCCGCCGTGCGGCTGCGCCGCGAAGGGATCACCGACTTCGTCGTCCTGGAGCGGGCGGACAGTGTCGGCGGCACCTGGCGGGACAACAGTTACCCCGGGTGCGCCTGTGACGTGCCCTCCCACCTCTACTCCTTCTCCTTCGCGCCGAACCCCGACTGGCCGCGCACCTTCTCCGGGCAACGGCACATCCGCGCCTACCTGGAGCACGTCACCGACCTCTTCGGCCTGCGCCCGCACATCCGCTTCGACTCCGAGGTCAAGCTGATGAGCTGGGACGCCGAGAACCTGCGGTGGAACATCGAGACCACGCGCGGCTCGCTCTCCGCCGACGTCGTCGTCTCCGCGACCGGGCCGCTGTCCGACCCGAAGATCCCCGAGATCCCGGGCCTCGCGTCCTTCCCGGGCAAGGTGTTCCACTCCGCCCGCTGGGACCACGACTACGACCTGCGCGGCAAGCGCGTCGCCATGGTCGGCACCGGCGCCTCCGCCATCCAGATCGTGCCCTCCATCCAGCCGCAGGCCGCCCGGCTCACCCTCTTCCAGCGCACCCCGCCATGGGTCATGCCCCGCGTCGACCGCGCCATCAGCGGCGTCGAGCGCCGGCTGCACCGGGCTGTGCCCCTCACCACCCAGCTCAGGCGCGGCCTGCTGTGGGGTATCCGGGAACTTCAGGTGCAGGCGTTCACCAAGCACCCAGACGAACTCGGACTCGTCGAGCAGCTAGCCAAGCGCAACATGGCGCGCGCCATCAAGGACCCGGCCCTGCGCGCCAAGCTCACCCCGGACTACCGCATCGGCTGCAAGCGGATCCTGCTGTCCAGCACGTACTACCCGGCGCTGGCCAAGCCGAATGTGGACGTCGTCGCCGGCGGGCTGACCGAGATCCGCGGGTCGACCGTCATCGCGGCCGACGGCACCGAGGCCGAGGTCGACGCGATCATCTTCGGTACGGGCTTCCACGTCACGGACCTGCCGATCGCCGAGCGGGTGGTCGGGGCGGAGGGCCGCACGCTCGCCGAGTCCTGGAAGAACGGCATGCAGGCGCTGCGCGGCGCCGCGGCCGCCGGCTTCCCCAACTGGATGACGATCATCGGGCCCAACACCGGCCTCGGGAACTCCTCCATGATCCTCATGATCGAGTCCCAGCTGAACTACATGGCCGACTATCTGCGGCAACTGGACGTCCTGGGGGTCCCCCCAGGCCCTCAAGGCACTGGGGGAGGCCGTACGGCCCTCGATGCCCGGCCCGCGGCCGTCGAGGACTGGAACCGCACGGTCCAGGAGCGCATGAAGCGCACCGTGTGGAACACCGGCGGCTGCACCAGCTGGTACCTGGACGCGAGCGGCCGGAACACCACCATCTGGCCCGGTACGACATCCGAGTTCCGGCGCGCGACGCGGCGGGTGGACCTGGGGGAGTACGAGATCCTGAGGAAGTCCGACGGCCAGCAGGCCGGTACGGCCGTGCAGAAGACGGTGGCCGCCGTGCCGCAGAGCGAGGGCGCCGCATGAGCCGGCTCGCCTCCGTGGCCTCAGGCCCGTACGCCCCGCCCACCCCCTCCCACGAGCTCATCGTCGTCTCCGCCGACGGCGCGCGCCTGCACGTCGAGGTGCACGGCCCCGAGAACGCGCCCCCTGTCGTCCTCTCCCACGGCTGGACCTGCTCGACCGCCTTCTGGGCCGCGCAGATACGGGACCTGGCGGCCGACCACCGGGTGATCGCATACGACCAGAGGGGGCACGGGCGCAGTCCCGCGAGCCCCGCGTGCACCACCCACGCGCTGGCGGACGACCTCGAAGCGGTGCTCGCGCAGACGCTCGCACGCGGGGAGAAGGCGCTGATCGTCGGCCACTCCATGGGCGGGATGACGGTCATGGCCGCGGCCACGCGCCCCCGCTTCCGGGAACACGCCGCCGCCGTCCTGCTGTGCAGCACCGGCAGCTCTCGGCTGGTCGCGGAGGCGCGCGTGGTGCCATGGCGCGCCGGGCGGGTCCGCACCTGGATCACCGGGCGCATCCTCGGCTCGCGCGCCCCGCTGGGGCCGGTCACGCCGGTCGCGAAGAGGATCCTCAAGTACGCCACCATGGGCGCCGGTTCCGCCCCGCACATGGTGGAGGCGTGCGCACGGATCGTGCACGCCTGCCCGCGCGCCGCGCGCCACGCCTGGGCGCGCGTGCTCGAAGCGCTCGATCTCGACCACGGCGTACGGGAGTTGCACGCGCCCACCGCCATCGTGCACGGCGCCTCCGACCGGCTCACGCCCCCCGTGCACGCCCGCGCGCTGGTCGCCGAGCTGCCGCACTGCGTCGGCCTCACCGAGCTGACCGGCGTCGGCCACATGACCCCGATCGAGGCCCCCGACCTGGTGACCGCCAGGATCCGGGAGCTCGTCACCACGTATGTCACGGGGGCCACCCCCGCGCAGATCAAGGAGGGCGCATGAGCAGGGTCGGCCTCGAAGGGCAGGTCGCGGTCGTCACCGGGGCGGCGCGCGGGGTCGGTGAGCTGCTGGCGCGCAAGCTCTCCGCCCGCGGCGCGAAGATCGCGCTGGTCGGGCTGGAGGAGGAGGCGCTCAAGGAGGTCTCCTCGCGCCTGCACAGCGACAGCGCCCACTGGTACGCCGACGTCACCGACCACGAGACGATGAGCCGGGTCGCGCAGGAGGTGAAGGCCCGGTTCGGGAAGGTCGACATCGTGGTGGCCAACGCCGGTGTGGCGACGGGCGGTCCGTTCGCCGACTCCGATCCGCAGGCCTGGCGGCGGGTGATCGAGGTGAACCTGATCGGTTCGGCGGTGACCGCGCGGGCGTTCCTGCCGGTGCTGGTGGAGAGCCGGGGCTATCTGCTCCAGATCGCCTCGCTCGCCGCGATCACCCCGGCACCGATGATGACGGCGTACTGCGCGTCCAAGTCGGGCGTGGAGGCGTACGCGCACAGTCTGCGCGCCGAGGTCGGCTACCAGGGCGTGCGCGTCGGCGTCGGGTATCTGTCCTGGACCGACACCGACATGGTGCGCGGCGCCGACCAGGACGACGTCATGCGCGAGCTCAGGCAGCGGCTGCCGTGGCCGTCGAACAAGACGTACCCGCTGGGACCGGCGGTGGACCGGCTGGTCGCCGGGATCGAGCGGCGCTCGGCGCATGTGTACGGGCAGTGGTGGCTGCGCGGCATGCAGGGCGTGCGCGGGTATCTGCCGGCGCTCATCGGGACGGTCGGGCAGCGCGAGATGAAACGGTTCGCGCCCCGGCTCCAGGGGATGCGCTCGGGGCTCGTCGGCGCAGGTGGGGCGGCCGACGAAGCGGCGCGCGCAACCCACCGTAACTGATCCACATGCGCTCCGTGGTCGCCCGTGTGAATCTGGTCGAGGCCCCACCTAGGGGTCTCACCGAGGGTCTCACGAGGGGTTCGCCCCCACCCTCACTCACCACAGGAGTGAACCCACATGGGTATGAAGGACCAGTTCCAGGACCAGGCCAACGACTGGCAGAACAAGGCCAAGGACAAGCTGAACGAGGGCCGTGAGCGTGCCGGCCAGCGCGGTCAGCAGCAGCGTGGCCAGCAGGGTCAGCAGCCGCGCGGCCAGCAGCAGCGTGGTCAGCAGCAGCGCGGCCAGCAGGGGCAGCAGCCGGCGTCCGAGCGTGGTCGCCAGAACATGCGCGACATCGAGGACACGGAGCAGGAGATGGAAGACCGGTTCGACCGGGACTACGACGCGTAGTCGCTGCGCTCGGCTTTGGCCGGGTCGGCGTGGGGCGCCCTTCTTCTTGGAGGGCGCCCTGCGTTTGTTCCCCGCGCCCCTTCGATGTCAGCTGGGCCTCGGGGGGAGCTTCGGGCGGGCGTGGTTGGGGACCTCGGTGTAGTCGGGGGGAATGGCCGCCGGGTTGGACTCCAGCAGCTCCAGGGCCAGTTGGACCGCGTCGTCGAGTTGGGCGTGCCGGCCCTCGGCCCAGTCCAGGGGGGTGCGCATGATCTCCAGGTCCGGGGTGACGCCGTGGTTCTCCACGGACCAGCCATAGGCGTCGAACCAGGCCGCGTTCATCGGGACCGTGATGACCGTGCCGTCGCCGAGGCGGTGGCGGCCGGTCATACCGACCACGCCGCCCCAGGTGCGCTGGCCGACCACCGGGCCGAGTTTCAGCAGCTTGAACGCAGCGGTGATCATGTCGCCGTCCGACGACGTCGCCTCGTCGGCGAGGGCCACGACCGGGCCCCGCGGCGCGTTCGAGGTGTACGACACCGGTTGTGCGTCCCTCGTCAGGTCCCAGCCCAGGATCGTCCGGGTCAGCTTCTCGATGACGAGTTCGCTGATGTGGCCGCCCGCGTTGCCGCGTACGTCCACGATGAGGGCGGGCCGGGACACCTCCATGCGCAGGTCGCGGTTGAACTGGGCCCAGCCGGAGCCGCCCATGTCGGGGATGTGCAGGTAGCCGCACTTGCCGCCGCTCAACTCCCGTACGACCGCACGGCGTTTGGCGACCCAGTCCTGGTAGCGCAGCGGCCGTTCGTCGATGAGCGGGACGACGGCGACCCGGCGGGCCCGGCCCGGCTCCCCTTGCGCCGGGGTGAACGTCAGCTCCACGGTCGTACCGCCGGAGCCGGCGAGGAGCGGATACGGTCCGGTCACCGGATCGACCGGGCGGCCGTCGACGTGGGTGAGGATCGCGCCCTCGCGGATGCCGGTGCCGGCCAGCGGTGAGCGGGCCTTGGAGTCGGAGGAGTCGCCGGCGAGGATGCGTTTGACCAGCCAACGGCCGTCGCGCTGGACGAAGTTGGTGCCGAGGAGGCCCTGCCAGCGCTGGTAGTGGGGCGGGCCCTCGTTGCGGCGGGCGGGGGTGACGTAGGCGTGCGAGGTGCACAGCTCGCCGAGGACCTCGCGCAGCAGGTCGGCGAACTCGTCGGGGGAGGCGACCCGTTCGACGAACGGCCGGTACTGGTCGAGCACCGCGTCCCAGTCGAGGCCGCTCATGCCCGGGTCCCAGAAGTAGGCGCGGATGATCCGTCCCGCCTCGTCGTAGGCCTGGCGCCATTCGGCGGGCGGGTCGACCACGTGCAGGATGCGGCGCAGGTCGATCCAGACGGTCGTGTCGCTGTCGCCCATCTCCGCGGAGGGCACCGCACGCAGGTCGCCCTCGTCCACCACGACCAGCCGGGTACCGTCGCCGCTGACCGCGAACCAGTCCAGGTGGTCGACCAGTTCGGACTTCTTCGCCTTGGTGATGTTGAAGTACTCCAGGGTGGGGCGGCCGCTGATGTCGGCTGGATTGACGAAGGTCTCGCCGAGCGCGCCGGAGATCGGCCAGCGCAGCCAGACCAGGCCGCCGCCGGCGACCGGGCACAGCGCGGAGTACTTGGAGGCGATCACCGGGAACGGCGTGACCCGCATCGCCAGGCCCTCCACCTCCACGGTCACCGTGCCGGCCTCGCCCGTCTCCTCCTCCTCGACCGGGTCGAGCCCGCCGGCCGCCGGACGGCCCTCGGGGTTCAGGGCGAAGGGGGAGGGGGTCGCCGAGTTCAGCGGGACGAGGTAGGGGCGGCAGCCGAGCGGGAAGGACAGGTCGCCGGTGTGGACGTCGTACACCGGGTCGAAGCCGCGCCAGGAGAGGAAGGCGAGATAGCGGCCGTCGCGGGTGAAGACGGGGTTCTCGTCCTCGAAGCGGCCGTTGGTCACGTCCACGATCAGCCGGTCCTTGATCCGGGCCAGCTTGATCTGGCGCAGCGAGCGGCCGATGCCCGGATGGGACCAGGCGAGCCAGGCGCCGTCCGGGGAGAAGGCGAGGTCGCGGACGGGGCCGTTGACGGACCGGATCAACTCGGTGACATGTCCGCCCGCACCGCCTGCGTATCCAGCGCCGTCGTCTCGGGATTCTCCGGAACCCACGTGGCCGTCTCCGGTTTCTCCGGAGCCTTCGCGGCCTTCGCTAGTTTCTCCGGAGCCTTCGCGGCCTTCGCTGGTTTCTCCGGAGCCCTCGCCGCCCTCGCCGGCCTCTCCGGTTTCTCCGGAACCCACGCCGCCGTCTCCGGTCTCTCCGGAATCCTCGCGGCCTTCGCCGGTCTCTCCGGAGCCCTCGCCGGGCCCGCCGACCTCCCCGGAATTCTCGCCGGCCTCGCTGGCCTCGCCGGCCTTCCCGGAATTCTCGCCGCCCTCGCCACCCTCGCCGACCTCTCCGGAACCCCCGCCGCCCTCGCCGGCCCCCGTGTCCGTGGCCTCCTCCTCCGCCACGTCGATCAGCAGCAGCCGCCCGTCGTGCGAGGCGACTGCCAGCCGTTCGCCCTCGGGATCGCAGGCCATCTCCAGGACGCGGCCCAGTGCGCCGGAGGCCACCCGGCGCGTGGCGCGGTCGCCGGTCGCGCGGGGCAGCTGGGCGATCTCGACGGCGTCCTCGCCCTCCGCGTCGGTGACGTAGGCGACCTGGCCGGTCGTGCCCAGCATCTCCGGCAGCCGTACCCGCACGCCGGGCGTGTCGGTGATCGTACGGGCGGGGCCGTCGCGGTGGGTGAGCCAGTACAGGCTGCCGCGTACGACGACGGCGCTGGCCCGGCCGGTCTCGTCCACGGAGATGCCGTCGATGTTCTGCGCGGCCGGCACCTGGTAGCGGCGGCGCCCGGTGGCCGGGCCGCCGAGACGGACGTCGAGCTTGCGCGGTACGGCATCCGGGGAGAAGTCGTCCACCAGCCACAGGTCGCCCGCGCACTGGTAGACCACGCGCGTGCCGTCACTGGAGGCGTGCCGGGCGTAGAAGGCGTCGTGGTCGGTGTGGCGGCGCAGATCGGTGCCGTCGTGGGCGCAGGAGTAGAGGTTGCCGACGCCCTCGTGGTCGGACAGGAAGGCGATCCGGCCCGCGACGAACATCGGGCAGTCCAGATGGCCGCCGATGCCGGGCACGAGTTGCCGTCCGTGCAGCCAGAGGCGGCCCGTGGCGCCGCCGCGGTAGCGCTTCCAGGAGGCCGGTTCGTGCGGCGGGGTGCCGGTGAGCAGGAGGGTCTTGTGCTCGCCGTCGACGTCGGCGACCTGGATGTCCGCCACCGGGCCCCAGGGCAGCCGCCCGCCGGGGTCGCCGTCGGTGGGGACCTTGTAGGCCCAGGTGAAGTAGGAGAAGGGCTGGCCGTGGGAGGCGACCGCCAGGATGTGCCCGTCCGGGTCCCAGCCGCAGACCTGCGTGTCCGAGCTGCCCCAGTACGTCAGCTGCCGCTCGGGGCCGCCGTCGACGCCGACGAGGTGGATCTCGGGCACGAGGCTGTGCCAGCCGGTGTACGCGATCCGGCGGCCGTCGGGCGAGAAGCGCGGGTGCCCGGTCTTCGTGCGGTCCGCGGTGAGCCGCCAGGCCCGGCCCGGGGCGTCGAGAGGGGCCAGCCAGAGGTCGTCCTCGGCCACGAAGCACAGCAGGTCGCCGCTGAGGTGGGGAAAGCGCAGATAGCTCACCTCCCCATGCTTTTCCGCCCGCTGGGGCCCAGCAACTTATGCGGCGCTCACATCCGTGACCCAAGACACGTACGA
Source organism: Streptomyces fodineus (assembly GCF_001735805.1). Lineage (GTDB taxonomy): Bacteria > Actinomycetota > Actinomycetes > Streptomycetales > Streptomycetaceae > Streptomyces > Streptomyces fodineus. The sequence continues at coordinate 5,713,793 of NZ_CP017248.1, forward strand.
AACGGTTTCGTTTCGTACGTGCCTCAGGGTATCTTCATGGTGTACGAAGCAGGAGGCTGCGGAGTGGGAAGGTGAGTGGCATGACCGAGGCCGTCGCAACGGCGCGTCGCAGTCGGATCACGCCCGAGCGCGAGGCCGAGTTGTACGAGGCCGTGCTCGACCTGCTCCGCGAGGTCGGCTACGACGCCCTCACCATGGACGCCGTCGCCGCCCGCACCCGGTCCAGCAAGGCCACGCTCTACCGCCAGTGGGGCGGCAAGGCCGAGCTGGTCGCGAAGGCGGTGCGGCACAACAAGCCGGGCGGCCCCGCCGACGAGGTCGACACCGGGTCGCTCAGGAGCGACCTGCACGCCCTCACCCTGCGTTCGGACGACTGCGAGATGGAGCAGAACTCCGCGCTGATGCGGGGCCTGGCGATGGCCGTCCACGGCAACCCGGACCTGCTGCGCGCGTTCAAGGACCATCTCATCGAACCGGAGCTGGCGGCCTTGCGCCGTGTGCTGCAACGGGCGATCGACCGCGGCGAGGTCCGCGCGGACAACCCGGCGATCGACTACGTGATGCACATGATGATCGGCGCGTTCGCCGCCCGCACCCTGCTCGACGAGCAGCCGCCGACGCAGGCCTTCCTCCTGTCATACATCGACGCCGTGGTCCTCCCCGCCCTCGGCGTCCCCACCGGCTGAACCTCTCCCCGACCAAGCCCACCACCTGACGTCACCGCTCACGTCGTCGGGCTGATCACCCCTGCCCTGATGAACCCCACGACCTGACCGGGAGTACGGCTCCGTGGCCACGTATCTCTACAAGCTAGGCCGTCTCGCCTTCCGGCGACGGCACTTCGTCGCCCTCATATGGGTCGCGCTGCTCACCCTCGCCGGGGTGGGCGCCGCCTCCGCGCCGGCCGCCGGCAACACCTCCTTCTCCATCCCCGGCACCGAGGCGCAGAAGGCCTTCGACCTGCTGGACCAGCGCTTCCCCGGCATGAACGCCGGCGGCGCCACCGCGCGGATCGTCTTCAAGGCGCCCGGCGGCGAGAAGATGACCGACGCCGGCAACAAGGCGGCCGTCGAGAAGACCGTCAAGGAGCTGAGAAGCGGCTCCGAGGTCACCTCCGTCGCCGACCCCTACGCCGGGCACACCGTCAGCCAGAACGGCTCGATCGCCTACGCCTCGGTGAAGTACCAGGTCTCCGGCATGGAGCTGAAGGACTCCTCCAAGGACGCCTTGAAGGAAGCCGCCCAGCACGCGCGGGATGCCGGGCTGACCGTCGAGATCGGCGGTGACGCGCTCAACGCGACCCCCGAGACCGGCTCCAGCGAGGCAATCGGCATCGCGATCGCCGCCGTCGTCCTCGTCATCACCTTCGGCTCCCTGCTCGCGGCCGGATTCCCGCTGCTCACCGCCATCATCGGGGTCGGCATCGGCGTCTCCACGATCACCGCGCTCGCCAGCGCCCTGGACCTCGGCTCCACGACGTCCACCCTGGCTTCGATGATCGGCCTGGCCGTCGGCATCGACTACGCCCTGTTCATCGTCTCCCGCTACCGCGCCGAACTGGCCGAGGGCCGCGAGCGCGAGGAGGCGGCCGGACGGGCCGTCGGCACCGCGGGCTCGGCGGTGGTCTTCGCCGGCCTCACCGTGGTCATCGCCCTGGTCGGCCTGTCGGTCGTCAACATCCCGATGCTGACGAAGATGGGCGTCGCGGCGGCGGGCACGGTCGCCATCGCCGTCCTGATCGCCCTCACGCTGATCCCGGCGCTGCTCGGCTACGCGGGCCGCAGGGTCAAGCCGGCCGGCCAGAAGAGCAAGCTGCTCGGCGGCGGCCGTACGCCGAAGAAGCCGGGCCGCCCCAACATGGGCACCCGCTGGGCGAGCTTCGTCGTACGGCGCCCGGTCGCCGTCCTGCTGCTCGGCGTGCTCGGCCTCGGCGCGGCGGCGATCCCGGCGGCCTCCCTGGAGCTGGGCCTGCCCGACGACGGCTCCCAGCCGACCTCCACCACCCAGCGCCGCGCCTACGACCTGCTCTCCGAGGGCTTCGGACCGGGCTTCAACGGCCCGCTGATGGTCGTGGTCGACGCCAAGGGCAGCGCGCACCCCAAGACGGCGTTCACCAAGGTCGGCGACGAGATCAAGGGCCTGAACGACGTCGTCACGGTCACCCCGGCCATGCCCAACAAGGCCGGTGACACCGCGACGATCACCGTCGTACCCAAGTCCAAGCCGTCCTCCCAGACGACCCAGGACCTGGTGCACACCATCCGCGACAAGGGCGCGGACATCGCCGCGGAGACCGGCTCCAAGGTCCTGGTCACCGGCTCGACGGCGATGAACATCGACGTCTCGCAGAAGCTGAACGACGCGCTGCTGCCGTATCTGGCGCTGGTGGTCGGCCTCGCGTTCCTGCTGCTGATCGTGGTCTTCCGCTCGGTCCTCGTCCCGCTGAAGGCGGCCCTCGGCTTCCTGCTCAGCGTGCTCGCGGCCCTCGGCGCGGTCGTCGCGGTCTTCCAGTGGGGCTGGCTGTCCGGCCTGATGAACGTCGAGCAGACCGGTCCGGTCATGTCGATGATGCCGATCTTCATGGTGGGGGTCGTCTTCGGCCTCGCGATGGACTACGAGGTCTTCCTCGTGACCCGGATGCGGGAGGCGTACGTGCACGGCGAGAAGCCCAGCCAGGCGGTGGTGACGGGCTTCAGGTACGGCGCACGCGTCGTGACCGCCGCCGCCGTCATCATGATCGCCGTCTTCTCCGGCTTCATGGGCTCCAGCGACTCGATGGTCAAGATGATCGGCTTCGGCCTCGCGATCGCCGTCTTCTTCGACGCGTTCATCGTCCGCATGGCCATCGTCCCGGCGGTGCTCGCCCTGCTCGGCAGGCGGGCCTGGTGGCTGCCGAAGTGGCTCGACCGGGCGCTGCCCAACGTCGACGTCGAGGGCGAGGGGCTGCGCACGCAGACCGACGCGGGCCGCAAGGACGCCGATCCCGACGAGGAGCGGGAGCTGGTACGGGCCTGACGTACCGCCGCTGACACCGGACCGGCCGGTGAGGGTGCCCGTGGGGACGGGCCTGCACCCTCACCGGCCTTCTGCCTGCCCGAAGTGCCTTCTGAGTGGCGAAAACCCGATGAGCGGGGCTCGGGCGATGGCGTAGCGTGCCCGGCATGACGACGACAGCCGCCACTGACGCCGACGAATGGGGAGCCCACCCCCGTTTCGCCGAGGCGCTGCGCGCGCTCGGCCTCGACGACGTGCTCCGGCGGACCAGGCGGTTCCCGGAGGCGACCCGGACCGCCGCCGAGGCCGCCGCGGCCATCGGGTGCGAACTCGGCCAGATCTGCAAGTCGCTGATCTTCGCCGCCGACGGGGCGCCGGTGCTGGTCCTCATGGACGGGGCCTCACGCGTGGACGTGGAGCGGGTGCGGAGGGAACTGGGCGCCGGCGAGGTCACCCGGGCCGGCGCCGGTGTCGTACGCGAGGCCACCGGCTACGCCATCGGTGGCGTCCCGCCCTTCGGGCACCGCACGCGCACGCGTGTCCTCGCCGACCGCTCGCTGCTCGCCCACGACGTGGTCTGGGCGGCCGCCGGAACGCCGCACACCGTCTTCCCGATCGAGCCCAAGGCACTCGTGGCCCACGCCGGTGCCGACCTGGTGGACGTGCGCGAGCAGACCGCGTGACGCCCCTGGTCACGGCCGCCGTTCTGCTCGCCGCGGTCACCCACGCCAGCTGGAACGCCATCGCGCACCGCATCACCGACAAGCTGGTCGGCTTCACCCTGATCTCCGGGGGCGGGCTGCTGATCGGGCTCGCGATCGTGCCGTTCGCCGCGTTCCCGGCGGGGCCCGCCTGGCCGTACCTGCTGACCTCGGCCGTCGTGCACATCGTCTACTACGTCCTGCTGATGACCTCCTTCCGGCTCGGCGACTTCGGCCAGGCGTACCCCCTCGCACGCGGCAGCGCGCCCCTCGTCGTCACCGTGCTGGCCGCCGTGTTCGCGCAACGAGGTGCCCGACGGCTGGGCGCTGGCCGGGATCGCCGTGTCCTGCGTGGGGCTCATGGGCGTCAGCCTGTGGGGGCTGCGCGGCAGCCGGCCCAACTGGGCGGCGATCTCCGCGGCCCTCGCGACCGGGCTGACAATCGCGGCGTACACGGTGATCGACGGCCTGGGCGTACGGGCCGCGCACTCGCCGCTCGGATACATCGCCTGGCTCATGGCCGTCCAGGGAGTCGTCGTCCCGGGCTACATGTACGCACGCGCGCGTGCCGACACCGTCCGGCTGCTGCGCCCCCACGCCGCCGTAGGCCTCCTCGGCGCGGCCCTGTCCGTCTCCGCGTACGCCCTGGTCCTGTGGGCCCAGACCCGCGCCGAACTGGCCCCGATCGCCGCGCTGCGCGAGTCCTCGATCATCGTCGGCGCCGCGATCGGCGCGATCGTCTTCAAGGAGCGCTTCGGCGCACCCCGGATCGCGGCGGCCGGGCTGCTGGTGGTGGGGATCGGGTTGATGTTGCACGCCGGGTAGCCGGGTAGTCCGGTAGGGAGAAGTGGGCAGCAACCGGACGACAGGGAGCCCTCAATGACCGACAAGCCGACCGTCAGCGTCCTGGGCACCGGCATCATGGGGGCCGCGATGGCTCGGAATCTGTGCCGCGCGGGGCTGGAGGTGCGCGCGTGGAACCGGACGCGTGAGAAGGCCGAGCCGCTCGCCGCCGACGGTGCACGGATCGCGGACACCCCGGCCGGGGCCGTCGAGGGCGCCGACGTCGTCCTGACGATGCTGTACGACGGCAACACCGCGCTGGACGTCATGCGCGAGGCCGCACCGGCACTGCGGCCCGGCATGGTGTGGGCGCAGTGCACCACCGCGGGGATCGAGCTGGTCACCGACCTGGCCGCGTTCGCCGGCGAGCACGGACTGGTCTTCTACGACGCACCCGTCCTCGGCACCAGGCAGCCCGCCGAGGCCGGTCAGCTGACCGTGCTGGCCGCCGGGCCGCAGGAGGGGCGGCAGACGGTCGCGCCCGTCTTCGACGCGGTCGGCGCGAAGACCATGTGGACCGGGACCGACGGCGGCGCGGGCAGCGCCAGCCGGCTGAAGCTGGTCGCCAACAGCTGGGTGCTCGCGGCCACCGCGGCGGCCGGCGAGGTCCTCGCCCTCTCCCGGGCCCTCGGCGTGGACCCGCAGGGCTTCTTCGACCTCATCGAGGGCGGTCCGCTCGACATGGGATACCTGCGCGCGAAGTCGGCCCTGGTGCTCGACGGCAAGCTGACCCCGCCGTCGTTCGCGGTGGCCACCGCGGAGAAGGACGCCCGGCTCATCGTGCAGGCGGGTGAGCGGGGCGGCGTACGGCTGGACGTCGCCGAAGCCGCCGCGGAACGGTTCGCCCGCGCCGCCGCGCAGGGCCACGGGGACGAGGACATGGCCGCCGCGTACTTCGCCAGCTTCGGCACCGAGGCGTCGACATGACGGGCCGGGGTGCCGTGGCGCACCCTGGAGGCAAGGGTTTTCGGAGGTGATCGTCATGATGCACACCGCTGTGGGATGGCACATAGAGCTGGAGTTCAAGGAGGATGATCAGCACACGAAGGCGGCGGCCCTGGTGCGCTTGCCCGACGGAAGCGAGGTACGGGCGCACGGCCACGCCACCCGGCACAACGTCGACGCCAACCAGCCGAGGGTCGGCGAGGAGATAGCCGGTGCACGTGCCCTCAACGAACTGGCCATGCAACTGCTGACCAAGGCACACGACGAGATCGACGCGGCGTCCGGACGGACCTCGCACACGATCAACGTGTGACAGCGCGCACCGTATGACCCCGCGTCTGCGTGCAGGGGCGTGCGCCGGGGCGCACAGTCCTGCCCAAGCGCCTATGCGAGCGCCGTGCGTACCGCCCGCACCAACGCCTGCGCCCTCGGGTCCGCCGTCACGCCCTTGCGGAAGCCGTTGGTGACATAACCGAAGGCGATGCCGCTGTCCGGGTCGGCGAACGCGAGCGGGCCGCCCCGGCCCGGGTGGCCGAAGGAGCCGGGGGAGAGCAGCGGGGACGCCGCGCCGTGCAGCATGTAGCCGAGGCCGAACCGGGTACCGACCACCAGGACCCGGTCCGGTCCGGCGGACTGCTCGGCGCGGGCCAGTTCCGCCGTCCGCGGGGTGAACAGCCGGGTGCCGCCGTCCACCTCGCCGATGAGCGAGGCGTAGAAGCGGGCCAGCCCGTCGGCGGTGGCGATGCCGTTGGAGGCGGGCAGGGCGGCCGAGCGGTAGGCGGGGTCGTTCTCGTCGGGGAAGGGGGTGATCGCGGCGAACGCGCGCCGGGTCAGCGAGTCCGGGTCGGCGTACGCCTCGGCCACCGCACGCTTGGGGCGCAGCTTCAGGCCGCCCACCGCTTCGGGTGCCTCGACGGGGCCGACGCGGCCCGCGCGCGCGTGCTCCGGCTCCGGCAGGCCGAGCCACAGATCCGCGCCGGCCGGACGCGCGATCTCGTCCGCGATCCACTCGCCGGCCGGGCGGCCGGTGATCCGCCGGATCAGCTCGCCGGTGAGCCAGCTGTAGGTCTGGGCGTGGTAGCCGTGGTCCGTGCCCGGCTCCCATACCGGCGTCTGCGCGGCGACGGCCGCGGCGCCGAGGTCGGGGTCGGCGGCCTCGGCGGGGGTCAGCGGGCGGTCCAGCACGGGCACGCCCGCGCGGTGGGCCAGCAGGTGCCGCACGAGGGTGTGCTCCTTGCCGGCCGCCTTGTACTCGGGCCAGTACGTGCCGACCGGGGCGTCCAGGTCCAGCTCGCCGCGCTGGTGCAGGAGCAGGAGCGCGGCGGCGGCGACGCCCTTGGTGGCGGAGTGCACGATCTGCGCGGTCCCGGGCTCCCAGGGCGCCGTACCGTCCACATCCCTGGTGCCGGCCCACAGGTCGACGACCTTGTGCCCGTCGCGGTACACGGCGACGGCCGCGCCGCGTTCTGCGAGCAGGGCGAAGTTCGCTGCGAACGCCTCCCTGACCGGCTCGAAGCCCTCGGCCACTGTGCCGTTCACGTCCACGTCCGCCGTCCCTTTCGATCACGGTCCCATCACCTGCGACGGTGGGTGCAACAGCGGCTGCGCGCCTGTGATTCCTCGGTGGGATCAGCCCAGCAGGATCGTTACGTCGATGTTGCCGCGCGTGGCATTGGAGTACGGGCAGACCTCGTGCGCGGCGTCCACCAGCCGGGCCGCCACGTCCGGGTCCAGCACCGGCAGGGAGACGCTCAGGGCGACCGCGAGGCCGTAGCCGCGGTGCCGGTTCGGGCCGATGCCGACCTTGGCGGCGACCGTGGAGCCGGTCAGGTCGTAGCCCGCGCGGTTGCCGACCAGGATGAGCGCGTTGTGGAAGCAGGAGCTGTAACCGGCCGCGAACAGCTGTTCCGGGTTGGTGCCGTTGCCGTCGCCGCCCAGCTCCAAAGGCATCGCGACCTTCAGTTCGAGCCGGCCGTCCTGGCTGGTGACATAGCCCTCACGGCCGCCGTGGGCGGTGGCCTCGGCGACGTACATGATCTTCGTGGGACGGGTGTCGACAGCGGTGTCCTCGGTCATGGCCGGCCTCCCCCGGAACAAGTGGCGCACAAGTACATCGTGCACAAGGTACTGGCCGGTAGGTCAGCAGTGGGAGCCAGGGGGTGGCAACCGGGGGTAACCCGAGATCAGCGGTCGGCCGCCGCGGCGGCGCGCTCGGTGAGCTTCCACAACTCCTCGCGCAACCGTGCGACCTCCTGCGCGCCGAGACCCGTCGTGGTGAGAAGTGCGCCGGGTACGCGCGCAGCGCGCTCCCTCAGTTCCTCGCCGCGCCCGGTGCACGTGACGAGCACCGAGCGCTCGTCGCCCACCGCGCGCTCCCTGCGCACCAGACCCGCCCCCTCCAGCCGCTTCAGCAACGGCGAGACGGTCCCGTAGTCCAGGCGCAGGGCGCCCGCAAGCTCCTTCACGCTGGTCTCGCCGCGCTGCCACAACACCAGCAGCACGAGGTACTGCGGATAGGTGAGCCCGAGGTCGTCCAGAAGCGGGCGGTATGCGGCGGTCACGGCGCGCTGTGCGGCGTACAGCGCGAAGCACAGCTGGTCGTCCAGCAGCAGCGACCCTTCCACGGCGCGGTCCTCGTTCGTCACGCGCCCATTGTCGCGGACCGCGGCCCGAAGCCGAACGGCAGTCGTCGACCCGTGCGCGCGGATTCTGTGCACGCGAGGGCGAGGTGTTGCATCTCGTCGAGGCGGGAACCGGAAAATATGCGACATTGGAGAGGAAGCGGAGGCATAGCTTTCGTATGGGTCACGCAGGGTGAAAGGGCGGTCCGATGTCTGTGATCGAGCAGTACGCGCGCGCCCATATCGTCACGGACGAGGAGGACCCGGGAGCCGTACCGGTGGTACTCCGGTACGACCCCGACCGCGATCCACGGTCGGTCCGGGTCGGCCTGCCGGGCCCCCACGAGTGGACCTTCTCGCGCGCGCTGCTGGAACGAGGACTGCGGGCACCGGCCGAGAGCGGCGCGGTACGGGTGTGGCCGTGCGGCCGTGTGCAGGCCGTCGTCGAGTTCCACTCTGACAACGGTGTCGAAGTGGTCCAGTTCGACTCGAAGGCGCTGCTGAGATTCCTGCGCCGGACCTATACGGCCGAGCCGGTACGGAGCTGATCAGCCGCCCGTCTTGAGCAGGGCCGCCACGATCGGGCCGGCCGTGTCGCCGCCGTGGCCGCCCGCCTGGACCACGCCCGCGGCGGCCAGATCGCCCTTGTAGGCGGTGAACCAGCCGTTCGGCTTCTTCTGTCCGTCGACCTCGGCGGAGCCCGTCTTGGCGCCGTAGTCGCCGCTCATGCCCGCCATCGCCTTGGCCGCCGTGCCGTAGTCCGCGGTGAACCGCAGGACCTCCTTCAGCTGGGACTGCGTCTTCGCCGACAGGGTGCGGGCGGCCTTCGCCAGCGTGCGGTTGTCCACCGAGGGGGACACCAGGTACGGCTGGTGGAAGGCGCCCGACTCGACCGTGGCCGCCACGGACGCCATGTTCAGCGGGTTCATGCGCACTCCGCCCTGCCCGATCAGCGAGGCGCCCATCTGCGCGCCGCTCTGCACCGGGACCGCGCCGTCGAACGACGGGACGCCGATGGCCCAGTTGTCCATGCCGAGGCCGTAGACCTGCTGGGCCTCCTGCGTCAGGTCGTTGTCGGACAGCTTGGGCGCGAAGTCGATGAAGGCGTTGTTGCAGGAGGCTCCGAAGCTCTGCTTGAACGTGCCCTTCTTGATCTCGGAGTCGCCGTCGTTGTGGAACGTCCAGCCGGCCAGCTTGTACGTCTTGGGGCAGGGGTGCGAGGCGTCCGGGGTGATGAGCTTCTTCTCGAACAGCATGGTCGACGTCACGATCTTCATCGTGGAGCCGGGTGCGAGGGAGCCCTGGAAGGCGACGTTGAAGCCGTGCTCGCTGTTGGCGACCGCGAGGATCTCACCGGTCGAGGGCCGTACGACGACCACGGAGGCCTTCGACCGCTTGCCGACCTGCTGCTCGGCCGCCGCCTGGAGGGTGGGGCTCAGCGTCGTCTTCACCGTGCCCGGCGTGCCCTTGCTCAGTTCCACGAGCGTCTTGTCGGACAGCTGGGCCTTCTGCGAGGCCGCACCGCGCACCACACGCAGCTCGATGCCGGCCTTGCCGCCCGCCGTCTTGCCGTACTTCTCCCGCAGCCCGTCCAGCACCGCGCCCAGGGAGGGGTACTTGGCGGTGGTCACCTCGCCGCCGTCCCGGTCCAGCGCCTTGATCGGCGGGGTGCCGGACTCGCCGGTGACGAGCGTGTCGCCGTCCTTCAGGTCCGGGTGGACGACGGAGGAGTGCCAGTCGACCAGCGGCTTGCCGTCGCTGGGCCGCCGCACCACGGTCAGCGAACTGCCGTACGCCAGCGGCTTGCTGAGCTTCTGGTACGACACCGTCGCCTTGACGGAGAACGGCACCTCCTCGCCCGTCGGCGTGCCGGTGGTGAGCGTGACGTCCTTCAGATGGGCGTCCTTGGCGTAGCCGGTGAGCAGCTTGGCCGCGGCGGAGGCGTCGTCGGTGGCGGCGGCCGCCTCGGTGAACCTGCCCTGCTGCCACGCGGTGAGGAAGCTGGTGGAGGCCGCGCGGACCTCCGCGGTGCTGAGCGGGCCGGTCTTGACGGCCTTGTGGTCGGCCGTGGCGGACCTCGGCTCGTCGGCCGCCGCCCCGCCGCCGGTCAGCGCGTAGACGCCGAAACCGGTGCCGCCGACGACCACGGCGATCAGCCCGCCGACCACGGCGGGTCGGGTGGTCCTCCGTCGCTCGGCGACGCGCCTTCTCTTGCCCACAGCCTCAGTTCCTCCGTGCCTTCTCCAGGCTCCCGGTAGCCCTCACACTCCTCAACGACCGCACTCACCTTAAGGTCCCCACCTTGGAGGGTGATGTCGGCGGCCGATCCGTAGCACGGTTGCGACATTCCGCGCCGGACGAGCGCCCCCGGCACGCGCACGGAAAGGGCAGCGCCCCCGGCACGCGCGCGTGGCGGGAAACGGCCCGGGCACGCGCGCGTGGAGCAGCGGCCGGCCGCCGAACCACGGCCTCAGACCCAGGTGTCCAGCCACATCCGCGACCGCCACTGGTCGATGGGGATGGCGGTACCGGTGTAAAGGGGCCAGAAGTAGATGAAGTTCCAGGCGATCAGCAGGACCAGGACGCCCGCGGCCGAGGCGCCGACGACCCGGCGGGTGTCGGAGGAGCCCGGCGGGCCGATGATCGCACCGATCATCATCGCCACCGCCAGGCACAGGAAGGGCAGGAAGACGACCGCGTAGAAGAGGAAGATCGTCCGTTCCTGGTACATGAACCAGGGCAGGTAACCGGCCGCGATACCGCACGCGATGGCACCGGCACGCCAGTCGCGGCGGAACGCCCACCGCCACAGCACGTACAGGATCGCGAAACAGGCCGCCCACCACAGCAGCGGAGTGCCGATCGCCAGCACCTCACGGGCGCACTTCTGGCCGGCGTCCGAAGGGCAGCCGTCGACGCCGGGGTTCGGGGACTCGTAGAAGTACGACACCGGGCGGCCCAGCACGATCCAGCTCCACGGATTGGACTGGTAGGTGTGCGGGGAGGTCAGGCCGACGTGGAACTCGTACACCTCGTGCTCGTAGTGCCACAGGCTGCGCAGCCAGTCCGGCAGGAAGGTCCAGCTGCCGCCCTTGCCGTCGGTGGCCGCCCAGTTGCGGAAGTAGCCGCCGGTGCCGTTCGTCGGGGAAAGGATCCAGCCGAGCCAGGAGAGGAGGTAGACGGCGATCGCCACCGGGACCGTCGCAAGGAAGGCGATGCCCGTGTCGTACTTCAGGGCCGCCGCGTACGGGTGCCGGGCGCCGGCCGTCCGGCGCGTGCCGACGTCCCACAGCACCGCCATCACGCAGAACGCGACCAGGATGTACAGGCCGTTCCACTTCGTGCCGATGGCCAGGCCCAGCATCAGCCCGGCCGCCCAGCGCCAGGGGCGCGGTCCGAAGCGGAACGTGTCGGCCACGCGCGCGTGCGGGCGGACCCGGCCGTCGGCGTCGGCGGGCAGGGCCGCGGCCAGTCTCTCCCGTGACCGGTCCCGGTCGATGACCAGACAGCCGAACGCGGCCACCACGAAGAACATCAGCACGCCGTCGAGCAGCGAGGTCCGGCTCATCACGAAGTGCAGCCCGTCCACCGCCATCAGCGCGCCCGCGAGGCAGCCGAGGAACGTCGAACGGAACATCCGGCGCCCGATCCGGCACAGCAGCAGCACGCTCAGCGTGCCCAGCAGCGCGGTCATGAACCGCCAGCCGAACGGGTCGAACCCGAACATCAGCTCGCCGAGCCCGATGACGTACTTGCCGACCGGCGGATGCACGACGTACGACGCGTCCGTCGGGATCGCGAGATGGCCGTGCGTGCGCAGCACCAGGTCGTTGGCGTTCTTGTCCCAGTTGACCTCGAAACCGCGGTGGACGAGCGCCCAGGCGTCCTTGGCGTAGTACGTCTCGTCGAATATCACCGCGCGCGGGCTGCCCAGGTTCCAGAACCGCATCAGGCCCGCCATCAGCGTCACCAGCAGCGGGCCGCCCCATCCGGACCAGCGGGTGACCCGCTCGGCCAGGACCGGCGACACGCCGAGCGCCTGCCACAGCCGGGGGCCCGGCTCGGTGAACGGGGGCACCAGCCGGTCGCGTACGTCGCCCGCGGGGGCGTCCTGGGCCGCTACGTACCCGAATCTGCGCAGCCGCTGCTGCCAGGACGGCCGCCGGTCATGCGGCGCCTGGCCCTGCCGTAGGTCCATGGAGGACGCGGTACTGGTCACCGCGCCATCGTAGGGAACCGTTCTGTGCGAGTCCCGTGCATGGGCGGTACCGGCCGGGATGCGGTCGTTGTCCCGGGTGCGGCGGTGGGCGGGGCGGCGGTGGGGCCGGCCGCCCGTCGTCGCCGGTGGGGCTGTCAGTGGTTGCTGGGAGGATGGGGGTGTGACTGGAACCCTTGTCCTGGCAGGTACCCCCATCGGCGACATCGCGGACGCGCCGCCCCGGCTCGCCGAGGAGCTCGCCGGCGCCGACGTGGTCGCCGCCGAGGACACCCGGCGGCTGCGCCGGCTCACCCAGGCCCTCGGCGTCACGCCCAAGGGCCGCGTGGTGTCGTACTTCGAGGGCAACGAATCCGCCCGTACGCCGGAGCTGGTCGAGGAGCTGCTCGGCGGCGCGCGCGTGCTGCTCGTGACCGACGCCGGGATGCCGTCCGTCTCCGACCCCGGTTACCGGCTGGTCGCGGCGGCCGTCGAGAAGGACATCCGGGTCACCGCCGTACCGGGGCCGTCCGCCGTGCTCACCGCGCTCGCGCTGTCCGGGCTGCCCGTCGACCGGTTCTGCTTCGAGGGCTTCCTGCCGCGCAAGGCGGGAGAGCGGCTGTCCCGGCTGCGGGAGGTCGCGGCCGAGCGGCGCACGCTCGTGTACTTCGAGGCCCCGCACCGGCTCGACGACACCCTCGCCGCCATGGCCGAGGTCTTCGGCGCGGACCGGCGGGCCGCCGTCTGCCGGGAGCTGACCAAGACCTACGAGGAGGTACGGCGCGGTCCGCTGGCCGAGCTGGCGCGGTGGGCCGCGGAGGGGGTGCGCGGGGAGATCACCGTGGTGGTCGAGGGCGCGCCGGAGAGCGGGCCGGAGGAACTGGACGCGGAGGAACTCGTGCGAAGGGTCCGGGTGCGGGAGGAAGCGGGGGAGCGGCGCAAGGAGGCGATCGCCGCGGTGGCCGTAGAGGCGGGGATACCGAAGAGGGTCGTCTTCGACGCCGTGGTCGCCGCGAAGCGTTCCGGTGGGTGACGGGGGTTCGTCCGCCCGGCAGCTTGCGTTCACACCCCCTCTGAGCAGGGCCGTTCTCGGGTGAGCGCACGGGCCATGGGACGGCAAAGGGCTGTCGCCGATGGCAAAGGGAAACGGGGCCGACCGGGGGCTTTTCGGCAAGGAAGACTCAAATCGCCTCCAACACTCGACAGCCCTGGTGCGTCCGCGCTGGTGAAGGCGTCCACTGGGTGAAGAGACGCCCCGTTGAGGGGCGCTTGTCCAGCGGACAAGAGGAGCTGGCATGAGTGAGATCGGGCAGTCCGGCCCCCGCGGTACGGCCACAGCCGTCGTTCACGAGTCGTATGCGTTCGCGTGCATGCGGTGCGGGCACGGCTGGGAGCAGTCGTACGAGATAGAGCACCACACGGACGCCGAAGGGCAGGAGTTCGTGCTGTACGTGGCCGACGGCCGGGTCGTGCCGTCGCCGCTGAGCCGGCCCAGCTGCCAGAACTGCGACGGCCACGTCGTGCGGATCATGCGCGCGGGGCAGGTCTCCTCGGTGTGCGGCACCGCGGAGCGGCGCCACAGCGTGCCGCTCGCGGGCCCGGTCGAGGCGCCCGAGGTGCCCGCGCAGCCCAAGGAGCCGCACCACTGGCACCTGTCCGATCTCCTCCACCCTTTCCAGCGCAAGGCCGGCTGAGCGGATCACCGGCCGGTGACGGCATGCCCCTTTCGTAGGATCGGGGCATGCCTTCGAACGCCGACCAGACCGCCCAGGGCGACAAGAACGCCGCACCGCCGCTTCCGGCGCCGCTGCGGGTTCCGGTCGCCGACTCGCACACCCACCTCGACATGCAGTCCGGCACCGTCGAGGAGGGCCTGGCGAAGGCCGCGTCGGTCGGTGTGACGACGGTCGTCCAGGTCGGGTGCGACATCAAGGGCTCGAGGTGGGCCGCCGAGACCGCGGCCGCGTACGACGGCGTCCACGCCGCCGTCGCCCTCCACCCCAACGAGGCCCCGCGGATCGTCCACGGCGACCCCGACGGCTGGTCACGGCAGGGCGCCCGGGAGCCCGGCGGTCAGGCGGCGCTGGACGAGGCGCTCGCCGAGATCGACCGGCTCGCCGGGCTGCCCCAGGTCAAGGGCGTCGGCGAGACGGGCCTGGACTACTTCCGCACCGGCCCCGAGGGCAAGGCGGCCCAGGAGCGGTCCTTCCGCGCCCACATCGAGATCGCCAAGCGGCACGGCAAGGCGCTCGTCATCCACGACCGGGACGCCCACGCCGACGTCCTGCGCGTCCTGAAGGAGGAGGGCGCCCCGAGCGCACCGTCTTCCACTGCTACTCGGGCGACGCCGGGATGGCGGAGATCTGCGCCCGCGAGGGCTACTACATGTCCTTCGCCGGCAACGTCACCTTCAAGAACGCCCAGAACCTCCGGGACGCCCTCGCCGTCGCCCCGCTGGAGCTGGTCCTCGTGGAGACCGACGCGCCCTTCCTGACCCCGGCGCCGTACCGCGGGCGCCCCAACGCGCCGTACCTGATCCCCGTCACGGTGCGCGCGATGGCCGCCGTGCGCGGCATCGACGAGGACGCGCTCGCGACCGCGCTCGCCACGAACACCGCCCGCGCCTTCGGCTACTGAGCCTTCTGTTCGAGCACTGGGCGCACACTCGACGGGCAACAGTACGTAGTCGAGTCGCTTTGGAGAGCGACGACCGCTCCGCTAGGTTCTGGGGGCCCGATCCAGACCCCTCTGGCACCTCTGGAGCGTGTCGGCGTGAGCAAATCGCAGTACGAGACGTCTCAGACCTACGACCCGTACCCCCCGTACGGGCCCTACGGCTCCGACAGCTCCGTGCACACCGCGGAGACCCTGTCGTACGGGCTGTACGAGGACACCTACCGGCCCGCCTACGAGGCGCAGGCGTACTTCGTCCCCGAACCGGCGCTGTCCCGGCCGGGCGGGAGCCTCGCGCAGGCCGGTGGCGCGGTGGGCGAGGGGGGTGAGCTGGACTTCGGGAGCCCGCTGGACGAAGAAGGGACGTGGGAGGGCGCGGAGCTCGCCGGTGCGAGCGGGCGGGCCGCGCGTCGGCGCCGGGCGCGCTGCGCCGAGCGGCCGGAATCCACCGTGCGCCGCCTGCTGCCGCAGGCGCTGGTCGTGGCCTTCCTCGCCGGCGGCACCACCGCGTTCGTCGCCAAGGACAAGGCGATCGAGCTGACCGTCGACGGCAAGCCGCGCACCCTGCACACCTTCGCCGACGACGTGCACGAGCTGCTCGCCGAGCAGGGCGTGCCCCTCGGGGCGCACGACGTGGTCGCGCCCGCTCCCGGCAGGGCCCTCACCAGCGGAGACGCGGTCGCCGTACGCTACGGCCGCCCCGTCCGGCTCACCCTCGACGGCCAGCGGCGCCAGGTGTGGACGACGGCGCACACGGTGGAAGGAGCGCTGGACGAGCTGGGGGTGCGCGCGGACGGCGCGTACCTGTCCGCCTCGCCCTCCCAGAGCATCGGACGCGCCGGGCTCGCGCTCGACGTGCGCACCGAGCGTGCCGTCACGATCATGGCCGACGGCCGGACCCGGACCATCCGCACCAACGCGGCCACCGTCCGTGCGGCCGTCGAGGAGGCCGGGATCGGCCTGCGCGGCCAGGACACCACGTCCGTCCCGCTCGACAGCTTCCCGCGCGACGGGCAGACCGTGACCGTGCTGCGGGTCAGCGGCAGCCGGGAGGTGCGCGAGGAGCAGATCCCGTTCGCGGTCGAGCGCGCCGAGGACCCCACCCTCTTCGCGGGCACCGAGGTCGTCGTCCAGGCCGGGCAGCCCGGACTGCGCCGCGACACCTACCTCCTGCGCATCGTGAACGGGGTCCGGGACAAGCCGCGCCGGGAGACCTCCGAGGTGGTGCGCAAGCCGCGCAAACAGGTCGTGAAGGTGGGCACCAAGCCGCTGCCGACCTCCGTGGACGGCGCCGACCACCTGAACTGGCACGGCCTCGCCGCCTGCGAGTCCGGTGGCCGCGCGCACGCGGTCGACCCCTCCGGCACGTACGGCGGGCTCTACCAGTTCGACGCCCGCACCTGGCACAGTCTCGGCGGCACCGGCCGCCCCCAGGACGCCCCGGCGGAGGAACAGACCCTCCGCGCGAAGAAGCTGTATGTGCGCCAGGGGACGACGCCCTGGCCGCACTGCGGGACCAGGCTGCACGGCTGACGCCGGCAGGCGGCCCCCGGTCCGGCCGCGGCACCGGCACCTGGCATCGTCGGCCCGATACCTCCCCGTACCCTTGTCCCGTGAGCAGCCCCACCCCCGACGCCCTCCTCGGCCCGGCCGACATCCGTGAGCTGGCGGCAGCGCTCGGTGTCCGTCCCACCAAGCAGCGCGGCCAGAACTTCGTGATCGACGCCAACACGGTCCGCCGTATCGTCCGCACCGCCGAGGTCCGCCCCGACGACGTGGTCGTCGAGGTCGGCCCGGGTCTCGGCTCCCTCACGCTCGCGCTGCTGGAGGTCGCCGACCGGGTGACCGCCGTGGAGATCGACGACGTACTCGCCGCGGCCCTCCCCGCGACCATCGGGGCGCGCATGCCGGCGCGCGCCGACCGGTTCGCGCTCGTCCACCGCGACGCGATGCATGTCGCCGAACTGCCCGGCCCCCCGCCGACGGCGCTGGTGGCGAACCTCCCCTACAACGTCGCCGTCCCCGTGCTGCTGCACATGCTCGACACCTTCCCGAGCATCGAGCGCACCCTCGTCATGGTGCAGTCCGAGGTCGCCGACCGGCTGGCCGCCGCACCCGGTTCGAAGGTGTACGGCGTGCCGTCGGTGAAGGCCAACTGGTACGCCGAGGTCAAGCGCGCCGGTGCCATCGGCCGCAACGTCTTCTGGCCCGCGCCGAACGTCGACAGCGGGCTGGTGTCGCTGGTGCGGCGGGCGGAGCCGCTGAAGACGACGGCCTCCAAGGCCGAGGTCTTCGCCGTCGTCGACGCGGCCTTCGCGCAGCGCAGGAAGACCCTGCGGGCGGCACTGGCCGGCTGGGCCGGGTCCGCCGCCGCCGCCGAGGCGGCCCTGGTCGCGGCCGGTGTCTCGCCGCAGGCGCGCGGCGAGTCGCTCACGGTGGAGGAGTTCGCGCGGATCGCCGAACACAAGGACGCACGAAGCACCGGGCACGAGGACGCGCGGATCGCCGAGCACGAGGACGCACGGAGCACCGGGCATGAGGACGCACGGAGCACCGGGCATGAGGACGCACGGAGCACCGGGCACGAGGACGCGCGGATCGCCGAGCACGAGGAGAGCGGCGAGTGAGCGTCACGGTACGGGTCCCGGCCAAGGTCAACGTCCAGCTCGCGGTCGGCGCCGCGCGCCCCGACGGGTTCCACGACCTCGCCAACGTCTTCCTCGCCGTCGGCCTGTACGACGAGGTCACCGTCACCCCGGCCGACGAACTCCGCGTCACCTGCGCCGGCCCGGACGCCGCCCAGGTCCCCCTGGACCGCACCAACCTCGCCGCACGCGCCGCGCTCGCGCTCGCCGCGCGCCGGGGCATCGAAGCCAACGTCCACATCCACATCGCCAAGGACATCCCGGTCGCCGGCGGCATGGCGGGCGGCAGCGCGGACGGCGCGGGCGCGCTGCTCGCCTGCAACACGCTGTGGAACGCCGGTGCCTCCCGGGCCGAACTCCTCGCCATCTGCGCCGAGTTGGGCAGTGACGTGCCCTTCAGCCTGGTCGGGGGCGCGGCCCTCGGCATCGGGCGGGGTGAGCAGCTGACGGCCCTGGAGACCGGCGGCACCTTCCACTGGGTGTTCGCGATGGCCGAGCGGGGGCTGTCGACCCCGGCGGTCTTCCGTGAGTTCGACCGGCTGGCGCAGGGACGGGAGATCCCCGAGCCGGTCGCTTCGGCGGATCTGCTCCAGGCGCTGGCGAAGGGGGATGCGGACGCGCTGGCTGCGGCCGTCTCCAACGACCTTCAGCCCGCGGCGCTGTCCCTGTTCCCGGAGCTGGCGGACACCCTGGAGGCGGGGCGTGGCGCGGGTGCGCTCGCCGCGCTGGTCTCGGGTTCCGGTCCCACGACGGCGTTCCTCGCCCGCGACGCCGCCGCGGCGCGGAAGGCGGCGGAGGCGCTGCGGGCATCCGGCACGTGCAGGTCGGTGCGGACGGCTGCGGGGCCGGTGCCGGGGGCCACGGTGCTGCGAGGATCGTCACAGCGGTCGTAGAGCTTGCGCGGCCGTCCGGCCGATGGTGTCGAGGGGCCGGTCACCACGGAGAGTGACCACTCCCTCGCAGCCCGCCCGCACCCCGCGAGGCCCTACGCTAGAAGGCTGACCCCCGCGGCGGAGCCGCATGCCGATACAGCCCCCGCGCACAGGAGTGAAATGGCCGTCAACCTGGTCAATGCCGAGAACGTCAGCAAGGTGTACGGCACCCGTGCCCTGCTGGACGGCGTCTCGCTCGGCGTGTCGGAAGGGGACCGTATCGGGGTCGTCGGACGCAACGGCGACGGCAAGACCACCCTCATCCGGATGCTCGCCAAACTGGAGGAGTCCGACACCGGTCGGGTGACGCACTCCGGCGGGCTCCGGCTCGGCGTGCTCACGCAGCACGACTCGCTCGACCCGGCCGCCACCGTCCGCCACGAGGTCATCGGCGACATGGCCGACCACGAGTGGGCCGGCAACGCCAAGGTCAGGGACGTGCTGACCGGGCTGTTCGGCGGGCTCGACCTGCCGGGCTTCCCGAAGGGGCTCGACACGGTCATCGGACCGCTGTCCGGTGGCGAGCGGCGCCGTATCGCGCTCGCCAAGCTGCTCATCGAGGAACAGGACCTGATCGTCCTCGACGAGCCCACCAACCACCTGGACGTCGAGGGCATCGCCTGGCTCGCGCGCCATCTGCAGAACCGGCGCTCGGCGCTGGTGTGCGTGACCCACGACCGGTGGTTCCTGGACCAGGTCTGCACCCGCATGTGGGACGTGCAGCGCGGCGACGTCTACGAGTACGAGGGCGGCTACTCCGACTACGTCTTCGCGCGTGCCGAGCGCGAGCGGATCGCCGCCACCGAAGAGGCCAAGCGGCAGAACCTGATCAGGAAGGAGCTGGCCTGGCTGCGGCGCGGCGCGCCCGCCCGCACCTCCAAGCCGCGCTTCCGGGTCGAGGCCGCCAACGAGCTGATCGCGGACGTACCGCCGCCCCGGGACAGCTCCGAGCTGATGAAGTTCGCCTCCTCGCGGCTGGGCAAGACCGTCTTCGACCTCGAGGACATCACCGTGCAGGCCGGTCCGAAGGTGCTGCTCAAGCACGTCACCTGGCAGCTCGGTCCCGGCGACCGGATCGGCCTCGTCGGCGTGAACGGCGCCGGCAAGACCTCGCTGCTGCGCGCCATGGCCGAGGCCGCGCGCACCGAGGGCGAGGAGCAGCCGGCGGGGGGCCATATCGCCGTCGGCAAGACCGTCAAGCTGGCCTACCTCTCCCAGGAGGTCGCCGAGCTGAACCCGAACACGCGGGTCCTGGAAGCCGTCCAGCAGGTCCGCGAGCGCGTCGACCTCGGCAAGGGGCGCGAGATGACCGCCGGGCAGCTGTGCGAGACGTTCGGCTTCAGCAAGGAGAAGCAGTGGACGCCGGTCGGGGACCTGTCCGGCGGTGAACGCCGCCGCCTGCAGCTGCTGCGCCTGCTCATGGACGAACCCAACGTCCTCTTCCTCGACGAGCCCACCAACGACCTCGACATCGAGACCCTCACCCAGCTGGAGGACGTCCTCGACGGCTGGCCCGGCTCGATGATCGTCATCTCCCACGACCGGTTCTTCGTCGAGCGTACGACGGACCGTGTCTTCGCCCTCCTCGGCGACGGCGCCCTGCGGATGCTGCCGCGCGGTATCGACGAGTACCTGGAGCGGCGGCAGCGCATGGAGGAGGCGGTCGCCGCGCAGGCCGCAGCGGCCCTGCCCAAGCCGGCCGGACCGGAGAAGAGCGCCGCCGACCAGCGCGCCGCGAAGAAGGAACTCCAGAAGATCGAGCGCCAGTTGGACAGGATCTCCGAGAAGGAGTCCAAGCTGCACGCCCAGATCGCCGAGAACGCCACCGACTTCGCCAAGGTCGCCGGCCTCGACGCCCAACTGCGCGATCTCACCGGAGAACGCGAGGAACTGGAACTGCGCTGGCTGGAGCTGGCCGAGGACGCGTAGCGGCGACAGGGGGACCACCCCGGCCCACACCCCCGGCATGAACCAGCCACCGTATGCCCCCACTTCACGACCCCACCTCCGCGCCGAGCCGGCGCCCGCCCCCGGCGCGCGGCTCTGTTGCGTGCGTCGCGTGAAGGGGGCGTGAAGGCGCATAACGGGGTCATCACGGGCCGGCCGTCCCTTGGGAACAGGGGTGGATCCGGGCCCGTGTGCTGTCAGTACCGGGTGATAGAAAGGGCCGTCTGAGAACTGTCTGAGTAACGACCCAGGGTCCGTCAAGACCCTTAGGGCGTGGCTAAAAATCAGTGAACGAGGGGGAAGAACGCTGATGACCCAGCCGCCCAACCAGCCGCCGCAGGGTGGTTTCGGAGCGCCGCAGGACCAACCACCGGCCCAGGGTGGCGGATTCGGCGCCCCCCAGATGCCACCGGCCCCGGGCGGTTTCGGCGCCGCACCTCCCGTGCCCCCGCCGCCCGCCCAGCCGCCCGCCGCCCCGCCGCAGCAGCCGCAGCCCGGCTACGGCTACCCCCAGCAGCCGGGTCCGTACGGCGCACCCGGCACCCCCGGCCCCTACGGCTATCCGCAGCAGCCGGGCCCGTACGGCGCGGCGCCCCAGCCCGGTTTCGGGCACCCGCAGCAGCCGCCGTACCCGGGCGCGCCCGCCACCGCACCCGGCGGGAAGAAGAAGACCGTGCTGATCATCGGGGCCACGGTGGCCGCGCTGCTCGTCATCGGCGGCACGGTGTACGCGGTCACGAGCGGCGGCGGCAAGAAGAAGCCGGTGGCGCAGCAGAGCGACGACCCCAAGCACTCCGCCACCGCCTCGCCGAGCGCGTCGAGCGGTGGCGGTGACGACCCGGAGAACCTCAACGCGGGCCGCAAGGCCGGTGAGGCGAAGGTGCTCTGGTACCAGTCGGCACCGGACGCGCCCGGCGCCGGCGCCGACGCGCCCGGCATGTGGGTCACCGGCAAGACCGTGGTGAAGGCGGCGTACAAGCAGGTCTTCGCCTATGGCGTCGGCGACGGCAAGCCCGCCTGGGCCCCGATCTCCTTCCCGCAGAAGATATGCGCGGTCACCCCGCAGAAGTCGGACGACGACAAGGTCGTCGTGGCGTACATGAGCGGCGCCGACGACAAGGCCGAGTGCAACCAGATGCAGCAGATCGACCTGAACACCGGCCAGAAGGGCTGGAGCGGCACGGTCGACCGCCAGGGGGCGTTCGACATCCAGGTCGAGATCAGCCTGACCATCAGCGGCAAGACGCTGATAGCGGGCCGCGCGGGGTCGGCGGGCACGGCGTACGACGTCGACAGCGGCAAGAAGCTGTACGACAAGGCGAGCAACGGCGGGTCGTGCGCTCCGTCCGGCTACGCGGGCGGCGACGGCCGGCTGATCCAGGCGTCCCACTGTGCCGCGTTCGAGCCCAACGAGCACGAGGAGATCCAGGAACTGGACCCGGCCACCGGCAAGGTCAAGTGGACCCAGCCGGTCAAGAAGGGCTGGGAGGTGACCAAGGTGTACTCCCTGGACCCGCTCGTGGTGTACCTGACCAACCCGGACAAGAAGGTCTGGAACATCTCCACGTTCACCAAGGACGGCAAGTTCCGCTCCCAGGTGAAGGTCGACGCGAAGTTCGCGCCCAACTGCGGCTTCCTCAACCGGAATCTGGAGGGCTGCCAGGGCGTCGTGGCCGACGCCGACACGCTGTACCTGCCGACGGACAGCACCAACAGCGCCAACGAGATCGTCGCCATCAGCCTCGCCACCGGCAAGGCCGAGTGGCAGGTCAAGTCCCCGGCCGCCGAACCGATGTACCCGCTGAAGGTCGAGGGCGGCAAGCTCGTCGCGTATGTGAAGCCGTCGTACGACTCGGGCGGCCAGGTGGTGTCGATCCCGGTCACCGGCTCCTCCCACGGGCCCGCCAAGCTGCTGCAGAACCCGCAGGGCACGGCCGGGATCGAGGAGAGCTTCTACGAGCCGGTCGTGGACTGGGCCGACGGGCGGTTCTTCATCTCCAGCGGCCGGCTGTCCGGCGACGGCACGTCGAAGGAGAAGCTGATCATGGCCTTCGGTAACTGAGCCGCCGTCCCGGCTTCCTCCGCGTCCGTGGCGAGTCCTGCTCGCCGTGTCCCCTTCGCCGTATCCGTTCCGCCGTCCGGCTCCCGAGCCTCACCGAGGTACCCGTCCCATGACTCAGCCGCCCCCTCCGCCGCCGAACCAGCCCCCGCAGCAGGGCGGTTTCGGCCCCCCGAGC
Source organism: Streptomyces fodineus (assembly GCF_001735805.1). Taxonomy (GTDB): domain Bacteria; phylum Actinomycetota; class Actinomycetes; order Streptomycetales; family Streptomycetaceae; genus Streptomyces; species Streptomyces fodineus. The sequence continues at coordinate 5,736,526 of NZ_CP017248.1, forward strand.
CCCCAGCAGCCCCCGCAGCCGCCCCAGCCCCCGCAGCAGCCGCCCCAGCCGCAGCCCGGCTACGGCTACCCGCAGCCCGCGCCCACCCCGCAGCCGCCCCAGCCCGGTTACGGCTACCCCGCCGCGCAGCAGAACCCGTACGGCCAGCAGCCCCCGGCCTACGGCCAGCCGACCGCCGCCCCCTACGGCGGCCAGCCGCAGAACCCGTACGGGCAGCCCGCGCAGCCGGGTTACGGCTATCCGGGCCAGCCGCCGACCGTGCCGATGCAGCCGCAGCCGGGGCAGAGCGGCGGCGGGCGGAACAACACCACGCTGCTCATCGCCGTCGCGGCGGTCGTCGCCATCGCGCTGATCGTCGCCGGCGGCGTCTGGTACGCGAGCTCCTCCGGAGACGGCGGCAAGAAGCACGACACCGCCTCCTCCAGCGGCGGTTCGGGCGGCAAGGACGGCAGCGGTGGCACCACGGGCGGTGGCGGCAAGGAGAAGGTGCCGGGCGACACCGCGGCCAAGGTGCTGTTCGAGGTTCCGTTGCCCACCGCGGACGACGCGGTCAGGACCACGGGTTCGTGGCTGACCGACAAGGTGTACGCCAAGAGCGGCGTCGCCGAGATCGTCGGTTACGACCCGGCCAAGGGCACCAAGCTGTGGACGATCAAGCTGCCCGGCCCGGTCTGCGCGGCCAGCCGGGACGCGACGTCCGACGGCAAGACCGCGATCGTCTACGAGCCGAAGAACGACACGGGCAAGAGCTTCGCCGGGTGCACGCAGATCGCCGCGCTCGATCTCGACGCGGGCAAAAAACTATGGACGAAGACGGTCAATTCCGGTGACTATCCCGTCAACTACCAGAATGTGACGGTCGCTCAGCACACCGTCGCGCTCGGCGACAGCGAGGGCGGTGCCGCCTTCGACCTCGACTCGGGCAAGGCGCTGTGGCTGCCGAAGCCGGGCGACAACTGCTACGACGCGGGCTACGGCGGCGGCACCAGGCTGGTCGCGGTGCGCCACTGCGGAGACTCCGCGACCGGGCAGGTCAGCATCCAGACCCTCGACCCGAAGACCGGGAAGGTGCTCTCCGAGTACCGGATGGACTCGGGTGTCGAGAACGCGACCGTCGTCTCCACCGACCCGCTGGTGGTGGCCGCCAACGTCGGCGCGGACGACGGCAGCGGCGTCTCGGACTACTTCTCCATCGACAGCAAGACCGGCAAGCTGCTCGCCCACATCTCCGCGCCGGCCAAGACGTACGGCGGCAAGTGCGACACCATCACCCCGGTCGAGGGCTGCAAGCAGATCGTCGCCGGCAACGGCAAGCTGTACCTGCCGACCGAGGAGCACGACGGCAACGGCGGCGCGTTCAGCAAGACCAACGAGATCGTGGCCTTCGACCTGACCACGGGCAAGCCGACCGGCCAGCGGGCCGAGGCCGGCGAAGGCTATCTGCTGACCCCGCTGCGCATGGACGGCGCCAACCTGATCGCCTACAACCAGCCGCCGTACAACAAGGGCGGCCAGATCGTCAGCATCGACGGCGGGTCCTTCAAGATGACCAAGCTGCTGGAGAACCCGGCCACGCAGAGCGTGCGGCAGGTGGAGGGCGCCATGCTGCCGGACTACGCGGAGATCCTCTTCGGCGACGGCCGGCTGTACATGTCGCAGGTCTTCGCCCAGCGCAAGGGCAGCTCGTCCTACGGCAAGGAGGACCTGGTGATCGGGTACGGCACGAACGGCTGACTTCCCGGCCGACCCCGTAGCGACTCTCGCCCGAAAGGGTGACTTGCCGAGAAGTGCCCCGGATTTCATCGATCCGGGGCACTTCTCATCAGTAGGGGCAGCGCGACGTCGAACAAGCGTGTAGCTTCCGGGGGCATGAAGGACGGGGTGCCGGGGGGCCTCTGTCCTTGCGGACCGGTGGGCGTCCATAGTGGGGCATCCATGGGGGGGGGACTGGGGGGTGGTTGCTCTATGGGAGTGCGGCTCATGGTCGTCGACGACCATCGGCTGCTCGCTGAGGCGCTGGCGTCGGCGCTCAAGCTGCGCGGGCACCGGGTGCTCGCCGCGGCGGCGCCGGCCGCGGGCGCGGCGGATCTGGTGATCGCGCGGGCGCCGGAGGTGTGTCTGCTGGGTACGGCGGCGCCGGCCGAACCGGGTGTGTTCGACCCGGTGGTGAAGATCAAGCGGGAGCGTCCGCAGGTGGCGGTGCTGGTGCTCGGCCCGGTCCCGTCGCCGCGCGGGATCGCGGCGGCGTTCGCGGCGGGGGCGTCGGGCTACGTACGGCACGACGAGCGGATCGAGGGCGTCGAGCGGGCGATCATGAAGGCGCGGGCGGGGGAGGCCGCGGTGGCACCGCAGTTGCTGCAGGGGGCCTTCGGGGAGCTGCTCAATCCGTCGGCCCAGCCGGACGACGAGGCTCAGCGCCTGCTGCGGATGCTGACGCCCCGGGAGGTGGAGGTGCTGGTGCGGGTGGCCGACGGGGAGGATACGCGGGTGATCGCCGCGGGGATGGGGATCGCGCCGAGCACGGCCCGTACCCATGTCCAGCGGGTGCTGATGAAGCTGGGGGTGGGGTCGCGGCTGGAGGCGGCGGCACTGGCCGCGCGGACGGGGTTGCTGGACCGGGCGGGGCCGCTGGGTTCCGGTCTGGAGTAGGCGCCCGGCGGCGCTACGCAGCCGACGGCCCCGCAGCGCCCCGCACGGGGCGCGGGGAACTGCGCGACCAGCCCCCGCGCACCCGCACCCGGGAACGGCGCTTCACTCCCCCTGCCTGTCCTCCGGCACCTCCTCGGCAGGAAGCGGCAGAGGCGCCGCAGGCCTGAGCTTCAGCCAGGCCAGGAAGAAGATGCCCAGCAGGAGCATGCCGAGCCCGGTCCAGAGGTTGATGTTGACGCCCTGGGCCTTGTCGATGGCGGCCCGGGAGTCGGTGATGCCGGTGATCATGACGATGAGGCCGTACACCACGAACAGGCCGCCGATGATGCGGCGCAGGTCGAAGATGCGGGCTGCGGTCGCGGACTTGCCCTCCAGCTCGGTGACTTCCCGCTGGACGTCCTCCTCGCTGTAGTGGAAGCCCTCGTGGCGGTCGGGGTGCGCGTTGTCGCTCATGGTTTCCTCGATCCTCCCGCGTCAGAACGAGAACGGGACGTAGCAGGCGGCGGCCAGGACGACCGCGCCCCAGCCCAGCAGGGCCGGCCGGCGGTACCAGGCCTCGTCGCCGGGCGCCGGCGGTTCGGCCATGCCGGGGGAGCGGGTGCCGTAGACCAGCCCCTGCAGCTCCTGCGCCGGCTTCGGCCGGGTGAACAGGGACACCGCGACCATCACCACCGCGCCGGCGACGAAGCCTGCGATCGCGGAGACGAAGTTGGCGCCCTGGTCGGAGGGGATGGAGATGATCCCCTTCTTGTAGAGGACGAAGTAGTTGACCATCGCGGTCACGGTGCCCGCGAGCAGGCCCCAGAAGCCGGACTTGGCGGACGCCCGCCGCCAGAACATGCCGACGATGAACACGACGAACATCGGCACGTTGAAGAAGGAGAACAGCGTCTGCAGGTAGCTCATGATGTTCGAGAACGAGGACGCCAGGAACGCCGTACCGATCGACGCCAGGACGCCGACCGCCGTGATCAGGCGGCCGAAGCGGACGTAGTACGAGTCCTCACGGCCGCGCACCACGTACTTCGCCCAGATGTCGTTGGTGAACACGGTGTTGAAGGACGACACGTTGGCCGCCATGCCGGCCATGAACGCGGCGAGCAGACCGGTGACGGCGATGCCGAGCACGCCGTTGGGCAGCAGTTCCTGCATCAGGTACGGGATGGCGTCGTTGTACTGCAGACCCGAGCCGGAGGCGCCGATCTTCGGCACCAGCGCGGCGGCGACCAGGCCCGGGATCATCACCAGGAAGACGATGAAGATCTTCGGGTAGGCGGCGATCAGCGGCGTCCGCTGCCCCGCGGAGAGGTTCTTCGCGGACAGGGCGCGCTGCACCTCGGCGAAGTTGGTCGTCCAGTACCCGAAGGACAGCACGAAGCCGAGGCCGAGGACGATGGTCAGCCAGTTGGCGCCGAGCGGGTTGACATGCCCGATCCCGGTGCCGCCCCAGGCGGTGGTGAAGTTCGCGCCGTGCGTCGCGGTGAGCTTGTGGGTCAGCCCGCCCCAGCCGCCGACCTTCTTCAGGCCGAGGACGGTGATGGGGATGAGGGCGGCCAGGATCACGAAGAACTGCAGCACCTCGTTGTAGATCGCCGAGGACAGACCGCCGAGGGTGATGTACGCCAGCACGAACGCGCCGGCGACGACGATCGCGACCCACTGCGGCCAGCCGAGCAGTGCCTCGACGACGATCGCGAGGGCGTAGAGGTTGACGCCCGCGATCAGGATGGCGGCGAACGCGAACAGGATCGAACTGAGCAGGTGGGCGGCCCGGTCGAAGCGCAGCAGCAGGAACTCGGGGACCGAGCGGACCTTGCTGCCGTAGTAGAAGGGCATCATCACCAGGCCCAGGAAGACCATGGCCGGGATGGCGCCGACCCAGTACCAGTGCACGGTGTAGGCGCCGTACTGGGCGCTGTTCGCGGCCATGCCGAGGATCTCGGTGGCCGCCAGGTTCGCCGAGATGAAGGCGAGGCCGGTGATCCAGGCGGGCAGCGAGCGTCCGGACAGGAAGAAGTCGAGGCTGGTCTTGACCGAGCGGCGGGCCGCGAAGCCGATGCCGAGGACGACGACGAAGTAGATCGCCAGGATCGTGTAGTCCAGCCAGTTGGTGGGGAGCCGTAGCGCCGCCGCCAGATAGAGGGGACTGTTTGTGGGGGTTTGCATGAGAACTCGCTTCGTTGCGCGAACTGATCCAAGCGGAACCTACGTGTCCGCGTTCAGAAATTGAACACTTCTGTTGGTGTTCTTTGTTTGATTGTGATGATCCCCCAGGTTGTCGAGTTGTGGTCTGTTATGTTTGATTGTGTTGAGTGATTGGGTGCGGGACGTAGAGGAGTCCGGCGTTGAAGAAGACCTCGACACGGCTGGCCGACGGTCGTGAGCTGATCTACTACGACCTTCGGGACGACACCGTGCGGGACGCCGTCGACCGCCGCCCGCTGGAGCGGACCCATACGACGTCCGAGATCCGCCGCGATGTGCTGCTCGGCGACTCGGTGGCCGTCGCCTCCCACCGGCAGGGCCGGACGTACCATCCGCCGGCCGACGAGTGCCCCCTGTGCCCGACGCGGGGCGAGCGGCTCAGCGAGATCCCGGACTCGTCGTACGACGTCGTCGTCTTCGAGAACCGGTTCCCCTCCCTCGCCGGTGACTCCGGCCGCTGCGAGGTCGTCTGCTTCACCTCCGACCACGACGCCTCCTTCGCCGGCCTCACCGAGGAGCAGGCGCGCCTGGTGCTGGAGGCGTGGACGGACCGCACCTCGGAGCTGTCGCATCTGCCCTCCGTCGAGCAGGTCTTCTGTTTCGAGAACCGGGGCGAGGAGATCGGCGTGACCCTCGGCCACCCGCACGGCCAGATCTACGCCTACCCCTTCACCACCCCCCGCACCGCCCTGATGCTCCGCTCGCTCGCCGCCCACAAGGAGGCGGCCGACGGGGAGAACCTGTTCGACGCCGTCCTCGCGCGGGAACTCGCCGGCGAGCGGGTCGTCCTTGAGGGTGAACACTGGGCGGCCTTCGTCCCGTACGCGGCGCACTGGCCGTACGAGGTCCACCTGTACCCCAGGCGCCGGGTGCCCGACCTGCTCGCGCTGGACGAGGCGGCGCGCACAGAATTCCCCCAGGTCTATCTGGAACTCTTGAGGCGCTTCGACCGGATCTTCGGCACCGGTGAGCCTCCGACGCCGTACATCGCGGCCTGGCACCAGGCCCCGTTCGGCGCGCTGGAGGAGTTCGACGGCGTGGAGCGCGGCGACTTCGCCCTCCACCTCGAGCTTTTCACCATCCGCCGCACTTCCGGCAAGCTGAAGTTTCTCGCGGGTTCCGAGTCCGGCATGAGCGTGTTCATCAACGACGTGCCGCCGGAGCGCGCGGCCGAGCGACTGCGAGAGGTAGCGAGTTCATGAAGTACCTGGTGACGGGTGGCGCGGGTTACGTCGGCAGTGTGGTCGCCCAGCACCTGCTGGAGGCCGGCCACGAGGTCACGGTCCTCGACAACCTCTCGACGGGCTTCCGCGAGGGCGTGCCCGCGGGCGCGGCCTTCGTCGAGGGCGACATCCGCGACGCCGCCAAGTGGCTCGACCCCTCCTACCACGGTGTGCTGCACTTCGCCGCGTCCTCGCAGGTCGGCGAGTCGGTGGTGAAGCCGGAGAAGTACTGGGACAACAACGTCGCCGGCTCCATGGCACTGCTCGGCGCGATGCGCGAGGCGAACGTCCGCACGCTCGTCTTCTCCTCCACGGCGGCGACGTACGGCGAGCCGGAGCAGGTCCCGATCGTGGAGAGCGCCCCGACGCGGCCGACCAACCCCTACGGCGCCTCCAAGCTGGCCGTCGACCACATGATCACCAGCGAGGCGAACGCCCACGGCCTGGCGGCGGTCTCCCTGCGCTACTTCAACGTGGCCGGCGCCTACGGCGCGTACGGCGAGCGCCACGACCCCGAGTCGCACCTCATCCCGCTGGTCCTCCAGGTCGCCCAGGGCCGCCGCGAGGCGATCTCGGTCTTCGGCGACGACTACGCCACCCCCGACGGCACCTGCGTCCGCGACTACATCCACGTGGCGGACCTGGCCGAGGCCCACCTCCTGGCCCTCGCGGCGGCCACCCCGGGCGAGCACCTGATCTGCAACCTCGGCAACGGCGAGGGTTTCTCCGTCCGCCAGGTCATCGAGACGGTCCGGCAGGTCACCGGCCACCCGATCCCCGAGATCACGGCCCCGCGCCGGGGCGGCGACCCGGCCGTCCTGGTCGCCTCGGCGCAGGCGGCCCGCGAGAAACTGGGCTGGAACCCGACCCGCGCGGACCTCGCGGGCATCGTCGCGGACGCCTGGGAGTTCGCGCAGCACATCACAAGGGAGCACTAGTGGGGGCACAGCAGGTCGCGGAGCGCTTCGCCGAGCTGTACGGGACGCAGCCTGAAGGTGTCTGGGCGGCACCGGGCCGGGTCAACCTCATCGGCGAGCACACCGACTACAACGACGGCTTCGTGATGCCGTTCGCGCTGCCGCACGAGACGGTCGCGGCCGTCTCCCGCAGGGACGACGGGGTGCTGCGCCTGCACTCGGCGGACATCGAGGGCGGCGTCGTCGCATTGTCGCTGCACGCCCTGGAGCCCGGGAGCGACGAGAACTGGACGGCGTACCCCGCGGGCGTGGCCTGGGCCCTGCGCGAGGCGGGCCACGGCGTGACCGGCGCGGACATCCACCTGGCGTCCACGGTCCCGACGGGCGCGGGCCTGTCCTCCTCGGCGGCCCTGGAGGTGGTGATCGCGCTCGCGCTCAACCACCTCTACGAACTGGGCCTCCCGGGCTGGAAACTGGCCCGTCTGTGCCAGCGCGCGGAGAACATCTACGTCGGCGCGCCGACCGGCATCATGGACCAGACGGCGTCGGCCTGCTGCGAGCCGGGCCATGCGCTCTTCCTGGACACCCGTGACCTGTCCCAGCAGCAGATCCCCTTCGACCTCGCGGCCGAGGGCCTGCGCCTGCTGGTCGTGGACACCCGGGTCAAGCACGCCCACAGCGGCGGCGAGTACGGCAAGCGCCGGGCCGGCTGCGAGAAGGGCGCGGCCCTGCTCGGCGTCGACGCCCTGCGGGACATCCCGTACCCCGAGCTGGACGCGGCGCTGGCCCGGCTCGGCGACGAGGAGGAGGTACGCCGCCTGGTCCGCCACGTGGTGACGGAGGACGAGCGGGTCGAGCGGGTCGTCGGGCTGCTGCGGGCCGGCGAGACCCGCCGAATCGGCCCGGTCCTCACCGAGGGCCACGTCTCCCTGCGCGACGACTTCCGCATCTCCTGCCCCGAGCTGGACCTCGTCGTCGACACGGCCCTGTCGGCCGGTGCCCTGGGCGCCCGCATGACCGGCGGCGGCTTCGGCGGCTCGGCGATCGTCCTGACGGAGGCCACGGACGTCGACACCCTCACGAAGGCCGTCGAAGAGGCCTTCGCGGCAGCGGGCTTCACGGCTCCGCGGGTGTTCGAGGCGGTGCCTTCGGCGGGGGCGCGGCGGGTCGGCTGACTCGGTGAACGGCTTCCCGAGGGGGCTCGCGCGGGACTCGCGGGACTCCTACGGGACCAGCCGCTTCGTCAGCGTGTACTCCGTGACGCCCGGCGGATAGTCCGGGATCACGCACACCACCTCGTAGCCCTGTTTCTCGTAGAAGCGCGGGGCCTGGAAGTCCCAGGTCTCCAGGCGGGCGGCGGTGCAGGCGCGGTCGGTGCGGGCGAGGCGCTCCGCCCGCGCCAGCAGCCGGGCGCCGAGGCCCGCGCCGCGGTGGCGGGCGTCGACCCACAGGTAGGTGACGTGCAGCCAGGTCGTCCAGGTGTGGCCGACCAGGCCGCCCGCCAGGTCGCCCGAGGGGTCCAGGGCCCATACGTGGAGCGGGACTTCGCGTTCGCCGGGGGTGCCGCGCAGGGCCGCCAGGACGGGGGAGGCCGCCGTGTTGGTGTCCCGCAGTCGGGAGCGGAGCAGATCACGTCGGGCTTTGTCGACTTCCGCCTCAATACGAAACATGCGGCACACGATAAACGCGCCGGGCGGCCAGTTCTGTAAATCTCCTTCCGCTGCGTGCTCCCATCCGTACTCTGTGGAACAGCACCGGTGGGGGCCGGTGCTGATCAGGGGGCGAGACAGGCGGGTACGGCACCCGCGGTGGGGGTAGCAGTTTCCGCGACGGCGGCGGCCGCGCGGCGCGTGTCCTTTCCGTCAGGTGTCGTACCCGCGCGGGTCGTCGTTCTTTCCGGACCTTGGTAGTCCCCTGCTCCGCGCGGAGCCTGGGGAAGGGGGTTTCGTGGTTCGTATCCGAGTCCTGGTCGTGGACGACCACCGCATCTTCGCCGAGTCGCTCGCCGCCGCCCTGGCCGCCGAGCCCGACGTCGACGTCTCCGCCGCCGGCAGCGGCCCCGCCGCGCTGCGCTGCCTGGAGCGGGCGGCCGGTGAGGGCCGCCGCTTCGACGTGCTCCTGGTCGACGCCGACCTCGGTGGTCATGCGCCCGGCAGCCGTCCGGGCGTTCCCGTGCCCGTGCAGGAGGGCAATGAGGAGGGGCTCGTCGACGGGATCTCGCTCGTCTCCGGGGTCCGGGCCGCCCAGCCCGGAGTGCGGATCGTCGTGCTCGCCGAGAAGGACGACTCCCGGCGGGCGGCGCTCGCGCTGCAGGCCGGTGCCTCGGGGTGGGTCGCCAAGGACTGCTCGCTGTCCCGGCTGCTGACGGTCATCCGGGGAGTGCTGCGCGACGAGACCCATCTGCCGCCCGCCCTGCTCACCGGCGTCCTCAAGGAGCTGACGGCCGCCCGCCGGCACCGCACCGAGAGCGAGCGGCTGGTGGAGTCCCTCACGCCCAGGGAGCGGGAGGTGCTGCGCTGCATGGTCGCGGGCCTCGGCCGCAAGGCCGTGGCCGAGCGGCTGTTCCTGTCCCCGCACACCGTGCGCACCCATATGCAGAACGTCCTCGGCAAGCTGGGCGTCCACTCGACGCTGGCCGCCGTCGCGCTCGCCCGGCGCGCGGGGGTCGGGCCGGCCGACCTAGCCGGGGATGTTGTCGAACGGGGCGGTCAACTGGCGTAGCAGACCGGCCAGTTCCGCACGCTGGGCGCGGGACAGCTCGGCGAGGATCGCCCGCTCCTGCTCCAGCAGCCCGGCCAGCGCCTGGTCCGCGCGGTCCCGGCCGGTGTCGGTCAGCCGGACCAGCACACCCCGCCGGTCGCTCGGGTCGGGCAGCCGCTCCACCAGGCCCTTCTTGGCCAGCCGGTCGATGCGGTTGGTCATCGTGCCCGAGGTGACCAGGGTCTGGGTCAGCAGCTGACCGGGGGAGAGCTGGTACGGCGTGCCCGCGCGCCGGAGCGCGGTCAGCACATCGAACTCCCACGGCTCCAGCTGATGCTCGGCGAAGGCGAGCCGGCGCGCACGGTCCAGATGCCGGGCCAGTCGGCTCACCCGGCTGAGCACTTCCAGCGGCTCCACGTCGAGGTCCGGACGTTCCCGGCGCCACGCTGCGACCAGCCGATCGACCTCGTCCTCCATGAGATCAGTGTAGTGGTTGTGTCGACATGAAGTCTCTTGACGTCGAGTCTCTTGACATCGAGATAAGCTGCCGGGGACAGTGGACGGTATGACGACACCCATCTGGGACCCCGGGCAGTATCTGCGGCACGCCGGTCACCGGGCCCGCCCCTTCGCCGACCTCCTCGCCCGCGTCCCCGCCCTGCCCACGGAACCGCCCGCAGGGCGACCCCGCATCGCCGACCTCGGCTGCGGCCCCGGCAACGTCACCGTCCTGCTCACGGAACGCTGGCCCGCCGCCCATGTCACCGGCTACGACAACTCGCCCGAGATGCTCGACAAGGCGCACACCGACCACGACGGCCCCACCGCCGGGGGCGGCCGGCTGGACTTCGCCCACGCCGACCTCCGTACCTGGGCGCCCGGGGAGCCGTACGACCTGATCGTCTCCAACGCCACCCTCCAATGGGTCCCCGGGCACGCCGACCGGTTCGCCGACTGGATCGCCGGCCTCAATCCCGGCGGCACCTTCGCCTTCCAGGTACCCGACAACATCGACGCCCCGCTGCACGCCCTGATGCGCGAACTCGCCGCCACCCCCCGCTGGAAGTCCCGCCTCGCCGACGTCCTGCGCCGCACCGACTCCGTGCACACCCCCGGCGCCTACCTGGACCGCCTCGCCCGCCTCGGCTGTGCGGCCGACGTGTGGCAGACGACGTACTTCCACGTCCTGCGGGGCGAGGATCCCGTTCTGGACTGGGTGAAGGGCACCGGCCTCAGGCCCGCCCTGACCGCGCTCGCCGACGACCCCGAGGCCCGGGACGCCTTCCTCACCGAGTACCGGGACCTGCTGCGGCAGGCCTACCCGAGCGCGCCGTACGGCACCGTCCTGCCGTTTCGCCGCCTGTTCGCCGTCGCCGTGAAGGAGGCCTGAGCATGCTCGCCGCGGTCGACCACGTGCAGCCGGCGGCCCCGCCCGGATCGGAGGACGCGCTGCGGGCGTACTGCGCCGACGTCCTCGCAATGACGGAGATCCCCCAGCCCCCGGCGCCGGCCGCGCGCGGCGGCTGCTGGTTCCAGGCCGGTGCCGTGCGGCTCCATCTCGGGATCGAGGAGGACTTCCGGCCCGCGAAGAAGGCCCACCCGGGGCTCAGGGTGACGGACATCGAGTCGTACGCGGCCCGCCTCACCGCGAAGGGCGCACAGGTGACCTGGGACGACACCCTCCCCGGCCGCCTGCGCTTCTACTCGCAGGACCCCGTCGGCAACCGGCTGGAGTTCCTCCAGCCCCGATGACCGCGGGACCCCCGGCCTACGCCTTGCGGTGCCCTATCAGCCGCGGCTTCTGCTCCAGCCCGTCCAGGCCGTGCCACGCCAGGTTCACCAGGTGAGCCGCGACCTCCGCCTTCTTCGGGCGGCGTACGTCCAGCCACCACTGCCCCGTCAGCGCGACCATGCCGACCAGGGCCTGGGCGTACAGCGGAGCCAGCTTCGGGTCGAAGCCGCGGGACTTGAACTCGCGGCCCAGGATGTCCTCCACCTGGGTGGCGATGTCCGAGATGAGGGAGGCGAAGGAGCCCGTGGACTGGGGGATGGGCGAGTCACGGACCAGGATGCGGAAGCCGTCCGTGTACTCCTCGATGTAGTCCAGGAGCGCGAACGCCGCCTGCTCGCACAGCTCACGCGGATGCCCGGCCGTCAGCGAGCTGGTCACCATGTCCAGCAGGCGGCGCATCTCGCGGTCGACCACCACCGCGTACAGCCCCTCCTTGCCGCCGAAGTGCTCGTACACCACCGGCTTGGACACCCCGGCCTTCGCCGCGATCTCCTCCACCGAAGTGCCCTCGAAACCTTTCGCCGCGAAGAGGGTGCGACCGATCTCCAGCAGCTGCTGGCGGCGCTCGGCACCGGTCATACGGGTCCGCCGGGTCCGCCGCGGTTTGTCGTTGCTGGAGGTGCTGCTGGAGTCGGTCGCCACGGCGTCAATCATGCCGCCTTCGCGGGCTCCCTCCGGCGCCGGGAGCCGTCATCCCCGGTGTTCCGGCGGGAATCGATACGCGAGCGTGACGGCCAGCGCACGTCGTACGCCCAGCCGAGCAACTCGAAGATCCGGATGAAGCGGGCCGAGGAGTCGATCTGGCCGCGCATCACACCGTGCCGCGCCGAGGTCGGGTCGGCGTGGTGCAGGTTGTGCCACGACTCACCGCACGACAGCACCGCCAGCCACCACACGTTGCCCGAACGGTCCCGCGACTTGAACGGCCGCTTGCCCACCGCGTGACAGATCGAGTTGATCGACCACGTCACATGGTGCAGCAGCGCCACCCGTACGAGTGACCCCCAGAAGAACGCGGTGCACGCGCCCCACCACGACATCGTCACCAGACCGCCGATCAGCGCGGGCAGCAGGAGGGAGACGGCCGTCCAGTAGACGAACTGGCGGGAGATCGCCCGGATCGCCGGGTCCTTGACCAGATCCGGGGCGTACTTCTCCTGCGGGGTCTGCTCCTCGTCGAACATCCAGCCGATGTGAGCCCACCACAGGCCCTTCATCAGCGCCGGAACGGTCTCACCGAACCGCCACGGAGAGTGCGGGTCGCCCTGAGCGTCGGAGAACTTGTGATGCTTGCGGTGATCGGCCACCCAGCGCACCAGAGGCCCCTCGACCGCCAACGAGCCCATGATCGCCAGCGCGATCCGCAACGGCCGCTTGGCCTTGAACGAACCATGGGTGAAGTACCGGTGGAAACCGATCGTGATGCCGTGGCAGCCGAGGAAGTAGAAGAACACCAGCAGGCTCACATCGAGCCAGCTCACCCCCCAGCCCCAGGCCAGCGGCACAGCCGCCACGAGCGCCAGGAACGGCACGGTGATGAACAAAAGCAGCGTGATCTGCTCGATCGAACGCTTCTGCTCGCCACCCAGCGTGGCGGACGGGATCGTAGTGTCGTCGGCCTTACGGGCTTCTTCGATCACATCGGAACTTGAGGTCATGCGCGTCCCCTGTGGGGTCGAGGGTCGGGGCGGGTGGGTGCCGGGCCACCGGAACCGCACGGGAGTCGACGATGGTTCCCTACGGTTCCGTAACCTACGGCATCGTAAGTATGGCAGCGTGTCGACCGGCGGCAAGAGCCCCAGAGCCTGCGCGTCCTCATCGACACCTATCCTTGAACTCGGTCGGACAGCGCGGTCCGCTGAAGTTTCCTTCCCGGACGCTCCGGCCCGTATGCGGCGCCCCGCCGCATCGCAGCCGGCCGGGTTCCCTCCCTGACGAGCTTCAACACTCCAAGGAGCCGCACCTGTGAGCAGTGCCGACGACCAGACCACCACGACCAGCAGCGAGCTGCGCGCCGACATCCGCCGGCTGGGTGATCTTCTGGGCGAGACCCTCGTACGGCAGGAGGGCCCCGAGCTCCTCGACCTGGTCGAAAAGGTCCGCCGCCTCACCCGCGAGGACGGCGAAGCCGCCGCCGAGCTGCTGCGCGGCACCGAACTGGAGACCGCGGCCAAGCTGGTGCGCGCCTTCTCCACCTACTTCCACCTCGCCAACGTCACCGAACAGGTGCACCGCGGCCGCGAGCTGCGCGCCCGGCGCGCCGCCGAGGGCGGCCTCCTCTCCCGCACCGCCGACCGGCTCAAGGACGCCGACCCCGAACACCTCAAGCAGACCGTCCAGCACCTGAACGTTCGCCCGGTGTTCACGGCACACCCCACCGAGGCCGCGCGCCGCTCCGTCCTGAACAAGCTCCGGCGCATCGCCGCGCTCCTGGAGACCCCCGTCCAGGGCTCCGACCGCCGCCGCCACGACGTCCGCCTCGCCGAGAACATCGACCTGGTGTGGCAGACCGACGAACTGCGCGTCGTACGCCCCGAGCCCGCCGACGAAGCCCGCAACGCCATCTACTACCTCGACGAGCTGCACGCGAACGCCGTCGGCGACGTCCTGGAAGACCTCACCGCGGAACTGGAGCGCGTCGGCGTCAGACTCCCCGACGACACCCGCCCCCTCACCTTCGGCACCTGGATCGGCGGCGACCGCGACGGCAACCCCAACGTCACCCCCCAGGTCACCTGGGACGTCCTCATCCTCCAGCACGAGCACGGCATCAACGACGCCCTGGAGATGATCGACGAGCTGCGCGGACTGCTCTCCAACTCCATCCGCTACACCGGCGCCACCGAAGAGCTCCTCCAGTCCCTGAACACCGACCTCGAACTCCTCCCCGAGATCAGCCCCCGCTACAAGCGCCTCAACGCCGAGGAGCCCTACCGGCTCAAGGCCACCTGCATCCGGCAGAAGCTGCAGAACACCAAGCAGCGCCTCGCCCAGGGCACCCCGCACGACCCCGGCCGCGACTACCTCGGCACCAGCGAGCTCCTGCACGACCTGAGGCTCATCCAGGTCTCGCTGCGCGAACACCGCGGCGGCCTCCTCGCCGACGGCCGCCTGGCCCGCACCATCCGCACCCTGGCCGCCTTCGGCCTCCAACTCGCCACCATGGACGTCCGCGAACACGCCGACGCCCACCACCACGCCCTCGGCCAGCTCTTCGACCGCCTCGGCGAGGAGTCCTGGCGCTACGCCGACATGCCCCGCGAGTACCGCGCCAAGCTCCTCGCCAAGGAACTGCGCTCCCGCCGTCCCCTCGCCCCCACCCCGGCACCCGTCGACGCCGCCGGACAGAAGACCCTCGGCGTCTTCGAGACCGTCAAGAAGGCCCTGAAGGTCTTCGGCCCCGAAGTCGTCGAGTCCTACATCATCTCCATGTGCCAGGGCGCCGACGACGTCTTCGCCGCCGCCGTCCTCGCCCGCGAAGCCGGCCTGATCGACCTGCACGCCGGCTGGGCCAAGATCGGCATCGTCCCCCTCCTGGAGACCACCGACGAACTGCGCGCCGCCGACACCATCCTCGAGGACATGCTCTCCGACCCGTCCTACCGGCGCCTGGTCGCGCTGCGCGGCGACGTCCAGGAGGTCATGCTCGGCTACTCCGACTCCTCCAAGTTCGGCGGCATCACCACCAGCCAGTGGGAGATCCACCGCGCCCAGCGCCGCCTGCGCGACGTCGCCCACCGCTACGGCGTCCGCCTGCGCCTCTTCCACGGCCGCGGCGGCACCGTCGGCCGCGGCGGCGGCCCCTCCCACGACGCCATCCTCGCCCAGCCCTGGGGCACCCTGGAAGGCGAGATCAAGGTCACCGAACAGGGCGAGGTCATCTCCGACAAGTACCTCATCCCCTCCCTCGCCCGGGAGAACCTGGAACTGACGGTCGCCGCCACCCTGCAGGCCTCCGCCCTGCACACCGCCCCCCGCCAGTCCGACGAGGCCCTCGCCCGCTGGGACGCCGCCATGGACGTGGTGTCGGACGCGGCGCACGCGGCCTACCGCGCCCTCGTCGAGGACCCGGACCTGCCGACGTACTTCCTCGCGTCGACGCCGGTGGACCAGCTCGCCGACCTGCACCTGGGCTCCCGGCCCTCCCGCCGCCCCGGCTCCGGCGTCTCGCTCGACGGCCTGCGCGCCATCCCGTGGGTCTTCGGCTGGACCCAGTCCCGGCAGATCGTCCCCGGCTGGTTCGGCGTCGGCTCCGGCCTCAAGGCCCTGCGCGAGGCCGGCCTGGACACTGTCCTCGACGAGATGCACCAGCAGTGGCACTTCTTCCGCAACTTCATCTCCAACGTCGAGATGACCCTCGCGAAGACCGACCTGCGCATCGCCCAGCACTACGTAGACACCCTCGTCCCCGACGAGCTCAAGCACGTCTTCGACACCATCAAGGCCGAACACGAGCTGACCGTCCGCGAGGTCCTGCGGGTCACCGGCGAGAGCGAACTCCTGGACGCCCAGCCCGTCCTGAAGCAGACCTTCGCCATCCGCGACGCCTACCTGGACCCCATCTCCTACCTCCAGGTCACCCTGCTCAAGCGCCAGCGCGACGCCGCCGCGGCCGGCCTCAGCCCCGACCCGCTGCTCTCCCGCGCCCTGCTCCTCACCGTCAACGGCGTGGCAGCCGGCCTGCGCAACACCGGCTGACCGCAACCCCACACAACGGTGCCCCCGAGGCCGTACGACCCCGGGGGCACCCCCCTGACGTTGCCCGACGGGCACTACAAGCTGTCCTGGACGGACTGGTCACCGCGCCGGCACGCCCACGACCGGCGCACGCAGTCACGAACCGGCGGACACCGCCAGAAAAGCCCCCGTCAACAACGCCACCCCACACCCCGCCAGCACCCACGCCGCCCGCGTCAGCCGCATCCCGCCCGCCACCACCACCGAGGCCAGCAGCAACGCCCCGCCGAGCGGCAGCCACGCGTACAGAGTCCCCGCCGGACCCGAGCGCACCGCGTCCGCCGTACCCGGCTTCAGCACGACGTCGTACGTCCGCCCCTTGCGCACCGCGACCGGCTGCGCGATCTCCACACGCGCACGTGCCCGCGCCCCCACCGACGTCGGCGTGAAAGGACCACTGCACATGTCGCCCGAACAGGACGTCACCCGCACCGTGCCCTGCTCCCGCCCCTTGACCAGCATCACGTGCTGCGCGGTCCCCCAGGAACCCCACACCCCGGCGAACAGAATCAGCGCGGCGAGCGCGCCCATCGCCGCAAGCCGCCCGAACCGCAACGCGGACACGGACACCTGACGAGCTGAGCTGGCTGTGGCGGGCATGGCCGGGATCATTGGCCATACCGCCACGACCGGTCAACTCACCGGGGAACCAAAGCCGTACAAGTCACGAGTTGTACGCGCTCTGCGCCCGCTCCAGACCCTCGATCACCAGACACTCCACCGCGTCCGCAGCACGGTCCACGAAGTAGTCCAGCTCCTTGCGCTCCGCCGACGAGAAGTCCTTCAGCACGAAATCCGCCACCTGCATACGCCCCGGAGGCCGCCCGATCCCGAACCGCACCCGGTGATAGTCCGAACCCATCGCCTTCGTCATCGACTTCAGACCGTTGTGCCCGTTGTCACCGCCACCCAGCTTCAGCCGCAGCGCGCCGTAGTCGATGTCGAGCTCGTCGTGAACGGCGACGACATGGGCCACCGGCACCTTGTAGAAGTCCTTCAGCGCGTTCACCGGACCACCGGACAGATTCATGTACGACATCGGCTTCGCCAGGATCACCCGCCGGTTCGCCGGACCCGCCGGACCGATCCGCCCCTCCAGCACCTGCGCCTGCGCCTTGCCCGCCCGCTTGAACTTCCCCCCGATCCGCTCCGCGAGCAGGTCCGCCACCATGAAACCGACGTTGTGCCGGTTCATGGCGTACTCCGGCCCGGGATTCCCGAGCCCGACGATCAGCCAGGGGCCACTGGCAGGGGTGGTCACGTCCATGTCTCCTTATACAGTGCAACAGCCGCTGCTCCCCAGGGGAAGCAGCGGCTGAAACCGCAAGCGGGCAGTGCTCAGGCCTCGGCCTGCTCCTCGCCCTCCGCGGCCTCCTCGCCCTCGGTCTCCTCGACCTGGGCCTGCAGAACCTGCAGAACGACCGCGTCCTCCTCGACGGCCAGGGTCACGCCGCCCGGCAGGCTGATGTCCTTGGCGAGGACGGAGGCACCGGCCGCCAGACCCTCGACGGAGACGGTGACGGCCTCGGGGATGTGCGTCGCCTCGGCCTCGACCGGCAGCGCGTTCAGGACGTGCTCCAGCAGGTTGCCACCGGCGGCCAGCTCACCCTCGGTGTGGACCGGGATCTCGACCGTGACCTTCTCGCCACGCTTGACCAGCAGCAGGTCGACGTGCTCCAGGAAGCCCTTGATCGCGTCACGCTGAACGGCCTTCGGGATCGCCAGCTCGTTGGTCTTGCCATCGATGTCCAGCGAGATCAGGACGTTCGGCGTACGCAGCGCCAGCAGCAGGTCGTGACCCGGCAGCGTCAGGTGCACCGGCTCGGTGCCGTGGCCGTACAGAACAACCGGAACCTTGTTGTCACGGCGGATACGACGGGCGGCACCCTTACCGAACTCGGTACGGGTCTCGGCGGAAAGCTTCACCTCGGACATGGCGATCACTCCTCGTAGAAAATCGGAACGGACGTGGTCACCCGGCCACGAACGGCCTGCTACGAAGAGCGCGTCGATAACGGACCGCCGTACCACACGAGTACGGCCTCCCTCGCCGAGCAACTTCGCCAGTTTACTCGGACAGGGAGGCCGAACCCAAAAGGATCTTCAACAGCCGCTAGCGCAGACGCCGCAGAAACCTCACTGCTCGTCGAAGAGACTCGTCACCGAACCGTCCTCGAACACCTCACGCACCGCACTCGCGATCGTCGGAGCGATCGACAACACCGTGATCTTGTCCAGATCCCGGCCCAACTCCGCCGGCGTCGGCAGCGTGTTCGTGAACACGAACTCACTCACCCGGGAGTTCTTCAGCCGGTCCGCGGCCGGCCCGGAGAGCACACCATGCGTGGCCGTGACGATCACGTCCTCCGCACCATGCGCGAACAACGCATCGGCCGCGGCACAGATCGTGCCACCCGTGTCGATCATGTCATCGACCAGCACACACACCCGGCCCTTGACCTCACCCACGACCTCGTGGACGGTCACCTGGTTCGCCACGTCCTTGTCACGCCGCTTGTGCACGATCGCCAGCGGCGCACCCAACCGGTCACACCAACGGTCCGCCACCCGCACCCGACCCGCGTCCGGCGACACCACCGTCAGCTTGTCCCGGTCCACCTTGTCGCCCACATAATCCGCCAGCAACGGAAGCGCGAACAGATGATCCACCGGCCCATCGAAGAAACCCTGGATCTGATCCGTGTGCAGATCCATGGTCAGGATCCGGTCCGCACCCGCCGTCTTCATCAGATCCGCGATCAGACGCGCCGAAATCGGTTCACGACCCCGGTGCTTCTTGTCCTGCCGCGCGTAACCGTAGAACGGCACAATCACCGTGATGGAGCGAGCCGACGCACGCTTCAGCGCGTCGATCATGATCAACTGCTCCATGATCCACTGATTGATCGGAGTCGTGTGGCTCTGGATCACAAAGCAGTCCGCACCACGCGCCGACTCCTGGTAACGGACGTAGATCTCACCGTTCGCGAAGTCGAAGGCCTTCGTCGGGACAACCCCGACACCCAACTCGTGGGCGACCTCCTCGGCAAGCTCGGGGTGGGCGCGGCCGGAGAAGAACATCATCTTCTTCTCGCCGGTCGTCTTGAACCCGGTCACAGCACAGTCTCCTCAGAGGTTGTCTCAGCCAGCCGACCGCTACCCCGACCTCCCGCCTGGGCATGGAAGGCCGAATCAGCTGGTAGGGGTGCAGGTGCACGTGTGCGGATGTGCACTTATCACGGTACGCCGTGTTTGGCGCACCCGTTTCCCGTCAGTCCTCGCTCTCGCCCCTCCGGGACGCCGTCTCGGCCGCCTTCGCCGCCGCACTCCCCGGACGCTTCCGAGCCACCCAACCCTCGATATTCCGCTGCTGACCACGGGCCACGGCCAGCGAACCGGGCGGCACATCCTTCGTGATCACAGACCCGGCGGCGGTGTACGCACCGTCCCCGACCGTGACAGGAGCCACAAACATGTTGTCCGAACCGGTCCGGCAATGCGACCCCACCGTCGTGTGGTGCTTCTCCTGACCGTCGTAGTTCACGAACACACTCGCCGCCCCGATGTTCGTGTACTCACCGATCGTCGCGTCACCGACATACGACAGATGCGGAACCTTCGTGCCCTCACCGATCGAGGCGTTCTTCGTCTCGACGTAGGTTCCGATCTTGCCCTTGGCCCCCAGCCGCGTACCGGGCCGCAGATACGCATACGGCCCCACCGACGCCTCCGGCCCGACCACGGCCCCGTCCGACACGGTGTTCTCCACCCGCGCCCCGGCACCCACCTGCGTGTCCTTCAACCGGCTGTTCGGCCCCACCTCGGCACCCTCACCGATGTGCGTGGACCCGATGAGCTGCGTGCCCGGGTGCACCACGGCGTCCCGCTCGAACGACACGGCCACATCGACCCACGTGGACGCCGGGTCGACCACGGTCACCCCGTCCAGCATCGCGGCGGTCAGCAACCGGTCGTTGAGAATCCGGCGCGCCTCGGCCAACTGCACCCGGTTGTTGATCCCGGCGATCTCCCGGTGATCGGCCGCCACCGAGGCGCCCACGCGATGACCGGCCGCACGCAGGATCCCGAGCACATCCGTGAGGTACTCCTCACCCTGGCTGTTGTCCGTCCGCACCTTCTTCAGCGCGTCCGCCAGCAACTGCCCGTCGAACGCGAACACCCCGCTGTTGATCTCCCGGATCGCCCGCTGGACGTCGCTCGCGTCCTTGTGCTCCACGATCGCGGTCACGGCACCCGTCGCCTCGTCCCGCACGATCCGGCCGTAACCGGTCGCGTCCGGCACCTCGGCGGTCAGCACGGTCACGGCGTTGCCGTCGGCGGCGTGGGTCTGCGCGAGCTGCTTGAGAGTGTCGGCGGTCAGAAGGGGCGTGTCCCCGCAGACGACCACCACGGTCCCGTCGACGGCCCCGCCCAGCTCCTCCAGGCCCATCCGTACGGCGTGCCCCGTCCCGTTCTGCTCGGCCTGTACGGCGGTCCTGGTGGCCGGGTCGATCTCGTTCAGATGCGCGGTGACCTGCTCACGGGCGTGGCCCACGACGACGACCAGGTGCTGCGGGTCCAACTCACGGGCGGCGGCCAGCACATGGCCCACGAGGGACCGACCGCAGATCTCATGCAGGACCTTCGGTGTGGCCGACTTCATACGGGTGCCCTCACCCGCTGCGAGAACGACGACGGCTGCCGGGCGGATGGCGCTCACGGGGTTGCCCTTCGGCTGTGGGTGAGTGGGGTGACAGCCGCAGGATACCGGGGGGATTTGTGGCGAAGGTGAGAGCGGGCCCTGACTGTGCAGTCAGGGCCCGAACTGAGCAAGGCTCCCCCGCCAGGACTCGAACCTGAAATACACCGTCCAAAGCGGAGTGTGTTGCCGATTACACCACGGGGGAGTGCGGGGGCCAGCCTACGTGGTTCGCTGTTTCGCTGCTACCACCATCCCGGACCACCACCCCTCGATGCGCCGGTACAGGTCGGCTCCCTGTGAGACTCGGACCGTGAGGCAACCCCGGTAATTCTCACCGACATTCAGGCGGACCGTCTTGGGGTTGTGCTTCTTGAGGGTGGTCTTGTTGAAGGCGGAGCGGTCGGCGCCTACAAGATCGGCCCAGAACTGCTCGGCGCCAGTAACATCGGCACTCTCGTGGATCATGACGTTGAACCGCAGGCGGTCCCGGGCCACACCCAGCAGGTCCAGCCAGGCCAGGTACAGCTCGATGACGTCAGGGTCACTGTTGACGAAGATGACGTTCTCGCGCCGGTCGTAGGGCTTGTCCTTCGCCCCTTCGGCCCAGTAGAGGGCGACGCCTGCCATGAATAGCTCCCGATTGGACAGCTCGCCGATCTCCTGCTCAGCAGATGCCTTGGTGAGTCGCCGCTCCCCGTCCCTCACTGCCAGCTCGTGCTCCCAGCGCTTCCTGGCCGCCAGCTTGGCCTGCTCTGTCGGATCGCGCCGCTCCGGCCTAGGCGGATCCCGCACCCACAGCGAGATGGAACTCTTCGAGCACCCCAGCTCGACCTGGATCTGGTCGTAGGTCCAGCCCTGGAGTCGTAATTCCCGCGCCCTCTCCCGCAGGTCGTCCTTCGCGTTCGGGCGCTTTGTCCATGCAGGCGGTGGCTCGCCCTCCAGGAGGCGGTTGAGGATGTCGTTGTTGTCGACGTGCAGTCGGTCGCGGATCTGCCGGCGGCTGAGCCCTGCCCGGCGCAGGGCAACCGCCTGGTCCCGTAGACCCTCGAAGTCGGCGTATTTGCCAGGTGAAAGTGCCATGGGCATACCGTCCTGCCGGAATGATCCGTTCCGGAGTCGAACAGGAAGGGTTCACCAGTTCGAGTGATTCTGGTGGGTTTCGAGGTCGTTCGGTTACGGAGTGTGGTGTGTGGAGGTAGGTGAAAGTCACCGGAAAAGCCGCAGCCGTCGCCCGTAGGCTGGAGGCATGACCACGACGGGGGAAGAGCACGCCAGGGCCCGTACCGGGCCGTGGTGGTGGGCCAGGTGGCGTAGTGCGGTGCTCGACGGGAGTCTCGCGCTGGTGTCGGCTGTGGAGTGTGCTGCGGAGGGGATCCCGTTCGCCCGGGATGCCGGGATTCCGGTGTCGGTGGGGATCGTTTTCGGTCTGATCGCCGGTTCCGTGTTGCTCGTACGGCGGAAGTGGCCGATCGCGGTCGTGCTGGTCGCCATCGCGATCACGCCCGCGCAGATGGGTTTTCTGCTGGGGATAGTCGGCCTGTACACGCTGGCCTCGTGTGAGCTGCCGCGCCGGATCATCGGTTCGCTGGCGGGGATGTCGCTGGTGGGCACGGCGGTGGTGACGTTCGTGCGGGTGCGGCAGGACATGGCGCGCGGCGATCTGACCCTGGGTGACTGGTTCGTGCCGTTCGCGGCGGTGGCGACGGCGTTGGGTCTGACGGCTCCGCCGGTGCTGCTGGGGTTGTACGTGGGGGCGCGGCGGCGGTTGATGGAGAGCTTGCGGGAGCGGGCGGACAGTCTGGAGCGGGAGCTTCAGTTGCTCGCCGAGCGGGCGGAGGAGCGGGCCGAGTGGGCCAGGAACGAGGAGCGGACGCGGATCGCGCGGGAGATGCATGACGTGGTCGCGCACCGGGTGAGTCTGATGGTGGTGCATGCGGCGGCGTTGCAGGCGGTGGCGCGGAAGGATCCGGAGAAGGCGGTGCGGAATGCGTCGCTCGTGGGGGACATGGGGCGGCAGGCGTTGACCGAGTTGCGGGAGATGCTCGGGGTGTTGCGGGCGGGGGAGGACGTGGTCCGGCGGGCGTCGGGGGTGCCGTTGGCGGCGGTGCGGCAGGCGGCTGCGGCTGCGGCTTTCCGGGTGGTCGAGGCGGAGGGTGCGGTGGATGGGCCGTGTCTGTCCGAGTTGGAGGAGTTGATCGGGCAGTCGGCGGCGGCGGGGATGGTCGTGGATCTGTCGGTGGAGGGGGAGGTGCGGTCGTATGCGGCGCGGGTCGAGCAGACGGCGTACCGGGTGGTGCAGGAGGCGTTGACGAACGTCCACAAGCATGCGGCGGGTGCGAAGACGCATGTGCGGTTGGCGCACCGGGTGTCGGAGATCGCGATGCAGGTGGAGAACGAGCCGCCGCCGGAGCCGGGGTCGGCGTCGGCGGCGGGGTTGCCGTCGGGTGGGAACGGCCTGGTGGGGATGCGGGAGCGGGTCTCGGCGCTGGGTGGTGTGTTTGTGTCGGGGCCGACGGATGCGGGGGGTTTCCGGGTGTCGGCGGTGATTCCGGCGGTGTAGGCCCGTTCGTGGTGTGTCAGCCCGCGGTGAGGCGTACCGGTTCGATGCCGGTGATGAGGGTGGCGAGGGCGTGGTCGATGTCGGGGCCGACGTACCAGTCGCCGGTGTGGTCGAGGGTGTAGACGCGGCCTTCGGTGTCGATGGCGAGGATGGCGGCGGTGTCGGTTTCCTCGCCGAGGGGGCAGATGTCGGTGCCGAGGGCGCGGCCGAGGTCGCCGAGGGTGCGGGCGTGGTGGAGGCCGTGCAGGGGGTCGAGGTGGAGGGTGGCGGGGGCGATCTGGCGGCCGGGGCCGTTGGGGGTGATGGTCAGTCCGCCGAATTCGGCCCAGGCCTCGACGGCGGCGGGGAAGACGGTGTGCCGGTGTCCGGCGGGTGAGGTGTGGTCGCGGAGGGTGTCGGCCCAGATTTCGGCTTGTTTTATGTCCCAGCGTCCGGGTTGCCAGCCGGCGGTGCGCAGGGCGGTGTCGACGAGTACGGGGAAGCGGGGTGGGGTGGCTCCGTGCTCGTGGCGGGTGGGCTTGGTGGTGGCGTTGTCGGGGTGCATCTGCCCTTCGTTCGTCGTGTCGGCGGGGTCGTACTTCGGTTGACGGTGGTTTTCAGCCGTCGGTTGCCGTGGGGTCGACGATGCGGACGCCGAAGTGGGCGCTGAGGGCGGTGCAGGCGCGGCAGGGGGTGGCGAAGCTGCCGTGGAGGGGGTCGCCGTCCTCGCGTATGCGGCGGGCGGTGAGTTTGGCGTGTTTGAGGGCTTTGCGGGCTTCGCCGTTGGTCATGGGTTTGCGGGCGGCGCGTTTGCTGCGGGTGGCGTCGGCGGCGGTGAGGTGCCGGGAGATGAGGATGGTTTCGGCGCAGCGGCCGGTGAAGCGGTCGCGTTGGGCGCTGGTGAGGGTGTCGAGGAAGTCCTGTACGAGGTGGTGGAGGGGTGGGGGCTGGTCGCTGCGGGCGGCGGTGCCGGTGAGGGTGGCGCCGCGGACGGAGAGGGCGGCGGCGACGGTGGGCAGGATGCCGTCGCGGCGGTGGCGCAGGGTGGGGGCGGGGGGTGTGTCGGTGCTGCTCCAGCCGATGCGCGGGTCGCCGGCCCGTAGGTCGGTACCTCCGGTTCGCAAGGTATTCATGATCGTTTTCCCTCCCCGGGCGTCCCCTCGAAGGACACAGGGTGCCAAATGCCGTGGCCGGTGCGGAAGCTGGGGCGGCGCGACACGCCCCATCGGGGCAGGTCGTCACGGTGGGGTGACGGCTGGTGACGGAAGCGGATGGGCGGTTTCCCCGGGGATGCGGTGGGCCGGTGACCGGGGTTCGGGTACCGCATAGGCTGTCGCCATCCGCGATCGAAACCGCCGTTTTTAAGGCCAGAGAGAATGCCGCAGGGGGCTACCGCCATGACGACAGGTCGGCTCGGGCAGCAAGCCGCGCCGCCGAACGCGGCCTACGCCGGGCAGGTCGTGCACTTCCCGGATCCGGTCCGGGCGGCACGTCACCCGAGAGGGGTACGGGTCGATGAGCGTGGTTACCCGGATTTCTCTCCGTACGCGCGTGTGGCGGTGGAGATCGCCGAGCCGCCGGAGGGTTTCGGTGTCGACGAGTTGCGGTTGACGGACTATGTGTCGGCGAACGCGGCGTTGGCGGCGGAGGGGCACGAGTTGTGGGACACGGTGCCGGATGTGGCGACGCCGCATGGCTGGACGTGGCATCACGTGGCGGGTACGCGTCGGCTGGAGTTGATTCCGGTCGAGGTGAAGGCGTTGCTGCGGCACCACGGTGGGGTGGCGACGGCGCCGGTGGACCATGGCAAGCGGGGGACGCGGCCGTTGCAGGAGACGCGGCCGGCGCATTTCGGGCTGCCGAAGTCGGGTGTGGCGGTGTCGGAGGCGCAGGTGCAGGGGGTCGAGGAGGATCTCGGCTACCGGCTTCCGGGTGCGTATCGCTCGTTTTTGAAGGCGGCGGGTGGTTGTGCGCCGGTGGGTACGGCGCTGGCCGCCGAGTTGGGGTTGTTGCTGGACCAGCCGTTCTTCACGGTGCGCGACGAGGCGGCCGTGAATGACCTGGTGTATGTCAACAAGTGTCTGCGCGACCATCTGACGAAGGATTACCTCGGGGTGACGTTCGTGCAGGGCGGGTTGCTCGCGGTGAAGGTGAAGGGCGAGCGGCCGGGTTCGGTGTGGTTCTGTGCGTACGACGACGTGCGCGATGTGGATCCGTCGTGGTCGCCGGCGGAGCGGGTGGAGCGTCTGCTGCTGCCGTGCGGTGACGATTTCGATGCGTTCCTGTCCCGGCTGGCGGGTAATCCGCCGGAGTTGGAGACGGTGGCGAATCTGATGGTGGATGGCGGCTTCGCGCGTGTCGTCCCAGTGTCTTCCGGTTCTTCCGGTTCTTCCAGTTCTTCCGGTTCGGCGTCTTCCGGCGTGGGGGAGTGAGCTTCAGGCGATGGTGACCTACGCGCAGGCGCAGGAGCGCGCCGAGGAGTGGATCAACGGTGACGTGCCCGCGTACCAGCATCGTGAGGTGCGGGTGCGGGAGTTCGAGCTGGGTTTCGTGGTGTGGGGCGAGGACCGGGCGGAGGGCCCGCGTTCGGACGCGGGTGCGCAGCGGCTGGTGATCGCCCGGGACAGCGGTGAGGCGACGTTGTGGCCGGGGTTGCCGGTGGGTGAGGTGATCCGCCGGTACGAGGAGGAGTACGGCCGTGCCGATGAGCCGCAGGACGCGGCACCGGCGCCGGCGGCTGCCCGGGTGGATCTCAACCAGACGTCGTTCCTGCTGACTCCTCCGGAGTGGTTGCAGGAGGCCGCGGACAAGCTGGGCATCGGGGATCGGCGGCCGGGGGGTGAGGGCGGTTCGGGTGCCGGGGCATCGGGTGCCGGTGCTTCCGGCGGTGATGCCGGTGCCGGTGTCGGTGTCGGTGGTGGGGCTTCGTCCGGTGGGGCGGGGCTGGCTCCGACGCAGGCCGGGGCGTCGTCGGGGGCTTCCGGGGCGCCTGGGGCTTCCGGCGGGGCGCAGGGTGTGCCCGGGGCGCCTGCCGGTGTGGGTGCGCCGTCCGCGGATGTGCCGGTGGGGGCCACGCCCTGGGCCGGTACGGACACGAACGCGGACTCCGGTGAGGACGACCGTTCCGTGCCGTTGCCCGCGACGGTGTTCGCGCCGCCGCTGAGCGACTTGGACGACGAGGCTGCGCGGCCGCCGGTGAGCGTGCCGGATGCGAAGACGGCGTTGATGTCGGGGGGCAGCCGGCTGCCGCCGACGGCGGTCGCACCGGCGCTCGATCCTTCGAACACGCCGGGGGCACCTGGTGCGCCTGCTGCTCCTGGTGTGCCGGGTGCTTCGCAGGGCAGTACGCCTGCGCCGTCGACCGGTGCGCCTCCGTACGGCTATCCGCAGGCGCCGGGCGCGCCTGGTGTGCCTGCTGCTCCTGGTGTGCCCGGTGCCCCGCAGGGCAGTACGCCCCCGCCGCCGCCCGGCTACCCGCAGCCGCAGGCGGCTCCCGGCACGCCTCCGGCTGGCGCACCCGCGTACCCGCCGGCGCCCGGCACTGCGCAGGCGCCGGGCGCGCCCGGTGTGGCCGGGGCGCCCGCTGTCCCCGGCGCGCCGGGGGCTCCGCAGGGCAGTACGCCCCCGCCGCCCCCGGGCGCCCCGACGTACGGCTATCCCCAGGGCCCCGGCGCTGGGCAGGGTGCGCCGGGTTACGGCTATCCGCAGGCGCCGGGCGCGCCGCAGTCTCCGGCCGACACCGGGGCCTCGCGGCGGCTCGCGGCGAACGCCGGGGACATCGCGGATGCCGCGACGAGCAAGGCCGCGCCGCCGCCGAAGAAGGCGCGCGGTGGTGTGGGCGCGCCGCCTCCGCCGCCGGGTGCCCCTGGTGCGCCGGGCGCGCGCCCGGGGAGCGGGGCGACGCCGCCCCCGCCGGGTGCGGCCGGCGGTGCGTATGTGCCGACGCAGTTGGTGTCGGCGCTTGGGCCGGAGGGGCTCGCGGGGCCGGGTGTGCCGGCGGCTCCGGGTGGCGCGGACGGGGCGCAGGCGCCGGGCGCGCCGTATGCACCGGGCGCCCCCCAGCCGCCTGCAGCGCCTCCGGGCAACGTGCACCACGCGGCCACGGTCCTGGCCGACCCCAGTCAGCTGGGCGCGCCGCAGCCGTCAGGCGCTCCGGGGGCTCCGGGCGCCCCGGGTATGCCGAATCCGCCCGGCGCTCCAGGTGCTCCGGGCGCCCCGGGCATGCCCCCGTCGCCTCCGGGTGTCCCCGCGGCTCCCGGTGTCCCCGGTGCGCCGCAGCCGCCGAGCGCCCCCTCAGGCCCCGGTGCGCCAGGCGCCCCGGGAGCCCCGGGCGGCGGGCGCGGGGCCGTGCACCACGCGGAGACCGTGCTGGCCGCGCCCCCCGTGGCCGGTCCGGGCGCGCCCCCGCCGCCACCCGCCCCCGGCGCACTCGGTGCTCCGGGCGCCCCTGGCATGCCGCCGGGCACTCCGGGCGCCCCGCAGCCGATGCCGCCGGGTGCGATGCCGCCGCCGGGTGCGCCCGTGCCGGGGCAGCCGTCGGCGTACGGGTATCCGCAGCAGGGGCAGCCGACGGTGGGTCCCGGCTACCAGGCCGTGCTGCGCTACCGCGCGCAGGACGGTTCGGAGCAGCAGCTGATCCGGCGTTCGGCGCCGGGTACGCCGCACCCGGAGTGGCAGATCTTCCACGAGCTGCGTGGCATGAACGTGCCGTCGGACCAGGTGCTGGAGCTGCACACGGAGCTGGAGTCGTGCGAGCTGCCGGGCGCCTACTGTGCGCGGATGATCCGGGAGCAGTGGCCGCAGGCGCGGATCACGAGCATCGCGCCGTACGGCACGGATCACGCGAGCCGGCAGCAGGGCATGCGGCAACTGCTGGCGCACCAGGGCGAGTTGCACCAGGTGGCGGACGGGCCCGCGCGCCCCGCTCCGGTGCGGGCGCCGCTGCCGCCGGTGCAGGCCGCGCCGCCCGTTCCGCCGGAGGGCATCGCGCAGGAGCTGGCGGCGGCGTTCGGGCCGGGGATCTTCCGGTTCGAGCAGCAGGCGGTGTCCCGGCAGGGTGTGCCGCCGATCGTGGCGCACACGCTGGTCGTGGCCGGTCTGCCGGTGGACATGGGCCCGTTCTTCTGGGCGCAGGCCCAGCCGGGCCGTCCGGTGCCGACGCTGGCGGAGCTGGCGGCCGAGCGCGGGGTGCAGCCGGCGCCGGACGCGGGCTCGTACCTCGTCATGGGCACCGACTTCGGCAGGGCGCTCTGTGTCCAGTACGGCACCGCGAACATCGTGGCCGTGCCGGTGGAGGCCGGGCCGGGCGGGGCTGCGGTGCCGCCGCAGTTCGTGAACTCCGGGCTGCCGGAGTTCGCGCGCTGCCTGGCGCTGCTGGGCCGGATGTGGCGCCTGCGGTTCGGGCTGAACCAGGAGCAGGCGGGCCGCTGGACCGTCGACTTCCAGGCGCAGCTGGCCGCGCTGGACCCGGCGGCGCTCGGTTCGCCGGAGAGCTGGTGGTCGGTGCTGCTGGAGCAGATGTGGGACGGGCTGCTGTAGGCACACCGGCGTCGGACGAGCGGAACATGCCCTTCACGCGCGCGTGAAGGGCATGATGGGCCGGTGGACTTAGAGCCGTACCGGGGCGAGCTGGTGGCGTACTGCTACCGCATGCCGGGCTCGTTCCACGAGGCCGAGGACCTGACGCAGGAGACGATGCTGCGGGCCTGAAAGGCGCGGGAGCGGTACGACCCCACGCGCGCCTCGGTGCGGACCTGGCTGTACCGCATCGCGACCAACGCCTGCCTGAACGCCCTGGAGAGCCGTTCGCGCCGCCCCCTGCCGTCCGGGCTGGGGGCGCCCTCCGGCGATCCCGGAGCGCCGCTGACGCCCGCCCTGGACGTGCCGTGGCTGGAGCCGTTCCCCGAGGCGCGGTTCGACGTGGAGGCGCGCGCGGACCTGCGGCTGGCGCTGGTGGCGGCGCTGCAGCTGCTGCCGGCGCGGCAGCGGGCCGTGCTGGTGCTGCGCGAGGTGCTGGAGTTCTCCGCCGCGGAGGTCGCCGGGCAGCTGGAGACGTCGGTGGCCGCGGTCAACAGCGCGTTGCAGCGGGCGCGCGCCGCCCTGGCGCGCGGGGGCGGGATCGGTGAGGTCGGCGAGCCGGACGATCCCGGGGTACGGGCGGTGGTGCGGCGCTACATGCGTGCCTTCGAGGCGGCCGACGTACCGGCGCTGGTGCGGCTGCTCACCGAGGACGCGGTCCTGGAGATGCCGCCGGTGCCACTGTGGTACCGGGGCCGGCGGGACTACGGCCGGTTCATGGAGCGGGTGTTCGCCATGCGCGGTACGGGCTGGCGGGTGGAGCGCGTGGCGGCCAACGGTCAGCCGGCGCTCGCGGCGTACGCACCGGAGCCCGGCGGCGGCCACGCGCTCCACACCGTGCAGGTCCTCACGGTCGCCGGCGGCCGGATCGCCCGGAACGTGGTCTTCGCCGACCCGCGCGTCCTGACCGCGTTCGCGCCCCCGACCCTCGCCCCGAGCGCCCCCTGACGACCGCGGCCCACCGCGCCGGCCCCATGCGACGCCCCTGACGGCCCTCTCCGGCGACCCCTCCCGCGATTTTTCCCGTGCCGCGATGAGTCCGCGCGGTGCCGCCGGTAGGTACCGGTGAGCAACCGAGCGAAGGGAACGTCGTCGTGAGTGTCGTCGTCATCGAGTTCATCCCCCTGGACGGGATCGTGTCCGACCCGGACGGGTCCGCGGGTACGCCCTACGGTGGCTGGGCCTTCCGGCACGGCCCGGAGGCGGTCGCCGGGGACAAGTTCCGCCTCGGCCGCCTGCTGGACGAGGGGGTGCTGCTGCTGGGCCGTACCACCTGGGAGCTGTTCGCGAGGCTGTGGCCGGGGCGGGAGGGCCCGTTCGCCGCACGGATGAACGCCGTACCGAAACTGGTCGTCTCCCGCGGCACCCCCGGTGTGTCCGCGTGGTCCAACTCCGCTGTGCTGAAAGGCGATCCGGCAGACGCCGTACGGGCCGAGGGGCGGGACGTGGTCGTCACCGGCAGCCCCGCCGTCGTGGAGGCGTTGCGGGGCGAGGGCCTGGTCGACGAGTACCGGCTGCTGACCTTCCCGGTGGTGCTGGGGCAGGGTCGGCGGCTGTTCCCGGCCGGGAGTGAGCCGGCCGAGCCGGAGTGCCTGTCGGCCGAACGGGTGGGCGCCGCCGTCCTCACGCGGCATGGGCGGGCGGCACGATGAGTGCCCGTTTCCTCGCCCTGTACGAGGCCCCGGCCGACGCCGAGGCATTCGACCGGCACTACCGCGAGGTGCACATCCCGCTCGGCCCCCGGCTGCCCGGACTGCGCCGCTACACGGTCGGCCGGGAGACGGCGCCGGTGCGCGCAGGTGCGCCGTACTACCTGGTCGCGACGCTGGAGTGGGATTCGGCGGCGGAGCTGCGCGCGGCGTTCGGCTCGCCCGAGGGGCGTGCGACGGCCGCGGACGCGGCGCTGCCGGCGGAGCTTGCGCCCGTTCGGGGCGTGGTCGTCACCTGTGCGGAAGAGGTGCTGTAGGCGGCGCTGTCCGCGGCCCCGGTGGCGAAGTGCGGGGTTCCGAGCGTGACGTGACTGCGGAGTGTCGCGTTATGAACACTTACGCCCGATCCATCAAGATGTGCGCGAAATCATCCTGTCGTGTATGTCCGGTGGAGAGGGGTTCCCAGGGTGAGCAGCGCATCGATGTCGCCGCACGGCTTCGGGACCGTCCGGGGGCGCGGCTACCGCCCCGCCCAGGTCGACGCCTATCTGGAGGCGTTGTCGTACGACCGCGACGCCGCGTGGGAGCGGGCCGCGCGGCTGACCGTGCTCGCCAAGGACATGGAGGCGGAGGCGGTGCGGATGCGCGAGGTCGTCGCGCGGCTCGCACCGCAGGAGTACGCCTCGCTCGGGGAGCGCGCACAGCGGTTGTTCCAGTTCGTGCTGGAGGAGGCGGAGGATCTCCGCGAGCGCACGCGGCGTGCGGCGCACGAGCACCTCGCGCAGGCCGAAGCGGATGCCGAGGCCGTCCGCCGACAGGCGCAGGAGGAGGCGGACGCGCTGCGTGCGGAAGCCGACGAGTGCGCCGACCGGCTGCTCCTCGCCGCGAACTCCGAGGCCGACGCCCTGCGCATCGGCGCGCGCTGCGAAGTGAAGGAAGGGCGCGGAGAGGCGCTCGGCACGTTGCGCGAGGTACGGCAGCGCACCGCCGGCATGCTCGAGGGGCAGTCCAGGGAGCACGCCGAGCGGTGGGCCGAGGCCGAGCGCGAGGAGGCCGAGCGGATCGCCGCGCTGGACGCCCGGTACGCGGAGCGGATGAGCCAGGCCGAGGCCACGCTGTCCTACGCCGAACGGGCCCTGCGGGAGGCCGAGGACTACGCGCGCCGCAGCGAGGAGGAGGCACGCGTGCGTGCCGCCGACATCATCGCCGACGCGCGCGTGCAGGAGGACCGCATCGCCCGCGAGACGGAACAGGTGCTGCGCGAGCACGGCGAGGCCTGGGACACCGTGACGGAGCACATGGACCACGTCCGCAGCAGTCTCATGTCGCTGACGGGCAGGACGGCGCTGGAGCTGGAACTGGAACTGGAATAACCCCCCGCGCCGTCCGTGCCGCCCGTGCTCCGTCAACTCCCCTTCCGTACCGCCCCCGCCAGAATCCGCCCCTCCACCGCCTCGTACTGGTGGCGCTGCTGCTCCGCCCCGGCGCGGCCCGAGAGGACCGTGCCGAGCCAGCCGAAGAGGAAGCCGGCCGGGATGGAGACGATGCCGGTCGTGGTGAAGGGGAACCAGTTGAAGTCGGCGTGCGGGAAGGCCGAGACGGAGGAGCCGGAGACCAGGTTGGTGCCCGGCATGAGCAGCAGCACGGTCAGCGAGCCCCCGATCAGCGTGGCCAGCAGCCCGCCGCGGGTGTAGCGGCGCCAGAAGAGCCCGTACACCAGGGCGGGCGCGATGGCCGAGGCGCCCAGGCAGAAGGAGAGCGTCACCAGGGGTTGCAGGCTGTGGTGCTGCACCAGGGTGGCCAGCAGGATCGTCGGCACCCCTATGGCGAGCGCCGAGACGCGGGCCAGGGCCATCTCGCGCTGCGCCGGCATCTCCTGCACGCGGGCGGCGAACACGTCGTGGGCGAGGGAGTTGGCGCAGGCGAGGATCATCCCGGCGACCGAGGCGAGCAGGGTCAGGAAGATCGCCGTCGTCACCATGGTGAACAGGAAGGTCTCCGCCGTGGACACGTCGGCGCCGAACGCCGCCCGCGAGCCCAGCAGATACGCGGTGTTGCCCTGCGGATCCGCCCCCGCGATCACGTCACGGCCGACCAGCGCCGTGGCGCCGAACCCGACCACCGTGATGATCAGGACGAACAGGGCGACGATCGACACCGCCCAGGACATCGAGCGGCGTACCTGGCGGGCGCTGGAGGCGGTGTACATGCGCATCGTGATGTGCGGCAGGACGCCGCCGCCGAGTACGACGGTCAGCTCCGAGGCGATCATGTCCAGGCGGGACGTGGTCCCGGTGCCGAACTGCAGCCCGGAGCGCAGGAAGGCGGGCCCGGCGCCGCTCTGCCGCGAGGCCGCGGTGAACAGGGCGCCCGGGTCCCAGTCGAAGCGGCGCAGGATCAGTACGGCGACCACGGCGCCCGAGCCGACCAGCATCACGATCTTCAGGATCTGGATGAGCGCGGTGCCCTTCATGCCGCCGATCGCCGCGTACGCGATCATCAGGGCGCCGAGGCTCACGACGCACGCGGTCTTCAGCGAGGCGTTGGAGAAGCCCAGGATGAACGCCATCAGCTGTCCGGTGCCGGCCAGTTGGACCAGCATCAGCGGCAGCAGCGCGGCGATCGTCACCGCGCAGGCCGTGATGCGCACGGCGCGGCCCGGCAGCCTGCGGGCGAGCGCGTCGCCCATGGTGAACCGGCCCGCGTTGCGCAGCGGTTCGGCCAGCAGGAACATCAGCAGCATCAGCGACAGCGCCGTACTGAGGGCGAGGGCGACCCCGTCGTAGCCGCACAGGGCGATCACCCCGCCCGTGCCGAGGACGGTGGCCGCGGAGATGTAGTCGCCGGCGATGGCGAGGCCGTTGCGCAGCGGGGACAGGGAGCTGTAGCCGGTGTAGAACTCGTCGAGGTCGTCGCGGTCGGGGCCCGTCATCACGCACAGCAGCAGGGTCACCGTGGCGACGGTGGAGAAGGCGACCAGGGACATGGACTGGGCCGAGCCGCTGAATCCGGCGAAGCCCCCCACGGCAGGGGTGCCGGCGGTGCCGGTCATCGCAGGGCTCCTCGGCGTGCGTCCAGTTCGGCCTCCCGGCGGATGCGGTCCGCGAGCGGATCGACGTGCCGGCGCGCGGTGTACTCGTACAGGGCGATCGCGAGCCAGGTGACCGGCACCTGGATCAGGGCGAGCAGCAGGCCGGCCGGGACGGTGCCGGCGACCGTGCGCGTCATGACGCCGGGCGCGCTCGCGGACAGGACCAGGAACAGCGTGAAGTAGCCCAGCGCGGTGAGCGTGGCGGTGCGCCGCTGCCAGCGGTAGGCGCTGCGCAGCACCCGCAGGTCGCTGTGGTGGCCGATCGGTTCGCGCAGCGGCGGGCCCGCCGGGCGGGGCGGTGGCGGGGGAGCGGGCTGCCAGGGGTAGGTCAGGCGCGGCGGGCCCGCGGGGGACGGCCCGTCGTACGGCGGTTGGGGCGGGCCGTGGAACGGATGGGGTGGCTCGTAGGGCGGACGAGACGGGTCGTAGGGCGGAGGGGATGG
The DNA here is from genome assembly GCF_001735805.1 of Streptomyces fodineus. Classification (GTDB taxonomy): domain Bacteria; phylum Actinomycetota; class Actinomycetes; order Streptomycetales; family Streptomycetaceae; genus Streptomyces; species Streptomyces fodineus. The sequence goes on from NZ_CP017248.1 coordinate 5,770,750, forward strand.
GTCGTAGGGCGGACGGGATGGGTCGTAGTACGGCTGGGGTGGGTCGTACGACGGGTGCGGCGGGTCGTAGGACATCCCGGGGCTCCTTGCGTGGCTCGGGCCCGTGGCGGCGGACCGCAGGGAGGTGGTGGGAACGAGCCACGCACGCTACTCGCGAGTCCCGGGCAGCGTGGCGTTTTCACCGAACTGGCCGGTCGGTATGCGCTTACTACGCGAAAACGGCTCCCGAGGCGGGCGCCCGCCGGCGTGTTCACTCGTCCCGTACGGGGAAGCGCCGTGGTGCCACGAGCAGCAGGACCAGGAAGGCCAGTGCCGCTGCGGCGGCTGCGCCGAGGTAGACCGCGTGTACCGCGTCGGCGATCGCGTGGCGGGTGGCCTCGGGGGCCGTGCCGGCGTCCAACGCGCGCGTGACGGAGTCCAGGTCGCCCGCCCCGCCCAGCCGTGCGGCGAGCACGCCGTTGGCGACGGCGCCGAACAGCGAGGCGCCGAGGGTCTGTCCGGTCTGCCGGCAGAACAGTACGGACGCGGTCGTGGTGCCCCGCTCCGACCAGCCCACCGTCGACTGCACCCCGACGATCAGCGGCAGCTGGAACAGGCCCAGCGCCCCGCCCAGCAGCAGCATCAGCAGCGTCGGCTGCCACCAGGAGCCGGGATACGGCAGGAACGGGAACGCGCACAGGAACAGCGCGGCCAGGCCGATGCCGAGCAGCGCGGTGTCGCGGAAGCCGATGCGGCGGTAGACGTGCTGGCTGAGCGCCGCCGACACCGGCCAGGTCAGTGTCCACACCGACAGCACGAAACCGGCGGCCACGGGCGCGAGCCCGAGCACCGACTGCGCGTACGTCGGCAGGAACACGCTCGGCGCCACCATCAGCAGCCCCAGCGCGCCCAGCGCCAGATTGACCGCCGCGATCGTCCGCCGCCGCCACACCCAGCCCGGGATGATCGGCTGCGCCGCCCGTCGCTCCACCCACACCACGACCCCGGCCAGCGCCAGTCCCGTGGCGAACAGTGCCAGGGACGGCGCCGACAGCCACGGCCAGGCGACCCCGCCCTGCACCAGGGCGGTCAGCAGCACCCCGCCGCACGCGAACACCGCGAGCGCGCCGGCGAAGTCCACGCGCGCGTGGGCCGCGTTCTCCGGCTTCTCGCGCTCCGGCTCGTGCAGATGACGGACGATCAGCCACAGTGCGGCCGCGCCGATCGGCAGGTTGATCAGGAAGATCCAGCGCCAGTCGGCGTATGCCGCCAGCACCCCGCCGAGCCCCGGCCCCGCCACCGCCGACACCGCCCACACCGTGGACAGCTTGGACTGGATCTTCGGGCGTTCGGCCAGCGGATACAGATCGGCGGCCAGCGTCTGCACGGTGCCCTGCAACGCCCCGCCGCCCAGGCCCTGCACGATCCGGAACGCGATCAGCGCCGCCATGTTCCACGCCGCCGAGCACAGCAGCGAGCCCAGCAGGAACACCGCCGCGCCCGCCACCAGCACCGGCTTGCGGCCGAAGGTGTCGGAGAGCTTGCCGTAGACGGGGAGCGTGACGGTCACGGCGAGCAGATAGCCGGAGAAGAGCCAGGAGAAGACCGAGAACCCGCCGAGGTCGCCGACGATCTGCGGTACGGCCGTGGAGACGATGGTGGCGTCGAGCGCGGCCAGCGCCATCGCCAGCATCAGCGCGGCGACCACCGCGCCCCGCCGCCGGGTGTCCTGGCGCCGATCGGCGCCGCTGCGTATCGCGGGTGTCGTACCTCCCACGGCGAACCCCTCCCCTGTCCCTGACTCCCGGCCGGAACCTGCCCCTTGCAGCTATGCGCGGTACGACAGCTTCCCACGCGGCCCGGGCCCCGGCTCCGGCGCTTTCCGGGGCTTCGCGGCTTGACCCTGACGCGACGGCAGGGTGGAGGCTGTCCCGTGCCGAAGGGTGGAGACGACCCCGAGACGGACTCCGCCCGGGGGTGGAGCACCCCTAGGGGTACCTCCGTACTTCGGCTCGGGGAGGGTTCGTCCCGGCGGAGGACGAGAGCGGCCGGTCTCCGTCCTTAACCTGGCTTTACGCCGCTGGGGGGCGGCTGACCGCACCGGCGGGGTGGGGTTTTCCCCCGGCCAAGACGGGGCTTCGCACCAGCGCGCGAGGACCCCGCCGGCCGCGAGACTCGACGGCGTACCCGAGCACCACCCGGGACGACGCCCCGGTACACCGGGGCGCCACTCATCGACATGCCGACCGATATAGGAGACATACCGTGACATCGGCTGTGACCATTCCCAGGCACGGGGGCACTGGAGGGCGTACGGCCGTTGCCGCGCGGGCGCGGCAGGTCGTGAAGGCGTACGGGTCCGGCGAGACCCGTGTCGTCGCCCTCGATCACGTCGACGTGGACATCGTGCGGGGCCAGTTCACCGCGATCATGGGCCCCTCGGGGTCCGGCAAGTCCACGCTGATGCACTGCCTCGCCGGGCTCGACACCGTGACCGGCGGCCAGATCTACCTGGACGAGACCGAGATCACCGGCCTGAAGGACAAGAAGCTCACCCAGCTGCGCCGGGACCGGATCGGCTTCATCTTCCAGGCGTTCAACCTGCTGCCGACGCTGAACGCCATCGAGAACATCACGCTGCCCATGGACATCGCGGGCCGCAAGCCGGACAAGGCCTGGCTGGACCGGGTGGTGGAGACCGTCGGGCTCGCCGGACGCCTCAAGCACCGGCCGGCCCAGCTCTCCGGCGGACAGCAGCAGCGCGTCGCCGTGGCCCGCGCGCTCGCCGCCCGCCCGGAGATCATCTTCGGGGACGAGCCGACCGGAAACCTCGACTCCCGCGCGGGCGCCGAAGTCCTCGGCTTCCTGCGCCGCTCGGTCGACGAACTCGGCCAGACCATCGTCATGGTCACCCACGACCCCGTCGCCGCCTCCTACGCCGACCGCGTGCTCTACCTCGCCGACGGCCGGATCGTCGACGAGATGTACGAGCCGACGGCCGATCAGGTCCTGGACCGCATGAAGGACTTCGACGCCCGGGGGCGCACGTCATGACCGTCCTGAAGACCTCGATGCGCAACTTCTTCGCGCACAAGGGCCGGATGGCGCTCTCGGCGATCGCGGTCCTGCTGTCGGTCGCCTTCGTCTGCGGCACCCTGGTGTTCACCGACACGATGAACACCACCTTCGACAAGCTCTTCCAGGCCACGGCCTCCAATGTGACCGTCAGCGCCGAGGGCTCCTCCGACACCGGCGAGACCACCTCCCGCACCGGCAAGCCGCCGGTCATGCCGGCTTCCGTGGTCGGCGAGGTGCGGGGCGCCCAGGGCGTCGCGAAGGCCGAGGGCACGGTGTTCTCGACCTCCGTGACCGTCATCGACGCCAAGAAGGACAAGCTGTCGCCGAACAGCGGCGCGCCGACCATCGTGGGCAGCTGGAACGGCAACGACGCCCGCACCATGAAGATCACCTCCGGTACGGCGCCCAGGGGCCCGGACCAGGTGATGGTCGACGAGGACACCGCCTCCAAGCACCACCTGAAGCTCGGTGACGACATCGGCATGATCTCGGTCGTCGGCACGCACCACGCGCGCGTGTCCGGCATCGCCGCCTTCCAGGTCACCAACCCCGGCGCGGCCATCTTCTACCTGGACACGAAGACCGCCCAGCAGACCCTGGTCGGCCGGACCGGTGTCTACACCAACGTCAACGTCATCGCCGCCAAGGGCGTGGCCGACGCACAGCTGAAGAAGAACGTGGTCGCCGCCCTCGGCCACGGCTACAAGGTGCAGACCGCCAAGGAGGTCGCCGACGCCAACCAGAAGAGCGTGAAGAGCTTCCTGAACGTCATGAAGTACGCGATGCTCGGCTTCGCCGGGATCGCCTTCCTCGTCGGCATCTTCCTGATCATCAACACCTTCTCCATGCTGGTCGCCCAGCGCACCCGCGAGATCGGCCTGATGCGCGCCATCGGCTCCTCCCGCAAGCAGGTCAACCGGTCCGTGCTGATCGAGGCCCTGCTGCTCGGCGTGCTCGGCTCGGTGCTCGGTGTCGGCGCGGGCGTCGGCATCGCGGTCGGCTTGATGAAGCTCATGGGCCAGATGGGCATGCACCTGTCCACCGACGACCTGACCGTCGCCTGGACGACCCCCGCCGTCGGCCTGCTCCTCGGTGTCATCGTCACCGTCCTGGCCGCCTACCTGCCCGCCCGGCGCGCCGGCAAGGTCTCCCCGATGGCCGCCCTGCGCGACGCCGGCGCCCCGGCCGACGCCAAGGCCGGCACCGTCCGCGCGGTGATCGGGCTGCTCCTCACCGCCGCCGGCGGCTGGAGCCTGTACGTCGCCGCCACCGCCGACAAGGCCAAGGCCGGCTCGGGCTGGCTGGGCCTGGGCGTGGTGACCACGCTGATCGGCTTCGTCGTCATCGGCCCGCTGCTGGCCGCCGGACTGGTCCGGATCCTCGGCGCGATCATCCTGCGGATCTTCGGTCCCGTGGGCCGCATGGCCGAGCGCAACGCGCTGCGCAACCCGCGCCGCACCGGCGCCACCGGCGCGGCCCTGATGATCGGCCTGGCCCTGGTGGCCTGCCTGTCGGTGGTCGGCTCCTCCATGGTGGCCTCGGCCACCGACCAGCTCGACAAGACCGTCGGGACGGACTTCATCATCTCGCCCGACAACCAGCAGCTGATCAAGCCGCAGGAGGTCGCGGCCGTCAAGTCCGTCCCGGGCCTCGCGCGGGTCACCGAGTACCGGCCCACCCAGGCCGACTTCACCACCCCCGACGGCAAGATCCTCAAGGACACCGCCATCACGGGCGCGGACCCCACCTACGCAACCGACCTGCGCACCAAGACGGTCGCCGGCGACCTCAGGGACGCCTACCGGCCCGACTCGATGTCGGTCCACCAGAAGTTCGCCGACGACCACGGCATCCACCTCGGCTCCAAGATCACCGTGGCCTTCCGGGACGGCTCCACGGCCCACCTGACGGTGCGCGCGATCACCAGCGACGACACCGTCATCGACAAGGGCGCGATGTACACCTCGCTGGCCACCATGGCCAAGTACTACCCCGCCGGCAGGATGCCGCTGGACCAGCTGGTCTTCGCCTCCGCCAAGGACGGGCAGCAGGCCGCCGCGTACAAGGCGCTCAAGACCGCGCTGCACGACTACCCGGAACTGACCGTGCGTGACCAGACCGACTACAAGAAGGCGCTGAAGGACCAGATCGGCCAGCTGCTGAACATGATCTACGGCCTGCTGGCGCTGGCGATCATCGTCGCCGTCCTGGGTGTCGTGAACACCCTGGCCCTGTCGGTGGTCGAGCGGACCCGGGAGATCGGCCTGATGCGGGCCATCGGCCTCTCCCGCCGCCAGCTGCGCCGCATGATCCGCCTGGAGTCCGTGGTGATCGCCGTCTTCGGCGCCCTGCTCGGCCTCGGCCTGGGCATGGGCTGGGGCGCGACCGCCCAGAAGCTCCTGGCGCTGCAGGGCCTGAAGGTCCTGGACATCCCCTGGCCGACGATCATCACGGTCTTCGTCGCCTCGGCCTTCGTGGGCCTGTTCGCCGCGCTGATCCCGGCGTTCCGGGCGGGCCGCATGAACGTCCTGAACGCCATCGCGACGGACTAGCCGCGCAGGCCGGACCGACGCCACGACCACCGCATACGGGGGTTGCGGGGGAAAGACCCGGTGCCGGGAAGTCGCACAGACTTCCCGGCACCGGGTTCTTCTGCCGTCGAGGGAAACAGGGTTATCCACAGGCCCCGGCGCCAATCCCGACGGAGTCGTACGCTGGACACCCCCGGCCGTCACACGCGTCGGGTTATTCGCGTTGCCCACCACCGGACGGAAAGCCCCTCCATGAGCCTGCACGGTCTGCTCGACGCCGTCGTCAAGGACCCCGCCCTCGCGGAAGCGATCACGGCGGCCGCGGACGGCAACCGCATGCACATCGACCTCGTCGGCCCCCCGGCGGCCCGCCCCTTCACGATCGCCGCCCTCGCCCGCGAGGCCGCCCGCCCGGTGCTCGCGGTGACCGCGACGGGCCGCGAGGCCGAGGACCTGGCGGCTGCCCTGCGCTCCCTGCTGCCCGAAGAGGGCGTCGTGGAGTACCCCTCCTGGGAAACCCTCCCGCACGAGCGGCTCAGCCCCCGCAGCGACACCGTGGGCCGCCGCCTCGCCGTCCTGCGCCGCCTGGCCCACCCCAGTACCGACGACCCCGAGACGGGCCCCGTCTCCGTCGTCGTCGCACCCGTGCGCTCCGTGCTGCAACCGCAGGTCAAGGGCCTCGGCGACCTGGAGCCGGTGTCCCTGAAGACCGGCCGGACCGCCGACCTGAACGACATCGTGGAAGCCCTCGCGGCCGCCGCCTACGCGCGCGTGGAGCTCGTCGAGAAGCGCGGCGAGTTCGCCGTGCGCGGCGGCATCCTGGACGTCTTCCCGCCCACCGAGGAACACCCGCTGCGCGTGGAGTTCTGGGGCGACGACATCGAGGAGATCCGCTACTTCAAGGTCGCCGACCAGCGCTCCCTCGAAGTCGCCGAGCACGGCCTGTGGGCACCGCCGTGCCGCGAGCTGCTGCTCACCGACGACGTACGGGCACGCGCGCGTGCCCTCGCCGAGGAGCACCCCGAGCTGGGCGAACTGCTGAACAAGATCGCCGAGGGCATCGCGGTCGAGGGCATGGAGTCCCTCGCCCCCGTCCTGGTCGACGACATGGAACTGCTGCTCGACGTGCTCCCCAAGGGCGCGATGGCCGTCGTCTGCGACCCCGAGCGGGTACGCACACGTGCCGCCGACCTGGTGACCACCTCCCAGGAGTTTTTGCAGGCCTCCTGGGCGGCCACCGCCGGCGGCGGCGAGGCCCCGATCGACGTCGGCGCCGCCTCCCTGTGGTCCATCGCCGACGTCCGCGACCGCGCGCGCGAGCTGGACATGATGTGGTGGTCGGTGTCCCCCTTCGCGGCCGACGAAACGCTCACATATGCCGCTGACGCGGCGGGCGACGCGGACACCCTCAAACTCGGCATGCACGCGCCCGAGACCTACCGCGGCGACACCGCGCGGGCCCTCGCCGACACCAAGGGCTGGCTCGCCGACGGCTGGCGCACGGTGTTCGTCACCGAGGGCCACGGCCCGGCCGCCCGCACGGTGGAGGTGCTCGGCGGCGAGGGCATCGCCGCCCGCCTGGACGCGGACCTCGGCGAACTGAGCCCGTCGGTGGTGCACGTCTCCTGCGGCTCCATCGAGTACGGCCTCGTGGACCCGGCCCTCAAGCTCGCCGTGCTCACCGAGACCGACCTCTCCGGGCAGCGCGCGACCGGCCGCGAGGGCGCCCGGATGCCCGCCCGGCGCCGCAAGACCATCGACCCGCTCACCCTGGAGGCGGGCGACTACATCGTCCACGAACAGCACGGCGTCGGCCGCTACATCGAGATGGTGCAGCGCACGGTGCAGGGCGCCACCCGCGAGTACCTGGTCGTCGAGTACGCGCCCGCCAAGCGCGGCCAGCCCGGTGACCGCCTCTACATCCCCACCGACCAGCTGGAGCAGATCACCAAGTACGTCGGCGGCGAGGCACCCACCCTGCACCGGCTCGGCGGCGCCGACTGGACGAAGACCAAGGCACGCGCGAAGAAGGCCGTCAAGGAGATCGCCGCCGACCTGATCAAGCTCTACAGCGCGCGCATGGCCGCCCCCGGCCACTCCTTCGGCGCCGACACGCCGTGGCAGCGCGAGCTGGAGGACGCCTTCCCCTACGCCGAGACCCCGGACCAGCTCACCACCATCGCCGAGGTCAAGGAGGACATGGAGAAGTCGGTCCCCATGGACCGGCTGATCTGCGGCGACGTCGGCTACGGCAAGACCGAGATCGCGGTGCGGGCCGCCTTCAAGGCCGTACAGGACGGCAAACAGGTCGCCGTCCTCGTACCGACGACGCTGCTGGTGCAGCAGCACTTCGGGACGTTCTCCGAGCGGTACGCGCAGTTCCCGGTGAGCGTGAAGGCGCTGTCCCGCTTCCAGACCGACACCGAGGCCAAGGCCGTCCTGGAGGGACTGAAGGACGGCGCGGTGGACATCGTGATCGGCACCCACCGCCTGTTCTCCTCCGAGACGAAGTTCAAGGACCTCGGCCTGGTCATCGTCGACGAGGAACAGCGCTTCGGCGTCGAGCACAAGGAGCAGCTGAAGAAGCTCCGCGCCAACGTCGACGTGCTGACCATGTCGGCGACCCCCATCCCGCGCACCCTGGAGATGGCGGTCACCGGCATCCGTGAGATGTCCACGATCACCACGCCCCCCGAGGAGCGCCACCCGGTGCTCACCTTCGTCGGGCCTTACGAGGAGAGGCAGATCGGCGCGGCCATCCGCCGTGAACTGCTGCGCGAGGGCCAGGTCTTCTACATCCACAACCGCGTCGAGTCCATCGACCGCGCGGCGGCGAGGCTGCGCGAGATCGTCCCCGAGGCACGCATCGCCACGGCCCACGGCCAGATGTCGGAGTCGACGCTGGAGCAGGTCGTCGTCGACTTCTGGGAGAAGAAGTCCGACGTCCTCGTCTCGACCACGATCGTCGAGTCCGGCATCGACATCTCCAACGCCAACACCCTCATCGTGGAGCGCGGCGACACCTTCGGCCTGTCCCAGCTGCACCAGCTGCGCGGCCGCGTCGGCCGGGGTCGCGAGCGCGGGTACGCCTACTTCCTGTACCCGCCGGAGAAGCCGCTGACCGAGACCGCGCACGAGCGCCTGGCCACCATCGCCCAGCACACCGAGATGGGCGCGGGCATGTACGTGGCGATGAAGGACCTGGAGATCCGCGGCGCCGGCAACCTCCTGGGCGGCGAGCAGTCCGGGCACATCGCGGGCGTCGGCTTCGACCTGTACGTCCGCATGGTCGGCGAGGCCGTCGCCGACTACCGGCGGCAGCTGGAGACCGGCGAGATCGAGGAGGAGCCGCCGCTCGAGGTCAAGATCGAGCTGCCCGTCGACGCGCACGTCCCGCACGACTACGCGCCCGGCGAGCGCCTGCGCCTGCAGGCCTACCGGGCCATCGCCTCCGCCAACTCGGAGGAGGACATCAAGGCCGTCCGCGAGGAACTCACCGACCGCTACGGCAAGTTGCCCGAACCGGTGGAGAACCTGCTGCTGGTGGCCGGTCTGCGGATGCTCGCGCGCGCGTGCGGCGTCGGTGAGATCGTGCTCCAGGGCACCAACATCCGCTTCGCACCGGTGGAGCTGCGCGAGTCCCAGGAACTGCGGGTCAAGCGCCTCTACCCCGGCACGGTCATCAAGCCGGCCGTGCACCAGGTGCTGGTCCCGCGCCCGAAGACCGCGAAGGTCGGTGGCAAGCCGCTGGTCGGCCGCGAACTGCTGGGCTGGGTCGGCGAGTTCCTCGCCTCCATCCTGGGGTCGTAGGAGCAGGGGCCGAAGGGGGGGCATGAGGATCGGTGAACTCGCGGCGGCGGCCGGGGCGTCGCCACCGCGTTGCCGACGAGCACGCCGATCCGGCCGTACCGCTCCAGCCCGGCCCGTACGACGGTCTCGGGGCCGCCCCCGGCGGCGGACGCGCGTGCCGGCCCGGCCGGTACCGGCACCGGTGACGGGGGTCAAGCCCCCCTCAATGGCCCGATGTGAGCGGGCGCATGAGCAAGCAGGCCGTGCTCCCCCTGAGCGGCACCGCATGCCCCAACTCGGGCGCCGCATGCCCGAAAACGCCGCTTTGGTCCTCATCTGTAGTCGGCGTCAGGGCGGTTACCGTAAGGGACGGAACGATTCCGCCTGAGTCCGGGGAGCGGACCGGGGCGAGTGGGCGAGTGGGCGAGTGAGGGGGGCGCACCATGACGCGTCTGAGGGGCGGGGCGGTCGTCGCCGCGGTGGTGCTGACCGCCGTGGCCGGCTGCAACACGGACAAGACCAAGGGGGCCTCCGGGCCCGAGCGGACCGGCGGCAACGGCGCGGCCCTGGCCGCCGTCGACTCGCTGACCGTCAAGGGCCGGGCGCCGAAGACCGGTTACTCGCGGGCCCGGTTCGGCGCCGCCTGGGCCGACACCGACTCCAACTCCTGCGACACCCGCGACGACATACTCAAACGCGACCTGAAGGACGTGAAGTTCACCGGCGGCACCTGCAAGGTCTCCTCCGGCCTGCTCGAGCCCGACCCCTACTCCGGCAAGAAGATCACCTACCGGCGCGGCTCCAGCCAGGTCGACATCGACCATGTCGTCCCGCTCTCCGACGCCTGGCAGAAGGGCGCCGAGTACTGGGACGCGAGCAAGCGCATAGCGCTGGCCAACGACCCCCTCAACCTCATCGCGGTCGACGCGAGCACCAACCGCGGCAAGGGCGACGGCGACGCGGCGACCTGGCTCCCGCCCAATGCCAGGTACCGGTGCACCTACGTGGCCGAACAGGTCGCGGTGAAGAAGAAGTACGGCCTGTGGGTCACCGCCGCCGAGAAGGCCGCCATGAAGCACGTACTCAACGGCTGCCCCGGCCAGAACCTCCCCACGGGCGGCAACCCGACGAAGGCACCGGAGCGCTTCCGCGCCCGCTGAGCCGCGGTCCCACGGGGAACCTGGATGCGCCCGATCCGGGCCGGCGGGCAGTATGGCGGGATGCGCGATCTGCGGTGGGAAGAGGTCTCCGGCTGGTTCGACCCCGAGGAGATGGGCACGCTGCCCGACCTGCGCGTGCCCGGCACCACGGCCGAGCACTGGCAGGCGCTCCTCGACCTGGTCGTGGCCGGCGGCTGGCGGCACGAGTACGCGCAGGGCGACGCCGTACGACCGCTGCCGCGAGCCGCGCAGGTGCTCGGCCGCCCGCCCGGCGCCGAGTGCCCGCAGCTGCGGGTGTGGCCGGCGCGGGACATGCTGGCCGTCTTCCGTTTCCTGGGGCCGCAGGAGATCGACTTCGACGTCGACCTGCGCGAACTCCAGGGCCAGGAACGGCTGGACCTCTTCTGCGGATTCCTGCGGGCCATCGGCCGGCATCTGCACCGGCCCGTACTGATGGATCCGGAGGGCGCCCACGGCCACGCGATCCTTGGATACGACCCGTCGACCGACCGGGTGGCCCTCGCCTCCGACGTGCCGCCGGGCCCGCGCCGCTGACCGGCAAAACCGTTATCGGCGCGGGTGCGTGGCGCCTACCGTGAGCGTCATGGACGTCAAGGTGAGCAGCATCGCGGAGCGGCCCGACCGGCTGGCGGCGGTGTTCGAGATGGCCGACACATGGCCCGGGTTCGTGACCAACGACCCCGTGGGCGCCGCCCATTACGGCCGTATTCCCACCGAACTGCCGCAGTACGCGCTGTTCGCCGAGGACGACAACGGCGAGATCGTCGCCCACGCCTTCAGCGTGCCCTTCGCCCTCGACGTCGACGGCCGGCGCGCCCTGCCCGCGCGCGGCTGGGACCAGATCCTGCTCTGGGCCTTCGCCGACCTGCGCCGCGGCACGCGCCCCGACACGGTGAGCGCCATTTCCGTCACCATCGCCCCGCACGCCCAGGGCCACGGGCTGTCCGCCGTCATGCTCGCGGCGATGCGGGAGCGCGCCCGCGCCCGCGGCTTCCGCGAGCTCGTCGCCCCCGTCCGCCCCAGCGCCAAGCACCGCGAACCGCACACCCCGATCACCGAGTACGCCCACCGGATGCGCCCCGACGGCCTGCCCGAGGACCCCTGGCTGCGCGTCCACGCCCGGGCCGGCGCCCATATCGACTCCATCGCCCCGGCGTCCATGACCGTGGGCGCCTCGCTGGAGGAGTGGCGCCGCTGGACCGGGCTGCCCTTCGACACCGCGGCGGACGTCGAGGTGCCGGGCGCGCTGGTCCCGGTGCGCTGCGAACCGGAGCGCGGATACGCCGTCTACGTCGAGCCCAACGTGTGGATGCGGCACCCGCTGTGAACGGGTGCCGCATCCCGGCGCCGATCAGGCGCTCTTCAGGCCCTTCAGGGAGCCCAGGATCCGCGTCGTCACCTTCTTCGCGGTCGCGGCACCGTTGTCGGCGCCCGCTGTGGACAGCACCGTGATCACGGAGTTGCCGGAACGAGTCGCGATGAGCGTGGTGCCGTTCTGCCAGGCCCCGCTCGTCAGCGTCATCGTGTAGGCCTCGTCACCGAGCCCGGCCGTGGAGGCGCCCGAGAGCTTGACCTTGGCGTGCGCGTCGGTGTCCGTGAACGTGGCGCACGTGCCGGCGACGGTCTGCATCTGCTTCATCACCGCGGCCGCCGTGGTGCCCTGGAACGCGTCGATCTCCTGGGCCACTTCCTCGGTCTTGCCGTGGTTGGCGTAGTCGTTCTGCGCGAACGACACGCCACCCTTGTAGCCGGTCACCTGGATCCAGGACGTGCCCTCCAGTCTGGTGCAGTCCGGCTTCGCGGCGCTCCGGGCGGACGGGGAGAGGAACTCGCCGCCGCTGTCCGAGGCGCCGTCGGCCTCGGAGACGAACCCGGCCGGGAAGGCCGACGCGGGCGCCAGCGCCTTCTTCAACTGCGTACCGGTGGCGAGCCCGGCGTTGAGGTCCTTCGCCTTGGCCGGCTGGGCACTCGCACCCCCGGTGGGGGTGGAGGAACCGGAGGAGCAGGCGGTGAGGGCCAGCGGAAGTGCCGCGACGGCGAGCAGTGTGGCGACACGGGGGGTGAGGCGCATGACTGTCCTTCGAAAGGTGGGGTTCAAGCGGTGTGACGGGGACGTGTGTTGGGTGGCCCGGGCGCGCCCGGTGGGGGACGGGTGCCCGGCTGTCCCGGCGGTCGCTGGAGGGGGGCGGGTCGGGCGGTGACGACGGCTGTGCCGCTGACGTTGTCGTCGGCCGGCAACGAGTCCGTCTCGCCCTTGGCGTCCTTGGCGCGCTCCCGACCTTGGCCTTCATGCCTATGGCGAGTCCCTCCCCAGAGCGGCGGCCTCCCTCCGGTGGCCGCCTCGTTCGCTGGGGCAATCAGATCAGAGCCTGTGAACCGAGTCAACATGATCCATGGGGTCAATTGAGTACACGGCGTGAATGCATGGATCTTGTGTACGCCGGTATGCTCGGCTCACACACGGGACGAGGGGAGCGGGGCCGTGCAGGACAACGCGAGAGAGGTGACCGCGGCCGGAATCGCCCGGCTCGCCGGAGTGGGCCGGGCCGCCGTCAGCAACTGGCGCCGCCGGCACGCCGATTTCCCCAAGCCGGTCGGCGGCACCGAGACCAGCCCGTCCTTCGCGCTCGCCGAGGTCGAGGCCTGGCTGCGCAAGCAGGGCAAACTCGCCGAGGTGCCGCTGCGGGAACGCGTCTGGCAGCAACTCGTCGGGCACCCCGAGGGTCCCCTGACCGCTCTGGTCCACACGGGCTGCGTACTCCTGCTGATCCACGAACGCCCCACCGTCTGGCTCGACGCGAGCGCCGGCTCCGACGCGCGCCTGGCCGCGGTGCTGCCGGGCGCGCTGGAGCAGGTGCTGACACCGCGCTTGGGCGTTTCGGGGCGTGCGGTTCACGGTCGGCGGTCTGCGGGCGCGGCGCCGAGTGTGAACACGCCGGGTGGCGGAGGCGGTGTGAACACCGGGTCCGCTACGCCTGGTGTGAACAGGAGCCCCGGGGAGGCGCCGGGCGTGAACGCGGCTCCTTCGGCACCCGGCGTGAACGCGGCTCCTTCGGCACCCGGCGTGAACCCGGCCTCCGGAGCAGTCGGTGTGAACGCCGACCCCACTGCGGCCGGTGTGAACGCGGACCCGGCGGCCCCCGGTGTGAACCCGAACCCGGCGGCCCCCGGTGTGAACCCGTCACCGGCACAGCAGCCTGTGAACACCCCACCAGCCGTTCACACCACCTCAGTTGTTCACGACGCGCCCGCCCCCAACACCCCCGCCCCCAACACCCCCGCCCACCGCACCCCCACCCCCCACACCCCCGCCCTACGCCCCCCCACCGGCCCTCAACTCCTCCTCTCCGCGCCGCTCCTGCGTGGTGCGGCCGAGCTGGCCGCCGAGGTCGGGGCGCGGCAGGCCTTCGAGTTCCTGCTGGGCCGGCATCTGGACGCCAACCCCCGCCAGTACACGCTCACCCCGGCCGAACTCGCCGGGCTCATGGCGGACCTCGCCGGAGCCGCCCGTACCGTCCTGGACCCGGCCTGCGGCACCGGCGCCCTGCTGCGGGCCGTCGACGCCCGCCCCGACCAGGAGCTGTACGCCCAGGACAGCGCACCCGAACTGGCCGCGCTCACCGCGCTGCGGCTCGCGTTGCACTCCCGGGCCACCGTGCGCGGCGCCGCCGGAGACACCCTGCGCGCCGACGCCTACCCGGAACTGCGTGCCGACGCGGTGCTGTGCCACCCGCCGTTCAACGAGCGCAACTGGGGCCACGACGAACTCGCCTACGACCCCCGCTGGGAGTACGGCTTCCCGGCCCGCACCGAGTCCGAACTGGCCTGGGTGCAGCACGCGTTGGCCCGGCTGGCCGACGGCGGTGCCGCCGTCCTGCTGATGCCGCCGGCCGCCGCCTCGCGCCGTTCCGGGCGCCGGATCCGTGCCGACCTGCTGCGCCGGGGCGCGCTGCGGGCCGTGGTGGCGCTGCCGGTCGGGGCGGCGCCGCCGTACAACATCCCGCTGCACGTGTGGGTGCTGCGCCGGCCCGACCGGACGCCCGCGGCACCGGAGGTGCTGCTCGTGGACACGGGGAGGTTCGCCGGGGACGGGCGCGGCGGGCCGGACTGGGCGGCGGTGCGGGAGGCCGTCCAGGACGCCTGGCGTGCCTTCGAGCGCGGCGGACGACTGGAGGAGCGGCCGGGGCTCGCCCGTTCCGTGCCGGTCATCGAGCTCCTCGACGACGACGTGGACCTCGCCCCCGCCCGTCATCTGCCGCCGGCCGCCGTGGCCGACGGCGCGGAGCAGCTCACGGCGGTGCGCGAGCGCCTCGGCGCGACCCTGCGCCTGACCGCCGACCTCACTCCACCGCCCGCCGCGCACGCGCCCGGCGCGCGCTGGCCGCTCACCACCATCGGTGAACTCGCGCGCGGGGGCGCGCTGCTGATGCGCACCGGTGGAAACGGCGGCCACGCACGCGTGCCCGTCCTCACCGACCACGACGTCCTGGCCGGCACGGCGCCCTCCGGGACGCTGCCGGAGAGCGAGGAGGAGGCAGTGCTGACCGAACCGGGCGATGTCGTCGTACCGGTACTGGGTGGTGGTTCGGTGGTGCGCGTGATCGACGAGGCGACGGGGGGCGCCGCCCTGGGGCGCAACCTCGTGCTGCTGCGCCCCGATCGCTCGGCGCTCGACCCGTGGTTCCTCGCCGGCTTCCTGCGCGGCACCGCGAACAACCGGCAGGCCAGCAGTTACGCCTCCACCGCGACCCGGCTGGATGTGCGCCGCCTGCAGCTGCCCCGGCTCCCGCTGGACGAACAGCGGCGCTACGGCGCACGCTTCCGCGCACTCGACGAGTTCGAGCGGGCGCTGCGCCACGCGAGCCGGCTCGGGGACCAGCTCGTGCGCGGGATGTACGACGGTCTCACCGGCGGCACGGTGGCACCCGACTGATTGCCGGTGTGGGCCGGACAACGGTTCGGTACAACCAACAGGCTTGCCCGTGTCAGTGTCCGTGCCGGGTCATATGCTCGAAGCGACAATCGGACGACCGGCGTTGTCCCGCGCCCCGCGGAGCACGCCAGGCGGACACGTACGCCCATATCAGGCATCAGGAGCAGTCATGCAAGGCCTCGGCTACGGACAGCCGGTGAAGCCGCCGCCGCACACCGCGTGGCTGGTTCTGCTGCGTGTGCTGTTCGTGGCGATCGGGTTTTTCAGCATCGGCTTCCTGGCCTGGGCGATGCTGCTGCGGCTGGCGATCGTCACGCGGCGGGCGCTGAACTGGTGCCTGTTCGGCGCCGGGGTGATCATCAACTTCCTCAGCCTGGCGCTGGTGGGCAGCGAGCCCGGCGACGACGTGCACACCCCGCTCGGCTACTTCGGCATGTTCATGCTGCTCGGCGGCCTGGTGGCCACGATGGCGTACTACCTCGCCGCGGAGATACGCCACTACGCGCGGTGGAGCGAGGCGTACGCGGCGCAGGCGGGGTACGCCTATCCGGGCCCGGTGAACCCCTACACGGCGGCGACCGTACCCGCCGCGCCCTTCGGCCGGGCCGGCCGCGACACGCCCTTCCCGCCGGCCCCGCACACCCCGCCCCCGATGCCGCACACGCCCGTGCCGCAGCCGCCGCTGACCACGCCGCCGCCGCAGCGCCCGGCGCCCAGCCACATCGACCAGGTGCGCGCCGAACTGGACGAGCTCAGCGACTACCTGCGCAAGCACGACGGCCGGCCCGAGGGCCATGAGGGCGGCAGGTGAGCGTGGCGGCAGGACGTGTCGTCGCCGGCCGGTACGAACTGTCCACGCTCATCGGACAGGGCGGCATGGGCCAGGTGTGGACGGCGTACGACCGGCGGCTCGACCGGCGCGTGGCGGTGAAGCTGCTGCGCCCCGACAAGGTGGCGGGCCAGGAGGCGGACGAGCTGCGCCGCCGGTTCATGCGCGAGTGCCGGGTGACCGCGCAGGTGGATCACCCGGGCCTGGTGACGGTGCACGACGCGGGCAGCGAGGGCGAGGAGCTGTTCCTCGTCATGCAGTACGTCGACGGCGCCGACCTCTCCGACCATCTCGCCGAGCACGATCCGTACCCGTGGCAGTGGGCGGTCGCGGTGGCCGCGCAGCTGTGCGCCGTGCTGAGCGCCGTGCACGCGGTGCCGATCGTGCACCGCGACCTCAAGCCGCGCAATGTGATGGTGAAGCAGGACGGCACGGTCACCGTGCTCGACCTGGGCGTGGCCTCGGTCATGGACACCGACACCACCCGCCTGACCCACACCGGTTCCCCGATCGGCTCGCCCGCCTACATGGCGCCGGAGCAGGCGATGGGCGGCGCGGTCGGCCCGTACACCGACCTGTACGCGCTCGGTGTGCTGATGCACGAACTGCTCAGCGGTGACGTGCCGTTCGCGGGTTCCACGGCGCTCGGCGTGCTGCACCGGCATCTGTACGAGCCCCCGGTGCCCGTGCGCCGTATCCGGCCCGAGGTCCCCGAGGCGCTGGAGACGCTGGTCCTGCGTCTGCTCGCCAAGGACCCGCAGCACCGTCCGGGCTCCGCACAGGAGGTCTACGAGGACCTGGCGGCGCTCCTGCCCGCGCGCGGGACGCCCACCGGGGCACCTTTGGACCCCACGCGCCCCTTCCTGCGCCCGCACGCTCCCTGGCCGGACCGCGCGCGGACCCCCGCGCCCCAGCCCGCCCCCGTCGCGCCGGCGCCGCCCGCGGCCGGGAAACCCGACGTGGCCGCCGCCGTGGACGAGGTCAAGCGGCTGCTGGGGGAGGGGCGCATCACCCAGGCCGTGGACATCCTGGGCGCGATCCTGCCCGCCGCCGCCGAGCAGCACGGCGAGCACTCCCCGGTCGTACGCACCCTGCGCAAGCAGTACGCGGCCACGCTCATGGACGACGGCCAGTACCGGCGCGCGCTGCCCGAACTGCGCCGGCTCGCCGACGAACGCGCCACCGAGGCCGGACAGGCCGACCCGCAGTCCCTGCGCTACCGCTACGAGGCCGCGCAGTGCCTGGAGCAGCTGGGCGAACCGGCGGCGGCGCTCGCCGAGTACCGCGCGCTGCTGCCGTACTACGAGAACCAGTACGTCGCCGGAGACCCGCACCTCGCCCACGAGGTCCGCCGGCGCATCGGCCACCTGCTGCTCGCCCTCGGCGACCGGCCGTCCGCCCACGACACCCTCGCCCGGCTGCTGATGGACGTGGAGCGGCTGCACGGCCCCGGTTATCCGATGGCCCTGGAGATCCGGCGCACCCTGCAGTGGCTCGGGCAGGTGCGCGGTTAGCGCGTACGGCGTCCTGAGCAAGGCGTGTAACACCGGCTGAGCCGAAGCGGTGGGTGCGGTGGATGCGGCGGTGGCCGAAGCGCGTGGGAATCGTTGGTCGAATGGGTTGGCCGCGGCCTGCCCCTTGCCTACCATCGATCACCGCAAGACTTTGTGCACCGTCGCACAATCTCCTCGGGAGGTTTCCTTGCACCGCCGCCGTCGCACCGCGCTCGTCCTCACCGCCGCGATCGCCGCCGCGGCACCCCTGCTGACCGCCTGCGCCAACGATGCGCACCCGGGCGCCGCGGCCGTCGTCGGAGGGCAGCGGATCACCGAGGCCCAGCTGGAGATGCGGGTCGACGAGATCCGCAGGGCCCAGCGGGCCGCGGTGCCGGACGAGACCCAGTACCAGCAGGTCCTCGCCTCCACCAGCAGCCTCACCCGCGACACCCTGCACAACATGGTCCTCGACCGGGTGCTGGACCGCGCCGCGCAGGACGGGGGCATCACGGTCACCCGCAAGGAGGTCCAGCAGATGCGCGCCGGCCTGGAACAGCAGGCCGGCGGCGCCCAGGGGCTGCAGACCGCCTGGCTGCAGAAGTTCGGCGTCGCCCCCGCCCGCCTCGACGACAACCTCCGGCTCCAGCTGGAGGCGCAGAAACTGGCCAAGCAGCTCGGCACCGACACCAGTCAGCCCGTGTTCTGGAAGGCGCTGTCCAAGGCGTCCCGGGAACTCCACGTCGACCTCAATCCGCGGTACGGCTCCTGGGACGTGCAGAAGAGCAGCCGCGTGGACGCCGGGACACCCTGGGTCCGGGAGGTCACGACGACCGCGGGCGGTCAGCCGCTGACGGCGTAGCCCGCCGCCCGAGCCGGGATCCGGTCATACGATCACACGTTCCTCCCTGCCCTGTGGATAACCAAATCCGCTCCTTGCCGCCGTGGGTTACGTTCGGATCGTGAACGCATCCAGCTCCGACCTCGCCCCCGCCGCCGAGCCCGGTCGCATCGTCCTGCTCACCACCAGCCACCGCGTCGCCCCCGGCCTGCTGTCCTGGCCCGCCTGGCAGGCCCTGCGCGCGGCCGACACTGTGCTGTGCGCGGACGGGGCGCATCCGCAGCTGCCGTATCTGCGCGAGGCCGGGATAGCCGTGGAGGAGGCATCCCCCACCGCGCAGGAGCTCGTCGACGCCTGTGCCGGCGGGCGCACGGTGGTGGTCGTGGCCACCGGCGAGGGGGAGCCCGCGCTCACCGACGGCCTGGCCCGGCTGGCCGGCTCCGGCCGCGTCGCCATGCCCGAGCTGGAGCTGCTGCCCGCCTCCTACGACCTGCCCGGCGCCCGCCTGCTGGACCTCGTGCAGGTCATGGACCGCATCCGCGCCGAATGCCCCTGGTCGTCCCGGCAGACCCACCAGGGCCTCGCCAAGTACGGCATCGAGGAGGCGTACGAACTGGTCGAGGCCATCGAGGCCGGGGACCGCAAGGAGCTGCGCGAGGAACTGGGCGACGTCCTGCTCCAGGTCGTCTTCCACTCCCGGATCGCCGAGGAGCACCCGGACGAGCCGTTCTCCGTCGACGACGTGGCGGGCGGCATCGTCGCCAAGCTCGTCCACCGGCACCCGCACGTCTTCGGCGACGAGAAGGCCGAGACACCCGAGGACGTCAAGGAGCACTGGCTGCGCACCAAGGCCGAGGAGAAGCGGCGCACCTCGGTCACGGAGGGCGTCCCGCTCGGCCAGCCCGGCCTGGCCCTCGCCGCCAAGCTCGTCTCCCGCGCCCGCACGGCGGGCCTGGACGTCCCGCTCCCGCAGGGCGAGGGGATCGGCTACCAGCTGCTGGCCCTGGCGGCCCGCGCCGAGTCGGAGGGCGTGGACCCGGAGGCGGCCCTGCGCGCGGCGGCGCGAGCGTACCGGGACGCCATACGGCAGGCGGAGGGAGCCGCACCCCCGGCGGTAAGCGCGACCCCGGGCGACCACCGGGACGCGGAGGCCCACCCGGATCCGGATACGGTCGAGGGGTGACCGACCAGCACCACCCCTCGACGGACGCCGACCGCGCGGGAGCTTTTGCCGAGGGCCCGGCCGCCGCCCATGCCGCCGGCGGCGAAAGCTCCGCACCCGCCCTGTTCACCTGGGAGTTCGCCACCGACCCCTACCCCGCCTACGCCTGGCTGCGCGAGCATGCGCCGGTGCACCGGACGCGGCTGCCCAGCGGGGTGGAGGCCTGGCTGGTCACCCGGTACGGCGATGCCAAGCAGGCCCTCGCCGACCAGCGGCTGAGCAAGAACCCGGCGCATCACGACGAGCCCGCGCACGCCAGGGGCAAGACCGGCATCCCCGGCGAGCGCAAGGCCGAGCTGATGACCCATCTGCTGAACATCGACCCGCCGGACCACACCCGGCTGCGCCGGCTGGTCAGCAAGGCGTTCACCCCGCGCCGTGTCGCCGAGTTCGCGCCCCGGGTGCAGGAGCTGACCGACCGGCTCATCGACCAGTTCATGACGAAGGGCTCCGCCGACCTCATCCACGAGTTCGCCTTCCCGCTGCCCATCTACGCCATCTGCGACCTGCTCGGCGTCCCGCGCGAGGACCAGGACGACTTCCGGGACTGGGCCGGGATGATGCTGCGACATACAAAAGCAGGGCACGGCGCAGGGCCACGGGGCGGGGTCGCGCGGTCCGTGAAGAAGATGCGCGGCTACCTCGCCGAGCTGATCCACAAGAAGCGCGAGGCGCTGCCCGCCGAGCCGGTGCCCGGCGAGGACCTCATCTCCGGCCTCATCCGCGCCTCGGACCACGGCGAGCACCTCACCGAGAACGAGGCCGCCGCGATGGCCTTCATCCTCCTGTTCGCCGGCTTCGAGACGACCGTGAACCTGATCGGGAACGGCACCTACGCCCTGCTCACCCACCCCGACCAGCGCGAGCGCCTCCAGGACTCCCTGGCCAGGAAGGAAGGGGACCTCCTGGAGACCGCGGTGGAGGAACTCCTGCGCTACGACGGCCCGGTGGAGCTGGCCACCTGGCGGTTCGCCACCGAGCCGCTGACCATCGGCGGACAGGACGTCGCGCCGGGGGATCCGGTGCTCGTGGTGCTCGCGGCGGCCGACCGGGACCCGGAGCGGTTCGCCGACCCGGACGTGCTGGACCTCGCCCGCCGCGACAACCAGCACCTCGGCTACGGCCACGGCATCCACTACTGCCTCGGCGCGCCGCTCGCCCGGCTGGAGGGCCAGACCGCGCTCGCCACCCTGCTCACCCGCCTGCCCGACCTGCGGATCGCCGTCGATCCGGCCGACCTGCGCTGGCGCGGCGGGCTCATCATGCGGGGCCTGCGCACCCTGCCGGTGGAGTTCACCCCGGCCGCCGACGGGGCCGTACAGCCGTCGTAGGACCGTAAACGCGACAGTGGTTCAACTTTGTGATCTTCACGTGATCTGCGCGGCATTAACTTGTGACAAGTGATCGTCTGCCGCTACGTTCAGCCATCAGCGTGGCCAGAGGTACGACTTCGCCGCGCCGGTCCTGCTGTCGCACGAAAGGTTTCCGCATGCTCTCCGGGAACGGTCGTCACCGTCGCCCCCGTCAGGCTCCGGCCCTCCTCGTCGCGGCAGGCGTGACCGGCTCCGCCATCGCCATCCCCCTGCTCGGCGCCGCGAGCGCCAACGCGGCCGACGGCACCACATGGGACAAGGTCGCCGAGTGCGAGAGCGGAGGTTCCTGGAGCGCGGACACCGGGAACGGTTACTACGGCGGTCTGCAGATCTCGTCGGACGACTGGGACAAGTACGGCGGCACGCAGTACGCCGAGAGCGCCGACCAGGCCAGCCGCTCCCAGCAGATAGCCGTCGCCGAGAAGATCCTCGCCGACCAGGGCACCAAGCCGTGGGCCATGTGCGCGCTGACCGCCGGGCTGACCTCCCACTCCGGTTCGGTCGACGTCGACACCGGCGTCGGCGGACCGGGCGGCTCCGGCGGCAGTGGCGGGTCGAATGACACGTCCGGCTCCTCCGGCGGCTCGGACTCGTCCGGTCTGCCGGATTCGTCCTCGTCCGGCATCGGCCCCGGCTCCGACTCCGGCGCCAACTCCGGCGCCAATTCCGGCTCCGGCTCCGACTCGGACCCCACCGGCTCGAATGCCTCCGGCTCCCCCTCGGACACGAGTGCCACGCCGGCCCCGAGTCCGAGCAAGGACGCCACCGAGAACCCGGACAAAGCCGGCGGCACCACCGGAACCAACGCCCCCAAGTCCGACAAGAACGACAAGACCGGATCGCCCGGAGGCGGAGACTCACAGGGAAGCGGGGGCTCTCCCGCGGCGACCCCCGGCACCGATGATTCGGACAATTCCCAGCAGAACTCCAGCTCTTGGAGCCTGATCGACACCGGCGCGCTCAGCAGCGGTGGGCGTCACCGCGGCGGCAGCGCGGACGAAAGCGTGGCAAACGGTCAGAACCCGACACCTTCCGGCCGTCACGCCGACCGCGATGCGGGTACCTACACCGTCCGCGAGGGCGACTCCCTCGCCTCCATCGCCGACTCCCTCGGCGTGGACGGCGGGTGGCATGCGCTCTACGACGGCAACAAGAAGGTCATCGGTGCCGACCCGAACCACATCACCGCCGGTCAGACCCTGAAAGTCGGGGGCGAAAAGGACGGCGAATAGGGGGAGTTGACGCCCCGTTTCGCGCCTGATGTCCGGTTTGGCGAAAGTGTGGGATGAGTCTCAGAAGCCCTGATCGTCTTTGAAATTCCGCCGATCCCATGTCTACGGTCAGGACCGCTCGTCACCACGAGCCCCGGCACCGCAACGCCGAGTCCTGCCAGCGGTCGCCCGGGAACAGTCGTCGCGTCAAGCGCCGTAGGCAGGAGCGGGGGACCCAAGGTAAGCGCCGGGCCCAGCGGTTGACGCTGGACCGGCTTGGGGTGAAGCCGCACCTCGCGAGAGCGAGTGTGCGGCCGGGCAACTCAACCGGCCCGAACCCGACAGCTCACCTCGCAGGCGTCGGTGAGGGGATAGATCCATGCTGTTTTCCGGCAAGGGCAAGCACCGTCGTCCGTCCAAGGCCACCCGGGCCATCGCTCTCGCCGGTGTGACCGGCGCCGCCGTCGCCGCCCCGCTGATGGCGGCCGGCAACGCCTCCGCCGCCACCGCCTCCGAGTGGGACGCCGTCGCCCAGTGCGAGTCGGGCGGCAACTGGTCCATCAACACCGGCAACGGCTTCTTCGGCGGTCTGCAGTTCTCCGCCTCCACCTGGGCCGCGTACGGCGGCACCGCGTACGCCGCGCAGGCCAACCAGGCCACCAAGGCGCAGCAGATAGCCGTCGCCGAGAAGGTCCTCGCCTCCCAGGGCAAGGGCGCCTGGCCGGTCTGCGGCACGGGCCTGTCCTCCGCCGCCTACAGCGGCTCGGCCCCGACCGCCTCGACGAAGAGCACCACGAGCACCACCACCCGCTCCACCGACCAGCAGGCCGCCAACCGCTCCGCCGAGCGCACGGCCCCGTCGGCGAGCAAGACCGTCACCACCCCGACCGGCAAGAAGGTCAAGAAGGGTGACGGCGAGTACAAGGTGGTCAAGGGCGACACCCTCAGCTCCATCGCCGACAAGCACCACGTCGCCGGCGGCTGGCAGAAGCTGTTCAAGCTGAACAAGGACATCGTCCAGGACGCCGACCTCATCTACCCGGGCCAGCAGCTGCACCTGAAGTAAGCGACAGCGGCCTTCGGGTCCGCCCCCCGTCCCCACGGGCTCCCCGCCCCGGCGCGTGTTCCCCCGTACGCGCCGGGGCGGGGTTTTTTCTGCCCGCTTTCCCCACTCTTCACCTCGGCCTCACCCGGAGGCCCCTTTGTTCCGTCGGTGAACAATGGGTACCGTCTGCGTGTCCTCCCCGTCCACGGGACGGTCGGTCGGTGGCCGACGCCCCGGGGACGGTTAGGCTCTAGTCGCAAGGCACAGCCGTAAGGCACACGCCCCGCACTTCCAGCGTCACATCCCAAGAAGGAGATGCTCGTGCCGTCCATCGACGTCGTCGTAGCCCGGGAAATCCTGGACTCCCGAGGCAACCCCACGGTCGAGGTCGAGGTCGGCCTCGACGACGGCAGCACGGGTCGTGCCGCCGTCCCGTCCGGCGCCTCCACCGGCGCCTTCGAGGCCATCGAGCTCCGCGACGGTGACTCCAACCGTTACCAGGGCAAGGGCGTCGAGAAGGCCGTCCTCGCCGTCATCGAGCAGATCGGCCCGGAGCTGGTCGGCTACGACGCCACCGAGCAGCGCCTGATCGACCAGGCCATGTTCGACCTGGACGCTACCGACAACAAGGGCTCCCTCGGCGCCAACGCCATCCTCGGCGTCTCCCTCGCCGTCGCCCACGCCGCCTCCGAGGCCAGCGACCTCCCGCTCTTCCGCTACCTGGGCGGCCCCAACGCGCACCTGCTGCCGGTGCCGATGATGAACATCCTCAACGGCGGCTCGCACGCGGACTCCAACGTGGACATCCAGGAGTTCATGATCGCCCCGATCGGCGCGGAGTCCTTCTCCGAGGCCCTGCGCTGGGGCGCCGAGGTCTACCACACCCTGAAGAAGGTCCTGAAGTCCAAGGGCCTGGCCACCGGCCTCGGCGACGAGGGCGGCTTCGCCCCGAACCTCGGCTCCAACCGCGAGGCCCTCGACCTCATCCTCGAGGCCATCAAGGAGGCCGGCTACGCCCCCGGCCAGCAGATCGCCCTCGCGCTCGACGTGGCCGCCTCCGAGTTCTACAAGGACGGCAAGTACCTCTTCGAGGGCAAGGAGCGCTCCGCCGCCGAGATGACGGAGTACTACGAGGAGCTCGTCGCGGCCTACCCGCTCGTCTCCATCGAGGACCCGCTGTTCGAGGACGACTGGGCCGGCTGGAAGGTCATCACCGACCGTCTCGGCGACAAGGTCCAGCTGGTCGGCGACGACCTGTTCGTCACCAACCCCGAGCGCCTCGCCCGCGGCATCGAGGAGGGCACCGCCAACGCCCTGCTCGTGAAGGTGAACCAGATCGGCTCGCTGACCGAGACCCTGGACGCCGTCGAGCTGGCCCAGCGCAGCGGCTACAAGTGCATGATGTCCCACCGCTCCGGCGAGACCGAGGACGTCACCATCGCCGACCTGGCCGTCGCCACCAACTGCGGCCAGATCAAGACCGGCGCCCCGGCCCGCTCCGAGCGTGTCGCCAAGTACAACCAGCTGCTGCGCATCGAGGAGATCCTCGACGACGCCGCGGTGTACGCGGGCCGCAGCGCGTTCCCGCGCTTCAAGGGCTGAGCCAACGTGGAGTAAGCCTTAGCCAGTCATACGTACGTCCCCGTACCCGGTCCCGTACCGTGTCCGGGGACGTACGCACGTGTGAAAGGGGAGGCGGAGAGCCGATGGCCGTCAAGGACCGGGACCGTTTCTCCACCGCGACCAGGATCAGGCTGCTCGGCGAGCAGACGGCGGCCCGGGTCTACCGCTCCCAGACCAAGCGGCAGGCCCGCCGCTCCCGGCTCACCGGCCGGGCGGCGCTGCTGGCGCTGGTGCTGTGCTCGATGATCGTCGCGCTCGCCTATCCGATGCGCCAGTACGTCTCCCAGCGCGCGCAGATCTCCGACCTGCAGCGGCAGCAGGAGCAGGCCGCCAAGCGGGTGGAGCAACTGCGCGACCTCAAGGCACGCTGGCAGGACGACTCCTACGCCGAGCAGCAGATCCGGCTCCGGCTGCACTATGTGATGCCCGGGGAGACCGGGTACACCGTCGTCGACCCGGGCACGGCCAAGCAGTCCCGCGCCGACCTCAGGGCCGCCCACCGGCCCTGGTACGCGAACGTCTGGGACGGGGTCGACAAGTCCGACGCCTCCGACCAGTAACCGGCCTCCGGCCAGTAACCGGTCTTGGGCCAGTAATCCGGCCTCCGGCCAGTAAGCGGTCTTGGGCCAGTAACCGATAGAAAGCCAACCTGAAGCAGTCATGGAAACGCCCCCGCCGCCCACTCCGCGCACCGAGCCCACCGACGCGGACGTCGAGGCCTTCAAGCAGCAGCTGGGCCGCCCGCCGCGGGGCCTCAGGGCCATCGCGCACCGCTGCCCGTGCGGCCAGCCGGACGTCGTGGAGACCGCGCCGCGGCTGCCCGACGGCACGCCCTTCCCGACGCTGTACTACCTCACGTGCCCGAAGGCGTCCTCCGCGATCGGCACGCTGGAGGCGAACGGCGTGATGAAGGAGATGACCGAGCGGCTGGGCACGGACCCCGAACTGGCGGCCGCCTACCGGGCCGCGCACGAGGACTACATCCGGCGCCGGGACGAGATCGAGGAGCTGAAGGGCTTCCCGAGCGCGGGCGGCATGCCGGACCGGGTCAAGTGCCTGCACGTCCTGGTGGCTCACTCGCTGGCCGCGGGACCCGGGGTGAACCCGCTCGGGGACGAGGCGCTCGCCATGCTGCCGGAGTGGTGGCGCAAGGGCGCGTGCGTGACGCTGGAGAACACCGAGGGGGACGAGAAGTGACGCGCGTCGCCGCCATCGACTGCGGTACGAACTCCATCCGGCTGCTGGTCGCCGATGTGCATCCGCAGTCCGGTGAACTCGTCGACCTGGACCGCCGGATGACGATCGTGCGGCTCGGCCAGGGCGTCGACCGCACCGGCCGGCTCGCCCCCGAGGCGCTGGAGCGCACGTTCGCGGCCTGCCGTGAGTACGCGGCCGTGATCAAGGAGCACGGCGTCGAGCGGCTGCGCTTCGTGGCCACCTCCGCCTCCCGTGACGCCGAGAACCGGGACGAGTTCGTACGCGGCGTGCTGGACATCCTCGGGGTCGAGCCGGAGGTGATCACGGGCGACCAGGAGGCCGAGTTCTCCTTCACCGGTGCGACCAGGGAACTGCAGGGGCGGGCGGATCTCACCAAGCCGTACCTGGTGGTGGACATCGGCGGCGGGTCCACCGAGTTCGTCGTCGGCGAGGAGCATGTGCGGGCCGCGCGGTCCGTGGACGTCGGCTGTGTGCGGATGACCGAGCGGCATCTGGTGCACGGGGGCAAGGTCTCCGACCCGCCCACCGAGGCGGAGATCGCCGCCATGCGGGCCGACATCGAGGCGGCCCTGGACCTCGCCGAGCAGACGGTCCCGCTCGGCGAGGCGCACACCCTGGTGGGCCTCGCCGGGTCCGTCACCAGCGTCTCGGCCATCGCCCAGGAACTGCCCGAGTACGACTCCGCGCGCATCCACCACTCCCGGATCTCCCACGACCGGGTCCGCGAGATCACCGAGTGGCTGCTGCGCTCCACGCACGCCGAGCGCGCCGCCGTCCCGTCCCTGCACCCCGGCCGGGTCGACGTCATCGGCGCGGGCGCTCTCGTGCTGCTCGCGATCATGGAGCGGATCGGCGCCGAGGAGGTCGTGGTGAGCGAGCACGACATCCTCGACGGCATCGCCTTCACGGTGGCGGAAGCGGCCGAATCCGGCAACGAGGCCGCTGACCTGCGGTGACGATGAGCGGCCCCCGTCCTTGCCGAGAGGAACCGGGGCCGTCGTCCCGAGCCCGTCCGCGCTGTTGCCCGGCTCTCTTTTGTTACTGATGGGTAGCCACTGCTGAGCAGGTCGGATAACGTCTGAGCGGCTTCCGGGGCTCTGTGCGCCCCCTGCGCGACGTGGCGTCGGAAAACTTCGTGAAGTTCTTCACAAGGAATTTGGGATGGCGGGCGCACGGGAAGGTGCCTGTTGGCCCTTTCGGGGGCTGAAGAGGCCCTTGAACATGTTCAGATGGGGGCCGTAGGGCGGCTTCGGATCGCGTGCCGACAGGGGTGTTTCGGGTCGCTCACACCCTCGTCCGCCGCCGAGAGAGGCAGCTCACGCGGCATTGACATCGGTCCAAAGGGTGCTGCGGTTCCCCTGGGCGGTGATGACCTGCGTCACGCGAGTCGCGGAGTGTAGCACAGGCCCTGTCGGACCTTGTGAAGGGGCGCACGAGCGACCCCCTCGGGGCGGGTGGATACTCGATGGCATGAGCACCACGGAGCGTCCCAGGATCCTCGTAGTAGGCGGTGGGTACGTAGGCCTGTACGCAGCTCGGCGCATTCTCAAGAAGATGCGCTACGGAGAGGCGACCGTCACGGTCGTCGACCCCCGGTCGTACATGACCTACCAGCCCTTCCTCCCCGAAGCCGCCGCCGGCAACATCTCCCCTCGCCATGTCGTCGTCCCGCTGCGACGCGTGCTGCCGAAGGCGGAGGTCCTCACCGGTCGGGTCACCACCATCGACCAGGACCGCAAGGTCGCCACGATCGCCCCGCTGGTGGGCGAGGCGTACGAGCTGCCCTTCGACTACCTCGTCATCGCGCTCGGCGCGGTGTCCCGTACCTTCCCGATCCCCGGCCTCGCCGAGCAGGGCATCGGCATGAAGGGCATCGAGGAGTCCATCGGCCTGCGCAACCACGTGCTGGAGCAGCTGGACAAGGCCGACTCCACGACCGACGAGGAGATCCGCCGCAAGGCGCTCACCTTCGTCTTCATCGGCGGTGGCTTCGCGGGTGCGGAGACCATCGGCGAGGTCGAGGACATGGCCCGGGACGCGGCCAAGTACTACAAGAACGTGTCCCGTGAGGACATGCGCTTCATCCTCGTCGACGCCGCCGACAAGATCCTCCCCGAGGTGGGTCCCAAGCTCGGCCAGTACGGCAAGGAGCACCTCGAGGGCCGCGGCGTGGAGATCTACCTCTCCACCTCCATGGACTCCTGCGTCGACGGCCACGTGGTGCTGAAGAACGGCCTCGAGGTCGACTCCAACACGATCGTGTGGACCGCCGGCGTCAAGCCGAACCCGGCCCTGTCCCGCTTCGGTCTGCCGCTCGGCCCGCGCGGCCACGTCGACTGCGAGCCCACCCTCCAGGTCAAGGGCACGGACTACATCTGGGCCGCCGGTGACAACGCGCAGGTCCCGGACCTCGTCGGCCGCAAGGCGGGCAACGAGAACGCCTGGTGCCCGCCGAACGCCCAGCACGCGCTGCGCCAGGCCAAGGTGCTCGGCGACAACGTGGTCTCCGGTATGCGGGGCTTCCCGCAGAAGGAGTACGAGCACGCCAACAAGGGTGCGGTCGCCGGTCTCGGCCTGCACAAGGGCGTGGCGATGATCGTCATGGGCAAGGTGAAGATCAAGCTCAAGGGCCGCCTCGCCTGGTACATGCACCGTGGCTACCACGGCATGGCGATGCCGACCTGGAACCGCAAGATCCGTGTCCTCGCCGACTGGACGCTCGGCATGTTCCTCAAGCGCGAGGTCGTCTCCCTGGGCGCCATGGAGAACCCGCGCGAGGAGTTCTACGAGGCCGCCAAGCCCGCGCCGGTCGCCGCCGCCAAGACCGGGGAGAAGGCCAAGGCCTCCTGACCTCCGGTCACCGGAACACCCCGAAGGACCTCCTGCCATCCGTGGTGCGGGAGGTCCTTCGGCGTGTGCGGGCCCCGGCTCTCATGCGGCCGCAGGCGTTCCGCGGTCAGGTGGCCACGGCGGGGTCCTGGGCCTGCCGGACGCTGTGGTCCGGGAGCTTGATGCTGTCGAGCACCTGCTGGTAGTCGTGGTCGACGGAGTCCCGCTGGTCGCTGTTGCCGACGTCCTCGATGATGATCGCCCGCTGGCCGAGGTCGACGAGGCGGATGTGACCCACCCTGCCGTCGGCGCCGACGAGCTTCGCCTCCAGATAGCGGTGGCCGTCCTTGGTGCCGTCGTGGACATCGGTGCTGCGCAGCCTGGCGCCCGGATCGCCGCTGTTGTAGCCGTCCACCGCGTTCTTGAGACCTGCTTCGAGATCCCACGGCTTGTTCGCTTCCGAAGCGGGCCCGTCGTAGACCGAGAAGCCGATGGCCCCGTAGCCGGTCGGCACCACATAGTCACGGCAGCTGATCTGGTTGTCGGTGTTCTCCTGCGTCCGGGGCTTTCCCGGGAGCTGGACGGTGATACCGCTCGGCGTGTCGGTGACCTGCTTCCACTGTGTGGCGGCGTCGACGTGGCCGGCGGCGGTGACGGAGGCGGGGTGCGGGGCCGCCGGAGCGGCGAACGCGGCGCCCTGCGACAGCACACCCCCGGTGATCACGGTGGTCGAGGCGGCGAGAAGGGCGAGGCGCTGGTACTTGGAGAGACGAATCATGGTGATGCACATCCGATGAGGTGGGGGGTTCGGGGTACGTCATCCATTACGGCCCGGCTCCCGAGGCGCGTCATGCCACTGCAAGCCGTGACTTGACCGATGGCAGGCGCTTCCCGCACACTCTGCGCCCCCATCTGCATGGCATATGCAACTATTTTGCTCAGTTGTAACTCCTTTGCGGGACTGCGCTGGACCACCGACGGTGTTTACGTGGTTACCGGCATCCGGGATCTCGTCTTGGAGGTGTGCGCCATGGCCGACGCCGCGTCGCGGCTGAGGAGTCTTGCCGAGCAGTTGCTGGGAGCCCCGCTCCCGCTCCGGCTGCGGGCCTGGGATGGATCGCAGGCCGGGCCGCCGGGTGCGCCGGCGCTGGTCGTGCGCAACCGCCGCGCCCTGCGCCGCATGCTGTTCAAACCGGGCGAGCTGGGCCTCGCCCGTGCCTGGGTCTCCGGCGACCTGGGGATCGAGGGCGACCTGTACACCGCGCTGGACGCGCTGGCGGGACTCGTGTGGGAGCGCGGGGAAGACAGCCGCAGCCTCGTCGAGGCCCTGCGCGACCCGGCCGTACGGGCCGCCGTCCGTGACCTGCTGAAGCTGGCGGGCCCGCCGATCCCGCCCGCGCCGCCGCGCGAGGAGGTCCGCAGGCCGCGCCGGCGTCTGCACACCCGGCACACCGACAAGCGGGCCATCAGCCACCACTACGACGTCGGCAACGACTTCTACGAGCTCGTCCTCGGGCCGTCCATGGTGTACTCCTGCGCCTACTGGGGGGCCGCCGAAAAGGGCGAGACGCTTCAGAGCGCCCAGCGGGACAAGCTCGAACTCATCTGCGCCAAGCTCGGACTGACCCCCGGTCAGCGACTGCTGGACGTCGGCTGCGGCTGGGGCTCGATGGCCATCCACGCGGCCCGTGAGCACGGCGTGAGCGTCGTCGGGGTCACGCTGTCGCAGGAGCAGGCGGCGTACGCCCGTAAGCGCGTCGCCGACGAGGGGCTGACCGACCGGGTGGAGATCAGGGTCCAGGACTACCGGGACGTGGCGGACGGGCCCTTCGACGCCATCTCCTCCATCGGCATGGCCGAACACGTCGGCGCCGAACGGTACCTGGAGTACGCCCGCCAGTTGTACGCCCTGCTGAAGCCCGGCGGGCGGCTGCTCAACCACCAGATCGCCCGCCGCCCGCAGCGCGACGAATCGGCGTACGAGGTGGACGAGTTCATCGACGCCTACGTCTTCCCCGACGGCGAACTCGCCCCGGTCGGGACCACCGTCACCCAGCTGGAGCACGCCGGGTTCGAGGTGCGGGACGTGGAGTCCATCCGCGAGCACTACGCCCGCACCCTGCGTCAGTGGGTGACCAACCTGGAGGCCGACTGGGACCACGCCGTACGCCTCACCAGCCCCGGCCGGGCCCGCGTCTGGCAGCTGTACATGGCCGCCTCCGCGCTCGCCTTCGAACGCAACCGGATCGGCGTCAACCAGGTCCTGGCGCTGCGCACCCCGGAGCCGGGCACCTCCGGGCTGCCGCTGCGCACCCGCACCTGGAACACCTGAGCACATGAGAGGAGGGGCCCCGCGGCTGCGGGGCCCCTCCTCTCGTCGTACCGCTACTCGGCCTTGATCGCCGCCAGCATGTTCAGCCGGGCCGCGCGCCGGGCCGGCCACAGCGCGGCCAGGACGCCGACCATGCCCGCCAGCAGCAGGAAGACCGCCATCCGGCCCCAGGGCAGGACCAGTTCGTACGTCGGCATCTTCGTGCCCAGCAGCTGGCCGGCCGCCCAGCCGAAGAACACGCCCAGGCCGATGCCGAGCACCCCGCCGAACAGGGAGATCACCAGGGACTCCAGGCGGACCATCCGCTTGACCGCCTTGCGGTCCAGGCCGATCGCGCGGAGCATGCCGATCTCCTGGGCGCGCTCGAAGACCGACATGGCCAGGGTGTTGATGACGCCGAGGACCGCGACGATCACCGCCATGCCGAGCAGGCCGTAGAGCATGTTCAGCATCGTCGTGAAGATCTTCGCGATGCTGTTGGAGATGTCCTGCTTGTCCTGGATCTTGATCGCCGGGTTGATGCCGAGGGCCTTCGTCAGCCGGTCCTTCGTCGCCTCGGACGTGCCGTTCGCCGTCTTGACCATGACCTGCATGTCGGCCGGGTCCTTCAGGTGCGGGGTGAGGACCTTGTTGTCGAGCATGATGCCGTTGATCATGTCGTTGCCCTCGTAGACACCGGCGACGGTCAGCTGCCGTGCCTTGCCGTCCTCGAAGTGCGCGGTGAAGTGCGAACCGGGCGTCCAGCCGTACTCCTTGGCCCGTTCCTTGTCCACGACCACCTGCGAGCCGCCCACCGTGAAGGTGCCGTCGTCCACCTTCAGGTCGGTCAGTTTCCCGATGGACGAGCCGTCGACGCCGGTCAGGAACTCGGTCCTGCCGTCGATGCGGGACTCGGCGTTGCGCAGCGGGCTGCTGGCCGTGACGCCGTCGGTGGTGGCGAGCTTCTGCGCCACGTGCGGGGAGAGGGGCGAGCGGTTGGCCATCGAGACGACGTAGTCCGCGCGGATCGCCGAGGACGCCATCTTGTCGATGGCCGTCTGCAGGCTGCCCGCCATCACCGTCATACCGGTGATCAGGGTGAGCCCGATCATCAGCGCGGAGGCGGTGGCCGCCGTACGGCGCGGGTTGCGCACCGAGTTCTGGCGGGCCAGCTTGCCCGAGACGCCGAAGGCGCGCAGCACCGGGGCGGCGGCCGCGATCAGCGGGCGCGACAGCAGCGGGGTCAGGATGAACACGCCGATGATCAGCAGAACCGCGCCGATGCCCATGGGGCCCTGGGCGGCGTCGGCGTCCATCGACGTGGCCGCGAGGACCACCGCGATGCCGGCCGCCGCGAACAGCGCGCCGAGCGTGTTGCGCAGCACCAGCGACTTGGTGGTGGCCTTGGCGTGCACGCTGCTCATCGCCGCCACCGGCGGGATCTTCGCGGCCCGGCGGCCGGGCAGCCAGGCGGCCAGCATGGTGATGAGGATGCCGACCGCGAGGGCGGCCACCACGGTGCCGGGGCTGATCACCAGCGGCCCGTCGGGCACGCTCGCGCCGAAGGAACCCAGCAGCGAGCGCAGGCCCGCGCCGATGCCGATACCGGCGGCCAGACCGGTCACCCCGGCGACCGCGCCGACCGCGAACGCCTCGATGAGCACCGAGCGGGTCACCTGGCGGCGGGAGGCGCCGACCGCGCGCAGCAGGGCCAGTTCGCGGGTGCGCTGGGCGACCAGCATGGTGAAGGTGTTGGCGATGATGAACGTGCCGACGAACAGCGCGATACCGGCGAACACCAGCAGGGCCTGCTTCAGACCGCTCATCGAGTCGGCGATCTGCTTGGCCTGGTCGTCGGCGAGCTGCTTGCCCGTGGTGGTCTCCACCAGGTGGGACGGCAGCGCCTTGTCCAGCCCGGCCTTCAGCGCGGTCTGGCTGGTGCCGGGCGCGGCCTTGACGTCGATCTCGTCGTACGTGCCCTTCTTGCCGAGCAGTGCCTGTGCGGTCGGCGTGTCGAACAGGGCGAGGCTGCCGCCTGCGGCCACGTTGCCGTCGTCGGTGGTGAAGATGCCGGTGATGGTCGGGGTGAGGACGGGGCCGTTCACGGACAGGCGCACGGTGTCGCCGACCTGGTAGCCGGCGCGCTTGGCGGTCTTGGAGTCGAGCAGCACCTCGTTCCCGCCGTGCGGGGCGTGGCCGCTCACCAGCGGGTAGCGGGCGTCCTTGGTGCCCCAGTAGTTGCCGCCGTTGGACTGCCAGTCGCCGCCGGCCAGCTTGCCGTGCTTGTCGGCGACGGCGGTGAAGCCGCTGACGACACCGGTGGCGGAGGCGGCGCCGGGGACCTTCGCGGCCTTGTCCAGCGTGGCCTGGCTCAGGGCGGACAGTTTGCCGACCTGATCGCCCTTGGAGTCCTGGTACTTGGGCTGTACGGCGACGTCGACCCGGTCGAAGCCCTTGGCGGAGCTCTTCTGGTAGGCGTCGGAGATGGTGTTGGTGAAGACGAGCGTCCCGGAGACGAAGGCCACGCCGAGCATGACGGCGAGCACGGTCATCAGGAGCCGGGCCTTGTGCGCGAGGACGTTGCGCAGGGCGGTGCGGAACATCAGCTGGTACGGCCCTTCGCGTCGAACTGCTTCATCAGGTCGAGGACGGAGTCGGCCGTCGGGCCGTGGATCTCGTCGACGATCCGGCCGTCCGCGAGGAAGACCACGCGGTCGGCGTAGGCCGCGGCCACCGGGTCGTGGGTCACCATGACGACGGTCTGGCCCAGTTCGCGCACCGAGTTGCGCAGGAAGCCGAGGACCTCGGCGCCGGAGCGCGAGTCGAGGTTTCCGGTCGGCTCGTCACCGAAGATGATGTCGGGCTTGGAGGCCAGGGCGCGGGCGACGGCCACGCGCTGCTGCTGGCCGCCGGAGAGCTGCGCGGGCCGGTGGCTGAGCCGTCCGGACAGGCCGACCATCGAGATCACCTGATCCAGCCAGGCCTTGTCCGGCTTCCGCCCGGCGATGTCCATCGGCAGGGTGATGTTCTCCAGCGCGGTCAGCGTCGGCAGCAGGTTGAAGGCCTGGAAGATGAAGCCGATCTTGTCCCGGCGGAGCTTGGTGAGCTGCTTGTCCTTCAGCGAGCCCAGCTCGGTGTCACCGATGCGCACGGAACCCGAGGAGAAGGTGTCGAGGCCCGCCACGCAGTGCATCAGCGTGGACTTGCCGGAGCCGGACGGGCCCATGATCGCCGTGAACTCGGCCTGCCGGAAGTCGACGGAGACCCGGTCCAGGGCGACCACCCGGGTCTCACCCTGCCCGTAGATCTTCGACAGCTCCGTGGCGCGTGCGGCCACGGCGGTGGTCCGGGCGGCGGTGGGTGTGGTGGTCACGGGACGGTGCTCCTGTCGGGATGACGTGTGTTCCAGGGGACCGCTCCATCGTCCCGGCGCCGAGCGCGCGTGTAGTCAGCCGCTGTTCCGGTTCCCGAGGGCGACTCCGGTCGGACGGGAGGGCGCCGTGTCATACCTGGGGAGGACGGCCGACCCTGAGAGGGGCGTAGCGGGAGGCGCTGCCGGATCGGTGGCCAACGGTGTCGAGAACGGGTGGCACACCCTCGTTCGGACGGTGAAATTCCGTCATTCCACGTACGGGCGTACCCACGTCACGTCAGGCTGTTGGCAAGTGCGGATGGCCCGTTCCGGGGGCTGATGCACCCTCAGACGTCAATAAAATAAGACAACATCGGTCCGCCGTTCCGCTGTTCGGGGGATGCGTCCCGATAGGCTCGAACCTCGAAGCGGAGCCCATGGCCTGCCCGGATGGTGGAATGCAGACACGGCGAGCTTAAACCTCGCTGCCCCTTCGCGGGCGTGCCGGTTCAAGTCCGGCTCCGGGCACCACCGCGCCTTGGCCGCCTCCCCACCCGTTGACATCGGTTGCCCCCCGGCGCAGACTCGCCCCTGCGCTCGGTGAAGGAAACTTCACCAGACGAACCAAGCAGCGGCCGAACAGGGCACACGGTCTGAGGCGACGACGCCACGGGAAGGGACAGCCCATGCGCACCACCGTCGGGATCATCGGAGGCGGACCGGCCGGGCTGCTGCTCGCCCGGCTGCTGCACCGCGCCGGCATCGACTCGGTGGTCCTGGAGAGCCGCGACCGCGCCTACGTCGAACACCGCCAGCGCGCCGGGATCCTGGAGCAGGGCACGGTCGACGTGCTGCGCGCCGCCGGCGCAGGGGAGCGGCTGGACCGGGAGGGACTGCGGCACGACGGCATCGAGCTGCGCTTCGACGGCCGCCGGCACCGCGTCGACTTCCCCGGCGCGACCGGCGGGCGGTCGGTGATGGTGTACGCCCAGACCGAGGTGTGCAAGGACCTGATCGCCCTTCAGCTGAAGGAGGGCGGACCGCTGCTGTTCGAGGCGCAGGCGCTGGCGGTGGAGGGCGCCGACGGCGACCGGCCGCGCATCCCGTTCCGGCACCAGGGCCGCGAGGACGTGCTGGAGTGCGACTACGCCGTCGGCTGCGACGGCTTCTGGGGTGTGACCCGGGGGGCCTTCCCGCCCGCCCTGTCCCGCGTGTTCGAGCGGACGTACCCCTACGCCTGGCTCGGCATCCTCGCCGACGTCGCGCCCTCGCACGACGAGCTCGTCTACGCCCGCCACGACCGCGGCTTCGCCCTGCTGTCGATGCGCCCGCCCGTCACCCGCCACCAGCCTTCCAGGGAAGTCGCTCCGCTCCCCATTGAATCCTTCGTCTCCCGCCTCTACCTCCAGGTGCCCGCCGGCACGGACGCCGAGGAGTGGACCGACGACGAGATCTGGTCCGAGCTGGAGCGCCGCTTCGAGACCGAGGACGACTGGCGGCTGGAGCGCGGCCCCATCACCCAGAAGTCGGTCACCCCCATGCGCTCCTTCGTCCACGAACCGATGCGCCACGGCCGCCTCTTCCTCGCCGGCGACGCCGCCCACATCGTCCCGCCGACCGGCGCCAAAGGGCTGAATCTCGCCGTCGGCGACGTCGCCACCCTCGCCCGCGCCCTCGCCCACCGCAAGGAGACCGGTTCCCCGGAACTCCTCGACGCCTACTCCGCGACCTGTCTGCGCCGCGTCTGGCAGGCCGAGCGGTTCTCCTGGGACATGACGACGATGCTCCATCCGGCCCCGGACGCCACCCCCTTCGACGCCCGCCTCCAACTGGCCCGGCTGGAGCGGATCGCCTCCTGCCGCGCGGCCGAGACCGACCTGGCCGAGGCGTACACCGGGTTCCCCCTGGGTTAGCGACGCGTCTCGGCGAGGTAGCAGGTTCGTCATGGAAGGCGATCACCCATGGCCGGGAATCGCCGGTCCGCGTAGCGTGTTGGGCAGCACGGCAGGGGAAAGATCCTCCTCAAGTATCATGGTCCGTACTTTGCCAATCCATTACTCTTGAGCCAAGGCTGCGCACGGCCGCCATGGAGGAGTGAAATGAGGAGCAGTAACCCGGTCTTCTCGCGACGGGGGTTCAGCCGCGACAACGGCTACGCCGGCTTCAACACCGCACCGCAGGCCGGGTACGCACAGGGCAACCCGTACGCGCAGAACCCCTACGCCCAGAACCCGTACGCGCAGGGCGGCGTCCAGTACGGCGCCCCGCCGCAGGCTCCGGTCACCACCGACCGGATGACGATGGACGACGTCGTCGTCCGCTCGGCCATCACGCTCGGCGTCGTCGCCCTCGGCGCGGTCCTCGCCTGGGCGCTGCTGCCGGTCACGGTGGTCGGCCTCGGCCTCGCCTTCGGCGCCGGGTTCGTCGCGTTCGTCCTGGCGATGGTCCAGAGCTTCAAGCGCACCCCGTCGCCCGCGCTGATCCTCGGGTACGCCGCCTTCGAGGGCGTCTTCCTCGGCGTCGTCAGCGAGATGTACAACAGCCGCTGGCAGGGCGCGCCTTTCCAGGCGGTGCTCGGCACCATGGCGGTCGCGGGCGCGACCCTGCTCGTCTACAAGGCCGGCTGGATCCGCGTCACCGCCCGCTACGCCCGGGTGGGCATCGCCATCGCCATGGCCTTCATGGTGGTCTTGGCGGTCAACCTGCTGCTGGTCGTCCTCGGCGTTGCCCAGAACGGCGGGCTGCGCAGCTTCGGTCCGCTGGGCGCGCTCGTCGGCATCGTCGCGATCCTGCTCGGCGCGTTCTTCCTGACCCTCGACTTCAAGCACATCGAGGACGGCATCGCGTACGGCGCCCCGCGCAACGAGTCCTGGTTCGCCGCGTTCGGTCTCACCGTGCATCTGGTGTGGATCTACCTGGAGATGCTGCGGCTGGTGGCGATCTTCACCAACAACGACTAGCGCACAGACCGGTCGTGAGAAGGGCCCCGGGTTCCCTCCCGGGGCCCTTCGCCGTCTAGAGCAGCTTGCGGGCTGCCCTCCTCAGGTCGTACTCGTGGACGATCGCCTTCGCGTGACCGTACGCGAGGTCGTACTCGTGCCGGAGCCAGCTGACCTTCTCCTCGAAGCGAACCAGGGCGGGGCCTTCTTCTACGGTGCGCAGCCAGTCGGTGACTTCCCGGCCGGTGCAGTGGGGGATGCGGGCGAGCAGATTGCGGTGGGTCTCCTCCGAGAAGAGCTGGGACATCGGCGCCTCCGAATGCAGGGGATGTAAGCCGGTCCTTCACGTCACCGTGCCTGAGCGTTCGCGTATTGGCAACAGTGCGGCACGTTACTCTCGGCGCGTGGTTGATACGACGCCCTTGACCCGAGCAGTGGATCACTTTGCCGACAGGTTGCGAGCGGCTCCGCAGAGCCGGCTGCAGCGGGGGGCCGCGGCCGAGGCCCTGGCCGTGGCCAGGGAGCTTTCCCGGCGGGCTCAGTTGCTGGAAGAACCCGGCGCCCCGCCTCGGGAGATGCCGGACGCGGGGATGTTCGCGGCGGCTGACCAGATTCTCGTGGCCGCGCACGACTTGGCGCTGGTGTTGCGCAGTGACGACGAAGTCGCCGAAGCGGTGCGGGTGGTTGAGGAGGCGCGTCAGCGGGCGGGGGTGTGACCCCTCACAGGGACGCTATGACCCTGTCGGCCAGGATGTAGACCATCTCCTCGCCGCAGGCGAAGGTGAGGGTGTAGGCCCCGGAGATGCCGGAGCCGCCCAGGAGGTACGGGGCCTCGCCCGCGTCCACCGCTGCCGCGAGGCGTTCGGCGGTCTCGCGGTGGCCCGGGGTCATGCACAGGGTGGTGCCGTCCGCGAAGACGTAGACGTCGAGGGTGCCGAGGGGGCCCGGGCGGACGTCGGAGAGTTCGACGTGGTCGGCGGCCAGCTGCTCCAGCGTGGACACCGTGCGCTCGTGGTCGTTCACCGCCGGCGACTGCACCGGGACGAAGTCGGGGTGCGAGGGGTGACGGCGACGGGCCGCGGCCAGCTCCGGGGACTCCCCGGCGAACTCGTCGGTGTCGGCGGTCGGCTCGGACACCGGCTCCAGGCCCGCGAAGTCGCTCTGCCGGGGCAGGAACAGCTCGGCGTCGGGCAGGCCGAGCAGGGTCGGGGCGTCGGAGGCGTCACGCGACTCCTGAGCGGCCCAGAAGGCACGCGCCTCGGCCAGCTCCCGCTCCCGCTCCTCGGCGAGCGCCTCGGCCACGGCCGTACGTATCTGGTCGGCGTCGGCGTGGCCGCGGGCGTTCGGCACCAGGGCGCGGGCGGTGGCGGCCTGGTTCTCGGCGAGCTGCCGCTGCAGCTCCGAGAGCTGACGGCGCAGCTTCAGAACGGTGCGCAGGACGGCGACGCCCACGGCGCCGGTGGCGGCCGTGGTGAGCAGCAGGGCGATGGGCATGGCGCTCACTGACGTACTCCCGGTTCAAAGTCGACCCCCGACTTCCTACATCAGCTTGAAGGGTGGACTAAGCAGCTGTCAGTGCGTAACGTCACGAAACGGACAGGACGTTGGCCTTGCGGATGATGTGCGCGCTGTGCTGACCTGCGTTGACCTGCACCGATGGGTCCGCCGAGTCAGATAGGTCACATCCTGGGGGAGATTGGATCACGGAAAGGCCCAGAACCTTGGAGTTTCCTCGGTTCCGGGCCCTTCTCCCACACAGTGTGTCCGGTTCGCTACCGGACGTGGGTCAGCTGAGGCGCTCGACGACCATCGCCATGCCCTGGCCGCCGCCGACGCACATCGTCTCCAGGCCGAACTGCTTGTCGTGCCACTGCAGGGAGTTGATGAGCGTGCCGGTGATCCGGGCGCCGGTCATGCCGAAGGGGTGGCCCACGGCGATGGCGCCGCCGTTGACGTTCAGCTTGTCGATGTCGATGCCGAGATCCTGGTAGGAGGGGATCACCTGGGCGGCGAAGGCCTCGTTGATCTCGACCAGGTCGATGTCGTCGATGGTGAGTCCGGCGCGCTGCAGGGCCTGCTTGCTCGCCTCGACCGGGCCGAGGCCCATGATCTCGGGGGAGAGGCCGGAGACGCCGGTGGACACGATCCGGGCGAGCGGGGTCAGGCCCAGCTCGCGGGCCTTGGTGTCGCTCATGATGACGACGGCGGCGGCGCCGTCGTTGAGCGGGCAGCAGTTGCCGGCCGTGACCAGCCCGTCCGGGCGGAAGACCGGCTTGAGGCCCGCGACGCCCTCCAGGGTGACGCCGGGGCGCGGGCCGTCGTCCTTGCTGACGACCGTGCCGTCCGGGAGGGTCACCGGGGTGATCTCGCGCTCCCAGAAGCCGTTCTTGATGGCCTGCTCGGCGAGGTTCTGCGAGCGGACGCCGAACTCGTCCATCTCCTGGCGGGTGATGCCCTTGGCGCGGGCCAGGTTCTCGGCGGTCTGGCCCATCGCGATGTACGGGTCGGGCAGCAGGCCGTCCTCGCGCGGGTCGTGCCAGGTGGAGCCGGTCGACTCGGCGGTGGCCACGGTGCGGGCCTCGGCCTCGGCGAACAGCGGGTTGTGCGTGCCGGGCATGTCGGAGCTGCCGTGGGCGTAGCTGGAGACCATCTCGACACCGGCCGAGATGAAGACGTCGCCCTCGCCGGCCTTGATGGCGTGCAGGGCCATGCGGGAGGTCTGCAGGGAGGACGAGCAGTACCGGGTGATGGTGCAGCCCGGCAGGTGGTCCATGCCCATCTGTACGGCGACGATCCGGCCGAGGTTGTGGCCCTGCTGGCCGCCGGGAAGGCCGCAGCCGAGCATCAGGTCGTCGATGTCCCTGGGGTCCAGCTCGGGGATCTTGGCGAGCGCGGCCTGGATGATCGTGGCGGTCAGGTCGTCGGGGCGCAGGTCCTTCAGGGAGCCCTTGACGGCGCGGCCGATGGGGGAGCGGGCGGTCGAGACGATGACGGCTTCGGGCATCACGGCTCCAGTGAACGGGGTTTGCTTTTCGGGCAGGGCCGGTTGGGAAGTTACCGCTACGTATGGTCAAGGTCACCGGTGTTGGGGTGTGACACTGGCCGCAGTTTACTAAGCGCTTGCTTTCCCTAGGTCCAAGTTTCCCACCGACCCACCCGTCCCGCCAGGCCGAGAGGCCACCGAGGTCCTGGTGGTGCTGGGGACGGAACCCCCGGCACGGAACCACCGGCACGGAACCCCCGGCACGGAACCCCGGCACGGTCACAAGGGCGGGCGTGCGGGTTCGGCTTCCGGGACGCGGCGGCGGCGCCTGCGCTTGAGCAAGGCCCAAGGACCCCGCGGTCCCGTCGGCATCGCCGCCGTAACCTCGGTGCCGGCCTCCGACGCCGCCTCGGCAGCGGCGCGGGCAACCGGCAGGAAGCCCTCGCGGCGGGTGACGTCCGGCCGCTCCTCCTCCGCCGGCCACAGGCCCAGCGCCGCGCACACCGTCGGCAGTACGGCCATCGCCGCCGTCGCGTAACCCTCCGCCGAGGGGTGGTAGTTGTCCGGGCCGAAGAGCTCCCGGGGGTTCGCCTCGAACTCGGGCCCGAGCAGGTCGCCCAGCGACACCGTGCGCCCGCCCTGCTGCACGACGCCGATCGTCTGCGCCGCCGCCAGCTGCCGCGAGGCCCGCCGGGCCAGCCAGCGCAGCGGCTGCTGCACCGGCTCGATCGTGCCGAGGTCGGGGCAGGTGCCGACCACCACCTCCGCACCGGCCGTGCGCAGCCGCCGTACCGCCGCCGACAGATGCCGTACCGAACGGGTCGGTGGCATCCGGTGCGTCACGTCGTTCGCGCCGACCATGATCACGCAGACGTCGGGGAGGGGCAGCCCCCCGGACAGCACCAGCGTCACCTGGCGGTCCAGGTCGTCCGACTGGGCGCCCGGCGACGCGACGTTACGCAGCTCCACCGGGCGTTCCGCCACCGCCGCCAGCCCCGACGCCAGCAGCGCGCCCGGCGTCTGGCCCGCCCGGTGCACGCCCTGTCCGGCCGCCGTGGAGTCGCCGAGCATGATCAGGCGGAGGGGCGGTTCGCCGGGGACGTCGTACGCGTGGCCGTACACCCCGTCGGCCACGGGAACGCGGTCTCTGGTGCCGTTGCCCACATGGCGCCGGGCCAGCCGTACCTCCGCGAGCAGCAGTCCCATCGCGGCCGCCCCGACCAGCCCGACCCCGCCACCGCCGTACGCCGCTCCGGCCGCGATACGCCGGGCCACTCGCGCCCTTGACATGCTCGTCATGCGTCGCCGCCACCTCCTCGTAGCCGTACACCCACTTCCTTGCCCCGTACGGCCCGTACGCCAATCTCAACGGGGAGTGAACGACCGCGTCCGCCACACACCTGGCCTTAGGCTGGCGACACCACTACGACCACTTCTTTTGCAGCAACCGGAGACAACGGTGCAATACCACGACTCGATGATCAGCCTCGTCGGCAACACCCCGCTGGTGCGGCTCAACAACGTGACCCAGGGCATCCAGGCGACCGTCCTGGCCAAGGTGGAGTACTTCAATCCCGGCGGCTCCGTGAAGGACCGCATCGCCCTGCGCATGATCGAGGCAGCCGAGCAGAGCGGGGAACTGAAGCCGGGCGGCACGATTGTCGAGCCGACCAGCGGCAACACCGGTGTGGGGCTGGCGATCGTCGCCCAGCAGAAGGGCTACAAGTGCATCTTCGTCTGCCCTGACAAGGTCTCCACCGACAAGATCAACGTGCTGCGCGCATACGGCGCGGAAGTGGTCGTCTGCCCGACCGCCGTGGCTCCCGAGCACCCGGACTCGTACTACAACGTCTCCGACCGCCTCGTCCGCGAGACCCCGGGCGCCTGGAAGCCCGACCAGTACTCCAACCCCAACAACCCGCTCTCGCACTACCACTCGACCGGTCCCGAGCTGTGGGAGCAGACCGAGGGGAAGATCACCCACTTCGTGGCGGGCGTGGGGACGGGCGGCACCATCTCCGGCACCGGCCGCTACCTGAAGGACGTCAGCGACGGCAAGGTCCAGGTCGTCGGCGCCGACCCGGAGGGGTCCGTCTACTCCGGCGGCTCCGGGCGGCCCTACCTCGTCGAGGGCGTGGGCGAGGACTTCTGGCCGACCGCCTACGACCGCACCGTCGCGGACGAGATCGTCGCCGTGTCCGACAAGGACTCCTTCCAGATGACCCGCCGCCTCGCCAAGGAGGAGGGCCTGCTGGTCGGCGGCTCCTGCGGGATGGCCGTGGTCGCCGCGCTGCGGGTCGCCGAGCGGCTCGGGCCCGACGACGTCGTGGTGGTGCTGCTGCCCGACAGCGGCCGCGGCTACCTCAGCAAGATCTTCAACGACGAGTGGATGGCCGACTACGGCTTCCTGGAGGACGAGGGCCCGAGCGCCCGCGTCGGCGACGTGCTGAGCGACAAGGCGGGCGGCACCATCCCGTCCCTGGTGCACATGCACCCGGAGGAGACCGTCGGCCAGGCCATCGAGGTGCTGCGCGAGTACGGCGTCTCGCAGATGCCGGTCGTCAAGCCCGGCGCCGGTCACCCGGACGTGATGGCCGCCGAGGTCGTCGGGTCCGTGGTGGAACGGGAGCTGCTGGACGCCCTGTTCAACAAGCGCGCCTCCCTCGACGACCCGCTGGAGAAGCACATGTCCGCCCCGCTGCCCCAGGTCGGCTCCGGCGAGCCGGTCGGCGACCTGATGTCCGTGCTCGGCTCGGCCGACGCGGCGATCGTCCTGGTCGAGGGCAAGCCGACCGGTGTGGTCAGCCGGCAGGACCTGCTGGCCTTCCTGGCCAAGGGCGGCAAGTAGCGGCGAATCCCCGGTGAACTGGGGTTTACGGCAGCCACGTGAGGTGAGGCGGGGTTCGCGGAAGTGGTACGAGCGTGTCACGTGCGCGCAGCACCCGCTTAACACGGGTCCGGCACAGTGGTGGGTGTCGGCAGGGGCGGGAGCGGCTCCCCGCCCAGGCCGACGCCGAACGGCGCCAAGGACCTCCGGAGCGGCTCCCGGACCTCCATGGACGCCACGGACGCGACAAGCCCGGCCCTGACCCGGCCCGCGTCCCTCGCGGGGACCGCCGTCGTCCCGCCCCCGGCAACGGGGGTGCGGCGGTCCCCGCGCAATGCTTTTCCAGGGGCTCGGCCGACATGCTTTTCCAGGGGGCTCGGCCGACGGTGCCGGATTCCCAACTCCCCGGCAGGGCAAGGCGTTCGGCCGCCTGGGAGTCAGGTGACCGGTGAGGGTCAGTCGTCCTCGTGGGAGCGGTCGCGGCGGCCGCCGAGCAGTTCCGGGTTGAGCCGTACCGCCTGGGCGAAGTTGACGCCGACGATGCCGGCCCAGGTGGCGAGCGTCCCGGCCGTCCCCGCGATGCCACCGCCGACAGCGGTCAGCGGTATCGCCAGGACCAGCGAGATGATGGCGAACCCGAAGCGCTCCGGCCAGGTGTCGGCGCCCTTCGGGCGCCGGGAGCCGCGTGCACTCGCCATCTGCTGCTCGGCCAGATGCCGCCGCACCCGGCGGTCCACCGTGTCGTCGATCCG
The DNA here is from genome assembly GCF_001735805.1 of Streptomyces fodineus. Lineage (GTDB taxonomy): Bacteria > Actinomycetota > Actinomycetes > Streptomycetales > Streptomycetaceae > Streptomyces > Streptomyces fodineus. Next base: position 5,815,089 of record NZ_CP017248.1, read on the forward strand.
CTGCTCGACTTTCTCCAGGAAGGAGTCGACCAGCGCCGACTCGTACTCCTCGCCCAGCTCCCTGCGGGTCTGGAGGGTGGCGTCGAGTTCTTTTCGCAGGTCGGTGTCCCGCCCGTCCGTTCCGGTCATGACGGATACGTTAGGCAACGCTCAGACCTCCCGCACTGGGGAAAGCCCCCCTCTTCGAACGCCTGGCTGCCTCACCAGACCGTGCTGCCCGGCAAACTGGATCATGAGATGTCCCTTGCCCGGCTGCATAACGTCATGCAGAGTTCTTGGTGTGTGAATAGCCTGTCAACGTGACGGAAGGGCAGGAACAGGTGTCCGGGTCGAGGGGAGTCTGGGCTTGATGTCGTCACGCATCGTGGACGCACCGGTGTCCGTGCCGTCTCCGCCGTCCGGGCGGCCCGCACCCGTGGTCCTGGACGGGACCGGACTCGGCGTCGAGGACGTCGTGCGCCTCGCCGACGGCGCCGTACGTCCCGTCCCCGGCCCCGACGCGATACGGCGGGCGGAGCACTCCTGGAACGCCGCCCGGCGGATCGCCGCCACCGGGCGCGTCTACGGCCGCTCCACCGGGGTCGGCGCCAACCGGAACGAGGACGTGCCCACCGAGGCCGCCGTCGGCCACGGCCTGCGCCTGCTGCGCAGCCACGCCGGTGCGATCGGCGAGGAACTCCCCGCCCGCCAGGTGCGCGCGATGCTCGCCGTCCGCGCCAACCAGCTGCTGGCCGGCGGCGCGGGCCTCAGGCCCGGCGTGGTCACCGCCCTGTGCGAGGCCCTGGCGAGCGGCGCGTATCCGGTCGTCAACGAGTTCGGCTCCGTCGGCACCGGCGACCTCGCGGCCCTCGCCCAGGTCGGGCTCGCGCTCGCCGGTGAACACCCCTGGCGCGGCGCGGGCGCCCCCGAGCCACAGCCCCTCGACAACAACGACGCCCTGGCCCTGATCAGCAGCAACGCCCTCACCCTCGGGCAGTCCGCGCTCGCCCTGCACGAACTGCGCGGCCTCATCGGCGCCACCCAGGTCGTCGCGGCCCTCTCCCTGCTCGCCGTCGACGGCTCCCACGAGGCGTACGCCGCCCCCGTGCACGCCGCCCGCCCGCACCGGGGCAGCACCGAGGTGGCCCGGCGGATGCGGGAGCTGATCGGCGCCGCCGACCGGCCGGCCCCGCCGCTGGGCCGGATCCAGGACCCCTACGGCTTCCGCTGCCTGCCCCAGATCCACGGCCCGGCGCACGACGCGGCCGACGCCCTGGAGCAGGTGCTGACCGTGGAGATCAACGCTGCGGCCGAGAACCCGCTCATCGCCCCCGAGGACCTGGCCGCCTACCACCACGGCGGCTTCTACCAGGCCCAGCTGGCCCTGGCCCTGGACCACTTCAGGCTCGCCCTCACCCAGGTGGCCCGGCTGTCCACATCCCGGCTGTCCACGCTCAACGAGCCCGCCTACACCCGGCTGCGCCCCTTCCTCGCCGACCACGAGCCGGCCTCCTCCGGCGTGATGATCCTGGAGTACGCGGCCGGGGCGGCCCTCGGCGATCTGCGGGCCTTCTCCGCGCCCGCCTCGCTCGGCCACGCTGTACTCTCCCGGGGCGTCGAGGAACAGGCCAGCTTCGCCTCGCTCGCCGCGCGGCAGACCCTGCGCGCGTGCGCTGCGTATCGTCTGGTGGTCGGCTGCGAGCTGGTCGCCGCCGTCCGCGCACTGCGCCAGCGCGACCTGCGGCCCGACCCCGGGCTGCCGGCCGGCCGGGCGTTCGCGCTCGCCGTGTCGGTGCTCGACGCCGACCCGGCCGACCGGCCGCTCACGGACGACGTGACAAAGGCGGCCGTACTGCTCGACCGGTTCACGGACATCTGGAGGGGGAGCGCGTCATGAGCGTGGACAGGAGTACCGGTGGCGTCTTCGGAGAGACGCCGGGTACGGCGTCCGGTGCGCCCTCCGCTGCGGGCTCCGGCGCGGCGTCCGGCGTCACGGACAGCCCCGCGAACCGGCTGCAGGCACTCTTCGAGGGGCACCGGCTCACGCCCACCCAGCGCCGGATCGCGCACAGCATGGTGCGGCGGGCCGCCGACGTGCCCTTCCTGTCCAGCGTGGAGCTGGCCGAGCTGGCCGGCGTCAGCCAGCCGTCGGTGACCCGGTTCGCCGTCGCGCTCGGCTTCGACGGCTATCCGGCGCTGCGCAAGCATCTGCGTGAGGTCGTCCCCGCCGAACCGGCCGCCGAGGGCGGTGCCTTCAACGAGTACCAGCAGGCCGTCGAGGCCGAGATCGAGAACCTGCGGCACCTCGCCGAGCTGCTCGCCGACCCGCGCCCGGTGCAGAGGGCCGGCCGGATTCTGGCCGCCTCGCGTCCGCTGCCGGTGCTGGGCCTGCGGGCCGCCGCCTCCCAGGCGTACGGCTTCGCCTACTTCGCCGCCAAGGTCCACCCGGACGTCCGGCTGCTCAACGAGGGCGGCACGATGATCCAGGACCGGATCGACGCTGCCGTCCGCGCGGGCGCCTCCGCGCTGCTGTGCTTCGCGCTGCCCCGGCATCCGCGCGAGGTCGTCGACACCCTCGCCTACGCCAAGGACGTGGGCCTGACCACCGTCACCGTCGCCGACTCCGCGTTCGCGCCGGTCGCCAAGTACTCCGACCTGCTGCTGCCCGCCGCCGTCGGCACCGGGCTCGCCTTCGACACCGCGTGCGCGCCGATGCTGCTCGGACGGGTGCTGCTGGAGGCGCTCTGCGACGATCTGCCCGAGGCACAGGCCCGGCTGGAGGAGTTCGACGCGCAGGCGGCGGCCCGCGGGCTCTTCGTGGAATGACGGCGGGGCGCTCTCAGACTCGTCTCACAATCGGCCGCTAGCTTCCCCCACGAGACTCAAGGCGCTGTGGGAACACGTGACACGGGAGGCTGACGTGGCGCGCGGAGGACAGGGGCTGGCCCGGGTGGCCGTCGTCGTACGGGCGGGGGCCGCACCGCTGTGGTGGTCCGGGGTACTGGCCGCCGGGATCGGGGTGCTGCCGCCCGGGCTGACCGGGCGCCGGATCGGGGTGCTCGCCGGTGCCGCGCTGTTCCTCGTCGGCGCGGTGGCCGTGGCGCTGGTGCGCCGCGGCCGGTACGCCGCACTCGCCCGCGGCGTGGCCCGCGCGGGCAAGTACGACGTGCTGCAGGACCGGGCGGTGACCGTGCGCAACTGGCGCCGGGGCCACCGCTGGTGGCTGCTGCTGGCCTGCGCCGGAGCGCTCGGCTCCGGCTTCGTGGTGCCCGCGGCCGGCGGCATGCTGCTGGCCGGGCTCGGCACCGGGCTGCGGCTGAAGGCCGCCTGGATCGGCCGGCGCGAACGGGCCGAGGAGACGCTGCTGTGGGTGCGCGTCGACTGGCTCGATCGGCGCGGCGGGCGCCCAGCGGGCAGGGCCGTGAAGGGACTGCGCGGTACGGGCATCGCGGCCGGCGACGCGGCCCCGGGCGGGGCCCGCCGCCGTACCGCGGCGCTCGTCCAGCTCTCCTGACGGCTCTCCTGACAGTTCTCCTGGTGGCTAGACCTCCAGCTCCTCCTCGATCTTCCTCAGCTGGTGCCGGGCCATCGCCAGGTTGGCCCGGGAGGCGTCCAGGACCAGGTAGAGGAACAGGCCGTTGCCGCCACGGCTCTTGAGCAGACGGACCAGGTGGTACTGGTCCGTCAGCGTGATCAGGATGTCCTCGATGTCGCCCTTGAGGCCGAGCATCTCCATCGTGCGCATCTTGGCGCGGATCACGTCGGTGTTGCCCGCGGCGGCCACGTTCAGGTCGAAGCTCTTGCTGCCGCCCATCGTGCCCAGCGCCATCCCGCTGGTGTAGTCGACGAGCGCGACACCGGTGGCGCCCTCGATGGAGGTGAGGGCTTCCTTCAGTGCGGTCTCGGTGTTGGCCATGGTGGTCCTTTCGAACGTGCTCAACTGTCGGTTGCGGTGCGTGTGGTGCTGGCGCGCTGAGTGCGCGTGGTCCGGGTGCGTGCGGGTGCGGACCGGGTGGCCGTACTCGCGGCGCGGGCCGCCGCTTCGGCGGCGTCGAGCAGCTCCCCGATGCGGGCGCCGGCCCGGCGGCCCTCCAGATGCAGCCGGCCGACGTTGACCCGGTCCTGGGTGAGCAGGGTCAGTACGGCGGTGCGGCCGGCCGCGTAGGTGGCGACATAGCCGCCCTCGCCGCGCACCAGCAGCTCCCGGAAGCCGCCGTTGCCGGTGGCGTCGCTGAGCCGGACGGCGACGCCGAGCGCGGCCGCGGTGAGGGCGGACAGGCCCTCGGGGTCGACTCCGGGCGTGTCGTGGGCGACGACGAGCCCGTCGACGCCGGCCGCCACGGCGCCGGTGAGCTGCGGTACCCGGCTGCGCAGCCGGTGCAGCTCCTCCAGGACGGCCCGGAGGTCCTCCTCGGACACCATCAGCTCTCTCCTCTCGGCGGGGCGGTGCCGTTCAAAGCGCCTCCAGTGCATCCCTGAGCCTCTTCAGCAGCGCGATGTCGGGGTCGGTGACCGGGGGTGGGGGCGGCGGGGCGGGTTCCGCGCTGACGGGTGCCAGCGGGGTGACATGGCCGGCCGCCGTGAGCCGGCGCACGTCGACCAGCGTGTGGAAGGCCTGCCGGCCCAGGTTCCGGGCGATCTGCGGGGCCGTGCGGACGCCGTCCACCCGGTCCAGGACCGCCCGCTGCCGGGGCGTGACGGGCGCGGCGGTGGCCGGTCCGGGGGCGGGGTCCGCGCGGATCAGCGGGGCGCTGTCGGTGGCCGGGTCGGGCCACAGCCGGTGCAGCAGCAGCCGACGGCGCAGCGTCTCGCGTTCCAGCGCGACGACCGGGACCGAGGGCAGCGGGCCGAGCCGGGGCGCGCGGTCGTAGCGGAACCGGCCCGGGGCGCTGCTCGGGGCCAGCGCGAAGTACCCGGCGTCGTACAACGCGTCCAGATGGCACAGCTCCAGCGCGCCCGCGGGCAACAGCCCCGAGTCCAGCAGGAGTTCGGCGGCGTGCAGCGGGCCCGCGGTCCGGGCGGCGGCCCGCTGCCAGGCGGTGGCCGCGAGGGTGCCGTGGGCCGTGAGGAGCACGTCGAGGCCCGGGGAGAGGGGGCTCTCGGCGTGCACCACCCGGCCCTCGGCGAGATACAGGGTGCCGTGCTCGCGGACCAGGACGCCGGTGGCCCGCTCCTCGGCGAGCCGGGTCAGCATCGGCGACAGGGGCCGGCCCGCCGACTTGTCCCGCACCGGCAGGGGCGGCGGAGGTATCCGCGTCACGGTCATCCCAGCACCAGCCGGGTGGCCATCTCGCCGAGCCGGATCCGGGCGAGCGCGAGGTTGCCCTCCTCGCGGCCGAGCCACAGATGCAGGAAGACGCTGCTGTCGAAGGTCGTGTCCACGAATCTCAGCAGGTGGTAGCTGTCGTGATTGCTGACGATCACGTCCTCCACGGGCGGGCGGTCGTCCCCGTGCGCCGCGAAGGCGCCGTGCTCGGCGGCCATCCGGGCCAGTTCGGCGGCCTCGGCGGCGGTCGTCTCATGGTCGCCGCCGGGCGCCTCCCCGACCGTGCCGAGGGCCAGTCCGCTCGTCCAGTCCACCAGTGCCGCTCCCCGGGCACCGGGCAACCGCATCGCTTCCAGCAGGCACTCGTCGATTCCGGGCACCGTGGCTCCCCTCCCGCCTGGGACTCCGGCTGAGTGACAGCGACACTACGCACCGTGCGGGGGGAAGGTGGAGCCTTTGGCATTTTCCAGTGGAACATGCGTCCGGCGTACTAGTGTGGGTCAACTGACGTCTGTGTCACGCGAGTTGATCCATTTGTTCGAGGGCTGCCGGGCGTGCGTCAACGGCTTTCCGGCGCCCGGAGGGTGGTGAGAGCGTCCGCGTGCGCCCCGCCGGACTCCGTCACCACCTCGGCGACGGTCTGCGGTTCCCGTACGGTGGCGAAGGCGACACCACCCGCGCCGTCCGGTGCGAAGCCGTAAATGCCGGGCCGGGCAAGGGAGTTGTAGGCGTAGTGGTGGGCGAAGTAGTACGCGCCCGTGTCCAGCGCCGCCGCGTAGTCGCCCTGCTCCAGCAGGGGCAGTGCGCGCCCCTCGGCCAGCAGGTCGCCCGAGAAGCAGGCGGGACCGGCCACGTCCTGCACCACCTCCGGCCCCGGCTTCGGCCGCCCCTTGGCGTCGTACGCGGCGATCCTGAGCGGCCACGCCCCCGGCGCGTACACGGTCCGCGTCGCCACCTGCACGCCCGCGTGGGTGACCGCGATCCGTCGCCCGCCCGCGCTCTTGGCGTACTCCACCCGGGCCACCACCGTCCCCTGCTTGGCCAGCAGTGACCGCCCGAACTCGGTCACCAGCCCGTACCGCCCGTCGAACAGCCCCGGCACCTGCTCGGCCAGCAGCCGGGCGTACCGCGCGTACGAGGGCGCCGTCGCCTCGGCCGCGAAGTTCACCGGCAGCCCGCCCCCGATGTCCAGCGTGTCGATCTGCCGCCGCCCGGCCCGCTCGTTGATCTCCTCCGCGAGCGCGTACGTCTCCGCCGCGCCCCGCGCCAGCAGTGCCAGCGGGATGCCCTGCGAGCCGGTGTGCGCGTGCAGCCGGGTCAGCCACGGCCGGTCCAGACAGGCCCGCACGACCCACTCGCGCGCCCCCTCGTCGCGCAGCGCCACCCCGAACTTCGAGGTCTCCGTCGCCGTCGAGGTGGCCCCGATCGTGCCCCCGCCGACCTGCGGGTTGACCCGGATGCCGACCGGGGACCTGGTGGGTGCGGACCGCACCAGGGCGTCCAGGCGGTCCAGCTCCTGCGGGTTGTCGGCGTTCACCGCGATGCCCAGGGCCAGCGCCTCCCGCAGCTCCGCCGGGGTCTTGGCGGGCGAGTCCAGCACGATCCGAGCCGCCGGCACCCCGGCCGCGCGGGCCAGCGCCAGCTCGCCCGGGCTCGCCACCTCCGCACCGATGCCCGCCTCGTGCAGCAGCCGCAGCACCGGCACCAGCGGGGTCGCCTTCACCGCGAAGGCGTGCAGCACCGGCGTCCCGGGCGGCACGACCGCGTCGAACGCCGCCCGCAGGGCCGCCGCCGACCTGCGGATCCCGGTCGCGTCCAGCAGTCCGACGACCGCCGCGTCCGGCCCCACCAGCCCCTGCTCCACGGCCGCCCGCACCGCCTCGTCCCGCCGGGCGGCACGCTCCCGCGCCTCGCTCACCTCGGCCTCCGCCTCGATGTCCCGCTCCACGGCCTCTCCCCTCGTGTCCCCTCGGATCCCCTCGGATCCCCTCGGATCTCCTTGTGTCCGTCTCGCGTACATCCAGCCAAACACCGGCGGCGCGCGGACGGGGTCGCCCTGATGTATTGACTAGCTCTATTCAGACCGACAGGATGTGAATAGACACAGCAACAGGAGGAGGCAGACGATGTCGGGACCCCGCCCCGTACGAGCCCCGCGCGGCACGGAGCTCAGCACCCTGGGATGGCAGCAGGAAGCCGCTCTGCGCATGCTGCAGAACAACCTCGACCCGGAGGTCGCGGAGCACCCCGACAAGCTCGTCGTCTACGGCGGCACCGGCAAGGCCGCCCGTGACTGGCGCTCCTTCGACGCGATGGTCCGCACGCTGAGGACCCTCAAGCAGGACGAGACCATGCTGGTCCAGTCCGGCCGACCGGTCGGCGTGATGCAGACCCACGAGTGGGCCCCGCGTGTCCTCATCGCCAACTCCAACCTCGTCGGCGACTGGGCCAACTGGGAGGAGTTCCGCCGCCTGGAGGCCCTCGGCCTGACCATGTACGGCCAGATGACCGCCGGCTCCTGGATCTACATCGGCACCCAGGGCATCCTCCAGGGCACCTACGAGACCTTCGCCGCCGTCGCCGCGAAGAAGTTCGACGGCACCCTGGCCGGGACGATCACCCTCACCGCCGGCCTCGGCGGCATGGGCGGCGCCCAGCCCCTCGCCGTCACCATGAACGACGGCGTCGCGATCTGTATCGACTGCGACCCGCGCGCCATCGACCGCCGCATCGAGCACCGCTACCTCGACGTCAAGGCCGACTCCCTCGACCACGCGCTCCAGCTGGCCGTCGAGGCGCGCGACGCCCGCCGCCCGCTGTCCATCGGCGTCCTCGGCAACGCGGCCGACCTCGTCCCGCAGTTGCTCGCGATGAACGCCCCCATCGACATCGTCACCGACCAGACCTCCGCCCACGACCCCCTGTCCTACCTGCCGGTCGGCGTGGACTTCGAGGACATGGCGTCCGAGGCGGCCAAGGACCCGGCCGGCTTCACCACGCGCGCGCGTGAGTCCATGGCCAAGCACGTCGAGGCGATGGTCGGCTTCATGGACGCCGGCGCCGAGGTCTTCGACTACGGCAACTCCATCCGCGGCGAGGCCCAACTGGCGGGCTACAGCCGGGCGTTCGCCTTCCCCGGCTTCGTCCCCGCCTACATCCGCCCGCTGTTCTGCGAGGGCAAGGGCCCCTTCCGCTGGGCGGCCCTGTCCGGTGACCCCGCCGACATCGCCAAGACCGACAAGGCGATGCTGGAGCTGTTCCCGGAGAACGAGTCCCTGGCCCGCTGGATCAAGATGGCCGGCGAGCGCGTCCACTTCCAGGGCCTGCCCGCGCGCATCTGCTGGCTCGGCTACGGCGAGCGGGACAAGGCCGGCGAGCGCTTCAACGACATGGTGGCCTCCGGCGAGCTCGCCGCTCCGCTGGCGATCGGCCGCGACCACCTGGACTGCGGGTCGGTGGCCTCGCCGTACCGGGAGACCGAGGCCATGCTCGACGGGTCCGACGCGATCGCCGACTGGCCGCTGCTGAACGCCATGGTGAACGTGGCCTCCGGTGCGTCGTGGGTGTCCATTCACCACGGTGGTGGCGTGGGGATGGGGCGGTCCATTCACGCCGGGCAGGTGACGGTGGCCGACGGCACGAAGCTGGGCGGCGAGAAGATCCGGCGCGTTCTCACCAACGACCCGGGCATGGGTGTCATCCGGCATGTGGACGCCGGGTACGACATCGCGGAGTCGGTTGCGCAGGAGCGCGGGGTGCGGGTGCCGATGCGTGAGGGTGACGGCGCGTGACGGAGGTTCAGGGCGGGCACGGCAACTCTCTGGCGGGGGACGAGGTCTCGTCGCCGGGTGCGGGTTCGGCTGTGCCCACCGGTTCCGCCCTGCGGAACGCCTGCCCACAGCCTGGACGGCCTGAACGCGGTGCCTCCTTCCACGAGATGTGGCGCGAGCTGCTCCCCATCGGCCGTCACCCCGACTCCGGTGGCTACCGGCGTTACGCCTGGACCGGGGCCGATGCCGACTGCCGGGCCTGGTTCAGGCAGCAGGCCGAGGACCGGGGGCTGGCCTACGAGGTCGACCGGAACGGGAACCAGTGGGCCTGGCTCGGGGATCCGGCGGCCGGGGACGCCGTGGTCACCGGGTCGCATCTGGACTCCGTGCCGGACGGCGGGGCCTTCGACGGGCCCCTCGGGGTCGTGTCCTCCTTCGCCGCCCTGGACGAGCTGCGCGGGAGGGGAGTGCGGTTCGCCAGGCCCCTGGCCATCGTCAACTTCGGGGACGAGGAAGGGGCCCGGTTCGGGCTAGCCTGTGTCGGGTCGCGGCTCACCGCCGGGCAGCTGACCGTCGAGCAGGCCCACCGGCTCACCGACGGGGACGGGGTCAGCCTCCCGCAGGCCATGGCGGCCGCCGGCTACGACCCCGACGCCATCGGACCCGACAAGGAACGCCTCGCCCGTATCGGTGCCTTCGTCGAGCTGCACGTCGAACAGGGCCGCGCGCTGGACCTGTCCGGCGACCGGGTCGGCATCGCCAGTGCCATCTGGCCGCACGGACGCTGGAGGTTCGACTTCCGGGGCGAGGCCAACCACGCCGGGACCACCCGCTTGGCCGACCGGCGCGACCCGATGCTGTCGTACGCCGAGACCGTGCTCGCCGCCCGTCGCGAGGCCGAACTCGCCGGTGCCGTCGCCACCTTCGGGAAGATCGCCGTGGAGCCCAATGGGGTCAACGCCATCCCCTCGATGGTGCGCGGCTGGCTCGACTCCCGTGCCGCCGACCAGGACACCCTGGACACGGTGGTGGGGGGCATCGAGAAGGCGGCCCGGGAGTACGCCGACGCCCACGGCATCGGTCTCGACGTCGTACGGGAGTCGTTCACGCCCGTCGTCGAGTTCGACCACGCCCTGCGTGACGAACTCGGCCGCATCCTCGGCCGGGACACCGGCCTGAAGGTGCCCGTCCTCGGGACCGGGGCCGGACACGACGCCGGAATCCTCTCCGGCAGCATTCCGACCGCCATGCTGTTCGTGCGCAACCCCACCGGTGTCTCGCACTCCCCGGCCGAGTTCGCCGCCGAGGACGACTGTGTGGCCGGGGTACGTGCGCTCGCCGACGTACTGGAAGGGCTGGCCTGCAGGTGACCAAGCGGACCTACTGGTTGGAGCACGCCTGGCTCGGCACGAACGTCGAGCCGGGGGTCGTCGTCGAGACCGAGGGCGAGCGGATCGGTGCCGTGCGCACCGGGGCGCCCACCCCGCCGCCCGGCGCCGAGGTGCTGCGCGGGCTCACCCTGCCGGGGCTCGCCAACGCCCACAGCCACGCCTTCCACCGGGCCCTGCGCGGCACCGTCCAGGTCGGCAGCGGCACCTTCTGGACCTGGCGCGAGGTGATGTACTCCGTCGCCGACCGTCTGACCCCGGAGAGCTACCACGCCCTGGCACGCGCGGTGTACGCCGAGATGGCCCTGGCCGGCATCACCTGTGTCGGCGAGTTCCACTATGTGCACCACGCGCCCGGGGGCACCCCCTACGCCGACCCCAACGCCATGGGCGAGGCGCTCATCGACGCCGCCGCCGAGGCCGGTATCCGGATCACCCTCCTCGACACCTGTTACCTGTCCTCCGGCTTCGGCGAGGCACCCGACCAGCACCAGCTGCGGTTCTCCGACGGCAGCGCGGAGGCCTGGGCCGCACGCTGTGCAGTTCTCAAGGAGCGGGATCACGCGCGGATCGGGGCGGCGATTCACTCCGTACGGGCCGTGCCGGCCGGGGAGTTGGCGACCGTGGCCCGGTGGGCGGAGCAGCGGCGGGCGCCGCTGCATGTGCACCTGTCGGAGCAGACCGCCGAGAACGCCGCCTGCCAGGCGGCTCATGGCCGTACGCCCACCCGGCTGCTCGCCGACCACGGCGTGCTCGGGCCGCACACCACCGGCGTGCACAACACCCACCTCACGGACGAGGACATCGCCCTGCTCGGCGGCTCCGGCACCGGCACCTGCATGTGCCCGACCACCGAGCGCGACCTGGCCGACGGCATCGGTCCGGCCGTCGCCCTGCAGCGGGCCGGCTCACCGCTCTCCCTCGGCTCCGACAGCCACGCCGTCATCGACCTGCTCGAAGAGGCACGCGCGATGGAGCTGAACGAGCGGCTGCGCACCCGCACCCGCGGTCACTGGACGGCGAACGCCCTGCTGCGGGCCGCCACCGCCGACGGCCACGCCGCCCTCGGCTGGGACGAGGCCGGCACCCTGGAGCCCGGCGCCCTCGCCGACTTCACCACCATCGCCCTCGACTCGGTCAGGACAGCCGGGCCGCTGCCCAGGCTGGGCGCCGAGACGGCCGTATTCGCGGCGGGCGCCGCGGACGTACGGCATACGGTCGTGGGTGGCCGGCATGTCGTACGCGACGGGGCGCACACGCTCGTACCCGACGTGCCGCAGGCGCTGTCCGCCGCCGTCGAAGCCCTCCGCGGCTGAACCCCATCGCCCCCCACAAGGACGAGACCATGAGCAGCAGCACCGTCATCACCAACATCGCCACGCTGGTCACCAACGACCCCTCCCTCGGTGACGGATCCCCCCTGGGCCTGATCCAGGACGCGGCCGTCGTCATCGACGGCGACCGCGTCGCGTGGACCGGTGAATCCAGCAAAGCACCCACCACTGACAATCGGGTCGACGCGGGCGGCCGGGCGGTGCTGCCGGGCTTCGTGGACTCCCACTCCCACCTGGTCTTCGCCGGCGACCGCACCCAGGAGTTCAACGCCCGTATGTCCGGCCGCTCCTACACGGCGGGCGGCATCCGCACCACGGTCGCCGCCACCCGGGCCGCGAGCGACGCGGAACTGGAGGCGAACCTCACCCGTTACCTCGACGAGGCCCTCCGCCAGGGCACGACGACGTTCGAGACCAAGTCGGGCTACGGCCTGACCGTTGAGGACGAATCCCGCGCCCTGCGCCTCGCGGCCAAGCACACCGACGAGGTGACGTACCTCGGCGCGCACATCGTCTCCCCCGACTACGCCGACGACCCGGCCGCCTATGTCGCCCTGGTCACCGGCGAGATGCTGGACGCCTGCGTGCCGCACGCCCGCTGGATCGACGTGTTCTGCGAGAAGGGCGCCTTCGACGGCGACCAGGCCCGCGCGATCCTCACCGCCGGCAAGGCGAAGGGTCTGCACCCGCGCATCCACGCCAACCAGCTCTCCTACGGCCCCGGTGTCCAACTCGCCGTCGAACTCGACGCGGCCAGCGCCGACCACTGCACCCACCTGACGGACGCGGACGTCGACGCCCTGGCGAACGGCGACACGGTCGCCACCCTGCTCCCCGGCGCCGAGTTCTCCACCCGGGCCGAGTGGCCGGACGCCCGCCGGCTGCTGGACGCGGGCGTCACCGTCGCCCTGTCCACGGACTGCAACCCGGGCTCGTCCTTCACCTCGTCGGTGCCGTTCTGCATCGCGCTCGCCGTCCGCGACATGCGGATGACCCCTGACGAGGCCGTCTGGTCCGCCACGGCAGGCGGCGCGGCAGCCCTCCGCCGCACCGACATCGGCCGCCTCACCCCTGGCGCCCGCGCCGACCTCACCCTCCTGGACGCCCCCAGCCACGTCCACCTGGCCTACCGGCCGGGCGTGCCGATGGTCAGCGGTGTGTGGCGCAGGGGCGTACGGGTCGTCTGAGCGGGCGCCGGCAGTACGGGAAGGTCGGTCCATCGGTCACGGCGGGCCGCGGTGACGCTCACGGGCACTCCCGAAGGCGGACCTGAAGACGGACCTGAAGACAGAGAGGGAAGCAGGTCACCGGGCCCGGTCAGCGTAGTCGTCGTAGTCGTCGGCGGGTGGGTGCCCGAGTCGCCGTACACCCCGCTCTCGATGCCACCGCCCAGCGGATCGCGGTGTCCCGAGTGACCTGATCAGCCTGCCCCCGCCCGCCACCGCTGCGCCCGGCTGCCGTCCAACGGCTGCAGCGACACCCCGTACCGCCCGTCCGGTGTCACCGCCGTCTCGATGGCGATGTCCGGGCGGATCGTGCCGTCGGGGCCGATGGTGAAGCGGACGTTCTCGCCGTTGTCGCCGTAGACCGAGTCGCACTCCCAGATGCCGACACCCCGGTCGGTCGAGCCCCGGCTGTCCAGGCAGAAGCGGTCGTCGGCTCCCGAGCGCAGCACGCCCAGGTAGGTGTCGAACCTCCAGCGCTGGGTGTCGGCGGAGGAGCAGGGGGCCGTGACGACGTCGTTGCCCGGCGACAGATCGCCGTCGCGGATGTCCAGGCAGCGGCCCGTCGCCAGGTTCACCACCTGGGCGAAGGAGGTGCCGGGCGGCGCGAACGAGGGCGTCGGTTCGGGCGTGGGCCTCCGGGTGTGCGGCGGGTGCGTGCTCGGGCGGGCCGAAGCCGGCGTGGGGGAGGGCGAGTTCGACGGGGACTTGGTGGGGGAGGGCGTCGGCGACGGCGACGGGGTGACCGAGACCGTGGCCGTCACCGTCACCGGCGGCGGCGTGGGTGTCGCGGCCGTCGGCTGCTGGTCGTCGGGGTGTGCCGGGGTGAGCAGGAACACCAGGAGCGGGGTCAGGGCCACGCCGAGGGCCGCCGAGGCCAGCAGGACGGGGCGCCGGGGCGGCCAGGCCGTCCGGGCGGCCGGGGGAGCGGGGGCGGCCGCCGGCTCCTCGCCGCGGAGGTACGCCGCTCCGTTCCACGGCAGCAGTCCCTCCGCCAGCGTCTGCCGGGGCGTGTCCCGCAGGGCCCGCAGTTCCTCGAACGCGGCCGTGCAGTGCGGGCAGTGGGCCATGTGGGCGTCCAGGTCGGCGCTGTAGCGCGGGCCGTCCGGCCGTACCGCCTCCTCGATCAGCCGGCGGAAGTCGGCGCACCGGGGGTCTTCGGACGCGGCGAGACGCTCGCGGAGGCAGGCCTGGGCCAGCGCCTTGAGGGCCTGCGGGGTGCCGTAGGCCACGTCCGCCCGGCTCAGGCCGAGGAAGGCGGCGGTCCGTTCCTGCGGCTCCTCCTCCACCACGCCGTACCAGATCAGGCCCTGGGCGCGGGACGGCAGCGAGCGGAATGCCGGGAGGAGGGGCGGGGTGGGGCCGTCGGGCAGGCCGGACGCGTTCAGTACGAGCAGCATGCCGGGGTCGACCCCTGCCGAGCGCTCGTCGTGTGCCCAGCCGGCGGCCAGCCGGACGGCCAGCAGCAGGAGCCGGTGGCGCAGCGGGACGGCCGGGTCGACGCCCCGGGCCGTCTCGCGGGCCGCCGTGGTGAGGGCCTCGGCCGCCAGCCGGCGGGCGGCGGACTCGCTCGCGGCGCACAGCCGGGCGTAGGCCAGGACCGCCGGGTGGTGCCGGCGGCGCAGTTCCTGCAGGGCCGGGTACGCCGTCGCCGTGGGGGAGCGCAGCAATTCGGCCAGCCGGGCGTCCGGCGCGTCCTCGTACTCCGTGCCCGCCCCGGTCCCGCCCGTTTCGGCCTCGTCCCCCTGGGACATGTGTTCCGCCTCCTCGCACCACCGGCGACCGCGGCGTTGCGGTCCCGGCCTGACGTACTAGCCAGTACGGGGGGTCATAGTGGTCCCAGGTGATGGCCGGGAAAAGAGGTTTCCGCCGGTAACCGCATAACGGTTGAGATGACAGGGCCAGTTGACCAAAAGGTCCGCCAAGTACCCGGGAATGGCGGGCGGAATCGCGGATACCCGTGCCACTCGGAGAAGTGGGCTGGGCGGACGCGCCGCAGCGGCCCGGCATCGGGGGCCGGGCCGCTGCGAAGGCGTCACAGCAGTGGGGACGCGGAGGTCACTCCTCGATCGTCAGACCCTTGCGCAGCCGTACCAGCGTGCGCGAGAGCAGGCGGGAGACGTGCATCTGGGAGATGCCGAGTTCCTCGCCGATCTCCGACTGGGTCATGTTCGCCACGAACCGCAGGGAGAGGATCTTCCGGTCCCGGGGCGGGAGTTCGGCGATCAGGGGCTTGAGCGACTCGATGTACTCGATGCCCTCGAGGCCGTGGTCCTCGTACCCGATGCGGTCCGCCAGCGCACCCTCGGTCTCGTCCTCCTCGGGCTGGGCGTCCAGCGAGGAGGCGGTGTAGGCGTTCGAGGCGGCCATGCCCTCGACGACCTCGTCGTTGGAGATGCCGAGCTTCTCGGCCAGCTCAGGGACGGTCGGGGCGCGGTCCAGCCGCTGGGCCAGCTCGTCCCCGGCCTTGGCCAGGTCCAGGCGCAGCTCCTGCAGCCTGCGCGGCACGCGCACGGACCACGAGGTGTCCCGGAAGAACCGCTTGATCTCGCCGATGATGGTCGGCATCGCGAAGGTCGGGAATTCGACCCCGCGCGCGAGTTCGAAGCGGTCGATCGCCTTGATCAGGCCGATGGTGCCGACCTGGATGATGTCCTCCATCGGCTCGCTGCGGGAGCGAAAACGGGAGGCGGCGAACTTGACGAGCGCGAGGTTCAGCTCGACGAGCGTGTTGCGGACGTACGAGTACTCGTACGTCCCTTCCTCCAGCGATTCGAGGCGCTCGAAGAGGGTTTTGGACAAGGCCCGCGCATCGACCGGGCCGATCTCGTCGTACGGGGGGATCTCCGGGAGTCCCTCGACGGGGTCGAGGGGATCGATGGCATGATCCAGTTGTTCCGGTGGGGGTGTCGACGTCGCGATCGGGGTATGCGGTGTATGCGATGCGTCGAGCCGGGGTGACATGGGTGTCCTCCATCGTTCTCGGCATATGGCTGCCGAAGCCAGTGCGTGCACTGCGGTGTGCGGCGCCTCCGAAGCCGGCGTGTAGGGGCAGGTGTCTTTACTAGCCCTACCCGCTCCACCAGGACGATCGCAAGTGCGTTCTGTTCGGGTATGTCCGATTCTGAGAGGTTCTTCGGGTGCCGGAGTGCGCGTGGAGGGCGTAATGTTCGAGGGCATCAGCGTCCACGACCTCGGGAGAGAGACGGCATGGACCACGGGACGGTCGGCAGCGCACAGTCGGGCCGGCTTCTGGTGGAGGTGCGTGAAGAGGGCTCCAGCGCCGTTGTGACACCGGCGGGTGAGCTCGATCACCACACCGCCGATCTTCTGCGCGAGCCCCTCGACGACCTCCTGGCCAAGGGCTTCTCGCGCCTCGTCGTGGACTGCACACGCCTGGAGTTCTGCGACTCCACGGGGCTGAACGTGCTGCTCGGCACCCGGCTGAAGGCGGAGGCCGCCGGAGGCGGGGTCCACCTGGCCGGAATGCAGCCGGTGGTCGCCCGTGTGTTCGAGATCACGGGGGCCGAGGCGGTCTTCACCGTGCACGACTCCGTGGCGTCGGCCCTGGCCGACGGCGCCGACTGAGCCCGCCCTCCTCACCCTCCCGTATGCCCCCGGCCGCCGGGGTCCGTCTCCGTCACGCCGAAATCAGGGGTGTTGTGCCGGATCGGTCGGGCAGGAGAGGGCAGGAGGAGCGGGACACACCCTGACGGCCGCCGGCCCGGACAGCCCCGGGACCGGCGCAAGGAATGGACGGGACATACGTACGACGGACGGGCGAGCAGGACACCCCGCGCGGATGGCGGGCGGGCGACGTATGCAGCGGCCGGCACGAACCGGTGTCGGCCTTTTGAAATCGTGATCTGGTGAATCGGTGAGGTGAAGCGCTGATGACCACCCGGCCTTACCCGCCGGGCGACCGCGGCCCGGAGCCCAGCGGCGCTTCCGGGGCGTCCGAGGGGGGCACACCGGCCGCCGAGGTGCCCACGGGGGCAGCCGCGCCGTCCGTGCCGTCCGGGTCCGCCGACGGCACTCGGGGCACCGGCGCCCCACAGGTCCGCAGGATCGGTCTGCGGGGCGAGAGCGGGGTCGTCCCGCTCGCCCGTGACTTCGCCCGCCAGGCGCTGTACGCATGGGGCTGGCTGCCCGCCGCCGGCGCCGACCAGCGGGCCGCGGCCGAGGACGTGCTGCTCGTCGTCTCCGAGCTGGTCACCAACGCCTGCCTGCACGCCGAAGGGCCGGACGAACTGCTCCTGGCCTGCGACAGCAAGGTGATCCGGGTCGAGGTCTCGGACCGCGGCACCGGCCAGCCGGCCCCCCGCACCCCGCACCGCGCCGGCCGCCCCGGCGGCCACGGCATGTTCATCGTGCAGCGGCTCTGCCTGGACTGGGGCGTCGTCCGCACCGCGGGCCGACCGGGCAAGACGGTGTGGGCGGAACTGGGCGGCACGGCCTGAGCGCTCCGCTTCGGGGTCCGTGGCAGCTCGCGTTCGGTCGGGCGGTACGCGCCTCGGTGTGAGGGCTCTGCTTCGCTCGGGCGTACGTGCCCCGGTGTGAGGCCTCTGCTTCGGGCGGGCGGTACGCGCCTCAGTGTGAGCGCCCCTCTTCGGCGTCCGCGGAAATTCGGTTTCCGTCGGCTGCGGCGCTTCCTGCGCTGGGCGCAACGCGCTGACGGAGACAAGTAGCCCGGGGCTCAGCGAGCCGAGAGAGCCGCCGCCCGCTGTGAAGGCGGCCTCGCACCCCGGTGTGAATCCCCTCCTGAGTGCGGGGAGGAAATGCCCCGCCGGCCGGCTCCCGTCACCGGGCCCGACGAGGCCGTCGTACGACGGCGAAGCTGGGGTCTGCCGGAGGTACTGCGCAGGCCGTAGACCCACCCCGGGTCGCCGGGCCCACCCTCCACTTCAGCCACGCGTCACATACGCCGGATCGCCACAACTCCGGCGTGTGATGCGTCTTCCCTCCTCACGGTGCCGGGCGTACCTTGACGGCCCAATCTGATGTGCCGTCAGGAAATGCCCGTCGGAATGAATCCGGAACGAATGGGGTGGACCGACCGTGTCGTACCCGAAACGAACCGCCGCGCTCGCGTCCGCCGCGGCCCTGGCCGGCTCGGCGGTGCTGCTGTGCGCACCGGCCGCCCATGCCGACGTCGTCGACGTCAACTACCGCTGTCAGACACCGATCGGCGTCAAGAGCGCCGTCTCGCCCATCGACATCAAGGGCGTCAAGAGCGGCAGCGGTTACCAGATCACCATGTCCTGGCAGAAGGGCGTCTCCTCCAGCCCCGTCGAGCTGGGCAAGGGCGCGATGACCCCGAGCGCCAGTATCGAGCTGGGCGGCGCCGACAGCGGCACGCTGCCGGTCAGCGGGCCGCCCAACGCTGCCGCGATCCCCGCCAACACGCCCATCAAGATCAGCGACTTGAGCGGCACGTACACGCCGAAGAAGACCGGCAAGGTCACGTTCACGCCGGGCACGCTCGTCATCAAGGCGCTCGGTACGACGACGACCTGCGCGCCGACCAACAGTCCCAAACCCGGGCTGACACTGGACGTGACGGCGGCGGGCGGCTCCGGCTCCTCGTCCTCTTCATCCTCTTCATCCTCTTCATCCTCCTCGTCCTCGGGCGGCCAGCTCCCGCAGACCGGCCCGCAGGACTCCGCGATCGCCCTCGGCACACTCGGCGGCACGGTCCTCCTCGCCGGCGCGGCGGGCACCCTCTGGCTGACCCGACGCGGCCAGCCCACACGCCGCTGACCAGGTCCGACGCCTGCCGAAACCCGGGGCAACCGCAGAAGCAGGGGCGACTGCCGAAACCTCGGGCGACCGCTGAGTCCGGGGCACTGCTGGAGCCCCGGTGACCGCTGGAGTCCGGGCCACTGCCGAAGCCCGGGGCACCGCTGGAGCCCGGGACCGTCGCCGAGGCCAGGGCAACTACTGAAGTCCGGGCAACTGGTGAACCCCGGACCGCCGCCGAAGCCCGAGCCACTGCTGAGGCCCGAGCCACCGCCGAGCAGGCCAACCGCTGGAGCCGCCGATGCCGTCCGCCGCCCGCGCCCTGACCCTCGCGCTGAGCCGTGCTGTGCCGCGCCGCCGACGCCTGCCGCGGTTCCGTGCCCTGACCAGCGACGGGCGCCCGCCCCGGACCAGCGCGCTACTCGTCGCCGGGTTCGCGGGGCGTACCCCGCTCCCGGTCCGTGCCGTCCGGATTGTGGCCCGCATTCTGCGCGCGGCTTGCGGTGTTCTGCTCCTTCCGGCTCGCGTCGCCGTGCCTGTGGGGCGCGCCTTGCTCTCGGCCCGTGCCGTCCGGACCGTGGCCCGCCCTCTGCGCGCGGTCTGCGGTGTTCTGCTCCTCCCGGCTCGCGTCGCCTCGCCCGCGGCGCGCGCCCCGCTCCCAGCCCGCGCCGTCCTGCCCGGCGCCCTGTGTCTGTGCGCCGTGCTGGGCGCCGCGGCAAGCGCCTCCGCTGCCTCCGCCGCCCCCGCAGGGTGGTCCGTCGCGCCCGCGGGTGGTGGTCGCCCGTCCTTCTACGCCGAGGGCACGCCCGGGACGGTCCTGCAGGACACGGTGTCCGTCACCAACCCCGGGCGTGCGCCGGTCGTCGTACGGCTGTCCGGCGCCGGCCTGCGGACCGCCTTCGCCGGGAAGGCCCAGCAGGGGATACGCGTCCCGGCCCGCACCCGTGCCGAGGTGCCCTTCACGGTGACCGTGCCGGACGGGGCCGCGCCCGGCGACCGCTCCGGCGCCCTCGTCGCACGTGACACGCGGGGGCGCACGGTGACCGTCCCGATCCGGCTGCGCGTCGGCGGCCCGGCGCTCGCCGCGCTGACCGTCGAGCACCTCGCCGTGCACGCAGAGCGCATCACGTACGAGCTGGTCAATCGGGGTACGACCGTCCTTGTACCGAGGCTCGCGGTGCGCGCGGACGGTGTCTTCGGCCGGGTCCTGGACCGCGCACCGCGCACCCTCCCCGTCCACCTGCGCCCCGGCGCCCGCCTGAAACTGGCCGAGCCCTGGTCCGACCGGCCCGCACTGGACGCGGTCGACGTACGGCTGACCGTCACGGCTCCGGGCGGAGCCCACGACACGGCGACCACGTCGGCGCGGTTCGTGCCGTGGGGCGCGGTGGCAGGGACCGGCGGCGCCGCCCTCGCGGGCACGGGCGCGCTGCTCATCGCCCGCCGACGCCGTCACCGCTCGCCGTCCACCGCCCCAGCTCCCAGCGGTTCAGCCTCCAACGGCCCGACGCCCAGCGGCTCGATGCTCAGTGGCTCGGCGTCCGGTGGCTCGGCTCTCGGCGGCTCGGCGGCGCGCGGCTCGGTTCCCGTCGATCCGCTGTCCGGCACCCTGGCGGTCGGCGCCCGGGAGGCCGGTGGTCCGGCGACCTGCACCCTGGCGGCCGCCGCCCGGAAGGCCTGCGGCCCGGCGAGCGGCGCCTTGATGACGAACCGTGGTGGCTCGGCGTCCGGCGGCCCGGCCCCCGGCGGCCCGGCGTCGCGCGGCTCGACCCCCGACGATTCCCCGCCCCACAGCCGGCCGCCCAACAGCCCGCCGACCGGGCCCCCGACGGTCGGCGCTCCGAAGGCGAGCGGTCTGACGAGAGGCAGCCCGCCGGCCGGTGTCTCGAAGGCCGGCAGCCCGACGAGCGGCAGCCCGATGAGCGGCAGCCCGACGAGTGGCAGTCCGCCGGCCGGCACCCGGAAGGCCAACCGCCCGGCAGTCGACGTGCAGGTCTCCGGGGGCCCACTCGGCGCTGACGGTCGCCAAGCCCCCCGCGCGGGCGGCGAGTTGACGGAAGGCGGCGTGGTGAAGTGAGCGGGAAGAGGAGGATTCTGCGGCTGTCGGCCATGGCGGCGGCGGTGCTCGTGCTGTTCATGGTGCCGTTCAGCGGGGCGGCGTCCGGCGCGGACGGGCCCGTCGTGAAGCTCTCGGAGACCCAGGCCGGTACCGGGGGTTCGGTCACCGTCAGTGGGACCGGCTGGCGGTCCCGCACCCTGCTGATGCTGCTGGTGTGTGGGCGGGCCACACCGGCCCGGGGTGTCATCGGCGGCACCAACTCCTGTGCCAACGGCGACGGCCGGGCCGTGACCACCGACGCGCAGGGCGCCTTCAGCCGGAGACTCCCGGTCGCCGAACCGCCCGTACCCTGCCCCTGCGTGGTGCACGTGGCCACCGTCACCGGCGCCAGGGCGGAGGCGGATGCCGTCCTCCAGGTCGCCGGGCATCCCGTGGCCCCGCTGCCCGCCGGGCAGTCCATGGGGCGGCTGGCGATTCTCTCCGACACGCGGCTGACCGGGTCGAGCGGAGTGCTCACCTGGTTCGGGGCGCCGCCGAGCCGCACCCTTGTCTTCACCGTCGGCAACACCGGCACCAGCACGATCAAGGACCCCGTCTTCCAAGTCGGCTCCGCGCACGGCGTCTTCGCCCCGCAGTGGGACGACCGGCAGTGGCAGGGCACCCTGGCGCCCGGCAAGAAGGCCGAGGTCAGGCTGCCGGTCGAGCTGTCCGCCGGGGCGCACGGCGACTACACCGTCTCCCTGAAGTACGACGGCAAGATCCTCGCCGCCCAGCCGTGGGGCGTGGGCCGCCCCTGGGGCGTGACGCTGTTCTGGATCCTGCTCTGTGTGGTGGTCCCGGCCGCACTGTTCCGTATCGGCATGGCCGTGGTGGACCGGGTACGGCCGCGCCGCCCGGGTAGCCCCCGCCTCACCCGCGCCCTGCGCCTGCCCCGGCTGCCAAACCCGCGCGGCCGTACCACCGAACCGGCCCCCACGAACCCGGCCCTGCCGTGGTTCGCCCCGGACTCCGTCCCGGGCGACCCGGCCGGCCGGCTCTCCGCACCGCACACCGACAGCCCGACGAGTCCTACGACTCCCACCAGGAAGGGACGAACGTGAGCATCCGAAGGAGAGGTACGGCAGCCGGTGCCGCGCTGGCGCTGAGCGGTGCGGGTGTCCTGCTGGGCCTGGCCGCGGCGCCCGCGCAGGCGGCCGAGGTGTCGTTCGCCACCCACTGTGTGCCGCCCGCGGGCATCAGCCCCGTCGACGGCACCACAAAAGTCGAGATCACCGCCCCGGCCACCGCGAAGGTCGGCGACACGGTGGACGTGGTGTGGAAGTTCGTCCAGGCCGCGTCCAAGAACCCCGACATCATCGACCTGCCGGCGAACTCGGTCCAGCCGTCCGGCGTGCTCAAGGCGGCCGGCGCGCAGGTCGCCGACATCGCGATGCAGGGGCCGCGGCAGAACCCGGCGATCCCCAAGGGCGGCGCCATGGTGCTGTCCGACATGAAGGGCAGCATCAAGCTGACCTCGGCCGGCGAGGTGACGCTGACCCCGGACGCCTACACCGTCAACGCGATGTCGACGGACACCAAGTGCACACCGAAGGAGACCGTGCAGAAGGCGGCGACCATCCAGGTGACGGGTGGTGGCGGCGGAACGTCCAGCGCGACCCCGACCCAGTCCACGACACCCACCCGGTCGGCCACCCCGACGAGTACGGCCACCCCCACGGCGACCGGCGGCAGCGGCCAGACCGACTTCACCGGCAAGGAGGTGCAGATCCCCTACGCCTGCAAGACCCCGATCGGCGACAAGAACGCGACCTCGCCGGTGCAGATCAACGCCAGGAAGAACAGCGGGAACTTCGACCTCACCGTGCAGTTCAAGAAGTCGGTGATGAACAGCCCCGCCGACATCCCGAAGAACTCCGTGAAGCCGTCCATGGAGGTGCTGCTGGGCGGCGCCGACAAGGGCACGGTGCATGTGGAGGGGCCGACCAACGCCAACCCCATCAAGTCCGGCGACCCGATCGACATCCCGGACCTCACCGGCACCTACAAGCCCGGCGCGAGCGGCACCTCGACGCTGTCCCCGGGTGTCCTGACGGTCAAGGCGCTCGGTACGACCACGACGTGCACACCGACCAGGACCGAGGTCTCGCTCACCCTGGACACCAGCCGGCAGCCGGGCGGCACCTCGGGCGGCACGTCCACCTCCGGCGGCTCGACCGGCGGCACCGGCGGCAGTGGCACCTCCGGCTCCGGCGGCCTGGCCCAGACCGGCGCGAGCGACCACGGCGCCCTGAAGGCCCTCGGCCTGGTGGCGGGCACGGCGATCCTGCTGGGCGGCGCGGTGTTCACGTTCATGCCGAAACGAAGGGCCCGCTGACCCTTCTGACATGAAAGAGGGCCGCCGCACCCACCGGGATGCGGCGGCCCTCTCTCGGCCGGGTCCGAACGACTAGTGCACGTCGCCCATCAGCTTGTTGACCTTCCTGCGGTACATCCACACCGCTCCACCGGCGAGCACGGCGAGGACGGCCTCCAGGGCGACGAAGCCCATCTTGTCGAGGTTGACGCCGCCGATGGCCGGGTTGGACACCAGCGCGGTGATCGAGTCGCCCGCGGTGACCGCGAGGAACCACACGCCCATCATCTGCGAGGCGTACTTCTTCGGCGCCATCTTCGTCGTCACCGACAGACCCACCGGCGACAGCGTCAGCTCACCGACGGTCTGCACGAAGTAGATCGCGACCAGCCACATCGCCGCGGCCTTGTGACCGCCCTCGGCGATCGACAGCGGGGCGAGGAAGAGGAAGAAGGACGCGCCGATCAGCACCAGGCCGGAGGCGAACTTCACGATCGTGCTCGGCTCCTTGCCGCGCCGGTTCAGCCACAGCCACAGCCAGGCGAAGACGGGCGCCAGGGCCATGATCATGACCGGGTTGACCGACTGGTACCAGGAGACCGGGAACGTCCAGCCGGCGATCGAGTTCTTGGCCGAGCCGTCCGCGAAGAGCGACAGGGTCGAACCACCCTGGTCGTAGATCATCCAGAAGACGGCGGCGGCGACGAAGAACCAGACGTACGCCGACACCTTCGACTTCTCGCCCGCGTCCAGGTCCTTGTCCCGGCGGATACGGGCGATGACCAGGATCGGCACGATCAGACCGACGAGGGTGAGCGGGATCAGCGCCCAGTTCAGGGTGAAGTGACCGGTGCCGCCGACGACGCCGTAGAAGACCGCGGCGATGGCGAGCCAGGTCAGGCCCTTGCGCAGGGTGGCGGACTTCTCCGCGGGGGTCAGCGGGGTCGGGACCTCGCTGCTCTTCGGGTTCAGGTGGCGGCCGCCGAGCAGGTACTGGGCCAGGCCCAGCGCCATGCCGAGCGCGGCGAGCGCGAAGCCCAGGTGCCAGTTGACGTTCTCACCGACGGTGCCGATGACCAGCGGGGCGGCGAAGGCACCGAGGTTGATGCCGATGTAGAAGAGGGTGAAGCCACCGTCCCGGCGCGGGTCGTCCGGGCCCTTGTAGAGGTGGCCGACCATCGTGGAGATGTTGGCCTTCAGCAGACCCGAACCGATGGCGACGAGACCCAGGCCGACGAAGAAGCTGGCGGCCACGGGCAGCGCGAGGCACAGGTGGCCGAGCATGATGATGATGCCCGCGACGGCGACCGTCTTGCGGGGGCCGAGGAAGCGGTCCGCGACCCAGCCGCCGGGCAGGGCGAGCAGGTACACGAGCGACACGTACACCGAGTAGATCGCGGTGGCCGTGCCCGCGCTCATGTGCAGGCCGCCCGGGGCCACCAGGTACAGCGGGAGCAGAGCCCTCATGCCGTAGTAGGAGAATCGCTCCCACATCTCGGTCATGAAGAGAGTGGCCAGGCCGCGGGGGTGGCCGAAGAAGGTCTTCTCGGCACCGGGGGTGCCCGGGCGGACCGAGTCCTTCGTCAGGCTGGACGCCATGGTCGTTCCTTGCTGGTCGGGACGCGCTTTGTGGAGCGCTGCGCGCCCGGTGGGGGTGCGGCCGGCACCGGCAGGGTCGGTCGTCCACCCCCAACGCCCGAGGGGAGTTTCCGTTTCCGGGTCACGGAAAGCGGCGGACGGCGACCACCAGGATCCACGCCCCCGACGCGACGATGCGTCCGGAGCCCGGCCAGAGGTCATTCCTTTCAAGGCTGATCTTGATCAGCCCGCACACGAAAGAGACCTTCAGCGTCAAGTACTCGCCAAAGGTCCCCGGTGTACTACAGGCGTTCAGGTCACTGTAAGGCAGGACACTGCCGGATATGGAAGGACTTGAGACGCGGATCACAGGTGTCGGGGGAACCGCAGGAGCCCATTCGAAGGTCCTTCCTACGATCGCATCCCCAGAGCAATGGTTCGTACCAGCGGCGTACCAAGGTAAGAGTTCCTGCAAGCGATCACACCCCAGCACAATGCGCGAGCGGTCTACCATCACCTCTATGACCCGTGTACTGCTCGCCGAGGACGACGCGTCCATCTCGGAGCCGCTGGCCCGCGCCCTGCGCCGGGAAGGTTACGAGGTCGAGGTGCGCGAGGACGGACCCACCGCGCTGGACGCCGGGATGCAGGGCGGCGTCGATCTGGTCGTACTGGACCTGGGCCTGCCGGGCATGGACGGCCTGGAGGTCGCCCGAAGGCTGCGGGCCGACGGCCACACCGTGCCGATCCTCATCCTGACCGCGCGGGCCGACGAGGTGGACACCGTCGTCGGCCTGGACGCGGGCGCCGACGACTACGTCACCAAGCCCTTCCGGCTCGCCGAACTGCTCGCCCGGGTACGGGCGCTGCTCCGGCGCGGTGCCGCCGAGCCCCAGCAGCCGCCGGCCACGCACGGGGTGCGGAT
This sequence comes from Streptomyces fodineus, assembly GCF_001735805.1. Taxonomy (GTDB): domain Bacteria; phylum Actinomycetota; class Actinomycetes; order Streptomycetales; family Streptomycetaceae; genus Streptomyces; species Streptomyces fodineus. The sequence goes on from NZ_CP017248.1 coordinate 5,840,703, forward strand.
CGACGTCGAGTCGCACCGGGCGTGGATGGGCGACGAGGAACTCCAGCTCACCGCCAAGGAGTTCGACCTGCTGCGGGTTCTCGTCCGGGACGCCGGCCGGGTCGTCACGCGCGACCAGCTGATGCGTGAGGTCTGGGACACCACGTGGTGGTCGTCCACGAAGACCCTCGACATGCACATCTCCTGGCTGCGCAAGAAGCTCGGGGACGACGCGGCGAACCCTCGCTTCATCGCCACGGTGCGTGGAGTGGGCTTCCGCTTCGAGAAGAGCTGAGCCCCTCCCCGGGGCCCCTGCCCAGGGTCAGCGATCACCTCAGGTAACGGAACATGCGCCGACGTCTCATCCAGTCCACCCTCGCCGTCGTCCTCGTGGTGATCGCCGTCTTCGGTATCTCCCTGGTGATCGTCGAGACGCGGACGATCAGCAACAGCGCCCAGGAGCGGGTGGATTCCGAGGCGATCCGGCTGGCCAGCATCGTGGACAGCAGGGTCCTCGCCGCGGAGAACGTCAACGCGGACGTGCTGCGCAATCCGGTCAGCAAGGAGCAGTACGCGGTCATCCGCATGCCCGGTCACACGCCGATCGAGATCGGCACCAAGCCCCAGGGTGATGTGATCCGCAGCACGCAGCAGGGCGAGGAGGGCGAGACCGTCACCGTGCAGGAGCCGCGCTCCGCGGTGACCCGCGAGGTCGGCCGGACCCTGCTGATCATCGGCCTGGTGGCGCTGCTCGCGGTGGTCGCGGCCGTGCTGCTCGCCGTACGGCAGGCCAACCGGCTCGCCTCCCCGCTGACCGACCTCGCCGAGACCGCCGAACGGCTCGGCTCCGGAGACCCGCGCCCGCGGCACAAGCGGTACGGCGTCCCCGAGCTGGACCGGGTCGCCGATGTGCTGGACTCCTCGGCCGAGCGGATCGGGCGCATGCTCACGGCCGAGCGGCGCCTGGCCGCCGATGCCTCCCACCAGCTGCGCACCCCGCTGACCGCGCTGTCGATGCGCCTCGAGGAGATCACCCTCACCGACGACCCGGACATCGTGAAGGAAGAGGCGAACGTCGCGCTCGCCCAGGTCGAGCGGCTCACGGACGTGGTCGAGCGGCTGCTGACGAACTCCCGGGACCCGCGCACCGGCTCCGCCGTCACCTTCGACCTGGACGAGGTCATCCAGCAGCAGCTCGCCGAGTGGCGGCCCGCCTACCGCAGCGCCGGCCGCGCCATCGTCAGCTCCGGCAAGCGGCATCTGCACGCCGTCGGCACGCCGGGCGCGGTCGCCCAGGTGCTGGCGGCGCTGATCGAGAACTCCCTGATGCACGGGGGCGGCACGGTCGCGCTGCGCACCCGGGTCACCGGCAACCAGGCCGTGGTGGAGGTCACCGACGAAGGTCCGGGTGTCCCGGCCGACCTCGGCGCGCGCATTTTCGAGCGGACGATCAGCGGCCGCAACTCCACGGGGATCGGCCTCGCCGTCGCCCGTGATCTCGCGGAGGCCGACGGCGGCCGCCTGGAGTTGCTCCAGGCCCAGCCGCCGGTGTTCGGTCTGTTCCTCTCGCGTACGCCGCCGGCCCGCAAGACGGAGGAAGAGCGGCCGACGGTGCGCTGATCCGGTTTACGGAACGCGCTGCGACTTCGGCTCGGGCTCGGTGTGCGGCCTCTTCGACTCGGCCACCAGGATCGACTCCGCCTCCTGCGTCGGCTGCACGCGGAACACCCAGGTGCGGTACGACCAGAAGCGGAACAGGGTGGCGATGCCGATGCCCACGAACTTGGAGACGTTGCTCTGCAGCGGGCTGTCCCAGCCGAACCCGTAGGTCGCCGCGTACAGCACGCCGTTCTCGATTACCAGACCGATCGCGCTGAAGAGGAGGAAGAGCGTGAGCTCCTTGGTACGGCCGCCCTTGTCGCGGTCCCGGTACGTCCAGTAACGGAACCCGACGTAGTTGAACGCGATGGCGACGACCGTCGCGATGATGCTGGCGCGCACCACCGGCAGGTCGGAGACGTGGCGGACCAGGTTGAACACGCCGAGGTTGACGAAGATGCCCGCAACGCCGACGGTGCCGAACTTGGCCACCTCGCGTACGAGCCGTCGCAGCCCCGAGGAACGAGGTTCCATGGCCGTGCAGCTCCCGTCGGTAGGTTTCGTCGGCCCAGCCATGCTATCCAGGTGAACGCGCCGACGCCTGCGCACAAGGCGAAGACCAGGAAACAGGTCGGAAAGAGGGCGGAAAGTGGCGGGTAAGAGATCGTGAGAGGGACGCGATCCGGCCGCCTCGGCGTGGCCGATACGCTAGGGGTGTGACGTTCCCGGTAGTCGGCATGGTCGGCGGGGGGCAGCTCGCGCGTATGACGCACGAGGCGGGCATCCCGTTGGGCATCAGGTTCAAGCTCCTCAGTGACACCCCTCAGGATTCCGCGGCGCAGGTCGTGAGCGATGTCGTGATCGGCGACTATCGCGATCTGGACACGCTGCGTGAGTTCGCGCGGGGGTGCGATGTGATCACCTTCGATCACGAACATGTACCCACCGAGCACCTCAGGGCCCTGGAGGCGGACGGCATCCCCGTGCGTCCGGGGCCCGACGCGCTGGTGCACGCCCAGGACAAGGGTGTGATGCGCGCGAAGCTCGACTTGATCGGCATCCCGTGCCCGCGGCACCGGATCGTCGCCGACCCGGAGGACGTGGTCCGGTTCGCGGCGGAGGGGGACGGCTTCCCGGTCGTCCTCAAGACCGTCCGCGGCGGCTACGACGGCAAGGGTGTGTGGGTCGTGGAGACCGCCGAGGAGGCCACCGAGCCGTTCCGGGCCGGCGTCCCGGTCCTCGCCGAGGAGAAGGTCGACTACGTCCGCGAGCTCGCCGCCAACGTCGTACGCTCCCCGCACGGCCAGGCCGTCGCCTACCCGGTGGTGGAGTCCCGGCAGGTGGGCGGCGTCTGCGACACGGTCATAGCCCCGGCGCCCGGCCTGGACGAATCCCTCGCCCTCGAGGCCGAGCGGATGGCCCTGACCATCGCCAAGGAACTCGGCGTCGTCGGGCACCTCGCGGTCGAGCTGTTCCAGACCCGCGACGGCCGTGTCCTCGTCAACGAGCTGGCCATGCGCCCGCACAACTCCGGACACTGGACCCAGGACGGCGCGATCACCTCGCAGTTCGCCAACCACGTCCGCGCGGTCCTCGACCTGCCGCTCGGCGACCCGCGCCCGCGCGCCAAGTGGACGGTGATGGTCAACGTCCTGGGTGGCGACTACCCGGACATGTACTCCGCGTACTTGCACTGCATGGCCCGCGACCCCAAGCTCAAGATCCACATGTACGGCAAGGATGTGAAGCCCGGCCGAAAGGTCGGACACGTCAACACCTACGGCGACGACCTGGACGACGTGCTGGAGCGCGCCCGTCACGCAGCCGGCTATCTGAGAGGCACCATCACCGAATGAGCCCTGTTGTTGGCATCGTCATGGGGTCGGACTCCGACTGGCCCGTCATGGAGGCCGCCGCCAAGGCCCTGGACGAGTTCGAGATCGCGTACGAGGTCGACGTCGTCTCCGCGCACCGCATGCCCCGCGAGATGATCACGTACGGCGAGCAGGCCGCCGACCGCGGGCTGAAGGTGATCATCGCCGGTGCGGGCGGCGCCGCCCACCTGCCCGGCATGCTCGCCTCCGTCACCCCGCTGCCGGTCATCGGCGTACCGGTGCCGCTGAAGTACCTCGACGGCATGGACTCGCTGCTGTCCATCGTGCAGATGCCGGCCGGGGTGCCCGTCGCCACCGTCTCCGTCGCCGGTGCCCGCAACGCCGGTCTCCTCGCGGCCCGCATCCTCGCCGCGCACGACGAGGACCTGCTGCACAAGATGCGCGACTTCCAGCAGGACCTCAACGACCAGGCCACCGAGAAGGGCAAGCGCCTGCGTTCCAAGGTCGAGGGCCAGGGCCACTTCGGCTTCGGGAAGTGACGCCGATGACCTTCCTCGAGGAAGCCCGCGCGCTGCTGCGCGAGTTCCCGGTCGTCGACGGCCACAACGACCTGCCGTGGGCGCTGCGCCAGAAGGCCGGCTACGACCTCGGCACGCTCGACATCGCCGTCCACCAGGACGCGGACCTGCACACCGACCTCCCGCGGCTGCGCCAGGGCGGGGTCGGCGCGCAGTACTGGTCGGTGTACGTGCCCAGCGAGCAGGCCCAGCCGGTGGCGGCGACGCTGGAGCAGATCGACTGCGTCCGTCGGCTGCTGGCCCGCTACCCGGCCGAGCTGGCGCCCGCGCTGACCGCCGCCGACATGGAGGCGGCCCGCCGGGACGGCCGTATCGCCTCCCTGATGGGCGCCGAGGGCGGCCACTCCATCGCCAACTCCCTCGGCGCCCTGCGCGGCCTGTACGCCCTCGGCGTGCGCTACATGACGCTCACCCACAACTCCAACGTGGACTGGGCGGACTCCGCGACCGACGAGCCGAAGGCCGGCGGCCTGACCGCGTTCGGCCGCGAGGTCGTCCGCGAGATGAACCGGCTCGGCATGCTGGTCGACCTCTCGCACGTGGCGGCGACGACGATGCGGGACGCGCTGGACGCGACGAGCGCCCCGGTGGTCTTCTCCCACTCGTCCTCCCGCGCCGTCTGTGACCACCCGCGCAACATCCCCGACGACGTCCTGGAGCGGCTGCCCGCCAACGGCGGCATGGCGATGGTGACGTTCGTGCCCAAGTTCGTGCTCCAGGCCGCCGTCGACTGGACGGCCGCGGCCGACGAGAACCTGCGCGCGCACGGCTTCCACCACCTCGACACCAGCCCCGAGGCGATGAAGCTGCACCGCGAGTTCGAGGAGCGCACCCCGCGCCCGGTCGCCACGGTGTCCACGGTCGCCGACCACCTGGACCACATGCGCGAGGTGGCCGGCATCGACCACCTGGGCATCGGCGGCGACTACGACGGCACCGCGTTCACCCCGGACGGCCTGAACGACGTCTCCGGCTACCCCAATCTGCTCGCCGAGCTGCTGAGCCGCGGCTGGTCCAGGACCGACCTGGCCAAGCTGACCTGGCAGAACGCGGTACGGGTCCTGGGCGCGGCCGAGGACGTGGCCCGCGACCTTCAGGCGACCCGGGCACCGTCCATCGCCACGATCGAGTCGCTGGACAGCGGCGCCGCCTGACCGTCGAGGGCGGGGTAGTCGTTGTAGCCGTCGGCCCCGCCCACGTACATGAAGTACCGGTCCCTGACCGGGTTGAGCGGTGCGCCGAGGCGTACCCGCCGGACCAGGTCCGGGTTGGCGAGGAACGGCCGGCCGAGCGCCACCAGGTCGGCACCGGCCGCCAGCATCTCCCGCGCGGCCCGCGTGACGGCCTCGGTGGTCAGGCCGGTCAGGTCCGGGTTGCCGATCAGGACGCCAGGCCAGTCGGCACGGATGCGCCGGAACCGGTCGGTGGCCGGGTCGGAGCGCACCAGGTGCAGATAGGCGAGGTCCAGCCCCTTCAGACGGTCCAGCAGCGCGGCGTAGAGGCCGTCGGTGTCGTCCTCCCGGACGCCGTTGACGGCGGAGGCGGGGGAGATGCGGATGCCCACCCGCTCCGCGCCGATCGCGTCGGCCACCGCCTCGGTCACCTCCGCCGCGAACCGCACCCGGCGCCGGGCGGGGCCGCCGTAGGCGTCGTCGCGGCGGTTGGTGTTGTCCGCGAGGAACTGGTGCAGCAGCATGCCGTTGGCCGAGTGCACCTCGACGCCCTCGAAGCCCGCGTCCACGGCCCGGCGTGCGGCGGCGGCGAAGCCGGCGATCGTGGCGCGGATGTCGTCCGCGGTCATCTCGCGCGGGACGGCGGCCCGCTGGTGGCCCCGCGGAGTGAAGATCGTCTCCGGCAGGGGACGGGGGAGGGCGCCACGGGGGTGAGACCGCTGGTCGCCGGGTGGCCGACCCGGCCGCCGTGCTGGAGCTGGAGGAACATCCGCCCACCGGCCGCCCGTACCGCCTCGGTCACCCGGCGCCAGCCCGCCACATGCCGGTCGGTGTGGATCGCGGTGATGTTCGGGTACGTCTGCCCGACCGCGCTCGGCGCCGAGCCCTCGGCGATGATCAGTCCGGCGGAGGCGCGCTGGGCGTAGTGCGTGACCATCAGGTCGGTCGGGGTGCCGTCGGCCTCGGCCCGGTTGCGGGTCAGCGGGGCCATCACCAGGTGGTTCGGGAGTTCGAGCCGGCCGAGCCGGGCCGGGGCCAGGAAGTCCGTTGTCTGCGTCATGCCGGCACGGTAGAACTTGACACTGATGTCAGATTCAAGCCCGCTTGGGGGAGACGGCAGATGAGGATCGGTGAACTGGCCCGGCGCACCGGCGTGAGCGAGCGGTCGCTGCGCTACTACGAGACCCAGGGGCTGCTCACCGCCGAGCGCACCCCCGGCGGCCACCGCGACTACCCCCAGACGGCCGTCGACCGCGTCATCCGGATCCAGGAGCTGTTCGCGGCCGGGCTGCACAGCGAGAAGATCCGGCAGCTGCTGCCGTGCATGCGCGACCAGGACGGCGGACCCTCCGCCAGCGCCACCCCGCGCCTGCTGCGGGACCTGACCGCCGAGCGCGACCGGATCGACCGCATGATCGCCGACCTCAGACGCTCCCGGGACACCCTGGACGAGGTCATCCGCACGGCCCGGGACGCCTGACCGGCCGTACGCCCGAACGCCCACTCACCAGGAAGCCCTGCTTCCCCGCGTGCGACCGTGGCGATACGCCCCACGACGTAGCTCACGACGACGTACGGAGCCCGCCATGGCCGACCTCCAGGACGACTTGCCCACCTCGAGCGAGGTCGGCGAGGAGGACGGCCTGCCGGACGACCCCTTCGGCGAGGAGCACGCGTCCCTGGAGCGGGCCCACGCCCTGCTCGCCGCCCACCCGGTCGCCGACGGCTACAGCGGGCTGCCGTGGGCCCTGCGCCATCTGCCCTGGTACGACCTGGAGCTGGGCGAGGCGGCCGTCGACACCGATGTGCCGCGGATGCGCGAGGGCCACGTGGGCGTGCTGTTCTGGTCGCTGCACCTGCCCGAGGGCCCCGGCGACGGCCGTGCCACGGCCGCGACCCTGGAACAGCTGGACCAGATGCGCTCGGTGATCGAGGCCCACCCCGAAGGGCTGCGCCTGGTGCGCACCGCGGGTCAGATCATCGACGCCCGCAACTGCGGCCGGGTCGCCGTGCTGCCGGGCCCCGCGCACGCCACCGCGCTCGACGGCTCCCTCGGCCTCCTTCGTATCCTGCACGCCCTCGGCCTGCGCGTGCTCACCCTCGCGGGCACGGCGTGGGCGGGCGCGGAGGGGCTCACGCGCTTCGGTGAGGAGGTGGTCCGCGAGATGAACCGGCTCGGCGTGCTCGCCGATGTCTCCGGCGCCTCCGCGGCCACCGCCGAGCGCGTGCTGGCGCTGTCCAAGACCCCGGTGCTGTGCACCCGCTCCGCCGCCCGGGCGCTGCGCCCGCACCCGGCCAACCTGCCCGACGCAACGCTCGCCGCGCTGGGGGCGGCGAAGGGCCTGTGCATGGTGCCGCTGACCGCCGAGCAGACCGGGCCGACGGTGCATGACGTCGCCTGCCACCTCGACCATGTCCGTGACGTGGCCGGCCCGGAGTGCGTCGGCCTGTCCGGCACCTACGACTCCGGTGCCGCCCACCCCCGCGACCTCGCCGACGCCTCCCGCTACCCCCATCTGATCGCCGAACTGCTCCGGCGTGGCTGGTCCGAGACCGAGCTGGCCCTGCTGACCTGGGGCAACGTCCAACGGGTGCTGCGCAGCGCGGACTTCACGGCCCGCGCCGCCCAGCACCGTAGGGAGGCGCCGTACGCGAAGAGCGCGGAGCTGGACACCCCCTAGGTCCCACGGGTCACGGGTGCTCGATCCGGCACAGGCAGAACGGATGCCCGGCCGGATCGGCGTACACCTGGAAGTCCTTCTCCTCCCGGTCCTCCAGGTCCAGCGGCCGGGCACCCAGCGCCAGCACCCGCTCGTGCGCCGCGTCGACCTCCGCCCAGGTCCGCCCCGCGTCGAAGTCGAGGTGGAACTGCTGGCCGTTGCGGTCCGCGCGCGGCCACTCCGGCGGGGTGTACCCCCCGGCCCGCTGAAAGGCCAGCCGCGGCCCGTCCGGCACCTGCAGTACGACCCAGTCGTCGTCCTCGGGGTCCGGGGTGCCGCCGGCCACCGCCGCGTAGAAGGCGGCCAGCCGGTGCGGATCGGGACAGTCGAGCACGACGGAACGGAAACGGGCGACGGACGCCATCAGGTCCTCCTTCGGGGCGGCTCAGCAGACGCGCAGACGCTTTCTCAGCAGGCGCACAGACAGAACGGGTGCCCGGCCGGGTCGGCGTACACACGGAAGGTCCGCTCGCGGTCCTCCGCGTCCAGCGGCTTGGCGCCCAGCTCCAGCACCCCCTTCTCCGCCGCGTCCAGGTCCTCCACCACCAGGTCCAGGTGGAACTGCTGCGAGGCGTCCGGCGCGGGCCACTTCGGCGGCACGAACCCGGGCGCCCGCTGGAAGGCAAGCGCCGGCCCACCGGGCACCTTCAGGTCGACCCAGCCGTCGTCCTCGGGGTCCCCCTGCACCTCCACCGTGCCGCCCAGCACCTCGGCGTAGAAACCGGCGAGCGCGCGCGGGTCGGGACAGTCCAGCACCACGACACCGAGCTTGGCGAGAGCCATGACTACCTCCTTGTGTCACAGACAGCGTTACCCGTAGAAGCGGGCAACCGGTAACGGTTACTGCATGCTCCCGCATTGGCGGTAACGTTGCAAGCATGAATGAGAGATCGGCCGCTCCCGGATCCCTGGCGCTGGTCGAATCCCTGGTCAACACGCTCTTGGACATCGAGACCGGCGCCGACACGCTGGACGCGGCGGAGGTCCGCCGGTGCTTCGGGATCGCCGAGGACGCGGTGGAGGACGCGCGGGAGCTGCGGGAGTCGCTGCGGGCCACGCTGCTCGCGCACGCCGGGCACCCGCCGCACCGCGAGGTGACCCCGCTCGGCGAGCTGCTGTCCCGTGCGCCGCTCTACGTCGCCGTCGACGAGCGGGACGGCTCCGCGGCCCTCGCCCCCGCCCCGGACGCCTCGCTGCTCTCCCGCGTCGCCGCGGCCGTCGCCGAGGGCCTGGCGAACGGCACGTGGATGCGGCTGAAGGCCTGCGAGGCCGACGACTGCCACTGGGCCTACTACGACCGCAGCCCCGCCGGGCGGGGCCGCTGGTGCTCGATGCAGGTGTGCGGGGCGCGCGCGAAGATGCGCCGGTACCGGGCCAAGGAGGGGTAAGACACAGGAAGTTCACCGGCCATGTATGTGTCCGGTGGTGCAGAATGCGCAAAGACGCCGGTTCGGCCGACTGAGCCTCGGCCGAACCGGCGTCGCCGTTTGCGTCGTTACGCCGTCGGGCGCCCCATCGCCCGGTACGTCCAGCCCGCCCGGCGCCACAGCTCCGGGTCGAGCGCGTTGCGCCCGTCCAGGATGACCCGGGCCGCCGCGACCTCGCCGAGTGCCGCCGGATCCAGCTCGCGGAACTCCCGCCACTCGGTGAGGTGCAGGACGACATCGGCGCCCCGCACGGCCTGCGACGCGGAGTCGGCGTACCCGAGGGTCGGGAACACACGCCGGGCGTTGTCCATGCCCTTCGGGTCGTACACCGTCACCTGCCCGCCCTGGAGGTGGATCTGGCCGGCCACGTTCAGCGCGGGCGAGTCACGCACGTCGTCCGAATCCGGCTTGAAGGTGGCGCCGAGCACCGCGACCCGCTTGCCCAGGAAGGAGCCGCCACCGAGCGCCTCCCGGGTCATCTCGACCATCTGGCCGCGCCGGCGCATGTTGATGGAGTCGATCTCGCGCAGGAAGGTCAGCGCCTGGTCCGCGCCCAGCTCGCCGGCCCGCGCCATGAACGCCCGGATGTCCTTGGGCAGACAGCCGCCGCCGAAGCCGATCCCGGCGCGCAGGAACTTCGCCCCGATCCGGTCGTCGTGCCCGATGGCCTCCGCCAGCTTCGCCACGTCACCGCCGCCGGCCTCGCACACCTCCGCCATCGCGTTGATGAAGGAGATCTTCGTGGCGAGGAAGGAGTTCGCGGCCGTCTTCACCAGTTCCGCGGTCGGGAAGTCGGTCACCACGAACGGCGTGCCCTCGCCTATCGGGGTCGCGTACACCTCCCGCAGCAGCTTCTCGGCGCGCTCGCTGCGCACGCCCGCCACGATCCGGTCCGGGTGCAGGGTGTCCTGCACGGCGAAGCCCTCGCGCAGGAACTCCGGGTTCCAGGCCAGCTCGGCGTCGCCGCCGGCCGGGGCGTGTTCGGCCAGGTAGACGGCGAGGCGGTCGGCGGACCCGACCGGCACGGTCGACTTGCCGACGACGAGGGCCGGGCCGTGCAGATGCGGGGCGAGGGAGGAGATCGCGGAGTCGACGTACGACATGTCGGCCGCGTACTCCCCGTGCCGCTGCGGGGTGTTCACGCACACGAAGTGCACATCACCGAAGGCGCCGACCTCGGCCCAGTCGGTGGTGAACCGCAGCCGCCCGGTGGACCCCTCGAAGCCCGCCACATGCTTCCTCAGCAGCTCCTCGAGCCCCGGCTCGTACATCGGGGTCTCGCCGCGCTCCAGCATGGCGATCTTCTCGGGTACGACGTCGAGCCCCAGCACCTCGAAGCCCAGCTCGGCCATGGCCGCGGCGTGTGTGGCACCGAGATAGCCGGTGCCGATCACGGTGATCTTCAGGCTCATGGACTGCTCCAGATCGGGTACGTCGGTGCTGCGGCCCCTGAGCATAGTCGGGCCCTCCACCGGGCAATTTCCCCGCTGTCGTGTAGCTCACGTAGGCGTCTTTGAGGCAGGCCTCTAAAATTTGAGTTACTTAACGGTAATTAGCGTCAGTATCACTGCTTGGAGCGTGAGAGACCGTGGCCGGAACGGCTGACTTCGACCTGTACCGCCCGTCCGAGGAGCACGACATGCTCCGTGACGCCGTCCGCTCCCTGGTCGAGGCGAAGATCGCGCCGTACGCCGCGGCGGTGGACGAGGAGGCCCGCTTCCCGCAGGAGGCCCTCGACGCCCTCGTCGCCAATGACCTGCACGCGGTGCACGTCCCCGAGGAGTACGGCGGCGCCGGCGCCGACGCGCTCGCCACGGTGATCGTGATCGAGGAGGTGGCCCGCGCCTGCGTCTCCTCCTCCCTCATCCCCGCGGTGAACAAGCTCGGCTCGCTCCCGGTGATCCTCTCCGGCGGCGAGGAGCTGAAGAAGAAGTACCTGACCCCGCTCGCCAAGGGCGAGGCGATGTTCTCGTACTGCCTCTCCGAGCCGGAGGCGGGCTCGGACGCGGCCGGCATGAAGACCAAGGCGGTCCGCGACGGCGACCACTGGATCCTCAACGGCGTGAAGCGCTGGATCACCAACGCGGGCGTGAGCGAGTACTACACGGTCATGGCGGTCACGGACCCCGCCAAGCGCTCCAAGGGCATCTCGGCCTTCGTCGTCGAGAAGTCGGACGAGGGTGTCTCCTTCGGCGCCCCGGAGAAGAAGCTCGGCATCAAGGGCTCCCCGACGCGCGAGGTCTACTTCGACAACGTCCGCATCCCCGCCGACCGCATGATCGGCGAGGAGGGCTCCGGCTTCATGACGGCCATGAAGACCCTGGACCACACCCGCATCACCATCGCCGCGCAGGCGCTCGGTGTCGCGCAGGGCGCCTTCGACTACGCCAAGGGCTACGTCCAGGAGCGCAAGCAGTTCGGCAAGCCGATCGCCGACTTCCAGGGCATCCAGTTCATGCTCGCCGACATGTCCATGAAGATCTCGGCGGCCCGCGCCCTCACCTACCAGGCCGCCGCCGCCTCCGAGCGCGGCGACGCCGACCTCACCTACCTGGGCGCCGCCGCCAAGTGCTTCGCCTCGGACGTGGCCATGGAGGTCACCACGGACGCCGTCCAGCTCCTCGGCGGCTACGGCTACACCCGTGACTACCCTGTGGAGCGCATGATGCGCGACGCCAAGATCACGCAGATTTATGAGGGCACGAACCAAGTTCAGCGGATCGTGATGGCGAGGAACCTGCCCTAGCAGGGTTTTTGCAGGTCAGAAGCTGTTTCGAAGGTCCGGAGGGACACCCTCGGGTTTCTGCCCGTTGCGGTCCGATCAGGGCCGTTCCTGGGCGTCATGCTGGGGGAATCCTGGGCAGATGCCGGGCTGAAAACAGCCACTGACCTGCACAAACAACACAGCCCCCGGCGTCGCGCCGGGGGCTGTTGTCGTACGCGCATCAGGCGACCTCTGATGCCTCCGTCGGGTCGTCGGCGCCGGGCGTCAACATCGTTGCGATGGCGGCCCGACCGCGCTGCTCGGCCCCTTCGAAGATGTAGTGGTAGTGCTCCCTCAGCACGTCCGTGCTGCTGTGGCCCATCCAGTCGGCCACATCGTTCTCGGGGACTCCGGCGTACAGCAGCCGCGATCCGTAGTAGTGCCGGAGTGAGTGGGCCTTGCAGTACTTCACCTGTCCCTTGCCCAGAGCCTCCATCCAGATCCTCGGGTAGAAGTACGACGCGTAGAGGTAGCCGGTCCGCGTCACGTTGGGGAAGAGAAGCCGCTCCGGCCCCCATACGCCGTGGTTCTTGATGTGCCGCCGAAGCTCGAAGGCGACGTTCGGAGGGAGGGGGACAGTGCGCCCTGGCTCGCCTTCGTCACGAGCCTTGATGTGCCGACGCTGGATGGCGCTGTTCTTCCCGGACTCGGTGTCTCCGTCCTCCGCAATCTGAAAGTCGACCCGAAGCGTCTCGGCCTTGAAGTCGATCTGATCGCGGGACACCGCCATGGCCTCACCCAGCCGCAGGCCGCACCCGGCCATGAGCCACAGCATCGCGCGGTATCGCGGAGGAGCGGCATCCAGCATCGCCAGGACTTCCCGCGTCGTGAGCCGCCTTGCGGTGCTCTTCTGCTCCCGGATCTCCTTGGCGCGGCTTCCGGCGCCCTTGACCTTCTTGCACGGGTTCCGGCCGATGATCTCGTTAACGACAGCCCAGTCCATCATCCCGGAGAAGAACGAGAATCGCTGACGGCGTGTGCGGGCGGAGAGCTTCCGGTCCTGCTCCATCCACAAGAGCCACTGCTCAACGTCTGAGACCTTCAGGGACACGATGGAACGGGCCTTGAAGAACGGCTCAATGGTCGTGTTGAGGATGGACCGGTACTGCTTCTTGGTGCTGTTCTCCAGCTTCCTTTGATTGGTCCACTGCTCCCACACGGCCGTCACGGGCTGCTTGCCCAAGCGGTCGTCCAGGTAGGTCCCGGCGTCGAGTTCCTGTTCCTTGCGCTTGCGCTGGTCGTCAGCCCGCTTCTTGGTCTCGAACGTCTTCTGTCGCTGCTTGCCGTCCGGGTCGTACCAGAACGTCGTCCACTTCTTCGGGTCGTCCTTTGACCGCGCGACCCATGCCCTTGCCACTGAAGCGGCCCCCTCCTGCTGCTGCCGACGTACGGGCCCGCCCCGCCGTCGCGCCGGTCATTCCCCGGCGTTTCAAGTTTGCGCACTGACCACCCTGGGTTGTCAACACAGGGTGGAGCACCCTGGGTGTGCTAACTTGAGTGATATGGAAGCGGATGACAGCGGGTTCGAGATCACTCAGCGGCAAGGCGCCTGGGTGGTCCACATGTGGTGGCCCGTAGGGCCGATCAACGGGGGACCGCAGCGGATCACCATCCGGCCGGCCGAAGGTGCCCCGGCTCGTGAGGTGGCACGGGGTATCTCGACCACTGTCCTGCGCAGGCTCGACATGGTCGCCGCGTTGGAATTGGCCAAGCAGGCTCCCGAAGCTCAGCGGACGTTGGAGGAACTGGCAGGGAAGGTGAATGAGATGGGAGAGGCGGCGAGGCTCGCCCTGGAGGGCGAAGGCGTCTCAGAGCGGTACTTGACCTTGCTTGTAGCCACGTACACCGTCATGGCGGATTTTGGGGCTCCTGCGCCCATTCCATGGCTGGCCCGGCTCATCGGCCGCCGACCTGAGACGGTGAAGGATCACCTGAAGCGGGCCAGAAGGGACGGCTTCCTGACCACAGTTGCCGGTAAGGCGGGTGGCGAGTTGACGGACAAGGCCAAAGCCATACTTGAGGAAATGGCTGAAGCAGGTAGCCAACACGGCTGAACAACCTAGCACTTCATACGCATTGAGCCCCGAGGGTCTTCGGGGGCTTTCTTGTTTCTTGGAGGATGAATGGCGTACCCGAGACTGATGACCGTTGACGACGTGGCCAACTACCTGAGCAAGCCCCGTTCCTGGGTGTACGGGAACTGGAAGGCCGAACAGATCCCGTTCCGCAAGGTGGGTCAGTCCCTTCGCTGCCGACCGGCCGACTTGGAAAAATGGCTGGACGACCAGAACTGAAGAACTGCAATACGCGAACGCCCCCGAGGTAATTCGGGGGCTTTTTGTTTGCCGAGAGGACTGCGTGACGAAGACGATCCCGCCGATGGGCGAATGGGGACAGGCCGAGTTGGAGCGGCGTGCGGATTCACTTCTAGAGGCGGCTGGCGAAGAGGCATCCGAGGAGTGGCCGGGTTTCTGGCCGGAGCGGGAAGAAGGGGAATTTGATCGAATAGCGGCGGCGCATACCGGGATGGTTCCTTTGAGTTGGGTTCCCATCGTGGCGGCACTTCCCAGCTTCGACCCAGAGTTGAACCGTCGAGACCTGGAATCCCTCATGCGGGAGCGGCCCGGTGCGGAGCAACCCGACCATTACGGCGAACTGGTCTCCCTTCTTGCCCAAGCGGAGGAAGCCAGCGCGCAATACGGCTCCGGTTTCACGGTGGAGCGCCGCAGCTCTCCCCCCGAGTTCTGTCAATGGACCGGATGCCGTGAGCCTCTGTATGCCTCGCAGACGGTACGAAAGCGTGGACGGCCCCGAAGGTACTGCCAGGCTCACCAGAAGGCAGCCAAGGCCCGCACGCGGCGTTCGCGGTATGCGGGAATCCGAGTGGGGCAGAACAGGAACCTCGTGTACGACTTTGACGGCCTGGAGGAGCAAGACCTGTCCGGCTACCGAGAGCTGTGGGGCCGGATCAACACCACCGGAAGGTGACAGCGGTAGCCGCTTCAGGGCGTCCCCCGCCTGTGTCGCATTTATTCAGAACAGTGGAGGAGCGATCCTCTGGGGCCATGCACACTCGGCGGTGTGCCTCTGGCACGGCCTACACGGCCGGGCAGTTCCCAAGTCGTTACGGGGCTCTGCGGAAACCTCCCTGTGAGATGACAACGTAGAGAAACACTCCTCCTCTTGCTCTCTGCTGATCTCGTTCACAGTGGGGGGTAAGGGGGGCAGTGTCTTCTCTTACGTTGTCCTCTTGTGAGGTGTAGGGCCGCCCCCAAAGCGGCCCTCTTCACTTGGATTCTCAGTCAGAGAATTTTAGGTCAAGTGGAGTGATAGTCGCCTCTGTGGCATCACCGGATTTCTTCACCCCTCAGCCACCCAGGGGCCCTGTCTTTTGCTCTTCTTGTTACTCACTCAAATGCTTGGAGGAACCATGTATGACCCTGAGAAGGGAAAATCTCGACGTCTCAGTTTGGGAATCACCGTCAAGGAGCTAGCCGATCAAATCGGGTGCAGCACCCAGGCTGTCTACCAGTGGGATAGCCAAGGAGAACAACGATGAACGATGACCCGATGCGCGCAATGATCCGAGCCGAAATCCTGAAGGCGATGCAGGAGGCCAGGCCCGCGCAGTACACGCGGGACGATCTCGCCCGCATGTCGCCGGAGCAGATTTCCCAGGCCCGACGCTCCGGCCATTTTGATGACCTGATGCTCGGCCGTAACTGAAATACGAGGAGACCCATGCCCATCATTCACCGAGGATTTGATCTGTCGGCATTTCAGCTCTCTGGCGAGACTCTGGAATTGATTCGCAATCGTGACGATCTGGAGGAACGTCATCGCAAGTACAGAATGGAGAATGCGGACTGCGCTCGTCAGTACATCGATGACAGCCACGGCCGTACGTCGCGTGAGTACTACGTTCCCGCGTTGCGCAAGGCGGATAGGGAACTCAGGAAGCAGGAGATGCAGGCCGTATCCGAGGGCCGACCGCTTCCTGATCGTGACGAGGCTCTGGCCGAGGTCCGTTCCAGAGTGAAGGAGTACGAGCGGGTAGAGCCTGCCCTGGCCCTTGCCGTGGAACAGGCCGAATCCGCAGTGACTCAGGCCATCGTGAAGGAGCTGCCGGAGCTGGCCCGCCAGGGGTTCGAGCAGTCTGAGCGTGCACTGAAGCAGTACCGGGCCGCAATCGCCAAGGCAGAAGCGGCACGCGCCCAGTTGGCAGGCAGCGTCAGCCGCTTCCTGTGGGCTACAACCGGGGGAGAGCTGACCCGGCCCAAGTGGCGCGGATTCTCTGGCGCCCTGGGCGAAGAGGTGAAGGCCTGGCGGACCACTTCGGATGGCCGACTCACTTTCGACAGCGCCAAGAATCTGGGCCTGATCGACCAGTACCGAGGCAACCGGGCTGAGTTCGGGGACTTCGTCGCACCGCCTGAGGAACATGCCGCCTGACAATCGCTGTCGAACCGGCCCCCTGCACGTAGCAGGGGGCCATTGTTTTGCTTGAGAGGTGATGAGATGCCGAAGTTCCGAAACCCGAATAGTCCCCATTCCAGATATAGGGGTGTGGTGGAGCTGCCCTCCGACCACGGGCTTCCCGTGCCGGACATGCCGGCCGTCCGGGACTGGACGGAGGCTGAACGGGATCAGTGGCAGCAGTGGTGGGAGTCTCCGCAAGCCGCCATGTGGGACGAGTCGTTCATCCCGACCGTGGCCGTGATGCTCACCTACTTCGGCAAGATCCTTGATGGCACTGCCACCAGCACTCATCAGATGGAGTTCCGTCACCTTGCCGGGGCCCTGGGCCTCACCGCAGAGGGCATGAAGCGCCTCGGCTGGGCCTTCGAGGGAGATGCCCAGTGAGTGCCCGGCGAGCCACCAAGGCTGGGGCAGCCACCGCGCACGACGGCCAGCACAGGCCCGGTGTCCAGTGCCCTTGGGACGACCCTCAGTGCCCTAGCTGCCTCCTGGAGTTCTCCGTGCACATCGCCTGGCTGGCGACCGGCAAGCACCGCCCGTGGGACGACCATCACCACGTGCCCTCTCGGTGCTTCGAGTGTCAGAGGGAGTAGCCAACTGAGTGTCAGTGCCCAGAGATAGGGTCCGCTCCGAGATCGTGGGAGGGGAAAAGTGGCACGGAAGTCGTTCTATCTCTGGGTACACATGATGGTTCTCACAGCCCACAACGGCCGCTGTGTCTACTGCGGCGCAGAGTCCGAAGTGATGGACCATGTGATCCCGCTCGCAGGCGGGGGCAGGCACAGCACGCAGAACCTCGTGCCGGCCTGCGACGACTGTAACCAGAGCAAGTCAGATGCCCCCCTCCCGCAATGGATCATGCGTAGGGAGTTTCAGAAGATCACCTACTGGAGGGGAACTCCGCTCGGAGAGATACGGCTTCTGGAGAGCTACCAGGACGCACACCAGGAGTGCGTCAGGACCATTCGGCGGGTTGAAGCCGTCTGCCAAGAGCTGGCCACTCCGGAACGCCGCCGATGGTTTGTCCAATCCTTCCCGGGTAAGCGCGCCCCTGACAATCGAGAGCAAATTCGTGATTTGCGGCTGTCATACGCCGATCAGCTCCGGGAAGCTCACAGTCGAGACTTCACCACGGATCCAATCCGTTGGACTCGATCATCGAGTGACTTCGATGACATCATGGATGCCTTCTTTGGCAAATCTAGCGCATCAAGCCCCACATTTTGATTGGCAAACGCGGTCGAAGGGTGGCACCCCCGGTGGGTCCTATTCCTTTTCAAATAGGCATTACCCCCGGGGTCATAAACAATTGAGTAATGCGTCAGATATTCGCTAGTTACCGTTCCGTGATAGGGGTGCGGAAGAATAGTTCTCAAGCGAGAAGACCGTCAGAGCAACGCTCCGGACACTCGCTAAGACTTCCGCCTCATCAAAGGAATGCAGCGTCATGCGTCGTACCATTCTGGTTCCGGTTGAGTACACATTTTGTGATGCCCACATTGCTCGTGACGGGTCGGAAGTGGAGGCCACGTCATCGCTGACGCTGGGTAAGGACACGTGGCATCTGTGCTTGGAGCATGACGTCACATTCGGTCGCTACCTCTGCGATGCGTTGGGTGCTCCGTCTGAGAATGAGGTCACGCCGACTGCACCTGATTCCATGCCGGTTGAGCCTGTCTCGGAGCCGGAGCCGGAGCCGGAGCCGGAGCCGGAGCGGGAAGCGGCACCTGTGGTGGAGCCCGACGCGGAGCCTGTCCCGTCCGTGATGATCGCAGGTGAGGTTCCCGGCTACGACTGGACGGACGCTCGTGAAGCCGTTCGCCGCATGGGCTATGAGGTAGTGGGGCGGGCCGATGAGAGCACGGTCCTGCTCATCCTTGGCGACGGTGGCGACCGGAATGCGACCAAGCTGCGTGACGCTTCCGAGCGTGGCATTCCTGTGATGGACGTGCGGAAGCCGGGTCGGTTCCGTGACGCGATTCGGGCCGGTGAGTTGGTCGGTGGTGACGCGCTGCCGGAGCCTGCCAAGGTCGACCGTTCCGGAGTGAGCGAGCGGGAGCGGAACCGAGCCGTACGCGCGTGGGCACGAGAGAACGGATACACAGTCCCTACGAAGGGACGCATCCCGATGCACGTGCGGCACGCCTACGAAATGACGCACAAGGATGCGTCGGAGGGAAAAGGAATAGCGGCGTAAGCGCCGCGCCCACTGTGACGGCCGCTGACTGCGGCCGTCACCCCCGGCCCACTGACCTGAGCCTGTGGAAGAGCGCCAAGGCGTACGGGGCCGAGTCCAAACCATCCAAGGGTGGAACTGCACTCCCGGTTCCTGGGTCACCTGGACCACGCCCAAGGGCAAGCGCCGTACCGGAATCGTGAGCAACGACCCGCTATCGGTGGCCGCTGTTCGCCGACATGTCCCGATGGACAAGGTATCCCGCTGTACCGCTGTGACCGTTCCGGCGGACGGGGGAGACACACTTCCCCTGCTGCGGAAGTCAGCCAAGGAACCCAACTTTCAGACCAAGGACGGAGGCCGGTGGCGACCCGTCGCCTCCCTCCGCAACCGAACCAACTCTCAGGAAGTGAACGCAGCATGAGCGCCCCCGATTTCCGCGCGATGAGCACTGGCCGACTCAGGGACGTTGTGGCCTCTCTCGCTCCTCATGTGGAGTGGTCTCCGATCGGTCTGCTCGGTGGCCTCCTGTGCGTGTTCTCCGCCATGCTGCCGGAGACCCGAGTTCAGCGCGGTTCCGGTTCCATGCCGCTCATGCTTCACGTCCTGCTGTGCGGTGGCACCGGTGAGGGCAAGGGGCAGTCGTGGGGTATCGCCTCAGCAGTGGCCAAGGACGCGAACAGTTCTTTCATGAGCGGGCACGTCATCAATGGTGTGGTCGGCGGAGCCGGTCTCATCCAAGCCGTGGCCGACCGCGACGGACATGCGCTCATCGTGGACACCGAATACGCCCGCGTCCTGCGGGCGGGGCGTCGGCAGGCGAACCTCTCTCAGGTGCTCCGTGATCTGTGGGACGGGGCAACGGTCGCCACTTCTAGGGCCAAGGAACCGGTACAGGTCGATGATCCGCGTGTGGCAATCATGGGTCACATCACGCCCGAAGAGTTCCGGGCCAGCATGAGCACAACGGAACGCGACGGCGGGTCGTACAACCGGCTGTTGATCCTGCCCGTTGCCCAGGTCCAGTGGCTGAGCGAGCGCGAGCAGATGCCCCGGCATCTGACCCCGGAAGCTGGGGAAGCGATGGCCCGCGCAGTGCGGCACAGTCAGCGGGCCGGTCTGGTCACCCTCTCCGAGGATGCGTACGAGGTAGCCGACATCATCCGGCGGGACCTGCTCACAAAGGCCCGTGAGTCCGAGGGGTTGAAGGCGTTCGCTGCCCGCTGCAACGAACAGGTACGCCGCATCGCAGCACTGTTCGCGCTCTTCGATCTGCGGTCGCAGATCACGGCGACCGACCTGGAAGCGGCGGCGTCACTTGTCACGTACACCATGGACTCGGTGGAAGAGATCGCCGGGGGCGAGTCTCCGAAGGGGAAGCGTCAGCCGCTCAGCCTTGCTGAGAAGGTCCGGGCCAGGATCGAACTTCATGGAGGATCGGCCACGTCCTCGCAGGTGCTCCCGTACGTGGGAGCGACGGCCGCTGAGGTCCGAGCACTTCCGGAAGTTGTGGTGACCGTAGAACGGTCAGGCAAGACGGGTCGGCCGGCCACCGTTTTCACACTCCGCGGTGACGATTCCGAGTCCGAGCCAGAACCGGTTTCCCATTCTTCCGCCCCCATGCCGGCCGCAGCAGATCGGGAGGCGCAGCGGCCCACCGTGGTCCGCCTGGACGCCTACCGTCCGGAGCCGAACCGTGCCCCGGAGCCTGAGCCGGAACCGAAGCGGTCGGTTCGCCCACCGGTTTCCGTGGCCGAGCGGCCCGAACCGCTCGAAGAGAACCCGTTCCGCGCACTGCTCTAGCAAACAAAGTCAGCCCTCGGAACCACTTCCGGGGGCTTCGTCCGGCATCTGGCAGGTGGCGCCAGTCGACCTCTACACCGGCTGGATGGGTGCCCTGGTGAGCGAGTACGTGGTGAAACCGCACCGATGAGAGGGCGCAAGCGTCCTGCGAGCAACCGCGCGGTCCGGGCAGGGACTGAGAGTCCGGTGTTTATACCTTGCTCGCGACCACCATATAGTTCTCGGCCTCCAGATCGAACGTGCTCAGTTCCGTCTGGAGTCCGACCCGGTGCAGCTCGACTTCGAGTTCCTCGTACCGGTAGGGCCAGCAGGACAGCAGTTCCGAGCGGACATGAACCAACCCGGTCGTATCAACTTGCGCGATCGCAATCTCGATGTGGTGCTCCTCCTCCCAATGCGGCGCAATCTCCCAGCGGTAGACCACGATGGCATCGCGACCGTTCCGGCGGACGAGTCGGTCACTGATGTCCAGCCGGGAGCCTCTGGCCCTCACGAGTTCCCAAGTACGGGAGGTGAGTACCAAGCGCCCGCCGGGACGCAGAAGCCGTGACATCGACTCCAGAGCAGCAACCCTGCCTCTCGCGCCCACGGCATGGTGCAGCGAGTTGCCAACGCAGAACACCATGTCGAACGTGTTGTCCTGGAAATGGTCGGGCAACTCTTCCCAGTTCGCCCGTACGGCCCGGACGGATGCCCCGAACTCCTCAGACAACTCTGCAGTCCGACGAACCATCGTTTCGCTGGCGTCAGTTGCGACAACCTGCATGCCACGACCGGCGAGGCCAACCGCCAACTGTCCGGTTCCGCACGAACAGTCGAGGACGTGAGCGTTCGACGGCAGGAGATTGAGGACGTCATCGAACGACGCAGCGAACTCGGCTGGAGCCAGCTTTGCATCCGAGATGAGCCACTCGTACACCTCGGCAAGCGCGTTATAACCCGTCACAACTACTACCTCCGTCACGCGGCAGACTCACGGCAGGACGTCAGTTCATCAGCGGAGCAAGCCGGGCACCAATGGTTTTCGCAAGGATGGCTCTGACGGTGTTTGTGGGTTGTCAGTTGTCCGTCTGAGTGGATGTCATCGGCTGGTTAGCTGAGAAGTTGTTCGTGAGGTAACTCTGCGCCGCAGCCGGCCAGCACGGACAGCAACAGGAACCGGGACACTTCCCGTCACGCTGAGCTGCAGCCGGCCAGCGCGGAGCGTGAACAGAACCGCGCAACGGGTGTCCAGCTTGACGCTTACCGACCAGCACCCAAGCCTGCGCCGGAACCGAAGCGACCGGAACCGCTCGGGGACACGAATCCCTTCCTTGCGCTGCTCTAGGCAAACCAAGCAGGCCCCGTCCATTCGGACGGGGCCTTTCACTGTTTCGACTACGCGACTGGGCAGGCCGCTCCAGGAAGCGCACGATTCGGGGAGCACGTCACCACTGCCAGGGACAGATACGAGGGACGTTCCAGATAGAAGCCGTACGACACATCAGCGCCCGAGTGCAGGTGTTCGGCAGCAGAGACCACCAGGCGGGCTAGGCGGGTGGTGTCTCGGTCCCGTTCCGCCGCGAACCGGGGCGCGTACTCGGCCAGCCGCTCACCGAGCCAGGTTGCAGCCTCCTTGGCTTCCTCCCATGTGCCACGAACGATGGAACGGGGCTTGATCAGCCAGTACGCCGTTTCAAGGGGCGGCAGGTCGACGGTCGGGAACTCCGCCGCGACCTCCCGGTAACGCTGGAGCAGTTCTGGCCTGCTTCCGGCCGGGGGCGGCTCAGGATGTGGAGGTCGCCGCAGGGCCTCATTGTCGAAACGCTCTTTCGGGCCGGTCCATAGATAGCCGTGGTGGTGCACCAGTCGTTCCGTTCCGAGGAGTGCCAGCCGGGCCGGACCCAGGGACAGGAGGACCCGGCCCGGCTGGCGGGAGGGGGAGGCTCAGACGTTCAGGCCGAAGCGCGCCGGGTCGATACCGGCCGCGTCCAGTTCCTCCGTGGTGAACCGCAGCGGTTGGGCGTCCGGCCGCTTGCTGTCACCCAGAGCCCAGGCGTCGTCACCGATCCGCGCCAGGGTCACGCACCCTTCGGTGCAGGGGCCGCCGCATGCCTTCACGAACGACGCCCCGTTGATGTCGAGCGCGTACAGATCACTTCCGTCCAGCATCACTGCACCTTCCTGCTCAACTGATCACGGCCATGACTGACCGTCGCCGCCCATACCGGGCGGGAGTTCAGGGATTCCACCGCAGGGGTGGTGTCTCACTCGGCGCGAACGACCATGGCGAACGAGGTCCGGATGCGCCGGAAACCGGCGTGCCCGGACCGGCCCGTGTGGCTCATGCACTCCACGTCGACGGAGGCCGAGTCATCGGCGGGAGTCGCTTTCCAACCGCAGTGCAGACACTCGGCCTCGAACGTCACGTCCGTGTCGGGATGCTCGGTGATCCGGTGCATGACGTACCGCATGGCCGCTCTGACGCTCACAGCCCACCCCTACGGCTCCGCGCGTTGGCTGCGGCGACTCTGCCGCTCAGTCCCGCTGACGGGCTATTCGGCGGGGGCTTGTAGTCAGGACACTTCGGGCTCCCGCACTCACACCGAGGCCAGTGCAAAGCCGAACTCGGCGCCAGGTCCGCGCCTTCGGGGCCAGGGTCGCTCTTCTGCACCATGAGCACGCCGCCGACGCCGAACGCTCCGGAGAGACGGGAGAGGAACTGTCGGGCCTCACTGCTGCCCAGATGATCAGCCGCTTCGGTCCTATGTGCCTTGCTGTCGCTCACCATGGCCCCCATCTTCGGCGGCCCACGATTGCGCCTCTAGCCTGTTTCCTGTTCCCGCAAAAAGTCGTTGCGGATGCTTTCGATCAGATCACGCATTTCGTCGCCGGCCAGCGCGGCTCGCGCGAATCCTTCGAACTTATCAACGTAGAGACTCGCATCTCGCGGGTCCGTAACGACGACTTCGGCGTGGACGGTTTCAACTGTCACCATGCGGTCGTCACGGATGACGAAGGCATGATTTGCTATGTCATGTTGCTGAATTCGCAGAGGGACTATCCGGATGTCCACGTGGGAGAGCCGCGAAATGGAGACGATGCGATCAAGCTGAGCGGCCATCATCTGCGGTCGCACGATGCGCCAGCGCAGAACAGGTTCGGTGATGATGAACCGGAGCGACTTTGCGTTATCGTAGAGAACCGCTTGCCGTTCGAGTCGCCCATTGATCGTTCGCGTGAGTGCGTCTTCACTCAGATTGTGCCGTTGCAGAATGGCCCTGATGTACTCGGGCGTCTGGAGCAGGCCCGGAACGAGCGCGGGTTGAAACAGCCGCAGTACAGACATCTGGGCTTCCAGAGCCTTGGCGGCCTGCTGGCCCTTGTGGACCCCGATTCGCTTGAGCAGGCGCCACGCCGTCGCTTCCGTCGCTGACGCGCGTGCGGCTTCCGCGTACTCCGCTTTGACCTCGTCCGAGACGCCGATGGCGGTCAGGATGCGCTCTACGTCCGTCGCGCTGGGTGCCAGCTTCGCATTCTCGATCTTGGACAGCTTGGACGGAGACATGAGGGCGCTGCGGGCCACCGCTTTGGCTTCCTTGCCGGATGCCACTCGCAGCGCCCGCAGCGCGGCTCCAAGCTGTGCTCTGTTCACGTCCCGTACTTGGCCCACCATTCGGTGAACGGTTCCGCGTGCGCGAGAGCCGCATCACGGTACCGCGTGAATTCCGCTGTCTGTTCCGGCGGTAGCACTTCCGATCCCAGGTACTTTCCGCTTCCGTCGTAGTTCATCACGGCCACGGATTCGGAGTCGAAGAACCAGAAATCCGGAACGTTCTCCAGGGGGTTGGGTTTGTCGGTGATGTCGAGGATGAAGAACTCTTCACCCCCGCTCACATTCTTGTGGTAGCCCCAGCCGAGTTCGAACCTGAGATAGTCCGTGAGCGGGCGGGACAGGATATGGACCCGGTATACCCGCTTCCCCTTCTCGGTGTGCGAGCGTAGTTCTTCGATCCAGCCTGCGTTGTAGTCGTCTGGCTGTGTCTCCCCGGCCAGGAATGCCTGATAGGCGTCGACGCTCCCGGACTTGCTGTAGTCGTCCAGGGTCTCCAGCCGGAATGCCTCGCGTTCGAATGCCTCGAAGAGGTCGCCGAGGGTCCTAGATGAGGTTGGCACGGATGGCCTTCTGGATCAGTTCCATCGGGATCTCGACCAGGGTTTCGTGCGCGGGAATCTGAAGCCCGTGATCGGTCGGCGTCTCGCCCTGTACCAGGAAGGTGCCGCGATCCGTCGCGTAGATCGTCGGGCAATCCTTGATGTCGCACGTGCTGACCAGCTTGGTGACCTTCATGGTCTGGGTTCCCCTCTCCCGTGCCGCTGCCAGTACCCCGCATCTGGGTTGATGCTCCCGAGGGCTGGGCGCACTGGTCAAGCGATCACGGTTGACAGAACGGGAAACCGCGTAACCTGCGCCGGGCCTGCTCGTATAGCGCGCGACTGGCGGAGGTGCCTCCAGCGCGCCTCCTGCCTGCGCAGACTGCTGACGATCATGGGGAAATGCTGGGGACACCCCCTCTGGGAGGGGTCTTCGTGCAGGTCAGGGCCGTATGACCTGTAAAGCACGCAGATTTACGAGGGCACGAATCAGGTCCAGCGGATCGTCATGGCGAGGAACCTTCCCTAGCAGGGTTTTTGCAGGTCAGAAGGGACGACGACAAGCCAGCGATAGCCCCCGCCAACCTTGTACCGGCACATCGGTGAGAGCGCTGAGCGGGCTCACAGCGACGCGGTCAGGCGATCACCTCGGAGTGCATCGGAACGGGCGGGCGCACTCCCGTGAGTGCCTCCGCTCGGGCAACCAGGTGGGGCGCAAGGTCGGGGTACCAGCCACGGGCTACGGCTTGCAGCATCTCCGCCAGGGCCGCGAGTTCCCCGATTCGACCGGCCGGGGTGTCGAGGATCGGGGCGAACTCCTCGCGGATGCGGGCGGCTACGTCGGGAACGAGCAGGCTGTTCGCGTGGAGGAGCCCCGCGTCATAGCCGAAGGGCACCAAGCCCCAGCGTTCCCAGTCCAGCAGGGTCAGAGGCCCGGCCGTGAGGTTGCCCCAGTGCAGGTCACCGTGGCCGGTCACCCGCACCACCTTGGCGGGTGCCGGGATGTCGAGGAACTGGGGAAGGCCCGTTCGATCCAGGCGTCCCGGACAGTGACCTTCACACCCTCCGCTTCAGAGAGCAGGGCAAGGGCTTGGCGAAGGTCCGCCCACCACTCGTCGGGCAACCCGGGGTCGTGGTCGATGTCGGCTCGGTCCGGGGACACGGCGGGGTGCGTGACGTAGTCCAGGACTTCCGCCTCGAAGGCCCACTCACCGTCGGTCCAGTCGTGCACCCCGTACAGGCGCGGGCGCGGGACAGCGGCAGGCACGAGTAGGGAGGCCCCGGCGATGCCCTCCCCGTGCTTCCTGCCCGCGTTGCGCTTCGCTGTTCGGCTGACCCGTAGCCACCGATCCCCTGCCCGGCGGCCGAGGGTGACACCGAGAAAGCCCCACGCCAGCGGACCCGAGCACGTCAGCCCCAAAGCCTTGGCCGCCCGGTCGTGGGCGGCCTCCATCAGGGCCTGTACCTCCTTATTCAGAGGCGAGTTCATCCGTCACCCTCCTGAGTTCCTGGGACGTCAGCGGCGCAGCCAGAGCCTTGGCGGCATCGTCCCAGTGCTCTCGGGTGCTCGCGGAGGTGAGGACGACATCGAGGCCGGGGCAAGAGCCAGCGGCCAGCAGGGCAGCGGCTGCGGCCGACAGGCCCGGACGGATGAGGTTCACCAGTTCGGGTGTCATGGCATCAAGGAGTTCGCCCCCGTGCAGGGGCGCGGAGCCGAACGTGATCAGCCCGGCGTCCTTCGCCTGCACCAGTGGTCCGCCGCCGTTCAGCGCCTGTGTGATCGGGGCATCCATGATCAGGCTGACGGGCATCTGCAAGCCCGTGAGGTGGTGCTCGGCGGAACCAGCCGCCTGGCGGGCGAGCGCAAGTAGTTCGGGAACGCTGAACGCTCCGGAGGCCAGGCCCGACCAGGTGGCGACGCCGTACCCACCGATCCTGCCCGCACGGGCGAACTCTTCCAGCGCCGTGAAGGCTTCCCGTACACGCCCATGCAGAGTGGCACGGTCAAGGCCGTGCCCGTGGTGCTCGGGGTTGTGCACGAACACCAGGTCCACACGCCCGAGCGCGGCCAACGAGTGCTCCGTCTGCCAGCGGACGAAGCGCCGTTCAAGGCTGTGCCTACTGCCCTCCCCTTCCCAGGTGAGCACGCCCTCAGCCAGGGCGATGCGGCCCTGTTCCTCGGTGAAGAACCCCGATTTCGTGGCTACCCGAACGGTGGGGTACTCCCGGAGCACCGGGCGCAGCTCCTCATGCGCCCGACCACGACCATAGTTGGGGGCGGTGTCCACCCAGGGGCTACCGGCAGCCAGGGCGGTGCGTGCCGCCTGACTGACGGCACGCACGCGGTATGTCCCCAGGCAGAGCGCGGCGGTCACAGCGCCGTACCCACGACTGCGACGGCATGGCCGTCGATGAGGACGGAGACCAGGTCGGCCACCTCCTTGACCTCCAGTCCTGCGGAGTCGGCCATCTCGCCGAGCGTGGTCGGCTGGTTGGCCAGCAGCGTGCCCAGAGCAGGCACGGCGGACTCGGCGAAGTCCCAGGAGGTACCTGCCGCCGAGAAGGTGACCGTGCCCTGTGTCGGGTTCGCCGTCAGGCGGCCCCTCGGAGTGGTGAGCTTGACGGTGATCTCGCCCCGTGCGGGGAGTCCGTCGACGTACGGCAGGGACGGAATCGCGTGGCCCAGGTCGGTCGTGTCGATCGACTCAGCCCACCGCTCCACGAGGCGTCGGTCTGCCATCACGTCGGCCACCTCACGGCGTACGGCGTCGATGAAGTCCGACTGTTCCGCCAGCGAGCCGAAACGCGGTATGTCCTTGCGCAGCGCGACCGATGCCCGGAGCTGATCGACGACCCACAGCATCAGGTCAGCGCCCGTGTGCGGGACCATCCCGAACGTGAGGTGCAGGGATTCTGTCCCCTGGTCAGCGGTGACCGCGTGCCACCATCCGCGCGGCAGGTAGAGCACGTCACCCGGGGACAGAACGAGGTCCGCCACCGGGTCGCCCTCCGGCTCCTCCGGCGACTCCACGTCCCGGAAGGTGGGTGCTTCACGGGTCGTCCCCCACAGGCGCCACCGCTTGGAGCCGTGCAGTTGGACCACCACCACATCGTGGTCGTCCCAGTGCCGGCCGAAGCCCTCCCGCTCGGTCCACGAGGCGTACACGTTGGCCTGTACGGAAGTCCCGAGGAAGCGTTCCAGCCCCTCCGCAGCCGCCCCCACGGCGGGGTGGATCCTCTCCACAGCATCGAGGACCAGCGACGCCCCGTCCCTGAGCTGGGCATGGAAGTCGGACGGCTGGATGCGAGACCAGGTGACCGCGCGGCGGTTCGTGGTCGGGATCGCGTAGCGGTGCAGCGGGACCATCTCGCCGTCGGCCGACAGGCGCAGCCGGGGCGGTTCCAGCCGCTGCGTGGCGATGATCCGGTTCAGGTCGTCCCAGGAGAACAGGCCCGCCGTGTCGGCGGCTCCAGGGAAGTGCGCGTACGAGCGGTGGTACGTCTGGGCGAGAAACCTGTCCCCGCCCAGACGCCCCGCCCACGAGGCTGCATCAAGCAACGTGGGCGCTCCCGTCAGTCGTTGCCGTCGGAACGGCCGCTGCTGACGTCCGACTCCTGCTCGGCGCGGGTCCGCGCGGCCACGATCTTCCGCTTCGCGACGAGCAGGCCACCCCCCTCGGGGGCCGCCGAACCGGTGTTCTCTTCCACCATCGGACTACCTTTCTTCTCGGGAACTCCCACCAGGAATCCGGCAGAAGCAAAAGGGACAGCGGCGGTTACCGGAGAGCCAGGGTTCCGACGAGAACCAGGGCAGACGGGGATCACCGCCACGTAAAGCGGACCTGCGTACCGGCCGAAGCGGCGCTTCACCGTGCGCACCGGGCCGTACGTCCTACCGCCGTCGTACGACACCCGCAGACTCACGCGCCCGCCGTTGCGGTTTCTCGTTTCGTCTCGCTCGGTCGCCGCCATGGGGGAAATCATTGACCCGGAAAGCGGCGGCTGTGTAGTTCTTTCCCGTCATGGACTAAAGATCATGAACGGCAAGCGGCAGACCACTCCGCCAACAAGACTCGCGCTTCGTCCCCGAACAACGCGTAACCCTCCAGCGTGGAGAACAGCTCCAGGTGCATTTCGATGTCTCTTGGATCTCTCAGGATCACGACACCGGTCGTGTTCTCCACGGTGGCCAGCGTGTTGTCATAGATGGTGAAGGTGTCCATTGGAGCCATAGGCTTGTACCCCGTGATTGGGATGACGCCGAGCTTCACGTTCGTAAGGTGAGTCAGTGAGGCCAGCCGGTCAATCTGCATCGCCATTGCAGCTGGGGGTAGGAGCGGCCACCTCACAGCCTGCTCAGTCAAGATGAAGGTAAACCGCTTCTTCGTGTCATAAAGAACCTCCTGCCGCTCCAGCTTCCTCGCGATCGTCTTAGTGACATCGGCCGGGGAATGAGCAAGGCTCGCCCGGATGTACTCGGGGGTGGACAGCAGTCCTGTAATCATCGAGAGCAGGAAGAAGCGGAACTCCGTACACGAGGATTCAAGGGCCGCAAGTTCAGTCTGCTTCTTCTCTAGGCCCCTGCGCCGCAGTGAGCGCAGGTCTTGCCATTCCGTGTTGGCCAGCCTGGCGAGGGCGATGACCTCTTCGATTACCTCGGGCGGAGCCACGACGGCCCGGAGGATCCTTTCCAAATCCAGCAGGCTCGGTTGGGCTTTCCCATTCTCGATCCGACTGATCTTTGATTGGGACATATTGCAACGCCGAGCGAGCCGGTCCCCAGTGAGGCCGGCTCGCTTGCGTAGTTCTTTCAGCAGGGCCGCCAGTTCCTGTTTCGGCTGCCCCAACTGCTCAGGGTCGAACGTCACCCGCTCACGTACTCCAGGAATGGAACCGACTCGGCAACGGCAATCCGCTTCCACTCTCGGTACGGCTGCGGATCACCCTCGTACAGTTCTCGGTTTATCTGTGTCCCGTCCGCCCGGTAATTCATCAGGACCACCTTGGACTCATCGAACATCCAGAAATCCTGATCTGGAAGTCCCGGGTTCACCCGGTCGGTGAGGTCGAGGATGCGGATATCCTCGCCCGCCTTTACGTGGTGCCGGTAGTAGTACTCGAACTCGAACCGAAGGTAGTCCGAGAGCGGGCGGGTCACGATATGCACCCTGCCGACCCTCTTTCCTTCCGAGGTCCATTGCCGGACCTCGTCCATCCAGCCCGAGGTGTAATCGTCGGGCGACTTCTCCCCGGCGAGAAAGCGTTTCAGCTTCTCCGCTTCCTGGGGCATGGTGTAGACGGGCAGCGTTTCCAGCCGCCACGCCTCCCGCTCCATGGAATCGAAGCAGTCATTCCACGCGTCACCATCCAAGTGCACGGAATGCCTCCCTGAGAACCGACTCGGGGATTTCAACGAGCCCTTCGCCAGTGGGCGGGGTGAAGGCGTCGGACACGTCGCCCTGCACCACGAACGAGCCGGTTGCCGTGCGGTACACGTTCGGGCAGTCCTTCTCTCCGCACTCGCCGTTGCCGTTGCCCGTGAGCCGGGTGAGTGCCGAACGTTCGGACATGCCAAACCCCCTTGCTCTGGCCCCGTTTGGGCCGCCTGGCCAACGACAGTAGAAGGGGCGGCGCTACACGTCTATGCACGAACGCGACTATGCATGTCCTTGCATAAAGTGGGCCCGGACCACCCCGGGACGTGGTCATGCTCCTGTGCCTGCGCAGACTGGGCGGACCTGGTCGCCGTCGGGTACGGCTGACGGCAGCCCCGAGGACGGACGCCTCGGAGGAGGGTTGGTCACATGACCAACGCATGACCAACAACGGCCGGGAACGGGCAGAAGCAGCAGGTGACCATGACCAACCATCACAGCCCTATCTGCGCAGACTGCTGACGATCACGGGGAAATGCCGGGGACACCCACTCTGGGATGGGTCTTCGTGCAGGTCAGAGCCGTATGACCTGTTAAGCACCCAGATTACGAGGGCACGAATCAGGTCCAGCGGATCGTCATGGCCCGCAACCTGCCGTAACGGCACGGGATTTCGGCTCTCTCGCGAAAGGCGCCCTCCGGGGCGCCTTTCCCATGCCTGCGCTCACCTTACGACCGGTCGGTCACATGCGGGTCAAGCCCGTGCGACGTAGGACGGAAGCACACGGGGTCCGGCCCGGGCCCCCGGCTCACAGGAGGAGCCATGACCCAGTCCCAGATGATGCCGGCCCTGACCCAGCAGGTGCAGGACTGCATCGAGGCCTGCATGAACTGCCACAGCATGTGCGAGGAGACCATGAGCTCCTGCATGCAGAAGGGCGGCCAGCAGCAGATGCAGGTCATGCGGGCGCTGATGGACTGCTCCGAGACGACCCGCATGTGCGCCGACATGATGATGCGGCGCTCGCCCATGTCCGCCGAGATGTGCACGCTCTGCGCCAAGGTGTGCGACATGTGCGCCGAGGCGTGTATGTCCATGCCGGACGACCAGCAGATGATGCGCTGCGCGGAGGCGTGTCGCCGCTGCGCCGAGACATGTCGTGCCATGGCGGGCGCCGGCATGTGAGGCCTCGCGGCCGGGAAAGGGCAAGGGCACCCGCGCGGGTGCCCTTGCCCTTCGTACCGTGGCGGCCGGTCAGTTGCCGGAGACCGTGACCTTCTGGTCGTTGTTCAGCTCGTCCACCAGCGTCTTGACCTTCGCCTTGTCCCAGACGAGGTTGCCCCCGGTGGAGCCGGAGATCGGCATGTTCAGCGACGTGCCGCCACCGCCCTGGACACCCTTCATCGCCCAGAACATCGAGGCCAGGTCCCACAGGGACATGTCCTTGTCGACGATCAGGGAGTCCAGGCCCGCGCCCATCACCGGGTAGAAGGTGAAGGGGTTGAGGATCGTCGACGGGGTGGCCACCTGGTGGGCCAGCGCCGACAGGAACTTCTGCTGGTTCTTGGTGCGCTGCAGGTCGGACGCGGCGAACGCGTGCCGGGTGCGGACGAAGGCGAGGGCCTGCTGGCCGTTCAGGGTCTGCTCGCCCGCCTTGAAGTCGGCGCCGGACCACTTGTCCTTGAAGCCCTTGTCGATGTTGATGTCGACACCGCCGACCGCGTCCACGATGTTGGCGAAGCCCTGGAAGCCGATCTCCACGTAGTGGTCGATGTGCAGACCGGTGTTGGCCTCGATCGTGCGGACCAGCAGCGTCGGCCCGTCCTCGGCGTAGGTCGCGTTGAGCTTCTCCTGCCGGCCCCGCGCCGGGTAGACCTTCCCGGACGTCGACCCCTTGTACGAGGGGACAGTCACGTTCGAGTCGCGCGGCAGCGAGACCAGCGTGTCGCCGTTGTCGCCGACGTGCAGGATCATCATCGAGTCGGTGCGCTTGCCCTGGGCGGAGCCGGTGTGCAGCTTCTGCTCGTCCGCCTTGGACATGCCCTCACGGCTGTCGGAGCCGACGATCAAGTAGTTCGTGCCGGAGCCCGACGCGGGCCGGTCGATGACCTGGGACAGGTCGACCTCGCGGCGCAGCTTGGAGTCGGCCCAGAAGTAGGTGGCGACCGATGTGACGACCAGCACGGTCACCAGCGTGATCGTGATCCACTTGATCCGGCGCCGCCAGTTCGGGCGCGGCCGGTACTGGCCGAGTTCCGGGTCCGGGTCGTTGTCGTTGGGCACGAAGCCGCCGCGGCGCCCGCCGCCGTACACCTGCCCGGTGTTGTAGCCGCTGTCGTAGTCACCGTGGCCGGCGCCCTCGTCGTATCCCTGGCCGTCGTCGTACGACGGCTGCTGCGGGACACCGGCCGCGTACGGCGGCGCCGCCGGGCCGGGGTTGCCGTATGAGCGCTGGCCGGGCGGAACCGCCGGGCCGCGCCGCACCTGACGCATCACGCGGGCGCTCTCCGGCTGCGCGCCGCCACTGCCGCGTCCGTACCGCGGGCCGCGGTTGTCGTCGGACCATCCCTGGGGCCAGTCATTCATGCGCCCCAGTGTGCAGGGCGTCGGTGTGAGCCTTACAAGGGTTGTCGGAAAATAAGGGCGCCGCTGTTGCGAAGCTGACACAAATTCCGCGAATGTGGCTCAGGCATAAGGTGGAGGGCATGACAGACCAGGTCACGGACGTGAATCCGGACACCGAACCGGACATCCCCGGCAAGCCGACGTCCGCCTCGCGCACCACGCTCAGCCACATCATGACCCACAACGACACCAACCTTCTGGGCACGGTGCACGGCGGAGTGATCATGAAGCTGGTCGACGACGCGGCGGGCGCCGTGGCCGGCCGGCACTCCGGCGGCCCCGCCGTCACCGCGTCGATGGACGAGATGGCCTTCCTGGAGCCGGTCCGCGTCGGTGACCTGGTCCATGTGAAGGCGCAGGTGAACTGGACCGGCCGTACCTCCATGGAGGTCGGTGTGCGGGTACTCGCCGAGCGCTGGAACGAGTCGACCCCGCCCACCCAGGTCGGCTCGGCCTACCTGGTCTTCGCGGCCGTGGACGCCGACGGCAGGCCGCGCCGGGTGCCGCCGGTGATCCCGGAGACCGACCGCGACCGCCGCCGCTGCCAGGAGGCCCAGATCCGCCGCACCCATCGCCTGGCCCGCCGCCGCGAGATCCGGGAGCTGCGCGAGAAGCGGGCGGCCGAGGGGTTCGAGGACTAGCGAAGCGGGCCGGCCGAGGAGGCGGCAACTCCCGCCCCGTGGCCGGGGGTTGTACGGAAGTGGGAAACGTCACGGCCGTCCCCCGCCGATGATCTGTGCAGATACTGTAATGGCGTGGACACCTCAGGCCCCGCTCATGGCGACGATTTCGACCCCGCGGACCAGTGGGTGCGCAACCCGCACACCGGTGAGTACGAGCTGCGTCCGGCCCCGTCCGCCGGGAAGCCGGCCGTGCCGGAGCCCCGGTCCGCGCCGGACGCCGCGGGTGAGCGCGGGGTACCCGGTCCTCGCCGCGCCGCCGACGGTGGCCGCAGCCGTGGCCGTAGCGGCGCCCAGCGCAAGTCCGGGAAGCAGGCGGCAGGCGGGAAGTCCACTGCCAAAAGGATTCTGCTGTGGACCGGCGGCACCCTCGCCTTCGTCGTGGTCGCCGGTGCCGTCGGCGGTTACCTGTACCTCAAGCACCTCGACGGCAACATCACCACCACCGACACCGCCGGCGCCACCAGCGACTCCTTCAGCAAGGACAAGGCGTTCAACATCCTGGTGATCGGCACCGACAAACGGCAGGGCAAGGGCGACTCCGGCTACGGCGACACGAACAGCGTCGGGCACGCGGACACCGACATCCTGCTGCACGTCTCCCAGGACCGGACGAACGCCACCGCGCTCAGCATCCCCCGGGACCTGGTCACCGACATACCGGACTGCCCGACCAAGCAGCCCGACGGCTCGACCAAGGTCATCCCGGGCACGAAGAACGTCCGCTTCAACGAAAGCCTCGGCCAGCAGGGCCGCGACCCCGGCTGCACGGTCCGTACCGTGGAGCGGCTCGCCGGGGGCATGAAGGTCGACCACTTCATGATGGCCGACTTCAACGCCGTGAAGACGCTGACCACGGCCGTCGGCGGGGTCGACATCTGCCTCGCGCACGCCGTGAAGGACAAGGAGTCGCACCTGGACCTGCCCGCGGGGCCGTCGAAGGTCCAGGGCGAGCAGGCGCTGGCCTTCGTCCGCACCCGGCACAGCTGGGCCAACGAGAGCGACCTGGACCGCATCAAGGCCCAGCAGCAGTTCCTCGGCTCCCTGTTCCGCAAGATGAAGTCCGACGCCACCCTCACCAGCCCGACCAGGCTGCTGGACCTCGCGGAGACGGCGACCAAGTCGCTCACGGTCGACAAGGGCATCGGGCACATCACCACGCTCAAGGACGTGGCCCTGGAGCTGAAGAAGGTCCCGGCGAAGAACATCACCTTCCTCACCCTCCCGGTCCGGGACAACCCCGCCGACGGCCGCTATCACAAAACGGTCATCGCACAGCCGGGGCCGACCCGGCAGGTCTTCTCCATGATCGGCGACGACGTCTCCTTCACCGAGGTGAAGAAGAAGGCGAAGGCGCAGGAGGCGGCCCAGCTCAAGGGCCCGCGCTCGGCGCCCGGCGAGGTCCGCGTCGACCTCTACAACGCGGGCGCCCCCGCCGGCTCCGCCCAGGCGACCCTGGCCTGGCTGCAGACCGAGAAGGGCGTGACGAAGTCCACTCAGCTCGGCAACACCGGCGCGCACCAGCCGAAGACCACCCTGGAGTACGCCCCCGCCCAGGCCGGCCAGGCCCGCGAGCTCGCCGACCTCATGGGGCTGCCCGCCTCCGCGCTGAAACCGGGCAAGAGCGAGACCAACGACCAGGGGCTCCCGGCGATCGTGCTGCGGCTCGGCGCCGACTTCCAGGGCGCGGGCATCCCTCTCACCGGCCCGGCCAAGGCCCCGGACGTCCAGAAGCAGACGGCCGACCAGGTCAAATGCGCCTCATGAGCGCAGGTCGCGGGAGCCGGGCCGCCTGAGCTAGCCGCCCGCGCACGTCACCTCGTTGCCGCGCACCACCGTCTGCTGCGGCTGGGCCGGGTCGTCGAAGCGGACCTTGTGCACATCGTGCGCGTTCCTGAGGTCCGCCCCGGCGGTCACCCTCAGCAGCGGGCCCTGGCCCGGCACCGCACG
Organism: Streptomyces fodineus; assembly: GCF_001735805.1. Classification (GTDB taxonomy): domain Bacteria; phylum Actinomycetota; class Actinomycetes; order Streptomycetales; family Streptomycetaceae; genus Streptomyces; species Streptomyces fodineus. The sequence goes on from NZ_CP017248.1 coordinate 5,876,000, forward strand.
CAGTTCGGCGCCGGGCAGGGCGGCGGCCAGCGAGCGGGCGGAGCCGTCCCAGCGCGGGTCGTAGGAGATGATCGTGTGCGGTACATGGGCGGGGGCCGTCAGCGGCTGGTGGGTCGTGGCGAAGCCCGTCGCCGCGAGCGCCGCGTCGATCCGTTTGGCGAGGCCGATGGTGCCGGTGCCGTTCGCCACCACGACCCGGATCTGCCGCGGATCCACCTCCACCGGCGCCACCGGTACCGGGGCGGGCCCGTCGTGCGGGTGGTCCACGGTGAGCGGCTTGTCGTCGCGCAGGGCCGTGAACAGCTGGTCCGCCTTGGCCTGGTCCCACCTCAGGGTCGAGCCGATGCCCTTGACCTCGTAGTTCAGCTGCGCGATGGGCACGGTGGTGAACTCGGAGGAGGACGGGGTGAAGTTCCGCATGGCCCGGCCGAGGTCGAGCAGCTCGTCGGTGCCGAAGCCCTCGTCGGCGCGGACCGAGCCGAGCACCGCCCGGGTCACGTCCCGGAACCGCATCGGGTTCAGCAGCACTCCGGAGGAGGTGGCCCGCTCGATCAGCGCGGCCAGGAACCGCTGCTGCCGCTTCATCCGGCCCAGGTCGCTCGTCGCGTCGACGTGCCGGGCCCGCACGTACTGCAGCGCCTGCCCGCCGTTGAGGGTGTGCGTGCCGGGCGTGAGGTCGAGCCCGCTGTACGCGTCCTTCAGCGGGGTCGCCGTACAGACGTTCACCCCGCCGAGGACGTCCACGGTCTTCATGAAGCTGGTGAAGTCGACCTCGAGGTAGTGGTCGATCTTCACATGGGTCATGTTCTCGACCGTGCGGACGGTCATCTGGGGGCCGCCCTCGGAGTAGGCGGCGTTCAGCCGGAGCGGGTGCGCCACGTGCTGCGGCCCGGTGCCCGGGTCGCCGCTCGGGGGCACCTCGGCGTAGGAGTCGCGCGGCAGGCTCACCACGGTGGCCCGCTCCCGGTCGTCCGAGACGTGCACGATCATCATCGTGTCCGTGCAGTGACAGGGCGCCCCGCCCAGCCGGTACGCCCGCCGCTCCTGCGGGGTGATCTTGTCGCGGCCGTCGGTGCCGACCAGCAGGATGTTCATGCCGTGGCCCGCGCGGGGCCGGTTCTTCATGTCCTTGAAGGCGTCGACCCGGGCGATGCCCGCGTCCAGGCTGCTGATCACCGCGTGCCCGATCCCGGCCGAGGCGAGCACCACGACCGACAGCGTGGTCAGCGCCCGCATCGCCCAGCGCGGCCGCCGGGGCGCCCGAACGGACCGCACGGGCCGCTCGGGCGGGCGCGGCACACGGCGGGGCGGCTGCGGTCGGCGCTGCGGGCGAGCGGGGGACCGGGGCGGGCTGGTCAAGGGGGACACCTCCGGACGAGGCCGTACGTGGGATCCGGGAGAACCGTAGGCCGATACGATCTCCAGCCCGGTCCTCCGTCCCGGCGGCGCGCACCGGTGTCCCCCGTTCGCGGTAACGTGAGGCCCCTATGAACGCCAAGCCCGACGTGCGGCTCCCCGCTGTTTCCGTGATCATGCCCGTCCTCAACGAGGAGCGGCATCTGCGCGGGGCCGTCCAAGCGATCCTCGCGCAGGAGTACGCCGGCGAGATGGAGGTCGTCGTCGCCCTCGGTCCGTCCACGGACCGCACGGACGAGATCGCCGCCGAGCTGGTCCGTGAAGACCCGCGTGTGCACACCGTCCCGAACCCGACCGGCCGTACGCCCGCGGCGCTGAACGCGGCGATCAAGGCTTCCCGGCATCCGATCGTGGTCCGCGTCGACGGCCACGGCATGCTCTCGCCCGACTACATCGCGACCGCCGTACGGCTCCTGGAGGAGACCGGCGCGCAGAACGTCGGCGGCATCATGCACGCCGAGGGCGAGAACGACTGGGAGCACGCGGTCGCCGCCGCGATGACCTCGAAGATCGGCGTCGGCAACGCCGCCTTCCACACGGGGGGCGAGGCCGGGCCCGCCGAGACCGTCTACCTCGGCGTCTTCCGCCGCGAGGCCCTGGAGCAACAGGGCGGCTACAACGAGGAGTTCATCCGCGCCCAGGACTGGGAGCTGAACTTCCGGATCAGGGAGGCGGGCGGGCTCATCTGGTTCTCGCCCGAGCTGAAGGTGTCGTACCGGCCGCGGCCGAGCGTGCGGGCCCTCGCCAAGCAGTACAAGGACTACGGCCGCTGGCGGCACGTCGTCGCCCGCTACCACTCCGGCTCCATCAACCTGCGCTATCTCGCCCCGCCGACGGCGGTGTGCGCGATAGCGGCCGGGCTCGTGGCCGGCGCGGCGCTCACCCCGTGGGCCCTCGTCGTCCCCGGTGGCTACCTGGCGGCGATCGTCGCGGGCTCGCTCCCGGCGGGCAAGGGGCTGCCCCCCAAGGCCCGGCTGCAGATCCCGGTGGCCCTGGCCACCATGCACATGTCGTGGGGCTGGGGCTTCCTGACCAGCCCGAAGTCGCTGGCGCGGAAGGTCATCGCGTCACGGCGGCCGGCGGTCCTCAGCGCCTGATCATCCGTCGGGGCCCCGCTGCCGGGGCCCCGGTGCCGGTCACCACTGATAGGGCTTGTACACGTCCATGCACTTCGACGTGTCCGAGCCGTTCACGGCATCGGCGCCCTGGGGGATGTCCCCCGCCTTCGGCTTCGGTGGCTTGGGATAAGAGGCGCCGGTACGCCAGTCCGCGCCGACGACGACCGTGACCCCGGACACATCGGTCGACTGTTTCACCGAACTCGTCGGGATCCCGAGGGCCTTGGCCACGGCCTGGGCGTCACCCTGCAGATCCGCGCTCGGGTACTGCACGACCGTCTTGTCCTCGGACCGCGTCCCCGAGGTGTCGGCCGCCGCCCGGCCGTAGCCCGCCCGCTCCAGCACCTGGCTGATCGCGAGCGCCCGCTGCGGCACCGCGGCCTCGGTCGAGGACTGCGTGGCGTTCTGCACCAGCACACCCAGCCGGCTCGGGTCCGTCGAAGGCGTCCTGGCCGCCGTTCCCTTGTCGGCTACCTGCTTCACCTCCGCCTTCGTGCCGTTCTTGTCCAGCGGCACGTCGTCGCGGAGCATCTGCCACAGCGCGTCGGCGTTGGCCGTGTCCGGCACGACGTGGTTCCGGGGGTCCCGCGGGTCCTCGGTGTTGGGCATCGTCACGGACGTGATGCGGTTCGACGGCACCGACTTCATCTCCATGCCCAGGTCATAGAGCTTCTTGACGGTGCCGATCTCCTCGGAGACCTTCAGCGACTTGGTCGCGGCCTCCGCCAGGTCCATCAGGCGCCCGGTGTCGGTGAAGATGTTCTGCTGCCGCAGCGTGCGCATCATCGAGTTCAGGTACATGTGCTGGGCGCGGGCGCGCATCAGGTCGCTGCCCCAGGCGTGCCGGGTGCGCAGCCACTGCAGCGCCTGCTCGCCCTTGACCTGGTGGGTCCCGGCTGTCAGCTTCAGCCCGGAGCCGCCGCGCTGGGCGGGGGTCGGGTGGTCCCACACGTTCTGCTTCACACAGACGTCGACGCCACCGATGGCGTCCGCCATCCGCACCACACCGGAGAAGTCGATCGTCATCCAGTGGTCGATGTAGACCCCGGTGAGGTTCTCCCAGGTGGCCAGCGTGCAGCCGGCCCCGCCGCGGGCCAGGGTGGTGTTGATGATGTCGTTGGTGGCCGGGTAGACCTTGCCGGTGTCCGGGTCGGTGCACTTGGGGATGTCGACGCGGGTGTCGCGGGGGATGCTCACCATGGCGGCGCTCTTGCGGTCCGCGGAGAGGTGGATCAGCATCTGCACGTCCGCGTTCGGGGGGCCCCCGACGCTGTCCCTGCTGCCGCCGAGCTTCAGGTTCTCCGCCGAGTTACGGCTGTCCGAGCCGATCAGCAGGATGTTCAACGGCGTCTGCCCGGCCGAGTTCGCCGGTGTCTTCTGCGCCCTGGAGTCGTCCCCGCTGCTGCGCTGGCCCTTCTGGATGTTCGAGTTCAGGTGCTGGTAATACAGGTATCCGGCGCCGGCCGTACCGAGTATGACCACCGTCAGCACGGTCGCCGACCAGCGTAGGGCGCGTCTTCTGCGCCGTGGCCGCTCGGCCTGGTGACCGTCTCTGCGCTGCCCCCCGCCCTGCCGGCCGGACCCCTTGGGCGTCCTTCGGTCCTGCGGTGCGAGCGACATCGTGTCGTCGACCGCAGGATCCTGCCCCCGCACATCACTCTGCGCCAAACTTCCTGCCCTCCCCACCCTTGCGCGTACCAACGGGCCCGTCCCGCTCCCAGTTAGACGCACGACGGGCCGATTGGGTTACCTATGAGGCGCACTTGGCCTTGTCTGCCGTGGACTTGTCGACGTCCGGCGCCTTGGAGGGAGCGGTCACGGAAACCCCCGCACCCTTGAAGTCCTTGCCCAGGGTCAGCGTCATCGCCGGCAGGCCCTGGGAGTTGGTCACGCTCTTGCCGGGTTCGAGCGCGGAACCGGGCAGGCCCATCAGCGCCGCCAGTTCACGGGCCTGGGCGGCCTGGTCGGGTGCGTACTCCAGCGTGGTGTTCTTCAGCTCCGCCGGTGCGTTGCCCGCGTTCTCCGACTTCAGCACGCCCTTGTCGGTCTGCAGCCAGGACAGGGTCTCCTGCGCGCTGCCCGGGTCGGCACCGCCGTTGAGGATCCGCACCCGCACGTCGGAGGGCGCTGACCTGCTGCCCTTCAGCCGCGCCGCCGCCGCGTCCTTCGCCGCCTTCTGCTTCTTCTTCACCTCGGTGAAGGAGACGTCGTTCTTGATCGCGTCGAACACCGCGGGCGCCGTCGTCTGGTTGACGACGACCGTCGCGTGCACCTTCTCCGCCGGGTTGTCGATCACGGGCACGGTGGTGAAGGAGATGTTCTTGGTCGGCACCTTCTTCAGTTCCAGTGCCATGTCCTTGAGGGTGCCGACCGAGCCGATCGCGCTGTCCACGGTGAGCGCCTTGGTCGCCGCCTCGGCGAGCTGCAGCACCTTGGTGGGGTCGGTCAGGGTGTCGCTGGAGGACATCTTGCGCATCAGGGATCCCAGGAACTGCTGCTGGGCCTTGATACGGTCCAGGTCGCCCTGGTTACCGAAGCTGTGCCGGGTGCGGACGAAGGCCAGCGCCTGCTCGCCCTCCACCACCGACTTGCCCGCGGGCAGCTTCAGATGGGACTGCTTGTCGTTCACGGGGTGCGTGACGCACACCTCGACGCCGCCCACCGCGCTCGTCAGCGTCTTCACCGCGTTGAAGTCGGCCATCATGAAATGGTCCACGTGGATGCCGGTGGCCGCCTCGACGGTGCGCATGGTGCAGCCCGGGTCGCGGCCGTCCTGGCCGAGGCTGGTGTTGAAGCGCACGTTGTCCGTGCCCGGGATGACCTTGGTGCTGCCGTCCTTCTGCTTCGTCGGGCAGTCCGGCACGTTCACGATCAGGTCGCGCGGGATGCTGAGCGCCGTAGCGTTCGTCCGGTCCTTGGCGACGTGCAGCAGGATGTTGGTGTCCGCGTGGCCGACGCTGCCCGAGTCGCCGTAGCCCTCGTTCCCCTTGCCGGTGCGTTTGTCCGTACCGATGATCAGCAGGTTGAACGCCTCGTCCTTGCTGAAGCCCTTCGAGCCCGCGTCACCGACGTCGGTCGTGGTGACGTTGCCCTCGAGGTGCTTGAGGTAGAGGTAGCCGGCCGTGCCGACGGCGACCAGCACGAACGCCGTGCCGCCGGCGGTCCAGGCGAGCACCTTCTTCGCCTTCGACTTCTTCTTCACCGGCCGCCGGGCCGACCGCCTGCGCTGCGGGGCCTCCGGCTCGGTGTTCCGGCGCCGGGCCGGCCGCGGCGACGGGACGTCACCCGCGCGTGCCTGGCGCATCTCGCGGGTCTCGCCGGGCGCCGAGTCGTTACGACGGCGCGGCCGGCCCTCGCCTGCCCGGGGGGCGGGTCTGCGGGGACCGGGGACCGACGACTGCGGGGCGGAAGCGCCCAGTCGCAGTTCGTATTCGCCGGTGTTCGGATTGAGCACCCACTGGTCTGCGGGGTCGATGTTGTCCGCCCGCCCACGGCCTTGCGCGTCCACGGTTGTCCGAATCCTCCGTCGGGGCCACGCGGCGCCTTCCCCCTCAAAGGCGCTCGGGTCTCGGTGAATCAGTGCACGACCCCAGGACGGACCTCGCGGCCGGGTGCACCGGATCGCTCACACTATCCGCCCAGTTCAGCGTCGAGCGACGCCGGTGACAAATTCCACCTGCCTACAACTGGGCAATCCGACCCATTTCCTGGACGGAAGTTCGGGGTCTTGATGTGCGCATTACTCACAGGTGTGTTCGGCGGCGGTGTTCCCGCGGAACGTGGGTGTCGGCGAGGGGACGCTCTTTTCGGGGGGCGGGGCGTCCTTTCCGTCCGTCCCCGCGGCCTCCTGCGGCGGATTCTGGGCCACCGCCACGGGCTGATCGGCCCGCAGCCGCGCGAAAAGCTTCTGGGCTTCGGGCTCCACGAGTTGGTCACGGTTGGCGTCGTAGACGTACGACTCCCTCGGTACGGTCAGGAACTGCACCCGTTCGGTGGGGATGTCGCGCAGCCCGCGCACCAACTGGTACAAGCCACGCAGACTGGCCAGTTCCGTATCGGTGGTCAGCGACGAGGTCGCCGCGTCCAGCACCGGATACAGCTTCACCGGGTTCAGCAGGACGTCGTTGCTCTGCATCTTGTCGACGAGCGCGGCGAGGAACCGCTGCTGGCGTTCCATCCGCTCGGTGTCGCTGCCGTCGCCGAGCGACTTGCGGGCCCGCACGTACCCGAGGGCCTGCTCCCCGTCGAGCATGACCTTCCCCGCGGGCAGCTTCAGCCGGGCCGCCTTGTCGGCTATGGGCTCCTTCAGGCAGACCTGCACCCCGTCGACGGCGTCCACCATCTCCTTGAACCCGCTGAAGTCCACCACCACGTGATGGTCGACCCGGATGTCCGTCAGCTTCTCGACGGTCCGGATCGTGCACGCCGAACCACCCACCTGGAAGGCATGGTTGAACATCGCGAACACCGGCTCGCTGCGGCTGCCGTCCGGCTGCCGGCAGCCGGGGATGTCCACCATCAGGTCCCTCGGCAACGACACGGCGGTGGCGCTGCGCCGGTCCGCGGCCAGATGCAGCAGGATCGTCGTGTCCGACCGCTCGCCGCCCAGATCGCGCCCGTACTCGCTGTTGCCGTCCCCGGCCCGCGTGTCGGACCCGATCAGCAGGATGTTCTGCGCGCCCCGCACCAGCTCGCCGGGCCGCTCCCGCTCGTAGCGGGCCAGTTCCCGGGCCGCGGCGTCGTCCGTGGTGATGTTCGCGTTGAGCTTGGCGTAGACGGCCCACCCGCCCGCGACGCCCGCCGTGACGAGCACGGCCAGCCCGAGCGCCGCCCCCTTCGCCCACCGCCGCCGACGCCGCCGCCGAAGCCCTTCCCCGGTGGCCGAGGCTCCGGGACCGGGAGCCTTGCCTACGGTCTCGGTCACGGGCGGGGCACCCCCTCATGGCGTACGAGCGTCGCGTCCTGCTCTTACGACCATGGCGGGGCAAGGCCCCGGAAGCGCCCTTTGCTACTCCAACCGGGGGAACGGCGGCCCTTCCCCCCGTTCAGCGGCGCACCGCCGTCACCCGCTCGCTCTCGATCCGCTTGGCGAGACCTTCCTCGTCCAGCCGGCCCAGATTCCGGCACAGCACCACGGACCCGCCGACGGCCAAAGGCGCGTACAACCCCGCGGTGAGCCCTTCCCAGGTGTCGTACGACATCCCCGACAGCAACCTCGACCCGGGTCCCGTCAGATCCAGCCCCGGCGCCTCGGCCAAGGCCCGCTGCACCACCTCGGCCCCGCTGAACTCCCGCCCGGCAACGATCAGCGCGGGCTCGTCCGGATCCACCGGAGCGAACGGCACAAAACGGTCCCCCTGCCCCGGCACCTCCACGGCGTAGTCGATGAACCCCTCCGGGGCCTGCGGAAACCGCCCGCCCAGCGGCCGCAGCGCGAGCGCGACCCGCTCCCCGCGGCAGGCCCGCGCGGCGTCGAGCGAGTCGGGTCCGCTCACCACGACGTCGGCCGCGGACGGATCCCCGCCCACATCGGCGATCACCCCCACGGACGCACACGCCAGCAGCCACACGGCGGTCTGCCAGTGCGCCGGCAGCAACAGCGCCACACGGTCGCCCGGCTCGGCGGCGAGGTCGCCCTGGAGAAGATTCGCGGTCTTGGCCACCCAATTGGCGAAGGTGGCCACGGACAGTTCGACGCGTTCGCCCGTGGCGTCGTCGTAGAAGGTCACCAGCGGGCGGCCGGGGTCCGCGGCGAGCGCGGAAGCCAGCAGGTCGGCGGGGGTGCGATCGGTGGCATTCACCCGGGAAAGGGTACGCGCGGGCGGGTGCGCGCAGGGTGCGGTGGGGCCACCGGTTCGGCGGAACGGTTTCCCGACGGACCGTCAGTTCACCGATGGACAGATTTGGATGGCTATGTCCAAGATCATGAACATGCGTGGAATCCTGAAACCGTCCAACGGCGCCCCGTCGTTCGCCGTCTCCTCGATCGGTGTCGCCTGCGCCGCGGCCCTCGCACTCCCGCTGCTGACCCTGCCCGCGACCGCCGTACCCGCCCGGCCGCCCGCGGCGGGCACCCCCGGCGGCACCCGGTCGCTGCCCCTCGTTCCCCTCACCCGCGAGCGGATCCTCGGCACCGCCCCGGAGCAGGGGCTGTACCGGCCGGGCGGCGAGCACTTCTCGCTGGTCGGGGTCGTCTGGGACGACCCGGACGCCGAACTGGACGGCCGGGTCCAGGTGCGTACCCGGTCTGCCGCGACGGGGAAGTGGTCCGGCTGGCAGGACGTCGAGACGCACAACGCCGACCACGGCGCCGACCCGGGAACGGCGGAACGAGGCGCACGGCGGGTGCGTGGCGCGACCGCACCGCTGTGGGTGGGCGCTTCGGGCGGCGTCGACGTACGGGTCCGCGCGGACGGCAGGGGCACGCGGGGTCACGGTACGGCGCGACCGCGGCCTCCGTTGCCTTCCGGGCTGCGCCTGGAACTTGTCGACCCTGGCGAGGACGGCCTCGGGGAGGAGGGGCCGTCCGTGGGGGTGCCGTCCGCGGGGGCGTCGGGTGAGGGTGCGTCGGCCGAGGGTGTGTCGGTCGGGAGTGGGCCGGCCGGGGGTGGGCCGGCTGGGGGTGCGTCGGCTGGGGGTGGGCGGTTTGAGGGTGCGTCGGCCGGAGGTGCGTCGGTCGGCGGTGGACGGTTTGAGGGCGCGTCGGCTGGAGGTGCGTCGGCCGGGGGTGGGCGGCCTGAGGGCGGGTCGGCCGAGGGTGCGTTGTTCGAGGACACGCCGACCGGGGATGCGTCAACCGGGGGTGGCCGGTCTGAGGGCGGGTCGGCCGGAGGTGCGTCAGCCGGGGGTGTCGCGGCCGAGGGCGTGTCAGCCGGGGGAGTGGCGGCCGAGGGTGCGCTGTCCGGGGACACGTCGGCCGACGGTGCGCGGTTTGAGGGGGCTCCGGCTGACGCGGCCCACACCGGTTCGCGCACGGACGCGGTGTGGGCGGCCTCGGTGGCCAACACCGACATCGCCCGCTTCGGCGCCAGGGAGATCCCCGCGCTGAGCAAGCGGGCCACCGAGCAGGAACTCGCGCGCCTCCAGGGGCCGTCGCGGGTCAAACCGCGCATCGGCCCGCGCCCGCGGATCGTCACCCGCCGCGGCTGGGGCGCGGACGAGTCACTGCGCGAAGACGGGTTCGCCTACACGAAGAAGATCAAGGCGGCCTTCGTGCACCACACGGCCTCGGGCAACAACTACACCTGCTCCGAGGCCCCCTCCGTCATCCGCGGTATCTACCGCTACCACGTCGACAGCATGGGCTGGCGGGACATCGGCTACAACTTCCTCGTCGACAAGTGCGGAACCATCTACGAGGGCCGGGCCGGCGGGGTGGCGAAGGCGGTCCTCGGCGCGCACACCCGCGGCTTCAACAGCAACAGCATGGGCATCGCCGTGATCGGCACGTACGGTACGACGAAGCCGTCCGGTGCGGCAGTTACCGCCATCGCCCGGCTCACCGCGTGGAAGCTCGGCCTGTACGGGGCCAATCCGCGCGGAAAGACATATCTCACGTCGGGTGGTGGCAACCTCTACCCCAAAGGTAAGAAGGTACGACTGAACGTGATCTCCGGCCATCGGGACGGTTTCGCCACCGAGTGCCCCGGCAGGCGGCTTTACGCCAAGCTGGGTACGGCCCGTGCCGGCGCGGCGCGCTACCAGGGGCGCTGAGGCGGCTGGGGCACGTGTTCGACGCAGACGTCGGGGGGCCCGCCGGTCTCATACCGTTCTCTCACCGATCTCGTGGGAAACCGCGCGGTCGTTAAGGGTGCCGCCGCTACGGTCTGCATACACTGACCGGCCGAAACGAGTGAAACGAGTAGTTCGGCCGATCCCGGCAGGAAGCAGAGACGACAGGTGACAGAAGCGATCCTCCTGGTCGGCGGCAGAGGCACCCGGCTGCGTCCGCTCACGGTGCACACGCCCAAGCCCATGGTCCCGGCCGCCGGGGTGCCGTTCCTCAAGCACCAGCTGGCGCGTGCCAAAGCGGCCGGCGTGGACCACATCGTCCTCGCCACCAGCTATCTGGCCGAGGTCTTCGAGCCGTACTTCGGTGACGGCTCCTCCCTCGGCCTGCATATCGAGTACGTGACCGAGGAGGAGCCGCTCGGCACGGGTGGTGCCATCCGCAACGTCGCCTCGCGTCTGCACTCCGGTCCCGACGAGCCGGTGCTGATCTTCAACGGTGACATCCTGACGGGCCTGGACATCAGGGCGCTGGTCGACACGCACCAGTCCACGGCCGCCGACGTCTCCCTCCACCTGACGAAGGTGGCGGACCCGAGGGCCTTCGGCCTGGTCCCCACGGACGAGACGGGCCGTGTCCTCGCCTTCCTGGAGAAGCCGCAGACTCCGGAGGAGATCGTCACCGACCAGATCAACGCGGGGGCGTACGTCTTCCGCCGCTCGGTCATCGACACGATCCCGCTGGGCCGCCCGGTGTCCGTGGAGCGCGAGACCTTCCCCGACCTCCTCGCGGCGGGCGCCCATCTCCAGGGCATGGTCGACTCCACGTACTGGCTGGACCTCGGCACCCCGGCGGCGTTCGTCCGCGGCTCGGCCGACCTGGTCCTGGGCCGGGCCCCGTCCCCGGCGGTCCCCGGCCGCTGCGGCGACAGCCTGATCCTTCCCACGGCCACGGTCGCCCCGGACGCCAAGCTGACCGGCGGCACGGTGGTGGGCGAGGGCGCGTTCGTGGCCGAGGGCGCGCGGGTCTCCGGCTCCACGATCCTCCCCGGCGCCGTCATCGAACCGGGCGCGGTCATCACCGACTCCCTCATCGGCACACGGGCCCGCGTCGGCGAACGCACCGTCCTGACCGGCACGGTCATCGGCGACGGCGCGATCGTCGGCGCCGACAACGAGCTCCGCGAGGGCGTGCGCGTGTGGTGCGATGCGCGTATTCCGGCGGGGTCGGTGCGGTTCTCGTCCGACCAGTAGCTCCAGGGCACCCTGGGGCCACGCCCCCAGGCCCCTCTTCCGGGGACTCTGCCAGGACCACGTCCGCGGCCCCTGCGGGCTCGCAGCACCGAGCGATTGCCGACCACGCCCGTCGTTGGCTGTCCACCGCTGGGCCGGTGCACACCGGCAGCGGCCGTACGCAGCCGCGCGGCAGCCGCGTCGCCTGGTCCGACGCCCACCCGGCAGCGACGTGACGCACATGGCCGCGGGCACTCGTGCCGCTGGGCCACGCCCGCCCGGCGGCGGCGTGACGTGTATGGCTGCGGGTGCTCGTGCCGCTGTGGTGGTGCCCGCCTGGCGGCGGCCGTCGTGCCGCTGTAGCTGCGGGTGTTGGTGCCCGCGTAGCTGCCGGGTACCGCGCCTGCTGGGTCGGCCGCCCGCCCGGTGGCGGCTGTCGTACCGCCGTAGCTGCGAACCGTGGTGCCCGCGTAGCTGCGGGCAGTCGTGCCGCTGGGGCGGCACGGGTGGGCGCAGCGGCACCCGGTCAGCGCGGGCGAGTGAAACCCACGTCCGGCCGGCGGCAGCATTCCGCACCGCGTCGGCGCGGGCGAGTGAAACCCACGTCCGGCGGCGGCAGCATCCCGCACCCCGTCGGCGCCGCCCAGTGAAACCCACGCCCGGGCCGGCGGCAGCGTGCCGTCGGTCCGGGCAAGGGAAACACCCCGTTGCCCAGCCGCAGCACAGCGCACCGTCAAAGCAACCCGATGTCCACCCGAGGCATCTTCGGCGCTCGCCGAGCCGGAACCCGGCCGCTCAGCAGGATCAGCCGAACCGCCCGATGCCGCTGCCCGGCATACGGCTCAAGCAAGCGCAGCATCACCGCATCGTCGGCATGCCGGTCCCCCGCCAACGCCCACCCCACGATCCCCGGCAGATGCAGGTCCCCGACCGTCACCGCATCCGCCGCCCCGTGGCTGCGCTGCACCACCTCCGCCGACGTCCACGGCCCGATCCCCGGCACGACCTCCAACCGGGCCTGAGCCTCGCCCGCCGGCATCGAAACCGCCTGCTCCAGCCGCGCAGCGACCCGTACGGCCCGCAGGATCGTCGACGCCCGCTTGTCGTCGACCCCGGCCCGATGCCACTCCCAGGAGGGAATCAACGCCCAGGTCCGCGGCGCCGGCATCACGAACATCGGCCGCTCGCCCGCCCCCGCGGGCCCCGGCGCCGGTTCCCCGAACCCGCGCACCAGCAGCCGCCACGCCCGATACGCCTCGTCGGTCGTGACCTTCTGCTCCAGCACCGACGGGATCAAGGACTCCAGCACCAGCCCGGTCCGCGTCAGCCGCAGCCCCGGCCGCCGATGCCGCGCCAGCGCCACCACCTTGTGCCGGGGCACGAACGCCTCCGGCTCGTCGGCCGCGCCGAGCCACTCGGGCAACCGGTCCAGCAGCCACTCCGCCCCGGGCCCCCACGCCTCACCGAGCACCTCACCGCCGTACGCCCGCACCCGCAGCGTGCCCGGCCCGGCGGGCGTACGGCAGGCCCGCCACACGGATCCGTCCGCGGTGGCCCGGAACGTGGGATCGGCCGGCCCGCGCCGCAGCGGTCCGAGCACCAGCCCGAGATCGAGCGGCCCGTCCGGCACCCACCGCCGTACCCGCGCCGGCGCCACCGCCTGCCGCGGTATCGCCACGGCCTCGCGCGCGGGCACGCCGACATGGCCGCCGCGTACGGTCGTACGCGTGGGCCGCTGAACGAAACGTCCTGCCACGAATGAGGTCCTCGGGGAAGCCGGTGCCGTGCTACGAGACTAGGTGGTCCTGGAGGGACCCGTACGGAACTCGCCCCCGGAACTCACCGCACCTCGACGAAGGCCTCCGCGTCCCGCTCCGGCCGCGGTCCCGGCTCCCCGGCCGGATGCCCGACCGCCACCGCGCCCATCGGTTCCCAGTCCGCCGGCAGCGCGAGCGCCTCGCGCACCACGTCCCGGCAGAACATCGTGGACGACACCCACGCCGAGCCCAGCCGCTCCCCGGCCAGCGCGACCAGCAGGTTCTGCACGCCGGCGCCCATCGCGACGACGAACATCTCCCGCTCGGCGCCGTCCCGCCGCGGGTCCCCGTAGTGGTGCGAGCCGTCCATGACGAGGCATGGCACGACCAGATACGGCGCGTTGCGCAGGACGTCCCCGCGCCGCACCCGCTTCGCGATGGACTCCTCGCTCTTGCCGTCCCGCCGCAGGTCCGCGATCCACGCGTCCCGCATCGCGTCCAGCAGCCGTACCCGCGACTCCTCGGACTCCAGCAGTACGAACCGCCAGGGCGTGGTGTGGTGCGGGGCCGGTGCGGTCACCGCCGCCGCCACCGCGCGCCGTATCGCGCCGGGGTCCACGGGCTCGTCGGTGAAGGCCCGGACCGTACGCCGCTGGGTCACCGCCTCCCGGACCGCCTCGGAGGTGCCGAGCCGGAACATGTCGTCCCGCGCGGTCCGCACCAGCGCCCGTGCGCCCTCGCCGTCCTCGGCGGCCACCACGTGCGGCAGGCCGCGCACCACGGCCACCGGCCGGCCGGCCGCCTTGCCCTTCACCAGGTCGCCGGCGGCGGCCAGTTCGTCCGCCGTGGCGACGATCGTGGCACTAAGCGGATTGCCGTACGCGTCCGTGCCCCCGCGCAGGTCGTCCAGCACGCGCACCCCGGCGGCGCCGATCGCCACGTCCGTGAGCCCCGAACGCCAGGGCCGTCCGAAGGTGTCGGTGACGACGACACCGACGTCGACACCGAGAGCCTCCCGCAGGCCCGTGCGGATCGCGCGCGCGGACGCGTCGGGGTCCTCGGGCAGCAACAGCACCGTGCCGGCGGGGGTGTTGGAGGCGTCGACCCCGGCGGCGGCCATGACCAGGCCCTGCCGGTTCTCCACGATGCGCAGCGTGCCACGCCGGGCCACGACCCGCACCGTCTCGGCATCGATGGCCGCCTCCCGGTCGCCCGCGTGGACGACCCGCCCCTCCGCCTTGGAGACGACCTTGGAGGTGACGAGCAGCACGTCCCCGTCAGCCAGCCCCGGCTCGGCCTCGGCGATCAGCTTCGCGAGATCGTCCCCCGGCTGCACCTCGGGGATGCCGGACAGGGCCCGGACCGTGTACTCCGTGTACGCGGAGCGGTCCTCGGTCACGCTCCCCGTACCTCCTCGGCCAGGGCCAGCGCCTCGCGGGCCATCTGGGCGGCCGCGTCGACGTCGGTCATCATCAGGGGTACGGCCCGGCAGCGGATGCCGTCCGCCTCGACCCGCTCGACCGTGGCCGCGTCCACGGTGTCGACCAGCCAGCCGTCCAGCAGGCCCGAGCCGTAGTGCTCGGCGACCGCCGCGGCCGTGGACTCCACGCCGACCGCGGCGAGCACCTTGTCGGCCATGCCGCGCACGGGCGCGTCCCCGACGATGGGGGACAGGCCGACCACGGGCACGCCCGCGTCCGCGATCGCCTCCCGGATGCCGGGCACGGCGAGGATGGTGCCGATGGAGACGACGGGGTTGGACGGCGGGAAGAGGATGACGTCCGCCTCGGCGATGGCCTCCAGCACGCCGGGCGCCGGCTTGGCCTGGTCGGCGCCGACCGGTACGACCGCCTCGGCCGGGACCGAGGCCCGCAGCCGTACCCAGTACTCCTGGAAGTGCACCGCCTTGCGCTCGCCGTCGACCTCGACGGCCACGTGGGTCTCCACCCGGTCGTCGGTCATCGGGATCAGCTTCACGCCCGGCTTCCAGCGGTCGCACAGCGCCTCGGTGACGGCGCTGAGCGGATAACCCGCGCCGAGCATCTGCGTGCGCACGATGTGCGTGGCGAAGTCGCGGTCGCCGAGGCCGAACCAGTCCGGCCCGATCCCGTAGGCCGCGAGTTCCTCCTTGAGGTGGAAGGTCTCGTCGGCCCGCCCCCAGCCCTGCTCCTCGTTGATGCCGCCGCCCAGCGTGTACATGACCGTATCCAGGTCCGGGCAGACCTTCAGCCCGAAGAGGTGGATGTCGTCGCCGGTGTTGCCGATCACGGTGACGTCCGCGTCCGGCACGGCCCGCTTCAGACCGCGCAGGAAACGGGCACCGCCGATGCCGCCTGCCAGAACCACAATGCGCATGGGGCCAAGTCTTGCAGGCGGGTACGACAACGCGTCAGGCAGTCGCCGGACGCGGACCCCCGGGTTTCAGGCAGTGACCGGTGCCTGCCTGGTCCGCGCCTCGCAGTTGGCGGAGGTGTGCATCGGCATCTCGGTCAGCCCCGGGTAGTACACGTGCAGGCTGACCGCCGGCTCCAGCGTGTCGTTGCCGACCTCGTGGACATAGCCCGGCGCGAAGACCCGCTGCGCGCCCGCCGCCAACGCGCGCGTGCCCCGCTCGGTGCGCTCGGTGAGGGTGCCCTCCAGGACGGTGAGGACACCGGAGGAGCGGCCGTGGTCGTGTAGCCCGCTGCCCTGCCCCGGCACCCAGGACAGCAGCCACACCTCGTAGCCGGGGCCGGTGCGCAGCCGGTGGTACCAGCGGGTGGTCGTGTCGTAGCGGACGAGGGGGGCCCACTGGGCGCGGTCGGCGGCGATCGAGCGGGCGAGGCCCGCGAACTCGGCAACGGTGGCCGGGTGCTCGCGCGGCGGCTGGAGCAGGTGCGGGACTTCGAGGATGTCCCCGGCGATCTGAAGGTCGTTGTCGCTGTTCATGGGTGCGGTGGTTCCTCGGTGGGAGAAGGCCGGAGGGAACGGGGAACGGAAAACCGCGTCACGGGGGACACGGTCTACAGCCGGAGCAGGGCGTGGCTCAACAGCTGGAACAGCAACAACAGCTACAGCGAGACCGGGCAGCACCGTGGGACCCGGCGGTGCGGGTCGAGGTGAGTGCCAAGTTCGCGAGCATGCCCACTAGGACAGCGGCTCACACCTGAGCTGTCAACTCGGCGCCCGACATGTGGGACATGGTTCACCTCATCCGGTTCATCTGTCAGGCGAAAGGTTTGTTCACCCGGACCCCGGGACACATGGCGCACATCCGAGCGCTCAAGCCTCGTGCAACGGGATCGAACACGGGGACGTCCTTCTTCGTATAGAGGCCCGTACGGGGTCCGACCGCCTCCTCGCGGGCCCTCGGCTGCGTGTCAAGGTTTATGCCGATTTGAACACTTTCCGCATGGCCTTGGTTCCGCAGAGTGAATAACGGGCTCAATAGCAGATCTCGGCTTGACTCGCCCGGAGCAGCACACTTGTAATTTCACTCGTGTCGTTCAGCCGAAATCGGTAACGGCAACGCACGGGGACGCGAAAGACAGACGAGGGGCGCACATGACCGAGCTGGTGCAGCAACTGCTGGTCGACGACGCGGACGAGGAACTCGGCTGGCAGGAGCGCGCGCTGTGCGCCCAGACCGACCCCGAGTCCTTCTTCCCCGAGAAGGGCGGCTCCACCAGAGAGGCGAAGAAGGTCTGCCTCGCCTGCGAGGTCCGCTCCGAATGCCTCGAGTACGCCCTCGCCAACGACGAGCGATTCGGCATCTGGGGCGGCCTGTCCGAGCGGGAGCGCCGCCGGCTGAAGAAGGCCGCCGTCTGACCGCACATACACACCAAATCGTCACTAACGGCCCGTCGCCGGTGGGTTATCCACAGGCGGCGGGCCGTCGTCATGGCCAGCCGATAGTGTGGTCGCTCGTCCGAGACGTCCCGCTGTCCCCTCGGCACCCGAGAGGGCACAGGCGTCCACCGCAGTCCATCGAACCGGGGCCCGTACCTCGATGTCCGTGCACAGCCATACGGCAGTCCAAGACGGCGCCGTAACACCTGAGTTCCCGCGCCACGTGGTGACCGCGGTCCTCGTCTCCCACGACGGCGCCCGCTGGCTGCCCGACGCCCTCGCCGGGCTGCTCTCCCAGGAGCGGCCCGTCCAGTACGCGGTGGCCGCCGACACCGGCAGCGCGGACGACTCCGCCCGGCTGCTCACCGACGCCCTCGGCGATGCCAACGTGCTGCACCTGGCCCGCCGCACCGGCTTCGGCCAGGCCGTCGAGGAGGCCGGCCGCGCCGCCCCGGTCCTCACCCCGGAAGAGCTGCCGTACCTCAAGCGCCCCAGCGGCTGGGACCCCGTCACGCGCACATGGCGCGACGACGCCTACGACATGCCCGAACTGCCGTACGGCGAGCCCATCCAGTGGCTCTGGCTGCTGCACGACGACTGCGCCCCCGAACCCGACGCCCTCGCCGAGCTGCTGCGGGTCGTCGACAACGAACTGGAACTGGGCCGCGCCGACGTGGCGGTCGTGGGCCCCAAGCTCCGCGGCTGGTACGACCGCCGGCAGCTGCTGGAGGTCGGCGTCTCCATCGCCAACTCCGGCCGCCGCTGGACCGGCCTGGACCGCCGCGAACAGGACCAGGGCCAGCACGACCATGTGCGCACCGTGCTGTCCGTCTCCACCGCCGGCATGCTCATCCGCCGCGACGTCTACGAACAGCTCGGCGGCTTCGACCGCCGGCTGCCCCTGATGCGCGACGACGTCGACCTGTGCTGGCGCGCCCACAGCGCCGGCCACCGCGTCCTGATCGCCCCCGACGCGGTCGTACGGCACGCCGAGGCCGCCTCCCGCGAGCGCCGCACCGTCGACTGCGTGGGCCGTACGGCCGCCTCCCCGCACAAGGTCGACAAGGCCGGCGCCGTCTACACCATGCTCGTCAACACCCGCGGCGCGGTGCTGCCCTGGGTGCTGCTGCGGCTCGTCTTCGGCACCGTCGTCAGGACCCTCGCCTATCTCGTCGGCAAGGTCCCCGGCCAGGCCGTCGACGAGATCCGCGGTCTGCTCGGCACCCTGCTGCGCCCCGAGCGGATCATCGCCGCCCGGCGCCGCCGCGGCCGCCCGCAGATCGACAAGGGCGAACTGCGCCAGCTCTTCCCGCCGCCCGGCGCAACCATCCGGGCCACCGTGGAGCAGCTCACCGCCAACTTCACCAGCGGCTCCGACGACACCTTGCGGGCCGGCCGGCACGGCGGCGCCGTGGAGTCCGGGCCCGGCGGTGACGACGCCGACTTCCTGGAGGTCGAGCAGTTCGCCCGGCTCAAGCGGATAGCCCGCAAGCCGGGGCCCGTGCTCTTCCTCGCCCTGCTGCTGATCTCCCTGGTCGCCTGCCGCGCCCTGCTCGGCAGCGGCGCGCTCGCGGGCGGCGCCCTGCTGCCCGCCCCGGCCGGATCGGGCGAGCTGTGGTCCCGGTTCGCCGACTCCTGGCACCCGGTCGGCGCGGGCGGCACCCCGGCCACCCCGCCCTACCTGGCGATCGTCGCGATCCTCGCCACGCTGCTGTTCGGCTCCACCGGACTCGCCGTGACCGTCCTGCTGGTCGCCTCGGTGCCGCTCGCCGGATGCACCGCCTACTTCGCCTCCCGGCCGCTCGTCACCTCCCGGCTGCTGCGCGCCTGGGCCGCCATCGCCTACGCCTTCCTGCCCGCCACGACCGGCGCCCTGGCCGGCGGCCGCATCGGCACCGCCGTCCTCGCCGTGCTGCTGCCGCTCATCGCGCGCGCGGGCATCGCCGCGAGCGGCCTCGCGAACCGCTCCGGCGCGCGCGGCAGTTGGCGCGCCACCTGGGCGTACGCGCTGCTGCTGACGATCACCACCGCCTTCACGCCGATCGTCTGGCCCATCGCGCTGCTCCTCGGCATCGGCGTGCTGGTGCTGCGCCGCGGCGACCTCGTCGCCCACGTCCTGCGCTTCCTCGCCCAGCTCGGCACTCCGCTGCTGGTCCTCGCCCCCTGGTCGCTGACCCTGCTCCCGACCGGCTTCTTCAAGGAAGCCGGCCTGGCCTACGGCACCTCGGCCGCCTCCGCGTCCGACCTGCTCGGCGCCAGCCCCGGCGGCCCCGGCACGGTGCAGGGCCTGATGCTCCTCGGCATCGTGCTCGCCGCCCTCGGCGCGCTGCTGCGCTCCGAGCGGCAGCTCGGCGTCCGCACCGCCTGGGCGGTCGCCCTGGTGGGCCTCGTCCTCGCCGTCCTGTCCAACCGGTCCGCCTGGGCCGGGCCGGCCACCCTCGTCTACGGCATCGCCCTGCTGGCCGCCGCCGCCCTCGGCGCCGACGGCGCACGCGCGCGTGTGGCCGAGCAGAGCTTCGGCTGGCGCCAGCCCGTCGCCGCCCTGGTCGCCTTCGCCTGCGCCGCGGGCCCGCTGCTCATCGCCGCCGGCTGGATGATCCGCGGCGCCGCCGGGCCCGTGGAGCGCCGCGACCCGACCCAGGTGCCCGCGTTCGTCGCCGAGGACTCCACCACCGGCGACCGGGCCCGCACCCTGATCCTGGACAGCGACTCCACCGCGCGCGTGCGCTACACCCTGGTCCGCGGCTCCGGTGCCCGCATGGGCGACGCCGAGATCAGCGCCGCCGACGGCCAGAACACCCGGCTGGACAAGGTCGTCGCCAACCTCGTCGCCGGTTCCGGCGCCGACCAGGCCGACGAACTCGGCGGCTTCGCCGTGCGCTACGTCCTCGTCCACAAGGGCGCGCCCCGCGACATCACCCGCGTCCTCGACACCACCCCCGGCCTGACCCGGCTCAGCCTGCAGAACGGCAGCGCCCTGTGGCGCGTCGACCAGGAGGTCTCCCGGGCCGCGATCGTCCCCGCCGACGGCTCGGGCACCGCCCAGCCGGTCAGCAGCGGAGCGGTGGAGATCCACACGACCGTCCCGGCCGGCTCGGGCAACCGCGTGCTGCGCCTCGCCGACTCCGCCTCCGCCGGCTGGACGGCCACCCTGGACGGCAAGCCGCTCACCCGCACCACGGTCGACGGCTGGGCCCAGGGCTTCCAACTGCCCTCCGGCGGCGGGAAGCTGGACGTCACCTACGACGCCCCGATCACCCACACCGCCTGGCTGTGGGCCCAGGGCGCGCTCGCCGTCGTCCTGGTCGTCCTCGCCCTGCCCGGCCGCCGCCGCGACGTCGACGACGACATGCCCGAGGAAGAGCCGCTGCCCGCCCAGGCCACCGCCGGCGAGGGGCGCCGCGCCCGCCGCCTGCGCGCCCAGGCCGAGGAACAGGCCGGTGAGGAACAGCCGGGCGAGGAACAGGCCGGCGTCGAGCAGCCCGGCGTCGAGCAGCCCGGACCGCCCCTGCCGACGGACCCCCCGGCTGCCGTACCCCACCAGCAGACTTACGACAACTGGGACCAGGCCTCCTACGCGAACGCCGGATACGCGGCCTACGGAACCGACCAGTACCAGAACGGCGGCCAGTACCCGGCCCCCGGCTACGACCAGCAGGCCTACCCGGCCGACCCGTACCAGCAGACGGGCCAGTACGACCCGTACGCCTACGGCGGTACGGCCGACCAGATGCCGTACGACCCGACGGGCTACCAGCAGGGCTACGACCCGGCGTACGACCCCGCCCAGCAGGGTTACGACCCGGCCCGGCAGGGTTACGACGCGGCCCAGCACCCCGACGGCACCGGTAGCGAGCACCCCGACGGGAGCCAGCAGTGAAGCGCACCACCCTGTCCCTGATCGCCGCCACCACCGCGCTGGGCGCCGTCACCGCGTTCGCCGCGTTCGACGGCCCGTCGGCCTCCGGGGCCGCCGCCCCCAAGGCGGCCGCGAACCTCCCGGTGGAGCGCACGAGCCTGCTGTGCCCGGCACCGAGCATGTCGGACATCGCCGATACGTCGTACACGTCGTTCACGCCCGTCACCCAGTCCACGGAGAACAGCGGCAAGGCCCAACTCCAGCCTGCCGCCGCGGACTCGGCGGACGGCACGGGCAACTCCCAGACGGGCAAGGGCTCGAAGGGATCCAAGGGGGGGAAGAAGACCGCGGCCCAGCCGGTGATCACCCCGAAGGCGCCGGGCACACCGGTCACCGGCGACACCTCCGGCGCCGACGGGCCCGCGCTCATCGGTACCGCCGACGGCAGGTTCGCACCCGGCTGGACCGTCCAGGAGACCACCAAGGTCGCCGCCGGCACCGGCCGCGGCCTCCAGGGCGTCGACTGCACGGCCGCGGACACCGACTTCTGGTTCCCGGGCGCCAGCACGTCCGCCGACCGCACCGACTACGTCCACCTGACCAACCCCGACGACTCCGCCGCCGTCGTCGACATCGAGCTGTACGGCAAGGACGGCGCGATCAAGTCGTCCCTGGGGGAGAACCTCACCGTCCCCGCGCACGCGAGCAAGCCGGTCCTGCTCTCCACGCTCACCGACGCACGGCAGGCCGACCTGACCGTGCACGTCAGCGTGCGCAGCGGCCGGGTCGGCGCGTCCGTGCAGGCCCTGGACGCCAAGGCGGGCGGCGACTGGCTGGCCGCGGCCGCCGACCCGGCCGGCACCCTGGTCCTGCCCGGCATCCCGAAGGACGCCACCGACGTCCGCCTGATCGCCTTCACCCCCGGCGGCGACGACGCCGACCTCAAGGTCCGCCTGGCCTCACCGAGCGGCCTGATCACCCCGGCGGGCAACGAGACCCTGCACGTGAAGTCGGGCATGACGACCACGGCCGACCTCGGCGCCGTGACCCGCGGCGAGGCGGGCTCCCTGGTCCTGACCCCCACGGACCGGTCGGTCCCGGTGGTCGCGGCCCTGCGGGTCGTCCGAGGCAAGGGCGACCAGCAGGAGACGGCCTTCATCCCGGCCACCGCCCCCGTCGGCACGCGCGCGACCTCGGCCGACAACAGCGACAAGGGCACGACCCTCGCCCTGGCCGCGCCCCTCGCCACCGCCACGGTCAGGGTCACCGCGTCGGCGGGCAGTGACGGCGGCACGGCGACGACGAAGACGTACACGATCAAATCGGGCACCACCGAGAACGTCCCGTTCCCCGTCCCCTCCGGCCTGAAGGGCACCTACGCCCTCACCGTGGAAACCGTCTCCGGCGGCCCGGTCTACGCCTCCCGCACCCTCTCCGCCACCGCATCCGGAGTCCCCGGCTTCACCATCCAGACGCTGCCGAACGACCGGGGCATGGTGGCGGTACCGAAGACGACGGAGGATCTGTCGGTCCTGCAGAAGTAGGGCCGAGGGGGGCGCCGGACTGCCCCGGCTGCCGGCATCGACGCCGCCGTAGCCGCGGGCAGCCCGCCCCTAATCCTCCCCGTACCGGGGATCCACGGTCTCCGGAGTCAGCCCCAGCAGCTCGGCCACCTGCTCCACGACCACCTCGTGCACCAACGCGGCCCGCTCGTCCCGTCCCTTGGTACGGATCTCCACCGGCCGCCGATAGACGACCACCCGAGCCCGCTGCCCGTCCCGCGCGGGAACGACCCCGCCCAGCGGCACGGCCTCGTCACTCCACGCCTGCTCACCCCGCCCCTCCAGCCGGGGCACCTCCAGCACGAGGAAGTCGATGTCGGCCAGCTGCGGCCACCGCCGCTCCAGCCGCTCCACGGAGTCCTGCACCAGGTCCGCGAACACATCGGCACGACTGGCCGCCAGCGGCACCTGCGGCGGCGCGATCGGCCCCCGCATGCCCCGCCCGTGACGATCACGGCGACGGGGCCCGGGGCCGGCGGCACGGGGCGGTACACGGTTGTCCATCACTGGGGAAGCGTAGTCCCGCACGCTTCGCCCGCCCGGCCCCACACGGCAGTCCGCCGCTCACCGCACACCCGCCGGCCGCGTTCCCCCGGACGGCCACGGCACGGCCGATCGGCTCACGCCCGATCGGCCCTGTCCAACTCCGACCGGATGTGTCTGTCTCGTGTCGCAGGATGACCATTCCGGCCAACGTCTGGCTCGTTTCCGTAACCCTCCAAGACCGCCGAACTCAAGGCAATTGACGGTATTTGTATGGTCTCGTGACCGTATCGAGCCGCGCCCAAAACCTGCCGAGAACCCGTCCGTGCAGGTCAACAGGGCCTCCCCGAAGGGGTGTGTGGGGCGTTTCACAGCACGACACGGTGGAGTGACGTGGTGGGGAGTCGTCGCGGCCCGCTCAAGAGTGCGGTACCGTCCAACCTCGTGAGCCCTGTACGTCGCTGTTCGCGAACCGCCTGCGGCCGACCCGCCGTCGCGACGCTGACGTACGTCTACGCCGACTCGACCGCGGTCCTCGGCCCGCTCGCCACCTACGCCGAGCCGCACTGCTACGACCTGTGCGCCGAGCACTCCGAACGCCTCACCGCCCCCCGCGGCTGGGAGGTCGTCCGCCTCCTCGACGGCTCCGCTCCCGCGCGGCCCAGCGGAGACGACCTGGAAGCGCTCGCCAACGCCGTACGCGAGGCGGCCCGCCCCCAGGAGCGCGCGGCGGAGGCGGGCGGCGCAGGCCGCACGGCGGACCCCATGGAAGTCGCCCGCCGCGGCCATCTGCGCGTCCTGCGTTCCCCGGACAACTGAGCCCACCGCTAGGCTCGTCCGGTCCGCGCACGCCACCTCGCCTTCGGTCACGACTGGGCGTCCACCTGGTGTCCGCACACCTCGCCCTTACCCCCGACGGGTAGTTTGTGGGCACCCATAGGACTTTCAGGAGGGTTGGCCGTGACTGCTGATCTGTCGCAGATCGTGAAGGCGTACGACGTACGTGGAGTGGTTCCGGACCAGTGGGACGAGTCACTGGCCGGGCTCTTCGGCGCCGCCTTCGCGGAGGTGACGGGTGCGGCGGCCATCGTCGTCGGCCACGACATGCGCCCCTCGTCCCCCGGCCTGTCCCGCGCCTTCGCGCGCGGCGCGGCGGACCGCGGTGTGGACGTCACCGAGATCGGCCTGTGCTCCACGGACCAGCTGTACTACGCCTCGGGCGCGCTGAACCTGCCCGGCGCGATGTTCACCGCCTCGCACAACCCGGCCCAGTACAACGGCATCAAGCTGTGCCGCGCGGGCGCCGCTCCGGTCGGTCAGGACACCGGCCTCGCGCAGATCCGCGAACTGGTCGAGCGGTGGCTGGAGTCGGGCGCTTTGGAGCCGGCGGCCCGGCCGGGAACCCTGTCGACGCGCGAGACGTTGGAGGATTACGCGGCGCACCTGCGCTCCCTGGTCGACCTGACCTCCATCCGCCCCCTGAAGGTCGTGGTCGACGCCGGCAACGGCATGGGCGGCCACACGGTCCCCTCGGTCTTCGCCGGCCTGCCCCTGACCCTCGTCCCGATGTACTTCGAACTGGACGGCACCTTCCCCAACCACGAGGCCAACCCGCTCGACCCGGCCAACCTCGTGGACCTGCAAAAGCGCGTCCCCGCCGAGGGCGCCGACCTCGGCATCGCCTTCGACGGCGACGCCGACCGCTGCTTCGTCGTGGACGAACACGGCGACCCGGTCTCCCCGTCCGCGATCACCGCCCTGGTCGCCGCGCGCGAACTCGCCCGCAACGGCGGCAGCGGCACGATCATCCACAACCTGATCACGTCCCGCACGGTCCCGGAGGTCGTGAAGGAGAACGGCGGCACCCCGGTCCGCACCCGCGTCGGCCACTCCTTCATCAAGGCCGAGATGGCGAGCAGCGGCGCGATCTTCGGCGGCGAGCACTCCGCCCACTACTACTTCAAGGACTTCTGGAACGCCGACACGGGCATGCTGGCCGCCCTGCACGTCCTCGCCGCCCTCGGCGGCCAGGAGGGCCCGCTGTCCGCCCTCGTCGCCCAGTACGACCGCTACGTCGGTTCCGGCGAGATCAACTCCACCGTCGCCGACCAGTCCGCCCGCCTCGCCGCGATCCGCGCCGCGTACGAGGGCCGCGCCGACGTCACCCTGGACGAGCTCGACGGCCTCACGGTCGCCGCGGCCGACTGGTGGTTCAACGTCCGCCCCTCCAACACCGAGCCCCTCCTCCGCCTGAACGCGGAGGCGAAGGACGAGGCCACGATGACGAAGATCAGGGACGAGGCCCTGGCGATCATCAGGGCCTGAGACCAGGGCGCCGAGCCTCCCCGGAGGCCGAGCACAGGCCGGGGTCCAGGGGGCCAAGCCCCCTGGACGGTGCCGACAGCCCAGCTCGGCCAGTCCACCAGCGGTACGCTGACCAGGCACATCCACAGTCACAGACACGCTCCCCGAAGGGACACCCCATGCCGCTCGAAGCCGGCCTCCTGGAGATCCTCGCCTGTCCGGCCTGCCACGCTCCCCTCAAGGAGCAGGACACCGAGCTGATCTGCACAGGCCAGGACTGCGGCCTCGCCTACCCCGTCCGCGACGGCATCCCGGTCCTCCTCGTGGACGAGGCCCGCCGCCCCGAGTGACGCCCCCCCTGCACGTCGTAGACAACCCGCACAGGACCCCCGGCGACCGGAGGCACCCGCCATGCTGGACGAATCGCTGCTCGACGCCCCGGAGGGCCTCGCCCAGGCCGACCGCCGGGGCCTGCTGCGCGGCGCCGCCGAGGCCGGCGCCCGCGTCCGCACCGCCGCCCGGCACGCCGCCGAGGCCGGCATCGGCGATCTCAAGCCCGACGGCCGCCCCCGCGCCGTCCTCATCGCCGGCCCCGGCGCCGCCGCCACCCACACCGCCGACCTCATCGGCACCCTGGCCGGCGTCGGCAGCCCCGTGGTCCGCCTGGCCCCGACCGGTGTCGCCCCGGCCGCCGGCGCCCTGCGCTGGGAACTCCCGGGCTGGGCCGGCTCCGTCGACCTGCTCCTGATCGCCACCCCGGACGGCACCGAACCCAGCCTCTCCCTCCTCGCCGACCAGGCCTACCGCCGCGGCTGCTCGCTGGTCGCCGTGGCCCCGCCCGGCACCCCGCTCGCGGAGGCGGTGACCGGCGCCCACGGGCTGTTCGTACCGATGGCGACGGCCCCGTACGACCAGGAGGAACCGCTCGCCGCGTCCTCCTCCGGCGTCTTCTGGGCGCTGCTCACCCCGCTGCTGGCGCTGCTGGACCGCGTCGGACTGCTCAGCGCCCCGCCGGACGGCCTGGAAAAGGTCGCCGACCGCCTGGACCACATCGCCGAGCGCTGCGGCCCCGCCATCGCGACCTACAGCAACCCGGCCAAGACCCTGGCCGCCGAACTCGCCGACGCGCTCCCCGTGCTGTGGACGGAAGGGACCTCGGCGGGCCCCGCCGGACGCCGTTTCGCCGCCGCCCTCGCCGAACTCGCCGGCCGCCCCGCGGTCGTCGCCGAACTCCCCGAGGCGCTCGCCGCGCACGGCGCTCTGCTGGCCGGTCCGCTGGCCGCCAGCGCCGACCCCGACGACTTCTTCCGCGACCGCGTAGAGGAACCGGCCGCGCTGCACGCGCGCGTAGTGCTGCTGCGCGACCGCCCGAGCGGCGGCCTCACCGCCGCCCCCTCCGCCCGTGACCTGGCCCTCAGCCACGACACGCCGATCAGCGAGCTCGAACCGGAGCAGGGCGGCGAACTGGAAAATCTCGCGGAACTGATCGCCGTCACGGATTTCGCCGCTGTTTACCTGGCGCTCGCTTCGAGGGCCTGATGTGTGCTCCGGGCCGGACCATCCGCGCCCACCACGGCACGGCAGCCGGCATCACCGACAGCACGGCAATCCTCACCATCCGCCTACGTCGGCCGATCCGCATACGTACGGAGACAGAGAAGACACATGGACCGCCTCGACAACACCATCCGCCCCTACGCCTGGGGTTCCACCACCGCCATCCCGCAGCTCCTCGGCGTCGAGCCGAGCGGTGAACCGCAGGCGGAGATGTGGATGGGCGCGCACCCGGGCGCACCTTCGCGCACCGTGCGCGGGACGCTCGTCGACGTCATCGGCGCCGACCCGGAGCGCGAGCTGGGCGCCGAGACGGTCGCGAAGTTCGGCCCGCGGCTGCCGTTCCTGCTGAAGATCCTCGCCGCCGGCGCGCCCCTCTCCCTCCAGGTGCACCCCAACCTCGAGCAGGCCAAGGAGGGTTACGAGGACGAGGAGCGCCGCGGCATCCCGATCGACGCCCGGCACCGCAACTACAAGGACGCCAACCACAAGCCCGAACTGATCTGCGCGCTCACCGAGTTCGAGGGCCTGTGCGGCTTCAGCGACCCCGTACGGGCCGCCGGCCTGCTCGAAGGGCTCGGCGTCGCCTCCCTCAAGCCGTACGTCGACCTGCTGCACGCCCACCCCGGGGACGCCGCCCTGCGCGAGGTCCTCACCGCGATCCTCACCGCCGACCCCGAGGACATGGCCCGCACGGTCGCCGAGACCGCCGCCGCCTGCGATCGCCTCGGCGGCGACTACGCCCCCTACGCCACTCTCGCCCACCACTTCCCGGGCGACCCCGGCGTCATCGCGGCCATGCTGCTCAACTACGTCCGCCTGCAGCCCGGCGAGGCCCTGTTCCTGGGCGCCGGCATCCCGCACGCCTACCTCAGCGGCCTCGGCGTCGAGATCATGGCCAACTCCGACAACGTCCTGCGCTGCGGCCTGACCCCCAAGCACATCGACGTCCCCGAACTCCTGCGCGTCGTCCGCTTCGAGCCCACCGACCCGGGCGTGCTGCGCCCCGAGGCCTCCCCGGACGGCGAGGAGGTCTACGAGACGCCGATCGACGAGTTCCGTCTCTCCCGGTACGTCCTCCCCGAGGACGGCTCCACCCGCGACCTCACCCTCGGCACCCCGCAGATCCTGCTCTGCACGGCCGGTTCGCTCCGCGCGGGCGAGTACGGGCTGAGCGCGGGCCAGTCGGTCTTCGTGCCGGCCGGCGAGAAGGCGGAGATCTCGGGCGCGGGCACGCTCTTTCGCGCCACTGTGATCGTATGACCGGGGTTGTGGATACCTGACGCGGCGGTGCCCGGCCGGGCTGCAACAATGGCCCACCGGCAAAGGCCGGGCAAAGCCGGGCACCCGCCCGGCCGGCACGGACGGACGAGGACCCGTCCGGACGGCGCGGACGTACGAGGCGACAGAGGCGAAGGGACACGCGGACACATGAGCGCGTCAGGCGGTACGAAGGCGATCGTGGCGGCACTCGGTGCCAACCTCGCGATCGCGGCGTCGAAGTTCGTGGCGTTCGCGTTCAGCGGCTCCTCCTCGATGCTCGCCGAGGGTGTCCACTCGCTCGCCGACTCCGGCAACCAGTTCCTGCTGCTCATCGGCGGCAAGAGGGCCCAGCGCGAGGCGACCCCGCAGCACCCCTTCGGCTACGGCCGCGAGCGCTTCATCTACGCCTTCCTGGTCTCGATCGTCCTGTTCTCCATCGGCGGCATGTTCGCCATCTACGAGGGCTACGAGAAGATCAGCCACCCACACGAACTGGAGCACTGGTACTGGCCGGTCGGCGTCCTGGTCTTCGCGGTCGTCGCCGAGGGCTTCTCCTTCCGTACGGCCATCAAGGAGTCCAACGAACTGCGCGGCAGACTGTCCTGGGCGCAGTTCATCCGCCGCGCCAAGGCACCCGAGCTGCCGGTCGTCCTGCTGGAGGACTTCGGCGCGCTGATCGGTCTGGTCCTCGCCCTTCTCGGCGTCGGTCTCGCGGTCGTCACCGGCGACGGCGTCTGGGACGGCATCGGCACGGTCTGCATCGGTGTCCTGCTCGTCTGCATCGCCCTGGTCCTGGCCGCCGAGACCAAGTCGCTGCTGCTCGGCGAGGCCGCCGGCGCCGACGTGGTCAAGCAGATCGAGACCGCGATGGTCGACGGCGACACGGTCACCCGCGTCATCCACATGCGCACGCTGCACCTCGGCCCCGAGGAACTGCTGATCGCCGCCAAGATCGCCGTCCAGCACGACGACACGGCGACCGAGGTCGCGAACTCCATCAATGCCGCCGAGGCCCGTATCCGCGCCGCCGTCCCCATCGCCCGCGTCATCTACCTGGAACCGGACATCTACAGCGAGGCCGAGGCCGCCAAGGGCCCGGACCCGGAGGCCACCCCCGGCGGCCCGAACCCGCACGCCGTCGGGCACTGAGGCCCTCAGCCGCGGATCCCTCAGCTCCCGGCCGACCGCACCGGCCGGGGCATGGGCGGCATCGGTGGCATCGGAGGCGCCTTCCGCCGTCGTACGGCGAGGAAACCGATGCCCAGGCCGACTCCGGTGAGCAGCAGCACGACACCGAGGAGCAGGGCCGCCCCAGCAGGGCCGGACCCGTGCGATCATCCGTCACCCGGCCCCGCACCGCGTCCGCGGACACCGTCCCGCCCTGCTCGTCCAGGTGGAAACGCGAGTCCTGGGAGTTCGCGCGGTAGTCCCCGAGGAGGAACAGCCGTCCCCGCGGGACCCTCACGTCGTACGGGCGGTGCGCGCCGTCGGCGTCGCCGCCGTACACGTACGGCTCCTCGATCGGTTTCCCGTTCACGGTCACCCGCTCCCGCGAACCCACCAGGGCGCAGCACCGCACCCGGTCCCCGCCCACGCCGATCACCCGCTTCAGCAGGGGCGTGCCGAGCCCGTAGGACTCCGGCGGCGTGAACACCACGACGTCACCGCGCCGCACCCCGCCGCCGTCGACACGCTCCCAGACGATCCGGTCGCCCTGTTCGTACGTCGGCCTCATGCTGCTGCCCGCCACGGTGGAGACCCCGTACGCCTCCCGCAGGCAGGCGAAGGCGCCGAGCCCCAGCACGAGTCCCAGCAGGCCCACCACGAGCGCCGCGATCCCCAGCCCTCGTCCTCCGGCCGCCATGTCCTGTGCCCTCCCCATGTGGCCCGTCACCAGCGCGGAGGATAGCCGCTCCCCGCGAACGCCCGTGCGCGGGACGCCCGTCGGCCTGGAGCGGAGAGGGTACGGGCCCGTCGCTCCTGGCCCGTGCACCCCCCGTCAGCTCACCCGACCTCAGCGAGCACGCCCAGCACCGCCTGCTCGTCCGGCGCCGCCAGCAGCCGCTCCCGGAAACCGGGATCCATCAGCCTCCGCGAGAGCAGCGCGAGAATCCGCAGATGCTCATCGCCGGCAGCCGCCTCCGGTACGGCGATCATGAAGATCAGCCGGGCCTTCGTACCGTCCAGCGAACCCCACTCGACCCCCGCGGCCGACCGCGCGAACCCGACGACCGGCGCGGTCACCGCATCCGTCTTGGCATGCGGGATCGCGATCTCCTCACCGAGCCCGGTCGTCCCCTGCTCCTCACGCCGCAGCGCGGTCGCCACCAGCTCGTCCACATCGGCGACCCGCCCGCTGCGTGCCAACAGCTCCGCCATCTCCCGGACAGCGGCCCCCTTCTCCACAGCCCCGAGCGCCCCCTTCACGGTCCGCACCCCGAGATACCCGGACAACACCCCGCCCTCAACTGCGGTGGTGGCGCCGGTGCCGGGAGAGGCGGCACCTGCGTCTGCAAGGGCGGCACCGGCACCTGTGTCTGCGGAGACGGCATCCGGCTGCGTAGAGGCGGTGCCCGTGTCTGCGGAGGCGGCATACCCCTCAGCAACCGCCGAAGGCGAACCCGCGCCTCCCGACGACGTCCCCGCATAGCTCGACGCGGGCGACACCCCCGCGCCCGTCAACGACGCACCCGCACCCGCCGACGGTGAGAAACCCCCACCGGGGCCATCCGCACCCGCCGACGATTGCTGCACGGGTGGTGCGGAGGGGAACCCCATGCCCACCACCCCCGAACCCGCACCCGAAGACCCATCGGCAGCCCCCGCAACCGCCCCCGCGCGCCCCCGAAACCCACTCACATCAACCAGCCCCACGGTCGCCAACGCAGTGACCACCGCCCCGACCACCACGGCAACAAAGAACATCGGCACCCCACTCACCGCGCCCAGCACCGCCACGATCGGCCCCCCGTGCGGCACCGCATCCTTCACCCCGGCCAGACCCGCAACCGCACCGGCCACCGCGCCGCCGAGCATGTTCGCCGGAATAACCTGCGCCGGCCGCGCCGCCGCGAACGGAATCGCACCCTCCGAGATACCGAAGCAACCCATGAACAGCGCCGCGAGCCCCGTCTCCCGCTCCTGCTCGGTGTACAGCCGCCGCCGGATCAGCGTGGCCAGACCCTGCCCGAGCGGCATCACCGGAATCGCGGCCGCGCACATGCCCATCACCGTCTGATTGCCGCTCGCGATGAGCCCGGCACCGAACAGGAACGCCGTCTTGTTGACCGGCCCGCCCATGTCGAACGCGATCATCAGGCCGAGAATCGCGCCGAGCAGAATCGCGCTCGTCCCCGTCATCCCGCCGAGCCAGTTCGTCAGATGCTCGAACACCCAGGAGATCGGCTTGCCGATGACGTAGATGAAGAACAGCCCGAGCGCCGTCGTCGCCACGATCGGGATCACGATGATCGGCATGATCGGCTGCACGAACTTCGGCACCCGGACCTTCTTGATCCACGACACCAGGTACCCGGCGAGGAACCCGGTGACGATCGCCCCGATGAACCCGGCCCCGGCCTTGGAGTCGTACAGGTCCCCCGTGTTGGCGATCCAGCCGCCGATCATCCCCGGCACCAGCGCGGGCCGGTCGGCGATCGCATAGGCGATGTAACCGGACAGGACCGGGATCATCAGCTGGAAGCCGATCCCGCCGATCGCGTTGACGTGCGCCCAGAACGTGCCGTCCGGAATCACAAAGCCCTTGGACGTCGCATGCCCACCGAGCGCCAGCGACACCGCTATCAGCAGCCCGCCGACGACCACGAACGGGATCATGTACGACACGCCGTTCATCAGCGACTTGTACACCGGCCCCCGCTCCTTGCCACCCCCCGCGGTCGCGGCCACCGGACCGCCGCGGGCCGCGTCCGGCGCGTGCACGGGCGCCGACCGCACCCGCTCGATCAGCTGCTCGGGATGGTGGATGCCCTCGGCGACCCCGACCGTCAGCACCCGCTTGCCGGCGAAACGGCTCAGGTCGACGTCCTTGTCGGCGGCGACGATGATCCCGTCAGCACTTCTGACATCGTTGTCATCAAGGACGTTCTCGGCCCCGATGGACCCCTGGGTCTCCACCTTCATCTCGATGCCACGGCTCGCCGCGGCCTGCGCGAGCTTCTCCGCCGCCATATAGGTGTGCGCGATGCCGGTCGGGCAGGCGGTCACCGCCAGCAGCTTCACCTGCCGCCGCTCGTCATCGCGCCCATCCGTGGAGGGAGGGCCGGCCGGACTCGTCACGTCGATCTCCTAACACCGTCGTCGCACGAGGCGCCGTCCCGGACACCCCACGAACGGACCGGAGGCCCCGGTCCTTCCGCATCCTGCACCACCCCGCCCCCGGGCCAAAGATGCGTAACTCCCCGTTCCTACCGGTCTGTAGACACCCGTTCCAGGGTTTCCGCGCCCCTACCGGCCCCCTCATGCCCCCGCACCGCACCTCGAAACCGCCTCGCGGGTGGCTGGAACTGCGCGGATGGGGGACTGGGGCCGACCGGGCCGTCCGGTGTAGCTTGGGACGAAGCCAGACGTCGCTGCTGATGGCGGTCGGGCGGTCCCAGCGAGGGCCGACCGAGGGAGAGAGGGCCTCCGACGGACTGCGCTGCGCGTACGTGGGCATCCTTGTGTCCTCTTCTCGGGCACACCCGTGTCCGCCGCTGCGCAGACCAGCCGTATCCACCTCGAACCCGATACCGAGGAGCAGCTCGTAATGACGACTGTCGAAAACCGACAGGACTTCAAGGTCGCCGACCTCTCGCTGGCCGAGTTCGGCCGCAAGGAGATCACCCTCGCCGAGCACGAGATGCCCGGCCTGATGGCGATCCGCGAGGAGTACGCCGAGGCCCAGCCCCTCGCCGGCGCCCGGATCACCGGCTCCCTGCACATGACCGTGCAGACCGCCGTGCTGATCGAGACCCTGGCCGCCCTCGGCGCCCAGGTCCGCTGGGCCTCCTGCAACATCTTCTCCACCCAGGACCACGCGGCCGCCGCCATCGCCGTCGGCCCGAACGGCACGCCCGACAACCCGCAGGGCATCCCGGTCTTCGCCTGGAAGGGCGAGAGCCTGGAGGAGTACTGGTGGTGCACCGAGCAGGCGCTCACCTGGCCGGACAGCCCCACCGGCGGCCCGAACATGATCCTGGACGACGGCGGCGACGCCACCCTCCTCGTCCACAAGGGCGTCGAGTACGAGAAGGCCGGTGAGGTCCCCGCCCTGGACACCGCCGAGTCCGACGAGCACCGCGTCATCCTCCAGCTGCTGCACCGCACCCTGGGCGAGAACCCCCAGAAGTGGACCCAGCTGGCCTCCGAGATCCGCGGCGTCACCGAAGAGACCACCACGGGTGTCCACCGCCTGTACGAGATGCAGCGCGACGGCGTCCTCCTCTTCCCGGCGATCAACGTCAACGACGCCGTCACCAAGTCCAAGTTCGACAACAAGTACGGCTGCCGCCACTCCCTCGTCGACGGCATCAACCGCGCCACGGACACCCTGATCGGCGGCAAGACCGCCGTCGTCTGCGGCTACGGCGACGTGGGCAAGGGCTGCGCCGAGTCCCTGCGCGGCCAGGGCGCCCGCGTGATCATCACCGAGATCGACCCGATCTGCGCCCTGCAGGCGGCGATGGACGGCTACCAGGTCACCACCCTGGACGAGGTCGTCGAGACCGCCGACATCTTCGTCACCACCACCGGCAACAAGGACATCATCCTTGCGTCGGACATGGCGAAGATGAAGCACCAGGCGATCGTCGGCAACATCGGCCACTTCGACAACGAGATCGACATGGCCGGCCTCGCCAAGATCCCGGGCATCGTCAAGGACGAGGTCAAGCCGCAGGTCCACACCTGGACCTTCCCGGACGGCAAGAAGATCATCGTGCTGTCCGAGGGCCGCCTGCTGAACCTGGGCAACGCCACCGGCCACCCGTCGTTCGTGATGTCCAACTCCTTCGCGGACCAGACCCTGGCCCAGATCGAGCTGTTCACCAAGCCCGACGAGTACCCGATCGGCGTCTACGTGCTGCCCAAGCACCTCGACGAGAAGGTCGCCCGCCTCCACCTGGACGCGCTCGGCGTCAAGCTCACCAAGCTGCGCCCGGAGCAGGCCGCGTACATCGGCGTGGAGGTCGACGGCCCGTTCAAGTCGGACCACTACCGCTACTGAGCCGGCGATTCCGGCGAGTCAGTAGTCCCGCCCGCCGGGGAGCGCGCCGGTGCACCGCCGCGCTCCCCGGCAGCAGGTCCTCCGAGGCAGGCCCCCGCACCCCCGTGCCGGGGGCCTGCCCTTTGGCCGGACCGGCCGTCACGAACGCCGGACCGACTCGCCGAACTGCCCCGACCCCGCTACCGCTCAGGACCCCCGAACCCATGCCCCGCGGCCGCTATTCGCTCTACGATCCGCACGATCACACCCCCCTCGCTGAAGAACACTTCCAGTGCGCGCCCGGCCCGTCCGGCTGGCGCTATGTCTCCCGGCTGACGAGCCCCGCCGGCGATACCCGCGGCTCCGTCGACCTCGCCCTGGACGACCTCGGCCGCCCCATCCGCCTCGAACTCCACGCGGGAGAATGGCAGGTGCGCGGTGCCGCCCTCGACGGCGTCACCTGGGTCCGCACCGACCCCACCGGAGCCCATGCCACCGAAGGCAATGTGCGCGCCCACGCCTTCACCGGCACCTCCCCCGCGTTCCTCATCGCAACAGCCCGTCTCCTGCGCCTCACCCCCTTCTCCGGTGCGACCCGCGTACGCCTGGTCGCCTTCACGGAACCGGTCCTCGCCCCCCGCACGGAGGACCAGTCCTGGGCCCTGGTGAACAGCGAAACACACGCCACTGACAATGGCCCCCTGACCGTGGACGAATACCAGGTCACAGCCCTGGACACCGGCGAACGGCACACCGTCCACATCGCCGGCGACGTCGTCCTGGCCGCGCCCGGGATCGAGCTGGAGGACCTTGAGTCACCGCCGTCGACGTTCGACTGAACACCGAGACCGGCGAGGCGCCGAACACGGATCGACGAGACCAGCTGGAACGAGGGCTGGCGAGACCGCCTGACGAGACGGCCGGTACTGGGACTGCCGCTGGAGAGGGGACCGAGCGGACCCCGTCCTACGCCGGCGGTGCGAAACCGGTGGCCGGACGATCGGCGGGCGGTTCGTCCCGCGGGGGTACGGCCGGCGGCGGGAGCGGAGCCTGCGGCTGCCGAGCCCCTTCCTGCGGCCGGCCAGGCTGAGCGGGATCCCGCGGCCCGGCCGCCGCAGACACCGGCGGTTGAGCAGAGGCGGGAGCCTGATCCGCGGCCGGTGCGCCAGGCGCGGCCACCGGCGAGGCGAATCCACCGGCGCCGAACGCGTTCCGAGCCTCACGCGACTGCCGCTCGTGCACCACCGCCGCCAGAAAGGCGGCCGCCGGCAGATCATGCGGCACAGAGGCACCCGTGCGCGCCGCGAGGTCGGCCGCGAGCCGCTGGGCCATCCCCAGCGAAACCTGCGGATCCAGTTGCCCCATCCGGGTCAGGTACTGCCGGACCGCAAGCCACAGCCCGTCCGGCACCGCAGAAAGGTCCAGCTCGGCGAAGCGCCCCGCCAGCCAAGGAGGCGGAGGCGGTACGAAGCCGACCCGACCGGTCGGTACCCGCTCCCGCACGACCAGGGTGCCCGCGAACACGTCCCCGAGCCGCCGGCCGCGCGCCGACACCAGCGAGGCGATGCAGGCGATCACGCCGAACGTCATCAGGATCTCGACCACACCGATCGCGCCGCGCACCAACGCGTGCCGGAACCGGATCGGCCCACCGTCGTCGCGTACCACCCGGAGCCCGAACGCCAGCTTCCCCAGCGAACGCCCGTGGCTGAGCGTCTCCACTGCGATCGGCCCGCCGACCAGCACCAGCAAGAACGTCGCGATCGACAGCGCGATCTGCGCGGCCTCGTCCAGCGAAGCGGTGGAGACCACCACTCCGATACTGACGACGACGTAAGCGACCATGGCCACCACGAGGTCGATCAACACGGCGAGCGCCCTGCTCGGCAGCTTCGCCGGCCGCAGTTCGAGCGCCACCGCCTCGCCCGTCACCAGCTCACTCACGCCTGCCGTCCTTCCCTGATCTGCCCCCGGAAGCGCAAGTCTGCCAAGCTGTGGGCGCATCGCGTCGCAGTACGACAAGCTGACCGCGATCGAGAGCATTCACAACGAGCAGTCGGCGACCAGCCGAGGAGCGGGCAGACCCGATGGACCTGGACGTCTTCGTCTCCATACACCGAGCCGAATGGGACCGCCTCGACACCCTGCTCCGCCGCCGGCGCCGCCTCAACGGCGCCGAGGCCGACGAACTCGTCGCCCTCTACCAGCGCACCGCCACCCATCTCTCCCTCATCCAGTCCAGTGCCCCGGACCCGCAGCTGACGGGGCGGCTCAGCCAACTGGTGGCACGCGCGCGTAGCGCCGTCACCGGCACCCGCCGCGCTTCATGGCGTGACGTCACGCGCTTCCTGGGCCAGGGCTTCCCGGCCGCGGTCTACCGCGCCCGCCACTGGTGGGTACCCACGGCACTGGTCTCCACGGCCATCGCGATCCTCCTGGGCTGGTGGATCGGCGCCCACCCGGACATACAGTCGTCCATCGCGGCGCCCAGCCAGCTGCGCGAGCTGACCCGCCCCGGCGGCGAGTACGAGACGTACTACTCCAGCCATCCCGCCGCGGCCTTCGCCGCCCAGGTGTGGACGAACAATGCCCAGGCGGCCGCGATGTGCCTGGTGCTGGGCGTCTTCCTGGGTCTGCCGGTCCTCTGGATCCTTTTCGAGAACATGCTCAACCTGGGCGTCGGCTTCGGCCTGATGTCCTCCGCGGGCCGGCTCGACACGTTCCTGGGACTGGTCCTTCCGCACGGCCTGCTCGAACTGACCGCCGTCTTCGTCGCCGCCGGTACGGGACTGCGCCTTGGCTGGACACTCATAGACCCCGGTCCGCGCACCCGGCGCACCGCCCTCGCGGAGGAGGGCCGCGCGGCGGTCGGCATGGCCATCGGCCTCGCCCTGGTCCTCTTCGTCTCCGGCGCCATCGAAGGCTTCGTCACCCCGTCCGGCCTGCCCACCTGGGCCCGCATAGGAATCGGCGTCCTTGCCGAGCTGGCATTCCTGACATACGTCTACGTCCTGGGCGGCCGAGCGGTACGCGCAGGTGAGACCGGCGATCTCGAAGCCACGGACCGCAGCGCCTCGGTCCCCACCGCCGCTTGATGTGCGTTCCACCCCTGTGAGCTGCTACTCTCCTCTTCGCCCCACAAGAGCCGTTGACACGGAGGGCGTGGGGAGGTAGATTCAAACAGTTGCCTGGAAGTGGACAGCTTCGAGGGCGACCGATAGGCTCTACGAGCTTCCACAGAAGTCGATAACGACATCTCCGAGAAGCAACCTCCCGATTACTCAGAAATGAGCGGCCGGTCAGACTGGCCAAGAACTTCTGATAAAGTCGGAACCGCCGGAAAGGGAAACGCGGAGCGAAAGCGAAGCGGGAACCTGGAAAGCACCGAGGAAATCGGATCGAGAAAAGATCTGATAGAGTCGGAAACACCGAAGGGAAGCCCGGAGGAAAGCCCGAGAGGGTGAGTACAAAGGAAGCGACCGTTCCTTGAGAACTCAACAGCGTGCCAAAAATCAACGCCAGATATGTTGATACCCCGTCTCCGGTCGTCATGACTGGGGCGAGGTTCCTTTGAAAAACACAGCGAGGACGCTGTGTGCGAGGGGATTATTCCTCCTCTCGCACCGCTCTCGTGGTGTTCATCCCGATTACGGGAAAACATTCACGGAGAGTTTGATCCTGGCTCAGGACGAACGCTGGCGGCGTGCTTAACACATGCAAGTCGAACGATGAAGCCCTTCGGGGTGGATTAGTGGCGAACGGGTGAGTAACACGTGGGCAATCTGCCCTTCACTCTGGGACAAGCCCTGGAAACGGGGTCTAATACCGGATACGAGGTTCGCAGGCATCTGTGAACTTGGAAAGCTCCGGCGGTGAAGGATGAGCCCGCGGCCTATCAGCTTGTTGGTGAGGTAATGGCTCACCAAGGCGACGACGGGTAGCCGGCCTGAGAGGGCGACCGGCCACACTGGGACTGAGACACGGCCCAGACTCCTACGGGAGGCAGCAGTGGGGAATATTGCACAATGGGCGAAAGCCTGATGCAGCGACGCCGCGTGAGGGATGACGGCCTTCGGGTTGTAAACCTCTTTCAGCAGGGAAGAAGCGAGAGTGACGGTACCTGCAGAAGAAGCGCCGGCTAACTACGTGCCAGCAGCCGCGGTAATACGTAGGGCGCAAGCGTTGTCCGGAATTATTGGGCGTAAAGAGCTCGTAGGCGGCTTGTCACGTCGATTGTGAAAGCCCGAGGCTTAACCTCGGGTCTGCAGTCGATACGGGCTAGCTAGAGTGTGGTAGGGGAGATCGGAATTCCTGGTGTAGCGGTGAAATGCGCAGATATCAGGAGGAACACCGGTGGCGAAGGCGGATCTCTGGGCCATTACTGACGCTGAGGAGCGAAAGCGTGGGGAGCGAACAGGATTAGATACCCTGGTAGTCCACGCCGTAAACGGTGGGAACTAGGTGTTGGCGACATTCCACGTCGTCGGTGCCGCAGCTAACGCATTAAGTTCCCCGCCTGGGGAGTACGGCCGCAAGGCTAAAACTCAAAGGAATTGACGGGGGCCCGCACAAGCGGCGGAGCATGTGGCTTAATTCGACGCAACGCGAAGAACCTTACCAAGGCTTGACATACACCGGAAAGCATTAGAGATAGTGCCCCCTTGTGGTCGGTGTACAGGTGGTGCATGGCTGTCGTCAGCTCGTGTCGTGAGATGTTGGGTTAAGTCCCGCAACG
Source organism: Streptomyces fodineus (assembly GCF_001735805.1). Classification (GTDB taxonomy): domain Bacteria; phylum Actinomycetota; class Actinomycetes; order Streptomycetales; family Streptomycetaceae; genus Streptomyces; species Streptomyces fodineus. The sequence continues at coordinate 5,915,045 of NZ_CP017248.1, forward strand.
AGCGCAACCCTTGTTCTGTGTTGCCAGCATGCCCTTCGGGGTGATGGGGACTCACAGGAGACCGCCGGGGTCAACTCGGAGGAAGGTGGGGACGACGTCAAGTCATCATGCCCCTTATGTCTTGGGCTGCACACGTGCTACAATGGCCGGTACAAAGAGCTGCGATACCGTGAGGTGGAGCGAATCTCAAAAAGCCGGTCTCAGTTCGGATTGGGGTCTGCAACTCGACCCCATGAAGTCGGAGTCGCTAGTAATCGCAGATCAGCATTGCTGCGGTGAATACGTTCCCGGGCCTTGTACACACCGCCCGTCACGTCACGAAAGTTGGTAACACCCGAAGCCGGTGGCCCAACCCCTTGTGGGAGGGAGCTGTCGAAGGTGGGACTAGCGATTGGGACGAAGTCGTAACAAGGTAGCCGTACCGGAAGGTGCGGCTGGATCACCTCCTTTCTAAGGAGCACTTCTTACCGGGCTTGCCCGGTCAGAGGCCAGTACATCGGCGCACGTCCGATGCTGGTTGCTCATGGGTGGAACGTTGATTATTCGGCACGGTCCAGGACGGACCAGGCGCTAGTACTGCTCTTCGGGGCGTGGAACGCTGATCTGGTCGGCTGGTCGTGCCGGGCACGCTGTTGGGTGTCTGAGGGAACGAATTTTCCTCAGTCGCCGGCCCCAGTGAACTCGAGCCTGTTGGTTCGGGGTGATGGGTGGCTGGTCGTTGTTTGAGAACTGCACAGTGGACGCGAGCATCTGTGGCCAAGTTTTTAAGGGCGCACGGTGGATGCCTTGGCACCAGGAACCGATGAAGGACGTGGGAGGCCACGATAGTCCCCGGGGAGTCGTCAACCAGGCTTTGATCCGGGGGTTTCCGAATGGGGAAACCCGGCAGTCGTCATGGGCTGTCACCCGCTGCTGAACACATAGGCAGTGTGGAGGGAACGAGGGGAAGTGAAACATCTCAGTACCCTCAGGAAGAGAAAACAACCGTGATTCCGGGAGTAGTGGCGAGCGAAACCGGATGAGGCCAAACCTACGACGTGTGAGACCCGGCAGGGGTTGCGTCGTGGGGGTTGTGGGATCTCTCTTCTGCGGTCTGCCGGCCGTGGGACGAGTCAGAAACCGTTGATGTAGGCGAAGGACATGCGAAAGGTCCGGCGTAGAGGGTAAGACCCCCGTAGTCGAAACGTCAGCGGCTCGTTTGAGAGACACCCAAGTAGCACGGGGCCCGAGAAATCCCGTGTGAATCTGGCGGGACCACCCGCTAAGCCTAAATATTCCCTGGTGACCGATAGCGGATAGTACCGTGAGGGAATGGTGAAAAGTACCCCGGGAGGGGAGTGAAATAGTACCTGAAACCGTGTGCCTACAAGCCGTGGGAGCGTCGGATGCAGCTTGCTGCATCTCGTGACTGCGTGCCTTTTGAAGAATGAGCCTGCGAGTTTGCGGTGTGTTGCGAGGTTAACCCGGGTGGGGAAGCCGTAGCGAAAGCGAGTCCGAATAGGGCGCTGTAGTAGCACGCTCAAGACCCGAAGCGGAGTGATCTAGCCATGGGCAGGTTGAAGCGGAGGTAAGACTTCGTGGAGGACCGAACCCACCAGGGTTGAAAACCTGGGGGATGACCTGTGGTTAGGGGTGAAAGGCCAATCAAACTCCGTGATAGCTGGTTCTCCCCGAAATGCATTTAGGTGCAGCGTCGTGTGTTTCTTGCCGGAGGTAGAGCACTGGATAGGCGATGGGCCCTACCGGGTTACTGACCTTAGCCAAACTCCGAATGCCGGTAAGTGAGAGCGCGGCAGTGAGACTGTGGGGGATAAGCTCCATGGTCGAGAGGGAAACAGCCCAGAGCATCGACTAAGGCCCCTAAGCGTACGCTAAGTGGGAAAGGATGTGGAGTCGCATAGACAACCAGGAGGTTGGCTTAGAAGCAGCCACCCTTGAAAGAGTGCGTAATAGCTCACTGGTCTAGTGATTCCGCGCCGACAATGTAGCGGGGCTCAAGCGTACCGCCGAAGTCGTGTCATTGCAGCATGTACTCCCAACGGAGGCTGTGATGGGTAGGGGAGCGTCGTCTGCCGGGTGAAGCGGCACTGGAAGGTAGTCGTGGACGGTTGACGAGTGAGAATGCAGGCATGAGTAGCGATTCACACGTGAGAAACGTGTGCGCCGATTGACTAAGGGTTCCTGGGTCAAGCTGATCTGCCCAGGGTAAGTCGGGACCTAAGGCGAGGCCGACAGGCGTAGTCGATGGATAACCGGTTGATATTCCGGTACCCGCTGTGAAGCGTCAAACATCGAATCCAGTGATGCTGAGGCCGTGAAGCCGTTCCGGACCCTTCGGGGAATGGAAAGTGGTGGAGCCGCCGGACCAATCTGGTAGTAGGTGAGTGATGGGGTGACGCAGGAAGGTAGTCCATCCCGGGCGGTGGTTGTCCCGGGGTAAGGGTGTAGGACGCAGGGTAGGCAAATCCGCCTTGCACATAGTCTGAGACCTGATGCCGAGCCGATTGTGGTGAAGTGGATGATCCTATGCTGTCGAGAAAAGCCTCTAGCGAGTTTCATGGCGGCCCGTACCCTAAACCGACTCAGGTGGTCAGGTAGAGAATACCGAGGCGTTCGGGTGAACTATGGTTAAGGAACTCGGCAAAATGCCCCCGTAACTTCGGGAGAAGGGGGGCCATTCCTGGTGATCCGATTTACTTGGTGAGCTGGGGGTGGCCGCAGAGACCAGCGAGAAGCGACTGTTTACTAAAAACACAGGTCCGTGCGAAGCCGTAAGGCGATGTATACGGACTGACGCCTGCCCGGTGCTGGAACGTTAAGGGGACCGGTTAGCTCACTTTCGGGTGGGCGAAGCTGAGAACTTAAGCGCCAGTAAACGGCGGTGGTAACTATAACCATCCTAAGGTAGCGAAATTCCTTGTCGGGTAAGTTCCGACCTGCACGAATGGCGTAACGACTTCTCGACTGTCTCAACCATAGGCCCGGTGAAATTGCACTACGAGTAAAGATGCTCGTTTCGCGCAGCAGGACGGAAAGACCCCGGGACCTTTACTACAGTTTGATATTGGTGTTCGGTTCGGCTTGTGTAGGATAGCTGGGAGACCGTGAAGCTCGCACGCCAGTGTGGGTGGAGTCGTCGTTGAAATACCAGTCTGGTCGTGCTGGATGTCTAACCTGGGTCCGTGATCCGGATCAGGGACAGTGTCTGATGGGTAGTTTAACTGGGGCGGTTGCCTCCTAAAGGGTAACGGAGGCGCCCAAAGGTTCCCTCAGCCTGGTTGGCAATCAGGTGTTGAGTGTAAGTGCACAAGGGAGCTTGACTGTGAGACCGACGGGTCGAGCAGGGACGAAAGTCGGGACTAGTGATCCGGCGGTGGCTTGTGGAAGCGCCGTCGCTCAACGGATAAAAGGTACCCCGGGGATAACAGGCTGATCTTCCCCAAGAGTCCATATCGACGGGATGGTTTGGCACCTCGATGTCGGCTCGTCGCATCCTGGGGCTGGAGTCGGTCCCAAGGGTTGGGCTGTTCGCCCATTAAAGCGGTACGCGAGCTGGGTTTAGAACGTCGTGAGACAGTTCGGTCCCTATCCGCTGTGCGCGTAGGAGTCTTGAGAAGGGCTGTCCCTAGTACGAGAGGACCGGGACGGACGAACCTCTGGTGTGCCAGTTGTTCTGCCAAGGGCATGGCTGGTTGGCTACGTTCGGGAGGGATAACCGCTGAAAGCATCTAAGCGGGAAGCCTGCTTCGAGATGAGGACTCCCACCCACTTGATGGGGTAAGGCTCCCAGTAGACGACTGGGTTGATAGGCCGGATCTGGAAGCCAGGTAACTGGTGGAGGTGACCGGTACTAATAGGCCGAGGGCTTGTCCTCAGTTGCTCGCGTCCACTGTGTTGGTTCTGAAACCACGAACAGCCCCGCCAGAAATGGTGGTGCGGCGTTCACAGTTTCATAGTGTTTCGGTGGTCATAGCGTGAGGGAAACGCCCGGTTACATTCCGAACCCGGAAGCTAAGTCTCACAGCGCCGATGGTACTGCAGGGGGGACCCTGTGGGAGAGTAGGACGCCGCCGAACAATTCTTGAGAAAGGCCCACGCCGGATGGCGTGGGCCTTTCTGCGTTTCAGGCTGACTTTTTAAGAGATTCCCTCTAAGAGCGTCATTCCCCGAAGGGCGGCGGAACAGGAGCCGATCAAAGCCTGCCCGCCGCCTTCAGAGCCAGATACGCATCCGCCAGTGCCGGTGCGAGATCCTCCGGCGCCGCATCCACGACGGTCACCCCATGACGACGAAGCTGCTCAGCGGTGCGGTGGCGCTCACTGTGCGCCTGAGCCGCCGCCGCGGCCTCGTACACCGACTCCGCGTTGCCCCGGGCCTCGGCCATACGGGCGATATACGGGTCTGCCACCGAGGCGACCAGAAGTGTGTGTCGTTGAGTGAGCTGCGACAGTACGGGGAGGAGCCCCTGCTCCACCGGGGCCGCGTCGAGCGTCGTGAGCAGCACGATCAAGGAACGGCGCGGCGCGGTACGCAGAGCCGCCGCGGTAAGGCCCCGGGCATCGGTCTCGACGAGTTCCGGTTCCAGCGGTGCCATCGCGTTCACGAGGCCCGGCAGTACGTCTCCTGCCGAGCGGCCCTGGACCAGGGCGCGTACCCGGCGGTCGTAGGCCAGGAGGGCCACGCGGTCGCCGGCCCGGGAGGCCAGCGCCGCGAGGAGGAGCGCCGCGTCCATGGCGGCGTCGAGGCGCGGTGCGTCGCCCACGCGGCCGGCGGAGGTGCGGCCGGTGTCCAGGACGAGCAGGATGCGGCGGTCGCGTTCGGGCCGCCAGGTACGGACGGCGACCGCGGACTGGCGGGCGGTGGCCCGCCAGTCGATCGAACGGGTGTCGTCTCCGGGGACGTACTCGCGCAGGCTGTCGAACTCCGTTCCCTCGCCGCGTGTCAGCACGCTGGTGCGGCCGTCGAGTTCGCGCAATCGGGCGAGTTTCGACGGGAGATGCTTTCGGCTGGTGAACGGGGGCAGAACTCGTACAGACCAGGGCAGCTTGTGGGCGCCTTGGCGGGAGAACAGGCCGAGGGGGCCGTAGGACCGGATCGTCACGCGGTCGGCCTGGCGGTCGCCGCGGCGGGTGGGGCGCAGTCTCGTGGTCACGCGCCGGCGTTCGCCCGCGGGGACGGTCAGCCGGTGACGGGAGGCCTCGATCTCGGTACCGGGCTGCCAGCTGCTGGGCGGCCATGCGTCCCGCAGCTGCGCCCGCAGGGGCCGGCGGGACGGATTGGTGATGGTGAGCGTGACGTCGGCGGTCTCGCCGAGACGGGTGGAGGTGTCGCCGGAGCGGGACAGCACGAGCCGTCGTACGGGCGCGGCGAGCGCGTAGTCGCAGGCGCAGGCGAGGGCCAGGGAGCCGTTGACCGCGAGGATGCCCGTCCAGCCGGGCTCCAGGATGCCGACGGGGATCGAGCCGAGGGCCGCGATGAGGGCTGCGCGTCCGGTGAGTGCCATCAGCGGGGGACCGGGACGTGGGCGAGGAGGGCGTTGATGACGGAGTCCGCCGTCACGCCTTCCATCTCTGCCTCCGGGCGCAGCTGGACCCGGTGGCGCAGCGTGGGCAGCGCGAGGGCCTTCACATCGTCGGGGGTGACGTAGTCGCGGCCCGTCAGCCACGCCCACGCGCGCGAGGTGGCCAGAAGGGCGGTCGCACCGCGCGGGGAGACGCCGAGCGTGAGGGAGGGCGACTCGCGGGTGGCGCGGCAGATGTCCACGACGTAGGCGGTGATCTCGGGGGACACGGTCGTCTTGGCGACGGCGGCGCGGGCCGCTTCCAGATCGGCGGGGCCGGCGACGGGGCGTACGCCGGCGGCGCGCAGGTCGCGCGGGTTGAAGCCCGAGGCGTGGCGGGTCAGAACGTCGATCTCGTCCTGCCGGGAGGGCAGAGGGATCGTCAGTTTGAGGAGGAAGCGGTCCAGTTGGGCTTCGGGGAGGGGATAGGTGCCCTCGTACTCGACGGGGTTCTGCGTGGCGGCGACGAGGAAGGGTTCGGGGAGCGGACGCGGGGTGCCGTCCACCGTGACCTGGCGCTCCTCCATGGCTTCGAGGAGGGAGGACTGGGTCTTGGGCGGGGTGCGGTTGATTTCGTCCGCGAGCAGGAGGTTGGTGAAGACCGGGCCTTCCTGGAAGGAGAACTCGGCGGTGCGGGTGTCGTAGACGAGGGAGCCGGTCACGTCGCTCGGCATCAGGTCCGGGGTGAACTGGACGCGCTTGGTGTCGAGTTCGAGCGCGGATGCGAGGGTGCGGACGAGCAGCGTTTTGGCGACTCCGGGGACGCCTTCCAGGAGTACGTGTCCGCGGCAGAGGAGGGCTACGACGAGACCGGTCACGGCGGGGTCCTGGCCGACCACGGCCTTGGCGATCTCGGCGCGCAGGGCTTCCAGGGAGGATCGGGCGGTGCCCGCGTCCCCGGTGGTCCCGGCGTTGTCAGTGGTCGGGTCCATCATGAACGGCGTACCTCTCTTTCGAGGGCGTCGAGTTGGTCGGTGAGTGCGATGAGGGCCGCGTCGTCGCCGGGCGGCTGTCCGAAGAGGAGGGAGTGCAGGGCCTGTTGGTCGCCCGTGAGGTGGGCGGACAGGGCGGGGAGCAGGGCCTCGGGCGAATGGGCCTGGGTGACGGGGACGCCGACGAGGGGGGCGAGGCGGGTGCGGGTGGCGGAGCGTAGAGCGGCGGCCGCGCGATCGCGGGCGTTGGCCCTTCGGTAGAGGCGGGCGCGGCCTTCGGCGGTCTCGGAGGCGCGGATCGCGACGGGGAGTCTCTCGGGCACGAGGGGGCCGAAGCGGCGTGCCCGCCAGAGGGCGGCGAGGGCTGCTGCGATGAACAGTTGCAGGGTGCCCCAGAGCCAGCCGGAGGGGAGCAGGCCGAGGAAGTTCTTCTGGTCGCCATTGCCGGTGGCCGAGGTGTCGGACAACGCGGGGAGGTACCAGACCAGATGGGGGCGGGAGCCGAGGAGTTGGAGGGCGAGCGAGGCGTTGCCCTGCTTGTCGAGGCGGTCGTTGAAGAGGATGTCGGGCGCGCCGAGCACGATGGTGTCACCGCCCCCGGATGCCTCGGGGATGCGCAGCAGGGTGGCGAGACGCGCGCTGGGGTAGCAGGAGTCGGCGTTGAGGTGGGTGGTGGTGTAGCGGATGCCGCCGGTGTCGGCGCTGCCCGCGCGCCGGGCTTCGGCCAGGGTGCAGTCGGGGGCGAGTGTGGTGCCGCTGCTGGTGGCGGGGTCGGCGGTGACGCCCGGGGCGAGTCGCTCGACGGACGAACTGCCGGCCGCGACGAGGACCGTGCGACCGCCGGAGGCCACCGAGGCCTTGCGCAGCTGGGTCTGTTGACGCTCCGTCAGCAGATCGGGTACGGCGACGAGGAGCGTGGTGTCCGGCCCGACGGCGTCCCGTGCGCCGCCGAGCGTGGTGACCACGCGCGTGGAGACGCCCCGGTCGGCGAGGAGTTGGGCGACGGCGCGGCTGCCGTAGGGGTCGGCGGAGCGTGGGTCCAGTTCGCCGTGCCGGTCGGTGGAGCGTACGGCCGCCATGGCGACGGCCGCCGCCAGGATCAGTACGGCGGCGAGCGTGATGCCGCGCGCGCGGGTCCACACCTGGCGGACGGTGGGCGCGGTGGAGGTCGTCGGCAGGGTGGCCTCGGCGGTCACTCGACGGCCCCCTGGCGGGTGTTGTGGGCCGTGCTCGTGGTGCTGTGGGCGAGTGCGGGCCTGGTGCGCTCCAGGTCGCGGTCGAGTTCGGCGATGCGGTCGTACGACTGCTCGGTCGCTCTGCGCCCGCCGTATGTCACGTCGTCGAACTCGCGTGCCGCGGCGCGCAGTCGGTCGATGTGTGCGGGTAGCGCCCGGCCGGCCTCGGCGGCTGCTTCGTCGGCGGTGCGGCCCGGTCGGGCATCGAGCAGGGTCCGCTCCTCCAGGGAGCGGACGATGGCCCGCATGCGTTCCTGCAGGGCCTGGTTCCAGTGGCTCTGGGCCGCGTGTGCCTCGGCGGCCGCGCGGTGTTCGGCGGCGCTGCGGGGGCGGTCGTCGAACAGGACCGCGGCGGAGGCGGGTTGCCGGCGCGGGGTGCCCAGGCGCCACCACAGGGCGGCCAGTACGGCGACGACGAACAGGACCACGACGATCAGGCCGACCGTGCCGCCGGGTGTCGCCGAGGCGGCTGAGCCGAGCATCCGGTCGAGCCAGTCCCAGAACGCGTTCAGCGCGCGCTGGAACAGTCCTGGGTCGTTCTCGTGGTACATCCGCTTGGACAGCTCACGGCGGGCCGCCTCCCGCGCGGGATCGCGCGCAATGGTCACGGGCGGCTCGTCTCCCGAGCCGCCCGCCGCGCGGACGGCCGTGTCCGCAGCGCGCAGCAGGCCGTGTACGACCGTGCCGCCGGCGCCGGACGAGACCGCCGCCGTGAGCACTCCCCCGTGAGACTCACCGCATCAGCTCCCCGGAACGGGACTGGCGGCGCCGGCCTGGACACCGGCGGCGCGGGCGAGTTCGAGGTCGAGGGCCTCGCGGCGGATGCGCTGGTCGATGTACAGGAGCACGGTGACACCCGCGCTGATCGGCAGGGTGAGCGTGGTGCCGATCAGGGCTCCGATCCCCTGGATGATCAGGGTGGCCCAGCTGATCTGTCCGCCGCTGGTACCGAGCAGGTCGCTGGCGCTGTCGCCGCTCACGGCGGCCCCGATGAAGGTGAAGGGGATGGTGATGACCGAGGAGACGATGCCGGTGATGAGCAGCGTGAGCAGCACGATGCCCAGGGTGCGCCACCAGGAGCCGCGGACGAGCTTCGCGGAGCGTTTCACGGACTTCACGATGCCCTGGCGCTCCAGCATGAGGGCGGGAGCGGCCAGGTAGAAGCGGATCCCCAGCCATACGACGACGACAGTGGCCGCGAGGATGCCCAGGGCGATCAGGGCGGATCCGCCGACGCTGTGGCCGGCGAGCAGCAGAAGGAAGCCGGGCAGTGCACCGCCGATGACGACACCGGCGAAGATCAGACCGAGCAGGATGAGCAGTCCGAAGAGCCGCGGCATCTGCGGCCGGGCCTCGCGCCAGACCTCGCCGGCGCTGACCGGCCTGCCGAGGACGGCTCGGCTGGTGATGGTCGTGAGCAGGGCGGTCGCGATGATGATGGCGACCGAGCGGATCACCGAGATGATTCCGGTGCCGATCATGGTCTCGCGCATGGCCCGGAGTGCTTCGTGGGGGCTGGTGTGGGGATCGCTGAACGTCGTACGGACGACGGTGTCGTTCAGGAGGAAGCCCTGCAACAGGACCATGCTGGTGTTCAGCAGGAGGGCGACCGCCAGCGAGATGCCGAGGACCGTGCGCCAGTGGGTGCGCATGGTGGAGACGGCGCCGTCGAGGATCTCGCCGACGCCGAGCGGGCGCAGCGGGATGACGCCGGGCTTGGCCGCGGGCGGAGGGCCGCCCCAGCCGCCACCCCAGGCTCCATAGCCGCCGGGGGTGCCGTAGACGCCGTAGCCGGCGGGCGGGCCTCCGTAGCCGCCAGGAGGGCCTGCGTACCCGCCCCCGTAGCCGCCGGGGCCGCCTGCCTGCTGGCCGCCCCAGCCCGGGCCGGGCGGAGGGGGCGGCGGGGCCGGGTGGGGGCTGGGGGCACCGGTGGGCGCGGACCACTGGCCGGGCGGCGGCTGCTCCTTGGACCACTTCACGCCTGGGCCCTGCTGGTTCACGTCCTGCTGCGCTGCGGTGTCGGCGGGCTCGGCGGGGCTGGACGCGCCGGGTTCCCGCCCCTGGTTCGACGGGGATCCGGGCGAGGCCCAGCCCGGAGTGTCTGTCATCGAAGCTCCTTCTCGGTGCCCGTCCGCGGTCGCGGCGGCAGGTTGGCAGCCATCGTGCCATGGGGTGGTCATCAACGGACCGGCCGCGGTAGGGGCTGGATGCCTTCAATTGTCTGGTGGATCCGGGGCAGACTGACCGCATGGCTGATCAGCAGGCGCGAACCGATGGGGACAAGCGGCCGACCGAGATACCTGTGATCCGATGGGAGGAACCACCCGAGGGCCCGGTGCTGATGCTTCTCGATCAGACACGGCTGCCGGCCGAGGAGGTCGAGCTGGTGTGCACAGATGCACCGGCGCTGGTGGAGGCGATCCGTACCCTGGCCGTGCGCGGGGCGCCGCTGCTCGGCATCGCGGGCGCGTACGGTGTCGCGCTCGCCGCCGCGCGCGGCTTCGACGTGGCCGAGGCGGCGCGGGCGCTCGAGGGCGCCCGGCCCACCGCGGTGAACCTGTCCGTCGGCGTGCGCCGGGCGGAGGCCGCGCATCAGGCGGCGCTGGCGCAGACCGGCGATGCCACCGAGGCGGCCGCGGCGGCCCTGGCCGCGGCACAGTCGCTGCACCGGGAGGACGCCGAGGGCAGCGACCGGATGGCGGCCCACGGCCTGGCGTTCCTGGACGAGTTGCTGCCCGGCGGCGGACACCGGATCCTCACCCACTGCAACACCGGTTCGCTGGTGTCGGGCGGTAAGGGCACGGCCTTCGCGGTGGCCTTCGCGGCACACAGGGAGGGGCGGCTGCGAAGGCTGTGGGTGGACGAAACGCGTCCGTTGCTGCAAGGTGCTCGCCTGACGGCGTACGAAGCGGCTCGCAGCGGCATGGCGTACACCTTGCTCACCGACAACGCGGCGGGATCGCTGTTCGCGGCGGGTGAGGTGGACGCGGTGCTGATAGGGGCGGACCGGATCGCGGCCGACGGCTCGGTGGCGAACAAGGTGGGGAGCTATCCGCTCGCTGTGCTGGCGCGGTACCACCACGTGCCGTTCATCGTGGTGGCGCCGGTGACGACGGTCGACCCGGGCACCCCCGACGGGGCGTCCATCGAGGTCGAGCAGCGCCCCGGCTTCGAGGTGACCGAGGTCACAGCACCCCAGGTGCCGGTGACGGGAGCAGGAGGCGGGATTCCGGTGGCACCCCTGGGGACCCAGGCGTACAACCCGGCGTTCGACGTGACGCCGCCCGAGCTGGTGACGGCCATCGTCACCGAGGAGGGAGCCGTTTCACCCGTGACGGCCGAGGCTCTTGCGGAGCTGTGTGCCAGGTCACGCCAGGTAACGATTAGCTAATGGGATGATGTCGTTTATGAAGGGACGAGTCCTTGTCGTCGACGACGACACCGCACTGGCCGAGATGCTCGGCATTGTGCTGCGTGGTGAAGGTTTTGAGCCGTCTTTCGTAGCCGACGGCGACAAGGCGCTGGCCGCTTTCCGGGAGACCAAGCCCGATCTGGTGCTCCTCGACCTGATGCTGCCCGGGCGGGACGGCATCGAGGTGTGCCGGCTGATCCGGGCGGAGTCCGGGGTGCCGATCGTGATGCTCACGGCCAAGAGCGACACCGTCGACGTGGTCGTGGGCCTGGAGTCGGGCGCCGACGACTACATCGTCAAGCCGTTCAAGCCGAAAGAGCTGGTCGCCCGGATCCGTGCGCGGCTGCGCAGGTCGGAGGAGCCGGCACCGGAGCAGCTGACCATCGGTGACCTGGTCATCGACGTGGCCGGGCACTCGGTGAAGCGGGACGGGCAGTCGATCGCGCTGACCCCGCTGGAGTTCGACCTGCTGGTCGCGCTCGCCCGCAAGCCGTGGCAGGTGTTCACGCGCGAGGTGCTGCTCGAGCAGGTGTGGGGCTACCGCCACGCCGCCGACACGCGGCTCGTCAACGTGCACGTCCAGCGGCTGCGCTCCAAGGTCGAGAAGGACCCGGAGCGGCCGGAGATCGTGGTGACCGTCCGTGGTGTCGGTTACAAGGCCGGGCCGAGCTGACATGTCCGGGGACAGCGCCGCTTCGGCCCCCGGCCGCTCCGGGGACCGTCCGGGGCGGCCTGTCGGCCGGACGCCGGGAGCGCGGTTCAGGAGTCTCTTCGAGGGCGGGCTGCTCCAGGGCGGGGTCCAGGGCAGCCCGGTCATCAGGCTGTTCCTGCGCTGGGTGCGCCGTCCGCTGCTGCCGGTGATGCGGCTGTGGCGGCGCAACATCCAGCTGCGGGTCGTAGCCACGACGCTGGTGATGTCCCTGGGTGTCGTCTTGCTCCTGGGCTTCGTCGTGATCGGGCAGGTGCGCAACGGCCTGCTGGACGCCAAGGTGAGGGCCTCGCAGAGCCAGGCCACGGGCGGTTTCGCGGTGGCGAAGCAGAAGGCCGACGAGGCGGCCAGCGGCGCCGCCGGTACCGGTGCGGCCGCCGGGACCGGTACCGCGGACGGCACGGCGACCACGGACGGCCGGCAGTCGCAGAACGTCATCCAGTGGATGAGTGACCTCGTGGAGTCGCTGTCCAGCGGTGGCGCGGGAGCCTTCGACGTCGTCACGCTGCCCGTCGGCGACGACAGCGGCGGCGGCCGCAGCCCGCGCGGCTCCGGGAACGTGAACCCGACCTCCAGCGTGCCCGCCGACCTGCGCGAACGGGTCAACAGCGGCACGACGGCCGCGCAGAGCTACACCCGGATCGTCTACTCCAACGGCAAGGAGTCGCAGCCTGCGCTGGTCATCGGCAAGCAGGTCAGCGACCCCAACGGACGGCCGTACGAGCTGTACTACCTCTTCCCGCTCACGCAGGAGGAGAAGTCGCTGAGCCTGGTCAAGGGCACCCTCGCGACCGCCGGACTGTTCGTCGTCGTCCTGCTCGGCGCCATCGCCTGGCTGGTGGTTCGGCAGGTCGTCACGCCGGTGCGGATGGCGGCCGGGATCGCGGAGCGGCTGTCCGCCGGGCGGCTGCAGGAGCGGATGAAGGTCACCGGCGAGGACGACATCGCGCGCCTGGGCGAGGCCTTCAACAAGATGGCGCAGAACCTCCAGGTGAAGATCCAGCAGCTGGAGGACCTGTCGCGGATGCAGCGCCGGTTCGTGTCGGACGTCTCGCACGAGCTGCGCACCCCGCTGACGACCGTCCGCATGGCCGCCGATGTCATCCATGAGGCGCGCGAGGACTTCGACCCGGTGACCGCGCGGTCGGCCGAGCTGCTCGCCGACCAGCTGGACCGGTTCGAGTCGCTGCTCGCCGACCTGCTGGAGATCAGCCGTTTCGACGCGGGCGCGGCGGCGCTGGAGGCCGAGCCGATAGACCTCAGGGAGGTCGTCCGGCGCGTGGTCAGCGGCGCCGAGCCGCTCGCCGAGCGCAAGGGCACGCACATACGCGTCTTCGGCGATCAGCAGCCCGTCGTCGCCGAGGCCGACGCCCGGCGCGTGGAGCGTGTGCTGCGCAACCTCGTCGTCAACGCCGTCGAACACGGTGAGGGCAAGGACGTCATCGTCAAGCTCGCCTCGGCGGGCGGCGCTGTCGCCGTAGCGGTGCGCGACTACGGCGTGGGTCTCAAGCCTGGCGAGGCGACCCGCGTCTTCAGCCGCTTCTGGCGGGCGGACCCGGCACGCGCGCGTACCACCGGCGGTACGGGTCTCGGGCTGTCGATCGCCCTGGAGGACGCCCGGCTGCACGGCGGCTGGCTGCAGGCCTGGGGTGAGCCGGGCGGTGGCTCCCAGTTCCGGCTGACGCTGCCGAGGACCGCCGACGAGCCGCTGCGGGGCTCGCCGATACCGCTGGAGCCGAAGGACTCGCGCCGCAACCGTGGCCTCGACGAGGCCGGTCTGCCCGGTGGGGGCGAGGAGAAGCGGGCGACCGTTCCCGTACAGCAGGGCGGCTCCCAGGCGTCCGCGCTGCCGCCGCGCGCCCCGATCGCGCCGCGCCTGGCCGCCGTCGCCCCGGCCGCCGACCCGGCCGCACTGCCGGGCAACGGCAATGGCACGCGCGTGGTGCCCCGGCCCACCGGTGGCGCACGACGCGCGGATGACAGGCCCGCCACGGAACCGGCATCCGACGCGGGCACGACCCGGCCGGAGCCGGCCGCGGCAGAGGACTCGACCGAGCCAGGGGAGGCATTTCGTGGGCGCTGACCGCGACGGGGGCGCCCGGCCCGGTCCGGGGCGCGGTGTGGCGTACGCCGCCTTGGGGGCCGTACTGCTGGCCGGGTGCGCCTCGATGCCCGACAACGGGGATCTGCGGAACGTGGAGTCCACGCCCCGGCAGGACACCGGGGTCCGGGTGTTCGCCATGCCGCCGGCCGAGGGTGCCGGGCCCGCCGAGATCATGCAGGGCTTCCTGGAGGCCCTGACCAGCGACGACCCGGCGTACGACACCGCCCGCAAGTATCTGACGTCGGACGCGGCGCGCACCTGGCGGCCGGAGCGCTCGACCACGGTCCTCGCCAATGGGCCGAGCATCGAGCCCGACTGCCGGGCGGGCGGCGGCACCGAGCCGACCAGCAGCGTCACCTGTGTCCTGGCGGGCAGCATGGTCGCGACCGTGGACGCGCAGCAGGCGTACGAGCCGGTCGGCGGCTCCTACCGCAAGAAGGTGCATCTCACGCGGGACCCCAAGAACGGGCAGTGGCGCATCGATGCGCTGCCCGACGGTGCCGTCATGGGCAAGTCGGACTTCCAGCGCAACTACACGCCCGTCGACAAGTACTACTTCGCCTCCGACACGACGGTCGGGGCCGCGGCGGAGCCGGTGGCGGTGGCCGATCCGGTGTTCGTGCGCAGCAAGGTGGACCCGATGACGCAGATGGTCCGCTCGCTGCTGAACGGCCCCACCCGCTGGCTCGGTCCGGTCGTCAGGTCCAGTTTTCCAACCGGTACGGCCCTGCAGAAGGACGTGTCCGGGCTGGCACCGGACGACCAGAACAAGCTGACCGTGCCGCTGAACCTCAAGGTGTCCCAGGTCGCGGCGACCAAGTGCACCGAGATGGCGACGCAGGTGCTGTTCACGCTGCGGAATCTGGCGCCGACGCTGGACTCCGTCGAACTGCAGGGCGTCGGCGGCCACCGGCTGTGCGATCTGAGCGAGGAACGCGCCGAGTCCACCGCCTGGCGCGGATCGGCCAAGAGCCCCGAGAACCTCTACTACCTCGACGGCAAGCACCGGCTGGTGCGGATGCCGACAGGGAGCACGACCACCAGCGCCGTTCCGGTGCCGGGGCCGCTGGGCGAGGGCGGCAGGGCCCTGGACGCGGTGGCGGTGTCGCGTGATGAGCACAGCGCGGCCGGGGTCGGCGACCAGGGCCGGTCCTTGTACGTGACGTCGCTGACGTCGAGCGGTTCGCTCGGCGGAGCGCTGGTGACCAGCCAGGGTCCGACCCCGGACGACCGGCTGACGACACCGAGCTGGGACGCCCGCGGCGACCTGTGGGTGGCCGACCGCGACCCGCACCGTCCGCGGCTGTACGTCCTGGAACAGGGCACCGCCAAACCGGCGGAGGTCGCGGTCCCGGATCTGCCCGGCCGGATCAAGGACGCGCGGGTCGCCGCCGACGGGGTTCGGATCGCGCTCGTCGTGGAGAAGGACGGCAAGCAGTCCCTGCTCATCGGCCGGATCCAGCACGACGACGGCACCGGACAGGGCACCTCGGTGGTCGAACTGCGCTCCGCCGCACCGGACTTGGAGCAGGTCAGCGCCCTGTCGTGGGCCGGGGACAGCAGGCTGCTGGTCGTCGGCCGGGAACAGGGCGGCGTGCTGCAGATGCGGTACGTCCAGGTGGACGGCTCCACGCTCGACGGCCCGGCGCCCGGCGCGCTCACCGGCGTCAAGTTGATCGCCGCGTCCGAGGACACGCGGGTGCCCCTGGTGGCCTACTCGGAGGACGGGATCGTACGGCTGCCGTCCGGGGCGCAGTGGCAGAAGGTCGACAAGGACGGGACGGCACCGGTCTATCCGGGCTGACCAGCGCCTCGCGTACCACCGCGTCGCCCGTTTGGCGGTGTGCTCCGTTCCGGTTGTCCACAGGGGCTTTTCCACAGGGGTGGCCGGGCGGCTTCGGTGTTGGCACAGTGGTGGACATGCGGGGGTGGTGGCGGGACCTCACCGACCTGGTGCTGCCGGCCGACTGCGCGGGCTGCGGGGCACCTCGTACGGAGCTCTGTGCGCGGTGCCGGGCCGCGCTGTACGGACGCCCGCCGCGGCGGGTACGGCCGGTGCCTGAGCCGGCCGGGCTGCCGGTGGTGCATGCGGCGGCGCCGTACGCGGGGGAGGTGCGCACGCTCCTTCTCGCGCACAAGGAGCGGGGCGCGCTGGCCCTCGCGGGAGCGCTGGGGACGGCCCTGGCCGCGGCCGTGCGGGCGGGACTCGGCGCAGGCGGTGCCCCGGTCACTGCCGGTCCTGGTGCGGGAGCCGTCGCCGGTGGCGGGCCGGGCGGGTCCGCCGAGGCGCCTGTGCTGCTCGTCCCCGTGCCGTCCGCCCGATGGGCCGTTCGGGCGCGTGGGCACGATCCGGTACGGCGGATGGCGCTCGCAGCGGCCGGTGAGCTGCGGCGCGCCGGGACGCCGGCCCGGGTGGCGGCCGTACTGCGCCAGCGGCGGCCGGTGGCGGACCAGGCCGGGCTCGACGCGCGGCGGCGCCTTGAGAACCTCGCGGGCGCGCTGGAGGTGACGGCGGGCGGTGCTCGGCTGCTCGGCGCGGGACAGGTCGTGCTCGTCGACGACCTGATCACCACCGGCGCCAGCCTTGCGGAGGCCGCACGGGCTGTCCGGGAGGTGACACAGGAGCGAACTGGAGTGAGAACGGCTGTGTACGGGGACGTAACCCGGGAAGGAAGGGATGAACGACGGATCGGAGTGCGGCGGGAGAGCGGGAAGTGGGTGCATGGTGCACCGGAAAAGGCGGTGGTCAACGCCCTCGGGCATGCACTCCATGCGGCCGTGATCGCCGCTCCGCGGGATTCTTTCGAAATAAACGGGAACTGATCGCCAACTTGCATCGTTGCAGGTGGCGAGAGGTGCAATTCACCTGAACGGAGGTACGCCGGAGTAGAGGGTGACGACATCCGTCCGGGCGAGATATGTTCGGTTGTGAGGAAAGGCGCAGGCCACACCTCTCATATCGGAATGCCGTGCCACGGGTTTTCGGCAATCACCCGTGGTGGTGGGGTGGAGATCTCGTCCTTGGGGGAGGAGGAGGTGGAAGTCACCGAGTCCGAGGTCCGGTGCTCACCGGATCTGGTGCAAAAGGGAGATGCTCCGCCGATGGAGCGGAGCGATCCGGGAACGGAGTTCTGCGTGGACATCGTCGTCAAAGGCCGCAAGACCGAGGTGCCCGAGCGGTTCCGCAAGCACGTGGCCGAGAAGCTGAAGCTGGAGAAGATCCAGAGGCTCGATGCCAAGGTGATCAGCCTCGACGTCGAGGTGTCCAAGGAGCCCAACCCCCGACAGGCCGACCGCTGCGACCGAGTGGAGATCACGCTCCGCTCCCGCGGTCCGGTGATCCGGGCGGAAGCGGCGGCCAGCGACCCGTACGCGGCACTCGACCTGGCGGCGGAGAAGCTGGACGCCCGGCTGCGTAAGCAGCACGACAAGCGTTTCTCGCGCCGGGGCGCACGACGGATCTCGGCGGCCGAGGTCCCCGACCACGTGCCGGGCGCGGCAACGCTGAACGGCAACGGCCTCCCCGTCCACGAGGAAGAGGCGGACGGAGTGCCGACGAAGAAGATCGGCTCGCTGGAGGTCAAGGGCGAAGGCCCCCTCGTCGTCCGCGAGAAGACCCACGTCGCCGCCCCGATGAGCCTGGACCAGGCCCTCTATGAGATGGAACTGGTCGGCCACGACTTCTACTTGTTCGTCGACGCAGAGACGAAGGAACCGAGCGTCGTCTACCGGCGCCACGCCTACGACTACGGCGTGATCCACCTCAGCACCGACCCGATGGTCGCTGAGGCGCAGCCCCCCGCGGCGGGGGGCACGCTGGGCGGCTGATCACCCGGCCCACAGTGAGCCGGTGCCCCTGGAAGCGCGCGTGCGCCCCCAGGGGCACCTGTGTGCGACCACTTCACGCCCCGCACGTCACCTCGGTGTCGCCCGGGCATGAAATCATGGCCGCACCGGCCCAACCGGTGGGCCGCTGCCTTGGGTTGGCGATGGCACAGGACCACAGGCCACAGCCTCAGGGGGAGGAACGATGGCGGACACCTTCGGACCGATGCGGGACGAGGATGGCGACGACGGTGCCATCGGCACGGGCCCGGACGCCGGCTCCGTGCGCGCCGAGCCGATCAGAGTCCTGGTCGTGG
Source organism: Streptomyces fodineus (assembly GCF_001735805.1). GTDB lineage: Bacteria > Actinomycetota > Actinomycetes > Streptomycetales > Streptomycetaceae > Streptomyces > Streptomyces fodineus. The sequence goes on from NZ_CP017248.1 coordinate 5,933,139, forward strand.
ACGACCACGCCCTCTTCCGGCGCGGCCTGGAGATCGTGCTCGCGGCCGAGGAGGACATCCAGGTCGTCGGCGAGGCCGGGGACGGAGCCGAGGCCGTGGACAAGGCCGCCGACCTGCTGCCCGACATCGTGCTGATGGACGTCCGCATGCCCAAGCGCGGCGGGATCGAGGCCTGCACCTCCATCAAGGAGGTCGCCCCCAGCGCCAAGATCATCATGCTGACGATCAGCGACGAGGAGGCCGACCTCTACGACGCGATCAAGGCGGGCGCGACCGGATACCTCCTCAAGGAGATCTCCACGGACGAGGTGGCGACCGCCATTCGCGCGGTGGCCGACGGACAGTCGCAGATCAGCCCGTCCATGGCGTCGAAGCTGCTCACCGAGTTCAAGTCGATGATCCAGCGCACCGACGAGCGTCGGCTGGTGCCCGCGCCGCGGCTGACCGACCGGGAGCTGGAGGTCCTCAAGCTGGTCGCCACCGGGATGAACAACCGGGACATCGCCAAGGAGTTGTTCATCTCGGAGAACACCGTGAAGAACCACGTCCGCAACATCCTGGAGAAGCTCCAGCTGCACTCCAGGATGGAAGCCGTGGTCTATGCGATGCGGGAGAAGATCCTCGAGATCCGGTAGCGGAACCCCGCGGGGCTAGCCGAGGGCGCGGGCGAGTTCCCTCGTCAGGGGCTCGCGCAGGTCTGGCGCGTCCACCCGCTCCACCCGGACGTCCGTGCAGTTCACCCAGGTGGCCGCCTCGATCAGTGCCTGGGCGACGGCCGGTACGGCCTTCGGACCGTCCAGGGTGACCTGTTTGGCCACCAGCGTGCGCCCCTCGCGCGCCGGGTCCACCCGCCCGACGAGCCGGCCGCCCGCGAGCACCGGCATCGCGAAATAGCCGTGGACCCGCTTCTGCTTGGGCACATAGGCCTCCAGGCGGTGGGCGAAGCCGAAGATGCGCTCCGTGCGGGCCCGCTCCCAGATCAGCGAGTCGAACGGCGACAGCAGCGTGGTGCGGTGACGGCCGCGCGGCGGCGTCGCCAGGGCCGCCGGGTCGGCCCACGCCGGCCTGCCCCAGCCCTCGACCTCGACCGGCACCAGACCCGAGTCGGCGATGACCGCGTCGACCTGCTCCCCTTGAGACGGTGGTAGTCGGCGATGTCCGCGCGCGTGCCCACACCGAGGGACTCGCCGGCCAGCCGGACCAGGCGGCGCAGGCACTCGGCCTCGTCCAGCCCGTCGTGCAGCAGCGCGTCCGGGATCGCGCGCTCGGCCAGGTCGTACACCCGCTTCCAGCCGCGCCGCTCGATGCACACCACCTCGCCGTACATCAGCGCACGCTCCACGGCGACCTTGGTGCCGGACCAGTCCCACCAGTCGCTCGTCTTCTTCGCGCCGCCCAGCTCCGTGGAGGTCAGGGGGCCCTCGGCCCGCAGCTGCTTGATGACCTGGTCGTAGGCGCCGTCGGGCAGCTCGTGGTTCCAGTGCGGGCGGTTGCGGTACGCGCGGCGGCGGAAGGCGAAGTACGGCCACTCCTCGACGGGGAGGATGCACGCCGCGTGCGACCAGTACTCGAAGGCATGGGCGTCCGTCCAGTAGGCGGCCTCGACCGTCGTGCGGCCGACGGCGCCGAGGCGGGCGTAGGGGACGAGCTCATGGGAGCGGGCGAGGACCGAGATCGTGTCGAGCTGGACCGCGCCGAGGTGGCGCAGCACCCCGCGCACTCCGGCCCGCCGGTCGGGCGTGCCCAGGAAGCCCTGGGCTCTGAGGGCGATACGGCGGGCGTCGTCCGCGGTGAGCGTGGTGGTCGGGCGCGGCAGGGTCGTCATGGCCCGGACGATAGAGGGTGCCACTGACAGTCCGCGGTGACCTGCGCAGACGTACCCGGGCGGTCAGGAACGGGCGGGCAGGTACGGCGCCGTGGAGGGCAGGCCCAGATCCGAGGGGAGCAGGGAACCGACCCAGCAGTCCCGGCGTACTCCCTTGTTGTTGATCGCGGAGCGCAGGGTGCCCTCAACGGTGAAACCCGCCCGTTCGGCCACCGCGCGGGAGGCGTGATTGCCGACCTCGGCACGCCATTCGACCCGGTCGACACCGACCTGGGTGAAGATCCACCGGCAGGCGGTGAGTGTGGCCTCGATGACGTAGCCCTGGCCGCGGTGCTCCTTGGCCGCCCAGAAGCCGACCTCCGCCACGCCGAGCGAGCGCATGGTCAGACCGAGCATGCCGGCGAGTTCCCCGCCGGTGAGGAAGACACCGAAGGTGAACATCGAACCCTGCGCCCAGCCGTCGGGGACCAACTGCTCGGTGAAGCCGGTCGCGTGCTCGGGCAGATACGGTGACGGCACCGTGGTCCAGCGCTGGATGTCGGGGTCCTGGACGGCGTCGTACACCGCCTGGGTGTCGTGCGGGCCGACCGCGCGCAGGACCAGGCGGTCGGTGGTGAGTGTGACGGGTTCCATCGACCGATTGTGCTCGGCGGCCCGCGTGGCGGCCATCGGTTTTCGCTACGCGTGAGCATGCGATCACATTTCGCGCAATTCCTTGCGCCGATGCGGCACTATCCATGTGACCCGTCCGTTGTCCTGGATGAAGCAGCCGTCGGGCCGCCAGGCCTCCCGGCCCAGCCGGGTCCTCGCATACGATGGCCGTTGCTCAGTAAGTCAAATGGAAACCGACCGTCCCAGGCCCGACCGGCAAGGAGACAAACCCCCGTGTCCGTCCTCTCGAAGATCATGCGTGCAGGCGAAGGCAAGATCCTGCGCAAGCTGCACCGCATCGCGGACCAGGTCAACTCCATCGAAGAGGACTTCGTCGACCTCTCCGACGCCGAGCTGCGGGCCCTCACCGAGGAGTACAAGCAGCGGTACGCCGACGGTGAGAGCCTGGACGACCTGCTCCCCGAGGCGTTCGCCACCGTCCGTGAGGCCGCCAAGCGCGTGCTCGGCCAGCGGCACTACGACGTGCAGCTGATGGGCGGCGCCGCCCTCCACCTCGGCTACGTCGCCGAGATGAAGACCGGTGAGGGCAAGACCCTCGTCGGCACCCTGCCCGCGTACCTGAACGCGCTGTCCGGCGACGGCGTGCACATCGTCACGGTCAACGACTACCTGGCCGAGCGCGACTCCGAGATGATGGGCCGCGTCCACAAGTTCCTGGGCCTGAATGTCGGCTGCATCCTCGCCAACATGACGCCGGCCCAGCGCCGTGAGCAGTACGCGTGCGACATCACCTACGGCACGAACAACGAGTTCGGCTTCGACTACCTGCGCGACAACATGGCATGGTCGCAGGACGAGCTCGTCCAGCGCGGCCACAACTTCGCGATCGTCGACGAGGTCGACTCCATCCTGGTCGACGAGGCCCGTACGCCGCTGATCATCTCCGGCCCGGCCGACCAGGCCACCAAGTGGTACGGCGACTTCGCCAAGCTGGTCCTGCGCCTGAAGAGGGGCGAGGCGGGCAACCCCCTCAAGGGCCTCGAGGAGACCGGCGACTACGACGTCGACGAGAAGAAGCGCACGGTCGCCATCCACGAGTCCGGCGTCTCCAAGGTCGAGGACTGGCTGGGCATCGACAACCTCTACGAGTCGGTGAACACCCCGCTCGTGGGTTACCTGAACAACGCCATCAAGGCCAAGGAACTCTTCAAGCGCGACAAGGACTACGTCGTCATCGACGGCGAGGTCATGATCGTCGACGAGCACACCGGCCGTATCCTCGCCGGCCGCCGCTACAACGAGGGCATGCACCAGGCGATCGAGGCGAAGGAAGGGGTGGACATCAAGGACGAGAACCAGACGCTCGCCACGATCACCCTGCAGAACTTCTTCCGCCTCTACGGCAAGCTCTCCGGCATGACCGGTACGGCGATGACCGAGGCCGCCGAGTTCCACCAGATCTACAAGCTCGGCGTGGTCCCGATCCCGACCAACAGGCCGATGGTCCGCAAGGACCAGTCGGACCTGATCTACCGCACCGAGGTCGCCAAGTTCGAGGCGGTCGTCGACGACATCGCCGAGAAGCACGAGAAGGGCCAGCCGATCCTCGTCGGCACGACGTCCGTCGAGAAGTCGGAGTACCTCTCGCAGCAGCTCAGCAAGCGCGGCATCCAGCACGAGGTGCTGAACGCCAAGCACCACGAGCGCGAGGCGACGATCGTCGCGCAGGCCGGCCGCAAGGGTGCCGTGACGGTGGCCACCAACATGGCCGGTCGTGGTACGGACATCAAGCTCGGCGGCAACCCCGAGGACCTCGCCGAGGCCGAGCTGCGCCAGCGCGGCCTCGACCCCGAGGAGCACATCGAGGAGTGGGCCGCGGCGCTGCCCGCCGCCCTGGAGAAGGCCGAGCAGGCCGTCAAGGCCGAGAAGGAAGAGGTCGAGGCCCTCGGCGGCCTCTACGTGCTGGGCACCGAGCGGCACGAGTCGCGGCGCATCGACAACCAGCTGCGCGGTCGTTCCGGCCGTCAGGGCGACCCCGGCGAGTCCCGCTTCTACCTCTCCCTCGGTGACGACCTGATGCGCCTGTTCAAGGCCCAGATGGTCGAGCGCGTGATGTCCATGGCCAACGTGCCGGACGACGTGCCGATCGAGAACAAGATGGTCACGCGCGCGATCGCGTCCGCGCAGTCGCAGGTCGAGCAGCAGAACTTCGAGACCCGTAAGAACGTTCTGAAGTACGACGAGGTCCTCAACCGGCAGCGCGAGGTCATCTACGGCGAGCGCCGCCGCGTGCTGGAGGGCGAGGATCTGCACGAGCAGGTCCAGCACTTCATGGACGACACGATCGACGCGTACGTCGGCGCGGAGACCGCCGAGGGCTTCCCCGAGGACTGGGACCTGGACCGGCTGTGGGGCGCCTTCAAGCAGCTCTACCCGGTGAAGGTCACCATCGAGGAGCTGGAGGAGGCCGCCGGCGACCGGGCCGGTCTGACCGCCGAGTTCATCTCCGAGTCCATCAAGGAGGACATCCACGAGCAGTACCAGGCCCGGGAGGCGCAGCTCGGCTCCGAGATCATGCGTGAGCTGGAGCGCCGGGTCGTGCTGTCGGTCCTCGACCGCAAGTGGCGCGAGCACCTCTACGAGATGGACTACCTCCAGGAGGGCATCGGCCTGCGCGCGATGGCGCAGAAGGACCCGCTGGTGGAGTACCAGCGTGAGGGCTTCGACATGTTCACCGCGATGATGGAGGGCATCAAGGAGGAGTCCGTCGGCTACCTGTTCAACCTGGAGGTCCAGGTCGAGCAGCAGGTCGAGGAGGTCCCGGTCGAGGCGGCGGAGCCGGTCGGCGAGGGCGTCCAGGAGACGGTTCCGGCGCAGGCCGGGGCACGGCCGGAGATCCGCGCGAAGGGCCTGGACGTTCCGCAGCGGCGGGACCTGCACTTCTCGGCGCCGACCGTGGACGGTGAGGGCGGCATCGTGGAGCGTGACCTCGAGGACGACGAGCCGGTGCGGTCCGAGGCGGACGGTCTGACGCGGGCCGAGCGCCGGCGGCAGGCCAAGGGCGGCCGACGGCGCAAGAAGTAGCGCGGGTCGCCTGCGGCGCGTGGGCTGTTGAGACGGGCCGGGCTCCTTTTGGGGCCCGGCCCTTCTGTGCTGCCGGCTTCCGGTTCGGCTCGGTGGGGGCGGGCCGGCTAGGGGCGGGGGCCGGTTTCCACCGCTGTGCAGCGCCAGCGGAGGTCCTGGCCCCGTTCCAGGCGGAAGGCCAGGGCGCGGAGTTGGTCACCGGCCGAGATGCGGGCGAAGACCTCGAGGGCGCCCTCGCTGGGGACGTAGTAGCCGATGTCGTGGACGACGGGGTGGGTTCCGCGTGTGCGCAGCGGGCTGTGCGCGGCGAGGCGGGCCAGGTCGTCGTAGGCGCGGCCCGCGGTGTGGCGGAGCATCCAGTGCACGGGCCGCTGACCGCTCAGGACGGCCAGCAGACGGTCGGCGAAGAGGTCGGTGGGGCGTACCGGCGGCTTGGCGGTCTGCGGCGCTGTGGAGGCCGTGCGCGCGTTCCGAGGCGCCGCCTGAGGCATGTCACGCCTGCCCCTGATCGACGGGTTCCGGGGCGGGGCGCCGCCGGGGCGGCGGCTGTCGTGGCGGGTCGGCGGGCGGTGGCGCGGGCGGGGCTGGGGAGCGCGGCTCATCTCCTGGGGCGTGCGGCTCATGACCTTGTTCATGGGGTCCCCGTTCGGCGGGCCCGGTCGATACCGGGCGGTAACTCGCTGGTGGGGATCTTGTACGGGGGACGGGAAGGGGGTCGCAAGGGAGGCGGGGAGCGCTCCGGCGCTGCGGGGAAGTTCACCCATCCGAAGGACGATCAGGTGGGTGGGGCCCGCTGCTGAGCGGGTGTACCGGGTGAATGCGTGGCCCGGAGTCGACGGCTTGCGGGGCGTGGGCACAGACCCGAAAGGGGACGCGCGCACGTATCCTGAAGGCTCTCCGGGAGACGCGGCAGCCGGCCTTCCCGGGGCCACAGCGGAGCCTTTGAGCAGGAAAGAGCGGCCAGCATGCGCGTCTACGTCCCCCTGACCCTCCCCGGTCTCGCCGAGGCGCACAAGACGGGTGAGCTGGGGAGCGGTCCCTTCGTCGCGTACGCCGTCACGCCCGCGCTGCGTGAGTGGTACCTCTCCGAGGACATCGAGGAACTGGAGTACGCGGCGCTGAGCCGGGCCACGCTGGCCTCGCTGCGGCTGCTGGCGGCGGACCCGAGTGCGGTACGGCGCCGGGTCGTGGTCGCCGTGGACGTGGCCGACGGCGCCGCGAGCGCCGACCCGGACCGGGGGCTCGACCCGTCCGCCCTCGGCGAGGTGACCGTGACGGCGACCGTGCCGCTGGCCAAGGCGGCGGCGGTGCATGCCGACGCCGACGAGGCGGAGCGGGACGTGGCCGCGGCGGCGGACGCGCTGGAGGCGGCCGACGCGGGGGACGACGACGCGCAGTTCGTCGTGGACGGTGCGGACGATCACGAACTGCTGTGGTACGCCACGCAGGAGATCCCGAACCTGGTCGGGCTCGCCTGAACTGAGCGGACCAGACCTGACCTGACCCCACTGGACCGGACCCTCACCCGACTCGACCGGACCCTCACCCGACTCGACCTGGCTTGACCCGACTCGACCTGGCCTGACCTGGTCGAATCGGGTGCCGGCGGTCGTTGTCAGTGGTGGCGGGTACGGTTTTCGGCATGGGGATGCACGAAAGCGCGCACATCGTCTGGGACTGGAACGGCACGCTGTTCCACGACAATGACGCGATCATCGGGGCGACGAACGCGGCCTTCGCCGAGCTGGGGCTCGCGCCGCTCACGCTGGAGCAGTACCGGTCGCTGTACTGCGTGCCGGTGCCGAAGTTCTACGAGCGGCTGATCGGCCGGCTGCCGACCGATGCCGAGTGGGAGCTGATGGACGGGATCTTCCACCGGTACTACGCCGAGCACCGGGGGCGGTGCGGTCTGACCGAGGGGGCGGCGGAGCTGCTCGCGGGGTGGCGGTCGGCGGGGCACAGCCAGTCGCTGCTGAGCATGTATGTGCACGACGAACTGGTGCCGCTCGTGCGGGGCTTCGGGATAGAGGCGCACTTTCTGCGGGTCGACGGGCGTACGGGGCCGTCCGGGGGCAGCAAGGCGGAGCACATGGTGCGGCACCTTGAGGCCCTGAGCGGGGCTGTGGAGCCTGCACGGACCGTGGTGATCGGGGACGCGGCGGACGACGCGGTCGCGGCGCGGGAGGCGGGGGCGCTGGCCGTGCTGTACACCGGGGGTCGCACAGTCGGGCCAGTCTGGAGGAAGTGGGGGTGCCGGTGGTGGATTCCTTGGCCGAGGCGGTGGAGGAAGCACAGCGAATAGCGGCGTAGCGGCCGGTGCGGTGTGCTGCCGCCGGCCGCCGGGGGGCTCACGGTTCGCCCACCCGCGCCGGCGTCCCTCAGCTCGCCGGGGCTGTGGCTCGCAGTACCTTCAGGAACTCGCGCATCCAGGCCGGGTGGTCGGGCCAGGCCCGGGAGGAGACGAGGGTGCCGTCGACCACGGCTTCGGTGTCCTGGAAGCCCGCTCCGGCCGCCTGCATGTCCGGTTCGAGCGCGGGGTACGCCGTGACCCGGCGTCCGCGCAGGCTGTCGATCGCCGCGGTGAGCAGGGGGCCGTGGCAGATCTGGGCGACCGGCTTGTCGGAGTCGAAGAACGCCTTGAGGATCTTGCGCAGCTCGGGGTCGTTGCGCAGGTACTCCGGGGCCCGGCCGCCGGGGATGACGAGGGCCGCGTACTCGCCGGGGTCCACGTCGGAGAAGGCCAGGTCGGCGGGCCAGGTGTAGCCGGGCTTCTCGGTGTAGGTGTCGTAACCCGGCTCGAAGTCGTGGACGACGAAGCGGAGGGTCTTGCGGGAGGGGGCCGCGATGTGGACTTCGTAGCCCTCCTCGCGAAGGCGCTGGTACGGGTAGAGGACTTCCAGGGACTCCGCCGCGTCGCCGGTGACGATCAGGATCTTCGCGGGCATGTCGGCTCCTCCGGGTACTCCGGTGCTCCTGCACTCCTGGGCGGGACGCACTGTCCCTGGGCAACGTGCCAACACCGGGCGTGCTTGCCAAGGGGGCCGTCGCGGTTCCGGTCTGCCTCGACGTGCCTGGGCGTCAGGCGCCGGGGCCCCACCCGGTGGCAGGGTGCTGCCCTGCTCTCAGAGTGCGGTCGTGACCCTTCCGGCGCGACCGGACGCCCTCGCACACCAAATACGCCACCACCCCCCACCCCGCCCCTGTGCAGAACGTCAAACTTCGACCCTCGGTTTTGTACACATACGGCTCATGACGGGCCCCGGGTAAGGAGCGATAGCCTTGTGGCGTGATCAGCGCGATATCTCGCGGGGGCGATGCTGCCCCTGCCCTGCGCCCGGGTTGCACGGAACACCTCCGTGACCGGGCGGCGGTCGCTGGTCTTCGCGGGCGGGACGGGGCCGCAGGAGCCCCCGGGACGCCGGGGACACCCCTGGACACGGCGGCGCCGAGAGCAGCGTCACACCCTTCAGGCGTGTCGAGAATGGCCGAATTCCCTCCGCTCATCTCACCTCACGGCATAGCGTCGATGCGGACCGGACACCCCGGGCCGTGGCGTCGAGCCGGAGGGAAAGAGACCGTACTTCCTTCTACGTCACGCAACGGCGCGCGACAGGAGTCAGAGGACAATGCAGACCAAGCTGGACGAAGCCAAGGCCGAGCTGCTCGAGAGGGCTGCCCGGGTAGCTGAGAACAGCCCGGTCGGGGGGCACCTACCGACCGGGACCAAGGGCGAGGGCTCCCCGGACACCCCGGACAGCGAGTCCATGCTCGCGTTCCTCCAGCGCTACTACCTGCACACCGCCCCGGAAGACCTCACCGACCGCGACCCGGTCGACATCTTCGGCGCCGCGGTCTCGCACTACCGTCTCGCCGAGAACCGCCCCCAGGGCACGGCGAACGTGCGGGTCCACACCCCGACCGTCGAGGAGAACGGGTGGACCTGCAGTCACTCGGTCGTGGAGGTCGTCACCGACGACATGCCCTTCCTCGTGGACTCGGTCACCAATGAGCTCACCCGGCGCGGGCGCGGCATCCACGTGGTCATCCACCCGCAGTTCGTGGTCCGGCGCGACCTCACCGGCAAGCTGATCGAGGTCCTGCCGTCCGCGCCCGGCGCCGACCTGCCGCACGACGCGCACTTCGAGTCCTGGATCCACGTCGAGATCGACCGCGAGACCGACCGCGCGGACCTGAAGGAGATCACGGCCGATCTGCTGCGCGTGCTGTCCGACGTCCGTGAGGCCGTCGAGGACTGGGAGAAGATGCGGGACGCGGCGACCCGGATCGGCGCTGATCTGGAGAGCGAGCCCGTCCCCGCGGATCTGCCCCGGCCCGAGGTCGAGGAGGCCCGCGAGCTGCTGCGCTGGCTGGCCGACGACCACTTCACCTTCCTCGGCTACCGCGAATACGAGCTGCGCGAGGACGATACGCTCGCCGCCGTGCCCGGCACCGGTCTCGGCATACTGCGCTCGGACCCGCACCACGCCGAGGACGAGAAGCACCCGGTCAGCCCCTCCTTCGAGCGGTTGCCGGCCGACGCCCGCGCCAAGGCCCGCGAGCACAAGCTGCTCGTGCTGACCAAGGCCAACAGCCGCGCCACCGTGCACCGGCCGTCGTACCTGGACTACGTCGGCGTCAAGAAGTTCGACGCGGACGGCAATGTCGTAGGCGAGCGGCGTTTCCTCGGATTGTTCTCCTCCGCGGCCTACACCGAGTCCGTGCGCCGGGTCCCCGTCATCCGTCGCAAGGTCGACGAGGTGCTGGAGCGCGCCGGGTTCTCGCCGAACAGCCACGACGGCCGCGACCTGCTCCAGATCCTGGAGACCTACCCCCGCGACGAGCTGTTCCAGACGCCGGTGACCGAGCTGGAGCCCATCGCCACCTCGGTGCTCTATCTGCAGGAGCGGCGGCGCCTCAGGCTCTACCTGCGCCAGGACGAGTACGGCCGCTACTACTCGGCCCTCGTCTACCTGCCGCGCGACCGCTACACCACCGGTGTCCGGCTCAGGATCATCGACATCCTGAAGGAGGAGCTCGGCGGCATCAGCGTCGACTTCACCGCCTGGAACACCGAGTCGATCCTCTCCCGGCTGCACTTCGTGGTCCGCGTCCCGCCGGGCACCGAGCTGCCCGAGCTGTCGGACGCCGACAAGGACCGTATCGAGGCACGCCTGGTGGAGGCCGCCCGCTCCTGGGCCGACGCGTTCGCCGAGGCGCTGACCGCCGAGTGCGGCGAGGAGCGCGCGGCCGAGGTGCTGCGCCGCTACAACCACGCCTTCCCCGAGGGCTACAAGGCCGACCACAACCCGCGTGCCGCGGTCGCCGACCTGGTCCACCTGGAGCAGCTCAGCGAGGACAAGGCCTTCAGCCTGAGCCTGTACGAGCCGGTGGGCGCCGGGCCGGAGGAGCGCCGGTTCAAGATCTACCAGAAGGGCGGCTCGGTCTCCCTCTCGCACGTGCTGCCGGTGCTCAGCCGCCTCGGCGTCGAGGTCACCGACGAGCGGCCGTACGAGCTGCGTTGCGCGGACCGCACCACCGCCTGGATCTACGACTTCGGTCTGCGCGTGCCGAAGGCCGCGGGCGCCGCCGGGGAGCACCTCGGCGACGACGCCCGCGAGCGCTTCCAGGAGGCCTTCGCCGCCACCTGGACCGGCAAGGCGGAGAACGACGGCTTCAACGCCCTGGTGCTGAGCGCCGGGCTGACCTGGCGGCAGGCGATGGTGCTGCGCGCCTACGCCAAGTACCTGCGGCAGGCCGGTTCGACCTTCTCGCAGGACTACATGGAGGACACCCTCCGCAACAACGTCCACACCACCCGGCTCCTCGTCTCGCTGTTCGAGGCGCGGATGTCGCCGGAGCGGCAGAAGGCCGGGCTGGAGATCACGGACGCCCTGCTGGAGGAGCTGGACGCGGCCCTGGACCAGGTGGCGAGCCTGGACGAGGACCGGATCCTCAGGTCCTTCCTCACCGTCATCAAGGCGACCCTGCGCACGAACTTCTTCCAGGAGGCGCTCGGCGGCACGCCGCACGACTACGTCTCCATGAAGTTCGACCCGCAGGCCATCCCGGACCTGCCGGCGCCGCGCCCGGCGTACGAGATCTGGGTGTACTCGCCGCGTGTCGAGGGCGTGCACCTGCGCTTCGGCAAGGTCGCGCGCGGTGGCCTGCGCTGGTCGGACCGGCGTGAGGACTTCCGTACCGAGATCCTCGGCCTGGTCAAGGCGCAGATGGTGAAGAACACCGTCATCGTGCCGGTCGGCGCCAAGGGCGGTTTCGTCGCCAAGCAGCTGCCGGACCCGGGCCAGGACCGCGACGCGTGGCTGGCCGAGGGTGTCGCCAGCTACAAGACGTTCATCTCGGCGCTGCTCGACATCACCGACAACATGGTCGCCGGCGAGGTCGTGCCCCCGCAGGACGTCGTCCGGCACGACGGCGACGACACCTACCTCGTCGTCGCGGCCGACAAGGGCACCGCGACCTTCTCGGACATCGCCAACGGGGTCGCCGAGAAGTACAACTTCTGGCTCGGCGACGCCTTCGCCTCCGGTGGCTCGGCCGGTTACGACCACAAGGGCATGGGCATCACCGCGCGCGGCGCCTGGGAGTCCGTGAAGCGGCACTTCCGTGAGCTGGGCGTGGACACGCAGTCCGAGGACTTCACGGTCGTCGGCATCGGTGACATGTCCGGTGACGTGTTCGGCAACGGCATGCTGCTGTCCGAGCACATCCGCCTGGTCGCCGCCTTCGACCACCGGCACATCTTCATCGACCCGAACCCGGACGCGGAGACGTCGTACGCCGAGCGCCGCCGCCTGTTCGAGCTGCCCCGCTCCAGCTGGGCCGACTACAACACCGAGCTGCTGTCGGCGGGCGGCGGGGTCTTCCCGCGCAGCGCCAAGTCGATCCCGATCAACGCCCACATCCGCGAGGCCCTCGGCATCGAGGACAAGGTCGCCAAGATGACCCCGGCCGACCTGATGAAGGCGATCCTGCACGCGCCGGTCGACCTGCTGTGGAACGGCGGCATCGGCACGTACGTGAAGTCGTCGGTGGAGTCGAACGCCGATGTCGGCGACAAGGCCAACGACGCCATCCGTGTCGACGGCAAGGCCCTCCGGGTCAAGGTCGTCGGTGAGGGCGGCAACCTGGGTCTGACCCAGCTCGGCCGGATCGAGTTCGCCCTGCACGGCGGCAAGATCAACACCGACGCGATCGACAACAGCGCCGGTGTGGACACCTCCGACCACGAGGTGAACATCAAGATCCTGCTGAACGGCCTGGTCGCGGACGGCGACATGACCGTCAAGCAGCGCAACAAGCTGCTCGCCGAGATGACCGACGAGGTCGGCGCGCTGGTCCTGCGCAACAACTACGCGCAGAACACCGCCCTGGCCAACGCCCTGTTCCAGGCGGGCTCCATGCTCCACGCCCAGCAGCGGTTCCTGCGCCATCTGGTGCGCGAGGGCCACCTGGACCGGGCGCTGGAGTTCCTGCCGACCGACCGGCAGATCCGCGAGCGTCTCGCCCAGAGCCAGGGCCTGACCGGCCCGGAGACCGCCGTCGTCCTGGCGTACACGAAGATCACGGTCGCCGAGGAGCTGCTGCACACCTCGCTGCCGGACGACCCGTACCTGCGCAGCCTGCTGCACGCGTACTTCCCGACGGCCCTGCGCGAGCGCTTCGCCGAGGCCATCGACCACCACCCGCTGCGCCGCGAGATCACCACGACCGTGCTGGTCAACGACACGGTCAACACCGGTGGCACGACGTATCTGCACCGGCTGCGCGAGGAGACCGGTGCCTCCCTGGAGGAGATCGTCCGGGCGCAGACCGCGGCCCGCGCGATCTTCTCCTCGGCCCCGGTGTGGGACGCGGTGGAGGCCCTGGACAACAGGGTCGACGCGGCCGTCCAGACCCGGATCCGGCTGCACTCGCGCCGGCTCGTCGAGCGCGGCACGCGCTGGCTGCTCAACAACCGGCCGCAGCCGCTGCAGCTCGCCGAGACGGTCGAGTTCTTCGCCGAGCGGGTCGAGCGGGTCTGGCAGGAGCTGCCGAAGCTGCTGCGCGGCGCGGACCTGGAGTGGTACGAGCAGGTGTACGACGAGCTGTCCGCGGCCGGCGTCCCGGACGAGCTCGCCACGCGCGTGGCCGGGTTCTCCTCCGCCTTCCCGGCGCTCGACATCGTGTCGGTGGCCGACCGCATGGGCAAGGACCCGCTCGACGTCGCCGAGATCTACTACGACCTCGCCGACCGGCTCAACATCACCCAGTTGATGGACCGCATCATCGAGCTGCCCCGCGCCGACCGCTGGCAGTCCATGGCCCGCGCCTCCATCCGCGAGGACCTGTACGCGGCGCACGCGGCCCTCACCGCCGATGTGCTCGCGGCCGGCAACGGCACCTCCACTCCCGAGCAGCGCTTCAAGGCCTGGGAGCAGAAGAACGCGCCCATCCTGAGCCGGGCGCGTACGACCCTGGAGGAGATCCGCGGTTCGGAGACGTTCGACCTCGCCAACCTGTCGGTGGCGATGCGGACGATGCGGACGCTGCTGCGCACGCACTCGTAGCCGTACGGCAGTGAGAGCGCCCCGGGCCGACGCAGAAGCGGTCCGGGGCGTTCCGTTTCTTGCCGACCCTTAGCCAAAAAAGATCAGCGAATTTACCGTTTCCTGCTAATCGATGCCCTTCGGATAGGGTCGGCGCCGTGACTGTTCAACTCACCGAGACCCGCCCGGCACCAGCAACAGCGCCCGCGCCGGCTCCGGCTCCGGCTCGGCGGCCCGTCACGCGGGTCGTGCTGGAGGTCGTGAAATTCGGGATCGTCGGCGGCAGCGGTGTCCTCGTCAATTTCCTGATCTTCAACCTGCTGCTGCGCGGCCTGGGTTGGCAGGCGATGACCTCGACCGTGCTGGCCAGCTGTGTCGCGATGGCGACCAATTACCTGGGCTTCCGCTATTTCGCGTATCGCGACCGGGCCTCCCGCACCCGCGGCCAGATCATGCTGTTCTTCGTGTTCAGCGGCCTCGGCGTGGTGATGGAGATCGGCCTGTTCTGGGTGGGTTACCACGGTCTCGGCCTGCACAGCGTGCTGGGGTCGAATGTGGCGAAGGCACTGTCGATCGTGCTCGCCTCCGCCTTCCGTTTTGTGGTCTACCGCACGTGGGTGTTCCAGCAGGATGCACACCGCACCGTCTGACATCGAACCGGTGAGTCCTACAGAGACGCCGTCCGGCACCGCACGGGCGGGCCGGCTGCTGCCGCAGGTCGCCGCCGCGCTCGTCGTGGTGCTGCTGCTCCTGGTGATCGTCCGCCTGCCGTGGGCGGGCGACCTCGGCATGCACGCCGCCACCATCCAGCGCCTGAGCCACAATCTGCTCCACCCGGGCAATCCGCTGGTCGACGCGGACACGCCGAGCCCCTACTACTCGCCGTGGATGCTGCTGCTGGGCGTGGTCGCCAAGGTGACCGGCCTGTCGGTGTTCGTGGTCCTGCGGGGCGCCGCGCTCGTCGCGCTGACGCTGCTGGTCACCGGCGTCTGGCGCTACGTCCGTACACTCAGCGCCCATCGCGCGGCCCCCGCTCTGGCCCTGCTCAGCCTGGTCTTCCTGTGGGGTCCGGTGCTGTTCAACTGGTCGGGCTTCCTGGGCCTGAACTCCCTGGCGCTGACGGTGTCGTACCCCAGCGTCTTCGCGCTCGGGCTCACCTTCCACTTCTGGGCCTGGGTCACGCGGGCGGTACGGACCGAGGCCTCGTGGGGGAGGTGGCTGTGGCTCGGCGTGCTCTGGGCCCTGATCCTGCTCTGCCACCAGTTCACGGGCGTGGTGGCCTCTCTGGGCGCGCTGGCGATGGTGATCGCGGCGCGGCCGGCGCGGGCGGTGCTGCTGCGCCTGGCCGCCGCGCTCGCCCTGGGCATGCTGCTGCTCTGGCTGTGGCCGTACTACGACTTCTTCTCGCTGTTCTCCGCGGGCGCGGACCTGGAGGCGATCCACCGGCCGCTGTACGAGAACCTGGCCGCGCGCTTCGGCCTGGTGCTGCTCGGGGTGGCGGCGCTGGTGCTGCGCCTGCGGCGGGACCGCTGGGATCCGCTGGTGCTGTTCTTCGCGCTGGGCGTGCTGATGTTCGCCGCGGGCGGGCTGACCGGGCACTACTCCTGGGGCCGTGCGATGCCCGCCGCGCTGATCCCGGCGCAGCTCGCCGCCGCGCTGGAGGTCGTCGCGGCCGGGCGGCGGGCGGTCCGGGTGGGATGGGCGTGTGTGCTGGGCGCCGCGCTGGCTGTCGGGGCGTGGACGCAGGCCGGGACGCTCGGGTATGTGACGGGGCGTGCAGCGCTGCCGTCCGCGGTCGCCGCGAAGTACGGGACGCCGTGGGTGGGGTACCACTGGATCACGCCGTGGGTGAAGTACGGGGACGTGGTGATGGCTCGCGAGTTCCCCGCGCGGCAGATCCCGGCGTACGGGGCGTACACCGTGGCGCCGGGGTATCCGGATGTGTTCCTTGCGGATGCGGGGCGCCGGGAGGCGGCGGTTGCGCGGTACTTCGCTGCGGGGACGTCTGCCGCCGAGCGGGCGGGGATCGCGCGGGAGTACGGCGTCCGGTGGGTCGTGGGGCCGAAGAGCCTGGCCGGTCCGGGCCTTCGGAAGGTGAAGACCGGGCCGGATTCCCAGGTCCTGTACCGAGTGATGCCCTGAGCCGTGCCGGGCCGGGCCGGGTGCCTCCCCCCAAGGGGGGTACCCCCAGCGCCTGGCTGTGCCGGGAACTACATGGCCGGCCACGGGAGACCCGTGGCCGGCCACAGACGTTCGGCGCAACGGCGCTTCGAACAGCGCCCCTTACCGCAGCACGCTCGACAGCAGCTTGGCCGCCTTGCGGACCTTGGGGCGGGCGACTCGTTGGACGAGCGGGCGGATCACCCGCGCCGTCACTCCCACCGGACGCCAGCGGAGTTGCAGGCGGCCGGGGTTGCGGCCCTCCGGTTCGATGGTGAGCTCGTGCGGGGTCGCGCCGGAGCGGTACTCGATGCGGGCCGTGAGGGTGGGGAAGGACAGCGGGGCCAGCAGGATGCCGGAGTTGGACAGACCCTGCTGCTGGAGGCGAACCAGGGGATGGCGTACGCCCGCGAAGCCCTGCAAGGGGAGCGGGGCCTCGGCCAGGTCCAGGCGGACCTCGCCCTCGAAGACGCCGGGGCCGACCGGGTCCAGGCGGAACGGCACCGTCATACGGCGGTTGCCGGGGGAGACGATCAGGCTGGCCCGCTGCGGGCCGACGGGCAGGCGCAGCCCCGGGTCGTAGGTGCGGATGGCGAGAGTCACCGAGGCCCCCGCGCCCGGGGTCAACTCCGTGATCTCGTGGCGGAACTGCGCGCTCGGGAACGGGCGCGTGTCCAACTCCAGGTCGGACACGTTCAGTTCGCGGCGGGCGCGGTCCGTCGAAGGCACGCTGTCGCCCCAGTAGGGCACTCCCGACGTGTCGGCCGTGATCTGCCGCGGTGCCACCCCGTGCCCGAGCCCGCGTGCCGCGAGCCCGACCTCCTCCAGCCGGCCTTCCCGCAGCAGCTCCAGGACCACCCGCTCGGGACGCGGAAGGCGGGCGTACGCACCCTCGGACAGCGTCTCCAGGTACGGATTCATGATGTCCGCGAAGGCGCTCAGCCACTCCTCGTCCCGGTAGGGGAGATCGCCCGCGTACATCCGGAAGTCGTGCTTGAGGAACTTGAAGTCCTTGTCCTCCCGCAGCCCCGCGTGCCCGCTCTCCACCAGGAAGTCGTCGATCAGGCGCTGGACGTGGACGCGGTCGCGGACGTTCGTGACCTTGTGCCGCTGGTTGGAGATGGACGCCGAGGCCGCTGCCGCGAACGGGTCGATGTACCAGACGTACACCGGGTCCGGAATGATCGTGAACGCCGTCGCCAGGCAGTACGCCTGCGCCGAGAACAGCTGGTCCTCGTAGTGGATGCCCTCCGGGAAGCGGAGTTCGTGGCGGTCCAGGAACGCGCGGGCGTACATCTTGCTCGTCGACAGGTGCTCGAACAGCAGCCGCGGGTCGGCCTCGATGCCCTCCACCGTGCGGCGCTCGGCCACCAGGTGCGGCATCCACGTCGTACGGCGGCCGTTGTCGACCCGGACCCGCCGTACCGCGCCCATGGTGAAGTCCACCTCGCGCTCGCGGTGCGCGGCGAGCAGCAACTCGACCGCGCGGGGCGGGAGTTCGTCGTCGCTGTCGAGGAACATCAGATACGGCGCCCGGGCGATCTCGACGGCCCGGTTGCGCGGGGCGCTGCAGCCGCCGCTGTTCTCCGGCAGCCGGAGGTAGCGGATGCGGTCGTCCTGCGCCTCCAGCCGGCGCGCCACCGTGGGCGTGTCGTCCGTGGAGTGGTCGTCGCTGATGATGATCTCGATGTTCGCGTGCGTCTGCGCGCGCAGCGAGGCGACCGCTCGGGGCAGGCGGGCGGCGTCGTTGTAGACGATGACCGTCACCGTCACGTCGGGGGTCGTCATACCGAGGCCTCCTCGGGGGTCGGGGCGGGGGTGCGTTCCTCGAGCGGGAGCACCGGTGGCAGTGCCTCCTCCGGCTCGCCCAGGAACACCCGTCGTACGACCCGTTCGGCGGCGCGTCCGTCGTCGTACTCGCAGAACCGGCGCCGGAAGGCGGCCCGCGCCTTCGCCGCGCTCTCGTCGCGCCAGGCACCGGAGGCGAAGATCTCCGTCAGCTCCTCCTGGGTGCGGGCGACCTGGCCGGGGTGTTCGGCCATCAGGTCGAAGTAGACGCCCCGGGTGGTGCGGTAGGTCTCCCAGTCGTCGGCGTAGACGACGATCGGGCGGTCGAGGTTGGCGTAGTCGAACATGATCGACGAGTAGTCCGTGACCAGCGCGTCGGCGGCCAGGCACAGCTCCTCGACGGGGTCGTAGGAGGAGACGTCGATGATCCGGCCGGAGCGGCGCAGGCCGGTCAGCGGGGAGGAGGAGCCGCCGTAGAAGTAGTGGGCGCGGACCAGCAGAACCGTGTTCTCGCCGAGGCGGTCGGCGAGTTCGGCGAGGTCCAGACGCGGGGTGAAGCCGGCCTCGTAGTCACGGTGCGTGGGCGCGTACAGGACGGCCGTCTTGCCCGGGGCGATGCCGAGGCGCTCACGCGCGGCCCGTACGTCCGCGGCCGTGGCCGTGTAGAAGACGTCGTTGCGCGGATAGCCGTAGTCCAGCGGCGTGTAGCGGGCCGGGTAGGCGCGCTCCCACATGCGGGTCGAGTGGCTGTTGGCGCTGACGCTGTAGTCCCACTTGTCGATACGGGCCAGCAGCGCGGCGAAGTCCAGGCCCTTGGCGGCGGCCGGGTGCTCCATCTGGTCCAGGCCCATGCGCTTGAGCGGGGTGCCGTGGTGGGTCTGGACATGGATCGCGTCGGGGCGCTTGACCACCGCGTTGGGGAAGTTGACGTTGTTCGTCAGGTACTTGGCGGTGGCCAGCGTCTCCCAGTAGCGGCGGGTGCCGGGGACGACGTGGTCCGTGCCGGGCGGCAGCAGGGCCACGTTCTCCTTCGACACCGTCCACACCTGGTGGATGTGCGGGGCGAGTTCGGCGAGCTTGGCGGCGATCGCGGCCGGGTTGCAGGCCACCCCGCGGTCCCAGTAGGCGGCGAACACGGCCAGGTCGGGGTCGACCGGGCGGCTCAGGGCGCGCTGGTACTGCTGGTCGCGGAGCTTGGCACCGACCTGGCGCTTACGGGTGCGTACGGCCTTCTTGGCGGCGCGGCGGGTGCGGTTGACGGCCTGGAACGCGCGGTACTTGGTGTACGCGCCCTCCTCCAGCAGGGCGTGCCGTACGCCCTCCACGCCCGCCGGGCGCTCGTGGTTCTCGGGGCGCCAGCGGACCGCGGCGAGGGAGGCACGGCGGAAGAACTCGCGGGCCACGGCGTCGGGCAGGTTCTCCCCGGCGAAGGTGCGCACGAGGTCGCGCATCATCAGGTCGTACAGCACCACGCGGGCGGCGCGGCGGTCCTTGGTGAGCGCGAGCAGCGACTCGTAGCGCTCGATCAGCGCGAACCGGTCCTCGGGGGCGAGCGGCGGCTGGCTCTCGGGGCGCAGTTCGCGGTGCTCGTACGCCACCTGGTTCAGGCAGGCGACCCGGCCGGCGTACAGCAGGGCGGCGTGGGCGGTGTGCGCTTCGTCGCCGGTGGTGAGCCGCTCCTCGTGCGCCCGCCAGAACTCGGCGCGCAGGGCGCGGTTGCCGAGCAGCGGGGTGAGGCGCAGCAGGTCGGCGGACTCGTCCAGGGGCAGGCTGTCACGGCCGACGGCGGCGAGCAGGCGGCCGTCGCGGGAGGGGGTGGCGGCGGTCTGCCAGGTGGTGGCGACGTGGTCGAAGAGCAGCACGTCCGCGGTCGCGTCCGTGGTGTCCAGTTCGGCGATCCGCTCGGCGATCAGCCGGGGAGCACCGGCCGGCAGGCTGTCCTTGGCCTGGACGAAGTGCAGCCAGCGGCCGGTCGCGCGGGCGGCTCCGGCGGTCCGGGCCGCCGCGTCTGCGGTGCCCTCCGGCAGCGGTACGACCACCGTCTCGGGGGTGTGGCCCTCGGCGGCCTCCTGCGCCCAGTCGCCGACCGCGGCGACGATCACCTCGGCGTCGGGGAGCGGATGGGCCGCCAGGGAGTCCAGCAACTCTGTCAGATGCCCCTGTGCGTTCGGTCCGTAGACGATGACGCTGAGTTGGGGCATCGCAGGGGACTCCTTCTGGTCGTCGGCTTGGCCACTCTTCATAACATACTGTCACTAAGCGGATGAATGGGATAATCGCACTAGGGGTAAGAGGGGGGCCGGAGAGGGCCCAAGGAGGAAGATGAAGTTCCGCCGTCTGCGGTTTCCCTTCCGGTAATTTTTAAGCCACCTTCTTACCAGCGGTCTTCTTGTCGCTCTTGTCGCCGCTGAAGGCCTCGTACTCCTTCATGACGTCTTCCGTCGGCCCGTCCATGCGCAGCTCGCCGCGCTCCAGCCACAGGGTCCGCTCGCAGGTGTCGCGGATCGACTTGTTGTTGTGGCTGACCAGGAAGACCGTACCCGCCTTCTCGCGCAGCTCGCGGATCCGGTCCTCCGAGCGCATCTGGAATCGGCGGTCGCCGGTGGCCAGGGCCTCGTCGATCAGCAGGACGTCGTGGTCCTTGGCGGCGGCGATGGAGAAGCGCAGCCGGGCGGCCATACCGGAGGAGTACGTGCGCATCGGCAGGGTGATGAAGTCGCCCTTCTCGTTGATCCCGGAGAAGTCGACGATGTCCTCGTAGCGCTCCCTGACCTGCTCTCGCGTCATGCCCATCGCGAGGCCGCCGAGGTAGACGTTGCGTTCACCCGTCAGGTCGTTCATGAGTGCCGCATTGACGCCGAGCAGGGAGGGCTGGCCGTTGGTGTAGATGTGGCCGTTCTCCACGGGGAGCAGCCCGGCCACGGCCTTCAGCAGCGTCGACTTGCCGGAACCATTGGTGCCGATCAGGCCGATCGCCTCACCCTTGTAGGCGACGAACGACACGTTCTTCACCGCGTGCACCCGGCGCACGCCCGCCGCCTGCTCGGCCTGCTTGCGGCGCAGGATGCGGTTGAGGGCGGCGGTGGCGGAGCCGCGGCCGGAGCCGGTGCCGTTGACGCGGTAGACGATGTCGACGCCGTCGCAGACGACGGTCGGGATCTTGTCGGTGGCGATCTCGGTGGCGGTCTTGGGGGTCTCGGTGGGGGTCTGCTCAGCCACGGCCGTACTTCTCCTCAGCCTTCCAGAAGTAGATGAATCCGCCGACGCCGGCGATCAGGGCCCAGCCGGTGGCCGTCGCCCACACGTGCGGGGGCAGCTGCTTGGCGTGGAAGCTCTTGATCAGCGCGTAGCGCATGAGGTCGATGTAGACCGCGGCCGGGTTGTTCTCCAGCAGGAGAGTGACGATGTGCGGCAGGTGGTCCTTCTTGGTGAGCTTGCTGATGCTCCACATCACGCCGGACACGTACATCCAGGTGCGCAGCACGAACGGCATCAGCTGGGCGATGTCCGGGGTCTTGGCGCCCATCCGCGCCATGATCATCGCCATGCCCGCGTTGAACAGGAACTGGAGGATCAGGACGGGGATCACCAGGAGCCAGCCGGGGGTGATCGGCAGGCCGAAGCCGAGCAGGATGACGACCAGCGCGGCCATCGAGAACAGCAGCTGCTGGAGCTGCTGGATGCAGAAGGAGATCGGCAGGGCGGCGCGCGGGAAGTGCAGGGCGCGCACCAGGCCGAGGTTGCCGGAGATCGCGCGGGTGCCGACCTGGATCGAGCTCTGGGTGAACGTCCACACGAACACGCCGGTGACCAGGAACGGGACGTAGTCCGGGACGCCCTTCTTGGTGCCGAGCAGCACGCCGAAGATGAAGTAGTAGACCGCCGCGTTCAGCAGCGGGGTCATGACCTGCCAGACCTGGCCGAGTTTGGCCTCGCTGTACTGGGCGGTGAGCTTGGCGGTGGCGAAGGCGGTGATGAAGTGGCGCCGGGCCCACAGCTGACGGACGTAGTCGGGCAGGGTGGGTCGTGCGCCGCTGACCGACAGGCCGTGCCGGGCCGCCAGTGCCGCGAGGTCGTCGTCGGCCGAGGTCTGGGTGGGGGGCGGTGTGTCGATGACCTGACTCACATCCGCTGCTTTCGCTCGGGGGAGGGGGTGCCGCGCCCGGCTGTCGCCGGGGCGAGTCGATGGTCCGTCGTCCGACACCGCGTTCGTTTCCTTACGCTTCTCTTCATGTTCTCTTACGTCGGAACGGGACCGTATCGTCGCAACGCGAGCGTAGAACCAATCGACGTCGGAACGCAACCGTTTCGTCGTCACGGCCTATGCTGTGGGTCATGACCACGAACGCCGACGATGCGCCGACACGTCCGCGCCGGACCCCTGCCGGGGCCGCCGTACTCCGGGAGGATGTGACCGAGGCCATCCGGGCGGCGGTCTTCGAGGAACTCGCGGCCGCCGGATACGCACGCATGTCCATAGAGGGCATCGCGCGGCGCGCGGGCGTCGGCAAGACGGCGGTGTACCGGCGGTGGCGTTCGAAGCTGCACCTGGTCCTGGACGTGGTGTCGGCGATGGCCGTGCTGGGCCTGCCGGTCCCGGAGACGGGCTCTTTGGAGGGCGACCTGCGCCTCCTGTACGAGGTCACCTCCCGCGCCCTGCGCCACCCGGTCGCCTCGCAGATCATCCCCGACCTCCAGGCCGAGGCGGCCCGCAATCCCGACATCGCCGACGCCTTCCAGAAGGCCCTGCGGGACGGGCAGGAGGGCGTGGCCAGCAAGATCGTCGCGGCGGCGGAGGCGCGGGGCGAGGTGCGGGCGGGCCTGGATCCCGACCTCGCACTCGACCTGATCTCCGGCCCGCTGTACTGGCGCGCGGTGGTCATCCGCTCCCCCAACCTGCCCAAGGGCTACCTGGAAAAACTGGCCCGGGCCACGGCGGGGGCGCTCAAGGCGTTGTGAGGGGCCACTTGCGCCGGCCGGGGCGGGCTTCACCTGCCGGTGCCGGCGGGGTGCTGCCGTCGGCCGACGGGGTGTTTCGCTTGCCCGCGCTGGTGGGGTGCGGGGTCCTGCCGCCGAGCGAGGGGCATTCCGCTCGCCCACGCCGGCGGGGTGCCGCTACGCCCACCCGTGCCGCCCCAGCGGCACGACTGCCTGTAGCTGTGCGGGCGCGACCGTCGCTGCCGGGGTGGGTTGTGCCTCGGCGTGGTGGCTGCCTGTAGCTGGGCGGGTGCGACGGCCGTTGTCGGGGTGGGCACCCTCTTCGGCACGACTGCCCGCACCCACGGGGTACGAAGGCCGTCGCTGGGCGGGTGTCGGCTCGGTGGCATGGCTGCCCGCGGCACACCGGCCGTTGCCGAGTGGGTGCCGCCGATGGAACCGCAGCTCCCTGAGGGGCGCGGGGCGCTGTCCGACCGGCTACGGACTACTCGCAGAACGGTCTCTTGAGGGGTGCCACGGTGAGTTCGGCCAGGTCCTGCGTGGGCAGTACCCGGCCGTCGTTCACCGCCACGGCCTACGACCGCGCTGCCTCCGGGTGGTGGTGTACCCAGCCCTCCCAGGCTGAGGTGATCATGTCCTGGACGTCGTACTTGGCCTGCCAGCCCAGTTCCGTGGCGATGCGGGTGGCCGCGGCGACGACGCGGGCGGGGTCGCCGGGGCGGCGCGGGGTGACGGTCGGCGGGCGGTCGTAGCCGGTGACCGCGTTGATGCGGTCGATCATCTCGCGGACGGAGACGCCCTCGCCGCGCCCGATGTTGAGGGTCAGGTCGGTGCCGGGGGAGGACGCCAGGGCGCGGGCGACCGTGACGTGGGCCTCGGCCAGGTCGACCACGTGGATGTAGTCGCGGACACAGGTGCCGTCCGGCGTCGGGTAGTCGTCGCCGAAGATGCGCGGCGGCGCGCCCTCGGTGAGCTTCTCGAAGACCATGGGGATCAGGTTGAACACGCCGGTGTCGGCGAGTTCGGGGCCGGCCGCGCCCGCCACGTTGAAGTAGCGCAGGGACGCCGTGGACATGCCGGTCGCCTTGCCCGTCGCGCGGACCAGCCACTCGCCGGCCAGCTTCGTCTCGCCGTAGGGGGACATCGGCAGGCAGGGGGTCTCCTCCGTGACCAGGTCGACGTCCGGCATGCCGTAGACCGCCGCCGAGGAGGAGAAGACGAAGGACGGGACACCCGCTGCCGTGACCGCCTCCAGGAGGGTGCGCAGGCCCTCCACGTTCTCCCGGTAGTAGTGCAGCGGGAGCTCCACCGACTCGCCCACCTGCTTCTTCGCCGCCAGATGCACGACGCCACTGATCTCGTGCTCGGCGAGCGTGCGGGCTACGAGCTCCGCGTCCAGGACGGAGCCCTGCACGAGGGGAACCTCCGCCGGGACGCGCTCGGCGACGCCCGTGGACAGGTCGTCGTAGACGACCGTGCGCTCGCCCGCCTCGGTCATCGCCCGTACGACGTGTGCCCCGATGTATCCGGCACCGCCGGTGATCAGCCAGGTCATTGCGGCCGTCTCCTCGTTCATCTGGCCCGTTCAGCCGCTCGGTGCGGCAGCGGGCGTCTTTCAGTGAAGCAGTGGGGTCCGGTGACCCCGCGGGCGGCTCAGTGAAGCAGGCGGCGCAGGCGGCCGGCCGCCACCCGTGCCACTCCGCCCCCGCCGGTCGCCATGCGCACGGCCAGTGCGCCGGAGTGCGTGGCGTACGGCTGCACCAGCAGCACGCCGTGCCGGACGCTCGGGACGGCGCGTCGGCGCAGTCGGCCGGCGCCCGTGAGGGCGTGCGCCGTGACCTCCCGCTGGGCGCCGTCCGCGAAGCGCACGGTCAGCCGCAGGTCCCAGGTACCCGCCCCGAGCGCGGCCAAGTGGACGGCCAGCTCGGCCGACCAGCTGTCCGCGCCGGAGGGCGTGAGCGGAACCGTCGTGCGCCCTCGCGTCCGGTCGTCGTCCCGGGACTGCCGGCGCGGGTGCTGGGAGGGGCGCGCGAGGACGGTGTGCGTCGTGTACAGGGGCTCCTGCCAGGGCTGCTCGCGCCCCGAGGGCAGCTCCCGGCGCACGCACAGCCCGCTCGCGACCTCGGCGTTCGCCTCGGTGGAGGCCGCCAGCACCGCGTCGAACCCGGCGTTGCGCGGGCTGCCGCAGCCGCCGCTGTTCACGCTCCGGCGCACCACCCGCAGCCGGGGCTCGTCGGCGGCCAGCCGGTCGAGCAGGTCGGCGCTGCCGTCCGTGGAACAGTCGTCCACGGCGATGACCTCGGCGACCGCCGGCCCCTGGGCGAGCGCCGAACGCACGGCGTCACCCACATGGGTATGGTCGTTGTAGCCGATGACGACGACACCGACCCGCGCCGTGTGCGGCGGCACGGCAGCGGCAGCTGCGTCGGATGTGCCTGGCGGGTCTGATCGCATCGGGTCCACGGGCCGGGAGCGTAGAAATGTTCGGTAATAGGCCGTTAAGAGAGGCTTAGGGCCCGGTCCCGAAGACGTTCGGAATCGGAGTGGGGTTCCGTGGTCCGCACGCTCTTTCCTTCCGGTCGCGCCGATCGCCACAGCCGGACGAACGACAGTACCGCCGCGGACGCCAGGATCCCGTTGCGCACCAGCATCAGCAGACAGCCGGTCCAGGTGCCGTCGACCACCTCCTGGTAGTACATCGGGAACACCACGGTGCTCACCGCGGTCGCCGCGAGGACCAGCGCCGCGACCGGCCGCTGGCCGGTGTGCCGGGAGGTCAGGCACACGGCGGCGAGTCCGACCAGCCAGATCATGTACTGCGGGCTGATCACCCGGCTGGTGACCGTGAACAGCAGCACCGCGCACAGCGCCGCGTCGAACGGCGTGGCCTCGCTCCAGCGCCGCGCCCGCATCCGCCACAGCACGAGCAGCGCGAACGCCAGTGCCGTCAGGCACAGCGAGGTGGTGGCGACCGCGTGCACATGGGGTCCGGCCAGCTCGGCGGCGCCGTACTGGTACTGCGCCCGGCCCGGCCAGCCGGCCTTGCGCGCCAGGTTCAGGGCCGTACCGCCGAGCGACTCGATCTGCACGCCCCGCCCGCCCTGCTCCCGCACGAAGGACAGCGGATGCGCGAACAACACGGCGAACGCGGCGAGCGAGGCGGCCCCGGTGGCCGCCGCCCACCCCCAGGCCTCGCGCGTCGGCCGCCCCCGGGGCGTGCCCAGCAGCACCAGCGCCGGCCACACCTTCACCAGCGCGCCCAGCGCCCCGAACACACCGCCGGCGCGCGGGGAGCGGCCCAGCGCCAGCAGGGAGAGCACGGCCAGCGCGGTGACCTGGACGTCGTACCGGGCGAGCGGGAGGTGCAGCAGCAGCGGCAGGCCGCCCGTCCACAGGGCCGCGCCGAGCAGGCTGCGCCCCGCCGGCCTGCCCGCGCGGGCCAGCACCGCGGTGACCAGCGCGTCCGCGGCGAGCGTGAGCACCACGAACGCCTGAAAGTACGACAGCCACGGCAGCAGAGCCGGCGCCAGCAGCACCGCGCCCGCGCCCGGCGGGTACTGCCACGTGGTGTCGTGCGTCGGGAAGGAGCCGTGCGCGAGGACGCCGTACCAGTCGAAGTACAGCCGCCACACCTCACGGGCCACCGACCCGCCGCCCAGTACGGGGGCGCCCTCGTGGAGGAGCAGCCACAGCATCGTGCCGCGGGTGCCCAGCCAGAGGGCGGTGACGGCGAGGACCGGGCCGGAGTTGACACGGAGACGGTTCATCGCATGGGAGCCTAAGCGGCGCGGATGCCGTATCCCTGCCGATACGCCGTTATGACCGGAAAAAGATTGGTTAATCGCAAAAGGTCAGGCCATGCCGAAGGGCCCGGCTCGGCTGCTGGCCGCACGGGTTCGCGGTGCTGGTGGTGTGGGCCCACGCGGGGGCGCAGGCGTCGGCCCGGGCCGCAGGGAGGGTGGGGCGGGGGGGAAATCACCCTTGTGGGGGTGGCGTTGCCGTTGACGGTGCTGCCGCCCGGGGTGCGACGGTCGTACGGCTCTCCGTGCGCCGGTCTAGTCCTCGGCCGCCGTCAGCGCCGCCGCGTCCAGCGCGGTCGTGAGCTGGTCGAGGCGTTCGCGTAGTGCGGCGATCTCCTCCAGGGCGAAACCGGTCGCCCCCATGATGCGGCGCGGCACCTCCAGGGCCCGCTCGCGCAGCGCCGTGCCCTCCTCGGTGAGCCGCACCCGCACCGAGCGTTCGTCCTCGGCGCTGCGCTCCCGGTGTACGAGGCCGGCCGCCTCCAGCCGCTTGACCAGCGGGGACAGCGTGCCGGAGTCGAGCCGCAGATGCTCGCCGAGCTTCTTGACGGGCAGCTCGCCCTGTTCCCACAGCACCATCATCACCAGGTACTGCGGGTAGGTGAGCCCGAGGTCCTTGAGGATCACGCGGTAGACGCCGTTGAAGGCGCGGGACGCGGCGTGCAGGGAGAAACAGATCTGGCGGTCCAGGCGGAGCCAGTCGGCGTCGGCGGTGGCGGGCGAGGCGGTCATGGCTCCAGGGTAGCTCTTGCCGGTCATTGAGTTGTGCACAACTTAATTGTGTGCTCTACTTGTCCTCGCAAGCTCGTAACGGACTCCGCACAGACAGGACGGGTCACCATGGACGCGCTCTACACCGCAGTCGCCACCGCCACCCACGGCCGTGACGGTCGTGCCGTCTCCTCCGACGGCAAGATCGACCTGAAGCTGGCTCCGCCGGTGGAGCTGGGCGGCAACGGCCAGGGCACCAACCCCGAGCAGCTCTTCGCCGCCGGTTACGCCGCCTGCTTCGGCAGCGCCCTCGGCCTGGTCGGCCGGCAGGCGAAGGTCGACGTCAGCGACGCGGCGGTGACCGCCGAGGTCGGCATCGGCAAGCAGGGCGAGGGCTTCGGGCTGAAGGTGACGCTGCGCGTCGAGCTGCCCGACACCGTGGACGAGGAGACCGGCCGCAAGCTGGTCGAGACCGCCCACCAGGTCTGCCCCTACTCCAACGCCACCCGCGGCAACATCGACGTCGACCTCGTCATCGAGTGACCCGGGCGCCCCGAGGGTGCCGGCGCCGCCCCGGCACCGGCACCCTCGCGCGTGTGCGCCCTACGCCGAGGTCAGCACGTCACGTCCGGTGCCCTGGCCCGGCAGCCGGATCCCGGCGCCCGGCATGGCCTCGCCCAGCAGCAGCGTCCGTACGACGCGCTCGGCGGCCCGGCCGTCGTCGAACTCGCAGGCCCGGGCCCGGAACTCCGCCCGCAGCCGCGCCGACTCCTCGTCCCGCCAGGACCCCGAGGCGAACAGCCAGGCAAGCTCCCGGTAGGAGTGCGCGACATGGCCGGGCGGTTCGGCGGTGATGTCGAGGTAGGTGCCCCGGCTCGCGGTGTACGCGTCCCAGTCGTCGGCGTGCACCACGATCGGCCGGTCCAGGTTGGCGTAGTCGAACATCACGCCCGAGTAGTCGGTGACCAGCGCGTCCGCCGCGAGCAGGACCTCCTCCACGCGCGGCTCGTCGGTCGCGTCGACCACGATGCCGCGCCGGGCCAGCTCGGCCAGGCCCAGGCCGCGGGCGGGGCCGTTCGCCAGCGACGGATGCAGCCGGACCACCAGGGTGCGTCCCGCACCGAGGTCGGCCGCGAACCGGGCGAGGTCGATCCGGTCCACGTGCCCGGTGCGGCGGTAGTCCCGGCGGGTCGGCGCGTACAGCACGACGGTGTCCGTCTCCGGGATGCCACGGCGCTGCCGGAAGCCGCCGGCGCCGCCGTTCACCAGCACGTCGTTGCGGGGGCTGCCGGTGCGCAGCGAGGTGAAGTGGCAGGGGTAGGCCCGCTCCCAGACCAGCTCGGAGTGGCGGTTGGCGACCAGGCTGTAGTCCCAGCGGTCGGCCCGGCGCAGCATCTGCGGCACGTCGAAGCCGAGCCGGGCGCCCGGCTTGTCCAGCAGGTCGGCGCCCATGTACTTCAGCGGGGTGCCCTGGTGGGTGTGGATGTGCACGCTGCCGGGCCGCTTGGCCAGTGCGCCGGGCCAGTTGACGTCGTTGACGAAGAACTTCGCCCGTGCCGTGACCTCCAGGTAGCGCCGGGAGTCCACGATCACGTGCTCCACGCCGGGCGGCAGTCCGGCGGCGGTCTCCGCGTCCCGCACCACCCACACCCCGCGCAGCTGCGGGGCGATCTCCCGGGCCTTGGCGTACACGGCGGCCGGGTCGCCGAGCATGCCCCGGTGCGAGGAGGCCGAGTAGACGACGAGGTGCGGGTCCAGCGGGCGCATCGCGTGCAGGGACGCCCAGCCGGAGCGGGCCCGCGCGGCGGCGGCGTCGCGGACCGGCTCGGCCCGCCGGGCCGCCTCCTGCCCGATCCGCGCCGCCTGCCGCCTGATCCGGTACCCCGTCCAGGAGCCCTCCAGCAGGCCCACCTCGCCGTCGGCCAGGGCGCCCTCGGGTGCGTGCGCGCGGAACATCCGCGTCGTACGCCGGAAGAACTCGGCCCTGTCGCCGGGTGGCAGCCGGTCCGGCTTGGCCAGGATGTCGAGGCAGTGCTCGCCCATCTTGCGGTGCAGATACGGCCGCCAGTGCGCCAGCTCCGGCCGCTGCTCGACGAACGCGAAGACCCGCTCGTACTGGTCGTGGACGTCGAAGTGCCTGCGGCTGGTGGTGGACAGGATGCTGCCCTGCCGGCGCTGCCGGTAGTTCACGCAGATCCGGTCCAGCGCGGCGATCCGCCGGGCGCTGAGCAGGACCGGGAAGGTCCAGGGGGTGTCCTCGTAGTAGCCCGGCGGGAACGCGAAGCCCTCCGACGCCACGAACTCGCGCCGGTAGACCTTGTTCCACACCACCATCAGCAGGTCCAGGATCCGCGGGTACGTGCGGGCGGTGAACGTGTCCGGGCCGGCCTCGGCGAGCACCTCGGCCAGGGCGTTGCGCCGGGTGCCGCCCCACCAGTAGGTGCGGGCGTAGTCGACGACCAGCACGTCCGGCTCGCCGGCCTCCGCCAGCCGGTCGGCGATCGCCCGCAGCGCGCCCGGGGTGAGGGTGTCGTCGCTGTCCAGGAAGAGGAGATAGTCGCCGGTGGCGTGCGGCATCCCGGCGTTGCGGGCCCGGCCGAGGCCCACGTTCTTCGGCAGGTGCAGCACCTTGACCCGGGGGTCGCGCTCGGCGTACTCGTCCAGGATCGCGCCGCAGCCGTCCGGGGAACGGTCGTCCACGGCGATCAGCTCGAAGTCGTTGAAGGACTGCGCCAGCACCGAGTCCAGGCACTCGCGCAGAAAACCCTGCACCTTGAAACAGGGCACGATCAGACTGAAGCGGGGCACGGGCGGGTCAGCTCCTCACGAGGGTCGCGGCGGGGGCGGGGACGCGTTCCGCGAGCGGGATCACCGGCAAGGCCGCCTCCGGCGGCTCGCCCAGCAGCACCCGCCGTACGACCCGCTCGGCGGCCCGCCCGTCGTCGAACTCGCAGAACCGCTCCCGGAACGCGGCCCTGAGCGCCGCGGCCTCCGCGCCCGCGTACGAGCCGTCGCGGAAGACCGCCGCCAGCTCCTCGGGGGTGCGGGCGACCGGGCCGGGCGGCTCGGCCATCAGATCGAAGTAGACGCCCCGCGTCTCCCGGTAGACGTCCCAGTCGTCGGCGTACACGACGATCGGCCGGTCCAGGTTGGCGTAGTCGAACATGATCGACGAGTAGTCGGTGACCAGCGCGTCCGCGGCCAGACAGACCTCCTCCGAGGAGCGGTGCGCGGTGACGTCGATGATCCGGCCGCAGCTCCGCGCGGGGCCCCGGTCGTAGAAGTAGTGGGCGCGCAGCAGGACGACGACGTCCTCGCCGGCCGCTTCGCAGAACGCCTCCAGGTCGAGGCCGGGCTCGAAGCCGGTGTGGTGGTCGCGGTGGGTGGGGGCGTAGAGGACGGCCGTCTTGCCCTCGGCGATGCCCAACTCCCGCCTGATGCGGGCGACATCCTCGCCGGTCGCCGTGTAGTAGACGTCGTTGCGCGGATAGCCGTACTCCAGCGCCTCCCAGGAGCCGGGGAAGGCGCGCTCCCACATCTGGGTCGAGTGGCGGTTGGCGGAGAGGTTGAAGTCCCAGCGGTCGACCCGGCCGAGCAGCCGGGTGTAGCTGCCCGACCGGGCGGCCACCACCGGGTACGTCGACTGGTCCACGCCCATCGTCTTCAGCGGGGTGCCGTGCTGGGTCTGCAGATGCACGCTGCCGGGGCGCTTGACGATGCCCTCGGCGAAGTTGGCGTTGTTGACCAGGTACTTGGCGCGGGCCAGCACCTCCCAGTAGCGGCGCGAGCCGATCACCGCGTACTCGACGTCCGGCGGCATCGCGTGTTCCTGCCCCGGCTCCACCAGGAACACCGAGCGGATGTGCGGGGCGAGTTCGCGGGCCTTGGCGTGGATCGCCGCCGGGTTGCAGGTGTAGCCCCGGCCCCAGTAGGCGCAGTACACCGCGAGTCCGGGGTCGAGCGGGCGGTGCAGGTCGCGGGCGTAGCGCAGCCGGGTGCGCAGCATGCGTGGGCGCGGCAGGCCCTCGGTGAGCCTGGTGGTCACCCGGTTGGCGCCGCGCAGCGCCCGGAACGCGCTGTACGCTCCGGCCGCCAGCAGCCGGTGCTGCACACCCAGGCTGCCGCCGGGCGCCCGGAAGCCGGCCGGCCGGTGCCGGCGGTAGAGGCGGGCCGCGCGGCGGAAGAACGCCCGGCGCCCGGACGGCAGCCGCTCCGGCCGGGACGCCGTCTTCAGCACATGGGTGAACAACTGCTCGAAGAGCGCCCGCGTCCGCTCGGCGGGCAGATCCCGCCCGGCGGCCCGGGTCAGCACCAGCTCCACCTGGTCGAGCACCGCGTGCTGGTGCGGCCCGGGCACATGGAGCCGGCTGCCCTGCCGGCGCAGCCGGTGCCGTACGACGACCCGGCGCAGCACCGCGATCCGCCCGACGGCGAGCGTGGTCAGCCCGCCCCAGCCGAGGTCGGTGAAGTGGCTGCCGGGAAAGGTCAGTTCGTGCTCGGTGAGGAAGGCGCGGCGGTAGGCCGCGCTCCACGCCGGGAGCTGGACGCCCGTCAGCTCCGGAAGGTCGGCGGGGGCGAAGGCGCCCTTCGGTGCCCTGGCGAACAGCGGCGCGGCCGGGTTGGTCGGCTCGCCCTCCCACCAGGGGGCGCGCTCGTGCTCGACGTAGAGCACGTCCACACCGGCGGTCTCCGTCAGCCGGGCGTCCAGCGCCGCGAGCGCGCCCGGCAGCAGCACGTCGTCGCCGTCGAGGAACAGCACATACGCACCGGTCGCCGCCCGCATCCCGGCGTTCCGCGCCCCGCTCAGACCGGCGGACGGCGGCGAGTCGATGGGGGTCACCCGGGAGTCCCGCTCCGCGTAGCCGGCGGCCACCGCGCCGGCCGTGGCGTCGGGGCCGTCGCAGACCGGGATCAGCTGCAGATCGCCGAAGGACTGGCCGAGAACCGAATCCAGCGCCTGGGACAGCCGGGCGGCGACCCCGTGGGAGGGGACGATGATGCTGAAGCGGGGCATTCTGTTCTTTCTGTTGGCATGCTGACACGGGTCCTGCGGACGAGGCCTGCCACGCGACCGGGCCGCCCCGCCGGACGCCAGGTGGACGGCCGGCTCGGAGTGGGCCGCGTCGAGCCGAGGGGCACGGGAACTCCCGGAGGGATCAACGCTGCTCAACGCCTCTCGGTGACGGGAAGGGAACCGGAAGGTTGCGGCACGGTGGCCAGCGGGGACCACGCGCAGGCCGAGGGGGCCGGCTCCCGCTCCGCGAGCGGCACGATCGGCGGCAGGCCGGGCTCGCCCAGCACCACATGCCGTACGACCCGTTCGGCGGCGCGTCCGTCGTCGTACGGGCAGAACCGCTCCCGGAACGCCGCCCGCAGCTGGGCGGAGCGCGAGCCGCGCCAGTGGCCGGTCGCGAAGATGTCGATCAGCTCGTCCTCGCTGCGCGCGACCGCGCCCGGCGGGCAGACGCGCAGGTCGAAGTAGGTCCCGCGGGACGCCTGGTACGCCGCCCAGTCGCCGGTGTGCACCACGATCGGCCGGTCCAGACCCGCGTAGTCGAACATGATCGACGCGTAGTCGGTGAGCAGGGCGTCCGAGGCCAGGCACAGGGTCTGCACGCTCGGGTGGGAGCGGACGTCGATGATCCGGGCGCCCTCCGGGCGGTGGTCGGCGTGGGTACGGGCCAGGATCACGAAGCGCGGGCCGAGACGGCGCGCCATCCGCGCCAGGTCCAGCTGCGGGCGCTGGGTGCGCTGGTAGTCCCGGTGGGCCGGTGCGTACAGGATCGCGACCGCGCCCTCGGGGATGCCCAGCAGCCCGCGCAGCCGGGCCACGTCCGCCGGGGTCGCCCGCTGGAAGACGTCGTTGCGCGGGGCGCCGTACTCCAGCGTGGTGTAGCGGCCGGGGAAGACCCGCTCGCCGGTCAGGGTCGAGTGCCGGTTGGCGGACAGGACGAGGTCCCACTGGTCGACGGCCCGCAGCAGCCGGGTGAAGTCGGTGCCGTGGGCCGCCGCCGGGTGCTCCAGGAGGTCCAGGCCGAGGTGCCCGAGCGGTGTGCCGCGCTGGGTCTGGACCAGGATCTGCCCGCTCCGCTTGCGCAGGCCCGGGTCCAGGACGTCGTCGGAGACCAGGTACTTGGCGCGGGCCAGCGACGTCCAGTAGCCGGCGGTGCCCGGCCGGAGGCTGTCGGTGGCGGGCGGGACCGTGTGCCGGTGCTCGGGCCGGGCGATCCACGCGGTGCGGATGTGCGGGGCGTGCGCGCGGAACGCCTCCTCCAGCGCGCCCGGGTCACCGCCGTGACCCTGGCCCGCACCGGAGGCGAACACCGCCCGGTCGGCGCGCACGGGCAGCCGCAGCTGGATCCGGTAGTGCAGCCGCAGCGCACCGGCGCGCACGGCACGGGCCAGCTTCACCGCCGCCTTCAGCGTGCGCCGGCGCACGGCCGAGGCCAGCTGGAAGGCCCGGAACGTGCGGTGCAGACCGAAGCGGACCAGGATGGTCCGCGGCCGCATCCGGGTTCCGGGGACGCGGTAGCGGCGGTAGTGGGCGCGGGCCCGGCGCAGGAACTCACCGTGGCTGCCGCGCGGCAGCCGGCCGCGCTTGGTGAACACCGTCGCGTAGTGGTCGATCATGCGGCGGAACAACTCCGGCCGCCACCGCCCCACTTCGGGATGTTCCTCGACGTACGCGAACACCCGGTCGTACTGCTCGAACAGATCGAAGTGCCTGCCGCTGGTGGTGGAGAGGATGTTGCCCTGCCGGCGCTGCCGGTAGTGCACGCACACCCGGTCCAAAGTGGCGATCGACCCCGCCGTCATCAGCACCGGGAAGGTCCAGGGGGTGTCCTCGTAGTAGCCCGGCGGGAAGGCGAAGCCGTGCTCCTCGACGAACTCCCGCCGGCAGGCCTTGTTCCAGGCGACCATCAGCACGCTGAGCAGACCCGGCCGGTCCTCCAGACGGAACGGCGCCCGGCCCTGCTCGGTCAGCCGGGCGGCGAGCTGATTGCGCTCGGACCGGCCGTCCCAGTAGGTGCGGGCGTAGTCGTACATCACGACGTCCGGCTCGCCGGCCTCCTTGATCCGGTCGGCGATCGCCAGGAGCGCGTCCGGGGCGAGCGTGTCGTCGCTGTCCAGAAAGACCAGGTAGTCGCCGCTCGCCTCGGCCATCCCCGCGTTCCGGGCCCGCCCGAGCCCCTGGTTCTCGGCCAGGTGCACGACCCGCACGCGCGCGTCACGGGCCGCGTACTCGTCGATGATCTCCCCGCAGGCATCCGGTGAGCAGTCGTCCACGGCGATCAGTTCCAGATCGGTATACGACTGCGAGAGCACCGAGTCCAGGCACTCGGGGAGATACGCCTGGACCTTGTACGCGGGGACAATGACACTGAACCTGGGCAAGGGACATCCAAGGGTCGTCGGTCGGCGCGGGGGTTTTGACCGGGAACGGCCGATGGAGTGAATTGGTTACGCGGCCTTACGGCATGTGGGGGACCCCAGGTGAACGCGAGAGGACGGGCCTCTTGCCGCCCGCCCTCTCGGAAGTGACCGCTGCGCGGCTATTTGACGGCGCCCGCCATCACCCCGGACACGAACTGCCGCTGGAACGCGAAGAACACGGCCAGCGGGATCACCATGGAGATGAACGCGCCCGGCGCCAGCACGTCGATGTTGTTGCCGAACTGCCGTACCTGCGTCTGCAGCGCGACCGTGATCGGCTGGGTGCCCGACTTGGTGAACACCAGCGCGACCAGCATGTCGTTCCACACCCACAGGAACTGGAAGATGCCGAGGCTCGCGATCGCCGGCCCGCCGAGCGGCATCACCACCGTCGCGAACAGCCTCAGTTCACCGGCGCCGTCGAGCCGGGCCGCCTCCAGCAGCTCGCGCGGGATCTCCGCGAAGAAGTTCCGCAGCAGGAACACCGCGAACGGCAGACCGAAGCCGGTGTGGAACAGGATGACACCGAAGATCGTCCCGAACAGGCCGATCCTGCCGAACAGTTCGGCGATCGGGATCAGCGCCACCTGCACGGGTACGACCAGCAGGCTCACCACACCCAGGAACCACCAGTCCCGGCCCGGGAACTCCATCCAGGCGAACGCGTAGCCCGCCAGGGAGCCGACCACGACGACCAGCACCGTCGCCGGGACCGTGATCAGCACGGTGTTCCAGAGGGAGTGCGTGATGTCGCCGTTCTCCAGGAGCCTGCGGTAGCTGTCGAACGTCAGCTGGGACGGCTTGGCGAACACCTTCCACCAGCCGCTCGCGCTCATGTCCTCGGGCGCGCGCAGCGAGGAGATGAGCAGACCGATCGTCGGCACCAGCCAGAACAGGCCGACGACGATCAGGAAGACGCGCACCAGACCGCCGTTGATCTTCTCCAGCAGCCAGGTCATCGCCGTACCTCCCGCCTCAGCCGACGGATGTTGAACGCCATCACCGGGATCACCAGCACCAGCAGCAGCACCGCGATCGCGCTCGCGACGCCCGGCTGGTTCTCCGCGAAACCCTTGCGGTACAGCTCCAGGGCGAGCACGTTGGCATCGTCCTGGGAGGAGCCCGGCGCGATGATGTAGACGAGGTCGAAGACCTTCAGCACGTTGATCATCAGCGTGACGGTGACGACCGCGAGGACCGGCGCGAGCAGCGGCACGGTGACCTTGCGGAACACCTGCCACTCGTTGGCGCCGTCCACCCGCGCCGCCTCCAGCAGCTCCCGGGGCACACCCGCGAGCCCGGCCGCGATCAGCACCATCGCGAAGCCCGCCCACATCCACACATACGCCCCGATGACCGCCGGGGTGACCAGCGCCGGGCCGAGCCACTCGACACCGTTGTACGGCTCCCTGAAGTTGCCCGCCGGAAGCCGCAGCCTGGCCCCGTCGGCGGAGGCGGGCAGCGTGAAGGTGCCGTCGCCGGCCGCCTCGGTGGCGGCGACCACCTTGCCGTCCTTCACCGCCTCGATCCGCATCCCGGCATAGCCGAGCTCGGACGGGTCGGGCGCGCCGAGCCGTCCCACGCCCTTTCCGCGTGTGAAGTCCTGCCAGGTGGTGCCGGTGATCTTCCCCGGCTCGGGCCTGGCGGCCACGGCCCTCTTCGCACCGCCGGGCATCTGGTCCGGGGCGACGCCGACGAGAGGGAGGGTGACCGGCTGCCCGGCGTGGACCGTGGCCTTGGTGATGAAGCCGCCCCCTTGGGCCACCAGGGGCGACTCGCGGCCCGGGTGGGCCTTCGGGAACGCCGACGACTGCGCGAAGGTGTCGTGGACCCCCACCCACACCGCGTTCGCGACCCCCTTGTGCGGATCCTGGTCGTACACCAGCCGGAAGATGATCCCGGCCGCCAGCATCGAGATCGCCATCGGCATGAAGACGACCAGCTTGAACGCCGTCCCCCAGCGCACCCGTTCGGTCAGCACCGCGAAGATCAGACCGAGTGCGGTGGAGACCGTGGGCGCGAAAACCACCCAGATGACGTTGTTCTTCAGGGCGGTGCGGATGCCGTCGTCCGTGAAGAGGGTCTTGTAGTTGTCGACGCCGGTGAAACCGTCGCCGCCCGCGTTGAAGAAGCTGCGGATGACCGAGTACCCGATCGGGTAGACCACGAGCGCACCGAGCAGCACCAGGGCGGGCAGCAGGAACAGCGCTGCCACCGTCCTGCGGGTGCCGGTCACGCCCTTGCGACCGCGCGGCGCGGCCGGGCCCGGTGGGGCCCCGGCCGCCGTTGCTGCCGACGCCATCGCCGGATCAGCTCCCGCTTCCGTACGCGGCCGCCGCGTCCTTCTCCAGCTTCGCCTGGGTGCCCGCCACGTCCGCCGGGTTCTTCAGGAAGTCCTGCAAGTCCTTCCACTCACCCTTGCCCGGGGTGCCGCCGAAGGCCTGCGGGGCCTGGTCGGACATGTCGAAGCGGAAGTCGTCACCGGACGCGATCAGCGCCTTGGCGATCTTCTGCTGCACCGCGTTCGGATACGCCGAGACGGCCACGTTCTTGTTCGGCGAGAGATAGCCGCCGAGCTTCGCCTGGATCGTCGCAGCGTCCGGGGAGGCGAGGAAAGTGAGCAGGGCCTGCGCGGCCTTGGAGTCCTTGAAGATCACCGCCGCGTCACCGCCGGAGACCACCGGCGCGGTGGAGCCGACGGCCGGGAAGGGGAACACCTTCGCGTCCGTGCCCACCTTCGCCTTGGTCTCACCGATGTTGACCTGCACGAAGTCGCCCTCGTAGACCATCGCGGACTTCGGCTGGTCGCCGCCGGTGAAGGTCTGGGTGACCGAGGCCGGGAACTCCGTCTGCAGCGCGCCGTCCTGACCGCCCGCGAGGTAGTCCTTCTTGCCCCAGATCTGCGCGAGGGTCGTCAGCGCCTGCTTGACCGAGGGATCCGTCCACTTGATCTTGTGCTGGGCGAGCTGGTCGTACTTCTGAGGGCCCGCCTGGGACAGATACACGTTCTCGAACCAGTCCGTCAGCGGCCAGCCGTCCGCGCCGGCCACCGAGAACGGCGTGACACCGGAGTCGTACACCGCCTGCGCGGCGGCCAGCAGGTCCTTCCAGGTCTTCGGCTCCTTGGCGTTCGCGCTCTGGAAGACGTTGGCGTTGTACCAGATCAGCGACTTGTTGGCGGCCTTGTAGTAGACGCCGTACTGCTTGCCGTCGACCTTGCCGATGTCCTGCCAGCCCTGCGAGTAGTTCTTCTGGAGTTCCGTCAGGGCCGCCGGGCCGAGCGGCTTGGCCCACCCCCGCTGCACGGCCTGCTTGATCGCGCCGGGCTGCGGCAGCATGGCCACGTCCGGCGGCTGGCCGCCCGCGATCTTCGAGCCGAGGAAGTTGATGATCGGGTCCTGGGCGGGCACGAAGGTGACCTTCGCGCCGGTGCGCTTCTCGAACTCGGCCAGGACCTGCTTGAAGTTCTTCTGCTCCTGACCGGTCCAGACGGCGGCGATCTCCAGGTTGGCGCCGTTCAGCCGTGGCAGGGTGACGGTGGAGCCGGTGGCCGGGCCGGTCTCGTCGGCGCCGGTCTTCTTGTCCTTGCTGCTGCTGGAGCAGGCGGTGAGCGCGAGGGCTCCCGCGAGCAGGGCGGCGAGCGTGGTGACGGTCCTGTGGGTCCGGATGGTGCTGCTGCTGTG
Organism: Streptomyces fodineus; assembly: GCF_001735805.1. GTDB lineage: Bacteria > Actinomycetota > Actinomycetes > Streptomycetales > Streptomycetaceae > Streptomyces > Streptomyces fodineus. The sequence continues at coordinate 5,971,720 of NZ_CP017248.1, forward strand.
CATGCGCATCACTTCCCCGTTCGTCTGCTGTCCCGTGCGGTCCGGTGTACGCCGGGCCACTCAGAGCGGGCAAGAGCGCCTGCGCTGTCAACCCGCGCATCGTAACCGGCTCGTGACCGAGAGTGTATGCGGGTCGATTGCGCTCAGAGGAGGGAAGGCACCTCCGCCGCCGACACTTCCCTGGCCGCCCGCTCCACGGCGCTGGCCAGCAGGGCGAGGTCGGTGGGGCCGTTGCCCAGCTCCCGTACGGGCCGGCGGGCCGGCGGGTCGCCCATGCGCTGCCAGTCCAGCGGGACCACGGTGGGCCGCTGGGTCGCCGTACGCGGAATACGGCCCGTCACCCGGCCGCCCTGGAAGCCGACGACCCGTCCGTCCCCGTACGCCAATATCCCGCGCCCCGGCGCCGGTTCGTCCGGCCCCTGCTGGGGAGCGTCCAGCGCGACCCGCAGCGCCGCCCGCCGCGCCGGCTCGGTCTCCGCCGTACGATCGCCGGTCCCGGTCGCCGCCACCAGATGCACCCCGAGCCGCTCGCCCTCCCGGGTCACCGCCTCCAGCGCGCGCATCACCGATCCGGCGGCGGGCCGGCCCGGCGAGCCGAGCGGGGGCGAGACCAGCGCGTCCAGGTCGTCGACGACGACCACGAGCCGCGGCAACGGCGGCGCCGCCTCGGCCCGCTGCCGCGCCGCCGCCCCCGGCCGGAGCCGCAGGGTGGAACTGGGCGGCGTCTCTATGTCCCCGGTGGCGGCCGTGCGCTGGGCGACGATCCGGCCGGACACCTCACGCCCCGCGTGCCACTGGGCGAAATCCATCCGGCCCAGCAGCTCCGCCCGCCGCTTCAGCTCGGCGGCGAGCGACTGGGCGAACTCCCGCATGCGCACGGGGTCGTTGGCGATGAGATGGGTGGTGACATGCGGTATGTCGGTGCACACGCGCAGCCCTTCACCCTGCGCGGCGCTGCTCCCGACCCCGTCCCGGCCGTCGATCAGCACCACGCCCAGCCGGTCCGGCCGCTCGGCGGCGGCCAGCGAGGCCACCACGGCCCGCAGCAACTCCGTACGACCGCTGCCGGCCGGCCCCTCTATCAGCAGATGCGGCCCGTCCGCCACCAGGTCGGCGGTGAGCGGCCCGCGCGGCCCGGCACCGAGCACGGCCCGCGCCCGCCCGCCCAGGGACGCCGTGTCGTCGGCCGCGTCCGCCCAGCGCGCCATCAGCGATGCCGGGGTGGCCCGGGCCAGCCCCAACTCGTCCAGCAGTCGCGCCGACTGCGGCAACGGCGCTGCCACGCGCAGATCCCGCTCGCCGACCGGCCCGTCCGGCCGCAGCGGCGCCAGCGCCCGCGCGAACCGCTCCGCCCACGCGGCGGACACGGCGTCCACGGCGGCGAGCGTCCCCGGTCCGACGGGCCCGCTCGGCGCCACCCGCATCAGATGCAGCGCGGTTGCGACATCGCCGCTGAGCAGCGCCGCGGCACCGCAGTGCCGGAACGTCGGCGTCACCGCGCACGCGGCCTCATACGTCAGCGCCACGGGTGAGGCGGGTGAGGCGGGCTCGGTCTCGGCGAGACACACGACATGGATCCCGGCCCGCGGCCCGGCGACGGCCAGCCGCGCGACGGCGTCCCGCAGCCCGGCACCACCGGGGTCTCCGTCCACGACGACGACGGTGTAGGGGCCGCGGAACCCGCTGCCCGCGCCGGCTTCGGAGTCTTCCCTGGCCCAGGAGGGGCGCCGGGTCGGGGCGGAGCGGGCGCCTTGAACGGCGGCCGGGTGGGCCGCGGGGCCGGTGGGGGTGGCCGAGGGGTGGTGGGTGTGGGTGGCGGCGGGGGCTGCGGGGGTGAGTCCGGGCGCGGAACCGCTGGTCTGGCTGGAGGTGAGGTCCTGGGGCGGGGTGCCGGGGCCGGAGGTGTATGCCGCCGTGGTGCCGGGGTGGCCGTCGAGCCCCTGGGTTCGTGGGCCCGGGGTGGCGGAGGGGCCGGGGGCGGGTTGCTGGGAGGGCGCGCCGGGGGTGCCGGGGTGGCCGAGGCTCTGGGGCGGGGTGCCGGGAGTGCCGGGGGCGCCGGAGGCGGGTGCGGTGGTGCCTGGGTGGCCGGAAGTGAACAGCTGGGCGGGGTCGCCCGGGGTGCCGTATGCGCTCTGGTCGCCGGTGGCGGGGTGTGGGGCGGGTACGCCGAACGCCTGGCGCGGGGTGCCCTGGTCGGAGCGGGCGGACGGGCCGGAGGGAGGGGCCTGGGTGACGGCACCCGAGTGGGGGCCGTGTGCAGCGGCGCCCGGGGCCGGCTCGGGAGCGGAGGCGCCGGGGGCCGGGACATGGGCGGCGCCGGGCTGGGCCGCGCCCCTGCCGGTCGTGGCGTGGTCGTCCACCCGGCGCAGCAGTTCCTCGGTGCGGGCCGCCGCCTGTTCCCGGTCGTAGGCCAGCAGCAGCCGGCAGTCCTGGCCGTGGCCCGGCCGGACGTGCGGGAGCCAGCCGAGCCAGGACCACTCGGCCGTGCGCTCCTCCACGGGACGGGAGCGGTCGGCGCTGATCAGCACGATCTCCAGCAGATCGGGGGAGTGCAGCGCGGCCAGCTGGGCCAGCACGGCGCGGGCCAGCCCGGACAGCCGGGGGCGCGGACCGGCCAGGCCCAGTGCCCCGGCCTCGCGCAGGGCCGCCGTCACGGGCACCGCGGGCAGCAGTCCGGAGCCGTCCGGTGCGCTCCGGTCGGCCGTGCCGAGCCGCACGGTCAGCGCCTCCGCATGACCGGGCCCGCGCTCCCACAGCCGGGGCCCGGGGCCGAGCGCCGTCAGCAACAGGGCGGCGGGATCCGGCCATGTCTCGGGCTGCTGCGGCGCGACGATCGCCGGGCCGGCGCCGACGCGGGCCTCGGTGCCGTCGTACGCCTCGGATCCGACGGGCTGCTCCCCGCGCCCACCGGCCAGCCGGCGCGCCCACGCACCTAGCCCCCGCCGCCGAGCACCCTGGGGGACACCAGTGCCCCTGACGGGGCGGCCCTGCGCTCGCGGATCCTCGCCGACGAGGCCGCCGTCCTCCGCCGCACCGGCGTACGGCCCCCCGGTCGCCCCGAAGCGCCCCGCGTGCGTGTCACCACCAAAGGCGGCGCCACGAGCAGCACCGGCTGCCGCGGGCCCGCCACCCCGGTTCTCGATGTTCGGCGCCCCGCCCTGCCCCGGCACAACACCCGACTCCGCCCCCCGATGCTCCAGCCCCCCACCCCCGGAGGCCCCCCATCCGGCGGAGTCATACCCGTGCTGATCCGCCCCCACGGAAGCCCCATCCGCACCGGAGCCACGAGAACCACCAGCACCCGCCGATGGCACTCCCGCCCCACGAGGCCCCCCGGCTCCGCCGGACGCACCCCGCACGCCACCACTCGCCCCCGCACCCGCGGACGGCGCCCCCGCCCCACCAGCCCCACTCGCGCCCGACGACGACGCCCGCACGCGTGGTGCGGCTGGGAAACCGGACCCGGACCCGGACGCACCCGCACCCGAACCCGAAGACCCAGCCGTACCCGAAACGGACGCACCCGCACCCGGCAGCGCATCCGGAACGACCCGGACGCACCCCTCCCCGTCGGAGACGGTCCGCACCCGCCCCCCGGCTCCCCCGGACACAGCGACCCGAAGCGCCGACTCCCCGACCCGCAGCAAGCCCCCGGCAGGGACCCGCACCGGCCGCTCACTCACCCGCTCCCCGTCCAGCACCGTCCCGTTCGTGGAGCCCAGGTCGGCGACCGAGACGCGGCCGTCCGCGCCGACGGTGACCGCGCAGTGCAGCCGGGACACGTCGGGATCGTCCAGCGGCACGTCCGCCTCGGCCGAGCGGCCCACGGTGATCCGGCCGCCGTGCAGCAGATGGACCCCGCCCGCGTCGGGGCCGGCGACGACATGGAGCTGGGTCGGCGCCTCGTCCAGCTCGGGATGCGGTTCGGCGGCCGCCGGGGCGCCCAGGGACAGCACGGCGCCGTCGACCAGCGGAGGCTCGCCGAGGGTGCAGCGGCGCGGATCCAGCCGCTCGGTCCCGGCGTACAGCACCGGCGCGCCGCCGGTGTCGCGGCCTTCTCCGGTGACCGCCCCGGCCAGCGCCGACGCGACCGCGGCGAGATCCGTGCCCGTGGGCGCCGTGACCAGCACGTCGCGGCTCGCGGCGCGGCCCCGCTGCGGGGACGGGCCCAGCGGGTCTACGACGGTCAGCCGGATCTGCATCCCCACCCCAACACGAGCACGTCGGCCAGTACTGGAAGGCATCCTCGCACCTGCCACTGACAATGTGCCCGGGACCCGGTAGCAAGTGATCTTGATTGGTCGGCTCTGCCCCCAAAAGTGCCTGACCAGTGCCGCACCGGCGATCAGTTGAGATCGGTCACGTCCGGTTCCGGCAACCAGGAGACCGGGACGCGCGTCTTTCCGTCGACACGTGGTGGCCCCAGGAGCGGCACTACAGTGGGTCGGAACAACCGGAATGACAACCGGAACGCAGGCAAGCAAGCATCAGCAAGCAGCAGGGAGCGCGTGACGTGCGGCCAGTCGGCAGCAAGTACCTGCTTGAGGAGCCGCTGGGACGCGGCGCCACAGGCACCGTCTGGCGTGCTCGCCAGCGCGAGACCGCGGGCGCCGAGGCGGCCGTGGCCGGGCAGCCCGGCGAGACGGTCGCGATCAAGGTCCTCAAGGAGGAGCTGGCGAGCGATCCGGACATCGTGATGCGCTTCCTGCGTGAGCGCTCCGTCCTGCTCCGGCTCACCCACCCGAACATCGTCCGGGTCCGCGACCTGGTCGTCGAGGGCGATCTGCTGGCGCTGGTCATGGACCTCGTCGACGGCCCCGACCTGCACCGCTATCTGCGCGAGAGCGGCCCCCTCACCCCGGTCGCCGCCGCGCTGCTGACCGCGCAGATCGCCGACGCGCTCGCCGCGAGCCACGCCGACGGCGTCGTCCACCGCGACCTGAAGCCCGCCAACGTGCTGCTGCAGCAGCACGACGGCCAGATGCACCCGATGCTGACCGACTTCGGCATCGCCCGCCTCGCGGACTCCCCGGGCCTGACCCGCACCCAGGAGTTCGTCGGCACGCCCGCGTACGTGGCACCGGAGTCCGCCGAGGGCCGCCCGCAGACCTCCGCCGTGGACATCTACGGCGCCGGCATCCTGCTGTACGAGCTGGTCACCGGCCGTCCGCCGTTCGCCGGCAGCACCGCCCTGGAGGTGCTGCACCAACACCTGAGCGCCGAGCCGCGCCGCCCCTCCACCGTCCCGGACCCGATGTGGACGGTCATAGAGCGCTGCCTGCGCAAGAACCCCGACGAACGGCCGAGCGCCGAGAACCTCGCGCGCGGCCTCAGGGTCGTCGCCGAGGGCATCGGCGTGCACGCGAACGCCGCGCAGATCGCCGCCGCCGAGGGCGTGGGCGCGCTGCTCGTCCCCGACCCGGCCCCGACCGCGGTCCCGGGCGCCGCCGACCCCACGCAGGTGCTGCCGCACGGCGCGGCGGGGTCGTACGACCCGAACGCCGCGACCAGCGTGCTGCCGCACACCGGCGGCCCCGCCGGCGCCGCCGACCCCACCGCCGTACTGCCGAACACGGGCGCGGCGGACCCGACGGCGGTGCTGCCGAACACCGGCCCGCAGGGGCAGCAGCCCGAGCAGCCGCACCCCTGGCAGTCCCAGTTGCGCGCCGCCCGCGACCGCAACGAGCAGACGCAGGTCCAGTACCTGGCCCCGGAGGACGACCCGCTGCGCCACCGGCCCCAGCGGCAGGTGGCCCGGCCCCAGCAGCAGCCGCGCCCGGCCCCGCAGGCCCGCCCCCAGCAGGCGCAGCCGCGCGGCCGGCAGCAGGGGTACCAGCAGGGCTACGGCTATGCGCCGCAGCAGCAGCCGCAGCGGTACGCGCCGCCCGCCCCGGAGCCGCAGCGGCCCGTGCGCGAGCCCCGCGCGCCGCGCCAGCGCAGCGCCAACCCGATGAAGATCCCGGGACTCGGCTGCCTGAAGGGCTGCCTGTTCACGATCGTCATCCTGGTCGTGGCCAGCTGGCTGATCTATGAGCTGACCCCGCTGCACACCTGGATCGGCCAGGGCCGGAGCTACTGGCACGAGGTGACCCACTGGGTCGGCCAGGTGAGCAAGTGGATGAAGGATCTCGGCGGCTCCTCCGGCAGCCGTAACTGATCGAGCGAACTCGCGGTAACCGACCGCGAGTTTGCGGATTTGTCGACATCTGACGGGTGATTTCCGTCTCCGCGGTGAAGGTTGGCTCGGCAGGCGCGTACTTTTAGCGACAACACGCGTCTGTAGGAGCAGTCTTGGCACGGAAGATCGGCAGCCGGTACACCGCGAACCAGATCCTGGGGCGGGGCAGCGCCGGCACGGTGTGGCTGGGCGAGGGGCCGGAGGGCCCCGTCGCCGTCAAGCTGCTGCGCGAGGACCTCGCCTCCGACGAGGAGCTCGTCGGACGCTTCGTGCAGGAGCGCACCGCGCTGCTCGGCCTGGAGCACCCGCACATCGTCACCGTGCGCGACCTGGTGGTCGACGGCAACGACCTGGCCCTGGTCATGGACCTCGTGCGCGGCACCGACCTGCGCACCCGCCTGGAGCGCGAGCGGCGGCTCGCCCCCGAGGCGGCCGTGGCGATCGTCGCCGACGTCGCCGACGCGCTGGCGGCGGCCCACGCGGCCGGGGTCGTCCACCGGGACGTCAAGCCCGAGAACGTGCTCCTCGACATGCAGGGCCCGCTCGGGCCCGGCGGCGCCCACCCGGCCCTGCTCACCGACTTCGGCGTCGCCAAGCTGATCGACTCGCCGAAGCGGACGCGCGCCACGAAGATCATCGGCACGCCGGACTATCTGGCCCCGGAGATCGTCGAGGGCCTGCCCCCGCGCGCCTCCGTCGACATCTACGCCCTCGCGACGGTCCTGTACGAGCTGCTCGCGGGCTTCACCCCGTTCGGCGGGGGCCACCCGGGTGCGGTGCTACGGCGGCACGTCACCGAGACCGTCGTACCGCTGCCCGGCATCCCGGAGGAGCTGTGGCAGCTGATCGTGCAGTGCCTGGCCAAGGCGCCCGCGTCCCGGCTGCGCGCCTCGGAGCTGGCGGCGCGGCTGCGCGAGCAGCTGCCGACGCTGGCCGGGATGCCGCCGCTGGACGTGGACGAGCCGGAGCTCGCCGAGGGCGCCGCGGAGGAGGAGCAGGAGCCGGCGGCCGTGCCGGGTGAGCCGGTACGACGGCGGGGCGCGGTCCCGCTGGTGCCGGGCGCCAAGCCGGACTCCAACCGCGACACGCACACCTCGATGCGGGTGCCGGGGCCGGACGAGCTGGCCGGAGGCGCCCACGGGACCGCGCGCGCTCCCCGGCCCACCGGTGCGCGGCGGCCGGGGTCGGCGAGGCACCGGGCAGCGGTACGGCGGCGCAGGGTGACGCTGGCAGTGGCCGGAGTGGTGCTGGCGGCTGTCGTGGGCGTCGGGGCGTGGTGGGCGTCGGCCGACGGGGACTCGAAGGCACCGCAGGACACCCACAGCACATCGGCCCCCTGACCCCCGGCAGGCTCGGCCCCCGGCCGCCGTTTCCCACCCGCTCACCCGAAACCGTCGGCCGGGAGGGGTGCCCTCCCGGCCGACCGAGCCCCAAGAGCCCGCAGTACCGGGCGCAGCTCGGCCGATGTCGGTTGCCACAGCCGTTACGCTTGAAGGCGTGGCAGTCGTCGATGTATCCGAAGAGCTGAAGTCCCTCTCCTCGACCATGGAGTCGATCGAGGCCGTCCTGGACCTCGACAGGCTGAGGGCAGACATCGCCGTGCTCGAGGAGCAGGCGGCCGCGCCGTCCCTCTGGGACAACCCGGACGAGGCGCAGAAGATCACCAGCAAGCTCTCCCACCTCCAGGCCGAGGTCAGGAAGGCGGAGGCGCTGCGCGGCCGGATCGACGATCTCGCCGTCCTCTTCGAGATGGCCGAGGAGGAGGACGACCCGGACACCCGGGCCGAGGCCGAGTCGGAGCTGGCCGCGGTGCGCAAGTCGCTGGACGAGATGGAGGTGCGCACCCTGCTGTCCGGCGAGTACGACTCCCGCGAGGCGCTCGTCAACATCCGCGCCGAGGCCGGTGGCGTCGACGCCGCCGACTTCGCCGAGAAGCTGCAGCGCATGTACCTGCGCTGGGCCGAGCAGCGCGGCTACAAGACGGAGCTGATCGAGACGTCGTACGCCGAAGAGGCCGGCATCAAGTCGACCACCTTCTCGGTCCAGGCGCCGTACGCCTACGGCACCCTCTCCGTCGAGCAGGGCACGCACCGCCTCGTGCGCATCTCGCCCTTCGACAACCAGGGCCGCCGCCAGACCTCCTTCGCGGGTGTGGAGGTGCTTCCCGTCGTCGAGCAGTCCGACCACGTCGAGATCGACGAGTCCGACCTGCGCATCGACGTCTACCGGTCCTCCGGGCCCGGCGGCCAGGGCGTGAACACCACCGACTCCGCGGTGCGCATCACGCACATCCCCACCGGCATCGTGGTCTCCTGCCAGAACGAGCGCTCGCAGATCCAGAACAAGGCCACGGCGATGAACGTCCTCCAGGCCAAGCTGCTGGAGCGCCGCCGGCAGGAGGAGCAGGCCAAGATGGACGCCCTCAAGGGCGACGGCGGCAACTCCTGGGGCAACCAGATGCGTTCGTACGTGCTGCACCCGTACCAGATGGTCAAGGACCTGCGCACCGAGCACGAAGTCGGCAACCCCGAGGCCGTCTTCAACGGTGAGATCGACGGCTTCCTGGAGGCCGGGATTCGCTGGCGCAAGCAGCAGGAGAAGTAACTTTGTCGACATGAAAACTGCCGCCCGAGAGGCGGCAGTTGTCTTATGTCTGGGTTTTACATCACACTCACAGGCTTCAACTCACCGCAAAAACCCCCCGATGGGACATTGCGCCCGCAATGGCCTTGACGTTGCTTTGAAAAATCGGAAGGGTGAAGCGTGGCATGCGTAACTTCAGGGGCGCATGTGAACCGGGGGAATGAGTTGACGCGACTTCGTCACCGGCTGCCTCCCGTCGATCACGGCAACGCCCCATGCGCCGCCTCATTGACGATCAGCTACTGGGGGTAGCAACCATATGACGAAGAAGACGCGGATCCGGGTCGCGCGGATAGCCGCCGGCGCCGTGATCGCGGCCGGTGCGTCACTGACCGCAGCCGGCGCGGCCTCCGCCCTGGAGCTCAACGTCCAGGCAGGCCCGATCAGCCTGGGCGCGCACACGAACGACCAGGGCGACGACGGCGGTGACGGCGGCTGCCCGATCTCCGTCTGCACCAACGGCGGCACCACCAACGGCGGCACCACCGACGGTGGCACCACCGACGGTGGCACCACGGACGGCGGTACGACCGACGGCGGGACCACGAACGGTGGCACGACCGACGGCGGGACCACGAACGGTGGCACGACCGACGGCGGGACCACGAACGGCGGTACGACCGACGGCGGCGTCGGCGGCACGGTCACCATCGGCGGCACCACCACGAACGGTGGCACCACCACGAACGGTGGCACCACGAATGGTGGCACCACCAACGGCGGTACCACCGACGGTGGCACCACGAACGGTGGCACCACGAACGGTGGCACCACCAACGGTGGCACCACGAACGGTGGCACCACGAACGGCGGTAGCACCAACGGCGGTTCCACCAACGGCGGTTCCACCAACGGCGGTTCCACCAACGGTGGCAGCGCCACCGGCGGCTCCACCACCGGCGGTTCCAGCACCTCCGGCGGCTCCGGCAACACGGGTGGCTCCGGCACCGGCGGTTCCACCACCGGCGGCAACCAGGACAACCCCCAGGGCGGCAGCGGCAAGGCCACCCAGGACGAGGGCTCCTCGGCCCTCACCGACACGGGCTCCGACAGCAAGGCCCAGGGCGGCGACAAGCAGCTCGCCGAGACCGGTGCCGGCCAGACCATGTTCATGGTCATCGGCGCCGCGACGATGATCGCGGGCGGCGTCGGCTTCCGCATCCTGCCGCGTCTGGTCAACGGCCGGGGCGGCGCGGCCGCCTGAGCGTAGCCGTATGGCCACGCAGCGCGCCCATGGCGCAAACCGAAGGGCCCGGAGCTTGGCGCTCCGGGCCCTGAGGGGTTTCTGGGGCTTTTCTTACGCGGTCTGGTGCGCCAGCAGCGCCACCGCGGCGATCAGCACCGCCAGCAGCGCGATCAGCGCCATCGGGTTCACCCCGCCCAGGAAACCCTCTTGCTGCAGTCGCTCGCGGTTGGCACGGCACACCGGGCACCGGCCCTCGCTCACGGGCGCCGCGCAGTTCGCGCACACCAACCGGTCGTACGTCATGCGCTCGCCCTCCTTGCACCGGCCACTACTCGTACAACGCTCACGGGAACGGGAACGTTCCCCCCTCCACTGTGCCAGTTTCCGGCACGGCGTGCGCGGGGCCTCGGACAGCTCGGCGAGAACGGGAGCCGGTACAAAAACGTACAAGCCTTACCCAACCTCGACCTGCGACTGCACTTGCACACCCGGGTCGCGTATGGTCACGCTCATCTACCCCCGGCGACCCGTGGTGCATCCGTGATCCGATTCGACAACGTCTCCAAGGTCTACCCCAAGCAGACCCGCCCCGCACTCAGGGATGTCTCCCTGGAGGTGGAGAAGGGCGAGTTCGTGTTCCTCGTGGGGTCCTCCGGCTCCGGAAAGTCCACCTTCCTGCGGCTCATCCTCCGCGAGGAGCGGTGCAGCCACGGACAGGTGCACGTGCTGGGCAAGGACCTCGCGCGCCTCTCCAACTGGAAGGTGCCGCAGATGCGCCGCCAGCTGGGGACGGTGTTCCAGGACTTCCGGCTCCTGCCGAACAAGACCGTCGCGGAGAACGTGGCCTTCGCCCAGGAGGTCATCGGCAAGTCCCGCGGCGAGATCCGCAAGTCCGTACCGCAGGTGCTCGATCTCGTCGGGCTCGGCGGCAAGGAGGACCGCATGCCCGGCGAGCTGTCCGGTGGTGAGCAGCAGCGCGTGGCCATCGCGCGGGCCTTCGTCAACCGGCCCAAGCTGCTCATCGCCGACGAGCCCACCGGCAACCTCGACCCGCAGACCTCCGTCGGCATCATGAAGCTGCTCGACCGCATCAACCGGACGGGCACCACGGTCATCATGGCGACGCACGATCAGAACATCGTGGACCAGATGCGCAAGCGCGTCATCGAGCTGGAGAAGGGCCGCCTCGTCCGCGACCAGGCCCGCGGCGTCTACGGCTACCAGCACTAAGCAAGTTCACGACGGAAAGGCTCGACAAGACGCCATGCGCGCCCAGTTCGTCCTGTCGGAGATCGGTGTCGGTCTCCGCCGCAATCTGACGATGACCTTCGCCGTCATCGTCTCCGTCGCCCTGTCCCTGGCGCTCTTCGGCGGCTCGCTGCTGATGAGCGACCAGGTGAGCACCATGAAGGGCTACTGGTACGACAAGGTCAACGTCTCGATCTTCCTGTGCAACAAGCACGACGCCGACTCGGACGTCAACTGCGCCAAGGGCGCGGTGACCGAGGACCAGAAGAAGCAGATCCTCTCGGACCTGCAGAAGATGCCGGTCATCGAGAAGGTGTCGTACGAGTCGCAGGACGAGGCGTACAAGCACTACAAGGAGCAGTTCGGCAACTCCCCGCTGGCCAGCTCGCTGACGCCGGACCAGATGCAGGAGTCGTACCGGATCAAGCTCAAGGACCCGCAGAAGTACCAGGTCATCGCCTCGGCCTTCAACGGACGCGCCGGTGTGCAGTCCGTGCAGGACCAGAAGGGCATCCTGGACAACCTCTTCACGCTGCTGAACCTGATGAACCGGGGCGCGCTCGGCGTGATGGCGATGATGCTGATCGTCGCGCTGCTGCTGATCATCAACACCGTGCGTGTCTCGGCGTTCAGCCGACGGCGCGAGACGGGGATCATGCGCCTGGTCGGTGCCTCGGGCTTCTACATCCAGGCGCCGTTCATCGCCGAGGCCGCGGTCGCCGGGCTCATCGGCGGCGGCCTCGCCTGTGTGGCCCTGGTGGTCGGCCGGTACTTCACCATCGACCACGGCATGGACCTCGCCCACCACCTCACGCTGATCAACTTCGTCGGCTGGGACGCGGTGTTGGCCAAGCTGCCGCTGATCCTCGCGACCAGCGTGCTGATGCCGGCGTTGGCGGCGTTCTTCGCGCTGCGCAAGTACCTGAAGGTGTGACGCATCCCAAGAGGGCCGTACGGGCATCCGGCCGTACGGCCCTCCGCGTTGTCCTAGACTCACCGCCATGTCAGGCCGCGACCTGTTCTGTCCGCCCCGCCGCTTCCGCCGCGGGGCCGCCCTGACATTGGTCTTCGCCGGCGTCCTGGTCACCGGCGCCGCCACCGGCTCCTTCCCGGAGACCGACGCCGCTTTGCGCAGGGCCGCGGCCTTCGGGCCGTCGCCCACGACCACCCCGCACGAGGACGTCCAGAAGGCCGCCGCCGACGCGCTGGCCGACGGCAAGTCCCCGATGGAGGCCGCCGAGCGGGCCGTCAGCCGCAGCGGGGACCGCTGGGGTGCCGTCTACTCCGAGGGCGAGTACCAGGAGTTCCAGGAGGCCCTCGACGGCCGGTACACCGGCGTCGGCCTGTGGGCGCGGCGCGAGCGGGACGGCCGGATCGAGGTGACCAAGGTGCAGCCCGGCTCGCCGGCGGCCGAGGCGGGGATCCGCCGGGGCGACCGGCTGCGCAGCATCGACGGCAGCAAGGTCGACGGGCTCCCGGTCACCGAGGTGGTCTCCTTACTGCGGGGCGACGCCGACGACGCGGGGGCCGGTACGAGCGTCACCCTGGGCCTTCAGCGCGGCACGCGCGCGTGGAGCGAGAAACTGCGCCGGGCGAGCCTGTCCACCGACTCCGTGACCGTGCGCCGGCTGCCCGGCGGGGTCACCATCATCAAGATCGCCGCGTTCACCAAGGGCTCCGGTGACGCCGTCCGCGCCGCGGTGCGGCAGGCCCCGGCCGACGGCGGGATCGTCCTCGACCTGCGCGGCAACTCCGGCGGCCTGGTCACCGAGGCGGTGGAGACCTCCTCCGCCTTCCTGGACGGCGGGCTGGTCGCCACCTACGACGTCGACGGCGCCCAGCGCTCCCTGCACGCCGACCGCGGCGGCGACACCACCCGCCCCCTGGTCACCCTGGTCGACGGGGGCACGATGAGCGCGGCCGAGATGCTCACCGGGGCACTGCAGGACCGGGGCCGCGCGGTGGTGATCGGCTCGCGCACCTTCGGCAAGGGCTCCATCCAGATGCCGACCGAGCTGCCCGACGGCTCGGTGGCCGAGCTGACCGTCGGCCACTACCGCACCCCCTCGGGCCACGCCGTGGACGGCCGGGGCATCACCCCCGACCTGGAGGCGGGCGGGGACACGCTGCAGCGGGCCGAGACGGTCCTCACCGGACTGGGCGACCCCTCGTAGCCACTCGTAATCGGCTGTACTCACACCCCCTGTGTGGTGCGAAAATGGTCGGCACTATGGCTAAGGAAAAAGGGCGCAAGCTGATCGCGCAGAACAAGAAGGCGCGGCACGACTACCACATCCTCGACACCTACGAGGCCGGTCTGGTCCTCATGGGCACCGAGGTGAAGTCACTGCGCCAGGGTCGGGCCTCGCTGGTCGACGGCTTCGTGCAGCTGGACGGCCACGAGGCGTGGCTGCACAACGTGCATGTCCCGGAGTACAGCCAGGGCACCTGGACCAACCACAGCGCCCGCCGCAAGCGCAAGCTGCTGCTGCACCGCGCGGAGATCGACAAGCTGGAGTCCAAGTCCCAGGAGACGGGCCACACGATCGTGCCCCTCGCCCTGTACTTCAAGGACGGCCGTGCCAAGGTCGAGATCGCGCTGGCGAAGGGCAAGAAGGAGTACGACAAGCGCCAGACCCTGCGCGAGAAGCAGGACCGGCGCGAGACGGACCGCGCGGTGGCGGCGGCGCGCAGGCGCCAGCGGGGCTGAGCCGGGAATGTCCCGGCCCCCGGCCGCGTTGAACCCTGTACGACGGCCGGGTGACCGGCGGGAATACGGTGGCACCGGCGGGCGTTGTTCCCGTACGATGGCACCTGCACCTCACAGCGGGTGCGCACCTTGAGAAATGAACATGGGGATGATCGGTTTCGACAGCGGCTGTCGAAGCAGGGGAAGCGTGTCGAGGAAGCGGCCATGATCTCGTAAACCACAGGCCGAAAAAAATAATCGCCAACACCAAGCGCGATTCCTTCGCCCTCGCTGCCTAAGTAGCGACTTGCGAAGTGTCAGCCCGGGGCTGTTCCCGACCCGGATCCTGGCATCAGCTAGGGAACTAAACCTTGATCCCGGTCACGGGGTGAAGAGGGAAACCAAACAGTGACTGAGCCCGTCGGCGACTTGTTCGCGTGATCGCCGGGGCCGAGAAAAGCGAAGCGAACTGCACACGGAGAAGCCCTGATTCCGCACCGTTGGACGCGGGTTCGATTCCCGCCATCTCCACGAGGCCCTCCGGGGGTTCAGCCCCATGTAACGGCCCCGTCGCTTTCAGCGGCGGGGCCGTTGTCATGCGGGGATGCGTCGTGGGGCTGCATCGGCGTTACCGGGTGCGGGCTCGTTGTGGCTGGTCGCGCCCCTTCGGGGCGCTCGTCGCCCGTCGGCGCGGGTGAGCGAAGCCACCCCCAGGGCGAGTGCGGCGGCGGCCGCCGGTACGGCGTACGCGGTGGTGGGGGACAGGTGATCCGCCGCCCAGCCTCCCGCCGCCGAGCCGCACGCGATCCCCGCCAGCAGCCCCGTCACCATCAGGCTCATCCCCTCGTTCAGACGGTCGGCCGGGGTGCGCCGCTGCACCAGCGTCATCGCCGTCACCATCGTCGGCGCCGTCGCCATCCCCGCCACCAGCAGCGCCCCCGCCAGCACCCACAGCGAACCGGTGAGGCCCGCGGCAGCCCACGGCAGTGTCATCAGTACGGCCATGCCCGCCAGGCAGTGCCCCAGCCGCACCCCCGTCGGCTTCAGCGCGCCGTACAGCAGACCCGCCGCGCACGACCCCGCCGCCTGCAGGGCGAGCACCGCACCGGCCGCCGTACGGTGACCCTGTGCGCCGGCGTACGCGATCGTGACGACCTCCATCGAGCCGAACACCGCCCCGGTCGCGGTGAAGCAGGCCAGCAGTGGCGGGATGCCCGGGCTGCGCAGCGGCGACCGCGCCTGTGAACGGGCCCGCGGCGGAGGCTCGGTGGCCCGTTGCGCGGTGAACAGCAGCATGCCGGCGAGCAGCAGCGCCGCGCCCGCGAGCGTGCCCGCCTCCGGGAAGAACGTGCCGGTGAGGAACGAGGCCAGCACCGGTCCGAGCATGAAACACAGCTCGTCGGCGGCCTGCTCGAAGGAGTTCGCGGTATGCAGCGCGCCGGGGTCGTCGCGCAGCAGATGGGCCCAGCGGGCGCGGGAGAGGCCGCCGATGTTCGGGGTGGCCGCGGTGCCGGCGTAGGCGGCGAACAGGGTCCAGTCGGGGGCGCCGTAACGGACGCACAGCAGCAACGCGAGGCTGCCCAGCACGGAGGCGAGCGTGGCCGGTACGGCGACGCGGGCCTGCCCGTGCCGGTCGACGAGCCGGGCGACCCAGGGCCCGGCCAGCGCGGTCGCCGCGAGACCGGTCGCGGTGACGGCACCGGCCAGGGCGTACGAGCCCCGCGACCCGGCGATCATCACGACGGCGCTGACGCCGAACATGCCCATGGGCAGGCGGGCGAGGAGGTTGCCGGTGGTGAAGGCGCGGGTGCCGGGGAGGGCGAACAGGCGGCGATAGCCGCTGGTGGTGGATATGACCGAGGGCATGGACTCACCCTCACTCCGAGTGGATCACCGGGTCCAACACCTTCTCGGCCCCGATTCACGCACCTGCGTTGTAAGTTCACGGGCATGCCCGTCCCCGCCGACATAGACCCCCGCCTCCTGCGCGCCTTCGTCGCCGTGGCGCAGGAACTGCACTTCACCCGGGCCGCTGCCCGCCTGTACGTCGCCCAGCAGGCGCTCAGTCGGGATGTGCGGCGGCTGGAGCGGGAGTTGGGCGCGGAGCTGTTCGTACGGACGACCCGGCAGGTGACGCTCACCGCCGACGGTGAACGACTGCTGCCGCACGCGCGCCGCGTCCTGTCCGCCCAGGACGACCTGCTGGCCGCGTTCGCCCCCGGCCGGTTCCGCCCGCTGCTCGTGGACCTCAACTCGCCCGGCCTCCTCACCGGCCGCCGCGTGCTGCACCGGGCCCGTGAACTCGCCCCGGACTGCGAGCTGATGGCCCGCTACGAGAGCGGCCTGACCGGCGCCGCCGCCGAGCTGCTCGCCGGCCGGCTGGATGCCTCCTTCGGCCGTTTCGCCGGCCTCGACCCGGCGCTGCGGTCCGGGCTGGAGCAGCAGCCGGTGCGCTACGAGCCGATGGCCGTCGTCCTGCCCGAGGACCATCCGCTGGCCGCCCGCACGGAGGTGCCGTTGGCCGCGCTGGCCGGCGAGACCGTGTACGCCGGCGCCGGCAATCCGCGGACCCTGGAGTGGACCGATCTGGCGAGCCGGCTCTTCGAGGGGCGCGGCATCCGGCAGGCCGCACCCCTCCCGCCGGCCGTCGGGGACGAGGAGTTCGAGCGGATCATGGCCAAGACCCGCCATCCGGTGCTGGCGGTGGTGGACTTCCCGGCCATGCCCCGTACGGTGCGCCGGCCCCTCGTCGATCCCGTCCCGCTGTCGCCGGTGTCCCTGGTGTGGCGCAAGGGGCTGGTCCATCCCGGGCTGGACGCGCTGCGCCGGGCGGCGGCCGGACTCGCAGCAGCGGAGGGATGGCTGCGGCGGCCCGACGGGGGATGGATTCCGGCCACTGATGAGCGCGTGATGAGGGGGTGACCAGCGGCTGGAAGTGGCCGTCCACGGTCCGCGAACAGGTGCAGCCCTTCGCCGACCCGCGTGTCGGCGCCGTCGCCGGCAACGCCAAGGTCGGCAAAAAGAAGACCCTCATCGGCGCCTGGCAGCACATCGAGTACGTGATGGGCTTCAACCTGGACCGCCGGATGTACGACGTCCTGCGCTGCATGCCGACGATTCCCGGCGACACGCTCGCCGAGGACACCGACATCACGATGGCGCTGCACCGCGACGGCTGGCGGGTCGTCTACGCCGAGCGCGCCCGCGCCTGGACCGAGGCGCCCGAGTCCGTCCAGCAGCTGTGGTCCCAGCGCTACCGCTGGTCGTACGGCACCATGCGGGCGATCTGGAAGCACCGGCGGGCCCTGTTCGAGCGGGGTCCTCCGGCCGCTTCGGCCGGGTGGGCCTGCCGCTGGTGTCCCTGTTCATGGTGGCGCCGCTGCTGGCGCCGCTCATCGACCTCTTCCTCGTCTACGGCCTGGTCTTCGGGCCGACCGGGAAGACGATCGCGGCCTGGTTCACCGTCCTTCCGCCGCATGGGCGGCGTGGCCGCGCCCGGTCCGTCGCGGGACCTCTCATCCCCGCTCCGGCCGGGGTGAGAGCAACGTTCCCTTCCGGTCACTCGCAGCCACAGGGCCGGAAACGCGCTCTTCCTACCTTCGGGTTCAGTCAGTCGATGGCAGGTCGACGGCAGACCGAGCAGCCGGAGCCCCGTGGAGGCGTGATGACAGCCCCAGCCCCAACCCGTCGTAGTGGCCGCTGGATCGAGCGCTGGGACCCGGAGGACGAGGGATTCTGGACGGCGACCGGGCAGCGGATCGCCAACCGGAACCTCTGGTTCTCCGTTCTCTCGGAGCACATCGGCTTCTCGGTGTGGACCCTGTGGTCCGTCCTCGTCCTCTTCATGGGCCCGCAGTACGGCCTCACCCCCGCCGACAAGTTCCTGCTGACCTCGATGGTCACCCTCGTCGGCGCCGTCGTCCGCGTCCCCTACACCTTCGCCGTGGCCGTCTTCGGCGGCCGCAACTGGACGATCATCTCGGCGAGCCTGCTGCTCATCCCGACCATCGCGGCCTTCGCGGTCATGGAACCGGGCACGTCCTTCACCACGTTCCTCGTCGTCGGCCTGCTGGCCGGCATCGGCGGCGGCAACTTCGCCTCCTCCATGACCAACATCAACGCCTTCTTCCCGCTGAGGAAGAAGGGCTGGGCGCTCGGCCTGAACGCGGGCGGCGGCAACATCGGCGTGCCCGTCATCCAGCTCGTCGCCCTCGCGGTGATCGGCGCGAGCGGCGGCCCGCGCGTGCTGCTCGGCATCTACATCCCGCTGATCGTCGTGGCCGCCGTCCTGGCCGCCGTCTTCATGGACAACCTGGCGACGGTGAGGAACGACACCGGCGCGGCCAAGGACGCCGCCAAGGACGCCCACACCTGGATCATGTCCTTCCTCTACGTCGGCACCTTCGGCTCCTTCATCGGCTACAGCTTCGCCTTCGGCCAGGTCCTGACGATCCAGTTCGGCCGCACCCCGCTCCAGGCGGCCTACCTCACCTTCATCGGCCCGCTGCTCGGCTCCCTGATCCGCCCCCTCGGCGGCAGGCTCGCCGACCGCTTCGGCGGCGCCCGCATCACCCTGTGGAACTACGTCGCGATGGCCGCCGCCACCGCCGTACTGATCGTCGCGAGCCGGCAGAAGTCGCTGGCGCTGTTCGTGTCCGTCTTCGTGGTCCTGTTCGTGCTCAGCGGCCTCGGCAACGGCTCGACCTACAAGATGATCCCGGGCATCTTCCAGGCGAAGGCCCTGGCCAAGGGTCTGGAGGGGGAGGCGGCCCTGGCCTACGGCCGCCGACTGTCCGGCGCCTCCATGGGCCTGATCGGCGCGGTCGGCGCGCTCGGCGGAGTCGGCATCAACCTCGCCTTCCGCCAGTCCTTCCTCTCCTACGGCTCCGGCACCGGCGCGTTCGTCGCCTTCCTCGCCTTCTACGGCGTCTGCTTCGCGGTGACGTGGGCCGTATACGTTCGCCGTACGGCGGTACGGGTCGGGGCAGTGGCGACGGCGGAGACAAAGCCGCAGCTCAGCTATGCCGAGGTATGACGTAACACCCGTGCAATGAAGCCGAACCGAGCCCGTCACGCGCCGTTGACAGGCTTCGCGTGCCGGTCAGCTAGGAGATGCCCCATGTACGACGAAGAGCCGCAGTCCGGAGCCACCGGAGCCGCCCAGCCCGGTCGGCTCGCGGGTTTCACCGTGGGCGTCACCGCCGCGCGCCGGGCCGACGAGCTGGGCGCCCTGCTCCAGCGGCGCGGCGCCGCCGTCCTGCACGCACCCGCCCTGCGCATCGTGCCGCTCGCCGACGACGGCGAGCTCCTCGCCGCCACGAAGGGGATCATCGAGCAGGCGCCGGACGTGGTCGTGGCCACCACGGCGATCGGCTTCCGGGGCTGGGTGGAGGCGGCCGAGGGCTGGGGCCTGGGCGATCCGCTGCTCGGCCGGCTGGGGGAGGTCGAACTGCTGGCCCGGGGCCCGAAGGTCAAGGGCGCGATCCGCGCGGCAGGCCTGACGGAGAAGTGGTCCCCCTCCTCGGAGTCCCTGGCCGAGGTCCTGGACCGCCTGCTGGAAGAAGGCGTCGACGGCCGCCGTATCGCCGTACAGCTGCACGGCGAGCCGCTGCCGGGCTTCGTGGAGGCCCTGCGCGCCGGCGGAGCGGAGGTGGTCCCGGTCCCGGTGTACCGCTGGATGGCGCCGGAGGACATCACCCCGCTGGACCGCCTCCTGGACGCGGCGATCTCCCGCTCCCTGGACGCGGTGACCTTCACCAGCGCCCCCGCGGCGGCCTCTCTGCTGTCCCGGGCGGAGGACCGGGGCCTGCTGGAGCAGTTGCTGTCGGCCCTGTCCCACGACGTCATCCCGGCCTGCGTCGGCCCGGTCACGGCGCTCCCCCTCCAGGCGAAGGGCCTGGACACGATCCAGCCGGAACGCTTCCGCCTGGGCCCCTGGTCCAGCTGCTGTGCCAGGAACTCCCGGCCCGCGCCCGCGCGTTGCCGGTCGCCGGCCACCGGGTGGAGATCCGCGGCCACGCGGTCCTGGTCGACGGCGCCCTGAAGCCGGTCCCCCCGGCGGGCATGGCCCTGCTGCGCGCCCTGTCCCGCCGCCCCGGCTGGGTGGTGGCCCGGGCCGACCTCCTCCGCGCGCTGCCGGGCGCGGGCCGCGACGAACACGCGGTGGAGACGGCGATGGCTCGTCTGCGTACGGCTCTGGGGGCGCCCAAGCTGATCCAGACGGTGGTGAAGCGGGGTTACCGCCTCGCCCTGGATCCGGCTACGGACGCGAAGTACGCGGACGCGTAGCGGCGTCGGCACCCGCTCACCGGTTGTCGTACTCGTCGTGCCGGCGCCACCAGAAGCCGTTCTCGTTGCGGCCCAGGGGTGCGCGGTCGAGCCACTGGTACATGCCCCACAGGGCGTCCAGGCCGCGCGCGTACGTCGAGTAGGTGTGGTAGACGGTGCCGTCCTGCAAGGCGAACGCGCTCATGCCGGGACCCTCTCGGCGGTAGGTCTCCCAGTCCGTGCCGACGATCGACCGGGTGAAGGCGTCGCGGGAGTTCTTCTCCCCGGTCGTCGCCGGCCGCATGTCCTCCTCACCGAAGTTGTAGGCGACGACCCCCGATTCCCACTCCTCCTCGGTGTGCGCGACCCCGAAGTCGAAGTTGAAGTCGCTGCCGTGGGACGACGCCCACGGGAAGGTCCACCCCATCCGCTGCCGGTACGCATGAAGCCGCGCGAGCGGGGCCCGCGACACCGCCCAGAACATCACGTCGTGGTGGGCGAGATGGACCACGGAGCCGTTGAAGCCGTCGGCGATCGCCGAGCAGGACGGGCAGCCGGCGGTGTAGTCGGGCCCGAACATGAAGTGGTAGAGGAGCAGTTGGGACCGTCCCCGGAACAGGTCGGCCAGCGACGCCGTTCCCTCGTCGGTCTCGAAACGGTAGTCCTTGTCCACCCGGACCCAGGGCAGCTCCTGCCGTCGCCGGGCCAGCTCGTCGCCGCGCCGGGTCAGTTCCTTCTCCGCCTCGAGCAGCTCCAGCCGCGCGGCGAGCCACTCCTCGCGGGTTCCCGTCTTGTGTGTCGTCATTGCCTGTCACCCCTTGTCCGTGTTCGCTACATCGGTGGTGGCGTGAGTCCCGGGAGCAGTGCGGGCGCGATGACGATCGTCGAACCGAGCGCGATGACCGCCAGCCCCAGGGGGACGTCGACCGCCCTCTTCGCCGGCAGCAGCTTCTGGGCGGAGGCGAGGGCGGCGACCACCGACATCCACCACAGGCTCATCACCCCCAGTGCCACCAGCATCGCCATCAGCCCGGCGCTCGACCCCGCGCAGTACAGTCCGAACCCGAGCCCGGATCCGGCATACTCGCGGCAGCGCCGCCGGAAGTACCGTTTGACCGGCGTGAGCTCGTAGGCGCCCGCCGCGATCACCAGCACGCCGGCGGCCGGCGAGCCGTGCGGCCGGTCCAGTGCGTACGCGACGACACCCGCGAGTGCCCAGACGGCCAGGTAGCCTCCGGCGAACGGCAGCGCGGCGCGCAACCCGCCGGCTGCGCGGGCGTGCCTGGCGACCGCCGGGGCCGCGCCCGGCAGCATCATGGCCGCCATCATGGTCGTCCATGTCGCGGCGAAGAAGCCGAACGACCCGGGACTGGTCGCGACCCCCATGTCCATGCCGTGCATCAGCCGGGCCGCGGCCGCCCAGCAGGCCGCGGCCAGCCCGAGCGTCAGCCCGAGCGCCATGACCGGCGCGGCCGGGCGGCGGAATTCCAGGTTCACCGTCGGTTCTCCCTCCGGTGTCGGGCCGCCGCGATCCCGTCATGGCGGCGATCTGCGTCACGAGGATCCGCGTGCCTGCTCATCGAGGTGCTCTTTCAGGGCGCCGAGCGGGCTGTCCCAGTCGCGCGCCAGCGCGGCCAGGAACTGCTGCGCCACCTGCATCGGCGCGGATCGCAGCCGGTAGCGCACCCGGCGCCGCTCACCCGGTTCGGCCGTCACCAGGCCGGCATCGGCCAGCAGGGCCAGGTGTTTGGCGATCGCCTGCCGGCTGATCGGCAGCCGGCCGGCCAGGTCCGTGGCCGTGGCCGGCCCCCCTGCCGCCAGCGCGGCCAGGATGGCGCGCCGGCTCGGGTCGGCCAGGGCGGCGAAGACCTGTTCGGCGATCGCCTCGACGTCAGGCTGCGGCATCGAGGTGGTCGACCAGTTCGCCCAGTTCGCGCGTCCAGCCCTCGGTGTGGCCGGCGTACTCCCCGCGGTGGACCTCGTCCGGGAGCTGGGCGAAACCGGTCTCGACGACCGTCAGCCGTGTGCCGGTGCCGAGCGGTTCGAGGGTGAACTCCACATAGGTGCGACGCGGATCGTCCTCGGGCAGTCCCGCGATGTTCCAGGTGAAGCCGAACACCGTCGGCTCCTCCACCCGTTCCACCCGCATGTCGGCGCGATGACCGCCGTCCCATTTCATCCAGGCCGCGCCGCCCGGGCGCAGTTCGATCGCCGCCTGGTTGCCGAACCAGGCGCTCAGTCCCTCGGCCGTGGTGAGCGCCGCCCACACCGCGGCCGGCGGGTGCGCGATCTCGATGGTCCGCTCGATGCGATCAGGGAATGCCATCACTGCCTCCTTTGTATAGCAACTCTTTGGTTGCGACATTATGGCAACCAAATGGTTGCGTCAAGGCCCGGCGCGCCGTGATCACGGATCGGCGCGGCCGTGATCGAGGATCGGCGCGCCGTAATTGAGGTGCGCGCCGCCCTCACCCTTGGCACGCTTCCCCGGTGAACCGTGAACAGATGTCCCGGATCGCTCACGCCGGGCACCCGGTCAAGTCGCCGCTCGGCGACGACTCGGTGCGGCGGCTGCTGGCACGCGGGCTCCCCAGGGGCGACGAGCGGGTGCTGGACCTCGGGTGCGGTGGCGGGGAATGGCTGCTGCGCGCCCTGGCCATGGGGCCGCGGGTGCACGCCGAGGGCGTGGACATCGCCGAGGGCGACCTGTGCCGGGCCGCTGCCGCGGCGCGCGATCTCGGCGTCCGGGACCGGCTCGTCCTCCACCACCTGAGCGCCGAGGACTTCCAGTCCGCCGAGCCGTTCGACGTGGTCCTCAGCTTCGGGGCCGCGCATGTCTTCGGCGGGCTGCTGCCCACCCTCGCCGCGGCCCGCAGTCATCTGGCTCCCGGTGGCCGTGTCCTCGTCGGCGACGGGTTCTGGGAGCGGCCCCCGTCCCGGGAGGCCGTCGAGATGCTGGGGGACTTCACCGACCTGGCGACCACCGTGGACCGTGTCGTCGCCGACGGCTGGACTCCTGTCGACGGCCATGTCAGCACCCGTCAGGAACTGGACGATTACGAATGGGCCTGCTGGGGCTCGCTGGCCGCATGGGCTCTGGACCACCCCGGCGACCCGGACAGCTCGCACGCGCTCGCGACCGCCACCGCCCGGCGTACCGAATGGCTGCGCGTCTACCGGGACACCTTCGGCTTCGTCTCCCTGGTGCTGCGCCCGACGCCCGAGTAGGGCCCGCCGAAGCGGCCGTACAGCAGCAGCGCCCGGGTCAGGAGTCCCAGGGCCAGCGTCGAGCCCAGCGCCCGCACCACGTTCCACGCCACCCACGGTCCCTCGAAGTGATCGCGGAGGGCGTGCGGGTCGCCCTTGGCCGCCAGGGCGTTGTTCAGCGGGATGTTGAAGGCCGCCGTGACGAAGAAGACCAGGGCGTACGACAGCAGGGCCGCCCCGGCCCAGCGGGCGCAGGGTGTCCGGCGGAGCTGCCACGCCGAGACGCCCGTCAGCAACAGCGCGCCCATGAAGCCGAGGAAGAACACCGGGTTCTGGATCACGGTGTTGATGTCGCGCATGACCTCGACGTACGTCCGGTCGTCGCTGCGGGCCAGCGCCGGCATCACCGCGCAGGCGAAGATGTAGAAGACCCCGGCGATCAGGCCCATGGTGATCGTGGCCGCGATCAGGACGACGACCTCGGTGGCCCGGGATTCCCTCGTGGTGTGGCTTGTGTCCGTCATGCCTTCCAGCCAACCGGAGCGGCCCCGCCCCGGACATGGCTGAGGCGCGCACCCTCATACGCGTGCGTCCAGCTCGGCGGGGGCTCGGGAGGGCGCGGCCCGAGGGGCGTGCTTGAAGGCGGTACGAGGGGTTACGGAGACGTGGGCGGGCAGGCACTGTGAAGAGAAGCGCCCCAACGGTTCCCCCACGCTTCCTGCCTAGGCGGTGACAGGCACATGGCACTGGGTACGGCCACGTCGTCCTCGTACGAGCTGCGGTTCGATGCCGGACGGATCTGTCTGGATCTCCTCGCGACCAGCCACCCCGTCGAACGGCTGGACGGGGTGGTGTCGTTGCGCGCCTGGATCGGGGGCGCCGGGCTCGTCCCGGCCGGTACGCCGCTGGACCGTGCCGACGGTTCCTGGCTGGTGGGCTTCCGGGAACTGCGGGTGCACGTCGGGCAGTTGGTGCGGGCGCTGCACGCCGTGGCCGCACCGTCGTACGACCGCTCCCTCGCCCGGGTCAACGAGCTCGCCCGCGCCGCGACCCCGGCCCCGTGTGCCGTGCGCGGTGAAGACGGCGGTCTCGTCAGGGGGTTGGCCGAGCCGCCGGGTTGCGCGGGGCTGCTCGCGCTGGTCGCCCGGGACGCCGTGGAGCTGCTCACCGACCCCGTCGCGCGGGCGGCCGTACGGGAGTGCGAGGGGGACAACTGCCCGCTCGTGTACCTGGACACCTCCCGGGGGCGGCGCCGGCGGTGGTGCTCCAGCGAGGTCTGCGGGAACCGGGAGCGGGTGGCCCGGCACCGGCGGCGGGCAGCGCTCGCGCGGGCGTGATTTTCGTAACACCGGGTTTAGTTGCCCCGTACACGGTCATGACCGGGCCCGCGCGGCGGTGTGTCGGAAATGTAAAGATCATTGGGTGGGAATGTGCATCCATGTCCCGCTCGTCACATCGTCCCAAAGAAAACTGTGACCTCCGTTTGAACACCGCGCCGCTTGCTTCCGTACGGGTGGGCGAGCGACCGACTGGGGGAACCCCCGGACACCGGAGGTGGGCGTGCGCAAGGATGCGGCCGTGGCCAATGAACGTGGATCGAGGGCCCGACATCGCATGTCCTCACAGCCCTCGGAACCAGATGAGGAGCTGATGCGTGCGCTGTATCGCGAGCACGCCGGACCTCTGCTCGCGTATGTCCTGCGGCTGGTCGCCGGTGATCGGCAGCGCGCCGAGGACGTCGTACAGGAAACGCTCATCCGTGCCTGGAAGAACGCCGGTCAGCTCAATCGGGCGACCGGTTCGGTACGCCCCTGGCTGGTGACGGTCGCGCGCCGCATCGTCATCGACAACCACCGCAGCCGGCAGGCCCGGCCGCAGGAGGTCGATCCGTCGCCGCTGGAGGTCATCCCCGCGGAGGACGAGATCGACAAGGCGCTGTGGCTGATGACGCTGTCGGACGCGCTCGACGACCTGACCCCGGCCCACCGGGAGGTACTCGTCGAGACGTACTTCAAGGGGCGTACGGTCAATGAGGCGGCCGAGACGCTGGGTATACCCAGCGGCACGGTGCGTTCTCGGGTTTTCTACGCCCTGCGATCGATGAAGCTGGCACTGGAGGAGCGGGGGGTGACGGCGTGATGAGCAGTGGATACGGGGGAATTCAGGGATTCGGCACGGGTGGTCCGGGTATGTCTGGCCCCATGAGCCCCAATCAGGGATCTTCGGTGCCGAGTGAGCACGAGACCGTCGGCGCCTACGCCCTCGGGATTCTCGACGACGCCGAGGCAACCGCTTTCGAGGCGCATCTCGCCGGCTGCGAGTGGTGCGCCCAGCAGCTGGACGAGCTGGCCGGGATGGAGCCGATGCTGGCCGCGCTCGCGGACCTGCCGGGCGCCGGCAGCACCCCCGCGATCGGCGACTCGCTGTCCGCCAAGCCCAGCCCGCGGCTGGTGGAGAAGCTGGTCGACGAGGTCGCGGAGAAGCGCGCCCAGAAGCGCCGGCGCAGCTTCTACATGATCGCGGCGGCGGCCGCGCTGATCATCGCCGGGCCGCTGGCCGCGGTGGCGGTCAACGGCGGCTCGGACGGCGGCGGGGGGCAGGTCACCGCGTCGGCCGCGCAGACGACCTTCGATGCCATGCCCGACAAGAGGTCGGCCACGGACCCGTCGTCCCAGGTCAGCGCGACCGTGGGGATGGCCCAGAAGGACTGGGGCACCCAGGCGGTCCTGGAGCTGAAGAACGCCAAGGGCCCGCTGAAGTGCTCACTGGTACTCGTCGCGAAGAACGGGCAGCGCGTGACGATGTCCTCCTGGTCCGTGCCGGACTGGGGCTACGGCATCCCGAACGGCAAGACGCCGGAGTCCAGGAAACCGCTCTACATCGGCGGCGCCGCGGCCTTCAAGCCCAACGAGATCGACCACTTCGAGGTCGTGACCTTCCAGGGCAAGAAGCTGGTGCAGGTGCAGGCGTAGCGCCTTTCGGGGAGGTGCGTTCTGTCGAGCGGCGGCTGCAGGTGAGCAGTGGTTGGGCGCGCCTGCGACGAAACCGCCGCCCCGTAGCTTTCATGGGTCCCCTTCGCGTACGGTTGACGGCTGCCCAGCACGTCAGAAGGGGGCCCGGTGGCCGCTCAGGTTCAGCAGTC
Organism: Streptomyces fodineus; assembly: GCF_001735805.1. Classification (GTDB taxonomy): domain Bacteria; phylum Actinomycetota; class Actinomycetes; order Streptomycetales; family Streptomycetaceae; genus Streptomyces; species Streptomyces fodineus. Next base: position 5,998,280 of record NZ_CP017248.1, read on the forward strand.
CGCGGTCGGCTCGGTACACGACGCACACGATTCCGTTCGTGACCGAGAGATCAGCGTCGAACAGGAACACCTGGACCGGGTGTACCGGCGGCTGGAGGAGAAGATCCACGAGGCCGAGTTCCTGATGCACGACGCGGCCAAGCGCGCCCAGGTCGGCACCCCGGGCGCGCTGGCCGAGCGGGACGCGCAGGTCTTCCGGGCCGGCATCCACCTGAACCGGCTCAACAACGAGTTCGAGGACTTCCTCTTCGGACGGATCGACCTGCTCCTCGGCAAGGACGGGAAGAAGGGACCCGACGGGGCCTACACCGCCGTGGAACCGGCGGAAGGCGCCGTGCGGGACGACAACACCGCCGACATCGCCGAGACCCTGCACATCGGGCGCATCGGCGTGCTCGACGAGGACTACGCGCCGCTGGTCATCGACTGGCGGGCGCCCGCCGCCGCCCCCTTCTACCGGGCCACTCCGGTGGAGCCCGGGCGGGTCGTACGGCGCCGGGTCATCCGGTCCAAGGGGCGCCGGGTGCTCGGCGTCGAGGACGACCTGATGCGCCCCGAGCTGACGGCCTGCCTCGACGGCCGTGAGCTGGCCGTCATCGGCGACGGTGCCCTCATGGCCGCTCTCGGCCAGGCCCGCAGCCACACCATGCGGGACATCGTCTCCTCCATCCAGGCCGAGCAGGACCTGGTCATCCGCGCCCCCGCCGCCTCGATCACGTATGTGGAGGGCGGCCCGGGGACCGGCAAGACCGCCGTCGCCCTGCACCGCGCCGCGTATCTGCTCTACCAGGACAGACGCAGATACGCGGGCGGCATCCTGATCGTCTCCCCGACCCCGCTGCTCGTGGCCTACACCGAGGGCGTGCTGCCCTCGCTCGGCGAGGAGGGCCAGGTCGCGATCCGCGCGATCGGCTCACTCGCCGTGGACGCCGTCGGCGCCGAGGCCACGCTGTACGACTCCCCGTCCGTGGCCCGCGCCAAGGGCTCGTACCGGATGCTGAAGGTGCTGCGCAAGGCCGCCCGGGGCGCCCTGGAACTGGGACCGGCCGGCACCGGCACGGCGGGGCAGCTCGCCCTGGACGACGACACCGACGACCACGCGCCGCAGGCCCTCGCCGGACCGGCCGCCCGCCTGCGCGTCGTCGCCTTCGGGCGCCGGCTGGAACTGCAGACGGAGGAACTGGACCGCATCCGCCGCAGCGCCCTCGGCGGCACCGCGCCCGTCAACCTGCTCCGCCCGCGCGCCCGCAAGCTGCTGCTGGACGCCCTGTGGGCCAGGTCGGGAGCGGCCACCCGGCACACCGACCCCGAGCTGGCCGCCGAGCTGCGCTCCTCCTTCGACGAGGACGTCACCGGCGAGGACTCCTTCATCGCGTTCCTCGACGCCTGGTGGCCCGAGCTGACCCCGAAGGCCGTCCTGTCCGCCATGGCCGACGAGAGGCGGCTCGGCCGCTGGGCCCGCCGGATCCTCAACCCGGGCGAGGTCCGCAAGGTCGCCCGCTCGCTCCAGCGTGACGGGTACTCCGTCCACGACATCGCCATGCTCGACGAACTCCAGGCGATCCTCGGCGCCCCGGCCCGGCCGAAGAAGAAGCGGGAGCTCGACCCGCTGGACCAGCTCACCGGCCTGGAGGAGCTGATGCCGGTGCGTGAGGAATCGCAGCGGGAGCGGGCCGAGCGGCTCGCACAGGAGCGCACCGAGTACGCGCACGTCATCGTGGACGAGGCCCAGGACCTCACACCGATGCAGTGGCGCATGGTCGGCCGCCGCGGCCGGCACGCCACCTGGACGGTCGTGGGCGACCCGGCCCAGTCCTCCTGGTCCGACCCGGACGAGGCGGCCGAGGCCCGCGACGAGGCGCTCGGCACCCGGCCCCGGCGCCGCTTCCAGCTCACCGTGAACTACCGCAACCCGGCGGAGATCGCCGAGCTGGCCGCCAAGGTGCTCGCGCTCGCCATGCCCGGCTCCGAGGCGCCCAGCGCCGTGCGGTCCACCGGCGTCCAGCCGCGCTTCACCGTCGTACGGGAATCGCTGCAGCGGACCGTGCGGGCCGAGGCCGAGCGGCTGCTGGACCTGGTGGACGGCACGGTCGGCGTGATCGTCGCCATGAACCGGCGCGAGGAGGCCCGGCGCTGGCTGGCCGGGCTCGGCGACCGGGTGGTGGCGCTCGGCAGCCTGGAGGCCAAGGGCCTGGAGTACGACGCGACGGTCCTCGTGTCGCCCGCGGAGATCGCCGACGAGTCCCCGGCCGGCCTGCGCGTGCTGTACGTGGGGCTGACCCGGGCCACCCAGCAGCTGACGGTGGTCTCGGGGGAGCGGGACGAGCCGGACGCGGCCGGGGTGCCGGACCTGCTGCGGGACTGAGATTCCTGTGAACATCCCGTAGGGGAATGGCCGTACCGCGTCGGTTTGTTAGCCTTGGTGTGGCACCGGCCCGATCCAAGCCCCCGGGCCCAACCTTTGTCCCTGCGAGGGACCACTTGCCGCGAGGCGAGCATGGCGGGTCGGTGTCATGAACGTGTGGGAGGCCCACGTCACCTTGTGACGTGGGCCTCTTTCTTTGCCTGATTGTTTCTCGTATGGTGGAAGTGGTTTTCCGAAACCGCGCACCGCTCATGAACAAAACGTCCGCAATCCAGGTCGACTACCGCGTACTCCGCGGTAGGTGCGACGATCGGACGGCACAACTCGCGACACGGTGAAAGCAGAGGAAGTCGGCCATGGCAACGGCGCCCAGCGTCTCCTACTCGATGACCATCCGGCTGGAGGTGCCCGCGAGCGGAACCGCCGTCTCGCAGCTCACCACCGCGGTCGAGTCCTCCGGAGGCTCGGTGACCGGCCTCGACGTCACCGCGTCGGGCCACGAGAAGCTCCGTATCGACGTCACCATCGCGGCCACCTCCACGGCCCACGCCGAGGAGATCGTCGAGAAGCTCCGCGGCATCGAGGGCGTCACCCTCGGCAAGGTCTCCGACCGTACGTTCCTGATGCACCTCGGCGGCAAGATCGAGATGGCGTCGAAACACCCCATCCGCAACCGTGACGACCTCTCCATGGTCTACACGCCGGGTGTGGCCCGTGTCTGCATGGCGATCGCCGAGAACCCCGAGGACGCCCGCCGCCTGACCATCAAGCGCAACTCCGTTGCGGTCGTGACGGACGGCTCCGCCGTGCTCGGCCTCGGCAACATCGGCCCCAAGGCGGCCCTCCCCGTCATGGAGGGCAAGGCGGCCCTCTTCAAGCGCTTCGCCGGCATCGACGCCTGGCCGATCTGCCTGGACACCCAGGACAGCGACGCGATCGTGGAGATCGTCAAGGCGATCGCCCCCGGGTTCGCCGGCATCAACCTCGAGGACATCTCCGCCCCGCGCTGCTTCGAGATCGAGGCCCGCCTGCGCGAGGCCCTCGACATCCCCGTCTTCCACGACGACCAGCACGGCACCGCGATCGTCGTCCTCGCCGCCCTGACCAACGCCCTGCGCGTCACGGACAAGGCCATCGAGAACATCCGGGTCGTGATGTCCGGCGCCGGGGCGGCCGGTACGGCCATCCTCAAGCTGCTCATCGCGGCGGGCGTGAAGAACGCCGTCGTCGCCGACATCCACGGTGTCGTCCACGCCGGCCGCGAGGACCTGGTGAACGCCCCGGCCGACTCGCCGCTGCGCTGGATCGCCGACAACACCAACCCCGAGGGCCTCACCGGCACCCTCAAGGAGGCCGTGCGCGGCGCCGACGTCTTCATCGGCGTCTCCGCCCCCAACGTCCTCGACGGCGACGACGTGGCCGCCATGGCCGACGGCGCCATCGTGTTCGCGCTCGCGAACCCCGACCCCGAGGTGGACCCGGCAATCGCCCGTCAGACGGCCGCCGTTGTGGCCACGGGCCGCTCCGACTTCCCCAACCAGATCAACAACGTGCTGGTCTTCCCGGGCGTCTTCCGCGGCCTGCTGGACGCCCAGTCCCGCACGGTCAACACCGAGATGATGCTGGCCGCCGCGAAGGCCCTCGCCGACGTGGTCAGCCAGGACGAGCTGAACCCGAACTACATCATCCCGAGCGTCTTCAACGACAAGGTCGCGGGCGCCGTCGCCGGCGCGGTCCGCGAGGCCGCGAAGGCGGCCGGGGCGACGGCCTAGGACATCCGGACCGGCCGGGCGCCGCCTGCCCGGCCGGGTGAAGGAAAGGCGGCGGCCGGGCGTCGGCCCGGTGACGGCGTGTCGTACTGTGCAGGGGCTGTGAGGATCACCACGGCAGGCCCCCGCACCGGCGCGTCGTGGAACCAGCTGATGCCGGGCTCGCTCTAGGGTGACGCCGAGCAGGCGCTTTTCGTGTGACTCCCCAGGGTGTTCTCACGACTCCTACGGGTGCCGGATTGGCTTTACCGCCGCAGGTAGGGGCAGGATGCGTCCCTGGGCGCGAGCGCATCGGCATCGCAGTGCCTCGGGCGGATCCGCCGCGTGGCACACCCCAACGGCAAGAAAAACACGGGAGTAACAACATGAACCGCAGTGAGCTGGTGGCCGCGCTGGCCGACCGCGCCGAGGTGACCCGCAAGGACGCCGACGCCGTGCTGGCCGCGTTCGCCGAGACCGTCGGCGAGATCGTCGCCAAGGGCGACGAGAAGGTCACCATCCCCGGCTTCCTGACCTTCGAGCGCACCCACCGTGCCGCTCGCACCGCGCGCAACCCGCAGACCGGCGAGCCGATCAACATCCCCGCCGGGTACAGCGTGAAGGTCACCGCGGGCAGCAAGCTCAAGGAAGCGGCCAAGGGCAAGTGACCTTGCCGTCTCTGTGCCGACGGGACGGCGTAGGGGCGCTTTGAACAACGCCGATGGGGCGGCATCCGGGTTTCCCGGTGCCGCCCCATCGTGATTGCCGTCGAAAGCCGGCTTTGCCGGACCTAGCCCAGCGCTTTGCCCGGCAGCTCGACCTTGGCTCCCAGCTCGACCAGCTTCTCCATGAAGTTCTCGTAGCCGCGGTTGATCAGGTCGATGCCGTGGACGCGGGACGTGCCCTCGGCCGCCAGGGCCGCGATGAGGTACGAGAAACCGCCGCGCAGGTCGGGGATGACCAGATCGGCGCCCTGCAGCCGGGTGGGCCCGGAGACGACCGCGGAGTGCAGGAAGTTGCGCTGGCCGAAGCGGCAGTCGGAACCGCCCAGGCACTCGCGGTAGAGCTGGATGTGGGCGCCCATCTGGTTCAGGGCCGAGGTGAAGCCGAGCCGGGACTCGTACACCGTCTCGTGGATGATGGACAGGCCCGTGGCCTGCGTCAGGGCCACCACCAGCGGCTGCTGCCAGTCGGTCTGGAAACCGGGGTGTACGTCCGTCTCCAGCGCGATCGACTTCAACTGGCCGCCGGGGTGCCAGAAGCGGATGCCCTCGTCGTCGATCTCGAAGGCACCGCCCACCTTCCGGTAGGTGTTCAGGAACGTCATCATCGAGCGCTGCTGGGCGCCGCGGACGTAGATGTTGCCGTTGGTCGCGAGCGCCGCCGACGCCCAGGAAGCGGCCTCCAGGCGGTCCGGGAGGGCGCGGTGGGTGTAGCCGCCGAGCTTGTCCACACCGGTGATGCGGATCGTGCGGTCGGTGTCCATCGCGATGATCGCGCCCATCTTCTGCAGCACGCAGATGAGGTCCTCGATCTCCGGTTCGACGGCCGCGTTGGACAACTCGGTGACGCCCTCGGCGAGTACGGCCGTCAGCAGCACCTGCTCGGTCGCGCCGACGGACGGGTACGGCAGCCGGATCTTCGTACCGCGCAGGCCCTTCGGCGCCTCCAGGTACTGGCCGTCCGCGCGCTTCTCGATGCTCGCGCCGAACTGCCGCAGCACGTCGAAGTGGAAGTCGATGGGCCGGCCGCCGATGTCACAGCCGCCGAGGCCCGGGATGAACGCGTGGCCGAGACGGTGCAGGAGCGGACCGCAGAAGAGGATCGGGATACGGCTGGACCCGGCATGGGCGTCGATGTCCGCCACGTTGGCGCTCTCGACGTGCGTCGGGTCCATCACCAGCTCGCCGGGCTCCTCGCCCGGGCGGACCGTCACCCCGTGCAGCTGGAGCAGGCCGCGGACGACCCGCACGTCACGGATGTCGGGGACGTTGCGCAGTCGGCTCGGCGCGCTGCCCAGCAGGGCGGCGACCATGGCCTTCGGTACGAGGTTCTTCGCACCGCGGACACGGATCTCGCCCTCCAGCGGGGTTCCGCCGTGGACAAGCAGGACATCGTCGTTGACGGTCATGTATCTCGCGTTCCGATGAGTTGGGCAGGGGCCGGCCGATCGATCACTGTGCGCAGGGGCCGGGAAGACAGGGTAATCGCCGATTACCCCCCGTCCGTAAGCCCGAGTACCACCCAGCCGCGTCATAGCTGTGTCACAACACGAACCGTTCCCTTTCGGGCACATGGGGTCACCGGACGCGGATGTGCGCCCGGGGCGCTTCCGTGCTCCCTGAGCTGCGTTCACCACCGCCGTCCGATTGGCTCCCCACCGGAGGGGAAGATGCGGGATCATGTCTGGCATGACCGAGGTGTCCTCGCTCACAGGGCGGCTGCTCGTGGCCACGCCCGCCCTGGCGGACCCGAACTTCGACCGCGCGGTGGTGCTCCTTCTCGACCACGACGAGGAGGGTTCCCTCGGTGTCGTCCTCAACCGTCCCACCCCGGTGGACGTGGGCGACATCCTGGAAGGCTGGGCCGATCTCGCCGGCGAGCCCGGTGTGGTCTTCCAGGGCGGGCCCGTCTCGCTGGACTCGGCGCTCGGCGTCGCGGTCATCCCGGGCGGCGCGAACGGCGACCTCGCCCCGCTGGGCTGGCGCCGGGTGCACGGCGCGATCGGCCTGGTCGATCTGGAGGCCCCGCCGGAACTGCTCGCCGCGGCCCTCGGCTCCTTGAGGATCTTCGCCGGATACGCCGGCTGGGGCCCCGGCCAGCTGGAGGACGAGCTGGTCGAGGGCGCCTGGTACGTCGTCGAGTCCGAGCCCGGAGACGTCTCCTCCCCGGCGCCGGAAAGACTCTGGCGCGAGGTCCTGCGCCGCCAGCGCAACGAGCTGGCGATGGTGGCCACGTATCCGGACGACCCGTCGCTCAACTGATGCGTGTGTGCTTCAGTACCCTTGCTGATATGAGCACTCTTGAGCCCGAGCGCGGGACTGGTACGGGGACCCTCGTAGAGCCGACGCCGCAGGTGTCCCACGGTGACGGTGACCACGAGCGCTTCGCCCACTACGTCCAGAAGGACAAGATCATGGCGAGCGCCCTCGACGGCACCCCCGTCGTGGCGCTGTGCGGCAAGGTGTGGGTGCCGGGCCGCGACCCGAAGAAGTACCCCGTGTGTCCCATGTGCAAGGAGATCTACGAATCCATGGGCAGCGGTGGCGAGGACAAGGGCGGCGACAAGTAGGGGTCCGTCCGCGTGGGTGAGGCCCCCGGTGCAGGCGCGGTGCGCGTGTGCCGGGGGTTTTCGTGTCCTGTGGCCGTCGAGTGGTCGAGACCTGTAACCTCCTTCGGAGTTGTGCACAGCGTGGAACTGTCGTTGCACCCTGTGCAACGCGTGTGGCGGAGGTGCGACGGGCGACATGAGCGACACACCCCTCTTCCCGGATCCCGAGGTGGCGCTGATCCCCGCGCCGAGCCGTATCTCGGCCTCGCTGCCCGGCGGCGGCACCGGATTCGTCCTCGACGCGGACACCGAGATCGAGGCCACCGAGGGCACCGAGCGCGTCGCGCGCTGGCTGCGCACGACCGTCGGCGCGGCGACCGGGCTGCCGCTGGCCCCGCTCCGCGACAGCGGCATGCGTATCCTGCTGCGGATCGACCCCGCGCTCGGGGACGCGCTCGGCGGTCCCGAGGCTTACCAGCTGTGCGCCGACGGCTATCTCATCTGCATCGACGGCGCGAGCGAGGCCGGCCTGTTCTGGGGCGCCCAGACCTTCCGCCAACTGCTCGGCCCGGAGGCCTTCCGGCGCGCCCCGGTCAGCGGCCGGACCGAGTGGGAGTTCCCGGCCGTGACCGTCCGCGACGCCCCCCGGTTCCGCTGGCGCGGCCTTCTCCTCGACGTGGCCCGGCACTTCATGCCCAAGGAAGGCGTGCTGCGCTATCTCGACCTGATGGCCGCGCACAAACTCAATGTCTTCCACTTCCATCTGACCGACGACCAGGGCTGGCGGATCGAGATCAAGCGGTATCCGAAGCTGACCGAAACCGCCTCCTGGCGGGCACGGTCGAAATTCGGTCACCGGGCCTCCCCGCTGTGGGAGGAGAAACCGCACGGGGGTTACTACACCCAGGACGACATCCGGGAGATCGTCGCCTACGCCGCCGAGCGGCATATCACCGTCGTCCCGGAAATCGACGTACCCGGGCATTCGCAGGCCGCCATCGCCGCGTACCCGGAACTCGGCAACACCGATGTCATCGACACCACCGCCCTGCACGTCTGGGACAACTGGGGGATCTCCGCCAACGTACTCGCCCCCACTGACACCACCCTGCGTTTCTACGAGGGGGTGTTCGAGGAGGTCCTGGAGCTGTTCCCGTCCGAGTTCATCCATGTCGGCGGCGACGAATGCCGCAAGGAGCAGTGGACCGGGTCGGTGACCGCCAAGACCCGGATCGCCGATCTCGGACTCGCCGACGAGGACGAGCTCCAGTCATGGTTCATCGGCCACTTCGACGCCTGGCTCGCCGCGCGCGGGCGCCGCCTGATCGGCTGGGACGAGATCCTGGAGGGCGGGCTCGCCCAGGGGGCCGCGGTGTCGTCCTGGCGCGGATACGGCGGCGGGATCGCGGCCGCGCGGGCCGGCCATGACGTCGTCATGTGCCCGGAGCAGTACGTGTACCTGGACCACCGTCAGGCCCCGGGCGAGGACGAGCCGGTGCCGATCGGGTTCGTGCGCACCCTGGAGGACGTCTACCGGTTCGAGCCCGTCCCGGACGGCCTCACCGAGGAGGAGGCCCGGCATGTGCTGGGCACTCAGGCCAACGTCTGGACCGAGGTGATGGAGGACACCGCACGCGTGGACTACCAGACCTTCCCCCGGCTCGCGGCCTTCGCCGAGGTGGCCTGGAGCCGGCTGCCCGCCCCCGCGGAACGGGACTTCGCCGGCTTCGAACGCCGTATGGGCGCCCATTACGCGCGACTTGACGCCCTCGGCGTCGCCTACCGGCCACCCACCGGACCCCGGCCGTGGCAGAAGCGCCCCGGTGTCCTCGGCCGTCCGATCGAGGGACCGCCGCCGAACAAGTGACCGTCCCGTCCACGTCACCTTCCCGAACAAGTGCCGGAAAACAGCGCCAAGGGTCACCGAAGAGTGTCAATCGGCGTGCATCGGTGATGCCGTGCTAAACCGGACTATCTGTGCGATGAGGTGGGCGAATGCCTCCTAACGCCTCCTAGCGGACCCCCGCGTTCGGCCCTTGCGAAGATGTGCCAGAGTTGCCACGTCCGCCCTGTGAGCACGTACCGTACGGCCACACAGGTGGGACCAGTGGGGCAGCGGGAAGGGGCAGCCGGTTTGACCACGCACGCACCGCAGGCGGCGCAGGCCGTCACGCTGCCCACGACGCTGGACGAGGCGGTGGCGGCCCTCGCCGCGATGCCCACCGCCGTGCCCGTCGCGGGCGGCACCGACCTCATGGCCGCCGTCAACTCCGGCCAGCTCAGGCCCGCCGCCCTGGTGGGTCTCGGGCGGATCAGCGAGATCCGCGGCTGGCAGTACCAGGACGGCCACGCGCTGCTCGGCGCGGGCCTCACCCACGCGCGCATGGGCCGCCCCGACTTCGCGGCCCTGATCCCGGCGCTCGCCGCCGCCGCGCGCGCCGCGGGCCCGCCGCACATCCGCAACGCGGGCACCCTCGGCGGCAACATCGCCTCGGCCGCGCCCACCGGCGACGCGCTGCCGGTGCTGGCCGCCCTGGAGGCGACGCTGATCATCGCGGGCCCGGGCGGAGCCCGCCGGGAGATCCCGGTGTCGCACCTGCTGGCCGGCATGGAGATGCTGCGTGGCGGCGAACTCGTCGGGTACGTGCGCGTGCCGCTGCTGCACGCCCCGCAGGTCTTCCTGAAGGCGACCGGACGGACCGGGCCGGGCCGTGCGCTGGCCTCCGTGGCTCTGGTCCTCGACCCCGCCCGGCGCGGAGTGCGGTGCGCCGTCGGCGCCATAGCGCCGATGCCGCTGCGGCCCCTGGAGGCCGAGGAGTGGGTCGCCCGGCTGATCGACTGGGACAACGACCGCGCGCTCGTCCCGGAGGCCCTGGACGCCTTCGGCGAGTACGTCGCCGCGGCCTGCATCCCGGATCCGGCGCCGGAGCCCGACGGCTCGGTGCCCGCACTTCCGCCCGCCGTACTGCACCTGCGGCGCAGCGTCGCCGCACTGGCCCGACGAGCACTGGGGAGGGCGCTGTCGTGACCGACGACCAGCACGGAGAGGGCACGCCCCAGGGCGGCGGACGCTGGAACCCGCTGCCCCAGGGCGACTACGACGACGGCGCCACCGCCTTCGTCGAGCTCCCCGAGGGCGGCATCGACGCCCTGCTGTCCGGCGACAGCCCGCTGGCCGCGCCGGGTCACGGCTATGTGCCGCCGCGGATAACGGCAGCCCCCCGCGCCGGCGACCCCGCGGCGAGCGGCACCTGGACCGCGCCCGCGGGCGGCGCCGAGTGGCCCGACCCGAACGCCACGCCGCAGACGCAGGGCGCGGACGACCGGTTCACCTACCAGCCCGGCGCGACCCAGCAGTGGACCTTCGGCGACCCCGCCGCCCCGGCCGCGTCCGGACACGACGTCACCGGGCAGTGGTCCATCCCGGTCGCCGACGGCGACCTTCCGGACGAATCGGGCGAGTTCACCACGTCCTCCCTGGTCGAGCAGTGGGGCGGCACGCCGCCGGCCACCCTGCCCGGCGGCGCACCCGCGCCCTGGGCCACGGACGGCGCGGGCAACGCCTGGGGCCGGAGCCCCGCCGACGTGGACTCCGCCCCGCTGCCGGACCACACCGGCACCCACCCGGCGGGCGGCGCACCGGCACCGGACGCGTACGCACGCGAGGAGCAGTACGGGCACGGCCCGGCCGGATACGGCGAGCCGGGTCACGCGGCGGAGGCTCACGCCGGAACGGGACACGCGGGCGCGGCTCACGCGGAAACCGTCCCCGGGCCGGCGGGCCACGAAGACGCCCGTCACCCGGAGTTCGGTCATGACCGGGCCGGCCACGCGGCGGCCGGTCACCGGGACCCCGGCGGCGACGGGCCGGGCCGCGGGGATGCCGGCCGGGCCGAGTCCGGTCACGACGGGGCCCGTCAGGAGCGGGCCGGTCGCGGAGCAGCCGACCACCGGGGTGAACGTGCGGACGGACACGCCACCGTCGGCGTGCATGCCCCCGCGCAGGTCCCTCAGGGCCCCGCTGACGGCCCGGCGGGCCACGAGGGTCCCCGGCGTCACGCCACCGCCCGGCAGGCCGCCACAACGGCGGACACGGCCGGCGCAGTGGCCGCTGCCCACCCGGCGGCCCCATCGGCACACCCGGCCCCGGCGCACCCGGCCGAGGACGGCGCACCCGAGCAGGAGCCCGAGCGGGGCGCGCCGCGCGACACGCCCGAGCAGCCCACCGGGGAATCCGGCGAGATCCCCACCGCCGAAGCCACCGAGGCGTCCCCCGGCAGCGCCCCCGAGCGCCCCGGACACCACCCCGGACACCCCGAGGAGCCCCCGGCGCCCACGGCGGACCCGGCGCAGGACGCTGCCGCGCAGGCGGCCGAGGGCGAGACCGCCGAGGAACCCGCCGCCCCCCTCTCGCCCCACGACGATCACCCGCTCGCCTCCTACGTCCTGCGCGTCAACGGCGCCGACCGGCCCGTCACCGACGCCTGGATCGGCGAGTCACTGCTGTACGTCCTGCGGGAGCGGCTCGGTCTCGCGGGCGCCAAGGACGGCTGCTCGCAGGGCGAGTGCGGGGCCTGCAACGTCCAGGTCGACGGCCGTCTGGTGGCCTCCTGCCTGGTCCCGGCGGTCACCGCGGCCGGCAGCGAGGTGCGTACGGTCGAGGGCCTGGCCGCCGACGGCCAGCCCTCCGACGTGCAGCGCGCGCTCGCCCGGTGCGGGGCCGTGCAGTGCGGTTTCTGCGTGCCCGGCATGGCGATGACCGTGCACGACCTGCTGGAGGGCAACCCCGCTCCGACCGAGTTGGAGACCCGGCAGGCGCTGTGCGGCAACCTGTGCCGCTGCTCCGGCTACCGGGGCGTGCTCGAGGCCGTCAAGGAGGTCGTCGCCGAACGCGAGGCGTCGCACGCCACCGACGCCGAGACGGACGCGGACGAGGCCCGTATTCCCCACCAGGCGGGCCCCGGCTCCGGCCGGGTCAACCCGTCGGCGTTCGAGGCGCCGGGCGCGTTCGGCACACCGCAGGCCGCTCCCGGCGGCTACGGAGACACGCCGCCGTACGGCACGCCCGACCCGTACGGCACACCGCCGCACGGCACACCGGGACCGCACGACCCGCACTACGGCCAGGACGGAGGCCAGGCGTGAGCAACGAAGCCGCCACGGCGACCACCGCCGCGGAACCCGCCCCCGAGGCCGAGGCGTTGCCGCACGGCATCGGCATCGGCGCCTCCCTGCCGCACGCCGACGCCCGCGCCAAGACCGAGGGCACCTTCCCCTACGCGGCCGACCTGTGGGCCGAGGGCCTGCTGTGGGCGGCCGTACTGCGCTCGCCGCACGCGCACGCGCGCATTGTGTCCATCGACACCAGCCACGCGCGCGAGATGCCCGGCGTACGGGCCGTCGTCACGCACGAGGACGTGCCCGGCACCCCGCGCCACGGCCGGGGCACGCCCGACCGGCCGGTGTTCGCCGCCGAGGTCGTACGGCATCACGGCGAGCCCATCGCCGCCGTGGCCGCCGACCACCCGGACACCGCGCGGATGGCCGCGGCGGCCGTCATCGTCGAGTACGAAGTACTCGACCCGGTCACCGACCCCGAGCAGGCCTTCGAGGCCGAACCGCTGCACCCCGACGGCAACCTGATCCGGCACATCCCGCTGCGCCACGGCGACCCGGACGTGGTCGGCGAGGTCGTCGTCGAGGGCCTGTACCGCATCGGGCGCCAGGACCCGGCCCCCATCGGCGCCGAGGCCGGCCTCGCCGTGCCGCGCCCCGACGGCGGTGTGGAGCTGTACCTGGCCTCCACCGACCCGCACGCCGACCGCAACACCGCCGCGGCCTGCTACGGCCTGTCCCCTGATCGGGTGAAGATCGTCGTCACCGGGGTGCCCGGCGCCACCGCCGACCGCGAGGACCAGGGTTTCCAGCTCCCGCTCGGCCTGCTCGCCCTGAAGACCGGCTGCCCGGTCAAGCTCACGGCGACCCGCGAGGAGTCCTTCCTGGGCCACGCCCACCGTCATCCGACGCTTCTCAGGTACCGCCATCACGCGGACGCCGAGGGCAAGTTGGTGAAGGTGGAGGCACAGGTCCTGCTGGACGCGGGCGCGTACGCCGACACCTCCTCCGACGTGCTGGCCGCCGCGGTCTCCTTCGCGTGCGGGCCGTACGTCGTCCCGAACGCCTTCATCGAGGGCTGGGCCGTACGCACCAACAACCCGCCCTCCGGCCACGTCCGCGGCGAGGGCGCCATGCAGGTGTGCGCCGCCTACGAGGCGCAGATGGACAAACTGGCCAAGAAGCTCGCCCTGGACCCGGCCGAACTGCGCCTGCGCAACGTGCTCGCCACCGGCGACGTCCTCCCGATCGGCCAGACCGTGACATGCCCGGCCCCGGTGGCCGAACTCCTGCAGGCGGTACGGGACTTCCCGCTTCCGGCGCTGCCCAAGGACACGCCCGAGGAAGAGTGGCTGCTGCCCGGCGGCCCCGAGGGCGCGGGCGAACCGGGCGCGGTGCGCCGGGGCGTCGGCTACGGCCTGGGCATGGTGCACATGCTCGGTGCGGAGGGCGCCGACGAGGTGTCCACGGCGACGGTCAAGGTCCACGACGGCGTCGCGACCGTCCTCTGCGCGGCGGTGGAGACCGGCCAGGGCTTCACCACCCTCGCCCGGCAGATCGTCCAGGAGACCCTCGGCATCGAGGAAGTCCATGTCGCCCCGGTCGACACCGACCAGCCACCGGCCGGCGCGGGCTGCCGGGGCCGGCACACCTGGGTGTCCGGCGGCGCGGTGGAGCGCGCGGCGAAGATGGTCCGCACCCAACTGCTCCAGCCGCTGGCCCACAAGTTCGGCATGTCGACGGAGCTGCTGCAGATCACCGACGGCAAGATCACGTCGTACGACGGCGTGCTGTCGACCACCGTCACGGAGGCGATGGACGGCAAGGAACTGTGGGCCACCGCCCAGTGCCGCCCGCACCCCACCGAGCCGCTGAACGCCTCCGGCCAGGGCGACGCCTTCGTGGGCCTGGCCTTCTGCGCGATCCGCGCGGTGGTGGACGTCGACATCGAGCTCGGCTCGGTCCGGGTCGTGGAGCTGGCGGTCGCCCAGGACGTGGGCCGCATCCTCAACCCGACCCAGCTGGCCGCCCGGATCGAGGCGGGTGTGACCCAGGGCGTAGGCATCGCGCTCACCGAGAACCTGCGCACCCCGCGTGGCCTGATCCGCCACCCCGACCTGACCGGGTACGCGCTCCCCACCGCCCTGGACGCGCCGGACATCCACATCGTCAAACTGGTCGAGGAACGGGACGTGGTCGCCCCCTTCGGCGCCAAGTCCGTCAGCGCGGTCCCGGTCGTGACGGCACCGGCCGCGGTCGCCTCCGCCGTCCGCGCGGCCACCGGCCGCCCGGTCAACCGCCTCCCGATCCGTCCGCAGGCGGCGGTGGTGACCGGCCACTGACCCTCCCCGGACGACGGACAGCGGACGGCGTCGTCCCGGTCACCGGGGCGACGATCGCGATTCCCACGGACGTGCAACGGGCCCGGGTGGTCTGACGTCCTTCCTGGTGAGGGCCGTTGTCAGTGGGGCGGCGTAGCGTGCCGAGCAGTGGGGGCACTCCCACGCACGGACTCGCACACGGGCCGACGCACGTGTGCACCGACGGGGAAGATCGCGGGGGAGCGATGAGCACGACCGACGCCGGGGTTGCGGCGATCACGCTGACCGAGGCGGAGCTGGACCGCTACGTCACGCACGCGCCGACGCGCGGCCTGCTCAGCGGCACCGGACTGCCCGCGGACACCGACCTGCTGACCTTCTCCCCGCTGCGCACGCACGGCCTGCGCAGGCTCGCCGACGCCGCGGACGGCCCGTTCCGCGTGGCGGACGAGCTGCGCGACCGGCTGGTGATAGGCGAACTCCTCAACCCGCCGGGCATGCGCCGCGAGTCCATCCTGCTCGACGGCGGCACCGGCGAGCTGACGACGGCGTACCTCTACGACCCGACCCGCCCCCGCCCCTTCGCGCCGTCCCTGGACACGCTGCTGCGCTTCGCCGCGGTCACCGAGGAACTGGCAGGCCTGCGCGGCCGTTTCGCCTCGCTCGCCGGCCGGTACGGCCCCGAGACGGTGACCGAGGCGACCCGCCGGCTGCTCGCCCTCTTCGAGGAGGGCGCGGGCGGCAAGGTCCCGCCGTACTGGAAGGCGGCGGCCCTGATCCGCCCGCTCGCCCTCGCCGCGGGCCCCGGCGCGGCCTCCGGCCTCACCCTGGACGTCCCCGCGCGCCTGCTGGACCAGGAGTTCGGGCACGGCCGGGTGGCCCGCTTCGAGGAGGTCGACTTCCCTGCGACGCTCACGCACGAGCCGACCCGGCGCTTCCTGTGCGAGACCGGGCTGCCGGAGGAGGCGGTCCTCTTCCACGCCGACACGGACGTCCCGCTGCCGACGCTCCGGGAGTACGTCACCGAGGAGTGCGCGGACGACCACCGCCTGGACGAACTCCCGGCCCACGCCGACCACTTGATCCGCCTGGGCCATCTGATCGAGGACCACAGCCTGGTGCTCGACGGCAGAACGGGCGCGGTCCTGACCTTCAGCGAGCCGGAGGCGGCGCTCCACCCCCTCAACACCGATGTCTCCACCCTCGCCTTCACGCTCTGGCTGCTGCACCACGAGCGCACCATCGACGACCACCTCGGCCACGAACTGACGACAAGGGCCTACGACCACCTGGCCGCCGCCATGCTCCACACCCTGACCACCCTCGACCCCACGGCCACCCTCCCGACCACGGACTGGCACTACTGGACACAGCAGTTCCAGGACGAATCGGGTGGGGCACTGTGAGGGCGCGGTTCAGGACCCCGTCGGCGTGCCGTGCAGTCGGACCGTGCTGAGGATCTTCATGATGGTCGCTTGGGGAACCTCGTCGTGGACGCCCTTGGCGCCGTAGAAGTTCCACGACACGAAGTCACTGGCCGCGTTCTTGAAGCCGAACGAGAGCGCCTTGCCGTCGCTGGCGCACTTGCCCCGCCGGGGCGCGTTGGCCGACCGGGCCCAGGCGATGCTCCCCTTGACCCCCGCGGTGGTCGTGTAGGGCTGGGCCTTCTCATCGATGGTGAGGCTCTTCTTGTCCGGCTGTGTATAGGGGGCGTAGACCCACCAGCCCACCGTGTTCAACGCCACTTGGTCGGTGCTCTTGGCACCGCCCGCGCCCTTGGTGCCGGTCGCGGCCAGTTCCGTGTCCTCCGTCCGGCCGTCCTTGTCGTCGTCGGACGTGCACCACTTCGGCTTGTACGAGGCTATGCCTGACATGTAGGCGATCGGCTTGCCCGTCTTGTCGTCGGCGTAACCGATGGCGGCGGTCGGGGGCTTCACCTCCCAGTCCGCCGGCACGTCGAAGGCGACGCCCCACTTGGCGTTGACGACCGTCTTCCAGCCAGGGATGGTCGGCTTCTCCGCTCCGGTGCCGCGCGAGTCGTCGGCCGATCCGGATGCGGAGGCCGCCGGGCCCTGCGACGACGCACTGACCGGCGCCTTGGGCTTGCCGCCACCGGCGTTGTCGTCCTTGTTGCCGCCCAGGACCAGGAAACCGGTGACGCCGGCGGCCACCACCACGGCCGTGGCCGCCCCGATCGCGACGACCTTGGTCCGGTTCCCTCCGCCGCTCGGCGGCTGCGGCGCCCCCGCCGGCGGGGGCGCGCCCCACTGCGGCTGCGCCGGCTGCTGATAGGGGTTCGGCTGCTGATAACCCGTCTGCTGGTACGGATTCGGCTGCTGGTAGGGATTCTGGTGCTGCGGGTTCTGCTCGCCCCCGGGCGGCTGCTGTCCTGGCCACATGCGCGGCAACCCTAGCGCCACCGCCACCAGGTCGGTTCAGCCTGGTCAAGACATTGGAGGCCGTGGCGGGAATTGAACCCACGTAACTCGCTTTGCAGGCGAGCCCCTCAACCACTCGGGCACACGGCCGTGTTCGTGGAAACGAAGCTACGGCCCCGGTGCCGGGCGGCTCAAGGGAACCGGCGGGGCTGCAACGGGACTGCCATACGGCGTTCATGAAAGGGGGATGTACGACCAAGGTCGCAGAGTGGGCCGGACCTCGGACAGGGGTCAAAGCGGCTTGTGGACCTTACGCTGACGGACATGACCGCCGTGGAGCCCCCCGATGCCGCTGTCGTGAACCCCGTCGAGCAGGACGAGGGCGTGCTGAGCCGGTCCTACCGGGCGCTCAGCGTCGGGATCGTCTCCGTCGTGCTGCTGATCGCCTTCGAGGCGACCGCCGTCGGGACCGCCATGCCGGTCGCGGCGCGGGAGCTGGACGGCGTGGCCCTGTACGCGTTCGCCTTCTCCGGGTACTTCACGACCAGCCTGCTCGGCATGGTGCTGGCGGGTCAGTGGTCCGACCGGCGCGGCCCCCTGGGAGCGCTGACCGCCGGCATCGGTGCCTTCGCCGCGGGACTGGTCGTCGCCGGGACCGCGCAGGTCATGTGGGTGTTCGTCCTCGGGCGGGCGGTGCAGGGCTTCGGCGGCGGGCTGGTCATCGTCGCCCTGTACGTCGTCGTCAGCCGCGCCTACCCGGAGCGGCTGCGCCCCTCGATCATGGCGGCCTTCGCCGCGGGCTGGGTCGTCCCCACCATCGTCGGCCCGCTCGCCTCCGGCGCCGTCACCGAACACCTCGGCTGGCGCTGGGTGTTCCTCGGCATCCCCGTCCTCGTCGTCTTCCCGCTGGCCCTCGCCCTGCCGCAGATACGGCGCAGGGCCTCGGGCCCGGTGGACCAGGAGGCCGGCGCCCACTCCTTCGACCGGCGGCGGATCCGGCTCGCCCTCGCCGTCTCCCTCGGTGCCGGCCTCCTGCAGTACGCCGCCCAGGATCTGCGCCCGCTCTCCCTGCTCCCGGGGCTGGCCGGCGCCGCCCTGCTGGTGCCCGCCCTGCTCGGTCTCCTCCCGCGCGGCACCTACCGGGCCGCCCGCGGACTGCCCTCCGTCGTGCTGCTGCGCGGACTGTCCGCCGGCTCCTTCGTCGCCGCCGAGTCCTTCGTGCCGCTGATGCTGGTCACCCAGCGCGGGCTCACGCCGACGCTCGCCGGGTTCTCGCTGGCGGCGGGCGGCGGCTCCTGGGCGCTGGGATCCTGGGTGCAGTCCCGGCCGCGCGTGCAGCCGTACCGGGAGCGGCTGATGACCGCCGGGATGCTGCTGGTCGCCTGCGCGATCACCGCCGCGCCCAGTGTGCTGGTGCACTCCGTGCCCGTGTGGACCGTCGCCGTCGCCTGGGGCTTCGGCTGCTTCGGCATGGGCCTGGTGATCTCCTCCACCAGCGTGCTGCTGCTGAGGCTGTCCGCCCCGGAGGAGGCCGGCGCCAACTCCGCCGCGCTCCAGATCTCCGACGCCCTCTCCAACGTCGTCCTTCTCGCCGCGACCGGCGCCGCCTTCGCGGCCCTGGGCGGCGGCAGCACGGCGGCCACCACGCCCACGACCGCCGGCGGCGGCCATCCCGCCGCCTTCGCCGCCGTCTTCCTGCCGACGGCGGGGGTTGCGCTGGTAGGGGCATGGGTGACGAGGCGGCTGAGGGCGCGCTGACCTGGGTAATCCGGTCGCCGGGCGGCCTGTCGCGTTCTTGTTTTCCCTCATGCCCGAGCTGACCGGCCGCCGGGGCCGACGAGCGGGGCATGGGTGACGACGCGGCTGAGGGCGCGCTGACCAGGGAAAACCATCGCCGGGCGGCCTGTCGCGTCCTAGCCTTCCCTCATGCCCGAGCTGACCGGCCGCCGGGGCCGACGAGCGGGGGCATGGGTGACGAGGCGGCTGAGGGCGCGCTGACCTGGGTAATCCGGTCGCCGGGCGGCCTGTCGCGTCCTAGCCTTCCTCCATGCCCGAGCTGACCTTCCCCCTCGACGCTGCCACTCGGCAGGGGCTGGACGACCTCGCCGATGCCACCGGCCGCCGGGCCGACGAGGTGGTGCTGGAGACCGTACGCCGGTATCTGCGGGAAGAGGCGGCGGTGGTCCGTGCCCACGCCGAGCGCCTCGCGCGCAGCCACGCCGAGCTGTTGCGGAGGCTGGGCGAATGAGCCGCCACCTCACCGTCGCCGAGGTCACCGCCATCGCCGAGATCGCCTTCGGCGGCCGGGCGCCCGAGGCACGCGAGCCGGGACTGCTGGCCTCCGCCGTGCACCGGCCGCGGGCCCGGATGTTCGGTACGGCCGCCTACGAGGACCTGTACGAGCAGGCCGCCGCCCTGCTGCACGCCCTCGCCGCCAACCACCCCCTGGTCGACGGCAACAAGCGCACCGCGTGGCTCGCCACGGCCACCTTCCTCGCCGTCAACGGTGTGGATCTCGCCGACGCCGACCAGGACACCGCGTACGACCTGGTCATCGATGTGGCCTCCGGTGACCTCGGTGATGTCGGGGTGATCGCGGGGCGGCTGCGGCAGTTGTGACGTGGCTCCCACCCATGGGCGACCCGGCCTCGTTCGCGCGTTGCCACCGCCGGGGCGCCGGTAGGGTGGCCCGGTTGTCATACGTAGCCGAGACCCCCGAGCCCCCGAACAACCGAGCCGCCTGAGCCCCGACAAACGGAGACCGTGACTACCACCGCCGCTTCCTCCGCTCACTCCCACCACCTGTCGCCCGCCTTCCCGGGCCGCGCGCCCTGGGGTAC
Organism: Streptomyces fodineus; assembly: GCF_001735805.1. Classification (GTDB taxonomy): domain Bacteria; phylum Actinomycetota; class Actinomycetes; order Streptomycetales; family Streptomycetaceae; genus Streptomyces; species Streptomyces fodineus. Next base: position 6,018,318 of record NZ_CP017248.1, read on the forward strand.
CGCCAGCAAGCTGCGTGCCTGGCAGCAGGGGGCGATGGAGAGGTACATCCAGGAGCAGCCGCGTGACTTCCTCGCGGTCGCCACGCCCGGCGCCGGCAAGACGACCTTCGCGCTGACGCTCGCCTCCTGGCTGCTGCACCACCACGTCGTGCAGCAGGTGACCGTGGTCGCGCCGACCGAGCACCTGAAGAAGCAGTGGGCCGAGGCGGCCGGAAGGATAGGGATCAAGCTCGATCCCGAGTACAGCGCGGGGCCCCTCGGCCGGGAGTACGACGGCGTCGCCGTCACCTACGCCGGTGTCGGCGTACGCCCCATGCTGCACCGCAACCGGGTCGAGCAGCGCAAGACGCTCGTCATCCTCGACGAGATCCACCACGCCGGTGACTCCAAGTCCTGGGGCGAGGCCTGCCTTGAGGCGTTCGAGCCCGCCACCCGCCGGCTGGCGCTGACCGGCACGCCGTTCCGGTCCGACACCAACCCCATCCCCTTCGTGACGTACGAGGAGGACAACGCCGGCATCCGGCGGTCCGCCGCCGACTACACCTACGGGTACGGGTCCGCCCTGTCGGACGGGGTCGTCCGGCCGGTCATCTTCCTCTCCTACAGCGGCAACATGCGCTGGCGCACCAAGGCCGGTGACGAGATCGCCGCCCGGCTCGGCGAGCCGATGACCAAGGACGCGATCAGCCAGGCCTGGCGTACGGCGCTCGACCCGCGCGGCGACTGGATGCCCAGCGTGCTGCGCGCCGCCGACCAGCGGCTGACCGAGGTCCGCAAGGCCATCCCGGACGCCGGTGCCCTCGTCATCGCCTCCGACCAGGACTCCGCCCGCGCCTACGCCAAGCTCATCCGGGAGATCACGGGTACGAGGGCGACGCTCGTGCTGTCCGACGACGCCGGCGCCTCGAAGAGGATCGACGAGTTCAGCGCCGGCGACGACCGGTGGATGGTCGCCGTGCGGATGGTGTCCGAGGGCGTCGACGTACCCCGGCTCGCGGTCGGCGTGTACGCGACGACGATCTCGACCCCCCTCTTCTTCGCACAGGCCGTCGGGCGATTCGTACGGTCCCGGCGGCGCGGCGAGACCGCGTCCGTGTTCCTGCCGACCGTGCCCGACCTGCTCACCTTCGCCAACGAGATGGAGAAGGAACGGGACCACGCCCTCGACAAGCCGAAGAAGGAGGGCGAGGAGGACCCGTACGCCGAATCCGAGAAGGAGATGGAGGAGGCGAACAAGCAGCAGGACGAGGACACCGGCGAGCAGGACATGCTGCCCTTCGAGGCGCTGGAGTCCGACGCCGTCTTCGACCGGGTGCTCTACGACGGCGCCGAGTTCGGTATGCAGGCGCACCCGGGGAGCGAGGAGGAGCAGGACTACCTCGGCATTCCGGGGCTGCTGGAGCCCGAGCAGGTCCAGTTGCTGCTGCAGAAGCGGCAGGCCCGGCAGATCGCGCACAGCCGGAAGAAACCGGACAGCGAGGCCGACCTGCTGGAGATGCCGGCCGAGCGGCGGCCGGTGGTCACGCACAAGGAGATGATGGAGCTGCGCAAGCAGCTCAACACGATGGTCAGCGCGTACGTCCACCAGAGCGGCAAGCCGCACGGGGTCATCCACACCGAGCTGCGGCGGGTGTGCGGGGGGCCGCCGAGCGCGGAGGCCACGGCGGGGCAGCTGCGGCAGCGGATCGCCAAGGTGCAGGAGTGGGCGACCCGGATGCGGTGACCCCCCCAGGGCTTGGCGCGTGTCAGTTCCTGGGGCCTGTGCGTTTCCGGACGAATACAGGCAGGCCGGAACTGGTCTTGCCCGGATTCTGGACTGAGACTTCCGCTCAGCGAACCTGCTTCGCTACTGTCCCGCTACGCACACGCCCCGTGGCAGCGCCGCCGCGGAGCGCAGCCGTGAAGCGACAAGGCCCGGAGCCGCCGAGCCGTTCTGCCGATCGGCGGCCTCTGATGCGCGTCGCCGACGGGACTCGGTGACGCATCCCTCGCTCAGCGGGCCGCCGACCTCACCACCAAAGGAGTGGGCGTCGTGACCGCGGAGACCTCTCAGACGCTCGACCGGGGACTGCGTGTCCTCAAGCTGCTGGCCGACACCGACCACGGGCTGACCGTCACCGAGTTGTCCACGAAACTGGGCGTGAACCGTACCGTCGTGTACCGGTTGCTCGCCACGCTGGAACAACACGCCCTCGTGCGGCGTGACTTGGGCGGGCGAGCCCGGGTCGGGCTCGGGGTGCTGCGGCTCGGCCGGCAGGTGCATCCGCTGGTACGGGAGGCCGCGTTGCCCGCGCTGCGGTCGCTCGCCGAGGACATCGGGGCGACGGCGCATCTGACGCTGGTGGACGGGACGGAGGCGCTGGCCGTCGCCGTGGTCGAACCGACGTGGACCGACTACCACGTGGCGTACCGGGCCGGTTTCCGGCATCCCCTGGACCGGGGAGCCGCGGGCAAGGCCATCCTGGCGGCCCGGCTGTCGCCCTCCGCGGACCCCGGGTACACCCTCACGCACGGCGAACTGGAGGCCGGGGCCAGCGGGGCCGCGGCGCCGCTGGTCGGGGTCACCGGGGTCGAGGGCAGCGTGGGTGTGGTGATGCTGGCGGACTCCGTACCGGAACGGGTGGGACCGAGGGTGGTGGAAGCGGCGAAGGAGGTCGCCGAAGCGCTGCGCTGACTAGTCGGCTTTGCCCATCCGGCCAATCCCTGCCCCGTACCTTTAGCCGATCCGCTCACCCCGTCACCCTTCCCCCTCCGCATCATCAAGGGCCATACAGCCCCGAGGCGGAGGGAAGAGCGCGGTGGACACAGTAGGTACCCGGCCGGAGGCCAGAGCAGAGGGAACACCCACACGTCGGCTCACCCGCCGCCAGCCGGTGCAACGCCTCGTCGGGGAGGCCGCCGGCAGCCCGCTCAGGCGGACCATGGGCGTGGCCCAGCTGACGCTGCTCAGCGTGGGTGCCACCCTCGGCACCGGCATCTTCGTGGTGCTCGGGCAGGCCGTGCCGGAGGCGGGACCCGCGGTCGTCGTCTCCTTCGTCGTCGCCGGCGTCACCGCCCTGTTCTCGGCGCTGTCGTACGCCGAACTGGCCGGCCTGATCCCCGGCTCGGGATCCTCCTACAGCTACGCCTACGCCACCCTCGGCGAGCTGGTCGCCTGGGTGTGCGGCTGGTGCCTGATCCTGGAGTACGGGGTGTCGGTCGCCGCCGTCGCCGTGGGGTGGGGGCAGTACGTCAACGAGTTGCTCCAGCTCACCTTCGGGATCACCCTCCCCGACTCGCTCAGCGCCCCGCCCGGCGCCGGCGGCACCCTGAACATCCCGGCCGCCCTCATCGTCGTACTCGCCATGGTCGTCCTGCTGCGCGGGGCCAAGGAGAGCGCCGTCGCCAACACCATCATGGTCGGCGTCAAGATCGCCGCCCTCGTGCTGTTCTGCGCCGTCGCCTTCACCGCCTTCCGCGCCGGGAACTTCCACCCCCTCTTCCCGCTCGGCGCCGCCGGCATGAGCGCGGGCGCGGCCTCGCTCTTCTTCTCCTACATCGGGTTCGACGCCGCCTCCACCGCAGGTGAGGAGGCACGCGACCCCCAAAGGGACCTGCCGCGCGCCATCATCCTGTCCCTCGTCCTGGTCACCGCCCTGTACGTGCTCGTCGCCGTCGCCGCGCTCGGCGCCATGCCGTGGAAGCAGTTCGCGGGCACCGAGGCCACGCTCAGCGAGGTGCTCGTACGGGCCGTCGGGGGCGGGAGCCTGTGGCCGATCCTGCTGTCCGTCGGCGCCGTCGTCGCCACCACCAGCGTGGTGCTCACCGTGCAGTACGGGCAGATCCGCATCCTCTTCGCCATGGCCCGGGACGGGCTTGTGCCGCCACTGTTCGCCAGGGTCCACCCGCGCACCGGCGTGCCCCGCGCCAACACCCTGATCGTGTCCGGCTTCATCGCCGTCCTCGCCGCCCTGGTCCCGCTCGGCAGCCTCGCCGACGCCACCAGCATCGGCACCCTGTTCGCGTTCATGCTGGTCAACCTGGCCGTCGTACTGCTGCGCCGGCGCAGCCCCGACCTCCCGCGCTCCTTCCGGGTGCCGTTCTCGCCCGTCACGCCCCTGCTCGGCGTCGGCTTCTGCGTCTACATGCTGGGCAGCCTTGGCGCCGACACCTGGATCGCGTTCGGGGCATGGATGGCGGCCGGGCTGGTCGTCTACGGCCTCTACGGCATCCGGCACTCCAAGCTCAACCGCGCCACCCAGGAAGATCCCGCATGACCCGCCTCGACCTCTTTGCCGACGTCGTCTCCCTCACCCGTGCCCTCGTCGACCTGCCCTCCGAGAGCGGGCGGGAGACGGAGATCGCGGATGCCGTCCATGCCGCCCTGCGCGCGCTTCCCCACCTCACCGTCGACCGGGTCGGCAACTCCGTCGTCGCCCGCACCAACCTCGGCCGGTCCGAACGCGCCCTGATCGCCGGGCACCTGGACACCGTCCCGGCCGCCGGGAATCTGCCCTCCCGGCTCGCCGACGGCCGTGTGCACGGGCTCGGCGCCTGCGACATGAAGGGCGGGGTCGCCGTCGCCCTGCGGCTCGCCGCCACCGTGCCCGCGCCCGTCCGCGATGTCACCTACGTCTTCTACGAGTGCGAGGAGGTCGAGGGCGACCGGAACGGGCTCGCCCGCATCGGCGCCGAGCGTCCCGAACTGCTCGCCGACGCCGGCCTGGCGATCCTCATGGAGCCCTCCGACGCGGGCGTGGAGGCCGGCTGCCAGGGCATCCTCACCGCCGACATCGTGGTCAAGGGCGCCCGCGCGCACACCGCCCGCGCCTGGCAGGGCGTCAACGCCGCCCACAGGGCGGGCCGGGTGCTGTGGCGGCTCGACGAGCACCGGTCGCAGCGGGTCGTCGTCGACGGCCTCGAGTACCGGGAGGGGCTCAGCGCCGTCGCCGTACGGGCCGGGGTCGCCGGGAACGTCGTACCCGACGAGTGCGTCGTCACCGTCAACTGCCGCTTCGCGCCCACCCGTTCGCCCAAGGAGGCGGAGGCCTACGTGCGCTCCCTCTTCCCCGGGTACGAGGTCCGGGTCACCGAGGTCGTCGCGGGAGCCCTGCCGCATCTGGGCCGGATCGGCGGGCTCGTCTCCGCGCTCGGTGCCGAGCCCCGGCCCAAGCTCGGCTGGACCGATGTCGCCCGGTTCGCCGCGCTGGGCGTGCCCGCGCTCAACTACGGCCCCGGGGACCCCTCCCTCGCCCACACGGCGGGGGAGTACGTCCCCGTCGAGCACCTCGCGCGGTGCGAGAGCCGGCTCAGTGCGTGGCTGAGCTGAGGCCGGCCAGCACCCGCAACTGGAGCCACAGCACCAGCCGTTCGTCGGGGTCGTCCAGGTCGACCCCGGCGTGCTGCTGGAGCTGCCGGAGGCGGTAGCGGCAGGTGTTGGGGTGTACGGCGAGGAGTTTCGCCGCGCCCGCCATGTCGCAGCCCGCGTCGAACCAGCAGACCAGCGTGCGGGCGTACTCCGTGCCGTGCTCCGCGTCGTACGCCAGCACCCGCCGCCACGCGCCCGCGCTCAACTCCCGCCGCTCGCCCATCACTTCGGCCAGCCGTAGCAGGGCGACGCGCGCCCTGACCTCGTCCACCGTGGCCACCGGCAGCTCCGCGTCCAGCACCCGCAGCACCAGATCCGCGTCCGCCCGCGAGTGAGCGAGCCCCGCCGCGTCCGGCACGACCTCGCCGAGTGCCGCCCGCACCGGCACCCGCAGCGCCTGCCCGGCCCGCGCCACGATGTCCTCGGCCAGCTTCCCGTGCCGTTCTCCGGAGCCGGGCAGCACCGCGTACACCACCCCGTCCACCAGCACGCCCGCGTGCCGCCCGTAACGCGCCTCGCACTGCAGCCGTACGACGTCCAGCAGGCGCAGCGCCGTGCGCTCGGCGTCCGGGACGCTCGCGGCGGAGTCCAGCACGAAGGCCGCCACCCGGGCGGGCCCCGCGACTCCCAGGCGTTCGGCGGCCGTCGCCGGATCCGCCGCCGTGCCGTCCAGCAGGCGGCGCAGCAGCTCGCCGCCCCGGTGCCGGGCCAGTTCCCGGGCCGCGCGTGCCCGCAGCAGGAGCAGGGCGGCCGTGGAGGCGCCCTGGGCGAGGGTGTCCTCGGCGTCCGGGGCGAGCGAGCCGCCGTCGATCACCCACACCGAGCCGAGCGTCTCGCCGCCGGCCCGCACCGGCATCGCCAGGCGGGGCAGGTCCCCCTCGGACAGCGCGGGCAGCCGGAGCGGGCGGTCGGCGGCGAAGAGCCGGCGGTACTGCTCGGTGTTCTCCGCGCTGGCCGGCACCTGGCGGCCGAGGATGCCCTGCCGGCGGTCCTCGTCCACCGGCTGACCGGGGACGGTGGAGTAGGCGAGGATCCGCTGCCGGGGGTCCTCGACGGCCGTGGCCCCGCCGGTCGCCGTCGCGATCGCGTCGGCCAGCGCGAACAGGTCGCCGAGCCCGCCGTCGGCGGCCGTGGCGGTGGGCTGTGCGGCGATGGCCGAGGCCAGCAGCAGGTGCACACGGTGCCAGGCGGCGTCCTCGGCGACGGACAGCAGCGCCACTCGGTGCGCCTCCGCCTCGGCGACCGGGCCGTCCGCGCCCCGCACCACCACCCCGGTCAGCCCGGCCCGGGCCGCCGCCCGCAGCAGCGGACCGGCCTCGGCCGCGGGCACGCCGACCGCCAGCAGCAGCGCGCCCGGCAGCCGGGGCAGCGGGGTGCGGCCGTCGTACAGCACCGCCTCGGTGACCGGTACGGCCCGCCCGGCGGGGGCCGTGTGCAGGCGCAGGGCCGGGCCGCCGGCGACGTCCATGAGGTCACCGAGAGTGCAGGCGTCCATGAGGTTCCTCAGCAGGCTGTTGGCGGATGGTGAAACGAACCTACGCATCCCTTGGCCGCTCGCACAACACGCGCGGGCCCGGCTCCTTCGAGACTCGTCCCATGACAGCAGGAGTCACCATCCGTACCGTCCACGACGTCGCCTCCCTCGCGGCCGTGGCCGACTACTTCAGCGACGTCTGGCACACGCCCCGCACCGCCCCGCCCTACCCGGCCGAGGTCCTGCACAGCCTGGTCCACGCCGGCGGCGCGGTGCACGGCGCGTACGACGGGCAGCGGCTCGCGGGCGCCTGCGTCGCCGTCCTCGGCGCCGACCGCGGCACGTACTCGCTGGTGGCCGCCGCCGACCGGGGCCTCGGGCACGCCGTGAAGCTGGCCCAGCGCGACTGGGCCCTCGGCCTCGGCGCCCGCACCATGCGCTGGACCTTCGACCCGCTGGTCGGCCGCAACGCCCGCTTCAACCTGGTCAAGCTGGGCGCCACCGGCACGGAGTACCTGGTTGACTTCTACGGCCCCATGACCGACGGCGTGAACGACGGCGACGAGAGCGACCGGCTGACGGTCACGTGGCAGCTGACCGCGCCGCCGGCGGCGTACGGCAGCGAACCCCGCGGACCGGTCACCGCCACCGCCCCCGACGGCGACCCCCTCGCCCGGCGCGCCGGCCGGCACATCTGGTGCCGGGTGCCCGAGGACATCGTCAAGCTGCGCGCCGCCGACCCCGCGCTGGCGCTGCGCTGGCGGCACGCGGTGCGCGACGTCTTCCTGGACGCCTTCGTGGAGGGGTTCCGGGCCACCGGGATGTCCCGCGACGGCTGGTACACGCTCACCCGGACGGAGGAGGGCGCATGAAGCTCGAACGCGTCGAGATCGTGCACGTGGCGATCCCGCTGGTCACTCCCTTCCGTACGTCCTTCGGGACGATGACGGCGAAGGACACCTTCCTCCTGCACGTCGTCACGGACTGCGCCGAGGGCTGGTCGGAGTTCGCCGCCGACCCCGAACCGCTGTACTGCCCGGAGTTCGTCGCCGGCGCCGAGATCGTGCTGCGCGACTTCCTGATCCCGCGCGCGGCAGCGCTGGGGGAGGTCACGGTCGCCGCCCTCGCCCCGGCCCTGGCGAAGATCAAGGGGCACGAGCTGGCGAAGGCGGCCCTGGAGACGGCGGTCCTGGACGCGGAGCTGCGGTCGTACGGCATGCCGCTCGCGACCTATCTGGGCGCGGTACGGGACCGGGTGCCCGCCGGGGTGTCGGTCGGCATCAGGAACTCGGTGGCCGAGCTGCTGGACGAGGTCGAGCGCCATCTCGCCGAGGGGTACCTCCGCATCAAGCTGAAGATCGAGCCCGGCTGGGACGTGGCGCCGGTACGGGCTGTCCGCGAGCGCTTCGGTTCCGACCTCCCGCTCCAGGTCGACGCCAACACCGCCTACACCCTCGCGGACACCGAACACCTGCGCCGCCTCGACGACTTCGGGCTGCTGCTGATCGAGGAGCCGCTGGAGGAGAACAACCTGCACGCCCACGCCCGGCTGCAGCGGCGGCTGCGTACACCGGTCTGCCTGGACGAGTCCCTGCACCACGCCCGGGACACCGCCGCCGCGATCGCGATGGACGCCTGCCGGGTGGTCAACGTCAAGCCCGCCCGGGTCGGCGGCTACCTGGAGGCCCGCCGGGTCCACGACGTGGCCCATGCGCACGGGGTCCCGGTGTGGTGCGGCGGCATGCTGGAGACGGGCGTCGGCCGCGCCCCCAACCTCGCCCTGGCCGCCCTCCCCGGCTTCACCCTCCCCGGGGACACCTCCGCCTCCGCCCGCTACTTCGCCGAGGACATCACCGAGCCGTTCGTCCTGGTGGACGGCCACCTCCCGGTCCCGGTCACCCCCGGAATCGGCATCGAGCCCCTGCCGCAGGCCCTGCGCCGGTTCACCCGGGGGCGACGGGACCTGTACGCGGCATAAGGCACAGGTCGTGGTCACGTTAGATTGATTCCGTGCTCTCACGTCTCACGCGTCCCCAGGCCGTAGCCGTCTGCGCCCTCCCCGTCGTGGCCCTGCTGGCCACGGCGGCGTTCGCGCCGCTGCCGTTCTCGGTGGCCCAGCCCGGGATGACGGCGAACGTGCTCGGGGAGAACAGGGGCACCCAGGTGATCACCGTCTCCGGTGCGGCGGCCCGGAAGACCAGCGGGCAGCTGCGGATGGTCACGATCGAGGCCACCGGGCCGGACGCCACGGTGACCCTCGGTGACGTGGCCGGCAACTGGTTCCGCACCGACCGGGCCGTCATGCCGCGTGATGCCGTCTACCCGAGCGGCAACACCGTCAAGGAGATCCAGCAGCACAACCAGGCGCAGATGCGGCAGTCCCAGGACGCGGCGACCCAGGCGGCGCTGAAGTACCTCGGGCTGAGCGCGGGCAAGGTCAAGGTCACGCTGACGCTCGCCGACGTGGGCGGGCCGAGCGCGGGTCTGCTGTTCACGCTGGGGATCATCGACAAGCTGCACGGCGACGGCAGCGGCGGCGACCTCACGGGCGGCCGCACCATCGCCGGTACCGGCACGATCGACGCCTCCGGCACGGTCGGCGCGGTCGGCGGGGTGGCCCTGAAGACCCAGGCCGCCCGGCGCGACGGGGCGACCGTCTTCCTGCTGCCACAGGCCGAGTGCGCCGAGGCCAGGGCGGAACTGCCCAAGGGGCTGCGCCTGGTACCGGTCACCACACTGAAGGGTGCGGTGAACTCCCTGGTGGCCCTGGAGAAGGGGAAGGGTCCGGTGCCGAGCTGTTAGGCCGGCACCGGGGCACGGCCTGGGCGCTGCCTACTTCACGAACCCCTCCCGCTTCATCCAGTCCAGCGCCACCTGATGCGGATCCTGCCCGTCCACGTCCACCTTGCCGTTCAGCGTCTGCGCCACCGAGTTGTCCAGCTTCTCGGTGACGGGCCCGATGACGCTCGCGATGGCCGGCCATTTCTTCAGGACCCTGGTGTTGATCACGGGCGCCGCGTTGTAGTCGGGGAAGAACTTCCGGTCGTCCGCCATCACCACCAGATTCATCGACTTGATGCGCCCGTCGGTGGTGAACACCTCCCCGTAGGCGCACTTCCCCTTGGCGACCTGCGTGTAGATGATCCCGGTGTCCATCTGCGTGACGTTCCGCGCCGGCACGCTCATCCCGTACGCCTTCTCCAGGCCGGGCAGTCCGTCGGCCCGGTTGGCGAACTCGCTCTCCACGCACAGGGTGACGGCGCCCGGGTCCTTTTTGGCCAGCGCGGCCACCTGGGACAGCGTCCGGGTGCCGTACCTCTTGAAGCCGGCCTGGTTCATGGCCAGGGCGTAGGTGTTGTCCAGCCGGGCGGGCGGCAGCCAGGTCAGCCCGTTGCGTACGTCGGCGTCGCGTACCGCCTCCCACTGCTTGTGCGGGTCGGGGATCGGCCTGCTGTTGCCCAGGTAGGTGATCCAGCCGGTGCCCGTGTACTCGAACTGCGCGTCCGCGTCGCCCTTCTTCACCGCCTCCCGCGATCCGATGGACCCCTGGATGCCCGTGCGGTCCAGCACGTCCGCGCCGGCCGCCTGGAAGGCGATCCCCATGATCGCGCCGAGGATCAGCTGCTCGGTGAACTCCTTGGAGGTGACGGTGAGACGGGCTCCCTTGAGCGGCTCGCCCCGCCCGATCGTGCCGGGCCGCACGGCGTCGACCATGGGGGAGCCGCTGGTCAGCCCGCACCCGGACGCCAGCAGCAGCCCTGCCAGGGCCAGGCAGGTGCCGCGTCTCATGTGCCCCCCTCCAGGCCGCGCGGGCGCAGCAGCACCTCGGCCAGCGAGGCCAGCCAGTCCACCAGCAGTGCGAGCGCCACCGTGAGGACCGAGCCCAGCACCAGCACCGGCATGCGCTGGGTGGTGATACCGGTGGTGATCAGCACGCCCAGGCCGCCGCCTCCGCCGAAGGTCGCCAGGGTCGCCGTACCGACGTTGAGGACCAGGGCCGTACGGACGCCCGCGAGGATCAGCGGGACGGCGAGGGGGAGTTCGACCGTGCCGAGCACGCCGAGCGGGGACATGCCGATGCCGCGGGCCGCCTCCAGCAGGGTCGGGTCGTTGGCCCTGAGGCCGGCGATGGTGTTGGAGAGGACCGGCAGGATCGCGTAGACGATGATGCCGATCAGGGCCGCCTTCGTCCCCGTGCCGAGCCAGATGACCAGGAGGGCGAGGAGACCGATCGCCGGAGTCGCCTGGCCCATGTTGGCGAAGGCCATCGCCACCGGGGTGGCCCTGCGGCAGGCCCGCCGGGTGAGCACGATGCCCAGCGGGATCGCGATGATCAGCACGAAGAAGGTGGAGACCACCGTCAGCTTCACGTGCTGCCACAGCGCCTTGGAGACCTGACCGCCCGACAGCGCGTTCTGCGAGATCGTGTCCAGGTGCGCCTGCCGGAACCACAGCCAGGTCGCCAGCAGCAGGGCCACCAGGAACGCGGGCAGGACTGTCAGCCGCTGCCAGGACAGGCGCCGTGCGGGCGGGCGCCGGGCAGGAGGCGGGGCCTCCTGCTCCGCCTCGCCCGCGTCGCGGAAGGCGAGGCCCTTGACCTCGTGCTCGCCCTCGGGCCGCTGCTGGTCGCCGCTCACGCCTTGGTCACCCCTCCGGGGCCTTCCTGCTCCAGGTGGGTCTGGTGGGCGCGGGCCTCCTCCAGCTCGTGCTGGGCCTCCATCGCCTCAAGCCGGTCCGCCTCCAGCAGTTCGTGCACGGAGTTCATCAGGGTCTCCATGTCGACCACGCCGATGTACTCGCCGCGCCGCCCGGTCACCGCGACCCGGCCCGCGTTGTCCGTCAGTACGGCCTCCAGCGCGTCCCTGAGGGTCGCGTCCCGGGTCACCGTGTCGTGCACCAGCGTGCCCGCGCGGGCCAGCGAGCCCTTGGCCCGCATCAGGTCGCCGCGCCGCAGCCACTTGTAGGGCCGGCGGCGCTTGTCCAGCAGCAGGATCTCGTTGGTGCCGCTGCCCCGCAGGAAGCCGAAGATCTGCTGGAGCGGGGTGTCCACGGTCACCGTCGGGTAGTCCCGCATCTCCACGTCCCGCACCCGGGTCAGGTTCAGCCGCTTCAGGGCCGCGCCCGCGCCGACGAAACCGGAGACGAAGTCGTCGGCCGGGTTGGTGAGGATCGCCTCCGGGGTGTCGAACTGGGCGATGTGCGAGCGTTCGCGCAGTACGGCGATCCGGTCGCCCAGTTTGATCGCCTCGTCGAAGTCATGGGTGACGAACACGATCGTCTTGTGCAGTTCGTGCTGGAGCCTGATCAGTTCGTCCTGGAGGTGATCGCGGGTGATCGGGTCGACCGCGCCGAACGGCTCGTCCATCAGCAGCACCGGCGGGTCGGCGGCGAGCGCCCGGGCGACGCCGACGCGCTGCTGCTGGCCGCCGGAGAGCTGGCGCGGATAGCGGCCGCGGAACTCGCCCGGGTCCAGCCCGACGAGGTCGAGCAGCTCCTCGACCCGGTCCCGGATCCGCTTCTTCGGCCAGCCGGTCATCCTCGGCACCAGGGCGATGTTCTGGGCGACGGTCATGTGCGGGAAGAGACCGGCCGACTGGATGGCGTAGCCGACCTTGCGGCGCAGCTTGACCGGGTCGATGCCGGTGACGTCCTCGCCGTCGATCCGGATACGGCCGCCGGTCGGCTCGATCAGCCGGTTGATCATCTTCAGCGTCGTGGACTTTCCGCAGCCGGACGGGCCCACGAAGACGACCGTCTCGCCCGCCTTGATCTCCATGCTCACGTTGTCCACGGCCGGCAGCGCGCTGCCCGGGTAGCGCTTGCTCAGGTTCTCCAGCTCGATGGACGCGCCGTGCGCGGCCGTCGTCGTCTCAGGCACGGATCCCCCTGGGAGTGGTCAGCCGCCCGATCAGGACGTACGCGGCATCGAACAGGAGCGCCAGGATGATGATCCCGAGGGTGCCCGCGAGCACCTGGTTCAGCGCGTTCTTGCTGCCCAGGGAGGCCAGCCCGCGGAAGATCTCGTTGCCGAGGCCCGGGCCGGAGGCGTAGGCGGCGATCGCGGCGATGCCCATCAGCATCTGCGTGGAGACCCGGATGCCGGTCAGGACCGGCGGCCAGGCCAGCGGCAGCTCCACCCGCACCAGCCGCATCGGGCCGGACATGCCGATGCCCCGGGCCGCGTCCACCAGCGTCGGGTCCACCCCGCGCAGGCCCACGATCGCGTTCCGCACGATCGGCAGCAGCCCGTACAGCGTCAGCGAGATCACCGTGGGCGGCACGCCCAGGCCGACGACCGGGATCAGCAGACCGATCATGGCGAGGGAGGGGATGGTGAGAAGGGTGGAGGTGGCGGTGGTGGCGAGGTTGCCCGCCCAGTCGGAGCGGTAGGTGACGACCGCGATCAGCACCCCGATGACGGTCGCCAGGACCATGCACTGGAAGACCACGCTGGCGTGCTGAAAGGCGTCCGTGAGCAGCTGCTGGTGGCGATTGCCCAGGTACTCCCAGAAGTTCACCCGCGCTCACCCCCGATCGGCCTACGTCCCGTTCGCCTCCCGGGCGGCCTGTTCCACCAGGGGGATGATCCGCAGCGGAACGGGGTTCTCCATGACGATCGCCGTGGAGGCCCGGACGATGCCATCAAAACCGACGACCCGGTCGATCACCCGCTGAAGATCGGCGTTCGAGCGGGCCACCAGACGGCACAGCATGTCCCCGCTGCCGGTGGTGGTCAGCAGCTCCAGGACCTCCGGCACGGTCGCCAAGTGCGCCCGTACGTCGGGCCCTTGGCCCTGCCGGATCTGCAGCGTCGCAAAGGCCGTCACCGGATATCCGAGGGCCGCCGGATCCACCTGCGGACCGAATCCGCGGATCACTCCATTCGACTGAAGCCGGTCCAGGCGTGCCTGCACCGTGCCCCGGGCGACCCCCAGCCGCCGGGACATCTCCAGCACGCCGATGCGTGGCTCACGGGCGAGGAGCACGATGATCCGCCCGTCCAGATGATCGATCGCCACGGCACCCCCAGGGATGGTCATCCTGCACAGAAAGACCGTCGATACGGTCGTACCACTGAGCAGATTGCCCAGTGAATACGGAAACTATTGCGCACCTTGCAGAGCGGGTCCACCCTGCCGCTATGACGCAGACCACTCATCACACTCCCGACACCGCACGGCAGGCCGACCCCTTCCCGGTCAAGGGAATGGACGCGGTCGTCTTCGCCGTGGGCAACGCCAAGCAGGCCGCGCACTACTACTCCACCGCCTTCGGCATGAAGCTGGTCGCGTACTCCGGACCGGAGAACGGCAGCCGCGAGACCGCCAGTTATGTGCTCGAGAACGGCTCCGCCCGGTTCGTGTTCACCTCGGTGATCAAGCCGAGCAGCGCCTGGGGCACCTTCCTCGCGCGGCACGTGGCCGAGCACGGCGACGGCGTCGTCGACCTGGCCATCGAGGTCCCGGACGCCCGCGCCGCCCACGCCTACGCGGTTCAGCACGGCGCCCGCTCGGTCACCGAGCCGTACGAGGTGAAGGACGAGCACGGCACCGTCGTCCTCGCCGCGATCGCCACCTACGGCGAGACCCGCCACACCCTGGTCGACCGCTCCGGCTACGACGGCCCCTACCTGCCCGGTTTCGTCGCCGCCCAGCCGATGGTCGAGCCGCCCGCCCAGCGCACCTTCCAGGCCATCGACCACTGCGTCGGCAACGTCGAGCTCGGCAAGATGGACGAGTGGGTGGCCTTCTACAACAAGGTCATGGGCTTCACGAACATGAAGGAGTTCGTGGGCGACGACATCGCCACCGAGTACAGCGCGCTGATGTCGAAGGTCGTCGCGGACGGCACCCTGAAGGTCAAGTTCCCGATCAACGAGCCCGCGATCGCCAAGAAGAAGTCCCAGATCGACGAGTACCTGGAGTTCTACGGCGGCGCCGGCGTCCAGCACATCGCGCTGAACACCAACGACATCGTGCAGACCGTCCGCACCATGCGCGCGGCCGGCGTCGAGTTCCTCAACACCCCCGACTCCTACTACGACACCCTCGGCGAGTGGGTCGGCGACACCCGCGTGCCGATCGAGACCCTGCGCGAGCTGAAGATCCTCGCCGACCGCGACGAGGACGGCTACCTCCTGCAGATCTTCACCAAGCCGATCCAGGACCGCCCGACGGTCTTCTTCGAGCTCATCGAACGCCACGGCTCGATGGGCTTCGGCAAGGGCAACTTCAAGGCCCTCTTCGAGGCGATCGAACGGGAGCAGGCCAAGCGGGGCAACCTGTAGGCGCAGCTGCGCCCTCCGGCGCCTCCGCTCCGGTTCCTCACTGCGGCACGCCCGCATCCGCTGGCTGCGCACCCAGCGCCGCCAGCGCCGCCCGTGCCACCGGAACCCACAGCGGCGAGAAGTACGGATTGATCCGCAGGGCCTCCTGAAGATGGCGGCGGGCCGGGGCCCACAGGTCCAGCTCTCGTTCGATCAGGCCCCGGTGGAAGGAGTACGGCGCGCTGCGCACCCCGCCCCTGGAGGTGTCCGTGGCCGCCGTGGCGTAGGCGAGTGCCTCCTTGTCGGCACCCGCGCGGTGCAGTGCCCAGCCGAGTGCGTCGGCCACCTCGGTGCCCGGCTGGCGCTGCCACTCCGCGCGCAGCCGCCGTACGGCCTCCTCAGGGTCCCCGTGGTCTGCCTCGAACCGGCCGGTCAGCAGGTCCTCGTCGACCCCGGCCGCCACCTCCCGCCGGACCAGCGCCATCATCTGCGCGTACTGCGCCCGGGCCGGCGCGGTCATGCCCTGGGCCTCGTACAGCTCGCCCAGTTCGTAGGCGTCCTGCGGGCTCGGGTGCCGGGCCAGCGCCGCCCCGTACGCGGCGTACGCCTGGGTCGTACCGCCCAGCGCTGCCAGCACCCGGCCCTGCCCGGACTGCGCCGCGGGCTGGTCGGGGTCGAGGCGGGCGGCCGCGTCGAAGTGCCGCAGCGCGTCCTCAAGGTCCCCGCGTTCCCAGGCCAGTTGGCCGAGACCGGTGAGACAGTCGGCCTGCTCGGCCGGGGTGCCGGCGGCGGCCGCCGCGTCGGTCAGCTGGGCCACCGCGTCCTCGCGCCAGCCCCGGTCCCGGTACACCGCCGAGGCCCGCGCCATCACCGCGGGCCGTGCCGCCGCGCCGGGGCGCAGCTGAAGCAGCTTGTCCAGACAGGCCCGGGCCGCCTTGTAGTCGCCGAGCCCGGTGTAGGCGTCGATCAGCGGCGGATACGCCGTCCACCGCTTCGGCGCCGCCTTCAGCGCCCGCTCGCCGTACCACTTCGCCGCCGGAAAGTCCTGGCGGGCCAGGGCCAGCGCGGTCAGGCCGTCGTACGCCTCGGTGTTCTGCGCCACCGACAAGGAGGTCTGCAGCGCCTGTTCGGCCCGCGGATAGTCCGCCGGACCGGCCGTCCGGCGCCCCCGCTCCACATACGCCCTGCCCAGGACCGCCCACGCCCGGGCATCCCGGGGATGCGCCCGCACCCGCCGCTCCTCCTGCCCGATGAACGCCGCCAGCTGCCCCAGCGCGGCCGGCAGCCCCGAGACCACCGCCGTCGGCACCTGGGCCTGTGGACCGGAGGCGGGCGGCCGGGCGGCTGGGTGCGGCCGTTCCCCGGGCAGCAGCCTCAGCACCCCGCCCGCCACGACACCGCCCACCAGCGCGGTCACCAGCACCCGGCGCAGCCACCGCCGCCTGCGGCGCGGCGGTGGAAACCCGCCCGGCAGGGACGTACCCGACGCACTCACCCGGTTGCCCATGGCGCTCACTGTGCGGCAATACGACAAGCACCTCCGGGCGGACCAAGCACCGGGTGTCCGGGGTTCACACCGATGGCCGTGAGTGCGAACCTATGATCATGAGCCGCATCGAAGCGCCCCGCTCCGAAGACGCTGTGGCGACGAGCGACCTCGCCGACCGGCTCCTGGCCGGTCTTGCCGCCGAGGCCGTCCTGACCGACCCCGACGTCACCGCCGCCTACGCCAACGACATGGCGAGCTTCTGCCCGGCCGGAGCCCCCGCCGTCGTCGTACTCCCGCGCACCGTCGAAGAGGTCCAGCACGTCATGCGCGTCGCCACCGAGCTGCGCGTGCCCGTGGTCCCGCAGGGCGCCCGCAGCGGCCTGTCCGGCGGCGCCAACGCCACCGACGGCTGCATCGTGCTGTCCCTCACCAAGATGGACCGCATCCTGGAGATCAGCCCCGTCGACCGGATCGCCGTGGTCGAACCGGGCGTGATCAACGCGACCCTCTCCCACGCGGTCGCAGAACACGGCCTGTACTACCCGCCGGACCCCTCCAGCTGGGAGATGTGCACCATCGGCGGCAACATCGGCACGGGCTCCGGCGGCCTGTGCTGCGTCAAGTACGGCGTGACCGCCGAGTACGTCCTCGGCCTGGACGTCGTCCTCGCCGACGGCCGCCTGATGTCCACCGGCCGCCGCACCGCCAAGGGCGTCGCCGGGTACGACCTCACCCGCCTGTTCGTCGGTTCCGAGGGCTCGCTCGGCATCGTCGTCCGCGCGGTCCTCGCCCTCAGGCCCAAGCCGCCGCAGCAGCTGGTGCTGGCCGCCGAGTTCCCCTCCGCGGCGGCCGCCTGCGACGCCGTCTGCCGGATCATGGAGGGCGGTCACGTCCCCTCCCTCCTCGAACTGATGGACCGTACGACCGTCAAGGCGGTCAACGACCTCGCCCACATGGGCCTGCCGGAGACCACCGAGGCGCTGCTGCTGGCCGCCTTCGACACCCCGGACCCGGCCGCCGACCTCGCCGCGGTCGGCGCCCTGTGCGAGGCCGCCGGCGCCACCGAGGTCGTCCCGGCCGAGGACGCGGCCGAGTCCGAGATGCTGCTGAAGGCCCGGCGGCTCTCGCTGACCGCGCTGGAGGCGGTCAAGGGCACGACGATGATCGACGACGTGTGCGTGCCCCGCTCGAAGCTCGGCGCGATGCTGGAGGGCGTCGAGCGGATCGCCGAGAAGTACCAGCTGACCATCGGCGTCTGCGCACACGCCGGCGACGGCAACACGCACCCCACGGTCTGCTTCGACGCGGCGGACGCGGACGAGTCCCGGCGGGCCCGCGAGTCCTTCGACGAGATCATGGCCCTCGGCCTTCAGCTCGGCGGCACCATCACCGGCGAACACGGCGTCGGCGTACTGAAGAAGGAGTGGCTGGCCCGGGAGATCGGCCCGGTCGGGGTCGAGATGCAGCGTGCCGTGAAGCAGGCCTTCGACCCGCTGGGCATCCTCAACCCCGGCAAGGTCCTCTGAGCCCCCGGTACGGCCACTCACCGGGCGAGCAGCTGGTCGAGGGCGTCGTCGATGCCCAGCTGCCCGCCCTCGGTCCCCGGGGGACCGCCCGCAGGGTCCGCTCCAGCCAGGCCGACACCTGCGGGACCGGCGCCTCCAGCAGCGCGTCGCCGTCCGGCGAGCTGAGCGCCATCAGTACGACACTGCGCCCGTCCGCCTTGGCCGACCACACCCGCACGTCCCCGTGCCCGCACGGCCGGAACACCCCCTCCACCAGCAGCTCGCGGGCGAACGTCCAGTTGACGGGGAAGTCGGAGTTGATGTGGAAGGTGATGTGGACGGCGTACGGATCGTCGCTGCGGTAGGTCAGCCGGGCCGGCACCGGGATGTCCCGCTCCGGCGACAGGATGAGCCGCAACTCCAGCTCCCGCTCCACCACGGTGTGATGCATGACGTTGCCTTTCTGCACTGTCCGGGCCGCTCGGACCGGGCCCGCACCGGGGGAGAGCGGGCCGGGGCCGGACCATTACGCGGGTTCGGGGAATTTTTTTTCGCGGACCTGTGAGAGCCGGATGCGGTGTTGCCCGGAAAGGGGTGGGTCCTGCGGGACTGGCGCTGCGGGGTGCCCCGGTCTGATAGATGTGGAGGCTCCCATCCCACCCCCGAGCAGATACGGGACGACGGACATGAGCGCCCCAACCCCGGCCCCAGGTGACGACAGGCCCCGCGAGGGCTACTACCCGGACCCGTCCATCCCCGGATACGTCCGGTACTGGAACGGCGCCTCCTGGGTGCCCGGCACCAGCCGCCCGGCGCCGAAGGACGGCGAATCGCTCGCCCCGCCGCCCGGCGTCCGTCCCGCGACCCCGCCTCCGGCGGTGGAGGAGACGGGCCCGCACTTCTTCGACGAGGACCCGGCGCCGGCACCCGCCGGGCAGGACGGGGCCGGTACCTGGCCGGCCGACGACCGGAGCGGTGCGGGCCGTGCCGGGTACGGCGACCCGGGCGCGGGGCGGGGCGCCGCCGGTCAGGGCGCCGGTCGGTCCGGTGCCGGGCTCGGTGGTCACGGGGCCGGGCAGCCGGGTGCCGGTGGCGCCGAGCGGACCGCCTGGGGCGCCGACCCGCGGGTGCCCGCGGAGGGCCCGGCCCGGCCGGCCGGCCAGAGCGGCCGCACCGACGGCGGGCCGGGGGAGGGCGACGACCCGGATCCCGGCGGCACCTTCATCTTCCGCCGGCCGGTTCCGGGGCCCGCGGCCGTCAAGGACGAGGGCACGATGACGTTCCGCCCGGTACCGGGCCAGGTCCGGCCGGGCACGCAGCCCGCGCCCGGCCCGCAGGCCTTTGACGCGGAAGCCGGGGCGGACTCCGGTTTCGGACCGCACGGCGCGGCCCAGGGCCCCGGTTTCGGTGCGCCCGCGACGGGTGCGGGCGGCCAGGACGCGGGTGCGGGCGGTTCGTCCACGGCGTCCGGCGGCTTCGGGCCCCCGGTCTCCGGCGCCGGTGCCGGTTTCGGTGCGCAGGGTCCGGGCTTCGGTGCCCCGGCGTCCGGTGGGGGCGCGGCCGGTCACGACGCGGGTGCGGCCGGTGCCGCCGGGTCGCCCGGTGGCTTCGGTCCGCAGGGCCCCGTCGGCGCGCCCGCCCCGCACGCCACCCCGTCCTCCTCGACCCCCTCTTCCCCGGCGCCGGGCCCCGGCTTCGGGGCCGGGAAGGCCGCCGCCGCTCGCGCCGCCGCGCAGGCACCGCAGGCCCAGGGTGCCCAGGCGGCCGTGGCGCCCTCCGTGCCGGCGCAGAGCGGTCCGCCGGTCACCCCGGTGACCAGCGGGCCCGGCGGCGGGCAGGCGTCCTGGGCGCAGCAGGTGCACCAGCTGGCCGGTGGCGCCGACGAGCAGCCCGTGGCGCCGTGGAAGCCGCCGGTGGAGGACGTGTTCCAGGCGGCCGCGCGCCGCCAGTCCGCCGCCCGCCCCGCCGCACTGGGCAAGCGGCTCGCCGCCCGGCTGATCGACACCCTGGTCATGGGCGCGGTGGTGGCCGCCGCGGCCGTACCGCTCGGCACCCGGGCCGCCGACCACGTCCAGCAGAAGATCGACGCGGCCAGGCTGTCCGGCCGTGAGGTCACCGTCTGGCTGCTCGACGGCACGACCGCCACCAGCCTCGGCATCGTGCTCGCCGTCCTGCTGGTCTTCGGCGCCGTGTACGAGGCGCTGCCGACCGCCAGATGGGGCCGCACCCTCGGCAAGAAGCTGCTGGGTCTTCAGGTGCGGGACATCGAGGGGCACGAGCCCCCGGGCTTCGGCCCGGCGCTGCGCCGCTGGCTGGTCTACAGCGTGCCCGGCCTGCTCGGCATCGGTGTGCTGGGCGTGCTGTGGTGCCTGTTCGACCGGCCCTGGCACCAGTGCTGGCACGACAAGGCGGCGCACACCTTCGTCGCGGGCTGACCGGACGGCCCCGGTACTCCGTACGGCCGTCCGCCGGATGCGGAGCCGGGGTGTTCGCGGTCCACTCGGGCCATGAGCAGCGAACCGCCCCCCGGCTCCGGAGAGCAGCCCCCGAGGACGACCCGTTCAGGAAGCGGCCCCCGTCGGACCAGGGGTCGGGCTCGCCGTACGACACCCCGTACGGCGGCGCCCAGCAGCCCCCACCGCCCGGCGGCGGGGGCCCGCAACAGCCCCCCGGCGGCGGTCAGCCACCCCCGTACGGCGGAGGTGAGCCCCCGCCCTATGGCGGCGGACCCTACGGCGGCGGCCCTTATGGCGCGGGTCCCGGCGGCTACCCGAGTGACCCGCTGGCCGGTATGCCCCCGCTCGCCGACAGTGTCAGGCGGACGTTCGCGCGGATCGTCGACATGATCCTCGTCGGTATCGTCGTCTGGCTGCTCACCTGGGCTTTCGGCGTGCGCGAGTACCAGGTCAACGGCAACCACGTCGAGGTCGGCAAGTCCGTGGGGCAGTCCTTCATCGCGGCCGTGCTGTACATCGCGTACGACACCTTCATGATGACCAAGTACGGCCAGACCCTCGGCAAGAAGTGGCTCGACATGCGGGTGGCGAACCTGGACAACGGCGCCACGCCCTCCGTACAGACCAACCTGATCCGTGCCTTCGTGCTGTGGGTGCCGTTCGCCTTCTGCTGTGCCTGCATCTGGACGGCGATCTGCGGTGGTTGGAGCTACTTCGACCGGCCCTACAAACAGGGCCTGCACGACAAGGCGGCCAAAACGGTGGTGGTCAGCACCCGTTGAGCGAAACCGGCGCACACAGGACAGCGGCGGGTCCGTGAGAGGTCACGGACCCGCCGCTGTCCTGTGCGCACGGTTCACAGCGCCGTGGACACCGGCTGCCCCTGGGGTGCGGGCTCGGCGGATTCGGCCGGTGCCTCGGTCGCGGGGGCCTTCGGCAGCGGCACCGTCATCGCCACGAGCAGGCCCAGGGCCAGTGCGGAGAGGGCGATGACGGTTATCCCGAGGCCCGAACCCGTCTGGGACAGCAGCAGCATGGCGAGCGTCGAGAAGATCACGGTGCAGGAACCGTAAACGAGCTGTGCGGCAGTCGGACGAGGCATGGCGATCGTGTCCTCGGAAGTCTTCGGGGGATGGGCGGTGCCGTTCGACTCTCTTCGCGTGCATGCCCGAACGAGGCGCCCGGTAAGCGTGACCTAACCCACGGTACAGGTGCACGGGGGGCGCACAGGAAGCACGGTATCCGTAAAGCGGACGTCAGATCCGCATAGTGCACAGGAAGTGGCCGAGTCAAGGTCTGTCTTTTCTGCTAAACGTCTAGTCAAATTACGTCACTTGAAACACGCGCACGACCATGCACACCTGCGTGCAGCGCAAGAGGGGAACTCAAGTGACCAGCAGATCCTGGACGTTCAGAGCGGCCGCGATCGGCGTGACGCTCGCCGCGGCCTCCGCCACGTTCGCCACGTTCGCCGTCGCGGAGGCGAGCACCCAGGCCCGGTCGGCTGCCGTCGACCGGCACGACCCGGCCCCGGTGAACCAGCGGGCACACGACCTGGACGGCCCGCTCAGCAAGACCCAGCGGGCCCAGCGCCAAGAGGCGCTGAACCAGCTCATATCGGGGAAGGCCAAGGCGCAGGAGCGTGACGGCTCCAGGGTGGTCCAGCTCAAGAGCCGTAAAGGCAAGGGCAAGTACGTCGAGCTGAGCCGGGAGAAGACCGACAAGATCTTCACGATCCTGGTGGAGTTCGGGGACAAGACCGACCCCAAGTTCGGCGGCACGCCCGGCCCGCTGCACAACACCATCGCCGCGCCGGACCGCAAGAACGACAACTCCACGGCCTGGCGTAAGGACTACAACCAGAAGCACTACCAGGACCTCTACTTCGGCACCGGCAACAAGACCGAGTCGCTGAAGAAGTACTACGAGAAGCAGTCCTCGGGCCGCTACTCGGTGAACGGCGAGGTCACGGACTGGGTCAAGGTCCCCTACAACGAGGCCCGTTACGGCAACAACGCCTGCGGCCAGACCAACTGCCCGAGCGTGTGGAACGTGGTCAGCGACGGCCTGAACGCCTGGGTCGCCCAGCAGAAGGCGGCCGGCCGGACCGACGCCGACATCAAGAAGGACCTCGCCCAGTACGACCAGTGGGACCGCTACGACTACGACCACGACGGCAACTTCAACGAGCCCGACGGTTACATCGACCACTTCCAGATCGTGCACGCCGGTGAGGACGAGTCCGCGGGCGGCGGCGCCCAGGGCAAGGACGCGATCTGGGCCCACCGCTGGTACGCCTTCGGCACCGACAAGGGCTCCACCGGCCCCGAGTACAACAAGCTCGGCGGCGCCCAGGTCGGCGACACCGGCATCTGGGTCGGCGACTACACCATCCAGCCGGAGAACGGCGGCCTCGGCGTCTTCGCCCACGAGTACGGCCACGACCTCGGCCTGCCGGACGAGTACGACACCGCCGGCGGCGACAACTCCACCGGTTTCTGGACCCTGATGTCCTCCGGCTCCTGGCTCGGCACCGGCCGCGAGTCCATCGGTAACCTGCCGGGCGACATGAACGCCTGGGACAAGCTGCAGCTCGGCTGGCTGAACTACGACACCGCCAAGGCCGGTACGCAGTCCACGCACAAGCTGGGCGTCGCCGAGTACAACACCTGGGACAAGCAGGCACTCGTGGTCAACCTGCCGGACAAGGCGGTTACCACCACGATCACCCGGCCCGCCGAGGGCAAGACCCAGTGGTGGAGCGGCAGCGGCAACGACCTGAAGAACACGCTGACCCGGTCCGTGGACCTCACCGGCAAGTCCTCGGCGAAGCTGGACCTGGACGGCTGGTGGGCTGCCGAGGACGGCTACGACTTCGTCTACACCGAGGCGTCGACCGACGGCGGCGCCAACTGGACCGCGCTGGACGGCACGGCGGACGGCCAGGCCATTCCGCGGGACGCCGGCGGCAAGCCGGCCCTGACCGGCTTCTCGCAGACGCACAAGAAACTGTCGTACTCGCTCGACGCCTACGCGGGCAAGAAGATCGACCTGCGCTTCCGCTACGCCACCGACAGCGGGGTCGCGGAGAACGGCTTCACGGCCGACGAGATCACCGTGACCGCCGACGGCACGCCGCTCTTCTCGGACAACGCCGAGACGCAGGACGCCGGTTGGACCGCCGCGGGCTTCTCCCGGATCGGCGCGTCCTTCACCAAGGACTACAAGCAGTACTACATCGCCGAGAACCGGCAGTACGTGTCGTACGACAGGACCCTCAAGACCGGCCCGTACAACTTCGGTTCCGCCCAGCGGCCCACCTGGGTGGAGCACTACCCGTACCAGAACGGCCTGTTGATCTGGAAGTGGGACACCTCCCAGGCGGACGACAACACCAACACCACCAACGGCCATCCGGGTTCGGGCCTGATCCTGCCGATCGACTCCCACCCGACGGCGCTGAAGTGGTCCGACGGCACGCTGATGCGCAACCGTATGCAGGCCTACGACTCCCCGTTCAGCCTCTACGGCACGGACGGCGTCACGCTGCACAAGGCGGACGTGGCGACGGTGATCGCGGCGTCGAAGGGGGTGCCGGTCTTCAACGACCACACCAGCACCTACTACGACCCGTCGAACCCCGCCGGGGGCGTGCAGGTCACTGACACCAACACCAAGATCGCGATCGTCAAGGAGGCCAAGGACGGCTCGATGATCTTGCTCAAGGTCGGCCCTGCGGTGAAGTAGTCGGCATTTTCGCAGGTCAGACGCGTATCGGCGGCAACCTCTTGGCGGGTTGCCGCCGATCGTGTTTAGGTGCGTCCTGTGGACCGCTTATTGACACCGACCGAAACGGGGATGTGACCGCATGGCCGCTGGAGGCTTCTGCAAGCTGCCGAACGGCACGGTCGTGGTGGCGCTGAACCTGCCCTACGGCTCGGCCGGGGTGCGGGTTCTGGTGCACGCCCAGAACCGGGCCCGGGCCCTGACCAGGCTGCGCAACCTGGGGTTGCGCGCGATCTACCTCCGGGGGAATGCCGCGCCTCCGACGCCGGACGAGGTCACGGCGGTGCTGCACCATCCGGATGGGCTGATATGGCGGACCGCGCCGGGCGACAACGGTGTCATCGTGAATGAGCTGTGGCACCCGATTCGGGCACTCCTTCGCAGGTCAGCGGTGGTTTAGCCAGCACGCCCCGTAGGTGGGCCGCGACCTTGTACGTATGGGGCGGCTTGATCGCGGGCGGGCGGTTGCCCCGGGGCAGGTCCGCGCCGGAAGCGGAGGGTGCGGGCCGGGCGGGCGGCACGCAGGGAGCGGGCCCGTGTCCATGCCGAGCGGGCCCGTGGCCGGGCCGAGGCCGAACAGTGGCGGGCCGGGCAGCGGGAGCGGCCCGAGGAAGACCCCGCGTTTCAGCCCCGCCGCCGGCGGTCGAACCGGCGGAATCCGGCAGGGAGCCCCTCCGTGTCGTGACGGTCGAGCCGCCCTCCCGCCCGCGCTGGAGCTGCCCGGCCCGCAGCAGGCGCCGCCGGCTGTGCGCCGAGGTGGTGGCGGGGCTCGTCCGGTTCCTCGCGCGGGAGACCGAGGCCCACGCGGACGCCGTGCGGCCCCTGGCGGCGGCTGTCGGCCCAGGCGCGCGCTACCGGGGGCTGGACCGGGTGCGCGAGCGGCGGCGGACGCTCCGGCGGTGGCGGGACGGCTACGGCATCGCCTCCGAGCCGCCGGGGACCGCCGTACGGCCTGCCGGGCACTGTGAGAACTTCCTGCGGGGCCTGCGCGAGGACCTGCTCGGCCCGCGGAGGCGGTCGACGTGCTGAGCGCCGCCGTCCAGGCCGATCCGGACCTTTCGTCCGCGTCGTCACAGATCACACAGGCGATCGGCGACTGGCGGCACGTCTTCGGCTCGCCGCTCCGGCAGGCCCGTCAGACGACCGGCTTCCCCGTCAGCTCCACGCCCGCCTCCCGCAGCTCCTCCAGCGCCCGGTCGGTGGTCTCCTCGGCGACCCCGGCCGTCAGGTCCAGCAGGACCTGGGTACGGAACCCCTCGCGGACGGCGTCCAGGGCGGTGGCGCGTACGCAGTGGTCCGTGGCTATGCCGACCACGTCGACCTCGTCGATGTGGCGGGCCCGGAGCCAGTCGGCCAGGGGGGTGCCGTTCTCGTCGGTGCCCTCGAAGCCGCTGTACGCCGCCGAGTACTCGCCCTTGGAGAAGACCGCGTCGACGGCACCGGAGGCGACGGCCGGGGCGAAGTTCGGATGGAAGCCGACGCCCTCCGTGCCCGCGACACAGTGCGCGGGCCAGGAGTGGACGAAGTCGGGGTTGTCGGCGAAGTGGCCACCGGGTGCGATGTGGTGGTCCCGGGTGGCCACCACATGGCGGTATCCGGCGCCCCCCGCCTGGCCGATCAGCTCCGTGACGGCGGCGGCCACGTCCGCACCCCCGGCCACCGCGAGGCTGCCCCCCTCGCAGAAGTCGTTCTGCACATCTACGACGATCAAGGCGCGGCGCATGGTGGGTGTCCTTCGGGTGAGGATTAAGTATCTGAGCCTACGGACTTACGGCCCGGTGCGGGAGGGGGCGTTCGGGGAGGAGGCGCGCGGGTCCCGCCCTAGCTGCCCGAGCGCCCGTGGACGTACTCCGTCGGAAGGACGGGTTCCCCCCGCGAGAGCTGGGTGGCGGACAGCGGGAGATTGGCGCGGGCGGCGATATGGCGGTCCCGGGGCACGTCCAGCGGTTCGCGGGCGATCACGTCACCGCCCTTGACCAGCTCGACCAGCAGCTGGCGGTCGGCCAGCTCGGACGGCACCGCGCCGGTGCCCACGACCTCGGCCTCCGCCACCCCGTCCCCGTCCAGCCGGCGCGCCGCCCACTTGCGGCCGCCGATGGAGGTCTTGCCGCCGCTGGCCTTCTTCGCGACCGGCACCAGCGGCGCCTTCGGGTCGCCGGACTCGGCGCGGGCGACCAGCTTGTAGACCATCGAGCAGGTCGGGTGCCCGGAGCCGGTCACCAGCTGGGTGCCGACGCCGTACGCGTCCACGGGGGCGGCGGCGAGCGAGGCGATGGCGTACTCGTCCAGGTCGGAGGTGACCACGATCTTGGTGTTCGCCGCGCCCAGCTCGTCCAGCTGCTGCCGCACCCGGTGCGCCACCAGCAGCAGGTCGCCGGAGTCGATGCGGACCGCGCCCAGCTCGGGCCCGGCCACCTCCACCGCCGTACGGACGGCCTCGGCGACGTCGTAGGTGTCCACGAGCAGCGTGGTGCCCCGGCCCAGGGTGTCGACCTGGGCCTGGAAGGCGTCCCGCTCGCGGTCGTGGAGCAGGGTGAAGGCGTGTGCGGAGGTGCCGACGGTCGGGATGCCGTAGCGGAAGCCGGCCGCCAGGTCGGAGGTGGTGGTGAAGCCGCCGACGTACGCCGCCCGGGCCGCGGCCACGGCCGCCAGCTCGTGCGTGCGGCGCGCGCCCATCTCGATCAGCGGGCGCTCCCCGGCGGCGGAGGCCATCCGGGAGGCGGCCGCGGCGATCGCGGAGTCGTGGTTGAGGATGGAGAGGATCACCGTCTCCAGCAGCACGCACTCGGCGAAGGTGCCCTCGACGCGCACGATCGGCGAGCCGGGGAAGTAGACCTCGCCCTCGGGGTAGCCCCAGATGTCCCCGCCGAAGCGGTAGTCGGCGAGCCACTTCAGGGTCCGTTCGTCGACGATCTTCCGCTCGCGCAGGAAGCCGAGGACGCCCGGGTCGAAGCGGAAGTTCTCCACCGCGTCCAGGACGCGGCCGGTGCCCGCCACCACGCCGTAGCGGCGCCCCTCCGGCAGCCGCCGGGTGAAGACCTCGAACACGCTCCGCCGTTCGGCCGTACCCGCCTTCAGGGCGGCCTGCAGCATCGTCAGCTCGTACTGGTCCGTGAAGAGCGCTGTCGAGGGAACATCCACCGGCAGCCCAAGGTCCGCTGTGTTCATGACGACAGATGCTACCCCCATCTCGTCAGTGTGACGATTTTTCCTCGCCGTGGCAGCATGGGCACTGTGACGTCACCCGCGCCCGTAGAGATCGAACGCACCGAGTCGGCGGAGGAGGTCTTCGCCGTACCCGAGCCCGACGTCCCCTGGGTCACCATCGTGCACAACGACCCGGTCAACCTCATGAGCTATGTGACGTACGTCTTCCAGACGTACTTCGGGTACACGAAGGACAAGGCCACCAAGCTCATGCTCGACGTCCACCACAAGGGCCGGGCGGTCGTCTCCAGCGGGAGCCGCGAGGAGATGGAACGCGACGTGCAGGCGATGCACGGCTACGGTCTGTGGGCCACCCTCCAGCAGGACCGGAAATGACCCGCCCCCGTCCGCAGGACCGGAAGTAGCGAACCCATTTACATGCCCGGACATTTCGAACCGCTCCCCGGCGGCGGCGCGGCCGTCGCGCTCGACGACGTCGAGATCTCCATCATCCGGTCGCTGGCCGTCCAGCTCCTGGAGCTCATCGGCCCCGGGCCGGGCGCCGACAGCCCGAAGGACCCGCTCGCCGAGCTGTTCGCGGAGGGCCCGAGCGAGCCGCCCGCCGACCCGGTGCTCAGAAGGCTCTTCCCGGACGCCTACAGCGACCCCGAACAGGCCCCGGACTCGCCCGCCGACGCCGAGGAGCGGCTGGCCCACTCCGCCGAGTTCCGCCGCTACACCGAGAACGACCTCAGGGCCGGCAAGCGGGAGAACGCGCTCGCGGTGATCCGGGCCCTGGACGCGCTCGCCCCGGTGGACGAGGGCGGTGCGGTGCTGAAGCTGGACGCGGAGGACTCGAAGCTGTGGCTCGGCGCCCTCAACGATCTGCGGCTCGCGATCGGCACCCGGCTGGAGATCAGCGACGAGGACGACACCGATCTGCTCTACCGGCTCCCGGACGACGACCCGCGCAAGCCGATGGTGATGGCCTATCTGTGGCTCGGCGGGCTCCAGGAGACGCTCGTGTCGACCCTGATGCCCTGATCAGTCCCGCCATGGCGTTCGCTCAGCGGACGCTCAAATCCGGATAACGATCGCGTTACCGTTGCGGCCTGGTTTGCCGCATACGGGCGCCTTTTGTCCTCTTTTACCCGTGACGTGCGCCACAACGCGCCCCCGTGATCAATATTGCGGCCGTGATAAATCTTCACGACCGCCCGGCCGACACCACCCATGTCCGGCCGGGTGCGCCACCGAGCCGACGACCGTCGGCCAGGCAACAGCTCCAGCAATCCGGGGGGATCGAAACCCGATCCGAGGCCGACGCAAAGGCCCGGATCGGCATGGAGAAAGGCGCACCACACATGACCTCATCGCAGGTCGACCAGCTTCGCGACGGCAATGAGGCCGCGCGGGCCACGGACAGCGAGGGCGGCGAGGGATACCAGCGCGGGCTCGGTTCCCGGCAGATCCAGATGATCGCCATCGGCGGGGCCATCGGCACCGGCCTGTTCCTCGGCGCGGGCAAGGGCATTTCCAAGGCCGGCCCCAGCCTGATCCTGGCGTACGCCATCGCGGGCCTCGTCATCTTCCTGATCATGCGAGCGCTCGGCGAGCTGCTGATGTACCGCCCGGTGTCGGGCTCCTTCTCGGAGTACGCGCGCGAGTTCATCGGCCCCTTCGCGGGCTTTGTGACCGGGTGGACGTACTGGTTGTTCTGGGTGGTCACCGGCATCACCGAGGTCACGGCCGCGGCCGAGTACATGACGTACTGGTTCGACTTCCCGCAGTGGGCCTCGGCGCTGATCTTCACGATCGTGCTGTACGCCGCCAACCTGATCTCCGTGAAGCTCTTCGGTGAGCTGGAGTTCTGGTTCTCCATGGTCAAGGTCACCGCGATCATCGGCATGATCCTGATCTGCGCCGGCATCCTGACCATCGGCTTCTCCGACGCGGGCAAGACCGCCTCGGTCAGCCACCTGTGGAACGACGGCGGCTTCTTCCCGCACGGCGTCGGCAGCACGCTGATGACCCTGCAGATGGTCATGTTCGCCTTCCTCGCCGTCGAGCTGGTCGGTGTCACCGCGGGCGAGTCCAAGGACCCCAAGAAGGTGCTGCCGAAGGCGATCAACACCGTGCCGTGGCGCATCGCCGTCTTCTACGTCGGCGCCCTGATCATGATCCTGTCCGTCGTGCCGTGGACCAGCTTCCACCCGGGCGTGAGCCCGTTCGTCGCCGCCTTCCAGAAGATGGGTCTCGCCGCGGGCGCCGGCATCGTGAACTTCGTCGTCCTCACGGCCGCGCTGTCCTCCTGCAACTCCGGCATGTACTCCACCGGCCGCATGCTGCGCGACCTGGCGCTCAACAGCCAGGGCCCGAGGTTCTTCACCAAGCTGACACGCAGCGGTACCCCGCTGGCCGGCACCACGTTCTCCGCCGCGCTGATGCTGGTCGGTGTCTGGATCAACTACCAGTGGCCGGGCAAGGCGTTCGACTACGTGGTGTCCTTCGCGACCATCTCCGGCATGTGGGCCTGGATCGTCATCCTGGTCTGCCAGATCCGCTACCGGGCGAAGGCGAACCGCGGGCTGCTGCCGCAGAGCGAGTTCCGCGCGCCGGGAGCGCCGTACACGAGCATCTTCGCGCTGGCGTTCATCGTGATGGTGATCGTGCTCATGGGCATCGACAAGGACGCCCGGGTCTCGCTTTACTGTGCACCGCTGTGGGCCGCGATCCTCGGCGTCTCCTACTGGGTGCTCCGGCGCCGCAACCCGGAGGCCGCTGCCTTCCGCAAGCGCTGACCATCCCCCCAAGGGACGTCCGGCCGCACGGGACTCTCGTGGTGCCCCGCCGCGGCTGCCGCTCAGGACGTCCGGCATATGGGCCGTTCCGTACCATCCCTCGGTACGGAACGGCCCTTCTGCTTATCCTGACGGACATGCTGACCATCACCCAGGCCCTCGTCGACCAGATCGTCGCCCACGCCCGCAAGGACCACCCCGACGAGGCGTGCGGGGTCGTGGCGGGCCCGGCGGGCTCGGACCGCCCCGAGCGCTTCATCCCCATGCTGAACGCGGCGATGTCGCCGACCTTCTACGAGTTCGACTCGGGCGACCTGCTGAGGCTCTACCGCGAACTGGACGACCGCGACGAGGATCCGGTGGTCATCTACCACTCCCACACCGCCACCGAGGCCTACCCCTCGCGCACCGACATCTCCTACGCCAACGAGCCCGGCGCCCACTACGTCCTCGTCTCCACCCGCGACACCGACGACCTCGGCGACTTCCAGTTCCGTTCGTTCCGGATCATGGAAGGCGAGGTCACGGAGGAGGAGGTCAGGATCGTGGAGGCGTACTGATCTCGCGATCCGGCCAGAATCCATCCAGCATGCGAGATCACACTCGGGAACCCGGACCGGGAATCGATACGATGACCCCATGGTTCTGAACGACGTGAGCGAGAAGGCGCCGGGCATGCTGCTCGTGGCGCGGCTGCACGTCGACCTGTGCAGGCTGAACAGCGCCATCTGTTGACGTTCCCTGCCGCCGTACGGCCGTGGCCGCGGCGCTCCCCCAGTGCTGAACGCCTGGGGGGACCCCCAGCCGTGCGCCCACAGACCACATACCTTCCGACAGGAGCCCGCAACCATGGCCATCGAGGTCCGCATCCCGACCATCCTCCGCACGTACACCGACGGTGAGAAGGCGGTGGAGGGCAAGGGGACCACCCTCGCCGAGCTGTTCGCCGACCTCGAGACCCGGCATGCGGGCATCCAGGCCCGCATCGTGGACGAGGGCAAGCTGCGCCGCTTCGTCAACGTGTATCTGAACGACGAGGACGTCCGCTTCATCGACGGCATCGAGACCAAGCTGTCCGACGGCGACACCGTGACGATCCTGCCGGCCGTCGCCGGCGGCATGCGCTGATCGGCCGCTGAGCAGCGATGCGCTACGACTCTCCGCTGGCCGCGGTGGGCAACACCCCGTTGGTGCGCCTGCCGCGGCTCTCGCCGTCCGCCGATGTCCGTATCTGGGCCAAGCTGGAGGACCGCAACCCCACGGGCTCGGTCAAGGACCGCCCCGCGCTGCACATGATCGAGCAGGCGGAGAAGGACGGCCGGCTCACCCCGGGCTGCACGATCCTGGAGCCCACCTCCGGCAACACCGGCATCTCCCTCGCCATGGCGGCCAAGCTCAAGGGCTACCGCATGGTGTGCGTGATGCCGGAGAACACCTCGCAGGAGCGCCGGGACCTGCTCGGCATGTGGGGTGCCGAGATCATCTCCTCCCCGGCCGCGGGCGGTTCCAACACCGCGGTGCGCGTGGCCAAGGAGCTGGCCGCCGAGCACCCCGACTGGGTGATGCTCTACCAGTACGGCAACCCGGACAACGCGGGCGCCCACTACGCCACCACGGGCCCCGAGATCCTCGCCGACCTCCCCTCGATCACCCACTTCGTGGCCGGTCTCGGCACCACCGGCACCCTGATGGGCGTCGGCCGCTTCCTGCGCGAGCACAAGCCCGGCATCCAGATCGTCGCCGCCGAACCGCGCTACGACGACCTGGTGTACGGCCTGAGGAACCTCGACGAGGGCTTCGTACCGGAGCTGTACGACGCCTCCGTCCTCACCGCCCGCTTCTCGGTCGGCTCGGCCGACGCGGTCACCCGCACCCGTGAACTCCTGCAGCAGGAGGGCATCTTCGCGGGCGTCTCGACCGGCGCCGCGCTGCACGCGGCGATCGGGGTCGGCCGGAAGGCGGTCAAGGCGGGGGAGTCCGCCGACATCGTCTTCATCGTGGCCGACGGCGGCTGGAAGTACCTGTCCACCGGTGTCTACACGGCGGCCACCACCGAGGAGGCCATCGAGACGCTCCAGGGCCAGCTCTGGGCGTAGCCCCCGCTCACAGCACGCGCCGGCCCCCTCCATGAGGGGGCCAATTCCTAAGCCATTCCTATGGCAGGGCAAAGAATTCCTTTGAGTACTGCCCGTAGTCCCATGGCCAGGACTACGTTCCTCCCCACACCCTGACATGTCACGCTCACCCGGCGGGAATGCCAGGTGTCTGCGAGTGTCATGCTCATGACTGCGCGGTTCGCCGCCGCTTACGCGCGTCACGGGCCTGCCAATCCAGTGCGAAACCCCACGTCAACCGGAGGCAGTACCCCATGCGTGAGTCACGCCCGAACCGGCGGAGACGGAGTCTGCGAAGACTCGTCGCCGTCGCCTTCCCCGCCCTCGCCCTCACCGTCGCCGGACTCACGGCGGCACCCACGGCCGGGGCGCAGACCGCCGGCGCGCACCCCCACATCTCCAAGGTCACACAGAACGCCACGGCGCTGACCGACCCGAAGCGGCAGACCTTCCACACGACCGGCAAGGCCGGCCAGAAGGTGCCGACCCAGCATCTGTGCGCCAAGCCCGCGCCGGGCCACGCGGCCTGCTTCGCCCAGCGCCGCACCGACATCAGGCAGCGGCTCGCCTCGGCGCTCGCCGCGGCCGCGCCCTCCGGCCTCTCCCCGGCCAACCTGCACAGCGCCTACAACCTGCCCACCACGGGCGGCAGCGGCATGACCGTCGCCATCGTGGACGCCTACAACGACCCCAACGCCGAGTCGGACCTGGCCACCTACCGCTCGCAGTACGGCCTGTCCGCCTGCACCAAGGCCAACGGCTGCTTCAAGCAGGTCAGCCAGACCGGCTCCACCACCTCGCTGCCGACCAACGACACCGGCTGGGCCGGTGAAGAGGCGCTCGACTTCGACATGGTCAGCGCGGTCTGCCCGAACTGCAACATCATCCTGGTCGAGGCCAACTCCGCGAACGACACCGACCTCGGCATCGCCGAGAACGAGGCGGTCTCGCTCGGCGCCAAGTTCGTCTCCAACAGCTGGGGCGGCTCCGAGTCCTCCGCCCAGACCAGCGAGGACACCCAGTACTTCAAGCACCCGGGCGTCGCGATCACCGTCTCCTCCGGTGACTCCGCCTACGGCGCCGAGTACCCGGCCACGTCCCAGTACGTGACGGCCGTCGGCGGCACCGCGCTGACCACCGCCTCCAACTCCCGCGGCTGGAGCGAGTCGGTGTGGCACACCAACTCCACCGAGGGCACCGGCTCCGGCTGCTCGGCCTACGACCCGAAGCCGAGCTGGCAGACCGACACCGGCTGCACCAAGCGCATGGAGGCCGACGTCTCCGCGGTCGCCGACCCGGCCACCGGCGTCGCGGTCTACGACACCTACGGCGGCTCCGGCTGGGGCGTCGTCGGCGGCACCAGCGCCTCCTCGCCGATCATCGCGAGCGTCTACGCCCTCGCGGGCACCCCGGGCGCGAGCGACTACCCGGCGAAGTACCCGTACTCCCACACCTCGAACCTGTACGACGTGACCAGCGGCTCCAACGGCTCCTGCTCCACCTCGTACTTCTGCACCGCGAAGACCGGCTACGACGGCCCGACCGGCTGGGGCACCCCGAACGGCACCACCGCCTTCACCTCCGGGTCCAGCACCGGCAACACGGTGAGCGTCACCAACCCCGGCAGCCAGTCGACCACCACCGGCGGCTCGGTCAGCCTGCAGATCCAGGCCACCGACAGCGCGGGCGCGGCCCTGACCTACAGCGCCTCCGGCCTGCCGACGGGGCTGTCCGTCAACAGCTCGACCGGCCTGATCTCCGGTACGGCGTCCACGGCGGGCACCTACCAGGTCACGGTCACCGCGACCGACTCCACCGGCGCCTCCGGCTCGGCCTCCTTCACCTGGACGGTCGGCTCCTCCGGCGGCACCTGCTCCTCCTCCCAGCTGCTGGCCAACCCGGGCTTCGAGTCGGGCAGCACCGGCTGGAGCGCGTCCAGCGGCGCGATCACCAACGACACCGGTGAGGCGGCGCACGGCGGCTCGTACTACGCCTGGCTCGACGGCTACGGCTCCAGCCACACCGACACGCTGTCCCAGTCGGTGACGATCCCGGCCGGCTGCAAGGCCACGCTCACCTTCTACCTGCACATCGACACCGCCGAGACCAGCGGCACCGCGTACGACAAGCTGACGGTGACCGCCGGTTCGACCACCCTGGCGACGTACTCGAACCTGAACGCGAACTCGGGTTACGCGCAGAAGACCTTCGACCTGTCCTCGCTGGCGGGCCAGACGGTGACCCTGAAGTTCAACGGCGTGGAGGACTCCTCGCTGCAGACCAGCTTCGTCGTGGACGACACCGCCCTGACGACCAGCTGATCCGCACCCTGTGAGCCTGCGATCCCGCACGCGGAACCCGTCCGCGTGCGGGATCCTTTTGCGTCGTTGGTACGTCACATCTGCACCAGGCGGCCGCTTCCCTCGTGCGGCCACGGCAGAAAGGCGAACCCCATGCGCCGTACGACGACGTCCCTCGCCCTCGCGGCGGCAGCAGCACTGCTCCTCGCCGGATGCGGCTCGCACGGCGGCAAGGACACCGGTGGCGCCGGCAAGGTGTCGCCGTCGGCCTCCACGCCGGCCAAGGGCGGCTGCGCCTCGCTGGTGCAGCTCAAGGCCGCCGACAGCGGCCGTACCGTCTGCGTGGCCAAGGGCGGCGAGGTCCGGCTGAACCTCGACGGCACCAAGTCCCGCCCCTGGAAGCCGGTCACGACCAGCGGCGGCGTGCTGAAGGGCATCAACGCGGGCTTCGTCGTCCTGGCGGGCGACGCGACGGCCGCCTACCAGGCGGTGGCCGACGGAACGGCGAAGCTGACGTCCTCCCGTCCCCTGTGCGCCCAGCCGACGGCTCCGGGCCAGATGTCGTGCAAGGGCATCCAGGAGTGGACGGTCACCGTGAAGGTGCAGTGATCAGCCGGCCAGGTGCCGTACCTGGTCCCACAGGACCGGGTCGACCACGCCCACCCGCCGCCGGAAGTCGCCCACCGGCACCTCACGCAGCTCGTCCGTCTCCAGGAAGCTGGGGCGGCCCCGGGCGTCGCCGACCGCGCCCGGCGGCAGCGGGATCACCCCGGCGCGCTCGTCGTGGTACTTGCTGGTGATCTTGGCGACCGTGGCCCGGTTCCCGCGCACCGCCAGCACCAGACAGGGCCGGTCCTTGGCGTCGGCGCGGTCCTCGTAGCGGACGTCCGCCCACCAGATGTCCCCGGGGACCGGCCGGGCGGCCCGTCCCGGACGCACTCCCGCGCGGCCGAGCGTACCGAGGTGCCGGCCGGCGTACCGGCGACCGCGTCCCCAGCCGTCGATGAGCGTGGCGACCAGGGCGAGCAATATCACCGCCGCGAGTGCCAGCCACCAGGACGTGTCCATACGACGACGTTACCGGCGCGTGCCGAGGATTGCGCGCCCTCTGCGAATCCTTCTGCGCCCCGGGTCCAGCCGAACCGGTGACAGCACAGGTGAGTTCGCCCACAACAGCCCCTGGCGGAGGAGCGACCCGCGCTTTCGCGCCTTACGCTCGACGAACCGCACGACCCCCGTTTCCTGCCCTTTTGATCTTTCCGCTTGATCTTTCCGCCAACGGAGGTTTCTGCTTCATGAAGCTCACCGTCGTCGGCTGCTCGGGGTCGTTCCCGTCCGCGGAATCGGCCTGCTCGAGCTACCTCGTCGAGGCCGACGGCTTCCGGCTGCTTCTCGACATGGGCAACGGCGCCCTGGGCGAGCTGCAGCGCCACTGCGGTCTCTACGACCTCGACGCGATCTTCCTGAGCCATCTGCACGCCGATCACTGCATCGACATGCTCGCGTACTTCGTCGCGCGGTACTACCGCCACGACGGCGGCCGCTGCGCCCCCCTCCCGGTCTACGGCCCCGAGGGCACCGAGCACCGGCTGACCACGGCCTACGCCGACACCCCCTCCGCCTCGTCGATGAGCGAGGTCTTCGACTTCCACACCGTGAAGCCCTCCACGTTCGAGATCGGCCCGTTCACGGTGCACACCGAGCGGGTCCGGCATCCCGTGGAGGCGTACGCCATCCGGGTGGAGCACGGCGGGCGGTCGCTGACGTACTCCGGCGACACGGGTGTCACCGAGGCGCTGGACGAGCTGGCCCGGGACACCGATCTGTTCCTGTGCGAGGCCGCGTTCACGCACGGCAAGGAGAGCGTCCCCGACCTGCACCTCAACGGCCGCGAGGCGGGCGAGACGGCGGCCCGCGCGGACGTGCGCCGCCTGCTCCTCACCCACATCCCGCCGTGGACCGACCCGCAGGTCAACCTCCGCGACGCGCGCGAGGTGTTCAACGGCCCG
The DNA here is from genome assembly GCF_001735805.1 of Streptomyces fodineus. Lineage (GTDB taxonomy): Bacteria > Actinomycetota > Actinomycetes > Streptomycetales > Streptomycetaceae > Streptomyces > Streptomyces fodineus. The sequence goes on from NZ_CP017248.1 coordinate 6,055,012, forward strand.
GTGGAGCTGGCCGCTCCGCGGGGCACGTACGAGATCTAGACTCCGCGCACACGGCGAAGGCCCCGCAACCTCCTCGGTTCGGGGCCTTCGTGTTGCGGTACCGGCCTACTTGGCCTCGGCCTTCTGCAGTTCCGCGAGTTCCTCGTCGGACTCGCGGCCCGGCGTGGGCAGGTTGAACCGGATGATCGCGAAGCGGAAGACCACGTAGTAGACGACCGCGAAGCACAGGCCGACCGCGACCAGGCCCCAGGGATTGTTCGCGATGCCCAGGTTCAGGAAGAAGTCCACCGCGCCGGCCGAGAAGCCGAAGCCGTCCCGCATCCCGAGCGCCCAGGTCAGCGCCAGCGAGACACCGGTGAGCACCGCGTGGATGGCGTACAGCACCGGCGCGATGAACATGAAGGTGAACTCGATCGGCTCGGTGACGCCGGTGACGAAGGACGTCAGCGCCAGCGAGACCATCATGCCGCCGACGACCTTGCGGCGCTCGGGCCGGGCGCAGTGGACGATGGCCAGGCACGCGGCCGGCAGGGCGAACATCATGATCGGGAAGAAGCCGGTCATGAACTGGCCCGCGTGCGGGTCGCCGGCCAGGAAGCGGGCGATGTCACCGCTCTTGCCGTGGTACTCGCCCGCCTGGAACCACGGGAAGGAGTTGAGCAGGTGGTGCATGCCGATCGGGATCAGCGCGCGGTTGGCGACACCGAAGATGCCCGCGCCGACGGCGCCCGACTTGACCAGCCACTCGCCGAAGTTGTGCAGGCCCGTGCCGAGGACCGGCCAGATGTAGCCGAAGACGATGCCGATGACGAGGCCGGTGAAGGCCGACAGGATCGGGACGAGACGGCGGCCGCCGAAGAAGCCCGCCCAGTCGGGCAGCTTGGTGCGGTAGAAGCGCTGGTACAGCAGGGCCACGACTATGCCCATCACCACACCGCCGAGGACCTTGGCGTCCACCGGGGCGTTCACCATGACGATCTTGCCGTCGACGACCGTCGCCACCTTCGGCAGGTTCTTGTCGGTGAACGTGGCGAGGACGTTCTTGAAGACCAGATAGCCGACGACCGCCGAGAGGGCCGTGGAGCCGTCCGACTTCTTCGCGAAGCCGATCGCGATGCCCACGGCGAACAGCAGCGCCATGTTGTCGAGGATCGCGTTGCCGCCGGCCGCCATGAAGGACGCGATCTTCGTCAGGAAGGCGGGGAAGGAGGGGCGGCCGAGCATGTCGGTGTTGCCGAGGCGCACCAGGAGCGCGGCGGCCGGCAGCACGGCCACCGGCAGCATCAGGCTGCGGCCGATGCGCTGCAGCACAGACATCACGCCGGAGCCCTTTTTCTTCTCGGCCGCGGGGGCGGCGGTCGCCGTGGTCACAAGTTCCTCCTGGGGTACCGCCCAGCCGGGGGCTGGGGGAGGGCAAGGCGCCGCCCGGGAACCATGGAAGGGGACGGCAGCGTCTCTGGTCTACACCACTTAGTGGTGTAGACCTGTTGTACACGATGAAGGCGGGATAAGGAACCGCGAAATCCGCTACCGGTACGCTACGCGCCGTGCCGATGTGCTAAAGAAGTCACGCCTTGGTGATGTCCTCGACCTCGTCCTGAGGCTCGCGGCCCGGTGTCTTCAGGTCGAACCTCGTGATCGCGAGGCGGAAGACGGCGTAATAGAGCAGGGCGAAGCACAGGCCGATCGGGATGATGAGCCAGGGTCTGGTCGCCAGATGCCAGTTGATGACGTAGTCGATCAGGCCGGCCGAGAAGCTGAACCCGTCGTGCACCCCGAGCGCCCAGGTCGCCGCCATCGAGACGCCCGTGAGCAGGGCGTGGACGGCGTACAGCGCCGGCGCGATGAACATGAACGAGTACTCGATCGGCTCGGTGATGCCCGTCACGAACGACGTCAGCGCCACCGACAGCATCAGGCCGCCGACCTCCTTGCGGCGGCCGGGTCTTGCGCAGTGCGTGATGGCCAGCGCGGCGGCCGGGAGCGCGAACATCATGATCGGGAAGAAGCCCGAGGTGAACTGGCCCGCGTGCGGGTCGCCCTGCAGGAACATGTTGATGTCGCCGTGCACCACCGTGCCGTCGGGCTTGGTGTAGCTGCCGAACTGGAACCAGATGGGCACGTTCAGGAACTGGTGCAGGCCGACGACCAGCAGCGCCCGGTTGGCGACGCCGTAGACCCCCGCACCCCACGAGCCCGCGTCCCGCAGCCACTTGCTGAAGCTCTCCAGGCCGCTGCCGACCGGCGGCCAGATCCACAGGCACAGCGCCGCGAAGACGATGGCGGCGAACGCCATGATGATCGGCACCAGCCGGCGGCCGTTGAAGAAGCCGAGCCAGTCCACCAGCCTGGTGCGGTGGAACCGGGCCCACAGGAAGGCGGCCATCAGGCCCAGCACGATCCCGCCGAAGACGCCCGGGTTCTGGAAGGTGAAGGCGGTCACCGCGCCCTCGGCCGCCTGACAGCCCGTCGCCACGACCTTCGCGCCCGCCGGGCACGTCACCGGGAACTGGTGCAGCACCCCGTAGTAGACGAGGAACCCGGTCACCGCCGCGAGTGCCGTCGAGCCGTCCGCCTTCTTCGCCATGCCGATCGCGACGCCCACGCAGAACAGCAGCGGAAGACCGAGGGAGCCGTCCAGCAGCGCGCCGCCCGCGCCGCTCATCACCTTGGCGACGTTCGTCCAGCCCAGGCCCTTGTCCCCGAACACGTCCGGCTGGCCCAGCCGGTTGATGATGCCGGCCGCCGGCAGCACCGCGATCGGCAGCTGCAGGCTGCGGCCCATCTTCTGCAGACCCTGGAACAGGCGGTTCCAGCGTTCCCGCGCCGGGCCGGGCGTGCTGTCGGCGGGCGCGCTCTCGGCGCTCATGGCGTCCTCCCGGCCACTCGACTCGGACGCGGTTTGGCGACCGTACCCCCTGTGGTGTAGACCAGTTGGCGGACGGTTCCGCTGTCGTGATCGCCATCATTCGGCACGCACGGCATGACCGCTCGCGAAGATGGGCCAACTGTGGGTTACTGCGACAAAGCGGTTCGGATCAGGGAGAAGGAACATGGCCAGCAAGGCTGAGAAGATCGTCGCCGGGCTCGGCGGGATCGACAACATCGAGGAGATCGAGGGCTGCATCACCCGGCTGCGCACCGAGGTGTCCGACCCCTCTCTGGTCGACGAAACCGCCCTGAAGGCCGCCGGTGCCCACGGTGTCGTCAAGATGGGCACGGCCATCCAGGTCGTCATCGGCACCGACGCCGACCCGATCGCCGCGGAGATCGAAGACATGATGTGAGCCGCACCGGTTCACCTGGAAGGGGCTCTTCCCGAGGCGGGAGCAGCCCCTTCCGCATCTGCGGCTAGGCTCCTTGCCATGTCTCGCATCGACGGCCGTACCCCCGAACAGCTCCGCCCGGTCACCATCGAACGCGGCTGGAGCAAGCACGCCGAGGGCTCCGTCCTCGTCTCCTTCGGCGACACCAAGGTCTTCTGCACCGCCTCCGTGACCGAGGGCGTCCCGCGCTGGCGCAAGGGCAGCGGCGAGGGCTGGGTCACCGCCGAGTACGCCATGCTGCCCCGCGCCACCAACACCCGCGGCGACCGCGAGTCCGTCAAGGGCAAGATCGGCGGCCGTACGCACGAGATCTCCCGGCTCATCGGCCGCTCGCTGCGCGCCGTCATCGACTACAAGGCCCTCGGCGAGAACACCATCGTCCTCGACTGCGATGTGCTTCAGGCGGACGGCGGGACGCGTACGGCCGCCATCACCGGTGCCTATGTGGCGCTGGCCGACGCCGTCGCCTGGGCCCAGGGCAAGAAGCTGATCAAGGCCGGCCGGCAGCCGCTCACCGGAACCGTCTCCGCCGTCTCCGTCGGCATCGTCGGCGGCGTCCCGCTGCTCGACCTCTGCTACGAGGAAGACGTGCGCGCCGAGACCGACATGAACGTCGTCTGCACCGGCGACGGCCGCTTCGTCGAGGTCCAGGGCACCGCCGAGGCCGAGCCCTTCGCCCGCGAGGAACTCAACGCCCTGCTCGACCTCGCCGTCGTCGGCTGCACCGAACTCGCCGCCCACCAGCGCGCGGCCCTCGAGGCCACGCTCGCGCGGTAAAGGGCGGTAGAGGGAAGTGCGGTAAAGGGCAGTAAAGGGAAGCAAAGGGCAGATCGCCGGGGAGGGCGCGTGTGGGCAACCCGCGCGCCCTCCCCGGCGTCCTAGGGGTACGGCGGCCCCTGCGCGGGGGCGGCCTCACCCGGGGAGGGAACACCAGCATGGCCGTCAGCCGACGCCGTCTCACCGCCGTCGCCGCCGCGGTGGCGACCGCCGCGCTCACCGCCGGCCTCACCACCGGCTGCGACGCCGTGAACAAGACCCTGGACTGCGTGCAGACGGCCGACTCCATAGCCGACAGCGTCACCGACCTCCAGCAGGCCGTGGAGAACGCCGCGAACGACCCCACCCGGGCGGACAGCTCCCTGGACTCCATTCAGAAGAACCTGGGAAAGATCGGTGACAAGACCGACAACGCCGACGTCAACAAGGCCGTGGACGACTTGAGCAAGGCTGTGGGCAACGTGCGCACGGCCATCAGGAACGGGGACCGCACCCCGGACGTGAGCCCGGTGACGGACGCGGCCGGCGAACTGACCAAGGTCTGCACGAAGTAGGTCCAGGCCGTACACAGGGAGGGGACTTCACCATGACGCCCAGCCGGCTCTTACGCCGAGGCCCTGCCGCCGCCGCGGCGGCCGTCGGGCTCACCGCCGCGCTCACCACCGGCTGCGGCGCCGCGCACCGGGCCCTGGACTGCGCGCGGACCGCCAACGCCGTGGCCGACGACGTCGACAACCTCCAGCAGGCGGCACGGGACGCCGCGTTCGAGCCGTCGAAGGCCGGCACCTACTTCGACCCCATCCAGAAGGACCTCAAGGAGATCGGCGACCAGCGCCACAACGTCGACGTGGACAAGGCGGTCCACGACCTCGACAAGGCCGTCGGGAACGTCCGTACGTCCGTGCAGGATGGCGACAAGACCCCGGACCTCGGGCCGGTCGGGGACGCGGCGGGCGAGTTGACCAAGGCCTGCACCCGCTGACCGCCGGCACCACCCAAGCGCCCGGCGCTCAGGACCCGTCGTACCGCCGCCGCTCCCGGCCCTCACGCCTTCCCTCGCGCCGCTCGCGGAGCAACTCGTGCCGCTGCTCCCTGTGCTCCAGCCTCTCCTGGCGGCGCTGCTCCTTCAGCTGCAGGCGCTCCGCACGCGTGACCTTGCGCTGGACGCCGACCCCGCCCCAGAAGGCGAAACCACCGATGATCACCCGGGGCGCGCCCGGGTCCGGCGGGCCGTCGTCCCTCGGGTGCTCGAAGCCGCCCATGACGCCGATGCCGCGTACCACGACCTCGACCCCCGGCGGCACGGTGACCTGCAGGCCACCCATGATCGCCACACAGTTGATCTCGACCTCGCGGTCCGCGAAGTTCGCCTCGCGCAGGTCGATCTCGCCGCCGCCCATGAACGCGAAGCAGTTGAACCGCCTCGGCACCGTCCAGCGGCCCTTGCGCTCGAACCCCGACAGGATCGCGATCCCGCCCGTCGAGGTCCCCTCGCCGCCGACGATCCGGGACGCCCAACTCCCGCTCTGAGCAGTCTCCTTGGTGAAGGAGACCGGGACAGGAACGGGGGCGGTGCCCGCCGTCGGCAGGTCCCGGGTGATCGGCGCCAGCTCGGCGTACGTACGCGCCTTGTACGTCGCTTCCAGCCGCTCCTCGAACTCGACCATGTCGAGCCGGCCCTCGGCGAGGGCGTCCCGCAGGACCTCGGCGACCTGTTCACGGTCCCTGTCGGACGCCCGGAGGTCCGGGACTGCGTCGTCGGTCATGACAGAAGCCTACGAGACCGCCTTCTCCGCGTACATCTTGGCGATGACGGCCTCGATGTCAGGCTCCCGCACCGACAGGTCCACCAGCGGATACTCCGCCGCGAGATACGCGACGAGCGGCGCCGCCGACTGCCCGGCCGGGAACGCCAGCCACTGCCGCGGCCCCTCCACCCGCACCACCCGCGCCGAGGGCGCCTCGACCGGCGGCAGCTCCCGCTCCAGGTCCACCACCAGCGTCCGCTCGCTCTCCCCGGCCTCGTGCAGCCCCGTGAGCGGGCCGTCGTACATCAGCCGGCCGTGGTCGATCACCATCACCCGCGAGCACAACTGCTCGATGTCCTGCAGGTCGTGCGTGGTCAGCAGCACCGTCGTGCTCCGCTCGGTGTTCAACTCCCGCAGGAAACCGCGGACTTTCGCCTTCGACACGACGTCCAGGCCGATCGTCGGCTCGTCCAGGTACAGCACCTCGGGGTCGTGCAGCAGGGCCGCCGCGATGTCACCGCGCATCCGCTGCCCGAGCGAGAGCTGCCGTACGGGGACGTCCAGCAGGGTGCCCAGCTCCAGGAGTTCGACCAGCCGGTCCAGGTTCTCGCGGTAACGGGCGTCCGGGATCCGGTACATGCGGTGCGCGAGACGGTAGGAGTCGATCAGCGGCAGGTCCCACCACAGGGTCGTACGCTGCCCGAACACCACCCCGATGCGGTGCGCGAGACGCCGCCGCTCCCGGGACGGGTCGATCCCGGCCACCCGCAGCCGCCCCGCACTCGGCGTCAGGATGCCCGTCAGCATCTTGATCGTGGTCGACTTCCCGGCGCCGTTCGGCCCGATGTACCCGACCATCTCCCCGCGCGGCACGGTGAACGACAGCGAGTCCACCGCCCGCACCTCGCGCCGCTCCCGTTTCAGGAACCCGGTCCTCTTGTGCACCTCGAAGACCTTCTCGACGTTCTCCAGCGCGATGAAGTCCTCGGTGAGGTGGCCGTCCGTCATCTGCTAGCTCCCTGTGCTCCGGTACGAACGAAGTCCCGCCCGCCAGGCCAGCCCCGCCAGCGCACAGCACGCCACCGCCACCAGCGGCGGTGCGAACGCCGTCCACCGCGGCAGATCCAGCGGATACGGCCGCCCCAGCACATAGGTCGCGGGCAGCCAGTTGACGAAGGCCAGCGGCAGCACGAACGTCACCCCGCGCACCAGCTCCTTCGCGAACACGGTCGGCGGATACTGCAGCAGTGTCGTCCCGCCGTAGGTGAAGGCGTTCTGCACCTCCGAGGCGTCCTGTGCCAGGAACTGGAAGGCCGCCCCCGCCACGAACACCGCGCAGAAGATCCCGCAGCCGCTCACCGCCATCACCGGCATGAGCAGCAGCTTCACCGGCGTCCAGGTGACGTCCAGCCGGGTCAGCGCCCAGCCCAGCACGAGCAGGCCCTGTACCACCCGGCCCAGTCTGCGCAGAGCGAACTGGTCGGCCGCCACCTGGGCCAGCACCGGCGCCGGACGCACCAGCAGCGTGTCCAGCGTGCCGTCGCGCACCCGGCGCCCCAGCCGCTCCATCGAGCCGATCAGCAGGTCGGCAAGACCGAAGGCCGTACCGGACAGGCCGTAGAGGAAGGCCACCTCGGGCAGCGACCAGCCGCCGAGGGTGTCCACCCGGGAGAACATCAGCATGATCGCGACGAAGTCGAGGAGGGTCGCCGAGAAGTTGCCGAACGTGGTCATCGCGAAGGAGGCGCGGTAGGCCATCGTGGACCTGATCCACATCCCGGCGATCATCAGATACGCCCGCAGCCCCTCCCGGAGCCGGCCGGCCTCACCCACCCTGGACCACCACCCGCCGTGTCGCCGCCGACTGCACCAGCCGCCCGGCGCCCAGCAGCACCACCGCCCACGCCCCCTGGAACACGTACGTGCCCAGCGGATCCCCGTGCCCCAGCAGGATCTGGGCCGGCGCCTGGAGCAGCGAGGACCAGGGCAGGACCCGTACGACCGCGCCGAGCGCCCCCGGGAAGACGTTCAGCGGCAGCAGCATGCCGGAGCAGAAGAACCCCGCGAGCCATGACATCTGCGTCACACCCTGGCCGTCCAGCAGCCAGAACGCGCTCAGCGCGACCAGGTAGCGGATCCCGAACCCGACGAGCATCGCCAGCAGCACGGCGACGAGGAAGGCGGCCCAGGTGCCCACATCCCTGGGTAAGTACACCGGGAAACACAGGGCACCGACGACGAAGGGAACGAGCCCCCGCCCCAGCAACTGGAAGAACGCCCGGCCGAGATCGGTGGCCAGCCACCACAGCTGCAGGTCGGCGGGCCGGTACAGGTCGATCGCCACGTCCCCCGTACGGATGCGTTCCATCAGCTCGTTCTCTATGCCGCCGCCCCCGATCGCCAGCGCCGCGAGCAATGCCTGACCCAGCCACACGTATGTCATGACCTGTGCCTGATCCCACCCGCCGAGGTGCGGCCGCTCGTCCCACAGCGCGCGGTAGGTGTAGACGAGGATCAGCCCGAAGACGGTGTTGGTGAACACCCCTGCCGCAGTGGCGGTGCGATACGTCGCGTACCGTCTGAATCCCCCCGCCGCGACGGCCACGTACAACCGTCCCGCGCTCACGTCAGTCCACCTCCCGGGACCGCTCGACACCGAAGCGCAGGAGCCTAGTCCTGGGGTCCGGCTGCCGGCCACGCAATTTCATGCCGAAGCGTGCCGGGATCCGGGAACGGAACGCCAGGTGCGAGAGTCTTCAAACCGGGGGCGCAGAAGCGTACGAGGCGTACGGGAACGTACGACGCGAAACAGGAGTCCGTGCACGACATGAGCGACGAGCCGCAGCCGCAGCAGCCGAACGAGGGCGTGCCGCCGACAGAGCCGCTGCAGGCTGAGGGGCCCGGTGATCCCGGGAGCCGTGACGAAACGGCCCCCGCCACACCCAGGGCAACCGGCAAGCCGACACCGTCCGCAACAACACCGAGCACAGCCGAGCCCAGTCCGACGGCAGACGCCGGCGAGCCGCGTCACGCCGAGCGGACGGGCGGTGAGTCCCGTCACGCCGAGGGGGCTGGGCAGGCCGGGCTCGGCCGAACGGGTGACGGCGGGGCGTCCCAGGACGGCTCGGCCCCGGAGGACCGCTCGGCCATGGACCGCACGGCCTCCATGGCCCGGGCCCGCCAGGCGGCCCGCGGCGGCCGGACGGAACAGCAGGGCGCGACCGCGCCGAGCGGCGACACGACCTCGGGCGAGTTCACGGCGTCCGGTGGGGTCCCGGGCTCCGGTGGTGGCTCTGCGTCCGGTGGGGCCTCGGGCTCCGGTGGGGCCTCGGGTTCTGGCGGTGGGTCGGCGTCCGGTGGGGCTTCGGGCTCCGGTGGTGGCTCGGCGTCCGCTGAGGCCTCGGGTTCCGGTGGTGCCTCGGCGTCCGGTGAGGTCTCAGGCAGCGGCAGGGGCAAGGGCCCGGCGGCTCGTGGCACGTCGGCTTCCGGCGGGGCTTCGGCTTCCGGGCGGGCGTCCGGTGAGGGTGCCGGCCGGGGTGGGTCGGCTCGTGAGGGCGGCTCGACCTCGGGTGGTTCAGCAGCCGGTACGGCTTCGAACGCGGCCTCCGCGTCCGGTGGGGGTTCGGCGACCCGTCGTACACCGGCCGCTCGTGGGGGCTCGGCCGGGGCCGAGGGAGCCGGGGCCGCTTCCGAGCCGCCGCAGTCGGCCGAGAGCACGCAGGTGCTCCGGCGGGTCACACCACCCCGGGCTTCCCAGGAGAACCAGCCGGGTACGCCGGCCGGGACGCCCGAGACCACCCAGATTCTCCGCCGGGTCAACGCGCCCCGCGCGGGCGAGCAGGGCGGCGGCCCCGCCGAGACGGCCACCGACTCTCCGGCCGAGGCGCCGAACGCCACCGGCCGCACCCCTCGTACGACCGGCCCCGACACCGCACGCCGTGGCGGCGGCGCGAACCGCGCCGCCCAGGCGGCCGGAGCGGTGGGCGCAGCCGGAGCCGCGGCTGCCGCGGGCGCCGCGGGCCAGGCATCCCAGGCGGGCGCGGCCGGCGCCGCCGGAGCGGCCACCCGCGGCCCTCGGACCGACACCACCGGCAACACCACCACCGGCAACAACACCACCGGCACCGGCCACGCCGACGCTCAGCCCGACGGGGGGACCCCCACGGGCAAGAAGCCCAAGCGTCCCAAGCGGACCGGTTGGCGGCGGGTCGTTCCCACCTGGCGGATGGTGCTCGGCACCTTCGTCATGGGTGTGCTGCTGCTCGTCGGGCTGTTCTTCCTCGGCTACTCCATGGTCAACATCCCGCCGGCCAACGCCCTCGCGACCAAGCAGGCCAACGTCTACCTCTACGCCGACGGCTCCCAGCTGGCCCGCGACGGTGACATCAACCGGGAGAACGTCAGCCTCGCCCAGGTCTCCAAGGACGCCCAGCACGCCGTACTGGCCGCCGAGGACCGCGACTTCTACAGCGAGTCGGCCATCGACCCGAAGGCGATGCTGCGCGCCGCCTGGAACACGGCGACCGGCAAGGGCAAGCAGTCCGGCTCGACGATCACCCAGCAGTACGTGAAGAACTACTACCTGGGCCAGGAACAGACGGTCACCCGCAAGGCCAAGGAGTTCTTCATCTCGATCAAGCTGGACCGCAACAAGTCCAAGGACGAGATCCTCGAGGGCTACCTCAACACCAGCTACTTCGGCCGCAACGCCTACGGCATCCAGTCCGCCGCCCAGGCCTACTACGGCGTGGACGCCGAGAACCTCGACCCGGCCCGCGCCGCCTACCTCGCCGCGCTCGTGAACGCGCCCAGCGAGTACGACGTCGTCGCCCACCCCGAGAACAAGGCCGCGGCCGTCGCCCGCTGGAACTACGTCCTGGACGGCATGGTCAAGAAGGGCTGGCTCGGCCAGTCCGAGCGCGCCGGGATGAAGTTCCCGATGCCGAAGGAGCAGACGGTCTCCACGGGCATGTCCGGCCAGCGCGGCTACCTCGTCGAGGCGGTCAAGCACTACCTGACCACGAACAACATCCTCACCGACGACCAGCTCGCCGCCGGCGGCTACCGCATCACCACCACCATCCAGAAGAACAGGCAGAACGCCTTCGTCAAGGCGGTCAACGACCAGCTGATCGCCAAGCTGGACAAGAAGAACAACAAGGCCGACAACTACGTGCGGGCCGGTGGCGCCTCCGTCGACCCGAAGACCGGCAAGGTCGTCGCCATGTACGGCGGCATCGACTACGTGAAGCAGTACACCAACGGCGCGACCCGCGGTGACTTCCAGGTCGGCTCGACGTTCAAGCCCTTCGTGTTCACCTCGGCGGTGGTGAACGGCTCGACCACCCAGGACGGCCGCACCATCACCCCCAACACCATGTACGACGGCACCAACGAGCGCCCCGTACAGGGCTGGAGCGGCGGCGGATACGCCCCGCAGAACGAGGACCAGAAGTCGTACGGCCAGATCCCCGTCACCAAGGCGACCGACCTGTCCGTGAACGCCGTGTACGCGCAGATGGCCGTCGACGTCGGCCCCGCCAAGGTCAAGCAGACCGCGGTCGACCTGGGCATCCCCTCCGACACCCCGGACATGCAGCCGTACCCGTCCATCGCCCTCGGCACCGCCAACGCCAGCGTCCTGAACATGGCGGAGGCGTACGCCACGCTCGCCAACCACGGCAAGCACGGCACGTACACCCTGATCGAGAAGATCACCAAGGACGGCACCCAGGACATCAAGCTGCCCGACCAGCAGGTCAAGCAGGCCGTCAGCCGGGAGGCCGCCGACACCACCACGTCGATCCTGCAGAGCGTGGTCGAGAACGGCACCGCCACCGCCGCCCAGGCCGCGGACCGCCCGGCCGCGGGCAAGACCGGTACGGCCGAGAACGACACCGCCGCCTGGTTCGCCGGTTACACCCCCGACCTGGCCACGGTGGTCTCGGTCATGGGCCAGGACCCGGTCACGGCCAAGCACATGCCGCTGTACGGCGCCCTCGGCGAGCCCCGGATGAACGGTGGCGGCCCGCCGACCCAGATCTGGGCCCAGTACACGCACGACGCGCTGAAGAACGCGCCCTCCTCCGACTTCGACCTTCAGCTGGAGCAGGGCGCCGACGAGCCGCAGCCGCCGAGCGCGACCGGCTCGGCCCAGCCGGGCACGACCGGTGGCCAGAACGGCGGTGCGACCGCGAGCCCGACCACCGGCGGTGCGACCAACAGCCCGGCCGGCGGCGCCACCGGCACCCCCACCACCGGCGGTCCGACCACCACCGGCGGCACCGGCACCACCGGCGGCGGCAACACGACCACCGGTGGCGGCACCACCACCGGCGGGGGCACCACGACCGGTGGGGGCACCACGACCGGCGGCGGGGGCACCACCGGCGGGGACGCGACCGGCGGCGGTGGTACGGCCGCCGGCGGCGGCACGGCCACCGGCGGGGACCCGACCGGCGGCGGTGGTACGACCGGCACGGCCGCCGGCGCCGGAGGCGGCGACCCCGCGGCCTGACGCCTCGGCGGGCTCCCTCACGCACACAGCCAGGGAACGGTGAAGGGGCTGGTGACCATGGTCACCAGCCCCTTCACCGTTCCGGACTCAGAGATACAGGCCGGTGGAGTCCTCCGACCCCTCGAAGCGGTCCGCGGCCACGGCGTGCAGATCCCGCTCGCGCATGAGCACGTACGCCACACCCCGCACCTCGACCTCGGCCCGGTCCTCCGGATCGAACAGGACCCGGTCACCCGGCTCCACGGTCCGCACGTTCTGCCCGACCGCGACGACCTCGGCCCAGGCCAGCCGCCGTCCGACCGCCGCCGTGGCGGGAATCAGGATGCCGCCCCCCGACCGCCGCTCGCCCTCGCCGGTCTCCTGCTTGACCAGAACCCGGTCGTGCAGCATCCGGATGGGAAGCTTGTCGTGATGGGGGGTGCTGTGCTGGTTTCTGTTGGCGCTCACGCCTCGAACTTACCTGCCTTCCGCGTGCCTGTACGTGCCCGGGTCAGCCCTTGCGCCGCCGACTTCCCAGTGCGAGCAGCCCGACCACCCCGACGGCGAGCAGCGCCACGGGCACGACCCGCTCCGCCCGCAGCCCGCCCTCCTCGTTCACGAACTGCGCGCGCACCTCGCTGACCACCCGGTTGACCTGCACATACGCCCGGCCGACGGTGTGGTCGAGGTTGGCGACGACCTTGGCCTTGGCATCCCCGATGATCGTCTGCGGATGTACCCGCACCCCGATCTCGTCGAGCGTCTCGGCCAGCACTTCACGGCGGCGCTTGATGTCCGCCTCGATCTGCGCGGGGGTTCTGGTGTCCGAGGTGTCCGCCACCGTACGGCCTCCGAAGTCTCCTGATGCTGTTCCGGACAGTCTGTCAGCTCATGCCCGCACCGCACCGCAAGGCCCCCCGGTTACGCTGGCCCGATGAGCGAGCGACTCCAGCCGGGGGACGTGGCCCCCGCCTTCACCCTCCCCGACGCCGACGGCACCGAGGTGTCCCTGTCGGACCACAAGGGCCGCAAGGTCATCGTCTACTTCTACCCGGCCGCCCTGACCCCCGGCTGCACCAAGCAGGCCTGCGACTTCACCGACAACCTGGACCTGCTGGCCGGCGCCGGCTACGACGTCATCGGCATCAGCCCCGACGCCCCGGAGAAGCTGGCCAGGTTCCGTGAGAAGGAGTCCCTGAAGGTCACGCTCCTCGCCGACCCGGACAAGCAGGTCACCGAGGCCTACGGCGCCTACGGCGAGAAGAAGAACTACGGCAAGACGTACCTGGGCGTCATCCGCTCCACGATCGTCGTCGACGAGCAGGGCAAGGTCGAACGGGCCCTGTACAACGTCCGTGCCACCGGCCACGTGGCAAAGATCATCAAGGATCTGGGTATCTGAAACCTCGGGACCCGCTGCCCGGCCGCTAGCATGGCCGGGCAGCAGCACGCGGCCGTGGTGGAATTGGCAGTCACGCTGGGTTTAGGTCCCAGTGGGGTAACTCCCGTGAGGGTTCGAGTCCCTCCGGCCGCACCAGAGTTCAGCCGAGCAGCTCCCGAACGACCGGCACCAGCGCCCGGAACGCCTTGCCGCGGTGGCTGATCGCGTTCTTCTCCTCGGCACTCAGCTCGGCGCACGTCCGGTTCTCGCCCTCCGGCTGGAGGATCGGGTCGTAGCCGAAGCCGCCCGTACCGGCGGGAGCGTGCCGCAGGACACCCGGCAGCCGGCCCTCGACCACCCGTTCCCGCCCGTCCGGCAGCGCCAGGGCCGCGGCGCACGCGAAGTGGGCGCCGCGGTGCTCGTCCGTGATGTCGGAGAGCTGGGCCAGCAGCAGGTCCAGGTTGGCCCTGTCGTCGCCGTGGCGGCCGGCCCAGCGGGCGGAGAAGATGCCGGGGGCGCCGTTCAGGACGTCGACGCAGAGGCCGGAGTCGTCGGCGACGGCCGGGAGGCCGGTGGCCCGGGCGAGGGCGTGGGCCTTGAGGAGGGCGTTCTCGGCGAAGGTGACGCCGGTCTCCTTGACGTCCGGGACGTCGGGGTAGGCGTCGGCGCCGACGAGTTCGTGGGTGAGCCCGGCGTCGGCCAGGATGGCCCTCAGCTCGGTGATCTTTCCGGCGTTGCGGGTGGCGAGGATCAAGCGGGTCATGCCCGCCAGTATTCCTCGCCGCGGTGCCTACAGTTCCGCCTGCCCCGCGCCGCCCAGCATGCTCAGGTCGAACACCGAGGCCATCCTGCCGAAGCCCAGGTCGCCGGGGTGCAGATGGTCGCCGGAGTCGTAGTCGGGGCGCAGCCGGCGCGGGTCGTAGGGGTCGCGCAGCGCCTTGTCGAAGTCCACGACCGCGTCGTACACGCCACCGGCCCGGATCTCCGCGTTGACCCGCTGCCGTACCGCCTCACGGGCCGCCGTCCAGCCGCGGTGGCCCCGGTAGGGCATCAGCGTGGCGCCGACGACCTTCAGACCGCGCGCGTGGGCCTGGCCGACGAGGGCGCGCAGACCGGCGACGATGCGGTCGGGGTCGGCGAGCTCCGGGTTGCGCAGGATGTCGTTGACGCCGAGGTCGATGACGACGGCCTTGACGCCCGGGTGGGAGAGCGCGTCGCGGCCGAAGCGGCCGAGGCCGCTCTGGTTCTCGGCGGGCCGGCCCAGCCCGTCGGTGAGGACCTGGTTGCCGCTGATGCCCTCGTTCACGACGCTGTAGCGCGGCACATGGCGCCCGCCCTCGACGGCGGCGCGCAGCCGGCCCGCGAGGATGTCCGGCCAGCGGTGGTTGGCGCCGACGGTGGAGGTGATGCCGTCGGTGATGGAGTCGCCGAAGACGACGACGGTGCCGTCGGCCTCGTTGCTGAGGACGTCCAGGGACGTCAAGTACCGCCAGTGCGGCGTCTGTTCGGTGTACGGGGTGCCGGTCGCGTCCTCGGTGGCGTCGCCGGCGGCGACGTAGGAGATCTGCCGGGCGTGCGGGTGGTAGGTGACCGGGCCGGAGGGGGTGGGCGAGTAGGTGGTGACCAGGACGTCGCTGTCGTGCGGCACGACGAGGCGTACGGCGTCGCTGACGATCTGTTCGCCGGGGGGTATCACCACGCTGGTGGCGCCGTCGAAGGTGAGGCGGCGCATCGACTCCGGGTCGGCCGCGGCACTGCCGTCGCCCGAGGACAGCGCGATCGAGGCGTGGGTGATGGTCAGCGGGGCCTGGCCGTAGAGGTTGGACAGCGTGATCCGGGCGCTCGTACCGCCCATGTCGGCGTGCACGACATTGCGGACCGAGTGGCCCGCGAGCCCCTGCGTCTCGGTGCCGGGCTCGCCGCCGACGGGGGCGGTGGACCAGGTGCCGACCCAGGTGCCGGCCGAGGCGGGGGCGACGGAGGAGCCGTGGTGCGGGCGGTCGTCGGCGAGGGCGCCGCGCGGGGTGCCCTCGCCGGCCGACACGGAGAGGTAGATGGCGGCGGAGACGGCCAGGACCAGCGCCACGAGCGCACTCAATACCGCACGGTGCCTTGCGGGGGCTCCAGGCATTCGCTGCTCCGCAGCGGGCCCCGCACCCCCGTCACGACGTCTGGTCACGCTTGTGTTGTTCTCCTCGGGATGGGAGCCCGAGGCTCCGATCTTGTTGAGCCCATGATGCGTCATGGGCCGGGCAGAGCCGTCAGGGCCCTGGCCGAAACCCTTTCCGAAAGACACCGGGAACTCTTGTCCCGTTCCGGGAGTCGGTCAGGAAGGGACAATTGGGTACGGGATCACCGAGCGGGATCACCGCACGGGTGGAGCTGAACGGGTGGAGCTGATGGGACCTACCGAGACCGGAACACCGCCGGCGCGGGGTGTGTCGTACAAGACGATGACGGCCTTCACCCCGGCCGACGAGGAGCGCCGGCGCGGGGTGCGGCGCATGAAGCTCACGGCGACGAGCATGCTGCTGTTCGTGGCGTTGATCTACGTCCTGGCCAAGCTCGCCTCGCACGAGGGCGCCGGGACCTGGGCGGGCTATGTCGCGGCGGCCGCCGAGGCCGGCATGGTGGGCGCGCTCGCCGACTGGTTCGCCGTCACCGCGCTCTTCCGGCACCCGCTCGGACTGCCCATCCCGCACACCGCGATCATCCCCACCAAGAAGGACCAGCTGGGCATCTCCCTCGGCGAGTTCGTCGGCGAGAACTTCCTCTCCGAGGACGTCGTACGCCAGCGGCTGCGGTCGGTCGGCATCGGCAGCCGGCTCGGGACCTGGCTGGCCGAGCCGGAGCACGCGGACCGGGTGACGGCGGAACTGGCGACCGCGCTGCGCGGCGCGCTGACCGTGCTGCGGGAAACCGACGTGCAGGCCGTCGTGACGGAGGCCATCACGCGGCGCGCGAACACCAAGGAGATCGCCCCGGGCATCGGCAAGATGCTGGAGGGGATCGTCGCCGACGGCGCGCACCGGCGGGCGGTGGACCTGGTGGTGGCCCGCGCGCACGACTGGCTGGTGCTGCACCGGGACGACGTGATGGTCGCGGTGGAGGGCGGTGCGCCCGGCTGGACCCCGAGATTCGTGGACCGCAGGGTGGGCGAGCGGGTCTACAAGGAGCTGCTGCGGTTCGTCACCGAGATGCGGGACATGCCCACCCACCCGGCACGCGGCGCGCTGGACCGGTTCCTCACCGACTTCGCCTCCGATCTGCAGTCCGACACGGACACGCGGGTGCGGGTGGAGCGGCTCAAGGGCGAGGTGCTGGGCCGGGGCGAGGTGCAGGACCTGATCGCGTCCGCCTGGACGGCCGTACGGTCCATGATCGTCGCGGCGGCCGAGGACGAGCAGAGCGAGCTACGGCTGCGGGTGCGGGCCCAGCTGCTGTCGCTGGGCGCGCGGATGGCGACCGAGCCCAGGGTGCAGGAGAAGGTCGACAGCTGGGTCGAGGGCGCGGCGGTGCACGTGGTGACGACGTACCGCAAGGAGATCACCTCGCTGATCACGGACACCGTGGCGAGCTGGGACGCGGAGCACACCACCCGGAAGATCGAGGCGCACATCGGCCGCGACCTGCAGTTCATCCGGATCAATGGCACGGTGGTGGGGTCACTGGCGGGACTGCTGATCTACGTGGTGACGCAGACGCTCGGCGCCTGAGCCCGGACCGCGAGTGGTTCCGCGGGCCGGGGGCACCCGTCCTGCCGTCCCCCCGGCCTCCCGCCGCCCCGGGGGACGTCCTTCGACGAGGAGGGAGCCCATGAGCGCAGCCGAGACGCCGGCGCCGTCGGCGCGGACCGGCCGGACCATCACCACCGACATCCCCGCCCGGCTGGACCGCCTGCCCTGGTCCCGCTGGCACTGGACGATCGTGATCGGCCTGGGCACCGTATGGATCCTCGACGGCCTGGAGGTCACGGTCGTCGGCAACATCGCCGGGCGTCTGGCCGAACCGGGCAGCGGGCTGTCGATCACCTCGGGCCAGATCACCGGTGTGGCCGCCGCGCTGTATGTGGCCGGCGCCTGCTCGGGCGCACTGTTCTGGGGCCGCCTGACCGACCGCTTCGGCCGCAAGAAGCTCTTCATGATCACCCTGGCGGTGTACCTGGCGGCGACGGCGCTCACATCCGTCTCCTGGGAAGCCTGGTGGTTCTTCCTGTTCCGCTTCCTGACCGGCTTCGGCATCGGCGGCGAGTACGCGGCGATCAACTCCGCGATCGACGAGCTGATCCCGGCGCACCACCGCGGCCGGGTCGACCTGATCATCAACGGCAGCTTCTGGCTGGGCGCGATCGGCGGCTCCCTGCTGTCGATCGTCGCGCTCAACACCAACCTGCTGCCGGTGAACGTCGGCTGGCGCCTGACGTTCGCCCTCGGCGCCGTACTCGCGCTCGTCATTCTCCTCGTACGCCGCCATGTCCCCGAAAGCCCGCGCTGGCTGCTGATCCACGGCAGGGACCGGGAGGCGGAGGAGATCGTCTGCGGCATCGAGCGCCGGGTGGAGCGGGAGAAGGGCGTGCCGCTGCCCGAGCCGCAGGGCGAGCTGGAGATCCACCAGCGCAAGAGCGTGACCTTCATGGAGATCGCCCGCACGGTCTTCGGCCACTACCGCGGGCGTGCCGTCCTCGGCTTCTCCCTCTTCATCGGCCAGGCGTTCCTGTACAACGCGATCACCTTCGGCTTCGGCGCGATCCTGACGAAGTTCTTCAACATCCCCTCCGACCGCACCGGCTACTACTTCGCGGTGATCGCGGTCGGCAACTTCTGCGGCCCGCTGCTGCTGGGCAAGCTGTTCGACACGGTCGGCCGCCGGGTCATGATCTCCTCGACGTACCTGCTCTCCGGCCTGCTGCTGTTCGGCACGGCGTGGCTGTTCGACCGGGGTTCGCTGAGCGCGGGCACGCTGACGGCCTGCTGGTGCGCGGTCCTCTTCTTCGCCTCGGCAGGAGCGTCCAGCGCGTATCTGACGGTCTCCGAGATCTTCCCGATGGAGACACGGGCCATGTCCATCGCCTTCTTCTACGCCCTCGGCACCGCGGCCGGCGGCATCAGCGGCCCCCTGCTGTTCGCCGACCTCACCGGCACGGGCAAGGTCGGCGACACGGTCCTCGCCTTCTCCATCGGCGCGGCCCTGATGTGCGCGGCGGGCCTGACGGCAGCCGCCCTCGCGGTACGGGCCGAACGCCGCTCCCTGGAGGACATCGCCCGCCCGCTGACGGCGGTGGCGACGCGGGCCAGGGCGGCGACCCGGCCCACGCCCGGCACACGGGGGCAGGGCCGGGGCCCCGCGGCACCGCCGACGCCGAGCAGGCCGTAACTCATCTGCTTCCTGTGGCCCGTTGGGCCGACCACCCGGCGAACGTTCCTGCGTGGCCGGGGCGTTCAGGCTCCGGTCGTGGAGCCGGGACGCACGATCATCAGGACGGTCACGGTGGCCCACAGCAGGTTGAACATCCCGGTGCACATGGCGAGCCGCGCGGGATGTGTGCCCCTGCCCTCCACCACCGCGCTCTGGGCGGGCAGCACCAGCGCGGCGAGGACGACGGCGGCGAGGGCGGTCAGCGCGATCGACACGATCAGCCAGGCGCTGCCGAGCACACCCATCTCGCTCGCGGTGGCGAACCCGAACACCGGGACGACGACGCCGACGAGGGCGTAGACCCGGCAGATCCGGTGCAGCAGGCCGAGCGTTCCGAAGGCGCCGCCGTCGTCGCCGGGCGCGGCGAGGGCCCGGCGTGCGACGGGCGGGAACATGCTGGCGGCGACGGTCACGGGGCCCACGGCGACGATGGCGGCGAGGACGTCGGGAGGGCGGGCAGGCCCAGTTCATCGTCCACGACCTGCCCCCGGCGCCTTCGGGTGCCACCCTGGAGCCCCTGCTGCGCTGGCTGGAGGACCACAGCGACCGCGACCTCACCCTGGACGAGATCGCGGCCCAGGCGGGCATGAGCACCCGCACCCTCAACCGCCGCTTCCGCGAACAGACCGGCACGACGCCGCTGCAATGGCTGCACCGGGCACGGGTACGACGGGCCCAGCACCTGCTGGAGACCACGGCGCACCCTGTAGAACGCATCGCCGTACAGACGGGCTTCGGCTCACCCACGGCCTTCCGGGAACGCTTCCGGAGAGTGGTGGGGACGAGCCCGCAGGCGTACCGGAGGGCGTTCAGGGCGGGGGAGAGGTAGATCGGTGCGGTGTGGTCTGCTCAGGTGCCGCAGCGAGGCCGGTCGAGGCGTTGCGGCGGGTCCGCTCAGGCCTTTCGGTCGGCGACGGCCCAGGAGGCGAGCGCGACGGCACCGGCGACACCGAGAACGGACGGCCAGGCGCCGACCTTCTTGGCGAGCGGGTGGGACCCGGCGAACGCGGCGACATAGGCGGCGCTCAGCGCACCGGCGGCCTTCCCGCCGGCCTGCTTGCGCCACTGCTGAGCGGCAGCGACCCCGGCAACGGCCAGCACGGTCCCACCGAGCTGCCGCTTCTTGGTCCACCGGGCCACGCCGTACCCACCGACAAGCCCGGTAGCGGCAACGACGGAACTGGGAACCCTGGCCATGCTGACTCCTCATTCTCCACTTGTGAGCGCGGTCTGAACCCGAGGCTAACGCGCAGGAGAGGAGGCGCTGAACCTGAGTCGATCATTGTCAGGTCTTCAGCGGAAAAGCCCCCGCGGAATTCTCCGTCTCCGGGGGCGTGGTGGGTTGCTCTGTCTTGAACGTGACGGCGGGCGTGGCGACCTCGCGCGCATACGGTTGTGTCGGGTATCCGTGCGCGAGCGAGGTCACCACATGCCCCGTGCCGTCGGCGGGCAAGCCGGCCGGCCCACCGGTCGCCTGGCCGGCCGCCGCTTTCCGCCGCCAAGGGACAGCGAATCGCCCTATTACCAGGCGCTGTTGCTGCAGCCCATGGTCGAGCCGATGTGGGTGTCCTGCGCGCCCGGGTCGCCCTCACCGTTGAGCGCGTTGCCCAGCACGCCGTTGAGGATGCCGACCTCGCCGAGGACGTCGACGTTCAGGTCGTGCGACCTGCAGTTGGAACTCTGCGCGACGTGGGCGCCCCCGCCGCCCCCCTCACCGCCGGCGTAGGCCGTGCCGGAAGCCAGGAATCCGACGCTCCCGAGGGCCGCGACCATGACGGCAGCCTTGTGAAGCTTGTGCATGTCATCTCCATGATGTGAGGCGAATACGATCTGTGGCAGATCGACTTCTGACGGTGATGGAGATTATGTGCAAATCCACCAAAAGGGGTGGCGACGCGCCGGTTTGATGATCTATTAGCGCATTCCATAAATCACCGCGAGCCGACCGCGTGGGGTCCCTGGACCGACGGCCGCCGGCCGGGCAAGCGCAGCGGAGAGCCCAATCCGGCCCACGACAAGCCCAACACCGTTGGTCACACTTACCGAATGGGGCAGGACGGGAGCCCTCAGCTCGCAGTGGTGGTCGAAAGCGCCGGTAGGCACCGTGTGGTTTCGCCGCGCGCCCCGCGTTTCTGTGGACGAACTCGCCCAACTCATCGACTCAGGCACCACCCCGGCCGAGGCCGCGCTGCGCGTCGCCGCGTCCACCCCAGGGGTGAATCGCGTGCTCTTGGGGTCCGGGCATGCGCAACACTGGAAGGCCGCTCATCGCGTCTTCGCTCTACCGCCGCTCCCGGACGAGACCCTGCACGAGGTGATCGATGTTCTCGGCGCCTGACGACGCCACCGCCCAGCGCATGCGTAGCGCCAGGGCCATTGCGTGCACCACTCTCACCCTGACCGACCTCGCCGAGGAACCCATCTGGGGCTACGCCGGCCGGACCATCTCCGGTGCCGTGACCAGCGCGCAGGGCACCGGCTGGCTCCGCGTCGTCGCGGAGCACCCCGACAAGGCACACGGGAAACTCTGGGACGGCCCGAAGACCGCCCAGGAGCTGCTTCCTCCAGTGATCCCCCGCCCTGTTCTCCACCGCGTCCACGACTGGCAGGCCGTCGGCTGGGCGTACCGGGCCGAGCTGTACCAGCACACGGACGCCACCGTCATCTCCCGCTCACCGGTCCTCGAACAGGACCCAGCCCTCCCCGAGGCGTGGTGGGCGCAGCTGCGGCTCGCACTCGACGCCCTTGCCGAAGCTCCTACCGAACGCATCGCCGTACGGGAGGAGTACATCCGCCGGGTCGTCCCCGAATGCACAGGCTGCGAAGTCGGTCAGGTCGAGTGGTCCACCGCCCATGGCGATTTCCACTGGTCCAATCTCGGCGGACCCGGCCTCACCATCCTCGACTGGGAAGGCTGGGGGCAGGCCCCGGTCGCCTTCGACGCCGCCCAGCTCTACCTCTACTCCCTCCACATCCCCGCCACGGCAGCCCGCGTCCGCCAGGCCCTCGGCCACATCCTCGACACCCCAGCCGCACGCGTGGCAGAACTGACCATCTGCGCCCAGGTACTCCAGGCCGCCGACCGCACGCCGTTCTACAGGGAACTGGCGAGCCCGGTGAAGGCGTACCTGGAGGCGACGTACGAGAGGAGGAGGTGAGAGTGGCTCAGCGGGTAAACCGGCGACCAGTACTCGGTCGTGTTGCCGCCGCTGTACGACGACTTGAACCAGACAAGATCGGTATCGGCCGTCACCCGTCCAGCAGGCCCCTTCGCAAAGCCGCGGTGAACGCGTGCCAGGCCTGCCCACTGACAGAGAGCACGGGCCCGCTGCTGACTTTGGAGTCGCGTACGAGGATGCTTTCGGTCATCCGCGCGCATTCAACACATTCCGTACCGCTGCCCCCGCTGTAAGTCGATGTGAACCAGCAGGGTGCGGACGGTCTGGTCATCAGGACTCCTTGCTTATGCGGGTGATGAGCTCTGCTGAGGATTCCAGGTCGAGCGCCTGTGCGCTCAGATACTCAAACGCCAGCCTGTAGCGGTCAAGTTCCCCAGGCTTTTCCATGAAGAGCCCGCCGCCGAGGAGATCGACGTAGACCACGTCCAGTTCCCTCTTCGGTCCGCGGAGGACGGCGAAGCTGCCGACGGCGGCTGCGTGGGCGCCCCTTGAGAACGGGAGTACCTGCACCGTGATGTGTGGTCGTTCGCTCAGCGCCCGCAGGTGCCGTAGTTGTTCCTGCATGACTTCGCGTCCGCCGACGATGCGTCGGATTGCGGCCTCGTCGATCACGCACCAGATGTGCGGAGGGTCATCGCGGTCAAGGAGATCTTGCCTTTTCATGCGGATGTCGACCATGTGCTGCACCTCCCGCTCGGGGCAGCCCACTTCGGAGGCGCGGTGGACCGCTTCGGCGTAGGCGCGGGTCTGCAAGAGGCCGGGCACGTACATGCACGCGTAGTGGTCTTCTCGTACGACCTCGTCCTCTAGGGTCAGCATGAGGTTCATGGACTCGGGGATAGGGTCGGCGAGTGAGCGCCACCAGCCCTGGATCTTGGCCGCCTTGGCCAGCTCGACAAGTGCGAGGCGCTCCTCGTCTGAGGCACCGTACTCACGACAAAGGGCGTCTACCGTCGGCCACTTGACAGTTCCTTCCTTTGTCTCATAGCGGCTGAGGGTCGCCTTTGAGATACCGACGCGGGCGCCTGCCTCTTCAAGGGTCAGGCCTTTGGCCTCACGAAGACGTCGGAGGTCTGCGCCGAGCTGGCGCCTACGAGTGGTTGGTCCAACTGCCATGTCCTGGCCCTTCGCGTCGATCCGTTAGATCGTCCCGGTTGCCGTGGCGGAACGGCAAGACGGTGTGCGCCGGGGGCGCGTGGGCTCCCTTCACGCTCCCGTCAACCTCGATGTGAGAGTTCCATTTTGAGAGTTCCAATGCAACTCTAAGTGCATCATTAGTTGCACCGCGCAACGCGACGTCCATGGGAGGGAGTTGGTGTGGGGTACAACGAGGCCAGTCCACCGAGGCAATCGTGGGATCTCCCGTTCACGGCAGAACCTGAGGAAGTAGCGACTCTTCGCCGTCTCATGCGTCTTCACCTGGGGCTGTGGGGACTGGAAGATGTGGTGGAGGCGGCACAACTGTGCGTGAGCGAGCTCGTGACCAACGTCATCACGCATGTGGGCCTCGGAACCCCGACCACGCTCGCCGTTTCCATGAACGGCACCTACGTGCGGATCGAGGTACGCGACCCGGACACCCGCGCTTTGCCCACCTTGCTTGACGCGGGCATTGGCTCTGAAAGCGGCCGTGGAATGAGGCTTGTTGCGTCCATCGCTGCGCGCTGGGGTGTTGAGCTCCGAGCCCATCAGAAGGTGACGTGGTGTGAGCTCTCTACCGCGCCGGTCATGCCCTGCCCTGTGAACGACAGCCCACGCCTGAGCAGAGCGGAGGGATTGCTGGACCTCTACAAGGCCGAACAGTCGCCACGTGCGGCGAGTGCCGAGGGACACAGGCTGAGACTGGCCTGCGCGGAGGAGACAGCGATCAACATCATCGCCGACCTCCTCCACTGGCTTCACGCTCACGGCCGCGATGCAGACGATGTGCTGGACCGGGCTCAAGCGCACTTTGAGGCAGGGACTGACGTCCCGGCGTAACAGGCGTCCGCACTTTCATCCGCTGGAGATAGCGGCCGAGTACGACCACACATCGGCGGGGAGTTCATGCTGCAGATCCCAGGTGATCACCATGGGCTTGCTGCCGGTGTGCTTCACGTAGGTGGCTGGGCCGAGCAGCATCCAAGGCTCGGACTTGCCGATGCTGTTGCGCTTGTAGCGGCGTAGGAACAGCAGGACATGGCTGCCCTGCTGGGCATGCCGCTGATAGCGCAGCCCCGTTGCGGAGTTCTCCGGCGTGGTGCTCTGCGACTCCCAGTGGAAGCGGGTGGGGCTGAGTGCGTAGTCCCTGTAGCGGACCGTAGGTGAGAAGTCCCGCTCGTCCTTCTCCAGGGTGATGAGCAGCGCGTCCGTCTTTATCTCTTCGATCCAACGCACCCCTTGGCCGAAGTCTCTCGGCATCTGTCCACCCAACTGTGCCACTCCCAGGGCCGCAAGGATCTCGGAGCGGTTGTAGGCGCTGTGGACCTTCAGCGGGATGTGGCTGAGCGAACCGTCCAGAGGGATGGGAAAGTGGTCGGCTTCGGCGAGGATGTAGGACAGGACCTGTCGAAGTTCGTCTCGGACTAGCTGCTGGGTGCGCAGTGATTCAAGCCCCTGCTGGTAGCTGCTGAAGCCGCCGGCGTTGTCCCACAGGTTGAAAAAGAGCATGCGGGCGTACGTCTGGTCCTTGGGCGACAACGAGTCGTAGTCGGGCCCGTTCTCTTCGAGAAGGCGAAGGTAGGCCTGGACCCGCTCGGGGTCGTCTACGTGGAGGAACGCGTGAACGCGTTTGAGGAGGTCTGCTTCACCCGTCGGAGCAGCCTCCGCGATGAACCCTGCCTTGCGTAGCACCTTGGTCCATGAGTTGCCGCTCTTGTAAAGCTCCCTGATCTCGCGACGGCTCTCGCGCAGGTAGTCCGCCAACCTGGGAGTGCTGTAGCTCCTGGCCTCTTTCGCGAGCGTCGTGATGGTGGCCTTGAGCTGGGTGCGGATGTTGTCGAGGACAAGGTCCTTGGACTTACCCTCCAGGATGATCTGGCAACCGGAAGGCAGCTGGGGGAAGTCGCGCTCGATGCTGTCGACCAAGCGGTTGCGAGACAGGTTGGTCAGCGCTCGGAACTGCTCCTCGAAGCGGAACTCCGCACGGTGCTGACCGATGAAGTCGAGCACCGTCAGCACTGGCTTGTTCGGGGTACGGCGCAGTCCGCGCCCGAGCTGCTGGAGGAACACCGTCGCGCTGCTCGTAGGTCGCAGCAGGAGCAGGGTATCGACATCCGGGACGTCGAGTCCCTCGTTGAAGAGGTCGACGGAGAAGATCGCCTGGATGCGTCCGGCTTTGAGATCCTCCAGCGTGCGTTCACGTACGGCGGGAGCCGAGTCGCTGTCGAGGGCCTCGGCCTTGAAACCTGCCTCGCGGAAGCACCTGGCCATGAAGTGCGCATGCGCCTTGGTTACGCAGAAACCGAGGGCGCGCATAGAGCCCGGATGAGCGATCTTGTCCTTGACCTGCTTGATGACGATGCGAGCCCGAGCGTGGTCGCCCGTGTAGAGATTGCCAAGTTCGTCTCGGTCGTAGGTGCCCGATCGCCAGTCAAGGTGGGTCAGATCGGTGCCGTCTGGGAGTCCGAAGTAGTGAAAGGGGCAGAGTAGGTCGTTCTCGAGTGCTTCCCAGAGCCGTAGCTCGGCGGCGATGCGCCCGCTGAAGAACTCGTCCTGCACGTTAAGCCCGTCCATCCGCTCCGGGGTCGCCGTGAGGCCGAGGAGTTCGGTTGGTCTGAAGTGCTCGATCACGCGTCGGTACGTGTTCGCCGTTGCATGGTGGAACTCGTCGATGACGATGACGTCGAAGTGCTCGGGATCGAACT
This sequence comes from Streptomyces fodineus, assembly GCF_001735805.1. Taxonomy (GTDB): domain Bacteria; phylum Actinomycetota; class Actinomycetes; order Streptomycetales; family Streptomycetaceae; genus Streptomyces; species Streptomyces fodineus. Next base: position 6,081,179 of record NZ_CP017248.1, read on the forward strand.
GCTCCAGGCGTTGGAGGTTGAGCGATTGGACGCTGGCGAAGACGTGCGTCCAATCGCGGGGCTCTTGACCGTTGTAAAGCAACTCGCCGAACGATGCGTTGTCCAAAACCTCACGATACGTCCGCAACGACTGCCTCAGGATCTCCTTGCGATGGGCGACGAAGAGCAGCCGCGGGAGCGCTCCGCCGAACTTGTCACGCAGGTTCCGATAGTCCAGGGCCGCCATGACGGTCTTGCCGGTGCCGGTAGCCGCGACTAGGAGATTCTGACGACGGCCGCGGATCTCACGCTCGACACGGAGGCGCTCCAGCATGTCCTTCTGGTGCGGGAGCGGATGCACTTCCAATCCGGACAGGCTGATCTTGAGCTCGCCGGCCGACCCGGTACCGCCCGCCTGAGCCAGCGCCTCCGCAAGTCGCTCGCCGTCGCGGACGGGGTCGTACGTCTCGAATGCCGCGTCGGCCCAGTAGGCGTCGAAGGTTGCCTCAAACTTGTCGAGCACCCTGGGAGTGGCGACCGACGACAGCCGTACATTCCATTCCAGGCCGTCGAGCAGTGCGGCCTTCGACAGGTTGGAGCTGCCCACGTAGGCCGTGTCGAAGCCGGTGTTGCGCCGGAACAGCCATGCCTTGGCGTGCAGGCGCGTGGACCGGACTTCGTAGTTGACCTTCACCTCGGCACCGAACTCACGGACTAGGCGGTCCAAGGCGTAACGATCGGTGGCGCCGATATAGGTGGTCGTGATGACCCGGATCGGTACTCCCCGCTCCCGCGCCGCGCGCAGTGAGTCTTCGAGGACCCGTATGCCATACCACTTCACGAACGCGCAGAGCAGGTCAATGCGGTCCGCAGTGGCCAGCTCCGCTCGCAACTCTGCGCCCAGGCTGGGGTCGTCTGGTGCGTTGGTGATCAACGCCGTCTCGGACAGAGGTGTGAGCGGGCGAATGGCGTAGACACCTGGCGCTTCACGCTCGGCAAGTGCGAGCAGTTGCCGAGGACCGTCAGCGATGGCGCCGCCCATCTCGTCCATGTCTGGATCTGGAGCGCTGGCGGCCAGCGAGCACATGATCTGGTTGGCGAGGGCGACCTGCTTCTCGTGGGGCAGTTGGCTCAGTTTGAGCCTCACGGCCTCACCGATGTGGCGGGCCAGCACATGCGGGGTGGACTCTTCACTGACCTCTGCATCGATGGCCTTCCAGCCCTGTGCGTCCAACTGCCTCATCTGCGCCTGCAAGCGGTGGGTAACGAGCTGCTCGTACACACCCGAGACGGGCTGTGACAGATCCCCTGGTTGAGTCACGCGGGTCCCCCCTTGATCCCTAGACCGCATGACCAGTTGTAACAGGGACCACCGACAAGCCGTGGCAACTTACCGACGCTGCTCAACTCGATCGCACACCGGCAGCGAATCGGTCAAACAGTGAAATGCCCACATCCGTCCTCTGGGGAAGCCGCACAAAGGTCCGGACGTGGAGCCGAACGTCTTGTGTCTGTGCCCCAACTGTCATGTGCGACTTGATATCGGTGCCATCGTCATAGACGACGAATGGTCGATCATCGTGCGGGCTGGGGCCTTGGGCGGGAACCTTCGGCCGAAGCTCAAGAGGCACCGGAAGCACAAGATTCACTTGGACTACATTCGCTACCACCGTGAGTGGTGGCTGAGCCGGGTTGGCCCCGACGCGGAATAGAGCGGCTGGCACCCATGGCCCTTCGGGCCGCCCTTGACCCGGGCCGTTCCAGCACGGGGAAGAAGCGAGCGGGCGGCCCGGGGCCTGGGGCCGGTGCTATGCGCCGTGGCATGCCTCATAGGTCTGGGGCGTGCCGCACCAGCACTCCGCCCCCCTCTGCGGCGGCCAAGCCACCGCCCGCCCCCGCGCCGCCAAGGTCGTCGCATACTGCGGCAGCAGGGTCGCGTCGGTCGGCGACGATCCCTCCGACGCCGCGAACGCCTCGTACGACGGGACCGTGCCCGTCACGATGCCCAGGTTGGCCGTGCCGGAGGAGGACAGCTCGCGCAGAGAGGACTCTATGGTCGCGAGGTGGGTCTCGTGGGACGGGTACTCCGTGGTGAGGGTCGGGTAGGCCGAGAGGAGTTCGGTCAGCTCACCCGCCGGCCAGTGCAACACCGCCACCGGGAACGGGCGGGAGAGGGCCTCTCTGTAGGCGCCCAGTTCGGCCTGGAGGCGGGTGATTTCCGCCAGGAGTTCGGCCGGGTTGTCCGAGCCCAGGGACCAGACCCGTTTCGGGTCGTGGAGTTCGTCCAGCGACACCGGGGACGTGTGGAGCGTGTCGGCCAGTGTGTCCCAGTCGTCGTGCGCCAGGCCCAGCATGCGGCGGACGCGGTGGCGGCCGTAGAGGAGGGGGTGGGTGGAGGGGGTGGGGTCCGTGCCCTCCGGCAGGAGCAGGGTCGCCGCCTCCGTGAAGGTCTCCGACGCCGCCTCCAGCTCGTCGTGCGACTCCAGGGACTCCGCGATGATCACCCAGGGCGCCGGGTCGCGCGGGGCGGTCAGCCGGATGCCCTCGATGATCGCCCTTGCCTCGGCCTCGTGGCCGTACTCCCAGAGGTTGGATGCCTTGAGGGCGCGGATCAGGGCGGGATTCTCCAGGCCGTCCGAAGAAGACAGCAGGCGGTCGTAGAGCGTGGTCGCGGCGGGGCGGTCGCCTGACAGTTCCAGGTGGGCCGCTGCCGTCAGAAGCAGGGCCTCGGCGTCCTCGGGATACAGTCCCGCGGTCCGCTCCAGGCGTGCCGCTTCGGCGGTGTGGTCGACGTTCTCGGCAGGCGTGTCGGGGCGCATGGGGGACACCGTACTGCCGAGCGGTGGAGGATCGGCGTAAGTGCTGGCCAGAGGGCCAGAGGGGGAGGGGGCAGGGGGCAAGGAGCGGGGGGCAGAGGGTCAGGGGCCGGGGGTTCCGATCCCGTCGGGGAGCGAGACGCCTTGTGGCTATGGCCAGTTGCACGCGCTGCGCCTACCCTGCGGGCGGCTCCCGGGGAGGTGGGTGCGGATGCTCGTGGCGTCGGGCGTGCGGGTCGTAGGGCACGGTGACCGGCGCAGGCGTGCCCGGCGCCGGCGTGTGCTGTGGGGCGGGGGCGAGGTGCTCGTCACCGTCGGGGTGCTGCTCATGCTGCTGGTCGTGCACCAGCTGTGGTGGACCAACCGGGAGGCCCGGCGCGGTGCCGAGCGGCAGGTGGAGGCGCTGGAGCGGGAGTGGGAGAGTGGCACCGGCACCGGCACGGGCAACGACGCCGGCACCGGCTCCGGCTCCGGTATCGGTCTTGGATCCGCGTCGCCTACGGCTTCCACGACGGCCCCGGACTCGTCCCAGTCCCGGGCGCCGCAGCGGTCGTACACCCCCGTCTCGCTGCCCCGGCAGTCCCAGGCGTACGCCGTCCTCACCATCCCCCGGCTGGGGCTGCGCGTTCCCGTCGCGGAGGGCGTGAGCAAGGCGGACGTCCTGAACAAGGGGTACGTCGGCCACTACCGAGGGACCCAACAGCCCGGCCAGGCGGGCAACTTCGCGCTCGCCGGGCACCGGAACACGCACGGCGAGCCCTTCCGGTATCTGCCCCGGCTGCGGCGCGGGGACGACATCGAGGTGGAGACGCGGACGGCGACGTACACGTACGACGTCGACCAGATCCTGCCGCAGACCTCGGCGACGGACTCGGGGGTCATCCGGGCCGTGCCGCGTTCTCTCGTGCGGCCGTCCTACGGGTACGACACACCCGGTTACTACATCACCCTGACCACCTGCACCCCCGAGTTCACCTCGCGCTACCGGATGGTGGTCTGGGGCAAGCTCGTGTCCATGCGGCCCCGCTAGGCCCCTAGGCCCTGTCCGCCCGCTCCCGCGGCACCACCACGCTCACCGCCCCCACCGCCGCCAGGCCCGCGGACACCAGCAGGGCGATGTTCGCGCCCTGGGCCAGGGTGTGGGACGAGGTGGCGAGGGCGATGGTCAGGGCCACGCCGGCGCAGGAGCCGATGTAGCGGAAGGTCTGCTGGGCGCCGGAGCCCATCGCGGCGCGTTCGCGCGGGACCGACTCGACGGCCAGCAGCGGCAGCGCGCCGTTGAGCAGGCCGCTGCCCACACCGCCGATGATCAGGCCCGGCAGGAGACGGGTCCAGGAGCCGGAGGCGAGCGCGCCGAGCATGGTCAGGACAGCGATGGTGTGCAGGGCGAAGCCGATGGCCAGTTGCGCGCGCGGGGCGATGCGGCCGGCCAGGTGCTTGACCTGGAGGGCGACCGTGAAGCTCAGGCCGGACCAGAGCAGGAACAGCCAGGCCGTCTGCATCGGGGACAGCCGGAGCGTCTGCTGGAGCAGGGCCGGCAGGAAGCTGAACGTGCCGATCACCGCGAGGCCGGTGAACAGGCCGCCGGCCGAGGAGGCCAGGAAGCGGGCGTGGCGCAGCAGGCCGAGGTCGATCATCGGCGTGCCGGTGCGGTGTTCCACGGCGGCGAAGAGCGCGATCAGGAGGACGGCGGCGGCCAGCAGCAGTCCCACCGGTGCGCGCAGCCAGCCGTCCCGGCCCAGGGTCAGGGCCGCGACCAGGGCGACCAGGGCCAGGCCGAAGGTCAGGGCGCCGAGGATGTCCGGCCGGCCGCCGCGCGGGGCGCGGGACTCGGCCAGTGTGCGGGTGCCCAGCGCGGCCAGGAGAACGGCGGCGGCGCCCAGGACGCCGTACGCCACCCGCCAGGTCGGCAGCGCGCCCGCGACCAGCGGGCCCACCGCGATGCCGCCGCTGACGAAGGCGCCCCACACGCCGGTCGCGTGCAGCCGGCCGCGCGGGGAGGGGAAGGCCGCCACCAGCAGGCCGAGGCTGCTCGCCAGGATGGCGGCGCTCGCGGCTCCCTGGGCGATGCGGGCGAGGGTGAACTGCCAGGTCGACGTGGTGAAGGCGCCGAGGGCGGTGGTGAGGCCGAGGGCCAGGGTGCCGGCGAGGAAGATCCGGCGGCGGCCGTAGTCGTCGGCGAGGCTGCCGGCGACCAGCAGGAGGGCGGCGAGGCCGAGCGGGGTGCCGTTCAGCAGCCAGGCCTGGCCGGAGAGCGGGGTGTGCAGGGCGGCCGCGGTGTCCGGCAGCGTGACCATCGGGGCCGTGTACGTCATCAGCGCCACGGCGGTGGCCGCGCTGGTCAGGGCGAGGGTGGCCCGGGGGCGTGCGGGGGCGTCCCGGGCGGTCGTGCCGTGTACGGCAGTGGTGGCGGGGGCGGTGGCGGAGTCGAGCCCGGTCATGGCAGGTCCTGTCCCTCCGGGACGTGAAGGTTCGGTTCGTTCATTGAACCGAGCTGTCCCCGTCACCGTAACACCGTCGGTTCGGTCACTGAACCAAGGGGTCGGAAAGTGACTACAGTGGAGGGCATGGCACTGGGCAAGGACTACGCGACACAGGAGTGCTCGATCGCCCGCGCGCTCGAGATCGTCGGCGAGCGCTGGACGCTGCTCGTCGTCCGGGACGCGCTGTACGGCGTGCGGCGGTACAACGACTTCCTGGTCCACCTCGGCATCCCGCGCGCCGTCCTGGCCGCCCGGCTGCAGACCCTGACCGCCGAGGGCATCCTCGAAAAGCGCCGCTACCAGCAGTCGCCGCCGCGCGACGAGTACGTCCCCACCGAGCGCGGCATCGCCCTGTGGCCCACCCTGCGCGCCCTCGGCCTGTGGGGGCGCGAGCACTTCGGCGAGACGCAGTTGCGGTACTTCCGGCACGCGGACTGCGGCACCGAACTGGGGCCGTACGGCGAATGTCCCGTCTGCCGGACCGTCGTACCGATCGGGGACGTCGTCATGGAACCGGGCCCCGGCCTCGACCACGACCCGGCGGACCCGGTCAGCAGGGCCCTGCTGAAGCCGAAGCGGCTGCTGGAGCCGCTGGAGCCGGAACCCGCCTGACCGTGCCGCTCAGGAGACGGGCGAGCCGTCGCCCCTGAGCAGGTCGATGCCCATCTCGTCGGTCGCGTCCGACCGGCCGCCCAGCCGGTGGACGACCACCCACCGGCCGTCCGCCATCGCCCCGGCGAAGACCGAGGCGTGGCGGGTCGCGCCGTTGTGCCAGTGGAGCGGGCCGGCCGTCTGCCACGAGGGAGCGGGGTCCCCCAGCCGGCGCTCGATCACCAGCCGGACGAGCAGATCGGCGACCGCGCGCGGGGTGGCCCACAGCCCGCCCGCCGGAAGGATCGCCCCGTCCATGGTCCAGGGCCTGCGGTCCCTGCCGAACAGCCCCGGGGAGAGCAGACGCCGGCCCGCGTCGGGACGTGCGCTCACCTCCTGGACGTCCAGCGGCCCGAGGACATGCTCGGCGAGCAGCTCCTCGTACGCCGTACCGGCCGTGCTCACCAGCGCCGCGCCCAGCACGGCGTATCCGAGATTGGAGTACTCCTCCTGCTGTCCCGGCGGCCGGACCACGACCTGGTCCAGCCGGCCGAGCAGCCGGTGCAGGGCGGCGGCGTCGAACGCGGCGTACGGATCGCGGACCGTGGTGCCGGGTGGCAGGCGGGGCAGCCCGGAGGTGTGCTCGGCCAGGTGCCGCAGGGTGATGCCGGTGCGCGGGGCGGTGGGGAGCCGGCGTTCGAGGGGGTCGTCGACGTCGAGCAGGCCCGCGGCGGCCATGCGCATGAGCGCCGTACCGGTGAGCACCTTGGTGAACGAGCCGATCTCGACGAACCGGTCCACCGCGTGACCGTCAGCGACGCGTGCGGCAGACGTGCCGGTCAGGACACAGGTGGGGGTGCGCGGCACGTCGGGTCCCTTCGGGTGCGGCAGGCGCTGGCGGCGGGACCCGTCGGCCCCCGGCACATTGTCCGTCAGGGGCGCGGCGGCGCGAGCGGGTTTCGGTCATCACCGGCCGCTGCGCTGGGTGTTCTCGCCGGTCAGGTATAAAGGGCGGGAAGGCGTTGGCAGTTGTGACCGTGGGGGAGGTGAGTCAAGTGGTCGGCACACTCGCGCGGTCGCGTGCGCTCACCCCGCTGCTGCTCGTGCTGCTGCCGGTCATGCTGCTCGACACCGGCACTCTCTCCGCGACCGTGGCGCTCGCCGCGACCACGGCGGCCGGTGCCGCGTTCGCCGCCTGCGCGCTGATCGCCGCCCGCTCCGCGCCCGCCGTCCCGCCCACCCGGGTGCGTACGGCGATCCGCGACCGGGCCCGGCGTACGGCCTTCCTGCCGCAGCGCGATCCCGACGCGCCCGGCCGGCGCCGGCCCAGGGCACCCGGGCAGGCCCTTCCGGCGACCGCCGCGTAGGGCACGTCTCTCCTTTTGCACGCGTGACCCCGCGCGGGTCGTCATGCCGTTCTGCTCCCTCAGCACGCTTCCGGCACGACGAGACCCCCGGAGGGCTCACCCATGTCCGTCTTCTCCGTCTTCGCCCGCCTGGTCGAGCACCTCGCCGACCTGCTCCAGCCGCTCTGCCACGCCTCCGCGGCCGCCGCCGCGATCGTCCTGTTCACCGCGCTCGTACGACTCCTCGTCCACCCCCTGTCCCGTGCCGCCGCCCGCGGCCAGCGGGCCCGCGCCGCACTCCAGCCGAAAATCGCCGAGCTGCGCGAGAAGCACGCCAAGGACCCGCAGCGACTGCAGAAGGCGGTGCTGGAACTGCACGCCGAGGAACAGGTCTCGCCGCTCTCCGGCTGCCTGCCCAGCCTGTTCCAGCTGCCCGCCTTCTTCCTCCTCTACCACCTCTTCTCCAGCTCCACGATCGGCGGCGAGACCAACGGCCTGCTCGGCCACCGGCTGTTCGCGGCGCCGCTCGGCGGGAAGTGGGCCGACGCACTCGGCGACGGCGGGATCTTCGGCGGCGCCGGACTGGTGTACCTCGGCCTCTTCGCGCTCGTCGCGGCCGTCGCCGCCTTCAACTACCGGCGGACCAAGCGGACGATGGCGGACAACCCGGTCGCGGTGAGCGCCGGGGGCGGGGAGCGGGTGCCGGGGCTCGGGGCGGTCGGCAAGGTCATGCCGTTCATGTCCTTCTTCACGCTCGTCACCGTGGCCGTCGTACCGCTCGCCGCCGCGTTGTACGTCGTCACCAGCACGGCCTGGAGCGCGGTGGAGCGGGCCGCGCTGTACCGGTAGCAGGCCGCGGTTACGGTCCAGTACGTGAACAGGGTCTTGCGGAGTGGAAGGCCCGCTTGGAGGATCGACCAGTCCTCCGATGGCTGCACACATCGGTCGGGCGCCCCGCGATCGAGGGAGATTGTGACCATGAAGCTGCTGCGAGTCGGTACGGCAGGGGCCGAGCGGCCCGCGCTGCTCGAAGCCGACGGGACCCTCCGCGACCTGTCGGGCATCGTGGACGACATCGACGGCGCGCTCCTCGCCGACCAGGCCGCGCTCGGCCGGGTACGGGCCGCCGCCGAGGCCGGTGAGCTGCCGGCGCTGGACGCGACGGGGCTGCGGATCGGCCCGCCTCTCGGCCGCATCGGCAAGATCGTGTGCATCGGGCTCAACTACCACGACCACGCCCGCGAGACGGGCACCGAGCCGCCCGCCGAGCCGGTGGTCTTCTTCAAGGCACCGGACACGGTCGTCGGGCCGAACGACACCGTGCTCGTCCCCCGCGGGTCGCGCAAGACCGACTGGGAGGTGGAGCTGGCCGTCGTCATCGGGCGTACGGCTCGCTACCTCGGGTCCGCCGAGGAGGGGCTGGCGCAGGTCGCCGGGTACGCGGTGGCGCACGACGTGTCCGAGCGGGAGTTCCAGATCGAGCGCGGTGGCACCTGGGACAAGGGGAAGAACTGCGAGACGTTCAACCCGCTGGGGCCGTGGCTGGTGACGGCCGACGAGGTGCCGGATCCGCAGGACCTTTCGCTGAAACTGTGGGTCAACGGGGAGTTGAAGCAGGACGGTACGACGGCCGAGCAGATCTTTCCCGTGGGGGAGGTCGTGCGGTACGTCAGCCAGTTCATGACGCTGTACCCCGGGGACGTCATCAACACGGGGACGCCGGCGGGGGTGGCCATGGGGCAGCCTGAGCCCAAGCCGTATCTGCGGGCCGGGGACGTGGTCGAGCTGGAGATCGCCGGGCTCGGCCGTCAGCGGCAGGAACTCAAGGACGCCTGACGCGCAAAGGCCTGAGCTCCCCGCCCGGTTCCGCCCCGCCATCGAGGCGTCGTGCTTGCCAACCGGCCGTTACGGAGGCAAGCATGGCGCCGGTGCCGGCATTGCCGAAGGGTGGGGGGATGGCCGCGACGGGACCTGACGAGACCTCGACGACCGGCCGCAGAGGAGTCGGGCCGTCCCAGTGGGTGGCGGCTTCGCTCGTGACCCTCGCCGCGGGCGCGGCCATGGTCGTGTTCTTCACCACCGACGTATGCGACCAGCAGCTGGCTGCGAACGGGAGCGTCGTCAGGGTGTGCCGGCACCCGCAGATGACGGACCCTCCGATGGTCGTCCTCGGTCTCGTGATTCTGGTGCTCCTGGGTGTCTTCTTCTCCGAGGTCTCCGGATTCGGAATCACGCTGAAGCGCCAGGTGGAGGAAGCCCGCAGTACCGCGCAGGAGGCCATCCGCGAGACGCGGCAGGTCGAGGCGCGGCATCAGGAGACGGCGGACGATCTGGCCGACGGGGTGCGGGAGGCGCTGAGCAGGGCGCAGCCGGCCGGCCCCGCCGTCGTGCCGGCGTCGGCCGACCCTGTCGACCAGTTGGCGGCACGCTACAACGAGATCCGGTGGACCATGTCCAGCGGGCAGGCGAGGACACAGGCGATGTCCGACGTGGTGGACGACATGATCCGTCTGCTGCGGGGCGCCCGGGACTTCGACGTCGAGAGTCATCTCCGCAGCGAAGACCGTGGGATGCGCCTGGCCGCCGCCGCGTACCTGTACGCCAATCCGGATCCGGCGTGGGGACGCCGGCTCGCCGAGGCGGCGGTGTCGGAGGACAAACCGTTCAACGAGTACTGGGCGCTCAAGGCGCTGCGCGAGGTGTTCAGGGGCAACTGCGAGTTCCTGGACGAGGAGACCAGGGGCCTGCTCGAACGCCGCAAGCACGAGTTGCTCCCGGGCAACGACCGCGCCAAGCAGATCGCGAACCTGCTCCGCGACTGCCCGGCGCGGCGCGGCGGCCGGGCTGCCGCCTGAGCCGCAGTCCTAGTCCAGGACGGAGGCCAGGCGGCGCCATTCCTCCCGCGGCAGGGCGTCCCTGTGGGCCTCGGCGGTGATCAGCTGGAGAGCCACGTGGTCCGCGCCCGCCTCGTGGAAGGTGTTGATCCGCTCCCGGATGCGGCGGTCGTCGCCCCAGGCGAAGACCGCGTCGACGAGGCGGTCGCTGCCGCCGTCGGCCAGATCGGCCTCGGTGAAGCCGTGGCGGAGGAAGTTGTTGGTGTAGTTCGGCAGCGCGAGGTACATCGCGAGGGTGTCGCGGGCCAGGGAGCGGGCGCGGGACGGGTCGGTCTCCAGGACCACCTTCAGCTCCGGGGCGAGCAGCGGGCCCTCGCCGAGGATCTCGCGGGCGTGCGCGGTGTGCTGGGGGGTGACCAGGTACGGCACCGCGCCCGCCGCCCGGTCGCGGGCCAGCTCCAGGGTCTTCGGGCCGAGGGCGGCCAGCACCCGGCGGTCCGCGGGTACGCCCGCCGTGTCCAGGGTGTCGAGATAGGTGACCAGGGCCGAGTACGGGCGGCGGTATTGGTCGGCGAGCTTGGCGTGGCTCACGCCCAGGCCGAGCAGGAAACGGCCGGGGTGGGCCGCCTCGACCTCGGCGAAGGCGGCCGCGCTCGTCTCGGCGTCGTACTGCCAGATGCTCTGGATGCTGGTGCCGACGGTGAGGCGGTCGGTCGCCTCCAGGAGGGGTACGGCGTGCCGGGCGGCACTGCTGCCGCCCAGCCACACGGCGCCGAAGCCGAGTTCCTCCAACTCGGCCGCCGCCTCGCCCAGTTCGCCGCGCCGGGACGGGTCCTCCGCGCGCAGGCCGACGCTCCAGATGCCGTACCGGCCGATCCTGTCCTTCACGGTGCTCACGGTGCTCATGGGGCTGTCCCTCCGGGTGGGGCCGTGACGATCATGTCTGCAGCCATTCCCAACCGGAGGGGTCCCCCACGTAATCCCGGTGGGTGTCACACCTTCAGAAACTGCTCCAATGCCTCGACGACGAACCTGTGGTCCTGGAGCTGGGGCAGGCCGGAGACGGTCACGGTGCCGATGACGCCCGCGTTCTCGACGCGGATCGGGAACGAGCCGCCGTGCGCCGCGTAGGTGTCGGGGTCCAGGCGGGAGGAGTCCTCGAACGTGCTGCCCTTGGCGCGGAAGCGGGCGCCGACCAGGTAGGAGGAGGCGCCGTAGCGCTCCACCACCCGGCGCTTGCGGGCGATCCAGGCGTCGTTGTCCGGGGTGGAGCCCGGCAGGGCCGCGTGGAAGAGCTGCTGGCCGGCGCGGTGGATGTCGATGGCGACCGGGGCCTGGCGCTCCCGGGCCAGCTCGACCAGGAGCGAGCCGAGGGCCCAGGCGTCGTCGTAGGTGAACCGCCGGAAGACCAGGCGGCGTTCCTGTGCCTCCAACTCCTCGACGGACGGGGTGAGTTCGGGGGTGGTCCTGGGGGTGATCTGCGGGTGGGGGTGCTGGCCGTGCTGGTGCTGCTGGTGTGGCATCAGAGGGTCACCGTCATCTTGTCCCGGGCGGAGCGGCGGGCCGCTTCCAGTACGTCGAGGGCGGCGGCCGCCTCCAGGGCGGTCACCGGGTTGGGGCCGGCGCCGGTCAGGGCGCGGGCGACGGCCGTGTAGTAGGCGGGGTAGTCGCCGGGCAGGGTCGGTACGGCGGTGCCGCCGCCGGTCAGCGGGGACTCGCCGGATCCGATACGGCCCCACAGGGACTCCGGTTCGGCGCCCCACCGGGGGCCGGGGCGCAGGCCCTCGCGCAGGGCCGCCTCCTGCGGGTCGAGGCCGTACTTCACATAGCCCGCCTGCGAGCCCAGCACCCGGAAGCGGGGGCCGAGCTGGGCGGCCGTCGCGGAGACGTAGAGGTGGGAGCGGACGCCGCCGGCGTGGGTGAGGGCGAGGAAGGTGTCGTCGTCGGTCTCGGCGCCGGGGCGGCGGACGACCGTCTCGGCGTACACCTCGGTGACCGGGCCGAAGAGGACCAGGGCCTGGTCGACGACGTGGCTGCCGAGGTCGTAGAGCAGACCTCCGATCTCTGCCGGGTCGCCGGACTCGCGCCAGCCGCCCTTGGGCTGGGGCCGCCAGCGCTCGAAACGGGACTCGAAGCGCCATACGTCGCCCAGGTCGCCCTGGGAGATCAGCTTGCTCAGGGTCAGGAAGTCGTTGTCCCAGCGGCGGTTCTGGAAGACGGACAGCAGCAGGCCGCGCTGCTCGGCGAGGGCGGCGAGGTCGCGGGCCTCGGCGGCGGTGCCGGCGAGCGGCTTGTCGACGACGACCGGCAGGCCGGCCTTGAGGGCGGTGGTGGCCAGCGGGACGTGCGTCCTGTTCGGGGACGCGATGACGATCAGGTCCAGGTCGCCGGCGCGGTCGAACAGCTCCTCGGGGGTGACGGCCGTGCGGACGTCCGGGAACTCGGACCGGGCCTGCTCCTGCCGCCCGGGGTCGGAGGTGACCACGGTGTCCAGGGCGAGGCCCTCGGTGGCGGCGATCAGCGGGGCGTGGAAGACGGAGCCGGCGAGGCCGTAGCCGATCAGGCCGACGCGGAGAGGGGGAGCGGGAGTCATGGGGCCAGTCAGGGGTCCAGCCAGGGGTCCAGTCATGGGTCCGGTCATGGGGCTACTTTCGCAACGCTGTTGCTAAAGTGCAAGTGGTGGGGACAATGGGTGGCGTGAACAGGACGAGAACGGGGATGCCGTCGGGGTCGGGACCGGGGCCGGGCAGCGGCGGGCCCGCGGGCGCGAATCTGGGCGTGGTGCGGTCGCACAACACCGCGCTGGTGCTGGGGCTGCTGCGGGACGCCGGGGCGGAGGGCCTCAGCCGGCTCGAACTGGCCGAGCGGACCGGGCTCACCCCGCAGGCCGTCAGCAAGATCACCGGGCGGCTGCGGGAGGAGGGGCTCGCGGCGGAGGCCGGCCGGCGGGCGTCGACGGGGGGCAAGCCGCCGACCGTGCTGCGGCTGGTGCCGGAGGCGGGGCATGCGGTGGGGGTGCATCTGGACCGGGACGAGCTGCGGGTGGTGCTGGTCGACCTGGACGGGGCCGTGGCGGCGCAGCGGCGGACGGAGCTGGATCTGGGGGCTGGGGCGGAGGCCGTGCTCCAGGTGGTCGCCCGGGCGGTGGAGGGGCTGGTGGCGGACGGCCTGGGCCACGGGGACGCGGGGCCGGCCGGGGGCGGGACGCTGCTCGGGGTGGGCGTGGCGTTGCCGGGGCCGCTCGATCATGCGCGGGGGGTGCTGCACCGGGTCACCGGTTTCCCCGAGTGGGACGGGTTTCCGCTGCGGGACGCGCTCGGGGAGCGGTTGGGGGTGCCGGTGGTGGTGGACAAGGACACCAACGCCGCGGCGCTCGGGCTGTCGGTGGCGGGCGAGGGGGGATCCGGATCCTTCGCGTATCTGCATCTCGGTACCGGGCTCGGTGCCGGTCTGGTGATCGGCGGGCGGGTGCACCGGGGGGCGCGGACCGGGGCGGGGGAGTTCGGGCACCAGGTGATCCAGCTGGACGGGCCGCCCTGCGAGTGCGGGAACCAGGGGTGTGTGGAGGTGCTGTGCCTGTCGGCCGTGGGGCGGGGGGCGGCCGGGGAGGCGGCGCGGGTGCTGGGGGTGGGGGCGGCGAATCTGGTGGGGCTGCTGGACATCGACGCGGTGCTGCTCGGGGGACGCACTGTCGCGGGGGCGCCGGGGGTGTTCGTGCGGGGCGTCGGGGAGGTGCTGGAGGCTCGGGCTCGGCGGGAGGGGGTGCTGGGCGGGGTGGTGCCGGTTCGGCTTGCCGCGGGCGGGGAACGGCTGGTGGCCGAGGGGGCCGCGCAGTTGCTGCTGGCGCCGGTGTTCGGGCGGGGGGATGCGTGACGCTGCGCTGTGCCGGGTGCCGGGTGCCGGGTGCCGGGTGCCGGGTGCCGGGTGCCGGTGCTGGGTGCCGGTGCTGGTATGAGTGCCCTGTGCTGGTGCCGGGCGGGGGCGGGGTCGCTTACCGGCGCTGACAGGGTGCCGCTGCGCCCACCCGTGCCGCCCCAGCGGCACGACTGCCCGCAGCTGTGCGGGTGTCAGGGGTACGACTGCCCGCAGCTATGCGGGTGTCAGGGGTACGACTGCCCGCAGCTGTGCGGGTGTCAGGGGTACGACTGCCCGCAGCTGTGCGGGTGTCAGGGGTACGACTGCCCGCAGCTATGCGGGTGCCAGGGGTACGACTGCCCGCAGCTGCGCGGGTTCGACGGCGGCTGCCGGGTGGCCGCCCCCCAGCGGCACGATTGCCCGCAGCTGCGGCGGCGCCATGGAGGCCGGCGGTGGTGCAGTTCCCCAGGGGCGCGGGGAACTGCGCGAACGGCCACGGCGATCCCGCGGACGGAAACGGTCCCCGGACCCAACGGCGCTCGCCTGTGCTGAGCCCGCCGATCGGGTGGAGTCCCGTCCCGTACCGGCGTGGCGGCCGCCCGCGCCCCCGTGCGACCGGCATGGTCATGTGTTCATGCGACTGTGCACACCCCTGTCCCTCTGCGTCGCCGCAGCCGCCGCCAGCGCCACCGTCATCGTCCCCGTGCCGGCGGCCGCCGCCCGCGCCGACGCGCCGCCGCCCGCCTGTGTCGGCGCGGACGCGCGGGCCTTCCCGCTGGCCACCCGGATCCGCGGCGGCCCGAGCTCCTACGAGGCGGGCGGCGGATACGGCACCTGGTACATCGACCTGACCAACAAGACCCGGCAGACCTGCACCGGCGTCCACCCGTTGATCGTCCTCGTCGACGACAAGCGCGCGCTGCAGCCGGACCAGCCCCAGATGGACTTCTACGAAGGCTCCCAGCCCCGGCCGGTCACCTTCGAGAGCACCGACGAGCAGGAGCTGATCGGTGTGCTGGACGGCGCCGGGTTCGGCGGGTTCGCCGTACCGGCCGGCCGGACCGTCAGCGTCAAGGTCAGACTCGCGCTCCCCTCCACCGCCCCGCTCGAACAGGTCACCGCCAACGCCGCCGTCGTCCAGCGCCGGGGCGAGGACGGGGACTGGGTCGGGGAGTCCAACGCGTACCGGTTCGGGATCACCCAGGACGGTGTGGTGCCGGCGCCGGTTCCGGATCCGGAGGCCACCCAGGCGAACGTCGGGCCCAGCCCGTCCGGCAGCGCGCAGGCCACGTCCGGTACCGGCAGCGCCGCTCCCGTCGCCACGTCCGGTACCGGCAGCGCCGCTGCCGCCGCCACGTCCACCCCCGGCTCCTCCCTGCCGTTCGCCGCGGGGCCGGAGGGCGCGGCGGAGCGGGCCCGTGAGCTGGCCCGGACCGGACCCGGCCTCGCCCACGGGCTGCTCACGGCCACCGCCGCGCTGCTCGTGGTCTGCGGCGGCGCGCTGCTGCTGTCCCGCAGACGCCCGCTGTCCCGCAGCCGCCGCTGAACCGGGGGCCGTAGCACCGAACACGCCCCCGTCTGCGACGATCCCTGCGTGGACTACCCGAACGACCAGGCCCCCGGCGCCCCCGTCCGCTCCGGCATTCCCGAGCACGGGCGTATCCCCAAGTACTACGCGGTGAAGGCGCGGATCGCCGCCCTGCTGGACGAACTGGGCGAGGGCAGCGTCATCCCCACCGAGCGGGATCTCGCCGAGCGGTACGACGTCGCCCGGGAGACCGTGCGGCAGGCCGTACGGGAGCTGGTGCTGGAGGGACGGCTGAGGCGAAAGGGGCGCGGCACCGTCGTCGCCGGGCCGAAGCTCGCCCAGCCGCTGTCCCTCGCCAGCTACACCGAGGGCGTGCGGCGGCAGGGCCGTACCCCCGGTCGTACGCTCGTCACGCTCGACCGCTTCCCCTGCCCGCAGGCCCTCGCCGCCGAGACCGGGCTCACCCGGGGCGAACCCGTCTGGCACCTGGAGCGGGTGCTGCTCGCCGACGAGGAGCGGGTCGGTCTGGAGAGCACCTACGTCGCCGTCGAGCGGGTGCCGGGGCTGGACGCCGACTTCGACCCCGACTCCTCCTTCTACGGCTACCTCGCCGCCCAGGGCATCTCCTTCGGTGACGCCGACGAGCGCATCGAGACCGTGCTGGCCACGCCCCGCGAAGCCCTGCTCATCGGCACCCCGCCCGCCCTGCCGATGCTGCTCATCCACCGTCTCTCCCGGGACACGGAGGGCCGGCCGCTGGAGCGGGTGCGCTCGCTGTACCGGGGAGACCGGTTCTCCTTCACCACCCACCTCAAGGGCTGAAAAACACCGATATCGACCCCCACGCTCATATCACGGAAAGATAACGGGTCTAGCCCAAACGTGATGGGTCGTTCACGCTCTCGTTGTCAGCCGGACCCTTCCGGTTCCCCGATCGCGAGGAGCGTTGCCGTCGTGAAAGTGACAGTCGTCGGAGCAGGCGTGGTGGGCACCATGCACGCCTGGCACGCAGTCCAGCGCGGCCACCAGGTCGTCCAGATCGAGCGCGAGGCCGAGGCGCGCGGCGCCTCGCTGCGCAACTTCGGGCAGATCTGGGTCAGTGGCCGCGCCGGAGGAGAAGAGCTGGAGACCGCGCTGCGGGCGCGGGAACTGTGGGAGGGGATCGGCGGCCGGGTGCCCGCGCTGGGCTTCCGGGCCAACGGGTCCCTGACCCCCGTGCGCGGCCCCCTGGAGCTCGCCGTCGCCGAGGCCGCCGTGGCCCGCCCGGACGCCGCGGCCCGCGGGTACAAGCTGCTGAGCCCGAGCGAGGCCCGCGCACTCAACCCGGCCCTGCGGGGCGACTTCACCGCCGCCCTGTACTGCGAGCGGGACGCGGCCGTCGAGCCACGCACCGCCCAACTCGCCCTGCGCGCCGAGCTGCTGACGTCCCCGAACTACACCTTCCTGCCGGGACGGGAGGTGCGCGAGGTGACCGGCGCCGGCACCGTCCGCGACGACCACGGCGACGTGCACCGGGCCGACGCGGTCGTCCTGTGCACCGGCGCCTGGCTCGGCGGACTGGTCCGCGAACTCGCCGGACCCGAGCTGCCCGTGCGCCGCGTCCGCCTGCAGATGATGCAGACCGACCCGCTGGGCGAGCCGCTGCCGACCTCCGTCGCCGACGCCGACAGCTTCCGCTACTACCCGGCCTACTCCTCCCCGGCGCTGGACGAGCTCAACGCCCTTCAGCCGCAGCCGGAGACCGCCGCCGCGCACCGGATGCAGCTGCTCATGGTGCAGCGCGCCGACGGCGGCCTGACCATCGGCGACACCCACGAGTACGAGCACCCCTTCGCCTTCGACACCGTCGAGGAGCCGTACGAGCACCTGACCGGCGTCGTCGAGTCCCTGCTCGGCCGTCCGCTGCCGCGCATCCGCCGCCGCTGGGCCGGTGTGTACGCGCAGTGCACCGAGCCCGGCCGGGTGGTGCACCGGCAGCAGGTGCGCGAGGGGGTGTGGCTGGTCACCGGGCCCGGCGGGCGCGGCATGACCTGCGCCCCCGCGATAGCCGAGACCACCGCGAACGAACTGGGCTGGTGAGCACCATGACCAACACTGTGGAGAACATCCGTCTCGTCGTCCTCGACATGGCCGGCACCACCGTCGCCGACGGCGGACTGGTCGAGCGCGCCTTCGAGACGGCCGCCACCGAGCTCGGCGTGGAACCCGGCTCCGCCGAGCACGCCGACCACCTCGCATACGTCCGCGCCACCATGGGCGAGTCCAAGATCTCCGTCTTCCGGCACCTGTTCGGCGACGAGAGTCGCGCCCAGCGCGCCAACACCGCGTTCGAGAAGGCGTACGGCGGTCTCGTCGACGCCGGGCTGATCGCGCCCGTCCCCGGGGCCCGCGAGGCCATCGAGGAACTCGCCGGCAGCGGCCGTACCGTCGTGCTGACCACCGGCTTCGCCCGGGGCACCCAGGACGCCATCCTCGCCGCCCTCGGCTGGCGGGACCTGGTGCCGCTCACCCTGTGCCCGGCCGACGCGGGCGGGCGCGGACGGCCGTACCCGGACATGGTCCTGGAGGCCTTCGTGCGTACCAAGGCCGCCGACGACGTGACGCAGGTCGCCGTCGTCGGGGACACCTCCTACGACGTGCTCAGCGGGGTGCGGGCCGGGGCCGGGCTGGTCGCCGGGGTGCGCACCGGCGCCCACGGCGACGAGGCGTTCCGCGCCGCCGGTGCCACGCACGTCCTCGACTCCGTCGCCGGCCTGCCCGCCCTGCTGTCGGGAGCGCGCTGACATGGGCATCCGCTTCGACTCCGTCACCGTCGCCTATGACGGCAACGTCGTGCTCGACTCCCTCGACCTCACCGTCGAGCCCGGCGAGGTCATGGCGCTGCTCGGGCCGTCCGGCTCCGGCAAGACCACCGCGCTGCGGGCGGTCGCCGGATTCGTACGGCCCGTGTCCGGGCGGGTGCTCCTCGGCGGCCGGGACGTGACGGACCTGCCGCCGTACCGGCGCGGCATCGGGATGGTCGTGCAGAGTTACGCGCTCTTCCCGCACATGCGGGTGGACGAGAACGTGGCCTTCGGGCTCCGGGCCCGCAGGACGGTCAGGAGCGAGATACGGCAGCGGGTCGCCGAGGCGCTGGAGATGACCGGCATGGCCGCCTACGCCCGCCGGCATCCGCGCGAGCTGTCCGGCGGCCAGCAGCAGCGGGTCGCCATCGCCCGCGCGCTCGCCATCCGGCCGGACGTCCTGCTCCTCGACGAGCCGCTGTCCGCGCTGGACGCCCGGCTGCGGTCCGGGATGCTGGCCGAACTGGCCCGGCTGCACCGGGAGTTGCCGGACATGTCGATGCTGTACGTCACCCATGACCAGGTCGAGGCGCTGACCTTGGCCGACCGGATCGCGGTGATGGACGCGGCGCGGCTGCGCGCCTGCGGGACGCCGAGGGAGCTGTACCGGGCGCCCACCGATGAGTTCACGGCGTCTTTCGTGGGCGGTGCGAACCTCCTGCCGGTGACCGTGCGGTCCGGGGGAGCCGAGTTCGCGGGGACGCAGGTCGAGGTCGACACGGCGGGTGTGGCCGCGGGGGCGCGGGCCACGTTGTGTGTACGGCCGCATGTCGTCGGGCTGGGACAGGGGCCCAACCAACTCGTGGGTGTCGTACGGGAGATCCAGTGGCGGGGGGCCACGCATCGGCTGTACGTCGAGGTCGACGGGCATACGGTCATGGCGGACCTGCGTGAACTGAAGGACCCGCCGGCGTACGGGGACGACATCAGTCTGCACTTCGCGGCCGAGGACGCGGTGTTGCTGCCCGCGGGAGCCGGCCATGAGTAGGCGGCTGATGTGGGCCCTTCCTCCCCTGACCCTCCTCGCCCTCTTCTTCCTCTACCCCCTCGCCCTCGTCGTCCAGCAGTCCTTCCGGCCGGACAGCGGTGGCACCTCCCTCCAGCCCTACACCGGCGTCTTCGCCTCCGAGGGCTTCCGCAACGCGCTGTGGACCACCGTGTGGCTGGCGCTGGCCTCCACCGCCGGATGCCTGGTCCTGGGCTTCCTGCTGGCGCTGGTCATCGCGTTCGTGCCGTTCCCGGGGGCGAGGGCGGTGGCGCGGTTCATCGATGTGTACCTGTCCTTCCCGTCCTTCCTGATCACGCTGGCGCTGCTGTTCATCTACGGCACGACCGGCATCATCGGTTCCTTCCAGTTCCTCACCACGCCCTGGGGCGTGCTGCTGGCGGAGGTCACCTACTTCACGCCGTTCGTGATGCGGCCGCTGCTCGCCGCGTTCTCGCAGCTGGACACCGCGCAGCTGGAGGTGGCCGGTTCGCTGGGCGCCCGGGCGCCGCGGATCGTACGGCGGGTGATCCTGCCCGAGGCGCTGCCCGCGCTCGCGGCCGGCGGGAGTCTCGTCCTGGTGCTGTGTCTCAACGAGTTCGGGATCGTGCTGTTCACCGGCGCGAAGGGGGTCACCACCCTGCCGATGCTCGTCTACAGCAAGGCGATCCTGGAGTCCGACTATCCGGGCGCGTGTGTGGTCGCCGTCGTCAACGTCCTGATCTCCGTGGGGCTGTACGGCCTCTACCGGGTGGTGAGCCGTCGTGCTGGTGCATAGCCGAGGGGCCAGGTGGGCCGTGTGGGCGGTGTTCCTCGTCCTCTTCGTGCCGCTGTTCGCGCTGCCCCTCCTCGTCGTGCTCGGTGCCTCCTTCGCCACCCACTGGTCCGGTGTCCTGCCCTCGGGGGCGACCACCGCCAACTACCGCGCGGCGACCCGCGGCGAGGCGCTGCAGGCCCTGACCACCAGCCTGCTCACGGCCACCGCCGCCAGCCTGCTCGCGCTGGCCGTCGGGACCTGGGCCGCGCTGGCCGCGGCGAGCCTGAAGAAGCGGTACCGCAGACTCATGGACGCGCTGTTCGTGCTGCCGGTCGCCGTGCCGTCGGTCGTCGTGGGACTGTCGGTCCTCGTGGCCTTCTCCAAGCCGCCGATGCTGCTCAACGGCACCCGGTGGATCGTGATCCTCGCCCACACCGTGCTGGTCACCGCCTTCGCCTACCAGTCCGTGTCGGCGGCCCTCACCCGCCTCGACCCCGCCTACGAACAGGCCGCCGCCTCCCTCGGCGCCCGGCCCGCCCACGTCCTGTGGCGGGTCCGCCTCCCCCTCCTCCTGCCCTCACTGACCGCCTCGGCCGGCCTCTGCTTCGCCCTGTCGATGGGCGAGCTGAGCGCCACGATGATGCTCTATCCGCCCGACTGGACCCCGCTGCCCGTCCTCATCTACGCGGCCACCGACCGCGGCGCCCTGTTCACCGGCTCCGCCGTCGCCATGGTGCTCATGGCCGCGACCCTGCTCGTCCTGTTCGCCGTCTCCCGGGTCCGCACCCGGGCGTCGTACCGCTGACCCCACCCCCCTCGATCTCCCTAGACACGCCAGGAGTTGGCCTCGCCATGCCCAGAAACCGCGTCCCGCTCGCCATAGCCCTCGCCCTGCTCACCACCCCGCTCCTGTCCGCCTGCGGCGGCTCCTCCGCCGCCTCCGACGCCAAGGTCGTCACCGTCTACAGCGCCGACGGCCTCAAGGGCGAGAACGGCGAAGGCTGGTACGACAAGGTCTTCGCCGACTTCACCCGGCAGACCGGCATCAAGGTCAAGTACGTCGAGGGAGGCTCGGGCGAGCTGGTGCAGCGCGCCGTCCGCGAGAGGTCCAACCCGCAGGCCGACGTGCTGGTCACCCTGCCGCCCTTCATCCAGCAGGCGGACGGCAAGGGCCTGCTGCAGAAGTACGAGCCGAAGGACTCCGACCAGGTCAGCGGCGGGGACAAGGCCGCGGACGGCACCTGGACCTCCGTCGTCGACAACTACTTCGGGTTCGTCTACAACAAGAAGGAGCTGAAGCAGGCTCCGAAGACCTGGGACGAGTTGCTCGACGGCAAGTACAAGAACAAGCTGCAGTACTCCACCCCGGGCGTCGCCGGCGACGGTACGGCCGTCCTCATCAAGGCCATCCACGACTTCGGCGGCAAGGACCAGGCCCTCGCCTACCTCAAGAAGCTCCAGGCCAACAACGTCGGCCCGTCCGCGTCCACCGGCAAGCTCGCGCCCAAGGTCGACAAGGGCGAACTGCTGGTGGCCAACGGGGACGTCCAGATGAACTACGCCCAGTCCAAGGACATGCCGGGCCTCGGCATCTGGTTCCCGGCCGGCAAGGACGGCAAGCCCACCACCTTCGCCCTGCCGTACGCGGCCGGCCTGGTCACCAAGGCCCCGCACAGCGAGAACGGCAGGAAGCTGCTCGACTTCATGCTCGCCCAGAAGCAGCAGCAGGAGGTCAGCGGCATCGGCGGCGGCTTCGCCGCCCGCCAGGACGTCAAGGCCACCGACACCAACGCCATCGCCCTCACCAAGCTGATGGACGGCGTCGGCCTCTTCGAGCCGGACTGGAACGACATCAACAAGAACCTCACGTCGTACGTCGAGGACTGGAAGTCGGCGACGGGGAGCTGACCGCCCTGGTACCGGTGATCGACGGGGTACGGATCACACAGGTCTGACTAGGCTGGGGGGCGTCGGTACGCCGTGGTTCCGGCGCCCCCACGCTTTTCTTGACCGTACGCACGCCAGGAGACGCACAGCATGGCAGACCGCAAGCCCATCGAGTCATGGCTCACCGACATGGACGGCGTCCTGATCCACGAGGGCGTCCCGATCCCCGGCGCCGAGGCCTTCCTGAAGAAGCTGCGTGAGTCCGGGCGGCCCTTCCTGGTGCTCACCAACAATTCCATCTACACCGCCCGTGATCTGCACGCCCGGCTGCGCCGGATGGGCCTGGACGTGCCGGTGGAGAACATCTGGACCTCGGCGCTCGCCACCGCCCAGTTCCTGGACGACCAGCGGCCCGGCGGCACCGCCTATGTGATCGGCGAGGCGGGCCTGACCACGGCGCTGCACGACATCGGCTACATCCTCACCGACCACGAACCCGACTTCGTGATACTGGGCGAGACCCGCACCTACTCCTTCGAGGCCCTGACGAAGGCCGTGCGGCTGATCAACGACGGTGCCCGGTTCATCGCCACCAACCCCGACAACGTCGGCCCGTCCACCGAGGGCGACCTGCCCGCCACCGGCTCGGTCGCCGCCCTGATCACCGCCGCGACCGGCAAGAAGCCGTACTTCGTCGGCAAGCCCAACCCGCTGATGATGCGGGCCGGCCTGAACGCCATCGGCGCCCACTCCGAGACCTCCGCGATGATCGGCGACCGCATGGACACCGACGTCCTCGCGGGCCTGGAGGCCGGAATGCGCACCTTCCTGGTGCTCAGCGGCGTCACCCAGCCCGACGTCGTCGACGACTACCCGTTCCGTCCCTCGCGGGTCGTCGACTCCATCGCGGATCTGGTGGACCTCGTCTGACCAGGGGTTTCAAACCTCTGTCCACCCGTTTGGAGCAGCCGGGCGCCCTCCGAGGATGCGGGGGCGCCCGGGGCGGGGGAGCCTCCTGGTACTGGAGGTTCACGATGGGCTCACTACGCCTCACGCTCTGTACCGGATTCCTGGCCGTCGCCGCGCTCACCCCGGCGGCCCACGCGGCCGACGGCGGCTCCGTCTCCGTGACCCCCGCCTCCCCGGCGCCCGGCGCCGACGTGGCCCTGCGGGTCCGCGGCTGCCCCGGGCAGCAGGGCACCGCCGTCTCGAACGCGTTCGTCTCCGACGCCCGGCTGACCGGCGGCCAAGACAGCCTCTTGGGTGAGACCCGGGTCCGCTCCTCGCTCAAGCCGGGCGGGTACGACGTCAGGATCACCTGCGCCGACTACGTGATCAGCGGAAGGATCACGGTGGTCGACGGGGGGACCGGGGCCGGACAGGGAGCCGGGCAAGGAGCCGGGCAGGGAGCCGGGCAGTCGGGGCGGCAGGATCCCGGGCAGCAGCCCACCGGCGCCGCCTCGCCCGTCGCCCCCGTCCCCGCGGGCGGCGGCGGTACCGCGCACTTCGCCACGGTCGCCACCACCGAGTCCGGCCCCGACACCGTCCAGTCGGTGACCGGCCTGGTCCTCGCCGGGATCGCGGCGGCCGCCGTCGGGCTGCGCGCCCGCCGGAGCCGCGGCGAGCGCTGAAGACGGCCCATGTCCGACGACCACGGGCGCGCCACCGGCACCGGGCGGCTCGCCACCGGCCTGACCTGGGCGCTGCTGCTGCTCGGCCTGTGGCTGTGGGGGCGCGGCCTGACCGGCGTACCGCACTCCACGCACGCCCCCGCCACGGGCGACCTGTTCGCCGACCCGGCCCTGATGCCCCGCCCGGCCCAGCCGCTCGGGGATGCCGTGCCGCAGCGCGTCGACATTCCCCGGCTGGGCGTCCAGGCGCCGGTGGTGAGCCGGGGCCTGGACGCCCAGGGCGCCGTGGACCCACCGCCGTTCGACCAGCCGGGCGTGGTCGGCTGGTACGGCGCCGGCACCCGGCCCGGCGCCGAGGGAGCCGCGCTCATGGTCGGGCACGTCGACACCGAGACCCGGCCCGCCGTCTTCTACAAGCTCAGCACGCTCAAGCCCGGCAACACGGTCCGGGTGGTCCGCTCGGACGGCAAGGTCGCCGAGTTCACCATCGACGACGTCCGTGTCCTGCCCCGCGCCGGCTTCGACGCCCGGCAGGCCTACGGCCCCCGCAGGCCCGGCCGCGCCGAGCTGCGCCTGATCACCTGTGGCGGCTCCTTCGACCGCGTCGGCCGCAGCTACACCGCCAACGTGGTGGTCGACGCGTACCTCACGGGAACCGCCCGCTGACACCCTCGTACGCCCTGCCACGCGACCTCGTGACGGACCGGCCGGATATGCCACGATTGGGACCCGGACCAGTTCGCCCAGGGGGACCAGGGGGATGCACATGGACGACAGCAGGGGGGCCCGTGCTTGCGCGCGGGCGTCGGCGGCCGTGGTGCTGGGGGCGGTACTGCTGCTCGCCGGATGCTCCTCCGCGGGAGGGGACAAGAACGGGGACCCGCAGGCCCGGATCACCCAACAGCCCAAGAACGCCGACCCGTTCTGGGTGAACCCGGACGGCACCGCGGCCCGCCAGCTCTCCGCCTACGCCAAGTCCGGCGACAAGACGAACGCCGAGCAGATCCGGAAGATCGCCGAGCAGCCGGTCGGGGAGTGGATCGGCCCGGAGAACCCGGAGAAGGAGGCCCGCGGCTTCACCGAGGCCGCCGAGAAGTCCGACCGCACGGCCCTGCTCGTCCTCTACGACATCCCGCACCGCGACTGCGGCCAGTACTCTGGAGGAGGCGCCGCCGACGGCAACGCCTACCGCGCCTGGATCGACGGGGTCGCGCAGGGCATCCAGGACCGCTCCGCCATCGTGATCCTCGAACCCGACGCCGTCCTCCACCTCGTGGACGGCTGCACCCCGGCCCAGTTCCACGAGGAGCGCTACGACCTCCTCAAGGGCGCGATCGCCAAGCTCAAGTCCCTGAAGAACACGAAGGTCTACCTGGACGCGGGCAATGCCGGCTGGGGCCACCCCGACCAGATCTTCCCGTCCCTGGAGCAGGCGGGCGTCGCCCAGGCCGACGGCTTCTCCGTCAACGTCTCCAACTTCTACTCCACCCAGGACTCCATCGCCTACGGCAAGCAGCTGTCGTCGAAGGTGGGCGGCAAACACTTCGTCATCGACACGAGCAGGAACGGCAACGGCCCCTACACGTCCGGCGACCCGGCCCAGCGGTGGTGCAACCCGCCGGGCCGGGCCCTCGGAGAAGCCCCGACGACGAAGACGGCCGACCCCCTGGTGGACGCCTACCTGTGGGTCAAGCGGCCGGGGGAGTCGGACGGGACGTGCAAGGGCGGCCCGAAGGCCGGGCAATGGTGGGCGAGTTACGCCCTCACCCTGGCCGCGAACAGCAAGTGACTACGGGACCTTGACCCATTGGGCCTTGGACGGCGTCCCCTGGTCGTCGTCCACGAACAGCATGTACCACCCGGACTGCACCAGATTCCGGCTCGTGGGCATGGTCACCGTGATCTTGTCCCCGGCCGTCTTGAAGTCCAGGGCGATCGAGCGCTGGTCGACGTCCGTCACATGCGTCGAAGCGCTCGGCCGGATCAACCGCACCTTCTTGATACTGGCCGCGTGATCCGACGTGAACGTCCCCGAAGCGCCGCGGGCGATCGTCTGCGGGCCTCCACCGAGCGTCGGGCGAGACCCCCGGTAGAGATACGGCGGCGTGTAGATCTCGATCCGCTGCTCGAACTTCCCCGGCTTGGTGTTCGCCTTGTCCCCGTACAGCGAGTCGGACCCGAAGAACATCACCCGCCCGTCCGGCAGCAGGATCGACCCGGAGTGGTAGTTCCGCCCCACCAGCGGGTCGGCGACCTGCGTGAAGCTGTTGCTGTCCGGGTGGTACAGCCGCGCCTGGAGGATGTTGGAGTCGCCGCGACCCCGGTAGTCCTGCGAACCGCCGGAGACCAGGACCGTGTCGTCGGGCAGGATCGAGGACTGCGGATACCGGGTCCCCTTCTCCAGCTGCGGGCCGTCCACGAACTTGGGATTCCTGTCCTTGAGATCGATCAGCCGTGTCCTGTTGCTGGACAGCTTCGACTCACCGACCCCGCCGCCCCCGATCACCATGAACTTCTCGTTCTGCGCCGGAGGCAGCAGCACGGTCCCGGAGGTCTCCATCATGTTCGGGTCGCTGAGCCCGGGCAGCTTGCTGAACTTGTTGGTGTCGATGTCCCAGATACCGGGTTCCCGGCCCACGTTGTCCGGCCCGTACCCCGCGTTCGAACCCGAGTAGAAGATCTTCCCGTTCTGCATCAGGAACAGTGCCGGATACGTCGGGAACTGCCGGGTGGTGCTGGTGTACGTCCACTTCTTCGTCGCCGGGTCGAAGATCTCGTTCTTGCCCGGCACCAGCTGGCCGATGTCGTCCAGGCCGGAGACACTGAGGATCTTGCCGTCCGACAGGGTGGTCAGCGTCGGGTACCAGCGGGCCTCGTTCATCGGGTCGACCTTGATGTACCGCTCGGCGACCGGGTCGAACTCGTAGGAGTCCTTGATCCCTTCGAAGTCCTTCTTGTCGAGGGCGAGCTTCTGCGCGATGCCGTAGGTGTTGCGTGCGTCGGCGCCGGTCAGGCCCTGGATGCGGTAGTTGTCCTGGGTGCCGGTCTCGTACTGGCTGCCCTCCGCCTGCGCCTCGACGTAGACCCGGCCGTAACCGGGGTTGTTCCGCAGCCACTTGCCGGTCCTGTCGAAGACCTTCCGGGCGCGCGGGACCAGGACCGAGTCCTGGGAGGCGAACGTCCTGCCGTTGGTCTTGCCGGTGAACTTGGTGCCCGCGGGCAGGGTGATCGGCTTGTCCGGGTTCTCGTTGTAGAGGATCATGACGCCGCCGGCCTTCTTGACGTCGCCCTTGAGCTTCTCGTACCGCTTGGTGCCGCCCGCGATCAGCAGGTTGCCGTCGGCGAGCTGGGTGTGGCCGGTGCAGAACAGGTCGTTGGGTGTGGGCACCTTCTTGATCGTGCCCTTGACCGGGTCCCAGATCCGGGTGTCGAACTTCTTCTTGTTGAAGTTGTCCTGGTTGTTGCCCGAGCCGGCGACCAGCAGCACCTTGCCGGTGTGCAGGAGGGCCGCGTGGATGGTGTCCTGGCGGTACTCCGGAGGGAACTCGATGATGTCCCAGTGGCCGTTCGCGGCTTTGTACTCGGGTCTGTTGATCTTGTACTGGTGGTACTGCGCGGTGCCGAAGCGGTAGAGCCACGGCCCGTTCATCCCGGCCAGCGCGAGTACCACCGCCGTACCGATCGCGAGCCTGCGGGCGCGACGGCGGCCGGCCTGGTCCTTCATTCCTTACTTCCCCCAAGTCCGCCAAGGGCGATCTGCATGGTCTGCTCGTTCTCCCCGGCCCGGTCCTCGCCACGGTCCCCGTGCGGCTCGCCGCCCGCCCAGGTGGGCCGCTTGAGCGGCAGATGGGCCGCGTACGGCGCGGGCACCGCGTCCTGCGGTTCGGCGAGCGCCGTGGCCGCCGCCGGCTTCTTCCGCTCCCGATGCAGCGTGTACCGCCAGGCGAAGATCGGCGAGGCGGTGATCAGCAGGGCGAACGACGCCCAGGTGATCATCGCGGGGTGGGAGTGCCCGAACACGAAGCCGGCGGTGAGCGAGCCGGCGAAGACCAGGATGAAGAACCAGTGGACCCGGAACGTCCCGAACAACGTGTCGGGGCTGGCCGATTCGCCCTTGGGCGTCACCACGAACCTGCTCTTGCGGCGCAGCACGGCGTCCATCAGGGAGCGCGCGTAGATCGGCGCGGACAGCGCGGACATCACCATGCCCGCGACACCGCCGGAGCCCTCCGGCTCGTGCGGGGAGACATTGTGCCGCCGGTTCCAGATGTACAGGCCGATCTGGAGGGCGGAGGCGTTGCCGTACAGCATCAGCCACACGGTCGGGTCGATGTTCACACCCGAGGCGCCCAGGCCCAGGAACAGCGCGCAACTCAGCGCCGCGAGGATCCAGTTGAGGGCGGACATCGGGTAGAAGATGATCATCATCGTGTAGTTGAAGAGCTTGCCCGGCGGCAGGGTGAACAGGCCCTTCCAGTACTGCTTGAGGATCGTCTCGTACGTGCCCCGGGACCAGCGCAGCTGCTGGGTGAAGAAGTCCGTCCAGGCATTGGGGCCTTCACCGACCGCGAGCACGTCCGGGGTGTAGACCGACCTCCACTTCCGGCCCGTGGCCGGGTTCTTGGCGCGGTGCATCTCGAAGCCCGTCGCCATGTCCTCGGTGATGGAGTCGTACAGGCCGCCGATCTGTTTGATGGCTCTGATCCGTACGGCGTTGGAGGTGCCGACGAACATGGGGGCGCCGTAGCGGTTGCCGGCGCGCTGGATCAGGGCGTGGAAGAGGAACTGCTGGGATTCGGCGGCCTTGGTGACGAACGTGTCGTAGTTGCCGTACACCTGCGGGCCGATGACGAAGCCGACGTCCGGGTCGCGGAAGTAACCGAGCATCCGCTCCAGGTAGTTGGGCAGCGGCACATGGTCGGTGTCGACCGAGGCGAAGAAGTCGTAGTCGTCGCCGTGCGCCTCCAGCCAGGCGTTGTAGTTGCCGTGCTTGGTCTTGGCGCGGTGCGGGCCCTTGGGCTGGTTCCACCGCGCGACGCCCTTGCGGGTGAAGTGGTGCACGCCGAGCCGGGCGCAGACCTCCTTCACGGCCGCATCGTCGCCCTCG
Source organism: Streptomyces fodineus (assembly GCF_001735805.1). GTDB lineage: Bacteria > Actinomycetota > Actinomycetes > Streptomycetales > Streptomycetaceae > Streptomyces > Streptomyces fodineus. Next base: position 6,109,821 of record NZ_CP017248.1, read on the forward strand.
TCCAGCAACCACACGTGCAGCAGGCCCCGGTGGCGCAGTCTCACCGCCGCCTCCAGGGTCTTCGTCACCATCTCCAGCGGCTCCTTGCCGGGCACGAAGGTGGTGATGAAGGCGACCTTGGTGCCGGTCTCGGGGATTACCGGGACCGGGTCGCGGGCGACGAGCGTGGCGTGCGCGTTGGACAGCACGTTCATGCAGCGGAATGACTCGATCAGGCCGATCGAGACGAGCATGACGATGTCGAGGTCCGGCAGGAAGTCGTAGGCGGGATAGTCGCGTTCGGTCCAGTGCGCGGGCTGCAGCAGCCAGAACAGCAGGACCAGGGAGAGCACGGGGGCCGCGCCCAGCATGAGCGCGGCGCGGACGCGGTGCGGCTCCTGCGAGAGCAGCGACCGGTACTGCACCTTGTACGGCCCCGCCGGGTCGGGCTGGGTCAGGGGGCCCGCGAGCCGGCTGTAGTGCTCGTAGTCGTATCTCGGCAGGCTCTTCCTTATCCGGCGGAACTGGCCCGTCCGGTGACCGATCGCCCTGAGCTGTGTGGTCTGTGACGGGTCGTCGTGATGGTGGCTCGGTCCGGCGCCCGTCGGCGTCGACGTCATGAGTCATTCCCCCCACACGCAGGTCACCGCGTGTTTCGTAGGTCCTTGCCGCCCGGCCGGGCTCCCCTTGTGCCCGCACGCGCGGATCAGTGGTGGCGCGCAGTCCCCACGTCTTCCCCAATTTATGGACACGGGACGGCGACCTTCCGGTTGCATGATGCCCCCCTCGGCATCGGTTCATGAGCGGGGCCCCCTCCCCGCCGTCCGACAACCGGTTGTTTCCCCCCAACTCCCGCCGGACAGCGGAAGCTTGGACGTCCAGGTTTCTACGGCGCTCCACATGATCGCAAGACGCGAAACGCGGTGTTTACCGCTCAAACCCGTTCATTGTGGCGCGCGTGGGGCTCGGGGGGCGGGAGCGCGCCGGTGGTCCCGGGTGGCCGGGGTGTGCCGGTGGCCACGGGTGGCCGGGGCGTGCCGGTGGTGGAGAGGCGGACACGGATGTTGCCGAAGTGGTCCCTTATCGCCTCCTCCGCCCGCAGTGAGTCGCCGGACCGGACCGCGTCCAGGATCTCCCGGTGCTGCCGGCAGGTGACCCTGGGGTCCTGCGGCACGTCCACGAGATCCCGCTGTACCCGGTGGAAGGCGTCCCAGAACGCCTCCAGCACCTCGCTCAGCAGCACGTTGTCCAGCCCCCGGTAGAGGGTGGCGTGAAAGGCCCGGTCGGTCTCGGCGAGGCCCGCCCCCTCGGCGGCCTCCCGTTCCATACGGTCCACGAGGGCATCCAGTTCAACGAGGTCCGCCTCGGGCAGCCGCCCGGCCAGCCGCGAGACCAGCCCGGTCTCCACGGCCTCGCGCAGCTCCAGCAGCTGCAGCAGGGAGTCCTCGCCCCGGTAGTGCCCGGCGACGGTGCGGAAGGCCAGCCCCTCGATCATCGGCGCGAACGACATCGAGCCGACGTAGGTCCCGAAGCCGTGCCGGATCTCCACGATGCCCATCGCCTGCAGCGCCTTCAGGGCCTCCCGTACGGAGTTCCGGCTGGCCCCGAGGAACTCCATCAGCTCGGGCTCGGTCGGCAGCGGGGCGCCCGAGGGCAGCCGCCGGTCCACGATCAGCTTCTTGATCCGCTCCTGAAGGTCCCGGGCTGCCATGGCCAGAGGGTATCCGGCCAATCGGGGGGAGGGTCCTGTTCCGGACAGGGATGAATTCCGGACAGCGGTAAGGCCCCCCGCTTTCGCGAGGGGCCTTCCGGTCGGTGCGCCGCCAGGGACTCGAACCCCGGACCCGCTGATTAAGAGTCAGCTGCTCTAACCAACTGAGCTAGCGGCGCCTGCTGACGGAGATAACTCTACCTGACCTTCGGGGGTGCCTCCGACCACCCCCAGGTGATCGGCCGGCGGCCCAGGGGGGCGTGTACATCATTCGGACCGTCAAAGTGGCGGTCCGGTGGACAGTTGGGAAACTGACCAACGTGCACACTCGTGGACAAATCCCCCCGAATGTGAGGTAGATCGCATGACTGCTCCGGCCTTCGAGGAGTTCAACCCCGCGAGCGACTGCGACTGTCCCGGCTGCGCCCAGGGGCGCCGGGCCGGTCCCCGCCCGTCGCCCGGCCGCACCGGCGGCTCCCCGGCGGCCTGCGGCATCGTGGTCGTGGCCGCCGCGTCCGCCGTCCTCGGCGCGGCGGCCCCGGCCGCCGCCCTCACCCCCGGCCGGCCCGCCGAGGGTCGTCCGCACATCCCCGGCGACGAGGAGTCCGACACCCCCCAGGGCCCCCCGGGCCCGCTGTACGGCCCGGCCGGCGCACCGGCCAAGCCCGAGACCGTGCCCCTCCCCACGACCACCCGGACCAAGATCATCAACCGGGCCAAGGTCTGGGTGACCGCACAGGTGCCGTACAGCATGAGCGCCTACTGGTCCGACGGCTATCGCCAGGACTGCTCCGGCTATGTCTCCATGGCCTGGGGCCTGCCCAGCAACGAGTGGACGGGCAGCCTCGACCAGTTCGGAGTGAAGATCACCAAGAATGACCTCCAGCCCGGGGACATCCTGCTCTACCACAACCCCGACAACCCCGAGCAAGGCTCCCATGTGGTGATCTTCGGCGGCTGGACGGACTACACGCACACCTACTACACGGTCTACGAACAGACACCCCCGCACGCCCGCAGCCAGCCCACCCCCTATCCCTACTGGAGTAACGCCGACAAGTACGTCCCCTACCGCTACAAGGGCCTGGTCGCCGACGCGGCGGGCGGGAAGTCGGCCGGCCACCGCACGAGCGCCCTCCGTCCGGGTGCCGTCTCCTTCGGCCTCGGCGCCGGCAACCCGTACGTCACCCGGTTCGGCGAGATGTGGGTGGCCCGGGGCGGCCGCAGCGCGCCGGTCCCGGCGGTGCCGGATCGGGCCGCCGCGCGCGCGGTGCCCGCCGCGTACGAGGTACCCCGTGCGTACGAGGTACCCCCCGCGCGCGGGGTGCCCGCCGCGTACGGGGTGCCGGGCTACCCCGGCCGGGGCCACTTCCGTCCGGGCGCGGAGAACGCCTATGTCACACAGCTGCGCCGCCGGCTGGTGGAGAAAGGGTTCGGCAGGTTCTACGCCGACGCTCCCGGTCCGCGCTGGGGCGACGCGGACCGGCGTGCGGTGGAGGCCTTCCAGCGCGCCCAGGGCTGGCGCGGCGGCGCGGCCGACGGCTATCCGGGGCCGGAGACCTGGCGCCGGCTGTTCGAGGACGCCGACCCGGAGCACGTGACCGGCCTCTGACGTCCCTCTGCTCATCCCCCTGTTCATGACGCATCTGGCGCGGAGGCTGGAGGCACGCATGAGTACGACCACGGAACACACATCGGCCGAATCCGAGGACCCTGCGGAGGAGGCCGTGGGGCCGGGCGGGTCTCCGGCCCGGCTGATCGAGAACGAGACGACCACCGAGATCCCCGTCCATCTGCTCTTCCGTGACGACCCCGACCCGATGAATCCGGTGAACCCGGTGAAGGTGCCGCTCCGGCCCGCCGTGGTGGCCCGCCGGCAGGGCACCGGAGAGCAGCCGCGGTTCAGGCGCGCGGCGCCGGTGTGCCGCCGGCCGCTGCCCAAGACCGACCCGGAGCTGGTGGAGCGCCCGGCGCGGGTGCTGCCGGGGGCGGCCGGGGTGCTCGCCGGAGCGGGCGGGGTCACCGGGTGCCTGGCCACCTCGTGGTGGGCGGGGCAGCTTCCGCCGGTCGCGGTGGAGGTGCTGCGGCTGCCCGCCCTCGCGGGCGCGGGGCTCGGTCCGGCGCAGTGGGCGGCGTACGCCGGGGCCGGGGTGCTCGGGATGTTCGGCTTCGCCGGACTGGTCCGGGGGCGGGCCGGGCGGGCCTGGGTGCTCGGCCTGTTCGGCCGCTACCGGGGGACGGTCCGGCGGACCGGACTGCTCTGGGTGAACCCGCTGCTACCGCGCCGCCAGGTCGACGTACGGCTGCGGCACTGGCGCAGCGAGTCGCTGCCGGCGGCGGATCCGGACGGGGTGGCGCTCCGGGTGGTGGTGCTGGTGGTGTGGCGGGTGCGGGACACCGCGCGGGCCGTGCTCGGCATCGAGGACCACGAGAGGTATCTGCGCGAGTGTGTGGAGGCGGCGCTGGCCAGGGTGCCGGTGGAGCCGGCGGGCGGGACCCGGGGCGGGGTGACGGCGGCCGGGGACGCGCTGACCCGGCTGGTGGCCGAGGAGGCCGAGCCGGTCGGCCTCCAGGTGTTCTCGGTGCGGCCGGTGCGGGTGGAGTACGCCCCGGAGGTCGCCGCCGCCGTGAACCGACGCCGGATCGCCCGGCTCGACGCCCGGCAGCGGGCCGGGATGCTCAGCTCGGTGGTGGACTCGGTGGAGGACACGGTGACCCGGCTGACCGCGCGCGGCCTGGTCGAACTCGACGACTACGAACGGAAGGCACTGGTACGGGACCTGACGGTCGCCTTCTGCTCGGGACGCGCGGACCTCTCCTAGGCCGTGGACCACGATTGGTATGGACATGTTCAACGCACGGCAATAATCTGAGACTTGGTCTAGACCTACCTGCACAGCTCACCGAACTCCCCACGTTCTCCAGGAGCGGCAGCATGCGCACCAAGACCAAGTTGTCCGCGGTCGTGCTCGGGGCGGTGACCGCCGGAGCGTTCGCACTCTCCACCGGCGGCGCCAGCGGGCACGGCTACACCGACCTCCCCATCAGCAGGCAGAAGCTCTGTGCCAACGGCACGGTGACGGGCTGCGGCGACATCCAGTACGAGCCGCAGAGCGTCGAGGGCCCCAAGGGCTTCCCGGCCGCGGGGCCCGCCGACGGCCAGATCTGCAACGGCGGCCTGAGCCGGTTCGCCCAGCTCAGCTCGCCCAGGACCCCGTCCGGCGGAGCCTGGCCCACCACCAGGGTGACGGGCGGCCAGACGTACACCTTCCGCTGGCAGTTCACCGCCATGCACGCCACGACGGACTTCAGGTACTTCGTCACCAAGCAGGGCTGGAACCAGAACCACGCCCTGTCCCGCTCGGACCTCAACCTCACCCCGTTCCTGACGGTCCCGTACAACGGCCGGCGCCCGCCGGCCACCCTCAGCCACAGCGGCACCCTGCCGAGCGGGCTGAGCGGGCACCACGTCATCGTCGCGGTGTGGACGATCGCCGACACCGGCAACGCGTTCTACGCCTGCTCGGACGTCGCCTTCTGAGGGCCGTTCCGCCACGGCACCGAGGTTCCCTCGAGGCGGGCCGCCGCAACCGCCGGGCGCGTTCCTCGCACGCCGGCCGAGCGGGACGGCGTACCGGACCTCGGGGAACCTCATGGTCGAGCCGCCGGGCTCCCCATCTGACGGTAAGTCAGTTATCGTGCGCCTCCATGGAGTCCATGACGCGTACGGTCGCCGAGCTGGTCGCGGCGCGGTGGGGGGACCACCGTCCGGGACTCGGCTGCGAGGAACGGACACTGACCCAGCACCAGTTCGCGGCGGGCGCCGCCGCGCGGGCGGCCCTGCTGGCCGACCTGCTGCCGCCCGGTGCCGTACCGCATGCCGGCGTGCTCCTCGACAACACCGAGGAGTTCCCGCTGTGGCTCGGCGCCGCCGCCCTCGCCGGCGCGGCCGTCGCCGGGATCAACCCCACGCGCCGGGGCCGCGAACTGGCCCGGGACATCCTGCACACCGAGTGCCCGCTCCTGGTCACCGAGCGGGCCCACCTGCCGCTGCTGGCAGGGCTCGACCTCCCCGGGGTGCGGCTCCTCGTCACGGACTCCCCCGAGTACGCCGCCCTCCTCGCCCCCTACGCCGACGCCGTGCCCGACCCGTCCCGCGCCGCCCCCGCCGACCGGCTGCTGCTGTACTTCACCTCCGGCTCGAGTGGCGCCCCCAAGGCGGCCCTCTGCTCCCAGGGGCGGCTGGCGGCGGCCGGGCAGGCGCTGGTGAGGCAGTTCGGGGTGCGCGCGGACGACGTGCACTACATCTGCATGCCGATGTTCCACGGCAACGCGGTGATCGCCGACTGGGCGCCCGCGCTGGCCGCGGGGGCGGCGGTGGCGCTGCGCCGGCGCTTCTCGGCGTCCGGGTTCCTCGCGGACGTGCGCCGCTACCGGGCGACGTACTTCACGTATGTCGGCCGGGCGATCCAGTACGTCCTGGCCACCGAGGAGCGTGCGGACGACCGCGACAACCCCCTGCGCCTCGGCTTCGGCACCGAGGCCGGCGCGCTGGACGCGGCGGCCTTCGAGCGGCGGTTCGGGGTGCGGCTGGTGGAGGGGTACGGCTCCTCCGAGGGCGGCGCGGCGATCCAGTGGGCGCCGGGCACACCGCAGGGGGCGGTGGGACCGGCCGGGCCGGGCCTGGTGGTCCTCGACCCCGCCACCGGCCGCGAGTGCCCGCCGGCGGAGTTCGACCCCGCCGGGCGGCTGCGCAACGGGGAGGAGGCGATCGGCGAGCTGGTGAACCGGGGGCCCAGCCCCTTCGAGGGGTACTGGAGGAATCCGGCCGCCGAGGCCGAGCGGCGCCGGGGCGGGGCGTACTGGACGGGCGACCTGTTCTACCGGGACACCGCCGGCTATCTGTACTTCGCGGGCCGCACGGCCGACAGGATCCGTGTCGACGGGGAGAACCTGGCCGCCGCGATGATCGAGAACATCGTCGCCCGGTACGAGGGCGCGGTGGCCGTCGCCGTGTACGGGGTGCCGGATCCGGTGACCGGGGACCAGGTGATGGCGACCATCGCCGGGTCCTTCGACCCGGTCGGCTTCGCGGACTTCCTGGCGGCCCAGCCCGACCTGGGTACGAAGATGGCGCCCCGGTTCGTGCGGGTGGTGGAGCGGATGCCGGTGACGGCGACGAACAAGATCCACCGCGCGCGGCTCAGGGCGGAGGGGGTCGCGTGCGCCGACCCGGTGTGGTGGAGGCCACAAGGGGAGACCTCGTACCGACGACTCACCGCCGAGGACGCCGAAGGGCCCCTCGCTTTCGCGAAGGGCCCTTCATCTGTGCGCCGCCAGGGACTCGAACCCCGGACCCGCTGATTAAGAGTCAGCTGCTCTAACCAACTGAGCTAGCGGCGCATGACTCCCGCCTGCCGCGTTTTTGTCTCCCGCGGCTGGCGACGAAGAAAATACTACCTGGTCCCACGGGGTGCTTGTGACCACTTACAGGGTCAGCGACAGGAGCACCGGTGCGGCGTTCCGGTTCAGGGTCTCCGCCGCCTGCTTCAGCCGGTGCGCGTGCTCCACGGGAAGCGACAGCGCCAGGCAGCCCACCGAGGAGCCCGCGGTGATCGGCACCGCCGCGCAGACCGTGCCGATCGCGTACTCCTGGAGGTCCAGGACCGGCACCGTGGGCGGCTGGGACTCCAGGCGGGACAGCAGCAGCTTGTCGCTGGTGATGGTGCGCGAGGTGAGGCGGGCCATCTTGTGCCGGGACAGGTGGTCGCGGCGGGCGTTGTGGTCGAGCTGGGTCAGCAGGCTCTTGCCGACGGCCGTGGCGTGCGCGGAGTAGCGGAAGTCGACCCACTCGTTGACCGCCGGGGTGGTGGGCCCGGCGGCGTACTGGGTGACCCTGACCTCGCCGTCGACGTACCGGCTCATGTAGACCGCCGCGCCGACCGAGTCGCGCAGCCGGTCCAGGGTGTGCTGGAGCTTCTCGCGCAGGGCCCGCTCGCGGTCGTGCGTGGAGGTGAGCCGGCGCAGGGTGTCGCCGGTGACGTACGCCCCGTCGGTGATCTGCTCGACATAACCCTCGCGGCGCAGCATGCGCAGCAGGGCGGTGAGCCGCTCGGGACCGAGGCCGGTGTGACGGGCCAGCTCGGTGTCGGTGACACCGGCCGGGTGGCGGGCCACGGTCTCCAGCACGCGCAGCGCGTCCTGGGCGGAGTGGTACGGGGCGGTCGGCTCGTGCATCAGCGCCACGGTGGTCCCCTTGCGCTCGCTTACTGGGCCGTAGGTCCGGTCAGTCGTGCAGTACCACGATAACGGGCAAACCCCCTGCGGGGAGAGGGGGTTGGCGAGATTGATGCGCTCGCCAGGCCCCTCCCAGCTGCGACGCAGACCCTCTGGCATATGTCAAAGTCATGACCCAGCGGTCGGACCTCGGCATCTCCCGGATCCACGTCCCGCAGTCAGAGAACCGCGCTGAGGAATTCCCGCGTGCGGTCCTGCTCCGGCTCGGTGAAGATCTTCTCCGGCGAGCCCGATTCGATCACCCGGCCGCCGTCGAACATCAGCACCCGGTCGGAGATGTCGCGGGCGAAACCCATCTCGTGGGTCACACAGAGCATGGTGATGTCCGTGCTGCGCGCGATGTCCCTGAGCACGTCGAGGACGCCCGCGACCAGCTCCGGGTCGAGCGCGGAGGTCACCTCGTCCAGCAGCAGCACCTGCGGCCGCATGGCCAGCGCCCTGGCGATCGCCACCCGCTGCTGCTGACCGCCGGAGAGCCGGGTCGGCTTCGCGTCGCACTTGTCGGTCAGCCCGACCAGCTCCAGCAGCTCCCGGGCGCGCTCCTCGGCCTCGTCCCTGGACATGCCGAGGACCTGCACCGGTGCCTCGGTGATGTTCCGCAGCACGCTCATGTTCGGGAACAGGTTGAACTGCTGGAACACCATCCCGATCTTCTTGCGCACCTGGCGGATCTGCTTCTCCGGCGCCGGGAACAGCTGCTCCCCGTCGACGGTGATCGTGCCCTCGTCCGGTCGGGTGAGGGTCATCAGAAGTCTGAGGATCGTGGTCTTGCCGGACCCCGAGGGCCCGATCAGGGTCACATGCCGGCCGGTGTCCACGGAGAAGTTCAGCCGGTCGAGGACGGTGTTGGCGCCGAACCGCTTGGTCACGTTCTCCAGGCGGATCAGCTCGGTCGACTGGGCGTCGGTGCCGGAGGGCTGCGGACGGGTCTCAACGGACAAGGCGTCGCTCCAGGGCTCGCAGGAGAAGGGAGGCCAGGTAGGAGATGAGGATGAAGGCCACACCGATCACGGTGATCGGCTCGGTGAACTGGAAGTGCTGCTGGGAGAAGAGCCGGGCCCGCTGGAGCATCTCCGGCACGGTGATCACCATCAGCATCGGCGTGTCCTTGAGCATGGCGATCACGTAGTTGCCGAGGGCGGGCACCACCCGGCGGATCGCCTGCGGCAGGATCACCGCGGTCCAGGTCCGCCGCCGGGGCAGGTTCAGCGCGGTCGCCGCCTCCCACTGGCCGACGGGCACCGCCTCGATACCGGCCCGGTAGACCTGCATGGTGTACGTCGAGTAGTGCAGGCCGACCGCGAAGACGCCGGTGGCCAGCGCCGAGAAGGTCAGTCCCCACTCGGGCAGCACATAGAAGAGGAAGAACAGCTGGACCAGCAGCGGGGTGTTGCGCACGAACTCCGTGACCACGCCGACCGGCCAGCGCACCCACCGGGCCGGCGTCCGCATCAGCAGCGTCCACACCAGCCCCAGGGTGAAGGACACCAGCGAACCGAGCGCGAGGGCCTCGAGGGTGACCAGCAGCCCGTGCCAGAAGGCCGGCATGAAGTCGCTGACGGCGTTCCAGTCCCACTTCATGCGGCACCTCCGCCCATGCCCGCGCCGCCCGCGGCGCCCACGCCGGTCGTCTGGGCCCGCTTGAGCTCACGCGCCGCCCACTCCGTCCCGGGATCCTTGCCCACCCCGGCCTTCAGCCGTTTCTCCAGTCCGCGCATCAGCCGCGTCAGCACGAAGGCGATCACGAAGTAGATCAGCAGGATGTACGTGTAGATCTCCGCGCTCTGCTGCAGCGCCAGCCGCACCAGGTTCGCGCTGAACGTCAGATCGCCCATGCCCATGACCGACACCAGCGCGGTGCCCTTGAGCAGCTCGATCAGCAGGTTGCAGAAGGTGGGGATCATCTCCGGCACCGCCTGGGGCAGCACGATCAGCCTGAGCCGCTGCCAGGGCGTGAAGCCGAGCGCGATCCCGCCCTCCTTCTGCGCCGGGTCCACCGCGTTCAGCGCGCCGCGCACGATCTCCGAGCCGTACGCGCCGTACGTCAGGCCGAGCGCGAGCGTGCCCGCCCACATCGGCACCAGCTGCCAGCCGAAGGCGACCGGCAGCACGAAGAACACCCAGAAGATCATCACCAGCGCCGAGGTGCCACGGAACACCTCGGTGTAGAAGCCGGCGACGAACCGCACGATCCACAGCCGGTGCGTGCGCGCGACGCCGACGACGAAGGACACCGCGATGGCCAGCAGCGTGCTGAACACCAGCAGTTGGACGGTGGTCCAGACGCCCTTCAGTACGAGTTCCCACAGTCCCGAGGTCATCCGCCGCACAGCTCCTTCGCGGTGAGGTCGGTCATCTCGGCCTTGGTGAACCCGAAGGGCCGAAGTATCCGGAACAACTCCCCGCTCTTCTTGAGCTTGCGCAGCTCGACGTTGAAGGCGTCCCGCAGCCTCGTCTCGGTCGGCCGGAACGCGAACGCGCCCCCGTCGACATGCGGTTTGCCCTTGACGAGCGGCGCGAAGGGCGCGGTGGCCTCCGCCTTGGCCGACTTCTTCACCACCTCGCGGGTGGTGAGCGCCGTACCGGCGAAGACGTCGACGCGGCCCGCCTCGACGGCGTTCAGCCCGGCGACCTGGTCCGGCACGATCAGGATGTCGCCCTGCTTGTACCCGGCCCCGACCGCGTAGTCGATCTCGGCGTAACCGGTCCCGGTGGCGAACTTCGCCTTCTTCTCGACGACGTCCTTGTAGGAGTGCAAGCCCAGCGGATTGCCCTTGCGCACGATGAACGAGTCGAGCATCTGATAGTCCGGATCCGCGAAGATCACCTGCTGGCAGCGCTCGGGATTGACATACATCCCGGCCGCCACGACGTCGAACTGCTGCGAGTTCAGCCCCGGGATCAGCGACCCGAACTCGGTGGGCACCGGCTGGACCCTGCCGACACCCAGCCGCTTGAAGATCACCTTGGCCAGCTCGGGCGCCTCACCGGTGAGATGGCCGTCCTTGTCGATGTACCCGAAGGGGATCTCACCGGCGATCCCGAGCCGCACGACGCCCTGGGCCTTCAGCCGCTCGAGCAGGTCACCGCCCGCCTTGCCCGAGGCCGCGGCCACCCGAGTGCAGCCCGCGGCCCCCAGCGCGCCGAGGGCGGCGAGGCCACCGAGCACCGACCGCCGGCTGTGTCTGAGTCCCGACCGGAATGTGTGTACGTCGTTCCCAAGTGGTGGAGCCATGGCGGCGCGGCTACCCAAGCGCACCTCGGCTATGCACCCTGGTCTTCATGGCCGACCGATTCGTCACCGTCTCACTCGACAGGCGGGACGTGCACTGCACGGCCCGCCTCCTGACCGACCGTGCGCCCCTGACCTGCGAGGCGGTATGGGAAGCGCTGCCGCTCTCGGGCGAGGTCTACCACGCCAAGTACGCCCGCAACGAGATCTACGCCCTCTTCCCTCCCTTCGCCTCCACGGAACCCCCACTGGAGAACCCGACGGTCACCCCGATTCCCGGCGACCTCTGTTACTTCTCCTTCGCCGGCACCGAACTGGGCACCAGGGCCTACGGCTACGACCGCGAGCTCCGCCCCGGCACCACGCTGGTCGACCTGGCCCTGTTCTACGAGCGCAACAACCTGCTCCTCAACGCCGACGTGGGGTGGGTACCGGGGATCGTGTGGGGGCAGGTGGTCCAGGGCCTGGAGCCGATGGCGGAGGCGTGCAACGACCTGTGGCGCAGCGGGGCGGCGGGGGAGACGCTGAGTTTCCAGCGGGCGTGAGGACGCCTCCACGGCGGTAGTCTTCCTGCCAAGATCACGCCATCGGGGGAGGCGGTTCGGGTCGTGGGCTGCCCTCCGTGGAAAGGGAAAGGGCAGTGCATGAGATCGGTACTCGCCAAGGCGTCCGTCGCCGTCATCGCCGTCGGATCACTCGCGGCCTGCGGCGGCGGATCGGAAGCGGCGAAGACCGCCGGAGGCGACAAGAAGCCTTCCGCGCACGCCTCGCCGCCGGCGCCCGTCCTCAAGCTCGCCGTCCCGGCCGGGTATGACACCTCACGGGGCTGGCAGCTCTCGCAGAAGCAGCTGGGCACGTACGTCATGCTGCCGAAGTCCGGCGCTGTGGCCACGCTGACCAGCGAGGGATCCAGCGGCGGATCCGCCTACCGGGTGACCGTACGGGACGCGGTGACGGGCCAGGTCCGCTGGACGGGTAAGCCGTTCAAGAACCTGTTCGAGGGCGAGGCGCCCCACGTCTTCGTCGCCACCGCCGCCGGCAAGGAATACCTGGTGACCTGGTCCCGGGGGAAGCAGGGCGAGGACGCCCTGTCCAAGGCGAAGAACATGTACACACTGGACATCTACGCCCCCGACGGCTCAGGCGACGCGGTCGCGCCCGCACACCATGTCGAGCTTCCGGCAACCGAGTTCGACGCGGACAACGTCACGGACGGTGGGGAACGCCTGCTGGTACCCGTGGCGGACAAGCGCAGGATCGCCGTGGACGTGGTCACGGGCCGCACCACCACGTACGACACGAGTTCCCTCAAGCCGCCCGCCTGCCCGGCGTGTATGGACGACATCGGCAACGACATCGCCGCCCTGACGGAACGGGACCCAGTGGTGGCCAACGAGGGGGCTGGCGCGTTCGGCATACCTGGTTCCTGGGACGACGACCGGATTGCACCCGCCGAGGCCGATCACGCGACCGGTGAAGTGTGGCCGGGCACCAGTGGGTACCTCATCGCCCGTTGGGAGCAGAAGAACTTCGGCAACCACAACGTGTGGGCCGTCCTCGACAGCAGGACCGGCCAGGTCCTGGCGTCCGTGCTGTGTGCCAAGCCGTCCGTCCCGACGGCGGACAACCCCGACCCGGTGCTTTCCCCGAACGGCCGATACCTCGTCTCGGAACACCTCGCCTTCGACCTTCGGGCGAAGAAGGGGTACTGCTTCGAGGAGACCGACGAGAGCAAGCCCCTCAGCTTCGACTCCGTCACCGACGACGGCACCGCCTACGGCACCTCGCTCACCAAGGGCGAGAGCATGAAGGGGAGCACCGCCCCCGTCCAGCTCTCCCTGGCGACGGGCACCCCGAAGGCGCTGCCCGGTGGCTCTGAGGTACCGATCGCCGACTTCGACGGGGTCGGCGTCTTCGCTCACGACGAGGGCAATGTGCCGTATCTGGTCGTCTACCGGCACAAGGGTTAGGAGCGTGTCTGGGCGGGATCCCGAAGTCGGCCCTGTCGCTCGCCGAGCGCGGCGTGGAGCCAGTCCAGGGATCCCGTCTTCAGTACGGCGTCGGCGAGTTCCTGGCCGCTCTTGGTGGTGATCCTGCCGCGGCTGTTGTCGATCCACCGCTGGACGTTGGCGTACCCCTGATCTCGGTATTCGACCCCCTGGATCATGCACTCCGGCTTGTCCGCGTCCCGAGCGCACCGGGCCTCCAGGGACTCTTTGCCCTCGTACTCGGCGATCAGTTCCTTGATCGCGTCGGCCAGCACCGCGGGCATGCCGGCGACCTGGTCGGCGGTGACCGCCTCGGGGTCGGCCTCGCCCTTGGTGTACTTCTTGCCCAGGTGGTTGACGTCGCCGGTACGGGTCTCCTGGCTGTCGTGCCACACGGCGAGAAACGCGGCTCGGGCCGGGTCCGCTCCTTCGAGCTTCGCGATGATCGTGGCGATGAGGGCGGTGCGCCAGGAATGATCCGCGACGGACTCAGGGTCCTTGACGCCGGCCATCCACCAACCGGTCCGCTTGCTCTGCTTCAGCGTCCCCGCCTCGTACAGGAAACGGGCTACCGCAGTCAGCTCCTCGGACACCATGGGCTCCTCTCATGCCTCAGATGGAGGCGCCCCCACGCCCCTGAGGCAGTGGGGGACGATCTCAGTGATCTTCCTCGCGCCGCCATGTCTCGGACCAGCAGAACCGGCCACACCACGTCATGGTCTGCGATGACGGCCGGTCCCGGGCGCCATCGGTGACCGCGTGGGCGGCAACTCCTCCGACTTCGGAGGGTCGGGGATCGGGGTGAGCGTTGCCGTCGCCCTGCCGCACATGGCTTCCCAGAACTCCCGCCCGCAACGCGTCGGCACCTCTGATGTCATCCGGCTACGCGACAGCGTCAAAGCCCTCGTCCAACTCGACGCCGAGCGGGGAGGACACACCGCCCTCGAACGCGCCGCCCTGGCCGGAGCCGACGAGGCCCTGGGCCTCCAACGTCGCTCCGCCACGCAGCGCGTACGCCAACGCCTTTACGCCGTAGCCTCCGACTTCGTGTCGACCGCGGCTTGGTCGATGATCGACGCAGGGCACCTCGACACCGCCGGCAAGCACCTTGACCGAGCGCTGACCCTCGCCGGAATGTCCCACGACCCGGACATGACCATGCAGGTGTGGAATCTGCGCGCCATGCTCGCCCGCCAGCGGAAGGACTTCGGCGAAGCCGTCACCGCTGCCGAGGCCGCACAGGCAACGACCATCACCCGCCGCAGCCCCCTGCACGCCTCCCTCGCCCACGCCCGAGCAGCAGTCAGCCTCGCGCATGCCGGAGACAGGCGTGCGGCCCTGCGTTCTCTCGGCCGCGCCGAGGACGCTTTAGGCCGCTCGGATGTGTCCGCCCCGCAGTCGAGTTGGATCACCTTCTACGGGCCCGCAGAGCTGTACTCACTCACCGCCATCGTCCAGGACCTCGTAGGCGATCCGGCGCAGGCCGAGGCGGCCTCCTACAGGGCACTCGGCGCGCTCCCGGACGCCTACCGGCGCAATCGCGCACATACCACTGTGCGCCTTGCCCTCGCCCAACTCCACCAAGGTGACGTCGAGCAGGCATGCGCCACCAGCGCCGACGCGTTCGAGATCATGGCTGGTGACCCGTTGCCCGGCCGCATGCGCCAACTCCTGGGCGACTTCCACCGCGACCTGATCACCTTGGCGTCTCCACACGTCGCGTACGAGTGGACCGATCGCTACCGGACCGAATGGACTACCGCATGACCACGGCAGCCGTCGAACTCCGCTACTACGGCCAGGACGACCTGTCCGGCATCAGGCAGACCCTTCTTGACATCCATGCCGACGCATACGCCGACGACATGACCGAGTTCGATGAGCGGTTCCCCTGGTTCGTGGACCACTGGGGAGGCAACCCGGGATTCTCCTGCGTCATCGGCTATGACGGTGACGAGCCGATCGGCTTCGCGTACGGGGCCCCGGCCGCCCCAGGCCGCGAGTGGTGGCGCGAGCATCTGACCGAGCCTCTTGCGGATGACTCGACGTTCAGTGTGTCCGAGCTGATGGTGCGGCCGAAGTGGCGCAAGACCGGCACCGCTGAGCGCCTGCATGCGGCACTTCTCGTGAACCGGCCGGAGGCGCTGGCCGTGCTCCTGGTCGACCCGGATCATCCCAAGGTACAGGCACTCTACGAGACGTGGGGTTACCGGAAGATCGGCAACCGTCAGCCCTTCCCGGACTCGCCGAACTTCGCCGTGATGCTTCGCGACCTGCGCTGACCTGTACACCGAGCTAAGCCGCGACCCCGGTGACCGGCGCCGCCGACGCCACCCCGGCCTCATACAGCGCATGAGCAACCCGCAGCACCAGATCGTCCCGGTGCCGGGCGGCCACCAGCTGCATCCCCACGGGTAGCCCGTCCCCGTCCGTTCCCACCGGGACCGTCGCCGCCGGCTGCTGGGTCAGGTTGAACGGGTAGGTGAAGGGGGTCCAGCCCGTCCAGCGGCGGTGGGCCGCACCCCGCGGTGCCTCCGTGCCCGCCTCGAACGCCGTCAGTGGCAGGGTCGGGGTGACCAGCAGGTCGTAGCGCTCGTGGAAGCGGCCCATGCGCCGGCCGAGGTCCATGCGGACGTCGACGGCGGCCAGGTAGTCCAGTGCGCTGAAGCGCGCGCCCTGCACACAGATCTCGCGCAGGCCGGGGTCCATCAGCTGGCGTTTGCGGGGGGAGAAGCGCTGGGTGAGGCGGGCCGCGCCGCTGAACCACAGGGTGTGGAAGGCCTCCACCGGGTCGCTGAGGTCGGGGTCGGTCTCCTCGACGTACGCGCCGAGGTCGGCCAGACGGGCCACCGTGCGCCGTACCGCCGCCGCGACCGCCGGCTGGACCGCGACCTGGCCGCCGAGAGAAGGGGAGTACGCCACCCGGAGGCCGTGCACCCCGGCGTGCAGGGCCTCGGTGAAGGAGAGCGGTGCGGGCGGCAGGGCCGACCAGTCGCGGGCGTCCGGCGCGCCGATGACGTCCAGCAGCAGGGCCGCGTCCGCCGCGTCCCGGGTCATCGGGCCCGCGTGGGAGAGGGTGCCGAACGCGCTCGCCGGGTACAACGGCACCCTGCCGTACGTCGGTTTCAGGCCGAAGATCCCGCAGAACGCGGCCGGGATCCGGATGCTGCCGCCGCCGTCCGTACCCAGCGACAGCGGGCCCGCGCCGAGCGCCACGGCCGCCGCGCTGCCCCCGCTGGAGCCGCCGGCGGTGCGGGAGCGGTCGTGCGGGTTGCGGGTGATCCCGGACAGCGGGGAGTCCGTCACGCCCTTCCAGCCGAACTCCGGGGTCGTCGTCTTGCCCAGGAACACCGCGCCGTGTTCGCGGAGCCGGGCCACCGCGGGGGCGTCGTCCTCCCAACTCCCTTGTTCCGAGACCGCCCTGGAGCCGCGCAGGGTCGGGTGGCCGCGCAGCAGGAAGACGTCCTTGACCGTCACCGGTACCCCGTCCAGCGACCCCGCCGGTTCGCCGCGCCGCCAGCGTTCCTGCGACTCGCGGGCCCGGGCGAGTGCGTCCTCCTCGGTGAGGCGGACGAACGCGTTCACCTCCGGCTGGATCCGGCGGGCCCGTTCCAGGGCCTGTGCGGTCGCCTCCACGGGGCTGAACTCGCCCTTGCGGTAACCCTCGAGGAGCTGTACGGCGGTGAGGTCGGTGAGCTGCATGCACCCTCCAAGAGGTCCAAGGGGTCCAAGAGGTCAGTGGCCGGGGACGTATCCGCGTTTCTTGTCGACCACGTTCACCAGTGATC
Source organism: Streptomyces fodineus (assembly GCF_001735805.1). Taxonomy (GTDB): domain Bacteria; phylum Actinomycetota; class Actinomycetes; order Streptomycetales; family Streptomycetaceae; genus Streptomyces; species Streptomyces fodineus. The sequence goes on from NZ_CP017248.1 coordinate 6,126,816, forward strand.
TGCCCGCCGCCCACCGCTCGTACAACTCCACGAACTGCTTACCCAGTTCGTCCCGCCAGCCGACCGTGTCCCCGCTCATGTGCGGGGAGACGATCAGCCCCGGAAGGTTCCACAACGGGCTGTCCTCGGGGAGGGGTTCGGTGGTGAAGACGTCCAGGGCGGCGCCCGCGATCCAGCGCCGGGTCAGGGCCTGGGCGAGGGCGTCCTCGTCGACGAGCGGGCCGCGGCCGACGTTGATGAAGAACGCGGACGGCTGCATCACGCCGAAGCGGTGGGTGTCGAACATGCCGTACGTCTGCTCGGTCAGCGGCGCCGCCGCGATCACCCAGTCCGCGCGGGAGACCAGCCGGTCCAGGTCGGCCGGGCCGTGGATGCCCGTCCGCGGCACCCGCCCGACCAGCGCCGTCGTCACACCGAGCGCCTTCAGGGTGCGTACGATCGCCCGGCCGATCGGCCCCGAACCGACCACGCACGCGCGCGTGCCCGCAACCCGCCGGCCCTCCCGGTGCCGCCAGGTCCGCTCCCGCTGGTGCTCAAGCGTGCGCGGCAGATCCTTGGCGACCGCCAGCACCAGGGCCGCCACGTACTCGGCGATCGGCTGGTCGAAGATCCCGCGCGCGTTCGTGACCACCGTGTCGGACGCGGCCAGCTCCGGGCCCATCAGATGGTCCACGCCCGCGCTCGCCGTGTGCACCCAAGCCGGGCGCGGCCCCTCGCCGGGCCAGGCCTCGCGGACCGCGTGCGAGGTGAAGTCCCACACCAGCAGGACGTCCGCCTGCGGCAGCCGCTGGGCCAGATGGGCGGCGTCCGTGTGCACGATCCGGGCGCGGCCGGTCAGCCGGCCGAGGCGCGGTGGCGGGTCGGCGTCCAGGACCAGGAGGGTCGGCAGGGTCGTCATACGGGGCGGCTCCGGGCGTCTGACGTGCACGGATTATGCGCGGATTGACCACGCTCGCACCCGAACCTACCTTCGTCAACACGGGCGCATTCGCGATCCGTTGCCCACTCGTCTCCCAGCGTGAGGCCGGTGCCAGAGATGGACGTCTCCTTTCTCGGCGGTCCCCGCCCTCAGCGTGGGGTCGGGGTGGTGGCTCCCTTCGACTTCGCCCTCGATCGTGAGCTGTGGCGCTGGGTGCCCGACGAGGTGTCGCTGCATCTGACCCGGACCCCGTTCGTGCCGGTCGAGGTGAGCCTGGATCTGGCCCGGCTGGTGAGCGAGCACGAGACCCTCGGTGACGCCGTGCGCGCGCTGACCGCCGTCGCGCCCGAGGTCGTCGCCTACGCCTGCACCTCCGGCAGCTTCGTAGGCGGGATCGCCGGGGAGCGGTCGATGTGCGCCGCGATGCGCCTGGCGGGGGCGCCGCCCTCGGTGACCACCTCCGGTGCGCTGCTTCAGGCGCTGGCCGAGCTGCGGATCCGGCGGGTCGCGCTGGTCACGCCGTACACGGTGTCCGTGACCCGGGCGCTGGAGGACTTCGTCGCCCAGGCCGGTGTACAGGTCACCGGGTGCGCCTTCATGGGGCTGACCCGGGAGATCTGGCGGGTGCCGTACCGGGACGTCGTCGCCATGGCCCGGCAGGCGGTCCGGCCCGGTACCGCCGACGCGCTCTTCATCTCCTGCACCAATCTGCCCACGTACGACGTGATCCCCCAGCTGGAGGCCGAGCTGCGCATCCCCGTGCTGTCTGCCAACCAGGTCACGATGTGGGCAGCGCTGCGCCGACTGGGTACCCGGGCCGTGGGGCCGTATCAGGCGCTGCTGGACGAGTCGGCGCGCGCCTGGCCGCCCGCCTTGCCGGAAGAGACGCAGGAACACCAAGAAGGGCCGTCATGACCGCACTCGGATTCCTCTACCCGGGCCACTCCGCCGAGGACGACTATCCACGCATCGAGCAGCTTCTGGGCAGCGACATCCGGGTGGACCTGGTCCACACCGACATCGGCGAGGACGCGCACCGGGTGGCGGCGCTGCGCGAGATGGGTTCCGCCGAGCGGCTCGCGGCGGGCATGGAGACCCTGCGGCTGACCGGCGCCGAGACGGTGGTGTGGGCCTGCACCAGCGGCGGCTTCGTACACGGCTGGGAGGGCGCCCAGGACCAGGTGCGCACGCTCGCCCGGCTGGCCGGGATGCCCGCGTCCTCGACGTCGTTCGCCTTCGTGCACGCGGCCCGGGAGCTCGGGGTACAGCGGATCGCGGTCGGGGCGACCTACCCGGAGGACGTCGCCGAGCTGTTCACGGACTTCCTGCGGGCCGGCGGCCTGGAGGTGACCGGGATGCGCTCCTCGGGGATCATCACGGCCGCGGAGGTCGGCACCTGGGGCGAGGAGGACGTGCTGACGCTGGCCCGGGCGGCGGACGTCCCGGATGCGGAGGCGGTACTGCTCCCGGACACGGCCCTGCACACGGCCGCGCATCTGCCGCTGCTGGAGAAGGCGCTGTCCAAGCCGGTGCTCACGGCCAACCAGGTGACGGTGTGGGAAGGGCTGAGGCTCGCGGACCGGAGGGTGAACGCGCCGACGCTGGGGACGCTGTTCACCCGGGAGCCCCTGGTCCAGGTACGGGAATAAGCGGAGACTGCCTCCTGTTAGTGGCCGCAGGACAGCCCACGCCACACACAGGAGGCCCACACCGTGTCCGCAGCCGAGGCAGACGAGATCCGGGGCACGACGCACGGGACCGCCCCCGTCCCCCTCTCCGTACTGGACCTGGTGACCGTCGGCGCGGGCAGTACCGCCTCCGACGCCCTGCGCACCAGCGTGGCGCTGTCCCGGTTCGCCGAGGCGCGCGGCTTCCACCGGTACTGGGTGGCCGAGCACCACTCCATGCCCGGCGTCGCCTCCTCCTCGCCCGCCGTGATCCTCGCCCACCTCGCCGCCCACACCGACCGCATCCGGCTCGGCTCGGGCGGCGTCATGCTGCCCAACCACGCCCCGCTGGTGATCGCCGAGCAGTTCGGCACGCTGGAGGCGATGGCACCGGGCCGGATCGACCTCGGCCTCGGGCGCGCGCCCGGCACGGACGGCGCCACGGCCGCGGCCCTGCGCCGTACCGGCACCCTGAACGAGGGCGCCGACGACTTCCCGGAGCAGCTCGCCGAACTCACCCGCTTCCTGGACGACGACTTCCCCGACGGGCACCCCTACCGCCGTATCCACGCGATCCCCGGCCCCGTCCAGGCCACCGCCCCCGGCGGCGTCCAGTCCCCGCACCGCCCGCCGGTCTGGCTGCTCGGCTCCTCCGGGTTCAGCGCCCGCCTCGCCGGCCTGCTGGGCCTGCCGTTCGCCTTCGCGCACCACTTCTCCGCGCAGAACACCATCCCGGCCCTGGACCTGTACCGGCAGACCTTCCGCCCCTCCGCGGTCCTCGACGAGCCGTACGCCCTCATCGGCGTCTCCGCCCTCGCCACCGACGACGAGCGCGAGGCCCGCCGCCAGACCCGGGCGATGGCCCTGAACATGCTCCGGCTGCGCACCGGCCGGCCCGGCCTCTTCCCCGACCCGGACGAGGCCGAGAAGCACGAGTTCAGTCCGATGGAGGAGGAGTTCATCACCTCCTGGACGTCCAACATCGTGCACGGCACCGCCGACGAGGTCCGCTCCGGCCTGGACGACCTGCACAAGCGCACGGGCACCGACGAGCTCATGCTGGTCAGCCACGCCCACCGAGGCGAACTACGGCTCCGCTCCTACGAATTGATCGCGGACGCCTACGGCCTGCCGACCGCGTAGGCCTGCGCGCCGAGGCGATCGCCGCCCACTTCGTACGGGCCCGTGCCGGGGTCCGGGACGGTCAGAGCCGGGGACAGGCCTTGGCGCCGAGGAGTTCGGAGATACGATCCGGCGGCACCGGCCGGGAGTACAACCAGCCCTGGCCGGTGTCGCAGCCGATGCGGCGCAGGCGGGTGGCCTGGGCCGAGGTCTCCACGCACTCGGCGGTGACCGTGATGCCGAGCCGGTGGGCGAGCTGGATCATCGCCTCGACGATGACCTCGTCGGCCGGGTTGGGGATGATCGCCGGGTTCTTGTCGGCCTCGTACTGGAAGCCCCGTACGAAGGACCCGTCGAGTTTGAGCGTCGAGACCGGCAGGCGGCTGAGGTAGGCGAGGTTGGAGTAGCCGGTGCCGAAGTCGTCGATGGCGATGCGTACGCCCATGTCGCTGAGGGCCTGCAGGGCCTGCAGCGGGCGGCCGGCCGAGCCCATCACCGCCGACTCGGTCAGCTCCAGCTGGAGCAGATGCGGGGCGAGCCCGGTCTCGGCCAGGATCTGCGCCACGTCGGCCACCAGGTCGGAGTCCCACACCTGCCGTACGGCCACGTTGACGCTGACGAAGATGGGCGGGTCCTCGGGGTGGTCCAGCTGCCAGCGGCGGGCCTGGCGGCAGGCGGTGGCCAGGGCCCAGCGGCCGAGCTGCACGATCGAGCCGTCCTCCTCGGCCAATCCGATGAACCGATTCGGCGTCAGTGTGCCGAACTGAGGATGATTCCAGCGGATCAACGCCTCGACCCCGGAGAGGCGGCCGTCCTCCATGCCGACCAAGGGCTGGTACTCCAGGGCGAATTCGCCTCGCTCGATGGCGGGGCGCAGGGTGGAGGACAGGGCCTGACGGGTCATCCGGTGCGCGTTGCGCTCGGGGTCGAACAGGGTCCAGCGGGCCTTGCCGTCGGCCTTCGCCCAGTACAGGGTCGTATCGGCCGCCTGCATCAGACCGGTGGCCGTCGTACCGGCCGCATGGCGTTCCACGACGCCGATGGACACGCTCAACGACAGCCGCTGCCCGGCCAGATCGAACGGCTCCTCCAGCGCCTGGAGCGCCGACTCGGCGAGATCGGCGAGTTGTTCGGTGCCGGTGGAGTCCTCGACCAGCAGGGCGAACTCGTCGCCCCCCAGCCGGGCCACCAGCGGGGTGACGGCGCGGGCGTAGCCGGCCTCGTCGGCCACCCGGGTCAGGCGCTCGGCCACGGCCGCCAGCAGGCGGTCGCCGACGCGGTGGCCGAGGGTGTCGTTGACCGCCTTGAAGCCGTCGAGGTCCAGATAGCACAGGCCGATCCGGCCGGTGCCGCTCTGCTCGTACGACTCCGCCTCCAGCGCGGCCGAGAGCCGCTCGAAGAACAGTGTGCGGTTGGGCAGCCGGGTCACCGGGTCGTGCATCTGCAAGTGCCGCAGCCGCGCCTGGAGTTCACGGCGGGCGCTGATGTCGGCGACCGAGAGCAGGACGCCGGGCTCGCCGCCGGTGAGCGGGGCGATGGTGACCTGCACCCACACCGAGTGCCCCTCGGGGTGTTTCAGGCGGCGGGTGCAGCGCAGCTTCGCCTGCCGGCCGCGCAGGACCTCGCGGTAGGCGTGCCAGCTGCGCGCGTCCGAGGCGAGGTCGACGAGGTCCGCGGCGACCCGGCCGGTGAGTGTGTCCGGATCCGTGCCGAGCAGCTCGCCGAAGGCCGCGTTGGCGGCGGCGACGAGTCCCGCGCGGTCCACGACGGCCATGGCGAGCGGGGCAGCCGCGAAGACACGGTGGTAGGTGGTGTGGTCACTGTCTGTGACGGCTGACCGGTCGAGGTCTGCCGCGGGCGTCGGCCCTTCGGACGTTCCGCTCACCGCTCGCTCCCGCAGTGCACTCGATCTCTGTCCGTGCCGGAAAGTGTGCCGATCATAGAGGCTGGCCCCGGGCCCTTCCAGCCACTGTCCAGTGTCCCGGACGGAGTACAGGTTCTGACAGATCGTTTCTGCCCGCACGTGGACGGCTTCTTCAGGCCCCCGACCAGTTGTGACGTTCCGTGAGTGTTCCGGGGTGTCGGGCGTCGGAGCGCGCGGGCGCGTCCGGGGGGCGCACTCACCCTTGTGGTGCAGGCGAACAGGGCATAGCGCAATCAATACCATCAATCTGGATGTGGGTCCCGCGAACCGCATCCGGAGGTCATGTCCGTGCCCAAGCTGCGCACCGCCGCCGCCGTGTGCACCACGCTGTCGGCGCTCGCCGCGACCTCGATCCTCTCCGGCCCGTCGGTCGCCGGACCCTTCTCCACGGCGCCCTGCGCCCTGCACCGCAGCGACGCCCACCACTCCGAGGGCGTGGACAGCTGGAACCCGGACTACACCCGCCCGACCGGCAGGCTCGACGCCGTGCTGGTCTTCCTCTCCTTCCCGGACGCCACCCCGCACAGCACCCCCGCCGAGCTGACCGCGGATCACTTCCCGGCCACCAGCCGGTACTACGAGCAGGCCTCCTACGGCCGCTTCACCCTCCGCCCGCACCCCCTGAAGCACTGGCTGCGCATGCCCAGGCCGTCCACGGCGTACGCCATAAGGCGGGACTGGAGTGCGGAGAACCGGGCCGCCTACCTGCGGGACGCGTTCGCGGCGGCCGACAAGGAGGTCGACTTCTCCCGCTACCAGGTCGTGTACTTCGTCGCCGACCCGGGCGCGCCGGGCGTCGACTCGGACGCCACGAAAGTGGTGAACCTCGACACACCCATCCGTGTGGACGGCACCGATGTCCGCCGGGTCGTCACCGTGTTCGAGAAGCACCCGCCGGACCGGCTGGTCCTCGCCCATGAGACCGGCCATGTCTTCGACCTGCCCGACCTCTACCACCGCCCGGTCGACGGCAAGGGCGACTGGGACACCTACGTCGGCGACTGGGACCTGATGGGCAGCCAGTTCGGGCTGTCACCCGACCTGTTCGCCTGGCACAAGTGGAAACTGGGCTGGCTGGATCCGCGCCAGGTGGTGTGCGTGCGCGGCGCGGGGCCGGCCCGGCTGACCCTGGAACCGCTGGAGGCCGGTCCGGGGATCCCGGTGCAGGGCACGGCGGGCGCCCCCGCCTTCGGCCTCGGGCACGGGGTCAAGCTGGCGATCGTCCGCACCGGCACCGACAGCGCCCTGGCCTTCGAGGCGCGCGGCCCGGCCGCGAACGACCGGGCCGGCTGCCGGCAGGGGGTGCTGGTGTACCGGATCAAGGGCGGCGCCGAGTCGGGCGGCGGCCCGGTGGAGGTCGTCGACGCCCACCCGCACACCGAGGCCTGCTGGGAGAACTCGGTCTACCCGCCCCTCGCCGACGCCCCGGTCGCCCTCGGTGAGAGCTTCACCGTGCCCGGGGAGGGCGTCCGGGTGGAGGTGGAGGGGCGAACCGCTTCCGGGGCGTGGACGGTGCGGATCACGCCGGGGGTGCATGACGAGTGACTTTCCGGCTTGCGTCCACTGGGCCGACCTGACGGGGGTGCGCAAAAACAACGATGGCGAGGCGGCCCGCGTATTTTGCGGACATGCCTCGCCATCGCCATCGTGCGCCGCCAGGGACTCGAACCCCGGACCCGCTGATTAAGAGTCAGCTGCTCTAACCAACTGAGCTAGCGGCGCCTGCTGACGTCGTAGACATTAGCATCCTGGTCGGCGGGAGGAAAAATCGATATCCGTACGGCGGCGCGGGCGGCTCGCACGGCCGCCCAGAGGACCACCTCCGGGCCCGGCAGCCAGGGGTGACGCGTGTCCGGGGCGACCAGCCAGCGCGCGTCGCCGGGGGTGTCCCGGCCGGCCGGCGCCGGGACGGTCACCGCGTCCCCCGTGCCGTGACACAGCAGCGGCGGCACCGCCTCCGTACGGTTCGAGCCCCACTCCTCCCACGCCAGCAGCGAGGGCAGCCGCTGGGCCGTGCCCGGCGCGGCGAACAGCAGCACGCGGCCCCGGAACATCGCGACCGGGCCCGAGCCCGGCCCGTCGTCCCACAGCCGGTCCAGCATCCGGCGGCCGAAGATCGCCGGCGCGCTCACCACGTCGAAGACGGTGCCGCAGGGCAGGACGACGGGGGCGTCCGGGCGCTCGCCGCAGGAGATCGGCGTGCCGCACGGATACGGGGCCGCCGAGGCGAGCCAGTCGGCGCCGGCGGGGGTGACTCGCGTGACGTTCGGTGTGCTGCTCATGCCACCCAGATGTACCGGGCGTAAGCGCGTCGTTCTTCTGAGTTGCCGAAACCCGGGACAAGGAGGGTGGGGGAGGAGTATCTTGCCCGCCTGGCATATGCCAGGCGGGGTTACTCCTGGGGATTGCTCACGGGTGTTGCTTCTGAGGCTCGCGAGTGACGCGGGCGCCGGGTCACACCGGGTCGGCGGTCGTCCGCCCCTCGGCGTTCCCCCGCATCAGGTCCCGGCCGAACTCGACCATCTTCTTCGCGTAGTCCTCGGTCCACTCCGCCCGGTCGGCGATGTCCGCCGGGGTCAGCCGGTCGAACCGGCGCGGGTCGGCGAGCTGTGCCGCCGCGATGGCCTGGAACTCCACGGCCCGGTCGGCGGCCGCGCGGAACGCCTGGGTCAGCTCGGTGGCCCGGGCCAGCAGCGCCCGCGGATCCTCGATCGACTCCAGGTCGAAGAAGTGCTCGGGATCGGCGGCCGCCTCCGCGGGCTCGAAGATCAGGGGCGCGGGGCGTAGCCGCGGTTCGTTACGACGCGGCGTGGGCTCCGCCATGTCTTGTCTCCTCCTCGTACGCTTCGCTGGGTCCCGCCTACAGGTGGGCCACCGTCCATTGTCCCGCGCGGACGCAAGGGGCCCTCATGACCGCCGGCTCACCCGGCGCCCGGCCGGACGGGCCGGGGCCCGCCGTTTCCGGTCACGGCCGCCAGGTCACCCGGTGTTCGGCCAGATGGGCCAGGACGGCGTGGTTCGCCTCCCAGCCGTCCGGGCTGTGTTCATCGGCCGCCTCCGGCGGCGTGCCGGACTCCGTCCGGCGGGTGGGTGGGGTCGGGTCCGGGGCGGGTCGGCAGGTACCGGTGGCTGGGTCACGGCCGCCAGGTCACCCGGTGTTCGGCCAGATGGGCCAGGACGGCGTGGTTCGCCTCCCAGCCGTCCGGGCTGTGTTCATCGGCCGCCTCCGGCGGCGTGCCGGACTCCGTCCGGCGGGTGGGTGGGGTCGGGTCCGGGGCGGGTCGGCAGGTACCGGTGGCTGGGTCACGGTCGCCAGGTCACCCGGTGTTCGGCCAGATGGGCCAGGACCGCGTGGTTCGCCTCCCAGCCGTCCGGAAACTTCACCAGGGTGCCCAGCTGGACCGGTTCCGTGGACGGGTAGGCGTCCAGGAGGTCGCCGACGCCCTCGCGGCAGACGACGATGCAGGCGTGCCGGTGGCGGGAGGCCAGGACGCACAGGCGGCCCGTCTCCAGGTGGAAGGCGGTGGCGTCGGGGCGGCCGGAGAGCGGGTGCAGGACGACCGTGATGTCGTACTCCCGGCCCTGGAGACGGTTCGCGGTGTCGACCGTGACGTCCGCCACGCCGAGATCGGCGAGTGCCGTACGGACCGCTGCCGCCTGGTCGCGGTGGGCCGTGCCGACGGCGACGCGGTCGGCGGTGAGGGGGGTGGGACACAGTGAGCGTTCAGAGAGTGCCGCGCCGCCCCTGTCCAGCAGACGGCGTACGACCGTCGCCACCGCCCGTACCGCCTCGGGATCCGTGCGCGGGGTGTGCCGGGCCGGCAGCTCCAGCAGGCCCCAGCCGGATTCCGCCGCCTCGTCGATCACCCGGTCCGGGCCGGAGCCGTCCGAGGGGACCGCGAAGGTCAGCCGGCGGTCGCCGTGGCCGGTGCCGCTGCGGAAGGGGGTGTACGGGTAGAACGCGTCGGAGACCAGGGGCGCGGCCGACGCGGGCAGGCGCCAGGAGACCGGCAGGCGGTGCTGGGGCAGGCCGGGGTTGTGGGCCAGGAGGGTGGTCACGGCGGAGGCCGAAGGGTCGTACGACAGGCCCGCCCACTGCTCGCTGCCGACGATCGCGAACGGGTCCAGCTGCCCCGGGTCGCCGACGAACAGCGCCCGCTCGAACAGGCCGGCCACGGCGAGCAGCGCGTCCGAGCGCATCTGGTACGCCTCGTCCACGATCGCGTGCCGCCAGGGCTCGTCCACCTTGACGTGCGCCCACTTCGCGGCCGTGGACAGGACCACCGGCAGGCCGTTCAGCTCGGCCGCCTTCGCCGACGTGCGGACCTGCGGCAGGTCGTCCAGCGCCTTGTCGTAGGCGTCGGTGTCGCTGCTGTGCAGGCGGCCGACCGGCAGCTCCGGGTTCTTCTCGGCGAGCCTCAGGACGAGGTCGTCCACCTGGGCGTTGGTCTGCGCCACGATCATCAACGGGCGCCCCGCGCCGGCCAGTTCGAGGGCCGCGCGGACCACCAGCGTCGACTTTCCGGCGCCCGGCGGGGAGTCCACGACCACGCCGCGCGCCGTGCCGTGCAGGGTGTCCTGGAGGATCGCGTCGGTGGCGCGGGCGGCAGCGGCTCCGGGGTCGAAGTCGACCGTCGTCACAGCACGTCCTCCTCGGTCACGGTGTCGGGGGTCTCCGGCGCGGGCTCACCCGGCGGACCGCCGTGCGTCCACGGGGTCTCCTCCGGGTCGGGCAGCTTCGCGCCGCCGCGCTGCTCGTGCTCGAACAGGGTGAAGCAGACCCGGTCGCCCTTCTCCGGCAGCGAACCGGGCTCCGGCTCCTTGCCGCGGCCCATCTTGTCGACGATCCGCAGGACCAGCACGCCCTCGGTCTCGTAGCCGACGAACTCCGCCGACTGCGGCTTGCCGCCCAGCGAGCGGTACACCTTCGCGCGCTCGGCGAGATGCGGCCGGTCGTCCGTGCGGACCGTCACCAGCGGGCGGGGGCTCGGCCGCTTGCCCTCGCTGTACGCCATGACGACATCCGTGACCTCGCCCGCGAACGCCTCCCCGGCCAGCCGCCGCCCCGCCATCACCAGCGGGTCGTCCAGCGCCTCCTGCGCCTCTAGACGCGCCTGCTCGCGCTCGCGTGTGGCCAGTTTGTTCGCCGCCGTCACCGCGTCGTCCCGGCGCGGCTGCGGGGGCTCGCCCGCCAGGACCCGGTCGCGATGGCCGGTGAAGGACCAGCGGTCACGGGTCCAGCGCTCCTCCACGTGCGCACCCGCGGGCAGCGCGCGCAGCAGGTCCAGGCCCTGCCACACCGCGTCCCAGGTGGGCCGGGTGCGGCTCGCCACCAGGTCGCGGATCTCCCGCTCGGCGGCGGTGAGCACGGCCAGCCGGTCGTCGGCGGCCAGGGCGTCCTCGGCGGCGGCGAGTGCGGTGCGGGCGCGGTCGTAGCGCTCGATCGCCGGGGCCAGCAGCTTGTTGTCGAACGCCGGGTCGGTGGCGGGACCGGCCGGCGGGCACAGCAGCTGGCCGGCGGCGTCGCGGGCGAGTTCCGCCTGCCGGGCGGCCTCGGCGCCGGAGGTGTCCCGCGGAGGGTCGATCCAGGCGAGTAGCGCGCCCAGGTGCTGGTCCTCCAGGCCGGACTGGCCGGTCGCCCAGTGCCGGGACAGCACATCGGTCAGCGCGAGCAGGAGGGAGGAGCCGGGGACCCGGGACCGCTCGCCGTAGTGGGTCAGCCAGCGGCCGAGCAGCGGCACCCGGGGCGGCGCCGGATGGGGCGCCTCGGGGTCCTGCTCCGCGGTCCGGCGAAAACGCATGGAACGGCCCAGCAGCCGTACGAAGTCCAGGCCCGCGCGGCTCGGCACGATCAGCTGGGGCGCGTCCGCGCACAGCTCCACCTCGACCTTGACCCGCTTGCCGGTACCCGGGTCGGTCTCGGTGCGCTCGGCCGCCTCCACGCACTGCGCGTACGAGTCGATGTACGGCAGGACGACATCGGCCAGGTCGGCGAGGAAGGAGAACCGCAGGTCGCGGTCGCGGGGCTGCGGCACGACCAGCAGGCGCGGGGCGTCCCGGTCGGTGCCGACCAGCGCGCCGAGCGGGGCACCGGCCTCACCCGCGGTGGTGAGCGGCACGAACACCAGTGGACGGTCGGACAGATGCCGGTGCCGGACGGTCGCGACGGGCTGGGCCCGGCCGCTGCTGACGGCCTCGAGCCGGGCGAGGGTGGCGATCAGGGACACGGGGCCACCTCCCGGTGGGCCGCGTCCGTCAGCGCCTCCGCGCGCAGGGCCGCCGCCCGGCGCAGGGCCGCGACCGCCGGGTCGGCCGCGTCGCCGCTCTCGCCGCGGGCCGCCGCGAGGACGTCCTCGACCGTGCTCAGACCGCCCAGTTCCGCGCGCAGGGGGCGGCCGAGGCGGGTGACGGCACCCTCCTCGCGGGAGCGTTCCCGGCAGTGGAAGGCCAGTTCGCACGCGGACAGGCACTCCGGCGCGTACGCCGCCGGGACCGCCTCCACGGCTGCCGTCAGCTCCTCGGCACCGCGCTCGGGTGCGAAGCACATGCCTTCCGGCAGGGCGCCGGCGATCTCCTCGATCCGGGTGAGCCGGGCCAGCTGGCGGGCGGTGACCGCGCGCTGCTTGCGGACGTCGACGGCACAGCCCGCGGGCAGGTTGGAGAAGTCCTTCGGGCACACCAGCAGCACCCGGTGATGCACGCGCGGGACGGGATCCAGGCGCGCGGCGACCTCCTCCAGGGCCAGCACGTAGACCGCCGCCTGCCGGGCCGCCGCGCCGACCTTCGCAGGGTCGGCCGAACCGTCCAGCATCGGGAAGGACTTGATCTCCACCACCGACCAGCTGCCGTCCGGGTGCACCACGACCGCGTCCGGCTCCAGGAAGGCGAGCGAGCCGGCCACGTCCAGCGCCAGCATCGGATGGTCCAGCAGCGTCCAGCCGCCCGCGCGCGTGGCCTCGCGCAGCGCCAGCGCCGTACGGGCCGTACGCCCCTCGGGGCCGTGCGCGGTCAGGTCGGGGACGGCGGCCCCTTCCGGTGCTTCGGCGCCCGGGTCGAGGCGGGCGTGCGCCAGCCGCAGCAGTTCCGCGCCGCCGTCCGCCTTCACCCTTGCCTCGAACGCGTTGCCCCGGGTCAGCGCGAACTGCGACTGCCCGAAACCCGACGGCGCGCCCAGCGCGCTCGCCAGCCGCGCCTTGTCCACCCCGGCGCCGTCCAGGATCGCCCGCCGCGCGCACCCGGGGTTCGCGGCGAGCGCCGCGAGGGCGCGCGCGTCCAGGGCCTTGGGCGGTACGTCGGGACCGCGCAGCTCAGCGAGCCGTTGCCGGAGCGCCTTCGCCCGCGTCGCTGGGGGAGGCGTCCGGTGCGGCTCCGCCGTCGAGCTGCGACTCGCGCTGCCGTGGAATTCGCTCACCCGCGGAAGTCTGGCATCCGGCACTGACAATCGGGGAACCCGTGCCGTCCGTGACCGGTGTGCGGCGCGGGAACAACCAAACCCGCAGCAGGTCCAGGACCCGCATCACACGCGGCGCCAGCAGGAGGCCGGCGCCCATCACGGCGACGCCCGCGACCGCGTCCAGGAAGTAGTGGTTGGCGGTGCCCATGACCACGAGCGCGGTGCCCAGCGGATAGACGACGGCGAGGACCTTCGCGAGCCGGGTGCCGCCGTGGCGCCACAGCATCACCCCGCACCACAGCGCCCAGCCGACGTGCAGACTCGGCATCGCCGCGTACTGGTTGGTCATCCCGCCCATGCCGCGCGGAGCGCTCGCCTCCCCGCCCCACCAGCCGTACGAGCTGTAGTGCGCCATGGTGTCCACGAAGCCGTTCGTGGCGGAGAGCAGCCGCGGCGGGCAGGTCGGCAGCAGGGTGAAGCCGATCAGGCCGAAGAACGTGGACGTCATCAGCCAGGTGCGGGCCCGCCGGTAGTGCTCGGCACGGGCCCGGAACAGCCAGATGAGGATGGCGGGCGTCACCAGGTAGTGCAGCGAGGCGTACCAGAAGTCCGCCGGGACACCGAGCCAGGGCTCGCGCGTGAACAGCCGGTTGAGCGGATGCTCGGCGTTGAGGTGCAGGGTCTTCTCGAGCCGCAGGATCGCCAGGCCGTGGTCGACGGCGCCGTGCACATCACCGCGCGCGAGGAGTCGGCCGGCCGAGTAGCAGCCGTAGACCAGGAGGATCAGCGGCAGCTCGGTCCACCAGCGCAGCCGGGTACGCAGGGCCCCCTCGGTGCCCGGTGTCTCGGTCTGCGGCATCCGATGTCCTCCCCCTTGTCGCTCTGCGGTGCCGCCCGGAGGGCGACCGTGCCACTTTACGGCGTACGTATCTCGCCCATGAGGGCGCTCCGGCCCACAAAGACGCCGAGACCGCCCGCCGGGTTGCCCCGACCGGGGGTGAGCGATGATGGAGAAGTCCTCTTGTCTTGTTTCCATGACGTCCGTGTGGCGTCCCGCTCCCGGAAAGGTCCCTCATGGCACCGCGCATCCTGCTGGCCCGGCACGGACAGACGGATTGGTCGCTGTCCGGCAAGCACACCGGCAGGACCGACGTACCGCTGCTGGAAGAGGGCCGGCGCGGGGCCAAGCTGCTCGGCGAGCGACTGCACCGGGCTCCGCTGGACGGGCTGGCCGGGGCGGAGGTGCGCACCAGCCCGCTGGCACGCGCGCGTGAGACGTGCGAACTGGCCGGGTTCGGGGACCGGGCCACGGTGTGGGACACGCTCATGGAGTGGGACTACGGCGCGTACGAGGGCATGACCCCGGCCGAGATCCAGGCCGTGCGGCCGGGGTGGCTGATCTGGCGGGACGGGGTCCCGGAGGGCGAGACCATCGCCGACGTGACCGCGCGAGCGGACGAGGTCGTCTCCTGGGCCCGCTCGGCCGACCGCGACGTCCTGGTCTTCGCCCACGGCCACATCCTCCGCTCCATAGGCGCCCGCTGGCTGGGACTGCCGCTGGAGTTCGCCGCGCGGATACGCCTGAACCCGACCTCGCTGTCCGTCCTGGGCTGGGCCTATGGGGAACCGGCGATCGAGAGCTGGAACGACTTGGGACACCTGGCGGGATAGCCGGGCCCAACTCCCCAGGGGCGCGAGGCCGGCCGGCTGCTACGCCCTCCCCGTCCTCGGCATGGAGGCGTGCCGGTCCAGGAACTCCGACACCCCCGACGCCCGCCGGTGCGGCAGCAGCACCCGCGCTGTTCCCGCCAGCATGCTCTGGATACGCGAGGACTGGACCTCTTCCAGCAAAGCCAGCGCCTGCAAGCCCGCGGCAGCCGCCTCGTCGGGACGCCCCTCACGGGCGAGATCGTCGGCCAGTTCCGCGGTGTAGAGCGCGATGTTCCGCGTGAAGTGCGGATCCTGCAGATGCGCCGCCCGGCGTGCGTGACGGGACGCGCGCCGCCAGTCGCCCAGCATGGACCAGCACTGCGCCTCCAGCCCCTCCAGCTCGGCCTCTCCGTAGAAGCTCATCCACTCGGGGTCGGTGTCCGAGCGGCCCCGGGCGAAGAGGGCCTGGGCCCGGACGAGCGCCTGCTCGCACCCGGTGCGGTCGGCGAGCCCCGCCCAGCCGCCCGCCTCGCGCAGCGCGAGGAGGGACATCAGCCGGGCGGAGCCCAGCGGGCGGGCGGCGCGCTGCGCAGCCTGCGCGGCGCGGACCGCTTCTCGGGGGCGGCCGGCGTCCCGCGCCAGGAACGCGGTGTTGCAGAAGGCGTGCGCCTCCAGCGCGGCGTCCCCGTTCATCCGTGCCGTGGCCAGGGCCTCCGCGTAGTGCGAGCGGGCGTCGTCGAAGCGGCCCGAGTCGTGCGCCAGCCAGCCCACGGAGATGGCGAGTTCACCGGCGCCCGAGTGCAGCCGGTCGGCGGTCGTCTGCCGGGTCGCGCCGGCGTCCAGGAGCGCGTAGGCCGCGCGCAACGGAGCCGCCGCGCGCCGGTAGAGGCCGTCCGCGCCGTGCCGGTCGTCGAGCAGCCGGATCCGGCGGACGGCTTCCTCCAGAGCGGCTGCCTCGGGGCTGCCGGGCCGGCGCGTGGGCCGGACCGCTGCCGCTGCGTCCGTGGTGAGCCCCAGCGGGCTCAGCGTGGCAGCGGCAACCGTGGCGCCTCCGCCGGTCATGAATGCGCGACGTAGCACGTCGCTCTCCTCGTGGTTCAGGTGGTCTCTCGCGTACGGCTCGTACCGCGGGTGCGGGCCGTGCGGTTCGTGCGGTTCGTGCGGGTCGTACGGTTCCTGCGTTTCATACGGCTCGAAGGCTCCCCGTGACTCACCGGACACCTCCGCGACGGCGAGTTCCTCGGGCGTCTCCGCCGCCGTGCGCGCCGCGCGCCCGCGCACGGACGAGCGGGGCGCGAAGCCGAGGTCGGTGAGCGTGCGACCGGGGAACATGTGCAGGAACACCCGTTCGTACGCGTAGTTCGGGCAGCGGATCTCGCCCGCCTCGACCCTGCCGACGTACCGCGCGTCACAGCTCACCCGCTCACCGATCTCGCGCGCGGCGCGCCGTACGAGCGCCGCGAACTCGGCCGGAGAGCGCCTGCCACGCAGTTGTCGGAAAGCGAGGTTCGGCCGGGATGGCCGTTCGGGCAGTGACGCGGTCTCGGTTGACGACGCCATGGCCGGGTCCTCTCGTGCGAACCGTCGAACCATGCCGGATCCGGGGCGGAAACGTGACGAGTTGTCCGAGTGACGCACTGGATCCGGCGGGCATGAACGTACCTGCTGTGAAGGTCCCGCCACGCTGTGTTTGGCTACAAACCGGATATCTCATCCACGATCTGCCATGAAGTGCCATCCTTTGCGGCGCACTTGTGCCGTAGCCGTTGACGCGCTCACGCGTTGCACTCGATGGACCGCAACAGGGCTGTGTGGTGGAGGCCGGCATGGAGACCAGCCAGAGCAACGAACCTTGTACGTCGCCGTCGTCGGCCGAGTCGGGCGACGTGGACGCGGCGGCTTGCGACCTCGTGACGGTACCGGCCCGGCAGGGCCTCGAGGCGGTCGACATCCTGCGGCGCGGCGCCGCCGGTGACACGATGGGGCCCGTGCTGCACGACGGCGGCTGCGCCACCCTCGGCTTCCTGGTCCCGGCCGGCACCGCGGCCGGCTGGGACATGCCGGGCAGCACCTGTACGGAGACCGACGGCCGCGGACTCAGGCTGAACCCCGAGCCGCCGGTGGAGGGCTCCGACTGGCTGCTGCCGCCCGGCGAGGCCGACCTCGCCACCGACCCGGTGGTGCTGCGCCGGGCCCTCGGGGAGGCGGCCCGGCTGATCGAGGCGGCCGACGGCCGCAGCTGAGGGAGCCTTGCCGGCCGGGGGCCGACGGCTGCGGCCGGCAGGCGGCGCCGCTGGTCGGGGGCCCGCCGTCGCCGGTGCGGCGCGGGTCCGGGCGGCCTGCGACAATGGTGCGATGGGCGGGTCCGGCAACGCACGGCAGACACGGCGCACGCGGCGCAGGCCGTCCGCCGCGGAAGCCGTCGTGGAGGCGGTCGACGGCGGGCTCGCGGAGCTCGTCCCCGATCCCGACCGCGGCCGGGCCTGGACGCTGCTGATCGACGGCGCGCCCCAGTCGCACGTCGACCTGGACGACCCCGCCCACCTGTCCTTCGAGTACCAGCGCCGCCTCGGCCATGTCATCGACCTCGTCGCCCCGCCGGGCAAGCCCGTGCACGCCGTCCACCTCGGCGGCGGAGCCTTCACCCTCGCCCGGTACACCGCCGCCACCCGCCCCCGTTCCACCCAGCAGATCGTGGAGCGGGACGCGAGCCTGGTCCAACTGGTCCGCCGGGAGCTGCCGTTGGACCCGAACGCCCGGATCCGGGTGCGCTCGGCCGATGCCCGCGCGGGTCTCGCCAAGGTGCCGGACGGCTGGGCCGACCTGGTCATCGCCGATGTCTTCAGCGGCGCCCGCACCCCCGCCCACCTCACCTCCACCGAGTTCCTGGACGAGGTCCGCCGGGCCCTGAAACCGTCCGGGGTCTACGCCGCGAACCTCGCCGACGGCCCGCCGCTCGCCCATCTGCGCGGCCAGATCGCCACCGCCGCCGCCCGGTTCGCCGAACTCGCGCTGATCGCCGACGCGGCCGTGCTGCGCGGCAAGCGCTTCGGCAACGCCGTCCTGGTCGCCTCCGACGCCCCGCTTCCGCTCGCCGAACTCACCCGGCGGGCCGCCTCCGACCCGCACCCGGGCCGGGTCGAACACGGCAAGCCGCTCACGGACTTCACCGGCGGCGCGACCCCCGTGACGGACGCGGCGGCCGTGGCCTCACCGGCCCCGCCGCCCTCGGTGTTCCGCTGAGGGCTCAGTAGTTGCCGATCTCCACATGCGGCGGCCCGTCGTGCCAGGTGCACATCACCGACACCCGGTCCGTGCCGCTGCTGAACTCCACCCGGATCCACGTCTGCGTCTTCCACACCTGCATCGACCAGCCGGCCCCCGGCGTGGCCGAGACAAGTGTGGCGCTGGACGCGCCCAGGTCGAACACGACCCGGCCGCCGTCGGTGTCGTACGACTTGACCTGGCCGGACGCGGACGACGGGGTGGTGGGGGAAGGGCCCGGTGTCCGCGTGGGTGTGGGAGCCGGGGCCGTCGGCCCGCGTGACGGACGGGTGGACGGGGACGGCCGGTGCGTCGGCGAGCCCAGGGCCTGCGTGGTGGTGTCGGCGGCCGTGACCGGCAGGGCGCGCGGCGGGTCGTACGCCGTCTGGACCATCACCGTGTGCACACCCCACCACGACAGCGTGACCGCCGCTCCCGTCGCGAGCAGCCACGCCAGTACGTGTACGAGTCCTCTGCGCATCGCGGGCCATACTGCCCCAGGAGTACCGCCGTGTGCACATGGTCTGAGTTATCCACAGGCGCCGGACCGGTTCGGCCGCATGGCGTACGGTGCGGCGCATGGCAAGTGTGCTCGTGGTCGAGGACGACCAGTTCGTACGCTCGGCGCTCATCCGGCATCTGACCGACGCCGCACACACCGTGCGCAGCGTGGGTTCGGCACTGGAGGCGCTGCGCGAGGTCGCCCATTTCCGTTTCGACGTGGTCATCCTGGACCTCGGACTGCCGGACCTGGACGGCTCCGAGGCGCTGAAGATGCTCCGCGGCATCACCGACGTGCCCGTCATCATCGCCACCGCCCGGGATGACGAGACGGAGATCGTCCGGCTGCTCAACGCCGGCGCGGACGACTACCTGACCAAGCCGTTCTCCGTGGAACACCTCTCCGCCCGGATCGCGGCCGTGCTGCGCCGGGCCCGCTCCGGCGGCGCGGAGCCCCCGTCGGCATCCGTGCTCCGCGTGGGCGGCCTGACCGTCGACCCGCTGCGCCGCCAGGCCGAGCTGGACGGGGTCCGTCTCGACCTCACCCGCCGCGAGTTCGACCTGCTCGCCTTCCTCGCCGGCCGGCCCGGGGTCGTCGTCCCGCGCAAGGAGCTCCTCGCCGAGGTCTGGCAGCAGTCCTACGGCGACGACCAGACCATCGACGTCCATCTGTCCTGGTTGCGCCGGAAATTGGGGGAGACGGCCGCCCGGCCCCGCTATCTGCACACGCTCAGGGGCGTCGGCGTGAAGCTGGAGCCCCCCATGGACGGGGAGCCGACGCGATGAGATGGGCTCTGGTCAAGGTCTGCCTGGCGGTCACCACGATGGTCGTGGTCGCCTTCGCCGTGCCGCTCGGCCTGGTCGTCAAGGAGATGGCCCGCGACCGCGCGTTCTCCAGCGCCGAGCGGGAGGCCGCGGCGGTCGCGCCCGCGCTGTCCATCACCACCGACCGGGACAAACTGGAGCGGGTCGTGGCCTCCGCCGGTGCCGACTCCGGGATGGCCGTGCATCTGCCCGCAGGCAGCGGCCGGCCCGCGCTCGACCTCGGCCGGCAGCGCGCCGCCGGCCGCGACATCGAGGCCGTACGGAAAATGGGCCGGGCCTCCACGACCACCGTGGCCGGTGGCTCCACCCTGCTCCAGCCGGTCGCCCTCGGCTCCGGCGACATCGCCGTCGTCGAGGTCTACGTCCCCGAGTCCGAGGTGACCAACGGCGTCGGCACGGCCTGGGCGGTGCTCGCGGCGGTCGGCCTCGCGCTGATCGTCGGCTCGGTCGCGGTCGCCGACCGGCTCGGGGTGCGCATGGTGCGGCCCGCCCAGCGGCTGGTCCGGGGCGCGCACGAGCTGGGCGAGGGCAGGCTGGGCGCCCGGGTGCCGGAGGACGGCCCGACCGAACTGCGGCTCGCGGCCGTGGCGTTCAACTCCATGGCCGACCAGGTCGTCCAACTCCTCGCGAACGAAAGAGAGCTGGCCGCCGACCTCTCCCACCGCCTGCGTACGCCGCTCACCGTCCTGCGGCTCAACGCGGCCTCCCTGGGCGGCGGACCGGCCGCCGAGCAGACCCGGGCCGCCGTCGCCCAGCTGGAGCGCGAGGTTGACACCATCATCCGTACGGCCCGGGAGGCCAAGCCGCAGACGGCCGCGGCCGGCCCCGGCGCCGGGTGCGACGCGGCCGAAGTGGTGCGCGAACGCATGGAGTTCTGGTCCGCGCTCGCCGAGGACGAGGGCCGTAAGTGGCGCGTGGCCGGAGTGGACCGGCCGGTGCGCATACCCGTGGCCCGCGCCGACCTGGCCGCGGCCCTGGACGCCCTGCTCGGCAATGTGTTCCGGCACACCGCCGAGGGCACCGCCTTCGCGGTCGACGTGCACAACGGCGAGGACGCGGTGATCATCCTGGTCTCCGACGCGGGCCCCGGCATACCCGACCCGGACGCGGCGATGGCCCGTGGCCGCGGTTCCGGAAACGCCGGTTCGACCGGCCTCGGCCTCGACATCGTGCGCCGGCTCGCCGAGGCCACCGGCGGGGACGTGCGGATCGGCTCCTCGGTGCTGGGCGGCGCGGAGGTGCGGCTCTGGTTCCAGCTCGATGGGCGGGCGCCGGCCGGGCGGGGGCACGGGGGGCGGGTGCGCAGACGCCGGTCGGGCAAACCGGTCCTGACTGGTCTCGACCATTAATCGCCCCCGATCCCTTCCTTAAGCGAACCCTAAGGTCTGCAACCGCCGCCCCGATCAAGCGATTTGTCCGATTCCGGATCGCTAGCGTGCTGCCGCATCCACCCCCGTGAACAGCGAAGGCAGGCACGCCCCATGAGCACGCACCGGCGCAGGATCAGTGGCAGGAACAAGGCGATAGGCGGTCTCGTGGCCGCGGCCGTGGTCGGTGGCGGCGCGGTCCTGCTCACCGGCACCGCCCACGCCGCCGGTGTGAACGCCGCGTACACCAGGACCAGCGACTGGTCGACCGGCTACACCGCCCAGTACGTCGTCACCAACAACAGCGACCAGACCGAGAAGACCTGGACGCTGGAGTTCGACCTCCCGGCGGGCGCCAAGCTCAGCTCCCTGTGGAACGGCGAGTCGAGCGTGAGCGGTTCGCACGTCACGGTGCGGCCGGCGAAGTGGGACACCGCGGGCCTCGCCCCCGGCAAGTCCGTGACCATCGGTTTCGTGGTCAACGGCAGCGGCGCCCCGACGGGCTGTCTCATCGACGAGGCCCAGTGCTCCGCGGACGGCGGCGCCACCCCCGAGCCGAGCGGCCGGCCCACCCGGTCCCCGTCCCCGTCCCGACCGCCACCCCCACCAAGAGCACCACCCCCACCCCCACCCCCACCAAGAGCGCCACCCCGACCCCGGCCCCCACCAAGACCACCGGCAGCGGCACCACGGCCTCCGCCGGCTTCGCCCCGTACGTCGACACCTCCCTCTACCCGGCCTTCGACATGGTCGGCGCGGCCGACGCGACCGGGGTGAAGAACTACAACCTCGCCTTCATCACCGACGGCGGCGGCTGCACCCCCAAGTGGGGCGGCGTGACCGACGTGACCGGCGACGCGGTGGCCCAGCAGATCGGCTCCCTGCGCGCCAAGGGCGGTGACGTCCGGGTCTCCTTCGGCGGCGCCTCCGGCTCCGAGCTGGCCACCACCTGCTCCTCCGCGGACGCGCTGGCGGCGGCGTACGGCAAGGCGATCGACGCGTTCAAGCTGACCAAGGTCGACTTCGACATCGAGGGCGGCGCACTGCCGAACACGTCGGCGAACACCCTCCGGGCGAAGGCGATAGCCAAGCTCCAGGCCCAGCACCCGGACCTGGACGTCTCCTTCACCCTCCCGGTGATGCCGGAGGGCCTCACCCAGGACGGCGTGAACCTCCTCTCCGACGCCAAGTCCAACGGCGTGAAGATCTCCACCGTCAACATCATGGCGATGGACTACGGCCCCTCGTACAGCGGCGACATGGGCGACTACGCCCAGCAGGCCGCGACGGCCACCCAGGCCCAGGTCAAGAGCGTCCTCGGCCTGTCCGACGCCGCCGCCTGGAAGACGGTCGCCGTCACCCCGATGATCGGCGTCAACGACGTCTCCTCCGAGGTCTTCAAGGTGGACGACGCCACCCAGCTGGCGAACTTCGCCAAGTCCAAGGGCCTCGGCGGCCTCTCCATGTGGTCCGCGGCCCGCGACAAGCAGTGCCCCGGCGGCGCGAAGAACTCCGCCGACCCCACGTGCAGCTCGATCGTCCAGGGCACGTTCGCCTTCTCGAAGGCGTTCGGGGCCGTCAACTGACGCTGCGGGCCGGGCGTGTCCGACCATCGGCCGACATGATCATGTCTATATAGTTCCGACCCGGGTCGATCTTCGGCCCGGGCCGGTCGCCGTACGGACACAGCGGCGCACGGCCCGTTTCCATTGCCGTCACCCGGGCCGTCGGTGCCCGGGCCGCACCACCTCGGGGGAATCGTGTCGTCCATCCGTCATGCCCTTGTCACCGCCGTACTCGCCGGAGCGGCGCTCACGCTGACGGCCTGTCAGCCCGACGGCACCGGCGCCGCCGGCGACACGGGCAGCAGCCCCACCGCCACGGCGAGCCCCGCCGCCCACGGCGGCGGCAAGCAGTCGTCCTGCCCGGTGCCCGCCAAGGGTCACAAGATCATCCTGGTCGAGAGCGTCTCCGGTGCCATGAACACCATCACCGCCAAGGACGCCAGGATGATCTGCTCCACCACGGGCGAGGGCGCGTCCTACCGGCCCGCCGGACACGAGAGCACGTACCTCGCCCAGCCCGACGCCCCGATCAAGGTCATCAGCAGGAAGACCGGCAAGCAGCGGCAGATGGGCGCGGCCCACGGCGGCATCGCACACGTGCGGGTCTGCGCCGACGGCACGGCCCAGGACACCGCCACCGCCCCCGCCGACACCAGCGACTGCTACGGCCAGAACTACTACGACGTGGCCGTCGACAACACCGGCAAGCTCACCGAGATGACCGAGCTGTACGGCTCCTGACAACTCCAGGAAAGCATCGTCGAGGAAGCGATCAACGAGGGCCTTGCCGAGGGCCGTGCCGAGGGTGTAGCCAGGTTCGGGGCGCGGTTTTCTAGTCGGCCCCCACCCCCGGCAACACCCCCGTCCGCGCCGCCTCCCCGTACCACCGCGCACTCGACTTCGGTGTCCGTTCCAGCGTCGCGTAGTCCACGTACACCGCGCCGAACCGCTTGCCGTAGCCGTACGCCCACTCGAAGTTGTCCAGCAGGGACCACAGGTAGTAGCCGCGGACGTCGGCGCCGTCGGTGATGGCGCGGCGGACCTCGGACAGGTGGCCGTGGAGGTATGCGATGCGCTCGGGGTCGTGGACGCGGCCGTCGGGGTCCGGCTTGTCGTCGTAGGCCGCGCCGTTCTCGGTCACGTACAGCGGCAGGCCGGGGGCCTCGCGTGTGTAGCGCATCAGCAGCTCGTGCAGGCCCGTCGGGTCGATCGTCCAGCCCATCTCCGTGCGCTCGCCCGGCGTCTGGTGGAACCGCACGTCGTCGGCGCCCGGCCAGGGGGAGTGGTCGCCGGCGCCGTGGCCGTCGGCCCGCGGGCCCGTGCTCTCGCCGGACGCGGCCGACACCAGGGCCGGGGTGTAGTAGTTCAGGCCCAGCGCGTCCAGCGGGACGTTGATGGTGCGGGTGTCGCCGTCGAGGACGTACGACCAGTCGGTGATCGAGGACGTGGCCTCCAGCAACGACGAGGGGTACGCGCCGTGCAGCATCGGGCCGTGGAAGATGCCGTTGGCCAGGTCGTCGATCCTGCGGGCCGCGGCCACATCGGCCGGGTCCTGCGAAAGCGGCCGTACCACAGAGGAGTTGAGGCTGATCGCGATTCCGTTGCGGGCCGGCATCACCGAGCGCAAGGCCGAAGCCGCCAGGCCGTGCGCCAGGTTGAGGTGATGCGCGGCGCGCAGGGAGGCCTCCGGTTCGGTACGGCCGGGGGCGTGGACGCCCGAGCCGTAGCCCAGAAAGGCGCTGCACCACGGTTCGTTGAGGGTGATCCACTGCTCCACCCGGTCGCCGAGGGCCTCGCCGACGAGCTGTGCGTACTCCGCGAACCGCTTCGCGGTGTCCCGCTGCGGCCAGCCGCCCGCGTCCTCCAGCTCCTGCGGCAGATCCCAGTGGTAGAGGGTGAGAGCCGGCTTGATGCCGTGGGCGAGCAGGTCGTCCACCAGGCGGCGGTAGAAGTCCAGGCCCACCTGGACCGCCGGTCCCCGGCCGGTGGGCTGCACCCGGGACCAGGAGACCGAGAAGCGGTACGCGGTCAGGCCCAGCTCCGCCATCAGCGCCACGTCGTCGCGGTAGCGGTGATAGTGGTCGACGGCGATGTCACCGGTCTCACCGCCTGCCGTCCTGCCCGGCGTATGGCTGAAGGTGTCCCAGATCGAGGGCGTACGGCCGTCCTCCCGCACCGCCCCCTCGATCTGGTAGGCGGAGGTCGCGGCTCCCCAGAGGAAGGCGGGCGGAAAGGTCACGGGGGAAGGGGATACGGGGGATGCGGGGGATAGGGACATGGAAGCGCTCCCATTGGGGGTCGTAGGAGACCTGGCGTAGTGAGGGGGAGGAAAGGGCCGGCACCGCGGTGGCCGGCCCCGGGAAAGTGGCCGTCAGCCCTTGATCGCGCCCTGCATGATCCCGCCCACGATCTGCTTGCCGAACAGAACGAACGCGATCAGCAGCGGCAGCGTGCCCAGCAGGGCGCCGGCCATGATCACCGCCTGGTCGGGGACGTACCCGGTGCCGAGCGAGTTCAGGGCCACCTGCACGGTCGGGTTCTGCTGGTTCAGGGCGATGATCGGCCACAGGAAGTCGTTCCAGGCGAACACGAACGTCAGCAGGCCGAGTACCGCCATGGCGGGGCGTGCCGCGGGAAAGACGACGTGCCAGACGATCCGGATGCTGCTCGCCCCGTCCACCCGGGCCGCCTCGATCAGCTCCGTCGGCAGCGCCTGCACCAGGTACTGCCGCATGAAGAACGTACCGAAGGCGGTGACGAGGCTCGGCAGGATCACCGTCTGCAGCTGGTTCGACCAGCCGAGGTCCGACATCCACAGATACAGCGGTACGACGGCCAGTTGCGGCGGGATCATCATCGTGCCGATGGTCAGCAGGAGCAGCAGACCGGAGAAACGGAACCGCAGTTTGGCGAAGGCGAAGCCGGCCAGCGTGGAGAACAGCACCGTGCTCACCGTGATCGTGCCCGCCACGATCACCGAGTTGAACATCGCCGTGCTCAGCCCCGCCTGGTCCCAGGCCGCCTGGAGGTTCTTGAACAGGTTGCCGCCGAACCACAGCGGCGGCGGGGTCTGGGCGAGCCGCCCGGCGGTGCGCGAGGCCGCGATCGCCGTCCACACCAGCGGGCCGAGGGAGACCAGCGCGAAGACGGTGAGCACGACGTACGTCACCGGGCCCGCGTGCAGCTGCTTGCCCGCGCCCAGCACCCGGCGGCGGCCGGCCTTGCGGGGCAGGGTGGGTTCGGTGGTCGTCATGGGGACTTCCTCAGCCGTCGGGTGAGCAGCAGATTGACCGCGGCGATGACCAGCAGGATCAGGAACATCGACCAGGCGATCGCGGACGCCTTGCCGAGGTTGCCGATGATCCAGCCCTGGTCGTACATGTACAGACCGAGCGTCTGGTACTGGTGCTCCGAGCCGCCCTTGGACCCGCTGACCCCGCCGAACAGCAGCGGCTCGCCGAAGAGCTGGGTCGCGCCGATGGTGGAGACCACGACCGTGAAGAGGATCGTCGGGCGCAGCTGCGGGATCGTCACATGCCGGAACTGCTGCCAGCGGCTGGCGCCGTCGATCGCCGCCGACTCGTAGAGATCGGCCGGGATCGCCTGCATGGCGGCGAGGTAGATCAGCGCGTTGTAACCCGTCCACCGCCAGATCACGATCGACGACACCGCGAACTGCGAACCCCAGTCGGACTCACGCCAGTTGACGGGACCGACACCGAGGAAGTGCAGGATCCAGTTGACCATGCCGCCGTCCCACGAGTACAGCAGCGTGAACACCAGGGTCGCCGCGGCCACCGAGGTGGCGTACGGGGTCAGCATCACCACACGCCAGACGGTCGAGCCCCGCAGCCGGTAGTTCAGCAGGTGGGCGAGCCCGATCGCGGCCAGCAGCTGCGGCACGGTCGAGATGACACCGATGGTGAAGGTGTTCTCCAGGGCGTTCCAGAAGAACTCCGAGGACCACAGGTTCCGGTAGTTGTCCAGGCCCGCCCAGGTCTGGTCGTCGAGGGCCGACAGCTGCACATGGTGCAGCGAGTACCAGGCCGTGTAGAGCAGCGGGACCAGCGTGAACGCCCCGAACAGGACGAAGAACGGGGACACGAACGCGTACGGCGACGCCTTCATGTCCCAGCGGTACAGTCGGCTGCGCCAGGAGTCGGCGCCCGGCTGCGTACCGCGACCGTGAGCGTCCCGCGCCGCGCCCGGCGGGGTGCCGGGCGCGGCGTCGGCGCTCGACGCGGGGTGCGCGAGAGCCTGCTTGGGGCTGGTCACTGGCCGAGCACGTCCTTGATCTCCTTGGACGCCGCGTCCCAGCCCTGGGACGGCGACTTGCCCTTCTGCTCGACCTGGAGGATGCCGATGTCGCTGATCGCGTTGTCGATCGGCTTGTCCTTGGGGCCGAGCGGCTGCGAGGGGATGGTCTTCGCCGCGTCCGAGAAGATCTGGGTGAGCGGCGCGTTCGAGAAGTACGCGGTGGTGTCCGCGGCCGGCTTCAGACTCGCGTAGGCCGACGGGGTCGAGGGGAAGCTCGCTTGCTTGGCGAAGACCTTCTCCTGCTGCTCGGGCGCGGTCAGCCACTTGGCCAGTGCGATGGCCTCCTTCTGGTGTTTGCCCGCCGTCGGCGCGCCGAGGAAGGAGCCGCCCCAGTTGGACGCGGCCGGCGCCGCAGCCACGTCCCACTTGCCCTTGCCCAAGTCACCCGACTTCTGCTCGATGTAGCCGATCATCCAGGCCGGGCAGGCGACGGAGGCGAAGGTGCCGTTGGCGAAGCCCTGGTCCCAGGTCGGGTCGAACTGCTTCAGCTTCGCCGACATGTCGCTGGTCGCGACGCTCATGGCGGCGTCCCAGGCCTTCTTCACGCCGTCGGACCTGTCCCAGACGACGTTGCCGTCCTTGTCGTAGTACCGCTCGCTCGCGCCGCCCACCGCCGCGTTGTAGACGGAGGAGGCCGAGTCCACGAACTTGGTGCCCTTGGGCGCCTTCTTCATGTACTGCTTGCCGACGTCGACGTACTTGGCCCAGTCGCCCTTCCACATCTCGGCGAGCTTGGTCCGGTCGGTCGGCAGCCCCGCCTTCTGGAACAGGTCCTTCCGATAGCAGATGGCCATCGGCCCGATGTCGGTGCCGAGCCCGATGAGCTTGCCGTCCTTCGTGGTGGCCTGGGCGTTCTTCCAGTCCAGCCACTGGGACTTGTCGACCTCCTTGCCCAGGTCGACGAACTTGTTCGCCTGCGTCTGCACGGCCTCGGTGATGTTGCCGATCTCGATGGCCTGGATGTCGTCCGTGCCGGAGCCGGCCTGGAGGCGGGTGAGCACCTTCGGCCAGTACACGTCGGTGCGGGTGGTGACGTTCTCCTTGATGTTGATCTCCGGGTGCAGCTTCATGTACTCGTCGTAGAGGCCGGACTGCTTGTAGCCGAAGACGCCGAAGGTGCCGATGGTCAGCGTGATCTTGCCCTTGCCGTTTCCGCCGCCGCCGGAGCCGTCCGACGAGCTGTCGTTCGAGTCCTTGGCGCAGCCGGCCAGCAGCCCGGTGGTCAGCGCGGCCACGGCCGCGAGGGCCATCAGCCGCTGGGACCGGCGGATGCTCGTGCGCATTGCGTCCTCCTGTTGCCTGACGTGCCGACCCCCCGGCCAACTGCATGAACAGGGCCCGTTCGTACGCGCTGCGGCCCGGGCGGGGAACGTGCGGGATGTGTAGGGCTCAGGTAGTGTGGGAGCGCTCCCATGAGTGATGTGTTGAAGAGTCGTCGGTCGGGGGCGGGGTGTCAAGGGAGCGGACAGCGCAACTGTCTTCGGTTATCTGAGCGTTAGCCGGGTCGAGTTGGGGCGCACAATCCAGCCCGGCCGGCGTTCGGGGACGCGGCCGAAGGCCGGCGAACGGGGGTCTGGGGCGCAGCCCCCAGGACGGCGGCCACGGCGAACGGTGCTGTTACATTCCAGGCCAGCACCAGGAATCGGTCGAGAGAGGCGGAGCCCATGGCAAGCCACGGAGCGCGGGGCCGCAGCGGGGGTCGGCCCACGCTCGAGGAGGTCGCCGCCCGGGCCGGGGTCGGCCGGGGCACGGTGTCGCGGGTGATCAACGGCTCGCCCCGGGTCAGCGACGCCACCCGCGCCGCGGTGGAGGCGGCGGTCGCCGAACTCGGCTACGTCCCCAACACGGCGGCTCGCGCCCTGGCCGCCAACCGCACCGACGCCATCGCCCTCGTGGTCCCCGAGCCGGAGACCCGCTTCTTCGCCGAGCCGTACTTCTCGGACATGCTGCGCGGTGTGGGCGCCGAACTCTCCGACACCGAGATGCAGTTGCTGCTGATCTTCGCGGGCAGCGACCGGGAGCGCCGGCGCCTGGCCCAGTACCTGGCGGCACACCGAGTGGACGGCGTGCTCCTGGTCTCCGTCCATGCCGACGACCCGCTGCCCGACCTGCTGGCCCAGCTGGAGATCCCGGCCGTGATCAGCGGCCCCCGCTCGGCCGGCGAGACGCTCACCTCGGTGGACTCGGACAACTACGGCGGCGCCCGCTCGGCCGTGGAGCACCTGCTGTCCCGGGGCCGCTCCCGCATCGCGCACATCACCGGGCGGCTCGATGTCTACGGCGCCCAGCGCCGCGCCGACGGCTACCGCGACGCCCTGCGCGACGCGGGCCGGAAGGTGGACGAACTCCTCGTGGAACCGGGGGACTTCACGGAGGAGGGCGGCCGCCGGGCCATGTCCGCGCTGCTCGCCCGTCACCCCGGCCTGGACGCGGTCTTCGCCGGCTCGGACGTGATGGCGGCCGGCGCCCGGCAGGTGCTGCGCGAGGCGGGCCGCCGTATCCCCGACGACGTGGCCCTCGTGGGCTACGACGACTCCGCCATCGCCCGCCACATGGACCCACCGCTGACCAGCGTCCGCCAGCCGATCGAGGAGATGGGCCGCGCGATGATCGACCTGCTCCTCGCGGAGATCGCCGACCGCCGCCCGCCCGCGTCCCGGGGACTGGAGCGGCAGCACGCGGTACTGCCGACGGAACTGGTGGCGCGGGCGTCGTCGTAACGCCCCTCGCGTCCGCGTCCGTTCCCTGAGCCGCCACAGGCCCGGTTCAGTGCCTTCTCGGCCTGGGCGACCGGCGTAGCGACCGGGTCGGCCGCCGAGGGCAGGTCGATGATCACGACCGCGGTCTCCTCCCGTCAGTGGACAAAGGACTCGGGGCCGAAGCGGCCCCACGCCACGAACGCGGCCAGGACGATGTAGACCACGTCCACCACCATGAACCGGACCTCGTGACGCCGGAGCCGGGTGATCGCCGCACCGGTCATCAGGATCACCAGGCCGAGGGCGGCCAGCGGCACCAGAACCGGCGCGATGCCGAGCGCGGCGGGCAGGATCAGCCCCACCGCGGCCAGCACCTCCAGCGCTCCGATGGCCTTCACACCGCCCCGCTGAAGTCGGTGACCCACTGCGCACATACACAGTGCGAGGTTCACGACCCGTTCCCTTTGTTCCCGTCGTTCGCCGTCGGCCCTCTGAGACAGGGCGGCCCGGCAATCTGTGACAGGAGCGGATACGCTGCTGGACGTCTTGCGGAAGTTCGAAGGGGGGGGCTCCGTGGCGGGATCAGTGAGGGCGACGGACGCGGACGGATACCGGTCGCTGCTGTTCTCCATCGCCTACGGGATGACCGGATCCGTGGGCGACGCCGAGGACATCGTGCAGGACGCCTTCCTCAACCTGACCCGGGTGCGCCAGGCCGGGACGGCGGTCGGGAATCTGAAGGCGTATCTGACCACGTCGGTGACGCGGCTGGGCATCAACTACCTGAGTTCGGCGCGGGTACGGCGCGAGACCTACGTGGGCGACTGGCTGCCCGAGCCGGTCGTGGTCTGCGCCGACCGGCCCGGACCGGCCGAGCACGCCGAGCTGTCCGACTCGCTGTCGATGGCGTTCCTCGTGCTGCTGGAGGCCCTCTCCCCGGTGGAGCGGGCGGTGTTCGTGCTGCGTGAGGTCTTCGGGTACGGCTACCCGGAGGTGGCGCGGCTCACCGGCAAGTCCGAGGCGAACTGCCGGCAGATCTTCGCCCGCGCCAGAAAGCGCGTCGCCGCCGGCGGTCGGGCGGCCGACCTCGCGCCGCCGCCCCCGGTACGGCGGGCGGAGAGCGAGGAGCTGGCCCGTAAGTTCTTCGAGGCCGCCGAGGGCGGTGACATGGACGCGCTGCTCGGCATGCTCGCCCCCGACGTGGTGTTCCAGGGCGACGGCGGCGGCAAGGCGCGGGCGCTCGCGCGGTCCGTCACCGAACCGCGCCATGTGGCACAGCTGCTGGTCGGCGGGTTCCGCCGGGTCCGGATCCTCGGCGCCTCGATGCGGGCGGCGTGGATCAACGGCCGTCCGGGCGCCGTGACCTACGACAGCGAAGGGCGCGTGGCCAGTGTGGTGGAGCTCGACATCGCCGACGGCGTGATCCGCGCGATCCACTCGGTCTCCAACCCCGACAAGCTCGGCCACCTCGGCCCGCTGTCCGACATCGCCCTCCTGCCGAAACGCTGACGACGACTGGGGCGTAGGCCGCTGCGGGGGGTCTTGGTGGGTTGGCGGCGACCTGTGTGTCTTCGGCGCAGGGTGTCTCGGCGGGTTGTTGGCGGCCGGTGCGTGTCCTCGGTGTCGCCCGGCGCTGTTCGAGGCGGGCATCTCCAGCTCCCGCATGTTCCTCGGCCCGGCCCGCCCGGGCGTCGAGGACCTGATCGACTCGGTCTCGGCGGGCCGGCGGCGGCCGGTGCGTGACCCCGGTCTCGGTGGGCCGGTAGCGGCCGTCCCGTAACCCCGCCGCTGCCCACTCGGCAGGTCAATGGCGGCCGGTGCATGACCCGCCGCCGCCCACTCGGCAGGTCAATGGCGGCCGGTGCATGACCCGCCGCTGCCCACTCGGCAGGTCAATGGCGGCCGTCCCGTAACCCCGCCGCCGCCCACTCGGCAGGCCAACGGCGACCGGTGCATGACCCACCGCCGCCCGCCTCCCCGTGCCAACGGCTCCTAAGAGGCCCGCTCGCCTCCCGGGCGTACCGCCTCCCATCCCCGCTCCAGCAGATCGAACGCGGCGTTGACCGCGGCGACCCGGTTCGAGGTCGTTGCCGCCAGGGCCCGGGTCTCCAGGGCTAGGTGGGCCAGGGCGGCGCAGGTGGGGTCGTCGGTGGGGGCGGCGGTGTCGGTGGCGATGGCCTCGGCCAGGGCGCGTTCGTGCCGCATCCACATGCGCCGGTGGTAGTCCAGGAGCGCCGGGGTGCTGGACACCAGCTTCTGGAACGCGGCCATCTGCTCGTCGTACTCGGGCTTGATCCCCGGCGACCGCAGCATGTGCTCGCGCAGGGCCGGAAGGAGCGGGGTGCCGGGCGCCCGATCGCGTACGGCGGCGACCAGAGCCTCCTCCACGTCCGCGTCCAGGTCGAACAGCAGCGCTTCCTTGCTCGGGAAGTGCTTGAACAGGGTCGTGGTGGAGACGTCGGCCGCCTCCGCGATGTCCCTGATGCTCACCGCCTCGAAGCCGTGCTTCAGGAACAGCTCCAGTGCCGCGTCCGCCAGTGCCTGGCGGGTCGCGGCCTTCTTGCGTTCGCGGCGGCCCATCGGCTCCGTCGTCTCCGTCATGGTCCGTAGCGTACCCAGCTCGGTTGCCCCATGCAAAAAGTTGACTCATTGCACTTAGTGAGTCGGTGTGCTTTTCTGGGCCGCATGACCACATCACCTCGTAGGACCACACCACCTCCCGGGAACGTCCGCTGGACGCTGCTCGGCGTGATGCTCGCCATGCTGCTGGGCATGCTCGACAACAACATCGTCGGTACGGCGATGCCGACGGTCGTCCGTGACCTGGGCGGCCTGGAGCACATCGCCTGGGTCGTCACCGCGTACACCCTCGCCACCGCCGTCTCGACTCCCGTCTGGGGCAAGCTCGGTGACCTCTACCACCGCGAGCGCGTCTTCCTCGCCTCGATCGTGATCTTCCTGCTGGCCTCGCTGCTCGCCGGCGCCGCCCACTCGATGACCCAGCTGATCGGGTTCCGCGCGCTGCAGGGCATCGGCGCGGGCGGACTGGCCGCCGGGGGATTCGCCCTGGTCGGCACCCTCGTACCGCCCCGGGAGCGCGGTCGCTACCAGGGCATGACCGCCTCCGTGATGGCCCTCGGCGTGGTCGGCGGCCCCCTGGTCGGCGGCCTGGTCACCGGCCACCTCGGCTGGCGCTGGGCGTTCTACGTCAATCTGCCGCTCGGCATCGTCGCCCTGGTCTGGATCCAGCTGATGCTCAGGCTGCCGGAGCCGGCCCCGAAGTCCCGGCCGCGCATCGACTGGGCGGGCATCGCCGTGCTGGGAGCCACGATCGGCGCGGCGGTCCTCGCGGCGACCTGGGCCGGTACGACGTACGCCTGGACGTCCTGGCGGATACTCGCCCTGGGTGCGGTGACCGTCCTCGGCACGGCGGTGTTCACCGTCGTGGAGCGGCGTGTCCCCGAACCCCTGCTGCCGCCCCGGGTGTTCACCGGGCACCGCAACTTCCCGCTCGCGATCGGCCTGTTGGTGGCCGTCGGCGTGGTGATGTTCGGCTGCGCGCTCTATCTGCCCCTGTTCCAGCAGACGGTGCAGGGCGCCACGGCGACCAGCTCCGGGCTGCTCCTGCTGCCGATGATGATCCCCGTGGTGATCACATCCAACATCGCCGGGAAGGTCATGTCCCGCACCGGCCGGTACAAGGTGTTCCCGGTGCTCGGCACCCTTCTGCTGACGGCCGGCACGCTGGCGCTCGCCACGATGGACACGGGCACCTCCCGCCTCGCCGCCGGCTGCGGGATGGCGCTCGTCGGCCTCGGCCTGGGCTTCACCATGCAGATGGCCACCACCCTCGCGCAGAACAGCGTGGAACTGCGGGACATGGGGGCGGCCATGGCGGCGACGAACCTGTTCCGCACCCTCGGCGGCTCCGTGGGCGTGGCCGTCTTCGGCTCGCTGTTCACCCGGGCGGTGCCGGACACGGCGACGGGGGAGGCGTACCGGCACGCGGTGGCCCACGGCACCCAGCACATCTTCCTTGCGACCGCCGGGGTGTGCGCGGTGGCGTTCGTCCTGGCGCTGCTGGTGAAGGAGGTGCCGTTGCGGGGCGGGCCCGGGGCGGTGAAAAGGGATCAGCCGGTGACTCGTCTCGCGACGGAGTCACCGGCTGATCGGTGAGGGTGAGTGACGGGACTCGAACCCGCGGCATCCTGGACCACAACCAGGTGCTCTACCAGCTGAGCTACACCCACCATGACCGGCGGTGGAACTTGTCGTCTCCCCGACCGGCCGAGAAGAAGTCTACAGGGTCCGAAGGGGTGCTCGCGCACACGTTTTCGCGAGCCGCTCTTCCGGGTCCTTCTTCCGGGTCCTTCTCCCTGGGCTACGGCGCGGGCTACTGCGCGGGCAGCACGTGCTTGGCGGCGATCGCCTTCGCGGTGTCGGAGTCCGGGCCGGGCTGCGGCACGAAGATGGCCTCGCGGTAGTAGCGCAGCTCGGCGATCGACTCGCGGATGTCGGCGAGGGCCCGGTGGTTGCCGTTCTTCTCCGGGCTGTTGAAGTACGTTCTCGGATACCAGCGGCGGGCCAGCTCCTTGATGGAGGACACGTCGACGATCCGGTAGTGGAGCCAGTCCTCCAGGGTCGGCATGTCCCGTAGCAGGAAGCCGCGGTCGGTGCCGACGGAGTTGCCGCACAGCGGGGCCTTGCCGGGCTCCTTCACGTACTCCTTCACATAGGCGAGGACCTGCTCCTCGGCGTCCTGAAGGGTCGTGCCGCCCGGGAGCTCGGCGAGCAGCCCGGACGCGGTGTGCATCTGACGCACCACCTCCGGCATCGTCTCCAGCGCCTGGTCCGGCGGGCGGATGACGATGTCCACCCCCTCGCCGAGTACGTTCAGCTCGGAGTCGGTGACGAGGGCGGCTACCTCGATGAGCGCGTCGTCGGACAGCGAGAGGCCGGTCATCTCGCAGTCGATCCACACCATGCGATCGTTCATGCGACCACCCTAAAGCGGACCTGAGCTTTTGGGTGCCCCCTGTGCTTCGCGGGAAGAGCCGGGACAAGCTGCAAGAAGAGGGGGGCGAGCGTGCGCTCGCCCCCCGTCTCTCTCAGCTACCGCTCCGCGGCCCCGGCAGCAGCCCCACCGCGCCCGCCGCCTGGCGGCGGCTCTGCATCGGGACGCCGCTGTCGCGGTCCGGGTGCAGCAGGGCGGGGCTGTGGCCCATCGGGCCGGGGCCCGGCAGGCCTGCGGGCGGGCCCGGCTGGCCGTGGGCCGACAGCGCCGGCTCCGTGTCGGACGGCCTGTCGCCCTGCGGCCGGCGGGCCCGGTAGGCGGCCCGGTAGGCGGCGGGGGACGAGCCGAGCTGGCGGCGGAAGTGCCCGCGCAGCGCGACGGGGGAGCGGAAGCCGCACCGGCCCGCCACCTCGTCCACGGAGAAGTCCGACGTCTCCAGCAGCCGCTGGGCCTGCAGCACCCGCTGGGTGATCAGCCACTGCAGCGGTGCGCTGCCGGTCAGCGAGCGGAACCGGCGGTCGAACGTACGGCGGCTCATATAGGCGCGTGCCGCCAGGGTCTCCACGTCGAACTGCTCGTGGAGGTGTTCCAGCGCCCAGGCGACGACCTCGGCGAGCGGGTCGGCGCCGATCTCCTCCGGTAAAGACCGATCGAGATAGCGCTCCTGGCCGCCTGTCCGGCGCGGTGGGACCACCAGGCGCCGGGCGAGCGCGCCGGCCGCCTCGTTGCCGTGGTCCGTCCGCACGATGTGAAGACAGAGATCGATTCCGGCCGCCGTACCCGCCGACGTCAGCACGTCGCCGTCGTCCACGAACAGTTCTCGTGGATCGACGTGCACCGACGGATAGCGCTTGGCCAGCGTCGGCGCGTACATCCAGTGGGTGGTCGCCGGACGGCCGTCCAGCAGGCCCGCCGCCGCGAGGACGAAGGCGCCGGTGCACAGCCCGACGATGCGTGCCCCCTCCTCGTGGGCCCGGCGCAGCGCGTCGAGCGCCTCCTCGGGCGGTGGCGCGGTGATCGATCGCCAGGCCGGTACGACGACCGTCCCGGCGCGTGAGATCGCCTCCAGTCCATGCGGCGCGGTGAGTTCCAGGCCCCCTGTGGTCCGCAGCGGGCCTTCCTCGCCGGCGCACACCAGTAGTCGGTAGCGCGGCACGCCGGCGTCCTGGCGGTCTATCCCGAACACCGACAGCGGTATGGAACTCTCGAAGATGGGGCCGCCGCTGAACAGCAGCACCGCGACGATCTCCTTGCGGCGTCGCCCGGAGAGTTTCCGGGCCGCGGTTTCCGGCGCGGCAGTGGAGTCGTGGCTCATACTGCTAAGCCCCCCTCGGTGGTCGCGGCTCCTCGGTTGTGTCGCTCCTGCACGTTTCCCCTCGGTCCTGCACGAGTCCCCCGCCGTAAGACAGTCAAGATCGAATCTACTGGCTCCCGCGGTCTCACGGTGACCAGTTCCACACGCCCCAGATTGTCGACATGACAACTTGGCGTGAAGCATTCGATCACGAAGCGTTGCACTCACGAGGCGTGCAGGGAAGTGCGCCTTGTCGCAGTGGCCAAACCGCGTAGGGTGCGCAGTCGCCCGTAGACCCTTTCCGTGCAGGTCAAACGGGGGTTGGAGGGTGCTTGGGGCCCCTCTTCGGACACATTCGGAAGTTGGCTGAAAAGAAGCGTTCGGGGGTACGAAAACAGGTCAGTCGACCGGTGTCCGTCGGCGGCTGTGACGTCCGCCTCTTTGCACCGCGCAATGCTTCGCGGGACGGCGGGGCCGCGTGGCGCACCGCTCGGAGTGACGCAGGAGGATCCGGCACACGGCCGTGACGGCCGCCAGGCCCAGCGCGGCGCCCGTCGCGCCGGCCAGCGAGGTGCCGTACCAGACCAGGACCACGGGGACGAGCACGCAGCTGAAGGCGGCCCAGCGGATCACATCACTCACGGTGTCCGGCGCGGGCGGCTGCTCGGAGGTGGATCGGCGACCGGGCATGAGTTCGTACTCCCTGTGGCGGTGGGTCACCCGGGTTCAACGTCTGTTCGACGGGTCGGTCACCGGGCGTACGTCTGTGAATCCTGTGCAAACCGCCTGTACGGGGCAGCAACCATTGCGTTACGGGCGTCGCTCGTGCATGCTCCGGTGAACCCCTACGGACGTCGGGGGACCGCTTACGGAGCGTGCGCGGGATCTGGGCTCGGGAGGCGTGCCGCCGTACCCTTGGGGGTATGGGGTTGGGAAGATGTTTCCCGGACACAGCTCCGCCGCACACTGTCGTCCCACCCATAAAGGATCACAACGCCGAGACAGCCATGGCCGGTCACGAATTCTTCGAACCCGCGGACCGCAAGCGGCCGGTCGCCGATCCCACGGCGGCCGATCCCCTGGCGGCGGAAGAGTCACGCCCCTCATGCGACCCTGCCTTCCGGCACGGAGTCGTCGTCGGCTTCGACGGCTCCACCTCCAGCGAGCGCGCCCTCGCCTACGCCATCGGCATGGCCCACCGCTCGCACTCGGGTCTGATCATCGTCCATGTCGCCAACCGGCTGCCGACCACCGTGTGGGCCGGTTGCGAGCCGCCCGTCTTCGTCGACGTGCCGGACCACCGCACCGAGGTGCTCGGTCTGGAGCTGGCGTGCGCGGACTATCTGGCCGAGGTGCCCTGGATCCTGGTCGAGCGGGGCGGGGACATCTGCCACGAACTCGAAGAGGTGGGGCGGGAGTACGAGGCCGACGCGATCGTCGTCGGCTCCACCCACGGTATCGTCGGCCGCATCTTCGGCTCCGTCGCCGGGCGGCTCGCCAAGCGGGCGCAGCGGCCCGTGATCGTCATTCCCTGAGCGTCCCAACTCCCTTTGTGCAGCGCGAAACTACTCGTGCGTAGAGGTGGTTTGTGCCCTTGTGAAGGGCATATATCGGTCACCGCGCAACTGCACAGCATGAAGGGAGCCCGCCGTGGACAACGAAGTCTCTGCGGGAACGGGAAGCACTACCGTGGTCGGCCGACTCGCCCTGGGAATCACCCTGTTGGCGTTCGGCCTCGGTACGACCGGTGTCATCCACGGCGTGGCCGCGTCCGACGCCGTCTCAGTGGCCCACTATGTGGGCGGAGTTGCCCTGTTCCTCGTCGGCCTGCTGGCCTTCCGCGGCGGGGACGCCGCCTCCGGTACGGGCTTCGTGGCCCTCGGTGCGCTGTGGTTCACCTGGGCCGCCGCAGGTCAGTCCTCCGCCAACGGAGCCGGGCTCTTCCTGCTCCTCTTCGCCCTGGTGGCGCTCACCCTGACCCTCGCGGGCGGGGACAGCCTCGGACAGGTCATGCACGGGCTGCTGTTCCTGGCCATGCTGGTGCTGGCCGTCGCGGCCTTCGCCGACAGTTCGTCCTTGGCCAAGGTGGGCGGCTGGGTCGCCGCGGTGTCCGGTGCGGTGGCCTGGTACGCCGCGACGGCCGCGCTGGCGCACTGGCCGACGGCGCTTCCCAGGCGTGCTGCGGGCCGGGGGGTGACGGCCGCCGGCTGATTCCGGCAGCACGGAAAGGACCCCCACGTGAAGGTGGCACACGTGGGGGTCCCCTTTTTGCGCCTAAACCGGCGCCGCTCTCGCGGACGTGGTTGCTCGCCGCGGGGGTTGCTCAATTGTCGCTTCGGTGGTCGCGTGAATTTCCTACTCCACCGTCACCGACTTCGCGAGGTTGCGCGGCTTGTCGATGTCCCGGCCCAGGGCCTTCGCCGTGTGGTACGCCAGGAGCTGGAGCGGGATGCCCATCAGGATCGGGTCCAGTTCGTCCTCGTTCTTCGGGACGACGATCGTGTGGTCGGCCTTCTCCTGGTGCTGGTGGGCCACCGCGAGGATCTTGCCGCTGCGGGCCTTGATCTCCTCCAGGGCCGCGCGGTTCTTCTCCAGCAGGTCGTCGTCGGGGACGATCGCGACCGTGGGGAGGGCCGGCTCGATCAGGGCCAGCGGGCCGTGCTTCAGCTCGGAGGCGGGGTAGGCCTCGGCGTGGATGTAGGAGACCTCCTTGAGCTTCAGGGAGGCCTCGCGGGCCACCGGGTAGCCCCGGACGCGGCCGATGAAGAGCATCGAGCGGGCGTCGGCGTACCCCTCGGCCAGCTCCTTGATCTTCTCCTCCTGCTTGAGGATCTCGGTGATCTGGTCCGGCAGCTTGCGCAGGCCCTCGATGATCCGCTTGCCGTCGCGGACCGAGAGGTCACGGGTGCGGCCGAGGTGGAGGGCGAGGAGGGCGAAGGCCACCGTCATGTTCGTGAAGCACTTCGTCGAGACCACGCAGACCTCGGGGCCCGCGTGGACGTAGATCCCGGCGTCCGCCTCGCGCGCGATCGCCGAGCCGACGACGTTGACGACGCCGAAGACCTTTGCGCCCTTGCGCTTGAGCTCCTGCACGGCGGCGAGGACGTCGTACGTCTCACCGGACTGGGAGACGGCGACGTACAGGGTGTCGGGGTCGACGACCGCGTTGCGGTAGCGGAACTCGGAGGCCGGCTCGGCGTCGGCGGGGATGCGGGCCAGCTCCTCGATCATCTGGGCGCCGATCATGCCCGCGTGGTACGAGGTGCCGCAGCCGAGGATCTTCACGCGGCGGATCTGCCGGGCCTCGCGGGCGTCCAGGTTGAGGCCGCCGAGGTGCACGGTGGAGAAGCGGTCGTCGATGCGGCCGCGCAGCACGCGGTCCACGGCGTCGGCCTGCTCGAAGATCTCCTTGTGCATATAGGTGTCGTGGCCGCCCATGTCGTACGACTCGGCCTCCCACTCCACCGTGGTGGGCTCGGCGGTGGTACGCGTGCCCTCGGTGGTGTAGGTGCGGAAGTCGTCGGCCTTGAGGGTGGCCATCTCGCCGTCGTCCAGCGTCACTATCTGGCGGGTGTGCATGACCAGCGCGGCGATGTCGGAGGCGACGAACATCTCCTTCTCGCCGATGCCGAGGACGACCGGGGAGCCGTTGCGGGCCACCACGATCCGGTCGGGGAAGTCGGCGTGCAGCACGGCGATGCCGTACGTGCCCTCGATCACCCGGACCGCCTGGCGGACCTTGTCCTCCAGCTTCTCGGCCGTGGAGCGGGCGATGAGGTGGGTGAGCACCTCGGTGTCGGTCTCGGAGAGGAACTCGACGCCGTCCGCCTCCAGCTTGCGGCGCAGGTCGGCGGCGTTGTCGATGATGCCGTTGTGGACGACGGCGACCTTGCCGTCGGCCGACATGTGCGGGTGGGCGTTCACGTCGGAGGGAGCGCCGTGGGTGGCCCAGCGGGTGTGGGCGATACCGGTGGTGCCCTTGAAGCGCGCCGGGACCTTGGCCTCCAGGTCGCGCACCCGGCCCTTGGCCTTGACCATCTTCAGGCCGGGCGCCTTCGGGGCGGTGACGACGATGCCCGCGGAGTCGTAGCCGCGGTACTCCAGCCGCTGCAGGCCTTCGAGCAGCAAGGGGGCTACGTCACGCTTCCCGATGTATCCGACAATTCCGCACATGTACAGGTATCTCTCAGCCTGGCATCTCAGCCGTAGATCATGCGGCGCAGCTGCCTGAGCGTCAGCTCCGGCGGCGCCACCGCCCGGTATCTCAGGTCCGCCTCGATCCGTTCGAAGATCTCCGCGTTCACCAGGCCCTGGGCCTGCAGCTCGCGGTGGCGGCGACGCACGAAGTCCTGGGTCGTCTCGTCGAAGTAGGCGAGCACGTCCTGGATCACCCGCAGCGCCTCGCCCCGGCTCAGGGGCGTGGACCGCGTCAGATGATCAACGAGTTCGTCGTGCACCCGGTAGATCCTGGGGTACCGGCGCCGGTTTCGCAAGAAACGTGCCCGATTTCGGGCAGCGGCCTGGGTGCGGGGCTGTTGGATCTCTGTTCGCAAGCTGTCCATTCTGTGTCTTGTGTCTCGTTGCCCGGACCCACGAGTTTCGGACGCCATGGACATTCCTCGTATGGGAGTACCCGAGAAGCTGGCCGAGCGCATGAGCATGGCCGAGCAGCATGAGTACCTGCGCGCCAGATTCTCACGGCGCACCATGATCAGAGGCGGCGCCGTCACGCTGGGCGCCGTCGCGGGTGGCGCGTTCGTGCCGGGCGCCACCGCCCAGGCGGCGGTGCCGACGCAGCGCACCGCCCCCGCCACCGAGACGGTCGACGGCGCCCTCGTCGCCCCCTTCGGCCGCCACCTCGCCTACGGCAACGACCCGCGCACGCAGATGACCGTCTCCTGGCAGGTCCCGGTCGCCGTGAAGAACCCGTTCATCCGCATCGGCGCGCACCCCTGGGACCTCTCCCGCAAGATCGAGGCCGAGGTCCGCAGCCTCTACACCCCGGCCGGCGTCGGCGCGAGCGGCGACCACACGCAGTACTACCTGCACGCCCAGCTGACCCACCTGCGCCCCGGCAGGACGTACTACTACGGCGTCGGCCACGACGGCTTCGACCCGGCCGAGCGGCACCTGCTGGGCACCCTGGGCACCTTCACCACCGCCCCCGCCCACAAGGCGCCGTTCACCTTCACCGCCTTCGGTGACGAGGGCGTCGGCTACCACGGCCTGGCCAACAACGCCCTGATCCTCGGCCAGAACCCGGCCTTCCACCTGCACGCCGGCGACATCGCCTACGGCGACCCGGCCGGCCAGGGCAAGAGCACCGACACCGGCTTCGACTCGCGCACCTGGGACCAGTTCCTGTACCAGACCGAGTCGGTCGCCAAGCAGGTCCCGTGGATGGTCAGTTACGGCAACCACGACATGGAGGCCTGGTACTCGCCCAACGGTTACGGCGGCGAGGAGGCCCGCTGGACCCTCCCGGACAACGGCCCGGACGCGAAGAACCTGCCCGGCGTCTACTCCTTCGTCCACGGCAACACCGCGGTGATCTCGCTGGACCCGAACGACGTCTCCTTCGAGATCCCGGCGAACCTGGGTATATCGGGCGGAACCCAGACCACGTGGTTCGAGACCCAGCTGAAGAAGTACCGGTCGTGTGACGACATCGACTTCATCGTCGTCTTCTTCCACCACTGTGCGTACTGCACGTCCACGGCGCACGCCTCGGAGGGGGGCGTGCGCCAGGAGTGGGTGCCGCTGTTCGAGAAGTACCAGGTGGACCTGGTCATCAACGGCCACAACCACCAGTACGAGCGCACCGACGTGATCAAGGACAACAAGGTCACCAAGAAGCTCCCGATCGGCGGCACCGCCTACCCCGAGACCGAGGGTGTGGTCTACGTCACCGCCGGCGCGGCGGGCCGCAGCCTGTACGCGTTCAGCGCCCCGGACTCCTACGAGGGCCACGAGCACGAGGTCGACTCGGTCGCGTCCTTCATCAACACCAAGGACGGCAAGGTCAACGAGACCGTCACCTGGTCCCGCGTGCGCTACCTCAACTACTCCTTCCTGCGCGTGGACGTCACCCCCGCGCCGAAGGGCCGGCAGACCACGCTGACGGTGTCGGGCATCGCCGAGACCGGCGACCGTATCGACCACTTCACGGTGTCCCGTACGGCGAAGTAAGTCGCTGAGCCCAGGTCAGGGCGGTCCTCACATCCGCTTGAGGACCGCCTGCTTGGCCAGGGTGAACTCCTCGCCCGTCAGGACCCCGTCGCGGTGCAGTTCACCCAGCTCGCGCAGCCGCCGCAGCAGGGCGTCGTGGTCGCTCTCGGCGGGCTCCGGCTCCTTGGTGAGCCGCGGCGGCTCGGTCCGTATGCCCGCCGGCTCCGCGGCGGGATGCGGCAGCCGTGCCTGGACGGCGGCGGCCACCAGCGCCATCAGCGGGTCCTTCTTGAAGCCCCACAGCTCGACCGCGTTCGGGTCGTACTTGGCCGGCGCCGTCACCGGGGCGCCGCGCACCAGGAACCGCAGATGGCCGTTCTCGAGACCGGCCGCCGGCTGCCACTGCACGCCGGTGAGGTCCGCGAGGGGGATCGTACGGGGGCCGGTGGCGGCCTTGGCGTCCTCGGTCTTCCAGTTCCACTCCAGCCGCACCCGCTCCCCGTCGAAGCCCGCCGTGCCGTCCCCGGCCGAGGCGGACACCGGCAGCGCCGGCCCCGGCAGCAGGTACTCGGCGACCGGATCCGGTGAAACGCCGTCCAGCAGCAGCGCGTTGCGCACCTCGTCCGCGAAGTACTCGGCGACGCCGTACCGGTCGGACTCCACCGTCAGCTGATACGGGTCGTTCGACTCGGCGAGCCGGCCGCCGGTGGCCTGGGTCAGAGGATCGGCGCCGTCGCGCAGCCGCAGCCTGAGCCGCCCCGACTTCCGCCCCTGCTCGAAGGAGACACCGGCCAACGCTCCCAGCGGTACGACGAGTTCGCCCAGCTCGCGGCGGAGCAGGCCCACGTTCTTGTCCCGCCCGGGGGTGAGTCGCAGGGTGTCGCCGTCGAAGGTCCAGGTGCCGTCCTTCTGGATGATTTCCGCCATGGAGGGATTGTTTCACCGGATCTGCGGGAGAGTGGTCTCGACCACATCTGAAGGGAGCGCATGTGAGACGGAACCACAGCACGACTCCCCGAACCCCTCGCATCCTCGGATCGCTGCTGCTCATGGCGGCGGCCGGGGTGTTCACCCTCGGCGCGGCGCCCGCGGCTTCCGCGGCTCAGGCGGCCACCCCGACACCGCTGGACCAGGTGGTCCCGGCGCCCGCCTCCGTCCAGCCCGGCGGCACCCCGTACCGCATCAGCCGCGCGACCGGCGTCCGCGTCGACGACTCCGCCGAGGTCCGCCGCATCGGCGGCTACCTCACCGGCATCCTGCGGCCCTCCACCGGCTACCCGCTGCCGCTCACCACCGGCCAGGGCGCCGGCGGCATCCGACTCCACCTCGCCAAGGGCGACTTCGGCGCCGAGGGCTACCGGCTGCACAGCGACGCGCGCGGTGTCACCATCACCGCGTCGGCCCCCGCCGGCCTCTTCCACGGCGTCCAGACCCTGCGTCAGCTCCTCCCGGCGGCCGTGGAGAAGAAGACCGCCCAGCCCGGCCCCTGGCAGATCGCCGGCGGCACCATGGAGGACCGCCCCCGCTACTCCTACCGGGGCGCCATGCTGGACGTCTCCCGGCACTTCTTCACGGTCGACCAGGTCAAACGCTCCATCGACCAGCTGGCCCTCTACAAGATCAACGAGCTGCATCTCCACCTCAGCGACGATCAGGGCTGGCGCATCGCCATCGACTCCTGGCCGCGCCTGGCCACCTACGGCGGCTCCACCGAGGTCGGCGGCGGCAAGGGCGGCTCCTACACCAAGGCGGACTACCGGGAGATCGTGCGGTACGCCGCCTCCCGCTATCTGGAGGTCGTCCCCGAGATCGACATGCCCGGCCACACCAACGCGGCCCTCGCCTCCTACGCCGACCTCAACTGCGACGGCGTGGCACCCCCGCTGTACACCGGCACCCAGGTCGGCTTCAGCTCGCTGTGCGTGCCGAAGGAGGTCACGTACACCTTCGCGGACGACGTGATCAGGGAGCTGGCGGCCCTCACCCCCGGCCGCTACCTCCACATCGGCGGCGACGAGGCGCACTCCACCAGCCACGACGACTACGTGACGTTCATGGACCGCGTGCAGCCGATCGTCGCCAAGTACGGCAAGACGGTCATCGGCTGGCACCAGCTCACCGGCGCCCACCCGGCCAAGGGCGCCCTCGCCCAGTACTGGGGCCTGGACAGCACCAGCGCCACGGAGAAGGCCCAGGTCGCCCAGGCCGCCCAGAACGGCACGGGCCTGATCCTGTCCCCGGCGGACCGCGTCTACCTCGACATGAAGTACACCAGCAGCACCAAGCCGGGCACGAAGTGGGCCGGTTACGTCGAGGTGCAGCGGTCGTACGACTGGAATCCCGGCGCCTACCTCCCGGGCGCCCCGGCATCGTCCATCAGGGGCGTGGAGGCCCCCCTGTGGACGGAGACCCTGAAGACGAACGCCGACCTCGACTACATGGCGTTCCCCCGCCTCCCGGGCGCGGCCGAACTGGGCTGGTCCCCGCCGGCCACCCACGACTGGAACACCTACAAACTCCGCCTGGCAGCCCAGGCTCCCCGCTGGGACGCCCTCGGCATCGACTACTACCACTCACCACAGGTCCCCTGGCCGACGAACTGAGCGGAGAACGCACCGGCGAACGCGACCGGTGAACACACCGGCGAACGCACGCGCCCGGGCCGCTGCGTGGAGCGGCCCGGGCGTGCTGGGCGAACAGCCGGGACAACAGCCCGACGTGCCTTGCCGGTGCAATTCAGAGGCATGCACCCGCCATCTTGAATTACGGATCCGGCTGTGCGGGAATCGGCCGTCAGTACGCGCTGAACACGTTGTCGATCGAGCCGTAGCGGTGGTACGCGTAGTTGCACGCGGCGGTGATGTTGGCGACCGGGTCGTAGATGTTCGTCGAGGTGCCCGGCACGTGGTAGGCGTCGAACGTCGGCTGGATCACCTGGAGCAGGCCCTTGGA
The DNA here is from genome assembly GCF_001735805.1 of Streptomyces fodineus. Lineage (GTDB taxonomy): Bacteria > Actinomycetota > Actinomycetes > Streptomycetales > Streptomycetaceae > Streptomyces > Streptomyces fodineus. The sequence goes on from NZ_CP017248.1 coordinate 6,171,457, forward strand.
CGGGGTGCCCTTGGCGGCGTTGGAGTCCCAGTTGTTGATGGCGTTCGGGTTGCCGGAGGACTCCCGTATGACGTTGCGGTAGATGCCGTTGTAGGTGCCCGGGATGTGGTTCTGGGCCATGGTCGCCAGCGCCTGCTTGATCCAGCCGTCCAGGTTGTTGGCGTAGCTCTGGCCGGCGGCGGACGAGGTGCTCGCCGGTGCGGCCTTGGTCGTGGCCGCCTTGGCCGGGGCCGCCGAGCCGGCGGGCAGAGTGAGGACCTGGCCCGGCAGGAGCGAGTAGGGGCTGCTGAGGTGGTTGGCCGACGCGATGGCCGACCAGCCGCCCGGCACCTTGAGGGCACGGGCGATCGAGGCCAGGTGGTCGCCGGCCTTGACGGTGTAGCTGGGCGCGGTGGCGGTGGCGGTGGCGGCCTGGGCGCTGCCCGTCGCGGCCGTGCAGGCCATGACGAGGGTACCGACGGTGATGGCGCCGCCGGCGAGGAACCGGTGCGTCCGGGGAGAGCGCTTACGGGCATGACGGGGCATGGAGCGGTCCTTTTCCGAGAATTGGATCACCCGCAGTTGCCGGTCCCCCTCGGCAAACTGCACCACGTTTCATTTAGCGGTGCGCTGCGGCGGGGATATTCATAGCCTCCGGGAATAAGTTTCGGCAATTACTCCTTTTACTAAGAGGCTTAGTTTCTCTCGGCCATCGGCACCCGCCGGGCATTGGGATTCCCGGAAGCAAAGGCCGTCCGCGATCCTAGGGAGCTTCGTAAGTGAATTGAGTCACGTGTCGCAGGTTAAGCGACTCAACTGCTTAAATGGGGAAATAATTGGACTTCGCGACAGAGTGGCTCAATTCGGACATCAGGCCCTCAAAAGGTCGGGCGCGTACTCCGCCTGTGGGCCTCAGAGGCCGGCGAGCGGGTTCTTCAGGGTGCCCACCAGCTGCAGCGCGCCCGAGGGGTCGGCGAGATCCACCATCTGCCTGTTGTCGCGCAGCTGGAGCCGGTTCAGGCAGGACAGGGCGAACTCCGGGGCGAACATGTCGTACTGGCGGAACCTGTCGGACAGGCCGGGGTTCGCCTCCTGGTACTCGCGGGTGACCTCCGCGACCGTACGCCAGAAGTCGTCCTCCTCCAGGATCTCCTCGCGGGCCAGGTTCGCCGCGAGGAAGCGGAAGAAGCAGTCGAAGACGTCCGTGAAGATCGACAGGAGTTTCTTGTCCTCCGGGACCTCGACGCGGATGCGCCGCACCTCCGGCGGCAGTACCGCGTCCGGGTCCATCACCGCGATCTCCTCGGCGATGTCCTTGTAGACCGCCCGCTGCACCACCCCGTCCCTCAGTACCAGGATCACGTTCTCGCCGTGCGGCATGAAGACGAGGTCGTAGGCGTAGAAGCTGTGCAGGAGCGGGGTGTAGTACGCCCGGAGGTAGCGCCGTAGCCACTGCGTCGGTGTGAGGCCCGACCGGGCGATCAGCGCGCCCGCGAAGGACGCGTCGGTGTGGTCCACGTGCAGGAGCGAGGCCATGGTCGCCAGCGACTCGCCCTCCTGGAGCGAGGGCACGGGGCTCTCCCGCCACAGCGCGGCCAGCATCTTGCGGTACGGCGAGGAGCGGTCGGTGGCCTGCTCGTACTCCAGGTGCCGGTAGCCGACGGCCGCCCGCTCCCGGATGATCGTGAGGCCGGTCGACTTCAGCACCGGGTCGTTCTCGATCAGCTGGGCCAGCCAGTCGTTGATCACCGGCGTCGCCTCCATGTAGGCCGCCGACAGCCCGCGCATGAAGCCCATGTTGAGGACCGAGAGGGCTGTTTTCACATAGTGCTTGTGCGGGTCGCTGGTGTTGAAGAAGGTGCGTATCGACTGCTGGGCCAGGTACTCGTCGTCGCCCTCGCCCAGGCAGACCAGATGCCGTCGGGCCACCTCGGCGGCGAAGGTGACGGAGAGCTTGTTCCACCACTGCCAGGGGTGGACCGGGATGAGGAGGTAGTCGGCGGGGTCGAGGCCCTGGTCGGTGAGCACCCTGCGGAAACGGTTCAGCGTGGCCTCGCCCAGCTCCTCCCGCAGGAACGACTCGTACTCGATGCCGGCACCCGCCGTGAACGCCGCCCGCGAGCGGTGCGCGGCCAGCCACACCAGCCGGACGGGGCTCGCGGTCTCCGGGGCGTACGACAGGTACTCGTGGATGCCGAACCCGAGCCGCCCGTTGTTCGCGACGAAGCAGGGGTGGCCCTCGGTCATCCCGGTCTCGATCGCCTGGAAGCCCTGACGGGCCAGCTCGGTGGAGGTCACCTTCGGTTTGGTGAGCTTGTAGCAGGTGCCGGAGAGGGTGGAGGAGATCTCCTCCAGATAGACCGGCAGGATCTCGTCGCTCAGGCCCAGGGACTGCTTCAGCTCGATGAAGAAGTCCAAAGCGGAGAGGGGGAGTTCGGTGCCCTCGCGGTGCCGGGTGATCGAGTCGGCATCGATCTGCCAGTGGTCGAGGGCGCGCCGGACGGCGGAGAAGCGGTAGGAGGTCAGCCCGTCGTCGCCGTGGACGACGTACCCGTCACGCTCCTGCTCAGGAGTGATCAGGCGCTCGTGCGCGAACTCGCCGAGCGCCTTGCGTATGAGCAGGCGGTTGGCGGTCGCCCAGCGCTCGGGGGAGAGGTGGGCCACGGTGTCGGCGAGGGTCATACGGCCACCCCCGTCGCCGCGAGGAAACGTTCCCGTGTGCAGAAGCTCAGCAGGGCCTTCTTCTCCGGCTTCTGGATCTCCCGCTCGGGCACGAACCCGACGGCCTCGTTCAGGGCGTGCACCGCCTTGTTGTCCACGTCCGGTTCGACCACCACACGTTCCACGGCGGCGTCCTCGAAGAGGTGGGCCAGCACGGCGGTGATGACGGCCCGCGTGAACCCGTGCACGGGCGTGTCGGTCGGTGCGACCAGGAAGTGCATGCCGACGTCGCCCGGCCGGGGCTCGTACAGGCCGACGAGCTCCCGGCGCCCGGGGTCGTACTTCTCCATCAGGAACACCGGCACCCCGCCTTGCAGCCCGAGCAGCGCGTGATGGTGTTCGTCCGCCGCGATCTCCATGTACGCCCGCTCGACGTCCTCCAGCTTCGCGTCCTGCATCATCCAGAAGGCCGCCTTGGGATGGGTGACCCAGGAGTGCAGGAGTTCGCCGTCCTTCAGGGCATCGACGGTACGGAAAGTGAAAGTCATACGGCGAACTCCTGGAACGCGATGGTCTTCTCGACCGGGTAGTACTCGGTGCCGAGCAGCTCGCGGATGATGTACGAGTTGCGGTACGCGCCCATGCCCAGGTCGGGGCTGGTGATGCTGTGGGTGTGGACGCCGGCGTTCTGGAGGAAGACGCCGCGGCCGGTGACGTCGATGGCGTAGTTGCGGGCGACGTCGAAGCGGCCGTGGCCGTCGAAGAGCAGGCGGTCCCGGATCGGGGCGAGGAAGGCCGGGGGCTCGTAGTGGTAGCCGGTGGCCAGCAGCAGGCCCTCCGTGCCGATCTCGAAGTCCTTGTCCTGCTCGTCCTGGTGGAAGCCGAGGGTGTAGCCGCCGTCCTCGTCGTAACGGGCGCTCGTCAGCGTGGAGTTGGTGAGGAGGCGGGTGGGGACCGGGCGGTCGCCGCTCTCGACGTCCTTCTGGTAGAGCAGGTCGAAGATGGAGTCGATCAGATCCGAGTTGATGCCCTTGAAAAGGCCCTTCTGCTGCTTCTCCAGCCGGTGGCGGGTCTCCTCGGGCAGCGCGCGGAAGTAGTCGATGTAGTCCGGGGAGGTCATCTCCAGGGTCAGCTTGGTGTATTCGAGGGGGAAGAACCGGGGGGAGCGCGTGATCCAGTTGAGCTGGTAGCCGTGGACGTCCAGCTCGGCGAGCAGCTCGTGGTAGATCTCGGCCGCGCTCTGGCCGCTGCCGACGATCGTGATGGACTTCTTCGCCTGCAGCTCCGCCTTGCGGTGCATGTACTGCGCGTTGTGCACGAAGTCACCGCCGAGCCCCCGGCAGGCCTCGGGGACGAACGGGACCGTGCCCGTGCCGAGGACCAGATGCCGGCCGCGGTACGTTTCCCCGCGCTCGGTGCGGACGACGTACCGCTCGTCCTCGTACGTCACCTCGGTGACCGTCGTACCGAAGCGGACGTTGCTCAGCTTGCCCGCAGCCCAGCGGCAGTAGGCGTCGTACTCGACCCGCAGCGGATAGAAGTTCTCGCGGATGTAGAACGAGTACAGTCTGCCCTTCTCCTTCAGGTAGTTGAGGAAGGAGTACGGCGAGGTCGGGTCGGCGAGGGTGACCAGGTCCGACATGAACGGGGTCTGGAGGTGGGCGCCGTTCAGGAACATGCCGGCGTGCCACTCGAAGTCCGGCTTGGAGTCGAGGAAGATGCCGTCCAGTTCGGCGATCGGCTCGGTCAGGCAGGCGAGGCCGAGGTTGAAGGGGCCGAGCCCGATCCCCACGAAGTCATAGGTGCGGCTGGCTTCAGCAAGCGCGGTCAAGGGACTCTCCCAGGTACTGCTCGGCGTGGCCGGCGATCAGGTCGAGGACGGCGGCGATGTCGGCCGGCGTCGTCTCGGGGTTGAGCAGGGTGAACTTCAGGTAGTGGCGGCCGCCGGCCTTGGTGCCCGCGACCACGGCGTCACCGGAGGCGGACAGGGCCTTGCGGGCGTAGAGGTTGGCGCGGTCGATCTCGGCCGGGTCGGTGACGGCCGCCGGGATGTAGCGGAAGACCAGGGTGGACAGGGTGGGTTCGACGACGACGTCGAAGCGGGGGTCGGCGGCAAGCAGTTCCCAGCCCTCCGCCGCCAGGTCGCAGACCTCGTCGAAGAGCTGCCCGATGCCGTCGGCGCCCATCACCCGCAGGGTCATCCACAGTTTGAGGGCGTCGAAGCGGCGGGTGGTCTGCAGGGACTTGTCGACCTGGTTGGGGATGCGCTCCTGCACCATGCGGCGCGGGTTGAGGTAGTCGGCGTGGTAGGTGGCGTGCCGCAGGGTGACCGCGTCCTTGACCAGGACGGCGGACGAACTCACCGGCTGGAAGAAGGACTTGTGGTAGTCGACGGTGACGGAGTCGGCGCGTTCGATGCCGGTGAGGAGGTGACGGCGGGTGGGCGAGGCGAGCAGTCCGCAGCCGTAGGCCGCGTCGACGTGCATCCAGACGCCGTACTGCTCACACAGCTCGGCGATCTCCGGGAGCGGGTCGATGGAGCCGAAGTCGGTGGTGCCGGCGGTGGCGACGACCGCCATGGGGACCAGCCCGTCGCGTCGGCAGCGCTCCAGCTCATGGGCGAGGGCGACGGTCTGCAGGCGCTTGTCGTGGTCGACGGGGAGGGAGACGACGGAGTCCGGGCCGAGCCCGAGCAGTTTCGCGGACTTCTTGACGCTGAAGTGGCTCACTTCGGAGGCGAGGATCCGCAGCTTGGCGAGCGAGTCGGTCTTGGCCTCCTCCCTCGCCAGCAGCAGTGCCTGGAGGTTGGACTGGCTGCCGCCGGAGGTGAACACGCCGTCGGCGGCGGGACCGAGGCCGATCCGGGCGGCCGTCCAGTCGATGAGCTTGCGCTCGATGAGGGTGCCGCCGGCCGACTGGTCCCAGGTGTCGAGGGAGGAGTTGACCGCGCTGAGTACGGCCTCGCCGAGCGCCGCCGGGATGACGACCGGGCAGTTGAGGTGGGCGAGGTAGCGGGGGTGGTGGAAGTAGACGGCGTCCCGGAGGTAGACGTCCTCCAGCTCGTCCAGGACGGCGGCGGTGTCGCCGAGCGGGCGGTCCAGGTCGATGGCGTCGATCCGGGGGGAGAGGGCGTCCGCGGTGACGCCGGTGAACGGACGGTCGGTGGTGGCGAGTTTGGCCGCCACCCGCTCGACTCCTTCGGTCACGGAGCTGCGGTAGTGCTCCGCGGTGAGGCCATTGAGCAGGTGCGAGCGCATGTGGGGGTCCTCCGAGGGGACGGTCCGTGCGGGGTTTGAACGGGTCCGTTTTAACTTAGGTTAGCCTAACCTAAGTTTATTGGATCGAGGCACGCCTCACCCGTGACCGGTGTCACGCACAAGGGCGTTACCCGGCCGGGGAGTTACTCGGTGGCCCGCAGCTGTTCCTCGGTCATCCCCCGCCGCCAGTACCCGACGAAGGTCACCCGCCGCCGGTCAACCCCGCGCTCACCGACGAAGTGCCGCCGCAGGGCCTTGACGTGGCCCGACTCACCCGCGATCCACACGTACGGCCGCTCGGTGAGGGAGAGCCGGGCGGCCCGTACGGCGTCGACGGCCATGGGGGACCCGTCGTGCCGTACGAGCCACGTGATCTCCGCGTCCGCCTCCGTGCGCACGTCCTGGATGTCCCCGGCGTCCGGCACCTCCAGCCAGGCGCGGACGCGGGTGCCGGCGGGCAGGGACTCGAGGATGGCGGTCGCGGCCGGTACGGCGGTCTCGTCGCCCCACAGGACGACGAGGTCGGTGTCCCCGGGCGGGCGGAAGCGGATCGCGCGGTTGTCGGCGATGGCGGGCCCGAGCAGCAGGACGCGGTCGCCGGGGGTGGCCTGGGAGGCCCAGCGGGAGGCGGGGCCGGCGGGGGTGGCCGCGCCGGGCTCGACACCGTGCAGCGCGAAGTCGATGTCGATCTCGTCGGGGTCCCGGCGCAGGGCGCGGAGGGTGTACGACCGCATCACCGCCCGTACGTCGTCCGGCAGTTCACGCCAGGCCTGCCACCAGTCGTCGCCCAGGTCCAGCGGGACGACGGGTTCGGGCTGGTCCGGATGCGGCAGGAACAGGGACAGGGACTGGTCCCGGCCCTCGGAGTGGAAGGCGTGCAGGTCCGGCCCGCCGAAGGTGACCCGGACCAGGGACGGCCCCAGCCGCCTCGTCCGTACGACCTGCAGGGAGAAGAATCGGAACGGGGCGGCTACGGCCGTCGTCATATGAGCTCCTGATGGGACGTCAGGTCGGTGGCTAGCTGACCTTCTTGGCCTTCTCCAGGGCCTCGGCCAGACTCGTGAGCAGCGGCACGCACTTGTCGTACGACAGAATCGGCTCGGGCGACCGGGCGATCACCTGGCCCGCCTTCACCGCGGGCAGCTTCTTCCACGTCGGCTTGGTGATGCCGGCCGGCTGGATCGCCGATGACCGGTCGTCCATCATGATGATGTCGGCCTGATACTTGTCGACGTTCTCCCAGCTCAGCGACTCGAACCAGCCGCCGCCCTGCTTCTTGGCGCTCTCCGGCGGCTCGACGAAGTTCACGCCGAGGGCCTTGAAGTACTCGAGGTCGACGGAGAGGTTGGTGCCGGAGACGTAGAACAGCTGGTCGCTCGCGCTGCCGGCCATCACCTTGATGCCGGGCTTGGCCTTGGCGGCGGCACGCAGCCGCGCGGCGGCGGCCTCGAACCGCTTCTTCGCGTCGGTCACCTTCGCGGCCTGCATGTCCGCGCCCAGCGACTCGGCCAGGTCCCACACGCGCTGCAGCGGCTGGGTGAGCTGACGGTCGTAGACGGAGATGCCGATGCCGGGAGCCAGCTGGGCGATCTTCTTCTTGGACTCCTCGGGGACGTACCAGAGGGTTCCGGCGTTGTCGAACATCGTCGTGATCAGCACGTCCGGCGCGAGCGAGGCGTACTTCTCGATGTTGAACTGGCCCCAGGCGTTGCCGAGCACCGTCACCTTGCTGACGTCCATGTCGCCGGCCTGGACATCGGCCTTGCCGTCCTTGGTCGCCGTCGGGCCGAAGACGCCCTTGACCCGGATGCCGTAGTCGTAGAGCGCGGCGCCGACGCCGGTGAAGGCGACGATGTTCGCGGGGACCTTGTCCAGCTTCACCGTCGTGCCGCGGTCGTCCTCGAAGGACCAGGGCCCGGACTTGCCGGCCGCCGCCTCCTTGCCGGAGCCACCGTCTTTCCCCTGGCCGTCCCCGCAGGCGGCGAGCGCGGCACCGAGTCCGACGGCGCCGCCCGCGGCGAGGAGGCCGCGGCGAGTGAGGTGGGTGGCACGGGCATGGGGCATGGGTATGGCCGCTTTCGAACGGGGCGGAGCGCCGGCCGGACAGGTTCCAAGGTAGGTTAGCCTAACCTTGCTTAATGTCCAGCCGGGTGGGGCGGCACGGCCCGCGCCGCGAGTGAACGGACAACACACCGGCGTCTGCTGCCCTGTTGGGCCGCGGGCATCGTCGGCCTGACCGCCGCCCCCTTGTGGCGCGCCCTCCTCGGCGGGCTGCCGTTCCTGCTGCTCCTGCTGTGCCCCGGCTGCGCGGCACCGCAGATCGTCCACCGCGTCGCCGTCGAGTCCTGAAGGAGATCGGCGTCCGTGCGGCATGGCGCGGTACGGGACCGCACGGCGTATCCATGACGCTCTCCTCGCCACCCGCGCGGAGCCGTACGTCACGCTCATGGTCAACAAGGCGGCCGGCGACGGGAAGGTGCATGCGCTCTACCGGTCGTGGGGCTACGAGGACCTCGGGCAGAGCCGGCCGTCAGCGGCTTCGCCGGTCCTTACGGTGATGATCCCTCCATCCGCTCGACCGGTGTCCACGACAGGAGCGAGGGGAGCGGCAGAGGGTGATGCGCGGCGTCGGTGTTCAAGGCCACCAGGACGTCTTGAAGGCCGGCGCCGCGCGATGTCTCAGCTCACCTTGATGGTGACCTTCCACGGCGCGATGGCACGGGGGCACTTGTGCCCGGGGTCAGGGTGGCACTGCCGCACGGCGGAGATGGTGCTGGTGCCCGGGCTCTCCGCGTGCAGGATCGCGTATGCGTCACCGGCCGGTGTCGTGCCGCCGACAGTCCGGGTCAGGACGTGGGCATCGCGGGTGCTCGGCATGGTCCACGTGTACGTCAGGCCCCGTTCGCGGGAGGCCTTCAGCCGGATCTCGGTGTCGTCACCGACCGACCGCGCCACGCTGTGGCCGTTGTCGGAGTTGGTGAGGACGAGACGGCCGGCCAGAGCGGAGTGGGGCGCGGCGGAAGCGGCTGTCGTGATCACCGTGGCGGTCAGCGCCAGTCCCAGCGTCAATCCGGCTCCATACTTCGCTGCTTTCACGGTTACCTCCAGGCAGATGACGGACGCGCTGACCAACGTCCCGCACGCCCGTCACGCAATGCCCCGCCCCGAGAGAACCACCTGATTCGCCGAACAGCGTCCCCATCGTCGTCGAGTAGGAACGGACTGCCACAACGGGGAAGCGATCGCCTGAGCTCCGGGTGGGTCCAGCGACGTCCTCGCCGGCTAGCTCACCAGCCCCAGCTCCCGGGCGATCAGCATCCGCTGGACCTCGCTCGTGCCCTCGCCGATCTCCAGGATCTTGGAGTCGCGCCACATGCGGGCCACGGGGTACTCGTTCATGAAGCCGTAGCCGCCGTGGATCTGGGTGGCGTCGCGGGCGTTGTCGACGGCGATGGTGGAGGAGTAGAGCTTGGCCAGGGCCGCCTCCTTCTTGAAGGGTTCGCCCGCGACCAGGCGCGAGGCGGCGTCCCGCCAGGCCAGGCGGGCCGTGTGGGCCTTCATCTCCATGTCGGCGATCTTGAACTGGATGGCCTGGTTGGCGCCGATGGGCTTGCCGAAGGCGTGGCGTTCCTTGGCGTACTTCACCGACTCGTCGACGCAGCCCTGGGCGAGGCCGGTCGCGAGCGCCGCGATCGCGATGCGGCCCTCGTCGAGGATGCGCAGGAACTGGGCGTAGCCCCGGCCCTCCTCGCCGAGCAGGTTGGCGGCGGGGACCCGGACATCGGCGAACGACAGCTCGCGGGTGTCGGAGGCGTTCCAGCCCACCTTCGAGTAGGGCGCGGCCACCGTGAAGCCCGGCGTGCCGGACGGGACGATGATCGCCGAGATCTGCGGCTTGCCGTCCGGCTTGCGGCCGGTCACGGCGGTCACCGTCACCAGGCCCGTGATGTCCGTACCGGAGTTGGTGATGAAGCACTTGGAGCCGTTGATCACCCATTCGTTCGTGTCGGGGTCGAGGCGGGCCGTCGTACGCGTGGCGCCCGCGTCGCTGCCGCCGTCCGGCTCGGTCAGGCCGAACGCGCCCAGCATCTCGCCCGAGCACAGGCGGGGCAGCCACGTGCGCTTCTGCTCCTCGGTGCCGAAGAGGTGCAGCGGCATGGCGCCCAGGGAGACCCCTGCTTCGAGAGTGATCGCCACGGACGAGTCGACCCTCGCCAGTTCCTCCAGGGCGATGCCGAGCGCCAGATAGTCGCCGCCCATGCCGCCGTACTCCTCCGGGAACGGCAGCCCGAACAGGCCCATACGGCCCATCTCGCGGACGATCTCGTACGGGAACTCGTGCCGCTCGTAGAAGTCGCCGATCTTCGGCGCCACGACGTCGTGCGCGAACTCCTCCACCGTACGGCGGAGTTCCTCCAGCTCGGGGCTGAGACGGTGGTCCATGCTGATCACTGGTCCTTGTGGGAGAGAGCGCGGACGGTACGGGACGGGCTGGGCCGGTCCAGATGGGCGGCCATCCACACGCTTGTGGCGGTCAGACGGCCGAGGTCGACCCCGGTCTCGATGCCGAGGCCGTGCAGCATCCAGACGAGGTCCTCGGTGGCGAGGTTGCCGGTGGCGGACTTGGCGTACGGGCAGCCGCCGAGGCCTCCGGCGGAGGCGTCGATCGTCGTCACGCCGTGTTCCAGTGCCGCGTAGGTGTTCGCGAGCGCCTGGCCGTAGGTGTCGTGGAAGTGCACGCCGATCATGTTCGTCGGCACGCCCTCCTCGTTGAGCAGGGAGAGCAGTTCGAGTACGTGGCCCGGGGTGGCCACGCCGATCGTGTCGCCGAGGCTCAGCTCGTCGCAGCCCATGTCCCGCAGGGCCGTGCAGACCCGGGCCACCTGGTGCAGGGGGACCGCCCCCTCCCAGGGGTCGCCGAAGCACATCGAGACATAGCCGCGCACGTGCACGCCCGCGTCCTTCGCCTGCCGCACCACCGGCCCGAACACGGCCAGCGACTCGTCCACCGTGCGGTTGAGGTTGGCCTTCGCGAAGGACTCGGTGGCGCTGGCGAACACGGCGACCCGGTCGGCGCCGAGCGCCAGCGCCCGGTCCAGGCCCCGCCGGTTGGGCACGAGCACCGGGAACGCGACTCCCGGAAGATCCCTGATCAGCGGGAACAGCTGCTCGGCGTCGGCGAGCTGGGGCACCCACTCGGGATGCACGAAGCTCGTCGCCTCGATCGTCGTCAGGCCCGCGTCGGCGAGCCGGCGGATGAACTCCGCCTTGATCTCGGTCGGTACGGCCTGCTTCTCGTTCTGCAGCCCGTCCCGCGCGCCGACCTCGTGGATCCGCACCCGCGCGGGCAGATCGGACGCCGGTACGACCATGGGGAGAGCGTCGGCGGTCACTCGGCCACCTCCTCGTGCGGGGTGATCACGGCCAGCACCTGGTCCATCGCGACCGTCGTGCCGGGAGTCACGTCCAGTTCGGCGACCGTGCCGGCGTGCGGGGCGGAGATGACGTGCTCCATCTTCATCGCCTCCACCACCAGCAGGCTCTGCCCGGCGGCCACTTCGTCACCGACGGCCACCTTCACCACGGTCACCGTGCCGGGCATGGGCGCGGTGAGGGAGTCGGCACCCGCGTGCGTGGACCGGCTGAGGGACGCGGCGACCGGGTCGTGGTCCCGCACCTGCCAGGCGTCGCCGTCCCGGCCGAGCCAGGAGCCGTCCGGCCCGGCCGTGAAGGTGTGGGAGACGCCGTCCAGCAGGAAGGTGAACCGGTGCCCGGCACCGGGACGCGGGGGCACGCCCCCGGAGCCCCGCAGCGGACTGTCCGCCCCGGGCAGCAGCAGCTCCGTCGCGCCGTCCGGCGTGTTGCGCACGCGCACGGTCACCGGCTCGTGCCCCGGCACCTGCAGATGGTGCGGTGTCCAGGCCCGTGCCCCGCCCAGCCGCCAGCCGTCGGCGGCGGCGAACGGGTTCGCCCAGCCGGAACCTGTGGCGGGCGCGAGCGTGGCCTGCCGCAGCAGCGCCGCCGCCGCGTAGACCTCCGCCGGCACCCCCTGCGGTACCAGCCCGTCCACCTCGCGCTCGACCAGACCGGTGTCCAACTCGCCCGCCACGACCGCCGGATGGGCCAGCAGCCGGCGCAGGAACCCCGCGTTGGTCTGCACGCCCAGCGTGACCGTCTCCGCGAGCGCCGCCCGGAGCCTGCGCAGCGCGGTCTCCCGGTCGGGGCCGTGGGCGATCACCTTGGACAGCATCGGGTCGTACAGGCTGCCCACCTCGGTGCCCTCATTGAGCCCGGAGTCGGTGCGGACGCCGTCGCCCTGTGGCTCGTCCAGCAGCAGGACGGTGCCGCCGGAGGGCAGGAAGCCGCGCGCGGGGTCCTCGGCGCAGATCCGGGCCTCGACGGCGTGCCCGGTGAGCGTGAGGGCGGTCTGGGCGAAGGGCAGCCGCTCGCCGGCCGCGACCCGCAGCTGCCACTCCACCAGGTCGAGGCCGGTCACCAACTCGGTGACCGGGTGCTCCACCTGGAGACGGGTGTTCATCTCCATGAAGAAGTACTGGTTGCGATCCTCACCGGAGACGATGAACTCGACCGTGCCCGCGCCCCGGTAGCCGCAACTGCGCGCCGCCTGCACGGCCGCCTCGCCCATCGCCGCGCGGGTCCGCTCGTCCAGCAGGACGGAAGGCGCCTCCTCGATGATCTTCTGGTGCCGCCGCTGGAGCGAGCACTCGCGCTCACCCAGGTGAACCACACTCCCGTGGCCGTCGGCCAGCACCTGGATCTCGATGTGCCGGGGCCGGTCGATCCACCGCTCCACCAGCAGCGTGTCGTCGCCGAAGGAGGCGCGGGCCTCGCGGCGGGCGGCGGCGATCTCCTCGGCCAGCTTCTCGGCGTCCCGGACGAGCCGCATGCCCTTGCCGCCACCGCCGGCGGACGGCTTGAGCAGGACCGGGGTCCCGATCTGCCGTGCCGCGTCGGCCAGTTGGGCATCGGTGAGCCCGCTGCCGCTCGACCCCGGCACCACCGGCACTCCGGCCGCCGCCACCGTCTCCTTGGCCCGGATCTTGTCGCCCATGAGCGCGATCGCGTCCGCCGGCGGGCCGATGAAGACCAGCCCCGCCTCCTCGCAGGCGCGCGCGAAGCCCGCGTTCTCGGCGAGGAAGCCGTACCCGGGGTGGACGGCCTGGGCGCCGGTGCGGGCGGCGGCCTGAAGCAGCCGCTCCACCGACAGATAGCTCTCGGCGGCCGGCGCCGGACCGATCCGTACCGCCGTGTCGGCCTCCCGGACATGCCGTGCGTCCGCGTCGGCGTCGGAGAAGACCGCCACCGAGCGCACGCCCAGCGAGCGGAGCGTACGGATGACGCGTACGGCGATCTCGCCCCGGTTGGCCACCAGCACTGTGTCGAACACGGTTCCCCTCCTCACATCCGGAAGACGCCGAACTGGGGGTCTCCCAGAGGCGCGTTGGCGCAGGCCGTCAGGGCGAGTCCGAGCGCCTGACGGGTTTCCAGCGGGTCGATCACGCCGTCGTCCCAGAGGCGGGCGGTGGCGTAGTAGGCGTTGCCCTGGCGCTCGTACTGCGCGCGGATCGGTGCCTTGAAGGCCTCTTCGTCCTCGACGGGCCACTGTTCGCCCCGCGCCTGAAGCTGGTCCCGTTTGACGGTCGCGAGGACGGAGGCGGCCTGCTCGCCGCCCATGACGGAGATCTTGGCGCCCGGCCACATCCACAGGAAGCGGGGGGAGTAGGCACGGCCGCACATCGAGTAGTTGCCCGCGCCGTACGACCCGCCGACCACCACCGTCAGCTTCGGCACGCGCGTGCAGGCGACCGCCGTCACCATCTTGGCGCCGTGCTTGGCGATACCGCCGGCCTCGTAGTCCCTGCCGACCATGAACCCGGAGATGTTCTGCAGGAACACCAGGGGGATGCCGCGCTGGTCGCACAGCTCGATGAAGTGGGCGCCCTTCTGGGCCGACTCGGAGAAGAGGATGCCGTTGTTGGCGACGATCCCGACCGGGTGGCCGTGGATCCGGGCGAACCCGGTGACGAGGGTCTGCCCGAACTCGGACTTGAACTCGGCGAAACGGGAGCCGTCGGTGATACGGGCGATGATCTCGCGTACGTCGTAGGGGGTACGGGAGTCGACGGGGACGGCGCCGTACAGCCCGTACGGGTCCACCTTGGGCTCGACGGACGGCTGGACCTCCCAGGGCAGGGACTGCCGGGCCGGGAGGGTGGCGACGATGTTCCGGACGATCCTGAGGGCGTGCGCGTCGTCCTCGGCGAGGTGGTCGGTGACGCCGGAGATCCGGGAGTGGACCTCGCCGCCGCCCAGCTCCTCGGCCGTGACGACCTCGCCGGTGGCGGCCTTCACCAGCGGCGGGCCGCCGAGGAAGATCGTCCCCTGGTTGCGGACGATCACCGCCTCGTCGCTCATGGCGGGCACGTACGCGCCGCCGGCGGTGCAGGAGCCGAGGACGGCCGCGATCTGCGGGATCCCCGCGCCCGACATCCGGGCCTGGTTGTAGAAGATCCGCCCGAAGTGCTCCCGGTCGGGGAACACCTCGTCCTGCATCGGCAGGAAGGCGCCGCCGGAGTCGACCAGGTAGACGCAGGGCAGGCGGTTGTCGAGGGCGACCTCCTGGGCGCGCAGGTGCTTCTTCACCGTCATCGGGTAGTACGTGCCGCCCTTGACGGTCGCGTCATTGGCGACGACCACGCACTCGCGCCCGCTGACCCGGCCGATCCCGGCGATCACCCCGGCGGCCGGGGCCTGCCCGTCGTACATCCCGTCGGCCGCGAGGGGCGCCAGCTCCAGGAACGGCGACCCGGGGTCCAGCAGCGTGTCCACCCTGTCCCTCGGCAGCAGCTTGCCCCGCGCGGTGTGCCTGGCCCGCGCCTTCTCGCCGCCGCCGAGGGCCGCCGCGGCCAGCTTGGCGCGCAGTTCCCCGACGAGTGCGAGATGCGCCTCTTCGTTGGCCCGCCAGGCCTCCGACGCGGGATCTGCCGCGCTCCGGAGCTCCGGTGCCTCCTGCATCCTGCGGTCCCCTCACCCAGTGGTCGTCCTGTTAATGAGCGTTAACCATTTCCCTCAGGTTAACGACCGCTAACCTCGCTGTCTAGAATTAGCTGCATGGTCACCAGAACCGACGCCCCCACCCGTCGCGAGCAGATCCTCAAGGAGGCCGCCCGGCTCTTCGCCGAGCGCGGCTTCCACGGCGTCGGTGTCGACGAGATAGGCGCCGCCGTGGGTATCAGCGGCCCCGGCCTGTACCGGCACTTCCCGGGCAAGGACGCGATGCTCGCCGAGCTGCTGGTCGGCATCAGCGGCCAGCTGCTGACGGGCGCGAAGCGCCGGCTGGCGGAGGCCGACGGGGACACCCGGCCCTCCGCCGTCCTTGATTCCCTGATCGAGGGCCACATCGACTTCGCCCTGGACGACCGTCCCCTCATCACCTTGCACGACCGCGAGCTGGACCGCCTGCGCGACAGCGACCGCAAGCTGGTGCGCCAGCTCCAGCGGCAGTACGTCGAGCTGTGGGTGGAGGTGGTCCGCGAGGTGTATCCGGGACTGTCGGAGCCGTCGGCCCGCTCGGCGGTCCACTCCGTCTTCGGCCTGCTGAACTCCACACCGCATCTGGGCCGCGCGGGCACGCTGCCGGGCCGGGCGGCCACCGCGGCTCTGCTGCACCGGATGGCGCGGGGCGCGTTCGCGGCGGCGGGGGAGCTGTGAGCCCTGTCGCCCCGCCCCGAGAGTGACCTGCGTCTCTGGACGCATGCTCGTACTCGCCGGTATCTTCGAGTGAGCAAGCGCTTAGACAGGACGTGGAGGTGGCGGCGTGCGCCGTACGGTGTTCAACGAGGATCACGAGGCGTTCCGGGAGACCCTCCGCGCCTTCATCGAGGCCGAGGTCGTCCCGGTCTACGACGAGTGGTTCGCCGCCGGCCAGGCGCCGCGCGACTTCTACTACAAGCTCGGCGAGCTGGGCGTCTTCGGCATCAGCGTGCCCGAGGAGTTCGGCGGCGCGGGCCTGGACACCCACAAGTTCGAGGCGGTCATCTACGAGGAGACCGCCCGCGCCGGCGTGAACTTCGGCGGCTCCGGTGTCCACGTGCTGCTCGCCCTGCCGTACATCAAGATGCTGGCCGACGACGAGCAGAAGAAGCGCTACCTGCCGAAGTTCGTCACCGGCGAGGAGATGTGGGCCATCGCGATGACCGAGCCGGGCACCGGCTCCGACCTCGCGGGCATGAAGACCACCGCCAAGCTGAGCGAGGACGGCACCCACTACGTCCTCAACGGCGCCAAGACCTTCATCACCGGCGGCGTCCACGCCGACAAGGTGATCGTCTGCGCCCGCACGGCCGCGCCCACCGCCGAGGACCGCCGCCACGGCATCTCCCTGTTCGCCGTGGACACCAAGTCCGAGGGCTACTCCGTCGGCCGCAAGCTCGACAAGCTGGGCCTGAAGACCTCCGACACCGCCGAGCTGGCGTTCGTCGACGTCAGGGTCCCGGTCGAGGACCTGCTCGGCGAGGAGAACAAGGGCTTCTACTACCTCGGCCACAACCTGGCCTCCGAGCGCTGGGGCATCGCCTTCGGTGCCTACGCCCAGGCCAAGGCCGCCGTCCGGTTCGCCAAGCAGTACGTCCAGGAGCGCACCGTCTTCGGCAAGCCGGTCGCGCACTTCCAGAACACCAAGTTCGAGCTGGCCGCCTGCCAGGCCGAGGTGGACGCCGCCGAGGCCGTCGCCGACCGCGCGACCGAGGCCCTGGACGCCGGTGAGCTCACTCCGGCCGAGGCCGCCTCCGCCAAGCTGTTCTGCACCGAGGTCGCCCACCGCGTCATCGACCGCTGCCTCCAGCTGCACGGCGGCTACGGCTACATGAACGAGTACCCGATCGCCCGCCTGTACGCGGACAACCGCGTCAACCGCATCTACGGCGGCACCAGCGAGATCATGAAGACGATCATCGCCAAGGACATGGGCCTGTAAGACGGACCCTCGCCGCCGCAATCACTGGCCGGTACAACTAACGCCATGAGTCAGGCACTTCAGGATCTCCTCGATCTGCTCGACCTCGAGCAGATCGAGGAGAACATCTTCCGCGGCCGGTCCCGCTCCGCCGTCGTACCCCGCGTCTTCGGCGGGCAGGTCGCGGCGCAGGCGCTGGTCGCCGCCGGCCGGACGGTCCCCGCGGACCGGCCCGCCCACTCCCTGCACGCGTACTTCCTGCGCCCGGGGGACCCCGGCGCGCCGATCGTCTACACCGTGGACCGCATCCGCGACGGCCGCTCCTTCACCACCCGCCGCGTGGTCGCCGTCCAGCACGGCAAGCCGATCTTCCACCTGTCCGCGTCCTTCCAGGTGTACGAGGAGGGGCTGGAGCACCAGGCGCCCATGCCCGCCTCGCCCGACCCGGCGACCCTGCCCACCTCCCAGGAGCGGATGCGCGGCTACGGCCACCTCGCGCCCGAGGTCGTCGAGAAGTTCCTCGAGGCCCGCGAGGCGATCGACCTCAGGTACGTGGAGGAGCCGCCGTACGGGCAGTTCGGCGAGCCGCGCGAGCCGCACTCGCAGGTGTGGTTCCGCACCAACGGCAAGCTGGACTGCGCCTTTGACGAACCGTTGCTGCACGTCGTCCTCGCCACCTACGTCTCCGACATGACCCTCCTCGACTCCGTGCTGCTCGCGCACGGACGCGGCGGCTGGGCCGTGGGGGATGTCGTGGGCGCCTCCCTGGACCACGCGATGTGGTTCCACCGTCCCTTCCGCGCCGACGAATGGCTGCTGTACGACCAGGAGTCGCCGTCCGCACACGGCGGCCGGGGCCTCGGCCAGGCGCGGATCTACACGCAGGACGGACGGCTCGCGATCACCGTCATCCAGGAGGGTGTCGTCCGCGTCCCGCGTGGCTGATGTTGCCCTCGAGGTGCCGAGCGACCGGTGTGGCATTAGTCTCTATGAGTGAGCGCCGCAGTACACGGTGTGACCGGCCGACGGTTTCCGGATCCCGGGAATGGCAGACGTCGGCGGCGACTCCGTGCGGTCAATCCGCTGCGGTGACACCTGAAGAGCGTGCCGTGACGTCCCCCTCAGTGAGCACGGCGCCGACCATCCGCCCCGTGTCTTCCTCATGGAGCCGCGGGAGATGATGGAAACAGAAGGGTAACTTCCCATGCGAGCACAGCGCGTTAAGCGTTACGTCGTGATGTCCGCCGCGGGCTTCCTGCTGGCGGGCGGAGCCGCGATCGGCACGGCGGGCACCGCCTCGGCAGCCCCGGTACACCAGAACCTCGGTTTCCACAGCCGGTTCGCCGACTGCGGTTGTGGTGGTTGGCACCACCACCACCGCCACCACCGCCACCACGGCGGCCACGGTTGGGGCCGCTGGGGTTGGAGCAACAACGGCAACAACAACGGCAGCACCAGCAGTAAGAGCAGTGGCAGCACCAGCAGTAAGAGCAGTGGCAGCACCAGCAGTAAGAGCAGTGGCAGCACCACCAGCAAGAGCAGTGGCAGCACCACCAGCACCGGCAGCAGTAGCAAGAGCAACACCAGCAGCTGAGCCGACGCCGTCCACACTGTGCGGCCCCGTGAGCGGGGCCGCACAGTGCCGCGCCGCAGCGGCGCGGGGCCGGATCAGGAAAGCCCCGCCTCCGCCAGCAGATACGCCGTCATCGGGTCGTAGTAGCGCGGGCTGAGCACATGGTCGTCGATCGGTACGACGACCTGGACGGTGCCCTCGGCCTCGGCGAGGAAGAGCGCCGGGTCGTTGGAGTCTGCGTACCCGACGGAGTCGATGCCGTGCTGTCCCGCGTATCCCGCCCACCCGTGGTCGGCGACGACCAGGTCCGGCAGCGGGCGTCCCGCGCGCTCAAGTCCCGTCAGGATGGCCCGCATCGGCTCCCCGGAGTGGGTGTGCCACAGGGACGCCCCGTGTTCCAGCACCGCTACGTCCGCGAACTGCATGACGTACCCCTCGTCCGTCTGCAGCCCGTCCGGGATGACCACGATCTCGCAGCCTGCGGCGCGCAACGCGGCGGCCGTGGCCCGGTGCACATCCAGCAGCCCGCCCGGATGGCCGGTCGCGAACAGCACCCGCTGCCGGTCCTCGGCCGCCTTGCGCAGCCGTGCCGCCATCCGTTCCAGCGCGTCCACGGTCAGTTCGGGGTCGATGGTGTCCTGCCCGTACCGGTACTCGGGGTCGTCGTTGACCCCTACCCGCTCGGCCATCACCGCGAGCACGTCCTGCTCGTCCGTCCAGCGGTCGCCCAGCTCCAGGCCGAGCCAGAAGTTGCGGACGCCGTTGGCGAGCTGGCGGTAGTGGGAGAGGTTGTTCTCGCGGGGCGTGGCGACGTCCCCCGCGATACGGGTCCTCACCAGGTGGTCGACGAGCTGAGCGCGGCTGGGCGTCCCGGATATCGGCATGCGTCCATTGTGGGGCAGCGGGCCACGGCCGTCCTCGCCATATCGCCCGCTGGGACGGGGCTCACTCGCCCGGTCCGCTCTGCCGCAGCGCGAACCACAGCTCCATGCGTACGTCCGGGTCGTCCAGATCGGTCTCCAACAGGGAGGCGCAGCGGGCGATGCGCTGCCGCACGGTGTTGCGGTGCACGTCGAGCGCCACCGCTGTACGGTCCCAACTGCCATGCAACGCCAGCCAGTTGCGCAGGGTCTCGGCGAGCTCGGGCCGGCCGGCGAGCGGTGCGAGCAGCGCGCGGGCGTGTGCCTCGGCGTCCGCCCGCGGCAGCAGGTCCGTCAGGCCCGGCCGGGCGCCGTGCCGGATGAGCGGGGTGCGGGTGGCCCGCGCCCGGGCGAGCGCACGGGCCGCCTGGGCGTCGGCGGCCGCCCACTCCCGCGGCTGCACGGCCGCGCTCACCCCGAGCGTCCAGCCGGCCTGCGCCTGCGGTACCCGCCCGCCCGGCACCAGCACCCGTACGACGTCATGCCCGAGATCGACCAGCGGCGACCCCAGCGCGGCACCGAGCGCGGACGCGGCGACGGCATCGGGCAACTGGTCCCCGGGCCGGGCGTGTACGACGACCCACCGACCGCCCCCGCTCCCGGCCGCGCCGGCCCGGCGGGACTCCCCGGCCAGCAGGGGGGCGACCTCCTCGGGCGCCGAGCCGAGCAGCAGCCGCACCAGCGCCGAGGAGCGCGCCGCCCCGGCCCCGCTCTGGTGCTCCCCGGTCAGTAGCGACAGCAGCACCGCGGCGACCGAGGCGATGGTGTTGTCCCCGGGCTCGCGGCGCGCGGTCGCCACCCCGAGGACGAACCCTTCGCCCGAGCCGAGGGCATAGGCGGCGAGGTGGGTGTCCCCGAGCGTGTCGGTGGCGGAGGAGGGGACGGTCCGGGCCGGGAGCGGTGACACGGGCCCGGATGCGGGGCTGGTGCTTGTGCCGCTGGGGCGGCTGGATGCGGCGCTGGTGCTTGTGCCGCTGGGGCGGCCGGTGGGGGCGGCGGTTCGGTCGGCGGGGGAGCGGCCCGGTGCCGGGGGCGAGCCGGTGTCCGAGGTGGCTCCGGTCGTGTCCGTCGCGCGGTCATCGGCCGGGGTGGCTGTGGTGGCGTCGGTCGATGCTGCCGTGGCGGCCGTGGGGTGGGTGGGCGTGTCTCTCGGTGCGGGATGCCGTGCCGTCCGGGGGGCCTCCTGCGATGCGGGGTCCGCTTCCGGTGCCCGGCCGTCCGTGGGGCGGACCACCGCGGCCAGGCCGGCCAGGGCCGTGCCGGTCTCCTCGGCCGCGTCCCGGCCCGCCGTGGCGACGGCCGTGCCGTCGGGGCCGTAGAGCACCGCGTGGCCGGAGAGGTGCTGGGCCAGGCGGCGCAGTACCGACGGCACCGGATCCGGTCGGGAGGCCGCCGCCGCGAGGCTCTGCTGGGCCTCCGTCACCCGGCGGAGTTCGGCCAGGCGGGCCTGGGCCATCAGCTGCCACACCGCGCGGGCCACACCGGAGAACGTGGTCCTGGGCGGGACCTCCAGGAGGGGGAGGCCGTAGTGGTCGCACGCCGCGACCAGGGCGCGCGGGACCGTGTCGTGCACCGGGGCCAGGCCGAAGCCGAGGGCCGCGCCGCCCGCCGCGACGATCCGCGAGACGTAGTCGTCGAAGTAGGTGCCCGAGCCCGCCGCCTCCGGGATGTGCACCCCGGCCGAGAGCAGCAGCTCGCCGCCCAGCAGATACGGGTACGGGTCGGCCATCTCCGAGGTGTGCACCCAGTGGATCACGATCGAGGGGCCGGACGGGCCCGCGATCTGCCGCAGGGCCAGGTCCTCGCGGGCCAGCAGAGCCGACAGCGGTACCGGTGGGGTCGGTGGGACCGCTGGGGTGATCGTTTCCGGCATGGTGTGCGTACCCTCCATCCCGCCCCCTTGATATGGATGAAACGTACACTTCGCAGTCGCTTTCCGGCCACCTAGTGTCAAGTCAGCACGGCAGCCGCGGGTACGGGCGGATGTCCCCGCGATCTGCTGCCGGCGCGTCCCCACCGCATCTGCACGACACGCCACCGGAATGCGCGCGAAGGAGGGCCCCAACATGGCCGTCGACTACACAGTGATCGTCGTCTATCTCGCCGGGATGCTGGCGATGGGCTGGTGGGGCATGCGCCGCGCCAAGTCGAAGAGCGAGTTCCTGGTGGCCGGCCGCCGCCTGGGCCCCGCCATGTACTCCGGCACCATGGCGGCGATCGTCCTCGGTGGCGCCTCCACCATCGGCGGCGTGGGCCTCGGCTACCGGTACGGCCTGTCCGGCGCCTGGATGGTCTTCACCATCGGCCTCGGCCTCCTCGCCCTGTCCGTGTTCTTCTCCGCCCGCATCGCCCGCCTGAAGGTCTACACCGTCTCCGAGATGCTGGACCTGCGCTACGGCGGCCGGGCCGGGGTCATCTCCGGCGTGGTCATGTGGGCGTACACCCTCATGCTGGCCGTCACCTCGACGATCGCCTACGCCACGATCTTCGACGTCCTCTTCGACATGAACCGCACCGTCGCGATCATCCTCGGCGGCTCGATCGTCGTCGCCTACTCCACCCTCGGCGGCATGTGGTCCATCACGCTGACCGACATGGTCCAGTTCGTGGTGAAGACCATCGGCGTGCTGCTCCTGCTCCTGCCGATCGCGGTCGTCAAGGCGGGCGGCTTCTCCGAGATGAAGGCCAAGCTGCCCACCTCGTACTTCGACCCGCTGGGCATCGGCGGCCAGACGATCTTCACCTATGTCCTGATCTACACGTTCGGCATGCTGATCGGCCAGGACATCTGGCAGCGCGTGTTCACCGCCCGCAGCGACAAGACCGCCAAGTGGGGCGGCACGGTGGCCGGCACCTACTGTCTGGCCTACGCCCTCGCCGGCGCGGTGATCGGCACGGCCGCCAAGGTGCTCTACCCCAGGCTCGGCAGCCCCGACGACGCCTTCGCCACCATCGTCAAGGACGAACTCCCCGTCGGCGTCCGCGGCCTGGTGCTGGCCGCCGCCCTGGCCGCCGTGATGTCCACCTCCTCCGGCGCCCTGATCGCCTGCGCCACGGTCGCCAACAACGACATCTGGTCGCGGCTCAGGGGGGTCGTACGACGTGACGGCGAGGATCACGACGAGGTCGGCGGCAACCGCGCCTTCATCCTGATCATGGGCGTGGCGGTGATCGGCACGGCGATCGCGCTGAACAACGTGGTCGAGGCGCTGACCGTGGCGTACAACCTGCTCGTCGGCGGTCTGCTCGTGCCGATCCTCGGCGGCCTGCTGTGGAGGCGCGGCACGGTGCAGGGGGCGCTGGCCTCCGTGACCGTCGGCGGCCTCGCGGTCATCGGCCTGATGGCGGGCTACGGCATCCTGGCCAACGAGCCGGTCTACTACGGCCTGCTCGCCTCCCTCGCCGCCTACGTCGCCGTCTCCCTGGCGACGAAGCCCACCGACGAGACGGTTCTCGCCACCTGGCGTGAGCGCCTCGCCGGACGGAACCCCGAACTCGCGTCCGAACCGGTCCCGGCTCACCAGTAGAGTCATAGGGAAAGCAGTACATGCGCGACGAAGCGCAAGAAAGAAGGCATTTGACCATGAGCAGCAACGAGACGCCCCGCGGCCCCGTCGACTCCTCCCGCATCCCGCGGTACGCCGGCCCCGCGACCTTCGCCCGGCTGCCCCGCCTGGACGAGGTCGGCACCGCCGACGTCGCCGTGGTGGGCGTGCCGTTCGACTCCGGTGTCTCGTACCGGCCGGGCGCCCGCTTCGGCGGCAACGCCATCCGTGAGGCGTCCCGGCTGCTGCGCCCGTACAACCCCGCGCAGGACGCGTCGCCGTTCGCGCTCGCCCAGGTCGCCGACGGCGGCGACATCGCGGTGAACCCGTTCAACATCAACGAGGCCGTCGAGACCATCGAGGCCGCGGCGGACGAGCTGCTCGGCACCGGCGCCCGCCTGATGACCCTGGGCGGCGACCACACGATCGCGCTGCCGCTGCTGAGGAGCGTCGCGAAGAAGCACGGCCCGGTCGCCCTGCTCCACTTCGACGCCCACCTGGACACCTGGGACACCTACTTCGGCGCCGAGTACACCCACGGCACCCCGTTCCGCCGCGCGGTGGAGGAGGGCATCCTCGACACCTCGGCCCTCTCCCACGTCGGCACCCGCGGCCCCCTGTACGGCAAGCAGGACCTCACCGACGACGAGAAGATGGGCTTCGGCATCGTCACCTCCGCGGACATCTACCGCCGGGGCGCCGACGAGGTCGCCGACCAGCTGCGACAGCGCATCGGCGACCGCCCGCTGTACATCTCCATCGACATCGACTGCCTCGACCCGGCCCACGCGCCCGGCACGGGCACCCCGGAGGCGGGCGGCATGACCTCCCGCGAGCTGCTGGAGATCCTGCGCGGCCTGGCATCCTGCAACCTGGTCTCGGCGGACGTCGTCGAGGTGGCGCCCGCGTACGACCACGCCGAGATCACCTCGGTGGCGGCCTCGCACACGGCGTACGAACTGACCACCATCATGAGCCGCCAGATCGCGGCGGCCCGCAACGCCTGATCTTCCCGAGGGGGACCGAGAGCAGTGACTCACGACCACGACCTGGTACTTCGCCCGACACAGGCGCAGATCACCGCGGCCCTGAACCCTCCCCCGGGGCGCAACGGCGGAGACCTGGTCGTGGAGACGCTGGCCGGGCTCGGCGCGACGACCGTCTTCGGGCTGCCCGGCCAGCACGCCCTCGGCATGTTCGACGCCCTGCGCCGCTCGTCACTGCGCTATGTGGGCCTGCGGGTGGAGAACAACGCGGGCTTCGCGGCGGACGCGTACGGCCGGGTCACGGGCGAGGCGGCCCCGCTGCTGCTGTCGACGGGCCCGGGTGCGCTGACGTCGCTGGCCGCGTTGCAGGAGGCGGCGGCGGCCTCGGCCCCCGTGCTGGCGATCAGCAGCCAGATCCCGACGGCCGGCCTGGGCGGCGGCCGGCACGGCTATCTGCACGAACTCCCCGACCAGGCCGCTTCGTTCCGGGGCGTGGTGAAGTCGGTTCACACGGTCCGCACGCAGTCCCAGATCCCCTCCGCGATCGCGGCGGCCTGGAAGTCGGCGCTGACGGCACCGCACGGCCCGGTGTGGGTGGAGATCCCGCAGGACGTCCTGCTCGCCGAGACCACCCTGCCCGTGGTCACCGCGGTGGACGCGACCCCGGACGACCTGGCCCCGCGCCCCGAACTGACCGCGGTGGCGGCCGACTTGCTGTCCCGTGCCGCCCGCCCGGCGATCATCGCGGGCGGCGGGGTCGTGCGGGCGGACGCCTCCGGAAAGCTGAGGGCGCTGGCGGAGAGGCTTCACGCGCCGGTGGTGACGACGTTCGGCGGCAAGGGCGCGTTCCCCTGGGATCACCCCCTGTCGATGCAGTCCTGGCTGGAGGACCGGCACACCACAGACCTCCTGGAGGACGCGGACGTACTCCTGGTGGTCGGCTCGGGCCTCGGCGAACTCTCCTCCAACTACCACACGTTCAAGCCGCGCGGCCGAGTCGTCCAGATCGAGGCCGACCTCGGCAAGCTGGAGTCCAACCACCCCGCGCTGGGCATCCACGCGGACGCCCGCCTGGCCCTGCAGGCCCTGCTGGAGACGGTGCACGAGCGCACGGACGAGTCGGCGCCGGGGCGGGTGCGGGAGCTGCTGTCCCGAGTCGGTGAGCGCATCGCCGCCCAGGAACTCACCCTGGAACAGGAGGTGCTGGGAGCCGTCCGGCGTGCCCTGCCCGCCGACTCCCCGTCCTACTGGGACATGACGATCCTGGCGTACTGGGCCTGGTCGGCCTTCGACCCGCGGGGCGCGAACCTCATGCACTCGGCGCAGGGCGCCGGCGGCCTCGGCTACGGCTTCCCGGCGGCACTGGGCGCGGCGGCGGCCGACCCGACCCGCCCGGTGCTGGCGGTCTCCGGCGACGGCGGCGCGCTGTACTCGATCGCGGAACTGGCCACGGCGAAGCAGTACGACTTCCCGGTCACCTGGCTGATCGTCGACGACGGCGGCTACGGCATCCTCCGCGAGTACATGACCGACGCCTTCGGCCAGGCCACGGCGACGGAGCTGACGCGTCCGGACTACGTGGCCCTCGCCGAGTCCTTCGGGGTGCCCGGGGTCCGAACGACCCCCGAGACCCTGGAACAGGACCTGGCGAAGGCGCTGGCGACCCCGGGCCCCTCGGTGGTCGTACTCCCGGCGGTGCTGCGGATGTTCGCGCCGACACATCTCGGCTAGGGGTGCCGGGGCCGGGCGTGCCTCAGTGGCACGTGCTGGAGCTGCTGATGTAGACCTGCGTCGGGTGCGCCCCGTTGAAGGCCCATCCCTCGCCGGGCTTCATGCAGATGGCCGGGTGGTTGGAGAACCGCACGTAGGCCACGTCGTCGTGCCGGGTGTTGACCGCGCCCCTCGCGTTGCGGCTCGCGCCGAGCCGCTGCCAGTACCCGGTGTCCTTGAACTTCCCGGTCATCGTGTTGCCGTCGTAGAAGCAGACGTACGGGTAAGGACAGTTCGGGCGGGCTGCGGTGTGCGTGTCGGCCGAGGCGGACGGCGCGCAGAGGGCCAGGCCGCTTCCGGCCATGGCGCACGCGGTCAGGACGGATGCGGTCGCGATACGGAATCGCATGGATGCTCCTCGAGGTCGGTTGCTCGGGGCGGCCCGCCCCACCCCCGTGTGGGCGGGCCGCCGGTGCCTGGGGCGGTGCGGGGTGGACCGCACCGCCCGTCGTGCACCACCGACAGTGCAGGCCGAGTCCAGGACGGGGCCAGGCCTGCCGGACAGTTGCCGTCGGCGCGGGACGTCCCACCCTCCGGCCTGCGAAAACACCCTGCGCCGTGAGTCACCGGCGGGACGCGCGGACGCCGGGCGGTGCGGCCGAAACCATGCGGTCGCACGGCGGGCCACGGGAACCGCGCGCTCTGGGTGGGGCATCCTCGTCCGGGGAGTTGCAACAGACATGGGGTGGAACGTGTCTCGTTGGAAGCAGTTGCCGGACTCACTCGACCCGCGAGTGCGGCAACTCGCCGTACAGATGCGCCGGATCAAGGACCACAGCGGTCTGGGCCTGCAGGCACTGGCCGCCCGGACGGGCTACAGCCGTGCCTCCTGGGACCGCTATCTCAACGGCCGGGCGCTACCGCCGCAGGAGGCGGTGGCGGCACTGGCCCGCGCCTGCGACATCGACCCCGCCCGGCTGCTGGCCCTGCACGAGGTGGCCGTGGCGGCGGGGCGGGGCGGGGAGGGTGCCGGCCGGGCGGGGGAGCCGGAGGCGGGGGCGGACTCCGTTCCCGGCGGGGAGGAACCGGCGGGACGCGGCAGGGGACGGCGGATGCTCGCCGTCGTACTGGCGTCGGCCGTGCTCGTGACCGCGGTGATCGTCCTGCTGGTGGCCGCGCCGTGGAACGGCGGACGGGAGCGGATCGACGGCCGGCCGGTTCCGGCGGACGCCACGGCGTCGGCCTCGGGGACGGGAGCGGCGAAGGGGCCCTTCGTGTACCGGGCCGGCAAGGACTACCCGTGCCGGGTGCACCGCGCCCAGGACGGGCTGCTGTACGCGGGGTACAGCACCACCCGCGTCGGCCTGATCGGCTCGGGATCGTCGCAGTGGTCCGTCGTGGAGGCGCAGTGCCTGCTGCGCCACCACGGCTTCTCGCCGGGGATGGCCGACGGGGCGTTCGGCTCCCGCACCGAGCGCGCGGTGGAGCGGTTGCAGGAGGGAGCACACCTGCGCGTGGACGGGGTCATCGGCGAGGACACCTGGGGGGTGCTGCGGAAATGACGTCCGGCGCCGCGTCCGGCGACCGGCCGGTGGAGTGCGAGCGGCTGGCGGAGGCCTTGCGCGGGCTGCGGACCCGGACGGGGCTGAGCCTGGCCGCACTGGCGGCGAAGACGCCGTACAGCAAGTCGTCCTGGGACCGCTATCTCAACGCCAGGACGCTGCCGCCCCGGCAGGCCGTCGCGGAACTGTGCGACCTGGCGGGCGAGGACCCGGCTCGGCCGCTCGCGCTGTGGGAGCTGGCGGACGCGGCGGTGAGCGGACGTGGGGCGGGTGGGAAGACGGCGAGCGGGGATGTGGCGGGTCGGCAAACGGCGCGCGGGGGTGTGGAGGGTGCGAAAACGGCGCGCGGCGGTGTGACGGGCGGGCGTACGGCAGGCGAGGGCGGCCTCGCGGGCACGTCGTCCCCCGCACCCCCCGCCGAGCCGCCTCCGCCCGAGGACGCCGGCAGCGCGCCCAGGCGTCCGGCCCGGCGCGGCCTGCTCGCCGCGGTCGTGGGCGGCGGGCTCACGGTCGCCGCGGTCATGGTGTCACTGGCGGCCACCGGCGCGTTCAGCGAGTCCGGCCGGGCCCCGTCCGCGCCCCCGTCCTCCTCCGTGCCCGCACTGGCGCAGGGCTGCCACGGCAGCGGCTGCACCGGCAAGGACCCCGAGATGTACGGCTGCGGAGCCGACCCGGTGCCGGTGACCCTAGGCCGGCAGAGCTTCCCCGGGCCGACCGTGGTCAAGATCCGGCACAGCAGCGTCTGCGGTGCGGTGTGGGCACGGATCGACCTCGGGAAGGTGGGGGACCGGGCGGAGATCCTCGTACCGCATCACGCGCCGTGGCGGATCGAGGTCAAGGACGGGTACGACGCCAAGGACTCCCTGTCGACCCCGATGGTCGCCGCTACCGGCGCCGACCTGGACCGGGTGCGGGCCTGTCTGGTCCGCGACGGCGAGCGGCACTGCTTCGGCCCGCAGCACTAGCCGCTGCGTCAGGCGTTCTGGGACGGCGCCGGGACCGCGGCCGCCAGAGGGTCACGGAACCAGCGGTGCCCCGGATCGGCCGAGTTGCGGGGGCGCCAGGCCATCCCGAGGCCGAGCGGGGCGAGATCGAGGGGGACGGGGAAGGTGCGCAGACCGAGCGCGGCGATGGTGCCGGGCAGCCGGTCGGCCAGGGTGGCTCGCCGCCGCGGGCGAGGTGCAGCTGTGCCTTTGCGTCTGGGGCAATAATGCCCTGCCGATCTTTGCATTGCGGCGGAACTCCTCCCGGGAGGACGGTGGAGGTGTCCATCAAGACCCTTCAGGAAGCCATACGAGGAGCCACCTGTGCAGCAGTCACCCCGTGCCGGCCGAGAAGGCGATGTGCTGGCCGTGGTCAGCCAGAGCGGGCCGACGGTCTCGTTCTACGACGTCGCCTCCGACCGCCACCTCGGCACGACCGAAGTCCCGGCCGAACCCCATGAGTTGTGCTTCGACCCCACGCACCGGCTGCTGTGGTGCAGCACGTCGTACCGCTCGGGCTACTACCACGCCAACAGCGGCCGGAGCACCCGGCTGACCGCCATCGACGCCGACAGCCGCCGGATCGTGGAGGTCATCGACCTCGCCCCCGAACACGGCCCGCACGGGCTGGCGTTGGACCCGGCACGCGGCCGCCTCTACGTCAGTGTGGAGGGCTCGGCGGACCGCCCCGGCGGCGTGGTGATCATCGACACCGCCACTCGCCGTCCCCTGGGCAGGATCGACACCGGGGCGCCCGGGCCGCACTGGTTCGCCATCGATCCGACGGGCCGCAGGGGCTACGCCACCAACAAGGAGGCGCCGTTCGTCTCGGTGGTCGACCTCGACCAGGGCGCCCTCACCGCGAAGGTGGAGGTACCGGGCAGCGAGGGCCTGGCGGTCTCCGCCGACGGCACGCAGGTCTTCGTGGCCGCCCCGTACCTGGGCGCGCCCGAGGGCCACACACCAGGCATCCGCGTCATCGACGCCCACACCCTGTCCGTGACCGCCACCCTGCCCACCGAGCATGTCGTCGTGCCGGTGCATGTGACGCCGACGGGCAGGCTGCTCGCCGGCCAGCTCCGTATGACCCCCGACCCGGCGTCCCACCTCGGCCGCCAGGCACCGGGCCGCCTCACCGTGTTCTCGGCGACCACCCAAGAACGCCTCGGCGAACTGGAGGTCGGCCTCTTCCCCCTCACCGTCCACTCCTCCCCCGACGGCCGGCTCGCCTACGTGGCCTGCGTCTCCTCGTCGACGGTCGACGTCATCGACCTGGAGACGATGAGCACCCTGACCCGGCTGGACATCCCGAAGCGGGGCGAACCGGGGGCGCACGGCCTGGCGTACCTTCCGCGGGCGGCCTGAACTGGGGGGGAAGGCGTCTGGCCGGTGCCGCACGAGGCGGCGTCGTCACTCCGGGTGCTCTGCGCCCTTCGGTCGGCGGCGCCGGCCCTGTGGGGTGAAGGTGAAGCTGTCTGCGAACGTACCGTCGCCACAGCGGACAGCGAGGAGCAGCGGTTGTGTGCGTGCCGGTGGCCAGTCGGCCTCGGTGCCGGGATCGGTGCCGTTCCACAGGTGGAAGGACACCATCGGCTGTGCGGGATCCTCGGTCACATAGCCGAGCGTCTTTCCGTAGAACGGATTGGTGCCGCCGAACAGCACCGACGGGGGGCCGAACGCGGTCGTCACGTCGGCCCAGACCCGATCGCTTCGGCCCCACTGACGGACGGCGTCCCGCAGGGCCGCGTACGCCTCGGCATCCAGGACCCGGTCGGGCTTGAGCCATCCCTGCCGGCGCGCGAACTCGGCGTACACAGAAGCCACGCTGTGGCCATGGTCGCCCGGAAGCAAAGAGCCGAACGCGCCCTTCACCCCGGTCGGGCTCCATCCCCCCTGCCGGCTCCAGGCGCGCTTCTGCTCCTCCCAGACCTCAGGGCGTCGCTCCAGGAAAAGGAGGTGGTTGACGACGATCCACATGGACGCCTCCACGTCCCCGTACATACCCGGCCTGCGCAGCATGCTGTTGAGCTGGTCCACGAGGTGGGTACGCATTTCGTCAGGCGCTGCGAGCACCGTTTCGCAGGTCATGCCGACAGTCTCGCGCAAGCCCCACCCTGCGGGAGCGCCGGGTGCACCCCGACTCGGTCCGCCTCCGGTACGACAGCGAGCACACGCCGAGGGAGATCCCGATCGAGAAGGAGTTGGCAAACCCCACGACGAAGTCGGTGCCGTGCCGCTCCAGCCACACGAGCACCCGGGGAGCACCGCGGTCACTTGGTCGCCTCATACCGCGATCCTGCCGAGCCGGCCGGACGACAGGCATCCACCCGGGAGTACTGGGGGTGGCAGCCGACGGCGCGGTTCGGGGGCCGGGGGAAATTCGTGTGGTGCGAACTTGTGGCGGCGTAGCTCGTTGATCACCGCGTCGAGCGGCGGGTGGACACACTGACGAGGGCACGTATCTGCTGGTGGTGGAGTCGCAGGGGAAGGTGGACGAGCGCAAGCGGGGCAGCTGGCCGTACTACCTGTCCTACCTGTACGAGAAGTACCGCTGCGAGCCGGTGCTGATCGTCATCACGCAGAGCAGCAGGACCGCCGAGTGGGCCTCGCGTCCGATCCGGTTCGGCTTCCGGGACTGGCACTCGCTGACGGTGCGTCCGCTGGTGCTGGGTCCGGGCAACGTGCCTGGCCGCCGCCCTGCGGACCATCGATGCGGACAGTGCCGCAGTCTTCGTGCAGTTGGTCGACTCCTGCCTGGCCGACCCCCAGGCGAAGCAGATGTGGAGGGACCCGATGACCGCGATCCAGTACTTCTGGCGACACCCGCTGGCACAGCAGGTACGCGAGGAAGGCAGGGAGCAAGGCCTGGAACAGGGCCGGGCTGAGGCCAAGGCCGAGATGATCCTGCACATCCTGGAATGGCGCGAGGTTGCCGTGCCCGATGCCGTACGCGACCGCGTGCTGGCCTGCACGGATCTGGACCGGCTCGAAGCCTGGGCCCAGCGGGCCGTCCACGCCACCGACGCGGCGGAGTTGTTCGACGCGGAGTGAGCGAGCGGGCGACCTGACGGGCGGTCGCCCGGCCCGTGTCTGCGGCATCGTGTTCCGCGCTCTCGGTGGCGGGCCGGACAACAGCCTTCCAGATGGCCGGACATGCTCCTCAGCTGACGTCCGACGGGTCCAGGCGGTAGATCGTGGACTGGTTGGTGGAGGAGGAAGAGGACGAGGAAGAGGACGAGGAAGAGGACGAGGACGACTTCGAGTTCGAAGAGCTCGCGGTCTTGCTGTACGCACTCTCCTTCACCAGCGCCCCGTGCCTCTTCACCCAGGCCGTCACCTCGGACGACACGCTGTTGCCGGCTCCCCCGGGGCCGCCGCCCATCATGCCGCCGCCGAGCTGGACGTAGTGCAACTCGCCCTTCCTGACCAGCTCCTCGAGCTTGGCGACGGTCATCGCCTTGTCGGTGCCGGTGAAGCCCCACATGGAGATGACCGGCACCTTGGCGCTCAGCTCGATCCGGGCCGCGCTCTGCGAGTTGGAGACCGCGAGCAGCCAGGTGGCGCCGTCCTGATGCTTCTTCAGGTACGCGATCAGCTCGCTGTTCGCGCCGCCCATGCCGCCACCCCTCATGCCGCCGCGCATACCGGCTCCCGCTCCCGTACGACCGCCCGTGCTTCCCGAGCCGCCGTTCGGGGCGGTGCCGCCCGACGAGCCCTGGCCGCCGGGGAGTTCACCGTTCGCCCCGCCGCCCGGGAACCCACCGGCCTGCCGCCCGCCGGAAGCTCCGCCCGGCGCCCCGCCCGAGGTGCCCCCGGGTACGCCGTTCGGTGCTCCGCCGATTGCTCCGCCGGACGCGCCGGTCGCTGATCCGTCCGGCGCGGAGCCGCCACCAGGGAAACCGCCACCCGCCTCGGCGTTCCCGCCCCCCTGGCCGCCGTTCCGCCCAGGCATCTCCCCGCCGCCCGGGAAGCCCCCGGCGCCGCCCCGGCCACCGGCCCCGCCGGGGCCGCCGCCGAAGCCGCCGTCCGTCGACGGACCGGCCGTCGGGTTCACCCCGCTCATGCCGCCGCCCGAACCGGACGGCACCGACCAGGCGTATGCCGTCGGCCCCGCGAGCGCGGCGACGACCGCCGCGGCCCCGGAGGCCGCGAACAGCCGTACCCGGCCCCCGGAGCGGAAGACGAACAGGCCCACGATCGCCGCCGCCATGACCACACCGACGGCCGGCCACAGCCAGGTGTGCCAGCCGGAGGCCCGGCGGAGGAGGACGATCGCCCAGCCGGCCGTGCCGGCGAGACCCGCCGGCAGGACCCATGCCCAGCGCTTGTCGGTGCGGAACGCGCGCAGCAGCAACACGCCGCCGCCTCCGCACAGCGCCGCGATGCCCGGCGCGAGGGCGGTCGTGTAGTACGGGTGCATCGTGCCCTCGGCGGTCGCGAAGGTGACGTAGTGCAGGACCGTCCAGCCGCCCCAGAGGACGAGCGCGGCCCGGGTGAGGTCGGTGCGCGGGGCGCGGCCGCACAGGATCAGGCCGGAGACCAGCGCCACGGCGGAGAAGGGCAGCAGCCAGGAGATCTGGCCGCCGAGGATGTGGTTGAACATCCGGCCGAGACCCGCGGAGCCGGAGAAGCCGCCGCCCCCGCCCCCGCCGCCGTTGCCCTCGCCGCCGAGGAGGCGGCCGAGGCCGTTGTAGCCCGTGATCAGGTTCCAGGCGGTGCCGTCCGTCGAACCGCCGATGTAGGGCCGCTCGGAGGCGGGGACCAGGGACACGGTGACCGCCCACCAGAAGCTGGAGACCGCCAGGACCGCGCCGGCGAGCAGCAGGTTCACGATCCGCCGTACGAGCCTCGGGCGCGCGGCGAGCAGGTAGACCGCGAAGACGGCGGGCAGCGCGATGTACCCCGCCAGCATCTTCGTGTTGAAGGCGAGGCCGAAACACCCCGCCGAGCCGAGCAGCGGCAGCAGCCGGCCGTTCCGCACCGCGCGCAGGGCGAGCGCCGCGCCCCCGACCATCAGCAGGACGAGGATCGTGTCGGGGTTGTTGTCCCGGTTGATGGCGACCGTGATGGGGGTCAGCGCGAGGACCAGCGCGGCCACTGCCGCCGCCGCGTGCCCGAACGTCCGCTTCACGCAGGAGTGCAGGATCCAGATCGCGCCGAGTCCGGCCGCGACCTCCGGCAGCATCATCTGCCAGGTGCCGAAACCGAGGATCCGGCACGACAGGCTCATGACCATGTCGGCGAACGGCGGTTTGTCGACGGTGAGGAAGTTCCCGGCGTCGAGCGAGCCGAAGAACCAGGCCTTCCAGTTCCGGGTGCCGCTGTAGACGGCCGCGCTGTAGAAGCTGTTCAGGCCGGAGCCCGACAGGTTCCAGGTGTAGAGCACGGCCGCCAGCAGCAGGACCGCGAGCAGCGCGGGCAGCGACCAGCGGGGTGCGCGCTCCGGCGCCCCGGCGTCCGGTGCCGGGGGAGCGGAGGTCGCCGTCGTGGCGTGGGGGAGGGGATCGGTGGCAGATGTCACCACTGCACCCTGCAGACCGGCGATGGGTGCGCGCTGTGGTGCGCCTGGGCGGAAGCTGTGGGTCGGTGAAAGCCGGGTAAGGTCTCGAATCCCCCTTGGTAGGAACGGACGTGCAACCATCCGGCTGCCTCCGTGAGTCAACTGGGGCATGAATTCCCGGACATCAAGGCGTACCGGCGCGCTCGCCGCCGCCCTCGGCGCCGCGCTGCTCATACCGGCGGCCGCCGCCGCCACGCCGGCCGCCGCGGCCACGCCCACCGTCAGCTGTACGTCCGCCCAGGCGGGCCTCGCCGCCAAGCTGCAGAAGGACATCACGGCCGCCCTCGCGAACCGCGGGAGCACGGTCGCCCTCGGCCTGTACGACCGCAGCACCGGCACCACCTGCACCCTGCGCGCCACCAGTTCCTACGACTCGGCCAGCACCGTCAAGGTCACCGTGCTCGCGACCCTGCTCTGGGACGCCAAGAAGCACAACCGCTACCTGACCGACACCGAGACCTCGCTCGCCAAAGCCATGATCACCCAGTCGGACAACGACGCGACGACCAAGCTGTGGAAGCAGCTCGGCCTGACGAAGATCAAGGGCTTCCTGGCCGCCGCCGGGATGACACAGACCGTGCCGGGCGCGAACGGCTACTGGGGCCTGACCCAGGAGAACGTCACCGACGAGCAGAAGCTGCTCAAGCTCATCACCGCCAGGAACGGCGTGCTGAGCGACAACTCCCGCGCCTACATCCTGAAGCTGATGGGCGAGGTCATCCCCGCACAGCGCTGGGGCACCCCGGCCGGCGCGCCGTCCACGGTCTCCGTGCACGTCAAGAACGGCTGGCTGCAGCGCTCCACGCACGGCTGGCGTGTGCACAGCCTCGGCACCTTCAACGGCGCCGGCCACGACTACATGATCTCGGTGCTCACGCAGGACGACAGCACCATGGACTACGGCGTCACCACCATCCAGAACGTCGCCAAGGTCATCCACAAGGACCTCGTGCCGACCACCCCCGGCACCGCGGTCTACACCCCGACCAGCCGGCCCAGCGAGGCGTTCGTCGCGGTGCCGCCGCAGAGCTGACGACGCGCGAGGCGGTTCACGAGGCGGTCTCCCGCCGGACACCCGCCCGCCCTACGGTGACGGGCATGCGCCTGAGAACCGTACTCGCCACCCTGACCGCCGGCCTGGCGGCGGCCACCTCCCTGACCGCCGCCGGGCCCGCCGACGCCAACTCCGCGAGCAGCAAGGCCTGTTCGCCGTCGGTCTCCATCGACCGCTTCTCCGACGCGCTCGACAAGACGACGTACGACGGCACGTTCGTCGGCAACTTCTCCGCGCTCGCGGTCGACGGTGACGGTTCCCTCGCCGCGCTGGAGGACCGTTCCTCCCTGTTCGACCTGGACCCCAGGACCCTGCAGCCGCGGCGGGCCGTCCACCTCGCCGACGAGAAGGGCGCCGACCTCGACTCGGAAGGTCTGGTCATGGACGGCGACGGCACCCGGCTCATCACCTCCGAGACCGAGCCGTCCGTCCGCCGCTACTCCGCCGACGGCAGGATCCTGGACCGCCTTCCGGTCCCGTCCTCCCTCCTCGTCGCCCCGGCCGGCCGCGCCACCGCCAACCAGACCTTCGAGGGCCTGACCCTGCTGCCCGGCGGGCACACCCTGCTGGCCTCCATGGAGGACGCGATCTCGGGCGACTCGGCGGGGATCGTGCGCTTCCAGACCTGGCGGCGGCACAAGGACCACTTCAGGCTCGGCGCCCAGTACGCCTACCGCACCGACACCGGCCTCGGCGTCCCCGAGGTCCAGGCCACCCCCGACGGCCGCCTCCTGGTCCTGGAGCGCGGCTTCACCCCCGGCGTCGGCAACACCGTCCGCCTCTACCTGGCCGACCCCCGCCACGCGACGGACACGAGCGGCATCGAGAACCTGACGGGACAGCCGGACGTCCGCCTGATCAAGAAGACCCTGCTGACGGACATCGCCACCTGCCCCTCCCTCGGCGCCACGGCCAAGCAGCCCCAGCCCAATCCCCTGCTGGACAACATCGAAGGCATGACGATCACCGGCCGTGACCACACCGGCCGCCTGAAGGTCCTCCTGGTGAGCGACGACAACCAGAACCCGGCCCAGACGACGAGGTTCTATTACTTGCGGGTACGCGTCTGACGCTGGGCGGTCGACCACCCCAGGGGCGCGGGGAACTGCGCGACCAGCCACAACGGACCCGCAGCCGCATACGGCCGAACCCGCGGAGCGTTTTGTTGCAGGGGGATGAAATCGGCCCCCATCCGCGTTGGTGTCTTCCGGTAGAGCAGGTCGACAGGGAGGCACCGGCGTGGCAGCGCAACGGGGATGGGCACGACGGCTGGCGGCATACGCCTGGCGGTATCCGAAGGACGTCGTCCTCGCCCTCGGCTCCTCCCTCGCCGGCATGGCCGTCATGGCCGTCGTACCCCTGATCACCAAGGTGATCATCGACGACGTGATCGGGAACCACACCCGCTCCATGGCCCCCTGGGCCGGCGCCCTGATCGGCGCGGCCCTCCTCGTCTACGTCCTCACCTACATTCGCCGCTACTACGGCGGCCGTCTCGCCCTCGACGTCCAGCACGACCTGCGGACCGAGATGTACGGCACGATCACCCGCCTCGACGGCCGCCGCCAGGACGAGCTGTCCACGGGGCAGGTCGTCGGCCGGGCCACCAGCGACCTCCAGCTGATCCAGGGCCTGCTCTTCATGCTCCCGATGACCATCGGGAACGTCCTGCTCTTCCTGATCTCGCTGGTGATCATGGCGTGGCTGTCGCTGCCGCTGACCCTGGTCGCGCTCGCCGTCGCGCCCGCGCTCGGCTGGATAGCCAGGCGCAGCCGCAGCAAGCTGCACCCCGCCACCTGGTACGCCCAGGCCCAGGCCGCCGCCGTCGCGGGCGTGGTCGACGGCGCGGTCAGCGGCGTACGCGTGGTGAAGGGCTTCGGGCAGGAGGAGCAGGAGACCGGCAAGCTCCGGGAGGTCGGGCGACGGCTGTTCGCGGGGCGCCTGCGCACGATACGGCTGAACAGCAAGTACACCCCCGCCCTCCAGGCCGTCCCGGCCCTCGGGCAGGTCGCGATGCTGGCGCTCGGCGGCTGGCTGGCCGTGCGCGGGCACATCACGCTCGGCACCTTCGTCGCCTTCTCCAGCTATCTCGCCCAGTTGGTCGGCCCGGTCCGGATGCTCGCGATGGTCCTCACGGTCGGCCAGCAGGCCCGGGCCGGCACCGAGCGCGTCCTGGAGCTGATCGACACCGAGCCGACGCTGAAGGAGGGCACGAAGACCCTCCCGGCCGACGCGCCCGCGACCGTCGAGTTCGACGACGTGTCCTTCGGGTACGACCGCGGCTCCCAGGTCCTGGACGGGCTGACCTTCGAGATCCGCCCGGGCGAGACCCTCGCCGTCGTCGGCTCCTCCGGCTCCGGCAAGTCCACCCTCTCCCTCCTGCTCCCGCGCTTCTACGACGTCACCCACGGCGCGGTCCTGATCGGCGGCCACGACGTCCGTGAGCTGACCCTGGACAGCCTGCGGGCCGCGATCGGGCTCGTCCCCGAGGACTCCTTCCTCTTCTCGGACACCGTGCGCAACAACATCGCGTACGGCCGTCCGGACGCCACCCAGGAGGAGATCGAGGCCGCTGCCCGCGCCGCCCAGGCGGATCGTTTCATCGCCGAGCTCCCCGAGGGCTACGACACCAAGGTCGGCGAGCAGGGCCTGACCCTCTCCGGCGGCCAGCGCCAGCGCATCGCGCTCGCCCGCGCCCTGCTCACCGACCCGCGGCTGCTCGTCCTGGACGACGCCACCTCGGCCGTGGACGCCCGGGTCGAGCACGAGATCCACGAGGCCCTCAAGCACGTGATGGAGGGCCGTACCACCCTCCTCATCGCACACCGCCGCTCCACCCTGAACCTCGCCGACCGCATCGCCGTCCTCGACGGCGGCCGGCTCGCCGACCTCGGCACCCACGAGGAACTCCAGGAGCGCTCCGCCCTCTACCGCCGGCTGCTCACCGACCCCGACGAGCTGGGCGGGGTCTCCCCGGGGCGCGCCGAACCCGCCGTACCGCGGGAGGACACCTCCGTACGCGAGGAGCTGGACGCCGAGTTCGACGCCGAGCGGGGCGTGACCCCCAGGCTGTGGACCGGCGACCGGGAACCGAAGGACCAGGCGCTCTCCGGCACCCCGGCCACCCCGGAGCTGCTCGCCCAGGTGGACGCGCTGCCCCCGGCCACCGACACCCCCGACGTCGACGAGGTCGGGGCGGTCCGCCGCGAGGACTCCTACGGCCTGCGCCGCCTGCTGCGCGGCTTCGGCGCGCCCCTGCTCCTCAGCCTGCTGCTGGTCGCCGTGGACGCGGGCGCGGGCCTGCTGCTGCCGGTGCTGATCCGGCACGGCATCGACGCGGGCGTGACCAGGATGGCCCTCGGCGCCATCTGGTCCGCGTCCCTGCTGGCCCTGCTCACCGTCCTCGTCCAGTGGGCCGCGCAGATCGGCGAGACCCGGATGACCGGCCGTACCGGCGAGCGGGTGCTGTACACGCTGCGGCTGAAGATCTTCGCGCAGCTCCAGCGGCTCGGGCTCGACTACTACGAGCGCGAGCTGACCGGCCGGATCATGACTCGCATGACAACCGACGTCGATGCCTTGTCGACGTTCCTCCAGACGGGTCTGGTCACGGCGTTCGTCTCGGTCGTCACGTTCTTCGGCATCATGGGCGTCCTGCTGGTGATCGACCTCCAGCTCGCGCTCGTGGTCTTCGCGACGCTGCCCCCGCTGATCGTCGCGACCTTCTTCTTCCGCCGGGCGAGCGTGAAGGCGTACGAACTCGCCCGGGAACGCGTGTCGTTGGTGAACGCCGACCTCCAGGAGTCGGTCGCCGGGCTGCGGATCGTGCAGGCCTTCCGGCGCGAGCGGGACGGCGGGCTGAGGTTCGCCGGGCGCAGCGACAGCTACCGCAGCGCCCGCATCCGCGGCCAGTGGCTGATATCCGTCTACTTCCCGTTCGTGCAGCTGCTGTCGTCGGTGGCGGCGGCGAGCGTGCTGATCGCGGGAGCACACCGGATCGAGGCGGCGACCCTGACGACCGGCGCCCTGGTCGCCTACCTGCTCTACATCGACCTGTTCTTCGCGCCCGTCCAGCAGCTGTCCCAGGTATTCGACGGCTACCAGCAGGCCACGGTCTCCCTGGGCCGCATCCAGGAGCTGCTGCGCGAGCCGACGTCCACGAGGCCGGCGGACGAACCCCTCGAAGTGCTGTCCCTGCGCGGTGACATCGCCTTCGAGGACGTGCACTTCGCGTACGGCGCCGACGAGGAAGCCCTGACCGGCATCGAGCTGACGATCCCCGCCGGGCAGACGGTGGCGTTCGTCGGCGAGACGGGCGCCGGCAAGTCGACGCTCGTCAAGCTGGTCGCGCGTTTCTACGACCCCACCGCCGGCCGGGTCACGGTCGACGGCACGGATCTGCGCACCCTGGACCTGACCTCGTACCGGCACCGCCTCGGGGTCGTCCCGCAGGAGGCGTACCTGTTCCCCGGTACCGTCCGGGACGCCATCGCCTACGGCCGCCCCGACGCCACCGACGCCGAGGTGGAGGCGGCGGCGCGGGCGGTCGGCGCGCACGAGATGATCGCCACGCTGGAGGGCGGCTACCTGCACGAGGTCGCCGAGCGCGGGCGCAACCTCTCGGCCGGCCAGCGCCAGCTGATCGCGCTCGCCCGCGCCGAACTGGTCGACCCCGACATCCTGCTCCTCGACGAGGCGACGGCCGCCCTGGACCTGGCCACGGAGGCCCAGGTCAACCAAGCCACCGACCGCCTGGCGGGCCGTCGTACGACGCTGGTGGTCGCCCATCGCCTCACCACGGCGGCCCGTGCGGACCGGGTGGTGGTGATGGACCACGGCCGGGTCGCGGAGGACGGCACCCACGACGAACTCCTCGCCCGCGACGGCCGCTACGCCGAGCTGTGGCGCACGTTCGTCGGCCGCCCCGAACCGGAGGAGCCGGTCACCGCCGCCCGCTGAGACCCCCCTGCCGACGCGTCCCGCTGACGGTCGTGCAACCATCCGACATACGTCGTGCGTCCGTACAGCTGTACGGCAACGGGGGTGTGCGCACGACCCATTAGGGGGAGGACGACAGTGGACAGTGGTGGGATACGCCGGCGTCTGGCGCTCGGTGCGGCCGTGCTGGCCGCGGCCGGCACGCTCGGTCTTGTGACGGCGGGCGCCGCCCAGGCGGACACGGCCGGCGGCTGCGCGGGGCGCGAGGTGCGGACCCTGCCGTTCGGCACCGGGGTCACACACGTCTACAAGAACAACGGCTACGTCTGCGCCATCACCGTGGCCCGGCACCCGGGCCCCCCGCAGACGATGTCGGTCAGCGTCCAGGCCCGCGGCAACCGCGCGGTCGTCGACCAGGGCAGCTACCGGCACCTCGCGGGCCCGGTGACGGTCCACGCCGGCCACCGGTGTGTGTGGATCAAGGGCTCGGTGGGGCAGGCGCCGGGGGTCAGCTCGGGGTGGATCCTGTGCTGAGGGCCGAGCGGACCCGGCGTCCGGTCAGCTGACTTGCGACAGCCGCGCGAACGCCTCGTGGAACCCCGGAAACGTCTTGCGGACGCAGCCGGGGTCGTCGTACGACAGGCCGGGGGTGCGCAGGCCGGTCACCGCGAAGGACATCACGATGCGGTGGTCGCCGAAGGTCTTGATCCCGGTGCCGGGCTCGGGTGTGCCGGGCCGGATCTCGATCCAGTCGGGGCCGGTCGCCACGGGCACGCCGAGCCGCCGGAGGTTGTCCGCGCAGGCCTGAAGGCGGTCGCACTCCTTCACCCGGGTGTTGGCCACGTCCTCGATGCGGACCGGCCCCGAGGCGAGGGGCGCGATCGCGGCCAGCGTCGGCATGGTGTCGGAGATGTCCCGCATGTTCACGGTGAGCCCGCGCAGAACTCCCGTACCGCGTACGGTCGTCCGGTCGGCCGCGATCTCCACCTCGGCACCCATCCGCCGCAGCACCTCGACGAAACGCAGGTCGCCCTGGAGCGCGCCGGTGCCGAGGCCGGGCACGGTCACCTCGCGGCCCGGCGTGACGGCGGCCGCGGCGAAGAAGTAGCTCGCGGTGGAGGCGTCCGGCTCGATGGGGTAGGTGGTGGCCCGGTAGCCGCCCGGCGGGACGTCGTACACATCCCCGTCCCGCACCACCTCCACGCCGAACGCCCGCATCATCGCGAGCGTGATCTCCACGTACGGCGCCGAGACCAGGTCGGTCACCCGGATCCTCAGGCCCGTGCGGGTCAGCGGGCCCAGCAGGAGCAGCGCGGTCAGGTACTGGGAGGACTGGCCCGCGTCCAGCACGACCTCGCCGCCCTCGACGCCCGCCGCCCGGACGGTGAGCGGATGGTGGCCCTCGGCCTCCTCGTGCCGCAGGTCGACGCCGAGGTCCCGTAGGGCGCGGGTGAGCGGGCCGAGGGGGCGGCGGCGCATCTGCGGGGAGGCGTCGAAGCGGTAGGTGCCGTGCCCGGCGGCGGCCAGGACCGGCAGGAAGCGGGCGGTGGTGGCACCGTCGCGGCAGTAGACGTCGGCCTCGGCGAGCGCGGGCCCCTGCGGGCGGCCGTCCACCTGCCAGGCCTCAGGGGTACGGCCCACCCGGTAGCCGAGCCGGGTCAGGCCTTCGGCGAAGCCCTCGGTGTCGTCGGAGCGCAGGGGACGCCGCAGCGTGCTGACGCCGTCGGCGGCGGCCGCGAGGAAGAGTGCGCGGGCGGTGATGGACTTGGAACCGGGGATGTCGACTGCGGGCATGCCCGCCATGATGGCCGTCCGGCAGCCCGCCGGGACGTACCGTCCATGCACTGGACGGCCGGGCGGCACGGGAACCGTCCCGGGCCCGTGCCCGTCCAACGGCACGGCTGCCGGACGAGCCTTCGTGGTGCGGTGCCGGCCTTCACCCCTGGCCGCGAGCGCCGGCACACCCTCTCCACCGCACCCCGCCGGCAGTCCGCCGTCGTCGGCGCGCCCCCCTCAATGCGCCGACGACGGCCCCTCGGTGGTTACTGTGCATTCCCTTGACGGAAAGAAACTTCCCGGATATTGGTGACTCCTCGGAAGTTTCCTTCAGCGGTTCTCCTCTGGAAGGAGCGCACGTGCCCGATACCAGCACGGGAAGCGACACCAGCACGGGAAGCACCGGAAACGCCGCACGACCCTCCAGACGCGCCGTCCTCGCCGCGACCGCGGGCCTCACCGCCGCGCTGACCGTACCGGCGACCGCCCGTGCCGCCGCACCCGCCGACGAGCGCGGGCTGCGCGCGCTGATCTCCCGGATGACGCTCCAGGAGAAGGTCGGCCAGCTCTTCGTGATGCGGGTCTACGGCCACTCCGCCACCGCCCCCGACCAGGCCGACATCGACGCCAACCTCAAGGAGATCGGCGTCCGCACGGCCGCCGAGCTGATCGCGAAGTACCGCGTCGGCGGGATCATCTACTTCACCTGGGCCCACAACACCCGTGACCCGCACCAGATCGCCGACCTCTCCGACGGCATCCAGAAGGCCTCCCTGGACCAGCCGCGCGGCCTGCCGGTGCTCATCGCCACCGACCAGGAGCACGGCGCGGTCTGCCGGGTCGGCAAGCCCGCCACCCTCTTCCCCGGCGCGATGGCCCTCGGCGCCGGCGGCTCCCGCGCCGACGCGCACACCCTCGGCCGGATCTCCGGCGCCGAGCTGCGCGCGATGGGCATCAACCAGGACTATTCCCCGGACGCCGACGTCAACGTCAACCCGGCCAACCCCATCATCGGCGTGCGGTCCTTCGGCGCCGACCCGGACGCGGTCGCCGCGCTGGTGGCCGCCGAGGTGAAGGGCTATCAGGCCTCCCGGGTCGCGGCGACCGCCAAGCACTTCCCGGGCCACGGCGACACGGCCACCGACAGCCACACCGGCTTCCCGGTCATCACCCACAGCCGGGAGCTGTGGGAGAAGCTGGACGCCGTGCCCTTCCGGGCCGCGGTCGCCGCGGGCATCGACTGCGTCATGAGCGCGCACATCCAGTTCCCGGCCCTGGACGACTCCGGCGACCCGGCCACCCTCTCCCAGCCGGTCCTCACCGGCATACTGCGCGGCGAACTCGGCTACGACGGGGTGGTGATCACCGACTCCCTCGGGATGGAGGGCGTCCGCACCAAGTACGGCGACGACCGGGTACCGGTGCTCGCGCTGAAGGCCGGGGTCGACCAGCTGCTCAACCCGCCGTCCCTCGACGTGGCCTGGAACGCGGTGCTGAAGGCCGTCCAGGACGGCGAGCTGACCGAGTCCCGCCTGGACGAATCGATCCTGCGCATCCTGCGCCTGAAGTCCGGGCTCGGCCTCTTCGGTGACCCGCGCACCGACCGGTCGGGCGTCGACCGCACGGTGGGCACCAAGGCGCACCTGGCCGCCGCCGACAAGATCGCCGAGCGGACCACGACCCTGCTGGTCAACGAGGACCACGTGCTCCCCTTCTCCCCGCGCACCGAGCGCCGCGTGCTGGTCGTCGGCGCGGACCCGGCCTCCCCCTCCGGCACCACCGGCCCGCCCACCGCCGTCCTGGCCGCCGCCCTCACCGAGCTGGGCTTCACCGCCACGGCCCTGTCCACCGGCACCGCACCCTCCGCGGCGGCCATCGCCCAGGCCGTGGCGGCCGCGCAGGACGCGGACGCGGTGGTGGTGGCGACGTACAACGTCACGGCGGCCGACTCGCAACGCACGCTGGTGGAACAGCTGCTGCCGACGGGCAGACCCCTGGCCGCGCTGGCCATCCGCAACCCCTACGACGTGGCCCAATTCCCGTCCGTCAAGGCCTGCTTGGCGTCCTACGGCTGGACCGA
This sequence comes from Streptomyces fodineus, assembly GCF_001735805.1. Classification (GTDB taxonomy): domain Bacteria; phylum Actinomycetota; class Actinomycetes; order Streptomycetales; family Streptomycetaceae; genus Streptomyces; species Streptomyces fodineus. The sequence continues at coordinate 6,215,016 of NZ_CP017248.1, forward strand.
CGTCGAGGTACGCGCCGCCGCGCGGGTGATCGCCGGACGTGTGGCGCCGCGCGGCAGGCTGCCGGTGCCGGTGCAGCGGGCCGACGATCCCACGCAGGTGCTGTACCCGATCGGGCACGGGCTGACGTACTAGTTGTACGCCACACACCGGGCGTAACACCCCCAACGGGCGGAAACCCTCCCGGATCCCTGGCGTGACACCACCGTCAAGGGCCACGCTGGACGGGGGTGTCAGGGGGGTGCGATGCGTGGGAAGGGTGCCGCAGGACTCGCGTGCCTGCTGCTGGCCGCCCTGCTGACCGGATGCCGGGGCCCGGCGGGTGCCCCCGTCGGCGACGCCCGCCCCACCCCGGTCACGACCGGCGGCTACGGCGCGGAGTTCCTCGCGGTCGGCGAGTGCAGCTCCTTCGGCACGACCAGCTTCACCGAGGTGCCCTGCGCGAGCGAGCGGGCGGCGGCCAGGGTCGTCGCCCGCTACGACGGTGCGGCCGCCGACGGCCCCCTGTGCCCGGCGACGACCGACTTCGTGCTGCACATCAGCGCCCAGGCGGCGATCCCCCCGGGCTACGCCTGCATGCGCGACCTGGAGCCCCCGCACCCCGGTGACCCCGGCGGCGGGGGCGGGCCGCGCACGATCCCGGGCGACTGCGTGTACACCTCCGGCGAGGGCCAGGTCCGCGAGACACCGTGCGACGGCTCCGGCGGACACCGGCCCCAGTACCGGATCACCAGGGCGGCACCGACGCGGGAGGACTGCCCCGCGTCGACGGTGCTGTACGTCCAGCTGGGCGGGAGCAAGCCGGTGGGCTGCGCCCGGCGCGTGTGAGCTGCTACGGCCTGAGCGCCGGCTCCCGCTCGGCATCCCGGACATCGAGCCCGGCGTCGAAGCGGGCCAAGGGCCTGGCCCGGGCGACGTCGGCCGAGGAGACCCCGGCCCACTGAAGGATGCGAGCCGTGGCGAGGGCCTTCTGGTCCGGCACCAGGCCGGCGACGTTCGCGCCGTGGTTCATACCGGGCGCCGTGAAGACGTACGAGTCACGGGCACCCGCGCCGAGCCGGAACCGCTCCGAACCCCAAGGGTCGTTCTGGCCGTACACGAAGAGCGTGTGCGCGGCGTGCCGCCGCACCCACGTGTCCACGTCCCGCATCGCGTACGGCTGGAAGCGCATCGGGATGGAGCGGGGCACGAAGTTGCGCGGCGGCTGGTAGCCGTAGCGGATCAACTTCTTCTCGATGTACGGGAAATGGATGGTCGGCGAGCCCAGCTGGGTGCCGGCCTGGTAGTAGTACGGCGTGTACGACTCCAGCCCCTGGTCGGTGTACGCGGAGAAACCGGAGATGGTGTCGACCGAGTTCCAGATCTCCTCGTCGCTCGCCTTGGCCGCGTCCGCCGGGACGGTGGTGCAGTCCTTCAGCAGGCTGTACTGCCAAAAGCCCCACACATAGTCCAGGACGACCGCCTCGTACGCCTTGTCCAGGCCGCCGATGGTGCCGAAGGTGTACCCCTTGCCGGCGGCGTACTGCGCATACCGCTTCTCCAGCGGCTGCCTGCGCACCAGCGCCTCCCGCTGGACGGCGTTCAGCCGGTCCCGGCACTCCTTGGTGCCGACGGTGGTGAAGAAGCGGTCGTAGGCCGAGTCCTCGTCGTTGACGACGTCGTTCGGGGCGACATAGGCCACCACGCCGTCCATGTCGTGCGGGTAGAACCGCTCGTAGTACGTCGCCGTCATCCCGCCCTTGGAGCCGCCGGTGGCGATCCAGTGGCCGCCGTAGACCGGTTTGAGGGCCTCGAACACACGGTGCTGGTCGCTCGCCGCCTGCCAGATGTCGAGCTTGGACCAGTCGGCGGGGTCGGGGCGGGACGGGGTGAAGAAGCGGTACTCCAGGGAGACCTGGTTGCCGTCCACGATCTGGGTGGGCTCGCGGCGCGAGGGGGTCGTGGAGACGTTGTAGCCGCTGGTGTAGAAGACCGTCGGGCGGCTGGTGTCCTTGTGCAGCACGGTGATCCGCTGCTGGAAGGTGCCGCGGTCCGGGTGGCGGTGGTCGATCGGCTGGGTGTAGTTCAGGACGAAGTACCGGTAGCCGGGGTACGGCTTCTCCTGGATCAGGCTCATGCCCGGTATGGCGAGCAGCTGGTCCTTGATGTCGGTGGGCCCGGACTGGGCGGCGGTGGCCGCGGCTGCCGTGCTCAGCGTGCCTATGAACACGGCGAGCGCCAGCAGCCATCTGAGCGCCTTGCGCATGCGCACTCCACTCTCCCCTGTGAGACAGATGTGCGCCGGAAGCTATCGGAGCAACTGGAGTCACGCCAGGGAGAGTTGTGTGGCATTGGCCGACCGGTGACCTGGTCGGGGGCCGGCCAGGCGGCCACCCGGTCCGACCCGGAAGGGGTGCGGGGCCGTGTTCAGGCCGCCTCGTCCAGCAAGCGCAGCAAGTGCTCCCGCCCCGCGCCGAGCAATTCCGGAAGCGGCGCGGCCGACTCGTACCACCGCTTCTCGTACTCCCAGCACAGCCACCCGTCCCAGCCGCGCCGCAGGAGCACGTCCACGCACTCGGTGAGCGGCAGCACACCCGCCCCGAGCGGCAGCGGAGTCGTGTCCGAGGCCGAGGCGATGTCCTTGACCTGCACATACCCCAGGTGCGGGGCGAGCGCGGCGTACGTGTCGGAGGGCTGCTCGCCGCCCAGCCAGGTGTGCATCACGTCCCACAGCGCGCCGACCTGCCGGTGTCCGACCGGGCCGAGGATCCGGATCGCGGCGGCGCCGGTGCGGTGCGAGTCGTGTGTCTCCAGCAGGATCCGCACCCCGAGCGCGGCGGCGTCCTCGGCGGCGGTGCCGAGCCGCCGGGCGGCGCGGGCGTCGGACTCCTCGCGGGGACGTTCGGGGTCGGCGCCGGGGAAGACGCGGACGAAGGGCGCGCCGAGGTCGTGGGCGAGGTGGAGGAGGTCCCGGATCTCCGCCAGTACGGGGCCGTCCTCACCGGGCGCGGCCACGCGCGCGTACCCGGCGACGCCCAGCACGTCGACCCCGGCGTCCTTGAACAGGGCCGCCGCCCCGGAGCGTTCGGCGGGGGAAAGGCCGGAATGCACCGGCTCCTCGGGGTGGGCGCGCAGTTCGACGCCGTGGTAGCCGTGGGCGGTCGCAAGCGCCAGGACCTCAGGGAGGGGCAGGCCGGGGACACCGAGAGTGGAGAACGCCAGCTTCATGGCCCGGACCCTACTCGTCACTCGCCCGTTTCGTACCGATCCTGCGGCCACTCCCGGCCCACGAGATCCGTGCGGACGAACCCCGGCACCGACAAGCCGCCGCCCATCCGCGCGGGGGGCGGTCTCCGGGCGTGGGCACCTTGCGGAGAGGGCGTCCGCTCGTCACTCGCTCGGTGTGTGCAGGTGCAGTCGCCAGTCCTGGCCGAGCAGGTCCTTGCCGAAGGAGCGGTGTGGTTTCTCGGTGACCAGGGTGAAGCCGTGGCGTTGGTAGATGCGGCGGGCGCCGGTCAGTACGTCGTTGGTCCACAGCACCAGCTCGCGGTAGCCGGCCCCGCGCGCGAAGTCGATCACGGCCCGCACCAGCCGGTCGCCGATGCCGTGCCCGCGTGCCTCGGGCTCGACGAGCAGCAGCCGCAGCCGTGCGGTACCGGGCGCCTCGTCCCGTACGCACATCACACAGCCCACCGGCCGTCCGTCTTCCTCCGCGATCCACACCCGTTCCAGATGCGGGTCGTGGTCCTCGGCGAAGTCGGCGACGATCCGGGCGACCAGCCCCTCGTAGTCGGCGTTCCAGCCGTACTCGGTCGCGTACAGCGCGGCGTTGCGCTGCACGATCCAGCCGAGGTCGCCCGGGTGCGGCTCGCGCAGCACGGCCTCGCCGGGCCCGGTGCGCTGCCCGCCCGCCGAGGGGCCGAGGATGTCGCGGATGGTCCGCATGGCCTCCGCCAGCCGGGGCCGGTCGGCCGGGGCCACGGTGTCGAGCAGCGCCCCGACCGTGTCCCGGGCCCGCTCGTCCAGCAGCCCGGCGGCCTCCCGCCCGCGCGCGGTGAGCCGTACCCGCCGCCGGCGTGGATCGCTCGCCGAGGGCCCGCGCTCGATCAGCCCGGCGTCCTCGAACTTGTTCAGGATCCGGCTCAGATACCCGGCGTCCAGGTCGAGCCGCGTGCGCAGTTCGACGGCGTCCAGGTGCGGGACCTGGGCGAGTTCGTACAGCACGCGGGATTCGGTGAGGGTGTACGGGGCGTAGAGATGGCGGCCGTAGTCGAGGGCGCCGATGAGGCCCGTGTAGAAGCGGTTGAAGGCGCGGACGTCCTGGACGGTCATGATCGCCCCCGGATGCTTGACTCAGTCAGAGATACCGCCTCCGAGCCTAGGCCCGCCGCCCGCCCGCGTCCATGTCCGCCGCCCACCCGCGTACCGAATGCGCTTGTCCGGCAGGGTTGTTGGCGTGTCCGGACCGGAGTCCGCTTCTTTGCCTGTTCTTTAGGTTGGCGCCGGTCTCTGCTTTTGACTGGGCCGCGATCTCATCGTAGGTTTAATGGGAAACGTCACTTATGTCCGTTCTATACCGGAGGTGACGAACCGCCGCAGAAACCGCATTGCGGGCGGCGGGGCCGCGCAGAGCTACGCGCAGGCTCTGGAGCGCAGGCGGACGCCCGTCGAGGCTGCCGCACAATCCATCACACCCTCGGAGAGAGGGGCTCATCATGCGCGCGCACAGCACCCGTATCAAGAGAGTGGCCATCGCAGTCTGCTCGGCACCGATCCTGGCCATCGCCGCCGGAGCCGGAGCCGCACACGCTGCCACCACCACCGCTGCCCCGCAGAACAACGTCGTCTCGTACCACGGTGACGGCTGGGGCTGGGGTTGGGGAGACGGTGGCGGCGGTTGGGGTTGGGGAGACCACGGCGGCGGTTGGGGTTGGGGAGACCACGGCGGCTGGGGTTGGGGAGACCACGGCGGCTGGGGCTGGGGCGGCGGCTGCGACTGAGTGTCAGCAGGTGTGAACGACACCCCCTGAGAAACAAAGGGTGGATCCGGGTGCCCGACCCCAAAGGGGCACCCGGATCCATGTGACCACACAATGAGGCGGTGACCGGATGAGGATCGTGTGCGTGGGCGGAGGCCCGGCCGGGCTGTACTTCTCGATCTCCGCGAAGCTGCGGGACGCCGGGCACGAGATCACCGTGATCGAACGCGACCCGCCGGAGGCGACGTACGGCTGGGGCGTCGTGTACTGGAACGATCTGCTGGACATCCTGTACCGCAACGACCCCGAGAGCGCACGGGCGGTCAGCGCCGGTTCCGTGCTCTGGCAGGACCAGGAGATCCGCCTGCACGGCAGCCGGTACGACGGCACGGCGTACTTCGGGGGCTACGGCTACAGCATGGGCCGCGCCGCCCTGCTGGAGGCCCTCACCCGGCGCGCGAAGGCACTCGGCGTCGACGTCCGGCACGGTGAGCGGCTCGCCGACCCCGCCGACCTGCCGGAGGCCGGCCTCATCGTGGCCGCCGACGGCGCGGGCAGCCGGATCCGGCAGAGCCGCGCCGAGCACTTCGGCACCAAGGTGGAGACCGGCCGCAATCCCTACATCTGGCTCGGCACGGACCGGCAGTTCGACAGCTTCGTGTTCTGCTTCGAGGAGACCCCGGCCGGCTGGGTCTGGTTCCACGCCTATCCGTCGTACAAGGGGGTCTCCACCTGCATCGTGGAGTGCTCCCCGCAGACCTGGCAGGGTCTGGGCCTCGACTCCCTCGATCCCGAGGACGCCGTACCCGTGCTGGAGAAGATCTTCCACCGCGCGCTCGACGGCCACTCCCTGATCAGCAGATCACGCGGCGAACCGGCGAAGTGGCAGCGGTTCCAGCACATCAGCAACGACACCTGGGTCGACGGCAACGTCGTCCTGGCCGGCGACGCCGCGCACACCACCCACTTCACGCTCGGCTCCGGGACCCGGCTGGCGATGATCGACGCGATCGTACTGTCCCACAGCCTCGCCAAATACCAGGATCCGCAGGCGGCGCTGCGCGAGTACGACCAGCACCGGCGCGCGGAACTGCACTCCGTACAGGCCGGGGCGCGCTCCAGCATGGCCTGGTTCGAGCAGCTGGACGACTACCTGGACCGCGACCCGGTCTCCTTCGCCTACGCCATGTCGGTGCGGCAGGGGCGCCAGTCCCCCTGGAAGTACCAGGTCCACCTCGCCACCCAGCTCGCCGCCGTACGCAGGGCGCGGCGCGCCTACGACTCCGGCAAGCGCTGGTACCACGACCGCAGGAGGGGCGAGGCGCCGCTGCCGCTGCTCGGGCGCTCACTTCCCGGCTGACCGGGGCACCCCCGAAGACCCCCGCACCATCAACTCCCCGCGCACGGTGGCGATGCCCCCGGGCGGCGCGTCCTCCCGCCCCATGGCGATCCGCCCGGCCCGCGCACCGGCCTCCGCGAGCGGCAACCGCACCGTCGTCAGCGCAGGCACCGCATCCACACTGAACGGCAGATCGTCGAACCCGGCGACCGACACATCGTCCGGGATCCGCAGTCCCGCATCCCGCAGCGCCGCGCACGCCCCCAGCGCGACGGAGTCGTTCGCGGCCACGACGGCGGTCAGGGAGGGATCGCGGCGCAGCAGCTCCACCGTGGCCTCGTACCCGGACTGCCGGTCGTAGCGGCCGTGCACGGTCCGGCGCGGATCCTCCTCGATACCCGCCGCGGCCAGCGCCTCCCGGTGTCCCTCCAGCCGGTGCCTGGTCGTCGTACGTTCCTCGGGCCCCGCGATGTAGCCGAGGCGGCGGTGGCCGAGGCCGAGCAGATGCTCGGTGAGCCGGCGGGCGCCCCCGCGGTTGTCGAAGGTCAGCGCGACGGCCCCGGTGCCGGGCGCCGGCGGCCGGCCGCACAGCACCACCCGGGTGCCGGCCTCGGCGAGCTTGCGCAGCTTCGCCGCGACCGCCGCCGCGTGCGGCGCATCCTCCACGGCCCCGCCGGTCAGCACCACGGCCGCCGCCCGCTGCCGCTGCAGCAGGGTCAGATAGGTCAGCTCGCGCTCCGGCAGGCCGCCCGTGTTGCACACCACCGCCAGCCGTTCCCCGCCCGCCCGGCCGCCGGGACCGCCGATCTCGGCCTGGATCGCGCTCGCCATGATCCCGAAGAACGGGTCGGCGATGTCGTTGACGAGAATGCCGACCAAATCCGAGGTGGCCGCGGCGAGGGAGCTGGCCGGGCCGTTGAGGACATAGTCCAGCTCGTCCACCGCCCGCAGCACCCGCTCGCGCGTGGCGGTGGCCACCGGGTAGTTGCCGTTCAGCACGCGCGACACCGTCGCGGGTGAGACCTGGGCGCGAGCCGCCACATCCGCCAGGGTCACCGTCATCTCGTCGTCCTCCGGTCGCGCATCATGTCGTACGCCCTCGTAGACAGCCAGGTTCAGCTGCTGGTTCCGAGAATCTGTCGAGCAGACCTTAAAGCCATGGACCCGGCGTGTTCGCCCCCTCGAACAACTCGAAGGGGACACGGTCTTGTACGGACCGGTGTCCAGAGGCTAGCTTCACAGGGGTAGAAAGCGCTTGCTGTTCGTTGCCGAAGGGGATCGACGTGACACGCAAGACGGTGCGTATCGCCATGAACGGCGTGACCGGGCGCATGGGCTACCGCCAGCATCTCGTCCGGTCGATCCTCGCCCTGCGCGAGGCGGGCGGACTCGGCCTCGGCGACGGCACCGTGCTGTGGCCGGAACCGATCCTGCTCGGCCGTCGCGAGCACGCCCTCAGGGAGATCGCCGACCGCCACGGCCTCGACCACATCTCGACGGACGTGGACGCGGTCCTCGCCGACCCGGCCGTCGACATCTACTTCGACTCCCAGATCACCTCCGCCCGCGAGGAGGCCATCACCAAGGCGATCACGGCGGGCAAGCACGTCTACACCGAGAAGCCGACGGCGACTTCCCTGGCGGGCGCGCTGGAACTCGCCCGCCTCGCCCGGGAGAAGGGCGTCAAGCACGGCGTGGTCCAGGACAAGATCTTCCTGCCGGGTCTGCTGAAGCTGAAGCGGCTGATCGACGGCGGCTTCTTCGGCCGGATCCTGTCGGTGCGGGGCGAGTTCGGCTACTGGGTGTTCGAGGGCGACTGGCAGCCGGCCCAGCGGCCCTCCTGGAACTACCGCGCCGAGGACGACGGTGGCATCGTCGTCGACATGTTCCCGCACTGGGAATACGTGCTCCACGAGCTGTTCGGCCGGGTGACGTCCGTCCAGGCCCTCGCCACCACCCACATCCCGCAGCGCTGGGACGAACAGGGCAAGCCCTACGACGCGACGGCGGACGACGCGGTCTACGGGATCTTCGAGCTCGAGGGCGGCGCGATCGCCCAGATCAACTCCTCCTGGGCGGTCCGGGTCAACCGCGACGAACTGGTGGAGTTCCAGGTCGACGGCACCGAGGGCTCGGCGGTGGCGGGGCTCAGGAACTGCCGTGTGCAGCACCGGTCGGCGACCCCCAAGCCGGTCTGGAACCCGGACGTCCCCGCCACGGAGTTCTTCCGCGACCAGTGGCAGGAGGTCCCGGACAACGGGGACTTCGACAACGGCTTCAAGGCCCAGTGGGAGCTGTTCCTCAAGCACGTCCACGCCGACGCGCCGTACCACTGGGACCTGCTGGCCGGCGCCCGCGGCGTGCAGCTCGCCGAACTCGGGCTGAAATCCTCGGCCGAGGGCCGCCGTATCGAGGTGCCGGAGATCGCGCCGTGACCATTCGACTGCCCGATGCCCAGGGCGAGTTGCGGGCATATGAGCCCCGCGCCGAGCCGCTGCGGATCACGCCGGGCGCCCCTTTCACCTCCCGTACGGTCTTCTCGGCCGCCCACGTCGTAGCCGACCCGTACGCGGACGTGTCCCCCGACTCGCCCGCCGCCGTCGACTGGGACGCCACCCTCGCCTTCCGCCGCCACCTGTGGTCCCACGGGCTCGGTGTCGCCGAGGCGATGGACACCGCCCAGCGTGGCATGGGCCTGGACTGGGCGGGCGCGGCCGAGCTGATCCGCCGTAGCGCGGCGGAAGCCCGGAGCGTGGGCGGCCGGATCGCCTGCGGGGCCGGCACCGACCAGATCACGGGCGGTTCCCTGACAAAGATCCGAGCGGCCTACGAGGAACAGCTCGCGGTGGTGGAGGAGGCGGGCGCCCAGCCGATCCTGATGGCGTCGCGCGCCCTGGCCGCCGCCGCTCGCGGACCCGAGGACTACCTGGAGATCTACGGCCATCTGCTGCGCCAGTCCGCCGAGCCGGTCATCCTGCACTGGCTGGGGCCGGTGTTCGACCCGGCGCTTCAGGGCTACTGGGGCCCGGACGACCTGGACGCGGCCACGCAGGTGTTCCTGGAGGTCATCGCCGGGCACCCCGGCAAGGTCGACGGCATCAAGGTGTCCCTGCTGGACGCCCGGCGCGAGATCGGCCTGCGCCGCCGCCTGCCCCGGGACGTGCGCTGCTACACCGGCGACGACTTCCACTACCCCGAGCTGATCGCGGGCAACGACCAGGGCTTCAGCCACGCCCTGCTCGGCATCTTCGACCCGCTGGGCCCGCTGGCGGCCGAGGCGGTACGGCACCTGGACACGGGCGACGTGGCCGGCTTCCGGAGCCTGCTGGACCCCACGGTCGAGCTGTCCCGCCACCTCTTCCAGGCGCCGACCCGCTTCTACAAGACGGGCGTGGTCTTCCTGGCCTGGCTCGCCGGCCACCAGGCGCACTTCACGATGGTCGGCGGCCTCCAGTCGGCCCGCTCCCTCCCGCACCTGGCCCGCGCCTACGAACTCGCCGACGGCCTGGGCCTGTTCCCGGATCCCGATCTCGCCGAGGAACGCATGAAGAACCTGCTGTCGCTGTACGGGGTGACCCAGTGACCGATCTCGCGCGTTTCAGCATCAACCAGATGACGGTGAAGCAGCTGTCACTGCCCGAACTGGCCCAGGCGTGCGGCGAGTTTGCTGTCACCCAGGTAGGCCTGTGGCGTGAGCCGGTCCGGGCGTACGGCGTCGCGGAGACGGCCGAGCTGCTACGGGACGCGGGCCTGACGGTGACGACCCTGTGCCGTGGCGGCTTCTTCACGGCGATCGGCCCGCGGGAGCGGGCGGCGGCGCTCGCGGACAACCGGCGCGCCATCGAGGAGGCGGCGACGCTCGGCACCGGCACCCTGGTCCTGGTCTCGGGCGGCCTGCCCGCGGGCTCGAAGGACCTGCGCGGGGCGCGTGAGCGGGTCGCCGACGCCCTCGCCGAACTGGGCCCGTACGCCGAGCAGCACGGCGTACGGCTCGCCCTGGAGGTGCTGCACCCGATGTACGCCGCCGACCGCTGTGTGGTCTCCACCCTGGCCCAGGCCCTGGACCTCGCGGAACGCTTCCCGGCCCGGCAGGTGGGCGTCGCGGTGGACACGTACCACGTCTGGTGGGACGACCGGGCGCCCGGTCAGATCGCCCGCGCCGGCGCCGGGGGCCGTATCCACGCCTTCCAACTGGCCGACTGGATCACCCCGTTGCCCGAGGGCGTCCTCAACGGCCGCGGGCAGCTCGGGGACGGCGCGATCGACCTGCGGGAGTGGCGGGGGTACGTGGAGGCCGCCGGCTACACGGGCCCGATCGAGGTCGAGCTGTTCAACGAGGAGTTGTGGGCACGGGACGGGCGGGAGGTGCTGGCGGAGACGGTGGAGCGTTTCCACGGCGCTTTCGGGTGACGGAGACCTACGTCTGCGACGGATCCTCCGGGTCGGTCATCGTCAGGGCCGCCAGGTCGAGGAAGGCCCTGGCCGTCCGGGACTTCAGGCGGGAGAGGTCGATCTCCCGGCCGGATGCCAGGTGGGGATCATAGGGAATCGCCACCAGGTCCCGGTGACGGTCCGGCAGGCCCGAGCGGGCGAGGGCGGACGCGGAGCCGTTGGCCACGGTCTGGGTCACGGTGACCACGGCACCGTCGGCCAGAGTGTCCCAGCCTCGGGCGCGCAGCCCCGAGAGGACGCCCTCGACGCGGTCGCCGTCGCCCTGGTACTCGAGCGTGGCGCAGACGATCAGCTGATCCGTGTGCTGCAGCAGGACGTCCGCCGTGCCGTCGAGCCCCTGCGCCGCCCAGTCGATCAGCACGACCGGGTAGTACCGGGTCGCCAGGGACAGGACATGCCGGTACTCGTCGGCGTACGCCGCGCTCGGGATGGCCCGGAAGGCGCGATGAGCCAGCACGTGCGGACCGGACGGCAGGACGTTCGTGTACCGGCGGACCTCCTCGTACGGGGCGTCCGGCGCCAGCCGCGTCAGCACGTGCGGGGGCGAGGAGGCGTCCGGCGGCAGCCGTCTGTGCAGGTCCCCGGTGTACGGCGACCCGTCCAGGGCCAGCACCGCCTGCCGGCGCAGCGCCACGAACAGCGAGCCCAGGATGACCGTGATGGTGGAGCGCGCGCAGTGGGCGCCGGCGCCGACGAGCATGATCCGGTGGCTGTGCCGCAGCGGGCGGCGCACCAGCGAGAGCTTGTGGGCGCGCTCGGCACGGCCGAAGTAGCCGAAGGAGGGCGGCCGGGGCGGGGTCTGGGGCGCGGTTTCGGCACCGGCCGGGCTTTCGGCCCCGGGCGGGGACCGGCGTCTGCGCGGCGGTGGTGGTTCCCTCCAATCGAGCGGCAGCCCCAGATCGGCCCCGCCGAGCCCCGGGACGGGCCCGGTCGGCATCACGCGGGTCTCCCGCCAGGCTTCGCCGATCGGGGTCGCTCCCTCGGTGCGGCCCCGGCTCCCCGGTGGTGCGAGGTCCGCCGCGCCCGGGGTCAGCTCCGGCGGCTCCACCCGCGTGCGCTCCGCGACGGGGGCGTCCGGCTCGGAGGCCGGCCGGCCGCCTGCCCCGCCGTGCAGGGCCGCCGCGATCGCCATGTACTGCGCCAGCCGGTCGGTCACCTCGCCGGCCGAGGGCCGCTGAACCGGGTCGGGGTCCAGACAGCGCAGGACGAACTCCCGCAGCGGCTGCCAGGTGTCGCCCGACCACAGGTGCATCCCCTCGGGCAGACCGGGCAACGCGGTGCGCGGCCGGCTGCTCACCAGCCGGAGGAGCTCGCCGAGGTCCTTGACGTTGCCCTCTTTGGTGGGCGGGGCGCCGGTGCCGTGGAACACACCGGCGATGGCGCAGTCGGACAGTCCCGTCAGCAGCACCGTGCGCTCCAGCACCACCACGGCGTCCGCCGACAGATCGGCCGGTACCAGGTCGTTGAGGTGGCAGATGTTCAGCGCGGAGGCCAGGTGGTAACCGAGTTGCAGGCTGGTGAGCAGGTCGAAGGCGCCCGCCTGGTCGGGGCCGACGTAGGCCAGCAGGTCGCTCAGGCGCGGCGGCTGGGCGTTCGTGCCACCGGTCGACGGAAAGAGCCGTACGGCGAGCCAGGCGGGCCGGCCGTCCAGGTCGGCGTCGAGCAGCAGGGGCGCGTACCGGCCGTCCATCAGGCGCAGCGCCGTCACCTCGGTGAGCAGCAACTGGTGTGTGGATGCCGGGAGTTCGGGCCGTACGGTACGCACCGCGACCTCTTCCCCCCGCGGATCCACGCCCAGATAGACGATCGTACGGCGGCCGGGACGGCGGCCGCGCAGTGTGTACGGGCCGAGCCGGGCCGGATCCTGCCCGGTGAGCGGATGCCACACCGGCGGCCGAACCACCCGGGGTGGCGGCTCGGGTGTGGCCGGGGTCGGCGGGCGCAGGCCGAACCGGGCCATCAGCCGCCGTTCCACCGCGGTGAACGAGGAGGACCCGGCGGGCAGCCGGTCCGCGCCGTCCGGATGGGCGAGCCAGGCCGGGAAGTCGGGGGAGCGGCCCGCCAGTTGCTCCAGGCGGCGGCCGATGCGCCGGCCGGTGCGCACGAGTTCCCCGCTGGGCACCGCGTCCAGCAGGGCCGTCTTGCACTCCTCGGTGAAGTCGAAGACGCGGTGCTTGGCGGGCAGCGGTCCGGGGACCGGCGCCGGCCGGGGGTGGACCAGGCCGCCCAGGAAGACCTCGGCCAGATGCGTGGTGCGGGCCTGCCAGGGGACCGCCGACTGCACCAGCCGCATCACCGGCACGGTCAGGGGGGACACCGCGGCGAGATGGGCGGCGAGCCGGTAGGCCTCCGGGGAGGCCGCGTCCCGGAAGTGCTGCAGGCTGCCCAGCTCGCGGGAGCCGACCGGTGCGTGCCCCCGGGGCCTGGCCAGCAGCGGCAGCTCCACCGTGGTGCCCGGCGAGGTCAGCAGCTCGGTCCAGGCGCGCAGGGAGTCGGCCGCCGGTTGCAGCACCGGTACGGGCACGCCGGTGAAGTCGATGGGCAGGACACGGTCGCTGATCCGCCAGGACGTGCCCGCCCCGCCGGGCCGGCGGGTGGTGGCCTGCCAGCGGTCGGCCTGGATGCCCGATCCGTCCCACAGCGCGGGCGGCAGGGTGTGCAGGATGGCGACCGGCCCGTGCTCCGCCCAGGTCCGCAGTACGTCGTGGACCGCGCCGCTGCGCCAGTTCGCCCCCATGCCGTCGCTGACGACGAAGACCAGCGTCTGCCCGGAGGGGTCGACCAGCACGGATGGCGACAGCTCGGAACTGCCGGGGTCGAACGGGTGCCCGCGCAGGCCGGGACCGCCCGGGGAACGGGTGTCGAGGCCGTGGACGTGGATCGAGCGGAAGGCGCCGATCCGCCGCAGGGTCGTCAGCAGCTCGGCGGTCAGCCGGTGCCAGAGCAGCATGGACAGGCCGTCGTCGACCACCAGGACCAGGTTCAGCCAGCGCTCCCGGCGCGGTCGCAGGACCACGTCGGGCAGCCGGGTCTCGGCCAGCTGGGCGGCCGTCGCCGCCTCGTCCACCTCACGCAGCCGGGGGCTCGGCCGTTTCCGCTTCAGCGGCCGCAGCGCCCGCCCGATGACCAGCTCGTCGCGCAGGGCCTTCTCCTCCGGGACGAGCAGGGGCAGCGCCCGTGTGCCGGGGTCCGGCGCCGGCAGCACGGTCGGCAGGTCGGGCAGTGCCGGGGACTGTGTGGCGGCATGCAGTTCCGGCCTGGTCAGCGACGGCAGCTCGGTGGCGGGCCGCGGGACGTCCGGCTCCTCGTCCGGTTCCGCCTCCGCTGTCGGCGGGGCCGGGGGCATGGGCTCGGCGGGCGGCACCGTGCGGCGCAGCAGCCGCGGCAGGGGCAGGTCACGGCCGTCCGCGGGCAGCCTCCCGGCCAGCCACAGGACATCCAGCACCTCGTGCGGATCGAGGTCGTACCCGGCGCCCTTCAACACCCGCAGCAACGCCCCGAGCCGCTCGCCCGCGCCGTCCCCCCACTGCCGCGGCACGGCTCACACCATTCCCGTGAGCTGGTGCAGTACCGCGTCCAGCAGGCCGTCGGCGTCCAGGTCCACGCCGTTGGTGCGCAGGAACACGGCGTTCAGCAGCTGGTCGGTGGCGAGTTCGCCGGGCGCTCGGCGGCGCAGGAACGCCTGCAGCAGGTCGTCCACCTCCGGCAGGATCTCCGGTCCCAGATGCGCGGCGACGATGGCCCGCAGCCGCTCCTCGTCCGGCATCGGCAGGTCGAGCCGGATGCAGCGGCGCAGGAAGGCGGGCGGAAAGTCCCGCTCGCCGTTGCTGGTGATGACCACGACCGGGAACTCGGTGCACTCGACCCGTCCCTGGTGCACCGTCACCGAGCCCCGGTGGTCGGCGGTCAGCACCTCCACGTCCGCCATCTCCTCGGGCAGCCGGGCCAGTTCGGGGATGTCGAAGACACCTTCCTCGAACACGGTGAGCAGGTCGTTGGGCAGGTCCACGTCCCCCTTGTCCATCTCGTCCACGAGCAGCGCCCGCGGGGTGCCGTGCGGGGCGAGTGCCGTGCCGAGCGGGCCGAGCCGGATGAAGGTGCCGATGGACGGCTCCGCCTCGCCCCGGTCCCGGCTCAGCGTGGTCTCCCGCAGCCGCCCGATCGCGTCGTACTGGTACAGCGCCTCCTGCACGCTGGAGCGGCTGTTGACCGGCCAGCGCAGCAGCTCCCCGAGGATCAGTTCGTGCGCCACCGCGCGGGCCAGCGACGACTTGCCGGTGCCCGCCGGGCCCGTCACGAGCAGCGGGCGGCGCAGATGCAGGGCCGCGTTGACGATGTCCGCGTGCTCCGGGGCCACCAGATAGGGCAGCGGTCCCGCCGTACGGCCGCCGGGGCTGAAGCGCCGCCAGGGCGGGGCGGGCGGCATCGTGGCCGGGCGGGCCACGCCGTCGCCGCGGAAGATCCGCCAACTGGCCTGTGCCGACGTGCTCATGCGTTCTCCTGGGGTTCTGCCAGCTGCAGCCGGGGCATCGAGCGGTCCGCGTCCGACCAGGCGAGGACGGGACGGCCGGGGTACTGTCCGGGACTGCCCAGACTCATCGCCCGGTACGCACGCGTGCCCTCCGGCAGGATGTGCACGGGCACCGGCGACAGCCGGGCCAGCGCATGCGAACGGCCGGCCGGAGAGCGGTCCCACATCACCACGGGCACCCCCATCATCAGACACGTCTGCACGATCTCGTCGCGTGAGCGAGGGGGAACGTCCACGGCGACCCGGACTGCGTCCTTGTCGGCCAGCAGGGCGCCATAGACCTCGCTGCGGCCCTGGGCGGGGTCGTCGAACGTCACGAGCGTGTCCGAGTCGAGAAGTCTCCAGCGGTGGCGCCAGTCGGGATGGAAACGCTCGTGCCGGTGCAGAAGTTCCGGGCAGGTGATGACCACCGGGAACTCGGCGCCGAGCACCCCGGGCAGCTCGTCGGGCGCGAACGCGCAGGGCGCGCCGTCGGTGCCGGTGATGCCCCACTCGTCCACCGGCAGGTTCAGGCCGTCCCGGTCGACGAGCAGCTCCAGCACGGGCCGGCCCCGGTCGGGCGCCGCCCGGTACAGCGACTCCAGCACCTTCAGCAGCTCACGGGCCGCCTCCGCCCCCGAGCGCGGCGTCTGGGCGTCGAGGCTGGTCTGCCGGGGGCCGGCGCCCTCGTCGCACCAGACCCGCAGCCCGTAGCGGCCCGGCCCGGACCGCTCCACCCGGGCGGTCACCCGGGCCGGCGCGGTCCGCTCCCGCTGCGCACGCGCCCACTCCTCGGCGTCCGTACGGCGTTCCATGAGCGAGGCGGTGGGGATGCCCAGCCGGTCCACGACGGACACCGTCCACAGGCGTAAGGAGGCCTGCGGTGCGGACGGCGCGATCGCGGCCAGGTACTCCACCACGCGCAGCAGTCCCGGCACCCGCAGCCCGTCGGCGTCACCGCGGCTGTCTCCCGGCAGGCGCTCCAGATCGTCCAGGAGCTCATTGACCGTGTGATGGCCGGAGCCCGTGGCGGCCAGCGGCAGCGCGGCCCGCGTCACCTCGGGCAGCCGGGCCCTGAGGGGCGCGGGCAGGTTGTCCACATACCGCGTCAGCTTGCGGTGCTCGCGCGGTGACAGCAGCCGGGGCACCGGCGACACCCGGCCGACCGCCAGCAGCTGCGGCACGGCCGTCGGCTCCCGCCGGCGCAGCACCTCCGTCAGCGCGGACAGCGCCCGTGGCTCGGTCACCAGCAGGGCCGCGAACTCCTCGGTGGTGGGCGCGGACAGGGTGTCGTGCACGCCGTATCCGCACAGTTCGGCGACGGCGCACGCGTACTCGATGCGCAAGCCCGACGCCGGCATCTGCCGGTCCAGCAGGTCCAGCAGCAGCTCGTACGCCGGGTCGTCCGGATCGGGGGCCGGCGCCTCGAACAGCCCGGCCGCGCCGGCCGCCCGCAGTTCGGCCTCGATGCGCTGCCAGGGGATGCCCCAGCTGCGCCGCGCGATGTGCTGGGAGCTGTAGGGCAGCGGTCGGCCGGAGGACGGGTCGTGGGGCGGCATGACGTGTCCGGCGACGATACCGACCACCGCGTTGTCGCCCACCGACCACAGCGGGCCGCCGCTGTAGGAGGGGCCGATGGCCATGCCGGTGGCGTCGCCGTCGACGTAACCGATCACCTCGTCGCAGGACTTGACCCGTACGTCGGCGAAGCTGTGGCTGTGCCCGGTGCTGTGCCAGGCGCGCAGCGACTGGCCGACCGCCATCGGCAGCCACTGGGGCAACGGCGCCTGCCCGCCCGGTCCCGTGTCCAGCAGCCGCAGTACGGCCAGATCGCCGAGCCATTCGTGGTCCTCGGCCCCGGGGACGCCCGGTGCGCCGTCCCGGCGGCGCGCCGGTATCCAGTGGGCGACCCGGGTGTCGCGGCGGACGGTGAGGGCGGAACCGTGCAGGGTGACCGCGATGGTGTCGTCGCCGGGGTGCCGCAGATCGAACGGCCCGCGTCCGAGCGCGTCGTTGACGACATGGGCGCAGGTCAGCAGGTGGTCCCTGGTCAGCAGGACCGCCGCGCCCACGCTCCCCGAGCCCGCGGCCTCCAGCACCGAGACCACGCAGTGGCGGGGGTCGGCCGCGGCCGAGGGGTCCGCCTTGGTGAACCAGCCCATGCCTCAGCCCCCGGCGGGTGCCGGGCGCCAGGTGGCCGAGACGGTCAGATGGGCCTGCCCGTTCCCGCCGACGATGCCCAGCTTGAGATCCTGCCCCACCTGCACGCCGAAGGTGACGCTGATCTCCTGCGGCGGCCGCTCGGACCCCGCCACGGCGTCGTGGATCTCCTGCAGGAACGGTCCCAACGGCCGCAGGGTGCTGCGCAGTGTCTCGACCGCGTGGGCGGCGACACCACGCCCGCCCCGGGACACCGGCACGGTGGCCCCCATGCCCTCCGGGAGCTGCCCCGCCTGCTGCGCCGGAGCGCCGGCCCGGTCATCCGCCGGGGTGAGCTGGAACCGTACGGCTGTCCCGTCCGCCAACTGCAGTTCGCTGAAGTCCAACACCCTTGCCATTGTGCCGATTGCGACTCGGCTGAGGAGGCGGAAGGAGATTTTCCGGAGCCGGCAGCACAGGGAAGAGGCGGCGGTGGCGGATCCCCGCCTTCTTCACAGGGCGTCGACCTCTCGCGCCGTCGGATACGACTCCTGGGCGCCCCGCCTGGTCACGGCCGCCGCACCGACGCGGGCCGCGTAGGCCGCCGCCTCGGTCAAAGAGGCCCCCGACCCCAGTTTCCAGGCCAGCGCGGCGGTGAACGCGTCGCCCGCGCCCGTGGTGTCCACGGCGTCCACCTTCACCGACGCCACCTGGGTCACCCCCGATGAGTCGCCCACCAGCGCCCCCTGCGCGCCCAGCGTCACCACCACCGAGCGCGGCCCCTTGGCCAGCAGCAGCCGCGCCCAGTCCTCGGGGTCCTCGCTGACACACGCGTCCCCGAGGATCACCCGGGCCTCGTGCTCGTTGACGATCAGCGGATCGCAGGCCGCCAGCACCTGCGAGGGCAGGGGCCGCGGCGGGGACGGGTTCAGTACGAAGCGGCCGTCCGGGGACAGGTTCCGTACGACCTCCACGACCGTCTCCAGCGGGATCTCCAGCTGCGTGGACACCACCCGCGAGGCGAGGAACAGGCTGACCGCCGCCCGGACGTCCGCCGGGGTGAGCCGGGCGTTGGCACCCGGCGACACCACGATGCTGTTGTCCCCGGAGGGGTCCACCGTGATCAGTGCGACGCCCGTCGCCGCCCCGCCCACCAGCACGCCGACCGTGTCGACGCCGGCCGCGCGCAGGGAGTCGAGGAGCAGCCGGCCGTAGGCGTCGTCGCCGACCCGGGCCAGCAGGGCCGTACTCGCGCCGAGCCGGGCCGCGGCGACCGCCTGGTTGGCGCCCTTGCCGCCCGGGTGGACGGCCAGGTCGCCGCCGAGCACCGTCTCACCGGCGGCCGGCCGCCGCTCGACATCGATCACGAGGTCGGCGTTGGCCGAACCCACGACCAACAGGTCGTAGTCGTACATCAGTTGACTCCCCATGACTCCCAGAGAGATGACCCGGGCGGACGGCCGTCACCCCATGGTGCCCCATACCGGGGCACCCATGGGGCGCGACGCCACCTTGCACGCTCCCCCACCCCCTGTCACACCCCACCGGTACCGTCGGATCATGGCTCAACAGGCGGGGACCCAGACCGGTGAGCGGCGGCTCGCCGTGCTCGAAGGTGTGCTGGAACGCATCACGTACGCCAATGAGGAGAACGGCTACACGGTCGCCCGGGTCGACACGGGAAGAGGCGGTGGTGATCTGCTCACGGTCGTCGGCGCGCTGCTCGGTGCCCAAGTCGGTGAATCCCTCCGCATGGAGGGGCGGTGGGGTTCGCACGCGCAGTACGGCAAGCAGTTCCACGTCGAGAACTACACGACCGTGCTGCCCGCCACCGTCCAGGGCATCCGGCGTTATCTGGGGTCCGGGCTGGTCAAGGGGATCGGGCCCGTCTTCGCCGACCGGATCACGCAGCACTTCGGCATGGACACGCTCCGGGTCATCGAGGAGGAGCCCAAGCGGCTCATCGAGGTGCCGGGGCTGGGGCCCAAGCGGACCAGGAAGATCGCCGACGCCTGGGAGGAGCAGAAGGCGATCAAGGAGGTCATGCTCTTCCTGCAGACCGTCGAGGTGTCCACCTCGATCGCCGTGCGGATCTACAAGAAGTACGGGGACGCGTCGATCTCCGTCGTCAAGGACCATCCCTACCGGCTCGCCGCCGACGTCTGGGGCATCGGGTTCCTCACGGCCGACAAGATCGCCCAGTCCGTCGGCATCCCGCACGACAGCCCGGAGCGGGTCAAGGCGGGGCTGCAGTACGCCCTGTCGCAGTCCGCCGACCAGGGGCACTGCTTCCTGCCGGAGGAGCGGCTGATCTCCGACGCCGTGAAGCTGCTCGCCGTTGACACCGGGCTTGTCATCGAGTGCCTCGCCGAGCTGGCCGAGCCGGCAGACGACGGTGACGATCCCGGTGTCGTACGGGAGAAGGTGCCCGGCCCGGACGGTGACGCCGACCGGCCCGTCACGGCCGTGTACCTCGTGCCCTTCCACCGTGCCGAGCTGTCCCTGTCCGCCCAGCTGCTGCGCCTGCTGCGGACGGACGAGGACCGGATGCCGGCCTTCCGGGACGTCGACTGGGCGAAGGCCCTCGGCTGGCTGAGGGGCCGTACCGGCGCCGATCTCGCCCCGGAGCAGGAAGCCGCCGTCAAGCTGGCGCTCAGCGAGAAGGTCGCCGTGCTGACGGGCGGGCCCGGCTGCGGCAAGTCCTTCACCGTTCGCTCGATCGTGGAGCTGGCCCGTGCCAAGCGGGCCAAGGTGCTGCTGGCCGCCCCCACCGGGCGGGCCGCCAAGCGGCTGGCCGAGCTGACCGGCGCCGAGGCCTCCACCGTGCACCGGCTGCTGGAGCTGAAGCCCGGCGGGGACGCCGCCTATGACCGGGACCGGCCGCTCGACGCCGACCTCGTCGTCGTGGACGAGGCCTCCATGCTGGATCTGCTGCTGGCCAACAAGCTCGTCAAGGCCGTACCGCCCGGCGCCCATCTCCTCTTCGTCGGGGACGTGGACCAGCTGCCCAGCGTGGGGGCCGGGGAGGTGCTCCGTGACCTGCTCGCCGACGGCAGCCCCGTCCCGGCCGTCCGGCTGACCCGTGTCTTCCGGCAGGCTCAGCAGTCCGGTGTCGTGACCAACGCACACCGGATCAACGCCGGGCAGCACCCGGTCACCGACGGGATGAAGGACTTCTTCCTCTTCGTGGAGGACGATACGGAAGAGGCGGGGCGGCTCACCGTGGACGTGGCCGCCCGTCGGATTCCGGCCAAGTTCGGGCTCGATCCACGCCGGGACATCCAGGTTCTGGCGCCCATGCACCGGGGGCCGGCCGGGGCCGGGGCGCTGAACGGGCTGCTCCAGCAGGCCATCACCCCCGGCCGGCCCGATGTGCCGGAGAAGCGGTTCGGCGGACGGGTCTTCCGGGTCGGCGACAAGGTCACCCAGATTCGCAACAATTACGAGAAAGGGAAGAACGGAGTCTTCAACGGCACCGTGGGCGTCGTCACCTCGCTCGACCCGGTCGACCAGCGCCTGACGGTGCTGACGGACGAGGACGAGGAGGTTCCGTACGAATTCGATGAACTGGACGAACTGGCACATGCGTACGCGGTGACCATCCACCGCTCCCAGGGGAGTGAATATCCCGCCGTGGTGATTCCGGTCACCACCGGGGCATGGATGATGCTCCAGCGGAACCTCCTCTATACGGCGGTCACCCGGGCCAAGCGGCTGGTTGTCCTCGTCGGTTCGCGCAAGGCGATCGGGCAGGCCGTGCGCACGGTGTCGGCCGGACGGCGGTGCACGGCCCTCGACTTCAGGCTCAGCACGAAAAATGATCGATCAAATGAGTCATGAAGGTCACAGAGCCTTCCAGTTGCCCCCTTCGAGGGGGCAGGATGAGCAGGTTGGCGGCACTGAGTGCCGCCAATAGGCCCAATGGTCGACCCCGAGTGCACTCTCCTGAGCCAAATGGGGGATGGTAGAGACAGTCAGGGCACCTCGAAGATGAGGCACTACGTCGGTGAGGGAAGACGTGAGCGACAACTCTGTAGTACTGCGGTACGGCGACGGTGAGTACACCTACCCGGTGGTCGACAGCACCGTCGGCGACAAGGGCTTCGACATCGGGAAGCTCCGCGCCCAGACCGGTCTGGTGACGCTGGACAGCGGATACGGCAACACGGCCGCCTATAAATCCGCCGTCACCTACCTCGACGGCGAGGCGGGCATCCTCCGCTACCGCGGCTACCCCATCGAGCAGCTGGCCGAGCGCTCCACCTTCCTCGAGGTGGCGTACCTGCTGATCAACGGCGAGCTGCCCACCGTCGACGAGCTCTCGACGTTCAAGAACGACATCACGCGGCACACCCTGCTGCACGAGGACGTCAAGAACTTCTACAAGGGCTTCCCGCGCGACGCCCACCCGATGGCCATGCTGTCCTCGGTCGTCTCGGCGCTGTCCACCTTCTACCAGGACAGCCACAACCCGCACGACGAGAAGCAGCGCGACCTCTCCACGATCCGGCTGCTCGCCAAGCTCCCGACGATCGCGGCGTACGCGTACAAGAAGTCGATCGGCCACCCGTTCGTCTACCCGCGCAACGACCTCGGCTACGTCGAGAACTTCCTGCGCATGACCTTCTCGGTCCCGGCGCAGGAGTTCGAGCTGGACCCGGTCGTCGTCGCCGCGCTCGACAAGCTGCTGATCCTGCACGCCGACCACGAGCAGAACTGTTCGACCTCGACGGTCCGCCTGGTCGGCTCGTCGCAGGCCAACATGTTCGCGTCGATCTCGGCCGGCATCAGCGCGCTGTGGGGCCCGCTGCACGGCGGTGCCAACCAGTCCGTGCTGGAGATGCTCGAGGGCATCCGCGACTCCGGCTCCGACGTCGACACCTTCATCCGCAAGGTGAAGAACAAGGAGGACGGCGTCCGTCTGATGGGCTTCGGCCACCGGGTCTACAAGAACTTCGACCCGCGCGCCAAGATCATCAAGGCCGCCGCGCACGATGTGCTCTCCGCGCTGGGCAAGGAGGACGAGCTCCTCGACATCGCCCTGAAGCTGGAGGAGCACGCGCTGTCCGACGACTACTTCGTCGAGCGCAAGCTGTACCCGAACGTCGACTTCTACACCGGTCTGATCTACCGGGCCATGGGCTTCCCGACCGAGATGTTCACGGTCCTGTTCGCCCTCGGCCGCCTGCCGGGCTGGATCGCCCAGTGGACCGAGATGATCAAGGAGCCGGGCTCCCGCATCGGCCGCCCGCGCCAGATCTACACGGGCGTGGAGCTGCGCGACTTCGTGCCGGTCGAGCAGCGCTGAGCGCAGTGAGTGACAGGGTCTGCCCTTGACCGGGTGGGCCCTGAAGCGGTCGTAAGAGCAGAAGGCGCCCTGAGACGCCGGTCCCCCCACGGGCCGACGACCAGGGCGCCTTCCCATGTCCCGGTGCGGATTCCCCCCACGGGATCCGGCCGGGCGCTCGGAGAGGACAGCGCCTGAATCGCTGTCGTCGAGCAGAATGAGCAAAACTCGTCCTGCTCCAGTGATGCGGTGCATCTGCCGGGACAACGCACGCTGGGAGGGCCGCTCAAAGCTTCCCGGCGCACGTGCCCCGGCAACGCATCTCTGAGGAAGTCCCCCAAGACATCCCCAGACGCCGGCTGACGCCCCCCAAGACGTCGTACCGACATCGCCAACTTAGACCTTCGAACCCCTTCGATGGTTACGTTCGCATCACTGTGATCTGCGTCTCTTGCATATGTCCCTTAGGTACGCAAGAGCCCCGATACGACGATCGGAGCCCAAGCGTAAGGAAGATGCGCGAGCCTTGTGAAGAGCTTATGTGAGGCTCGCGCCGGACTCTAGAGGGTCTCTTACTTCGACTGAGGTGAACCGCCGGTAACACCAGGGGACTTCAGCGGAAGCGGCGCAGCCGCAGGCTGTTGGTCACCACGAAGACCGACGAGAAGGCCATCGCCGCGCCGGCGATCATCGGATTGAGCAGCCCGGCCGCGGCCAGCGGCAGCGCGGCCACGTTGTAGCCGAAGGCCCACACCAGGTTCCCCTTGATCGTGGCCAGCGTCCGCCGGGACAGCCGGATGGCGTCGGCGGCGACCCGCAGATCTCCCCGTACCAGGGTCAGGTCGCCGGCCTCGATCGCCGCGTCCGTGCCGGTGCCCATGGCCAGGCCCAGGTCGGCGGTGGCGAGCGCGGCCGCGTCGTTCACGCCGTCGCCGACCATCGCCACGGCCCGCCCCTCGCGCTGCAGCCGTCGTACGACGTCCACCTTGTCCTCGGGGAGCACCTCGGCGAACACGTTCTGGGCGTCGATGCCGACGCTCTTCGCGACCGCCTCGGCGACCGTCCGGTTGTCCCCGGTGAGCAGCACCGGCGTGAGTCCGAGCGCGCGCAGCCCGCGGACCGCCTCGGCGCTGGTCTCCTTGATCGCGTCGGCGACGGCGAGGACCCCGCGGGCCCGTCCGTCCCAGCCCGCCACGACGGCCGTACGGCCCTCCTGCTCGGCCTGGCGTGCCGCGCGCGCCAGCTCCTGCGGCAGCCCGGCGGTGTTCTCGGCCAGTCGCCCCACGGCGACCTGCCGGCCCTCCACGCGTCCGCGTACGCCTCGCCCGGGGACGTTCTCGAAGTGCTCGACCCGCGGGAGTGCTCCGGCGCGTTCCTCTGCGCCGGCGGCGATCGCGCGGGCGACCGGGTGCTCGGAGGAGTGCTCCAGGGCGCCCGCGAGGCGCAGCACCTCCTTCTCGTCCTCGCCGTCGGCGACGTACACCCTCTGGAGCGTCATCTGGCCGGTGGTGACGGTGCCGGTCTTGTCGAGGACGACCGTGTCCACGCGGCGCGTGGACTCCAGCACCTCGGGGCCCTTGATGAGGATGCCGAGCTGGGCGCCGCGCCCGGTGCCGACCATCAGCGCGGTCGGTGTGGCGAGGCCGAGCGCGCAGGGGCAGGCGATGATCAGGACGGCGACGGCGGCCGTGAACGCGGCGGCCGTGTCGCCGGTGACGCCCAGCCACGCCCCGAAGGTGCCGAGCGCGATCAGGATGACCACCGGGACGAAGACCGCGGAGATCCGGTCGGCGAGCCGCTGCACCTCGGCCTTGCCGTTCTGCGCGTCCTCCACGAGCCGCGCCATCCGCGCGAGCTGGGTGTCGGCGCCGATCCGGGTCGCCTCGACGACCAGCCGGCCGCCCGCGTTGACCGTGGCGCCGGTGACCGGGTCGCCGGGTCCGACGTCCACCGGCACCGACTCGCCGGTCAGCATGGCCGCGTCCACGGCGGAGATGCCCTCGACCACCGTGCCGTCCGTGGCGATCTTCTCGCCGGGCCGTACGACGAACCGGTCGCCGACGGCCAGGGACGCGACGGGGACCCGTACCTCACGGCCGTCCCGCAGTACCGCGACGTCCTTGGCGCCCAGCTCCATCAGCGCCCTCAGGGCCGCACCCGCGCGGCGCTTGGAGCGGGCCTCCAGATAGCGGCCGAGCAGGATCAGGGCGACGACGCCGGCGGCGACCTCCAGATAGACGGTGGAGGCGCCGTCCATGCGCGAGACCGTGAAGCGGAACTCGTCGTGGATGCCGGTCATGCCCGCGTCACCGAGGAACAGCGCCCACAGCGACCAGCCGAACGCGGCCAGCGTGCCGACCGAGACCAGGGTGTCCATGGTGGCGGCGCCGTGCCGGAGGTTGGTCCAAGCGGCCCGGTGGAAGGGCGCGCCGCCCCAGACGACGACGGGTGCGGCGAGGGTCAGGGAGAGCCACTGCCAGTTGTCGAACTGCAGCGCCGGGATCATCGCGAGCAGGACCACGGGCGCGGCGAGCAGCGCGGAGACGAGCAGGCGGTGGCGCAGGGCGCCGAGTTCGGGGTCCCGCTCGGGGGTGTCGGGGGCCGCCTCGGGTTCGGGCTCCGGCGGCGCGGGTTCCTCGGCGGTGTAGCCCGTCTTCTCCACGGTGGCGATCAGGTCGTCCAGCCGCACGCCCTCGCCGAAGGCGATCTTCGCCTTCTCGGTGGCGAAGTTGACGGTGGCGCTGACGCCCTCCATCCGGTTGAGCTTCTTCTCCACCCGGGCGGCGCAGGAGGCGCAGGTCATCCCACCGATCAGCAGCTCGACCTCGGATGTGCCGCCTATCGCGGTCTCGTTCTGTGCGGTGGTGCTGGTCATGTCCGGACTCCAGACATCGGACCGGACCGCGCGGATCCAGTATCAGCTGGTCGGCACGGCCCGGTCGGGGAAAGGTTTCGGCTCCCGGATACGGGTCGGGACCGGTCGTTCGAGCCCTGTGTCCCAGGTCTTGTCGTACGGCTTCCACGAGACCTGTCTCGCGTCGTCGGAGCCGTACGCGCCCTGTCTCTCAGGCCCTGCCGGTCAGCTCGAAGCCGGCCTCGTCCACGGCGGCGCGCACGGCCTCGTCGTCGAGCGGGGTCTCGGAGACCACCGTCACCTCGCCGGTGGACGCCACGGCCTTCACCGAGCTGACGCCGGGGATCTGGGAGATCTCGCCGGAGACGGAGCCTTCGCAGTGGCCACAGCTCATGCCGGTCACCTTGTAGACGGTGGTGACGGAGCCCGGGGTGTCGGTGTGGGCGGTCATGTCGTTACTCCTCGTGGAGGCGTGTGGGGCCGATGGGGTCCGCGGGGGATCCCCACGTTTCTCAGGGTATACCCCTAGGGGGTATTTCTCCAAGCGGCGTCCCGGCGCGCCAGAGACCGCACCCAGCCGACCCCCGCCAGGGCCACCAGGGCCAGTCCGCCGACCGAGAACAACGTGAAAAGGTGCTGCTGCGTGGCGCTCGGCCCCACGAGGTGACCCAGCGCGAACAGCCGGTTCTCCAGGCCGGTCCGGGTCAGCCGGGCGGCCATCCAGATAGCGAGGCCGTGCGTGGAGTCCCACAGGACGTGCAGCAGGGAGACGCCCAGGTAGGTGCCGACGACCGGCGCGGCGAGACGGAAGCGCCCGTTCAGGCGGCGCCGGGACAGCAGGACGCCGCCGGCGATCGCGGTCCACAGGCCGTGCCCGAGGGGGGTGAGGACCCCGCGCAGGATCTCCGTCTCCAGCAGGTCGCGCAGATCGACGCCCTCGGTGGAGGCGGCAGCGGTGAAGGCGTACCCGGCGCTCTCCAGCGCCGCGAAACCGAAGCCGACGGCCGCGCCGAGCACCAGTCCGGCGCGCAGCCCGCGCAGGTACGGCTGCCGGCGCAGCACGAACACCAGCGCCGCGAGTTTGGCCGCCTCCTCGATCAGTCCGACGCCGGCGAACATCCCGGGGGACGGGCGCAGCGCGTACGACTCCATCGGCGAGGCGCCGAGCACCCCGAGGGTGCCGCCGGTCAGGAAGCAGCCGAGGACCGCGCTGACGCCCAGGTCGCGGCCGTGCCGCTCGTACGCCCACAGGATGAACGCGACCGGCAGGAGAAAGCTGCCGAGCAGGATCAGCGTCGGCAGCAGCGCGCTGTTCCGCGTCTCGTACGTGACCCACGCGATCAGCGCCCACAGGGCGAGCCCGCCGCCCAGACAGCGCCGCCACAGGCCCGCGGCGATGCGGGGGTACGGCGGTGGCGGCTGCTGGGGGCCGGGGATGCGGGCCCTGGGTGTGCCGGGAGGCGGGGAGTGGCTCACGGGGGTCCCCTCGGACGGCGACGGGGCGTGCTGGGTGATTCATCCGCACTCTAGGCAGATGTGCCGGGCGTCGCAGTCCGGGTGACGCCCAGGGATCAGCCGGGGCCGAGCCGGTCGCACGCCAGTGGTGCCAGGTACCGGATCAGGACGTCCTTGATCTCCTGCACATAGGCCGCGCGCTCGGCGCCCTCGTGGGCGAGGACCAGCTCCAGGCCGGACTTGTAGATGCCGAGGCAGACGTGCGCCGTGCGGGTGACGTCGGCCGGGGCGGCGCCGGGCATGAGGGAGGCGAGCAGGCTCTCGAGCCGGCTGATCAGGGTCGAGTGCAGCTGGTCGTGCGTCTCGGCCATCCGGCCCGGGATGTCGGGGCCGTGCATCAGGGCGAAGAAGACCGGGTGCTCGGTGTTGAAGGCCAGGAACCGGTCGATGGCGGAACCGATGGCCGTCTCCAGCGGGGTGGCGGGGTCGATGGGAGCCAGTGCCTCGCCGTAGGTGTCCCGCATCTCGTGGACGAGCCGGTCGCCCAGCTCGATCGCGATGGCCTCCTTGTTCGGGAAGAACTGGTAGAGCGTGCCCGGCGAGACGCCTGCCTCGCGGGCGATGGCGTTGGTGCTGGCGGCGGTGTAGCCGGTGGTGCAGAAGACCCGGGCGGCCGCTTCGAGCAGCTGGGCGATACGGCGCTCCCCGCGGGCCTGCCGGCGGCGCGGCTGCTCCTTCTGTGTCTGTGGGTTGTCGGGCACGCGGTGTCCCCAGATCTCCAAACGGGATTGACAAACACGAGTGGTCGCTCGCATTCTGTGAAAACGCGAGCGATCTCTCGTGTTTGCCAGTTTACGGTTTTCTCGGTGAAGGGGACACCGCACCATGACCGAAGTCAACACGCCACCGCGGACGGGGGAGGCGGTGCCGCAGGGGGCACCACCCCGCATCGGCCGCTACGCCCGGTTCGTGACCGCCCGTCCACGCCTGTCGCTGCTGGTGGCCCTGGTGCTCACCGCGCTCGCGGTGCTGGCCGGCAGCGGTGTCGTGGACCGTCTCGGCAGCGGCGGCTGGGAGAACCCGCACGCCGAGTCGACGTACGCCACCAAGGCCCTGGAGCGCGAGTTCCCGGCCTCCCAGCCGAACCTGCTGCTCCTGGTCGGCTCCGGCCGTGCCTCGGTCGACGATCCGGCGGTCGCCGCCGAGGCCCGCGACCTGGCCGGCCGGCTGGCGGGGGAGCGGGGCGTGACCGGCGTCGGCTCCTACTGGCAGAACAGATCACCCGCCCTGCGCGCCGGGGACGGCCACGAGGCGCTGATCGCCGCCCGCATCACCGGCGACGACAACGCGATGGGCAAGACCCTGGACCGCATAGCGCCCCACTACCGGGGCACGCACGGCCCGGTCCAGGTGAAACTCGGCGGCATCGTCGCCGTCCGGCACGAGATGCAGACCGTCATCAAGGAGGACCTGACCCGCGCCGAGTTGATCGCCCTGCCGATCACCCTCGTCCTGCTGGTGATGGTCTTCGGCAGCGCCGTCGCCGCCCTGCTGCCGCTGGGTATCGGCATCGTCGCCATCCTCGGCACCAACGCCGTCCTGCGCGGCCTGACGACCTTCACCGACGTCTCCGTCTTCGCGCTCAACCTCACCACGGCCCTCGGCCTCGGCCTGGCCATCGACTACGCCCTGTTCATCGTCCGCCGCTACCGCGAGGAACTGTCCACGGGAGCCGACCCGTTGACCGCGGTCGGCACGACGCTGCGCACAGCCGGCCGCACGGTCCTGTTCTCCGCCCTCACGGTGGCGGTGTCCCTGGCCGCCATGATGGTCTTCCCCCAGTACTTCCTGCGGTCCTTCGCCTACGCCGGCATCGCCGTGGTCCTGCTCGCCGCGGCCGCCGCGCTGATCCTGCTCCCCGCCGCGCTGATCCTGCTGGGCCACCGGGTCAACTCCCTCGACCTGCGCCGCCTGTTGCGTCGCGAGGGCGCCCCGAAGCCCGCCGAGGGCACCGCCTGGGCCCGCGCCGCCGGCCTGGTGATGCGCAGAGCCCCGCTCTTCGCGCTCGGCACCACCGTCCTCCTGGTCGTCCTCGGACTGCCCTTCCTGGGTGTGAAGTTCGGTACCGCCGACGACCGCCAGCTCCCCTCGACCGCAGAGTCCCATGTGGTGCAGCAGCACATCCGGGAAGGCTTCCCGGGCAGTCCCGGCGGCGGTCTGGAGATCCTGGCCGAGGGCAGCGCCACGGACACGCAGTACGCGAGCTACAAGCAGCAGCTGGCCGCGCTCCCCGAGGTGGTCCGCGTCGACGGCCCGCTGGTCAAGGGCGACGCCGCCTACTTCACGGTGCAGCCGAAGGGCGAGGCCGTGGGCGACCCGGCCCAGCGCCTGGTCGGCGACATACGCGCGGTGCACGCGCCCTTCGCCACCAAGGTGACCGGCACGGCGGCCGTCCTCGTCGACACCAAGCACGCGATAGGCGAACGCCTCCCCTGGGCGGCCGCGTTCATCGCCGTGGTCACCCTGCTCCTGGTCTACCTGCTGACGGGCAGCGTGCTGATACCGGTCCAGGCGGTGGTCCTGAACGCGCTAAGCCTGACGGCGATGTTCGGCGCGGTGGTCTGGGTCTTCCAGGACGGCCACCTGTCGGGCCCGCTCGACTTCACCAGCTCCGGCTCCATCGAGACCACCCTGCCCGTGCTGATGTTCTGCGTGGCCTTCGGACTCTCCATGGACTACGGCGTGTTCCTGCTCTCCCGCATCAAGGAGGAGTACGACCGCACGGGCGACCACGAAGCGGCGGTACGGCACGGACTGCAACGCACCGGCGGGCTGATCACCGCGGCGGCGGTCATCCTCGCGGTGGTGATGGTGGCCATCGGCACGTCGCGGGTGACCAACACCAAGATGCTCGGCCTCGGTATCGCGCTCGCGGTGCTGATGGACGCGATGGTGGTACGGAGCCTGCTGGTACCGGCGATCATGCGGCTGACGGGCAGGGCCACGTGGTGGGCGCCGGCACCGTTGCGGCGCTTCCACGAGCGGTTCGGTGTGAGCGAGGGAGGCGAAGACGCGCTTCGAAGGGACGCGGGGAACGGTACGCCCAGCGACCAGGAACCGGAACTGGCGACACAACGAGGAGGCTCCCGGAGTATCTGATCTTCACGGAGGTTCCCGAAAGGAGCGCGCATGCGAGCAGTGGTGTTCGAGCGATACGGCGAACCGGCCGAGGTGCGAAAGGTCCCCGACCCGGAGCCCGCGGAGCACG
This sequence comes from Streptomyces fodineus, assembly GCF_001735805.1. Taxonomy (GTDB): domain Bacteria; phylum Actinomycetota; class Actinomycetes; order Streptomycetales; family Streptomycetaceae; genus Streptomyces; species Streptomyces fodineus. Next base: position 6,245,276 of record NZ_CP017248.1, read on the forward strand.
GCGTGGTCGTCCGGGTCGAAGCCACCGGCCTCTGCCGAAGCGACTGGCACGGCTGGATGGGCCACGACCCCGACATCGCGCTGCCACACGTGCCCGGGCACGAACTCGCCGGTGTGGTGGAGTCGGTGGGCTCCCGGGTGAGCGACTGGCGCCCCGGCGACCGGGTCACCGTGCCGTTCGTCTGCGCCTGCGGCACCTGCCCGGCCTGCGCGGCGGGCGACCAGCAGGTGTGCGAACGCCAGACCCAGCCGGGCTTCCACCACTGGGGCTCCTTCGCCGAGTACGTGGCGCTGGACCACGCCGACGTCAACCTGGTCGCGATACCGGACGACATGGCGTACGCCACCGCCGCCGCCCTCGGCTGCCGCTTCGCCACCGCGTTCCGCGCCGTGGTGCGGCAGGGCCGGGTGGCGGCGGGGGAGTGGGTCGCGGTGCACGGGTGCGGCGGGGTCGGGCTGTCGGCGGTGATGATCGCGTCCGCCTGCGGGGCACGTGTGGTCGCCGTGGACGTGTCACCCCAGGCCCTCGGCCTGGCGCGGAAGTTCGGCGCCGCCGAGTGCCTGGACGCCACCGGTGTGGCCGATACGGCCGCCGCCGTCCGCGAGCTGACCGACGGCGGCGCCCACCTCTCCCTGGACGCGCTCGGCTCGCCCGGCACCTGCGCGGCCTCCGTGAACGGCCTGCGCCGCCGCGGCCGGCACGTCCAGGTGGGCCTGCTGCCCTCGGCCGACGGCACCACCCCCGTGCCGCTGGCCCGCGCCATCGCCCTGGAGCTCGAACTCCTCGGCAGCCACGGCATGGCCGCCCACGCCTACCCCGGCATGCTCCGCATGGTCCGCGCCGGCGTCCTGAGTCCCGACCTCCTCGTGACGTCCACCATCCCTCTCGACGCGGCGCCGGCGGCCCTCGCGGCGATGGACAAGGCGCCGGGGGCCGGGGTCACGGTCATCGAGCCGTGGAGCTGAGGGCGGCCCACTCCCGGCCCGGGAGCGGCGTGATCATCTTGCGGCTGTGCCCCACACGGCGGGTGAGGCACAGCCGGTTCACGCTGGAGATCACCGCCGGCCGCGGTTGCCGGGCCGGGAGGCGACCCAGGCGCGGACCGTGTCGGCGTACCAGTACGGCTTGCCGCCCTCCACATGGTCGGGCGGGGGCAGCAGCCCGTGCTTGCGATAGGACCGCACGGTGTCCGGCTGCACCTTGATGTGCGCCGCGATCTCTTTGTAGGACCAGAGCCTTTGGTCGGTCATGGGTTGCACCTCCCTGCGCGCGCCACAGCGGCGACCGGGGGCGGTCGTCGGGGGAGCCGGGCGCCACGCTGGCGATCACCAAGCCTGCGACGGGTCAACGACACAGAGTGACCGCGGGACAGCGGCTGTCGACACGGTGTGACACGGAATTCCCGTACCCGTGACGTGCGTGACACGGCCGGGGTGTTTGTGACACAGCCGCGGCAAAGGCGGACGAGCCGGTGCCCCTACACGCCGCACGACCGGAGAAACGCCCGGGTCCGCCGGGCAATGGGCAACGGCGCGTCCGCCTCGCACGGGTACATGTCCTGCTCGACGATCGCGAACAGCTCCACCCCGAGCCGCGACGCCGCATCCAGCACAGGGCCCAACTCCGGTACGCCGCGCGGTGGTTCACACATCACGCCCCGGGCCACGGCAGGACCGAACGGCATCCCCTCGGCCCGTACGTCCGCCAGGATCCGTGGATCCACCTGCTTGAGGTGCAGATACCCGATCCGCTCCCCGTACGTCTCGATCAGCCGCACGCTGTCCCCGCCGCAGTACGCGTAGTGCCCGGTGTCCAGACACAGCGACACCAGGTCGGAGTCCGTGCCGTCGAGGAATCGGGTGACGTTCTCCTCGGTGTCGATATGGGTGTCGGCATGCGGGTGGACGACGATCGTCAGCCCGTACCGCTCCCGCACCTCCCGCCCGAGCCGCTCGGTCAGGGAGGTCAGATTCCGCCACTGCCCGGCGGTCAGCGTGTCGGGCTCCCGTACCTCACCCGTCTTGTCGTCCCGCCAGAAGGACGGGATGACGACGAGGTGCCGGGCGCCCATGGCCTGGGTCAGGGCCGCGATGTCGGAGACGTGCGCCCAGGTCTCGTCCCACACGGCCGCCCCGTGGTGCAGGCCGGTGAAGACCGTGCCGGCCGACACCTTCAGGCCGCGCCGGGCGGTCTCCTCGGCGAGCACCGCGGGGTCGCTGGGCAGATAGCCGTAGGGGCCCAGCTCGATCCACTCGTAGCCGGAGCCGGCCACCTCGTCGAGGAACCGCTGCCAGGGCACCTGCCTGGGGTCGTCGGGGAACCACACGCCCCAGGAGTCGGGCGCCGATCCGATCCGGATACGGGACAGTGAGGAGGAGGGGGACAACGACGTCATGGGCGCCAGCGTGCGGGCGCCCGGAAAGCGATGTCAAGAGCTGGTCCGAATGTCTGGACAAACTATTGACAGGGTTCGCCGTACGGGACTAGAAAGCCGGGGAGAGTCATGACGAAGGGAAGCCGATGGCCTACGACCTGATCACCATGGGGCGGATCGGAGTGGACCTCTACCCGCTGCAGACCGGTGTCCCGCTCGCCCAGGTGTCGTCCTTCGGCAAGTTCCTCGGGGGGTCGGCGACGAACGTGGCGGTCGCCGCGGCCCGGCTCGGCCGGCACACCGCAGTGATCACCCGCACGGGTGAGGATCCGTTCGGCGCCTATCTGCACGAGGCACTGCGCGGCTTCGGCGTGGACGACCGCTGGGTCACCCCGGTCCAGGGGCTCCCGACGCCGGTCACGTTCTGCGAGGTCTTCCCGCCGGACGACTTCCCGCTCTACTTCTACCGGCAGCCCAAGGCGCCCGACCTGGAGATCGACGCCCATGAGCTCGATCTCGACGCGATCCGCGAGGCCCGAATCTTCTGGGTCACCGGCACCGGCCTGAGCGAGGAGCCCAGCCGTACGGCCACCCTCGCGGCCCTCGCCCACCGGAACAGGTCCGGCATCACCGTCTTCGACCTCGACTGGCGTCCGATGTTCTGGAAAGACCCCGACGCGGCCCGGCCCTTCTACGCCGAGGCCCTGAAGCACACGACCGTCGCCGTCGGCAATCTCGACGAGGTCGAGGTCGCCACCGGCGTACGCGAGCCGCATGCCGCCGCCCGGGCGCTGCTCGACGCCGGCGTCGAGATCGCCGTCGTCAAGCAGGGACCCAAGGGTGTCCTCGCGGTCGGCGCCTCGGGCGACCGCGCCGAGGTCCCGCCCCTGCCCGTCAAGGTCCTCAACGGCCTCGGCGCCGGAGACGCCTTCGGCGGCTCCCTCTGCCACGGCCTGCTCGCCGGCTGGGACCTGGAGACGATCATGCGGCACGCCAACGCGGCCGGCGCCATCGTCGCCTCGCGTCTGGAGTGCTCCTCGGCGATGCCCACCCCGGACGAGGTGGCCGCCGTGCTCGAGGCCGGAGCGGTGCTGTGAGGGCGGGCCGGGTCGCGGGCACCCACACCGAGGGCGGGGCCGGCACCGGACCCGAAGGCACCGCCGCCGCTCCCCGCGAAGCCACCGCGGGCTCCCGCCCCGACGCCACCGCTCACCGCGAGGGCGCCGCGGGCTCCCCCCGCCCCCGTGTCGACGTGGCCGAACTCGTCCGCGTCCGTACCCACCACCCCGAGGCGATCGCCGAGGCCGCCACCCGGCGCGCCCGCAGGCCGCTCCTCAACGAGGACGGCAAGCTGATGATCGTCGCCGCGGACCACCCCGCCCGGGGTGCCCTCGGCGTCGGCGACCGCAAGCTCGCCATGGCCAACCGCGCCGACCTGCTTCAGCGGCTGTGCCTGGCACTGTCCCGCCCCGGCGTCGACGGCGTCCTCGCCACCGCCGACATCCTGGACGACCTGCTGCTGCTCGGCGCCCTCGACCACAAGGTGGTCATGGGCTCCATGAACCGGGGCGGACTGCAGGGCGCCAGCTTCGAGCTGGACGACCGCTTCACCGGTCACCGCCCCGAGGACCTTCAGCGCCTCGGTTTCGACGCGGGCAAGCTGCTGCTGCGCATCGACTACGACGACCCCGGCTCCCTGACCACCCTGGAGTCCACCGCCCGCGCCATCGACGAGATGGCCGCGCGCCGGCTGCCCGTCTTCGTCGAGCCGTTCATCAGCCGGCGCACCCCCGGGGGAAGGGTGAAGAACGACCTGTCCGCCGAGGCGGTCACCCGGTCCATCGCCATCGCCTCAGGGCTCGGCGGCTCCTCCGCCTACACCTGGCTGAAGGTGCCCGTCACCGAGAACCCCGACGACATGGCGCGGGTGATGGAAACGTCCACCCTGCCGGCCGTGCTGCTCGGCGGTGACATCGGGGACTCGCCCGAGGACCAGGTCGCCGCCTACGAGAAGTGGCGCGGCGCGCTCCAACTCCCCACCGTGCGCGGCCTGGTGGTCGGCCGCTCGCTGCTGTACCCGGCGGACGGCGATGTGGCCGCCGCCGTGGACACCGCCGTAGGACTGCTGTGAGGGCCGCATGAACAGCATCGACCTGCATCTGCCCAAGGGCACCACCGCGAACGCCCAGTACGCCCTCGACATCGACCCCAAGTTGGCCGGCTGGACACACAGCAGCCTGCGTGTGGTCGAGTTGTCGCCGGGCGGCAGCCATACGTTCACCACCGGGGACAGCGAGTGGATCGTGCTTCCGCTGGAAGGCGGATGTACCGTACAAATCGAGGAAAAGAAGTTCCAACTCCTTGGTCGGGACAGCGTGTTCGCGGACGTCTCCGACTTCGCGTATGTTCCCCGGGACGCCCGGGCCCAGATCGCCTCCGGCGCGGGAGGCCGCTTCGCCCTGGCAGGAGCGAAGTGCGAGCGACGACTCCCCGCCCGCTACGGCCCCGCGCCGGAGGTCCCCGTCGAGCAGCGCGGCAGCGGCAACTGCGCCCGCCGGGTGCGCAACTTCGCCGCCGCCGACTCCTTCGACTGCGACAAGCTGATCGCCGTCGAGGTGATCACGCCGGGCGGCAACTGGTCGTCGTATCCGCCGCACAAGCACGACGAACACCGGCCGGGCGAGGAGTCCGAGCTGGAGGAGATCTACTACTTCGAGATCGACGGCCCGAAGGGCCTCGGCTATCAGCGCGTGTTCCCCTCCCGCGAGGGCGGTTCGGACGTGCTCGCAGAGGTCCGTTCCGGCGACGCCGTCCTCGTCCCCGACGGCTGGCACGGGCCGTCCATCGCCCAGCCCGGGCATGACATGTACTACCTGAACGTCATGGCGGGCCCGGGCGAGACCCGGCAGTGGCGGATCTGCTTCCACCCCGATCACGTAGAAAGCACAGGGGGCTATCGATGACGATCCGGCTGACCGTCGCCCAGGCACTGGTCCGCTTCCTCGCCGCCCAGTACACCGAACGCGACGGCGAGCGGCAGCGGCTGATCGGCGCCACCTGGGGCATCTTCGGCCACGGCAATGTCGCGGGCCTCGGCCAGGCGCTGATCGAGTACGCCGATGTGATGCCGTACCACCAGGGCCGTAACGAGCAGTCCATGGTGCACGCGGCCGTCGGCTACGCCCGCCAGTCGAACCGGCTGTCCACGCACGCGGTGACGACGTCGATCGGCCCGGGCGCGACCAATCTGGTCACGGGCGCGGCCCTGGCCACCATCAACCATCTCCCGGTCCTGCTCCTGCCCGGTGACGTCTTCGCCACCCGCCCCGCCGACCCGGTCCTGCAGCAGCTGGAGCTGCCGTACGCGGGCGATGTGTCCGTCAACGACACCCTGCGCCCGGTGTCGAAGTACTTCGACCGCGTCACCCGCCCCGAAGCCCTGATTCCATCGGCGCTTCAGGCGATGCGGGTGCTCACCGACCCGGTGGAGACCGGCGCGGTCACGCTCGCGCTGCCGCAGGACGTGCAGGCGGAGGCCTTCGACTGGCCGGAGGAGTTCTTCGCCGAGCGCGTGTGGACGGTACGACGGCCGGGCGCGGACCCGACCGAGCTGGCCGAGGCGGTCCGGGCGATCCGCCAGGCGCGGCGGCCCCTGGTCGTCGCGGGCGGCGGAGTCCACCACAGCCGCGCCGAGGCGGCCCTCGCCGAGTTCGCGGCGACCACCCGCATCCCGGTCGCCTCCACCCAGGCCGGCAAGGGCTCGCTGCGCTACGACCACCCGCAGGACGTGGGCGGGGTCGGCCACACCGGCACCGCGACCGCCGACGAGCTGGCCCGCACCGCGGACCTGGTGATCGGCGTCGGCACCCGGTACACCGACTTCACCACCGCCTCCGGCACCCTCTTCGAGAATCCGGACGTCCGTTTCCTCAACCTCAACATCGCGCCCTTCGACGGCCACAAGCTGGCCGGACTCCCGCTGATCGCCGACGCCCGCAGCGGCCTGGGCGAGCTGACCGAGGCGCTGGTGATGCACGGGCACCAGGTGGCGCCGTCGTACGTCGCCGAGTACAGCGAGGACAAGGAGCGCTGGGAACAGCGCGTCGACGCCTGCTTCGAGGCCGGGGAGAGCGACGTACGGCCCACCCAGCCGCAGGTCATCGGGGCTCTGGACGCCCTGGTGGACGAGTCGGACATCATCATCAACGCGGCCGGCTCGCTCCCCGGCGATCTGCACAAGCTGTGGCGGGCGCGGTCGGTGGACCAGTACCACCTGGAGTACGGCTACTCCTGCATGGGTTACGAGATCCCGGCCGCGCTCGGCGTGAAGCTCGCCGCGCCCGAGCGGAACGTGTGGGCGCTGGTCGGCGACGGCACCTATCTGATGATGCCGACGGAGATCGTGACGGCCGTGCAGGAAGGCGTCGCGATCAAGATCCTGCTGGTGCAGAACCACGGGTACGCGTCCATCGGCGGGCTCTCCGAGTCGGTGGGCGGCGAGCGGTTCGGCACCGCCTATCGCTTCCAGGCCGGCGACGGCACGTTCACGGGCGCCCCGCTGCCCGTCGACCTCGCGGCCAACGCGGCCAGCCTGGGTATGCGGGTACTGCGCGCGAAGACCGTACGGGAGGTGCGCGAGGCGCTCGCCGAGGCGCGCGCCGCCGACACTCCCACATGTGTCTACGTGGAGACCGAAACGTCCGACACTGTGTCGGGCGCGCCTCCGGCGCAGGCCTGGTGGGATGTTCCTGTGGCCGAGACCGCGACCCGACCGTCCGCGGTCAAGGCACGAGAGCTGTACGAACGGCACGTCTCGACCCGACGCCGCCATCTGTAATAAGGAGTCTCTGGGCATGACGAAGATCGTCAACCACTGGATCGGCGGGAAGACCGCCGAAGGCGCGTCGGGCACGTACGGGCCGGTCACCGACCCGGCGACCGGCGCGGTCACCACGAAGGTCGCGTTCGCGTCGGTCGAGGAGGTGGACACGGCCGTAGCGGCGGCCAAGGACGCCTTCACGACCTGGGGCCAGTCCTCGCTGGCCCAGCGCACGACCATCCTCTTCCGGTTCCGTGCGCTGCTCGACGCCCACCGCGACGAGATCGCCGAGCTGATCACCGCCGAGCACGGCAAGGTGCACTCCGACGCGCTCGGCGAGGTCGCGCGCGGCCTGGAGATCGTCGACCTGGCCTGTGGCATCAACGTGCAGCTCAAGGGCGAGCTGTCCACGCAGGTCGCCAGCAGTGTCGACGTCTCCTCGATCCGGCAGCCGCTCGGTGTCGTCGCCGGTATCACGCCGTTCAACTTCCCGGCGATGGTCCCGATGTGGATGTTCCCGATCGCCATCGCGTGCGGCAACACGTTCGTGCTCAAGCCGAGCGAGAAGGACCCGTCGGCGTCGGTCCGGATCGCCGAGCTGCTGTCCGAGGCCGGTCTGCCGGACGGCGTCTTCAACGTCGTGCACGGCGACAAGGTGGCGGTGGACCGCCTGCTGGAGCACCCCGACGTCAAGGCGGTGTCCTTCGTCGGCTCCACCCCGATCGCCCGCTACATCCACACCACGGCCTCCGCCAACGGCAAGCGGGTGCAGGCCCTGGGCGGCGCCAAGAACCACATGCTGGTCCTGCCGGACGCCGACCTGGACGCCGCCGCCGACGCCGCCGTGAGCGCGGCCTACGGCTCCGCGGGCGAGCGCTGCATGGCCATCTCGGCGGTCGTGGCCGTGGGCGCGATCGGCGACACGCTGGTGGAGAAGATCCGCGAGCGCGCCGAGAAGATCAAGATCGGTCCCGGCAACGACCCGACGTCCGAGATGGGCCCGCTGATCACCAAGGTGCACCGCGACAAGGTGGCCTCCTATGTCGAGGGCGCCGCCGCCGAGGGCGCCGAGGTCGTGCTCGACGGCACCGGCTACACCGTCGAGGGCTTCGAGGACGGCCACTGGATCGGCATCTCGCTGCTCGACAGGGTGCCGACCAGCGCCAAGGCCTACCAGGACGAGATCTTCGGCCCGGTGCTGTGCGTGCTGCGCGTCGACACCTACGACGAGGGCGTGGCGCTCATCAACGCCTCGCCGTTCGGCAACGGCACCGCGATCTTCACCCGGGACGGCGGCGCGGCCCGCCGCTTCCAGCTGGAGATCGAGGCCGGCATGGTCGGCGTGAACGTCCCGATCCCGGTCCCCGTCGGCTACCACTCCTTCGGCGGCTGGAAGGACTCGCTCTTCGGCGACCACCACATCTACGGCAACGACGGCACGCACTTCTACACCCGCGGCAAGGTCGTCACCACCCGCTGGCCCGACCCGGCCGACGCCCCGGCGGGCGTGGACCTGGGCTTCCCGCGCAACCACTGAGCGACCGACAGGGACCGACAGGGACCGAGAGGGCCTGACAGGGCCTGACAGGGCCTGACAGGGCCGTCCGCTATGCGGACGGCCCTGTTTTTTTGTGCGGGGGCGCTGCGATTCTCGTACGGCCGCAAGGGCCCGCCCATAAGGACCGTTGATACGAGAATCGGTGATCAGCCGCTTATTTGCTGCGGATTTCGTAGGTGAACACCCATTGACGCGGCGGTTTTCGTCGGGGTTCCATTCAGCCGCCGGGAGCGGACCAGAGCATGTACGACCAGCCGCCGGAGGCGATAGCGCTCCCGACCTCCACCCTCACTCGCACGAGTCGATCGGAACCGCCGCATGACCGACACGCTCCGCTCTGTCGACACAGCCGTCATAGCCGCTTCTGACAGGCCTCAGAAACTCAAGCGGTCCATCGGCGTCGTCGGCGGCACCCTGCTCACCCTCTCGTGCGTCACGCCCGCCTCCACGCTCTTCGTGATCGTGCCCGACCTGTTCTCCAGCCTGGGCACCGCCACGGCCCTGTGCCTCGCCATCGGCGCGCTCCTCTGTATCCCCGTGGCCTTCTGCTACTCGGAGCTGGGCACCCTCATCCCCAGCGCGGGCGGCGAGTACGCCATCGTCTCCACCCTCGCCGGACGGCTCGCCGGCTGGCTGGCCTTCGTGATGTCGCTGCTCGTCGTGATGATCGTCCCTCCGGTCATCGCGATGGGCACCGCCGACTACCTCGCCCCGGTCGTCCACCTCGACCCGTCCCTCACGGGCGCCGGCGTGATGATCGCGGCCACCCTGGCCGGTCTGCTGGACCTGCGCGCCAACGCCTGGATCACCGGCATCTTCCTGGTCCTGGAGGTCGTCGCCGCCGGTGTCGTCGCCCTCCTCGGCTTCACCCACTCCCACCGCGGTGCGGGCAGCCTCGTCGGCTCGCTCCAGGTGGCCGGCGACCACGCGCACGTCAGCCCGGTCACGGCCATGATGGTCCTCTCCGGGCTCGCCATCGCCCTCTTCGCCACCCAGGGCTTCTCCACCGCCATCTACCTCTCCGAGGAGCTGGAGAACCCGCGCCGCAGCGTCGCCCGTACCGTCCTCGCCACCCTCGCCATCTCCAGCGTCGTCATCCTGGTGCCGGTCGTGGCGATCACCCTCGGCGCCGGTGACCTGAAGACCCTGACCGGCGGCGACATCTCCTCCATGGTCATCGCCTGGAGCAACTCGGCTGTCGGCACCTTCGTCAGCCTGTGCGTCGCCCTCGCGATCATCAACGCGGGCATCGTCATGGTCATCCAGAACTCCCGCGTCCTGTTCGCCTCCGCCCGCGACAAGGCCTGGCCGTCCCCGGTCAACAACGCCCTCGCCAAGCTCGGCCGGTTCGGCTCCCCCTGGGTCGCCACCCTCGTCGTCGGCGTCCCGGGCGCGTTCCTCTGCTTCGTCAACCTCGACACCCTCTACGGCGTCACCGGCGTCGCCGTCACCGGCCTGTACCTGCTGGTCGCGATCGCCTCGCTGCTCTCCCGGCGCGGTGCGCACGGCACCAGGAAGGCGTGGCGGATGCCGCTGTGGCCGGCGATGCCGGTCCTGCTGATCGCGGTCCTGGTCTACGTCCTGGTCGAGCAGGACTCCTCGTACCTGCTGTGGACCGGCGGCATCACCGCCGTCGCCACCCTCTACTGGGCCTTCTACCTCCGCCCGCGCCGCGAGACCCGCTGGCTGGTGTCCCTCCCGGAGGACGTCCGGCTCGCGGAGGAGGCGCCGGTCGCCGAGGGCACGCAGCTCGCCACGGGCACACCGCTCGCCGAGGGCGCGCATGCGTAGTCAGAACTCTCAGGTCATCACCCGGCACGCAGCGTCGTCCTTGCCGCCCGCACTGCGATAGGCGGCAAGGGCGACGTCGTTTCCGGCGTCGACCCCGACCCACATGCCGTGGCAGTCCCGCTCCCGGGCCAGCGCGGCCAGCCGCTCCACCAGCGCCCGCCCGATGCCCCGGCGCCGGTACGGCTCGTCCACGGCCAGCTCGTACAGGAACATCTCGGTGCCCTTGTCGGGGTGGACCGTCTCGACGCCGCTGACGAAGCCGACGGGGACGTCCGCGTCCTGCGCGTAGGCCAGGAGCAGATGGTGCCCGGCGGTGGTGAGGAAACGCTCCGCCCACTCGGGGCGCGCCGGGTTGTCGAACAGGTGCCCGGCGGCGAGGACTTCCTCGACGGTCGTGGCGATCCGTATCTCCATGGCTCTTCGTACCACGTCCGAAGTACGCCGCGGCAGCCCGTACTCCCCAGGGAGGGGCCGGGGTTCAACCCGGCGGGAGCATCGGTTGTCGGTGGCGGCCCGTACCGTTGAGGCATGGATCTTCGGGTGCCTTCCGTGCGAGGGCTGCTCAAGGGGCCGCGCCGGCTGTTCGCCGCCGCGGCCGCCGTCGTGGTGCTCGCCGGTGCCGGGACCTGGACGGCGGCCGTCGCCTCCGACGGCACGCGGCCGGTGCACGCGAGCGAGCAGGTCATGGCGGTCGACGGCGTGCGCCTGGACACCTCGTTCTTCACCCCGGCCGGCACCGGCCGCCACCCCGCCGTCCTGCTGGCCCACGGCTTCGGCGGCAGCAAGGACGACATGCGTCGGCAGGCCGAGGACCTCGCCCGGGACGGGTACGCGGTCCTGACCTGGTCCGCGCGCGGATTCGGCAGGTCCACCGGAAAGATCGGGCTCAACGACCCGAAGGCCGAGGTCGCCGACGCCTCCCGGCTCATCGACTGGCTGGCGAAACGGCCCGAGGTCCAGCTCGACAAACCCGGCGACCCGCGCGTGGGCATGGCCGGCGGCTCCTACGGCGGCGCGATCTCCCTGCTCACCGCCGGATACGACCACCGGGTCGACGCCATCGCCCCGGCCATCACCTACTGGAACCTGGCCGACGCCCTGTTCCCGAACGGCGTGTTCAAGAAACTGTGGGCCGGCGTCTTCTTCAACACCGGCGGCGGCTGCGCCCGTTTCGAGCCGGAGCTGTGCCGGATGTACGACCGGGTCGCCCAGTCCGGCACCCCGGACGCGGCGGCCCGCGGGCTGCTCGAGGCACGCTCGCCGTCCGCCGTCGGCTCCCGCGTCAAGGTGCCCACGCTGCTGCTGCAGGGCCAGACGGACTCCCTGTTCACGCTCGGCCAGTCCGACGCGGCCCAGCAGGCGATCCGGGCGAACGGCGCCCCCGTGGACGTCGACTGGATCGCAGGCGGCCATGACGGCGGCGACATGGAGGCCGGCCGCGTGCAGGCACGCGTGCGTGCGTGGTTCGACCACTATCTGAAGGGCGACAAGAACACCGGCACCGGCCCGGCCTTCCGGATCACCCGCACCGGAGGCGTCGACTCCGCCAACGGCACGGCCCAGCTGCGCGGCGCGAGCGCCGCCGCCTACCCCGGCCTGCGCGACCACCCGCGCGGCATCGCCCTGACCGGCGGCACCCAGCACGTCACCAACCCGGCCGGCGCCAGCCCGCCCGGCGTCTCCGCGCTGCCCGGCCTCGGCGGCTCCGGCGGCCTCACCCAGCTGTCCGCGCTCGGCATCGGCGTCTCCCTCGACTTCCCCGGCCAGTACGCGGCATTCGATTCGGCACCCCTGCGCCGCGACCTGCAGATCACCGGCACCCCGACCGCGACCGTCCACATCGCCTCGACCAGCGACGACGCCGTCCTGTTCGGCAAGGTCTACGACGTCGCCCCCGGCGGCACCCAGCAGGTCCTGCCCTCCCAGCTCGTCGCACCGGTCCGGGTGACCGGCGCCAGGGCCGGCCAGGACGTCACCGTCACCCTCCCGGCGATCGACCACGAGGTGCAGAAGGGCCACCGGCTCCGCCTGGTCCTCGCCTCCACCGACCTCGGCTACGCCTCACCGGCCGCCCCGGCCACCTACACCGTCTCCCTGAAGGGAGACCTGAGCGTGCCGACGGCGCCCGCCGTCACCACCGCCGCGGCGCCCCTGCCCGCCTGGGTGTGGTGGCTGCCGGTCGCCGGCGCGGTGGCCGCGCTCGCGCTGCTGCTCACCGCCCGCCGCCGTGCGGCCACCCCCGCACCCGACCCGGAGCTGGCCGAAGTCCCGCTGGTGATCAAGGAGTTGAGCAAGCGCTACGCGAAGTCCGCCGACCGCTACGCGGTGCGCGAGCTGTCCTTCCGGGTGGAGAAGGGCCAGGTGCTCGGCCTGCTCGGGCCCAACGGCGCGGGCAAGACCACCACCCTGCGCATGCTGATGGGCCTGATCGCCCCGGACGACGGCGAGATCCGCGTCTTCGGTCACGCCATCCGGCCCGGCGCGCCCGTGCTGTCGCGGGTCGGCGCCTTCGTGGAGGGGGCGGGCTTCCTGCCGCATCTGTCCGGCCGGGAGAACCTGGAGCTGTACTGGCGGGCCACCGGCCGCCCGCCCGAGGACGCCCACCTGGACGAGGCGCTGGAGATCGCCGGGCTCGGCGACGCGCTCGCCCGCGCGGTGCGCACCTACTCCCAGGGCATGCGCCAGCGCCTCGCCATCGCCCAGGCCATGCTCGGCCTGCCCGACCTGCTCATCCTCGACGAGCCCACCAACGGCCTCGACCCGCCCCAGATCCGCGAGATGCGCGAGGTGATGATCCGCTACGCGGCCGCCGGCCGTACGGTGATCGTCTCCAGCCATCTCCTCGCCGAGGTCGAGCAGTCCTGCACGCACCTGGTGGTGATGGACCGCGGCCGGCTCGTCCAGGCCGGCCCGGTCGGCGAGATCATCGGCTCCGGCGACACCCTGCTGGTCGGCACCGCCACGCCCGTGGAGGAGCCGGTCGTGGGGAAGGTGGCCGCGCTGCCCGGCGTCGCCTCCGCCGTGCGCACCGACGACGGGCTGCTCATCCGGATGGAGCCCGGCGGCACGGCCGAGCGGCTGGTCGTGGAGCTGGTGCGGCTGGAAGTGCCCGTCGCCTCGGTCGGCCCGCACCGCCGCCTGGAAGACGCCTTCCTCACCCTGATCGGAGGTTCAGCATGAGCACGCTCACCGAGGCCGCCTCCGGTTACCAGACGCGGCACACCCTGCCCCTGCGGGTCGAGCTGGTCCGCCAGCTCAAGCGGCGGCGCACCCTGATCATGGGGGTCATCCTGGCCCTGCTGCCGTTCGTGCTGCTGATCGCCTTCGCGATCGGCGGCGACCCCTCCAGCCGCGACGGCCGGATCACCCTGATGGAGACGGCCACCGCGTCCGGCGCCAACTTCGCCGCGGTGAACCTGTTCGTCTCGGCCGGCTTTCTGCTGGTGATCCCGGTCGCCCTGTTCTGCGGGGATACCGTCGCCTCGGAGGCGAGCTGGTCCTCGCTGCGCTATCTGCTCGCCGCGCCCGTGCCCCGCGCCCGGCTGCTGTGGTCCAAGCTCGTCGTGGGGCTCGGGCTGAGCCTCGCCGCGATGATCCTGCTCCCGGTGGTCGCCCTCGCGGCCGGGACGGCGGCGTACGGCTGGGGGCCGCTGCAGATCCCGACGGGCGGCGCGCTGGAGACGAGTACGGCGGTGCAGCGCCTGGCGGTCACCGTGGCATACATCTTCGTCTCCCAACTGGTCACCGCCGGACTCGCGTTCTGGCTGTCGACGAAGACGGACGCCCCGCTCGGCGCGGTCGGCGGCGCGGTCGGACTGACCATCGTCGGCAATGTCCTGGACGCCGTCACCGCGCTCGGCCACTGGCGCGACTTCCTGCCCGCGCACTGGCAGTTCGCCTGGGCCGACACCGTCCAGCCGCACCCGGAGTGGTCCGGCATGATCCAGGGCACCGCGATCTCCGTGACGTACGCGCTGGTGCTGTTCGCCCTGGCATTCCGGGGATTCGCCCGCAAAGACGTGGTGTCATAGTTTTCTTTTACGATCAATTGATTCGCCGACCACATGTGAATAACTCCATGGAAACCGGAGTAACGCGCTTCTTCACTCCCTTTGTGTTCATGCGTATGGAGTAGCGCCTCGCTTTCGGCGGACTGTGGACTGCTATGTTCTGCATCTGTCGGATCAGAGGTAACTTCAAGTGAGGTGAATCATGAAGAAGGCAGTTTTTACCACTGCGGCGTTGGCCATTGGTGCGGGTCTTGTGGGTGGTTCCGCCGTGGCGGCTTCGGCCGTTACGAAGGCACCTGCCCACGAAAACACCGGCCCGCTCGGCCTCATGTCCCAGACCGAGGTGGCTCCGGCGCTCGTGCCCGCGGCGGACACCGTGATGCGGGTGGCCAAGCAGGGCAACCTCACCAAGGGCAGCGCGTTCGACGCCCAGTCGTCGACGGTCACCGGCAAGAACAAGGCGGCCAAGGTCTCCGGGGTGTACCTGGACGGCATGGGCCGCGCCGGCAACAAGAAGCCCGCGCTACCGGTGAAGAATCCGCTCGGCTCCGGCTCCGTTCAGCTCCACCCGCTGAACGGGCCGACCAGCGCCGGTGTCGGCAGCCTGCTCAACCAGGGGTGACACGAAAACCGCCAGGAGTCGGCGCGGCGGAAGTCTTCCCCTTCGCCATCCTTTCGCTGCCATGTGCTCCCCTCTGTTCGCGAGACAGAGGTGGGACCGGAATTCCGACACTCTGATCCGGTTCCGGTCCGCCGGAGATCCCGATCCGCGGGCGACGCCGCAGTGCCTCGGGACGGATCGCCCGGTGGCCGCGTGGTACGGCCCCCGTCCGGCGCCTCGAAGCCGCAGGCCCAGAGGTCGCAGCCGGACCATTTAGCTCCACACCCCCCGGCGCTCGATGCGTGCGGGGGAAATGCCTCAAAGCCTGTCCGGCCCACTGGACCCCTCCTTGCCAGTGGGCCGGACGCACGTCGGTGAAATCCCGGCACGTGCGTCCGGGTGAACGGTGCACGGCGTCGCTGAGCCATCCGGTGGAATCCAGCGCGAATGGGCCTTGTCCGCGTGACTTTTCGCCACATATTTCGGTTTCTTGCTATGTAAGCGCGGCTTACCGTGAATCCAGGAAGGAACCGAGTTGACCAGGAAGTTCGCGGTCGTCACTGCACTCGCCCTTAGCGCGCTCTGCGGCAGCGCTGGCATTGCATCCGCCCACTCGAACACGACCAACGTCACTGGTGGTGACGGCTTTTCGGAGTCCCCGGTCGTCGTGAACGCCCCTCAGCAGGGGGTGGTTGTCGTCAACGGCTCGCTCATCGACGGCCGCTGCATCGCGCCGTGGTCCAACGGCGCCGTCGGCGTCCTCGGCGGCGCCGCGACCATCGCGCCGAACTCGCACTACGCCGCCTGCAACACCGCGGCGGTCGACCAGTCGCAGAAGGCCGGTTACCAGGGCGGCCTGTTCTTCTGACCCCTGCTTCGAGTCATTCCGAGCAGGTGAACCCCCTCGCAGTCCGGAAAGGACACTCCATGCGTAACAAGGTTACGGCCGTCTCCGCCCTCGCCGCGGGCGTCGTCCTTGCGGCCGCCGGCACTGCCGCAGCCGACAACTGCACGACGGTCACCGGCGGCAACGGCTTCTCGTCGTCCCCGGTTGTCGTGAACGCCCCGCAGCAGGGCGCCGTCGTCTCCAACGGCACGCTCGTCGACCTGCGCTGCGTCGCGCCCTGGTCCAACGGCGCCGTCGGCGTCCTCGGTGGCGCCGCGACCATCGTGCCGAACTCGCACTACGCCGCCTGCAACACGGCGCCGGTCGACCAGTCGCAGAAGGCTCCGTACGCCGGCGGTCTGCTCTTCTGAGCCCCATTTGCGCTCCGAACCATCCCGGAGCAGGGCGGGGACGTCGGCAGACGTTCCCGCCCGACCTGCCCCTCCCATCCGAAAGGCGCATCCATGCGTAAGAAGGTTACGGCCCTGTCCGTCCTGGCAGCGGGCCTCGTCCTGGCGGCCGGTGGCGCCGCTGCGGCCGACGACAACACCACCAACGTCACCGGCGGCAATGGCTTCTCGGAGTCCCCGGTCGTCGTGAACTCCCCTCAGCAGGGCCTGCTCGTCTCCAACGGCGCCGTCATCGACGGCCGCTGCATCGCGCCGTGGTCCAACGGTTCCGTCGGCGTCCTCGGTGGCGCCGGTGTCGCCGCGCCGAACTCGCACTACGCTGCCTGCAACACCGCGGCGGTCGACCAGTCGCAGCAGGCCCCCTACGTCGGCGGTCTGCTGTTCTGAGCAGCCCGGAGCCTGGCGGCCCGCCGACGCTCGGCGGGCCGCCATCTGCTTTTTCCGCACACCGCTTTTTCCGCACACTGCTTTTCCTATGCACACGAAGAAGGCCGGCTCCGCGGCAGGCGGAGCCGGCCTTTGCGGTCCGGCAGGGCATGTCCTCTACTTGAGGGCCGGAAGCGCGGCGGGGGGCTTGCCGTTGAGGGGGTTCGGCAGGGTGCCACCGAAGACGGGCGTCTTGACGACGCCGGACTTCTTCACGCCCTGCGCCGTCTGCTTGACATTGCTGGCCAGTTCACCCGTCGGGATCTCGGCTGCGTTGGGGAGGGTGCGGGCGACCGTCTTCCCGTCCTCGAGGAGGCCCTGCCCCGGCAGGTCCGCGGCGACAGCGGGCGTCGCAGCGCCGGCGATGGCCAGGACGCCGGCCATGAGCGCGGCAGCCTTCAGATTCTTCATTGGGTTCCTTTCATCTGGCTTCCGCTGGGCTAACGAGAGACGGTCACCGCGGGAAACTCCGCCGATGACAAGTTCCCGGAACTCATACATCCCGAATCACCGGGCAACCTTTTTATCGGATTATTCCTCTGAACGTGGTCGTCTTTTCGACACGGTTGACGGTTTCCGGGAAAAAGACGGATAAGCGGCTAGTGTTGCCTACTGAATCCGATGTGTTTATCCCGAACCTCCGTTCATACGCTTTGCGACTGGTTCGGAATGTTTCTCCGGAAGGGAAGCTCGGTCATGCGCATTCCCCTCGGTTCCGTCCCGCGCCGTGCGACGCGGCCCGCCGCTCGCGAGCCGCACGTCCTGCACGTCACGCAGCCGGTGGAGGGCGGTGTCGCCCGCTTCGTGACGGACCTGGCGGCGGCACAGCTCGCCGCAGGCCTGCGCGTCACCGTGGCCTGCCCGCGAGGCGGCACGCTGACCGACGCACTGCGCGCGGCGGGCTGCAGGGTGCTGCCCTGGGACGCGACCCGCTCACCGGGACCACACCTTCCCGGTGAGGTGGGGCGGCTGGCGCGGCTGCTGCGCGAGGTACGGCCCGATGTGCTGCACGCGCACAGCGCGAAGGCGGGGCTCGCGGCGCGGCTCGCGGCGCGCGGCCGGCTGCCGACCGTCTTCCAGCCGCACGCGTGGTCGTTCGAGGCCGTGGACGGCGTCATGGCCCAGGCGGCGCTGCGTTGGGAGCAGTTCGGGGCGCGGTGGGCGACGCGCGTCCTGTGCGTGAGCGAGGCGGAACGGCGTACCGGGGAACAGAACGGCATCTCCGCCCACTGGCATGTGATCCCCAACGGTGTCGACACCCGCAGGTTCCGGCCGGAAGGCAGCATTGCCCGGTCCGGGACGGGCCCCCTCGTCGTCTGCGTGGGACGGCTGTGCCGCCAGAAGGGCCAGGACGTGCTCCTTCAGGCCTGGCCCGCCGTCGCGCGGCAACTGCCCGCCGCCCGGCTGGTGCTGGTCGGCGACGGTCCCGACGCGCGGCAACTGCGCGCGCTCGCGCCCGCGTCGGTGGAGTTCGCCGGCCCCGCACTCGACGCCGCCCCCTGGTACCGCGCCGCCGACGTGGTGGTCCTGCCGTCCCGCTGGGAGGGCATGGCGCTCGTCCCCCTGGAGGCCATGGCATGCGCCCGGCCGGTGCTCGTCACGGACGTGGACGGAGCGCGCGAGAGCCTGCCGCCCGGCCATGTGCCGCACTGCCTGGTGCCGCCGGAGGACCCCGAGACGCTGGCACGGGCGCTGACGGCGCTGCTGCGCCGCGCCCCGTTGCGCGCCGCACTGGGCGCGCAGGGCCGCGCCCACGTGGTCGCTGCACACGACGTACAGCAGACCACGGATGCAGTGATCGATGTGTACCGCGAACTGCTCGGCACTGTCACCACGCCGGTCGTGGTACCCAACCAGAGCAGGGAGTCCATCACCACATGACTGCGGAAAGCACCGTACCCCCACCGGCCGGGCGGTCCCGGGCGGCGGGGCGCGCCGTCTCGCTCCTCGACCCGCCCGGCGCCGCCACCGGGCGGTGGCTGCCTTCCGGGCGTGGCCCCCGCCGCACGCGGCGGACCTCGTGGACGCCGCTGCTGATCGCCGACGCGGTCGCCATCCCGCCGGCCGCCCTGGTCGTGCCCGGGGCCCACCGGTACCCGCTGCTGATCGCCTTCGCCTTCCTGGGGCTGTGCGTGACCGGTCTGAACCGGCGGGCCCTGCTCTACGACACCTCCGACGTCCCCGGGGCGCTCGAGGAACTGCCCGCCGTCTGCTGGCGCGTCACCGTCGGCTGGGCGGTCGTAGCCGCGCTCTCCCCGCTGCGACAGCTGCCGATGACCGTGCTCGCCGCCGCCTGCGCCGTGCACTGCCTGGTGGCCTGCACGGGACGCGAAGCGGTGCACTGGCGCCGGCGCGTGAGGCTCAGACGCCGGCCCCGTCCCGCCCTGGTGGTGGGGCCGGTCCCGGCGGCCGCGCGGGTCGCCGCCGCGTTGCAGCGCCGCCCGGGGTGCGGCACATGGCCGGTGGGCCTTGTCGCCGACACACCGGACTGCGTCCCGCCCTCCGGCGACCGGCCCGCGCTGCCGGTCCTCACCACGCGCGAGGAGGCGCATCGCGCGCTCATCCAGAACGGTGTGGAGACGGTGCTCGTCGTGGGGCCCTCGACCCGGGCGCAGAGGGCCCCGCTGCTGCGGGAACTCGCCGCGTTCGGATGCGTGCTGTGGGAGCTGGACACGGACCCGCCGTCGTACAGCCTGCGCGGCAGGCGCGGGCGGGCGGAGCACCTCGTGGGGTTCCCCCGCAGGCTGCTGTACACGGACTCCGGGCGGCACGGCGGCGGTGTCCTCGGCAAGCGGATGCTCGACGTCGTCCTCTCCGGTGTGCTGCTGCTGCTCGCCGCCCCGGTGCTGCTGGCCTGCGCGGCGGGCCTGAGGCTCACCGAGGGGCCGGGTGTGGTGTTCCGGCAGGAACGAATCGGCAAGGGCGGACGGCCGTTCACCATGCTGAAGTTCCGCACCCACCGGCCCGCCAGCGCGCACGAGGCCGCGACCCGCTGGAGCGTGGCGGACGAGCAGGACATGAGCCGCCTGTGCCAGTTCCTGCGCCGTACCTCGCTGGATGAGCTGCTCCAGCTGTGGAACGTCTTCCGGGGCGACATGAGCCTGGTCGGACCGAGACCCGAACGCCCTTATTTCGTCACCAAGTTCAGCCAGGCACACCCGGGCTACCCGGCGCGCCACCGGATGCGGACCGGCATCACCGGACTCGCCCAGATCCACGGGCTGCGCGGCGACACCTCGATCGAGGACCGGTGCCGCTTCGACAACGCCTACATCGACAACTGGTCGCTGTGGCAGGACATCTGCATTCTGGTGCGCACGGCGCTGCTGTTCGTACGGCCGACGGGGAGCTGACCACCCGTGAGCGCTCCCCCCGTGGCCTCGCCGCCGCTGGTGCTGCCCCCTGCGCTGCCGGCGCTGCGCCGCGCTGCGCCGGTCCTGCCCGTCGTGGGGATCGTCGCCATGCTGGGGCTGCCGGTCGTACCGGGCAGCAACGCCACCCCGGCCGACGCGGTGTCGGGGCTCGTCGTGCTGTGGGCCGTGGTACGGACCGCGCGGCGGGCACGGCGCCCGCTGACGGCGACGGCCGCGGTCGTCCTGGGGCTGCCGGTGGTGGGCATCGCGGTGGCCGCGAGCGGGGCGGCGACGCCCGGCGACACCCTGACCGGACTGGCCCGCTATCTGCAGGTGCTGGTGCTCGTCCCGGTCGCGGTGGTGCTGCTGGTGCGGGACCGGCGCGACGCCCGGCTGGTGCTCTGGTCGCTGGTCGCTCTCGCGCTGTGGCAGGGCACGATCGGGGTGCACCAGTACCTCACCGGAACCGGGGCCTCGTATCAGGGGACCGACATCCGGGCGGTGGGCACGTTCGGGCCGACCGACGTGACGGGGATGGCGACCGCCGTGGCCTTCGGACTGGTGGCCGCGACCGGTCTCGCCCTCGGAGCGGGGGCGCGGCGGCAGCGGCTCGTGGCGGCCGTGTGTGCGCAGGCGCTGCTCGTGCCGCTCGCGCTGTCCTTCAGCCGAGGTGCCTGGATCGCCACGGCCGTCGCGTGCGGGGCGCAACTGCTGTCGGCCGGTGTGCGGCGTACGGCAAAGGTGTGCGCGGCCGCGGTCGCCGCCTCGGTGGTGCTGGTGGGCGGGCTCGGCCTGGGCGCCGCGGCCCTTCAGGAGCGGCTGACCAGCATCACCCAGGTCGCCGACGCACCGGACCAGTCGGTCGTCGACCGCTACAGCCTCTGGTCGGCGGCCACCGGCATGTGGCGCGGGCACCCGGTGACGGGCGTCGGGCTGAAGGCCTTCCCCGCACACCGGGACGGCCATGCCCCGCTCGCACTGTCGTCGGGCAGCGACACGGACGCGCCGGGCTGGGGCTTTCGGCGTCAGCCCCTGCTCTCGCCGCACAACATGTACCTGCTGCTGCTCAGCGAGCAGGGCCTGCTGGGCGCGGTCACGGTGGCCGGCAGCTGGCTGGCCCTGCTGGTCTGCGGCACGCGGCGGCTGCGGCGGGCGGGGCCGGCCCGGGACTGCGCCGTCGCGGCCTGCGGGCTGCTGGTGTGGCAGTGCGTGGACTTCCTCTACGCCGACATCGGCGGGCCCTCCACCATGCTGACGGCCGTGTGCCTCGGGCTCGGCGCCTGGTGGGCGCTGGCACGCGGCGCGACAACGGCCACGGCCGCGGAGGCGGGCGTGCGATGAGACCCACAGCCGATGGGACGACGGTGACAGCGGCGACGGCCGATTCCGCGCCCGGCGGGGACGGCGTCCGCCCGGCCGAGGGCCGCGAGGGGTCGGCGACCGCGGGCCGGGCGGACGCTCCCTCGGGCGGTTTCCTCGCGAGGGCGACCTTTGTCTCCGCCGCGCTGTCCGTGGCCGGAGCGCTGCTGGGACTCGGCCGGGACCAGACGCTCGCGCATCTCTTCGGCGCCGGCGTGGCCACCGACGCATTCCTGGTGGCCTGGACCCTGCCGGAACTGGCCTCGACCCTGCTGATCGAGGACGGGATGGCGTTCGTCCTCGTACCCGCGTTCAGCGCGGCGCTCGCGCGACGGGCAGGCGGGAGCACGTCCCCCGACCCGGTGCGCGCGCTGGTCGCCGCCTCGCTGCCGCGGCTGTGCCTCGCCTTCGCCGTCGTGGCCGCCCTGCTCGTGGCCGGGGCGCCGCTGGTCGTGCGGATCCTCGCGCCCGGCCTGCCCCACCCGTCCCTCGCCGTGGACTGCACCCGGCTGACCGCGACCTGTGTTCTGAGCTTCGGGCTGGCCGGCTACTGCGGTGCCGCGCTCCGCGCCCACCGCAGATATCTCGCCCCGGCGGCGATCTACGTGACGTACAACGCCGCGATCATCGCCACGATGTTCTTCCTCAGCGAGCGCTGGGGCGTGCGCTCCGCCGCACTCGGTGTCGCCCTCGGCGGGTGTCTCATGGTCGCCGTGCAGGCGCCGTCGCTGTGGCGCCGTATCTCCCAGCGCCCCGACGAGCCCACCGCGTACGGCGGGGACGAGGGCCGGCCGCTCACCTTCGCCCTCGTCTGCCCCGTCCTGCTCTTCGCCCTGTGCCGCCAGTCGCAGGTGCTCATCGAGCGGTACTTCGCCTCCGGGCTGCCCGCCGGTGCCATCTCGCACCTCAACTATGCCCAGAAGATCGGTCAGTTGCCGATGTCCCTGGCGCTGATGCTGTGCATCGTCACCTTCCCCGTGGTGGCGCGGGCCATCGCGGAGGGCGACACCCGGCGGGCCCGGGACCGCATCGAGCGGGATCTGGTGATGGTGACCTGCATCGTGCTGCTGGGCGCCGCCGTGATCACGGCCTGCGCCCCGCAGATCGTCCAACTCCTCTTCCAGCGCGGCGCCTTCACGGCCGAGGACGCCGCCGCGACCGCCGCCGTCATGCGGGTGTACACGCTCGGGCTGCTCGGCCACACGCTGGTGGGTGCCCTGGTGCGGGCGTATTTCTCGGCGGGCCGCGCGACCTGGTACCCGACGGGCGTGATGGCCCTGGGCATGACGGCCACCGCCGTCATCGGCGCCTTCACCGTGGGCCGCTGGGGCGCGTGCGGAATCGCCGCGGCCAACATGGCCGGCATCACCCTGACCGCGGCGCTCCTGCTGCGCGGGCTGGGCCGGCACACGGTCGCCGTGCGCGTCCGCCGCATCGTGACCGAACTGGCCAAGCCGCTCCGGGCGGCGGTGGGCGCCGCCGGAGTGGGACTGCTGTGCGCACAGCCGTTCACCTCGCCGTCGGACGCCCTCGCCGCGGGCTGTCTGAGCGTCACCACCGTCTATCTGCTGCTGGCCTGGGTCCTCGACGCGGCAGGAGCCCGTTCGCTGGGCCTCGCCGCGTTCCTCACCGTCCGATGGTCCTTCACCCGAAAGAACGATCATGGTCGTTGACGCCTCGCAAGCTCATAGTGCGGCCGGACAGGAGCCCGCACCGGTCATAGAGGGACGGTCCCGCAGAGGGCCCGCGGCATGGGTGGCCATGTACCACTCGGTCTCGGACCACGGGGACGACCCCTTCAACATCACCGTCTCCGCCGCCCGCCTCGCCCGGCAGCTGGCCTGGCTGCGCGGCCGGGGCCTGCGCGGGGTGAGCATGCGCGACCTGCTGGCCGCCCGCGCCCAGGGGCAGGAGCGCGGGCTGGTCGGGCTCACCTTCGACGACGGGTACGCCGACTTCGTCACCACCGCGCTGCCCGTGCTGCGCCACTGGGAGTGCGGTGCGACCGTGTTCGTGGTGGCCGGGCGGCTCGGCGGGCACAACGACTGGGAGATGTCCGGCCCGCGCAAGCGGCTGCTCGCGGCGGACGACATCCGCCGCCTCGTCGCCCTGGGGGTGGAGGTCGCCTCGCACGGCCTCACCCACTGCGACCTCACCCGGGTCCCGGACGACGTGCTGCGCGCGGAGGTCCACGGCAGCCGCATCCTGCTCGCCGAGCTCACCGGCCTGGAGATCCGTGGCTTCTGCTACCCGTACGGCAGGTTCGACGCGCGGGTCGGAGCGGCCGTCCACCACGCCGGCTACCGCTACGCGTGTGCCGTCGACCCCGGCCCCGGGGACGCCGGCGACCTGGCGCTGCCCCGTATCCACATCGGGGAGGCCGACACCGGGGTGCGCCTGGAAGTGAAGCGGCGCCTCGCCCGCGCCCGCGGACGCGCCGTGGAGGCCCCATGAGAGTGCTGCACATCATCACCGGCCTCGGCGTGGGCGGGGCCGAGCAGCAACTGCGCCTGCTGCTGCGTCATCTGCCCGCCCGGTGCGACGTGATCACACTGACCCACCCCGGTCGGGTCGCCGACGGGCTGACCGCCGACGGCGTCCGCGTCACCGACCTCGCCATGGGCGGCAACCGGGACATCGGTGCCCTGTTCCGCCTGGCCCGGCACATCCGCGCCGGCCGCTACGACGTGGTGCACACGCACCTGTACCGGGCCTGCGTGTACGGGCGGATCGCCGCGCGGCTCGCCGGAGTCCGGGCGGTGGTGGCCACGGAACACTCGCTGGGCGCACAGCAGTTGGAGGGCAGGACCCTGAACGCGGGCATCCGGGCCCTGTACCTGGCCACCGAACGCCTCGGCCGTGCCACGGTCGCCGTCTCCCCGACGGTCGCCGGGCTGCTGCGCGGCTGGGGCGTGCCCGGCCGGCGCATCCGCGTCGTCCCGAACGGCATCGACGCCTGCCGCTTCCGCTTCGACGAGGTGCGGCGCAAGGAGGCCCGCGCGTTCTACCGACTGCCGCAGGATGCGTACGTGGTGGGCTGCGTCGGCCGGATCGTCCCCGGCAAGCGCTTCGAGGTGGCGGTGCGCGCGCTGGCCCTGCTGCCCGCCGACGTGCGGTTGCTGCTGATCGGTGCCGGCCCCGAGCAACGGACGCTGCAGCACGTCGCGGGGGAGCTGGGGGTCGCGGACCGGATGCTGATGACCGGCGAGCTCCCCTGCCCGCCGGAGCCCCTGCCCGACGCACCCGACCTGCCCTCGGTGCTGTCCGCGTTGGACGCGCTGGCCGCGCCCGCCATGGAAGAGACGTTCGGCCTGGCCGTGCTGGAGGCACTCGCGGCCGGGCTGCCCGTGCTGTACACGTCCGCCCCCGCCCTCGCGGACCTGCCCGCGCAGGCGGCTCCGCGCGCCCGGCGCGTCACCGGCGGGGCCGGAGACTACGCGCGCGAACTGCTGCGGCTGCGTGCGGAAGGAACCGGCGAACGCGCCGTCCCGGACGCCGTGCGGCACTACAGCATCGAGCACACCGCCCGGCAGCTGATGGACGTGTACACGGCCGTCCTGTCCGGTCACGACCTGGAAGCGAGCCCCTCATGACCGACACGCCCGCACCGCCCGTGCGTCTGCACCGCCGCATCCTCACCGGCGCCTCGCGGCTGCTGCCGCGGTGGCTGATCCCGGTCTGCGCCCTGCTCGGCGCCGCGGCCGGAGGCGCGTACGGGGTGGTGAAGCCACCGCAGTACTCGGCCACGAGCTACGTCATCGCCGTGCCGGCCGAGAAGTCCAGGTCCGACCCGGCGACGGCGCTCGGCTTCGCGCAGGCGTACGGCCGCGTCGCGACCCAGCTCGCCGTGCTGGCCGAGGCCCAGAAGAGCGTGGGTGTGCCGGCGGCGAAGCTGCGCGGCAGCGTGCGGGCCGAGACCTCGCCCGACGCACCGATGATCGCGATCACGGCGGTCTCCGGGCGTCCCCGCCAGGCCGCCGACATCGCCAACGCCGTGTCCGGGGCGCTCACCGTGCAGGCCAACCAGTCCAAGAAGGCCACCGGCATCGCGCTCGCGCACCTGTCCCGGGCGCTCGCCCCCACCGAGCCGTCGTCCGAGTCCCCGGCGCTGACCTCGCTCGTGGGTGCCAGCGCCGGCGGCCTGCTGGGCGGCCTCGCCCTGCTGGCCCGGCCGCGGCGGGAGGCGGCGGACGGTCAGCGGGGACGGGCGCAACTGCCCGCCCCGGCAGCCGCGGTCGACGCCCAGGAGGCGCTGTGACGACGGTGGCCGGCCCGGCGCTGTCGGTGGAGGTGTGCACCGACGATCACGCGTTCGCGGAGCTCGCGGAGGACTGGGGGCGCCTGCACCGGGCCTGCCGGCCGGCGACGCCGTTCCAGAGCCACGCCTGGCTGCATTCGTGGTGGCTGTCGTACGGCACACCGGGCGGGCTCCGGCTCGTCCTGGTGCGCGAGCACGGTGAACTGGTGGCGGTCGCGCCGCTGATGCGCCTCAACCGTCCGTGGCCGGCGCTGGTACCGCTGGGCGGTGCCATCACCGACTTCTCGGACGTGCTCCTCGACGGGACCGCGGCCGACCGGGTCGCCCTCGCGCTGGCGGACGCGCTGGCCGAGCTGGCCCGCACCGCGCTGATCGACTTCCGCGAGGTACGGCCCGGCGGCGCGGTGGAGCGGATCTACGGCTGCTGGCGCGGCCCCCGGCACCGGGTGCCCGACTCCACATGCCTGGAACTGCCCGCCCTGCCCATGGACCAGCTGATCAGGCGGCTGCCGTCGGCGCGCGCCCAGCGCATCCGCAACAAGGTGAACAAGCTCGACCGGGTCGGCGTCGGATGGCGCGTCGTGCGGTACGACGAGACCGAGGGCGCGCTGCGCCGGCTCCTCGAACTGCACCGGCTGCAGTGGGAGGGCCGGAAGGTGTCGCCGGAACACCTCCGGCCGCGTTTTCTGGAGCACCTGATCCGCTCGGCGGAGCCGATGGCCCGTTCCGGCGAGGCGGTCGTCAGGGAGTTCCTGCTCGACGGTGAGGTGGTCGGGGCCGAACTGACGCTGATGTCGAGGAGGTGGGCGGGCGTGTATCTCTACGGCGTCCACCCGCGGCTACGGGAGCTCAGGACGGACGTGGCGACGATGGTGCTGCGCGCCGCCACCGAGCATGTCGCCGCCGGCGGCGCATGCGAGGTCCTGAGCCTGCTGCGCGGCACGGAGCCGTACAAGTACCGCTGGGACCCGCAGACGGTCGTCAACCAGCGTCTGCTGCTGGCACGCAAGCGCACCGCCCCGCTGCTGGCGGCGGCCGCCGGCGACGCCACCGCGCGAGGCTGGGGCCGCACGGTGCTGCGGCGGCCCGCTTCGGCCGGAGGCCCGCCGGCCGTGTGATCCGGGGCGCCGGGACCGGACCGCCGGCGTCACTTCGCCCGGCCGCACGGGCAGTGGGGCGGCCGGGGAGGCGTCGGATTCGGTGTCGGGTGCGGCTCGTCGGGCGCCATGGGCGCGGGCCACGGGAGGGCCGGCGGCTTCGGTTCGTCGTCCGGCGGGCGCCGACCGGCCAGTGCCGAGTGGTAGAGGGCGGACGCCCGGGGATTGGCGGTGCACTGCCACACGCCGTGCGGGCAGTAGTCGGTGAGCGTGTTGTACAGCGGCTTGTGCTCGTCCATCCACGCGAGCATGCGCAGCATGTACGTCGGGTTGTCGCCGTTGTGGAACAGGCCCCATTCGGGGTACGAGACCGGCTTGTTGTGCGTCTTCGCGAAGTCGACCTGGTACTGCAGGCCGTAGGGCTCGGACACCTGCTGGTCGAACGTGATGCCCGCCGGCTGGTCGTAGGAGTCCATGCCGAGGACGTCGACGACGTCGTCGCCCGGATAGCACCGCGGCCACGGAACCGCGTCCGCGCCCCGGTTCGGGGCGAAGTCGAAGGTGAACTTCTGGCCGGGCACCGAGCGGATGACGGTGACGATGCGCCGCCAGTACGTCTTCCAGTCGTCCGGATCGGGGCCGCATCTGTGGCTGTAGGTGACGCCGTTCATCTCCCAGCCGAGCACCAGGACCGTGTCCGGCACTCCCAGGCCGACGAGGTGCTCGGCGAGTGCCCGGAAGTGCCGGTCGAACTCACCGGCCGCGCCGCGTCGCAGCAGTCCCGCGACCTGCGCGTCCGTCAGACCGGCCTCGTTGCGTTCCATCATCGGGACGTTGACCACCAGGACCCTGTCGGCCTTGGCCCGCCGCCAGGTGGCCCAGCTGTCGAGGAAGCCCGGGGCGCCCTCGATGTTGCGCCACAGGTCTCCCGGCAGGTAGGTGTGCCCGACGCGGATCTCCGTGTGGTCGAGCCAGTTGCTGAGCCCCTGGATGCGCAGCACTCCGAGGGGCCCGTAGTCGAGGTACGCGCCGAACGCGGGCGGGCGCGCCGTCGCCCCGTTCGCAGGGCATGCCGCAGGGGTATGTGCCGCCGGTGCGCAGTACCGCGTGACGAGGCTTGCTGCGCCGTCGCTCTTGAGGGCAGGACTGGGAATGAAGGCCGCTGCCGCGTACACCCCGGCGGCGATGAACGCCACGCGCCTCAGGGACCGGCGACGGTCGGAGGTCATTCCCACTCCTTCGGTGCGTATATGCCCAATCTGCCCATCTATTGAGTCATGGCCATATATACGCTCATTGCACCAATGGAGTCGGACGGCTCGGCGCTGATCGCCCGCACGGAGGACCGCGGAAGATGTGCTTTCCGCCCGCCGGGCTCGCGGCCTCGGACTGCCCGGCGCACGGGGGAGAGCCGGCGGGTGCCGGGCGCGAGGCGTCCGGCACCCGGCCCGCTACTGGCGGGGAGCGGTACGACGGCCCCGCCGGTACAGGACGGTTCCGGCGGCCAGCAGCAGACTGCCGGCGGCCGCGGCCGCGATGGTGCCCTCGGCTCCGGTGTGGGCCATCTCCGGGGGCCTGTGGTGGTGGTGCCTGTGGTGCCTCTTGTGGTGCTCGTGCGGTGGGGGGGCGTGGTGCTTGTGCGGCGGCTTGTGTTCGTGGTGGCGGTGCGGGGGCGGCTTCTCGTCCTCGCCGTAGCTCGAGTCGTCGTTGCCGTAGTTGTCGGACTTGCCGTAGCTCGAGTCGTCGTCGCCGTAGTTGTCGGACTTCCCGTAGCTGTCGGACTTGCCGTAGCTCGAGTCGTCGTCGCCGTAGTTGTCGGACTTCCCGTAGCTGTCGGACTTGCCGTAGTTGTCGGACTTGCCGTAGGTCGAGTCGTCGTTGCCGTAACTCTCGGACTTGCCGTAGCTCGGCTTTTCGTCGTCGCCGTAGTTCCGGGAGGTCTTGTGGCTCGACTCGTCGTCGCCGTAGCCGCCGCCCCCGTAGGAGCGCCGGTGACTCGGCGCGGACTCAGGGGCGGAGTCGGCCGGAGCCATCATCCCGGCTTCCCTGTGTGCCATCCGTACGGCGGACTGTGCCTGCTCGATCGCCCTCATGGCACTCGCCATGCCCGGGAAATCGTCGCCGGCCTCGTCGTCGTCGGCCATGTTGGCCGACAGCGCGGCGGCGCGTGAGTCCGCCACGGTCGAGAACGGATCGGAGTCCGCGAACGCCCATGGGCTGTACAGAGACAGGGCACTTGTCGCGGCGGCGGCCACGACCAATCCCTTGCTCAGGGTCTGTCGCACTCTCGTTGTCTTCCTCTCAGGGGGAATCGGAAGCCGGTCATGGAGCCGGATGAAGGGGGACGCTCCAGAGTCGGCGTGGCACCGGGTTGCGCAGGGTCGTCGCAGGGACCGTGACGCCGCACGTTCACGCGTGCCACGACCTGCAGACTGTGAACGAGTTATGAACACCCGAAGAAACCGGAAGGGGGGGTATACCGGTTAATTCACCCGAACGCCCCTTCTGTGCTGCCCGAAAGGCTCATCCGCCGTATAGTGCCGCGATCTGTTCCGCGTACGCGGAGGCCACCGCCTGCCGCCTGACTTTCAGCGACGGGGTCAGCAGCCCGTTCTCCTCGCTGAATTCGCCCTCGACCAGCGCGAAGGCACGGATCGACTCCGCACGTGAGACGGCCTCGTTGGCGTAGTCCACGGCTCGCTGCACATCGGCGCGCATCCGCGGGTCCCGGACCACCTCGGACATCGGCGTGTCCGGGGCCAGCCGGCGGACCGACAGCCAGTGGGCCACCGCCTCGGGGTCGAGGGTGACGAGGGCGGCGACGAAGGGGCGCCGGTCGCCGACGACGAGGCACTGGCCGACGGGCGGGCGGCTGCGCAGACGGTCCTCCAGGACGGCCGGGGAGACGTTCTTGCCGCCGGAGGTGACGAGGATGTCCTTCTTGCGGCCGGTGATGGTGAGATAGCCGTCCGCGTCGAGGGAGCCGAGGTCACCGGTGGCGAACCAGCCCTCGGTGAGCACCTCGGCCGTGGCCGCCGGGTTGTTCCGGTACGACCCGAAGACCACCCCGCCCCGGATGAGGACCTCCCCGTCGTCGGCTATGCGGACCGCGGTGCCGGGGACCGGCAGGCCGACCGTGCCGGGACGCGGCTTCAGCGGCGGGACGATGGTGGCGGCGGCGCTCGTCTCCGTCAGGCCGTAGCCCTCGTAGACGATGATGCCGGCCGCGTAGAAGAACAGGTTGAGGTTGCGGTCGAGCGGGGAACCGCCGCTGATGGCGTAGCGCATCCGGCCGCCGAGCTCCTTGCGGATGCGCCGGTAGACCAGCAGGTCGTACAGCGCCCAGGCGGCGTACAGGCCGGGCCCGGGGCCCTTGCCCGTGCCCAGGAACTTGTTCAGGTACGCCTCCCCGAAGCGCACCCCCACGCGGTCCGCGCGGTCGAAGGACGCACCCCGGCCGATCTTCTCGGCGGTGGCGCGCCCGGTGTCGTGGATCTTCTCGAAGAGGTACGGCACGCCGACCACGAAGGTGGGGCGGAACTCCTTGAGCGCCGGGCGCAGTTCACCGGGCTTGATGCTCGGGCAGTGGCCCAGTTCGATCCGGGCCAGCAGGCAGGCGATCTGCAGCGTGCGGCCCAGGATGTGCGCGAGCGGCAGGAAGAGGAGGGTCGAGGCGACCTGGCCGGTGACCTCCTTGAAGATCGGGTGGAGCAGCTCGACCGTGTTGGCGGCCTCGGCGTACAGGTTGGCGTGGGTGAGCACACAGCCCTTGGGCCGTCCGGTGGTGCCGGAGGTGTAGCAGATCGTGGCCACCGCATCGGGTGTCACGGCCGTACGGCGCTTGGTGACCTCCTCGTCGGGAACGTCCCGGCCGAGGGCGACGAGTTCGTCCAGCGCCTGTGCGTCGAGCCGCCAGACGCGCGGGGGTTCAAGGTGGCGGGCCGTGCCGGTGGTGACCGTCTCGGCGTTCTCGTCCGTCTCGGTGACGACGAAACGGGCGCCGGAGTCGCGGACGATCCACTCCACCTGCTCGGCGGAGGAGGTGGCGTAGACCGGGACGGACTGGCCGGCGGCGGCCCAGATCGCGAAGTCCAGGACCGTCCACTCGTAGCGGGTGCGGGACATCACGGCGACCCGGCCGCCGGGTTCGAGACCCGCCGCGATCAGCCCCTTGGCGACGGCGGTGACCTCGCGGGCGAAGGCCGCGGCCGTCACCGGGCGCCAGGTGCCGTTCTCCCGGCGCCGCAGGACCACCGCGCCGGGTGCCTGAGCCGCGTTGGTGAACGGGATCCGGGCGATGCCGCCGCCGGCGGCGCGGGGTGCCAGCGCGGCGGTACGGACCTCGCGCACCGTGCCGGTCTCGTCGCGGATCAGCTCGATGCGCGCACGCGCCGCCAGGTCGCTGCGCTGCCGAGCCCGTTTCAGATCCCTGCGTACGCCCATGACGGCTCCCGGTCGCGGCTCGGCTGACGCGGACTTACCGAAGAGTCAACTTACTCACGCGTAGCGGATGGTCAATGGGCCCGGTGTGCGGAAGTCGTGCCCCGAATGGCCCGGCCGTTCACCGGAACGCCCTCGATCGGTTGCGGGGGGCGGCGGGCGATTTCACGGTGGGCACAAGATCCCGTACATCAGCGAAAGGAACGTCCATGGGGGTTCCACCCGTCCGGCGCATCGCGTCCATCGCGCTTTCCGCCGCCCTCCTGGCCGGTGCCACCGGCCCGGTCGCCTTCGCGGCCGACTCCACCCCGGAACGCGCCCACACGGCGGCCTCCGCACCCGTCCCCGGTGCGGACAAGCTCCTCGCCCAGGTCAACACCCTCGGTCACTTCGGGACCCTGCTGGAGCCGGTCAGCAATCTGCTCAACACCGTGCTCAAGGCCGACAAGGGCCAGCTCTCCGCCGACCAGGCGACCAAGCTCGTGCAGGCCGCCAAGGACGCCGTCACCAAGGTGGCCACCTCTGCGCCCGCCTCGGACCCGATGTCCCCGCCCAGCAAGACCGACGCCGACGCCAAGGCGCGGGCCGACCGTGTGAGCGACGCGAAAGCCACGCTCACCAAGGCGCTGGACACCCTGCAGAAGGCCACCACCTCCGGCGACGGCGACCAGGTGACCGGAGCGGCCCACGGAGTCCTCTCCGGCCTCCTCGGCCTCCTCACCTCCCTGCTGGGCCTGTAGCACCCGCGCCCGGCGCCTGCCGGAACCAGGCCCCGGACCGCCCTCCGCGAGTAGCGCGGCTGGGGACACCCCCGGCCGCGCTCGCGGCCGTTGGGGGGAGCGCGTGCCGGGCGTCGCGGGGCAGGTAGGGGCCGGCGGGGTCGGTCTATTCGGCTGGGCCGGGGCCATCGGGCCGGGTCCGTCGGGCATGTCGCTGGGCATACATGCGATGTCGGCCGGGCGGGCCCCTCCGCTGCGACGTTCGGTATCCATGCGGTGCCGGTTATCCCGGTGGCGGCGCGGCAGGCTCGTCCGGGCGCCCCTGGGGCGCCCGTCCTTGAGGTAGTGGGGGAGCGCGTGCCGGGGCGTCGCGGGGCAGGTAGGGGCCGGGGTGGTCGGTCTATTCGGCCGGCCTGCTCCCCGCCGGTCCGATCCCGACCCGGTCGGGGCCGGCGGGCGCGGCGCCGGGCGTGCGTGCGGGGCCGGCCGGGCCGGGTCCGTCGCGGGGGTGCCGGGTATCCATGCGGTGCCGGGCATCCCGGTAGCGGTACGGGGCGCTCGTCCCGGCGTGCCCTGGGGTGCCCGAACAGGGGGAGCGCGTGCCGGGCGTCGCGGGGTCGGCCGGGCCGGGGACGGGGGCGCGGTGTTGGGTGTCTGTGCGGGGTGGGACATCTCGGTGGCGGTACGGCGTGCTCGTTCGGGTGTCGGCTGATCGTGTGGAGTGCCGGCCGGGTTCGACCGGTCGGGTGAGCGGGCGACCGGGGCGTCCCGGGGGGTGCCGGTAAGGTCGCGCGGTGACCTCAACCCCCGGTGACACGCGCCCCTTCCGTCCCGCCGACCTGGGCACTCCCGCCCAGCCGGGCCGGGCGGTCGTACCCGTGCCGTCCTGCGGAGCCGCCGAGGTCGACGGTGCCGGGCAGGCCCCGACGGCCGCGGCCCACGCCCTCGGCCTCGGCGCCTGATGGTGCCGGAGCAGGGCCGAGTCCGTGCGGTGGGCGCCGGCCGGGGCTTCGGGGTCCTCCTGGTCGTCACGGGCGCGGCCGGGCTGCTGGCCTCCTGGGTCATCACCCTCGACAAGTTCAAGCTGCTCCAGAACCCGAACTTCACACCCGGGTGCAGCCTGAACCCGGTGGTGTCCTGCGGCAGCGTCATGAAGAGCGCCCAGGCCTCGGTCTTCGGCTTCCCCAACCCGATGCTCGGTCTGGTCGCCTACGGCATCGTGGTCTGCGTCGGCATGAGCCTGCTGGCCGGCGCCGCCTTCCCGCGCTGGTACTGGCTGGCCTTCGACGCGGGCTGTGTGTTCGGCATCGGGTTCGTGTCGTGGCTGCAGTTCGAGTCGCTGTACCGGATCAACGCGCTGTGCCTGTGGTGCTGTCTGGCCTGGGTCGCCACGATCCTGATGTTCTGGTACGCGACCTCGTTCGCCGTACTGCACCGGTTCCTGCCCGCGCCGGCCCCGCTGCGGGCGTTCTGCGCGGAGTTCACCTGGGTGCTGCCGCTGCTGCACACCGGAGTCGTCGGCATGCTCATCCTGACCCGCTGGTGGGACTTCTGGACCGGCTGAGCCGTCCGGCCCGGGCGCCTGCCCGTCCCGGCGCTCCCGTCACCGGTCCGGCCGCACGGCGGTGACCGTGAGGGCCGTTGGGCGGTTACCGCTTCGGACACCTGACCGGACGAGGAGTGAACCATGGTTCCAGACGTCGGCGGAGCCCCGCAGGACGGGCAGCGCGGGACACCGGTCGCGGGCGCGCGGCCCGAGGACGACACACGGCGGGACGTGACGCGGAGGCTGCTCGCCTCGGCCGTCGGCGTCGCGCTCGCCCCGGCGGCCGCGGCCTGCAGCCGCCCCCCGAGCGACCCGGACGACGGCCGGCAGACCGCGGCCTTCGACGAGACCTACCACGGGCGCCACATCCGCGGCGTCGAGGTCCGCTCCGGCCGCCGGGCCGCCGAAGGCCAGTGGCAGGTCACGATCGACGGCCGCACGCTGCACCTGATGCGCCGCGCCGACGGCAGCTGGCTGAGCATGATCGACCACTACCGCTCGTACGACACCCCCCTGGCCGCGGCCCGCGGGGCGGTCGACGAGCTGGGTCCCGATGCGCAACTGCGCGACCTGGCACCGGGACCGATGGGCGGGGCACCGATGCACGGGGGAGGCGGGCATGGCGTACACGCGTAAGAACGTCAGCAGGCTGACCCGCACCGAGCGGCGCCGGTTCGTCGACGCCCTGCTGGAGGTCAAACGGCGCGGCGAGTACGACGAGTTCGTACGGATGCACATGGAGTACAACGCCCCCGACGGTGAACGCGGCCTGCGCACCGCCCACATGGCGCCCTCCTTCCTGCCCTGGCACCGCAATCTCGTGCTGGAGCTGGAGCGGGCGCTGCGCCGGGTGGACGGGTCGGTGACGGTGCCGTACTGGGACTGGACCCGCGACCGTACGGCCACCTCCCTGCCGTGGGCCGACGATCTGATGGGCGGCAACGGGCGGCACTCGGACCGGCAGGTGATGACCGGCCCGTTCGCCTACCGGGCGGGCAACTGGGAGATCACCGAGGGCGTGACCGACCGGCCCTACCTCGCCCGCGACCTGGGCCGCGCCGGCAACCCGATCCAGCTGCCGACCGCCCGTGACGTGGAGGGCGCGCTGGCCGACCCGGTCTACGACACGGCGCCCTGGGACTCGACGGTCACCCAGGGCTTCCGCAACAAGCTGGAGGGGTGGGGGACGGGCCGGGGCAGCGTCTCCTGGCACAACCACAACCGGGTGCACCGCTGGATCGGCGGGACGATGGTCGGTGGCGCCGCCCCCAACGACCCCGTCTTCTGGCTGCATCACGCCTTCGTCGACCTGCAGTGGACCCGCTGGCAGCAGCGGCACCCGGGCCGCCACTACCTGCCGGCCGAGCCGCCCCGCTCGGGCAACGCCCAGCACGGCCGGGTCGTGGCCCGGTACGACCGGCTGCCGCCGTGGGATGTGACACCGGACGAACTGGAGGACATGAGCCGGATCTACCGGTACGAGTGAGGCCGCCGCCCGGCAGGCGCCACGGGAAGGGCTCCGGTGCACGAGGTGCCGGCGCTCTTCTCCGTGTGTCCGCGAGGCCTGCCCGCCAAGTCGGCGCCGTCGCCGATCGCTTCGTCGTTCGAGACGTCACACGTCCCGCTGAAAAGCCGGCGACACGGCAACCGCCGCTCGCGCACGGCTCCCCCTTGATCAAGTCTGAGTCTTCTGCGAAGGAGACGCCCCCGTGCGAATTTCTGACATTCAGCGTTGCGAAGTCCGGCCCGGACGCCTCGTCGAGTGGACGTACAGTCCGGCGACGGTCGCGACCGCGGCAGCGCTGCCACCGGACCCGCGGCCGCCGGCGTACATCCAGGAGTCGCACATCAGAACCGCGCGCTCGGTGCGCGAGGGCGGATTGTTCGTCCCCACCTGGATCGGCACGGCGTTCGATCTGCCGGGCCGGGCCGATCTCGACGCGCTGGAACGGGCGTTGCGCGGCTGGACCCTGCGGCACGAGACGCTGCGCAGCGGCTTTCGGTGGGCCGGCGACGACATGCACCGGTTCACGCTCGACGAGGACGACGTGTCCCTGCGCCGCGAGGTGATCGGTGACTTCGGCGACGAGGACACGCTGGTCCGGTATCTGCAGGACCGGTTCGACGTCGCGGCGGACGCGCTCGGCTGGCCGAACTTCATCTACGCGGCGGTCGTCCGCGACGACTCCACCAGCGTGTACCTGGCGTTCGACCACACCAACGTCGACGCCTACTCCCTGCACCGCATCCCGGACGAGGTCAGCGAGTTGTACATGGCGGGCGTCGCGGGCGGCTCCCTGGCCGATGCGTCCGTGGGCAGTTACGTCGACTTCTGCGAGCAGGAACGGGCGAACGCGGACGACATCGACGGCACGCACGCGATCGTCGGCCGTTGGCGGGAGTTCATCGCCCGGTGCGGCGGACGGCTGCCCGCCTTCCCCGTCGACCTCGGCCTGCCGCCCGGTGACCCACTGCCCACCCAGAAGCTGCTGCGCGAGCCGCTCGTCGACGCGGACGCAGCCGCCGCGTTCGAGGCGTACTGCCGGCCCTACGGCGGCAGCATGGTGGGTGTGCTGGCCGCGACCAGCGTGATCGTGCACGAGCTCGGCGGGCAGCCGGTCTACCGTACGGTGGTGCCGTTCCACACCCGGGTGAAGTCCGCGTGGTCGGACTCTGTGGGCTGGTACGTCGGCGGCGCGCCGATCGAGGTGCCCGCGACAGGGGACTTCGACGGCGCACTCGCCACGGTCCGCGCCGAGTTGCAGGCCAACCGGTCGCTGGCGCGCATTCCGCTGGCCCGGGTACTGCGCCTGCTCGGCGCCGACTTCCGCCCGACCTCGCCCGACCTGTACTCGATCGTCTCCTACGTGGACGCCCGTATGATCCCCGGCTCGGCCCGCTGGACCGAGCAGAGGGCGTACGGACTGCTCCGGGTCTCGTACGGCGACCAGGTGTGTGTCTGGATCAACCGGCTGCACGAGGGACTGTGGTTGGCCTGCCGCTACCCGGACACCGACGTCGCCTACAAGAACATGCGGCGGTATATCGAGGCGTTGCGGGACCTCGTGGTGTCCGTGCCGGCGCACCACCGTAATCGGGCCGTGGAACCGACATTTTCGTAATACCGGTGACCGGCGTACGGCCGCTCCGCGGACAACTGTGCTTTTCCGTATCCGGGTTGGTGATCCGAACGTCAATCCGCCGCGCGGCGGCACCAGTTGTCGTTCTCCGGTAAAGCCCGTGCGGCCATGTCCCCTTTTGGACACGGATATCCGCCAAAGTGGAATACCGCGTATTGCTACTGGTAGTGTTCGCTCCGTCACCGTAGGCAATCAGCCTCGACCTCAAGCAATGAAGAACCGAGGGTTCCATGCGCAAGCTTCAGCATGTCGTGATCGCAGCAGTGGCGGCGGCCGGCGGTCTGTCCGCCATCGGCGCCGGCGCCGGTACCGCCTACGCTCATGGCGGGCTGGAGGTGAACGACCTCTACCGCCCGTACCAGGAGTGCAGTCCGCAGACGGTGGCCGAGAACGATCTCCCGATCGGTGTGCTCGGACTTGCGCAGACCCTCGACACCACCTGCGGCCAGTTCAACAACGCTTTCACTCGCTGAGGTCGACGGCGTCACCGCACGCGACGCCTTCCGCGGAACCCTTCGGGCCCCTTCCCGAAGGGTTCCCTTCACGCCCGGCCGGTTGCCCGGTCGCGAGGACGAAGACAGGGCCCGGCGCGGACGGTTCGCGGCGCACGGTGCCCGGGCGCCCCTCACAAAGGAAACGCAACGCATGTTCAGAACGAAGAAGATCGCGGCCGTCTCGGGGCTCATCGGCGGCCTCGCCGTGACCTGCGCCGGCGTCGCCCAGGCGCATGTCGTGGGCGGCCCGGGAAACTGCACGCGCGATCTCCAGGGCAATGTCACCTGCATTCAACGGATCGAAGGCGTGATCCCCGAGGACGGCGAAATCCCCCACCAGGACAACTGCCTGCCGACGCAGCCCTTCACCGTGCCGGCCGCCCTCGGGAACGGGACGATGCAGATCGGGCCCAAAGTGACCTGTTCCGGCAGGACATCGGGTGCGCCCGACAAGGCCGACGGTGGAATGGAGTTGCCCGGCCTGCTCTGATGTCCGGGGCGGAAGCTGCGCGGCCTGTGCCGTGTGGAGAGCCGACACGACGTATGGAGCTAAGATCCCAAATTGCTACGGATCGTGTGTATATGCTCACGGCAAGTAGTCAAGCCAGGGCGTCCTGCCCGGGTAAGAAAGGGTCAAACCATGCGTAAGTTTCAGCGCGCTGCGGTCGTAGTGGCAGCGGTGGCGGGGCTGTCCGCTCTCGGCGCCGGCGTCAGCTTCGCCGGTGGCGAGGACGAAACGCCTCCGACGATCACCGCTACCGCGAACTCATCGGCCAACGCCGTGGCCTACTGGGGTGGTTACAACACGCCGCAGGGCGGGGAGCACAAGGACCCCGCGCCGGAGGGTTACGGTCAGCACTCTTCGGGCAGCGACCAGTAATACAGCACGATATGCACACCGTGCGAACTGGACTTCCCCGTCCTGGATCAACTCGGCTTGTCCGCCGGTGTGCTGAGTAATACCCCATGCGAAGGCAGCCCGGATGCGCGGCAGACCCCCCTCAGGGAGCGCGTCCGGGCTGCGCCCATGCCGTCGCCGGACGCGGCTGATGACGCGTCCGACCGCCGGCCCCCCACTACCGGACCTCTCTCCAAGGCCCGGGCGCACGCCGCGCCCGGGCCTGTGTTGCACCCCCAATGCAAAGGAACGCACGTCATGTTCACTCGACAGAAGGTCGCGACCATCTCGGGGCTCGTCGGAAGCCTCGCCGTGATCTGCGCCGGCGCCGCCCACGCGAACGCCGATGAACCCAGGAGTGACTGCAGGAGCACCGTCACGGGCGGCGTCGTCTGCATTCGCAAGAGCGAGATCCGGACCAACGAGCACGGCAAGCGCGCCATCAAGCAGACGCAGGACTGCTCGACGGCCGACCGGCCGCGCGTGGTGTTCCCCGACGGTCGGATGCTGGACGGCGGGTCCGCGAAAGTCGGGCCGGTGGTGGACTGCTCCAACAACGTGAAGCTGCCCAAGGGCTTCAAGAGGCCTCACTTCGACAAGGCCCGCTTCGGGTTCTGACGTACGGCACACAAAAGCCGGACCGGGATCGCTCCCGGTCCGGCTTTTGGTTTTTTGAGGATCCTGCTTACTTGCCGACGCTGTTGTTGCAGCCCATGGACGAGCCGAGGCTCGACTCCTGGGCGCCGGCGGCGCCTTCGCCGTTCAGCAGGTTGCCGCCGAGGCCGTTGGCGATGCCGACCTCGCCGAGGACGTCCGCGTTGAGGTCGTGGGACCTACAGGTCGTGCTCTGCAGGACGCTGAAGCGGGAGCCGCCGTGGCCCCCCTTGCCCCAGTCCTGGCCGGCGTGCGCGGCGCCGGCGCTCAGGAGCCCGACACTCCCGAGGGCGGCGACCACAACGGCAGCCTTGCGCAGCTTGTGCATGTCTTCTCCGGTGGAAGTGGAGTGGATGCGATCTGCGAGAGATCGACTTCGAACGGTTATGGAGACTAATAGGAAATATCCGGGGGCAACCAGCGACGCGCCGAATTCGGAATTCTTGTCACTCTGAATGCTCAATTCTTGTCACCCTGAATGGGTATCGGTAATATAAAAAGAGTCCCGGCATCGGGCCTGAGGCTCGATGCCGGGATTATTTCCTGCTCTGTTCGCCGGTGCCGGCGGTGCGCTTAGAAGGCGCTGTTGTTGCAGCCCATCGTCGAGCCGATGTGGGTGGCCTGGGCACCCGGGTCGCCCTCGCCGTTGAGCGCGTTGCCCAGCAGGCCGTTGAGGATGCCGACCTCGCCGAGGACGTCCAGGTTCAGGTCGTGCGACTTGCAGTTGGAGCTCTGCAGGACGCTGAAGCGGCCACCGCCCTCGCCGCCCTTGCCGCCTTCCTGGCCGCCGGCGTGCGCGGTGCCGCCGATGAGCCCGATGCTGCCGATGGCGGCGACCAGAACGGCAGCCTTGCGAAGCTTGTGCATGTCTCTTCTCCGGTGAGTGAAGGAGTCACGATCTGTGGCAGATCGCTTTCTTACAGTCACGGAGATTAATAGGAAATAACCCAAAGCGGACAGCGACGCGCCGGTTTCTTGATATCCCGACAGAAGCACCCGAAAGCCGTATCGCATACGAGCGGGCCCTTCGCGGGTGCTCCTCGAAGGGCCCGTACCGGGGCGTCGGTGTCCGGCCGTCCGGTCCGGCGGGCCTAGTGCGCGCTGGCGTGGGCGAGGGCGTTCGACTGCATGTTGGCCTGCGTGCACTCGATGCCGTGGGTCTCGGACGCGGCGAGCAGGGCGACCGGGACGGCCGCGTTGAGCAGCGACTGCGGGCTGCACTCCTGGGACGGGCGGAAGAGGTTGGTCTGGCCCGCCAGGCCGCCTCCCGACCCCGGGGTCGCTTGAGGGGAGATCTGCGGGTTGATCTGCGGGCTCAGGTTCGGGTTCACCTGCGGGGTGACGTCAGCACCCCGCTGCGGGCCCGCATACGGGGCCGGTGAGCCGTAGGTCTGCACGCTGGCCTGAGAGGAAGTCGCCGAAGCCGCCTGGGCGTCCGGCTGCGAGACGGGGAGCGGAAGACCACCGCTGTAGTCGGGAGCGGCGGAGCTCGGGCCGGCGCCGACTGCGGACAGACCGCCGGCTGCTGCGACGACGAGCGCGACCCTGTGAAGTTTGCGCATGAAACCCTCGGCCCTTCATTGACCTGTGCACGGAACGTGTGGAAATGGCTGACGAGTTGGTGCAGGTGTTGCTGATTCCAGCTGCCCTGTACGGCTGCGACGGACCATCGCCCTGGCCCAGTGGGGAACGAGGGAAGTGGTGATACGGATACGGGATGCCGGGCCCTGGTCACCCATTTGCCCCAGGCTCTGTGCGCCTCGCCGCCTGGCCGCGAACGCCTCTGCAATCCTGGTCCGGCGCACTGGGCCGTCAATGGCAAATGGGTGACGCGGTTTCGTCTCCCGTGACCGGGGCGGGGGAGAAGTCGTTGCCAGCTGGGAGAGGGCAGCGATCATGGATCACGGAGGGGCAAGGGAATTCGCTGTCAGCTCCGGCGAAAGTCCGCGTGCGGCCAAGGAGTTAGCCCCGGAACGGTGCAGTACGAACATCAGACTGTGCGCACGCGAGACCGTACCGAATACAACGGATGTCCCTGTTCAGGTATTTGAAGGGCCGAGGGTTCCATGCGCAAGCTTCACAAGGCCGCGCTCGTCGCAGCAGCGGCCGGCGGTCTGTCCGCCATCGGCGCCGGCGTCAGCCAGGCCGCCGACTATCCCGCGGGGTACAGCGGTGCCGCTCCAGCATCGGCTCCCGAGTACCCCGCACCGCAGTACGCGGCGCCGCAGTACCCGCCTCCGCAGTACGCGGCGCCGATGTACCCGCCTCCGCAGTACGCACCGCCCCAGTACGGGCCTCCGCAGTACGCGGCGCCGATGTACCCGCCTCCGCAGTACGGGCCGCAGCCGGGCGGTCCGCAGGCCGCGGCGACGTCCCGCTCGATGGGCACCGCACAGATCGCCGCGCCCCAGCAGCCGTACGCCCCGCCGATGATGCAGGCCCCTCCGCCGCCTCCGCCGGCGCCGCCGCAGGAGCACGCCGCCACCGCCATGGCCACGGCCAATTCGGGCGGCTTCGCGCAGGTCTCGCCGTACGGGCCGCAGCAGGCCGCCGCCCCCCAGCAGTCGACGCCGCAGGTCATGCCGCAGGTCAGCCCGCAGTCGGCGCCGGAGGTCATGCCGAAGGTCGCCCCGCAGGTCGCCATGCCCCAGACGTTCGGCGCCGCGGATGGTCCGCCGCATGTCGCCCCGCAGGTGAACCCCCAGGTCAACCCGCAGGTGAACCCGCTCGTCAACCCGCTGCTCGCACCCGACGCACCGCAGGCGCCCGGGCTCGGCCTCGGGCAGGTCGCGGCGCCTCCCGTCGGCTCACTGGGTCTTCCCCGAATCGGCTGATCGCCTCGCGATTCCGGCCGTCCTCCCCCCACTCGATCTGGTGCAGATCGCTTCCGCTCGACCAACGGAGAAGTAATGCGCAAGTTCCACAAGGCCGTTCTCGTCGGCGCCGCCGTACTCGGCAGTGTCGGCTCTTTCGGCA
This sequence comes from Streptomyces fodineus, assembly GCF_001735805.1. Taxonomy (GTDB): domain Bacteria; phylum Actinomycetota; class Actinomycetes; order Streptomycetales; family Streptomycetaceae; genus Streptomyces; species Streptomyces fodineus. The sequence continues at coordinate 6,287,085 of NZ_CP017248.1, forward strand.
TGAACACCGCCTTCGCACACGGCGAGTCGGGCCATGACGGCCTCGATGTCACGCAGGGCATCGAGTGCCGTTCGCACGACATGAACATCGATGTGCTCGGCAGCGTCGGCGCCGTCAACGGCCTGGCGGGCAACCTGCTGAACGGCGAAGGCGCCCCGGGCGCGCAGCAGACCCACCTCGGTTCGGACATGGGCTGCAACAGCCGGGCGTTCTGACCGGCCGCGCCGGCCCTGCCCGCGGGACACCGGGGGAGGGCCGGCGCGCTTGTGTGTGCGGCCGTACCTCGGGTTTCCGCGGCGGATCAGGGCAGGAGCCGGACCGGGGAACCGGCCAGGTAGGCCTGGATGTTCTCCACCGCCTGGCGGTAGTACGTCGTGTAGTTGGCGTGCGAGACGTAGCCGAGGTGGGGTGTGGCGAGGAGGCGGGGGGCGGTGCGCATCGGGTGGCCGGCGGGCAGCGGCTCGATGTCGAAGACGTCCACGCCGGCGCCCGCGATCCGGCCCTCGTGCAGCGCGGCCAGCAGGGCGTCCTGGTCGACGACGGCCGCGCGGGACGTGTTGATCAGGTAGGCGGTCGGTTTCATCAGGGCGAGTTCGGCGGCGCCGACGAGTCCCCGGGTACTCGGGCCGCCGGGGACATGGACGCAGACGAAGTCGCTCTCGGCGAGCAACTCCTCCTTGCCGGTGGCGGGTTCGACCCCCGCCCGCGCGGCGCGCTCCTTGGTGAGGTTCGGCGTCCAGGCGCCTACCCGCATGCCGAAGGCGAGCCCGACCCGGGCCACCCGGCTGCCGATCCGGCCGAGTCCGAGCAGGCCCAGCCGGCGGCCGTGCAGATCGGCGCCGACGGTGGACTGCCAGGGGCCGTTCGTGCGCAGCGCGGTGCTCTCCTCGACGATCCCGCGGGCCAGACCGAGCAGCAGCGCCCAGGTCAGCTCGACCGGCGGGGTGCCCGAGCTCTCCGTACCGCACACGGTGACGCCATGGGCCTGTGCCGCGGCGTAGTCGATCACCGTGTTGCGCATGCCGGACGCGATGAGCAGTTTCAGCCGGGGCAGGCGGGCGAACAAGGAGCCGGGAAACGAGACGCGTTCGCGCAGCGTGACGATGATGTCGTAGTCGGCGACGGCCGAGGCGAGGGCCTCCTCGTCGTCCAGGTGTCCGCGCAGCGACACGACCTCCACCCGGTCCTCGATCGCCGACCAGTCGGCCAACGTGGTGGCCACACCCTGGAAGTCGTCCAGCACCGCACAGCGAAGTCGCACGTCGCCCCCCTTCCCCACTGCAAGAACGTTCCTCCCGAAGGAGGGCGGGGAACCGAGCGCCCCGGCAGGAGCAGTGAATCACCCGGACTGTTTCGCTGTGACCGGACTACTTGAGTACATGGTCCGCTCACGCGGTGGCCCTCGCTATCGTGACCCGGCGGACCTGACCTGGCGACCTGTCAGAAGACACCCCGAGGAGTGGCACATGCCGGTAATCGTTGATCAAGACAAGTGCATCGGCTCGGGCCAGTGCGTGCTGGCCGCGGCGGGCGTGTTCGACCAGCGCGACGAGGACGGCACCGTGCTGCTGCTCGACGACAGTCCGCCGGCCGAGTCGCTCGACGATGTCCGCCGGGCCGCCGTGCTGTGCCCAGCGCTGGCCATCACGGTGGAGGAGTCGTGACCGGGCCGCACCGGATAGCCGTCGTCGGCGCGTCCGCCGCCGGACTCACCACGGCGAAGGCCCTGCGCAGCCGGGGCTACGAGGGCACGCTCACCCTGATCGGGGACGAGCAGCACCTTCCCTACGACCGGCCACCGCTGTCCAAGCAGATTCTCGCCGGAACCTGGGAACCGGACCGGACGGCGCTGTGCGGTGCCGGCGAACTGGGCGCACTCGGCGCGGACCTGCTGCTCGGCCGCTCGGCCGTCGGCCTCGACGTGGCGGGCAGACAGGTCCTGCTGGACGGCGGCGACCGGATCGGCTTCGACGGTCTGGTCATCGCCACCGGTGTCACCCCGCGCCGCCTGCCCGGTGCCGGCCTGGCCGGGATCCACGTGCTGCGCACCCTCGACGACGCCCTGTCCCTACGCCTTCATCTGCTGGGCAGGCCCACCGTGGCGGTGGTCGGCGCCGGTTTTCTCGGGGCCGAGGTGGCCGCCGTCGCCCGCGGGATGGGTCTGGACGTGACCTTGATCGATCCGCTGCCCGTCCCCATGTACCGCCAGTTCGGCGCCCGCATCGGCGAACTGATCGGGCAGCTGCACACCGATCACGGGGTGACCGTGCGCTGCGGCGCCGGCGTACGGCGGTTCCTCGACACGGAGGGACGGGTCAGCGGCGTCGAACTGACCGACGGTTCGGTCCTGGTCGCCGAACTCGTCGTGGTCGCCGTCGGCGCCCGACCCGCCATCGACTGGCTGGCCGACTCCGGCCTGCCGCACCGCGACGGCGTCGAATGTGACGCGTTCTGTCAAGTAATACCGGGGATCTACGCGGCAGGTGACGTCGCGTCCTGGCACAACAACCACTTCGGCACCAGGATGCGGCTGGAGCACCGCATGAACGCGACCGAGCAGGCGCTGGCCGTTGCCGGAAACATGCTCGGCGCAGCCCGGGAGTTCGCTCCGGTCCCGTACTTCTGGACCGACCAGTACGACGCCCGCATTCAGGCGTACGGCATCTTCCCCGCGGACGCCGACATCGCGGTGCTGCACGGCCGGCCGGCCGACCGCACGTTCGTCGTCGGCTACGGCCATCAAGGCAAGGTGGCCGGGGTGCTCGGCTGGAACAGCCCCCGTGAGCTGCGCACACTGCGCCAACTCGTGGTCGACCGGACGCCGTGGCCGCCGAAGGCGTCGCTGCGCGAGGCAGCCGTGGCGGAACTACCAGACCAGGGGATGCCCACCACAACTGCCCGCCATTAGCGTACGAATCGCCCGTCAGCTACGCATTCCGCCGGAGGAGGCGCCCCTATCGGCACAACCGCCGCGTAGGCAATCAGGACGTTCACGCCAACGCAAGGCGGTCGGGCGATTGAGCAGGTCGCCGGGAGCGCCTCGACAAGGCAATCCCGAAAGGCAAAGACCTATGAATTCTGTACCCTCCACTTCTGGCACGGGCGAGCACACGGTAGTGGTCAAGCGGGTCGCGGACAAACTGTGGCACGCGCTGGAGGACGACCGGGTGGTCGGCCAGGGTGAGGCCTGGCGCAGGCTCGACGGGCGGGTTTTCGTCAGCATCGACTCCTGGAACGACGCGGCGTCCGGCCGGCTCGCCGATGCGATGCTGGCGTACCTGCCGCGGCCGCTGTACACGATGGTCGACGAGGCCGATGCCGAGCTGACGTCCCACTGGCAGCGAGCCGGCTTCACGACCAGGCGCCGCGAGTGGATGTACCTCGTACCCACCGACCCCGAGACCACGGGTCTCGGCTCGGTGCTGCCGCCGTCGGACGTGACGATTCTGTCCGCCGGCGAAGCCGAGGCGGAACCGCTGCGCCGGCTGGACCGCGAGATCCGCGAGGAAGTCGAGGCCACGGTCGGCTGGCAGGAGATGCCGGCCGAGGTACTGCCCCGCCACGACGACGACATCCCGGTGGCCCCCTCGAAGCTGGTCGACCCCTCGAAGTGCGTGGTGGCGGCGCAGTCCGGTCACTACGTCGGAATGATCCGGGTGGCGCCGGTGCCCCGGCAGCCGCGGATCGGCCTCATCGCCGTCCGAGCCGGCCGGCAGCGCCGCGGTATCGCCCGCGCCCTGCTGGCCCAGGCTCTGGGCGCACTGCACCAGTCCGGGATCCGGACCGTATCCGCCGAAGTCAGCGAAACCAACGAAGCGGCCATGGCGCTCTTCGACGGCATCGGCGCCCGGCGCGAGAGCAGCAACCTGGAGTTGGTGCTCCGCTGACGCCCGTGAGTACGGGGCGGGGCGAGCTGACGGATGCCGGGTGGGAGGAACGAATTGAGGAACGATGCAGAGTCTTGTCCCGCTGACCGACGAAAGAACCGATTCCGCAGTCGAGGAGTTACTGCCGGGTGACGTCGGCGGGCAGTCGCGTGCGCACGCGACACGTACCCCCGATGACCTCAGGGGCGAGCTGCCGCTGACCGAGGCCGCGGCCCGTTCGGTGGACACCGGCCGTCTGATGGCCCGCCGCGTACTGAGCGGTGCGGACGACCGTCTGCTCGTCGTGGTCGGCCCGTGCTCCGTCCACGACGTGAACGCCGCGCTGACGTACGCGAAGTCACTGCGCGACCTGGCCGACGACCTGGCCGGGGACCTGGCCGTCGTCATGCGGGTGTATGTCGAGAAGCCCCGCACCACGGTCGGTTGGGCCGGGCTGCTCACCGACCCGGCGCTGGACGGCAGCCTGGACCTCGATCGGGGGCTTCGCATGTCCCGGTCCCTCATGCTGGAGATAGCCGAACTGGGGCTGCCCATCGCGACGGAGTGGCTGACCCCGGCGGCTCCGGCCTACCTGGCCGACCTGGTCTCCTGGGGAGCCATCGGCGCGCGGACGGTGGAGAGTCAGGTGCACCGGCAACTGGCCAGCGGTCTCCCCATGCCCGTGGGCATGAAGAACGGCAGCACCGGTTCCCTGGGCGTCGCCGTCGACGCCATCCGGTCCGCGGCCGCCCCCACGCCTGTCTCGGCCTGGGCCGGGACGGCGGACCGGTCACACTGCGCACCAGCGGCAACCCCCACTGCCACATGGTGCTCCGGGGCGCGCCGGGCAAGCCCAACTACCACGCGGAGCATGTGCGGGAGGCGGCGCGACTGCTGTCGGCCGCCGCACTGCCGACCGGTCTGGTCATCGACGCCAGCCACGGCAACAGCGGCAAGGACCACGAACGGCAGGCCGTGGTCGCCCGGGAGATCGGGGCGCAGATCGCACACGGCGACACGGACATCCGCGGCGTCATGCTGGAGAGCTTTCTGATCGCCGGGCGCCAGGAACTCGGCTCCTGCGACCTCGAGTTCGGCCTGAGCGTCACCGACGCCTGCATGGGGTGGGACGCCACCGTCGACGTGCTCCACGACCTCGCGAGCGCGGCCCGCCGGCGCCGGGCGGTGCGGGTCCGTCCATAAAGTCTCCGCCTGCCGTACACCGGGGAAAGGCACCGCTATCAGGCTGTCAGGTCGAGGGATAGTGGTGCCCGACCGGGCTTCATATGGTGAGGAAGTACTACAAAAGACCCTCCCGACGGTGGGCGGCCGAGGCTGCTTTGCGGGCGCTCACCCGGAGCAAAAGGAGAGCGGCACAAATGAGTCCTCGACCGGCACCGGCCCTTCCGGAGTGGCCGCAATTCGATGACACGGAACGCCAGGCCCTGGAACGTGCTCTGAACCAGGGCCAGTGGTGGCGCATGGGCGGGAAGGAGGTGGATTCCTTCGAGCGAGAGTTCGCCGAATATCACGGTGCCCCCCATGCGCTGGCCGTTACCAACGGCACACACGCGCTGGAACTCGCCCTGCAGGCGATGGGCGTCGGTCCCGGAACGGAGGTGATCGTACCGGCGTTCACCTTCATCTCGTCCTCGCAGGCCGCTCAGCGCCTGGGAGCAGTCACCGTCCCCGTGGATGTCGACCCCGACACCTACTGCATCGACGTGGCCGCCGCCGCGGCGGCCATCACGCCGCGGACACGCGTCATCATGCCGGTGCACATGGCCGGACTCATGGCCGACATGGACGGGCTGGAGAAGCTCGTCGCGGACTCCGGCATACAGATCCTGCAGGACGCCGCCCATGCGCATGGCGCGCGCTGGCAGGGCAAGCGTGTCGGCGAACTGGGCTCGGTCGCGGCGTTCAGCTTCCAGAACGGCAAGCTGATGACGGCGGGAGAGGGCGGCGCGGTGCTCTTCCCCGACGAGGAGATGTACGAGGAGGCCTTTCTCCGCCACTCCTGCGGTCGTCCGCGCACCGACCGGCGCTACCACCACCAGGTGGCGGGGTCCAACATGCGGATGAACGAGTTCTCGGCCGCCGTGCTGCGAGCCCAGATGACCCGCCTCGACGACCAGATCGCCTTGCGGGAAAAGAGCTGGCGGTCGCTGTCCGCGCTGCTGGCGCAGATCCCCGGCGTCCGGCCGCAGGGCGACGACCCACGGGCTGACCGGAACCCGCACTACATGGCGATGTTCCGGCTGCCCGGCTGGACCGAGGAACGGCGCAACCTCCTGGTCGACCGGCTGGTTGCGGCAGGCGTCCCGGCGTTCGCGGCCTTCCGCGCGATCTACCGCACCGCCGCGTTCTGGGAAACCGGGGCGCCGGCGGAGTCGATCAACGCGGTCGCCAAGCGATGCCCGAACACCGAGGCGATCAGCCAGGACTGTGTGTGGCTGCATCACCGGACGCTGCTCGCATCCGGGCAGGACCTGAACGACGTCGCGGCCATCGTGGCCGAATCGGTGGCCGCGGGATGACGATCCGGACCGTACTGATCGGGCTCGGCTGGTCAGGCCGGGAGATCTGGCTTCCCCGGCTCACGGCCCGGGACGACTACGAGGTGGTGGCCGCGGTCGATCCCGACCCGGCCAAGCGGGAGAACTTCACCGCGACAACCGGCCGCCCCGCCTTCGCCGACATCGATGCGCTGCGGCCCGGTGCGGCCGACCTCGCATTGGTCGCCGCACCCAACCACGCGCACGCGCCCCTGGCGCGCAGTCTGCTCATGCGGGGCTTCGCCACGTTCGTGGAGAAGCCGGTGTGCATCACCACGGCCGAGGCCCATGCGCTGGCCGACGCCGAGCACCAGGGGGGCGGACTGCTGCTGGCCGGCAGCGCTTCGCGGTACCGGGCCGACGTCGGGCAGCTGCTCAAGCTGGTGCCGGAACTCGGGCGTCTGCGCAACGTCGATCTGACGTGGGTCCGGGCACGCGGGGTACCGCAGTCCAGGGGCTGGTTCACCAATCGGGCGCAAGCCGGTGGGGGAGTGCTTCTCGATCTGGGCTGGCATTTGCTCGACCTCCTGGAGGAGATCGTCGGAGCCGTGGACTTCGGACAGATCGCCGCGTCTGTTTCCGATGACCACGTGAACAATCCCAGCTGGACGGCGGCCTGGCGGCACGATCTCCCGGCCCCCGCCATGGAGGCCGACGTCGAGGACACCGTGCGCGGGTTCCTGGTCACCGACGCCGGTCTGTCGGTGGGCCTGCACGCCAGTTGGGCGGCGCACTCGGCCACGCACGACGTGACCGCGATCCGGATCGAGGGCAGCAATGGGACGGCGACGCTGAGGTCGACGTTCGGATTCAGCCCGAACCGTGAGCCGCGGCCCCGGATCAGCTTCGTCTCCCAGGGGCAGGTGCAGGAGATCCCGGTCCCGGTCGAACCGATCGGTGCCGAGTACGACCATCAGCTCGACGACCTGAGTCGCCGCCTGTTCGATCCGTCGTCCAGGGGGTGCGCCATCGCGGGAGTGCGCCGCATCGTCGCCACGATCGAGGGAATCTATGCGGCCGCGGCGACGCCTTCGGCGCCTGCCAGGCCGAGTGCTGCAGAGGCGGTGGCCTGTTGATGAGCGTTCCGATGCGCGACGCGGTGGTTTTCGATCTCGACGGCGTCCTGGTCGACAGCCACGAGACGATGGGCAAAGCCTTCGCCGTGGCCTATGCCGAAGTGATCGGCGCGGGGCCGGCACCCTTCGCCGAATACCAGCAGTACCAGGGCCTGTATTTCCCGGAGATCATGCGCCGGATGGGTCTTCCGCTGGAGATGGAGGAGCCGTTCGTCCGCGAGAGCTACCGGCTCGCGGACCAGGTTCCCGTGGCCGACGGCGTCGTCGACCTGCTCGGGGCGCTTCGGGAGCGGGGATTCCGGCTGGCCGTGGCCACGGGCAAGGCCGGATCACGGGCTCGTTCCCTGTTGACGACGCTCGGCCTGATCGAATACTTCGACCAGGTGGTCGGCTCCGACGAGGTCGTCAACCCCAAACCCGCCCCGGACATCGTGCTGCGGGCGCTCAGCCTGCTCGGCACAAAGCCGGAAACGGCCGTCATGGTGGGCGATGCCCGCGCCGACATGCTGAGCGCGCGGGGTGCCGGGGTGACCGCCGTCGCGGCGACATGGGCAACGGTGGACGAGGCCGACCTGATCGCATCCGGTCCGGATTTCGTGATCCGCTCCCCCGAGGACCTCCTGCCCCTCTGCCCGCAGATTCCGGTCCGAGGCCGCGGGTGGTAGTGCGCAGTCTGAGGCTCGGCAAACAGTCACCACGCGAAGCCGCCTGGCTGGGCCTCGACTTGGGCGGGACGAAGGTGGCACTGCGAGCCGAGACCGACGGGGGAAGGGTGCACGAGCACCTGTTCCATTGGCGCGGGCGTGGCCTCGAGTCCGATGTGGAGCAGCTCGCGGCGGAAGTCGCGGTTCTTCAGCAGCAGGTTCCCGAGGGATTCGGCGCCGTGGGTATCGCACTGCCGGCCTCCGTGGGGACGGACGGACTCGTCTCCGCCTGGCCGAGCCGGCCGGAGTGGCTCGGTGTGGAGGTGCGCCCCACCTTCCAGAAGCTCTTCGCGAACACGCCGGTACGGTGGGCCGACGACGGAGACCTGGGCGCGTTGGCCGAGGCACGGGCAGCAGACGTCGACGATGTGCTCTACGTCGGAGTCGGCACCGGTATCGGTGGCGGTTTGATGTCCGGCGGAGTCCTGTGGCCGGGACTGGACCGCGGTTCTTTCGAGCTCGGTCATCTGGTCACCGATGCCGACGGTCTGAAGTGCCGGTGCGGACGCCGAGGTTGTCTGCAGGCCACGGCTTCCGGGCCCGCCACGCTGGCGCGCGCAGCCCGCTTGCGCGGTGCCGACGTGGCGTACGCGGAACTGCAGCAAGGTCTTGTGGCCGACGAGGAGTGGGCCGTGCAGGCCGTGGACCGCTCCTGTCACAGACTTGCCGTGGCGATCACCGGGGTGCGGGAGTTGCTGCACCCTGATCTGGTCGTGGTGGGCGGGGGTTTCGCCGCGGGGCTGCCCGGCTTCACCGACACGGTGGCGCGTCACGTGGCTGCGCTGGCCAGGCCCGGCGTGTCCCCGCCCCTGGTGAGATCCTCGCTCCTCGGTGGACTTTCGACACTCCACGGTGCGGTGGCCCTGGCCCGGCTCGTGGGGCAGACGGAAGCCCCGGCGTTGAGCGCCGTGAGGTACCTCGACGACGCTGTAAGGGAATGAGGTGACGCGGGAGGCGCTGACCAGCCGGCCGGCGCGCGAGGCCCGGTGGGGCTCTCGTGGCGAAGGCCGGCTACGGGCGTGATGAGCCGGCCGTGTTGTGGTCCGCCAGGGGATCATGTGAGGTCGAGAGGCGTCACAAATCGCGGAGAGCCACCAGGGTTCCTCACTGGTGGCTCTCCGCGATGGGTGACCCGCATCCGCCCGCGCTCCTGTTGATCTCACGCGCTGCCGCCTCAGCCCACGTCGACCGGCCCTCCCGTCTCCATCGAGCGGTGGGCAGCCCGCAGGATCCGCAGCACGCGCAGACCGGCGGTACCGTCCGGTGCGCAGTGCCCGCCCGCGCGCGCTCCAGCCACGAAGCGGTCGAGCATGTCGGCGTGCAGAGCCGAGTCCTCCGTCTCCCACCGGTCCCGCCCGGTCATGGTGTCGAACCTGCCGAGCAACCGGCCGCAGGGCTCGAACTCGACGTTGCCCGACGTGCCGAACACGGTGACCACGGGCCCGTGGTCACCGGCCGTCTCGGCGACTCTGACGTCGAAGGCGGCCGTTGTTCCGCTCCGGTACGTCACCGACACCAGCGCGGCGCCCTCGACCCCGTCGGCCGCGGCGGGCACGGTGCCGGCCTGCGCATACACCTGTACCGCCGGATCGCCTCCGAGCATCCCGTCCACCAGATCGGCCAGGTGCGCCAGGTTTCCCGCCACAGCCCCGGCGCCGGTCACCCGCGGCACGGTGGTGTGTACGCCGTGCACGGTCAGCACCGTGCCGAGGCCGCCGTCGTCCATGATCCGCCGCAGTTCGCCGAACGCCGGGCTGCACCGCGCCGGGCCGCTCAGGACCAGGCCGACCCCCGCCCGGGAGCACGCCTCGACCATGGCGACGGCATCCGCCTCGTCGGTGGCCAGTGGCTGCTCGCACAGCACGTGCGCGCCGACCGCCGCGGCCCGCTCCACCAGAGCCCGGTGCCCGGCGGGAGCGCTGGTCACCACAACCGCGTCCGGTGCCGCGGCGAACGCCTCGTCGATCGTGCCGACGAAAATGCCCAGCCGGTCGGCCGCGCGCCGGGCCCGGGCCTGATCGTCGTCCGCGGCGATCAACTCCACGTCGGATCGTGCGCACAGCAGCCGGGCGTAGTCCTCCGCGCGCTCGTGCGCGAACGACAGGATGGCTATCCTCATCGCCGGCCGCCGTCCGCGCCGAGCTCGACGGCCCGCCCGGTCCACGCGGACTCCGCGGCGGCCTCGGTGATCCGTGCCACCGCCAGCGCGTCCTTCCCGGTCACCCGGGCCTCCCGCGCCCCGGTCACAGCGCCCGCGAACTCGCGGATCTGCGCCACGAACGGCGACTCGCCGAAGGCCCGCGGCACATCGGCCACCGCCCCTCCGGTCACTCGCAGCGGCTGGGGCCAGGTGGAGTCGTACTGCATGGAGCCTCCGTTGCCGGACACATGAAAGGTCGTTCGATGGCGGGTCTGCTCCGCCGCCCAGCCGCAGACCACCTGGCTGACCGCACCACCGGCGTGCGTCAGCACCGCCGTCCCGATCGCCACGGTCCCCGCCGGGGCGGGCGTGGCCAGCTCGCCCCGGTAGGAGGCGTGCACGCGGGTCACGTCGCCGAAGACCCAGTAAGCGAGGTCCACCCCGTGCGCCATCGCGTCGGTCAGGACGCCCCCGGAGCGCGCCGACAGCGTGTCGGTCCACGCCCGCGGGTGGTAGCCGACGCTGGTGAACCGGCCCACCGCACCGGCACCCAGTTCCCCTGCGGCGACCAGCTCGCGCAGTCGCGCGTAGGCAGGGATGAACCGGGTGCCGTACGCCGGGTAGACCGGCACCCCGGCCGCATCGGCCGCCGCGACGATCTCCTCGGCCTCCGCAGCGGAGGTGGCAAGGGGTTTCTCGCACACCACGGCCACCCCCGCGGCGATCGCGGCCAGCGCGATGTCCCGGTGGCTCGCGGTCGGGGAGCAGATGTCCACCGCGTCGGCGCCGTCGAGAGCCGCGGCGATCGTGTCGACGACACCGGCGCCGAACTGCTGGGCCAGCGCGGCCGCACGATCGCCGTCCGAGTCGTGGACGCGCACGCGGGCCCCGGTCCGTATCCACGCGTCGAGGTGGATACGGCCCATCAGCCCGGCACCGATCAAGGTCACGTCCATAGCCGGTACCGCTCCTGTCAGGTCTGCCGCTTGTTGTTCGTCGGGCTCGGGGACTCAGCTCAGGCGGGCCTCGAGGTGCCACGCGTCGAACCAGATGACACCGTCCTTGTCGATCTCCACACCGGGGCAGAGCTTCCCGTCGGCCGGGGGCACCTCGCCGATCCCCGGCACCCGGGTGCGCAGCCTCTCGAAGTCCAGCGTCGTCTCGTAGCGGACCGTGTTCAGCGCCTCGATGGTCCACGGGGCGACGAAGTCACCGCGCAGGGTGTCCTCCGTGACCGGGACGAGGAAATGCGCCTGGGGCAGCTCGTTCGTGAAGCTGAGCAGGTGCAGCCGTGCGCCCGGCTTGCCGGCCCGCGCCAGCGCCTCGACGTAGCGCTTGCGGTCCTCGTCCGTGAGGCAGTGGTAGAGGCCGCTGTCCAGGATCGTGTCGAAGCGGTTCTCGTAGCCGGCCAGGGTGGTCGCGTCGGCCACGCCGAAGTTCACCTGTACGCCCTCGGAGGCGGCACGGGCCTTGGCCGTCTCGACCGCCGTCGGGGCGCTGTCCACCGCGGTGACGTCCAGCCCGCGGCCCGCCAGGTGGATCGCGTTGTCGCCGAGACCGCAGCCGATGTCGAGAATCGACCCGGTGAAGGCCCCCTTCGCGGCGAGCTCCACAACGGCGTCCTGAGGCCTGCCGATGTCCCACGGAGCCCGCCTCGCGCCAACAGCTCCAGGCAGGTATCCCTTCTGATAGCCCTGCTCGAAGGTCGTGGCTTCGGTGGTCATGCTGTGCTCACTTTCCGTCAGTGGTACGAACGCGGCCACCATATGGCGCTGTTGTCGGCGCCCGGCATCCTCAATACGACTACTGTGATCGTCCCGCTCCCGGAGGCACACCGGTTCTCGTAGGCGTCGGATCTCGCCGTTTCGTAAGCCGTGGTTTCCTCGAAACACGGGAATGGTTCGGCATCGCCCGGAAAGACGTCCGCTCGCTTCGGCGGCACGGCATCGGGCTGTCAGTGTGAGGGATGGAAGGCGGCCGCGCCTCGATTAGCGTCACATCGGACTGCTGACACCGCGCGGCGCGGCCGTGTCCACGTAGAGGATGGACCCCCATGACTGAGTCGATCTCAGAGCCGATCTCATATCTCCAGCACTGGGATCGCACCGAACCGTTCGACCCGCCGACGGTGCTGACCGAGCTGCTCACATCGCAGCCGTTGGCCCGCATGGTGTACCCGGACGGCCATGTCGGCTGGCTGGCAACCAATCAGGAACTGGCTCGCGAGGTACTCAGCAGCCACGCGTTCAGCCACAATTTCCACACCGCCCACGTCCCCTTGACGAAAAGGGGAGAGGTGTTCCCGTCGGTGCCGATCGTCCCGGGCGGGTTCATCCACATGGATCCGCCGGAACACACCCGCTACCGGAACATTCTGAGCAGCGAGTTCAGCATTCGCCGCATGGAGGCGTTCGCCCCGCAAGTCGCCCGGATGGTCACCGGCCAACTGGCCGCACTGCGGGAAAAGGGCTCGCCGGTGGACCTGCTGCCCACGTATGTCCGGCCGCTGTCCGCGCAGGTGCTGTGCGACGTGATCGGCATCCCCCTCGAGGACAGCGCCACCATGATTGCGCTGACCGACACCACGAACGACGAGAGCCTCGGCCTCGAGGAAGAACGCGAAGCCACGACCAAGGCGTTCTTCTACGTCCTCGACCTGGTCGGCAAGGCGCGAACCGCACCGGGCGACAACATCATCGGCAGGCTGGCCGCGATACCCGAGCTGACCGACCGCGAAATCACGAACATGCTGGTGATCGTCTTCGCTGCGGGCTTCGCCAGCTGCGAGGCCGCTCTGGGCATGTCCCTGCTGGCGCTGCTGCATCACCGCGATCAGCTCGCGGCGTTCCGCGCGGCCGTCGAGGCCGGTGACGAGGCACCCATCGAGGAGCTGCTGCGGTACACCACGGTGAACCAGTACCAGATCTTCCGCACCGCGCTCACCGATGTGCAGCTGGGCGGGGAGCTCATCCGCGAAGGCGACACGGTGACGGTGGCGCTGCCCGCGGCCAACCGCGACCCGGCCAGGTTCGCCTGTCCCGAGCGGCTCGACCTCGAAAACGACGCCTCCGGTCACCTGGCCTTCGGCTACGGGGTGCACGCCTGCGTCGGTCAGCGGCTGGCCAGGCTGGTGCTGACCGAGGCACTGTCCCAGCTGCTGCTCGCGCTGCCCGGCCTCGCCCTGGACGTGCCGCTCGCCGAGGTGCCGGTGCGGCTGCGCACGTCGGTGCTCGGGCTCAAGCGGCTGCCCGTCCGGTTCTGACCGAGCCGGCCACCCAGCACGAACAGACCCCGGGACAGAGCGAGGACATGAGTAACGCAGTCGCCATCGTCACCGGTGCCGGCCAGGGCATCGGCGCAGCGATCGCCCGGCGTCTGGCCTTTGACGGGATGTCCGTGGCGGTGCTCGAGCGTGTCGAGACCGCCACGGTCGAAACCGTGGAGGCGATCCGGGCGAACGGGGGCACCGCTGTCGGCATCGCATGCGATGTGACCCGCACCGCCGAGGTGGACGCGATGGCCGATCTGGTCGCGGCCAGGCTCGGTCCTGCGGACGTCCTGGTCAACAATGCCGGGATCACCCGGGACAACCTGCTCTTCGCGATGGGCGACGACGACTGGGACGAGGTCATCGACGTCCATCTGCACGGGTCCTTCCGGTGTGCCAGGGCCGTCGGGCGGCACATGCGGGAACAAGGCCACGGCCGTATCGTCAACGTGAGTTCGGTCGCCGCGCTGGGCAATCCGGGGCAGGCGAACTACGCCACCGCGAAGGCCGGGATACAGGGGCTGACCCGGACACTGGCGATCGAACTGGGCCCCTCGGGGATCACGGTGAACGCCGTCGCCCCCGGTTTCGTCCATACGGCCATGACGGACGCGGTCGCCCGCCGGATCCGGAAGGACCCCGCTCAGCTCCGTGACGCGGCCGCCTCGCGGGTGCCGCTGCGCCGGGTGGGCGTACCTGAAGACATCGCCGGCGTCGTCGCCTTTCTCGCCGGCCCGGACGCCGGGTATCTCACCGGCCAGACGATCCAGGTCGACGGTGGACCTCAGTAGCGCCGACCGGCCGGGACCACCAATTTGCAGATAGGACTACCGCCTTGGTTTCCACAAACGAGCCTGGACACTGGTTCAGGCACTACTCCCGAGCCGGCCATGCCCCGTCTCGCATCGTGTGCTTTCCCCATGCCGGCGGATCCGCGCCGTTCTACCTGCCGCTCTCGGCCCGGCTCCACCCGGACACCGAGGTCCTGGCGGTCCAGTACCCGGGGCGCCTCGACCGGTACCGCGAGCCGCTGGTCGACGACCTCGGTTTGCTCGCCGATGTGATCCATGAATCCATCGGCGCGCTCGACGAGAAGCCGACGGCATTGTTCGGGCACAGCATGGGGGCGCTTCTCGCGTTCGAGGTCGCGCGCCGGATGGAATCCGACGGCACGGCGCAGCCCCTGGCACTGTTCGTCTCGGGCCGGCGGGCGCCGACGACGAGCCGGCTGGAATCACTCGATCTCACCGACGACGAACTGGTAGCCCAGTTGGGCCGGCTCGGCGGCACCAGTCCGGTACTCCTGGAGGACCGGGAGGCGATCCAGCCGATCCTTCGGGTGATGCGGAACGACTACAAAGCCGTCCAGAACTACCGGTATTCTTCCGGGCCGAAGCTCAGCTGCCCGATCGTCGCGCTCATCGGCACGGAAGACTCACGGGTCACCGTTCCCGAAGCCCGCATGTGGGAGTCCGAGACGAATGCCGAGTTCGCACTCAGGACATTTGGCGGAGGCCATTTCTACCTGACCGACAGCTTTGCCGAAGTGGCTGACGAGATCATCGGCGTCCTGCGGAATTCCGCGGTGACATCACAAGCTTGATCTCCGCCGCGGCCTGCCTGACGGCGGTGTCGGCGACCAGGCGAGGGCCTGTCGCCGGCACCGTCTCACATCAGGCCGGTGTCACGTGGGTTCGGTCCGCGATCAGGTGCGGTAACGGAAGAGAATCCGGCCGCGGGTGAGGTCGTAGGGGCTGATCTCCACGAGTACCCGGTCGTACGGCAGGATCTTGATGTAGTTCTTCCGGATCTTGCCGCTGATGTGGCTGAGAACCTTGTGCCCGTTCTCCAGTTCCACCTGGAAGGTCGCGTTGCGCAGGCACTCGACGACGGTGCCCTCGACTTCGATTCCGCGTGTTTGTTTTGGCATACTCTCGCACTTCTGTGGTTGGTGGTGCGTTCGGGGAATAGCCGCTCGCGTGGCGGAGCGGTGGGGTGTCAGCGGAGCACCAACTCCAGGTTGCTGCTCTCGCGCTGGGCGCCGATGCCGTCGAAGAGCGCCATGGCTGCTTCGTTGGTTTCGCTGACTTCGGCGGATACGGTCTGGATCCCGGACTGGTGCAGTGCGCGCAGAGCCTGGGCCAGCAGGGCGCGGGCGATACCGCGGCGGTGCTGGCCGGCCCGGACGGCGATGAGGCCGATCCGCGGCTGCCGGGGCACCGGCGCCACCCGGATCATTCCGACGTAGTGACCGGACTGCGCCGCCACCACGCACTTCGACGGGTCCACGAACTTCGACGGATCCACCGGGGTGGCGTCGTCAGGACGGGGCAGTACCTCGGCCGGCATCTCCTGCCAGCCGACCGTGGCCTCGACTTCCTCGCGGATCTCGCGGTCCAGCCGGCGCAGCGGTTCCGCCTCGGCTTCGCCGGCGGGCAGAATCGTCACGTCCGAGGGCGGAAGAACGGAGTCGAGACCCGTGGCCTTCGGATCGGTGGGCACGAGGCACATCCACTCACGACGCCCGGTCGCGAAGCCGGCTCGCTGCCAGTGGGACGTCAGCTCGGCATCGGCCTCGTCGACCATCGTGTACAGCGGCCGCGGAAGTTCCGCCAGCATCGCATCGGCGAGTTGGTCGAACACCGTGTCGTTCCAGGAGTCGATACTGACGAAAACCCGCCCGTCGAGCCTCTGCCAGGCCTCACCGCGGCCGACCACCTGGTCATCTTCCAGCGCGTGCCACTGTTTGTCCGCGACCCGCGTGATCACTACCGTGTGCTCGCCCGTGCCAGAAGTGGAGG
The DNA here is from genome assembly GCF_001735805.1 of Streptomyces fodineus. GTDB lineage: Bacteria > Actinomycetota > Actinomycetes > Streptomycetales > Streptomycetaceae > Streptomyces > Streptomyces fodineus. The sequence continues at coordinate 6,303,498 of NZ_CP017248.1, forward strand.
GTACAGAATTCATAGGTCTACGCCTTTCGGGATTGCCTTGTCGAGGCGCTCCCGGCGACCTACGTCAATCGCCCGACCGTGACGAAGAGGGGGAGCACCCACATCGATACCACGTTCATGGGGGTCTCACCTCCTCGCAACTGTTTCACGGCCTTCGGCAGATTATCAGCCCCGACTCGTCCAGTCCAGCCAGGGGGTCCGCGCGAACCCCTCGGTGCCAAGCGGCCGTTGAGTAACGGCCTCCTCGGCGGCGGCGCCCAACTCCCCAGCTCAGAACGCCTCTTCCCGGCACTGTCAGGCTGAGGGATGCAGCCGTCCTTGCCGCCCGTCTAGCGTGACAAAGCTCCCCGTATGAGCCCGCAGCGTGACCGACGGACGGACGGGACCTGTCGCCCCCTCAGGACCAACGGGTGACGTTCGTGGTCGATTCCCGCTCAGTCGAAGTCAGTGACGGTGCTGCTCCCGGAGCCTGCGGACAGCGTCGGCGGGAGAGCTTCCAGCGGATCGTGCAGGCGGAGTTTCGGACATCCGATCCGGTAGCTCGAGGAAGGACTGTCATGACGGACGAAGAAGAGAACGTGCCCGGGTCGGAACCCATCGCCATCATCGGTATCTCGTGCCGTTTTCCGCAGGCCGCGGACAAGGACGGTTTCTGGCGGCTGCTGGCGAGCGGCGGCAGCGGACTGGGTCCGGCGCCCGAGGGCAGGTTCGAGCTCGGCCCCGGCCGCGACACGGTGCCCTACGGTGGCTTCCTGGACGACGTGGCCGGTTTCGACCCGGAGTTCTTCGGCGTCTCCGCGCGCGAGGCCGTCGCGATGGACCCGCGGCAGCGGCTGATCCTCGAACTGGCCTGGGAGGCCTGCGAAGACGCCGGCGTCGTCCCCGCGACGCTGGCCGGGAGCGGCACCGGCGTCTTCCTCGGTGCGGTCTGGGACGACTACGCCACCCTCCTGCACGGCGGCAACGAGCTGTCGGCGTATGCGATGACCGGGCTGCATCGCGGCATCATCGCCAACCGGGTGTCGTACGCGCTGGGCCTGAAGGGTCCGAGCATGGTCGTGGACGCGGCACAGGCGTCGTCGCTCGTCGCCGTGCACCTCGCCTGCGCAAGCCTGCAGCGTGGCGAATCGACGCTCGCGATCGCCGGTGGCGTGAACCTCAACCTCGTCTGGGAGAGCAACGAGGTGTCCGCCGGTTTCGGCGGGCTCTCCCCCGACGGCCGTTGCTACACCTTCGACGCGCGAGCCAATGGCTACGTCCGGGGCGAGGGCGGCGGTGTCGTCCTGCTGAAGCCGCTGGCGCGGGCGCTGGCCGACGGTGACTCGGTCTACTGTGTGATCCGCGGCAGCGCCACGAACAACGACGGCTCCACGCCGGGGCTGACGGTGCCGAGCGCCGGGGCACAGGCCGACGTGCTGCGTGCGGCGTACCGGGCCACCGGAATCGACGGCGGTGGCGTGCAGTACGTCGAGCTGCACGGCACCGGAACCAGGCTCGGCGATCCCATCGAGGCAGCCGCGCTGGGCGCCGTCGTCGGGACGGCTCACACCCCGGGCGATCCGCTGATCGTCGGCTCCGTGAAGACCAACATCGGTCATCTCGAAGGGGCCGCCGGGGTGGCCGGGCTGATCAAGACGGCATTGAGCATCCACCACCGTACGATCCCCGCCAGTCTCAACTTCCAGAAGCCCAACCCGGAAATCGACTTCGACGGCCTCAACCTGCGGGTGCAGCAGCAAGCCGGTCCGTGGCCGTCCCCCGGGCAGCAACTGGTGGCGGGCGTCAGCGCGTTCGGCATGGGCGGGACGAACTGCCATGTCGTCCTGTCCGAACCACCGGCGAGCACCGGGCGGGCCGCGGCGCAGGCCGGGCAGCGGCCGGACGTCCTGCCGTGGGTGCTGTCGGCCCGCACCGAGCGGGCGCTGCGCGATCAGGCCGTCCGCCTGCGGGAACGCCTCGCCGAGCGTCCCGAGGTCTCCGCTCAGGCGGTGGGCTGGTCGCTGGCCACGAGCCGGACGGCCTTCGAACACCGCGCGGTGCTCCTCGGAGCTGACCGGGCAGAGCTGGTGGACGGCCTGGAGAAGTTCGCCGCCGGCGACGGTTCGAGCGCCGTGCACGGTACGGCGGACACCTCAGGTGTCGTGTTCGTCTTTCCCGGCCAGGGCAGTCAGTGGCCGGGCATGGCGCTGGACCTGATCGAGTCGTCGGCACTGTTCCGCGCCGCGGTCGGGGAGTGCGAGGAGGCGCTCGCGAGGCACGTCGACTGGTCACTGACCGCAGTGCTGCGCGGCGACCCGGGGGCACCTTCGCTCGACCGCGTCGACGTGGTGCAGCCGGTGCTGTTCGCCGTCATGGTGGCGCTGGCGCGGCTGTGGCAGTCGTTCGGGATCCGCCCCGCCGCGGTCATCGGTCACTCCCAGGGCGAGATCGCCGCGGCCCACATCGCCGGCGCGCTGACCCTGGAGGACGCCGTCGCCGTCGTCGTGTTCCGCAGCATGGCCATTGCGGACATCGCCGGCCGGGGCGGCATGGCCGCGGTGGCGCTGCCGGAGGAAGAGGTGGCGGCCCGGATCGCCGCGTGGGCGGGCCGGCTGGACATCGCCGCCGTCAACGGTCCGCAGACCGTGGTGGTGGCGGGCGACTCGGCGGCGATAGCCGAGTTCGTCACCGACTGCCGGGCCACGGGCGTGCGCGCCAGGGCCATCCCGGTCGACTACGCCTCACACACCGCTCACGTCGAGCCGATCCGGGAACGTGTGCTCGCCGACCTGGCCTCGATCACTCCCAAACCCGGCGAGACGGCCTTCTACTCCGCCGTGACGGGTGAGTTCCTCGACACCGAGCACCTCGACGGCACGTACTGGTACACGAACCTGCGGCAGCGGGTCCGGTTCGCCGATGCGGTGCGCAGCGCTTCGGACGCCGGTCACGGCGTGTTCATCGAGATGAGTCCGCATCCGGTGCTCACGCTGGCGGTGGAGCAGACCCTGGAGGACCGTCCGGCCCCGAGCGTCGCGGTCGGTTCGCTGACCCGGGACCACCCGGCCTGGCGCAAGCTCATGGCGTCGATGTCCGCGCTGATCGCGCGCGGCGTGGAGCCCGACTGGCAGGCGGTCTTCGGCGCGGACACAGGCCGTGTCCCGCTGCCGACCTATGCGTTCCAGCGCACCCACTGGTGGCCGGACTCGACGCCGGATGCGCCTTGGGAGCCCGAGTCCCCGTGGCGCACGCGGTTGTCCGCGCTCGACGAGGACGCGCGGCGCGAGGCGCTGGTGGAGCTGGTCCGCGGCCACGCCGCCACCGTGCTGGGGCTGGATTCCCCCGAAGTCATCGACCGGGAGACCTCGTTCAAGGCCCTCGGTTTCGAATCGTCCAGCGCCGTCGACCTGCGCAACCGGCTGGCCGCGGCCACCGGCACCACCTTGCCCGCCTCGTTGCTGTACGACCGGCCGACGGTGGCGCAGGTGGCCGAGCACCTGTGTGAGTGCATACTCGGCGGGACGGTCGCCGAGCTGCCCGTCCGGCCGGGGACCGCGAGCGCTACGACGGACGACGATCCGGTCGTCATCGTCGGTGTCGGGTGCAGGCTCCCCGGAGGTGTCTCGTCGCCGGAGGACCTGTGGGACGTGGTGGCCGGGGGCCGGGACGTGATCAGCGGCTTCCCGTCCGACCGCGGCTGGGATGTCACGGACCTGTACGACCCGGAACCCGGTACACCCGGCCGCACCTATGTCCGGGAAGGGGGCTTCCTCGACGGCGCGGCGGACTTCGACGCCTCCTTCTTCGGCATCAGTCCGCGTGAGGCACTGGCGATGGATCCGCAGCAGCGCGTGATGCTCGAAGTGACCTGGGAGGCACTGGAGCGTGCCGGGATCGATCCGAAGTCGCTGCGGGCAGTGACGCCGGCGTGTTCGTCGGCGTGTTCGGTTCGTCCGCGGTGCAGTACGCGGACAGTGGCTCCGGAACCGACGACCCCGCGGCCGGCTACCGGCTGACCGGTGGGGCCGCCAGCGTCATTTCGGGACGTGTGGCCTACACGCTGGGTCTGGAGGGGCCGGCGGTGAGCGTCGATACGGCGTGCTCGTCGTCGCTGGTCGCCATCCACCAGGCGGCCACGGCGCTGCGGGCCGGGGAGTGCTCGGTGGCGCTGGCGGGCGGCGTCACGGTGATGGCCACCGCGGGGCTGTTCGTCGAGTTCTCCCGCCAGAGGGGCTGGCGCCCGACGGCCGGTGCAGGTCCTTCGCGGAGTCCGCGGCCGGGACCGGCTGGTCGGAGGGCGCGGGCGTGCTGGTGCTGGAGCGTCTTTCGGACGCCCGGCGGCTGGGCCACGAGGTGCTGGCGGTGGTGCGCGGCTCGGCGGTGAACCAGGACGGCGCCAGCAACGGGCTGACCGCGCCCAACGGCCCTTCGCAGCAGCGGGTGATCCGTGCCGCGCTGACGAACGCGCAGCTCACCCCGACGGACGTGGACGTGGTCGAGGCCCATGGAACCGGCACCCGGCTGGGCGACCCCATCGAGGCGCAGGCGTTGCTGGCCACGTACGGACAGCGCGAGGCGGACGCGGAACCGGTGTGGCTCGGGTCGCTGAAGTCGAACATCGGCCACACACAGGCGGCCGCCGGAGTGGCCGGGATCATCAAGATGACCGAGGCGCTCCGGCGCGGCGTCATCCCGGAGACCCTGCACGTCGACTCGCCCACCTCGCAGGTGGACTGGAGTGCCGGCCGGGTGGCTCTGCTGACCGAGCAACGCGCATGGCCGGACCTGGGCCGGCCGCGACGGGCGGCGGTGTCCTCGTTCGGGATCAGCGGGACGAACGCGCACGTCATTCTCGAACAGCTCCTCCCCGACGCGGCTGAGGCGGACGGCGACAGCGGCCTCGACCACGGCGTGGCCGGCCCCGAGGGAGCGGCCGAGGCGGAGCTCCCGCCCGTACTGGTGCTGTCCGGGCGCTCGCGTGAAGCGGTCCAGGACTCGGCGGCAGGCCTGCTGGACCTGATCGCAAAGGAAGAGGTGTCCTCGCGCGACATCGCCTTCTCGCTCCTGGGCCGCAGTGTGTTCGAGCACCGGGCGGTCGTGCTCGGGCAGCGGGACGGCGAGCTGGTGGACGGACTGCGGACGCTTGCGCGCGGTGGATCCGGTACGGATGTGGTCGCGGGTACGGCTTGCCCCGGGACGTCGGCTTGGCTGTTCACCGGGCAGGGCGCGCAGCGGGCCGGGATGGGCCGGGAGCTGTACGACACCTCGCCCGTGTTCGCCCAGGCCGTCGATGAGATCTGCGGGCACTTCGACGCGGTGCTGGGCGGCTCCTTGCGCGAGGTGATGTTCGAGGACGGCGCCGGAGTGCTGGACTCGACCATGTGGACGCAGGCGGCCCTGTTCGCGGTGGAACTCGGGCTGGCCGCGGTGTTGCGGGCGTGGGGTGCCGAGCCCGACGTGGTCGTCGGACACTCGGTGGGCGGACTGGCCGCGGCCTGCGTCGCGGGCGTGATGTCCCTGCCCGACGCCTGCGCCGTGGTGGCGGCCCGGGGCCGGCTGATGCAGGCGACCGATGACGGGGCCATGGTCGCGATAGCGGCCTCGGAGGCCGAGGTCGCCCCGATCCTGGACGCCGATCAGGCCGGCCGTATCTCCCTGGCCGCCGTCAACGGGCCGGAGGCGGTGGTGCTGGCCGGCGATCGCGTCGCCCTGTCCGCCGCCGTGGCCCGCTTCCCCGACCGCCGGGTGCGCTGGCTCCGCGTGCACAAGGCCTTCCACTCGTCGTACATGGCGCCGGTCGTCTCGAAGCTGGAGCAGGTGCTCGCGGGCGTGACGCTGATGCCGCCGCGGATCCCGGTGGTCAGCGACGCCACCGGGGAACTGCTGACGGCCGAGCAGGCGACCTCGCCGCGGTACTGGGCCGAGTGCGTGGTGCTGCCGGTGCGGTTCGCCGACGCGGTCGGCACTCTGCGCACGCTGGGGGTGTCCCGGTGCGTGGAGCTCGGACCCGATCCGGTGCTGACGGCCATGCTCGGTGCGGCGGGGCCGGCGGCTGCGGGCATGCTCCGTACCGGCCGCTCCGAAGTCCGTACCACCCTCGCGGCACTGGCCCATCTGTACGTGCACGGGCAGCGGGTGGACTGGTCGAAGGTGGTACCCCCGGGCCGTCGCGTCGCACTGCCCACCTATCCGTTCCAGCGGGACCGGTACTGGCTCACGCCCGCCCCTGCGCGAGCCGTCGCGGACGCGGTGGGGCTGCGGAAGGTGGACCACGCGATCCTCTCCGGGATGACGGACCTGCCGGGCGGTGCCGGGTACGTGTTCACCGGCCGGCTCAGCGCGGACTCACCGGCCTGGGTGGCGGAACACGTCGTTCACGGCACGGTGATCCTGCCCGGCGTCGCCATCCTGGACATGATGGCGCACGTCGCCGGCCTGGTGGGCTGTGACCGCGTCGACGAGCTGACCCATTACGTGTTCATGGCGATTCCGGACCGGACGGCCCGGCGCATCCAGGTGGTCGTCGAACCCGAGGACAGCGCGGGACGCCGTGAGTTCGCGGTGTACTCCCGCCCCGTGGACGCCCGCACGGACGCCGACTGGACCCGGCACGCCGGTGGTTTCCTGTCGGCCGCCGAAGCCGAGCCGGCGTTCGAGCTGACCCAGTGGCCGCCGTCCGGTGCGGTCCCCGTCGATGTCGACGAGTTCTACGGGGAGGCCGCCGACGCGGGATTCGGCTACGGCCCGCATTTCCTCGGCCTGCGCCGCATCTGGGCCGACGGTGACGTCCGCTATGTGGAGGTGAGCCTCCCCGACACGACCGGTGCGAACGGGTACGGGGTGCATCCCGGTCTGCTCGACTCCGTGATCCAGCCCTGGGCCGTCGTGCCCTCGGGCGGTCCGGAGCGGCCGGCCCTGCGGGTGCCGTTCTCGTGGAGTGACGTGGTGGTGCACGCGACCGGGTCCGGTCGTCTGCGCGCCCGCATGACCCCGATCGCCGAAGGCCGGATACGCGCCGAGATCGCCGATGACGCCGGGAACCCGGTGATGACGGTCGCGTCGCTCGTGCTGCGGGAGGCGAACCCCGAGCAGGCGACGGCCGCGGCAGGAGAGACAAGCGGTCTCGACGACCTGCGCCAGGTCGTGTGGACGCCGGTGCCCTCGCGTGACGTGCCGGCCGCCGGTACCACGGTGATCCTCGGCGATGCCGCGTCGGCTGCCGCCATCGGATGGGAGGGCTACCCGGATGTGGCCGCGCTGGCGGAGGCGGTGAAGGGCGGGGCGACCGTGCCCGACACGATCGTCGCCCCGCTCCGCGACGACGGCGACGATCCCGCCGTGGCCGGCCGGACGCTCAGCCACCAGGCGCTGGCGCTTGCCCAGGACCTGCTCGCGCACGAGGAGCTGACCTCCCGCCTCGTCTTCGTGACCGAAGGCGCGGTGCCTCCGGTCCGCAGTGTCGCGGCGGCGAGCGTGTGGGGCCTGATCCGATCGGCGCAGACGGAACATCCCGGCCGCTTCACGCTGATCGACGTCGACGGCGCCCAGGGGCTGCGGTCGCTGCCCGCGGCGATCGCCGCCGACGAGCCGCAACTGGCCGTCCGCGGCCGGAAGTTCCACGTCCCGCGGCTGGCCCCGGTCGACGCGACAGGGGCGGGGCCGAAGTGGACCCCTCAGGGCACCGTGGTGATCACCGGTGGCACAGGCGCACTCGGAGCCGTCGTGGCGCGGCACCTGGTCGCCGAGCACGGCGTGCGCCGGTTGCTCCTGCTGAGCAGACGAGGCGGGGGCGCGCCCGGCGCGGCGGGCCTCGAGGCCGAGCTGTCCTCCCTGGGCGCCGATGTGACCATCGCGGCGTGCGACATCGCCGACCGCGGCGCGCTGGCCGAGGCGCTTGCCACGCTGCCCGACTCGGCGCCGGTTCGCGCGGTGGTGCACTGCGCGGGCACGCTGGACGACGGCGTGGTGTCCGCGTTGACTCCCGAACGCCTGGACACGGTGCTTCGGGCGAAGGCACTGAGCGCGTGGCACCTCCACGAACTGACGCGGGATCTGGAACTGGACGCCTTCGTGCTGTTCTCCTCCGCGATCGGTGTCCTGGGCGGCCCCGGCCAGGGCAATTACGCCGCGGCCAACACCTTCCTCGACGCGCTGGCCGCATACCGTGTCTCCCAGGGGCTTCCGGCGGTGTCGCTCGCCTGGGGCCTGTGGGCGGAGGAGTCGGGCATGGGAGGCGGGCTCGGCTCCCAGGACCGTGCGCGGCTGGCCCGCACCGGTCTGAGCCCGCTGCCGACCGAGCAGGCGCTGGCGCTGCTCGATGCCGCCGTCGCCGCGGACCGGCCCCTGCTCGTGCCCGCGAAACTGGAGCTGACCGGCATCGAGACCACCGCAGAGCAGATCTCTCCGCTGCTGCGTGAGCTCGTACGGCCCTCCCGCCGCCGGACGGCGCGCAAGGACGACACCGCGTCGCAGACATCGCTGGTACGGGAACTGGCGGGCCTGGACGAGGCAGACCGGCTCCGTCGTCTCACGGAGGTCCTCCGGGCGGAGATCGCCGCCGTTCTCGGCCACAGCGACGCGGCGTCGATCGACCCGCGCCGGCAGTTCCAGGCGCTCGGCTTCGATTCGCTCAGCGCCGTCGAGTTGCGGAACACCCTCAACCGGATCACCGGCAAGCCGCTGCCCGCGACACTCCTCTTCGATTTCCCGACGCCACAGGACCTCGCGGCACACCTGCACGCGCAACTCGCCGGAGTCCGGACCGAGACCGCCGCACCGGCGCGCCGGAAGCAGCCGACGGCCGGTGATCCGGTGGTGATCGTGGGTATGGGGTGCCGCTTCCCCGGCGGAGTCTCCTCGCCGGACGCCCTGTGGGACATGGTGGCCGGCGCGGTGGACGGGGTGTCGGACTTCCCCGTCAACCGGGGGTGGGACCCGGCGGTGGTCGATCCGGCGGGCGGTCCCGGCAAGACGTATCTGGGCGCCGGCGGATTCATCCACGACGCGGACGCGTTCGACGCGGAATTCTTCGGGATCAAGCCACTCGAGGCGCTGGCGATGGACCCCCAGCAGCGGCTGCTGCTGGAGGTGAGCTGGGAGGCGCTCGAACGCGGCGGAATCGACCCGGCCACGCTGCGGGGGAGCGACACCGGAGTGTTCTTCGGCGCCGTCACCCAGGAGTACGCCTCGCTGTCCCGGGTCGGTGACGGCGTGGAGAAGTACCTGCTGACCGGTACGACCGCGAGCGTGGTGTCGGGGCGGGTGTCCTACACGCTCGGGCTGCAGGGCCCATCGGTGACGGTCGACACGGCGTGCTCGTCGTCGCTGGTCGCGCTGCACCAGGCGGCCGCGGCGGTGCGCGCGGGGGAGTGCACCATGGCGCTCGCCGGAGGCGTCACCGTGCTGGCGACGCCCGGGATGTTCGTGGCGTTCTCCCAGCGGCGAGGGCTGGCGCCGGACGGCCGCTGCAAGTCCTTCGCGGAGTCCGCGGACGGAACGGCATGGGCCGAGGGCGCGGGTGTGCTCGTGCTCGAGCGGCTTTCGACCGCGCGACGGCTGGGGCACCAGGTGCTCGCCGTGCTCGCCGGCTCGGCGGTGAACCAGGACGGTGCCAGCAATGGCCTGACCGCGCCCAACGGCCCGTCGCAACAGCAGGTGATCCGCGCGGCTTTGGCCAATGCCGGCCTGACCACGTCCGATGTGGACGCGGTGGAGGCGCACGGGACCGGGACCAAGCTGGGAGACCCGATCGAGGCGCAGGCGATTCTGGCGACCTACGGGCAGCGGCCGGCCGGCGCGGAACCGGTGTGGCTGGGATCGTTCAAGTCGAACATCGGTCACGCGCAGGCAGCCGCGGGTGTCGGTGGCGTGATCAAGATGGTCGAGGCCATCCGACGCGGCGCCCTGCCCCCGACCCTGCACGTGGACGAGCCCACGTCGAAGGTCGACTGGTCGGCCGGAGCGGTGCGGTTGCTGACGGAGAACCGGCCCTGGCCCGAGGTCGAACGCGCGCGGCGAGCAGCGGTGTCCTCGTTCGGGATCGGCGGAACCAACGCCCATCTGATTCTCGAACAGGCACCTTCGGACACGGACACGGACACAGACACGGGCACCGGCACCGGGACGGAACCGGACGCCGACGGCACACAGGCGCCCACGGTCTGGATGGTGTCGGGCCACAGTGCGGACGCGCTGCGCGCTCAGGCCGCCCGGGTGCGGGACTTCGCCGCGGCGCGGCCGGAGCTGGACCCGCGGGCGGTGGGACGGTCGCTGGCGGCCCGTACCAGCCATGAGCACCGGGCGGCCGTGGTCGGCCGTGATCTCGGCGAGCTCGTCGCCCGGCTGGGGGCCGTCGCCGACGAGTCGGTGGCTTGGGGCGTGTTCTCGGGACGGGGCGGTCCCGGCGGCAAGACCGCGGTCGTCTTCCCCGGTCAGGGCTCTCACTGGGCGGGGATGGGGCGTGAGCTGCACGCGGCTTCGCCGGTCTTCGCCGCGGCGTTCGACGACGTCTGCGCGGTCGCCGACGAGCTGCTGGGATGTTCGCTGCGCGACGCGGTGTTCGCCGAGGAGACCGACGAGACCGGCGGGATCGAGCCGGTCCTGCTCGCGGAGGCGGCGTTGTTCGCGGTGGGCGTCGGCCTGTTCGCGCTGCTCGGCTCCTGGCGCGTGACGGTGGACTTCGTCATGGGTCACTCCGTGGGCGAAGTCGTGGCGGCGCACGTGGCAGGTGTGCTGTCGCTGCCCGACGCCCTGCGCGTGGTGGTGGCGCGTGGCCGGCTGATGGCCGAGCTGCCCGACACCGCGGCGATGGCCTGGGTGTCGGCGAGCGAACCGGAGGTCGTCGAGGTTCTCTCGGGCACCCCGGACGTGAGCATCGCCGCGGTGAACGGTCCGGCGTCGGTGGTGCTCGCGGGTGACCGTGCGGCGATGGCCGTGGCCGTGGACGAACTGCGGAGCAGGGGAAGGGAAGTCCGGTGGCAGTCCGTTGCGCACGCGTTCCACCCGTCGTTGCCGGAGCCGCTTCTCGGCGGGTTCGCCGAGGCGACAGCGGACTTGAGCCGTGGCACATCGACCCTGCCGGTCGTCTCGAACGTCGACGCGTCGGTCGGTGGTGATCTGCTCGGCTCGCCGGACCACTGGGTGAGGCATGTTCGTCAGCCGGTGCGTTTCGCCGACGGCATCGCGACGTTGCGTGCGGCGGGGGCGACACGGTTCCTCGTGGCCGGACCCGAGGGCGGCCTGGCCGATGCGATCGCCGAAAATCTGGCCGTGACGGGCGGTACCACCGAGGCGGACACCGTGGTCGCCATGCTGCGGCAGGACCACCCCGAGACGGACACGGCGGTGGCCGCGGCGGCCGGTCTGTTCGTCACCGGCGCCGAGCTCGACTGGCCGGCCGTGCTTTCCGGTACGGGTTCGGCGCGGGTGGAACTGCCGACGTATGCGTTCCAGCGGCAACGGTATTGGCTGGGTGTGGATTCCGATGCGGTTCCCGCTCGGCCGGAATGAGGTGAGATCAGCCGTTCTGGCTGAATACGGACGGCGGGCTAGCGTGTGCGGGGCGCCTCGACTAAAGTGTTTTCGGATTAATTTCCCACCAGTCTGCGCCCAGTTACGGAGAAGTCTGAGGATATGGCAAGAAATTCGGGTGGTGTCGACGTCGAAGGTATCGTCGTCGAATGTCTGCGCAACGCTACCTTCAAGGTCGAGCTGGACAACGGCCACCAGGTTCTCGCACACATCAGCGGGAAGATCCGCAAGAACTTCATCAAGATCATGCTGCATGACCGAGTGCTGGTGGAGCTCAGCCCGTACGACCTCACCCGTGGCCGGATTCGCTTCCGCTACCGGACATGATGTCCGGCGTTGTGGCACAGCGCCGGCCGGGCGTGTCCGTGTCCATGGGCAGGGCCCCGCGGGTGTGACCCGCGGGGCCCTGCCTCGCTGTGGCGTGTGGTGTCGTGCCGTCAGCCGAAGACGGGCCCGCGCGTACGGGTCCGCTTGATTTCATAGAAGCCCGGCACCGAGGCCACGGCGACCGCGCCGTCCCACAGCCGGGCCGCCTCCTCGCCCTTCGGGGCGGGGGTGACGACCGGGCCGAAGAAGGCGATCTGCTCGCCGTCCGGGCCCGGCAGCGCGATGACCGGGATGCCGACGTCCTGGCCGACCTTCTCGATGCCCTCCTGGTGCGAGGCGCGCAGCTCGGCGTCGAACTCGAAGTCCTGCTGCCCGGCGTACTCGATCAGCTCGGCGGGCAGGCCGGCGTCCGCGAGGGCACCGGCGATGGCCTCGCGGGTCGGGCCCTCGCCGTTGTCGTGGATGCGGGTGCCGAGCGCCGTGTAGAGCGGGCCGAGGACGTCCGCGCCGTACTTCTGCCAGGCCGCCGTGACCACGCGCACCGACGGCCACGACTTGGCCGCGATCATCTCCCGGTGGGAGGTGGGCAGTTCGTCGCCCTTGTTCTCGTTGAGGACGGCGAGGCTCATGATGTGCCAGCGGACCTCGATGTCGCGGAGCTCGACCACTTCCAGCACCCAGCGGGAGGTGATCCAGGCCCACGGGCACATCGGGTCGAACCAGAAGTCGACGGGGATTCGGCCGGACTCGGGCACGGGCGAGGTCGCGGTCTCGGACATGGTTCTCCTCAGCGAAAGACTCTGATAACGGCTCAACGACAGCGGGGCCGGCCGCCATTGGCGGCCGGCCCTCGGGTGCATCCCTCGGTCTGGTGGTTCCGCTCCCTCGGATCGCCGGGAGGGGTGGGCGCCTCCCCGCCCGCCGACGGGGGGTGAGGGGAGGCGGGGAGACGCCCGTTTCACCGCCGGCCCCGCGCGTTTTCGCGCTCGGCCGCGATGAGGTTCTTGAAGGCATGTCGTCGGGGGCGGATGCGCCCACACAGGTATTCATCAGTTCCGCGAATGTGCTCCGCGTCATGCATTTCCGAGAGTAGGAAGCCGGCCGGTGCGGCACATCCCTCGGCCTGGTAGAACCGGACCGGTTCGGCAGGTATGTGCCGCGGCAGCCGGGGTTTTGACCGTGTGACTACTTGGGTGGGGGATCGTGGGGCGTGCGGGGGCATTCGTAGGGTGGGCGCGGTTAGGGCCGGGGTTGCGTGAGGTTCTGGTGCGGTCCGGTCTGTTGATTTCTTACCGGACACCTTTTACGGAGGGCTTCACAACAATGACTCGCACGCCGGTCAGTCCTGAGACGCTGGACGAACTCGATCTCGCCGATCCGGTGCTGCACGCCGAGCACGAACTGGGCGAGGTGTGGCGGCGGTTGCGTTCGGAGCGGCCCTATTACTGGCACCCGCCGCGTGGGGATCAGCCCGGTTTCTGGGTGCTCTCCCGCCATGCGGACGCGATGTCGGTGTACCGGAAGAAGGAATTCTTCACCACGGAGCGGGGCAACGCCCTGCCGACGCTTCTGACCGGCGGCGACTCGGCCTCGGGCTCGATGCTGGCGGTCACCGACGGGGACAAGCACACCCAGCTGCGCAACATCCTCAACGCGGCGTTCTCCCAGCGCCGGCTGGCCCGTATCCGGGACGCGATCCGCAAGACCATCGACGAGCTGATCATCGCGGCGATGGAGAAGCCGGAGTGCGACTTCGTGCACGAGGTGTCCGCGAACATCCCCCTCGGCGCGATCTGCGGCCTGATGGACGTCCCCGACGAAGACCGCCGCTATCTGCTCGGCCTCACCTCGCACGCGTGGAGCTCGGACTACGCCGACGCACCCGCCGAGGAGAACTGGCGGGCCAAGAGCGAGATCCTGCTCTACTTCGCCGACCTGGCCGAGACCCGTCGCGGCAACGACGACGCCGACGACGTCGTCAGCCTGCTGGCCAACTGCCGCATCAACGGGGAACGGCTCAGCGACGCGGACCTGATGTCCAACTGCTACGGACTCATCATCGGCGGCGACGAAACCGGACGGCACGCCATCTCCGGCGGCCTCAAGACCCTCATCGAACACCCCGACCAGTGGCGGGCGCTCAAGGAAGGCACCGTCGGACTCGACACCGCCGCCAACGAGATCCTGCGCTGGACCGTGCCCTCACTCCACGGCGGGCGCACCGCCACCGGTGACATCCAGATCGGCGACCAGCTCATCGCCAAGGGTGACATCGTCAGCGTCTGGATCTCCTCGGCCAACCGCGACGAGAACGTCTTCGCCGATCCCGATCGCTTCGCCCTCGACCGCACCCCCAACAAGCACCTCACCTTCGCCTTCGGCTCGCACCTGTGCCTCGGCCACGTCCTGGCCCGCATCGAGGTCGAGGAAGTGCTCGACTCCCTGCGCACCCTCGTCGCCCACGCCGAACAGAGCGCTCCCGAAAGCTGGATCTACTCCAGCATCCTCCACGGCATGAGCTCCCTGCCCGCCGTCCTCACCCCCGAACCCCGGCCGCGAGCCTGAACCGTGCACACCCACCGTGCCTGCCGCCGGCCGGCGGCACGGCCGGTGCCGAGGTCGGACCGGGACATCCACCGGCCTCGCCGAACGAGAGGAGGACGGTGGCATGTCCGCCACGTCCGAGCAGCCGACGGACGTCGTCGTCGTCGGCTGCGGTCCGAGCGGGGCCGTACTCGCGCTCCTGCTGGCCCGCAAGGGCCGGCACGTCGTCGTGGTCGAGCGGCACCGTGCAGTCTTTCCGCTGCCCCGCGCCACCAGTTTCGACGGGGAGAGCGCCCGCTTGCTCGCGGCCACCGGAATCGGCGAGCGACTGCCGGCGATCTCGACCCCGGCGACCGGGTACCGCTGGCGCGGCGGCAGCGGGCAGACCCTGCTGGACATCGCGTTCGACCGGAGCGGACGCTACGGCTGGCCGGACGCGAGCACGATGCACCAGCCCGCGCTGGAGGAACTGCTCGCCGCCGAGCTGGCGGCCCAGCCCACCGTGACCGTGCACCGTGGCCTGCGGGTCGTCGACGTCACGCAGACCGAGACCACCGTCACCGCGACAGCCGAGGACGAGGACGGCGCGACCACCACCTACCACGGCCGCTGGCTCGTCGGCTGCGACGGCGCGAACAGCGAAGTCCGCGACCGCGCCGGGGTCTCGGTCACCGACCTGGGGTTCTCCTACGAGTGGCTGCTGTGCGACGTGCGGCTGCACCAGCCACGGGAGTTCGTCCCCACCAACGTGCAGTTGTGCGACCCACAGCGGCCCACGACACTCGTCGGCAGCGGCCCCGGACGCCGCCGCTGGGAGTTCATGCGGCTGCCCGGTGAGTCCTCCGCCGAACTGAACGACCCCGCCACCGCGTGGCGGCTGCTCGAACCGCACGGCGTCACACCGGACAACGCCACGCTGCTGCGCAGCGGCAGCTACCGGTCCCGCGCGATGTGGGCCGACCAGTGGCGGTGGGGCCGGGTCTTCCTCGCCGGGGACGCGGCCCACCTCATGCCGCCGTTCGCCGGGCAGGGCATGTGCTCGGGCATCCGCGACGTCAGCAACCTGGCGTGGAAACTCGATCTGGTGCTCGCCGGCCGGGCATCCGGGCAGCTGCTCGACACCTACACCGTCGAACGGCGCGGCCACACCAAGGCCGCCATCACGGCGTCGGTCAAGCTCGGCCGGGTCATCTGTGTGACCGACCCGTCCGCCGCGGCCGACCGTGACGCGGCGATGTCCGCGAGCGGAGCCGGGCGTACGACCCGGGCGCCGGAGGCGGTGGCGCTGACCGCCGGGCTGCTCCAGCCCGCCGCCGGCGGCCGAGGCGGCGGTGAGGTCATCGTCGCGGGCCGGGTCGAGGTGGACGGCGTCACCGGCCGCTTCGACGATCTGGTGGGGCGGGGCTTCGTCCTCGTGACGACCGAGGCACCGGACGCGCTGGACGGGCGGGCGCGTGCCCTGCTGTCCGGGATCGATGCGAAGGTCGCCCATCTGACGCCCGCGGGCCAAGGACCGCCACCCGGCCGGGTGGGCGACGTGGACGGCGTCTACCACGCCTGGCTGGCCGCCCGGAATGCGTCGTCGGTTCTCGTCCGGCCGGACTTCCACGTCTACGGCAGCGCCGGCCCGGGCGGCGTGGTGGAACTCGTCGACGGCCTGCGGCGGCAGCTGAACGGCGACTGACGCCCAACCCCTGTCAGGCTGAGGGATCTCAGCCACCCACCCCGGCACCTAGCGTCGTCGAACGTACGCCGACGCCGGGCGAACCCTACTGATGTCTCCGGCGCGGCCTGTTCCAACGGACCTGGAGGACCGATTTGAGCACCACGCCGGAACCGGAGCTCGTCAAGGCCCTGCGCGAATCGGTCAAGGAGACCGCGCGGTTCCGCCAGAAGACCGAAGAACTCCTCGCGGCGGCCTCGGAACCCATCGCCGTCGTGTCGGTCGGATGCCGGTTCGCAGGCGGTATCGCCGGGCCCGAGGACTTCTGGAAAGTGGTGTCCGAGGGGACGGACGTGTACACGCCGTTCCCGGACAACCGAGGCTGGGATCTCGAGGGACTCTACGATCCCGATCCCGAGACCCCCGGCACCACCTACGTCGACCAGGGCGCGTTCCTGCACGACGCGGACCAGTTCGACCCGGGCTTCTTCGGCATCTCGCCCCGCGAGGCGCTGGCGATGGACCCCCAGCAGCGGCAACTGCTGGAGGTCTGCTGGGAGACACTGGAGCGCGCCGACATCGACCCGCACAGCCTGCGCGGTTCGGACACCAGCGTGTACGCGGGCATGGTCCACCAGGACTACGCCCCCGACCTCCCCGGCGCGGAGGACTTCCTCAGCCTGGAGCGCGCGCTCGGCAGCGCCGGCGGCATCGCCTCGGGCCGCGTGTCCTACTGCCTCGGGCTCGAAGGCGCCGCTGTCACCGTCGACACGATGTGCTCGTCGTCGCTGGTCGCGATCCACCTGGCGACCCAGGCGCTGCGCCGCGGGGAGTGCTCGCTGGCGCTCGCCGGCGGCGCCACCGTCATGGCCACCCCGGGCGGTTTCGTCGGCTTCGCGCGCCAGCGCGGCCTCGCCTTCGACGGACGGTGCAAGTCCTTCGCCGCAGCGGCGGACGGCAGCAGCTGGGCCGAGGGCGTGGGCGTGGTCCTGCTGGAGCGGCTGTCCGACGCGCAGCGCAACGGGCACCGCGTGCTCGCCGTGATCCGCGGCTCGGCCATCAACCAGGACGGCGCGTCCAACGGCCTGACCGCTCCGAACGGCCCCGCCCAGCAGCGGGTCATCCGCGCCGCGCTGGAGTCCGCCGGCCTGGCCACGGACGACATCGACGCCGTGGAGGCACACGGAACCGGCACCACCCTGGGTGACCCGATCGAGGCACAGGCCCTCTTCGCCACCTACGGGCAGGGACGCGATCCGAAGCGACCGCTGCTGCTCGGCTCGGTCAAGTCCGTTCTGGGGCACACCCAGGCCGCGTCCGGCGTGGCCGCCCTGATCAAGACGGTCCTGTCGCTTCAGCACCGCTATCTGCCGGCCACGCTCCACGTGGACAGCCCGACTCCGCAGGTCGACTGGTCCTCCGGGACGGTCGAGCTGCTCACCGAGGGGCGCGCATGGCCGGACAACGGCCGCCCGCGCCGGTCCGGTATCTCCGCCTTCGGCGCCAGCGGCACCAACGTGCACATGATCGTGGAAGAGGCGCCCGCGGTCGCGGAAGCGGACCGGACGCCGGACCCGGCCGTGCCGGAGGGCACCGCGCTCCCGTTCCTGGTGTCGGCCAAGACCGCGACCGCGCTCGAAGGCCTGGGCAGGCGCCTCGGCGAGGTCCTCGACGACGGCACGGCACTCGGTGACCTGTCCGCCGCGCTGCTGACCGGACGGGCCCGGCTGAGCCACCGTGCGGTGGTGGTGGCGCGGACGCGGGACGAGCTGCGGTCCGGTCTGTCGCAGCTCGCCGCGGGCCGCGGTGGTCCGGGCGTCGCCACCGGTGTCGTCAAGTCGGCCGGGCCGGGCAAGACGGTCTTCGTGTTCCCGGGGCAGGGCACCCAGTGGGCCGGGATGGGCCGCGAACTGCTAGACAGCTCCCCGGTTTTCGCCGCGCGCATCGCCGCATGTGAAGCGGCCTTCGAGCCGTGGGTGGACTGGTCGCTGACCGAGGTGCTGCGCGGCGACGGCAGCGAGCTGAGCCGGGTCGACGTCGTCCAGCCGGTGTGCTTCGCGGTGATGCTCGGCCTGGCCGAGGTGTGGAAGTCGGCCGGGGTCGTCCCCGACGCGGTGGTCGGTCACTCGCAGGGCGAGATCGCGGCCGCGTGCGTCGCGGGCGCGTTGTCCCTCGCCGACGCGGCGCGGGTGGTCACCCTGCGCAGCCAGGTGATCGCCGAGCAGCTGCCCCGCGGCGGCGGGATGGCCTCGGTCGGGCTGCCGGAGGACCAGGTGCGCGCGCTGATCGAGCCCTGGGGTGAACGGCTGGAGGTCGCGGCGCTGAACGGTCCCGCGGCGGTGGTCGTGGCCGGTGACGGCGGCGCCCTGGACGAGCTGGCCGCGACGGCGGCGGACCGGGTTGTCCGGTTCCGCCGGATCGACGTCGACTACGCCTCGCACAGCCACTACGTCGAGAGCATCAAGGGCGACCTGCTGAACGACCTCGGCGGACTGGCCTACTCGGCGCCGGACCTGCCGTTCTACTCGACGGTCGAAAGCCGGTGGCTCGGCGACGACGACCGGCTCGACGCCGACTACTGGTACCGCAACCTGCGCCAGACCGTCCGCTTCGAGTCGGCCGTGCGTGAGCTGATCGCGCAGGACCACCGTCTCTTCGTCGAGGTCGGTGCCCACCCCGTGCTGGCGCCGGCCGTCACCGACGTCGGCGACGAGCTGGACGCCGACGTCCTCGCGGTCGGATCGACCCGCCGCGACGAGGGCGGCATGGCCCGGCTGCTCACCTCGGTGGCCGAGGTCTTCGTACGCGGCCTGATGGTGGACTGGACCGCGCTGTGCCCCGTGGGCACCCCGTCGACGGCGGTGCGGCTGCCCACCTACCCGTTCGACCACCAGCGGTTCTGGATCACCATGCCCGGTGGCGTCTCGAGCGCCGAGGCACTGGGCCAGACGACCAGCGGCCACGGGCTGCTGGGCGCGGTGGTGGAACTCCCGCAGACCGGCGGCCTGGTGTTCACCGCGCGCCTTTCCCTGACGACCCATCCGTGGCTGGCCGGTCACCGCATCCAGGACGCCGTGGTGGTGCCGGGCACCGCCTACGTGGACCTGGCCATCCGGGCCGGCGACGAGTTCGGGTTCGGGATGCTCGACGAACTGGTGATCGAGTCGCCGCTGCTGCTGCCCGAAGAGGGCGCGGTGCGGCTGCAGGTCTCGGTCGGCGGCCCGGACGCGTCCGGACGCCGGCCGGTCGAGGTGCACAGTGTCCGGGGCGACGAAGGGTGGGTCCGCCACGCTTCGGGCCTGCTGTCGGACTCCCGCGCCGACACCGCCGGCAGCGGGTTCGACTTCGCCGAGTGGCCGCCGAAGGGCGCGCAGCGCGAGGAGCTGGGCGACTTCTACGCCCGCCTCGCCGACCGGGGGTACGACTACGGGCCGGCCTTCGCCGGCCTGAACGCGGTGTGGCGGCGCGGTGACGAGATCTTCGCCGAAGCCGCACTGCCCGCCGGGCAGCGCGAAACGCTGGACATGTTCGGCATTCACCCGGCACTGCTGGACGCCGCGCTGCACGCGAACGCCTTCCACCGCCGCGACGACGACCGCAACGTCCTGCCGTTCGCCTGGAACGGCGTCCGGTTGCACGCGAGCGGTGCCGGTGCCCTGCGGGTCCGCGTCGCGCCGTGCGGTCCGGACGCGTTGTCCTTCGACGCCGCGGACGAGACCGGCGCCCTGGTGCTGACCATGGACTCGCTGGTCTCGCTGCCCATCACGGACCTGACCGCCCGGTCCGGCCCGTCCGTCGCCTCGGCGCTGTGGCAGCTCGACTGGACCCGTGTCCCGGCCGCCGCGCCGGATCCGGTCGGGAACCGGGCGGTCGTCGCGACCTCCGGCGACGTGGCCCGCACCGCCATGGCCGAGGACCTCGGCGAGCGGCTGCCCGACCTGGCCGTACTCGACCTCACCGCGGACGCCGCCGCGGACACCGAACCGCTGCCGCTGCTCGCCAGGGTGCTCGGGGTGCTGCAGGCGTGGCTGGAGGAACCGGCGCTGGAACCGGTGCCGCTCGTCGTGGTGACCAGCGGCGCGGTACCGGCGTCCGGCCCGGTCGCCGACCCCGCCGGCGCCGCCGTGTGGGGACTGCTGCGCTCGGCTCAGGCGGAGAACCCGAACCGGTTCGTCCTGGTCGACATCGAGCCGGGTGCCGACCGGGACCACTCCGTCGCGTCCGCCCTCGCCACCGGCGAGCCGCAGGCCGCGGTGCGCGCGGACGCCGTCCTCGCGCCGCGGCTCGGCCGCGCCCAGCTCACCGAACCGCCGTCCGACGCCGGGTTCGCCCCGGACGGCACGGTACTGATCACGGGCGGCACCGGTGTGCTCGGCGCGCTGCTCGCCCGGCACCTGGTGCGCGAGCACGGGGTGCGACGGCTCGTGCTGGCCAGCCGTCGCGGCGCAGCCGCGGAAGGGGCCGACGCACTCGTCGAGGAACTGACCGGGCAGGGCGCGTCGGTCACCGTGGTCTCCTGTGACGTCGCCGATCGCGCCGCCGTCGAGGCGCTGCTCGACGCCATACCGGACGAGCACCCGCTGACCGGCGTCGTACACGCGGCCGGCGTGCTGGACGACGGCGTCATCGCCGGCCTCGATCCGCACCGGCTGGCCGGGGTCTTCGCGCCCAAGGCCGGCGGGCTGCGTGTCCTGGACGAGCTGACCCGGGCGCGACCGCCCCAGGTCTTCGCCGTGTTCTCCTCGGCGGCCAGCGTGTTCGGCTCGGCGGGTCAAGGCAACTACGCCGCCGCCAACGCCTACGTCGACGCCGTCGTATCAGCCCGCCGGGCGGCCGGACTTCCCGCCGTGTCGCTGGCCTGGGGCCTGTGGAGCCCGGCCACCGGGATGACCGGACAGCTCGCCGACGTGGACAGGACCCGGATGCGCCGGGGCGGCGTCCGGCCGATGTCGACCGACGAGGCGCTCGGCATCTTCGACGCCGGGATCCACTCGGGCAACTCCCTGCTGGTGCCGATCAAGCTCGATCTCGCCGCCGTGCGGGCCGAGACCGGCCCCGACGCAGCCGTCGCGCCGCTGTTCCGGGCGCTGGTGCGGCCGCCGCGGCGCGTCGCTCAGGCCGGCGCCGACGGCGCGCTGGGGGCCGCCTCGCCGGGCTGTCCCTTCAGGAGCGCACCGAGTTGCTGCTCGGCATCGTCCGTACCGAGGTGGCGACCGTTCTCGGCCGGGCCGAGGACGACGTCTACCTCGACTCCGCCCGGTTCAGCGACATCGGGTTCGACTCGCTGACCGCGGTGGAGCTGCGCAACCGGCTGACGGCCGCCACCGCGGTCAAGCTGCCCGCGACGGTGATCTTCGACTACCCCACACCACAGGCGCTCGTGCAGCACCTGCTCGAGGAGACGGGTGCGGCGTCCGCGGCCGTCGCACCGGCGCCCAGGGCGGCGGTGCGGGCCGACGACGACCCGATCGTCATCGTCGGCATGGCGTGCCGGCTGCCCGGCCAGATCGCCTCGCCGGCCGACTTCTGGGAGCTGGTCGCCGAAGGCCGGGACGCGATGTCCGAGTTCCCCGGTGACCGCGGCTGGGACCTCGGCGGGCTCTTCGACCCCGACCCCGACAGCGCCGGGACCGCGTATGTGAGCCAGGGCGGCTTCCTGCACGACGCCGGATACTTCGACGCGGCGCTGTTCGGGATCTCCCCGCGCGAAGCGCTGGCCATGGACCCGCAGCAGAGGCTGCTGCTGGAGACCACGTGGGAGGTGCTGGAGGCCTCCGGCATCGACCCCTCGGCACTGCGGGGCGAGCGTGTCGGCGTCTACACCGGCATGTCCATCCACGACTACATCGGCTCGCTGGCCGACATCCCCGCCGAGCTCGAGGGATACGCCACCACCGCGACCGCCGGCAGCGTGGCGTCCGGCCGGGTGTCCTATGTGTTCGGGCTGGAAGGCCCGGCCATGACCGTGGACACCGCGTGCTCGTCGTCCCTGGTGGCCATCCACCTGGCGGCCCAGGCACTGCGCCAGGGCGAGTGCGAACTGGCGCTCGCCGGCGGTGTCGCCGTCATGGGGTCTCCGATCGGTGTGACCGGGTTCTCGCGGGCCCGGGGCCTGGCCGCGGACGGCCGGTGCAAGGCGTTCGCCGCGGCCGCCGACGGCACCGTGCTGTCCGAGGGCGTCGGTGTCGTCCTGCTGGAGCGGCTGTCCGACGCGCGCCGCAACGGGCACCGGCCGCTCGCGATGATCCGCGGGTCGGCGATCAACCAGGACGGCGCCTCCAACGGCCTCACCGCGCCGAACGGTCCCGCCCAGCAGCGCGTCATCCGCGCCGCGCTCGCGGCCGCGGGGGTCGGCCCGGACGACATCGACGCCGTCGAGGCCCACGGCACCGGGACCACGCTCGGCGATCCGAGCGAGGCCGAGGCGATCATCGCCGCCTACGGCCGGGAGCGCTCCGCCGACCGCCCCTTGTTCCTCGGCTCGGTGAAGTCCAACCTCGGCCACACGCAGGCCGCCGCCGGCGTGGTCTCGGTGATCAAGATGGTCGAGGCCATCCGGCACGGCGTCCTCCCGCCGACCCTGTTCGTCGACGAGCCCACGCCGCACGTCGACTGGTCCGACGGCACCGTGGCACTGCTCACCGAGGGCCGCGCCTGGCCCGACGCCGGCCGGCCCCGCCGCGCGGGCATCTCCTCGTTCGGCATCAGCGGCACCAACGCGCACCTCATCCTCGAGCAGGTACCGGGCGAGGACGCGGCCCCGGCGGTGGCCGACGCCGGACCGGACACCGAGCTGTCCGCCGTGCTGCCGTTCGTGCTGTCCGCACACACCCCGGCCGCCCTGGCCGGCCAGGCGGCGCGGTTGCGGGCGGCGGCGAGCGGGCTGTCCCCGGCGGGGGTGGCCCGGACCCTGGTCACCAGCCGCGCGCTGCTCACGCACCGGGCCGTTGTCGCCGCGGCGGACACCGATGCCCTGCTCACGCGCCTCGACGCGATCGCCGCGGGTGTGACCGCTCCGGGTACGAGCACCGGCTCCGCGACACCGGATGCGGCGTCGTCGGTGGTGTATGTGTTCCCCGGCCAGGGAGCGCAGCGGCTCGGCATGGGACGCGAGCTGTACACGCGGTTCCCGGTGTACGCGAGCGCCTTCGACGAGGTCTGCGCCCGCCTTGACGAGCGCCTGGCGCCCGAGTACGGCACCCGCGTGCGTGACGTGGTGTTCGCCGAGCCGGGCACCGCCGAGGCCGCCCTGCTGGACCAGACCGTGTACACCCAGGCGGCCCTGTTCGCGGTGGAGACGGCGCTGTTCCGGCTGGCCGAGGCATGGGGCGCCCGTCCGCGTCTGCTGCTGGGCCACTCGGTGGGCGAGATCACCGCGGCGCACGCCGCGGGCATGCTCTCCCTGGACGACGCGGCGACCGTGGTCGCCGCCCGCGGCCGGCTGATGCAGGCGCTGCCCACCGGTGGGGCCATGGTCGCGGTGGCTGCGACCGAGGACGAGGTGCGCCCGTTCCTCGGCGCCGGTGTCGGTCTCGCCGCGGTGAACGATCCGTCGTCGGTGGTGCTGTCCGGTGACGAGGACGACGTCCTCGCCGCCGCCGAGGAGCTGCGGGCACAGGGCCGCAAGACCCGGCGGCTGGACGTCTCGCACGCGTTCCACTCCGCGCTGATGGAGCCGATGCTCGCCGCCTTCCGCGCGGCGATCGCCGAGGTGACCTGGCAGCCCGCGCGGATCCCCGTCGTCGCCCCCCTCGGCGGCGACCTGACCACCGCCGACTACTGGGTCGAGCAGGTCCGTCGTACGGTGCGCTTCGCCGACGGCACCGCCACCGCCATCGAGCAGGGCGGGCGGCTGTTCATCGAGATGGGTCCCGGTGCCGGCCTGTCCGGGGCGGTGCTGGCGACGGCGACCGCGTCCGGCGCCGAGGCGGTCTGCACGCCCATGCTGCGGGACGGGCGCGACGAGTCGCAGACGGCGATCGCGGCCCTGGCCGAACTCTTCGTGCGGGGCGTCCCGGTCGACTGGCCGGCACTGCTGCCGGCCTCCGCGCCCGTCGTCGGCCTGCCGACCTACGCCTTCGAGCGCAAGCACTACTGGCTGCAGCCGGACTCCCGCGCCACGGACGCGGCCGGCCTCGGCCAGGTGGCCGTCGACCACCCGTTGATGTCGGCCGTCGTCGTCGCCCCGGACACCGGTGGCGTGATCGGCACCGCGCGGTTGTCCCGGGACACCCACCCGTGGTCGGCCGGCCACCGTCTGCACGGCGTCGACGTGCTGCCGGCCTCCGCGCTGGTGGACCTGGCGGTCCGGGTCGGCGACGAGGTCTCGTGCGGTCTGCTCGAGGAGCTGGTGATCGAGACCCCGCTGGCCGTGCCCGCGGACGCGGCGGTGCGCGTGGAGATCGTCGTCGGCGCGGCCGATGACGACGACCGCCGTCCGGTCGCGGTCTACGGCGCACAGGACGGCGCCGGCGGCTGGGTCCGGCACGCCACCGGAACCCTGGCCGCCCGCGTGCCCGCGGCAGCGCAGCCGATGACCGGGCCGTGGCCGCCGGCCGGGGCGGAGCCGACCGAGGCGGACCCGGACATCGCCGGGCTCCGCGGCGTGTGGTGCCGGGGCGAGGAGACCTTCGTCGAGGCCGAACTCACCGACTCCGACGACTCCACGGGATTCGGGCTGTCGCCCCTCCTGCTGGACGCCTCGACGCGGGCGGTGCTGGCGCCCGGCACGATGGCCGGCCGGTGGGAGGAGGTCGTGCTGCACGCGACCGGCGCGCGCCGGGTGCGGGCGCGCCTGACCCCGCTCGGCGACGACCGGTGGACCCTGGACGCGGCCGACGAGACCGGGGCACCGGTGCTCACGGTCCGCTCGTGGTCCGCGGTCCCGGTCCGGCCCGAGCAGCTCGGCACGACGACGTCCGACGCGATGCACCGGGTCGTCTGGGCCCCCGCGACGGTGCCCGAGGCGTCCGCACGGCCGTGGCGGACGGCCGCGGTGGCCACGGCCGCCGATGTCGCGGCGTTCGCGGCGACGGTGACGGACCCCGCGGCCGCCGTCTTCGAGGCGGAGCCGGGCCGGCCGGTGCAGGACCTGCTGGAGGACGTCATCGCCGTGCTCCAGGCATGGCAGACGGACGCTCCGGACGATGCCCGGCTCGTCGTACTGACCCGCGGCGCCGTCCCGGCCGGCGCGGCCGACGTCACCGATGTGCCGTCGGCCGCGGTGTGGGGCCTGGTCCGTGCCGCGCAGGCGGAGCTGGCGGACGGGAAGGTGCTCCTGCTCGACATCGAGCCCGGTGCGGACACCGACGCCGCCGTGGCCCTGGCCCTGGCCGCCGAGGAGCCGCAACTGGCCGTGCGGGGCCGGGCGACCGCCCTGGTGCCCCATCTGGCGCCCGCCGGGCCGCTCGCCCAGCATCCCGTGACGCTGGATCCCGACGGTACGGTCCTGGTCACCGGCGGCACCGGCTCGCTCGGTGCGCAGCTGGCCCGCCATCTGGTCCGCGCCCGCGGTGTCCGGCACCTGCTGCTGGTCGGCAGGCGCGGACCGGCGGCGGACGGCGCGAGCGAACTCGTCGCCGAACTGTCGGCTCTTGGCGCGGAGACCACCGTCGTGGCCTGCGATGTCGCCGATCGCGGCGCGTTGGCCGCAACTCTGGCCGGTATTCCGTCGCAGCATCCGCTGACCGCGGTCGTCCACACCGCCGGCGTGCTGGACGACAGCCTGCTGCAGGGACTGACCCCGGAACGCGTCGCGGCGGTCCTCGGACCGAAGGCCGACGGCGCGCGGCACCTGGACGAGCTGACCCGGGACCGCGATCTCGCCGCGTTCGTCGTGTACTCCTCGGCGGCCGGACTGCTCGGCTCGGCCGGGCAGGGCAACTACGCCGCCGCGAACGCCTACTTGGACGGGCTCATGGAGGCGCGCCGGGCGTCCGGCCGCCGAGGGGTGTCGCTGTCCTGGGGCCTGATGGCGCAGGAGGGCGGCATCACGGGCCACCTGGACGCCGCCGACCTGGCCCGCATCAGCCGCGGCGGTGTCCTGCCGGTGGGCACTCGGGAGGCCCTGGCACTGTTCGACGCCGCTGTGGACAGCGGCGAGGCGCATCTGGTGCCGATGAAGCTCGATCTCGCCGCGGCCCGCGCCGACGCGGCGGCGGGCGGGCCGGTCCAGCCGCTGCTGCGCAGGCTGGTCGGCGCCCGCCGGCGGGCCGGTGGCACGGCCCCGGCCGGCGAGCCGGCCGTCTCGCTCGCCGGGCAGTCCCCGGCCGAGCGGGAGGCACACCTGCTGGCGGTCGTCCGTGCCTGCGTGGCGCTCGTCCTCGGTTACGCGGCGGGCGACGACATCGATCCCGACGCGCCGTTCCAGGCGGCCGGGATGGATTCGCTCGGCGCGGTGCAGATGCGCAACCGGCTCGGCGCCGCGACCGGGTGCACCATGCCCACCACGGTCGCCTTCGACCACCCGACGCCACGGCAGCTGGCCCGTTATCTGAGCGACCAGCTCTCCGGCACCGACACCGCGGCCGAGACGGCACCCGTCGTGGCGGCCCGCCCGCACGACGACATCGCCGTCATCGGCATGGGCTGCCGGCTGCCGGGCGGAGTGCGCGGCCCCGGCGACTTCTGGGACCTGATGGAACGCGGCGGCGAGGGCCGCTCGGCACTGCCCGGTGACCGGGGCTGGGACCTGTCCGCCTTCCCGGTCGAGGCGGGCGGCTTCCTGACGGACGCGGCCGAGTTCGACGCCGGGTTCTTCGGTATCTCCCCGCGCGAGGCGCTCGCCATGGACCCGCAGCAGCGCCTGCTGCTCGAGGTCGTGTGGGAGGCGTTGGAGGACGCGGGTCTGGACCCGGCGGCACTGCGCGGTCGTGACGTCGGCGTGTTCGTCGGCGTGATGGGCCAGGGCTACGGGATGTTCGGCGGCGACGAGCAGACGGACGGTCTGCGCGGCAGCGGCGGCGCGGTCTCGGTGGTCTCCGGCCGGGTGTCGTACGTCTACGGCTTCACCGGGCCCGCGGTGTCGGTGGACACCGCGTGCTCGTCGTCGCTGGTCGCGATGCACATGGCCATCCAGGCGCTGCAAAGCGGCGAGTGCTCGCTCGCCGTGGTGGGCGGTGTCACGGTGATGTCGACGCCGGGCGCGTTCGTCGAGTTCGCGAAGAACGGCGGGCTGGCGGTCGACGGCCGGTGCAAGGCTTTCGCCGCCGCGGCGGACGGAACGGGCAACTCCGAGGGCGTCGGTGTCGTCCTGCTGGAGCGCTTGTCGGACGCCCTCGGCAACGGGCACGACGTCGGCGCCGTGGTGCGGGGTTCGGCGGTCAACCAGGACGGCGCGTCCAACGGGCTCACCGCGCCCAACGGCACGGCGCAGCGGCGGGTGATCCAGCGTGCGCTCGCGGTCGCCGGGGTGTCGCCCGTCGATGTCGACGTCGTCGAGGCGCATGGCACGGGCACCCGGCTCGGCGACCCGATCGAGGCCCAGGCACTGTTCGAGACCTACGGCAGGCGCGACCCCGCCGACCCGCTGCGTCTCGGCTCGGTCAAGTCGAACATCGGCCACACCCAGGCGGCGTCGGGCGTGGTGAGTGTGATCAAGATGGTGCTCGCGATGCGGCACCAGACGCTGCCCGCGACGCTGCACGTGGACGCGCCGACCCCCGAGGTCGACTGGTCCAGCGGCACCATCCGGCTGCTGACCCGGGCCGAGCCGTGGCCGGTGCGCGACGGCCGCGCGCGCCGCGCCGGGGTCTCGGTGTTCGGGGTCAGCGGAACCAACGCACACCTCATCCTCGAAGAGCCGCCGCAGCGGCCCGCCCCGCAGCCGGACGGCGAACCCGAGCCGGCCGCGGACCGTGTCCTGCCGTTCGTGCTGTCGGCCCGCAACCAGGCGCAACTGGCCGCGTCGGCGACGCGGCTGGCCGACTTCGCCGAGCAGCGTCAGGTGCCGCTGGAGGAGCTGGCCGGGGCCCTGGCCCAGGGGCGCGCGGCGCACGAGGTACGGGCCACCGTGCTCGCGGCGGACCGGGCCGAACTGGTCGGCCGCCTGCGGGCGCTGTCCACGGGCGGTGCCGACGAGGGTCTGGTCATGGGACAGACCGGGCCCGGTTCCGGCGCGGTGTTCCTCTTCCCCGGCCAGGGCGGTCAGTGGGTCGGCATGGGCCGCGCCCTGCTCGACCACTCGCCCGAGTTCCGGGCCTGGGTGAGTCGCTGTGAGGCCCTCCTTGCCGCGTACGACGCCGACTGGACCCTGGAGCAGGCACTCCGCGGCGAGAACGACCTGTCCCGGGTGGACGTGGTGCAGCCCGCCTCGTTCGTGATGAACACCGGTCTGGCCCAGCTCTGGGCGTCCGCCGGGGTGGTTCCCGAGGCGGTGCTCGGCGCGTCGCAGGGCGAGATCGCCGCCGCGTGCGTGGCCGGACTGCTGTCGGTCGAGGACGCCTTCCACGCGATCGTCGTACGCTCCAGGCTGGCCGCGGCACTGCCCACCACCGGCGGGATGCTCATCGTCGGTGTCAGCCGGGCGCGGATGACCGAGCTGCTGGCCGGCTACGAGGGCAGGATCGAGATCGGCGCCGTCAACGGTCCGGCGACCGTGGCCATCTCCGGCGAGGTCGACGCCATCGACGAGTTCGCGGCGATGGCGGCCGACGAGGGCATCTGGTTCCGCAAGATGAAGGCGGCCTACGCCTCGCATTCGTTCCTCGTGGACGAGCTCGAACAGCCCATGCTGGCCCAGCTGGACGGGATCGGGGTGCGGCCCGCGCAGCCGCTGGTTCCGGGCTGCCGGTTCTACTCCACGGTCGACGGCCGGTGGATCGGACCGGACGAGCGCCTCGACGCCGCCTACTGGTACCGGAACCTGCGCCTGCCCGTCGAGCTGGACTCCGCGGTCCGCGCGGTCATCCCGGACCGGCGCGCGGTGGTCGAGGTCTCGACCCACCCCGGGCTGCTCCCGTCCATCCTCGACATCGTCGAGGACGCCGGCCGGCCGACCGCGGTGGTCGCCACCCTGCGCCGTGAGCAGGGCGGGCCGCAGCGGCTGACGACGGCGTTCGCCGAGGCCTTCGTGGCCGGCCTGCCGGTGGACTGGTCGGCCATCGTCCCGGTCGCCCCGTCCGGCTGGCACGGGGTGTGCCACGAACTGCCCACGTATCCCTTCGAACGCCGGCGCTACTGGCTGCGGCCCGGACCGGCGGCCGGTCAGGCTTCGGTCGGGCCGGCGGGCTCCGAGCATCCGCTGCTGCCCACCCTGGTCGAACTGCCGCAGTCGGACGGCGTCCTGGCCCTGACGCGGCTCTCGGCCCACGACCTGCCCTGGCTCACCGAAGGCGCCGGGGACGGGCCGGTCGAGGTACCGGCCTCGGTGTGGGTCGAGCTGGCGATCCGGGCCGGCGACGAACTGGACTGCGGTGTACTGGACGCACTCGAAGCACAGGTGCCGCTGCGGCTGCATCCCGGGGTGGCGGTACAGCTGCAGGTCTGCGTCGAAGGTGCCGACGCCGCCGGACGCCGGCCGGTCACCGTGAGGTCCGCGCCGGTGCGCGCCGAGGGCGGCCGTCCCCGGTGGACCTGCCACGCGTCGGGCATCCTGTCGCCGACGACGGCCGGCGATCCGCCCGAGGCCGGCCTCGCGGCCTGGCCGCCGGCCGGCGCCGAACCGGTCGACCTGGACGGTCTGCCCGCCGTCACCGGACGGGCGGTGCCGTCGAGCCTGACCGCGATGTGGCGGTGCGGCGAGGAGGCCTACCTCGAGGTCGCCGTGCCGGCCGCCCGGCGCGACCTGGCCCGCGGTTTCGGTGTCCACCCGGACCTGCTGGACGCCGCGACCTACGCCGCGGGCTTCCGGCCCGAGGATGTGCCGTCCACCTGGCAGCAGGTCGTGCTGCACGCGTCCGGTGCGCCGGCGCTGCGGATCCGGCTGCGCCCGGTGGCGGGTGGCGTCACCGTGGTCGCGGCCGACGAGACCGGGCTGCCGGTGCTCACCGTGGGCCTGGTCGGTGCCGGGCCCGCGCCCGTCGCGCCGCGGGAACGGCCCGTGGGCGCCCTGCGGATCGAATGGACCCCGCTCGACGCCGAGCCGGTCGCGGCTCCGGTCGGCCTCGTGCCGGTCGACGGCGACGCCGACGTGTTCGACCTCGCGGCCGGACCGGCCGACGCCCTGTTCGATGCCGGCGCCGGTGGCGAGGCCACCGAGGTCTGCTCGCGGGCGCTCGCCGTCGCCCAGGCGTGGCTGGACGAGCCGGAGTTGTCCGGCCACCGGCTGGTGGTGCGTACCAGGACGGCCGTCCCGGCCGGGTCCGCACCCGGCGATCCGGCCGGCGTCGATCCGGCAGCGGCGGCGGTGTGGGACATGATCGGCGCGGTCCAGGCCGAGTACCCGGGCCGGTTCGTGCTGCTCGACGCCGAGGCCGGCGCCACCGACGACACGGTGCGGACGGCGGCCGGGCACGCGCTCGCCGCCGGCCTCGCGCAGGCCGCGGTGCGGGCCGGGCGCGTCCACGTCCCGAGGCTGGTGCCGGTCGTGGCGGCGCAGACCTCCCGGACCGTCATCGAGCCGGACGGCACCGTCCTGGTCGCCGGTGGCACCGGCGAGGCCGGCGCCCGGGTGGCCCGGCACCTGGTCGCCGAGCACCGGGTGCGGCACCTCCTCCTGGTCGGCCGGAGCGGCGCCGACGCACCGAACGCCGCCGCGCTGGTCGACGAACTCACCGCGATGGGCGCCTCGGCCACCGTCGTGGCCTGCGACGTCACCGACGAGGCCGCGGTGCGGCGGCTGCCGGCCGAGGTCGCGCCCGGACATCCGCTGACCGGCGTGGTGCACGCGGTCGGCCTGCCGGACGACACCCCGCTCGCCGAACTGGATGCGGACCGGCTCGGCGAGGTGCTCCGGAGCCGTGGCGAGTCGCTACGGCACCTGGCCGACCTCTCGGCGGACCACCGGCTCGGGCTGTTCCTCGTGATCACCTCGGCGGCCGGCATCACCGGAGCGGCGAACCGGGCGGCGACCGGTGCGGCCGACGGCTACGCCCGCGCGGTCGTCGCCCGGCGCCGGGGCGCGGGACTGCCCGCCTGTGCCCCGATGCTGGTGGCCGCGGCCCCGGAAGCGGAAGCGGAGGCGACGGCGACCTCGGCGCTGTCCGAGGCGATCCGCTCCGGCGAACCGTTCACCGTGCCCGCCCGTCCCGAGGTGTGGGCCGGGCAGGAAGCCGGACGGGGTGTCCCGCCGCTGTTGCGCGGTCTTGTCCGCTCCCGCCGCCGGGTGGTGCGGACACAGGCCGGGGCGCACGCCGAGCTGCGGTGGGCGGACCTGCTGCGCGGACAGAGCGACGAAGCACGCAAGAAGACGATGCTCGATCTGGTGCAGGCACAGGTGGCCGAGGTGCTCGGCCTGGACCTGGACCAGCCGGTCCCCGCGGACCGCGGCTTCTTCGAGCTCGGCCTGGATTCGGTGATGGCGATCGAACTGTCCCGCCGCATCGGCAGCCACGCCGGCACCGCGCTGACACCTGCGGGCATCTTCGGACACCCGACCCCGCAGGCGCTCACCGAGCACCTGCTCGACCGCCTGGACGGCGACGCGTAGGTCCGGGTACCGGCGCGGCCCTCGCGGCCGCGCCGGTCTTCCCGGCCGGAAAGGCAGTGACCATGTACGACCTTCACGTCTATCTGCGGCGGTTGGGGTACGACAGCGAGCGGGACGGGCTTCCGGCACCCGACCTGGCGACACTCACCGCGCTGCACAAACGGCACATGGAGGCGATCCCGTTCAACAGCGTGGGCTCGCTGGCCGTGCCGACGCCGAGCGGCGAGCCGGTCGATCTCGTCGACTTCGACGAGGACGCGACCTTCGACGCCGTGGTCGCCGCGGGCAACGGCGGCGGCTGCGTGCAGATGACCCGGCTGTTCCTGCGGCTGCTGCGCGATCTCGGTTTCGAGGTCGATCTGATCGCCGGCACCACGGCCGAAGGAGCGGAGTCCTACGGCGTCGACGTCGAGCACATGCTCATGCTGGCCCGCGTCGACGGCGCTTCCTGGCTGGTCGACATCGGCTATGCCGGGCCGTCGTTCCTTCAGCCGCTTCGCCTCGATGCGGCGGGCCGGGAACAGATGCAGTTCGGCTGCCGGTACCGCCTGGTCGAGGACGGTGACGGGATGCTGGTGCAGCGCCGGCCCCGGCTCGGCCGGTGGAGCACGGTCTACCGGTTCACCACCAAGATCCGTGACCGGACCGACTGGGCCCAGGCGAACAGGGCGGTGAACGCGGCGCTGGCCGCGGCCGCCGGGGACAGCGGTCCCGAGCTGTACAGCCGAGCGGCGTCCGACGGCCAGGTGGTGCTGAAGGGCCGGCGTCATCTCACCGTTCGGGCCGGCATCGAGAAGACCCGGACCCTCGTCGACGACGACGAATGGCGGGCGGTCCGCAGCGCCCTTCTGGACGGCGGCCTCGGCTGACTCGGAAGCCGTCCGCCATGTGCACCCGAAGACTCGACAGAACAGGAACGGCATGCGCCGGAAAATAGCCCCTTCAGAACGTATGTACGTCGGCGAGATCAGGACGCAGGCCGTGACGGTGTGCGTGGTCCGCGGCGGCGTCGACCCGGAACTGCTGGACGCGGCCTTCTCCGCGGTGCTGGCCGAGCACCTGCCGCTGCGCTGCCGGATCGAGAAGGACGGCGAGGACTTCTACCTGAGTCCGCTTCAGCCGGGCGAGCTGCCGCGGCTGCGGGTCCGGCCCGACGGACCCGGCGTACAGGTGGAGGAGTACAACAAGCCGCTGCATCTCGGTGGCCCGCTGGCGCGTGCCGTGTTGCTGACCGGCTCCGACGAGGACACGGTGATCTTCGGCCTCGACCACGCGATCTGCGACGGCCGTACGGCGACCGCGTTCTGCAACCGGGTGTGGCAGCGCTACGGCGACATCCAGGCCGCCGCGGGGAATTGGGCGCCCGAAGCCGTGCCACAGGAGTTCCCCCCGGCCCTCGATGATCTGCTGCCGCCGCGCACCGATGCCGAACTCGATGCCTACGTCCAGGAACGGCTGCGCCGGGCCGAGGGCGCTCCGGTGGCGTCGCTGCCCTACCTGGCGGCCCCGTCGGCGGCCGAGGTGCCCGCGGACCGCACGATGAACACACGCAGGCTGCGGCTGACCGAGGCCGAGACCGCCGGGCTGCTCGCCTTCGCCAAGCACGCCGGGGTGACGGTGAACGGGCTGGTCGGCGCGGTGCTGCTGACGGCCGTCCGCAGTGGCCTGCCCGCGGACCAGGCCGGCCACCGGCTGTCCGTGTTCTCCGCCGTCGACCTGCGCGACCAGGTGGCGCTCAGCCGGGATGCGATGGTGCCCACGGCCTCCTGGTACCGGGATCTGCTCGACGTCCCCGCCGGTGCCGACCCGGTGAAGCTGGGCCGGCGCATCACCGAGGAGCTGCGCGCCGGCATCGAGCGAGGTGACACGGTCCTGGAGATGCAGGCACTGAGCCGGCTGCTGCGGCACCCGCAGGTGTGGCCCACGAGCCTGATGCTCACCAGTACCGGCAGGCTGGCGGGCCCGCCGTCCCCGAAGGGCCTGGAGATCGTCGACATGACCAAGTTCGGCCTGTCGAGCAAGTGGAACCCGGACACGCCCGGAGGCCCGCTGATCGCCCAGCCGACGACGATCTACGACCGGTTCAGCATCGAAATGCCGTACAGCACCCAGTGCTTCACGACGGAGCAGATGGACCGGATCCACGACCACATCCTGACGTCGTTGCGCGACTGCGCCGACCGAGTGCCGCAGCGGTGAACGCAGGGCCGGCCGGAGCGCATCCGGCCGGCCGGCGGGGTTCACCTGTCCTGGTAGGCCTGGGTGATCATCTCCACGGCAACCTGGAGGACCGCCTCGCGCCGTTTGTCGGGGTCGCTTTCGCGGGTCTGCATGACGAAGGTGCCCGCGTGCAGGGTGACGAGGGCGCTGATGCAGCGCACCTGGTCGACGAGATCACTCCCGGGGCTGACGAAGATCTCGTGCAGGCGGCGGGTCTGGTCCTTGAAGATGTCGCCGACGCGCAGTTCCCGTACGGCCGCCTGGTTCTCCTGCATGAAGCGGTGGAGCAGTTCCGTGTCGGCGAGCGCCCGGCTGTAGCGCCGTACGATCTCCTGCTTGGCCTCCAGGGCGTCCGGCTGGCGCCGGCCCCACTCGATCAGGTCCTCGATCGGCTGCGTCAGGTCCCTGAAGACACTGACGATGATCTCTTCCTTGGTCTTGAAGTGGTAGTAGAGCGCCGCCTTTGTGACGCCGAGACGCTCGGCGATCTCGCGCAGGGAGGTTTTGTCGTAGCCCTGCTCGGCGAACAGTTCCAGCGCGGTGTCCTGGATGTGCTGGCGGGTATTGCAGCGGCGCTGCCGCCTTTTGCCGCCCATGGCGACGTCCATCCTCGTACTCCACATAATTCGACAGCAAGCTGACGGCGGCAAGTGATGCTTCAACGCCCGTTCATGGTGGCCGTGTCGTGAGTTTAAGGGCTGCCAACGTCCCGCGGAATCTCCGCCCGTACTACTAGCCACCTGACGGATGGCCGGCGGCTCGCAGGAGAGTAACGTCGCAGAGGTCGCTGCGCGACTGAGTAAGTGCCCTTTCCAGTCTGCGATTTCGAGCGTGAAGGTGAGTAGTAGGTTGCGCATTCTTGGTGTTTCGGGATCGCTTCGGAAGGAGTCGCTCAACAGCCGGCTCCTGGCCGCACTGCGGCCACTGGCCCCAAAGGACGTGCAGATCGATGTCTTCGACGGGCTCGGCGATCTGCCGCTGTACAACCAGGACCTCGATGTCCGGGACGGCGTCCCGGAACCGGTCCGGCGTTGGCGCACGGCGATCAGCGAGGCGGACGGACTGCTCCTCGTCTCGCCGGAGTACAACGGATCCATTCCGGGTGTGGTCAAGAACGCGATCGACTGGGCCTCGCGCCCGGTCGTCAAGTCAGCGCTGGCCGGCAAGTGCGTGGTGACCATGGCGGCCACCCCCGGACGCGGCCTGGGCCGGGGTGGCCTGGCCGATCTCGGCCGGGTGCTGCACGACTGCCACGCGCACGTGATCAGCGGACCGTGGGTGGTACTGACCGAGGCCGGCGACAAACTCAGCGATGCCGAAGACGAGAAGAGCGGGACGGTCGTGCCCACGATTTTGGACCCGGTGACCCGTGCCATCGCCTCGGCTCAGCTCGTCGCGCTGACCGAGGCGATCAAGGGCGGTGCCGGGGAGCACGCGGCTGCTCCGCTGCGTGCCTACTTCGCCGCTGTCCGCCCGCAGAGCTAGGGAGTTCCGCAATGACGGAAGCAACGACGCAAGCAACTACGCAAGCAACTACGCAGGCAACTACGGAAGCATCGACGGAAGCGGTAATAGGTGCGGAGAAGGAGACCGGCGGGGTCCGGAAGAAATCAGCGGCGCAGGTGGTCCGCTGGCTGGTGACCGGGATCCTCACGCTGGTCGCCCTGTCGCTCGTCGGCGGTCTGCTGGTCGGCCTGCTGGCCGGGCAGTCCTTCCAGGCGAACGGCTCCCTCGCGCAGTGCGCGAAGGCGATCCGGGTCTTCGACCTGCTGCTGGTGTCACCGCTGGCGATCGGGATCGGGGCGGCACTGGTCGTCGGTGTTCCCTCCGCGCGCGTGCTGCGTGCCCGTAGGTCCCACCCCGACGGACGTCCGACGACTCGACGCGACGTCATGCTCGTGACCATCGCCGCCAAGTGCGGCTTCGTGACGGCGGCGCTGTTCTGGTCGGTCAGCGGCCTGGTCGTGCCCGGCACGTCGATCACGGCGGCCCATTGGGTCAACGGAGACGACACCGGCCGGCTCCACAAGGATTTCTACGGATTCAAGCTCCCGAGCGTCGAGAACTGGTCGATCATCGAGTCCATCGGTCTCGCGCTTCTCCTGGTTGCCGTGGCCATTGTCACCGCGTGGCGTTTCGTCCCCGGCGCGGACCGGTCCGCGAATCGGCAGGTGCTGGTCACCACCGCCGTACTGACGCTTGTCCTCGGCGGCTTCTTCGCCTGGCACGCGGCGCAGTCCTACGACGACGTGAAGAACACCCCCATCAATGCCGCGCAGGGACCGCACCACCACACAATGTCCGCCCAGAGTCTTGAGGGGAGATGGCCGCTCCGATGAAGGACCTGCCCTACGCGCTCCTGTTCAGCATCGTCATGCCGTCGTTCGTGATTCTGCTGCTCGCCGAATGGATAACCTGGCGGCGTAAGCGGAACCGGGACGACAAGCGCGGATTCCTCGGCCGGGACACCACCAACAGCCTGCTGATCAGTCTCCTGAGCCAGTTCACCGGGCCGCTGGAACGCGCCGTGCTCCCGTTCTCGTTCGTCGTCGTCGCCTCCGCGCTGACACCGTGGCACATGCCGGCCGACGCGTGGTGGACGTGGGTGGTGGGCATGGTGGTCACCGACTTCTGCTACTACTGGGCACACCGCGCCGACCACCGGATCAGGTTCCTGTGGGCCGCGCACAGCGTGCACCACTCCAGCGAGTACTTCAACCTGTCCACCGCGGTACGGACGCCGGCGATGATGCCCCAGGCCATCTTCCTGCGCAACGCGGCGTTCATTCCCGCCGGGCTGGCCGGTGTCCCCGCGTATGTGATCCTCTTCTGCCAGACGCTCGGCCTGATCTACCAGTGGCCGCTGCACACCGAGCGGGTCGGCAAGCTGCCCAGGCCGATCGAGTTCGTGTTCAACACTCCCTCGCACCACCGCGTCCACCACGGGTCCAACAACCCCTACCTGGACAAGAACTACGGAGCCATCCTGATCATCTGGGACCGTATGTTCGGAAGTTACGCGCCCGAACTCGACGTTCCCACCTACGGGCTGACCAAGAACATCGGGACGTACAACCCGCTCAAGACCAACTTCCACGAGCTGTGGGTGATGCTCAAGGACGTGCGCAACGCCCCTACCTGGCACGGACGTTGGATCACGCTGTTCGGCCCGCCCGGTGCCTCTGTGGGCGCCGTCAAGCCCCCGGTGCGGGTGGAAGAACCGGTCGCGTAGCCGGGCTGGCACCGGCAAAACGGCGGTCGTCGGCGCCCGGACAGTGCGGTGGCGGCCGAAGCGGACACATCCGCTTCGGCCGCCACCGTTTTTTGTTGCCCCGGTCGAAAACCTCGGACTGCCGCTGCCGACGGGCAATCTGCCAGCGTGAGGGATGTCCGGCCGGGGGCGAGCACATTACCGTGCCTCGGAATGCCGGTAGGCAGCCTCTCATTCTCATCGTCCGGACTGAGGCGAATTCACACCAGGAAAAGGATTTCGGCGGCGTGGACAGTGATCTGATCAAGGCTCTTGCGGTCTCCCTGCGGGAACACGCCGACGGCGATGCCGGCAAGGTCGCGTTCGAGGACGACCGCCGGGCTGTCACCTACGGGGAACTCGAACTGCGTACCCGCCGTATCGCGGGCCACCTGGCCGGCCTGGGCGCGGCGCGCGGTGACCGGGTGGCGATCCACCTGCGCAACAGCGTGGCCACGGTGGAGAGCTACCTCGCCGTCGCACGGGCGGCCTGTGTGGGAGTGCCGGTCAATCCCGCTGCCACGCGCGCGGAACTGGACCACCTGCTGGCCGACAGCGGCGCATCGGTCATCATCACCGACCCGGCGGGAATACCGGATCTGGCC
Source organism: Streptomyces fodineus (assembly GCF_001735805.1). Lineage (GTDB taxonomy): Bacteria > Actinomycetota > Actinomycetes > Streptomycetales > Streptomycetaceae > Streptomyces > Streptomyces fodineus. The sequence continues at coordinate 6,341,201 of NZ_CP017248.1, forward strand.
GGTCTGCCCGCCCTGGCCGCCGGTGCCACCGTCCTGGTGACCGGGCCCGCGCCGCAGTCGACCGGTACGGTGAAGTACCACGCCTTCGAGGAACTGGCCGGTACGGAACCGGAGTTGCCCGCCCGTGACGATCTGGGTCTGCACGAGGTGGCGTGGATCTTCTACACGTCCGGGACGACGGGAAAGCCCAAGGGCGTCCTGTCCACCCAGTACAACTGCCTGTACTCCGTCGCCATGTGCTATGTGCCGATCCCGGGCCTGTGTGCGGCGGACCGTGTGGTGTGGCCGCTCCCGCTGTTCCACAGCCTCTCGCACATCGCCTGCGTTCTCGCGGTCACGACGGTCGGTGCCACCGCGCGCATCCTCGACGGCGGCTCGGCCGACGATGTCCTGGCGGCGCTGCACGAGACCCGTGCCACGTTCGTGGCGGGAGTGCCCACCGTCTACCAGAACCTGATCCGGGTGGCGCGCCGGGAATCGGTCCGGCTGCCGGATCTGCGGATCGGTCTGGTCGGTGGCGCCGTGGCCAGTCCCGAGTTGTGCCGGACGTTCCGGGAGACGTTCGGGGTGCCGCTGGTGGACGCCTACGGCAGCACGGAGACCTGCGGGGCGATCACCATGAACCCCCCGCACGGGGACCGGGTCGAAGGGTCGTGCGGCCTGCCGGTGCCCGGCGTGCGGGTGCGGATCGTCGACCCGGACAGCGGCGTGGAGGTGCCGGCCGGGGTCGAGGGTGAGGTGTGGGTCAGCGGTCCGAACGTCATGGTCGGCTACCACAACCTGCCCGAGGTGACCGCCTCGGCGCTGCGCGACGGCTGGTACCGCACCGGCGATCTGGCGCGCCGCGACGAGGCCGGCTACTTCACGGTGTGCGGCCGGATCAGTGACCTCATCATCCGCGGCGGGGAGAACTTCCACCCGGAGGAGATCGAGTCGGCGATCCGCGGCTTCGCCGGTGTCCGGGACGTCGCCGTCGTCGGTGAGCCCCACGACCTGCTGGGCGAAGTGCCGACGGCCTACGTGGTCGAGGACCGCACCGTCGGCCTGGACGTCCGCGAACTGATCCGGCATTGCCGCACGGAGCTTCCCGCCGCCAAAGTGCCCGAGGCGGTCCACGAGGTCGCCGGGATTCCACGCACCGCGTCCGGCAAGATCCAGCGCCGCCTGCTTGGCGGGCGGCCCGCGCTGCAGCGCTACTCGGCCGACGGCCGCTACGAGGCCGTACTGACCCTCGAATGGGTTCCGGCCCAACCGGACCAACCGGTGCCGCAGCGGTGGGCGCTCGTCGGCCCCGACGCGCCCGAGCTGGTGGCCTCCTGGCCGGACGGCGCCGACATGGTCGCCGGTTACGCGGAACTGGCCATGGTGGGGGAGAGCGACGGCGCCGCCGAGGAGACGGCAGTGCTGCTCCCGGCCGGTGACACCGGGTCGGGATCGGCCGGCCTCGGTCAGGACCGGGCACGGCGGCTCGCCGCGCAGCTGAGCGGCTGGCTCGCCCGCGAGGACACGGCCGCGACCCGGCTGCTGGTGCTGACCCGCCGTGGCGTGTCGGCCGGTACCGGCGACGAGCCGGCCGATCCGGGGCAGTGCCTGATCTGGGCGGTCGCCACGGCGCTGCAGGACACCTGTCCGGACCGGGTCCGCGTGCTCGATCTGGAGGCCGGCACGGAGCTGGACATCGAGGTTCTGCGGACGGCTCTCGCGGCCGGCGAACCGCGGTCGGCGCTGCGTTCCGGCGGCCTCGTCGTGCCCCGGCTGGCTCGTCGGCCGGTGGCCGACCCGCCCGTGACGCTGTCGGACGGTGCCGTGGTCGTGACGGGAGCCGACACCCCGCGTGGCGCCGCTGTGGCCGAACACCTCAGGGCAGTTCACCGGGTGGCGCGGCTGCTGCCGCTCGACACCGCGCAGGCGCTGCGGCCGGGAACCCTGCGGAGCGCGCTCGAGGAGACGCCGGTGACCGCCGTCGTCGTCGCGGACGGCGATCCCGACGTGACCGCGCTGATCGGCACGGTCGCTGCCGACGGCGAGCGGCCGGTGCCGCTGCTGGTGCTCGCCGACCCGCCGGCGGACACCGACGCGGCGATCTCCCGCGCGGTCGTCGAGTGGGAGATCGCCGAGCAGCGCCGAAACGGCCGGACGGCCGCCCTGCTCACCTGGGCACCGGGCGCGGCCGAGCCCGGCGACGTACGCCGTACCAGAGACGGTCTGTCGGCTTTCGACGCGCTCGTCGCCGACCCGGGCACATCGCCGCTCCTGGCCCTGCGCCCGCCCCGGCCCGAGCCCGGAGAGGACGTGCCGCCGCTGCTGCGGCGCCTGTTCCCCGAGCCCGTCCCGCAAGCCCGTCCCGACGAGGCCGTGGCCGCGGCGCTGCTCGCGGAACTCGGCCGGCTGGACGCGCACGCCCAACTGGCGCGGCTGGAACGGCTGGTCTGCACGGAGGCCGCCGCGGTCGCCCAGCTGCCCGAGCCGGAATCCCTTCCTGCCGACCGGGCCTTCCGCGACCTCGGCTACACGTCGACCGCCGCCGTGCAACTGCGCAATCGGCTGGTCATGAACACGGGGCTGCGGCTGTCGGTGGCGGTCAGTTTCGACCACCCGACCCCGCGGGCGCTCGCGGCCCACCTGCACGCCGAGCTGACCGGCGCCGTCCGGCCCGCGGCCGAGGCGGTGCCGCTCGACCGCGCCGATCCGCAGGAGCCGATCGCGATCGTCGGCATGGCGTGCCGGCTGCCCGGCGGCATCGCCGGTCCCGACGACCTGTGGCGGCTGGTCCTCGACGGACGCGAGGTGGTGTCGCCGTTCCCGGACGACCGCGGCTGGAACCTTGCGGTGCTGTTCGATCCCGATCCCGACCGGCCCGGGACGACGTACCTGGACCGCGGCGGCTTCCTCGACGGCGCGGGAGACTTCGACGCGGGCTTCTTCGGGATCTCCCCGCGCGAGGCCCTGGCCATGGATCCGCAGCAGCGTCAGCTGCTGGAGACCTCGTGGGAGGCGCTGGAACACGCCGGTCTCGACGTGGCCGGACTGCGCGGCAGCGAGGTCGGCGTCTACTTCGGACTGATGGACCAGGGCTACGGCGGCTCCGGGCAGCCGTCCCCGGAGCTCGAGGGCTTCACCACCACCGGCACCGCCTCCAGCGTGGCCTCGGGGCGGGTCTCCTATTCGTTCGGGTTCCAGGGACCGGCGGTCACCGTGGACACCGCGTGCTCCTCGTCGCTGGTGGCCCTGCACCTGGCCGGACAGGCGCTGCGCGGCGGTGAGTGCACGCTCGCCCTGGCCGGTGGCGTCACCGTGATGGCAACGCCCCGGTCGTTCGTCGAGTTCTCCCGGCAGCGGGCACTCGCCGCCGACGGCCGGTGCAAGTCGTACTCGTCCTCGGCGGACGGCACGAGCTGGGCCGAAGGCGTGGGTGTCCTCGTCCTCGAACGGCTCACCGACGCCCAGCGGGCCGGACACCGGGTGCTGGCCGTCCTGCGGGGCTCCGCGACGAACCAGGACGGCGCCTCCAACGGGCTGACGGCGCCCAGTGGTCCGGCACAGCGACGCGTCATCCGCCGGGCGCTGGCCGCGGCCGGTCTCACGGCCGAGGACGTGGACGTCGTCGAAGGCCATGGCACGGGGACCGTGCTGGGCGATCCGATCGAGGCCGAGGCGCTGCTGGCGACCTACGGCTTGGGCCGGCAGCCGGAGCGGCCACTGTGGCTGGGCTCGCTGAAGTCGAACCTCGGCCACACCCAGGCGGCGGCCGGGGTCGCCGGCATCATCAAGATGGTGCAGGCGATGCGGCACGGCGTCCTGCCGCCGACGTTGCACGTGGACCAACCGACGGACCGGGTCGACTGGGCCTCCGGCGCGGTCGAACTGCTGACCGCGAGCCGGCCCTGGCCCGACCACGGACGCCCGCGCCGGGCCGGTGTCTCCAGTTTCGGGGTGAGCGGGACCAACGCGCACGTGATCCTCGAACAGGCACCGCAGGGTCCCCGCAAGGACGCGGTCGCGGTGGGGCGCGGTGCCGTTCCGGCCGTCGTGCCCGTTGTCGTGTCGGCCGCCGGCCCGGAGGCGCTGCGCGCGCAGGCCGGCCGGATCGCGGCCCTGCTGGCCGATGCCGACGACGCCCGCTGGGCCGAGGTCGCCGCGGCGCTGGTCGCGCAGCGGACCGTGCTGCGCGAGCGTGCGGTGGTACTGGCCGCCTCCCGCGCGGAAGCCGTGGCCGGCCTCACCGGCCTTGCCCGCGGAACCGAGGACGGGTCGCTGGTGGTGCGCGGCGGCACCGAGCGTCAGGTCCCGCCGCGGGGTGTGGTCCTGGTGTTCCCCGGCCAGGGCGCGCAGTGGCGGGGGATGGGCCGCGAACTGCTCGCCACGTCACCGGTGTTCGCGCAGCGGATCGACGAGTGCGCCGGGCACCTGGCCGGCCATGTCGACTGGTCGCTGCTCGACGTGCTGCGCGGGGAGGCCGACGACGAACTGCTCCAGCGCGTCGACGTCGTACAGCCGGCCAGCTTCGCGGTGATGGTCGCCCTGGCCGCCGTCTGGGAGACGCTGGGCGTGACACCGGACGCCGTCGTCGGCCATTCCCAGGGAGAAGTGGCCGCGGCGTGCGTCGCGGGCGCGCTGTCGCTGGCCGACGCGATCCGGGTGGTGGTCGTGCGCAGTCAGGCCATCGCGGCCACGCTGGCCGGCCATGGTGGCATGGCATCGGTCGCGCTGGCCGCCGAAGCGGCCGAGGCCCGGCTCGCGGCGTGGTCCGGCCAGGTCGAGGTCGCCGCCGTCAACGGCCCGTCCTCGGTCGTCGTCTCCGGCACCACCGCCGCGCTGGACGAGGCGCTCGGCGCCCTGGACCGCGAGGGCGTCCGGACCCGCCGGGTGGCGGTCGACTACGCCTCGCACACCAAGCAGGTGGAAGCGGTCCGCGCAGCCCTGGAGGAGGGGCTGTCCGCCCTGGACGCGCGTACCCCCGTGGTGCCGTTCCACTCGACGGTCACGGGAGCGAGGATCGCCGACGGCGACGTGCTCGACGGGGACTACTGGTACCGCAACCTCCGCCGGCCGGTGCGCTTCGGGCAGACCGTCGCCGGGCTGGTGGCCCAGGGCTTCGAGGTCTTCGTCGAGGCGAGCGCGCACCCGGTGACGGCCCAGCCGATCGCGCAGGTCGTCGACGAAGCGGGCGCGGACGTGGTGCTGACGGGGTCACTGCGCCGTGACGACGGCGGCCTTCGCCGACTGCTGACGTCCGCCGCCGAACTGTTCGTCCAGGGCGTGCCGGTGGACTGGTCCTCGGTGCTGCCGCGCGGCGGCGCCGACTGGGTGGAACTGCCTCCCTACCCCTTCGAGCACCGGCACTACTGGCTGCCCGCCCCGTCCGCCGCGGGCACGGCGGCAGAGGGGCCGACGGACAGCGGCCACCCCCTGCTCGGGCGTCTGGTGCAGGTGCCGGCCTGCGGCGTCGTCGCGACCGCGCGGTGGTCGAGGGACACGCTGCGGGACCTGCTCGGCGACACGGACCGGGGACGGGCGCTCGACGCGGTCCTGGTCGAGGTCGCGGTCCGGGCCGGTGACGAGGCCGGCACCCCGGTCGTCGACGAGCTGACCGTCGACCGGCCGCTGGTCCTGCCGCCGCACGGCGCACTCGACGTACGCGTCGTCGTGGGGGAGGCCCTGGGCGACGGCCTGCGGCCGATCGACGTCTACTCCCGGCCCGAGGACGCGGCACCCGGCGCGGCCTGGGTGCGGCACGCGCACGGAAGGCTGGCGCGCGCGACGCGAGCCCCCCGCACCGCGGACCTGACCGGCGCCGACGACATCGGCGTCGTCGCCCTCCAGGAGAACGACGTCCCAGACGCCCGGAGTTACGGCCTGCACCCCCTGCTCCTGGCCGACGCCGTCCGCGCCGCCGTGCCCGACGGGCACCGCCCCTGGCGCTGGCGGGGTGTCGGCCTGCTGGCCGTCGGCGCGTCCGCCGTCCGAGTGGCGGCGGCACCCACCGGGGACGACGCCTACCAGCTGGAACTGGCCGACCCGGCCGGGCAGCCGGTGCTGCGGGCGGAACGGATCGAGGTGCGCCCGGCCGCCGCGGCGGACGGGCCCACCGGCGTGCCGGACGGACTCTTCCGTACCGAATGGCTCGCCTGCCCGGTGCCGCGGGGCGGGGCCACCGGGTCCGTCCTGGAGGTCCGCACCGCGCGGGAGGCCGCGCTCGCGGACGCCGAACTGCTGGTCTTCGAGCCACCGACGGGGGCGGGTGACGCGCGGACTTCGGTCAACGCCACCCTGGCCGTTCTGCAGGCGTTCGCCGCCGGTACCGGTCACGAGTCCGCGCGCCTGGTCGTCGTCACGCCGGACAGCACCCAGCCGAGTGCCGCCGCCGTCTGGGGACTGGTGCGCTCGGCCCAGTCGGAACAACCCGGCCGGATCGTCCTGGTCGACGCCGACGGCGAGGCCCGGCAGCGGGTGCCGGAGATCGTGGCCGCACTGGCCGACGAGCCACAACTGCGGCTGCGCGACGGTGAGGTGGAGGTACCGAGGCTGACCCCGGTCGCCGCGGACGCATGGCCGGCCGACGGCACGACAGGTGTCCTCGATCCGGCGGGCACCGTGCTGATCACGGGCGGCACCGGGATGCTCGGCGCACTGACCGCGCGGCACCTGGTGGCCCGGCACGGCATCCGGCACCTGGTCCTGGCCGGCCGCAGCGGGCTGAACGCGGACGGGGCCGCCGAGTTGCGCGACGAACTGCGCGCGCTCGGCGCGCACGTCGAGGTCGCCGCGCTCGATGCGGCCGACCGCGACCAGGTCGCCGCGCTGCTGGCCACGATCGCGCCGGAACACCCGCTCACCGCGGTCGTGCACACCGCGGGTGTGCTCGACGACGGCGTGCTCACCGAGTTGTCCGCCGACCGCGTCGACACCGTCTTCCGGCCGAAGCTGGACGCCGCACGGCACCTCGACGAACTCACCCGTGACCTGCCGCTCACCGCGTTCGTGCTGTTCTCCTCGGCCGCGGGTGTGCTCGGCAACCCCGGACAGGGCAACTACGCGGCGGCCAACGCCGCACTGGACGCGCTCGCGGTCCAGCGACGCCGAGCGGGCCTGCCCGCCGTGTCCCTCGCCTGGGGCTACTGGGAGTCCGCCAGCGGGTTGACGCGGCATCTCGGCACGGCCGACCTCAGACGCAACCGGGATCTCGGCATGGCCGGCCTGCCGGACGCGCATGGTCTGGCACTGCTCGACGCCGCCCTCGCGGACGGTGCCGACGCAAGGCTGCTGGCAGCGAAGTTCGACTTCGCCGCGCTGCGCGGCTCCGGTACCCCGCTTCCGGCCGTGCTGCGCGGGCTGGTCCCGGTACGGCGGACGCTCGCCGCCGCCGACGGCGTGTCGGCCCCCGGATCGCCGGCCGAGCGGATCGCCGCGATGTCCGATCCCTCGGCGCGGTCCGAGGCGCTGCTCTCGCTGGTCCGGCAGCATGCCGCGGCGATCCTCGGCCACCCGGATCCGGCCGGCGTGCCGCCGGACCGGGCGTTCAAGGACGCCGGTTTCGATTCGCTGACGGCGCTGGAGCTGCGCAACAGGGTGGCCGCGGCGACCGGATGCCGGCTGCCTTCGTCGATCGTCTTCGACTACCCCACGCCGACGGCCCTGGCCGGCCATCTTCGCGACAAGCTGGCGGGTGAGACCGCTCCCGAGGCGGTGGCGGCCGAAGCCCCCCGCACCGGCGAGCCGCTCGCGATCGTCTCGATGGCGTGCCGGTTCCCGGGCGGCGTGCACAGCCCCGAGGACCTGTGGCGGGTGCTGCAGGAAGAGACCGACGTGGTCACCGAATTCCCGGACGACCGGGGCTGGGACGTCGACCGCGTCTTCCACCCCGACCCCGACCACCCCGGCACGACGTACGTGCGCCACGGGGGCTTCCTCGAGGACGCCGCGGGGTTCGACGCGGCCTTCTTCGGCATCTCGCCCAACGAGGCCCTGGCGATGGATCCCCAGCAGCGGCTGGTGCTGGAGGCCTCTTGGGAGACCCTGGAACGGGCCGGTATCGATCCCGGCACGCTGGCCGGTCAGGACGTGGGCGTGTTCGTGGGCGTGAACAGCCACGACTGGCTCGTCCGCACCCACGACGCGAGTGATGTGGAGGGATTCCGGCTCACCGGAACCTCCGGCAGCGTCCTGTCGGGCCGGGTCGCGTACCACCTGGGTCTGCAGGGACCGGCCATCACCGTCGACACCGCCTGCTCGTCCTCGCTGGTGGCGGTCCACCTGGCCGCGCAGGCGCTGCGCACCGGCGAGTGCTCGATGGCGCTCGTCGGGGGCGTGATGGTCATGAGCACGGTGGAGACGTTCATCGAGTTCTCCCGGCAGCGCGGACTGGCGCCGGACGGCCGGTGCAAGGCGTTCGCCGACGCGGCGGACGGCACCGGCTGGTCCGAGGGCGTCGGACTGCTCCTGGTCGAACCGCTGTCCGCGGCACGCCGGCACGGGCACCCGGTGCTGGCCGTGATCCGTGGGTCGGCCGTCAACCAGGACGGTGCGTCGAACGGGCTGACCGCCCCGAACGGCCCGTCCCAGCAGCAGGTGATCCGCAAGGCCCTCGCCGCCGCCGGAGTGCGCCCCGACGAGGTGGACGCCGTCGAGGCGCACGGCACGGGCACCACGCTCGGCGACCCGATCGAGGCGCACGCCCTGATCGAGACCTACGGCCGGGGCCGGCCCGAGGACCGGCCGCTGTGGCTCGGCTCGGTGAAGTCGAACATCGGGCACACCCAGGCGGCGGCCGGGATCGCCGGCATCATCAAGATGGTGCAGGCCATGCGGCACGGCCGGCTGCCGCGGACGCTGCACGTCGATCGTCCCTCGACGCACGTCGACTGGTCGGCGGGTGCCGTCCGGCTGCTGACCGAGGCCAGGGACTGGCCGTGGCACGGGCGTCCCCGGCGGGCGGGTGTGTCCTCGTTCGGCATCGGCGGCACCAACGCCCACCTCGTCCTCGAACAGGCCCCGGACACCCCGGAAACCGGCGGGCGTCCCGACGCGCCCTGGACGGCGGTCCCGTTGTCGGCACGGACCCCGGACGCACTGCGCGACCAGGCGGGCCGGCTGGCCGCCTTCCTCGGCGCGCGCCAGGACGTCTCGGTCACCGACGCGGCGCTGGCCCTGGCCACCGGCCGTGCCCAGCTGGACCGGCGCTGCGTGCTCGTGGTGCGCGACCGCACCCAGCTCATCGAGGACCTGGCTGCGGTGCGGCGGGGCGCAGAGCCGGCCGTGACGGGCCGGCCCGGCACCGGCAAGCTCGCCTTCCTGTTCACCGGTCAGGGCAGTCAGTGGGCCGGGATGGGCCGCGCTCTGGCGGCGGCCTACCCGGTGTTCGCCTCCGCGTTCGCCGAGGCCTGCCGGGCCGTGGAGAAGCACCTGCACGATGCTCCCGCGCAGTCGTTGGCGGAGGTGGTGTTCGCCGAACCCGGATCCGTGGCCGCGAAGCTGCTCGACCAGACCCGGTACACCCAGGCCGGCCTGTTCGCGCTGGAGACCGCGCTGTTCCGGCTGCTGGAGTCCTGGGGGATCGAGCCCGATCTGGTGGCCGGGCACTCCGTCGGCGAGATCGCCGCCGCCCACGCCGCCGGAGTGCTGGACCTGGACGCGGCGGGAGAACTGGTGGCCGCACGCGGCGGGCTCATGCAGGCCCTGCCCGAGGGCGGAGCCATGGTCGCGGTGGAGGCCGGCGAGGCCGAGGTCATGCCGGTCGTCGCCGCGTCGGCGGGCACGGTCTGCCTGGCGGCGGTGAACAGCCCGAACTCGGTGGTGCTGTCCGGCGATGAGCCGACCGTGCTCGCGGCCGAGGCGGAATTCCGCAGCCGTGGCCGCAAGACCCGCCGTCTGCAGGTCAGCCACGCCTTCCACTCGGCGCGGATGGAACCGATGCTGGCCGGGTTCCGGGCAGTGGCGGAAAAGCTGGAGTACCGCCCCGGACGCATACCGGTCGTGTCCACGCTGACCGGCCGCGTCGATCAGGACGGCCGCATGTCCACGGCCGGCTACTGGGTCGAGCAGATCCGCGAGGCGGTGCGATTCGACGACGCCGTCCGCGAGTTGCGCGAACAGGGCGTCACGACGTTCCTGGAGGTGGGGCCGGGCGGCGCGCTCACCGCGATGGCCGCGGAGTCGCCGGGCATCGGGGCCGACGGCTGTGTCGCCGGTCTGCGCAAGTCCGGGGCCGAGCAGGCCGAGGTGCTCACGGCCGTGTCGGAGCTGCATGTGCGGGGCGTCCCGGTGGACTGGCCGTCGGTGCTCGGGCGGGACACCGCCGCTCCGGCGTTCGTCGCCGAACTGCCCACCTACCCCTTCCAGCACCGGCGGTACTGGGTCGACGCGGCACGGCGCACGCCGGCCCCCGACGGCGCCGGCGCCGACCGGTCCGCGTGTGGGCCGCTTGCCGAGCCGTCGCGGGGGGACACGCCCGTCCGCGTCGAACTGCCCGCGCCGGAACGTGAGGGCGCACTGCTGGAGGTGGTCCGGGACAACGTCCGGATGGTACTCGGCTACCGCGAGGACGACACGGAGTGGATCGACGACGAACGGTCGTTCAAGGACCTGGGCTTCGACTCCCTGGCCGGAGTCCGGCTCAGCCGCCGGCTGCAGGACGTCACCGGCGTCGACGTTCCCACCAGCGCTGTGTTCAACTACCCGACGCCGAAGGCACTGGCCGCATACCTGTCCGGCGAACTGGACGCGAGCCCCGCGCCGCGCGCCGTCGCCGGCCCGGCACCGGATCCCGACGAGCCGATCGCGATCGTCGGCATGAGTGTGCGGCTGCCCGGTGGCGTGGACAGCCCGGAGGGGCTGTGGCGCCTGGTCGCCGAGCGACGGGACGCGATCACCGGGTTCCCGGTCGACCGCGGCTGGGACACCGACCGGCTCTACCACCCCGACCCGGCGCACCTCGGCACCAGCTACACCCGGTTCGGCGGATTCCTGCACGACGCCGCACAGTTCGACGCCGGCCTGTTCGGGATCTCCCCGCGCGAGGCGCTGGCCATGGATCCGCAGCAGCGGCTGCTTCTGGAGACGTCGTGGGAGGCACTCGAGCGCACCGGCGTCGACCCGCTGTCGCTGGGCGGTCAGGACGTCGGCGTGTTCACCGGCATCGTGCACCACGATTACGTCACCCGGCTGAACCGGGTGCCCGACGAGGTGCAGGGCTACGTCATGACCGGCACCTCGCCGAGCGTGGCATCCGGCCGGGTGGCCTACGTGTTCGGCTTCGAGGGACCCGCGATCTCGGTCGACACCGCCTGCTCGTCGTCGTTGGTCGCGATGCACCTGGCAGCACAGGCACTGCGGCGTGGTGAGTGTTCGATGGCCCTGGCCGGTGGCGCGACCGTGATGGCCAGCCCGGGGGCGTTCCTCGAGTTCTCCCGCCAGCGCGGGCTTTCCGCCGACGGCAGGTGCAAGGCGTTCTCGGCCACCGCCGACGGCACGGGGTGGTCCGAGGGCGTGGGCGTGGTCGTCCTGGAACGGCTGTCGGTGGCCAAGGAGCGGGGTCACACCGTACTGGCGGTGATCCGCGGCTCCGCGATCACCCAGGACGGCGCGTCGAACGGGCTGACGGCGCCGAACGGGCTGGCGCAGCAGCGGGTCATCCGCCAGGCGCTGGCCGCGGCCGGCCTCGGGCCCGGCGACGTGGACGCCGTCGAGGCGCACGGAACCGGCACGTCCCTCGGCGATCCGATCGAGGCACAGGCCCTGCTCGCGACCTATGGCGCCGGCCGTGACCCCGGGCAGCCGCTGTGGCTCGGCTCCCTCAAGTCGAACATCGGGCACACCCAGGCCGCGGCCGGCGTGGCCGGTGTCGTCAAGATGGTCGAGGCGCTGCGCCGCGCCGAGCTGCCCGCGACCCTGCACGTCGAAGAACCCTCCGCGCAGGTGGACTGGTCGCCCGGCACGGTCCGGCTGCTGACCGAGGCCCGCGACTGGCCGCGGACAGGACGCCCGCGGCGCGCCGCCGTGTCCGCGTTCGGCGCCAGTGGCACGAACGCGCACCTGATCCTCGAACAGGCCCCCGCAGCCGGCACCGGCACCCAGCCGGTGCCGCCTTCGACCGGTGACGCACCGGCCGTGCCGCTGGTGCTCTCGGCCCGGACGCGCCGGTCGCTCGCCGCGCAGGCCGCTCGGCTGCTGGACCGCGTGACGAAGGACGACGTGTTGCCCGCCGTGGCCTCCCGGCTGGTCACCGGCCGCGCGCTGCTGGCGGAGCGAGCCGTCCTGGTCGCCGGTTCCGCCGGCGCGGCGCGGGCCGGGCTGGCCGCGCTGGCCCGCGGCGACATCGCACCGAACCTGGTCACCGGCACCGCGGCCCGGTCCGGTGGCCCCGGCAGGATCCTGATGGTGTTCCCGGGACAGGGCACCCACTGGGCAGGCATGGGCGCCGCGCTGCTGGACGACTCCGCGGTGTTCCGCCGACGCATCGCCGAGTGCGCGAGTGCGCTGGGCGAGTGGGTGGACTGGTCGCTGGAGGACGTGCTGCGCGGCACGGCGGATGCCGCCCTGCTGGAGCGCGTCGACGTGATCCAGCCGGCCGGCTTCGCCATGATGGTGGGCCTCGCGGCGGTCTGGGAATCCCTGGGCGTACGACCGCACGCCGTGCTCGGACACTCCCAGGGCGAGATCGCGGCCGCGTGCGTCGCGGGGGCGTTGTCACTGGCGGACGCCGCCCGGATCGTGGCAGTGCGCAGCCAGGCGATCGCGCGGACGCTGTCCGGGCGAGGCGGCATGGTCTCGGTGCGGCTCGGGGAGAACGAGGCGCGGGAACTGATCGCGCCCTGGGGCGACCGGCTCGAAGTGGCCGTCGTGAACGGCACGTCCGCGGTGGTGGTCGCCGGAGACGGCGAGCCACTGCGGGAGGCCGTGGCGGCGCTGCGCGCGCAGGACGTCACCGTCCGGGAGGTGCCCGTCGACTACGCCTCGCACACCCGGCACGTCGAGGACATCGAGGACACCCTCGCCTCCGTACTGCGGGACATCACGGCGCACGCCCCGTCGGTTCCGTTCTACTCGACGGTGACCGGTGGCTGGATCGTCGACGGCGGTGTCCTCGACGGCGGGTACTGGTACCGCAATCTGCGCGAACAGGTCAGGTTCGGTCCCGCCGTCGCGGAACTGCTCGGCCAGGGCTTCGGCGCGTTCGTGGAGGTCAGCGCCCACCCGGTGCTGGTGCAGCCGGTCACGGACCTCATCGACGAGCGGCGGTCACCGGATGCGGTGCGGCCGCCCGTGACCGGGACGCTGCGCCGCCACGACGGCGGGATGTCCTGCCTGCTCGGCTCGGCCGCGCAGCTGTTCACCGCCGGTGTGCCCGTCGACTGGACCGCCGTCGTGCCCGCCGAGGCCGGACCGGTTGCCGAACTGCCCACCTACGCGTTCGAACGGCAGCACTACTGGCTCACCGAACCGGAGCAGGAGGGGGCGCCCGTCCCCGAGACGGATGCGGAGTTCTGGTCCGCGATCGAACGGGCGGACGGCGCGGCGCTGGGGCGGATGCTCGACCTGCCCGGTGGCAGCATGGCGGCGCTCGGCACGGTGCTGCCGGCGCTCGGTGAGTGGCGCAGGCGCTCGGGCGAACGCTCCGAGGTGGAGAAGCTGCGCTACAGCGTCGGCTGGAAGCCGGTCGAGCAGGAGACCGCGGGCGTGCCCGGCGGCCGCTGGCTGGCCGTGGTCCCGGACGACGCCGCTGCCGACGACCTGATCGAGCTGTCGCGCGCTCAGGGGCTCGACGTCATCACGATGGCGGTGCCGCGGCAGGAGCCCACCGCCGCGGAGTTCGCCGATCGGCTCGCGGTCGTCATGGCCGAGCACGAGAGCTTCGCCGGCGTACTGTCCTTGCTGGCCCTGGGGGACCAGGGCGCCGATGCGGCCGATCCGACCGCCCTGACGACGGCCACGCTCGCGCTGGTGCAGGCCTTGGCCGCGGCCCAGGACACCGGACCGCTGTGGTGCCTGACCCGTGGCGCGGTGAACATCGGGATCCGCGATCGCGTGTCCGCGCCGGCCCATGCGGCCCTGTGGGGCCTGGGCCTGGCGGCCGCACTGGAGCGCCCGGACGGCTGGGGCGGATTGATCGACCTGCCGGCCGCCCCGGACACCCGTGCGGTCGGTCGCCTGCTCGCCGTGCTCGACGGGGGCAGCGGCGAGGACCAGCTCGCGATCCGGCGTTCCGGGGTCTACGTCCGGCGGCTGCGGCGCGCCGCGGCCCTGGACCTGTCCGACGGGCGGCAGTGGCGTCCGCACGGAACGGTACTGGTGACCGGCGGCGCGGAAGGCCTCGGCCGGCACACCGCCCGCCGGCTCACCGAAGCCGGTGCCGACCGGCTGGTCGTCACGATCTCCGATCCGGCCCGGTACGACGACGTGGCGGCCCTGCGCGCCGAACTCGAGGACCTGAAAGCCGGCGTCGTGGTCGAGTCCTGCCTCCAGCACGACCGGGACGCGATCCTGCGGCTGGTCCAGGCCGACCCCGGCCACCCGCTGACCGCGGTCGTGCACGCGGCCGACATCACGCAGACCGGCACGCTGGACGACACCGGCCGGACGGATGTCGCCGCGGTATACGAGGCCAAGGTGGCCACCGCGCTCTGGCTGGGGGAGCAGTTCGCGGATGCCTCGCTGGAGGCGTTCGTGATCTTCACCTCCATCGCCGGTGTCTGGGGAGGTGCCGGTCAGGGGCTGTCGGGAGCCGCGAACGCGGTGCTGGACGCGCTGGCGGACCGGCTGCGCGCCGCCGGGTGCCCGGCGGTCTCGATCGCCTGGGGCGCGTTGACCGAGGCGGGCGTCGGAATGGACGAGGCCGCGCTGACCCGGCTGCGGCGCCTCGGCCTGCTTCCGATGACGCCCGCGGCGGCGATGACGGCGCTCGAACAGGCGGTCCTGGCCGGCGAGAGGTCCACGACCGTCGCCGGCATGGACTGGAGCACCTTCATGCCGACCTTCACGTCCGTGCGTCCGAGCCCGTTCCTGTCGGATCTGCCCGAGGCACAGGCCCTGCAGCAGGCGGCGCAGGCCGGCGACGAAGCCACCCAGGAACTCGGGGCCACTCTGCGCACGGCCACCGAGGCGGAGCAGAAGCGGATCCTGCTGCGGCTGGTGCGCAGCCATGCCTCGGCCGTCCTCGGCCACGGCAATGCCGACGGCATCGGTCCGGCCCAGGCGTTCCAGGAGGTGGGCTTCGACTCACTGGCCGCGGTCAACATGCGCAACAGCCTGATCGCGGCGACCGGTCTGCAACTGCCCGCCACGCTGATCTTCGACTATCCGAACCCGGAGGCGCTGGCGGAATACCTGCGGTCGGAGTTGCTGCGGGAGAACGACCAGCTCGCCGGCCGGGAGTCGGAGGTGCGGCGGATTCTGGCCTCCGTGCCGTTCGAACGGTTCCGCGAGGCCGGCATCCTGACGGCGCTGCTCAGCCTGTCCGAGGAGACCGGAGCCGACGGTGACGGCACGCCGGCACCGGAGGACACGGCCCCGGTGGACGCCGACATCGACACACTCGATGTCGAGAGCCTGGTCCAGCGCGTTCTCGGCAGCAAGGCGTGACGACGGCGAGCGGCGGCCGGCCTGCGGGCCGGCCGCGGGACCTGCCGCCCGGTATCGGTGCGTGGCCACCTGAGTGAGTGGTGTGGCCCGCCAGAGCGGCCGATGAGTCCGCCGCCTCGCCCTTGTGGCGTGGCGGCGGACTCATCGGGGCCGGTGTCCAGCGGGCCCCCCGAGGCCAGGACAACGGGAGAGGGCGACCAGGAACGCGAAAAGCCACCAGCGTCCCTCACTGGTGGCTTTCAGCGCCGGGCGGGCGGCGGGCGTTTCGTCGGTACTCAGGACCCCGTGGCGGCGCCGACGCCGTGCGGCCGCAGGTCCGTCCAGTGCTCGTCCACGAACTGCAGCGCGGCGTCCCGGCCGCTCTCGCCCAGGGCCACCGTCCACCCGGCGGGCACCTCGGCGAAGGACGGCCACAGCGAGTGCTGGCCTTCGGGGTTGACCAGCACCAGGTATGCGTGGTCCGCGTCTTCGAACGGGTTCGTGCTCATCGATTCTTCCGACCTCTCGTTACCAGGGGCTCACCGGTGTGCGGGCCCGGCCGTCGACGACCGGGCCCGGACCGGATCCCTACTGCGGTCCGTCCTTGAACCCTTCGAACGGGTTCCACCCCTCGCTGCCCTTCACGACCTTGAGGTAGTCCGAGTAGTTGGCGGACCACATCACCAGGAAGGAGGTCACGGTGCCGACCCAGTGGTACTCCTTCGGCACGCCGAGCGCGATCTCGATCGAAAAGTAGGTCAGGAGCCCCAGCAGGACGACCGTGCCCTTTTTCCACATGCCGCGGGCGAAGAAGTAGAACGGCCCGAAAAAGAAGGCCCACCAGTTGGCGTTGAAGAAAAGTCTCTTGCCGAACGGCATCGCGCGGCGTGCCTCCCGGTAGTCCGGCGCAAGGGGGCCGCCGTGCGCGTCGAAGAACGCGAAACGCTCCTGCTTTCTTGGTGACAGGCTGGCTGACAGGCTGGGCGACAAGGTGTCTTGGCTGGCCATTTCGTTGCAACCTCGGCTTCAGTCGGAGTGACACTGTTTTCCGGAATTAGCCCCGCACACTAGGGCGGGACGACCGGATGCCACATCCCTCGGCCAAGTAGGCCGGACATGTCCGGCCCCGGTGACTGGCGCGACTTCGTGCCGTCAAGGTGGGGGATGGGAGGTGGTGGCGGTCGCGTACGTGACGTCACCGCGGTCACCGATCCAGGGCGCACGCCAACGAACCGCTCACGGCACCGAGTTCGCCGACCGGGCGCTCCGGACGGCGAGCCGCCGGAACCGGGGGAGCAGAGAAGGCCTGCTCGACGGCACAACCTCGGGTTATGGGCGGCGAGATGGGCGGCGGACTCGGCCGACTGTGGTGAACAGCTCTTTTTCCGACCGCACTTGAGTGCACGCCACACCCGAGCGGGCGCGCGGCCGCGTCGGGGCCGGCGAGGACGCGCTCCCGCTCGCCGAGGACCTGGCCCTCCCCAGTCAGAGTGGCTTTTCACGGTCTCGGCTGCCGCGCGGACCTCAGGTTTTACTGATGCTTGACCCAGTCGCCGATCTTGGTCGAAGCTTTATTGCCGAGCCGATCCCTTTATTCGCGCTTGGATCTACTTTGCCAAACATTAACCACAGCCTGATTTGACTTTTGATCATGGTGCGCATGTACCTTACACATGTGAACGATGTGTGAAGGCTCTGTCCGGCTGCCCGCTGTCAACGTGAGGGATCGCGACCGAATGGTTGACCGCTAATGTTTGCCCTGTGCCGCACGTCACTTGGATGAACTCCGACAGCGCGGCACTTTGCATCACTTGGGCGTTTCGGCGTATATGTCAAGGCGGGGGTAAACTTGAGCGAGCAGCGTCGCGAACTATCGGAGTGCGTCGAGCGATACGCACTTGCCAATTGCGTAACAGCCGGAATTTTGGGACAAGCTCGTGCGAGTTGGCGGTCCGGAGATCTCGCGGCCGGCATCTCCTGCGCGGAAGCCGCCGCCCTGGCAGCCTGTGACCGCTGCCCGCAGCCCTGCTCCCCCTACGCCCGCCTCCAGCAAGTGCTCTTCCTGGCCTCGATCCGTCGCGTGGACGCGGCGCGGCAGATCCTCGCCGAGGTGACGGCTCCGTCGGCAATACGCGACAACGTGAGGCTGACCGCCATAACGACCCTTGTAGGGGCAAAGCTGGCCCTCGTCGGCGGAGATCTCGTCCACGCGGCCGATCAGGCCGAGATCGGCCTGCAGATGGCCAATGAGGTGGGCCTGACCGCCTGGACCCCGCTCGGCAACCTCATTCTGGCGGCGACGGCTCTGCGACGCGGCGAACTGACCACTGCCCTGCATTACACGAATCAGCTCAAAGAGGATGCGGTATTCGGGCGCGAGATGTGGCCCGCCGGTCAATGCGCCTGGATCGTCATTCAGGTCGCCGAGGCGGAAAAGGGACGCGAGCAGGCCGCAACCCTCACGCGTGAACTGCTCACCTCGGAGTCGTCGACCCGCTCACTGTTCACCGACGAACCCGCGGCAACCCCGTGGCTGGTACGGCTCCTGATCGCCGAGGCGCGGCACGACCTGGCCGAATACAGCGTTCGCCTCGCCGAAGGCCTTGCGGCCGAGAACCCCGGTGTGCACGCGATCGGCGCCGCCGCGTTGCACGGGGCAGGGCTGCTGGAGCAGAACATCGGCAAGCTTCGCCAGGCCGCCGACAGCCACACCGATCCGTGGGCGCGTGCCTCGGCCTTCGAAGACATCGGTGTCCTGCTTGCCGAAGAGGGCGGCGAGGGATGCCCCGAGGCGGTGGAGAACCTCGAACTGGCCATGCGCTCGTACGCGGAGATGGGATCGCTGCGCGACTCGTCCCGGGTGCGCAGCAGGCTTCGGCGCATCAACGCCAATCCCCAGGCCCAGGCGAGATTCTGGCCGTCCAGCCGCATCCCGGGTCTGACCGACACGGAGTACGCCGTCGCCAAGTTGGTGTCCAACGGCCTCACCAACGGACAGGCCGCGGACCAGATGTTCCTGTCCCGGCACACCGTGGCGTTCCACCTCCGCAAGGTCTTCCAGAAGACCGGCGTGAAGTCGCGCCTCGAACTGGCGGTCATGTGGGACGAACTGGCAGCGGACACCGTCCAGGAGCGTCCGCGGATCACGGCCGGCTGAGCCCACTCGCCAGACCACGAGGGGTGTTCGGCCGAAGCCGGCCTGGCCCCCCTCGTGGTCTCGCGGTGTGCACGCCGACAGCCGAAGGGGAGGCAATGTCCGATGTGACGCGGGACGCGACGACGATCACGGGGCGAACACGGCTGGTGGCGGTGCTCGGTGATCCCGTCGAGCAGGTGCGGGCGCCGGCGCTGCTGAACCGGCAGTTCGCCGCTGAAGGCGTCGACATCGTGGTGATTCCGCTGCACGTCCGCCCCGACGACCTCGAGACGGTGGTGCGCGGCTTGCAGCGAACGGCGAATCTGGTGGGGCTGCTGGTGACCGTGCCGCACAAGGTCGACGCACTGCGCCTCGCCGACGTTCGCAGCGAAGCGGCGGAACTGGCGGGCGGCACCAATGCGCTGCGGCGTCTGGAGGACGGATCCTGGCACGCGGACAACTTCGACGGTGCCGGGTTCTGCGCGGGGCTGATCGAAGCCGGTCATCAGCCGCACGGCACCCGCGCGGTCCTCGTGGGAGCCGGTGGCGCCGGTGCCGCGATCGCTCCGGCACTGCTGGCGGCGGGCGTCGGTCATCTGGTCCTTCACGACACGGACGAGGCAAGGATGAAAGAGGTTGCGGGGCGCATGGATCTCCATTGGCCCGGAAGGGTCGGTACGGCCACGAGTCCCGGCCTGCGCTCGGCCGACATGGTCGTGAACGCCACACCACTGGGGATGCGGCCCGGTGACGCGCTGCCGTTCGATCCGGCGGAATTGCGACCGGGCGCCCTCGTGGCCGACATCATCATGAAGCCCCGGGAGACAAGGCTGTTGCGCAGGGCGGCCGAGCTGGGGCATCCCGTTCTCCACGGGGAACCGATGCTCCGGCACCAAATGGATCTGTACCGCTCCTATTTCGGGGCGGCCCGGTGATGCGTACGGACACGGCCGCGTCGCAGCCGTACGCGGGATCACCCGCCACGTTGCTCGGTGCCCTGCTGCCTTCGTCGGTGGTGGTGCAAGAGACCCGTGCCCTTCCCCAGGCGCTGGACCTCTACCCCGAAGAACTCGAGGTCGTGGCCGGCGCGGTCGACAAGCGGCGCCAGGAATTCGCCGCGGTGCGCCAGTGCGCCCGCCGTGCACTGGCGCAGCTCGGACACCCGCCGGCGCCGCTCCTGCCCGGTGAACGGGGAGCTCCGCAGTGGCCTGCCGGCATAGTCGGGAGCATGACGCACTGTGCGGGCTTCGCGGCCGCCGCGCTGACGCGAGCCACCGATCTCGCCTCGCTCGGCATCGACGCCGAACCGCATGAAGCGCTGCCGGACGGTGTCCTGGAGGCGATCGCTCTGCCACAAGAGCGCGCAATGGTGAGCCGGTTGAGCGGAGAGCGCCCGTCGGCCTGTTGGGACCGGCTGCTGTTCTGCGCCAAGGAAGCCGTGTACAAGGCGTGGTTCCCGCTGACCGGTAAGTGGCTCGGATTCGAGGACGCGCTGATCGACGTTCGCCCCCTCAGCCCGGTGCCCGTGACAGCGACCGCGTCCTTGCGGGGCACCTTCTCCGCTCGCCTGCTCGTTCCCGGCCCCGTCGTGGGCGGCGACCGGATCGGGGAGTTCGCCGGACACTGGAGGGTGAGCGACGGGTTGCTCGCCGCCGCCATCGCGGTTCCGCACGCTCGGAGAAGTGGCCGCGCCGGCATACCGGCGGAGTGAACCGGTCCGGCGTGTGTCGGTTCCAGGCGGCCACCTCCTCCACGGTCGTGGAGTTCGCAGGACAGCGCCTGGGTTCCACGGTCCGGGCGCCTATGCTCTGTCGTCGCCCGTCACGCAGCAGAGCAGCGCCCGGGCGCCGAGCCGGTAGCCGAGAGGGCCGAGCCCCACCACCACGCCGGCCGCGAGGGGCGCGAGCACGGACTCGTGCCGAAAGCTCTCCCTGGCCCAGACGTTGGAGAGGTGCACCTCGATCCAGGGGCGTGGATAGCTCGCGAGGGCATCGCGCAGGCTCCAGCCTGCAATCATGAGTGCTCCCGGGTTGACGATCGCGCCCACCGTGTCGTAGTTGTCCTGGATCGCTCCGATGAGTTCACTCTCGGAATCGCTCTGTACGGACCGCACCTCCCATCCCATGTCCGACACCTCGTCGATCACCAGCTTCTCGATGTCGTCCAGGGTCGCGGTCCCGTATATCTCTGGTTCACGTCGACCGAGAATGCCCAGGTTGGGGCCGTTCATGAGCAACATAGTGGCCATATTTCACCTTTGGTTCATCTGGTAATTCCGGGAACTTCCGAAGCGGAATGCGGGTCAGGGCTCCCGCGGCATTCCCGCCAGGCAGTCGGCAACGAGTTCTTCCGGAACGTCGGTGACCAGTTCGGCCCCGCGAGGACCGTCCAGCACGAAGCCCAGCCCGGAAATCGCCTTCTTGTCGAGCCGCATCAGGTCGACCAGACGCGCCGCGTCCACCCCTGCGGGCAGCCGCGTCGGCAGGCCGTATCCCGCCACCACCACGTGATGTTCCTCGCGCCGCGCCTCGTCGATACGGCCGAGCGCCTGGGCCAGCCGGCCGGCGAACACCGTCCCGATCGCCACCGCCTCGCCGTGCCGGAGGCGGAAGTCGGTTGCCCGTTCCAGGGCGTGGCCGAGCGTGTGGCCGTAGTTCAGCAGGTGCCGCAGTCCGGAATCCCGCTCGTCGGCCATGACGATCTCCGCCTTGCGCGCCACGCTTGCGGTGATCTGCTCGACCAGCGGCAGCCGGTGGATGCCCTCGACGCCGATGAAGTGGCAGCGGGCCAGCTCACCGTAGCCGTTGGTCCGTTCCCGTTCGGGGAGGGTCGCCAGATAGTCGGTGTCGCACAGCACGGCCCGCGGCTGCCAGTAGGTGCCCACGAGGTTCTTGCCCTCGGGAAGGTTCGCCGCCGTCTTGCCGCCGATGCTCGCGTCCACCTGCGCCAGCAGCGAGGTCGGCAGGTGGATCACCGGCACCCCGCGGTGGAACAGGGCGGCGGCCAGCCCCACCGTGTCCGTGGTGGTGCCGCCTCCGCACGACACCACCACGTCCTGCCGCGTCAGCCCGAACTGTGCGAAGGCGCGGCACAGTTCGATCACCGTGGACCAGGTCTTGTGCCGTTCTCCGTCTCGCGCACGCAGCGCCAGGAAGGGAACACCGGGATCGGGCGTCCACTCCTTGGGCCGTGCCGAGACCAGCACGGCCTTGCGGGCTCCGGTCATGGCGACGATCTCGGGCAGCGAGTGACGCAGACCGCCACCCACCCGCACGGAGTACGAGCGGTCTGCCAGATCGACGTCGATCTGCCGGTACGAACCCTTCGTCTTTGCCGCATCCATCCCGGCGCCCCTACACAGCCTGGAGTTCGGCAAGGGATATGTATGTGCGCAGATGCCGTTTCGCCTGCCTCACTGGCAGCATTAACGAGCCTCCCGAATTCCGGTCCGCTGCAAGCGTCCCATGGATCGTATACCCGGTACTCCAAACCTCTCGCGGGGATTGCGTAAACAGAGGTGTGGAGCCGCCATGGATACCACATATCTGGATAGGAGGTTTTGTCTATCCCCTGGGTGAGTAGATATGCCGCCCGAAACCCATGGAACGAGCCATCACGTCAGCGGGCCGTTTTTCGGTCCCTACGGGCGCGGCAGGATCTGCCGGGCCAGATCGGAACGGAGCCCGAAGCGGCGCCACTCCCGGGGATAGCCGAGCGACACCTCCTCGAACGGCACGCCGTCGTAGACCGTGCTGCGCGGTATGTGCAGGTGACCGTAGACCACCGCCGCCGCACCGAAGCGCAGATGCCAGTCGGCGGTGCGTACCGTCCCGCACCACTGCACGAACTCCTGATGGGTCATCACCTCGGTGGGGCGGCGCACCAGTGGCCAGTGGTTGACCAGGACCAGGGGAAGCTCGCCAGCCGCCTTCTCCAGGCGCCGCTCGGTCTCCTCGATCCGCGCCGCGCACCATGCCTCGCGGCTCGGATAGGGGGAGGGGTCCAGGAAGAACTCGTCCGAGCAGACGATTCCGGCCTCGTACGCCTTGGCGAGCGACTCCTCCCGGGTCGACGTGCCCGGTGCCAGGAAGGAGTAGTCGTAGAGCAGGAACAGCGGCGCGATGCGCACCGGTCCGCCCGCCCCCTCCCACACCGGGTAGGGATCCTCGGGGGTGAGCACGCCGAGCCGCCGGCACAGGGCCACCAGCGCCTCGTAACGTGCCACGCCGCGCAGCGGACTCGTCTCCTGCTTCACGGTCCACAGCTCGTGATTGCCGGGCACCCAAATCACCTGGGCGAATCGGTCCCTCAGGAGAGTGAGCGCCCACTCTATGTCCGTCATCAGCTCACCGATGTCCCCGGCGACGATCAGCCAATCGTCCGGCGATGTGGGCTTGAGACCCTCCACGATGTCGCGGTTCTCGGCGTAGCTGATGTGCAGATCGCTGATTGCCCGTAGCACTCCCGCTATACGGTTCATCCGTCCAGAGTAGATGATCACACCGGCATGCATATCGAGAACGGATGCCGGGCCCGTAGTGTACGACCGGTACCGGAAATCCTGTCAGGTTGAGGGATCCAGGTGCATCGCTTTGACATCTAGCGTCGCTGGTGGACACACGGACGATCGGGGCGACACCCAGGCCGGGACGTGGTCGACAACCGGGCCTGGAGGGCGTTACTGCGGTCGCACACCAATCTCTACGCCGGCACGGCAGGCGTACTACCGGGAATGACGGTGGGCATGACGCAAAATCTGAAATCGCTGTTGGACTACTACGAGACCCCGCGCTCCGACGGTGAGACGATCTACGGCATCTGGGAACGCGGGGAAGCCTTCAATGATTCGGTGACCCCCTCCACCTATGTACCCGAATACCGCACGCACGTCCTGCTGAAGTTCCTTTCGCTCATACCGGAAGGCAGCAGGATCTTCTCCTTCGGATGCGGTAACGCGGCCGTCGAAGGGGCACTGGTGGAGCACGGCCGGCACGTCAGTGCCATCGACGTGTGTCCCGAAGCGGTCGAACTGGCCTGCAAGAAGGGAGTCGACGCGACCGCGGCCGACTACTTCGCCATCTCCCCCGACGACGTCGCCGGCTTCGACGCGATCTACGCCGACGGGTTCCTCGGCCACCTCTTCGACAGCGTGGAGGAGGTCGGCCCCATCCTGCAGAAACTCAAGGAACTGGACCTGAAGTCCGGCACCGTCCTGCTGTTCTCGAACGACGCACCGCCCGAGCGGGACGCATCGTTCACCGCGCACGAGCGGGTCGACAACTTCTGGTACCTCTCCAAGGACTACCTGGCGACGCGCCTGGCCGACGCCGGCTTCGAGCTTCTGGAGTCCTACTACTTCCCCTACGCCCGCCCCCTCAGCGGTCTGCGCAATCGCACCATCTGCGTGGCACGGGTTCCCTGACGCACGCCCAGGAACCGCAGATCAACCACCAGAGCGAGTGATGTGCCGGGCAAAGGCCCGTCACTAGCGTGCGAGACGCAGGTCAGCGTCGCATCCACCGTGACGCTGTCGGACCGCCATGAGAGATACGTGATGCACAGTGCACCCGCCGGGTTCTGACACGACATCCCCGAGCGCACGCCGCGTTGCGGTGGTGAGCGGCGGCAGTTCCACCACTGGAGCCGAGGTCGCGATCCGACTCGCGGAACTGGGCATGGACGTGGCGATCCTCGATCCCGCGGCCGAGGCCTGCGCGGGCGTCGTCGGCCGGATCGAGGACCGGGGCGGACGGGCGATGGCGATCGCGGCCGACGCCGCTGATCGCGGGGCGGTCGAGTCGGCGCTTGCCCGCGTGACCTCCGCATGGTGCGAGCCGAGTGTGCTGGTCAACGCCGTGGACGCCACCGGCGGGGAGCGGCTGTGCGACATGTCGGATGCGCGGTGGGAGGCAGCGACGGTACGCCCGCTCCGCGGGGTCTTCGCCGCCAGCCGGCTGCTGGCCGACTCGATGTCCGAGGCGGGCTGGGGCCGCGTCGTCACCATCGCGCCCCCACTGGCCGACGGAGCGGAACACTCGACGCTGCGCGCGGGACTGGAAGGCTTCACCAGAACGATCGCCTTGGAGCTCGAAGCCTTCGGCGTCACCGCCAACCTGATCGCACCGAGACGACCACAGGTCGGCCTGCACTCCGGCGGGGCATCGGACGAACTCCCGGGCGGCGCTGCCCGATACGCACGGGCCGTTGCCGATGCGGTGTCCGCGCTGCTGGGCGCGGCGGCGGCAGCGGTCACCGGGCAGATCGTGTACGTCGGCGCGGATGCGACTGACTGAAGAAGTGAGCGAGAACCGGGTCGAGGGATTGACGATGCCTGAAAACGAACACCATGACCACCGGAGACGCGAGCGCCGTACGCTCGCTGCCGATCGACCGGAGGCCAACGAAATCATGATGCCGGATGCGCCGAACCGCCCCGTTGCCAACCTGGCTCGGATGTTCGAGCGGCAGGTCGCGTCCAACGCCGGCGGGGAGTCGCTGAACCTGGACGGCGTCGCGCTCTCCTACCACGAGGTCAACCGGCGGGCCAACCGGCTGGCGAGGCTGCTGGCCCGGCGTGGGGCAGGTCCGGAGAAGATCGTCGCGCTGGCCTTCCCGCGCTCGGCCGAGATGGTCGTCGCCGTGCTGGCCGTGGCGAAGACGGGCGCGGCGTTCCTGCCCGTGGACCCCGAATATCCCGCCGACCGCGTCGAGTTCATGCTCAGCGACGCGCGGCCCCTGCTGGTCCTCACCGACCAGGCGGCCGCAGGCCGGCTGCCCGGCGGGCCCGACCGGATCGCCGTGGACGATCCGGCGGTGGTGGCGGAGGTGGCGCAGTACTCCGAGGACGACCTCGACGTAGTCACCGTGTCTCCCGACGCGCTCGCGTACGTCATCTACACCTCGGGATCGACCGGGCGTCCCAAGGGCGTCGCGGTCACGCACCGCGGGCTCGCCAACCTGGCCGTGGCCAAGGCCGAACGGCTGGCGCTGAACCGGCACAGCCGGGTGCTGCAGTTCGCCTCCCCGAGTTTCGACGCGTTCATCACCGAGCTGACGGCGACCTTCGAAAGCGGCGCGACGCTGGTGATCCCCCCGCAGGCCACGCTGGTGGGCCCGGTGCTGGAGGAGGTCATCGCCGAACGGGGCGTCACCCACGTCGTCCTGCCGCCCGTGGCCGCCGCCAGCATGTCGCCCGCCGCGGTGCCGGGGCTGGAGTGCCTCGTCGTGGCGGGCGAGGCCTGCTCGGGCGACCTGGTCGCCCGGTGGGCCACCGCGGCCCGCATGATCAACGCCTACGGTCCGACCGAGGCGACGGTGTGTGCCACCATGACCCAGCCGCTGACCGGCGGCGCGACACCGCCGATCGGCAGTGCGATCAACGGCGTGACCTGTTACGTCCTCGACGACAGCCTGCGGATGACGGCTCCCGGAGTGCGCGGGGAACTGTACCTGGCGGGTGAGGGCCTCGCCCGCGGCTATCTCGGCCGGAGCGCGCTGACGGCGTCGCGTTTCGTCGCGGATCCGTTCGCGGCGGACGGATCCCGGATGTACCGCACGGGAGACCTGGTCTCGATGCGCGAGGACGGTGCCCTGGACTTCCATGGGCGCACCGATGACCAGATCAAGCTCCGCGGGTTCCGCATCGAACTGGGCGAAGTGGAATCGGCGGTGGTCAGCCATCCCTCGGTCGACCAGGCGGTCGCCGTGGTCCGGGAGGACGCCCCCGATGCCCGCCGGATCGTCGCCTACGTGCTTCCGGCGGCCGGTGCCGCGCCCACGGCAAGGGAACTCCGGGAGCACGCGGCCGGCTTCCTCCCGGCGCACATGGTGCCCGCTGCCTTCGTGCCGATGGATGCCTTCCCGCTGACGCCGAGCGGAAAGCTCGACCGCGCGGCGCTGCCGGCCCCGGCCGAGGGCCCCGCGCCGGCCGGCCGTGCGCCCGGCAATGCCGAGGAGGAGCTCTTCTGCGCGATCTTCTCGGAAATGTTCGAAGGTGCCGAGGTGACCGCGGAGAGCAACTTCTTCGAGCTCGGCGGTGACAGCATGCTCGCGGTGACGGTCATCCGGAAGGCGCGGCGGGCAGGCCTGTCGATCTCACCGCGGTCGATCATCGAGCAGCCGACCGTCGAGGCCCTGGCCGCGATCGCACGGCAGAACAAGGAGAAGGCACAGCTGTCAGCGCCGGCGTAGGCCGGTTCATGGATGCCGCGAGCGTGCGGCGCCAGGCTGCCGAGGGGCGGTGGAGACGGTGCTCGATCGATTCGAGACCGTCACCACCGCCCCTTGTTCTTCCCCCCCAGCGCCCGCGACCGGTGCCCGGAGGGACGATCGGTGACGGGGCTCGTACGCGCATGACGCTCTGTCGGGAAACGCAAAAAGCGGTATCGGCCGGCCGGACTGGTCGCCGGACGGCCGATACCGCATTTACCGCAGGCCGGTTACGTGCCGGCCTGGCCGAGATGCCGGGCGAAGAACCGCGCGGTGCTGTCGGCCTCGAACTCGGGCACCTGGTGATGCCCGCCCGCATTGGCGTGCAGCGTCTTTTCCTTCGAGGCGAAGGCATCGAACAGCGCGAGACCGTCCTGGCGGTCGATGTCCGTGTCGTGCCACTGGAGCAGCAGCTGGATCGGGGCGGTGACCCGCCCCGCCGCCTCGAGCAGGGACTCGCTGCTGAAGAAGCAACGGAACACCCCGGCGGTGATCCTGGGATCGACCGCCATCAGCCGTACCCCGATCGCGGTGCTCAGCATCGCGCCGGAGTAGCCGACCGGATGGGCGGTTCCGATCTCCGGCAGTTCCTGGAGGGCGTCCAGGGCCATCTGCCACTCCGGCACGGCACGCTCCGCCAGTTCAGCGCTGTACCGGACGACGACCGGGCCGATCGACTCGCCGACCGCCCGCGCCTGCTGCAGGTCGGACCAGTGGTAGTAGTCCGCTGCCGTCGGCGGCCGGTCGCCGTGTCCCGGCAGGTCGATGGCGGCGACGCTGAAGCCGAGCGTGGTCACCAACGGGCGGGCGCGGGCCAGAACCCCGGGTGACTTCTTGTCCTGCCCGCCACCATGACCCATCAGCACCAGAGGCGTGTGTTCCGGGGCGGATGCGGGCGACCAGAGCACCCCGGTCACCTCACCCACAGTGAAGTCGCGTTCGACGACACCGTTCGAGGATGTCTCCGCGGTGAAATGCATGGGTCGTTGCCTTCCTTACGCGACGGCGCGCTTGATGATGTCCACAAGAGTGGACGGTGACAGCTCCTGGTCCGAGCGGGCCAGGACGTGCTGGTCGGGGCGGACGAGCAGCGCGCCGCCCTCGGGAAGGCCGGCCTCGATGCGCCAGGCGTCGGGGGTCTCCGTGTCGGCGGTGTCGATGTGGTGGACGCGGATGTCCAGGCCGGTCGCGGCCCGCGCATCGGCCACGGCGGTCCGCCAGCCGTCGGTGTCGGTGTCGGAATCGGTCAGGACGGTGAAACCGGGACCGCAGACGTCCAGGGTGGACAGCCGGCGCTCGCCGGTGGTCAGCCAGATGTGCGGGACGCGCGTGCCGGTCTGGCCCGACAGCGTTTCCACGTGGAGTTGCTCGGGTGCGCCGTACCGGTAGCGGGTCATCGTCGGCTCCATGCCGATCAGACTCGCCAGGGAAGCCGCGTTTTCCGGGGTCTCCACGCCGAAGCGAGCGTGGAAGTCGTTCATCACCGCGGACTGTTCCGCCGCGATCATGGCACGCTGACGGCGTTCGGCCGCGTACGTGTCCAGCAGTCCGTCACCGGCCCGGCCGGCCAGCACGGCGGCCAGCTTCCAGGTGAGGTTGTGCACGTCGGCCAGGCCGAGGTTCGGTGCGTAACCGCCCCACGGCGGCTGGCGGTGCGCCGCCTCGCCCGCGAGCAGGACCCGCCCGCGCCGGTATTCGTCGGCGACCCACGAACCCGTGTCCCAGGCCTCGTGCTTCAGCAGCTCCACCTCGACGTCGTCCGCGCCGACGGCGGTGCGGACGAGCTCGACGCAGCGCTCGGCGGGATAGTCGGCGAAGGTTTCCCGCGCCGGGTCGTATTCGATGTACAGCGACCATTCGTCGATGAAGTTCGTCGACGCCATCAGTCCCTGCACGGGGCCGCCCACGAGCCGGCACTGGCTGAAGGTGCGCTCGCTGGACCCTCCGGTGAGGTCGGCGCGGAAGTAGGTGCTGATGTAGTGCTGGCTCGCGGGCAGTTCCCACCCGCTGGTGCCGAAGGCCTTCCGCACCGGCTCGTTCCGGCCGTCGACGACGATCAGGTAGTCCGCGCGCACGGTGGTGGTGCCGCCGGGACCCGTGAGGGTCGCGACAACGCCGTCCGCGTCTTCGGTGAAGTCGGTGAGATCGGTCTGGAAGCGCAGGTCACCACCCCGCTCACGAGCGATGTCCACCAAGAGCTGCTCGGCTTCCTCCTGGGGCGCGAACAGGAACTTCACCGGACTGAGCTCGTCCCCCCGGTAACCGCGAGGGGCGACCTCCATCACCTCCGATGCCATCATGGTGGGTCCGATGCGCACACCGAGCGCGCCCTGCTTCCGCGAGGTGAACGCGAGCGCCACCTCCGCCATGCGCTCCTCGATACCGAGTTGGCGCAGAATCTCCACGGTGCGCTTGTGTACGACGCGGGCCTTGGGCCGCACCGAAAGGCCGTTGTCCTTGTCGACGAGAACGAAATCGACACCGTGGTACTGGAGCATCAGCGCGGCCGAGATACCGGGCATCCCGCCGCCGACGATCAGTACCGGAACGTTGGTGTGAGGTGAAGAGTCCTGTGCGTTCATAAAATCATGCTCGCGTAGCGGAGCAGCACGGCCCATCCCTCACCCTGACAGCTAAGGGCCGGGGCCCTTTGTCGAGAGGGTAATGGTGGTTAGCCTCGCCGATATGAAGGCGATAGTTTATTCGTCGGTCGGTGACTGCGACGTCCTTGAATTCGTCGAACGGGAAGTGCCCGAGCCTGCACCCGGCGAGGTCCGGGTCAAAGTGCTCATTTCAGGGGTGAATCCGACCGACTGGAAGGCCCGTCAGTTCGGCCATGCGGGCGGCGCGTTGATGTTCCCCGAAGTGATCCCGCACCACGACGGCAGCGGGGTGATCGATGCCGTCGGACCCGGCGTCGACCCGTCGCGGGTCGGGCAGCGGGTGTGGATCTGGGAGGCGGGGTGGCGCCGTGCCCACGGCACGGCCGCGGAATACGTGGTGCTCCCCGCGCGCCAGGCCGTCCCGCTGCCCGAGAGCGTCTCGTTCGAGGTCGGCGCGAGCCTCGGTCTGCGGACGATCGCCGCGCACCGCTGCCTGATGGCCGTGCAGAACGGCCCCGACCGGCTCGGTCCCGGCGCCCTGGAGGGGCGCACCGTCCTCGTCGCCGGCGGCGCGGGTGCGGTCGGACACGCCGCGATCCAGCTCGGGAACTGGTGCGGCGCGACCGTGATCGCGACGGTGAGCGGCGAGGAGAAGGCCGAGCTGGCTCGTGCGGCGGGCGCGGCGCACACCGTCGACTACCGGTCGGGGAAGGCGGCGGAGGAGATCCGCGGTGTCGCCCCCGGCGGTGTGGATCTGATCGTCGAGGTGGCCGCGTCCGCGAACGTGGCCACCGATCTGGACGTCCTCGCCCCGAACGGCACGGTCGCCGCCTACGGCACCGAGATGGACGCCCGGCTGACGTTGCCGATCCCGCCGGTGATCGGACGCAACCTGCGCTACCAGTTCGTACTGGCGTTGACCCTTCCGCCTGCCGACAAGGATCTCGCCGTCGCGGACGTCGCCGCTGCTGTGGCGGCGGGAGCACTCGACGTCGGCGAGGAGGCCGGGCTGCCGCTGCGGCGGTTCCCCCTGTGGCGCACCGGCGAGGCGCAGGACGCGGTCAGGTCCGGGGTCGTGGGCAAGGTCCTGGTCGACATCGGTTGAGCCGGCCGACTGTACGAGTGAGGGATGTGCCGCCGGCCGGCGCCCTCCTAGCCTGCCGGACACAGCCCGGGAACCGAACTGACGAGGAGACGAACGATGACTGTGCCGGTGGACGCCGAAGACCTGGTGCGCCTGGTGACGGCGCCCGGCACGAGCGGCGAACCGTTCGCCCACTACCGGCAGCTCCGGGACCTGTCCGGTGTCTACCGCAGCGAGCGCCTGGGGATGACGCTGGTGACCGGGCAGGCCGAATGCCAGCGGGTGCTCGGTGACAAGGAGACGTTCCGGGTCATCGACGCCGCGTGGATGGAGGCGAAGATGCCCGGCTGGAAGCCGTCCGCCAGTCAGGAGCAGTTCTTCTCCTCGCTGTTCTTCCGCAATCCGCCCGAACACACCCGGCTGCGTGCCCAGCTCTCGCGAGGCTTCTCCAGCCGGCAGCTGCGCCAGCTCGGCCCCATGGTGGAGCACGAGGCCCGGGTCGTGTTCGACCGCCTGCTGGGCACACCGTCCGGCGAAGCCGTCGACTTCCAGGAACTGGTCTCCGAACCGTTGAGCATGGCCGCGCTCGGTGGCCTGCTCGGCATTCCGGCGGCCGAACAACCCCGGTGCTGGACCCTGCTGAACGAGGCGCTGCCCCAGCCCGACCCGACGGCGGACGACGCGACCCGCCAGGCCGTCCAACAGCGGGCGGACCGGGCGGCGTTGGCGATGTCCGAGTACTTCGAGAAGCTCGTGGCCGCCAAACGGGCCGACCCCGCCGACGACCTCATCAGCGCCTACCTGGCCGAGCAGTCCGACGACCCGGACCGGCTGTCCGACAGTGAGCTGGCGCTGGCGCTGCTGCCCATCTTCGGTGCGGGAGTCGCGGCGCTGAGCGCCACGCTCGGCAACGCCGTGCACACCCTGCTGTCCCACCCGGACACCCTGGAGCGCGTGCGGAGCGGTGACTTCTCGGCGGACCGGGCGGTGGCGGAGATCTTCCGCTACTGCGGCGGATACCACGTCACCCGCCGTTACACGGCCCAGGACGTCGAACTGGGTGGGGTCGCGCTGTCCGCGGGGTCGGTGCTGGTGCTGCTCCTGGCCGCGGCGAACCGCGATCCGAAGGCGTTCCACGAGCCGGAGACCTTCGACATCGACCGGACCGGGGCCGGCTCGCTCGCGTTCAGCGCGGGCATCCACCACTGCCTCGGAGCCGCGTTGTCGAAGCTGGTCGCCGAGGCGGTCTGCCGGGAACTGCGCCGGGTGCCGCGGCTGCGCTCGGCCGGGGACCCCAAGTGGCGGCCGGACATGCTGTTCTTCGGCCCCGAGCGGCTGCCGGTGGCGATCGGCGGACAGGACCGTTAGGGCCCGGAAGACGTCTTTCCGGCCGCCCTCGACATGCCGCCCCGTCCGCCGCGGGATGCGCACGATTCCCCCATCCATCCGAACGAAGAAGAAGACGCCGGACTATGACCACGACGCATGAGCACTATGTCCAGCAGCTGCTGACCCGGTTCGACGCCGATCCGGACCGTCCCGCGATAGTCAGCCGTGGTGTCACCCTCACCGCCGGTCAGGCGGCGGCCGCAACCCGCCGCGCGGGCGCGGCGATGAGCGCGCAGGGGATCACGCGGGGCGCCGTGGTCGCCATCCTGACCCAGCCGAACACCGCGGCCACGCTGATCCTGCGCTGGGCGGCCAATCTGGTGGGCGCCACCGCCGCGCACGTGCGCGGCATCAACGCGGTCACCCCGGACGACGAGCTGCGGCTGGAGCTGCAGCGTGCCGTCGTCGCCGACCTGGGCGCCGACCTGCTCGCGGTCGACACCGCCAACCTGCCACGGGCGCGCGCCCTGCTGGCGGACATGGCCACCCGGCCGGCCCTCGCCGCGCTGGGCGACGCCGGGCCGGACGCCGTCGACCTCACCGCCGGCACCGCCGCCGACGTCACGGTGTGCCCGGACCTCACCGACGACGACCTCGCGGTGATCACCCTGACCAGCGGGTCGGGCGGCGACCCGAAGGGTGTCTGCTGGAGCTTCGGGGTCAAGAACGAGATGATCAGGTCGGCCGGGAGCCGCAGCGGCGAGTCGACCTTCCTGATCACCGCGCCGTTGACGCATTCGAGCGGATTCGGTGCGGACGACACGCTCATGACCGGCGGCCGCGTGGTCCTCCGCGACGGTTTCGACGCCCGGGGTGTGCTGCGGGACATCGCCGAACACCGCGTCACGCGGGTCATGCTCGGCGCCCCGCAGGTGTATGCGCTGGCCACGCACCCCGACCGGCCGGCCGCCGACGTGTCCAGCCTGCGCGAGCTCATCTACGGCGGCAGCCCCGCCGCGCCCAGCCGGCTGCGCGAGGCCTTCGAGGTCTTCGGCCCGATTCTGATCCAGGTGTACGGCTCCACCGAGACCGGTGTGATCAGCATGCTGCTTCCGGACGACCACAAGGACATCGGCCGGTGTGCCACGGTCGGCCGTCCCCTGGCCCCCTCCCGGCTGAGCGTCAGGAACCCCGAAAACGGCGGCGAGGTGCCGAGCGGCGAGACGGGTGAGGTGTGGAGCGCCCCCGCGTGGCTGACGTCCGGCTACTGGCACGCCCCGGAACTGACCGCGCGGACCATCCAGGACGGCTGGGTACGCACCGGCGACCTCGGGCGCCTCGACGAGGGCGGGTACCTCCACCTCAGCGGCCGGATGTCGGACGTGATGAAGGTCAAGGGCATCAGGATCCACCCGGAGGACGTCGAACGGGTCCTCAGCGAGGCTCCCGGTGTGTCCCAGGCGGCGGTGTGCGGCGTGGAGAACGCGGACCGGGTGGAGCAGATCTACGCGGTGGCCGTCGCCCTGCCCGGCGCCGACGTCGACTCCGAGACGCTGCGCCGCCACGTGTCCGAGGTGCTCTCGGACAACCACGTCCCGTCCGTGATCGACCTCTGGCCGCAGCTGCCGATGGTCGGCACCGGCAAGCCCGACCGCGCTTGGCTGCGGGCCCGGGCCCGCGCGGCGCTGGGCCTGGACGACGCCCGTACGTCGAAGGAAACAGCCCCGATCCTCCAAGGCAGTTGAGTACCAGGACCTGGTCTGCCAGCAGTGACGACCGCCCGGCTCGCTCCCCGACCACCTTGGAGATTCCCGTGAACCGTACCGCCATCCGGCACGTCGACCACATCCCCGCAAGCCAGCGCCGCGCCTGGGCCGCCGCGGGCCACTACCCGGACCGGGACCTGTACTCCCAGTTCCGCAGCCGCGTCGACCGCGATCCCGCGGCGCCCGCCGTGATCGACGCCGACGGCACGTTCGGCTACGGCGAACTCGACGACCTGACCCGGCGCCTGGCCGCCGGTCTGGCCCGCCTGGGGATAGGCGAGGGCGAGGTGGTGGCCGTACAACTGCCCAACGGCCGCCTGGCCTGCGCGGTCGAGCTCGCCGTGGCCGCACTCGGGGCCATCGCGCTGCCCTTCCCGGTCGGACGCGGCGAGCGGGAGGCGGAGAACCTGCTGCGCCGGTCCGAGGCCGTCGCCGTCATCACGGTCGCCGAACACCACGGCCATCCCTGTGCGGCCCGGGTCCGCGAGCACTCGGCCACCTTGCCCGGCCTGCGTGCCGTCATCGCCGTCGGCGCCGAGGTGCAGGGATGCGTGCCGATCGACGCGCTGCTCGCCTCCGACGCCCGCGAATTCGTCCACCACGCGGCGGACCCCGACGCGCCGGCCCGGATCCTGGTCACCTCCGGGTCCGAGGCGGAACCGAAGATGGTCCTGTACTCGCACAACGCCCTGTCCGGTGGCCGCGGCGCCCAGATGGCAGCCCTGCACGAGGATCCCGGCGCCATGCGCAACTTCTTCCTCATGCCACTGGGCTCGGCCTTCGGCTCCAGCGGCACCCCGGTCACCCTCGCGGCCTTCGGCGCGACACTCGTCGTACGGCCCGCCTTCGACCCCGCCGGCACCCTCGCCATGGTCGAGGCCGCCCGGGTCACGCACCTGTTCGGCGTGCCCACGATGCTGCGCATGCTGCTGGACTGCCCGGCGATCCACGACACCGACCTCAGCAGCCTGCGGGCCGTCGTGATCGGGGGCGCCGCGCTGGACCCCGACACCGCCCGCCGCGCCGGTGAGATCCTGAAGTGCGCGGTGGTGCCCATTTACGGCTCGGCCGACGGAGTCGGGTGTCACAACGGCCTCACGGGTTTCGACGGCACCATCGGCCGCCCCAACCCCGCCGTGGCGGACATCCGGGTGGTGGACGAAAACGGGATCCCGGTGCCGCCCGGCACCACCGGCGAGCTGGTCTCGCGGGGCCCGATGTCGCCGATGTGCTACTTCAACTCCCCGGAGCTGGACCGCAGACTGCGCACCCCCGACGGCTGGACCCGCACCGGCGACCTCGGCGTGTTCGACGAGCAGGGCCGTCTCACCCTCGTGGGCCGGTGCAAGGATGTGGTCATCCGGGGCGGCCTCAACATCAGTCCGGCGGAGGTGGAGTCGGTGCTGATCACACACCCGGACATCCGCGACGTGGCCTGTGTGCCGGTGCCCGACCCGCACTACGGCGAGCGCATGTGCGCCTGCGTGGCCACATCGGCGGAGCTGACCCTGACCGAGCTGACCCGGCACCTCGCGTCCTGCGGGATGGAGCCGCGGAAGTTCCCGGAACGGCTGCTCGTGCTGCCGGCCCTGCCGCTGGGTCCCGCCGGGAAGGTCGACCGGCGGGCGCTGCGCGTGCAAGCGGCCGCGAGCCTGGCCGGCGACGGCCTGCGCCCGCCGCGGGACTTGACTGCGTGACCGTCCGAAGCCGAGCAGAGCGCCACGAACTTGAAAGGGGGGAAGGGGCGACGGCGCACCGTGCCCCGCGACCCATGACCACTGTCAGCGAACCCGTTGCTCGCCTCTCGGGCGCCGGCACAGTACCTCCGGGCCCGCACACGACGGCGGAGAAGCTGGCGGACCTGCACCAACGCATGGACAGCGCCGTGCAGCCGGGGAGCGCGGCCGCGGTCGCCCGGCAGCACGCGAACGGCCGCATGACGGCTCGTGAACGCATCGACGCGCTGCTCGACCCCGGGTCCTTCGAGGAACTCGACGCGCTGGTGCGGCGCCGGTGCGCCGACCCGGCGATGGCGAGCCGCCGGCCCTACGGCGACGGTGTCGTCGTGGGCACCGGGACGATCAACGGTCGCACGGTCGCCGTGTTCAGCCAGGACGCCACCGTGTTCGGCGGAGCACTCGGCGAGGCACACGGCGAGAAGATCACCAAGCTCATGGAGCTGGCGGTCAAGATCGGCTGCCCGATCGTGGGCATCAACGACGGCGCGGGTGCCCGGATCCAGGAGAGCGTGGACACGCTGGCCCTGTACGGGGGATCTTCTACCGGAATGTGCGCTGCTCCGGTGTCGTGCCGCAGATCTCGCTGGTCCTGGGACCGTGCGCCGGTGGCGGTGTGTACTCGCCCGCGCTGACCGACTTCATCGTCATGGTCGACAAGACGAGCAACATGTTCATCACCGGGCCGGACGTCATCAAGACCGTCACCGGGGAGGAGGTCAGTCTGGAGGAACTCGGCGGCGGACGCCTGCACAACGCGCGTTCCGGGGTGGCGCACTACCTGGCCACCGACGAGGACGACGCGTTCGACTACGTCAGGAACCTGCTGGACTACCTGCCGGGCAACAACCTGTCCGAGCCGAAGTCGTACCCGCCGCCGCGCCCGTCGGGACCCCTCACGGCCGACGGGCTCACACCGGCCGACCTGGAACTGGACAGGATCATCCCCGACTCGACCCACCAGGCGTACGACATGTACGAGGTGATCACCCGTGTGCTCGATGACGGGGAGTTCCTCGAGGTGCACGAGATGTTCGCGCCGAACATCATCGTCGGGTTCGGGCGGGTGGACGGCCGCAGCGTCGGGATCGTGGCCAATCAGCCCACCCACCTCGCCGGCTGCCTGGACATAGACGCCTCCACCAAGGCCGCCCGGTTCATCCGCATCTGCGATGCCTTCAACGTGCCCGTGCTGTCCTTCGTGGACGTGCCCGGCTTCCTGCCCGGTACGGACCAGGAGTGGGACGGCATCATCCGGCACGGCGCCAAACTCGTCTACGCCTACGCGGAGGCGCTGGTTCCGAAGATCACGGTCATCGTGCGCAAGGCGTACGGCGGCGCCTACGCCGCCATGGGCTCCAAACACCTCGGTGCCGACATCAACCTGGCCTGGCCGACCGCCGAGATCGAGGTGATGGGGGCGCCGAGCGCGGTCAGCGTTCTGCACCGCAAGGAACTGGCGGCCCTGCACGGCAACGAACTCCTGGAAAAGCGTGCGCAATTGGAGCGGAAATACGCGGCGACCCCCTACGCCGACGCCGAGCGCGGGTACATCGACGCGGTGATTCCGCCGTCGCACACACGCAGGCGAGTCGGGCGCGCGCTGCGGATGCTTGCGGAGAAGCGAGTGGACGCCCTGCCCAGGCGACACGGGAACATCCCGCTCTGACCCCGCGCACCGTGGACCGCGCCGTCACCGCGGCCCGCTGAACCGCACAGAGGCCGGCACCCTCCTCCCGGAGGGTGCCGGCCCAGTTCTCGTCGAGGGCATACGCGCCCGGGCGTCCGAGGCCGGACTCAGGACCAGGTAACAGGCAGTGACCCCAGGGCGTAGATGGTGGATCCGGTCCGTATCTCGATCTCCTGCGGCGGTACCGCCAGCCGAAGCCTCGGCAGCCGAGTGAACAGCTCCCGGTATCCGATCCGCATCTCGAGCCGGCCCAGCTGGGCACCGACACAGAAGTGGGCGCCGTGCCCGAACGCCAGGTGCGGGGTGTGCTCCCGGGTCACGTCCAACCGGTCGGGGTCGGCGAACTGCCGGGGGTCCCGGTTGGCCGCCGCGAGCGAGCACACCACGGTCTCGCCCGCCTTGACCAGCTGCCCACCGACCTCGAGATCCTCGGTGGCGGCCCGGAACGCGCCGAACTGCACGACCGTCAGGTACCTCATGATTTCCTCGACGGCACGATTCACCGCCTCCGGGTCGCGCCGGATCTCCGCGGCCTGCTCCGGGTGCTGCAGCAGCA
This sequence comes from Streptomyces fodineus, assembly GCF_001735805.1. Classification (GTDB taxonomy): domain Bacteria; phylum Actinomycetota; class Actinomycetes; order Streptomycetales; family Streptomycetaceae; genus Streptomyces; species Streptomyces fodineus. The sequence goes on from NZ_CP017248.1 coordinate 6,378,864, forward strand.
GGAACGTGCCGAGTGACAGCATGCTCGCGGTGGTGTCGTGGCCGGCGAGCAGCAGCAGACGGCCCATCCCGGCGATTTCCTCGTCGGTCAGGGTCGGGTCGGCGGTCATCAACCCGCTGAGCATGTCGTCGCCGGGCTGCTTCCGCTTGCGACGCACCAGCGACAGCACGTATTCGTTGGTGGCGATGAGCGCCGCACCGATCTGCGCGGACCGCTCGGCCGTTTCGCGTGGCAGGTTGGTCTGCGGCGCTCCGCCTGTGAACCGCTGGAAGTCGCCCCGCTCGTCATAGGGCACACCGAGCAGTTCGCAGAGCATCAGCGACGGGAGCCGCCGCGCGAACGAGCCGACCAGATCGGCGCTGTCGCCCGCCCGCTGCATCTCGTCCAGCGTGTCGGTGACGTGTTCGCGGATGCGGGGTTCCAGCGCCTTCATCCGTCGTACGGTGAACTGTCCGGTCAGCAGCCCGCGGTAGCGGGTGTGGTCCGGCGGGTCCATCTGCAGGAAGAAGCCGGGCCTGGGCTTCCGCGCCGCTTCCGGGAGTATCCGGTGCGGCGAGGTGGTCTTCCGCCCGTCCGCGCTGAACCTGGAGTCCGCCAGGACGAACCGGACCAGTTCGTAGCTGGTCACCACCCAGCCCAGCGATCCGTCGGCCAGCACCATCCTGCCGATCGGTTGGTTCTCCCGCAGTATGCGGTAGTCCTCCGGCGGATCGAACGGGTTGGGTCTGTTCGTCGGCAGTGGCGCCGCTTCAATCGTCATCCGGGTCTCTTCCATGGTCGAGTTCACAGCGGGATGTCGCCGCGTCGTAAGAGGACACATATGCAAAGGGGAAGAGTGGTATGGCCCAGGCCCCTTCCACGAAGACGGCTGTCAGGGCTGTGAGCATTCTGTCGATCCACTGATCCGAAACCGCCCGATCAGAATTCGCCCGATCAGAATTCGCCCGCCCCGACAGCCGCGTACCGCTAATCAACACGTTCCGCGGTGAGCTGCCAGACCGGTGCCTTGATCCGGCCGTGCTCGTCGAGCTCCGGTTCGCTGGTCACCTCTGTCTCGGGAGCGCCGGTACCCATCTGCCGGACACCCTCGGGGGTGAGTGAGGTCTGGTACAGGGCGAGGTGGAGAGAGGTGATGTTCCACTGCCTGCCGACGGTGTCACGGAGGTTCTGCTCAGTGATCCGCTGCATGACGGGGATCGCCGCGGGTCGCTCCGCGGCGAAGCAGAACAGGTGCAGCCGTGCGCCGGGCTTGCAGGCGCGGTGCAGCGCGGCGATGTAACGCTGCTGATTCTCCTCGGTCAGGCAGTGGTAGAGCGCGCTGTCGACGACCGTGTCGAAACGGCCTTCGAAACCGTCCAGGCTGGTGACGTCGGCGACGGTGAAATCGGCCTGAACTCCCTTGGCCAGGGCCCGCTTCTGTGCCTCCTCGATGGCCCTCGGCACCGCGTCGACACCGGTGACCCGATAGCCGCGCGAAGCGAGGAAGATCGCGTTGTCGCCGAGCCCGCAGCCGGCGTCAAGTACCTCGCCGCTGATCCGGCCCGCGTCCTCGATCGCGACCAGAACCGGTTGCGGCCCGCCGATGTCCCACGGCGTGGCCCGCCCGTTCACGGGCGTGGTGAATGCCGACCAGCGCCGCGACGGAGTGCTCACATCAGTCATTGAATTCCACATCTCGTAGCAAGCTCACAGCGTCGCTGTGTATGCGGCGCCGACGTGATCGCAAGGTAATAGCGGTCAACCGCCAGGCGCATCCCTCGGCCTGACAGGGTCCGGAGCCTTTTGCGGGGCAGAACGAGATCCTGCTCCGCTTCACCGACCCGGCCGGGACACGCAATCGGCAACGACGCCGCAAATGAAATGGGAACACCAACCGCACTGCGTTTCCGGGACGCGGGCCAAGGCCGGCCACCGTACGCCGGCGCGTCAGATCGTTGACGTGGCGCCCGGGCCGAGATGCCGGAGGAAGAACCGGGCCGAGTCGTCGATCGCGAATTCGGGCACCTGGTCGTGCCAGCCGGGATAAACGTGCATCGCCTTCTCCTGCGAGGCGCAGGCGTCGAACAGGACGAGGGCGTTGTGCCGGTCGATGTCCTCGTCGTCCCAGGGGAGCAGGAACTCGACCGGAACGGTGATCTGCCTGGCCGCCTCGGTCAGGGCCTCGTACACCAGGACCCCGCCGAACGTCGCGGCCTTGATCCGGGGTTCGGCCGCCGTCAGCATCAGCCCGATCGCGGTGCCCAGTGTGATGCCGCCGTAGCCGACCGGCGCTGCCGGGCCGATCTCGGGCAGGGCCTGGAGCGCGTCCAGGGTCGCCTGCCATTCCGGCACGGCACGCTCGGCCAGTGAGGTGTTGTATTCGGTGACGATCTCGTCGATCGGATCGCCCGCGTTCCAAGCCTCCTCCAGCGCGGCGACCCACTGTTCGTCCTGTGCGTTTCGCGGCCGTTCGCCGTGTCCGGGCGCATCGATCGCCGCGACACTGAACCCGTAGTCGGTCACGTAGTGGAATGCACGGGCGAGGATGCCCCGCGATTTCTTGTGCAGGCTGCCGGAGTGCCCCATCAGGATCAGGGGCGCTCCGGCAGTGCCGTCGGTGGGCGACCAGAGCACACCGGTGACGTCGTCCAGCGTGAAGGTGCGTTCGGTGATACCGGGCGAGGAGATTTCGCTGGTGAATTGCATGGGCGTGCCGCCTTTCGTCACGGCTCGTCACGCTCGCGACGTGCCGACCCGGCCGAGATGTCCGAGGAAGAACCAGGTCGAACTCTAGGCATGCATACGGCCCTGCGGACCAGGCGTTTTTGCTGACACTTTCACGCCAGGACCCGCGGGCAGCGGTACGGGCACGACTCTCCCGTGGATCACGGCGGTTCCCGCGCCGGCCCCGACGACCGGTTCCGCCGCCCCTATTCCTGCGCCGCGGGCGCGCTCGCCGGGGCCGGGGCCGGCGCGCCGCGTTGGCGCAGCGGCACCTCGACGATGAACAGCGCGGCCACCAACGCGATCGCGCACAGCACCGCCGCCCACGTGAAGATGCTCTGCATGCCCGCGGCGACAGAGTGGAGATAGGCGTCGCGGAGCGCCGGAGGCAGCTTGCCGAGCGTCGCCGGTGCACGGTCGGCTCCGGCCGCGCCGCCGGCGACATGCGCGTTGAACAGCGCACCGAACAGGGCCACGCCGAACGATCCGCCCAGGGTCCGCAGCAGGGTGGCGCTGCCGGACGCGGCGCCCATGTCCTTCATCTCCACGCTGTTCTGAGCGATCATCATGGTCGTCTGCGCCAGGAAACCGATGCCGACGCCCACGACGGCCATGTAGACGGCCGTCGTGAGCCGGCTGGTGGTGGTGTCCATCGTGGCCAGCCCGATGCAGCCGCCCGTGAGGAAGGCGCCACCGAGGACCGGGTAGATCTTGTACCGGCCGGACCGCCTCCTGAACCGCCCGCCGATCTGCGTCACGACGAGAATGGACACCATCATCGGCAGCAGCAACTGCCCCGAGTTGGAGACCGACACGCCCTGTACGGTCTGCTGGAACAGCGGCAGGAAGGTGACGGCGCCGAACATGCCGATGCTGGCCACGACGGTCATCACCATCGCGAGCGTGAAGTTGCGGTTCGCGAAGAGCGTCAGCGGCATGATGGGCTCCGGCACCCGGGTCTGCGACCACACGAACAGCGGCAGCCCGACGACGGAGACCGCGAGCGCGGTGAGTACCTGGGGCGAGCCCCACGCGTACTGGGTCCCGCCCCAGGTCGTGACGAGCACGATCGCGACGGTGGTGGTCATCAGCAGGGCGGCGCCGACGTAGTCGACCTTCGGGTTCTTCCGCCGGGCGCTCAGATGCAGCATCGCCTGGCACCAGATCAGCATGATCGCGCCCACCGGCAGGTTCAGGTAGAACGCCCAGCGCCAGCCCAGGTGTTCGGTGATGAACCCGCCGACGATGGGGCCGCCGACGTTGGCCAGCGCCACGATCGACGCGCTCATGCCCGCGTACCTGGCGCGTTCCCGCGGCGCCACCAGCTCGCCCATGATGGCCATGGCGCCCACGCCCATCCCGCCGGCACCGAGGCCCTGCAGGACGCGGAAGGCTATGAGCTCGTTCATGGTCCCCGCGGCCCCGGACAGTCCCGAGCCGAGCAGGAAGACCGTGATCGCCGCCAGGAAGAACGCCTTACGGCCGTACAGGTCGCCGAGTTTGGCCCAGACGGGGGTGGATGCGGCCATGGCCAGGGTGTAGGCGGACACGACCCAGGACAGCTGTCTCAGGCCACCGAGTTCGCCGACGACGGTCGGCATGGCGGTGCCGACGATCACGTTGTCGAGCGTGCTGAGGAACATCGACAGCATGACTCCGAGCAGGACCCATCGCACGTTGCGGGGGGCTGCTGTGTTCAAGGCGGCCTCACTTCGATTGGAGACTTGCAGGTGGGGGGAGCTGACAGGCGGGCACACCGCCGTCAGTGGACGTACTTGGTGGCTGGGAATCGCTCGCCGGGCAAGGGCCGCGGCGCCGTGCAGGGCCGACGGATCGCCGGGGCGGGCCCCGCGGACGGGCGGAGTACGGGACGCACTCGTCCATGTGACGGTGCGCACGCGGGACTTTATCCCGCACACGACCGGCGGCAAGCCGGTTTCCTCGACATCTCCCCCCACGACGACGAGGTCCGGGTGCGGCAACTCGTCGCCCCCGGGAATCGCCACCGCGATCCGGTGGCAGACGCGGTCCACCACCCCGATCGCCCACTGCTCCACGGCGACCAGGCCGGATTGCGGCTCGCGGTGGGCGGCCTCCACGCCGCACGGCCGGCCCGTGGCCGCCCCGCCGAGGGCACGGGTGCGAGGCCCGGCCGACGACAGGCCCCCGGCCGCCCGGGATCACGGGCGGCTCGGCGGCCTGGGCGTGGACCTGGCCGAGCAGGTCACGGTGACGGTCTAAGGAATCCAGCACTAGGACTCCGAGGCCGTTTCGGACACGGGCTGTGTGCTGACCGGTGCCACGGTCCGCGTGGTGCGGCCGGTCAGGGCGAGCACGGTTGCCACGGCCAAGCCGACCATGCCGGCGGCGAGGATCTGCACCCGGTAGTCGAAGCCGGCCACCATCCCCGTGCCCAGAAGCAGGGCGAGCCCGGTGGGCGCGTACATCAAGGTGTTGGCCGTCGCCGCGACCCGGCCGAGCAACTCGGCCGGAGTTTCCCGCTGGACGGCCGTCATCGCCGCGATGACCGGCCAGGGCACACCCACACCGAGCACCAGGGTGCCGCCGAGCACGACGGGCAGCCAGGGAGTCGCACGCGCCAGCAGGCCGACAGCGAACAGCGCAAGTCCCGCCGCCGAGAAGGCACGCGCGGGCATCCGCCGCATCAGCGCACCGGCTGCCAGCCCGCCGGCCATCGACCCGAGCCCTTGAACCGGGGTGAGCACACCCGCGAAGGCCGGGGACCGGTGCAGCCCGTCGAGCATCGCGAACGTGGCCGTGGTGCTGAGGCCGGACAGCACCATGACGGTCCCGGCAGTGAGGACCAGCGAGCGCAGCACCGGGTGACGCCACAGGTAGCGGGCGCCTTCGGCCGTCTCGGTGGTCCATGCCCGCCCGGCACGGGTCCGGGGCGGGGTTTCCCGTACCAGGATCAGCCTGAAGGCAGCGGCGGCCAGGACGAATGTGACCGCGTCCAGCAAGGCCACCGCCGGCCCTCCGAACACGGTGAACAAGCCCGCCCCGGCCAGCGGAGCCAGAAGCTTCATGCTCTCGATGGCGGTGCGTACCAGGCCGTTGAAGTCGCCGCGCAGTTCGTCCGGCACGGCGGCGGCCATCAGGGCGGTCTCGGCCGCGTTCGTGAGGACCATGCCCGCGCCGATCAGGGTCAGCACGGGGAACAGCAGCCAGACTTCTTCCCGCGAACGCACAGCGAGCGGAGCGGTCATGACGACGGCCAGGGCCAGGTTGGTGGCGACGAGAAGCGGACGGCGCCGCACCCGGTCCGCCATGGTGCCGATCGCGGGTCCCGCGAAGGTCGGCAGCCACATGCAGAAGGCGACGAGCGCGGCGAGGCTGTTGGAACCGGTGAGCGTCTTCACCCAGATTCCGCCGGCCAGCAACATGGCCGAGTCGCCGAAACCCGAGACGAGTACCGCGCCCAGGTACAGGCTCGCGTTGCGGTCCCGCAAGACCTTGAGCGTGTTCCAGCCCATGCCCTCCCCCTCCCCCTCCCCCTCGCCTTCCCTTTCCTGCCCCGTGTCGCGGATGGCCCCGGGACGGAATTCTGGGAAGACGTCACGCGACAAGGTGATCGGGTTCGGCACACCATACGAAGGCCGGCTCAGGCGTCACTATCCCTCGACCTGACAGTGTGATCGCACATCGCGCGGACCCTGCCATCCATGCGGGCCTCATCCCGACGCCGGAGCAAACACGAGCCTGATCAGGTGTGTCAGGCGTTGGAGCGGAGCGGCATAGGCGGCGGGAGTTCCGCCGCTCTCAGGGGCGGATGGGGAAAGCCCCCGGGCCGTGATCCGTCCGGGGACTCTCCCGTGCGTCGAGTGGTGCTGTCACCATCGCCCGTCGTGGTCGCAGACCACCCGGAAGCTGCCCACGACGCCGTGGTGACCGGATTCGCCGTGGTCGTCGCCGTCCTCGTCGCCGTGGCCGTGGCCGTGGCCGTGGGGCACCACGCCGAAGGTCTCGCTGCGGGGTCCCACGACGGCCACCGGAGGGCCACCGTCGCAGTTGAAGCCCCGGAAGACCTCGACGGTTCTCCGGCTTTCATTGAGGACGTTGAAGCTCTTCGCGCCCAGTCCGCTGGCCGCGGTGATGCACCCCTCGATGAAGCCGGGGTAGGAACGTTCGTTGACGAAGATCCTTCCACCTCGCTTGTGGCCGTGACCGCGTCCATGGCTGCCGTCACGTCCGCCGCCGTCGCGTCCACGGCCGCCGTCACGTCCGCCGTCGCCGTCACGTCCGCCGTCGCCGTCACGTCCGCCGTCGCCGTCACGTCCCCCGTCGTCATCGCGTCCACCGCCGTCGCGGCCTCGGTTTCCGTCTCCGCCGCTGTCCTTGGCGCCCGAAGGAGCCATGGCAGCAGGGGCAGCAGCGGCAGGAGCGGCAGGAGCGGCAGGAACTGTGGGTGCGGCGTGATGCCCAGGCTGGGCGGCGTGGTGGGCCGGTCGGGCAGGGTGGTGGAGCGGCTGGGCCGCCCGGTGGACAGGCGGGGAATCCGGGGTGGACTCGACGGTCGAGGCATAGGTGATGCCGGCGGCTGCAAGGACGGTCGCGCCTATTCCGGCGCCGACCACAGCGAAAGCACGCGAGGGCATGGGCACTTCTCTCTTTCTTATTGCGTCGGCCGGACGCCGACCTGCGATGAACGTACCGACAGCCCACATAACTGGCATTCCGGGCATGTCCAAGGTGTGAGGCTGTGCGGCCAACCAGGTGTCAGAAGTTCAGGGAGTGCATGTCCGCAGCCGTAGGGCATCGGCAAAGGGCCCGGCGGGATTCGACCCGCAGCACCCGCGTCGGGAGTGGTGGATGTCAGCCGGCCTCTCGATACCTGCGGCCGCCCGTCCTGCTCGTTCAGGTGCGCATCTCGCGCAGGATCCGGCCCAGGTGCCCATGCTTGACCAGCGATGTGTCCCCTGGTGGAGGTGGAAGATCACACCGACGTACATTGCGTGCCGGAGACGGCCCAGCCTCGATCGGCGTGGGGACCGTGCGGGTGAACAGCGGGTGCCTTCGATGCGGTCTGCCGGAGCCCCAGCCGGCGACAGTCGGCCACGGCGGCGGCCCGGCCGACCAGATATGCGCATGCCTCGCCGCACCCGCACCGGACCCAGCCGCGCTGCTGGTAGCCCAACCAGAGCAAGCCGCGGTGACCGGCCCCTGGCCGACGACTTGGGGACGTCCGCCCTTCGGCCCGTTCAGCTCGGGAAGCTTCGATCATTTGCGGCCGGCTTGGGCGCCGACTTGGACGAACGACCGAGGAGTGACCTCGCTGGACTCGGCAGCTTTCACCGGAATTCCCTGTCGCTCCCCGCTCCGTCTGCGCCGACGAGCAGCTCCAGCCAGGTGACCTGCTCTTCCAGGGGGAGTACCGGTGACAGCCGGAATGCCCCGGAGTCCGCCCTTGATCATCAGAAGGGCGTCCGGGGCTGACGTGTCGAGTGACACCCACCTTGACCAGCAAAAAGCCCTCCCAGGCGGGAGGGCGGGACTTGCGCCCCCGGCAGGACTCGAACCTGCGGCCAAGCGCTTAGAAGGCGCTTGGTGGGACCAGGGCCACGCCCTTGCTGACCTGCTTCTCTTCCCTGACAAGGCCTTCTATCAAACGGTCTTCGACACGCAATCGACTCGTGGTAGCGGCGGAGCCACTGCGGTGACCGGAAAGGTTTCGCCGACCTGGTGACACTCCAGTCGAACATCCAGAACTCGAGGCTTTGCCAGACCCGCGAGTCGATTCAAGGCGATGGCCAGTGGGACACCGCACTCGGCACAATGCGTTCGTGGAGTTACTGACTGCCGCGCTCCCCGTGAGCGCCACGGTGTTGGTCGCAATCGTGGGATACCTCCAGTGGAGACGCAGCGAGCGGCGCCAAGCCGAGAACGAGACGGCCCGCCAGGAACTGGAGCAGGCAGAGCGACGTCGTATCGCCCGCGGACCGTATGACCAACAGCGGCTGGAAGCCCTCCGGGAGCTGCTCGACAAGCTCCGAGAGCTTGAAATCCAGTCACGTTGGAACGCGGGGGGACAGGACCTGCGCGCCGAAGTTCCAAAGATCAACACCTTCCTGATCAAACATGGCGAGGTGCTGGAGGACGAAGATTGTCGGCTGGCACAGCAGTTCCTCGAAGGGCTGACATGGATCGACCATCACGCAGCTGGAGATCGGCGCAGGTGGGAGGAGCAGAGGGAGCAGGAGCTCGCTGCGCACGGCATCGACATCGGCCAATACGAGAGTTCGTGGGAGCGGACGGAGCCTTTGACTTGGATTGGTGATGCCGATCGGGCCGTGCGGAAATGGACGTCAGCGCGGGCGGCCTTGGAGGAACGGCTTCGTAAGGCACTTCAAGGCCTGTGAGCGACCGACATCGCGCCGTCGGCACGACTATCAGCCCGATCAGGTCACATAGCTAATGACGGTTGATCGGAATCTCGTACACGATCTCGCAGTGAGCGGCGGGGACCACGATGTCCGCCGTCTCCACGGGCCGCCCTTGGTCGCTGTAGTACGTCCGCCGGATGTGCGTGACGAGGGCGGCCTTCTGGATGCCCAGGAGTGACGCCTCCTCGGCGCTCGCCTGCCTCGGCTCCGGTTGCTCCACGGCATGGCTGACGGTGACGCCGATCGCGGCCATGCGATTCACGACCCCTGCCCCGGCGTGCGGGCCTCCCTCGGGGAGGACGACGAGAGTGCCGGCGGTGAGGTCGTACGGCTCCCAGCTCGTGGACAGCTGCACGGGCCTGCCGTCGGCCAGGAACTCGTACGTCGTCCGGACGCACAGGTCACCCTCGGCGATGCCGAGCCGTGCCGCGATGTCCGCGGGAGCCGGCACCTTGGCCTCGGTCCGGCTCTCCCAATCCCCCTGCCTGCCTACGGCCTTCATGTCAGCCCGGAACGGCGACCCGTCGGGCCGCTCACGCGCGGACGAACGGACGACCCTGACCCGCTGCCGGGGTTCGGCGACGTACGTGCCCGAACCGGCGCGGCCCTCCAGCACGCCCTGGGAAATCAGCAGCTCCTGAGCCCGGCGGACCACGTTCTCGCCCACCCCGCACTCCTGGCCGATCTGAGCGCGGGAGGGCAGACGATCCCCCGGCTCCCACACGTGCTCCGCGATCCGTCGCCGGAGTTCGTCGGCGATGCGGAGATAGGGCGGCTGCTCAGGCATATGGAAAATCTAGTCCACTAGCTCTAACCTAGTTAACTAGCTTCACTGAAAGTGATTGCCGGTGACGGAGGCTGCCCTGTGCCCGCTTCGGGAGTTAGCGCGGCGGCCATCGCTGCCCGGCTGTCCGCCGTGGGGCCTCCGCGCGCGTGGAGGAGCACGACCGGTACACGTCGGTCGAAGCGGAGGTGCCGGGATCGCTCTCCGCCGACTTATGGCGGGAGGCCCTGGAAGTGGTGGCCGAGGCCGATCGGTTCGGTCTCGTCGCCACCAGCCTGAACGGCCGCACCCTGTGGGCGGTCGTACGCAAAGCGGTCCCCACGACGGGCGATGTCGGGGGACCAGCCATCAGCGATAGGAGCTGAGTAGCGTGCTCAACCGTATCCGCCGTGCTGTCTCGCTCACCAGAGCGCGGTACTTCCCCAAGGGCAGGCACCGCCGCCCCTTAACGCCCTCCAGGCCGCCGGCCGCCCCCGCCTCCCCTTCGTCCGCTGACCCGGCGACGGTCATCCTGGGCCGGGCTTCCGACAGCGCGAACCACCGGCACCCGCTCGCGGGGGAGGACAACGCACTCGTCCGCCCGTACGTGCTGGCTTGGGAGGAACGAGTACGACCGCGCGCGGTGGTAGTTGCTTCCCACCTGCCCGCTGAAGCTTGGTCGCGGCTCGCGGGAGTCAGCTGATGCCTCCTCGCCAACAGCCCCAGATCGCCGATGCCTCGACCGTCCCCTACCGGTCGACTGCCTGCCGTATCGGCACGCACCTTGCCTGCACGGAGTCCTCGCCGGTCTCCGCACCGATCGACTTGCCAGTCATCTACGAGACGTGCGCCTGCCCATGTCACTCGGTGCCCCACTCGATGCCCACAGAGGTGGAGCAGTGACCGGCTGGGCACCCGGCGGCGCGCTGGCCTCCAACGTCGAGATCACCGCGGCCACCGTGCAGCGTGGCGACGTCATTCAACTCGGCGGCAAAGCATGCAGGGTGAGCGATCTCTTCCAACTCCCCCAGGGGGCCAAGCAACTCCTCTTCGAGTCGGGCGAGCTGCTGACCATACACGCGCGAACCCGGCTCGCCGCTGTTCGCGTACTGAGAAGGCGGTGACCCGGTCCATGCCTCCACGCCATCACGACATCGCCGACGATCTCCGGCAGCAGATCACGACCGGCCGCATGAAGCCTGGCGAATGTCTTCCGTCCGAGGTCGGCCTCGCCGACCGATACAAGGTCAGCACGGTGACACTGCGGCGCGCCCTCGCGGTCCTCCAGGGCGAAGGCCTCGTCGAGAAGATCCACGGCAAGGGCAACTTCGTCCGTCGCCCACCCCGCAAGATCGTGTACGTCGGCGGATGGGGGACGCTGGACCCATGGACCGCTGCTGAAGCGGCCCTGCGCGTCACCGTGCGCACCACGACCGTCCAGGCAGACGGGCACCTTACGACTTTGCTGAAGGTGCCGACGGGCAGCCCCCTCGCCGAATTCTTCTGCATCAGCCACGAGGGAGAGTCACCGCACGGACTGGCCCGCATCTACATCCCGCGCGATCTGGTCCCGGCCGGAGTGCTGAACGGCGAACCCTCCTGGCAGGAGACCGCCCTACGGCTTGCCGTTCTGGGCTCGCCGTCGGCAACCGTCCGGGAGACGGTATGTGCCCGCCTACCAACACCGGACGAAGCATCGGCCCTCCGGACCGGCTCCTCCAAGGCAGTCCTCGCGATCACGCGCGTTGCGACCGACACTGCCGGGCGAGTCGTCGAGGCCGCCCTTCTGGCGTTCCCAGGGGATCGCGTCGACGCGGTCTTCACCACCCACCACGTGACCGATGAGAGGCAGGCGCAAGGATGACGGCACCGAACGAACTACGACTCCTCCCGTGGTCGGAACCGGAAGGCAAGCCCTGCTACCTGAACACCGACGACAAGGGCGGCTACATGTCCCGCCTGGCGGACAACATCGAAGCGGTACAACTGGGAACGGCTGCCGAGCTGCTGGAGCATGCCTTGGACACCCTCGACGACCAGGACGCGGGCCCGGAGGACCTGCGACGGTTGGCGAAGGAACTGACCAGGGCATTGCGGGACGTGCTCCGCGTTGCGACCAGTCGCGGTCGCCTCCTGGCAGCAAGCGATCCTCATCGCCCCTGAAGGGTCTGGCGCGTTTGGGGGCTACGACCTGCTCAGTGTGACCCAACTTGCCGGTCTATTAATCGGCCCCTCCGCTGGCCAGTGGTAAAGAAGGAGCCTGCGGCTCTGACCTCGTCGGATGCCGTGGGCACCGGTCGTTGTCGGTAAGCGTCGACTGAACTCGGACGGCCCCGAGACGGCCCGGAGTTGAGTCGGGTAGCCGGGTCATGGCAACGTGACCCGGCTACCCGACTAAGTTCACGTGATCATGTTGGTCCTTCGACCGTGATCGAAAACGGGGATCGGTCATTCTATGAAGCACCCGAACTTCGCTACGCGGCAGGCGTATCCACCCGGAAACGGGAAGCTGCGCAAGAGCGGCTCACTGACGCCATCCCGGGCCTTGACTAAACAATGACCCCTTCGGTGGAAGAGCTATGCCAGTAGCTGGTGAACCGTCTCGCGAACGACTGAAGGATGCCGCTTGGATGTAGATGTCGAGGCGGCGCCACCCTGCATCCCAAGCCCCCAGACAGTGATGCCGTGGCTGAAACATCAACGTCAGATCGAGAACTCTTGATCGGCATGTTCATGCCCTACTTAGGATGGCCGGGCTGCGGGCGAAGGGACTAGACCATCCCTTCTTCCTGTGGCTGTCCGTCACGTGTCCGGGGGCGCGGCTGCGTTGGCCGCATCCCCGACGCGTTCGTCGAGAAGTGGGGAAGTTTCTTGCGTTTTGCACGATCTACCGCTGCGGCTGCCGCTACGGCAGCTCTGGTTGCGGGAGTCATCACCAGTCTGGCTTCGCCGGTCAACGCCTTATCCCTGCCCCTGAAGGACAGTGCGTCCGTCACCAGCCCCTCGGCACTCACCATCGCGGACAAACAGGGAGTCCTCGACAGGATAGCGACACGGATAACGCAGAACCTCACCGAGGGTGACCGTGCGAAGATCCCCGGCTTCACGGAGATCGAGGTCGACCCGATCCACAACCAACTCCGCCTGCACTGGAAGGGCACCCCGCCAAAACGCGTCACTGACATCCTGGCCCACCTGCCCAATGGGATCACTGCCAAGATCATTCCCGCCCGCTACTCCAAGGCCGACCTCCACGCGGCACGCGACAAGCTGATGCACGGGGGCAGACCGATCGACCTGCACATCCGGTCAGAGTCCACGCCGATCCGTATCACGACCATGGGCGGCGCTGTCGACGGCAGCGGCCTGGAGATCACCTACGCCAGCGCTTCGGGCACGGCAGCACGGGAATCGCTGGCGCCGGCTGTCCGCAAGGAGCGCTCGCGCGAGGTCAAGGCCCTAGCCGACCGGCTGACCGGCATCAGCACCACGGCAAACTACAAGCCTGTACCCGATATGGCCCCGCCGGCCGCAGCACCGGCCAGTCGTGCCCCCTCGGCCAAAGACGGCTCTGCGGTGCAGAACACCAGGCTGTGGGACATGCCAGCCTGGACTGGAGGAGCCGCGCTCAGGACTCCTACGGGAAGCCTGTGTTCCAGCGGATTCGGCATCAAGAACGAAAAAGGTCAGAACATGCTGACCACCGCCGCCCACTGCAACGGCAACGACGGCCTCTGGCGCACGTACGGGGGCAATACAGCCGTCGGCGGTAGCGACGGCCGAGAGTACGACACGAGTGTGGACGTCCAGGGAATCGACCTTCCGCAGCCGGAGGTCACCGGCAAGCTGTACGACGGGCCAGCGAAGGCCAACTGGCACTACGTGAAGCCGATCACGGGCCCGGCGCAGAACTACATCGGTGACTACGTGTGCGAGGACGGTGCCAATGGCGGCGTCCACTGCCAGCTCAAGATCGAAAAGACTGATGTCGGGACCAGCGGTTCCGGAGGATGGTGGCGCCCCATCGCAGACCTCGCCTGCACCGGCGGGCTGACGTCCGACAAGAGTGGGTGCGCCACTCCGTCGAGCACGGATGACATCGCTGGGGTCAACGGTGACAGCGGGGCTCCTGTCTTCCGTGGCGTCAACAACTTCACGGCCGATGAGGCACGCGGAACGCTCACCGCCTTCGACGGGGAAATGCCGGGGTCCACGGCCGAACACCACGAAAACAGTTGTTCCGCTTCCGAAAAATCGGATGTAGTGGACACGACCACGAGTAGCGGAACGCCGTGGTGTTTCCCGGGGCTCTACTATGTCCCGATTCGGCAGACCCTCGCCATCATGAACTGGACTCTCGTCACCGGTCAGTGACGTAACAGCTGACGGGAGACGCTGATGCGTCTCCCGTCAGCATTCCTGTGGCGCATCGACGCACGGAGGAGACTGCTGTGTACGGAAGTAGGTCCCAACTGTTTCGGCGTATGGGCTGTTCTGTCCTGGTTCTGGCAGTCTTCGCGATGGTGGGGCTGTACTTCTGGAACCGTTTGGAGCGTTCACACAGTGAAGACGCCTCGGTGGTGGACGGCCCGCGAGGGGGAAGCGTCATCGTGAGCGATAACGGTCGTACGATCAGCGCGGTCGAGAGCTGGGGTTCGTGCGAGAACCGCCCTCGTATCGAAGCCCACGAGTCTGTTCATACCGTGACACTGGTACTGAAACGCACGTGGCCTCTGTGGGGAGGGCGTGGCGACGAGGTCACCTGTGGCCACAACGCCGGTGAGAAGATCAGCGTCCGCCTGGACGCTCCACTTGGCGACAGAACGTTGACCGATAAGTTCACCGGGCGTCCTATCCCCTTCAGGACCGCCCCCTGACCGCTTTAACCTCCGCCTCCCCGTGCTTCAGCGTGGGGAGGCGGAGGTCAACGGCCGTGGGCGGGATCCGGGAACCAGACGCACTGTTGCGCAGTTCTTCCCTGCAAGGACACCGGTCGCTGGCGGTGCAGGTGCGGCAGCAGGACTGCCTGGACGAGGCGGCATGCACATAGCCCGGCGCCGATGTAGATCCGGAGTCGTTCTTCACGGAGCGTACGGAAGATCGGCAGGCTGACCGTGTGGCAGGTCCGCTCGGGCTTCCCGGTCCGCGAGGGCTGTTTGCAGCACGGCCTGGAGACAGGCGAGCGGTGGGGCGTGTGGGGCGGGATCCCGGCGGGGACGCGGCAGTGGTCGGCGGCGGACGGCGCGTCCAAACGACGGTGCCCAGTACGGGACGGGCGCAGGTTAGCGCGGCCTCTTTAAGACGTCGTCTCATTTGGATCGCTGGGTAATCTGCACCGTGTGGTGATGGTCGAGCGCATGGTGCCGGACGAGTTGTGGGAGCTGTTCCAGCGGGTGGTACCGCCTGCTCCATCGCGGCCGCAGGGTGGTGGTCGGCGCCGGTATGGGGATCGTGAGGTGCTGGCCGCGATCATCTTCGTGGCCACGACAGGCTGTACCTGGCGGCAGTTGCCGCCGGTCTTCGGCCCGTCGGGGCCGACTGCGCACCGGCGCTTCACCGAGTGGACCGCCGCCCGGGTCTGGGCGAAGCTGCACCGCCTCATCCTCGACGAGCTGGGCTCGCGCGGAGAGCTTGACTGGTCGCGCTGCGCCATCGACTCGGTGAACATGCGGGCCCTGAAAGGGGGGACCTGACAGGTCCGAATCCTGTGGACCGGGGCAAGAAAGGCTCGAAGATCCACTTGATCACCGAGCGGACCGGTTTACCCCTCTCCATCGGGATTTCCGGCGCGAACCTGCACGACAGCCAGGCACTCGAGCCACTCGTGTGCGGCATCCCGCCGATCCGATCCCGCCGCGGCCCGCGCCGACGACGGCCCGCCAAGCTGCACGCGGACAAGGGCTACGACTACGACCACCTGCGCCGATGGCTACGCCAGCGAGGCATCCGGCACCGCATCGCCCGCAAGGGCATCGAGTCCTCCACCCGGCTGGGCCGGCATCGCTGGACGATCGAGCGCACGATGTCCTGGCAGGGCGGCTGCCGCCGTTTGCACCGACGCTACGAACGCAAGGCCGAGCACTTCCTGGCCTTCACCGCCATTGCCTGCAACCTCATCTGCTACCGCCGACTCACCAAATGAGACGACGTCTAAGTAGGGTAGCCGGGTCACGGCAACGTGACCCGGCTACCCTACTTAGTCCTCAGGGGCCGGCCGGTTGGGCGACAGCGGACACCTTTGACAGGGGCCGCAGGCGCGCTGTCTGCACTGATCGTGCTGGCAGTGGGCTGGTACCTCCTCATCGCAGAGAGGCGTGTCCTCTTGGCGGTGGTTGCTGATCTGACCTGCGGCGGAGTAGCGGTGGAGTCCTGGTCGCACTCGGGGCAAGTCCCCGCTGTTCCCCGTGGTTCCCCGCAGAATCTGGCACGCGAATGGCACGGTCCCTTTGCCTCGAACGTCCCTTGGCGGAACTGGGCCTCGGAGTGTCTGAGCCTCAGCCGACGACAGTCAGCCACGACGGCGGGTGCGCCGACCAACCACGCACGCGTATGCCTCGCCGCACCCCCACCGGCCTCAGCCTCGCTGCCATGCCGTCGACCAGAGTGAGTCGCGCCGGCGGAAGCGTGGTTGTGAGACCTTGGGTGATGACCGCTTCGTCCCGAAGCAACTTGGAGCGGCCGTTGTGCTTGGGGTGTAGTGCCTGTCATCTGCGCTAATGGTCCGCTGACGTCCACGGGTGTTCGCGGTTGTGCGTCGTGGTTGTCACGCAGTTAGACACTCAGTGTGCCTCGCCCGCATCGCTCTAGGGGTGTGTTACGCGCGAGCCACGCGATCTCTAGGCCCGCCCCACCAGTTCAATCGCGATGGGCGCAGCGGACTCGATCTCGATCGTGGCCCCTTCATCCTCCTGGAGGGGGTCAGAGGAAGCGTCGATGGGGAGTACGACCAGTCTCGTGTGCGGTCGAGGAAGCTGACCCAGGTCCAGGGGCGGATCGTGACGCAGGATGTCGACGACGCGAACGAGCGTCTCGGGGATGCTGACGCTGCACAAGTCCCCACGGTTTAGGTACTGAGGGCTCGGCTCGGTGCGAAACAGCGTGTACGACCACTCCCACGAGCCAGGGTCAACGGGAAAGGCCACTTGCCCGTTCCATCGGAACCGTGAGTCCGGATCGACCTTCTCCCAGGGCCACTCCACAGAGATGTAGGAGCCCCGAACGTCGGCAACTCGCGCCCTCGCTGGCGAGCAACCCACTCGCAGTACATCGCCCACCTGGTAGGCCGGTCGACCGGCTTCGCGCTTCACCACGCTGCTCCTAACATGTCTGATCCGTGTCCGAAGGCTACGGCTGGTTGCTGCCTTCTTCCTGCCCTGGGCCTTGCCGGGGATCTTGGTGAGCTGGGTTCTTGCTGGTCAGGGTCGGTGAGCTCGTGCGCCTGGTGGTCGTCGTTGGTCGTCTTTGGCCACTGCCGAGCGGCCTCGGACGGCCCAGAGACGGCCCAGCTTCGCCGCGCTCGACTGACGGCCGGCGCCCTCGATGGGTCCCGTCTACCACGCGCGTGTGCCTCGCTGTGCCCGCACCGGCCTCCACCACGCTGCCGGTCCCGTCCACAAGAGCGAGCCACGACGGCCGACCCATGGCGACGGTGCCCTCAGCTTGGGAAGCTGCGGGCACTTGAGGCCGGTTTGGCGCTGAGCTGGGTGAACGGCTGGGCTGTGGCTTCTTAGGGCTCGACTGCTTTCCCCGTGGTTCCCCGTGGTTCCCCGTGGTTCCCCGCTCGATCTGGTGCGGTTGTGGTGCGGGGCCGACGGGCGTCCTACCAGTGGCTACGGTCGGTCTATGCAGTGGTTCACCTTGATCAGCACCATAGTTGGCGCGGCGATCGCCACAGGATCCGCCATGCTTCTGGACCGTCAACGGTGGAAGCGGGAGCGCTTAGATCGTGAGACGCAAGCGCGTCGTGCCCTGTATGGGGACTACCTGGCCGGCCTGTCCGAGTCCCGTCATGCCTGCGGCAACATGGCGCGTGACCCGGACATGGATCTCTCGACGCGCCGGGCCACAGCTCGCGAATCGTTCGGGCCGTGCATCGGGCTGAGATACCAGATGACCATCAGCGCGCCCAGTCGCGTCGTAGAGGCCTCGGAGGATGCCTTCCGCCGTCTGCGCGACCTCCGCGATCGGGTGATGGAGGGAGTCTTGGTCACTGATCCCGTGTATCTGGAGGGGCGCCGAACCTACGACGATGCCCTTGCTGTGCTGCGGGCCCGCATGCGAGAAGACCTGCGCGTCACTGAAGACGGCGCTGCGCCCTGAGCTTGGGAAGCTCGGGTCTTCTGGCGGCATTCAGTGCACTGACCTGCGTCGGACGGTGGTCCAAGCTCACCGACTTCGTGGTCAAGCCCCCGCTGATACCCGTGATTCACCGCAGCATCTGGCACGCGGGTGGCATGACTTTCGCCTCGACTCTTCTGGGGGGTTCCGTGCCTCGGGCGTCTGTGTTTCAGCCTACGAACGTCAGCCGCGGTAGCAGGTACGTCGACCGATCAGGCGCGCGGATGCCAGGACACCCGCGTCGGCTGGTGACGATTGCCGCCGGCCCTCGGATGCTCGCCACAACGGGTAGGCAGTAGCTACACAAATTAGTCCACGCTCGCGTGACAGACATGCCACAATCACATAATGGCGATTAGATTTGACAGAAAGAGTCACACGCTTAGCGTCGGTGATACCAAGATCGAACCTTGCGGACTCGGATATATGTACGAGTATGAAGAATGCAAGGAATTGAGCCTTCCTGGACTCCGGCATGCAATCGCCAGGCTGGAGGGAAAGAAAGTTCCTCCATTCAAAGCGGGGGCAAGGGAGTCGGAAGGCGGCACCGTCGTCCCCGAGCAAGAAATCGGTTCACTGTTAGAAGGTGTGACCGGAAACGTGACATTTTGCGTGCGCGACAACATGAGGCCGGAATTCATCACGATTGATGTGAACGATTCGGGAGATATCGTCGCCTCTTTCTTCCTTCCTTGCGAAATGGAGCATCCTTCTGATGTAATCAAGATCGTTTCCCCGCATCTCGCAGTTCGAGGCGCTCGTCTAATTCGGTGCAGGTACTGGGACGAACCAGGCCCGAAAATGCCACCGGGTTGGGATTTTGACCTACTGCTACCCCGCAATAGGGGAACGCTTTCTGGGGTTCATGAACTGGCCGTGGTGCTCGCCAGGACTTTGAGCCTGCCACCCAACACTTCTATGGATGCCGAAGTCGTAGCGAGTCTTTGCCATGGCGCCCCTGAATCCCTTGTCGGGCTGGAGGAACCTGACTGGCTGGAAGTGAAATCACAGGGATACGATCTGGATAGTATGAAGGATAAAATCGAGCTCGCCCAAGACGTCTCACGATTCGCCAATAGCGAAAAGGGAGGAATCCTTGCTGTTGGCTATAGAACCAAGAAGAACCGGAATGGCGAGCTGATCTCCAAGTGTACCCCCGTCCATGAGGGATTTGCTCAGGTTGCCCGCTATAGAGCAACCATCGACAGCCGTATTTTTCCCCCAATTGACGGGCTTGTGATTCGAGCCTCTCCGCATAACGGAGGGTGGGTGCTGACCGTATTCGTTCCATCGCAGGCAGAAGAGAACAAGCCGTTCTTGGTTCACGGCGCGATTGCCGGCGGAAAGGTGGAAGGAGCCTTCATTTCGATCGTTAGGCGGCGGGGGGAGGCGTCAATTCCGATCACAGGTCCAGCCATTCACAGCATGTTGTCTGCAGGGCGTTCGATATTGCATGGCAAGCGCCTCGGCCCTTAGTGCAGGCAGTGGTCATTGAGGTCGGTGAAGTTTCACTGGCCAAGTGAAGCCAGGCGTCCGCCCTTCATCGGTTGAGGCCAGCTCGCGACCTGGGCTCAGGTTTTGCGAACTGGCCTCATCCTTATCAGGTCGATCACGGGGGACTGTCGACATCGACCAACCACGCCTGCGCCTCAGTCGATCGTCCACCGAGGTCCGGCGGCGACCGCCGCTGTTCGCGCTTGTTGGTGTCAGTTGCTGATGTCACTCGCCACACGTGGTCTTGACAGACTGCCGGGCATCGCCGCCTCAGTGCGTCCCTGAAGACGCTGTGCCGGTGGGCGTAGGGATCGATACCTGCGACGACGGGGCTTCTCCGGTGGGCTGCCTCTGGGAGCCGGAGTCGCCGACGCCCAGTAGCAGGCCTAGTGCAAGCATCGTTGAGAGCGCCGCCGTGATCGCTGCTGCGGGGTCACCCGCCCTCACCGGGCCCGGGTGATGGTCCTTGGCGTACTTAAAGGTGAGGCTTCCGACAAAACAACCGATGGTGAAGATCACCATCTCCGCTGCCCCCATGTGTACGGTCATTCGTGGGCCCTTCGGCTCAGGGGGCCTGCCCGCGCTGATCCGCCACGGTCTGTCGAGCAGGCCCCTACCAGGCCCACCGCGGATACGGGGGCCTCACCCCTTGAGAAGTGAAGGGCCCAAACGCAACAAAGGCCCAACTCTCCTTAGGAGTTGGACCCACCGCGCGAGGCGACGGAAAGACTCAATCACCGCGCGAAGGGCGAAGGCAAATCCGGAATGAGTGATCTGCGTCACATTGCACTGATCTGCAGGTTCTTGCAGATGCTTCAGGGGTGCGGTCGGTACGGAGAGCTAAGAGCACCCACCCTGACCCACCACTCGCCCCAGCTCCCATCCCGTACGCCGTCGACCCACACACCGTGGAGCAGGCGTGGTTCATGGCGTCCAGGTGGAGCGCGCCACTGTACGAACGACCTGGACGCCATGGGCCGCGTCTGCTCGGCTCTGCCTGGGTCGACGGTGTACGGGATGGGAGCACCCCACGCACGCCACAGCGGACCCGCAGTCGGGAACGGCGCCCCCTCCATCCCGGTGCCGGCCGATCCCCCGCCGGAGGCATTGTTCTGACCGTGGCCTTGCCGTCCAGGTCTCGCCTCAGGGCCGTAGCTCGCTGCGGCCCCAGGGGCCGGCCCCTGCGCCGAAGGCGTGTGGGGGCCGGCCCAAGGGGCCAGCCCGCGCCTCGCGCGGGCCCTTGATGATGGAGAGAAGGTTTTATCCCGCTGGGATGAGGCGCTTGCCGTCGTGGCTGCGTACGTGGGGGCCGTTGCCGTCCAAGGCGTCCAGGAGCCTGACCGCGAAGACCTCGGCCATGCGCTCGCTGACCTCGTCGGGAAGCCGTCGCCATGCGGGTGGAGGACGTGACCCTGCCCGAGCCCGACGCCGACGACCAATGGTGCGAGTTGCTGATCCACACAGCGACCCCGGAGGTCGGAAAGCAGTGGACCGACACGGGGGAGATCCACGAGCAACGCGACCTGAAAGGTCGTGCGGAGGGTGAAACACGCACCGTGCCGGGGCATCCGGCCCTGACACGCATCCTGCGGCAGCACATCGAGGACGAACAGCTTCAGCCGGGTGATCTGCTGTTCCAGGGCGAGTCGGGCGGCATCCTCGCCGGTTCCGTCATCCGCCGGGCGTGGCGCAGCGCGCGTAAGGCCGTACTGCCCCCGCACGTCTTCGAGTCGCCCACCGGGCGCCGCGTCTACGACAACCGGAACACGCGCCTGACGAAGTGGCTCAACGACGGCATCCCGCCCGCCCAGGTGGCCGAATGGGCCGGGAACAGCGTCGCCGTGCTCCTGGCGACCTACGCCCGGTGTGTCGACGGGCAGCTGCCGGACCTGAAACGGCGGCTGGAAGCTGCGGGCGACCTCCCTGAAGCGGAGGAACCGGACGTTGGCTGATCTTCTTCGGGTCGAGAACTTCGACACGTATTCGACACGGCCACCCGCGAAAACCCGGTGACCGCCGGACAGCCCCGGACCACGCCCTTGATCACCAAGGGGATGTCCGGGGCTGACCTGCGTCGCGTGAAACCGCATCTGACCAGCAAAAAGCCCTCCCGACGGGAGGGCTGAGGCTGTGCGCCCCCGGCAGGACTCGAACCTGCGGCCAAGCGCTTAGAAGGCGCCTGCTCTATCCACTGAGCTACGGGGGCCTGGTGCGGTGGCTTCGTGTCGGGTGCCCTGGTCCGGGCCGGTCCGTGACGTTGCCGGGGACAAGGATAGGGCTCCCGGATCCTTGACCCTGTCGCTTCCCCTCCGTGACTCGATGTGGAGGTTCAGTGAAGCGGTCTGATAATCGCAGGCAGGTGCCATTTGCGCACCGCTTTTGGGTGTCCGACGCGCCGGGTGTTGTGCACTCGTTATGCCTGGACTGTGCCCGTGTCCCAATGGTTCCTTCCGCCCGTTCCGTCCTCTCGGCGCGCAGGCATGTCTATATGCTTCAGAATTCCCCTAAAATTGGGCATTCTTCGCATGTGGTGACCTTGGACGTACGGCCTCAGCTGCTCGACACACTCTCCGCTCTGCGCGACCGTGTCGCCGCCACACGCTTTCCGCTGCCCCTGCCAGGGGCAGCACGCGCGCGTGCCAATCGCGACGAACTCCTCGCGCAACTCGACGACTACCTGGTACCCCGCCTGCGCGAGCCCGAGGCGCCCTTGCTGGCGGTCATCGGCGGATCCACCGGCGCGGGCAAGTCGACGCTTGTGAACTCCCTCGTCGGACGGCGCGTGAGTGAGGCGGGCGTGCTACGGCCCACGACCCTGACGCCGGTCCTGGTCTGTCATCCGGACGACCACCAGTGGTTCAGCACCATGCGCGTGCTCCCCGAGCTGACGCGGGTCTGGGCGAACCGGCAGGACCCCCTGGACGATCTTCTGCTGCCCGCCCGCGAGGACTCCGCGCGCGTGCTGCGCATCGAGACCGCCGAAACCCTCCCGCGCGGGCTCGCCCTCCTCGACGCGCCCGACATCGACTCGCTGGTCGCCGACAACCGCGTCCTGGCCGCGGAGCTCATCTGCGCCGCCGACGTCTGGATCATGGTCACGACGGCGACCCGTTACGCCGACGCCGTCCCCTGGCACCTGCTGCGCACCGCCAAGGAGTACGACGCCACCCTCGTCACCGTCCTGGACCGGGTGCCCCACCAGGTCGTCTCCGAGGTGTCCCGGCAGTACGGCGCCCTGCTCGCCAAGGCCGGGCTCGGCGACGTACCCCGCTTCACCGTGCCCGAGCTGCCCGAGTCCGCCTGGGGTGCCGGCCTGCTGCCCACCACCGCCGTCGCGCCCCTGAAGGCCTGGCTCGTCCACCATGCCCAGGACGCGGCAGCCCGGCAGCAGGTCGTGGCCCGTACGGCCCACGGCCTCCTCGACTCGCTCAAGTCGCGCATCCCCGAACTGGCCGGCGCCGCCGCCGCCCAGTACGCGGCCGGACTCCGGCTCACCTCAGCCGTGGACACCGCCTACGACACCGAGCACGCGCGCGTGCGGGGCCGTCTGCAGTCCGGTGCCGTCCTCGCCGGTGACGCCCTCAAACGCTGGCGCGCCTATCCCCTCGACTGCACCGCCGGGGAACTCCTCGACGCCCTCGTGGAGAGCCTCGCGGCCCTGCTGCTGTGCGCCGTCACCGCCGCCGACGAGCGCATCGACGAGACCTGGCGTCACGAACCCGCCGCCGCTGCCCCCGGGCTCACCGCCCGCGACGCCTCCCTGGAGAGCGCCGAGCACCGCATCGGTCTCGCGGTACGGCGCTGGCGGCGCGAGCTGGAGGAATACGCCGAGGACGAGGTACGGGACCTGGAGCGCACGGTGGCACTCGACTCCGAGGTGGTGGCCGCGCTGGTGGCCACCGCCGTCCTGGGCGGGCGGCGGGCGCGCAGCGCGGGCGAGGGACTCGCCGAGCGGATCAGCGCCCACGGCGCGCTCCGGCTGCGTGACCGGGCCGGACGGCTGCTCATCGAGCACGTGGACCGGGTCCTGCACACCGAACGCGAGCGGCGCCTCGCCCCGCTCGACGCCCTGGAGGTCCATCCCGACCCCCAGGCCCAACTCATCGCCGCGCTGTCCGTACTGCAGAAGGAGAGGTGACCGGTGACCGCCGTCACTGACCACGACCACACGGACCATATGGGCCACGTCGGTCAATCCGGCCACGTGGATCACCAGTCCGCGCAGAAGGACGATCACTCCGACCACGCCGGCGACATGGACCACGGCGAGCACATCGGTCGCAGGGAGCGCAGCGGTTACATGGAGCACGGGCGCGGGCGCGGGCACGGGCCGGGGCATGAGCCGGGCGAGCGCGAGGCGGGGGCCGGGCCGGAGGGCCTCGGCGGCAGCGAGTCCAGCGACGGCTTCGGGGGCGGGGGCCGTGCGGAGGACGGCGCCGGACCGGTCGCCTCCGCTGTTGCCGGCGCCGTTGAGGACTCGGCCGAGGGCGCGACGGACGCCGTGACCGGGGATGTGGCGGGGGAGGCTTCGTACGAGGGCGGGGACGGGCGCCACGCGCGCGTGGGCGAGCCGAGGGCCGAAGCGGATCTCCGGCCCGCTTCGGTGCTGGACCACGAAAGTGACGTCCAGGACGGGGACACCGAACGGGGGCAGCACGCGCGCGTGCGGGACGAGAACGCCCCGCCGGAAGCCGACGGGGCTTGGGAAGGCCGTACGACCGAGGAGGCCTGCGCACCTCAGGAGCCCGGCGAAGGCCCCGGCGAAGGCAAGGAGCCCGCCTGCGCGGCCACGGAGGCGGACGCACCTGGGCAGGCTCACGGAACGCAAGAAACCCACGAGACCGAGGAACCCGGCGGCAGGACCGGAACGGGTGCCGCCCGCGAGCCCGGCGCGCCCCGCCACGCGCCCGCGCGCGAGAAGGAAGCCCCCGCCGCCCAGCCTCCGCATCCCCGTTCGCCGTACCAGCAACAGCAACCGCAACCGCGCCGACGGCCCTCCGTCGGCCTCGAAAATCTCAAGGACCCCCTCACTTCCGGCAGCCCCGTCCCCGCCTCCGCCAGCCCCGCAGCCGTACCGCTCGGCGCCACCCCCACCCAGGACAGCGACCCGGCCTCCGCCGAGGCGCCGTGGGGCGACGGGCTGATCGCCCGACGGGTCACGGAGACCGGCACCGCCGAACGTGCCTCCGCGCTGGAGACCACGCCCCGGGCCCCGGGCAGCGGGCAGACCCCCGCCCCCCTGGCGTACGACGGCCCGCTCCGTTCCCGGCTGGACGCGCTGCGCGAGCTCGTCGGGCTGTCCCGGACCCGGCTGGACACCCATACCCTCGCCGAGGCGGGCCGGGTGCTGGACGAGGCGTCGGCCCGGCGCAAGCTGTCCGGCCAGCACACGGTCGTCGCCATCGCGGGTGCGACCGGCAGCGGCAAGTCGCAGCTGTTCAACGTCCTTGCCGGCGTTGCCATTTCGGAGACCGGCGTACGACGCCCGACCACCGCCTCGCCCATCGCGTGCAGCTGGAGCGACGGTGCGGCCGGCCTCATCGACCGGCTCGGCATCCCCGGCCGCCTGCGCCGCCGCCCGGCGCACAACCCGGACAGCGAGGCGCAGTTGCGCGGGCTGGTCCTGGTCGACCTGCCCGACCACGACTCCGCCGCGGTGGAGCACCGCAAGCAGGTCGACCGGATCCTGAAGCTGGTCGACGCGGTGATCTGGGTCGTCGACCCGGAGAAGTACGCCGACGCCGTGCTGCACGAGCGCTATCTGCGGCCCATGGCCGGGCACGCGGAGATCATGTTCGTCGTCCTCAACCAGATCGACCGGCTGCCCGCGGAGGCCGCCGACCAGGTTCTGGACGACCTGCGCAGACTGCTCGACGAGGACGGCGTCGCGCTCGGCGAGTACGGCGAACCGGGCGCCACCGTGCTCGCGCTGTCCGCGCTCACCGGCGACGGCGTCGACGAACTGCGCGAGGTGCTCGGCCAGTTCGTGGCGGAGCGCGGCGCGGCGGCCCGCCGGGTGTCGGCCGACGTGGACGCCGCCGGAGCCGATCTGCAGCCGGTGTACGCCACCGGGCGCCGGGCCGGCCTCAGCGAGGAGGCGCGCGAGGAGTTCGCCGCACGGCTCGCGGACGCGGTGGGCGCCGTCGCGGCGGGCGAGGCCGCCGAGCGCGCCTGGCTGCGCAACGCGGGCCGCGCGTGCGGTACGCCCTGGCTGCGGCTGTGGCGCTGGTACCGGTTCCGCGGCGAATCCACCACGGGCCGCATCCCGGTGCGCACGACCCAGCCGGACGAGGAGGCCACGGCCCGCCAGCGCGTGGAACAGGCGGTCCGTACGGTGTCCGAGCGGGCCTCGGCAGGGCTGCCCGCGCCGTGGGCGCAGGCGGTGCGCGAGGCGGCCGTACGCGGGTCCCAGGGGCTGTCCGAGGCGCTGGACGAGCTGGCCGCACGGGCGGGACTGCCGCCGGGCCGGCCGCCGCGGCCGGGCTGGTGGCCGGCGGCGGTGCTGGTCCAGGCGGCGATGACCCTGCTCCAGGTCGTGGGCGGCGTGTGGCTGGGCGGCCAGATCGTCGGAGTCATGGCGCCCAACCTCGGGGTTCCGGTGCTGCTGATGCTCTGCGGGATCATCGGCGGTCCGCTGGTCGAGTGGGGCTGCCGGATGGCGGCCAGGGGCCCGGCCCGGCGCTACGGCCAGGACGCGGAACGACGCCTCAGAGAGGCCGCCGCCGGCTGCGGCCGAGCCCGCGTCCTCGACCCGGTGGCGGCGGAGCTGCTGCGGTACCGGGAGGTGCGGGAGCAGTACGGACGGGTCATGGGGAGCGGCGCGGTGAGCGGCGCGGGGGTGAAGTGAGGGCCGCAGCGAGGGGCGGCGGCAGAGCGCGCGTTGCGGGCGGCGTGAGAGCCGGAGTGGGGGAGCGGGTGGTGTGAGAGCGAGGGGCCTCGGGCGTACCGGGGCCCCTCGGCTGTTTTTCGGGACTTGACGGTCGCCTCTCGGGCCTCTCGGCCGTTTCTCGGGATTCGACGGCCGTTCGCGGGGCCTCTCGGCCGTTTTTCGGGATTCGACGGTCGTTTCTAGGGCCCCTCGGCCGCTTCTCGGGGCTCCACGGCCGCCTGCCGGGAGCTCGGGCACCCAGGGTGAACAGGGCGGCGGGGGACGGGGTCACTCGTGTGGGTGGCGGGGTTTTCCACAGGTGAGGGGTCGTCCACAGCGCTCAGCGGGTCCGGCCGGGCCGAGGCAGTCTGAGGTCGCGGCGATCGCACGGCGCCTGTCGCCCGAGGGACGGCGGACGGTGCGCGCGATCGGCGGACGTGTGGGCACGTACGGCGCGGGTCGTCCGGGCCCGCACGGCAGACGCACACGACCGACACAGCCGTACGGGACGACCCGTACGTGCGTCCGCCCGGCCGGAAGGGACCGGGCGGGGGAGGGGAGCGAGGACATGAACGAGACCATCGTCTGCGTGGTGGGCAACGTGGCGACCCAGCCGGTGTACCGGGAGGGGGCGGCGGGCCCGTCGGCCCGGTTCCGGCTCGCGGTGACCACGCGTTATTGGGACCGGGAGAAGAGCGCCTGGGCCGACGGGCACACCAACTTCTTCACGGTGTGGGCCAACCGCCAGCTCGCGGTCAACGTGAGCGCGTGTGTGGAGGTGGGCCAGCCGGTCGTCGTGCAGGGCCGGCTGAAGGTGCGCACGGAGGTGCGCGACGGGCAGCAGCAGTGGGCCTCCGCCGACATCGACGCCGTGGCGATCGGCCACGACCTCTCCCGCGGTACGGCCGTCTTCCAGCGCGCGGCCAAACCGGAAACCGCCCTGACAGCGACCCGGCCGGAGCCGAACTGGGAGACACCGCGTCCCGCCGACCCCCAGCCGGACGGTGTGCACCAACCGGCCCCGGAGCCAGCAGCGGTGACGTGACATCAGCGATCGACCGGTCGCACCGAAACCGGGCGGGCGCCTTGGGCCGCCGTGGCCCAACGCCCCGTACGAACCGGTGGATTTGTCGATATGCCCAGCTCACGGACGGTCCCGGCGATAACGATTACGGATCGGATCGCCCATCGGATCATCCGACCGGCAGGAGAGGCTCCGGCTGATCCATAGGATGCCGGGCGTGCCCCTAGGGGCTGCCGATTCTGCTGGTGGGACCGTCCCCCCACGTCCAACGGGTCCTGCTCGAAGGGGAATTCTGTGCTTGCTGCGTTCTCTGGGTTCCGCCGTTCCGCCGGAGCGGCCCGCCTGGCCGCCACCACGACGGTGTCCGGTCTCGTGGCGGCCGGTGTGCTGTCCGGCGCCGGTACGGCCGTGGCCGACGGGACCGATGGCACACCGCAGACCGAGGGCGGGGCGACGGCCACACTCAACGGTCTGAAGACCTACGGCGAGGCAGTGATCCACGAGGACGGCGGCGACCAGCGGGTGGCGGCGGGCCTGTTCGAGATGTCCGTCGACGGCGGCGGCACCCTCCAGACGTACTGCGTCGACCTCCGCAACCCCACCCAGCGCGACACCCCCTATCAGGAGTCGTCCTGGAGCGAGACCTCGCTGGGTACCAACAAGGACGCCGGCAAGATCCGTTGGATCCTGCAGAACTCCTACCCCCAGGTCAACGACCTCGCCGCGCTCGCCCGCCGGGCCGGCGCCGGCACGCTGACCGAGCAGGACGCGGCGGCCGGCACCCAGGTGGCGATCTGGCGGTACTCCGACCACGCCAAGGTCGACGCCGTCGACCCGCAGGCCGAGAAGCTCGCGAACTATCTGCAGAAGACCGCCCGCGACCTCGGCGAACCGCAGGCCTCGCTCACCCTGGACCCGCCCGCGGTCTCCGGCCGGCCGGGGGCCCTGCTCGGCCCGGTGACCGTGCACACCAACGCGTCAGCCGTCACGGTGAGCCCGCCGCCGGACGCGGCCACCAGCGGGGTGCGGATCACCGACAAGACCGGCAAGGCGATCAGCTCCGCGCAGAACGGCACCCGGCTGTACTTCCACGTTCCCGATGAGCCGGCGAACGGTACGGCCCAGCTGACCGTGCAGGCGTCGACCACGGTGCCGGTGGGCCGGGCCTTCGCCTCCGACAGCCGCAGCCAGACCCAGATCCTGGCCGGCTCCAGCGAGTCCACGGTGTCCGCGACCGCGACCGCCACCTGGGCGGCCGAGGGCGCCATACCGGCGGTCTCGGCCCGGAAGAACTGCGCGAAGGGCGGCGTGGACATCATCGCGGCCAACAAGGGCGACCAGCCCTTCACCTTCGAGCTGATGGGCGCCGAGCACACCATCCCCGCGGGCACCACCCGCACGGTGACCGTCCCGCTCCAGGAAGACCAGGCCTACGACTTCACGATCACCGGCCCCCACGGCTTCAGCCACCGCATCACCGGCGTCCTCGACTGCAAGACCCAGGGCGCGATCACGACCCTGACAGCCCGGCTCCACAACGAACCCAGCCCCGCCTCGGTGGGCGGCACCACGGCCCCCGACACCAACCTCGCCACCACAGGCGGCTCCGCGATCACCCCCCTGATCGCAGGCGTGGCCATCGGCTTCGTGGTGATCGGCGGGGCGGTGCTGGTGGTACTGCGCAAGCGGGAACAGCCCGGCGACTGACCCAGGCCCGCCGTCACGCCTCGTCGTTCTGGGCGCCGGTCCCGTCCTGAGAGGTGCGGGGCCCGCCCTGGGGCGTGTCGGGAAAGATCAGCCCTGCCGAACCGCTGATCATCCCGACAGCCCCCAGTCCGCCGAGCGCCAGCCGCCCGAGGACCTTGGCACCATGCCAGTCGTGCGGAGCCCCGAAAACCACCCACGCGCCCAACGCGAGGCCCGCGATCATGACCGCCAGTCCGCTGATACGACGTAAGCCGTGACTCATGGGCTCATGATCGCCCCTCACTGCTCAGCGCTCAACTGCCACAGAGCCGAACGAGCCACCCCTCGACAACAACAAACACCCAGGTCAGAGCCCCCCCATCAAACGGGTTAACACCCAGGCCTGGCGTTCAGGCAAGATGGGGTGTATCTGCCCACTGCCAGATTTCAAGCTGCCGGACGGTTTCTCTTGGCTGAGTTCATTTACACCATGCGCAAGGCGCGCAAAGCGCACGGCGACAAGGTGATCCTCGACGACGTCACCCTGAGCTTCCTGCCGGGAGCGAAGATCGGTGTCGTCGGCCCGAACGGTGCCGGTAAGTCGACCGTGCTGAAGATCATGGCTGGTCTTGAGCAGCCGTCGAACGGCGACGCGTTCCTGTCGCCGGGCTACAGCGTCGGCATCCTGTTGCAGGAGCCCCCGCTGAACGATGAGAAGACCGTCCTGGAGAACGTCCAGGAGGGTGTCGCCGAGATCAAGGGCAAGCTCGACCGGTTCAACGAGATCGCCGAGCTGATGGCGACCGACTACTCCGACGCGCTGCTCGACGAGATGGGCAAGCTGCAGGAGGAGCTGGACCACGCAGGCGCCTGGGACCTGGACGCCCAGCTGGAGCAGGCCATGGACGCGCTGGGCTGCCCGCCCGGCGACTGGCCCGTCACCAACCTCTCCGGTGGTGAGAAGCGCCGCGTCGCGCTCTGCAAGCTGCTGCTGGAGCAGCCCGACCTGCTGCTCCTCGACGAGCCCACCAACCACCTCGACGCCGAGTCCGTGAACTGGCTGGAGCAGCACCTCGCCAAGTACCCGGGCACCGTCGTGGCCGTCACCCACGACCGGTACTTCCTCGACAACGTCGCCGGCTGGATCTGCGAGGTCGACCGCGGCCGCCTGCACGGCTACGAGGGCAACTACTCGAAGTACCTGGAGACCAAGGCGACCCGTCTGAAGGTCGAGGGCCAGAAGGACGCCAAGCGGCAGAAGCGGCTCAAGGAAGAGCTGGAGTGGGTCCGCTCCAACGCCAAGGGGCGCCAGGCCAAGTCCAAGGCGCGTCTCGCCCGGTACGAGGAGATGGCCGCCGAGGCCGACAAGATGCGGAAGCTGGACTTCGAGGAGATCCAGATCCCGCCGGGGCCGCGGCTCGGCAACGTCGTCGTCGAGGTCGACAAGCTCAGCAAGGCCTTCGGTGAGAAGGTCCTCGTCGACGGGCTGAGCTTCACCCTCCCGCGCAACGGCATCGTCGGTGTCATCGGCCCGAACGGCGCCGGCAAGACCACGCTGTTCAAGATGATCCAGGGCCTGGAGACCCCGGACTCCGGCGACATCAAGGTCGGCGAGACCGTCAAGATCTCCTACGTCGACCAGAGCCGCGCGAACCTCGACCCCAAGAAGACGCTCTGGGAGGTCGTGTCCGACGGGCTCGACTACATCAACGTCGGGCAGGTCGAGATGCCGTCCCGCGCGTATGTGTCCGCCTTCGGGTTCAAGGGGCCGGACCAGCAGAAGCCGGCCGGTGTCCTCTCCGGCGGTGAGCGCAACCGGCTCAACCTGGCGCTGACCCTCAAGCAGGGCGGCAACCTGCTGCTCCTCGACGAGCCCACCAACGACCTCGACGTCGAGACCCTCAGCAGCCTGGAGAACGCGCTGCTGGAGTTCCCCGGCTGCGCCGTCGTCGTCTCCCACGACCGGTGGTTCCTCGACCGTGTCGCCACGCACATCCTCGCCTACGAGGGTGAGTCGAAGTGGTTCTGGTTCGAGGGCAACTTCGAGTCGTACGAGAAGAACAAGATCGAGCGGCTGGGCCCGGACGCCGCGCGTCCGCACCGCGCCACCTACAAGAAGCTGACCCGGGGCTGATCGGTCTTGCGCCACATCTACCGCTGCCCGCTGCGCTGGTCGGACATGGACGCGTACGGACATGTCAACAACGCGATCTTCCTCCGCTATCTGGAGGAGGCGCGCATCGACTTCCTGTCCCTGCGGGGCACGGAGTCCAAGCAGGGGTCCGTGGTGGCGCGCCATGAGATCGACTACAAGCGCCAGCTCGTCCACCGGCCCACCCCCGTGGACATCGAGCTGTGGGTCACGCAGATCAGGGCCGCGTCCTTCACCGTCTCCTACGAGGTGAAGGACGCGGACGCGATCTACGTCAAGGCCGCCACCGTGGTCGTCCCGTTCGACTTCGAGACACAGCACCCGCGCCGGATAACCGACGCGGAGCGGGAGTTCCTCGAGAAGTACCGGGACGACGCCGAGGAGGCCGTCGCCGCATGACGGTGCTGCACCTGGCCGACGAGACGGAGGCGGCCGACCTCGCCGCCTTCCTCTCCCGGCTGCTCCACTACGACCGTGGAGCCGCGGTGCGTCTGCAGGCGGCCGGCACGGCGCTCGCCGTCTTCGGGCGGCCGCCGTCGTTCGAGGTGCTGGCCGTCCGCGCGGTACGGCTGGCGAAGCCGTACGAGAAGGGGCTCGACGTCACCCTCGACGTGACCGTCTCCGCCGGTGAGCTCCTGGAGTCCGTGGACGAGCGGGCGGCCACCGCCGCCGTACCGGCCGCGGTCACCGGTCCGCCGTGGGCCGGTGTGCTGCCGCCGCGCGGCGGCTGGCGGGCCGAGCCGGGGCTGCCCGCGCCGGACGCGCTGCGGGCGACCGTCGCCGCGGCGGTCACCGAGTTCCGCTCGCGTACGCGGGAGCTGGCGCCGGACGGCCGTACCCGCGCCGAGCTGGACCGGATCGGACGGGACATCTGGTCCCGGGAGATCGGGCGGACCGGGCTCCCGGTGCGGGCCGTGCACGCCGCCCAGTCCCTGGGCTTCCTGCGGCCCGGAACCGATCCGGCCGACACCGGGCTGTTCTCCTCGGGGGCGTGGCTCCGGCTGCGCACCCCGTACGGGTCCGTCGCCGTACGGCGGGCCGGGCTCGGCTCCCTCGGCGTCAGCGTGCGCTGACCCTCACTGCGGAGGCCGTGTGCCGTCCGGCCATACCCCGATGTGGTCCGACTCCAGTTCCAGGGCCACCCGGTCGCGCATGTCCAGGGCACGCAGGTAGTCGACGGGCAACCGGAGGCGGCCCGCGCGGTCCAGCATGGCGTACTCGCGGGCGACGACCGTCTCATGGCCGGTCGTCGCGTCGATCTCGCTGTGCCGCAGCACCTCGGTGGAGGTGCGGCCGTCACGGATGGCGACCGTACGGCGGACCTCGCCGGCCACGGCCTGGTCGTGGGTGACGATGACGATCGCGGTGCCGAGGGTCTCGTTGGCCGTGCGGAACGCGTCGAAGAGCTGCGCGGCCGTCCGGGAGTCGAGTTCGCCGGTGGGTTCGTCGGCGAGCAGCACCGCCGGGTCGTTCGCGAGGGCCACGGCGATCGCGACGCGCTTCTGCTGACCGCCGGACATCTCCCGCGGGTGACGGTCGCGGCAGTCGTCCACCCGCAGCAACTCCAGGAATTCTACGGCGCGTTCGGCGCGGGCGCGGCGGCTGTGACGGGTGCGGCTGGTGCGGGTGCCGGAGAGCTGGAGGGGGAGGGCGACGTTCTGGGCGGCGGTGAGGTAGGGGAGGAGATTGCGGGAGGTCTGCTGCCAGACGAAGCCGACGGCCCGCGAGGTCGTTCAGCTGCCAGTACGGCGCCGTCACCGAGACCGGGCGGTACAGCCCGGTGACCCGCACCCGTACCGCGGGGCCGTCCAGCCGGTCGGTCAGGGTGAGCCGGTCGCCGGGCCGCAGCCGCAGCGCCCGGGCGGCGGTCTGCGGCAGCGCCACCTCGACCGTGCCGTCGGTCCGGCGCGGGAGGCGGCCGGTGGTCGGCCGTAACCGGGTGCGGTCCAGTGCCGCGAGGTAGGTCAGGTCCGGGTCGCCGGACCGGTCGGCGGGCGGCTGCAGCGAGCGGGGGAGCGCGTACGGGCGCGAGCGGCGCAGGGTCCTGAGCGTCACCGGCAGGCCGTCGAAGGTCTTCCGGGCGCCCTCGCGTACGGCGGCGTCGGCCGCGGCCCGACCATCCGGCGGCACGTCCGCCTTGACGATCAGCGCGGTGTCGCCGGCGCCCCGCGGATCGGCCGGCACATGGCGCAGCGCGGCGTCGCCGATCGCCGCCGAGTACGCGGTGAGGGTCGCCAGGACCGCGGTGGTGAGCACCACGGTGAGCAACGCGGCACCCAGCAGCGCCCGGTGCGCACGCGCGAGTGCGAAGACGAACCCCGTAACCCGGCCGCCTCCGTGTGCGTCCGTCAGCTCCAGACCTTCGGGCGATGCTGACAGAACGGACCGGCTCCGGGTAAGCGGTGGTCGACCGGTCTATACCGGATCGTGACCGGAATCCGGCCATGCGCGACCGGAATCCGGCGTTCAGTGACGGCTGTTGGTCAGTCCGGGGTGTTGATCATCGACGCGGCGGCGTACGTCAGGTAGTTCCACAGCGTCGTCTCGTGCTCCTCGGACAGCCCGAGTTCCTCGACGGCCACCCGCATGTGCCGCAGCCAGGCGTCGTGCGCCGCCCGGTCCACGGTGAACGGCGCGTGCCGCATGCGCAGCCGGGGGTGGCCGCGGTTCTCGCTGTAGGTGGTGGGTCCGCCCCAGTACTGCATCAGGAACAGTGCCAGCCGCTCCTCGGCCGGGCCCAGGTCCTCCTCCGGGTACATCGCCCGCAGGGACGGGTCCTCGGCGACTCCCTCGTAGAACCGGTGGACGAGCCGGCGGAAGGTCTCCTCCCCGCCGACCTGCTCGTAGAAGGTCTGCTCCTGAAGCGTGCCGCGCCGAATCTCATTCACGCGTCCATCGTCTCAGACCGGGTGACCCAGGACTCAAGGCTTAGGACCCCACGGCTCGGCTCACCCCCGTCGGGGACCCGCTCGCCCCTACTGTGGACCCATGGGTGCCTACGACACCGAGACCGACGCCCTGGCCGCCGCCGCGCGGGCCGCGCTGGTGCGGGAGATCGACGCCGAGGGGGCCTGGGCGCAGGACCCGGTGTGGCGGGAGGCGTTCGCGGCGGTGCCCCGGCATGTGTTCGTGCCGTACTACTACGTCTGCGGGCCGCGCGGCTACGAGCGCCGCTGGGGCGAGAGCCCCGACCCCGGAGCACGCGAGCGCTGGGTGCGCGGCGCCTACGCGGACGTTCCGCTGGCCACCCGGCTGCGCGACGGCGAGCTGGTCTCCTCCAGCAGCCAGCCCTCGCTGATGGCACGGATGCTGGTCGCGCTGGAAGTCGAGGACGGCGACCGGATCCTGGAGGTGGGCGCCGGCACCGGCTACAACGCGGCCCTGCTCGCCTTCCGGCTCGGCGACGACGACCTGGTCACCACCATCGACCTGGAACCGGAGATCACCGAGTCGGCCCGCCGGCACCTGGAGGCGGCCGGATTCCACCCGGCCGTCGCGACCGGTGACGGCGCGCGCGGGGTGCCCGAACGCGCTCCGTTCGACCGGATCGTCGCCACCTGCGAGCTGCCCACGGTCCCGCGCGCCTGGCTCGCCCAGTGCCGCCCCGGCGCCCGGATCCTGACCCCGCTGGCCACCGGCCTGCTCGCGCTGACCGTGCGGGACGCGGCACACGGCGAGGGCCGTTTCCTGCCCACGGCCGCCTACTTCGTACCGCTGCGCGGCGAGGGCAGGCCGGAGCCGGAGGGCGTGTCGCTCGCCGGGCTGCCGGGCCGGGCCCGCGACCAGGAGACGTTCCGCTTCCTGCTCGCGCTGACCCGGGCCACCCTCGATCCGCTGGAGGCCTACGCGCTGTGGGAGCGCGAGGGCATGCCGGAACGCGAGCGGTACGGCGTCACGGTCGGCGGCGAGCACGCCTGGGCGTGGCTGGACGAGCCGGAGGGGCCGTACGCCTGGCCCCTGCCGTGACCGTCCCCGGCGGTGCTCAGGCCCGGCGGACGGTGATCGTCGTCCAGGCGCCCACGTGCACCCGGTCGCCGTCCTGCAACGGGATCGGCACGAACGGCTGGATCGGTTCTTCGGACATGTTGACCGTGGTGCCGTTGGTCGAGTTCTGGTCGACGACCGCCCAGCTGCCGTCGGGCTGCTGCACCAGCACCGCGTGCTGATGCGAGACACCCGGGTCCTCCGGCGGCACCGCCAGGTCGATGTCGGGGGTGTCGCCGGTGGAGTGCCGGCGGCGGCCGATGGTGATCTGGTTGCCGCTGAGCGTGCGCTGCTGCTCGGGCGAGTACGCGGGCAGGTTCAAGCCCGCGGCCTCGGGGCCCGAGCGCTGCATCATCGCCATGAAGTAGTCGCGGTCCGGACCGATGGTCGCCGTCCAGGTGGCCCGCTGCTGCGGGAAGCCGGGACCACCGGGCGGCGCCTGCGTGGCGCCGGGCTGCGGATAGCCGTATCCGCCGCCGGGCGGGGCCTGTGTGGCGCCGGGCTGCGGATAGCCGTATCCGCCGCCGGGACCACCGCCCGGGGCGCCACCGGGGCCGCCGGACGACGGCGGGGAGATCACCCAGTCGTCGTCACCGCCACCGAAGGAGGGACCGCCGGAGGGCGGACCGCCGACGGGCCGGCCGGTCTCGCGCGGGAACGCGGGAGGCGCGGGCGGACCCTGCTGCTGATACGCCTGCGGGGCACCGCCGGGACCGGCACCCGGGGTCGGCCCGGGCGGCGGCGGTACCGGACGCGAGGGGTCGCCGCCGAAGCCGGAGGGGCCGGGCACACCGGGGCCGCCCTGCGGCGGACCTTGGGGAGCGGGCGCACCGGGACCCGAGGGCTCACGCCCGAAGGGGCCGCCGGGACCGGACGGCTCACGGCCGTAGGCAGGCGGACCGGCGGGACCGCCGGGGCCCTGCCCCTGACCGGGACCCTGCCCCGGGCCGCCGCCGAAGCCGCCCGGAGCACCGGGACCGCCCGGACCACCGGGGCCTTGCCCCTGACCGGGACCGCCACCGAAGCCGGACGGACCGCCGGCACCGCCGGGACCCTGACCGGGGCCGGCCCCGAAACCGGACGGGCCACCGGCACCCGGACCCTGCCCCGGGCCGCCACCGAAGCCGCCCGGACCACCCTGGCCCGACGGCCCGGGCGAGGTCGGCGGCGGTCCCGACGGGCCGCGGTCGCCGCCGAACGGCGTCGGGCCCGACGGCTCGCTGCCGAAGGAGGGGATCGGCTCGGCGGGCCGGTTCATCTGCGAGGGCCGCGAGCCCTGGTACTCGTACCCGTCATTGCCGCCGTAGGTCGCGCTCGGCGGCTGGAACCGCGGCTGCGGCGGGCGCGACGCGGCCGGGGTGTACGAGGTGGCCGTGTTGGTCAGGAAGTTCCACCGGCACTCCTCGCAGAAGGGCGCGCCGCCCTCACGGGGCGTACGGCACTGCGGGCACAGCTCCGGCTCCGCGGCCGGCGGGCGGGCGCCGGCCCGGCCGCCGGGACCGCCCGGGGCGGGGGGCGGCGGGAAGCCGTAACCGCCCGCGGGCGGGGGCGGCGGCGGGGGCGGAGGTACGGCACCGGCCATGCGGTGACCGCAGACCTCGCACCAGTCGTCGGAACCCGACTGGTGTCCGTTCGGGCAGGTCGGCATGTCGGTGCTTCCCCTTCTCCGGATGTCCTACTGGGTCACTTCTTTACACGAACAGTCTTTGTGGAGCGGGTCTCCAGAGTCATCTCATCCGCCTCCGCGACCTTCGTCTTCAACCGCACAGTACCTGTCGCGGCATCGACCACGTCCACCACCTTCGCAAGCAGTTTCGCAGTATCGGCGTTCCCCGAGGCACTCGCGAGCTGAACTGCGCGCCCCAGTTTGGCGGTTGCTCCATCGAAATCGCCCGCTTTGCGAAGATCCAGCCCTTGCTGGATGGCTTGCGCCAGTTCGGCCTGTCCGGTGTAGTGGGCGACTTGGGGGTTGATCGAGGTGGAGGCGGTCATGTCGTCGGTCCACACGGCCCGTACGAGGCCCTGCGCGCCCAGGTTCTGCGCCGATCCGTCCGCCTGCGGCACCACCAGCGAGACCCTGGCGGCGAGCATCTCCTGGTGGAGGCCGGCCGCCGGGACCTCCACGCACAGGTGGTAGTCGCGGGACTCGTCGCCCCAGGACCCGGTCGGATAGTCCCCGGCGCGCGGTCCGGCCTCGGCGCGTCGCGCGGTCAAGTCCTCGACGGTGGGCGCCACTTGCTTGACGAAGCGGATGCTCGTACCGACCGGTGTCCACACCCTCAGCGAGACGTCGGCGACCTCCTTGCCCATCGCCGTCTCCATCATCCGCGTGAAGTCGGCGGCGAGACCGGCCGGATCGGCGACGATGTCGGCGGTGCCGAGCAGCGCGGAGGCGATCCCTGTGACTTCTTTCACTTCCCAGTCGGTGCCCACGCCCCGTGCGTCACAGGTGAACCGTCCGGCACACGCCTCCAGCGTCGCCCTGAGGTCCTCCGGCGACTCGTGTTCGTTGCGGCCGTCGGTGAGCAGGATGCCGTGCCGGATGGTGACGTCCGCCGAGTGCAGCAGCCGGTCGGCGAGCCGCAGCCAGGTGCCGATGGCCGTACCGCCGCCCGCGCTGAGCCGTCGCAGCGCCTGCTTGGCCTGTTCGCGGGTGGTGGCGTCGGCGATCGCGAGCCCGCCGCCGCCCGGATAGACCTCCTTGGCCACGTGCGTGCCGCCGATCACCGCGAAGTGCGTGCCGTCGCGCAGGGCGTCGATCGCGGCGGCCGTGGCGTCCCGGGCGCCCCGCATCTTGGCCGGAGGGTAGTCCATGGAGCCGGAGGCGTCGACCATGATCGCCACGGCGGCGGACGGGCCGCGGCCCTGCGGGTACACC
This sequence comes from Streptomyces fodineus, assembly GCF_001735805.1. Taxonomy (GTDB): domain Bacteria; phylum Actinomycetota; class Actinomycetes; order Streptomycetales; family Streptomycetaceae; genus Streptomyces; species Streptomyces fodineus. Next base: position 6,417,154 of record NZ_CP017248.1, read on the forward strand.
GGGGCCACGGCGCTGCCGACCGTGCCGCCGCCGGTCGCGGTCACGGTGACGATGGCGTTGACCTCGCGCCCGCCCTCGGGCAGGTACTCGTTCTGGTACACGTCCATCGAGAACTGCGGCACATACGACTTCGCGAAATTGGCCATGCGTACTCAAATCCCCCTTGACCGCCCCGCTGAAGCAGAGCGATGGCTGTGCACGAACCGGTCCCCTCCGGCCCGCGGCCTCAGGCCGATCCTGCCCCCTGCGGCGGCACGAGGAACGGTACGACGGCCACTGTTACGTTGTCGTGGCCCCCGCCGTCCAGGGCGTGGCCGACCAGCACCCGGGCGCTGTGCAGCGGGCGCTCGGCCGCGTCCGCGGGCACGACCTCGCACATCTCCTCGGCCGTCTCGGCGTAGTTCCACAGGCCGTCGGTGCACACCACCACGACACCGGAGCGGTCCGGCTTGAAGGACGCGGTGTGCGGCTCCAGTTCGTAGGCGTCGGCGCCGAGCCAGCCGGTGATCGCGTGGGCGCGCTCGTCGGCGTACGCCTCGGCCTCGCTCATCAGGCCGGCGGCGACCATCTGCGCGGCCCAGGAGTCGTCCTCGGTCAGCCGGGCCGCCGGTGCGCTGCGGTCGTCCGGCACCCAGTAGACGCGGCTGTCGCCGACCCAGCCGACGACCAGCAGCCCGGCGGCGACCACCGCGCCGACGATGGTGCAGGCCGGGGCGTTCTGGTGCGGGGCGTGCTCGCGGGCCGTGGCGGGCTCCTCGGCGAGCGCGTTGACCGCCTGTGCGGCGGCGACGATCGCCTCGTGCATGGCCGTCTGCGGATGCGTGCCGCGCGGCAGGGCCGTCAGCAGCGTGTCACCGGCCGCCTGGGACGCGGCGGTTGACGCGTCGTCGGGGCGGGTCGCGGAGGACACGCCGTCGCAGACGATGGCGACGGCGGCCGGGGTGCCGTCGGGCAGCGCGGTGTGGCCGACGGTGAAGGCGTCCTCGTTGCGGTGGTGGCGCAGGCCGCGGTCGCTGACGGCGGCCACCGGGCCCGACTCCCGCTCCACGTGGTCGCGTTCGCGGGGCTGGGCGTGCCCGCAGTTCTCGCAGTAGCCGTCGCTGTCCACCCGGCCCGCCCGGCAGGCCACGCACAGCTGCGCGGGCTCCTCCGGCAGGGCGACGGTCTCGGCCACGCGCGGGTCGGGCGCCTGCAGCGGGTACTCCTCGGGCTCCGCGGGCCGGTCGAAGCGCACCCCGGATCCGGCGGTCCGCCAGGCACCCTCGGTGCCGGCCGCCTCGCTCTCGTGCGGCGGTGCGCCGCCGGAGCCGGACATGGTGAGCGTCGGATGGTCCTGCGGCGGCTCGGGTACGACGGAGAGGTCGTACCCGCACGCTCCGCAGAAGAGGTCACCCGACTCGACGGGCTCCGCGCAGCTCGGGCACTGCGACAGTGCGGCCTGCTGGGGCATCTGCGACATCAACTACACCCACGTTCGGGGGCGGTAACGGTTGGCCCGTTCCACCAGTTCGATCCTCTCCTCGCCGCCGGTCGCCAGCCGGGCCAGCGTGCGGTAGGCGCGCTCCAGGCCGAAGCGGAGACCCCGCTCGTCCAGACCGCTGCCCAGCAGCACCCGTCCGCCGGCGGCGGGCGCGGTGCCCTGGCCTCCGGAGAGTATCCAGTCCAGCGCCGAGCCGAGGACTTCCGCCGACAACTGCTCGCGCCGCGCCGGGTCCAGACCGTACGCGTCCAGCGCCTCGACCTGCCCGGCGGCGGCCGTCAGGTCGTCCAGGAACGGTACGTCACCGGCGGTCGCCGTGCGCTGTCTGAGCCGCGCCCGGACGGCGGCGACCCGGGCGGCCGTGTAGTGGATGGAGGACTCCGGCACCGACTCCAGGGTCCGTACGGCACCGTGCCGGTTCCCGGCCGCGAGCTGCACCCGGGCGAGCCCGAACGCGGCGCTCACAAAGCTGGGGTCGGTCGCCCAGACCAGGTGGTAGTACTCGGCCGCGTTGTCCAACTGGCCCAGCACCTCGGCGCACAGACCGAGCGCCAGCTTCGGCGCGGCCTCGCCGGGGAAGGCGTCGTAGATCGCGTCGAAGGCGAGCGCGGCGCCCTCGAAGTCGCCGGTGACCAGGGCGGCCACGCCCCGGTACCACACCACCCGCCAGTCGTCGGGCCGCTCCTCGTCCAGCTTGGCCAGGCTCATCAGCGCCGCCTGCTGCTCGCCGCTCTCCAGCCGGGCACGGACCTGCCGCAGCCGGGTCTCCACGGTCCGCGTGGGCGCTGCGTCCAGGGCGCTGATCAGCTCGGCCGGTGCGGAGGTCATCAGGCCCGCCAGGAAACCGGCGTTGGGGTCGTTCGGATCGACCAGCGGGACCGGCAGGGCGAGCGCGGTGGCCGCGGTGTCGACGGGCTTGACGAGAGCGGGCGGCGCGGACGCGTATAGGCCGGCTGCGGGACCGGCGGCCCCTGCCGGCGCCCCTGCGCCCGCTCCTGCGCCTGCTCCCGCTCCGGCGGCCCGCGCCGCGAGCGCACCAGCGGCGGGGCCGGCCGTTCCCGCCGTCCCGGCCGCCGTGCCGGGCAGGGACGCGCCGGTCGCGGGACCCGCCGTCCCCTGAGCGAGCCCACCGGCTCCAGACCCGGTGATCGTCCCCGGCGCTGCGGCGCCGCCCCGCTTCCGGCCGCGCACCTCCCGCGCCCCCAGCCGGGACACATCCTCGTCCAGGCGCGGGAACAACTCCCGGTCCGTGACCCGCACTTCGGGCCCGAACAGCGTCGACAGGGCGGGCCTGGCCTGCCCGGTCTGCAGGGAGACCACCTCGCGCAGCACGCCCGTCAGCTGCTCGGCCATCTCCTGCGCGGAGGCGAACCGGCGGGCCGGGTCGGGGTCGGTGGCGCGGACCAGGAGCCGGTAGAAGGACTCGTAGCGACGGAAGACGTCGATGGTCTCGGGGTCGGGCAGGGAGTCGACGTAGACGTTCGTGTAGCCCTGGAAGTCGAAGGTGAGCACCGCGAGCGTACGGCCCACCGTGTACAGGTCGCTCGCCACCGACGGGCCGGCGTCCGCCACCTCCGGCGCCTGGTAGCCGACCGTGCCGTAGATCGCCGACTCGTCGTCGTCCATGCGGCGCACCGCGCCCATGTCGATCAGCTTGAGCTGGTCCTCGGTCTGGATGGCGTTGTCGACCTTGAAGTCGCAGTACAGCAGGTTACGGCTGTGCAGATGACCGAGGGCCTCCAGGGCCTCGATGCCGTAGGCGCACGCCTGCTCCACCGCCAGCGGGTCGCGGCGGCCCTGTGCCGTGCGGCGGGCGTTGGCGATCTCCTTCAGGGACTTGCCGCCGACGTACTCCATGACGATGTAGCCGTCGAGGGAGCCGGTGCGCTGGTCCAGGTGCTCGACGAAGTTGTAGATCCGCACGATGTTGGCGTGCTCGATCTCCGCGAGGAAGCGCCGCTCGGAGATCGCGGCGGCCATCGCGTCCTGGTCGCCGGTGTCCAGCAGGCCCTTGAGTACCACCCAGCGGTCGGAGACGGCCCGGTCCACGGCGAGGTAGATCCAGCCGAGCCCGCCGTGCGCGAGACAGCCCACGACCTCGTACTGGCCGTGCACCACGTCCCCGGCCTTCAGCTTGGGCACGAAGGAGTACGGGTGCCCGCACTTGGTGCAGAAGCCCTCCGTGCGCCCCGGCCGCTCCCCGCGGGCCCGGCCCACCGGCGCCCCGCAGTCCGAGCGCGAGCAGAACCGCTTGCGCTCCGGCACCTCCGGGTTGTCCAGCACCATCGCGCGCGGGTCGGGCCGCGGCACCTGCGGCACGTGCACCAGACCGGCGCCGAGCCGCCCCCGGGTCGACGTCCCCGACGAGGAACCCGAGCTGCGCACCGACACCGAACGCCCGCTGGAACGGCCCGACAGGGACCGCGAGAGCCGCCCGGACACCGAGCGGCGCGACTTCGACGACTGCGAGGACGTGCGCGAGCTGCTGCGGGAACTGCCGCTGTCCGCGGCGCCCCTGGTCACCCCGGTCGCCGGCGAACCGACCAGCCCTCCCCCAGAGGGGGGACCCCCAGCGGAAACGACCGGCGCGAGACCGCAGGTGTCGCAGTACAGCTCGCCGCCGCCGACGTCCTCGTACGACCCCTCGCAGTCCGGACGCTGACAGGTCTGTCCCGGCTGACTCATGACTGGTCCCCCTTACGGTCCTCGGGCGCGCCCGCCCCGCCGAGCAGCTCCGCCGCCAGCTGCTGGTAGCGCAGCACGGCCTGTTCGGCCACCCGCAGGTCGCAGGGCGCGCTCCACAGCATCCGCCGGGCCGCGTCGTACCGCTCCACCAGGAACGGGTCCTCGGCGAGTCCGTGCCGGGCGACCTTCGCCTTGTACGCGTCCAGCCGGCCGCGCAGCTCGGCGCGGACCGCGAGGGGCGCGGTGACCGCGGTCAACGACTCGCGGGCGCGCAGCAGTTCGTCCTCCGCCTTCTGCTCCAGGGACTCAAGGAGCGGGGAGAGCCGGTGCCACTGCGCCTGCCTGCGGTACTCGGCCGCCGTCGCCAGCTGCTCCTGGAGCACGGTCGGCGGGCCGCTGACCACCGGCACCTCGGTCGCCGCGATCTTCGCCAGCACCTCGCCGCGCGCGGTGCGGGCCTCGGCGAGGGTGCGGTCGGCGCGCGAGAGCACGTCCCGCAGCCGGATCAGCCGCGCCTCCGCGTCCTGCCGAACCGTCAGCACGGCGTCGATCTCCCGGCGCACGTCCTCCAGGGCGCGCGCCTCACGGTCGTACACCGTGGTGTCCGGACGGCCGCCGCCGGGCGCCGAACTGCCCTCGGTGGGCACCCAGAAGGCGAGCGGGTCGCAGACGACGTCCTCGCGCAGCTTGGTCAGCGTGCGCGTGATCCGCTCCAGGTCGTCACCGGCGGGGTGCTCGCCGGGGCGTACGCCGACGGAGTGCGCGAGCCCCCGGGTGCGCTGGAGTTCCGCGGCGAGTAAATCGATCCGGGCGGGCAGCGCCGACCACACCGCGTCGGCGGCGACGACCAGGTCCAGGCTGGTCGCGTACAGCTCGTTCATCCGGTCGACCAGGCCGGACAGCGAGAAGGACTCGCTGAGCGTGCCGTTCCCGGCCACGGTGACGGACTCGCCGCGCAGCAGCTCGGTCAGCTCCACCAGGTCCTCGCGGGTGGACCAGCGGCGCCGGGCGCGGATCGCACGGGCGGAGCGCAGCGCGGCCGCGTAGGCGTCGAAGTACCCCCACAGCAGGGTGATCTGCGCCTCCGTCGTCTGCCAGCGCTCTTGGGTGACGCCGGTCAGCTCGGCGCCTTCGAGGAGTCTGCGGCCCGCGTGGTCCTGCAACGCCAGCAGCGAGGTCTCGATCGCCTCGTGCTCCTGGCCGAGCCGCGCCAGCGCACGGTCCACCTCGTCCCGGTCCATCACCGGCCCGGCGGGGTCCGTGACGCCCATCGATCACCTCTCGCTGCTGTCATGTGTTCCGGTCGGATGTGGCTCAACTCGTCCGCAGATACTGCGGCGCGGGCGGCTTGGACGCGCTCGAGTCCTTTCCCAGTGTCGCCGACAGCCACTGGTCGTACGACGCCTGCCAGCCGCTGGCGCGGTAGCCGACCAGAATGCGATTGACCCGGCGTACCAGATCGGAGGCGTCCTTCTTCATCGCCACGCCGTAGTACTCGGTCGTGAACGCCCCGCCCTTCAGTTCGACGGTGGGGTCCTGCGCGGCCTGGCTGGCGGCGAGCGCGCCGTCGGTCACCACCGCGTCCACCTCGCCGAGTTGCAGCCTGACCAGGCAGTCCAGCTGGTTCGGGACGGTGGTGGAGATGTCGGTGGAGGCGGGCAGGGTGCCGGCCTTCCTGTCGGCGTCCAGCTTGGTGTACGCCGTCGAACCGGCCGCCGTGCAGACCTTCTTGTGCGCCAGGGTGGCGTTGTAGCCCGTGATGGACGAGGACTTGGGCGCGAGGACCTGCTGCCCGGTCTTGAAGTAGGGCGCGGAGAACGCCACCTGGGACAGCCGCTCGCAGTTGATGGTCATGGTCCGCACGACCATGTCCACCCGCCCGTCCTGTATCGCGGGGATCCGCTGGCTGGTCGGTATCGCCTTGAACTGCACCGCCTCCGGGTCGCCGAGGATGTCCTGGGCGATCCGGTGCACCAGGTCGATGTCGAAGCCCTCCAGCTCCGCGCCCTGGGTGTTCGGGTTGCGGTAGCCCCAGTGGTAGCTGTTCTGGTCGACGCCGACGATCAGCTTGCGCTTGGCGCCCGTACGGGCCTTGATCGCGTCGATCGCCGGACCGTCCGCGCCGGACGGCGACAGGGTCTGGTTCTGCGCCTCGGAGGGATTGCAGTTGTCGGCGCGGGCCTCGGTGCCGGTCGCCACCCGCTGCCCGGCGGGCCTGCCGTCGTGCGGTGCCCTCTGGGTGCACGGCAGCAGCAGGACGAACGCCAGGGCCAGCGCGCACAGCACCGCCATCGCGCCGACCCCGCCCCAGCCCCGCAGGGAGGCCCGTACACGTGCCGCGTGCATCGTCATGCCCCCTGTCACCGGTACTCCGAAAGTCTGCGCCCGATGCCGGACACGGCACCGGCCGCGCCGAGCACCGCGAGCACGGCCGCGCCCACCGGCAGCCCGGTCATCGCGTCCCGCCCGTCGCCGGCGGCCTGCTGGAACTCGCTCTGCTCGTGGTCGATCGCCTGGGCGAGACTGCGGTCGACACCGTCGAAGCACTCGCCGGTGGCGCCCTTGGCGCCGATGACCTTGTCCAGCGCCTGCTCGAAGTTGCCGTCCTCGTCCTCGGTGCGGGCGGAGGCGTGACGCTGCTTCCACACCGTCATGTTGCCCTCGGCCGTCTTGACCGGCGTACGGCCGCCCTGGTCGTCGGCGAGCTTCTCGGCCCGGGTCAGGCCCTCGCCGAGGCCGGCCAGGTCCTTGTCGAAGTCGTAGTAGTAGGCGTCGTACGTCTGCCCGCCCACCGTGACGGTCTCGGCGCCGCGCGCCACCAGGCTCAGGTTCTCGTTGCCGCGCGCCTTCAGGGAGGCGATGCGGGCGTCGTGCAGCACGTTCAGCGAGCGGATGCCGTGGTCGTAGGAGCCGTTCAGCTCGGCGCGGGCCACCGCGTGCCCGACGACCAGCCACAGCAGGGCTGTGGCCGTGGCGGTGGAGGCGGCGACCAGGCCGTGGTTGAGGACGCGGTTGGTGCGCCGGTAGGTGCGGTGCTGGGCCCAGCCGAGCGCGGCCAGCGCGAGCACGCCGAGCGCGATGGCGATCCACGGATACGGCGTGGCGTCGCCGTAGTCGGCGTCGAGCCGCTGGTTCTCCTTGGTGTAGAGATCCTCCGCCGCCGGGAGCATCTCCTTCTGCATCTTCTCGTTGGCGTACCGCAGATAGGCGCCGCCGACCGGATACCCCTGCCGGTTGTACGTCCGCGCCCGCTCGATGAGCCCCTTGTACTCGGGCAGCAGCCTGTTCAGCCTGGCGATGGTCGCCTCGGAGGCGGAGCCCGGCTCGGCGTTGGCGGCGGCCGTGACGAGGCCCGACGCGGCGGTCCGGATGTCCTTCTCGTACCGGTCCCGGGAGGCGGCCGTCTCCTGCCCGCCGGCCAGGAACCCGCTGGAGGCGGCCGTGTTGGCGTCGGCCAGCGAGCGGTAGATGCCGGCCGCGCCGGAACTGAGCGGCTGGCTCCTGTGCAGCACGTCGTCGGCGGCGGCGGCCCGCTCACTGGCCTGCCAGGCGGTGACCCCGCCGAACGCCACGACCAGCAGCGCCAGTACGGCCCCGATGATCTGCAGCCGGCCCGGCTCGGTGGTGGCCGCGGCCCTCAGTCGGTCGAAGCCCTCGGCGAACGCGGTTCTGGCGGGCGTGGGGGAGCCGGTGGGGGCCGGCCCGCCGGGCTGTGCGGGGATGCCGGGGGCGGTGGACACACCGGGGCCGGCCACCGGTGGTGCTGTGCTCTTCGGCGGGTGTGTCACTCGACCTCCCCCAGGGTCATCCGTTCGCCGCCAAGTATCACCGCCCGGACTGACATCCGCACCGGCCTTCACTGGATCTTGATCGGATCGCAGCGTGCGCTGCTCATGAATACGCCGGGCGCACCTGTTCGGTTCCCCGGCGACGGGCACCTCGTGCGGCGATCGCCTGATCCGACAGCCGCACCAGGGCCGCGCCGGACCTCGCCACGTATCTGCAGTGGCGGCTGTCCGGACGCATCACCGGGTGACCCGGGGGTCGCGCGCTCCGGCGTGCGCGCGGGCGAGCGGGCCGACTGCATGCGCCGGTCAGTCGTCCCCGCGCCGGGCGGGCCTGCCGGCCTCCCAGTACCCCCGCGCCCGCTCCCGAGCCTCCGCCCGCGCTCCCAGCCGGTCCAGGCCCAGCAGGGCCGCGCCGAGGACCGGGCTCGCCGTGACCACCCGGACGTCGGCCTTGGGGGCGCGGGCGGCCAGCAGGTCGCGGACGGTGTCGTTCAGCAGGGCGTGACGGGCCGTCAGGACGCCGCCGCCCAGCAGGACCGGGGTCTCCTCGTCGAGGAGGTCCAGGCGGGTCAGCGCCACCGTGGCCAGCACCGTCACCTCCTCGGCGAGCCGGGCGACGATCGAGCGGGCCACCGCATCGCCCTCGGCGGCCGTCGCGAACAGCACCGGGGCCAGCTCGTGCCGGCGGTGGTGGTCGATGTGCTCCAGGTGCAGCGCCTCGATCAGCGCGTACATGGTCGGCAGGCCGAAGTGCGCGGGCAGGGTACGGGAGAGGGACGTGGGTTCGCCGCGGCCGTCCTCCGCGCGTGCCGCGTGCCACAGGGACTCCTCCGCCAGGAACCAGCCCCCGCCCCAGTCACCGGAGACGCGGCCGATGGCCGGGAAGCGGGCGGTACGGCCGTCGGGGCGCATCCCGACGCAGTTGATGCCCGCGCCGCACACCACGGCCACGCCGCGCGGCTCGGCGACCCCGGCCCGCAGGATCGCGAAGGTGTCGTTGCGCACCTCCACCGACGCGCCCCAGCCACGCGCCCCCAGCGCCGTCGCCAACTGCTCCTCCTCGACGGGGAGGTCGGCGTTGGCCAGGCAGGCCGAGACATGGGAGACGGCGGTGACGCCCGCGTCCGCGAAGGCCCGCGCGACCGGTTCGGCCAGCGCCTCCAGCGCCGCCGCCACCCCCACCGCGGGCGGGCGGAAGCCGCCGCCGCGGGCCGTGGCCAGCACCTCCCCGGCGGCGGTGACCACGGCCACGTCGGTCTTGCTGTTGCCCGCGTCGATCGCCAGGACGGTTGACATCAGGCCCACGCGAGGTGCTCCCGGTTGTGTGCGATCAGCTGGTCGGTGAGGGCGTCGGCGTACGCGTACTGGCCGATCAGCGGGTGGGCGAGCAGGGCACGGAAGACCCGGTCCCGGCCGCCGCGCAGCGCCGCCTCCAGGGCCAGGTCCTCGTACGCCGTCACGTTCGCGATCAGACCGCAGAACAGGGGGTCCGGCTCGGGCACCGGCAGCGGGGCGGGTCCGCTCGGGCCGACCGCGGCCTGGACCTCGATCACCGCGTCGTCGGGCAGGAAGGGCAGGGTGCCCCGGTTGACGGCGTTCACCACCTGGTACGGGCTGCCGCCACCGCCCAGCAGCGCCGCCGCGAGGTCGACGGCCGCCTCCGAGTAGTAGGCGCCGCCGCGCCGGGCGAGCAGCGCCGGCTTCTCGTCCAGGGCCGGGTCGCCGTACATAGCCAGCAACTCCCGCTCCATGGCCGCCACTTCGGCCGCGCGGGACGGCTTGGTGCGCAGTTCGCGCACGACCTCGTCGTGGGCGTAGTAGTAGCGCAGGTAGTAGGAGGGGACCACGCCCAGGCGGTCCAGCAGGGGGCGCGGGAGGCGGAGGTCGTCGGCGATCGCGTCGCCGTGCTCGGCGAGCAGTTTCGGGAGGACGTTCTCGCCTTCCGGACCGCCCAGCCGCACACCGGTTTCCCACGTGAGGTGGTTGAGGCCCACATGGGCCAGATGCACATCCGCCGGCGCCACACCGAGCAGGCCCGCGAACTTCCGCTGGAAGCCGATCGCCACGTTGCACAGCCCGACCGCGCGGTGCCCGGCCTGGAGCAGGGCCCGGGTGACGATGCCGACCGGGTTGGTGAAGTCGATGATCCAGGCGCGCGGGTTGGTACGGCGGACCCGTTCGGCGATGTCCAGCACCACCGGGACCGTGCGCAGCGCCTTGGCCAGGCCGCCCGCGCCGGTGGTCTCCTGGCCGACGCAGCCGCACTCCAGCGGCCAGGTCTCGTCCTGCTGCCGGGCCGCCTGGCCGCCGACGCGCAGCTGGAGCAGGACGGCGTCGGCGCCGTCGACGCCCGCGTCCAGGTCGGCGGTGGTGACGATCCGGCCGCTGTGCCCCTGCTTGGCGAAGATCCGGCGGGCCAGCCCGCCCACCAGCTCCAGGCGCTCGGCGGCCGGGTCCACGAGGACCAGTTCCTCGATGGGCAGGGTGTCCCTGAGGCGGGCGAAGCCGTCGATGAGTTCGGGGGTGTAGGTCGAGCCTCCGCCGACCACGGTGAGTTTCATACGGGGTTAACCCTTCACTCCGGTGAGCGTGACGCCTTCGACGAACGCCTTCTGGGCGAAGAAGAACACGAGGATCACGGGGGCCATGACCAGCACGGTCGCGGCCATGGTGAGATTCCAGTCCGTGTGGTGGGCGCCCTTGAAGGACTCCAGGCCGTAGGACAGCGTCCAGGCGCCCGGGTTCTCGGACGCGTAGATCTGCGGGCCGAAGTAGTCGTTCCAGGCGTAGAAGAACTGGAAAAGGGCCACGGCGGCGATGCCCGGCCTGGCCATCGGCAGGACGACTTTCAGCAGGGTCCTCAGGTCCCCGCAGCCGTCGACCCGCGCGGCGTCCACGTACTCGTTCGGGATCGTCATCAGGAACTGGCGCAGCAGGAAGATGGAGAACGCGTCGCCGAACGCCATGGGGATGATCAGCGGCCACAGCGTGCCGGACAGGTCCAGCTGCTTCGCCCAGAACAGGTACATCGGGATGATGACCACCTGCGGCGGCAGCATCATCATCGAGATCACCAGCATGAGCGACAGATTGCGGCCCCGGAAGCGGAACTTGGCGAGCGCGTACGCCACCGGGATCGAGGAGACGACGGTGAGCACGGTGCCCAGGCCGGCGTAGATCAGCGTGTTCTTCCACCAGGTCAGGAAGCCGGGAGTGTCGAAGACCTGCCGGTAGTTGCCCCACTCCCAGGTGTGCGGGATCAGGTCGCGGCTGAGTGCCTGGGTGTCGCTCATCAGCGAGGTCAGGAACACGAACACGAACGGCAGCGTGAAGAACAGCGCGGCGGCGACCCCGAGGGCGTGGACGGCGATCCATTCGAGCAGCGCCCTGCGGCGGGCGGTGCGCTCGGCGGCCGTGGCGGAGGAAGCCAAGGCGGCCGGCTTGTCCAGTACTTGGGTCATGGTCAGTCACCTGCCTGGATGAGACCGCCCCGGCGCCGCATCAGGAACCCGGTGAACACCATCGACAGGGCGAACAGCACCAGGGCCACCACACAGGCCGAGCCGTAGTCGAAGCGCTGGAAGCCGAGGTTGTAGACGAGCTGGGGGAGGGTGAGCGTGGACTTGTCCGGGTAGCCGGGCTCGAACTGGGTGCCCGCGCCCTGGATCACCCCGGAGGCGACCTTCCCGGCGATCAGCGGCTGGGTGTAGTACTGCATGGTCTGGATCACGCCGGTGACGACCGCGAACATCACGATCGGGGAGATGTTCGGCAGGGTGACGTACCGGAAGCGCTGCCAGGCCGAGGCCCCGTCCAGCTCGGCCGCCTCGTACTGCTCGGTCGGCACGTCCAGCAGCGCGGCCATGAAGATGACCATCAGGTCGCCGATGCCCCACAGCGCCAGCAGGGTCAGGGCCGGCTTGGACCAGGTGGGGTCGTTGAACCAGCCGGGCGCCGGGATGCCCACCTTCTCCAGGATCGAGTTGACCGGGCCCGTACCGGGGTTGAGCAGGAAGGCGAAGGCCATGGTCGCGGCGACCGGCGGGGCGAGATACGGCAGGTAGAACAGGGTGCGGAACACCCCCGTGCCCGTCTTGATCTTGGTGATCAGCAGCCCGATGCCGAGCCCGAAGACGACCCGGAGCGTCACCATCACCACGACCAGCCACAGCGTGTTGCGCAGGGCCGGCCAGAACAGCGGGTAGTGCTCGAAGACATAGGCCCAGTTCTTGCCTCCGCTCCACGTCGGCGCCTTGAAGCCGTCGTAGTGCATGAAGGAGAAATAGACCGTCGAGATCAGCGGGTACGCGAAGAAGACCGCGAAACCGATCAGCCAGGGCGACATGAAGGCGATGGTCCTGAGCGCCGACCGGCGGCGCTTGGACGCCAGAGTGACCGTGGTCATCGGCTACTTCGCCTGCGCGATGTCCGTGTCGATCTGCGCGGCCGAGTTCTTCAGGCCGGACTTCAGATCGGTGACCTTGCCGCTTTCGTAGTCATAGCCGAGCTGCTGGATCGTCACCAGGTACTGACCGCCGTTGACCGAGGCGGGAGAGGTGGTGGAGTCCGGGTCGGCGGCGATGTCGAGGAACGTCTTGAAACGCGGGTCGTACGTCAGCTTCGGCGACTTCAGCGCGGCCAGCGTCGAGGGGACGTTGTGGATGTCGTTGGCGAAGCCGACCACGGCATCGGTGTCCGTGGTGATGTACTTGACGAACTCCCAGGCCGCGTTCTGCTTGTGGCTGGCGGCGGCGATGCCCGCGATGGTGCCGGTGATGTACCCCTTGCCGTACTGCGCGGCCTGGTCGTCGGGCACGGGCAGCGGGGCGACCCCGATCTCGAACTGCGGCTTGGCCTGCTCGGCCATCCCGAGCCGCCATTCGCCGTCGAGCTGCATGGCGACCTGACCGGTGTGGAAGGGGTGCTTGGGGCCCCACTCGTCACCGAGCGTCGAGCGGAACCTCTCCAGCTTCTGGAATCCGCCGAGTTCGTCCACGAGCCGCTTCTGGAGTGCGAAGCCCTTCTCGAACGCCGGGTCCGTGGCGACGTTCGACTTTCCGTCCTTGCCGAAGTACGTCGGCGAGAACTGCGCGAAATAGTGCTCGGTGGTGGTCTCCCAGCCGTGGTAGTCCGGCATGAATCCGAGCTGCTTGTAGCTGTCACCCTGCGGGATGGTCAGCTTCTTGGCGTCCGCCTCGAACTCGGACCACGTCTTCGGCGGATCGGCGATACCGGCCTTCTGGAACGCCGTCTTGTTGTAGTAGAGCCCGTACGCGTCACCGAGCAGCGGCACCGTACAGCGGTCGCCGTCGAACTGGGTGTATTCGTTCATCGGCTTCGGGAACGTGGTCCGCGGATCGATGCCCGACTTCTTGAAGAAGGGGTTCAGATCGACCAGCGCGCCGGAGGAACAGAACTTGCCCACATTGTTGGTGGTGAAGGAGGAGATGACGTCCGGTGCCTTGTCACCCCCCGACCGCAGCGCCTGATTGATCTTGTCGTCGGTCATGTCGCCGACGACGTTCACGTGGATGTTGGGGTGCGCCTTCTCGAAACCGGCGACGAGCGACTTGACGGCCTTCACCTCGTTCTGCGCGCTCCAGGCGTGCCAGAAGTTGATCGTCGTGTCCTTCGAGGCGTCGTCCGTGGCACCGGATCCGGACTGACCGGTACAGGCGGTGGTGAGCAGAGCGAGGGAGGCGGTGAGGGCAAAAGCCATCTTTCGGGCAGCTGAGGGTATGACTTCGGGCATGGCGAGGTCTCCCGGGGGCGGGGTGGGTGAAATCGGTGAAGGAGGGGGCTGCTCTAGCGCGAGGTGTCGAAGACCTCGTCGCGGGTGGTCACGAGCGCGGACTCCAACGCGCCGCGCAGGACGGGGTGTTCGCGGACGTCGCCGACGACCAGCCGGGGGCGGGCCGCGGCCAGCTCCTCCAGCTCGGCCTGGACGAGGGCGCGCAAGACCTCGCCGCCGGCCGTCAGCGCGGAGCCGCTGAGGACGACGAGCTCGGGGTCGAGGACGGAGACGAGCGAGGCGAGACCGGTGGCGAGCCGGGTCGCATAGGTCTGGAGCAGCTCCCGGTAGGGGCCACGGGTGTGATCGGCGCCCCGGGCCACGAGCTCGGCGGCGACCTCGGTGTACGGCCCCGACGGCAGGTCCGGGATGCCGAGTTCCCGGGCCAGCTTCGGTACGGCCTGGGAGCCGGCCAGCTCCTGGTAGCCACCGCTGTTGGCCTTGGTCACCTGCCGGACCAGGGGCGTGCCCGGCACCGGCAGGAAGCCGACCTCGCCGGCGCCGCCGGTCCAGCCGCGGTGCAGCCGGCCGCCGAGGACCAGGGCGGCGCCGAGGCCTTCCTGGTTCCACAGCAGCACGAAGTCCGCGTGCCCCTTGGCCGCCCCGAGCCGCTGTTCGGCGAGGGCGACGAGGTTGACGTCGTTCTCGTACTCCACCGGCATCGGCAGCGCCGCCGCCAGTTCGTCGAGCAGGGTGGGGGAGTGCCAGCCGGGCAGATGGGAGGCGTAGCGCAGCCGCCCGGTGCCCGGGTCGAAGGCACCCGGGGTGCCGATGACCAGCCGGTGCACGTCGGCCCGCGCGAGCCCGGCGGCCTTCACGGCACCGTCGAGCGCGTCGGTGACCTGCTGTACGACGGGCTGGGCCGGCCGTCGCCCCGGGGTGGGCAGCTCGTACTCACCGACCGTGCGTCCGGTGATGTCGGCGACGGCGGCCCGGATGCGTTCCGGGGTGACGTCGAGCCCGGCGGCGTGAGCGGCGGCGGGATTGACGGCGTACAGCTGGGCGTTGGGCCCCGGCCGCCCCTCGCTGGTGCCGGTCACCCGCACGAGCCCTGCCGCCTCCAGGCGGGCCAGCAGCTGGGAGGCGGTGGGCTTGGACAGGCCGGTGAGCTTCCCGATCCGGGTGCGTGACAGCGGCCCGTGCTCCAGCAGGAGGTCCAGGGCGGCGCGGTCGTTCATGGCGCGCAGCACACGCGGGGTGCCCGGCGTACCGGCGGTTCCTGCCATGGGGTCGACACCTGCCTTTCCAGCCACCCAGCTTTTCAGCGACCCGGGCGTGGCGTCCAGCCTTGATCAACGGCCGCCGGAAGATCACTGTTAGGAAAGTTTCCTATCGCGGTGCGAGGAACGTAAGCCCAGGACGAAGGGGGCGTCAATAGACAACGGCCCGAGGAAACGGAGTCGTTATCTCGGGGGCCGGATGGTCCGGGGGCTCAGTCGTCGAGGAAGGGGGCGGTGTCGAGAGTGGGGTACGGCGCCGGGAGGGGGAGGGGGTCGCCGAGGGTGACCTTGGTGTCGGTGGCGTAGTACGCCTCGGTGGGGTCGTCGCCGGGGAGGACGGGGTCCGTGTAGCAGTGGGCCGTTTTGGAGTGGCGGTTGATCAGGACGTAGATCGGGACTCCGGCGGCGGCGTAGGCGCGGAACTTGGGGCCGGTGTCGGTTTTGTGGTTCGTGGACGTGACTTCGCCGACCAGGTCGAGCATGTCCATGGGGTACCGCCCTCCGTTGGCTCCGCGATACGCCGCGTCAAGGTCGGAGGCCTTGCGGCGGCGCACGTAAAAGTCCGGAGCGAGCGACGCGACGGTGCCGCCGTTCTTATCGGCGGCGCGGAAGGCGCTGCCGAAGCCGGCGAGGGGGAATCCGGCTGACCGGAACTGGATGTAAAGCTCCCCAATACCGTCGTTGTGGTCTTCGTCGGGATACGGCGGCACGATGATCGTCCCCTCGACATACTCCGGTCGAATCGGCACCGGTGATGCCTCTTCGATCGCGTTCAACAGGTCGATGGGGTCCTGCGTCATGACCGGCTCCATGATCGGTTCGGCGCTCATCGCTTCTCCTCGTCACGCTGATGCCAGGCTAAGCCCACGCTGGGCGCCCCGGCAGAACGATGGGGCACCCCGTGCGCACCGCGCGCCGGAATGCCCCACCTGCTCACTCGAACGAGTGTGCTGAAACCGTTCCGCTCGTCCCCGCTACTTGCCCGGAGCCGCAGGCGACTGCGGGACGATCGGTGCCGTCGCCCTCGCCTGCGGGGAGTCCGCGTTGGAGAAGGCCGAGGGGGCCGCCACCGCCGACGTCGGATCGGGGGTGTCCGCCACGTCCTCCGTAGCCGTCGCACCGCCCACGATGCGGATGTGCGCCTCGTCGAACGCCCGCTTGATGCGCCAGCGCAACTCCCGCTCGATCGTCAGCGCCTTGCCCGGCATCGTCTTGGCCGAGACCCGGACCACCATCGAGTCGATCAGGACCGAGTCCAGGCCGAGCACCTCGATCGGGCCCCACAGCAGCTCGTTCCAGGGCTCTTCCTTGCTCATGTGCTCGGCGACATGGTCCAGCGTGGACTTCACACGGTTCAGGTCCTCGCTCGACCTCACCGTCACGTCGACCCCGGCCGTCGCCCAGCCCTGCGAGAGGTTGCCGATCCGCTTGATCTCGCCGTTGCGGACGTACCAGATCTCGCCGTCGCCCCCGCGCAGCTTGGTCACGCGCAGCCCGACCTCGATCACCTCACCGGTGGCCACCCCCGCGTCGATCACGTCACCGAGGCCGTACTGGTCCTCCAGGATCATGAACACGCCGGACAGGAAGTCCGTGACCAGGTTCCGGGCGCCGAAACCGATCGCCACGCCGGCCACACCGGCCGAGGCCAGCAGCGGCGCCAGGTTGATCTTGAACGTGGACAGCACCATCAGCGCGGCCGTACCGAGGATCAGGAAGCTCGCCACCGAGCGGAGCACGGAGCCGATCGCCTGGGAGCGCTGCCGCCGCCGCTCGGCGTTGACCAGCAGCCCGCCCAGCGCCGTGCCGTTCACGGCATCGGCGGTGCGGCCCATCCGGTCTATCAGTTTGGTGATCGCGCGCCGTACGACGGCGCGCAGCGCCACCGCTATGACCACGATCAGCAGGATCTGCAGACCCATCGCGAGCCAGGTCGACCAGTTCTGCTCGACCCAGCTCGCCGCGTTCGTGGCGCTCTCCTGGGCGTCCTGGAGCGATGGCACGGCGGGTACGGTCCCGGACGGGGAAGGTGACGGGGTCGGCGACGCTCCGGCGGCCACGAGGGCGGCGGGCAAGGACGACACGGCAGGTACCTCCAAGGTGCTGCGCAGTCCGGCCGGCGGGGCGGTCAAGGTCACGAAAAGGTCACCGGGCGGACAGGACCACCACACTAACGGGGCATTGTGTGAGTCCCGCGCGGATCCGCCAAGGAGGGGCACAGGAGAGACAGGGCTCACCCCGGCTTGAACCGGCCATGATCCTGGGGATGAATCAGATGTGGTCGAAAACACTCCCAGCCCGTTACCGGGACATGGTGGCGCTTCCACCAGGCATGAGGGGAGACTGACTGCAGATCGTCCCGGCGCGAGCCACGCGCCGCCGACGCCCAAGGAGGCACCCGTGCCGCATGTCCTGGTTCTCAACGCGTCGTACGAGCCGCTCGGCGTCGTACCGCTCCGCCGCGCGCTCATCCTCGTCCTGGAGAACAAGGCTGTCTCCCTCGAGGAATCCGGCGCCTTTATGCACAGCGCAACCGTCACGCTCCCCGCACCCAGCGTGGTCCGGCTCAAGCGATTCGTCCGGGTTCCCTATCGGGGGCCCGTTCCTCTCACCCGCCGCGCACTGTTCGCGCGCGACGGGGGCCGGTGCATGTACTGCGGTGGCGTCGCAACCAGCGTCGACCACGTCATCCCGCGCAGCCGCGGGGGCAAGCACGTCTGGGACAACGTGGTGGCCTCCTGCCGCCGCTGCAACCACGTGAAGGCCGACCGCCACCTCGTCGAACTGGGGTGGCGTCTGCGACACAAACCGGCTCCCCCGACCGGGCTGGCCTGGCGCATCATCGGCACGGGCCATAGGGATCCGCGGTGGTTGCCTTACCTGCAGCCATATGGCGCGGATGATGCCCTGGCCCGGATCGACGGCATTTCTGCCTAGATCCGGGCCGTGTTTTGCGCCTATGAGGGGGCGCGGTAGCTCCGCGCCCCTTTGGGTCGGCTCCGCCCGATCACGGCAACTTCTTGCAGCCGGCCCGGGTGCCGGTCGTACAGGGTGCGGCCGTCGCAGCCTCGCCCCCCCCGCGGGCGATGGCCCGCGCCGGCACCGCGCCCCCGCCACCGCCGCCGGCTCCTCGTCGTTCCCCCGCCCGCCCTCCATGGGGCGGAGCCGTCTCACGCGCCCGTGCCGATCACCGGGCGGTACCGGATCACGGCCACCCCTTTCAGGTGCTCCGGGAATGGGAGCGAGTGCGGACGCTGTCTCGGGGTAGGCCTGCCGTAACCCGTTCAAAGCCGCACCATCCGGCCGACTCGTTCGGCCGGCCCCAAGGAGGCCCGCGTGCCCGCACCGGCTCGACTCTCGATCCCGGCCCAGTGGAAACCCGAGACGGATCCGTCCGCCGCGACCGACGAGGCGCCGCTGTGCGCCTTCAGCGCGGAGAGCGCCTGCGCCCAGGCCCCGCTGACCAGCGAACCCCCACTGCCCGACCTCGAGCCCCTGACCAGCGAGCCGCCGCTCGCCGACGCCACACCGCTGACCAGCGAGTCCGACGCCTTCGGCACGGGGTCGTACGACACCGACGGCTTCGGTACGGGGGTGTAGATGGCCGCGGCGCTCGAGGACCCGGACCTGTCCCGGCTCGCCGAGCTGCACGGGGTCGCCGCCTCCTACAGCCCCGCCCCGGGCCGTACGGTCGCCGTCCCCGCCTCCGCCGTGGTCGCCGCCCTGGCCGCCCTCGGCGTCGACGCGACCGGCCCCGACGCCGTACGCGCCGCGCTCGCCGCACGGGAACGCGAACTGCGCGAGCGCCTGCTGCCGCCGACGGTCGTGCACTGGGCCGGCGACCCGCAGGGCCCCGCCGCCCTCGCCGCGCTGCCGCCCGGCACCCGCCTGCGCGTCGAGACCGAGGAGGGGGAGGAGCGGGAGACCGTCGCGGAGCTGCCGCTCGGCGTGCACCGGGTGACCGCCGTCACCCCCGACGGGCGCACCGGCCACGCCCACCTCGTCGTCGCCCCCGACCGGCTGCCCGCCCCGCCCGGCCGCTCCTACGGCCTCCTCGTCCAGCTGTACTCGCTGCTCTCCCGCCGCTCCTGGGGCATGGGCGACCTCGGCGACCTCGCCGAGCTGGCCGGCTGGGCCGGACGCACCGCCGGCGCCGGATTCGTCCAGGTCAACCCGCTGCACGCGGCCGTACCCGGCGCCCCCACCGACCCCTCCCCCTACCGCCCGTCCTCGCGCCGCTTCCCCGACCCCGTGCACCTGCGGATCGAGGCGATCCCCGAGTTCGCCCACGTCGCGGACCGCGCACGGCTGAGCGCCCTGCTGGAGCGGGCCGAGCGGCTGCGCGCCGCCGTCCTCGACAAGGGCGCCCTCATCGACCGGGACGCGGTGTGGGAGGTCAAACGCGAGGCACTGGAACTGGTCCTCGCCGTCCCCCTGGGCCCCGGCCGCCGGGCCGCCTACGACGACTTCCGCGCCGCCCACGGCCAGGCCCTCGACGACCACGCCACCTGGTGCGCCCTCGCCGAGACCCACGGCTCCGACTGGCGCCGCTGGCCCGCCGACCTGCGCGACCCCCGCTCGGCCGGTACCGCCCGCGCCCGTGCCGAGCTCGCCGACCGGGCCGAGTTCCACGCCCGGCTCGCCTGGCTCACCGACGACCAGCTGCGCGCCGCCCAGCGCGCCGCCCGCGAGGCCGGCATGCCCGTCGGGATCGTGCACGACCTCGCCGTCGGCGTGCACCCCGTCGGCGCCGACGCCTGGGCCCAGCAGGACGTGTTCGCCGCCGGCACCTCCATCGGCGCCCCGCCCGACGCCTTCAACGCCCGCGGCCAGGACTGGGGCCTGCCGCCCTGGCGCCCCGACCGGCTCGCCGCCACCGGCCACGCCCCCTACCGCGACCTCCTGCGCGCCCTCTTCCGCTACGCCGGCGCCCTGCGCGTCGACCACGTCATGGGCCTGTTCCGGCTGTGGTGGGTCCCGCAGGGCAGCGCACCCACCGAGGGCACGTACGTCCGCTACGACGCCGACGCCATGCTCGCGATCCTCGCCCTGGAGGCCACCCGCGCCGGTGCCGTCGTCATCGGCGAGGACCTCGGCACCGTCGAGCCCGGCGTGCGCGAGACGCTGCGGCGGCGCGGGGTGCTCGGCACCTCGGTGCTGTGGTTCGAACGCGACTGGGAGGGCGACGGGCGCCCGCTGCCGCCCGACCGCTGGCGCGCCGAGTGCCTGGCCACCGCCACCACCCACGACCTGCCGCCCACCGCCGCCCGGCTCACCGGCGACCACGTCGATCTGCGCGACCGCCTGGGCCTGCTCACCCGCCCGGCGACCGAGGAACGCGCCGAAGCCGTCGCCGACACCGCCGAGTGGCTCGCCCTGCTGGGCAGCCTCGGCCTGCTGAACCGCACCGCCGCCGGACCGCCCGGCTCGGACGAGGAGGAGGAGATCCGCGCCGTCCACCGCTTCCTGCTGCGCACCCCGGCCCGCCTGATCGGCGTCTGGCTCCCGGACGGCGTCGGCGACCGCCGCCCGCAGAACCTGCCCGGGACCTGGGACCAGTACCCGAACTGGCGGCTGCCGATAGCCGACCGCGAGGGCCGTCCCCTACCGCTGGAGGACATCGCGGCATCCCCCCGAATGGGCGCGCTACTCGCTGTGTTCAGGCAGGTCGCAGGCGGGTGAACGTCCGGTACGGGACCCCGGGCGCGCGCCCTTCGGGGTGGTTCGCTAACTTGAGGTCGTGGACAAGAAGAACGCCCTGCGCGCCGGTGCCCTGGCCGCCGGTACGACGCTGATGATGCTGCTCATGTCGTCCCCCGCGCTCGCGCTGACCCGCGACGACGGCGACGACCCCGGCCCCGGCCTGAGCGTCATCCAGACGCTGGGTCTCTACGTGCTGCTCCCGGTCGCGCTGTTCGCGGTCATCGCCGGTCTGGTGATGGCGCTGGACAAGTCCAAGATCAGGACCATCAAGCCCTCCTCCAACGTGAAGTCCGGGGCCGACGCCAAGGCCTGACCGGACACCGGTTCTCCCACCGGGGGCGCCTGTCCTCCCGCCGGTACGCGCGTGACGCCGTACCCGGGTGAGGTCGGCGCCTTCGGCGTTTTCGCCCCCGCGCCGTCCGGGCCCGTGTCGTCCGCCCCCCGCGCCGTCCGGGCTCGTGCCGTCGGGCCCGTGCCGCTCTGGGGTTCGGCGCGGTCAGATACCGCTGCACGGTCGGGCCAAGCCACGCCGGCAGTTCCTCGCGGGTCAGCTCGCGGGCCGGCAGGATGCGCAGCGGCCTGGTTGGTGGCGCCGACCCGGAGCACGGCCGTCAGCTCCTCGTTCTCCTTCCACATGCCAAGGAAGCGCCGACGAGCGTCCGCCCGACCTCGCCCCGCGCCGCCGCCGTCAGCTCCGGCGGCTGCAGGTCCAGCGCGACGGCCGCCGCGAACAGTCCCTGCTCGCTGCCGAAGTAGCGCGTGACCATCGACGATCGATGCGCGCGTCGGAGCGGCGCGCCTGGGGTGTCTTCATGCTGCCGGTCAGGCCAACGAACGTATGCCAACAAGTGTTGACTCACCCCGCCGCCCGGCCCTACCGTTGCCAACAAGCGTTGACCAACAGATGTTGACCGACAAGCGTTGGCATCCAGGAGGCCCCCATGAACGGCACCAAGGGAAACATCATCGTCGTAGGTTCCGGCCCCACCGGACTCCTGCTCGCCGGTGACCTCGCCGCGGCCGGCGTCCCGGTCACCGTCCTCGAAAAGCGCCCCCACGGCATCAGCAACCTCTCGCGCGCTTTCGTCCTCCACGCCCGCACCCTCGAACAGTTCGACGCCCGCAGCCTCGCCGACGACCTGGAAAAGGCCGGTCAGCCCCTCGACCGCCTCCGCCTCTTCGGCCGCCTCTCCATCGACCTCGCCGCCCTCCCCTCCCGCTTCGACCATCTCCTCGTCCTTGCGCAGTACGAGGTCGAGAAGGTCCTGGAGAGGCGCGCGGTCGAGGCGGGCGCCGACTTCCGGTACGAGACCGAGCTGACCGGTCTCACCCAGGACGCGGACGGGGTCACGGTGGAGGCGCGCGGGCCCGAAGGCCGTACGGAGACCCTCCGGGCGGCGTACGTCGTCGGCACCGACGGCATGCGCAGCGCCGTGCGGGACGCGATCGGGCTGCCCTTCCCGGGCAAGTCGGTGATCCGGTCCGTGGTCCTCGCCGACGTCCGGCTCGCCGAGCAGCCGCCGACCCTGCTCACCGTCAACGCCGTCGGCGACGCCTTCGCCTTCCTCGCGCCGTTCGGCGACGGCTACCACCGGGTGATCGGCTGGCACCGCGGCCGTAACGTCCCCGACCACGAGCCGCTGGACCTGGCCGAGGTGAAGGAGATCACCCGCCTCGCCCTCGGCCGGGACTTCGGGATGCACGACGCCCGCTGGATGTCCCGCTTCCACAGCGACGAACGGCAGGCGCCGGCCTACCGGGTCGGGCGGGTCTTCCTGGCCGGTGACGCCGCGCACGTGCACACCCCGGCCGGCGGCCAGGGCATGAACACCGGGCTCCAGGACGCGGCCAACCTGAGCTGGAAGCTCGCGGCGGTCGTCGCCGGGCACGCGGACCCCGCGCTGCTCGACACCTACCAGGCCGAACGGCATCCGGTGGGCAAGGCGGTGCTGCGCAGCAGCGGCGGGATCGTCCGTCTCGCCATGGCCAAGCGCCCCTGGACCCTCGCCGCCCGCGCCGCGCTGACCGCCTTCCTGAACGCCGTCGGCCCCGCCCGCCGCAAGGCCGCCGCCCAGATCACCGGCATCGGCCACCGCTACCCCGCCCCCCGCGGCGCGCACCGCCTCACCGGCGCCCGCGTCCCGGACGTCGTCCTGGCCGGCGGCGCCCGCCTCTACGAGGCGCTGCGCGGCGGCCGGTTCGTGCTGATCACCCCGGAGCCGTACGAGCCGGGGCCCGCCCGTGCGGACCGGCTGACGGTGGCGCACTGGGCGAGCGACCGCCGTACGGCCGTGCTGGTCCGCCCCGACGGATACGCGGCCTGGGCGGCCGACTCGGCCGGCGCGGCGGACATCGGGACGGCGCTCGCCGCGCACGTCGGCGCCTAGGAGCGTGTCTCGGTAACAGGTGAGCGGCTGGCGGCCGTGATTGATTGGGTCGGTCGCGGCCGCCCCGCGGACAGCCGTGAGGGCGGTCGGGGTGCGGGTCGTGGGGGGGCGACCGGGTGGGGGCCGGTGACGAGCTGCGAGGCTCGGTCGGTCAGCCGGCCAGGGTGGCGAGGGCGGTGGTTCCGGCGTGCCGGAAGACCTTGCGAAGGTTGTGGCAGGCGGCCAGCAGTCGCCACTCGCCGCGGGCTCCGTCCTCGCCCCGGAGGAGGAGTTGGCGGCCGCTGTGGCAGGTCATGATTTGGCCGAATACGGGTTCGACGATGGCCTTGCGGCGGCTGTAGGCAGCCTTGCCGGGTTTCGTCCGCAGCTTGCGAGCCATGCGCTCTTTCAGCGTGGCGTTCTTGGGGATGCGTCCGCGGGGTGCGGGCAGGACCTGCTCGTCGTGGCCGAGACGGCCGGTGGCCATGAACGTGCTGGTGTCGCAGTCGAGTTGGCGGTCCCGTGCGGCTTCGAGGTTGGTCTCGGAGCAGTATCCGGCGTCGACCAAGACTTGCTTGGGGTGGATGCCGGTGTTGGCGGTGGACTGGTCCAGCATGGTGGTGTAGTTCAGCGCGTCCGAGGCGTTGGTGGTGATGTCGGCGGCTGTGATGACCTGATGCTGCTCGTCGACGACGGCCTGGGCGTTGTATGCCTGGATGTAGGCGCCGTCGCTGTTCTTCATGATCCGCGAGTCAGGGTCGGTGAAGTTCGCCTGGGCCTTGGGCTTCGGCCGTGCCTTCGCGGCGGCCTTCTCGCCGGCGTCAGCGACAGCCTGCTCATCGCTGGTACCGGCGCGCTGCTGGCGGCGGCGTTCTTTGTCCTCTGCGTGGCGACGGGCCTTGTCGGCGGCCTCGGCCTCGATCTGCGCGCGGGCGGCCTGCAGCTTCGCGAGCCGCTTCTCCCGCCGGTCCAGCTCGGCTGGCAGGTCCGCCTCGTTGCCGTCGACTCCGAAGACCTGGCCCTCGGCGTCGTCGGTGGCCTCGGCGTCGGCCAGCAAACCTCGAGCCTTCGCCTCCAACTCGGCGATCTCAGCCTCGATCTGCTCTTCTTTGTCGACCAGGCGGCCGTAGCTCATCGCCTTGTGTTTGGAGGCGTTCGCTTCCAGCTTCGTGCCGTCCAGCGCGACGCGGCCCATCTTGACCATGCCCAGCTTCTGCGCGAGGTGCAGCGACTGGGTGAACAGGTCGGCCAGCGCATCCAAGTGGCGGCGGCGGAACCGGGCGATCGAGCGGAAGTTCGGGGCCTGGTCGGCAGCCAGGAACCGGAGCGCGACATCATCGACGCAACGACGCTCGATCGCCCGCGAAGAACGAACACCGGTGCTGTATCCGTAGATCAGCAGTCGCACCATCAACCGTGGATCGTAGGGCGGGTAGCCGCGCTTCTCGGTGTAGTTCGCCAGGATCGGGGAAAGGTCAAGCACCTCGTCGACCAGGTCGGCAACGAACCGGGCGAGATGATCCTCAGGCAGCCAGTCGTCCAGCGACGGGGGCAGCAGCAGGACCTGGTGCGGGTCGAAGTCCCGGAACGTCTTGTCCACGGATGCCGGACGACCCTGCGGCTGCTTCTTCTCGACCGGTTCGACCTCGAACAGCCCATCGCCACCACTCATGCCGAGATCATCCCGCATGAATGATCACGAACCGCACTCTGGTGCAGAGCACCTATTCAGAGGGCGCGGTATTGAGTGGGGCCGCGCCTGGAGCGAGCGTTCCTCCCGCTCGTCGACCGCCCGATCGGTCGAAGTCCGTCATGCCACTGTCGCGCCGCGACGCCACCACCGCCAGCACGCCGATGGCAATCAGTGACCAGCCACCTGAGACCGGTTCCAGTACGGCCACCGGGATTCCGAGTGCCAGCAGGATCCATCCGGTCTCCACGGGCATCGCGCCTACGGCGATCACGACTCTTCTGGAAAGGAGCCCAAGGCCGAAGAAGGCAACTCCGCTGATCATGAACCAAAGGGCCATCATGCGGGTGTAGTTGTCGTTGCGGACGGTGTTCCACAGTCCGTCGGAGACGATGCCGCTCCAGTACGCGTACGAGGCGATGACGCCCACCATCATGTGCACCGCTGCGGCAGTGAGCATCAGGCGGGGAACCCACAGACGGAGACCTCTGGCGTTGGATGTACGGGATTCGGGGCGGGCGGAGGCATTCATGACGCTGTGTTCCTTCCGGGAACGTCGGGTGAGGGATCCATCTCGATCGCCGACGAAGTCAGGAGGCCGACCGGTCCAGCAGCGGCATCAGCAGCTCGTACATGCCGCGCAGCTCTGGCTTCGGGAGCGGGGGCGTGAGGTGCTCCGCCCCGACCAACATCAGATAGAGCATCTTGGCCACTTGATCCGGTCTGCCATGGCCGGCCTGTTCGCACAGATCCCGCAGATATCCAATGCGGGTTGCGTCGACACGCTCCTGCACCCGCGCCGCCTCGGGATCCTGTTTCGCCCAGGCCCGCATCGCGATCTCCAGCGGCGGGCCGGCGTCCTTGGTCACTTCAGCCAGGAGCCTGGCCAGCCGCTCCCGGGCCGGAAGCGTGTCGGACGCTTCAACTCCATTGATGATCGCCGTGGTGCACTTGGCCTCGAAGTGGTCGAGCAAGCGGATCCGATACTTCGGCATCGATCCGAAGTGGTGATAGAAGGCGCCCTTCGACATGCCCATGCGCTCACACAACCGATCCAGCGTCACTGCGGGCGCACCCTGCTGCGCCAGCAACGTCAAGCCCTGGTCCAGCCACGCCGACCTCTCCGCACCCACCTTGACCTCTCCTCCATACCAAAAGGTTTGGTATGGAGGAGGCTAACAGGCGTGGCCGAGGAAGTGGCATGGGTGGGGCGCCGGATTCCCCGGCGCCCCACCCATGCCACGAGATTCACACCCAAAGGCGCACTGGTGGCTGGTTACTGAGACACGCTCCTAGGCCCCTTCTCGGCGCGGCGCCTCCAGCGTACCCGCGAGCAATTCCCTGAGCAGGCCGGCCAGTTGGCCGGCCTGCTCGTCGTCGAGGAACGACAGGGCCGCCGTCTGGACCGCGAGGCCCTCGCCGACCGCGCGGTCGATGACGTCCAGCCCCTTCTCGGTCAGCGTCACCTGAAGGCCCCGGCGGTCGTGCGGGTCGGGGGAGCGGCGCAGCAGGCCGGCCTTCTCCAGTTTGTCGAGGCGGCCGGTCATCCCGCCGGTGGTGAGCATGAGGGTGGCCGACAGCTGGCGCGGCGAGAGGGCGTACGGCTCCCCGGAGCGGCGCAGGGTCGCGAGCACGTCGAACTCGCCGCGTGAGATGCCGTAGGGCTGGTACGCCTTCTCCATGCGGTCGCCCATGGTGCGGGAGAGGCGGTAGATCCGCCCGAAGACCTCCATCGCCCTGGAGTCGAGGTCGGGCCGCACGGCCGCCCACTGGTCGACGATCGCGTCCACCGAATCCTTGCCTGCGCTCATGTGCCGAGTATGCCCTTCGGGTGGTTACCGGCAAGAAAGTGACTTGCTGGAAAGTAGCTTAGTGCTAAGTTACTTTCAACCAAGTTGCTTCAGGGGGTCAGGTCATGGTGCCAACAGAGAACGAGCGCATACCCGGCGCATGGGCCCTGCCCGTCACCGCAGCCGTCAACGGCGTCGGTACCGGCATGTACGTCCCGTTCACCCTGGTCTTCTTCCACGCCGTCACCGGACTGTCCTTCACCGTCGTGGGCGCCGTGCTCACCGCCACCGGCCTCGCGGGCATCGCCGTACTGCCGCTCGCCGGGACCGCGGTGGACCGGTACGGCGCGAAGCGGGTGCAGTACGCGCTCTACGGCGTCCGGGTGGCCGGGTTCGCCCTCTACCCCTTCGCCCACTCCCTCGCCGCCTTCGCGGCCGTCGCCCTGGTCACGGCCGCCGCCGACCGGGCCTTCCCCGCTGCCCAGCAGTCCCTGATCGGCGAGGTGGCGAGCGGGGCCGGACAGGACCGGCTGCAGGCGTCGACGCGCGCGCTGCAGAACGCCGGCAACGGGGCGGGCGCGCTGCTCGCCACCCTGGTCATCTCCCTGGCGGGCAGCGCCGGTTACACGTACGCGGCCTGGGGCAACGCCCTCTCCTTCGCGCTCGCGGCGCTGCTGCTGCGGCCACTGCGGCCGGTGCGGCCACTGCCGCCGGTGCGTACGGCCGACGGGCCCCCGGCCGCGCGCCGGGCGGGCGCCGGCTACCGCCTCGTCCTCACCGACCGGCCCTTCCTGGTCGTCACCGGCGCCAACTTCCTGAACGCCCTGAGCTATTCGGCCCTGTCGGTGCTCTTCCCGCTGTTCATGGTGGAGTGGCTGCACGGGCCCTCGGTTCTCACCGGTGCCGCCTTCACCCTCAACACCGTGCTGTGCGCGGTCGCCGGGGTCGGTGTCGGCGCGTGGGTCCGCAGGGCCGGGGCCCGGCGCACCCGGGCGGCGGCGCTGGGCGGCGGCCTGTTCGCGACCGCCTTCGCGGCGCAGATCGTGCTCGGCACCGTACGACCGGCCTCCGACACGGTGTTGGGCGGCGCGCTGGTCGCGGTGGTCGTCGTCTACACCCTCGGCGAGCTGATCCACAGCCCCGCGTCCCAGGTGCTCGCGGTGGCGGCGGCGCCCGAAGCGGTGCGCGGCCGGTACCTGGCGGCGTACCAGATGTCCTGGTCACTGGCGAAGGCCGTGGCGCCCTCCCTGTTCACGGCCCTGCTCGCCGTGGACGGCCGGGCACCGTGGGCCGTCCTCATCGCGACCTCGGCGGTGGCCGCCGCCCTCCTGGTCCGGGTGGAGGGCCGGCTCCCGGCGGAGGCGGTACGACCGCTCCCGGCGACCGTGGCCCAGGGCGGCGCCGCCGGGAGCAGATCTTTCAGTTCGACTGAAAGGAATCGTCGAAAAGATTCGATGGACCTGACGAATCCGGTGCTGCGACGGTAGGGCACGGACACCCCACCCACCGAAAGGAACCCAGTGGCCGCCGTCCTGCCCAGGACCACCGCCTCCGCCCCACCCGCCCGCCAGGCCGCCGCCCCCGCGGCCGGCCTCGCCCTCGCCGCGCTCGCCACCCTCGTCTGGTCCGGCAGCTTCGTCGCCTCCCGCGGCCTGCACGACAGCGTCCCGCCCGTCCAGCACGCCTTCTGGCGCTGGGTCGTAGCCCTCGTCGCCGTGGCCCCCTTCGGCGCCCGCCAGGCCTGGCGGCAGCGGGCGCTGATCCGCCACCACGCCCGCTATGTCCTGCTCGCGTCCTTCCTCGGCGTGGCCACCTACAACACGCTCGTCAACCAGGCCGGACTGACCACCCCGGCCGCCACCATGGGCATGATCATGGCCGCCTCGCCGGTGCTCATGGCGCTGTTCGAACGGCTCGGCGGCGTACGGCTCGGCGCCCGGCGCACCACCGGGCTGCTCATCGCCTGCGCGGGCGTGGCGCTGCTGTTCGGCGGCGGTACGGCCTTCTCGCCCGGCGACCTGTGGATGATCGCGGCCGCCTGCTGCTTCGCCGGCTACAGCGCGCTGCTGCGCCGCAAGCCCACCGAACTGGGCGGCACGGCCTTCCTGTGCACCACGTTCGCCGTCGGCACCGCTCTCCTCCTGCCCGTCCAGGCGGCGAGCGTCACCGTCCAGGGCGGCTTCACCCCCACCCCCGGCACGGTCCTGCCCCTTCTCTACGTGGGCGTGGCCTCCTCCGCGGTCGCCTTCTTCGCCTGGAACAAGGCCATCACCCTGATCGGCGCGACCCGCGCGGGCATCGTCTACCACCTCCAGCCGGTCTGTGTCGCCGTCCTGTCCTGGGCCGTACTCGGCGAGACGACGGGCCCGCCGCAGCTGCTGTCGATGGCGCTGATCCTGGGCGGGGTGGTGCTGGGCGCGGGTTCACGCCGTTGACGTGTAGCTTTCCGGCATGGCCGAGTGGGACATCCGCAAGCTGCAGATCCTGCGCACCCTGCGCGAGCGGGGAACCGTGACCGCCACGGCCGAGGCCCTGCACATGACCCCCTCCGCGGTCTCCCAGCAACTCACCAACCTCTCCCGGCAGCTCGGCGTCCCCCTGCTGGAGGCGCGGGGCCGCCGGGTCCGGCTCACCGACGCGGCCCGCCTGGTGCTGGCCCACACCGAACCGGTCTTCGAGCAACTGGAGCGCACCGAGGCCGCGTTGGCGGCGTACGTCCAGGGGGAGGCGGGGGAGGTCCGGGTCGCCGCGTTCTCCACCTCCTTCCCCGCCCTGGTCGTACCCGCCGTACGGGCCCTGCGGGACACGCACCCCGGGGTGACCGTCCGCGTGCGGGAGGCGGAGGCCGCCGAGGCCTACGACCTGCTGACCGCCGGCGAGGCCGACCTCGCCCTGTCCCTCGCGGCGTCGGCCCCCAGCGCGGCCGACCCCCGCTTCACCCAAGTCCCCCTGCTGGCCGACCCCTTGGACGTGGCCCTGCCCCCCGGCCACCTGCTCGCCCACGCGGACTCCCTGACCCTGACGGACCTGGCCGCCGAACCCTGGATCTTCGGCGGCAGCGGCCCCTGGTCCGACATCACCCGCCGCGCCTGCGAGGCCGCCGGCTTCAGCCCCCACCAGGGCCACTCGGCCTCCGGCTGGACCGCGATCCTCGCCATGGTGGAAGCGGGCATGGGCGTGGCCCTGGTCCCGCGCATGGCCGCGGCCCGCCGAGATGGTGTGGCGATGCGGGACCTGGGGCCTGACGGCCCCGTCCGGCATGTCACGGCGGCGGTACGCAGGGGCGGGGAGACGGGGCGGGTGGTGGCCCGGGTACTGGAGGCTCTCCGGCATGCGGCCACCGCCGGTGTCAATCGGGGGTGAACCCCTCTGCCGGAGAGCCTCAGCCCCGCCGCACCTCGTACAGAAAGCACCCGTACTCCACCGCCCGCACATGCACCACCGCCACCTCCGGGTCGGCGAAGGCCTCCGTGAGGGCGGAGGGGAAGTCGTCGTCGGTCAGGCGGCCGCCCAGGATGCGGCCGGCGGACGAGTAGCGGCGCAGGACGCGGTGGGCGTTCGTGAGGGGCAGGGCGGGGCCGGTCGACGGGCCCGGGCAGTCCTCGGCGTGGAGGAAGACCGGGCCCTGCTCGTCGTACGCCCCCGGTTCGGCACCCGTCTCGGCCGCCCAGCGGCGCAGGGGCGCGTACGAGACCAGGGCGATCCGCTCGCCGGGCGCGCTGCGGCGCAGACAGCAGCGCAGCGGGGCGCCGCCCTCCTCGTCGGTGAAGGGGGCCGCGGGGCGGCCCGCGTCGTCAGCGGTGAGCAGCTCCGCGAGGACCTCGGACGGGATGGGGCGTGCGGTGTACGTCGTCGTCTGCGGTGTCGTCGTCATGGGCCCAGGGTCCTGCCGCGGTGCCCCGCCCACCGGCGGGATACGGACATCGCGCTCCCGGTCGACGGCATGGAAGGATGACGCAACCGACACATATCGAGGAGATGACCGCGTGCCTGGCACAAACCTGACTCGCGAAGAGGCGCAGCAGCGGGCCGAGCTGCTCACCGTTGACTCGTACGAGATCGATCTCGACCTCTCCGGCGCGCAGGAGGGCGGTACCTACCGGTCCGTGACCACGGTGCGCTTCGACGTCGCCCGGAACGGGGCGGAGTCGTTCATCGACCTGGTGGCGCCGACCGTCCACGAGGTGGTCCTCAACGGCGACCAGCTGAACCCCGCCGAGGTCTTCAAGGACTCGCGGATCGCCCTGCCGGGGCTGCTGGAGGGACGCAACGTCCTCCGTGTCGTCGCGGACTGCGCCTACACGAACACCGGCGAGGGCCTGCACCGCTTCGTCGACCCGGTCGACGAGCAGGCCTACCTCTACACCCAGTTCGAGGTCCCGGACGCCCGCCGGGTGTTCGCCTCCTTCGAGCAGCCGGACCTGAAGGCCACGTTCGAGTTCACCGTCACCGCGCCCAAGGGCTGGTCGGTGATCACCAACTCGCCGGCGAAGGCCACGGCCGCGGACCCGGACGGCAGCACCGTCCAGCACGTCTTCGAGCCGACCCCGCGCATCTCGACGTACATCACGGCGATCATCGTCGGCCCGTACCACTCCGTGCACAGCGTGTACGAGAAGGACGGGCAGAGCGTGCCGCTGGGCATCTACTGCCGCCCCTCGCTCGCCGAGTTCCTGGACTCGGACGCGATCTTCGAGGTGACCCGGCAGGGCTTCGACTGGTTCCAGGAGAAGTTCGACTACGTCTACCCCTTCGCGAAGTACGACCAGCTGTTCGTGCCCGAGTTCAACGCGGGCGCGATGGAGAACGCGGGCGCCGTCACCATCCGCGACCAGTACGTCTTCCGGTCCAAGGTGACCGACGCCGCGTACGAGGTGCGGGCGGAGACGATCCTGCACGAGCTGGCCCACATGTGGTTCGGCGACCTCGTCACGATGGAGTGGTGGAACGACCTGTGGCTGAACGAGTCGTTCGCCACCTTCACCTCCATCGCCTGCCAGGCCGCCGCCCCCGGCTCGCGCTGGCCGCACTCGTGGACCACGTTCGCCAACTCGATGAAGACCTGGGCGTACCGGCAGGACCAGCTGCCGTCCACCCACCCGATCATGGCGGACATCCGTGACCTGGACGACGTCCTCGTCAACTTCGACGGCATCACCTACGCCAAGGGCGCCTCCGTCCTGAAGCAGCTGGTCGCGTACGTCGGTGAGGACGAGTTCTTCAAGGGCGTGCAGGCCTATTTCAAGGCGCACGCGTTCGGCAACACACGCCTGTCCGACCTGCTCGGCGCGCTGGAGGAGACCTCCGGCCGCGACCTGAAGACCTGGTCGAAGAAGTGGCTGGAGACGGCCGGCATCAACATCCTCCGCCCGGAGATCGCCACGGATGCCGACGGTGTCGTCACCTCCTTCGCCGTCCGCCAGGAGGCCCCGGCGCTGCCCGCCGGCGCCAAGGGCGAGCCGGTGCTGCGCCCGCACCGCATCGCGATCGGCCTGTACGACCTCGACGCCGACTCCGGCAAGCTGGTGCGCACCGACCGGATCGAGCTGGACGTCGACGGCGAACTGACGGCCGTACCGCAGCTGACGGGCGAGCGCCGCCCGGCGGTGATCCTGCTCAACGACGACGACCTGTCGTACGCCAAGGTCCGCCTGGACGAGCAGTCGCTCGCGGTGGTCACCGAGCACCTCGGCGACTTCACCGAGTCCCTCCC
The DNA here is from genome assembly GCF_001735805.1 of Streptomyces fodineus. GTDB lineage: Bacteria > Actinomycetota > Actinomycetes > Streptomycetales > Streptomycetaceae > Streptomyces > Streptomyces fodineus. The sequence goes on from NZ_CP017248.1 coordinate 6,449,380, forward strand.
GCGCGCCCTGTGCTGGGCATCGGCCTGGGACATGACGCGGGACGCCGAACTGCCCACCCGCGACTACCTCTCCCTGGTCCTGTCCGGCATCGCCAAGGAGTCGGACATCGGCGTCGTGCAGTCGCTGCACCGCCAGGTCAAGCTGGCGATCGAGCTGTACGCCGACCCGGCCGCCCGCGAGCCCCTGCTGGCCCGCTGGACCGACGCCACGCTGGCCCACCTGCGGGCGGCCGAGCCGGGCAGCGACCACCAGCTGGCCTGGGCCCGCGCCTTCGCGGCGACGGCCCGCACCCCGGAGCAGCTGGACCTGCTGGAGGCGCTGCTGGAGGGCACCCAGAGCGTCGAGGGCCTGGCCGTGGACACCGAACTGCGCTGGGCGTTCGTGGAGCGTCTCGCGGCGGTCGGCCGCTTCGACGAGGCGGAGATCGCGGGCGAGTACGAGCGGGACAAGACGGCGGCCGGCGAACGCCACGCGGCGACGGCGCGCGCCGCCCGCCCGACGCCGGAGGCCAAGGCGGAGGCCTGGTCCTCGGTCGTCGACTCGGACAAGCTGCCGAACGCCGTGCAGGAGGCCGTGATCGCCGGCTTCGTCCAGACCGACCAGCGTGAGCTGATCGCGCCGTACGCGGACAAGTACTTCGAGGTCGTCAAGGACGTCTGGGACTCCCGTTCGCACGAGATCGCCCAGCAGATCGCCATCGGCCTGTACCCGTCGGTCCAGGTCTTCGAGGAGACCCTGGCCAAGACCGACACCTGGCTGGCCGCGGCCGAGCCGAACGCGGCCCTGCGCCGCCTCGTCTCGGAGTCCCGCTCGGGCATCGAGCGGGCGCTGCGGGCGCAGGCCGCGGACGCGGCGGCCGGCCGGTAGGACGGCGGTGAGGGCGCCCGGCTTGCGCGCCGGGCGCCCTTCCCCGCTCAGCGAGCGACCATCCCGCCGGTGACGTTGACGAACGTGCCGGTGATACCGGCCGCCTGGTCGGAGGCGAGGAAGACCGCCGTGGCGGCGACCTCGGCGAGGGTGGGGTTGCGGCGGGTCATGCGCATCGTGGCGAGGTTGTCGACGATGCCCTGGACGGCGGCCTCGTCGATCGCCGGGTTGACGGCGGACAGCTTCTCGACGGTGAACGTCTCGGGCACCCCGGCCGCCCACAGCCCCACGGCCCGCACCCCGCGCGGACCGAGCTCGATCGCCAGATTCCGTACGAGCGTGTCGATCGCGGCATCGGCCGGTCCCGTGCCGCCCATCATCGGACTGCCGTGCGCGGAGCCGCTGTTGAGGGTGAGGATCACCCCGGAGCCGCGCTCGGCCATGCGGCGCCCGGCGGCGCGGGCGGTGATGAAGTTGGCGCGGGCGCCGTTGATCACCGGCCGCAGGAAGTCGTCGACGGGCATGTCGGTGAGCGGGGCGCCCTGCACATCGCCGCGGGTGACGAGGTTGAACGAGATGTCGACGTCGCCGACGCCCGCGAGGTGCTCCTCCACCGCCGCCTCGTCGAGGGCGTCGACGACGGCGATCTCGGCGTCCTTGAGGTCGGCGGCCACCGCCTCCAGCGTCCCCCGGGTACGGCCCACGAGATGCACCCGGGCGCCCTCGCGGACGAAGGCGCGGGCCACCGCACCGCCGATCGAGCCTCCGGCGCCGTAGATGATCGCGGTCTTGTCGGTGAGCAGCATGGTGAACTCCCTGAGGTGTGTCGTTCGTTTCACCGGTACAGACGTACGGCGCCTTCGGCGCTCATCGCTCACAGCCGCAGCGGCAGCCCGAACGCCGCGAAGAGATGCGGCTCGAAGGAGGTGATCTCCGCGATGCGGTCCTCGGCGTCGAAGCGGAGCACGTCCAGGACCTGGGCGCGGTAGACGTTCGTACCGGGACGGCGGACGTAACCCCCGGCCGCGAGCTGCCCGTTGGCACGGGCGGGCAGGTGGCGCCAGTGGCCGAGGAACAGGGGGGACGCGGGGTCGAGGCTCGGGCGCAGGAAGGCGAGGAGCGCGTCGCGGCCGGTGAACCAGAACGGGTTCGGCGGCATGGTGAGCGTGACGTCCTCGGCCAGCAGCTCGGTCATCGCGTCGAAGTCGAGCCGCTCGGCCGCCGTCATGTACCGCCGCAGCGCGGCCCGCTGGGCCTCGGTGGCCGGGGCGGCCGTCCAGTTGGTGCGGCTCGCGGGCAGCTGCTCGCGCAGGGCCGGACGGGCCCGTTGCAGCGCGCTGTTCACCGAGGCCACGGAGGTGCCGAGGGCCTTGGCCGTCTCGGCGGCGGTGAGCCCGAGCAGGTCGCGCAGCACGAGCGCGGCGCGCTGGCGGGCGGGCAGGTGCTGGAGCGCGGCCAGCAGGACCAGCTCCACGGTCTCGCGCGCCTGCGCGGCGCTGTCCGGCAGCTCGTCGTCCGGGCAGGGCTGCAGCCAGGTGATACGGGCCGGTGGCTCGCCGGGGCCGTGGTCCATGCCGGGCAGCGGCTCGTAAGCCTGCGGGCGGCGGGCGGTACGGCGCTGGAAGTCCAGGCAGGCGTTGGTGGCGATGCGGTACAGCCAGGTACGGACGCCGGCCCGGCCCTGATAGCCGTCCCGGGCCCGCCAGGCACGCAGGAACGTCTCCTGGACCAGGTCCTCGGCGTCGTCGTAGGAGCCGGTCATGCGGTAGCAGTGGGCGCGGATCTCGCGGCGGTGCGCCTCGGTGAGGGCGGCGAAGCCGGTCTCGTCGAACGGCGGCCCGGCGGCGGGCGGCTCGTCGGTTTCCGTCACGGGGGAGTCCGTGACGGAATCCGGGCTGTCGGGGCCGGGGATTTCCGTCACACCCGTCTCCGTGACGGATTGCTCCGCCGTCTCCTGCGCGAGCCGCGCGATACGGCGCAGCCGGGCCACGGAGGCGGACAGCTCGGTCACGCCCGCGTACAGGGCGGAGGCCGGCCTCGGCACCAGTGCGTCCGCCTGCCGGCCGACCGACTCGATCAGCTCCTCCAGGCCCCCGCCGCCGTCCTGCCGTTCCCGGTAGGCCTTCTGCCGGCACGCCGCCGAGCAGTACACCGAGCTACGGCCCCGACGGCCGGCCCGCACCGGAAGGGGCCCGCCACAGCTCGCGCAGATGTCCATGGCCGCCTCCCGTGGGGTCCGTCGGTCAGTGATCCTCGTGCACCGGGGCCGCATCCGTCAGCACCCGCGCGAACTCCCGTACCGTCCCCCGTTTCCGCGTCCCGCTGCCGCTCCTGGTGCGGGAGCCGGCGTACGGCGGGGCGTCCGGCTCGGCGCAGTACCGGCCGGCGGTCGCGGCACCCCGCGCCCGGGAGACGGTGTCCGCGCTGTTCGCCGGGGTGTCCACCACCGCCATCGTGCTCGGCGCCGTGGCCGGCGGACGGCTCGCGGAGGGGCCGGGCCCGACCGCCGTACCGGTCGTGGGCGCGGGCCGGGCGCTGCCGGCGGCGGCCGTGGACACGGCGAAGGGCGGCCACGTGACCGTGACCGCCCGTGCGCCCGGCAGGTGACCTACTTCGCGGACAGCTCCGCCGCCACCAGCTCCGCGATCTGGACCGCGTTCAGCGCGGCGCCCTTGCGGAGGTTGTCGTTGGAGATGAACAGGGCGAGGCCGTTGTCCACCGTCTCGTCGCGGCGGATGCGGCCGACGTACGACGGGTCCTGGCCGGCCGCCTGCAGCGGGGTCGGGATGTCGGAGAGGGCCACGCCGGGGGCGCCGCCGAGCAGTTCGGTGGCCCGCTCGGGGCTGATCGGGCGGGCGAACCGGGCGTTGACCTGGAGGGAGTGGCCGGAGAAGACCGGGACGCGCACGCAGGTGCCGGAGACCTTCAGGGCGGGGATCTCCAGGATCTTGCGGGACTCGTTGCGCAGCTTCTGCTCCTCGTCGGTCTCGTTCAGACCGTCGTCGACGAGGGAGCCCGCCAGCGGGAGCACGTTGAAGGCGATGGCGCGCTTGTAGACGTTCGGCTCGGGGAATTCGACCGCCCGGCCGTCGTGGGTGAGCTTGTCGGCCTCGGCGGCGACCTTCTGCACCTGGCCGTGCAGCTCGGCCACGCCCGCGAGACCGGAGCCGGACACCGCCTGGTAGGTGGCGACGACCAGCGCCTCCAGGCCCGCCTCCTCGTGCAGCGGCTTCAGGACCGGCATCGCGGCCATCGTGGTGCAGTTCGGGTTGGCGATGATGCCCTTGGGGCGGTCGGCGACCGCGTGCGGGTTCACCTCGGAGACCACCAGGGGTACGTCCGGGTCCTTGCGCCAGGCGGAGGAGTTGTCGATCACGACGGCGCCCTGGGAGGCGACCTTCTCGGCCAGCGCCTTGGAGGTCGCGCCGCCCGCGGAGAAGATCACGATGTCCAGGCCGGTGTAGTCGGCGGTCGCCGCGTCCTCCACGGTCACGCCGTCCAGCACGGTGCCGGCCGAGCGCGCCGAGGCGAACAGGCGCAGCTGGGTCACCGGGAAGTCGCGCTCCGTGAGGATCCTGCGCATGACCGTGCCGACCTGACCGGTGGCTCCGACGATTCCGACCCTCACAGCGACTCCCTCTATCTGTCTCGTCCATGACCGGGGCTTTTCCATCATGCGGCCGACCCCGGTCATGCTGTCCAATTCTTTGCGAGGCGTGCCCGAGGAGTGGGACACGATCACCCGGCGGACGGTTCCGTACCTCCGCCGGACACCCCTGTGAGCTGGAGAAATTCCCTCCGGCGGGGGCCAGGGCCGCAAGCTGTGCTGTCCGGCCCCTGCCCGTGCGGTCCCCCGCCACACGGCGATGTGACGTACGCCTCTGCGGACCGCCGAAGACCCGTCCGAACGTTTCGGCCCGCCGCCGCGTCGTAGGGGCGAACGCGTGAGGGGGTGGGCCTGTGCTGCGCGGAGGGGCGCGCCGCGACCAGGGCGAGTACGCCGCCGGTACGGACCGCGGGGACCGTACCGGCGACGATCCGCTGGACGCGGCCCAGGAACGCCGGGTGCGGGCGGTGCTCGCGCTCGGCGGGGTGCCGCAGTCGGACCTGCCGGACGGGGTGCAGCAGGTACGGCTGCGGCTGCTGGAGCGGACCGCGAGCGGGCGCCAGGCGCCGCGGGACGTGTCGGCGTGGGCGGCGGTGGTCGCCTCCAATCTCGCCATGGACTGGCACCGGGCCAAGCGGCGCCGGGACCGGCTGGGGGAGCGGCTGGCCGCGCTGCGCGAGCCCGCGCGCCCCTCCGGGGAGGAGACCAGCCTGCTCTCCCTCGCCGTCGCCCAGGGCCTGGACGAACTCCCCGCCGCCCAGCGGCAGGTCGTCGTCCTGCGCTTCTTCGCCGACCTGCCCGTCCGGGCCATCGCCGAGGAGCTGGCCATCCCCGAGGGCACGGTCAAGAGCAGGCTGCACACGGCGATCCGCGCTCTGCGCGACCGTCTGCACGAGGACGAGGTGGTGTGACGTGACCGCCGGATTCGGGGGTGCGCAGGGGGCGGACGGCACGGACGGTGCCGCAAACGCCGGGGAGTACGGCGGTATGGACGCGTTGATGGCCGCCATCACGGGGGAACCGCTGCCGGAGGAGGCCCACCGCGATCCGGGCTTCCTCGCCGAACACCGGGCGGCCGAGGCCGATCTGGCGGTGCTGAAGGATCAGCTGACCCGGCTCGCGGAGGCGCTGACCGGGGAGCGGGCGGACGGGGCGGCGCCCGCCGAGGGGGCCGTGAGCCCTCGGCCGGCGTCCCGCCCGCGCGATGTCACGCGACCGGTGAGGTCAGGGCACCGGCCCCTGAGCCCCGGCCGGCCCGCGCGCCTAGGTCGGCCTCCGCGCCCCGGCCGGCCCTCCGGACCGCGCCGGGCGCTGCGGATCGCGTTCGCCTCGCTCGCCGGGGCCGCGGCCTTCGCCCTGGTCGTCGGGTTCGGCTGGATGGTGACGCACACCGGTGCCTCGGACGACACCAGCGCGAGCGCCGCGGGCAGGAGCGCGGGCGACGCCCGGGCCAAGGTCTCCGGGGACGGCGGGCGCCCGTCCGACCCGGAACTGGACCTGGCCTGCTCCCGGCTGGTCGTGGAGGGCACCGTGGCCGAGGTGGAGCCGCGGAAGCCGAGTCCCTGGTCCCGGATCACGCTGACCGTGATCCGCTCCTACAAGCCCGCGCACGGCCCGGCCCGGGTCGTCTTCCTGCTCGACGGCGGCGCGCGACCGGCCCCGCGCCCGGGCCAGCACGTACTGGTCCAGGTCGGCGTGGGGCAGCGCAAAGCGAGCCTGTGGGCCGTCGGGGACACCCGCGTGGCCGTCGACCGTGCCTGGATCACCGAGGCGCTGCCCAGGTCCCGGCACCTGACCTGCCCCACCGAGGGGGCGCCGGCCGACAGGCCGTGACCAGGGTGGGGGTGTCCCGTATGGCGCGTGATGCGGTCAGTTGTCCTTCGAGCGCGCGTAATGCCGGGACGCCTTCGCGCGGTTGCCGCACGCGGCCATCGAGCACCAGCGGCGGGTGCCGTTCCGGGACGTGTCGAAGAAGTGCAGGATGCAGCTGCCGCCGGAGCAGGTCCGGATGCGTTCCGGGGCCCGGGTGATCAGCTCCAGGTAGTTCCGGGCGGCGAGCCAGGCCGGCGCCCACGACGGATCGGCGAACTCCGGCTCCTCGGCGGGGCCCTCCGGGGTCAGCCGGGCCCGGATCCGCCCGTGTGCCAGTACGGCGTCCACGAGCGGCGCGGCCTGGGCCCATGACCCGTGCACCGCGGCCCTGATCGCCTCGCGCGCCTCGCGCAGATGCTCCAGCGTCTCCGCGTCGGCCGGGTGCTCCCCGGCCAGCCCGTTGCTCGCGAGCCACACCGCCATTCCCTCGGTGTCCCCGAGCAGGTCCTGGGTGACGCCTTCCTTGTTCCACCGGGTGTTGAGCAGGTCGAGCGCGAGGGGCTCACCGGTGAGCGGGCGGGGATCGCGGGCGGTGGACATCGGGCACTCCCTCTCGTCTAACCGCTCAATTGTATGTGACCGGTTGACCGCCTGTCTCTAACCACCTAATCTTATCTATGAAGGTTAGACAGCTCGAAGGAGAACACCATGGCTCCGCGCATCGCGCACGCCGGTCTGAACGTCACCGACCTCGACCGCTCACTCGCCCTCTACCGCGACCTCCTCGGCTTCGCCGTGCTCGCCGAGGGCAAGGAGGACGACCAGCGCTGGGCGATGCTGGGGGAGAGCGGCGGCGCCCCGCTCGTCACCCTCTGGCAGCAGGCCCAGGGCTCGTACGACAGCGGTCGCCCCGGACTGCACCACCTCGCCTTCACGGTCGACTCGATCGACCGCGTCCGGGAGTACGAGACGGCGCTGCGGGACGCCGGAGTCGACTTCGCCCATGACGGCGTGGTCGCCCACCGCGAGGGCGGCACCTCGGGCGGGATCTTCTTCCACGACCCCGACGGCATCCGCCTGGAGATCGCCGCCCCCCTCGGCCCCGACGGCGCCCCGGCTCCTCACGCGGACGCCCCGACCTGCGGCTTCTTCTAGCCATGGGCACCTACCACGCGGGCTCGCTCGCCGTGCAGGACCTCCTGGGCGTCCGCGACCGCGCCGCCCACGTGGGCCGCTCCCTCGGCCAGGACATCAAGCCGGTCGCGGCGGCCTTCCTGGAACTCCAGCCACTACTGGTGGTGGGAGCGGCGGACCCGGGGACGGGGAGGGTGTGGGCGTCCGCCCTCACGGGGACCCCGGGCTTCGTCCGGGCCACGGGCCCGCGACAGATGTCGGTCGTCTCGGACTCCGGACGGGACAGCCGGCCTCAAGGGGCGCGGGGCCGTGGCCGACCTACGGCTGCCGCCGCGTGGGCGCGACCGGCCACGGGCGAGCCGCACCCGCGCGACGACGCCGGCGACCCGCTCACCACGGCGCTGAAGACCCCCGGCACCCCCGTCGGCACCATCGCCCTGGACCCCCGAACCCGCCGCCGTATGCGCCTCAACGGCCGGCTGCGGCCGACGTCCCGCGGGTTCGCCGTCGAGGCGGACCAGGTCTTCTCCAACTGCCCCAAATACATCCAGCGCAGGGAGACGTACGAGACACCCGATGGCCGTACGCCGGACAGTCCGCACCGACTGACCGAACTCGCCCAGCCGCAACAGGAGTTCGTGCAGAGGGCCGACACCTTCTTCATGGCCACCGTGCACCCCGGCGGAGCCGACGTGAGCCACCGCGGCGGCAACCCCGGATTCGTCCAGGTCGCATCCCCGCACGAACTGACCTGGCCCGACTACCCCGGCAACGCCATGTTCCTCACCCTCGGCAACCTGCGCAGCGACCCCCGCGCCGGACTGCTCTTCCTCGACTGGACCACCGGCACCACCCTCCAGTTCACCGGAGAGGCCCGCGCCGAGTTCACGGCGGCCGGCGAGCGCCGCGTCCGCTTCACGCTCACCGAGGCCCTGTGGACCCCGTCCGCCCTCCCGCTGCGCTGGTCCGCACCCGAATATTCACCGGCGAACCCGGACCTGCCGGGCTAACGTCCGGGAATGCGACGGAAGTTGAGGGTGGCGGCCTACGCCGTATGCGTCCGCGACGGACAGATCCTGCTCGCGCGTTCCCCCGGCCCCGGCCCGGCTCCCGAGTGGGTGCTGCCGGGTGGCGGCATGGAGCACGGCGAGGACCCGTACGACACGGTCCGCCGCGAGGTAAGCGAGGAGACCGGCTACCGCATCGCGGTGACCGGTCTCCTCGGCGTGGACTCGCAGCGGCTGACCGTGGCCCGTCACCGCCGCACCGACTACCACGCCCTGCGGATCGTCTACGAAGGCGAGGTCATCGGCGGTGAACTCCGCTACGAAGTCGGCGGGTCCACCGATTTCGCGGCATGGCAGGAGCTTTCGGCCGTGCCGGAGCTGAACCGGGTGCCCCTGGCCGACATCGCGCTGCGGCTCTGGCGGGAACGTCCCGCGAGCGGCCGTCTCACCGCCGAGGCCCCTCCCCTGCCCCGGCAGGTGAACGAGGAGTAACTGCCCCTCGGCCGCCCGCAATCCACTCCATGACCGCATCCCGTACCCCGTGATCCACGTACGGTGATGGGCGCTGCGCGTTGCCGCCGAGTTCACGCGCAGGTCATCCCCGGTGCCAACGATCCACAGGAGCGGGGCGTTCGCGGCAGCGACGGCCCGCGACCACCGCCGACGCGTTCGCACCCGGGGAGATCGCGCCATGTCGCGCATACGCTCTGTCGCCACCTCCGCTCTGGGGGTCAACCGCCGTACCGTCCTCGCCGCCGCCGGAGCGGTCTCGCTCTCCGCGGGCGTCGGCTACGCCCTGCGCCCCACCGACAGCGAGGCCGCGACCACCGCGCCGGTCGCCCACGCGCGGCAGGCCACCGCCGCGACCCCGCTCGCCCCCTACACCAAGGGCACCACCCTCGCCTCCGTCGCCGCGCCCCGGAACAGCTCCGGCTATCGCCGGCTCGGTGACGGGCCCGGCTGGTCGCGCGTGGTGCGCGGTGAGCTGGCCACGCCCAAGTCCGGCCGGGCGGGCCGCCGTACGACCCTCGCGGCGTTCGTGCAGCTCACCGACCTGCACCTGATGGACGTTCAGCACCCGCTGCGCTGGGAGTTCCTGCGCGCGGCCGACCCGCACACCTGGCGGCCGCAGGAGGCGCTCACCGTGCCCGGTGCGATCGCGCTCGTCGAGCGGGTGAACGCGCTCAAGGGCGCCCCCGCCACCGGAGCCCCGCTGCACTTCGTCATGACCACCGGCGACAACACCGACAACAACGCCCACTCCGAACTGGAGTGGTTCATGAAGGTGATGAGCGGCGGCCGGATCAGCCCCAACTCCGGTGACCCGCGGCACTACGAGGGTGTGCAGAACAGCGGTCTGAAGCTGTTCTGGCAGCCCGACGCCACCCTCCGCGACAACGACAAGGCGCTCGGCTTCCCGCAGCTGAAGGGCTTCCTGGCCGCCGCGGTCCGCGAGGTGCGCAGCCCCGGCCTCAACCTGCCCTGGTACTCCACCGTCGGCAACCACGACGCCCTCGCGCTCGGCGCCTACGGCTCCCGCGGCGACCGCTACCTCGCCGAGGCGGCCATCGGCGGCAAGAAGCTGATGCAGGTCCCGGCCGCCGATGCGAAAAAGCTCCTCGCCTCCATCAACAACGGCACCGACCCCAAGGGCGCCGGCTACCGGGACTTCCTCAAGGCCCACGCCCGCTCGATGCGTTCGGTCACGCCGGACGACAGGCGCGCCCCCTACACCCCGGCCGACTACCTCAAGGCCCACCTCGACCCGGCCCACCAGGGCCTCGGCCCGGTCGGGCACGGCTACTCCTCGGCGAACCTCGACGCGGGCACCCAGTACTACGCCTTCCGCATCTCCGAGGACGTCATCGGCATCAGCCTCGACACCACCGACGCCGGCGGCCACTACGAGGGCTCCCTCGGCACCGCCCAGCTGAACTGGCTGGATGGGACGCTGAAGGACAACAAGGACTCCTACGCCGTCGTCTTCAGCCACCACACCAGCACATCGATGGACAACACCCGCCCCGACCCGGCCCGCCCGGGCGAGAAGCGGCACAGCGGCGCCGAGGTGCTCTCCGTGCTCGGCGCGCACGCCAATGTGCTGGCCTGGGTGAACGGCCACATGCACAGGAACCTCATCACCCCGCACCAGGGCTCCGGCGGCCGCTCCTTCTGGGAGATCTCCACCGCCTCGCACATCGACTTCCCGCACCTGGCGCGGATCATCGAGCTGGTGGACAACAAGGACGGCACGCTCTCCGTGTTCACCACGCTGATCGAGTCCGCCGCCCCGCACCGCACCGACTTCACCGACCTCTCCCAGACCGGCCTCGCCGCCCTCTACCGCGAGCTGGCCTACAACGCCCCCGGCGCCGCCAAGACCCTCGCGGGCGGCGCGGGGGACCGGAACACGGAGCTGGTGCTGAAGAAGGGCTGATATTCACCCAACCGGCGTACAGTCGGGCAACCTTCGCGCATGCCGCACCGGTTTGTCCTCCCGACCGCACCGAACACACAGGTTGGGGGAAGACATGCGCGTACGTACGACTCTGCTGGGTGCCGCGGCCCTGCTCCTCGCGGGGGCCGTGGCCGCCCCGGCGGTGGCCGTCTCCGGGAGCGAGGGGCACGCCGCCACCCGCAAGGCCGTCGAGGCCATGGTCGCGGCCGGCGTGCCCGGTGTGACCGCCACCGCGGCGGACGTCCACGGCACCTGGTCCATGACCGCCGGCGTGGGCGACATCCGCACGGGCGAGCCCCGCTCCACTGCCGACCGCTACCGCGTCGGCAGCATCACCAAGACCTTCGTCGCCACCGTCCTGCTCCAGTTGGAGGCGGAGGGCCGGCTGTCCCTGGACGACACGGTGGACACCTGGCTGCCGGGCGTCGTCCGCGGCCACGGCCACGACGGCCGGCACATCACCGTCCGCCGGCTGCTGAACCACACCAGCGGCATCTTCAGCTTCACCGAGGACAAGGACTTCCAATCCGCCTACTTCACCAAGGACGGCTTCTACCGGCACCGCTACGACACGCTCACCCCGCGCGAGCTGGTGGCGATCGCCATGCGGCACAAGCCGGACTTCGCGCCGGGCGCGTCCTGGCACTACTCCAACACCAACTTCGTGGTCGCCGGCATGGTGATCGAGAAGGTGACGGGGCATTCGTACGCCACCGAGATCAAGCGGCGCATCCTCGCCCCGCTGCGTCTGCGGGCCACGTCCCTGCCCGGTACGAGGCTCACCGTCCCGCGGCCGAGCAGCCGGGCCTACTCGAAATTCACCGACCCGAAGGGCCCCGTCTACGACGTCACCGCCCTCAACCCCTCCATCGCCTCCTCCGCGGGCGAGATGATCTCGGACTCCGCCGACCTGGACCGCTTCTACGGCGCCCTGCTCGGCGGAAGGCTCCTTCCGCCGCGGCAGCTGAAGGAGATGAAGACCACGGTGGAGATGAAAGACTCCGCGTATCCGGGCGGCTATGGCCTCGGCATCATGGAGACGCCGCTGAGCTGCGGTGTTCGAGTGTGGGGCCATGACGGCGGCATTCACGGTTCCACGTCGACGGCGGTGACGACGCAGGACGGGCGGCGTTCCCTGGCCTTCAATTCGAACGGCGACTGGACCGGCGACGGGCGCAAGATCGTCGAGGGGGAATTCTGTTAGGCACCGTTTCATTCGCGTCATTGTGCGTTAACCCGGACGCAATGTCCGTACCGCCTCATATCGGCTAACCCGCTATGGACGGGGATGGCTCGATCTTCTCGATCATTTATGCAAGGCGGGTGGTCGTGTGCGCACTACACACGGACTGCGAGTGCTGTCGGTCTACGAGGGTTTCTTCTCCGGAGGAGCCCGGATCGTGCACAGTGACGTCGTACTGGGACTGGCCGAGGGCGGCCAGTCCCACCAGGTGCTCAGCATCCATGGCGAGGTCCGGCGCGAGGCCACCCGGCAGCGCATGGAGGACGACTCCTGCTACCGGGCGCTGACCGCCGGCGGCGTCGGCGTCACCTCGCTCGGCCGCAGCGCCGGCCTGGTGGACGGGGCCCTCGCGGCGAACCTTTTCAGCGGGCCCGAGCTGGCCGAAACCGCTCGGGCCATGGCCGGGGCGGATGTGATCCTCTCCCTGAAGGAGCAGCCGCTGGCCCTGCTGAACCAGGCCGGCCTGCCCCGCCGCCCGGTCGTGGTCGGTCTGCACCGGTCCGACCCGGAGAACCAGGGCCCCGCCCTGGAGGAGCTGAAGGCCGCCATCGCCGACGGCACGGTGGCCGCGTGCGTGTGCTGCGCCGAGTCCACGCGGGCCGCCTACGAGGCCGCCGGCATCCCGGCCCGGCTGCTGCACGTCATCCCCAACGGCGTCGACCTGCTCCGCTTCCGCCCGGACCCGGCCGCGCGGCTCGCCTTCCGCGCCTCGCAGGGGATCCCCGACCGTGCGCCCGTGGTCGTCTTCGCGGCCCGGTACGCCGCGATGAAGAACGTCCCCCTGCTGCTGCGGGCGGCCCGCGCCTGGCTCGGCCGCGAGCCCGAGGGGCACGTCGTGATGTGCGGCGCGGGCATGAACGACACCAACCCGGCCCTGTGGGCGGACATCGAGATCGCGTTCGGCGCGGACCGGCACCTCGCGGAAAGGATTCACCTGCTCGGGGTGCGCCGCGACATGGAGGCCGTCTACGCGGGCGCCGACGTCGTCGCCCTGACCTCGGCCTCGGGTGAGGCGGCGCCGCTGTGCCTGATCGAGGGCATGATGTGCGGCGCCGTCCCGGTGACGACGGACGTGGGCGACAGCGCGTCGATCGTCGAGGGCCTCGGCTTCGTCACCCCGCCGGACCCGGCCGCGATCGCCCTGGCCTGGTCCGCCGCGGCCGGCGGACGCACCGGGCTCGCCCCGGCCCTGGACGCCGCCCGCGAGCGCTTCAGCCGCACCCGCATGATCGCGGCCTACGCCACCCTGCTCGACGAGGTGTACGCCTCACACGTCGGCGGGCAGCGGGTCGTGGCCCAGCACGCCGCGGGCGACGCCGTCGCGCCACCGGCCGTCCCGGAAGACGACGCCCCGCAGTACGCCCTCGCGGGTGAACCCGGCCTTCTCCAGGGCCCGCTGCTGGGCGACGTTCTCGGACTCGGTGTCGGCCTCGATCCGCATCACGGGCGTGTGGGCGAAGAGGTACCGGACGAGCTGTAGCCGGGCCCGGGTGCCGATGCCCCGGCCACGGGCCTCGGACCCCGTCAGGAAACCCGGTCGAGCACCGGGAGGTAGCCGAGCGACTGGCCCGGTGCCGTGGGGTGGTACGACTCGGTGGGGGCCAGCACGTCGACGCTGTGCAGCCAGGGGGCCGCGGAGCAGATCTCGTGGCCGGCGAAGGCTCCCCTGACGTCGGCGAAGGCGAACCCGTGGGCGGCGGCGCGGCGGGCGATCAACGCGTCGAGGTGGTCCACACCCTCGTTGAGGGCGGCGCGCGCGGTGTCCTGGAGGCCCACTTCGCAGGCGCCTCTCAGGTGGTACAGGTGCGGATAGCCGAGCACCACGACGCGGGCGCCGGGAGCCCGGTCCCTGATGGCCGAGTAGAGCCGGTCGAGGCTGTCCCCGAGGGACCTGTCCACCGTGGCGCGGGCGGCGGCGACGGCCGACAGGCAGCGGCTGGTGCCGCCCAGTGCACAGGTCGTCATCACGACGCCGAAACCCGCGTCCATGCCGCCGACGGTGAGGGTGACCAGCCTGGTGCCGGCGCCGAGCGTACCGAGCTGACCGGACAGGACGTCGCTCGTCCGGGCGTGGTTGCACGCGGCGAAGGCGAAGGCCGCCATCTTGTGCGCCGAGGCCCACAGGACCGGGTACGCCCGGCCGCTGCGCTTGCAGTTCGTGCCGGTGGGGAGGTAGTCGCCGGCACCGAGCCCGGCGGAGTAGGAGTCGCCGAGGGCCACATAGCCCACGGGTGCCGTCCGGGGCGCCGCCTGTCCCGTGCCGGGGGCGGCGACGAGGCAGGCCGTGGCGAGCACGAGGGCCGCCGAACACGCGGCTGTCCGGGTATGTCGCATACCTCTCATCTTTCGTGGCCCGGGCCGCGCCGCCCGCGAGGCTCGTCCGTTCGGGTGAACCGGCGTGACGCACGAGGAGGGGCCACCGGATCGGCCCCGGTGGCCCCTCCTCTCCCCTCCTGAGGGCTCCCCGCGGCCCTCCTGATGCCTCCCGGTCCGTCACTACCGGGGAAGCACCACGACGTACGCGGCCGGGTCGCGGTCGGCGGACGCCATCAGGGCCGTACGCACCACCGTCGCCTGCTGTTCCATGCCGTCCCTGAGCTTCTTCGGCGTGATGTACACGACCGTGATCCCGAGGCGCTCCAGGTGCTCGCGCTTGCGGGCGTACTCCGACCACAGCGCGTCCTCGTCCTCCCGATGGCCTTGCCGGGGCGCCCGCGTGTCCAGCTCCACCGCCACCGCCTGGTCGGGCCAGTACGCGTCCAGGCCGCCCAGGTGCGGCCCGCCGGGCAGGCGCAGGTCGACGTTCCAGACCGGGTCGGGCAGCCCGTACTCGCTGACCATCCGGTACAGCCGGTCCTCGGCGATCGAGCGGCCCTCGGCCACGAGCGCGTCCACGGCGTCCACCACATGGGGCCGGTTCAGCAGCTTGGCCTGGGTCAACTGCCGTACCACCGCGGCCGGTTCGCAGTGGCCGCCGCGCACCGCCTCGGTCAGCAGCCGCCGTACCGCCGCCGCGTCCGTCAGCTCCGCCACCGCGTCCGCCAGCGCCCGCGGCACCGGCGCCACCGGCAGGCCCGCCACCGCCTTCGGCGTGGGCAGGGAGGGCGTGCGCAGCACCCGGACATAGCCCGAGGAGCGCAGCCGGCGCAGCCGTGGGACCAGGACGTCGACGCGGTCCAGGGAGAGCAGCGGCGGGGTGGTGGAGAAGCCGTGGAGGGTGAGGGCGGCGAGGCCCGTGATCATCGCCTCCGCGTAGACCGGGCGGTGCGGGTCCTGCGCCGTCGGCTGGGCCGGGACGCCCGGCGCGGACTCGCGGGCCGCGTACAGCAGGGACCCGTGCAGCCGCTCCTCGCTCGTCGGCGGGCCGGGGTGCAGCAGGACCACGTTCGGCAGCAGCAGCTGCCAGGGGCCGCCGGGGCGGCACTGCTCGGCCAGTTCGGCCGTCGTCACACCGTGCGAGCGGAGCTGAGCCGCCGTCAGAACCCGGCGGTGGACCTCGGAGAGGTGGCGGAGGGGGCGGGGGGAGAGCGGGGTGTTGTGCGTCATGGCGACGGGATTCCCGCGTCCGGTCCCACCCTTAACCGTTGTTACACGCCCGTCGAAGAATGCGGACAAGAGGGGACTAAAGGTCAGGTGTTCGGATGCCGAGTAGGGACGGGAAACCCCTGGTCCGATCGGGTGCGGACCAGGGGTTACGGTTCCGATTGACCGAATTCCGTAACGGTCACCGGCGGCCCAAGCCAAGGCCAAAGGTCGGGCCGGTGTCAGCCGGTGATCGCCGTCGCGTCGCACTCCTGTGCGCGCAGCGCCCGCGCCAGGTCGTCCCGCGCCTCCAGCACCAGCCGGCGCAGCGCCGGCGCCGCGTCCCGGTGCGCCGCCAGCCACGCGTCCGTCGCCTGAAGCGTCTCCGGGCGGTCCTGCAGCGCCGGGAACAGGCCCCGTACGACATCCATGCCGATCTGGATCGACCGCTCCCGCCACACCCGCTCGATCGCCGCGAAGTACTTCTGCGCGTACGGCGCGGTCAGCTCCCGCTGCGACGGCTGCCCGAAGCCCGAGATCGTCGCCTCCACCAGCGCGTTCGACAGCGCGTCGGACTCCACGACCTGCGCCCACGCCTGCGCCTTGACCGCCGCCGACGGGCGTGCCGCCAGGCACCGCACCTGATGGCGCTTGCCCGACGCCGTGTCGTCGCGGGCCAGTTCGGCCGCCAGCACCGACTCGTCCGCCGCCCCGTGCGCGGCCAGCGGCTCCAGGAACGCCCAGCGCAGCTCCTGGTCCACCTCCAGACCGTCGATCGACGTCGTCCCGTCCAGCAGGTCGCCCAGCAGCTTCAGGTCCGGTTCGGCGGCGGCCACGGTCGCGAAGAACCGCGCCCACGCCAGCTGGTGCTCGCTGCCCGGCTCGGCCGCCCGCAGTTCCCGCAGCGCACCCTCGGCCAGCAGCTCACCGCCGGTCGCCCGCCACTGCGGCGCCGCGTAGTGCACCAGCGCCGAGTTCGCCCACGCGTGCAGCATCTGCAGCACACCGATGTCCGACTCCCGGCCCCCGAACCGCAGCACCAGATCGACGAACTCCCGCGCCGGCAGCAGCGCGTCCCGCGTCATGTTCCACAGCGCCGACCAGCACAGGGCACGGGCCAGCGGGTCGGTCAGCAGGCCCAGGTGCGCCCGGAGCGTGTCCAGCGAGGTCTCGTCGAAACGGATCTTGCAGTACGTCAGATCGTCGTCGTTGACCAGGACCAGCTCCGGCGCCTCGGCGCCCGCCAGCTCCGCCACGACCGTACGCGGCTCGTGCGCGTCCGTCTCCACGCGCGCGTACCGCTCCAGCGCGCCCTCGGGCGTACGCCGGTACAGGCCCACCGCGATCCGGTGCGGGCGCTCCTCGGGGTGCGACTCCGGAGCCTCCTGCACCACCGCCAGCTCCGCCACCCGGCCCTCGGCGTCCAGCAGCACCTGCGGCGTCAGCGCGTTCACCCCGGCCGTCTGCAGCCACGAACGCGCCCACGCCGACATGTCCCGGCCGCTGGTCTCGGCCAGCACCGACAGCAGGTCGCCAAGACGCGTGTTGCCGTACGCATGGCGCTTGAAGTAGCGGCGGGCGCCCTCCAGGAACGCGTCCTGGCCGACGTACGCCACCAGCTGCTTGAGCACGGAGGCGCCCTTGGCGTACGTGATGCCGTCGAAGTTCAGCTTGGCGTCCTCCAGGTCACGGATGTCCGCCGTGATCGGATGCGTGGACGGCAGCTGGTCCGCCCGGTACGCCCAGGCCTTGCGGCGGTTGGCGAAGGTGATCCAGGCGTCCTTGAAGCGGGTCGCGCCCACGTTGGCGAACGTGCCCATGAAGTCCGCGAAGGACTCCTTCAGCCACAGGTCGTCCCACCACTCCATGGTCACCAGGTCGCCGAACCACATGTGCGCCATCTCGTGCAGGATGACGTTGGCCCGGCCCTCGTACGACGCCTGCGTCACCTTGCCGCGGAAGATGTACTCCTCGCGGAAGGTCACCAGACCCGGGTTCTCCATCGCACCCAGGTTGTACTCCGGCACGAACGCCTGGTCGTACTTCCCGAACGGGTACGGGTAGTCGAAGTGGTCGTGGAAGAAGTCCAGACCCTGCTTGGTGACCAGGAAGACGTCGTCGGCGTCGAAGTGCGGGGCGAGACCCTTGCGGCACATCGCGCCGAGCGGGATCTCCAGCTTGGTGCCGTCCTCGAAGGTGCGGGTGTAGGAGTCGGTGACGTAGTGGTACGGCCCCGCCACCACACAGGTGATGTACGTCGAGATCGGCTTGGTCTCCGCGAACTTCCAGACGCCGTCGGCCCGTTCGCCCGTGCCGTTGCTCCACACCGTCCAGCCCTCGGGGGCCTGGACCTCGAAGCGGTACGGCGCCTTCAGGTCCGGCTGCTCGAAGTTGGCGAAAACCCGGCGGGAGTCGGCCGGCTCGTACTGGGTGTAGAGGTAGACCTCGCCGTCCTCGGGGTCGACGAAGCGGTGCAGGCCCTCGCCGGTGCGGGAGTAGGCGCACCTGGCGTCCACCACCAGCTCGTTCTCAGCGGCCAGGTCCTCCAGCGCGATCCGCGCGCCGTCGAAGACCTCGCCCGGGTCCAGGTCACGGCCGTTGAGCGAGACGGCGCTCACGCTCGGCGCGATCAGATCGGCGAAGCTGGACGCGCCCGGCTCGTTGCAGCGGAAGCGGATCGTGGTCACCGAGCGGAACGTGCGCGGCTCGCCCTCCCCGTCGCCGACGGCGGACCTGAGGTCCAGGGACACGTCGTATCCGTCGACGGACAGCAGAGCGGCCCGCTCCCGGGCCTCCTCACGGGACAGATTCTCACCGGGCACGGACGGCACTCCCTTGTGATCGCGTGGATGAGGGCTGAACAGGACCGATCCTGCCATGTGCCCCTGACGGCGGGCAGCAGGGAATGGCCATGCGGACAGGAGCGTTTTCCCGGAAAAGAGTTCCCCTTGAGGAGAGATATGTCGGACAAGACCCCCGTCGACTTCTGGTTCGACCCGGTGTGCCCCTGGGCCTGGATGACCTCCCGCTGGGTCCTGGAAGTGGAGAAGGTCCGCGACATCGAGGTCCGCTGGCATGTGATGAGCCTGGCGGTGCTCAACGAGGACAGGCTGGACGAGCTGCCGGAGGAATACGCCGAGAACATGCGGCCCGGGGGCAAGACCTGGGGGCCGGTCCGGGTGGTGATCGCGGCCCAGCAGTTGCACGGCGACGAGGCGGTCGGCAGGCTCTACACCGCGCTCGGCACCCGCTTCCACAACGAGGGCCTCGGCGTGAACCGCGACAGCATCGCCGCGGCCCTCGCCGACGCGGGCCTGCCCGCCGACCTCATCGCGTTCGCCGACAAGGACACCTACGACGCCGAGCTGCGCGCCTCGCACAAGGAGGGCATCGAGAAGGTCGGCCAGGACGTCGGCACCCCGGTCATCGCGCTGCCCGGCCCCGACGGCGAGCAGATCGCCTTCTTCGGCCCGGTCGTCACCCCCGCCCCCAAGGGCGAGGAGGCGGCCCGCCTGTGGGACGGCACGATCGCCGTGGCCTCCGTACCGGGCTTCTACGAGCTCAAGCGGACCCGCACCAAGGGGCCCGACTTCGGCAACCTGTAGGTCCCGGTCGGTGTACGGGCCCGGTGCCGCTCAGCGCCGGGCCTCGTCGGTCATGATCGCGTGGCCGACGGTTTCGGGACCGGTACGCCCGGCTTGAGGAAGAACAGCCCGGCGACGGCCCCCTTGTCGTCGAAGCTCACCCGGAACTCGCCGGGCCCGTGCTGCATGCGCAGGGGCACGCTGACCACGGTGAACTTCCCGGACTTGGCGTCCTTGGGCTTCTGGTGCGACTGGTAGCGTCCGAACTGGGCCTGGTAGTTCGTCCACGCCTGCTTGAGTGCGTCCGGCGGCAGATGCCCCCGCACGTTCGCGTCGAAGTGCGCGGTGGCGGCTTTGTAGTCGCCCTTGACGATGTCATCGAGCGTCTGCAGGGCGACCGTGTCGTTCTTGGGCGCGGCCAGTGCGGAAGCGGCGGCCGGCAGCAGCGCGGAGACGGCCAGCGCGAGCGAGGCCGCCGCGGCCCGGACGAGTCGCCGCTCGCCGCCGCGTGCGAGGTCTTTGTCGGACATGCGTTCATCGTGCGTCACCCGCCGGCCCCTCGCATGCCGACGGTCACCACCAGGCCTTTCGCCTCGCACGGAGCCCGCGGGGATACTGCTGCCCATAACCCCCGCCTGCCCATACCCCCCGCCCCCCTTCTCCCCGCCCGTCAAGGACAGACCGTCAGGCATGCCGAGAAAGGGGAAAACCCCGCGAGTCAGGTCCTCGCGGGGTCTTCCTTTCATCCGCCCGCCGCCGTGAAGGGTGAGAAGACGATCACGAGGCGGGACGACTCGGGGCTCAGGGAGCCAGCAGGAGGGTGTTCGCGCGGGACTTGGCGGCCTCGTAACGGCGGGCGACGTCCTGCCAGTTGACGACCTGCCACATCGCCTCGACGAAGTCCGCCTTCTGGTTGCGGTACTGGAGGTAGAAGGCGTGCTCCCAGGCGTCGAAGACCAGGATCGGGGTGGAGCCCTGGCCGACGTTGCCCTGGTGGTCGTAGACCTGCTCCACGATCAGCCGGCCGCTCAGCGGCTCGTACGCCAGCACGCCCCAGCCCGAACCCTGGGTGGTGGCCGCTGCCTTGGACAGCTGGGTCCTGAAGGCGGCGAAGGAGCCGAAGGACTCCCTGAGCGCGTCCGCCAGCTCGCCCACGCCGTCGGCCGCGAGCGGCTCGCCGCCGCCGTCCTTCGGGCCGGTCATGTTCTGCCAGTAGACGCTGTGCAGGATGTGGCCGGAGAGGTGGAAGGCCAGGTTCTTCTCCAGGCCGTTGACCGAGCCCCACGACTCCTTGTCCCGCGCCTCGGCGAGCTGCTCCAGCGTGTCGTTGGCGCCCTTCACATAGGCCGCGTGGTGCTTGTCGTGGTGCAGCTCGATGATCTCCGGGCTGATCACGGGAGCCAGCGCGGAGTAGTCGTAGGGCAGGTCGGGCAGCGTGTAGACGGGCATGGGTGATCCCCTCCGGAACCTTATTGCAAGTAGGTTGCAACTACACGCTAGCAACAAGAGTGCGGGCAACGGAAAGGCCCCCACGTGTCGCACGTGGGGGCCTCGCCGGGGCGGAGTCAGCGCTTGGCGCGGGCCCGCTGCCAGGCGTAGCCGACCGCCGCCAGGAACAGGGTCATGCCGCCGGTGGAGTACAGCTGGACGCGGGTGTCCTGCTCACGCGCCATCAGGACGAAGATCGCGACCATGCCGGCCAGTGCCACCCAGGTCAGCCAGGGGAACGCCCACATCCGCACGACCAGCTTCTGCGGCGCCTCGCGCTCGATTCGGCGGCGCAGCAGCAGCTGGGAGACCGCGATGAAGATCCAGACGACGAGGATGACCGCGCCGATCATGTTCAGCAGCCACGGGAAGACGTCGGCCGGGCGCCAGTAGCTGAGCAGCACACAGACGAATCCGAAGAAGCACGAGGTGAGGACCGCCGTCCGGGGGACGCCGCCGGACAGCTTCGCCAGCACCTTCGGGCCCTGCCCGCGCTCGACCAGCGAGTAGGCGATGCGCGAGGAGCCGTAGATGTTGGCGTTCATCGCGGAGAGCAGGGCGACCAGGACGACCACCTTCATGAGCTGGCCCGCGCCCGGGATGCCGAGGTGGTCGAGGGTGGCGATGTACGGGCCGTTCTCCACGACGTCCTTGGAGTCCCACGGGACCAGGGTGACGACGACCGCCATCGAGCCGATGTAGAACAGCGCGATGCGCCACATCGCCGTACGGACGGCGGACGCCACGCCCTTGACCGGGTTCTCCGACTCGGCCGCCGCGATGGTGACCGTCTCCAGGCCGCCGTAGGCGAAGACGGAGGCGAGCAGGCCGATGATCAGGCCGTTGCCGCCGTGCGGCAGGAAGTCGGTGAGGTGGGAGGTGCCCGGGGCGTCCGTGCCGGGCAGGACGCCCGCGATGGCGAGCGCGCCCAGGATCAGGAACAGGCTGATCGCGCCGACCTTCAGCGCGGCGAACCAGAACTCGAACTCGCCGAAGTTCTTTACGGCGGCCAGGTTCGTCCCGCAGAACACGACCATGAACAGCGCGACCCAGAGCCACTCCGGGGTGCCGGGCAGCCAGCCGGAGACGATGTGCGCGGCGCCGATGCCCTCCAGGCCGACGGCCGTGCACAGCAGGACCCAGAAGGACCAGCCGGCCGCGAAGCCCGCCCAGGGGCCGATCGCCCGCTCGGCGTGCGCGGAGAAGGACCCGGACGACGGGTAGGCCGCCGACATCTCGCCCAGCATCCGCATCACCAGCATCACCAGCAGACCGGAGGCCGTGTAGGCGAGCACGATGGACGGGCCGGCGGCCGCGATGCCCGCGCCGGAACCGACGAACAGGCCCGCGCCGATCACCCCGCCGAGGGCGATCATCGACAGATGGCGCTGCTTGAGGCCGTGGGAGAGGGAGGCGCCCTCTTCCTGCGGTGGCGTCTCCGTGGTGGTGCTGGTGGGCATGGGCGCGGCTCTCCCGGACAAGGCAATGGGCGGGCAAAAACCCCGCCAGTCTGGGCGGCCCGTCCGCTCACACGGAGGAGCCGCCCAGTATCCGGACACCCTCTGTACGCAGGGTGAGGATCCGGTTACGCCGCCGCGAGCACCGGCGTGTAGTGCGAGGCGTCGCCCTCGATGGAGTAGCTCTCCTTGCCCTCGATGCCGACCGGGACGTCACCGGCGACGGTCACCCGGTGCAGCCGGCGCGGCCGGCCGTCGTAGTTGTCGATGGCGTAGTGCTGGGTGATCCGGTTGTCGAAGAGCACCAGCTCGTTCTCCGCCCAGCGGTGGCGCAGGATGTTCTCCGGGCGGGTGACGTATGCCTGGAACAGGTCCAGGATCCTGCGGGACTCGCCGACGGACAGGCCCACGATCCGCTGTGCGAACCCGCCGATGAACAGCCCGCGCTCCCCGGTCAGCGGGTGCACCCGGACCACCGGGTGCGCGGTGCGGTACGTGATGGAGGTGAACTGGGCGCGCTGGGCGGCCTTCTCCTCGTCGATCTCCTCGTCCGGTACGGCGTAGTCGTAGTCGTTGGTGTGCTCGGCCCACAGGGTGTCGGCGAGGCGGCGCAGCGGCTCGGGCAGGTCGCGGTAGGCGGCGGCCGCGTTGGCGATCAGTGTCTCGCCGCCGTACGGCGGGACGGTGATCGAGCGCAGGGTGCTGGCCTGCGGCGGGTTGAGCACGAAGGTGACGTCGGTGTGCCAGTGGTTGGCCCGGCCCCGCTCGCTGTCCACGGGCAGCACGTTCGGGGC
This sequence comes from Streptomyces fodineus, assembly GCF_001735805.1. Lineage (GTDB taxonomy): Bacteria > Actinomycetota > Actinomycetes > Streptomycetales > Streptomycetaceae > Streptomyces > Streptomyces fodineus. Next base: position 6,472,354 of record NZ_CP017248.1, read on the forward strand.
ACCGTCGACCGCGCCGACCGTCGGGTGCGCGGTGGTCAGGTCGCCGAAGTGGCGGGCGAAGGCCTGCTGGCCGGCGTCGTCCAGGCCGCCAGCGTCGAAGACGAGCGCCTTGTGGACGTTCAGGGCCTCCCGGATCGCGGCGACCTCCTCCGGGGCGAGCGGCCTGGTGATGTCGACGCCGGAGACACGGGCGCCGATGCGTGCGGTGACCTTGGTGATCTCGAGGGACATGGCGGTTCCTTTCAGACGAACGAGGGGCTCAGGTACTGGTTGACGGGCCGGGGAAGGCCGTAGCGTTCCCGGAGGGTCTGGCGGGGGCCGTACTCGTTGCGGAACAGTCCTCGGGCGCGCAGGAGGGGTACGACGTGCTCGACGAAGGCGTCCAGACCGGAGGGCAGCACGGCGGGCATGATGTTGAAGCCGTCGGCGGCGCCCCGGGTGAACCAGGTCTCGATCTGGTCGGCGACCTGCTCGGGCGTCCCGGCGAAGGTGAGGTGGCCGCGCCCGCCGCCGAGGCGGCCGATCAGCTGCCGGACGGTGAGCCGCTCGCGCCGGGCCAGCTCGACCACGAGCGTGTACCGGCTCTTGGCGCCCTCGACGGCGGACTCGGGCGGCAGGTCGTCCGGGAGCTGCGCATCCAACTCGAGGGTCCCGGACGGCAGTTGCAGCAGGCTCTCCAGCCGGGCCACCCCGTGGTCGTACACGATGTGGTCCTCCAGCACCTGCTCGGCCGCCCGTGCCTCCGCCTCCGTGGAGCCGAGTACGGGCACGATGCCGGGGAGTACCTTGATGTGCCCGGGATCCCTTCCTGTTCGGGACGTCCGGGACTTGAGGTCGGCGTAGAAGGCCTGCGCGTTCTCGATGGTCTGCTGTGCGGTGAACACCGCCTCCGCGTACCGGGCGGCGAAGGCCTTGCCGTCCTCGCTCGACCCCGCTTGCGCCAGGAGCGGGTAGCCCTGGGGCGTGCGGGGTACGTTGAGGGCGCCCGCCACACTGAAGTACGTGCCCTGGTGGCGGGGCGGATGGATCTTGCCGTCGTCGCCCCAGACGCCGGCCGCCTTGTCGGCGACGATCGCGTCGTCCTCCCAGCTGTCCCACAGCTTCAGCGCCACGTCGAGGAACTCGGCCGCGCGGGTGTACCGCTCGGCGTGCGGGGGCTCTTCGCTGAGCCCGAAGTTCCGGGCGGCCTCGGCGCCGGCGGTGGTGACGATGTTCCAGCCGGCCCGGCCGCCGCTGATGATGTCCAGCGAGGCCAACTTGCGGGCCAGGTTGTAGGGCGAGTTGTAGGAGGTGGAGGCGGTGGCGATCAGGCCGATGTGCTCGGTGGCCGTCGCCAGCGCCGTCAGCAGGGTGAGCGGTTCCAGCGCGCCGGCCGGGCGCTGGGCGAGGTTGCCCCACAGTTGGGGGCCGTCGGCGAGGAAGAGGGAGTCGAAGGTGCCGAGCTCGGCGGTCCGGGCGAGCCGCACGTAATGCTTCAGATCCACGTGCGCATACGGGTCGCTCTCCGGCAGCCGCCACGACGCCTCGTGGTGCCCGGTGTTCATGAGGAACGCGTTCAGATGGAGTCTTCTCCGTGTCACCGGTCCTCCGTGACGCCCAGTGCGGCCAGCAGCCGCTCGCGGTACTCGCCCAGGACCGGCTCGCGGTAGGAGCGCGGGTGGGGGCGGTCGATGGTCAGGTCGTGGCCGATGCGGCCCCGGTCCAGGACGAGGACCCGGTCGGCGAGCACGATCGCCTCGTCGACGTCGTGGGTGACGAGCAGCACGGAGGGCCGGTGGCGTTGCCACAGGTCGCGCAGCAGGCTGTGCATCCTGATGCGGGTGAGCGCGTCCAGCGCGCCGAACGGCTCGTCGGCCAGCAGGAGTTCGGGCTCGCGGACCAGGGAGCGGGCGAGCGCGGCCCGCTGGGCCTCACCACCGGACAGCTCGCCCGGCCAGGCCCGTTCGCGGCCCTTCAGCCCGACCTCGGCGAGGGCGGCCCGGCCGCGCTCCTCGGCGTCCTTGCCGTCGGTGCCGAGCAGGACGTTGTCCAGCACCCGGCGCCAGGGCAGCAGCCGGGAGTCCTGGAAGACGACCGAGACCCGCTCGGGGGCGGTGAGCCGCCCGCCGCCCGCGACTGCGTGGTCGAGCCCGGCAATCGCCCGCAGCAGGGTGCTCTTGCCCGAGCCGCTGTGTCCGAGCAGGGCCGTGAACTGGCCGGCGGGCAGGTCGAGGTCGATGCCGTCGAGGACCGTACGGCTGTCGAAGGAGCGGGTGAGGCCCCGGAGCCGGACGGCGGGGCGGGTCAGTTGCTCAGTGTGCGGCGCCACGACAGCACCCTCCGTTCGATGAGACGGACCACGCTGTCGGAGACCAGGCCGAAGACGCCGTAGATCAGCAGGCCGACCAGGATCACGTCGGTCTGGCCGTAGTTCTGCGCCTGGAACATCATGTAGCCGAGGCCGCTGGTGGCGTTGATCTGCTCCAGCACCACCAGGGCCAGCCAGGAGCCCGTCACACCGAGCCGGAGTCCCACGAAGAATCCGGGCAGCGCGCCGGGGATCACCACCTGGCGGACGAAGGTGAGCCGGGACAGGCCCTGCACCTCGGCGAGTTCGACGTACCGGCCGTCGATGCCGGACAGCGCGGCATGCGTGTTCAGATAGATCGGGATGTAGACGACGATCGCGATGATGGCGACCTTGAAGGTCTCGCCGATGCCCAGCCAGAGGATGAACAGCGGGATCAGGCCGAGGGTCGGGATCGCCCGGTTGAACTGCACGGTCCCGTCGATCAGCGCCTCCCCGGTCCGGCTGAGCCCGGAGGCGAGCGCGAGCAGCACCCCTGCGGCAAGACCGATCGCGAAGCCGTATCCGGCCCGCTCCAGCGAGGTCAGGATGTCGGTGGGCAGGGTGCCGGCGGTCCACAGATGACCGGCGGTCCCGATGACCGTCCAGGGAGCCGGGATGGCACCCGTGTCGAGCGCTCCGGCGGCGGAGGCGGCGGCCCACACGGCGAGGACGAGGAGGGGGCCGAGCAGCCGGGCGGCGGGCAGCCGGCGGCCGGGGGAGAGACGCCGCCGCCTGCGGACCTGGGGGACCTCTCCGGCCTCGGCCGCCGCGACGGGGGTGGTCGTCGTGGTCACGGCGGTCATTTCCGGTACTCCTCGGGTACGGCCTTGGCGGCGATCGGCTCGAAGCGGTGGTCGAAGAGCGAGGAGACGTCGAACTTCTTCACGAACCCGCCCTCGGCGAGCAGATCGGCCGTCGCCTGCTCCCACTTGATCGCCTCGTCCCAACTGGGCGGGAACAGCGGCTTGTTGGCGAGCTTGGCGATGCCCCGCGCCTGCTCCGGGGTCAGGTTCTGCGTCTTGACGTAGAACTCCTCGTTCCAGACGTCCGGGTGCTCGTACTGCCACACCTGTCCCTGCGCCCACTGCGGGATGTAGGCGGCGATCGCGGCGGCCTTCGCGGGGTCGTTCAGCACGGACTGCGGGGCCCACAGCAGGTTGAGCAGGTCGACGACGTCGGTGGGGATGGTGTGGGCGCCCTTGGACCCGTACTGCTTGAGGTAGGCCGGTGCCTGGCTGATGGCGAGCGGGGCCACGTCGACCTGCCCGGACTGCAGCGCGGTGAAGAACTGGTTGCTGGTCAGCGGGACCAGCTTCACCTCGTCGTACTTCAGGCCCGCCTGCTTCAGCGCCCGCAGCAGGACCACACCCTGGGCCTGGCCCTGCGAGAACGCGAGCCGCTTGCCCTTGAAGTCGTCGACGGTGTGGATGTCGCTGCCGGGCTTGGTGGCGAAGAGGTAGTTGGGCTTGCGGGTGATGTCGATCGCCACGATCTTCGCCGTGAAACCCTGGTAGTGCGCCTGGATCGGCGGGATGCCCGCGTTGTTGGCGAGCTCCAGGGACCCCGCGCGGAAGGCGTTGATGACGTCCGGGCCCGCCCCGATGTTCAGCCAGTTCGACACGGTGAACGGCAGCTTGGGCAGCTTCGCCAGCCGGAACTGCAGCTGCTGCTGGCCCAGGTACGAGGCGATCTTCAGGCTGGTGCCCGCCGGGACCTTGTCCGCGAGCGGCTTGGTCGAGGCGCCCTGGGTGTCGGCGGCGGCATCGCCCTTCGCGCAGCCGCTGAGGCCCACGGCGGCGGTGGACGCGCCCAGCAGGGAGGTGAGAAAGACACGACGGTGCATGGGAGGACTCCCGGGAGAAAGGCGGGAAGACAGGAGGCGAATGCAGGGAGGGAATGCAGGAAGGGAAGGCAGGAAGAATTCCGGGAAAGACAAGCCGGAAGAAGAGAACTCACGCAGCAGGAAACACGCGCTTCATGCGCGGCAATGTGTCAGCAACAGAGGGTGCGACAGCTCGTGAGGTGGCTCATGAACAGCATGTTCCTGGCCATGAGCGACCCCTGTCAACATTCGGAGTTTCTGAATTAAATAGCCCCAGGTGACGCGCCCAGCGGATCCCGGAACACCACGTCAAGGGCCACTGAACCGCCCGCCACCGCCAGCACGGAATCCGGGAAACTCGTCGGCAGCACCGCCGCCGTACGGCGATTTCCGGCCGCCTCCCGCAGCGCGCCCAGGCACTCCTCGAAGTGGAGGGCACCGACCTCGGTGACGACGACCGTCTCCGGGTTGAGCACATCGAGCAGCAGCCCGGCCGCCCGCCCGGTCGTCCGGGACCGCTCGACCAGCAGCCGCCGGGCCACCGCGTCCCCGGCCGCCGCTGCGGCCACCACATGCATCGGATTGGCCGAGCCGATCACCCCGGCCGCACGGGCCCGCCGGCACAACGTCCGCTCGCTCAGCTCCACTTGAAGGCAGCCGCTACGGCCGCACGGGCAGGGCTCGGTGCCGCCCGGCACCGGCAGATGCGCGATCGCCCCGGCCGCCGAACGCGGCCCGTGGTGCACCTCGTCGTTGGTGGCGAAGGCCGCGTCGACCACGTTGCCCACGAACAGATGCAGCACGCTCCGGCTGCCCCGGGTCCGCCCGAACAGCCGCTCCCCGTTCACCAACGCCCGTGCGTGCCCGTCCACATGGACCGGCAGGCCGGTGCGGGCGCCGAGCAGCTCCCGCACCGGCACCTCGCGCCAGCCCAGCAGCTGGTGCTCGACCACGGTGCCCGTCTCCCGGTCCACCCAGCCGCCGACCGCCACTCCGACGCCCAGCGGCCGGCGGCCCGGCACCCCGGCGAGCAGCTCCGAGAGCGCTCCGGCGGCCCGCGCCAGCACCCAGCGGGGATCGGTGCGTTCATGCTTCAGCTCGCGCCGGGCCACCACCCGGCCCCGCAGATCCAGCAGCGCGACCGTCGTGTACGGCACCGCCACATGCACCCCACCGACCAGGAACCCCGTGTCGTCGAGGTCGACGGGGACATGCGGCCGGCCGACCCCGTTCGAGCGCCGGGGCGCGGCGGACTCCCGGATCAGGCCGAGCCCGGTGAGCCGGGCACAGTGCTCGGTGACCGACGCGGGCGACAGTCCCGTCAGCCGGGCGACGGTGCTGCGCGCCACCGGCCCGTGCTCCAGCACGGACCGCAGCACGACACTGGCGCTGGTGCGCAGCCGGTCGCTGTCGGCGGCACGCGGAGCGGGCGGGACAAGGGGGGATACCGCGGTACGGGGCATGGAGGACCGTCCTCGGGAACGGGGCCGACACGTCTCGGAGTTCGAGGGGTTCGCATGTCGAGGGGTGCGAAGCGAGAGGCGTGCCGAGCGGTCCGCCCCTACCCCGGGCGGCGACAGGTGGCCGTGCCCTGGCGTCGCAGGTCGACATAGCGACGCGACGTGAAGTACCGGGCCTGGGCAACCATGCGTTCGAAGCTAGCAAACGGAGGCTTTGGCGGGAACCCACAGCCCCGCCTCGCCGTGGGGAAGTGAGCCGAGTGTGTCCACCTCAGTGACCGGTATCACGCCGTACCCGGTGTAACCCACATCCTTTGTGCGGAGCCCACCAAGGCCCTGCTCAAGCCTTTGTCGACCGATGACGGTGATCGACGCGAGCGGCCCGGTATAGCGTCACGGTGTTCCCACCTGTCCACTCACCCGCGGAGTCCCCATGAGCACCGCCACCGTCACCGCTCGCCCCGGCGCAGTCCTCGCCGACCTGCTGCCTGCGTCCCGTGTCCGCGACGCGGCCCTCGTCGCCGGCGGTGCCGTGCTCACCGGCCTCGCGGCCCAGCTGGCCGTCCCGGTGCCCGGCTCCCCGGTGCCGGTGACCGGCCAGACCTTCGCCGCGCTGCTCGTCGGCACCGCGCTCGGCGCCCGCCGCGGCTTCCTCTCCCTCGCCCTGTACGCGCTCGCCGGTGTCGCGGGCGTGCCGTGGTTCGCGGGCGGCACCTCCGGCGCGGCCTCCGTCTCCTTCGGCTACATCCTCGGCATGCTGCTCGCCTCGGCGGCCGTCGGCGCCCTGGCCCGGCGCGGCGCGGACCGCTCGCCGCTGCGCATGGCGGGCGCGATGCTCCTCGGCGAGGCGATCATCTACGCCGTCGGCGTGCCCTACCTGGCCCTCGCCGCCGACCTGTCCCTCGCCAAGGCGGTCGCGCTCGGCCTCACCCCGTTCCTGATCGGCGACGCCCTCAAGGCGGCCCTGGCGATGGGCGCGCTGCCCACCGCCTGGAAGTTCGCCGGCAAGCGCTAGACGCCGTAGTTCCTGCGGAAAGAGGTTCGCCGGGTCGTACGTCTCCTCGACCCCGGCGAGCCTCTTTCGCGTCTCGGGGTCGTACGGCGGTGACCAGCTCGATTCAGGGCTTCTGGCAGGTGGGGCACCAGAAGAGGTTGCGGGCGGCGAGGCCGGCGGTGCGGATCTCGGTGCCGCAGATGTGGCAGGGGAGGGTGGCGCGGCGGTAGACGTACACCTCGCCGCCGTGGTCGTCGACGCGGGGCGGGCGGCCCATGGCCTGCGGGGTGTGCTCGGCCCGGACGGTGTCGATCCTGTTGTTCCGGACCCCTTCGTGCATCAGCGCGACGAGGTCGCCCCAGAGGGTCTCCCACTCGGCCGGGGTGAGGTCCTTGCCCGCGCGGTAGGGGTCGATGCCGTGCCGGAAGAGGACCTCGGCGCGGTAGACGTTGCCGACACCGGCGACGATCTTCTGGTCCATGAGCAGCGCGGCGATCGTCGTACGGCTGCGGGAGATCCTGCGGTACGCCGCGTCCGGGTCGGCGTCCTCGCGGAGCGGGTCGGGGCCGAGGCGGTCGTGTACGGCCCGCTTCTCGACGTCCGTGATCAGCGCGCAGGTGGTGGGGCCGCGCAGGTCCACGTACGCGGTGTCGTTCCTGAGCCGGAGGCGGACGGTGTCGGTCGGCGGGGGTGCGGGGGCGTCACCGAAGCCGACCTTGCCGAACAGGCCGAGGTGGATGTGGACCCAGTCGGTGTCCCGGAAGCGGAGGAAGAGATGCTTGCCGTGCGCTTCGGTGGCCGTCAGCTCGGCTCCGTCCAGCAGGGCGGCGGCGTCGGAGAACTTGCCCTGGGGGCTGGTGACGCGCGGGACGGTGCCTTGGAAGCGCTCGGCGTAATCCTGGGCCAGCCGATGGATGGTGTGCCCTTCGGGCAAGGCGAGGGTGTCCTTCCGGTTCTTTCCGGCCCGCCCACCCGTCTCGGCCGGCCGAGACGGGTGGGCCGATGCCGAGCCGACGGAGCCTACTGCTGAGGGTGGTGCGCAGGGATCGGCGGCAGGTCGCCCGTCGTCTCGTACGCCGACAGCATGTCGATCCGTCGGATGTGACGCTCGTCACCGGAGAACGGCGTGTTGAGGAAGGTCTCGACGAACTTCGTCGCCTCCTCCGTGCTGTGCATGCGCGCACCCACGGCCACGACATTGGCGTTGTTGTGCTGCCGGCCGAGCGACGCGGTCTCCTCGCTCCAGGCCAGTGCCGCCCGCACGCCCTTCACCTTGTTCGCGGCGATCTGCTCCCCGTTGCCGGAGCCGCCGATCACGATGCCGAGGGCGTCGGGGTCCGCGGCCGTACGCTCGGCGGCGCGCAGGCAGAAGGGCGGGTAGTCGTCCTGGGCGTCGTAGATGTGCGGCCCGCAGTCGACGGGCTCGTGCCCCGCCGCCTCGAGCCAGTCGACGAGGTGGTTCTTGAGTTCGTAGCCCGCATGGTCGGAGCCGAGATACACGCGCATGCCATGAGTGTGACACGCCCCATCCGGGGCAGCAGCCTCGGGTCGCGACGCCGGATCACCGGACCGCCAGGCCTGGAAAATGTGAGCGGGACCATAGAACCTCAAGGGAACCTCAAGTAACGATACGGATTCAGAGGTTCCCGAATCGGTTCGCCTCCGATTCACTGGACCGACTCGTACACCGCTCGTACGACATGTTCCGCCTGGCGTAAAGGAAATCCGTCCATGACCCCTGGTTCGGGCCTCCAAGCAGGACTCAAGAACCGCCACCTGACGATGATCGCGATCGGTGGTGTCATCGGAGCCGGCCTCTTCGTCGGTTCCAGCTCCGGAATCGCTACCGCGGGACCCGGCATCCTCCTGTCCTACGCGGTCGTCGGCACCCTCGTCGTCCTCGTGATGCGGATGCTCGGCGAGATGTCCGCCGCCAACCCCACCTCCGGCTCCTTCTCCGCGCACGCCGACCGTGCCCTCGGCCGCTGGGCCGGGTTCTCCATCGGCTGGCTCTACTGGTTCTTCTGGGTCGTCGTGCTGGCCGTCGAGGCCACCGCCGGCGCCGGGATCCTCCACGGCTGGGTCCCGGACGTACCGCAGTGGGCCTGGGCGCTCATCGTGATGACCGTGCTGACCGCGACCAACCTGGTCTCCGTCGGCTCCTACGGCGAGTTCGAGTTCTGGTTCGCCGGTATCAAGGTCGTGGCGATCGGCGCGTTCATCGTCATCGGTCTGCTGGCCATCTTCGGGGTGCTGCCGGGTGCGCACGCCGACAAGGCGTCCTTCGGCAACCTGACCAACCACGGCGGCTTCCTGCCGCACGGCCCCGGCGCCATCCTCACCGGTGTCCTGCTGGTCGTCTTCTCCTTCATGGGCAGCGAGATCGCCACGCTCGCGGCCGGTGAGTCGGAGGACCCGCAGCGCGCGGTCACCAAGTCCACCAACAGCATCATCTGGCGTATCGGCGTCTTCTACCTGGGCTCGATCCTGGTCGTCGTCGCGCTGCTGCCGTGGAACGACCCGTCCATCAAGAAGGACGGCTCCTACGTCGCCGCGCTGAACTCGCTCGGCATCGCGCACGCCGGCGAGATCATGAACGTCATCGTGCTGACCTCGGTGCTGTCCTGTCTCAACTCCGGCCTGTACACGGCCTCCCGCATGGCCTTCTCGCTCGGCGAGCGCGGTGACGCCCCGAAGGCGTTCGCCCGCACCACCTCCCGTGGTGTGCCGATGACGGCCATCCTGGCGTCGGTCGTCTTCGGCTTCGTGGCGGTCTTCTTCAACTACGCCTACCCGAAGACCGTGTTCCTCTTCCTGGTCAACTCCAGCGGCGCGGTGGCCCTGTTCGTGTGGCTGGTCATCTGCTTCTCGCAGCTGCGGATGCGCAGGATCATCCAGCGGGAGGCGCCGGAGAAGCTCGTCGTGCGGATGTGGCTCTACCCGTACCTGACCTGGGCGACGGCCCTCTTCATCGTCGGCGTCCTCGGCTACATGCTGACCGACACCAAGGGCGAGAGCAGCGGCCGTACGACCGTGCTGCTGTCCGTGGGCGTGGCGGCGGTCGTGGTGCTGATCGCCGTGATCAAGCAGAGGTTCGTGGGGGACCGCCCGGCCCCGGCCGTCGAGGCCCAGGCCGACAAGGTGTCCGTCGGCTGACCCGCCCCGTTCCCCGCCCACAGCACGGTGAAGGTCCCCCCTTCACCGTGCTGTGCTGTATGCCGTGAAGGCCCGGGCTACGGCCGGAAGGCGGCGGTCTAGAAGCCGTGCGGCAGCCACGGGGCCACCGGCGAGCCGAACGCCACCGACGCCTCCGCCAGCGCCCCCGGCCGCCGCTCCCGTATCCGCCCGGCCGCCGCGAGCGACAGCAGTGTCACCCCGCCGAGATAGGCCGCACCCAACTCCCGTACGGAGAGGGAGAGATCGGCGGCATCGGTCGTACGTTCGCAGGACGCGCCCTTCGCATCGCCCGTCAGGCGCCAACGCCCCGCGTTCCACGGGCAGAAGGTGTCCTCCACCTCCAGCACGACATCCACGGGCACCTGATACGTCCGCGCCGACAGCGCCGTACCGATGTCGACGAGACGGACGTACGCGTCGTCCCTCAGGCGCGGCCGGCAGCGGCGGGTGTCCGAGACGAGGTACCGCCAGGCGTCGTCGACCGGCCGCGAGTTCACCGAGAGCGTCGTCATCAGGTCGATGCCGAACAGGAACCGCCACAGCGCCGCCCCGGTGACGGGATCGAGCGCGGCCAGGTCCTTCAGCTGCACCGTGCCGTCGTGCCCGCTCTCGCTCCAGCCGATCCTGGTGCGGAACCGGGCGTACCCGGTGACCTCGCCGTCCCGTTCGGCCACCACGCACTGCAACGCCGACGCCCCGTCCCGCTCGCTCTCGGGGTCGAGAAGACCGGCCCGCTCCCAGCCGGGCTGCCGGGCCAGCATCCCGGGCCGCAGCGGCACCAGCGCCGCGTAGACCGCCTCGCAGGCTTCGAGGACGTCGGCGGGGGTCGCGTAGCGCAGCCGTACGTCCTCGACGCCGGGCGGCAGGGACAGCGTCACCCGGCTCGTGTCGATCTCGGCGCTCGTACGGAAGGTCGCCGCGGCGTACCCGAAGCGGCCGTAGATCGCGGGCTCGGACGCGGTGAGCACCGCGAGCGGCTCGCCCAGCGCGCGTACGTCGTCCAGCTGCCGGCGCATCATCGAGGTCAGCACCCCGCGGCGCCGGTGGGTGGCCGCCACCCCCACCATGGTGACGCCCGCCGTCGGGACCGCGGCCCCGCCCGGCACGGTCATCCGGAAGCTGAACGCCCCCGCCGCCCCCACGATCTCGTCGCCGTCCCATGCCGCGAGCGAACGGTCGAACTCGGTGAGGGACCTGTCCAGTTCGCGTTCCTCGGCCGGTACCGCCGCGGCGCCGAAGGCGCGGAACAAGACGTCGTACCACCGGTCCCAGTCGGACTCGCGCAGCACCTTCAACCCGGTTCCCCGATCAGTCCCCATGAGCCATGCCTATCAGGGCATTGCGGGGCGAGCCAGCGAATTTCTCCCGGACGGCGGCGCGATGGCCTCGCGTGCCGTTCACTGTGAGGACGAACGGCGAAGCGGAGCCTCGCACGGGGGACAAGTGGGACCTCCCGTGCCAAGCGGCCGGTCCGATGGATAGGGTCCCGAGCTAATGGCAGCAGGACGAGAGCGGCGATCGAAGGCCGAGACGTTCACGGCCCGGTGGAAGATGCAGTGGCACCGGGTCCGCACCGGGCTGCGCAGAAGCGCCGTGGACTACTTCCGCGGCGACGGCTCCGACTGGATCGCGTTCGTCGGGCTGCTGCTCACCATCCCCATCCTCATGTCCATGACCCTGGTCGACTCGGTGTGGTGCTCCCCGGCCGCCCTGGTGCTGCCGATCGTCGCGGGCGGACTGCTGCTGCGCCCGGCGAGCCTGCTCGGCCTGTACGCGGCGGCGGCCACCGCGCTGATCGTGGAGTCGGTGCGGCTCGGCCCGTACACCGAGGGACCCTCGCGGGTCACGCCGGGCGTGGTCCTGGTCGTGGCCGCGTGCGGTTTCTTCGGCCTGCTCACGGCCCAGTTCCGCAGCCGGGTCGGGGTGCCCTGGCGGCGCGGCGGCACCATGCTGTTCGACCTGCGCGAGCGGATCCGGGTGCAGAGCAAGCTGCCGAAGCTGCCGCAGGGCTGGCACCACGAGATGGCGCTGCGGCCGGCCGGCGGTCAGTCCTTCTCCGGTGACTTCGTGGTCGCCTCCCGCACGAACGGCGGCCGCACACTGGAGGTCGTGCTCACGGACGTGTCCGGCAAGGGCATGGACGCGGGATCGCGCGCCCTGCTGCTGTCGGGGGCCTTCGGGGGTCTGCTGGGCTCCCTGCCCCCGCACGCCTTCCTCCCGGCCGCGAACGGCTACCTCCTCCGCCAGGACTGGGACGAGGGCTTCGCCACCTCCATCCATCTCGTGCTGGACCTCGACTCCGGCGACTACGAGCTGTACTCCGCCGGGCATCCGCCGGGGCTCCAGCTGAGCGCGGGCAGCGGGCGCTGGGAGGAGAAGGCCGCCGAGGGTCCGCTGCTCGGTGTGTACGACGGCGCCCAGTTCGACCCCGTGAAGGGCTCGCTCCGGCCCGGGGACGTGTTGATGCTGTTCACAGACGGTCTGGTGGAAACCTCCGACCGCGACATCGTCGAGGGCATCGACCGTCTCACCGGCGAGGCCGACCGCTATGTCGCGGGCGGCTTCCACGGCGCCGCCTGGCACCTCATCGAGGCCGTCGCGAAGGACGTCAACGACGACCGCGCCCTCCTGCTCATCTGCCGCCAGGCGACACCGCTGACCCGCTGAGGCCCGCACGCGCCCCGTGCCGCGCCGGGCCCGGCTCCCGTACGGCACCCGCCCTTCCGGGGCCCCGCCCGCGACCGCCGCCGTGGCGCCCCGCCGGGCGCCCGTGCCGGTGCCGGCCATCCGCGCGCCTGCGGCGAGCCACCGCCGGCGTCCCGGGGTCGTGTTCGGCGGACCGAAGCCGTACGTATCCGGTACACCGCGAGCCGTGCCCCGTACGGTCGTTGGGACACTGGACGCATGACACAGCTCACGCTCGCCGAAATCGAGGTCCTTGCCCGTGCCGCCCACGAGGGGCAGACCGACAAGGCGGGCCGGCCCTACGCCGAACATCTCGCCGCCGTCGCCGCGGGCGTGCGCGCCCGGGGCGGGGACGCGGAGCAGATCGCGGCGGCCTGGCTGCACGACGCCGTCGAGGACGACGCGCTGACCCGGGAGTGGCTCGCACAGGCGGCGCTGACGGCGCGTACGAAGGCCATCGTGGACGCCCTCACCAAGCGGCCGGGAGAGGAGCCGGAGGCGTACGCGCGGCGGATCCTCGCCACCGACGGCGCACGACTGGTGAAGGAGGCCGACCTGGCGCACAACGCCGACCCGGAGCGGCTGGCGGTCCTGGACGAGCCGACCCGGAAACGGCTGACCGAGAAGTACGCCCGGATGCGCGCACTTCTCGGTCCGGGCCGGCCGGGTCCTACGCGCTGACCTTCGCGTGTTCCCTCAGCCGCCGCTCGCGGGCGAGTTGGGCCGGGTCCTGCTTGAACGCCCACTCCATCCGCGGCTCCACCGCGAACCGGAACACCCGTTGTACGGGTTTGGTGCACAGCAGGGTGACCACGCCGGCCGCGAGGACGGTCATGAAGACCTCACCGAGCGGGGTGTGCAGCCAGGCCTCGTCGAACCAGCCGCGGTATTCGCCGGCCTTCCTCAGGAAGCCGTGCAGCAGGTAGCCGTAGAGCGTGCCCGCGCCGATCGCCGTGAACCAGGTCGTCCGGCCCGGCACCCAGGAGAAGAAGCAGGCGGTCAGCAGCATCGCGCAGCCGAACATCGCCAGGGTCATGACCGGACCGGTCCACCAGGGCGCCCCCATCCCCGGCGCCGAGTCACGGCGGTAGAACCACACGGTGTTCATCCGCGGCGCCGCCCACCAGCCGACGAGCAGCGCGGTCGCGAACACCGGCACCGACAGGATCCGCACCGAGTGGCGGCGCACCAGCCGGAAGTGCTCGGGCTTCAGGGTCAGCCCGAGCACGAAGTACGGCAGGAACTGCAGGAGGCGCTGCATGTTCAGGACGTCGCCGATGTGTGAGGTGACGGTCGCCAGCATGGCGATCACGAGGGCGAGCGGCACCGGCCACCGCACCAGCCGCCAGATCGGCGTGGTCAGCCGCCAGACGAACAGGGCGCACAGGAACCACGTCAGGTAGAAGGGGTAGACGAGGCTGATGTCCTGTCCGGGGTTGTGGTTGAAGTAGCGCTCGAAGAGCGAGTAGGCCGTCTCGAAGACGACGTACGGCACGGCGACGCCCGTGATCAGCCGCTTGAGCCGGGCCGGGCTCAGGTCGAAACTGCGGGAGAAGTAGCCGGAGATGAGGACGAACGCCGGCATGTGGAAGGTGTACACGACGTCGTACACGCCCTGGAGGATGCGGCTGTCGCTCTTCAGCGGCTCCCACGAGTGCCCCATCGCGACGAGCACGATCGCCAGGTACTTGGCGTTGTCGAAGAACGCGTCGCGCGGTTTGCCGTCGCGCTGTTCGCCCGGTCTGTCCGCCTTCTCCGGCCCCCTCGGCACACGCATCGGGGTATGCGGACCGGGCACTCCGTCCGCCGGCGACTGTGCCGGGGGGAGCGGCCTGCGGTTCTGGCCGGGGGGCGGCGCGGCGTCAAACATCTCAGGCACCCTAGCGTCGTCTATGGATTTCGTAAAACTCCCGCAGCCATTCCCGGTTAACGCCTTCCGGGGCCCGCCTATTTACCGAACTCGGCGTCTCTGCCTACGTGATGGTGTGCACACAGGGGTCGTCAGTTCATCCCTGATGTCCCGATTCATCCAGACTAAATGGTGCATACGGGGTCTCTGTGCCATCAATTCGTCATCAATTCGAATTACCTGCGAACAGGATGTGTGGAGAGGGAAACGAAGCCGCGTATTTCCCCGGGAAGTGGCCTGCGGGCACCCGGTCGAATTACTGTGCGGCGGGTCGCCCGTGCCGGGTCCCGTGCCCGACGTTGTGTCACGGGCCGCATGAGGTGGCCGGGTTGGTGGCACGATGGTCCTGGCGGGGGCGCGGGCCGTGCCTCCGGGCCGGGAGAGGGACCGACCGAGGGTGTGATCAGTTGTGGCCATTTCACTGTCTGTGGTGCTGCTGTTGGCGATCATCCTGGTGGTAATGCTGCGAGGAGGGAACATCAAGGCAGGGCCCGCGATCATCGCGGTCCTCTTCGGCTTCTTCCTTGCCTCGACCGGCATGGCCCCGTCCATCGACCGCTTCCTGAACTCGATAGCCGACTCGATCAGTTCGATCAAGTTCTGACCCGGTGAGGGGCCGCGGCCCGCGGATCGGAACAGGCTGGACAACTTCACACCATGGGCCACAGACCCGGCGGAGCCGGACGGCCGGCAGCGTCGGCACGGGCGTGGTGCACCTCGCCCGGTCCGACCGGGTGGAGCCGGGCGGCCGGCAGTGTCGGCACGGGCGTGGTGCGCCTCGCCCGGCCCGCCTCCGCCGTCGGCTCGCGATCAAGGCCGTGCACGGCCGGCACGCCGCCGATGACGAGTACCGCCTCCGGTCCGGCCGCGAGGTGGCCACCGCGGGCCAGGCCGGCGGCGCCTTCACGGCCTCCGTGGCGGACGCCTCTACATCCTCGGCGAGGACGTCGTAACTCACGTCCCCCGCCACGGCCCGCTGCCCCCGGAACCGCTGCGCGAACTCGCCGCGGGCCTCCTCGCCCAGGCCGTGCGTGACATCCACCGCGCCGCGACCTGAACCGGCCGACGTCGTGCTCGCCGAGGACGGACGGCCCACGCGCCATCGACTTCGCTGCCGTCCCGCGCCGCCGAGTCCACCACCGCCGACGCTTGAGGAAACCGCCCGCTCGACCGAAGCCGAGAGCGGGGGAGAGCACCCCCTTCATGAGGCCGGCCCGGCCACCGACGTCTTCCTCCTCGGCGAGGTCGTCGTGTACGCCGCCACCCGGAGCGGGCCCCTTCGACAGCGCGAGCCCCTCGGGAGACGGCGAACCGGGTCTTTTCTGCCTGGAGCAACACCCCAGGAGCCGACCGACCCCCGAGAAGCTCCTGGACTTCCTCCGCGACGCCCGGCTGCCTTCGGTCTCGCCGGCGGCGGTGTCCGCGCCGTGCCCCGGACGCCGGAGCCGTCAGCGGCGGACCGGGCCTGCCCGAGCTTGGCACCGAGCCGTCCCCGCACCACCGGCGCCGTAGGACGGCGCCTGCTGGCGCACCTGGCGCCGGGGGAGGCCGGGAACCCGGCGGCCAAGGGTTCCGCCGCCCTGCCGGCGGCCCCTTCGGTCTCGCCGGCGGCGGTGTCCGCGGCGCTGTTCGACCGAGCACCGGACGCCGGACCCGTCAGCGGCGGACACCGAGCCGTCCCCGCACCACCGGTGCCGCAGACCGGCGCGGGTGGCGGCTGCCGTCGCCCTGGCCGCCACCGGCACCGTCGTCCTGGCCCGCGACGGCGGAGGCGCCCCGCACACCTGCCTGGCCTGCTGGCGCACCAGGCGCCGGGGGAGGCCGGGAACCCGGCGGCCAAGGTTCCGCCGCCCTGTCGGCCGGCCCCCCTTCGGTCTCGCCGGCGGCGGTGTCCGCGGCGCTGTTCGACCGCACCCGGACGCCGGACCCGTCTGCGTGGACCGGACCCGTCCGCGCCGGACACGGTGCCGTCCCCGCACCACCGGTGCCGCAGGCCGGCCCTGACGGCCGCCGCCGTCGCCTTGGCCGCCACCGCCACCGCCACCGGCACCGTCCTCCGGAACCGAAGACCCTCCAGCGCACCCTGATCACGCCCCCCGAACGCGCCAGGGCCCGGCCCCGCCGAAGCGGAACCGGGCCCTGGGTCGGTCGGAGCGACCGATCGGAGCGGGCGACGGGAATCGAACCCGCGTAGCTAGTTTGGAAGACTAGGGCTCTACCATTGAGCTACGCCCGCGACAGTGCGCCGCAGGTCCGTGACCGCGGCACTGGAGGCATCGTAGCGGGTCGCCCGCCGCCGAGGCCAACGACTTCGATCGTGCGGCCCGCCTCGAAGAATACGGCCGACGGATCCGCCCGGGGCATGTACCCTACGTGTCGCACCAGACGGGGTGTGGCGCAGCTTGGTAGCGCGTCCGCTTTGGGAGCGGAAGGCCGTGGGTTCAAATCCCGCCACCCCGACCAACGGCTCGCGACGTCCCGATGATCGCCTTTTGGGGCGCTGACCGGCTGCGGTTACTATGCAAGCTGCGCGCCCGTGTGTCCCGGCCCACTCGGCCTACGAACTCCTTCGGGCGGCGAATCCGCCGGACCAGTCTGGCCCCGGCAGAATCCAAGAAGTCAGCCACAAGGAGACCGAACCGTGAAGAGCGCCGTGGAGACCCTGAACCCGACCCGGGTTCGGCTCACTGTCGAGGTGCCCTTCGAGGAGCTCAAGGACAGCCTCGACGCGGCGTACAAGAAGATCAACCAGCAGGTCACGGTGAAGGGCTTCCGCAAGGGCAAGATCCCCGCCCGTGTCATCGACCAGCGGTTCGGCCGTGGCGCCGTCCTCGAGGAGGCCGTCAACGACGCGCTTCCGAAGTTCTACACCGAGGCGGTCAACGAGGCCGAGCTCAGCCCGCTGGGCCAGCCCGAGGTCGACATCACCGAGCTGAAGGACGGCGAGACGCTGAACTTCACCGCCGAGGTCGACATCCGCCCGGCCCTGGAGATCCCGGACTACTCCGGCATCGAGGTCGAGGTCGACGCCGTAGAGGTCTCCGACGACGACGTCGAGAAGTCGGTCGAGCAGCTGCGCGAGCGCTTCGCCTCCACCTCCCCGGTCGAGCGCGCCGCCGAGGACGGCGACGTCGTCACCATCGACCTGGAGGCCAAGGTCGACGGCGAGGTCCTGGAGGACGGCATCGCCAACGGCGTCTCCTACACCATCGGCTCCGGCGAGCTGCTGGACGGCATCGACGACGCCGTGAAGGGCCTGGAGGCCGGTGGCGAGGCCACCTTCACCTCCGAGCTCAAGGGCGGCTCCGCCGCGGGCCGGGAGGCCGAGGTCACCGTCAAGGTCACCCAGGTCGCCGCCCGTGAACTGCCCGCGCTGGACGACGACTTCGCGCAGCTCGCCTCCGAGTTCGACACCCTGGACGAGCTGAAGGCCGACAGCCGCAAGCGCCTCGCGAACATGAAGCAGTTCGACCAGGCCACCCAGGCCCAGGAGCGCGTCCTGGAGAAGCTCCTCGAGCTGGTCGAGGTCCCGGTCCCCGAGAAGCTGCTCGAGGACGAGATCAACACCCGCAAGCACAACCTTGAGCACCACCAGCTCGGCCAGATGGGCCTCACCCTCGACAAGTACCTGGAGATCCAGGGCAAGACCGCCGAGGAGTTCGAGACCGAGACCCGCGACGCCGCGGTCAAGGGCATCAAGACCCAGTTCGTCCTCGACGAGCTGGTCAAGAAGGAGCAGCTGAACGTCAACCAGGAGGAGCTCACCGAGCACCTCATGCGGCGTGCGGCCTCCTCGGGCATGTCCCCCGACCAGTTCGCCCAGGCCGTCGTCGAGGGCGGCCAGGTGCCGCTCCTGG
Source organism: Streptomyces fodineus (assembly GCF_001735805.1). Taxonomy (GTDB): domain Bacteria; phylum Actinomycetota; class Actinomycetes; order Streptomycetales; family Streptomycetaceae; genus Streptomyces; species Streptomyces fodineus. The sequence goes on from NZ_CP017248.1 coordinate 6,490,587, forward strand.
TCGGCGAGGTCGCCCGTGGCAAGGCGCTGGCCGTCGTGGTCGAGGCCGCCACGGTGAAGGACACCAACGGCGAGATCGTCGACCTGGACGACGAGGAGGAGACCGAGACCGCCGTCGAGACGGTCGAGGCCGCCGAGGCGTCGGAGACCTCCGAGGAGAACGCCGAGGGCTGAGCGGCCCTGCGGCGCCTGTAAGGCACGTACAGCGGGCCCTGGGGACTTTCCCCGGGGCCCGCTGCCGTACCCGGGGACAGTGGCCTCCGGGGGCAGGCCCGGCCCCCGCGAAGCGACGGGCCCCGCCCCTGCGAAGCGACGGGTCCCGCTCCCGCGAAGCGACCTGCGCTCACAGCGAACAGGTCACTTCCCGGGATTCCCCGAAGGGACCATCGCGTTAGGGTCCATGAAAGGCAGAACAATGAGACGGCCCGGCGCCGTCGCAAGACGAGCAGGTGGATACGTGACGAATCTGATGCCCTCCGCCGCCGGCGAGCCTTCCATCGGTGGTGGCCTCGGCGACCAGGTCTACAACCGGCTGCTCGGCGAGCGGATCATTTTCCTCGGCCAGCAGGTTGACGACGACATCGCCAACAAGATCACCGCGCAGCTGCTGCTCCTTGCCGCCGAACCGGACAAGGACATCTACCTCTACATCAACAGCCCCGGCGGTTCGGTGACGGCCGGCATGGCGATCTACGACACCATGCAGTACATCCCGAACGACGTGGTCACGATCGCCATGGGCATGGCCGCCTCGATGGGCCAGTTCCTGCTTACCGGCGGCGCCGCCGGCAAGCGCTTCGCCCTGCCGCACGCGGACATCATGATGCACCAGGGCTCCGCGGGCCTCGGCGGTACGGTCTCGGACATCAAGATCCAGGCCGAGTACCTGCTGCGCACCAAGAAGCGCATGTCCGAGCTGACCGCGCGCCACTCCGGCCAGACCGTCGAGACGATCATCCGCGACGGCGACCGCGACCGCTGGTTCACCCCGGAAGAGGCCAAGGAGTACGGTCTCATTGACGAGATCATCACGCACGCCTCGGGTGTTCCGGGAGGCGGCGGCACCGGTGCCTGACCGGCCCGGCCACGCCACGCACCGCCGAGACCAAAGCCCCCAGAACGCCACCAGGACGGTGAACACCCCATGAGCAACTTCCCCGGCGCCGCCAACGGCATGTACGAGGGGCCCCGCCCCGACAGCCGCTACGTCATCCCGCGCTTCGTCGAGCGCACCTCCCAGGGCATCCGCGAGTACGACCCGTACGCGAAGCTCTTCGAGGAGCGCGTGATCTTCCTGGGCGTCCAGATCGACGACGCCTCCGCCAACGACGTCATGGCGCAGCTGCTGTGCCTGGAGTCGATGGACCCGGACCGGGACATCTCGATCTACATCAACAGCCCCGGTGGCGACATGACCGCCCTCACGGCGATCTACGACACCATGCAGTTCGTCAAGCCCGACATCCAGACGGTCTGCATGGGCCAGGCGGCCTCCGCCGCGGCGATCCTGCTCGCGGCCGGTACGCCCGGCAAGCGCATGGCGCTGCCGAACTCCCGTGTGCTGATCCACCAGCCGGCGGGCTCCACCGGCCGTGGTCAGCTCTCCGACCTGGAGATCATCGCGAAGGAGTTCACCCGGATGCGTGACCAGCTCGAACAGATGCTGGCCAAGCACTCGAACCAGCCGCTCGAGAAGATCCGCGAGGACATCGAGCGCGACAAGATCCTCACGGCCGAGGAGGCGCTGGAGTACGGCCTCGTCGACCAGATCATCTCCACCCGCAAGCTGAACAACGCCGCGGTCCGCTGACGCGGAACGGCATACTCCGAGCCCCCCTTGGCACGGTGCACGTCAAAGTGAACCCTGCCAAGGGGGGCCCGAACACCGGGCCCGGCAAGGTACCGTCGGACATAAGGCAGCACCAGGAGCCGCTGGACTCGAAAGCGTCCGGGCGTCTCCCAGGCGAAGGGGAAGCACACCGTGGCACGCATCGGTGACGGCGGCGATCTGCTCAAGTGCTCGTTCTGCGGCAAGAGCCAGAAGCAGGTCAAGAAGCTCATCGCAGGGCCCGGTGTGTACATCTGCGACGAGTGCATCGATCTCTGCAACGAGATCATCGAGGAAGAGCTCGCGGAGACCAGCGAGGTGCGCTGGGAGGAGCTTCCCAAGCCCCGCGAGATCTACGAGTTCCTCGAGGGCTATGTGGTCGGCCAGGAGGCGGCGAAGAAAGCCCTCTCCGTCGCGGTGTACAACCACTACAAGCGGGTCCAGGCGGGCGAGAACGGCGGCGCGAGCGGCCGTGACGACGCGATCGAACTGGCGAAGTCCAACATCCTCCTGCTGGGCCCCACGGGCTCCGGCAAGACCCTCCTCGCACAGACGCTGGCGCGCATGCTGAACGTGCCGTTCGCGATCGCCGACGCGACGGCGCTCACGGAGGCGGGCTACGTCGGCGAGGACGTGGAGAACATCCTCCTGAAGCTGATCCAGGCGGCGGACTACGACGTCAAGAAGGCCGAAACCGGGATCATCTACATCGACGAGATCGACAAGGTCGCGAGGAAGAGCGAGAACCCCTCGATCACCCGCGACGTATCGGGCGAGGGCGTCCAGCAGGCGTTGCTGAAGATCCTCGAAGGCACCACGGCCTCGGTCCCGCCCCAGGGCGGCCGCAAGCACCCCCACCAGGAGTTCATCCAGATCGACACGACGAACGTCCTGTTCATCGTGGGTGGTGCCTTCGCCGGCCTGGAGAAGATCATCGAGGCGAGGGCGGGCGCGAAGGGCATCGGCTTCGGCGCGACGATCCTGTCCAAGCGCGAGCTGGAGGCCAAGGACGTCTTCGAGGACGTCATGCCGGAGGACCTGGTCAAGTTCGGCATGATCCCGGAGTTCATCGGCCGTCTTCCGGTGATCACGTCGGTCCACAACCTGGACCGCGAGGCACTGCTGAAGATCCTGGTAGAACCCCGCAACGCGCTCGTGAAGCAGTACCAGCGCCTCTTCGAACTCGACGGCGTGGAGCTGGACTTCGAGCGCGAGGCCCTGGAGGCCATCGCCGACCAGGCCATCCTCCGCCAGACCGGCGCCCGGGGCCTCCGCGCCATCATGGAGGAAGTCCTCCAGGGCGTGATGTACGAGGTCCCGTCCCGCAAGGACGTGGCCCGAGTCGTCATCACAGCGGACGTGGTCCTCTCCAACGTCAACCCGACGCTGATCCCGCGGGATGCGCGGGGGCGGGGTTCGGGCGAGCAGAAGTCGGCATAATCAGCCGCCCGTCACGCATGCGACAAGGGCCCCGGTCGAGCGACCGGGGCCCTTGTCGTCATCTCAGGGATTCGTCACTTCGCGACACGAATCTCCGTACGGAGTTTCTTGGTGAGGTCTGCGGCGGTGTCCTTCGACACGTCGGCCATGTTGTCACCGGGGGAGACCATGGCCATCGTGCTGTAGTCGGCCCAGGCGCAGAACCAGTTCGTCTGCTGCCGCTTGGTGAGGATGTTGGCGCCCGTCGCGGCCTGGCACTTCATGACCGCACCGTCGATGTCGACAGATACAGGCTCGCCCACCAGCTGACTCTTGGACGACGCGGTGCCACCGGATGAGTTGCTCTCCTGGAACTTCTTCTTTATGTCGGCGAAGAACGCGTCCAGCGCCGCCTTGGGGTCGTCGATCTTGCCGTAGGCCCCGATGACCTGCAGACCCTTGGCGGTGAGGAGCTTCGACCTGTCCGGAATGGTGGAAGGGTCGCTCGGGTCGTAACCGCTGAGGTCAGCCGTCGAGTAGGCAGCGAAGACGGCAGTGCCGTTCTTGACCCCGCTCTTCGCCAGGTCCTGCGTGGTGGACGAGTCGCTGCCGCCGTCCTTGGAGGCCCGGTTGTAGGTGTTGAGTACCTTCGCCGGTGTTGTCAGCTTGTGCGGACCGTCGTCGGCGAGGCCGGACGAGCCGCCACTCAGAACGAGGTACGCCCCCACCGCCACAGCCGCCACCACGGCAACCGCGCCGATGATCAGCCCCGTCTTCTTCTTGCCCCGCCCGCCTGCGGCGGCTGAGGCATGCCGTAGGGCTGCTGGCCGTAGGGACCCGGCTGCTGGCCGTACGGGTTCGGCTGCTGCGGCACGCCGCCCTGCTGCGGGTAGCCGTACCCCGGCTGCGGCGGTGCGGGCGGCGCCTGCTGGGGGTAGCCGTAGCCGGGCTGCGGGGCCTGCGGCTGCTGGCCGTACGGGCCCGGCTGCCCCGGCTGACCGTAGGGCCCCGGCTGGCCGTACGGGCCGGGCTGCCCCGGCTGGCCGTAGGGCCCCGGCTGCTGGGGCGGCTGGCCGTACGGGCCCGGCGGGTTGTTGCTCATTTCTGGGTTCCCCCTAGGACGCTTATGTGTTCCTGACATCCTGGCCCAGGCCCGGAAAGCGCGTGGCACCGGGGGCCGCACCGTTACAGAACAAACGTGTTTCGGGACCACCCCGTGACACCTCTAAACTGACCCCCGTGACCGAGAACGCTCAGCAGCAGCCACCCGCGCCCGACTCCGAACTGCCGACCCAGTACGCGCCGGCCGATGTAGAGGGCCCGCTGTACGAGCGCTGGGTAGAGCGCGGTTACTTCGAGGCCGACGCCAAGAGCGACAAGCCGCCGTACACGATCGTCATCCCGCCGCCGAACGTCACGGGCTCGCTCCACCTCGGGCACGCCTTCGAGCACACCCTCATCGACGCCCTGACCCGCCGTAAGCGCATGCAGGGTTACGAGACGCTGTGGCAGCCCGGCATGGACCACGCCGGTATCGCCACGCAGAACGTCGTCGAGCGGGAGCTGGGCAAGGAGGGCAAGTCCCGGCACGACCTCGGCCGTGAGGCGTTCGTCGAGCGCGTCTGGCAGTGGAAGACCGAGTCCGGCGGGCAGATCTCCGGCCAGATGCGGCGCCTGGGCGACGGCGTCGCCTGGTCGCGTGAGCGCTTCACCATGGACGAGGGGCTCTCCCAGGCCGTCCAGACCATCTTCAAGCGCCTCTACGACGACGAGCTGATCTACCGCGCCGAGCGCATCATCAACTGGTGCCCGCGCTGTCTGACGGCCATCTCGGACATCGAGGTCGAGTACCAGGACGACGACGGCGAGCTGGTCTCGCTGAAGTACGGCGACGGGGACGACACCGTCGTCGTCGCCACCACCCGCGCCGAGACGATGCTCGGTGACACCGCCGTCGCCGTCCACCCCGACGACGAGCGCTACCAGCACCTCATCGGCAAGCTCATCAAGCTCCCGCTGACCGAGCGTTCCATCCCGGTCGTCGCGGACACCCACGTCGACCCCGAGTTCGGCACCGGCGCCGTCAAGGTCACCCCGGCCCACGACCCGAACGACTTCGAGATCGGCCAGCGCCACGACCTGCCGTCCATCACGATCATGGACGAGCACGCCGTCATCACCGCGCACGGTCCCTTCCAGGGCCTGGACCGCCTGGAGGCCCGCTCCGCCATCGTCGCCGCGCTGCGCGCCGAGGGCCGGATCGTCGCCGAGAAGCGGCCGTACGTCCACTCCGTCGGCCACTGCTCGCGCTGCAAGACCACCATCGAGCCCCGCCTGTCCATGCAGTGGTGGGTCAAGGTCGGCCCGCTGGCGAAGGCCGCCGGCGACGCCGTCCGCGAGGGCAAGGTCAAGATCCATCCGCAGGAGATGGAGAAGCGGTACTTCGACTGGGTCGACAACCTCCACGACTGGTGCATCTCGCGCCAGTTGTGGTGGGGCCACCGGATCCCGGTCTGGTACGGACCGGGCGGGGAAGTCGTGTGCGTCGGCCCCGACGACGAGGCGCCCACCGGCGAGGGCTGGCACCAGGACACCGACGTCCTCGACACCTGGTTCTCCTCCGGCCTGTGGCCGTTCTCCACCCTCGGCTGGCCCGAACAGACCGAGTCGCTCGCGAAGTTCTACCCGAACTCCGTCCTGGTCACCGGCTACGACATCCTCTTCTTCTGGGTCGCCCGGATGATGATGTTCGGCCTGTACGCGATGGACGGCACCCCGCCGTTCCACACCATCGCCCTGCACGGCATGGTCCGCGACCAGTTCGGCAAGAAGATGTCGAAGTCCTTCGGCAACGCGGTCAACCCGCTGGACTGGATGGACAAGTACGGCAGCGACGCGCTCCGGTTCACCCTGGCCCGTGGCGCCAACCCCGGCGTCGACGTCCCGATCGGCGAGGACTGGGTCCAGGGCTCCCGCAACTTCGCCAACAAGATCTGGAACGCCACCCGCTTCGCGCTGATGAACGGCGCGACGGTGGAGGGCGAGCTGCCGGACCCGTCGAAGATGTCGGCGACCGACCGCTGGATCCTCTCCCGCCTGAACTCGGTCGTCGCCGAAGTCGACGCCTACTACGACGACTTCCAGTTCGCCAAGCTCTCCGACACCCTCTTCCACTTCGCGTGGGACGAGGTCTTCGACTGGTACGTCGAGCTCTCCAAGACCGTCTTCCAGGCGGGCGGCGAGCCGGCGGAGGTCTCCCAGCGCGTCCTGGGCGAGGTCCTCGACGTCACCCTCAAGCTGCTGCACCCGGTGGTCCCGTTCGTCACCGAGACCCTCTGGACCACCCTGACGGGCGGCGAGTCGGTCGTCATCGCCGAGTGGCCCAAGGACTCCGGCTTCCGTGACGCGGCCGCCGAGCGGGAGATCGAGACCCTCCAGTCGGTCATCACCGAGGTCCGCCGCTTCCGCGCCGACCAGGGCCTGCAGCCGGGCCAGCGCGTCCCGGCCCGCCTGACCCTGGACGGTACGGCCCTGGCGCCCCACGAGGCCGCCATCCGCCAGCTGCTGCGCCTGCAGCCGGAGGGCGAGTCCTTCACGGCCACGGCCACCCTGCCGGTCGCCGGCGCCGAGGTCGCCCTCGACCTCTCCGGCACGATCGACGTGGCCGCCGAGCGCAAGCGCCTCGCCAAGGACCTGGCCGCCGCCGAGAAGGAGAAGGCCCAGGCCACGGCCAAGCTCGGCAACGAGGCGTTCCTCGCCAAGGCCCCGGAGAACGTGGTGGACAAGATCCGCACGCGCCTGGCCAAGGCCGAGGAGGACATCGCCCGCATCACCGCCCAGCTGGACCGGCTGCCCGCATAGCCGCGGGCAGTCGTGCCTCCCCCAGTGCCTCAAGGGCCTGGGGGATCCCCAGGCGGTACGGGTGGGCGCAGCGGCACCCACCGGCGTGGCGAGCGGAAACCCACCGTCGGCAACCGAAGGGCCCCGGAACCGAACAGCTCCGGGGCCCTTCGCCCACCTATGTCAGTGCCGCTCCGTAGACTGGGCACCGTGAGCGACCCGAACGGCACCGACCAGCCCGACCCCCTCGACAGCTTCGACGACATCATCGAAGCCGAAACCACCCGCGACCCCGACCTCGCGGTCATCGAGGCCGGCAGCCGCACCCTGCGCACCCAGGGCGGGCAGCCGCACGCCGACGTACCCACGCGGCCCGAGGACCCCGAGGTCGACAGGGCCCTGCGCGAGGTCGAGGCGGAGCTGGCCACCCGCTGGGGCGAGACCAAGCTGGAGCCCTCGGTCAGCCGCATCTCCGCGCTGATGGACGTCCTCGGCGACCCCCAGCGCTCGTACCCCTCGATCCACATCACGGGCACCAACGGCAAGACCTCCACCGCCCGCATGATCGAGGCCCTGCTCGGCTCCTTCGAGCTGCGCACCGGCCGCTACACCAGCCCGCACGTGCAGTCGATCACCGAGCGGATCAGCCTGGACGGCGCCCCGATCTCCGCCGAGCGGTTCATCGAGACGTACCAGGACATCAAGCCGTACATCGAGATGGTGGACGGACAGCAGGAGTACCGGCTGTCCTTCTTCGAGGTCCTCACCGGCATGGCGTACGCGGCCTTCGCGGACGCCCCGGTGGACGTGGCGGTCGTCGAGGTCGGCATGGGCGGCTCCTGGGACGCCACGAACGTCATCGACGGTGACGTCGCCGTGATCACCCCCATCGACCTGGACCACACCGACCGCCTCGGCGAGACCTCCGCGGAGATCGCCGGTGAGAAGAGCGGGATCATCAAGCAGGACGCGACCGTGATCCTGGCCCAGCAGCCGGTGGACGCGGCGCAGGTGCTGCTGAAGAAGGCCGTCGAGGTGGACGCCACCGTGGCCCGCGAGGGCCTGGAGTTCGGCGTCGTGGCCCGGCAGGTCGCCGTCGGCGGGCAGCTGCTCACCCTGCGCGGCCTCGGCGGCGAGTACCCCGAGGTGTATCTCCCGCTGTACGGCGCCCACCAGGCGCACAACGCGGCCGTCGCGCTCGCCGCCGTGGAGGCGTTCTTCGGCGTCGGCGCCCAGCGTGCCGAGCCGCTGGACATCGACACCGTCCGCAAGGCCTTCGCGGCCGTGTCCTCGCCGGGCCGCATGGAGGTCGTACGGCGCTCCCCGACGGTCGTGCTGGACGCGGCGCACAACCCGGCGGGCGCCCGGGTGACCGCGGACGCGGTGCAGGAGGCGTTCGATTTCAGCCGGCTGATCGGCGTCGTGGGCGCGAGCGGCGACAAGAACGTACGGGGCCTGCTGGAGGCCTTCGAGCCGATCTTCGCCGAGGTCGTCGTCACCCAGAACTCCAGCCACCGGGCCATGGACGCGGACGAGCTGGCCGCGATCGCCGTCGAGGTGTTCGGCGAGGAGCGGGTGCAGGTCGAGCCGCGGCTGCCGGACGCCCTGGAGGCCGCGATCACGCTGGCCGAGGAGGAGAGCGAGTTCGCGGGCGGTGGCGTGCTGGTCACCGGCTCGGTCATCACGGTGGGCGAGGCCCGCCTGCTCCTGGGGAAGGGCTGATCCGCGCATGCGTACGCTGTGCTCCTCGACCCTGATCGGCGAGTTCTTCGTCATCGGGTTCGCCGGGCTGGTCGCCATGAAGGACCCGAACCTGTCGCTCTCCACGGTGTGGCTGGTCAGCGGTATCGCCATGCTCCTGTCCGTGCTGCTGTGCGGCATGGTGACCCGGCCCGGCGGGGTGGCCCTGGGCTGGGCCCTGCAGCTCGCGCTGATCGCCTCCGGCGTCTTCGTGCCGACCATGTACTTCCTGGGTGTGGTCTTCGCGGCGCTGTGGTGGGCATCGGTGCACTTCGGCAGAAAGGTGGACGAGGCGAAGGCCAGATTCGCCGCGCAGGCCGAGTCGGGCTCCTCCACGGCTGACGCTGCGTAAGGGGCGCCCGGACACGCCCTGTAACCTCATCCCACCGCACACGCAGAACTAGGAGCACCTCGTGACCCAGCGCACCCTCGTCCTCCTCAAGCCCGACGCCGTCCGTCGGGGCCTGACCGGCGAGATCATCAGCCGTATCGAGCGCAAGGCCGGCTGGCAGATCACCGCGCTGGAGCTGCGCACCCTGGAGCGCGCCACGCTGGAGCAGCACTACGCCGAGCACGTCGGCAAGCCCTTCTACGAGCCGCTGGTCGAGTTCATGTCCTCCGGTCCCGTGGTCGCGCTGATCGTCGAGGGCGAGCGGGTCGTCGAGGGCGTGCGCGCGTTGGCCGGCCCGACCGACCCGATCGCCGCGGCGCCGGGTTCCATCCGCGGCGACTACGGCGTGATCGTCCGCGAGAACCTGATCCACGCCTCCGATTCCGAGGAGTCCGCCGAGCGCGAGGTGAAGATCTTCTTCCCGGGCCGGGCGTGAGCCGAGCGGCTTGAGTTTTCGCTAAATTTTCTGAGGAGGCGTCAGATCTGCCGGGTGGCGCTTGACCAGGGACGGCCGTATATTTCCGGCCGTCCCTTGGCATATGCCTTGCAGATCGGGGGAACGCGTGCCTCCGATGGACCGTCTCCACAAGCGGGGCGGGCCGCCATCTGGTGACAATGGCGGAGACCCTCGCGCAGTGTTCGTGCAGGCGCGTTTACGATGGAAGCCTTCACGTCACAGCACCCGCCTCGCCGTCCTGACATGCCCTCAAACGTGCAGGAAGGCCAGATGAATCCGGATGGGGAACTCAATGTCGTTCATCGGCCGTGACATGGCTGTCGACCTCGGGACCGCCAACACGCTGGTGTACGTCAGGGGTCGCGGAATCGTACTCAACGAGCCGTCCGTCGTCGCGATCAACACCAACACGGGTGGGATCCTCGCGGTCGGTGCCGAAGCGAAGAAGATGATCGGCCGGACGCCCGGCAACATCGTGGCCGTCCGCCCGCTGAAGGACGGCGTGATCGCCGACTTCGAGATCACCGAGCGGATGCTCCGCTACTTCATCCTGAAGATCCACAAGCGGCGGTATCTCGCCCGGCCGCGGGTCGTCGTCTGTGTGCCCTCGGGCATCACGGGCGTCGAGCGCCGCGCCGTGATCGAGGCGTCCTCCCAGGCGGGTGCGCGCCAGGTGCACATCATCGAGGAGCCCATGGCCGCCGCCATCGGCTCCGGCCTGCCGGTCCACGAGGCCACGGGCAACATGGTGGTGGACATCGGCGGCGGCACCACGGAGGTCGCGGTCATCTCGCTCGGCGGCATCGTCACCGCCCAGTCCATCCGGGTCGCGGGCGACGAACTGGACAACGCGATCATCCAGTACATCAAGAAGGAGTACAGCCTTCTGCTGGGTGAGCGCACGGCCGAGCAGATCAAGATCACGATCGGTTCGGCGTACGACCTCGACGCCGACGAGCACACCGAAGTCCGCGGCCGGGACCTGGTGTCCGGGCTGCCGAAGACCGTCGTGATCTCGGCCGCCGAGGTCCGCAAGGCGATCGAGGAGCCGGTCAACGCGATCGTCGACGCGGTCAAGACGACCCTCGACAAGTGCCCGCCGGAGCTGTCCGGCGACATCATGGACCGAGGAATCGTTCTGACCGGCGGCGGAGCCCTGCTGCGCGGCCTCGACGAACGGCTACGCCGGGAGACCGGGATGCCGATCCACATCGCCGAGGACCCGCTGGACAGCGTCGCGCTCGGTTCCGGCAAGTGCGTCGAGGAGTTCGAGGCGCTGCAGCAGGTCCTGGACGCCCAGCCGCGCAGATGACATAACTCTTCGATTCCGCCGTACGAGACGTTCTCCTCTCGTGCGGCGGATCGTTGATTAGAGGCATAAGCTCCCACAAATGGGCCCCTCGGGTTTGCGTTTCGCGATTCGGACGCGTAGCGCGACCGCCAAGGGGCTCCCGAATTCCTATTAGAGGAAGGGCACGGCCGCCGCACGTGAGGGACACGAAAGAGAGCCGGCTGCTCCTGGTCCTGCTGGTCGCCATCGCATTCGCGCTGATCACGGTGGACATCCGCGGGGGCAGGAACTCCCCGGTCGACGGCGCCCGGCAGGCCGCGGCCGCGGTGTTCGGCCCCGTCGAGAGCGGACTGTCCTCGGCGGTCGAGCCGGTCGGCAACGCCGTCTCCGCGATCCGCGACTCCGGCGGCCGGCACGACCGGCTCGCCCGGCTGGAGAAGGAGAACGCGGCCCTCAAGGCGAAACTCGGCAGCGACGACCGCAACCGCAGCCGGCTGAGCCAGCTCGACCGGATGCTGAAGATCGCCGGCCAGGGCCAGTACGGCATCAAGGGCGCCCAGGTCATCGCCATAGGAGCGGCGCAGGGCTTCTCCTGGACCATCACCATCGACGCCGGCGCCAACGACGGCATCAAGCGCGACATGACCGTCCTCAACGGCGACGGGCTGGTCGGCCGGGTCACCACGGTCGGTCCCGACACCTCCACCGTGCTGCTCGCCAACGACCCCGACTTCACCGTCGGTACCCGCATGGAGGGCAGCGACGAACTCGGCTTCGCCTCCGGGCAGGGCGACCGCCCGCTGCGCGTGGAACTGCTCAACGGCCAGGCGGAGGTGAAGAAGGGCGACCGCCTCGTCACCTTCGGTTCGGAGGCCGACCGCCCGTTCGTGCCCGGCGTGCCGGTCGGCGTGGTCTCCCGCATCGACCCCTCCAACGGCGGCCTGACCCGCACGATCTACGTCACCCCGTACGTCGGCTTCACCAAGCTCGACATCGTCGGCGTGGTCGTCCAGGCCCCGAAGAAGGACCCGCGCGACGAGGTCCTGCCGGCCAAGCCCAAACCGACCCCGACGCCGACGGTCACCGTCACGGTGACCCCCTCGGCCAACCCGAACGACACGACCGGCCGCCAGCAGCAGTAGGAGCTGACTTTTCCATGCGCCTCAACCGGATCCTGCTCTCCAGCGCGCTGGTCGTCGTGGCCCTGGTGATCCAGGTGAGCGTCCTCGCCCGCCTGCATCTGCCGGGCGCCGTCCCCGACCTGCTGCTGCTCACCGTCCTCGGCCTCGCCATGGTGTACGGCCATGTCGGCGGCGCCCTCGTGGGCTTCGGCGCCGGCCTGCTCGCCGACCTCGCCCCGCCCGCCGACCACGCGGCCGGCCGCTACGCCCTCGTGCTGTGCGTCATCGGCTACTGCGCCGGGCTCATCAAGCCGGAGAACGGCCGCCTGAAGTCCGCGACCGGCCCGATGGCCGTCGTGGTCGCCGCCGCGATCGGCTCCACGCTGCTGTACGCGGGCGTCGGCGCCCTGGTCGGGGACACCGCCGCCCGCCATGTCGGCCTGCCCGGGCTGCTGTTCTCGGCCGCCCTGTACGACCTGCTGCTCGCCCCGTTCGTGGTCCCCGGGATCATGTGGCTGGCCCGCCGCTCGGACAACGACCCGCTCGCCGAGGCCGGCCCCGCAGCCAAGGCCGGTGACATCTCCACCGGCTGGCTCTCCTCCGGCACCGGCCTGCGCATCGGCAGCCAGCGCGGCGGCCTCGGCGCGCTGAAGGCCAAGGCCCGCACCCGCTCCGCGCGCGTCGGCCGGATCAAGGGGGTCAAGCGGCTGTGAGTGCCGGGGAATTCACCCGAACGGGTCAGCCTGCGCGGAACGCGGGCTCACAGACTGGTCGTTCATCATTCGTACGTGCACTCGCATTTGCGCACTGAGAGGGGGAGACAACCGCAGTGACCAACATCCCCGAGACCGGCCGGACCCCACGGGTCCAGATCCGGCTCGTCGTGATCCAGATCCTCGTCCTCTCCCTGCTCGGCACGCTTGGCGGCCGGTTGTGGTATCTGCAGATCCGCCAGGGCGCCCAGTACCAGAAGGAGGCCTCCGGCAACCACGTGCAGCAGGTCGTCGACCCCGCCGTGCGCGGCGACATCCTGGACGCCCGCGGTGTGCCCCTCGCGGACAACGAGACCCGCCTGGTCGTCTCCGCCTCCCGCACCGACCTGCTCAAGCAGCGGGACGACGGCAAGGCCGTCCTGACCAAGCTGGCCGGTGTCCTCGGCATGAAGCCCGAGGACGTCATCCAGAAGGTCCGGCTGTGCGACGCCAAGACCCCCCAGCCGTGCTGGAACGGCTCGCCGTACCAGCCGATCCCGATCACCGACGAGGCGACGCCCCGGCAGGCCCTGCAGATCCGCGAGCGCTCCGAGGACTTCCCCGGCATCACCGCCCAGCCCGAGGCCATGCGCCGCTATCCGGGTCCGGGCCAGTCCAACAGCGCACAGGTGCTCGGCTATCTCTCACCCGTCACCGACGCCGAGATCCAGAAGGCCAAGGACACCGACTCGCCCTATCTGCGCTCCGACATGGTGGGCCGCTCCGGCCTGGAGCGGGAGTACGACAAGGAGCTGCGCGGCAAGGCCGGCGTCACCCGCTACGAGGTGGACAACCTCGGCCGGGTCATCGGCAAGGCCAAGTCGGACGCCGCCGAGCCGGGTTCCAACCTGGTCACGAGCCTCGACTCCCGAGTCCAGCGCGTCGCCGAGTACGAACTGGACAAGGCGATGAAGGCCGCCCGCCAGCAGTTCGACAAGAACACCGGCGAGAACTTCAAGGCCGACTCCGGCGCCGTCATCGTCATGGAGGCCAAGACCGGCCGGATCGTCGCGATGGCCTCGGCACCGACCTACGACCCGAACGTGTGGGTGGGCGGCATCTCCGCCAAGGACTACAAGGCCCTCACCGGCAAGGACTCCGACTACCCGCTGCTCAACAGGGCCATCCAGGGTCAGGCGGCCCCCGGTTCGACGTTCAAGGTGGTCTCCACAGCCGCCGCGGTCCAGGCCGGCTACCCCTGGGACGGCGGCTACCCCTGCACCAGCTCCTACTCGGTCGGCGGCCAGGTCTTCAAGAACTTCGAGGGCGAGAACTTCGGCCCGATCTCCCTCGGCCGCGCCCTGGAGGTCTCCTGCGACACCGTCTTCTACGGCCTCGGTGACCGGGAGTGGAAGAAGGACGGCGGTATCAATCCCAAGAAGGGCCAGCCGAAGGACTGGTTCTTCAAGACGGCCCACCAGTTCGGCCTGGGTAAGGAGACCGGCGTCGACCTGCCCAACGAGGTCACCGGCCGCGTCCCCGACCGCCAGTGGAAGCTGAACTACTGGAAGGCCAACAAGGACGCCTGGTGCAAGTCCGGCAAGAAGGACGGCTCCTACGTCGAGAAGATCGCCTACGAGAACTGCCTCGAAGGCAACAAGATGCGCGAGGGTGACGAGATCAACTACTCCATCGGCCAGGGCGACACCCTCGTCACGCCGATCCAGGAGGCGATGATCTACGGCGCCGTCGCCAACGGCGGCACCGAGTACGTCCCGACCATCGGCAAGGCGATCATCAGCCCCGACGGCAAGAGCGTCCAGGAGATCAAGCCCAAGGTGCAGCGCAAGCTGCCGGTCAGCCAGGCCACCCTCAAGGGCATGGACGACGCCTTCGCGGGCGTCATCACCCGCGGTACGGCGGCGTGGAAGTTCAACGGCTGGCCGCAGAACAAGATCCCGCTGCACGGCAAGACCGGTACCGCCGAGGTCTACGGCAAGCAGACCACCGGCTGGCTGGCCACGTACTCCAAGGACTACTCGGTGATCATGACGATCTCCCAGGCAGGTACCGGTTCCGGTTCCGCCGGTGAGGCCGTGCGCAACATCTACAGCGCGCTCTACGGCGTCCAGGGCGACGGCTCCATCGACAACAAGAGGGCGCTGCTGCCCGAGCCGCAGCAGGGCCTGCCGAAGGTCCGCACGGACGGCACCATCGACGCCCCGAAGGTTGCCGGCGACCCGGCGAAGGACGCCGAGGCCTCCCAGCAGAACAACCCCAGCAACGGCGGCGACCAGCAGCCCGCCACCTCGCCCTCGCCCACCACGGGCAACCGCAACACCCGCAGGCGACCACGCAGGACCCCCGACGGGGAAGCCGGAGGATGCCCTCATGACCGGCGCGAACAGCTTCTCCGTCTCCGGGTACGGCCCCGAGCGGGCGGGCTGGACCAGGATGTTCGCCCGCGACTCCCTGACCCGGCGGCTGGACTGGCCGATACTGCTGTCGGCCCTGGCGCTGTCCCTGCTCGGCTCGCTGCTGGTGTTCTCGGCGACCCGCAACCGCACCGAGATCAACCAGGGTGACCCGTACTACTTCCTGGTACGGCACCTGATGAACCTCGGCATCGGGTTCGCCCTGATGATCGGCACGATCTGGCTCGGCCACCGCGCCCTGCGCAACGCCGTGCCGATCCTCTACGGCATCTCGCTGCTCGGGGTGCTGCTCGTGCTCACCCCGCTCGGCGCCACCATCAACGGCAGCCGCAACTGGATCGTGTTCGGCGGCGGCTTCTCGCTCCAGCCCGCCGAGTTCGTGAAGATCACGATCATCCTGGGCATGGCGATGATACTGGCGGCCCGCGTCGACGCCGGGGACAAGCCGTACCCCGACCACCGCACGGTCCTGCAGTCGCTGGGCCTGGCCGCCGTACCGATCCTGATCGTGCTGCTCATGCCCGACCTCGGCACGGTCCTGGCCATGGTGGCCATCATCCTGGGCGTGCTGCTCGCCTCCGGCGCCTCCAACCGCTGGATCTTCGGTCTGCTCCTGACCGGTGTGCTCGGCTGCATCGCCATCTGGCAGCTGCACGTCCTGGACCAGTACCAGATCAACCGCTTCGCCGCCTTCGCCAACCCGGACCTGGACCCGGCCGGCGTCGGCTACAACACCAATCAGGCCCGCATCGCCATCGGATCCGGCGGCCTGACCGGCGCCGGCCTCTTCCACGGCTCACAGACCACCGGCCAGTTCGTGCCCGAGCAGCAGACGGACTTCGTCTTCACGGTGGCGGGGGAGGAGCTGGGCTTCCTCGGCGCCGGCCTCATCATCCTCCTGCTGGGCGTGGTGCTGTGGCGGGCCTGCCGCATCGCCCGCGACTCCACCGAGCTGTACGGCACGATCGTGGCCGCCGGGATCGTGGCCTGGTTCGCCTTCCAGGCCTTCGAGAACATCGGCATGACCCTCGGCATCATGCCGGTCACCGGTCTGCCCCTGCCGTTCGTGTCGTACGGCGGCTCGTCGATGTTCGCGGTCTGGGTGGCTGTGGGCCTGCTGCAGTCGATCAAGGTGCAGAGACCGATGTCGGCGTAGGGCCTCCGGCGCTTCGGCCAGGGCCCTTCGGGTGGCCGTTCACCAGGTGGATGACGGGAATTTTCCGGCCATTCACCCGGAACGGCCCCTGCCGCACCGCCCCGCAGGCCACTAGATTCAATTCATGGCGGATGCGAAACGCGAGATCGAGCGCAAGTACGAGTCCGACGACAGCGGCCTGCCCGACCTGACCGGCGTCGGCGGAGTGGCGGCCGTCCTCGACAAGGGCCTGATGGAACTCGACGCCGTCTACTACGACACCCCCGACGAGCGCCTGGCCGACGCCGCCCTCACCCTGCGCCGCCGCACCGGAGGCTCGGACGCCGGCTGGCATCTGAAGTTCCCGGTCGCACCCGGCGTCCGCGACGAGATCCGCGCCCCGCTCTCCGACACCGTCCCCGAGGAGATCGCCGCCCTCGTCCGCTCCCGGGTCCGCGGCGCCGAGCTGGTCCCCCTGGTCCGGCTGCGCTCCGCCCGCGATGTACGCCACCTCGTCGACGCCGACGGCACCCTGCTGGCCGAGGCGAGCGTCGACACCGTCAGCGCCGAGCGCCTCGGCGGCCGAGGCGGGGCCACCCAGTGGACCGAGATCGAGGTGGAACTGGCCGACGACGGCGACCCCGCCTTCCTGGACCGGGTGGAGAAAAGGCTGCGCAAGGCGGGCGTGCGCCCCTCGAAGTCGCCGTCGAAACTCGCCCGGGCCCTGGAGCAGACCTCGGGGCACCGCCGCGAGAAGGCCGAGCCCGCGCCGCCCGTGACGGCCGGTGACCATGTGCTCGCCTATCTGCGCGTCCAGCGGGACGTACTGGTCGAGCTCGACCCCGCCGTCCGCCGCGACGTGCCCGACTCCGTGCACCGTATGCGGGTCGCCACCCGCCGCGCCCGCAGCACCCTGCGCAGCTTCCGCTCCGTCCTCGACCGCACCGTCACCGACCCCATCGGGGCCGAGCTGAAGTGGCTCGCGGGCGAGCTGGGCGTGGGCCGCGACCAGGAGGTGATGGCCGACCGGCTGACCGCCGCCCTCGACGGCGTCCCGCCCGCCCTGGTCACCGGCCCCGTCCGGGAACGCCTCGCGGCCTGGGCCGAGGCCCGGCACGGCGGCGCCCAGTCCCATCTGACCGGGGTGCTGGACTCCCACCGCTATCTGACCCTGCTCGACACCCTCGACACGCTCCTCGCCGAGCCGCCGCTGCGGAAGGCCGCCGCCAAACAGCCGGAGAAAGTGCTGACCAAGGCCCTGGACAAGGACATGGCGACGCTGTCCGCCCTGGTCGAGCAGGCGCTCGGCGCCCCGCCCGGCGAGGACCGCGACGTCGCCGTGCACGAGGCTCGCAAGAAGGCCAAGCGCACCCGGTACGCGGCCGAGGCGGCCACCGCGGCCCTCGGAAAGCCGGCCCGCTCCCTGACCAAGGCCATGAAGTCCCTGACCACCCTCCTCGGCGAGCACCAGGACAGCGTCATGACCCGGCTGACCCTGCGCGAGCTGTCCGCGGTGGCGCACGCGGCAGGGGAGAGCGCGTTCACATACGGGGTGCTCTACGGGCGGGAGGAGGCCCGGGCGACGCAAGCGGAGGCGGACCTGCCCGGCCTGTGGAAGGAGATCAGGTCCGGGGCGAGCGTCTGAGCGTTCGGGGGAGCCTCTCGGCCGGGTTACGCTTGATGGTCACCCCTGTCAGCTCATGAAGGTTCGCGAGATGCCTGTCGAGTCGGTTTTCCCGCAGCTCGAAGCTCTGCTTCCCCACGTGCAGAAGCCGATCCAGTACGTCGGCGGAGAGCTCAACTCCACCGTCAAGAACTGGGACGAGTGCGACGTCCGCTGGGCACTCATGTACCCGGACGCGTACGAGGTCGGCCTGCCCAACCAAGGCGTCCAGATCCTCTACGAGGTCCTCAACGAGCGGGAGCGCGTCCTCGCCGAGCGCACCTACAGCGTGTGGCCGGACCTCGAGGCGCTGATGCGCGAACACGGCGTCCCGCAGTTCACGGTCGACAGCCACCGGCCGGTCCGCGCCTTCGACGTGTTCGGGCTGAGCTTCTCCACGGAGCTGGGCTACACCAACATGCTGACGGCCCTGGACCTGGCAGGCATCCCCCTGGAGTCCAGGGACCGCACGATCGACGACCCGATCGTCCTGGCCGGCGGCCATGCCGCCTTCAACCCGGAGCCGGTCGCCGACTTCATCGACGCGGCGGTCATCGGCGACGGCGAGCAGGCTGTGCTGGACATGACCCGGATCATCCGCGAGTGGAAGGCCGAGGGCCGCCCCGGCGGGCGCGAGGAGGTCCTGTTCCGTCTCGCGAAGACGGGCGGGGTGTACATCCCCGCGTTCTACGACGTCGAATACCTCCCCGACGGCCGTATCGCCCGCGTGGTCCCGAACAAGAGCGGTGTCCCCTGGCGTGTGTCGAAGCACACGGTCATGGACCTGGACGAGTGGCCGTACCCCAAGCAGCCGCTGGTCCCCCTGGCCGAGACGGTCCACGAGCGCATGTCGGTGGAGATCTTCCGCGGCTGCACGCGCGGCTGCCGCTTCTGCCAGGCCGGCATGATCACCCGCCCGGTGCGCGAGCGCTCGATCACGGGCATCGGCGAGATGGTCGACAAGGGCCTCAAGGCCACGGGCTTCGAGGAGGTGGGCCTCCTCTCCCTCTCCTCCGCCGACCACTCGGAGATCGGCGACATCGCCAAGGGCCTGGCGGACCGGTACGAGGACGACAAGATCGGCCTGTCCCTCCCCTCCACCCGAGTGGACGCCTTCAACATCGACCTGGCGAACGAGCTGACACGCAACGGCCGCCGCTCGGGCCTGACCTTCGCCCCGGAGGGCGGCTCGGAGCGCATCCGCAAGGTCATCAACAAGATGGTCTCGGAGGACGACCTGATCCGTACGGTCGCCACGGCCTACGGCAACGGCTGGCGCCAGGTGAAGCTGTACTTCATGTGCGGCCTGCCGACGGAGACCGACGACGACGTCCTCCAGATCGCCGACATGGCGACCCACGTCATCCAGAAGGGCCGCGAGGTCTCGGGCTCCAACGACATCCGCTGCACGGTCTCGATCGGCGGCTTCGTCCCCAAGCCCCACACCCCCTTCCAGTGGGCCCCGCAGCTCTCGGCGGAGGAGACGGACGCCCGCCTGGCCAAGCTCCGCGACAAGATCCGCGGCGACAAGAAGTACGGCCGCTCGATCGGCTTCCGCTACCACGACGGCAAGCCGGGCATAGTCGAAGGCCTCCTGTCGCGGGGCGACCGCCGCATCGGCGCCGTCATCCGCGCGGTCTACGACGACGGCGGCCGCTTCGACGGCTGGCGCGAGCACTTCTCCTACGACCGCTGGATGAGCTGCGCCGACAAGGCCCTCGCCCCCTACGGCGTCGACGTCGACTGGTACACCACGCGCGAGCGCACCTACGAGGAGGTCCTCCCCTGGGACCACCTCGACTCCGGCCTGGACAAGGACTGGCTCTGGGAGGACTGGCAGGACGCCCTCGACGAAACAGAGGTCGAGGACTGCCGCTGGACCCCGTGCTTCGACTGCGGGGTGTGCCCCCAGATGGACACGACCATCCAAATCGGCCCGACCGGCAAGAAGTTGCTGCCGCTGACGGTCAAGAACACGGGTCCGACGCCGGCTTCGAGCGGTCACTCGCACTGAGGTGAGCGGGGCACTCGATCCGGTGATGGAGGCGCTGGCGGGGTGAGCGAGGAGGAGGTGGCGGCTGCGCTGGCTGCGGTCGGCGCTTCGGTCCCTCGCCTGTCGGCGTCGCCGACGCCCTCTCGGACGCCGCCGCCGAGCCCTGGACGTTCCCCACACATCGTCTCTGAGGTGGAGTGGGTCTGAGGTCTGGTCCAGGCTTGTGCGGGGCTGTGTGGCCCCTGAGCCCCCTTTCCTGACTGGGGAGGGGGCTCGTTGGTATGCGGCGGCGTGTGGGTCCGTGGGTTGGTGCTGTCAAGCCGTCTAAACACAGGCTGAGTTACAACTTGCTCTACCTCGTCAAGTGCCCGCGCAAAGCGCGGGCTGGCCCCTGGGGCCCGGCCCCCACACGCCTTCGGCGCACGGGCCGGCCCCCTGGGGCCGCAGCGAACTACGGCCTCATGAGTCGAGCACCGCATAGCGCGGCCAGAGTCAAGGCGATGCCTCCGGCGGGGGATCGGCCGGCACCGGGATGGAGGGGGCGCCGTTGCCGACCGCGGGTCCGTCGGGCGGATGCCAGGGGCTGAGGTGGGTAGTGGATGAGGCTGGCGGTGAAGGCGCAGCTCGAAGGACGGGAGTACGGGCCCGCAGTGGTTGCTTAGTGGGGCTCGCTCACGCCAAGGTCGAAGCGCATGGCCTCCCGCATGGATTGCAGGGGGGCCACAGCTCTTTCAGCAGACGTTTGACCTGCTCGATGGTGTCGTCTTCCCGGGGGTCGCCGCAATCAATGCGTCGCAGCACCCCATAGAGAACACCGATCTTGTCGTTCACGCTACGTGCCTCGGCAAGGACGCTGTCCGTGACCACCATCTGCGCTTCGTCGTACTGCGTGTGATGGGCGTTGATCGCAGTGGCGGCCCTCTGGCGGATCTCGTCTGTCAAGGTGTTGGTCGCCATGGCCTGGACGTAGTCGGCCAGCGCGTAACGGCAACTGCGTGCTCGGCTATTGATCGCGATGTAGCAGTCGCGAAGGTTTTCATGGCGCTGCCGCTCGTGTTCCAAGCGCAGCGCCCGTTGGGCCGCGCGTTGGGCCAGGTAGCCCGACGTCACGGTTCCGCCGACACCGGCGATACCGACCAGCAAAGTGGCTAGGGCTGCGTCCACGGCACCAGTACAACAAGCCAGGCCTGTCTTCACGCCCGAGGCATGTGCAAACTCGATGGTTCACCACACAGTGTGCGTAGTGCGTGCCATGGCTCCGGCGGGAGTGGCAGCCCAAGGCTACGACCCCGGCACAAAGGCACGCATGCCCTCCACGTGCCCGATCCAGTAGTTCCGGACGGGGAACAACGGGGAGCCACAGCGACCGCACAGGTCAGCATCTCGGCACGTCAGCCCCCATCAAGTTACGCGATCTTCAACCTCGTGCTTCGCGAGCCGGTGACTGATCTCCGCAGCTTGACACGAGGCTGGGACCGGCTGCCCGCCTGAGCCGGCGGCGCCGGTTCTGCCTACCCTCGATATAGGGGGTGACCAACCCGGAAAAGGACCGCCATGGACCTCCAGCTCAAGGACAAGGTCGCCGTCGTCACCGGAGCGAGCAAGGGCATCGGCCTCGCCATCGCCGATGCGTTCGCCCGTGAAAGCGCACACGTCACCGTCGGCAGCCGGAGCATTACTCCCGAGCTCAAAGGGCTCCACGAGAAGTACGGCGTCACCGCAGTCCCGGTCGACTTGTCCACCGCAGACGGACCGGGCGCACTCGTCCGACACGCGGTGGACCAGTACGGCAGGGTCGACGTCCTGGTCAACAGTTTGGGTACCGCGACGCCCCGTCCGAGCTTCCTGGACATCGACGACGCCGAGTGGCAACGAATCTTCGAGATGACCCTGTTCAGCGCGGTCCGGGCCAGCCGCGCTGCGCTTCCTCACCTGCTGGTCGTGGACGGGGGTTCCATCATCAACATCAGCTCCATCAACGCGCGTCTACCCTTTCCCATGGTCGTGGACTACTCCGCGGCCAAGGCCGGGCTGAGCAGCCTGACCAAGTCGCTGTCCGAGGAGTTCGCACCGCGAGGCGTCCGGGTCAACGCGATCGCCCCGGGGCCGGTTCGCACTCCCTTCTGGACCGCGCCGGGCGGCTTCGCCGATGCCACGGCAGCCCAGGCCGGCACCACCGCGCAGGAAGCCATCGATGCAGTCGTGCCGCAGAGCATGGGCATCTCCACAGGACGAGTCACCGAAGCTCACGAAGTCGCCGATCTGGCTCTCTTCCTCGCCTCCCCGCTCGCCGGCAACATCACAGGAGCCGAGTTCACCATCGATGGCGGCCAGGTCAAGACATTGTGATCTCTTGCCCCTGCCTGCACAGCCGGTTGCTGAGCACCGGGCGGTAGGGATCGAAAGATGGCGCCGCGAACTGGTCCTACAGGTATTCGAGCAGACGCGGCGACTGCCGAGGAGGCGTCAATACCCGGCATCCAGAAGGCCGCGCTCGGCACGCACATCCGACGGACGTACTACAGCGACCAGGGGCGGCCCGTGGAGACGGCGGGCATCGTGGTGCCCGCCGCCCACTGCGAGATCGTGTACGAGATCCGGATCAATCGCTAGGGTTTGTCCCCCTTTTGACACCTCTTGCCGTCGGAGAGACGCTGGAGGGCAGGGGCTGAAAGGTGACGAGCCACGTAGGAGCCTTCCCATGAACGGTCGACGCGTACGCCTGGCGGCGCTGGTCCCCCTGGTGGTGTCGTCGTTGACAGCGGGGGCGGTGGAACTTGCCACCTCGCCAGCTGCGGCGGCGTCGCCCACCTGTGGTGTCTCGCGGGCCGACGGTCGGGCGAACCTGGAGGTCATCGGCGAGGACTTCGAGCCGAACAAGGCCGTTTTCATCGAGTCCGCGCACGGGGCCCAGGGCACCGAGCGGACGGACGCCGGCGGAAACTTCTCCGCGACGATCACTCATGCCCGCGGCACCATCACTGCCCGGCAGGTCGGCGGCCCCGAGGTCAGGTGCGGCACGGCCGAGCAAGGGGGACGCCAGAGCGCCCAGGAGCAGTACGCGGCAGGCTACAAGGCGGGTTACGCGGCCATGAAGAGCGACTGCGACGTGCGGCCGCTGCAGAGCGTCACGGTCAACGCGAACTTCCGGGAAGGGTTCAGGGACGGCGCGGCCGCGGCGGAGAAGAAGTTCTGCGGGGACTAGAGCGGGTCTCAGCCACTGCTCACAGCGCGACTTCTGACATCCGCGGCTGACATCAACGAAGCCGGACGACGGCATACAGCAGCACCCCTTAGAGACCGTCAGCCGACGGCGGCACCCGGGGCGGGCGTAGATCGAACTCCTAGAGCGGTGATCGCTCGACCCGCCGCTCGAAACGAGCGCAGGCCACCAGTGCGCTGCCGTATTCGGTGAAGTAGATCAGGAAGGTCCATTTCTGATCGGCAGAATCGATCAGCCCTCCGCGCACCAGCCGGCCATGCTCGCGGAGGAGCTGCACCATTCGTTCCAGCCCAAGAGGTTCGACTCCGTGCAGCCGCATGCGCCGAAGTCGGCGTGCAAAGACCCCGGCATGCTGCTTCGCGGGATGAATGGCCGTCACCGACCAATCCGGCTAGAACTACGGATCAGAAGGTCGCGCCAGGTAGAGACGGTCTGGCCCCGTGCCAGGCCGTCTCAGTTTCCGTCTCATTCAGCTACGTTCACCGCCGTACAGACGGGTCCATCGCCAGCGACCAGCCCGGCCCTCGTTCGCCCATGAACGCAGGTGCACGGCCACGGCCGCGTCCCTTCCCCCTACCAACAGACTCGGAAAGCGTGCACCTGTCCGGCATGCAGTGAAGATACGGCGCGGGCAACGGTCACGCACCGTGTCCACTGGCCACGACGCCAGCGGTATCTGCGTCTCGTCTGCCGATCCATCATCTGTCGTCTGCCTGTGGGAGGTTGGTGGCTTATTTGAACTTTGGCTAGGCGCGGGTGACGCTGACGCCGCCAACCAGGCCCCAGGCGTCGATCCGGACCGTCGGGCCACCCGGCTCACTCGGGCCATCGTCCTTCACTCCGCCCAGGCGCAGCCCGTGGACCTCCACCCGGACATCGCGGCGGACCTTGAGGCTGACGCCGCCGATCAGGCTCAACTTGGTGATGCGCAGCTCGGTGCCGTCCGGGATGTCGATGTCCGTCAGATCGACGTCGGCACCACCGATGAGGGAAGTGGTGACGGTCCTCTCGTGGAGGGTGGCTCCTGCCAGGCGATGACCGCCGATCAGGCTCACCTTGATGTCGGTCTTCCGTGGGTTCTCCCCGTTGCTCTTCGCCATGGGAAGTACCGTACGGACGTCGGCCCGCGAGCCCCAGTGGTCTGCATCCGGTATTGCATACGACAGGTGTCATGCCGGAGCCGACACCGAACCTGAGTGGAACGCAGCGGGCGTTTCTGGCCGAAGCGGCAGCAACCGACCCCTCCAGCAGCATGGGCCTGGGTTTCGGGGAACGGTCACATCGCGAAAGTGGCCCGAGCAGCTCCCGCGTTCCCTCAAGAGTCGGTGGGTACCCACTGACGCACACCGTGGTCGTTCGTGCCGTACCAGTAGTGGGGCAGGCCCTTGATGCTGCTGGTGCGGAACGGGTGGCCGTGGTCGTCGATGCGGACCGTGCCGGTGCGGCCCTGGGATGACCAGTCCAGTTCCAGGTACCAGTTGCAGTCGTAGGCCTCGGTCGTCGCGGTGACCTGCAGCACTTCCGGGTCCTCGGCGGAGACGCGGTAGGGGAACTGCACCGCGGGGACGGGCTTTCCGCTGTCGTTGCCGGGGCGCGCGTGGGCGATCGGGCGGTCGACGTCCAGGTTCACGGAGAAGTTGCGGGGCGGTAGATCACTGCCGCAGCCCTGGCCCATGGCGTACGCGTTGCCGGTGACCGGGGTGCCGCGGCTGACGATACGTACCCGGAGGGCCGCGAGGACCACGGCCGTGGACGACTTCCCCTGCACCGAGATCTGCACCATCGTCTGCCGCCCAGGTACCGCCTGCTGCGTCGCTGCCCACACTCCGGCGTCCTGCTCTACCGGCGGCGGGGGCACCTGGGCCGGCTCCTTCCCGATGACGTAGTCGTGCCCGCAACCGCCGTCCCAGATCTGCGAGTCGGCGGTCCACGCAAGCGGCACACCAGTTGACACGGGGGCGTCGCTCTTCGTCTCTGCCGACGATCCGCCCTTCGACTCGGGGCTCCCTGAAGCCCGTACTCCCGTGGAGGGCGAGGCCGAAGAACGGCTGCGGGAGGGGCCGGCCGCAGCGGCCGAGGGGTGGTGTGAGGTATCGGTTCCTGTCGTACGGGACTGACCGGGGGCCTTGGCGGAGTTGTCGTGAGACCGGTCGGCCGACAGCGCCGACATACTGCCCAGCGTCACCAGCAGTACGGTCGCCGTGGCCGTGCCGACGACGGTACGGCGACGGCGGTACCAGGGCCGTCCAGTTGAGCGGACCGCATCGCACTGGGCCGTCGACTCGCGACTGCCCGGTTCAGGAACATCGGGAGCAGCCAGTGCGGCGTCGGGGGCGCCGGCATCGAGTCGCGGTGGTGAACCGCTCGTGCCGCCCCCGTCACCACCGATGCCGTCGGCACCGCCACCCACACTGCGCGTGCTGCCACCCGCACGCCCCGCCGTCCGGCTGTCCGGACCCGAAGCCCGCTCGTCCCCTGTCGGCTTCAGTGCCCCTTCGGTCTTTGTCGGATCCGCTGCCTCCTCACCCGCCCTCGGCCGCTGTCGTGCCGTCACCGCGAGCAGCCACAGGCGGTGCAGATCGAGGCGTTCCTCCGGTGTTGCTCCGCAGAAGGCAGCCAACCGCTCCACCGGGGCGTAGTCCTGCGGGACCGTCTCGCCCGCGCAGTAGCGGTGCAGCGTGGAGGTGTTCATGCCGAGACGGCGGGCCAGGGAGCCGTAGCTCCGGTCCGTGCGGTCCTTCAGCCGGCGCAGCAGCGCCGCGAACTGCTCGACGTCGTCCTCGGTCGACACCGCTCCCCCAACCTCCCACGTGTCCCCGTATCTCAGGCGGTCCATATACCTGCACGTCAGATGGGCTGGGATGGTTCCACCCTCGCCGGGCGGGCGTCAGGCGTTGCGCGGAGCCGTCGTGACGGCTGATGCTCTTGGTGTCGCACCGACCAGGACCGGACCGACCAGTCGGCGGCGGGCGACAAATGACACTCATCCACTCATCCACGGGGGACACCCATGCCTCAGCGCACCCGAGCAGGCCCGCTCCTCGCACTCGCCGTCACGGGCTCGCCCTCGGCACGACGCTCGCCGCACTGGCAAACGTCGCGGCCAAGGCGTCGGCTTCCTCACGGCGGCCCATCTCCCGTCGTATCCAAGCTCGTCCTGAACGGTCGGCAAGGTCACCGCCTGCGTACCGGAGGCGGTGGAACGGGACCGCTGTCTGCGCATGGCGTTGGGCGGCGACGGCCCGGACCTGGTACCGGGAGCTCCGTACCGAACTCGACAGGAGCACCGTCCGTCAGGTCAGCGTGCAGTTGTCCAGGACGGCTGTGGCGAAGGGGCGCTTCTCGCGGCTGAGCAACGACATCAAGTCCTGTGCGCACGCATCGAGAAGGCCGGTCCGGACACCGAGGCCACGCTGAAGGACTACGGCATGCTGCCTGTCGAGGACAGCGGGCACGGCTACGGCCTGCACACGGTGACCTCCTGGGGCGTCTTTGGCACCCCTCTGGCGACTTCCGGCATGCGCCGGTGAAGGCCTTCAAGAAGACGGCCGTCACGGGCCGTGGACAAGCTCCGCTGACCGCATGACCGAGGCCGCCCTCCGCCACGGGGGTGCGGAGGGCGGCCAATCGACCGCTGACAGGGTCATTCGGCGCGATTCAGCAGGACTTGGTGTCGTCGATCGCCCCCCGAGCCGCGGCAGGGAGGAGGGGAATGGGTCCGCGCAGCAGCAGATGTTCATGACTCCGGGGCAGCGCTCGCCGACCCGAAAAGGCGATAGCCACACGACGGCCCCGGCACGAAGACACCGGGCCGTGAGCAACCACATATGGACCAGAAAAGGAAGATGCACATGAACAGGAAGTCCCCCGCACACCGCCGTCCGGGCCGCCGCGCGGCCGTCGCCGCCGGCCTCGTCCTGGCTGTCGGACTCGGTGTGTCGACACAGGTGTCGGCACAGGCATCCGTCCATGCCCCCGCAAAGTCGTCCGCCGCCGCATCGCAGTCGGTCAGCGGCACGAGCGGCCAAGTGGTGACCCGGGTCGCCGACTTCTACGGCGCGTACATCGACGCGATCGGAGACTACACGGACCCGGACGCCACGCTGGAAACGGTGCTCCGCAAGCACTACCTGACGCCCGACTTCGCCAAGCGACTGGCGGCCTGGGAGAAGAAGAACGGGGCGGACGGTGTCCTGCGTGCCCAAAACGTCCCGCGGAAGTGGACGGTGACCGACAACGGCGCCGCGGGTAACGGCCATGAGGTCATCGTCACCCTGACCTTCGGCAGCGGGGAGACGGCGCAGAAGATCAAGCTTTTCGTGCTGGTGGAGCGGTACAACCACATCGTCGACATCGGCACCACGAGCAACCGCTGACAGCGGAGCCGCTCCGCCCGGTCTGTCATGGTCAACCTCACGACGAACGAGACCATACCCATCCGGCAAGTAACCTACTGGTATGTAAGGGACAAAAAATTCACATCAAACGCCTTCACCATCCTTGCCGGCGTGGGCGGCATCCTGGCGATCAAGGGCTCGCTTCGCTCGCCGTTGCTCCCGGCCCCCTGAACTGCAAGCAGTCCGATCACAGATCGGAGGTGCCGCGCACAGCGCGGCGGCGCCGACCACAAGGGGTCGAAGACCAGGCCGGAGTAAGAGTGAGACGGCCCAGCCGAGGTCAGAACACATCGCGGCTGGGGCGGTCGGCTCCACGGCTTTAGGCAGCCACTTTGGCGCGAGCCTCGAAGATCATGGCCCCAACGTCGTGCTTTACCGGGCAGGTCCACAGACTGCCCGACGCGCCGGAAGCTTACGGGGCCATGATCACTCGCGCCAAAGCAGCTCCAGCCCAAAGCCGCTCCACCGACCCACGGGCGGGCACGCGCCGCGTCCGTGCCGCCCCCGGAAGCCGCGCAGCCCATCCCCGGTGACTGTCGTCAGCACGCCTGAGGCGTCGATCCGGCGGACCCGGTGGTTGGCGTGATCGGCGACGAAGACGGTCCCTTGCCCCACGGCCCCGCCCGAGGTGAAGGCCCACCGAGCTTCCTTTGCCGACCCCTCGTCTCCGGGCAACCCGGCCGTGCCGTCGCCCGCAACAGATCCTCACCGGAACGTCTGCATACCGGCTGGGCCACCCCGGCGGGATCGGTGCGCCGCACACTCCACCCGCACGGGGAGGCGCCGGGCAACTCCATGGGAATCAACGGCTCGGAACCTCCGCGCCTGACTTTCCTACGCTCCCGTGCGCTGCGAATCCACTCGAACAAGCGATGCCGAATCGATCCGGCATTCCAAACGGGGGAATGACGGCATACCGCCACGGCAGCAGAGGCTATGTATGTACGCGGCTGGCGGATTCCGTGCAGGGCGCCTGCCTGCACGACGCTCCGGCCTGAGCCGCCCCGGCGTCCAGCGTTTCCATCCCGGGCAGTCTCGGACACCTGGAGGACCCGAAGATGAGCACTGATGTGGAGTCCGCTAAGAAGGCTTACAAACGGGGAGAGGAACGGGGACGCGCCGATGCACTGGCCGGTCACCCGTATGCCGAGCACGCCAAGGCCCAGAAACTGAACCTCGTGGTGTGGCAGGAGGGCGGAGTCGAGGACGCTCCCGGCGGCTTCGGTACCACCATCAACGTCTGTGTTCGTACGCCGAACTGGACCGAGACTGTTGACGCCGGCGAACAGGAACACGTCTTCATCGCCCCCACCGGATTCCGGTGGAACGGCACTGTCGGCGCCCAGTACAAGCGCATCAACGAGACCACCGGCGGAGATTTGCCGCGCGTCCGGCCCGGGCTCAGCAAGGACAAGCGCACGTTGACCTGCACCTACCACGTGCACCTGAACACCGACGACGCGGACAAGGACGTGCTCGTCTACACCTGCGGTCTCGAAGCCGTCGACGGGGCCGAGGCCGGCCGTCACACCGACGGCATCGCCCAGATCGGCAGCGCGCCCAAGGCCAAGCTCAAGGCCGAGGTCATCACGGACGAGGACTGAGAGAGCAGGAGTCACACACCATGACCACCGTCGTCACGTCCGGCGTCTTCCCGTCCACCACCCTGGAC
Source organism: Streptomyces fodineus (assembly GCF_001735805.1). Lineage (GTDB taxonomy): Bacteria > Actinomycetota > Actinomycetes > Streptomycetales > Streptomycetaceae > Streptomyces > Streptomyces fodineus. The sequence continues at coordinate 6,519,883 of NZ_CP017248.1, forward strand.
CCCTCCAAGGTCACCGGAGCGGGGACCGCGGACATCAGATGGGGCACCAGCGACAGCCGGAGCGGATACCAGTTCCGCGGCTCCGCCGCCGACGTCCAGCTCGACGGCACCGAGTTCGTCGTCGGCACATTCGTGCACCGCAACTTCCCCGTGTACGTCGAGCCTGACGAGTTCGACGTCAATCTCACCGCCAGCGTCGTGTTCGAGGACGGCAGCACGACCGACCTGCACTTCACGTTCCATCACAACGAGACACCCAACGACACGGGCAGCAGTCCCGCCGACGACGACCTGGTCGACCTCCAGAGCTTCGTCCACCCCCGGCCCGTCACGATCGCCGGAAAGCAGTACAAAGCGATACTGAGCGGGTTCAGGCGCAACGGCCGTATCTTCCGGCAGTTCCGCAGCCCCGAGGGCGCGGTCAACTTCGCCGAGGTGCTGTGCGTGTTCTCCTCCGACGAGCCCGACGTGATCATCTCCGACCTGCACTACCTGGGGACCGGCCCGAGCCAGCCCGACGAGTACGTGGAGATCCGCAACAAGGGCGGCGCACCGCAGGATCTGACGGGCTGGGTCGTGGAGTGCAAGACCACCGGGCGCTCCTTCTCCTTCCCTTCCGGGACGGTCATCCAGCCCGGCGGACGCTACCGCGTCTACACCAACGAGACCCATCCGGAGTTCGGTGGATTCTCCTTCGGCTCCGCTCAGCAGGTCTGGCGTGACGAGGGCGGCATCGCCCGCCTGCGCCGCGGCGACTTCGTCGTGGACCAGTTCCCGTACCGCGACAAGGGCTTCAACAAGACCGACACGCCGTAGCAGAGCCGTGCCGGTCCCCGGTTTCCGGCGAGTCCGAATCAGGGCCCGCCGGGCAGGTGATCGACCCGATGGAGGAACATGCCTCTCATGTGACGGTCTCCCGCGTCGCGCTTTCGTCCGGTCAACGAATTCTTGCTTGCAGTTCCATGGGCGCGAATTCGTCCATCGACCCACATTGCGCGAAAGGATCCGAATCGAGTGGCGTTCGGGCGATGAGAGCCTCCGGCTCAAACCCAGGATGACTCGGATCGGATCTGCCCATACTTCAGTGGAGGACCCACCTCGCATTGGAGTTCTTCGATCGAGCGGTGTTCCCGCCGCTCGCACAGGAGGTACACCGCATGGCAGTCGCATTCAAAGTAATCAAGTTCAACGTGCCACAGACTTCGTGTTCGGAAGCGTTCGAAACGAAGGAGCCGGTCGAGTTCAGGCACAAGATTCGCCTGGACGAAAAGGACAACCGTGTCGTGGATGTGGCGCTCCGATCGTTCAAGTTCGAGGTTCTGTACAACGGAGCCGTGGAAGACTTCGAGATCGGCGGCCAGGAGGTCAACCTGCGCTTCGAGGGAAACGGCCACGACTCGGGGCAGGTCGTGCTCAAGGCCAATCTGCGGCCAAGGAAGGGGCTGGCAACAGCCGACCCCGCCTGGCAGTTCAAGGGACAGGTCGAAGCGCTGGTCATCGCGGAGCTGGAACCCCTCAAGTGACCCCGCACGACAGCCCTCACACGTCTGACTCGGCGGGGCTGTCGTAGAGCGTCGCCACCCCGACGCGGCGCCCTCGTCAGCTCGACGAGGGCGCCAGCCTCGCGTCCCCAGGGCCTGCCCATTGTGGCGGGGCCGATTTCAGAGCCGGCGGCCATGGCCGAGTCGCGCGGGCGCGGTGAAGCTGCAATAGCTCGGCGATTGACTGGCACGAAGATGCGCACACCCTGGCAATGGGGCGAACGCGGCGTTGCCCGGCTGAAGTCGTTTCGGGGGTCACGGACGCGCCTATGGCCTAGGTCTCCTTCGTCTCGGGCAAGCCAGCACGGATGTCTCACCACGGCGGCACGCACCCAGAGAACTGCACCATAAGCGCACCAGATCGAGCGGGGAACAGCGGGGACCACGGCGAAGCCGGCCAGGTCCGACGGTGCCGCCAAACCGCCGTTTGCCCAGTTCATCGCTCAGCTCGGCCGCGAATGATCGCAGCTTCCCAAGCTGGTGGTCCTGCCCGTCAGCCATCATGTGCTTGCTGCACACCGGTGCAGGCGATCAGTCCGCTGCCGTCCTCGGTGAGAAACAGCATGAACGCCCAAGAGCCATCGGCGGCCCGGATCTGCCCCAGACGCACCGGGTGCTGATGCCGGCCGAGGCGTTCTACGGTGCGCTCGAGGTTCATAGTCTCGATGCCCTTCCGGCGGGTGTGCCGCAGCCGACGCCCATAGATGTGAGAGAGCGACTCAGGGGACGTAGCCCCGTCCCGGACAACATGAGAACCGCCGTGGCGGAGTGCAGCCAGCGCGGCCACGGACGCGCCGTCCTTGCCCGCCAGTAGTCGTTCGAGCAGTGCACGCTCCATGCCGTCACCCCCGCCAGGATCCTGCTGTACAGCAGCGGCGTACAGCAACTCCAGCAACCGACCATGACCGACAGCCACCGCCCTGCACTCCGCCCAGCAAGGCACCAACAGACTTGGAAAGCGTGTTGGTCGCCGTGGAGGCTTGGGCCCGCGACAGCCCCGCCGTGGGCGAGTTGAACCTACGCTGGGGCGCCCAGACCGACGCACGGCCCTTACGGACCGACGGTGACGGCCCCGACGATGACGCCGTAGCCGCATACGTCGCCAAGTACGTCACCAAAGGCGCGAGCGACACAGGCGCCGGCACTGACCACCCGCTCTCCACTTGGGTCGACATCGAGTCGGCACCCGTGAGCGAACACACCCGAACCCGACATACCCGACGCAATCACCGAACGGGACTGGCGCTACATCGGCTCCGGCCACACCCCCGGCGCAGCACTCATCGCGGCCGGCGTTACCGAAGATCTCGCCGACTCTCGACGGCTCGGCCTGGAAAGGAAGCAAGAGGGGGAGTGGTGCCGATGACCGCTCCGACCGAACGTGAACATCGGGAATCTCGGCGGGTTTTCCTGTTTCACGGTGATCGGCGGGGCGGGCGGCCCTGCTGGCCTGTCCGGGCTCGGGCAGCAGGGGCCGCAGGTAGGCGAAGGCGGCGGTGCTCAGGCGGGCCGGATCGAGCAGTCCCAGCACCCGGCCCGGAGAGTCTTCTCGCTGGGCACACGGTAGTCACCCGTGATCAGGTCGTATGGAAGCTGGAAGGCGGCGAGTTCGGCGTTGGTGGCGCGCTCACGTGATCACGAATTCAGACGTCCAACCTGAACGGCGGTGCCCTGGCGCGGCTTCCACCACGCCGCGCGCGATGCTCTGCACTTCCGTGTACCGGGCTTGCGCCAGGGATCGAGAATTGGCCATGGGAACCTTACGGGACTCTAAGGATGAACGATTCGGCCCGTTTGCTGTACGGCTTCAGGCTCTGATCAGTAGTTCCGCGGCTGGCCCGATTTACCGTCACTCACTCGATTGAAACCGAAGGCGATCACGAACTGCCCGCATATTCGCCGCGTGGACGTGGGTACTACCTGCCTTACCGTTCAACGCGCCTTACTGGTGCATAAGCTGAAAGGCCTGTGATGCGACGCACCCTTGCCGCTCTTCTGCCCGCCATCGCCCTGACGGCGACCCTCGCCCCGTCGGCACAGGCGGCTCCCACCCCGGTGAACTCCCCCTACACGCAAGCCTCCGCCGTCGTGCACTCGAACGGGGAGTTGGCGGAGGCCAAAAACGTAGTGTCGAGCTGGAGGGTGAGGGCAGGGGAGTACTGCGTAAAGGTCGATGCGGGAATTGACGTCGCAAAGGCCACCGTCTTGGCAACGCCGAACTGGGCAGGCGGCGTTACGTACCGAAAGCCTCCCCATGCGCTTTGCGGTAACGACGCGCAGAGCATTGCGCTATACACCTTCAACGCGAGGGGCGATATCGCCGACGTCGCCGGTTTCACCGTCGCTATTCTCTAGGGACTGCACCTGCTCACAGGGGCAACCGTCTCAGTAGGAGAAGGCACGCATGATGCCGGGAAAGCCCTGACTTACGGTCGGGGCTTTCTCGCTTCGCTAGAATACGCAGTAGGCTGCACCTGCATATCGTCCGGCGGATCGCCCTGTTTCAGGTCCGGCTTAGGGCCGAAAAGGTCCGCCACGTTCCCGCCGAGGATCGCGCCCGCGGTATCCGTGCGCATGGTCTTCCAGCGCTCGACCTCGTCAGGGGGGACCCCGGGAATCCGCTCCCGCAGAGCCTCATCCGGCACCCCGATTGCCCAAGAGCGCCACGTGCGCGACGTGACCTCCGACGAGGACGCTTCCCGCATCCGCATCGGCACCGCACCACGGGCCATGGCCGGCCTGCGCAACCTCGCCACCGGCACCCTCCGCCTGGACGGATGGACCAACATTGCCGCAGCCATCCGGCATCACGGCCGCGACCTCAGCAGCCCTTTCGCGGCCCTGGGCATCGGCTAACAGAATCACTTCATCGGGACACCCTAGGCATCACGGAGCAACCGGACCGATCACGAGAACGACGCCACCCTGCGACTGACACGAAGAGCCGCTTCCCCGTACACCTCGGGAAGGCGGCTCTTTACGTGCGTCGGTTCGGCCTTGTCAGAAGGCTTCCGCGAAGTCGTCCTCTCGTATCACGAGCCGCTTGCGTACGTCCTTCGGGATCAGTAGGCGGAGGAAGACCTGGACCTCGTGTCGGGCGAGCGGCACCGGTAGTTCCCACCTAGGGTTGAACAAAGAGGATCAAACGAAGTGGATCTCCGCTACAGGTAGCGACGTCGCGACAAAGGAGGCACTCATGGCCGGAAAAGCCAGCATCGTGCTGGCCCACGGCTTGTGGGCCGATGGCTCGTGCTTCGCAAAGCTCATCCCCGCACTCCAGGCCGAGGGTCGCGAGGTCTTCGCGTCGCAGCATGGGCTTGACTCGCTCGCAGGCGACGTCGACTGCGTAACCCGCGCGATCAACCACGTGCCCGGCCCGGTCGTGCTCGTGGGCCACTCCTACGGCGGCACGCTGATCACCAAGGCGGGCGTGCACGACCGGGTGGGCGCCCTGGTGTACATCTGCGCGCTTGCCCCGGACGACGACGAGACCTCGCAGCAGCACCTGGCCGCGTTTCCCAGCTCGCCGGTTTTCGACCACCTTGAGGTCACCGACAACCGTATCTACCTCAAGGAGTCGGGCATCGGCGACTTCTGCGGCGACCTGCCGCTGGAGGAACAAAAGCTCGTGCTGGCGACCGCTAACCCACCGATCGCGGACCTCTTCGACCAGCAGGTACCCGGCAATGCCTGGCGAGCGAAGCCGAGCTGGTACATCGTGGGCACCCAGGACCGCACGGTGAACCCGGACCGGGAGCGCGCTTCCGCCGAACGGATGAAGGCCACGACCGTCAGCCTCGACAGCAGCCACGTCCCGATGCTCTCCCAGCCCAACGCTGTCCTCGAGGTCATCCGCAACGCTGCGAAGACCCTGGAGTAGGGCCGAGACCGCGGGGCACGCCGTGCCGCCGCGACGGCGTCGAGGTCGCTGCGGGCACGGCGTGCCCGTCGCGTGCCCCGATCGGGCGGGAACTTCCGGGGACTCACGGCCGGAGCGACGCGCTACCGCAGGTCAGCAGACTGCCAGCTCAGCAGAGTGCCACAACCGGACTCTTTGAATTCCAGGGCAAGGCCGCCAGATGCGATCATCGGCCGCAGGAGGTACCGGCCGACATCCGCGAAGCGTTCCTCAAACTCGCCTGCTGTCTCATCACCCACCGACAGCTCGGCTCATTGTGTTAGCCGTTTAAGCGAGGGCCCCGATCACGAGGACGGCAAAGTCATCTCCGAAGACGGCGCAGCGCCTACCTCGACGGCTGGACCGACATCACCGATTCTTGGCGGATCGGATCGCCGGCTGCCCGAACAGCAGACGCCTTCGCCTGGATGGCTTCGCCCACCGGGTCGAGTTGACCGCCGGCGCAAGGCGGTCAGCCGCTGGCCCGGCTGAGTGTCCGACTGCAGCACTATGCGGTGGTCGTCAGCCGGCCGCCTTGGCGATGATGCGTTCCATCTCCTCTCGGCCGAAGGCCCGCAGAGTCGTGGAACGGACGTTGCCCACCCCACCGAGCTGCAGGATTGCTGCGGTGGCAGTTTCGTCGTCAGGCGCCTCGACGATGGCCACGAGGTCGTATGGACCGACGGTCCAGTAGATACTCAGGAGCTTCGCCCCGAGCTTCTGTACCGCTGAACCGAAGGTCTCGGCGCGCTTCGCGGTGTCCTTGTAGTTTCGGACCCCTTGATCGGTCCAGCTCAGCAAGGTGACGTACGTCGGCATGTTCTTTCACCTTCACGAGAAGACACATCCTGAGGTCAAGCCTGGACAGCTGGGCTGGAACGTGCACGAGGTACGCACCCGAACGAGCAACGGGAGCAACCGCAGGCATCGAGCGGCAGGCTGACATTTACGCCTGACATCGACGACGCCGGATGAAGCCGTGCATGAGCATCTCTGTGCGGCCGTCGTGCCAGTCGACGACAACAGTCGGAGTCGTCGGCGTCGCAGAAGTCGTCGAAGAGTGTGTGGAAGACATGGTCCTGGTCTTCGAAGAGCAATTGTCAAATCTTGTGGCTGGGCAGTGTCTGGTGGAGAGGTAGCTGCCGCTCGGCGATGAGAGTCGGCAGCTCGCGCATGTCGTAGAAGACGACGGTGTCGCGGCCTTCGAGGCGTTCGGCCGGGGTGAGTCCTCCTGCGTAGCCGAAGGCCCGCATGCCGGCGGCGCGGGCAGCGTGGACGCCGGGCTGGCTGTCCTCGACGACCACGCACGCTTCGGGATCGACGCCCATCTGCTGGGCAGCGTGCAGGAACAGGTCGGGCGCGGGCTTGCCGCGGGAGACTTCGGTGGAACTGTAGATGCGGCCTGCGAAGCGTTCGTAGAGCCCGGTGCGGTCCAGGGTGTGCCGCATCTTGTCGTGGGAGCCGCTGGAGGCGACGCATGTCGGCAGAGTGAGCGCGTCGAGTGCTTCCGGCAAGCCGTCCACCGGGGCAAGCCCTGCGTCCACGGCCTCCCGGTGGAGGTGCTCGAACCTCTCCGACCAGATCGCGGCCGTGTCCGGGCCGAGTTGAGCGGCGACCTGCTCGTGGATGGCGGCGTGCGAGCGCCCGATGAACCGGTCCACGACCTCGTCCTCGGTCAGCGGCCAACCCAGCTCGGCTCCGAGGGCGACCTGGACACGAGCGGCGATGCGCTCGCTGTCGACCAGCACGCCGTCGCAGTCGAATATGACGAGTTCAATGGGCTTGATCATCCCCGCAGCCTAGGCTCTGCTGTTCACGCTGCGGCGACCTCCTCGCGCTCGACCAGGACGCCGTTCTTGAACTTGGCGCCGGAGCGAACCAGGGCGACGAGGGAGGCCGGCGAACTGTTCGGCCTGCCGCTGTGACTGCCGGCGGCGCCGTCGGAACGTCGTACTCGGCGCGGTCGCGGTGCGTGGGCTCCTTCTCGGCAGCCGGCCGAGGTGACTCGCTCGGAGTAACCGAAGAGGGCCTTTGCGTGGGAAAAGCCAACTTGACCGGCTGTCCCGAACTTGCGTCCGTACTTCCGAACCCAGGGAGCCCGGGCCGCTGCACTTCGACGACCGCTGATCTACCGGGCCGCGCAGGAGAGTCTGCTGCTGTGCGAAGCTGTCTCCCGCGGCTGGATGCTCGATGAACCCGGCGTCATCCGCCGTACCGGTGCCGAGCAGCCGGCGTTCCCGCCCATGGACCGGGACGCGGCCGGGCGCGGTGCCCCGGACGAGGTTCTCCTGTCCGGGCTGGAGGCGCTGCGGGCCATCGGCCGGCACCGGTCCCCCGCACAGCGCTCCGCGAACCAGGAAGAGACCTCGTGAACGTCGTCTCCATCGTTACCCCAGTACACAGCGGTGCTGTCCGTTTCCTTCCGGACGCCTACGCCTCTCTGCTCTGCCAGGACCTTCCCGCCGGATGGTCATGGGAGTGGTGCGTACAGGAAGACGGCAGCGACGTCCGCGCGCAGTCGTACCTGCCGGCCGACGATCCACGGATCCGGATTTCGTCGTCCCGCGCCGGCGGCCCGCACGTGGCCCGCACCATGGCATTCGCGCGCTCCAGGGGTGCCTACCTGAAGACGCTGGACTCCGACGACCAGCTCACACCCGGCACTCTCGCGCGTGACATCGCCGTGCTGGAGGAACACGCCTCGGTCGGCTGGACCACGTCGCGGGTCGTCGATCTCCTCGAGGACGGCAGCACCGTCTCCTTCGAATTCAGCGACCCGCAACCGGGCCGGCTCCCCAAGGGAAGCGCGTTCGCCTTCTGGACCGAGCACCGCCGTCCGCAGGTCCACCCCGCCACGCTGTGCGTGAGGCGCTCCCTGCTGGCACTGCTGGGCGGCTGGATGGCACTGCCCGCCTCGGGCGACACCGGCCTCCTCCTCGGTCTGGACGCCCTGGCGGACGGATGGTTCATCGGCGACACCGGACTTGCCTACCGCAAGCACGACGGCCAGATCACCGCCCACCCTCACCATCGGAGCGGAGAGGAATGGGAGGCCCGGATGTCCCTGATCCGTGAACACGCGGAGGCAATCCGAGCGTGGGCTGACACGCACGGAAGGTGAGCTGAGGTCACATATAGTCGATTAGGTATGAAAAGTCATCAAGAGGTGATTAAATCGCGCAAATAATTCTTATTAGGATGGACTCGATCGGATGTAGATCGCTGCAGGTCCACATCCGATCACATGCAGCCCAGCGGGTACCCCAGCGGTGAGCGGAGGCGAGCGTCGGCCGTGGTGAATACCAGAGGCGGAGATGCGGACAACACCGGACCGTCCATGCCCCGCCCTCCCCAATCGCTGCACCAGCCGCGGAGCCTGCGGACCATACAGGCGAAACGGCCCCTGGAACGGCACCGCATGCGGATGCGGCTGCTCGACGCCGTGCACGAGGACCGGCGCGATGTCGAAGTGCTGCTGACCGGGCTCCAGCAGGCCGTGGCCGAGGTGCACGGCCTGGGGGGCATGGTGCATCTCCCGGGCGGCGGTATGAGCGGCGTCCTCTACCTGGTCGCCGACAGCGGCCTGCCGGAGTCGATGACCCGGCCCTGGCTGATCATCCCGGCACGGGGCGCGGCGCCGCCGAGCAGGGCCGCCCGCAATGACACCGTCAGCTGGCGGCCCGACCTGGCCCCGCCCGACCCGGTGCCCGGCCGGGACCCCGCCGCCCTGTGGCCTGCCCGACTGCCCGCCGGGATCGGTCATCTGGCCGTGCCCATTCCGGGTGGTGGCCGGCGACGCGGCGCGCTCTCCGTCCTCTTCGCCCCGGGTACCGAGCCCGGCCCGGCGGAGCGCGGGTTCCTGAACGACGTGGCGGCCTGGATGTCCGGCCGGCTCAGGTCGTCCGGGATCCTCAATCCGTCCCCCACCCTGCTGCGCGCCCTGGAGGACGGGCCGGGACCGCGGCAGACCGCCCCGTGGGACGAGGAGGGGGCGCCCTCCATCGGGTACACCTGGGACCTGCGCACCGGCGAGCTGACCGCCGACCAGCCCGTCCAGGAGGTGCTGCCCGGCATCGATCCGGAGGTGATGACCGGCGGCATCGAGGCGTGGGCGGCGCTGATCCACCCGGACGACCTGCCGGCGGCGGTAGCCGGCTTCGACACGGGCATCCAGCTGCGCGGCGGCTTCCAGAACGAGTACCGGATCCGGCGCCAGGACGGCACATACCTCTGGATCGAGGCCCGTGCCCGGACGATCACGGACGAAGAGGGGGCGCCGGCGAAGGTGATCGGCACCCTCCGGGACAGCAGCGAGACGCACGCCGCCGCCGAGTCGGTGGGGCGGGCGCTGCGGCACATGAGCGACGGCTTCGTCTCCCTGGACACGGAGTGGCGCATCGGATTTCTCAACCAGGCCGCCGAGCGGCTCCTCGGCGCCGCGGGAGACGTGGCCGGAGCCCTGCTGTGGAACATTCCCGCGGTACGAGCCGTGCCGGGGCTGGAAGAACGGTGCCGGGCCACGGCGGCCGAGGGACGGCCGGCCGGATTCGACGTACCGGGGCCGGACGGGACGTCCTGGTACCACCTGCGGCTGCTGCCGGTGCCGGAAGGCCTCACGCTCTACATCACCGACACCACCGAGCGGCATCTGCGGGAGGCCGAACGGGCCGCCGCGGAGCGGGCGTCGGCGGAGCGAGCGGCCCTGGTGCAGCGGATCACGCGGGAGCTGGCCGAGGCTGTCACGGCCCAGGACGTGATGGCGGCGGTGGCCGACGGCGTGATGACACCTCTCGGAGCCACCGGACTCATCATGTTCGGCGTGGTCGGCGACCGGCTCACCGTGGTCGGCTCCCGGGGATACGGGGAGCGCTTCACCCGGCTGCTGGACGGGCGCTGGGCGGTGCTGGACACCACGAACCCGGTGGGAGACGCCCTGCGCACCCGCACCCCGCTCTGCATCTCCTCCCCGGAGGAGTTCTTGAAGAGCTACCCGGGGACCGAGACCCTGGTCCACGAGAGCGGCAAGCAGGCGTGGGCCTTTCTGCCGCTGGCGGTGTCGGGGCGCGAGATCGGCGCGGCGGTGATCTCCTTCGGCCGGCCACGGGCACTGGACGATGACGAACGAACGCTGCTGACCGCGCTCAGCGGACTGATCGCGCAGGCCCTGGAGCGGGCCGGGCTCTACGACGAGGCGACGACCCGGGCCCGTACCCTCCAGCGCAGCCTGCTGCCGCAGGCACTGCCCCAGCTGCCCGAGGTGACGACGGCGGCGCGCTACCAGCCGGCCAAACAGGGAGCCGACGTCGGCGGCGACTGGTACGACGTGATCCCCCTGTCCGCGGCCCGGGTGGCGCTCGTGATCGGCGACGTCATGGGCCACGGCATGGCCGAGGCCGCCACCATGGGCGGGCTCCGCACAGCCGTCCGTACCCTGTCGGAGCTGGAGCTGCCGCCCGACGAAATCCTCGGCCACCTCAACGACATCGTCGGCGAGCTGGGCACCGATGCCTTCGCGACCTGCCTGTACGGCATCTACGACCCGGTGAGCCGGCGTCTGTCGTACGCCAGCGCCGGTCAGCCGCCCCCGGCGGTGGCCCACCCCGACGGCCCCGTGACCTTCCTGCCCATGACCCCGGACCCGCCGCTGGGGGTGGCCGCGCCGCCGTTCGAAACCCGCGAGACCCGTCTGCCCGCCGACAGCCTGCTCGCCCTCTACAGCGACGGCCTGGTCGAGAGCAAGGACAGGGACGTCACCACCGGCATGAACCGCCTCGCCGAGCTCCTGTCCCAGTCCGTGAACGCCATGCCGGCCTCACCGGCGGACGCGTCCGACCTGGACGCTCTCTGCGCCACCCTCACCTCCGCCCTCCTGCCCGCCCACGGCGCGCTGATAGACGACGCCGCCCTGCTGCTGGCCCGCACCCACCCGCTGGACGCGGAGAACGTCGCCGAGTGGCCGTTGCCGGAGGACCCGATGGCGGCGGGCCAGGCGCGCGACCTGGTCCGCGCCCAGCTCACCGACTGGGGCCTGGCCCACGAGGACCTGATCATGACCACCGAACTTCTGGTCAGCGAGCTGGTCGGGAACGTCATCCGGCACGCCTGCGGCCCCATCCGGCTGCGCATGCTCCGCAGCCGCGCACTGATCTGCGAGGTCTCCGACGCCAGCCTGACCACGCCGCACATCCGCCACACCTCCGTCACCGACGAGGGCGGCCGCGGCCTGCAGCTCATCTCCGCACTCTGCCAGCGCTGGGGCACCCGCCACACCCGAAACGGCAAGGCCATCTGGACCGAACAGCTCCTCCCCACGGCCTCGGCCCGGCCTTCACGTTGAGGCTGCCCGGCCGCCCCGTCGCAGCACGACACCGCCGGGGGCCGATGGGGACGTTCAGTCGAGGATCGCGAGGTGGTCGGCGGTGCCTCCGTGCCACTCGATCATGAAAAGGGTGGCGTCGTCGGTGGTGCGCCCGCCCCGTTCCCTCTTCAGCGTGTGGGAGAGCCGGCGCAGATCCGCCCGCACGCCCTCCGACGGCTCTTCCCCCAGGCGGTTGACGCAGCGGATGAGGCGTTCCTCGCCGAACGCCTCCCCGCCGGCGACATGCTCCTCGATGATGCCATCGGTGTAGCAGAGCACCCGGTCGCCCTGCTGGAGCACGTGCTCTTTGACGCGGGGCATTTCACCGCCGAAGCCGACGGGCAGCGTCGTCGCGCTCTCCAGCTGCTGTACGACCTCGCCGTCGCGGATCAGCAACGGCGCGGGGTGGCCCGCGTTGACCAGCTCCATCACACCGGTGGTGACGTTCAGGTGCATCAGCTGCGCCGTGACGAAGTGGTCCGGCCCGAACTGCTTGGAAATGGCATCGTCCATGAACGCGTACTTTTCGTCCAGGCTGATGAATACGCGCCGGGCATGCCGGTAGGCACCGATGGCCACGGCGGCCATCGTGGCGGCGTCCAAGGCGTGACCCATCGCGTCGATGACGGCCATGTGCAGGATGTTGCCGTTGAGGGCGTAATCGAAGCTGTCGCCTGCGACGCGGTAGGCGGGCTCCAGGGCGCCGGCCACCTGGACCTGCGGCACGGTCATCGTCAGCGGCGGCAGCAGGCTCCACTGGATCTCCGCGGACACGCTCATCGGCTCCCGGCGCCGGGCCTGGAAGAACAGGTCGGTATAGGCGTTCTTGGTGACCAGCATGTCGGCGACCAGGCTGGCAAGCCTGTGCAGCAGCCGCCGGTCGTCGTCGCCGACCGCGTCCAGGGTGAGGGCCATGACGCCCACCTGGTCACTGCCGTCCAGCAGCGGCAGGTACATCCGGACGCCGCCGCGGGCCTGCGCCACCTCGACCATGTCGCCGCGCAGGAAGGCCCGCCCGGCGGGGGAGTCGACCACCGGCTCTGGTTGGGCCACGTGCAGGTTCCTGCCCGGCAGCGGCACCAGCAATTCCTGTGCGTAGTCCTGGAGCAGGATGGAGACATCACGACCGCCGATCCTGGCCACCCCCTCCGCGATCAGCGGGGCGATCATCTGGGGCGGCAGCAGCCGCGCCCTGTCCAGCAACAGGCCGAGCAGCCGCTCGCCGAAGCCCTCCGATCGGTCAATGCGCTCCGTGCCCATGGCCCGATGTGACACCCGCCTTCCCGCGTCCAGGCTGGTTACCGCCTCCGCACAACGTGACCTTGCAAGCCTGCGGAGCTGTTCATTACGCCATGCGCGGCATGTCGGCCGCACCGTGATCCGACCCGGCCGGTGCGATGAGCGCCCGCCGGCCGGCTTCCCGTGTCTGAACGAGCCCTCCCGGGTGCGGTGCGCCGTGCGCGTGTGCCGGAGTCGACGTGCCGGTGCGGTGGTTGCGTCCTCGATGGGCGATGGCCACCGTGAACGGGTGATTCTCGTTCCGGGCTGGATGTGGCGGCGGGGGCCGGCGAGCCGGGCGGTGGGCGCCGGCCTCGCGGCCGGCGTCTTCTTCGGGGCCTTCGCCGTCGTCGAGGCGAAGTCATGGGCGGGCGCCGTGGTGGTCTTCGTGGTGCTCAGCCTGTTCTACGGGACCCGGGTGGCGCGCCGGATGGGCAGGATCTGGCCTGCGGCCGAGGGTATGAACCGCACCGACCGTGCGGCCGTGGTACGCGCCACCCGGCGCGGCGAGGCCATCGACGATCCCCGGCTGGCGCCCGCGGTCGCCGAGTACGCCGACGCCCTGCGCCGGACCGCCGAGGAGGACCGGCTGCACCGCTGGATCGTCCTGCTCGTCACCGCGCTCGCGGTCGCTCTCGCCGTGTACGACACCGTGATGAGCTCCACCGGCGAGACCATCGCCTCGTGGCTGATGGTGGCGCTCTTCCTGGCCGACCTGATGTGGTGGCCGCGCGGCCGGGCCCGCCTTCTGGCCCGAGCCGACCGGGCGGAGGCATCGGCCCGGACGCGCCTCGGCTGACCCCCGCTGGACTGACAACGTCGTGGACAGATCTGCTCGGTGCTTCGCTTCCGAGGACGACCTGGTCGTGGCCTATCCGCTGACCACCCCTGATGGACGCGGTCCGGCTGATCCGGTCGGGGGCGGACGGCCCTCGGGGCCGCGTGAGACAAGCCTGCTGCAGGGCCCATGCCCTCAACGCCTGGTCGGCCGCCGGGCGCGGTGGGGCGTCGAGTGGGACGATGTGGGGCATAAGGGGCGGTCCGAGACCTTGAGCCGAGGGAGGGCCGGACATGGAGATCAAGCCTCAGGCGGTCGTCATCCCCAAAGAGACCGATCATCTGGAGCAGGGGAAATACGGTCCGGTTTTCCCGAGGACTCCGGCGTGTTACGGGTTCACCATCGTCGCGCGGGTCAAGCCGGGCCACGCCGACGCGGTACGCGGGTACGGCTACGAACTGGCGAAGGCGCTGGAGCAGGATCCGTACCTTCTCGCGCCGCTCAAGTTGCACTACCTGCGCTGGGTGCTCTTCGACGACGACACACGCTTCATGTACCAGGGCATCTTCGACACCGACTTCGACAAGTACACCGAGGACGCCATCGCGCTGTTCACGAAGGCCGGCGTGAGCACGGTCTTCGAGCACCTCGAAGGGTTTCCCGAGGACTGGCGGACCAATCCGGAGGCGTTCATCAGGTTTGTGCGCGAACATCAATGCCCGAGCTTCATCGAATACGGAGAGTATCCGTACGTGACGGCGGATGAGATCAAGAAGGCTCTGCGCATCAAGAGCGCCTTTTCCGACGTGCTCGACCAGATGCAGTGAGGCGACCGAGATGAGCGAGGCCAAAACCGCGCGCACATACAACCAGAGGCACATTCCACGGTCGTACACGCCGGGCGGGCGGCGTGTGAGCATCTACGTCTCGTGGAGCTATCCGGCCGAGGCGGGCCGGAACGCGGCCGAGCTGGACAACCGCTTCTCCACCATGACCGAGGTCCGGCGGGTGGCGTGGCCGGCCTACGAGGACCCGAAATGGTCCGACCCTTATCGGTTCCAGCAGGGCATCTCGGGGTCGCTGGAGTTGTTCTTCTGGGCCTGGGAGCCGTTCCAGGAATTCGTCGGGGAGGTCACCGGGCACCCCGTCCCGGTGTATCAGCGCATCGACCAGGCGGGTTTCCACACGCCGCTGGACGAACGGGTCCTCGGCGACACCGACATCCTGTTCGTGTTCGGACTGGACCACATGATCACGGAGCAGGAGGCCCGGCCGGAGGAGATCGAGGCGCTGCGGGCCTTCCTCGCCCGGGAGGACGCCTGCCTCGTCCTGGGGCCGCACCACGACGTCGGCGCGTCGGACGATCCGTCGCAGCGGGACATGGAATACCGCCACCACGGCGACCCCCTCGTACCTCGCCAGCAACGATTCGCCACGTATGTCAGGGACTTGATGAAAGGGCTGGGCGTGCCGGTCGTGAACCGCTACGGACTGCGCCCCGCCACCGGCGCGGACAGCCGGATCGCCCCCCTGTCCACCATCCGGGACCTGGACGAAAAGCGCTGGCTGCACGGGGTGACGAACTTCAACTTCCACATGCATCTGCCGCACTACGCCGTGACGGCGGACGAGCCGAAAGCGATCCATGTCCTGGCCCGGCAGCCGATCGACACATCCCGGCCGCATCCGTTCACCGAAGAGGGCAACACCGAGTTCAACATGTTCCTGTGGATGCCTCCCGACGGCGATCGGGCAGGCGACGTACTCCTCGCCGACTCGACCATCTTCAGCACCCTCTTCGGCGCCGACGAAAGTCTGCGGAATTTCTGGCGGAACCTCGTCTCGTAGCGGTGCGGCAAGGAGGCCGGCAGTGAGTGTGCCCACCGGAGTGGAACTGGAGCTCGACGACATTCAGCGGGGGGTCCTCAGCCCGCGGCCGACTCCCTATGCGGCGACGTATCTCGCCTTCCGTATCGATGACAGAGCCCACGGGCGGGAGCTGATGCGCAGGCTGAGCGGAGCGGTGACCTCTGTCGCGGACTCGGTCAGCCCGCTGGGGGAGACCTGGGTGAGCGCCGCCGTCACCTGTGCGGGGCTGCGGGCACTCGGCGTGCCGCGCTCGTCGCTGGACACGTTCGCGTGGGAGTTCCGCCAGGGCATGAGGGCCCGTGCCAAGGCGCTGAGCGATGTGGGTGAGAGCGGTCCGGAGCACTGGGAAGCGCCCCTTGGCACCGGCGATGTGCACGTGGTGATCACAGCGGTCGCGCCCGACTCCCCGCGCCTGGAGGCGGCGGTGGACCGCGCCCGGCCCGTGTACGAGCGCCTGTCCGGTGTCACGGCGATCTGGCGGCAGGACTGCTGTGCCCTGCCCACCGAGACCGAGCATTTCGGCTATCGCGACGGCGTCAGCCACCCGGCCGTCGAAGGCAGCGGCATTCCCGGGTCCAATCGGCTCGAAGTGCCCCTCAGAGCCGGTGAGTTCGTCCTCGGATACCCGGACGAGCTCGGCGGCGTTCAGACACCGCAGCCGACCGTGCTGGGGCGTAACGGCAGTTACGCGGTCTTCCGTAAACTCCACCAGAAAGTCGCCGAGTTCAGACGCTATCTGCGGGACAATTCCACCGGGCCCCGGGACGAGGAACTGGTCGCGGCGAAGATGATGGGCCGCTGGCGCAGCGGAGCGCCCCTGGCGCTCGCGCCCGAGTGCGACGATCCCGGGCTCGGTGCCGACCCGTACCGCCGTAACGCGTTCCTGTACGAGCGGGACGATCCAGCCGGTTTCACCACTCCCGGCGGCTGCCACATCCGCCGGGCCAACCCGCGGGACGCCTCGGTGGCCGGAGAGGTACGGCTGCACCGCATGATCCGGCGCGGCGCGGTCTACGGTCCGCCCCTGCCCGACGGAGCCCTGGAGGACGACGGGGCGGACCGCGGCCTGATGTTCGCGTTCGTCGGTGCGCACCTGGGGCGGCAGTTCGAGTTCGTCCAGTCGGAATGGATGAACGACGGGGTCTTCTTCGGGGCGGGCGACGCCAGGGACCCCGTCACCGGATCCGCCGAAGGAGGAGCCGGCTACACCATCCCTCGCCGGCCACTGCGCCGACGCCTTGCCCCCTTGCCCCGGTTCGTCGTCACCCGGGGTGGCGAGTACTGCTTCCTGCCCGGTCTGACCGCCTTGCGCTGGCTCGGCGACCTTCAGGACTGACTCCCGTTCGCTCGCCCTCCTCGCCGGGTGCCGGCCGGCGGCCCTGACGGGTACGACCGCCGAGGTCGGCGCGGACGGCACCGACGACATCGCCCTGCCGCCCTACGACCGACCCCGCCCCGCTTCCCCGGCTGAGGATCCGAACGGGTGGCCCGGGCGTCTACCCCGGTATGGAACCGCACAAGCCGCCTCCCCAGCCCCGGCAGCCGGAAGGGTGCCTCACCGTCGCGATCCGCGTCCCCCTGCGGATCGTCGTCCTGGTGCTGGTGGTGCCGGTGCGCATGGCGTGGGACGCGCTCGTCGTCACCGGAAGGTTTCTGCGGGACACCGTGCTCAGGCCGCTCGGCCGGGCGCTGCTGTGGGTCGGAAAGGCCCTGTTCATATGGCCGTTGGTGGGGCTGTGGCGCCATGTCCTGGTCCCCGTCGGCAAGGCGCTGGCATGGCTCGGCACCGTCCTCGTCGTCGTACCGGCCGTGTGGGTGTACCGGTACGTCCTCACCCCCGTCGGGCACGCCGTCGCGTGGCTCGCGCGCGGGGTGGGTGCCGGTCTCGCGTGGGTGTACGCGCGCGTGCTGTGCCCGATCGGGCACGCGGTCACCCGGCTGCTGCGGGGCATCGGCGCCGTGCTCACCGCCGTGGGCATCGGCGTGTACACGGCCGTCGCCTGGCTGGCCCGGTATCTGCTCGTCGTCCCCGCGCGGTGGCTGTACGACCGGATCCTCGCGCCCGTCGGGCGTGCCGTCGCCTGGTGCGTACGAGGGCTGGGGTGGCTGCTCGGCGCGATCGCCACCGGCATCGGGGTCGCCCTGCACTGGACCCTGCGCGTCCTCTTCGTCCTGCCCGCCCTCGCGCTGTGGCGCTGGATCCTCACGCCCGTCGGCCGCATCCTGGCCGTCGTGGCACGGGAGGTGGGCGACGCCCTCGGGCACGCCTGGCGGATCGCCGGACAGATCTCGCGTGCCGTCGGCCGGGCACTTGGGACCCTCTTCCGGTGGATCTTCGTGGAGCCGCTGCGCTGGGTGTACCGGACCGTGCTCACCCCGGTCGGCCATCTCGTCCGGGATGCCGTCCTGCGGCCCGTCGCCGAGGGCGCGCGCGTGGTGGGCCGGGCCGTCCGCGAGGCGCTGACCAGTGCCCGCGAGACGGTACGGCAGGCCCGGGCCGACTTCCGGCGGACGCTGTTCGGCGAGCCCCGCCGGCCGGCCGCGGTGGACCGGCGGGAACCTCAGGGGCCCGCGACACGTACTCTTGGTAGCAGTACGACCGCACTCACGAAGGACTAGGACACTGGGCAAGCGACAGCCCGAAGGCCCGCCGCCCGCACCCGCGGTGCAGCGCATCCGACTGCGCTACACCAAGCGCGGCCGCCTGAGGTTCACCAGCCACCGAGACTTCCAGCGCGCCTTCGAGCGTGCGCTGCGCCGCGCCGAGGTGCCCATGGCGTACTCGGCCGGATTCACGCCGCACCCGAAGGTGTCGTACGCCAATGCCGCACCCACCGGCACGGGCAGTGAGGCGGAGTACCTGGAGATCGCGCTCACCACACGGCGCGACCCCGAGACCCTGCGCGTCCTCCTCGACGAGTCGCTGCCCACCGGGCTCGACATCGTCGAGGCGGTCGAGGCACGGAGCTCGGGCCTCGCCGACCGGCTCACGGCCTCCGTCTGGGAGCTGCGGCTGGACGGCGTCGACCCGGCGGACGCCGGGCGCGCGGTCGAGGCCTTCAACCGGGCCGGGACCGTCGAGGTGCAGCGGATGACCAAGAACGGCGTCCGTACCTTCGACGCCCGCCCGGCCGTGGTGAGTCTGGAAACGCACGGTGCACCGGCTGATAGGCCTACCGACCAGCCCTGTGCGATACTGCGGCTGGTTGTTCGGCACGTGACGCCTGCCGTACGACCCGACGACGTCCTGTCCGGTCTCCGCGCCGTGGCCGACCTGGCGCCGCCGGTCCCCGCAGCGGTGACCAGGCTGGCGCAGGGGCTGCTCGATGAAGAGACCGGCACGGTGACCGACCCGCTCGCGCTCGACCGCGAGGCAGCCGAGGCCCTGACGGCCGCACCGGCCGCCGCCGCGACGGCGCCGGACGGTTCCGCGTAGGGACGGACGTCGTAGCGCCGCCCTCGTACTCGGGAGCCACCTGGGTCGGGCAGCGCACCGACCAGAAGACTTTCGCCAGGCCGTACCGACAAGGCGTACGGAACCGGCGAGACAGGACACAGAGTGCTCCCGTGCGGCGCCCGCGCCCCGGACGGCGGCCATCGCGGATCACGCGGGCCGTGGACGTCAACGGCGGACGGTCCATCGAGACCGACGCCGGACCAGGCGCGGCGCCCGGGAGCCTGACGGGAGAAATGCCCGCATGCTCGAGCCGACCGAACCCCATGAGGGTTCCGAACTGAACACACCCAGCGACACCCTGCCGCCGCGCAGGCGTCGCCGTGCCGCCTCCCGCCCGGCGGGCCCGCCGGCCGCGGCCGAGGCGCCCACCGAGGTGACCCTGCCGGCCATACCGGCCGCGGAGTCCGACGAGGTCGCCGAGGCCATTGCGGCCGAGGAGGCGCTTGAGGCAGTCGAGAGCGCTGAGGCCGCCGAGACCGAAGAGGTCGCCGAGGCTGCCCCGGCGCCGGCCGCCGAGGAGGAGGCTCCCGCCGGCCGTCCGCGCCGCCGGGCCACCCGCCGCGCCTCCGCGCCCGCGGGGACGCCGCCTACCGCCGAGGCCGTCGAGACCGTGGTCCCGGCCGTGGCCGAGACCGGGCAGCCCGCTGCCGTCGCCGAGGGCGGCGAGGTCGTCGTGGGGGAGGAGGCCGCGCCGCGCCGCGTGCGCCGCCGTGCCACGCGCAGCGTCTCCGCGCCGACCGGTGCCGCTTCGGATGCCGTTTCCGGCGCCGAGGAAGCGCCTGCAGCCACTGAGGCTGCCGTGACTGAGGAGGCAACCGTGACGGAGCAGGCCGCCGAGACCGCGCCCGCCGCCCGTCCGCGCCGCCGGGCCACGCGTCGTGCGTCCGCACCCGCCGGTGCCCCCGCGCCCGCCGAAGCCACCGAGACGGTGGTTCCGGCCGCCGCCGAGTCCGGCACGGCCGCTGCCGTCGAGGCCGACAAGGCCCAGGAGCAGCCCGCCGCCACGGAAGAGGTCCCGGAGGAAGCCGCGCCCGCCGCTCGTACGCGCCGTCGCGCGACCCGCCGCGCCTCCGCGCCCACCGGTGCGCCGAAGGCGGCCGAGTCCGCCGCGGAGATTCCGGCCGCCGCCGAGTCCGCTGCCGCCGAAGCCCCGGCCGCCGCTGCCGAAGCCGCCGCCCCTGCCGAGGCGGGCGGTGACGTCGAGGAGGCCGCTGCGCGTCGTACCCGCCGCCGGGCCACCCGCCGCGCCTCCGCGCCCGCCGGTGAGCCGAAGGCCGCCGACTCCGCCGCTGCAAAGGCCCCGGCCGAGGCCGAGAAGCCCGCTGCCGAGGCTGCTGCCGAGGCGCGCACCCCGGAGGAACCCGTCACCACGCACACCACCGAGCCCGCCCCCGCCGAGGAGCCCGCCCCCCGCCGCTCCCGGCGCCGGGCCGTGCGCCCCGTCTTCGGGTTCGCCGAGGCCGCACAGCCCGCGCAGGCCGCCGAGGCCGAGGCGGCCCCCGAGGCCGAGGCCCCGCGTCGGCCCGCTCGCCCGGCCGTCGCTGTCTTCCAGGCGCCGGTGTTCGCCGAGCCGAAGTTCCAGACCCCGGAGCGCGCCGCCGCCGAGGCCGCGGCGGAGGCCGTCGAGGAGGAGCCCGAGGAGTACGCGGAGGAGCGTGCCGAGGCCGGTGCGCGCCGTCGCCGTCGCCGCCGGGGCGCCGCCGCGGAGGAGACGCGCGCCGTCGAGGGCGAGGAGACCGCCGAGTCCGCCGAGGCCGTTGCTGAAGAGCCGGAAGAGGCGGAAGAGGCCGAGGAGGCCGAAGAGGCGGAGGGCGCCGAGGGCTTCGAGGAGGCCGGTGCGCGCCGCCGTCGCCGTCGGGGCGGCCGGCGCCGCCGCCGCGGTGACGCCGCCGAGGGCGAGGCCGGTGAGGGCGCGGACGCCGAGGCCGAGGAACTGGCCGCCGAGCAGGCCGCGCAGGACGCCGAGGACACCGCCGAGCAGGAGGAAGAGGACGCCGAGGAGGCCCACGACGAGAGCGCCGGTTCCACCTCCGGCAGCCGCCGTCGCCGCCGTCGCCGGCGCCGGGCCGGTGACACCTCCGCCGACAACGAGCCCGGCGAGGGTGACCCCGAGCGCACGGTCGTCAAGGTCCGCGAGCCCCGCAAGCCCGCCGAGCCCTCCGACGAGGTGCAGTCCATCAAGGGCTCGACCCGTCTGGAGGCCAAGAAGCAGCGCCGCCGGGAAGGCCGTGAGCAGGGCCGCCGGCGCGTTCCGATCATCACCGAGGCCGAGTTCCTGGCCCGCCGCGAGGCCGTCGAGCGCGTGATGGTCGTGCGCCAGCACGGCGAGCGCACGCAGATCGGCGTCCTCGAGGACGGCGTGCTCGTCGAGCACTACGTCAACAAGGAGCAGTCGACCTCGTACGTCGGCAATGTCTACCTGGGCAAGGTCCAGAACGTGCTGCCGTCGATGGAGGCCGCCTTCATCGACATCGGCAAGGGCCGCAACGCCGTTCTGTACGCCGGTGAGGTCAACTTCGAGGCGCTGGGCATGGCCAACGGCCCGCGTCGTATCGAGTCGGCGCTCAAGTCCGGCCAGTCCGTGCTCGTCCAGGTCACCAAGGACCCGATCGGGCACAAGGGCGCGCGTCTGACCAGCCAGGTCTCCCTGCCGGGCCGCTACCTCGTGTACGTCCCCGAGGGCTCCATGACCGGCATCAGCCGCAAGCTGCCCGACACCGAGCGGGCTCGGCTGAAGACCATCCTCAAGAAGATCGTCCCCGAGGACGCGGGCGTCATCGTGCGCACCGCCGCCGAGGGCGCGAGCGAGGACGAGCTGCGCCGGGACGTCGAGCGGCTGCAGGCGCAGTGGGAGGACATCCAGAAGAAGTCGAAGAACGGCAACGCCCCGACGCTGCTGTACGGCGAGCCGGACATGACCGTCCGGGTCGTGCGCGACATCTTCAACGAGGACTTCTCCAAGGTCGTCGTCAGCGGTGACGACGCCTGGGAGACGATCCACGGGTACGTCTCGCACGTCGCGCCGGACCTGGCCGGCCGGCTGTCGAAGTGGACCTCCGAGGTCGACGCCTTCGCCACCTACCGGATCGACGAGCAGCTCGCCAAGGCGCTGGACCGCAAGGTCTGGCTGCCCAGCGGCGGTTCGCTGGTCATCGACCGGACCGAGGCGATGGTCGTCGTCGACGTCAACACCGGCAAGTTCACCGGCCAGGGCGGCAACCTGGAGGAGACGGTCACCAGGAACAACCTGGAGGCGGCCGAGGAGATCGTGCGCCAGCTCCGGCTGCGCGACCTCGGCGGCATCATCGTGATCGACTTCATCGACATGGTCCTGGAGTCCAACCGCGACCTGGTGCTGCGCCGCCTGCTGGAGTGCCTGGGCCGCGACCGTACGAAGCACCAGGTGGCCGAGGTGACCTCGCTGGGCCTGGTGCAGATGACCCGTAAGCGGGTCGGCCAGGGCCTGCTGGAGTCCTTCTCCGAGACCTGCGTCCACTGCAACGGCCGCGGTGTCATCGTGCACATGGAGCAGCCGGCGGCCGCCGGAGGCGGTGGCGGCAAGCGCAAGAAGCGCGGCCGGGGCGGCGAGGCGCCCGAGCACGTGCACGAGACCGCCGCCGTGGCCGTGGAGACCGGCGAGGCCGTCGAGCCCGAGGTGGAGACCGCCGCCGAGGTGGCCGCCGAGATCGCCGAGCCGGTCACGCTGCCGGCCCCCGACTTCGCGCCGGACGAGGAGCTGTACAGCAGCGTCGCCGAGGCGGAGGCGGCGGCCACCCGTGGCCGTACGCGCCGCCGGGCGAGCCGCCGGGCCTCGGCTCCGGCGGGTGCGCCGAAGGCGGAGGCTCCCCGCGAGAAGGCCCCGAGGGCCAAGGCCGCCGCGGCTGCGGAGGCGCCGACCGCCCAGCACGTCACCGCCGAGGAGGCGGCGGCACGCCCGGTGCGTCCGGAGCCGGCTGCCGAGGCGCTGGCCGTGCCCACGGCCGTCGAGGACCAGATGGTCCCGGCGCCGCAGGCCGAGGCCGTCGAGGAGGCCGCGCCGCAGGGCCGTACGCGCCGTCGTGCGACCCGGAAGGTGTCGGCGCCGGCCGGTTCCCCGGCGGGTGCGGAGGCGACCGTGGTGACGGTGCCGGAGACCGCGCCCGCGGCCGAGGCACCGGTGGCACAGCCCGCCGTCGAGGCGCCAGCCGCGCAGGCCCCGGCAGCGGCCGCCGTCGAGGAGGCGCCCGAGCCCGCCGCCCCGGCCCGCCCGCGCCGGCGTGCCGTGCGCAAGGTCGGCACGCCGACCGCCACCGCGGAGGCGGCCGTCGTGGTCGTCCCGTCGGTCCCCTCTGAGGAGGCCCCGGCTGCCGAGGAGGTCGTGGCGGCGGAGGCCCCGGCTGCCGAGGAGGCCGCTCCGGCCAAGAAGGCGGCCCGCAAGACCGCCAAGAAGGCCACGGCGAAGAAGGCCGCCGCCAAGAAGACCGTGGCGAAGAAGGCCGTCGCCAAGAAGACGGCCGCCAAGAAGACCACGGCCAAGAAGGCGGCCAAGACGGCCGCCGCGAAGTCCACGGCGAAGAAGACCACCACGGTCTCCGCCGCCGCGGACGTGGCCGACGAGGGCTGACGCCCGGGCTGTGGGGCCGGTCCGCGTGACCGGCCCCACACCCACCGGGGTCCGGTTTGACCCTCCAGGTCGTGGCCCCGTAACCTTGACCGTCGGCGTGTCCATTGAACACGCCACATCCCCGTAAACCTTTTCCTCCCGGGCGCAATGCGGGCCGGGAGAGGTCGTCCGTGGTGTTCCTGGACGGCTGGCCTGCGGGGGTGCCGGTTCTGAACGAGCGAAAGAGAGATCCGCGTGTACGCCATCGTGCGCAGCGGTGGTCGCCAGCACAAGGTTGCTGTCGGCGACATCGTTGAGGTTGACAAGATTTCCACCGCCAAGGTTGGCGACACGGTCGAGCTCTCGACCCTGCTCGTTGTCGACGGCGACGCTGTGACCAGCGACCCGTGGGTGCTGGCCGGCATCAAGGTCCAGGCCGAGGTCGTGGACCACCACAAGGGCCAGAAGATCGACATTCTGCGCTACAAGAACAAGACCGGCTACCGCCGTCGGCAGGGCCACCGCCAGCAGTACACGGCGATCAAGGTCACGTCGATCCCCACGGCTGCGAAGTAAGGGACTGAGGAGACATGGCACACAAGAAGGGCGCATCGTCCACCCGGAACGGTCGCGACTCCAACGCCCAGCGGCTCGGCGTGAAGCGCTTCGGCGGTCAGGTCGTGAACGCCGGTGAGATCCTGGTCCGCCAGCGCGGCACCCACTTCCACCCCGGCGCCGGTGTCGGCCGTGGCGGCGACGACACGCTGTTCGCCCTGCAGGCCGGTGCGGTGGAGTTCGGTACCCACCGCGGCCGCAAGGTCGTGAACGTCGTTCCGGTCGCCTGAGCCTTCTGATTCAAAGCTCAGACCGAACGTTTCGCGAGGCGGACCTCACTTCCCGGTCGGGAAGGCGGGTCCGCCTTTCGCGTGTTGACATAGGTAATACCCGTGAGTTTCTGGAGGCACTGAACCATGACCACCTTCGTGGACCGCGTCGAGCTGCATGTCGCCGCGGGTAACGGAGGTCACGGCTGTGCCTCCGTACACCGCGAGAAGTTCAAGCCGCTCGGCGGCCCGGACGGCGGCAACGGCGGGCGGGGCGGTGACGTCATCCTCACCGTCGACCAGTCCGTCACGACGCTGCTCGACTACCACCACTCCCCGCACCGCAAGGCCACCAGCGGCAAGCCCGGCGAGGGCGGCAACCGCTCCGGCAAGGACGGCCAGGACCTGGTCCTGCCGGTGCCGGACGGCACGGTCGTGCTGGACAAGGCCGGCAATGTGCTCGCCGACCTGGTCGGCCACGGGACCTCGTACATCGCCGCACAGGGCGGCCGGGGCGGCCTCGGCAACGCGGCGCTGGCCTCCGCCCGCCGCAAGGCGCCCGGCTTCGCGCTGCTCGGCGAGCCCGGTGACCTGCACGACGTCGTCCTGGAGCTGAAGACCGTCGCCGACGTGGCGTTGGTCGGCTACCCGAGCGCCGGCAAGTCCTCGCTGATCTCCGTGCTCAGCGCGGCCAAGCCGAAGATCGCGGACTACCCGTTCACCACCCTGGTGCCCAACCTGGGTGTGGTGACGGCCGGTTCGACCGTCTACACCATCGCCGACGTGCCGGGTCTGATCCCGGGCGCCAGCCAGGGCAAGGGCCTCGGCCTGGAGTTCCTGCGGCATGTGGAGCGGTGCAGTGTGCTGGTGCACGTGCTGGACACCGCGACCCTGGAGTCCGAGCGCGACCCGGTCTCCGACCTCGACATCATCGAGGAGGAGCTGCGGCAGTACGGCGGCCTGGACAACCGGCCCCGCATCGTCGTCCTGAACAAGGTCGACGTGCCCGACGGCAAGGACCTCGCCGAGATGGTCCGGCCCGACCTGGAGGCCCGCGGCTACCGCGTCTTCGAGGTGTCGGCCGTCGCCCACATCGGGCTGCGCGAGCTGTCGTTCGCGCTCGGTGAGCTGGTCGCCAAGGCGCGCGCCGCGAAGCCCAAGGAGGAGGCGACCCGGATCGTCATCCGGCCCAGGGCCGTGGACGACGCCGGCTTCACCGTCACCCGCGAGGAGGTCGGCGGCGAGCCGCTGTTCCGGGTGCGTGGCGAGAAGCCGGAGCGCTGGGTCCGCCAGACCGACTTCAACAACGACGAGGCCGTGGGCTACCTCGCCGACCGGCTGGGCCGCCTCGGTGTCGAGGAGGAGTTGATGAAGGCGGGCGCCCGGTCCGGCGACGGTGTCGCCATCGGTCCCGAGGACAACGCGGTCGTCTTCGACTGGGAGCCGTCGGTGATGGCCGGTGCGGAGATGCTGGGCCGCCGGGGCGAGGACCACCGCTTCGACGCGTCGCGGCCCGCGGCCCAGCGCCGCCGGGACAAGCAGGCCGAGCGGGACGAGGCACTGCGGGAGTACGACGAGTTCGACCCGTTCGAGTAGGACTCGGCCATACGAGAGGGCGGGCCGGAGGTTTCCCTCCGGCCCGCCCTCTCGCGTTCTGTGCCGGTGCCGGTGTCAGCACCGGCCGTCAGTGCCGTCGTGCGGTCAGCCGGCGCCGTCCGTCAGCTCCTCGGCTACGTAACTGCGAAGCCAGGTCCGGAAGTCCGGGCCCAGGTCTTCACGTTCGCACGCGAGTCTGACAATGGCACGCAGATAGTCGCCGCGGTCGCCGGTGTCATAGCGGCGGCCCTGGAAGACGACGCCGTGCACCGGCCCGCCGACCTTCTCGTCCGCGGCGAGCTGCTGGAGGGCGTCGGTCAGCTGGATCTCGCCGCCGCGGCCCGGCTCGGTCTTGCGGAGTATGTCGAAGATGTGCGGGTCGAGGACATAGCGGCCGATGACCGCGTAGTGGGACGGGGCGTCCGCCGGGTCCGGCTTCTCGACCAGACCGGTCACCCGCACGACGTCACCGTCGGCGGTCCCCTCCACGGCCGCGCAGCCGTAGAGGTGGATCTGCTCGGGGGCGACCTCCATGAGGGCGATCACGCTGCCGCCGTGCTGCTCCTGGACCTCGATCATGCGCTGCAGGAGCGGATCACGCGGGTCGATCAGGTCGTCGCCCAGCAGCACCGCGAACGGCTCGTGGCCCACGTGCGGGGCGGCGCACAGCACGGCGTGGCCCAGACCCCTGGGATCGCCCTGGCGTACGTAGTGCATGGTCGCCAGGTCGCTGGACTCCCGCACCTTCGCGAGCCGTTCGGCGTCGCGCTTCTTCTCCAGCGCCGATTCCAGCTCGTAGTTGCGGTCGAAGTGGTCCTCCAGCGGGCGCTTGTTGCGTCCGGTGATCATGAGGACGTCGTCGAGCCCCGCCGACACGGCCTCCTCGACCACGTACTGGATCGCCGGCTTGTCCACGACCGGCAGCATCTCCTTGGGAGTGGCCTTCGTGGCCGGCAGGAACCGGGTGCCAAGGCCCGCCGCGGGAATGACAGCCTTGGAAATGGCGGGGCGGGAAGCCATGTGGTGCTCGTCTCTCTCGTTGTGCATGTCAGGCGCCGATGAGGCCACGCTCACCGGTCGGCTGCCGCGGGATGCGCGCCATGGCGATGGCGGCCGGCGCGGGCGCCGGAGTCCGCTCGTCCAGGGGCAGCACCGCGGGGGAGGGCTCCTCGCCGAGGAACAGACGGCGTACGACGCGCTCCGCCGCGTTCCCGTCGTCGAACTGCACGAACCGCTCCCGGAAGGCGGCCCGACGCTCGGCGGCCTGGTCGCTGTTCCAGGCACCGGAACGGAAGACCGAGATCAGCTCGTCCTCCGAGGTGGCGGTCGCGCCGGGGGTCTCGCCCGGCTCGCCGGAGAGAACGTCGAAGTAGACACCGCGGGCCTTGCGGTAGACCTCCCAGTCGTCCGCGTAGGTGACGATCGGGCGGTCCAGGCACGCGTAGTCGAACATGATGGAGGAGTAGTCGGTGATCAGCGCGTCGGCGGCCAGGCAGAGGTCCTCCACCACCGGGTATTTCGACACGTCCTTGATCAGCCCGCGCTCCTGCAGGGCCTCCAGCCGGGGGTCGGCACCGTAGAAGTAGTGGGTGCGCACCAGGACGACGTAGTCGGGCCCGAGTTCGCGGCAGAAGCGCTCCAGGTCGATGCGGGGCACGTAGCCCTTCTGGTAGTCGCGCACGGTCGGGCAGTAGAGGATGGCGGTCTTGCCGTCCTCGATGCCGAGCTCACGGCGAATGCGCAGGACGTCGTCGGCGGTGGTCCGGAAGTACACGTCGTTGCGCGGGTATCCGTACTCGACCGCCTCGAACGCGCAGGGGTACACCCGCTCCCAGATCTCCGTGGAGTGCTGGTTGGAGGTGAGGCTGAGGTCCCACTTGTCGGCCCGCTCCAGCATCTTGACGAAGCTCATGTTCTTGGCGGCGGCCGGGAACTTCTGCTGGTCGATGCCCATCTGCTTGAGGGGGGTGCCGTGGTGGGTCTGCAGGTGGACCTGTTCCGGCCGCTTCACGAAGTTGTTCGGGAAGTTGACGTTGTTGACGAGGTACTTGGCCCGGGCCATGACCTCCCAGTAGCGCGGCGAGTTGGCGACCACGTAGTCGATTCCCTCGGGGACGCTGTCCACCGCGTCCTTCTTGACGATCCAGACGCCGTGGACGTTCGGGGCCAGCTCCTTCGCCTTGTGGTACACGGCCGCCGGGTTGCAGGCGACGCCGCGGTTCCAGTAGGCCGCGTAGACCGCGAGGTTCTCGTCGACGGGGCGGCGCAGGTGCAGCCGGTACAGCCGGTTGTAGGCGGTCTTGCCGAGCTTGGTCTTGACCTTGGTGGCCCGCTGGATCACCTGGCGCCGGGTGTTGCCGGCGGCCATCACCGCCGCGTACGTCGTGTAGGAGCCGCGCTCCAGCAGTTGGAACCGGGTGCCCTGCGTGCCCTCCGGAACGACGAAGCCCTTGGGCTTGAAGCGCTTGTAGTTGGCGGCCGAGAGCTTGAAGAACTCCGCGCGGTCCTTGGGGACGATGCGGTCCTCACGGGCCAGGGTGAACAGGAAGTGGCTGGCCGTGCGCTCGAACAGCAGCGCCCGGACCGGCTCCAGGTGGGGGCGCTCGTCGAGGAACTGGAAGAGGCGCGCGTACTGTTCGAAGATCCCGAAGTGCTTGCGGCCGGGCGTGCGCATGGAGTTGCCCTGCCGGCGCTGCCGGTACTCGACGCAGACGTGGTCGGTGGCGGCGATGCGCTCCGCGGTCAGCATGGTCTTGTAGACCATGAGGGCATCCTCGTAGATGCCGTCCGTGAAGGTGAAGTTGTGGTCGTCGACGTAGAACTCGCGGCGGTAGGCGCGGTTCCACACCACGGCGAACATGTTGAGGTACTCGGGTCGCTCCAGCGCCGTGAAGACGTCCGTGCCGGCCTCGGTGAGCATCTCGCCGGCCGCGCTCGCCTGGACCCGGTTGTTCCAGTAGGTGCGGACGTGGTTGAGCAGCAGGATGTCCGGATTATCCGTGACCTCGAGGCGTTCGGCTATCGCCTGCAGCGCGCCGTCGGCGAGGGTGTCGTCGCTGTCGAGGAACAGGATGTACTCGCCGCGGGCCTTCAGCGCACCGGCGTCCCGCGCCTTTCCGATGCCACGGTTCTCCTCGAAGTGCACGGGTACGACACGGTCGTCCAGGGCCGCGTACTCATCGAGTATCCGCCCGCAGGAGTCGGGGGAGTGGTCGTCGACGGCGACGATCTCGAAGTCCTGGAAGGACTGGGAGAGTATGGAATCCAAGCATGCGCGCAGATACCCCTGAACTTTATAAACGGGGACGACCACGCTTATTTTCGGCGAAGCGTTTCCATTCGCGAGGGGCATGCTTGGAGCTCCTGGGCTGTTGGTCAGAGTCAACCGCATCCCGCTGCCTGACCTGCGGCACGGGAGGCGAGAGGCACAAGGAGTGCTAGGTTAAGGTTGGTTTAAGCGTACCCTAACGCGACTCCCGCGCCGTTCTTACTACAGCCCCTTCGTTCCTGGTCAACTGGCCTGTGGTAAGTCTCACCCGAGTCTCAACTGTCGCTTTCGGACCAGAACGCCCTTGTAATAGATACTCGCCCTCTTGCTCCGGTCCGTGCCGGAGATGTAAGAGGCGGAGTCGCTGCACAGCAGCAGCGCCGCGCCTGCGGGTTGCTCGGGCCGGGGTCCGCGCTGGAGGGCCGCGGGCCGGGCACCGTCGGGCGAGAGTGGTGCCGACCGCGACGCCGCTTTCCGGCGAATTCAAACCGGGTCAGCTGGTCGCCCCAACCGGTATAGGTGCCGTCGGAATTCGCGGTGCGGACGTTAGTTGGCTCGGTCCATAAATGGCTTCCGGAACCGGTGGTTTCGCCGCCAATCTGGACACTGTGTGCCGAATCAACGCAGATGCATAATGCCGAGAATGTGCCCGGAGATGTCCAGCCGGGTCTGGACGAGATGGCCGTCGACCTCACGGACGCCACGGCCGGCGGGTCGATGACCAAAGAAGGACAGCTACCCCGGTGGCAGTGCCGACGGTGCCACGTACACACCGGGCCAGGCCCACCTGCACGCGGTGACCCGGGTCTGGTCCGGCATCCTCACCTGCAACACGGCGGGCTGTTGCAGCCGGCTACCGAAATACCGGACTGTGGTTCTACGGCCGACCGGACCGGTACAACACCGTCTCGCGGAGTCAGCCGGCTCTGAGCCCGGTCCGCGAAGCGGACCGCACCGGCGCGGTCCATGCGTATCGCGTAGATTGCAACGGCCACGCCCGACGGGACGTGGGCGCGAGGTCGGAGGGAAGCACGTGTCAGCGGCAAGGCATCAGGTCGCCAAGGCCCGCAGGATCGTCGTCAAGGTGGGCTCCTCCTCCCTGACCACCGCCGCCGGCGGCCTCGACGCCGACCGTGTCGACGCACTCGTCGACGTGCTGGCGAGGAGCCGCAGCGGCGGGGAGAAGGAGATCGTCCTCGTCTCCTCCGGCGCCATCGCCGCCGGGCTCGCCCCGCTGGGCCTGCGCCGCCGCCCCAAGGATCTCGCCCGCCAGCAGGCCGCCGCCAGCGTCGGCCAGGGCCTGCTCGTCGCCCGCTACACCGCCTCCTTCGCCCGCTACGGCGTCCGCGTCGGACAGGTGCTGCTGACCAGCGACGACATGAGCCGCCGCGCCCACCACCGCAACGCCTCCCGCACCCTCGACAAGCTCCTGGCGATGGGTGCCTTCCCGATCGTCAACGAGAACGACACCGTCGCCACGGACGAGATCCGCTTCGGCGACAACGACCGCCTCGCCGCCCTCGTCGCCCACCTCGTCCACGCCGACCTCCTCGTCCTCCTCTCCGACATCGACGGCGTCTACGACGGCGACCCCAGCAAGCCCGGCACCTCCCGGATCGCGGAAGTGAAGGGTCCCCAAGACCTCGCGGGCGTCGAGATCGGCAGCGCGGGCAAGGCCGGCGTCGGCACCGGCGGGATGGTCACCAAGGTCGAGGCCGCCCGGATCGCGGCCGCCGCCGGCGTCCCCGTGGTCCTCACCAGCGCCGTGCACGCGGCGGAGGCCCTGAGCGGTGGCGACACCGGCACCTACTTCCACCCCACCGGCAAACGCTCCGCCGACCGGCTGCTGTGGCTCCAGCACGCCTCCACCCCGCAGGGCGCGCTGACCCTCGACGACGGCGCGGTGGACGCCGTCGTGAAGCGTCGCACATCGCTGCTGCCCGCCGGAATCGCCGCCGTGGAGGGCGAGTTCAGCGCCGGCGATCCCGTCGAACTGCGCGACGCGACGGGCCGCGCGGTGGCCCGCGGGCTCGTCAACTTCGACGCCAAGGAGATCCCCCGGCTGATCGGGCGGTCGACCCGCGAGCTGGCCCGCGAGCTCGGCCCGGCGTACGAACGCGAGGTCGTACACAGGGACGACCTGGTGCTGCTGCACTCGTAAAACGGGGCGTAACGACGGCCCCCGGTGGGGGACGTTCCGTAAAACCGCCCCGCGCTTGCCCATGGCCTGCTCAACTTTGTGTCAGGACACGTTCCCGAGCGCTGGGTGAAGGAGGCCGTCGTGAGACGAGTGCGCCCTGGGGTGGCAACCCGCGGTGCCCTGACGAGCGTCGCGGCCGGGGACACCTACGAGGAGCCGAAGGACCTGCCCCGGCTCTGGCATGTCACGCTCAGCGTCGCCGGGCCGGAGGTGCCTCTCACGGATCTGCGTCGGGCCCTGGAGCAGCTGGCTCACGACCACCCCTTCCTGCTGACCAGCAGATACGCGTGCGACCACGCGGAGATCCGGTACTGGGAGGAGGCCCGCGACCTGCACGACGCCGCCGCCGTCGCCCTGCGCCTGTGGGGCGAGCACCGCCAGACCGCCGGACTGCCCCCCTGGGAGATCGTCGGCCTAGAGGTCATCGGCCGTGAGACCTACCACCAGCGCATCGCCGAGGGCTACGGCCCGCCGCCCGCGACACCGGTGGGGGTCCATCCCTTTTGAGGGGGAGTGAGACCTTGTCTCGGGGTTTGGGATGAGCGGTGGGTGACCCGCCTCGCGCACTACCCTTCCCTCATGACCACGCTCTCGCCGTACGACGCCATGTCCCCGGTCACCCAGGCCGCCTACCGGGCCAAGGCCGCCGCTGCCGACCTCGCGCCGCTCCCGCGCGCCGAGAAGGACGACGCGTTGCTGGCCATCGCCGACGCCCTGGAGGTCCGGACCGCCGAGATCGTCCAGGCCAACGCCAAGGACGTGGCCAAGGCCCGGGAGAGCGGCACCAGCGAGGCCGTCGTCGACCGGCTCACCCTCACCCCCGAGCGGGTCCGCGCCATCGCCTCCGACGTGCGCGACGTGGCGAAGCTGCCCGACCCGGTCGGCGAGGTCGTCCGCGGCTCCACCCTCCCCAACGGCATCGACCTGCGCCAGGTCCGCGTCCCGCTCGGCGTCGTCGGCATCATCTACGAGGCCCGCCCGAACGTGACCGTGGACGCCGCCGCCCTCTGCCTGAAGTCCGGCAACGCGGTGCTGCTGCGTGGCTCCGCCTCCGCCTACGAGTCGAACACCGCCCTCGTCCGCGTCATCCGCGACGCGGTCGGCGGCGCCGGGCTGCCCGCCGACGCCGTCCAGCTGGTGCCCGGCGAGAGCCGCGAGTCCGTGCGCGAGCTGATGCGGGCCCGTGGGCTCGTCGACGTGCTGATCCCGCGCGGCGGCGCCTCCCTCATCCAGACCGTGGTCAGCGAGTCCACCGTCCCCGTCATCGAGACCGGCACCGGCAACTGCCACGTCTACGTCGACGCGGCCGCCGACATCGACATGGCGATCGACATCCTGATCAACTCCAAGGCCCAGCGGGTCAGCGTCTGCAACGCCGCCGAGACCCTCCTCGTCCACCAGGACATCGCCCCCGTGTTCCTGCCGCGCGCCCTCGACGCCCTCGCCGAGGCCGGCGTCACCGTGCACGCCGACGAGCGCGTGCTGGCCTACGCCGAGGACTCCAAGGCGACCGTCGTGGAGGCCGTGGCCGAGGACTGGGAGACCGAGTACCTCTCGTACGACATCGCCGCCGCGGTGGTGGATTCGCTGGACAAGGCCGTCGAGCACATCCGGCTGTGGACCTCCGGCCACACCGAGGCGATCGTCACCACCTCCCAGCAGGCCGCCCGCCGCTTCACCCAGCTGGTCGACTCCACCACCGTCGCCGTGAACGCCTCCACCCGCTTCACCGACGGCGGCCAGTTCGGCTTCGGCGCCGAGATCGGCATCTCCACCCAGAAGCTGCACGCCCGCGGCCCGATGGGTCTGCCGGAGCTGACCAGCACGAAGTACATCGTCACCGGCGACGGCCACGTACGCCCCTGAGGCTCACCCGTTCGGTCATGCGTCCGGATCCGGGCCGGCGGCCGAAACATGTCTCACCAGTCAGACGAATTTCCATACCGTCTGCCCAAATTGACCCCCCAGGTCTACTCTGGACCCGTGCCGGAGGACGTGGGGGGCACGCCGTTCCCTGACGGCTGGGAGCCCGACGACGACCACGACCGCGGGGTGTCGGACGAAGAGTTCGCCTCCGTGGTCTTTGACGAGGCCTTCGTACAGGCGGCCACGGTCCATGAGCCGACCGCTGTCGAACGCCTCCTGGCCGCCGCACAGGCCAGAGCCGAGGCCTCCGAGGCGGAGGCCCGCCGCGCCCACGCCCGAGGCGAGCGCTACGACGACAAGTACGCCCCCGAGGGAACCGATCTCAGCCAAGATCGGGACGACGACGAGCTGGAGGACACCTACGTCCTCGGCGACCGTCACCACCTCTTCGGCGCCCACGGCAGACAGGTCCGCTGGCACCGGCCCGTGGCCTGGGTGCTCGCCGTCGTGATGGGTATCGGCATGGTCGCCCTGGCCTTCGCCGCCGTCTACCGGGGCGGCTCGTCCGGCACCCGCGACGGGGTGCCCACACACGCCCCGACCGGCCTGGAACAGGGCAGCGCCGCCGCGCCCTCCGCCTCCGCCGAGTTCTCCCAGCCGGCGGCCTCGGCCACACCGCGCTCCCCCTGAACGCCCGCGTCCGCTCTTGGTGAGCACCTGTCAGAAGTTGTCGTGTAGCAGGGCGTTTACCTGGGGCCCACGAGACCTACTCTGAAAGTATGGGCGGGCCTGGAGACCCACCGGAGGGCACCGCCGAGGGCGGCCCCGGAGGTGGCGAGGACGAGTACCGATCCGTCGTCTTCGACGAGTCGTTCGTCCGCGCTGCCCGTCTGCAGGAGTACTCCGCCGAGGAGCGGATGACCGACCACGCGCCCGCCGTACGCCGCCGCCCGCCCCTGCACCGCGGACTCACCCGGCAGGCCCTCTTCCTCGTCCTGCTGATCGCCGTCGCCTTCGGCACCGCGATCTACATGGGCGTCCGCCACCCCTACAGCTCCCCGGAGGCCCGGCGCCCCGTCGAGCCCCTGCGGATGACGGTGGTCCCGCTCGCCCCGACGGCCAAGGTGCCCGGCGCCGCCGACGCCGAGACGCTGTACGCGCACAGCCCCGCAGCCCAGTACGAGGTCGGCGCCGAGGGCATACCCCTGCCGGCCTCCCGCAGCACCGCCCACTTCTCCGACAGCCAGGTGGTGACCGCGCTCACCACCGCCAAGGACTACATCGTCCGCTCCTCGCTCTACCCCGAGGTGCTCACCGGCCGCCAGGTGCACCCCGCCCGGTCGCTCCTCGACGCCGACCAGCTCGACCAGTTCGACCAGAGCTTCAACCACCCGGCCGCGGACGCCCGGCACGCCGCCACCGGCTGGCTGGTCCGCCTCGACCCCTCCCGCGCCCGGCTCGCCGACGACCGGATCCGCGTCAAGGGCGATCTGCAGGCCACCGAGGCCGACTCCGGCACACTGGAGGTCACCGCCGACCACATCTTCGTCTACGCCCTGCGTCCCACCGGCGCCGCGGCGAACGCGCCGGTGTCCCTGTTCACCGTCCGCCGCGAGCTGACCTTCCGCTTCACCCGCGACGATCTGCGCACCCACCAGGTCCAGCTGGTCACGTCCTACGTCCAGGCGGGCCCGCTCGCCTGCGCCGAGGACTCCACGGCCTACCTCCGCCCCCTCCTGGCCGGCCAGACGGCCCCCACCGGCGGCCCCGCGGGCACCGACCCCTACGCGACGGACAGCCCTACGGCCCTGTGCGGGACGCTGGCCGCCGGGGCTGAGCCGACGGCGTGAGCGGGTGGCGCTTTCGGCGCCGGCCGGGGTGAGAGGCCGGCACCGCCCGTCCGCTCCGCGCCACGGTGTCCGCTCTATTCCGCGGTGTCCGCCGGGCCCTCCTTCGGCGCGGGCGGGCTGCGGAAGCCGTCGAAGCCGCGGCGGACCCGGCCGCCGAGGTCGCCCGCGCCGCCCGCGAGGTCCGTGACCAGCTTCATCAGCGGGTCCTTGGAGCTCTTCACATCGCTCGCGTAGCTCGCGGCCGACTCCCGGAAGCTGTCGCTGACCGAGGTGTCCTTGTCCTCGTCGCGCCGCGGATAGTGGCCGTCCATGATCCGCTGGAAGTCCCGGGACTCGCCCCACTTCTTCAGCTCGGCCGCACGGATCGTGGCGAACGGGTGCGAGCGGGGCAGTACGTTCAGGATCTTCAGCACCGAGTCGCGCAGGTCACCCCCGGACTCGTACTCCTCGGCCTGCTCCAGGAACGCGTCCACGTTCATCTCGTGCAGATGGTTACCGCCCGCGATCTTCATCAGGCCGCGCATGGAGGCCCGGAGGTCCTGCCCGACCAGCAGCCCCGCCCGGTCCGCGGACAGCTCCGACTTGCGGAACCACTCCCTGAGCGCCGTGATGATCGCCATGATCGCGAAGTTGCCCAGCGGGATCCAGGCGACCTTCAGCGCGAGGTTGGTCAGGAACAGCAGGATCGTGCGGTACACCGAATGGCCGGACAGCGCGTGCCCCACCTCGTGTCCGACGACCGCGCGCATCTCCTCCTCGTCGAGGAGCTCCACGAGACCCGTCGTGACGACGATGATCGGCTCGTCCAGGCCGATGCACATCGCGTTCGGCTGCGGGTCCTGGTTGACGTACATCGGCGGGACCTTCTCCAGGTCCAGGATGTAACAGGCGTCCAGCAGCATGTCGTGCAGATGCTGGAACTGCCGCTCGGAGACGCGCACCGAGTCGGACAGGAACAGCAGCCTCAGGCTCCGCTCGGGCAGCAGCCCGCTCAGCGCCTTGAAGACCGTGTCGAACCCGCTCAGCTTGCGCAGCGCGACCAGGGCCGAGCGGTCGGCGGGATGCTCGTAGGCACGCGAGGAGATCCCCGGGAAGCGCCTGCGCTGCCTGCTCGGCACGCGCTCGTGCCCGGTCTCCTGCTGGCCGTCGTCGGACATGTCTTCCCCCAAGTGCGTGTGAGTGCCCACTGTGCCCCCGAGGCGGAGCCCAGCCTAGGCGGAGATACCGTGGACGGGCAGTACAGCCGAAGGAGTCCACCATGGAGCACCACCCCGCAGCCGCCTGGCTGACCGAGGCCGCCACGAGCGCCGTCCAGCAGCACGGGTCGGGCAATCTGCTCCGTATCGTCCTGGTCGTGATGATCCTGGGCTGTGCACTGACCGCCTGGTTCCTGCTGCGCGGTTACAAACGGAAAGACGACTGACGGTTCGCGAAAGTTCCGGTGGTCGTCCCCAACGGCGGAGTCGGCGTGATCGCCGCGGAGCCGCCCGCTTACGATGAGCCGACATCTTTATCCCGCCCACACGCGATAGGTCCTGCCGAAGATGAGCCTTCACAGCGCCGCAGCCCCGTTGGTCACCCTCGCCGAAGCCGAGGGCGGTCACCACAACAGCCTCAACCCGGCCGTCACCGGCGGCAGCGCCCTCATCATCCTGCTGCTCCTGCTGTGGATCACCACCCGCTTCAACCGCGACCGCTGAGCGGGAGCCCCGTCCCCGGCCGGACGCCAGAAGCCGGGCCGGTAGGGTCTGCACGCATGGGAGAGCAGGACATGCCTACCGGTCCGGCGTACGAGGCCGCCGACGACACGGTCGAGCACCCGCAGTACCGGCCGTTCGGTGGCCCCGCCCACACGGGCAAGCGTCGCCTCGGTGTCATGGGTGGAACCTTCGACCCGATCCACCACGGCCACCTGGTGGCGGCCAGCGAGGTCGCCGCGCAGTTCCAGCTGGACGAGGTGGTGTTCGTGCCCACCGGCCAGCCGTGGCAGAAGTCCCACCGCAAGGTCTCCCCGGCCGAGGACCGCTATCTGATGACGGTCATCGCGACCGCGGAGAACCCGCAGTTCTCCGTCAGCCGCATCGACATCGACCGCGGCGGCCCCACCTACACCGTGGACACCCTGCGCGACCTGCGTGCCCTCAACCCCGACACCGACCTGTTCTTCATTACCGGCGCCGATGCCCTCGCCCAACTGCTGACCTGGCGGGACAGCGAGGAACTGTTCTCCCTCGCCCACTTCATCGGCGTCACCCGGCCCGGTCACCATCTGACCAACCCGGGCCTTCCGGAAGGCGGCGTCTCGCTCGTCGAGGTCCCGGCGCTCGCCATCTCCTCCACCGACTGCCGTGCGAGAGTCGCCAAGGGAGATCCCATCTGGTACATGGTGCCGGACGGAGTCGTGCGCTACATCGACAAGCGCGAGCTGTACCGCGGCGAGTGAGCCGAGAGGGGCACTGGTGAACGACCGATACGACGCGGGTGACGCCGGCTACGGCGCCGGCCCGTACGAACTCGTCGGGTACGACGAGTACGGCCAGCCCATGTACCGCCAGGTCCCGGCGCAGCAGGCGACCTACGACCCGTACACCCAGCAGCAGGGCTACGGCTACGACCCGTACGCCACCGGTCAGCAGCCACCGGTGCCCTCCTACGACACCGGCCGGCAGCCGGGCGCGTACGACCCCTACGGCTCCCAGGCCCCGTACGACCCCTACGGCACCGGCACCCAGCACCCCTCCGGATACGACCCCTACGGGCAGGCCGCGAGCAGCGGGCAGCAGCCCCGGGTCACCGAGCAGACCGCCTCCATCCCGCAGCAGGCCGGCCCACCGGAGGTCCCGCACGCCCCGGCGCACCCCGCGGAGACGCGCGACGACGACGAACGGGACTACCACACCGAGCAGTTCGCGTTCGTCGAGGATCCGGACGGCGACTCCGAGGACGTCATCGACTGGCTGAAGTTCACCGAGAACCGCACCGAGCGCCGCGAGGAGGCCCGCCGCCGCGCCCGCAGCCGGGTTATCGCCCTCTTCGTCGTCCTCGTCCTCGTCGCCGTCGGCGGTGTCGGCTATCTCTGGTACGCCGGAAAGCTGCCCGGCCTCGCCTCCTCCGGCTCCAAGACCGGCACCACCACGGCGGTCGGCGCCCAGAAGCGCGACGTGATCGTCGTCCACCTGCACAACACCGCCAAGGGCGGCACCTCCACGGCGCTGCTGGTCGACAACACCACCACCAAGCAGGGCAGCACCGTGCTGCTGCCCAACTCCCTCGCCCTCAGCAGCGACGACGGCTCCACCACGACCCTCGCCAAGTCGGTGGACGACGACGGCAGCTCCGGCACCCGCGACCAGCTCGGCACCGTCCTCGGCACCAACATCCAGGGCACCTGGCGCCTCGACACCCCCTATCTGCAGAACCTCGTCGACCTGGTCGGCAACATCGAACTCGACACCAACACCGACGTGCCCGACCCGGACGCCAAGAAGAAGGGCACCGAGCCGCTCGTCCACAAGGGCAGCGCCCAGACCCTCAGCGGCAAGATGGCCGTCGCCTACGCCACCTACCGCGCCTCCGGCGAGCCCCAGAACGCCCAGCTGGAGCGGTTCGGCCAGGTCATGCAGGGCGTGCTGCGCAAGCTGTCCTCCGACCCGGCGGCGGCCACGGTCACCGTGCAGACCCTCGCGCAGATCCTCGACCCGCCGCTCACGGACAAGGACCTCGGCGCCTTCCTCGCCAAGCTCGCCGACCTCGCCAAGAGCGGCGACTACAAGACCGCCCTGCTGCCCGTGCAGCCCGACGGCACCCTGAGCGCGAAGACCAGCGACAGCGTGGTGAAGGACATCCTCGGCGGCACCGCCAAGAGCCCCGACGCCGGCTCCGCGGTCCGGGTCTCCGTGCAGAACGCCACCGGCGTGAAGGACGACACCGAGAAGGCCCGCGTGGTGCTGCTCAACGGCGGCTTCACCTTCCTGGAGGGCGGCACCGCCTCCGGCACCCAGGCCGCCTCGAAGGTGGTCTACTCGGACGCCTCCCACAAGTCGGACGCCACCGAGGTCGCCAAGACCCTCGGCCTGCCCGCCGGCTCCGTGGCCAAGGGAACGGTCTCCTCGGGAGCCGACGTCTCGGTCGTCCTCGGCCAGGACTACAAGGCCGCCGGCTCATAGCCCGGTCCCGGGCACCCCACGTGCCGCCGTAATCACGTGGGGTGCGCCGGACGGTCCGTGAGACCCTTGAGGTCCAGTGACCGCCGACCGAAAGCTACGTAGTGACCGCCACCGACCGTTCTCTTGACCTCATCACCACCGCCGCCCAGGCGGCGGCCGACAAGCTCGCCCACGACGTCATCGCCTACGACGTCAGCGACGTGCTGTCGATCACGGACGCCTTTCTGCTGGCCTCCGCGCCGAACGACCGCCAGGTCAGGGCCATCGTCGACGAGATCGAGGAGCGCCTGCTGAAGGAACTCGGCGCCAAGCCGGTGCGCCGCGAGGGCGACCGCGAGTCCCGCTGGATCCTGCTCGACTACGTCGACATCGTCGTGCACGTCCAGCACAGCGAGGAGCGGGTCTTCTACGCCCTGGAGCGGCTGTGGAAGGACTGCCCCGAGCTGGAGCTGCCCGCCGACGCCAAGGCCACCCGCGGCAAGGCGGAGGAGCACGCCAGGCTGCAGGCCGCCGAGGCCGAGCGGGAGCCGGGCGGGGAGTGGTGATGAGCGCCACCGGCGAGATCACCGACCGCAAGGGCCGCGGCCGCCGCATCATCCTGTGGCGGCACGGCCAGACCGCCTGGAACGTCGAGCGCCGCTTCCAGGGCAGCACGGACGTCGCGCTGACCGAGACCGGCGTCGGCCAGGCCCGCCGCGCGGCCCGGCTGCTGGCCTCCCTGGGGCCCGACGCGATCATCTCCTCGGACCTGCAGCGGGCTGCGAACACGGCCGCCGAGCTGGCCACCCTCACGGGCCTCGACATCACCCGCGAGGAGGGCCTGCGCGAGACCTACGCGGGCGTCTGGCAGGGGCTGACGCACGAGGACATCATCGCCCGCCACGGCGAGGAGTACGCCGCCTGGAAGCGCGGCGAGGCGGTCCGCCGCGGCGGCGGCGAACTGGAGACCGAGGTCGCCGACCGTGCCGCACCCGTCGTACTGCGGCACGCCGAGAAGCTGCCCGTGGACGGCACTCTCGTGGTCGTCAGTCACGGCGGCACCATCCGCACCACCATCGGCCGGCTCCTCGGCCTGGAGGCCCGGTACTGGGAGAGCCTCGGCGGCCTCTCCAACTGCTGCTGGTCCGTGCTCGGTGAGGGCGCGCGCGGCTGGC
This sequence comes from Streptomyces fodineus, assembly GCF_001735805.1. Lineage (GTDB taxonomy): Bacteria > Actinomycetota > Actinomycetes > Streptomycetales > Streptomycetaceae > Streptomyces > Streptomyces fodineus. Next base: position 6,560,568 of record NZ_CP017248.1, read on the forward strand.
GGCTGCTGGAGCACAACGCGGGCACCCTCCCCGAGCCCGTCCTCGGCGACGACGACTGAGCCTGCGGGCGGCTCCCGGACCCCGGATTTCACTTTCTGGCAGGTCACAGGCTAGAGTTCTTCTTGTTCGCCCCGCCGAGCGGGAAGCGGAACACCATGCGGCTCCGCCGCGTGGCGAGGGGCTATAGCTCAGTTGGTAGAGCGCCTGCATGGCATGCAGGAGGTCAGGAGTTCAATTCTCCTTAGCTCCACTGATCGACACTCTGTTGAGTTGTCAAAGATCGGTGACGAAGATCCCGTCCCCTCAGGGGGCGGGTTTTTTCGTCATGCAGGCCGCCCGTCACAGACAGTGAAGCACCCGGCACTGACAACCGCCGTCGGCTGCTGCCGCTGAGCGACGCTCCCCGGCTCGGTCAGCTGATCGGCGGCGCGTCTTTCGGCACACTGTTCCTGGCCGGCTTGAGTCACCCGGGGCACTGCGCTCGTATACCTCTGCGGAGGCGTTCCCGGTGCGTCTCGGCGCCGGTCGGAACGGTCGCGGCGGGGAGCCGTGTCCGGACTGGTACTGAGGCGTCGCTGACCGTATTGCTCCGGCCGTGGCAGAATCAAACGGCCGGAAGGGGGCGCGGCCCGACGGGAGGGAGTAGCGATGCCTGCGAGCATCCTTGGGGAGGTCGGCCACCTCCTCGGTGCGGCGTTGATACGGGACACGACCACCCGCCTGAGCTGCCCTTCCTGCGGTTCCGCGCATGTCGCCCAAGTCCTCGGCGACAACGGCGGAATCTCCTACGTGTGCACGGCCTGCGGCCACAGCTGGAGCTGATCGATGGGTGCACACAGGCGAAAGTGCGACTGGTGTGGGAGCGGTACTCCGATCGTCCGCGACATGGAGCCGATCAATCCCGACTACCAGTACTGGTGCGAGGAATGCGCGCGGGCGCTGATCATAAAAGGCGACCCGATCGAGACGTACCGGGAATTGGAGGGGGAGCCGATCTACGGCCGCCTTCTCGAAGAGCACTGCACACTCAAGCGGTTCTACTCCTTCGTGACGGCCTGAGCCCGCCCGCCACCGACGCCGGGCCCCAGCGCCTGCGTGGAGGGCCGGAGGCGTCAAGACCAGGGCTCCGGAAAAATCCGGACATTGGTGTCGTATCGGGCGAACCTGAAACCGATTTGGCGCTGCGTCCCCGGGCCTGTAATGTTTACGTCGTCGCCGGGGGAACCGGGCGAAACGAAAAACAAGGGGCTATAGCTCAGTTGGTAGAGCGCCTGCATGGCATGCAGGAGGTCAGGAGTTCAATTCTCCTTAGCTCCACAGAAGTTGAAGGCGGATCATCCGATGGATGGTCCGCCTTCGGCGTGTTGCGCAACGACGCGGGCGCATGAAGGGGGCGGGTCACCCGACCGGGTGACCCGCCCCCTTCATGCGCTCAACGCCCGAGTGCGCGCCGGCCTCGGCCCTGCGAGACGACCGGCAGGTTGCGCGACGGCGCCTGCCCGCGCGTGTCCTCCTCCAGACGCAGGGCGAGCGCCGGGCAGCGGCGCACCGCACGCAGCGCCTTCGCCTCCGCGTACCGCGGCACCTGCGCCTGGGCGACGGTCGGGAAACCGTCGGCGCCGAGCTCGAACACCTCGGGGAGGATGTCGGCGCACAGTCCGTGGCCCCGGCACAGCGTCCAGTCGACGTAGATCTTCTGACGGCTGCCGCCGGTCTCCTCGGGCTCTCCGCCGCCGGGGATGCCCGTGGGCGCCTTGCCCCCCTCGAAGAGCGGCAGAACGCCCTCCACGGGCCGTCCGCAGCCGTTTCCGAGGACATGCGCGGCCAGGTCGTCGGTGAACGCCTTGATGGTCGACTCCAGGAACATCGCCGAGCCGTCCGGGTGCGAACACGCGCCACGGCGCTTGACGTTCTTCGCGACCTGCTTGAGGGCCTCCAGGGCGGCCGGACCGCCGCCGTTGAGGATGTCCTCCATGCCGCGCGCGGCGGCCGGCAGCCCGAGGTAGCAGGGGCCGCACTGGCCCGCGCTCTCCTCGGCCAGCCACTGCGCCACCCGCAGTGACTCGCCCAGCGGGCAGGTGTCCTGGCTGATCGGCAGGATCGCGCCCGCGCCCAGCGAACCGCCCACCGCGTCCAGCGAGTTACGGGAGACGATCGCCTCGTTGACGGTCGCCGCGTCGATCCACTTGCCGTGGTAGCCGCCGGTCAGCACGCCCTGCGGCACCGGCGGGGCGCCCGCCAGCTGCAGCACGTACCGCAGCGGCACGCCCGTGGGGACCTCGAGCACCATCGGGCGGGCCACGGCGCCGGACACGGTGAGCATGACGGTGCCCGGCTCGTCGTACAGGCCGGTGTTGCCGTAGCGCTCGGGGCCGATGCGGGCGGCTATGGCCAGCTGGGCGAACGTCTCCGCGTTCGACAGCAGCGTGGGCGCGCCGCCGACACCGCTCTGCGAGGCGCTGATCTTGCGGCCGGGCGGGATCGCGGGGCCGCCGTCGATCGAGCGGATCAGCGAGGCGGCGGCGCCGGTGACCATGCGCACCGGGTTGCGCTGCACCCACGCGCGTAGCGCCGATCTACGGCTGTTGCTCAGACCGCGTTCGGCGAGCGCGGCCTCCATGGAGCGCTGTGTGGACTCCCGTGTGACACCGATCACAAGCGTTCGCGCCCCGAGCGCCTCGGCACACAACAACGCGCCGTCCAGGATCAGGTGCGGGGCGCGGTTGATCAGCACCGTGTCCTTGCGGCAGGCCGGTTCGTCCTCGCTGCCGTTGACCACGACGACCGGCCGCACCCCGCGCTTGATCGCCGACTCGGCGACCGAACGCAGCTTCTTGTGGAACGGGAAGCCCGCGCCGCCGCGGCCCTTGAGGTTGATGCGTTCGGCGAGCTGCGCGAGCTGCTCGCCGCCGAGCGGGTCGAGCGGCCCGTGCACCTTCAGGTGCATGGGCAGGTCGAGTCGTTCCACAAGGTCGAAGCCCGACGTGAGCTGGGGAAGGCCGACCACGCGGACTTCGGGGACGTCGGGCAGGGCCTCGTTCACTTAAAAGCCTCCGGACGGCGTGTTCCAAGGTTCGCCCGAACCCGGTGTGTCGTAGGACACGCCGGGCAGCGTTTCGGTAGCGGGACCGCTGTTGTACGTGTCACTGGCGTTGTACGTGCCATAGAGGCCGTTTGTCTCACCGGTGTCGTACATGTCACTTCCGCCGTAGCCGGCAGCGCCTGAATTGTCGTAGACCGGAATGGTGTGTCCGGTGTCCTGCAGCGGGTCGTACGCGGACCGCGGGGCCTCGCCGACCGGCGGCGGGGACGGGATCGGCCAGCTGCCCGAGGTGCCGGACTGTCCGTCCATGCGCGGCATGGCCTCCGTGGCCTGCATGTCCAGCGGCAGATCCATGCGCGCCGTCTGGCCGGTCGGGTACGGCTGCCGGGAGCGGCCCGGCGTGGAGACGGCGCGGTAGGCGGCCGCGAAGCCCGACGCGGGTGCGGCGGCGGGGGCGGCGGGGGACTGGTACAGCGGCGCGGACGGGGCGGCTGCCGCCCTGGGCTCGCGCCGGCCCTCGAAGCTCGCGGGCGCAGGCTCGGCCGCCCGGGAACGGCTCGCCTCAAGCTCCTCGAATCCCGGCCGCTCCGAACTGCCGAACAGCGCCACCAGCCGGTCGGCGACCTTGCGCTTGACCGGGCGCGGGGCGCTACGCAGCGCGAGGGCGCCCATCACGCCCAGCAGGGACAGGCTGTACAGGATCACGAAGATCGGCTTGGCGGCGCGGCCCGCGTAGAGGCCGTGGATCAGTGCCGCGCACCAGGCCGGGTAGGCGAGCATGTGCATGGCGCGCCAGCGGGCGGCGACGGGGGCCGGGGTGGCGAAATTGCTGCGCAGGGCGCCGGTGATGCCCACGAAGATCATCAGCAGGCCCGCCAGCGAGCCCAGTCCGATCAGGCCGCCGATTCCGGTGACGCCGAGCGAGAACGGAATGATGGCGGCGATCACCTGCGTGTGGCCGAGCGCGATCTTCGTGGTGATGTGCAGCAGCAGGAACGCGATCGAGGCGACCGCGGTGGTCCGGTGCACCGCCTGGCCGACGATCCGCTGCCGGGTGTTCAGGAAGATGCGGTCCTGCGCGAACAGGCCCCAGATCACCGAGCAGCTGAGCGAGACCAGGGACAACACGCCCGCGCCGAAGTTCAGGAAGTCGCGGAACTGGTTGCCTCCGACCAGCACGATCACGGGTATGAGCAGCAGAACGACGGCCGATGCCACCCCATAGGCCGAACGGCCGGGTTTGGGGAGGGAGCGGGTACTACGACGAGGGTTCATGGGGGCAACTCCGAGCAGTTTCGGGAAAGCGGTCCCGCTGCCGAACTCTAAGTGGAGCCATACCGATCAGTACGGGGTTTGAGTTATTGCGTTGTTATCAACGGACAATGTGACTGGGTCGATGTCCCTTAGTGGACGGTACGCGAAGTAATTGTTGACCTTTGTTCAGCTCTCCCCCTTGGGTTCTGGCATGTCCACAAGGGATACGGAAGCGCGTCGCGGCTTACTCAAGGTCGTCGCCGCTTGCTCAGGGCCTGCGGTACCCTAACGCCATGCGTGCCGTACGCCTTCTGCTTAGCGGGCCGCGCTGATCAGTACCGACCCCGGGTCGCACCGTGAGGTCGGCATCGGCGCGGCGTCCCCTCCTGTGCGAGGGGCTTTTTCATTTCCGCAGGCAGAGACGATCGATGGAGCTTTGAGGATCATGAGCGAGACGAACCCTGCTGCCGCCGCCACGCCGGCGGAGGCCGCGCCGCACCGCTACACGGCCGCCATGGCAGCCGAGATCGAGGCACGCTGGCAGGACTTCTGGGACGCCCACGGCACGTACGCGGCGCCGAACCCCAAGGGCGACCTGGCCGGTGATCCCGAGCTGGTCGCCAGGCCCAAGAAGTTCGTCATGGACATGTTCCCGTACCCCTCCGGTGCGGGCCTGCACGTCGGTCACCCGCTGGGCTACATCGCCACCGACGTCTTCGCCCGGTTCCAGCGCATGACCGGCCACAACGTCCTGCACACCCTGGGCTTCGACGCCTTCGGCCTGCCCGCCGAGCAGTACGCCGTGCAGACCGGCACGCACCCGCGCGTGTCCACCGAGGCCAACATCGAGAACATGAAGGCCCAGCTGCGCCGGCTGGGCCTGGGCCACGACAAGCGCCGGTCCTTCGCCACGATCGACCCGGACTACTACAAGTGGACCCAGTGGATCTTCCTGCAGATCTTCAACTCCTGGTACGACGACGAGGCGAGGAAGGCCCGCCCGATCTCCGAGCTGGTCGCGCAGTTCGAGTCCGGTGAGCGCGCGATCGCGGGCACCACGCGCGCGTGGAGCGAGCTGAGCGCCCGCGAGCGCGCCGACGTCCTGGGTGAGTACCGCCTGGCCTACGCCTCCGACGCGCCGGTCAACTGGTGCCCGGGCCTGGGCACCGTACTGGCCAACGAGGAGGTCACCGCCGACGGCCGCTCCGAGCGCGGCAACTACCCGGTCTTCAAGGCCAAGCTGCGCCAGTGGAACATGCGCATCACCGCCTACGCCGACCGCCTGCTGGAGGACCTGGAGGAGCTGGACTGGCCCGAGGCCATCAAGCTGCAGCAGCGCAACTGGATCGGCCGCTCCGAGGGCGCCCGCGTCGACTTCCCGATCGACGGCGAGCACATCACGATCTTCACCACCCGCCAGGACACCCTGTTCGGCGCCACCTACATGGTGCTGGCGCCCGAGCACCCGCTGGTGGAGAAGTTCACCCCCGAGGCCTGGCCCGAGGGCACGCACGAGGTCTGGACCGGTGGCCACGCCACCCCGGCCGAGGCCGTCGCCGCCTACCGCGCGCAGGCCGCCTCGAAGTCCGACGTCGAGCGCCAGGCCGAGGCCAAGGACAAGACCGGCGTCTTCACCGGCGCGTTCGCGACCAACCCGGTCAACGGCGAGCAGATCCCCGTCTTCATCGCCGACTACGTCCTGATGGGCTACGGCACCGGCGCGATCATGGCCGTCCCGGGGCACGACGCCCGTGACTTCGCCTTCGCCCGCGCCTTCGAGCTGCCGATCCGCTGTGTGGTCGAGCCGACCGACGGCCGTGGCACCGACACCTCGGCGTGGGACGACGCGTTCGTGGCGTACGAGGCGAAGCTGGTCAACTCGGCGAGCGACGAGGTCTCCCTGGACGGCCTGGGCGTCGCCGAGGCCAAGGCCCGCATCACCGCATGGCTGCAGGACAAGGGCATCGGCGAGGGCACGGTCAACTTCCGCCTGCGCGACTGGCTGTTCAGCCGCCAGCGCTACTGGGGCGAGCCCTTCCCGATCGTCTACGACGAGGACGGCGTCGCCCACGCGCTGCCCGAGTCGATGCTGCCGCTGGAGCTGCCCGAGGTCGAGGACTACAGCCCGCGCACCTTCGATGCGGACGACGCGAACACCCAGCCCGAGACCCCGCTGTCGCGCAACGAGGAGTGGGTCAACGTCACCCTGGACCTGGGCGACGGGCCGAAGCAGTACCGCCGCGAGACCAACACCATGCCCAACTGGGCCGGTTCCTGCTGGTACGAGTTCCGCTACCTGGACCCGCACAACGAACAGCAGCTGGTCGACCCCGAGATCGAGCAGTACTGGATGGGCCCGCGCGGGGGCCAGCCGCACGGTGGTGTCGACCTGTACGTGGGCGGCGCCGAGCACGCCGTGCTGCACCTGCTGTACGCGCGCTTCTGGTCCAAGGTGCTGTACGACCTGGGCCACGTGTCCTCGGCCGAGCCGTTCCACAAGCTGTTCAACCAGGGCATGATCCAGGCCTACGTCTACCGCGACAGCCGTGGCATCGCGGTACCGGCCGCCGAGGTGGAGGAGCGCGACGGCGCCTACTACTACCAGGGCGAGAAGGTCTCCCGTCTGCTGGGCAAGATGGGCAAGTCGCTGAAGAACGCGGTGACCCCGGACGAGATCTGCGCCGAGTACGGCGCCGACACCCTGCGCCTGTACGAGATGGCGATGGGCCCGCTGGACGTCTCCCGGCCGTGGGACACGCGCGCGGTGGTCGGCCAGTTCCGGCTGCTGCAGCGGCTGTGGCGCAACATCGTCGACGAGAACACCGGCGAGGTCACGGCGGTGGACGCGGCGCCCGACGAGGACACGCTGCGTGCCCTGCACAAGGCGATCGACGGCGTACGGCAGGACCTGGAGGGCCTGCGCTTCAACACCGCCATCGCCAAGGTCACCGAGCTGAACAACCACCTGACCAAGGCCGGGACCGCGGTGCCGCGTTCCGTGGCCGAGCCGCTGGTGCTGATGGTCGCCCCGCTGGCCCCGCACATCGCCGAGGAACTGTGGCGCAAGCTGGGCCACACCGACTCGGTCGTCCACCAGGACTTCCCGGTCGCCGACCCCGACTACGTCGTGGACGAGACCGTGACCTGCGTCGTGCAGATCAAGGGCAAGGTCAAGGCCCGTCTGGAGGTGCCGCCGGCCATCTCCGAGGAGGAGCTGGAGAAGGTGGCGCTGGCCGACGAGAAGGTCGTCGCGGCGCTGGACGGCGCGGGCATCCGCAAGGTGATCGTCCGGGCGCCGAAGCTGGTGAACATCGTTCCGGCGTAACGTCCGGCGAACGGCGGGCAGCGTCTCGGGGTAGTCCCCTACGGGCAGGTTCGGGGTTCTTCTGGAACTCCGGACCTGCCCGCTGCGTTTACCGTGGAAAGCGCAGCGGCGTGTGCCGCACCCGCCGGAGGAGGAGCGTCGTGGAAGCAGTGATCGCCGTGTTCGCCCTGCTCTTCCTGTTCTTCATCGGACTGGGCGTGTACGCCACGGTCAAGGCGGTCGGCGCTGCCAAGCGCGGGGTGGACCGGACGATCGACCAGGCCCGCCGCACGGTCGAGGACCACACCCTGCGCGCCAAGTCCTTCGTCCAGGTCGGCCCGGCCGCCGAGATCGCACAGCTGCGGCTCGCGCTGCGCACCTCCATGCGGGCAACCCAGGACGCGCTGCGGGCGGGCGCGGCGGAGGACGAGTCGCTGAGGGAGTCCCTCGGCCTCTTCGAGCGGCTCAGCGCGCACGGGCGCGAGCTGGACGCCGACCTCAGGCGGCTGGAGTCGGAGCCCGACCGGGCCGAGCTCACCGCACGGCTGCCCGAGTTGCGCGGCCGCACCGAGCGCATCACCAAGTCCGCGGACTCGCTGCGCTGGGCCGTCCGCGACCGGGCGCGCCGCTTCGTCGACGACGATCTGGGCGCGCTCAGCGACCAGATAGACATGGAGGCCGACGCACTGCGCCACTGGACCCCGGCCGGGCCCGCACCGGCGCCGGGGCAGCGGCCCGACGCCGCGTCCGCTGCCGACGGCCCGGCGGCACACAACGCCCGTTCCCACGCGCCGCACCCCGCCGAGGAGCCGGCGCCACAGGCGATCACCCCGCCGTCGCCCCGCCTCGCCCACCCCTGGCAGAAGAAGCCCCGCCCCGAGAGCACGACCTGAGCGGGCCGCTTCCCGACCGCAGCACGGGGGCCGGGCTGCCGCGCGAGCCCTACGGCAGGTAACCTCCAGCTCATGTCCCGCCATGTCGCGATCGTCACCGATTCAACGGCCTACCTGCCGCCGCGGACGATGGAGCGTCACGGCATCACCGCGGTACCCCTGACCGTGGTCCTCGGCGACCAGGCACTCGAAGAGGGCACCGAGATCTCGACCCGCTCCCTGGCCCAGGCACTGCAGAAGCGGCGAGCCGTCACGACCTCGCGCCCGAGCCCCGAGGTGTTCGCGGAAACCTACCGCAGGGTCGCCGAGTCCGGCGCCGCCGCAATCGTCTCCCTGCACCTGTCCGCCGAGTTGTCCGGCACCTACGACGCTGCGGTCCTCGCGGCGCGCCAGGCACCGGTGCCGGTACGGGTGGTGGACACCGGGATGGTCGCGATGGCCCTCGGCTTCTGCGCGCTCGCCGCGGCCGAGGCCGCCGAAGCCGGCGGCACGATGGACGAGGCCGTCACGGCCGCCGAGAAGCGGGCCGCGGGCACGTCCGCCTACTTCTATGTCGACACCCTCGACTATCTGCGCCGCGGCGGCCGCATCGGAGCGGCACAGGCCCTGCTCGGATCCGCGCTCGCCGTCAAACCCCTGCTCCAGCTGGACGGCGGCCGCATCGAGCTGCTCGAGAAGGTCCGTACGGCATCCAAGGCCATCGCGCGTCTGGAGGAGATCGCGGCCGAGCGGGCGGGCGGCGCCGAGGTCGACATCGCCGTCCACCATCTCGCCGCCCCGACCGCGCCGCCGCGCTCGCCGACCGGCTGCGGGAACGGGTGCCGGGCCTGGCCGACCTCCATGTCAGCGAGGTCGGGGCGGTGATCGGGGCACACACCGGTCCCGGACTGCTCGGAGCCGTGGTCTCACCCCGCTGACCCCTCACCCGGCTGAGCGTCACTCGTACGGGTGGCGGAGTTGTCCACAACCGGGCGGTCGTCCCCGGGAATTGACCAAGATCATCGCGAATCGACGGGGTGTCCCATCCTCGTCGCATGGCACTTCGATCACGTTCACGCACAGCCACTGCGACCAGCGGCCCCGGCCGTGGTCCCACCTCCGACGGCCGTATCCGCCACCGCCGCGGCATCGACCACCACCGCGACGTCCACCATCGCCGCGCCCGCCACCGCCCGCCGGCACCGGCCGACGAACTGCGCCGCCGAGCGGAACTCCTCTTCGGTGAACGGGCCGTACGGTGGCGGGAGTCGGGGAACGGACCGCCGGACGGTGAGGGGCACGCACCGGACGGGGAGGCGCCGGCACCGGACGGGAAGGGGCCCGCGCGTCCGCCGGCCGCTCGGGCGACGGCAACGGTCACGGGCCGGGCGCCCGGACTGACCACAGCGAGGACAGCTGCGACCACGGCCGCACCTGGTCCGACCGCACCACCGAACGCCGTGCCGACCGACTGGCCGACGCCGGCCATGAACACGGCCAAAAACCACGAACAAGCCGGGCCGGTAAGGCCGTTGGAGTCGCCAGACCCCGTCGGCCCCGGCTGGAGGGAACGGGCCGGGCTGGCTCTGCGGGAGCGGATGCCGGTGTGGTTGCAGGCCCGGTACGGCGTGGAGCGACGGGGTGTGGTGGCGCTCGCCGTGGTGCTCGTGGTCGCCGCCGTGTTCGCCGTGCAGCACTTCTGGGCCGGGCGGACCGAGTCCGTGAGCGCCCCTCAAGTAGCGCGCGCCGAGAGGCCCTTCGTCAAGAAAGGGGATGACGCGAAGACCGGGGCCGGGGCCGGCGCGGGCGCGGGTGCCTCGCCGACGCCGGGCGGGCAGATCGTCGTGGACGTCAGCGGCAAGGTCCGCAACCCCGGGATCCGGCGGTTGCCGGCCGGTTCCCGGGTGGCCGACGCCCTGCGGGCAGCGGGCGGTGTCCGTCCGGGCGTGAACACCGACGGCCTCAACCGGGCCCGCTTCCTGGCCGACGGCGAACAGGTCGTCGTCGGCGCACCCGGCGGGGCGATGGCTCCAGCCGGCCCGTCGGCCGGACCGGCCTCCGCCCCGGCCGGCGCGGGTCCCGCGGCGCCCGTCTCCCTCAACACGGCCACGGCGGACCAGCTCGATGCGCTCCCCGGAGTCGGCCCGGTCCTGGCGCAGCACATCATCGAATACCGCACCCAGCACGGCGGTTTCCGCTCGGTGGACGAACTGCGCGAGGTCAACGGCATCGGCGACCGCCGCTTCAGCGATCTACGGAACCTGGTACGGCCATGAGCCGCGTGATCGATGGCGGACCGCCGGGGCACGGCGGAAGGACCGGCGTACGCGCGGATGCCGCGCGCGGAGGCGGCCGGTCGGGGGAAACGGGTGCCCGTGGTGTCGTGGGCCGCGGCCCCGAGGAACACGGGACCGTGCGCGGCGACCGGGCGGGCCCCCTGGATCTGCGCCTGGTGCCGCCCGCGCTCGCGGCCTGGGCCACGGCGGCCCTGACGCTGGACACACCGACCGGCTGGACGGCCGGGATCGCGATCGTCTGTCTGGTCGGCGGAGTCGTCCTGTTGTGGGCGCTGAGGTCCGGGCCGCCCGGGCAGAGGGCGCGGGCCGGGCGGGTGCTCGGGCGGTTCGCCTGGGCCCGTGCTTCGGCCGCCGCCGTGCTGCTCTGCGTTGCCGCGGCGGCCACCTCGGCCGGTCTGCACGGCGCGGACGTACGGAGCGGGCCGGTGCCCGAGTTGGCCGGGCGGTACGCGACCGTGACCGCCGAGGTCGAGGTGAGCGGTGACCCCCGGCTGAGCCGGCCGCGGGTGCGCGGCGATCACGCGGCGCCGGTGGCGGTGCTGGTCCGGGCGGAGGTGCGGCGCGTCGAGCAGAGCGACGGGATGAGCGTGCGGACGCGAACTCCGGTGCTGCTGGTCGTCGACGGGGACGCACCGGCAGGGGACGGGAGGGCGGTTCGTAGGGATCAGATAGGCGTGGCGCCGGCCGGCAGATCGGCGCAGAGGAGTGCGGCGGGGGCCGTCGCCCGAGATGCGCGGGGCGCCTGGCTCGCGCTGTTGCCGTCCACGCGGCTGCGGGTGACCGGGCGGCTGGCGCCCGCGCTGACGGGCGGGGACCGGACGGCGGCCGTGCTGCGGGTGCGTGGCCGGCCGGGCCCGCGGATCGTGGCGGGGCCCAGCGGGGCGCAGCGGCTCGCGGGACGGCTCAGGGCCGGGCTGCGGGAGGCGACCGACGGTCTGCCGGGGGACGCGCGGGCGCTCCTTCCCGGGCTGGTCGTCGGGGACACCTCACGGATCACGCCCGAGCTGGACGACGCGTTCAAGGAGACGGACCTGGCGCACACCCTGGCCGTGTCCGGCAGCAACCTCACCGTGCTGCTCGCCCTGCTCATCGGGCCGCCCGGACTGGCCCAGCAGGTCGAGCGCCGCGGCCTGGCCCCGCGTCTGGGGCTCTCACTGCGGGCGACCGCCCTGCTCGCCGGAGTGCTCACGCTGGGATTCGTGATCGTGTCCCGGCCCGACCCCAGCGTGCTGCGGGCCGCCGTCTGCGGCACGGTCGCACTGCTCGCCCTGGCCACCGGGCGCCGCAGATCCCTGATCCCGGCACTGGCCACGGCCGTCCTGCTGCTGGTCCTCTACGACCCTTGGCTGGCCCGCAGTTACGGCTTCCTGCTGTCCGTGCTGGCCACCGGCGCGCTGCTCGTGCTGGCACCGGGCTGGAGCGAGGCGCTGCGGCGGCGCCGGGTGCCGCCGAGGCTCGCGGAGGCGCTGGCGGCGGCTGCCGCGGCACAGGCGGTGTGCGCCCCGGTCACGGCGGTGCTGTCGGCGCGGGTGAGCCTGGTGGCGGTGCCGTGCAATTTGCTGGCCGAGGTGGCGGTGGCACCGGCCACGGTGCTGGGGTTCGCGGCGCTCATGACGGCGCCGGTGGCGATGGCACCCGCCAAAGTCCTCGCCTGGTGTGCGAGTTGGCCCGCCGGATGGATCGCCGGTGTGGCCCGCACCGGGGCGGCGCTGCCCGGCGCGGCAGTGGGCTGGCCGGGAAGCTGGCCGGGGGCGCTGGCGCTGGCGGCGGTCACCGTGGCCGTCGTGCTGGCCGGCCGGCGGCTCACGCGGCACCCCTGGTTGTGCGGGCTGCTCGGGGTGCTGCTCGTGCTGGCGGTGGTGCGGCCGGCCCCGCTGACCCGGATGATCACGGGCTGGCCGCCGCCGGGCTGGCGGTTCGCGATGTGCGATGTCGGCCAGGGCGACGCGACCGTACTGGCGGCGGGGGCGGGAGCCGGGGTGGTCGTGGACGCCGGACCCGATCCGGCGCTGGTCGACCACTGTCTGCGGCAGCTGGGCATCACGCGCGTCCCGCTGCTCGTCCTGACCCACTTCCACGCCGACCACGTGGCGGGACTGCCCGGTGTGCTGCGGGGCCGTTCGGTGGCCGCGATCGAGACCACGGGCTTCGAGGAACCCGCCGACCAGGCCGAGTTCGTCACGAGGGAGGCGGCGGCACGGCACATCCCGCTCAGGCGGGCCGTCGCGGGAGAGGAACGGCGCACCGGAGCGCTCTCCTGGCGGGTCCTGTGGCCTCCACCGAGCACGGGGCAGCCCTCGGACCCACAGGCCCCGGCATGGCCGGGCCCGGTGCCGGAGCCGGACGGCCCGAACGACGCCAGCGTCGCGATGCTGGTCCGCTCGGGCGGACTGCGGCTGCTGTTGCTGGGCGATCTCGAACCGCCGGCCCAGCAGGCGTTGTCCCGGTCACCGGCTGCGGCCGAGCTGGCCGGAGTGGACGTACTGAAGGTGGCCCATCATGGCTCGGCCTATCAGGACCCGGACCTGATACGGCTCGCGGCTCCCCGGGTGGCGCTCATCTCCTGCGGAGCCGACAACCCCTATGGCCATCCGGCGCCGGCGACCGTGGCGGCGCTGCGGGCGGGCGGGGCGCTGGTGCTGCGCACCGACCGGGACGGGGAGCTCGCGGTCGGCGGGACGGGAGGGCCGGGTGGGGAGGTACGGGTGGCGAGAGACTGAGGACCGGTTCGCCCAGACTGGGTGCATGAACTCAAGCCAGGTCGACGCCTATCTCCGCCGGATCGGGGCCGAGCGCCCGCAGCGGCCCACCGGGCAGGCACTGCGCGAGCTCCATCTCCGCCATCTGCGGACCGTCCCCTTCGAGAACCTGTCGGTCCACCTCGGCGAGGAGATCGCGCTGGAGGAGGATTCGCTGGTGGACAAGCTGACCGGACGCGGGCGGGGTGGCTTCTGCTACGAACTGAACGGCTCGTTCGGCGGGTTGCTGGCCGCCCTGGGCTATGAGGTCGACCTGCTCGCGGCACGCGTGTACGGCGACGAGGGGCGGCTCGGCATCCCGTACGACCATCTCGCCCTGCGGGTGCGGACGGTGGACGGGGACATCTGGCTCGCGGACGTCGGGTTCGGGGGGCACAGCCACTACCCGCTGAGGTACGAGGAACGTGGCGAGCAGGGAGATCCCGGCGGGGTGTTCCGGGTGGTGGAGGCCGGGCCGGACAAGGCCGGGGTGCGCGGCGACGGCCCGGCCGGGACCGGGGACCTGGACGTCGTACGGGACGGCAGGCCGCAGTACCGGCTGGAGACGCGGGCCAGGGTGCTCGGGGACTTCGCGGCCGGGGCCTGGTGGCACAGCACCTCGCCGCTGTCGCACTTCACCCGGTCGCTGGTCTGCTCGCGGGTCACCGAGGACGGAGGGAGGGTCACGCTGAGCGGACGGGTACTGAAGACGACGGCCGGTGACGGGCGGCGTACGTCAGAGGAGTTGGGGAGGGACGAGGAGGTGCTGACGGCGTACCGGGAGCGGTTCGGGATCGAGCTGGGCGGTGTGCCGACTGTGCGAGACAGGAATCTCAACGCTTGATTCGGACTTGCATTGCGCCGGGGCGATTTCACGCTCGGGCCGAGCCTCCGCGTCGACCTCGGTACGCGGCTCGTGTCCCAGGCCTGACCTGGTCGTACGGGGCCGTCCAAGGCCTTGTGTGCCGTGCCGGAGAATGAGCCCGTGAGCGATGTGAGACATGTGCTGGTGCTGCCCGACCGGGATGCCGCCGAGGAGGCGGCCGAGGCGCTCGGGGAGCGGTTCGGCCTGGACGAGGAGCCCTACCTCGTCCGGGAGGCGCTGGCCGGCGAGGACGACGCCGAGGACGCGCAGTGGCTGGTGGTCCTGCGGGACGAGGACGAGCGGCTGGACCCGGCGGAGCTGGACGAGTTCGCCGGGGAGTGGGACGGCTGGCGCGAGGAGCCGTGACCCCGAGGCGGACTCGGGGTGCGGTCCGGGACCGGTCAGGGTGCCGGGGCCGGTTCGTTGTCAGTGCCGCGTGGGATGCTGTGAGTGATGGCCAGGAAGACTGCGAATGACGACCCTCTCGCCCCGGTGACTCTCGCCGTGGGCCAGGAGGACCTCCTGCTCGACCGTGCCGTGCAGGAGGTGGTGGCCGCCGCCAAGGCCGCCGACGCCGACACGGACGTACGCGACCTCACCTCGGACCAGTTGCAGCCCGGCACGCTCGCCGAGCTCACCAGTCCATCGCTCTTCGCCGAGCGGAAAGTCGTGGTCGTACGCAATGCGCAGGACCTGTCCGCCGACACGGTCAAGGACGTGAAGGCGTATCTCGGGGCACCCGCCGAGGAGATCACCCTCGTGCTGCTGCACGCGGGCGGGGCCAAGGGCAAGGGGCTGCTGGACGCCGCGCGCAAGGCGGGTGCGCGGGAGGTGGCCTGTCCGAAGATGACCAAGCCGGCGGACCGGCTGGCCTTCGTGCGGGGCGAGTTCCGTTCGTTCGGGCGGTCGGCCACTGCGGAGGCGTGCCAGGCGCTGTGCGACGCCATCGGCAGCGATCTGCGGGAGCTGGCCTCGGCGGTCTCCCAGCTGGTCGCCGACGTGGAGGGGACGATCGACGAGGCGGTCGTCGGGCGGTACTACACCGGCCGGGCCGAGGCCTCCAGCTTCACGGTCGCCGACCGGGCCGTGGAGGGGCGCACGGCGGAGGCGCTGGAGGCGCTCAGATGGTCGCTGGCGACGGGAGTGGCGCCGGTGATGATCACCAGTGCGCTGGCCCAGGGGGTGCGGGCGATCGGGAAGCTGTCCTCCGCGCGCGGGGGGCGGCCGGCCGATCTGGCGCGGGAGCTGGGGATGCCGCCGTGGAAGATCGATCGGGTCCGGCAGCAGATGCGGGGGTGGACGCCGGACGGGGTTGCGGTGGCGATGCGGGCCGTCGCGGAGGCCGACGCGGGGGTGAAGGGCGGTGGGGATGATCCCGAGTACGCGTTGGAGAAGGCCGTTGTGGTGATCGCCCGGGCCGCTCGGTCCCGCGGGCGCGGATAGGCGGTCCTGGGCTCCACCTCAGCCTCCGCCGGGGGCTCCGTCTCAGCCTCCGTTGGGGTTCCACCTCGGACCCCGCTGGGGGTTCCGCCTCGGACCTCGTTGGGGGTTCCGCCTCGGACCCCGCTGGGGGTTCCGCCTCGGACCCCGCGAGGGGCTTCGTCGCAGCCCGCGAGGGCTCCGCCTCAGCCCCCGCCGGAGGCTCCACCTCAGCCCCCGCCAGGGACTTCGCCCCAGCCCGCGAGCGACTCCACCTCGGATCCCGCGAGGGGCTCCACCTCAGCCCCCGCCGGAGGCTCCACCTCAAGCCCCCGCCAGGGACTTCGCCCCAGTCCGCCAGGGGCCCCACCTCGGACCCCGCGAGGGGCTCCGCCTCAGCCCCCGCCGGAGGCTCCACCCCAGC
The DNA here is from genome assembly GCF_001735805.1 of Streptomyces fodineus. Taxonomy (GTDB): domain Bacteria; phylum Actinomycetota; class Actinomycetes; order Streptomycetales; family Streptomycetaceae; genus Streptomyces; species Streptomyces fodineus. The sequence goes on from NZ_CP017248.1 coordinate 6,576,784, forward strand.
CCCCGCCAGGGACTTCGCCCCAGCCCCCAGGGCTCCGCCCCCGGACTCCGTCTAGCCCACCCACCACCGGAATCCGTCGGCTGAAGGCGCCCACGGCACCGCGCCAACGCATGCCGAAGGCCCCGGCGTTCTCCCTGGGGAAGGGAGAGCACCGAGGCCCTCGGTTGAAGCTGCTGAGCCCGTACCCGCGTGGCGAACGCAGGCCGCGTACAGGCTCGGGGTGCCGGACGGGAGCGGATGAGAGAGGGCCCGCTCTGGGTCCTTCCGGCGGTCAGATCAAAAAGTGGGTTCAGCCCTTGAGGGACGTGACCTTGGAAGCAAGCGCCGACTTCTTGTTGGCGGCCTGGTTCTTGTGGATGACGCCCTTCGAGACGGCCTTGTCGAGCGCACGCGCGGCAGCGCGCTGCAGCTCGGTGGCCTTCTCGACGTCACCCGCGGCAGCGGCCTCACGGGCCTTGCGGATCGCGGTCTTCAGGGAGGACTTGACGGCCTTGTTGCGCAGCCGAGCCTTCTCGTTGGTCTTGATCCGCTTGATCTGGGACTTGATGTTCGCCACGAAGGAGCCTTTTCAGGTTCAGGTGCCGGGCCGGGAAAGGTCCCGTACCGGTGATCCAAAATTTCTCTGACGCGCCTCGCGCTGAGAGGGCATGAGGCACAGCCATCTACAGTACCAGTGGCCCTGCGAGCGGCCCAAAACGGTGCCCGGTCCCTCCGCGTGGGACCATGGAGACTACGTATCGATCCGACCCGAGGCATAAGGCGCCTCAAGAGACAGGACCCTGCGTGCCCGCGACCCCTAACCATGTGCCCGAGCCGAGCCGTACCGCCCCGGCTCTGATCCGCAATTTCTGCATCATCGCGCACATCGACCACGGCAAGTCCACGCTCGCCGACCGGATGCTCCAGCTGACCGGTGTGGTCGAGCAGCGGCAGATGCGTGCTCAGTACCTCGACCGGATGGACATCGAGCGCGAGCGCGGCATCACGATCAAGTCCCAGGCGGTGCGTCTGCCCTGGGCCCCCACCGAGGGCCCCGACCAGGGCACGACCCACATCCTCAACATGATCGACACCCCGGGGCACGTCGACTTCACCTACGAGGTCTCGCGGTCGCTCGCCGCCTGTGAGGGGACCATCCTCCTCGTCGACGCGGCCCAGGGCATCGAGGCGCAGACCCTCGCCAACCTCTACCTGGCGATGGAGAACGACCTCACGATCATCCCCGTACTGAACAAGATCGACCTGCCGGCCGCCCAGCCGGAGAAGTTCGCCGAGGAGCTGGCGAACCTGGTCGGCTGCGATCCGGACGACGTCCTCAAGGTCTCCGCGAAGACCGGTCTCGGCGTCGACGCGCTGCTGAACAAGGTCGTCAAGGAGATCCCGGCGCCGGTGGGCGTCGCCGACGCGCCCGCCCGCGCGATGATCTTCGACTCGGTGTACGACTCGTACCGCGGTGTCGTGACGTATGTCCGTGTCATCGACGGCCAGCTCAACAAGCGCGAGCGCATCAGGATGATGTCCACCGGCGCCACGCACGAGCTGCTGGAGATCGGCGTCAGCTCGCCCGAGATGCTGCCGGCCGACGGCCTCGGCGTCGGTGAGGTGGGCTATCTCATCACCGGCGTGAAGGACGTCCGGCAGTCCAAGGTCGGTGACACCGTCACCAGCCAGAGCAAGGGGGCGACGGAGGCGCTCGGCGGGTACAAGGACCCCAAGCCCATGGTCTTCTCCGGTCTGTATCCGCTCGACGGCTCCGACTACCCGGAGCTGCGCGAGGCCCTGGACAAGCTGCAGCTCAACGACGCCGCGCTGGTCTACGAGCCGGAGACCTCCGCCGCCCTCGGCTTCGGCTTCCGCGTCGGCTTCCTCGGCCTGCTGCACCTGGACGTGATCCGGGAGCGGCTGGAGCGCGAGTTCGGCCTCGACCTGATCGCCACCGCCCCCAACGTGGTCTACCGCGTGGTCATGGAGGACGGCAGCGAGCACACGGTCACCAACCCGAGCGAGTTCCCCGAGGGCAAGATCAACGAGGTCTTCGAGCCGGTCGTGCGGGCCACCATCCTCGCGCCCACCGAGTTCATCGGCTCGATCATGGAGCTGTGCCAGACCCGGCGCGGCACCCTGCTCGGCATGGACTACCTCTCGGAGGACCGGGTCGAGATCCGCTACACGCTGCCGCTCGCGGAGATCGTCTTCGACTTCTTCGACCAGCTGAAGTCCAAGACCCGCGGCTACGCCTCGCTGGACTACGAGCCCACCGGCGAGCAGACCAGCTCCCTGGTCAAGGTCGACATCCTGCTGCACGGCGACAAGGTGGACGCCTTCTCGGCGATCACCCACAAGGACCAGGCGTACGCGTACGGCGTGCGGCTCGTCGCCAAGCTCAAGGAGCTGATCCCGCGGCAGGCCTTCGAGGTGCCGGTGCAGGCCGCCATCGGCTCCCGGGTCATCGCCCGCGAGACGATCCGCGCCATCCGCAAGGACGTCCTCGCCAAGTGCTACGGCGGTGACATCTCCCGTAAGCGCAAGCTGCTGGAGAAGCAGAAGGAAGGCAAGAAGCGGATGAAGATGGTGGGTTCCGTGGAGGTTCCGCAGGAAGCCTTCATCGCCGTCCTGTCCAGCGATGACAGCGCGGGGTCGGCCAAGGGCAAGAAGTAACCAGCGGTAACAACGGGTTACGTCCTCAAACGGGACACAAGGGGGCCCGCCGTGCGAAAGTGCGGCGGGCCCCTACGCGTGCGTAACGTCGCTCTCCGTGGAACATGCGGGGAAACAGACAGGCCGATGCCCCTTACGCAGCGGCCGGTCGCGGCTTACTCTGATCCCTGCTCGATAGTTACTCGCGAGTTAAACAACAGCGCGACAGCAGTTCCCACCCCCACCGTGAGTTAACCCAGCCGCACCGAGTACAGCCGCACCGTCGCGGGCCCGGAGGATGTCGTGAGCGACACACAGACCCTGATCGAGAACCGTCCGCCGTCCGTGGCGGCCCTCTTCCTGGAGCGCGTGGCGGCCACACCGGACGCCGAGGCCTACCGCTATCCGGTGGCCCCCGCCTCCGGCCAGGGCCCCGACGACTGGAAGTCGCTCAGCTGGGCGCAGGCGGCCGAGCGGGTGTACGCGATCGCGGCCGGCCTCATCGAGCTGGGTGTGCAGCCCGAGCAGCGCGTGGCGCTCGCCTCCTCCACCCGGGTCGAGTGGCTCCTGGCGGACCTCGGCATCATGTGCGCGGGCGGCGCGACGACCACGATCTACCCGCAGACCAACGCGGACGAATCGGCCTTCATCCTCTCCGACTCCGAGAGCCGGGTGCTGATCGCCGAGGACGCGGCCCAGGTCGCCAAGGCCGTCGAGAAGCGCGCCGAGCTGCCCGACCTGACCAAGGTCGTCGTCATCGACCCGGCCGGCGCCGAGACGGACGACTGGGTCATCACCCTCGCCGAGCTGGAGCGGCGCGGCGCCGCCTACCTGGAGACCCACCCCGAGCTGATCAAGGAGCGGGTCGGCGCGATCAAGCGGGACCAGCTCGCCACCCTCATCTACACCTCCGGCACCACCGGCCGCCCCAAGGGAGTCAGGCTCCCGCACGACAACTGGGCGTACATGGCGAAGGCGATCGCCGCGACCGGCCTGATCAGCGCCGAGGACGTGCAGTACCTGTGGCTGCCGCTCGCGCACGTCTTCGGCAAGGTGCTCACCTCGGGGCAGATCGAGGTCGGGCACGTCACCGCCGTGGACGGCCGCGTCGACAAGATCATCGAGAACCTTCCGGTGGTGCAGCCGACGTACATGGCGGCCGTGCCGCGCATCTTCGAGAAGGTCTACAACGGCGTCGCCGCCAAGGCCCGCGAGGGCGGCCCGGCCAAGTACAAGATCTTCCAGTGGGCCGCCGAGGTGGCCCGCGAGTACGCCAAGGTCAGCCAGGACAACTTCCGCCGCACCGGCAACCACGCCGTGCCGTTCGGCCTGGCCGCCAAGCACAAGGTCGCCGACACCCTCGTCTACGGCAAGCTCCGCGAGGCCTTCGGCGGCCGGCTGCGCGCCTGCGTCTCCGGCGCCTCCGCGCTCGCCCCCGAGATCGGCTACTTCTTCGCCGGCGCCGGCATCCACGTCCTGGAGGGCTACGGCCTCACCGAGTCCTCCGCGGCCTCCTTCGTCAACCCCGGCGAGGCCTACCGCACCGGCACGGTCGGCAAGCCGCTGCCCGGCACGGAGGTGCGTATCGCCGACGACGGCGAGATCCTGCTGCGCGGCCCCGGCATCATGGAGGGCTACCACGGGCTGCCCGAGAAGACCGCCGAGGTGCTGGAGACCGATGGCTGGTTCCACACCGGGGACATCGGCGAGCTCTCGCCCGACGGCTATCTGCGCATCACCGACCGCAAGAAGGACCTCATCAAGACCTCCGGCGGCAAGTACGTCGCACCGGCCGAGGTCGAGGGCCAGTTCAAGGGTGTGTGCCCGTACGTCTCCAACATCCTGGTGCACGGCGCCGACCGGAACTACTGCACCGCCCTCATCGCCCTGGACGAGCTCGCCATCCTGGACTGGGCCAAGGAGAACGGGCTGGAGGGCAAGGCGTACGCGGAGGTCGTCGCAGCTCCGCAGACGGTGGAGATGATCGACGGGTACGTCCAGCAGCTCAACGCCGGGCTGCAGAAGTGGCAGACCGTGAAGAAGTTCCGGCTGCTGCCGCGGGATCTCGATGTGGAGCACGGGGAGATCACGCCGAGCCTGAAGCTGAAGCGTCCCGTGGTCGAGCGGGAGTACAAGCACCTCATCGACGAGATGTACGCCGGGACCAGGGAGAAGTAGGACGGTCCCGACAGGGGCGGGGGGGACCGTCGGCGGCCGCGGGTGATACGTGGCCTGTCGTGCGGTCCCCGCGCCTTTGCCCCGCGCCTTTGCCCCGCGTCCTTTCCCCGCGCCCATGGGTAAGTTGCGCTCACCGGCGTTCGAAAGTGGCCGTCTTCTGTCCACTTCCGTGACTCACTGCTTATAGGTGCCCTCGGTCTGTCACCCTGGCCGCATGGACATGGCGGCCATACCGGCGCAGCGGGAGAGTGAGCCCCGGGACAGGGAGGTACGGGGGCGGGCCGTGCTGTCCGGGAGTCCTCTCGCGCCCGGTACGGCTCGGGCGCTGGTGCGGGCCGCGCTGGTCGAGGCGCCGGAGGTCTCGGCGCGACTCGTCGACGACGCCCTGGCCGTCGTCAGCGAGCTGGTCACCAACGCCGTCGTACATGCCGGTACGGACGTGGAGGTCGACTGGCGGCTGGAGGAGAGCGCCGCGTTCGTCGTGGAGGTCAGCGACCGGCACCCCTCCCGCGCCCTGCGCGATGCCCTCGGCGGCGAGGGGTCGTACGACAGCGCCGAGTACGGGCGCGGACTGCGGCTGGTCACCACGCTTGCCGAGTCCTGGGGCGTCACCTACCGCGCAGGCGGCAAGACGGTCTGGGCCCGGCTGGCCCCGGGCGGCATCGAGGACCCCGACGCACCCGTACCGGACCCGGCCCTGGAGGTCGCCGAGGACCTGGCCCCGCAGCCGCACCGCGCCGACGGCGACCGGGACTGGCTCGGCCGGGGCGCGCTGTCCTTCCTCGCCGAGGCCTCCGACCTGCTCGCCGGACAGCTGGACGAGAGCCTGGTCACCGCACTCACCGGCCAGCTCATCGTGCCCCGGCTCGCCGACTGGTGCGCGGTGTGGCTGGAGGACGAGGCGACCGTGCGAGGCGGCGCCGGCGGCGGACCCGACCGGGTCTGGCACGCCAGCGAGAACCGCATCGAGGAACTGCGCTGCGCCCTGGAGAAGGAACCACCCTGCCCGAGTGACGGGCTGCGGTGCGGCCCCGAGCCGTACCCGTGGCCCGGCCATGCGCTCGGCCCGCAGGGCGCCGACGGTACGGCGCTGGCGTACCGGCTGATCGCGGGCGCCCGGCCGCTCGGCACGCTGGTCATCGGCCGCTGCGGGCTCGCACGCTTCCCCGACGAGGTCACCGGCCTCGTGGAGGACCTCGGCCGCCGGGTGGCCCTCGCCATCGGCGCGGCCCGCCAGTACGCCCGCCAGGTCACCATCAGCGCCGTGCTCCAGCGCGGCCTGCTGCCCGGCGCCGTCGCCCACATCCCCGGCATGAGCAGCGCACTCGTCTACGAGCCCTGCGACAAGGGCGGACCCAGCGGCGACTTCTACGACCTGTTCCCGGCGGGCGACGGCCGCTGGTGCTTCGCCGTCGGGGACGTCCAGGGCAAGGGCCCGGAGGCGGCGGTCGTGATCGGCCTCGCCCGCCCCTGGCTGCGCCTCCTCGCCCGCGAGGGCTACCGCGTCGCCGACGTCCTCGACCGCCTCAACCAGCTCCTCCTGGACGACGCCACCGAGGCCGCCGACGCCGCCGCCCGCGCGCTCGTCGCCGCCGGCGGCCGGCCGGTGGCCACCGGGGACGGTCCGCAGACCCGCTTCCTGTCCCTGCTCTACGGCGAGCTGACCCCGTACGACGGCGGGGTCCGCTGCACCCTCGCCTCCGCCGGCCACCCGCTTCCGCTCGTCCTGAGCCCCGACGGCACCGTGCGCACCGCCGCCGGCCCGCAGACCCTGCTCGGCGTGGTCGAGGACGAGACGTACACCAGCGAGACCCTGGACCTGCGGCCCGGTGACAGCCTGCTGTGCGTCACCGACGGGGTGACCGAGCGGCGCTCCGGCTCCTGCCAGTTCGACGACGGCGACGGCCTCGCCCGCGCTCTGTCCGGCTGCGCCGGCCTCAGCGCCGAACTGATCGCGGAAAGGATCCGCCGCCTGGTGGACGACTTCGGCGGGGGTCCGCTCGAGGACGACCTCGCCCTGCTGGTGCTCCAGGCGGAGTGACCGCCGGCGTACGGGACAATGGAGTACATGCCTTCCGCACTCCCCGACGGCGAGCCCGTCCCCGCCGACGGCGCGCTGCCCGCGCACGCGCTCGCCGGAGCCGCCGAGCGGCCCCTGGGGTTCTACCTCCACGTCCCGTACTGCGCGACCCGCTGCGGCTACTGCGACTTCAACACCTACACCGCGACCGAGCTGCGCGGCACGGGCGGCGTGCTGGCGTCCCGCGACAACTACGCGGACACGCTGACGGACGAGATCCGGCTCGCCCGGAAGGTGCTCGGCGACGACCCGCGCGAGGTCCGTACGGTCTTCGTCGGCGGCGGTACGCCCACGCTGCTGGCCGCCGATGATCTCGTACGGATGCTGGGGGCCGTCCGGAACGAGTTCGGTCTGGCACCGGACGCGGAGATCACGACGGAGGCGAACCCGGAGTCCGTCGATCCGGCCTACCTCGCCACGCTCCGGGAGGGCGGCTTCAACCGGATCTCCTTCGGCATGCAGAGCGCGAGGCAGCACGTACTGCGCGTGCTCGACCGCACCCACACGCCGGGCCGCCCCGAGGCCTGCGTCGCGGAGGCACGGGCGGCGGGCTTCGGGCACGTCAACCTCGACCTGATCTACGGCACCCCGGGGGAGAGCGACGACGACTGGCGGGCCTCGCTGGACGCGGCGATCGGCGCCGGGCCGGACCACGTCAGCGCGTACGCGCTGATCGTCGAGGAGGGCACGCAGCTGGCCCGCCGGATCCGCCGGGGCGAGGTCCCGATGACCGACGACGACGTGCACGCGGACCGGTACCTGATCGCGGAGGAGACCCTGAGCAAGGCGGGCTTCGACTGGTACGAGGTCTCCAACTGGGCCACTTCGGAGGCGGGCCGCTGCCTGCACAACGAGCTGTACTGGCGGGGCGCCGACTGGTGGGGCGCGGGTCCCGGGGCGCACTCGCACGTGGGCGGGGTGCGCTGGTGGAACGTCAAGCATCCCGGGGCGTACGCGGCGGCACTGGCGTCGGGGAAGTCGCCGGGGGCGGGCCGAGAGCTGCTGTCCGACGAGGACCGGCGGGTGGAGCGGATCCTGCTGGAGCTGCGGCTGCGGGAGGGGGCGCCGCTGTCCCTGCTGAAGGAGCAGGGTCTGGCCGCGTCCCGGCGGGCGCTGGCGGAGGGACTCCTCCAGGAAGGTCCGTACGACGAGGGGCGGGCCGTGCTCACGCTGCGCGGGCGGCTGCTGGCGGACGCGGTGGTGCGGGACCTGGTGGACTGATCACTGCGGCGGCTGAATCCGAGTGGGACACCAGCGGATTCGCCGCGTACGGGAACGTCAGGCCCCACCGCTGCCCGTGACGAAGTCGATCAGTTCCTCCACCCGCCCCAGCAACTCCGGCTCCAGGTCCTTGTAGGAGCCCACCCGCTTCAGGATCGCCTGCCACACCGCCCCGGTGTTCTCCGGCGGCCAGCCCAGCGCCCGGCACACGCCCGTCTTCCAGTCCTGCCCCTTCGGCACCGCCGGCCAGGCCTCGATCCCCAGCGCGGCCGGCTTCACCGCCTGCCAGATGTCGATGTACGGGTGGCCGACCACCAGGGCGTGTTCGCTGGTCACCGACTCCGCGATGCGCCACTCCTTCGTGCCCGGCACCAGGTGGTCCACCAGCACGCCCAACCGCGCGTCCGGGCCCGGCGCGAAGGAGGACACGATCGAGGGCAGGTCGTCCACGCCCTCCAGGTACTCCACCACCACGCCCTCGATGCGCAGGTCGTCGCCCCACACCTTCTCGACCAGCTCGGCGTCGTGCCGGCCCTCGACGTAGATGCGGCCGGCGCGGGCCACGCGGGCGCGGGCACCGGGGACGGCGACCGAGCCGGAGGCGGTACGGGTGGGGCGTACCGGACCGGCCGAAGGCCGCACCAGCGTCACCACCCGGCCCTCCAGCAGGAAGCCCCCCGGCTCCAGCGGGAACACCCGGTGCTTGCCGAAGCGGTCCTCCAGCGTCACCGTGCCCGCCTCGCAGCGGATCACCGCCCCGCAGAACCCGGTGCCGGGCTCCTCCACCACCAGGCCCGGCTCGGCCGGTACCTCAGGCACCGGCTTCGGCTTCTTCCACGGCGGGGTCAGGTCGGCGGAGTACTGGCGCATTCGGATGACGATAGGAGAAGCCGTGTCGCGGTGCTCACGACACGCCGAAACGCGTAGCCAGGGCGTCCCGTTGCCGTCGTACGAACCCCGCGTCCACCACCGCTCCGTGACCGGGCACGTACAGCGCGTCCTCGCCACCGAGCGAAAGCAGCCGGTCCAGGGCGTCCGGCCAACGGGACGGGACCGCGTCCGGGCCCGCCTGGGGCTCGCCGGACTCCTCGACCAGGTCGCCGCAGAAGACCACCTCCGGTGCGCCGGGGATCAATACGGCCAGGTCGTGGGCGGTGTGACCCGGGCCCACGTTCGCCAGCAGGACCTGGCGGCCGCCGCCGAGGTCGAGGGTCCACTCGCCGGAGACCAGATGGGCGGGGGGTACGAGAGCGCCCACGGCCTCGTCCGCGTCGGCCACCGCGAGTCCGTTCCTCACCGCGTCCAGGCGCAGCTCACCGCGTTCGTAGGCGAACACCGCGTCGACGCCCACCGCGCCGTACATCTGCGCCCCCGCGAAGGCCGGCGCCCCGAAGACATGGTCGAAGTGGGGGTGGGTCAGCGCGAGATGGGTCACACGGACGCCGGCCAGTTCCTCGGCCTGGGCCCGCAGCCGCGCGCCCTCGGCCAGGCTGGAGCCGGCGTCCACCATCAGCGCCGTACCCTCGCCGAGGACCAGTCCCGCCGTGCAGTCCCAGCCGGGCAGGCGGCACCGGCCGACACCCGCGGCCAACCGCTCCCACCCCAGCTCTTCCCAAGTCACCGTCATACCGCGACGCTAGCCGCACACGCCGTCCCGACCGCACCGACCTTGCCCTGGGTGTACCCGACAGCCGTACACTGGGCGGGAACCCTGGCACTCACACGTGAAGAGTGCCAGGCGGACGAGACCGCGGGACAGAGGGGACGACCACATGCTGGAGGTGCGCGCGAATGCTGAGTGAACGCAGGCTTCAGGTACTGCGCGCCATCGTCCAGGACTACGTGGGCACCGAGGAGCCGGTCGGGTCGAAGGCCCTGACCGAGCGGCACAGCCTCGGGGTCTCCCCGGCCACCGTCCGCAACGACATGGCGGCCCTGGAGGACGAGGGATACATCGCCCAGCCGCACACCAGCGCCGGGCGGATCCCGACGGACAAGGGCTATCGGCTGTTCGTCGACAAGCTCGCCGGCGTCAAGCCGATGACCGCGCCCGAGCGGCGGGCCATCCAGAACTTCCTGGAGGGCGCCGTCGACCTCGACGACGTCGTGGCCCGCACCGTGCGGCTGCTCGCGCAGCTCACCCGGCAGGTCGCCGTCGTGCAGTACCCGTCCCTGACCCGGTCCACCGTGCGGCATGTGGAGCTGCTCTCGCTCGCCCCCGCGCGCGTGATGCTCGTGCTGATCACGGACACCGGCCGGGTCGAGCAGCGGATGGTCGACTGCCCGGCGCCGTTCGGGGAGTCGTCGCTGGCGGACCTGCGCGCGCGGCTGAACAGCAAGGTCGCGGGCCGCCGGTTCGCGGATGTGCCGCGGTTGGTCGAGGACCTGCCGGAAGCCTTCGAGGCCGAGGACCGCGGTACGGTCTCCACGGTGCTCTCCACTCTCCTGGAGACACTCGTCGAGGAGAACGAGGAGCGGCTGATGATCGGCGGCACCGCCAATCTCACCCGCTTCGGACACGACTTCCCCCTCACGATCCGGCCCGTCCTGGAGGCCCTGGAGGAGCAGGTCGTGCTCCTCAAGCTCCTCGGCGAGGCGAAGGATCCGGGCGTGACGGTGCGCATCGGGCACGAGAACGCTCATGAGGGACTCAACTCCACCTCCGTGGTGTCGGTGGGCTACGGTTCGGGCGGCGAGGCGGTTGCCAAGCTCGGCGTGGTCGGACCGACCCGCATGGATTACCCGGGAACGATGGGAGCGGTACGCGCAGTGGCACGGTACGTCGGACAGATCCTGGCGGAGTCGTAAGTGGCCACGGACTACTACGCCGTTCTCGGCGTGCGCCGCGACGCGTCGCAGGATGAGATCAAGAAGGCGTTCCGCCGGCTCGCGCGCGAGCTGCACCCGGACGTCAATCCGGACCCGAAGACCCAGGAGCGGTTCAAGGAGATCAACGCCGCTTACGAGGTGCTCTCGGACCCGCAGAAGAAGCAGGTCTACGACCTCGGCGGCGACCCGCTCTCGCAGGCGGGCGGCGCCGGCGCGGGCGGCTTCGGGGCCGGTGGCTTCGGCAACTTCTCCGACATCATGGACGCCTTCTTCGGTACGGCGTCCCAGCGCGGCCCGCGCTCGCGCACCCGGCGCGGCCAGGACGCGATGATCCGCATCGAGGTCGAGCTGAACGAGGCGGCCTTCGGCACGACCAAGGACATCCAGGTCGACACGGCCGTCGTCTGCAACACCTGCAACGGCGAGGGCGCGGCGCCGGGGACGACCGCCCAGACGTGTGACATGTGCCGCGGCCGCGGTGAGGTCTCGCAGGTCACCCGGTCCTTCCTGGGCCAGGTCATGACCTCGCGTCCCTGCCCCCAGTGCCAGGGCTTCGGCACGGTCGTGCCCACCCCGTGCCCGGAGTGCGCCGGCGACGGCCGGGTCCGGTCGCGGCGGACGCTGACCGTGAAGATCCCGGCCGGTGTCGACAACGGCACGCGGATCCAGCTCGCCGGTGAGGGCGAGGTCGGGCCGGGCGGCGGTCCGGCCGGTGACCTGTACGTCGAGATCCACGAGCTGCCGCACCAGACCTTCCAGCGGCGCGGCGACGACCTGCACTGCACGGTCACCATCCCGATGACAGCGGCGGCGCTCGGCACCAAGGTGCCGCTGGAGACCCTGGACGGCATGGAGGAGGTCGACATCCGGCCCGGCACCCAGTCCGGCCAGTCGATCCCGCTGCACAACCGGGGCGTCACACATCTGCGCGGCGGCGGCCGCGGTGACCTGATCGTGCACGTCGAGGTGCAGACGCCGACCAAACTGGACCCGGAGCAGGAGCGGCTGCTGCGGGAACTGGCCAAGCTGCGGGGCGAGGAGCGCCCGCAGGGACAGTTCCAGCCGGGGCAGCAGGGGTTGTTCTCGCGGCTGAAGGACGCCTTCAACGGGCGCTGAGGCGCTGCATACGGGGTGCTCCGGCACCCCGTATGCCATTGTCCTATGCCGTGGGAAGCCCCGATTCGGACTCTTTCAAAGGACGTGACAACATGCGGTCATGTCCTCCGCGCTGACCGATCTCCTCCCCCACCCGATCGTGCAGGCCCCCATGGCGGGCGGTGTCTCCGTCCCGCAGCTCGCCGCCGCCGTCTCCGAGGCCGGTGGTCTCGGTTTTCTCGCCGCCGGGTACAAGACCGCCGACGGGATGTACCAGGAGATCAAGCAGCTGCGGGGGCTCACGAGCCGCCCCTTCGGCGTGAACGTCCTCATACCGCACCCCGAATACGCAGAGTCGGGCGCCGTCGAGGTCTACGCCCACCAGCTGGCCGGCGAGGCCGCCTGGTACGAGACCGAGCTGGGCGATCCGGACAGCGGCCGGGACGACGGCTACGACGCCAAGCTCGCCGTACTCCTCGACAACCCGGTACCCGTGGTGTCCTTCCACTTCGGTGTGCCGAGCCGGGAGGTGCTCGACAAGCTGCGCCGGGCCGGCACCGTCACCCTGGTCACCGCCACCACCGCCGAGGAGGCCCGCACGGTGGAGCGGGCCGGGGCGGACGCGGTGATCGCGCAGGGCGTGGAGGCGGGCGGCCATCGGGGAACCCATCGGGACCTCCCCGAGAACGACGGCTCCGGCATCGGGCTGCTGTCGCTGGTCGCGCAGATCCGCGAGGCCGTGAGCATCCCGGTCGTCGCCGCCGGCGGCATCATGCGCGGCAGCCAGATCGCCGCCGTCCTCGCGGCGGGCGCGAGCGCGGCCCAGCTGGGCACCGCGTTCCTCGCCACGGCCGAGTCCGGCGCCAACGCGCTGCACAAGCAGGCGCTGACCAACCCCCTGTTCGCGCGCACCGAGTTGACGCGCGCGTTCTCCGGGCGGCCGGCACGCGGACTGGTCAACCGGTTCCTGCGCGAGCACGGCCCGTACGCCCCCGCCGCCTACCCCGAGGTCCACCACCTGACCGCACCGCTGCGCAAGGCCGCCGCCAAGGCCGGGGACGCGCAGGGCATGGCGCTGTGGGCGGGCCAGGGCCACCGGCTTGCCCGGGAGCTGCCGGCCGGGCGGCTGGTGGAGGTGCTGGCGGCCGAACTGGCCGACGCGCGGACAGCGTTGTCGCACTCCGCCCGGCCCGGAGGTGATGCCGGATGACCGCCCCGGTCTTCGTGGTCGAGCACTTCGACCCGGACAGCCACCGGTACGTCCTGGACGGCCCCGAAGGACGGCACGCGGTCTCGGTCAAGCGGCTGCAGCCCGGTGAGGAGGTCGTCCTCACCGACGGCGCCGGGCGGTACGCGGTCTGCGAGGTGATCGGCAGCGAGGGCAAGGACCGGCTGATCGTCCATGTGCCGGGGGTCTCCGAGGAGCCCGCGCCGAGCCCCCGCATCACCGTCGTGCAGGCCCTTCCCAAGGGCGACCGGGGCGAACTCGCCGTCGAGACGATGACCGAGGTCGGCGTCGACGCGATCGTGCCCTGGCAGGCCGCCCGCTGCATCACCCAGTGGAAGGGGGACCGGGGCCTGAAGGCGCTCGGCAAGTGGCGGGCCACCGCGCGGGAGGCCGGCAAGCAGTCCCGCCGGGTCCGCTTCCCTCAGGTCGCGGACGCGGCAAGCACCAAGCAGGTTGCCGCACTTCTCGCCAAAGCCGACTTCGCCGGCGTGCTGCACTCCGACTTCGAGCACGCGAACCGGCCGCTGGCCACCGCCGAACTGCCCGCCGAGGGCGAGATCGTGCTGGTCGTCGGTCCCGAAGGGGGCGTGGCGCGGGACGAGTTGGCGCTCTTCGAGGAGGCGGGTGGGAAGGCGTATGTGCTCGGTCCCACCGTGTTGCGTACATCGACCGCCGGCACCGCCGCCGCGGCCCTGCTGCTGGGCCGCACCGGTCGCTGGTCCTGACACCTGGGGGACACCGTGGAACTCGCCCAAGTCCGGCTCCTGGTCACCGACTTCGCCGCCTGCTACCGCTTCTACGCCGACGTCCTCGGCCTCAAGCCGCAGTCCGGCGCGACCGAGGGGCCGTACGAGAAGTTCAGCCCGCACGTCGGCTCCGCCGGGATCGCGCTGCAGGACCGGGCGATGATGGCCGAGATCCTCGACGAACTGGGCGAGACCGCCACCGGCCACCGCTCGCTGGTCGTCCTGCGCGTCGACGACCTGGACGCCTACGCTGCGCAGATCGTCGCCCGTGGCGCGGTCCTGGTACACGGCCCGGCCCTCATGACCGACCGCATGCGCGTCGCCCACCTCAAGGACCCGGAGGGCAACCTGGTCGAGCTCCAGCAGTGGCTGCTGCTGCGGGGCTGACGGCGACCGTGGGCGGCAGGGCCCACCCGTTGGGCGCGCCGTCGGGGGTGCCGCGATGGTGCCCGCGCCCCGAACGGGTGAGTGGCCGTAAGCGACCTTCCGTGGTGCCCCTGGCGGTGGCACTCTGCCCTGCATGGGGGTTTTGAGACGGAATCGGCGTGGGATGCGGCTCGTAGCGGTCGCGGGGATGACCGGTGTGGCCGGTGTGGCAGTTGTGGCGTGTCAACCTGACGATCTCAGTTCCGCCGGGGTCGCCTACACCACCGAGACCACCGCGACGGCCAAGCTCAGGCAGCAGCATGTCGACGTCAGATGGCTCACCTGTACCGGCGACTACGGCAATGGGGGCAGGACGGCGGGTGGCACGCCCTCGCCGGACGAGACCACCGTCGTGTCCGTCGACTGCCGGGGCGAGACCAAGGACGGGCGGAAGATCACCGTCACCGGGAAGGTGACCAAGGCCGTCGACGGCGCGTGTGTACGGGGGGACCTGACGGCGAAGGTCGGCGGGAGAGAGGTGTTCCACGTCGACGGGCTCGGCGACTGCGATGTCACGCCCGGGCCCACGTACCAGCCGCCCACCTATCCCCCCGGCGGCGGCCGGCCGACCGTGACCGTCACCGTCACCCGCACCCTCTGGTGCAAGGGCGACCCGACCTGCTGGCCCGTCGAGGGAAAGTGATCGGAAGGGGGAGCGGGGCACACCGGTCGCTGCGTACAGTGACCTGGTGACTCAGGGTGCTTCGACGGGAAACATGACGGGGAAGACGACGGCGGACGCGACGGGGAACACGGCGGCGAACACGTCGTCCCCCGGCTATCTCCGGTTCCCCCATGTGCACGGCGACCTGGTGACCTTCGTCGCCGAGGACGACGTATGGCTCGCGCCCCTCGGCGGCGGCCGGGCCTGGCGGGTCAGCGCCGACGACATGCCGGTGACCCAGCCCCGGATATCCCCCGACGGACGGTTCCTCGCCTGGACCTCCACCCGCGACGGCGCGCCCGAGGTGCATGTCGCCCCCGTCGACGGCGGCCCCGCGGCCCGGCTGACGTACTGGGGCAACCGCCGTACCGAGGTACGCGGCTGGACCGCCGACGGGCGGGTGCTCGCGCTCGGCGCGCAGGGCCAGGCCAGCTTCCGGCACACCTGGGCGTACGCCGTCCCGCTGGACGGCGGACCCGCCGAGACCCTGCCGTACGGCCCGGTCGGCGACGTGACCCTCGGCCCGGCCACCGTGCTGCTGTCCGCGCCGATGGGCCGCGAGGCCGCCTACTGGAAGCGCTACCGGGGCGGCACGGCGGGCAAGCTGTGGATCGACCGGGAGGGCAGCGGGGAGTTCGTCCGGCTGCACGAGGACGTCGACGGGAACATCGAGTGCCCGGTGTGGGCCGGGGACCGGATCGCCTTCCTCTCCGACCACGAGGGCACCGGCGCCCTCTACTCCTCCCTCGCCGACGGCTCCGACCTGCGTCGGCACACCCCCCTCGACGGCTTCTACGCCCGGCACGCCTCCGGCGACGGCACCCGGGTCGTCTACAGCTCGGCCGGTGAACTGTGGCTGCTGGACGACCTGGAGGGCGCCGAGCCGCGCCGGCTGGACGTGCGCCTGGGCGGGCCGCGGGTCGATCTGCGGCCCCGTCCGGTGAACGCCGCCCGCTGGTTCGGCGAGGCGTCCTGCGACCACACCGCGCGCGGCAGCGCCGTCTGCGTGCGCGGCGGGATCCACTGGGTCACCCACCGCTCCGGGCCCGCCCGTGCCCTCGCCGCCACCCCCGGCGTCCGCGCCCGGATGCCGCGCGCCTTCCGTGCCGAGGGCGAGGAGTGGGTGGTGTGGGTGACGGACGCCGAGGGCGACGACGCCCTGGAGTTCGCCCCGGCCACCGGCACCGTGCCCGGCGCCACCCCGCGCCGGCTCGCCGCCGGACAGCTCGGCCGGGTGCTGGAGCTGGCCATGGCCCCCGACGGCAGCCGGGCCGCCGTCGCCTCGCACGACGGACGCCTGCTGCTCGTCGAGCGGGAGACCGGAGAGGTCCGCGAGGTCGACAGCAGCGACGACGGCGAGGTCTGCGGCCTCGCCTTCTCACCCGACTCCGCCTGGCTCGCCTGGGCCCACCCCGGCCCGCGCCCGCTCTCGCAGCTGCGCATCGCCCACACCACCGACCTGTCGGTCACCGAGGCGACCCCCCTCCGCTTCCAGGACTACGCCCCCGCCTTCACCCTCGACGGCAAACACCTCGCCTTCCTCTCCAACCGCGCCTTCGACCCGGTCTACGACGAGCACGTCTTCGACCTCGCCTTCGTGGTCGGCGCCCGCCCGCACCTGATCACCCTGGCCGCCACCACACCCTCGCCGTTCGGCCCGCAACGCCACGGCCGCCCCTTCGAGTCCGCGGACAAGGACGAGACCCCGGACAGCGAGGGCACCCCGGCCACCCGCATCGACCTCGAAGGGCTCGCCGACCGGATCGTGCCCTTCCCGGTGGAAGCCGGCCGGTACTCCTCGCTGCGCGCCGCCAAGGACGGCGTGCTCTGGCTGCGCCACCCCGTGCACGGCGTCCTCGGCGCCGCCCGCGCCCACCCCGAGGACCCCGACCCGCACACCGAGCTGGAACGCTACGACCTCGCCCAGCGGCGCCTGGAGCACCTGGCCGCGGACGCCGACCACTTCGAGGTCAGCGGCGACGGCAAACGCGTGCTGCTGTGGGCCGACGGCCGGCTCCGGGTCGTCCCCAGCGACCGCCGGGCCGGCACCGACGACGACGGCGACACCAGCGTCACCGTCGACCTCGCCCGGGTCCGGCAGACCCTCGACCCGGCCGCCGAGTGGCGGCAGATGTACGACGAGACCGGCCGCCTCATGCGCGACCACTTCTGGCGGCCCGACCTCGGCGGCGCCGACTGGACCGGCATCCTCGCCCGCTACCGCCCCCTCCTCGCCCGCCTCGCCACCCACAGCGACCTCGTCGACCTCCTCTGGGAGGTGCACGGCGAGCTCGGCACCTCGCACGCCTACGTCATCCCCGCCGGCGGCTCCCGCGGCGGTCCCCGGCACGGTCTGCTGGGCGCCGACATCTCCCGCCACCCGGACGGCAGTTGGCGCATCGACCGTATCCTGCCCGCGGAGACCTCCGACCCGGACGCCCGCTCCCCGCTCGCCGCACCCGGCGTCGCGGTCCGGCCCGGTGACGCGATCATCGCCGTGGCCGGCCACCAGGTCGACCCGGTGACGGGCCCCGGCCCGCTCCTCGTCGGTACGGCGGGCCACCCGGTGGAGCTGACCGTCTCCCCGGCGGGCGGTGGCGAACCCCGGCACACGGTCGTCATCCCCATCGCCGACGAGGAGCCCCTGCGCTACCACGCCTGGGTTGCCGACCGCCGCGCCCACGTCCACGCGGCCTCCGACGGCCGGCTCGGCTACCTCCACGTCCCCGACATGCAGGCCCCCGGCTGGGCCCAGATCCACCGGGACCTGCGCGTGGAGGTGGCCCGCGAAGGACTCGTGGTCGACGTCCGCGAGAACCGCGGCGGCCACACCTCCCAGCTGGTCGTGGAGAAACTGGCCCGGCGCATCATCGGCTGGGACCTCCCGCGCGGCATGCGCCCCACCAGCTACCCCCTCGACGCCCCGCGCGGCCCGGTCGTCGCCGTCGCCAACGAGTTCTCCGGCTCCGACGGCGACATCGTCAACGCGGCGATCAAGGCCCTGGGCATCGGACCGGTCGTCGGCACCCGCACCTGGGGCGGCGTCATCGGCATCGACAGCCGCTACCACCTGGTCGACGGCACCCTGATCACCCAGCCGAAGTACGCGATGTGGCTGGAGGGCGTGGGGTGGGACGTGGAGAACCATGGGGTGGACCCGGACGTGGAGGTCGTACAGCGGCCTCAGGACTGGGCCGAGGGCAGGGACACACAGCTCGACGAGGCGATCAGGCTCGCGCTGGCGGCGCTGGAGGAACGCCCCGCGAAAACGCCGCCGGGAATGCCCACCTGATACGACTACGATGCCCGGGTATTGATCACCAGCGTGAGGAGGCACACGCATGGCCGGAGAACCGCAGGACGACTGCCTGTTCTGCAAGATCGTCGCAGGGAGCATCCCGGCGACGATCGTCCGCGAAACAGAGACCACCGTCGCCTTCCGGGACATAAACCCCCAGGCCCCGACCCACATCCTGGTGATTCCCAAGGCCCACTACAAGAACGCCGCCGTCCTCGGCGCCGAAGCGCCGCAACTCGCCGCCGACGTCCTCGCCGAGACCCAGGCCGTAGCCGACGAGGAAAAGCTCGAGAGCTACCGCATCGTCTTCAACACCGGCTCCGGCGCCGGCCAGACCGTCTGGCACGCCCACGCGCACGTCCTCGGCGGCCGTGGCATGGAATGGCCCCCCGGGTAAACCACCGTGTCCGTACGTGAATTGGTGATCCTCGGCACCGCCAGCCAGGTCCCCACCCGGCACCGCAACCACAACGGCTACCTGCTGAGGTGGGACGGCGAGGGCATCCTGTTCGATCCCGGCGAGGGCACGCAGCGCCAGATGGTGCGCGCCGGGGTCGCCGCCCACGACCTGAACCGTCTCTGCGTCACACACTTCCACGGCGACCACTGCCTCGGTCTCGCCGGTGTCATCCAGCGGATCAACCTCGACCAGGTACCGCACGAGATCACCGCGCACTACCCGCGCTCCGGCCAGCGCTTCTTCGACCGCCTGCGCTATGCGACGGCCTACCGGGAGACGGTCGGCATCACCGAGGCGCCGGTCGCCGCCGACGGCATCCTCGCGGTGACGCCGGCGTACACCCTTCAGGCCCGCAGACTGTCGCACCCGGTCGAGTCCTACGGCTACGGGCTGATCGAACCCGACGGCCGCCGTATGCTGCGCGACCGGCTCGCCGCGCACGGGATCAAGGGGCCGGACGTCGGCCGGCTGCAGCGCGAGGGCCGGCTGGGGGACGTCACGCTGGAGGACGTCAGCGAGGTGCGGCGCGGGCAGCGGTTCGCGTTCGTCATGGACACCCGGCTCTGCGACGGCGTCCACGCGCTCGCCGAGGGCTGCGACCTGCTGGTCATCGAGTCGACCTTCCTGGACGAGGACATCGAACTGGCCGTGGAGCACGGCCACTTGACCGCCGGTCAGGCCGCCGCCGTCGCCCGGGACGCGGGCGTACGGCACCTCGTCCTCACCCACTTCAGCCAGCGGTACGGGGAACCGGAGGAATTCGAACGGCAGGCGCGGGCGGCCGGTTTCGAGGGCGAGCTGACCGTGGCGCACGATCTGCAGCGGGTGCCGGTCCCGAAACGGCGATAGAAGATCCGTACGATGCTTTGATGCCCCTCCCGAAAGCAGAACTGCACCTCCACATCGAAGGCACCCTGGAGCCGGAGCTGGCGTTCGAGCTGGCCGCCCGCAACGGCGTGACCCTGCCGTACGCGGACACGGACGAGCTCCGCACGGCGTACCGGTTCGAGGACCTCCAGTCCTTCCTGAACCTGTACTACGAGCTGATGGCCGTCCTGCGCACCGAGCAGGACTTCGCCGACCTGGCCGACGCCTATCTGGCCCGGGCCGCCGCGCAGGGCGTGCGGCACGCGGAGATCTTCTTCGACCCGCAGGCCCACCTCGCGCGGGGTGTGCCCATGGGCACGGTCGTGGAGGGGCTGTGGCGGGCGCTGGGCGGCAGCGAGCGGAACCACGGGATCTCCACCAGGCTCATCCTCTGCTTCCTGCGGGACGAGTCCGCCGAGTCGGCGATGGAGACCCTTCAGGCCGCCCGGCCGTACCTGGACCGGATCACCGGCGTCGGCCTGGACTCCGCCGAGGTCGGGCATCCGCCGGTGAAGTTCCGTGAGGTGTACGAGGCCGCGGCCGGGCTCGGGCTGCGCCGCGTCGCGCACGCCGGCGAGGAGGGGCCGCCGGAGTACATCACCGAGGCCCTGGACGTGCTCGGCGTCGAGCGCGTCGATCACGGGCTGCGCTGTGTGGAGGACCCGGCGCTGGTCGAGCGGCTGGTCCGGGAACGCATCCCGCTGACCCTGTGCCCGCTGTCCAACGTCCGCCTGCGGACCGTGGACACCCTGGCCGACCACCCGCTGCCGGCCATGCTCGACGCCGGCCTGCTGTGCACGGTCAACTCCGACGACCCGGCATACTTCGGGGGCTACGCGGGCGACAACTTCGCGGCCGTACACCGGACCCTGGGCCTGACCGAGGACCGGCTGCGCGAGCTGGCCCGCAACTCCTTCCTCGCCTCCTTCCTGGAGGACGACGAGGAGCGGCGGGCCCGCTACATCGCCGAGGTGGAGGCGTACGAGTTCGGCGACGCCGTGTCGTAGGCGAGCCGGGCGGCCACGGCGGGCGACTCCACCGGGACTTCCACGACCGGCAGGGGCCGCCTGCCCGCGCGCAGCGCCACCGCCGTCATCGGTACGGCGATCAGCAGCAGCCCGGCGCCGAGCACCTTCCCCATCGCCGGGTAGCCCGTCCCCGCCGCCAGCATGCTCCCCGTCAGCGGTCCCGCCGCCGTCCCCAGCGAGGCCGCCGAGCCGACCAGGACGGCCCAGCGGCCGCGCGGGTCGAGGGAGGCGGCGAGGCCGATGACGTACGACAGGACGACCGGGTAGAGCAGGTTCCAGGAGATCTCGCCCGCCGCGAAGGCCGGCAGGCCGGTCGCGGACGCGCTGACCGCGATGCAGCCCGCGATCAGGGCCGTACCGGCGCCGATCGGCACCGCCTGGCCCAGCCGGGGGCCGAGCGCGCCCGCACCGACGACCCCGACGAGTCCGGCGCCCAGCGCGATCGCGAACACCGCGCCGACGGTGACCTCGGTGAGGCGGGCCTGGTCGAGGCCGATCCGGCCGCTCACGCCCCAGAGGGAGTTCTGGACGAGGGACCAGCAGGTCATGGCGGCGGCCAGCAGCAGTCCGGCGCGGGGGCGGGGGAGCCCGCCGTACCCGACGGCCGTACGGGCCGGCGCGGTCCGGCCGGGCAGGCGGCCGGTGAGCGGGAGGACGGCGAGCGCCGTGAGCGCGATGGCCGCGAGCGGCAGGCCGTGGCCGGGGCCGAGCCGGGGGATCGTCAGGTACAGGGCGCCGGCGAGGGCGGAGACGCCGAGCAGGCCGAGCGTGGTGACCCGGTGCGGGTTGTGCTGTGCGGCGATGCCGCTCGCGGCGACCGCCGTGACCGTGCCGGAGCCGAATCCGCCGACGACCGCGCCGGCGACGACGGCCGGCACGAAGGAGGTGAGGGCGGCAGCGCCGTAGCCGAGGACGGCGAGCGCGAGGCCGGCGCGGGCGAGGGTGCGGGGGCCGATCCGGTCGACCCGGGCGGCCAGCAGGAAGCCCGCCGTCGCCGAACTCAGCAGCAGCGCACTGCCGATGGCCCCGGCCTGGGTGGCGGTGAGCGGCAGTCCCGAATCGAGCCGGCCGACGGTGGTCGGCAGCAGATAGGGCGCGAGATACCCGGCCGTGAAAAGGGCGACGAGGGGCCAGGGCGGGGTGCGGGGGGCGGACACGGGCGTTCCCAGGGCAGGCGAAAGGAAGGGGTCGAAGAGGGGAGGGGCGACGACCGTCGATGGACAGGAACGCGCGAGCAAGTTGTATCAAGCACGCGGTTCCCGGAAGAAGGCCGGGTGGTGCGATCTACGTCACTTTTCGGTTTGCCATGTGCGGGTCCGGGTAAAAGGCGCTACGCTCGTTCTCATATATAGACGACATTCATAAGGGGAGATGATCGGGTGGGCGGCGATCCGAGTCCTGCGGGTGTGGCGCGGCGGCTGCGGGAGGGGATGGCGCGCGGGGTGCTGTCCTTCCCGCTCACCGCGTTCCATGACGACGGCTCCCTCGATCCCGACGGCTTGCGCGCCCATGTCGCGGGCCGGCTCGCCGCCGGGCCCGGCGCCGTCTTCCCGGCCTGCGGCACCGGGGAGTTCTTCTCGCTGGACGAGGAGGAGTACCGGACCGTCGTCCGGGTCACCGTCGAGGAGGCGGCGGGGCGGGTGCCGGTCGTGGCCGGGACCGGGTGCGGCTGGGCGCAGGCCGCCCGGTTCGCGCGGATCGCCGAGGAGGCCGGCGCCGACGCCCTGCTCGTACTGCCGCACTACCTGGTCGACGCCCCGCAGGACGGCCTCGCCGCCCAGCTGGAGCGGCTCGCCGAACGCACCCGGCTGCCGCTGATCGCCTACCAGCGCGGCCAAGTCGCCTATACGGTGGGGGCGTTGCGGCGCATCACCCGCATCCCGAACGTCATCGGCCTCAAGGACGGCCACAGTGACCTCGACCGGCTGCAGCGCCTCACCCTCGCCGCCCCCGACGGCTTCCTCTTCTTCAACGGCGCCGCCACCGCGGAGATCCAGGCCCGCGCCTACGCCGCGGTCGGCGTCCCCGCCTACTCCTCCGCCGTGCACGCCTTCGCCCCCGAGATCGCCGGCGCCTTCTTCACCGCGCTCCGGGACGGGGAGGACGGGACGGTCGACAAGCTGCTGCGGGAGTTCTACGTCCCGTTCGTCGAGCTCCGCGACCGCGCGCCCGGATACGCCGTGTCCCTGGTGAAGGCGGCGGCCCGGCTGCGGGGCGAGCGCGTCGGGCCGGTGCGCGCCCCGCTCACCGACCCCGCGCCCGCCGACCTGGCCGACCTCAAGGCCCTGCTCACCGCCGGACTCGACCTCGTAGGAGCCGCCCTGTGAACCGTGATCTGACCATCGCCGAGGTGCGGCTGACGCCGATCCTGGTCGCCGACGCGCCGCTGCTCAACACCCAGGGCGTGCACCAGCCGTACACCCCGCGGCTGATCGTGGAGATCGTCACCGCCGACGGCATCACCGGGCTCGGCGAGACCTACGGCGACACCAAGTACCTGGAACTGGCCCGCCCCCTGGCCGAGTGGCTCACCGGACGGTCGGTCATGGATGTGAACAGTCTGTTCGCACTCGACCTCGGTGTCGACGCGTCACGCATCGAGGGACAGGTCGACGCCGGCGGGCTGCGCGGGGTGCAGAGCGCCGACAAGCTGCGGCTGTCGGTGCTGTCCGCCTTCGAGGTCGCCTGCCTCGACGCCCAGGGCAAGGCGCTCGGGCTGCCCGTGCACGCGCTGCTCGGCGGCAAGGTGCGGGACGCCGTGGAGTACAGCGCCTACCTGTTCTACAAGTGGGCCGCGCACCCGGCGGGCGTCCCGGCCGAGCCCGACGAGTGGGGCGCCGCCCTCGACCCGGCCGGGATCGTGGCACAGGCGCGCAGGCTCCAGGAGCGGCACGGCTTCGGTTCGTTCAAGCTCAAGGGCGGTGTCTTCCCGCCCGACGAGGAGATCGCGGCCGTACGGGCCCTCGCCGAGGCCTTCCCCGGGCACCCGCTGCGCCTCGACCCCAACGGCGCCTGGTCGGTCGAGACCTCGCTGAAGGTGGCGAAGGAACTCGGGGACGTCCTGGAGTACCTGGAGGACCCGACGCTGGGCACGCCCGCGATGGCCGAGGTGTCGGCCGGGACCGACGTGCCGCTCGCCACCAACATGTGCGTGACCACCGTCGGCGAGATCAAGGAGGCGTTCACGCGCGACGCCGTGCAGGTCGTGCTCTGCGACCACCACTACTGGGGCGGGCTGCGCAACACCCGGGAACTCGCCGCGATCTGCGCGGCGTTCGGGGTCGGGGTGTCGATGCACTCCAACACCCATCTGGGGATCAGCCTCGCCGCGATGACCCAGGTCGCGGCCACCGTCCCCGGCCTTCACCACGCGTGCGACTCCCACAATCCCTGGCAGTGCGAGGACGTCCTCACCGAACGGCTCGCCTTCACCGGCGGCCGGGTCGCGGTGTCGGACGCACCCGGCCTCGGTGTCGAACTCGACCGGGACGAACTGGCCCGGCTGCACCGGCGGTGGGCCGAGGACGACGGCTCGCTGCGCGACCGCGACGACGCGGCGGCGATGCGGGCGGGTGAACCGGGCTGGCGGCAACCGGTGATGCCCCGCTGGTGACCCCGGGGCACGGCGCGCAATGTGGTGCACACTGGCCAGATCCGCACCACGCCAGGGAGCGCACCGTGACCCCGTCGCACACGATCACCGGAGAGGAACCGGAACACCTCACCCAGGCCGCGCGCTGTCGGGCCCAGGTCGACCCGCTCGCAGCGCTGCGGGTGCCCGCCGACCCGCCCTGGGACGTCTATCTGACGGGCACGGTCTTCCTCGACATCATCTTCACCGGCCTGGACTCGGCGCCCGTGCGCGGCACCGAGTCCTGGGCCCGGGGCATGGGCTCCAGCCCCGGCGGGGTCGCCAACATGGCCACGGCGCTGGCCCGGCTCGGTCTGCGGACGTCCCTCGCGGCGGCCTTCGGGGACGACCACTACGGCGAGTACTGCTGGGACGCGCTCGCACAGGGCGAGGGCATCGATCTGTCGGCGTCGCGGACCGTGCCCGGCTGGCACTCGCCGGTGACCGTGTCCATGGCGTACGAGGGCGAGCGGACCATGGTGTCCCACGGCCACGAGCCGCCCCCGGAGGAACCGGCGCCGGACTGCCCGCCCCGCGCGCGTGCCGCCGTGGCCTCGCTCACGCCCGGCACGCGCGCGCCGTGGATCGCGCAGGCCGCGCGGGAGGGGACCCGGATCTTCGCCGACGTCGGCTGGGACGACACCGGGGCGTGGGATCTCGCCGGGCTCGCCGACCTGGAGCACTGCGAGGCGTTTCTGCCGAACGCGGAGGAGGCGAAGCGGTACACGGGGGCCGACTGCCCGCGGGTCGCCGCGCATGCCCTGACCGAGCACGTGCCGGTGGCCGTCGTGAC
This sequence comes from Streptomyces fodineus, assembly GCF_001735805.1. Classification (GTDB taxonomy): domain Bacteria; phylum Actinomycetota; class Actinomycetes; order Streptomycetales; family Streptomycetaceae; genus Streptomyces; species Streptomyces fodineus. Next base: position 6,601,965 of record NZ_CP017248.1, read on the forward strand.
CCTGGGGCCGGAGGGGGCGTACGCGGTGGACCGGCGCACCGGGGAGGCCGCCGAGGTGCCGGCGATCGCCGTGGAGGCGCTGGATCCGACCGGCGCGGGGGATGTCTTCGTCGCCGGGTTCGTGACGGGGTCCCTGGCGGGGTGGCCGCTGGCGGACCGGCTCGCCTTCGCCGGGCTCACGGCGGCGCTGTCGGTGCAGGAGTTCGGGGGGTCCCTGTCGGCGCCGGGATGGTCGGAGATCGGGGCGTGGTGGCGGCGGGTGCAGGCCCTCCCGGGGCAGGAGCCGATGGCGCTGCGGAGGTATGAGTTCCTCGAAGGGCTGGTGCCGGAGGTACTGGACCGGCCCTGGCCCTTGCGGCGGGCGGTACCGACGATCGGTTTCCGGCGCTCCGCATGACCGACGCGCTCCCTCCCTGAAAAGGCCTACGGGCTTGTCAGTGCACCGTCGTACCCTGGAATCGCGAGGCCGCCCTCAGCTACGCGGCCGTGACGAGGAGGAAGCGCAGGCCTTCAGCGCCGGCCCATGACACAGACACCCACAGCTCACACCACACCCGCGCAGGAGCAGGCGAGAGCGCAGTTCACCGTCCCCGCCCAGCACCCCATGGTGACCGTGCTGGGTTCCGGCGACTCCCTCCTGCGTGTGATCGAGAGGGCCTTCCCGGGGGCCGACATACACGTCCGGGGCAATGAGATCAGCGCGGTCGGCCACCCCGCCGACGTCGCCCTGATCTCGCGCGTGTTCGACGAGATGATGCTGGTGCTCCGCACCGGGCAGCCGATGACGGAGGACGCAGTGGAACGCTCGATCGCCATGCTCAAGGCGAGCGAGAACGGGACGAGCGACGGCCCCGAGACCCCGGCTCAGGTGCTGACGCAGAACATCCTGTCCTCGCGAGGCCGGACGATCCGCCCGAAGACCCTCAACCAGAAGCGGTACGTCGACGCGATCGACAAGCACACCATCGTGTTCGGCATCGGACCCGCCGGTACCGGCAAGACCTACCTGGCCATGGCCAAGGCCGTACAGGCCCTGCAGTCCAAGCAGGTCAACCGGATCATCCTGACCCGGCCGGCCGTGGAGGCGGGGGAGCGGCTCGGCTTCCTGCCCGGCACGCTGTACGAGAAGATCGACCCCTACCTGCGCCCGCTGTACGACGCGCTGCACGACATGCTCGACCCGGACTCCATCCCCCGGCTGATGGCGGCGGGGACGATCGAGGTCGCGCCGCTCGCCTACATGCGTGGCCGCACGCTCAACGACGCCTTCATCATCCTGGACGAGGCCCAGAACACGAGCCCCGAACAGATGAAGATGTTCCTTACCCGCCTCGGCTTCGACTCGAAGATCGTGATCACCGGTGACGTGACGCAGGTCGACCTGCCGAACGGCACCAAGTCCGGTCTGCGGCAGGTGCAGGAGATCCTGGAGGGCGTCGAGGACGTCCACTTCTCCCGGCTGTCGTCCCACGATGTCGTACGGCACAAGCTGGTGGGCCGTATCGTCGACGCGTACGAGTTGTACGACAGCAAGCACGGCACCGAGAACGGCACCCACAAGGGCGGCCGTGGCAAGACCGGCGCCAAGGGCTCCAAGGGGAAGTAGACCAGCACGACCATGTCGATCGACGTCAACAACGAGTCCGGCACCGAGGTCGACGAGCAGGCGATCCTCGACATCGCCCGCTACGCACTCGCGCGGATGCGCATCCACCCGCTCTCCGAGCTCTCGGTGATCGTCGTGGACGCCGACGCCATGGAGCAGCTGCACATCCAGTGGATGGACCTGCCCGGGCCGACCGATGTCATGTCGTTCCCGATGGACGAGCTCCGGCCGCCCACCAAGGACGACGACGAGCCGCCGCAGGGGCTGCTCGGCGACATCGTGCTGTGCCCGGAGGTCGCCGCCAAGCAGGGGACGGAAGCACCGACGCAGCACTCCATGGACGAAGAGCTTCAGCTGCTCACCGTCCATGGCGTGCTGCACCTGCTGGGCTACGACCACGAGGAGCCCGACGAGAAGGCCGAGATGTTCGGGCTCCAGGCCGCCATTGTCGACGGGTGGCGGGCCGAGCGCGGGCTGATGGGGCCGTCCCCGGCGCCCACCGTCTCGTAAGCGGGCCCGCATGTCTCCGCAGATCGTGATCGGCGCGATCGCGCTGGTCGTCGTCGCGTGGCTCGCCGCCTGCGCGGAGGCGGGCCTCGCCCGGGTCTCCAGCTTCCGCGCCGAGGAGGCCGTCAAGTCCGGCCGGCGCGGCAGCGACAGGCTCGCCCAGATCGCCGCCGACCCGACCCGCTATCTGAACGTGGCCCTGCTGGTCCGCGTCGCCTGCGAGATGGCGGCGGCGGCCCTGGTGACGTACGCCTGCCTGGAGGAGTTCACCGCCACCTGGCAGGCCCTGCTGGTCGCCATCGGCGTCATGGTCCTGGTGTCGTACGTGGCGGTGGGGGTGTCCCCGCGCACCATCGGCCGGCAGCATCCGCTGAACACCGCGACCGCGGCGGCGTACGTCCTGCTGCCACTCGCGCGGATCATGGGGCCGATCCCGTCGCTGCTGATCCTCATCGGCAACGCTCTCACGCCCGGCAAGGGCTTCAGGCGCGGCCCGTTCGCCTCCGAGGCCGAGCTGCGGGCGCTGGTCGACCTCGCCGAGCAGGAGTCGCTGATCGAGGACGAGGAGCGCCGCATGGTGCACTCGGTCTTCGAGCTGGGCGACACGCTGGTCCGCGAGGTCATGGTGCCGCGCATCGACCTGGTCAGCATCGAGCGCTTCAAGACCATCCGGCAGGCCCTCACCCTCGCCCTGCGCTCCGGGTTCTCCCGGATACCGGTCACCGGCGAGAGCGAGGACGACATCGTCGGGATCGTGTATCTGAAGGACCTGGTCCGCAAGACACACATCAGCCGGGAAGCCGAGAGCGACCTGGTCTCCACCGCCATGCGGCCCGCCGTCTTCGTGCCCGACACCAAGAACGCCGGTGACCTGCTGCGCGAGATGCAGAAGGAACGCAACCACGTCGCCGTCGTCATCGACGAGTACGGCGGCACCGCCGGCATCGTCACCATCGAGGACATCCTCGAGGAGATCGTCGGCGAGATCACCGACGAGTACGACCGGGAACTCCCGCCCGTCGAGGACCTCGGCGACGACCGCTTCCGGGTCACCGCGCGCCTGGACATCACCGACCTCGGCGAGCTGTACGGCCTGGAGGAGTACGACGACGAGGACGTGGAGACCGTCGGCGGACTGCTCGCCAAGGCCCTCGGCCGCGTCCCCATCGCGGGCGCGTCCGCCGAGGTGGAACTGCCCGACGAGCGCCGGCTGAAGCTCACGGCGGAGGCCGCCTCCGGCCGCCGCAACAAGATCGTCACTGTCCTGGTGGAACCCGCCGGGGAGGGGAAACCGGAGTGACCCCCAAGGCGCTGCGCGCCTTCTGCCTGTCCTTCAACGCGGCCGTCGAGGACTTCCCGTTCGGCCCGGACACCTCCGTGTTCAAGGTCCTGGGCAAGATGTTCGCGCTGAGCCGGCTGGACGGTCGGCCCCTGACGGTCAACCTCAAGTGCGACCCGGAGGACGCGGTCCGGCTGCGCGGCGAGCACAAGGGGCTGATCATCCCCGGCTACCACATGAACAAGCGGCACTGGAACACCGTGACCGCCGACGGCGCCCTGCCCGACCGGCTGGTGACAGAGCTGATCGAGGACTCGTACGACCTTGTCGTCGCCGGACTGCGCAGAACCGACCGGCTGCGGCTGGACCGGCCGTAAATCCGGTAGGAGCGCGGATACGAGGTGGTCGTCGGCCGGTGCATGGACGGCTCGCCCCACCTGCCGCTGCTCGACTTCGAGCGGATCGGGCGGGCCGAGCCGACGTGGCTGGCCGGCTGGTCCGACATCTCCACGCTGATCACCCCGCTGACCCACGAGACCTCACGCTGGACGCCGAGGGCGCCTGGAGCCGGCTCGACGGGGACGCGGACGTCGATGTCGAGGGCCGGCTGATCGGCGGCTGTATCGAGACCATCGGCCACCTCGCGGGCGCCCCGTACCTGGACACCTCGCGCTTCGCCGGGGACGAGCCGCTGCTCGTGTACGTCGAGGCGTGCGAGGACAACGCCTTCACCATCTGCCGTCACCTGCACGGCATGCTCCCCCACGCTCGAACACCCTCGCGCGGGGGGACCCCCACCGCCGGGTTCTTCGACCGTGCGGCCGCCGTCCTCGTGGGCCGCACCCGAGCCCCCGACGGCCGCACCCTCACCCGGCACCAGGCCGTCCTCGACGCGCTCGGGCCGCTCGGGGTGCCGATCGTCGCCGACGTCGAGTGCGGGCACGTGGCGCCGTACCTCCCCCTGGTCAACGGCGCGCGCGGCCGTGTGGTGCACACGGCCGCGCGGAGCGAGATCGTTCAGATCCCGGACTGACCCCGGCGCAGGCCCAGGCCGACCAGGACGGCGGCGGCGAGGACGATCCCCGCGTCCAGGGCGAGGACCGTGTGGACGCCGGTCAGCAGGTCGTGGGAGGTGGTGGCCAGCACGCCCAGCAGCGGGATGCCGATCGTGATGCCGACCTGCTGGGTGGAGGTCACCAGACCGGTGGCCAGGCCCTGCTCCTCGTCCGGCACACCGGAGGTGACCGTCAGGCCGTACGAGATGATCGCGCCCAGGTGGCACATGCTGGCCAGGGACACGGCCGCCGTGGCGAGCCAGACCGACCAGACGTGGGAGTTGAGCAGGAGCAGCGTCGCGATCAGCGCGCCCTGGCCGGTCAGCGAGCCGACCAGGACGCGGCGGGCGCCGAAGCGGCCGATCACCTTCGCGGCGAGCGTGCCGGCGACGGCCGACAGCACGCCCTGGAAGCCGAAGACCAGCCCCGTCTCGAACGCCGACAGGTGCAGGATCTCCTGGAGGTACAGCGTCAGGACGAAGACCACCGTCGACATCATCGAGAAGGTGACCAGACCGCCCACGTTGCCCCAGGCCACCGTGCGCCGCCGCAGCATGGGCAGGGAGACCAGCGGGGCCTGCGTGCGGGACTCGATCACCGTGAACGCGGTCAGCAGGAGCCCGCCGGCGAGCAGCGCCGTGATGACGTCCACGCGGCCGAAACCGTGGTCGGCGGCCGTGGACAGGGCGTAGATCAGGGACAGCAGACCGGTGGTGACGGTGACGGCGCCGGGAACGTCCAGTCGCGGACGCTCCGGGGTGCGCGACTCCGGCAGCAGGCCCGGCGCCAGCGGCAGCACGAGCAGCGCGAACACCGACAGCAGGGCCATCGTCGAGCGCCAGCCGAGCGCGTCGGTCAGCACACCGCCCGCGACCATGCCGATGGTGAAGCCCAGCGACAGCAGGGTGCCGGAGATGCCGAGGGCGCGGTCGCGGGCCGGGCCCTCCGGGAAGGTGGTGGTCAGCAGGGACATGCCCGCCGGGACGATCGCCGCCGCGCCGAGACCCTGCAGCGCGCGCCCGGTGAGGAACGACGCCGGGTCCCAGGCCAGGGTCGCCAGCAGCGAGGCCGCGCCGAACAGGGCCAGGCCGGTCAGGAACAGCTTCCGGCGGCCGTACAGGTCGCCGATGCGGCCGAAGAGGAGAAGGAATCCGCCGGAGGGCAGCGCGAACGCGGTGACGGCCCACTGCAGGGCCGAGCGGCTCATGCCGAGGTCGGTGCCCAGTTCGGGCAGGGCCACGTTCAGGACGGAGAAGTCCAGCGCGACCATGAACTGGGCCGCGCACAGGACGAACAGGACGAGCTTGTCACGCGTGGACAGCCGGGGCGTCCCGGTGGTGTCGAGCGGTGTGCCCGCGGTGGTGGGCTGGGTGGTGGTGTCGGTCGCCATGGCAAAGAGCTTCGGACGAGCGGAATACCGGTGGGGAGTCGGAACTTATGGTGGTGGTGGCACCACCAGATACGACGGGGGAGGAGCGGTACGTGCCTGTAGCGGGGGCGTCGCAGAGTGAACGACGCAGTGAACTGCGCGAGTTCCTGATGAGCCGGCGGGCCCGGGTCAGACCGGAGGAGGCCGGACTGCCGGCCGGCGGCGGCCGGCGCCGTACGCCCGGGCTGCGCCGGGAGGAGGTCGCCGTGCTCGCCGGGGTGGGCGCCTCCTGGTACCAGTGGCTGGAGCAGGGGCGGGAGATCTCCGTCTCCCCGTCGGTGCTGGACGCCGTCGCCCGGGTGCTGCGGCTGAGCAACGCCGAGCGCCGGCATCTGTACCTGCTGGCCGGGCTGAACCCGCCGGCGCCCGAAGTGGCGCCGGAGAAGCGGGACATGTGCGAGGGGTTGCGGCGGCTGATCGACACCTGGATGCCGTATCCGGCGCACATCATGGACCTGTACTACAACTGCGTGATGTACAACGACGCGGCCGCGATCGTGCTCGGCATGCGGCCGGACATCACGCAGAACTGCCTCGTCGACTTCTTCACCGATCCGCTGTACCGGTCGCGCAGCCACAGCTGGGAGGAGAACGCGCGTACGGTCGTGGCGCAGTTCCGGGCCGCGTGTGCGGCGCGGCCGGACGACGAGGGCTTCCAGGAGGTCCTCGCCGAGGCGTCCGAGCGCAGCCCGGAGTTCGTCCGGCTGTGGGCCGAGCGGGACATCCAGGACCAGGGGCAGATCCGCAAGGAGCTGGAGCATCCGCTGGTCGGGCTGCTGGTGGTGGAGTCGACGGCGATGAAGGTGCCGGCCCGGCCCGATCTGATGATCGTGCTGCACACTCCGCTGGAGGAGGCGAACACCGCGGCGAAGCTGGAGTGGCTGGCGTCCCCGGAGGGGCGGCGGGGCGCGATGTACCCCGTGGCGGGGTGAACGGGGCCGGGCTTCGTATGCTCTGGGCATGACCGAGAGCAACGCGCTTGACCCCGAGGACCGCAAGATCGTGACCCTGGCCCGTTCCGTTCGGGCTCGCAACGGTGTGCCGGAGGGGGCGGCCGTACGGGACGAGACCGGGCGTACGTATGCCGCCGGGACGGTTTCGCTGCCCTCGCTGAAGCTGAGCGCGCTGCGGACGGCGGTCGCCATGGCCGTGGCGTCGGGGGCCACCTCGCTGGAGGCGGCGGCGGTGGTGAGCGACGCGGAGTCGGTGGCGGGCGAGGACTTGGCCGCGGTTGCCGATCTCGGTGGTGCGGGGACGCCGGTGCTGCTCGCCGGGCCTGACGGTGCTGTCCGGCTGACCGTTTCCGCCGGCTGACGTACCGAAGTGCCGGCCGAACGAAAGGTCGGCCGGAATTCAACCTTGTTGTGTTCCTGCCCTTGCGCATCAATAAGGCCGTACGTTCCGACGGGCCGTCAGATCCGCACCACCCGCGCAGTGTGCCCGCACCCGCCTGCCCGGCCTCCCTGTCCGTCGGTGTCCCCCCACACGGCACTCCCCACACGAAAGGGAAGCGGATCCCCATGAGAGGCAAGCGCACGGCAACGGGTGCGGCGCTGGTCGCCGGGGCCCTCGCGGTCACCGGACTCGCCCTCGCGCCCTCCGCGGCCGCCGTCACCCCACAGTCGGCGACCATCACCGCGAGCTGCGGCATCTTCGGCGGCGGTACGGCCACGCTCACCGCCACCCAGAGCGGCACCTCGGCCACCATCACCCTCACCTCCTCCGCGATCACCGCGCCGGTCGCGGTGGCCAAGGACTCCATCTCCTCCACCCTCAGCCTGGCCAAGTCGGGCGGCGGCTCCGTCGTGTTCAGCGGGACGAAGAACCCCGCCATGAACACCGGCGACGCCGTCAGCGTCGGCCCGCTCCCCGGCACCGTCGCCTCCGGTGACAAGCTGGACGCCTACGGCGGCTCGCTGAAGATGGTCATCTTCGGGGTCACCGTGACCTGCACGGCGAACGGTCCGCAGTCGCCCGGCCCCTTCGTCTTCGACTGACTGAACTGAGCGATCTGTTCCGGATGCCGCAGAAACTGATGATCCGTCAGGTTTCTGCGGCATCTCCATTGACTTCTCACCCCGGCTCCACATCAATGCCCCCTGTCGGCGCAGATGAGCCGCTGCGCCCGCAACCCTCAGGAGGGGGCCCCATGGGTTCGACACCCCCAAGACCACGAAGATCCCGACGGTGGCGCTGGGCGTCGCTGTTCGGGGCGACCGCGCTCGCGGTCACCGCGGGCGGCGCGCTGGCCGGTCCGGCCGGTGCCGCCGGCACCAACGTGGACTTCGCCACGCACTGCATCCCGCCCGCCGTCGCGGGCATCCCGCCGATCGACGGCACCACGACCGCCGGCGTCTCGGTGGACAACGCCAGCCCGAAGGTCGGCGACACCGTCACCGTGACCTACACCGTGGTCACCGCCGCCGCCGGCAACCCCACCGACCTCGCCCTGCCCGCCGACATCATGACCCCGACCGGAAAGGTGACCCTCGGTGGCGCCCAGACGGGGGACGTGACCGTCGCCGGGCCCAAGAAGAACCCGCCGGTGCCGGGGAAGGCCGCCTTCCCGTCCTTCTCCATGACCGGCACGTTCACCGTCACCAAGGCCGGGCAGATCACCCTCTCGCCCGGCGACTACAACATCCACACCAGCTACATCCTGGAGCTGGACACCCCGTGCACGGTCACCAACCCGCCCGCCCCGGTGTCCCAGACCGTCACGGCGACCGACGGCACCCCGGCCAACACCCGGGCGATCTCGCTGAGTTCGGCCTCCGGTGACCCGGGTGCCGCCGTCACGGTCAGCGGCAGCAACTTCACGCCGGGCGCCACCGTGACCCTGGCCGGGCGGTCCGGGGCCACCCAGACCGCGGACACCGCCACGGTCACGGCCAACGCGCAGGGTTCCTTCAGCGGTTCCCTCGTCGTCAAGGACAAGACGACGACCGGGATCGTGGCGTACGAGGGCGGCTCCTGGAGCGCGGACAAGGGCGCCGGTCCCGCGGCGTACGTCGTCAACGACAACTCGCCCGTTCCGCCGGGCAGTCAGAAGCTGACGACCACCGTCAAGGCGGGCACGCTGGCCATGTCCCAGGCCGGGGACTCCGTCGCGCTGTCGGCGGTCGACTTCGGCAAGGGCGGGGCCTCGACGGGCAAGCTGCAGACGGTGACGGTCCAGGACTTCCGCGGCGGGCCCGCGGGCTGGTCCCTGACCGGCAAGGTCACCGGCTTCAGCGGTCCCGGCGGCAAGATCGACGCGGGGAAGCTGAGCTGGACCCCGGCGTGCGTGGCCAAACCCGGCAGCCCCAGCACGTGCAAGGCCGGTTCGGCGGGCACCGTGGGAGCCTCGGGGGCGACTTTGGCGTCGACCTCCGACGGCACGCTCACCGGCGGTGAGTTCACCGTCGACGCCGGACTCTCCCTGGACGTACCGGCGTTCACGCCTCCGGGTGCGTACTCCGGTGTGCTCACGCTGACGCTCACCTGAGCGTGCGGGCGTCCGCACCCGCCCGTTCCTTCGTCTCTCCTCCGCGGGGGTCCGCACCCATGCGCAAGCTGTACGTCCTCCTCCTGGGCCTGTTGCTGGCAGGGCAGGCCACACCCACCCGCGCCGCCGACAACGGCAGCTGGTCCGTCTACCCGGTCGCCTCGAAGATCGCCCAGCGGCCCTACTTCTACCTCTCCGCCGACCCCGGCCAGACCCTCACCGACAAGGTCGCCGTCCAGAACAAGACCGGCGGGCCGCTCACCTTCCGGCTCTACCCGGCCGACGCCTACAACACCGCCCGCGACGGCGGTTTCGCCGTGCGGACCGTCAAGGAGCGCATGCTCGGGGTGGGCGCCTGGGCCCGGCTCGCGCAGTCCCGGGTCACCGTGCCCGGCCATACGACCGTCACCGTGCCCTTCACCCTCCGCGTCCCGCAGGGCGCCGAGCCCGGTGACCACCCGGGTGCCATCGTCGCCCTGGACGAGCGCGTCGACCCCGGCAGCGGGCGGCTCGCGCTCGGTGTGCAGCGGGCCGTCGGCGCCCGCGTCTACCTCCGGGTCAGCGGCCCCACACTGCCCGCGCTGTCCGTGGGACAGCTGCACATCAGCCACCACCAGCCCCTGATCCCGGGTTTCGGCGCCGGCACGGCCACCGTCTCCTACACCCTGGCCAACACCGGGAACGTCACCCTCGACCCGAGGGTGGAGCTGAAGGCGCGCGGGCTGTTCGGCCGTACGCTGCTCGACCGCGAGCTGTCCCGGGTGCCGTCGCAGCTGCTGCCCGGACAGCGGGTCAGGCTCACCGAGACCTGGCGCGGAGCGCCCCAACTCGACTGGGGAGACGTGACGTTGACGGCGAGCGCGCCCGGCACCCGGCAGTCGGCGAGCGCCTCCTTCCTCGCGCTGCCCTGGCTGGTCGTGGCGCTGGTGTGCGCCGCGGGCGTGGCGGTCGGGGTGCTGCTGGTCAGAGCGCGTCGGGGCCGCGTTCGCCGGTCCGCACGCGTACGACCGTCTCCACGGGTACGGCCCACACCTTCCCGTCCCCGATCTTCCCCGTCTGCGCGGCCCTGACGATCGCGTCGATCACGGGCTCGGCGTCCGCGTCCTCGACCACGACCTCGATGCGCACCTTCGGCACCAGGTCGACCCGGTACTCGGCCCCCCGGTACACCTCGGTGTGGCCGCGCTGGCGGCCGTAGCCGCTCGCCTCGGTCACGGTCAGACCGTGCACGCCCAGTTCCTGCAGGGCGGTCTTGACCTCGTCCAGACGGTACGGCTTGACGATCGCGGTGATGAGCTTCATGCCTGGGTGTCGACCTTCTGCGTGCTGGTTGCGGTGAGGAGGGAGTGGGAGACCGGGGCGCCGTGCCCCAGGACGCCGTGATCGTATGCCGTCTCGGCGTGCACCGTAAGGTCCAGGCCGGTGTGCTCCTGCTCCTCGCTCGCGCGCAGGCCCATCGCCTTGTCGAGCAGCTTGCCGAGGCCGTACGTCACCGCGAAGGCGTAGCCGGCCACGACCACCACGGCGAGCAGCTGCCTGCCGAGCGGTGCGAGCCCGCCGCCGTAGAAGAGGCCCTCCGCGGTGCCGGTCATCGCCTTCTCGGCGAACAGGCCGATCAGCAGGGTGCCGATGATCCCGCCGACCAGGTGGACGCCGACGACGTCCAGGGAGTCGTCGTAGTTCAGCTTGAACTTCCAGCTCACCGCGTAGGAGCAGACGACACCGGCGGCGAGGCCGACGACCAGCGCGCCGAGCAGGGAGACCGTGCCGCAGGACGGGGTGATCGCGACCAGGCCGGCGACCGCGCCGGAGACGGCGCCCAGGGTGGTCGGGTGCCCGTCCCTCTTCTGTTCGACGAAGAGCCAGCCGAGCAGACCGGTGCAGCCCGCGGCCAGGGTGTTGAGGAAGGCGGCCGCGGCGAGGCCGTTCGCGCCGAACGCGCTGCCCGCGTTGAAGCCGAACCAGCCGAACCAGAGCAGACCGGCACCGAGGATCACCATGGGCAGGTTGTGCGGCCGCATGGCGTCCTTCTTGAATCCGAGCCGGGGCCCGAGGACCAGGCACAGGGCGAGACCGGAGGCGCCGGAGGTGATCTCGACCGGCAGACCGCCCGCGAAGTCGAGCGCGCCGAGCCCGGCCGCGATCCAGCCGCCCGGGCCCCACACCCAGTGCGTCACCGGAACGTATACGAGGAGGGTCCAGACCGGGACGAAGACCAGCCACGCCGAGAATTTCGTGCGGTCGGCGACCGCGCCGCTGATCAGGGCGGCCGTGATGATCGCGAAGGTGAGCTGGAAGGTGGCGAAGAGGAGGGTGGGGACCGTGCCGTGCACGCTGCCGGGGCCGAGGTGCGCCATTCCGGCGTGATGGAGCCCGCCGATGAGCCCCCCGAAGGCGTCGTCCCCGAAGGCGAGGGAGTAGCCGGCCGCCAGCCAGACCACCGTGACCAGGGCGATCGACACGAAGCTCATCATCAGCATGTTGAGGACGCTCTTCGTGCGGACCATGCCGCCGTAGAACAGGGCCAGGCCGGGCGTCATCAGCAGGACGAGGGCGGTCGCGGCGAGCAGCCAGGCGGTGTCGCCGGTGTTCACACGGGCGGCGGCGAGGGTCACGGGCGTCTCCAACGGTGTGAGGCTCGTCAGAGGGTCACCGGTGTGCGTTTCCGGTCGCGTACAGGTGTGTTTCCGTGACGTTTCGTTGCGGGCGGGTTTCCGGAAGCTCACGGGGGGCCGTGGCGGCCGTCACTGGTACGGCGGGCCCTCGTGGATCAGCGACAATGAACGGCATGAGCGTTCGTACCCCGTCATCCGAAGAGCCGGCCGAGACCGTCCACCGCGCCGGCTTCGCCTGCTTCGTGGGCCGCCCCAACGCGGGCAAGTCCACCCTCACGAACGCTCTGGTGGGGCAGAAGGTGGCGATCACCGCGAACCAGCCGCAGACGACGCGGCACACGGTACGCGGGATCGTGCACCGGCCCGACGCCCAGCTGATCCTCGTGGACACCCCCGGGCTCCACAAACCGCGCACGCTGCTCGGCGAGCGGCTCAACGACGTCGTCCGCACGACGTGGGCCGAGGTCGACGTGATCGGCTTCTGCCTGCCGGCGAACGAGAAGATCGGCCCCGGTGACCGCTTCATCGCCAAGGAGCTCGCGGGGATCAAGAAGACCCCGAAGGTCGCCATCGTCACCAAGACCGACCTCGTCGACTCCAAGACCCTCGCCACGCAGCTGATCGCGATCGACCAGCTGGGCAAGGAACTGGGCATCGAATGGGCGGAGATCGTCCCGGTGTCGGCGGTGGGCGCCAAGCAGGTGGACCTGCTGGCCGGCCTCCTGATCCCGCTCCTCCCCGAGGGCCCGGCGCTCTACCCCGAGGGCGACCTCACCGACGAGCCCGAGCAGGTCATGATCGCGGAACTGATCCGCGAGGCGGCCCTGGAGGGCGTCCGCGACGAGCTGCCGCACTCCATCGCCGTGGTCGTCGAGGAGATGCTCCCGCGCGAGGACCGCCCGGCGGACCGGCCGTTGCTGGACATCCACGCCAACGTCTACATCGAGCGGCCCAGCCAGAAGGGGATCATCATCGGCCCCAAGGGCAAGCGCCTGAAGGAGGTCGGCATCAAGTCCCGCAAGCAGATCGAGGCGCTGCTCGGGACGCCGGTCTTCCTGGACCTGCATGTGAAGGTGGCCAAGGACTGGCAGCGCGACCCCAAGCAGTTGAGGAAGCTCGGCTTCTAGCCGATGGCCCGCTGCGGGATCATGTCCTGCAACCCCACCACCCTCAGCAGCTGAAGCCGTTCGTAGGACTCCGTTCCCGGGCGGGCCGTGTGGACGACGAGCAGGTGGTGGTGTTCGTGGCTGAGCATGACCTCGCAGTCCAGCTCCAGCAGGCCGACCAGCGGGTGCTCGAAGCGCTTGGTCGCGTGGTTGCGCAGGGACACCTCGTGTTCGTCCCACAGGAGCGCGAACTCCTCGCTGGCTGAACGGAGTTCGGCGACCAGCCCGGCCGGTTCCGGGTCGTCGGGGCGGGCGGCGGTCACCGCGCGCAGGTTGGCCACGTGGGAGCGCGCGTGCACCTCGTGGTCCTCCTCCGGGAAGAGCGAGCGCGCGGCCGGGTCCAGGAAGAAGCGGCGCACCAGGTTCCGTTCCTGCCGGGGGCGGGACATCACGTCGCCGACCAGCGCCTTGGCCATCGCGTTCTGGGCCAGCACCGCACCGCAGTCGTTCACCAGCTGCGCCGGAGTGTCGTACAGGCGGTCCAGGATCAGCAGCAGACCGGGCCGGACATGCGCCGACGCCGTCTCGCGGCGCGGCGGCTCCTCGCCGGCCAGGTGGAACAGGTGGTCGTGTTCGGCGTCGGCCAGGCGCAGTGCGCGCGCCAGCGCCGTCAGCATCTGGCGGGACGGGCGCGGACCCCGGGACTGTTCGAGCCGGGTGTAGTAGTCCACCGACATGCCCGCCAGCTGTGCCACCTCCTCGCGGCGCAGACCGGGCGTGCGACGCCGGGCACCCGGCGTCAGGCCCACGTCCGACGGGGTCAGCCGGGCGCGGCCACGGCGCAGGAAATCGGCGAGTTCGGCTCGGTTCACCCCTCCAGCGTGCGGCAGCCCGCCCGGCTTATCCAGGGACTGTCGATCCCCCGATCAACGGGTCTCTCCCGGTCTCTGCCGCCCCGGCCGAGGCTGGTCACCGACGAGAGGAGCACATGATGCCGACATTGGTGACCGGGACGACGGGACAGGTCGGACGCCGCTTCGTGCCCAGGCTGCTGGCACAGACCCGGCCGGGAGAGCGGGTACGGGTCCTGCTCAGGGACGCTTCCCGCGCGGACCGCTTCGCCGGCCTCGGCGCCGACGTCGTACTCGGCGATCTCCGGGACGACGAGGTGCTCGGCAAGGCCGTCGCCGGCGTGGACGCCGTCGTGAACGTCGCCGCCTCCTTCCGCGGTGTCCCCGACGAGGAGGCCTGGGCCGTCAACCGCGACGCGGCCGTGTCCCTGGGCCGGGCCGCACTGTCCGCCGGGGTACGGCGGTTCGTGCAGGTCAGTACGGGGATCGTGTACGGCACCGGGCGCGGCCGGCCGCTGGTGGAGGAGGACGGGATCCGGCCCGGCGGGGCGATGTGGGGTGCGTACGGCGAGTCCAAGGCGGCGGCGGAGTGGGAACTGCTCGCCCTGGACGGGGGCATGGAGGTGCGCGTCGGCCGCCTGCCCTTCGTCTACGGCGAGGGCGACCCGCACCTCGCCGACTCCCTGCGCTGGGCCGCGCAGTGGGCCCCGGCCCAGCGGCTGCAGATGGGCCATCACGCCGACGTCGCCCAGGGCCTGCTGCGTCTGCTGTACGCACCGGCGGTGAACGGCCCCCTGTACAACATCGCCGACGACGCCCCCGTCACGGCCGTCGAGCTGCACCAGCTCAACGGCGTCGAGGTGCCCGCCGACATGCACACCCGCACCGACCCCGACCCGTGGTTCGGGATCATGTCCACGCAGAAGATCCGCCGGGACCTGGGCTTCAGGCCGGTCTACCCGACCGTCTGGACCGCCCGCGACGCCGGCGCCCTGTGACACCCTTCGAAAAGCATCACTCGACCCCTCTGATCCGCCCCACCAGCACCGCCCCCGCCAGTCCGATCACCGCCGCCACCAGGTACAGCGCCCGGTAGCCGCCCAGGTAGGTCACGATCGGCGCGGCGAGGGCGGGCGCCGCGACCTGCGGCAGGGCGTTGGCCACGTTGATGACTCCCAGATCCTTGCCCCGGTCCAGCGCCGCCGGCAGGACGTCCGTCATCAGCGCGAAGTCGACCGAGGTGAACACGCCGAAGCCGACCCCGAGGAGCGCCGACGCGACGATCGCGCCCGGCCAGGTCTGCCAGCCGGCCAGCGCCGCCGTCGCCACCGCCATCAGCACCCCGGACCAGACGACGAACGGCTTGCGCCGGCCCACCCGGTCCGACCACACCCCGCCCGCCACGACGGTCGCCGTCAGCGTCAGGCTGTTGACGGCCGTCAGGATCAGCACCCCCTGACCGGGGTCGTGATAGTGCAGGCGGTCCCGCAGGTAGAAGAGGAGGTACAGCAGCACCAGCGAGTTGCTGAGGTTGATCAGGAACCGGGTCAGCCACGCCCAGCCCAGGTCCGGCAGGCGGCGCGGGCTCAGCCAGAACCCCGCCACGAACGCCCGCCAGGACCACGCCGGCCGGTCCTTTGCCGCCAGCCGCAGATCCGGATGACGCAGCACGTACGGCAGCACACCCGCCACCGTGCACACCGCGCACGCCGCGTATCCGGCGCCGATCCCGCCCGCCGCGGTCGCCAGGCCCGTGCCGCCGACCACGCCCAGGATCTGCGCGGCCCCCAGCCAGCCGCCCACCGCGCCCCGCTGGCGCCTCGGCACCCGGTCGGGCACCGCCGCCGTCACCGCCGCGAACGCCGCGTTCAGCGTGAGCTGCACCAGGCACCAGCCCGCCGCCATGGACCACACCCCGCCCGCCCGCGCGAGCAGCAGCAGCGACAGCGCACCGCCCGCCGTCCCGGCCACGATCCACGGCGTACGGCGGCCCCGGCGGGAGGTCGTACGGTCCGACAGGGCACCGAAGAAGGGGTTGGCGACCAGCGAGACCACCGCGCCCGCCCCCGTCACCCAGGCCAGCACCGTCTCCTTCGACATCCCCGAGCCTGGCGCGAAGTCCCTGGCCTGGGAGGCGAGCAGGATCTGCAGGGGGCCGAACCAGCCGACCCAGATCGCCCCGTTGGCCAGCGACAACGCCACCGTCCAGCCCCGGCCGACCCGCTCCACCGGTTCGGCCAGGGCGGCCGGGGGCCGGACCGTGGTCATCCCCGCGCCCGGAGCACGTCCCGGAGCCAGTGGTAGGAGGCCTTGGGGGTGCGCTTCAGCGAGGTGTAGTCCACGTGCACCAGGCCGAAGCGGCGCCGATAGCCCTCGGCCCACTCGAAGTTGTCCATCAGGGACCACACGAAGTAGCCGCGCACGTCCACGCCGGCCTCCAGCGCGGTGTGCAGGGCGCGGATGTGGGCGTCCAGGTAGGCGATGCGCTCGTGGTCGTCGACGCCGTCGTAGGAGCAGCCGTTCTCGGTGATGACGATCGGCGGGAGCCGGTCGCCGTACCTGTCCCGGAAGCCGCACAGCAGCTCGGTGAGGCCCTCCGGGACGACCGGCCAGCCGAAGTCGGTCACCGGGCGGCCCTCGATCTCCCGGACGGAGAAGGGCAGTTCGGCGGGCAGCACCAGACCGCCGTACTCGCTGTCGGTGCCGCCGGGCGCGCCCACCCGGGTCGGCGCGTAGTAGTTGATCCCGTACCAGTCGACCGGTCCGGCGATGACCTCGAGGTCGGCCGCGACGTCACCGGGCATCAACTCGCCCATCCCGTCCGGGTATTCACCGAGGATGACCGGCTCGGCGAACAGGCGGTTGAGCAGGACGTCGTAGAAGCCGGCCGCCTCCACGTCCGCCGGTTCGGCGGAGGCCGGCCAGGTGGGGCCGTGGGAGTTGGCGATGCCGATGTCGCTCGCGCCGGCCGCGCGCAGGGCCCGTACCGCGAGGCCGTGGGCGAGGAGCTGGTGGTGGGCGACCGGGAGCGCGTCGAAGAGGAGCTGCCTGCCGGGGGCGTGGGCGCCGAGGGCGTGGCCCAGGAGGGTGTGCTCGGCGGGCTCGTTGAGGGTGATCCATTTGGTCACGCGGTCGCCGAGCCGTTCGGCGACCACCGTCACATGGTCGGCGAACCGGGCCGCCGTGTCCCGCTCCAGCCAGTCCAGACGGGCGGGCAGGTCCCAGTGGAAGAGGGTGGGCACGGGGCGTACGCCCGCCGCGCACAGCTCGTCGACCAGGCGGTCGTAGAAGTCCAGCCCACCGGGTGAGCCGACCCGGGGCCAGGAGACCGAGAAGCGGTAGGCGTCCACGCCCAGGCCGGCGAGGAGGGCCACGTCCTCCTGGTAGCGGTGGTAGTGGTCGCAGGCCACCGCCGCCGTCGAACCGTCCTTCACCCGTCCCGGTTCGGCCGTGAACACGTCCCACACGGACCGCTCGCGCTCCCCGGCCGCCCCTTCGATCTGATGGGCCGAGGTCGAGACGCCCCACAGGAAGCCGTCCGGGAAGCGCGGTATCGGGGGCAGCGGATCGGCTGCGTCAGTCGCCATGGCCGGATCATCCTTACCCCCGGTAACAGAAGTCAACGCCCCTGCGGAAACCGGTGGTTACGCGCCCTCCTTCAGTACCCGGGACACCAACTCCCGCTGTTCCTCGGTGAGTCGGGGGTCGGCCGCGTAGACCGTGCGGCCGTCCACGGTGATCTCGTAGTGGAAGCCGTCCGGGACGCCGGCCGGCGCCGTGCCCTGGCCGGACGCGAGGACGCGTTCGGCCAGGGACTGCCATGCCTGGGCGTCGGGCCGGCCCGAGGTGTCCACCTCGGCCCGGCGCTCGATGCCCGCGAACCCGCCCGTGCGCCGTACTTGGATACGCATGGGCCCAGTGTCGCAGTACTACAGCGTCCGCACGCCGACCTGTTCCCACGCCTTCTGCACGGCCGTGAGTTCGTCGCCGGCGCCGTACCGCTCGCGCGCCGCCTTCACCGTCAGCGTGGCGAAGTCGGCGAACAGCGCGTCCGTCTTGAGGTCGCCGCCGGTCAGCACGTCGTACCAGATCTGCCCGGCCTTCTCCCAGGCACGACCGCCGATCGCCGTGGCGACCAGGTAGAAGGCGTGGTTCGGGATGCCGGAGTTGATGTGCACGCCGCCGTTGTCGCGGCCGGTGCGGACATAGTGGTCCATGGTCGCCGGCTGCGGGTCCTTGCCGAGGTTCGGGTCGTCGTAGGCCGTGCCCGGCGCCTTCATCGAGCGCAGCGCGGTGCCGTGGACGCCGGGCGCGAGCAGCCCGGCGCCGATCAGCCAGTCGGCCTCGGCGGCGGTCTGGCCGAGGGTGTACTGCTTGATCAGCGAGCCGAAGACATCCGAGACGGACTCGTTGAGCGCGCCGGACTGGCCGAAGTACTCCAGGTTCGCGGTGTGCTGGGTGACGCCGTGGGTCAGCTCGTGGCCGATGACGTCGACCGGGATGGTGAAGTCGAGGAAGATCTCGCCGTCGCCGTCGCCGAACACCATCTGCTCGCCGTTCCAGAAGGCGTTGTCGTACGACTCGCCGAAGTGCACGGTGGCGTCCAGCGGCAGCCCGTTGTCGTCGATGGAGTGCCGGCCGTAGGCCTTCAGATACAGCTCGAAGGTGGCGCCGAGGCCCGCGTAGGCGCGGTTGACGGTGGCGTCGGAGCCCGGGTCGGAGCCCTCCTCGCGGACCTTGGTGCCGGGCAGGTCCTGGGTGTGGTGGGCGTCGTAGATCGTGCGGTGCGGCTGGTCGGCGGCGGCGCCCGCGGGCGCGGCGACGGAGGGCGCGCCGATGACCGTGGTCAGGCGGCGCTTGGTGCGCTGGTAGGCGTCGTGCTCCAGGGACCGGCGGGCCGGACCGGAGAGCGCGGAGTCCTCGGCCTGGGCGAGCTTGTCGAGGACGTGCGGTGGCACGATCGTGCAGAAGACGGGCTCGAAGCCCCCGTTGGTCGTCATGCCCGGCACCATTGCATTGTGTGACGCCGATGTCACTAGGTGCCACCATGATTGGTGAAATACCGGGACAGGGAACGCGACGCTCCGTGATGGTGTGCTAGGGCGATGTGGCGCGACGCACTTTTTGTCCATTTTGTGATACCGGTCCCGCATACTGGGACACGACCCCGCGTCCGAGGTGGCTCGGTTAGGCTGCGACGCATCATGCGTTTCGGGCTGCTTCTTCTTAGCTGCCGCGGCGAGGGCCTGTAGTCGAGGCCGACTCCCTCCCCGCGGAGCTTGGCGTTGCGTCGTCGGCCGTCCATCCGGACACCCGGATCTCCGGACATCCCCAAGGAGCCCACGCGATCATGGCCAACCGCCAGCAGCCCAGTTCCATGCCGATCCACAAGTACGGCCGCTACGAGCAGGTCGACATCCCGGACCGCACCTGGCCGGAGCAGCGCATCACCGTCGCCCCCCGCTGGCTCTCCACCGACCTGCGCGACGGCAACCAGGCCCTGATCGACCCCATGTCGGCCGAGCGCAAGCGCCGGATGTTCGATCAGCTGGTCAAGATGGGCTACAAGGAGATCGAGGTCGGCTTTCCGGCCTCCGGCCAGACCGACTTCGACTTCGTGCGCTCGATCATCGAGGAAGAGGGCGCGATCCCGGACGACGTCACCATCTCCGTGCTGACCCAGGCCCGTGAGGACCTGATCGAGCGGACGGTGGAGTCCCTGAAGGGCGCCAGGCGCGCGACCGTCCACCTGTACAACGCCACCGCCCCCGTCTTCCGCCGCGTGGTCTTCCGTGGCTCCAAGGACGACATCAAGCAGATCGCGGTGGACGGCACCCGTCTGGTCATGGAGTACGCCGAGAAACTGCTCGGCCCCGAGACCGAGTTCGGCTACCAGTACTCGCCTGAGATCTTCACCGACACGGAGCTGGACTTCGCGCTGGAGGTCTGCGAGGCGGTCATGGACGTCTGGCAGCCCGGACCGGGCCGCGAGATCATCCTCAACCTGCCCGCCACGGTGGAGCGTTCGACCCCGTCCACGCACGCGGACCGCTTCGAGTGGATGCACCGCAACCTGTCCCGCCGCGAGCACGTCTGCCTGTCCATCCACCCGCACAACGACCGCGGTACGGCCGTGGCGGCGGCCGAGCTGGCGCTGATGGCCGGCGCCGACCGCGTCGAGGGCTGCCTGTTCGGGCAGGGCGAGCGCACCGGCAACGTCGACCTGGTCACCCTGGGCATGAACCTGTTCTCCCAGGGCGTCGACCCGCAGATCGACTTCTCCGACATCGACGAGATCCGCCGTACGTGGGAATACTGCAACCAGATGGAGGTCCACCCGCGCCACCCGTACGTGGGCGACCTGGTCTACACGTCCTTCTCCGGCTCCCACCAGGACGCCATCAAGAAGGGCTTCGACGCCATGGAGGCCGACGCGGCGGCTCGCGGGGTCACCGTCGACGACATCGAGTGGGCGGTGCCGTACCTGCCGATCGACCCGAAGGACGTCGGCCGCTCCTACGAGGCCGTCATCCGCGTCAACTCGCAGTCCGGCAAGGGCGGTATCTCCTACGTCCTGAAGAACGACCACAAGCTGGACCTGCCGCGCCGGATGCAGATCGAGTTCTCGAAGCTCATCCAGGCCAAGACCGACGCCGAGGGCGGCGAGATCACGCCGAAGGAGATCTGGGCGGTCTTCCAGGACGAGTACCTGCCGAACCCGGACAACCCCTGGGGCCGCATCCAGGTCCGTACGGGTCAGTCGACGACGGACACCGACGGCGTGGACACCCTGACCGTCGAGGCGACGGTGGACGGCGAGGACACGGTCCTCTCCGGCTCCGGCAACGGTCCGATCTCGGCCTTCTTCGACGCCCTGGAGTCCATCGGCATCGACGTACGCCTGCTGGACTACCAGGAGCACACGATGAGCGAGGGCGCCTCCGCGCAGGCCGCCTCCTACATCGAATGCGCGATCGACGGCAAGGTCCTGTGGGGGATCGGCATCGACGCGAACACGACGCGTGCGTCGCTGAAGGCGGTCGTCTCGGCCGTCAACCGCGCGGCGCGCTGACCCTCCTGACCAGGCCTTTCGGTGCCCTGGCCGCTGTATACGGCGGCCGGGGCACCATCGTTTCCCGGCCACTGTGCCGCCGAGGTCACGGAAAGGTCTCTTACGGGGTACTGACTCAGCCTTGGTGATGTGGCTAACATCACGCCAGCGCGGCGATGTTGCCGTGCGGTTACGGAGGTGCGACGTGCTGCCAGTACGGGGACGAGACGGCCGGGCCCTGCGCTTCCTGGGCACGCGCACCGCATGGACACCCGTCGGGGACGGCGAGTTCTACTGCCCCGGCTGCGGTGGCGACCGCAACTACCAGCGGCTCACCGGGCGCCGCCGGCTCACCCTGCTCGGGCTGCCGCTGCTGCCGCGCGGGACGGCCGGGCCGGTCGTGGAGTGCGCCGCCTGCTGCCACCAGTACGGCATCGACGTCCTCGACCATCCCACCACGCGCCGCTTCTCCGCGATGCTCCGCGACGCCGTGCACACCGTCGCCCTCGCGGTGCTCGCGGCGGGCGGCACCTCCTCCCGTACGGCCCTGGAGACGGCCGCCGGAGCGGTGCGCGCGGCCGGCTTCGACGGCTGTACCGGGGAACAGCTGACCGCGCTCGTCGACGCCCTCGCCGCCGACACCGGCCGGGTCCTCGGCGCCGAGTGCGGCACGAGCCTGACGATAGAGCTGCACGAGGCCCTGGACCCACTCGCCCCGCACCTCGCCCCCGCCGGCCGCGAGTCCCTCCTCCTCCAAGCGGCCCGCATCGCCCTGGCCGACGGCCCCTACACCCCCGCCGAACGCGACGCCCTCACCACGGTCGGCGCGGCCCTGACCATCTGCGCGGACGACGTGACCCGCCTGCTGGCAGCGGCCCGGACCCCGTCCTGACGGCCGGGGCGCGCGCAGGTCGCGGGGTGCGGTGGTGGGGTGTACTCCCCGGGGAGTAGTCGGGGCGGCCGGTCACCCCGTGCAGTAGGCCCGAACTCGCACCCGCGCCCGACGAATCGTGGTCCTTCCGGCGGAAGTCTGGGAGCCGTATCCAGACATCCGCGGTGGAGGGGAGGCCCGATTCCATGGGGGCCGTCAAGACAGGGAGGACCAGGGGGCTGCCCTGGCTGGTGGTCGGGCTGTGGGCGGTGCTGCTGGCCGTGGCCGGGCCGTTCGCCGCCAAGCTGGGCGACGTCCAGCACGACCGGGCCACCGACTACCTGCCGGCGTCCGCCGACTCCACCCGGGTTGCGAAACTGCAGGACCGGCTGCCCGGTGGCGAGAGGACCGAGCTGGTCCTCGTCTACCACCGGGCCTCCGGCCTCACCACCGCCGACCGCGCCACGGCCGGACGGCAGCTGGCGCGGATCGCCCACCGCCACACCCTGACCGGCCCCACCCCGCACGGCATCCCGTCCGCCGACGGCACCACCCTCATGTACCCGGTGACCAGCAACGAGCCCGGCACCGACGAGAACAGGCGGAACACCTTCGTCGACGACGTCCGGCAACTCGCCCACGACCAGGGCGGGTTGAGCGTGCGGGTCGGCGGTCCGGCCGCCCTCGCCACCGACGCCTCCGGCGTCTACGCCTCGCTCGGCGGGCCCCTGCTCTACACCACGGTCGCCGTCGTCGCGATCCTGCTGATCCTCATCTACCGCAGCCCCCTGCTGTGGCTGGTCCCGCTCGTCGTCGCCGCTCTCGCCGACTTCCTCGCCCGCGCCGCAGCCTACGGCCTCAACCAGGCCTTCGGCACCACCGTCTCCGGCCAGAGCGCCGGCATCATGACCATCCTGGTCTTCGGCGCCGGCACCGACTACGCCCTCCTCCTCGTCTCCCGCTACCGCGAGGAGCTACGACGTCACGAGACGCCGTACGACGCGATGCGCGCCGCCCTGCGCGGCTGCGGGCCCGCCGTCCTCGCCTCCTCCGGCACGGTCGCCGCCGGACTGCTCTGCCTGCTCGCCGCCGACCTCAACTCCAGCCGGGGCATGGGCCCGCTCGGCACGGTCGGTGTGCTGTGCGCGCTCGCCGCGATGCTCACCCTGCTCCCGGCCGTCCTGGTGCTGCTGGGCCGCCGGGTCTTCTGGCCGCTCGTACCCGCCCACGGCAGCACCCCCAAGGCCCGCCGGTCCCTGTTCGCGGCGATGGGCTCCTCGGCCGGGCGCCGCCCGCTGACCGTCCTCGCCTCCGGCGCCGCCCTGCTCGGCGCGCTCGCGCTGGGCACCCTGAACCTGCCCGGCTCCCTCAAGCAGCTGGACACCTTCGTGCACCGGCCCGAGTCCGTGACCGCCATGGAGACCGTGGCCAAGGCCTACCCGGAGCGGTCCGCACAGCCCATCGAGATCCTCACCCCGGCCGGCCGGGCGGATGCGACCCTCGCCGTGGTCGAGGGCACCCGGGGAGTGGCCGAGGCGCGCCAGGGCCGTACCGGCGGGGGCTGGACCGAGATCACCGTGACCGCGTCCGCCCCGCCCCAGTCCGCCGCCGAGACCGCCACCATCGAGGCGCTCCGGCACCGGCTGCCCGGCTCCCGCGTCGGCGGGCCCAGCGCCCAGCAGCTCGACCTGAAGGACACCAGCGCCCGCGACCGCCTGGTGGTCGTCCCGATCGTGCTCCTGTCGGTGCTGCTGATCCTGATCGTCCTGCTGCGTTCCCTGCTCGCCCCGCTGCTTCTCGTCGCCGCCGTGATCGCCGTGTGGGGCGCGGCCCTCGGACTCGGCGGGCTCGCCTTCGGGCCGCTGTTCGGCTTCCCCGGCACCGACCCCGGCCTCGGCCTGCTCTCCTTCGTCTTCCTGGTCGCCCTCGGCGTCGACTACGGCATCTTCCTGATGCACCGGATGCGGGAGGAGTCGGTCAAGGGCACCGAACCGGCGGCGGCCGCGCTGATCGCCCTGCGCACCACCGGCGGGGTCATCGCCTCCGCCGGGCTGGTCCTCGCCGCCACCTTCGCGGTGCTGACGAACATGGGCCTGGTGCCACTGGTCGAGCTGGGCTTCGTCATCGCCGTCGGCGTCCTGCTGGACACCTTCCTCGTCCGCACCTACCTGGTGACCAGCGCGAGCGTGGCGCTCGGGCGGCGGGTGTGGTGGCCGGGCCGGCTGTCCCGTCCGGTGCCGGACACCGACCGCGCGCCGGAGCCCGTGGGCGTATAGCGCAAGATGAATCCCGTGCAGGCAACCATCACCGCGTCCCGGCCCGGCCGGACCCTCGCGTCCCTGGATCCGCTGCGGCAGGACACGCTCCTCGCCGCCGGGCTCGCCGCGCTCGCCTCGGTCATCGCCGTCACCGTCGGCAGCGGCCGGCAGCCGGACGCGCTCGGCTGGGCCCTGCTCCTCGGCCTGCACGTGCCGCTGGTCTGGCGCCGGCGGGCCCCGCTCGCCGTGCTGGCGGTCATGATCACGCTGATCGCGGCCTACCACCAGCAGGACTACAACCACTCGGCGCCCA
This sequence comes from Streptomyces fodineus, assembly GCF_001735805.1. GTDB lineage: Bacteria > Actinomycetota > Actinomycetes > Streptomycetales > Streptomycetaceae > Streptomyces > Streptomyces fodineus. Next base: position 6,626,393 of record NZ_CP017248.1, read on the forward strand.
CCGCCGCCTCGATGGTCGTCCTCTACACGGCGGCGGTGACCAACGGCCCCCGGCGTACGGCCTTCATCGGCGGTGCCGTCGTCACGCTGATGCTGCTCCTGAAGATCCGCCACGGCATGGCCGGAGTGCAGGTCAGCTTCCAGATCACCGGCTGGATCGTCTCCATGCTCGTCCTCGGCGGCTACATCCGCGTCCACCGGGAGAACGCCGCCGCGGCCGTGGAACGCGCCGAACGCGCCGAACGCACCCGGGAGGAGGAGGCCCGCCGCCGGGTCGCCGAGGAACGCCTGCGCATCGCCCGTGACCTGCACGACCTGCTCGCCCACAGCATCACCCTCATCGGCGTGCAGACCTCGGTCGCCGCGCACGTCCTTCAGGCCGACCCCGAGCGGCTGGACCGTACGGCCGTGGCGAAGGCCCTCGACGACATCGCCGGGACCTGCCGTACGGCCCGCGGTGAACTCCGTACGACCCTTCAGGTGCTGCGCGGCCCCGGCGCCCCGGACGTCCGCGGCCCGCTGCCGGGCCTTGAGGGTCTCACCGAGCTGGCCAAGTCGGCGGGCGTCCGGGTGGAGCTGTCCGTGCGGGCCGACGGGGTGCCGCCGGCCGTCGGTGCCGCCGTCTACCGGATCGTGCAGGAGGCGCTCACCAACGCGGTACGGCACGGCGGCCGGGCCGACCTGACCGTGCGCGTGGACGTGTACGAGGAGCAGGGCGGCCTGCGTGTCCAGGTCACCGACGACGGTGTGGGCGGCAGTGGTGAGGGTCCGCCCGGCTTCGGGCTCGTCGGGATGCGGGAGCGGGCCCGCAGCGTCGGCGGCACGGTCGACGCCGGACCCCGCGCGGACGGCCGGGGCTTCGAGGTGAGCGCCGTACTGCCGCTGGGGGAGAAACCGGAGGACCAGAGATGATCCGGGTACTGCTCGCCGACGACCAGACCCTGGTGCGGGCCGCGTTCGCGATGCTCGTGGAGTCGGCGCCGGACATGGCGGTCGTCGGACAGGCCGGCACCGGCCGCGAGGCCGTCGACCTGGCCCGCGCCGAGCGCGCCGACGTGGTGCTGATGGACATCCGCATGCCCGGCCTGGACGGCATCGAGGCGACCCGGCTCATCGCCGCCGACGAGGACCTCGCCGGGGTCAGGGTCCTGGTGCTCACCACCTACGACACCGACGAGCACGTGGTGGAGGCGCTGCGGGCCGGTGCCTCCGGCTTCCTGGTGAAGGACACCCGTCCGGCCGACCTCCTCGACGCGATCCGTACGGTCGCCGGGGGCGAGGCGTTGCTCTCACCGGGCCCCACGCAACGCCTGATCGAGCGGTTCCTGCGCAGCCCCTCGACGCCCGTGACGGGCGGCCCCGAGTGCCTGTCGGACCGGGAGCGCGAGGTGCTGACGCTGGTCGCGCGCGGCCTCAACAACACCGAGATCGCCGAGGTGTTGGGCCTGAGTCCGCTCACCGCCAAGACCCACGTCAGCCGGATCATGGGCAAGCTCGGCGCCCGCGACCGAGCCCAGCTGGTGATCGTCGGCTATGAATCGGGGCTGGTGATTCCTGGCAGCATGAGCGGGTGACACCGAAGAGCCGCATCCTGCTCACCGCCCTCGCGCTCCTCACCTCGCTCACCGCCCGCGTGCCCGTGGCGGCCTCGGCCCAGGAGGACCCCGCCACCGGCCGTGCGGCCCCCGGCCACGGGCTCTCCGGCTGTGCCTTCTCCCTCCCGTACATCTCGGGCCAGGGCGGCTACGCCACCTACCGCATCCCCGCCGTCGTACGGACCCCGCGCGGCACCGTCCTGGCCTTCGCCGAGGGCCGGCGCGACGGCATGAGCGACACCGGTGACATCGACGTCGTCGTGCGCCGTTCCACCGACGGCGGCTGCACCTGGGGCCCGCTGACGGTGGTGGCCGCCGGACACGGGGACACCCGGGGCAACCCGGCGCCGGTCGTGGACCCGCGCACCGGTGCCGTCGTGGTCGTGACCTGCGGCAACAGTGGCAAGGTGACCGAGAAGCAGCTCGTGCGCGGCGAGGTGCCGGCCGAGCTGGGCCGCCGGGTGTACGTGCAGCGCAGCCGGGACGACGGCCGCCGCTTCACGCCCCCGGTCGACATCACGGCGCAGGTGAAGCGGCCCGGCTGGTACTGGTACGCCACCGGCCCCGGCCACGCCGTGGCCCTCACCCGGGGCCGGCACGCGGGGCGGCTGCTCGTCCCGGCCAACCACTCCGCCGCCACGACCGCCGGCACCGGCCGGGAGCGCAGGTACCACGGCGGTCACGCCCTCTACAGCGACGACGGCGGCCGCACCTGGCACCTCGGCTTCACGCAGACCACCCACGACGGCGTGCTCAACACCAACGAGACCACCGCCGCCCAACTCACCGACGGGCGGCTCTACTTCAACGCCCGCGACCAGTACGGCTCCGCGCCCGGCAACCGTCTCGACACCTACTCCTCCGACGGCGGCACCCGCCTCGACCGCCCCTACGCCGTCCAGCCCACCCTGAACGACGTGCCCGTGGTCCAGGGCAGCGTCCTCCAACTGAGCGGCCCGCACGCCCCGTTGCTGTTCTCCGCCCCCTCCGTGCCCACCGCCCGCCGCGCCCTCGCCCTCTGGTCCAGCACGAACGCCGGCCGCACCTTCACCAGACTGCTCACCCTCTCGGACCGCCCGGCCGCCTACTCCGACCTGGTCCAGCTCGGCCACGCCACGGTGGGCGTCCTGTACGAGACGGGCACCACGCAGGCGTACGACACCCTGGAGTTCCGCAGACTGAGCCTGACCTAGAGAAGCCCGGCCGCCGCCAGGAACTTGCCGACCCGCTCGGTCTCCTCGCCGGACAGCGGCACCTGCGGCTCGGCCGTCACCGGACAGTCGATGACCCCCCGCAGATGCAGCGCGGCCTTGAACGCGCCCAGCGCCGACGAGCTGCCGCCCATCCGTGCCGGGTCGCCGGCCGTGACCATACCGAACAGCGCGCACAGCCGCTCCTGTTCGGCCCGCGCGCCCTCCCAGTCGCCCGCCCGGCACATCCGGTACAGCCGGACGTACCCGTGCGGGTCGACGTTGGCCAGCCCCGGCACCGCCCCGTCGGCGCCCAGTGCCAGCGCGGAGTCCACGAACAGCTCGGAGCCGGTCAGCACGCTGAACTCGGGGTGCGCGCGGGCGCCGGTGACGATCTCACGGAAGGCGCCCAGGTCCCCGCTGGAATCCTTGATCCCGGCCAGCACCCGGTCCGCGGCGAGCCCCAGCACCAGGTCGGTGGGCAGCTTGGTGTGCACGGCGACGGGGATGTCGTAGGCGATGACCGGCACCTCGGAGGCGGCGGCGATCCGGCGGTAGTGGTGGACGATCTCCGAACGGTGGGTGCGGGCGTAGAACGGGGCGGTGACGACGACGGCCTGCGCACCGGCCGCCGTCACGGCCGCGACATGGTCCAGGACCCGGGGGGTCGTCATGTCGATGGCGCCGGCGAGGACCGGCAGCTGCCCCCCGGCATGGGCGACCACCGCCTCCACGACCTGCCGGCGCTGCCGGTCCGTCAGGAACGCCGCCTCGGAGGTGGACCCGAGCAGGAACAGCCCGTGCACCCCGCCCTCCACCAGATGGTCGACCAGCCTGAGCAACGAGGGCACGTCCACCTCGCGCCCCGGTGTCAGGGGGGTGCAGACGGGCGGGACGACACCGGTGAGCGGGGTGGGGAAGGGCATGTCAGGGCTCCTGGCGTACGGGGGCGCGAGTCGGCTGGTCCTCCTCCACAGGATGGTGGCACCGGTAGCGGTGTCCAGGCCGCGACGCGGCCGAGAAGTCCGGCATCACCTCGGCACACAACCCGTCCGCCCGCCGGCAGCGGGTGCGGAACGGGCAGCCGCTCGGCGGCCGGGTCGCCGAGGGCACCGGACCGGTCAGCGGCATCGGGTCGATGGGGTGCAGCAGGCCGGGCGTGGCCGAGAACAGCGCGCGGGTGTACGGGTGCCGGGCGGCGCCGGTGACCCGGTCGGCCGGGGTCTCCTCCACGATCCGGCCCAGGTACATGGTGATCACCCGGTCGCTCATCCGCCGTACCGTCTGGATGTCGTGCGAGACGAACACCAGGGCGAGGCCGAGGCGTTCCCTCAGGTCCAGCAGGAGGTTGAGGATCTGCGCGCGCACCGACACGTCCAGGGCGCTGGTCGGCTCGTCGGCGACGACCAGGGCGGGGTCCAGGGCGAGCGCGCGGGCGATGGCGACGCGCTGCCGCTGACCGCCGGAGAGCTGCCCGGGCAGGACGTCGGCGAGGGCCCGGGGGAGACCCACGAGACCCATCAACTCCCTTACCCGGTCCTCCCGTTCGCTCCTGGTACCCCGGTCGTGGACGTCCAGCGGGTCGCGCAGGATCCGCCGTACCGTCAGCCGCCGGTTCAGCGCGGTCGACGGGTCCTGGAAGACCATCCCGACACCGGCACCCACGGTGGCCCGGCGTTCGGCGGGCGGCATGGTCCACAGGTCACGGCCCCGGAACGCCACCGACCCCGGCACCGGCCGCTGGATGCCCACCAGCACCCTGGCCAGCGTCGACTTCCCGCACCCCGACTCGCCGACCACGCCCACCGTCTCCCCGGCGGCCACGGTGAGATCGGCGCCCGTCAGGGCGTACACCCGGTCGCGCCCGAGCAGTCCGCCGCTGCGGGCCTTGTGCACCACATGGGCGTTTCGGACCTCGACGACGGCGTTCACTGCAGAGCCCCCTCCACGGAAACGGCCGGATGATGGCAGGCGGCCGCGTGGGTGGCCGTACCGGCGAGGACGGGCGCCGAGGTGTGGCACACCCCGGTCGCCAGCGGGCAGCGGCCGGCGAAGCGGCAGCCCGCCGGGAAGTCGGCCGGAGCGGGTACGACCCCCTTGATCTGCGTCATCCGCTCCTCGGCCGACTCCAGCGACAGCACGCTGCCGAGCAGACCGCGCGTGTAGTGGTGGGCCGGCGCCGCCACCAGGTCGGCGGTCACCCCGCTCTCCACGATCTGCCCGCCGTACATCACCACCACCCGGTCGGTGACGTCGGCGACCAGCGCCAGATCGTGCGAGACCAGGATCAGCGCGAAGCCCAGCTCCGCGCGCAGCCGCAGCAGCAGTTCCATCACCTGGGCCTGCACGGTGACGTCCAGGGCGGTCGTCGGCTCGTCGGCGACGATCAGCCGTGGCTCGCGGGAGAGGGCCATGGCGATGAGCACGCGCTGGCGCTGGCCGCCGGACAGTTCGTGCGGGTAGCTGCGCAGGGTGCGCTCGGGGTCCAGGCCGACCAGTTCCATCAGCTCGCGCGGACCGCGCCGGCCGCCGCGCCGGACGAGCTGCTTCAGCTGGGCGCGGATGGTCATCGCCGGGTTCAGTGAGGACAGGGCGTCCTGGTAGACCATCGCCATCTCGTGCCCGAGCAGCCGCCGCCGCACCCGCATCGGCTCGGCGAGCAGGTCCCGCTGCCGGAACCGCACCTGACCGCCGATGCGCGCGCCCCTCGGCTGGAGCCCCATGACGGTGAGCGCGGTCAGCGACTTCCCGCAGCCCGACTCGCCGACCAGGCCGAGCACTTCACCGGCGTACACCTCGAAGCCGGCCCCGGCGACGATGTCCACGCCCCGGTGCCGGTCGGGGAAGCCGATGGTGAGGTTCTCCACGGCGAGCACCGGCTGTCCGCTCCGGTCGGGCAGCGGCCGGGCCCGGGACCGCAGGCGCCGGGCGGCCTCGGCCAGTCCGGGCAGCGGGAGTACGTCACCGGGTTCCGCCTTCTCCAACCGGTCCTCGGGTGAGGGCACTTCCCGTGCGGCCGGTGCCGCCCACGCGTCGGACACGCCCTCGGAGAGGATGTTCAGCGACAGCACGGTCAGCAGGATCAGCAGCCCGGGGAAGACGGTCGCCCACCAGCCGCCGGTCAGCACCATGTTCTTGCCGTCGGCGATGACACTGCCCCAGGACGGGTCCGGCGGCCGTACACCGGCGCCGATGAAGGACAGCGACGCCTCGAACACGATCGCCTCGGCGACCTGGACCGTCCAGAACACCAGTACCGGGGCCGCGCAGTTGACGGCCACGTGCCGCAGCACGATGTGCGGCGTACGGGCGCCGATCACCCGTTCCGCCGTGACGTAGTCCTCGCCGTACTGGTCGAGGACGTTGGCCCGTACGACCCGGGCGACGGGCGGTGTGAACAGGAAGGCGATGGCGCAGATCAGTACGCCGATCCCGCCGCCGAAGACCGCGACCAGGACGGCCGCGAGCGCGATGCCGGGAAACGCCATCACCACGTCCAGACAGCGCATCAGCGTCTCGTCGACCGCCTTGCGGGAGGTGGCGGCCACCGCTCCGATGACGGCACCCACGACCAGGGCGAGCCCGGTCGCGCCCAGTCCGATGGCCAGCGACCACCGGGCGCCGTACATCAGCCGGCTCAGGATGTCCCGGCCGAGGCTGTCCTGCCCGAGCCAGTGCGCGGCGGACGGATGCCCGCTGCCGCCGACCGGGTCCTGCTGGTCGAGCGGATCGTCCGGGGCGAGCAGGGGAGCGAGTACGGCGACCAGGATGACGAGGGCCAGGAAGCAGGCGGCGGCCTTCGACAGCAGCGGCAGCCGGCGCAGGCCCCGCGGCCGGATGCCACCGGTCCGGGTGAGGCGCTCGGCAAGACGCGCGCGCGTGACCATCAGCCCGCCCTCAGACGTGGGTTGACCAGCAGATACAGGATGTCGATGACGAGGTTGACGACGACGAACCCGGTGGCGGTCGTGAGCACCACCCCCTGCACCACCGCCGGATCACCGTTCTGCACGGCGTCGATCATCAGCTTGCCCATGCCGGGCAGCGAGAAGATCGTCTCGATGACCACGGCACCGCCGAGGAGATAGCCGACCCGCAGCCCGAGCACGGTCAGCGGATTGACCAGGGCGTTCCTGAGGACGTTCCGGCCGACGACGACCCGGGGCGGCAGCCCGCTCCCGATCGCCGTGCGCACATAGTCCTTGTCGAGCTCCTCCACCACCGAGGTCCGTACGATCCTCGTCAGCTGGGCGGCCACCGGCAGGGACAGGGCGATCGCGGGCAGCGTCATGGTCTTCAGCCAGCCGGTGACGGAGTCGGCGGGGTTGATGTATCCACCGGTCGGGAACCACCCCTGGTCCACCGCCAGGTACTGGATCATCAGCAGCGCCAGCCAGAACCCGGGAGCGGCGACCCCGACGAGCGAGACGACCCGGATGATCTGGTCCGGCAGCCGGTCCCGGTACACAGCGGCCGTCACGCCGCCAGCCAGCGCCAGCACCACCGCGAGGGCGAGACCGAGGAAGGTCAGCTGGAGGGTGAGCGGCAGCGCGGTGCCGACCTGGTCGGCCACCGGGGCCCGGGTCAGGGCGCTGGTGCCGAGGTCGCCGTGGAGCAGATCGCCGACGAAGTGGACGTAGCGCACGGGCAGCGGGTCGAGCAGCCCGTTCCGCTCCCGGAAGTCGTGCAGCTGCTGCGGAGTCGGATTCGCCCCCTGGAAGAACGCGGACGCCGGATCGACGTCCGAGAACCGCATCACCAGGAACACGAACAGCACGATCCCGAGCATCAGCGGCACGAGCAGGGCGATACGGCGGAGCAGGATCCGGGCGACGGCCGTCATGCCGTCAGGCCCACTTGGCCTGGAGCAGGTTGATCCCCGGGTACGGCTGTGCCCTTATCCCGGTGAGCTTGCGCGGGTCCCAGGCCGTCATCAGCTCGTTGTGCACCACCGGGTACAGCACGGCCTGCTCGGCGACGACGTCGATGTAGTCCTGGACGATCGCCTTCTTCTTCGCGGGGTCCGGTTCCCGGGTCGCCCGGTCCATGTCCGCGAAGAGCCGCTTGGCCACCGGATCGTCCGCCCACCGGGTGTACCCCATCCACAGGTTCTGCGGCCCGTAGTTGTAATGCATGATCAGATCGGCGTCGAGCCCGAACTGATTGGGATTGGATGCGGCGGCGACGACCTGGTAGTCCTGCTTCTGATCCATCTTGGTGAACACGGCCGTGGTCTCCTGCGGCGCGAGGGTCGTCCGCACACCGACCGCGTCCCAGGAGGACTTGATGGTCGGCAGACAGTCCACGATCCAACTGACGTTCACGGCCAGGATGTCGACCTCGAGGTCCGAGACGCCCGCCGCCTTCAGCAGCGCCTTCGCCCTGCCGGGGTCGTAGTCGTAGACGGTCCTGGCCCGCCGGTAGCTCGGATTGCCCTCGTTCAGGAACGAGGAGGCCGGCTTCCCGTGCCCCCTCAGGGCGACCTGCACCATCTTCTCGGTGTCGATGGCGTAGTGCAGCGCCTGCCGCACCCGTACGTCGTCGAAGGGCTTGTGCCGCGTGTTGAACATCAGGAACAGGTTGTTCATCCCGGCGCCGCCCGCGACCGTCAGGCCCCCCTGCTCCAGCCGCGCGATATTGGCGTACGGGATGTTGTCGGCGATCTGCGCCCCGGCGCCGGACCCGGAGATCTTCGCGACGCGCGGAGCGGCGTCCACGATGGTCAGCCAGTTCATGCGCTTGAAGGCGGGCGGCCGGGGCCCGTTGTAGCCGGCGTACGCCTCGAAGGTGGTGTTGGACTTCGGATGGTGCGCGGTCTGCCGGTACGGCCCCGAGCCCACGGCCAGCCCCTTGATGGCGTCGTCCCAGGCGCCGGGCCGGGCGAAGACGTGTTTCGGCATGATCTTGGCGAGGGTGAGCCGGGAAAGCCCGTCGGGGAAGGGGAACTTGAGCACGAGCTCGACGGTGCGCGAGTCGACAGCGCGGACGCCGCTCAGCCAGCTCGCGAAGAACCCCTTGGCGAGGGTCTGGGTCTTCGGATCGAGGATCCGGTCGAAGACGAACACGACGTCGTCGGCGGTGACGGGCTTGCCGTCGTGGAAGGTCGCGCCCGAGCGCAGGGTGAACCGCCAGGTGGTGGCGTGCGCGTCTTTCGGGACCTCGGTGGCGAGTGCCGGATAGGGGACCCGGGTGATCGGATCGGTGTCCAGCAGTCCTTCGTAGACGTGGTTGTTGGCGGCCATGCAGAACGCCGACGCCGTCTGCGTCGGATCCCAGCTGCCGTCGTTGCCGTAGCCGATCACGGCGGTCAGCGTCCGGTCCTTGCCGCTGCCGCCGTCCCCGGTGTCGTTCGTGGACTGCGGTCCGGCGGAGCAGGCGGTCAGCGCGGGCGGCAGCCCGGCGGCCAGGGCGAGCGCGCCGACGCCGCCGAGGAAGGACCGGCGGTGTGGTGCCGGCATGTCGTGGGTCACGTCGTCACGCACGGGTCCTCCTGGCGGGGAGAGGGCAGGGAGGTACGACGTCCTACGTCCGGTGGGTCAGCGCGACCATAGGAGCGCGCCAAGGGGTGGTCAAGGGCGCATGCACGAATGGCGTAGCAGTCAGAGGCCGCACCAGTGCGGCCGAACCGGAGCGGCCCGGCAGGGAGATCCTCAGGGGGCCGGTTCCCCGTCGGTGGCGCGCCGGCGTACGAGGGTGCCGACGGCGGCGCCGATCGTGCCGCCCAGGAGCCAGCCGGCCAGGACGTCGGTCGTCCAGTGCACCCCGAGATACACGAGGGCCCACCCGGTCACCAGGTTCGCCGCGACCGCACCGGCCGACACGGTGAGCCGCCACGCCCGGCCCGGCCACCGCACCGCGAGGACGGCGGCGGCGGTGAGCCCGGCGACCAGGGCGGCGTCCGTCGACGGCATGGAGTATCCGCCCGCATGGACGAGTGCGAGGCCTGCGTCCGGGCGTGGCCGTGCGATGAGGTGCTTGAGCACCTGGGAGGCCACGACCGAGACGACGGCGGCGCCGCCCGCGGCCGCGACGAGCGGCCGCAGGCGGCGTACCACCAGCGCGGCGAGCAGTGCGGCCAGCAGCAGCAGAGCGAGCAGGACCACGTTGAGGCCGAGGTCCATCAGCCCTTCGGCCAGGGCGGTCCAGCCGGCGCCGCGATGCGCGGCGAGCCACCGCAGGATGTCCCGGTCCGCCGCCGTCAGCGGAGCGAACGGCGCTGCCATGCCGCACTGCCTTTCCTGGGTCGTTCAGGTGCTGCCGGGGCTCACCACTCCCCGGGGAAGCCTCCCGGGCCCGGGTTGCACTTGTGGTTGATGGTGTCGGTCAGGCCGACGTCGGGGCGCCACTCGTCGAGGTCCCACGTGGCCTTGTTCGGCGAGTACCAGGAGACGATCAGCACGTGGCAGAGGTACTGGTTCTTCATCGAGCCCAGGTTGGTGTTCAGGCCGTGGTTCCGGTACTTGGCGTACAGCTCGTTCCAGCCGGCCTGCGCCGGAGCGTACCCGTTCCAGAACCGCTGCCAGTCGGTGGGCTGGACCTTCAGGGTCCACCCGTAGCCGGAGTGGTACGTCCAGGAGGCGCTGTGGATCAGGTCGCGCCACAGCCACGGGTCGGCGACGACCGGGTAGGCGATGTCGGCGGTGGTGGTGTGGTCGATCACCTGGACGAGCGAGTCGCCCTGGACCTCGTACCGGGTCGGGATGTCCTTGCCGTTCGCGTCCTTGGCCCAGGGGGCGGCGAACGCGCCGAGCGAGGTGCCGTCGGTGCCGGATATCAGCACGCTTCCGTCGTCCTGCACCGCCATGCTCGCACCGGCGGGAAGGCTCACGGGGTAGGTGTAGCGGGTCGGCGCGGTGCCGTCCCGGACGACGGTCTCCAGGCGGACGCTCTGGTCCAGCGGCTGCACCGCCAGATCGGTGGCGGGCGCGGCGTTCTGGTAGGTGATCGTCCCGTCGGAGGCGACCGCCGCGTCACCGCTCCCGCTGCCCGGCAGGCCGATGCCGATGGTGTCTCCGGGTGAGTCGGCCGGGGCGACCTGGACGGCGCCGGAGTTGTCCGCCGGTGCGGTCACCTTGATGTCGCTGCCGCTCGCCGTGAGCGTGCCGCCGTCCTTGCCCTCGGCCGGCGGGACGACGTCGGCCGGCGGTGCGACGTTGTTGACCTGCTGGGCGATCGTGTCCGCGGCGGCCGGCGGGTCGGTGGGAGTGCCGTCGGCCAGAGCCGTGCCCCCCGCGTACATCACCAGCGCCACGGCGACAGCGACTGGTCTGGACAGGGTCTTCACGCGCATGCGTCCCCCCTTGAACTCGATGAGCGTGCCGAAGGCGTGAAGGAAACGTGTGTGAATTTCACATGATCTTCACGTCGGACAGATCGTGGCACAGAGGGAAGCCCTGGAGTGACACCTTGTCAAAAAAGAGAAACAGCAGGACATTTCTTGGCCCGCCCTGCCCTACTCTGGGGGCATGGGTGAGACGGTTGACGCCAAAGCCAGGGGTGCGGTGCGCAAGGGTGTGAAGATCGCCCTCGTGGTGGTGGTGACGGCCGTCGCCGCGCTGCCGCTCGCCATGCTCGGCCTGTCCCGGCTCCCCGCCGAACGCGCCTACCAGCAGTGCGCCGAGCAGCCCGACGTCTCCAAGTGCCACGACCCCCTGACGTCCTGGCTGCCCTAGAGACGCGCGGCCGTCACGGCGCCGACGAACTCCCCCCAGGCGTCCGCCCCGACCACCAGCACATCACCAGCGGGCACCTTGCTGTCCCGGACGGGCACGAGCCCGGGGACTTCGTCGGCGACCTCGATGCAGTTGCCGCCCTCGCCGTTGCTGTACGTGCTCTTGCGCCAGCGGGCGTTGCTCAGATCGTGGGTGTGCATCGTCTGTGGTCCTCAGCCGCCGACTCGATCAGGGCGAGGGACGCCTCCGGCGACAGCGCGGCGACCCTGAGGAGATCGTATGCGCGGTGTGCCCGCTTCACCACAGCCGGATCATCCATCAGCGTTCCCGAAAACGAGGTCTCTGTATAGGCGACCGGCGGCGCGTCCTCGAAGTCCATGAGCCGTAGATCCCCTGTCATCGCCGCGTGGGCCCCGGTCGCGTACGGAATCACCGTCGCCCACACCGTCCGCTCCCGCGTGAGCCCGGCGACGTGCTCCAGTTGCTCCGCCATCGCCTGCGGGCCGCCCACGGGGATGCGCACGACGTTCTCATGCAGGATCACCCAATACTCGGGCCGTGTGGCGTCCTTGAGGATGCGGGCCCGTTCCAGTCGAGCCCCCACGATGTCCTCGACGTACTCGTCCGTGACGAACGGGTTGGCCGCGAGCGTGACCGCCTCGGCGTAGGCCTTCGTCTGCAGAAGGCCCGGCACCACGGTGGGGGCGAACTCACAGATCCGCGTAGCCACCCGCTCCAGTTCCACGACCTCCGCGAAGTACTCCGCATAGCGCCGGTCGTCGATGAGTTTGCGGCACAGCCGCTCGAAAATACCGTCGGTTTGCAGGGCTTGGTCGATCCGCTGGGCGATGTCCAGCTGGGGCTTGCGGATCGCCTGCTCGAACTGGCCGATGTATCCGCCGGAGACGAAGACGCGGGTGCCCAGGTCGGCCTGGGTGAGTCCCCTGTCCTCCCGGCGCCGTTTCAGCTCGGCTCCGAAGAACTCCCACGCCGCCTGGCGCGAACCGTTGGCCATGGCCAACCCCCTTGACCTGCATCGCACTTGCAGGGCGCAGACCCCTGCCGAGTCTAGACGCGGAGAGTCACTCTGGATGTGCGAAGAGTGAAACCCGGCAGGAAGGGGCAGCGAGTTGGCCGTGAAGCCACCCGTCGGCAGCCATGCAGTGGACACCCGTACCGGACGGATCGGAGTAGTGATGGGGCATGTGGGGCCGTATGTGCAGCTGAGACCCTATGGCGGGGGGCGGGAGTGGGACGTGGACCCGGCGGCCGTACGGCCGGCCACCCCCGCCGAGCGGCTCAGCGCGGCCACCGCGTACGCCAACGCCCGCAGCCGTGGCGAGGTGCCCTAGGGGCGCCCGCCGGACGATTTCCGGTATCCGAGGGTCCGGGCACCGGAGAGCTTGCGCGAGAATGGGGCCATGAGTCTGTTCCGCGACGACGGCATCGTGCTGCGCACCCAGAAGCTGGGTGAGGCGGACCGGATCATCACCCTGCTCACGCGCGGTCACGGGCGGGTACGCGCCGTCGCCCGGGGTGTGCGGCGGACGAAGTCGAAGTTCGGGGCCCGGCTGGAGCCCTTCTCCCACGTCGACGTGCAGTTCTTCGCGCGCGGGAGCGAACTGGTCGGGCGCGGGCTGCCCCTGTGCACGCAGAGTGAGACCATCGCTCCGTACGGCGGCGGGATCGTCACCGACTACGCGCGGTACACCGCCGGGACGGCCATGCTGGAGACCGCCGAGCGGTTCACCGATCACGAGGGGGAGCCGGCGGTGCAGCAGTATCTGCTGCTCGTCGGTGCCCTGCGGACGCTGGCCCGGGGCGAGCACGCGCCCCACCTCGTCCTCGACGCCTTCCTGCTCCGCTCCCTCGCCGTCAACGGGTACGCCCCGAGTTTCAGCGACTGCGCGAAGTGCGGGATGCCCGGTCCGAACCGGTTCTTCTCCGTGGCCTCCGGCGGTTCCGTCTGCGCCGACTGCCGGGTGGCCGGGAGTGTCGTACCGTCGCCGCAGACCCTGGTTCTGCTCGGCGCGCTGCTTACGGGAGACTGGGAGACGGCGGACGCGTGCGAGGCGCGGTACGTCCGGGAGGGCAGCGGGCTGGTGTCCGCCTACCTGCACTGGCATCTGGAGCGCGGGCTGCGTTCGCTCAGGTATGTGGAAAAGACGTAGAGGGAGACGAGAAGCACATGGTCGTACGCGGGATCCTGGGGCGCCAGCGGCGTGAGTACCAGGCGCCGGAGCCCCATCCGTCCGGTGCGCGCGCGCCGAAGCTCCCCGGCGAGCTGGTCCCGAACCACGTCGCCATCGTCATGGACGGCAACGGGCGGTGGGCGAAGGAGCGCGGTCTGCCGCGCACCGAGGGCCACAAGGTCGGCGCCGAGCGGGTGCTGGACGTGCTGCAGGGATCGATCGAGATCGGCGTCCGCAACATCTCCCTCTACGCCTTCTCCACCGAGAACTGGAAGCGCTCGCCCGACGAGGTCCGCTTCCTGATGAACTTCAACCGCGACTTCATCCGCAAGACCCGCGACCAGCTCGACGCGCTCGGCATCCGGGTGCGCTGGGTGGGCCGTATGCCCAAGCTGTGGAAGTCGGTCGCCAAGGAGCTGCAGATCGCCCAGGAGCAGACCAAGGGCAACGATCTGCTCACCCTGTACTTCTGCATGAACTACGGCGGCCGGGCCGAGCTCGCCGACGCGGCGAAGGCGCTGGCCGAGGATGTGCGGGCGGGCCGTCTGGACCCGGCGAAGGTCAGCGAGAAGACCATCCAGAAGTACCTGTACTACCCGGACATGCCGGACGTGGACCTCTTCCTGCGGCCCAGCGGGGAGCAGCGCACCTCCAACTACCTGCTCTGGCAGAGCGCGTACGCCGAGATGGTCTTCCAGGACGTGCTGTGGCCCGACTTCGACCGCCGTGACCTGTGGCGGGCCTGCGTCGAATTCGCCTCCCGCGACCGGCGGTTCGGCGGCGCCGTGCCGAACGAGGACCTGCTCGCCATGGAGGCCGCGATGAAGGGCGAGTCCACCTCCTAGCCACCGGTGGTTCACGCGGGCCGCCGAGGATGCGGGACTCATGAGACGTCTCACCCCCCTCCTCGCCCTCGGCGCCCTGCTGCTCACCGCGCTGCCCGCGCACGCCGCCGACGGCCCCGCGCACCGGGAGAGTTACGGCACCAAGGCCCCGTACCAGCCCGAGCAGAACGCGCACACCTACCAGCGGCCCCCGGCCGGCTTCGAGCCCGTCTTCACCGAGAACGCCTCCCGGCACGGCTCCCGTGCGGCGACCGGCAGCGAGGACGGCGACCTGATCCTCGCACTGTGGGACAAGGCGCACGCCGAGGACCAACTCACCGAGGAAGGTGAGGAGTTCGGGCCGACGGTACGGGCGCTCATGGCCGCCATGGAGAAGGCCGGGTACGGCAACCTCAGCGGGCGCGGCCGGCAGGAGATGCGGGACACGGCGACGCGCACGGCACAGCGGCTGCCCACCCTGTTCCAGGACATCGCCGACCAGGGCGAGAGGATCGACGTGGTCAGCTCCGGGCAGGGGCGGGCCGTGGACAGCGCGGGCGAGTACACCGGCGCCCTCGCCGCCGCCGACCCCGCGCTGAAGCCGCTGATCGGGCCGACCCGCACCGACAAGGACCTGCTGTACTTCCACAAGGCGGCGGGCGGCGCGGCGTACCGCGACTACATCGCGCACGACCAGCGCCTCAAGGACACCCTGAACGCGATCACCGACCAGCCCAGGACGCACGGGGCCGCGCGCGATGTCCTGCGCCGCCTGTTCAAGGAGCCGTTCGCCGACGGGATCACCGACCAGGTGGGCGCGGCCCGAGCCGTCTACGACCTGTACGCCATCGCGCCCGCGATGAGCGAGGAGAGCCCGGACCCGGACGGCAGGGGCTGGGGCATGGACCGCTACCTCTCCCGCTCGGACGCGGCGTGGTTCGGTTACCTCGGGGACGCGGAGGACTTCTACGAGAAGGGCCCCGGCTTCTCGGGCAGCGACATCACCTACAAGATGGCCGATGTCCTCCTCGCCGACTTCTTCCGGCAGATCGAGGCCAAGCGGGCCGGCACCAGCGACCTGGGCGCCGAACTGCGCTTCACCCACGCCGAGGAGATCATCCCGCTGGCCGCGCTGATGGGGCTGCCCGGCAGCACCGAGCCGGCCGACCCGGACGAGCCCTACACCTACGCCGGCAACCCCTGGCGGGGCGCGGACGTCGCACCCCTGGGCGCCGACATCCAGTGGGACGTGTTCAAGAAGGACGACCGCTACCTGGTCCGCATGCTCTACAACGAGAAGGAGACGCCCTTCAAGACGGGCTGCCGCCCGATCGCCAAGGGCAGTGCGTTCTACGACTTCGACGAGTTGGAGCGCTGCTTCGGGCGCGGCTGATCATCGCAGGGGTCATGGAGATCATGTCGTTCGCGACCGGGGGCAGGCACTTCTCGCCCGGCGTGCTGACGGCAACGGTTCTGGCCATCCTGGTGACGGTGCTGTCGCCCTGGTTGCAGGCCCGTACGTTCCACAAGGTGGCCGTGCGGCGGGGCCTGTTCCGGGCGACGGTCACGGAGAACGGCGTGACCGTGACGACCGACCACACCACGGGATCGGTCGTCTGGGCCGCACAGCCCCGTTACCGCGAGACGCCGCGCGTGTTCGTCCTGCTCAGCGACGACAAGAACGCCACCACGAGGCTCAGCAGACCTGTGCGGCGCAGTCCGCGCAGGTGCCGAAGATCTCCACCGTGTGGGCCACGTTGACGTACCCGTGCTCCGCGGCGATCGCCTCGGCCCACTTCTCCACCGCGGGCCCCTCGACCTCCACCGCCTTGCCGCAGGCGCGGCAGACGAGATGGTGATGGTGTTCACCGGTCGAGCAGCGGCGGTAGACGGACTCGCCGTCGGAGGTGCGCAGTACGTCGACCTCGCCGGCCTCGGCGAGGGACTGCAGCGTGCGGTAGACGGTGGTGAGCCCGACCGCGTCACCCTTGTGTTTGAGCATGTCGTGCAGTTCCTGCGCGCTGCGGAACTCCTCGACCTCGTCAAGGGCCGCCGCCACGGCTGCACGCTGGCGGGTCGCGCGGCCCCTCACGGGCGGTCCAGCGGTCGTCACCGTTGTCTCCTCACGTCTCGCTTCTGCCCGGGCGGCCATTGTGCCAGCCCGGGCTGTCAGCGGTCAGGCGCCGATCTTGTCCCCGGCCCCTTCGATGGCCGGAATCGAGCACTCCGCCGGGTCCCCGGCGGGCCCGGCCGCGGTCGCCGCACGGGCGCGTCGGCGGGCCAACGGCGTGGCCAGGACGGTCAGCGCGACGAACGCGGCGATGGTCAGCAGGACGATCGTCGCGCCGGGCGGAACATCCTGGTAGAACGACGTCACCGTACCGCTGACCGTCACCGTCACCCCGATCCCGACCGCGATCGCGAAGGTCGCCGCGAAGCTCCGGGTGAGCACTTGCGCCGCCGCGACCGGCACCACCATCAGCGCGGAGATCAGGATCAGCCCGACGACCCGCATCGCGACGGCGACGGTGACCGCCGCCGTGACCGCCGTGAGCAGATTGAGCGCGCGCACGGGAAGGCCCGTCACCCGCGCGAACTCCTCGTCCTGGTTGACCGCGAAGAGCTGACGGCGCAGCCCCAGGGTCACCACGACCACGAACGCCGCCAGGACCGAGATGGCCGTCACGTCCGAGGGGGAGACCGTCGACAGCGAGCCGAACAGATACGAGCTGAGGTTGGCGTTGGACCCGCCCGGCGTGATGTTGACGAACATCACGCCGCCCGCCATACCGCCGTAGAAGAGCATGGCCAGTGCGATGTCGCCCCGGGCCTTGCCGTACCAGCGGACCAGCTCCATCAGGACCGAGCCGAGCGCCGAGACGGCCGTGGCCATCCACACCGGCGAGGCGTGCAGCAGGAAGCCCAGGCCGACGCCGGTCATCGCCACGTGGCCGATGCCGTCGCCCATCAGGGGCTGGCGGCGCTGCACCAGGTAGATGCCGATCGCGGGGGCCGTGATGCCGACCAGCACGGCGGCGAGCAGCGAGCGCTGCATGAAGTCGTAGGCGAGGAGGTCCATCAGCTCAGCAGTCCCGTCCGCAGGGGTTCCGCACCCGCCGGTGCGTGCGGGTGTACGTGGTCGTGGCCGGGGAGCGCGTGCTGGCCGACGGCCTGCGGAGGTGGGCCGTCGTGCAGGACGCAGCCGTCGCGCAGGACGACCGCCCGGTCGATCAGGGGCTCCAGGGGGCCCAGTTCGTGCAGGACGAGCAGGACCGTCGTACCGGAGCCGACTTGCTGCTCCAGCGTGCGGGCGAGCACCTCCTGGCTGGCCAGGTCGACGCCCGCCATCGGCTCGTCCATGATCAGCAGTTCGGGCTCGGCGACGAGGGCGCGGGCGATCAGGACGCGCTGGTGCTGGCCGCCGGAGAGGGCGCTGACCGAGTCCCTGGCGCGGTCGGCCATCCCGACCAGCTCCAGGGCCCGGTGCACGGCCTGGCGGTCGGCCTTGCGGAAGACGCCGAAGCGGGTGCGGGAGAGCCGGCCGGACGACACGATCTCGGTCACCGTCGCGGGCACCCCGCCCGCGGCCGTCGTCCGCTGGGGTACGTACCCCACACGCGCCCAGTCGCGGAAGGCGCGGCGCGGGGTGCCGAACAGCTCGATCGCGCCGCCGCTGACCGGGACCTGGCCGATGATCGTGCGGATCGCCGTGGACTTGCCGGAGCCGTTGGCGCCGAGCAGCGCGACGACCTCGCCGCGGCCGACGGTGAGATCGATGCCGCGCAGCACGGGACGTGCGCCGAGTTCGGCGGTCACCCCGCGCAGGGATATGACGGGTTCGCCGGTCATCTCGTGTCCCTTCACTTCGCGCCCAGTGCCTGCTGGAGCGCCTTGAGGTTGGCCTCCTGGACGGAGAAGTAGTCCTTGCCGCGGGACTTGGCCGTGATGCCCTCGATCGGGTCCAGCACGTCGGTCCTCAGGCCCGCGTCGTGCGCGATGGTCTTCGCGGTCTTGTCGCTGACGAGCGTCTCGTAGAAGACGGTGGAGACGCCGTCGGCCTTGGCCATCGTCTCCAGGTCCTTCACGCGCGCGGCGCTGGGCTCGGACTCGGGGTCGAGGCCGCTCACGGCCTCCTCGGTCAGTCCGTAGCGCTCGGCGAGGTAGCCGAAGGCGGCGTGGGTGGTGACGAAGACCTTGGTCTTCGTGTGCGCGAGGCCGTGCTGGAACCGCTGGTCCAGGCCGGTCAGCTGCTCGACCAGGGCCGTGGTGTTCTTCTTGTAGTCGGCGGCGTGCTTGGGGTCGGCCTTCTCGAAGGCCTTGCCGACGCCCTCGGCGACCTGGGCGTAGCGCACCGGGTCGAGCCAGATGTGCGGGTCCTTGGCCGAGGACTCCTCGTTGCTGTGGGTGTCGCGCGCGGCCGCGTGGCCGCCGACCTCGGTGCCGTGCTGTTCCAGCGTGGTCAGCGAGGCCGCGTCGATCTTCGTCTTGACCGGGGACTGGGCCACCGCGTCGTCGACGGAGGGCTGCAGGTTCTTCAGGTACAGGACCGCGTCGGAGTCCTGGAGCAGGGCGATCTGCTTGGGGCTGATCTCCAGGTCGTGCGGTTCCTGGCCGGGGGAGGTCAGACTGGTGACGTGGACGTGGGCCCCGCCGATCCGCTCGGCGAGGAAGGCCATGGGGTAGAAGGACGCGACGACGTCGAACCTGCCGGTGTTGGCCGCCTCCGCCCTGTCGCCGGAGCAGGCCGTGAGGGTGCCGAGGCCGAGGGCGGTCACGGCGGTGACCGCGGCGGCGGGTATGAGGCGTCGTCGTACGTTCATGACAGTCATTTTCAACAAACATGGAAACCGTTGTCAACAAGCGCCCGTGCGAGGCTGGTGGGAGCCAGGGGAGAGCCTTCAGGTGGGGGGCCGATTTGGTCGTGGGGGAGCCTGCGCCGGTAACCTGAATCATTCGCTGGAAGCATCTCGCTTCAACGCCCGTCGTCGTAATGAAGAGAGCACCGTGGCCGCCGACAAGATCGACACCATCGTCAGCCTGAGCAAGCGCCGTGGCTTCGTTTTCCCGTGCAGTGAGATCTACGGCGGACAGCGTGCCGCCTGGGACTACGGACCGCTGGGTGTCGAGCTCAAGGAGAACATCAAGCGCCAGTGGTGGCGCTACATGGTGACGTCGCGCGAGGACGTGGTCGGTATCGACTCGTCCGTCATCCTGGCCTCCGAGGTCTGGGTCGCGTCCGGCCACGTCGCCACCTTCACGGACCCGCTGACCGAGTGCACCGCGTGTCACAAGCGGTTCCGCGCCGACCACCTGGAAGAGGCGTACGAGGAGAAGAAGGGTCACGCCCCGGCGAACGGCCTGGCCGACATCAACTGCCCGAACTGCGGCAACAAGGGCCAGTTCACCGAGCCCAAGCAGTTCTCGGGGCTGCTGTCGACGCACCTCGGCCCGACCCAGGACAGCGGCTCGATCGCCTACCTGCGCCCGGAGACCGCCCAGGGCATCTTCACCAACTTCGCCCAGGTACAGACCACCTCGCGCCGCAAGCCGCCGTTCGGCATCGCCCAGATGGGCAAGTCCTTCCGCAACGAGATCACGCCGGGCAACTTCATCTTCCGCACCCGCGAGTTCGAGCAGATGGAGATGGAGTTCTTCGTCAAGCCGGGCGAGGACGAGAAGTGGCAGGAGTACTGGATGGAGCAGCGCTGGAACTGGTACACGGGCCTGGGCCTGCGTACTGAGAACATGCGCTGGTACGAGCACCCGAAGGAGAAGCTCTCCCACTACTCCAAGCGCACCGCCGACATCGAGTACCGCTTCCAGTTCGGCGGCTCGGAGTGGGGCGAGCTGGAGGGTGTCGCCAACCGGACCGACTACGACCTCGGCGCCCACTCCAAGGCCTCCGGCCAGGACCTCTCCTACTTCGACCAGGAGGCCGGCGAGCGCTGGACGCCGTACGTCATCGAGCCGGCGGCGGGTGTCGGCCGCACCATGCTGGCCTTCCTGCTCGACGCCTACGTCGAGGACGAGGCGCCGAACGCCAAGGGCAAGATGGAGAAGCGGACCGTGCTGCGGCTCGACCACCGGCTCGCCCCGGTCAAGGTCGCGGTTCTGCCGCTGTCCCGCAACCCCGAGCTGTCCCCGAAGGCCAAGGGTCTCGCCCAGGCGCTGCGGCAGCACTGGAACATCGAGTTCGACGACGCCGGTGCGATCGGCCGCCGTTACCGGCGCCAGGACGAGATCGGCACGCCGTACTGCGTGACCGTCGACTTCGACACGCTCGAGGACAACGCCGTGACCGTGCGCGAGCGTGACTCGATGAAGCAGGAGCGGGTTTCTCTCGACCAGATCGAGGGGTACCTCGCCGGGCGCCTGCTCGGCTGCTGACGTCGGCTCCACTCTTCCGCCCACCCACCTGCCCGACTCGCTCGGCCGGTGGGTGGGCGTTTTGGTACGGCCCGCCGGTGCTTCTTTGGCCCTGTCTCCCCGGCCCTCGCACGCGGCAGCCTGGCCGTATGAGCCTCGCCTTCCTGCTGACCACCCTCATTCTCGTGATCACCCCCGGCACCGGAGTCGTCTACACCCTCTCCGCCGCCCTTTCCGGCGGCCGCCGCGCGAGCGTCCTGGCCGCGCTGGCCTGCACGCTGGGGATCGTCCCGCATGTGCTCGCCACCGTGACCGGGCTCGCCGCGCTGCTGAACGCGAGTGCCACCGCGTTCCAGACGCTGAAGTACGCCGGTGTGGCCTACCTCCTGTACATGGCGTGGGCGACGCTGCGGGACAAGGGCGCGATCACCGTCGAGGAGGGCGGTGCACCGCGCCCGGCGGGCCGCGTGATCCTCCGGGGTGTCCTGATCAACCTGCTCAACCCCAAGCTGACCCTGTTCTTCTTCGCCTTCCTGCCCCAGTTCGTGAACCCCGACGAGCCGCACGCCCTGGCGCGCATGCTGGGACTGAGCGGGGTGTTCATGGCGCTGACCTTCGTCGTCTTCACCCTGTACGGCGTCCTCGCCGCCTCCGTGCGCGACCTGATCACCTCCCGGCCGGCGGTCACGGCCTGGATGCGCCGGAGCTTCGCCGGGTCCTTCCTGGCGCTCGGCGCCAAGCTCGCCCTCACCGCCCGCTGAGACCCAACGCCCCTGCAATGCCCTGACGTTGTCGCCGAACATCCAGTTCTTCGCGTGGCCACCTTCATGCCCCTGGACTGACAGATATTGAAATCTGTCATCTGTCATGCCAATGTGAAGGGCATGACGATGCGAAACCGAAGCCTCGGAACCACCGGACCCGCCGTCTCCGCCCTCGGCCTCGGCTGCATGGGCATGTCCGCGCTGTACGGCGACGCCGACCGCGCGGAGTCGATCGCGACCGTCCACGCCGCCCTGGAGGCGGGTGTCACCCTGCTGGACACCGGTGACTTCTACGCCATGGGGCACAACGAGATGCTGATCGGCGAGGCCCTGCGTACCGCCCCGGCCGCCCTCCGCGAGCAGGCTCTGACCAGCGTGAAGTTCGGCGCCCTGCGCGACCCGGAGGGCAACTGGGCGGGCTACGACGGCCGCCCGGCCGCGGTGAAGAACTTCGCCGCCTACTCCCTGCAGCGCCTCGGCGTCGACCACATCGACGTCTACCGGATCGCCCGCCTCGACCCCGACGTGCCGATCGAGGAGACCGTCGGCGCGATCGCCGAACTGATCGAGAAGGGGTACGTCCGGCACGTCGGCCTGAGCGAGGTCGGCGCCGAGACGATCCGCCGGGCCGCAGCCACCGCCCCCGTCGCCGACCTGCAGATCGAGTACTCGCTGATCAGCCGGGGCATCGAGCGGGACATCCTGCCGGCCACCCGCGAGCTGGGCATCGGCATCACCGCGTACGGCGTGCTCTCCCGCGGCCTGATCTCCGGGCACTTCGCCCGCGACCGGCAGCTGGCCGCGACCGACTTCCGCGCCCACTCGCCCCGCTTCCAGGGCGAGAACCTCCAGCACAACCTGAACCTGGTCGAGGCCCTGCGCAAGATCGCCGAGCAGAAGGGCGTGACGGTCGCCCAGATCGCCATCGCCTGGGTGCTCGCCCGCGGTGAGGACATCGTGCCGCTGATCGGCGCCCGCACCCGCGAGCGGCTCGGCGAGTCGCTGGGCGCGCTGGACGTGACCCTGGACGCGGCCGATCTCGCGGCGATCGAGGAGGCCGTACCGGCACACGCGGCGGCCGGCGACCGCTACCCGACCGCGCAGATGGCGCACCTCGACAGCGAGCGCTGACCGTGGCGCCAGGTACGGTCTGAGACATGGCACCGCCCACCGAGACCCTGACCGCCGAGCGCATCCTCGAAGCGACCGAGGAGGTGCTGCGCCGCCACGGCCCCGCCAAGGCCACCGTGGTGGACGTGGCCCGCGCGCTCGGCGTCAGCCACGGCAGTGTGTACCGGCACTTCCGCACCAAGGCGGCGCTGCGCGAGGCCGTCACCAAGCGCTGGCTGGACCGGACGTCCGAGAAGCTCGCGGGGATCGTCGTGGCGGACGGCACCCCCGAGGAGCGGCTGCGGGCCTGGCTCGCGGCGCTGTTCGAGGCCAAACGGCACAAGGCGGGCGACGACCCGGAACTCTTCGCCACCTACACCGTGCTGGCCGACGAGAACGGCACGGCGGTCGGCGAGCACATCGCCGACCTGACCGCGCAGCTGACCCGGATCATCATGGAAGGGGCCGGGTCGGGCGCCTTCGCGGTGCCCGACCCGGCCGCCGCGGCCCGGGCCGTCTTCCAGGCCACCGGCCGTTTCCACGACCCCTGCTACGCCCGGGAATGGACGGCTCCCGGAGTCGACGAGGAGTTCACGGCCGTCGTGGACCTGCTGATACGGGGGCTCAGGTCACCGTCACCGTGACGGTGGGTGAGTAGACCTTTCCGGACTTGGTCGCGCTCCCGACCCGCAGTGTGTGCGTGCCCTTCTTGCTGAGCTTGGCGGTGATCGCGTACGAACTGCCCGACTTCACCTTGCCGCTGGCGCTCACGGGCACCCACTTGCCGTTCGACAGCTGCTGGAGCACCAGCGGGGAGCCGACCTTCAGGCCCTTGGTGCGTCCCGTGAACAGCACGCTCTGTCCGGCCTTCACCGAGGTCGGCTTGGCCGTGAGGGTGATCGAGGCCATCCCGGTCGTCGGGCTGGTCGTGGGGGAGGTCGTGGGGGAGGGGGTGACAGTGGCGGCGAAGGCTCCGGCCGTTCCGCCGGAGAGCAGCGCCACGGAGAGTGCACCCGCTCCGAGCGCGAGGCCGTAGCGATGGCGGAGTACCGAGGTCATATCTCTCTCCTGTCGCTCGATGAACCTCTACAAGGCTGGACCGGGTTTCCGGAACCGGCCACTCGAGCGGGAAAGAGCGCAGGTCAAGTGCTGTATGGCGGCCTGGCGTCGCTACTTCGACGGCTGCGGGGCCGCCGGATCGACCGTCGCCTGATGAGCCTCGGCCAGATGCTCCTGCGCCTTCAGCCACGGCAGGAACTGCGCGCCCCTGCGCCAGCCGCATGTGTCGCATCTGATCGTGCGCTGCACCCCCGTGCGCTGTACCCGGACGACGTGCTCCCGGCCGTGCTGGTCCCAGCGGCTGACCTTGCTCGTGCTGTTGCCCTGCGGCATGGCGCCTCACGCCTCCTTGAATCCGGAACACCCCGGCCGGGACAGGAGTGTGCAGCAATACGAACATCAACAGGGAGAGCTTCACACGGAGTTGTCCAAGCCGTGCCCGGAGCCGCCCGCCCCGGCCCCGGCTCAGCCGACCTCGCGCGGCAGCCGCAGGCTGAGCAGCCCGGTCAGCACGACCCCCGCCAACTGCACCAGCAGCGTGGTGACCAGCGCGTCCCGCATCCCCATGCTCGGCACCAGGGTGAGGAACAGGGTGCCGAGGGTGGCCACGCCGAGCGCGAGCGCGGACTGCTGGGTGGTGACCATCACACCGCTGCCGACTCCGGCCCGGGCGGGCGGCACCTCGGACATCACGATCCGGAACACATTGGGCAGTTGGAGCGCCTGCCCGGCACCGGCCACGGCGGCACCCGGCAGCAGCGAGACGAAGTCCAGGTGCGGCCAGTCCCGCCACGCCGCCAGCACGATCAGCAGCACGCCGACGCCCTGGACCACCGCGCCGGCGGTGACGACCCGGGTGCCGTGACGGGCTGTCAGCCGGGGCCCGGCGAGGGAGACGAACAGGAACACCACGGCCATCGGCGCGAGCGCGAGCCCGGCCGGGACCGGGCCGAGCCCGGCGCCCTTCTGCAACGCCAGCGCGATGACGAACATGAACCCGCTGAAGCCGATGGAGAACGGCAGGATCAGCGCCAGACCGCGCCGCAGCGAGGCCAGCGCCAGCAGACTCGGCGGCACCAGCGGGGTCCGCCCCGCCCGGTCGGCCCGCCGCTCCACGGTCCAGAACGCACCGGCGGCGAACGGGAACGCGGCCAGCGACAGCCACGTCCACAGCGGCCAGCCCGCGGACCGGCCCTCGGTGAGCGGGGCGAGCAGCGTCAGCAGGGACGCCGCGAGCAGGACGGTGCCGGGCCCGTCGACGGGCTCGGGGTGCTGCGACCGGGTCTCGGGCACGACCCGCACGGCGAGCACCAAACCGAGGGCGACCACGGGCACGTTGACGAGGAACACGGACCGCCAGCCGGTCCCGGCGACATCGGCGGCGACGAGCACGCCGCCGAGTATCTGCCCGGCGACCATGGACAGTCCGGCGGTCGCGCCGTAGAGGCTCATGGCCTTCGCCCGGCGCGCGCCGCGCGTGGTGGCCTGGATGGTGGCGAGCACCTGCGGCAGCATCGCGGCGGCCGACGCCCCCTGCGCGACCCGCGCCGCGACCAGGCTCCAGGCGTCCGGCGCAAGACCGCAGGCCAGCGAGGTGAGTCCGAACGCGGCCATGCCGCCGAGGAACAGCCGGCGCCGCCCGAACAGGTCCCCGAGCCGCCCGCCGAGCACCAGCAGCACGGAGTACGCGACCCCGTACCCGGCCACGACCAGTTCCAGCATGGCCTCGCCCGCGGCGAGATCGGTGCCGATGGCCGGCAGGGCGACATTGACGATGAAGAAGTCGACCAGCGGCAGCGCCGCGGCCAGCAGTACGGTGAACAGCCCGAGCCCGCCGAGTGCGGGTGGTGCGGCCGTCGTACGGACGACCGGGGTGGTGACGGTTTCACTCATGTCCCCGAGCCTGCGCCACCGCCCAGACTGGTACCAGAGTCTCCTGATCCTGGTAGAAGAAATACCTGGCAACAGGATGACGGCCGGGGCACCCTGGGATGATGACGACCATGGCCTCGGACCGAGAGACCGCCCCGCAGCCGACCCGGCGCGCGGAGATCCGGCGGCACGAACTGGCCGCCTTCCTGCGCAGCCGCCGTGAGCGGATCAGTCCCGAGCAGGTGGGGCTGCCGCGTGGCGCCCGGCGTCGTACGCCCGGGCTGCGCCGGGAGGAGGTCGCGCAGCTCTCCGCGGTCGGCGTCACCTGGTACACCTGGCTCGAACAGGCCCGGGACATCCAGGTGTCCATCCAGGTCCTGGACGCCCTGGCCCGCACCCTGATGCTGGACACCAGCGAGCGCGCCCACCTCTTCCAGCTCGCCGGCGCCACCGATCCGACGCCCGCCGCGAGCTGTCCGAGCGTCACCCCGGCCCTGTGCGAGATGCTGCGCCAACTGGAGCCGATCCCGGCCTGCATCCAGAACAGCCGGTACGACATCCTCGCCTACAACCGCACCTACGGCCGCCTCCTGTGCGACCTGGACGCGATTGCGCCGGAGGACCGCAACTGCATGCTCCTCGTGTACACGAACCGGGAGTGGCAGGAGTCGGTCGTCCACCTGGAGGAGACCCAGCGCCTGATGGCCGCCCGGCTGCGCGCCTCGCTCGCCGGCCACCTCGGCGAGCCGGCCTGGAAGATGCTCCTCAAGCGCCTGGCGGCGGATTCCCCCAAGTTCCGTGAGAACTGGGAGCGTTACGAGGTGGTCGGCAGCCGCACCAAGACCAAGGAGTTCCTCAACGCCCACGTCGGGCACCTCAAGCTGGAGCACACGGATCTGTGGCTGGGCCCCGAACACGGCGCCCGCATGGTGACGTACACCCCGGCCGACGAGGAGAGCCGGCAGCGGCTGGAGAAGCTGTACGACCTCGCACTCGGCGGGGTCTGACACCCGCTAGCCGCGCCCGGAGGCCCCCACCGGCTGGCGGATCTCCGGCGACTCCAGCTTCTCGGCCGTCCGTTCGGCGGTGCGGTGGGCCCAGCGGCCGCTGGTGAGGAGGCCCAGGGCGAGGACGGCCAGGCCGCAGGCGGTGAGGATCCACCAGCCGGGGCGAGCGGCCGGGACGAAGGTGTCGCGGAAGGCGGACGTGTGGATGCCGGCGGCCAGGACCGCGCCGACCACCGCGACGCCGAGCGTCTGGCCCAGCTGCCTGCTGGTGGAGGCGACCGCGGCGGCGACCCCGGCCTGGGCGCGGGGCATGCCGGAGACGGCCGTGTTGGTGATCGGCGCGTTGACGAAGCCGAAGCCGATGCCGAACAGGACGTAGCCGAGCAGGAGGGTGGTGTTCGACGTCTCCGCCTCGAAGGCCGCGAAGAGGACACCGCTCGCCGTCATCGCCGTACCGGCGATCAGCAGGGGGAGGCGGGGGCCGCGGCTGCCCACCAGGCGGCCGGACAGCGGCGCGCACAGGAAGGTCGGCGCGGCCATCGGCAGCATCCACAGGCCCGCGTGCAGGGCGTCCAGGCCGCGGACGTTCTGCAGGTAGAGCGTGGACAGGAAGAGGAAGCCGCCCAGCGCCGCGAACGCGCTGATCGCGATCACCGTGGCGCCGCTGAACGGCGCCGAGTGGAAGAAGCGCAGGTCGATGAGGGGTTCGGTGCGCCGGGGCTCGTACCAGAGCAGGCCGAGGAGGGCGGCGAGGGCGACCGCCGCGAAGGCGGCCACCGCGCCCGGGCCCGAGTCGGGCGCCTCGATGATCGCGTACGTCAGCGAGCCGAACAGGGCGATGACCAGGAGCTGGCCGACCGGGTCGGGGCGGCGGGCCTTGGGCGCGCGGGACTCGGGCACGAAGCGGAGGGTGAGCAGCAGGGCGGCGAGGCCGACCGGGAGGTTGATCCAGAAGATCGCGCGCCAGCTCACCGACTGCACCAGCAGCCCGCCGACCAGCGGGCCCGCCGCCATGGATATGCCGACCACCGCACCCCACGCACCGATCGCGCGGGCCCGCTCCCGGGCGTCGGTGAAGGTGTTGGTGATGATCGACATGGCGACCGGGTTGAGCATCGAGCCGCCGATCGCCTGCACCATCCGGAACACCACCAGCAGGGACAGGTTCGGTGCGAGCGAGCACAGCAGCGAGCCGACGGAGAAGACCACCAGGCCGGTCATGAAGACCCGCTTGCGGCCGACCCGGTCGGCCGTCGACCCCGCGAGCATCAGCAGCGAGGCCAGCACCAGTGTGTAAGCGTCGATCGTCCACTGCAGGCCTGAGGTGGTGGCGTGCAGATCGCGCTGCATGGACGGCAGCGCCACGTTCAGCACGGTGTTGTCCAGGCTCACGATCAGCAGGCTCATGCAGCAGATCGCGAGTACCAGCAGACGGCGGCGAGGGCTCAACTCGGGCATGGTTCCATCGTAGCGGATATCAATAGTGTGTCTAACTAATTACAGATACACGATCTTGGCGACCGTGCGACCGGGAGCCCCGGCTCAGCCCAGTACCCGGGGTAGGCGCAGGCCAAGCCACCCCAGCCCCACGAGTCCCCCTGCCTGCACCGCCAGCACCACGGCCAGCGCCTCCCGCATGCCGAGACCCGGGACCAGGGACAGGAACAGCGAGCCGAGCGCCGCGACCCCGACGGCCAGGCAGGACTGCTGGAGCGTGGCCGCGAGCCCGCTGCCCGCGCCCGCCAGCCGCGCCGGGATCGCCGCGAGCAGGATCCGGTAGTACAGCGGCAGTTGAAGGCCCTGGCCGAACCCGCACAGCACCAGGCTGGGGGAGAGGGCGAGCGGGCTCAGGTGCGGCCAGGGGCCCAGCAGCGCGGTCGCCGTCACCGTCGCGAGCCCCGCGATGTGCACCACCGCCGCCAGCGCCACCGCCCGCCCGCCGAACCGCCGTACGGCTCGCGGCGCCAGCATCGACGCCGCGAACTGCGCCACCCCCATCGGCACCAGCGTCAGCCCCGCCCGCAACGCCCCGTAGCCGAGGCCCTGCTGCAGGGTCACCGCGCTCACGAACATCCACCCGGCGAAACCGACGAACACCGGCAGACCCAGCAGCAGGCCCCGGCGGACCTCCGGCGCGGTGAGCAGGGACGGCGGCAGCAGCGGGCTGCCACCGGCCCGCTCGCCCCGCCGCTCCACGCCGTAGAACCCCGCCGCGAGCGGCGGCGCCGCGCACAGCAGCAGCACCGACCACAGCGGCCAGCCCGCCGCCCGGCCCTCGGTCAGCGGCAGCAGCAGCGCGATCAGGGCCGCCGCCAGCAGCGCCGTACCGGCGAGATCGCCGCGCGCGGGCCGCTCCGCCCGGCTGTCCGGCACCGCCCGCAGCGCACACAGCAGGGCGGCGACGGCCACCGGCACGTTCACCAGGAACACCGCGCGCCAGCCGGTGCCCGCGAGATCCGCGGCGAGGAGCACCCCGCCCAGCACCTGCCCGAGGACGACGGACACCCCGCCGACCGAGCCGTACAGGGCGACCGCGCGGGCCCGCCGCTCGCCGGACGTCGTGGCGTGGATGGTGGCCAGCACCTGCGGCAGCAGCAGCGCCGACGCGGCACCCTGCGCGACCCGCGCCCCCACCAGCCACCAGGCGCCCGGCGCAAGACCGCCGGCCAGCGAGGTCAGCCCGAAGGCGGCCACACCCCACAGGAACAGCCGCCGCCGGCCGAAACCGTCACCGAGCCGGCCGCCGAGGACCAGCAGCACGGCGTACGCCACCGCGTACCCGGCCACCACCATCTCCAGCGTGGCCGGCGGGGCGTGCAGATCGTGCTCGATCGTGGGCAGGGCGACATTGACGATGAAGAAGTCGATCATCGGCAGCGCCGTGCCCAGCAGGAGGGTGAGCAGCCCGAGCGGGGTGAGGGCGCGCGGCGGGGCCGCCGTCACCGGGGGTGTGGTCGTCGTGGTCATGCCCTCGACCCTGCGCCCCCGCCCAGCCGGGTACCAGGCGGTGCTCATCCAGGTACCGGCACCAACTGGAACCGGGGTACGAGGGCACGGCACCCTTGATCACAT
This sequence comes from Streptomyces fodineus, assembly GCF_001735805.1. GTDB lineage: Bacteria > Actinomycetota > Actinomycetes > Streptomycetales > Streptomycetaceae > Streptomyces > Streptomyces fodineus. The sequence goes on from NZ_CP017248.1 coordinate 6,656,115, forward strand.
GACCGTCGCAGCGCCGGAACAGCACCGGGAACCGAGCCAGCACATCCGGCGCCGGGAACTCGCCGCCTTTCTGCGCAGCCGGCGGGAGCGGATCACCCCCGAGCAGGTCGGCCTGCCGCGCGGCCCGCGCCGCCGCACCCCCGGCCTGCGCCGGGAGGAGGTCGCCCAGCTCTCCGCGGTCGGCGTCACCTGGTACACCTGGATCGAACAGGCCCGCGCCACCCATGTCTCCGCCCAGGTGCTGGACGCCGTCGCCCGCGCCCTGCTCATGGACCCCACCGAGCGCGCCCACCTCTTCGCCCTCGCCGGAACCGCCGACCCGCGCACCGAGGCCGAGTGCACGGTCGCCGCCAAGTCGGCGATCAAGGTCGTCGAACGGCTCGCGCCCTACCCCGCCTCCCTGCAGAACGCCCGCTACGACGTCCTCGCCGCCAACCGCCCCTTCGCCCAGCTCTTCGGCGACCTCGCCGAGCTGCCCCGGGCCGAGCGGAACTGTCTGTGGCTGCTGGCCACCAGCGAGCGCTGGAAGCGGGACTTCCTCGACCGTGACGAGATGCTGCGCGACCTCATCGCCAAGTACCGGGTGGCCATGGCCGAGCATGTGGCCGAGCCCGTGTGGAAGGAGCACCGGGACCGGCTGCTGGCGGCTTCCGAGGAGTTCCGCGCGCTGTGGGAACGGCACGAGGTCGCCCCGTTGTCCCCGCACGTCAAGCGGTACCGGCACCCGGTGGTCGGCCTGGTCCGCCTGGAGCACCGCACCATGTGGCTGGCCCCGCAGTCACCGGCCCACCGGGTGGTCGCGTACATCCCCGCCGACGAGGAGACCGAGGAGCGGCTGGAGCGGCTGGCGGAGCTGGCGGAGGAGTGAGGGACAATGGGGGCTCGCCCCTGTGCCGTAGATCCGTCCCGGAGCCCTGACGATGACCCACCCGCTCTCCATCGGCCCGCACGCCGTCGTACCGCCCGTCGTGCTCGCACCCATGGCGGGGATCACCAACGCGCCCTTCCGCACCCTGTGCAGGGAGTTCTCCGGCGGAAAGGGCCTGTTCGTCAGCGAGATGATCACGACCCGGGCGCTGGTCGAGCGCAATGAGAAGACCATGCAGCTGATCAGGTTCGACGCGAGCGAGCGGCCGCGTTCGATCCAGCTGTACGGCGTCGACCCGGCGACCGTCGGCAAGGCCGTCCGCATGATCGCGGAGGAGGACCTGGCCGACCACATCGACCTGAACTTCGGCTGCCCGGTCCCCAAGGTCACCAGGAAGGGCGGCGGCTCGGCCCTGCCGTACAAGCGGAACCTGCTGCGGGCGATCCTCCGGGAGGCCGTGAGCGGCGCCGGAGACCTGCCGGTGACCATGAAGATGCGCAAGGGCATCGACGACGATCACATCACCTACCTCGACGCCGGCCGCATCGCCGTCGAGGAGGGCGTCACGGCGATCGCCCTGCACGGCCGTACGGCCGCCCAGCACTACGGCGGCACCGCCGACTGGGACGCCATCGCGCGCCTGAAGGAGCACGTCCCGGAGATCCCCGTGCTCGGCAACGGCGACATCTGGTCGGCCGGGGACGCGCTGCGGATGGTGCGGGAGACCGGGTGCGACGGTGTGGTCGTGGGCCGTGGGTGCCTGGGGCGGCCGTGGCTGTTCGCGGACCTGGTCGCCGCCTTCGAGGGGCGTACGTCCTTCGCGCGGCCGGCGCTCCGGGAAGTCGCCGACGTCATGGTCCGGCACGCCACCCTGCTCGGGGAGTGGACCGGCGACGAGTCCAAGGGCGTGGTCGACTTCCGCAAGCATGTCGCCTGGTACCTGAAGGGCTTCGCGGTCGGCTCCGAGATGCGTAAGCGCCTCGCGATCACGTCCTCGCTGGCCGAACTCCGGGCCGGGCTGGACGAGCTGGACCTCGACCAGCCGTGGCCGGCCGGCGCGGACGGGCCGCGCGGCCGTACGTCCGGCAACAACCGGGTGGTGCTGCCGGACGGCTGGCTGAAGGACCCGTACGACTGCGCGGGGGTCGGCGAGGACGCGGAGCTGGATGCGTCGGGCGGCTGATCAGTTCGTCTTCGGATGCGGCGTCGAACCGAACGCCGTCAGGAAGCGGTCGCGGAAGGCACTCATCTGCCACACCGGGGCGTTGTGCGCGGGACGCAGACCGTCGGTCCAGTTCCAATTCGCGAGCTTGTCCAGCACCTTCGGGTCCTTCGCGACGATCGACACCGGTACATCACGGCTGGCGTGATTGCCGCTGACGTGGGCGTTCGGCTGGTGGTCACCGAGGAAGACCAGCACGGTGTTCTCGTTGCCGTAGCGCTCCAGCCACTGGGTCAGGGCCGTCACCGTGTACTGCACGGACTTGCCGTACTCCTCCTTGGAGTGCCTGTCGTCGGTGAGGGTGTAGGAGGCAGGGTTGCCGGCCTTCTCGATGCCGTTGAAGACCGAGCCGTCGCCCAGCTGGTCCCAGCCGACCATCTTGGGGATCGGCGCCCAGGGCGTGTGGCTGGAGGTGAGGATCAGGAAGGACATCCGCGACTTGCCGTCGGCGGGCTTCTTGCTGTGCACCCGGTCCTGGTACTGCTGCAGGGTGTACTGGTCGGGCATGGTCGACCAGCTGAACTTCGGTCCCTTGTAGCCGAGTTCGAAGGCGTTGTAGACCTTGTCGAGGCCGTACCACTTCTGCTCCGGCCACCCCTTCTGCACCCCCGGCATGACGCCGACCGTGTCGAAGGCACCCGTCTTCTTGAACGCGTCGGTCAGGCTCATGTGGTCGCTGGCCATGACCGTGCGGTAGCGCTGCTGGTTGCTGATCCACAGGCCCGACATGGTGGTGGAGTGGCCGAGCCAGCTGCTGCCGCCGTAGGTCGCCGAGGTCAGCCAGCCGCTCTTGGCGTGGAAACCGGCCTTGGCCAGGGCCTTGGTGCGGGCGTCGAGGGTGCTGTCGACGCCGGGCGCCATGATCGGGTCCTCGACCGCGCTGCGGCCGTAGCTCTCGATGAACGTGAAGATCATGTCCTTGCCGCGCAGATCCGGGACCAGCTGGCTGCCCGGGGTGTTCCCGAAGGCGTCCACCTTGGCGACCTTCCGGAACTCCGCCTCGTCCTTGAGCGTGGCCGAGACCAGGTGCGCCTGGGCCTTCAGCGCGGTGGCGGTGTTGTCGGCGGCGAGCGGTACGCCGGACAACTGGAGGCCGAGGGAGGAGGAGGTGATCCAGACGACCCCGGCGACCAGCGTGCCCCGGGTCGCGATGCCGGGGTGCCGGGCCAGCAGGTTGCTCAGCCGCACCATGGACAGCGCCAGCAGCACGAACAGGAGCAGGACGACGGCGATCACACCGGCCACGGCGGCCAGGGTCTTCGTACGGCCGAGCGAGTCCTCCAGATACGACTCCGCGTCCCCGAACAGGCTCCAGTCGAGAACGACGTTGAAGCCGCGGCCGAGGTATTGCTTGAAGCCCATGTCGAGCGCGTTCAGCACGGTCATCGCGGCCAGCGCGACCCCGGACACGGCTGCCAGCACCACCCGCGGCCGGCGTGGCAGCGCGATCATCACGGCCGCCCCGATCACGGCCTCCGCCGGTACCCGCACAAACTGCGAAGGCTCCAGCTGCCCCACGGAGTTCGGCATCACCAGGGCGGCGACGACGAGCGCGGCGGCGAGCACGGTGACCGTGACCGACAGCGCCTCGACGGCGGCCGGATGCTCCGCGCGCCGGCGCCGGATCCACGCCGAGCAGGCGGTCCAGGGGCGCGGGAAGGGGCGGCTCGGGCCGGGTTGGAGGGCGGCGGGCGGCTTCGGCTCGGCCTCTTCGGCTTCCACTCCAGCTGATTCGCGCGTGCTCATGTCCTGGGACAACCCGGCGTCCTTCCCTGCGAGACCCGATCTGCAGTCCCGTACGACGACGTCGCCGCCCCTGTTCACGGGCGCCGGGCAAACACCTGGCAAACGCTCGCCCCAGCGGCCCTACACCCCGCCCACCGCCGTCAGCAGGGCAAGCGGCGCCGCGGCCGACCGGGACTCCCGCACACACGCGTGCGGATAGGGCACCGGCTCCGGATGCGTGTCCCGCCCGTACCCCGCCAAGACCTCCGGCAGCCGGTATCCCGCCACGGCCGCCGCGTCGACCAGCGCATGGGCGACCGTGCGCGCCTCGTCGTGCAACCCGTACCGGGCAAGCCCCAGCGTGATCAGCGCGTTGTCATGCGGCCACACGGAACCACGGTGATAGGACAGCGGATGGTACGCCGGCTGCCCGGAGGCCAGCGTCCGCACACCCCACCCGGAGAAGAAGTCCGGCTCCAGCAGCCGTCGGCCCACCACCTCGCCGTACTCCTTGTCCAGCAGCCCGGACCACAGCAGATGCCCCGCGTCGGAGCCCAGCGCGTCGATCTGGCGGCCCTGACCGTCCAGCGCGAGCGCCGGGAAGGAGTGCTCCCGCATCCAGAAGTCCCGCTGGAAACGGTCCCTCAGATCGGCGGCGGCCTGCTCCAGCAGCGCGCCGTACGTCTCGTCGCCCCACGTTCCCCGCGCCAGCCACGCCGTGCGGCGCAGCGCGTCGTACGCATAGCCCTGCGCGCCCGCCGCCATCACCGCGCCGGTGGGCCGGCTGCCGTCGGCGCAGCAGATCGCGCCGGGGGAGTCCTTCCAGTTCTGGTTGGCGAGACCGCCCTCGTCGGCGCGGTAGACGAGGTAGCCGCGGGACGTGAGACCGCCGTGGTCGAGCATCCAGGCGACGGCGGCACGCGCGTGCCGCTCCAGGCGGCGGGCCAGCTCCGCGTCCCCGGTCCGCTCGACATACGCGCCGAGCAGGATCAGGAACAGCGGGGTGGCGTCGACCGAGCCGTAGTACCGCCCGAACGGCACCTGCCCGAAGTGCGCCAGCTCGCCGTGCCGTACCTCGTGCACGATCTTGCCGGGCTGGGCGACCGGGGACGGGCCGGTGCCGTTCGCCTGGGTCGCGGCGAGCGCGGGCAGCGTGGCGGCGGCCAGTTCCGGGCGGTACGGCAGCGCGAACAGGGAGGTGAGCAGGGCGTCCCGGGCGAGGAGGGTGAGGAACCAGGGGGCGCCACCGGCCGGGACGCGCACTTCCTCGCCGTCCGGTCCGGTGGCCGGCACCTGGAGCGCCGCCAGGTCGGCGAGGCCCCGCGCGCAGGCCGCCGCGAGCTCCGGCCAGCCGGTCGGGAAGGCGACGCCCTCCACGAACTCCCCTTCCAGGGCGAGGAGTTGCTCGTGTACGGCGGAGGGGTCGCGCGGCACCCGTACGGCCCGCTTCTCGCCGTGCGGGCGGGCGATCACCCGCAGCACCAGCTCGGTCGTACCGTGTGCGTCCAGTTCGAGGTCCCACACCAGGCGGCGGGCACCCGTGCCGGTCTCCTCCACGGCGTCGGGAGCGGGCTCGGCCGTGATGGTCGTACAGGACCGCCATTCGGCGCGCCGGTAGGTGAACTCGATGCCGTCGTCGAGGACTTCGCGGGAGCGTACGGCGCCGGCCTTGGCGTAGGTGCGGTGGTCGGCGCGGAGTTCGAACTGGTCGGTGAAGTCGGCGTCGGCGGTGATGGCGAGCCGGACGGTGGTGGGCACCGGGCGGTTGCTGGTGACCCGGAGCGATTCCACGAACGAGCTGTCGCCGACCGCCTGCCGGCGGAAGAGGGTGTGCGCCGGGGGCTCCTGCCGGCCACCGCGCGGGACCAGGACACAGCGGGCCGCGTCACCGTCGGCCACCGGGGTGAGCACTTCGGGCACGGCGCCGTCGACGGTGAGCTGCCAGCGGCTGAGGTGCCGGGCATCCCGTACGAATAACCCGTCGGGGGAGCCGCTGCCCCGGACTCCGCTGATGTCGCCCCGGTCGCCCACGGCGGCGAACGTCACCCCGTGCACGAGCAGATGATGCCGGTCCGTCATCCCCGGTCGCCTCCTTCTTCACTTCTGTCGAACGTGCCGGTGGCCGGCTTGGACACGCCCGCGCCGGGGCGCTTGGGAAGGTCTTTGTGCAGCTCGTGATGCAGGTCGAGGGCGAGCGCCGCGGTCCAGCCGAAGCCGGTCGCCCCGCAGGCCGCGCCGGTGTACGGGTCGACGTACTCGGCGAAGTCCGACGCTTCGGCGAACTGCAGCACGGCCGCGCGCAGGGCATCGGCCAAGGCCGCCTCCCCGTGCGTGCGCAGACCCCGCTCCAGCAGCCAGCTGGTGTTGAACCACGCCGGGCCGCGCCAGTACCGGTGCGGATCGAAGGCCTCGCCGAGAAGGTCGTAGCTGGGGACGAGCCGGGTGCGATCGCCCAGCCCGAAGTGCGGCCCGCACAGGGTACGGACGAGCGCGGCGACGACCTCACGCGGCAGCCCGGGAAGCAGAAGCGGCACCAGCCCGGATACGCCCCGCTCCGGGATCAGCCCGGAGGAGCCGGGCCCGTACCCCGCTCCGCAGGCACCCGCCTCGCCGGTCGGACCCGGGGCGCGTTGCTCGTGGCTCGGCTTGGAGATGCCCCGGTCGCCGGTCGGTCCGGAGGCGCGCGGTTCGCCGGTCGGCCTGGAGGCGTGCGGTTCGCTGATCGGTCCGGAGGCGCGCGGTTCGCTGGTCGGCCTGGAGGCGCGCGGTTCGCCGGTCGGTCCGGAGGCGTGCGGTTCGCTGGTCGGTCCGGAGACGCGCTGCTCGTGGGTCGGGCCGGAGGTGCCTCGCTCGCCGGTCGGTCCGGAGACGCGCTGCTCGTGGGTCGGTCCGGAGGCGCCCGGTTTGCCGCTCAGATCCGGGGCGCGTTGCTCGTGGCTCGGCTTGGAGATGCCCCGGTTGACGGTCGGCCCGGATGCGGGCGGTTCGTCGGCCGGTCCGGAAGCGCCCCGCGCGTCGGTCGGTCCGGACACCCCCCGCTCCCGGACCAGCCCACCACCCCGCAGGTCCCGGCACAGGAACATCCCCGCCGCCGGATCCCACAGCCGCTCCACCAGCACAGCCGTCAGGCGTTCGGCGCGGGTGTGGCGGGCGGTGCCGGGGGCGCCCAGTTCCTCGGCGATCTGGGCCAGTGCGTGTTCGGAGGCGATGAGCAGGGCGTTGAAGGAGGGGTCCTCGACGGCGAACTCCGCGCCGCCGGCCCCGCCCCTCCCGCCCGTCCCGTCCCGGTATCCGGCGTCCCGGTAGTCCGCGGCCAGCCGCACGTACCGCCCGTAGTCCAGATCCGTCGGCCGGTCCTCGGGGCGCCGTGGGCGAGGTCGGCGCGGCGGAAGGAGCGGGCCGGGGTCGGGGTGATCCGGGCGAGCGGGGTGTCCCAGCAGGGGCTGTTGTCCATGCCCTGCTCCCAGGGGTGGACCACCGACACCAGCCCGGCGCCGCCCAGGTCCCGGCGGTGCAGCAGATAGCGGTGCCAGGCGGCGAGCCGCGGGTACACCCGGGCCAGAAAGCCGCGCGCCCGGGACAGACCGGGGTCGGCGCGGTGCACCAGCCAGGCGGCCAGGGCGTGGACCGGTGGCTGCACGATCCCCGACGTCTGTACGGTGCACGGGGCGCCCGCCGCGCGACCGGCGGTGGAGGAGCGCCAGAAGTCGGGGCTGGGGAAGTACGCGTCGAACGGTACGGAGGGGTTGAAGACGATGTGCGGGACGCGTCCGTCGGCCCACTGGGCGGCCAGCAGCGTCTCCAGCTCGGTCTGGGCCCGCAGCGGCGACAGATGCCTCAACCCGATCGCGATGAACGCCGAGTCCCAGGACCACTGGTGCGGATACAGGCTCCGGGAGGGGACCGTCGAGCCGCCCGTCCAGTTCGCGTCGAGCACCCGCACCGCCCTGACGTGCAGGGACGCGCCGCAGGCGGGGGGATCGGATGCGATCTCGTATGCCGCGGGAGGGGCGGTGAGCTGCGTGCTGCGATCCACTCGGGGCTCCCCGAAGCCGAAGACGCCCGGCCGGACGACCGGGGTTTGGTGGTAACCGTCGTGAGGTTACGTCCATTTAACACGCAAAACTCAATATGTAATGCAGGCTTGGGAAACACAAGGGGGTGCGCATGAACGGAAGTCCGGAGAGAGTCCGCAGAGCCGGCGGCCAGGCCGGCGCCGGAGAGCTGCTCGAACTCGTCCGCAGCGGGCGGGCGGTGACGCGCGGTGCGCTCCAGCAGGCGACCGGACTGTCCCGGGCGACCGTCGGCCAGCGCCTGGACCGGCTGTTCCGGGCGGGCTGGCTGCGCGAGGGCGCCGGCGGCCCCGTCGACTCGCCGCTCGGTGGCCGCCCCTCCATCACCCTGGAGTTCGACGACGCCCACTGCGTCGTCCTCGCCGCCGACCTCGACACCCGGCACGCCCGCGCGGCCGTTCTCACCCTGACCGGCGAGATCCTGGCCGAACACGCCGGGCCGCTGGTGGTCGGGGAAGGCCCGGAGGTCGTGCTGGCCGAACTGGGCCGCTGGTTCGGCGAGTTGCTGGAGAAGACCGGGCGCCCCGCGGCGGACGTCTGCGGCATCGGGCTCGCCGCGCCCGGCCCGGTGGACACCGGGACCGGCCGGGTGGTGCAGCCGCCGATGATGCCGGGCTGGGACGGCTACGACATAACGGGCCGCCTCTGCCGCGCCTTCACCGAGCACACCGGCGCCCCAGCCGTCCCCGTCCTCGTCGACAACGACGCGAACCTGATGGCGTACGGCGAACAGCGCGCCGGCCACCCCGACTGCGCGGCCTTCGTCCTGGTCAAGGTGTCCACGGGCATCGGCGCCGGGGTGGTCGTGGACGGCGCGATCTACCGGGGGATCGACGGCGGCGCGGGCGACATCGGGCACATCCGGGTCGGCGCGGACGCGCTGTGCCGCTGCGGTTCGTACGGCTGTCTCGCCGCCGTCGCGAGCGGAGGCGCCGTGGCCCGGCGGCTCGCGGAGAGCGGGGTGCCGGCCGCCTCCGGCGCGGACGTACGGGACCTGCTGGCCGCCGGGCATCCTCAGGCGGCGGCGCTGGCCCGGGAGGCGGGCCGCCGGGTCGGGGACGTCCTGGCCACGGTCGTCACCCTCCTCAACCCGGGCGTGCTGATGATCGCGGGCGATCTGGCCGGAACGCCCTTCCTCACCGGTGTGCGCGAGCTGCTCTACCAGCGGGCGCTGCCGCGCTCCACGGCCCACCTGGACGTCGTCACCTCCCGGCTGGGGGAGCGGGCCGCGCTCATCGGAGCGGGGGCGCTGGTCGTGGACCACCTCTACGCGCCGGAGCGGGTGGAGGAGCGGCTGCGGGCGCTGGGCGTGTGACAGGGACGCCGGGGCGTGTGACGTGGGTGTTTCCGGGTACCGGGAAGCGGTCCGCATGGTGAAATCCCGCACACTGTGGCAGCGTGATTCTCGCCACCCTTGATAAGGGTTGCGCTCAGATGAGCGGATCATGAGCGGCTGCACTTCTCCAAGGGGTGGCACTGGGTGCCACCCCTTGACCGTTCATCGACCGAAATCAGACGTGCAGTATGACCGCTCATCTGAGCGATAAACCCCGTGTCTGAGGGTGCTTGAGTTCAAGAAGTGAACACATCTTGGTCCGCTGGCTTGCCAAGCCTTGACTTTCGATCCGCTGGCGGACGACCGGTTACGGGCGCATGACGCGCAAGTGGACGTACCCATGTGCCTTCGATCTGGGTATGTTCCTCGCCGTCAGGGCAGCCACCGTGGCCTCAAGGAGTCGAGACCCGTGTCGGAAAACAAAGAACCCCACGTAGTGAAGTTCGTTTACGACTTCACCGAGGGCAACAAGGACCTCAAGGACCTCCTCGGCGGCAAGGGTGCCAACCTCGCCGAGATGACCAACCTCGGTCTGCCGGTGCCTCCCGGCTTCACCATCACCACCGAGGCCTGCAAGGTCTACCTGGACAGCGGCGCGGAGCCCGCGGCACTGCGTGACGAGGTGAGTGCGCACCTCGACGCCCTCGAGTCCCGCATGGGCAAGAAGCTCGGCCAGGCCGACAACCCGCTGCTGGTCTCCGTCCGCTCCGGCGCCAAGTTCTCCATGCCCGGCATGATGGACACGGTCCTGAACATCGGCCTCTCCGACAAGTCGGTGCAGGGCCTGGCCAAGCAGGCCGGCGACGACCGCTTCGCCTGGGACTCCTACCGCCGCCTGATCCAGATGTTCGGCAAGACCGTCCTCGGCGTCGACGGCGACCTCTTCGAGGAGGCCCTCGACAAGGCCAAGGAGGCCAAGAAGGTCACGGTCGACACCGACCTGGAGGCCGCCGACCTGAAGAAGCTGGTCACCACCTTCAAGAAGATCGTCAAGAAGGAGGCCGGCCGCGACTTCCCGCAGGACCCGCGCGAGCAGATGGACCTCGCCATCAAGGCGGTCTTCGACTCGTGGAACGGCGACCGCGCCAAGCTCTACCGCCGCCAGGAGCGCATCCCCGGCGACCTGGGCACCGCCGTCAACATCTGCTCCATGGTCTTCGGCAACCTGGGCCCCGACTCCGGCACCGGCGTCGCCTTCACCCGTGACCCTGCCTCCGGCCACCAGGGCGTCTACGGCGACTACCTGCAGAACGCCCAGGGCGAGGACGTGGTCGCGGGCATCCGCAACACCGTCCCGCTCGCGGAGCTGGAGTCGATCGACAAGAAGTCGTACGACCAGCTCATGCAGATCATGGAGACGCTGGAGAACCACTACAAGGACCTGTGCGACATCGAGTTCACGATCGAGCGCGGTCAGCTGTGGATGCTCCAGACCCGAGTCGGCAAGCGCACGGCGGGCGCGGCCTTCCGCATCGCGACCCAGCTGGTCGACCAGGGCCTGATCGACGAGACGGAGGCGCTCCAGCGCGTCACCGGCGCCCAGCTGGCCCAGCTGATGTTCCCGCGCTTCGACGAGACCGCGAAGGTCGAGCAGGTCGCACGCGGCATTGCCGCGTCTCCCGGCGCCGCGGTGGGCAAGGCGGTCTTCGACTCCTACACGGCCGTCAAGTGGTCCCGCTCGGGCGAGAAGGTCATCCTGGTCCGCCGTGAGACGAACCCGGACGACCTGGACGGCATGATCGCGGCGGAGGGCATCCTGACGTCCCGCGGCGGCAAGACGTCCCACGCGGCCGTGGTGGCCCGGGGCATGGGCAAGACCTGTGTCTGCGGCGCGGAGGAGCTGGAGGTCGACACCAAGCGCCGCCGTATGACGGTCCCCGGCGGACACGTCGTCGAGGAAGGCGACGTGATCTCGATCGACGGCTCGTCGGGCAAGGTCTACCTGGGCGAGGTCCCGGTGGTCCCGTCCCCCGTGGTGGAGTACTTCGAGGGCCGGATGCACCCGGGCGCCGACGACGCGGACGAACTGGTCGAGGCGGTCCACCGCATGATGGCCTTCGCCGACCGCAAGCGCCGCCTGCGCGTGCGCGCCAACGCCGACAACGCCGAGGACGCGCTGCGCGCCCGCCGCTTCGGCGCCCAGGGCATCGGCCTGTGCCGCACGGAGCACATGTTCCTCGGCGAGCGCCGCGAGATGGTCGAGAAGCTGATCCTCGCGGACACGGAGGAGGAGCGCGAGGCCGCCCTGTCGGAGCTGCTCCCCCTCCAGAAGAAGGACTTCGTCGAACTCTTCGAGGCGATGGACGGCCTCCCGGTGACGATCCGTCTCCTGGACCCGCCGCTGCACGAGTTCCTGCCCGACATCACCGAGCTGTCGGTCCGCGTGGCCCTGGCCGAGTCCCGCCAGGAACCGCACGAGAACGACCTGCGCCTGCTGCAGGCGGTCCACCGCCTGCACGAGCAGAACCCGATGCTGGGCCTGCGCGGTGTGCGCCTCGGTCTGGTCATCCCCGGCCTGTTCACCATGCAGGTGCGGGCGATCGCCGAGGCCGCGGCCGAGCGCAAGGCGGCGAAGGGCGACCCGCGCGCCGAGATCATGATCCCGCTCGTCGGCACCGTCCAGGAGCTGGAGATCGTCCGCGAGGAGGCCGACCAGGTCATCGCGGAGGTCCAGGCGGCCACGGGTACCGAGCTCAAGCTCGCCATCGGCACGATGATCGAGCTGCCGCGCGCCGCGCTGACGGCGGGCCAGATCGCGGAGGCGGCGGAGTTCTTCTCCTTCGGCACGAACGACCTGACGCAGACGGTGTGGGGCTTCAGCCGCGACGACGTCGAAGCCTCCTTCTTCACGGCATACCTGGAGAAGGGCATCTTCGGCGTCTCCCCCTTCGAGACGATCGACAAGGACGGCGTCGGCTCCCTGGTGAAGCTGGCGGCAGAGGCCGGCCGGCGCACCCGCCCCGACCTGAAGCTCGGCGTCTGCGGCGAGCACGGCGGCGACCCCGAGTCGGTCCACTTCTTCCACGAGGTCGGCCTGGACTACGTCTCCTGCTCCCCCTTCCGCATCCCGGTGGCCCGCCTGGAGGCGGGACGCGCGGCCACGCAGTCGGAGGGCAGCGACCACCGCTGACCCTCCCCTGACCCCGGAGCCGCCACCCGTCCCCGACCCTCAACCGATGGGCGACGGCTCCGGACCACGAAAAGAGAGGCGGCATCCTGTGCGGGGGTGCCGCCTCTCCGGCGTGTTTTCAGCCGGTGTCTGATTGTCGATCACCTGATGTGGTGGTGATGGGGAGGGCAGATCGTTTCTTTGCGTTTCCGTAGCGTTACAGTCCGTGATCTCTGGTGGCTGTCGGGGCTGCCGGTGATGACGGAGGTACGGAGATGAAAAAGGCGTTGGCGGGCTTGGCGGCGGCCGGTCTGATCCTCACGGCTGCGGGGACGGCGGCCGCGGCGTGGTCTGGACCGATTCCTGTGCTGACGTCAGGAGGCGTCGAGTTCGCGGAGGGCCAGTACAAGTTCAACGCCGCAGGGGTGAACCACGGCGCCTTCGAGTGGGCCGGCAGGCTCCGCGACGCGAATAGGGGGGACGATCACAATGTCTACATGCAGGTCCGCGTCGAGGGCCACGACTGGGTCCGCTACGACGGAAAGCAGAAGCGGTCGGTGTGGATGCACCACTCCAACTGGGACGGTGCTCAGCGTTACACCGTGAACGCATACATGCGCGCGTGTCGCGACCGGGGAAGTCTCCGTCCGGACAACTGCTCGCCCGCACAGCACTTCACCAACAACTAGGACTCACCGACAGCCAGAGCCCGGATCCCGCGTCCGGGCTCGCATTCTCCTTAGGGGAACGCCATCAATACGTCAGAAGTCCTGTCCACCAGGGGCGTCGACCTCATGTACGGTGACACCCCCGCGGTCCGGAACGCGGAGATCTCCCTACGTCGCGGAGAGGTCGCGGCGATCACCGGGCAGAGCGGCTCGGGCAAGTCGTCGCTGTTGTACTGCTTGGCTGGAGTCCTGCCCGTCGCTCGTGGCGAGGTCCGATTCGAGGGGCGCGTCCTCGCCGAAATGCACGATGAGGAACTCAGCGCCCTCCGCCGCGAGCGGTTCGGATTCGTCTTCCAATACGGCGAACTGCTTCCCGAGCTGACCATCGAGGAGAACACAGCGCTGCCTCTTCGCCTGGCCGGACAACGCAAGGCTCCCGCGCTCGCCGCCGCGGGCGAGGTACTCGGTCGGCTGGGGCTCGCGGATCTGCGGCGCCGTCGGCCATCGCAGGTATCCGGAGGACAGAGCCAACGCGTCGCCGTCGCCCGCGCGTTGGTCCATCAGCCGGCCGTGGTCTTCGCCGACGAGCCCACCGGCTCCCTCGACAGCGCCAACGCCGAGGCCGTACTGGATGAGTTCCTGGCCCTCGCGCGGTCCCAGGGGACAGCCGTGGTGCTCGTCACGCACGACCAACAGGTGGCAACCCGAGCGGACAGCCATTACACGATGCGCGACGGTGTTCTCGCCGCCCGGGCCCGGGAGGCGAGGTGAAGGAACTGCTCCTTGGGCTGCGCCTGCTTCTGGGCAGCGGGCGCGGGAACCGGGTCAGGTTCCTCCTCATGACCCTGGGCAGTGCGATTGGTGTGAGCTGCCTCGCCGTGGTCCTGACCATCCCAGGGATCCTGGCAGCGCAGGACGCCCGCAACGCAGCGCGCCAGCCGACCTGTGCCATGGACTCACAGCGGCACTGCCTCGGTGCCAAGGGGGCCCCGCGGGAACTGACCAGGACGGACCCGCTCGGTTCCCGGCCCATGACCCGCGTCTTCATTGCACCAGGCACCACACATATCGAGCCGCCACCAGGGATGGCGGAACTTCCGCGTCCGGGCGAGATCTTCCTATCCCCGCGGTTGCATGAGGCGTTCCACGCGGAACCGGGGCTCGCCCAGCTGCTCCCAGGGCGTGAGCGAGGATTCATCGGCGCCCAGGGGCTCGCACGTCCCGATGAGTTGTACGCGTACATCGGCGTCTCCAGACTCAAGAACGCGGACGTCGTAACGCTGTTCGGCGAGGCTTACCCGCCGAGCCCCACAGTGGAGGACTCGACCCTCGACATCGTGCGGTTCACCCTCGCTGGTGTCGTACTGCTGCCACTGGCGGTCTTCCTCTCGGTGTGCGCCAGGCTCTCCGCAGCTGTCCGGGTGCGTCGGTTGGCCGCACTACGGCTCGTCGGCTTGAGTACGAAGGCTGTTCAGCGAGTCAATGCGGGCGAGACGGTGGCTGCCGCGCTGCTCGGTTCTCTGCTCGGCCTCGGAATCTACGAGATGGTCAACCAGCTGATCAGCCGTGCGGGCCTCCCCGGCTTCAAGTGGTATCCGACTGACGGCGCGCTCAGCGTCTCAACGATTCTCATCTGTCTCGTCGGCTGCCCTGCCCTGGCATGGTTCGTGGGCCGTGCGAGTGCCCGGAAGGCAGCGGCGAACCCGCTGGCCGTGCGGCGCAGTGCCGGGCAGAAGCCGCCCGCCAAGTGGGGGCTGCTACCGCTCGTTCCCGGGCTGGGCATCGTCGCCGGGTACTGCCTGGCGGGTGCGACAGGCCATGCGCCGCGGGACACGCGGGTGTCCGCTGTCCTCATGCCACTCGCCGTCGTATTGGTCGGCGTTGGTCTCGCACTGACGCTGCCGCTCCTCTCACAAGCTCTTGCCCGCAGGGTGGCTCGCTCAAGCGGCTCGCTGTCCTTGGGCCTTGCCATGCGTCGCAACGAGGTGGAACCGGGCGGTGCTCTCCGTGTGGCGACCGGCCTGGTCATGTTGGTGTACGCAGCCTCGCTCGTCCAAGGCGTCTTGATCGAGCTCGACCAGGTGTCCAAGCACAACTCGCCCGTGCAGATCTACAGCATCGGGCTCGACGGTGTGACGGCCGAGCAACAGCGCGCTTTGGAGAGGAGCAGAGGCGTTCGGGGGCATGCCGTCCGGATGCGTTCGTGGACGGACCTTCGCAACGACTACTACCACCCCAGTCTCGACGCGGTGGTCGCCACTTGCGGCCAGCTGCAAGAGTCGGTGCCGAAGGTCACCGGCTGCGTCGACGGCCGTCCCGTCCGACTGCTGGACGCTGCCAACGGATACTTCAGCGATGCCAAGCCAGGGGTGACCTTCCCGTTCCACTTCTGGAAGGACGGACACCTCCGCGTCCACCGACTCAAAGTACCGAAAGAGGTCCTTCGGTACCGGGACTGGGATGACATTCAAGCAATGGACGCGGACGTCCTCCTGCCACCGTCCTTCCTTCCCGCTGGTTACCGTCCCGACAGCGCCACCTTGGTCCTCCTCAGTAGCTCTGACACCGCAACCGTGCGAGAGGTGTTGGACGGGATCGGCAGCGTCGACCCCACCATCGGCGTGGACCCCTACGGCATCAACGTGACCGCTCTCCAGCAAATCACTGTCGTCAGGACCCTACTCGCCGTAGGCATGGTCCTTGGCCTGATCATCGGCGTGGCCGCCTACATGGTCGCGGCCACGGATCGGGCTATGGAACGGAAGCCGCAGGTCACGGCACTGGCCTTGCTCGGTGCGCGCCCGCGCACCCTGCGGGCCGTGCAGGTTGCACAGGTCGTGTTGCCCTTGGCCGTGGGGCTCGTGTTGGCCATCGTCACCGGCAAGGCAGCCGAGTCGAGTTACCTCGTCACCGGAGGTGGTGCGATCTTCTGGGACGGGGCGGGCGTGCCGCTGCTGCTCGCCTGTGCGCTCGGGGCCGTTGTCGTCGCCGGGCTCGGGTCATTGCCGTTGATCGGCCGCCGGATCGACCCCGAGTTGATCCGCCGGGACTGAGGATGGAGTACGCCGGGGGCGCCCTGACCTATTTTCGGGCGGGCAGTCCGGCCGGGTTGCGGTTGGCGAAGACCCGGTCCGGTGAGTGGGTCGGTCGTTGGACGCACGCCGCCGGGACCGCTGCCGCCCGGGCCATGACCTTCCCGGCGGTGTTGTTCCAGTCGGCCCGGTAGCCGTGTACGTCCTGTGCGTGGGGGACTCCGCAGTCGGCCGGGCCGATGACGACGGGGTCTCAGCGCACACGAAAGAGGGGCGGCACCCCGCGTGTGGGTGCCGCCCCTCATTCAGTCCCCCCTGGTCAACAGGCCGTTCACCAGCGCCGTCAGGCCCTCCGCGTACGTGTCCTGTGCGGTCAGCGGGGCCCAGCGGTCCGCCACCTCCGCCAGGCGGGGGAGTTCGTCGGGGTCCAGGTCGGCGAAGACGCGGTCGCGGTAGGTCGGGCGGTCGTCGGCCGCGCGGCGGCGGGCCGCTGTCGCGCGGATCACGATTTCGCCGGCGGTGTAGTACCAGATCGCCCGGTATCCGTGTACGGCGGACTCGAGGGACAGGCCGCAGACCGTCAGGCCGTCCACGATCTGTTCCACGAACCACAGTGCGGACGTCGACATCAGGTCGTCCGCCGTCAGGACTTCCACGGCCCAGGGGCAGGCGGCCAGCACCTCGTGAATCGCGGTCGCCGCGGCGATGACGCGTTCGCGCGGGTCGGTGGGGGGAGCGGGCGGCCGGCGCAGGTGCTGCGCGGCGTAGTCGTCCAGCAGGAGGAGGAGCAGCTCCTCCTTGTCGCGGACGTGGTGATAGAGCGCCATGGGCGTGCTGCCCACCTCGGAGGCGAGCCGGCGCATGGTCAGCCGGTCCACGCCCTCGTCCGTCACGATCCGGAGCGCCGTCCGGAGGATCTCCGCGCGGGAGATACGGGCAGGTCGACCGGTGGTCTTGCGGGGTGCGGGCGGTTGCGGCATGGGTCCCATCATGCCCTCGTCATCCCTATGCCCGGCCCGTCTCCGGCGATGACCAGCGATGACCAGCAATGACCAGCAATGACCAGCCCTGGCCAGGCGTGACGCTCCATTTCTGCGCCGGTCCCGGCCGTAATCCGCCACGCCCACGCCGGCCCCGGCCGTAATCCGCCACGCCCACGCCGGCCCCGGCCGTAACCCGCCAAGCCCTCCGGGATTCCCAGGTGTCGACAACCCCGACCTGGGTGCGCTAGTTTTCTTACGTGTATAGAAACTTACGAGGCAACCCCACGACCGTGCTCGCGGCCGCCGCCGTAGCCCAGTTCGTCGTCGCTCTGGACATGGCCGTGGTCAACGTCGCGCTCCCGGCGATCCGCACCTCCCTCGGTTTCGGTCCGCTCGACCTGTCCTGGGTCGTGCACGTGTACGCGCTCACCTTCGGCGGGTTTCTGCTGCTCGGCGGGCGGGCCTGTGATCTGTACGGCCGACGTCGGCTCTTCGTCGCGGGGCTGGTCGTCTTCGGGGTCTGCTCGCTCGCCGGCGGACTGGCCCAGAAACCCTGGCAGTTGGTCGCCGCTCGTGCAGGGCAGGGCTTGGGTGCCGCCGCCACCGCGCCGGCCGCGCTGGCGCTGCTGACCACCACCTTCACCGACGGCCCCCGGCGCGTGCGCGCCCTCGGCGTGTGGAGCGGGATGAACGCCGTGGGCGGCGCGCTGGGCGTGCTGGCGGGCGGGGTGCTCACCCAGTACGCCGGCTGGCGCTGGGTGATGCTGATCAACCTGCCCATCGTCGTCACGGCGCTCGCGCTCGTCCACGTGGCCGTACCGGTCGAGCCGGGGCCGGTGCGGCGGGAGCGGCCCGATGCGCTCGGAGCCCTGCTCGCGACCGGCGGAACCGGACTCCTCGTCTTCGGTGTCGTACGGACCGATGTCCAAGGGTGGGGATCCCAGGGGACTTTGGTCACTCTCGGGGGTGCGGCTCTCCTGCTGGTCGCGTTCACCCTCGTCGAATCCCGGGTGTCCGCCCCGCTGCTGCGGCTCGGGCTGCTGCGCAGCCGCTGGGTCGCCGGTGCCGATCTGCTGGTGTTCCTCGCCGCGGCCGGGCAGTTCACCGCGTTCTACTTCGTCTCCCTCTACCTCCAGCAGGTCCTGGGCCTCGGCGCCGCCGCGACCGGCTTCGCGTTCCTGCCGTTCTGCGTAGGCTCGGTGGCGGCCACCGTCGCCGCCACCCGCATCACCGCGACCCGCTCGCCGCGTGCCGCCCTCGTGCCCGGCGCGCTGTTCGCTGCCGCGGGCATGGCCTGGTTCGCCCGGATCAGCCCGCACGGCAGCTTTCTCGCCGATGTGCTCGGGCCGTCCCTGCTGACCAGCGTCGGGATCGGGCTGGTGTTCGCACCGGCCGCCGCCGCGGCGACGACCGGCGTGCGGCCCGGAGAGGCCGGCATGGCCTCCGGTCTCTTCAACAGCGCCCGTCAGCTGGGCGGTTGTATCGGGCTGGCCACCCTCGCCACGGTCGCCGCCCACCGCACCGGCACGGCCACCGGACCCGGCGCCCTCGACGCCGGTTACGCCCTCGGCCTCGCTGCCACGGCCGCCCTGTTCCTGCTCGCGGCGGTCGTGGCGATCGCCGTACTGCCCCGCCGCCGCAGCGACGCCACCACCGCTTCCCACCTCGGCGCCCCCGCCGCGCCCACGGACAACCGACTGGAAGGAACACCGTCATGACCATCACGACCGTCGACCTCTTCTCCTCCATGCTGGACTTCCGGTCCGACGGCGGCGTCCTGTCCGGCCCTCGGCGGATGACGGAGGGCGACCCCGGCTCCTGGCAGGTCGCGGCCTTCCATGTGGCGACCGACGCCGACGTGCACGCCGATCACTGGGAGGTGCACCCCGAGGGCGAGGAGGCCGTGTGCTGCCTGGCCGGGGGCGTGCGCCTGTACTTCCGGCCCCTCGCGGAGGGTGACGCCGAGGAGATGGTGCGGCTGACCCCGGGTACCGCCGTGATCGTGCCCCGCTGCCGCTGGCACCGGCTCGAACTGGACGCGCCGAGCGATCTGATGTCGATCACCCGGCGTCGCGGCTCACGCCAGGACAAGCACGCCGGCCTCGGCTCCGGCCTCGGCGACTGATCCGCCCCGGGGGCGCAGCGGGAGGGGCGGCACCGGGGACCTGCCGTTCCCCCCGGCCTGCGCCGCCTCTCCTTTCGGAAGGTGCCCTCGTCCTCTCAGAAGGCGCCCTCGACGTTCACCGGGCCGGCCTGGAAGACCCCGGAGCACGCCGTGAAGGGGGCCGGGACCACGACCGCGGCGACCCGGCCGCGCCCTCCTTGGGGCCCATGGATCCCAAGCCGACGGCTTCCCGGTCCGGCGCGCCCGACAGGGGGCCCTCTTTCGTAATCGACGCACATGGTTGATCGTTGGGCCGTGCATCGATGACGAACGTCAGGGGGCACCGATGATGACCATGAGCCGCCGGGCACTGCTGGCCGCGGGAGCCGGGGCGGGTGCCGGGCTACTCGCCGCTTGCGGGTCCAACACCGGGCGTGGCGGCGGGGGTTCGGGAACCGAACTGTCCCAGTGGTACCACCAGTACGGCGAGCCCGGCACCGAGCAGGCCGTCCAGCGGTACGCCGCCGCCTACAAGAAGGCGCACGTCAAGGTGCAGTGGCGGCCCGGGAACTACGACCAGCAGACCGCGGCCGCCCTGCTCACCGACTCCGGGCCGGACGTCTTCGAGGTCAACGGGCCCACCCTCGACCAGATCCAGGGCGGTCAGGTCGTCGACCTCACCGACCTCCTCAAGGGTGTCAGGGACGACTTCAATCCGGCCGTGCTCACGCCCAAGACCTACGACGGCCGGGTCTGGGGCATCCCGCAGGTCATCGACATGCAGATGCTCTACTACCGCAAGAGCCTGCTGAAGGACGCCGGGGTCGAGCCGCCCGCCACGCTCGACGCCCTCGTGGACGCGGCCCGCAGACTCACCGGCAGCAAGGTCAAGGGGCTGTTCCTCGGCAATGACGGGGGAGCCGGTGTGCTCGGCGGTACGCCCCTGTACGCCGCAGGGCTTCAGCTCGTCACCGAGGACGGCAAGGTCGGCTTCGACGACCCCGCCGCCGCCCGCACCCTCGGCAAACTGCACCAGCTGTACGCCGACAAGTCCCTGCTCCTCGGCGCACCCGCCGACTGGTCCGACCCCTCCGCCTTCATCCAGGGGCTGACCGCGATGCAGTGGTCCGGGCTGTGGGCGCTGCCGCAGATCCAGAAGGAGCTGGGGGACGACTTCGGTGTCCTGCCGTTCCCGAAGGACGGCGGCCAGGGCAAGCCGTCCGTCCCCGTCGGGGCCTACGGCGCAGCCGTCAGCGCGCGCGGCCGGCACAAGGAGGCCGCCAAGGAGTTCGTGCGCTGGCTGTGGGTCGAACGGACCGACTACCAGGAGGACTTCGCGCTGTCGTACGGCTTCCACATCCCGGCCCGGATCTCCCTCGCAAAGAAGGCCGGCAAGCTGCGGTCGGGTGCCGCCGCCGACGCCGTGCGCTTCACCACGGAGCACGGCTACGCCCAGCCCCTGCTGTGGACGCCCGCCGCCCAGACCGCCTATCAGGACGCGCTCAGCCGGATCATCGGCAGCGGGGCCGATCCGGAGGGTGAACTGCGGGCCGTCGTACGGAAGGTGGCCGGTGAGCTGGACCGGGTGAAGAAGAAGTCGTGAGGCGCCGCAGAGCACTGTGGTTCTGGGTGTTCGTGGGGCCCTTCGCGGCCGGGCTCACGCTGTTCACCTACGTTCCGCTGCTGTGGAGCGTGGGCCTCAGCTTCTTCGACGCGCACAACACCGTCACGCCCACGCACTTCGTCGGCCTGGACAACTACACGGCGATGCTGCGGGACGGCGCGTTCGTCGGCAGCCTGAAGACCTTCCTCCTGTTCACCGCGTTCATCGTGCCCGTCACGTACCTCCTGTCCCTCTCGCTCGCCCTCATGGTCAACCGGGTCCGGTGGGCGCGCGCGTTCTTCCGGTCGGTCTTCTTCCTTCCGGCCGCGTGCAGTTACGTCGTCGCCGCCCTGGTGTGGAAGATGTCGATCTTCAACGGAGTGCGGTTCGGGCTCGCCAACACCGTTCTCGGCTGGTTCGGCGGCGATCCGGTCGCCTGGCTGTCCACCACCGATCCGCCCTGGTACTGGCTGGTCATCGTGAGCGTACGACTGTGGCT
The DNA here is from genome assembly GCF_001735805.1 of Streptomyces fodineus. Lineage (GTDB taxonomy): Bacteria > Actinomycetota > Actinomycetes > Streptomycetales > Streptomycetaceae > Streptomyces > Streptomyces fodineus. The sequence goes on from NZ_CP017248.1 coordinate 6,677,337, forward strand.
GCAGGCCGGGTTCTACATGATCCTGTTCCTGGCGGGGCTCCAGCGGATCGATCCGGTGCTGTACGAGGCGGCCGCCGTGGACGGGGCCCGGCCCGGCTGGACGGTGCTGCGGCACATCACCCTGCCCCAGCTGCGGGCGACCTCGGTCGCGGTGGTGCTGCTGCTCGTCATCAACGCCTTCCAGGCCTTCGACGAGTTCTACAACCTGCTCTCCGACGCCCGCGGCTATCCGCCGTACGCCCGCCCGCCGCTGGTCTACCTCTACTACACCGCCCTCGGCCAGGGGCAGAACCTCGGGCTCGGCAGCGCGGGCGCGGTGATCCTCGCGCTGATCGTCGCGGTCGTCACGGTGGGTCAGGCGCGGTGGCTGAAGCTCGGGAGGACGGACCCCGATGGATGACGCCCTGGTGCGGGCCGGGCGGGCGCTCAGGCTGGCGCTGCTGATCGCGCTCGCCCTGCTCTTCCTGATCCCCTTCTACCTGCTGCTGCGCAACGGCCTGTCGAGCGAGCAGGACATCACCTCGCCCGAATGGACCTTCTTCCCCGGCGAGTTGAAGTGGGGCAACGTCCGGGAACTCTTCGACGACCCCTCCGTCCCCTTCGCCCGCTCCCTCCTCAACTCGGCGCTGATCGCGATCGCCACGACGCTGGGGACCCTGCTGCTGTCCTCCCTCGCCGGCTACGGCCTCGCCCGCATTCCGTACCGGCACGCGAACAAGGTCTTCTACGGCGTCCTCGGCACCCTGCTGGTCCCGGCCGCCGTCACCTTCGTACCGAGCTTCGTCCTGGTGTCGTCCCTCGGCTGGATCTCCACCCTGCGCGGGCTGATCGTCCCGACGCTGTTCTCCGCCTTCGCCTGCTTCGTCTTCCGGCAGTACTTCCTCGGCTTCCCACGCGAGCTGGAGGACGCGGCGCAGGTCGACGGGCTCGGGTACTGGCGGACGTACTGGCTGGTGGTCGTGCCGAACGCGCGGCCGGTGTTCGCGGCGGTCGGCACGATCGTCTTCCTCGGCGCGTGGAACTCCTTCCTGTGGCCGCTGGTGATCGGGCAGGACCAGAGCGCCTGGACGGTGCAGGTGGCCCTGTCGTCGTTCACGACGTCCCAGGTGATCCGCCTGCACGAACTGTTCGTCGCGGCCGTCGTGTCGATCCTGCCGCTGCTGCTGGTGTTCCTGTGCTTCCAGCGGTGGATCGTGGCGGGCGTGGAGCGGTCGGGGATCGACTGACCCCCGTGTCGTCGCGTCCCGCACGATCCGGGTGGGCCCCGACCGCTCGTAGCGCTCCAGGGGAAACCGGTCGGCTAGGCCGCCCGCACCTCGTACGCCGTCAGCCGTACCTCCCCGTCGTCCAGGCACTCCCCGCTGACCAGGTCGAACCGCTGCTTCAGCAGGGGCGAGGCGACGAACGGGCGGCCGACGTGGGTGCCGGTCAGGCCGCGGGAGAGGACCGCCGCGCCGGTGAAGGGGTCGCGGTTGTCGACGGCGTACAGGCGGTCGGCGCGGTCACGGAAGAGGGCCACCTGGCGGCCGTCCGGCAGCAGGGCGGCCACCCCGCGGCCGGGGGTGAGCGCGCTCAGGTCACAGGCAGTGAACCAGCCGTCCGTCAGCCGGAGTTGGACCTTCAGGTCGGTGGTCTCGACAGCCAGGGTCATCGGGCGCTTCCTTCCAGGATGTCGTCGGCGGGCCGCAGGCCGATGTTCAGCAGCGGCAGGTCGGGCTTGATCTGGTCGCGCTCGGGGACGAAGGCGACGAGCGGGTCCGGGGTGTCCGGGGCGTTCACGAAGGACACGAACCGGGCGAGCTTCTCGGGGTCGTTGATGGTCTCCGCCCACTCGTCGCGGTAGTGGGAGACATGCGCCCGCATCAGCTGCTCCAGCTCGTCGCAGATGCCGAGCGAGTCGTGCACCACCACGTCCCGTACGTGGTCCAGGCCGCCCGGGATCCGCTCCAGCCACACGCTCGTGCGCTCCAGACGGTCGGCCGTGCGGATGTAGAACATCAGGAAACGGTCGATCAGGCGGACCAGTTCCGCGTCGGAGAGGTCCTGGGCCAGCAGGTCCGCGTGGCGCGGGGTGGCGCCGCCGTTGCCGCCGACGTACAGGTTCCAGCCGTTGGCCGTGGCGATCACGCCGAAGTCCTTCGACTGGGCCTCGGCGCACTCGCGCTGGCAGCCGGAGACCGCCGACTTCAGCTTGTGCGGGGAGCGCAGGCCCCGGTAGCGCAGCTCCAGGTCGATCGCCATCTTGACGGAGTCCTGGACGCCGTAGCGGCACCAGGTGGAGCCCACGCAGGACTTCACGGTGCGCAGTGCCTTGCCGTACGCGTGGCCCGACTCGAAGCCCGCGTCGACCAAGCGCGCCCAGATCAGCGGCAGTTGCTCCACCCGGGCGCCGAACATGTCGATCCGCTGGCCACCGGTGATCTTGGTGTAGAGGCCGAAGTCCCGGGCGATCTCACCGATCACGATCAGCTTCTCGGGTGCGATCTCACCGCCGGGGATGCGCGGCACGACCGAGTACGAGCCGTTCTTCTGCAGGTTGGCCAGGAAGTGGTCGTTGGTGTCCTGCAAGGCCGCCTGCTCGCCGTCCAGGACGTAGCCGCTCGCGCCGATCGCCGGGGCGAGCGAGGCGATGATCGAGGCGACCGCCGGCTTGCAGGTCTCGCAGCCCTCGCCGCCCCGGGCGCCTTCGCGGCCGTGGTGGTCCAGGAGGTCCTGGTACGACGTGATGCGCAGGGCGAGGACGATCTCGTACAGCTCCTCGCGGGTCTGGGCGAAGCAGCCGCACAGGCCCTTGTCGACCTCGACGCCCGACGCCTCCAGTTCGGCGTTGACGAGCTGGCCGAGCACCTTGACGCAACTGCCGCAGCCGGTACCGGCCTTGGTGCACTTCTTCACCTCGGGCACGGTGGTGCACCGGTGGTCGGTGACCGCGCCGCGGATCGCGCCCTTGCTGACGTTGTGGCAGGAACAGATGATCGCCTCGTCCGGGAGCGCGGACGGTCCCAGCTGGGCCCCCGAGTCGGCTCCGGCGGGCAGGACGAGCGACTCGGGGGAGACGGGGGGCACCGAGCCGGTCAGGGCGCGCAGCGTGCCGTACGCCTCCGCGTCGCCGACCAGGATGCCGCCGAGCAGCGTCCCGTCCGGCCCGATGACCAGCTTCTTGTACAGGCCGGCGCGGGAGTCGGAGTAGACGACGTCCAGGCAGCCCTCGGTGGTGCCGTGCGCGTCGCCGAAGGACGCCACGTCCACACCGAGCAGCTTCAGCTTCGTCGACAGATCGGCGCCGGTGAAGGACGCCTCGTCGGCCGCGATCGTGGCGGCGGCCGTCTCCGCCTGCTCGTAGCCGGGCGCCACCAGGCCGTACACCCGGCCGTCGGCCGCCAGCGCGCACTCGCCGATCGCGAAGACGTGCGCGTCGCCGACCGTGCGGCACTGCTCGTCCACCGTGATGCCGCCGCGCTCGCCGACCGTGAGGCCACAGGCGCGGGCCAGCTGGTCGCGGGGGCGGACACCGGCGCTGAACACGACCATGTCGGTGGCGAGTTCGGAGCCGTCGGAAAGCTTCATGCCGGTGACCGAGCCGTCCTCGGCGGTCAGGATCTCCTGCGTGCCCACGCCCGTGTGCACGGACAGGCCCATGCCCGCGATGGTCCGCAGCAGTGCCGCGCCACCGCCTTCGTCGACCTGCACCGGCATCAGGCGCGGCGCGAACTCCACGATGTGGGCGTCGAGCCCGAGGCCCTTGAGCGCACCTGCCGCCTCCAGGCCGAGCAGTCCGCCGCCGACCACGGCACCGGTCGTCGCGGTCTGCGCGTACTCCTCGATGGCGAGCAGGTCCTCGATGGTCCGGTAGACGAAACAGCCCTCGGCGTCCTTGCCCGGGACCGGGGGCACGAAGGGGTACGAGCCGGTGGCCAGGACGAGGGTGTCGTACCCGAAGACCCGGCCGGAGCGGGCCGTGACCGTCCGCGCCTCGCGGTCGATCGTCTCCGCCGGGTCGCCGACGTACAGCTCGATGCCGTGGTCGTTGATGAACTCCATGTCGGTCATGGAGAGGTCCTCGGCGGTCTTGCCCGAGAAGTACGAGGTGAGGGCGACGCGGTCGTACGCCGGACGCGGCTCCTCGCACAGCACGACCACGCGGTGCGTGGCGGTCAGGCCGCGCTCGGCGAGCGCTTCGAGGAAGCGCTGGCCGACCATGCCATGGCCGACGAGCACGATCGTGGGGGTGGCCCCCGGGGTGGCGGTCATCAGGAGCCTCCATCGTTGGTGAGCAGGTGGAGCAGGGGGCCGTCGTCGGGGAGCGGCTCTGCTCCCTCCCAGGCGCGGGCGAGCGCGCCGACGGTGCCGAGTTCGCCGACGAGGACGCCGCCGACCAGGCGGTCCTCGCGGACGACGACCTTCCGGTAGGTGCCGCGGGTGGCGTCGGCGAGCCGTACGACGTCGTCGCCCGGTTGCGCCTCGGTCTCGCCGAACGCGGCCAGGTCGAAGGGGGCGCCCGCGCCGGTGAGGGTCAGCCGGGTCAGGGAACGGGTGCCCGAGTACCGGGCGCCGGGGCTTCCCGCGAGCAACTCGGCCAGCGCGTCGGCCTGTTCCAGGGCGGGCGCGGCCAGGCCGTAGACCGTGCCGTCGTGCTGGGCGCAGTCGCCGACGGCGTGGATGTGCGGGTCGCAGGTGCGCAGCTCGTCGTCGACGAGGACGCCCCGGTGGACGGCGAGACCGGCCTGTTCGGCGAGTGAGGTGCGCGGGCGTGCCCCGCACGCGAGCACGACGAGGTCGGCGTCGAGCGCGTACCCGTCGGCCATCTCCACCGAGCGCACGGCCCCCGCGACACAGCGCACGTCCCGCACCCGGCACTCGGTGTGCACCTCGACGCCCAGCTCGGTCAGGTGCCGCAGCACCAGCCGGGAGGCGTCCGGGTCGAGCTGGCGTTCCATGAGCCGCTCGGCCTGCTGGGCGAGGACCACCTGCGCGCCGCGCGCGGCGAGCGCGCGGGCGGCGGACACGCCGAGCAGCCCGCCCCCGATGACGACGGCGCGCCCACCCGGCCGGACCGCCTTGGCGAGCCCCAGGCAGTCGTCCATGGTGCGGAACGCGTGGACGCCCTCGGGGAGTCGGTGGTCCGGGGTGAACAGACCGCGCAGCGGCGGCAGCACCGGATTGGAGCCGGTGGCCAGAACCAGCGTGTCGTATGCGATCGAGGAGCCGTCGGCGCACTCGACCGTCCGGGCGGCCCGGTCGATACCGGTGACCCGGGCGCGCAGCAGGCCGGCGGGCGCCGGCAGGCCGATCACCTCGGGGGCGTACCGCCCGGCCAGCACCTCGGCGAGCAGCACCCTGTTGTACGGCGGGTGCTCCTCCTCGCCGACGAGCAGCGCGGGCGTGCCCAGCTCGCCGAGCCGCCGGGCGAGCCGTACGCCCGCGAGGCCGGCGCCGATCACCACCACACGCGTATTCGAGGTCATGCCCTTGAGCGTGCGGTCACGACGTTACCCGGCCGCATCACGTCGGTTTCCCGTGGGGAACGCTGCCCTCAGCTGCCGCCGGCTCGGCGTGTGAGGTCCGCGGTGCGGTGAGCCGGGTTTCGGCTGCGGCGCCGTCGGGGTTGCCCGCGCCCACCCGGCGGAGCCGCATATCGATACAGCCCCGCGCCCCTTCGGGGCGCTGCTCTCAGCGGCTCCCGGTCAGATGCGCGAACACCACCACGTTGCCCTGATACCCGGTCGTCCTCGAATACCCCCCACCGCAGGTGATGACCCGGAGCTCGGGCCGGTGAGCCGCGCCGTACACCTTCTCGTCGGGGAAGTTGCTCGCCGCGTACGCCTCCACCGCGTCCACGGTGAACACGGCCACGGAGCCGTCCCGGCGGTCCACCTCGATGCGGGCGCCCCGCTTCAGCGCGCCGAGGTCGTAGAAGACGGCGGGACCCTCGGTGTTGTCGACGTGGCCGGCGACGATCGCGGTGCCCGTCTCGCCGGGTATGGTGCCGGCCTCGTACCAGCCGGCCAGGTTCTTGGCTTGCGGGGGCGGCACGTCCAGGCTGCCGGAGCGGGTGAGGGCCAGGCCCATCAGCGGGGCGTTCACCCGGATCGCGGGGATGCGGATGCGGGTGGGCACGGACGGGACCAGGGCGTGCGCCGCGGGCCGCGCGCCGCCCGGGTCGGGGCTGCCCTCGGCGGCGGCCGGCTGCGGTGGCGTGTGCGTCCGTGCGCCGTCGCCGAGCAGCCACACCCCGGAACCGAGGGCCACGACGGTGGCCGCGGCTATCGCGGTGTCGCCGAGCCGGTCATGCCTGGATCTGCCGCCGCTCCTGGCACTCCTGGCACTCCTGGCACTCCTGCGCATACGCATCCCTCTCTGGAGGCGGACCTGCGGGACTCCCGGAGGCGGATTCCCCTTCTGAAACCCCCTCCCCCTCCGGGCCGCGAGGGGCATTCGGACCCGGAGGGGGCGGGACGTGCGGTACCGGCGGACGGACAGCGGAGGGTGTCCGTCAGATCCCGTCGCCTCTCGCCCGGCGATGCAGGAGCCAGGTACCGCCCGCGGCGGCGACGGCCAGCGCCGCCACACCCGCCGCGGTCTGTACGGGGTCGGTGCCGAGTGCGCCGCCGACCCCCGTCTTCACACTTCCCCGCGGCTGCAGCTGCTCGTGCGCCGCGCTCAGGGCCACCACCAGGTCGCCGCTCACCTGCCGGCCGCCCTCCGCGCACTTGGCGACGATCTCGTACGTCCCCGGCTGCGCGCTCGGCGGCACCTGGAACTGGCCGATCGCCTCGCCCTCGTGCGCGCTGGGCGCCAGCGTGAAGGTACCGGCGCCGACCGCGCTCGCGTCCCCGGTCGCCGAGCCCTTGTCCCCGCACGCGGCGGTGTTCACCGTGACCTGGCTGCCGGGGGCCACGGTGGAGGGGTACACGTCCAGGCTGCCGGTGCCGGCCCGGGCGGGTGCCGCGGCCACCACGACGAGCGCGGTACCGGTCAGCAGACGGGCGGTGCGTCGCATGGTCTCCCCAGAGCTTGTCCGACTGGTGTGTCGCCTGCCCTTTCGAGGTAACTGCCTTTCGCCCGGGGCCGCTTGCTGATGGGCCGTCAGAAATGCGGTGAACGGGTGTCGCGGACCGGCCCCCACACGGACTAGCCGCCGCCGGGTTCCCGCAGGTCACAGGTGTGCGGAAAGGGCGACGAGACGACCGTGCGAAGAACACACGAATGGCGCGCCACCCCTCGTTGAACGGGTGACGCGCCAAACCGGCAGGCCGGTGCCATCACCGGCGCCGGCCTGTCCTCTCACCGCCGAGCGACTCAGCCGACGTTGACGGCGCTCCAGGCCGCCGCCACCGCGTTGTACTCCGTGCTGCCCGCGCCGTACAGGTCCTTGGCGGCGTTCAGGGTCGCCGTACGGGCCCCCGCGTAGTTCGTCGAGGAGGTCATGTAGACCGTCAGCGCCCGGTACCAGATCTTGCCGACCTTGTCCCGGCCGATGCCGGTGACCGTGGAGCCGTTGTACGTCGGCGAGTCGTAGCTGACGCCGTTGATGGTCTTCGCGCCGCTGCCCTCCGCCAGCAGGTAGGCGAAGTGGTTGGCGACGCCGGAGGAGTAGTGGACGTCGAGGTTGCCGACCGAACTGCTCCAGTAGTCCGCCGAGTTGCCGTCCCTGGACGGCTTGTCCATGTAGCGCAGTGCGGTCTTGCCGAAGCCGGGCTTCACGATCTTCTCGCCGATGAGGTAGTCACCGGGGTCGGCGGGGTTGTTCGCGTACCACTCCACCATCGTGCCGAGGATGTCCGAGGTGGCCTCGTTGAGCCCGCCGGACTCGCCGGAGTAGGTCAGCGCGGCCGTCTTGGCGGTGACTCCATGGGTCATCTCGTGCCCGGCGACGTCGAGGGCGACCAGCGGCCCGAACGTGGTCCCGTCACCGTCGCCGTACGTCATGCAGAAGCAACTGTCGTCCCAGAAGGCGTTGTTGTAGTTGCTGCCGTAGTGGACGCGGTTGTACGAGCCCTTGCCGTCGCCCGCGATGCCGCTGCGCCCGTGGACGTTCTTGTAGTAGTCCCAGGTCATGTTGGTGCCGTACTGGGCGTCGACGGCGGCCGAGGCGCGGTCGGAGGTGGTGCCGGTGCCCCAGTGGTTGTCGGCGTCCGTGAACAGGTCCGCGGGCGCCCGGCTGAAACATATGCCGAAGAAGCACAGGTCGGTCTTGCCCTCGGCGTCACCGGTGAAGGTGTTGCCGCGCGTCGGGTCCTTGAGCTGGTACGACGAGCCCGACTGGGTCGTCTGAAGCGGCACCGTCCCGCCGTACAGCGACTTGCCGTCGCCGGCGGCGGTCTCGATGCTGTCCCAGGCGTCGATCTGGCGGCCGGTGCGGGCGTCGGTCAGCACGGTCCGGGCGACCGGGTTGCCGAGCGAGTCCAGGCCGGCCGCGTTGGTGCGCCAGGCGAGCCTCGGGGTGCCGTGCAGGGCGTCCACGATCAGCTCGGGCTTGGCCTTGACCTGCTTCAGCGTGTTGCCGAGGTTGACGGCGCGCAGGGCGTTCACGGCGAGGTCGGCGGCCTTGGGGGCCGAGATCTCGGGGAGGATGGAGGCGAGGGATATGGTGCCGGGGGTGGCCCGGTTCGCGCTGCGGTAGGCGCCGTCCCGGGCCAGGTGGACCACGAAGTCGCCGCCCAGCACGGGCAGTCCGTGGTAGGTGCGGTCGTAGCGGACGTGCTGGGTGCCGTTCCTGTCCACGATCACATCGCGGACGCTGGTGCCCTCGGCGGAGGTCAGGCCCAGGCTCGCGGCATGGGCCAGGAGCGCCGAGGCCGCGTTCTGGATCGCGGTGGCCCGGGACGGTCTCGTATCGGCGTGGGCGGTGGGGGAGAGGGCCACGGACAGCAGGGTCGCGGTGGTGACGGCGACGCCGGCGGTGGTGGCGAGACGACGGGATCCTCGTACGTGCTGCCGTATCCGGCTCATCGGTCTCCTCGGGGAGGCGCCAAACCAGGCGTGGGGGCGGCGCTGATGTCCCCAGAGATTTAAGGGGCCATGACATGTGGTGTCCATAGACCCTTCATGGAGATGTGTGAGGAGCCGAAGGGGGTACAGAATCGTTTCCGTGATCGCTTCGGAGCCCGGACCCCCGCTGCCCTTCTTCGTCTACGGCACGCTGCGCCCCGGTGAGGTCAACCACGACGTGTTCCTGCGGGGCCGCACCGCGTCGGAGGAACCGGCCCGGCTGCCCGGCGCGGCGCTCTACGACGGCCCCGGCTACCCCTACGCCGTCGAGCGGCCCGGCGGCGAGATCCGCGGCGAACTGGTCACCGCCCGCCCGGAGTCGTATGCCGGCCTGCTCGCCGCCCTCGACCGCCTGGAGGAGTACGTCCCGGGCGACCCGCGCAACCTCTACGAACGCGTCGCCCGGGACGTCGTCCGCACCACCGACGGCACCCGCGCCCGGGCCTGGGTCTACCTGGCCGCTCCCCGCGTCGCCACCGCCCTGCGAGCCGAGGGGAACCTGATCGAGGACGGCGACTGGCTGTCCCGGCGCTGAGTCAGCGCAGCAGGGACAGCCCCTCGGGTACGGCGACCCCGAAGTCCTCCTCGATCACGCGCCGTGCCTCCGCCTCGTCCGCGAGCATGCGCTCGGTGACCGTGCCGTCGGCTCGGGTCTCGGTCAACCGGTCGCCGTCCAGGGCCAGATGACGCTCGGCGGTGGTCCGCTGGAGATACGGCCGGCGGGTGAAGGGGGAGCGGGGATTGGTGCCGACGTGCCAGTTGAACACCTCGTAGTCCGGGGCTGCGAACGGCTCCAGCGTGAACGCGTACTGTCCGACCCAGTCCCGGCCGTCGTACATCTGCAACTCCAGTAGCTCCAGCGGACCTTCGTGCGACGCTGTCACCAGCCGGTGCCGGCGTCCGCCGCCTTCGAACTCGGTGCCGGTGACCAGCGGGATCGGGGCCAGCAGCGAGCCGGCGGCGCCGAAGCCGACGTCCGCGAGATACGGCTCCGGCTCACCCGGCACCGACACCCGCAGCATCATGTGCGTGCGCGGCCGGCTGCAACGTGTCGGGGCGCCCAGCACCACCCGCGCCGCCAGCCCGCCCACCCGGAAGCCGAGCGCCTCCAGGGCGAGCCACATCAGCGTGTTGTGCTCGTAGCAGTAGCCGCCCCGCCGCCCGTGGACCATCTTGGCCATGAGATCGCCAGGTGCCAGCGAGGGCGCCCGGCCGCTCAGCGGGTCCAGATTCTCGAAGGGCAGCGACAGCGCGTGGGCCAGATGGACGCCCTGCAGCGTCGCCGGCTCGGCCCGTCGGCCGCCCTCACAAGCGATGCGGTCCAGATAGGCGTCGAGGTCGAACTGCTCACAGTCGCACATGCTTCGAACCTACGCGCCTACCTGTCCCTGGGGGAGGTTTTGCTGCCCGCCCGTCGCGATCAACGGCATGGTCCGGCGGAGACCGTCGTCGGAGGGATGTGCGACGATCCGCGAGTGAATGATCTACACGTCCGCCCGGCTACCGAGGCCGATCTGGCCGCCCTCGTCCGCCTCCGCGACGACGCGGCACGCTGGATGCTGGCCCGCGGCATCACCGGGCAGTGGCAGCCGGGAGAGCTGGACGAGGACCACTTCCGCCAGGTCATGGCGCATGGCGAGGTCTGGCTCGCGGAGGCCGGGGGGCGCATCGCCGGCGCCTGGGAGCTGTGGTGGGAGGACGAGGCCGCCTGGGGTCTGCAGCCGCCCGTGGCCGGATACGTGCACCGGCTCATGGTCGACCGGGGCGCCGCCGCGCCCGGAACGGGGCGGCTGCTGCTGAGCGCGGCGGAACTCCGAGTGGCTGCGGTGGGGCGGACTTGTGTGCGCCTGGACTGCTTGGCCGGTAACGCACAGCTCAACGCCTATTACCGGAACGCCGGTTACCGAGTCGTGGGCCATATGGAGGGCAAGCCGCAGCCGGGCGGGACGCCCAAGTCCTTCACTCTGCTGGAGAAGGAACTTCGGCAGGCAGGGCAGGGCGAAGATCGGGCCTGAGGCGGCCCAGGGTTCCTCACCTACGCCCGTGACCCGACGACCTCCACCCGTACCGCGCACGACTTGAACTCCGGCATCCGGGACGTCGGGTCGAGCGCCGGGTTGGTGAGGGTGTTGGCGCGGCCCTCGCCCGGCCAGTGGAACGGCATGAAGACCGTGTCCGGGCGGATGGCGGAGGTGATCCGGGCGGGCGCGGTGGCCCGGCCCCGCCGGGATGTCACGGTCACCGGGTCCCCCTCGGCCGCGCCGATACGGGCCGCGAGGCGCGGGTGCAGCTCCACGAACGGGCCGGGCGCGGCCGCGTTCAGCTCGGTGACCCGCCGCGTCTGCGCGCCCGACTGGTACTGCGCGACGACCCGGCCGGTGGTCAGCAGCAGCGGGTACTCGGCGTCCGGCTCCTCCGCCGTCGGACGATGGGTCACGGCGACGAAGCGGGCCCGTCCGTCTGCGTGCGCGAAACGGTCCAGGAAGAGGCGGGGGGTGCCGGGGTGGTTCGCCTCGCCCGGGTTCTCCGGACACGGCCAGAAGACCCCCGTCTCCTCCGCCAGACGCCGATAGGTGATCCCCGAATAGTCCGCCGGTCCGCCCGCGCTGGCCCGGCGCAACTCGGTGAACACCTCCTCCGGGTCGGCCGGGAAGCCCTTCTCCACTCCCAGCCGGGCGGACAGTTCGTGCAGGACGTGCAGGTCGCTGTGGACGCCGGGTGGCGGGGCGATCGCCCGGCGGCGCAGCAGGACCCTGCCCTCCAGGCTGGTCGTCGTGCCGCTCTCCTCCGCCCACTGGGTGACCGGCAGCACGACGTCCGCCAGCTCGGCCGTCTCCGACAGCACGACGTCACAGACGGCGAGGAAGTCAAGGGACTTGATGCGCTCCTCGATATGGGCCGCGCGCGGCGCGGACACCACCGGGTTGGAGCCCATCAGCAGCAGCGCCCGGATGTCCGTGCCGAGGGCGTCGAGAAGTTCGTACGCGCTGCGTCCGGGGCCGGGAAGCGCGTCCGGGTCCACCCCCCACACCCCGGCCACGTGCGCCCGTGCCGCCGGGTCGTCCAGCTTGCGGTAGCCGGGCAACTGGTCGGCCTTCTGGCCGTGTTCGCGCCCGCCCTGCCCGTTGCCCTGCCCGGTCAGACAGCCGTACCCGGACAGCGGGCGGCCCGCCCGGCCGGTCGCCAGGCACAGGTTGATCCACGCGCCCACCGTGTCCGTGCCTTTGGACTGCTGCTCCGGCCCGCGGGCCGTCAGCACCATCGCGCTCTCCGGCGCGCAGAACAGCCGGACGGCCTCGCGGAGCCGGGGAACGGACACCCCCGTGATCCGCTCCACGTACTCCGGCCAGTACGCCATCGCCGCCGCCCGCGCCTCCTCCCAGCCCGTGGTCCGCTCCCGGATGTACTCCTCGTCCGTCCGGCCCTCGGCCACCACCAGGTGCAGCAGGCCCAGCGCGAGGGCGAGATCGGTACCGGGGCGGGGGGCCAGGTGCAGGTCCGCCTGCTCGGCCGTCCTCGTCCGGCGCGGGTCCACGACGATCAACGTGCCGCCGTTCTCCCGCAGTTCGGTGAAGTACCGCAGGGACGGCGGCATCGTCTCGGCCGGATTCGACCCGACGAGGATCACGCACCCCGTCTTCGGTATGTCCTCCAGAGGGAAGGGCAGCCCCCGGTCGAGGCCGAACGCCTTCGTACCGGCCGCCGCGGCCGACGACATGCAGAACCGGCCGTTGTAGTCGATCTGCGAGGTGCCCAGCACCACCCGCGCGAACTTGCCGAGCGCGTACGCCTTCTCGTTCGTGAGCCCGCCCCCGCCGAACACACCCAGCGCGTCCGCGCCGTACTCCCGCCGTATGCTCCCGAGCCGCTCGGCGATCCGGTCCAGCGCCTCGTCCCAGCCCGCCTCCACCAGCCGGCCACCGGACCGCACCAGCGGCGAGGTCAGCCGCACCGCGGGCGACAGCACCTCGGCCGCCGTACGGCCCTTGCCGCACAGCGCCCCCCGGTTCACCGGGAAGTCCGTCCGCTCCGTCACCTCGACGCCCCCCTGCGGCAGGGGCATGATGTTCATCCCGCACTGCAAGGCGCAGTACGGGCAGTGGGTGGGCGTCGAGGCGATCGGTTCCATGCCGCCAGCGTGCGTCGGGCGTGTTACGGCCCCGACCGCTTCCGGTTACACGCCCGGCACGGCGGCCTCCCCGCCGGGCCGGTGACGCCGTGAGGTCCCTACTGCCGGCTCAGCGAGCGGCTGACGCCCGCCGCGATCGTCGTCGCCAGCACCCAGCCGGTGACGATGAGCAGATACGACAGCCACTGGTACCACCCACGCGGCGCGTACGCCCCCTCCTGGCCGAAGTCGATGATCGGCAGCAGCAGGTCGAGGGTGTAGAAGAGCGGGTTGAACGCGGGCGCCTCGGACGGCTTGAGAGCGGGCGGATGGTGCAGGGCGAAGGCGAGCGTGCCGGTGCACAGCAGGAGCAGCAGCCAGCCCGCGGCCCGCATCGGGCGGAAGCCGTAGCCGACGGCCGCGTCCTGGAGCCAGCCCCACAGCCGGGCGTACGGCGGCAGGGTGCGCCGGTGGCGGCGGAGCTTGGCCAGCTGGACGGTGCGCGCGGCGGCGTCGTCGCCGACCGTGCGGTAGGCCGTGGTCAGCTGCTCGTAGGGGTAGGGAAGATAGCCGCCGGCCTCGCGCTCCAGCAGGGGCAGCCGCTGCTCGGGCGGCAGGTGCGGCGCCAGGACGCGATAGCTGAGCCCGTCGATCTGCACGCGCTCGGGCCAGGCCTCGGGCGGCACGTGCAGCAGGTCCACCTGGGCGCGGCGCAGATTGACGGCCCCCTCGACGGGCGCGGCCTCGCGCAGCCACAGCTCGCCGATGACACTGCTGCTGGCGCGCAGGGCCACCCCTTCCGGATGGGACAGGCGGGCGTACGCGAGATTGAGCTGGTGGGGAATCCGGACGCCGCGCAGATTGAACCGCCCGTCGGTGCGCAGCCGCATCCCCCGCAGATCTGTGCCGACCGAGAGGGTCTCGGCGTCCAGCGCCGTGCCGCCGGGGTTGCGCAGCACGGCGTCGTCGAGGTTCACCTGCCCGCCCACGGTGGTCCCCTTCAGCCGGACCTCGCCGTGGGCGACGAGCCCGACGGCCCGCACGTCCGCGCCCACGTCCGCATGGCCGAGCTGGAGGACGGGTTCGTCAAGGACCTGGTCGGGGCGGCCGAGCCGTGCCTGGTTGGCGAAGAACGCCCCGGAGATCCTCGCGCCCGCCAGCCGTACCCGGCCCGCGATGCGGCAGCAGGTGATCCGCAGCGTCCCGTCGACGCGGAGGGTGCCCGCGGTGAGCCCCGGGAGGACCGAGTCGGTCAGCACCAGGGCGGGGATCCTCGCCCCGTACAGGTTCGGGGTCTCCTCGAAGTGGCAGGCCCGCAGCCGGACCGGGTGGTCGACCGTCCCGTACATCAGGTGGAGCACCCCGGTGATGCGCGCGCCCCACACCTTCAGCCCGGCGATCCGTCCCTCCCGCACCGTTCCGTCCAGCAGCAGCGCCCGCAGCACCTCCGCCCGTAGCGTCCGCTGCGGACCCCATGAGGCGCCCTGCTCGGGGTCCTCGTCGTCGCTCTCCCGGAAGTCGACCCCCTCACCGTGCGGGAAGGCGTCCCGGACGCGGCGCTCGGCGGGCGTCAGATCAGTGATCTCCATGCTCAGTCCCGCGCCCCCGCCAGCGCCTTGGTGACCCCGTTCTCCCGCGGCCCCAGGAACGTCGGATCCGGGTGGAACACCGCGTCCAGCACCGCCTTGCCCGCCGCGAACACCTCGCGTGTTCCGCCGTAGTACCAGGTCACGTCGTGCTTGGCGTCGACGCCGACGCCGTACGAGTCGACCCCCGCCGCCTCGCACAGCGCCACCGCCCGCCGGATGTGGAAGCCCTGGCTGATCAGTACGGCCCGGTCCACGCCGAAGATCTTCCTGGCCCGCACGCAGGAGTCCCAGGTGTCGAACCCGGCGTAGTCGCTGACGATCCGTCTGTCGGGTACGCCGTGCTTCTTCAGGTAGGTGCGCATGGCGTCGGGCTCGTCGTAGTCCTTGCGGCTGTTGTCCCCGGTGACCAGGACGACCTCGACCCGCCCCGCCCGGTACAGCCGCGCCGCCGCGTCCAGCCGGTTCGCGAGATACGGCGACGGCTCGCCGTTCCACAGCCCGGCCCCGAACACCACGGCGACCTGCGCCCGCGGGGCATCGGCCGTCGTGCGCAGCCGGTCCGCCGTGGACACGTACAGCCAGGTCACCGGCAGCAGCGCCAGCACACACCCGGCCATCACGGCCTGCACCAGCCGCCGCTGCCCCCTACGGGTGCGCGGCAGCCGCGGTCGGCGGATCTTCATACGGCCCCCCAGAATCCGGCCCCGGAATCGCTGTCGACCATGGAGGACGCCACCGGCGCCGATCCGGTTCGCCTCACATCGTGCACCTGTACGACTGTGAAGCGGCGGTAAACGCTCGTGACGGCCCGGCAACGGCCACGCAACCTGGCACCGTCAGGATCGGTTCATGACGGCGTCGCATCCTTCCCGCTCCGAGTCCGACCTCCACCTCGACAGCACGGCGCACCTCATGAACAGCATCGGCAGCCGGCTCGCGGGACAGCTCCGGCTCGTCTCCCCGCTCGGCCACCGCCGCGCGGCCCCGCCCGCCCTCGTCCTGGTCGCCCACGGCAGCCGCGACCCGCGCGCGCTGGAGACCGTACGGACCGTGCTGGAACGGGTACGCGAACTGCGCCCCGGTCTCCCCGTCCACCTGGGCCACATCGAGCTGAACGAGCCCCTGCTCCCGGACACCCTCGCCGCCCTCGGCGACACCCCCGCCGTCCTGGTTCCGCTGCTCCTCTCCCGCGGCTACCACATCAAACAGGACATCCCCGGCATGGCGGCCTCGGCGGCGGCCCGCACCGGCGTCGCCGCCCCCCTCGGCCCGCACCCCCTCCTCGTGGAGACCCTCTACGACCGCCTGCTGGAGGCCGGCTGGCCGACCGCCATGGACGGGCCGACCCGCCGGGCCGGCGCGGTCGTCCTGGCCGCAGCAGGCTCCCGCGACCCCGACTCGGCCACCGACACCCGCCGCACGGCCCGCCTGCTCGCGGACCGGCTCGGGGTTCCGGTCGTCCCGGCCTACGCCTCGGCGGCGAGCCCGAACGTCCCGACGGCGGTGCGCGCACTGGTGGCGAGGGGCCGGCACAAGGTCGCGATCGCCTCGTACTTCACGGCCCCGGGGCGCTTCGCCACCCAGTGCGCCGAGGCGGCCCCCTGGATGGCTTCGGCACCCCTGGGCGCCCACCCGGCGATGGCCCGCCTGATCCTGCACCGGTACGACCAGGCGAGGACGACGCGGCAGCCGGAATTGGCCTCGGCCTGACGCAAGCGGTGCGATGACCAGGCGCCCGGCACCACCGTTTTGTCACTGCCGGCGCTTACTGTCGAATCATGGAAGGCACCGCACTCGACAACGGCCCCTACGACCCCACCTCGGCGGAGCGTTGGGCCCCCGAGCCCGACAAACGCCCCGGCCGCACCGCCTTCCAGCGCGACCGCGCCCGCATCCTCCACTCCGCCGCCCTGCGCCGCCTCGCGGGCAAGACCCAGGTCGTCACCCCGGGCACCCACAGCCAGGTCTGGGACGCCAGCCCCAGAACCAGGCTCACCCACTCCCTGGAGTGCGCCCAGGTCGGGCGGGAGCTCGGCGCGGCCCTCGGCTGTGACCCCGACCTCGTCGAAGCCGCCTGCCTGGCCCACGACCTCGGCCACCCGCCCTTCGGCCACAACGGCGAACAGGCGCTGAACGCCTTCGCGGACGACTGCGGCGGCTTCGAGGGCAACGCCCAGTCCCTGAGGCTCCTCACCCGCATCGAGCCCAAACGGTTCACCGAAGAACGGTCCGTCGGCCTCAACCTCACCCGCGCCACCCTCGACGCCGCCACCAAGTACCCCTGGCCGCGCGGCGCCCACCCCACCGACCCGGCATCGCGGAAGTTCGGCGTCTACGAGGACGACCGCCCGGTGTTCGACTGGGTCAGAGCGCACGCCCCCGGCACCCGCACCTGCTTCGAGGCCCAGGTCATGGACTGGTCGGACGACGTGGCGTACTCGGTGCACGACGTCGAGGACGGCCTGCACGCCGGCCATATCGACCCCAACTGCCTGCACGCCGAGCCCGAACGGCAGACGGTGTTCGAGGTCGCCATCGGCCGGTACGTCCCCGCCGGCACCGACCCGGCCGAGCTCTCCGCCGCCCTCGACCGGCTCCAGGACGAGGAGTGGTGGCCGCACGGCTACGACGGCACGGCGGCCGCCCAGGCCCGCCTGAAGGACGCCACCAGCCAGCTCATCGGCCGGTTCTGCCTGGCCGCCGAGGGCGCCACGCGCACCGCGTACGGCACCGGCCGGCTCACCCGCTATGGCGCCGAACTGGTCGTACCCCGCGAGGCGCGCATGGAGTGCGCGGTGCTCAAGGCGGTCGCGGACCGCTATGTGATGCAGCGCGCCGAGCAGGAGCGGCTGCGCGCCGATCAGCGGGTGATCGTCGCCGAGCTGGCCGAGGCGCTGACCGCTCGCGCGCCCGAGGGGCTGGATCCGCAGTTTCGGACGCTCTTCGACGGGGCAGGCGACGACCACGCGCGCAAGCGGGTGATCGTCGACCAGATCGCCTCCCTCACGGATGCCTCGGCGCTCTCCCTGCACGCCAGACTGACGGGGCATATGTGAAAGGAACGTGACCCGAAGTGGCCTGAACGGGTCACTCCCTCTTCCCGCGCCACGCCGTGTGCGGGACGCTCCCATATGGCGGCACCGTTACGAGGAGGCATCAAGTGGTCGACGCGGATCAGACATTCGTCATCGTCGGGGGCGGGCTCGCCGGCGCGAAGGCGGCCGAGACGCTCCGGGCGGAGGGCTTCACCGGCCGGGTGATACTGATCAGTGACGAGCGCGACCACCCCTATGAACGCCCGCCGCTGTCCAAGGGCTATCTGCTCGGCAAGGAGGAGCGCGACAGCGTCTTCGTGCACGAGCCCGCCTGGTACGCGCAGAACGACATCGAGCTGCACCTCGGCCAGACCGTCGACCGCATCGACCGTACGGCGAAGACGGTCCGCTTCGGCGACGACGGCACCCTCGTCCGCTACGACAAGCTGCTGCTCGTCACCGGTGCCGAGCCCCGCCGCCTGGACATCCCGGGCACGGACCTGGCGGGCGTGCACCATCTGCGCCGTCTCGCGCACGCCGAGCGCCTCAAGGGTGTCCTCGCCGCCCTCGGCCGGGACAACGGGCACCTGGTGATCGCGGGCGCCGGCTGGATCGGCCTGGAGGTCGCGGCGGCGGCCCGCGAGTACGGCGCGGAGGTCACGGTGATCGAGCACGGGCCGACCCCGCTGCACGGTGTCCTCGGCCCCGAGCTGGGCGGCGTCTTCGCGGAGCTGCACCGCGAGCACGGGGTCCGCTTCCACTTCGGGCGGGAGCTCACCGAGATCGTCGGCCAGGACGGCGTGGTCCTCGCGGCCCGCACCGACGACGGCGAGGAGCACCCGGCGCACGACGTCCTCGCCGCGATCGGCGCGGCCCCCCGCGTCGGCCTCGCCGAGGCGGCGGGCCTGGAGATCGCCGACCGGGCGCACGGCGGCGGCATCGTGGTCGACGAGCGGCTGCGCACCCGCGACCCCGACATCTACGCCGCCGGTGACGTGGCGAACTTCCCGCTCGAACTCTTCGGCACCAGGGTCCGGGTCGAGCACTGGGCCAACGCGCTGAACGGCGGCCCGGCGGCGGCCCGCTCGATGCTCGGCCAGGACGTCACCTACGACCGCGTGCCCTACTTCTTCACCGACCAGTACGACCTGGGGATGGAGTACAGCGGCTGGGCGCCGGCCGGGTCGTACGACGAGGTGGTGATCCGGGGTGACGCCGGGAAGCGGGAGTTCATCGCGTTCTGGGTGAAGGAGCAACGCGTGCTCGCCGGGATGAACGTGAACGTGTGGGATGTCACAGAGCAGATCCAGAAACTGATCCGCTCCAAGGCCCGGGTGGACACGGAGGCGCTGGCCGACCCGCACGTACCGCTGGACAGCCTCGCGCCCTGACCACCGGGAACACCGGGAACAGCGGGGCTGTCGGTGCACCCCCGTAGAATCACCTCGTGGCAGGACGGATCAACGACGAGGACGTGAAGGCGGTACGGGACGCGGTCCCGATCGACGCCGTGGTCTCCGAGTACCTCCAGCTGCGCAACGCGGGCGGCGGCAATCTGAAGGGCCTGTGCCCGTTCCACGACGAGAAGTCGCCGTCCTTCCAGGTCAGCCCGAGCAAGGGACTCTTCCACTGCTTCGGCTGCCAGGAGGGCGGCGACACCATCACCTTCGTGATGAAGGTGGACCACCTCTCCTTCTCGGAGGCGGTCGAGCGCCTGGCCGCGCAGGCCGGCATCACGCTGCGCTACGAGGAGGGCGGGTACAACCCGGCCCACCAGCGCGGCGAGCGCATCCGCCTGGTCGAGGCGCACAAGATCGCCGCGCAGTGGTACGCCGAGCAGCTCGCCACCAGCCCCGAGGCCGACACCGGCCGGATCTTCCTCGCCGAGCGCGGCTTCGACCAGGCCGCCGCCGTCCACTTCGGCGTCGGCTACAGCCCCCAGGGCTGGGACCACCTCACCCGCTATCTGCGCGGCAAGGGCTTCACCGACAAGGAGCTGATCCTCTCCGGGCTCTCCCAGGAGGGCCGGCGCGGACCCATCGACCGCTTCCGGGGCCGCCTGATGTGGCCGATCCGGGACATCGGCGGCGAGGTCGTCGGCTTCGGCGCGAGGAAGCTCTACGAGGCGGACAACGGCCCCAAGTACCTCAACACCCCCGAAACGGCGATCTACAAGAAATCACAGGTCCTGTACGGCATCGACCTGGCGAAGAAGGACATCGCCAAGGCCAGCCGCGCGGTCGTGGTCGAGGGCTACACCGATGTCATGGCCTGCCACCTCGCCGGGGTGACGACCGCGATCGCGACCTGCGGTACGGCCTTCGGCGGCGAGCACATCAAGATCCTCCGCCGCCTGCTGATGGACAACGGCTCGGCCCGCGTGATCTTCACCTTCGACGGCGACGCGGCCGGGCAGAAGGCCGCCCTGCGCGCCTTCGAGGACGACCAGAAGTTCGCCGCCGAGACCTACATCGCCATCGCGCCGGACGGCATGGACCCGTGCGAGCTGCGCCTCGCGAAGGGCGACGAGGCGGTGGCGGACCTGGCCGAACCGCGCACGCCGCTCTTCGAGTTCGCGCTGCGCCAGATCGTCAGCCGCTACGACCTCGACACCCCGGCGGGCCGGGCGGCGGCGCTGGACGAGGCGGCGCCGATCGTGGCCCGCATCAAGAACAGCGGCGCCCAGCACGAGGTCGCCGTCGAACTGGCCGGCATGCTCGGCATCCTCGACACCCAGTTCGTGGTCCGGCGCGTTGCCCAGCTGGCCCGCTGGGCCCGGGAAGGCAAGGGCCCGCAGCAGGGCCGTCCCCGCGCGGCCGACCAGCAGTGGCAGGCCGCCCCGCGCCCGACGAACTCCGGCCCGGCCCTCACCCTGCGCAACCCCGTCTACGCCGCCGAGCGTGAACTGCTCAAACTCGCCCTCCAGCGCCCCGAGTTGGTCTCCCCGGCCTTCGACGCCTACGGCGTGGACGAGTTCACCGCGCCGCCCTACGCCGCCGTGCGCCAGACGATCGCCGAGGCGGGCGGCGCCGAGTACGGCGTATCCGACCCGCAGGAGTATCTGGTCCGGGTCCGCGAGGCCGCGCCGGACGACACCGCCCGCGCGATGGTCACCGAGCTGGCCGTGGAGCCGATCCTGCGCCGCACGGTGGACGAGACCTACGCCGGCACGGTCCTGGTCCAGATCCGCCGCCGCGCCGTCGAGCGCCGCATCCACGACATCCAGTCCCAGCTGACCCGCCTCGCCACCGGCGGCGACCCCACCCAGCTGGCCGCCGTGCAGAACGAGATGTGGGTCCTCCAGCAGTACGACCAGGCGCTGCGGGAGCGGGGGGCGGAGGCGCTGTAGGAGCGCCTGTTCGACTCGTCGCTGTCGTACGGCACGAACTCCCGCGTTCTTTCGCGCGGATCACCAACCGGTCACGGAACGGATGCAAAAAGTCACCGCACGCCCCTCGTGGCGGGGATGTGTCGTACTCCACACTGGGTGCGGTGCCCGAGTCCTCGGAGCGCAGGCCGTCGACTCTCCGCTTCCGAAGCACCGCTGCCGCAGCCGACGGCAGCGATCATCCTGGAGGTCGCCCCCGTGCAGACCCAGACCGTCACCCAGACCGACAGCGCCACCGGTACCACGGCGGACGAGCCGGACGCGGAGTCGGACGTCCTCACGGCCGTGCCCCCGCAGGGCCGTGCCGCCCTCCACCCGGAGGCGGCGTCCGCCGAGCCGGCGGAACCGCCCGCGGAAGCGCTCACGGGCGAGCCCGAGGAGGACGGTGAACCACTGGAAGCCGCCGAGCCCGTCGAGCCACCGGCCGCGGTCCGGACCGACACAGGTGGACCCTCGGCCGACCTGTTCCGCCAGTACCTGCGCGAGATCGGCCGTATCCCGCTGCTCACCGCCGCCGAGGAGGTCGAACTCGCCCGCCGGGTGGAGGCCGGCCTGTTCGCCGAGGAGAAGCTGAGCAACACCCCTGACCTGGACAATGAGTTGACGCTCGACCTGGACCGGCTCGTGGTCATGGGGCGCATGGCCAAGCGGCGGCTCATCGAGGCCAACCTGCGGCTCGTCGTCTCCGTCGCCAAGCGGTACATCGGCCGTGGCCTGACCATGCTCGACCTGGTCCAGGAGGGCAACCTGGGGCTGATCCGGGCGGTGGAGAAGTTCGACTACGCCCGCGGCTACAAGTTCTCGACGTACGCCACCTGGTGGATCCGCCAGGCCATGTCCCGGGCCCTGGCCGACCAGGCCCGCACCATCCGTGTCCCGGTCCATGTGGTCGAGCTGATCAACCGGGTCGTCCGGGTGCAGCGGCGCATGCTGCAGGAGCGGGGGTACGAGCCGACGCCCGAAGAGGTCGCCGCGCACCTCGACCTGCCGCCCGAGCGGGTCTCCGAAGTCCTGCGGCTGGCCCAGGAACCGGTCTCGCTGCACGCCCCGGTCGGCGAGGAGGACGATGTGGCCCTCGGCGACCTGATCGAGGACGGCGACGCGGCGAGCCCCGTGGAGTCCGCCGCGTTCCTCCTGCTCAGGCAGCATCTGGAGGCTGTCCTGTCCACGCTGGGCGAGCGGGAGCGGAAGGTCGTCCAGCTGCGCTACGGCCTCATCGACGGCCGGCCCCGCACGCTGGAGGAGATAGGCCGGCTGTTCGGGGTGACCCGGGAGCGGATACGGCAGATCGAGTCCAAGACCCTGAACAAGCTCCGGGATCACGCATTCGCGGATCAGCTGAGGGGGTACCTGGACTGAAAGGGGGGCCGCCTTCCGGCGGCCCCCCTTCGCCTGGTCCAGCTCTAGTCCACCTCGGCCACAGCCTGCGCGAACTGGGCCTTGTACAGGCGGGCGTAGGCTCCGTCGGCCTCCAACAGGTCCGTGTGCGCGCCCTGTTCGACGATCGAGCCGTTCTCCATCACCAGGATCGTGTCGGCGTCCCGGATCGTCGACAGCCGGTGCGCGATGACGAACGAGGTACGGCCGTGCGCCAGCTTGGCCATCGCCTTCTGGATCAGGACCTCCGTGCGGGTGTCGACCGAGCTCGTCGCCTCGTCGAGGACCAGGATCGTCGGGTCGGACAGGAACGCCCGCGCGATGGTGATGAGCTGCTTCTCACCGGCGCTGACGCCCGTGCCCTCGTCGTCGATCACGGTGTCGTACCCGTCGGGGAGCGTACGCACGAACCGGTCCGCGTGGGCCGCCCGCGCGGCCTCCTCGATCTCGCCCCGGGTGACCTCCCTCGACGCGCCGTACGCGATGTTCTCCGCGATCGTGCCGCCGAACAGCCAGGTGTCCTGCAGCACCATGCCGATCCCGGACCGGAGTTCGTCCCGGGACATCTTCCGGATGTCGACCCCGTCCAGGGTGATCCGGCCCCCCGACACGTCGTAGAACCGCATCAGCAGGTTGACCAGCGTGGTCTTGCCGGCGCCCGTCGGGCCGACGATCGCCACCGTGTGACCGGGCTCGACGGTCAGCGACAGGTCCTCGATCAGCGGCTTGTCGGGGTCGTACCGGAAGGACACGTGCTCCAGCCGCATCCGACCGCGCAGCTCCGCGGGCCGCTCGCCCGGCACCGGATCCGCCTCCTGCTCCTCCGCGTCCAGGAGTTCGAAGATCCGCTCGGCCGAGGCGACACCGGACTGCACCAGGTTCGCCATCGACGCGACCTGCGTCAGCGGCATCGAGAACTGCCGCGAGTACTGGATGAAGGCCTGCACGTCACCGATGGAGAGCGAGCCGGACGCCACCCGCAGGCCGCCGACGACCGCCACCAGGACGTAGTTCAGGTTCGAGACGAACATCATCAGCGGCTGCATGACACCGCTGTTGAACTGCGCCTTGAACGCGGCCTGGTACAGCGCCTCGTTCTGCTCGGCGAACTGCTTCGCCGACTCCTCCTGCCGGCCGAAGACCTTCACCAGGGTGTGCCCGGTGTACATCTCCTCGACGTGGGCGTTCAGTTTGCCGGTGGAGCGCCACTGCTGCACGAAGTGCGGCTGCGACCGCTTGCCGACCCGGGTGGCCACGAGGAACGACAGCGGCACGGTGACCAGCGCGACCAGCGCCAGGATCCAGGAGACGTAGAACATCATGGCGAGCACGCCGATGATGGTGAGCAGCGAGTTGATCAGCTGGCCCATCGACTGCTGGAGCGTCTGCCCGATGTTGTCGATGTCGTTGGTCGCGCGGGAGAGCACCTCGCCGCGCTGGCGCTTGTCGAAGTACGACAGCGGCAGCCGCGACAGCTTCGCCTGCACCGACTCGCGCATCCGGTACATCGTGCGGTTCACGGCCCGGTTGACCAGCCGGGTCGCCACCGCCATCAGCAGGCCGGCGACCAGGAACGTACAGAGCGCGAGCAGCAGGATGTTCCCCACGGCACCGAAGTCGATGCCCTTGCCCGGCGTGAAGTCGGTGCTCTTCAGCATGTCCGCGATGGAGCCCTTGCCATGGGCCCGCATCTGGTCGAGGACCTGCTGCTTGGTGGCCCCGGCCGGCATCTGCCGGCCGATGATGCCGGCGAAGACCAGGTCGGTGGCCCTGCCGAGGATCTTCGGGCCGATCACGCTCAGGGTCACGCTGACGACCACGCACAGCAACAGGCCGTAGATCGTGAGCCGTTCCGGTTTGAAGAGGGAGACGAGCCGTTTGCCCGATCCCTTGAAGTCCATCGAGCGCTGGTCGGGGCCGCCCCCGGCCATCATGCGTCCCATGGGCCCGGCCATCAGGCAGCCTCCGCTTCCGTCAGCTGGGAGAGCACGATCTCCCGGTAGGTCTCGTTGCCCGCCATCAGCTCCCGGTGCCGGCCGGAGCCGACGACCCGGCCCTCGTCCAGCACGATGATCCGGTCGGCTTCCCGGATGGTCGCCACCCGCTGGGCGACGATGACGACGGTGGCCTCGGCGGTCTCCCGGGCGAGCGCGGTGCGCAGCGCCGCGTCGGTGGCGTAGTCGAGGGCCGAGAAGGAGTCGTCGAAGAGGTAGATCTCCGGGCGCTGCACCAGGGTGCGGGCGATGGCGAGGCGCTGGCGCTGGCCGCCGGAGACGTTCGTACCGCCCTGGGCGATCGGCGCGTTCAGGCCGCCCTCCAGTTTGCTCACGAAGTCCCTGGCCTGCGCCACCTCCAGCGCGTGCCAGAGCTCCTCGTCGGTGGCGTCCGGATTGCCGTACCGCAGGTTCGTGGCGACGGTGCCCGCGAACAGGTAGGGCTTCTGCGGCACCAGCCCGACGGTCTTCGCCAGCAGCCTCTGGTCGACCTCCTGGACGTCCACGCCGTCGACGAGGACCTCGCCCTCGGTGGCGTCGAACAGCCGCGGGACCAGCCCGAGCAGGGTCGACTTGCCGCTGCCGGTGGAACCGATGACGGCGGTCACCTCACCGGGCCGGGCCACCAGGTCGATGGACTTCAGCACCGGCTCCTCGGCACCCGGATAGCGGAAGCCGGCGCCCCGGATCTCCAGATGCCCGTGCCGGCGCAGCTCGGTGACGGGCGCGATCGGCGGAACCACGCTGGAGTCGGTCCCGAGGACCTCCTCGATGCGCTCGGCGCACACCTCGGCGCGCGGCACCATCATGAACATGAAGGTGGCCATCATCACGGACATGACGATCTGCATCAGATAGGCGAGGAACGCGGTCAGGTCGCCGATCTGCATCCCGCCGCTGTTGATGCGGTGGGCGCCGAACCACACCACCGCGATCGACGACAGGTTCACCACGGTCATGACGATCGGGAACATCAGCGCGAGCATCCGGCCGGTGGCCAGCTGCATCTCGGTCAGGTCGCCGTTCGCCTTGCCGAACCGGCCCATCTCGTACTCGTCGCGGACGAAGGCGCGGATCACCCGGTTGCCGGTGATCTGCTCGCGCAGCACCCGGTTCACCGTGTCGAGGCGGACCTGCATCGACCGGAACAGCGGCCGCAGCCGGCGCACGATCAGCGTCACGGAGATGCCGAGCACCGGGACCACCGCCACCAGCACCCCGGACAGCGGCACATCCAGGCCGAGCGCCAGCACGATGCCGCCCACACACATGATGGGCGCCGACACCATCAGGGTGAACGTCATCAGGGCCAGCATCTGGACCTGCTGTACGTCGTTCGTCGTACGAGTGATGAGTGAGGGCGCCCCGAAGTGACCCACCTCACGTGAGGAGAAGGACTGCACCCGGTCGAAGACGGCACCGCGCACGTCCCGGCCGAGCGCTGAGGCGGTCCGGGCGCCGTAGTACACGGCACCGATGTTGCACACGACCTGCGCCAGCGAGATGCCGATCATCAGGGCACCGAAGGACAGGATGTACCCCGTGTCACCCTTCACGACACCGTTGTCGATGATGTGCGCGTTCAGTGTGGGCAGGTAGAGGGTGGCGCAGGTCTGCAGGAACTGCAGCAGCACCAGCAGGGCTATGGGTTTCTTGTAGGGCCTGAGATAGGTCCGCAGAAGTCGTATGAGCACGCTAGGTCTCTCGGAGTCGGCGAGTGGGGGCCGGGCGGTTGCCCTTGGCCCCTATCGTCGAACACTCCACCCGCGTTACCTCAACTGATTAACCCGACAGCGGCCCAAAGGCCGAGGGTGCCTCAGCCGAGGGCCCTACGTCTCACCCGCGGAACGCCCCCGGATGGGTCTGTTCCCGCACCGCCGTGAACTGCTGCCGCACCGCCTGTCCCACGGGCAGCTCGTCGCCCGGCTCCAGCACCTGCGCCGCGGCCCCCTGCCACAGCGGCGGGGTCCGTGGATCGAGTGTGCCCTGCGACACGCCGAGCGCCCAGGCCGCCTGCCGCGCCGCACCGATCGCCGCGTAGTCCGCGGGCTGCGGTACGACCACCTGCGCGCCGAACAGCGAGGGCGCCGAGGCCTGGACGGCCGGCAGCTCGGCGGCCGCGCCGAGCAGGAAGATCCGCCGCACGTCCACGCCCCGCCCGCGCAGCACGTCCAGCGCGTCGCCCAGCCCGCACAGCATGCCCTCGAACGCGGCCCGCGCCAGGTGCTCGGGCTTCATCGACTCGCGCCTGAGACCGGCGATCGTCCCGGCGGTGTGCGGCAGATTCGGCGTCCGCTCACCCTCCAGATAGGGGAGCAGGACCAGTCCGTGCGAGCCCGGCGTGGACTTCATCGCCAGCTCGGACAGGCTCTCCAGGTCCGGCAGCCCGAGGAGTTCGGCGGTGCCGCGCAGGGTCCGTACGGCGTTCAGGGTGGTGACGACCGGCAGGTGCATGCCGGTGGCGTCGGCGAGGGAGGTGATCATCCCGGACTGGTCGGTGAGGGCTTCCGGGTGCACGGCCATCACGGACCCGGAGGCACCGAGGGACACCACCGCGTCCCCCAGCCCGATCCCGAGCCCGAACGCGGCGGCCATCGTCTCCCCGGTGCCGGCCGAGATCAGCAGCCCCTCCGGGGTCGTACCGGCCGCGTCCGAGGGGCCGATCACCTCCGGCAGCATCGCCTGGTGGCCGAGCGCCAGCTCGACCAGGTCGGGGCGGTAGGCGCCGGTCGCGGCCGACCAGTACCCGGTGCCGGAGGCGCCGCCGCGATCGGTGGTCCTGCGCACGGGCCGCCCGAGCAGCTGCCAGACCAGCCAGTCGTGCGCCTGGAGCAGCACGGCCGTCCTGCGGGCGTTCTCCGGCTCGGTCTTCGCGAGCCAGCGCAGCTTGGTGACGGGCTGCGCGGCCGACGGTACGCACCCCACCGCCTGCGCCCAGGCCTCCCGGCCGCCCAGCGTGTCGATCAGGTCCGCCGCCGCGACCTGCGCCCGCTTGTCGCCGCCGACCAGCGCGGGGCGCACGGTGTTGCCCTGGGCGTCCAGCGGGACCAGCGCGTTCTGCTGGGCCGACACGCCGATGGCCTGCACGCCTTCCAGCAGGCCGCCGCCGGCCGCCTCGCCGAGGGAGAGCAGCCAGGCCTGCGGGTCCACGTCGCTAGGGCGGCCCTCCACTGGATGCTGGGCGTATCCCTGCCGCAGTACGGCACCGGTGTCCATGTCGCAGACCACGATGCGAGTGAAGTCCGGTGAGCTGTCCAAGCCGGCGACTATCCCCATGTGGAGAATTTTGCAGCATTCCTGCGCTTGCCACCGCCGCGGGCGCCTAGGTGTTACTCGTGCCCCAGTCGTCCTCGGGCGTGCCGTTCACGTTCCGCTCCCGCAGGGACCGCACTCGCTGGGCCACGGACTCGGGGACCCGGTCGACCCGGTGGCTGACCGTGTGGAAGGCCTTGCCGGCGTACCGGCGGCCCTGCTGGGCGGCGGTCTCGGCCGTGTTGCGGACGGCCGGGTTCTGCGCGATCCGCTGAGCGGACTTCTTCAGCTGCTCGTAGCGTTCGCGACCGGCCCTCGTGCCGAGTACGTAACCGAGGGCCAGTCCGGCGACGAACGTGAGCCGGTAGCGCATGGCTGCCATCCTTCCTTTGCCTTGGTCTGCGGTGCGACGTGGGCGCCGGGGGAACCGATTGGCGGAGCACCCCCCTGCTTGCGCTAATGTATGTGTCGCAGCGAGCGAGCGCCCCCTGGCGAATACCCAGGTAGGTACGTTCGATGCAAACGAGGCGATCCTCCGTAGCTCAATTGGCAGAGCAGCCGGCTGTTAACCGGCAGGTTACTGGTTCGAGTCCAGTCGGGGGAGCTTCGGTCCTCCGTAGCTCAATTGGCAGAGCAGCCGGCTGTTAACCGGCAGGTTACTGGTTCGAGTCCAGTCGGGGGAGCGCACTGAACGAGGACCCCTTGGGGGTCCTTTTTCATGCTCGCGGGAACCGCCGCTGCGGCGCCGATGTCCTCAAGGTCATGAGCAGCGCAGAAGCCGACCATCCGAAGCAGGAGATCGTATGAGCGGCTATGCTGCGGCAGACGGCGCGCACACTTGTACGCGACACGCCGCTATGGGGCGGTAGCTCAGCCGGTTAGAGCAGCGGACTCATAATCCGTCGGCCGTGGGTTCGAGTCCCACCCGCCCCACCAAGCGCAGGTCAGAGAAACGTTCTGAACTGCGGAAATGCACTTTGGGGCTGCCGGATTCGGGACCCTGACCCGACGGAGTGACCCCGTTGGGTGTTACTTCGGCGTGCGTCTGGGTCAGCAGCTGGGGCTGTGACCTGCGGTGATGCAGTGGCTGCAGAGGCAGCGGGTCGCCGCGGAAGCGGGGCCAGGGGACGCGGGGTTTCAGAGCCGGAGTGCGCAGGCGCCCGCGTGTCGGGGTCGACGGGGCGGGAGAGCGTCACCGAGGCAAGCCGGCGACGGTGGTGTCCCGCCGATCCGGGTCGACCGGGGTCTTTGGGCTCCCTGATGTGCCGCTCCGCGGTTGAATAGCCGGTGTGGCACGGAACGTTGTGGGGTTCGTCGAGGACGATCTGCGGGCGCTGGCCGGGGCTCGGTCGTTCGAGCGGGGGCTGGGTTACCTGGACGCGGTGAACGGTCTTGAGGTGGGGGAGAGTTCGGTCACCGCCGTGGTGCACGGTACGGACGTCTACGAGGTGGAGCTCAACTTCGGCGGGGACGAGGGGATCTCTGGGTGGTGCGACTGCCCGTACGGGCAGGAGAGCAACTTCTGCAAGCACTGTGTTGCGGTCGGGCTGACCGTGCTGCAGCGGGCGACGGTGATTCCAAGCCAGCGGGCCGAAGCGCGGGCACGAGCTTCCGGTTTGGAGGCGTGGCTTTCGGCGCTGTCACGTGACGAACTCCTGGCGCTGGTGCGGGAGCAGGTCGCCGAGGACCGGGAACTGCGTCGGCGCTTGGAGCTGCGAGCCGCCGCTGCTCGTTCCGACTTCGGTGCGGTCCGGGGCCGGATCATCGCGCTCATCGATCCTCGGCCGTTCGCCCGGTACGGGTACGTCGGGTACGCGGATGCCGCGGGGTATGGGCGACAGGTGGACGAGGCGGCGGCCGCGCTGCGCGCTCTGACCTCCGACGGGCAGGCGGCGCAGGTGGTCGGTCTGGCAGAGGAGGCGCTCCGGGTGCTGGGGGAGGCGTACGGGGAGACCGACGACTCCGACGGGGTGGTCGGGCAGGCCGCTGCCGCGGTGGCCGAGGCCCATCTGGAGGCCTGCCGAGTCGCCCGCCCTGATCCGAAGCGGCTGGCCGAGTGGCTGGCCGGCTCGGTGCTCGATGACACGACCGACGTGACGGACCTGGATCCGCTCGACTACGCCGACGTGCTGGGGCAGAGCGGACTGGCCCGCATGCGGCAGCTGGCGACCGAGGCAATCCGGCGCGGGCCGTCCGGCTGGGCGGCGCGGTACCTGATGGAACGCCTGCTCAAGGCGGAGGGCGATGCCGACGCGCTGGTCGCGCTGCACGCGCAGGACCTCGACCCGTCCGGCGCCACACATCTGCTCATCGCCGAGGAACTGGAATCGGCGGGCCGCTCGGACGAGGCACTCGCCTGGGCGGAGCGGGGGCTGCGGGACTGCGCCGCCGAAACACACATCGACGGTCGTCTGGTCGACCATGTGTGCGCCCGGTACGCGAAGGCGGGGCGGGCGGACGACGTGGTCGCGGTGCGGCGGGACCGGTTCCGTGTCGAGCGGTCCCTGGCCGCCTACCGGCAGTTGCGCTCCGCCGCCCGGGCTGCGGACTGCTGGGAGGCTGAGCGCGCGGCGGCGCTGGCCACCTTGGAGGAGGACGCCCGTCGTGCGCGCGGCGGCCGGCACGGCGGGCCCCTGCTGATCGACGCGTTGCTCGACGACGGCGACCTGGACGCCGCCTGGCCGACGGCCGCCGGCCGCGCCGACGACCGGCAGTGGGAACAGCTCGCCGACCTGTCGCGCCAGACACGTCCGGCCGAGGCGCTCGGCGTGTACCTGCGGCTGGTCGATCGATCGAAGGAGCCGACCGGGGACCGCGCCTACGAGCACCTGGCACGGCTGCTGATGGGTGCACGTGAGTGCCATCGTGCCCTGGGAACCGAGGAAGCGTTCACCGCACATCTCGCCGGCCTGCGGGCGGAACTGAAACGCAGGCGCAAGCTGATGAGCATCCTCGACCGGCATGGGCTGTGAAGGCGGGCGGCCCGGCGCCCGCTCACTGCGTGCTGGACGGCGTCTGTCAGTCCTTGAGATCGATCAGTCCTTGAGATCGATCGTCCTTACCGGCTGTCCGGTCGTACGGGCGATCGTCTCGAAGTCGCGGTCGTAGTGGAGCAGTGTCAGCCCCGCCTCTTCCGCGGCAGCGGCGACCAGCAGGTCGACGGGGCCGGCACTGCGGTGCTCGCCCTTGGCGGTGAGCAGTTCCTGGACGACGCGTGCGCGCCGGTAGATGTCGTCGGGCACGGGGCACCAGGTGTAGTGGGCGTTCAGCGCGCGCTTCACGCGCTCCCGATCCGCTGCCGAACGGGCTGAGTGGAGGACTTCCAGTTCGGTGATGTCGCACAGGGCGACGAGTCCCGCGCCGATCCTGTCGTCCCACTCGGCCGTGGTCCGGCCGAGCAGGACGCGGGCGACGGCGGAGGTGTCGATCAGGTAGTCGGCGACGGTCACGCATCTGCTCCTGCGTCACGGACACCGGCCCCGCCGGTCGGCCGGTATGTGCTCTTGTCGAGGAGGAGGTTCACGTCCAGTGCGCCCTCGGCGACCAGCTCGCGGGCTTCCGTCAGCGCGCGCAGTCGCCGGTAGCGAGCCGTAACCTCCCGCAGGGCGGTGTTGATGGTGTCGCGCTTGGTCGTGGTGCCGAGTTCCTTGGCCGCGGCCTCCAGCGCCTCGTCGTCGAGATCGATCACGGTGCGGCTCATGGCGCCCCCTGTGTATACGTAGTCGTATATCAATATACATGATCCTTGATGTCTGAGTGAGGGCTGAGGGCGGGAGCCGCGATTGCCGTCGCAAGCACCGATTGGGAAGAATGCCGGGACGATGACGTCACGCCCTGTCGAACCGGACAGCGTCGGCCCCGCCGAGGCCGCCCACTCTGCGGGGTCCTCCACGGAGACCCCGTACGCCCCCTTCGCCCACCTCACCGCACCCAACGCCACCCTCTACCGCCAGGTGATGAGCGTGTTCCTGACGGCCAAGGAGCGGTTCGCGGTGCATCTGCGGCCCGAGGACGTGCACGCCGCGCTGCCGCCGGAGCACCGCCCCGCCGGCCCCGACGCCGTCGTCAAGGCGCTGGACAGCCTCGTCGGATGGGGCAATCTGCGGGCGGATCCGGACACCTCCCGGGTCACCGCGGTCGAGGACTTCTACCGCAGACGCTTCATCTATCAGCTCACCCAGGGCGGCGAAGCCGCCGAGCAGGCGCTGTCCGTGTACGACGAGGCGCTGGGGCGGCGCGGAGCACTCCAGGCGGTGGCGCTGCACGACATCGTCACGCACCTGCGGGCGCTGCTCGTGCTCGCCGCGGAGGAGGAGCCGGACGCGGCCAAGGCGCACCTCGCGCTGTCCGCGCTGACGGGTCGGTTCGAGGCGCTGGCGGAGAACGCGCGGGCGTTCATGGGGTCGCTGCAGCGCACCATCGACCTGCACGGCGTCGAGGTGGAGGTGTTCCTCGCCTACAAGGACCGGCTGATCCAGTACCTGGAGCGGTTCATCCAGGACCTGATCACGCTCGGCGGCCGGATCGCCCTGCTCATCGCGGAACTGGAGGACCGGGACAGGGTGGGCCTGCTGCTGCGGCTGGCGGCCGCGCGGGAGGCGGCCGATGCCGCTCCGGACGAGGCGGACACCGCCCAGGCGCAGGCGTACGAGCGGTGGGCGGGGCGCTGGGCCGGACTCGCCGCCTGGTTCGTGTCGGCGGACGGCCGCGAGTCCCAGGCCCGCCTGCTGCGCAGCCGCGCACTT
Organism: Streptomyces fodineus; assembly: GCF_001735805.1. Taxonomy (GTDB): domain Bacteria; phylum Actinomycetota; class Actinomycetes; order Streptomycetales; family Streptomycetaceae; genus Streptomyces; species Streptomyces fodineus. The sequence continues at coordinate 6,709,816 of NZ_CP017248.1, forward strand.
GGTGCGATCCCGCAACTCCTGGCGGTCGTACGGCAGCTGAACGAGCGGCGGGCCGGGCGCTCGGACCGGTCGGCGGACTTCCGCGCTCTGGCGCGCTGGTTCGCCGAAGCCCCGGACGACGACGCGCGGCACCGGCTGTGGCGCGCCGCCTTCGGCCTTTACTCCGCCCGTCATTTCACCGTCGACGCCGATACCCTCGCCGACCGCGCGGCGCGTCCGGTACCCCCGGCCACCCCCTGGGCCGAGGCCGAACCGCTGCGGATCAGCCCGCAGTTGCGCCGTACCGGTAGCTACGAGCGGCGCGGCAAGCCCCGCAGAGTGCAGGACCGCTCCGAGCAGCGGCGGCAGCTGGCCGAGCTCGCCGCGAAACAGGCGGAGGAGATCGCTGCCGCCCGCGCCCGGCTGGCCACGGACGGCACCACCCGGCTGTCCGCGCTCGGCGAGCTGGACCCGGTGGCCTTCGCCCTGTTCCTCCGGCTGCTCGGCGACGCCCTGGCCACCTGGCGGCCCGGCACGACCACGACCGCGGCGACCAGCAACGACGGCACGATGGAGATCCGCCTCACCGCTCTCGACGACGGGACGAAGGCCGAGATCCGCACGCCGGGCGGGGTGTTCCGGGGCCCCGACCACACCGTTGAGATCACCGACCTCACACAGGACATCCCTGCTTGGGAGGCGCGATGACCACTTCCCTGGGCGAGGTGCTGGACAACCGGCGCACCGCCGAGTTCCACAAGGCCGCCCGCGCCCTGTTGAAGGAGCCGCTGCTGCTCGCCCGCGGCCCGAGTGCCGACTCCTACCGCCTGGTCCGCCGGTACGCCGCCGAGCTGCGCGACTGGTTCGACCGCAACACCGGCTGGTCGCTGCGGGTGGACGCGGAGTCCGCGCGGTTGCGCAGGACGCCCGGGACCCTGGCCGACGCGACCCACCCGGCGCGCGAGGCGTCCCGCGCCGGAGTGCCGTTCACCCGCCGCCGCTATGTCCTGCTGTGCCTGGCGCTGGCCGCACTGGAACGCGGGGAGGCCCAGATCGCGCTCGGCCGCCTCGCCGAACAGGTGGTGCTGGACGCCGCCGACCCGCATCTGGCCGCCGCCGGCGTGGAGTTCACCCTGGAACGGCGCGACGAGCGCCTGGACCTCGCCGCCGTCGTACGGCTGCTGCTGCGGTACGGGGTGCTGCGCCGGGTGGCCGGGGACGAGGATGCCTACGTCAGCGGGGCGGGCGACGTGCTCTACGACGTGGAGCGCCGCGTCCTGGCCGGGCTGCTGGCCGCCCGCCACGGCCCGTCACTGATCGACGCGGTCGGATTCGAGGAGCGGCTGGGCGCACTCACCGCGGAGAGCGCCCTGGACAGCGACGAGCTGCGGTTCCGCGCGATCCGCCAGAAGCTCACCCGCCGACTCCTCGACGACCCGGTGCTCTACTACGACGAGCTGACCGACGACGAGCTGGTCTACCTCACCCGCCAGCGCGCCTTCCTCACCGCACGCGTCAGCGAACTGACCGGCCTGTTGCCCGAGGTGCGGGCCGAGGGCATCGCCATGGTCGACCCCCACGACGACCTCACCGACGTACGCATGCCCGAACAGGGCACCCACGGGCACGTCACCCTGCTGCTCGCCGAGCACCTCGCCGCCGCGGACGGCGAGGTGAGCCGGACCGAACTGGAACTGCGCGTGCGCGAACTGGCGGCCGTCCACGGCGCGTTCTGGTCCAAGAGCGCCAAGCAGCCGGGCGCGGAGGGTGAGCTGGTCGAGCAGGCGCTGGCCAGACTGAGCGCGCTCGGCCTGGCCAAGCGCACACCCGCCGGCGCGACCCCGCTGCCCGCGCTCGCCCGGTACGCGGTTGGCGAGGCCGTCGTCGTCGAATCCTCAAGCCGCCCCCAACGAAAGGCACCACGACCGTGACGGCCCTGCCCCAGCCCACGCCCGGCCGGTGGCGGCCGCTGCGCCTCGGCCTGGTCGACCTCTTCTACTACGACACCGAGGAGTTCTGGTTCCGCGACGGCCGCCTGCTGCTGCGCGGCAACAACGGCACCGGCAAGTCCAAGGTGCTCGCCCTCACGCTCCCGTTCCTGCTGGACGGCGACCTGTCGCCGCGCCGGGTGGAGCCCGACGCCGACCCGGGCAAGCGCATGGAGTGGAACCTGCTGCTCGGTGGGGAGCACCCCCACCCCGAGCGGCTCGGATACACCTGGATCGAGTTCGGCCGCGTCGACACCGACACCGGACAGACCCACTTCCGTACCCTCGCCTGCGGGCTGAAGGCCGTCGCGGGCCGCGGCATCGCCCGCCACTGGTACGCCGTCACCGACCAGCGGATCGGCCAGGACCTCAGCCTCCTCGACGCGACCGGCACCGCACTGTCGCGTGACCGGCTCGCGGAGGCTCTCGCCGGGCACGGCATGGTGTACGACACTGCAACGGCGTACCGACGGGCCGTCGACGAGGCGCTGTTCGGCCTCGGCGAGCGACGCTACGCCGCCCTGGTCGATCTGCTCATCCAGCTGCGCCAGCCGCAGCTGTCGAAACGGCCCAACGAGGCCGCCCTGTCCCGTGCCCTGACCGAGGCGCTGCCCCCGATGGACCAGGCAGTGATCGCCGACGTGGCGGAGGCGTTCCGCTCCCTGGACGAGGAGAAGGACGAGCTGCGCGCGGCGAGCGAGGCCGAGCGGGCCGCCTCCGCCTTCCTGGACCACTACCGGCGCTACGCCCGGGTCGCAGCACGCCGCCGGGCCCGGCTGCCCCGAAGCGAGCACGCCCGCTACGAGCAGCTGCACCGCGACCTGGCCCAGGCCCGGACCGAGCGGGAGCAGGCCGAGGCGGACCGGGAGGCGGCGGCCGGGCGGATCGCGGAACTGGAGGAGATGGCCACGCGGCTGAAGGCACAGCAGGCCGCGCTGCGCGAGGGCCCCGAGATGCGCAGTGCCCGGGAGCTGGAGCAGGCGGCGGCCGAGGCGCGCCGCAGTGCTGAGGATCTGAAGCGCGCCGAGGCCGACCGCCAGGACGCAGCCCAGGCGCACACCCGGGCCCTGGGCCGGCTCGGCACGGCCGAGCGACGCCTCGCGGCGGCCGAGGACCGCATCCGGGACCTGGCCGCGCGCGCCCGGGACACGGCCGCGGCGGCTCGCATCGACGAAGCGCCGCGCACCGACGGGGCGCCGGAGGCCGAACTGCGGCGGGCCGCCGAGGAGGCGGTGGCCCGCAGACGGCGCACCATTGAGCATGTGGAGGAACTGGCGGACCGCACCGACCGGGCCGCCGCCGAGCGGCGCTCCGCCGCTCGCCGCCTGGACGAGGCCGAGACCGAGGCGGGACACACCGCACGGCGGCAGGCCGAGGCGGAAGAAGCCGCCGAGGCGGCGGGCACGGACCTCGTCGCCCGCGTCCGCGCTCACCTGGACGCCTGCGAGGAACTCGCCGTCCCCGATGCCGCCGGGCTGCTCGACGCGACCCAGGACTGGGTGACCCACTGCCAGGGCCCGTACCCGGCACGGGAGGCAGCCGGTCAGGCCCATCGCGCACGCGCGGCACACCTCGCCGATCAGGCCGCCGTCCTCGGACAGGAACTGGCCGGCCTGAAGGCCCGGCGTGCCGAGGCCGAGCGGGAGCTGGCCGAGCTGGAGGCGGGCGGCCAGCGCGGGCCGGCGGCTCCGCACACCCGTACCCCTGGCCTGCGTGAGCAGGTCCCGGGCGCGCCCCTGTGGCGGCTGGTCGAGTTCCGGGACCATGTCACCGCCGGTGAACAGGCGGGTCTGGAGGCCGCGCTGGAGGCGTCCGGGCTTCTGGACGCCTGGGTGTGCCCGGACGGTACCGCCCTGCGTGCGGACGGGCACGACATCCTGCTGTCCCCGCTGTCACCCGCGGGCCCGCTGCCCGGCAGCACGCTCGCCGACGTACTCCGCCCGGCCGTGGACCACGGCGATCCCCGGGCCGCGGCGGTCGGGGAGCAGACCGTCGCCCGTCTCCTGACCGGTGTGGGGCTCGGCTCGGGATGGGGGTCCCCCCGCTCGAGCGAAGTCGAGAGTGGGGGAGACACCTGGGTGAGCGCGGACGGTCGCTTTCGCGTCGGCGCGCTGACCGGCAGCTGGTCGAAGCAGGTCGCCGTGTACGTCGGTGAGGGCGCCCGCGAGGAGGCCCGCCGGGCCCGTATCACCGCCCTGCACGGCGAACTCGCCGCATACACCGAGGACCTGGCACGCCTCGACGCGGAACGCGCCACGGTCGCACGGCGACGCGGCACCCTGGACGCCGAACTGACCGGCCTGCCGGACGACGCAGGCCTGCGCCACGCGCACGCCCTCGCCGCCGCGGCCTCCGACACCGCCCACCGGGCTCGGGTCCGCCGTAACGAACGCGCTGCCGAACTCGGCGAGGCATCCCGGCAGGAGGCCGAGGCCACCACCGAACTCGCCGACACCGCCGCCGCGGTGAACCTGCCCACGGGCCGGGCGGACCTCGCCGCCGTCCGCCAGGCCCTGAGCGACCACACCGTCGTCCTCGCCGGGCTGTGGCCCGCGCTCGGCGAGCGCGCCGACGCGGCACGGGCCCTTGCCGACGAGCACGCCGAAGCCCAGCGGGCCGGGGAAAAGGTGGCGGAACTGGCCCGGCGCGCCGAGGAGGCGGCCCGCATCGCCACCGCCGCCGACGAGCGTCACGCCACCCTGCGCTCCACCGTCGGCGCCGCCGTGGCCGAGCTGGAGCGGCGCCTCGCCGACACCGCCGACGCGCTCACGGCGTGCGACCGCGAGCAGCGCCGGGCCCGCGAGGACATGACGGCCGCGGACCGGCGCGCCCACCTGGCACTCGGACATATCGAACGCCTGGAGGTGGACGTCCGCGAGGCCACCGCGGCCCGTGCCGTGGCCATCGCCGCACTCCAGCGGTTCGCGGCCACCGGGCTGCTCGCCGTCGCCCTGCCCGAGACGGCCGTACCGCCCTTGGACACCGGATCCTGGGCGGTCACCCCGGCCATCGCGCTCGCCCGCGCGATCGAGAGCGACCTGTCCGCCACCGACGACTCCGACGGCGCCTGGCAGCGCGTGCAGAAGCGGCTCAGCGAGGAGTACAAGAAGCTCCAGGACGCGCTATCCCGGGGCGGTCACAGCGCCTCGGCCCGGATGACCGAGGATGGCATGGTCGTCGAGATCGTCTACCAGGGCCGTACCCGGGCCGTCCCCGACCTCACCGAGGCCCTCGCCGTGGAAGTCGCCGAGCTGACCCGCATCCTGTCCGCGCACGAGCGGGAGATCCTCGAAACCCACCTGCTGACCGAGGTCGCCGGCACCCTGCAGGAGCTGATCGGCGCCGCCGAGCGCCAGGTGCAGGCCATGAACGAAGAACTGAAGGAGCGGCCCACCTCCACCGGCATGCGACTGCGGCTCGTCTGGCGCCCCTCGCGCAAGGCGCCAACGGGTCTGACGCAGGCTCGCGAGCGGCTGCGCCAGTCCGCCGACGCCTGGGCGGCCGAGGACCGGGCCGCGGTCGGCGAGTTCCTCCAGGCCGAGATCGCCCGCCGGCAGGCCGACGACACCGCGGGCAGCTGGCTGGAGGTGCTCACCGCGGCCCTCGACTACCGCGCCTGGCACGAGTTCGGCATCGAACGCCACCAGCACGGCAAGTGGGTTCCCGCCACCGGGCCCGCCTCCGGCGGCGAGCGCGTCCTGGCCGTGAGCGTGCCGCTGTTCGCCGCGGCTTCCTCCCACTACGCCACGGCCGCCCCCCACGCCCCCCGGCTGGTCACCCTGGACGAGGCCTTCGCCGGCGTCGACGACGACTCCCGCGCCAAGTGCCTTGGCCTGCTCCACGCTTTCGACCTGGACGTGGTGATGACGTCCGAACGTGAATGGGCCTGCTACCCGCAGGTCCCGGGCATCGCCATCGCCCAGCTCTCCCGTGTCGACGAGATCCCGGCGGTCCTGGTGACCCGCTGGGAGTGGGACGGCACCGCACGGGGCAGGGGCAGTGAACCGGGTCGCCCGACGGGAGGCATCCCCGAGCAGACCGGTCCACGGGCGATTCCGGAGGTGGCCGGAAGCGAGGACGCCGCGTGGGCATGAGCGAGAGGGGCACGAACGAGCGGCAGGACATCAGGGAGTGTACGAGCACCCCCCGGCAGCCCACCGCACCCGTCGACCGCGACCGGCTGACCCGGTTGCTCGGCGGGGCCGACCTCGCCTGGCTGATCGACCGCGTACGCCACCGTATGGCGCGGGACGAACACCTCACCGGCTCGGTCACGCTGACCGCCCCCACCTCCGCGCAGCGGGCCGCCGTCGAACGGCTGCTGGGCCGCGCGCCCGGCGCAGGACGTGGGCTGAGCGTTCGCCTCGAGGCCGTGGACGCCGTCCTGCGCCGCTCCGGCGTCAGCCCTGACGGGCTGGGCGCCGCCGTCACCGCCCTCACGGGACCCGTCACTCGGCTGGCCGACGTACGCGAGCGGGAGGAGCGCGCCTGGCGGGAGGCGTACACGCCGCTCGATGAACTCGTCCGCACTGACAGGCCCCAACTGGACGACTGGGCGGAGAGGGTCGTCTCGGACGGCCTCGTACGCCGGCTCGCCCGCACCCCACAGGTGGCGAAGAACCTGCTGGACAACGCCGCCCAGGCCCTGCGTCGGCTGCCGGTCGATCCCGCCGTGTCCCTGCCCGTCTTCTCAGGCGCCACCTTCGGCGACGCTCACGCCCTCGACGACGGCTCCCCGCTCGCCACCCTCGTCCTGTCCGGCATCCGCGCGCTGACCGGCTTCCCGGACGGCAGCGGAGCCGAGTGGCGCCGCGAGGCATGGGCGTCGGCCGGGCTCCTCAGGGACGCCCTGTCCGCCACGGTCCTGACCCTGGGTCTCCGCGGCTCCCCCGCCCTTGACTGGTCGGCCGACGAAAGCGAACCCGCGGTCCTGACGCTGCGGCAACTCATCCGGCACCCGCCACGCACGGCACCCGCCGTTGTCCGCGTCTGCGAGAACCCGGCCGTCCTGGCCACCGCAGCCGACGCCCTGGGCACTGCCTGCCCGCCCTTGGTCTGCCTCCAGGGTCAGCCCTCGGCCGCCGCCCTCACCCTGCTGCGCCACCTGCACACCCAAGGAAGCACGTTGCGCTACCACGGTGACTTCGACTGGGGCGGCCTGCGCATCGCCTCAGCCCTGCTGCGCCGCATCCCCTGGCACCCCTGGCGTTACACGGCCGCCGACTACCGCAGCGCGGTCGCCGCCGCCTCACTGGCCCCGCGCCTGACCGGCACGCCGACCACCGCCGCGTGGGACCCGGACCTGCCCGCGGCCCTCACCGAACTCGGCGTGCGCATCGAGGAGGAGACAGTGCTCGACGACCTGCTGGCCGACCTCGGCCACTGAGCGAGGGCGCGCCAGGGGACACGCAGGGGACGGAGGAGTCGCCCCAACTCTGGACCGTCTAGCGGACCTCGGCCCGTTGCGCGGCACCATCACCGGGCACTTGGACGCCGGCTACGACTCGGACACCGCCCGCCCTCTGCTCGGTGGACGCGGACTGCACGGACGCATCGCGCACAAAAAGGAGAAGGCACCGTTCAGGCCAGTCGGCGTTGGCTCGAAAGCGCTCACGCGTGGCAGAACGCCTTTCACCGTCTCGCCCGGTGCTACGAGCGTCGCGTCACTGTCAGTAAGTGAGTCGGCCTCACCAGTACAACCACCAGTCACATTCTCACTGTCAGTAGCGGTCCATCATCCGCATCTGCTCCTCCGTGTGGTGCTCTCCCACAGCAGGCGGCAGGGCGTCGAGCCGCGCGAACTGCTCGGGGTTCAGCCGGACATCGGCGGCCGCAGTGTTCTCCTCGACGCGGGTGACCCGTCGGGTGCCGGGGATGGGGACGACATCGTCTCCCCGGGCGAGCAGCCAGGCGAGGGCGATCTGCGCCGGGGTGGCACCGGCCTCTGCGGCGACGGCCTCGATCTCATCGGCAATGTGCAGGTTCCGCGGGAAGTTCTCCTCAGTGAAGCGGGGATTGTCGGCCCGTAGGTCGGTGGCGTCGAAGTGCCCGGTCGAGCGGACGGTGCCCGTGAGGAAGCCATGGCCGAGTGGCGAATACGCTACGAATCCGATGTCCAGTTCTCGCAGGACCGGCAGCACAGTCTTCTCGGGGTCACGGGTCCACACGGAGTACTCGGACTGGAGCGCGGTGATCGGATGGACGGCATGGGCGCGGCGGATCGTGGCGGGGCCTGCCTCGGAGAGGCCGATGTGGCGGATCTTGCCTTCGGCGACAAGCGTGGCGAGGGCACCGACGGTGTCCTCGATGGGGGTGTGCGGGTCGACACGGTGCTGGTAGTAGAGATCGATGTACTCGGTCCCGAGTCGGCGTAGCGAACCCTCCACGGCAGTGCGAATGTTCCCTGGGCTGCTGTCCAACTGCCCCGGACCGCCGCCCGCGTGGGAGACCAGTCCGAACTTCGTGGCGAGCACCACCTGGTCGCGGCGGCCCTTGATTGCCCGGCCGACGAGCCGTTCGTTGGTGTACGGCCCGTAGATCTCGGCGGTGTCGAGGAACGTCGCACCGAGTTCGAAGGTCCGGTGCATGGCACGGACGGACTCCCCGTCGTCCGCTCCCGAGCCCGTATAGCCGAAGGACATGCCCATGGCTCCCAGACCGATCCGGGAGACTTCCAGGTCCCGCAGTTTTGTGTATCTCATCGGGCCGCCTCCCTTGGGGCGTAGGTGGGTGGGACGGTCGCCGGGCCACCGTCCCGTTCGCGCCCCGGGGGACGGGCGGACGGGCGTGAACGGTGGCCCGGCGACGATCATCGCCGCGTCACGCGGCCGGCCGGACCTGCTCGGCGGTGACGGTCACACCTCGTACTCGACGCCAACGCCGCCGAAGTGAAGCCGGCCCTGTACGACGACCTTGTCGCCGTTCTCGTCGTAGCCGGTGAGGAGGCCCGCCTCCATCAGCCGTAGGACGATCTGGGTGCTCAACTCCTGCCTGCCGACGGCGCCGAGGCGCTTGACGAGCATCTTGTAGCCGAACTCCTCCTCGGCGAGATCCTGGAAGATCTGCCGGGTCTCGTCGTCCATCGGGTACTGGGCCATGTCGAGACCGTCCTCGTTGGCCAGGACCTCCCGTTGCTCCAGCCGGAAGCCGATCGGCTCGACCCGGTAGTACGGCTTGAGGACCGCCTTGCCGCCGGTCCACCGGAAGCGGCTGATGCTGTTCAGTCGTTTGGTGAGGTCGCTGATCCAGCGCACCCGCGCAGCATTGAGTTCCGCCTCGCTGAACTCGTCGCTGAGCTCCGGACGCTGGTGCCGGCCGATGGATATCATGGTGGACGCCCGGTCGCGAAACGATGCCACGGTCCCTCCGGGGTCCTCCGTGTCGTTGCTCACCAGGTTCTCGAACCACTGCTTGCGGCTCAGACGTTCGTCGTCGGACTCGGTGATCCGCCGCTTCCTCCAGAACTCGGAGTCGGGCTCGGTGAAGGAGGCGAAAGTGTAGAAGGAGGCGAGGAACTGGTGGTACTGCTCGTAGGCATCGCGGTACGTCCGGTTGTACCAGGCGTGCACCGTGTCCCTCTCGTCCTCGTGCCGGGTGATGCGGTCGATGGCCGCGGCGGCGGAGACAGCCGACTGCGAGGCCAGGTGCACCCCCTGTGAGAACAGCGGATCGGTGAAACAGGCGGCGTCACCGCAGAGGAAGAAGCGGTCGGCGGAGAACACCTCGGTGTCGTATGACCAGTCGTGCACGATACGGACCTCGTCGACCTGCTTCGCGCCACCGAGGATGTCCGTTGCCTGGACGCACTTCGCGAGGGTGGTCCGATAGAACTCGTCGGCGCCCCGCTCCCGAACCTCGGCGGCCTTGGAGCGGTCCACGACCAGTCCGACGCTGTACAGGTCGTTCTTCACGGGGATCATCCAGACCCAACCGTCTTCGAACGTGATCGAGTACGTGGTGCCCTTCAGGTCTCCCCGGAAGGGGTCCTCCAGCCGGAAGTACGACCAGACCGCGAAGTTCCGGTAGAACTCGTCGTATCGGCGCACGCCCAGCTTGCGGGCGAGCGGTCCACCAGAGCCACCCGCGTCGATGACGAAGTCGCTCTCGACGGTCACCGCGTCCGCATTACCATGACGGACCGTCAGGACCACGCGGTCGGGGCGGGACAGGTCGACGTCGGTTACGGGGGACTCCTCGTGGACGGCTATCCCGCGGCGCCGGGCCTCGTCGAGCAGGAGCTCGTCAAACTCCTCGCGCTTCACCTGGACAGCGTGGTCGAAGACCCAAGGTGCGACCTTGGGGGCCGCGAACGAGAAGGTCCAGGGGGCTTGGTCCTGGCCCCAGAGAAAGGTCGCCGAGGGCTTCTTCACGTAGTTCTGCGCGTCGATCCTCTCCTGGAGGCCGAGGCGGTTGAGGATCGACATCGTCCCGGGGAGCAGGGACTCGCCGATCCGGTAGCGGGGGAAGCGGGACCGTTCATAGATCGTGACGTCATGGCCGAGTTTGTGCAGCGTGAGGCCCGCGACACTGCCGGCCGGCCCTCCGCCGATGATCGCCACCTTCGATCGTGCCATCACATTCTCCTTGGGACGGGAACAGGCTGATGCGACTCCGCGCCGGTGCGGTCACGGAGCGCGGAAGGAAGACCGGGGCTCGCGAGGCAGGGAAGGGGGCCCTCACACCCCGTCGCCGCCCGGCCGGAACCGCACCTTCTTCAGGCGATCCGACACCGCGATCGTTTCGACCACGTTGATCTTCGAGGGCATCTTGAACGGTTCGACCTTGTCGGCCAGGAACTCCGCCACGTGCTTGCGAAGGGTCGCGCGGGTGAGCTCGCCCCTCGGCTTGATGTCCACGCACACGGACTGACCAGTGATGGCGTTCGGCTTCCCGTACACGACGCAGTCCTCGACGAGGGGACTGGTCAGCAGGATGGACTCGAGTTCGAGCGGGAGGAGTTTCTCGCCGCCGACGTTGATGACCTCCTTGGCGCGGCCCTTGATCCGGAGGTATCCGTCTGCGCCCTCTTCGACCAGGTCCCCGGTTCTGAACCAGCGGTCCTCGGTCAGCGAGTCGTCGTCGTAGTTCAGATAGCCGAGGAACTGGGTCCGGCTTCTGAGCTGGAGTTCACCGTCGACGATCCGGTACTCCACGCTGCCGTCGGCGATCCTGAAGTACGTACTGCTCGACGACTCGCTCGTGGTGCTGGCGATGCCGGTCTCGCTTGTCCCGAAGGTCTGGAGCAGCCGCACCCCCGAGAAGTTTCTGTTGACCCGCTGCAGCAGTTCCTCGGACATCGGCTCGGTGCCGTACGTGATCAGGCGCAGACTGCTGAGGTCGTATGTGCGGTGGTAGTCGCCCACCATGATCAGGTTGAGGAGGGTCGGGCTCGTGGGGAGGACGAGGATCCGGTGGCGTTCGATCAGCGCGCAGATCTCGTCGGGGGTGCGATTGCGGGGGAGTACCGCAGTGCCGCCGACAAGGAGAGTGCTGAGCAGCGAGTTGATGCCACCGATGTGATCGAACATCAGCACCATGAGGATGTTCAGGGCGTTCGGCCGACGGCGGGGCCGCTTCCCCAGCTTCTCGCCGACGAGGGCGTCGAGACTGTGGAGGATGACCTTCGGCGCACCGGTGCTGCCGCTGCTGAGCAGGACGAGCCCGGCGGCGTCCTCGTTGCCGAGCCGGCCGTGCACGACTGTGGTGCCGGTGTCCGCGCCTGCGCCGGGCCCGGCATCTCTGGCCTGTTGCCCGAGAGCCCGGATCTCGATTCCCGCGTCGGTCCCCCTGACCAGGTGGCCCGGCCGGCAGTGCTCGACAAGGGTGTCGAGCGTGTTGTCGGTGAGGGTCACCACTGGCACGACCACGTTCCTGTCGAGGAAGAGCGCGAACAGCGCCGCCACCGAGTCCAGCGAGTAGTCGCCGTGCACGATCACGGTTTCGCGCGGCGCCACACCATGTTGCGCCAGCTGTTCCCGCGTGTCGCGGATACGGCCCAGGAGGTCCGCGTAGGTGACGGCGGTTCCCCGGTCGAAGAGCGCCGTCCGTGTGCCGAAGTCCTCGAACCTCCGCACCAGTTCGTCGCGCATTCAGTGCACACCCCCAAGGAAGAGCGTCTCGCCCGTGATGAACCCCGACTGTCTGCCGATAAGGAACTCGACCGGACCAATGATGTCGGCCGTTGTGCACTGCCGAGATATCGCCTGACGTGTGATCAGTTCGTCGATCTTCGGTCGGGGAACGGTTCTCGTCAGTACGGTGTGAACCGGTGGAAGTCCGATTCCGTTGACCCTGATGTCAAATGCGGCCAGTTCCTTGCTCATCACGCGGACGAGTTGTTCGACGGCGCCCTTGCTGGCTGAATAGGCAAGTTGTCCTTCGAGGGCCCACGGCACCGCGACTGTAGAGATGTTCAGGATCGCGGAACTCGGCTCCGTCGTCTTCCGTAGTAATTTGACCGCTTCCCGGCAACAGTTCAGCACGGCGAAGAAGTTGATGTCGAAGATCTTGCGGGAAACCTCGTCCGGCGTCGTCATGAAGTGGTTCATCGACGACGTGCCGGCATTGTTGACCAACGCGTCGAGCTTTCCGTATTCCTGCCGGACGCTCCGGAACATCTTTTTCGTCTGGCCTAGGTCCGCGAGATCCACCTGATGGTGCCGGTAGCGCGGATGGTCGACGCCCGCAGGTCTCCTGCTGCACCCGATGACGTCATGGCCCATCTCGAGGAAGTGCTCCGCGAGGGCCTTGCCGATCCCGGTCCGGGTGCCAGTGATCATGAGGATCATAAGACGGGTGACCTGCGCTAACCGTGGGCACCGACGAGCTCTAGCTCCTCCTCGATGAAGCCGATCAGCCTGCGCACGCTGCTGAACGGACTCACCCGGCGAGACACGGCCTTCTCCGAGGTGAGCGACACCTCCACGCCGAACTCGTCCTCGAGATTCTCCTCGACCGCCGAGAGAAAGGCCACCAGATACATCGACTCGAAGACGCCGGCGTCACCATAGAGGCATAAGTCGAGCACATTGTCGGTGGAAATCTTCTCCTCACGCGTCCGGTTGATCTCGTCGAGCGCCATCACGACGATGCTCTGGATTCGTTCCTTCACAATCGAGCCTCCGTCCAGCACAACAGACAGAACAGATCGGGGCGCGTCGGCCGGCAGGTGATCCGGGCCGACGCTTGAATGTTTATTTCACATGCTCCGGGCACCCGCAAGGCTGTTCATCTTGTACAGGTCGACGGCGACCTCCGGCGGGTGTGCAACTGTCCGGTTCCTTCAGTTGTACAGGGCAGCGATCTGCACACCCTTGCGAGCGACGGGCGATGTCCACAGAATTCGAAGCCGCCGGACCCGGAAAGGGCAGCGCCCACAGCGGGAAGAGAAGGAAGGGGTGGGCTATGCGCGACCACACGGACGAAAAATACAGCGATGGCGGGCACAGTGACGGGCATATCCAGATCGCCGGATTACCGGCATTCGATCCGAACGACCCTGCGGAGAACGCGGTCATCAACCGGCTCGTCGGAAACTGGCACCGGCGAGCGGCCGTCAAGCGCGAGGAACCCGACCTCTACGCCCTTTACGACCTCGACCGCCCCGATTTTCGCGAGGACATGATCCCCTTCCGGTCCCATCCGATCTGGGAGCGCCTCTCCGACGAGACCCGCTCGCGGCTGCTGAGCTGGGGCTGGGTGGCCTACAACCGGACCACGGTATTGGTCGAGCAGCGGATCGCCAATCCGGCCTTCGAGCTGGTCATCGGCGGCGCGTACCCCGGACTCGGGGGCCGGCAGCTGGAGCTGGCCGTCGCGCAGGCCATGGTCGACGAGCAGTACCACACGCTGATGCACATCAACGGCAGCGCGGTGACGCGGCGGATGCGCCAGCGAGACTTCTCCGACCGGGTGCTGCCGGACTCGCACATCACAGCGATTCATAAGGCCCATCTGGACCGGTGCGAGGAGCAGTGGGAACGGAACCTCACCACGCTTGGCTTCGCGACGGTCGCCGAGATCTCGATCAACGCCTTCCTGGATCTCCTGGCCAACGACCAGGAGATCCAGGTCGTCAATTCCACCACGGTGAAACTGCACAACCGCGACGAATACTGCCACGCCTCGATCTCCGGCGAGATGATGAAGCAGGTGTACGAGGCGCTGCCGACCGACCGCCGCCGGTTCTTGCTGGAGAAGGTCGGCGCAGGTCTCGAAGCGTTCGTGGCTCCCGACTTCACGACCTGGGAGACCATCGCCGCGTTCGAGGGTGTCCAGGGCTGGGAGAAGGCCGCCGCCGAGGTGCGCGAAGCGCAGACCGGCACCCATCTCGTGCAGGACCACTCGGGGATCCACCGCCTCCTGATGGAGATGGACGTCCTCGATCAGGTCGAGTTCGACTGGGGCACGACGGTGGCCCGATGACCGCGAGCGCCCGCGAGACGGCGCCCCGGCGTGACCTGCGCCCCGCCGCCGTCGCCGTACGCGACATCTACAGCTTCCTCGCCGACCTCGGCCTGGACTGCGACGTCAACCCCTGCACGGCGTTCATCGGAACCGTCGACGCCGGGCAGGTCGAGGACCCCGACGCGTGGCAGGACTTCGTCCGTCGGCTCGGGCTCACCCAGGCGCTCACGCACCTGGTCGACGTGGCGGAGGAGGACGTGGTCGTCACCCTCGCCCCACAGCCGGGACCGGTCGACGGCGGCCTCGACGAGTTGGCGGAGTTGGTCACCGCATACCACAACACCCATCCCTTGCGGATCGATGAAGCGGTGCACCTGGCGTACTGGCCCCACGTGAACGGGGAGTACGTCGTCTTCGTCAAGTTCAGCCATCTGATCGTCGACCTGTCCGACGTGGTCGACCTGCTCCGGCACATCAGAGCCCACCTGCGGGGCGAGATCTCGTCGGCCCGGATCGGCGCCCGCTACCGCCGCCACGAGGCGACCGTCGAGCAGTACGCTCGCCTGCCGGCCGCTGATCCCACGCAGGTCACCCGGGCCCTCGGCGACCTGCCGGTACCGGGCCGCAAGGGCATCCCGACGATCTCCGCCTCGATGGAGCAATGGCTCCCGTTGCGCGAAGGCGTCACGTTTGACGAACTGCTCAGCGCTGTCACCGCCGCCCTGCTTCCCGCCGTCGGCGGCGGACTGGTACTCCAGTACCCCTTCTCCCGCTGGGAGTTCGCGACGAAGGGTGGCTACTTCGTCGAGATCAAGCCGCTCGTCGTGCAGGCCGTGTCGGCCGCGGAGTACACCCCCGCGTATTTCGCTGAGACCCGGCGGTTCCACGAGTCGCTCGGCCGGTTCACGATGTCCGACCTCACCGCCTTCGCCACGGCGTTCACGAGCGGCCGGATGCCCCGCGTCGTCGTCTCCGACACCACGTTCATGCGCCCGGAGCCGACCCTGTGGCGCTGGATACCCGTGCGCAGCGCGCGCGTCTTCGAGGATCTCAAATTCCTCGCCGACCGGTCGTGGCCGGGCCCGCCGCTGTTGCGGATGCAGTACAAGCGCGGATTCCTCTCCCCCCGGACCGCGGCCGACGTCATCGACCGGCTGAAGCAGCGAATAGGAGCAAGCGGTGGAACTCTCGGACCTGCTGACTGACCTCTTCCGGCGCCATCACGAGCGCACCGCGCTACGGACCGCCGGGCGCACCTGGACGTACGAGGAACTCGACCGGACCACGAGCGTGCTCGCCGGCTGGATCGACCGCGAGTGCGCCGCCGGCCGCCGGGTCCTGGTCGCGGGGGAACACACGGCGGAGGCCGTCGTCTGGGCCCTTGCGGTGATGCGCAGCCACGCCGTCCACACCCCCATGAACCCCGGCCTGCCCGCCGACCGGTTCGCAGAGTTCGTCCGTGCGGCGGACGCGGGGCTCGTCGTCTGCTTCGACCGCGAGACGCTCGTACGGGCCGGGAAGGCCGGGGTCCGTGCCCTGCACGCTGGTGACGTGGGCTGGCCCACCGACCCGGTGCCGAGGGACAACGCGGCAGCTGCGCCCGCGGCGCCGCCGCATTCCCGCGTCGCATACTCCATCTTCACCTCCGGCTCGACCGGTGATCCCAAACTCGTCGACGTCGGGCACGGCGGTCTGCTCAACCTGTGCCGCTCCCTGCAGCGACTCCTCGAAATCACGCCGGACGACGACGTCCTGCACTTCGCCTCGCTCTCCTTCGACGCTTCCATCAGCGAGATCCTCGGGGCCCTGTACGCGGGCGCGACCCTCGTCGTACCTGTGTGGGATCAGGCGTCGTGGTTGGGGTCGGTCTCGCGGCACCTGGCCGCCCATGGCTGTGACCTCGCCATGCTCTCGCCGTCCGTCTACGCACGGCTCGACGAGGCGGCACGTCGCCGCATCCGCAAAGTCGAGTTCTGCGGCGAGGCCCTGGGCGAGAGTGAGTTCCACAAGGCGGCCCGGTACAGCCGCGTATTCAACGCCTACGGCCCGACGGAGGCCACGGTCTGCTTCTCCCTCGCCGAGCTGACGGAGTTCACGCCGTCCATAGGCACTCCCCTCGACGGCTTCCGGGCGTTCGTGCGCGACTCCGACACTGGCGACCATGCCACGGCCGGAACCGGCGAACTCGTCATCGTTGGTGACGGTGTGGCACTCGGCTACGCCGGCGGGCACCCGGACGAAAACAAGGTGTTCGGGACAGTCGACGGCACCCCCGCATACGCCACAGGCGACGTCGTCACCCTCGCCGACGATGGCGAACTGTCGTATATCGGACGAATCGACGAGCAAATCAAGCGGCTGGGCCACCGTGTCAACCTCGCCCACGTCGAGTCCACTCTCTCCCACCATCTGAACCGCGATGTGGCGCTCATACGGCAGGACGACACGATCCTGTTGGCCACGACTGCCGACAGCGACGACACGGAGGAGTCGCTGATGGGCCGGATCAGGAGCCTGGTGCCCGTCTGGGAAGCGCCTGACCGGATCATGTTGGCCGACGCGCTTCCGCTGACCGCAGGCGGAAAGGTGGACAGGAACGCCCTGCGGGAGCGGCTCGCAGCGCCGTCCGACGCCCTGGCCGCCGACGCGTCGGAGTTGCGCCACGTGCTTGACGTCGTAGCTGCCGTTCTGGGCCGCGAGCTCGACCCAGACACGTCGATCTTCGATGCGGGCGGTAGCTCCCTAGCCGTGATCCAGATCCAGGTCAAACTCTCCGAGAGGTACGGCGAGGAAGCCGTCGAGGCCGCGTTCGCCTCGATGGACTACGACTTCACCCCGGCCGCTTTCCTGCGTCACCTGCGTGGAGAGGCCATTGCGCCAGGGGAGTCCGCCGCCGAGGTCCTTCTGGGCCGGGTGGAGGCCGAACTGACCAGACTGCGGGTCGAGTTGCCGCTACTCCGTCGAGAGACGGCGTCGTGGGCCGAGCACGGCGACCCGGCCGTGCTCCTCACCGGCGCCTCCGGCTTCATCGGAGGGCATGTCCTGGACCGGCTGTTGTCCGTCGGGCGCCCCGTCCTCGTCGTCAGCACCGGCGACCCCGACCGGGTGCTGAACGAGCACCGCACGAGGTTCGGGCGGGACGTCGCCGCCTACACCCGCGTACGGGCGATCGGATACGAGGAACTGCAACAGTGGGTGGACCGAAGGCGCGGCCCCGCCCTCGACGGTGTGGTGCACTGCGGCTATCAGGTCAACCACCTGCTGCCGCTGGACAGCCACATGAACGGCAGCGTACGCAACACGACGCTGGTCGTCCGCGCCGCTGCCGCCTTCGGCGCCCGTTCCTTCGTCTTCCTCTCGGCCGCCTCGGCGGGAGAACGCTTCGCCCCCCTGTCGGCGGCGGCGCTGGAGGCCGTGGGCGACCCCTACTCCCGGTCGAAGCTGCTCAGCGAGGAGTACGTGAACACCCTCGCCGACGTGGGGTGCGTCGTCTCCCACTACCGCCCCGGCCTGGTATACGGCCACCGGCCCGAGGACCACGGCTACCTCAAGGACGACTGGTTCACCGGCCTGATCGAGGCGGCGCGCCGTCTGCGCGCGATGCCCCGCCTGGACGGCTACGTGCCCGTCTGCGACGTCAGCACCCTGACCGAGAGCCTCCTCAGGGGCCTCCAGGCGGACGCGGGCACGGCCGGGGGCGTCGGCTCCGGCTCTGCGGTCGTCGTACACCGCACGTACTCGCTCGGCGAGCTGCTCCACCACGCCGGCCTCTCGGAGTCCGATGTCCTGGCGCCGGCCGAGTGGTTCGAGCGGGTGCGGGACGGTGGAGAGGTCCACCCGCCGCTCCTGTCCGCCATGCAGGCGGCGCTGCGCGGCCCCGGGTGGCGCACACCCCACCGTGAGGTCGACCACGACATCCTCGGCCGTCTGCTCGGCACACCGCCGACGGCCCCCGAAACCGAGGCCCAGACCGGCGCCGCCCACGCGTCGTCGCCGCGCTAACAGGAACGGAGCCGTTGCCGGCATGCGCTACTCGTTACGTCAGAACATCGTGGTCGAGCCGGTGATCGCCGGCTGGTACGGCTGGTCGTACCTGCTGCCGCCGCAGACTCTCGCCCGCTTCGTCCACAACCGATTCACCCCCATCGTCGAGAGCTACCTCAAGGACCCACAGACTCACGCGGCGGCCGTCCGGCAGCGCCGGATGCACGGCGGCCCCTGGATCCACGCGCACGAGCACCGCGACGCGATCGAGGCCTGGTACCGGGACACGGCTCCGTGGCGGGAGCGGCTCGGAGAACTCTTCGAAGCGATGCGGAAGTTGGAGGAGGAGATCCTCCCCCGCCACCACGGCGAGTCCCTCGACCCCGTCTACCAGGTGCTGCCACCGGCGCTCGCCGGGCGCGTGGAGGTCTTCTACGGCAGGGACAACCGCACACCCGACTACCGCTTCATCGAACCGCTGATGTACGCGTCCGAGTACTACGACGAGTCATGGCAGCAAGTGCGGTTCGGCCCGGTCGAGCAGGACGCCCGCGAGTTCGCGCTCACGACACCGATGCTGGAGTACACCCCGGAGCACCTGCTCGTCGACGTTCCCCTGAACTCCCCGCTACTCGACACGGTCTTCCGAGGCGGTCTCACCGAGGCCGAACTCGCCGCTTTAGCGGCACGGTTCGGGCTCACTGGCGAGCGGGCCGCGCTGTTCGCCTCGTACTTCGAACCCGCCCAGGCACCCGACCTGGAACCGGCCGCGACCCCAGACGACGACGTGCTCGAATACGCGGGGCACGCCTGCGTGTTCGCCCGCTACCAAGGCACGACCTTCCTGGTGGACCCGGTGCTGAGCTACAGCGGCTACCCCGGAGGGGCGGAGAACCGGTTCACCTTCGCCGATCTGCCGGAGCGCATCGACCACCTGCTCATCACCCACAACCATCAGGACCACATGCTGTTCGAGACCCTGCTCCGCATCCGTCACCGGGTGGGCAGGGTCCTGATCCCCAAGTCCTCCAACGCCAGCCTGGTGGACCCCGGACTCGGCGGCATCCTGCGACGGCTGGGTTTCACCGACGTCGTCGAGGTCGACGACCTGGAGACGCTGCGCTGCGGCTCCGCCGAAGTCGTCTCGCTGCCCTTCCTCGGGGAACACGGCGACCTGCGTATCCGCAGCAAGACGGGCTGGCTGATCCGGTTCGGGGAGCGCTCGGTACTGTTCGCCGCCGACTCCACGAACATCTCGCCGACGATGTACGCAAAGGTGACCGAGCTGATCGGCGAAGTCGACACCGTCTTCATCGGCATGGAAAGCATCGGCGCGGCGGCCAGCTGGATCTACGGCCCGCTGTACGGCGAGCCTCTGGACCGGCGCACCGACCAGAGTCGCCGGCTCAACGGTTCCAACTTCCCCCAGGCGAAGGAGATCGTCGATGCGCTGCGGCCGGACGAGGTCTACGTCTACGCGATGGGGCTCGAACCGTGGATGGGCGTCGTGATGGCCATCGACTACGACGAGAACCATCCCGCCATCGTGGACAGCGACCTTCTGGTGCGGCACGTGCGGGACAAGGGCGCGACCGCCGAGCGGCTGCACCTGCGGCGGACGCTGCGCCTGTGAGCGTGTTCCCCCGCCACGGCCCCGCGACCCGCGGGCCGGCCTTCGACGCGCTCCCCGATGAGCCCTCGAGACAAGGTGCCCCACCATGCGCACGCTCCTGATCGACAACTACGACTCGTTCACCTACAACCTGTTCCAGTACATCGGCGAGGCGACCGGTCAGCCGCCCGTCGTCGTGCCCAACGACACCGACTGGTCGCGGCTATCCGTCGAGGACTTCGACGCAATCGTCGTGTCGCCGGGGCCCGGCAGCCCTGACCGGCCCAGGGACTTCGGGATCAGCCGACAGGCGATCACGGACAGCGGTCTGCCCGTCCTCGGCGTCTGCCTCGGCCACCAGGGCATCGCCCAGCTCTTCGGTGCAGCCGTCGGGCTCGCACCGGAGCCGATGCACGGCCGCGTCTCCGAGGTGCGGCACACCGGCGCGGACGTCTTCAAAGGCCTGCCCTCCCCATTCGCCGCCGTCCGATACCACTCCCTGGCCGCCGCCGACCTCCCCGACGAGTTGGAGCCCCTCGCCTGGAGCGACGACGGTGTGGTCATGGGGCTGCGGCACCGCGAGAAGCCCCTCTGGGGCGTCCAGTTCCATCCGGAGTCGATCGGCAGCCACTTCGGCCGGGAGATCCTGGCCAACTTCCGAGACCTGGCCCTCGCCCACCACCGCGCACGGCGGAGCGAAGAGGCCGCCCCCTACGAGGTGCACGTGCGACGCGTCGACGTGCTGCCGGACGCCGAGGAGGTGCGCCGGACCTGCCTTCCCCCCACCGGCGCCACATTCTGGCTGGACAGCAGTGCCGTCCTCCCAGGCGCTACACGTTTCTCGTTCCTCGGCGACGACCGCGGCCCACTCGCCGAGTACGTCACCTACCGGGTCGCCGACGGTGTGGTGTCAGTCCGTCACTCCGATGGCAGGACGACGCGGACACAGCAGTCCTTCTTCACCTACCTGGAGGAGCAGCTCGACCGTCGGCGCATTCCCACACCGCCCGGTCTGCCGTTCGAGTTCAACCTCGGCTACGTCGGCTATCTCGGCTACGAGCTGAAGGCGGAGACCATCGGTGAACCGACGTACCGATCCCCGCACCCGGACGCCGCACTCCTCTTCACCGACCGGCTGATCGTGCTCGACCACCAGGACGGCTGCTGCTACCTACTGGCCCTCGACCGCTGGGGCGAGGACAACGGGGCGCGGGGCTGGCTGCGGGACATGGCCGACCGCCTCACCGAGCTCGCCGACCGCATCCCTGCGCAGCGCACTCCCGCCCTGGCATTCGGTACCGCCGAGACGCCGGCGGACTTCGGGCCCGTCGTGCAGGCCCGCCACGACAAGGACGCGTACCTCAAGCGCATCGACGAATGTCTCAAGGAAATACGCAACGGCGAGTCGTACGAGATCTGCCTGACCAACATGGTCACGGCGCCGACGGAGGCGACGGCCCTGCCGCTCTACTCCGCGCTGCGCGGGATCAGCCCGGTCCCCTACGGCGCTCTGCTCGAGTTCCCGGAGCTCTCGGTGCTCAGCGCCTCGCCCGAGCGGTTCCTCACGATCGGCGCGGACGGCGGTGTCGAGTCCAAGCCCATCAAGGGGACCCGGCCCCGGGGCGGCACGGCTGAGGAGGACGAACGGCTCCGGGCGGACCTGGCCGGCCGGGAGAAGGACCGGGCCGAGAACCTGATGATCGTCGACCTGGTGCGCAACGACCTCAACAGCGTCTGCGCGATCGGCTCGGTTCACGTACCCCGTCTCTTCGAGGTGGAGACCTACGCGCCCGTGCACCAGCTGGTGTCGACGATCCGAGGCAGGCTGCGGCCCGGTACCAGCGCCGCCGCCTGCGTACGCGCGGCCTTCCCCGGTGGCTCCATGACCGGTGCGCCCAAGAAGCGCACCATGGAGATCATCGACCGGCTGGAGGAAGGACCCCGGGGCGTCTACTCCGGCGCACTGGGCTGGTTCTCCCTGAGCGGCGCCGCCGACCTCAGCATCGTCATCCGCACCATCGTGCTCGCCGGGGGCCGGGCGGAGTTCGGCGTCGGCGGGGCGATTGTGGCCCTCTCCGACCAAGAGGAGGAGTTCACCGAGACCGTGGTGAAGGCGCGCGCCATGCTGTCTGCCCTCGACGGCACCACCATAGGGGGTGCTCGATGAGCGGCTTCGGGCGAAGCATCGTCGTCGGCGGGTGCGGAGCGGTGGGCGGCATGTTCGCCGACCTGCTTCGGGAGGCGGGCAGCCAGACGCTCGTCGTGGACATCGCGCCGCCTCCCGAGGAACGCACTTCCTGCCTCGTGGCCGACATCACCGCTCCCGGGCCGGAGCTGTCGGCCGCCGTCGCCGGCGCGGACCTCGTCGTACTCGCCGTCCACGAGGCGGTGGCCCTCAAGGCCGTCGCGCCGGTGACCCGGCTCATGCGACCGGGCGCGCTGCTCGCGGACACGTTGTCCGTCAGGACGGCCATGGTCGAGGAACTCGCGGCCCAGGCCCCCGGCATCCAGCATGTCGGTCTCAACCCCATGTTCGCTCCGGCCGCCGGCATGGCCGGCCGGCCCGTCGCCGCCGTGGTCACACGGGACGGGCCCGGAGTGACCGCCCTCCTGCGACTGATCGAACGTCGGAACGGCCGGCTCGTCCGGCTCACGGCGGAGGAACACGACCGGACCGCCGCCACCACCCAGGCCTTGACCCACGCAGTGATCGTGTCGTTCGGCCTCGCCCTCGACCGTCTGGGAGTGGACGTTCGCACACTGACGGCGACGGCACCGCCACCCCATCTCACGCTGCTCACCCTGCTGGCCCGGGTGCTCGGCGGCAGCGCCGATGTGTACGGGGACATCCAGCGGTCCAATCCTCACGCAGCCGCCGCGCGCCGCGCGCTCGCCGACGCACTGCGCGCCTTCGACTCACTCATCGGTGACGACGACAGCGACGGTGGCCACCGGAGAGTCGAGGGTCTCGACGCGGCCTTCGGGAGGCTCCGGCGGCTCATGGGACCCGAGCTCGGTCCATACCAGGACCGATGCCATGAGCTGTTCCGCACCATCCACCACACGAACGACGAAGGCGAGACAGACCGATGATCGAGCAGGACGAGCTGCACCGGCTGCGCGCGGAACTCGACCTCCTCGACGGGACGCTCCTGGACACCCTGCGCCGCCGTATCGACTGCGGCGTGCGCATCGCCCGGTACAAGTCCCGGCACGGCGTGCCGATGATGCAGCCCGGCCGCGTCCACCTGGTCAAAGAGCGGGCTGCACGCTACGCGGTCGACCACGGCCTCGACGAGACGTTCCTGGTGAACCTCTACGACGCGATCATCGCCGAGATGTGCCGCGTCGAGGATTTGGTGATGGACCGGGAAGTCGGCGACCGACGATGAGGAGAGCATGATGCACGCGACTACGACGCACACGTCCCTGGCGCAGCGGCCGGCAGCGCAGCAGCCGTACTGGCCGGACGAGGCGGCCCTCGACGACGTGGAACGGGAGCTGGCCGGACTGCCCGCACTCACCAGCGAGGACGAGGTCGTCGACCTCATGCGCGGGATGGAACTGGTCGCTCGCGGCTCGGCTCTCCTCATCCAGGGCGGTGACTGCGCCGAGCGCTTCCACGAGGCCGTACCGGAATTGGTCCGGCAGAAGGTGGACAACCTCCAGGGGCTCGCCGCGATCATGCGGGCGGGCAGTCGCTCGCCCACGGTGGCCGTCAGCAGGATCGCCGGCCAGTACGGCAAACCACGGTCCTCGCCTTTCGAGGCGGAGGACTCGGGCCGTCAGATGCCCAGTTACTGCGGCGATGCCGTGAACGACCCAGAGTTCGAACCGGTTGCGCGAACCCCGCAACCACGTCGGCTCCTCACCGCATACGAATGCTCGCGGCTCGTCCTCGACGAGCTCCGCCGCTCCTGGTCGGGACGGCCGATCCTGGAACGGGTGTACACCTCGCACGAACTGCTGCTCCTGCCCTATGAACGACCCCTGGTGAGGGAAGGCACGCGCGGCGCGTACAGCGGATCCGCCCACTTCGGCTGGATCGGCGAGCGGACGCGCCAGCCCGACGGCGCCCACGTGGCTCTCGCGCAGGCCGTGCACAACCCTGTCGGGGTGAAGCTGGGGCCGACGGTGTCGCCCGAGGACGCTGTAGCCCTGAGCCGGACGCTGAACCCGGAGCGCGTTCCCGGGCGCCTGACCTTCATCGTCCGCTTCGGTGCGAAGGACGTGGACCGGCTCCTGCCACTCGTGGTCGACGCGGTGGCCCGCCATGGCGCACCGGTCGTCTGGCTCTGCGACCCCATGCACGGCAATGGTGTGCGATTGTCCGGACACAAGACCAGATTGATTGAACCGATGCGGTCCGAGATCACCTCATTCACCCGTGTGCTGCAGGAACGGGGGCAGTGGCCTGCCGGCCTCCACCTGGAGATGACCCCGGACCCGGTCACGGAGTGTGTGTCGGAGCGTGATGAGGAGCCGCGGTTCACGGACTACCGGTCCACCTGCGACCCGCGTCTGAACCCTGAGCAGTCGGCGGAGATGGTCTCCCATTTCCTCGCGCTGCTCTAGCGCCACCCGCGTTCACGGCCGGTGGCCCGACCTCCGCTCGGAGGACGGGCCACCTGGAGCCACGGGCCACGGTTACGAACGGGCCTCCAGCGAGCGCTCCGCCGGACGGCTCGTGGTGCCGCTGCCACTGCCGACCACCCGGGCCACGCCGCCGAGTACCATCGCGGCCGTCACGAGCGAGGCGCTCACTACCAGGGGAGCGCGGAAGCCGAAGTCCGCGCTCAGGGCGACACCGCCCAGGGCCGGACCGGCAGCCGCGCCGACGTTCATCGCGGCGGTGGCGAAGCCGCCGGCCAGCGTGGGTGCGTCCGAGGCCGTGTAGAGGGACTGCGCGATCAGGGTGGAGCCCACCGCGAACGAGAGCACCCCCTGGACGAACACGAGGATCAGGGCCACGGCCGTGTTGCCGGCGGTGAGGGCGAACACCAGCCAGCCCGCCAGCAGCGCCACGCCACCGACCGCCAGCACCTGGCCGGGCCGGCTGTCCGCGAGTCGGCCGCCCAGGTTGACCCCGACGAAGGATCCGATGCCGAACAGCGCCAGCGTGGCGGGCACCCACCCGGTGCTCAGACCCGTGACATGCGTGATGACGGGTGTGAGGTACGTGAACGAGCAGAACGTCGCTCCGTTGACCAGCGCACCGAGCACCAGCGTCAGAACCAGCCGAGGCGTGCGCAGCGCCCGCAACTCGTGGCGGACGCTCGGAGCGTCGGGGTCGACGGGCGTCGCCGGTACGGACCGCAGGATGGCGAAGACGGCGGGCGCGGAGATGAGCGCGACGCCCCAGAACGCCGAGCGCCAGCCCCAGAACTCACTCAGTACGGCGCCGAGCGGCACACCGGCGACGCAGGCGAGGGTCACACCGCTCAGCAGCACCGACGTCGCCCGGCCCTTGGCCTGCGGACCGGCCATGCTCGCCGCGGTCGCGAGGCCGACTGCGAGGAAGCCGGCGTTGGCCAGCGCGGCGATCACCCGCGTGACGAAAAGGATCTCGAAGCTGTCGGTGAGGGCGCCGACGACGTGCGCGAGAAGGAAGGTGATGAGGAAGGCGAGCAGTGCCCGGCGGCGCGGCCAGCGCAAGCTCAGCATCGCGACCAGCGGCGCGCCGACGATCATGCCGACGGCGAAGGCCGAGGTGAGCGAGCCGACGGCTGGAATGGACACACCGAGATCGGCGGCGATGTCCGGTACCAGACCGGACAGCATGAACTCCGACGTTCCCTGGGCGAAGACGGCCAGCCCTAGAACGTAGATGGCGAAAGGCATGAAGAAGCTCCAACTACATCGCAGATCAGGAAGACGCAACGCATGGACAGAAGGGCATGCGCTGCATGGGAGATGGCCTGGAGAGACCTCCGGGCGCTGTCCCGCGATGCGGTTGATCCGTGGCGGATTCGCGACGCGCTGCTCGGCGGCTACGCCGAAGAAGGCAGGGGGCGTCAGAGAGTTACGCGATCAGCCACCGGATCACCGGTGGCTAGCTTCTCTCCGCCTCAGGACTGGACATGTTTCTCA
This sequence comes from Streptomyces fodineus, assembly GCF_001735805.1. Taxonomy (GTDB): domain Bacteria; phylum Actinomycetota; class Actinomycetes; order Streptomycetales; family Streptomycetaceae; genus Streptomyces; species Streptomyces fodineus. The sequence goes on from NZ_CP017248.1 coordinate 6,735,874, forward strand.
ACTTAGCAACGCCCGGATCGCCGTGTCTAACGAATAGTCGCCCCTGCATCCGGCCTCTCTGTTGCCCCTGAACCGGTACGACGCCGTCGCCGTCGCGTGTACGGCGACCTGTGAAGACGGAGTGCTCATGACCACCTACCAAACAGCCATGATCATGGTCGGTTTGGCCTTGATACTCGTGCTCGCGCATGTGCTCGGGCGCCTCGCGCGGCGGTGTGGCCAGCCGGCGGTCATCGGCGAGATCCTCGCCGGCATCCTGCTCGGTCCGACCCTGTTTCACGGCGCCCTGTCGGAAACGCTCTTACCCGTGGATATCCGGCCCATGCTCACCACGCTCGGCAACCTCGGAGTCGCGCTCTTCATGTTCCTCGTCGGGCTCGAACTCGACTACCGGATGCTGCGCGGGAACGGGCGTGCCGCGGCCGGGGTGTCCGTCGGGTCGATCGTCTGCGCGTTCGGACTCGGTGTCCTGCTCGCGCTATACCTGTGGAATGACCACGCGGTCGGACACCGGCTCGGCTTCCTGCTGTTCATCGGTGCGACCATGTCCATCACGGCGTTCCCGGTGCTGGCCCGCATCCTCACCGACCGGGGTATCCAGCACACCAGGGTCGGCGTGCTGGCGATGGCGAGCGCGGCCGTCGGGGATGTGATCGCCTGGCTCTTGCTTGCGGCCGTACTCACCTTCACCGGGAGCCGGAATTCCTGGCGGGTTCTGCTGGTCGTGCCGTATGCCCTAGCCATGGTAGGGGTGGTACGGCCGCTGCTCGGCAGGCTCTTGGCCGCGCCGGAGCGAGGCCGAGAAGACCTCGCACGTGGGGCTGGGGAGGATGGGATCGGAGCCGGCTCGCTCGGCGCCCTGACGGTACTGCTGCTTGTCTCCGGCGCGTTGAGTGAGTGGTTCGGTCTGCACTTCATCTTCGGTGCGTTCCTTGCCGGCGCGATCGTGCCACGCCACGGAACGGAAAGGCTGCGCGTGGCGCTCAAGGACCGGTTTGAGACGATCACCTGGATGCTGCTGCCGACGTACTTCGCGGTGGCAGGGTTGAAGGTGGACTTGACCACAGTGGGTGGCGACGGACTCGGCGAACTGGGTCTGATCCTCCTCGTGGCGATCGGTGGCAAGTTCGGGGGCGCCTACCTGGGAGCACGGGTCGCCGGCCAGTCCGGACGATCGGCCACGACGCTGAGCATCCTCATGAACACCCGCGGCCTCACCGAACTGATCATCCTTGGCGTCGGCCTGCAACTGGGGCTGCTCGACACGGACCTGTACTCACTGATGGTGGTCATGGCCCTCGTCACCACCGCTATGACCGCACCGCTGCTGCGCTGGGCCTATCCGAGCCAGATGATCGACGCGGATCTGCGAGAGCTGGCTGAGGAGTGGACCGAGAGGCCGAAGCACACACAGCCGGCCGAGCCCGTGGGCGCGAAGTCGTCGGAGGCAAAGTGATGAATACCACCCTCCTGACAGGGCTCCTGCCCCAGGCGGCCTTGAGCGCTGAGGCGTTTGGTGATGTCCCCGGCGCCTGGCTCTTTCCGGAGGAAGCCGCCGCGTTGAGTGGCGCAACCGACCGCAGGCGCAGGGAGTTCGCCACCGTGCGTCACTGTGCCCGCGTCGCCCTTACCTCCCTCGGCCGACCGGCCGGACCGATGGTCCCGGGGAAGCGGGGTGCGCCAACGTGGCCGGAGGGGGTGGTGGGCTCGATGACCCACTGCGACGGCTATAGGGCCGCCGTCGTGTCCCGGCGGATCGACATCGCGGCTCTGGGCATCGATGCTGAACCCCATTTGCCCCTGCCGCCGAGCCTTCTCGGCCGCATCGCCTCACCGCGCGAGCGGGACCACCTGGCGGCGTTGCGCCAGGCCCATCCCACTGTGCACTGGGACCGGCTGTTCTTCAGCGCCAAGGAATCCGTGTACAAGGCCTGGTTCCCCCTCACCCGGACCTGGCTGGACTTCCGCGAGGCGGAGGTGGCTCTCGAGCCGTACCGGCAGACGTTCCGTGCCCGCCTGCTGCGGACCGGCCACGACGACGAGGGGCGACCGCTCCACGAGTTCGACGGGAGGTGGCGGGTTGGCCGCCGCCTCGTCGTCACCGCCGTCTCCTATGGGGTCTCCGCCTTCGCTCATGGGCGGGTCCGGCGCGACACCGTGTACGGGCGGCGTTAGCCGGCCAGCGAGTCCTCGGCGCAACGCAGCTCCTGGGCCATTTCCTTGAGGTCGTCCGCACAGGCGGACAGGATGTCCGCCACGGCGTTCCGTCCGTGCAGGGGCACGGTGGGGGCGAGGCGCTTCCATTCTTCGGTGGTCCGCAGTTGCGTGCGCAGGCGGTGCAGGACGAGCCTTCCGTTCTCGTTGAGCCGCAGCGAGGGATCGTTGCGGAGTCCGTCGAAGAGGGTGATGCGGTGAGCGAGATCGGGTACGCGGCCCAGCCTCATACGGTCTTCGTCCGTGCTTGTCGGCGTGGTGCCTGTGGGTCCGCCTGAGCACCGGCCGGCCGGAATGGCCTCCTGGCCGTTGGCCAGTCGGCGGCGTACATCACGTGCGGTTCCCACCGAGATCCCGGCCTGCCGCGCAATCTCCCTTAGCGAGGCCTCTGGGTTCCGGCTGATCACCTCCGCGGCCATGCGGCGCCCCTCGGCGGTGTTCGACGGCCGCACCCGGCCGTCACGGCCGACGCGTGTCTCCGGCCGTGCACCTGGGTCGGTAATGTCTCGACGCAGCGCCCCCACGCCGGTGGCGTTCCAGCCGGTCATCTCGGCGATGCTTCGGTCGGACCAGTCGGGATGCGCGCGTAAGATCCGCAGTGCGGCCTGCTTCCGTTCGTCGCGCGAGAGCGGAAGTCCGTGGCGCATGTTGCACTCCACGGCGCGCAGGAAGGCAGCCTGTTCGTCCCCCTCGAACCAGCGCGCACTGATGGTGCGTCGGTTGCGCAGTGCCGTGGCCCGCAACCGGTGCATGCCGTCGACGACACGTAATGTCGCCCTGTGCACCAGTATCGGCGGGAACTCCGCCTCGCTTTCCGCCAGCGCTCGTACGTGTGCGTGGTCGAGGGTGAAGCGCGGCGAATCGGCCGGCAGCAGGGACCGTATGTCGATGTCAAAGCTCGACGCCTGTCCTTGATCCGATGTTTCGGACATCAATGCCTCCAGGAGTGCACATCGTCGATGACAAGGAACGGTGGAAGGCCCCCGCCCGGACACGCTGGAACGGCGCAGGCGCCCACCCCCTGGCCTTCAACGCGCCTCGTTCGCGTTTGAACGTCTCTGCAGGGCGGCGATGGTCGCGGGCGGGACCCCCGTGCTTCCCGCGCGGCAGCGCGGCCTCCGACTCGGCCAGGGCCTGTACGTGCCGTATGTCCTCCGCGGCCGCACGTGGTGAACCGGACAACAGGAAGGGCCGCACGGGCACCAGTCCTGTTCGCAGCTGTGCCCCCCGTCCGTCGTCAGGACGTGCTGCACCACCGGTTGACACGTCGGGCACAGGCGGTTCCTCCCCGCAGGCGACATACGGTGGATCTCACTGCACCACACCGGTGATGCCGCATGAAGTGATCACGCGGGTCAGCTTGGTCAGTCTGGTCAGTTCGGCACCGCACGCGTGCGGCGCGCCCTTTCGTGAAAGGTGACCCGCTCCTGTGAAGCACCCTGGACGCACCCGCTGGGCCATCGGCGGGCTGCTCGCCGGAGGAATAGTCGTCAACTTCGTCGACCGGACGGCCTTATCGGTGGCCAGTTCGCCCCTGGCTCATGAATTCGGCCTCGATCTGAGTCGACTCGGCGTCGTGCTCGCCGCGTTCACGTGGTCGTACTGTCTGGTCCAGCTGCCGGCCGGCGCCCTGGTGGACATCTTCGGCGTCTCCCGGCTCACCCGTATCGGGTCCGCCCTGTGGGCCGTCGCCAGCCTGCTGACCGCGGTCGCCGGCGGACTCGGTCCTCTCATCGCGGCACGTCTGCTGCTGGGCGTGGCCGAGGGGCCGTCCATGGTCTCCGCGTCCAAGGCGACCGCCGCGTGGTTTCCGCTCGGCGAACGCGGCACGGCGACGGCGGTGTTCGACGGCGCCACCAAGTTCGCCAACATGGTGGCGTTCCCGGTGCTGGCGTTCGTGATGAGTGAGTGGGGCTGGCGGGCCGGGTTCCTGTTCAGCGCGGCACTCAGCCTGGTGTTCTCGGCTCTGTGGTGGTGGGGCTACCGGGACCCGTCCGAGCATCCCCTGCTGCGCGACAGCGAACGGGAGTTCATCCTCGATGGCGGGGCGCGGGACACCGACCGGGGGCATGCCGGGCAGCTCCGCTCCGTGCTGTGCACCGGAAGGAACTGGGTCGTGTCCCTCGCCTTCGCCTGCTACGGCTACACGATCAACGTGGTGGTCACCTGGATGCCCGAGTTCTTCCAGCGGGAGTTCGGCCTCCGGCTGCTCAACTCCGGCATCTACTCGATGATCCCCTGGGCGGTGGCGACGGTGGCCGAACTCGCGGTCGGCGGCTGGCTGGTGGACCGGCTGGTGCGCCGGGGCCATGACCCGGTGCGGATCCGCAGGAACGTGCTGACTGCGGGACTGACGCTCGGCGCCACGATCGGGGCGTCGGGGACCGCCGATTCGGCGGCCGAGGCCGTGTGCTGGATGTCGATCTCACTCTCCGGGCTGGCCATCGCGGCCCCTGTGGCGTGGAGCCTGCCGGGCCTGCTGGCGGCACCCGGCACCGTGGGGGCGGTCAGCGGTCTGATGAACTTCGCCAACACGGCGGCCACCGGCTTCGGTGTGATGTTCACCGGGTGGCTGGCTCAGGCGACCGGAACGTTCCAGGCGCCCTTCCTGTTCGCGGTCGCGGTGCTGGCCGTGGGCGTACTCCTCTACCGGTACGTGCTGCGTACGACGGCACCGGACAGCCCACCGCCCCGGCACCGGCCCTCAGCGACGTCCGAGATCAAGGTCTGAGATCTCCACGCCGGGCTGCTCCACCGCACACCCTGAGCACCTGCAACCCACTTGCAACAGGTGTGTTCGCCGTCACAGATTTCCTGCCATTCGGCCAGGGAAGTGCTAGCAGGGGAGGTCGAGGTTCCCCGATGAACGAGAAGTCACTGCTGGCCACTTGCCTGATGCGATTAGCGTGGTCGCCGGAGCAGCTGGCCAACGAGATCAACAAGAAGTACGGCACCGGAACCATCAGCAGCAAGGCCCCCTACAACTGGCTCAAGGGCGCACGCCCCCGGCGCCGGCTCCCCTACGTGGTCGCGCAGATCCTGTCCGATCGGCTCCGCGAACCCATCACCGTCGAAGCGCTGTGGCCTCAGCACTTCACGGCAGCCCAGGATCCGGCGGCGCAGGCCGCCGGCTTCCGGTCCTCGGGCACGAGCGGCGCTGCGGAGCCCGGGCCCGACCTGATCGCCGCCGCGGTGGACTGGCTGGTGGCCGGCGAAGCAGACGCGCCCTCGCGGCTTCGCGGCGACGAACTCCCCGCCGTCGCCGTCGACCTGCTGACCACCCGGATCCGTCAGCTGCGCGAGCTGGACGACGCCTGCCGCGGCACCCGGCTGGTGCTGGACTGGGCGTTCCAGGACTTCCAATGGGCCAGAAGACTGGCCACTGAGTGCTGTTACGACGCGGAGACCGGCGTACGGCTGCACCGCGGCATCGCCGAGCTGGGCCAGCTCGCCGGATGGCTGGCCGCGGACCTGGGGATGACCAGGCGCAGCCGGAGCTGTTTCGTGACCGCGTTGCACGCCACGCACACAGCGGGTGACCGTGCCCTGGCCGCGTACATCATTTCCTGTATGAGCTACCACGCCACATGGGAAGGCCGGGGCGAGGAGGCGCTGCGTCTGATCCGCATCGCACGCAAGGGTTCGGCCGTGGAAGACATGGGCCTCGGCGCGGCGTTGCTGGCCACCCGTGAGGCACGGGCCCATGCGAGCCTCGGCGACGAGACCGGCTGCCGGCTGGCCATGGACGCGGCGGCCGAGCTCAGCCGGCACGGTGAGCCGCCGGCCGACGCCCCCTGGGCCTACTGGCTGACCCCGGCCGTCATGGTGGCCGACGCCGGCCGAGCCTGGCTGGAACTGGGCCGCCCCCACCAGGCGGAGCAGCATCTGGCACACGGCATCGAACTGCTCGGGGAGAGCCAGCCGCTGAACCGGCTGCTGCACCACACCTCGCTGGCCGAGGCCCGGCTGTCCCGGCACGTCGTGGACGGCGCGGCGGAAGCCGCCCATGACGCCCTGTCCCTCGCCGGGCGGGCCACCTCCGGGCGCGCCCGGGCTCGCCTGACGGCCCTCCGCCACAGGTTCCAGCGCTACGACAACCGGGCGGCACGCGACTTCGTGCAGCGGGCAGACGATCTCCTGAGCGCCGATCCCCAGGAGCCAGCAAGCTGACAGAGTCGGCCGGGAGCCGGGGCCCCGGCCACGAGTTGCCCGTCGTACCCAGGCACCAAGGAGAACACCACGGACATGCGAGTCACTCACGGCGCACCGCTCGCCCCGATGACGACACTGGGCATCGGAGGCCCGGCAGCGGCCTTCGTCGATCTGCACGATCCGGCGGACTTTCCCTCCTTTGTCGAGCTCGCCAGCACCTATGACGACGAACCGGTGTGCCTGGGGGCCGGCAGCAACGTCCTGGTCAGCGACCTGGGCTGCTCGTCCGCCGTGATGCGGATGAACACCAGGGGCGTGCGGTGGGCGGGAGACACCGCCGACGGCCGTACGCTGATCGAGGTCCAGGCCGGTCATCCACTCGTCGACCTCGTCGCCACCACCATCGACGAGGGCCTGAGCGGTATGGAGATGCTCGTGGGCATCCCCGGGACGACCGGCGCCACGCCGGTCCAGAACGTCGGCGCCTACGGGCAGGAGATCTCCGACACCCTGGTCGAAGTGACCGCCTGGGACTGGGCGTTGGGACGCAGCGTCACCATGGAGGCGGCGGCCTGCGGGCTGGGCCACCGCACCAGCGTCTTCAAGGGCTCCCGTCGCTGGACCCTGCTGAAGCTGGTCTTCGGCCTGCGCCGCTCGGAGTTGAGCGCCCCGGTCACCTATCGCGTGGTCGCCACGGAACTCGATGTCCCGGTGGGCAGCCGGGTCCCCTTGTCTGAGGCCGCCGGGGCGGTGCTCGTCGTCCGCAAGTCCAAGGGCATGGTGCTGGGCTGCTGTGACACCGACCGGCGGTCGGTCGGCAGTGTGTTCCTCAGTCCCGAAATCACCCCGGTCCAGGCGGAACGTCTGCGCGCCCGCAACGCGCCGGTCAACGAGTTCCCCGATGGCTCGACCCGGGTCAGCGCCAGCTGGCTCATCCGCCAGGCCGGCTTCGAACTCGGCGCCCCGATCGCCGAGGGCGTACGCATCTCGTCGCTGCACTACACCCTGGTCGCCGACGAAGGGGCGAGCGCAGCCGAATTCACCCGGGCCATCGACATCGTCCAGGAACAGGCCCTGCGCCGAACGGGGGTGCGGCTCACTCCGGAAGTCGACTTCGTCGGGGAACGGGAGCCGGATTCCCGCAGCCGGTATCCGGGGCGCCAGATCGCGAAGTCGTAGCGCACGGGCCTCTATTGGCCACCGTCTTCCACCGGATCGTGCTCATGCCTCTGCCGTGACTGGCTCCCGCCCACCCCCTGGCCTGAGCACATGGCCCGGCGCGTCTCGGGCCGGCTGGTTCGCCGTTCCGCTCTCCCAGCAGGGCGAGCTGTTCGGCGGCCGCGCACTCCTCGGGGCCCATCACGTTGGACAGGAAGCACGAACCGTGCGACACCCACGTCTGCGAGGACCGCGAGTTGTAGTGAAGACGGAAGCAGTACTTGTTGCCGGACGACGAGCAGATGTCGCTTTCGTACGAGGTCACGGCGTAGGCGGACGACGCCCCGGCAAGAAGGGCGGCGCAGGCGTGGCAGCGGTCAGGGCGGCGGCGGAGGCTCGTATGCGGCCCAATGGAATTCCCCCTCGTGAAGGTCGAGCCGCACGGGGAGGTGCCTGTTTGATGCTGCGTGTTGTCTTGCCTCCCCGTGCACGGTCATGTGCATCCCTACGGTCTGGTCTGGACCTTCTGGATGACACGACGGCACTGTAGACGCACAGTCACCATCAGCAGCAAGGGTGTTGCTGGGGGAGGCCGAAACCATGTGCCCGCCCGGAATCCGCGGGCGTGCATGACATCTACGTGCTTCCTGTGAAACCGGAACATCGAAACACTCACGGCAACGCGTCGGCGTGACGAAAAACGTACGTCCTGTCGATGACGAGCAACGCCGTATACGGCCCCGTACTTGACCCGTACATGCTTGAACAGGCCGTGTCGTGGGCACCCACCTCCTACCGGCATTCACCGCCGGGCCGTACCGGCAGAGGGAGGGCGTCATGGACCGGCGCATCCGGGTACGCGTCAGCCGGCGCCCCGCCGCCCCGCGCGAGCGCGAGATCGACCGCAGGACACCGTCGGGGCGCATCCTGCCGTACTGAGCGCGGCCTCGGCCGGCTCCGGGCCGGCGCCGCCGCGGTTGATCGCCGTCCGCAGGGCGGTGCGCAGGGGCTCCGGGAGGGGTGCGCCCTCGGGCGTCGCGCTGGCCGTGATCGCCGCCGCCACCCGGCGGAGCTTGGTGTTGGAACGCTGGGAGGCCTCGCGGAGGATGTCCCAGGCGCGGTCCGGGCCGCAGGCGTGGGTGGCCATCAGGATGCCGCGGGCCTGGTCGATCACCGGGCGGGTGTCGATCGCGTGCCGCAGCTGCTCGATCTCCAGGCGCAGCGAGTCCAGCTGTTCGGCGCGCTCCAGGGCCACCGCGCAGGCGGTCCGGGGCGGCAGGCCGGCCGGCGGCGCGGTGCGCAGCGGGTCCGTGGTGTCCAGCCCCATCAGCTCCAGAACCCGGCGCGGCTGCCCCCGCCAGCCGGTGGCCGAGACCGCGATGCCGTGCCGGCGGCCGTACTCGCGCAGCACGTCCAGGAACGCCGGGCCGGTGGTGTCCATGAAGGACACCTCCGTCAGGTCCAGCTCGATCCGGGTGACATCCGCCGGCAGCGCGGCCAGGACCCCGGCGAGGGTGTCCGTACAGCCGTGGACGAGCTCGCCGCGCGTGCGCAGGACCACCGGACCACCCTGTGCGCGGCCCTCGACGACCAGGGTGCCCGGCCGTTCGGTGTGCGGTGCGTGTGCCGCTGAAGTCATCTCCGCGTCCCGTTCTCCGCCCTCTTGGGTCCCCTCCGGTGCCTCGCCCCTCGCGTGCCCCGGCACGGGGCGGCTACACCCGCCGCGCCCCAAATCCCGTCCGGGGCAGGTGAGCCGAGCCGTATACGGGGCACCCCTGTACTTGTGCGAACGGGAGAACGCATGAGCGGATCCGATGCGGTGCGGGGTCGGCGCGCCCGCGCCGGGCCGGCGCCCGCCCCGCCACGGCCCGGAGCGGGTCAGGCCGGCGAGCCCGGCGACTCCTTCGAGCCCTTCGTGCATCCGGCGCTGTTCTACGGCGACCCGCGGGAGTACCTGGCCGGGACCGTGCCGTTCGTCCGTACCGCGCTCGCGGCCGGGGCGCCCGTCGCGGTCGCCGTGCCCGGCGAGAACCTGCGGCTGATCCGGGAGGCGCTGGGCGCCGACGGCGACGCCGTACGGTTCCTGGACATGCGGGAGGCCGGCCGCAACCCCGGCCGGATCATCCCCGGCGTCCTGCGCGCCTTCACCGACGCCCAGCCGCCCGGCCGGCGCGTCCGCATCATCGGCGAGCCGGTCTGGGCGGACCGCAGCCCGGCCGAGTACCCGGCCTGCGCCCAGCACGAGGCGCTGATCAACGCCGCGTTCCGGGGCCGCGAGGTCACCATCCTGTGCCCGTACGACACCGCCCGGCTGGACCGGCGCGCACTCGCCGACGCCCACGCCACCCACCCGGTCGTCATCCCGGCCGGCCCCGGCGCGCGGCGCAGGAGCGAGGCCTACGATCCCGAGGACGTGGTCGCCCGCTACAACGTGCCGCTGCCGCCCGCCCCCAGCGCCGGCCCGGGCGTGCTCAGGGCCGCCTTCGACGAGGGTTCCCTGGCCGCCGTACGGCACCTGGCCACCGAGCACGGCGCCCGGCTCGGCCTGACCGGCCAGGGGCTGGAGAACCTGGCCCTGATCACCGCCGAGCTGACCACCAACAGTGTCGTCCACGGCGGTGGCGGCGGGGGGCTCACGGTGTGGGGCGAGGGCGGGCATGTGCTGTGCGAGGTCCACGACGAGGGCCGGCTCACCGACCCCCTGGCCGGCCGCCGGCCGGCCGCTCCCGATCAGCGGGGCGGGCGTGGGCTGCTGCTGGTCAATCTGGTGGCGGATCTGGTGCGGATGCATGTGGGAGGCGGTGGTACGGCGATCCGGTGCTACCTGGCGAGGTGAGGACGTGGTTCGGCACCGGTGGCGGTGCGGAGCTTCAGGCGGCCAGCGGGTTCAGGACCAGTGGCTCGATCAGGCCTTCCAGCATGGCGCCGATGCCCTGGGCCGCGCAGATGTCGGGCCGCTCGGCGATGTGCACCGGCATTCCCGTGGCCTGCCGCAGCATCTGGTCGAAGCCGGGCAGCAGCGCCGAGCCGCCGACCATCGTGATCCCGCTGTCGGCGAGGTCGGCGACCAGGTCGGGCGGGCAGTCCCGCAGCACCTTGCCGATGCCGTCCAGTACGGCGGTCAGCGGGGTCTGGATCGCGTCGCGTACGGCGGCGGTGTCGACGCGCACGCTGCGCGCGAGCCCGGTGACCACGTCCCGGCCGTGGATCTCGGTGGAGGCCGGGCCGTGCGCGGTCAGCCCGTTGCCGGACAGGGCCAGTTGCAGCGGGCGCACCGACTGGCTGGGCAGCAACAGCTCGTGCTCGTGCCGCAGATGCTGCACGATCGCGTGGTCCACGGCCTCCCCGCCCACCGGTATCCGCTCGGCGGTGACGATCGAGCCGAGGGACAGCACCGCCACCTGGGTGGCCGCCGCCCCGCACACCATGATCATGGTGGCTTCGGGGCGCTCGACCGGCAGCCCGCAGCCGACGGCCGCCGCGATCAGCGTGTCCACCAGCTCCACCCGGCGCGCGCCCAGGCCGACCAGCGTCTCGATGGTCGCCCGCTGGGCCAGCGGATCGGCGTCGTGCGGGGTGCAGGCCGCCGCCCGCAGCCGCAGATTGCGCCGCAGACTACGGCGCATCTTGTCGCCGAGCAGCTGCCGCAGCATGCGCTGGGCCATCTCGATGTCGACCACCGTGCCACCGGCGATGGGCCGTACGACCCGGATGTAGCCCGGCGTCCGGCCCGTCATCTTCTGCGCGAACTCGCCCACGGCTATGAGCGCCCCGCTCCGGGTGTTCACGGCGGCGACCGAGGGCTCGTCGACGACCAGACCCGCACCCTTCACATACACCCGGGTACGGGCCGCCCCCAGGTCGACGGCGAAGTGGCAGCGGCGCAACTGCTCCAGACTGACGGTCACGGCGGATCCTCCCGGTGCGGTTGGCGGGCCTCTCCCTGCATCCTGCGGGGGCCGCGAGGGCGGGCGCCTGCTGGAGGGGGCCGGGCGGGGTGCCGCCGAACGGGGGTTTTCGGCCGCGGCTCGCCGCACGGTGGTGGACTCGGGGCCGGATTCCCCACTCGCCGGGTCCGCCCACTGCGCCGTTCGCGTCGTGGGGAGGGGTGTCCCCCATCGACACCGACGCCGGGACCGGCGACCTAGGACCCGAGCTGGTTCACGATCCCTCTGATCAGCCCCAGCTCCAGCAGATCCTGCGGGCGGATCCGCAGTTGCTCGGCGGTCGCCTCGACCTCGTCCTTGGGACGCTTGAGGATGGCCGCCGCCAGCTCCGGTGCGATCACCGAGAAGTAACTGTCGGGCGTGGCCCAGGTGTGGGCCGGTGCGGCCAGGGCCAGGGCGCCGCCGGAGCCGCCCTCGCCGATGACGAGCGTGGTGATGGGGACGCGGGCGGACGCCACCGCCCCGAACACCTCGGCGATCGCGGCCCCGGCCCCCTGCCGCTCCGCCTCGGCGTCGTTGGCCGCGCCCGGCGTGTCCACCAGGGTCAGCACCGGGATGCCGAGCCGGTCCGCGAGCCGGATCAGCCGGGCCGCGGTGCGGTACCCGGCGGGCCGGGTGGCCGTCCCGGTCTGCGCCGCGTAGGCCACGGTACGGCCGTCCCGCGCACCGAATCCGCACAGCATGCCGTCGGGGTCCGTACCGCCGCACCGGTCACCGCTGATGTCGCGGCGGTGAGTGAAGTAGGCGTCCAAGTAGACGCGTGCGCGGGGGCGTTCGGGGAGCGGGCGCGCTGGACGGCGTCCCAGCCGGTGACCGGGAGGTCGACCCTGCTCGGTGCGGGGGGCGGGGGAGGAGCGTCGGGGAACGCAGAGGTGAGCAGCAGCAGCCACGCCCCCAGCACCCCCTTCAGTTCCGCCGGATCCACCACCGCGTCCGCCGAACCCGCCGCCACCTGGGACTCCGCCGTGTACGCGGACGGGTCGGCGCCGGGCGGGCGGACGCGGGAGCCGGCGAAGCCCACCTGGGCGGCGGGGAGGGCCAGGACGATGTCGGCGCCGGCGCCGAGGGTGGCCCAGCCGCCGCCGGTCGTGGGGTCGCGCAGGACGGCGATCTGCGGCAGGCCCGCCTCCCGGGTGAGCGCCGACTCGCGGGCCACGCGCTGGAGCTGGGTGAGGGCGAGCATGCCCTCCTGCATCCGGCTGCCGCCGGTGGCGACCAACGGCACGACCGGCAGGCGGTGTTCGCGGGCGTGGGCGTACGCCGCCTCCAGCCGGTCTCCGGTGCGCTGGCCGAGGGAGCCGCCGAGGAAGCCGAACTCGAAGGCGATCAGTACGGCCGGGGTGCCCTCGACGCGCGCGGTGCCGCAGACGACCGACTCCGTCTCGCCGGTGCGTTCGGCGGCACGGGCGCGGGAGGCGTCGTAACCCTGCCAGCCGAGGGGGCCGTCCGGACTGGACTGCCTTGGTGGCGGGGGGAGTTCGGTGAAGGTGCCGGGGTCGGTGACCAGGGTCAGGATCTCCCGGGCCGAGTGCCGCTCACGCATCGGCGACCAGCGCCCGCTTCATGATCTTCCCCATGTCGTTGCGGGGGAGCGCGTCCAGGTAGCGGACGACGCGCGGGCGCTTGTGCGGGGCGAGGCGGCGGGCCACGTGGTCCGCCAGCTCCTCGGCGGCGGGCGGTGCCTGGGGGTCCGCCGGGACGATCCAGGCCACGATCCGCTCGCCCAGGTCCGCGTCCGGCTCCCCGGTGACCGCCGCCTCCCGCACCCCCGGGTGCTCCAGCAGCGCGTTCTCGATCTCACCGGCCCCGATCTTGTACCCGCCGCTCTTGATCAGGTCGGTGGCCTTGCGCCCGACGATCCGTACGTAGCCGTCGGGCTCGCGGACGGCCATGTCACCCGTGCGGAACCAGCCGTCGGCGGTGAACGCCGCGGCCGTGGCGTCGGGGCGGTTCAGGTACTCGGTGAACAGGTTCGGGCCGCGCACCTGGATCTCGCCGACGCTCTCCCCGTCGTACGCGGTGATCGGCGTCCCGTCCTCCTCCACGAGCCGCAGCCCGACGCCGGGCAGCGGGACACCGACCGTCCCCGCGCGCGGCTCGCCGTCGGCCCGCACGCTGGTGTTCATCAGCGTCTCCGTCATGCCGTACCGCTCGATCACCCGGCGCCCGGTCGCCGTCGCGATCCGCTCGTGGTCGTGCACCGGCAGCGCGGCCGAGCCGGACACCAGCAGCCGGGCCCGCGCCAGCGCCTTGGCCAGTTCCGGGTCCTCGGGGAGGGCCTCGGCGATGCGGTGGTACATCGTCGGCACCCCGAACAGCATGGTCGCGCCGGCGTTCAGCTCCCGGGTCACGCCCTCGGTGCCGAACCGGCCCAGATGCCGGACGCTGCCGCCGCGCCGCAGCGGGCCGAGGGTGCCCAGCACGAGCCCGTGCACATGGAACAGCGGCAGCCCGTGTACCAGCACATCGTCCGCCGTCCACTGCCAGGCGTCGGCGAGCGCGTCCAGGGTGGTGGCGAGGGCCCGGCGGGGCAGGACGGCGCCCTTGGGCGGGCCGGTGGTGCCGGAGGTGTAGACGATCAGCGCCGGGTCCTCCTCCGAGGCCGCTTCGTCGGGTACGGCACCGCGGGCGGCCGCGTCGACATCGATACGCGCCAACGCACCGAGTGCCTCGGGGAGTTGGGCGCCCGGTGCGGCCAGCACCAGTGTCGGGGCGCTGTCGGAGACGATGTGCGCGAGTTCCTTGTCGCCCGACTTCGGGTTCAGCGGCACGGCGGCCACCCCGGCGAGCAGCGCCGCCGGCACGGCGACGGCGGTCTCCAGCTCGGGCGTGGCCCACACGGCCACCCGGCCGGCGCCCCGCAGCCGGGCGGCGAGCGCCCCGGCGGCCCCGGCCAGCTCGCCGTACGTCAACGACCGTTCGCCGAACCGCAGGGCGATCCTCCCCCAGACTTCGTCCGGGAGGACCCCCATCTCGCTGCGCTTGCCCGGACCGTCCGTCAGAGCGGGGAAGAGGGAGGACACGCGACGCACTCCTAACTGTGGGACTGTCGATCGACCGTCGGCACCCTTCCTACACCAGGAGCCTCGAACCGACGACCGCGCTCAGGTCGGCCGCGAGCCGCAACTCGGTGGCGCGCAGCGCGGGATGCTCCAGCCAGAGCAGCCGGGCCCGGTCCGGCTCGCCCTCGTGCAGCGGCGGCCGGCCGGTCGCCGGGGTGAAGTCGTCCACGACGACCGTCCCGCCGGGCACGAGCAGCCGCTCGATGTCGGCGGGCGGATCCCCGGCCGCCTTGCCCTGCCCGCCCCCGTCGAGCACGAGCAGGTCGAAGGGCCCGTACTCCTCGATCCGCCGCCAGTCGCCGCCGAGCACGGTGACCTCGGCCCGCCCCGAGAACAGCCGCGCGGCGGCCCGAGCCCGCTGCGGATGCCGCTCCACGCTGTACAGCCGCACCCCCGGCGCCGCCCCCGAGGCCAGCCAGGCCAGGCCCACCCCGAGGCCGGTCCCCGTCTCCCCGATGCGGGAGCGGGCCCCGCCCGCCAGCGCGTGCAGCAGGCGGCCCTGTTCGGGGCGGCAGGAGTACGGGAAGCGGTGGGCCCGGGCGGTCGTGAGCGCGGCCCGTACGAGGGGCGGGAGCCCGGGCACACCGGTGTACGCGTCGGTGCCGTCGATGGCCATATTCACTTCATACCGGACGGCGACGGTTGTTAGCCTCACCGCGATCGAACCGTCGTACGACAGGGAGGCCGCCGTGCCCCGCATCGCCCTCGCCACCTACGACCCCGGTGCCGAGCCCAGCCACGACACCGACCTGCCGGAGCTGGTGCGGGCGCTCACCGGCGCCGGGGCCGAGGCCGAGGCACGGTACTGGGACGACCCGGACGCGCACTGGGGCGGCTACGACCTCGTCGTCATCCGCTCCACCTGGGACTACAGCTGGCGCGCGGCGGAGTTCGAAGCCTGGGTGGAGCGGGTCGGCGCGCTCACCCGGCTCGCCAATCCGGCGTCCGTGGTGCGCTGGAACACCGACAAGCGCTACCTCGGAGAGCTCGCGGCGGCCGGCGTGCCCACCGTCCCCACGCGCTACATCGCACCGGGCGAGCCGGCCGACCTGCCGGGCGGCCACGAGTACGTCATCAAGCCGACCTCGGGCGCGGGCGCCCGGTTCGCCGCCCGCTACACACCCGACCAGCGCGAGACGGCGGTAGGACACCTCGCCCGGATGCACGCCGAGGGGTTCACCGCGATGGTGCAGCCGTACGTCCGGGGCATCGACGTCAGCGGGGAGCGGGCACTGCAGTTCTTCGGCGGCCGGCTGCTGCACGCCAGCCGCAAGGGCGCCGTCCTCGCGCCCGGCACGCCGTACGACGCGGAGAAGGTGGCGCATCCGGACCTTGAGCGCTGGGAGCCGACGGAGGGCGAACTGGCGGTCGCCGAAAAGGCGTTGGGTGCGGTGCCCGGCGCGGCCGGGCTGCTGTACGCGCGTGTGGACCTCGTGGACGGGGAGGACGGTGAACCCCGGCTGATGGAGCTGGAGTTGGTGGAACCGAACCTGTTCCTGTGGCTGCATCCCGGATCGTTGGAGCGGGTCACCGAGGCGATTGTGGAGGCTGCCGACCAGGGCCGTCGGTCGTGTGCGGCGCCGTCGTGGCCGGTCGCGCCCGCGCGGCGGTAGCCGCCTCGGCGTACGCCCGCACCAGCGGCCGGTGCCCGTCCCCCCGGCGCCAGGCCAGTGCGTAGCGGCTCGGGCCGATGCCCCGCACCGGTCGGGTGGTGACGCCGCCCAGGGTGATCAGCGGGGCGTTGCCCTCGGCCACCAGACAGATGCCGAGGCCCGCGACCAGGGCCTCGTACGTCTCCTCCGCGCCGGAGATCTCCGCGCCGATCCGGGGCGGCCGGCCGGCGCGGGCGTCCAGGGCGAGCCAGTGGTCGCGCAGCCGGCCCGCGCTCCGGGGGAGGGCCAGGAACGGTTCGTCCAGCAGGTCGGCGAAGTCGACCTCGGGGCGGGTGGCGAGCGGATGGGACTCGGGGAGGGCCAGGAGGCGGGGTTCCTCGGCGACCACCGTCCAGGCGTACCGGTCCTCGTCGGGCAGGGGCAGCCAGACGAAGGCGACGTCGACGGTGCCTTCCGCCAGGCCCGCCGTCGGGTCGTCCCAGCTCATCTGGCGCAGCCGGACCGTCGTGTGCGGGTGCGCGGCGGTGAAGCGGGAGCGGATCGCGGGCAGCAGGCCGCCCCGGCCCGGACTGGTGCTCATGCCCACCACCAGCGTGCTGCGCTGGGCCGCCTTGGCCGCATCCACGGCCGCCGCGCCCGCCTCCCACGCGGCCAGCACCGTGCGCGCGTGCGGCAGCAGCGCCTCGCCCGCCGCCGTCAGCGCCACCGCGTGCCGGTCGCGCCGGAACAGCTCCGCCCCCAACTGCCGTTCCAGCGCCCGGATCTGCTTGCTCAGGGCGGGCTGTGAGACGTACAGCAGCTCGGCGGCACGCGTGAAGTGCAGTTCCTCGGCGACCGCGACGAAGTAGCGCAGATCGCGGGCGTGGACGTCGATGGTCATAGCCGTTGGTTATCACCGAGGGTCTTGGACGGGCAATGGCCTCCGGCCGCAGGCTGTCGGTGTCAGGAGCGAGGAGCTACGGAGACTCAAGAGGAGCCGTGATGAACAAGGTGTGGCTGGTGACCGGGGCGAACAGCGGTTTCGGGCGGGCGATCGCCGAGGCGGCCGTCGCCGCCGGTGATGTGGTGATCGGCGCGGTCCGGCGCCCGGAGGCCCTGGACGACCTGGTGGCCGCCCATCCCGACCAGGTGGAGGCGCTGCGGCTGGACGTGACCGACCTGGCGGCGATCGATCCGGCCGTACGGGATGTGGTGGCCCGGCACGGGCGGATCGACGTGCTGGTCAACAACGCCGGCCGCACCCATGTCGGCGCCGTCGAGGAGACCACCGACGGCGAGCTGCGCGACCTGTTCGACCTGCACTTCTTCGGCCCGGCGGCGCTCGTCCGGGCGGTGCTGCCGCATCTGCGGGAGCGGCGCTCGGGCGCGATCGTCCAGATGAGCAGCATGGGCGGCCAGTTGTCCTTCGCGGGCTTCGGGGCGTACAGCGCGACGAAGTTCGCCCTGGAGGGCCTGTCCGAGGCGCTCGCGGACGAGGTGCGGGAGTACGGCGTCAAGGTGCTGATCGTCGAGCCGGGCGCGTTCCGGACCGCGCTGTTCGAGGCCGACCGCGCGGGGGCCAGCTCCGATGCCGGGGTGTACGGCAAGGTCGTCGAGACCCGCGGTGCCGTCGCCGGCGGCCACGGCAGCCAGCCCGGCGACCCGGCCAAGGCCGCGGCCCTGATCCTGGCCGCGCTGGACGCGGCGGACACCCCGCTGCGGCTGCCGCTCGGCGACGACGGGGTGAGCGCCGTCCTGGCCCACCTGGACCAGGTCCGCGAGGACGTCACCGCCTGGGAGAAGCGGACCCGGGCCACGGGCTTCGACGCGTGAGCCAGGTGAGTGCGGCCGTCCGCTGCAGCAGCCCCCAGGTGAACTCGGCGACGACCTGGTGCCGTACGCCGTCCGGGCCGGGGGCGGTGAGGGCGAGGCCCCACCGGGTGGGTGCCGTGCCCTCCGGCGGGCGGGCCGGGGCGGGTCGTGTTTCGGCCGCGGCGCCGTCGTGGCGGTGGCCGCGTGTCAGACACAGCCCCGCGCCTCTTTCGGGTCGCGGGCTCAGCTGATGACGGCCGTCCGCTGCAGCAGCCCCCAGGTGAACTCGGCGACGACCTCGTGCCGTACGCCGTCCGGGCCGGGGGCGGTGAGGGCGAGGCCCCAGCGGGTGGGTGCCGTGCCCTCCGGCGGGCGGGCCGGGGCGGGTCGTGTTTCGGCCGCGGCGCCGTCGTGGCGGTGGCCGCGTGTCAGACACAGCCCCGCGCCTCTTTCGGGTCGCGGGCTCAGCTGATGACGGCCGTCCGCTGCAGCAGCCCCCAGGTGAACTCGGCGACGACCTCGTGCCGTACGCCGTCCGGGCCGGGGGCGGTGAGGGCGAGGCCCCACCGGGTGGGTGCCGTGCCCTCCAGCGGGCGGGCCGGGGCGAAGGCGCGGGCGGCCTCGTCGACCGTGCAGGACCAGGGGGCGAGGTCGTCCAGGGTGCGAAGCTCCGGCGCCGGTGCGCCGGGCGCCCGTACCAGCCACTCGTTCCACACCGCCCCGTCCGGCCCGACCAGCACCTCGAAACGCAGGTCGGGCCAGAGCGGCAGGGCCCAGCGCCGGGCCTCGCAGTCGGCGTCGCCGAGGCGGCGCGGGAGGACGGACTCGGGCTCGCCCAGGACGGAACGGTAGCGGGCGGCGGCGGACCTGGACCTCGGCGAGCGGACCATGGCCTGCCAGCGCTTGTTCGCCTCCCGCATGTCGGCGATCGAGGCCCCCAGCTGCCGGCGGGCGTCCTCCACCAGGTCCGGGTTGTGGTCGGCCATGCGTCGCAGCAGCACCAGCTGGAAGTCGACATACATGGCACCCATGGTGCCCGGACCGTTCCCGCCCATTGCCCGCGCACCTGTCCATGACTAGCCTGTGTTCGTCATGCCGATCGTCTGTTGAAATCTCGAACACAGGCGCTTAGACCCAAGGGAGGGGGCCGGACGTGGGACGCCTCGTGCCTGCCGTGACCCGGGCTCTGGACATCCTTGAGCTGTTCCTCGACGGGGACGGGACGCTCTCCGCCCCCGACATCGTGCGCAAGCTCCAGCTGCCGCGCACCACCGTGCACGAGCTGGTCACCACGCTCGCCGCACGCGCGTACATCGTGCAGGTGCCGGGACAGCCCGGACGCTACCGGCTCGGCGTACGCCCCTACCAGCTCGGCAGCCGGTACGCCGAGCAGCTCGACCTCGCCGCCGAGGGCCAGCAGGTGGCCCGCTCGGTCGCCGAGACCTGCGACGAGACCGTCCATGTGGCGATCCTCGAGGGCACCGACGTCATCTACATCGCCAAGGTCGACTCCACGCACGCCGTCCGCATGGTCTCCGCGGCCGGCCGCCGGCTGCCGGCGCACTGCACCTCGGTCGGCAAGATGCTGCTGGCCACGCTGGGGGAGCAGGAGCTCGCGGCGCGCATCCCGGACGACGCCGAGCTGGCCGCGATGACCCCCAACAGCATCACCGACCCCGCCGTGCTGCGCGAGGCCCTCGCACAGATCCGGCAGCGGGGCATCGCGGTGGAGAGCCGCGAGTCCAACCCGGACGTGAGCTGTGTGGCCGCCCCCGTGCGCGACCGCACCGGCCAGGTGGTCGCGGCCCTGTCCATCTCGGTCCCCATGATCCGCTGGAGCGACGAGCGCCGGGCCGAACTGGAGCAGCTGGCGGTGAAGGGCGCCGCGGAGCTGTCCGAGCGTCTCGGCCACCGGAGCGCGGTGTGAGCGGCGGCTACGACATCGCCGTACGGGCGGCGGCGGAGCTGGGCGAGGGCCCGACCTGGGACCCGGCGACGGGCCGGCTGATCTGGCTCGACATCCTGGGCATGCGCGTCCACACCTACGACCCCGCCACGGGCCGGCGTACGGTGCGCACGACCGAGCAGCACGTGGGCGCGGCCAAGCCCCGCGCGGGCGGCGGCCTGGTCCTCAACCTCCGGGACGGCGTGGGCCTGTTGGACCCCGACGACACCTTCCGCTGGCTGCACCACGAGCCGGTCGCGGGCCGCCGCGCGAACGACGCCGCGGTCGCCCCCGACGGCTCCTTGTGGGCGGGCACCATGCGCTACGACGAGGCACCGGGCGGCGGCACGCTGACCCGGCTGACCGGGGACGGCACGGCGGAGACGGTCCTGCCCGACGCCACGGTCAGCAACGGCACGGGCTGGAGCCCCGACGGCCGCCTCATGTACTACGTCGACTCTCCGACCCGCCGGGTGGACGTCTTCGACCACGACGGCGAGCGCGTCCATCACCGCCGGCCGTTCGTGGAGATCGAGGAGGGCGCGGGCTTCCCGGACGGGCTGACGGTCGACGCGGACGGCTGCGTGTGGGTGGCGCTGTGGGACGGGGGCGCGGTGCGCCGCTACACGCCCGCCGGCGACCTGGACCGGACGATCAGCCTGCCGGCCCCCCGTACGACGGCCTGCGCGTTCGGCGGCACCGGCTTGACCGACCTGTACGTCACAACGGCTCGGACCGGACTGTCCTGCCCGCACCCTGTCTCCGGCTCACTCCTGGTCATCCCGAACGCGGGCATGGGCCTGCCCCAACCGGCGTTCAGAGGCTGAGCGCCCGAAGCGGCGCGGACCCGCACCCGGCGACGGCCTAGACGACCCCCGCCGCCTTCCGCTCCTCCGCGGTCATCGGCGGAGCCGCGAGCGGCGGCTTCAGTGGTCCCCTCGCCGCCGCGAGCAGTACGCCCGGCGTCAGCAGCACCTCCGCCCCCCGCTCCAGTGACGTCACGTCGGTGACCCGGCGCGCGATACGGCCGTTGCCCGTCGCCGTGTACATCAGTCGCCCGACGTAGGCCGAAAGGAGCCGGTCCCGCACGGTGGGGCCCTGCTCCGTGGCGCCGGGGTAGAACACGTCCTGGCCGAGTGCCAGGTCCCACGCCGCGCGGACCGGCCGGGCGACCGCCCGCTGTACGCGGCGGGCCAGCCCGGGTGTGCCCCAGCCGTGCCGTCGTATCACCGCGCGGAGCCGCACCGCGCCCTGCGCGGCGGCGGACAGGCCGTGGCCGTAGACCGGGTTGAACACGGCGAGGGCGTCGCCGAGGACGGTGAAGTTCTCCGGCCAGACCGGCATACGTTCGTAGAAGTTCCGGCGGTTGAGCGTGGAGCGGGTGACCGACACGTCGGACAGCGGCTCGGCGCGCTCCAGCAGTTCGCCCAGCAGCGGATGGCGCAGCTTCTCGCGGGCGAAGGGGACGAAGTCCTCGCTCGCGGCTGAGGGTTCGCCGCCGCGGGTGCCGGCGAGGGTGACGATCCAGCGGCCGTTCTCGATGGGGAGCAGGAAGCCCGAGCGGCCGGGGCCCGCGCCCCGCGGATCGGGCTGCAGGTTGACCACCGGGAAGCCGTCGCGGGCCGTCTCGGGGGCGAGGAAGAGGCGGCTGGCATACACCAGGCCCGGGTCGATCTCCCGGCGCTCCGGCGCGGGCAGCCCGAGGTCCGCCAGCCACTGCGTGGCCCGCGACCCGCGCCCGGTGGCGTCGACCACGAGGCCGGCCGGCAGCGTGCGTTCGGCGCCGTCCCGCGTGCGGATCCGTACGCCGGTGACCGCGGCGTCGGTGCCGGTGAGGCCCAGCGCCTCGGTCTCCCCGAGGAGTTCGATCCGCTCGTCGGCGAGGACCCGTGCGCGGACCGTGGCGTCCAGCAGGTCCCGGCCGGCCAGGATCACATGGTGGGACTCGGGCCAGCGCCGGAACCAGCCTTGCGCCGAGAGCGCGACCACGCCCGTGGTGACCGGATGCCGGCGCCCCCCGGCGGCTTTCAGCGCGTCGGTGATCCCCGGCAGCAGCTCCTCCATGGCCCGTACCCCGCCCGACCACAGCATGTGCGCGTGCCGGGCCTGCGGCAGTCCCTTGCGGGGTGCGGGGCCCTCGGGCAGGGTGTCGCGCTCGACGATGACCACCCGGTCGGCGAACTCGGCGAGCGCGCCCGCCGCGAGCATGCCGGTGTGGGATCCCCCCAGTACGACGGCGGTTCTGAGGGGGGAGGGTCGGTCAGTCATGCGCGGGCACGCTCTCTGCGGGGGCGGCCGCGCGGGCACGGACCGCCGTGATCTCGTCGGGGTGGCGCAGGGCCCCGGACACGGCCTGGATCTCCTGGAGCAGATACGCCGTGTCGGGGCCGGACGGGGAGCCGGTGCCGTCGGCACGCAGCGGCCGTGCGCCGCCGGCCGCGTCCAGAAGGGTCACGGCGGCGGCCAGGGCCCTGGCCCGGTCCGGTTCGAAGCCGAGCGCGAGGGCGGAGTCGTACGAGCGGGCGCGCAGGTCCTCGTCCAGGTGCCGGGACAGTTGCAGCAGGGCGTCGCGGATGAAGGTCTCGCGGCGGATCAGACGCAGTTCGGCGGGGGCGTGCGGGGCGAACGGCTCGCGTTCGCCGGTGACGGTGCGCATCAGCTGGTAGAGGGGGGCCAGACCGCAGTGGCGCAGCCGGACGTGCCAGCGCTCGTGCAGGTACTGGCCGACGTGCGGCACGATGAAGCCCACCGCGACCAGGGTGGCGGACACGCACGCGCCCGCCGGGGCCAGGTTGGTGCTGAGCCAGTCCAGGTCGTGGCCGGTCCACCGGGCCACGAGGGCCGTGAGCTTGGCCGCGTCGAAGAACAGGTTGGTGGCGTAGCCGGCGCCCAGCAGCCCGAGCCCCCAGCGCAGCCAGGCGTCGAGGCCGTCGGTGCGGATCCAGTTCCAGATCAGCCGGGCCGTGATCGAGCAGGCCACGGTGTGCGCGAGGAGGTAGAGCAGGATCTCCTCGCGCATGAAGGGGGTGTTGGCGTAGTACGTGTCCAGGTCCCGCGTCCGCTCCACCGGCACGTCCGCGAGCGCGAACAGCACCCACAGGGCGACCACCACGCCCGCGTAGACGGCCACGACCCAGCGGGTCACCCGGCGCGTCTGGGCCGCATCGGAGCGGCCGTTGCGCCAGGCGATGATGAGCAGCAGCCAGGACGCGCAGAGCGCGGTGATCAGGGAGTACACCCAGGGCGCCGAGATGTTCGGCACCCCGGTGACCCGGTTCGTCCACCTGATGGTCCGCGGGGCCGCGAAGACGAACACCGCGCAGGCGAACAGCAGCAGACCGCCGACGGCGCGCAGCAGCGGGTCCCGCCACATCCTGATGATGCTGGGCAGCTTGATCGCCAGGGCGGCGGTCAGCACGGCCGTGGGGATCCAGAAGGAGACGGACAGCTCGCCGAGGAATCCCGCGGGATCGAGCGCCAGGATCACCGCCCTGCTCCTCTGTTTCCGGAACCTCGGTTCGCCTGCTCGCGTCCGCGGTAGCCCAGTGTCCGCTGCACCGGGCTCAGGGTGCGCTGCACCGGGCCGAGGGGGCGCCGGTCAGGTGGGGCCGGAACAGCGCGGCGAGGCGGTGCCCGAAGTCGTCCGCCTCGGCCTCGTCGGCCTCCCGGGAGCCGTTGCGGGCGGCCACCGTCAGGGGCGTGCCCCGCCAGCCGGGCGCGTCGGCGAGGGCGCGCGCCGCCGCGTCGCCGGTCAGGTGGTGGTGCCGGTGCCCGACGTGCAGGTGCCACAACTCATGGCCCAGGATGACCAGTTGCTGCACGGCCTCGGCCCGCTCCTCCACGATCACCAGGTCGAAGTCGGCGAACTCCAGCCACAGCCCGGTGACCTCGATCTCGTCCGGGAAGCGCTCGAAGCGCAGGCGCACCGGCCGCCCGTCGCGGGTCGCGCTCATCTCCTCGCACAGCGCCCGGCACAACTCCCGTACGTCGTCGGGCGCGTCGGGGCGGGCCCGGACGGCCGCGGCGAGGTCGCCGGCCAGCGAGCGCATCGCCGAGCCCGGCCGGAGGCGACGCAGCCGTGCGGTCAGGAGTGCCGCCCGCTCACGCGCGCCCGCGATGCTCATCGGTCCCCTTTCTGCCGGTCCGAGCGTACGCGGCTGGGCGTGTCCTCGTCATGGGATCCCGGCGACCGTCGTCAAAGAGAGAACCAACGTGATCAGACCGGCGTGACGGGCAGTCCGCCGCTCGCCCTGCCGAGCAGCGTCAGGCCCACCTTCCCCGGTCCCGACAGCGTGGTGAGCTCCGAGAGGACCGCCAGTGCGAGGGTGTTGGTGCCCCGGGTGCGCAGGATGCCGTTCGGCAGGACGAAGGTGTGCTGTGGGCCGACGCCGTTGATGTACTGGCCCAGGTTCCAGCCGTTGAGGAAGATCTGCGCGCGGTAGGCCCGGTACGGGTCGTCCTGAAGGGTCAGGCCGATCGAGGCGTCGACATCGGCCGGGACCGACAGCCGGAAGGTGGTCCGGTACCAGGTCACGCCCTGGTACCGGGCCGCCCGCGGGAAGGTCGCCTTCTCCCAGTCGTGGTCCCGGAAGCCGGGCAGATGCCAGCCTTCCCGCTCGCCGTACAGGCCGCCGTTGTTCATCGGGCCGCGCACGGGGTCGGGGGCCGCCGCGCCCTGGATCCGCCACCTCACCTTCGGTGAGGCGCCCTTGAAGGTGGCCGCGGTCAGACCGCGGGCCGCCTTGTGCGTGTCGAGCCCCTTGCCGTCCTGGTCGTGCTGCATGCGCCGCACCAGCACGGACAGCACGTGCCGGCCGGGCGAGCGCAGGGCCGCACGGATCGGGAACACCGCCGTGTCCGCCCAAGTCCCCTGCCGGACCGTGGTGTTCCGGTCCGGCACCGGCATCCGGTGGGTGCCCAGCGGCTCCCCGTCGAGCCAGGCCATCAGCAGGCCCTGCGTGCCCGTGCTGTAGGCGAGCGCGACCTCCTCCAGGCCGGTGGTGTCGGTGAAGGTGCCCCGGTACCAGACGTCCCCGTAGTGGAAGCCGTAGTCGTCGGCGAACAGCACCGGCCGGCCGTCGGGGACCGGCGTGGTGCTGAACGACGTCTTCTTGTCCGCGGTCTTCCAGTGCGAGTCGTCGAAGCTGGGCCCGACCTCGGGGTTCTCCGTCCGCATCCGCCAGCCGCCCAGCTCGGGCAGCTTCACCTCGGGGGCGGCGGGCAGCGGGCCGGTGGTCATCAGGCTGCCGGACATGGTCACCCGGGTGGGCAGGGTCCGCCCGTTCCACACCAGGGTGTCGATCCCGCGCGGCCCCCACACCTCCACGCTCGTCGTCTGCGTGACGTCACCCGTCAGGTGGACTTCCGAGCCGCGCAGTTCGACGTGCCGCAGCAGCGCCGGGCCGTACACCAGCAGGGTCCCGGAGGGGGTGTCGTACGGGAACAGCCGGGCGGCGGTGCCGTCGTCGGCGAAGAGCAGCAGCAGCGGGGTGCCGGTCTCGCCCTTCTGCACCAGCACCCGGGTGAGACCGCCCAGCCCCAGGGGGGCGTTGACATGCAGCTCGTCGTTGTCGACGACCCAGGCGGCCTCCGGGTCCAGCCGCATGACGTCCGGTTCGACCGGGCACTTCAGCACCAGCTCGGCCATCTCGCCCGGCCGTCCCGCGAACACGGCGATGTCCTGCCGGCCCGCGTTCAGGCACATCACGGGCTGCACATTCGCGTACTTCAGCGTCCGCCTGCCCAGCGAGAGCCCGGTGGTGAACAGCTTGGCGTCCTTGCCCGGCACGGTGACCCGCAGGCGGCCCTCGGCGGTCGGCAGGTCGGCGGTGACCGCCTGCGTGCCGTCATTGCGGGTGACGTAGACGTGCGCACCGGTGTCCGGGTTGGTCAGGTGGTAGACCTTCAGGCCCTCGGCGTGCACGTCCGCCGCCCGGTCCAGCTTGGCGAAGTCGGGCACGCGCTGGAGCAGGTGCCCGAGCTCGTGCATGGGCGTGATCTTCTCGGTCACGTTCCGTGCCTCGTCGATCGCCGCGCCATAGTCGTACGACGTGTAGACCACCGGCGCGGGCAGCCAGCCCCACGAGGTCCCGCCGAAGGTCATGTACACGTTGTGCAGGGTCAGGCCGTTGGCGAGGTTGGTGAGGTAGAAGCGGCGCTCGTACGCGGCGTCCGTCGTCCGCCGGGACTCGGCGTACCCCTTGCCGTCGAACCAGGCGCCGCCCCACGGGTCGAACCAGCCGCCGCCGAACTCGGGCACGAACCCGGGCGTGGACGGCGAGGCGCCGGCCCCGCCGTGCGCGCCGCCCGGACCGAACTTCCCCCAGTCCGGCGGGGTCTGCGACGGCGACGGATAGCCGTCGAACCCGTACAGCCAGCCGCCCCGCTCGCCGCCGGTGCCGAACGAGCCGGGGACCCAGTAGCCGTTGCGTCCCTTGTCGTTGTGGAACAGCGGGACGTCGATGCCGTCCGCCCGCACCTTCTTGTACAGATGGGACATATAGGCCCGGCCGGTGGCGTCGCCGGGGTGGGCGTCGTACTCGTTCTCGATCTGGTACAGCAGGATCGTGCCGGTGCCCTGGGTGAACAGGTGTCTGCGGGCGATCCGGTTCACCTGGGTCAGCCACTCGTCGACGTGCCCCAGATACGTCGGGTCGTCGGTCCGGGCCGTGCCCTTGGTCGCCGTCAGCCAGCCGGGGAAGCCGCCGCCGTCCACCTCGGCGTTGATGTACGGGCCGGGCCGCAGGATGACGTACAGGCCCGTCTCGGCGGCCATCCGCAGGAACAGGCCGAGGTCGCGGACGCCGGTGAAGTCGTAGCGGCCGGGCGCGGGGGAGTGGTAGTTCCAGGCCACGTAGATGCTCACGGCGTTGTAGCCGTGCGCCCGCATCTTCTGCAGCACGTCCCGCCACAGGGACGGGCTCGGCAGCCGGAAGGGGTGCATCTCGCCGGACCAGACGACCAGCCGTCTGCCGTCGACGAGCAGCGAGTACCGGTCGTAGCCGATGGTGTGCCGCTCGCCGTCGGCGCTCGGGGGTGCGGGCGCCGGACCGGTCGGCACACTGCGCGCCGCGTACGCCGAGGGCGCCCCGGGGCCGTCGCTGCCGCCCAGGGCGAGCCCGAGCGCGGTCGAGCCGGCCAGGGCACTGAAATTACGTCTGCTGAGCGCCAAAGGTGGATCCTCCCGGGCGATCTTACGGGGCGCGGGTGAAGGCCATTCTCCATGCGGCGACGCCCCACAATGGACCCATGAGGATCTCGGCACGGTCGGATTACGCGGTACGCGCGGTACTGGAACTGGCCGTACGGCAGGGTAATGGCCCGGTGAAGGCGGAGGAAATCGCCGCCGCCCAGGGCATCCCGCACAAGTTCCTGGAAGGGATCCTGGGCGACCTGAGGCGGGCCGGGATCGTCGACAGCCGGCGGGGTGGGGGCGGCGGCTACCGGCTGGCGCGGGATGCGGCCGAGGTCACCGTCGCAGACGTCATCCGGGCGGTGGACGGCCCGATCGTATCGGTGCGCGGTGAACGCCCGACGGGCCTCGCCTACACCGGCACCGCACAGCCCCTGCTGCCCCTGTGGATCGCGCTGCGCGCGGGCGTCCGCCGGATCCTGGAGGGCGTCACCCTCGCCGACCTCGCGGCGGACGCGCTGCCCGAGGCGGTGCAGGCCCTCGCGGCGGAGCCGGCGGCCTGGGAGAACCCCTAGGGGCCGGTGTGAACAGCCGGTTGTGAATGGCTGGAGTTCAATCTCCCGGGTGTGAGCGGGGCTTCCTACGATGCGGAGCGCTTCACAGGCTCCACACAGACCCCCCACACTCGACCACGGGAGAAACCATGGCTGGTGGCCTGCTCCTGAGCGGCGCCGTGGCGGCGCTGCTCACCACCGCGCTACCCGCGCACGCCCCCGCCGGGGGCGTGTTCGACAACCCGCCCCCGGACAAGATCGTCATCGACGTGGCGACGGTGAACGGCTCCGGCTGCCCCGAGGGCACCGCCGCGGTCGCCGTCTCACCGGACAACACCGCCTTCACGGTGACCTACAGCAACTACCTGGCCCAGGCCGGCGGCAACTCCGACCCCACGGCCTTCCGCAAGAACTGTCAGCTCAACCTGGTGGTCCACGTCCCCCAGGGCTTCACCTACGCGATAGCCAGCGCCGACTACCGGGGCTTCTTGTCGCTCCAGCCCGGCGCGAGCGCCACGCAGAAGGCCTCGTACTACTTCCAGGGCTCCTCGCAGACCGTCCCCAGGTCCCACCCCTTCTCCGGTTCCTACAACGACAACTGGCAGGCCACCGACAGCACGGACTGGGCCCAGCTGGTCTGGGCGCCCTGCGGCGTGCTGCGCAACTTCAACATCAACACCGAGCTGCGGGTGAACGCGGGCACCACCAACCCCGGCAAGGTCAGCTTCATGACGATGGACTCGACCGACGGGGACATCAGCACGGTGTACCACCTGGCGTGGAAGCAGTGCCCCAACGGGTAGCCGGGGGCGCGCCACGCCGGTCACTGTGAGTAGAAGATGGCCTTCGCCGATTCTCGCCGGTGAACGGTCATCCACCGGTTGACCTGGGGAAACGTTAGACCAGGGGTTATGCCCGCAAAGGGCGCGCGAGGGGCGCACGTCGAGTGCGTCGATATGCCTCGCGCGCCCTCCGGCTCGCTCACTGGACGTAAGCGCGTCTCTGCTACTTCTGGGCACGCAGCGTGACGACAAACAGGTCGTCGCGGCCTTACGCGCCATGGAAGGCGAGGCAGAGCCATGCCCCTCGACACAGTGACCGCACCCGCGGCCGGCCCGCAGTCGGAGCAGCAGCAGCGCGAGCAGCAGAGCCTCAGCACGGCGGCCGCGCGCAATCTCGCCACCACCACCAAGTCCGAACCTCAGATGCAGGGCATCAGCTCCCGCTGGGCGACCCGCATGCTGCCCTGGGTGAACGTGCCCGGCGCGACGTACCGGGTCAACCGCCGCCTGTCGTTCACCGTGGGCGACGGCCGGGTCTCCTTCGTGAAGACCGGCCCCAAGGTCGAGGTGATCCCCGAAGAACTGGGCGAACTGCCGCTGCTGCGCGGCTTCACGGACACCGACGTGCTCGGCGCACTGGCCGGCAAGTTCGTGCAGAAGGAGTTCACGCCGGGCCAGATCATCGTGCAGGAGGGCCGCAAGGCCGACCACGTGTACCTGATCGCGCACGGCAAGGTCGAGAAGATCGGCGAGGGCCCGTACGGCGACGAGGCCGTGATCGGACTGCTGGCCGACGGGGACACCTTCGGCGGCCGGGTGCTCGCCGGGCAGGCCAAGAAGTGGGACTTCACGGCCCGCGCGGCCACCGCCACCACGGTTCTCGCGCTGCCACTGACGGCGTACAAGGCGGTCGCCGACCGGTACGAGGCGCTGCGCAGGCACGTGCAGCACATCAGCGCCAACGGGCACCGCAAGCTGAACCGGTCGGGCGAGGCGGAGATCGCGCTCAGTGCGGGGCACATGGGTGAGGAGACGCTGCCGCAGACCTTCGCGGACTACGAACTCACGCCGCGCGAGTACGAGTTGAGCGTGGCGCAGACCGTGCTGCGGGTGCACAGCCGGGTCGCCGACCTCTACAACGAGCCGATGAACCAGACGCAGCAGCAGTTGCGGCTGACCATTGAGGCGCTGCGCGAGCGGCAGGAGCACGAGCTGATCAACAACCAGGAGTTCGGCCTGCTCAACAACGCCGACTTCGACCAGCGGATCTCCACCTTCTCGGGCCCGCCGGCCCCGGACGACATGGACGAGCTGCTGAGCATGCGGCGCAAGACCCGCTGCTTCCTCGCCCACCCCAAGGCGATCGCCGCGTTCGGCCGCCAGTGCAACAAGCGGGGCATCTACTTCGGCGGCATCGAGCTGAACGGCAACCACCTGCCCGCCTGGCGCGGGGTGCCGCTGCTGCCGTGCAGCAAGATCCCGATCAGCGAGCAGGGTACGACGTCGATCATCGCCATGCGCACCGGCGAGGACGATCAGGGCGTCATCGGCCTCTACCAGACCGGGATCCCGGACGAGGTCGAGCCCGGCCTGAACGTCCGCTTCATGGGCATCAACGAGCAGGCGATCATCTCCTACCTGGTCAGCACCTACTACTCGGCGGCCGTCCTGGTGCCCGACGCCCTCGGTGTCCTGGAGAACGTCGAGATCGCCCGCACGAACGGGAGCTGACGGCGGTGTCGCTGATCTCCCGGGTCACGGCCCCCGCCGCGACCCACGACATGGCGGGCCTGGTACAGGCCCTGCTGTCGGCGGGCCCCCGACCGCCGACACCGGCGCCGCCCGATCCGCCGTCCACCGCCCCCACACCCTCGGGCCCCACAGGCCTGGGTACGTCGGCGGCCCGCCTCTCCTTCAAGTCTGCGCCGCCCCCGCACCCGGCCCACCCCCCCGGACTCCCGCTCCCGCTGCCGACGCCGACTCCGGTGGCCGGGCAGCGGACGGCGGGTCATGTTCCGGCGATCGGTCATCCCTCGGCGCCCGCCGGAGATCCGCCACCGACGGCCGCTGATCCGTCCGCGTCCGTACCTCAGTTGTCCACGGCGGCCGGGCAGCCGCCGGCGGATGCGTCCCCTTCTCCGGTCGCGCCGCCCACCGGCCCCGCTGGTCTGGGTGTGTCAGCGGCGGCCCTGGGTCGTACCGGTCGTGGTGTATCGGGGGTGGGGGATCGGCCGGATGCCGGGGAGTCGGCGGCGGGTGTGTCTTCCTCTCCGGTTGTGCCGCCCAGTGGCCCCACCGGACAAGGTGCATCGGCGGCGGCCCTGGGTCGTACCGGTCGTGGTGTATCGGGGGTGGGGGATCGGCCGGATGCCGGGGAGTCGGCGGCGGGTGTGTCTTCCTCTCCGGTTGTGCCGCCCAGTGGCCCCACCGGACAAGCTGTGTCGGCGGCGGCCCTGGGTCGTACCGGTCGTGGTGTATCGGGGGTGGGGGATCGGCCGGATGCCGGGCAGGCGGCGGGGAGTGTGGCCCGGTCACCGGTTGTGCCGCCCAGTGGCCCCACCGGAGCAGGTGCATCGGCGGTGGAGCATCGGCCGGATGCCGGGGAGGTGGCCGGCGGTGTGTCCCGGTTGGTGGCTGTGCTGCCCACCGGGCCCACCGGGCTGGGCACTTCGGCGGTGGGGCTCGGCCGTGCCGGGTATGGGGTATCGGGGGCAGCCGCCCGTGCCGCCGGGGCCGAGTCCCGCCGGGAGGAGGCGGCGCAGGGATCCCGGCTCGGTCGGCGTCTGCACTGCCCGCCCGCCGTGCGGGACGATCCGGCGCTGGGGGAGACGGTCACCGGGCGTCTGGTGGAGTGGGCCGAGGAGATGGGGATCTACCCGGGGCAGCTGGACAAGATCCGCAAGGCCGACTTCGGCCGGCTCATCATGCTCGCCCACCCCGAGTCGGACGACCCCGACCGACTGCTCGCGGCGGCCAAGTGCGCGTTGTCGGAGTGGGCCGTCGACGACCACTACGTGGACGGCGAGGTCGAGGAGGCCCGGCCCGAGGAACTCGGCCAACGGCTCGCCATCGCCCACTCGGTGATCGACCAGGCCCAGCTCCCGCTCGGCTACGCCCCTCAGCTCGAAGAGGTCGTCACCGCGGACCCGGTCATGCGGGCCCTCAGGGACAGCCTGCGCAACCTCCACACGTACGCGACGACCTCACAGGTGCGCCGGCTCCGCCACGAGCTGGGCATCATGTTCGTCGCCTACAACCAGGAGGGCTACTGGCAGGCCTCGGGGCACATCCCGCCCGTCTGGGAGTTCCTGATGCACCGGCACGAGAACAGCTTCGTGCCGTGCATGGTCCTCGTCGACGCGATCGCCGGGTACGAGGTCCCCTACGGCGAGTTCGCCGACCCCCGCGTACGCCGCGCGTTCACCATGGCGGGCACCGCCACCGTCATCGTCAACGACCTCTACTCCATGGCCAAGGAGAAGGACCCGACGGACTTCAGCCTGCCCCGGCTGATCGCCGCCGAGGACGGCTGCTCGCTGGAGGAGGCCGTGGACCGCACGGTCGACATCCACAACGAGCTGATGCTCACCTTCGAGGCCGAGGCGGCCGCGCTCGCCCGGACCGGCTCCCCCGAACTGCGCCGTTTCCTGGCCGGCACCTGGGCCTGGGTCGGCGGCAGCCGTGAGTGGCACGCCACCAGCGGCCGCTACCACGAGACCGCGCACGCCGCCTGACCCCGCGCGTCGCCGCGCGCATCCCCACCTCAGCTCCCAGCCCTCCGTAAGGAAGCCCCATGTCCAAGATCTCCACCCAGATGGAAAGCATCGCCATGCGTGATGTCCTGCGCACCGACTACCAGAAGTCGGTCGCGGAGTACTGGAACAAGGAGAAGGACCCGGTCAACATCAAGCTCGGCGAGATCGACGGGCTCTACCACCACCACTACGGCCTCGGCGAGTGGGACCCCTCGGTCCTCGCCGGCCCCACCGAGACCCGCGACCAGCGCATCATCGAGGAACTGCACCGCCTGGAGACCGCGCAGGCCGACGTGCTCCTCGACCACCTCGGTGACATCGCCCCCGACGACCACCTCCTGGACGCCGGTTCCGGCCGGGGCGGCACCAGCATCATGGCCAACGCGCGCTTCGGCTGCCACGTGGACGGCGTCAGCATCTCCGAGCAGCAGGTCGACTTCGCCAACGAGCAGGCGAAACAGCGCGGGGTGATGGACAAGGTCCACTTCCACTTCCGCAACATGCTCGACACCCGTCTGGAGACCGGATCGCGCCGCGCGATCTGGACCAACGAGACGACCATGTACGTCGACCTGTTCGAACTGTTCGCCGAGTTCTCCCGCCTGCTGGAGTACGGCGGACGCTACGTCTGCATCACCGGCTGCTCCAACGACGTCACCGGCATGCGCACCAAGGCCGTCAGCAGGATCGACGAGCACTACACCTGCAACATCCACCCGCGCAGCGAGTACTTCAGGGCGCTGGCGGCGAACAACCTGGTGCCCATCCAGGTGGTGGACCTGACCCCGGACACGATCCCCTACTGGGAACTGCGCGCCAAGTCGTCCGTGGCCACCGGCATCGAGGAGCCCTTTCTCACCGCGTACAAGGAGGGCAGTTTCCACTACCTCCTCATCGCGGCCGACCGGATCTGATCGAACCAGGGCGCATTCGTGGTGCCGTACGCGCGGGGACGTGCGACACCACGCCCGGCGCGGGAGCCTGACCGCAGGCCTGCCACCCGCCTGCGGGGGTAACGAGTCACACGTGGGAGACGACATGAGAGCAGATCGCCCGTGGGGCAAGGCCGTTGTCATCGGCGGCAGCTATGCGGGGCTCGTGACCGCACGCGTACTGTCCGATTTCTTCCGCGAGGTCGTCCTCGTGGAACGGGACGCCGTCGACGAGGACACCGGCGCACATCCGGGTGCTCCGCAGGGCTATCACGCGCACGCGATGCTGGCCAAGGGCGGGGAGGTCCTGGAGCGGCTGTTCCCCGGACTGCGCGACGAACTGAGAGAGGCGGGAGCGCCGGTCTTCGACTACGGAGAGGGCATCGACTTCCTGCTGCCCGTCGGACGAGCGCCACGGCAGCGTACGGGCGTCCGGATCCAGAGCTTCACCCGCGACGAGCTGGAACGCCGCCTGCGCCGCAAGGTGCTCGCGCTTGCTCAGGTCAGGCTGCTGCCGTCCACCCAGTGCACGGGCCTGACCCGGGACTACGCGGGCCGCGTGAGCGGCGTGACGTGCCGGTCCGAGAGCGAGGAGTCCTTCGAGCTGACCGCCGACCTGGTCATCGACGCCTCCGGACGGTCCAGTTCCCTGACGGACTGGCTGAACGTGATGGGTGTCACCGTGCCGCCCAAGCGGACCGTGAAGGCGAAGGTCACCTACACGTCGATGAACTTCGACCGGCCGGCGCAGGACCATTCCGGCCACCCGGACTTCTACGTCGCCTATCAGATGATGTTCGCTCCCAGCGTGCCCCGGGCCGGGGTCCTGCTCGCCGTGGAGCGCGACCGGTGGACCTGCTCGCTGTTCGGGTTCCAGGACCAGCCGCCGACCGACGACGAGGGCTACCTGGAGTTCGCGGAGAGCCTGGACAACCCGCGCCTGGCCGAGCAGATCGCCCGGCGCACCGTCCAGGAGCCGACCCGTCGCTACACCAACGCCGACAACCAGTGGCGGCCCTACCACGCCGTCACCAACTGGCCGGAGCGCCTCCTCGCCGTCGGCGACGCCGTCTGCGTCTTCAACCCCGTCTACGGCCAGGGTCTGACGGTGGCCGCGATGGAGGCGGAGCTGCTCCAGGGCATGCTGAAGCGACGCAGCGCGACCGGGCGGCTGGACGGCCTCGCCCCCGGATTCCAGAAGAAGGTGGGCCGTCTGCTGCTGGGCCCGTGGACGCTGTCCACCAACTCGGACCTGATGTGGACCCCGAAGGGCCAGCCCCTCGCCGCGCGCTTCGCCCACTGGTACAACACGCGTCTGTTCCACGTGGCGGTGAAGGACGCGGCCGTCTGGACGAGGTTCGTCCGCGTGGTGAACATGGTGGCCTCACCGGCCCTGTTGTTCCATCCCCTGGTGGCCCTGAAGGTCCTGACGGTCACTTCCCGGCGTACGTGACGAACGCCGACCAGGAGTCGGGGGAGAGGGCGAGCCGGGGACCTTGCTGGTGTTGGTGGACGCGTTGGCCGATCGGTGGGAGGTGGTCGACCGCGACCCGCTCGGGAAGACCGTGCGGGCCGAGGTCGACATGCCCGCGCGGCTCAGTCGCCAAGTCGCCCTTCTCGGTCCCCCGCCGGTCAGGCGCCCGCCGCGTTCGGCCAGCTCTGCGCATTGGGCCAGCCCGTGGCCGGAGCCGGGGTCAGATCGGTCGCCGGGGCCGTCATGCCGCGCACCTGGGCCGCCGTGAGACCGCCGCGCGCCGGAACCCCCGGGGGAGTGGGGGCCACCATGGCGGCCGGAACCGGAGCGGGCACGGGTACGGGCATCGGCGCAGGCACGGGCGTCGGCGCGGGCAGCGGTGCCGGCAGGGGAGCGGGTGCCGGTACCGGCTGGGGGACCGGTACCGGCTGGGGGACCGGCGCCGGCTGGGGGACCGGCGCCGGTGCCACAGGCTGCTGCACCGGCGCGGGCTGCGGTGCCGTCGGCTGAGCCGCGGGCAGGGGCTGTGCCGCGGGCAGGGGCTGCGATACGGCCGGCTGAGGCGCCGCAGGCTGAGGCGCCGCGGGCAATTGCAACCCGCCGCCGTTGGTCTCGCTCATCAGCCGGTCCACCGCCGCCGTACCCGAGCTGTAGCTGGTCCCGGTACTCAGCTCGGGTACGGCGGCTCCCCTCCTGGACCCGTAGAGCACCTGCTCCAGGCCGGACACCAGGCGACGCACGTCGACCTGGGGGCGCACCACGAGTCTCAGGAAGCGGCTGGAGGAACCGATCTTGTTGCCGCACTCGCGGACCAGGATCCGGTGCTCGGTGAGCATCCGGTCCCGGACCACCGTGCCCTCGGCGCCGACGGGGAGGCGTACGAACAGGAAGTTCCCTTGGGAGGGGAACACCGTCAGCCCCGGCAGTGCGGAGAGGTGGCTGGCCATCTCCAGGCGGTCGCGGCGGATCTGCTGAAGGCTCTGCGCGTATTCGGCTCCGTGTTCCTTCAGCATGAACACCACGTGCTCGGCGAAGGAGTTGAGGTTCCACTTCGGCAGCATGGACCGCACCTTGCCCGCCAGGGCCGGATTGGCGACCAGGTAGCCGAAGCGGACGCCGTGCAGGCCGAAGTTCTTGCCGAGGCTGCGCAGGACGACGACGTTCGGGCGGATCATGGCCTCCTGGACGACGCTGGGCTCGGCTTCGGCGTCGGCGAACTCCAGGAAGGACTCGTCCACGATCACCAGGTCCAGGTCGGTCATCGCGTCCATGAACTGCACCACCGACTGCTTGCGCAGATAGCCGCCGTCGGGGTTGTTCGGGTTGCAGATCACCGCCACCCGGGTGCCGCGCCGCCGGATGAACTCGGCGTACTGGGCGAGGTCCAGGGCGAAACCGCTCGCCTCCTGGAGCGGGAACATGTCGACCCGTTTGCCAGTCTCCATCGGCTGGTCCGTCCAGCGGCCGAAGGTGGGGACCGGAACCGCCAGGGACTCACGGACCAGCAAGTGGTCGATCCAGGTGATCAGTTCGGTGGATCCGTTGCCCATCGCCACGCACTGCGGCGGCAGCTGGAGCAGGGTGCACAGCTCGCCGGTGATGGTGTCGGCGCCGCTCGGGTAGTACGTGATGATCTCGTGCAACCGCGCCGACAGTTCCTCGAACATGGCCGGTGTCGGGAAGTACGGGTTGCACGGAATGCAGAAGTCCACCGGGCCGGTTCCGTCGCCGCCCTCCCGCGTCAGCGCCGCCATCGAGGGGCTGTGCGCGGTGGCGCCGCGGAACAACGAGGTGACGTTGCCGGCCAAGAGAACCTCCGTCCATGGGTGGCCCGTGCGGGGGAGCACGGGCCACCCATGGATACGGAGGGGACGCAAGTGATGTTCAACTCGGGCGGGACGTGAGCCGGTTCACGGTGCCGGCAGCGAACGGGCGGGTGAAAACCAGATGGTGGTCCGTGCCGAGGGGCACGGACCACCGTGATGTCACGTGCCGAACGTGTGGATCGTCGTCGTCCGGTACGTCTGCCCCGGCCGCAGCACGGTCGACGGGAACGACGGCTCGTTCGGCGAGTCCGGGAAGTGCTGGGTCTCCAGGGCCAGGCCGTCGCCCTGCCGGTAGGTGTGGCCGGACTGGCCGACGAGGGTGCCGTCGAGGAAGTTTCCCGAGTAGAACTGCACGCCGGGCTGGTCGGTGAGGATCTTCAGGGTGCGGCCGGACCCCGGGTCGCGCAGCGTCACCACGTGCTCGGGGTTCGCGGTCACGCCCTTGTCGAGCACGAAGTTGTGGTCGTAGCCCTTGGCGGTGACCAGCTGCGGGTGGCCGGTGCGGATGTCCCGGCCGATCGGCTTGGGCTGGGTGAAGTCGAAGGGGGTGCCCTTGACCTTCGCCTTTTCGCCGGTGGGGATCAGGCCCGCGTCGGTGGGGGTGAACCGGCTCGCGGCGAGCCAGAGTTCGTGGTCGTAGATGCTGCCGCTGCCCTCGCCCGCGAGGTTGTAATACGTGTGGTTGGTGAGGTTGACGATCGTCGGCCTGTCGGTGGTCGCCCGGTAGTCGATCCGCCAGTCGCCGTGCCGGTTCAGGGTGAAGGTGACCCTCGTCCTCAGCGTGCCGGGGTAGCCCATCTCACCGTCGACGCTCGTGTAGTGCAGGTGAAGGCCGACGTCGGGGCCGTCGGTGAACGGCTCGATGTCCCACACCTTGGTGTTGAAGCCCTGCTTGCCGCCGTGCAGGCTGTTCACCCCGTCGTTGACGGACAGCTGGTACTTCCTGCCGTCCAGGGTGAACCGGCCCTTGGCGATGCGGTTTCCGTAGCGGCCGATGGTCGCGCCGAAGTAGGTCGTGCCCTTGACGTACGCGTCGAGATCGTCGTAGCCGAGGGAGACGTTGGCGTACCGGCCGTGCCGGTCGGGGATCTCCAGGGACTGGATGATGCCGCCGTAGGAGAGGACCTTCAGGCGGGTGCCGCCGTTCTCCAGCGACCAGCGGTGGACCTTGGTGCCGTCGGCGAGCGTGCCGAAGTACTCCTTCACCGGCTTCCTTCCCGAGGAGGCCTGGGCTGTGCCCGTGCCGAGAGCGGTGGCCGCGAGGCCCGCCGCCGCGGCGCCGGCGATGACCGTGCGTCTGTTCAGTTCCATGGGTACGGCTCCTTTTCCTGGACCCTCACGAACCGGACTTGCGCTTGTTCCACACGTCGAAGCCGACCGCCGCCAGCAGGGCCAGGCCCTTGATGACCTGCTGCCAGTCGGTACCGACGCTGAGGAGGTTCATGCCGTTGTTCAGCACGCCGAGGACGAGACCACCGATGATGGCACCGAGGACGGTGCCGACACCGCCGCTCATGGAGGCACCGCCGATGAACGAGGAGGCGATCGCCTCCAGTTCGAAGCCGTCGCCCGCCTTCGGCGAGGCCGCGTTCAGGCGGGCGGCGACCACCAGACCCGCCAGGGCCGCGAGCACGCCCATGTTCAGGAACACCTGGAAGGTGATGCGCTTGTCCTTCACGCCGGACAGCTTGGCCGCCGGCAGATTGCCGCCGATGGCGTAGATGTGCCGGCCGAAGACCGAGTTGCGCATGACGTAGCCGTAGCCGCCCACCAGGACACCGAGGATGATCAGGATGATCGGCGCGCCGTCGTAGCTGGCCAGCAGCATGGTGAGGGCGAGGACCGCGGCGACCAGCGCGACGAGCTTGAGCAGGAACAGCTTGAAGGGCACCACGTCGAGGGAGAACTCCCGCTGGCGGCGCCGGTCGCGCACCTCCTGCCAGACCACGGCGGCGATCAGGACGATGCCGAGGAGCAGGGTGAGGTTGTGGTAGTTGGTGTTCGGGCCGACCTCGGGCAGGAAGCCGTTGCCGATCTTCTGCAGGCCGTTCGGGAACGGGCCGAGGGTCTGGCCCTTGAGCAGGATCTCCGTCAGGCCGCGGAAGAGCAGCATCCCGGCGAGGGTGACGATGAACGACGGTATGCCGAAATACGCGATCAGGAAGCCCTGTACGGAGCCCGCCACCGCGCCCACCAGCAGGCACAGCACCAGGGCGACGGGCCACGCCACATGGTGCTGCACCGTGAGCACGGCCGCGAAGGCGCCCACGAACGCCGTGATCGAGCCGACCGACAGGTCGATGTGCCCGGCGATGATCACCAGCATCATGCCGATCGCGAGGATCAGGATGTAGCTGTTCTGCAGCACCAGGTTGGAGACGTTGCGCGGCAGCAGCAGGTCGCCGCCGGTCCAGAACTGGAAGAGGAGGACGATCAGACCGAGCGCGATCAGCATGCCGTACTGGCGCATGTTGCGGCGCAGGCCGCCGAGCACCAGCTGCAATATGCCGTCCCCGGCGCCCGATCCGTCCTTGCCCGGCGGCGCGGCGGCCGGGCTCTTGTCGGTGACGTCCGTGCTCATCGCGTTACCTCTTCGTCCTTCGCCTTGTCTTTCGTCATCTGGCGCATCAGCACTTCCTGCGTGGCCTCGGCCCGCGGCACCTCACCGGTCAGCCGCCCGGCGGCCATCGTGTAGATGCGGTCGCACATGCCGAGCAGCTCCGGCAGCTCGGAGGAGATGAAGACGACCGCCTTGCCCTGGGCGGCCAGTTGGTCGATGACCGTGTAGATCTCGTACTTGGCGCCCACGTCGATGCCGCGCGTGGGCTCGTCCAGGATCAGCACGTCCGGACCCGCGAAGATCCACTTGCTGAGGACGACCTTCTGCTGGTTGCCGCCGGACAGCTTGCCCACCGGCTCGAACACCGTCGGCGCCTTGATGTTCATGGATTCGCGGAAGCCCTCGGAGACCTGCCGCTCCGCCTGCTCGTCCACCACGCCCCGCTTGGCGACCTTCTTCAGCGCGGTCAGCGAGATGTTCCGGTTGATGGTGTCGATGAGGTTGAGGCCGTAGTGCTTGCGGTCCTCGGTGACGTACGCGATGCCGTGCTCCACCGCCTCCGCGACGGTCTTCGTACGGATCTCCGTGCCGTCCTTGAGGACCGTGCCGCCCGCGTACCGGCCGTAGGTGCGGCCGAAGACGCTCATCGCGAGTTCGGTGCGGCCGGCGCCCATCAGCCCGGCTATGCCGACGATCTCGCCCCGGCGGACGCTGAGCGAGACGTCGTCCACGACCTTGCGCTGCTGGTCGATGGGGTGACGGACGGTCCAGTTGCGGATCTCCAGTGCCGGGGCCGCGCCCTCCTCCTGCTGGTGCGGGGTGCGCTCGGGGAAGCGGTGGTC
This sequence comes from Streptomyces fodineus, assembly GCF_001735805.1. GTDB lineage: Bacteria > Actinomycetota > Actinomycetes > Streptomycetales > Streptomycetaceae > Streptomyces > Streptomyces fodineus. The sequence continues at coordinate 6,775,613 of NZ_CP017248.1, forward strand.
GAGGTCGCGGCCCACCATGGCGCTGATGATCCGGTCCTCGGTGGTCTCCGCCGCCTTCACGTCGAGCGTCTCGATGGACCGCCCGTCGCGGATGATCGTCACCGAGTCGGCGACCCGGCGGATCTCGCCCAGTTTGTGGGAGATGATGATCGAGGTGATGCCCTGGTTCTTCAGCTCCAGGATCAGGTCGAGGAGTTTGCCGCTGTCCTCGTCGTTCAGGGCCGCCGTCGGCTCGTCGAGGATGAGCAGCTTCACCTCCTTCGACAGGGCCTTGGCGATCTCCACGAGCTGCTGCTTGCCCACGCCGATGTCGGCGACGCGGGTCTCCGGGTGCTCGTCGAGACCGACCCGGCGCAGCAGTTCGGTGGCGTGGCGCAGGGTCTCGCGCCAGTTGATGAGCCCGCGCGTGGCGTGCTCGTTGCCGAGGAAGATGTTCTCCGCGATGGAGAGGTACGGCACCAGCGCCAGCTCCTGGTGGATGATGACGATGCCGTGCTGTTCGCTCGCCCGGATGTCCTTGAACCGGCAGAGCTCCCCCTCGAAGAGGATCTCGCCCTCGTAGGTGCCGTGCGGATGGACGCCGGAGAGCACCTTCATCAGAGTGGACTTGCCGGCGCCGTTCTCCCCGCAGATGGCGTGGACCTCGCCCTGCCGGACGGTCAGGGTGACGTCCGACAGCGCTTTGACACCGGGAAAGGTCTTGACGATCGAGCGCATTTCCAGGACGGGTCCCGCCATGGTCGTGCCTTCCAATCCGTAGGGGCGGGCGCTTACTTGAGCTCGGACTCGGTGTAGTAACCGCCGTCCACGAGCACCTGCTTGTAGTTGCTCTTGTCGACGCTGACCGGCTGGAGCAGGTAGGCGGGCACGACCTTGCTGCCGTTGTCGTACGTCTTGGTGTCGTTGACCTGCGGCTTCTTGCCCTTCAGGGCGTCGTCCACCATGGTCGAGGCCACCTTGGCGAGCTGCCGGGTGTCCTTGTAGACGGTCTGCGTCTGCTGCCCGGCGATGATCGACTTCACCGAGGCCAGTTCGGCGTCCTGGCCGGTGATCACCGGCAGCGGGTTGCTGCCCGCGCCGTAGCCGTCCGATTTCAGCGCGGACAGGATGCCGATGGAGATGCCGTCGTACGGCGAGAGCACCCCGTCGACCCGGCCGCTCTTGTAGGAGGAGGTGAGGATGTCCTCCATGCGCTTCTGCGCCGTGGTGCCGTCCCAGCGCAGGGTGGTGACCTGGTTGAGCTTGGTCTGCCCGGACTTGACCACCAGCTGCTTCTTGTCGATGTACGGCTGCAGCACGCTCATCGCGCCGTTGAAGAAGTACTTGGTGTTGTTGTCGTCGTTCGAGCCGGCGAACAGCTCGATGTTGAACGGGCCCTTCTTGCCGGCGTCCAGGCCGAGCTTGTGCACGATGTAGGTGCCCTGGAGGACGCCGACCTTCTCGTTGTCGAAGGAGGCGTAGTAGTCGACGTTCGGGGTGCCGAGGATCAACCGGTCGTAGGCGATCACCGGGATGTTCGCCTGGTGCGCCTCCTGGAGCACGTTGTTCAGCGACTTGTTGTCGATCGCCGCGACGATCAGGCCCTTCACGCCCTGCGTGATGAGGTTCTCGATCTGCGAGACCTGGGTGCTCGGGTCGTCCTCGCCGTAGACCAGCTTGGTCTTGTAGCCCATGGACTGGAGGTTCTTCACGACGTTGTTGCCGTCGTTGATCCACCGCTCGGAGGACTTGGTCGGCATCGCGATGCCGATGGTGGCGCCCTTGACGTCTCCCGTCTTCTCCTTGCTGCCACCCGAGCCGCTCTGGCCGCAGGCGGTCAGGGTGAGGGCGAGCGAGGCGGCTCCGGATATCGCGGCGAGTGCGGCTCTGCGGTTGCGCATGGTGATCCGTCCTTGTTCTTCTCGGCGTTGAGATGTTCTTGCGGGGTCGGTGACGCGCCCCGTAAGGGGCGCGGGGCTGTATCGATGTGCGGCTACCGCCGCGTGGGCGCGCCCAGCCACATGCGGCCTGCGGTTGCAGACGGCCCGCAGTTGCCCTCGCTCATCCCGCGGAGCGCTCGGCGGGGAACCGGTTCAAAGACCCCGGCAGCCGCGAGCCGAGCGGCGCCATGTCGCCGTCCGCGCCGTGCCGGGCGAGCAGGTCCAGGGCGAGCCGGCCGCGCCGCACCCGCTCCCGGGCGGTGTCCAGGGTCAGGTCCCGCAGATGGGTGCCCCACGGGTAGATGCCGGGCGCCTTGGACAGGCCGAACTTCAGATACAGCGGGGCGCCGCGCCGGATCAGCTCGGCGACCTCGTACATCCGCACATAGCCGCCCAGGTCGTCGGGGGCCTCGATGTACATGTCCATCGGGGCCGCGGACACCCGGCGGATCTCGGTGAGGTGATCCAGCGTCAGATCGCTGGGCACGTTGACGGAGTCGGCGCCGAGCCGCTCGAAGACGGCGTACGAGGCCGGGTTGACGGGGCCGATGAGCGCCGAGACCTTCAGCGTGGTGCCGGCCGGGATGATGCCGGTCTCCCGCGCCCGGTGCAGCGTCCACAGCACGCCCTCGTCGGCGACCAGCAGGCACTTGACGCCCAACTCGGTTGCCCTTACGGCGTCTTCGACGCATCCGGCGACGGCGTCGTGGCCCCGTGCGCGCAGTCCGGCCCCCCGCGAGTCGGAGCGCACCGAGCCACCGATGTCCCAGGTGCCGCGCGGGCCGGTGAACAGGCAGAGTTCGATGTCGCGTGCGGCGGTCGCCTCGACCATCTCGGTGATCTCGGCGTCGGTGAGCATCCACACACCGCTGCCCTGGCTGATCCGGTGGATCGGCACATCGAGGCGCGAGGCCTCCTTCAGGACGACCGCCAGCGCTTCGGGACCCTCGCACGAGGGGATCTCGGTGCGCCAGCGGCCACCGCCCGGGAAGCTGTGGGGGGAGGCGTCGGCCGGGTCGGGGGCGGGTGCGCCGAGGCCGAGGGCGGCGAGCACTTGCTCGCCTGGCCTGCGGGCTGCCGGAGCGGAAGCGTCGGTCGTCACAAGCTGTCCTTCGTGTTCGGTATATCGGACGAGGTTCGCGGCTCGGAGCGGAAGTCGGCCCGGGTGGCACGGCGAAAGAAGCGGCCGTGGTGGTACGCCGGTCAGGGCGCCGTCAGGTCACGCCCCGACCGGCGTACGTCTTCAGGGGCGGAGCAGCACCTTGCCCACCTTCGGATCGCCGGCCCCGACCAACTCGATGGCCTGAGCGAACTCGGTCAGCGGCAGCTCGTGCGTGATGAGCGGCAGCGGGTCGAGCAGCCCGGCGCCGAACACCCGCACGGTGTGCGCCCAGGCGTCCGGCGGCGCCCCGAAGACGGTGTGCACCTCCAGCTGCCGTACGACGAGATCGGTCGGGTCGAGCCCGTCCGCGCCCGGCGCCGGGATGCCGGTCAGGACCAGCCGTCCGCCGCGCCGGAGCAGCGAGGCGGCGGTGCGCGCGGCGGACGCGGACCCTGCGGTCTCGATGACGACGTCGAAGTCGTCCGGGAGCTCCTGGTCCTTCAGCCGGAAGTCGCTCGCCCCGAACTGCCCAGAAAGCGCCTCCCGGTCGTTCCTGGTCCCCACGACGAGCAGCTCCGCCGGCGAGAGGGCCTTCAGGAACTGCACGGCGAACATCCCGAGCGTGCCCGTGCCGACCACCGCGACCCGCTCGCCCGGCTGGGCACCGCCCTTGAGCGCCGCCGCCGCGATACAGGCGGCCGGCTCCAGCAGGGCGGCGGCGGTGAGGCCGGCGTCGTCCGGCAGGACGTGCAGCAGCCGGGCCGGCAGGGTGAGCGTCGCGGCCATGGCGCCGGGCTGGGTGAACCCGGTCTCCTCGTAGCCGTCGGTGCACAGCGTGGTCTCACCGGCGTGACAGCGGTCGCAGACCTGGCAGTTGCGGAAGCCCTCGCCGACGACCTTGCGCCCGACGAGCCCCTTGGGCACCCCGCCGCCCACCGCGCGGACCGTCCCCGACCACTCGTGGCCGGGCGTCAGCGGGTAGCGGACATAGCCCTCGGGCCGGTTGCCCTGGTACACCTCGCGGTCGCTGCCGCAGATGCCGACCGCGTGCACGGCCACCAGCGCCTCGCCGGGGCCGGGCACGCGGGGCGTGTGCTCCTCGACCCGGTGCCGGCCCGGAGCCTCGACGACGACCTGGGAACTCACTTCGTCCCCTTCGGCTTGCGCTGCTCCCAGCCCTCGGCCCACAGGTCGAACCGGGCCTGCTGCTGCGGGAACTCGGCGGCGGCGTCGGTGTCCAGCTCGACCCCGAGGCCGGGCGCGTCGGACAGCTGGAAGTACCCGTCCACGACCTGCGGCGCCCCCTTGACCACCTTCTTGATCTCCGCGTCGGCGAAATCGTTGAAGTGCTCAAGGATCTTGAAGTTCGGCGAGGTGAAGCCGACCTGGAGGGAGGCGGCGGTGAGCACGGAACCTCCCACGTTGTGCGGGGCGAGAAGCATGTAGTGCGTCTCGGCGGTGGCGGCGAGCTTCCGCGTCTCCCAGATGCCCCCGATGTGACCGACGTCGGGCTGGACGATGTCCACGGCCTGGCTGTCGAACAGCTCGCGGAACTCGATCCGGTCGTGGATCCGCTCACCGGTGGCGACCGGGATGTCCACCTTGGCCGCGACCTTCTCCAGCGCCTTCAGGTTCTCCGGCGGGACCGGCTCCTCCAGCCAGGCGGGCTTGAAGGGCGCGAGCTCGCGTGCGAGCCGGACGGCGGTCGAGGGCGAGAACCGGCCGTGCATCTCCAGCATCAGCTCGGCGTCCGGGCCGATCGCGTCCCGTACGGCCTCGATGAGCGAGACGGCGTACAGGGTCTGCTGGTGGTCCAGCTCGAAGTGCCCGGTGCCGAACGGGTCGATCTTCAGCGCCTTGTATCCGCGCGCGACGACCTCCTGGGCGGCCTTGTGATACGCCTCGGGCGTTCGCTCGGTCGTGTACCACCCGTTGGCGTACGCCTTCACCTTTTCGGTGACCTTGCCGCCGAGCAGTTGCCACACCGGCACGCCGAGTGCCTTGCCCTTGATGTCCCAGCAGGCCATCTCGACGACCGCGATGCCGGACATGACGATCTCACCCGCCCGGCCGTAGTCGCCGTACTTCATCCGGCGGACGAGATCCTCGACCGCGAACGGGTCCGAGCCGAGAATGTGGTTGGCCTCGGCCTCCCGCAAGTACCCGATCAGCGCGTCGGTGTGACCGAGCATCCGGGTCTCGCCGACTCCCGTGATCCCCTCGTCGGTGTGCACCTGGACATAGGTCAGGTTGCGCCACGGCGTGCCGACCACATGGGTGCTGATTCCGGTGATGCGCACGGCAGTCGCCCCTCAGTTGTTCGAGATTTCGTCACACGTTCGAAATGCTGGCGTGACAGTAAGGACGGGGCGGTGGGGGTGTCAATGGGTCGAACAGGTAACGGTTTCGGCAAGCCTTTCGAGAATTCTTTCGTGTTCCACGAAACCTTCACATCGGTGCCTAGGAACCTGACCGGCGGGGAATCTAGTCTTCCGGCGTCATGGACTACTGCGACCCGTGCCAACGGCACCTGAACGGCGCCCTGGCCTGCCCCGGGTGCGGCACACCCGCGCGCTCCGCCGCGGAAGCGACGGCCGCGTACGCGCGCGTGGGCACGGGCACGGGTGAGACACCGGGCTACGGCGCCGCTTACGGCACCCCGTCCGAGGGGTACGCCGAGTACGGCGTGTACGTCCCTTCCCAGGGGCACGGCGCCCCCCAGGAGTGGTACCCGCAACCCGAGGCCGAGCCCGCGAGTGACCCCGAGCCCGAGCCCGAGCCCGGCCCCGAGCCCGCTCTCGAAGAAGAGGACCCGGAGCCCGGTGGCCGGGCGGCCCGGCGCAGGGCGCGTGGCGGCGCCCCGGTGGGCCCCGGCGACGCCGACGCCAGCCGACGCGACCGCAAGGCCGCCGCACACCGGCGCCGGCGCCGTCGTACCGTGCTGATCGCCGCGGGTTTCGTCCTGGCCGCGAGCGGCCTCAGCCTCGCCGAACTGGGCACGGACGCGCCCTTCTCGCCCTTCTCCGGTGGACAGAAGGGCGCGGCGGGGCAGAGCGCGGCCGACGGCGGCACGTCCTCCGCGTCCCCCGGCGCCACCGCCGACCCGGCCGCCTCCGGCACGGCCCGGGGTGCGTCCGCCTCCCCGGACGCCTCGGCCTCCGCGTCCGCCTCCAAGTCCCCGAAGGCCTCGAAGTCGCCCGCCAAGGAGACCGGCAAGGCGCGGCCGACCGCCGCGACGGGCTCCGGCACCACCCAGGCGCCGGTCACCCCCGTCACGTCCCGCCCGTCCGGCCCCCCGTCCAGCGCCCCGCCGACATCCCACCCCTCCCCGACACCCGCACCCACCAGGACCTGCACCCGCTTCCTGTGGTGGTGCACCTGACCCCTGCCGCGCAGCTGCGCGCCACCGCGGCGGTATTCGCGATGCGGGGCGGTGTTGGTGTGCCGGCGGGCTGGTGCGGCTGACCCCTGCCGCGCAGCTGCGCGCCACCGCGGCGGTATTCGCGATGCGGGGCGGTGTTGGTGTGCCGGCGGGCTGGTGCGGCTGACCCCTGCCGCGCAGCTGCGCGCCACCGCGGCGGTATTCGCGATGCGGGGCGGTGTTGCCGTGCCGGCGGGCTCGTGCACCTGAGCCCTGCCGTGCAGCTGTGCGCCCCGCCCGCGCCATCCGCCATCCGGGGCAGCGATGACACCCACGGGCGCCTGGGGCGGTTGAGTCGAACAGGTACATCGCGCCGTACCGGTCTCGGGAACGTCCGAACAGGGAACGGGCGTTGTGCCGAGGGGCAGCAGCGGCTCAGTTGAGGGAGAGCGGATGACGCAGCAGATCACCGTCCACGGCACGGTCGCCGAGGGATTCGAGGCGGTGCGCGAGGAGTTCGCCGCCTTCGTCGCCGCCGAACGGGACGACTACGAGGGCCAGTTGTGCGCGTATGTGCACGGGCGGCAGGTCGTCGACCTGTGGGCGGGCGCGGAGGCGGACTCGCTGTACGGCGTGTTCTCGTCCACCAAGGGCGCCGCCCACCTGGTGGTCGCGCTCCTGGTGCAGGACGGCACGCTGGAGCTGGACCGCAAAGTGACGTACTACTGGCCCGAGTTCGGTGCCGAGGGCAAGGGCGCGGTGACCCTGCGGGACCTGCTGGCGCACCGCGCGGGCCTCGTCGGGGTCGATGCCGGGTTCTCCGCCGAGGAGACGGCCGACGACCGCGCGATGGCCGAACGGCTCGCCGACCAGAAGCCGTTCTGGCGTCCGGGCACCGCCTTCGGCTACCACGCGCTGGTGATCGGCGCGCTCACCGGCGAGGTGGTCCGCCGGGCCACGGGCCACACACTGCAGGAGGTGTACGAGGAGCGGGTGCGCGCGCCGTACGGCACGGACTTCTTCCTGGGGCTGCCCGAGTCCGAGGAGCCCCGCTTCCGCTCGGTGCGGCCCATGCTCCCGACCCCCGAGCAGCAGGCGCTGTTGGCCGCCCAGCCGACCGGCCCGCACACCCTGACCTCGATCGCCTTCAACACCCATGTCCCCGAGCCGGGCACGCCGGCGGACTACGCCAACTCCCGCCTCGTACGCGCCAAGGGACCGGCGTCCGCAGGCGGCGTGGCCTCCGCGCGGGGCCTCGCCAAGATGTACGCGGCCGCGATCAGCGAAGTGGACGACCGGCCACCCCTGCTGAAGCCGGACACGATCACCGAGGTCGGCCAGATCCACTCCGCCGGCTACGACCTGGTGGCCCGCGCCCACAAGTCGTACGGCCTCGGCTTCCAGGCCACCGCCGACATGTGGCACCCCACCCTGGGCGCCGGCACCTTCGGCCACAGCGGCGTGGGCGGCAGCCAGGCCTTCGCGGACCCGCGCAGCGGGCTGGCGTACGGCTACACGCGGCGCCGGATGGCGTTTCCGGGTGGAGCGGCACCGGAGAACGACACGTTGGTGAGAGCGGTGCACAAGGCAGCACTGGCAAGCTGAGGGGCGCCCCGAAGGGGCGGAAAAGAGACCGCACCCCACGTCCAAGGGTGCGGCCTCCGCTGTCTCAAACGACGACCGTCAGGCCAGCGTCACGGTGATGTCGCCCCGAGTCGCCTTCGAGTACGGGCACACCTGGTGAGCCTTCTCCACCAGCTCCCGCGCCACCTCGGCGGACACGTGGGGAATGCTGGCCGAGATCTCCACGACGATCCCGAACCCGTCGTCGTTCTTGCCGATACCGACCTTCGCGGTGACGGTCGACCCGGAGACGTCGGCCCCCTCCTGCCGGGCGACGACTCCCAGCGCCCCCTGGAAGCAGGCGGAGTACCCCGCGGCGAACAGCTGTTCCGGATTGGTGCCGGCGCCGTTGCCGCCCATCTCCTTGGGCGGGTTGACGACGACATCGAGTCGGCCGTCATCCGTGGCGACCCGGCCGTCCCGGCCGTTCTCGGCGGTGGCGACGGCGGTGTACAGGACGTCGGACTGCGTGATGGGCATGCGGTTGTCTTCCTCCTCGGTCCGCCGCGACTCGCGCCCACGATCGACGACGGATTTCGGAAAGAAGTTACCGCATGCCGAAAACGCAGCAGAAGCCCTGGCCGGTCAGAGCTTGACGATCATCTTGCCGATGTTGTCGCCGCGCAGGACCCCGAGGAACGCCTCCAGGGTGTTCTCGATGCCCTCGGCGACCGTCTCGCGGTACTTCAGCTCGCCCGAGGCGACCCACGGCCCGACCTTCTGGACGAACTCCGGCTGCAGGTCGTAGTGGTCGCCGACCAGGAAGCCCTCGATCCGGCCCCGGGTCTGGATCAGCCGGGCGAGGTTGCGCGGGCCGGGCGCGGGCTCGGTGTTGTTGTAGACCGAGATCATGCCGCAGACGGCGATACGGCCGCCCTCGCGGAGTGAGCCGATGGCGGCCTCCAGGTGGTCGCCGCCGACGTTGTCGAAGTAGACGTCGATACCGTCCGGCGCGGCCTGCTGCAGCTGCTCGCTCACCGGGCCGTTCTTGTAGTTGAACGCGGCGTCGAAGCCGTACTCCTCGACCAGCAGCTTGACCTTCTCGTCGGAGCCGGCCGAGCCGATCACCCGCGAGGCGCCCAGCAGCTTGGCGAGCTGGCCGACCTCGCTGCCCACGGCGCCCGCGGCACCGGAGACGAACACGATGTCGCCCTCCTTGAAGGAGGCGGTGCGCAGCAGGCCGGCGTAGGCGGTCAGGCCGGTCATGCCGAGGACGCCCAGGTAGGCCGACAGGGGGACGTCCTGCTCCTCGACCTTCACGGCCGGTACGGCGGTCGGGCCGACCTTGACGGCGTTCTGGGCGTCCACGACCGCGTACTCACGCCAGCCGAAGAAGTGCAGGACGTGGTCGCCGACGGAGATGCCCTCGGCGTGGGACTCGACGACCTCGCCGACCGCGCCGCCCTGCATGACCTTGCCCAGCTCGAAGGGGGCGGCGTACGACTTGGCCGCCGACATCCTTCCCCTCATGTACGGATCGACGGAGAGGTACTTGTTCCGCACCAGCACCTGGCCCTCGCCCGGGGTCCGCACCGGCGTCTCGACGAGGGCGAAGTCCTCGGGCTTGGGCCAGCCGACGGGACGGCTGAGCAGATGCCACTCGCGGTTGATCATGACGGCGCCTTTCCTTGCTTCGGAACGCTTCGGAGCCTGATTACTTCAGAACCTGAAACAACCATGCGCTTGAATATTTCAGGCTGTCAAGTAAAGGGGTATCATGGGGTGCATGGCCACACCACCGAAGACCCACCGCCCCGACGCCCTGACGATGGAGGTCGTCGAACTCATCGGAGACGTCGTGGCCCGCTTCTACGCGGACTACGAGGAAGCGGCGGGCGAGCACGCACTGACCGGACCGCAGGCCCGGCTGCTCAGCCTGCTCTCGGTGGAACCCCTGCCGATGCGGAAGCTGGCGCAGAAGCTGAAGTGCGAGCCGTCGAACGTCACGGGCATAGTGGACCGTCTGGAGTCCCGGGGGCTGGTCGAACGCCGCCCCGACCCGGACGACCGCCGGGTGAAGGTGGCCGCCGCCACCGAGGACGGCGTGCGCGTCGCCCGTGACCTGCGCGAAGGCCTGCACTTCGCCCGCGAACCCCTCGCCGGTCTCTCCGCGGACGAGCGCCGCTCCCTGCGCGACCTGCTGCGCCGCATGCTGGCCGGCTGAGACTCGGTAGACCGCCATGCGCGATCTCGGGGCGGGATTCGGCCATCTGCTGAAGGGCCAGCGCTGGATGGCCCGGCACGGCCGGAGTTACGGCTTCCGGCTGCTGCCCGGGCTGATCGCCCTGGTCCTCTACGCGGCGGCGCTGGTCGCGCTCGCCGTGTGGGGCGAGGACGCGGTCACCTGGGCGACCCCGTTCGCGGACCACTGGGCCAGTCCGTGGCAGGGCCTGTTCCGCGGCTTCGTGACGGCCGTCCTGTTCGCCCTCGGCCTGCTGCTGGCCATGCTGACGTTCACGGCGGCCACCCTGCTGATCGGCCAGCCCTTCTACGAGAACCTCTCCGAGCAGGTCGACGCCGACGTCTCGCCCGACGGCACCGCCCCACGCTCCGGGCTGCCGCTCTGGCGCGAGCTGTGGATCTCGGGCCGGGACAGCCTGCGCGTGCTGGTCCGCGCCGCGCTGTGGGGCGTCCTGCTCTTCGCCCTCGGCTTCCTTCCCTTCGTCGGCCAGACCGTCGTCCCGGTGCTCGGCTTCCTCGTCACCGGTTTCTTCCTCACCGAGGAACTCACCGCCGTCGCCCTCCAGCGCCGGGGTGTCGAACTCCGCGCCCGGCTCGCCCTCCTCCGCTCCCGCAAAACCCTGGTCTGGGGCTTCGGCACGCCCCTCGCCCTGGCCTTCCTGATCCCGTTCGTCGCGGTCTTCCTGATGCCGGGCGCGGTCGCGGGCGCGACCCTGCTCGCACGCGAGCTGCTGGGAGAGGAGAGCACGGACGACTCCGCGGCCGACATCGCCCGTACCGCACCGGAGTAGCACCGCCTACCCGGTGGGCCGGTCCGGACCGTACGCGGCTGCGGGTGAGCCGGTGGCTGATCGCGCAGTTCCCCGCGCCCCTGAGGAACTGCGGCCGCCGCACCCGCAAGGGCGCCGAGCCGCACCGCCGGCGTGCGGGATCGCACCCGCGTGGCTGCGGTGGCCGGCCGCACCCGCGTAGCTGCGGCCAGCCGTGCCGACGGGCGGCGCCCACCCGGCAGCGGCACTCGTTCGACCAGCGGCACCTTGCCGGCGCCGTTAAGCGAGACTCCCCCCGCCCGGCAGCCGCACCGGTTCAGCCCGGGATCCGTGCCGCCGCCTCCCGGAGCGCCGCCACGAAGGCCCGTGCCGCCGGTGTCAGCGAGTGGCCCCGAGCCGTCGCCGCGTACACCGCGCGCGGCGGGGCGTCCCCGGCGTCCACCGGCAGCAGTACGACATCCGGCCGCATGGACGCCGCGGCCAGCGCCGGGACCAGCGTCACGCCCAGCCCCGCGGCGACGTACCCCTGCTTGGCCGTCCACTCCGCGACGACGTGTGCGACACGCGGCCGGAACCCCTGCCGCACGGCCGCGTCGAGAAGGGTGCCCTCCGGCCGGGGGCTGCCGGCGATCCAGTCGGCGTCGGCGAGCCGGGCCAGCCGTACCGGCCCGTCGGCCGTGGCGAGCGGATGGCCGGCGGGGACGGCGACGTAGAGGGTCTCGTCGAGCAGGTGGTGCAGCGTGTACGCCTCCAGCGGGGCACGGCCCGTCGTGGAGACCACCGCGAGATCGAGATGGCCGGCCGTCAGCCGGTCCAGCAGGCCGGGGGAGAGGCCCTCCTCGCGCGCGACCCGGACGCGCGGATGGCGGGCGTGGAACGCGGCCAGCGCCTGCGGGACGAGCGCCGCGTCGGCGGTGGCGAACGCCCCGAACCGCAGCCGCCCGCCCGCCGCCGCGCGCAGCTCGGCCAGCTCGCGCGCGGCGCCGCCCAGCGACTCGGACACCGCCTCGGCATACGGCACCAGGGCCCGGCCGGCCTCGGTGAGCCGTACGCCCCGCGCCAGCCGGTCGAAGAGCGGACCGCCGCCGAGAGCGGACTCCAGCGAGGAGATCTGCCGGGACACCGCGGACTGGGTCCAGCCCAGCGTCCGCGCGGCCACGGTGAACGAGCCGGACCGGGCCACCTCGAGGAACACCCGCAGCCACACGGTGGACAGGTCGGGGAACTCCGGTTCGCCATGCGAAGTCAGCATGGCAGCGATGCTAGACATTCGCTTGTCGCATCGCACGCCCCGGACCTAGCGTCGACGGCATGGACAAGACGAAGAAGGTCGCCTTTCTGGGACTGGGCCACATGGGCGCCCCGATGGCCCGCCGGCTGCTCGCGGCCGGTCACCCGCTCACCGTCTGGAACCGCACCCCGGCCCGCGCCGAGCCGCTCGCCGCCGAGGGGGCCGCGCTCGCCGCGTCACCCGCCGCAGCCGTCCGGGACGCCGACGTCGTGATCACCATGCTCGCCGGCCCGGACGCGCTCACCGCCGTCGCCGACGCCATCGCACCGCGGCTGCGGCCGGGCGTGACCTGGGTCGAGATGTCCACCGTCGGGCCGGACGCCGTACGGGCACTGGCCGGGCGGCTGGGGGACGGCGTCACCCTCGTCGACGCGCCGGTCATGGGCAGTACGGACCGGGCCGCCGAGGGCACGCTCGGCATCCTCGCGGGCGGGGAGACGGCCGCCGTCGAGCCCGTCCTCGCGCACCTCGGCACGGTCACCCGCACCGGTGCCCTCGGCTCGGGCGCGGCCCTCAAACTCGTCGTCAACACGGCGGTGATCGGCGGCGTCGGCCTCGTCGCCGAGGCGCTGCGGCTGGCCGCCGCGCTGGGCCTCGACGGGGACACGGCCCGCGCGGCCCTGGGCGCGGGCCCCCTCGGCGGCGCGGTCGAGCGTGCCTTCGCCGAAGGGGCGCTGTTCTCGGCCGACCTGGCCGTGAAGGACCTGCGGATCGCCACGGCCACCACCGAACTGCCGGCCACCGCGGCGGTGTCGGAGGCCTTCCGGCAGGCCGCCCAGGACGATCCCGCCCTGGCCCGCGCCGACATCGCGCGCACCGCCACCCACCTCATCCGTACCGCCTGAAGGACCCCCCGTGCAGATCACCCTGGACAGTCCCGCCTCCGCACCACAGCCCCTCAGCCCCTACTACTCCCAGGTCGCCCGCGTCGAACACGCCGACGGCAGCGCCCTGTTGTTCCTCTCGGGCCAGATCGCCGAGGGGGCGACCCTGGCCGAGCAGACCCGGGGCGTCTTCGAGACGATCGCCGCCCTGCTGAACTCCCACGGCGCGAGCCTCGCGGACGTCATCAACATCCGCACCTACCTGACCGACATCACCAAGCTCGACGAATACGGCACCGTCCGCCGCCAGTTCCTCAACGGAACACCCCCGACGAGCATGACCTTCGAGGTACCACGCCTGTTCCGCCCGGAGGCGCGGGTGGAGGTGGAGGTCGTGGCGGCCGTACAACCCTCGTGAAAGGGAGCCGCCCTCAGTCCACCGGCTCGCCCAGCAACCGCAGAAAGTCGCGGAACGCCCCGGGCATGTCCACCGAGTCCGGATCCAGTAGCCACTGATACTGCAACCCGTCCATCACGGCGACGAGGAGAGGGGCGGTGCGTTCCGGGGTGAGGCCGTTCGGCAGTTGCTCCCCGTACTCCGTGCGCAGCACCGTCGCCATGGACTCCCGGACACGGGTGTACCGCTCGGTGAAGTACCCCCGCGCCGGGTGCCCCTGCGTCACGCTCTCCCCGAGCAGCGCCGAGAAGGTCTGGATGATCGCCGGCCGCATCGCGTTGTACTCCACCAGCGAGGCCAGCAGATCCACCCGCCATCGTGTGTCCGGCACCGCGTCCCACCGGTCCCGCTCCTGGAGTACGGCCACCAGCAGGGCTTCCTTGGTGGGGAAGTAGTGCAGCAGGCCCTGCTGGGTGAGGCCGACGCGCTCGGCGACCGCGGCCAGGCTCGCCCCCCGGTAACCGCGCTCGGCGATCACCTCGAGCGCCGCCCCGACGATCTCCGCGCGCCGCTCCTCGCTCCTGACCCTCGCGTTCATGTCGTCAACCTACGGCATCCGCATCCCTGGAATATAACGTCAAGATAACGAAACCTACCGCTCTACAGGTAGCCGATGCACGATGGGAGGCACCTGCACGGACGTCAACGAGGAGGCACCGCGATGGCGGGATCCCAGCCCACCCCGGCCGACACGGCCCGCGAGACGGTCGTCGAGTCCGCCCTCGGCAGGCTCGGCCTCGACGCCAAGGCGCGGCTGCTGGCCGGCCAGGACATGTGGACCCTGCCCGCCCTGCCGGAGATCGGCCTTCGCTCCCTGGTCATGTCCGACGGCCCGATCGGCGTCCGCGGCGTGCGATGGACCGCCGACGACCCCTCCGTCGCCCTGCCCTCCCCGACCGCTCTCGCCGCCACCTGGGACCCCGAACTGGCCCGCAGGGCAGGCGTGTTGCTCGCTCAGGAAGCCCGGCGCAAGGGCGTCCACGTGCTCCTCGCACCGACGGTCAACCTGCACCGTTCGCCGCTCGGCGGCCGGCACTTCGAGTGCTACAGCGAGGACCCGTACCTGACCGGTGTCATCGGCGCCGGTTATGTGTCCGGCGTCCAGTCCGGCGGCGTCGGCACCACCGTCAAGCACTTCGTCGCCAACGACGCCGAGACCGACCGCTTCACCGTGAACAACCTGGTCGGCGAACGCGCCCTGCGCGAGCTGTACCTGGCCCCCTTCGAGGCCATCGTCGAGAACGCCCACCCGTGGGGCATCATGACCGCCTACAACACGGTCAACGGCACGACCATGACCGAGCACCACCACCTGGTCAACGAAGTCCTGCGCGGCGAGTGGGGCTTCGACGGGTTCAACGTCTCCGACTGGATGGCCGCCCGGGACACGGTCGGCGCCATCGACGGCGGCCTGGACGTGGCCATGCCCGGGCCGCGCACCGTCTACGGCCCGGCACTCGCGCAGGCCGTGCGGGACGGCGAGGTCGCCGAGGCCACCGTCGACGCCGCCGTACGGCGCGTCCTGCGGCTCGCCGCCCGCGTCGGGATCCTCGACGGCGCCGAACCCGTCGTGGCCGACCCGCCCGCGCCCGTCGACGGCGAGGCCCTCGCCCGCGAGATCGCCCGCCGCTCCTTCGTCCTCGTCCGCAACGAGAACGCCGCCCTGCCGCTGAAGCCCAACGGCACCGTGGCCCTGATCGGCGCCGCCGCCCGCGACGCCCGCGTCCTCGGTGGCGGCTCCGCCACCGTCTTCCCGGCCCGGATCGTCTCCCCGCTCGACGGCCTCACCGCCGCCCTCCCCGAGGGCGCCCTCGGCTACGCCGTCGGCGCCGACCCGGCCACCGAACTCGCCGTCGCCGACCAGGGGTTCAGCCTCCGGGCCGCCTGCCGCGACGCCGACGGGAACGTGATCGGCACCCGCTCGGCCCCGGGCGGGCTGATCCAGTGGATGGGTTCGGACCTGCCCGACGGTGTCACCCACGACAGCCTGCACACCGTCGAGCTGACCGGCACCTTCACCCCGCGCGCGACCGGCCCGCACACCTTCGGCATCAAGGGCACGGGCGCCTTCACCCTGACCATCGACGGGACGACGTACTTCGACGACGTCCAGCGCCCCGACAAGGACGACCCCTTCGAGGCCTTCTTCGGCGCCCCCGTCCCCCGCGCCCAGGCGGAACTCACCGCGGGTGAACCGGTCGACGTCTCCCTCACCTACGTCGTCCAGCTCCCCGACGACATCCCGATGAAGGTCGTCACCTTCGCGCTCGCCCACCGCGAGCCGCAGCGCGACCCCGACGAGCTGATCGCCGAGGCCGTCCGGGTGGCGCGGAACGCCGACACGGCCGTGGTCATGGTCGCCACCACCGACCGCGTGGAGTCCGAGGGCTTCGACCGTAGAGACCTCACGCTCCCCGGCCGCCAGGACGACCTGGTCCGCGCGGTCGCCGCCGCCAACCCGAACACGGTCGTGGTCGTCAACTCCGGCTCCCCGGTGGAACTGCCCTGGCGCGAGGAGGTCGCCGCCGTCCTGCTCGGCTGGTTCCCCGGCCAGGAGGGTGGCGCCGCCCTCGCCGACGTCCTCACCGGCGCCCACGAGCCCGGCGGCCGGCTGCCCACCACCTGGGGCTCCCTCGCCGACGCCCCGGTCACCCGGGTCGTGCCCGCCGACGGCGAACTTCCCTACACCGAGGGAGTGTTCATCGGCTACCGCGCCTGGGAGAAGGCCGGCCGCACCCCGGCATACCCCTTCGGACACGGCCTCGGCTACACCGACTGGACGTACGAGTCCCTGGACGTCGACGGCACCACCGCCCGCATCCGCATCCGGAACACAGGCACCCGGCCCGGCCGGGAGGTCGTCCAGGTCTACGTCTCCCCGGCCACGCCCGACCCCGAGCGCCCGGCCCGGCAGCTGGCCGGCTTCGCCTCCGCCGAGGCCGCCGCGGGCGAGAGCGTCGAGGTGACCGTCACCCTCCCGCGCCGCACCTTCGAGGTCTGGGACGAGAAGGCGAACGCGTGGGCGTTTGTGAAGGGTTCGTACGAGATCGCCGCCGGACGCTCGATCGTGGACCGCAGGCTCGCCGCGCCGATTAACGTCTGATCCGGGACAAGTCCCCCACGAGCAGCCCCGGTCCGGGACCTGACCCCTGGACCGGGGCTCGTCGCCTGCGGCGCGTATGGCAGACTCCCGGCCCGCGCACACCGGAAGACACCGGGGCACGGCACGGGGGAGAGAGATCGTGTATCCAGGCCAGCAGCCAGGGCCGTACGGCCAGCAGCAGCTGGCGGGTCCGTACGGCCAGCAGCAGCCGACGGGTCCGTACGGGCAGCCGCCGCAGTACCAACAGCCGTATCCGCAGCAGCCTTACGCGCCGCAGCAACCGTATCCGCCACAGGGATACCCGCAGCAGCCGTACCCGCCGCAACAGCCCTACCCGCCCCAGCAGCCCTACCCGCCCCAGCAGGCCGCGCATGCGCCCGCCCAGCACCTCGACGAGGGCCGGATGCGGCTGGATCCGAACCTCACCCCGGCCCAGCGTGACCTCGCGCTGAAGATTCAGGCGAAGTCCAAGCCCATGGCGTACGGCATGGTGCTCGGCATCCCGCTCACCTTCGGCGGTGTCCACTACGGGCTCACGCAGAAGCCCCTCGGATTTCTCGTGGCGCTCGCCGGACTGGCCCTGCTGGCCTTCGGCGTCTTCTCGCTGATGCAGATGCGGGCCCTCAAGCGGCAGCTGCGGCTGATCACGGCGGACGCCTGGCGCTCCCCGGCCGCGCATCTGCCGGGCGCCCGCAAGGCCGCGACGCAGGCCGCCTACCTCAACGGCCTGCTGGTCCTGCTCTCCCTCGCCGCGACCGGCTACCTGCTCTACAAGGGCGCCGGCTGGGGCGCGTACGGCAACTCCCTCGGCTTCGGCGCGCTTTCGCTGGGCGCGGCCTTGCCGTTCGGGATGGCGCTGGCCGCCGCGACCACCATCCCCCAGCTGCTTCAGGTGATTCCGGCCGGCGCGAAGGTGGGGCGGAGCCTGTACTCGATCATCTTTGTGCTGGCCACGACGGTCACCGGTGAGGGCATCAAGGGCGGCTCGGCGGGACCGATCGTGGCCGGGGGCGCCACCCTGCTGATCTGCGGTGGCGCGATGTCCCTGCTGGGCAACGCGACGAAGCGGATGCGGGGCGAGACCTCTTAACGGACCCCGAACCCGTACACCGTCTCCGACCTGAAGACCTCGCCCGGTCGCAGCACCGTGCCCGGGAACTCCGGCCGGTTCGGCGAGTCCGGGAAGTGCTGGGTCTCCAAGGCGACGCCGTCGCCCGGAGCGAACGGTTCCGTCAGATGCTCGGCGGTGTACAGCTGGAGGCCCGGCTCCGTCGTGGCCAGGGTCAGGGTGCGGCCGGAGGCCGGGTCGTGGAGTTCGGCGACCTCCGCCGGGGTGGCCGTCACGCCCTTGTCCAGGACGAAGTTGTGGTCGTAGCCCGAGCCGATCTTGCGCGACGTGCGGAAGTCGAAACGGGAGCCGGTCACGTCCTGCAGGGCACCCGTCGGGATCAGGTCCGCGTCGACCGGAGTGAAGCGGGAGGCGGCGAGGCGCAGTTCGTGGCCGCCCGCATGGCCCGTGCCGGCCAGGTTGAAGTAGCTGTGGTTGGTGAGGTTGATCACGGTCGGCGAGTCCGTGACCGCCTCGTAGGCGATCCGCAGGGCGCCGGAGGCGTCCAGCGTGTACGTCGCCGACACCTCGAGGCGGCCCGGGAAGCCCTCCTCCCCGTGCGGGCTCACCCGGCGCAGCCGCACCCCGTGCCGCCCGGCGGGCTCCGCGGCCCACACCCGCTTGTCGAAGCCGCGCACGCCGCCGTGCAGGGAGTTCGGGCCGCTGTTCGGCTCCAGGGCGTAGACCCCGCCGTCCAGCGGGAACCGGGCGTGGGCGATCCGGTTGGCGTACCGGCCGACCAGGGCGCCGAAGTACGGCTCCGGGTGCGCGAGATAGCCGTCCAGTCCGGGGAAGCCCAGCACCACGTCCGCCGTCCGGCCCTCCCGGTCCGGCACCTGAACCGACCGCACGATCCCGCCGTACGTCAGGACCTCCACGCGTGTCCCGGCGCGGTCCAGCGTCCAGCGGTGGACCGCGGTGCCGTCGGAAAGTGTGCCGAAAAGTTCGCTCATGTGGAGAATTTTAGGCGATCGGTGCCCTACGCGACCGGACCGGCCGCGGTGATCGTCCGGTACGCGATCGCCGCGAGCCGGGCCTGGCCGTCCTTGCTGGGGTGGAACCAGTCCCAGTGGCTGAGCTGGTCGGTGCCGAAGCGGTAGTCGTAGACCGCGCCTCCGTCGAAGCGGCATCGGCTGTCCTTGGCGCAGACCTCCTTCAGCACCCTGTTGTACTCCACCACCCGCTGCTGCACCTTCTCCCGGCGCAGCGTCGCCGCGCCCGTCAGATCGTCCGCGTCGGACAGCATCGACGGGCAGATGCCGAGTTTCCACACCTCCTTGCCCAGCGGATTGGTCCGCCCCTGCGACCACAGCCGCTTCAGGTTCGGCACGCTCGCCACGTACACCTGCGTCCTCGGCGACGCCGCACGCAGCGTGTGCAGCGCCTCCTCGAAGTCCGCGCGGAAGTCGCTCACCGAGGTCATCGCCCGCGCCGAGGACCGGCAGGCGTCGTTCGCGCCCACCATCACCGTCACCAACTGCGGGCCGCGCCCCGCCGCCTGGGACATCTGGTCCGGCAGGTCCGCCATACGGGCGCCGGTCACCGCGTAGTTCCAGCTGCGCTCCGCCGCGCCCGCCACCCCGAGCAGCCGCACCGCGAGGCTGTCGACCTTGGCGTCACTGCCCGTCGCCCAGGACACCTCGGGGCAGTCCGACAGGACCGTGCAGGCGTCGAAGCCGCGGGTGATGGAGTCGCCGACCGCGGCGATCGAGTCCGGGCGGGGGTTCCACAGCGGCGCGGGTCTGGCGGCGCGCGCCTTGGTGCCCCCGGGCGAGCTCCCGCCCCCGGCATCGCATCCGGCGACGCCGAGCACGGCGGCCGTCACGACGGCGAGGCCGGCTCGCGCACGGCTGCTCGGCTTCCGCATCCCTGCTGGTCCCCTCGTCGTCGAACCCGGTGCCACCGGGTCTTCGTTTCTGCTTCCCCCCATAACAACGTGCGAGGGTTCCCGAGCGGGCGCCTTGGAACGGAGCACCCCCGTACAAGCGTCCCCCTGGGTGAATGGCGGGGGTTTCCTGACACGGGGACCGACGGTACGTCACACTCCTTGCACCGCCGCAGGGTAGCCTCGCCATCAGCGCGGCCGTCGTGCCACTGCCGCCAGCCAGTCCGCAAGATGTCCCGCTCTGCCCGGAGGTTCCGGTGACGACACGTGGAGTTCTGTACGTGCACTCCGCGCCGCGCGCGCTGTGCCCGCACGTCGAGTGGGCCGTCGCCGGGGTGCTCGGTACGCGCGTCAACCTCGACTGGATCCGGCAGCCCGCGGCCCCCGGCACCTGGCGCTCGGAGTTCTCCTGGCAGGGCGAGGCCGGTACGGCGTCCAAGCTGGCCTCCGCGCTGCGCGGCTGGCACCTGCTCCGTTTCGAGGTCACCGCCGAGCCCTGCCCGACCGCCGAGGGCGAGCGCTACAGCTGCACCCCCGACCTCGGCATCTTCCACGCCGTCACCGGCATCCACGGCGACATCCTCATCCCCGAGGACCGCCTGCGCGCGGCGCTGACGCGCTCTCAGCGGGGAGAGACGGACCTGGAGGCCGAGATCGCCAAGCTCCTGGGCAAGCCGTGGGACGACGAACTGGAGCCGTTCCGCTATGCGGGAGAGGGAGCGCCGGTGCGCTGGCTGCACCAGGTGGTGTGAGTTTCCGTATCCGGGCACGAGTGAGGGCCCCTGCCGTCCGGCAGGGGCCCTCACTCACGTTCTCAGATGGTCCGGAACGCCAGGACCACGTTGTGCCCGCCGAAGCCGAACGAGTCGTTCAGCGCGGCGATACGGCCCTCGACGGGAAGCTTGCGGGCCTCGCCCCGGACGATGTCGGCGTTGGCCTCCGCCTCGGCGTCGATGTTCTCGACGTTGATCGTCGGCGGCGCCACCCGGTGGTACAGCGCGAGCACGGTCGCGACCGACTCCACACCGCCCGCGCCACCGAGCAGATGCCCGGTCATCGACTTGGTCGCGGACACCGCGAAGTGGTCCGCGTCGTCGCCGAACACCTTGCGCAGCGCCTTCAGCTCGGCGATGTCACCGGCCGGCGTCGACGTGGCGTGCGCGTTGACGTGCACGATCTCGGCCGGGTCCAGGTGGGTGTTGTCCAGCAGGTTCTGCAGCGCGTGCGAGATGCCGCGGCCCTCCGGCTCCGGCTGCACGATGTCGTGGCTGTCGGCGGAGATGCCCTGCCCGACCGCCTCGGCGTACACCCGCGCCCCGCGCTTGGCGGCGTGCTCGGCGGACTCCAGGACGAGCACACCGGCGCCCTCGCCGAGGACGAAGCCGTCGCGGTCGACGTCGTAGGGACGCGAGGCACCCTGCGGGTTCTCGTTGTTCTTGGACATCGCCATCATGTTGCCGAACGCGGCGATCGGCAGCGGGTGGATGGCCGCCTCCGTACCGCCGGCGACGACGACGTCGGCGCGGCCGGTGCGGATCATCTCGATGGCGTAGCCGATGGCCTCGGCGCCCGAGGCGCACGCGGAGACCGGCGTGTGCACGCCCGCACGGGCGCCCACGAGCAGGCCCACGTTGGCCGAGGGGCTGTTCGGCATCAGCATGGGAACGGTGTGCGGGGAGACGCGGCGGACGCCCTTCTCCTTGAGCACGTCGTACTGGTCGAGCAGCGTCGTCACGCCACCGATGCCGGAGGCGATGACGGCGCCGAGACGGTCCGGGTCGACGCTGCCGTCCTCACCGGCCTTCCCGGTGAAGCCCGCGTCCTTCCAGGCCTCCTGAGTGGCGATCAGCGCGAACTGCGCCGAACGGTCCAGCTTGCGGGCCTGCGGCCGCGGGATGACCTCGGTGGGCTCCACGGCGACCGGAGCCGCGATACGGACGGCCTGCTCGGCCGCCCACTCCTGCTCCAGGGGCTTGACACCGGACTTGCCGGCGATCAGACCCTCCCAGGTCGAGGCTGCGTCGCCACCCAGCGGTGTGGTTGCGCCGATACCGGTGACGACCACGGTGCGATTGGTCGGGCTCACGGGAATTCTTTCTCCAACGGATGCGGGATTCTACGGCGCCACCGCCGGGTGGCGGGGCCTTGCAGCCTGGGGCCTAAGGGGTGGCTCAGGCCTGGTGCTTGAGGATGTAGTCGGTCGCGTCACCGACGGTCTTGAGGTTCTTGACGTCCTCGTCCGGGATCTTCACGTCGAAGCGCTCCTCGGCGGCGACGACGACCTCGACCATGGACAGCGAGTCGACGTCCAGGTCGTCGGTGAAGGACTTGTCCAGCTGGACGTCCTCGGTGGGGATCCCGGCGATCTCGTTCACGATCTCGGCGAGACCGGCGACGATCTCTTCCTGAGTGGCGGCCATGTCAGGCGCTCCTTCTTCGATGTTCCAGACGGTTTGTGGCAATTGCAGCCGTGCCCGATCACGAGATCCGGCACGGAGTGCCTAGGGGAGGGTAACGACCGTGGCGGCGTAGACGAGACCCGCCCCGAATCCGATGACGAGCGCGGTGTCGCCGCTCTTCGCCTCCCCGGTCGCCAGAAGCCGCTCCATCGCGAGCGGAATCGAGGCGGCCGAGGTGTTGCCGGTGGTGCGGATGTCCCGGGCGACCGTGACATGCTCCGGCAGTTTGAGGGTCTTCACCATCGAGTCGATGATCCGCACATTGGCCTGGTGCGGGATGAAGACGTCCAGGTCGTCCGGGGTGATCCCGGCCGCGTCCAGCGCCTGCTGGGCGACCTTCGCCATCTCGAACACGGCCCAGCGGAACACCGCCTGGCCTTCCTGCGTGATCGCGGGGAACTTGACGTTGCCCTCGCTGTCCAGGGGCAGCGCGCCGACGTCACCGATGTGGAACCGGTTCCAGGGGACGGTCTGCTTGATCGTTTCGGCCTTGTCGCCCTCGGAACCCCACACGGTCGGGCCGATCCCCGGCTCCTGCGCGGGGCCCACGATGACCGCGCCGGCGCCGTCGCCGAACAGGAAGGCCGTGGCCCGGTCCTCCAGGTCGGTCAGGTCGCTGAGCCGCTCCACGCCGATGACGAGCACGTACTCGGCGGAACCTTCCACCACCATGCCCTTGGCGAGGGTCAGGCCGTAGCCGAAGCCCGCGCAGCCGGCCGAGATGTCGAAGGCGGCGGCCTTGTCCGTGCCCAGCTTGTCGGCGATCTCGGTGGCGACGGCCGGGGTCTGGCTGAAGTGCGACACGGTCGAGACGACCACGGCACCGATGCGCTCGGCGTCGATGCCGGCGTCCGCGATCGCCTTGCCGGAGGCCTCGATCGCCATCGCGGCCACGGTCTCCTCGGGACCGGCCCAGTGCCGGGTCTCGATGCCGGAGCGCGAGCGGATCCACTCGTCGGACGAGTCGATCTTCTCGAGGATCACCTCGTTGGGCACCACCCGCGTCGGCCGGTAGCCGCCGACACCGAGGATGCGCGCATACGGGGCGCCCTTGCTGGGCTTGATCTTTGCCATGTACGGCTCCTTAGGCGTCGGCGCTCGCGGCGTCAGCGGCAGAATCGGCTGCTGCTGCGATGAGCGCGCGGGCCGCGTCGAGGTCGTCGGGGGTCTTCAGGGCCAGCGTCTTGACGCCGGGCAGCGCGCGCTTGGCCAGGCCGGTCAGCGTGCCGCCCGGGCACACCTCGACGAGCGCGGTGACGCCCAGCTCCTTGAAGGTCTCCATGCACAGGTCCCAGCGCACGGGGTTGGCGACCTGGCCGACCAGCCGCTGAAGCACCTCGGCGCCGGTCGCGACGGCCTGACCGTCCTTGTTGGAGACGTAACGGACCCTGGGGTCGGCCGGGGTCAGGTCCGCTGCGGCCTTGGCCAGCGTCTCCACGGCGGGAGCCATGTGGCGGGTGTGGAAGGCGCCGGCGACCTTCAGTGCGACGACCTTGCGGACGCCCTCGGGCTTGTCCTCGCTCAGCGCGGCGAGCTGCTCCAGCGTGCCCGCGGCGACGATCTGGCCCGCGCCGTTGATGTTCGCCGGGGTCAGGCCCAGCTTCTCCAGGTGCGCGAGGGAGGTCTCCGGGTCGCCGCCGAGCAGCGCCGACATGCCGGTCTCGGTGGTCGCGGCGGCTTCCGCCATCGCCAGCCCCCGCTTGCGGACCAGGCCCAGCGCGGCGGCCTCGTCCAGCACGCCCGCGAAGGCGGCGGCCGTGATCTCACCGACGCTGTGACCGGCGACGGCGCCGGGGGCGATCTCGCTGATGTCACCGAGTGCCGCGGCCGACAGGATTCCGGCGGCGACCAGCAGCGGCTGGGCCACCGCGGTGTCGCGGATGGCGTCGGCGTCGGCCTGGGTGCCGTAGTGCACCAGGTCCAGTCCGATGGCGTCCGACCACGCGGCGACGCGGTCCGCGGCACCGGGAAGGTCGAGCCAGGGAGTCAGGAAGCCGGGCGTCTGGGCGCCCTGGCCGGGAGCGACGAGTACGAGCACTCTCACACTCTCTCTTGGGGACGGCCGGGGCCGCCCGTGGGGACAGGGACGAAGAACACGAAGGGCTTTTGTGGGGCCCCGACAAAACCCTATGTCTGGGTCTCGCCGTCGGCCAGACGCCCGAGGATGAGGGCGATCCGCAATGTGAAGGCGGATCGTACATCCGAAGGTGACCATCCGGTGACGTCAGTCACACGTCGGAGCCGGTAGCGCACGGTGTTCGGGTGAACGAAGAGCATCCGGGCCGCGCCTTCCAGACTGCTCGCCTGCTCCAGGTAGACACTCAGGGTTTCCAGCAGCGCGGACCCCGCTTCCTCCAGCGGTCTGTAGATCTCCTCCACCAGCTGCTCGCGGGCGCTCGGATCGCCCGCGATCGCGCGCTCCGGCAGCAGATCGTCCGCCAGCACCGGCCGCGGGGCGTCCTGCCAGGCGGAACACGCCTTCAGGCCCGCGGCGGCGGCCTGCGCGGACCGCGTGGCGGCCAGCAGATCGGTGACGACGGGCCCCGCGACGACCGGCCCGGCGGCAAAGGGCCCGATGAGCGACTTGGCCACGGCCAGCGGATTGGAACTGCCCCCCGCGATGACGACGAGCCGGTCCCCGAGAACCCCGGTGAGCACCTGGAGCTTGGCATGCCGGGCGGCCCGCCGGATGGCCTCGACGGTCAGCTCGCTGTCCCCGTCCGGCGCGGTCCCGAGCACGACGCACACATGCTCCGGCGAGTTCCACCCGAGCGCCGCGGCCCGGCTCACGGCCCCTTCGTCCGCCTCCCCGCTCAGTACGGCGTTCACCACGAGGGACTCCAGCCGTGCGTCCCAGGCACCGCGTGCCTCGGCGGCCTGGGCGTACACCTGCGCGGTGGCGAAGGCGATCTCCCGCGCGTACACGAGCAGCGCCTCCCGCAGCACGCGCTCGTCCCCGGGGGCGGCGACCTCGTCGATCGCGCTCTCCATGACCTCGATGGTGGTGCGCACCATCTCCACGGTCTGCCGGAGCGTGATGGCCCGGGTCAGCTCGCGCGGCGCGGTCCCGAACACATCGGTGGAGATCGCCTGGGGGGCGTCCGGGTGCCGGAACCACTCGGTGAAGGCCGCGATGCCCGCCTGGGCGACCAGCCCGATCCAGGAACGGTTCTCCGGGGGCATGGCCCGGTACCACGGCAGGGTCTCGTCCATGCGCGCGATGGCCTGCGCGGCGAGGGACCCGGAGGACTTCTCCAGCCGCCTGAGGGTCGCGGCATGCGGGTGGACGTCGCGCGGGTGGCGATCGGCGTGGGGTTCGCTGCTGCGGGATTCGGGTTCGGGCACGGGACAAGACTGCCTTATCGGGCCGGGACCGTGTGCCGCCGGGTCACGGGTGAGGTCTACGGTGGTTCCCGTGATGGACGTACGGCGCGCCGGTGAGCGCTACCCCGGGGGCGACCCGGCGACCGGGATCGAGTCGTGGCACGCCTTCTCCTTCGGCCCGCACTACGACCCCGGCAATCTCCGCTTCGGCGCGATCATCGCCTGCAACGAGGAGCGGCTCGCGCCCGGCGCCGGGTTCGGTGAACACCCGCACAGCCACACCGAGATCGTCACGTGGGTGGTCGAGGGCGAGCTGACCCACTGTGACTCCACCGGCCACGAGACGAAGGTCCGCCCCGGCGACGTCCAGCGGCTCAGCTCGGCGGCGGGGGTCCGGCACGCGGAGCGCAACGACGGGCCGTCGCCGCTCACCTTCGTCCAGATGTGGCTGGCGCCGCGGGACCCCGGTGGGGAGCCGTCGTACGAGATCGTCCCCGGCATCGCCGACTCCACGCCGTACGCCGTCGCCGAGGCGGGCGCCATGCTGCACATACGGCGACTGGCGGCGGGGGAGCGGACGGCGGTGCCGGACGGGGCGTACGTGTATGTGCACGTGGTGCGGGGTGCCGTCCGGCTGGGGGAGGAGCGACTGGCCGCGGGGGACGCGGCACGGATCACCGCGGCGGTGGGTCTGGAGACGGTGGCCCTCACACCGGCCGAAGTGCTGCTGTGGGAGATGAGCGGGTAGGGCGTCGTTCGTCCGCGGCCGGGCGGGGCCGGCCGCGCCCACGCGGCGGAGCCGCATATCGATGTGACCCCGCGCCCCTTCAGGGCACCCCGCCCCCGCCGGCCTCAGCCGCGCAGTTCCCCGAGCACCGCATCCGTGAACACCGGCCACGCCTCGATCGCCCACGGCCCGAACGCCCGGTCCGTCAGGGCGGCGCACGCCACACCCGCATCGGGGTCGATCCACAGGAACGTACCGGACTGGCCGAAGTGCCCGAAGGTGCGCGGGGAGGACGAACCGCCCGTCCAGTGGGGGGACTTGGCGTTCCGGATCTCGAAGCCCAGCCCCCAGTCGTTCGGGCTCTGGTGCCCGTACCCCGGCAGTACCCCCTTCGTCCCGGGGAACTGCACACTCATCGCCTCCGCCACCGTCCGCGCATCCAGCAGCCGCGGCGCCTGCACCTCCGCCGCGAAGCGCAGCAGGTCCGAGACGGTGGAGACGCCGTCCTTCGCCGGTGAGCCCGCAAGCGTCGTCGACGTCATCCCCAGCGGCTCCAGCACCGCCTGCCGCAGATACTCCGCGAACGGGATGTCCGTGGCCTTGGCGATGTGGTCGCCGAGCTGCTCGAACCCGGCGTTGGAGTACAGACGCCGCTCACCGGCGGGCGCCGTCACCCGGTGCTCGTCGAAGGCCAGCCCGGAGGTGTGCGCGAGGAGGTGGCGGACGGTCGAACCGGGCGGCCCGGCCGGTTCGTCCAGCTCGATCGCGCCCTCCTCGTAGGCGACGAGCGCCGCATACGCGGCCAGCGGCTTGGTGACCGAGGCGAGCGGAAAGCGGTGCCCGGCAGGGCCGTGCGTCCCGAGGACGGCACCGTCGGCGCGTACGACACCCGCCGCCGCGGTGGGCACGGGCCACTTCTCGACCGAGGCCAGGCTCGTCAGGCTGTTCAACGACATGGGCCGAGCCTATGCGGCTCACAGCAGCAGCCGCATCGACGGGTCCGGATCGCGCGTGAAGCCGAGGGAGGCGTACAGCGGCTCGGCCTCCGGGGAGGCGTTCAGCAGCACATGTCCCGCACCCCGCTCCCGGAACCAGGCCAGCAGCTCCTCCATGCACGCGCGCGCGTACCCACGGCGCCGGGCCTCAGGGTCGGTCGCGACACTGAAGACGTGCCCGACCCGCCCGTGCGGATTGCCGGCCTTCCCGATCCGGTACTCCAGAGTCCCGGCCACCAGCGCGGCCAGCGCCCCCGGCCGGTCCGGATGGTCCACGACGAAGGCGGCGAAGTCACCGTCCGGCTCGGCGAGGTGCTCCCGCAGCGTCGGCAGGGACTCGGCATGCCAGTCGGCCGGCCCGCCGCCTGCCCCGCTCCACAACGAGTCGATCATGACCTGCCGCAGGCGCAGCACTTCATCGGCATCCTCGGGCCCGGCCCGGCGTGCAAGACTCATGTGCCGCACGCTAACCACCCGCCCCCGCCCGCGTCCTGCGGATTTCTTACCGGATCTTTCTTACCGGATCCGCTTGCTTGGAGTGCACTCCAAGGTCATAGCGTGGAGGTCATGACGGTGATGCAGACCACGCCAGCGGACACCGCACGTACGGCCCCCGCCGACATCTGCTCCGCCCCGCCCAGACGCCCTCCGCGACCCGACGGCCAGGACCGCTACACGATCAGCGAGGTCGTCGCGTTCACCGGGCTGACCGCGCACACCCTGCGCTGGTACGAGCGGATCGGCCTGATGCCGCACGTCGACCGCTCGCACACCGGCCAGCGGCGGTACAGCAACCGCGACCTGGACTGGCTGGACTTCGTGACCAAGCTGCGGCTGACCGGCATGCCGGTGGCCGACATGGTCCGGTACGCGGAGCTGGTCCGGGAGGGCGAGAGCACCTATGCGGAGCGGCAGGCCCTGCTGGAGTCGACCCGCCGGGACGTCCTGAACAGGATCGCCGAACTGCGGGACACGCTCGCCGTACTCGACCGGAAGATCAGTTTCTACGCGATGGAGGGGACCACGCGATGACCGAAGCCAGGATTGCGACCGTACGGCTCGGCGAGGACGGACCGGAGGTCGGCGTACAAGGCCTCGGCTGCATGGGCATGAGCTTCGCGTACGGCCCCACGGACGCCGGCCAGGCGCGCGCCGCGCTGGAGCGGGCGCTGGAGCTGGGCGTGACGCTGTACGACACGGCGGACGCCTACGGCGACGGGGACAACGAGCGCTTCCTGTCCCCGTTCTTCAAGGCGCACCGGGACGAGGTGGTCATCGCCACCAAGTTCGCCCTGTCGATCCCGAAGGACGACCCGACCAAGCGGATCATCCGCAACGACGCGCCGTACATTCGCGAGGCCGTCGAGGCCAGCCTGAAGCGGCTCGACGTCGATGTGATCGACCTGTACTACATGCACCGCCGCGATGTGAACGTCCCCATCGAGGAGACCGTCGGCGCGATGGCGGAGCTGGTCCGCGAGGGCAAGGTCAAGCACCTCGGGCTGAGCGAGGTCACCGCCGACGAGCTGCGCGCCGCGCACGCCGTGCACCCGATCACGGCCGTGCAGTCGGAGTGGTCCCTGTTCAGCCGGGACATCGAGGCGAAGGTCGTCCCGGCCGCGCGTGACCTGGGTGTCGGCCTGGTGCCGTACTCGCCGCTCGGCCGCGGTTTCCTCACCGGCTCCTTCACCAACGCCGAACAGGAGCTCTCGGCCGACGACTTCCGCCGCCACCAGCCCCGCTTCAACGGCGCCAACGCGGCCGCCAACGCCGCCCTCCTGGAGCCGGTCCGCACCATCGCCGAGGCCCACGACGCCACCCTCGGCCAGATCGCCCTGGCCTGGGTGCAGCAGCGGGCCACGCTCGACGGCCTCACGGTCGTCCCGATCCCGGGCACCCGCAAGCCGAACCGGGTCGAGGAGAACGTGGGTGCCGCGGCCATCGTCCTGACCGAGGACGAACTGGCCCGGCTGGAGCCGATCGCGCAGAAGGTGGCGGGAGACCGCTACGCGGACATGAGGTTCGCTTCCGCGGGACGCGAATAGCTCACAGCTGCGCCAGCAACTCCGCCTTCTTGGAGGAGAACTCCTCGTCGGTGACCAGCCCGGCCTGATGCAACTCCCCGAGATGGCGGATGCGTTCGGCGATGTCGGCGGGGTCGCGGCGCGACGGGGCCGGTACCACTGGTACCGGCCCCCTTGTGCGTACGGCCGCCAGCACGGCCGCGGCGAACGGCAGCGACTCGTGCACCGGCCCGTATCCAAGGCCGAACACCACCGCCGCGGGATCCTGGTCGGGCTGCACGGCAGCCGCCGAATCGTCCGCGCGCCGCAGCAGTCTGAGGTGCCCCTGGAACACCTCCGGCGACCGCCACTCCACCCCGCTCAGATCGGCGACGGCCAGGCGCTGGTCGCCGGCCTTCCACTTGGCCGACGAGGCGCCCGTCCACGACCAGCGGAACTGCACGGCCCTGCCGTCGAAGCTCGCCTTCCCGTCGTAGGCCTTGAACGACAGCGGCGCCTCGGGCGCCGGCACCAGAAACCGGTCGGCAGGCCCGGATCCGGCCTCGGTCAGCAGCGACTTCAGCTCGTCGGCGTAGTACTCCGCGAGCGTCTGCCGCTCGGCCGGCAGCACCAGCCGGTACGGATCGGAGCCTTCCTTCAGTTGCCCGTCCGCCGCCTCCAGCAGCGGATCGGCGCCGGCGCGCGGCAGCAGCCGCAGGACCACGGTGCCACGCCTGCCCGGGGAGAGCGTCACGCCCTCGACCGCGGACAGCGGAATCCGCCGTTCCCCAAGCGCCTGGAACAGCTTCGGTGTCCGAATCCCCCGTTCGTAACGGATGAGCACGGAGTCGGACTCGAACTCCCAGACGGCATGAAACCCCGCCAGTACGTCACCCATGCGGCTCATCGTATGCGGCACGTGCTCCTCCGTCGCCACCCGCGCAGACCGCACTTCCTGCTGTTTCTACGCGCGTCCGGCCGTCGTCGTGCCGGGCACACCGGCCCGGCACGCGTCGTTCTCGCGCGCGCACGTCACCGCGTCGTACGCCCCTACGCCCACGGCCGCGAGATTGCGCAGGCTGTCCGTGCCCGGCTGGAAATAGCCGGCGTGGCCCTGCGCGTCCCGGGCGGACAGCACCCGCGCGCCGAAGTCCGAGGACACCGGATCGGCGCCGTGCCCGAGCCCGCCGACCTCCAGATACGGCACGTCCTGGATCCAGTCGGTGGCGTCCCGCATGGCCCACACCCGGGCCCTCGTGTCCAGGTGGGCGGCGCTGGAGACCCGCATGCCGGGGCTCGCGGCCACCGCTATGTCGGTCACCCGGCGGGGCATGGCGTGCGCGGCGACGCCGCAGACCACGGAGCCGTAGCTGTGGCAGATCATCGCCACGGGGGCGCGGCCGGGCAGGCCGCCCACCAGGGCGTTCAGCCGCAGGGAGCCCTCTGCGGCGCGCAGCCCGGTGGCCGCGTCCACGCCGAGTCCGTCGGGGGCGGTGTAGTCGGCCCAGGCGATCACGGCCGTACGGGTCGCGGGGCGCTGTGCGCGCTCCGCCGCGTACAGCGCCTCGGCCATGCCGACCGGGGCGCTGTACTGGCGGTAGGTCTTCTGGAAGGTGAGCAGATCGGTGTCGACGCCGGGGACGACGACGGAGATCCGCTGCGCCTTGTTCAGGTTCCCGAACACCTCGGCGATGCGGCCCGAGCCCTCGGGGTCGAAGGCCAGGATCTGGCGGCCGGGGGTCAGCAGGGACTCGTAGCGGTGCATACGACGGCCCGCGTCCTGCTGTCCTGCCGCGCTGAGCCGGCCGTCGTGCATGCGCTTCTTCTCGACCCTGCGCTGCTGGTCCAGCGCGATGTGGTTGGCCTCGTAGCGCAAGGCGACGGGGGCACCGTTCATGTTCCCGACCGCGAGCGGGTAGCGCTGGGCGAGGCGGGCCTGGTCCTCGGGGGAGAGGGAGGCGAAGAAACGGCCGAGCAGGGTCGGTGCGGCCTCGGGGTCCGGCAGGCGGAGGCCGTGGACGCTGCCGTGCTCCCACTGGGCGAGCGAGGCCTGCAGTGCGGTCGACTCCCGGTGACTGCGCAGGGCGGTCCAGCCGGTGGTCGCGAGCATCACGAACACGACGGCCAGCGCCAGCAGTGCGCGCCAGACGTTCAGTTGCGGGGAGGTGTCGAAGGAAGTCACTGGGAGGACACACTAGGAGAACGGGAGGGTCTCGGGGTAACCGAGTGATAGGGATCACGTTTCGTCAGATGCCGAATGGCCCGTCAACGATTTCCCGTTTCGCGCCAGTTCCCGGTGAGTGCCGAACCCACCTGATCGAGGTAGGACGCGGTGAGTTGACGGATCGCCTCCAGGCTGAAGTCGTCGCCCGTGCACCACTGCCGCTCCGTGACCCTTATCACCCCGCCGAACATCGCCACGGCCAGCCGCGGTCGCGGGTCGGCGTCCACGTCGACGCCCTCGCGCTCGGCCAGCAGGCGCGCGATCGTCTCCTCCGTCGCCGCCGAGCGGCGCAGATGCGCGGCGAGCAGCGCGGGGGTCGACTCGATCGTCCGGTACATGCGCAGGTACAGCTCGACCGGGACGGTCGACTCGACGGTTCCGCGGATCCCGTCCCAGCCCTCCAGGACCGCCTGCCGCAGGGCCTGAAGCGGCGCCTCGTGCGCCGGCCGCGCCCGTACGGCGTCGACGAAGCGCGCCTCCGTCATCTCCTGGACCGCGAAGGCCGCGTCCTCCTTGCCGGCGAAGTAGCGGAAGAAGGTGCGCTGCGAGACGTCGACGGCCTCGGCGATCTCGTCGACGGTGGTGTGCTCGTAGCCCTGGGTGGTGAACAGCTCCAGAGCGGCCCGGAGCAGCGCTTTCCGGGTGCGCTGTTTCTTGCGTTCGCGCAGTGTTTCCATGGGTGTCAGTTACTGACGGATGAAATCGTTTGTCAATTGTCAGAGGCTGTCACTAGTCTCGAACGCATGACTGGTCAGACCACCATCGACGCGGCGGGGCCGGGGGACGCGGCGCCGGATGCCCCGCTCGCCTCGTCTGTGGCCGCGGGGCTGCGCGGCCATCCCTGGCTCACCCTGATCACCGTCGCCGTGGGCGTCATGATGGTGGCCCTCGACGGCACCATCGTGGCCATCGCCAACCCGGCCATCCGGGACCATCTGCACGCGACCTTCGCCGACGTGCAGTGGATCACCAACGGCTACTTCCTCGCCCTCGCGGTCTGCCTGATCACCGCGGGCAAGCTCGGCGACCGCTTCGGCCACCGGCAGACCTTCCTCATCGGCGTGTCCGGCTTCGCCGCCGCCTCCGGTGCCATCGGGCTGTCCCACAGCATCGCCGCGGTCGTCACCTTCCGCGTCTTCCAGGGCCTGTTCGGCGCGCTGCTGATGCCGGCCGCGCTCGGCCTGCTGCGGGCCACCTTCCCGGCCGAGAAGCTCAACATGGCCATCGGCATCTGGGGCATGGTGATCGGCGCGTCCACGGCGGGCGGCCCGATCCTCGGCGGTGTCCTCGTCGAGCACGTCAACTGGCAGTCGGTGTTCTTCATCAACGTGCCGGTCGGCGCGCTCGCCCTGGTCCTCGGCGCGCTGATCCTGCTCGACCACCGCGCCGAGAACGCCCCGCGCTCCTTCGACGTCCTCGGTGTCGCGCTGCTGTCCGGCGCGATGTTCTGCCTGGTCTGGGCCCTGATCAAGGCCCCCGCATGGGGCTGGGGCGACGGCAGGACGTGGCTCTTCATAGCCGCGTCCGTCGTCCTCTTCGCCGCCTTCTCCTTCTGGGAGACGAGGGTCGGGGAGCCGCTGATCCCACTGGGCCTGTTCCGTTCCGTACCGCTCTCGGCGGGCGTGGTCCTGATGGTGCTGATGGCCATCGCGTTCATGGGCGGCCTGTTCTTCGTGACGTTCTACCTCCAGAACGTCCACGGCATGAAGCCCGTCAGCGCCGGCCTGCACCTGCTGCCGCTGACCGGCATGATGATCGTCGGCTCGCCGCTCGCCGGTGCCGCGATCACCAGGCTCGGCCCGCGCATCCCGCTGGCCGGCGGCATGGCCGCGACCGCGGTCGCGATGTACGGCATGTCGACGCTCGAGGCCGACACCGGCGGCGCGGTGATGTCCATCTGGTTCGCGCTGCTCGGCCTCGGCCTCGCGCCGGTCATGGTCGGCGCGACGGAGGTCATCGTCGGCAACGCCCCGATGGAACTGTCCGGTGTGGCGGGCGGCCTCCAGCAGGCGGCCATGCAGATCGGCGGCAGCCTCGGCACGGCCGTGCTGGGCGCCGTGATGGCTTCCAAGGTCGACAGCGATCTGCCGGGCAACTGGACGGGTGCCGGGCTGCCGCAGTGGACCCCGGGTCAGCTGGACAAGACCTCCGAGGCGGTGCAGGTCGGTGTCGCCCCGGTGCCGAAGGGAGTGTCGGAGCAGATCGCCGCGGAGATCACCGAGGTCGCGCATCACACCTTCATCTCCGGCATGAGCCTCGCCTCCCTGGTCGCGGCGGGCGTGGCGGCGGTCGCCGTCCTGGTCGCGCTGTTCACCAAGCGGGGCGCGAACGCCGAGGCGGGCGCGGGCGTGGGCCACATCTGAGCGCCTCTGCTCGGGAGTTTTCCGGGCGGATTTCCCCTATCAGGGTGACTCCGCTAAAGATCGCTCGCCCAGGGCGCGCGCCGCAGGTCACAGTGGGTCAAGTCCTCCGCAGCGCATAGGAGGACGGCCGGGCCGCGGGCGCGCGCTGCTGGAGGGGGGCAGCGCGCGCAGGTCTGCCCGGCCGGAGCCGGGGTACCCGCACTGCGAAGCCGAACTGTTCATGAACCTCAGGGAGTTGATGATGACAGGCTTCGGGCACGGAACGCGCGGGTACCCCCGGTCACGTGGCCGGACGTGGCAACGGACCGGGCCGGACCGTGCGACGCTCGGCATCATCGGCACGATCTGTGCCGTGGCCGGCTTCTTCGCACTCGGCATCGTCCTCGGCCCGGTAGCGATGTTCTGTGGCTGGCAGTCCATGGGCCGCAAGTGGGCAGGCGACCGCAACATCCCGGCGCTGGTGGCGTTGGTCCTGGGCGCGATAGACACGTTGCTCGCCATCATCGCCCTGGCGGGCGCGGCCACGTGGAGCCACGGGCTCCTTTAGCCGGCGGTTCCGCGCCGTCGGGCTCGGGGGCCCACGCGCCTTGCCGGCGCTTGCACAGCCGCGGGCGGGTGTGCCCCCGGGCGGGCCGCAGCCGGCCCGCACTTGTCAGCTCCGCTGCTTGTGACGCTCGTCCGTCAGCCGAGCCACCTCCGCCCGCAACAGCCGTACCTCCTCGGCCAGATCGGCGATGGCCTGCGTCTGCCGCCGCTCCTCCACGTCGTCCTTCTCGAACCGCGAGATGAACCACGCCGCGATGTTCGCGGTCACGACACCGAGCAATGCGATCCCGGACAGCATCAGCCCGACCGCGATCATCCGCCCGAGCCCGGTCGTCGGCGCATGATCCCCGTACCCCACGGTCGTCATCGTCGTGAACGACCACCACACCGCGTCACCCAGCGTCCGGATGTTCCCCTTCGGCGAGTCCCGCTCCACGGACAGCACCGCCAGCGACCCGAACATCAGCAGCCCGATCACCGACCCGGCGACATACGTCGTGAGCCGGATCTGCGAGGCCATCCGCGCCCGCCGCCCCACCAGCAGCAGCGTCGACACCATGCGCAGCAACCGCAGTGGCTGCAGCAGCGGCAGCACCACCGCGCACAGGTCTATCCAGTGCGTGCGGACGAAGTCCCGGCGCCGCGGGGTGAGCGCCAGCCTCATCAGGTAGTCCACCGCGAACGCGGCCCACACCACCCACTCCGTGGCGGTGCAGGCCACCGCCAGGGACCGGCTCGCGGGGTTGTCCACGATCGGCACGGCATAGGCGACGCCGAACGCCACAGCCAGCGCCAGCAACGGCCGCTGGGTATGCCGTTCCCAACGCGCCCGCGCCGACCGATCGTTCATGTCGGCATGGTAAACGCGCCCCAAAGGGGCGCGGGGAACTGCGCGACCAGCCCCCCGCACGCCCGCACCCGGCGACGAACCAGCAGGCTCTCCCCAGGTGCCGCCCGGTCAAAGCCCAGCGCAGCGGCTACGCGTCGCCGCCGGCCGCCCCCGGATGCGCCGCCGACACATCCAGCAGCTGGTACCGGTCGATGGCCTGCTTCAGCACCGACCGGTCGACCTTGCCCTCGCGTGCCAGCTCGGTCAGCACCGCGACGGCGATCGACTGCGCGTCGATGTGGAAGAACCGGCGCGCCGCACCCCGCGTGTCGGCGAAGCCGAAGCCGTCCGCGCCCAGCGACTGGTACGTGCCCGGCACCCACCGCGCGATCTGGTCCGGAACCGAGCGCATCCAGTCGGACACGGCCACGAACGGCCCCTCGGCGCCGCTGAGCTTGCGGGTCACGAACGGCACCCGCTGCTCCTCCTCCGGGTGGAGCAGGTTGTGTTCCTCGCACTCCACCGCCTCGCGGCGCAGCTCGTTCCAGGAGGTGGCCGACCAGACGTCGGCGCGCACGTTCCAGTCCGCGGCGAGGATCCGCTGGGCCTCCAGTGCCCACGGGACCGCCACGCCCGACGCCATGATCTGCGCCGGGATCGAGCCGTCCGTCCCCTCGCTCAGCTTGTGGACGCCCTTGAGGATGCCCTCGACGTCCACGTTCGCCGGCTCGGCCGGGTGCTGGATGGGCTCGTTGTAGACGGTCAGGTAGTAGAAGACGTCCTCGCCGTGCGGGTGGTCCGCGTCGGCGCCGTACATGCGGCGCAGGCCGTCCTGGACGATGTGCGCGATCTCGTAGGCGTACGCCGGGTCGTAGGCCACGCACGCCGG
The DNA here is from genome assembly GCF_001735805.1 of Streptomyces fodineus. GTDB lineage: Bacteria > Actinomycetota > Actinomycetes > Streptomycetales > Streptomycetaceae > Streptomyces > Streptomyces fodineus. The sequence continues at coordinate 6,811,596 of NZ_CP017248.1, forward strand.
GTTGGTCGAGGCGAGCAGCTGCGAGTGGCCGTCCGCGTGCTGCAGGCCCTCACCGGTCAGGGTCGTACGGCCGGCGGTCGCACCCAGTACGAATCCGCGCGCCAGCTGGTCGGCCATCTGCCAGAACTGGTCGCCGGTGCGCTGGAAACCGAACATCGAGTAGAAGACGTAGACCGGGATCAGCGGCTCACCGTGCGTGGCGTAGGCCGAGCCCGCCGCGATCAGGGACGCCGTGCAGCCCGCCTCGGAGATGCCGTCGTGCAGCATCTGGCCGGTCGGCGACTCCTTGTAGGCGAGCAGCAGCTCGCGGTCCACCGACTCGTACTGCTGGCCCAGCGGGTTGTAGATCTTCGCGCTCGGGAAGAAGGAGTCCATGCCGAACGTGCGGTACTCGTCCGGCGCGATCAGCACGAACCGCTTGCCGATCTCCTTGTCCCGCATGAGGTCCTTGAGGAGCCGGACGAACGCCATGGTCGTGGCGATGGACTGCTGGCCCGTCCCCTTCTTCACCGTCGCGTACGTCGTGTCGTCGGGCAGCGCGAGCGGCTTGGAACGCACGACGCGCGTCGGGACGTACCCGCCGCACTGCTTGCGCATGTCGTGCATGTACTGGATCTCGTCCGTGTCGCGGCCCGGGTGGTAGTACGGCGGCGGGCCGGACTCCAGCTCCTTGTCGGAGATCGGCAGGTGCAGCCGGTCCCGGAAGCGCTTGAGGTCGTCGACCGTCAGCTTCTTCATCTGGTGCGTGGCGTTGCGGCCCTCGAAGTTGGGGCCCAGCGTCCAGCCCTTGATCGTCTTGGCCAGGATGACCGTCGGCTGGCCCTTGTGCTCCTGGGCCGCCTTGAACGCCGCGTAGATCTTGCGGTGGTCGTGACCGCCGCGGCCCAGGTGCAGGATCTGGTCGTCGGTCATGTTCTCGACCATCGCGCGCAGCCGGTGGTCGTCGCCGAAGAAGTGCTCCCGGATGTAGGCGCCCGACTCCGTGGCGTACGTCTGGAACTGGCCGTCCGGGGTCGTGTTCATCTTGTTGACGAGGATGCCGTCCCGGTCCTGCGCGAGCAGCGGGTCCCAGGTGCGGTCCCAGATCAGCTTGATCACGTTCCAGCCGGCGCCCCGGAAGATCGACTCCAGCTCCTGGATGATCTTGCCGTTGCCGCGCACCGGGCCGTCCAGCCGCTGCAGGTTGCAGTTGACGACGAAGGTCAGGTTGTCCAGGCCCTCCCGGGCCGCGATGGACAGCTGGCCGAGCGACTCCGGCTCGTCCATCTCGCCGTCGCCGAGGAACGCCCACACATGCGACCTGGAGGTGTCGGCGATGCCGCGCGCCTGCATGTAGCGGTTCATCCGCGCCTGGTAGATCGCGCCGAGCGGGCCGAGGCCCATGGAGACGGTCGGGAACTCCCAGAAGTCCGGCATCGAGCGCGGGTGCGGGTAGCTGGACAGGCCGTTGGGGTGCTTCGACTTCTCCTGGCGGAAGCCGTCGAGCTGGTCCGCGGTGAGCCGGTCGAGCAGGTACGCCCGGGCGTAGATGCCCGGGGAGGCGTGGCCCTGGAAGAAGACCTGGTCGCCGCCGTCGCCCTGGTCCTTGCCGCGGAAGAAGTGGTTGAAGCCGACGTCGTACAGCGAGGCCGAGGAGGCGAAGGTGGCGATGTGGCCGCCGACGCCGATGCCGGGGCGCTGGGCGCGCGAGACCATCACGGCCGCGTTCCAGCGGGTCGCGTTCAGGATCTTGCGCTCGATCTCCTCGTTGCCCGGGAAGAACGGCTCACTCTTGGTGGGGATCGTGTTGACGTAGTCCGTGCTGCGCATCTCGGGTACGGCCACGCGCCGCTCGCGGGCCCGCTCGATCAGCCGGAGCATGAGGTAGCGGGCCCTCTCCCGGCCGCGCTCGTCCACGGCGGCGTCCAGGGAGTCGAGCCACTCCTGGGTTTCCTCGGGATCGAAGTCAGGAACCTGACTCGGAAGGCCGCCAATGATGATCGGGTTGCGATCGGATCCGGAAGCCACGCTGTTCCTTACCTGTCAGAGGGCCAGTTACTGCACCTGCCTACACCGTTCCCCATCGTGTACCTCGGGACGGCGTACGTCATCTCCTTGTCGCCTCCAGGGCGCCTGCACCGGTCAAAACGCAACGATACGCCCGGGGTATGACATGCTTGGCAAACTTGTTCGGGGGGCGGATCGCCGGATGATTCCGAAGGGTGCAAACCGGGCACATCGGTGTGATGTGGCTCGCTCGGAATCGGGGTACGGTGCCAGAAGTTGCGACGACACGGCCCGGATCGTCACCGTTTCGGCGGTCCCGAGGGCCGGGTACTTGCGCGATCCGTCCCGCCCGTGTGGACTACGGCCAATGCTTCGCGCACGCGCGTGGCTGAGATACTCACCAAAACATGATCAGGAGGCAACCCGTGAGCGCGACCGCGGACCACGCGGAGGAGCGGACGAACCCTGCCGCCAGGCTGGGGTTCCAGCCCGGGCAGGTGGTCCAGGAGATCGGCTACGACGACGACGTCGATCAGGAGTTCCGCGAGGCCATCGAGGAGGCCATTGAAGGCGACCTCATGGACGAGGACTACGACGACGTGGCCGACGCCGTTGTGCTGTGGTTCCGTGACGACGACGGCGACCTGACGGATGCGCTGGTGGATGGCACCACGTACATCGAAGAGGGCGGCGCGATCCTCCTCCTCACGCCGAAGACCGGCCGTGCGGGGTATGTGGAGCCGAGCGACATCCAGGACGCCGCGAAGACGGCCGGTCTGACGGCCGCCAAGAGCGTCAGTGTGGGCAAGGACTGGAGCGGGTCGCGACTGGCGACCCCGAAGGCGACCAAGCCCAAGAAGTGACCTGAGGTCACCACCGGACGGGCTGGATTTCGCCCCGGCCCGTCCGGAAGGCCCCGGTGATCGCTGCGTAGGGTGGAACCGAGCGCTTGCCGCGCTCACCCGAACAGCCCACCGAAGGGATGCACGACGATGGCGATCCAGGTCGGCGACAAGGCGCCCGACTTCGAGCTCAAGGACAACCACGGCAAGACCGTGAAGCTCTCGGACTTCCGCGGCGAGAAGAACGTGGTCCTGCTCTTCTACCCCTTCGCCTTCACCGGTGTGTGCACCGGTGAGCTGTGCGAGCTGCGCGACAACCTGCCGAAGTTCGCGGACCGCGAGACCCAGGTGCTCGCCGTCTCCAACGACTCCATCCACACCCTGCGCGTCTTCGCCGAGCAGGAGGGCCTGGAATACCCGCTGCTCAGCGACTTCTGGCCGCACGGCAACGTCTCGCGCGCGTACGGCGTCTTCGACGAGGACAAGGGATGTGCCGTCCGGGGCACCTTCGTCGTCGACAAGGAAGGCGTGGTGCGGTGGACCGTGATCAACGGCCTGCCGGACGCGCGCGACCTGAACGACTACGTGAAGGCGCTCGACACCCTGTAGGCCGACCGTGGCCGACACCTGTGATTCTTCGAGTCCGGGGTCTGCGGGGGGCGGGAACCCGTCACTAGGATCGGCACGTTGATCCCATATCCGAAGCACGACGGGGCTCCCCGCCCCTGGACATCACATGGAGGACTCGTGGGAGTCAGCCTCAGCAAGGGCGGCAACGTATCGCTGACGAAGGAGGCCCCGGGCCTGACCGCGGTCCTCGTCGGTCTGGGCTGGGACGCCCGCACCACGACGGGCAGTGACTTCGACCTCGACGCCAGCGCGCTGCTGCTGAACAACTCCGGCAAGGTCGCCAGCGACCAGCACTTCGTCTTCTTCAACAACCTCAAGAGCCCCGAGGGCTCGGTCGAGCACACCGGTGACAACCTCACCGGTGAGGGCGAGGGCGACGACGAGGTGATCAAGGTCAACCTCGCCGGTGTCCCGGCCGACATCGAGAAGATCGTCTTCCCGGTGTCGATCTACGACGCCGAGAACCGCCAGCAGTCCTTCGGCCAGGTCCGCAACGCCTACATCCGGGTCGTGAACCAGGCCGGCGGCCAGGAGATCGCCCGCTACGACCTGAGCGAGGACGCCTCGACCGAGACCGCCATGGTCTTCGGCGAGCTGTACCGGCACGGGGCGGAGTGGAAGTTCCGCGCCATCGGCCAGGGCTACGCCTCCGGGCTGCGCGGCATCGCCCAGGACTTCGGCGTCAACGTCTGACGTACGACAGCCCCGCATTCAGTCCGGCGCCGCACCGTTTACGGGCGGCGCCGGACGCGCAGGACAACCAGGGAAGCACCACTAGGGGAGGACCAGCACCATGGGCGTCACGCTCGCCAAGGGAGGCAACGTCTCCCTCTCCAAAGCCGCACCGAACCTCACGAACGTCATGATCGGGCTCGGCTGGGACGCGCGTTCCACCACCGGCGCCCCCTTCGACCTGGACGCCAGCGCCCTGCTGTGCGGCGCCGGCAACCGCGTGCTGGGCGACGAGTGGTTCGTCTTCTACAACCAGCTCAAGAGCCCCGACGGCTCGGTCGAGCACACCGGTGACAACCTCACCGGTGAGGGCGAGGGCGACGACGAATCGATCCTGGTGGACCTCAGCAAGGTTCCCGCCCACTGCGAGAAGGTCGTCTTCCCGGTCTCGATCCACCTGGCGGACGAGCGCGGCCAGACTTTCGGCCAGGTTTCCAACGCCTTCATCCGGGTCGTGAACCAGGCCGACGGCCAGGAACTGGCCCGCTACGACCTCAGCGAGGACGCCTCCACCGAGACCGCCATGATCTTCGGCGAGCTCTACCGCTACCAGGGCGAATGGAAGTTCCGGGCGGTCGGCCAGGGGTACGCCTCGGGCCTGCGCGGCATCGCCCTCGACTTCGGGGTGAACGTCTCGTAGCCGAGCGCCTCCCCTCCGGGCCCGTGCTGTGGCTTTTCGGTGAGGGTTGCCCTGGACGGTACGGCCGACCGGGCGCCCCTCTACACTCGTGGTCAACGTTTAGCAAAGCCGAGTACGGCGCGGGGGAGCCCCGTACACACATGATTGGGTAGCCAGTGCTTCTGAAAACCTTCGGCTGGTCGTTCGCGATCACCGCGCTCGGCCTGGTCGCCGCGGTCTTCTACGGGGGGTGGGAGGCCTTCGGCGTCGTGGCGATCCTCGCCGTCCTCGAGATCTCGCTGTCGTTCGACAACGCGGTGGTCAACGCCGGGATCCTGAAGAAGATGAACGCCTTCTGGCAGAAGATCTTCCTCACGGTCGGCGTCCTCATCGCGGTCTTCGGCATGCGGCTGGTGTTCCCGGTCGTCATCGTGGCCATCACCGCCAAGCTCAACCCCTACGACGCGGTCCACCTGGCCCTCACCGACAAGGACCGCTACCAGCAGCTGGTCACCGACGCCCACCCGGCGATCGCCGCCTTCGGCGGAATGTTCCTGCTGATGATCTTCCTGGACTTCATCTTCGAGGACCGGGACATCCAGTGGCTGCGCTGGATCGAGCGGCCCCTGGCCAAGCTCGGCAAGGTCGACATGCTGGCGGTCTGCATCTCGCTGATCGTCCTGCTGATCACCTCCTTCACCTTCGCCACCCAGGCCCACCAGCACGGCGGCGCCCACGCCGACAAGGCCCAGACGGTCCTGATCGCCGGTATCGCCGGCCTGATCACGTACATGATCGTCGGCGGTCTGTCCGGCTACTTCGAGGACCGGCTGGAGGAAGAGGAGGAACGCGAGCACGAGGAGGAGGAAGAGGCCGCCCGCACCGGCAGGAAGAAGCCCGCGGTGCTGCTGGCCGGCCAGGCCGCGTTCTTCATGTTCCTCTACCTGGAGGTCCTGGACGCGTCCTTCTCCTTCGACGGCGTGATCGGCGCCTTCGCCATCACCAACGACATCGTGATGATGGCCCTCGGCCTCGGCATCGGCGCGATGTACGTCCGGTCCCTCACGGTCTACCTGGTCCGCCAGGGCACCCTCGACGACTACGTCTTCCTGGAGCACGGCGCCCACTACGCGATCGGCGCCCTGGCCGTGATCCTCATGGTCACCATCCAGTACGAGATCAACGAGGTCATCACCGGTCTCGTCGGCGTCATCCTGATCGCCTGGTCCTTCTGGTCCTCCGTCCGCCGCAACCGCGCGCTGGCGGACGAGGGCGAGGGCACCGACGAGAAGGCCGAGGTCTCCTCCGGGGTGTGACACCCCGCGCGGTGAGGAACGCTCTGAGCGGGGCGGCCGACGCGGTCGGCCGCCCCGACGGTGTTCATGGGACTACAGGGGGCGGGAATGGGTTTCTTCGACGGGCTGCGCGGCGCCAGCGTCGCCGACTTCGACTCGGGCAGCGCCGCGACCAACTCCATAGAACTCAGCAGGCGGCACCAGACGGTGTCCCTCACCAAGCAGGGCGCGGCCACCGGCCATCTGCGCATCAATCTCACCTGGCGGATGCGCACCTCCGACTTCGAGGCCGGCAAGCGCACCAGCCTCTTCCGGCACCCCTTCAAGGCCCTCAGGCCGCCGGAGGTGCTCGGTCACGGCCAGAGCATGGTCAACGTCGACCTCGACCTGGGCTGCCTCTACGAACTGACCGACGGCACGAAGGGGGTCGTCCAGCCGCTGGGCGGCTACCTCGGCGACGTCAACGCACCGCCGTACATCAAGCTCAGCGGCGACGACCGGTTCGGCTCGGCGTCCGGCGAGACGATGTACATCAACCTCGACCACCGCGACGCCATCAAACGCCTGCTTGTCTTCGTCTACATCTACGACCAGACCCCGGCCTTCGACCGCACCCACGCCATCGTCACGCTCTACCCCAGCAACGGCCCCCGCATCGAGATAGGCCTCGACGAGCGCCATCCCCAGGCCCGCTCCTGCGCGGTCGTCATGATCGACAACGTCAAGGGCGAGCTGGTCGTCCGTCGCGAGGTGAAGTTCGTGTACGGCTTCCAGGGGGAACTGGACCGGCTCTACGGGTGGGGACTGCAGTGGGGCCGCGGCTACAAGTCGAAGGTCGACCGCTGATGAGCCGGTAGGCGCACTCACCGCCCGATGAACTGCGGCCCCTGCGGAGGCAGCCGGAAGTCCGGATCCACCGGCCCCACGGCCACCGGCATCACTACCGGCGCGGGCTGAGGGTAGCCGTACGCCGGCGGAGCCGACGTCGGCTGCGGATAACCGTAGGCCGGAGGCTGCTGCGGAACCACCGGGGGCACCTCGTCCGACTCGTCCACCGAGATGCCGAAGTCCGTCGCGAGCCCCTTCAGTCCGTTCGCGTAGCCCTCGCCCAGCGCGCGGAACTTCCAGCCCTCCCCGCGCCGGTACAGCTCCCCGCAGATCAGTGCCGTCTCCGCACCCGTCTCCGGTTTGATCTCGAACCGGGCCAGCGGCTCGCCGTCGGCCACCGCCGCGTCGTACAGCAGGACGCACAGCGCCGGCACCCGGTCGAAGGTGACCCCGTCCGCGGACGCGACCAGCAGGATGCGGCCGACCTCCGGCTCGACGCCGGGCAGATCCGACTGGATCGTGTCGGTCAGCCCCTCGGCGACGCGCTTCTTGCCCAGCCGCCACACCTTTCCGGACGGGTGCCGGGGCTGGTTGTAGAAGACGAAGTCCTCGTCGGAGCGCACACGGCCGTCGGGGCCCAGCAGCAGCGCCGAGGCGTCCACGTCCGGAACCCCCTGCCCGGGGGCCCAGCGCAGCACGGCGCGGACCGTGGTGGCCTCCAGCGGGACGTTCGACCCCTTCAGCATCGTGTGCGTCATGCGGTCATCCTGCCTTCTCGGTCCTGGTCACGACAATGCGGGTGGTGTCCCAGAGCGCCGCCGACACGGGCGAGTTACCGGAAATTCATGCCCGCAGGGAACCCCTGACATGGATCCGTACGTACTATTACCGGCCACCCTTTACCGAATCCTGAGACTCGGGCCGCGCCCTGAAGGAGTCGTATGCGTCATTTCGGGCACCTCGCCCCCGAGGTGCGGCAGCGCCTCTTCCACCGGGAGCCGTGCGTGTTCACCACGGACTCCCCGGCCCGGCTGCTCGCCGCTGCCCTCGGCGCCACCCTGTACAGCCCGGCCACCCGGCCGCGGCTCGCCGACGACATCGTCAAGCAGGCCGGGAACGGCGTGGTCTCGATGGTGCTGTGCCTGGAGGACTCGATCGACGACGCGGACGTCGTGGCCGGCGAGGAGAACCTCGTCCGGCAGTTCGCGGAACTGGCCGCCCGGCCCGGAGCCGAGCCACCGCTGCTCTTCGTCCGGGTGCGCGCCCCCGAGCAGATCCCCGACCTCGTACGGCGCCTCGGCCCGTCCGCGCGGCTGCTGTCCGGGTTCGTGCTGCCCAAGTTCACCGAGGAGCGCGGCATCCCCTTCCTGGAGGCCCTGACGGCCGCCGAGGCCGGCAGCGGGCGCCGGCTGTTCGCGATGCCCGTCCTGGAGTCCCCGGAGCTGCTCTACCGCGAGTCCCGCGTGGACACCCTGGAAGGCATCCTCCGCGCGGTCGACAAGTACCGGGACCGGGTGCTGGCCCTGCGCCTCGGCGTGACCGACTTCTGCTCCTCCTACGGCCTGCGCCGCGCCCCCGACATGACCGCCTACGACGTCCAGGTCGTCGCCTCCGTGATCGCCGACGTCGTGAACATGCTGGGCCGGGCCGACGGCACCGGATTCACCGTGACCGGGCCGGTGTGGGAGTACTTCCGGGTCGCCGAGCGCATGTTCAAGCCGCAGCTGAGGCAGAGCCCCTTCCTGGAGGTGCAGGCCGTCGAGCTGCGCGAGAAGCTGATCGAGCACGCCATGGACGGACTGCTGCGGGAGATCTCCCTCGACCAGGCCAACGGCCTGCTCGGCAAGACCTGCATCCACCCCTCCCATGTGCTGCCCGTGCACGCGCTGTCCGTGGTCAGCCACGAGGAGTACAGCGACGCCCAGGACATCCTGCGGCCGGAACGCGGCGGCGGGGGTGTACTGCGGTCGGCCTACACGAACAAGATGAACGAGGTGAAGCCGCACCGCGCCTGGGCCGAGCGGACCCTGCTGCGCGCCGAGGCCTTCGGTGTGGCCCATGAGGACGTCGGCTTCGTGGACCTGCTCGCTGCCGGAATAAGGAACGCATGAACAACGCGGTGAACGACGGGGTCTGGTCCGGCAGCTGGGTCGCCGAGCGGCTCGGGGTCGAACTCGTGGGAGACGACGGCCTGCCGGCCCTGCTCGGCCTCGCCCTGCGCCGCAACCCCAAGCGGGCCCATCTGCTGGTGTCCAACGTCCTCGGCAAGCATGTGCCGCAGTCGCCGGCGGTGGTGTACGGGCACGGCCACCGCCTGGGCCGACGCGTCCGTGAACTGCTGGGCGAGGCCGAGGCCGCCGGTGCCGTGGTCCTGGGTTACGCGGAGACGGCGACCGGGCTGGGGCACGCGGTCGCCGACGGGCTCGGTGCGGCGCCGTATCTGCACTCCACCCGCCGGCCCGTGGCCGGGGTGGCCCGTGCGGGCGGCTTCGAGGAGAGCCACTCGCACGCCACCTCCCATCTGCTGCTCCCCGAGGATCCCGGTCTGCTGGCCGCAGATGGTCCGCTGATCCTGGTCGACGACGAGTTCTCCACCGGGAACACGGTCCTGAACACCATCCGTGAGCTGCACGAACGCTATCCGCGCAAGCGTTACGTGGTGGTCGCCCTGGTCGACATGCGCTCGCCCGAGGACGCCGACCGGATGGATCGGTTCGCCACCGAGATCGGCGCCCGGGTGGAACTGATCGCCGCTGCCTCGGGGACCGTACGGCTGCCGGAGGGGGTGCTGGACAAGGGGCAGCGGCTGGTCGCCGAGCACGACCGGCGGCACGGCTCGCCCGAGCCGTCGTACGGCCGTGTCACCCGGGTGGAGCTCCACTGGCCCGCCCGCCTCCCCGACGGCGGCCGGCACGGCTTCACCCCCGCCCACCGCACCCGCCTCGAAGCCGCGCTGCCCGCCATGGCCGCCCGAATACGCGACGCCCTGCCGCCCGGCGCCCGCCGCGTCCTCGTCCTCGGCTTCGAGGAGCTGATGTACGCCCCGCTCCGCCTCGCCCGTGAGCTGGAGCAGGTCACGGACCTGGAGGTGCGGTTCTCGACCACCACCCGGTCGCCCGTCCTCGCGCTGGACGACCCCGGGTATGCGATCCGCACCCGGCTGGTCTTCCCCGCGCACGACGACCCGGCCGACGGCCCCGGCGAGAGGTACGCCTACAACGTCGCGGGCGCCGGTTTCGACGCCGTCGTGGCCGTCGTCGACTCCGTCGCCGACACCCCCGCTCTGCACGCGCCCGACGGCCTGCTGGCCCGCCTCGCCGCGCACACCCCGCACGTCCTGCTCGCGGTCGTCCCGTCGTACGCACCGCACGTTTCCGAAAGGCCGGCCATGCTGCCCGAGCCCCTCCGTGGCCCCGCATTCTCCTCGTACGCGCCCGACGAGGTCGGCTGGCTGCTCCAGGACCTCTCCGAGGTCACGCTGGAGGCGCCGACCGAGGAGCGGGAGGAGGCCATCCAGAGCGGCGGCGCGCACTACGCCGAGTCGCTGCCGGTGGAGTACCAGCCGAGCGAGCAGTACCAGGAGCTGTTCCACTCGGCGCTCGATGCCTCGGCGGCCCGGATCGCGCAGGCCGTCGGTGTCGTGACCGAGGCGGTCATCGCCGAACGGTCGCCGCGCCCCGTGCTGGTGTCCCTGGCCCGCGCGGGCACCCCGGTCGGCATTCTCATGCGCCGCTGGGCGCGGTACCGGCACGGCCTCGACCTGCCGCACTACGCCGTGTCGATCGTGCGCGGCCGGGGCATCGACGCGGCCTCGCTGCGCTGGCTCGCCGCCCACCACGACCCGCAGGACGTCGTGTTCGTCGACGGCTGGACCGGCAAGGGCGCCATCACCCGCGAACTCGCCCAGGCCATCGAGGAGTTCGAGGAGAAGGAGGGCATCACCGGCTTCGGCCCGGAGATCGCCGTACTCGCCGACCCGGGCTCCTGCGTGCGCACCTACGGCACCCGGGAAGACTTCCTCATACCCTCGGCCTGCCTCAACTCCACGGTCTCCGGCCTGATTTCACGCACGGTCCTGCGCGCGGACCTGGTCGGCCCGGACGACTTCCACGGCGCGAAGTTCTACCGCGAACTGGCCGGCGCCGACGTCTCCGTGGCCTTCCTCGACGCCGTCTCCGCCCGCTTCCCCGAGGTCACCGACACCGTGGACACGGCGGTCAAGGAGCTGATGGCACAGGACCGCACCCCGACCTGGGCCGGCTGGCGGGCGGTGGAGCGGATCAGCGAGGAGTACGGCATCCACGACGTCAACCTCGTCAAGCCCGGCGTCGGCGAGACCACCCGGGTGCTGCTGCGCCGGGTGCCCTGGAAGATCCTGGCCCGCGAAGGGGCCGGAGCCGACCTCGACCACGTCCGCCTGCTCGCCGGGCAAAGGGGCGTCCCCGTCGAGGAGGTGGGCGACCTGCCGTACACCTGCGTCGGGTTGATCCACCCCCGGTACACGCGCGGCGCCACGGGCGCCGACGGCAAGGCGGTGAACGTCTGATGCCGGTGCTGGTGGCGAGCGACCTCGACCGTACGCTGATCTACTCCTCGGCGGCCCTCGCGCTGACCATGCCGGACGCGCGGGCCCCTCGGCTGCTGTGCGTCGAGGTCCACGAGAGCAAGCCGCTCTCCTATATGACGGAGACGGCGGCCCGGCTGCTGACCGACCTCGGCGACACGGCCCTCTTCGTGCCGACGACGACCCGGACGCGCAAGCAGTACCAGCGGATCAACCTGCCCGGCCCGCCCCCGAAGTACGCGATCTGCGCAAACGGTGGCCATCTGCTGGTCGACGGGGTCACCGACGCCGACTGGCACGCGGGCGTGCAGGCCCGGCTCGCCGCCGAGTGCGCGCCGCTGGCCGAGGTCAGCGAGCATCTGCTGCGCTCGGCCGGCCCCGCCTGGGTGCGCAAGCACCGCATCGCCGAGGACCTGTTCGCCTACCTCGTCGTCGAGCGTGAGCTGCTGCCCGAGGACTGGGTGAAGGAGCTGGCGGTCTGGGCGGAGAACCGGGGCTGGACCGTCTCCCTCCAGGGCCGCAAGATCTACGCCGTCCCCCAGCCGCTCACCAAGAGCGCGGCGGTACGCGAGATCGCCCGCCGCACCGGCGCGCAGCTGACGCTGTCCGCCGGGGACTCCCTGCTGGACGCCGACCTCCTGCTGGCCGCAGACCGGGGCTGGCGCCCGGGGCACGGAGAGCTGGCCGACGCGGGCTGGACCGCGCCGGAGATCGCGGCGCTGCCGGAGCGGGGGGTGCTGGCGGGGGAGCGCATCGTCCGCGAGTTTCTGCGGGCGGTACGGCAAACGGCCTGACGACAGGCCCTAGCCGCAACAGCCTCCGCCACAGCAGCCTCCGCCGCCCGAGGGGGCCGGCGCGCTCGTGCCGCCCACGGCCACGGTCGACAGCAGCTTGACCGTGTCGTCGTGCCCGGCAGGGCACGACGCGGGGGCGGCCGATTCCGCCATGGGACGGCTCAGTTCGAAGGTGTCACCACAGGTGCGGCAGCGGTACTCATAGCGAGGCATGGCCACAGATTAACCGGCCCCGTGCTGCTCGTGCGGCTGCTCCTCGGTCGCATCGGGGTGGCGGGCCCGCCAGTACGGGTTGTCGTGCGGCAGGGTCGAGCCGACCCGGCCGTACATGCCGAAGGTCATCAGCAGCAGGCCCACGACGAAGCTGAACAGCACGTTCTGGATCTTGAACGCCAGGAAGTTGTGCGCGGTGTCGAGCAGGCCGAGGAACAGGAAGCCGTTCAGCAGGAACAGCACGCCGAGCACCATGTTCAGTGTGGAGGCGACGTTCCCGCCGATCACCATGCCGACCAGCAGGATCGCTCCGATGCAGATCGAGAGCACGCTGAGCGCGCCGTTGGTGTTCAGTGCCGCGACCGTCGCACCGCCGGTGCTGAAGAAGCCGATGTGGTTGATCAGACCCAGGATGCCGAAGGCGACGAGGAACGCGCCGATCAGGCCCGCGCCGACCCGGTAGACCGTGTTCAGCCGGTGGTCGACGGGCAGGTGCTTGTCGAACTCGATCCGCCGCCGCGTGCTCGTGTGCGCTGCGTGTGTGGCCATGTCCGCCTCCCTCGGGGCGCTAGCGGAGGCCATGCGTCCATCCAATATCCGCCGACCTGACGGCGCCGTGCAACCGAGGGGACCGCACCACCCCCAGGGGCGCCGCTCAGTGCCCCCCGCGCTCTTCCCGGATCTGCGCCACGACCCGAGCCACGGCCTGCCGCACCGCGTCCATCTCGGTCAGGAAGTGCCAGTAGTCGGGATGCCGCCCCTCCAGCGTGCCGATCGCCCGCTCCAGCCGCCCCACCGCATCGTCCAGCGGCCCGGCATGCCGGGGATCCGGCGTCGTACGGCCGGTCATGGCCAGCCGCTGGGCGTCCCGGATCGCGAACCGGGTGCGCTCGATCTCGGCCTGCGGATCCTTCTGCACCTCGTTCAGCCGCCGCAGCCGGTCACCCGCGGCCGACACCGCCTCGTCGGTGGTGTTCAGCAGGGCCCGTACCGTCGACAGCAGCGAGGTCGCGTCCGGCCAGCGCTGGCCCTCGCGCGCGGCCTGCGCCTCGCGGAGCTTCAGCTCGGCCTGCCGTACGTTCTGCGCGGCCTGCTCCGGCACGTGCTGCAGGTCCTGCCAGCAGGCGGCCGCGAACCGGCGCCGCAGCTCGCTCAGCACCGGGTCCACCTGCCCGGCCCGGGTGGTCAGTGCCTGGGCCCGGGTGCGCAGGCTGACCAGTCGGTGGTCGATCTCGGCGGCCTTCTCCGGCAGCCGCTCGGCCTCGGCCTGGATCGCCCCGGCCTCTCGCTGCACCCGCTCGGCCCGTTCCAGCGTCTGCGTCACGCCGTGCCGACCCGCGCCCTGGTTGAGCCTGGTCAGCTCCGGGGACAGCGCGGCGAGCCGGCCGGCCAGGTCGTCGGCGCGCAGCCCCTGCTCCCGTACGGCGTCCAGGGCGTTGCTCGCGCCCAGCAGTGCCTGCCGGGCCCGCTCCACGGCGGGTGCCACCCGGGCCAGCTGGGTCTCCGCCTTGCCGAGCAGCGGCCCGAGCGAGTCGCCGAAACGGTCCAGCTCCTGCTTGACCCGGAGCAGCTCGTCCTTGGCGGAGGTCAGCTCGGAGCGCGCGCGGGACGCGGCCGAGGCCTCCAGATCGTCCCGGTCGAGATCGTGGGCGTCGACGGCCTGGATGTAGCGCTGGCTGACCTCGTCGATCCGCTGCCCGAGCGCCGTGAAGTCGGTGACGGCACGCCGGGCGGCGGGGGAGTCGTCCACGGCCGTGATGGTCTCGATGGAGATCCTGAGGTCCCGCTGGGCGGTGTCCAGTTCGTAGAACGCGGCCGCGGCGGCGTCCTTCGCCGCCTGTGCCTCGGCGCGCTGGCTCTCGGCCCGGCCGCCGAACCAGCGCCGGGTGCCACCGCCGGCGAAGGCGGCGGGCAGGGCGAGCGCGGCCAGCACCGGCAGGCCGATCAGGGTGAGGGTGTCGCGCAGTGCCGTGGACCCGGACCGGGTCGAGGCGGCCGACGGCGGGTACGACCGCGTCGCTGGCGTGCCCGGTGTCGCCGTCACATCCCTCTCCCGTGCTGTGCTTCGCCGTGGGTGGTGTCATTCTCCCACCCGTTGTAGACGAACACACGGCCCGGTCAGTTCGCGGTACGGACCGTGACCTTCCCGTCCGAGGAGTGGGCCGAGACCCGGTGCGGGCTGTTGTCGTCGCGGGGCACGGACACCGACACCCCGCCGTCGTCGGCACCGGCCGACACCCGGTAGGCGCCCTTGGGCAGGACGACCGTGACGGCGCCGTCGGTGCTGGAGGCGTCCACCAGGTCGGGCGTGCCGGACAGCTGCAGTTGCACGGAACCGTCGCTGGTGTCCGCCTTCACCCGGCGGGAGGAGACGTCGGCGCTCAGCGAGCCGTCGGCCGACTTCAGGTCGAGCGGCCCGCTGGAGTCGGTGACGTGTACGGCGCCGTCGCTGGTGTCGACGCTCAGCGGATCCTTGAACCCGTGCGCCCGTACGCTGCCGTCGGCGTTGTCGATCTTCACGCTGATCCCGCGCGGAACCTCGATCCGGTGCCGGGACGAGCAGTCGGCGATGAACCCCGAGCAGTGCACGCGCAGCACCAGCCGGTCGTCCTTGAAGGACCACCGGGCCGTCGGGTCGTGGCCGACGACGACGGATCCCTGGAACCACCGGGTCACGTCGACGGTCCCGGGCTTGGCGGAGTCCGTGGCGACGACCTCCAGGGCCGAGTCGTCGGAGTCGACGGTGAGGGTACGGCCGTGCAGGGCGAAGGAACGGTGGTCGGGGTGCGTGTCGTCACCGGCGTCGGCGCCGCAGGCGCTGACCCCCGCGACGAGCACACCGGTGACGACGGCCATGGTGGCGGCACGGACGGGAACGGAACGGGCCATGTGCGGGAACTCCCCCTGGGATTCGGTCTGTGAGGACCGTACGCGGGCCGGGGCGGCCGGGACGATGAGGACCACTCCCGGACCGGGGGTGGGGATAACCCCCGCACGCCGTCCGTTACGGGTTTGCCGTGCACTGCTTCCGGCAAGGTAGGCTGTCGACTCGTCCTGGGCGCGCAGCCCGGGAGCCGGGTGCGTAGCTCAGGGGTAGAGCGCCTGCCTTACAAGCAGGATGTCGGCGGTTCGAAACCGTCCGCGCCCACCAGACAGCAACCCCCGGCCGTGCGGCCGGGGGCCTTTGTCATTCCTCCCCGCTCTCCTTCTCCTCGCTCGCCCGCGCGTGGGCGAGCTTCAGGCTGGTGCGGGCGTCCACGCGGTCCGCCACCGCGACCTCGGTCCAGAAACGGTGCGTGCTGACGAACACCGCGAGCTCGTGCTCGCGGCGGCGCAGCTTCTCCACCTCGGCCTGTTCGTCCGCCGTCCAGCCCGGGGACGCGGGCCGCTCCACCTTGCGCCAGCCGGTGTCGTCACTGAAGCCGTCGGCCGGCTCCACCGACCAGGGCAGCCGCTTGAGCAGGGCCGACAGCTCGCCCCGGACCTGATGCAGCTCCTCCTGACCGGCGAGGAGGTCACTGGGGAATTCATAGGTCGTAGCCACGCGACAATGCTACGCCTGTTCGATTTTGGGTGGCGAGTTCGGTTGTGAGGTTCACGCGAACGGGTGGGCCGCGCCCGGCCGGGTTCACCGGGTGCCGGCTCAGTGCCCGGCGGCCCGCAGTTCGCCCACCAGTCGGGCCGTCACCGGCACCGGTACGCCGTGCCGGTCCGCCGCGCGCAGCAGCGCCCCGCCGATGGCGTCGAGTTCGAGCGGGCGGCCCGCCTCGGCATCGCGCTGCATGGACGACTTGGCGCCGGGCGGGAAGGCGTCGTACCGGCCCAGGGCCCGGTCCGGGTCGGCGGGGGCGCCGCAGGCGCGGCTGACCGCGGCGGTCTCGGCGACCAGCGCCTCCAGCTCCGCGCGGTGCCGGGTGCGGACCTCGCCGAGCGGACGGCCGTACCGCGTGGTGAGCAGGGCGAACGGGGCGAGGAACGCCATCTTGGCCCACAGGGCCGCCGTCTCGTCCTCGACCACGCGGGCGGTCGCGCCGGTGGAACCGAGGGCTGCCGCCAGCTCGTCGAGGCGGGGGCGGGGTACGGAGTCGCCGGCGAGGTCGAGCTCCGTGAAGGGGCTGCCGTGTTCGATCACGCCCGGTGCGATCCGGGTGGACTCCACCCGGATCACGGCGGGTGCCACGCGCTCGGGCCGGTAGCGGGCGCGCAGCACGGCGGGGTGTTCCACGCCGTTCAGGATCGGTACGACGAGGGCGTCACCGAGCGCGGCGGGCGGGACGCGGGTGAGCGCGGCGTCCAGGGCGGTGTGCTTGACGGCGATCAGACAGGCGTCCACCGGCTCACGGAGTTCGGTGTCCGCCTCGACGGGGGCGGTGAACTCGCCGAACTGCGGGCTGCGGACCGTGATTCCGCCACGGCGCAGGGTGTCGGCCGTGCGGTCCTGGGCCAGGCAGATGACGCGGTGTCCGCAGTGGGAGAGCAGGGCGGCGAGGAGGCCGCCGGTGCCGCCGGGGCCGAGGATGGCCACGGTGTGCTTGGTGGTCATGAGGATGTTCCTCTCGTCGGTCGGCCCCGGGTGTCGGTGGCCGCCTTCGGCACGATCGTCGCATCGGGATTCGAGGCGCGTGAGACTGGGGGTATGTGCCGGAGTATCAAGACGCTGCGTCCGCCCGTGCTGCCCGGTGAGGCCACGGAGGAGGACATCCATGCCGCCGCGCTGCAGTACGTGCGCAAGGTATCGGGTTTCCGCGCCCCTGCCGCCCACAACCGCGAGGCCTTCGACCGGGCGGTGACCGCCGTGGCCGAGGCGACGGCGGAACTGCTCGGGACGCTGGAGGTGCGGGGCCGGTCGGTGGGAAGCGGGGGATAGCCAACAGGCCTGCACGCCCGCCGCCTTCTGTCTGATAAACCGTCAGGGAACCGCGCACGCAAGGCGGTTCGCGTTCGGGGTGACCGCGGCGGGGGTACGGCCTGGTGTGGATTAGGTCACGCTTTCGGATACTGGCCAAATGTTGAACTTGCAAGCATTGATTAGGCAGCCCTAACCTGGGTCCTCCATTCGGTACCGCCGCCCCCACGACCGGCCACGCACACCACCGTCCCCGGCCGGTCCCACCGACACCGAAGAGGAGAACCCCCTCATGTCCGCACGTCTCAACTCCGCTCAGCCCTATGCCCTCGGGCTCTTCCGCATCGTCGTAGGCCTGCTCTTCGCCGTGCACGGCGCCGCGTCCCTCTTCGGCGTGCTCGGCGGAGCCATGGGCACCCAGGGCGGCACGATCCCGGCCGGCACCTGGCCCGGCTGGTACGCGGCCGTGATCCAGCTCGTCGCGGGCGGCCTGGTGCTCCTCGGGCTCGGCACCCGCGGAGCCGCGCTGGTCGCCTCCGGTTCGATGGCGTACGCCTACTTCGACGTCCACCAGCAGGTCGCGCTGTGGCCCATACAGAACGGCGGCGAGCTGTCGGTCCTGTTCTGCTGGGCGTTCCTGCTGCTGGTCTTCACCGGCTCCGGCGCCTTCGGCCTCGACCGGCTCGTCGCCCGCCGCACGACCGGGGGCGGCCGGTCCGCCACCGAGCAGACCCCGATAGCCGCCTGACGGTTACGGCGCCCTTCCCTGCCACGAGGGGGAAGGGCGCCCTGCTGTGCGCGCCGGCCGCCCCGCCTATGACGCTCCGCCGAACGGCACGCTGAAGCAGGCCGCTCGCGCGCCCTTGGTGCCGGGCTCGCTGTGGATGACCAGCGAGGAGGCCTGGCCCTTGCGGAACGCCCAGGTGTGCGTGGCGCTGGCGTGGCCCTTGCCGGCCGCGTCGGACTTGAAGTCCAGCCAGACCTCGTTCTTGTTGTTGACGTGGGCGGCGTCCATGCCGGGCGTGTTCTGGTAGTGCTTGCCGGCGTCGGCGGGCTTGGTGCCGCAGGCCTTCTGGTGGACGTGGACCCCGAAGAGATGGTTCGGTTTGACGCCGGTCACCCACAGTTCGACTGTCGTGGTTTTGTTCGTGGCGGTGTGCTGGTAGACGCGGATCTGGGAGCCCGCCGGCACCAGGGCCTGGTCGTACGTCAACGCCGTCGACTTCACGGTCGCGTTCGGCGGGGAGAACACGCCGTTGCTCTCCACCGTGTAGTCATGGGCGATTGCGCTCCCGGTCGCGAACAGGGCTGCGGCAAGGGCGCCCGCGTGTACGGCTGTCACCATGATGACCACCTTTTCCTGCGCTTGCGCGCCGTTTGTTGGGGATGCCTGCCTGATGTCTGCCGGATCGTCGCCGGATTATCTGCTTGATGTCCGTCGGCAGGCGTCTCTCCATTGCTACGGGGCGCGCAAGGGCTCCGCCGCCGGGACGCGGCCGATGGAGTGAAACGGGCGCCGACGGAAGGCCCCATGACGGCTCATGAGCCGCCCCGGCCCCCCGAGACCCCGTTGTCACACCCCGGGCGTACGCTGTATGGCTGTCTGTCAACGGGGGAAACCGGGAGTCGTCGTGTTCGAGAGTGTGGGGTCACTCGCCGCCGGACCGTGGATCTATGCCGCGGTGGTCGTGTCCGTTCTGCTCGACGTATTCGTTCCCGTGCTGCCGAGCGGCGTGCTCGTCATCACGGCGGGTACGGCAGCGGCGGCGGGGACGGGAGCGGCGGCCGGCCGCGTCCCGCGCGACGTGCCGGATCTGCTGGCCCTGGTCCTGTCCGCGGCGACCGCCTCGGTCCTCGGCGATCTGGTGGCCTACCGTCTGGCCTGGCGGGGCGGTGAGCGGCTGGACCGCGCGATAGCCCGCTCCCGGCGGCTGACCACCGCGCAGGAACGTCTCGGCGAGGCGCTGGCCCGCGGCGGCGGCGCGCTGGTCGTGCTCGCCCGCTTCGCCCCCGCCGGCCGCTCGGTCGTCTCCTTCGGCGCCGGCGCCGCCCATCGCCGCGCCCGCGACTTCCTCCCCTGGTCCGCCCTGGCCGGCCTCTCCTGGGCCGCGTACAGCGTCGCCCTCGGCTACTACGGCGCCCAGTGGCTCGGCGCCACCTGGCTCGCCACGGCCGTCTCCGTCGCCGCCCTGTTCGCCGCGGGCGCGGCAGCGGGCTACCTGATGCGGCGCCGGCCGGCCTGACCGCCAGGGTGTCAGCAGCTCGCCAGGTAGTTCGTCAGTGCGCGCTTCTCGGCGGAGTCGACCGAGAGGTCGTAGTAGTACTTCACCTGGACCCAGGCGCGGACGTACGTGCAGAGGTACGCGGTGCGGGACGGGACCCAGGTCGAGGGGTCCTGGTCGCCCTTGGCCTGGTTCACGTTGTCGGTGACGGCGAGGAGCTGGGGGCGGGTGACGTCGTTGGCGAAGGCCTGCCGCTATGCGGTGGTCCACTTGCTCGCGCCGGAGTCCCAGGCCTCGGCCAGCGGGACCAGATGGTCGATGTCGACGTGGGAGGGGGAGGTCCAGGTCGCGCCGTCGTACGGGGAGTACCAGCTGCCGCTGGTCGCGGTGCAGGCGGAGTTCGTGACGACGTTCGTACCGTCCCGCTTGAGGATCCACTCACGGGTGTTGCAGGTGCCGGAGATCGTGATCCAGGTCGGGAAGAGGGAGCGCTGGTAGCCGGTGCGGTTCTCGGTGGCGACCGTGAGCTGGGAGAGGTAGCCGCGGGCGGTGGTGGCGCTGACCGGCGTCGGGAGGGCGGCCGAGGCGCTCGGGGAGGTGACGTGCTCATGCCACAACAAGGGGCGGGGCGGGGTTTCCGGCAGAACCTTCACATCCCTTACGATGGGGAGCGCAGAAGGGGAGTAGCTCTTCGCCGGACCGTCGACATACTGCTCAGCCAGCCTGAGCCGGCGCCCGGAGGCGGACCTCACACAGGCCGCCGGCGAGACCTTCGGCAAGCAGTGCACGCCCGTGTCCCACGACACGGGCGCCGAGTGTGCTGCCGTGCCGAGGTGTCATCGCGTGACGTACCACACTCTCGGCGGGCGGCCCCGACCGATTGAGGAACCTTGATCAGCATCACCGTGACGGCGCTCGCCTTCGGCGTCATCTTCCTCGCCGAACTGCCGGACAAGACCGCGCTCGCCGGCCTCGTCCTCGGCACCCGCTACCGCGCCTCGTACGTCTTCGCGGGCGTCGCCGCCGCCTTCCTGCTGCACGTCGTGCTGGCCGTCGCCGCCGGCAGTGCGCTGACCCTGCTGCCCCGGCAGATCGTGCACGCCGTCACCGGCGTCCTCTTCCTCGGCGGCGCCGCGATGCTGCTGCTGCAGAAGGGCGGGGACGAGGAGGAGATCAGGAAGCCCGCCGACCAGTCCTTCTGGAAGGTCGCCGGTACGGGCTTCATGCTGATCCTCGTCGCCGAGTTCGGCGATCTCACCCAGATCATGACCGCCAACCTCGCCGCCCGCTACGACGCCCCGGTCTCCGTCGGCCTCGGCGCGGTGCTCGGCCTGTGGGCCGTCGCCGGACTCGGCATCGTCGGCGGAAAGGCCCTGATGAAGAAGGTGCCGCTGCGGCTGATCACGCAGATCGCCGCGCTGCTGATGCTCGGGCTCGGGGTGTGGAGCCTGTACGAGGCCGTGGCCGGCTGAGCTGAACGGCGGGTGAACCCTTTCCGGATGCGGTGGCGGGAGCGCCCCGGGTTTTGTACCGTGGAGGAACAAAGTGGCTCCCGCCCGTTTTCCCTGACCGGCGGGCGGGGCTCCTTTGTCCCTTCGGGGCTTGTCCTGCCCTCAGGGCCTTCTTCGTTCCTGGAGCTGCCGATGACGGCCACCGCCACGCCCACCGTCCTCATCGCCCGCGCCCTCCTGCTCGACATGGACGGCACCCTCGTCAACTCGGACGCCGTCGTCGAGCGCGTCTGGCGGCGCTGGGCCGAGCGGCACGGGCTGGACGGCGACGAGGTGATGCAGGTCGTCCACGGCCGGCAGGGACACGCCTCCATGGCCCTCCTCCTGCCCGGCCGGCCCATGGAGCAGAACCTCGCCGACAACGCGCGCATGCTCGCCGAGGAGACAGCCGACACCGACGGCGTGGTCGAGATCCCCGGCGCGAGCACCTTCCTCGCCTCCCTGCGCGGCCTTACGCACGCGCTGGTGACCTCCGCCGACGTCGCACTGTCCACCGCGCGCATGAACGCCGCCGGGCTGCCGGTCCCGGAGATCCGGATCACCGCCGAGTCGGTCGGCGCGAGCAAGCCGGACCCCGAGGGTTTCCTGAAGGGCGCGGCCGAGCTGGGTGTGGATCCGGGGGACTGCGTGGTCTTCGAGGACTCCGGTGCGGGCATCGCCGCCGGGCGCTCCGCGGGGATGACGGTGGTGGGGGTCGGCCCCCGCGCCGGTGTGCACGGACCCGATGTGGTGGTGCGGGATCTCACGCAGGTGCGGGTCGAGGCGACGGGTGCCGGGGCGATCCGGTTGCACATCGGCTGACGCGGTGTTCCGGCGGCGCGCGCGAAGGGGCTCCGCCCTCTGGCCCCTCCGACGGGCTTGCCTACGGCTCCGACGTCTCCGCCTCCAGGCTCCTCCGGGTCGCCGGCCCGTACACCCCGAGGGGGTCGCTCCAGATGCCCCGGGCCAGTTGGTAGTTGCGTACCGCGTCCTCGACCGGGCGGGTGTAGACGCCGTCGATCTGGTCGGCGTACAGGTTCAACTGCCGTAGCCGCAGCTGGAGTTCAGCCACCTCTGGGCCGTCGTCGCCGGGTTGCAGCACCGGGGCGACGGCGGGGGTGGTCCGCGCGTTGGCGGAGGCCGTCACGGATGCGGTGGGTACGGCAGGGTGGGAGGTCCCGGCGGAAGCGGAGGGCGTCGGCGACGTGGACGGCGTGGCCGACCTGGCCGACCGGCTGGGGGCGCTCGCCGACACGGACGGCAACGGCACGGCCGGGCGGGACACGGCGGGGGAGGAGGGCGCCGCCGGAGACGCCGGCCCCGGTGCGCTCACGTCCGGAATCCTCTCCCTGACCTCATGAGCCGCCCCCTCCCGGGACGGCGTGTGATACGCCAGCAGACCACTCGCAACCCCGGCCACCGCCACGACGGCCACACCGGCCCCGGCGACCACCAGCAGAACACCACGCCGGACCACCCCGCCGCCGCCCGTAGCCTCCACAACACCGGGAGCGGCCCCGACGCCCGTGCCATCCTGGTTGCTGTTGCTGTTGCTGTTGCTGCCGTCGCCGGTCCCGTGGGTCGCGTCGCTCCGGCCGCTGTCTCCGTTGTTGCCGGCCCCGCCCGTGCTGCCGCTGTTGCCGGCTCCGCCAGCCGCGCCGGCCCCGTCGGCGCGACCCCCCTCGGGCTCCGACGGCCGGGGCTCGGTGGTCGGTGTCGTTACGTACGGCCGTATCCGCAGTGGGTCGAAGTCCTCCGCCGCTGCCGCCTCGGCCGTGCGGGTCTGGCGCAGGGCCTCGGCCGTGCGTTCGGTGCAGTCGCAGGACGGGCTTCGGTCCGGGCCCCTCGGTGTCCCGCACTCCGGGCAGGTGTGGCCCTCGGAACCCCCGGAATCAGTCACGTGTTCGTCCCTCCCCTCGCGAACTACAGAGACTATGCGCAACTTCTTCGCATCCGCCGCCGGAAACGCGGGACTCAACAGGCCATAAACGGTGACACCGACCACGATGGAGAAGGTGCACCGAGCCCCTGAGTCCCGGGAGGTCTCCATGGCCTTGGACACGCACGGCACGGAGAAGGAGATACAGGCCGCCGAGCACGTCTCCGGCAATGTGTTCGTCTCGATCGGCGCCCTGCTCCTCGGGCTGCTGCTCGCCGCGCTCGACCAGACGATCGTGTCGACCGCGCTGCCGACGATCGTGAGCGACCTCGGCGGTCTGGAGCATCTGTCCTGGGTCGTCACCGCCTACTTGCTGGCCTCGACCGCCGCGACCCCCCTGTGGGGCAAGCTCGGCGACCAGTACGGGCGCAAACGGCTCTTCCAGACCGCGATCGTCATCTTCCTCGTCGGCTCCGCGCTGTGCGGCATGGCGCAGGACATGCCCCAGCTGATCGGCTTCCGCGCGCTGCAGGGCCTGGGCGGCGGCGGGCTGATCGTGCTGTCGATGGCGATCGTCGGGGACATCGTGCCACCGCGTGAACGCGGGCGCTATCAGGGGCTGTTCGGGGCCGTGTTCGGGGCGACGAGTGTGCTCGGGCCGCTGCTCGGCGGGCTGTTCACCGAGCATCTGAGCTGGCGCTGGGTGTTCTACGTCAATCTCCCCGTCGGTGTCGTCGCGCTCGCCGTGATCGCCACCGCCCTGCGCATCCCGCGCCGCACCGCCCACCACGTCATCGACTACCTGGGTACGTTCCTGATCGCGGCCGTCGCCACCTGCCTGGTGCTCGTCGCCTCCCTCGGCGGGACCACCTGGGCCTGGGGCTCGCCGCAGATCGTCGGGCTCGCGGGCTTGGGCATCCTGCTGGCCGTGGCGTTCGTCGCCGTCGAGCGGCGGGCCGCCGAACCCGTCCTGCCGCTGAAGCTGTTCGGCATCCGCACCTTCACCCTCGCCGCCGTCATCAGCTTCATCGTCGGCTTCGCCATGTTCGGCGCGATGACCTATCTGCCGACCTTCCTCCAGGTCGTGCACGGCATCTCCCCGACGCTGTCCGGCGTGCACATGCTGCCCATGGTCATCGGCCTGCTGCTGTCGTCCACGATCTCCGGGCAGATCGTCAGCCGTACCGGCCGCTGGAAGGTGTTCCCGGTCGCCGGTACCGCCGTCACCGCGATCGGCCTGCTTCTGCTGCACCGGCTCGACGAGCACAGCTCCACCGCCCAGATGAGCGCCTGCTTCTTCGTGTTCGGCCTCGGTCTCGGCCTGGTCATGCAGGTGCTCGTCCTCATCGTGCAGAACGCGGTGTCGTACGAGGACCTGGGCGTCGCCACCTCCGGCGCGACCTTCTTCCGCTCCATCGGCGCCTCCTTCGGTGTGGCGATCTTCGGCACGGTCTTCGCGAGCCGCCTCGGCGACAAGCTCGCCGCCGCCTTCCGGGGCGTCCCGCTGCCGCCCGGCGTCTCCGCGAACGCCCTCAAGTCCGATCCGCGCGGCATCGCCGCCCTGCCGCCCGCCCTGCGCCCGGCGGCTCTGCACGCGTACGCGTCCGCGATCACCGCCGTCTTCCTGTACGCCGCCCCCGTCGCCCTCCTCGGCTTCCTGCTGGCCTGGTTCCTGAAGGAGGACCGGCTGCGCGGCTCGGTCACCGCGCCGGACGTCTCCGAGACCATCGCGCCCAACCCGGTCGAGCGGTCCTCCTACGACGAGTGCGTGCGGGCCCTGTCCCTGCTCGGCACCCGCGAGGGCCGCCGTGAGATCTACGGGAAGATCACCGAGCGGGCCGGGTACGACCTGCTGCCCGCCGCCAGCTGGATGCTGCTGCGGATCCGCAAGTACGGCTCGGTCGAGCCGGGTGTGCTCGCCGAGCGCAGCCCCGTCCCGCTCGACGTGGTCCTCGCCGCCGCCCGCCAGGTCGAGGAACGGCGCCTCGCCGAACGCCGGGGCCTGGACCTGTACTTGACCGATTCCGGCCGCGCGGTCGCCGAACACCTCGCCAAGGCCCGCGAGGAGTCCCTCGCCGAACTCCTCGGCGACTGGTGGGGACCCGGCCGCTCGACCGACCTGACCAAGCTCGTCAGGGAACTCACCGGGGAACTGTGCGGCACCGAGCGGGAGCGCCCGCGCGACGGGGCATTGCATCGGTAAGCGCCGTGGCTGGTTCTGGCCGTTTCCGGGTGCGGGTCCGTCGTGAGCTGGTCGCGCAGTTCCCCGCGCGCCTGGGGTTTGCAGCTCCGTCGGCCGAATCCGTTCCGCAGACTGTCTGCCGTGAACCGTACCGACCGCCTCTACGCCCTCGTCGAGGAGCTGCGTGCCGCCGCTCCCCGCCCCCGCAGCGCCCGTGCGCTCGCCCGGCGCTTCGAGGTCAGTGTCCGCACGATCGAGCGGGACCTGGCCGCGTTGCAGCAGTCCGGGGTGCCCATCCACGCCGAGCCGGGCCGCAACGGGGGGTATGTGCTCGACCGGGAACGCACGCTGCCGCCGCTGACCATCACCCCGGCCGAGGCGACCGCCCTCGCCGTCGGGCTGCACGCCCTCGCCGGGACGCCGTTCGCGGTGGACGCGCGCAGCGCGCTGCACAAGGTGCTGGCCGTGCTGCCGCAGCCGGAGCGCGAGGCGGCGGCCCGGCTGACCGACCGGGTACGGCTGCTCGTGCCGCCCGCCCGCCCGGCGCGGCCCGCCGGACCCGTGGTGCCCGCCGCCCTCCGGGAGGCGCTGACGGCGGGCCGGGTGCTGCGCCTGGAGTATGCCGACGCCGCCGGCCGGGTCACCGCGCGGGACGTGGAACCGCTCGGCTTCCTCGGCGGACCGGAGCACTGGTACCTGGCCGGCTGGTGCCGGCTGCGGGACGCCCCGCGTGGCTTCCGGCTGGACCGGGTCCGCGCGGCGACGGCCCTGGACGAGCGGGCCCCGCACCGGGTGGTCGACCTCGCCGCGCTCGACACCCTCGGCTCCGACGTCGTACCGCTCGACGCGGCGACCGTGATGTGACGGCAATCACCGACAGGGGGGTGTCGCGGGCCGGGCGGAGGCTGAGGCCATGACAACGACTTCGCACACCGGTCACCGCATACTGACCACCGCGACCGGTATCGCCCTCTTCGACCGCTGGACCGCCTTGTGGAACGGCGACTTCAGCGACCCGGAGGCCTTCCTCGCCCCCGGCTTCCGCATCCGCTTCGCCAACGATCCCGAGCGGGGCTCGGTCACCGACGAGGTGCACGGCCCCGCCGGGATCGTCGGCCTGATCTCCGCCTTCCGCGAGGAGAAGCCCGGATTGCGGTTCTTCGTCGACGGCACGCCGACGGTGGACGGCGCGCTCGGCCGGGCCGCCTGCTGCTGGTACGTGACCCTGGCGGACGGCTCGCAGAAGAGCGGCATCGACCTGTTCGACGTGGTGGACGGGCGCATCGCCACGGTCTGGTCGGTGACCGGACTGCGTCGCTTCGCGGACTGACCACCGTTTGTGGCTCCCCTTCCGGGTCACCCGGAGGGGGAGCCGGCCAGTGGGGCCGGCCCGATCGGAAGGCAGCCATGTCCACAGGCATGATCGTGTTGATCGTGATCGTGGCGGTCGTGGTCGTCGGTGCGGCCGTCGCCCCGGTCCTGCGCGGCCGGACACGGCGTGGCGGACCCGGTCTGAGGCGGCGCTTCGGGCCCGAGTACGAGCGGGCCGTGGCCCTGCACGACGGGGACACCAAGGCCGCCGAACGGGAGCTGACCGAGCGCGTCCAACGCCACGGTGACCTGCGGGAACGCCCGCTGGATCCGGCCGGGCGGGAGCAGTACGCGGCCCGCTGGACGGCCGTGCAGGAACACTTCGTCGACGCGCCGCGGCAGGCCGTGGCCGAGGCCGACCGGCTGCTCGCGGAGCTCGCCGTCGCGCGCGGCTACCCGGACGGCGGGCACTACGAGGAGCAGCTCGCCGCGCTGTCCGTGCACCACGCCGACCATGTCGACGGCTACCGGCAGGTGCACCGGGTGGCCCGTACCGGGGCGAGTGACGCGATGACCGAGGCCGGGTCCGGCACGGAGGAGATGCGCTCGGCGCTCGTGGGCGCCCGCGCCCTCTTCGACGACCTGACCCGCACCGGCGCAGGCGGCTCGAGCCCGGGTCGCCACCGTGCCCCCACCTCGCGGGTCCTCAACAGGGGTCATCTGAAGGAGAGTTGACGGTCATGTCGGACAGGACGAGCGGCCCCGGCGACGAACGCCCCGCCGGCCGTATCCCGCCGCCACCGGACGAGGACTGGACCCCGGAGGACGCGGCACCGGCCCGTCACACGCAGAGGGAGCACATACGGCGAGATCCCTCCCCGGAGGAGCGACTCCCCGGCGAACCCCCGCCCCCACCCGCCGCACCCTCCCGTCTCCCCGGCTCGACCGGCCCCGGCACAGAGGGCCTGACAGCCGACGACCGCACCCCCGAGGACACGCCCCCACACCCTCCGGGCCCGGCAGGCATCACCACCCCACCCGGGCAGCCACCCCGCCCCGCGGGGCCGGCCGCCGACGACCTCTTCTCGGAGGACGCCCCCTCGCACCGCCCGGACCCCACCGACACCGTGGGCCTGCACCCCGACACGGAGGACCTGTCCGGCCTGGCCACGGACGAGGGCGGCGGAATGCCGGGCGAAGACCTGCTGCCGGGCGAGAGCCGGATGTCCGGTGAGAGTGCGATGCCGGACGACGGGCTGGGCGTCCCCTCTCCCGGTGAGGTGACCGCGCGCGAGGCGCACACGACCGAGTCCCGGGAGCCGGACGCATGGCCGACGGCACCGGGCCGTACCGCAAGGGCCGGCGCCCCCGGGCCGGGCCCCGCCCCCTCCGGCGCCGTCGGCGAGGCGGCCCCCGCCCCCTCCGGTACCGGCGCCCCCCTTCTGTCGCACGATGAGACGGACCGCTGGGAGCGGCGGATGCGGGAGGTTGCCGCCGGGTTCGTGGAGCGGCCTCAGGGGTCCGTCGAGGAGGCCGACCGGGTGGTGGAGGAGATCGCGAGGCGGTTCGGTGAGGCCGTGGAGCGGCGGCGGCGTACGCTGCGGCGCTCCTGGGAGGCCTCCGTGGACCGCGGCCCGGGGTCGGAGACCGACACCGAGCAGCTCAGGCTGGCCCTCAGGGACTACCGCGAGCTGGCCGCGCGTCTGCTGCACCTCTGAAGCAGGCCGGCCGGCCCCGTTATGTCATCCTGCGCCGTCGCCACTCCCGTACGACCTCCTCCACGTCGTACGGCTTCTTGCCCAGCGGCGGACCGGGCGGCGGCTTGAACATCATGTCCTTGATCTTGACGTTGACGTCCTCGATGATCTTGCGGGCGATCCGTTCCGAGGGGGCCGCATACGCCGCCGTGAGCGCGTCCTCGGCCTCCTTGCGCAGGGCGAGGGCGGGAGGCAGGACGGACAGGCCCTCGCGTGCCATCTTCCGTTTGACCCACCACAGTTCGTCGTAGGCGGAGTCGAGGTCGGCGGGCAGTGGCTCACCCGTGCCGGGCAGCCGCTCGAACTCTCCGCGCCCCTGCGCATCGCGGATCTGCCTGTCGACCCAGGACTCGAACGGCACCCCGGGTGGCTTTCGCTCGGTCATGAGCCCATTGTGCCGGACGCGGCCCGGCCGGGCGTTTTATCATGCGGCGTCGGTACGGCAATCCAGCTGCCGTGCAGGGACGTCGGACGTCGCAGGGGGAAACGCACGTGCTCGAACTCACCATGGCCACCGTCTCCGGGGACGACGCGGGTGCCACGGCCGGTATGACGATGGCCGACGCGCCGAGCGAGCCGGGCGCCGTGCTCCGCGTCGGCCGGGACGCCTCGGTGTGCCGGCTGGTCACCCCGGAGGACTGGCTGTTCGTCTCCCGGGTGCATCTGGAGTTCCTGTGCGCCCCCGACGGAGGCTGGCAACTCACCTGGCTGCGCGGCTCACAGCCCGATCCGTCCTCCGAAGTGCGGCTGGTGATCGGGGAGTACGCGCAGCCCCTCGGCTACGGCGCGACCGTACGGCTGCCGCACGGCGGGTCCGGCGAGATCGTCGTCCAGGACCGCACCGCGCCGCGCAGCGTCAACGTCGGCTTCTACCAAGAGGTTTGAGCCGAGCCCCCGGCGAGGAGGCAGTGGCTCAGGCCAGTACCCGCGCCAGCGCGAAGCCGTCGTAGCCCTTCGTGCCTACCGTCTGGATCGCCGTACCCGTCAGCCGCGGATGCGAGGCGATCAGCTCGATCGCGGCGCGGGTGCCCACGACGTCCGGCTCGGTGCTGCTCGCGTCGGTGACCCGGCCACCGCGCACCACGTTGTCCAGCACGATCAGGCTGCCGGTGCGGGTGAGCCGCAGCGCCCACTCCACGTAGTGCGCGTTGTTGGCCTTGTCGGCGTCGATGAAGACCAGGTCGAACGGGGCCGGGTTCTCGTCGGCGAGCTGGGGCAGCGACTCCAGGGCCGCGCCCACCCGGATCTCCGCGATCTTGTCGAGGCCGGCCCGGGCGATGTTCCGGCCGGCCACTTCGGCGTGCCGGGGGTCGTACTCCAGCGACACCAGTCTGCCGTCCTCGGGCAGCGCGCGGGCCAGCCAGATCGTGCTGTAGCCGCCGAGTGTGCCGATCTCCAGGATGTGCCGCGCGCCCTGCACCTGGGCGAGCAGCTGGAGGAACTTGCCCTGTGCCGCGGTCACGGCGATGTCCGGCAGCCCCGCGGCGTCGTTCTCGCGCACGGCTGCCCGCAGTGCCTCGTCGTCGGGGGCGAGTTGGGTGGTGAAGTAGTCGTCGACGTCGTCCCAGAGCTGGGAGTCGCTCATCGTCCTGTTGCCTTTCCCGAGTGTCTGCCCTTCCCTGGGACATCGTCTCAGCCCACGGGCGTCCACGGGATGATCATCGGCGGTTTGCGGCCAGGCCGGGCCCCCGGCGGCCACGAGCACCCCGAAGGGCACCCCCTACGGCGCCTGCCGCTGCTCCACCGCCGGGGCGGAACCCGGCAGCGGCCGCCCCGCCGACTCCGACATTCGCCACACGGCGAAACCGCCCACGACAGCCGCGGCCATCATGTAGTACGCGGGCATCATCATGTTGCCCGTCGCCCCGATCAGCGCGGTCACGACCAGCGGGGTCGTCCCGCCGAACAGGGACACGGACACGTTGAAGCCGATGGACAGGGAGCCGTACCGCACGCGCGTCGGGAAGAGAGCGGGCAGCGCGGCGGGCATCGCCGCCGTGAAGCACACCAGCAGCAGACCCAGCGCCCCCATGCCCAGCGCGACGGCGAGCAGGCTGCCCTGGCGGATCAGCAGCAGGGCCGGAATGGACAGGAGCAGGAAGCCCGCGCAGCCGGCCGCGATCACCGGGCGGCGGCCGATCCGGTCGGTCAGCGCGCCCGCGAACGGCTGGACGATCATCATCAGGGCCATCACGCCCAGCACCACCAGCAGGCCGTGCGTCTCGTCGTACTTCAGCTCACTGGTGAGGTAGCTCGGCATGTACGACAGCAGCATGTAGTCGGTGACGTTGAAGACCAGCACCAGGCCCATGCACAGCAGCAGCGCCTTCCACTGGGCCGCCACCATCTCGCGCAGCGGCACCTTCGGCCGGGCCGCCTCCGCCTTCTCCACCTCGGCCGCGAACGCCGGGGTCTCCTCCAGACGCATCCGCAGATACAGGCCGATGATGCCCATCGGGCCCGCGATCAGGAACGGGATGCGCCAGCCCCACGACACCAGGTCGTGCGAGGACAGCAGGGCGGTCATCAGCGTGACCAGGCCCGCGCCGCCGATGTAGCCCGCCAGCGTGCCGAACTCCAGCCAGCTGCCGAAGAAGCCGCGCTTCTTGTCGGGTGCGTACTCGGCGATGAAGGTCGACGCGCCCGCGTACTCACCGCCGGTGGAGAAGCCCTGCACCAGCCGGGCGGCCAGCAGCAGGAGCGGCGCGCCCACGCCGATCGAGGCGTACGACGGGATCAGGCCGATCGCGAACGTACCCGCCGCCATCATGATCATCGTGAGGGCCAGCACCTTCTGGCGGCCCACGCGGTCGCCCAGCGGGCCGAAGACCATGCCACCGAGCGGACGGACCAGGAAGGCCGCCGCGAAGGCGCCGAAGGTCGACAGCAGCTGCGCGGTCGGGTTGCCGGACGGGAAGAAGACCTTGCCCAGGGTGACCGCGATGTAGCTGTAGACACCGAAGTCGAACCACTCCATCGCGTTGCCGAGCGCGGCCGCCTTGACGGCACGCCTGACGAGCGCGGGGTCGGTGACGGTGACGTCGGCCGGGGCCTCGGCGGTCCGGCGGGTCTTCGGATACGGGGAGACGGCAGTGGCAGTCGCCAAAACGGGGCTCGCCTACCTTTCGACGGGGACAGGGGCGCGGTCCGTGCGGCGACGCTGCCGGGAAACGGGCCGAAAAACGACCATAGGCGTACTTCGCCCTCTAACGGCATGTATACAGCTAGCTGCACACTGCAACTAAATGCTGCGTATGAGGTACGTCTGCCCACTCATGATCAGCCATTCCGCTTCTGTCCTGTGATCCTTCTCGCGCCCTGGCCGGGGAACCGAACCCGCCGCCGACAGTCGTCATCCGGACAAAAGGAGAACGGACGTCAGGTGAATCAGGGGTTGCCCGCGTCCTTCTCCGGGGGGATGCAGCCCTCATAGGGTTCGCGGAAGAACCCGGCGTGAACGGCGCCGGGACGAAACGGGGCGGGAGGCCGACGAGGCGTGGCGAACGTGGAGCACGGCGGGCGACCAGCGGACACCCTCGACAGCGGCCTCATAGGCGCACGGCTGCGCGCGGCCCGGCTCGGCCTGTGGGCGGTCGCCGCGATCCTCGCCATACGGCAGCTGACCGTCGTCCTCACCACGCCGAGCGGCGAACGGCTCACCGACCTGGAGACCTGGGTCGGCCCCCACGGCGTCCTGCACGTGAACGGCTCGATCTACGACTCGACCCGGTTCACCGGCACCCCCTTCGGCGGCCTGGTCCTCAAACCCCTCACCCGCTCCGCCCAGGCCGCCCTCGGCTGGGGCTGGACCTTCGGCACCCTGCTGCTGGTCGTCGCCCTCGGCCTGGTGGCGGCCCGCGCGCTGCCCCAGCCGATCGGCCGCCGCACCTCCCTGCTGGCCGCGCCGGTCGCGATCAGCCTGCTCATGCTGTCGCTGCCGGTCCGCAACGCCCTGTGGCTCGGCCAGACCAGCATCATCCCGGTGCTGCTCGTCCTGCTCGGCTGCTTCACCGTGCGCGGCGAACGCCGCAGCGGGCTGTGCATAGGCCTGGCCGCCGCTCTGCAGCCGACCATGCTGCTCTTCACCCCGCTGCTGTGGTTCACCGGCCGCCGCCGGACCGCCGCCGCCACGGCCGGCGCCTTCGCCGCCTGCACCGCGCTCGCCTGGGCCGCGCTGCCGCACGACTCGTACACCTACTGGGTGCACCACATGGCCGGGACGGGCCTCGGCGGCAAGGCCGACGCCCTCGGCAACCAGTCCCTGCACGGCGCCCTGCTGCGCCTCGGCCTGACCGGCCCGCTGGAGATCGCCCTCTTCCTGCTGCTCGCCGGCGCCGTCGCCGCCCTCGCCCTGCGCCGCGCGGTCCACTACGCCCACGACGGCCAGCTGCTGCTCGCCGTCGCCATCACCGGCTGTGCCGTCGTCGCCGTGTCTCCCACCGCCTGGCAGCACCAGCTGCTGTGGGTGCTGCTCGCGCTGGTCGGCCGCGTCGGCAGACGGGCCTCCGACCGGTTCGTCTGGCCGGTCGCGATGGTCCTGGTGACGAGCCTCCCGGCGAAGATGATGCTGCCGAACGTGGCGGCGATGTACCCGCTGCGCGACAACCTCGTCCTCCTCGCGGCGCTGGCCGCCGCCACGGCCACCCCCTTCCTCTCCCGCACCTCCCCCTACTACCAGTCCCCGATCCCGACGCAGCACGCCCCGCAGGTCCCGGCCCGTTTCCGGCACATACCGCTCCTGCCCCACCTCCGCCGGACCCTCACCCGCCCCAACCTGCTGCTGGAACTGCTGCTCATCCGCGTCGTCTACGCCGCCTACCAGCAGGTCCGCCTCGCCGCGACCGGCGGCAGCAACACCGGGGGCCGGGCGACGGCCGAGCACCACGGCCACCTCGTCATCGACCTCGAACGGTTCCTGCACATCGACATCGAGCGCTCGGCCAACCACGCGGTGGCGAAGATCGGCTGGCTCCGGCACTTCTTCGGCTTCTACTACGAGTCCTTCCACTTCGTGGTGCCCCTGACGGTCCTCGCCGTCCTCTACTGGCGCCGCCCGGTCGACTACCGCTGGGCCCGCTCCTCCCTCGGCTTCGCCACCTTCCTCGCCCTGATCGGCTTCTGGCTGTTCCCGCTGGCCCCGCCGCGCCTGATGCCGGGGCTCGGGATCATCGACACCGTCCACGGCGTCCAGGACTTCTCCAAGCCGGACTACGGCACCCTGACCGCGCTCACCAACCAGTACGCGGCGATGCCGTCGCTGCACTTCGGCTGGGCCCTGTGGTGCGGAGTGGTCATCGCGGTCATCGCCCCGAAGTGGTGGATGAAGGCCCTCGCCCTCCTGCACCCCCTCTTCACCGTCTCCGCCATCATCGCCACCGGCAACCACTGGGTGCTGGACGCGGTGGGCGGAGCGGTGGTGGTGAGCGCCGGGTTCGGGCTGTCGTACGTGTTCCAGGGCCCGCGAGCCCGTGAGGAAAGGGAAGCGATGCCGACGCTCGTTTCGGCGCGCTCAGGTGACCCCGCACTCGAACCAGACCGACTTCCCGGCACCGGCCGGTGACACGCCCCACTTGTCGACCACGGCGTCCAGCAGGACGAGACCGCGACCGCCCTCCGACTCCTGCTCCAAGCCCTTTCCGGTTACGGGAAGTTGACCGAAACCGTCCGTCACCTCGGCCCGTACGCCCGCCGTCCGCCGCGCGAGCAGCACGGTGCAGCGGCGATCCGGTACGTGCCGTACGACGTTGGTGACCAGCTCGCTCATGCCCAGCTCCACGGCGAATGTCAGCTCCGTCAGCTGCCATTCCTGGAGCAGCGAGCGGACGATACGGCGGATGTGGCGCACCGAGTGCTCTCCGACGGTGAGGTTCATGCGGTACTGGGGAGTGTGGGGAAAGTTGAGGTTCACAGGACGAGGTTGACCTCGGATCACTACTCTGGGCTACGGGACGAACACAACGGGTCCGAGAGGGGACTTGGCATGGTGAACATCAACACCCTCGACCCGAGCGCCTCACCGCTCGACTACTACGGCTTCGAGTTGCGTCGCTTCCGGGAGGCGGCGGGACTCACGCAGAAGCAGCTCGGGGACATCATCAACTACACGGGGTCGATGGTCGGCCAGGTGGAGACGGCCCGGAAGCTGCCGACGCTGGACTTCAGCCAGCGGGCGGACGCGGCGCTGTGTACGGGTGGGTTACTGACGCGGCTCCACCCGCTGGTGATGCGAAGCCAACTTCCGGCGTGGTTCCAACAGGTGGCGGAGTTGGAAGCGCGGGCCACCCAGATGAACACCTTCCACACGCACCTGATCCACGGTCTGTTGCAGACCCCGGCCTACGCGCGTGCTGTGCTCGGCGTGCTGGACCAGTCCAACCTCGACGATCGTGCCGCCGCGCGGCTGGCTCGTCAGCACGTCTTCGAGAAGCAGGAGCCACCGGCCTTCTGGGCAATCCTCAGCGAAGCCGCGCTGCTTCAGGAGATCGGCGGTAAGGAGGTCATGCGCGAGCAACTCGCCCACCTTCTGAGGTTCGAGGAAGACCCCCTGATCAACGTCCAGATCCTGCCGTTCTCTGCCGGAGCGCACGCGGGGCTGCAAGGCTCGTTCGACGTCTACCACTTCGAGTACGACCCGGCCATCGTGTATACGGAGGGCTACGGCGGCAGTGGGCATCCAACCGCCAACCGAGCCACCGTCAAGAAGTGCTCACTCCGTTACGATCATCTTCAGGCCGCCGCACTCTCCATCAGGGACTCGGCGGAGCTGATCCGGCGAGTGATGGAGGACCGCTATGGAGACCAACTGGCGTAAGTCCAGCTACAGCGGCGACGAGGGCGGCTCGTGCGTTGAGTGCGCGCCCCTTGGCGGCCTCGCCTGGCGAAAGTCGTCGTACAGCGGGGACCAGGGCGGCGAATGCGTCGAGGTCGCCGACACCCCCTGCGCCACCATCGCCATCCGCGACTCCAAAACCCCGGCGGGACCGATCCTCATGATCGACCCCGCCGCGTTCACCACCTTCGTGAGCTGGACGTCGGCTACAACCGCTGAATGATCGTCCCCGTGGCCAGCCCACCGCCCGCGCACATGGTGATCAGCGCGAACTCCTTGTCCGCGCGTTCCAGTTCGTGCAGGGCGGTGGTGATCAGGCGGGCGCCGGTCGCGCCGACCGGGTGGCCCAGCGCAATCCCACCGCCGTTCACGTTGACCTTGTCCAGGTCCTGTTCGAAGACCTGGGCCCAGCTCAACACCACGGACGCGAACGCCTCGTTGATCTCGACGAGGTCGATGTCCTTCAGGGACATCCCCGCCTTGCCCAGCACCGCCCGCGTCGCGTCGATGGGGCCGTCCAGGTGGAAGTGCGGGTCGGCGCCGACCAGGGCCTGAGCGACGATCCGCGCCCTCGGCTTCAGCTTCAGGGCCCGTGCCATCCGCTTGGACGCCCACATGATGGCCGCCGCCCCATCCGAGATCTGCGACGAGTTGCCCGCCGTATGGACGGCCGTCGGCATCACCGGCTTCAGGCGGGCCAGCGCCTCCATGGACGTGTCCCGCAGGCCCTCGTCCTTGTCGACGAGCCGCCACATGCCCTGGCCGGCGTACTGCTCCTCCTCGGTCGTCGGCACCTGCACGGCGAAGGTCTCCCGCTTGAAGCGTTCCTCGGCCCAGGCGAGGGCCGCCCGCTCCTGGGAGATGAGGCCCAGCCTGTCCACGTCCTTCCTGCTCAACCCCCGGTGCCGGGCGATCCGTTCGGCCGCCTCGAACTGGTTCGGCAGGTCGACGTTCCACTCGTCCGGGAACGGCTTGCCGGGGCCGTGCTTCGAGCCCGAACCCAGCGGGACCCTGCTCATCGCCTCGACCCCGCAGCTGATCCCGACGTCGATCACGCCGCCCGCGACCATGTTGGCCACCATGTGCGAGGCCTGCTGGGAGGAGCCGCACTGGCAGTCGACGGTCGTGGCGGCCGTCTCGTAGGGCAGACCCATGGTCAGCCAGGCCGTGCGCGCGGGGTTCATGGACTGTTCGCCGGCGTGGGTGACCGTGCCGCCGACGCTCTGCTCGACGGCGTCGGCGGGGATGCCGGTGCGGCCGAGGAGTTCACGGTAGGTCTCGCCCAGGAGATAGGCGGGGTGCAGGTTGGCGAGCGCGCCGCCGCGCTTGCCGATCGGGGTGCGGACGGCTTCGACGATCACGGGTTCGGCGGCCATGGGTGCGGGTCCTCTCCGAGAGGGCTCTCCTCCAGAACTGGTACGCGTTCTAGTTCTGTTCAGCAGTCTGCTGACGTGATGTCCATCACCGCAAGGGGCTTGCAGGTGCCGAAGTTGCGATCTGCACGAATTCCGCACGGATTGGGGCTGCCGTACCCCTTGCCACTTGTAGAACCCGTTACTACCTTCACGGCACCCGCTGATGGGCCGTCAGAACGGACGCAGAACGGACGACGGGAGCCGCCATGCACTGCCCCGCGCTGCCCGACGGGTTCGACCTCACCGACCCGGACCTGCTGCACCACCGTGTGCCCCTGCCCGAGTTCGCCGAGCTGCGCCGCACCGAGCCGGTGCGCTGGATCCCGCAGCCGCACGGCCTCGCGGGCTTCGCCGACGACGGCTACTGGGCGGTGACCCGGCACGCCGACGTCAGGTACGTCTCCACGCACCCGGAACTCTTCTCCTCCACCGTCAACACCGCGATCATCCGTTTCAACGAGCACATCGAGCGCGACGCGATCGACGCCCAGCGCCTCATCCTGCTCAACATGGATCCTCCGGAACATACGCGGGTGCGGCAGATCGTGCAGCGCGGCTTCACGCCACGTTCCATCCGCGCCCTGGAGGAGCGGCTCCGCGCACGCGCCGAGGCGATCGTCGCGAGTGCCCGCGCGCGCTCCGGGCCCTTCGACTTCGTCACGGAGGTCGCCTGCGAACTGCCCCTGCAGGCCATCGCGGAGCTGATCGGCGTACCCCAGGAGGACCGGTCCAAGATCTTCGACTGGTCCAACAAGATGATCGCCTACGACGATCCCGAGTACGCCATCACCGAGGAGGTCGGCGCCCAGTCGGCCGCCGAGATCATCGCCTACGCCATGAACATGGCCG
The DNA here is from genome assembly GCF_001735805.1 of Streptomyces fodineus. Classification (GTDB taxonomy): domain Bacteria; phylum Actinomycetota; class Actinomycetes; order Streptomycetales; family Streptomycetaceae; genus Streptomyces; species Streptomyces fodineus. The sequence goes on from NZ_CP017248.1 coordinate 6,848,879, forward strand.
CCGAGCGGAAGAAGTGCCCCGCCCACGACATCGTCACGACCCTCGTCGCGGCGGAGGACGAGGGCAACCTGAACTCCGACGAGTTCGGCTTCTTCGTGCTGATGCTGGCGGTGGCCGGCAACGAGACGACCCGCAACGCCATCACGCACGGGATGCATGCCTTCCTGACCCACCCCGAGCAGTGGGAGCTGTTCAAGCGGGAGCGGCCGGGGACGACGGCCGAGGAGATCGTGCGCTGGGCGACCCCGGTCAACGCCTTTCAGCGGACGGCCACCCAGGACACCGAACTGGGCGGGGCCCGGATCAGGAAGGGCGACCGGGTCGGGCTGTTCTACGCCTCCGCCAACCACGACCCCGAGGTCTTCACCGACCCCGACGCCTTCGACATCACCCGCGACCCCAACCCCCACCTGGGCTTCGGCGGCGGCGGCCCGCACTACTGCCTGGGCAAGTCCCTGGCGATCCTGGAGATCGACCTGATCTTCCACGCGATCGCCGAGTCGATGCCCGGCCTGCGCCTGGCCGACCCACCCCGGCGACTGCGCTCGGCCTGGATCAACGGGGTCAAGGAACTCCAGGTCACCACCGGCTGACCCGACGGGCCGGCCCACCCCGAGGGAGGCAGGAGCACCCCTACCCCAACGCCCCGTTCCTGCCTCCCCCGAGGTCGGTGGGGCTCACTCGCGCCCCGAAGCAGCCACCGCCAGCACCCCGGAGGTGAGGGCCGCGATCAGCAGCGGGATGCCCAGGCTGTGGTGGAGGACCAGCCAGGCGCCCAGGCAGGCGCCGGCGAACATGGCGATCACCGCGGCCGTGCGGCGCGGCGAGCGGTGACTGGTGGCGTCACCGAGACGGGAATCTGCGGCCAGGCCGGTCAGGGTCATGGTCAGGACCGTGGTGGTGGTGAGATCGGCGATGCCCAGCTTGCGGACGGTGGCGTTGCGCAGGCCCATCGCGTACCCGGTGAAGGCGATCAGGGCGTAGATCGTGCCGGTGGCGTGCGGCCAGGCGAAGGCGACCGCCGCCGACAGTCCCACCAGGGCCGCCTCCGCCGCCAGGGTCAGGCGGGTCCAGCGGCGGCGCGAGCCGTTGCCGACATGGGCCGCCAGCCGGCCGCCGGTCACCGCGCCCAGCAGGAAACACCCGAGCGAGGTGGCCGTGTGCGGGACGGAGAAGCCGGGCGCACCGGCCGCCGCGAAACCGAGGACGACCACGTTGCCGGTCATATTGGCCGTGAAGACCCGGCCGAACCCCAGATAACTGACGGCGTCGATGAGCCCGCTCACCACGGTGAGGCTCAGCAACACGACGACCAGCCGCAGCCCGCGCGCCTCCGGGTCCGGCGCCGGGGGCTCCTGTGTCGGTGCCGTGGTCATGACGACCACTTCACCACGGGTGCGGGACCGGGGTCCGTACATACGCGCGCACCCCCGCCCGTGGAGGGCGGGGGTGCGGTGCGTGACAGGGGGCCGTCAGGCCGGGGTGCGGCTCAGTACCAGCCGTTGGCCTGCCAGAAGTTCCAGGCCTTGACCGGGCTGCCGTAGCGGGAGTTCATGTAGTCCAGGCCCCACTTGATCTGGGTGGCCGGGTTGGTCTTCCAGTCGGCACCGGCGGAGGACATCTTCGAGGCCGGCAGCGCCTGGACCAGGCCGTAGGCGCCGGAGGAGCTGTTGGTGGCCGCCGGGTTCCATCCGCTCTCCCGCGAGACGATCTTGCTGAACGCGTTGAACTGCGCGGCGTCCGGGATCATCTTGTGGGCGATCGCCTGGGCGGAGGAGGCGGAGGCCGGGGCGGCCTGGGCGGGCGCCGCGGTGAGTGCCATGCCGGCGGTGGCGGCGGCCACGGCGGCGACGGTGAGGGCCTTCTTCGGGGAAGCGATGCGGCGGATGAAGGAAACGGACACGGAGAACCTCTTGCGTTCGGGGACAGGACATCGCCCGCAGGGGACGGACCACGCTGTGGCCGTATGCGTCGGCGCCTCGGCCCTGTGGGGGCTTGTGGCGCCTGGCGACGTCGTCCAGAGAAGCAGCCCGGAAAGACGTCCGCAATGACCCCGTTTACTAGTTGTGGCCGGATCGATGGGATACGCCGCCTCTGTGACGTGCGCCGCAAAGTGCAGGTCAGATAGGGTGTCCGAACGGGCATATCGGACATTTCTTACTACGGCGCCGCATCGTAGGTGACGTGCGTCATGTGGGGTGCTTCACCGGCTCGCTCGCACTGTGCGAAGTGCCGGATCCGTTTTGTGTGCATTTTGGAGCGTCGAATGTGACCGCGGTCTCGAAGGCGGCCCGCCGTGTGGCCCGCCGCAGCGCGCGCAGCACCGCCGGGCCGAGGACGAGGGTCAGCAGCACCGTGCACAGGGCCCGGCCCAGGTCCCAGCCGAGCGAGGTGGCCAGGCAGTAGGCGACGAAACGGGCCAGGTTGGCGGGGACGGAGGCATGGGCGTCGAAGGAGATGTTCGAGGCGGCGGCCCCCATGAACGGCCAGCCGGCCAGATTCATGACGGTGCCGTAGGCGAAGGCGGCGAGGAAACCGTAGGCCGCAAGGAGCGCGACTTCCGTACGGCCCCGCAGCCGGACCGGGCCCGGCAGTAGCCCGGCGCCCATCGTGAACCAGCCCATCGCCAGCATCTGGAACGGCAGCCAGGGCCCGACCCCGCCCGTGAGCAGCGCGGACGCGAACATCGTCACCGAGCCCAGGGCGAAGCCGAAGCCGGGGCCGAGCACGCGTCCGCTGAGCACCATCAGGAAGAACATCGGCTCGATCCCGGCCGTACCCGCGCCGATCGGCCGCAGCGCGGCCCCCGTCGCGGCCAGCACGCCCAGCATGGCCACGGCCTTCGGCCCGAGATCCGACTCGGAGATCGTCGCCGCCACGACCGCGACCAGGAGGATGAGCAGGCCCGCGAAGAGCCAGGGCGCGTCCTGGGCGTGGGCGCTCAGCTGCGAGGCGGGCGGCGCGAGGAAGGGCCAGCCGAAGGCGGCCACACCGACCGCGCCGACCAGCGCGAGGGCGGCGAGGGAGCGGGGGCCGAGACGGACGGCGTGCAGACGGGCGGCCCTCATGCGAGGGCCTGCCGTACTTCGGCGACGGTGAGCCACTGCTGCGGGGCGAGGATCTTCGTCACCTGCGGCGCGAAGGACGGCGAGGAGACGACGATCTGCGCCGTCGGCCCGTCGGCTATGACCTCCCCCTCGGCGAGCAGGACCACCCGGTGCGCGATCTCGGCCGCCAGCTCCACGTCGTGCGTGGCCAGGACGATCGCGTGCCCCTCGGTGGCAAGCCCGCGCAGCACTCCGCCCAGGCGGGCCTTGGCCGCGTAGTCCAGGCCGCGGGTCGGCTCGTCGAGCAGGAGCAGGGGCGGGCGGGCGGTCAGCGCGACGGCCAGCGCGAGCGTCAGGCACTGCCCCTCGGACAGGTCCCGGGGGTGGATGTCGTCCGTGATCCCCGGCAGCAGCTCCGACACGAGGGCCCGGCAGGTGCCCGGCTCGGCTCCCGCGTCCCGGTCGGCCGCCGCGCACTCCTCGGCGACGGTGTCGGCATAGAGGAGGTCCCGGGGGTCCTGGGGGACGAGGCCGACGCGGCGGACCAGGTCGCGGGGGGAGGTGCGGTGGGGAGTGGCACCGGCCACGGTGACGGTTCCGGTCGTGGGGGGCAGCAGGCCTACGAGCGAGTTGAGCAGGGTGGACTTTCCGGCGCCGTTGCGGCCCATGAGGGCGATGGTCTCGCCCGGGGTGACGGTCAGGTCGATGTGCCGCAGGGCGGTGACGGGGCCTCGGCGGAGGGAGAGGGCGTGGATTTCGGCGATGTGCGGTTGCGGAGCTTGCGGGGTGGACGTGGGACGGCGACGGAACCGGAGGCGGCGCCCCGTGCTGGTGGGAGCCTTTTCGGCGGTGCGGCTGCCCGCGGCTGCGCAAGCGCCCTGAAGGGGCGCGGGCTGCGCGACCGGCCACGACGCGCCCGCCGGTGCTGACGCGCCCAGACGCTCCCCCAAGTCACCGGCCCTGCGGCGGGCATCCCGGACCGTCAGGGGAAGCGGGGACCAGCCGGCCAGCCGTCCCAGGTCCACCACCGGGGGGAAGACGGGGGAGACGGCCATCACCTCGGACGGGGAGCCCACGACCGGAGGTTGCCCGGGTGCGGGCAGCAGGACGACGCGGTCGGCGTAGTGGAGGACGCGTTCCAGGCGGTGTTCGGCCAGCAGGATCGTCGTGCCGAGGTCGTGTACCAGGCGCTGGAGCACCGCCAGCACCTCTTCCGCCGCGGCGGGGTCCAGGGCCGAGGTCGGCTCGTCGAGGACCAGGACCTGGGGGTGCGGGGTGAGGACCGAGCCGATCGCGACCCGCTGTCGCTGGCCGCCGGAGAGGGTGGCGATGGGGCGGTCGCGCAGTCCGGCGAGCCCCAGCAGGTCCAGGGTCTCCTCCACCCGGCGCCGCATGACCTCCGGGGCGAGGCCCAACGACTCCATGCCGTAGGCCAGTTCGTCCTCCACGGTGTCCGTCACGAAATGGGCGAGCGGATCCTGGCCGACCGTGCCGACCACGTCCGCCAGCTCGCGCGGCTTGTGGGTACGGGTGTCCCGGCCCGCCACCGTGACCCGGCCGCGCAGGGTGCCGCCGGTGAAGTGCGGCACCAGCCCGCTCACCGCGCCGAGCACGGTCGACTTGCCGACCCCGGACGGGCCGACGAGCAGCACCAGTTCGCCTTCGGGCACCTCGAAGCCGACGCCCTGCACGGCGGGTTCGGCCGCACCGTCGTACGTCACGCTGACATCCTCGAAGCGGATCACGACGGCTCCTTGGGGGCCTTGGGGGCCTGGGGTACGACGAAGGCGGGGAGGAGAGCGAGCAGGATCGCCGCCGCGGGCCACAGGGGCAGGGTGGGCGCGACGAGCGGTACGACCCCGGGGTGCAGCGCTTCCGGGTCGCGGGCGGAGGCCAGGCTGAGCAGCGCGGCGACGGCGGCGCCGGAGCCCGCGACCAGCCAGGCCCGGGCGTCCCAGGGGTCCGGGCGGTACCGGGTGCGCAGGGAACGCCGGCCGCCGAGCCGCAGCCCCGCGAGCGCCGCGGCGACACCGGCGAGGAGGAGCGGCAGTCCGTAGGTGCCGCCCTCCGCCGTGAGCAGCCCGTACGTCCCCGCGCACACGCCGAGCAGCCCGCCGAGGGTGAGCGCGGCCGTCGTACGGCGGACGGCGGCGGGGACCTCGGCCGTACGGCCGTAGCCGCGGGCCTCCATCGCGGCGGCGAGCGCGACCGAGCGCTCCAACGCGCCCTCCAGCACCGGCAGTCCGACCTGGAGCAGACCCCGCAGGCCCCGGTCCGGGCGGCCCCGCAGCCGGCGGGCGGCGCGCAGCCGCCGGACGTCCGCGATGAGGTGCGGCGCGAAGGTGAGGGCGACGACGACGGCGACGCCGGTCTCGTACAGCGCGCCGGGCAGGGATTTCAGCAGCCGGGTGGGTCCGGCGAGCGCGTTCGCCGCGCCGACGCAGATCAGGAGGGTGGCGAGCTTCAGACCGTCGTAGGCGGCGAAGACGAGTGCCTCGGCGGTGACCCTTCCGCCCAGGCGGATGCCCTGCGCCCAGTGGGGGAGCGGGACTTCCGGGAGGGTGAGCAGGGCGTGGGTGCCGGGGATGGGGGAGCCCAGCGCCACCGCGAAGACGAGGCGGATCAGGACGACGGCCAGCGCGAGTCTGGCGAAGGCCGGGTAGGCGTGGGAGGCGGGGGTGTTGGTGCGGTGCGTGGCCACGACGTAGGCGGAGGCGGATATGAGGAGGGCCAGGAGGAGGGGGTTGGTGGTGCGGGTGGCGGCGGTACCGAGGGAGAGCGCCCAGAGCCACCAGGCACCGGGGTGAACAGCGGGGCGGGAACGCCCCGAAGGGGCGCGGGACTGTGCTTCAACCGGAGACATCGCGCCGCCGCCGCGCCTGCCACACCGCCGCGCCTGCCAGGAGGGCCACCACACCCGCGCCGATGGGCAGACCCAGCGAAGGCCCGTCGTCCGAACTGCCGCTCTCTTGTGCCGGCTTCTTGCCCGAAGACGCCGAAACCTGCTCCCCGCACCCTTTCTTCGGATACCCGGCGATCGCACACAACAGGGCGTTGCCGTCGTAGCGCAGGGGCGGGGCGACGGCCGCGAGGGCGTCGGCGGTCGTCGCGTCCGCCGGGACCCGCGCGCACGCCGTACGGCCGGCCGGCGGCCGCTCGCCGGACGGCGCGTCCGCGGGGCTGCCGAAGTCGAGGACCAGGGCCACCCGCTTCGTACCGGACTTGGCGGGCGTACCCGCACAGATCGTGCCGAAGTCCGCCGCGCCGCGCGGCCGGCTCGCGTCCGCGGAGTCCTCGCTCACCGCGAAGCGGAAGCCCTCCACCGCGCCGTCGTCGGGCCGGGCGACCGACGGGCCCTGCGTGGCGTACGTCCAGTGACCGCCCGTCCGCTCCCAGAAGGACCAGTAGCGGTAGCCGGTGGCCTGCGCCTGGCCGGTCCCGGCCGCCGACAGGACGAGCGCGGCCACGAGCAGGCTCGCGGCGCGGCGGACGGCCGTCACGGCTGCCGCTTCTTCCGGCCGCTGAGCAGGAAGCCGATGCCGATGCCCGCGACCAGGCAGACGCCGACGAACCACCAGGCGCCGAAGCCGGAGCCGCCGTCGGACTTGGCCTGCTGCTGGTACCCGGTCGCCGCCATCTGCGGGAGGGGGCCGAGCTCGTTGAGGGACCGGACCAGGCTGGTGCCGCCGAAGTCACCCGGCTGCGCGCCGACCGCGTGCGCGGCGAGGATCAGCTGGGCGTAGGCCGCCGGACCACTCTGCGCCGCCCAGTTTCCGGCGTTCTTCTCCAGCCAGTCGTACGCCTTCTTCGCCTGCTCGGTCCGGCCGTCCGCGGCGAGCGCGACGACCGTGTCCGCCGTGTTGCCGTAGTCCGGCTGGTCCTTGGCGCCGGGCAGAGCGGACTGAAGGTGGCCGGACTTGGCGACGGCCGCCGCCAGGTACGCCCCGGCATTGTCCGCCAGCTGTGCCGGGGCGGGACGGTCCGCCTTCGTGCACGCGTCCTTCGCGGGCGCCTTGCCGGCCTCGGCGACGAACCCCTTGCCGAGCGCGCCGAGCACCCCGGCCGCGCTGGCGTCCGCGTTGGCCGCCAGTTTGCCCTTCTTGTCCGGCTGGTAGGCGAGCGCGCCGCCGCCGTCCTGGTCGCAGGGCAGGGACATGGCGGCGAGCAGATCGTAAGGGGACTTGCCCGACTTGTGGATAGACGCCGGGTCCGTGCCGACGGCGGACAGCGCGCCGATGACGACGGACGTGGAGTTGGTGTCGCTGGCCCCGCCCGGCGAGTAGCCCCAGCCGCCGTCCTTGTTCTGCACGGACTTCAGCCAGGTCACCGCCTTGCCGACTGCGTCGTCGTGCCCGCCGGTGGCCCTCAGGGCCTGGACCGCGGCGGCGGTGCTGTTGGTGTCCACCATGACCTTGCCGTCACAGGCCTTGGCCGGGGCGGCGCGGAACGCGGCGAAGGCGCCGTTCGCGCACTGCTGGCCCGCCAGCCAGTCCACGGCCTGCGCGGCCGGGCGGTAGCCGAGGGTCCGCTGGGCGACCAGGGTCAGGGACTGGCGCCACACGCCGTCGTAGGCCGGGTCGGACGTGCCGTACAGCCCGGACGGGATCGCGGCCTTCGGCGACGGGGACGGACCGGCGGCCGTGGCGGGCGCGGCGGCGGCCAGCACGCCTATGGTGGCGAGTACCACGGCACTGCGGCGGACGTTCATGGTCGGCGACTGCCTCTCCTGCGGGGAACCGGCAGCGCACGGGAGACACCCCGGGCGGCTCGGCTCCGTAAACCTCGACGGTGCCGCCAGCGCCGGAATTGCACCGGCTTTTCCCTGTACGGGTGCGACGACCTCGCCACTTTACCGGCAGCGTGGTGAGAGCCCGGAAGGGGCACGGGGCTGTGCCGACATGCGGCTCCGGCGCGTGGGCGCGAGCAACCGCAACGCACCCGCAGCCCGAAGGCGAACGCACCCACGGCGCGACCGCTAGGCCGCACCCAAGGCCCGCTCACACTCCAGCACGTCCTCGCCCTCGACAACCCAGTACTCCCGCGAAGCCCGCCGGCCGGCCATGTCCGCGAAGCGGATCGCCGCCGCCCGCTGCCGCGTGGGCGTCACATCGACCACCGCCCCGCACGCCAGCGCCAGGGCGACCGCCACCAGGTCCACCCCCGTGGCCCGTTCCACCAGCCACGGAATCAGGTCCCCCGGCAGATACGGCGCGACACCGGTCACCCGCGGCCCCCGCTCGGTCAGCCGAAGGCCCACGTGCGCGACGGTGTGGGTGAGACCCAGCGCCCGTACCGCCCGTTCCACGGTCTGCCGCAGGAACCGGTTGTGCAGCAGCGCGTCATGCGCGTGGACGGAGTGCCGCAGCGGGCTCGTACGGGTGAGCGCGGTGATGCGGACCTCGTCGTCCAGGACGACGGTCTCGGCGGACACCAGCGGCCCCTCGGTGTCCTGCGGCCCCGCCGGCGCCACCCGGTGCCGAACCAGCAGGGTCCGTAGCGCCGCCGGGTCGGCGCAGGCCGCGGCCGACTCGTACGGCAGACCCGGCAGGCCCAGCCGGGCGGCGGCCCGCGCGGCCACGGCCAGGTGCTCGCGGCTCCAGGTCAGCACGCCGGCGACCGGGTGCCGGGCCGCGAACCGTGCCGCCGTCTCGGCCGTCTCCGCCTCCCGCGCCGGGTCGGCCGTGAGGTGACCGGACAGGTGCGGCCGCGCCCAGGCGGGCGCCGAGGCGTCCACCAGCACCACCGGGCGTACGGCGGCGATCCGCGCCAGCGGGAACCCGCCGTGCGCGGCCCGGCCGGTCCCGAACAGAAGGACGGGCTGCGGCATCGGCGCATCACCCTTCCTGGGAGAGGCGGGGCAGAGAATCGCCCCGGATGCCGCTCCCCCATAGACGGCACCCGGGGTGGGTCGAAAGCTTGCTCTCTGTGTCGTGATCCTCACCCGCCGCACCGTCAACTGTCAACGATTGCTGCCCTCTTGGGCAGGGAGCCTTGTCACATCTGGTCGGTGACGGAGGCGACCGGGTAGCCTCGCCGTCAGCCCAGCCACCGAACGGACGACACACCCAGGGGGGACCTCGGTGAGTGATGCCTACGCCTCGCTGGCCGAAGTCGTGGACCGGCTCGGCGAGTTGACCGGCAGACCAGGCCGGCTGCCGGAAGCCCTCGACGTGGCCGACCTGTCCCATCGCACCGGCATCCCCGTCGGCGTCGTCGTCGAACTGCTCACCGGTGGGCGGGCACCCGAGACCTGTCTGGCCGGGCGGGTGCGCCAGCGGCTGGACTTCATCCGCGAGACCCGGCGCCGCCCCGACGGCAAGCGGTACTCGCTGGACGAGCTGGCCCGGATCGCCGGCACCAGCAGGCAGTGGCTGAGCGAGTGGCGCAAGAGCGGGATGCCGGGCCTGGAGCACACCGACCGGCTGCGCCGGCACTTCTGCCTGCCCGCCGGGTTCTTCACCGCCGACGAACCGGAGGCGCTGCACGAGGCGTTGCGGCCGGTGCTCCAGGGGCTGGAGGCCGAGGCGGACCCGCTGCTGCGGCTGCGCGAGAGCGGCCTCGTCCGGCTCGCCGCCCGCGCCCCGCAGATGAACGCCCGCCAGCTGGCCACCCTCGCCGACCTCGCCGAGATGATCATCGCGGCGGAGCGGAGCGAGATCGGCTGACGTTCGGGGTGTCGCCGCCGCTGTCGCCGCCGACGGGCGGGTGCAGCGTGCGGGAGGCGATCCACCACTTGCCGTCGAACCGGCGGAAGGTGTCCTCGTAGCGACCCACCTGGAGGGGCGGCCCGGCAGGGACGGGGGCGCCTCCCTCGTATCCGTCGACGCGGTACGTCGCGAAGGACGAGGTGGCGCTCGCCGTGTCCGGGCCGGTGATCGTGACCAGCACATCGGACATCAGGTGGCAGGACAGCCCGTCGTCGGGGCGGGAGCCGAAGTACGCGCGCAGCGCCTCCCGGCCCTCGATCCGGCGCCCGTCCCCCGGCGGGGGCCACTCCCAGATGCCGTCCTCGGTGAACAGGTCGGCCACGTCGGCTGGTTCACCGAGGTCGAGGCGGCGGACGAAGTGCAGGATGACGTGCTCGCAGGCGTGCTGGGCGAGGAGTGCGTCGACGAGGTCCATGAGGCTGTGTAGCAGGCGCGCACCGCGCGAGGCGAACCGATTACACCGCTAGGTACGCCACCGGCTCGCTCCCCGGCACCGCCTCCGCCCGCCCCTGCTTCACCAGCCGGCGCACATGGGACTCGGCCTCCGAGACCGCGATGTTGCGGGAGCCGTAGGGGATCTCGGCCCAGGGGCGGTTCCACTCCATGCGCCGGGCGAGCTGCCAGGGGGTGAGCGGCTCGGCGAGCAGGGCGAGCAGACCGGCCAGGCGCTGCTCGTGGTGGTCGAGCAGCTCCCGCACCCGGCCGGGCGCGTCGGTGAAGGCGTGCTGGTGGGCGGGGAGGACCTCGGCGGGGCCGAGCCGGCCGATCCGCTCCAGGGAGTCGAGGTAGTCGCCGAGGGGGTCGGTCACGGTCGCGTCGTCGGGGTCCTCGTACAGGCCGATGTGCGGGGTGATCCGGGGCAGCAGGTGGTCGCCGCTGAACAGGCGCCCGTGGCCCGGGAGCCGGGCCGGGTGCTCCTCCTCCAGGTGCAGGCAGACGTGGCCGGGGGTGTGCCCGGGGGTCCAGATCGCGCGCAGCCGGCGGCCGGGCAGGTCGAGGAGTTCGCCGGGGACGATCTCCCGGTCCGGCAGGGCGGGGGACAAGCCGGGCGGCCTCCGGCCGCGCGCGGTGCGCAGCGGTGCCACGTGCTCCTCGGGCGCCCCGGCCGCCGACAACTTGGCGGCCATGTACGTGAACCACCGCTCGGGCCGCGTCTGCCGCGTCCGGCGCACGATCGCCGCGTCGGCCGCGTGCAGCGCCACCCAGGCACCGGAGGCCTCGCGCACCCGGCCCGACAGACCGTGGTGGTCGGGGTGGTGGTGCGTGATGACGACGCCGTACACCTCCGGCACCGCCGTACCGCAGGCGGCGAGCCCCGCCACGAGCGTGCCCCAGGAGTCCGGGTCGTCCCAGCCGGTGTCGACGAGCACCGGCCCCCGGTCGGTGTCCACGACGTACACCAGCGTGTGGCCGAGGGGGTTGTCGGGGATGGGGACCGCCACGGACCGTACGCCCCCGCCGTGATCGAACGTCTTCACCATCTGCCCTCCGTCCGATCGCCGGCACCCCGGGACCATTGCCCACTATAACTAGAACTGGTTTCAAAAGTCGCCCAAGTCGACTGATGCTGTGGGCTGGTGGCCGTAGTCTCGGTGACGGCCAGGAACAGGCCCGCTAACGGCAGTGGCGCGCCACATACGCGTCCAGCGGCTCCAGCGCGCCCCACGCCTGGTCGAAGCTGTCCGCGAAGTACGTCAGGAAGGCCGGCCCCTCTACGCTGAACCCCGTCAGTTGCTGACGGCCGGCACCGGAGAAGGACAGAAAAGTGACGGAGTCGTCCACGAGGCCGGTGTTGTGCCAGGGACAGGAGGCGGTCCAGGGCATGACGCGCGCCTCGTAGGCGTATATGTCCGTGGTCTCCTGCTGATGTTCGCGCAGCCACGTCAAGTAGGCCGTCCGAGGCGCGCCGTCGCGCTCAGGAACACCGATGATGCGCCGGACGCTGGCGCCCTCGCCGGAGTGGTCCCTGGCCCACTGCAGCACCGTGCTGAAGTACTCGGCCACTTCCGCCGCTCCCCAGTGGCCAGGCGGGTGGAGCCGGACGTGGGTGAGCCGGATCTCGCGGCGGGCCGTCCGGATCCGGTCGGCCACGGCGCGGTAGAAGGAACTCGGGTCCGGGTAGCGCACCATCTCGGCCCGCAGGGCTTCCACCGGCGCCTCGGGCCCCTCCCGCTTCAGCGTGTCCAGTTCCGTCCTGGCCTCACGCCACAGAGCTTGCCAATGGCTCCAGTCCCCGCCCAGCACGGCGACCAGGCGGCGGGTGACCATCTCGCCGGGCAGACGACGCCCGTTGAGGGCCTCGGAGACCGTCGCCGGACTGCACTGGGCCCGCGTGGCGATCGTCTTCATCTGAAGGTTGCCCGCACTGATGCGCAGCCGACGCAGCTCCGACGCGAATCGCCGCACGGGCGGCGGCGCGCCGCGCGGATGGGTGTCCATGGTTCCCCCAAGAGCCTCGCCGGGTCCGACGACCGCGATCGTCCCACTCTCTCCGGGCACCCGCCGAACTTCACCGAATCCCGTCGAAGCAGCCCGAAATCCGCCGATGCTTGGGAGAACACCGGACTCGGCCGGAATCCCTGGACCGCGTGAAGTGGTGCCTGGTCGAATGGCCGATATCGCAAGCCGAGGACAGGACGAGGAAGGTGAGCAAGCATGCCGATCGACCTCAGGTTGTCGCTCCGCCGCCACTACATGACATTTCTTGCCGTGCTCGTGACCGGGATCGTTCTGATCATGGCGGTCAACGGCACCGCGCAGTCCACGGAGCTTTACCTGCACTGCTTTCTGGGCGTGGGAGGCCTGATTGCCGGCTACGCGCTCGCACCGCCCGAGCCCTCCCGCCCGGGCGATCCGGATCAGCGGCCCGGCGTGACGGAGAGCGAGGCCTGAGGCGTGTCCGGCGGATCGCGTGACGGGGCCGTGCGGTGTCGTTTCGGTCGGGACCAGCGGGCCGACCGACAACGTCGTGAAAGGCGCGGCCAGGAAGTCGTCTTCGCGACCGCCGGCGCCTGTGCCGAGCGTGAACCGGCCGCCGGACATGCGGTCGAGAGTCGCGGTCTGGTCGGTCGAGCCTCGGCAACGTCCGTCCAGCACACGCAGACACCGGCCGGGGCACCCAGGCCATCGAACGCGCCCTGCGCTCGCGGCGCGGCCACCCGGGTGGTTCTGCGCGGAGCGCCCACGCCCGCGTTCGGCCTCGCGATTCCTCGACCACACAGGGAACTTGGGCCTGCCGCCGGGCTGATGCCCGTGCTCGTTGATCAGACGATCCGGCGTGCCGACGAGCAGATATAGGAAATTTGCGCATTAACCTCTCGTCACCTCATGACGTGGCGGATCGCGTTCGCGTCCGTTTCAACACCCGGAGAAGACATGCGCAAGCCTCGCAAAACCGTTGTCGTGGCCGTCCTCCTCGGCACCGTCGGCTTCCTCGGCGCCGGCACCGCTTACGCCCACGGGCACGCGGACGGGCACAAACACGGACAGGGCCACGGGCGCGAGCATCGCGGTCAAGAGAACCAGACGGTCCGCATCAGCCAGAGCACCTCATGCACGACGACCGAAGAGAACGTCGACGTACAGGGCGAGTCCGGGTTCGAGAACGGCCGGAAGGGCAACCTCAACGGCAAGGGCTCACCTGGCACGCAGAACACCAACGTCGGCTCAAGCCTGGGGTGCAACAACACCATCATTTTCGGCAGGTAGCTCACACGGGTCTCGGCGCCCGGTGTTCCCCGCTCGATCTGGTGCCTGATCACCGGGAAATCGCTGGTCAGGGGCATTCACGTCTCGTCCGTGGACTCCTGTGACCAGAACTGATATCAGTTCTGAAACAGCGTCAGAAACATGCGGTGCGGCGGGAGGCAGTCGGCCATGACCGAGCTCGTGGAACACGGACAGCTGTTCATCGGCGGGGAGTTGACCGATCCCCTGGGCAAGGACGTCATCGAGGTGATCTCCCCGCACACCGAGGAGGTCATCGGACGGGTGCCGCACGCCTCGCGCGGGGACGTCGACCGGGCGGTGGCCCTCGCGCGCCGCGCCTTCGACGAAGGGCCGTGGCCGCGCGCCACGCCAAAGGAGCGGATCGAGGTCGTCACCCGCATCAAGGACGGCATCGCCGCCCGGCACGAGGAGATCGCCCGGGTGATCTCCGCCCAGAACGGCTCCCCGTACTCCTGGAGCGTCCTCGCCCAGGCGCTCGGCGCGATGATGGTGTGGGACGCGGCGATCAGGGTCGCCCGGGACTACCCGTACGAGGAGCGCAGGGACGGCGTGCTCGGCCCGATCCTCGTCCGCCGTGAGCCGGTCGGCGTGGTCGCCGCCGTGGTCCCCTGGAACGTCCCGCAGTTCGTCGCCGCCGCCAAGCTCGCGCCCGCGCTGCTGGCCGGCTGCACGGTCGTACTGAAGCCGTCCCCGGAGTCCCCGCTGGACGCGTACCTGCTCGGTGAGATCGCGAGGGAGGCCGGCCTCCCGGACGGCGTCCTGTCCATCCTCCCGGCCGACCGCGAGGTCAGCGAGTACCTGGTCGGCCACCCCGGCGTCGACAAGGTCTCCTTCACCGGCTCGGTCCCGGCCGGCAAGCGTGTGATGGAGGTCGCCGCCCGCAATCTCACCCGGGTGACCCTGGAGCTGGGCGGCAAGTCGGCGGCGCTGGTGCTGCCGGACGCGGACCTCCAGGCGGCCGTGTCGGGCATCGTCCCGGCGGCCTGGATGAACAACGGGCAGGCGTGTGTGGCCCAGACCCGCATCCTCGTCCCGCGCGCCCGCTACGACGAGTTCGCCGACGCCTTCGCCCAGGCCGCGAGCGCGCTGAAGGTCGGCGACCCGCTGGACCCGGCGACCCAGGTCGGCCCCCTGGTCGCCCGCCGCCAGCAGCAGCGCAACCTCGACTACATCCGCATCGGCCAGGAGGAGGGCGCCAAGATCCTCACCGGCGGCGGCCGGCCGGCGGGCCTGGAGAGGGGCTGGTACGTCGACCCGACCCTCTTCGGCGACGTCGACAACTCCATGCGGATCGCCCGCGAGGAGATCTTCGGCCCGGTCATCTGCCTGCTGCCGTACGGTGACGAGGCCGAGGCCGTGAAGATCGCCAACGACTCGGACTACGGCCTGTCCGGCAGCGTCTGGACGGCCGACGTCGAGCACGGCATCGAGGTGGCGAGGCAGGTGCGCACCGGCACCTACTCGGTCAACACCTTCAGCCTGGACATGCTCGGCCCGTTCGGCGGCTACAAGAACTCCGGCCTGGGCAGGGAGTTCGGTCCGGAAGGCTACGGCGCGTACCTCGAACACAAGATGATCCACCTGCCGGCGGGGGCGTAGGCCATGGGCGACCGCTGGCACGTCGAGGTCGACCGGTCGGTGTGCATCGGCTCGGCCCAGTGCCTCCACCACGCCCCGCATGCCTTCCGCCTGGACTCCGCCCGCCAGTCCCACCCGCTGGACCCGGACACCGACGCCGCCGAGCCCGTCCTGGAAGCGGCCGAGAGCTGCCCGGTGGAGGCGATCGTGATCACGCTGCTGGGGAGCGGGGAGGCGGTGTTTCCGCCGGAGGAGTAGCGCACCGTCCGCGGAGGGCTCACCATGATGGCCGGTCAGGGCGTCGGTATGACTGCGGGCGCGGGTTGCGCCACGCCCCTTCC
Source organism: Streptomyces fodineus (assembly GCF_001735805.1). Classification (GTDB taxonomy): domain Bacteria; phylum Actinomycetota; class Actinomycetes; order Streptomycetales; family Streptomycetaceae; genus Streptomyces; species Streptomyces fodineus. The sequence goes on from NZ_CP017248.1 coordinate 6,864,281, forward strand.
ACCCTCTTGAACTCGTCGGCGTAGGCGCCCGGCGGCAGGGCCGCGCGCAGGTGGGGGAGGTCCGAGGGGCGCAGCAGGCCGAACGCCGTGCCGGGGAGCGCACCGAGGACCTCCGGCACGTGGGCGCTCAGCCAGTCCGTCAGACCCAGCTCCACGGCGAGGCGGAGGAGACCGACGAGGGCCGCGGGGCGGGTGGTGGCGACCACGGGAAGTTCCAGTACTTCGAGTAGTTCGTCGAAGTGACGGGCGGAGATCTCGCCGAGCAGGAAGCCCGACCAGCGCCAGCTGTGGGTGGAGTCGCTCAGGGAGGTCATCGCCAGAAGGCTCTGCAGGGGATCTGCCGCCGCTCTGCGTAGCAGAGTGCGTATGACATCCAGAGCCGGTTGCAGACGGGGACTTCTGCGGTGGAGCGCCTCGCGGGTACAGGCCAGGAGCGCGCGGCTCATGGCGTCGGTGCGCTCCACCTCCAGATCGACGATCGTCTTCGCGAGCGAGTGCAGGACCGACGAGAGTTCTTCGTCGGGCAGTGCCGGGGCGTCGTCGACGAGGTGGCGCAGCACGGCTTCCAGGTAGGGGCCGAGTTCCGCTCGCGGGAGGCGGGTGATCCCCGTCAGGCAATCGAGGTAGAGCTGGGGCAGGTCCTCGGGCGCGTACACATCGCGCGTCACAAGAGCGAGGAACGGCTGCACCGGCGACTGGGCTCGCCCGTCGGTCATCACACTCACCTGGGGGAGACAGGCTTCCGGCAGCTGGAGCAGCACCGGGTAGGCGATGTGCAGCAGCGACTCGACGTCGAGGTCCGCGGCGAACGAAAGCCGCCTGATCAGGTCGCCCGTCCCGGAGGCGGAGAGCCGGTGCTCCACGACGTCCGACAGGGATCTGACGGCCGTCGGTGGGGGCAGGGCCCGGAGCCAGTTGAAATCATGGCCGGCGAACGGAGCCGGACGTGTGGTGAGGCGCAGGTCCCTGTGGTCCTCGTCGGGGCGTCGGCATCTTTCCGGGTGGAGTGCCATGGTCAGAGCGGCCCAGGACTCCTCGGACAGCTGTCCCTTCCACTCCAGGGCGTGCTGTCGCCAGGTGTCCCGCACGTCGGCGTCGGCGCCGACGAGCTCCGAGGCGTACACCTCGTCCGCCGCCAGCACCGCGATCAGCACCAGGTTCACCTCGTACACGGCGTCCCGATAAGCCCGGCGCCGCCGGACCGGGGCGTATCTCACCAGGGTGCGGTGCTCGGGGTCCCACTGCGCGGCGCGGAACAGGTCGATGAGCGCCGGTGCAAGGGAGGTGCGCGTGTGGTGCGCCGGCCACGCCGCGAGCATGCCCCGCAGGTTCTGCACGAGTTGGGACCGGTCGGTGAGCGGGGCGAAGGACAGCAGGGCGTACAACTCGCCGTCGTCCAAGGGCATGAGTCCCTCGACCAGCCGGCGCAGCGCCCGGTCGATCAGGCGGGCCGCCAGATGCTCGCCGAACGTCGCGTGCATGAACTCGTAGGAGCGCAGCCTCTCCTCCGTGACCACGGCCAGTGCCTCGTGCACGAAGAAGAACCGCCCGAACAGCAACCCCGAGCTGTCGTCCGGCGCGACGAGCGCCCGCAGGTCCCGGTCGGCCTGCTCGCCGCTGATCGCCTGGGCGCCGCGGTGGAACATGGACAGGGCGATGACGGAGAGCCGGTGCAGCTCGCGGTCCACGGCGGCGGCCGTCTCGGCCGGGGGCAGCGGCCCCTCCTTGGCGACCTGACGGCCGACGAACTCCCCGAGCAGCCGGTCGTACAGCTCGGTGCTGCTGATGCCCTCGTTCTCCAGCAGACGCAGGGCGTTGCCGGCCGCGTCGTACAGCGCCAGCATGAGCAGCAGCAGGGGCTGCGCCGCGAGGTCCCGGTGCGGGAGGAGGACCTCCGGCGTGAGTGGCAGCAGACGGTGCCGCTCGAAGTAGTCGGCGTTCGTCGTGTTCCAGACGGTGAGCCAGCGTTCGATCTCCGGTTCGCCGAACGGTTCGAGGCGGAGCACCTGGCTGGCGGACGGGATCTCCGCGCGGTCGGCGACCACCGTCCGGCTGGTGACGATCACGATGAGCGGGCGGCCTTGCCGTGCCTCACGCCGCTGGAAGTCCTCGACCTCCCGCAGGTAGCCCCAGGGCCGCGCGGTACCGAGCTTCTGCGCACCGGCCTGGAGCAGTTCGTCGAAACCGTCCAGCAGGACCACGGGGACGGGTCCCTTCTCCGCCTCGGACCAGTTCGGCCAGCCCACCTCCCGTCCGGTGGTCCGTTTCAGGGCGTGCTCGAGCTGCGCCTGGATGTCCAGCTCGGCCGGCGTGTGCCGCAACTCCACGCGAAGGGGACGGAACTCACCGACCGGTAGCCGGGCCGTCAGCAGCTTGGTGAGCAGTGACTTGCCGGCACCGGGGTGTCCGAGCACGACGAGTGGTGCCAGCAGGGCGGGAAGGCCGAGAACATGGGCGGCGAGGAACCGCTCGATGTCGTCGTGGAGTGGCTGACCGGCCCACCACTTGTCGGAGGCGATCCCGGAACGCCGGTGGGGCGGACCGCCCGCCAGCCGGAAGCGCGGCGTGATGTAGCCCTCCTCGAGGCCGGGTAATCGAGGGCCCGGGGCGTCGAGGGCGGCGATCGGGACGCGCAGCAGCGCTTCCTGGGACGGGGAGGGCCCGTGCCCGCCCGCGAAGTCCGACAGCAGGTTCCCGAGTTCGGCCAGGCCGGTGGAACGGTCGCCCGGTTCGACGCCCGGCAATCCCGCGCCCAGCGCGAACTCGGGGCAGGAGGTGGCCAACGGGATGGCCAGCCACGCGTAGTCGCCGACGACCTGCAGAGCGGCGTCCTGGTTTCTGTCACCGAGGGCCGCGAGCGGGGGCGTGTGCGGCAGGTGTCCGCCCTCCGTCAGGTGACCGATCAGGACGTCGGCCGTCGACTCGTGGGCGGTCCTCATCACCGCCACCGCCGTCAGCACCACGCGAGCGGCCTGGATCAGGGCAGCGCGTTCGGCGCCACAGGCCGCTCGTACCCGGTCCGGGAAGTCCTTCAGCAGATCGCCCAGGACGGCAGGCGGATCCGGCTCGCCACGCGGTGCCGTCATCAGCGCTTCCACCGCGTCCGCCTCGGTCGTCGGCCCCATGTGTCCTGCGATCAGCAGGCGCACGGCCCCCAAGACGCGCATATCGGCGCAGGCCGCCGCGTCGAGTGGCGGGGCGGGCGGGCCCACCGGTCCGGGGTGGCGCCCGACGCGCCTGCGCGTCGCCTCCACCGTCCGCTCCAGCTCCGCGTGCCTGCTCTTCCAGAAGCGGAGGTCCAGGCTCATGCCCGCAGGCCGTACCTCGAGGCCCTTCTCCGCGCACAGGCCCACGATCTTCCGTACGACGTCCCAGTCCGGCACCTTCCGCCGCTGCCCACGCAGCAGCTCCGAGACCGAACTGGTGCTGCTCCAGCCGAGCGCCTCGGAGATCTCCCGTTGCGACACACCGCACTTGTCCACGAGCCGGTGCAGTTCGCTCCAGAAGTCCGCGACGGGACCCGCCGGACGAGGTGCGGCCAACTCCCCCATCCCTTCGGCGTCGTTCGGTGAACGTCTCCGAAGCCTACGACCTGACCTGCGCCTTTCGGAGGGAATTCGGCGGGATTCGGGGTTCGGCCGGGGCGGTGTTCCCGGGCGCGATCGTCGTGGCGCAAGCCGTCGGCCGTCCGTCCCGGAAGGAACGCCATGAACGCCCAGCTTCCGCTCCTCCTCGCCACCCTCGTCTTCCTCGCCGTCTACGCCGGTGTCGTCCTGCCCGCCGTGTGGTCCCGTCGGCCGGCCCGCCGTACCGCGGCGCTGAAGGTGCTCGGTCAGCTGCTCGGCGCCCTGCGGCGCTGGAAGCGGGGGTGATCAGCCGCGTGCGCCCGGCTCCGTCAGGTCGATCAGGCGGCACACCGTCTCGATGTCGATCTTCACCTGGGCGATGGAGGCCCGGCCGGAGAGCCAGGTGATCAGGGCGGAGTGCCAGGTGTGCTCGATGACCCGGACCGCGGAGAGCTGTTCGGGGGTGGGGTTCTCCAGGCCCATCGCGTCCAGGATGATCAGGGTCGTCTGGCGGGAGACCTGGTCCACCTCCGGCGAGACACTGCGGTCGGCGAAGGTCAGCGCGCGGACCATCGCGTCGGCCAGGTGCGGCTCGCGCTGGAGGGCGCGGAAGGCCCGCATCAGGGTCTCCGCGACCCGCTCGGCGGCCGTGTCACCGGCCGGGGGCTTCTTCCGCAGGGTGCCGTGCATGTGCTCCAGCTGGTCCTGCATCGTCGCCACCAGCAGGTGGATCTTGGAGGGGAAGTAGCGGTACAGGGTGCCGAGGGCGACCTGTGAGGATTCCGCCACCTCGCGCATCTGTACGGCGTCGAAACCGCCGCGGCTGGCCAGCTGGGCGCTCGCGTGCAGGATCCGGCGGCGGCGGGCCTCCTGGCGCTCGGTCAGAGGCGGCGATGGGGGTCCCCCCGCGCGAGCTCGTTCGAGCGTGGGGGAAGGCCTCGAAACACTGGCTTCCGCAGGCATGGGTCCCGTTCCGTGACAGTCGGTGAAGGCGTCTGTGGGGCACGTGATCATCCAGCATGGCAGGGCGGCACGCCGTGGCGCGAATCACCTGATCCACCGCTCACAGCACCCTTACCTGCCGGTAGATTCAGAGCCTCTTGAACGATCAAGTCTGAAACTTGTTCTAGATTAGCGTCCCGACGTAGTCTCGCGGGACAGTGCAGGCAGAAGGGGGCACGGAGTGACCGCTGAGGCCCGGGAAGCGGGTGCCCAGGAGGACCCCGCATCCGACGGCGAGCGACCGCTCGACATCGCGCTCCTCACCTATAAAGGGAACCCGTTCTGCGGCGGCCAGGGTGTCTACGTACGGCATCTCTCGCGTGAGCTGGCCCGGCTCGGGCACCGGGTCGAGGTCATCGGCTCGCAGCCGTACCCGATCCTCGACGAGGGCTACGGCACGCTGCGCCTCACCGAGCTGCCCAGCCTCGACCTCTACCGCCAGCCCGACCCCTTCCGCACCCCCGGGCGGGGCGAGTACCGGGACTGGATCGACGCCCTGGAAGTCGCGACGATGTGGACCGGCGGCTTCCCCGAGCCGCTGACCTTCTCCCTGCGTGCCCGCCGCCATCTGCGCGCCCGGCGTGGCGAGTTCGACGTCGTGCACGACAACCAGACCCTTGGATACGGGCTGTTGGGCGACATCGGCGCGCCCCTGGTCACCACCATCCACCATCCCATCACCGTCGACCGGCAGCTGGAGCTGGACGCGGCCGAGGGCTGGCAGCGCCGCTACTCGGTGCGCCGCTGGTACGCCTTCACCCGGATGCAGAAGCGGGTCGCCCGCCGGCTGCCCTCCGTGCTCACCGTCTCGGGTACCTCCCGTCAGGAGATCGTCGACCATCTCGGCGTGCGTGACGACCGTATGCACGTCGTCCACATCGGCGCCGACACCGACCTCTTCTCGCCGAATTCGGCCGTGGCTCAGGTGCCGGGCCGGATCGTCACCACCTCCAGCGCCGATGTGCCGCTGAAGGGGTTGGTGTTCCTGGTGGAGGCGCTGGCCAAGGTGCGCACCGAGCATCCGGCCGCCCATCTCGTCGTCGTCGGCAAGCGGCCCGAGGAGGGGCCGGTCGCGGCGGCGATCGAGCGGTACGGCCTCGAAGGCGCCGTCGACTTCGTCAAGGGCATCTCCGACGGCGAACTGGTCGACCTGATCCGCTCGGCCGAGGTCGCCTGCGTGCCCTCGCTGTACGAGGGTTTCTCGCTGCCCGCCGCCGAGGCCATGGCCACCGGCACGCCGCTGGTCGCCACGACCGGCGGCGCGATCCCCGAGGTCGCCGGACGTGACGGCGAGACCTGTCTGGCCGTACCGCCGGGCGATGCGGGGGCGCTGGCCGCCGGGCTCGGCCGGCTGCTGGGGGACCGTGAGCTGCGGGTGCGGCTCGGCCGCGCGGGCCGTGAGCGGGTGCTGCGGCACTTCACATGGGCGCGGGCCGCGGAAGGGACCGTGGCGCACTACCGCGAGGCCATCGCCCGCGCCGCGGGCCTCAGCCGCTCCGCCGCGGGCCTCAGCCGCTCCGCCGCGGGACCCGGCCGCTCCGCGGCCCAGACTCCCGGCCGCTCCGCGGCCTCACCAAGTGCTTCCGCGGCCGCACACATGGTTGCTCCCGCGGCCCCCGCAACTGTTGCAGGCGTCTCCTCCGAAAGCAGGGCCACGTGCTGACCGTCGACTTCTCCCGGTTCCCGCTCGCCCCGGGCGACCGAGTCCTGGACCTCGGCTGCGGGGCCGGCCGGCACGCCTTCGAGTGCTACCGGCGCGGTGCCCAGGTCGTGGCCCTGGACCAGAACGGCGAGGAGATCCGCGAGGTCGCCAAGTGGTTCGCGGCGATGAAGGAGGCCGGGGAGGCCCCCGAGGGCGCCACCGCCACGGCCATGGAGGGCGACGCGCTGGCCCTGCCCTTCCCGGACGAGTCCTTCGACGTCGTCATCATCTCCGAGGTGATGGAGCACATCCCCGACGACAAGGGCGTGCTCGCCGAGATGGTGCGCGTGCTCAAGCCGGGCGGGCGGATCGCCGTCACCGTGCCGCGCTACGGCCCGGAGAAGGTCTGCTGGGCGCTGTCCGACGCCTACCACGAGGTCGAGGGCGGCCACATCCGCATCTACAAGGCCGACGAGCTGGTGGCGAAGATCCGCGAGGCGGGCCTGAAGCCGTACGGCAGTCATCATGCGCACGCGCTGCACTCGCCGTACTGGTGGCTGAAGTGCGCGTTCGGCGTCGACAACGACAAGGCGCTGCCGGTGCGGGCGTACCACAAGCTGCTGGTCTGGGACATCATGAAGAAGCCGCTCGCCACCCGGGTCGCCGAGCAGGCGCTGAACCCGCTGATCGGCAAGAGCTTCGTGGTCTACGCGACCAAGCCGCACCTGCCGCGTCTGGCCGGGACCGAGACCTTCGAGGCGGCCGCCAAGTGACCACTCCCCGGACAGAGCACCTCGTCCTGCCCGGGGTCCTCACCGCCGGGCAGGCCGCCGCGACCGTCCGCGGCATCCTCGCCGTGCAGCGGGAGGACGGCGCGATCCCGTGGTTCCGCGGGCACCACCTGGACCCGTGGGACCACACCGAGGCCGCGATGGCCCTGGACGCGGCCGGCGAACACGAGGCCGCCGAGCGGGCCTACCTCTGGCTCGCCCGGCACCAGAACGAGGACGGCTCCTGGTACGCGGCCTACGCCGACGGCACCCACGACGACGTCACCGACCCCGCCCGCGAGTCGAACTTCGTCGCCTACATAGCCGTGGGCGTGTGGCACCACTACCTGTCCACCGGTGACGACACGTTCCTGGACCGCATGTGGCCATGCGTCTACTCGGCCGTGGAGTGGGTGCTCGGGCTCCAGCAGCCCGGCGGCCAGATCGGCTGGCGCCGCGAGGACGACGGCACGCCCACCGCGGACGCCCTGCTCACCGGCAGCTCCTCGATCCACCACGCGCTGCGCTGCGCACTGGCGATCGCCGACCAGCGTGAAGAGCCGCAGCCGGACTGGGAGTTGGCGGTCGGCGGGCTGCGGCACGCGATCCGCCGGCACCCGGAGCGCTTCCTGGACAAGGACCGCTACTCGATGGACTGGTACTACCCGGTCCTCGGCGGCGCGCTGACCGGCGAGGAAGGCAGGGCCCGTATCGCGGAGTCCTGGGACCGGTTCGTGGTCCCCGGCTTCGGTGTGCGCTGTGTGGTCCCCAACCCCTGGGTCACCGGCGGCGAGTCCAGCGAACTCGCCCTGGCGCTGTGGGCGGTGGGGGAGTCCGACCGCGCCCTTACGATCCTGCAGTCCATCCAGCATCTGCGTGACCCGGAGAGCGGCCTGTACTGGACGGGCTATGTCTTCGAGGACGACGCGATCTGGCCCCGCGAACTCACCACGTGGACGGCCGGCTCGCTGCTCCTCGCGGTCGCGGCGCTGGGCGGCCACGAGGCGACGTGCGCGGTCTTCGGAGGGGAACACCTGCCGACGGGGCTGGACACCGACTGCTGCGCCTAGCCGGCACAGCTCAGTGCCGGTGTATCCGGTTGGCGATGGCGTGGCCCACGAACAGGTACACCACCGCGGCCAGGCCGTAGCCCGCGACCACCCTCGCCCAGGCCTCGTTGAACGTGAACAGGTCGTGGGACCAGCCCGCCAGCCAGGCGGCGGCGTGGTGGACGACTTGGACCAGGCTGTTGGCACGGTTGGCGTCCAGCAGGTACATCAGGATCCACAGGCCGAGGATCAGCGCCATGACGTCGGCGACGACCGCGATGACCGTTCCGGCCTGATTGGCACCGTTCCGATATCGAGGGGACATACCTTCCGGATTGCCCGGCGGCGAGCGGTGAAACCCGAACGGCGGCGCCCGGGTGGCGGACCCGGCCCGCTCGGGTGAGGATGCCGGAGGAAACAGACCGCTCGGGGAGGACACGTCCGGAGGACCCCGTGCCCGTACCCATACGGCGCCTCGTCGTGGCGCTCACGCTGTCCTGCGCCCTGCTGGCCGGTTCCACCGCCTGCGGCAGCGGCGAGCAGACCAGTACGAAGGACACCGCGGCGGTCCAGGCCGCCCACGCTGCCGCCACCCCCAGCCCGACCACCTCCGCCGAACGGCAGAAGTTCGCCAAGGCCCGGTTCGTGGCGAACGCGGGACTCGCGGCGGGCGCGACCTACCAGTGGATCGTGAAGCCCTGGAAGGCGGGCAAGTTCAAGAAGGGCGCCCAGGGCCGCAAGGCCGCCTTGGTCAAGGCGGGCCTGGCCGGTGCCTTCACCTACAACCGCCTGAAGGCGGCCGTGCGCAACGCCCAGGGCGATCCCACGCTGTCGAAGGCGCTCGCGCCGGTCAACTCGGCCATCGACGGCCTGAAGAACCTGCCGGCCAAGCTCCGAGGCGGCGACGACAGCGCGGCCGGCTCCTTCAGCGACACCATCGACAAGGTCAAGGGTGCGGGCGCGAGCGCGGGCGCCCCGGTGAAGGAGCAGGTGCCGTCCGCGTCCCAACTCAAGCAGGGCAGCTAGGCGTTCAGCTCCGCCAGCACCCTGAGGGTGTGCGGGTCGGGTGACAGGGCCAGCAGGTCGGTCACCGGACCCGCACGCCACAACTCCAGCCGCTCGGCGATGCGTTCACGCGGGCCGACCAGGGAGATCTCGTCGGCGAAGGCGTCCGGCACGGCCAGCACGGCCTCCTGCCTGCGGCCCTCCAGGAACAGCCGCTGGATCCTGCGCGCCGCCTCCTCGTAGCCCATGCGGGCCATCAGGTCGGCGTGGAAGTTGCGGGCCGCGTGGCCCATCCCGCCGATGTAGAAGCCGAGCATGGCCTTGACGGGCAGCAGCCCCTCGGCCACGTCGTCGCACACCTTCACCCGGGCCATCGGAGCCACCAGGAACCCCTCGGGAAGCTTGTGCACCACGTCCCCGTAGACCTCGGGCCGGCTCGGCGCCCAGTACAGCGGCAGCCAGCCGTCCGCGATCCGGGCCGTCTGCGCCACGTTCTTCGGCCCCTCGGCACCGAGCAGGACGGGCAGGCCGGCCCGCAGCGGATGCGTGATGGACTTCAGCGGCTTGCCGAGCCCCGTGCCGTCCGCGCCCCGGTACGGCAGCGGATGGAACCGCCCGCCGGAGGTCACCGGCGCCTCCCGCCGCAGCACCTGCCGTACGACGTCCACGTACTCCCGGGTCGCGGTCAGCGGCGAGCCCGGGAACGGGCGGCCGTACCAGCCCTCCACCACCTGCGGCCCGGACAGGCCGAGGCCGAGCATCATCCGCCCGCCGGAGAGGTGATCCAGGGTGAGCGCGTGCATCGCGGTGGTGGTCGGCGGGCGGGCCGCCATCTGGGCAACGGCCGTACCCAGCATGATCCTTGAGGTCTGTGCGGCGATCCAGGTCAGCGGGGTGAAGGCGTCCGAGCCCCAGGACTCCGCCGTCCACACCGAGTGATAGCCGAGCCGCTCCGCCTCCTGGACGAGCGGCACCTGGCCGCCGTCCGGGCCGCGTCCCCAGTAGCCGAGTGCGAGACCGAGCCGCATACGCCTGCCTCCTGACGGGCCGTCAGATATCGACCTGGCAGCCGACTGTACGACAACGGCCCCCCGCCCGGAAGGGCGAGGGGCCGTGTGCGGCGGTGTGCGGGGCTCAGCCGCGCTGGATGCCGGAGGTGTCCTGGAGCACGCCCCGGCGGCCGTCCTGGGTCTGCGCGACGAGCGCGGCACCGCGCTGCTCGACGGCCAGGTACCAGGTGCCCGGCGCCAGTTCGGCGATCGGGTTCGGCGAGCCGTCCTCCGCGAACAGCGGACGGGTCACCGGCACGGCGAACCAGAACGGCGAGAAGTCCGCCGGACCCGCGGTACCGGCGGGACCCGCCGGCTGCGCCGCCGGAGCGCCCGGCGCGGCCGCCGGCTGCCCGAACGGCTGGCCCGGCTGCGGCTGGGCGCCGTACGGCTGCTGCGGCTGGGCACCCGGGTAGCCGTAACCACCGGGCGGCTGGGCGCCGTAGGGCTGCGGGGCGACCGGCTTGGGGGCCGGGAGCAGGGCGGCCTGGAGGGCGGGGACCTGCGGGGAGGCGATGGCGGCACCCGCGAGAACCAGAGCGGCGATGAAACCGAGGATCAGACCGGCGCCGGCGTTCACGCCGTCCGGGACGTCGATCAGCGTCCACAGCAGCGCCCAGGTCGCCAGGACCGCGAACGCGGTGCCGACCTGGGCCAGGTCGAGCCCGAGCACCTTGCGCGGCTGCGGCAGACAGCGGTTGACGACGATGAGGACGGCACCGATCACCGCGCCCATGTAGATGCCCAGGCCCATGCCCAGGTCGTCCCACGCGTTCCGGCTCTGGCTCGCACCGAAGCCGGAGAGGGAGATGCTCTCGAAAGTGAGGAACGACGCGATGAACAGCACCACCGCTGCTCCGATCACCACGCCGTCGCCTCTAGTGAGGGAGCGGATATTCACTTCAGGTCCTTCGTAGGTCGTCTCGTCGTCGGTAGACACTACCGTCCGCAAGATCCGGCTGTCCGGCCGGTTCCGCCCGCCGGTCACGACCCGCGCAGGAAACTCACGATTCCCTCAGAGATCCCCTGTGCCGCCCGTTGCCGCCAGGTGCCGCTGGTCAGCAGTGCCGCGTCCTTGCTATCGCGCATGTTGCCGCACTCGATGAACACCTTGGGAACCGTTGACAGATTGAGACCGCCCAGGTCCGTACGTGTAACGAGACCGGTACCTTCGCCGAGGTAGTTGGACGGCGGCTCACCGGTCTCGCGCAGGAAGGTTCCGGCAACGCGCGTACCGAGGTCACGGGAGGGGCCGACGATCGGGCGGGTGTCGGCGGCACCGGCGTGCACGGACCCCGGCAGGATGACGTGGAAGCCGCGGTTGCCCTCCGCGGAGCCGTCGGCGTGGATGGAGATCGCCGCGTCCGCGTGCGCCGCGTTGCCGATCCGGGCCCGCTCGTCCACACACGGCCCCCAGGCCGGGCTGTCGCCGTCCCGGGTCAGCTTGACCGTGGCGCCCTGCTTCTCCAGCAGCGTGCGCAGCCGGTGGGCGACGTCGAGGGTGAACCGGGCCTCGGTGTAACCGTCGTTCGTGGACGTCCCGGTGGTGTCGCACTCCTTCTTGTTCGTCCCGATGTCGACTTTGCGGTTGATCTCGTCCGCGTGCTGGAAGTTGCCCTGGTTGTGCCCGGGGTCGATGACGACGACCTTCCCCTTCAGCGAGCCGGACGCGGGCGCCGCGGGTGTCCCGGAGGGCCGCTTGGCGTCGTCGGTGGGCGAGGCGGCGGAACGGCCGGACGTCGGGGCCGCGGTGGCCGTACGGTCCGCGCCGCCGCCCCTGGATCCGCCGCCCGCCGTCTCGTACACCGCCCAGCCGAGCAGCGCACCGGGCACCAGCGCGGCCAGCGCGACGGTCAGCGGGCCGCGCCGGGGCCGGCGGGACTGCGGGGAATCGAACTCAGGGCCTACGTAGGACACGCCTGCCACCCTAACCGCCCTCCGTGGTGTCCATACGGTCCAGGACAGCCCTATGGGTGATGCCGGTGCCCCGCTCCCGACCCCCCTCCGTCCGCTCGATCAGCGAGAGATACGTGAGATGTGTGAGATATGTGTGATGTGTGAGATGCGTGGTGGGCCTACGTCGCCGAGGCCGCCGGCCCGTCGGGAACTGGTTCCTCGCTGTCAGGCTTGGCGGGCGCAGGACGCGAGGCGATCGGCTAGCGCGGTGACGAGGCCGCGCAGTTCATCGGGGCGCTCGATGACGAACGGCCGGTCGAGTGAGGCGAGTAGCGCAGGCAACCAGTCGAGCCGCTCCGCCCGTAGCTCGACGCGCAGCCAGCGCTCGGTCGTCCGGTCCTCGCCTGCCGCGGGCTCGTGCTCCTCAAGGCTCGCGACGCCGGCGGGAAAGTGGGCGCGGATCTGCTCGACCGTTCCGTGGATCCGCAAGGTCACCTCATGCCGGTACTCGGCCGTGGCGAACGCTGACAGCACGCGCTGTGCCGGAGAGGGACCCACGGGCGCTTCGAATGAGCCGGGCAGGGTCCTCGCGTCCGCGATGCGATCGAGCCGGAAGGTCCGGTCCTCGCCGATCCGGGCGTCCTTGCCCGTGACGTACCACCGGCCCGCATGGGCGACGATCCCGTACGCGTGCAGTGTGCGTTCGCTGCGCCGTCCGTCGCGGTCGGTGTAGCGGATCGAGACCGGCCGGCGGTGGCGCGCCGCATCGGCGACGGTGAGCAGGACCCCGGCGTCCGGGGTGTCGAACCCGCCGGGCTCGTCCGTGAAGGCGAGAGCGTCCAGGAGTGTGTCGAGCCGACGGGCGATGTGCCTGGGCAGCACCCGCCGGATCTTCGCCGATGCCGTCTCGCTCGCCGTGTGCTGCGTCGTCGTCAACCCTGCTCGGCGGCCGGCGACCAGGCCGAGCAGCACGGCCAGCGCCTCGTCGTCGCTGAGCATGAGCGGAGGCAAGCGGTACCCGGGAGCGAGCCGGTACCCGCCGTAACGGCCGCGCACCGATTCCACCGGCACGTCCAGGTCGATCAGCTGGTCCACATACCGGCGCACGGTGCGCCCTTCGACGCCGAGCCGGTCGGCGAGTTCGGCCACCGTCCGGGTGCCGCCCGACTGCAGCAGCTCCAGGAGTGTCAGCACGCGGCCGGTGGGTCGAGGCATGTTCGCAGCCTAACGCGAATACAGGACCGATTCTGTCCACTATTTCTCCTAGCCTGCGACGTGCACGCCTCCAGCACAGCCAAGGAGATTCCCATGGACTTCGTCTCGATCCGCATCATCACCAGCGACGTAGCGCGCCTCGTCGAGTTCTACGAGCGAGCGACCGGGGTGCGGGCGATGTGGGCCACCGAGGACTTCGCCGAACTCAAGACCGCGGGCGCCACCCTCGCGATCGCCGGCACCCGCACCGTCCCGCTGTTCGCCCCGGGCTCTGCGCGCCCGGCGGACAACCACAGCGTGATCACCGAGTTCCTCGTCGACGACGTGGACCGCGTGCACCAGAACCTGACCGGCTTCGTCACCGACTTCGTCAACGAGCCCACCACGATGCCCTGGGGCAACCGGTCACTGCTGTTCCGCGACCCCGACGGCAACCTCGTCAACTTCTTCACCCCCGTCACCCCAGCGGCCACCGAAAAGTTCGCACGCTGAGGCCACGCACAGCCGCTGAGCCGGTGGATTGCGCGCAACTGCGCCCACGTGGTCGCGGCGCGCAATCTGCTGCAATCCTCGGGCATGCCTGTGCCATCCCGCGCATTCTGGGAGCCCAACCCGACGGATGCGGAGGCGGGATGGCGCTCAGGTTCATCGGCACGACCAGCGACGAAGGCGACTGCCCCACCCTCTACGAGATCGAGGGCACCGGCGAGATCCTCGTCCAGGGCGACCGCGAGACCGACCCCGAGCACCTGGTACAGCTGCGGGACGTGAAGCCGTCCGAGACGTTCGTACGCGTCCCTCGCAGCCTGCTCACCCGGTATGCGCCCAGGACCGAGGCGCCGGAGCTGCAGCCGTTCTCGGCAATCTCCCACCTTTTTCACGAGTTCCGGCACACCGCGTGGCGGCTGGAGACCCGCCGCGGCTACGCCTCCGACCGGCGCAGCGCCAAGTGGGCGCGCTGGCAGGCCGGCGAAGACATCGCCGCCGAGGCCAGCGGGTGGCTGGAGAACGTCGCCGAGCAGACGGCCGCGGGGAAGCGGTTCGAGCGCGTGCGCTTGGTCGACGCCCCGCCCACCGAGGGCCAGCGGTTCCTTCTGGCCAGCGCGCCGGGGAACGTGGCCGCGGGAGAGGACATCCGCAACCTCGCTCGGGCCCAGGCCGAGCATCTGCGCCTGCCGGACTACGACTTCTGGCTGTTCGACTCCAAGATCGTGGCCCGGTTCGCGTTCGACGAGGACGACATCACCCTCGGTGTGTACGTCACCGAGGACCCCGCCGATGTGCTCGCCGCCTGCCAGGTCCGAGACGCCGCCTGGCACCATGCTGTGCCTACGCAGGAGTTCGCCCGGCAGGTAACTTCGACTGTGTGACCACCGACTTCCAGACGGCCCGTGAAGCCCTCGGTGCTCGGCTGCGCGAGCTGCGCACCGAGGCCGGGCTGGAAGGCAAAGATCTTGCCGCCCGCCTCGGCTGGCAGACCTCGAAGGTCAGCCGCATGCAGAACGGCAAGCAGACTCCGACCCGAGACGACCTGAGCGCGTGGGCGCGCGCCCTCGACCGGCCGGACGTCGAGGCCGAACTTCACGGCTTGCTTGCCGGGCTGGACATGAAGCAACGCAACCGGTCCTGGCGCAAGCAGCTCGCCGGCGGCCTCCGCGGTCGGCAGGAGATCGCCGTACGCCTGACCGAGAACACGCAGCAGATCCGGGGCCTTGAGGTCTCCCGGATACCAGGCCTGTTCCAGACGCCGGAGTACGCGCGCGCAGTGTTCGACTCGCTCGCCGAGTTCCGGGGGATCCCGGCGACGACCGATGCTGCCGTTGAGAAGCGGATGCGCAGGCAAGAGGCCCTGTACGACCCGGAGAAGACGTTCCGCTTCATCCTCTGCGAGGCCGCGCTGTATCACCGGCCTTGCCCCATCGACGTGATGGCCGAGCAGCTGGACCGCCTCTACAACCTCGTCGGGCAGAAACGCGTCGAACTCGGGATCATCCCGTTCGATGCGCAACTGCGCCGCACCGCCCCTCACGCGTTCTGGATCTACGACCGCCGCCTCGTCATCGTCGAGACGATCAGCGAGGAACTGTGGCTCACCGGCGACGAGGACGTCGAACTGTACGAACGGGCGTGGCATTGGCTTGGCGAGTCCGCCGAGTACGGACCGCCGGCGCGGCGTCTGATAGGCCGTGCACGAGCCTCGCTGGACCTCTCGTAGGCAATCCGCCGCAAGCTCTTCGACAGCATGCGCAATCGCGCGCAATCGGCACGCAGGCCTGCAATCGCCCTGCATACGGTCGGGTCATGGCCCACCTGATGAGCTCCGCCCTACAGTACGAGGCCGGGGACACATGGCTCGCCGATTGCGGTGAACGCCCGGCCCTTGTCCGCGCGGCATGGGACGAGGAACGTCTCGCCCTTGTCGTCTCCGGCGCTCGCTGGCTCGTAGCCGAGTCCCGCCTCACCCGGGGATGGCCGGCGGCCTCCCGGCTCCGTGACTCGCCGCACGGGCCCGTCCTCGCCGATCCCGACGCCGACAAGATGTTCTGGCTGGTACCGCTGGACGCCGCCGAGGAACTCTCCGACGTCCGGCACCTGGTCGTGCATTCCGCGGGCTGGTCACTGTCCTGCCCGCCGACGGGCCGGCAGGTGGACGGGCGTTTCTGGCTGTGGCGCCCCGACGGTTCGGGTGACCTCAACGACTCCGCGCGCATCGCCGCCGCGTTCGGCCCCCGCGACTACCGTCCCGAAGCGGAGGCTCTCGCATGACGACTTCCGAGACCGGATCCCTCGTCGGTATCCCGGCCGACCTCCTACCACTCATCCCCGTGCCGTTCCTGGACGCGCTGCTCGACGCACGCACGGCGACGGGGGCGCGTGGAGCGGTGAGGCGCCGTCCACGGCAACGGCCGTCGACCTCGGCGAGCGCGAGACCGACGGGGGCCACTGGTTCCCTCGCGCCTGCCGGCCCTGCACGCTGCGCGCCATTCCGGCCGCCCGCAACTCCCGTCCTGCACCGAACCGTTCCACCCCGAAGACGGGCGGAACGAAGTCCGCACCCACGGCGCGACCGGTGCCGGCACCATCATCATCATCCGCACTTGGCCACTGCCGACACGCCACTGATGCTCCCGCTCCCGGCGCACGCCGACGTGCCGGATGCGGGCCTGGCTCCAGCGTGCCCCCGACGGCGCTGGGAGCGGTCCTCGGCGCTGGAGACGGCCTGCCGTCCGCCATCCCATCCCGGCGGCAGGCCCCAGGAAGACCGGCTACTGACCGAGCCCGGACCGGCGAATCCCGCGAAGACCACCGGCCCGGGCCGCCATCCCATCCGCAACCAGCGAAGGAGACGCCCGTGAGCGCACCCCTGCCCGGCCCTGGCCCCATGCCGCAGGCCGGCCCCGACCCGAAGCCCCCAGCGCTCGCCCGGATGCTCATCACTGACGAGCGGTTCACCTCCTGCCGCAAGGCGGTGACGGACGCCAACCCGGACATGAGCGAGGAGATGGCCGGTCGCATCGTCGAGGAGGCCCTCAAATTCGTGGCGGCCTGCTCGGCGAACCCCGGCGTCGGCCTGGCGCCGTCGCGGATCGTGGACGAGGGCTGGCACGCGCTGATCCTGCACACCGTCACGTACGCCGAACTGTGCGAATGGCTCGGCGGCGACTTCGTCCACCACTACCCGGGCTACGACCCCACCCACTACGACCCGCCGATCCTGGACCGCACCCGCGAGAAGATCGCCGAACTCGGCTGGAAGGCCGACCCCGAGCTGTGGGGACCACCGTCCGACGAGGCCCTCGTGTCCGTGGCGGCGAAGTGCCAGCACGCCCCGGAATGCACGATCGTCATCACCCCGCGGCCGAAGCCCGGCCTGGTCTAGCCTCCGGGGTGAAAGGAGGCCGCATGTCCGAGTGGATCGACCCGCGGTACGCGGAGCTGGTCAAGGCGTGGAAGCGCGCGCAGCAGCCGGACTCGCGTGACCCAGCACCTCCGCCACGGCGTGGATTCGTCGTGCCGGCCGAGCGGTAACTGGCGGCCGGCTTCAACACGCCCGCCCTGCCGGAGGACCGGAAACCTCTGTTAGGGCGGGCCGAGCACGAGCTCAATCGGACAGCGCGCCCGGGGACCACATGCCGAACCACTGCTCGGCGCCGTACGCCTCGAACCGCTCTGCCTCGATGAACCCCAGCTTCGCCGCGAGGCGCATCGAGCGGACGTTGGCGGTCTGGGTGGCGAGCACCACCGGTTCGCCGGGACACGCGTCGGCGAACCAGTCGAGTGCCGCTGCGCATGCCTCGGTGGCATACCCGCACCCCCAGGCCTCCGGCAGGAACAAGTAGCCGAGCTCGGCCTTCCCGGCAGCCTGGCGAAGGTGCCCCGTTTCTCTGTAGAGCGTGATCTGGCCGATCACCGCTCCGTCGAGATCGACCATGAAACGGCCGGGGCGCCGGCTGGGTGCCCCCGGTATCTCGCGCTCGAGCTCATCACGCGGCCGGGGGCCACCGAGGTAGGTGCCCACCTCTGGCGAGGCAAACAGCTCGATGACCGCCGCACGGTCCCGGGCCTCGGGCTCACGGAGCACGAGCCTCTCGGTCCTGATCGGGGCAGGTGGCCAGGCGCCGGGTCCGAGCTCGGTCATGCCGGCCAGCCAATCAGCAGGCCCGGCAGCGATCAAGACTCGCGCACCGATCAAGCCACCGGCCCGGCCCCACCCTCACCGCAGGAAGATGGTTCCGTGCCGATGGTCGTACTCGGCGAACCCCGGCACGCTCTTGGCACGAGTCAGCAAACGCGATCTTGTCATGGCGGCCGGAGGCCCTCGGGTCAGGGCCTCAGATCCCCGTGCCCGTTCGCCGCAGGACACGCAGGGAGCCGGTCGCCGAGACCTCCGTGAACGCCCCGGACTCCAGCGCCCGCAGGTACACCCGGTACGGCGCCTGCCCGGTGAACTCGTCCTCGGGCTCCGGGAAGACGTCGTGAATGACCAGCAGTCCGTCCTGGGCCACATGGGGCGCCCAGCCCTCGTAGTCCGCGCCCGCGTGCTCGTCGGTGTGGCCGCCGTCGACGAAGACGAGACCGAGCGGGGCCCGCCAGAGCGCGGCGATCTGCGGCGACCGGCCGACGAACGCGACCACGTGGTCCTCCAGGCCCGCCTTGTGGAGGGTGCGGCGGAAGGCAGGCAGCGTGTCCATCAGCCCGATCTCCGGGTCGACGGTCTCCGGGTCGTGGTAGTCCCACCCGGGCTGCTGTTCCTCGCTGCCGCGGTGATGGTCCACGGTCAGCGCCGTGACCCCGGCCGCACGGGCCGCGTCGGCGAGCAGCACGGTGGACCGCCCGCAGTACGTCCCGACCTCCAGCAACGGCAACCCCAGCCGCCCCGCCTCCACCGCGGCCGCATACAACGCCAGCCCCTCGTCCACGGGCATGAACCCCTTGGCCGCCTCGAACGCGGCGAGGATCTCGGGCTTGGGGGCGCTGGCGGACATGGGGAGCCTTCCGGTCGTACGACTGTTCCGGCCGCCCATGCTGCCGCACCCCCGGCCACTGTGTGACAGGGGGTGCGTTTCACCGGGGCGCGGGGAACTGCGCGACAGGCCACGACGAAGCCGCAGCCGACGTACGACGGCCCCCTCGAGCTCTACGCGCTGACAATCTCCCCAGGCAACGAAAGATCCAGCTCGACAGCCCCCGACTCACCCGAATGCGTGGCAGAGGACGCCAGCGGCCCATGCCCCGCGGCCCGTGCGGCGAGCACATACGCCCCCTGAGCCGGCACGGCGAGCACATAGCCGCCGTCCTCGTCGGAGACGGTCGCGCCGGCCTGCCGCCCCCGCCGGTCGATCAACGTGACCTTGGCCCGGGCGACCGGAGCACCGTCGGCACCCAGAACCCGCCCCCGGAAGCCCCGCAGCACCTCCTCGGCACGCTCCAGCACAGCGTCCTCCTCACTGCTGGCCCGCAGCTGGGTGTGCTGCTGAGCCGGGCGGCCGGCCTTCGGCAGGAACAGCGCCAGCAGCAACCCGGCCGCCACCGCCGCGGTGGCGATCAGGAAGGACACCCGGAACCCATGCATGGTCGGGATGGCCAGCCCGCCCACGTTGTTCGCCGTGTTGGCCAGCACCATCCCGATGACGGCGCTGGACACCGACGTACCGATGGACCGCATCAACGTGTTGAGTCCGTTCGCCGCGCCGGTCTCCGAGGCGGGCACCGCGCCGACGATCAGAGCGGGCAGCGAGGAGTAGGCGAGACCGATGCCCGCGCCGAGGATCACGGACGTGACGATCGTCTGCCAGGCCGCGTGCATCAGGCCGAGGCCGCCGCCGTAGCCGATCGCGATGATCAGCAGGCCGATGATGAGGGTGACCTTCGGGCCGTACTTGGCGGACAGCCGGGCGTAGACCGGCGCGGTGAACATCATCGTCAGGCCCAGCGGGGCCACGCACAGACCCGCGACGACCATGGACTGGCCGAGGCCGTAGCCGGTCGCCTTGGGCAGCTGGAGCAGCTGGGGCAGGACCAGGGAGACGACGTAGAACGCCACGCCGACCATGATCGACGCGAGGTTGGTGAAGAGGACGGCCGGGCGGGCGGTCGTGCGCAGGTCGACCAGGGGCGCCTTGAGGCGCAGTTCGAACAGGCCCCACAGGACGAGGACCACGACCGACGCGGCGAACAGACCGAGCGTCGTACCCGAGGACCAGCCCCAGTCGCTGCCCTTGGTGATGGGCAGCAGGAGCAGCACCAGGCCGGTCGACAGGCCCAGCGCGCCCAGCAGGTCGAAGGAGCCCTCCGCCCGCATCGGGGACTCGGGCACGACGAGGAGGGTGAGGACGATGGCGAGCGCGCCGAGGCCGGCGGCGCCGTAGAACAGGGCGTGCCAGTTCGTGTGCTGTGCCACCAGGGCCGCGGCGGGCAGCGCGAGGCCGCCGCCGACGCCGATCGAGGAGCTCATCAGGGCCATGGCCGAGCCGAGCCTCTCGCGCGGCAGCATGTCGCGCATCAGGCCGATGCCGAGCGGGATCGCGCCCATGGCGAAGCCCTGGAGGGTACGGCCGACGATCATGGTGAGCAGCTGGCTGGTGAGGGCGCTGACCAGGGCGCCGACCACCATCACGCCGAGGCTGAGGATCAGCATCCGCCGCTTGCCGTAGAGGTCGCCGAGGCGGCCCATGATCGGGGTGGCCACGGCACCGGACAGGAGGGTCGAGGTGAGGACCCAGGTGGCGTTGGAGGGCGCGGTGTGCAGCAGCTGCGGCAGGTCCTTGATGACCGGCACGAGCAGGGTCTGCATCACCGCGACCACTATGCCGGCGAAGGCGAGCACCGGGACCACGGCGCCGCCCGCTCTCCGGGCCGGCTGATCGGTCGTCGTGTGGGTCATGAAGTCGAGGCCTCCCCGTAGTGATAAGTGCTGGGTAAACCTCGTATGCACAGGCAACTATTCCGTTGCTTCGGGCCCCTAACGAATCCTTGACCGACTCATGGGTTTCTGATCTCCCGTCAGGGGCTGGTGAGTTGATGGAACGCGTTCTACTCTGCGCGCCATGAAGGCCTTTGTCGCCGGGGTCGGGATGACGCGGTTCGAGAAGCCCGAGACCCGTTCATGGCAGTACTGGGACATGGCAAGGGAAGCGGGGAGCGCGGCGCTGGAGGATGCCGGCGTCACGTACGGCGCTGTGGAACAGGTTCCCGTCGGCTACTGTTTCCAGCCCTCGACCGCCGGCCAGCGCGCCGCCTACGAACTCGGCCTGACCGGCATCCCCGTTTACAACGTCAACAACAACTGCGCGACCGGCTCGACCGCGCTGATGCTCGCCCGGCAGCTCGTGGCGGGCGGCGCGGCCGACTGCGTGCTGGCTCTGGGCTTCGAGAAGATGAAGAAGGGCGCGCTCGGCGGGGGAGCCGACGGCGGGGCCCGCGGCGGAGCCGCTGATGCCTGGAGCGCCGTGTCCCCCGTCGCCCGGCACTACGGCATCATGGCCGCCCGGCACGGCTTCGAGGCGACCCCGCCCACCGCGCAGATCTTCGGCGCCGCGGCCCGCGAGCACATGGAGCGGTACGGCACGACCGAGGCCCAGCTCGCCGCCGTCGCCGCCAAGAACCACCGGCACTCCGCGCACAACCCCAACGCGCAGTTCCGGGACGTGTACGACGTGGCCGGCATCCTCGCCTCCCGCATGGTCCACCGGCCGCTGACCAGGCTCCAGTGCTCGCCGACCTCGGACGGCGCGGCGGCCGTGGTCGTGGTGTCGCAGCGGTTCGCTTCGCGGCGCGGGCTCACCGGTCTCGTCGAGATCGCCGGGCAGGCCATGGCCACGGACACCGAGGAGTCCTTCGCCTCCGGCTCCTGCATCGACGTCGTCGGGCAGCCCATGTCCCGGCGGGCGGCCCGGCAGGCGTACGAACGGGCCGGGCTCGGCATCGAGGACGTGGACGTGATCGAGCTGCACGACTGCTTCTCGGTCAACGAACTGCTGACCTACGAGGCGCTCGGCATGTGCGCGCCCGGGGAGTCCGGGAAGCTCGTCGAGTCGGGCGCGACGACGTACGGCGGCCGATGGGTGGTGAACCCGTCGGGCGGGCTGATCTCCAAGGGGCATCCGCTGGGCGCGACCGGCCTGGCGCAGACGGCCGAGCTGGTCTGGCAGCTGCGCGGCACGGCGGGGGAGCGGCAGGTCGCGGGGGCGCGGGTGGGGCTCGCGCACAACATCGGGCTGGGCGGGGCGGCGGTGGTGACGGTGCTGCGCGCGGTGTAGGTCGTACGGCCTGGATCCGGTGGTCCGAAATGCTGATGCAAGGACCGTTACCGGGTTGAGAACATGACATCCATGCTCGAAGCCGCCGACACCACACCCCTCATATCCCGCCGTTCGACCGTGCCCACCTGGCTGGTGGTGGCGCTCGCCTGTGCCGGCCAGTTCCTGGTCGTCCTCGATGTGTCGGTGGTGAACACCGCCCTGCCGTCCATGCGGAGCGGCCTCGGCCTGACCGCGTCCGGCCTGCAGTGGGTGGTGAACGCCTACGCCATCGCCTTCGCCGGGTTCATGCTGCTCGGCGGCCGGGCCGGCGACCTGTACGGGCGCAAGCGGATGTTCCTCGTCGGCCTCGGTCTGTTCACGCTGGCCTCGCTGGGCGGCGGCCTCGCCCAGGAGGGCTGGCAGCTGCTGCTGGCCCGGGCCGTGCAGGGGCTCGGCGCGGCGGTGCTGGCCCCCTCGACGCTGACCCTGCTGACCTCCGCGGTGCCGGAGGGGGCGGCGCGGGCGCGCGCGATCGCCACCTGGACCGCGGTCGGCGCCGGTGGCGGGGCCGCGGGCGGACTGGTCGGCGGGGTGCTCGTGGACGTGCTGTCCTGGCGCTGGGTGCTGCTGATCAACGTGCCGGTGGGCGCGCTGGTGCTGGCCGGTTCGGTGGTCTGGCTGACCGAGAGCCGGGCCGGCGACGGGCGGCGCCTGGACCTGCCGGGCGCGCTGCTGGTCACGGCGGGCCTCGCGACCCTGGCCTACGGCATCTCGCAGACGGAGGCCGAGGGCTGGACGGCCCCGGCCACGCTGCTGCCGCTGTTCGCCGGGCTGCTGCTGATCGGCCTGTTCCTGCTGGTCGAGGCGCGTACGGCGGCCCCGCTGATGCCGCTCGGCCTGCTCCGGCTGCGCTCGGTCGCGTCGGCGAACGCGGCGATGTTCCTCTCCGGCTCGGCCATGTTCTGCATGTGGTACTTCATGACCCTCTACGCCCAGAACGTCCTGCGCTACACGCCGCTGGAGGCCGGCCTCGCCCTGGTGCCCAGCTCGCTGTCGGTGGTCGTCGGCTCCAAGCTGGCGCCGCGCCTGATGCGGGTGGCGGGCGCACGGACCGTGGCGACGGCGGGCACGCTGGTGGCCGCCACCGGCTTCGGCTGGCAGTCGACGATGAGCGCGCACGGGGCGTACCTCACCGCGATCATGATCCCGGGGATGCTGATGATGCTCGGCGCGGGCCTGGCGGCGACCCCGCTCGCCTCGCTGGCCACGTCGGGGGCGGCGCCGGGAGAGGCCGGTGTGGTGTCGGGGCTGATCAACACCTCGCGCACGATGGGCGGTTCGCTCGGGCTCGCCGTGATGTCGACCGTCGCCGCGGCCGGCACGGGCAGCGGCCACGGCCCCGAGGCGCTGACGGACGGCTACGCGCTCGCCTTCCGGGTCAGCACGGCGGTGCTGCTGGGCGGGGCGGTGCTGATGCTGGTGTGGCTGCCGCGGAAGAACACGGCGCCCGCTTCGGCGGCCCCGGCAGCACGGGAGAATTCCGCGCCTTCGCGCGGATGAGGCCACGGGCGAGGCAACGGTCCGGGCGGCCCATGGTCCTTGGGCTCACCGGCCGCGCCGGCCGCGCCAGCCGTTCCAGCCGTTCCAGTGGAGCCTGCGCCGGCCGGGCGCCGCTGCGGGCGGTGGCGGTGGCGGCTGAGGCGGACGCGGCGAGTGCGACTCGGGCGTGGGCGGGGGTGCCGGACGGTCCCGCAGCAGCGGGATCGGTGCGTGCAGGTGCCAGACGCCGGGCAGGTCCAGCTTGCCCTCCCGTTCCGCCAGCGTGATCTGCTGGACGCCGAGACGTCCCTCCAGCACGCAGTCGCCGCTGCGTACGGCGACCAGGTGGGCGTCGCGGACGACCGCGACCAGCCCGGCGATCCGGAAGACCAGTGTGAGCTCCACGTCCAGCGTGCCGATCTTGACGCCGTCCAGGAACACGTCGACGTAGGGGCGATGGCTGGAGGTGACCTCATGGCTCGCGAGCGCGAGGACCTCCTCGCTGCCCGGGGTCTCGCGGGTGCGACGCGCGGCGGCGGTGAGGGCGGCGTGTTTGCGCCAGCCGCCCGCAGCCACGTCGAAGAGGTCCTGGCCGAGGAAGGAGTCGACCACGCCGGCCAGTTCGCGCTCGACGGCCTGATCGGCCGCGGCCGTCAGGGGGCGGACTCCGTCCAGGAGCGCTCGGGCGGTCCCGCCGCCGTGCAGCGGGCCGACCAGGGCGTCGCCCGCGTCGGAGTCCTCCCGGCCGAGCAGGAAGGCCCGGACCGTGAGGGGTTCTGCCACGGGGGTCGTGGTCATCGCGTCACCTCACTCAAGGCTCTGGTCGCCCGGATCCGCGTGGGGTTCGAACCGTACGGTGCGGTTCGCCGAACCGGTGCCGGGCTGCTGGTGCAGGGCGGCCGTTTCGGCCCCGGGGCGCGGTTTCGTGCTGATGTGTTTGCGGACCCAGCGGGGGCCGGGGTGCCGGTGGTTCAGCAGGACGGACGCGGCGGCCACCGCGAGCAGCACGGCGCCGAACGCGGAGGGACCGACGACCCATCCGACGGGCGTCGACGTGCCCCGGCCGTTGGTTCCCCCGCCGGTTGCGCTGCTGGTTCCGCCCGGGCTCGTTCCCGCGTTCGTCACGCTGAACTCGGTTTCGGCGCTGGTGCCGGAGCCCGGTGTGCACGCGGCCCGTACGGTGTGCTTCGCCGCAGATGTGTTCGGCGGGACCTGGAAGTCGGTGGCGAAGGTGCCGTCGCCCGAGACCGCGGTGACGGCGAGCGCGGTGCCGTCGTCCCAGGCCACCTCCACCTTCGAGCAGTTGAATCCGGAACCTGTTGCCGTGACCGCCGTCTTCGACGCGCCCGCCGTGGGATCCAGCACCAGCACAGGACGGCCCTCATCGGCGGGCAGCACCGTGAACGTCGCCTCGGCGTGCACGTCCGGGTGGCCGGCGCAGGTTGCCGCCATGGTGTAGTCGCCCGCAGGGGCGTTGTCGTTGACCTGGAGTGCCGCCTCGAACGTGCCCGTGCCGGGGGAGATGCCCACCCTGGCGTGGATCTGGCCGTTCGTGGAGAGTTCGACCGTGTCCGGCTTGCCGCTCGGGACGCAGTCATCGAAACCGGCGCCGTGCACCCGCAGGGACGCGCCGGGCCGGCCCTGGGAGGGGTCCAGCGCGATCAGCGGACGGTGCGTGGGTGTTGTCACGCCTCCGCCGTCGGTTGCCGTCACCGTGAAGGTTCCGGAGCCATCGACCACGAGGCTGCCGTTGTCGCAGCCCGCCGTCACGGGGTGGGGGCCGACGGTGGCGCCGTCCGGCACCTGGAATTCGGCGCTGCCGGTCCCGTCCGTCACGGACGGCGTGAAGGGCAGGTCGTGGCCGTCCCATCGCACATAGGTGATGGTGCCGGGCGCGGAGGTGACACGGGGCCGCAGCCCGCGGAGACCCCGCGGACCGGGCGCGGAGGAAACAGAAGAGGGCGTGGTCGGACCGGTGGGGTTGGTGTCCGTGGTGTCGGGCGGGGTGGTGCCGGGACTGGTCGTGATCAGGACGCAGCTCCCGAAACCGACGTGCACACGGGTCCGCGGCGGCCCCTTCTCCGGGCTGAGGGTGATCGAGAGGCCTCCCCCGGTCGCGGCCTGCGCCGAGAACGCCGTCGGAGCCCACGCGATCGCGAGGCTCGCCAGCACCGAGATCAACAGACGCGGGAGGAAACGCACGGCGGACGACATGAGCCGGGGCGAGGCAGGAGAGGTGACGAGGAGGCGCTAGGGCACGCGGGGTGCTCTGGCCTGTCAGCTGCCGCCGCTGCCATTCTCCTCCGCCACCCGGCTCTTCGCTCGTCGTCGCGGCGGCGATCAGGGCGCCCCGGGGACTCCGGCCGGGGATCCGGGGGCCCCGCTCACAGCCAGCCCTGCTGCCGGGCCTCCCGTACCGCCTCCGCGCGGTTGCGGGTGCCCGTCTTGCCGATGGCCGAGGACAGGTAGTTGCGGACGGTGGACTCGGACAGATGCAGCTTGCCGGCGATGTCGGCGACCGTCGCCCCGTCCACCGACGCCTTCAGCACCTCGCCCTCACGGGCCGTCAGCGGGCTGGGTCCGGCGCTGAGCGCGGCGGCGGCCAGCGCCGGGTCGACGACGGTCTCCCCGGTGAGCACGCGCCGGATCGCCGCGGCCAGTTCCTCCACGGGCCCGTCCTTGACGAGGAACCCGGCCGCCCCGGCCTCCATGGCCCGCCGCAGATAGCCGGGCCGGCCGAAGGTGGTGAGGATCA
This sequence comes from Streptomyces fodineus, assembly GCF_001735805.1. GTDB lineage: Bacteria > Actinomycetota > Actinomycetes > Streptomycetales > Streptomycetaceae > Streptomyces > Streptomyces fodineus. The sequence continues at coordinate 6,890,510 of NZ_CP017248.1, forward strand.
GCACCCGGCAGTCGGGCGCCTGCTCGTGCAACGCCGCCGCCGCGTCCAGCCCGCTGATGCCCGGCAGCTCGATGTCCAGCAGGGCCACGTCCGGCCGGTGGGTGAGCACGGCGTCCACGATGCCGTCGCCCGACGCCAGCTGGGACACCACCTCGATGTCCTCCTCCATACCGAGCAGCAGCGCGAGCGCACCCCGCATCATGCCCTGATCCTCGGCGAGCAGCACCCGAATGGACTTGCCGGGCCGATGGTCCCGGGGCATCTCGTTCATGGGGCCAGGTTACGGCCGGAAACCCCGGACCAGGCCGGTGGATGCCACCCCGGCAGCCCGGCGGGCCGGGATCGGCGCGCCGCCGATTAAAGACTTGGCATGGTCCGGTGCACCGGGGGTTGACGGTTTCCGGGAGCCCTCAAACAATCGCCTCTGCATTTCCAGGAATTCCAGCAATTTCCGTCGTCGAATAGGTTCGGTATTTCGATCGAACAACGTCCGAGATACCGAACGGAGAATCCGAGGTGCAACCGTGCTCCTGAGATCCCCCCACATCCGCCCCCGCGGGGTGAGCGGCGCCGCCCTGTCCGTCCTCGCCGTCTGTGCCACCCTGGCCGCGCTGCTCCTCGGCGTCGGCGCGCCCCAGGCCGCCGCCGCGAGCTCGCTGCCCTGTGACATCTACGCCGCCGCGGGCACCCCCTGCGTCGCCGCGCACAGCCTGGTCCGGGCGCTGTACTCCTCGTACAACGGCCCGCTCTACCAGGTGCAGCGGGCCTCGGACGGCGCCACGAGGAACATCGGGCTGCCGGCCGCCGGCGGATACGCGAACGCGGCCGCCCAGGACTCCTTCTGTTCCGGCACGACCTGCATCATCACCAAGATCTACGACCAGTCCTCGCGCCACAACGACCTCACGATCGAGGGTGCGGGCGGCGCCGGGGCGGCCGATGTGGGAGCGCCCGCCGACGCGCTGCCGGTGACCGTCGGCGGCCACCAGGTCTACGGCCTGGAGATCTCCGCCGGCATGGGCTACCGGGACGATTCGACCTCCGGCATCGCCACCGACGGCGGCGCCGAGGGGATGTACATGGTGACCTCCGGTACCCATGTCAACAACCGCTGCTGCTTCGACTACGGCAATGCCGAGACCAACAACAAGGACACCGGCAACGGGCACATGGACGCCATCAACTTCGGCACCGAGTGCTGGTTCTCGCCCTGCTACGGACAGGGCCCCTGGGTGCAGGCCGACCTGGAGAACGGGCTGTTCCAGTCCGACGCCGGACACAGCAAGAACACCTCCGACACCGGCACCGGGCCGCTGCCGTTCGTGACCGCGCTGCTCAAGAACAACGGCCAGAACCATTTCGCGCTCAAATGGGGAAATGCCCAATCCGGCGGGCTGACCACGACCTATTCCGGCGGTGAGCCGACCACCAGCGGATACTCGCCCATGCACCAGGAGGGCGCGATCGTCCTCGGCACCGGCGGCGACAACAGCAACGGCTCCATCGGCTCCTTCTTCGAGGGCGTCATGACCTCCGGCATCCCGACGGACGCCGCCGACAACGCCGTACAGGCCGACATCGTCTCCGTCGGCTACGGCGGCGCGACCGGCAGCACCGGCACGCTCGGTCCCGGCTCGGAGATCTCGCTGCGCGCCACCACCTCCTGCTGCACCGGCGACTACGTCCGTCACCAGAACAACGCCGGCGTCGTCTCCGCCATCACCTCCGGCAGCTCCAGCCTGGACAAGAACGACGCCACCTGGATCGTGCGCCGGGGGCTCGCCGACAGCTCGTGCGTGTCGTTCGAGTCGCGCAACTACCCCGGCGACTATCTGCGCCATTCCGACTTCAGGCTCTACCGCGAGCCCATGGACGGCACCGCCCTGTTCAGGTCCGACGCCACCTTCTGCCCGCAGACCGGCAAGAGCGGCACCGGCACCTCGTTCGCCTCGTACAACTACCCGACGCGGTACTTGCGCCACTACAACCACAACCTGTACATAGCGAGCGACGGCGGGTCCAACGACTTCGACAGCGGCAACTCCTGGACCGCCGACGTCAGCTGGGCGGTCAGCTCGCCCTGGGCGCCGTAGCCACCGCGTCCGCGAACCGCGCCGACTCCACCGGGAGCTCGGCGGTCACCGTGAAACCGCCGCGCGGCGACGGGCCGGCCGTGAGCGAGCCGCCCGCCGCCGCGAGGCGCTCGGTCAGCCCCTTCAGTCCCGTGCCGCCGATACCCTGCTGAGGCCGGCTGACCGGCGTGCCGCTGCCGTTGTCGGTGACGGTCAGCCGGGCCTGCTCGGTGCCGCTCTCGACGGTGATCTCACAGCGGCCGGCGTCGCTGTGCCGGACCACGTTGGTGACCGCCTCGCGCACCACCCAGCCGAGCAGCGCCTCGGTCTGCGGTTCGAGCGGTATACCGGACTGCCGTACCACCGGCTCCACGCTCGCCGCCGACAGCGCCGAGCGGGCCCGGGTCAGCTCGGTGGCCAGGCTCCCCTCCCGGTAGCCGGTCACCGCCTCGCGGATCTCGGTGAGCGCCTGCCGGCCCACCGACTCGATGTCGGTGATCTGGCCCAGTGCCGCGTCCATGTCGCGCGGGGCCAGCCGCCGTGCCGCCTCCGACTTCACCACGATCACCGACAGCGTGTGCCCGAGCAGGTCGTGCAGATCCCGCGAGAAGCGCAGCCGCTCCTTCTCCACCGCGCGCCGGGCCAGCTCCTCGCGGGCGGCGCGCAGCTCCCGTACCGCCTCGGACAGGCCGAGGATCGCGGCGGTCACCATGCTGGAGAGGAAGGTGGCGTAGCCGATGTTCGTCGCGTCGCCCCAGTTGTCGCGGATGCCGGAGACGGCCGCCGCGTACACCGCGAGCAGGATGCCGGTACGGCCCAGCCAGGGGCCGCGCAGCGTGGCGCCGGTCGCGAGGCCCAGCAGCGGGAAGAACATCAGCCAGCTGCCGCCGTAGCCGACGGCCAGTCCCGTGGTCAGCAGGGCCATCAGCAGCAGGGCCACCCGGGTGGAGACGGCCTCGCGCTTGGTGCGGTCGAAGGAGCGGAAGGTGACGTAGACGTAGAGGGAGTTGAAGGCGAGCAGGCCCAGGCCGCCGATCAACGGGTTCGGGGTCTCGCCCTGGAGCAGGTTGGAGAAGGCCCCCATCCCCATCAGCAGCCACGGCAGCAGCGAGAACCCGGTGGGCGGCGGGCCCGGATGGTCGAGGTCCGGGTTCTTGCCCTGCTTCCGGGCGGCCCGTTGCGCGGCCCGGAAGCGTTCGAGATCGTCCCGCCACTGGCGCCGCTCGGCCCGGAGGGCCTGTATGTGGCACTGCATTCCCCGCATCAACGTCATCTCTGCGCATCCCCCGGTCAGAAGGTCCCCGCCCGACGGCGGTCCGACAGTCCAGCGTACGAACCGATCGGTTCCGGCCAAACCGTCAGCACGATGATGGCACCCCGTGCCCGGGGCGGGGCAGAGGCGCATGTACGCACTCGGGCAGTACATATGTCACTGCCGCGGCAGAGCTGACACGGCGTCAGGAGCCTTCACAACTGTGGAGCGCTGGGCTATACAGAGGGCGCCGGACTGGAACGCGTTCTAGATCGGCCCGTAGCGACCTCGGTGCGGCCGACGGTGCGGACGTCCGCGCCGGGGTCTTGAACCGCCAGTGTCAGGAGCCGTATGCCCATCGACGCAGCGAAAGCCCTCGCGGCCGAACCCCGGACCGGTGAGATCTCCTGGACCACCAAGGACGTCCAGCTCTACCACCTCGGTATCGGCGCCGGCCGCCCCGCCACCGACCCCGACGAGCTGCGCTACACCCTGGAGTCCCGGCTGCACGTCCTGCCGAGCTTCGCCACCGTCGCGGGCTCCGGCGCACCCGGCGTGATCAGCGGGCTGTCCATGCCCGGTGTGGAGGTCGAGCTCGCCAAGGTCCTGCACGGCGGGCAGACACTGGAGATCCACCGCCCCATCCCGGCCGAGGGCACGGCGACCGCGACCCACCGTCTCGCCGCCCTCTACGACAAGGGCAAGGCCGCCATCCTGGTCCTGCGCACCGAGGTCGCCGACGCCGACGGCCCGCTGTGGACCAACGACGCCCAGATCTTCGTACGCGGGGAAGGCGGGTGGGGCGGCGACCGCGGCCCCTCGACCCGGCTCGAACCCCCCGCCGGCGCGCCCGACCGGACCGTGGAGCGCCCGGTCCGCGAGGACCAGGCCCTCCTCTACCGCCTGTGCGGCGACTGGAACCCGCTGCACGCCGACCCCGAGTTCGCCCGGCGCGCCGGGTTCGACAAGCCGATCCTGCACGGGCTGTGCACCTACGGCATCACCCTCAAGGCCGTCGTGGACACGCTGCTCGGCGGGGAGGTGGGCCGGGTCCGGTCGTACACCACCCGGTTCGCGGGCGTGGTGTTCCCGGGCGAGACCCTGCGCATCCGCATGTGGCGCCAGGCGGGCCGGGTGCGGGTGGCGGTGAGCGCGGTCGAGCGGGACGACGCGCCGGTCCTCGCGGACACCGTCGTAGAGCACTCCTGAAACCAGCATCGAGGGGAGCCGCACCATGCGCGCAGCGGTACTGCACGAGATCGGCCAGGAAAAGCTGGAGGTCCTCGACGACGTCGAAGCGGTGGGCTTCGGCCCGGGCAAGGTCAGGGTCCGGGTGCGGGCCGCCGGGCTGTGCCACTCGGACCTGTCCGCGATGAGCGGGGTGCTGCCGCAGCCCGCGCCGTTCGTGCCGGGCCACGAGGGCGCGGGCGAGATCCTCGAAGTCGGGGACGGCGTACGGAACGTGAAGCCCGGGGACCGGGTCGTCATCTGCTGGCTGCCCGCCTGCGGCGCCTGCCCGGCCTGCGGGCGCGGCCAGAGCGAGCTGTGCCTGGCCGGCTTCATGAACGCAGGCACCCCGAACTTCAAGCGCTCCGCCGGCGGCACTTCGGACGTATTCGGCTTCGCCGGCACCGGCACCTTCGCCGAGGAGGTCGTGGTCGACGCCGGCTGCGCGGTCCCCGTCCCCGAGGACGTGCCCTTCGACATCGCCGCGCTGATCGGCTGCGGGGTCACCACCGGCCTCGGCGCCGCCCTCAACACCGCCGATCTCCAGGCCGGTTCGACGGTCGCCGTCATCGGGTGCGGAGGCGTCGGCATCTCCGCCGTGCAGGGCGCGCGGCTGAAGGGCGCCGCCGAGATCGTCGCCGTGGACCCGGTGGCCTCCCGGCGCGAGTCGGCTCTCAAGTTCGGCGCCACGAAGGCCGTTTCGCCGGACGGACTGGCCGACGCCAAGCAGCAGGTCACCGGCGGCGAGGGCTTCGACTACGTCTTCGAGGTCGTCGGCAGGTCGGCCACCGCCCGCACCGCGTACGAGAACACCCGGCGCGGCGGCACCCTCGTCGTGGTCGGCGCCGGCGCCATGGACGACTTCCTGCAGCTCAACATGTTCGAGCTGTTCTTCGACGAGAAGCGCATCCTGCCGTCCATGTACGGCGGCGGCGACGTGCTGCGCTCCTACGAGCGCGCGATCGCCCTGTGGCGGGCCGGCCGTATCGACCTGGCGGGCCTGATCACCCACCGGGTCCGGCTGGCGGAGATCAACGAGGCACTGGACCAGATGCGTACCGGGACGGCCCTGCGTACGTGCATCGAGATCTGAGGACGGGGACCGGCATGGCACTGCCACTTGAGGGTCTGTCCGCCCTCGTCACCGGCGCCGGACGCGGGCTGGGCCGGGCCGAGGCCCTGGAACTCGCCCGGCTCGGCGCGGCCGTCGTCGTCAACGACTACGGACGGCCCGGCAGGGACGGCTCGGGCGAGGCCTCGGCGGGCCCGGCCGAAGAGGTCGCCGCCGAGATACGCGACCAGGGCGGCCGGGCGGTCGCCCACACCGGGGACGTCGCCGACTTCCAGCAGGCCGAGGAACTGGTCCGGTTGGCGATCGGTGAGTTCGGCAAGCTGGACATCCTCGTCAACAACGCGGGCATCCTGCGCGACCGCATGGTCTTCTCCATGACCGAGGACGAGTGGGACTCGGTGATCCGCGTCCACCTCAAGGGCCACTTCAACACCACCCACTTCGCCGCCGCGCACTGGCGGGAGCGGTCCAAGGCGGCCGGGGGAGCGAAGGTCTACGGGCGGATCGTGAACACCTCCTCGGAGGCGTTCCTCGCCGGTTCCGCCGGACAGCCCAACTACGCCGCCGCGAAAGGCGGCATCGTCGGCCTGACCACCTCCACCGCCCTCGCCCTCGCCAGGTACGGCGTCACGGCCAACGCCATCTGCCCGCGCGCCCGGACCCGGATGACCGAGGACGTCTTCGCCGGCTTCCAGCGGCCGGAGGAGGGCCTGGACCCGCTGGCCCCCGAGCATGTCGCCCCGCTCGTCGGCTATCTGGCCGCACCGGCCGCCGCCGGGATCAACGGCCAGCTGCTCGTCGTCCACGGCGGCATGGTCGCGATCGTCGAACGGCCGCGTGTGCAGGCGAAGTTCGACAGCAAGCAGGAGACGTTCACGTACGACGAACTCGACGCGCTGCTGACCCCGCACTACGCGGACCGGCCGGCGGGGGAGACCTTCGCGGCGATGGAGGTGCTGGGGCTCAAACGGGGCTGAGACAAAGAGGAACGGGGGGCGCCCGTCGGGCACCCCCCGTTCCCTGTGACCGTCAGGCAGCCGCCTCGGCGGTCTCCTCCGCCGGCTTGCGGTGCCGGCCGTGCGCGGTCGTCTCGTTCTCCTGGACCGCGATCGGGCCCCGGTGCCGGCCGTGACCGGCAGCCTCGGAAGAGTCGGCAGACAGCTGCTCCATCGTGCTGGTCTCACTCATCGGACGTATTCACCCCGTCAACATGATCTTTCGTACAGCCGGGCGAGTGTAACCGGCACACCGCGGGCCGAATCCAGGCGCACACGCCAACCGGCACTAGTTCGTTACAAGACGTCCCAGGGGTGCCTGCTGCAACGGCACCGGACGGACCGCAGGCGGCTCCGGAATGTTACCTTCCGTCGGCTCGGGCGCCGGTTCCACAGGCCCCGGAGGGTCCGGTTCCGCCGGCTCCCGCGACGCCCCGGGCGCCCCGCAAGCCGTGCCGTCCCGGCCCGGACCCTCCAGACCCGCCTCCCCCGGTCCCGGGGCCACGGCAGTACCGCTTCCCGTGGCCGTCTCCCCCCGGGGCGCCGTCAGCTCCGCCACACCGCACGGAGTCTCCCGCGTGGCGTACGGCAGCCGCAGCACCCCGTCCCGTGTCCACAGCCCGGCCCCGGCCAGCCACCCCGCGGGCGGCGGGAGATGGCTCACCCGCCGCCCGGACGGCCGCCAGATGCCCAGCCAGCTGTTGCCGAACGGCCCGTCGACGCGCAGCGCCACCGCGCAGTTCTCCGGCATCAGCACCTGTCCGGGCTGGATCGCGAACGGCGTCACCGCACAGTCCGGCACCCTGAGGCACTCCGGGAAGCGCACCGGCAGCGTGCTGCCGAGCACGCCCCAGCCCAATCGTTCCTGCCCCGGCGAGGGCGCGTCGGAGGAGATGAGCAGCAGCCCGCTGTCGAGGTCGGCGAGCAGCAGCCGGTCGTCGCTCCCGGCCGCGATCTGCAGCAGCGGCGAGACCTCGGCCCGCTCCAGGTCCACCACGACCGTCTTGACCGGCCCGCCGGCCGGCTCCCGGTCCAGCGCCAGCATCCGCCCGGCGCGGTCCAGCCAGACCCCGCCCGAGCAGCGCCCCGGCACCTCCGCGAGCCGCTGCGGCCCGAACACCCCGCCCGCCACCAGCCAGACCACGCTCGATCGCGGGCCGACGGCGAGGGCGTACGCCCGCGAGCCACCCGGGGCGGGCGGCAGCAGGGTGAGCCGGGTGCCGGGCTCGGGGCACTCCACCGCGCCCAGCGGCAGCTCGCCGGTGCCGGGGCCGGTCGGGTACAGCAGCGAGAAGGCGTGCCGGTGCTCGATCAGCCGGTGGATCAGCACCCTGCCGTCGGACAGCGGCTGCACCTCGGTGCCGGGCTCCTCCGGCTGGTTGCCGGGCAGCGGCACCGCGTACGGCTCCGGGCCGTCCAGCGTCCAGCGCTCCGGGAACCAGCACTCGCCGGCCGGCGCGAGCCGCGCGCCGTACGTCCCGTCCGCCGTGATGACGCACCCCGCCTCCGGCATCCCGCCGGCCCCGTCCGTGGACGGGGTTTCGATCGCACAGGCCGTCATGGTTCGGTCACCTCCGGCGACGAAGCTAGTTTTCGCACGCGCGGGCGTGGGACCGGCCGACCACGGCTTCACACATACGGGTGGCGCAGAAGCGATTCACCTGAGGAAAACGGGACCTTTGTGCTGAGCGGGGGCAGAGCGCGTGGATACGGTACGGCCGCTCGGACCAGCCAGGTAGCCTTTCCCTCGTGCCCCGTCTGTCTGAAGTCATCGCCGCGCTGGAGAACCTGTGGCCCGCCGAGCGGGCCGAGTCCTGGGACGCGGTCGGCACGGTCGTGGGCGACCCCGACCAGGAGGTCACCCGGGTCCTGTTCGCCGTGGACCCCGTGCGGGAGATCGTCGACGAGGCGGTGAAGCTCGGCGCCGACCTGCTGGTCACCCACCACCCGCTCTACCTGCGGGGGACGACCACGGTCGCGGCGAGCCACTTCAAGGGCCGGGTCGTGCACACGCTGATCAAGAACGACATCGCGCTGCACGTGGCCCACACCAACGCCGACACGGCCGATCCGGGTGTCTCGGACGCGCTCGCGGGCGCCCTCGACCTGCGTGTCGTACGACCGCTGGTGCCGGACCCGACCGACCCGGCGGGCCGCCGGGGCCTCGGCCGGGTGTGCGAGCTGGACCACCCGGTGACCGTCCGTGAACTGGCGGCCCGGGCCGCCGAGCGGCTGCCCGCCACCGCGCAGGGCATCCGGGTGGCCGGTGACGCCGATGCCGTCGTCCGCACGGTCGCCGTCAGCGGCGGCTCCGGCGACAGCCTCTTCGACCAGGTCCGCGCGGCCGGCGTCGACGCCTTCCTCACCGCCGACCTGCGCCACCACCCGGCGAGCGAGGCCGTCGCCCACAGCCCGCTCGCGCTGCTCGACGCGGCGCACTGGGCCACCGAGTGGCCCTGGTGCGAGCTGGCCGCAGCCCAGCTCGACGAGATCTCCGACCGCCACGGCTGGGACCTTCGCGTCCACGTCTCCAAGACGGTCACCGACCCCTGGACCGCCCACGCGGCGTCCACGACTACAACTGCAGGAGCCCCCAACTGAACGCCGCGCCCGCCGACCAGATCCGACTCCTCGACGTCCAGGACCTCGACGTCCGCCTGCAGCAGCTCGCGCACAAGCGGAGGTCCCTGCCCGAGCACGTCGAGATCGACGCGCTGACCAAGGACCTCACCCAGCTGCGGGACCTGCTCGTCGCCGCGCAGACCGAGGAGAGCGACACCGCCCGCGAGCAGACCAAGGCCGAGCAGGACGTGGACCAGGTGCGCCAGCGCGCCGCCCGCGACCAGCAGCGCCTGGACTCCGGCGCGATCACCTCGCCGAAGGACCTGTCCAACCTCCAGCACGAGATCGCCTCCCTCGCCAAGCGGCAGGGTGACCTGGAGGACATCGTCCTGGAGGTCATGGAGCGCCGCGAGGCCGCGCAGGAGCGGGTGAACGAGCTGACCGAGCGGGTCGGTTCGGTGCAGTCGAAGATCGACGACGCGGGCCGCCGGCGGGACGCCGCGTTCGAGGAGATCGACGGCGAGGTGGCGACGGTGACGAAGGAGCGCGAGGTCGTCGCGGGCACCATCCCCGCCGACCTCCTCAAGCTCTACGACAAGCTGCGCGCGCAGCAGGGCGGCATCGGCGCGGCCAAGCTGTACGCCCGCACCTGCCAGGGCTGCCGGCAGGAGCTGGCGATCACCGAGCTGAACGAGATCCGCTCGGCGGCGCCGGACACCGTGGTGCGCTGCGAGAACTGCCGCCGCATCCTGGTGCGTACGGCCGAGTCGGGCCTGTAAGAGACGTAAGGGGCTTGGGGCGTGCGGGAGTTCATCGTCGAGGCGGACGGCGGATCACGGGGCAACCCGGGCCCCGCGGGCTACGGGGCGGTCGTCCGGGACGCGGCCACGGGTGAGCCCCTGACGGAGGCCGCGGAGTACATCGGCATCGCCACGAACAACGTGGCCGAGTACCGCGGCCTCCTGGCCGGCCTCAGCGCCGCCCGCGCCCTCGACCCGACGGCCACGGTGCACGTCCGCATGGACTCCAAGCTCGTCATCGAGCAGATGTCGGGCCGCTGGAAGATCAAACACCCGGACATGAAGCCCCTGGCGACACAGGCACGATCGGTCCTGCCCCCGGACCAGGTCACCTACGAGTGGATCCCGCGAGAGCAGAACAAGTACGCGGACCGTTTGGCGAACGAGGCGATGGACGCGGGCACGAAGGGCGAACAGTGGTCGCCGTCCCGGTCCACGGCAGCTCTCGGCGAGCAGCGCCCCACCGCCCCCGAGGAGCAGCACGTCTCCACACCGGGCTGGGGCAGCGCCCCGGACCTCGGGGCCCCTGCCACCTTCGTGCTGCTCCGGCACGGCGAAACCCCCCTCACTCCCCAGAAACGCTTCTCCGGCAGCGGCGGCACCGACCCCTCCCTCTCCGACGCCGGTCGCGAACAGGCCCGCCGCACGGCCGAGGCACTCGCACGGCGCGGCACCGTCCAGGCCGTCATCGCCTCCCCCCTCACCCGCACCCGCGAAACCGCCGGCATCGTCGCCGCCCGCCTGGGGCTGGACGTCACGATCGAAGACGGCCTGCGCGAAACGGACTTCGGCGCCTGGGAAGGCCTCACCTTCGGCGAGGTCCGCGACCGCCACCCCGACGACCTGAACGCCTGGCTCGCCGACCCCGAGGCCCACCCCACCGGCGGCGGCGAGAGCTTCGCCGAGACGGCCACGAGGATCGCCGCCACCCGGGACAAGCTGGTCGCCGCCCACGCGGGCCGCACGGTCCTGCTGGTCAGCCATGTGACCCCGATCAAGACGTTCGTCCGCCTGGCCCTCGGCGCCCCGCCCGAGTCCTTGTTCCGCATGGAACTCTCGGCGGCCTCCCTGTCGGCGGTGGCGTACTACGCGGACGGCAACGCGAGCGTCCGGCTCTTCAACGACACGTCCCACCTGCGTCCCTGACCCCGGCGAGCCGCGCGGCACCCCCCGCCAGCTCCTCGATCCGCGCCCAGTCCCCGCCGGCCACCGCGTCCTGCGGCACCATCCAACTGCCGCCCACACAGCCGACGTTGGGCAGGGAGAGGTACTCGGGCGCGGTCTTCGGCCCGATCCCGCCCGTGGGGCAGAAGCGGGCCTGCGGCAACGGCCCGGCCAGCGACCTCAGATAGGCCGTACCGCCCGCCGCCTGCGCCGGGAAGAACTTCATCTCCCGCACCCCGCGCTCCAGCAGCGCCACGACCTCCGAGGCGGTCGACACCCCGGGCAGGCACGGCACCCCGGACCCGCGCATCGCCGCCAGCAGCGCGTCCGTCCACCCGGGGCTGACCAGGAACCGCGCCCCCGCCGCCACACACGCGCCGACCTGCTCCGACGTGATCACCGTGCCCGCGCCGACGACGGCCTGCGGCACCTCGGCGGCGATCGCGCGGATCGCGTCCAGCGCGGCCGGCGTCCTGAGTGTCACCTCGATCGCCGGCAGCCCGCCCGCCACCAGCGCCCGCGCCAGCGGTACGGCGTCGGCGACGGCGGAGACGACCACCACGGGCACGACGGGGGCGAGATCCAGCACGGAGGCAGGAGGGGAGCAGGGCAGCGGTTCCGGCATGCCCTCATCGTGCCGACCCGGTGCATCACCCGCAACGGTCGTTGCACATGCTGCAATACGCCTGCCTTCGGGTCAGTGGATCTCCTCCACCAGCACATCCAGCGACCACGCCTTGCCCGCCCGGCCCGGCGCCTGCGCCTCCACGACGTACCCCAGCTCCCGCAGCACCTCGACCAGCTCGGCGGGCTCCTTCGGCGCGGCACCGGCCGACAGCAGACTGCGCACGATCCGCCCCTTCGTCGCCTTGTTGAAGTGGCTGACCACCTTCCGGGTCGGCGCGTGCAGCACCCGTACGGTCGCCGTACGCCCCGCGACCCCGCCCTTCGGCTTCCAGGCCGCCGCGTACGCCGAGGAGCGCAGATCCAGCACCAGGCCGTCCCCGGCCGCCTCGGGCAGCACCTCGGCCATCGGCGCCCGCCAGTGCCCGGCCAGCGCGCCGAGCCCCGGCAGCTTCACCCCCATCGAGCAGCGGTAGGAGGGGATCCGGTCCGTGACCCGTACGGCGCCCCACAGGCCGGAGAACACCAGCAGCGAGCGGGCCGCGCGCCTCTTCGCCGCGGTGTCCAGCGTGGCCAGGCCGAGGGTGTCGTAGAGGACACCGGTGTAGATCTCCCCGGCGGGGCGGGCGCCGGCCGTCGGCAGGCCCGCGTTCTTCGCGACCTCGCCGCGCAGCCCCTCGCTGAGCCCGAGCACCTCGCGTGCCTTCTCCTCGTCACCGGTGCACAGCTCGACGAGCTCGGTGAGCACGGCCTCCCGCGCGGCGGTCAGCCCCGGCAGGGACAGCGACCCGAGCTCCAGCGGGGCACCCGCGCCCGGGTTCGCCTTGCCTTCCGAGGGCGGCAGCAGGACCAGCAACACGTACTCCTTACGTAGACCTCCGCGACAGGGTACGGCGTGCCACCCTCGCGCCCTCGACCTACGCTCGCTGTATGCCCCGCCGCAGGATCCGCGTGACCGGCGCCCCCGAAGCCCCCTTGCGGGCCGCGCTCGCCGCACTGCGCAGCGAACTCAAGATCCCCGAGGACTTTCCCCCCGAGGTCCAGGAGGAGGCCGAGCGCGCGGCGAAGGCGCCCGCCCCGCGGTCGTACGACGCCACGGACATCCCCTTCTTCACGCTCGACCCGCCGGCCTCCACCGACCTCGACCAGGCCACCCACCTGTCCCGGCAGGGCACCGGCTACCGGGTCCGGTACGCCATCGCCGACGTCGCCGCCTTCGTCGTACCCGGCGGAGCGCTGGACGCGGAGGCGCACCGGCGGGTGAACACCCTGTACTTCCCCGACGGGAGGATCCCGCTGCACCCCACCGTGCTCAGCGAGGGCGCGGCCAGCCTGCTGCCGGGCCGGACCCGGCCGGCCGTGCTGTGGACGATCGACCTGGATGCCGAGGGCCGTACCCTCGCCGTCGACGTGCGCCGCGCGCTGGTCCGCAGCCGGGCCAAGCTCGACTACGCGCGCGTGCAGAAGGAGATCGACGCCGGGACCGCCGAGGAACCGGTCGCGCTGCTCAAGGAGATCGGCGAGGCCCGGGAACGGCAGGAGACCGAGCGCGGCGGCATCTCCCTGAACGTGCCCGAGCAGCAGATCACCGAGCAGGACCACACCTACGTCCTCGGCTACCGGGCCCCGCTGCCCGCCGACGGCTGGAACGCCCAGGTCTCGCTCCTCACCGGCATGGCCGCCGCCGACCTGATGCTCGCCTGCGGCACCGGCGTGCTGCGTACCCTGCCCGCCGCCCCCGACGGCGCCGTCGCCCGGCTGCGCCGCACCGCGACCGCGCTGCACATCGACTGGCCGCACCATGTGTCGTACGCGGCGCTGATCCGCACCCTCGACCCGCACAACACCCGCCATGCGGCCTTCCTCCAGGAGTGCACCACGCTGCTGCGCGGCGCCGGCTACACCGTCTTCCGGGACGGCGTCCTGCCCGCGATCACCACGCACTCCGCCGTGGCCGCCCCCTACACCCACTGCACCGCCCCACTGCGCCGCCTGGCCGACCGCTACGCCTCGGAGATCTGCCTCGCGGCCGCCGCCGGCCAGGCCACGCCCGGCTGGGTGCTCGCCGCGCTCGACGCGCTGCCCCGGCGGATGGCCGACGGCTCCCGGATCGCCGGCACGGTCGAGCGCGAGTGCGTGGACATCGTGGAGGCCGCCCTGCTCAAGGACCGGGTCGGGGAGGTGTTCGAAGGCTGTGTGGTGGACATCGACGAGCACCGCCCGACCGTCGGGACCGTCCAGGTGGACTCGCCGGCGGTCATCGGCCGGATCGAGGGTGACCGGTTGCCGCTGGGTGAGCGCTTGCGGGTGCGGCTGAGCCGGGCCGAGCCGGGTACGACGAAGATCCTGTTCACGCCCGCGTGAGCGCCCGCACGGGGTTGCGGGTGCCGTGCCGCGGATGACGGCGGTCAGTTTCCACCCGAGGTTCATCGCGTCGCCGGTGCCGAGGTTCAGCCCCTGCCGCCGAACGGCGAGTGCACATGCGCCGCGTCGCCCGCCAGCAGGACCCGGCCCTTGCGGTACTCCGTCACCTGCCGGGCGTTGTCCGTGTGCCGGGTCGCCGAGACCACCTTGGTGATGGTGACCTCGGGCACGCCCGACACCCGGCGCAGGCAGGTGCGTGCCCGGGCCCGCCAGGGCGTCGAGGAGGTGGAGCGGGCGCCGGGCGCCGCCCTCGCCGAGGCCCGCGCGCCCGTCCCGGACCTGCCGGCGGCCCTGGCCGTGGCGGCCTGCCGGACGGTCTTCGTCGCCTCCGTGCGCCGGCTCATGGCGGGTGACCCGGCGGACGAGGTGGCGCGGGACCATCGCGCCCGGCTGGAGGCCGCGTTCACGGCTCTGGAGCGGACGGGCCTTGATCGCCGGCACCGTTAGCCGTACGTTCCGCCTTCCCGGTCGCCCTCACCATGCGCACCCTCGCCGACCGGCTTCGCGGGCCTGTGCGGCCGGCTCGCCCGCATCTCGCCGGTTTTTCGCGGACGCCGGCCGGACACGGCATGGAAGCGGGGCCCGAAGGCGTTGCACCCTTGGCACGGCTTTTCAGCGCGACCGGTACGACAAGGGGGTGTTCCATGGCGGAACAGGCGCTGTGGACGCGCGCCAGACTGGGCCACGGCGGACCCCCGCTCGACCTCCTGACCGCGAACTTCCGCCGGCACACCTACGCCCCGCACGCCCACGACGAGTACACGATCGGCGTCTGCGTCGGCGGCAGCGAGGTCATCGACTACCGGGGCGGCCACATCCGCACCGGCCCCGGCACGATCGTCGTCCTCGACCCCGGCGAGATGCACACCGGCGGCCCCGGCAACGCCACCGACGGCTACGCCTACCGCGCCCTGTACGCCGAGCCGTCCCTCCTGACCGACGGCGTCCTCGGCGGGCTGCCGTACTTCCGCGAACCGCTCCTCGAGGACCCCGAACTCGCCGCCGCGCTGCGCCTCGCCCACACCGAACTCAGCGTCTGCCCCGACCCGCTGGAGGCGGAGTCCCGGATGCCCTGGCTGCTGACGGCCCTGGCCCGCCGCCACTCCACCGCCAGACACTGCACCGACCTGGTCCCCGGCGCGAGCACGATCGCCCTGACCGTCCGCGACCGCCTGGCCGACGAGCTCACCGCCCCGCCGACCCTCGCCTCCCTCGCCGCCGACCTGGGCCTGTCCCGCTACCAGCTCCTGCGGGCCTTCCGTACGACCATGGGGATACCGCCGTACGCCTGGCTCGCCCAGTACCGGGTGACCCGGGCCCGCGCGCTGCTCGCTGCCGGGCTGCGTCCGGCCGAGGTGGCGGGGCTGGTGGGCTTCGCCGACCAGGCGCACCTGACCCGCTGGTTCCGCCGGGTGCTCGGGGTGACCCCGGCGGCCTACCGCAACAGCGTTCAAGACGCGCCCTGAAGGTCTGGCCGAAACTCACCGCATGACTGCACGAGGCTGGTTCCTGTTCTCCCTCATGGGAGTGATCTGGGGCATCCCCTATCTGATGATCAAGGTGGCGGTGGGCGAGGTGTCCCCGCCGGTGGTCGTGTTCACACGCTGCGCGCTCGGCGCGGTCCTGCTGCTCCCCTTCGCCCTGCGCCAGGGCGGCCTGTCCCGGACCGTACGCACCCACTGGCGCCCCATGCTGGCCTTCGCGTGCCTGGAGATCATCGTCCCCTGGTTCACCCTCACCGACGCCGAACGGCATCTGTCCAGCTCGACCGCCGGTCTGCTGATCGCGGGCGTGCCGATCGTGGGCGTGATCGCATCCCGCCTCCTCGGCGACACGGAACACCTGGGAGCCCGCCGGCTGACCGGTCTCGCCCTGGGTCTGGGCGGCGTGACGGTCCTGACCCTGCCGCACCTGACCGGCGGCGACGCCCGCTCCCTGGCCGAGGTGCTGGTGACGGTCCTGGGCTACGCGACCGCCCCGCTGATAGCCGCGCGCCGCATGAAGGACGTCCCCTCGCTGCACCTGACGGCGGCCTGTCTGACCCTGGCGGCCGTGGTCTACGCCCCGGTGGCGATCGCGGTGCGTCCGTCGTCCGTGCCCTCGTCCTCCGCCCTGGCGGCCCTGGCCGGCCTCGGTGTGCTCTGCACGGCCGTCGCCTTCGTGGCGTTCCTGGAGCTGATCAAGGAGGCGGGCCCGACCCGGGCCACGGTGATCACCTACGTCAACCCGGCGGTCGCGGTGGCGGCGGGCGCGGTCTTCCTGAACGAGCGGCTGACCCCCACGGTCCTGGTCGCCTTCGCCCTCATCCTGGCGGGCTCGGTCCTGGCCACGGCCGCCGGTCCGCGCCGGGCCCGGCGCCCGGTACCATGGTCGACACGGCAGACGAGCCGGGCGGACGGCCGCGTGGAGTCCCCCTAGGGGGCTTCCCGAGGAACGTCCGGGCTCCACAGGGCAGGGTGGTGGCTAACGGCCACCCGGGGTGACCCGCGGGACAGTGCCACAGAAAGCAGACCGCCCGGGGCTTTTGGCCCCTGGTAAGGGTGAAACGGTGGTGTAAGAGACCACCAGTGCCCAGGGTGACCTGGGCAGCTAGGTAAACCCCACCCGGAGCAAGGTCAAGAGGGGCGCCGTGAAAAGCGCCCTGCGCGGACGTTCGAGGGCTGCCCGCCCGAGTCCGCGGGTAGACCGCACGAGGCCGGTGGCAACACCGGCCCTAGATGGATGGCCGTCGCCCCGGCGCCCGCGAGGGCACCGGGGAACAGAACCCGGCGTACAGCCCGACTCGTCTGCCATTGGGCCCGACCAGGGGAAACGACCTGGTCAGGGCCCGTTTTACT
The DNA here is from genome assembly GCF_001735805.1 of Streptomyces fodineus. Classification (GTDB taxonomy): domain Bacteria; phylum Actinomycetota; class Actinomycetes; order Streptomycetales; family Streptomycetaceae; genus Streptomyces; species Streptomyces fodineus. Next base: position 6,907,539 of record NZ_CP017248.1, read on the forward strand.
GTGCTCGTGCCGACCAGCGGCTTCGCCGTGGTGATCTGGTGGTTCCCCAGCGGTGTCGGGTGGTCGTCGCCGGAGGTCGGTGATCTGCCGGTGATCTGTCGGTGATCTGTCGGTGGCCGCCAGGACATTGGAGCTTGTCGGCGCCGGCCATCAACGGCACCGGTCACCAGCACCGCATCGTCCCGACCTGCTGCTACGGCTTCCCCCTGCGTGACCTGCCGGGTGTCAGTCCAGCGGGTCCACGATCAGGAAGGAAGCCACCATGACCTCCGACGTCACGATCATCGGCGCCGGGCTCGGCGGCCTCACGCTCGCCCGCGTCCTGCACGTCCACGGCATACCGGCCACGGTCTACGAGGCGGAGCCCTCGCCCGCCGCACGTTCGCAGGGCGGGATGCTCGACATCCACGACTACAACGGACAACTCGCCCTTGAAGCTGCTGACTTGATGAAGGAATTCCGTGGTCTCGTCCTGGAGGGCCGCCAGGCGATGCGGATCCTCGACCCGGACGGGACCGTCCTGTTCGAGAAGACCGACGACGGCACGGGGGGACGCCCCGAAGTCCTGCGCGGCGAGCTGCGGCAGGTCCTGCTCGACTCACTACCGGCCGGCACCGTCCGGTGGGGGCACAAGGCCGGCAGCACCCGCACCCTCGGCGACGGTCGGCACGAGGTGACGTTCGCCGACGGCAGCACCCTCGTCACCGGCCTGCTGGTCGGCGCGGACGGCGCGTGGTCACGGGTCCGGCCGCTGCTCTCCACCGCCACACCCGAGTACATCGGCAAGTCGGTCGTCGAGACCTACCTGTTCGAGGCCGACACCCGGCACCCCGCCGCCGCGAAAGCGGTCGGCGGCGGGTCGATGATCGCGCCCACGCCGGGCAGGGAGCTCTTCGCCCACCGGGAGAGGGACGACACCCTGCACGCCTACGTGGGGCTGTCCGAGCCGCAGGACTGGTTCGCCGCCATCGATTTCACCGATGCCGCCGTGGCCACCGCGCGGATCGCGGCAGAGTTCGACGGCTGGGCGCCGGAGCTCACCGCGCTGATCACCGACGGCGACATCGCGCCGGTCCTGCGCCCCCTCTACGCTCTGCCCGCCGGACACCGGTGGGACCGGGTGCCCGGGGTGACCCTGCTCGGCGACGCCGCCCACCTCTCGGCCCCGAACGGCGAAGGCGCCAACCTGGCCATGCTCGACGGCGCCGAACTCGGCAAGGCCCTCGCCGCGCACCCCGGCGACATCGAGGCCGCGCTCACCGCATACGAGCAGGCCATGTTCTCCCGCAGTGCCGAGGCTGCCACCTTCGCAGGTGCCGAGGCCCACGGGAGCGACTCCGACCAGATCACGGCCCAGGACCTGGTCACCGCGTTCACCCGGCACGAACAGTCCCGATAGGGCATGCGCCCAAGGTGTTCGCCGTCGTGCGGGCCGCGGGGCCTCGACGAACCGGCCGAGAGCCCCCGCGAGGGCCGCACGGCGAAGCCGGCCATCAGGCGGGACCTGTTCGCTCGAGCAGCCACACCGCGTCCGCGTGGAACACCGTCCGATAGGTCGTGTGCGGGTAGTGGCCGGTCAACGTGGACGGCTCGATCTGCCCCTGCCACCACGTCCCCGGCCCCTGGTCCAGCAGGATCCACTCGGGCGGTGCCGGGCATTGCAGCCAGCACACCTCGTCACGGGCACCGAGCGACGCCAGCTGGCCCATGCTCGTGGCCACCCACTGGCCGGACGGGATCATCCGCTCGGCGTGCGCCGCCGCCTGGATGTGCGGGGGTGTGCGGTAGGTGCCCGGCTGCCACAACTGGTTGAGCGGCGACTGGAACACCATCGTCGCGCCCACGGCCGCCATCAGCGCCGGACCGTGCGCGGCAAGCCAGGGCGACACGCCCCGCGCCCACGACGGCCGGCCCGCGGCCCGCAACCGGTGCAGCCCGTCGACCGCGGCGACGAACAGGATCGGCATCGCCGTCGCGTTGTAATGCCAGTCGGTACCCCAGTACGCCGGGTTCGACGAGATCAGGCGCAGCCCCAGGGCCGGCACGGCGGCGAGCACCAGCGGGGAGCGCAGAGCGAGGCCGGCCGTGGGAAGCAGGAGAAGGGCAAGCAGCGGTCCCTTCGTCTCCCAGCCGGACGCGAGGACACCGAGGTGGTGTGAGCCGTCCTTCCAGTACGGGTAGGCATGATTCGGGTTCATCGCCGGTATGAGGATCCAGATGGCCAGGAGCGACCAGCCGGCTCCCCAGGCGGCGAGGAGTGCGCCCGCGAGCCGCTGCCGGTAGGCGAGCGCGATGATCAGGCCGATCGCGGCGAGGGTCCAGCCCTGGTCCTCTTTCACCCACACCAGAGGGGCGGCCCACCACACAGCGGGCCACGCCCGCCGGCGGGCCAGCGCGGACAGGGAGCAGGCCAGCAGCAGCACCGCGAACGCCACCTCGTGGAAGTCCGACCAGACCATGGCGGACAGGCCCCACGACAGACCGTAGGCGGCGGTGATCAGCCGGGCCTCGCCCCGCGTCAGCAGCTCGGCTGCCGCACGGTGCACGGGCACGACGGACGCGGCGGCCAGCGCGGCCTGGGCGACGAGGAGCGTCACGGGGGACGGGAAGGCGCGGAAGAACGGGGCGAGCACCGCGACGACGGGCGAGAAATGATCTCCCAGGACGTCCATGCCCTTGATCGGCACCACGGGCGCCTGCCCTGTGGCGTAGCGGGCCACGGCTTCCGTGAAGATGCCGATGTCCCAGGAGGCGGGGTTGCCGGTCAGGTACCGGGCCACGGACAGGGTGACGTACACGGCGAACACCGTGGCGACTATCGCCCACAACACCGGATCCGCCGGCCGTATCCGGCGGACGGACACGGCACGACGAACGGCCGGCGGTATGTCGAATCTGCCGGATATGACGGGCACCTCTATAGGATCACCACTCCGTCACCGCGGATCAAACGCAGTCGTCGACCATCAGCCCGCGCAGCCCATTCCGGTCCACCTTGCCGTTGCCGTTGCGCGGGAGGGCGTCCAGGAGGTGGAGGGTGTCGATGGTGATGCCCTGGGGGAGGCGGGTGGCGCAGTGGCGTTTGACGGACAGGAGTGAGGGCGGGGGCCCGGACGCCGGGACGATGAACGCGGTCAGGCGGGTGTCCAGGGCGGAGCCGACCGTCAGGGCCGCCGCCTCGGCGACCTCGGGGTGGGAGCAGAGGGCTGCCTCGATCTCCGTGAGGTGCATGCGGATGCCGTGGATCTTCACCGTGTCGTCCAGGCGGCCGAGGTAGACGAAGTCACCGTTCTCGTCCCGGCGTACCCGGTCCCCGGTGCGGTACCAGCCCTGGTGCGGGGGCCCGTTCCAGTAGCCGAGCATGACGGTGGGACCGGACACGACGAGCTCGCCGGAGCCGGAGCCGGAGCCGGAGCCGAAGTCGGAGCCGGCGGTGGCGCCCGAGGGGTCGTCGAGGGGGCGGATCGTGACCTTGTTCCCGCAGGTCGGGCGGCCTATCGGAGGAGAGACGGCCGGGGTTCCCGCGGTCGGCGGGGGGAGTTCGTACGCCGTGCAGACGTTGGTCTCGGTCGGGCCGTAGAGGTTCAGGAAGCGTTTGCCGGGCCAGTGGTGGCGCAGTCGGTGCAGGTCGTCGGCGGGGAAGACCTCGCCCGCGAACAGGACCGCGCGCAGATGGGGGAGCGGGCGCTCCAGGAGGCCGCCGTCGCGCATCATCAGCATCAGGGCGGAGGGGACCGAGTACCAGACGGTGAGCCGGCGGCGGTCCAGTACGTCGGTCAGGGCCCGGGGCGCCTGTGCCAGGTCCGGTGGGATCAGGTGGACCGAGGCTCCGGCGGCGAAGGCGGCGTAGAGGTCCAGGACGGACAGGTCGAAGTTGAGGGGGGCGTGGTTGGCGAAGCGGTCGGCCGGTGTGGCCTTCAGGGTTTCGGTGGCCCAGTCGACGAAGGCCAGGGCGTTGCGGTGGCTGAGGCAGACGCCCTTGGGGCGGCCGGTGGAGCCGGAGGTGTAGAGGATGTACGCGGGGGAGTCGGGGGACACCGGCCCCGCGTCGTGCGAGGGGACCGCGGTGGTGAGGGGGCGTGGTGCGTCGAGGAGCACCGGCGTGTGCCGCGGAGCCAGGGCCCTGGCACGGTCCGCCGTGGTGAAGAGCGCGGCCGGGGCGCAGTCCCCGATGATCCGCGCCGCCCGGCCGGCCGGGTTGCGGGGGTCGACGGGGACGTAGACGGCGCCGATGCGCAGGGCGGCCTGCGTCGCGGCCACGGCCCGCACGGTCTTGTCGGTCCAGATGACCACCCGGTCGCCCGCCGAGACCCCGAGCGCTCTCAGGTCGTACGCCAACGCGTCGGCCAGGGCGTCCAGTTGGCCGTAGGTGAGGCTGGTGGTGGGGTCGGTCACCGCGGTCGCGCCCGGTGTGCGGCGGGCCGCCCGGGTCACCAGATCGTGGAGGAGGACGGCGGGGGTCACAGGCCGAGTCCCTTGGCGATCAGCTCGCGCTGGATGTCGGAGGTACCGGAGAAGGTACGGGCCGGCAGCGCGTCGCTCAGGGCGCGTGCGATGTCCGTACGGCCGGAGTACGCCGAGCCCGCGAACAGCTGGGTGGCGTCGAGGGCGGTCTGGACGGCGCTCTCGGCGATGTGCAGCTTGGCCAGCGCGATGTCCAGCTGGGTGTGCTCGCCGCGGTCCAGGAGCCAGCAGGTGCGGTAGAGCAGGAGCCGGGAGGTCTCCAGGCGCAGTTTCATCTCCGCGATGCGGTGGGAGACCGCCTGGTGGTCGGCCAGGGCGCGCCCGAACTGCCGTCGCCCGGTGGCGTGTTGGGCGCACTCGTCGACGAGACGGTCCATCTGGCCCACGTACGCGGCGAACAGGCAGGTGCGCTCCCACCGCATGGAGGACTGGAAGATGGCCGCGCCCTGACCGGGGCGCCCCACGACCCGGGCGGCGGGCACGACCGCGTCGGTGAAGGTGACGGTGGCCGCCGGGCAGGTGGTGAGCGCCTGCTTGCCGAACGGCGTGCCGACGGTGACCCCCGGGGTGTCGCGGTCCACGGCGAAGCAGGTCACGCCGAGGAAGCCGAAGGCCGGATCGGTGACGGCGTAGACGAGCAGCAGGTCGGCGACGGGGGCGTTGCTGACGAAGGACTTGGTGCCGTTGAGGACGTAGTGGTCGCCGTGCCGCTCGGCGGTGGTGCGCAGGGCGGTGACGTCCGAGCCGGCCTCCTCCTCGGTGATCGCGTTGGCGCCGATCGCCGTGCCGTCGGCGAGGCGCGGGACGAGCTCCGCCCGCAGCCGGTCGTGGCCGTGCTCGGCGATCGGCATGGCCACGGCGAAGAGATGGGCCAGCACGGAGAAGAGCAGGCCCATGTCCGCGCAGCCGCGCCCGGCCGCCTCGACCGCGTGGGCGGTGGTCAGGGCGTCGTGCCCCTGCCCGCCCAGTTCCTCGGGCACCGACAGCCCGGTGAGGCCGAACTCCGCGCAGGCACGCCAGCGTTCGGCCGGGGCGGCGGGCTCGGCCGGGCCGTGACCGCCGAGGGCGCGGGCGCCGGCCAGGACGCGCAGGTACGCGGCCTGCTGAACGTCGGTCCAGGAGAACTCCATCGGCGGGTCCTTCAGCTGCTCGGCGGTGGTGGTGGGAGACGACAGGGCTCAGCGGTAGTGGGAGATGACGTGCTCGCCGAAGAGACGCAACTGCTTCTTGGTCTCCTCCAGGGGCATCAGGCCCTGCTCCACGTACAGGCCGAACCAGCTCAGCTCGCCTCCGTTGCCGTAACACGAGGCGACCTCGGCGACCTGCTCGCGGACCTGTTCGGGCGTGCCGCCGATCGCGTACTTCGAGTCGAACATCCGCTGCACGGTCCACTCGCTCTTCGGCAGCATCCGACCGGGGTACTTCTCGTCGTCCTCGGCCAGCCGGAACGCCTCCCAGAAACCGAAGTCGCCGAGGTACTCGTTGAAGGCGGCGTAGGTGGTGCGTTCGGTGATCTCGTACAGCTCCTCCGGCGTGTCCGCGAAGTGCATCGAGCGGATCGCGCCGACACCCTCGCCCAGCTTCAGGTCGCGGCCGTGCTCGGCGGCGGTCTCCTGATAGGCGCGGCACAGCTCCACGAACTTCTCGGGGCGCGGGCCGAGGATCCAGGGCACGATGTTCTCGCGGGCGGTGTAGCGGATCGTCTTCTCGCTGAGGGAGAAGGGCTGCATCAGCGGCGGATGCGGCTGCTGGTAGGGGGCGGGTACGACCGAGACGCGGCGGATCACCCCGTCCTCGTCCAGTTCGCCCGGGGCGCCGTACTTCCGGGTCCACTCCTGGGCGGGCCAGCGGGTGATGCCCTGCTCGTAGGGGAAGGGCACCTGGTAGTACTCGCCGTCGAAGTCGATCGTCTCCTGGGTCCAGGCCATCTTGACGATCTTCATGTACTCCTCGTACACGGCACGGTTGTGCTCGTCGGTCGCGGAGCCGTCCATGGGGGTGCCGCGCACCCGGGTGTGCTGGCCCATCACGTTCAGCCAGCGGTCCTGGAAGCCGCGCGCGAAACCGGCGTAGATCCGGCCCTTGGTGAGATGGTCCAGCATCGCCAGTTCCTCGGCGACGCGCAGCGGATCCCAGGAGGGGAGTACGAGGCCCAGCGGGCTGAACTTGATGCGCTCGGTGCGGGCGGCGAGGTCCGCGTACAGCAGCAGCGGGGCGACGGAGATCTCGAAGCCCTCGGAGTGGAAGTGGTGTTCGGTGGTGGACAGCACGTCGAAGCCGACCTCGTCCGCGAGCTGGGCGATCTCGCGGACCTCGGTGAGCATCTCCTGGTACTTGTCGTTGTCGCGGCCGACGGGACGCAGGCGCTCGCGTTCCTCGAAGGTCGCCGGGATGGTGGGCGTGATGAAGAGCAGGAACTTCATGGGCGCGCTTTCCGCTTTCGGTCTTCGGTCTTCGGGGAGATGCGTTACGGCACGACGGTGGTGGCCGTCATCAGGAACTCGGCGAGGTGCCCGTCGTGCGGCAGACCGGGCACATACGTGCTGGTCGGCCGGGAGCCGAGGAACACGTTCCGGATGGTGGGTTCGGCGAGGGCCGAGGCGGTCAGGCCGGTGTCGCCGGTGAGCGTCATCAGGGCGAGGCTGTGCCGCAGGGGGCCGAGTCCGTCGCGGCGGTGCCACGGCGCCACCCATAGGCAGGGGAAGGGCATTTCGGCGCCGAGGACGGGGTCCCGGGGATCCGCCGCGAGATGCAGGGCGGGCCGGAGCGCGGCGCTGCCGTCGCCCAGGTCGGCGACCAGGCTGTCCGCGCCGAGCAGCGGCTCGGTGTGCGCGGCCCGCCGGGCGAGGTGGCCGCGCAGTGCGTGGGCGCGCGCGAGCGGGGTCACCGGCAGGGCCGCGCCGGGGTCTTCGGGCGGCAGGACCGGGAGCCGGGCCAGCCGTGCGGCCAGCGCCTCGGCCACCGGGCGGGCGTCGCCCTCGACGAGCAGCGCGGTGGCGTTCACACAGCCGAGCCCGCCCCCGGAGGTGACGGACTCCTCGATGACGTCCAGGTGCCGCCGCCAGTCCGTGCCCGCGGTGATGAGGATCTTGGAGCGGCCGGGGCCCTGGGTGAGGACCGCGCCGTCCTCGCGGTAGCGGTGTACGACGTCGTCGCCGCCGAAGACCACGGACCGGTCGGCCGCCGCCACCAGCGCGTCACCGACCTCGTGGCCGCCGGGGAGCAGCACGCAGTGCGCCGGGTCCAGGCCGGCCGCACGCAGCGCCTTGACCAGCCGGGCCGGGGTGAACGGGTCACGGCGGGACGGCCGTACCGCTACCCGGTAGCCGAGGGCGAGCGCGGTGAGCCATTCCAGGTGCGGCCCGGGGTGGTTGCCGGGCGCGAGTACGGCGAGGACGTCGCCCCTGCGGGTCCAGACGGCGCCCGGCGCAAGGGCCCCGCCGGCCCAGGGGAAGCGGGGTGCCACGGCCACCGGCCGCTGCCCGTCCGCTGCGTCGGCGATCGCCGCGGCACCGGTCTCGAAGAGGCGCAGCGCGGCCCGCGGGGTGGCCAGCGGCAGTCCGGCCGTACGCGACACGGAGCGGCAGTAGTCCTCCGGGGTCTCACCGTCCAGCGTGCCGGTGGCGAAGAGCCGCCCGGCAGCGCCGATCACCTCCCGGACGCGCTCCGGATCGGGCGCGTGGACCCGCCGCATCCCCTCGACGGCCCGCACCACGGCCAGCCGCGGCACCATCGCCAGGTCGACGAAGGGCCGGCCGGCGACATCGGGGACGACCGCGCGGCGATGGGGCCCGTAACTTCCGCTCGGGACCAGGGCGTTGAGGGTGCGCAGGGGGGTGGCGGGAGCGTTGGGGGCGGCAGGGGTGGCGGGCGCTGTAGTGGTGGCGGATGCGGCTGGGGCCGGCGGGGCCGGGACTTCAGTGGCGGTATGGGCGCCGAGGACAGAGGCAGTGGTCGGGGCCGTATGGGTGCCGGAAACGGCTGGGTTCGCCGGGGCGGCCACTTGAGTGGCGGCGTGGGCGCCGAGGGCAGCGTCAGTGGCCGGAGCCGTATGGGTGGCGGAAGCGGCTGGGGCCACCGGCGTGGCGGCCTGCGCGTCGGGGATGTCCGGAGTGGTGGACGTGCCAGGGGTGGGCGTATGGGCGGAGGTGGGGGCCGGCATGTCAGTACACGCCCTCGATGATCTCGGTGTCCGGCTCGGCGTACGGGGCGACGTCGGCGACCGCGTCGGCCGGGTGGCCGGGGAGGGGGGCGATGCGGGTGGCGACGTCGCGTTCGAGGTTGTTCGGGAGGAGCGTCTCGCGGGTGAGGGTGTGGGCGAGGACCCGGCCGCGGTCGCCGTAGGGGACGCGGGTGCGGTCCGCGGCCGGCAGGCCGGCCGGGGCGGTGGGGTCCACGATCTCCATGAGGAAGCCGGTGTAGCAGGGGACGAAGACGGCGCTGCCGTCGTCGTGCGCCGGGGTCTCGGCGGACAGGGGGACGTACTCGGGGGAGACGCCGGTGATCGTGTTGCCGTACGCGCCGCGCAGCCGGACGCCGGGGAAGACCTCGTGGCGCAGGATGTCGCGGGTGTCCCGGTCCATCGACGCCCCGCTCCACAGCACGGTGTGGACACTGCGGTTGATCAGCTCCACCGCACGCGGCGACTGCGCGAGGACCTCCAGCAGCGGCGGGGTGCAGAACATCACGTCGACGCTCTGGGTCGTCAGCAGGTCCATGGTCTGGGCGACCAGGTGCTCGATGTACTCCTGGGCCTCCTTGTTCCGGCCCGCGCGCATCAGCTCCTTGACCCAGCGCGGGTCGAGGTCGATGTGCAGGGGGACGGCCGAGCGCAGCGCGGTCAGTTCGCGCAGGACGTGGCCGACGGCGTGCGGGCCGGTCGGGGCGATCAGCAGCCAGTTGCCGCCGTGCGGGATCTCCTCGCGGTCCAGGAAGGAGGACCACCAGCCGGCCTGCCGCCGGAACTCGGCGAAGTCGACGATGCGGCGCGGTCGGCCGGTGGTGCCGCCGGTCTCGAACACCCGCATCGGCCCCGTGCCGGCCAGGCCCTTGGGCACGAGGTCGCCGACGGGGACCCTGCGGATCTCGTCCGTGACGTCCGGCAGCAGCGCCAGGCCGGCGAGCGTGGTGATGTCCTTGCGCGGGTCGAAGGACCAGCCGCGGGCCTGCTCCAGCCAGAAGCGGGAGCCGGTGTCCGGGCCGAAGTGCCATTCCATCGCCGCCTGCACGAGATCGTCGGCGCGGAAGTCCTCACCGCTGGAGGTGACGAGGGGAGGGGGCGTCTGGGGTGTCATCGTGGTGTCCTTCGGGCATTTCGAATTCGGAAAGGCTCAGGCGGGGGTGGTGCCGAGGTCGGCGAGGAGGGCCTCGACCACCGGGCCCGGGTCCCGCTCCGCGAAGAAGTGGCCGCCGGGCGGGTCGTCGTACAGATGACGGCGGTACGAGCCGGGTGCCGCCTCCGCCGACCAGGCGGCCAGCCCCTCCGGTGTGGTCAGCGGGTCCCGGGCGCAGCCGAACACCGACACCCGGCAGTTCAGCGGCGCCGTGCGCGGGGGCCGGTAGCCCTCGGCCATGGCGATGTCGGCGCGCAGGGCCCGCACGAACAGCGGCGCCAGTTCCGGGCGGTCCAGCAGGGGCTGCGGGACGGCCCCGAACGCGCCGACGCGGGACCAGAGTTCGCCGTCGGGCAGCCCGGCGAACCAGGGCAGCCGGCGCGGCGCCCAGGGCGCGTCGTACGCCGCGACGGCCAGGGCGTACGGCGCGATGCCCCAGCGGTCCCGCCAGGCGCGGGCGAGGCCGAGGGCGAGACAGCCGCCGAGGCTGTACCCGAACACGACCAGCCGGCCGGCCCGTTCGGGCGCCGGAAGTTCGGTGCACAGCGTCCCGGTGACCTGGTCGAGGTCGCGGACGACCGGCTCCTCGCCGCGCAGCAGCCCGTGACCGGGCAGGTCGGCCGCCAACAGCCTTACCCCGGCGGGCAGATGGGGGATCCAGCCGTCGTAGATGCGGGGTGTTCCGCCCGCGTACGGCAGACACACCAGCGTCGTGTGCGCGTCCTCGTCCCCGGCCAGTGGCCGCAGCCAGCCGCGCCGTGCCGTCGTCGGGCCAGGCATCAGAACAGCGGCGCGGCGGCCGGGGCCCGCAGCGAGCCGAGATGCGGATGCCAGAGGTGGTCCGGGTTGTTCTCCACGGCCTTGAGGACGCCCTGCATGGTGGCGAGGACCGGCGGATGGTCGGTCTCGTAGACGTTGCCCTGAAGCAGCCGCAGAACGTCCAGCCGGTAGCGGGGGTCCTGGACGAAGACGGTGAAGAGGATGTTGAGGCGGTAGTAGACGGCGATGAAGTTGTACCAGTTCGTCAGCCCGCGGCGCTGTTTCCGCTCGTACTCCGCGAAGCGCGGCCGGGAGAAGTCACCGGCCTCGGCCGCCGCGAGCACGTCCTCGGACAGCAGCCGCGCCGAGTTCATCGCGATGCCCACGCCGCTGGAGAAGATCGGGTCGACGAAGCGCGCGGCGTCGCCGACCATCGCCCAGCCGTCCCCGGTGATCTGCCGCATGGCGTAGCTGAAGTCGCCGTCCACCTTCAGCGGGCGGACCGGCGTGCAGGCGCGCAGCGCGGCGGCCAGATCGGGGCGGTGGTCCAGCGCGCCCCAGAAGAACGCGTGCCGGTCGCCGCCGGCGCCCCGCAGCCGGCTCTTGCGGGAGACCACGCCGACGCTGGTGACGGTGTCGGTGATGGGGATCTGCCACACCCAGCTGTCCTCGGCGGGCAGGAAGTGCACGAAGAGGTAGTCGGCCAGGGCGTCGCGGCCGGCGATGGCCTCGCGGTCCAGGCCGGTGAACCAGCCGTGCACCGCGTACTGGTCGAAGGTCGGGTCGGTGACCTTCAGGCCCAGTTGACGGCCCAGCAGGGTGCCGCGGCCACTGGCGTCGATGACCATCCGCACGCCGGTCCGGCTCTCGCTGCCGCCCGAGGCGTGGACGATCTGCGGGTGCGGGCCGTCGAAGTCCACCCGGCGGACGCGGGCGCCCTCGAAGACCTTGGCCCCGAGGGTGGCGCTGTGCTCCAGCAGCAGCTGGTCGAAGCGCCCGCGGTCGACGTGGTACGTGTAGCTCTGGCCGCCCAGCACGTTCTGGTCCTCGGCGAAGGCCAGATCGGCCATGCCGAAGGTGTCACTGGCGCGGCCGCCGCCGGGTGACGTCCAGGCGGCGCCGTACTTCTTCGGGAATCCGGCCGCGTCGAGTTTCGCCAGCGCCCCGATCTCCCGCAGCACCGGCGTGGTGGCCGGAACCAGCGATTCCCCCACATGCTCCCGCGGGAAGATCTCACCCTCGAACACGGCGACGGAAAGGCCCGCGCGTGCCAGATAGGACGCGGCCGTGGAACCACCCGGACCGCCCCCGACGACACCGATATCGAAATCGGTCACGGTGACTCCTTCTCAAACCTGTGCAGGCGTGCCCGACAATTCCGCGAGCAGGTTCGCGATGTTGTCGATCGTCGCGAAATTCGAGCCCACCACCCGGTCATGCGGAATGGCGATTCCGTATTCCGTTTGAATGTGTCCGATGAGCTGCACGGTGGTGAGCGAGGTGAGAATTCCCCATTCCAGCAGCGGGGCGTCCGGCGCGATCTCTTCCTCGGCGGAGCCCAGCACCACGTTCTGGAGGTAATCCCTGACAGCGGCGACTGCCTCATCCTTGGTCATGTGTGTAGCTGACCACAGGAGAGGCGGGGGAACCACACCCGATCCGAAATGATTCCATCACGTTCCCTGATGGGTAAAGGGTATTTCCGGATGTGCGAAAGGCTGCTAATTTTCGCTCAACCCGCGAAAGGACTTTCCTGTGTCTGATTTCCTGTACGATGTCGGAATCATCGGCGGCGGCCCCGCGGGGTCGACCATGGCGTCCTATCTCGCACAGGCCGGCCTGTCCTGTGTCGTACTCGAAGCCGAACATTTTCCGCGCCCCCATGTCGGCGAATCCCTGGTGCCCGCCACCACACCCGTACTGCGCGAGATAGGCGCCCTCGAGAAGATCGAGAAGGAGGGTTTTCCCCGTAAATACGGGGCGGCCTGGACCGCCGCGGTCGACGACTCGATCCCGCAGCTCGGCTTCCGTGGCCTGCACAGCGGATTCCGGCTCGCCGACGTCCGGTTCAGCGAGCGCGACCAGCCCGGGGTGTGCCAGGACCACACCTACCACGTCGACCGCGGACGCTTCGACGAGCTGCTGCTGGAGCACGCCGCCGGCCTGGGCGCGGTGGTCCGGCAGGGCGCCCGCGTCCAGCGGGTCGACCTGGACGGCGAGATCAGGCGCATCACCTACCGCGAGGACGGCACGGAGCAGTCCGTACGCGCCCGGATGGTCGTCGACGCGAGCGGGCGCGGCACCCTCCTCGGCCGGCAGCTGAAGCTGAAGGAGCCCGACCCGGTCTTCAACCAGTACGCCGTCCACACCTGGTTCGAGGATCTGGACCGGCAGGCGGTCAGCAGTACCGAGGACCGCGCGGACTACATCTTCATCCACTTCCTGCCGCTCACCGACACCTGGGTGTGGCAGATCCCCATCACCGACACCATCACCAGCATCGGCGTGGTCACGCAGAAGAGCCGCTTCAAGGAGGCCGCCGCCGATGACCTGGAGGCCTTCTTCTGGGACTCCATCGACTCCCGGCCCGAACTCGGCGCCGCGCTGCGCTCCGCCCGGCGGGTGCGGCCCTTCAAGTCCGAGGGCGACTACAGCTACGCCATGCGTGAACTCAGCGGCGACGGCTGGCTGTTGATCGGCGACGCGGCCCGTTTCGTCGACCCGATCTTCTCCAGCGGCGTCAGCGTCGCCCTCAACAGCGCCCGGCTGGCCGCCGGCGACATCATCGCGGCCCACAAGGCGGGGGACTTCACCCGGCAGCGGTTCGCGACGTACGAGGGCAAGCTGCGCAAGGCCGTGCGCAACTGGTACGAGTTCATCTCCATCTACTACCGCCTCAACATCCTCTTCACCGCCTTCGTGCAGGACCCGCGCTACCGCGTCGACGTGCTGAAGATGCTGCAGGGCGACGTCTACGACGCCGAGGAACCGGCCGCGCTCGGCAGGATGCGCGAGGTGCTGCGCGAGGTCGAGGCCGACCCCGGGCATCTGTGGCACCGGCACCTCGGATCGCTGCGGGCCACCGCCCCCGCGGCCGGCTCCTGACGCGGCGGGGACGACGGACCGTGACCCTGTCTCGTACGGACCTCAACACCGGTATCGCACGCCCCTGGTGGTTCTGGACCGGCGTGGCCCTGTCCTGCGCCGGTGTCCTGCTGCACCTTCCGATGTTCTTCGCCATGCGTTCCATGCACTACCGCATGGCCGGGATGGGGATGGGCAGCTCGCCCGAGATGATCACCGGCATGCTGCTGCTGGTCGTGGGCCTGGGCGCCGCCGTCCACGGCCTGGTCCGGCGCCGGCCGGCGGCCGAGGACGCGGTGGCGGCCGGCCGCTACCGCGTCGCGCCCGGCCCCGAGGAGCGGCTGAGCCCGGCCCACCGGCGCCTCGTCGCGGCCCTGTCGCTCGCGCTGGTCATCGACGTGATGAAGCCCGCCACCATCGCGTTCATCCTGCCCGGTATGCGCGAGGAGTACGGCATCGGCGCCGCCGAGGTCGCGATGATGCCCGTCGCGGCGCTGACCGGGACCGTCATCGGCTCGCTGGTGTGGGGCTGGCTCGCCGACCGGCTCGGGCGGCGGGCCACCATCCTGCTGTCCTCGCTGATGTTCATCACCACCACCGTGTGCGCGGTGATGCCCGCCTTCGTGTGGAACCTCGTCATGTGCCTGGTGATGGGGACGGCGGCCGGCGGGCTGCTGCCCGTCGCGTACGCGATGATGGCGGAATCGGTGCCGGCCCGGCAGCGCAGCGTCCTCATGGTGCTCCAGGCGGGCCTGGCCACCGGTGTCGCGTACTTCCTCACCAGCGCGCTGGCCGCCGCCCTGATCCCGCACTTCGGCTGGCGTGTGATGTGGCTGGTGCACTTCCCGTTCGCCGTCGTCATCATCCTCGTCAACCGCTGGATCCCCGAGTCCCCGCGCTTCCTCGTGCGCTACGGCCGGATCGCCGAGGCCGAGCGGATCGTGCACGACTACGGGATGGTGCTGGCCGACGACGCCCCACCGAGCGAGCCCGTGGCCGCACAGGGCGCCCTCGCGGCGCTCTTCGGCCGGGGAGTGCTCGTCAAGACCCTGGTGGTCGGCGGATACGCACTGTCCTGGTCGATCGTCAACTGGGGATTCATGACCTTCCTGCCCACGCTCCTGGGCAAGGCGGAGGCGGGCCGGGTGCTGCCCCTGTCCTCGCTGCTGGCCATCCCCGGCACGGCCCTGGTCGCGTATCTCTACGCCCGCTGGAGCAGCCGCCGCACCATGGTGCTCTCCGGCGCGGTCACCGTGCTGGCCCTGCTGGGCCTGGCCGCGCTCGGCCGGGCCGGCGGGGCGGGCGTCTACCTGCCGCTGGCTCTGCTGCTGATCGGCACCGGCGCGGTCACGGCGACGCTGGCGCCGTACGCCGCCGAGATCTACCCCACCCATGTCCGGGGCGCGGCCGGCGGATTCGCCGCGGCCTGCAGCAAGGCCGGCGGGCTCTTCGCCCCGCCGCTGATCGGACTGCTGCTGGCGCAGTACCCCGGCATGCGGGTCATCGGACTGTGCGCCGCGGTATCGATGGCCGTGGCGACGGTCGCCGTCGCCAGGAAGGGGCGGGAAACGGCGGGCCGGGAACTGGACGAGGCGCCCGAGGCCGTGGTCAGTCCTGCGGCGGACGGCCGTGGTGCGCCGGCAGGGGTTTCCTGAACTCGGCACCTCACCTGCAATTATCACGATTCGTGATCCGTCCCAGAGTGGATTGCGTCTTGGACGCCCCCCTGCCCGGTGCTGGACTGGATCTACGACGGATCCCGGCTCATCGGGCAGGGACCGTGTGTTGTCGGTACACCCTCGATCCCGGAGAACGCGATGCCTCTCATCCATGTGCAGCAGACCCCCGGCAAGACCGCCGAGCAGAAGGCCGAGTTGGTCCGTGAGCTGACCGACGCGTACGTCAAGGCCACCGGCAGCAAGCCGGAGAGCGTGTGGGTGACCGTGCAGGAGATCGGCACCGACAGCTGGTCCATCGCCGGTGAGACGCTGGCCGCCCGCGCCGCCAAGCGCTGAACCCGAGGGCCGGCCCCTCGGTCGAGGACGGGCCGACGGGCCGCCCTCCCCCCAAGCCGCCGTTTCCGGGTCGGATATCCCCCGTTTCGCCCCGGAAACGGCTCCCTTCCTCCCCGCGTGGTCTCTCCGCAATCGCACCGGTGTCCGCCGGCTGAGTCCACCACCGACTCGTCCTTGACCAAGGAAGTTGCCACGTGCCATGAAGACCGCATCAACACGCACGCCGTACGCGCTGTTGCTCGCCGTCCTGTCCTCGCTGAACGCGGGTGGCCTGTTCGCCTCCGACATCAATCTGCCGGGCGTGCCGGCCACCGCGCACGCCTTCCACACCCCGGTCGCGTCCGTGCAGTGGACGTTCAGCGCGTTCATGATCGGCATCGCGGTTTCGCAGGCGGTCTACGGGCCCATCTCGGACGCCTACGGCCGCAAGCGCGTCATCGTGTCCGGGCTCGGCCTGTTCGTCCTCGCCTCGCTGGTGTGCGCCGCGGCGCCCACGGTCGAGGTGTTCGGCGCGGGCCGGCTCCTGCAGGCGCTGGGCGCCGGCTCGGGCATGGTGCTCGGCCGGGCGGTGATCAGTGACCTGTACGAGGAGAAGGACGCGGCGCGGATGTTCGCCACGGTCATGCCGATCGTCGGTGTCTCCCCGTCCGTCGCCCCGCTGATCGGCGGCTACCTGACCACGTACGTCTCCTGGCGCGCGCCGTTCGTGGTCACCGCGCTGATCGGTCTGGCGACCCTGGTCGTGATGGTGACCGCGATCCCCGAGAGCCTGCCGCCGGAGCGGCGCAGCAAGCACCTGGGCGCCACGCTCAGGGGCTACCCGAAGCTGCTGGGCCGCCCGCTGTTCTGGGCCTACACCGTCAACCTGTGCGTGGCGTACGGAGGTTACTTCGGCTACCTGGCGGCCTCCCCGCTGGTGTTCGAGAAGATGCGGCTGGCCACCGAGACCACCAGCTACTGCTACATCACCGTCTCGGTCGCGTACGTCGCGGGCAACCTCACCTCGCGCACCCTGGTCCGCACGCGGTCCGTCAACCGGCTGCTGTGGACGGGCCACGGCTTCTTCCTCGCCGGGGCCCTGATGATGCTGGGGCTGGGGCTCAGCGGGGCCGGCGGGCGCTGGGGCCTGCTGGTGCTGGTCTTCATGCCGGTGATGACGTTCGGCAACGGCTTCCTGCTGCCGCTGTCGATGAGCGCGGGGGTGACCACGTTCCGGTCGACCGCCGGTTCGGCCTCCGGCCTGATGGGCGCGCTCCAGCTGCTGGCCGCCTCGCTGGGCATCTACCTCTCCAGCCGGCTGCCGGCGGGCGATCTGTTCGCCCTCGGCTGGTTCGTGCTGGCCGCCGCGGCGCTGGGGATCGGCGCCTTCGGCCTGTTCCTTTCCCTCGCGGCCCGGCAGACGGCCGCCCCACCCCGGAAGACCGGCCACATGCGGAGCGACAACGCGCCGGCCGCCGATCTGGAAGGCGCGGCGGCGGACTAGTGGCGGCGGACTGAGGGCGCTGTGAACAGGGGCAGCGGGCCCGCCCGGGTTGCGGGCACCGCTGCCTCATGTGCGAGGATTCCCCCTGCGGCGGCTACGAAGGCGTACATTCCGCTCTTCGGCAATGGGTGAACGTTTCTTCGTTCAACCATGGGAGTCGCCTGTACGAGGATTGGGGGGTCCTGTGGAACTGCGCCAGATTCAGTACTTCGTCGCCGTCGCGGAAGAGCTGCATTTCGGCAGGGCGGCGGAGCGACTGCACATCGGCCAGCCCGCCGTCAGTCAGCAGGTGCGCCGGCTGGAGCGGGAGCTGCGCACCCAGTTGTTCGACCGTTCCAGCCGTACCGTCACCCTCACCCCGGCCGGTCAGGCCCTGCTGCCCGAGGGCCGCGAACTGCTGAAGGCGCTGGACTCCTTCGTCGCCAAGGCCCAGCGGCTGGCCACCCAGAACGAGGCCACCTTCCGTGTCGGCATCAGCTCCGCCCTCGGGCAGCGGCTGGACGACTTCCTGGACGCACTGCCCGGCTCCGGGTCCGGCACCCGCTTCGAGTTCCAGACCCTCGATGCCCACAGCCGGCTGGAGGAGGTGCGGGCCGGGCGGCTGGACGCGGCGTTCGTCCGCGGCGTCGAAAGCGCCCCCGGCCTGCGGCTCCTGACCCTCTGGTACGACCCCCTGGTGGCGGCGCTGCCCGCCGCGCACCCGCTGGCCGAACGCGCGAGCCTGAGCCTCACCGACCTCGCCGGACTGCCGTTGCGCATCGCCTCCCGCGGCGAGAACCCCGTGCTCTACGACACCGTTGTCACCGCCTGCCGGAAGTTGGGCTTCGAACCCACCCTCGGCCCGCCCTTCACCGGGCTCCAGGACACCCTCGCCGAGATCGGCGCGGGCGCCGACGGCTGGACGCTGATGTACCCGACGGCGGCCGACACCGTCTCCTCACGCCGGATCGCCCTGCTTCCGCTGGACGGGGAACCCATCACCATGCGCATGTTTCTCGCCCTGCGGGAAAACGCCGACCCGGCGCGTCTCGAACTGCTCACCGCAACAGCCGCACGAGTGCGCCGAAAGATCGCGGAAGAAAACCGCCGGCCTGCCTGACCGAGGCTTTCTCGGGAGAAAAGGCCAGGCAGCCACGGGAATTCGAACCGCCGGGGAGTTCAGCGCGAGCGTTGGCTGTTGACGAGCGCCGCACCGATGAGGGAGACCACTCCTCCGATCAGCCCCAGAGCGGTGGGCAGCGCATGGAGGAGGACCAGGGAGACGACGATGGTGATCACGGGCAGCGCGTACAGCGCCGAGGTCGTGGTGGAGACACTGAGCCGCGTCATCGCGTAGTTCCACAGCAGGTAGGCGATGGCCGCGGGGAACACACCCAGGTAGACGACCACGGCGATGCTCCCGGCCGAGGCCGCGCCCACCTCATGGCCGAGCCGGCCCAGATAGGGGAGCATCATCATCGTGCCCAGCACCGTCACGAAGGCGTTGAACTCCGTTGAGGAGTAGCGCCCGAGCAGCGGCTTGGACAGCACGAAATACAGGCTCTCGGCGATCGCGGCGGCGAGGACGTAGAACGCGCCGACGTTGATCTGCAGACCGGCCTGGTCGGCGAAGAGCATCGCCACCGTGCCGGCCATGCCGAGGCCGACGCCCACCCAGCCGACCACCGCCACCCGCTCGCCCAGCATGAAGGCGGCCAGGATGGTGCTGAACACGGGAACCTGGCCGACGATGAAGCTGGCCGTACCCGGACTGACCGTCGACTCGCCGTAGTTGACGCCCAGGTTGTAGATGACGATCAGCAGCAGGGCGCACAGCAGGAGCAGCGGCAGATCACGCAGCGCGGGGAGCCTCAGCCGGCGGCGAGCGGTGACCACCCAGATCGCGATGACGCTGACCGAGGCGACGGCGAACCGCAGCAGCGCCATCGGACCGGGGCTGAAGTCGTGCAGGATCGCCTTGATCCCGACGAACGCGGACGACCACAGGGTGAGGGCGACGCCCAGGGCGAGCCAGACCCAGAGGGATGGGGCGGCGGGGGTGTTCTGCCGGGCGGGCCGGGTGCCGGTGGTGGCGCAGGGAGTCTGCTCAGCGGTCATGAACGGGTCCTGTCTACGAGTATGCCGCCGAGCAGGGCGTGCAGATGACGTCGTCGTTCGGCACGGTCGATGCCCTCGTGCCGGTACCAGTCGAAGCTGTGCAAGTGGTCGGGGAGGTCGGCGGGCGGTGCGGCGGCGTTCACGATGACTGGGAGCCATCGTATGCGGCGCCCGTTCGCCTCGGTATGTGCGGTGAGCTGCGCATAGGGGGCCGCGAGCGGGCTGGTGGACCACTGCCGCAGTGCGTCGGTGAGCAGCAGGACGCTCGCCGTGGAGCGTTCGCTCGCGTTCACCAGCCGTGCGGCGTCGGCGATGTCGTGACCGGCGCGCAGGCCGAGGACGGCCAGCTGCGCGGCGAGGGCGCTCGCCGTGTCCCGGTCGCGGGCAAGGTGCCAGACGGTGACGTCGGCATGGTCCGGCAGCGGCAGTTCCGTGCCGAGCAACAGCCGTTCCTGCCGCAGCCGTTCGTCGTCGATCTGCTCGTCGAGTACGGCCACACGGTCGTCGAGCCGGTCCGGCAGGTCCGCCTCGCCGAGCGCCCACGCGCCGGTGGCCGCCGGGTCCCAGCGGTGGAACCGGTCCGGTGTCCAGCCGGTGACGGTGGCCGTCCCGCGCGCGGGCCGGTCCGCGCCGGGGTTCTCGCGTGTGATGCGCGCGACGAGCAGTTCGGCGAGCAGTTCCCGGTGCGTCTCGGTGTCGGCGGCCACGCGTACGGTCAGCCCCTCCCGGCCGTCGCGTCCGGCTTCGACCCAGACCCGGTGCCGTTCGTCGGTGGCCGCGGTCAGTGCCTCCCGGGTGGCCGACCAGTGCCGGAACAACGTGGTGTTGACGAGGTGGCAGAACACCTGCGCCGCCGTGGTGGCGACCTCGCGCCCCCACCGCAGTTCGATGGCCGGACGGCTGCCGGAGCCGTCACGGGCGGGTCCGGCTTGCGGCAGCGCCTCGGGGCTGTGCAGGATCCAGGGCCGCTCGGTGGCGTCGATCCACGCCCGGCTCGTCTGCACGAGCAGCCCGCCGGCCAGCGCCGTGCCGGGCGACGGCAGGGACGGGTCCCGGCGCAGGTTCACGGTGCGCTCACCGGTCGCCGCGGCCTCGCGGATCGTGGCTGTGGCCGCATCGGCCAGGGCACGGGCGCCGGTTGCGGCCACACGCCCGCCGAGGAGGGCGAGGTCGCCCGTGGCCGCCCCCCGCTCGACGGCCGCGCGTGCCCAGCCTTCCGGTTTGCGCAAGGCCGGCCAGCGATCGGCGACGAGGTGGGCGACGTCGTGGAGTGCGACGTACCCCCGGCCGTGGCTGTCCGCGTCCCGGATGGCATGCCGTAGCTCCTCGGCCACGGGCGTGCCGGCCGGCTCGCAGCGGGGGCCGGGCCCGGACAGCGGCCAGATGCGCACCTCCCGGCCGCTGGTGTCGGTGCCCGCGAGGAGATCCGCGGTGGGTGCGGCCTCCAGGCAGCCGGTCCATCCGGGATAGGCGTCCTGCACGCGCCACAGCGGCCGTCCGGTGCGGGCGTCCCACACGCCGATGGTCTGATCGTGGGAGAGCGTGGCGAGCACGCTGCCGGTGTGGTTGACGGTGACCCGGGCGACCGCGCCGCCGTGCGCGCCGAGCAGCAGGCGCGGCCGGAGCGGATCGGTGTCCCAGACCCGGAGCCGGCCGGCCGCGTCGCCGACGGCGAGCCCGTCGCGCCACCAGCACACGGTCCAGACCGCCCCGCCGCCCGCGGGCAGCCGCTCGGCGACCTGCCACCGGGCGGTGTCCCAGATCGTCAGGGCGGAGCCCCGGCAGGTCGCGGCCAGGCGGGCGCCGTCGGGCGACCAGACGAGGCTGAGCAGCACCCCGTACGGGCTGGCCAGCGGTGCGGTCACCGGACGGCCCAGCTGGTCGGTGACCATCGTGCGGCGGTCACCGCCGGCCGCCGCCAGCAACCGGCCGTCCGGGGACCAGGCGACGGCGTTGACCCACCGCCGGCCCCGCTGCGGTGTCGCCACCCGCTCGCCCGTGGTGGTGTCCCACACCGCCACCACGCCGTCCTCGGCTCCCGACGCCAGGCGTCCGCCGTCCGGGGTCCACGCCAAGGACCGGACCGATCCGCTGTGCCCGGCGAAGGTGGTCAGTTTCTCGGCCGTGCCGTCGCCGAGCCGCCACAGATGGATCAGGCCGTCGTTGCCCCCGGTGGCCAGCCGGCGGCCGTCCCCGGACCACGCCAGAGCGCACAGGCCAGTGGGGTGGGCGGCCCAGCCGGTGATCGCCGGCGGGGCCGCCCGGTGGAGCTGCCCGGTCATAGACCAGCCTCGGTGCGGACCGTCTGCGGCAGTTCGTGCGAGGTCGTCGTCTTGCCGCCCCAGTCCACCGTCGTTCCGTCGACGTCGACGTCGTAGAGATAGCGGCCGGCCAGACTGTTGACGATCACCGCGCTGCGCCAGGCCATGCCGGCGAAGTTGGGGTCGATCCAGCCATGGCTGTGCAGGGCCATGTTGTGGACGAAGAGGCGGTTGTCCGGCGGACCGTCCCAGCGCAGCGAGAAGTCCTCGTTGACCTCCACCTGGCCGTCCTCGCCCAGCGACAGACGGTGGCGCAACTGGTCGAGGACCGCCGGGAGGGCGTTGGAGAAGCCGGTGGCCAGGATCACGATGTCGGCTTCCACGGCCTCGGTGCCGGTGGGACCCTCCATCTGCACCAGCCAGCCGGAGGCGGCCGGGGAGACCTTGGTGAACTCGCGGTCCACCAGCAGCCGGTGCCGCAGACGCTGTGTCTCGAGATAGTCGAGCTCGTACAGCCGCCGGTGGATGTCCTCCAGCAGCGGCTGGAGGATGGCGTCACTGGACAACTTCTGCAGGGGCAGCAGCCGTTGCCGCTCCTGCAGTGGCTGCGCGTAGAAGTGACGGGTGTAGCCGGGGACGTACAGCTCGTTCGCGAAGGGGGACTCGTCGAAGGGGGCGAAGTTGCTGCGCCGGGTCACCCAGGTGACCTCGCTCGGCAGCCGCGAACCGTCGCTGATCAGGTCGTGGAAGATCTCCGCACCCGTCTGGCCGCCCCCGATCACGGCGACGCGCCTGCCCTGGACGTCCAGCTCCCGCAGCAGGTACTCCGTGCCGTGGAAGACGGTGGCGCCCAGATGCTGCCGGGCCCCCTCGGGCACGTACGGCTCGCGGCCGACGCCGATCACCACGTTCTTCGCGCGGTACCGGCCCCCGTCGGTGTCGGCCAGGAAGGCCCCGTCGGCGAAGTCCAGGCCGTGCACACCGGTGCCGAACCGGACGGTGTCGAGGTTGCGGCAGATCCACCGGAAGTAGTCACTGAACTCCGCCCGTCGCACGTTGGGGTAGTCGGCGACGATGAAGCGGTTCAGCCTGCGCTGCCGTGCGAGGTAGTTCAGGAAGCTGTACGGGCTCGTGGGGTCGGCGAGCGTCACGCAGTCCTTGAGATAGGGCGACTGCAGGGTGGCGTCGCGGAAGAGCAGTCCCGGATGCCAGCTGAAGTCCTCCTTGCGGTCGAGGAACCGTGCGGTGAGGTCGTCGGCCTTGGTCAGCAGGGCGGCCGTACTCAGGTTGAACGGTCCCACGCCGATGCCCAGGACATCGAGTTCCTCGACGGGGTCGACTGCTGTCTGGGGCTCAGACATGGGCGCTCCTCACGTGGCTGACGCCGGCCAGTTCCTGTGCGGTCAGGGGGGCGGGGGGTGCGGGCCAGGCGCCGCGCCCGCCGATGGTGTCGCGGCCGAGCGCGGGCAGGCTGGGACGCCCGAGCCGGCCCAGGCCGGCCCACAGGTCCCCCGCGAGCGTGGGCATGAAGGGCTCGGCCAGCAGGGCCAGTCCGGTCAGCCAGCCGGCTCCGGGCCGCGCGGGACGGTCCTCCAGCCATGCGTCGAGCACGGCCACCGCGGAGGGCAGGCAGAGCGCGGCTCCCGGCTGCAGATGCCGCCCCTGCTCGGCGACGGTACGGACGATCCGTTCGGTTTCCTCGCCGGGGACCTCGCCGGAGGCGGGCCCAGGGAGCGGGTCCGCCAGACGGGTGCGGAGCCGGTTGACGGACTCGGCGAAGCCGTCCGCGGTGAAGTTCCCGCTGCCCTTCTCCAGAGCGATGTGGCTGAGGTGGTAGCGGAGTTCGTCGGCGGTCGCCGACGTCCGTGAGAGGAGCTCGTTCAGCCAGATGCCGTGCTTGCGGCTGGTGGAGACCTTCTCCCCCTCGAAGTTGAGGAAGTAGTTCGTCACCATGTGGTCGAACGGCTTCAGCTCTCCATGGGCGAGGGCGAGGGCGTGACTCGCGCCCACCCCGCCCACGGCGTTGTCGATCCCGAACAGGCCGACGGTGGTCACGTCGGACTCCCGGTGGAAGGGGTTGACCGCGGCGTTGCGGAGCCCGCGGTACAGCTCACCGCAGTACAGGCTGAACCCGAAGTAGGGGTTGCTCAGTACGCCGTCCGGTCCCGCCAGCTCGCTCTCGATACCCCAGTCGCCCGGCTGGGACAGCCGTACCCGTCCCCCGGTCTGCCGCAGATACGCGACGGCGATGTCGGCGAAGTCACCGGCCACGTCGGCCGACCGGATCCTGTCGATGATCTCCTCGACGTTCGGCGGGCTGAGGTACCAGCTGTCGAACTCCTGCCACACCAGCGGGCCTTCGTCGAGCCGGGACCGGGGCTGAAGGATCTCCGAGGGCTGGTAGTGGTAGCCGCACTCCTCGCAGGCGTTTCCCCCGCCCGGGGTACGGCAGTGCGGGCACGTGCCCTGCAGCCAGACGCCGATGACGTAACGGCCGGAGTCCTTGGAGCGGGGAACCGGGTCAGCGATCTTCTTCGCGGTGCCCCGGGCGGCCAGCGTCCTCAGAAGCCCTTCGTGGACTTCGCGGTACGGGCCGGTGTGATTCTCGTCCAGCGGTGAGACCCACTGATCGAGCTCGACACCGAGACTGCGCAGGTCGTCTCCGATCAGTGAGTGGTAACGCCAGCAGGTCTCCGCCGGACTGCGGTGCGCGGTCAGCGCCTCCAGCTGGATCCAGTTCTCGTACGCGTCGGTGCCGCTGATCACCGAGACGTCGTGGCCTTCACGGCGTAAGTGCCGGGCGATCACATCGCCGCGCAGGTAGGCGCCCGCGGCATGACCGATGTGCATACGGCCATTGGGTGTCGGGTGCATGGGGACGATCAGGTACCGCTTCGCCGATGGTGTGGTGGACACCGGGCTTCCTTTCGGGAGTGCGGGCAGGAGAACGGCGGATCACTCAGATCTGCGGCACGTAAGGGGTGAAGTCGACCAGCAGGACGCAGCGTTCCCCGCGACGGGACTCGGGGCCGCGCCGGACGGGGCTGACGTAGTGGCTGACCTGCGGGTCGTGGACCGCGTAGGAGTCCAGGGGGCTTTCGAGCGTGAACTGCGCCTGCAGCAGTTCGCCGGCCACCTCGTCGGGGCGCAGGCCCGCGCACCGGGGTGGAGCGATCACGTTCACCCCGCCGGTAACGTTGTCACGGCTGATCAGGTGTGCGAAGGTGAACGGCTCGCCGTCCTGGTGGAGTTCGTTCGGCGAGGACACGGCTTCGTCCTCGGCGGTGTCGACGGCAAGCTTCACGAAGTGGACGCCGACATGCACAAGGCCCGTGCGGAGTTCCTCCGACTGGGCGGCCTCGGCGGCGTCGAAGAGAATGATCTGACGCAGCAGTTCGTTCGCCTGGACTTCGGCCGGAACGGCGGCGAAGCGGCGGTGCTCGCCGGCGTGCTCGGGGTTGTGCGTGCCCTGGTAGTAGACGGTCACCGGCCCGGCGGCCGGATCATCGACCGGAGGCGTCCACATCAGCGTGTGTTCCCACGGAACGTACACAGCGCGGCCGTACCGGCGGTATCGGTTCGCGTCCCGGCCGTACGGGTCGGCCGGCAGTTCGGTGAAAGCGTCCGACAGTTTCTTGAGAAGCATGCCCGGGTCGTCGTGCTCGACGCGGCTTAAGAAGGATTCGCTGGAGTAACGGGTGAAGCCGTCCGCAAGGAGACGTGAAAGGACAGGAGTCGCCACGGTTCCCATGTTTTCCCCGTTCTGGTTCAGTGCAGGGTCTGCGATTCTGTCGTCGTTCGACATGGCTGGTCGGCTCTCTTCGGCCGACACGCCGATCAAATCCGTTGGATGATCAAGACGTGGCCAGGAAACGAGTGCGGTAAATCTCCCGGAGATCACCGCTTTCGTTGATCGTTGCATTTACATCTGGGCGGGTGCAAGGATGAATTCCGGTCAGAATGGCCGGATCCGCGGGGGCTTGGGGCGCGGCGTGTCGCCGGCGCTCGGCTCATCACCAATCATGATGGCAGCCAGATCGGATCGGGTCTTGGACAGCCCGGCCATCGGTGCTGGACTTGGTGTCGGAGGAGCGCTCCGCGGCAGCGGCGCGGAGCGCCCCGTAGCTCGTCATGCCCGATCGGAAGACAGTCATGCCGCTCACGCGTCCAGCAGGCCCGCACCCGGGGCCGAGGGTCGTACATTCCTGCCGTGAATGCAGTACGAGCGTGAGAGGATCGCTCTGCGCCGGCAGTCTTGATTGAAGTCTTGACCAGGGCGCTTTCGCGGCAGACGGGGACACACGGGGGGACCGGGTGGAGTTATGCAGGTCAGTGTCTTCACGGTTAAGGCCAGGAGAATGGTGGCGCAGCCGTGCCGCCTTCGGTCGAAAAGCAGGCTACCCGAGTTCATATGCTTGTAAACAAGCGAGACTTGCGCCGCCGATGCGGGCGAGGATAGCGTTCATAACGCCTTCGGGGGTCGCGGGTTAGCGCTGCGATTGCGTAATCGGTGCACCACCGAGAACTCCGGGTCCGTCCAACGGTATTTCCATTCGGAAATATTCCGTTGTGTCACACGGGCCCGTTGAAGCACGACCAAGGCAACGGGGCACGGGGGAACTCATCATCAGTGTCAGTCTGGCACCGGTTTTTCGTCGCGGTTCACGATGCAAACCATCGACCGCGGCCGAGTGCTCAACGCCGAGCACCCCTCGTCCTCACCGCCGCCACCTCGGATCACTCAACGGAGGAGACATGGTCACCAATCTCGATGTGACGCTGCGGGACGGGGGCTACCGGAACAACTTCGACTTCTCGCTCGACTACGCCGTGCACCACGCCAGTGAGAGCGTGGCGGCCGGCGTCGAGTGGGTGGAGATCGGGTACCGCAAGGGATCCTTCCAGCCCAAGCCGGGCGTGGGGCTGACGGGCGTGGGCGCCGACGACTACATACGGGCCATGGCCGAGGTCATACCACCCGAGCGCATCTGCATGATCCTGCACCCGAAGAACATCGAGGACGACGACCTCACCCGGATGTTCGACGCGGGCGTGCGGCTCGTGCGGTTCTGCCTGCCGTCCAAGACGCCCGAGCCGGGGCTCACCATGCTGCGCAAGGCGGCCGACATCGGCTTCACCACCACCGTCAACATCACCCGCGTCAGCCAGCTCGACCGGCGGCGGCTCGTGGAACTCGCCGCACTGTCCGAGGACGCCGGCGCGGACGTCATCTACCTGGCCGACTCCAACGGCAGCCTGCTGCCGGACGAGGTCTCCCGCCTGGTCACCCTGGTGCGTTCGGTGACCGACGCCGCCATCGGCCTGCACGCGCACAACAACCTGGGCCTGGCCCTGGCCAACTCCATCGCGGCCGTCGACGCGGGCGCCACCTGGATCGACTCCTCGGTCCTCGGCATGGGCAAGGGCCCCGGCAACCTGATCACCGAGCAGTGGCTGGCCTACCTCGGGCGCGCCGGCCGGGCCGACCGCTACGACCTCGGCCGGATCCTCACGCTCGCGCACCGCATGGAGTCCGAGATCGCCGAGGCCAAGCCCTCGCTGCCGCTGCCCGACCTGGTCCTCGGCCACTTCGACCTCTCCGTGGAGGAGCGCGGCAAGCTGCCCGTGGACCACATCGGTGCGACCTTCAGCGCCGCGCGCGAGCTCACCTCCGCGGTGGTAGCGGCGTGACCTCGCAGTCCGCGACACCGGTGCCGACGCACACCAGCGCGTCGGCACCGGCCCCGGTCGCCGTAGACCTGGGCGACGCGCGGGCACCCCGCACCGCGTGCGTACTCGCCCCCGTCATGGCCCAGTGGGACCACGGGGCCTTCCTCGGACCCGTCGCCGGGGCACTGACGTCCGGCCACCGGGTGACGGTGTACGACACCCTGTCGCTGCTGCGCGAGGGCGACGACCTCGCGGCGCTCGCCGGCCGCTGGGCGGAGATCCTCCGCGCCGAGCAGCCCGATCTGCTCGTGGGCAACGCCCTGGGCGGCGCCGTCGTCCAGCAGCTCCTCGGCCGGCCGTGGACCCATCGGGCCCGCGTCGTCCTGCTCTCCGCCCCCACGGTGGCCGACGGGCTGCTCGACGCCACCCTGGAACGCATCGCCGCCGCCGTGACCACGCACGGCACCGCGACCGCACTGCGCCTGCTCGAAGAGGTGGTACGCGGCCCGGCGGGACCCGTGCCCGCCCGCGCGGACCACCCCCACCTCGACGACGACCCGCTGCGCGGATGGCGCCTGGCCACCGGACTGCGCCTGCTGCGCCGCGCCGACGCCCGCCGCGCCGTGGAGGCCTTCCCCGGGCGGCTGCTGCACGTCTACGGCACCGAGTCCCACCTCGTCCAGCACCACCACCTCGCCACCGGCCCCGGGCACGCCCGCGTCGGCATCCCGCGCGCGGGCATGCGCCCCCACGCCGACCAGCCGGAAGCCACCCGGCGGGCCATCGCCGCTTTCCTGGCACCACCCGTCAACGAAGAGGACACATGAGCAGCAAGACCGTCGCAGTCCTTCCAGGCGATGGCATCGGCCCCGAGGTACTCGATGCGGCCCTCCCGGTGATCGACGCCCTCGGCCTGCCCATCACCCTGGAACACGGGGACATCGGGTGGGAGTTCTGGCGCACCGAGGGCGACCCGGTACCGCAGCGCACCTGGGACCTGATCGGCCGCAGTGACGCCGTCCTGCTCGGAGCCACCACCAGCAAGCCTGGGCGCGAGGCCCTCACCGACCTCGAACCGCACCTGCGCGAGCGGGCCCCGCGCTATGTCTCCCCCATCATCCAACTCCGCCAGCGCCTCGATTTGTTCGCCAACCTCCGGCCGGTCGAGAGCTACCTCGGCGGCACCCCGTACCGCTTCTGCGTCGTACGCGAGAACACCGAGGGCCTCTACGCCGGACTCGACTGGGACCGGGTGCCCGAGGAACTGTGGCCGCTCGTCGCCGGCCACCCCAACGCCCGCCTGAGCGGCCCCGACGGCACCACGGCCAGCGTGCGGATGCTCACCCGGCACGGCCTCGACCGGATCCTGCGCTTCGCCTTCGAGCACGCCCGGGCCCACGGGCACCCCCGCGTCACCCTCGCCGACAAACCGAACGTCCTGCGGCACAGCAGCGCGTACGCCCGCGAGCGGCTGGAGGAGATCGCGGCGGACTACCCGGAGATCGAGTACGAGATCCTCAACGTGGACGCCGTCGCGCTGTGGATGGCCCGGCGGCCGGAGCGGTTCGGGGTCGTCGTCGCCGAGAACATGTTCGGCGACATCCTCTCCGACCTCGGCGGCGGCGTGATGGGCGGACTCGGCCTCGCGCCCAGCGCCAACATCGGGGAGAACGGCAACTACTTCGAGCCGGTGCACGGCAGCGCCCCCGCCCTCGCCGGCACCGGCCGGGCCAACCCGCTCGCCGCCTTCCTCACCATCGGCCTGCTCCTGGAACACCTCGGGTTCGGCGAGGCCGCGGACGAGGTGCGGGGCGCGGTCTCGCACGTCACCCGCCGCCGCGACCGGGTGACGTACGACCTCGGCGGCAGCGCGACCACCACCGAGTGCGCCGCGTCCGTGCTGGACGCCTGCCGTGCCGTACCGCGCGCCCACAGCGCCGCCGTCGTCACCGTCGGGGACGAACTGCTGCGCGCCGCCCTGGAGGACACCAACGCCGGTGAGGCGTCCCGCAGGCTCGCCGCGCGCGGTGTGCCGGTCCGGATCCGGCACACCGTCGGTGACGACGAGGCGGCGATCGCGGACGCCGTGCGCGCCTCCATCGGCCGGGACGACGTGGTCGTGGTCATCGGCGGCCTCGGCCCCACCTCGGACGACGTGACCCGGACCGGTGTCGCCCGCGCCGTCGGCCTGCCGCTGGAGCACCGCGAGGAGGCCTGGCAGGGGGTCGTCGAGCGGCTCACCCGCTTCGGGGTCGCCGTCCACGACGACAACCGCCGCCAGGCGCAGTTCCCGCAGGGCGCGGACCTGCTGCCCAACACGGGCGGCACCGCCTGGGGCTGCCGCCTCGGCATCCAGGGCACCACCGTGGTGATGCTCCCCGGCCCGCCGCGCGAGTGCCTGCCGATGCTCGACGCCGTACTGCAGAGCGGCCTGCCTCACCTGCCCGAACCGGAGCCCGTCAGCACGGTGTTCCGCCGCACCCTCGGCGTCATCGAGGCGGACGCCGCCGCCGCGGTGGACGCCCTCGTCCGGGACCTGGGGCTGCACGTCAAGCCCGCCTACCGCTGGCACTACCCG
This sequence comes from Streptomyces fodineus, assembly GCF_001735805.1. Lineage (GTDB taxonomy): Bacteria > Actinomycetota > Actinomycetes > Streptomycetales > Streptomycetaceae > Streptomyces > Streptomyces fodineus. The sequence goes on from NZ_CP017248.1 coordinate 6,937,283, forward strand.
TACGTGGACGTCCGGATCGACTGCCCGCCCGACAGCGCCGCGGAGCTCGCCAAGCGGCTGGACGACGCGCTCGGGGCGTATGTGGTCACCAGCCGGGAGCGCACCGCCGTCCAGGAACTGGCCGAGCTGCTCGACGCCCGCGGCCTGGCCCTGGCGGCGGACGACCGTGTCACCGGCGGCCGGTTCGCCGCCGAGCTGGCCGCCGAACGGCGCCCGGCGCAGGCCGGGACCGCATCCGGCCACCTCTCCGTGACGCTCGACGCGAGCTGGGACGGCGGCGGCCCGCAGGACCACACCGGCACCGTCCGCCTCCTGTGCACCCTGAACGACCGCGGACAGGAGCACACCGGTGAACTGACCGTCCCCAACCGCGGCCCCGAAGTCGTCGCGTATGCCTGCCAGTTCGCCGCCTGGACCCTCGCCCGCCGCCTCGTGGAGGAGACCGCATGACCACCGCACCCGCCGGCCCCTTCCTGGACGGCGCCCTGCGCGCCCGCCTGGCCCGGCTGGACACCGCCGCCCTGTCCGACGCGATGGACAGCCTGCGGGCGGCGCCCTGCGTGCTGCCGGGCATCGCGGCACGCGTTCCGGGCACCGTGGCGTTCGGCCCGGCGTTCACCGTGCGCTACCGGACCCTCGAGGAGGACGGCGCCTTCCACAACGCCGCCAACTACATCGACGACGTACCGCCCGGCGCCGTGGTGGTCGTCGACAACGGCGGCACCGGCGCCTGCACCAACTGGGGCTCCCTGCTGACCTCCGTGGCGCTGCGCCGGGGGGTCGCGGGCACCGTCGTACACGGCGCCGTCCGTGATGTGCGCGAGACCCGCGAGGCCGGATACCCGCTGTTCAGCTCGGCCGTCACCATGGTCAGCGGCAAGAACCGGGTGGTGCTGGACCGCACCGGCACCGCCCTGGACATCGCCGGCACCGTCGTCGACCCCGGCGACCTGGTCTTCGCCGACGACAACGGCGCGCTGCGCATCCCCGCCGGCCTCGTCGAGGAGGTCGTCCGCCGGGCCGAGGCGGTCGAGCGCACGGAACGGCGCATCCGGGAGGCCGCCCTGGAGGGCACCCGGCTGGACGAGGCCCGGGCCCGCTTCGGCTACGCCCGCCCCTGGGAGGACGAGGGGCACGATGACGCCCACTGACCCCCGGCCGGCCACCCCGGCACAGGCCGGGTTCGTCGACGTCCACTACCACGTCGGCCCCGACGCCTACGTACGACGGCACACCGCGGCCTCGGCCGGGGCCACTTACGCCGGGCTCGGCGGTTGGGTGGTCCTGAAGAACCACCTGGGATCCACCGCGGCCCAGGCGTGGGAGGCCCGCCGGCAGGGCCTGCCCGTCTCGGGGTCGATCGTGCTCAACGACATCGCGGGCGGCCTGGATCCCCGCGTGGTCGAGCAGGCGGTGATCCAGCACGGGGACGACAGCGGTCTGCGGCTCATAGTCCACCTCCCCACGGCCACCGGGCGCGCCCACAAGAGCCGTCTGGCCCGTACCCCGGCCCACCCGCTGCTGGCCCGGGAGGGCCTGCGCCCGCTCACCGTCACGGACGAGGACGGCACGCTCCGCCCCGAGGTGCGCGAGATCCTGCGCATGGCCCGGGACCTGCCGCTCGTGATCTCCACCGGCCACGCCGACGGACACGAGGTACGGCTGCTGGCCGAGGAAGCGGTGCGGCTCGACGTACGTCTGATGCTCAACCAGCCGGCCAACCCGATGACCGGCCTGACCTGCTCCGACCTTCTCGACATCGCGTCGGCGCAGCAGGTCTGGACCGAGCAGACCGCACTCACGTACCTGCTGGGCTACCAGGACTGGGACGACTTCTCCGCCGTCCTCGCCCGGGTCCCGCGGGTGGTCTACAGCTCCGACCTGGGGCAGACCTCCCAGATGGACATCGAGGAGTGGCGGACGAGCAGCCGGGACTGGTTCGCGAAGGCGGGCCTGGACGAGGCGCGGATCACCGAGATCGTCCGGGACGCGCCGCTGAGGATGCTCGGCGTGTGAGCCGGCGGGCGTGACCGCGTGCCACCGCCCCGGGCGGGCCCGGCATCCGGGCCCGCCCGGTCGCCGTCTCACGCACCCCGGGAGCGCCGTGTCACCCGGTCCAGATGCCCCTCGAACACCTCCCGCGCCTCAGGTGTCAGCGTGCGCAGCGCCACCAGGGCCGTGATCACCACGTCGCACAGTTCCGCCTGTACGTCCTCCCAGGTGTGGGTGACGCCCTTGCGGGGGTTCTGGCCGGTCGTGCCGATGATCGCCTCGGCGACCTCACCGACCTCCTCCGAGAGCTTCAGGACGCGCAGGAGGAGGCCCTCGGTGCCGGGGTGTTTGCGGGTGGCCTCCAGGCGGGCCCAGATCTCGTCGACGGCCGGCCAGAGGGCGTCGGGGGCGTCGGCGGTGTCCGTGATGGCGGCGGTGTCCTGATCGGTCATGCCCCGCAGCCTGCCACGCGCCCGAGAGCCGCCACCAACGCCCGGCAGACCGCGGGGAAACGCCGGCTACTCCTCGAACTCCTCGAACAACACCTCCTGCTCACCCTCCACCTTGGCGCGGACCCGCTGGTTGCGGGCCCCGATCACCACCGCCGTGGCCGCCGCCGTGACCCCCAGGGCCAGCGGCACCATCCAGCCGCGGTCGAAGACATGGCCGAGGGCGTGGTCCAGGGAGAGGCGGCCCGGGCCCGCGATCGCGAGGCCCGTCGCCGCGAGGCCCAGGCTCGCCGCGTGCTCGTAGCCGCCCTCCTGGGCGAAGAAGCCGCTGGGCGCGTGGACCGCCGACGCCCCCGCCATCGCCCCGGCCGCCGCCGCGCCCGCCGCCGGGGTCGCCAGGCCCAGGGCGAGCAGGGCGCCGCCACCCGCCTCCGCGAGGCCCGCCGCCGTCGCACTCGCCCTGCCGGGTGCGTAGCCGACGGACTCCATGAACTGGCCGGTGCCCTCCAGACCGTGCCCGCCGAACCAGCCGAACAGCTTCTGCGCGCCGTGCGCGGCCAGCACCCCGCCGGTCCCCAGCCGGAGCAGCAGCAGTCCCAGATCACGTCGGTCGTAACAGCTCACGGTGACTCCCACGCAGAGGGGCGGACACATGGACGGGTTCCTCCCGCGCATCCACCGTCGCAGCTGTGACACCCGTGAGCCCGTCCTGGCGGGCGTTCGGGTGGCGGGTGAGGCGCGGCGGTGTGAGCCTGACGCCATGACGATTCAGCCAGCCAGACTCAGCGACCCGGCCGTCCGGGCCTTCGTCAACGCCGTCAACTCCCATGACCGCGAGGGCTTCATGGCGCTCCTCGCCCCCGGCGCGACCATGTCCGACGACGGCTCCGACCGTGACCTCGCCGAGTGGATCGATGAGGAGATCTTCTCCTCCCACGGCCATATGGAGGTCGACAAGGAGTCCTCCGGCGGCCGGGCCCTGCTGGCCCGCTACCGCAACGACACCTGGGGCGAGATGCGCACCCGGTGGACCTTCACCGTCGCGGACGACGGACGGATCTCCCGCTTCGAGACCGGACAGGCATAAGGAGCGCCCGGGTTCGCCGGCCACGGGGTTGCGGCCGAGTGGCGGAGCGGCCCCGCCAACGAGGCGGATCATCATATTTTCATAAGGCGGCACATTCCCGGCCGTTCCGCCCTGTGATCGAGGAATCCCCTGCTGGGCGCGGTGTACGGTCCCGGGGTGCGTGAATGTTCCCGCCCCAGCCGGCGTGCCCTCCTCGGACTGACGGCCGCCGCCCTTCCGTTGTCCACGGCCACCGAGGCCGCCGCGACCACCGTCATCGGGGGTGAGCGGCTGGCCCGTAACGGAGTCCAGGTGCGCGGCGCCTCCGGACTGCCCGGCAAACTCACCGCCCGCTCCTGGCTGCTCGCCGACGGCGAGAGCGGCGAGGTGCTCGCCTCGTTCGGCGCGCACCGGCGGCTCGCGCCCGCGTCCACGCTGAAGATGCTGTTCGCGGACACCGTGCTGAAGAAGTTCGACCGCACCGAGCACTACAAGGTCACCGACGCCGACCTCGCCGATGTGCCGGCCGGCTCCAGCCTGGTCGGCATCAAGCCCGGCATCACCTACACCGTCGAGCAGCTGTGGCAGGGCGTGTTCCTGCGCTCCGGCAACGACGCCGTGCACGTCCTCGCGCACATGAACGGCGGCATCGCCAGGACCGTCGCCGAGATGCAGGCCAAGGCGGCGGACCTGCAGGCCCTGGACACCCATGTGGTCAGCCCCGACGGCTTCGACCATCCGGGCCAGATCTCCTCGGCGTACGACCTCACGCTGTTCGCCCGCCACGGCCTGAAGAACCCCGACTTCCGCGGTTACTGCGGCACGAGGACCGCCGACTTCCCGGCGGGCGGCAAGAAGACCTTCCAGATCCAGAACACCGACCGTCTGCTGACCGGGGCGTGGGGCCTGAAGGCGTACGACGGCCTGATCGGCGTCAAGAACGGCTACACCAGCAACGCCGGCAACACCTTCACCGGTGCGGCCACGAGGGGCGGACGCACCCTGCTGGTGACGGTCATGCATCCCGCCGAGGGCAGCAACGCCGTCTACGAGCAGGCCGCCGCGCTGCTCGACTGGGGCTTCGGGCGCGGGCGTTCGGCGCAGGCCGTGGGCACGCTGGTCGAACCGCTCAGCGAGGGCGGGGCGAGCGCGAGTGCGGCGCCCGCGCGCAAGGCGGCCCAGGCGGCGGCCGGCGCGCCCGGCATGGGCTCCGGCGGGTCGTCGCCCCAGCGGGTGGCGGAAGGCGTGGGGCTCACGGCGCTGCTGCTGACGGCGGGCGCGGTGATGGTGGTGAAGCGGCGCCGCAGGGCGGTCGCGACGTACGCGGCGGCCGAGCCGGAGCCCGGGGCCGTGGAGGACGGCGGGACGGCGGAGCCCGGCGGCCGGCACCGGCGCTGAACAGTGCGGTGGCCGTTCCACCGGCCGGCGTGTACCCCGCGTCCCGCGCGAGGTCCACCCCCAACTCCCGCCCGGTGGAACGGCCGCCGCCTCCCCCCTCGGTGTTGGCCGCGGAATCCAGGCGCTCCAAGTGTGAAGTTCCTGTGGAGGAGAGTTGAGCATATGTGCTCGACCGGCCGCAATAGCGCGGATGTTCCAATTCCGTTTGTGGTAATGGGCCGGTCCCGCCCGAAGTGGGCCTCAGCCCCGCCCGATGTACGGCATCGCCGTCGCCAGCACCGTCGCGAACTGCACGTTCGCCCCCAGCGGCAGCTCGGCCATGTGCCGCACGGTGCGCGCCACGTCGGCCACGTCCATCACCGGCTCGGGGGCCACCCGGCCGTTCGCCTGGAGCGCCCCGGCCTGCATCCGGGCCGTCATGTCGGTCGCCGCGTTGCCGATGTCGATCTGGCCGACCGCGATGTTGTACGGCCGCCCGTCCAGCGACAGCGACTTGGTCAGGCCGGTCAGCGCGTGCTTGGTCGCGGTGTAGGCGACCGAGAGCGGACGGGGCGTGTGCGCCGAGATGGAGCCGTTGTTGATGATCCGGCCGCCCTGCGGGTCCTGCTCCTTCATCCGCCGGTACGCCGCCTGCGCACACAGGAACGCCCCGTTGAGGTTGGTGTCCACCACGTGCCGCCACGCGTCGTAGGACAGCTCCTCGACCGGGATCCCGCCGGGCCCGAAGGTCCCCGCGTTGTTGAACAGCAGGTCCACCCGCCCGAACCGGTCCACCGTCGCCGCGAACAGCGCGTCCACGTCCTCGGGCCGGGACACGTCGGTGCGTACGGTGAGACCGGCGCCCCGCGGCACCAGTCCCGCCGTCTCCTCCAGCGTCTCGGTACGCCGGCCGGCCAGCGCCACCGACCAGCCGGCCCGCAGCAGTTCCACGGCGACGGCCCGCCCGATGCCGGAACCGGCGCCGGTCACCACCGCGATCTTCGATTCCCTGTCAGTCATGGCTCCGCAGCGTAGGCCGCGAGTCCGCCATGCGGAATGCCATGTCCGTCATACGGTTATCCGGGCGCGCTTCACCGATCGCCCCGCGCTCGCTCATGTGTGCCCCGGCAGTCCGTACGAGCTGAGAACATAGGGGCCGGTCACGTCCGACAGGTGACCTCTGATCAAGGGAGGGGCGCATGCACGAGCGCACGGCGGCACCCACGTCCTCGCCTGCGCCCGCGCGGGCGACAGCGGCGCGCCGCACCGGCCTGCTCCTCACCCTCGTCCTCGGCGGCCTGACCGCGACACCCCCGCTCGCGATGGACATGTACCTCCCGTCCCTGCCGGAGGTCACCGGGTCCCTGCACGCGCCCGCCGCCACCGTCCAGCTCACCCTCACCGCCTGCCTGCTGGGCATGGCCCTCGGGCAGCTGATCGTCGGCCCGATGAGCGACCGCTGGGGCCGCCGCCGCCCGCTGCTCGCCGGCCTCGCCGTCTACGTCCTCGCGACCGCCCTGTGCGCCCTCGCGCCGAACGCCGGGACACTGGTCGCCTTCCGGCTGGCGCAGGGCCTCGCGGGCGCGGCGGGGATCGTCATCGCCCGGGCCGTCGTACGCGACCTGTACGACGGCATGGCCATGGCCCGTTTCTTCTCCACCCTGATGCTGATCTCCGGGGCCGCGCCGATCGTGGCCCCGCTGATCGGCGGGCAGATCCTGCGGGTGACGGACTGGCGGGGCGTGTTCGTGGTCCTCACGGCGATCGGCGTGCTGCTCGCCGCCCTCGTCCGGCTGTGCCTGCCGGAGACCCTGCCACCCGCCGACCGGCACGGCGGGGGAGTGGGCGAGGCCCTGCGCTCGATGCGCGCCCTGCTCGCCGACCCGCCCTTCACCGGCTACATGCTGGCCGGCGGCTTCGCCTTCGCCGCGCTGTTCGCGTACATATCCGCGTCCCCCTTCGTGATCCAGGAGATCTACGGCGCCTCCCCGCAGACCTTCAGCCTGCTGTTCGGCCTCAACTCGGTCGGCCTGGTGATCGCCGGACAGGTCAACGGCAAGGTGCTGGTCGGCCGGGTCGGCCTGGACAAGGTGCTGGCCTGCGGCCTCGCGCTGATCGTGGCCGCCGCGACCGCCCTGCTGCTGATGTCCACCGGCGCCCTCGGCGAGGTCGGCCTCGCCCCCGTCGCCGCCGCGCTCTTCGTCCTGATGTCCGCCATGGGCATCACGCTGCCCAACGCCCAGTCCCTCGCCCTGCTGCGCACCCGGCACGCCGCGGGCTCCGCCGCCGCGCTGCTCGGCACCTCCTCCTTCCTCGTCGGCGCGGTCGCCTCGCCGCTCGTCGGCGTCGCCGGAGAGCGCACCGCCGTACCCATGGCGGTGGTCCAACTGGTGGGAGCACTGGTCGCGACGGCCTGCTTCGTGGGAATGTGCCGTCCCTGGAGCACACGTGGGAACACCTGTGCGGGGCCGGAGGGAGACGAGAACTGAGCGCACCGAAACTGCGCGCCGACACACCGGAACGGGCCGGGCTCGATCCCGAGGAACTCGGGCACCTGGTCGGCGACGTGCATGCCCTCACCGCCGGAGACCGCCCCTGGGCGGCCGGCGCCGTCGTGCTGGCCGGCCGCGGACCCGTGATCGCCGTGGCCGAGGCCGCGGGCTGGGCCGTGCGCTACTCCGCCTACGACCCCGAGACCGACAGCGGCGTCGAACTGCCGCCCGCCGCCCGGGTCCCGGCCACCGTCGACACGCCCTTCGACCTGGCCTCCCTGACCAAGCTGTTCACCGCCGTCGCCGCCGTGCAGCAGATCGAGCGCGGCACCCTCGGCATGGACGCCCGGGTCGGCGACTACCTGCCCGACTTCCACGCCGCGGCCGCCCACGGCATCACCGTCCGGCAACTGCTCACCCACACCTCCGGGCTCCGCCCCGAACTGCCGCTGTACGACTGCCGCGACGACGCCTCGCGCCTGTCCCTGCTGCGCGCCGAGCCCCCGACGAGCGAGCCCGGCCGCCACCTGTACTCCGACCTGAACATGCTGCTGCTCCAGTCCGTGCTGGAGCGCCTCACCGGGCGGGGCCTCGACGTCCTCGTCCAGGACGGCATCACCCGCCCGCTCGGGATGACGGCCACCTGCTTCGGGCCGTGCCCCGGCGCCGCCGCCACCGAGGACCAGCGGCGGCCCTGGGCCAAGGCCGACCGCGGGATGCTGCGGGGCGTGGTCCACGACGAGAACGCCTGGGCGCTCGGCGGCGTCGCCGGCCACGCCGGGCTCTTCTCCACCGCCCGCGACCTGGCCGTCTTCTGCCGCGCCCTGCTCGCCGGCGGCTCCTACGGCCCCGCCCGCATCCTCGGCCCCGACTTCGTCGAACTGCTGCTGACCCCACCGGGGCTGGGCTTCGCCGTCGACCAGCCCTGGTTCATGGGCGCGCTGTCGGGACACGGGGCGGCGGGACACACGGGCTTCACCGGCACGTCCGTCGTCCTCGACCCGAGGACGGACACGTTCCTCGTGCTGCTGGCCAACACGGTCCATCCGCGGCGCAGGACACCGGACAGCGGACCGCGGGCGAGACTGGCGACCCGACTGGCGAGGGCGGTGATCTGAGGGCGGCCGGCCGGCCGAGCGGGACCCGATGACGGTGCCTTTCCAGCCGACCCATGGGCCGGACCTGCCGGGGGCGGGCCCCAGCAGGTCCGCCACCGCCGCCGCGCGCCATAGAATCTCCGGGTGAACGCCCCCGTACCACCGGCCGAAGCCCTCCGCAGGAGCCTCGCCGACCTGCTCGACGGACTCCCGCCCAGGCAAGCGGCCGGCGCGGTCGAAAGGCTCATCGCCAACTACCGGGGCGACACCCCGACCCACGCCCCCATCCTCCGCGACCGCGCCGACGTCGCCGCGTACGCCGCCTACCGCATGCCGGCCACCTTCGAAGCGGTCCACTCGGCGCTGGAGGCGTTCGCTGCGACCGCCCCCGACTGGACGCCCCGCAGCCACGTCGACGTCGGCGGCGGCACCGGCGCCGCCACCTGGGCCGTCACCGCGACCTGGCCCGGCGAGCGCGGCGTCACCGTGCTGGACTGGGCCGAGCCCGCCCTCGCCCTCGGCCGGGAGATCGCCGCCGCCAACCCTGCCCTGCGCCACGCCCGCTGGCAGCGCGCCCGGATCGGCGCCGGCCTCACCCTGGACGACACCGATCTCGTCACGGTGTCGTACGTCCTCAACGAGCTCTCCGAACCCGACCGCGCCGCCCTCGTCGACACCGCCGCGGCCGCCGCGCGGGCCGTGGTGATCGTGGAGGCCGGCACCCCGGCCGGGTACGCCCGCGTGATCGAGGCCCGCGACCGCCTGATCCGCGCCGGACTGCACGTCGTCGCCCCCTGCCCGCACAGCGCCGCCTGCCCCATCGAACCCGGCACGGACTGGTGCCACTTCTCCGCCCGGGTGAGCCGTTCCTCCCTGCACCGCCAGGTCAAGGGCGGCACCCTGCCGTACGAGGACGAGAAGTTCTCGTACGTCGCCGCCACCCGGCTGCCCGCCGCCCCGGCCCCCTCCCGCGTGATCCGCCGCCCGCAGATCCGCAAGGGCCAGGTGCTGCTGGACCTCTGCCGGAGCGACGAACACCTGACCCGCACCACGGTCACCAAGCGCCACGGCCACCTGTACAAGGCGGCCCGGGACGCGGAGTGGGGAGACCGGTGGCCGCCGGAGGGCTCGCCGGAGGAGCCGTCCGCCTAGCCGCCGTGGCTTGTTAGCGTCGGCGCCATGGTCAAGAAGCCCGCCCCCGACGCCACCCGTCGCAGCGAGAAGTCCCGCAGAGCGATCTACGCCGCCGCCCTCGCCCTGGTCGGTGAGGTCGGCTACCCGAAGACCACCGTCGAGGCGATCGCCGCGCGGGCCGGGGTCGGCAAGCAGACGATCTACCGCTGGTGGTCCTCCAAGGCGGACGTCCTGCTGGAGGCGTTCCTCGACCTCTCCGCGCAGGCGGCACAGGAAGCGGGGCAGGAGCCGTACGTCATCCCGGACACCGGCGACCTCGCCGCCGACCTCAAGACGGTGCTGCGGATCACGGTGGACCAGCTCCTCGACCCGCGCTTCGAGGTGCCCTCCCGGGCGCTGGCCGCGGAGGGCGTCCTCAACGAGCAGGTCGGCCGCGAGTTCGTCGAGCGGCTCCTGGAACCCCAGCTTCAGCTGTACGTCTCCCGCCTGCGCTCGGCACAGGACAGTGGCGCGGTACGGGGCGACGTCGACCCCCGTATCGCCCTGGAGCTGTTCGTCTCGCCGCTCGCGCAGCGCTGGCTGCAACGTACGGGGCCGATCTCCTACGACTACACGGACACCCTCGTCGATTACGCACTGCGGGGCATCGCACCCCGTTGACCGCCCGTCCGCCCACCCGTGATTCCCGGTACCAGACCCCCGAAGCGCATGAAGATGGGACGATAAGGCACACTGTCCGCACACCAGCGAGGCGACCACCAGACTGAGGCGATAGATGAGCGCGACGTTCGGCGGCCGGTCCGGCCGGCAGGGCAAACTCTCCCGGTGGCTGCGTGGACGCCGCCCGAAGGAGGCCGCCGCCGGCGACGGCGGCCGTGCGGCCCTGCTGCTCGCCGCCGCCGAGGCGGGCCTGCCCCTTGCCCCCGCCGCGCACCCCGCCCCCGGCTACCGCTGTTCCTGCGACCGCGTCGGCTGTCCCACCCCGGCCCGGCACCCGGTGTCGTTCGCCTGGCAGACGCAGTCCACCACCGACCGCGCCCAGCTCGAACGCTGGGCCCGGCACCAGCCGCAGGCCAACTTCATCACCGCCACCGGCATGGTCCACGACGTCCTGGACGTGCCCCTGGCGGCCGGCCGGGAGGCGCTGGAGCGGCTGCTCACCACCGGGGTCGAGGTGGGGCCCGTCGCCGAGAGCGACGACGGCCGCATGCTGTTCTTCACCCTCACCCGCGGCACCCCCGAGGACGAGGACGAGTGGTGGCCCTGCGAGCTGGACTGCCACCCCGAGACCATGGACGAGCACCCCGGCCTGCGCTGGCACTGCCGGGGGTCCTACGTCCTCGTACCGCCCGCCCGGCTCCCGGGCGACGACCAGCAGGTGCGCTGGGTACGCGGTCCGGAGCATCCGCTGCCGGACCCGCTGAGCCTGCTGGAGTCGCTCACCGACGCGTGCGCCCGGTATGCCGGTACAGAGGGCACGGCCTGGCCCCTGCGGCACTGAGCGCCGACGGGGGTGTCACGCCCCCTGCGCAGACGTCAGGCCCGGTACCCGGCTCACCACCGACACCTGACCGGCGCCCGGCGGGTCCAGGGCGGCTTCGGCGGACATGAACTCCATCGTCAGGGACTGCTTGACCTCCCCCTCGGTCAGCGCCTGCACGTCCTTGCTCTGCGGCGGCACGGTGGTGCCGGGGGCGGCGGTCTGCTTCTCGTAGTGGTGCGTGGTGAAGAACACCAGTGCCCCGCCGCCCACCGTACGCAGCGCCAGCGGGGCGTAGTCCCCGCTCGTCAGCGGCCGGTCGATGAACTGCGTGACCAGGCCCGGCTTGCGCGCCCGCTCGGCCCGGCCGGCGCGCTCGCGGCTGGTGTACAGCCCTTCGGTGAAGGTCTGCCCGCCCTTGTTCAGGTAGGTCGCGTAGTCCTCGCTCAACTTCCCCGGAGCGACGGCGAGTTGCCCGGAGCCGGCCGGTACGGCCGCGGCCCAGCCGTCCTTGTCGGTCTCGAACTCCGGTACGCGGCCCGGATCGACGAGGGTGACATACGCCACCCGCCAGCGCTGACCGAGGTCGCCCCGGGTGAACACCATCAGCCAGCGCTCGTTGCCGGTCTTGTTGCCCTTCGCGTCCGCGACGAACCAGCGCGGCCAGCCCGCCTTCCGGGGGATCGTGATCTTCACGTCCGACAGCTTCAGCGGCACGTAGTCGGGGTTGCCGGACGGGCTGTTGGCGTGCCCTGCTTTCAGCCGCGCCGCGGTGATGTCGGCGAACGGGCCGGTGAGGTAGGGCGCGTCCAGGGAGTTGTCGTAGGCCTTGTCGGCCTTGTTGTACGCGGTCGTGAAGGCGGTGACCGCCTTGGCGGCCTCGGCACGGGTGGCGGTGGGGAGCACCTCCCGCTCCCCGTGCACCACCACGCACCCGCTCGTCGTCAGCGACAAAGCGGTCAGTGAGGCCGCTATGAGTGCGTTACGGTCACACCTGCGGAGCCTGCGCGGGCTGCGATCCCTGCTCATCGAGTCCCTTCACCTTCCCCTTTCCGGAGGCGAACCCTACCGGGGCGAGGAAGATCGCGAGTGCCGGGATCAGGTACAGCGGCCACACCGTGACCCGGCGCATGCGCCGGCCGGGCCGGTGGTGGCAGGGTGACCGGCATGGCGAACGCGCGCAGGGAACTGCCGGGGGCCGCCCGGCTGGTGCTGGACATCGAGGACCGCCCGGGGCCGCCGCAGCTCCGCTTCGAGGCCACCGGGAACGGACGGCTGACGGCGATCCGGCAAGGGGAGCGCCCCGTCCTGCTCGGCGCGCTCACCGGCGACGGCTGCTGCCACGACCTGCACCTGCACCGCCTCGACGGCTACCGTTCACCACTGCCGCCGATCGAGTCGGCGCGCATGCGCTCGGAGGTCAACTGGGTCCACCAGTACGCCCGTTGGCTGGAGGCGAGCGGCCAGGGCCCCTGGTACGACGGCCGCTGGGAGCTGTCGCCGCGCACCGTCTTCGAACCGGCCGTCTGGACGGCCGACTTCGTCCGGGACTGGCCCGGCGGGCTGCTGGAGCTGTACTGCGGCGGAGGCTGGCACGGCATCCTGCCCCTGCGCAGGCTCTGCGAACCCGACGCCGCGCGCGTGAAGGCGTACCGCAAGCACGTCCGCGACGGCACCCTCGCCCCCGTCCTGCTGTGGTGGGCGCCCTCCCTCGACGGCTGGCTGATCCTCGACGGCCACGACCGCGCCGTGGCCGCGCTGGCGGAGGGGCGGACCCCGCCGTGCGTGGTCCTGACCCGGCTGCGCGACGAGGAACTGTGGCGCCGGGACGCCGAGGAGATGACCGAAGGCCATCGCCGGCGCATGGAACGGCTCGCCGCGCGCCCCGCCACGCCTGGGACCGAGCGGCAGCGGGCGGCCATGGAGCAGGGCTACGGCCGAGCCCTGGCCGACCTGCCCTACGAGCCCTCGGGCATCCGCACCTGGCCCCTGCCCGGCGGCGCCCCCGCCTGGCGCGCACTCGCCCGTGCCGCGATGTTTCAATTCCCCGGTGACTGACTACGACGTACTCCGCGTCTTCTGCGGACCGAACGGCGGCTACGGCAACGAACTCGGCGTCGTCCGCGATGGCTCGCGGCTGCCCGAGCGGAGCGACCGGCAGGCGCTGGCGGCCAAACTCGGCTTCAGCGAGACCGTGTTCGTGGATGACCCCGAGCGCGGTGTGATCGACATCTACACGCCCACCCTGCGCCTGCCGTTCGCCGGTTACCCCTGCGTCGGCACCGCCTGGCTGCTCGACGTGCCGGAACTGGTCACGCCCGCCGGAGTCGTGGGCACCCGGCTGGACGGCGAGTTCAGCTGGATCGAGGCCCGCGCGGAGTGGGCGCCGCCGCGCACCCTGCGGCAGTACGGCAGCGCCGCCGAGGTCGACGCCCTCGACGTACCCCCGCCGGGGGAGTGGATTTACGCCTGGGCCTGGGAGGACGAGGCGGCCGGCCGGATCCGCGCCCGCGCCTTCCCCGGCCGGAACGACGGCATCGACGAGGACGAGGCCACCGGCGCCGCGGCGATCCTCCTCACCGATCGGCTGGGCCGCGCCCTGAACATCACCCAGGGCAAGGGCTCCCAGATCCTCACCGCACCCCAGCCGCACGGCTGGGTGGAAGTCGGCGGCCGGGTGGCCCTGGAACGCCAGGGCCTCTAGGCGCTCAGCGGGAACTCCTCGCCCAGGTCCCGGAAGACGGCCGTGTTCAGCGCGAACGCCCGCTTGCACTCCGCCGTGACCCGCTGCTTCTCCAGCTCGTCCACGTCGACCGCGTCCAGCAGGTCGCGGTAACTCCGCTTGAACGCGGCCGGGTTGGAGATGCCCTCGAAGACATAGAACCGGACGCCGTCGCCCTTCTTCGCGAAACCCCAGGTCTTCTCCGCCCGGTCGCGGATGATCTGGCCGCCGGACAGGTCGCCCAGATAGCGGGTGTAGTGGTGGGCGACGTAACCGCCGGGCCAGCGCTCGGCGCACTCGCGGACCCGGTCCGCGTACGCCCGGGTCGCGGGCAGCGCGGACAGGCCCGCCCGCCACCCGGCGCCCCGCAGATGCGCCAGGTCCCGCTCCAGCGCCGCCAGCCGGAACAGCTCGGGCCGGACGAACGGCCCCGCCACCGGGTCCGCCGCCAGCCGTCCGGCGCCGCTCTCCAGCGCCTCGTACACGAACCACAGCTGCTCGGTGTAGCGCGCGTAGGCGGCCACGCCCAGCCGGCCGCCCAGCAGATCGCTCATGAACGTCGACGTCTCCGCCTCCACGTGCTGCTCGTGGGACGCGGTGCGGATGAGGGCCGAGAACGACTCCATGAACACTCCTCGGTTTGCCGACCTGCTGTCGGTAAGTTTACCGACGGCCTGTCGGAAAAACACCAGGGACGGGGTCAGGGTCTGGAAAGCCCAGCTCGGGGCATGAAAAAGGCCCGCCCTCCGAAGAGGGCGGGCCGAAGCCGGGGGCGCCGCGTCACGGCAGGGTCAGGATGTCCGCGCCGGTCTCCGTCACCACCAGCGTGTGCTCGAACTGGGCCGTCCGCTTGCGGTCCTTCGTCACGACCGTCCAGCCGTCGTCCCACATGTCGTACTCGTACGTGCCCAGCGTCAGCATCGGCTCGATCGTGAACGTCATGCCCGGCTGCATGATCGTCGTCGCGTGCGGGCTGTCGTAGTGCGGGATGATCAGGCCCGAGTGGAAGGACGAGCTGATGCCGTGCCCGGTGAAGTCCCGCACCACGCCGTATCCGAACCGCTTGGCGTAGGACTCGATGACCCGGCCGATGACATTGATCTGCCGGCCCGGCCGGACCGCCTTGATCGCGCGGTTCAGGGACTCCCGGGTCCGCTCCACCAGCAGCCGGGACTCCTCGTCCACGTCCCCGACCAGGTAGGTGGCGTTGTTGTCCCCGTGCACCCCGCCGATGTACGCCGTCACGTCCAGGTTCACGATGTCGCCGTCCCTGAGGACCGTCGAGTCCGGGATGCCGTGGCAGATGACCTCGTTGACCGACGTGCACAGCGACTTCGGGAAGCCGCGGTAGCCCAGCGTGGAGGGGTAGGCGCCGTGGTCGCACATGTACTCGTGGGCGACCTTGTCCAGCTGGTCCGTGGTGACCCCCGGCGCGATGATCCTCGCGGCCTCCGCCATCGCCTGCGCGGCGATACGGCCGGCGGTCCGCATCGCCTCGATGGTCTCGGCGGTCTGCACCTCCGGCCCGGTGTACGGCGCCGGCGCGGGCTTGCCGACGTACTCGGGGCGGCGGATGTTTCCGGGTACCGAACGGGTGGGGGACAGTTCCCCCGGTACGAGCAGTGACTGGCCAGACATGCGGCGAGTCTATCGAGCGGAGTTGGGGGATCATGTCGTTGGCGAGAGGAGCTGGTCATGGCCCTGTTCAAGAAGCGCACCGCCGGCAAGCCGGGCGAGTGGTACTACTGCCTGGAGCACAAGAAGGTCGAGGAGGGCCCGGACTGCCCGGGCAAGGACCGCTTCGGGCCGTACGCCTCCCCGGAGGAGGCCCGGCACGCGATGGAGACCGCCGCCGAGCGCAACCTGCAGTGGGAGAACGACCCGCGCTGGCACGACGCGCCGGCGGGCGGGAGCGACGAGGAGGAGTGATCACACCTGGGTGGGTACGGCGGCGGCGCGGCGCTCCCGCATCCGTACCGCGTGCTCGTTGGTCCGGGCGTCGTACGTCATGAGTCCCGGCAGACAGAGCGCGAGCAGGCCCATGGCGCCCGCGCACGCCAGCCCGCCGGAGGCGACGGAGGTCCGTACGCCCGCCCAGGCGGCCAGGCCGCCCGCCCGGACCTGGCCGAGCTGAGGGCCGACCGAGTACGACAGCAGCTCGATCCCGGCGAGCCGGCCGCGCAGCTCGTCCGGGATCGTCTGGTTCCACATGGCCGACCGGAAGATCCCGCTGACCATGTCGAAGCCGCCGCCGACGGTCAGGAGGACGAGGACCAGCCACACGTTCCCGCACACCCCGGCCGCCGCGACCGCCAGGCCCCAGCCCGTGGCCGCCAGCACCACCATCAGCCCGTGCCGGTGGATCCGGGAGGCCCAGCCGCTGGTCAGGCTCACCAGCATCGCCCCGGCCGGGACACCGGCGTACATCAGGCCGAGCGCCCAGTCGGCGTGCAGCTCGTCGGCGAGGAACGGCAGCACGGCCAGCGGCATCGCCAGGAACATCGCGGCGAGGTCGACGACGTAGGTGCCGAGGAGTTCCTTGCGGCTCCAGGCGTAGCGGGCGCCTTCCAGGATGGCGCCCAGCGACGGCTTCGACGCCTCGTGGGAGGCGGGGGAGGGGGCGATCCGCACGATGTACGCCAGCGAGACGGCGAAGGTCAGCAGGTCGGCGGCGTACGCCCAGCCGAGGCCCGCGTAGGCGACGACCACGCCCGCGACCGCCGGTCCCGCGACTCCGCCGACGGTCCAGCGCAGAGAGTTCAGTGAGGCCGCGGCGGGCATGTCGTCGTGGGCGACGATCCGGGGCCACAGGGAGTCGAGTGCCGGGCGCTGGACCGAGACCAGGGCGGAGGAGAGGGCGGCGACGGCGTACAGCGGCCAGACCGCCGGGTGCGGGAGCAGGGCGTTGAGCAGCAGGGCCGCACTCAGCACCCCCTGCCCGGCCTCCGTCCACACGATGAGCCTCCGCTTCTCCAGGGCGTCGGCGAGGGCGCCGCCGTAGAGTCCGCACACGATGAGGGGCAGCAGTTCCACGGCGCCGATCGCGCCGACCGCTGCGGTCGACTCCGTCAGGTCCTTCAACTGGACCGGGAGCGCGACGAAGGTGAGGAAGCTGCCGAAGTTGCTGATCAGGCCGGACTTCCAGAGGCGGCGGAAGTCCGCGGAGGCCTTCCAGGGGGAGAGGTCGGGGAGGAGGGCTCGGTTCACTTGACGCATGCTCGGGTGGCGGGCGGGCCGGGGCAACTCCCTTTCGCCCACCTACCCATGTCACCAAGGGGCAGGCGGCGGTGCCGTCAGGATTTCCGCCAGCCTCGACAGGCGGTCACGGAAGCTCCGCTGAACCCTCGCGGAGCCCGCGTTCTCCCCGGCCGCCGCGCTGACCAGGTGCTGGACCGAGTCCAGGTCCAGCTCCGCCCCCTCCGGCACGGCCAGCGTGTCATGGGCCATCGCGGCAAGCTCGCCCCCGCCCGCGCCGAGCGCCAGCACGGTCACCCCGGCCCGGCGGGCGTCGTGCACCCGCTCCAGCAGCGGCGCGGGCTCCTCGGGCGCCACGACCAGCAGGGTCTCACCGCGCCGCGCCGCCTCGATCCGGCCCGGTCCGACGGCCAGGTGGGGCGGGTCGCAGGGGCGCGCGTGATGCCGTACGAGAGTCGGAGCCAGCTCGGGCGTCCCGGACCACGCGGCCTCGTCCACCAGGTGCGCGGCCAGATGCCACGGCTCGTACTCCGGCGTGCCCACCAGCAGCAGCCCGCCCCCGTGCGCCACCACCGACCCGCGCAGCACCCCCGCGAATCTCCGGGTGGCCCCCAGCCACTCGGTCCCGGCGAGCACTTCGCGCAGCAACGCGACCCGTACGGCGTCCATGCGCCCGCATCCTGCCGCAACCGGTCACTCGTGACGCGGAGTTCACCGGGAATTAGCCCGCCCCGGGGACATACACCGCTCACCGTACGAACCCATCCCACCCCGAACCGATCCCACCCCGAACCGATCCCCGACCCGGTCCGATCCCCCGCCCCATCCCCAGGAGCCCCCATGACCGACACCACCGTCCCCTTCCGCGCCGGAGACGGCGGTTATGCCAGTTTTCGGATACCGGCGGTCGTGCGCACGGGTGCCGGTGCGCTCCTCGCCTTCTGTGAGGGCCGGGTCGGTTCTGCGGCCGATCACGGGCATATCGAGATCGTGCTGAAGCGGTCCATGGACGGCGGCCGTACCTGGGGTCCGCTGCAAGTCGCCGCGCGCAACGGCACGGACCTCGCCGGGAACCCCGCCCCCGTCGTCCTCGACACCGGCCGGATCCTGCTCGTGCACATCCGGGCCGCCGCCACCGCCGCCGAGGACGCCATCCTGCGCGGAAGGGCCGAGGACGCCGAGGCGCGGCGGGTGTGGGTGCAGCACAGCGATGACGACGGGGTGACCTGGTCCGTGCCGAGGGAGATCACCGCGCTGGTGAAGAAGCCCGGCTGGCGCTGGTACGCCACCACCCCCGGCCACGCCCTCCAGCTCGGCCGCGGGCGCGTCCTCGTCCCCGCCAACCACAGCCTGCCGCCCACCGGCACCGACACCGGCGCCGAGCCGCAGTACCACAGCGGTCACTGCCTGCTCAGCGACGACCGGGGCGAGAACTGGTTCCTCGGGTACGTCGAGGAGAGCACCGACGGGTACGTCAACGTCAACGAGACCACCGCCGCCGAACTCCCCGACGGCCGCGTGTACTTCAACACCCGTAACGACGGCCGGTCGCACGGCAGCCGCGCCGACGCCCACTCGGACGACGGCGGGCAGTCCCTCGTCACCCCCTTCCGGCCGCAGGCCGGACTCACCGCACCCGTCTGCGAGGCCTCCGTCCTCCAGCTCCGCGACCCCGACCTGCTGCTCTACTCCGGCCCGGCCGACCCCGCCTCGCGCGCCCTGATGACGATCCGGGCCTCCACCGACGGCGGCACCACCTGGCGTACCGCGTTCACCGTCGACGGGCTGCCCGCCGCCTACTCCGACCTGGTCCGCGTCGACGCGGACACCGTCGGGCTCCTCTACGAGACCGGCGACGCCGGCGCCTACGAGACGATCACCTTCCGCCGGGTCCCGGTAGCGCGGCTCACCTGAGCCGGTGCCCTGCCCGCCACGGACGTAGAGTCGCCCCCATGACCTCTACGACCTCTTCCGACAGCGCACAGACCCCCGGCAAGGCCCCCGCCAGGGACCCCTGGGACCTGCCCGACGTCTCCGGTTACGTCGTCGGCGTGCTCGGCGGCACCGGACCGCAGGGCAAGGGCCTCGCCTACCGGCTCGCCCGGGCCGGCCAGAAGGTGATCATCGGTTCCCGGGCCGCCGAGCGCGCCCAGGCCGCCGCCGGTGAGCTCGGCCACGGTGTCGAGGGCGCCGACAACGCCGAGACCGCGCGCCGCAGCGACATCGTGATCGTCGCCGTACCGTGGGAGGGGCACGGCGACACGCTGAAGTCCCTGCGCGACGAACTCGCCGGCAAGCTCGTCGTGGACTGCGTCAACCCGCTCGGCTTCGACAAGAAGGGCGCCTACGCCCTCAAGCCCGAGGAGGGCAGCGCCGCCGAGCAGGCCGCCGCCCTGCTGCCGGACTCCCGCGTCACCGCCGCCTTCCACCACCTGTCGGCCGTTCTGCTCCAGGACCCGGAGATCGAGCGGATCGACACCGATGTGATGGTGCTGGGCGAGGAGCGCGCCGATGTCGAGCTCGTACAGGCCCTCGCCGGGCGCATCCCCGGCATGCGCGGCGTCTTCGCCGGGCGGCTGCGCAACGCCCACCAGGTCGAGTCGCTGGTCGCGAACCTGATCTCCGTCAACCGCCGCTACAAGGCACACGCCGGGCTCCGCGTCACGGACGTGTGACCCCATGGGGGACACTGGTCGGCGAAGCAGTTCCGAGCAGTGTCCCCGACGGGACCGCCAGGATCCGACAGGAGTCCCCGTCATGCCCCTCTTGCCCCCACCCAGCCCGGCCCGGCGACTCGCCCTCTACGCCCTCGTCGTCTGCGTGCTCTCCGTGGCCGCCGCCGTCGTCTCCTTCGTCCAGGGCAGCTGGCTGGGGATCGTCTGGGTGCTGCTGGCGGGCCTGACGTCCAACATGACCTGGTACTACGTCAAGCGCGACCGGGCCGCCGCCGGGCCGGGCAAGTCCGTCACGGGCTGACCTGGCAGATGTCGGGGGTGCCCTGCCAGAAGCGGTACAGCTCCTGGCCGCAGTAGCGCGGGAAGTCGCCCACGCCCAGGTCGCGCAGGAGGGCGTCGACCAGGTCGAAGAACACGTGGTTGACCGACGGCACCCACAGCAGCGCGAACACGAACAGCAGGCCGAACTGCGCGAACGGCTCCACCTGGCGCTTCACCTTGTACGACAGCCAGGGCTCGATGACGCCGTAGCCGTCCAGACCCGGCACCGGCAGGAAGTTCAGGATCGCCGCCGTCACCTGGAGCAGGGCCAGGAACGCCAGCGCGTACTGGAAGTCGGCGGGCACGCCGTCCAGGGCGTGCAGCCAGAAGGGCGCCGTGCACACGGCCGCGAACAGCGCGTTCGTCAGCGGGCCCGCCGCCGAGATCAGGCTGTGCCGCCAGCGGCCCCGGATCCGGCGGCGCTCGATGAACACCGCGCCGCCGGGCAGACCGATCCCGCCCATGATCACGAAGACCACCGGGAGCACGATGCTCAGCAGCGCGTGCGTGTACTTCAGCGGGTTCAGTGTGAGGTAGCCCTTCGCGCCGACCGTGATGTCACCGCTGTGCAGGGCCGTGCGCGCGTGCGCGTACTCGTGCAGGCACAGGGAGACGATCCAGGCCGCCGTCACGAACAGGAACACCGCTATGCCGGGCTGCGCCGCGTATCCCGTCCAGGTGGCCCAGCCGGTCACCGCCGTCACGGCCAGGATCCCGACGAAGACGGGACTGACCCGGCGGTCGCCGCGGCGGGTGGTGGCGGTGGTCATCGGCGGGCTCCTCGTACGGCAGGGGCGGACGGGCGGGGACTGCGACCGTACCGGCCGTGGGCCCCTCCCGGAAACGTCTCGCGCTCGCCGTCCGGTTCCTGGACCCTGGAGGGATGCCACGGATGAGGGTGTTCTACGAGGACCGGCAGACGGAGCGCTGCGGCACGCCGTTCGCGGTGGGCGACGAGGTGGCCTGGTCGCCGGTCGCCTACGACGCCGAAGGCCTCCGGCAGGGCCACGGGTACGGCGCCGGCGCGTGGGTGGAGAACCACGGCGGCCGGGACCAGGAGACCGTCGGCCGGGTCCGGGGCATCGAGCTGGTGCACCAGGAGTACCCGGCCCGCACGGACCAGCGTGCCCTGGCGCGGATCGACCGTGCGCGGGAGGCGGCCGGCGCGGAGTCCCGGGAGGTGATCGTCCTTCCCTCCCCGGACCGCAGGGAACCGGTGCCCGGCGCGCACACCCTGGAGGTCGCGGACGGCACGCCGCCGCAACCCGGTGACCACCGATGACCGCTCCGGCGACAATGGTCCCCGTGCGCTTCTCGCTGCTCGGCACCACCCAGGTACTCCGTCCCGACGGTACGGCCGTCCCGGTCGGCGGGGCGCGGCTGCGTGCCCTGCTGGGCGTGCTCGCGCTCCGGGCCGGGCGGACCGTGCCCGTGGGCGTGCTCGTCGACGAGGTGTGGGGCGCCGACCCGCCCGCAGACGCGGCGGGGGCGCTCCAGGCGCTGGTCGGCCGGCTGCGCCGGACCCTCGGCGCGAACGCCGTCGCCTCCGCCGAGGGCGGCTACCGGCTCACCGCCGCGCCCGACGACGTCGACCTCACCCGCTTCGAGCGGCTGACCGGCGACGGCCTCGCCGCCCTCGCCGACGGCGACGCGGCCAAGGCCGCCGCCGTGCTGGACGACGCGCTCGCCCTCTGGCGCGGCCCCGCGCTCGCCGACCTGCCCGACCACGCGGCCGAGGCGGCCCGCTGGGAGACCCGCCGGCTGGACGCCCTGCGCGCCCGGCACACCGCCGCCCTCGCCCTCGGGCACGCCGAGCGGTCCCTGCCCGAGCTGACCGCGCTGTGCGACGACCATCCGCTGGACGAGCCGCTGCAGGCGCTGCGGCTGCGCGCCCTGCGCGACGTCGGCCGCCCGGCCCAGGCGCTGGCCGCCTACGAGGAGGTACGACGGCAGCTCGCGGACCGGCTCGGCTCCGATCCCGGACCCGAACTGCGCGCCCTGCACGCCGAGTTGCTGACAGAGGGTCCCCGGGAGCCGGAGAGCCGGGCCCTCGGCAACCTGCCCGCCCGGCTCACCTCCTTCGTCGGCCGGGAAGCCGATATCGAGGCCATCGGCGCCGATCTCGGCTCCGCCCGCCTGGTCACCCTGCTCGGGCCCGGCGGCGCCGGGAAGACCCGGCTTTCCCAGGAGGCCGCCGAGGCGGTACGGCACACCGTCCGGGACGGGGTGTGGCTGGCCGAACTGGCGCCCGTGGACGACCCCGACGCCGTACCGCAGGCCGTGCTCACCGCGATCGGCGCCCGTGACACCGTGCTGCACAGCGCCGGCGCCGAGAGCATGCGGGCGGTCTCCGACCGTTACGACGACCCCTCGAACGGATCGTGGAACACTGCGCCCGGCGCCGGATGCTGATCGTGCTGGACAACTGCGAGCATGTGATCGAGGCCGCCGCCCACCTCGCCGAGCGCCTGCTGGCCCGCTGCCCGCGGCTGACCGTGCTGGCCACCAGCCGGGAACCCCTCGGCGTGCCGGGGGAGCTGGTGCGCCCGGTGGAGCCGCTGCCGGAGCCGGTCGCGCTGCGGCTGCTCGCCGACCGGGGCGCGGCGGCCCGGCCCGGATTCCGCATCGAGGACGATCCCGGGGCCTGCGCCGAGATCTGCCGGCGGCTCGACGGACTGCCCCTCGCGATCGAGCTGGCGGCGGCCCGGCTACGGATGCTGACGCCTCGTCAGATAGCCGACCGGCTCGACGACCGCTTCCGGCTGCTCACCTCCGGCAGCCGTACCGTACTGCCCCGCCAGCAGACCCTCCGCGCGGTCGTGGACTGGTCCTGGGAGCTGCTGGACGCCGACGAACGGGACGTCCTCGCCCGGCTGTCGGTCTTCGCCGGCGGCTGCGACCTGGCCGCCGCCGAGTCCGTGTGCGGCCCCGTCGCCCTGGACGCGCTCGGCTCCCTGGTCGACAAGTCCCTGGTGGTCGCCGCCCCTTCGGCCGGCGCGGGCATGCGCTACCGGCTCCTGGAGACCGTCGCCGAGTACGCCGGCGAACGGCTCGACGAGACCGGGCACCGCACCGAGGCCGAGCGCGCCCATCTGACGTACTACCGCGAACTCGCCCGCACCACCGATCCGTTGCTGCGCGGCTGCGAACAGCGCGCCGCGATCGACCGGTTCCAGCTGGAGTACGAGAACCTGCGCACCGCGCTGCGGCACGCCGTCACCGCCGGGGACGAGCAGGAGGGGCTGTGCCTGGTGCTGTCCCTGGTGGTCTTCTGGCAGATGCGGGACCAGCGCATCGAGACCCGCGCCTGGTGCGAGGAGGTCATGGCGCTCGGCCCCGACCCCTTCGCCGCACCCGTACGGCAGGCCCTGCCGCTGTGGCAGCGCTGCACCGACGCCCCGCCCCCGTACACCGGCGAGTTCCTCGCCGAGGCCCGGCGCGGCGTCCACCTCGCCCACCTCGCCTGCATGGACCACGACCTGGAGTCGTGGCAGACGCCCGAGGCGCAGGCCAAGCTGCGCGCCATCGTGGAGACCTACGAGGCCGGGATGCCACAGACCTGCCGGGTGCCCGGCCTGCTGTGGTTCTTCGCCATCATGATGACCGGCGGCGCCGAGCAGATGTGGGCCGTCATCGACGCCTGCGTCCAGACCTGCCGCGACAACCCCGGTTTCGAGTGGGACCTGGCCAACACCCTGCAGCTGCGCGCCAACCTCCTCGCCAACCGCTCGGACTGCGCCGGCGACGCCACCCGGGACGCCGAGGAATCGCTGGAGATCTTCCGGCGCCTCGGGGACACCTGGGGCATCGCCGAGGCGCTGTCCGCCCGTGGCGAGGCCCATGAACGCCAGGGCGCGGGCCACGAGGCCGCCGACGACTACCGGGAGGCCATCGAACACGCCGAACGCCTCGGCGCCCGCGGCCAGATGGCCGTCCTCCGCGCCCGCCTGGGCAGCGTGCTCATGGAGACGGGGGACATGGAGCGCGGTGAGCAACTGCTCCGGGACGTCATCGCGAGCCAGGCCGGCTCCCACAACGAGGCGATGCCCGCCGCCCGGCTCTTCCTCGCCTGCTGGCTGGGCCTGACCGGCCGTACCGCCGAGGCCCGGGAGCAACTGCGGCTGCTGCGCGAGGAGTTCAAGATCGCGCACTTCGTCGTCTTCGACTCCATGATCCTCACCCAGGAGGCCTGGCTGGACGCCCTCGACGGCCGTGCCGAGGACGCCCTGGACCGGACCCGGCGGGCGCTGGAGCTCGCCCAGGACCCGCTGGCCAGGGCCGTCGCCCCGCACCTGGACTCCGTCTGCCTCTATGCCGGGGCGATGGCCCTCGCCCGCCTCGACGGCGGCAGCCGCGCCGCCGACGCCGCCCGCTGCCTGGGCGCCGCCCACGCCCTGCTGCCGACCGGGCACATCCTCTCGGGGGTGGAGCGCCGGTGCTACGACATGGCCGAGGACCGGATCCGGGAAACCCTGGGCGAACCCGCCTACCGGGCCGCGTACGCCGAGGGCGGTGGCCTCTCCCTCGCGGAGGCCACCGCCCTGGTCCACGGCACGGTGTAGGTCAGTTCTTCGTGCGGAACTTGTGGATCGCGACGGGTCCCATGACCGCGGTGATCGCCACCGACCAGGCGACGGTCACCCACAGGTCGTGCGCCACCGGGCCGCCGTTCATCAGACCGCGGGCCGCGTCGGCGAGCGTGGACAGCGGGTTGTAGTCGGTGAAGGCCTGCAGCCAGCCCGGCATCGACTTGGTCGGGGCGAAGATCGAGGAGCCGAACTGCAGCGGGAACAGCACCAGGAAGCCCACTCCCTGCACCGACTGGGCGTTCTTCAGCATCACGCCGAGGGTGAGGAACACCCACATGATGGAGGAGGCGAACAGCGCGGACAGGCCCACGGTCGCGAACAGCCCGGCCCAGTGGTGGATGTGGAACCCGACCAGGACGGCGACGACCATCAGGATGACCGTGGCGAACAGCATCCGCGCCAGCTCGACGGCGATCTTCGCGAACAGCACGGAGCCGCGCCCGATCGGCAGCGACCGGAACCGGTCCATCACCCCGCTGTTGAAGTCCTGGCTGAACCCGGTGCCCACGCCCTGCGACAGCGTCATGCTCATCATGGCCAGCATGCCGGGGATGACGTACTGGACGTACTGGCCCTGGCCGCCGCCCAGCGCCTGCCCGATCGAGCCGCCGAAGACGTACACGAACAGCAGCGTGAAGACGATCGGCATGAACAGCGCGTCGAACATCGACTCCGGGTCCTGGCGGATCCAGAGCAGGTTGCGGCGGATGAGCGCGCCGGTGTGCCGCAGATGCCCGCGCAGCGGGATACGGACGTCGGTGGGGGTGGCGGTGGTGGTGACGGCGCTCATGCGGCGACCTCCTCGCGGGTGTCGGCGGGCGTGATGTCCTGCGGGGCACCGGCACGGTGGCCGGTGAGGGACAGGAACACCTCGTCCAGGCTGGGCAGTTCGGTGGTGATGGAGGAGATCGTGATGCCGCGCGCGGTGACCGCGCCGACCACGGCGGTCAGCTGCTCGTCGCTGAGGATCGGCACCAGCAGCGTCCCGGACTCGGTGTCCACGGTGGTGGCCGCGAGCCCGGTGATGCCCAGCTCGTCCAGCGTGGTGGCGAGCGGGCGCAGCTGCAGCGGGTCGACCGGCCGGATCCGGAGGGTACGGCCGCCGACGCGGGCTTTGAGCTCCTCGATCCCTCCGGTGGCGATGACCTTGCCGCGGTCCACCACGGTCAGTTCGGAGGCGAGTTGCTCGGCCTCCTCCATGTACTGGGTGGTCAGCAGCACGGTCACGCCGTCGCCGACCATCGCCTGCACCTCGTCCCAGACCTCGTTGCGGGTACGGGGGTCGAGCCCGGTGGTCGGCTCGTCGAGGTAGAGCACGGCCGGTCGTCCGATCATGGACGCGGCGAGGTCGAGCCGCCGCCGCATGCCGCCGGAGTACGTGCTGGCCGGCCGCCTGGCCGCCTCCGTGAGCGAGAACCGCTCCAGCAGTTCGTCGGCACGGGCGCGGGCGTCCTTGCGGGACAGGTCCAGCAGCCGGCCGATCATGTACAGGTTCTCCCAGCCGGGCAGCTTCTCGTCCACGGAGGCGTACTGCCCGGTGAGCCCTATGACCCGGCGCAACTGCCGCGGCTGCCGTACGACGTCGTAGCCGGCCACGGTGGCCTGGCCGGCGTCCGGGGTGAGCAGGGTGGACAGGATCCGTACGAGGGTGGTCTTGCCGGCGCCGTTCGGACCGAGCACACCCATCACGGTGCCCTCGCGCACGTCCAGATCGACACCGTCCAGCGCCTTGGTCTCGCCGTAGTGCTTGACCAGTCCCCGTACCGTCACGGCGTGGCTCGCGCCGACGGGGTTCTCATGGATTCGCGTCATGCCGAAGACAGTGCCAGGGCCCACCGACAAACCACCGACACGTCGCCTACACCCACCGACAAATCGCAGCGACACCGCAACCATCAATCGAGCAGCCACGACGGCGAGCAACCACCTCCGCGGGAGCGGCGCCGGTTCAGGCGCAAAAGGCAGCAGCCCCGCCGACGGGGGACGATCAGCGGGGCTGCCGGGGTGGTGCCGCAGTGGCTAGTGGACGGAGTGCTCCTCCAGCGGGAACGTCCCGCCGATCACATCCTCCGCGAACGCCCTGGCCGCGTTGCCCATGACCTCACGCAGGTCGGCGTACTGCTTCACGAACTTCGGCACCCGGCCGGAGGTCAGCCCGAGCATGTCCGTCCAGACCAGGACCTGCGCGTCCGTCTCGGACCCGGCGCCGATCCCGACCGTCGGAATGTGCAGCACCCGCGTCACCTCGGCCGCCAGCTCCGCCGGAACCAGTTCGAGGACGACCGCGAACGCACCCGCGTCCTGGACGGACTTGGCGTCGCGCAGGAGCTGCTGGGCCGCCTCCTCGCCCCGGCCCTGCACGCGGTAGCCCATCGCGTTCACGGACTGCGGGGTCAGCCCGATGTGGGCCATCACCGGGATGCCGGACTCGACCAGCAGCCGGATCTGGTCGTGCGAGCGCTCGCCGCCCTCCAGCTTGACCGCGCCGACCCCGGCCTCCTTCACCAGCCGGGTCGCCGAGCGCAGCGCCTGCACCGGGCCCTCCTGGTAGGAGCCGAAGGGGAGGTCGCCGACGATCAGGGCGCGCTGTGTGCCGCGTACCACGGCCGCCGACAGCATCGTCATCTCGTCGAGGGTGACGGGCACGGTCGTCTCGTACCCGAGGTGACAGTTGCCCGCCGAGTCGCCGACCAGGATCACCGGGATCCCGGACTCGTCGAAGACGGACGCGGTCATCGCGTCGTAGGCGGTGAGCATGGGCCACTTCTCGCCCCGCTCCTTGGCGAGGGCGATGTCGCGGACGGTGATACGGCGCGTGCCCTTCCCCCCGTACAGCGCTTTGCTGCCGTCGGAAGGCTTTGTGCGGGCAGCCGAAAGCTGCGTCATGGCAACGGCTCCTTCAGTCATCTCGAGGCGCCCTGACGGCGTCCCCGGATCGCTTCCATGGTGGCACCTCGTGCCAGTCAGGACCAGGGGGACGCCCTGTGATCCCCGTCTGTGGCCGATCCCCGCGCATGGCCGGAAAGAAGCCGTAAGACCTTGGTAAAGAACTAAGATACGAGACCGTTCCGTATCGAAATGGTCGTACGCTCGAACGCATGACAAGTCCCGTCCCTGCCTCCCGGATACCGGAAGCGGTGCACCGGCGCCGCTGGGCGATCCTCGGCGTGCTGATGCTGAGCCTGCTCATCGTGGTGCTCGACAACTCGATCCTGAACGTCGCCATCAAGACCATCTCGACCCCGGCGCCCGTCGGACTCGGCGCCTCCCAGGGCCAGATCGAGTGGGCGATCAACGCCTACACCCTGGTCTTCGCCGGCCTGCTGTTCACCTCCGGCCTCGTCGGCGACCGCCTGGGCCGCAAGAAGGTGCTGCTCGGCGGCATCGCCCTGTTCGGCATCGGCTCCGCCCTCGCCGCCGAGTCCGGCTCACCGGGCCAGCTGATCGCCTACCGCGCCGTGATGGCCCTCGGTGCCGCCTTCGTCATGCCCGCCACCCTCGCCGTCCTGATGAACGTCTTCGAGCGCGAGGAGCAGCCGAAGGCCATCGGCATCTGGGCGGGCGGTGTGGGCCTCGCCATCGCCATCGGGCCGATCACCGGCGGCGCGCTCCTCGACCACTTCTGGTGGGGCTCGGTCTTCTTCATCAACGTGCCGATCGTGATCCTCGCGCTGATCCTGATGATCTGGCTCGTGCCCGACTCCCGCGACCCCAGGCCGGGCCGCCTCGACCCGATCGGCGTCGTGCTGTCCGTCGTGGGCCTCGTCCTGCTGGTCTACGGCATCATCAAGGGCGGCGAACTGGCCGACTTCACCGACGCCAAGGTGCTGGCGACCATCATCGCCGGTCTCGTCGTCCTGGCCGGCTTCGTCGTCTTCGAGAAGCGCAGCGACCACCCCTCGCTCGACGTCTCCTACTTCAAGAACAAGGTCTTCTCGGCCGCCATGAGCGCCATCGCGCTGGTCTTCTTCGCGCTGATGGGCGTCACGTTCTTCAGCGTGTTCTACACCCAGAGCGTGCGGGGCTACTCGCCGCTGCAGTCCGGTCTGATGCTGCTGCCGCTGGCCGCCGCGCAGATGATCTTCGCGCCGCGCGCCCGGCTGGTCGTCGAGCGGTTCGGCAACCGGGCCACCACCACCGCCGGCCTGGTCCTGATCGCCGCCACCCTGGCCGCGTTCGCCACCTTCGAGGCCGACACCCCGATCTGGCTGCTCGAGGTCGTCTTCTTCCTCATGGGCACCGGCATGGCGCACATCATGACGCCGACCTCGGTCGTCATCATGCAGGCGCTGCCGCGCGAGAAGGCCGGTTCCGCCTCCGCGCTCAGCAACACCTTCCGGCAGGTCGGCGGCGCGCTCGGCATCGCCGTCCTCGGCTCGGTGCTCGCCACGACGTACCGCAACGGCATCGAGGGCAAGCTCGGCATGCTGCCGCCCGCCCTGCGCGGCACGGCCGCCGAGTCCATCGAGGCCACCCTCGGCGTCGCCGGCCGGCTCGGCCCGCGGGGCAAGGCCCTGGTCACGCCCGCCAACGACGCGTTCCTGCACGCCATGCACGTCACCGCCCTGTGCGGGGTGGGCGTCGCGCTGCTCGGCGCCGTGGTGACGGCCCTGTTCCTGCCGGGCAGGACGCCGGCCGACCAAGCGGGCGAGAAAGAAGGGGAGTTGGTAGCAGTCGGCGACTGACGCGACCTGCGCTCCACGGGGGAAGGAGGCGGCTGCGGGACGA
Source organism: Streptomyces fodineus (assembly GCF_001735805.1). GTDB lineage: Bacteria > Actinomycetota > Actinomycetes > Streptomycetales > Streptomycetaceae > Streptomyces > Streptomyces fodineus. The sequence continues at coordinate 6,966,600 of NZ_CP017248.1, forward strand.
TTCCCGCAGCACAGTGAGAGGACGGGAAACGAAGTGAGCCTTGCCGAGAGCCGGCCGCGACCGGACGGGCCCGTGCGGGGACGCCCCCGCAGCGAGGCCGTGGAACGGGCCATTGTGGAAGGCGTGATGAAGCTCCTGGAGGAGGGCGTACCGCTCGCCGAACTCTCCATCGAGCGCGTCGCGCGCACGGCCGGGGTCGGCAAGGCCACCATCTACCGCCGCTGGAGCGGGAAGGAGGAGCTGTTCGTCGACGTCGTACGCGCCGCCGAACCCGCCGACCCCGAACTCCCCGGCACCTCCCTGCGCGACGACCTCGTCGTGCTGCTGGAGCACCTGCGTCAACGCGGCCTCGCCAGCCGGTCGTCGGCGCTCCTGCACAGCGTGTACGCGCAGATGAAGTCCAGCCCCAGGATCTGGATGGAGTACCACGCCGCCGTCGTCGCGCCCCGCCGCGCCCTCGCCATGGAGGTGCTGCGCCGGGCGCGCGAGAGAGGCGAAGTGCGGCCGGACGTGGACCTGGACCTGGCCATGGACATGTTCGTCGGCCCCATGCTCGTGCGCACCCTCATGCGCCCCGACGCCGACCTGCCCGAGGACCTGGCGGAACAGATCGTCGACACGGCCCTGGCAGGACTACGGCCCGTCAGCTCGACAGCCTCGTAGCATCAATGTGCGCGTTTCGTCACAGACCCCGTGCGCCCGGGGGTGAACGGAACTCCCCGCCCCGCCTCGTTCGTCCTCGTCTTCCGTACGGCCGTCACGGGACGGCGGGAACGGAGCCGATCATCCCCTAGGGTCGGAAGAGGCACGGGGGAACGACGGTGTGCACAGCAGGTAGTGAGGCAGACGGTATGGCGCAGCAGGCGTACATGACGGAGACGGCGGACGGCGGCTCGGGGCCCGAGCGACCGGGATCCCGGCTTCGGCGCCTGATGCACCGGCTCTTCGCGGGCTGGCGAGGCGATCCACGCATCTGGCGCCGGGGCATCATCCTCGCGGTCCTCGCCCTGCTCCTGGCCCTGGTGATGCTGCTGCACTCGCGCATCTCGAACCAGGTGGGCAATCTCGGCAGTCTCACCGAGACGTTTCTGCCCTGGCTGGGGCTCGCCGTCCCGGTGCTGCTGCTCCTCGGCCTGATCCGGAAGTCGGCGACCGCGCTGATCGCCGTACTCCTCCCGGCGATCGTGTGGCTGAACCTCTTCGGCGGGCTGCTCTACGACAAGACCGGCTCGGGCGGCGACCTGATGGTGGCCACCCACAACGTCAACGCCGAGAACCCCGACCCCGTCGGCACCGCCCGCGACGTGGCCGCCTCCGGTGCCGACATCGTGGCCCTGGAGGAGGTCCCGGCCACGGCCGTGTCCACCTACGAGCAGGCGCTCGCTCCGGCGTACAAGTACCACGGGGTCGAGGGCACGGTCGGCCTGTGGAGCAAGTACCCGATGAGCGATGTGCGGGCCGTCGACATCAAGCTCGGCTGGAAGCGCGCGATGCGGGCCACCGTGACCACCCCCAAGGGCCCGATCGCGGTGTACGTCGCCCACATGCCCTCGGTGCGGGTGAAGATGAAGGCGGGGTTCACCGCCCGGCAGCGCGACAAGAGCGCCGACGCGCTCGGCGAGGCCATCGCCGACGAGCCCCTGAAGCGGGTCGTCCTGCTCGGCGACCTGAACGGCACGATGAACGACCGCTCGCTCAACGCCGTCACCTCCCAGATGCGTTCCACGCAGGGCGCGGCGGGCAGCGGCTTCGGGTTCAGCTGGCCGGCGGCGTTCCCGATGGCGCGGATCGACCAGATCATGGTCCGGGGCGTGGAGCCGGAGAGCTCCTGGACCCTGCCGCGCACCGGCAGCGACCACTTGCCGGTGGCCGCCCGTGTGAAGCTGGACACATCGTCGTAACCGACCGGAATACTGGGCCTGAGACTTTGTTCCGTAGCTGAACATAGAGACTGCACGGAGCCCCTCCCTTTCGAAAGGCACAGGCCCTTCATGCCCCTGGCCCTGCTCGCGCTGGCCGTCGGCGCTTTCGGCATAGGTACGACCGAGTTCGTGATGATGGGGCTGCTCCCCGATGTCGCGGGCGACCTGCACATCTCGATCCCCGCCGCCGGGCACCTGGTCTCGGCGTACGCGCTGGGCGTGGTGATCGGCGCCCCCCTGCTGGCCGCGCTCACGGCCCGCATGTCCCGCCGTACGGTGCTGATCGCCCTGATGGCGATGTTCGTCGCGGGCAACGCGCTGTCCGCCTTCGCCCCCGGCGACGGTTCGTTGCTGGCCGCCCGCTTCCTCAGCGGCCTTCCGCACGGTGCCTTCTTCGGCGTGGGCGCGGTCGTCGCCACGGCGATGGTCCCGCCGGAGCGCAAGGCCCGCTCCGTGTCACTGATGTTCCTCGGCCTGACCGTCGCCAACGTTGCGGGGGTGCCGGTCGCGACGCTGGTCGGCCAGCACCTGGGCTGGCGCGCCACGTTCCTCGGCGTGAGCGTGATCGGTCTGGCGGCGATCGCCTCGCTGGCGCTGCTCATTCCCCACGACCGGGAGCAGGCCGCCTCTTCGGCGGGCGTGCGCGGCGAGCTGGCCGCGCTGAAGTCCCTGCCGGTCTGGCTGGCCCTCGGTACGACGGTGGCGGGCTTCGGCGCGCTGTTCGCGGCCTACAGCTACGTCACCCCGATGCTCACGGACGCGGCGGGCTACGCCGAGACGAACGTGACCCTGCTCCTCGCCCTCTTCGGCGTGGGCGCGACGGCGGGCAACCTGCTGGGCGGCCGCCTGGCCGACCACTCCCTGCGCGGGACGCTCTTCGGCGGACTCGCCTCCCTCGGACTCGTGCTCCTGCTGTTCCCCCTCCTCATGCGCGCGGAGTGGAGCGCGGCGCTGGCGGTGGCCCTGCTGGGCATGGCCGCGTTCATCACCGGCTCCCCGCTCCAGCTGATGGTCATGGAGAAGGCCGCAGCCGCCCCTTCCCTGGCCTCCTCCGCCAACCAGGCGGCCTTCAACCTGGCCAACGCCGGCGGCGCCTGGATCGGCGGCCTGGCGCTGGCGGCGGGCTTCGGCACGACGTCCCCCGCGCTGGCGGGCGCGATGCTGGCGGTGCTGGGGCTGGGCGTGGCGAGCGTGGCGTACGCGGTCGACCGACGCCGGGCGACTCCGTCGGCGGGACGGGTCGTCACGTCCCACGTTCCCGACGAGTCGGGGGCGCTGCACCACTGACCAGGGGGCCTCCGCCCCCTGGACCCCGGCCCACGGCGACTTCACACCTCGCACCACACCGTCTTCCTGTCCGGCCACCGCTCCACGCCCCACCGCTGGGCGAGTGCGTCGAGGAGAGCCATCCCCCGCCCGGACTCCTCCGCCTCCGTCGCGGACAGCACGACGGGCAGGGCGCGGGGGGCGGGGTCGGTCACTTCGATGCGGGTACGGCCGTGATCCGCCGCCGTACCGATGACCCGTACGGTCACCGGTGTGCCCTCGCCGAGGTGATCGATGACGTTCGTCAGCAACTCCGTCGCGCACAGCCGGACGTCGTAGCTGTGCTCGCGGAGCCGGTGCCGCAGTTCCGGCGCGGCCTTCGGCGTGGCGAGCAGGCGGAGTTCGAGCACCGTCCTCACCGGCCCGCCGTCTTCCTGAGCGCGGCGGCCAGCGCCCGTGCCGTGGCCGTGTTGCAGTTCCCGAGCGTGACGAGTCCGGCGGGCGGGACGTACGTGCCCGCGAAGCCCGGCAGGTCCACGCGGAGGGAGGGAAGCGTGATGCCGTGCAGGGTGAGCGCGGCGCGGAGGTCCTCGACGCAGAGGGCCACGTCGAAGGCGGTGGGGGAGCGGTCGGGCATGGGGATCGACAGCCTTCTGTGCGGTGTGTGACGAACACCTCACAGAGTGTCGCCCCGCTGGCTACCGTAAAAGAGGTTTCGCGTTCGCGACCGGGGCAGCGAAAGGTGAACGATGGCACGGCGCAAGGACATCGACGGCTCGATGAGCGTTCCGACCTTCTACGGTGCGGAGTTGCGGTGGAAGAGGGAGGCGGCGGGGCTGTCGCTGGAGGCGTTCCTCGAAGGCAGCTTCTACGGCAAGACCTACCTCAGCGACATCGAGCGCGGGGAGCGGAGGATGCCGCTCGACCTGGCCCGGCATGCGGATCGGGTCCTGAAGACGGACGGCTTCTTCGAGCGGCATTGCGAGGATGTGCGGAAGGCGAGGCGAGGGCCGCATGCCGCGTACTTCGAGAAGGTCCTGGAGGCGGAGAAGTACGCGGAGGCCATTGAGGAATGGTGCCCCATTACCTTCCCCGGACTGCTCCAGACCGCTCCTTACGCCCGGATGCTGGTCCGGTCGGCCCACCCGGCGGCCTCCGACGAGTGGGTCGAGGAGAAAGTGACGGCCAGGCTCGGCCGAGCCCGCCTTTTCGAGGAGGATCACTCCACGCCGGAGTACTGGGCAGTCCTGCACGAGTCGTTGATCGCGGATCCGATCCTCCCGCCGCTGGAGATGGCCAAGCAGTTGGACCGGATCGTGGAGCTGGCCGAGCGGCGCCGGATCACTCCGCAGATCGTTCCGCGGACGTGCGGGGCGTATCCCCTGATGGCCGCGTCCATCATGGTCATGGACTTCCCGGACGCCCCACCGCTGATCTACACGGAGGCGTCCTATAGCGGTGACACCATCGACGATCCGGCCCTCGTGAAGCAGTACCGCAAGGCATACGATCGGCTCAGGGCCGTCGCACTGTCACCAGACACGTCCCTCGCCATGATCAAGGCAGCGGCAGAGGATTACCGAAATGGCAAGCAACCGGATCGACTTGAGTGACGCTCTCTGGTTCAAGAGCAGCTACAGCAACGGTGACGGCGGGGAATGCGTCGAAGTGGCGCGCGACTTCCCCGGTGCCGCCCTTTGGCGCAAGTCGAGCTACAGCAACGGCGACGGCGGCAACTGTGTCGAAGTAGCCGATGGTATCCCCGGCGTAGTCCCCGTACGCGACTCAAAGTTCCCCAACGGCCCCACCCTCCTCCTCCCCCCCACCGCCTGGACCCCCTTCATCACCGCACTCAAGTCCGCGTAACGCAAAGGGGCCCGGGGTCTTCACGACCCCGGGCCCCCCGCCACTCAGCGGAGCGTCAGCGCGTCACTGCTTCTTGGCGTACGACTGCACGTACCCGTTCGCCGGCGAACCGACGCCCGTCACGTCGTCGTAGCCCTTCACCGCGGACAGCGAGCTGTCCTTGCCGAGGCTGCGGACCGAGTACAGCAGGCCGCCCTTGGCGTCCAGGCCGTTGGCGAAGTCCACCCGGACCTCCGCCAGGCCGGAGCCGGTCGGGTTGTCCGTGACGTCGTGGAAGACGCCCTTGCCGTACTTGGCGTAGATCGACGGGTTGGCGAAGCCGATCGCCTTGCCGCCGCGCGCCTCCTGGGCCAGGGCCTGGACCGCCGCGATCACCGGAGCGGCCAGCGAGGTGCCGCCGATGCGGTACTCGCTGTACTGCTGCGAGCCGTCCGGGAAGGTCTGGGTCTGGCCGACCAGGAAGCCGGTGTTCGGGTCGGCGATGGCCGCGATGTCCGGGACGACGCGGTTGCCGTCGGCGCTGTTGGCCTTGGCGAGCGAGTCCGGGACGACACCCTTCTGGTAGTACGGCTCGGCGACCGTCTTGCTGGTGCCGCCGCCCGCGCCCGAGGTGAACTTGCCGGGGAAGCCGTCCCAGCTCTTGCCGTCCGCCGACAGGGTCGCCTTCTCGGTGCCCCAGCCGGTCTCCCACTGGTACTTGTCGCCCTTGCCCACGGCCAGGGACGTACCGCCGACCGCCGTCACCCAGGCGGAGTTGGCGGGGGTGTCGACCTGCTTCGTACCGGTGTTGGCGACCTCGTCGCCGTTGTCACCGGAGGAGAAGTAGAAGCCGATGCCCTGCACCGCGCCCAGCTGGAAGACCTGGTCGTAGGCGGCTGCGAGGTCCGGCGTCTGGGTGGCCTCGACGTCGCCCCAGGAGTTGGAGACGATGTCGGCCAGGTGGTTGTCGACCACCTTGCTGAGGGAGGCCAGCAGGTCGTCGTCGTAGCAGGAGGCCGCACCGACGTAGGTGACGTCGGCGTCCGGCGCGACCGCGTGCACGGCCTCGACGTCGAGGGTCTCCTCGCCGTACCAGCCCGCGGCCTTGCACTCCTTGATCTTGGTGTAGTTGGCCGGCAGCGCCTGGTGCAGCTGGCCGGTCTTCCACGCCGCGTCACCGTGCTTGACCGCGTACGTGCCCGCGTCGTAGGCGATGGTCGGCGAGGCGTAGGCGTCGGTGATGGCGACGCGGACGCCCTTGCCTGTGTAGTCGCCCGCACCGTAGGCGGCGCGCAGCTGCTTGCCCGTGTAGCCCCTGATCGCGTAGGGAGCCTTGGCGCCGTACGCGTCCGGCAGCGTGCTCGCGATGTTCGAGCCGTAGTACGACGAGAACGGCCCGGAGTTCTTGAACACGGCGTCCGGCGGCGGCAGCTGGTCGTCGTGGTGCGACACGTGCGGGGCGTTGTCCAGGCCGGTGACGGTCAGGACGGCGCCCTTCAGGGCCTCCGGGACGGACGCGGTCTGCGCCGGGGCGCGGTAGGTCGCCGAGCCCTTGGCGTAGTTGTGCAGCTGGGTGCCGAACGCCTTCTCGGCGGCGGCCACGTCACCGGAGACGGCGACGTAGTGCTGGGTGACCTCGGTGACCTTCAGACCGGCCGACGTCAGCCAGGACTTCACGGCGTCCACCTGGGCCTTGGTGGCCCCGAAGCGGGCCTGCGCCTTCTTGGCGTTCAGGTACTTGCCGTACAGCGGCGAGCTGGGGTCGGACACGGCCTTGGCGTAGGCGGCGAGGCCCGCCGCGTCCTTGCCGGCCAGGTAGACCTTGGCGTTCACCTGGGCGCTGTCCGGGGTTGCGCCCTTGTCCGCCTTGGCCGTGGCCCACAGCGGCTTGGTGCCCTTCAGTGCCTCACGGGCGGGGCCGTTCGCGGCGTGTGCCGCGGGTATGCCCAGCGCCAGCGCGCCGGCGACCATGGGCAGTGTCGCTGCCATGCTCACGGCGCGCAGCTTGGCGCGGTTGGATCTCATAGAACCCCCTGCGATGCGATTCGCATGCATGTAGTGGTCGGTACGTCATGCATCCGCGCACCGGCCCGCGGCGGTTCGGCCGGCGAATGGATCACACGATGGGGGTCACTCTTTCGATGAACCGTTCATGCCAGGGGAAGGTAAAGGTCAAGAGAAGCTCAAGTAATCGTCAGCTGGGGCGATTTGAGGCTTTTATCCTTACGGCTGTATTACGAACCGGCTTGCCCACTGGTCAGGAACGCGGTTTCGCTCCGCGCTCCTTGAGCATCCCGGCCATCACCTGAAGCTCCGACTGCTGCGCGTCGACCATGCCCTGCGCGAGCCGCTTCTCCACGTCGACGGTGCACTTGGACACGCATCCCTCGGCCATGTGGATGCCGCCCTTGTGATGGTCCGTCATCAGCTGGAGGTAGAGGACCTCGGCCGGCTTGCCGCTGAGGGTCTGCAGCTTCCTCAGCTCGGTGTCCGTCGCCATGCCCGGCATCAGCGAGCCGTCCCCGCGCTCGGGCATGTCGCCCATGCCCATCCAGGCCATGGGCGGCTTCGCCGACACCTTCGGCAGCCCCCACAGATCCAGCCAACCGAGCAGCATGCCGCGCTGGTTGGCCTGCGTCTGCGCGATGTCGTAGGCGAGCCGCCGTACTTCCTCGTCCTTCGTGCGGTCCCGGACGATGTACGACATCTCGACGGCCTGCTGGTGGTGCACGGCCATGTCCCGGGCGAACCCGGCGTCCGCCGACTCCGCGCCCGGGGTCTGCACGGACGAGGTGCCGCTCGTGTCCTCGGCGACCGCGTACGTGATCGCGCCGGCCGCGACGAGCACCGCCGCCGCGGCCCCGGCGAGCCATCCGACGTGCCGCCGCTTCACTACATCGCCCCGCTGGTGCAGGCGGCGCCCGGCTCCGGGGTCTGCGGGCCCTGGACGTAGGCGGCGAAGAACTTGTTCACCTCGGGGTCGTCCGCGCTCTTGACGGCCACCTGGTGGCCCCAGGCCGACAGGATCAGCGGCTCCGCCTGGTTCTCGTACGGGCTCATCAGCGAGTACGGCGTCTTCTTCACCTTCGCCGCGAGCGCGTCGACGTCGGCCTTCTTCGCCTTGCTGGTGTACGTCACCCAGACCGCGCCGTGCTCCAGCGAGTGCACGGCGTTCTCGTCCTGCAGCGCCTTGGTGTAGACGGTGCCGTCACAGGTCGCCCAGATCGGGTTGTGGTTGCCGCCGACCGGCGGGTGCATCGGGTACGACACCTTGGCCGTCACGTGCGTCCGCGCCAGCTTGCCGCTCCAGGTCTGCACGCCGTCCTTGCCGGTGACCCAGTGCCCCGAGTCCCCGGAACTCCCGGAGCTCTTGGAGTCGCCCGCGGTGTCCTTCTTGCCGGACTGGGAGTTCACGAGGACCACACCGCCGACCACGAGGCCGGCGACGATCACCACGCTCGCGGCGATGGTGAGCAGGCGGTTGCGGCGTTCGCGCGCACGCTCGGTGCGGCGCATCTCCTCTATGCGCGCCTTGCGCGCCGCGCTGCTGTTCTTGGCGGAACCCATGAGGTGTCCTTCTGGGGAAAGGGCCGGCAACGACAGGGGTGGGGCCCGCTGATGGTAGTAGGGGCGGGACCGGCTGCCGTAGGGAGGGCAGGGCAAAGGAACGACGGGGATCCCCGGCCCGGGGGATCCCCGGGCCGGGGATCCGGCAGGACGGCGGGATAATTTGAACCCTGGATGCGCATTACCTACGCTCGTGGTATGCGGCTCCTGCGCTCCACCGACCTGGCCCTGCGCGTCCTGATGCGACTGGCCGTGGCCGGCGACGCCACGCCCACCACCCGCCAGGTCGCGGCGGACATGGACGTGCCGTACACGCACGCCGCGAAGGTCGTCGCCGAACTCCAGCACCTGGGCCTCGTCGACGCCCGGCGCGGCCGGGGCGGCGGCCTCACCCTCACCGCCGAGGGCCGTACGGCGTCGGTCGGCGCGGTGGTGCGCCGCTTCGAGGGCGACGGTGACGTGGTCGACTGCGAGGGCCCGACCCCCTGCCCCCTGAACACCGGCTGCCGGCTGCGCGGCGCCCTGCGCCGGGCCCAGGAGGCGTTCTTCGCCGCGCTGGACCCGGTCACCGTCGCCGAGATCGTCGCCGAACCGACGGGCCCTCTGTTGCTGGGGATCTCGCGGGGCACGTTGGGCGGCTGACGCCCCTGTCCGAAAGGCGTCGTTGATCACCGGGCGGACCTGGCGAAGGCTGGTCCCCGACTTCCGGGGCGCGGCCTTCGAGGCGCTGGCGGAGCTCGGGATTCTGCAGGAGGTGCGCGGGCATGCCACGGGGATGCGCGGCACCGACCTGCTGGACGCCGACGGCAACCGCGCGGGCGAACTGCCCGCCGAGGTCTTCGCCGGTGAACTGGAGGTGCCCAAACGGGAGTTGACCCGCATCCTGCACGCCCGTACGGCGGACGCGGTGCGCTATGTCTTCGCCGACTCGGTCAACGCGATCGAGCAGGACGCCGACGGGGTCCGGGTCGGCTTCGAACGCGGCGCCCCGGACACCTACGACCTGGTCGTCGGCGCCGACGGCCTCTACTCCGCGGTGCGCCGGCTGGTCTTCGGCCCGCACGGCGAGACGGTCCGGTACCTCGGCATGTCGGGCGTGGGCTTCACCGCGCCGAACCGGCTGGGCCTGGACCACCGGGGCGCGCTGTGGCAGAACCAGGGCCGGACGGTCTACGCCTTCAGCGCGGCCGACCCGGAGCGGATGTCCGTCAGCCTCTCCTTCGCCGGCGACTCGCCGAAGCCGGACCTGCTGGAGCGCGCGGAACAGGAGCGGATCACCCGGGAGCGGATGGCCGGCGCCGGCTGGATCGTGCCCCGCCTGCTGGACGACATGTCCGCCGCCGAGGACCTCTACTTCTCCTCTGCCTGCCAGGTCCACCTCGACCGCTGGTCCGAGGGCCGGGTCGTGCTGGTGGGCGACGCCGGCTACTGCGCCGCCCCCACCTCGGGCATGGGCACCTCCCAGGCCCTGATCGGCGCCCGCGCCCTCGCCCGGCACCTCACCGAGTCAGGCGAGGACCACACCAAGGCCTTCGCCGCCTATGAGCAGGAGCTGCGCCCGTACGTGGCGGAGAACCAGGAGACCGGCCGCGAGGGCGCCCGCCGCTTCGGCGCCGAATGATCCGGAGGCCGTAGGGCCTTCTAGCCCTGCGCCGGCCACAGGTCCGGGCCGAACACCTCGTAGTGGATGCCGGCCGGGGCCACGCCCTTCTCGATCAGCTGGGCGCGCACCGCGCGCATGAACGGCAGCGGACCGCACAGGTACGCGCGCGTGCCGGCCGGTACGGCGATGCCGGCGAGGTCGACCAGGCCGGTGCGGGTGCCGGGCCCGGCGTCCCGGTCGTAGAAGAAGTGCACGGACGCGTCCGGCAGCTTCCCGGCGTACGTCTCGTGGTCGGTGCGCAGGGCGTGGTCGGCGGGGGAGCGGTCGCCGTGCACGACGGTGACCGGACCGCGGTGGCCGCCGCCCGCGAGGTCGGCCAGCATCGCGATCATCGGGGTCACGCCGATGCCGGCGGAGGCGAGCAGCAGGGGGGTCTCGGCGCCGGCGTCCAGGACGAGGTCGCCGTAGGGCTCGGAGAGGTCCAGGACGTCGCCGACGCGCACGCGCGCGTGGAGGTGGTTCGAGACCTCGCCGTCGGGCGCGTCGTCGCCGGTGACCCGCTTGACGCTGAACTGGCGGAGCGTCTCGCCCGGCGCGCCCGAGAGGCTGTACTGGCGTATCTGCCGGGCGCCGTCGGGCAGCTCGACCTGGACGGAGACGTACTGGCCGGCGCGGAAGCCGCGCACCGGGCCGCCGTCGGCCGGGCGCAGCCGGAAGGTGACGACGTCCGCCGTCTCCTCGACGCGCTCCACGACCTCCCACGGCCGCCGCTCGGTGCTGCCGCTCTCCTCGTACAGCCGCTTCTCGACGGCGATGAGCGCGTTCGCCATCAGCCAGTAGACCTCGTCCCAGGCGGCGGCCACCTCGGGCGTGACGGCCTCGCCGAGGACCTCGACGATGGCGGCGAAGAGGTGCTCGTGCACCACCGGGTAGTGCCCGGGGGCCACGCCCAGGGAGGCGTGCTTGTGGGCGATGCGGCCGAGCATCGCGTCGGGCCGGGTGTCCGGGTGTTCCAGCAGATGCGTGGCGAAGGCGGCGATGGAGCCGGCGAGGGCCTGCTTCTGGGCGCCGGAGGCCTGGTTGCCGCGGTTGAACAGGTCGCGCAGCAGTTCGGGGTGGGCGGCGAAGAGCCGGGCGTAGAAGCGCTCGGCGATCTCGCCGATGGCCGCGCCGACGGCGGGAAGGGTGGCGCGGACGGTGGCTGCGGACGGTTCGGACAGCATCGGGGACTCCTCGCGTCTCGACTGATCCGAATCGTAAGAAAACTTGCATCTGAGATGCAAATTAAACGGACGTGGCATCGCTCACGCCGGAAAGCGGATCGCCCATTACGGATGTCGGTCCAAGCAGGCAAGATGGGCGACACAGCGGTACACCTGCCGTACGAGAGGCGTTCAGGCCGAGGACGCATCCGCGATCAAGGTCCGCAACGCGCACGAAATGGTGTTGTGGTGGGATGCTCAGGTGCCCGACCGCCTCCCACGGCACCGGGGACAGGCGGCCTGACCAGCAAGGATGGGGTAGCGGAAGATGGACAAGCAGCAGGAGTTCGTGCTCCGGACGTTGGAGGAGCGCGACATCCGGTTCGTACGCCTGTGGTTCACGGACGTGCTGGGCTTCCTCAAGTCCGTCGCCGTGGCCCCCGCCGAGCTGGAGCAGGCCTTCGACGAGGGCATCGGCTTCGACGGCTCGGCCATCGAGGGCTTCGCCCGGGTCTACGAGTCCGACATGATCGCCAAGCCGGACCCGTCCACCTTCCAGGTCCTGCCCTGGCGCGCGGAGACCCCCGGCACCGCCCGCATGTTCTGCGACATCCTCATGCCGGACGGCTCCCCGTCCTTCGCGGACCCGAGGTATGTGCTCAAGCGCGCCCTGGCCCGCACCTCCGACCTCGGCTTCACCTTCTACACCCACCCCGAGATCGAGTTCTTCCTGCTCAAGGACCGCCCGCTCGACGGCTCCCGCCCCACCCCGGCGGACAACTCGGGCTACTTCGACCACACCCCGACCAACGTCGGCATGGACTTCCGCCGCCAGGCGATCACCATGCTGGAGTCGATGGGCATCTCGGTGGAGTTCTCCCACCACGAGGGCGCGCCGGGCCAGCAGGAGATCGACCTGCGCTACGCCGACGCGCTCTCCACGGCCGACAACATCATGACGTTCCGGCTGGTCATGAAGCAGGTGGCGCTGGAGCAGGGCGTCCACGCGACCTTCATGCCGAAGCCTTTCTCCGAGCACCCGGGCTCCGGCATGCACACGCACCTCTCCCTCTTCGAGGGCGACCGCAACGCGTTCTACGAGTCCGGCGCCGAGTACCAGCTCTCCAAGGTCGGCCGCTCCTTCATCGCGGGCCTGCTGCGCCACGCGGCGGAGATCTCCGCGGTCACCAACCAGTGGGTGAACTCCTACAAGCGCATCTGGGGCGGCTCCGAGCGCACGGCGGGCGCCGGCGGCGAGGCCCCGTCGTACATCTGCTGGGGCCACAACAACCGCAGCGCCCTGGTCCGCGTCCCGATGTACAAGCCCGGCAAGACCGGCTCCGCCCGCGTCGAGGTCCGCTCCCTGGACTCCGGCGCCAACCCGTACCTCGCCTACGCCCTCCTCCTGGCCTCGGGCCTGAAGGGCATCGAGGAGGGCTACGAGCTCCCGCCGGGCGCCGAGGACGACGTCTGGGCCCTCTCCGACGCCGAGCGCCGCGCGATGGGCATCGAACCCCTCCCGCAGAACCTCGGCGAGGCCCTCACCCTGATGGAACGCAGCGACCTGGTCGCCGAGACCCTCGGCGAACACGTCTTCGACTTCTTCCTGCGCAACAAGCGCCAGGAGTGGGAGGAGTACCGCTCGGAGGTCACGGCGTTCGAGCTGCGGAAGAACCTGCCGGTGCTGTAGGGGCAGGCCGGAGCGGATTTCCGGCGGAATGCGCGCCCGTGGGGCCGGCGGTCATGGACCGTCGGCCCCACGGCGTCTCACAGCTGCCGTGCCGGCGGGCAGTCACTGCGCTGGAGCATGCACCTTGTTCGACCACATGAGCTGGATCGGAGCCGTGCCGTTCCCTTGGGTGAGTTGCACGACCTTGAAAACTTGCGTGAGTGGTGCGTTCGGTGTGGATTCGACCTCTTTGATGGGGAGATCGCCGATCTCGCCGTTGCCTCCGTCGGAATACCACCCGATCTTCGAGTCGTCGTTCAGCCGGACGGCGTCCTCCACGTCGGGGTCGGTCCGTGCTTCGTTGAGTTCGTGGTAGAAGGTGGCGACCACATTCTGCCAGGCGCCATTTTCCCCATCGAACACCGCAATGCCGTTGTTTCCCTCAGAGAAAACTCCGACCGCGTAGTAGACCGTGACGTCCTCACCGTTGTGGTTCACGTGCACCGAGCCGTGGTAACCACCAAGTCCTTGTGTGGAGTCGGCCGCGTCGTCATCTATCTTGATCAGTGCGCGCTTACGGCGACCGTGTTCCTCTTCCGTGCCGGGCGGAGGGTGGAATCCCGGCGAGAAGCCGTCGACCAGGACGATGCCACGCGGAAGCATGAGGTTGATGACGCTCTGCCCGGGATCCTTTTTCCCCAGCACCCCGTTCAGGAACAGCTCCTCGGCCAGTGCTTCTGCCTGGTTCTTGAAGAACTTCGGTGTCACGTTGTCCGCCACCACGTGTGGTGGCAGCTTCGTGGACGTGATTTTCTGGCCCGGGTAGTACTGGGCAATCACCGATTGCAACTCGCTGTCCGACATCGCGGCAGAAAGTGCCTCATCGATGTTCTTCATGTCAGACGAGGCCCAGGCTTCCGCGCCGCCGAGGAAGCAGTTGACGAAGACCAAATCCTTGATCTTCTTTCCTTTGTGGTCCGTCATGTCCCACTCCGGGCGCACGCGAAATCCGGCGGAGGTAACAGCCTTCGACGTCACGGCTGCGGCAGCGTGCCTCGCATGATACGCCTGAGCGACCGGCGAGCCGGGACGTATCACGACGTTGAGGGGACGAATCTCCCCGTTCTCTCTGTGAATCACGGCAGTCCCTTTTCCTGATCAGGCTTCCAGGCGTGATGTGTCGTCGCGTCGGCAAAGCGGCGGCGACTTCATCGGAAAGGAATTCTGGTTGACAAGTCGGTGACTCGCGCCGAGTGTCGGCCTGGCGAGGGCAACTCCTCCAACCAGGCTACGCCGATCGGGTAGGTGACGCATCTCTGCGAGCAGATGCCCGGCTTACAACGCCTGGCACATGAGGGGCACTTGGAATTCAGCGCCCCGGATCGGCCGGAGTCACGCCGAAGCAGAAGCGGAATTCCGGCGGAACGATCCCGTGGGGCCGGCGGTCGTGGACCGTCGGCCCCACGGTGCCCGGCCGCGCCGGCGGTTCACCGTGGATCGTCGGACAGGCCGGTGATCTGCTGGGGCTGTTGGTGGTGGACGTGGGCGCGGTCGTTGCAGGCGTCGTACACCGACTGGCCCGTCCATGGTGCGGCGAGCGGGACGAGCCCGAGGGCCTGCTCGCAGAGTTTGTTCCCGGTCAGGGTCCGGCCGGCGATGTTGATGCGGCCGCGGCTGCCGTGGCCCTCGGCGTGGGCCGGGGCGGCGAGCGTGAGACCGGCCGCGGTGAGCGCGGCGAGAGCGGTGATCTTCTTCATAGCCTGGTCAACGACCCCGGATCGGCCCAGGTCACGCGGCTGACGGCGGTGCGGCTATCCGACATACGCCGGTGACACCGCCGCCGTGCTGATCCGCCGCGCGGCCCCCGACCCGTCCGCCGGCACCTGGTAGAGATCGGCGCCGTAGTCGCCCGGCAGCGCGTACACGACCGTACGGGCGTCCCGCCATACCGCCTGGTCGTCCACGCTCCTCGGCTCGGCCAGCGGAGTCTCCCGCATGGTCCGCAGGTCCAGGACGTACAGATGCCAAGGAGCGTCCTTCGGCAGGCCCTTGACCCGCTTCTTGTAGGCGATCCGCGTTCCGTCCGGCGAGAGGGACGGGCACTCCACGTTCGCGTGCAGCATGGTGACCGTACGGGCCCGCAGGTCGGCCCTCACCAGATGGGTACGGCCCCTGGTCGCCAACGTCGCGTAGAACGTGCGGTCGTCCGCCGCGAACGTCACGCCCCAGAAGTTGGCGTCCGCCGCCCGGTACGGATGCCCGTCCTCGACGACCCTGAAGTCCTCCAGCGACGGAATTAGTTCGCCGCTCCTGGTGTCCACGATCGCCGTGCGCGTGGAGAAGTTCGTACCGGCGTACGAGTCACCGCCCACGAACGCCGTCCAGGCCGCGAAGTGGCCCGTCGGCGAGATACGGGCACGGGACGGAATGCCCGGGACGTCATAGCGGTGCTCGGTCCGCAGCCGAGCGTCCAGAACCAGCGCGCGATACGTGTCCGACACCGTCCCGTGCACGGCCTGCAGGCACACCCCCGTCCCCGAAGCGGCATAGAAACGAAGGCACTTGAGGCCGGAGGCGGTGCGCGGCCCGGACGGATCGTCCGCCGGGACCGTCGTGAGCTCGTCCCGGTGCGGGCCCCAGGCCATGTTCCGGAAGACCATCCGCCCACGCCCGGTCAGCGTCACCGTGCCCGTCGTGACCCGCGGACCGCCCGCCTGGGTGTGGTTACGGCGGTCGGCCCGCGCGGAGGCGTGCAGCACGGACGCCAGGCCCACCGCCGCGAGCACGGCGACGGCGGCGAGGAGGATCAGGATGCGACCGCGTACGGTCATGCGGGCACCGCCCCCTTCGGACGGACGACGACGGAGAAGACCACACAGACGACCAGAGCCGTCGCCGCACCCGCCAGAGCGGCCCGGTCCCCCCACACCGTCCAGGCCGCGCCGAACAGAAGACTGCAGGCGAACCGGGCGAGGGCCTGCCCGGTCTGCACGAGGGCCAGCCCGGAGGAGCGCAGCGCCTTGGGCACCCCGTCCGAGGCCGCCGCCATCAGCACCCCGTCGGTGGCCGCGTAGAAGGCGCCGTGCAGGGCGAGGACGACGTACGGCAGCGGCGAGCCCCGCCACGCCGTGAGCAGCAGCGCGTACGCGACGAGCAGGGCACCGTGCCCGGCCACGAACACCGCCCACCTGCCCACCCGGTCCGCGAGCCACCCGAGCGGCATCGCGAGCAGCAGGAACGAGGCGGCCGTACCGAGCGGCAGCAGCGCGAACCAGCGGTCCGGGACGCCGAGCCGGCGCTGGAGCAGCAGATACACGAACGAGTCACTGACCGTGGCGAGACCCAGCAACAGCGCGCACACGGCGATCCGCCGCAACCCGCGCCGCCGCAACAGCCCCACCGCACCCCGCAGGGTGGGCCGTTCGTCCGCGACCGCCTCCCCTCGCCCGCCGGGCACGAACAGGACCAGCACCAGAACACCGAGCGCCGCGACACAGAAGCTGACGGTGAACACCGCGTCGTACCCGTCGACCGTCGCCCGCAGGATCAGGAACGCCACCAGCGGCCCGAGCAGCGCACCGGCCGTGTCCATGGCCCGGTGGACCCCGAAAGCGCGCCCCCGGGACTCGGTCGTACTCGACAACGAGATGAGGGCATCGCGCGGAGCGGTCCGCAGCCCCTTGCCCGTGCGGTCGGCGGCGAGGACCAGCCCGATCGGGGTCAGCGAATGCGCGACCAGCAGCAACGGCTTGCACACGGCGGAGACGCCGTACCCGAACCCCGCGACCCACTTGTGCCGTCCCCCGCCCCGGTCCGCCAGATGCCCGCCCACGAGCCGTACGACCGCCGAGAAGCCGTTGTAGATGCCGTCGAGCAGCCCGAACCCCAGCGGGGACAGACCGAGCCCGCTGACCAGGTACAGGGGCAGTACGGCGGTGACCATCTCGGACGAGACATCCGTGACCAGACTGACCGTTCCCAGCGCGAGCACGGTCGGGGCGATCGCGGCACGGCGCCGCCCGGCCAGTGGCCGGACGGCACCGTCCGCGGACGCCGGCGTACTCGCGCGGCTGTCCGCTACGTACACGTCACGACGCCCAGATGCCGCTGATGTCCTTGGCGGAGGCCGCGTTGCCCGCGTGCGAGGTCAGGCCCTGGCTGTCCTCGAGGGTGCGCAGCAGGTCGTAGTGGTTGTACGTGGTGGAGCTGGACGACCCCGCGGCCACCGGCTGCCCGTACAGCACGGTCGGAATCCGGTTCCCGCTCAGCCGGTTGTCCTCGTCGAAGGTGATGACGAGCAGGCTGTTGTGGGTCTTGGCCCAACTCGCGTAGCCGCCCAGGTTGTTCTTCAGCCAGGTGTCACCGGTGGACACCGAGCAGTCGTGCATGTCGCTGCACAGGTTGGGGACCACGTACGACATCTGGGGCAGCGTCGAGTAGTCCGTCGGGAACTGGTCGAACGTCATGGCGCTCTCCGCCGGCACGTTGCCGAACCCGAACCACGGGTTGTGCTTCTGGGCGTAGTCGCCGCTGCTGCACGTGGTGTCACCCTGGCCGGGCAGATCCTCGTTGTAGCTGGCCCAGGTACGGCCGGCGTCGATCACCTCGGACGCCAGGTTGGGCGCCGAGGAGAAACCGGGCGTGACACAACTGTCGTCCGTGATGCCCTGGGTGTCGCCGGAGAACATCGCGTAGTAGTTCGGCTGGCTCGGGTGGGTCTCGGCGTACGACTGCGTCAGGTTGGCACCTCCCGACTTCAGCGAGTTGATGTACGGGGCGCGGGAGGAGCCGATGACCTGGCTGTACGCGTGGTTCTCGAAGACCACGACGACCACGTGGTCCGGGCTCGGCACGGCGCCCGCGGCGTGCGCGGACCCCTCGCCGATCCCGGTCCACAGCCCGAACGCGACCGCGGCGAGGGCCGCTGCGGACGCCACGACGGTACGGGTGCGGCGATACACGGAACTGCCGGACACATCAACCTCCGGTGTGGGGGGCGGAACGGGGCTGGCGGTGCGGACAGAGCATGCACACGTCAACATTCCCCCGCCGTACGGCACCGAACCAAGAGGATGAAGACCAGATGAACGACTCCCGCGCCCCCCGCACCGAACCCGAGGACACCCAGGCGCACCAGCGGCCCGATGAGGAGCCCGGTACAGGGAGGGAAAGGCGCCGCAGGCGACCGGTCCCGCACGCTCGCACCCACCCCCGCCCCCCTCCGGTTAGGCTCTGGCCAGGACGGTTCCGATGCGAGACGTATGCAAAGGGGAGGCCACGGAGATGACGCCGGGGCGCAGAAGCAGTACCTTCACCCGTCTGCTCCGGCACGGCTTCACCGACCCCTCCGCAGCGGAGCGTCTCCTCGACGGCCCGGAGCTCACCGCCGTCCGCGACGACCCCGTCCTGCTGGAAGCCCTCGGCGCCACCCCGGACCCCGACCTCGCCCTGCACGGCCTGGTGCGTCTCCTGGAGGCCCAGCCCGCCCCCACCGCCCACCGCGAACTGCTGGACACCCTCATCGCGGCCAAGCCCCTGCGTGACCGCCTCCTCGGTGTCCTCGGCGCCTCCGCCGCCCTCACCGACCACCTGGCCCGCCACCCCGGCGACTGGCGCGCCCTGGTCACCTACGAGCCGCAGGACCTGCACCCGGGCCTCACGGAGTTCGAGCGCGGCCTGGCCGAGGCCACCGACCCGGTCCTGCTCCGCATCGCCTACCGCCGCTGTCTGCTCTCCATCGCCGCCCGGGACGTCTGCGGCACCATCGACGTCGCCGAGACGGCCGCCGAACTCGCCGACCTCGCCACCGCCACCCTGCGCGCCGCCCTGGCCATAGCGCGGGCGCAGGCCCCCGAGGACGATGCCGCCTGCCGCCTCGCGGTGATCGCGATGGGCAAGTGCGGCGGCCACGAACTGAACTACGTCTCCGACGTGGACGTGATCTTCGTAGCCGAAGCGGCCGAAGGCACCACCGAGGCCAAGGCACTCACCGCCGCCACCCGCCTCGCCTCCCACCTCATGCGGATCTGTTCCGAGACCACCGTGGAGGGCTCCATCTGGCCGGTGGACGCCAACCTGCGCCCCGAGGGCCGCAACGGCCCCCTGGTGCGCACTCTCTCCTCCCACCTCGCCTACTACCAGCGCTGGGCGAAGACCTGGGAGTTCCAGGCCCTCCTCAAGGCCCGCCCGGTGGCCGGCGACTCCGCCCTCGGCCAGGCGTACATCGAGGCACTGGAACCCATGGTCTGGACGGCGGCCGAGCGCGAGAACTTCGTAGCGGACGTCCAGAAGATGCGCCGGCGCGTCGTGGAGAACATCCCGGCGTCCGAGATCGAGCGCGAGCTCAAGCTCGGCCCCGGCGGTCTGCGCGACGTCGAATTCGCCGTCCAGCTCCTGCAGTTGGTGCACGGCCGCACCGACCTCGCCCTGCGCAGCGGCACCACCCTGGACGCCCTCCAGGCCCTGGCCGCCGGAGGCTACGTCGGCCGCGAGGACGCCGCCCGCCTGGACGAGGCGTACCGCTTCCTGCGCTCGATGGAGCACCGCATCCAGCTCTACCGCCTGCGCCGCACCCACCTCGTCCCCGTGGCCGAGGAGGACCAGCGGCGCCTCGGCCGCTCCCTCGGCCTGCGCAGCGACCCGGCGGCCGAGCTGATCCGGGAGTGGAAGCGGCACACCGGCGTCGTACGACGGCTGCACGAGAAGCTCTTCTACCGCCCCCTCCTCGACGCGGTCGCCCAACTCGCCCCCGGCGAGGCCCGCCTGAGCCCCGAGGCGGCCCGCGAGCGCCTGGTCGCCCTCGGCTACGCCGACCCGGCCGCCGCCCTGCGCCACCTGGAGGCCCTGGCCTCCGGCGTAACCCGCAAGGCGGCCATCCAGCGCACCCTGCTCCCCGTCCTGCTGGGCTGGTTCGCCGACTCCGCCGACCCGGACGCGGGCCTGCTGAACTTCCGCAAGGTCTCGGACGCGCTCGGCAAGACCCCCTGGTACCTGCGGCTCCTGCGCGACGAGGGCGCGGCGGCCGAGAACCTGGCCCGCGTCCTGTCGGCGGGCCGCCTCGCCCCCGACCTCCTCATGCGCGCCCCCGAGGCGGTGGCCCTGCTGGGCGACGGCGACGGCACCGGCACGAGCGGCGGGGGACTGGCGCCCCGCGGGCGCGGCCACCTGGAACAGGAGATCCTGGCCGCCGTGGGCCGCGCGGAGAACGCCGAGCAGGGCGTCACCGCGGCCCGCGGGGTGCGCCGCCGCGAGCTGTTCCGTACGGCGGCCGGAGACATCGTCGGCTCCTACGGCACCGAGACCAGCCCCGCCGAGGCCGACCAGGGCGCCCTCGTGGACCGGGTCGGCGCGGCGGTCTCCGACCTCACCGCGGCCACCCTCGCCGGCGCCCTGCGCGCGGTGGTCCGGGACGGCTGGGGCGACATGCTCCCCACCCGGTTCGCGATCATAGGAATGGGCCGTTTCGGCGGCCACGAGCTGGGCTACGGCTCCGACGCCGACGTCGTCTTCGTACACGAACCGCAGGACGGCGTCGACGAGCACGAGGCAGCCGCGGCCGCGAACAAGGTCGTCGCCGAGATGCGCCGCCTGCTCCAGCTGCCCAGCGCCGACCCGCCGCTGCTCATCGACGCCGACCTGCGCCCGGAGGGCAAGTCGGGCCCGCTGGTGCGCACCCTGAAGTCGTACGAGGCGTACTACCGCCGCTGGTCCCTGGTCTGGGAGTCCCAGGCGCTGCTGCGGGCGGAACACGTGGCCGGGGACGAGGAGCTCGGCCGGCGTTTCACGGCCCTCATCGACCCCCTCCGCTACCCGGCCCACGGCCTCGGCGAGGACGCCGTACGCGAGATCCGCCGGCTGAAGGCCCGTATGGAGGCCGAGCGCCTGCCGCGCGGCGCCGACCCCAAGCTGCACACCAAGCTCGGTCCGGGCGGCCTGTCCGACGTCGAGTGGACCGTCCAGCTGTTGCAGCTCCGGCACGGCTGGGACACCCCCGGCCTGCGCACCACCCGCACCCGTGAGGCGCTGGCCGCCGCGCGCGAGGCCGGGCTGCTGCCGGCCGAGGAGGCGGAGATCCTGGACGAGGCCTGGGTACTGGCCACCCGGGTGCGCAACGCGGTGATGCTGGTCCGCGGCCGGGCGGGGGACACCTTCCCCACCGAGCCCCGCGAGCTGGCCGCCGTGGGCCGTTACCTGGGCTACGGCGCCGGGCACGCCGGGGACATGCTGGACGCGTACCGCCGTACCGCCCGCAGGGCGCGCACGGTGGTGGAGGAGCTGTTCTACGCCGACTGAGCGGCACCGACCGGTTCGCGACCCGCCACCGCGACCACCCTCGGCAAGGCGTACGGCACCGTCCCGAACCACACCCGCGCCACCGTGAACCCGAAGGCCAGGCACAGCACACCGCCCACCGCGTCCAGCCAGAAATGGTTGGCCGTGGCAACGATGACCAGCAGGGTGGTCGCCGGGTAGAGCAGGCCCAGCACCCGCACCCACGGCACGGACGCCAGCGCGAAGACCGTCAGCCCGCACCACATCGACCAGCCGATGTGCATCGAGGGCATCGCCGCGTACTGGTTCGACATGTGCTTCAGATCGCCGGAGGCCATCGAGCCCCAGGTGTGGTGCACCATGACCGTGTCCACGAAATGCCCGTCGCCCATCAACCGGGGCGGCGCGAGCGGAAACAGGTAGTAACCGACGAGCGCCACACCCGTGGTCGCGAAGAGCACCAGACGGGCCGCCGCGTACCGGCCCGGATGCCATCGGTACAGCCACACCAGGACACCGAGCGTGATGATGAAGTGCAGTGTGGCGTAGTAGTAGTTTATGCCGATGATCAGCCAAGACATCGAGTTCACGGCGTGGTTGACGGACCGCTCGACGGCGATGCCCAGATCGTGCTCGGCGCCCCAGATCCAGTCGGCGTTGCGCAGCGCCTTGCCCTTCTGCTCCGGGACGGCGTTGCGGATCAGTGAGTACGTCCAGTAACTCACCGCGATCAGAAGGACCTCGAACCACAGCCGGGGCCGCCGCGGCTGCCGCAGCCGGGCCAGGACGCCCTCTGTGTCGTGCTCGCCCGTGACCGCCTGTGGAACGGCCACCTCCTCGCGACCATCCGGCTCTGTCACGGTCGAGTCACTCATAGGCATCAAGTCTGCCAGAAAAGGGTCCTCCGCCCGATCATCCCAAGGCCGGGTCCGCGGCGCACTTTCTACGGCGTACGGACGACATGCGGCGCCGAAGCCGTCGACCCGCGCACCACCAGCTCCGGCATGAACACGAATTCGCTGTGCGGCGCGGGCGTCCCGCCGATCTCCTCCAGCAACGTGCGCACCGCGGCCTGGCCCATCGCCGGCACCGGCTTGCGGACCGTGGTCAGCGGCGGGTCGGTGAAGGCGATCAGCGGGGAGTCGTCGAAGCCGACCACCGACACGTCCCGGGGCACTTCCAGACCCCGCTGCCGGGCCGCGCGTATCGCACCGAGCGCCATCATGTCGCTGGCACACACCACGGCCGTGCAGTCCCGCTCGATCAGCGCCGTCGCCGCCGCCTGACCGCCCTCCAGGGTGTACAGCGAGTGCTGGATCAGCTCGGTCTCGACGGCCTCGGCGGCGAACCCCAGCTGCTCCTGCATGGCCCGCACGAAGCCCTCGATCTTGCGCTGCACCGGCACGAACCGCTTCGGCCCGAGCGCGAGCCCGATCCGGGTGTGCCCGAGCGAGGCCAGATGGGTCACCGCGAGCGTCATCGCGGCCCGGTCGTCGGGGGAGATGAACGGCGCCTGCACCTTCGGCGAGAACCCGTCCACCAGCACGAACGGCACGCCCTGCGCCCGCAGCCGCTCATAGCGCTGCATGTCGGCGGTGGTGTCGGCGTGCAGCCCGGAGACATAGATGATCCCCGCGACCCCGCGGTCCACCAGCATCTCGGTCAGCTCGTCCTCGGTCGACCCGCCCGGGGTCTGCGTGGCGAGCACCGGCGTGTAGCCCTGCCGGGTCAGCGCCTGGCCGATGACCTGGGCCAGAGCCGGGAATATCGGGTTCTCCAGCTCCGGCGTGATCAGACCGACCAGCCCCTCGCTGCGCTGCCGCAGCCGTACCGGGCGTTCGTAGCCCAGCACGTCCAGGGCGGCGAGCACGGACTGGCGGGTGGTGGCGGCGACGCCCGGTTTCCCGTTGAGGACCCGGCTGACAGTCGCTTCGCTCACCCCCGCCTGCGCAGCGATGTCGGCAAGCCGTGTGGTCACGGCACCGGACTGTACCGGTCGTATGCCGCCTTGCACACCGACGGGACGCCTTGCGCGGGCGGCCGGACGGC
The DNA here is from genome assembly GCF_001735805.1 of Streptomyces fodineus. Lineage (GTDB taxonomy): Bacteria > Actinomycetota > Actinomycetes > Streptomycetales > Streptomycetaceae > Streptomyces > Streptomyces fodineus. The sequence continues at coordinate 6,989,994 of NZ_CP017248.1, forward strand.
CCGTCCTGGGTTGCTGCCTCATCGGGCTCCCTCGAATGGATGGTGGCAAGAGCTTGCAGAGTCTTGCACAAGTGTGGCCTCTCGTCTGAGCGGTAACGACAGGGTAACCATCGTGTTCCCTTGCACTTTTTTTCTGCAAGGTCTTTCGCAACGCTTACAACGCTGTTACGTTCCTGGTCGCCCGGCCGCCGCAACGGCGCTGTCGGCAAGACCGCGGGGACGGCGGACGGGACCGCCCCCGCCTCACTCGGGCTTAAACCCTCAAGGAGAACTCATGCGGCGTGGCATAGCGGCCTCCGCGCTGGTGGCGTCCTTCGCCCTCGCGGCGACGGCCTGCGGCGGGAGCAGCGACAGCGGGAACGGCGACAAGGCCGGCGGCCCCGTCACCATCACCTGGTGGGACACCTCCAACGCCACCAATGAGGCACCGACGTACCAGGCCCTGGTCAAGCAGTTCGAGGCCGCCAACAAGAACATCAAGGTCAAGTACGTCAACGTCCCCTTCGACCAGGCGCAGAACAAGTTCGACACCGCCGCCGGTGCCAGCGGCGCCCCGGACGTGCTGCGCTCCGAGGTCGGCTGGACCCCGGCCTTCGCCAAGAAGGGCTACTTCCTGCCGCTGGACGGCACCGACGCCCTCGCCGACCAGGCCAAGTTCCAGCCCAACCTGATCAAGCAGGCCCAGTTCCAGGGCAAGACCTACGGCGTGCCGCTGGTCACCGACACCCTCGCGCTGGTCTACAACAAGGCGCTGTTCAAGAAGGCCGGCATCACCGACGCCCCCAAGACCTGGGACGAGCTGAAGTCCGACGCCGCCAAGATCGACTCCAAGGACAAGGTGTACGGCTACTGGGGCTCCACCCAGGCCTACTACGCCCAGACCTTCCTCTACGGCGAGGGCACCGACACCGTCGACGCGACCGCCAAGAAGATCACCGTCGACTCGGCCGCCGCGAAGAAGGCCTACGGCACCTGGCTGAGCACCTTCTCCGGGCAGGGCCTGCACAAGGCCGACACCACCGCCGACGCCTACGCCCACATCCAGGACGCCTTCGTCAACGGCAAGGTCGCCGCGATCATCCAGGGCCCCTGGGAGATCACGAACATCTACAAGGGCAGCGCCTTCACGGACAAGTCCAACCTGGGTATCGCCACCGTCCCGGCCGGCTCCACCGGCAAGGCGGGCGCCCCGACCGGCGGCCACAACCTCTCGGTCTACGCCGGCTCCGACAAGGCCCACCAGGCCGCGGCGCTGAAGTTCGTGAAGTTCATGACCTCGGCGGCCTCCCAGGAGACCATCGCCCTGAAGAACTCCACCCTGCCCACCCGCTCCGACGCCTACACCGACAAGGTCAAGGCCGACCCCGGCATCGCCGGCTACCAGGGCGTCCTGTCCGCCGCCCGGCCGCGCCCGGCCCTGCCCGAGTACAGCTCCCTGTGGAACCCGCTGGACATCGAGCTGCCCAAGATCGCCGACGGCAAGGAGTCGCTGGACAAGGGCCTGGGCAACGCCGAGGTGGCCATCACCAAGCTGGTGCCCGACTTCAGCAAGTGACGCCCGCGTGGCCGTCGGATCCTCCCTTGAAGGGGGGAAGGATCCGACGGCCACCGGCCTGTGCCCAGGCCCGCCCCCTGAACTGACGAAGGTGTCGAACATGACAGTCGCCATCGACCGCGCCACCGGCAGCCGCCGCGGTGACCGCGCGCCGCGGCCCGGCCTGGGCCAGCGCATCAGAAACGGACTCCAGAAGTACTGGTACGCCTACGCGATGATCGCGCCGGTGGTCATCGTGCTCGGCGTCATCGTGGGCTATCCGCTCCTGCGCGGTTTCTACCTCACCCTGACCGACGCCAACAGCCTCAACTCGGCGCGCACCATCGGCGTCAACCACATCGCCGCCACGTACAGGTTCATCGGCCTCGACAACTACAAGGACATCCTGTTCGGCCCGTTGTCGTACGACCGCTTCTGGTCGCATTTCCTGTGGACCGTCTTCTGGACCGTCGCCTGCGTCGCCCTGCACTACACGATCGGTCTGGGCCTCGCGCTGATGCTCAACGAGAAGCTGCGCGGCCGCACCTTCTACCGGGTGCTGCTGGTCCTGCCCTGGGCGGTGCCGACCTTCGTCACCGTCTTCTCCTGGCGGATCATGCTCGCCGACTCCGGCGCGCTCAACCAGATCCTGCACGCGCTCCACCTGCCCCAGCCCCAGTGGCTGGAGGACACCTTCTGGCAGCGGTTCGCCGCGATCATGGTCAACACCTGGTGCGGTGTGCCGTTCATGATGCTCTCGCTGCTCGGCGGACTGCAGTCCATCGACTCCACCCTCTATGAGGCCGCCGAGATGGACGGCGCGAGCGCCTGGCAGCGCTTCAGGCACGTCACCCTGCCGGGCCTGAGGTCCGTCAGCTCCACCGTCGTACTGCTCGGCATCATCTGGACCTTCAACCAGTTCGCCATCATCTTCCTGCTGTTCGGTCCCACCGGCGCGCCCGACGCCCAGATCCTCGTCACCTGGGCCTACTACCTGGGCTTCGGCCAGCAGCCGCGCGACTTCGCCCAGTCCGCCGCGTACGGCGTGCTGCTGTTGTCGGTGCTGACCGTCTTCACCTCCTTCTACTTCCGCTGGCTGAAGCGCAATGACCAGCTCGCCGTCTGACGCCGCAGGAGCCGCCGCCATGAGCACCACGACCCTGGAAAAGACCCAGGCCACACCCGCCCCCGCCGCGCGGGCCCCGCGCCGCGCCCGCCGGCGCGGTGAACGCGGCCCGCTCGGCGCCGCCCTCCTGCACGGCGGTCTCGCCGTCGCGAGCCTGATCGCGCTCGCCCCGGTGGCCTGGCTGATCTTCCTGTCGCTCGGCCCGGAGAAGGACGACTACCTGCACCCGGGCAAGATCCTGGGCAAGTTCACCTTCTCCAACTACAGCTTCGTGCTGCAGCACACCGCGTTCTTCGACTGGTTCAAGTCGACGATGATCGTGGCCGCCGGCACCACCCTGATCGGTGTCTTCGTCGCCGCGACCACCGGCTACGCCGTCTCCCGCATGCGCTTCCCCGGCTACAAGCAGCTGATGTGGGTGCTGCTGCTCACCCAGGCCTTCCCGATCGCCATCCTGGTCGTGCCGATGTACGAGATCTTCAGCGAGCTCGGCCTCATCGACACCTACTGGGCGCTGATCGTCATCAACTGCACCACCGCCGTGCCCTACAGCGCCTGGCTGCTCAAGGGATACTTCGACACCATCCCCTTCGAGATCGACGAGGCAGGACGCGTCGACGGGCTCAGCCCGTTCGGCACCTTCTTCCGGCTGATCCTGCCGCTGGCCCGCCCGGGCCTCGCCGTCGCCGCCTTCTACAACTTCATCACCGCCGTCGGCGAGGTCGCCTTCGCGACCACCTTCATGCTGGACGACTCCAAGTACACCTTCGCCGTCGGTCTGCAGACCTTCGTCAGCCAGCACGACGCCCAGTGGAACTACATGGCCGCCACCGCGGTGCTGATCGCGATACCCGTGTCGGTGTTCTTCTACCTCGTGCAGAAGAACCTCGTCACCGGACTCACCGCCGGCGGTACCAAGGGCTGACGCCCGCACCGGGACTCCCGCGCGCACTTCCGCGCGGGTAGGCGGCCGCGGTGCCCATCCGACCCCGCTGTCACCGCGGCCGCCTCGCACCCCCAGGCCCGCCCCCGCCGCCGTACCACCCACGCGCCCATGACCCGAACTCCGTTACACACCAAGGACGCCATGAGCCAGCAGCAGCCCGCCGCACCGGCCCACCACTCCGCCGTCGCCACCGTCGCCGACCGCCGCCGCGACTGGTGGCGGGACGCGGTCATCTACCAGGTCTATCCGCGCAGCTTCGCCGACAGCAACGGCGACGGCATGGGCGACCTGGAGGGCGTACGCTCCCGCCTGCCGTATCTGCGTGACCTCGGTATCGACGCCGTGTGGCTCAGCCCCTTCTACGCCTCCCCGCAGGCCGACGCGGGCTACGACGTCGCCGACTACCGTGCCGTCGACCCGATGTTCGGCAACCTCCTCGACGCCGACGCGCTGATCCGCGACGCCCACGAGCTGGGCCTCAGGATCATCGTCGACCTCGTCCCGAACCATTCCTCCGACCAGCACGAGTGGTTCAAGCGCGCCCTCGCCGAGGGCCCCGGCTCCCCGCTGCGCGAGCGCTACCACTTCCGTCCCGGCAAGGGGAAGAACGGCGAACTCCCGCCCAACGACTGGGAGTCCATCTTCGGCGGCCCGGCGTGGACGCGGGTACCGGACGGCCAGTGGTACCTGCACCTCTTCGCCCCCGAGCAGCCCGACTTCAACTGGGAACACCCGGCCGTCGGCGACGAGTTCCGCTCGATCCTCCGCTTCTGGCTGGACATGGGCGTGGACGGTTTCCGCATCGACGTCGCCCACGGCCTGGTGAAGGCCGACGGCCTGCCCGACCTCGGCTCCCACGATCAGCTCAAGCTGCTGGGTAACGATGTCATGCCGTTCTTCGACCAGGACGGCGTCCACGCGATCTACCGCCAGTGGCGCCGGATCCTGGACGAGTACGCGGGCGAGCGCATCTTCGTCGCCGAGGCGTGGACCCCGACCGTCGAGCGCACCGCGAACTACGTCCGCCCGGACGAACTGCACCAGGCCTTCAACTTCCAGTATCTGAGCACCGAGTGGGACGCGGAGGAACTCCGTACGGTCATCGACCGCACCCTGGAGGCGATGCGCCCGGTCGGCGCCCCCGCCACCTGGGTGCTGTCCAACCACGACGTCACCCGGCACGCCACCCGCTTCGCCAACCCGCCCGGCCTCGGCACCCAGATCCGCACGGCGGGGGACCGGGAGCTGGGCCTGCGCCGGGCCCGCGCCGCCACCCTCCTCATGCTCGCGCTCCCCGGCTCGGCGTACATCTACCAGGGCGAGGAGCTGGGCCTGCCCGACGTCGTCGACCTGCCCGACGAGGTGCGCCAGGACCCGGCGTACTTCCGCGGCGCCGGCCAGGACGGCTTCCGCGACGGCTGCCGGGTGCCGATCCCGTGGACCCGCGAGGGCTCCTCGTACGGCTTCGGCAGCGGCGGCAGCTGGCTCCCGCAGCCTGCCGAGTGGGCCGAGCTGAGCGTCGAGGCGCAAAGGGGTGTACCGGGCTCCACGCTGGAGCTGTACCGCGCGGCGCTGAGCATCCGCCGGACGCAGCCCGACCTCGGCGCGGGCGAGGCGGTGCAGTGGCTGCGGGCGCCCGAGGGCGTCCTGGCCTTCCGGCGCGGCGAGTTCGTCTGCGTCGCGAACACCACGGGGGAGTCGGTGACGACCCCGGCGCGCGGCCGGGTGCTGCTCGCCAGCGGTGAGGTGACCGAGGCCGACGGCGAGACGAAGGTGCCGGCCGACACGACGGTGTGGTTCACCACGGCCTGACGGCCCGTCGACAAGTTCTTGCATCAACTTCACAACGGCCCGCTGCCTTTCAGGCAGCGGGCCTTTAACATCTGCGTCACCGCAAGTTTGCTGAAACATTGCAGCAAGCGCCTTCAGCGGTCTTTCCTCAAGCCTTCAAGGACGAAGGACCCCCACATGGCACGCAGACACATGGCACGCAGAACCCTCCCCACGGTGGCCGCCCTCACGGCCGCCGCTCTGGTTGGCATGAACCCGACCACCGCCGACGCCTCCCCGCCCGGCACCAAGGACGTCACCGCCGTCCTCTTCGAATGGAACTACGCCTCGGTGGCCAAGGAGTGCACCACCACCCTCGGCCCCGCCGGCTACGGCTATGTCCAGGTCTCCCCGCCCGCCGAGCACATACAGGGCGCGCAGTGGTGGACGTCGTACCAGCCGGTGTCGTACAAGATCGCCGGCCGGCTCGGCGACCGCACCGCCTTCAAGAACATGATCGACACCTGTCACGCGGCCGGCCTGAGGGTCGTCGTGGACACCGTCGTCAACCACATGTCGGCGGGCAGCGGCACGGGCACCGGCGGCTCGACGTACAGCAAGTACGACTACCCGGGCCTGTACTCGTACCCCGACTTCGACGACTGCACCTCCCGGGTCACCAACTACCAGGACCGCTGGAACGTCCAGCACTGCGAACTCGTCGGCCTCGCCGACCTGGACACCGGCGAGGAGTACGTCCGCAAGACGATCGCCGGCTACATGAACGACCTGCTCTCCCTGGGCGCCGACGGCTTCCGCATCGACGCGGCCAAGCACATCCCGGCCGAGGACCTGGCGAACATCAAGTCCCGTCTGACCAACCCTTCCGTCTACTGGAAGCAGGAGGTCATCTACGGCGCGAACGAGGCGGTCCAGCCCTCCGAGTACACCGGCAACGGGGACGTCCAGGAGTTCCGCTACGCCTACGACCTCAAGCGCGTCTTCAACAACGAGAAGCTGGCCTACCTGAACAACTTCGGCGAGGGCTGGGGCTACCTCGGCAGCTCGGTGGCCGGCGTCTTCGTCGACAACCACGACACCGAGCGCAACGGCTCGACCCTCAACTACAAGGACGGCGCCAACTACACCCTGGCGAACGTCTTCATGCTCGCCTGGCCCTACGGCGCCCCGGACATCAACTCCGGCTACGAGTGGTCCGACGCGGACGCCGGCCCGCCCAACGGAGGCCAGGTCAATGCCTGCTGGCAGGACGGCTGGAAGTGCCAGCACGCCTGGCCGGAGATCATCCGCATGGTCGCCTTCCGCAACGCGACGCGGGGCCAGGCGGTCACCAACTGGTGGGACGACGGCAACAACTGGATCGCCTTCGGCCGGGGCGACAAGGGGTATGTGGCGATCAACCACGAGTCCTCGTCGCAGACCCGCACGTACCAGACCGCGCTGCCCGCCGGGACGTACTGCAACGTCCAGAACAACACCACGGTGGCGGTGAACTCCAGCGGACAGTTCACCGCCACCCTGGGCTCGAACACGGCGCTCGCGATCTACGCCGGGAAGTCGAGCTGCTGAGTCCGGACGCCTGCTTCCAGGTGTCGCTCGTCGTGTAGCCGGACGAACCGCCCGTCGTGTACGAGCGGTTCGTTCCGGACTCCCAGGTCGTCACCGGAGGCGTAGCAACCGGAGGGCTGCGGGGTCGTACCCGGGAAGGGGCAGCGTTTAACAACCCGTGAGCGTGCGGGAGTTGAGAAGGTCACGTCAAGGTTGACGCTGAAACTTCTTGCTATGGGTTTCAAGACTCTTGCTGTAAACCTTTCGGCGGCGATACGGTCGCGCGGGGTCGGACCCAAGGGATCCAAAAGAGCCGCATCCGCTAGGAGTTACCGCCTGTGATACCGAGAGCGAGACGGGCCGCGGCCGTCACCGCCGCAGCCCTCGCCGCCGCACTGATCCAGCCACTGGCGGCCCATGCCGCCACCCCGCCCGCGCCCCCCTCGGACGCGGCCCTCGCCGCCCAGCCCGCCCGGCACGACGACACCCGCGAGCAGTTCTACTTCGTCATGCCGGACCGTTTCGCCAACGGCGACACGGCCAACGACGAGGGCGGCCTGACCGGCTCCCGCCTCAGCACCGGCTACGACCCCACCGACAAGGGCTTCTACCAGGGCGGCGACCTCAAGGGCCTGACCAAGAGGCTCGACTACATCAAGGGCCTGGGCACGACCGCCATCTGGATGGCGCCGATCTTCAAGAACAAACCCGTGCAGGGCACCGGCAGCAACGCCTCCGCCGGCTACCACGGCTACTGGATCACCGACTTCACCCAGGTCGACCCCCACTTCGGCACCAACCAGGACCTCAAGGCCCTCATCTCCAAGGCGCACGCCAAGGGCATGAAGGTCTTCTTCGACGTCATCACCAACCACACCGCCGACGTCGTGGACTACGAGCAGAAGTCCTACGACTACCTCTCCAAGGGTGCCTTCCCCTACCTGACCAAGGACGGCAGGCCCTTCGACGACGCCGACTACGCGGACGGAAGCAGGAAGTTCCCGGCCGTCGGTACCGGCTCCTTCCCGTACACCCCGAAGGTCACCAGCCGGTCCAAGGTCCCGGCCTGGCTCAACGACCCGGCGATGTACCACAACCGGGGCGACTCGACGTACGCCGGAGAGTCCACCACCTACGGCGACTTTTCCGGCCTGGACGACCTGTGGACCGAGCGTCCCGAGGTCGTGCACGGCATGGAGAAGATCTACGAGCGGTGGGTGAGGGACTTCGCCGTCGACGGCTTCCGGATCGACACCGTCAAGCACGTCGACATGCCGTTCTGGACGCAGTGGGCCACCGCCCTCGACGCCTACGCGGCGGCGCACGGGCGGAGGAACTTCTTCATGTTCGGCGAGGTCTACTCCGCCGACACGAACATCACGTCCCCGTACGTCACCCAAGGCCGCCTCGACGCCACCCTCGATTTCCCCTTCCAGGACGCGGCCCGCGCCTACGCCTCCCAGGGCGGCAGCGCGCAGCGGCTGGCGAGCGTCTTCGGTGACGACTACAAGTACACGACCGACAAGGCCAACGCGTACGAGCAGGTCACCTTCCTCGGCAACCACGACATGGGCCGTATCGGGTACTTCCTGAAGCAGGACAACCCGAAGGCCACGGACGCCGAGGTCCTGAAGAAGGACGAGCTCGCGAACGAGCTGATGTTCCTCAGCCGCGGCAACCCGGTCGTCTACTACGGCGACGAGCAGGGCTTCACCGGCTCCGGCGGCGACAAGGACGCCCGCCAGACCATGTTCGCCTCCAAGGTCGCCGACTACCTCGACGACGACGAGATCGGCACCGACCGCACCCACGCCAGCGACTCCTACGACACCGGCGCGCCGCTGTACCGGGAGATCGCCGGCCTCTCGAAGCTCCGCGAGGCCAACCCGGCCCTGACCGACGGAGTCCAGACCCAGCGTTACGCGGCCGACGGCGCGGGCGTCTACGCCTTCACCCGTACGGACGCGAAGAGCGGCCAGGAGTACGTCGTCGCCCTCAACAACGCCGGCTCGGCGCAGACGGCGACCTTCGCGGCCGGGTCCGCGGACATGGCGTACCGGGGCATCTACGGCGCCACCGACTCCGTGGCGTCCGACGGCGACCGCAAGGTCACCGTCACCGTCCCGGCCGAGTCCGCCGTCGTATACAAGGCCACCGGCACCCTCGCCAAGCCCGCCGCCGCGCCGACGATCGCCCTGCACGCGCCGGCCGCCCGAGCAACCGGCACCGTGGAGATCGGCGCCGATGTCGACGGCGGCCAGCTGAACCGGGTCGTCTTCGCCGCCCAGGTCGGCGACGCCCCGTGGCAGGTGCTCGGCTCCGCCGACCACGCCCCGTACAAGGTCACCCAGACCCTCGGCAAGGGCATCCCCGCCGGGACCGCGCTGCGCTACAAGGCCGTCGTGGTCGACTCGGCCGGGCACACCGCGAGCGCCATGGCGAGCAGCACCTCCGGCACCCCGCCCGCGCCCGAGGTGCCCAAGGCCTCCTCCCGGGACTACGCGGTCGTCCACTACAAGCGCACCGACGGCGACTACGACAACTGGGGCCTGTACGCCTGGGGTGACATCGCCGACGGCGAGGCCACGAACTGGCCGGCCAGCCACCCGTTCACCGGCCGGGACGCCTACGGCGCCTTCGCCTGGGTCAAGCTCAAGCCCGGCGCCTCCAGCGTCGGCTTCCTGGTCATCGACAAGAACGGCGACAAGGACGTCTCCGCCGACCGGAGCATCGACGTCACCAGGACGGGTGAGGTCTGGGTCGAGCAGGGCAAGGCCGACGTACTGACCCAGAAGCCCGGCTATCCGGCGCAGGACAAGACCAAGGCGGTCATCCACTACCACCGGGCCGACGGGAACTACGACGGCTGGGGCCTGCACGTCTGGACGGGTGCCGCGAACCCCACCGACTGGTCGAACCCGCTGAAGCCGGTGAAGACTGATGCCTATGGCGCGGTCTTCGAGGTGCCGCTCACCGAGGGTGCCGGCAGCCTCAGCTACATCATCCACAAGGGCGACGAGAAGGACCTGGCGGCCGACCAGTCGCTGGACCTCAAGGCCGACGGCTACGAGGTGTGGCTGTTGAACGGCCAGGAGAAGCATCTGCTGCCGCAGCCGGCGGGCAGCGCGGCCGCCCTCGACCTGAGCACGTCCAAGGCGATCTGGATCGACCGGAACACCGTGGCCTGGAACGGCGTGGACGGCGCCGCCTCCACCCAGCTGCTGTACTCGCCGAACGGCTCGATCGCGGTCAAGGACGGGACGCTGACCAGCGGCGACGAGCACTGGATCCGGCTGGCGAAGACCACGCTGACCGACGCCCAGAAGGCGAAGTTCCCGCACCTGAAGGACTACACCGCCTGGTCCGTCGACCCGCGCGACCAAGACCGGGTGCGTACGGCGCTCAAGGGCCAGCTCGTCGCCTCGCAGCGCGCCGCCAACGGGGCCGTGCTGGCCGCGACCGGCGTGCAGATCGCGGGCGTGCTGGACGACCTGTACCCCGCCGCCACCAAGGCCGCGCTCGGGCCGGTCTTCCACGACGGAAAGCCCACCCTCTCCGTGTGGGCGCCGACCGCACAGAGCGTCTCACTGGAGCTGGACGGCTCGCTCAAGTCGATGCACCGCGACGACACCACCGGCGTCTGGTCCGTCACCGGCCCGGCCTCCTGGAAGGGCAAGCCCTACCGGTACGTCGTGAAGGTGTGGGCGCCCAGCGTCCGCGAGATGGTCACCAACAAGGTCACCGACCCCTACTCGGTCGCCCTCACCGCGAACTCCGGGCGCAGCCTCGTCGTCGACCTGGCCGACAGGTCCCTCGCCCCGAGCGGCTGGTCGGCCCTGCGCAAGCCCAGGGCCGTACCGCTGAGGGACGCGCAGATCCAGGAGCTGCACATCCGGGACTTCTCCATCGGGGACCCGACCTCGAAGCACCCGGGCACCTACCTGGCCTTCACCGACAAGGACAGCGACGGCTCCAAGCACCTCAGGGAGCTGGCGAAGTCCGGGACGTCGTACGTGCATCTGCTGCCCGCCTTCGACTTCGCCACGGTGCCGGAGAAGAAGGCCGACCAGGCGAGCACCGACTGCGACCTCGCCTCCTACCCGGCCGACTCCGACAAGCAGCAGGCCTGCGTGGCGAAGATCGCCGCGAAGGACGCCTACAACTGGGGCTACGACCCTTACCACTACACGGTCCCCGAGGGCTCGTACGCCACCGACCCGGACGGCACCGCCCGCACGGTCCAGTTCCGCAGGATGGTCCAGGCGCTGAACGAGGACGGCCTCAGGGTCGTCATGGACGTCGTCTACAACCACACGGCGGCCGGCGGCCAGGCGGACACCAGCGTGCTGGACAAGATCGTGCCGGGCTACTACCAGCGGCTCCTCGCCGACGGGACCGTGGCCAACAGCACCTGCTGCGCCAACACCGCGCCGGAGAACGCGATGATGGGCAAGCTGGTCGTCGACTCGATCGTCACCTGGGCGAAGGAGTACAAGGTCGACGGGTTCCGCTTCGACCTCATGGGCCACCACCCGAAGGCCAACATCCTCGCGGTCAGGAAGGCCCTGGACGCGCTGACCCCGCAGAAGGACGGCGTCGACGGCAAGAAGATCATCCTGTACGGCGAGGGCTGGAACTTCGGCGAGGTCGCGAACGACGCCCGGTTCGTGCAGGCCACACAGGCGAACATGGCCGGCACCGGCATCGCCACCTTCTCCGACCGGGCCCGGGACGCGGTGCGCGGCGGCGGCCCCTTCGACTCCGACCCCGGCGTCCAGGGCTTCGCATCCGGGCTGTACACCGACCCCAACGGGTCCAAGGCGAACGGGACGTCGGCCGAGCAGAAGGCCCGGCTGCTGCACTACCAGGACCTGATCAAGGTCGGGCTCTCCGGAAACCTCGCGAAGTACCACTTCACGGACAGCGACGGCAAGGCGGTCACCGGCGCCGGGGTGGACTACAACGGCTCGCCCGCCGGCTACGCGGACGCGCCCGGTGACGCCCTCGCCTATGTGGACGCGCACGACAACGAGTCCCTCTTCGACGCCCTGACGTACAAGCTGCCCGCCGGGACCAGCGCGTCCGACCGGGCCCGGATGCAGGTCCTCGCGATGGCGACGGCGGATCTCTCGCAGGGGCCGTCCCTGTCCCAGGCGGGCACCGACCTGCTGCGCTCCAAGTCCCTGGACCGCAACTCCTTCGACAGCGGGGACTGGTTCAACGCCATCCACTGGAACTGCGCCGACGGCAACGGCTTCGGACGCGGGCTGCCGATGGCGGCCGACAACGCATCCAAGTGGGACTACGCCCGGCCGCTGCTCACGCGCGTCAAGGTCGGCTGCCCGCAGATCACCGCCGCCTCCGCCGCCTACCGGGACCTGCTGAAGATCCGCACGACCGAGAAGGCGTTCTCACTCGATACGGCCGCGCAGGTGCAGGACGAGCTGTCCTTCCCGCTGTCCGGCACGGACGAGACGCCGGGTGTCATCACGATGAGGCTCGGTGACCTGGTCGTCGTCTTCAACGCGACCCCGCAGCGGCAGGAGCAGACGATCGGTGCCCTCGCCGGCACGCCCTACCGGCTGCACCCGGTGCAGGCCTTTGGCGCCGACCCGGTGGTGAAGACCTCCGCCTACGCGGCCGGCTCGGGCACGTTCACCGTCCCGGCGCGGACGGTGGCGGTGTTCACGCGGGCGGGGAAGTAGGGTCGGGGCCGTCGCCGTAGAACAGGAGTGCCCATGCCGCAGATCACCGTCGACTACTCGCATCCGGTGGACGACACCTTCGACCCGGAGGGCTTCGCGCGGGCTCTGCACGAGGCCACCGTCGAGATCGCCGCGGCGAGCCCCGGGGGATGCAAGACCCTGTTCCGGTACAGCGACCACCGCGCGGTCGGATACGAGGACCCCGAGGGGCACGCGATCTTCCACGTGACCATCGGGCTCCTCGCCGGACGCAGCGACGAGACGAAGGCGAGGCTGGCCCAGACCGCGCTGGACCTGCTCGGAAAGTACGTGACACCGCAGGACGGAGTCATCGTGCACGCCTCCGCCGAGGTCCGGGACCTGGACGCGTCGTACCGGAAGTCCGACCTCTAGACAGGGCCTAGACACCCAGGGCGATGAGTCGGCCGACGAGCTCCGCGAAGGGGCCGTCGGCCGGCTCGTCCTCGACCATCTTCTTCAGCAGCGTCGCCATGTCCTCGTCGTGGGCGGCGCTGACCGCGGCCAGTGCGGCGAAGTCGTGCACGAGCTGGACCTCCAGCTCGGCGCGCGGGATGCGCCGGCCGTCCAGCCAGATCAGGGCCGTGGACTCGGCGAGCGAGATCCAGGAGCGGACGACCAGCTCCAGCCGCGGCGGCGCGTCCGTGACCCCGAGGTGCGACAGGATCTGTTCGTACGCGGCCTGGCGTACGGAGTCGATGAGCGCGTTGGTGGCAGAAGAGCCGACCGCCGGGCCGCCGCGCATCAACGCCGAGAAGCCGGGCCCGTGGTCGTCCACGAAGTCGAAGTAGCGGCGCATCACGCGCAGCAGCCGGACGCCGAGCGGGCCGTCGTGCGGCTCGGCGAAGCGGCCCGCGAGATCCTCCGAGGCACGCTTCAACGCGGCCTCGTACAGGCTGAGTTTGCCGGGGAAGTAGTGGTACACGAGCGGCCGTGAGATGCCCGCCGCCGTCGCTATCTCGTCGATCGAGACCTCGTCCGGCGAGCGCCTGCTGAACAGGTCGAGGGCGACGCCGATCAGCTGCTGCCGCCGCTCCTCCACGCCCATCCTGCGGCGAACCCCGGTACTCATGCGAACACCTTACCGATCGGATCCGGTCGCAGGTGGTCACATGTCGAGCACCAGGCGATCGCTCCGGGCCCGCGACACGCAGATCAGCATCGAGCCGGCGCGCTCCTCGTCGGTCAGCAGCTCGTCCCGGTGGTCGATCTCTCCTTCCAGCACCCGCTGTTGACAGGTCCCGCAGAACCCCTGTTCGCAGGAGTAGGCGGTGCCCGGCAGTTCCCGGCGTACGGCGGCCAGCACGCTGGAGTCGGCGGGCACGGTCACCGTCCGTCCGCTGCGCCTCAGTTCGACCTCGAACTCCGTGTTGCCGTCGGACGACGTACGGGGTGCGAACCGTTCGAGGCGGACGTCCGGGAAGCGCGCCGCGACGGCCGCCATGAGCCCTTCGGGGCCGCAGCAGTAGACGGCGGCTCCCTCGCTCACCTCCAGCGTGTCCAGGTCCGGCCGCCCCTCCACGACGGTCACCCGGTCGCCGCCCAGCTTCTCGACCTCCGCCAGGAACGGCATCGAGGCCCTGTCGCGCCCCGCGTACAGCAACCGCCACTCCGCGTTCTCCGGAAGGGTCCGCAGCATCGCCAGCAGCGGGGTGATCCCGATCCCGCCGGCGACGAAGACATACGACGGCGCCTCGACCAGCGGGAAGCGGTTCCGCGGCCCCCGCACCTGAAGTTCCATGCCCTCCGTGACCTGCTCGTGCACCTCGCGCGAGCCGCCCCGCCCGTTCTCCACCAGCCGGGTCGCGACGGTGTACGAGGAGCTGTCCTCGGGGTCGCCGCACAGCGAGTACTGCCGGACGAGCCCCGACGGCAGCACGAGGTCGACATGCGCGCCGGGCTCCCAGCGGGGCAAGTCCCGCCCTTCGAGACGGAGTTGGACGACCCCGTCGGCCACGGTCTCGCGCGAGGTCACCAGCAGCCGCAGGGCCCGCGAGCGCGGACGGCCCGAGACGGGCTCCTCCAGCGCGGGCATCGGCCACAGTGGCGAGACCTGGATACGGCGGCGCAGGGCCTGCCGGGTCAGCAGGGCGACGCCCGCGACGAGCGCGAGGTTGCGCAGCTTCGGCATCAGGCGGCCCTCTTCTCCGCCGCCGTGGCCGCGGGGGAGGAGGCCAGATAGGCGGCGGCCTGCTCGGTGTCGCCCTCCTGCGAGGGGTGGTAGTCGCGGCTCAGATAGCGGGGTATGGACCTGAGCATGTCCCCGGTCGTGGGCAGCAGGCCCCGCCTGCCGCGGACGTGGAAGTCCTTGAAGGTGGCCTTGCCGTCGATGAGGCTCGGGTCGTTCTCCATGAAGAACCGCGCCCCGCGCTGCCACAGGAACACCAGCGCCGAGAAGGCCGTGGCCCAGGTCCGCACCCGCCGGCGGTAGCTCCCGTCGACGTGCATGAACAGCTCGAAGGCGACCGAGCGGTGCTCGACCTCCTCGGCGCCGTGCCAGCGCAGCAGGTCCAGCATGGTCGGGTCGGCGCCGCGCCGGTCCAGCTCCTCGGCGTTCAGCACCCAGTTGCCGAGGAACGCGGTGTAGTGCTCGATGGCCGCGATGAGCGCCACCCGCTCCATCAGCCACCATCTGCGCGGCCGGCCCGGCGGCAGCGTGCGGTCGCCGAGCAGCTTCTCGAAGAACCAGTCGACCTGCGCGGTGTACGGCGTCGGATCGAGGCCCAGCTCGCGCAGGTGCGGCAGCACCTCGTCATGGGCCTGGGAGTGCATCGCCTCCTGGCCGATGAACCCGATGACGTCCTCGCGCAGCCGCTCGTCGCGGATGTACGGCAGCACCTGCTTGTACACGTGTACGAACCACCGCTCACCGGCGGGCAGCAGCAGGTGCAGCACGTTGATGGTGTGCGTGGTGAACGGATCCTCCGGCACCCAGTGCAACGGCGTGCCGTCCC
This sequence comes from Streptomyces fodineus, assembly GCF_001735805.1. Classification (GTDB taxonomy): domain Bacteria; phylum Actinomycetota; class Actinomycetes; order Streptomycetales; family Streptomycetaceae; genus Streptomyces; species Streptomyces fodineus. The sequence goes on from NZ_CP017248.1 coordinate 7,005,616, forward strand.
AGGAGAAGGACACCTTGCGTGCCTTGAGCGGCACCCGGGCCTGCGTGTTAGACATGGCGTCAATGTACTGATGGGTAGGCGGTCTGAGAACCCCCGCGCCCGACCTTGTTTACGCCACTGTCAACAGGCCGTGCTACCGCAACCCACTGATCCCGGTCCCGTCCGTCAGCGTGCCCTTCAGGGAGGCGTGCGCCCCCCGCTTGGCCCTGGCCGCCAGGAACTGCCCCTGCCCGGCGGCGGTGACCCCGCCTCCGGCCTGGATCGACGCCGTGTCCGCGCTGCCGGCCGCCAGCAGATACCAGTGTCCGGCGGCGGACTTCCACAGCACCCCGGCGAGCACATGAGGATCACGCGGCCCGCAGGCCCGGCCGTCCGTGCCCTTGGCGACCACGGTGCCCGCCCGGCCGCCCGGCGTCCGGAACTGGGCCAGCGCGCCCGTGCCGTCGCCGCGCCAGGTCTCGGCCCTGGTGCACACCCACTTGGCGGCCCCGCTGCCGTCGGGCAGCGGCTGGTCGGCGAACCCCCAGGCATTCACGCTGCGCACCCCGGCGGAGCGCTCCGCGGCCAGCGAGCAGGCGAACGGCGCCCAGGCCTTGAGCCCGTCCGCACCGGACGCCTCGCCCGCCGAGCCGGGCCGGCCGGCGGTGAGGTGGGCCGGTACCAACTCACCCAGATCGGTGCTGAGTTCGGTGCCGGACGGCCCGGTCAGCTGGAGCACCGTCCAGGAGGTGCAGTTGCCGGGCCGCAGTGCGGAGCTGGCCAGCGGGGCGGTGATGCCATCGGTGATCTTCAGCGGAGCCGCGCCGGAGCCCGGCTTCGTCAGGTCGCGCGAGGCCGCCTTCGTCACCCAGGGCGCGGTCAGGTACTGGGCATTGCCGTCCGCGCGGCCCAGCAGCAGCGCGCTCGCCTCGGCGCTGGTCGCCCCGTCGGCACGGGCGAGGTCGAGGGCCGCGCCCTGAGTGCCGTCGACCGGCTCGGCGTAACGGGCGAGGCGCAGGCCGTCGTACAGCATCACCACGCGGGCGTTGGCCACCTGGCCCGCGTACAGCAGCTGGGGCGGGCCGGCCGGGCCGCCGGTGTCGGTGCCGGGGGTCGCCGAGACGTGGACCGTCGGGCCAGGGCGGGCCCACACGGCGAGGGCGCGGCGCAGCAGGGCCGTGTCACCGGTGAGCGGCCCGCGAGCGGGCCACATCGAGAAGTCGGTGCGCGCGGCGGACTTCCAGTCGGCGGGGGAGACCCGGATCAGCCGGGCGGGGTCGAGGGCGGCCTCGGCGGCCGGGTTCTCGGCGTAGACGGGGGCGGCGGCGCCGTCCGGGCCCCAGCCGCCGCCCGGCATGGCGACCAGTGCCCCGCACACCGCGAGCGCCGCGGCGGCGGCGAGGGCGGCCTTGCCGTGCTGGCGGCGGCGCATCAGATCGGTGGGCCGGGCCTGGAGCAGACAGGGGTCGAACTCGGGGGAGGACAGCAGCGCGGGCTGGGTGGGCACGCCGTTCGCCGAGGCCAGCGCTCCGCCCGGGTCCTCGGCCCCGGCGGCCGTGAGCAGCTCGCGGATCTCGGCGTCGGACAGGTTCTCCAGGCCGCGCAGCACATAGGCGGCGCGGGCCGGGCCGGACAGGGCGGACAGCCGCTGGTCCAGGGCGAGTTCGTCGGCCCCGCCCGAGCGCGGGAACAGCCTCAGGCCCCACACCTGGGGCAGCGGCGGCGGCAGCTGGGCGAGCCGGTGCAGGCCCTTGCGGGGCCGGGCCGCCTCCAGGGCCGTCCGCAGGACCCGCTCGCGCAGGAACGCGTACCCCGGGTCGCCCTCCCCGCCCTCCTCGCCCGAGACCTGGGCCGGGAGCACGGGCTGCGGCTTGCCGCCCCTGGGCAGGGCGCGCTGGGCGAGGGCGTGTGCGGTCAGCACCCGGCGGCTGCGGCCGAGACCCGGCGGCAGCACCAGGTAGGCGATCCGGACCAGCCGTGGGTAGTGCTCGACGAGCGCGGCCTCGGCCTGCTCGACGTCGACCGGTCCGGTGTTCTCGGCGGAGGCGGGTGCGTGACGCTGGGCTACATCCTGTGACTGCACGTCATGGAAAACGAGCGAGCCGGGGGTTGGTCACCCCCGGATGGGTGGTTTCACCCCTCCGGCTCGAGCGGACGGGCCGGCGCCTGCCGGCCGGCACCGGATTTGAGCGTACGGCGGCCGGGAGCCGTATCCGAAGGAGCTGAGGCATGCTTGGCCCACAGGACCGGAGGAACAGATGAGGGTGACCCGACCGATGCTCGCCGTGACGGGCGCCGCCGCGGCCGTGCTGGCGCTGGGCGGCTGCGGTTCGAGCGGTGAGACCAAGGCGGTCCCGCCCGCCGCTACCGGCAGCCTGGAGAGCCTGGCCGCCGAGGTGAAGTGCAAGCCCGACATGCAGACCGACGCCGACGAGATCCGGCAGGCCATCTGCCGGAACGGCGACGGGAAGTTCATCCTCGCCACCTTCGCCACCGACCGCGGCCAGCGCGAGTGGATCAACGACGCGAAGGACTACGGCGGTTACTACCTCGTCGGCCGCAAGTGGGTCGCCGTCGGCGACGACGGAGTGGTCAAGGCGCTGCGCGGCACGCTCGGCGGGGACGTGGAGATGGGCACGAATCACTCCTCCCATTCCATGCACGGTGGCTGAAGCGCACGAAAAGGCCGGTGACGGGAGGGGGTTCCGTCACCGGCCTCGTCTCGTGGCCCGCGTCAGGTGATCAGGCGCACCGCTGGCCGTTGTTGATGCAGTTGGCGATCCTGTTGGCCAGGCCGCCGGTCGTGACGCTGATGAAGTCGTCGTGGTCGGTGATCGGCTTGTGCAGCTCCTCCGGGAAGCCGTCCACCGCGTAGGCGTTCTTCACCGTGCCGTCCGCCTGGACGACGGGCTGCGGCACGTTGTACACCAGGCGCATCGTCAGCTGCGGGATCGCCTTGAAGCCGTTCGGGCAGACCCCGCTCGCCGGGTCGGCGAAGGCCACGTGCGTGCGGTGGTTGGCGCTGTCGATGTTCTGCCCGTCCCAGCAGCTCTGGAAGGCGAACGACCGCACCACGTTGCTGCCCTGCGGACAGATCGGGTACTTGTCCGTCAGCTGCACCTTGTTCTCGAAGCCGGTGCAGCTCCAGTGGGCGTTGGCGTTGGCCGGGCCGTTGACGAAGGCCTTGGCGTCGCCGGTGATGATCCGCAGGAACTGCGGCATCGCGACGACCTTGCTCGCCGGGCTGCCGACGTACTTGATCTGCGCCTGCTGGGCGACCAGGATCTTGCCGACGTTGAGGTCCTTGCCTCCGCCGTCCGCGTTCGCGTCCTTCTCCTGGGTGCCGTCCTGCTCGCGGATGACCGGCCAGTAGTACGCCGACAGGTCGTTGCGGTTCTGGCAGCTGGTGCCGCCCTGCAGGAACGTCTGGTTGCTGGAGAACGCGTTGACCTTCTGGTTGCCCACGTAGTCGTGCACGTGGTGGGCACCGTTGGTCACACCCGGCGCGACGATCACGTTGTCGCTGTTGTGGTTCTGGTTGGCGTTCACACCGCAGCGCGTGGTGAACGTGCCCGTCGAGGCGTTCTGCAGTTGGGCCGGCTTGCCCTGGACGTTCGGGGCGACCTTCGTGATGTCCACGAAGTCCGCCGCGGCCGGGCCGTCACCGCCCTGGCCACCGTTGTTGCCCTGCTGCTGGCCGCCCTGCTGCTGGCCGCCCTGCTGCTGGCCGCCTTGCTGCTGGCCACCGTTGTTCTGCTGCTGCCCGCCGTTGTTCTGCTGCTGGCCACCGGTGTTCCCCCCAGCGGTGGTCTGGTTGGCGGACTGCGTGGTGCAGGCGGCGAGCTGCGACAGCGTGCTGTTGAACGACCCGCCGACGCGCTGGATGTCCATCCGGATCCGGTCGATCGTCGCAGCCCGCTTCGCCTTCAGCGGTCCCACGATCGCGTTCTGCACGAAACTCGGATCCTTGGACTGCGCGCCCCGGGTCGAGGCGAGCCGGTTGTAGGCCTCGGTGATCTGCCTGTCGAGGTTCGCCAGCTCGGTCGCCACACCCTGGCGGGCCCGCCAGGGCACGTTCGTCAGCTTCTGGCCGACGTCCGGGCACGAGATCGTGGCGACCTGTGCCGTCGCGGCCTTCGTCTGGTTGCCTCCCCACGACTGGTTGTGCGACTCGTGCGCAGAGGCGTAGAAGTTCGCCCAGAGCAGCCCGCCCCCACCGAGCGCTAGGGCCGCCGATGCGGCTATGGCCTTGGTGGCCAGCGGCGTACGGCGTTTTCGTGTGTTGCGTCCCATGGAACTCCTCTGACTTCCTTGCGGGCTTGCGGGGCAGCATCGAGGCGCCCGACAGGAGTGAAGCGGCACCCTTCCATACGGACGCCGCCCCAGAGGTGTTCACCGGTCTCACAAATTCCTCGCAGAAACAGGTGAGTTGGCAGGTCAGCGGTCCCGGTCGAGATAGGCGAGGACCGCCAGGACGCGCCGGTTGTCGTCGTCCGACACCTCCAGGCCCAGCTTGGTGAAGATGTTGGAGGTGTGCTTGGCGATGGCCCGTTCCGTCACCACCAGCTGGGCCGCGATGCCCGCGTTCGACCGGCCCTGCGCCATCAGCTCCAGCACCTCCAGCTCGCGCGGGGTCAGGCCCGCGAGCGGCCGGTCGTCGCCGGACCGGCGGGACAGCAGCTGCTGGATCACCTGCGGGTCCATCGCCGTACCACCGGCCGCGACCCGCCGTACGGCGTCGATGAACTGCTCGGCGTCGAACACCCGGTCCTTCAGCAGATAGCCGATCCCGCCGTCGCCGTCGGCGAGCAGCTCACGCGCGTACAGCTGCTCCACATGCTGGGAGAGCACCAGCACCGGCAGTCCGGGCCGCACCCTGCGGGCCGCGAGCGCGCACTGCAGGCCCTCGTCGGTGTGCGTGGGCGGCAGCCGTACGTCGACCACGGCCACGTCCGGCTCCGACTCGGCCAGGGCGCGGGAGAGTTCGGGCCCGGACTCGACGGCGGCGGCGATCTCGAAGCCGAAGGCCTCCAGCATCCGCACCAGCCCGTCACGCAGCAGGAAGAGGTCTTCGGCTAGGACAACGCGCACGGGATCTCCATGGTCACCAGGGTGGGTCCGCCGGCGGGGCTGCTGACGGCCAGGACGCCGTCGAATGTAGCGAGCCGGCGCTCGATGCCGGCGAGACCCGACCCGGCGCCGATCACCGCGCCGCCCCTGCCGTTGTCGGTGACCGTGATCCGCAGCCGCCCGTCGGTGTGGTGCACATCCGCCCAGACCCGGTCGGCACCGGAGTGCTTGACGGCGTTGGTGAGCACCTCGCTGACCGCGAAGTAGCCCGCCGACTCGACCGGCGCGTCCGCCCGGCCCGGCAGCTCCACGGTCACCTCCGTGGGCAGCGGCAGCCGCAGCGCCAGCGCCCGTACGGCGTCTCCGAGTCCGCGTTCGGCGAGGACCGGCGGATGGATGCCGCGCACCAGGTCGCGCAGCTCCTCCAGCGCCTCGGCCGAGTTGCGGCGGGCCTGGGCGAGCAGCCGCTTCGCCTGCGCCGGGTCGTGTTCCACCAGCATCTCGATGGTGCCGAGGTCCATGCCCATGGCCACCAGCCGGGCCTGCGCCCCGTCGTGCAGGTCGCGCTCGATACGGCGCAGTTCGGCGGCCGAGGTGTCCACGGCGTCCTGCCGGGTCTCGGTCAGCACCCGGACCCGCTCGGCGAGTTCCGCGTCGCCGCCGAGTACGGCCCGGGTGAGCCGGAAATGGACGCGCATCAGGCGAGGGGTGTGGCGGAAGGCGAGGACCAGGAGCCCGGCTGCCAGGACGGCGGCGGCCAGCGCGGTCAGGGGGCCGTCGACCGGCACGAAGAGATACCAGTACGGCCCGTCCGTCACGCGCCACAGGCCGGCCGCCACCGCGAACCCCTCGAACGGGTAGAACAGCAGCAGGGCCGGCAGCAGCGCGGTGACGAAGCCCGCGGTCATGTCCACCGGCAGCCACAGCACGTCCCGCCGCACCTGCGGGTCCCGGAGCAGCGCGAAGGTGCGCGTCCAGGGGTTGGCGCTGCTGGGCAGCGGCCGGTACACCACCGGGATCCGCACCCCGCACCACTCCGCGGCGAGCCTCCTGCGGGCGTCCGCCAGTGCCCGTACGCCGGTCAGGATCGCCGGAGTCGTGACGAGCCCGACACCGACCGGGATGAGCGCGACGGAGACGAGGGTCAGCACGAGGAACGCCACACCGCAGGGCAGCACGGCCACGGCCAGGGTCAGGCCCTGTACGGCGGCCAGCACCGCGCCGCGGGCCCGGCTCGGGAAGTCGTCGCTCTTGGTGTCGGTGTTCATGCCGCAAGTCTTGCCGACAGCCTTGCGCGCGTCAGTCGTCCGAGGTCGCCTCTTCGGGGGTGGTGCCAGGTACACCCCCGGCCCCGGCCAGCAGCTTCGCCTCCACCCCCGGATCCAGCCCCTTGGCCGTCCGGTCCGGCCGCAACGGCGCCACACCGCCGATGTCCGTGAGCCAGCGCCAGGTGTCCGCCACCGTGTCCGCGGGCGGCCGGCACACCAGGCCGGTGGCCAGCGCCCGGGACACGTCGGTGCGGTGCACGCAGTCGTACAGCTCGCTGTCCGGCGGCACCCACACCGGCAGTTCGGTCCACGGCTCGATCCCGGCGGCCAGGATCGTCTCCGGGTCTATCCAGCGCAGCTCGGCGTCCGCGCCGGTGACCCGGACGCACAGGTCGAGCAGCTCGCCCATGGTGCTGTGGCCCGGCGGGCCGATCAGGTCGTACGGCCCGCTCAGCGACTGTTCCACCGCCCCGAGGAGCCAGCCGGCCAGGTCACGGGCGTCGATGAACTGCACCGGCAGATCGCGCGGTCCGGGCGCCGGCACCGGACCGCCGCGGGCGATCCGGGTCAGCCACCAGGGCAGCCGGCCGACGTTCTCATGCGGGCCGAGGATCAGCCCCGCGCGCACCAGCAGCGAGTCCTCCTCGCCGAAGGTCTCGACGGCGGCCAGCTCACCGCCCCGCTTGTCGCGGGCGTAGTCGGTGGACCCGGCGTCGGCGGCGGCGCCCTCGACCACGGGCTGGGCGGGCCCGCCGGTGCTGGGCCAGGGCCAGGCGTAGACCGAGCGGCTGGAGACGTACACGTACCGCGCGGCACGGCCGCGCAGCAGCCGGGCCGCCGCGAGCACGGCACGCGGTTCGGCCGACCAGGTGTCGACCACGGCGTCCCAGCCGCCCGGGTCGGCGGCGAGCGCGGCCAGACCGTCCGGGGCGGTGCGGTCGCCGTGCAACGACCGCACCCCGGCCGGGGGTTGATGCCGTCCCCGGTGGAAGACGGTCACCTCCCAGCCGCGCCCCAGCGCCGCCTCGGCGACCGCCCGCCCCACGAACTCCGTCCCGCCCAGCACGAGAAGTCTCATGCCGCTGATCGTGCCCGGTCGGGGCGCGCGGCGGTAGGGGACTCTGCCGAGGGCAGAGCGGAACCTCAGCGGCCGGTCGGCGGCGTGTACTTGTAGCCCACCCGGCGCACCGTCTGGATCGACTGGCGGTGCTCGGCGCCCAGCTTGCGGCGCAGCCGGGCGATGTGCACGTCGACGGTGCGGCCGTCGCCGACGTGGCCGTACCCCCACACGGTGGTGACCAGCTGGTCGCGGGTGTGCACCCGGTGCGGATGGGCCACCAGGTGGGCCAGCAGCTCGAACTCCAGGTAGGTGAGGTCGAGTTCGCGGCCGTCGACGCTGGCGGTGCGCTGCACGGGGTCGATCCGGACCAGGGGGTCGCCGGTGCCGGCGGGGCGGTCGGTGTCCACGGCGTCCACGGCGTGCGGACGGTCGGCCGGGATGAGGACGAGGTAGCCGACCATCGGCGGCTGCCCCGGCAGCGTGGGCAGGGTGTGCTGCGGCGCGGGCAGCCAGGTGGCGCCCGGCGGCAGGAACTCCGCGACGTCGATCACCTCGTCGGGGTCGACGGCGCGCAGCCGGTGCCGGGCAGGAGAGGTGACGGAAACGGAGGACAGAGGACGAGTGGTCGCCATGAGGTCAGCTCTTTCGCGCGAGAAGGTCGTCGGGAAGGACGTACGTCGTGTCGCGCTGGCCGAAGGCCGGGGTGACGGCGTTAGAGGGCCCGCGCGTTCGTCGCGCGGCAACACACCCGGTCGAAGTCGTGGTGCTGACGGGAAGGCCAGAAGGGCTCGAGGTCATGGCGACCCGTCGCGCTGCACCTCTGGAACCTGGCCATGGTCCCATTGAAGCAGACACGGACCGGTAACAGGAGTCTTCTCTCACTCCTCGGACACCGAGTTCGCACACTGAGAAGGGGCGCCCGCCGTGACGGCGGACGCCCCTTCCGGAAGCGGGGGGATCAGACCTGGCCGGCCTTCTCCAGCGCGGCGCAGCAGGTGTCCACCAGCAGGCGGGTCACCACGTACGGGTCGACGTTGGCGTTCGGGCGGCGGTCCTCGATGTAGCCCTTGCCGTCCTTCTCGACCTGCCACGGGATACGGACCGAGGCACCGCGGTCGGAGACGCCGTAGGAGAACTTGTCCCACGGGGCGGTCTCGTGCAGACCCGTCAGGCGCTCGTCGATGCCGGCGCCGTAGTTCTTGACGTGGTCCAGCGGCTTGGAGCCCTCGCCGAGCGACTCGCACGCGGTGATGATCGCGTCGTAGCCCTCGCGCATGGCCTTGGTGGAGAAGTTGGTGTGCGCGCCCGCGCCGTTCCAGTCGCCCTTGACCGGCTTCGGGTCCAGGGTCGCGGAGATGCCGAAGTCCTCGGCGGTGCGGTACAGCAGCCAGCGGGCCACCCACAGGTGGTCGGAGACCTCCAGCGGGGAGACCGGGCCGACCTGGAACTCCCACTGGCCGGGCATGACCTCGGCGTTGATGCCGGAGATCGCGAGACCCGCCTTCAGGCAGTTGTCCAGGTGGGCCTCGACGATGTCACGGCCGAAGATCTCGTCGGCGCCGACGCCGCAGTAGTAGCCGCCCTGCGGGGCCGGGAAGCCGCCCTCGGGGAAACCGAGCGGACGGGCGCCGTCGAAGAAGGTGTACTCCTGCTCGATGCCGAAGATCGGCTCCTGCGCGGCGAACCGCTCGGCGACCTCGGCCAGTGCGGCACGGGTGTTGGAGGCGTGCGGGGTCATGTCCGTGTTGAGGACCTCGCACAGCACCAGGATGTCGTCGCCGCCGCGGATCGGGTCCGGGCAGGTGAAGACCGGCTTGAGCACCCGGTCGGAGGCGTGGCCCTCGGCCTGGTTGGTGGAGGAGCCGTCGAAGCCCCAGATCGGCAGCGCGTCGAGACCGGCCGGGACACCCGTGATGATCTTCGTCTTCGAACGGAGCTTGGCCGTCGGCGAGGTACCGTCGATCCAGATGTACTCGGCCTTGAAGGTCACGGGGCCACTTCCTTCGGGGGTGGTCGGGCGCACTCGGTGCGGGTGCTGCGGGTTGCTGCGGCGCTACGGCACCGGGGCGCCGCGTCGATCTGCCGCGCAGCCTGTCAACAGGCCATTTCCCGGCCGTTGCCCGTATGTGAACCCCGTGTTACCTGGTGGTTCTGTGCTGCGGATCACCTTGTGAGGCGCCGGTGGACCGGGTATGGACGCCCTCCGCTCAAACACTGCCCCGCCCCGCTTCGGGGGCGATACCGTACCGCAGTGGACTTCACCGGATGTGCATAGCAGCCCCTTTGGGAACGCATACGACAAGGTGCTGGCGAAATGGCCCGCCGACCGGGAGGCGCTGACGATCGCCACGCCCCTCGGCGACACCCGCGTCAACGCCTGCGGCCCCCGGGACGCGCCCCCGCTGCTCCTGCTGCCGGGCGGCGGCGGAGCGACCTCGGCCTCCTGGTACGCCCAGGCCGCGGAACTGGGCTCGGTCCGCCGGGTCTACGGGGTCGACCTGATCGGCGCCCCGGGCCTGAGCGTGCCGGTCGGCGACCGCCACCCCCGCACGGTCGCCGACCTGACGGCCTGGCTGGACGCCCTCCTGGACGCACTGGGCGCCGACTCGGCCGACCTGGGCGGCCACTCCTACGGCGCCTGGATCGCCCTGCACTACGCCCTGCACGCCCCGGCCCGGATACGCCGCCTGTTCCTCCTGGACCCGACCCGGTGCTTCGCCGGGTACAAGGCGGCGTACCTGCTCCACGCCCTGCCGATGCTGCTGCGGCCCTCAACCCGCCGGGTGCGCGCCTTCCTGGAGTGGGAGACCGGGGGAGCGGCCCTGGACCCGGACTGGCTCGCACTCCAGGAGGCGGCCGCGGGTTTCCCGGCCGCGAAGCCGGTGACCGGCCCGCGCCCGGCACCGCAGGCGCTGCGGGCCCTGGACACCCGGGTCCTGCTGCTCGTGGCCGCGAACAGCAGGACCCACGACCACCAGCAGGTGATGGCCCGGGCGGCGGAGCTGCTGCCGCGCGTCGAGACCGCCGTACTGCCGGACGTCTCGCACCACGCGCTGCCGCAAGCGGCACCCGCCGCCCTGACCCGCCACCTCACCGACTTCCTGTGCGGTCCCTGAACCTCACCCCACCTTCTCGATCAGGGCATGGCGGATGAGGAACTTGCCGGGCTCCCGGACCTGTTCGAAGGCCGCGTTGTTGAGCAGTACGCAGCTTCCCGAGACGGAGGTGACCTTGACCGTCGTGGACTTGTTGTTGTCCAGGTTGGTGACCTTAAGGGTCGTACCCGAGGGGAACTGGCTGCTGGACGCGGCCGGGGCGCCGGCCTCGCCGGAGAGCGTCACCGTCGAGCCCTTGCAGACCTGCTGCCCCGAGGCCGCGGCGGCGCCACCGCCGTTGTTCCCCGCGGCTGCGGACTGCGAGGGCTGCGCGCTCTGCTGACCGGCTCCCTGCTGGCCGGCCTGCTGCCCGGCTCCCTGCTGCCCGGCCTGCTGACCGGCCCCCTGCTGGCCGTTCTGCGCCTGCTGTCCGGTCTGGGAGCCCTGAGCCGACTCCCCAACCGTGCAGCCGGCCGCCTTCTGCTGGACCTCGATCTGCTTGATGACCGCCTCACGGTTGGCGATCCTGGCCGCCGACTGCGCGTCCGGATGGGCCTTCTGGTCCGCGATGAACTTGTCGTTGTTGCCGTGGGCCGTGGCCAGCCCCTGGCACACGGTCGAGTCCGCGGCGGACAGCGTCTTCGCGTTCGTCGCCGGCTGGGCGGCGTTGGACGTCGTGGCCAGCGCGAAGGCCCCGCCGCCCGCCACCGCCGCGGCACTGACGAGCAGCGCGATCTTCTTCTTCGTACCGAGAGTTCTCCTGCGCGACATGCGCGCCTCCTGAAGAGGTAGGGGAGCGTACGCCGCTATGTACGAGATACCGAACGGGGTTACTCAGCCGTTGCGGGAGTCGGTGAAGTGGCCTGTGTCACAGCCGAGTTGAGTGGGAGCTCAGCTCTTGCTGTGCGCGAGGGCGTCTCGTACCGCCTCCTCGGAGCGGGCCACCAGGGCCGTTCCGTCGTCGGCGGTGATGATCGGCCGCTGGATGAGCCTGGGATGCCCGGCGAGCGCGGCGATCCACCGCTGCCGTGCATCCGCGTCCCGCGCCCACTCCTTGAGTCCCAGCTCCTTGGCCTCGGCCTCCTGGGTGCGGGTGATGTCCCACGGCTCCAGGCCCAGCCGGTCGAGTACGGCCCTGATCTCGTCCTCGCTCGGCACGTCCTCCAGATAGCGGCGGACGGTGTAGTCGGCCCCCTCGGCATCGAGCAGACTGATCGCGCTACGGCACTTCGAGCATGCCGGATTGATCCAGATTTCCATGCGGCACACGGTAGTCGGCACCGGGCGGGACCAGGCGCAGCGCATGCAGCGCCGCCGAGACGACGGTTGTTCCTCCGCACCCTGGATCTCGGGGCTGTTCCCGACCTCGCCGACGCTGCCGCTCCATCCGTACGCCACCGGGGAACGCGCCATGGCGGACGCCGTACTGAGCGCGCTCGGCCGCTGATCCACCAGGCGGCCCACGGCGCGCTGTTCGAATTCCGGTCGTCTCACGCGCATCGTGCGGACCTTGTGTGACGCAGTGACAATTCCGTGTCCCACCTGGGGCTTTGGGTGTGCCGGCGGTCCTTCGATTGTCAGTGCCCGGCAGTAGACTGGAAGCAGTGTTCGAGGGCATCGCCGGACTGTCCGGTCGGTGCCCTGACCGCGACAGGAGGATGCCCGTGCCCGCTGCCGCCCTGAAGCCGAAGCCGTTGCCCACCCAGTCCACCGTCCAGCGTCCCGTGCTGTTCGACTCGCCCTACGAGCCCGTGGTGAAGCGGCCGTTGCCGGCCGGACGGCCGCGCGAGTGGTACGTCACCCACAACCGCCGCCTGAAGGCCATGCGCCTCGCGATAGCCCTGCTCGACTCGGGGATCTACTTCCCGGCCCAGGCGCGCGACGAGAAGATCCGCAGCAAGGCGGAGGAGATCGGCATGCGCCCGCCGTCCGACACGACCTGCCACATGGTCCGGGCGTTCATGCGCTACAGCCGCTGACACCTGCCCGCGACGCCGGGTGCCCCGCACATCCGCGGGACACCCGGCGCACGTTTGCGCGGACGAGATCGGTGACCGTCCGGCCTCCCCTCCACTCATGGGGTCATGCACTCACAACGGCCCCGCGGCGAGCGGAAAACGGGATGCGACCGCCCCGGCGGTCTCCCTACGCTGAACAAACGGCACGAAGCCGACACACTCCACCCCAGCCACCCTCACCCCACGGAGGAGGTCCGTCATGCGTGGCATCATCGCGACCGGGACCGTCGTCCTGGTGATCCTCGGAATCGGAAACCATCTGTGGTGGCTCGCCGCCGTCGCGCTGCTGTATCTGTACGCGACGCACGGACGTGGTTCCCCCGGCACGCCACCACCCGCCGGCTCGGGCACCCCGCCCCCGCCGGAGAGCTACCGCGCGTACCGCGAGCGCCGGGACCGGCAGGCCAGGTGGGAGCGGCGTTACCGCCGCGAGCGTCCCTTCGAGACCCGCCGGCAGGAACGCGAGAAGAGCAGGTGAGCCACGGCGTCCCCGGTCACAGACCGGGGGCGCCCCACACCGGGAACCAGCGGCTCAGGTCCTGCTCGATCCGCAGGTCGTTCGCGAGCGCCGCCTTCACCTGGAGTTCCAGCGCGTTGTCCCGCCGCTCGGTGGCACCGGGCAGCGGGGCGAAGGGGTAGAAGGTGCCCCGCTTGTAGAGGTAGACCAGCGCCAGCCTGCGGCCGTCGTCGGCCGTGAAGCCCGCCAGCGAGCACAGCAGCTGCGGACCGAAGCCGTTGACCTCCATCGCGCTGTTCACCGCGTGCAGATCGTTGACCAGCTCCGGCAACTGCGCGGGGGCGCGCGCGGAGACCAGCCAGGAGTAGCCGTAGTCGTCCCGGTGCAGTTCCACCGGCGGACCGCTGCGGTCGGTGTCCGCGTCCAGCAGGGCCTGCACCTCCCGGTGCGTCTGCTCGAACGCCGCGCCCTCCACGGTGGCGAAGCACACCGCGCCGGTCCCGGTCGGGGTGAAACCGGCCGCGGCCTCAAGGGTCACGGCCGCCGAGGGCAGCGCGAAGAGCTGGTCGAGATCGGGCGCGACCGGTTTCGTACGGCCCAGCAGGATGTCCAGCAGCCCCAAGGCTCAGCCCGCCTTTCGCAGTGCCATGTGTTCAGCCCGCCTTCCCCGGCGTCGCGGCCTCGCCCAGCTCGGCCGAGATCCGGCCCAGCTGCTCCAGCCGCTGCTCCAGGGTCGGGTGCGTGGAGAAGATCCGCTCGATGCCGGGCTCCTTGCCGGTCGCGGGGGTGAAGTAGAAGGCGTTGAAGGCCTGGGCCGTGCGCAGGTCCTTGGTCGGGATCCGGGCGATGTCCCCGGAGACCTTGGTGAGCGCCGACGCCAGCGCCGACGGGCGCCCGGTCAGGTGCGCCGCCGCCCGGTCGGCCGCCAGCTCCCGGTACCGGGACAGCGCCCGGATCAGCAGGAAGCTGATCGCGTACACGGCCGCGGAGACGCCCATGATCGCGGCGAACACGGCCGCGGTGTTCTGGTCCCTGCGGCCGCCGCCGAAGACCTGCGAGTAGAACGCGAACCGCACGATCAGGCCCGCCAGCACACCGAGGAAGGACGCGACCGTGATCACGGCGACGTCCTTGTGCGCCACGTGCGACAGCTCGTGCGCCAGCACGCCCTCCAGCTCGGCCGGCTCCAGCCGCCGTAGCAGCCCCGTGGTCACGCAGACCACCGCGTGGTCGGGATTCCGGCCGGTCGCGAACGCGTTCGGCATGTCCATCTCGGACACCGCGACCACCGGCTTGGGCATGTCGGCGAGTCCGCACAGCCGGTCGACCACCGCGTGCAGCTCGGGATACTCCTCGCGCTCCACGACCCGGCCGTGCATCGCGAACATGGCGATCCGGTCGGAGAACCAGAACTGCGCCACGAACATCGCCCCGACCACCACGACGACCAGCACCCAGGACTTCAGCAGCGCGATCAGCGCTGCGACGAAGCCCACGTACAGCAGACCGAGCAGGAACATCGTCAGACCCATGCGCACGGTCAGCCGTCGGTCGCTCCGGAAGCGGCTCTGCATCTTGCATCACCCCGCAGTCAGGCACTCGTCCCGCTGTCCAGTGTGCACCTGCCGACTCCCATGAAGTGGTCCGGAACGACCCTAGGAGCAGCAAAACGTACCTGTCGGTCGGCCGGCCGTCGCCGAGCGTCCCCGTCCTCCGGCTACGACCCGCCCTAGTACGTCGAGCCGAACTGCAGCAGCCCGATCAGCACCATGACCGCGATCACACAGCCGAAGACCACGGCCGTCGACCCCCACGACGTCCGGCGCGGCACCGGGCCGGGGTCCGCGCGGAAGGGCGCCGGGTCCGGCGGGTTCTCCCTCCAGCGCGCGGCGAGCATCCGGGCCCGCGCCGAGGGCTCCTTGTGCTCGGCGGAATTGGCCCACCGGTGATCGAACTCCCGCTCCCAGTCGTCCTGTTCCGACATCCCCGTTCAACCTCTCTCGTCCGGCAGGGTCAGGAGGGATGATCCCCCGAGAGTAGGAAGCCTGGGAAGCGGGAAAGGTTGCCCCCGGCCGGGCCGGGGGCGCACGGATTCAGCCGAGCGACGCGGCCGACGGTACGACGATGCCGTACAGGTCCTCGATCGTCGCGAGGGCGCTGTGCTGGAGGTGTTCGGCGGACACCCCGGCGACCGCGGTGCGCAGCGGCCGGGTCGCGCAGGCGTCGGCGACGACCGTGGGCCGGTTGCCGCGCAGGAAGGCGCCCGCGGCGGTGAAGACGACGCACATGTGGGTCATGAAGCCGGCGATGATCACGTCCTTGTGCCCGGCGGCGTCCAGGTGCGCGGCCAGGTCCGTGTCGTGGAAGGCGTTCGGCACCCGCTTGACGACCACCGCCTCGCCCTCGGCGGGTGCCACCCTCGGGTGGATACGGCCGATGTCCTGACGGATGTCGTACGGCGTGCCCGGGCCGCCGTCGTTGACGACGTGGACGACCGGCGCGCCCGCGCTCCGCGCCCGGGCCAGCAGTTCGGCGCCGGCGTCCAGCGCGGACTGCCAGCCCGCCAGTTCCATGACACCCCGGGTGTAGGTGTTCTGGTAGTCGATGAGGATCAGGGTCGCGTCGGCCGGCGAGGCCGGGGTCTGATCGAAGCCGCTGAGGTCACGCAGAGTCGTCGAGGTCATGGTCATCACGCTATGAGCGGCGTCGACGTGGCGGCAATGTCGTGTAACTTGCAGATTCGGACATCGGGCGGGGCCGGAAGCGGGGGCATCGGTGAGTGGCGTGGAGCGGGTTGTCGTCGTCCTTCTCTTCGACGGCGTCGATCTGCTCGACGTCACCGGCCCGCCCGAGGTGTTCGCGCTGCTGCGCCGGGAGACGGACGACGCGAGCGGCTGCGAGGTCGTGCTGGCCGCCGAGACCATGGACCCCGTCACCACCTCGGCCGGGGTGCGCGTCCTGCCCGACCTCACCTTCGCCGAGGCCGCCCGGCGCCCCATCGACACCCTCCTGGTCCCCGGCGCGGTCGAGGTCGACGACCGGCGCCGGGTGCGCGCCCTGAGCGACGAGGGCGTGGTCCGCTGGGTGCGCACGCTCGCCGGACGGGCCCGGCGCGTCGCCTCCGTCTGCGTGGGGGCGCATCTGCTCGCCGCCGCCGGACTGCTCGACGGCAGGCGCGCCACGACCCACTGGTCCACCGCGCGGCAGCTGGCCGACGAGCACCCGGCCGTACGGGTCGACGCCGACCCGATCTTCATCCGCGACGGCAAGGTGTGGACGGGTGCGGGCATCACCGCCTGCCTCGACCTGTCGCTCGCCCTCGTCGCCGAGGACTTCGGCGAGGCCGTCGCGCTGCGCGTCGCCCGGCAGCTGGTGATGTATCTGAAGCGGCCCGGCGGGCAGAGCCAGTTCAGCGTCCCGATCGAGCCGGTCTCCACCACCCGGCGCATGGACGACCTGCGCCGCTACGTCGACCGGAACGCCACCGGACGCCTCACGGTCGCCGACCTCGCCGCACAGGCCCACGTCAGCGAGCGCCAGCTGACCCGGCTGTTCAGGACGGAACTGGGGACGACCCCCGCGTCGTACATCGAGTCCGCCCGCGTGGAGGCGGCCCGGGGCCGGCTGGAGACCACGGACGACACCCTCGACCGGGTGGCCTCCGCCTGCGGGTTCAACACGGTCGACACCCTGATCCGGGCCTTCCGCCGGCAGCTGGACACGACGCCGACGGAGTACCGCGGCCGCTTCCGGCACACGGACCGGGCATGAGGAAGGCCCCCCGGCTGAGCCGAGGGGCCTGTGCGGTCCGCAGGGACCGTCTGTCACACGTCGAAGAAGTGATGACCTGGGGCGGTCACCTCGGCCGGCCGACGGGCACTGTTGCTCCTTCGACCGTCAAGCTGCGGCTTCCCAGCCGACCACGACGGTCACCCCACGTCCGCCCCACCGGAAGGTGATCCGGCTGTGCCGTCGAACCGGTCAGCCAGGATCATCGCCACATCGTCCGCCAAGTCGCCGCCGGTGTGACGGATCAACGCCTGGCGCAGTTGCTCCAGGAATTCCGGTGGGCTCGGGCCGACGCCTATCCCCTCCATGGCCTCCGGCAGAGCGAAGAATTCGTTGTCGGGGTTGCGGGCCTCGATCACACCGTCGGTGTACAGCAGCAGGCGGTCACCGGGGTGGAACGCATAGCTCTCAGGCTTCTCGGGGAGGTCGGAGATGAGGTCCTCGAGGCCGAGGGGCGGCGACGGCAAACTCGGCATGAGTGGTGTAGCCCTGCCCTGGTGCAGCAGCAGCGGTGGTGGATGTCCACGGTTGACCAACTGCACCACGGGGTCGGCCGGCACCTGCGCGATGAGCGCCGTGGTGAACCCTTCCAGCAGAACCTCCTGACCATATGCACCCGGGACGGCGACTTCCCGTCGCAGCGCAGCCGCGCAGCGGTTCATGACCTCCACCAGGTCGTCCTCATAGTGCACAGCTTCCCGGAACGCCCCCAGTGCCACCGCGACGGCTCGCACCGCGGACAGCCCCTTGCCCCTGACGTCCCCGACGATCATCCGGACCCCGTACCGCGTCTGCACTGCCTCATACAGATCACCGCCCACCCGTGCCCCGGTCCCGGCCGCGAGGCACAGGCTGCCTGCCAGCAGCGGCCCCATGCGCGCGGGCACGGGCCGCAGCACGACTTCCTGGGCCGCCACGGCGATGCGGCGGATCTGGTCGAGCTCTCTCTGCCTGCGCTCCTGCATCGCGCGACTGGTGATGAAACCAGCCACGGAGACCAAGGCCAGAGCCAGGAAGTTGCTGTAGACCTGCAGGGTGCCCCACGCCCCGTTGTAGGTCGCGGTGGTCACGCTGATCGCCAGCGCCAGGGCCGCCGCCGCGGTAGTGCCCCTGGGCCCCAACGTCACTGCCGCCAGTGCCGGAACCGCGGTGAGGAAGGGTCCGGTGTAGATGAAGTGCGCAGGCGTGAGCTCGATGACCAGCACGGCCAGCGCGATCAGATAGGGCACAGACTGCAGCAGCGTGAAGAGGAGCCGGTTACGACCGCCTGTGCCTGGCACCGGGGGCGAGCGCGAGAGCCACGTCATGCACCAAGCCTGCCTCGCTGAAACCCACGACTCCACCCTGCCGGCCGCCCTGGTCAGCCCGGAGACCGGCCCGGCCCCTATACAGCGGGCTCCGCCCAGCCCTCGCGACCTGCAAGTTCTCCTTGATTCCGCCGTGGATCGAGCCCGCCAAGCCATCGATCAGGCATTCCAAGGGCGACAGGGCGACGCAGCCTGAGCCGGCCCGGAAGCAGGAGCCGAAAAGCCGTCGGCCGGCTCTCCCGTGCTGGGAGAGCCGGCCGACGGCCCACGGACGGCCCAGGGGAGCGGAAGGCCGCTCTGACCTGGGGAGATATCACACGTCGAAGTACAGCTCGAACTCGTGCGGGTGCGGACGCAGCTGCAGCGGCGCGATCTCGTTGGTGCGCTTGAAGTCGATCCACGTCTCGATCAGGTCCGGCGTGAAGACGTCGCCCTGGAGGAGGAACTCGTGGTCGGCCTCGAGCGAGTCGAGGACGGCCGGCAGCGAGGTCGGGACCTGGGCGACGTTCGCGTGCTCCTCGGGAGCCAACTCGTACAGGTCCTTGTCGATCGGCTCGGCCGGCTCGATCTTGTTCTTGATGCCGTCCAGGCCCGCCAGCAGCAGGGCGGAGAAGGCCAGGTACGGGTTGCCGGAGGAGTCGGGCGCGCGGAACTCGACGCGCTTGGCCTTCGGGTTGGAGCCCGTGATCGGGATACGCATGGCCGCGGAGCGGTTGCGCTGCGAGTACACCAGGTTGATCGGCGCCTCGAAGCCCGGCACCAGACGGTGGTAGGAGTTCACCGTCGGGTTGGTGAAGGCCAGCAGCGACGGGGCGTGCTTGAGGATGCCGCCGATGTAGTAGCGGGCGGTGTCCGACAGGCCCGCGTAACCGGCCTCGTCGTAGAACAGCGGGTCGCCGTTGGCCCACAGCGACTGGTGCACGTGCATGCCCGAGCCGTTGTCACCGAAGATCGGCTTCGGCATGAAGGTCGCGGTCTTGCCGTTGCGCCAGGCCACGTTCTTCACGATGTACTTGAACAGCTGCAGGTCGTCGGCGGCGGCCAGCAGGGTGTTGAACTTGTAGTTGATCTCGGCCTGGCCGGCGGTGCCCACCTCGTGGTGCTGGCGCTCGACCTTCAGACCGGCCGCCTCCAGCTCCAGGGAGATCTCGGCGCGCAGGTCGGCGAAGTGGTCGACCGGCGGGACCGGGAAGTAGCCGCCCTTGTAGCGGACCTTGTAACCACGGTTGTCCTCGAGGGCACCGGTGTTCCAGGCGCCCGCCTCGGAGTCGATGTGGTAGAAGGACTCGTTCGCCGAGGTGGCGAAACGGACGCTGTCGAAGACGTAGAACTCGGCCTCGGGACCGAAGTACGCGGTGTCCGCGATACCGGTCGACGCGAGGTAGGCCTCGGCCTTCTTCGCCACGTTGCGCGGGTCACGGGAGTACTGCTCGCCCGTGATCGGGTCGTGGATGAAGAAGTTGATGTTGAGCGTCTTGTCCCGGCGGAACGGGTCCACACGGGCGGTGGACAGGTCGGCACGCAGCGCCATGTCGGACTCGTGGATGGCCTGGAAGCCGCGGATCGACGATCCGTCGAAGGCCAGCTCCTCGTCCGGGTCGAACGCCTCAACGGGCACCGTGAAGTGCTGCATGACGCCCGGCAGGTCGCAGAAACGGACGTCGACGAACTTGACGTCCTCGTCCGCGATGAACTTCTTGGCCTCGTCGGCGTTCTGGAACATCCAGCTCCTCCTACTCCCGACCGTCCTCGCCGGGGTGGTAGATCGTTCGTGCGGCCAGTGCGGTGGCACACGGTGGTCTCGACCCTAGGGACGGGTGATTTCTCGGGTGTGACCCATTTGTTTCGCAGAAGTTAACCGGCCACGTGTCCACCGTAGCCCCGACACACCCCTCGGCACAGTGTGCGAATCCGGGCGCAGTACCGTGGACGGGTGGACAACAGGCAAGCACTCGGATCGTGGCTCTCCGGGCCCCGCGCGGCCATGGAAGAGGCCGGTGCCGACTTCGGCTACCGGGGCGAGCAGCTGGGTCTCCCGCAGGAAGGGCCGAACTCGATCGCCCGCCCGGGACGGCGGCTCGGCGCGCTCGCCGTGGACTGGGGGCTCTGCCTCTTGATCGCATACGGTCTGATCGCGAACAGCTATAACAACGCGGCCCAGGTCTGGGCGCCGGTCATTCTCTTCGTGCTGATGACCCTCACCCTCGGTACGGTCGGCTTCACCCCGGGCAAGCGGCTCTTCGGGCTCCGGGTGGTCGCCCTGGAGACGGGTCGGGTGAGTCCGCTGCGGGCGCTCCTGCGTACGGTACTGCTGTTCCTCGCGCTGCCGCCCCTCGTCTGGGACCGTGACGGCCGCGGCCTGCACGACCGGCTGGCGAAGACCGTGGAGGTCCGGATCTGACCGCTGCCGGCTGCCGGCAATGGTCCAGATGCCGCCATCCGGTTGCCCGGCCACACCGCCGGCGGCATCGTCGCCGTATGACCGATGCTCAGGATGTGATGGCGGCCGAGGTGACGCCCGAGGAGTTCCGGGACGCCATGGCCCGCTTTCCGTCGGGCGTGGTGGTGGTGACCGCCCGCTGCGAGGACGGCACCCCGCGCGGTTTCACGGCCAGCTCCTTCTGTTCCGTCTCCCTGGAGCCCCCGCTGGTCCTGGTGTGTCTCGCGGACGCGGCCGACTCGGCGGCGGTCTTCGCGCGGTGTGATCACTTCGCGGTGAGCGTGCTCGCCCCCGAGCACCAGCCGCTGGCCCTGCTGTTCGCCACCAAGGGCGCGGACAAGTTCTCCGACGCCCTGCTGCAGCCGAGCCCCGCGGGGCTGCCGGCGGTGCAGCAGGCCCCCGTACAGCTGGACTGTGCCGCATACGCGCGTTACCCGGCCGGGGATCACACGATCCTGATCGGCCGGGTAACGGGAGTGCGGCTGGGCGAGGGAGCCCCGGTGGTCTACTGCGAGCGGCGGTTCCGGACGCTGAACTGACCAGGGCTCGCCGGCAGGGGGCTCAGCGGCCCTTCGGCATCCGCATGCCCTTGGGCATGGGGCCCTTCGGCAGCGGCATGTTGCTCATCAGGTCGCCCATGGCCCGCAGCCGGTCGTTGGTGGCCGTCACCTGGGGGCCGGTGAGCACGCGCGGGAGCTTCAGCATGGTCGTGCGCAGCTTCTTCAGCTCGACCAGGCCCTCGCCGTTGCCGACGATCACGTCGTGCACGGGGACGTCCGCGACGACGCGGTTCATCTTCTTCTTCTCGGCGGCCAGCAGGCTCTTCACCCGGTTCGGGTTGCCCTCGGCGACCAGCACGATGCCGGCCTTTCCGACCGCCCGGTGCACGACGTCCTGGCTGCGGTTCATCGCCACCGCCGGGGTCGTCGTCCAGCCCCGGCCGATGTTGTCCAGCACGGCGGCCGCGGCGCCCGGCTGGCCCTCCATCTGGCCGAAGGCGGCGCGCTCGGCCCGGCGGCCGAACACGATCGCCGTCGCCAGCACGGCGATCAGCAGGCCGAAGATGCCCAGGTAGACGGGGTGACCGAGCACAAAGCCGATCGCGAGGAAGACAGCGAGGGTGCCGATGCCGACGCCCCCGAGTACAAGACCGATCTTCTTGTCGGCCTTGCGGGTCATCTTGTACGTGAGAGCGATCTGTTTCAGTCGCCCTGCGTTCGCGGCGTCCGCCGCGGTTTCCTTCCTCGCCATGTCACGAAGTCTACGTGGCCCCGGGAGTGCGGACGACGGCAGTGCCCGGGAGGAAGGCGCCGGGGAAGCGGCGCGGAAGGGATCAGGAGCGGTCGGCGGCCTGCTCCAGGACGCGCTGCGCCTCGACCCGGTCCTTGGCTCGCCGGCGGTCCTCCAGCACGGAGGTCCACGCGTTGCGCCGGGCGGTGCGCTGACCGCCGCTCATGAGCAGGGACTCGACGGCACGGAGGGCGTCGGTGAAGGACGGGATGGCGGTGGCGCGTACGGGCGCGGCCTGCATGATCGAGGTCCCCCCTCGGATCGGGTGATGTACGAGGCGTGATAACAGAGTCACTGATTGGTGTTACCAGGGCGTGTCCGACCGGTCAAACACCAATGAAGCCTTGATACAGAGTGCTGAAACACTGACGCGGCCCTGATGCCCGCCCTCATCAGCGAGGACGGTCAGGACCGCGTCGGCTCGGCCATTACTGGCCAGTAAGTGCTTGTGCGTGAATTCACACAGCCTGGGCCGCGATGTACGACCCGCCCCCCTGCGGAGCGGCTGACCGACGCTGTTCGACGGCCATCCGGTACAGGCGCCCGGCCCGGTACGACGACCGCACCAGCGGACCCGACATCACACCGGAGAAGCCGATCTGCTCGGCCTCCTCCTTCAGCTCCACGAACTCCTGCGGCTTCACCCAGCGCTCCACGGGGTGGTGCCGGACGGAGGGGCGCAGGTACTGGGTGATGGTGACGAGCTCGCAGCCGGCGTCGTGCAGCTGCCGCAGCGCCTCGCTGACCTCCTCGCGGGTCTCGCCCATGCCGAGGATCAGGTTGGACTTGGTCACCAGGCCGAAGTCGCGGGCCTCGGTGATGACCTTCAGGGAGCGCTCGTAGCGGAAGCCGGGGCGGATCCGCTTGAAGATCCGCGGGACCGTCTCGACGTTGTGCGCGAAGACCTCGGGGCGGGCGGAGAAGACCTCGGCCAGCTGCTCCGGGACGGCGTTGAAGTCGGGGGCGAGGAGCTCGACCTTGGTACGCCCGCCCTCCCGGTCCGCCGTCTGCTGGTGGATCTGGCGCACGGTCTCGGCGTACAGCCAGGCGCCGCCGTCCTGAAGGTCGTCGCGGGCGACGCCGGTGATGGTGGCGTAGTTCAGGTCCATCGTCACCACGGACTCGCCGACGCGGCGCGGCTCGTCGCGGTCCAGCGCCTCGGGCTTGCCGGTGTCGATCTGGCAGAAGTCGCAGCGCCGGGTGCACTGGTCGCCGCCGATGAGGAAGGTCGCCTCGCGGTCCTCCCAGCACTCGTAGATGTTCGGGCAGCCGGCTTCCTGGCAGACCGTGTGCAGGCCCTCGCTCTTCACGAGGTTCTGCATCTTCGTGTACTCGGGGCCCATTTTCGCCCGGGTCTTGATCCACTCGGGCTTGCGCTCGATGGGGGTCTGGCTGTTGCGGACCTCCAGGCGCAGCATCTTGCGTCCGTCGGGTGCGACTGCGGACACGACCGGCTCCCTAAGCTTTGATTCCTCGGCGTACACCAGGGTACGCCCGTGCACCTTGCGCCCTGCCGGTGAGATCAACCTCACGGTCGCAGGGCGCATTCCCCCGTGACAGGGCGGCTCAGGCGGACGCCTTCTCGATCACCCGCGGCTTCGGCTCCGCGCTCTCCAGAATGTCCTTCAGGTGCTTCTCGACCACCGGCAGGACCTCCTCGATCGTGACCTCCCGGCCCAGCTCGCCCGCGAGGGAGGCGACCCCCGCGTCCCGGATGCCGCACGGGATGATCCGGTCGAACCACTTCATGTCGGGGTTCACGTTGAAGGAGAAGCCGTGCATGGTGACGCCCTTGGCGACCCGGATGCCGATCTGGGCGATCTTGCGGTCCTCGCGCCGCTGGCCCGCGTTGGAGGGGGCGTACTCGGGGCCGTTGAGGCGCGGGTCGAACTCCTCGTCGGTCAGGCGCGGGTCGAAGTCCAGCGACAGGCCGCCGAGCGAGGGCCGCTGCTCGACCGGGTCGCCGAGCACCCACACCCCGCTGCGGCCCTCGACCCGGGTGGTCTCCAGGCCGAACTCGGCGCAGGTGCGGATGAGCGCCTCCTCCAGCCGCCGTACGTGCGCGACCACGTCCACCGGGCGCGGGAGCTTCTGGATCGGGTAACCCACCAGCTGGCCCGGGCCGTGCCAGGTGATCTTGCCGCCGCGGTCCACGTCGATGACCGGGGTGCCGTCCAGCGGGCGCTCGCTGTCCTCGGTGCGGCGGCCGGCCGTATACACCGGGGGGTGCTCCAGGAGGATCACGGTGTCCGGGACCTCGTCGGCGAACCGGGCCGCGTGCACCCGGCGCTGCTCGTCCCAGGCCTCCTGGTACTCGACGGCATCCGCACCGAACCCCATACGGACGAACCGCAACTCACTCACGGCAAGCGCCTCCCTCAGCGACCGGTGTGTCAGGCACGTAACGCGCCCACGCCACTGTACGTCCGACCGGCGTACGTCAGCCCTGCGGGCGTTTCTCACACGATCGGATGAATACGTGACGAAGGATGTGATCACCTGTTCACTCTCCGCTACATTCGCGCCGTTCGCGTGGCCATAAGGGCTGCTCAACGGCAAACCGGGCACTTCAGAGGCCCGAAGGCAGGAGACCGCACCGCAGATGACGGACCGACCCGCGCAGCGCACCCCCAACCGCCAGCTCGCCGCGCTCATCGCAGAAGCGGGGTTCTCCAACGCGGGTCTGGCCCGTCGCGTCGACCAGCTCGGCCTGGAGCACGGGCTGGACCTCAGATACGACAAGACCTCGGTCACCCGCTGGCTGCGCGGACAGCAGCCGCGCGGTACGACCCCCGCCCTGATCGCCGAGGTGTTCACGCGGCGGCTCGGCCGTCGGCTCACGGCCCAGGATCTCGGCCTGGACGCGTGCGCGCCGGTGTACGCCGGGCTGGAGTTCGCGGCCACCCCGGAAGAGGCCGTCGACATCGTCGGCGGGCTCTGGCGCAAGGACTCCGGCAGCCACGCCGAACTGCGCAAGATCGCGTTCACCCCGGCGGGACTCGTGGTGCCCAGCCGGGACTGGCTGATCGGCAAGCCCGACGACAAGGTGGCCCGCGAACCGGCCCCCCGGGTGCCCCCGCAGAGCCGCCCGGCCGTGGTCAAACCCCAGGCCCGGCCGGTGCTGCCGGTGCCGCCCCGGGCGCGCGGGCACGCCGAGCGCGCCCCCGGCCACAAGGTCACCGGCGGCGACATCAACGCACTGCGCTCGGTCGGCGAGCTGTTCCGCACCCTCGACGACCGGTACGGCGGCGGCCACGCCCGGCAGGCCCTGGTGCGCTATCTGGAGCACGAGTGCGAGCCGATGCTCCGCGGCAGCTACGACGAGCAGACCGGCCGCCGGCTGTTCGGCGCCGCGGCCGACCTGACCCGGCTCGCCGGCTGGACGTCGTACGACATCGCCGCCCACGGACTCGCCCAGCGCTACTTCGTGCAGTCCCTGCGGCTCGCCCAGGCGGCCGGCGACCGGGCGTACGGCTCCTACGTGCTGGTCACCATGAGCCGCCAGGCCGTCTATCTCGGCCATGGCAGGGAGGCCGTACAGCTGGCCCGGGTCGCCCAGCAGGGCATGGGGACCGGCGGGCCTCCGGTGGTGCAGGCGCTGCTGCACGCCTCCGAGGCGAGGGCGCACGGCGTGCTCGGCGAGGTACGGGCGTGCACGGCGGCGCTCGTGCGGGCCGAGCGCGCCCTGGAGGCGGCCCGGCCCGGGGACGACGTGCCGTACTGGGCCAAGTTCTTCGACGAGGCCCAGCTCGCCGACGAGTTCGGGCACTGCCACCGGGATCTGCAGCAGTTCCGGGCGGCCGCCCAGCACGCCGAACGCTCCCTCCAGCTCCGCGCCCCCTCCTTCGCCCGCAGCCGCCTCTTCTGCCGTGTCGTCCTCGCCACGGCCCGTCTCGGCCTCGGCGAACTCGACCAGGCGTGCGTGCTGGCCGCGGAGGCCGCCGGGCAGGCGGCGGAGATGCGGTCCGCTCGCGCGGTCGAGTACGTGCGGGACTTCGAGCGCCGGCTGGAGCCGTACCGGGACGCGGCACCGGTGCGGGGATACCGGGAGAAGGTGGCGGCGTTGGGGTAGCCACTCGCCGTGCGGAGCGCTTATGCCGCCCTCGGCAGAGTGGGCGCCGGATCCGCGCGGTGCATCGAGCCCGCCGCGCCCAGGTCGGCCAGGATCGCCGCCGTGGCCCGGTGGGCGGAGTGCAGGGCGCCCTGGAGCGTGCTGGTGTCGCGGTGGTCGCCGCAGACGTACAGGCCGGCCAGCAGGCGGACCGGGCGGCGCAGGTCGTGGGGTGGGCGCATGGCCGGGACCGCCTCCGGGGTGTGGTGCACCGCCAGCGTCTCCCAGCGGCGCGTCGAGGTGCCGTAGATGCGGGAGAGGTGGATGCGGACCGCGGTGTCGACGCCCTCGGGCGGAGAGCCGAGCACCGTCGAGGAGATCAGTACCCGGCCGGCCGGGGCCCGGCTCGGGTCCACGTTGCTCAGCACGGCCGTGTGGGCCACCGGGCCGCCGCGGTCGGCGTCCAGCAGCAGCGAGGTGCCCGTCGTGAAGGCCGCCGACGGGTCGTCGGTGGTGTGGTGGACCACGGTCACGGGGTGGAAGTCAGGCACCCTCAGGCCCGGCAGCAGCTCCGCCGCGGCCCGCGCGTCCGTCGCCAGCAGTACCGCCCGGCAGCGGATCTCGCCGTGCTCGGCGGTGGCCACCGAGGTCGTGGACACCGAGGTGACCCGTACCCCGGTGTGCACGGTGCCGGGTGGCAGCGTCCGCGCCAGCAGCTCCGGCAGCACGTCCGCGCCGCCCTCCGGCACGCACAGCCGCCCGCCGGCGAAGGCGCGCAGCGCGAGGTCGGCGCACCGGCTGGAGGTGGTCAGCCCGGGGTCGCACAGCAGCGTGGCGAGCAGGGGGCGCAGGAAGCCGTCGATCGTGCGCGCCGGCAACCCGCGCTGGGCGAGGGCCTGGCCGGCGGGCATCTCGGGGCGGGCCAGGATGCGCTCGACGGGGGTGGCGGCGATCCGGCCCAGGGCGGCGCCGAGCCGGGCCTGGTCGACCGCGCCGCCCACCGGCGCGCCGATCCGGCCGGGGGTGGCCGCCGGTCCCCTGGGGGAGCTCGCGAGGGCGCGCACCACATGGAGTGCGCCCCTTGCGCTCCCTCCGGTCCCCGGTGCGCCCGCGCGCTGGGTGCGTCCGTCGCGGTGCAGCAGGACTCCGGGCGCGAAGGTGCGCAGGACCAGGGGGTCCAGGCCCGGGGTGGTGCGTAGTTCGGGGTAGGACGTGGACAGCAGCTGTCCGATGCGGTCGAGCCGGAAGCCGTCGACCTTCTCCGTCGACATGCGGCCGCCGACGCAATGGGCGGCCTCCAGGACTGCGGTCGTTACTCCTGCGCTGGTGAGCCGATGAGCCGCCGAGAGTCCGGCGATTCCGGCTCCCACGATGACGACGTCCACCTGGTACGCGGGCTCAAGCACGAGGCCCCTCCTGTGGTTGCGCGGCCGGTGGAGACGTCATGCCCCCAACTGGCTCCAGAGATACCCGAGTTCGGGTCGAGGTTAGGTCTGTGACCAGTCACAAACAGTCGCGCATCAACAGGGCATGGTCGCATGGAGGTCGCATACGGTCACAAGAGGCCGCAGCACAGTCGCAGGGCATCCCTTGGGTACGTCAGGCCGCCCGGATGGCGTCGTCGATCCCCGGGAACGCGAATGTGAACCCCGACTCCAACAGCCGCTTGGGCACCACCCGTTGACTGCCCAGCACATCCCCGGCCAGCTCGCCCAGCGCGGCCCGCAGGACCGGCGCCGGGACCGCGAACGGGGCCGGGCGGTGCAGCACGCGGGCCATCGCCGCCGTGATCTCACGGTTCGTCAGCGGCTGCGGGGCGGTCAGGTTGAACGGCCCGGACAGGGCGTCGTCGTCGATCAGATGCCGGATCGCGGCGACCTCGTCGTGCAGCGCGATGTACGACCAGTACTGCCGCCCGTCGCCCAGCCGCCCCCCGAGCCCCGCCCGGAACAGCGGGAACAGCCGCCCCCAGGCCCCGCCGCCGCGGGCCACCACCAGCCCCGTGCGCGGGAACACCGTCCGCACGCCCGCCTCCTGCGCGGGCGCCGCCGCCTCCTCCCACTCCACGCACAGCGAGGGCAGGAAGCCGTCGCCCGGCGGCGCCGCCTCGTCCACCGCCCGGTCGCCGGTGTCGCCGTAGATGCCGATCGCGCTGCCGCTGACGAAGACCCGCGGCGGCTCGGGCAGCGCGGCCACCGCCTCCGCCAGCGCGGCCGTGCCCAGCACCCGGCTGTCCCGCAGCAGCCGCTTGTACGACGGCGTCCAGCGCCGGTCGCCGATCCCGGCCCCGGCCAGATTGACCACCGCGGCACAGCCGGTCAGCCCGGCCGCGTCGACGTACTGCCCCTCGGGGTCCCAGCAGACCTCGCCCGGGCTCGCGACGGCCCGGCGTACCAGTCGGACGACCTCGTGCCCGTCCGCGGTCAGGGACCGCACCAGGGCGCTGCCGATGAGCCCGGACGCGCCGGCCACGGCGATTCGCATACGTTTCATGGCCCCAGCATGCCCGCGCGAAAACCCCGTGAGCTGCTCCGGCCGCCCGTCGTAGGGTGATCGTCATGCCTGAGCCGTACATACGCGTCGCCGTGGCCGACGACGAAGAGGAGCTGGCCACCCTCGACCGGGCCACCTGGTCCACCCTGCACGCCGTCGCGCCCCTGCCGCAGGGACCGTTCTTCGACGAGCGCCACCTCCCGGAGGACTACCTGGTCGCCGAGGCCGCCGGGCGGGTCGTCGGCTACATCCGCATCGCCCGTCCGACCCGGCTCGCCTCCAACGCGCACGTGCTGCAGATCCAGGGCATCGCCGTGGCCGACGAGGCGCGCGGGCAGGGCGTGGGGCGCGCGCTGATCCGGGCCGCCGTCGAGGAGGCGCGCGGGCGCGGTGCGCGGCGCCTCACCCTGCGCGTGCTCGGGCACAACGCCCCGGCCCGCGCGCTGTACGAGTCCGAGGGGTTCGCCGTCGAGGGAGTACAGCCGGAGGAGTTCCTCATCGACGGCGCCTACGTCGACGACGTGCTCATGGGCCGGCGCCTGTGACCGTCACGAGCTGACCAGCTGGCCCGTGTCCACCCGCACCGTCGCCAAGGCCGCGCGCTGTGCGTCGCCCGCCACCTCGTCCGCCGTCAGCGCATAGCCCGTCTCGGCGTCCGAGGTGGAGCGCGCGAAGACCACCCCGAACACCTTGCCGTCCGTGGTGAGCAGCGGACCGCCGGAGTTGCCCGGCCGGACCGTGGAGCGGATCGAGTAGATGTCCCGGGTGACCGCGCCGTCGTTGTAGATGTTCTGCCCGGTCGCCTGCACCCGGCTCGCCACCGTCGCCGCCTGCAGGTTCAGGCCGCCGTCCTGCGGATAGCCGGCGACCACCGCCGCGTCGCCGCGCACCGCGGTCGTGTCGAAGCGCAGCACCGGGGCGCGCAGCGCGGGCACATACAGCACCGCCACGTCCCGGTCGGGGTCGAAGAGCACCACCCGGGCCCCGTACGACCGCCCGACCCCGCCCACCCGCACGCTCGGGTGGCCGATGCCCGCCACCACGTGCGCGTTGGTCATCACGTGCTGTGCGGCGTAGACGAAACCGCTGCCCTCCCGGCCCTCGTTGCCCGAGACGCCCTCGATCTTCACCGTGCTCAGCTTCGCGGCGCTCGTCGCGGCCGGGGTGACACTGTCGCCGGAGGGCCGGGCCACCCGGGCCGTCGACTCGTTCTCGAACGGGTTGAAGACCTGCGGGAAACCCGCCTCGGTCAGCGCCGACGTGGCCCGCGAGAACCACGCGGGCGTGGTGTCCGGCATCGCGTCCTGCACCGCGCCCAGCAGCGTCGAGTTCCGTATCGCGGTGTTCAGCGTCTGCGTCGGGGCCGCGCCCAGCACGCTCGCC
Organism: Streptomyces fodineus; assembly: GCF_001735805.1. Taxonomy (GTDB): domain Bacteria; phylum Actinomycetota; class Actinomycetes; order Streptomycetales; family Streptomycetaceae; genus Streptomyces; species Streptomyces fodineus. Next base: position 7,035,316 of record NZ_CP017248.1, read on the forward strand.
GCCACCCAGGCCACGATCAGCACCGCGACCGAGTTCGCCGCCGCGCCCCCCAGCCCGTCCAGCACCCGCAGCGGGCCCTGGTCCAGCTCGCCGCGCAGCCGCAGGGCCAGCCGGCCCACCAGTTCGTGCCCCAGCACCGCCGGCACCAGCACCGTCACCACCGCGAGCGCCGTCGCCTGTGCCGTGCCCCGCTCGACCAGGCCGGTCACCCAGGGCAGCACCCATACGCCGACGACGGCACCGCCGACGAACCCGGCCAGCGAGACGCAGCCGGCCACCAGCCCACGCCGGTATCCGGACGCCGCGTAGACGAGGATCACCAGCACAAGCACCAGGTCGAGCAGGTCCACGGAGCCGCCTTTCTCTCGGACCCCTCAGTACGGACGGGACGGGCCCGGTGATCAGTCACCCGCACACGGGACCGGCCACCGCACGGCGCACCGGACCTCGTATGTGTGTACCCCCAGAAACGTCCCGGACCGGGACGATGGTTCCGCCAGGTGGCAGAGCGCACATCGCGGGCACGAGCCGGCCGCCCGACAGTGGGATCATGCACGTCGCCCGAAGAACACTGGAGACGCCCGGGACCCCGCGGACATCGGGGATGCCCGGGACGGATGGGACACCAGAGCCCTCCCGGGACCGGCCGGCGCCGGGGCCCCGAAGACTCTCGGGGCTCCGAAGACTCTCGGGACTCGCCGGACTCCTGAGAAGCCCCATACGACCCATCGGACGCAGCCGACCCATACGGTCCATACGACCGCTGCCCGAGAGACATCGCGAGACACCGCAGACTCTGCGGGCGCCGGAGACCCGGGAGACCCTCAGGACATCGGAAGCGCCGCAGACTCTCAGGCCCTCGCAGACGCCCGAGACGGCTGATACGCCCGAGACAGCTGATACGCCCGAGACAGCTGATACGCCTGAAACCCGTGAGATGCCTGAGACCCATGAGACGCGGGAGACCTGCGGGACCCCGCAGACCCCGGTGACCTCGGGGATCCCCGAGACGCAGCTGCCGGGAAGACCTGGCCCGTTGGGGACACCACAGCCCCCACGGACCCCACAGGCACTGGACACGCCAGGGGCACCGCAGGTTCCCGAGCCGCCGGAGACCGCGGGCACGCCGGGGCCGCGGAGCCGGTCCGCCCGGCGGATACCCTGCGCCCTGCTGGTGCTGCTCGGCTGTCTGCCCGGCCTGGCGGCCGCCCTCGCCCTCCCCGTGTGCGCCCGTGACGTCGAGCGGATCGCCGTGGCCCGCCCGGACCGGGCCGCCCCGGCCCGCACCCCCGCCCACCTCGCCGCCCGGCCGGCCATCGTGCCCCGCTCCGTCTGGCTGGGCACCGCCGGGAGCAACCAGCCGCCGCCGCGCTACGACGACAAGGTGGTCGCCGTCTTCCTCCACCACACCGACTCGCCCGGCGGGTACGACTGCGCCGACGCGCCGCAGATCATCCGTCACCTGTACGCCGGCCAGACCGGTGACCGGAACTGGGACGACATCGGCTACAACTTCCTCGTCGACCGCTGCGGCACCATCTACGAAGGCCGCGCCGGAGGCGTCGACCGGCCCGTCACCGGCGCCCATGCCCAGGGCTTCAACCACCGCAGCGTCGGCATCGCCGCGATCGGCACCTTCACCGAGGGTGTCCCCGTGCCGCAGGCCATGACCGACGCCATCGCCGCCCTGGCCGCCTGGAAGCTCGGCCTCGCCGACATCGACCCGCGCGGGAGCGTGCGTCTGGTCTCCAGCAACAGCCTCAGCCGCTACAAGGCCGGCAGCACCGTCACCCTGCCCGCCCTGGCCGGCCACAACGACGGCTTCATGACCAACTGCCCCGGCGCCGCCCTCACCGCCCGCCTCCCCGAGATCAGGGAGAAGGCCGCCCGCCTCCAGGGCCGGCCCACCGCGGCACGGACCGTCAAGGCGCGGCCCACCACCCCGGCACGGACCGTCAAGGCACGGCCCACCACCCCGGCGCGGACCGTCAAGGCACGGCCCACCACCTCGGCACGGACCGTCAAGGCACGGCCCACCACCCTGGCACGGCCCACAGGAACCCCCTAGGTGCCACGCAGTCGACTGGAGGTGCTCTGCGCCGTCGCGTCCGTCGTCCTCGGCCCGGCCGCGGCCACCGCATCCGCCCTCGACCAGGCCAACGCCGCCCCGCCGCACCACGCGGTGCGGGCCGGCCGGACCCAGGCCTGTCCGCCGGCCGACACCGCCCGCGGGCGCTCGGCCGGCCGGGCCGGGGCGGGCTACTCCCGGAAGCGGTCCCACAGCCGCGGAAACCGTTCTGCGAGCACCCGGTCGTTCTCGAAGTCCACCGGGTCGCCCTCCGGCTCGGCGGGCGCCGCGGCGATGCCCAGGTCGGGCGCGACGGTGCCGGTCAGCTGCTCGTAGGCCTCGTCCGCCGCATAGCCCAGCTCCTCGCCGTCGCCGTCGATCTCCTCGTCGAACTCGCCGAGCAGCTCCGCGAGCGAGTCCGGATCGTGCAGCGCGCCCTCGTAGACCTCCCGGCCCTGGCCGATCAGCCAGCACCGGAAGAAGTCGAACGCGTCGTCGCTGGCCCCGTCCAGCAGTACCGAGGCGGCGCCCCACAGGTCCCAGCGGTAGGCGCGGTTGTAGCGGGCCTCGAAGTGACGGGCGAAGTCCAGGATCAGATCGGGGTCCAGCTGGAGCAGCCGGTCCACGAGCACGTCGGCCTGTTCCTCGGGGTCGCCCTCGGCGGCCTCGCGCGCGGCGTCGATCAGCTCCCAGAACTCCGTCTCGTCCATCACGGCACCAGCATCGGGCCTCCACCGGTGGGACGCACGTGGAGTAGGCCGGAGTACGGCGGATCGTTATCCGCCGTCCGTACGGCGGTGTCCGGGGTCCGCAGGACCGTACAGCCCGGCCAGCCGGGCCGCGTCCGCCGCGAACCGCTCGCGCAGGCTCTCCGGGGCCAGCACCTCCGCCTCCGGGCCGAGCGCCGTCAGCTGGGTGTGCGCGACCTCCTCGGACTCCACCGGCACGGTCACCGTCACCCAGCCCGCCCCGTCCGGCTCGTCCACCGCGCCGAGCGCCTCGCGCGCCGACACCGGATCGACGGCGTACCGCAGCCTGCGCACACCCTCCGGCGACAGCCGTACGACGACCTCGGCGCGCAGGAGCGAGCGCGCGAACCGCTCGGCCTGCTCGGCCCAGTGGCCGGGCAGATCGAAGTCCGGATCACGGGCGAACCGTTCCTTCAGGGGTTCCACGGCACTGAACCGGTCGATCCGGTAGGTCCGGAAAGGGCCGTCGCCGGTTCGGGAGGAGCCGTGGTCGGTTCGGGAGGAACGGTCGCCGGTTCGGGAGGAGCCGGCGTCGGCCACCCGTGCGCACAGGTACCAGACGCCCGCCTTGAGCACGAGCCCGTACGGCTCCAGCACCCGTTCCACCTCATTCTCGCCGCGCCGGTACCGGGCGACGACGCGGCGGTCGTCCCACACCGCCTCCGCGACCACCGGCAGCAGCGCGGGCGGCTCCGGCTCGCGGAACCAGGCCGGCGCGTCCAGATGGAACCGCTGGGCCGCGCTGTCCGGGGCGTCCCGCAGCGACGGCAGCAGCGCCGCGGACACCTTCAGCCGGGCCGCGGAGGCCGCGTCCTGCAGACCCATCTCCCGCAGCGCCCCCGGCACCCCGCTCAGGAACAGCGCCTCCGCCTCGCTCCTGGCCAGCCCCGTCAGCCGCGTCCGGTACCCGCCGACCAGCCGGTATCCGCCGGCCCGCCCCCGGTCCGCGTACACCGGCACACCCGCCTCCGACAGCGCCTGCGCGTCTCGGGTGACCGTCCGCTCCGACACCTCCAGCTCCCGCGCGAGTTCGGCGGCGGTCATGGACGGCCGGGACTGCAGCAGGAGCACCATCTTGATGAGCCGGGCCGCACGCATGGCGCCAGCCTGCCACGAAGCCCGCCGCCCGGGCGGAGATCTCCTACGCTTGAGGCCCAAGGGGAGCGGGGAAGGGGCGGGGTATGCGGGGAGAGGTCCTCGACGGCCGGTACGAACTGGTCGAACGGCTGGGCCGGGGCGGCATGGGGGAGGTCTGGGCCGCCCGTGACGCGCGGATGCACCGGGACGTGGCGGTCAAACTCGTCACCGCACTGCCGCGGATGGGCGAGCACGAGACCTTCCTCCGGTTCCGCCGCGAGATCAGGTCGGCGGCCCGGCTGCCCGGCCGGTACACGGTCATCGCCCACGACTGCGGTGAGGCCGTCCTGGACGGCGAACGCGTCCTCTACATGGTGATGGAGCGCCTGACCGGGCGGACCCTGTACGACGCGGTCGTGCAGGAACGACCCTCCTGGCAGCGGGCCGTGGCCTGGGCGGGGCAGGTCGCCGCCGCCCTGGACGCCGCGCACCGGCAGGGCATCGTGCACCGGGACATCAAGCCGGAGAACGTCATGTTCGACGCCGACGGCGACCTGAAGGTGCTGGATTTCGGCATCGCCAAGTTCCTCGGCGACACCGTCCTGGTCAGCGGCCTCACCGGCACCGGCGTCGCCATCGGCAGCCTTTTGTACATGTCACCGGAGCAGGCGCGCGGCGAACGCACCGTGGACCACCGCACCGACCTCTACTCCTTCGGCTGCCTGCTCTACTTCATGCTCACCGGCCGGCCCCCGCTCGTCGCCGACAACCCCTACGCGCAGATGCATCTGCTCTTCGAGGGCCGGATCGAGCCGGCGCGCGGGCTGAACCCCGCCGTCCCGCCCGCGCTGGACAGGCTCGTCCTCGATCTGCTGTCCCGCGCCCCCGAGGAGCGTCCCGCCACGGCCCGTGAGGTCCTCGACCGGCTGGGCGACCTGGGCGAGGCGGCATCCCCGACGGGGCGGGCCGGCGCCGAGGGGGAGGCCGCCGCGCTGCGCGCAGCCGCCCTGGAGGACGCCCGGGAGCTGCGTGCAAAGGCCGCGCGCGCCGCCGAGCAGCACCGGGAGCTGGCGGAGGCGGCGGCCCGGCAGGTGCGCGCCGACGCGGAGGCCTACGTCACGGAGCGCAGGACCCGGGCCGAGCGCGAGGGCGTGCGGATCGTCGAGCAGGCGAAGGCCGACGCGGCCGGGCTGCTGGCCGAGGCCCAGCGGGACGCGCAGGCCAAGCGCGAGGAGGCCGATGCCCTCTTCGAGGAGACCCGCGCCGTGGCCGCGCGGGCCGCCGCCGACTTCGAGACGAACCTCGCCAAGCGGCGCGAGCAGTCCGAACGGGATCTGGCCGCGCGGCAGGACAAGGCGCGGAAACGGCTCACGGAGATCGAGGGCCGTGCCGAGCAACTGCGCCTGGAGGCCGAGAGGTTGCGCATCGACGCCGAGCGCCGGGCCGTGCAGCTGGTGACCGAGGCGCAGGAGAAGGCCGACCGGATCCTCTCGAACGAGACGGTGAGCGGCCTGCGCCGTACGGTGGCCGCGATCATCGCCGACAGCAGATTCACCCCGGTCGGCGGCCTGGTCGAGCAACGCGCGGGCATACTGCGCCAGTTGACCGAACTGCAGGATGCGCTGTCCCGTTTCGACGACCCCTCGACCGGCCGGGAACCGGCCACCAAGGGATGAAAAAGCGACGGCCGGTCCGGCGCTGCCGGACCGGCCGTCTCCCCGTTGTGCGGGCCGTCTTACAGCCCGTACCTCTCCCGGGCCTCCTTGACCGCCGTGGCCTTCACCTCGCCGCGCTTGGCCAGCTGGGCCAGCGCCGCGACGACGATCGACTCGGCGTCGACGCCGAAGTGGCGGCGGGCGGCCTCACGGGTGTCCGACAGACCGAAGCCGTCGGCGCCCAGCGAGGACCAGTCCTGCTCGACCCACTGCGCGATCTGGTCCGGGACCTGGCGCATGTAGTCGGAGACGGCCAGCACCGGGCCCTCGGCGCCCTGCAGCGCCTGGCGGACGTACGGCACCCGCTCCTCGCCGCGCAGGAGGGCGGCGTCCGCCTCCATCGCGTCGCGGCGCAGCTCCGACCAGGAGGTCGCCGACCAGACGTCGGCCGCGACACCCCACTCCTCGGCGAGCAGCTTCTGGGCCTGAAGGGCCCAGTGGATCGCCGTACCGGAGCCCAGCAACTGGATGCGCGGGGCGTTGGCGGCCGGGGACAGGCCCGCCGACTCCACCGTGTTGAAGCGGTACAGGCCCTTGACGATGCCCTCGTCGATGCCGAGGCCGGCCGGCTTGGCGGGCTGCGGCAGCGGCTCGTTGTAGACCGTCAGGTAGTAGAAGACGTTCTGGTCCTCGCCCGGCTTGGCCTCGCCGTACATCCGGCGCAGACCCTCGCGGACGATCACCGCGATCTCGTACGCGAACGCGGGGTCGTACGTCAGCGCGGCCGGGTTGGTCGCGGCGATCACCGGGGAGTGGCCGTCGGCGTGCTGCAGGCCCTCGCCCGTCAGGGTCGTACGGCCGGCGGTCGCGCCGACGAGGAAGCCGCGGCCGAGCTGGTCGCCGAGCTGCCACATCTGGTCGGCGGTGCGCTGCCAGCCGAACATCGAGTAGAAGATGTAGAAGGGGATCATCGCCTCGCCGTGCGTCGCGTACGACGACGAAGCCGCGATGAAGTCGGCCATCGAACCGGCCTCGGTGATCCCCTCGTTGAGGATCTGGCCGTTCTTGGCCTCCTTGTAGTACATCAGCTGGTCGCGGTCGACCGGCTCGTACGTCTGGCCCTTGGGTGAGTAGATGCCGAGCGACGGGAACAGCGACTCCATGCCGAAGGTGCGCGCCTCGTCGGGGACGATCGGCACCCAGCGCCTGCCCGTCTCCTTGTCGCGGACCAGGTCCTTGACCAGGCGGACGAAGGCCATGGTGGTGGCCACGTTCTGCGAGCCGGAGCCCTTGTCGAAGGAGGCGAAGGCCTTCTCGGCGGGGGCGGGCAGCGGGGCCAGCGCGTGCGTGCGGCGGGCCGGGGCCGGGCCGCCGAGGGCCGCGCGGCGCTCCTGGAGGTAGCGGACCTCGGGGGAGTCGGCGCCCGGGTGGCCGTAGGGAACCTGGCCGTCGGCGAAGTCGCTGTCCTTGATCGGCAGGCCGAGCAGGTCGCGCATCGTCTTGAACTCGTCCACCGTCAGCTTCTTCATCTGGTGGTTGGCGTTCTTCGACGCGAAGCCCTCGCCGAGGGTGTGGCCCTTGACCGTCTGGGCCAGGATCACGGTCGGCGCGCCCTTGTGCTCGACGGCGGCCTTGTACGCGGCGTAGACCTTGCGGGCCTCGTGACCGCCGCGCGAGAGGTGGAAGCACTCGAGGATCTTGTCGTCGCCGAGCAGCTTCGCCATCTCCGCCAGCGCCGGGTCCTTGCCGAAGAAGTCGGCGCGGATGTAGGCGGCGTCGCGGGTCTGGTACGTCTGGATCTGCGCGTCCGGTACCTCGCGCAGGCGGCGTACGAGCGCGCCGGTGGTGTCCAGGGCGAACAGCTCGTCCCAGGCGGAGCCCCACAGCGTCTTGACGACGTTCCAGCCGGCGCCGCGGAACTGGGCCTCCAGCTCCTGCACGATCTTGAAGTTGGCGCGGACCGGGCCGTCGAGGCGCTGCAGGTTGCAGTTGATGACGAAGGTGAGGTTGTCCAGCTCCTCACGGGCGGCGAGGGCGAGGGCCGCCGTCGACTCGGGCTCGTCCATCTCGCCGTCGCCGAGGAACGCCCACACGTGCGAGGCGGAGACGTCCTTGATGCCGCGGTTGGTGAGGTAGCGGTTGAAGCGCGCCTGGTAGATGGCGGAGAGCGGGCCGAGGCCCATCGACACCGTCGGGAACTCCCACAGCCAGGGCAGCCGGCGCGGGTGCGGGTACGACGGCAGGCCGTTGCCGCCGGCCTCCTGGCGGAAGTTGTCCAGGTGCGCCTCGTTCAGGCGGCCGTCGAGGAAGGCGCGGGCGTAGATACCGGGGGAGGCGTGGCCCTGGATGTACAGCTGGTCGCCGGAGCCGTCGCCCTCCTTGCCCTTGAAGAAGTGGTTGAAGCCGGTCTCGTACAGCCAGGCGGCGGAGGCGAAGGTGGCGATGTGCCCGCCGACGCCGTACTTGCTGCCACGGGTCACCATGGCGGCCGCGTTCCACCGGTTCCAGGCCGTGATCCGGGCCTCCATCTCCGGGTCGCCGGGCAGCGCGGGCTCGGCGGCGGTCGGGATGGTGTTGACGTAGTCCGTCTCGAGGAGCTTCGGCAGCGCGATGCCGCCCGCCTCGGCGCGCTCCAGCGTGCGGCGCATCAGGTACGCGGCGCGGTGCGGCCCGGCCTCCCTGGCGACGGCGTCGAGGGAGGCCTGCCATTCGGCGGTCTCCTCCGGGTCGCGGTCCGGGAGCTGGTCGAGCGCGCTCGGCTGGATGGCGTTGGGGTCGGTCATGTCGCCGCCTTCCTCAGTCGAAGGGGGTTCCCTCATCGGTAAGGGTTCGGGGGTGCCCTAGGTCTTTGGCAGGACAGGGCTAGGACTTCGGTGGAAGTCCGTCGGCGACTGTAACTCCCTGATCGATGATCGATCAAAGGGTTGAGGGGGAAAAACTCTTGATTTGGAGAAAGTCGGCACGCGGTGCCTTCGGCGATGGCACCCGGTGACGCTGAATCGCCTTGTTTTCGCAGGTGGGGCGGCGTTTGAGCGGGGGCCTGCTCGACTGAATCAAGCGCGGGGCGCGCAGCCCAGCACGTGCGCCTTCACGATCTCCGCGATGCGCGGATCCCGGCGCTTGAAGGCGGCCACCAGCTCCTCGTGCTCCTCCGCGTACGACTGCTGGACCGTGCCCAGCCAGCGGATGGACAGCGCCGTGAAGACCTCGATGCCCAGCCCTTCCCAGGTGTGCAGCAGCACCGAGTTCTGTGCGGCGCGCACGAGTGCGCGGTGGAAGCCGACGGTGTGACGGACCTGGGCGGTGCCGTCGGCCTTGCGGTCGGCCTCGTACAGGGCCAGGACGTGCGGCTCCAGGGCCGAGCAGTCCTCGGCGAGACGGTCGGCGGCCAGTTCCGCCGCGATGGCCTCCAGGCCGGCCCGTACGGGGTAACTCTCTTCCAGGTCCGCCGCGGTCAGGTTGCGTACGCGCACGCCCTTGTTCGGCGCGGATTCGATCAGCCGCAGCGACTCCAGCTCGCGCAGGGCCTCACGGACCGGGGTCTGGCTGACCTCCAGCTCGGTGGCGATCCGGCGCTCCACGATCCGCTCACCCGGCTGCCAGCGCCCGCTGACGATCCCTTCCACGATGTGCTCGCGGATCTGTTCGCGCAGCGAGTGGACGACGGGCGCGGTCATGGGGGCTCCTTAGGGAGGGCTGACGTTTAGACAATACGGCGGGTTCGCTCCGGGGGTAGGGCACGTAAGGGTGCTTTTGCGCAGGTGAGACGAGGCTTACACGCTTCTTGTGCCGACAAACACGAACACCCCGCCCGGAAAGCTCCGGACGGGGTGCCGTACAGGCGCAGAGCCCAGCGGGCTTACAGGCCCAGCTCGACCTCGAACTCGCCCGCCTCCAGGATCGCCTTGACCGCCGTCAGGTAACGGGCCGCGTCGGCGCCGTCGACCAGGCGGTGGTCGTAGGAGAGGGTCAGGTAGGTCATGTCGCGGACGCCGATGACCGTGCCCTCCTCGGTCTCGATGACGGCCGGACGCTTGACCGTGGCACCGATGCCGAGGATCGCGACCTGGCCCGGCGGCACGATGATCGTGTCGAACAGCGCGCCACGCGAACCGGTGTTGGAGATGGTGAAGGTCGCGCCGGACAGCTCGTCCGGGGTGATCTTGTTGGCGCGGACCTTGCCGGCCAGCTCCGCCGTGGCCTTGGCGATGCCCGCGATGTTGAGGTCGCCGGCGTGCTTGATGACCGGGGTCATCAGGCCCTTCTCGGAGTCCACCGCGATACCGATGCTCTCGGTGTCGAAGTAGGTGATGGTCCCCTCGGCCTCGTTGATCCTGGCGTTGATGACCGGGTGGGCCTTCAGCGCCTGGGCGGCGGCCTTGACGAAGAACGGCATCGGGGAGAGCTTGACGCCCTCACGGGCCGCGAAGGAGTCCTTCGCCTTGCCGCGCAGCTTCATCAGGCGGGTGACGTCGACCTCGACGACCGACGACAGCTGGGCCTGCTCGTGCAGCGCCTTGACCATGTTGTCGCCGATGACCTTGCGGATCCGCGGCATCTTCACGGTCTGGCCGCGCAGCGGGGAGACCTCCAGGGCGGGGGCCTTCTTCGCGGCGCTCGGAGCAGCGGCGGCCGGAGCCGGGGCAGCGGCGGCGGCCTTCGCGGCCTCGGCGGCGGCGATGACGTCCTGCTTGCGGATACGGCCGCCGACGCCGGTGCCCTTGACGGTGGCCAGGTCGACGCCGTTCTCGGCGGCGAGCTTGCGCACCAGCGGGGTGACGTACGCGCCCTCGTCGGTCGCCTGGGTGGCGGTCGGGTGGGTGGGCGCGGTGGCCGGGGCGACCGGAGCCGGGGCGGGCGCCGGAGCCGCGGGCTGGGCCGGGGCAGCCGGAGCCGGGGCGGCAGCGGCGGGCGCGGCCGGAGCGGCGGGCGCGGGGGCAGCCGGAGCCGCGGCCGGAGCCGGGGCGGCGGCGGGGGCCGGGGCGGCCGGAGCCGGAGCGGCGGCCGGGGCGGCACCCGGGGCGCCGATGACGGCGAGCTTGGCGCCGACCTCGGCGGTCTCGTCCTCGTTCACCACGATCTCGAGCAGCACGCCGGAAGCCGGCGCCGGGATCTCGGTGTCGACCTTGTCCGTGGAGACCTCGAGCAGCGGCTCGTCGGCCTCGACGGAGTCGCCGACCGACTTCAGCCAGCGGGTGACGGTGCCCTCGGTGACGGACTCACCGAGCGCGGGCAGGACCACGTCCGTGCCCTCGGCGCCACCGGCCGGAGCGGCGGCGGGAGCCGGGGCGGCCGGGGCCTCGGCGACCGGGGCCGGGGCGGGCTCGGCGGCCGGAGCCTCGGCAGCGGCGGGGGCCGGGGCGGCAGCGGGCGCACCCGTGCCGTCGTCGATGACGGCCAGCTCGGCGCCGACCTCGACGGTCTCGTCCTCGGCGACCTTGATGGAGGCCAGCACACCGGCGGCGGGGGAGGGGATCTCGGTGTCGACCTTGTCGGTCGAGACCTCGAGCAGCGGCTCGTCGGCCTCGACGCGCTCGCCCTCGGCCTTCAGCCAGCGGGTGACAGTGCCCTCGGTGACGCTCTCGCCGAGCGCCGGAAGGGTTACGGAAACCGCCATGGTTTCGGTTGCTCCTAACGAATTGCGGAAGTCTGTGTCGTCGCGCCCGTTGACCGAAGGCTCAGTCGTGGGAGTGCAGCGGCTTGCCGGCGAGCGCCAGGTGCGCTTCGCCCATCGCCTCGTTCTGCGTCGGGTGGGCGTGGATGAGCTGGGCGACCTCGGCCGGCAGCGCCTCCCAGTTGTAGATCAGCTGGGCCTCGCCGACCTGCTCACCCATGCGGTCGCCGACCATGTGGACGCCGACCACGGCACCGTCCTTGACCTGGACGAGCTTGATCTCGCCCGCGGTGTTCAGGATCTTGCTCTTGCCGTTGCCCGCCAGGTTGTACTTCAGAGCGACGACCTTGTCCGCGCCGTAGATCTCCTTGGCCTTGGCCTCGGTGATGCCGACGGAGGCGACCTCCGGGTGGCAGTACGTCACCCGCGGGACACCGTCGTAGTCGATCGGAACGACCTTCAGACCGGCCAGACGCTCCGCCACCAGGATGCCCTCGGCGAAGCCGACGTGCGCGAGCTGGAGCGTCGGGACCAGGTCACCGACGGCGGAGATGGTCGGGACGTTGGTCCGCATGTACTCGTCGACCAGGACGTAGCCACGGTCCATGGCGACGCCCTGCTCCTCGTAGCCCAGGCCCTGCGAGACCGGGCCGCGGCCGACGGCGACGAGGAGGACCTCGGCCTCGAACTCCTTGCCGTCCGCCAGGGTGACCTTCACGCCGTCCTGGGTGTACTCGGCCTTCTGGAAGAAGGTGCCGAGGTTGAACTTGATGCCGCGCTTGCGGAACGCGCGCTCAAGAAGCTTCGAAGAGTTCTCGTCCTCGACCGGGACGAGGTGCTTCAGGCCCTCGATGACCGTGACGTCCGAGCCGAAGGACTTCCACGCCGAGGCGAACTCGACGCCGATGACACCGCCGCCCAGGATGATCGCGGACTTCGGCACGCGGTCCAGGACGAGGGCGTGGTCGGAGGAGATGATCCGGTTGCCGTCGATCTCCAGGCCCGGCAGCGACTTCGGCACGGAGCCGGTCGCCAGCAGGACGTGGCGGCCCTGGACGCGTCGGCCGTTGACGTCGACGGAGGTCGGGGAGGACAGCCGGCCCTCACCCTCGATGTAGGTCACCTTGCGGGAGGCGATCAGACCCTGCAGGCCCTTGTACAGGCCGGCGATGACGCCGTCCTTGTACTTGTGGACGGCCGGGACGTCGATGCCCTCGAAGGTCGCCTTCACGCCGAACTGCTCGCTCTCGCGGGCCTGGTCGGCGATCTCGCCCGCGTGGAGCAGGGCCTTGGTGGGGATGCAACCCCGGTGCAGGCAGGTGCCGCCGACCTTGTCCTTCTCGATCAGGGCGACGTCCAGGCCCAGCTGCGCCCCGCGCAGGGCCGCGGCGTAACCACCGCTACCACCGCCGAGGATCACTAGGTCGAAAACGGTGCTGGCGTCGTTCGCCACGTCACGTCCTCCATGCATGTGCGCCTTGCGCCGATCTCCTGTGACCGGCGGGCGGCTGGTGTCCGGCCGCTTGATGCTTCGGCCCTTCGGTGGGGGCCCTGTCCTGCCGGGCTCCATCTTTGCACTTGTTCGAGGCGGACGAGACGCCGGGCTGGAGTGTGAGACACCCCACGTACAGCTGAAAACGGGAGGCGCGCGTGACCAAGGGGCGCGGGGCCGTGTCTGACATGCGGATCCGCCGCGTGGGCGCGAACAACCCCACGCGGCGGATCCGTACTACGGAACGGACCGCGCCATCAGGCGTTTCAGCCCAAGTCACCCGCGGCGGTGAGCTCCGCCAGCCGGACCAGCGTCCGTACGGCAGAACCGGTGCCGCCCTTGGGCGTGTACCCGAACGGACCGCCCTCGTTGAACGCCGGCCCGGCGATGTCCAGGTGCGCCCACGTGATCCCCTCGCCCACGAACTCGCGCAGGAAGAGACCGGCGACCAGTCCGCCGCCCATCCGCTCGCCCATGTTCGCGATGTCGGCGACCTGGGACTCCATGCCCTTGCGCAGGTGCTCCGGCAGCGGCATCGGCCAGGCCGGCTCGCCGACCTCGTCCGCCGCCTCGTACACCGCGGAGCGGAACGCGTCGTCGTTGGCCATGACACCGAACGTCCGGTTGCCCAGCGCCAGCATCATCGCGCCGGTGAGGGTCGCCACGTCCACGATCGCGTCAGGCTTCTCCTGCGAGGCCGCCCACAGCGCGTCCGCGAGCACCAGCCGGCCTTCGGCGTCGGTGTTGAGGACCTCCACCGTCTTGCCGCTGTACATGCGCAGCACGTCACCCGGGCGCACGGCGGAGCCGGACGGCATGTTCTCGGCCAGCGCCAGCCAGCCGGTGACGCTGACCTCCAGGCCGAGGCGCGCCGCGGCGACGACGGCCGCGAACACGGCGGCGGCGCCGCTCATGTCGCACTTCATCGTCTCGTTGTGCCCGGCCGGCTTCAGCGAGATGCCGCCCGAGTCGTAGGTGATGCCCTTGCCGACGAAGGCGAGGTGCTTGGCCGCCTTCGGGTGCGTGTACGACAGCTTCACCAGGCGCGGGGTGGCCGCCGAGCCGGCGCCGACGCCGAGGATGCCGCCGTAGCCGCCCTTGGCCAGCGCCTTGTCGTCGAGCACCTGCACCTTGATGCCGTGCTCCTTGGCCGCGGCCTGCGCGATGCCGGCGAAGGAGGCGGGGGTCAGGTCGTTGGGCGGGGTGTTGATCAGGTCGCGGGCGCGGTTCAGCTCCTCGCAGACGGCGACGGCGCGGGCGACGGCCCCCTTGTGGGCGGTGTCGCGCGGCTTGCCGCCGAGCAGCGCGGCCTCGGCCAGCGGCGCCTTGCCGTTCTTGGCCTTGGCGTCCTTGCCGTTCTCCTTGTAGGCGTCGAACGAGTACGCGCCGAGCAGGATGCCCTCGCTGATCGCGCCGATGGCGCCGGGGCTGTCGACGGGCAGCGCGAACGCGGCCTTCTTCGAGCCGGCGAGCGCCCGGGCGGCCACGCCGGCGGCCTTGCGCAGCACCTCGGCGTCGTAGCCCTCGTCGCCCGCGTTCTCGCTCTTGGCGTCAGGCTCCTCGCCCAGGCCCACCGCCACCACGAGCGGTGCCTTGAAGCCGGCCGGAGCGGGCAGCTTCGTCAGCTCGCCCTCGGCACCCGAGGCGCCGAGGGTCTCCAGGACGCCGGCCAGCTTGCCGTCGTACGCCTTGTCCACGGCCTCGGCGCCCGGCGCTACCACGAGGTCCCCAGACCTGGATCCAGCGCTCTTGGCGACACCGATCACGATCGCGTCGGCCCGCAGGCCGGGCGCCGCGGAGGTGCTGAGAGTCAGAGCAGTCACGGTGGTGAAATCTCGCTTCCGATGTGAAGTTGCTGTGGCCGATGTGGGGTGGGTCGACCGGGCCCGAGAGCCGACCCTAGGTCCATGCCTGGGCGCAGGTGGCAACCGGGGCCTTCACCCTGTCGGCGAACACCCGGGACGAGACTACGCGCGTGTGCGCGTTCGCTCATTCCTGCGGGCGTTCACCTGTGCGTGGCGCGGTGGCCGTTTCCGCCTCCCGCGTGGCCGGGATGCGGCGATAGTCGTCGCGTTCCGGTGGGCCGTCCGTCCGCCGGCCTGTGGGGGAGGAACCCTTTCATGACTCACCGCAACTGCTGGGCACGACCACCTTCGGCACGGCGTACGCGGGGGAGCGTTCGGCGTGGGCGACACCGGGCGCACTGCAGTCGGCACTCACTTTGCACACGGGATACGCCCACAGGCCGTACGGGGATGTGGTGAGCGACCTGACGCGGCACCGTGCCTGGTACGGTACCCAGGGCGTCTTCCTGGGCCAAGTGAGCGCCGGAACCGAGGAGTTGGGCTGCTACGAGCGCCTCGCCGCCGTCGCCCGCGCCCTCGGCTGCGGCCCGCTCGTGCTGAACCACGGCACGCAGCCGCATCCCGCGTACGCGGCGCCGGCCGACCTCCTCGTCACCTTCGAGGGCCCCTGGGCGACGTACGGCCGTACACCCCCGCGGTCCCGCGCCGACCCGTCCGGGGTGCCCCAGGCCCACCTGGTGTACGGCGTCCCGGCCGGGGCGGACGTGGCCGGTGCGGTGCGGGAGCGGGGCGCCGCCGTGCACTGCGCGGTGCCCGGCGCGGGCGCTCACCTCTGGGGGACGCTGCCCATCGGGCTGGCCTCCGCCCGCTGAAGGAGGCCCACGACCGAGGTACCGGCCAGCCGGTCGGCGAGGGAGCGGCGGCCGGGGAAGAGCACCGTCAGCGCGTTGACCAGGAACAGCACCACCGCGACCGCCCACACCAGCACCGAGAGCCCGAACTGCCCCTCGACCAGCAGCACACAGGCCAGCGCGTACACCGCGACGTCGACGGCGGTGGTGACGGCGGCCCGGCGCAGGGCGTGCCGGGACAGCCGCGGGGTGACCCGCAGGCCGAGCACGCCCTTGCCGAGGGTGCGGCCGAGCCAGGTGAGGCAGGCCCACTGGTAGAGGAAGGTGACGACGACGAGCGCGCCGAAGGCCTCCTCCACGTCCAGCACCACGTTGTCCCACAGGGACAGGCCGAGGTGCTCGGAGGCGCCGATGACGTCACCGCGCGAGGTGACGAGGTCGAAGCCGCCCTTGGTGGCCAGCTCCGGAACGTCGGTGACGAGCGCGCCGATCCGGTGGAAGGTGAGCACGGCGAGCAGCGAGGCCGCCGCCACCACCAGCGCGAAATCTATGAACCAGGCCATGGCACGGCGCAGTCTGAGCACGGATGTCCCCCGAATGACAGCTTCCTTGTCCGTGTACGGCCCAGAAGTTTAACGGCCCAGGGAAAGCGCCACGAGCGCGGTTGTCGCCGCTGTTTCCGCCAAGGCGCCGAAGACGTCCCCGGTGACACCGCCGAAGCGGCTCACACAGCGGCGCAGCAGGACTTCGGCCGCGGCCAGGGCCAGCAGCACCGCGGTCGCCGCGCGCACGGCGTCGTACGGGCCCAGGGCCGTCCCCCAGGCCGCCGAACCGACCGTGAACGCCGCCGTGACCGCCAGCGCCCCCGGTACCGGCACCACCCCCGCCACCGCCGCGCCCAGCCCCTCCGGGCGGGCGGCCGGCACGCCGGTCCTCGCGGCCAGGGTGAGGGCGAGGCGGGCGGCGACCGCCGAGACGACGGCCGCCAGCGCACCCCGCGCCCAGGAGGCGCCGTACAGCTGTGCCAGCGCGGCGACCTGGGCGAGCACCACCAGGACCAGGGTGAGCACCCCGAACGGCCCGATGTCCGACTGCTTCATGATCCGCAGCGCGTCCTCCGCGGGCTTGCCGCTGCCCAGCCCGTCGGCGGTGTCGGCGAGTCCGTCGAGGTGCAGCCCGCGGGTCAGGGCGGCGGGTACGGCGGCCGAGGCGACGGCGGCGAGCAGCGGGCCGGCGCCCAGGAAGAGCAGCACCAGCCCCAGACCGGCCGCGCAGCCGCCGACGGCCAGCCCGGCGACGGGGGCGTTCAGCATGCCGCCGCGTGCCGCCCGGCGGTCCCAGCGGTGCACCCGTACGGGCAGCACGGTGAGGGTGCCGAAGGCGAAGCGGAGGCCGTCGTAAGGGGAGGACTTGGGCACCGGCGAAGGTTACCCGGCGGTTGCGGAGCCGCCTGCGGTGCCCGGGGATATGGTGCGCATATGGGGCACTGGTGGCTACGGAACATCGTCGAACCGGGCAAGCTCCCGCTGCTGCTCGCCCTCGCGGCCTTCGTGCTCACCTTCGTGGTCACCCGGGTCATCACGCGGCTGATCCGGGCCGGCAAGGGCCCGTTCGGCAACGTCAAGGCGGGCGGGCTGCACATCCACCACGTCGTGCCCGGGGTCGTCCTCACCGTCGTCGGCGGATTCGGCGCGGTCGCCAGCGACCGGCACGGGGCGGGCGGTGCCATCGCCGCCGTGGTGTTCGGGATGGGTGCCGGGCTGGTGCTGGACGAGTTCGCGCTGATCCTGCATCTGGACGACGTCTACTGGAGCGAGGAGGGCCGCAAGAGCGTCGAGGTCGTCGTGCTCACCGCCGCGCTCGGCGGGCTGCTGCTCGCCGGGTTCTCCCCGTTCGGCGTCAACGACCTCACCCAGCAGGAGTTGCAGAACCGCGGCAGCGCCCTCACCACCATCGCCATGAACTTCCTCTTCGCGCTCATCGCCCTGAGCAAGGGCAAGGCGCGCATCGCGGTCTTCGGGGCGATCGTGCCGCTGGTCGCGCTGGTCGGCGCCGTCCGGCTGGCCCGCCCCGACTCGCCGTGGGCCCGCCGCTTCTACGGCCGCCGCCCCCGCGCCCGCGCCAAGGCGGTCCTGCGCGCCTACCGTCACGACCGGCGGTGGGCGCGGCCGCGTCGAACCTTTCAGGATTTGATCGGGGGCAGGCCCGATCCGCGTTCGGGCCGGCTGCCGGATCGTCGCTGATGTCGCCGGACCCGCCGGCCGTAGGTCCGCAGCGGCTTCAGGCGCAGCCGGTGCCGGTGGCGATGCCGCACCGCCACGAGCAGGCACATCATCCCCACCGCCATCAGCGCGGCCAGATGTTCCTTGCCCGCCAGGTTCTCCTTGATCAGCACTTCCGCGACCATCGCCACGGTCACCGCCCCGGCCGTCAGATAGGCGCCGTACCGCCAGGCGACGAACACGGCGAGCCCCACCACGGCCGCCGACGGGCCGGTGTCCACCACCTGCGCGTACGTCCACGGCAGCCCGAACGGGGCGTGTGCGCCCAGCGAGATGCCGATGCGCGCGTACAGGGTGCCGGCGAGCGTGGCGACGTACGCGATGACCAGCGTCCGCCACCAGCCGATGCACACCTCGGAGATCCCGAACACCAGCAGGATCTGCACCAGGGCGCCCCACACCGGCAGATCCAGCGCCGGGACGAACAGCGACAGGGGAGTGCGCAGCAGGGCCAGCCACAGCGGGTCCTCGGCCCGTACGGCGCCCACGTTCTGCACGAACTGATAGCCCCACGCCCGGTTCTGCACGTACTGCAGAAGGGACGTCAGACACACCGCCGCGACCGTCATCGGCACCACCCGCAGGTGCCGCTTCAGCAGGGTCTCCCGTACGGTGACGTACAGCAGCCCCCACTCCTCACGGGCCCAGCGGGCCGGCGTGCTCATCAAGCGTTCCTCATCGGTGCGTGTCCAGGTGTCTGCGGTGCAGCCACTTCGGCAGTCCCGGCGCCTCCAGGAAGCCCTCCGCGCGGGCCGAGGCGAGGCCGATGCGCAGTAGGTCCGCGCTCTTCTCGAAGAGCAGGAACCGCGGCTCCCAGATGGGCCGGTACTTGGCGTTGGCGCGGTACAGCGACTCGATCTGCCACCAGCGGGAGAAGAAGCTGAGCAGCGACCGCCACAGCCTCAGCACCGGTCCGGCACCGAGGCGGGCGCCACGTTCGAAGACCGAACGGAACATCGCGAAGTTGAGTGACACCTGGGTGATCTCGATCTCGCCGGCCCGCCGCAGCAACTCGATGACCATGAACTCCATCAGCCCGTTGTCGGAGTGCCGGTCGCGGCGCATCAGGTCCAGGGACAGCCCGTGCGGCCCCCACGGCACGAAGGACAGCAGCGCCCGCAGCTCCCCCTCGGCGTCGGTGCACTCCAGCATCACGCACCGCCCGTCGTCGGGGTCCCCGAGCCGGCCGAGCGCCATGCTGAAGCCGCGCTCCGTCGCCCCGTCCCGCCAGTCGTCCGCACGCGCGAGGAGATACGCCATCTCCTGCGCCGGGATGTCCTCGTGCCGCCGGATCCGCACCTCGTACCCGGCCCGTTTCACCCGGTTGTACGCCTGCCGGACCGTCCGCATCGCCCGGCCCTCCAGGGTGAAGTCGGCGATCTCCACGATCGCCTCGTCGCCGAGTTCGAGCGCGTCCAGGCCGTGCCGGGCATAGATCGTCCCGGCCTCCTCGCTCGCCCCCATCACCGCCGGGATCCAGCCGTGCGCCCGCGCCTGGGCCAGCCACGGCGCGATCGCGCCCGGCCACGCCTCCGGGTCCCCGAGCGGATCCCCGGAGGCCAGGCTCACCCCGCCGACCACCCGGTAGGCGACGGCCGCCTTGCCCGTCGGCGACCACACCACGCTCTTCTCCCGGCGCAGCGCGAAGTAGCCCAGCGAGTCCCGCTCACCGTGCCGGTCCAGCAGGGTCCGCAGCTGTTTCTCGTCGTCCTCGGTGAGGGGGTCGACGGCACGCCGGGAGCGGAAGGCTGCGTAGAACACGGCGAGGACGAGCGCCGTGCTGAGCACGTTGATCGCGACGTTGGCCCAGTTCGGTGGGTCGATCCCGGGGAAGCGGGACTCGTCGGCGGCCACCGACACCAGGCGCAGGGTGCCGTAGTGCCAGCGCTCCAAGGCCGAACTGGCCGTGTCCGGCGCCTGGTTGGTGACCGTCACCAGCAGCCCGGCCAGCAGGCTCGCCAGCAGTCCGCCACCGACGGCGACCGTCGCCGCGAGCCGGGGGTTGGACCGGTCGCCCTTGGCGTAGAACTCCCGGCGGCCCACCAGCAGCGCGCCGGTGAACGCGGCCGTGAGCACCAGCGAGATCCAGTTCTGCGGGTACCGCCGGATCTCCGGGAACGCCATGGCGAACGCGAACAGCGCGAGGAAGGGCCCACTGAGCACGAGGTTGAGAATCCAGGCGGCCCGCTTTCTGCGCCGCATCGTGATCGCCAGGAACCCGGTGAACACACCCGAGGCGAAGCCGGCCGTCAGCAGGTACGGCGTGAAGAAGTCGTCATGGTTGTGCCGGCGTACGTCCTGGCCGAGCGAGACCCAGACCGCGCTGAGGAAGTTGATGAAGGTGACGGTCCGCAGATACCAGACGGCGAAGGCGGCGGCCCGTCGGGAAGTCCCGGTGGACCGCCGCCCCTCCTCACCCGGGCGCCCCGGCTCGGCTTGCTGCGGCACGGCAATTCGGGCATCTCCCATGGGTAGGGATCATATGGGCGCCGCCCGGGCCAACCGCACTTTTCCGGTCTGTGCGGGGTGCGTACGCTTTTGCGGCCGACCCGGCTACGCCTTCGTCTCCTTCGTCTCCTCCGGCTCCTTCTCCGGAAGCTCCGCGGCCAGCGCCGCCGCCGCCCGCACCACGGGCAGCGCCAGCAAGGCACCCGCGCCCTCGCCGACCCTCACCCCCTGCTCCAGCAGCGGCTCCAGGGCCATCCGGTCCAGCGCCTTCGCCTGCCCCGGCTCCCCGCTGTCGTGCCCGGCCAGCCACCAGTCCGGCGCCCGGAAGGCGACCCGCTGCGCGACCAGCGCGCACGCCGCGGCCACGACCCCGTCGAGAATCACCGGCAGCTTCCGCACCGCGCACTGCAGCAGGAACCCGGTCATCGCCGCGAGGTCCGCCCCGCCCACGGTCGCCAGCAGTTGCAGCTGGTCGCCGAGCACCGGCCGCGCCCGCCTCAGCGCGTCCCGGATCGCCGCGCACTTGCGCATCCACGCCAGGTCGTCGATCGCGAGCCCGCCCCGCCCGGTCACCACCGACGCGTCGGTCCCGCACAGCGCGGCGATCAGTACCGCCGCGGCCGTGGTGCCGCCCACGCTGATGTCACCGAGCACCACCAGGTCCGTGCCCGAGTCGGCCTCCTCGTCGGCGACGGCGATGCCCGCGCGCAGTGCCGCCTCGGCCTCGTCCAGGGTGAGCGCGTCCTCGATGTCGATACGGCCACTGCCGCGCCGCACCCGGTGCCGTACGACGTCCTCCGGGAAGGCGTCCGGCGCGCAGTCCAGGGCCATGTCGACGATCCGTACGGGTACCTCGAGCCGGCGCGCGAGCACGGACACCGGGCTCGCGCCCTCCAGTACCGCCCGCACCAGTTGCTCCGCGCTGCCCGCGGGACGGGCCGAGACGCCCAGCTCGGCCACTCCGTGGTCACCGGCGAAAAGGATCACCCGCGGCCGTTCCAGGGCCCGTACCGGTACGGCACCCTGCGCGGCGGCCAGCCACTCGCCCAGCCCGTCGAGGCGGCCCAGCGCCCCGGGCGGCACGATCTGGCGCTCCCGCCGGGCCTCGGCGTCACGGCGCACGCCCCCGTCCGGGCGCTCGATCAGATCGGTGAAGTCGTCCAGATTAAGCCTGCTCATTCGCCGAACAGTACCGCCAGAGAACGAACGCTTCGGCGTCACCGGGCCACCACACCCCCACGACATCATTGCGCCCGGGATCGGCATCCCATACGTTCCGGTTTGCAGCGGAATGTCGACCTCCCAGGGAGCCACCCATGTCGACCTCGCCCACCACGCCGGAGACCCGCTCCCGCAGGGCCTTCCCCCAGCAGTCCTGCGACCCCTTCCTCGAGCCGCGTCGCGAGAACTGCCCCTGGTGCGGCTCCGCACGGCTGCGCACCCGGGTGCGGGCGAGCGACCCGCTGCGACACCGGCCGGGCACGTTCGCCGTCGACCAGTGCCGTGACTGTGCCCACGCCTTCCAGAACCCCCGGCTCACCGCGGAAGGCTTCGCCTTCTTCCACCGGGACGTCTACGAACGGGAGTTGGAGGAGTTCACCGGCCGCGTCCTGTCCGCCGCCGCGGTCCGCCGGCGGCACCGGGCCACCGCCCGCAAGCTGTCGGCGCTGGCCGAACCGGAGAGCTGGCTGGACGTCGGCACGGGCCACGCCGGCTTTCCCGAGGCGGCGAAGGAGTTCTTCCCCTACACCAGCTTCGACGGCCTGGACCCGACGGCCCGGGTGCAGCAGGCCCAGCTGGCGGAGCGGGTCGAGGAGGCCCACCTCGGCTACCTCGCCACCCCCGGAACGGCGGCCCGGCTGTACGCCCGCTACGACGTGGTCAGCATGTTCCGCCATGTGGAGCACACACCGGACCCGCGCGCCGAACTCCGCGCGGCCCTGACGGTGCTGCGCCCCGGCGGACACCTCGTCGTGGAAGTCCCCGATCCGCGCTGCGTGTTCGCTGCGCTGCTCGGCAGATGGTGGCTGCCCTACGGCCAGCCCCGCCACCTCCACCTGCTGCCCCTGGCCAATCTGCGCGCGGAGCTGGAGACCCTGGGCTGCACGATCCTCGTCACGGACCGCCACGCCCCGCACATCCCCTACGACCTCTCGGGCGCCCTCACCCTGGCCTCGGCCCGCCGCCCCCTGCTCAGGCTCGCCACAGCGCCCCTGCAGCCCGCGGCGACGGCTCTGGACCACGTCCTGGCCCCACTGGCCCGCCGCACCCCGTTCTCCAACGCCTACAGAATCGTGGCCCGCAAGCCCGCCCGCTGACCGCGGGCGCGCGATGGGGTCGTACCGCGTGCCCGACCCCGGGCCCGCGGCGGCACCGGGGCCCCTCAGCCCCGCAGCGCCAAGGCCTGACCGGCGACAACCAGCAGCACCTGCTCGCACTCCGCCCCGAACGCCGCGTTCAGCCGCCCGAGTTCGTCCCGGTACCGACGGCCGGAGGCAGTCGCCGGCACGATCCCCGAGCCCACCTCGTTCGACACCGCCACCACCGTCCGCCGGGTACGGCGCACCGCCTCCGTCAGCTCCCGCACCCGCTCCCGCAGGGACTTCTCACCCCCGCCCGCCCACTCCGCGTCGTCCCACGCCCCCACGGAGTCCATGACGTCCGTCAGCCACAGGGACAGACAGTCGATCAGCAACGGCGGCCCGTCCTCACCCAGCAGCGGCACCAGGTCCGTCGTCTCCGCCGTACGCCACGACCCCGGCCGCCGCTCCCGGTGCGCGGCCACCCGCTCGGCCCACTCGGTGTCCCCGCCCCGCGTCCCGCCGGTCGCCACGTACAGCACCTCGGGGAAGGACTCCAGCCGCCGCTCGGCCTCCACCGACTTGCCCGAGCGGGCCCCGCCCAGCACCAGTGTCCGGCGCGGCACGTCCGGCACGTCCTCGTACGCGCCGACCGTCAGCGTCGTACCGTCCGGCACCGCCCGCGCCCCGGCCGCCGCCAGCCGTCGCCCGAGCTCCGCGCCGGGCGGCACGTCGTGGTCGAGGTGGACGGCGATCACGTCCGTCGTCGGGCCGGCCGAGCCCACCGCCCTCAGCCGCGCCAGCGCGTCCGGGCGGCCCACGACGTCCGCGAGGACCAGTTGGTACGACTCCGCCGTGGGCTCCTCCAGACCGGCCGGGGCGCCGCCCGGCGGCAGATACAGCAGGTGGTCTCCGTCCGGGCCGGTCACCGCGTACCCGGTGCCGCCCGCGTCCATCGCCACCGCCCGCACCCGATGCCCCGTCAGCAGCGCCAACTCCCGCCCGTCCGGCATCCGCCCGGGGTGCGGCAGCCCGGCCGGCACCTCCACCGCCGGGCCGTCGTGCGGATGCGACAGCAGCACCTGCCGTACCCCGCCCAGCGAATGCCCGGCCCGCGCCGCCGCGAACGCCACGCCCGGCGTCAGATCCAGCAGCAGCGCCCCGTCCACCAGCACGGCGGTCGCCGCGCGGGAGTCCGGCCCGAGCGCGGTCGCGCAGGCGGCGCAGGGGCAGTCGGGGCGGGGCAGTCCGGCCGGGGCACCGGTACCGAGCAGAGTCACTTCCACGCACCGATTCTCGCCTGTACCGGGGGGTGCCGCTCACCGGATGATCCACATCCTCTGCCGGCCGAACCCGCGGAGCGCATACTCTTCCAGCAGGTGTTGGATCGAAGGAGGCCCACATGACGGCATGGACGTGGCGGTTCGAGAAGACCGACGGGACGGAGGTCCAGCCCGCCGTGCTGCCCGAGGAGTTCACCACGCAAGGCGATGCCGAGTCCTGGATCGGCGAGCACTGGAAGGCGCTCCTGGAGGGCGGGGCCGACCAGGTGCGGCTGTTCGAGGAGAACACCGAGATCTACGGGCCGATGAGCCTGCACGCCGACGCGGCGTAGCCCCGGCCCGCGGTGCGGAGGGTCCCGCGGTGCGGTGGGCTCCACGGTGCGGAGGGGTGCGGCCCGCGGTCGTAGCCCTCCTCACTGCTCGCCCAGCGTCACCTCCACCGTCTTCTGGCTGCCGCCCCGCTGGAAGGTCACCGACGTCTTCTGGCCCGGCTTGTCCGTCGCCAGCGCCTCCGAGAGGGAGGTGATGGTGGTGATCGGCTGGTCACCCAGCTTGGTGATGATGTCGCCCGGCCCGATGCCCGCCTTGTCGGCCGCCCCGCCGGCCTTGGCGCTGACCACCGCCACCCCGGCGGGCTGGTAGCGCTCGTCCACGACGGTCCGCGCGCTGATGTTGAGCGCGGCCCGCCCCGAGTCGACGACCTTGCCCTGCTTGATGATCTGGTCGGTGATCGTCCTCACCATCGACGCCGGGATGGCGAACCCGATGCCGGGCGCCGCGTTGTTTCCGAGGTCGGGGTCGGTGGCGGCGAGCGTCGGGATGCCGATGACCTGCCCGGCGAGATTGACCAGCGCGCCGCCGCTGTTGCCGGGGTTGATGGCGGCCGAGGTCTGCACCATGTTCGCGATCGTCGCACCCGTGCCCCCGCCGGGCGCCTCGCTGACGGTCCGCCCGGTCGCCGAGACGATGCCCTCGGTCACGCTGGACGACAGCCCGAGCGGCGAGCCCATGGCCAGCACGATCTGGCCGACCTCCACCTTCTCGGAGTCGGCGAACGAGGCCGGCCGCAGCCCGGCCGGTACCTTGTCCAGCTTGAGCACGGCCAGGTCCTGCTCGGGGTAGGAGTACACCAGGCTCGCGGTGAGCGGCTCCTCGTTGTTGGCCGTGGTCACCTTGAGGGACTTCTCCGACTGGACCACGTGCGCGTTGGTGACGATGTGTCCCTTGTCGTCGTACACCACCCCGGAGCCCAGGTCCTGGCGCGCCTGGATCTGCACGACCGACGGCAGGACCTCCTTGACGACCTTCTGGTACTGACCCTGCAGGTCGCCCGCGGTCGTCGCACTGTTCTGCCGGGCCTTGGGAGTCGTGCTGGTACAGCCGGCGGCCAAGCAGCACACCAGCGCGGCCGAGGCGACGACCCTGTGGAGGGCACGACGGAGGGAAGCGTCCATACCCCGAGTCTCACCGCGCACAGATCAACCGGCCCGCGCTGTTGACCCGAACGGCTTCAGCCCCGTACGTGGCAGCGGTGCCGTGGTCCGGGGCTGGGGGTCGTGCGCCTGGCCTGTGGGCACCAGTTGCCGGGTGTGTGGTGTTGATCCGGGGGGCTTCAGCCTCGTAAGCCGCGTGGGTGCGGCGGTGCCGTGATCCGGTGGCCGGGGGCCGTGTGCGCGGCCTGCGGTGTGCTGGTCGGCGGGCGTGTGGTGTTGATCGGGAGGGTTTCAGCCTCGTAAGCCGC
This sequence comes from Streptomyces fodineus, assembly GCF_001735805.1. Taxonomy (GTDB): domain Bacteria; phylum Actinomycetota; class Actinomycetes; order Streptomycetales; family Streptomycetaceae; genus Streptomyces; species Streptomyces fodineus. The sequence goes on from NZ_CP017248.1 coordinate 7,060,681, forward strand.
AGCGGTGCCGTGGTCCGGTGGTGGGGGTCGTGCGCCCGGCCTGTGGGCACCAGTTGCCGGGCGTGTGGTGTTGATCCGGGGGGCTTCAGCCCCGTACGCCGCACAGGTGCAGCAGTGCCGCGACCCGGCGGTAGGGGTCCGTGCGGCCGGCGCGCTCCTCGGCCGCGAGGAGTGTCTCCAGGTCGGCGGGGATCGCTGCGTCGTCCGGCGCCGTGTCGGTGAAGACCCGGACGCCGTACCAGGCGTGCAGCGGGGCGGCGATGCCGTCGAGCGTGGCGGTGAGCGCCGCGAGCCGGTCGGCGCGTACGTCCAGGCCGAGGCGGTTGTGGTAGCCGGTGGTGTCGAACGCGGCCAGGGCGCCCGCCCAGTCCCCGGCGAGGCCCGGGCGCATGGCGAGCGCGTCGCCGTTGCGGACGAGGAGGGAGAGGAGCCCACCGGGCGCGAGCATCCTCGCCAGGCCCGCGACCAGCGGGTCGGGCTCCTCGACGTACATCAGTACGCCGTGGCACAGCACCACGTCGAAGCTGCCCGGCAGAAAGTGCACACCGGTGTCGCGCCCGTCGCTCTGCACCAGCCGGACCCGCTCGCGGATGCCCTCCGGCTGCGCGGCCAGCGCCTCACGGGCGGCGGCGATCATCGTCGCGTCCTGCTCGACCCCGGTCACCTGATGGCCGAGCCGGGCCAGCCGCAGCGCCTGCGTGCCCTGGCCCATCCCCACGTCGAGCACCCGCAGCCGCTGCCCGACCGGGAACCGCCCGGCTATCTGCTCGTCCAGCTGCCGGGCCACCAGCTCCTGGCGTACGACATCACGCAGCTTGCCCACCTTGTTCAGCCAGGCCTCGGCCGCGCCCCCGGCGAAAGGCTCTGCGCTCAGGGCCGCTCTCCGCGCTTGACCTGCGGCTTGGGCAGCCGGAGCCGGCGCATCTGAAGCGAGCGCATCAGCGCGTAGGCGACCGCGCCGCGCGTGTTCTGGTCCGGGAAGCGCTCCTTCAGGCGCTTCTTCAGGCGGAAGCCGCTGATCGCCGCGTCCACCACGATCAGCACGATCACCACCAGCCACAGCAGCAGCGCGATCGACTGGATCGCCGGCACCCGCACCACGCTCAGCACGAGGATCACGACGGCGAGCGGCAGGAAGAACTCCGCCACATTGAACCGCGAGTCCACCCAGTTGCGGGCGAACTTGCGGACCGGGCCCTTGTCCCGGGCGGGCAGATAGCGCTCGTCACCGCTGGCCAGCGCCTGGCGCTGTCGCTGCAGGGCCTCGCGCCGCTCCTCGCGCTGGCGCTTCGCGGCCTCCTTGCGATTGGTCGGCGTATGGGCCACGCTGCGCCGCTGGGACTGGGCCTCACTGCGCTTGGGCGTGGGCCTGCCCTTCTTGGCCTGCGGGTCACGGGGCTGCTTGGAGAGGGTCACCTGCGCCTTGTCGGCGGGGGCCTTCTCTTCCTTGGCACGGCTACGGAACACAAAACCCAAGCGTAAGGGCTTCACCGGCATGGACCCCAGCCCGACGGGGAACGATCCGGCAACACCGGACGTCTGTAGGGGGACAGAGGGGACGTTCCGCCAGGGGGTCACCTACTCCTTGCGCCGGAGCGGTACGGTCCGCAGTCGTTCTTGGGGATGAGCTCATCACTCCCCGAACAGTGCGGTAATGGAGTCAGGGCCCGTACTGTGGGTCCTGTCGCAGGATCTGTGAGCTGGAGTCCGTCAGAAGGGGGCGCGCGAAGCCCATGAGCGGTGTCATGAAGCGTATGGGGATGATCTTCCGCGCGAAGGCGAACAAGGCCCTTGACCGGGCCGAGGACCCGCGCGAGACCCTCGATTACTCGTATCAGAAGCAGCTGGAGCTGCTGCAGAAGGTCCGCCGTGGCGTCGCCGACGTGGCGACCAGCCGCAAGCGCCTGGAACTTCAGCTCAACCAGTTGCAGCAGCAGTCCACCAAGCTGGAGGACCAGGGCCGCAAGGCGCTCGCGCTCGGCCGCGAGGACCTGGCCCGCGAGGCGCTGTCCCGGCGCGCCGCCCTCCAGCAGCAGGTCACCGACCTCCAGACGCAGCACGCCACCCTCCAGGGCGAGGAGGAGAAGCTCACCCTGGCGGCCCAGCGCCTGCAGGCCAAGGTGGACGCGTTCCGTACGAAGAAGGAGACCATCAAGGCCACCTACACCGCCGCCCAGGCCCAGACCCGGATCGGCGAGGCCTTCTCCGGCATCTCCGAGGAGATGGGCGACGTCGGCCTGGCCATCCAGCGCGCCGAGGACAAGACCGCCCAGCTCCAGGCGCGGGCCGGCGCCATCGACGAGCTGCTCGCCTCCGGCGCCCTGGACGACCCGACCGGCATGGCCAAGGACGACATCGCCGCCGAGCTGGACCGCATCTCGGGTGGTACGGATGTAGAGCTGGAACTGCAGCGCATGAAGGCCGAGCTGGCCGGAGGCTCCCCGCAGCAGGCCATCGAGGGCGGCACCGGCCAGGGGCAGACCCAGCAGCAGCCGCAGGACACCCCGCGCTTCGACAAGCAGTAGTCCGGCGCGGGACCCGAGCCGAGGAGGCCGACGTGATCGTACGGATCATGGGGGAGGGCCAGGTGCAGCTGGACGACTCCCACCTCGTCGAGCTGAACAAGCTGGACGACGAGCTGCTGGAAGAGATGGAGAGCGGCGACGAGGCCGGCTTCCGCCGCACGCTCGGCGCTCTCCTGGACTCCGTCCGCCGCCTCGGCACTCCGCTGCCGGACGACGCGCTGGAACCCTCGGAGCTGATCCTTCCCTCGCCGGACGCGACGCTGGACGAGGTCCGCCAGATGCTCGGCGACGAGGGGCTGATCCCGGGCTGAGCAGAGCGGTGGCCTGAGAGCTCGGGGGGTTCTGCGGCAGGGCCACTGCGGGTCCGCGGTGGGTTCCTCGCGCGGTGCCCCGCACCCTTCGGGGCGCTCACCGGTACAGGGCACCGCAAAGCCCCCGTACTGTGTTCGTCCGTGAGCACACTCGACCGCGCCCGCTGCAGCCTGAAAGCGCATCCTCTCGCGCTGGACGCGGCCATCGCCGCGGGCGTGCTGGTGTGCATGATCGCGGGATCCTTCGTGACCCCCCGCGGCAACAACGGGGTCACCTGGGGCATCCGCAGCCCCGGCCCTCTCAGCCTCCTCCTCATGCTGCTCGCCGCGGCCGCGCTCGCCTTCCGCAGCCGTGCCCCGAAGACGGTCCTCGCCGTCACCGGTGTCCTCTCCGTGATCGAGTGCGTCACCGGCGACCCCCGTACCCCGGTCGCGATGTCCGCCGTCATCGCCCTGTACACCGTCGCCGCGAGCACCGACCGCACCACCACCTGGCGCGTCGGCCTGTTCACCATGACCGTGCTGACCGCCGCCGCCATGCTGGGCGGCTCGCAGCCCTGGTACGCGCAGGAGAACATCGGCGTGCTCGCCTGGACCGGCATCGGCGCCACCGCCGGGGACGCGGTCCGCAGCCGGCGCGCGGTCGTCCAGGCCATCCGGGAGCGGGCCGAAAGAGCCGAACGCACCCGCGAGGAGGAGGCCCGCCGCCGGGTCGCCGAGGAGCGGCTGCGCATCGCCCGCGATCTGCACGACGTCGTCGCCCATCACATCGCCCTGGTGAACGTGCAGGCAGGAGTGGCCGCGCATGTCATGGACAAGCGGCCCGACCAGGCCAAGGAGGCCCTGGGGCATGTACGCGAGGCCGGCCGCTCGGCGCTGGAGGAACTGCGCGCCACGGTCGGCCTGCTGCGCCAGTCCGGCGACCCCGAGGCCCCGACCGAGCCCGCTCCGGGTCTCAGCCGGCTGGCCGACCTGGCCGACACCTTCCGCCACGCGGGGCTGCCGGTGGAGGTGGCCCGTGCCGACCAGGGCACGGAACTCCCCGCCGCCGTCGATCTCGCCGCCTACCGGATCATCCAGGAAGCGCTGACGAACGCCCAGAAGCATGCCGGAGCCGACGCCAAGGCCGAGGTCAGTGTCGTACGCGTCGGACCGAACATCGAGGTCACCGTCCTCGACGACGGCGCGGGCGCGGCCGGCGTGCCCGGGGCCGGCGGCGGGCACGGGCTGCTCGGCATGCGGGAACGGGTCACCGCGCTCGGCGGCACCCTGACCACCGGACCCCGCTACGGCGGCGGCTTCCGCGTCCATGCGATCCTGCCCCTCAAGACCCGTACCGAGACCCGTACGACGGCCCCGGGGGAGCCCGCATGACGATCCGTGTCCTGCTCGCCGACGACCAGGCACTGCTGCGCAGCGCGTTCCGGGTGCTGGTCGACTCCGAGCCGGACATGGAGGTGGTGGGGGAGGCGTCCGACGGGGCCGAAGCGGTCCGGCTGGCCAAGGAGCGCTCCACCGACGTGGTCCTCATGGACATCCGGATGCCCGGCACGGACGGGCTCGCCGCCACCCGGCTGATCAGCACCGACCCTTCCCTCGCGGAGGTCCGCGTGGTCATCCTGACCACCTTCGAGGTGGACGACTACGTCGTGCAGGCCCTCCGCGCCGGCGCCTCCGGCTTCCTCGGCAAGGGCAGCGAGCCGGAGGAACTGCTGAACGCCATCCGGGTCGCGGCGGGCGGCGAGGCCCTGCTGTCTCCCACCGCGACCAAGGGGCTGATCGCCCGTTTCCTCGCCCGGGGCGACGACGACGGCCGCGACCCGGCCCGCTCCGAGCGGCTCGGCGCGCTCACCGGCCGGGAGCGGGAGGTGCTGGTCCAGGTCGCCGGCGGCCACTCCAACGACGAGATCGCCGAACGCCTGCGGGTCAGCCCGCTGACGGTGAAGACGCACGTCAACCGGGCCATGGCCAAGCTGGGCGCCCGCGACCGGGCGCAGCTGGTGGTGATCGCGTACGAGTCGGGGCTGGTACGTCCGAGGATGGAGTGATCCCCACACTGCGGCGTTCCACGGGCCCGCACTGATCCGGTACGGCCGGGCACGGCGGCCCGGACCGCGCCTTGTCGGCGCCAACTCCCGTACCGCCGAGGGGTGTTCAGTTCCTTCTGGGGTACGCGCGCCCACCCCGCTGTCCCCGCCGCGCAACGACGCGCCGGCCGGGCTGGTGGCGGCTGCCGTGATGGCGGGCGCGGCGTTCTGGGCGCTGCTCTTCGTCGACCGGCTACGGGTGCCGTGGCCGTTCGCCGCCGCGACGGCCGCGGCCTGCGGCCTGGCCGCAGGATCCGGGTTCGTGGCGATCACCACCCGCCAGTATCCGGTGGTGGTCGCCGCGACCGGGGGCCGGCTGCCGTGGCGCCTTGCCGCGTTCCTGCGCCGGTGCCACGACAGCGGGCTGCCGAGGTCGGCCTACGGCAGCGCCAGCATCCGCTCCAGCGCCAGCTTCGCGAACGCCTCCGTCTCCTTGTCGACCTCGATCCGGTTGACCAGGTTGCCCTCGGCGAGGGACTCCAGGGCCCAGACCAGGTGGGGCAGGTCGATGCGGTTCATGGTCGAGCAGAAGCAGACCGTCTTGTCGAGGAAGACGATCTCCTTGCCCTCGGGCGCGAAACGGTTCGCCAGGCGGCGGACCAGGTTCAGCTCGGTGCCGATGGCCCACTTGGAGCCGGCCGGGGCGGCTTCCAGGGCCTTGATGATGTACTCGGTGGAGCCGACGTAGTCCGCCGCGGCCACGACCTCGTGCTTGCACTCGGGGTGGACCAGGACGTTCACGCCCGGGATGCGCGCACGGACGTCGTTGACCGAGTCGAGGTTGAAGCGGCCGTGGACCGAGCAGTGCCCGCGCCAGAGGATCATCTTCGCCGCGCGCAGCTCCTCGGCCGTCAGCCCGCCGTTCCGCTTGTGCGGGTTGTAGACCACGCAGTCGTCCAGGGACATGCCCATGTCCCGGACGGCGGTGTTGCGGCCGAGGTGCTGGTCGGGCAGGAAGAGCACCTTCTCGCCCTGCTCGAAGGCCCAGTCCAGGGCGCGCTTGGCGTTGGAGGAGGTGCAGATGGTGCCGCCGTGCTTGCCGGTGAACGCCTTGATGTCGGCCGAGGAGTTCATGTACGAGACGGGCACGACCTGCTCGGCGATCCCGGCCTCCGTCAGGACGTCCCAGCACTCCGCGACCTGCTCGGCCGTGGCCATGTCGGCCATGGAGCAGCCGGCGGCGAGGTCGGGCAGGACGACCTTCTGGTCGTCGGAGGTCAGGATGTCCGCGGACTCGGCCATGAAGTGCACACCGCAGAACACGATGTACTCGGCCTCCGGGCGCGCGGCCGCGTCCCGGGCCAGCTTGAAGGAGTCACCCGTGACGTCGGCGAACTGGATGACCTCGTCGCGCTGGTAGTGGTGACCGAGCACGAAGACCTTGTCGCCGAGCTTCTCCTTGGCCGCGCGGGCGCGCATCACCAGGTCGGGGTCGGACGGCGAGGGCAGGTCACCGGGGCACTCGACGCCCCGCTCGCTCTTCGGGTCGGCCTCCCGGCCGAGCAGCAGCAGGGCGAGCGGAGTCGGCTGCACATCGAGCTCCGTGGTCTGGGCGGTGGTCACGACACGCACCCTTTCTACTTTTCGTCTAACTGACGCTATCTATCATAACTGGTTCACGTCAGTTTGACGATGGCCATAACGTCGATGTGACGTGAATCCCCCTCGGCTCCCGCTCGGGTCCCGCTCGGCCCCGCCCGGGGTCCCTCCACAGGCCGCTGTCGGCGCCCACGGGCATGTGCGAGCATGAAGACAGAAGTGAAAACGCCCCAACGCGACTGCCCGGCCCGGAATGAATCCGCGGAAGTGCCGGTTGCACTCGTCGGCAAGCAGTCTCCGTACAACCCGGGAGAGATGTAGATGTCCGTATCGGACGAGACCACCACCGTCACCGACGGCATCATCCTGACCGACGCCGCCGCGGCCAAGGTCAAGGCCCTGCTCGACCAGGAAGGCCGCGACGACCTCGCGCTGCGGGTCGCCGTCCAGCCCGGCGGCTGCTCCGGCCTGCGCTACCAGCTCTTCTTCGACGAGCGCTCGCTCGACGGTGACGTGGAGAAGGACTTCGGCGGGGTCAAGGTCGTCACGGACCGCATGAGCGCTCCGTACCTCGGCGGCGCCACCATCGACTTCGTGGACACGATCGAGAAGCAGGGCTTCACCATCGACAACCCGAACGCGACGGGCTCCTGCGCCTGCGGCGACTCCTTCAGCTGAGCCGACGGCCACGGCCTGACGGTATGAGAAAGGCGGCCCCCGGACAGGGGGCCGCCTTTCGTCGTACGCGGACGCCGTACGACCGTCACCGCTCTGCCCGCGGAGCGCCCTGCGGGATCCGGGCACCGTCGTCACCGACCACCGCCCGCCCGCCGAGCGGAGCAGCCAGCCGTACGGTCTTCACGTACTCCTTGGCGATCAGTACGCACACCTTGTCCGGCCAGGGACGCTCGGTGACGGTCACGGTCACCCGTTCCCCGCCCTCCTTCGCCGCCACCGTGTAGTCGGCGCACACCCCGCCGTAGAAGCTCACGGCCAGGTCCCGGCCCTCGGCCGTGTAGCCGGTGACCTTCACATTCCGGGGCGCCCCGGATGCGGCAGGCGCCGAGGGCGTGGCGGCGGACGCCAGATACCTCGGATCGACCGCCGGATACGAAACCGTGGACGCGGCCTCGCCGGCAGGCCCCCGCACCTCGAACAACCAGGACGGCACCAGCGTCTGCCGCCCGGCCACGGAGTGCGCCGACAGCCCGAACACCGCCTTCTCCACGCCGGCCCGGTCGGCCCCCTGGTCCGTCCCCGCCGTCGGCACCCCCGTCGAGGCGCCGCAGGGCTGCTCCAGCCGGTCCTTCAGCGGCATCGGACTGGCACAGCCGCCGATGCCCATCCGGTGGTCGCTCTTGGGCGCCGCGTTCATCAGCTTCAGCGTCTTCGCGGCGCTCAGCACGGGATACGTGTCGCCCTTCACCGGCGACCCGAGCAGCCCGTGCCCGCCGACCAGCTCGCCCTGCCGGTCCACGGTCAGACCGGTCGTCCAGCCGTACGTCGGCAGCCCGCCGACCACCGGCTCGGCGTTGACCACCCGCTGGGCGCCCATGACCTGGCTCGCGTCGATCTTCGCGTCGTCCAGTCCGGCCGCCTTCAGCACCGAAGTGGCGGCCTCGGTCGCCTTCCGCACGCTCACCGGCGCGCCGGCCGGGCCCATCGGGTCGTGCGCACAGAGGACACCCTTCTTGCAGTCGTCGGTGCCCGGCGCGTACCGGCTGTAGGTCCAGCTGCCCGGCGCGTCCCGGTTCACCTGCAGGCTGGGCCCTGAGCCGTCCCTGCCGCCGACCCGCCAGACCGCTCCCTCGGCCACCGGCGTGCCGTCGATGCCGAGGGCCTTGGCCAGCCGCGCCACCGCGTCCTTGCCGACCTCGCCCTTGGGTGCGTACACCGGTGCCGAGCCGGGGCCGGCCGGCAGGTCGCCCTCGGCGACGTACGTCGCGCCGTACGGGTCCGGCTCGCCCGCGGCGATGCCGCCCGTGCCGCTGAAGCCGTCCAGTGCGAGCGGCGGGGGAGTGGCACCGCCACCGGCCGAGCCCGGGGCGGCGCTGCGACCGCCCGCCGCGAGATAGGCGCCACCGCCGCCGACCAGCAGCACAGCGGCGGCGACGCAGATCACGGCGAGCCGCGAGCGCCCCCGGCCCGCCTGCCCGCCCTCCGTGCCGTCGGCGCCGTCGGCGCCGTCCGCCGGTGTGCTCGCCGGCTCGGGCTTTCCGGAGTCCTCGCGGCCCGCCGGGCTCGCTGCGCTCCCGGTGTCCCCCGTGCTCCCTGCGCTCTCGGCATGCTCGGAGCCCTCGGGGTGCTCGCGGTTCTCGGGTCGCTCGGTGTTCACCGCATCGCTCCTCGCTGGTCGTATCCCGCATCCCCCGCGTGGGGGACGGCGATGGGACGCGGGAGGGGAGCGTGCGGTTCCCTGCGAAACGCGCCCCCGCGTCAGTCGCCGTAGTCCGACATCGCGTCCAGCAGCCGCGCGGACCTCGCCGGCACGGTGACCCCGTGGATCAGGGACAGCGGCACCGGCCGGGACTCGGCGCGCTCGGGAGCCGCCCAGTGCGCGGCCATCCGGGCGCAGTCGCCGCGCAGCACGGCGAGATCGCCCTCGAGATCACCCTCGAGGCCGGCGGGAGCGGTGGGGCGGAACTTGAGGTTCGTCATGCTGGCACCGTAGGCCTGCTCGAGGCCGCGAAGAAAGATCTACTATCGGGTAGTTTCGCCAGCTACAGCGGCGGCGGCCAACCGGGTAGCGTGAACTGTCAATCCAGCCTCCCGCAGGAGATTCCCCGTCGTGCGCATCGCAGTCACCGGCTCCATCGCCACTGACCACCTCATGACCTTCCCCGGCCGTTTCGCGGATCAGTTCGTCGCGGACCAGCTGCACACGGTTTCGCTCTCCTTCCTCGTCGACAACCTGGACGTCCGCCGCGGCGGCGTCGCCGCGAACATCGCCTTCGGCATGGGCCAGCTCGGCACCGCACCGATCCTGGTCGGTGCCGCCGGCGCCGACTTCGACGAGTACCGGGCCTGGCTCGACCGGCACGGTGTGGACACCGAGTCGGTCCGGATCTCCGAGACCCTGCACACCGCCCGCTTCGTGTGCACCACCGACGCCGACCACAACCAGATCGGCTCGTTCTACACCGGCGCGATGAGCGAGGCCCGCCTCATCGAGCTGAAGACCGTCGCCGACCGCGTGGGCGGCCTCGACCTGGTCCTCATCGGCGCCGACGACCCGGAGGCGATGCTCCGCCACACCGAGGAGTGCCGCTCCCGCGCGATCCCCTTCGCCGCCGACTTCTCCCAGCAGATCGCCCGGATGGACGGCGACGAGATCCGTCTGCTGCTGGACGGGGCGACGTACCTGTTCTCCAACGAGTACGAGAAGGGCCTCATCGAGACCAAGACCGGCTGGAACGACGCCGAGATCCTGGGCCGGGTCGGCCACCGCGTCACCACGCTCGGCGCGCGCGGCGTGCGCATCGAGCGGGCCGGCGAGGACCCGGTCGAGGTCGGCTGCCCCGAGGAGGAGCTCAAGGCCGACCCCACGGGTGTCGGCGACGCCTTCCGCGCGGGATTCCTGTCGGGACTGGCCTGGGGGGTTCCGCTGGAGCGCGCCGCTCAGGTGGGGTGCATGCTGGCGACGCTCGTCATCGAGACGGTGGGGACGCAGGAGTACCGGTTGCGGCGGGCGCACTTCATGGAGCGGTTCGTGAAGGCGTACGGGGACGATGCCGGGCAGGAGGTCCAGGCGCACCTGGGCTGAGCCGCGACTCCGGGGGGCTCCACCCCCCCGGACCCGCCTTCAGCTCACCCGGCGTACGACATACGCCGTCCCCTGCTCCGCCGGCTCCTCCCCGACGTACTCCTGCCCCCGCATCTCGCACCACGCCGGGATGTCCAGGCGGGCCGCCTCGTCGTCGGAGAGGACGCGGATCGTGCCGCCCACCGGTACCTGGCCGAACACCTTGGCCAGTTCGATGACCGGGATCGGGCAGCGCTTGCCCAGGGAGTCGACGACGAGTTCCGCCGGACCCGCCGCGGTGGCCGCGGCCGTCGGTGCGCCCAGCTTCTCGCGGACCCCGGCCACGGCTCCCGGCAGCACCGCCAGGAACCGCTCCACGTCCTCCTCGGCCGTCCCCATCGGCAGGGACACCCGTACGTTCCCCTCGCTCAGCACGCCCATCGCCCTCAGCACATGGCTGGGTGTCAGGGTGCTGCTCGTGCAGGAGGAGCCGGAGGAGACCGAGAAGCCCTGCCGGTCCAGCTCGTGCAGCAGCGCCTCGCCGTCGACGTAGAGGCAGGAGAAGGTGACGATCCCGGGCAGCCGCCGCTCGGGATCGCCGACGACCTCCACGTCCGGCACCAGCCGTGGCACCCGCGCCCGGATCCGCTCCGTCAGCTCCCGCAGCCGTACCGCCTCCTGGGCCGCCTCGGCGCGCACCGCCCGCAGGGAGGCCGCCGCCGCCACGATCGCCGGGATGTTCTCGAACCCGGGTGCCCGCCCCGACTCCCGCTCGTCGACGGGCCCTTGGGCGGCGAACCGCACCCCCTTGCGTACGACGAGCAGCCCGACCCCGGACGGCCCGCCCCACTTGTGCGCGCCGGCCGTGAGCAGCGACCAGTCGCCCTCGACGGGCTCCCATCCCAGCGACTGCGCCGCGTCCACCAGCAGCGGCACCCCGGCGGCCCGGCACACCTCGGCCACCTCGGCGACCGGCTGCACGGTCCCCACCTCGTGGTTGGCCGACTGCAGACACGCCAGCGCGGTGTCCGGGCGCAGGGCGGCGCCGTAGCCCGAGGGCTGAACGGCACCCGCCCGGTTCACCGGCACCTGGGTCACCGTCCCGCCGTCCGCCTCGAACGCCTCCGCCGAATGGAGTACGGAGGAGTGTTCGACGGACGACACGATCAGGTGGCGTCCGATCCGCCGCCGCCCGGCCAACGCCCCCGCGACACCCGTGTGTACGGCCCGCGTGCCGGAGGAGGTGAAGACCAGTTCGTCGGCTCGGCAGCCGATCGCCTCGGCGGCCGCTTCACGTGCGGCATCGAGCAGCAGACGGGCCTTGCGTCCCTCCCGGTAGAGGCGCGTGGGATCGGCCCATCCCTCATCCAGGGAGGCCATCAAGGCCTGCCGGGCCACGGGATGCAGAGGAGCGCCGGACGCGGCGTCAAAGTAGGACACACAGCAACGTTAAAGCTTCCGGCAAGTGGTCAGGGGCGCGGGGAACCGCGCGGGAGCCACCGACCGGTCCACAGCCGCAAACGCACCGAAACCACCCGAGCTCCCGGGCGCTTTCGGGTGACCCCTAGCGCGTATGCCCCCCTCCCCGCGAACCCCCGGAGGGCGTCGGCTAGGGTTTGGTCCGCATAAACATCCAAACCCCTGCCCGACGCAGGGCGGCGACCGACCAGCGAGAAGGCCGCAGCCGACCGCTCGGGCGAGACTCTCGGGAAGGCGCTACGTGAGTCCCAACGGCTCCGACCGCTCGCCGCGGCGCCCGATGCGGCGGAAGCTGCTGCAGGCACTGACCGCGGGCCTGGTCCTGGCGACCGCAACCGGTTGCACATACAAGGACTTCCCCCGCCTTGGTATGCCCACCCCGACCACGGAAGAGGCTCCGCGGATCCTCTCGCTGTGGCAGGGCTCCTGGGCTGCCGCGCTCGCCGTCGGCGTGCTGGTGTGGGGCCTGATCCTGTGGAGCGCCATGTTCCACCGGCGCAGCCGCACCAAGGTCGAGGTACCTCCGCAGACCCGGTACAACATGCCGATCGAGGCCTTGTACACGGTGGTCCCGATCATCATCATCTCGGTGCTCTTCTACTTCACGGCCCGGGACGAGTCGAAGCTCCTCGATGTCTCCAAGAAGCCCGACGTCACCATCAACGTGGTCGGCTTCCAGTGGAGCTGGGGCTTCAACTATGTCGAGAACGTCCCCGGTGTCTCCGGCGACGCCAAGACCGACAAGAACCTGGACGCCATTCCGGACCGGTTCAAGAAGGACTTCCCGGCGAACGCCGGCGGTGTCTACGACGTCGGTACCCCGGGCACGCGGAACCCGCAGACGAACAACCCCGGTCCGACGCTCTGGCTCCCCAAGGGCAAGACGGTCCGCTTCGTCCTCACCTCGCGTGACGTCATCCACTCCTTCTGGGTGGTGCCGTTCCTGATGAAGATGGACGTCATCCCGGGCCACACCAACGCCTTCCAGGTGACTCCGAACCACGAAGGCACGTTCCTCGGCAAGTGCGCCGAGCTCTGCGGCGTCGACCACTCCCGGATGCTGTTCAACGTGAAGGTCGTCTCTCCGGCAGCGTACGAGAAGCACCTCAAGGAGCTCGAGGCGAAGGGGCAGACCGGTTACATTCCGGCCGGCATCGCGCAGACGGGCCACGAGAAGAACCAGAGGACGAACAACCTGTGAGCATCCTCAACGAACCCCAGGGTGCCGCGGCAGCAGAGGGCTCGTACGAGAACGAGCTGCCGGTCAGGCGCAAGCAGCCCGGCAATGTCGTGGTGAAGTGGCTGACGACCACCGACCACAAGACGATCGGGACGATGTACCTCGTTACGTCGTTCGCGTTCTTCCTGATCGGTGGCGTGATGGCGCTGCTCATGCGCGCCGAGCTGGCCCGGCCGGGCCTGCAGATCATGTCGAACGAGCAGTTCAACCAGGCGTTCACGATGCACGGCACGATCATGCTGCTGATGTTCGCCACCCCGCTGTTCGCCGGCTTCACGAACTGGATCATGCCGCTGCAGATCGGCGCCCCGGACGTGGCGTTCCCGCGGCTGAACATGTTCGCCTACTGGCTGTACCTGTTCGGCTCGACCATCGCGGTGGGCGGCTTCCTCACCCCGCAGGGCGCGGCCGACTTCGGCTGGTTCGCCTACTCCCCGCTGTCGGACGCGGTCCGCAGCCCGGGTGTCGGCGCCGACATGTGGATCATGGGTCTGGCCTTCTCCGGCTTCGGCACCATCCTCGGTGCGGTCAACTTCATCACCACGATCATCTGCATGCGTGCCCCGGGCATGACCATGTTCCGCATGCCGATCTTCGTGTGGAACGTGCTGCTGACCGCCGTGCTGGTCCTGCTGGCCTTCCCGGTCCTGGCGGCCGCGCTGTTCGCGCTGGAGGCGGACCGCAAGTTCGGCGCCCATGTCTTCGACGCCACCAACGGCGGAGCCCTGCTGTGGCAACACCTCTTCTGGTTCTTCGGCCATCCAGAGGTGTACATCATCGCGCTGCCGTTCTTCGGCATCATCTCCGAAGTGATCCCGGTGTTCTCCCGTAAGCCGATGTTCGGCTACATGGGTCTGATCGCCGCGACCATCTCCATCGCCGGTCTGTCCGTGACCGTGTGGGCCCACCACATGTACGTCACCGGCGGGGTGCTGCTGCCGTTCTTCTCCTTCATGACGTTCCTGATCGCCGTCCCCACCGGTGTGAAGTTCTTCAACTGGATCGGCACGATGTGGAAGGGCTCGCTGTCCTTCGAGACGCCGATGCTCTGGGCCGTCGGCTTCCTGATCACCTTCACGTTCGGTGGTCTGACCGGTGTCATCCTGGCCTCGCCGCCGATGGACTTCCACGTCTCCGACTCGTACTTCGTCGTGGCCCACTTCCACTACGTGGTCTTCGGTACGGTCGTCTTCGCCATGTTCTCCGGTTTCCACTTCTGGTGGCCGAAGATGACCGGCAAGATGCTGGACGAGCGCCTCGGCAAGATCACCTTCTGGACGCTGTTCGTCGGTTTCCACGGCACCTTCCTGGTCCAGCACTGGCTGGGCGTGGAGGGCATGCCGCGCCGTTACGCCGACTACCTGCACGCCGACGGCTTCACCGCCCTGAACACGATCTCGACGATCGCGTCCTTCGTGCTGGGCCTGTCGATCCTGCCGTTCCTCTACAACGTGTGGAAGACCGCCAAGTACGGCAAGCCGGTCGGCGTGGACGATCCGTGGGGCTACGGCCGTTCGCTCGAATGGGCGACCTCCTGCCCGCCGCCGCGGCACAACTTCCTCACCCTGCCGCGGATCCGCAGTGAATCCCCGGCGTTCGACCTGCACCACCCTGAGATCGCCGCGCTCGAGCAGCTCGCGCACAGCGGTCACGGCACCGCCATCGCGGGCAGCAAGGAGGCCGGCAAGTGAGGATCCAGGGCCGGATGTTCATCTGGCTGAGCTTCTTCATGCTGATCATGGCCATCGTGTATGGCGTGTGGTCGAAGGAGCCGGCCGGTACCACCGCACTCTTCCTGGCCTTCGGCCTGAGCGTGATGATCGGCTTCTACCTGGGCTTCACCGCCCGGCGGGTCGACGCGGGCGCCCAGGACGACAAGGAGGCCGACGTCGCGGACGACGCGGGCGAGCTGGGCTTCTTCAGCCCGCACAGCTGGCAGCCGCTCATGCTGGGCTTCGGCGGTGCGATCGCCTTCCTCAGCATCGCGGTCGGCTGGTGGCTGATCTACTTCTCCGCGCCGTTCATCCTGGTCGGCCTGTTCGGCTGGGTGTTCGAGTACTACCACGGTGAGAACCGCACCCAGTAGCACACGACAGCGCACACCGGAAGCCCGGACACTCCCTCAGGAGAGTCCGGGCTTTCGGCCGTTCGGGTGACGCGGCCGTCCTCCTCTTGCCGCAGTGTCGCTCACTCGTACGGATTACCTGCCGCGCCAATGGGGTCATTGCCTCATAGCGTGATCGTATGAACCACACTCCGCGGACCCGCACCGTCGTCGGCTGCACGCTGCTGGTGACCGCCCTCGGCGCGGGCGTCACCGCCTGCGGTTCGGACGGCAACCCCCTGTCGGCCAAGCCGTACGACGCGGCGGATCTGATCTCCTTCAACGGCCCCACCGAAGCGGGGCAGCGGGCCGACCCGGACAAGCCCCTGGAGGTCACCGTCAACCACGATGACGACCGCATCACGGACGTCACCGCCCAGGACTCCACAGGGCGCTATGTGACGGGCGAACTCGAGGCCGACGGCAGCCGCTGGCACAGCACCTCCGCGCTGGCCGCCAACGCCCACTACACGGTCAGGGTGAGCACCGAGGACGCAGACGGCGCGCCCGGACGCAAGGTCCTCACGTTCGACACCAGCAGGCCCACGAACAAGAAACGGCTCAACATCACCTTCGGGCCGGACGCGGGCACGTACGGCGTCGGGCAGCCCATCACCGCCCGGCTCGACCAGGAGGTCAAGGACAAGGCGCAGCGCGCCCTCGTGGAACGCGCCCTGCGGGTGGACTCCACACCGGCGGTGGAGGGCGCCTGGTACTGGGTGAACGGCAAGGAACTCCACTACCGGCCCAAGGAGTACTGGCCCACCCACGCCACCGTCACGGTGCGCAGCAACCTGGACGGCGTCAAGATCAGCGACCGGCTGTGGGGCGGCGCGTCCAAGCCGCTGAAGATCACCACGGGTGACCGGGTCGAGGCCATCACGGACGCCGCGGCGCATCAGCTGACGTTGTACCAGGACGGCCAGGTGGTCAAGCGCTTCCCCGTCACCACCGGCAGGCCCGGCTTCGACACCCGCAACGGCATCAAGGTCGTCCTGGAGAAGCAGTACTTCGTACGCATGCGCAGCACCACGATCGGCATCGCCGCGGGCACCTCGGACTCCTACGATCTGGCGGTCTACTGGGCCACCCGGGTGACCTGGTCCGGCGAATACGTCCACGCCGCGCCCTGGTCCGTGGGCTCACAGGGGTACGAGAACGTCAGCCACGGCTGCACCGGCATGAGCACCGGCAACGCCCAGTGGTTCTTCAACCACATCCACGAAGGCGACATCGTCAGGGTCGTCAACTCCCGCGGCGTGCAGATGGAACCCTTCGGCAACGGCTTCGGCGACTGGAACGTCGACTGGAAGAAATGGCGTACGGGCAGCGCCCTGACGAACGCCAAGCCGGCAGGCCCGACGGAGGCGGACACGGTACGCCTGCAGCCGACGGCGGTGTAGGCGTACCGCCAAGGGGGCGCGGGGAACGCCCCCCGCCCCGGGCTCCTAGGCGCCCACCAACCGCTTGCGACGCAGCAGGGAAGCCAGGGCCGAGGCGAACTCCACAGGATCCACCGGCAGGGTGACCGCCACGTCGGCCCGGCTCCACGTGGCCAGCCACGCATCCTGGGGCCGTCCCATCAGCAGCAGCACCGGCGGACAGTTGAACACCTCGTCCTTGATCTGCCGGCACACCCCCATACCCCCCATCGGCACGGCCTCACCGTCGAGCACGCACACGTCGATGCCGCCCTTGTCCAGTTCCCGCCGCACCGCGTCCGGCGTGGCGCACTCCAGGAACTCGACGAAGGGAACATCGGGGGCCGGCCTGCGGCCGGAGGCCAGCCGTACTTGCTCGCGGGTGTTGGAGTCGTCGCTGTAGACCAGCACCGTAGCGGTCGGCTGCATGGTTCCTCCGGGACGTCAGCGTCGTACGGACGGGACGGACAGGGCCGTTCGGGCGGGATGTTACTCCGGTAGAAGTCCCCATGAACACCACGTCAACCCCGGTTCGGCGGGGGCAACACTCCGAACGGCACCCCCCGGAGTGAGGGCGGGATAAGCGACCGACATAATGTCGGTCGTGGCGACAGCAACGACAGTAGAAACCGGGCACGCGCACCCGTCGGTCAACCGGCCGAACCTCACCAGCGTCGGAACCATCATCTGGCTGAGTTCCGAGCTGATGTTCTTCGCGGCCCTCTTCGCGATGTACTTCACCCTGCGATCGGTGACGGGTCCGGCGCACTGGAAGCACATGGCCCATGCGCTCAATGTGCCCTTCTCCGCGACGAACACCACGATCCTGGTGCTCTCCTCGCTCACCTGCCAGCTCGGCGTGTTCGCGGCCGAGCGAGGTGATGTGAAGAAGCTCCGCGGGTGGTTCATCCTCACCTTCATCATGGGTGCGATCTTCATCGGCGGTCAGATCTACGAGTACACGAGCCTGGTGAGGGACGAGGGCATCTCGCTCTCCTCCGACCCGTACGGCTCGGTGTTCTACCTGACCACCGGCTTCCACGGCCTGCACGTGACGGGCGGTCTCATCGCCTTCCTGCTGGTCCTCGGCCGCACCTACATGGCCAAGAGGTTCACTCACGAGCAGGCGACCGCCGCCATCGTCGTGTCCTACTACTGGCACTTCGTCGATGTGGTCTGGATCGGCCTTTTCGCCACGATCTACCTGATCAAGTAGCCGGGACCGGCTCCCGCACATCCAGAAGCACCGACGCAGAAGATCCTGACACCGGGGTAATCCGTGAAAAAGCTCTCCGCACGACGACGCCATCCGCTGGCGGCGGTCGTCGTCCTACTCCTCGCGCTGGCGGCCACTGGGGGGCTGTACGCCGCGTTCGCACCCGCGAGCAAGGCGCAGGCCGATGATTCCGCCCAGTCCCTGACCATCAAGGAGGGCAAGAAGCTCTACGAGGTCGGCTGCGCCAGCTGCCACGGCACCGGTGGCCAGGGCTCCTCCGACGGGCCGAGCCTGGTCGGCGTGGGCGCCGCGGCCGTCGACTTCCAGGTCGGCACCGGCCGTATGCCCGCGGCCACCTCGCAGGGCGCCCAGGTCCCGCGCAAGAAGGTCGTCTACGACCAGACCCAGATCGACCAGCTTGCCGCCTACATCGCCTCGCTGGGCGCCGGCCCGAGCGTGCCCACCAAGGAGCAGTACGGTCCGGACGGCGCGGACATCGCCAAGGGTGGCGAGCTGTTCCGCACCAACTGCGCGCAGTGCCACAACTTCACCGGCAAGGGCGGCGCCCTGACCAAGGGCAAGTTCGCGCCGACCCTGGAGGGTGTCGCTCCGAAGCACATCTACGAGGCCATGCAGACGGGCCCGCAGAACATGCCGTCCTTCCCCGACACCACGATGTCGGAGAAGAACAAGAAGGACATCATCGCGTACCTGAACGCGGTCAACGGCGACAAGACGGAGAACCCGGGCGGTCTGGAGCTGGGCGGCCTCGGGCCGGTCAGTGAGGGTCTGTTCGGCTGGATCTTCGGCCTCGGCGCGCTGATCGCGGTCGCCGTCTGGGTCGCCGCTCGGACCGCAAAGGCCAAGAAGTCATGAGTAGCCAAGACATTCCAGAAGAGAACCTGCCCGCTGAGCAGGACCACGCGCACGGCGCCGTAGGGATCGCGGACGAGGAGAACCCGTTCGCGGACCCGGGGCTGCCGCCCCACGAGCACCGGATCCAGGACATCGACGAGCGGGCCGCCAGGCGGTCCGAGCGCATGGTGGCCCTCCTGTTCACGGTGTCGATGCTGGCCACCATCGGCTTCATCGTCGCCTACCTGGTCATCCCGAACGACAAGTCGATCTTCGTCTTCCCGATCGGGCACCTCAGCGCGATGAACTTCGCGCTCGGTCTGACCCTCGGCGTGGCGCTGTTCTGCATCGGCGCGGGCGCGGTCCACTGGGCCCGCACCCTGATGTCCGACGTGGAGGTCGCCGACGACCGGCACCCGATCGAGGCCTCTGCCGAGGTCCGGGCGAAGGTCCACGCGGACTTCCGCCAGGGTGCCAAGGAGTCGGCGATCGGCCGCCGCAAGCTGATCCGCACCACGATGTTCGGCGCGCTGGCCCTGGTGCCGCTCTCCGGCGTCATGCTGCTCGGCGGTCTCGGCCCGGCGCCCGGCACCAAGCTCCGCCACACCATGTGGGCCAAGGGCAAGCGCCTGGTCAACATGAACACCAACCAGCCGCTGCGCCCCGAGGACGTCGCCGTCGGCTCCCTCACCTTCGCCAAGCCCGACGGGCTCGAGGAGACGGACGAGGAGTTCCAGACGGAGATCGCCAAGGCCGCGCTGATGATCGTCCGGCTCCAGCCGGGCAACATCAAGGACAAGCGCGAGCTCGACTGGTCGCACGAGGGCATCGTGGCCTTCTCCAAGATCTGCACCCACGTCGGCTGCCCGATCTCGCTGTACGAGCAGCAGACGCACCACGTGCTGTGCCCGTGCCACCAGTCCACCTTCGACCTCTCCGACGGTGCCCGAGTGATCTTCGGCCCCGCCGGCCACGCCCTGCCGCAGCTGCGCATCGGTGTGGACAGCGAGGGTTACCTCCAGGCGCTCGGCGACTTCGAGGAGCCCGTCGGTCCTGCATTCTGGGAGCGCGGATGAGTACTGCAGCGAACGAGACGCCCCGCTCTCGCGGGAAGGCACCGGCCGGCGAGCGCATCGCCGACTGGGCCGACGGCCGGCTCGGGATCTACTCCCTGGCCAAGTCCAACATGCGCAAGATCTTCCCCGACCACTGGTCGTTCATGCTGGGTGAGGTCTGCCTCTACAGCTTCATCATCATCATCCTGACGGGTGTCTATCTGACGCTGTTCTTCCACCCGTCGATGAACGAGGTGGAGTACCACGGCTCGTACATCCCGCTGCAGGGGCAGCTGATGTCCGAGGCGTTCAACTCGACCCTGCACATCTCCTTCGACGTGCGCGGTGGTCTGCTCATGCGGCAGATCCACCACTGGGCCGCGCTGATCTTCCTCGCGGGCATGTTCGTGCACATGATGCGCGTGTTCTTCACCGGCGCGTTCCGCAAGCCGCGTGAGATCAACTGGCTGTTCGGCTTCCTGCTGTTCGTCCTCGGCATGTTCACCGGCTTCACCGGTTACTCGCTCCCGGACGACCTGCTCTCCGGCACCGGTGTCCGCTTCATGGAGGGCGCGATCCTGTCCGTGCCGATCGTCGGCACGTACCTGTCGTTCTTCCTCTTCGGCGGTCAGTTCCCCGGCCACGACTTCGTCGCCCGGTTCTACTCGATCCACATCCTGCTGCTGCCGGGCATCATGCTCGGCCTGATGGTGGGCCACCTGATCCTGGTCTTCTACCACAAGCACACGCAGTTCGCGGGTCCCGGAAAGACCGAGAAGAACGTCGTCGGCATGCCGCTGCTGCCGGTCTACATGGCCAAGGCCGGAGGCTTCTTCTTCCTGGTCTTCGGTGTCATCGCGGCCATCGCGGCGGTCGCCCAGATCAACCCGATCTGGGCCATGGGTCCCTACCGTCCGGACCAGGTGTCCACCGGCGCCCAGCCCGACTGGTACATGGGCTTCTCCGAGGGCCTGATCCGCTTCATGCCGGGCTGGGAGATCAACTTCTGGGGTCACACGCTCGTCCTGGGCGTCTTCATCCCGCTGGTGATCTTCCCGTTGGTCCTCGTGGCGATCGCGGTCTACCCGTTCATCGAGTCCTGGGTCACCGGCGACAAGAGCGAGCACCACATCCTGGACCGTCCGCGCAACGCCCCGACGCGCACCGGTCTCGGTGTCGCCTGGATGACGGTGTACCTGACGCTGCTGGTCGGCGGCGGCAACGACCTGTGGGCCACGCACTTCCACCTGTCGATCAACGCCGTGACCTGGTTCGTCCGGATCACCTTCTTCGTCGGCCCGGTCATCGCGTTCCTCGTCACCAAGCGGATCTGCCTGGGTCTGCAGCGTCGCGACCGCGACAAGGTGCTGCACGGTCGCGAGACCGGCATCATCAAGCGCCTGCCGCACGGTGAGTTCATCGAGGTGCACGAGCCGCTCAGCCAGGAGCAGCTGCACACCCTCACGGCCCACCACCAGTACGAGCCGGCCGAGATCGGCCCGACGGTCGACGAGAACGGTGTCGAGCGCAAGGTGAAGGCCGGCGAGAGGCTGCGGGCGAAGCTGTCCGACGCCTACTACGGCGAGGACAACCAGATCCCGAAGCCGACCGTCGAGGAATACAAGGAGATCACGAGCGGCCACGGCCACCACTGATCCCCTCGCGTCGCCACGCCACGCCGAAGGGCCCCGTCCGTGTTGCGGACGGGGCCCTTCGCCATGCCCCGGCCTCGATAGGGTGGACCTGTTCGAGATCCGTATCCCGTACTACGGGACATCGACCCAGGAGCGTCCGATGAGCGCTGTGACCCCCGCTGGAGGCGACACCGCGGCGGGCCGCTCCTGGCCCGCCCTGCTGAACGGCCTGCTGGACGGCCAGGACCTGTCCGCCGACGACACCGCGTGGGCGATGGACCTGATCATGCGCGGCGAGGCGACCGACGCGCAGATCGCCGGGTTCATGGTGGCGCTGCGGGCCAAGGGCGAGACGGTCGAGGAGATCACCGGGCTCGTCCGCACGATGTACGAGCACGCGAACGTGATCGAGGTGCCGGGCCCGGCCGTCGACATCGTCGGCACCGGCGGCGACGGCGCCAAGACGGTGAACATCTCCACGATGTCGGCGATCGTCGTCGCGGGCACGGGCACCCGGGTCGTCAAGCACGGCAACCGTGCGGCGTCCTCCGCCTCCGGCTCCTCCGACGTGCTGGAGAAGCTCGGGATCAATCTGAACCTCACCCCGCGGCGGGTCGCCGAGGTCGCCGAAGAGGCCGGCATCACGATCTGCTTCGCGGTGAAGTTCCACCCGTCCCTGCGTCATGTCGCCCCGGCGCGCGGCCAGTTGGGCATCCGGACGACCTTCAACGTGCTCGGTCCGCTGACCAACCCGGCCAAGGTGCGCGCCCAGGCGGTGGGCGTCGCCGACCCGCGCATGGCGCCCATCGTGGCCGGCGTCCTCGCCGAGCGCGGCAACTCCGCGCTGGTCTTCCGCGGCGACGACGGCCTGGACGAGCTGACGACGACGTCCACCTCCCGGGTCTGGGTGGTCAAGGACGGCAAGGTCACCGAGGAGTCCTTCGACCCGCGGCACGTCGGCATCGAGCCGGTCCCCATCGACGCCCTGCGCGGCGGTGACCCGTCGTACAACGCGGAGGTGGCCCGGCGCCTGCTGGACGGCGAGCGGGGCCCCGTCCGGGACGCCGTCCTGCTGAACTCGGCGGCGGCCCTGGTGGCCCTGAAGCAGACGGACGCCCCGCTCGCCGAGCAGCTCCGTGCCCAGATGGCGAAGGCGGCGGAGTCGATCGACTCGGGCGCGGCGAAGCGGGTACTGGAGCGCTGGGTGGCGGCCAGCAACGCCTAGCGTTCACCGTCGAGCGTTCCGCGATCCGGACTCGGGTTGCGGGACGACGATCATTTGAGTACGTTCCTGGACCAGGTCATGAGTGACAGTCATTCGGCCCCGGCCGGCTGTCCGGCAACCCTCCGTCCGTGGCGGGGTGCCCCGGGTGAAGACCAGGCCGTAGGCAGCGAGGTCTACGGCAAGCGCGGACCCCTCACGCAACCAGGGGTCCTGGTCGTCGAGGAGCCTTCCGTGAGCAAGCGAATGCGATAGGGCCGCCGAGCCCCGCCTCCGCACACCCCTTCTCACCTTTTCCCGTACGCCGTCTTCGGCGTACGTCCTCACGGGAGCCCCCCCATGTCTGTCTTCACCGTTGCCGCCGACCAGTCCGTTTGTGCCCCGCTGCCCGTTCTCGGCCGGGATGTCACCGTTCCGCTGGTCACCGGCGGCGAGGTCACCTACGCGGCCCTCGACTACGCGGCCAGCGCCCCCGCCCTGCAGCGCGTCTGGGACGACGTGGCCGGCTACGCGCCGTACTACGGCAGCGTCCACCGCGGCGCCGGCTACCTCTCCCAGCTCTCCACCGACCTGTTCGAGAACGCCCGCAGGACGGTCGCCGAGTTCCTCGGCTGCCGCCCCGACGACCAGGTGATCTTCACCCGCTCGACCACGGACTCCCTGAACCTCCTGGCCCGCACGCTCCCCGCCGACTGCCAGGTCTTCGTCTTCGAGACCGAGCACCACGCCTCCCTGCTGCCCTGGCAGGGCGCCCACGTCACCTGCCTCGACGCACCGCGCACCCCGCAGCAGGCCGTGGCGACCCTGGAGCGGGCCCTCGCCGAGCGCGAGCCCTGCGGACCGGCCCTGGTCTGCGTCACCGGCGCCTCCAACGTCACCGGCGAGCTGTGGCCGGTACGCGAGCTGGCCGCCGCCGCGCACGCCCACGGCGCCCGGATCGTCCTGGACGCCGCCCAGCTCGCCCCGCACCACCCGGTCGGCATCCGTGACCTGGACGTCGACTGGGTCGCCTTCTCGGGCCACAAGCTGTACGCGCCCTTCGGCTCCGGTGTCCTGGCCGGCCGCGCCGACTGGCTGCGCGCGGCCGAGCCGTACCTCGCGGGCGGCGGCGCCAGCCGCAAGGTGACCCGGCGTCAGGACGGCGGGGTGGACGTGGAGTGGCACGAGAGCGCCGCCCGCCACGAGGCCGGCTCCCCGAACGTCATCGGCGCCTACTCCATCGCGTCGGCCTGCAAGGCGCTCACCGAGGCCGGCTGGGACACCCTGGTCGCCCGCGAGCAGCACCTGATCACCAAGGTCCGCGAAGGCCTCGCCGAGGTCCCCGAGGTACGGATCCTCTCCCTGTTCGGCGACGACGCCCCGCGCGTGGGCGTGATCTCCTTCGTGGTGGAGGGCTGGAACAGCTCCCACTTCGCCGCCGCGCTCTCCGCCGAGTACGGCATCGGCGTCCGCGACGGCCTCTTCTGCGCCCACCCGCTGGTCAGGACCCTGCTGGGCTCCGACCCCCAGACCCAGGGCGAGTGCGGGGCGCCGGAGGCGGCACCGGGGGAGAAGTCCCTGAACGCCATCCGTGTCAGCTTCGGCGCGGGCACCCCCGACGAGCACGTGGACCGCTTCGTGACGGCGGTGAAGGAACTGGTGACCGAGGGTGCCAAGTGGACGTACAGGACGGAGGAGGGCCGCTGCGTCCCGGCGGTGGGCTGACTTACCCGGGTGCCGCAGCCGGCGGGGCCTTCTAGTTGTCGAGGCCGATCGAGAACGCCGCTTCCAGGTCGTGCTGGGAGTACGTGCGGAACGCGACGTGCGTGTCGGTGGCCTCGACACCGGGGATCTTGCTGATCCGGCCGGGGATGACATCCGCGAGATCATCGTGCCGCCGCACCCGGACCATCGCGATCAGGTCGTACGTACCCGTGACGGAGAAAACCTCGCTCACCGACTCCAGCGAAGCGATCTGCTCCGCGATCTCGGGGATCCGGTCCACGCTGGTCTTGATCAGGACGATCGCGGTGATCACGGCTGGTTCTCTCCCTCGGGTGCCGGAGCTGGGGCGGACCTCACTCTAGTCGTACGGCCGTAGCGGACCCACGCGTAGCCGAAGCCCAGGCCGAAGCCGACGAGGTGGGCCAGGTACGCCACCCCGGGGCCGCCCGAGCTCTGCCCCGCCGCCGCCCACTGCAGCGCCGCCCACAGCGGCAGCACGACCCATGCGGGGAACCGCACCGGCAGGAAGAACAGGAACGGCAGAAGACTGGTCACCCGGGCGCGGGGGAACAGGTAGAGGAACGCTCCGAGGACCGCCGAGATCGCCCCGGAGGCGCCGACCAGCGACTGCGCGGAGGTGGCATTGGCGGCCGCGTAGCCCAGCAGGGCCAGATATCCGCAGCCGAGGTAGAAGAGGGTGAACTCGACCCGGCCCATCCGTTCCTCGGTCATCGCGCCGAAGACGAAGAGGAAGAGCATGTTGCCGAGCAGATGCACCCAGCTGCCGTGCACGAACAGGGCCGTGGCGGGGGTCAGGGCCTCGCGCACCGGCCTGGCGAACAGCTCGGCCGGGACCACGCCCCAGCGCCGGAAGTACGCCCGCTGCGCGGCGAGCAGGGCGTCGCCGGAGCCGTATCCCGGCGTGAGACCCGAGGCCGGGCCCAGCACGAAGAGCAGACAGCACAGGGCGATCAGGCCGTACGTCAGGGGTGCCGATGCGCTCCGGACCGCTCTGAGGGCCCTGCCGGTCGCCGTGCTCCACTCGCTGATCATGAACACAGAGCATGACGTAACCGGACGCAAGCTGACAGACCGCCTCGCCGCCATGAACGGGCCAGCGGGGGTCCCCGCCAGGCCGTAGGGTTACGGCCACACGCGTCGGCCCGCGGCGCGATGAGCTCCTGCGAGCGACGACGAGAAGGAAGCGGACAGCCACGATGACGGTTCCCCTGCCGACCGTGACCACCCGATGGCGCTGCACCCTGTGCGGCAACCTCACCCGGTTCGACGTGACGCGTTCCTCGAAGGTCGTCGAGTACGTCCATCTCGATCTGGCGGGCGAGCCGACGGTGGAGGAGCGCGAGGTGGTCAGTGAGACCATCGAGTCGGTGCGCTGCCGCTGGTGCAACGCGGTGGACCAGGTGGAACTCGTGGACAGGCCGGGTGCCGGCTCCTGAGCGGAGCGGCCCAGAAGAAGTGACGTAGTGGGGTGTGACGGATGGTGGAGACCGCAGGCGGGGGGCCGGGCGACGGCACCGCTGAGGTGCTTGACCGTCCGCTGCCCGACGGGGTGCGCCGCAGAGTCGTACAGATCGTCTCGGACGGTTTCGGCGGCCTGACCGTGTCGGAACTGCCCGCCCAGCTGAGGCAGTACGCCCGGTTCGCCCCCAATCGCCGGGCGAAGTTCGCCGGGAACGCGATGGCGGCGGCGCTGGAGACCGACGCGCTGTTCCGCCAGCGGATCGGGGAGAAGTTCAGAGAGACGCAGCCGGAACTCGCCGGCGCCCTCGACTCCGGCTCCCCGCCCCCGGCCGCGGACCCGCTCGACGTGGCGGCCGCGGCCTACGTACTGCGCCCGGCGGGCTGGGTGAAGCTGGTCACCGCGGCCGGCGAGGAGGCCCAGCGCGCGGACGCCGAGCGCGCCGACGAGGAGAGCCGGGCCGAGCTGGAGCGGCTGCGCGCGGAGCTGGCCCAGGCCCGCGAGCACACCCGCGCCGAGACCGAACGGCTGCGCGCGGAGCTGGAGTCGGCGAAGAAGGAAGCGGAATCGCTTCACCGTAAGCTGCGGGCCGCGCTCAGCGACGTCAAGCGCGGCGAGGCCGCCCTGCGCAAGGCACAGGGCGAGATGGACGCCGTACGCGCCGAGGCGCACCGGCAGGTGGCCGCCGCCGAGAGCGAGTCCCGCCGGACCAAGGCCCGGCTCGGCGAGGCCGAGGCCACGCTGGAGGCCACCCGCCGGGCGGCCCGCGAGGGCCGCAGCGTGGAGGACATGCGGGTACGGCTGCTGCTGGACACCCTGCTGGACGCGACCCAGGGGCTCAGGCGTGAACTCGCCCTGCCCCCGGTGTCCGTGCGGCCCGCCGAGACCGTGGATGCGGTCGAACCGGGACGAATGACCCCGAAGGACATCGCGGCACGCGCCCTGTCCGAGCACGATCCGGCCATTCTCGACCAGTTGCTCGCGCTGCCGCAGGCGCATCTGGTCGTCGACGGCTACAACGTCACCAAGACCGGCTATCCCCAGATGCCGCTGGAGAAGCAGCGGCTCAGGCTCCTCGGCCAGCTCTCCGCGCTCGCCGCGCAGACCGGTGCCGAGGTGACGTGCGTCTTCGACGGCGCCGAACTGGCCGCGCCGGTGCTGCTCGCGCCGCCGCGCGGGGTGCGGGTGCTGTTCTCCAAGCCGGGCGTCACGGCCGATGAGCTGATCCGGCAGCTCGTGCGCGCGGAGCCGCCGGGCCGTCCGGTCATCGTCGCCTCCACCGACCGGGAGGTGGCCGACGGGGTCGCCAAGGCGGGTGCCCGTCCGGTCGCGTCTGCGGTGCTTCTCAAGCGACTGTCCTGAAGGTCCAACGGGCATGGTCAATGCCCGAATTGGCCGTATCGTCACGCAACGTAGCGTCAATCGCGCGTTACAGCATGTGGGTTGTGGGCAAAGAATGCATTGTGTGATGGGATTTTTTAGTGTGAGGATTTGAATGATCACAGCTGGGTCACTAGGGTCTGGGCTCGAACCTCCGAACGGGTGATTTCCTCACTCACTCACGAGAAGGAGTTCGTCCTCCGTGGCGTCCCACCGTCGACCCAAGCAGCAGAGTCGCGCTCGCGTGACCGTGCTGACCACCGCAGCTGCCGCAGCCGTCGTGCTGAGCGCGAACGCCGCCAACGCCGCGCCGAGCCAGAAGCTCAGCAAGGACCAGGTCAAGGCCAAGGTCGACGAGCTCTATCAGCAGGCGGAGCAGGCCACCGAGAAGTTCGACGGGGCCCAGGCGAAGCAGCAGAAGCTGCAGAAGGAAATCTCCACCATCCAGGACAACGTCGCCCGGGGTCAGCAGGACCTCAACAAGCTGCGCGACGGTCTCGGTTCGCTGGCCACCTCCCAGTACCGCTCCGGTGGCATCGACCCTTCGGTCCAGCTGTTCCTGTCCTCCAACCCGGACGACTTCCTCGACAAGGCCTCCACGCTCGACCAGCTGAGCGCCCAGCAGGTCGACGCGCTGAAGAAGATTCAGGACAAACAGCGCGAACTGTCCCAGGAGCGCGCCGAGGCCACCCAGAAGCTCAAGGACCTCTCCGACACGCGCACCCAGCTCGCGCAGAACAAGAAGGACGTCCAGGGCAAGCTCGCCGACGCGCAGAAGCTGCTCAACTCCCTGACCGCCAAGGAGAAGCAGCAGCTGGCCGCCGAGCAGCAGCGCGCCGACCGCTCCTCCAGCCAGCGGGTCGACCTCGGCAACACCCCGCCCGCCTCCGGCCGTGCCGCGGCCGCCTTCTCGGCCGCCCAGTCGCAGATCGGCAAGCCGTATGTCTACGGCGCCACCGGCACCGCCTCCTACGACTGCTCGGGCCTGACCTCCTGGGCCTATGCCCAGGCCGGCGTCTCCATCCCGCGCACCTCCCAGGAGCAGGCGACCATAGGGACCCGGATCAGCTCGGTCAACGACCTCCAGGTCGGCGACCTGGTGTTCTTCTACGGCGACATCCACCACGTCGGCCTGTACGCCGGCAACGGCCAGGTGCTGCACGCCCCGCACACCGGTGCCGTGGTCCGCTACGAGTCGATGTCCGACATGCCGTTCCAGTTCGGCGTCCGGGTCTGACACCCCCGCGACAAGCCGGTCCGGCACCCTGCGAAACCCGGTCCGGTACCCCCGCGCGTGCGGGGGAAACGCTGACCGGGCGGCGCCCGAACGGGCGAATCCCTCGGACCGGAACTGACCTCACGCCCCGCCACTGACCTGCGTCAGCGGCGGGGCGTCACTGTGTGTGGCCACCGCGCCCTTTGGCCGGGGCCCTTCCGCACGGCTACTGTCTGCCGCGTTTCCCCGGCGCCGGGGCCTCCCCGTCCCCAGGCGTCGGGGGAGCAGTCTTGTCCGCCAGCAGAAGGACTGCCGTGGGCTCTCATCGCCGCCTTGCCTCCTCCGGATTCGACCGGGGCGCCGTCGCCCTGTGCCTGTTGTCGGCCACGGCCGCCGCGCTCGGTGCCGTACCGGCGCACGCCGCCCCGGGCGGCGCCACGCGTGCCGAGGTGGACCGGCTCTACCAGGAGGCCGAGCAGGCGACCCAGGCCTTCGACAAGGCCCAGGAGCGCGAGGGCACGCTGCGCCACGAGGTGCGCGAGGCCCAGGACCGCATCGCCCGGCAGCAGGAGCGCATCAACACCCTGCGCGAACAGCTCGGTTCGCTGGCCGGCGCCCAGTACCGCTCGGGCGGCATGGACCCGGCCCTCGCGCTGCTCTTCTCCGACGACCCCGGCGACTATCTGGACAAGGCGTCCACCCTCGACCGCATCGGCGTCCAGCAGGCAGGGCAGCTGCGGGAGTTGCAGTCGGCGATGCGGGAACTCGTCGGGGAGCGCGCGGAGGCGGCCGGGAAGCTCGTCGAGCTGGCGAACAGCCGCCGGGCCGTGGCCGCGCACAAGCGGACCGTGGAGGCGAAGCTCGCCACGGCCCGGCAGCTGCTCAACACGCTGCCGGTCGCCGACCGCACCGCCTTCGGCCGGGCCTCGCGCTCCGACGGCTCCGGCCGCGCCGATCTGGCCGACCTGCCCGTCCTGAGCGGCATCTTCTCCTCCGAGGCCCCGGACGCCCGCGCCGCCGCCGCGGTGGCCGCCGCCCGCTCCGCCCTCGGCCGGCCGTACGTGTGGGGCGCGAGCGGCCCCTCCGGCTTCGACTGTTCGGGCCTGATGCAGTGGTCGTACGCCCAGGCCGGCACGCAGCTGCCGCGGACCTCGCAGGAGCAGCGCTTCGCCGGCCGGCAGATCCCGCTCTCCGAGGCCCGCCCCGGCGACCTGGTCGTCTACCGCTCCGACGCCAGCCATGTGGGGATGTACGTCGGCAACGGGCAGGTCATCCACGCGCCCTATCCGGGAGCGGCGGTGCGCTACGACCCGGTCGGGATGATGCCGGTCTCCTCGGTCACCCGGCCCTGATCGCGCCGCTCGCCGTTACGATCGGGAAATGGCTGGTCGCAGACGGGCGTGGAGCATAGGAGCCGTGGGGCTCGGTCTGCTGCTGCCGCTCGCCGGGTGCGGCGGACCGGCGGCCGACTCCGCCCGCACCGAGGTGCAGCACCTGCTCGACCGGCGCTCCGCCGCCCTCCTCGGCCACGACGAGACGGCGTACGGCGCCACGGGCACCCGCACCGAGTACATCCGGCTGCGCGCCCTCCCGCTGGCCTCCTGGTCCTACCGGGTCACCGCCGTGCACCGCACCTCCTCCGGCGCCACCGCCGACGCCGACCTCAGCTATCGCGTCGCCGGGTACGACAAGGCCCCGGTCGACGCCCGCCGCACCCTCACCCTCGGCCGCACCGTCGGCGGCACGTGGTACGTCACCGCCGACGAGCCCGCCCGGCGGGCCGGGCAGCAGCTGTGGGACCAGGGCCCGGTGACCGCCGTCAAGGGCGCGCACAGCCTGGTGCTGGGCACCGGCGGGACGGCCGCCCGGCTGCGCGCGTACGCCACGCTGGCCGACCGCGCCGTCCCGGCCGTCTCCCGGGCCTGGGGCACCGACTGGACCCGCCATGTCGTCGTCCTCGTCCCGCGGTCCCTGCAGGGCATGGCGGCACTGCTCGGCTCGCCCGCCTCGAACTACCGGGGCATCGCCGCCGTCACCACGGGCGAGGCGGGAGGAACCGGCCGCGCACCGGCGGACCGGGTGGTCGTCAACCCGGAGGCGTACGCCGTCCTCGGCGACCTCGGCAAGCAGGTCGTACTCACCCACGAGACCACCCATGTGGCCACCCGGGCGCACACCACCGCCGCGACTCCGCTGTGGCTCTCCGAGGGTTACGCGGACTGGATCGGCTACCTCGGCACCGGCCGCACCCCCACCGAGACCGCGCCGGAACTGACCCGCGCCGTCCAGGACGGCCATGCGCCCGCCGCGCTCCCGGCCGACAAGGACTTCGGCTTCACCAGCGACCCGGCCGAGCTCGCGCAGGCCTACGAGGGCGGCTGGCTGGCCTGCCGGATGATCGCCGACCACTGGGGCACGGCCCGGCTCGACGCCTTCTACCGTGCCGTCGGCGCCCACGGGAAACGGGCGGGCGCGGTCGAGGACGCGCTGAGGAGGGTGCTCGGCACCACGCCGGGCGCGTTCACCGAGCAGTGGCGGGAGTATGTGCGGGCACAGCTGGCCCGCACCGAGTGACGCCCTGTTCCCCTGATCGGGTCAGTTGATGCGCCGAGCGTCTCGGTGGCGTCGCGCGGGTCAGGAGGAGACGGGGGTCTTGCGGCGCCGGGCCGGCTCGGGCGGCAGGGGCGCGGGAGGAACCGGGGTGACGGTCGAGCGCCACAGCCGGCGGGCCGCCGTGACCGCGGCCGCGACCAGCAGCCCGTTGCGCACCACCAGCAGCAGCACGCCGTAGCGGTCGCTCATCACCACGTGCAAGAAGCCGAGCGGGAACTCCAGGACCGTCACGAAGGACGCGGCCACCACCATCAGCGCGGGCGCCCCCATCCGGCTTGCCCGGTACGACAGACAGACCGCGGCCAGTCCGATCAGCCACACCAGGTACTGCGGGCTGAGCACCCGGCTGGTCACCGTGAACAGCAGGACCGCGGTGAAGGCCGCCTCCGCGAGCGTGTGCGGCGCCCTGCGGATCGCCCGCAGCCGCCACAGCAGCAGCCAGCCGAACGCGGCCCCGGTCAGTGCCAGGGCCGCCGCGCTGACCTGGTCCACATGCGGGCCGAGGAACTCGATCGACCCGTAGTTCAGCAGCACCTGCCCGTGCCAGCCGAAGTGCCGGCCCACGTGGAAGACCAGGGCGCCGAGCGATTCCACCTCGGTGCCCCGGTTCCGCTGGAAGGTCAGGAAGGCGAAGGCGCCGGGCATGGACACCGAGAACAGCGCCGCGAGCCCGGCGGCGGTCACGGCGGCCGCCCCCCAGGCCCGCCGCCGCACGGCACCGGCCAGCAGCAGCACCGGCCACACCTTCAGCAGGGCCCCGAACGCGGTCAGCGCGCCCATCACCCGCGGGTGCCGGGTCCCGGCGAGCAGCGCCGCCACCGCCACCGCGGTCACCATCACGTCGTAGCGGGCGTACACCGTCGGGCCGAGCAGCGGCGCGCCCGCCACCCACACCCAGGCGCCGCGCAGCGACCGGCCGGAGCGCCGGCCCGGATACAGCAGCAGGCCCAGGACGACCGCGTCGGCGAGGAACGCCAGCATGAAGAAGGCGTGCGCGTAGGACAGGAAGGGCAGGGCCATGGGGGAGAGGACCGGGAGGGCGGCGGCCGGCGGGTACTGCCAGGTGACGTCGTCCAGCGGAAAAGTTCCCTGGCGCAGCACCTCGTACCAGCCCCGGTAGATCACCGAGACGTCGGTGGTGACGTCCGGCCCCGGGAAGAGGAACACCTGGAAGACGAACATCAGCAGCACCGCGCGGGTGATGACCCAGGTCGCGAGCAGCCATGCCAGGGACCGCCCGGCGCCCTTCGTCTCCACGTGCTCCCCTTGCCGTTCGATTCCCGCGGCGGTGTCCGCTTCGGTGTTCGCTTCGCGCTCCGTTTTCGTATGACCATGATGACGTGCCACGCCGTGCCCATGCCACAGACGCCACGCCGTGCGCATGCCACAGATCCGGCCGCATCCGGCCATGAGCGTCCCATCCGGTCCGGGTCGGTCCCGGCTTCGGTCCGGGTCGGTCCCGGCCGATTCGGTAGGGTCGGCGGCGATGCACAAGACCCTGATCGTCACCAACGACTTCCCGCCCCGGCCGGGCGGAATCCAGGCCTTCCTGCACAACATGGCCCTCCGCCTGGACCCCGGCCGGCTGGTCGTCTACGCCTCCACCTGGAAGCGCGGCCGGGAGGGCGTCCGGGCCACGGCGGCCTTCGACGCCGAGCAGCCCTTCACCGTCGTACGCGACCGTACGACGATGCTGCTGCCGACCCCGCAGGCGACCCGGCGGGCGGTCGGGCTGCTGCGCGAGCACGGGTGCACCTCGGTGTGGTTCGGGGCGGCGGCACCGCTCGGCCTCATGGCCCCGGCGCTCCGCAAGGCGGGCGCCGAGCGGCTGGTGGCCACCACCCACGGGCACGAGGCCGGCTGGGCCCAGCTGCCCGCCGCCCGGCAGCTGCTGCGCCGGATCGGCGAGTCGACGGACACGATCACCTATCTCGGCGAGTACACCCGGTCCAGGATCGCCACGGCGCTCACCCCGCAGGCGGCCGGCCGGATGGTCCAGCTGCCGCCCGGCGTCGACGAGAAGACCTTCCACCCCGGCTCCGGCGGCGACGAGCTACGCGCCCGCCTCGGTCTCACCGACCGCCCGGTCGTGGTCTGCGTCTCCCGGCTCGTCCCGCGCAAGGGCCAGGACACCTTGATCCGGGCCATGCCCCGCATCCTCGCCGCCGAACCCGACACCGTCCTGCTCATCGTCGGCGGCGGCCCCTACGAGAAGGACCTTCGGCGGATGGCCGCCGAGACCGGCGTCGGCGATTCCGTCCGCTTCACCGGCGCCGTCCCCTGGTCCGAGCTCCCGGCCCACTACGGCGCCGGCGACGTCTTCGCCATGCCCTGCCGAACGCGCCGGGGCGGCCTGGACGTGGAGGGCCTGGGGATCGTCTACCTGGAAGCCTCGGCGACGGGCCTGCCGGTGGTCGCGGGCGACTCGGGCGGCGCCCCCGACGCGGTCCTGGACGGCAAGACCGGCTGGGTCGTCCGGGGCGGCGAGCCGGCGCAGGCCGCGGAGCGGATCGTGACTCTCCTGGGCGACCCCGAGCTGCGCCGCCGCATGGGCGAGCGCGGCCGCCAGTGGGTCGAGGAGAGGTGGCGCTGGGACCTGCTCGCCGAGAAACTCAAAGACCTGCTGTAGGGCCAGGCGCCCCCCGAAGGGGCGCGGGGCTGTATCGATATGCGGCTCCGCCGCGTGGGCGCGATCAACCACGCACAACCCGCAGTCGCCGTCTCGGCGAACTTCCCTTCCCGGATGGCGTCTTAACGCTTGGCGGAACCCCATAATCCGCCCATGCTGCGCCCATGACAGCAAACCTGATGAGACGTCAGCTGACGCGACGTCACATACTCGGTATGGCCGCCCTCCAGACGGCGGCCACCCTCGGATTCACCCGCATCGGCCTGCAGTCGGCCCGAGCGGCGCAGCCGGACGCGGTCGAATCCGCCCCGGCGATCGTCGTCGGCACCGGATACGGCGGCGCCGTCGCCGCCCTCCGCCTCGGCCAGGCCGGCATCCGTACCCTCATGCTGGAGATGGGGCAGCTGTGGAACACCGCCGGAGGCGACGGCAAGGTGTTCTGCTCCACCTCCGCCCCCGACCAGCGCTCCATGTGGTTCCGCACCCGCACCGAGGCCCCGCTCTCCGCCTTCCTCTGGCTGGACGTGGTCAACAAGGACATCAGCCCCTATCCCGGCGTCCTGGACCGCGTGCACTACGACAACATGTCCGTCTACGTCGGCCGCGGCGTCGGCGGCGGCTCCCTGGTCAACGGCGGCATGGCGGTCACGCCCCTGAAGTCGTACTTCACCGAGCAGTTCCCGACCGTGGACGCCGACGAGATGTACGGCACGTACTACCCCCGCGCCCGCGCCATGCTCGGCGTCAACACGATCGACCCGGCGTGGTTCGAGTCCACAGAGTGGTACAAGTTCACCCGCACCTCCCGGAAGGCGGCCGGCAACGCGGGCCTGAAGACCACGTTCGTGCCGAACGTCTACGACTTCGGCTACATGCAGCAGGAGGCCGCCGGTACGGCCACGAAGTCCGCGCTCGCCGGTGAGGTCATCTACGGCAACAACCACGGCAAGCGCAGCCTGGACAAGACCTATCTGGCCGCCGCCCTCGGCACCGGCAACGTCACCATCCACACCCTGGAGAGGGTGAGGTCCATCAGCCGGGCCGGCGACGGGTCGTACATCCTGACCGCCGACCGGATCGACACCACCGGCGCGGTCGTCGAGACCAAGAGCTACGGCTGCACCTACCTGTTCCTCGGCGGCGGCAGCCTCGGCACCACCGAACTCCTCGTCCGCGCCCGGGACACCGGCACCCTGCCCGACCTCGACTCGGCCGTGGGCGCGGGCTGGGGCACCAACGGCAACACCATGCTCGGCCGCGCCAACCACATCTGGGACACCGTCGGCGCCAACGAGGCCACCATGCCGGTGATGGGCATCGACGACTGGGCCAACACCGACAACCCCGTCTTCGCCGAGATCGCCCCGCTGCCCATGGGGTTCGAGCACTGGATCAGCCTCTACCTGGCGATCACCAAGAACCCCGAACGGGCGTCCTTCACCTACGACTCCGCCTCCAAGACGGTGAAGCTCGGCTGGAGCGCCGCCCAGAGCGCGGTGTCGGTGAGCATGGCCAAGAAGCTGTTCGACCGGATCAACCTGGCCAACGCGACCATCTACCGCTACGACCTGTTCGGCCCCACCAGCAAGGTCTTCGCCGACGACTTCACCTACCACCCGCTCGGCGGCTGCGTCCTCGGCAAGGCCACCGACGACCACGGCCGGGTGAAGGGGTACGACCGGCTCTACGTCACCGACGGCTCGCTCGTGCCCGGCAACATCGGCGTGAACCCCTTCGTCACCATCACCGCGCTCGCCGAACGCACGATGGCGCGGGTCCTCGCCGAGGACACCGCGCCATGACACTCCGTCAGGAGGCGTGCTACTTCGCGTAGATCGCCTCGATCTCGTTCGCGTAGTCCTTCGCCACCACACTCCGCTTGAGCTTCAGCGACGGGGTGAGGTGACCCGACTCCTCCGTGAACTGGGAGGACAGAATGCGGAACTTCCGCACCGATTCCGCCTTCGACACCGCGGCGTTGCCGTCGTCGACCGCCTCCTGGATCGCCGCGTTCAGATCCGGGTCGTCCTTCAGCGACGCCGCGGTGGAGCCCGTCGGCTTGCCGTGCTCGGCGGCCCAACGGCCCAGGAACTCCTCGTCGATGGTGACCAGCGCGCCCACGAACGGCCGCCCGTCGCCCACCACCATGCACTCCCCGACCAGCGCGTGCGCCCGGATCCGGTCCTCGATCACGGCCGGGGCGACGTTCTTGCCGCCCGCCGTGACGATGATCTCCTTCTTGCGGCCGGTGATCCTGAGGTAGCCGTCCTCGTCCAGGGTGCCGATGTCGCCGGTGTGGAACCAGCCGTCGGCCAGCGCCTCCGCGGTCGCGCCCGGGTTGTTCCAGTACTCCTTGAACAGGTGCTCGCCGTGCAGCAGCACCTCGCCGTCGTCCGCTATGCGGATCACCGAGCCGGGCAGCGGCTGGCCGACCGTGCCGATCTTCTGCCGGTCCCACGGGTTGAACGCGGTCGCCGCACAGGACTCGGTCAGACCGTAGCCCTCCAGCACCGTGAAGCCGATGCCCCGGAAGAAGTGGCCGAGCCGCTCGCCGAGGGGGGCGCCGCCGGAGATGGCGTACTCGCCCCGGCCGCCGAGGACCGCGCGCAGCTTGCTGTAGACCAGCCTGTCGAAGACCTTGTGCTTGACCTTCAGACCGAACGAGGGGCCGGAGGCGCTGTCCAGCGCCTTGCTGTAGGCGATCGCGGTGTCCGCCGCCTTGTCGAAGATCGCGCCCTTGCCGTCCGCCTGCGCCTTGGCCCGCGCGGAGTTGTAGACCTTCTCGAAGACCCGTGGGACACCGAGGACCAGCGTCGGCCGGAAGGCGGCCAGCTCGTCGGTGAGGTTCTTGATGTCCGGGACACAGCCCAGCTTGATCGGCGCCATCATCGGGGCGATCTGCACCAGCCGGCCGAAGACATGGGCGAGGGGGAGGAAGAGCAGCACCGAGCACTCGCCGGTACGGAACAGGGGGCGCAGCCGCTCCACGATGTTGCCGCACTCGGCGAAGAAGCTGCGGTGGGTGAGCACACAGCCCTTGGGGCGGCCGGTGGTCCCGCTCGTGTACACGATGGTCGCCGGGTCGTCGGCCCGGGCGAGCGAGCCGCGCTCCTCGACCGTCTCGTCCGACACGTCCTGGCCGAGCCGCCCGAGCTCCTCCACCCCGCCGGCCTCGATCTGCCAGACGTGCTTGAGGGCGGGCAGCGACTCGCGCACCGACTCCACGGCCGCCGCGTGATTGTCCAGTTCGACGAGGCACGCGGTCGCGCCCGAGTCGGACAGGATCCACTGCACCTGCTCCGGCGAGCTGGTCTCGTACACCGGCACGGTGACCGCTCCCGCGCTCCAGATCGCGAAGTCCAGCAGCGTCCACTCGTAGCGGGTACGGGACATCAGGCCCACCCGGTCGCCCGGCTCCACCCCGGCCGCGATGAGGCCCTTGGCGGCAGTGTGCACCTCGGCCAGGAACTCCCGGGCGCTCACGTCCTGCCAGACGCCGCCGGCCTTGCGGGCGATGACGGCGACGTCGGGATGCTGCGCGGCGTTTCTGCGGACGATGTCGGTCAGATTGCCGTCCGCAGGGACCTCGTACAAAGCCGGAAGGCTGAACTCGCGCAAGACTGCTGCTCCTCATAGGGCGCCGACGCCACGACACTGTGTGATGCGACGGTGCGGTCCAAGGCTCGGGCTGGTGCTCGCGGATTCAGATGTTGAAATCCAGAGCACGACTGGACTGCCCGGACGTTACCCGCCGGTATGGTGTTCCCGACAGGGGTTCCGAGCCAGATGTTCGCTGCGTCACACACACGGGCGTTCCTTCGCGCACAGTAGTCCACGGCCGAACCGACCGGCGAGTAACCGCAGGCGGGACCGACACTGTTCACGCACACCGCACACGCCTACCCTTGATCGCCATGGCATCCACACCCTCCGGCAACCGAAGAACGCGCGTCCATGTGGTCAGCGACGTGCATGGCAACGCCCGTGACCTGGCCCGGGCCGGCGAGGGTGCCGATGCCCTGATCTGCCTGGGCGACCTCGTCCTCTTCCTCGACTACGCCGACCACTCGCGCGGCATCTTCCCCGACCTGTTCGGCGAGGAGAACGCCGACCGCATCGTCGAGCTGCGCACCGCCCGCCGCTTCGAGGAGGCCCGGGAGTTCGGCGCCCGGCTGTGGGCCGGCATCGGCACGGACCGGGCCGCGGCCATCGAGAAGGCGGTGCGCAGGCAGTACGCCGAGATGTTCGCGGCGTTTCCCACCCCGACGTACGCCACATACGGCAATGTCGACATGCCGCCCCTGTGGCAGGAGTACGCCCGCCCCGGCACCACCGTGCTCGACGGCCAGCGGGTGGAGATCGGCGGCCGGACCTTCGGCTTCGTCGGCGGTGGCCTGAAGACGCCCATGCGGACGCCGTACGAGATCAGCGACGAGGAGTACGCGGCGAAGATCGAGGCGATCGGCGAGGTCGACGTGCTGTGCACGCACATCCCGCCGGAGGTCCCCGAACTGGTCTACGACACCGTGGCCCGCCGCTTCGAACGGGGCAGCCGGGCCCTGCTGGCCGCCATCCGCCGCACGAAACCCCGCTATTCGCTCTTCGGCCACGTCCATCAGCCGCTCGCCCGCCGGATGCGGATCGGCGCGACGGAGTGCGTGAACGTGGGCCACTTCGCCGGGACCGGGCGGCCCTGGGTGCTCGAATGGTGATCGACCGGTGATCCGCGGGACATGGGGTGAAGGCGGCAGGTCGGTGGCGCGGTAGCCTTCACGCTGCACACACGTGCGCACGACAACCTCTGTACCGGCCCGCATCTGGAGGAGCCACGGCGATGGCGGAACACACCAGCTCGAGCATCACGATCGAGGCGGCACCGGCCGACGTCATGGGGGTGATCGCCGACTTCGCCCGCTACCCGGACTGGACGGGCGAGGTGAAGGAGGCGGAGGTCCTCAAGACCGACGACCAGGGCCGCGCCGAGCAGGTCCGCCTCGTCATGGACGCGGGGGCGATCAAGGACGACCAGACGCTGGCCTACACCTGGACCGGCGAGAACGAGGTCTCCTGGACCCTGGTCAAGTCCCAGATGCTGCGCTCCCTGGACGGCTCGTACCTCCTCAAGCCCACCGGCCCCGGCGCGACGGAGGTCACCTACCTCCTCACGGTCGACGTCAAGATCCCCATGCTCGGCATGATCAAGCGCAAGGCGGAGAAGGTCATCATCGACCGGGCTCTGGCGGGCCTGAAGAAGCGGGTGGAGTCGGGGGAGAAGTAGTCACCCCGGTTCACCGCGCGCGCACGACGATAGCGTTCAGCCTCATGCGCACCATCCTGATCACGGGCCCGGGCGGCAGCGGTCGTACGACCATCGCTGCCGCCACCGCGCTCGCCGCCGCCCGCGAGGGCACCCGCACCCTCCTGCTCGGCGCCGACCGCACCGACACCCTCGGCGCCGCACTGGGCTCCGCGACAGGACCGGCGCCGAAAGAGGCCCGAGCGCACCTCACCACCTGGCGCCCGGACGCCGTCGAACGCTTCCGTGCGGACCTCACCGCCTTCCAGGCCCGCGCCGCGAACGTCCTGGACCTGCTCGGCGCCGCCCGGCTGGACGCCGAGGAGGTCACCCCGCTGCCCGGCGCCGAGGAGCTGTCCTTTCTGCGTGCGCTCAGGGACGCCGCCCTGTCCGAGCGCTACGACCTCCTCGTCGTCGATCTCCCGCCCCTCCCGCAGGCCCTCGCCCTGCTCGCGCTCCCCGAGGAGCTGCGCCGCTATCTGCGCCGCCTGCTCCCGCCCGAGCGGCAGGCGGCCCGCGCCCTGCGCCCGGTCCTCGGCCGGCTGGCCGGCGTGCCCATGCCGTCCGACTGGCTGTACGAGACGGCGGCCCGCTGGGACGTCGAACTGGCCGCCGTCCAGGCCGTCCTCACCGACCGGGACACCGCCGTCCGCCTGGTCGCCGAACCCGGCCCGGCCGGCGCCGACGCCGTACGCACCGCCGGTCTCGGCCTCGCCGTGCGGGGCCTGCGCACCGAGGCCCTGATCGCCAACCGCACCCTGCCCGAGACCACCCCGGACAGCTGGCCCTCCTCCCTCCTCGCCCAGCAGCGCAAGACGCTCGCCGACTGGCAGGAACAGCCGTACGACGTCCATTCCGTCCCCCACCTGGGCCGCGACCCGCGCGGCGGCGACGACCTCACCGCCCTCGCCATACCGTCCGTCAACCCGGTGCCCGCCCCGGTCGAGTGGCCCGTCGCCGACCGGATCGCCGAAGACGGCGTGCTGGTCTGGCACATCCCGCTGCCCGGCGCGATACGGGAGGAGCTGGACCTGGTCCGGCGCGGCGACGAACTCGTTCTCACCGCCGGGCCTTTCCGGCGGATCGTGCCGCTGCCCTCCGCCCTGCGCCGCTGCTCCGTCGCCGGGGCCGCCCTGCGCGAGGGCGAGCTGTGCATCCGGTTCGCCCCGGACCCCGACCTGTGGCCCGCCAGGGGGCGGTGAGCCGGTACGCCCGTTCGGGTAACGTCGTAAAGGCGAACCGTAGTCAGGAGTCCGCCATGAGCGAAGAGCGTCCCGCATCCGACTCGTACGACGCATATGAGGAGCAGGGGCGGGCGACCGACGCCGACGCCTGGGCCACGGCCTGCGCCGAGGACCTCGCCGCCGAGAAGGCCCGCCGCCGCACCGAGTACGGCCCGCAGCCGGGCTCGGCCGCCGAGGAACTGAAGAAACTCGTGGACACGGTGGCCGACAAGCTGTCCGGCCTCTCGTCACCGCTCCTCGGCGGTCTTGCCGGGCCCGCCGCCCAGCAGGTGGTGCGCCAGGCCGTCCAGCAGGCCAAGGCCGCCGTCGAGCCCGTCATAGACCGCAACCCGGACGTCTTCGACCACCTGGCAGCGGCCGGCAGCGAACTGCTCGCCGCCTACCGCTCCGCCATCCAGGCCCAGGAGCGCCGCTGGACCGCCCGCACGGCCGACGACCTCACCCGAGAGGATCCGGACGGCCGGCGCGACCGGGGTGAGGGCACCGGTCCAGGGGAGCGCATCGACCTGGACTGAAGCCCTTTCCCGGCAGGGCCTCGGGTACGGTTGGCCGTAGCGGGGCTCGACCGAAACTGAGGGATTCATGGGACTCACCATCGGCGTCGACATCGGCGGCACCAAGATCGCGGCCGGCGTGGTCGACGAGGAAGGCAACATCCTCTCGACCTTCAAGGTGCCGACCCCCACCACGCCCGAGGCCATCGTGGACGCCATCGCCTCGGCGGTGGAGGGTGCGCGCGCCGGGCACGAGATCGTCGGCGTGGGCATCGGTGCGGCCGGTTACGTGAACCGGCAGCGCTCGACGGTCTACTTCGCGCCGAACATCGACTGGCGCCAGGAGCCGCTGAAGGAGAAGGTCGAGGCCCGCGTGGGCCTCCCGGTCGTGGTCGAGAACGACGCCAACGCCGCCGCCTGGGGCGAGTACAAGTTCGGCGCCGGCAAGGGCCACCGCAACGTCATCTGCATCACGCTCGGCACGGGTCTCGGCGGCGGCATCATCATCGGCAACAAGCTGCGCCGCGGCCACTTCGGCGTGGCCGCCGAGTTCGGCCACATCCGGATGGTCCCGGACGGCCTGCTGTGCGGCTGCGGTTCGCAGGGCTGCTGGGAGCAGTACGCCTCCGGCCGCGCCCTGGTCAGATACGCCAAGCAGCGCGCCAACGCCACCCCCGAGAACGCCGAGCTGCTCCTGTCCCTGGGCGACGGCACCCCGGACGGCATCGAGGGCAAGCACATCTCCATGGCCGCCCGGCAGGGCGACCCGGTGGCCGTCGACTCCTACCGCGAGCTGGCCCGCTGGGCCGGCGCGGGCCTGGCCGACCTGGCCTCCCTCTTCGACCCGTCCGCGTTCATCGTCGGCGGCGGCCTCTCCGACGAGGGCGAACTGGTCCTCGACCCGATCCGCAAGTCCTACAAGCGCTGGCTGGTCGGCGGCAACTGGCGTCCGGTGGCCGACGTGATCGCCGCCCAGCTCGGCAACAAGGCCGGCATGGTGGGCGCGGCGGACCTGGCGCGGGAGCCCGACCCGATCATGTAGTGGGGACGTACGACGGTGCCCGCCGCGTCCGGTCCCGGGACGGGCGGGCACCGTCGTATGTTGCTCGCCATGGCGACCAGCACGCTGCTTCCCAACTCCCGTACCGAATCCGACGGGTCCGCGGTCATCCGCGTCCTGAGCTACAACATCCGCTCGATGCGCGACGACACCGGCGCCCTGGCCAGGATCATCACCGCCTGCGCCCCCGACCTGGTCCTCGTCCAGGAAGCCCCCCGCTTCTTCCGCTGGCGCAAGAAGCTCGCCCGGCTGGCGGCGGCCTCCGGCCAGGTCATCCTCACCGGCGGCGCCCCCGCCGCGGGCCCCGCGATCCTCTGCTCGCTCCGGGCCACCGTGGAGCGGACGGAAGACGTCCTGCTGCCCCTCACCCCCGGACTGCACCGGCGTGGCTTCGCCACGGCGGTGATCCGTTTCGCAGGGGCCCGGCTGGGCGTCATCAGCTGCCATCTGAGCCTGGACGGCACCGAGCGGTACGAGCAGGGCGGCATGCTCCTCGACCGGCTCGCCGGACTCGGCGTCGAGCACGCCATCGCGGGGGGCGACCTGAACGAAGGGCCCGGCGGTCCCGCCTTCGGCCTGCTCTCCGCGAACCTCCAGGACTGCCGGGCCGTGGCTCCCTGGGGTGGCGAGCACACCTGGCCGCACAGCGACCCTCCCCAGCGCATCGACGCCGTCTTCGCGACGAAGGGCATCGAGGTCCTCGGCTGCGGAGTACCGCTGCACCAGCCGGGCGTCGGCCGGGCCGATCTGATCGCGGCCACGGACCACCTCCCGGTCCTCGCGGCCCTGCGCGTACCGGCGGCGGCCTCCGCTTGAACTAAGTACAGGAAACCCCTTGTAGGTGCTACCGCGCTCCCCTACAGTCGTTCCTGTACTTAGTTCAAGTGCCCGTCCAGGAGGGGGACCCCCATGTCAGGGAAGCAGGAGCAGCTGGCCGCGTTCGTAGAGACGGCGGCGAAGGAGTACGGCGTACCGGGGGCGGCCGTCGCCGTGCTCATCGGCGGCGAGGAGATCCATGTCGGTCAGGGCGTGACGAACGTCGATCACCCCCTGCCGATCGACGCGCACACCCTCTTCCCGCTGGCCTCGGTGAGCAAGAGCTTCACGGCGACCGCGCTGATGCGTCTGGTCGAGCAGGGCAAGGTGGGCCTCGACGCACCGGTGCGCCGGTACGTCCCCGAGCTGCGCCTCGCCGACGAGGAGGCCGCCGCCCGGATCACCGTGCTGAACCTGCTCAACCACACGGCGGGCCTGGACTGGAACCTGGTCGACGCCGACGAGGGCGACGGCTCGCTCGCCGGCTTCGTCGCCCAGCTGGACCGGCTGCCGCTGATCGCCCCGCCCGGCGCCCGCGCCTCCTACAGCCAGGCCGGCTACAACCTGCTCGGCCGCGTGATCGAGAACGTCACCGGCCTGACCTTCGAGAAGGCGCTGGCCGAACTGGTCCTGGAACCGCTGGGCCTGTCCGAGACCGTCTTCGACCTGGACGACGTCGTGGTCCGCCGCTTCGCCGTCGGCCACCACCGGGCCGAGGACGGCTCCCTCACCCTCGCCCGCCCCTGGAAGTCGTGGCGGGCCGGACTGCGCGGCAACAACCCCGGCGGCGGTGTCGTCTCCTCGGCGAGCGACCTGCTGCGCTGGGCGCGGTTCCAACTGGGCGAAGGGGAGGGGTTGTTGGCCCCGGAGACGCTGCGCCGCATGCAGGTGGCGACCGTGGAACTGCGGGGCAGCACGCTCGGCGACGCCTTCGGCATCGGCTGGTTCCTGCGGGACGTCGAGGGCGTGCGCACGGTCGGCCACGGCGGCTCGGGCAACGGCCAGTTCGCCGAACTGCTCCTGGTGCCGGAGCGGGACTTCGCCGTCGTCTCGCTGGCCAACTCCGGCCCTGAGGGCTACCAGTTCAACCAGGCAGTGCTGAAGCGGGCGCTGGAGCTGTACCTCGGGGTGGTCGAGCGGGAACCGGAGCCCCTGCCGTACGACGAGGAGCGGGCGCGGGAGGTCGCGGGGCGGTACGAGATCGACGCGATGAACCTCGACCTCGCCGTGGCCGGTGGCCGGCTCACCCTGGCGGTGGGCATCAAGCCGGAGATCCGCGCGGCGTCGGACGCGCAGATGCCGCCGGACTATCCGGCGGCGCAGATCGGCCTCCTGCCGGGCGAGGGCGACGAGTACATCGTCACCGAGGGGGGTTTGAAGGGACAGAAGGGCTTCTTCTCGCGCGCGGACGACGGCACGGTGACGGGGGTCGACCTGGGCGGCCGCCTGTTCACCCG
Source organism: Streptomyces fodineus (assembly GCF_001735805.1). Lineage (GTDB taxonomy): Bacteria > Actinomycetota > Actinomycetes > Streptomycetales > Streptomycetaceae > Streptomyces > Streptomyces fodineus. The sequence goes on from NZ_CP017248.1 coordinate 7,104,500, forward strand.
GACCTGACCGGCTAGCTGCCGGGCACGGTGTCCGTACCGCCCGGCCGCAGCCCGTCCAGCAGTGCCCGCAGCCCCGCCGCATACGTACCGTCCGGCGCCTCGGCGTACCCCGTGGCCGCCGGCGTATCGAGCCGGGCCCGCAGTCGCGGAAACGGCTCCGCCGCCTGTGCCGCCCCGGCCAGAGTCTCGGAGAGCATCCCCTCCGCGTCCTGCCCGGCCAGCCGTAGCTTCCGTGACAGGGACGCCGTCGCCGCGGCGCCCAGTGCGTTGCCCAGCACGTACGTCACCACCGCACCGGCGGCCCGGTCAGCCTCCAGCGGCGCGAACCCGGCGGTCTCGAACACCCCGAGGAGACGGTCGTCGTAACGCGCCTTGCCGGTGCCGTAGAGCAGATGGGAGCCGATCGCCTGCACCAGCCACGGATGCCGCAGGAGCATCGCGTGCAGCCGGTCGGCCATCGCCGTGGCCGCGCCCCGCCAGTCGGCCGCGTCGAGCTCCGGCAGCTCCACCTCGTGCCACACCCGGTCGGCGGCGAGCAGTACGAGGTCGTCCTTGTTCTTCACATGCCAGTAGACGGCGGTCGCCGCGGCTCCCAGCCGTTTGCCCAGGCTGCGCATGTTCAGGCCGTCGAGGCCCTCGTCGTCCAGCAGCTCCACGGCGGTCCGGACGATCTGTTCCTGGGTGAGGGTGTCGCGCGGCATGGGCTCACGATAGGTGAGCCCCGCACGACTTGTACAAAGTTCAGACCACCGCGCCCCGCCCCGGGTCGTCGTCCCCCTCGTCGTCCGTACGCATGCGCATCACCAGCGTGGCGAAGCCGCCGAGGAAGCCGCCGATGCCGAGGGTCGTCAGCCACCAGGTCATCTCCCAGCCCAGCACCACCGCCAGCAGAAGCAGGATCGGCCCGCCGACGACACCCAGCCACGCGAACTTCGCGGTGGTGTCGGCGGTCGGCAGCGGCGGCGGCTCCGGGGGTACGAAGTGGCCCTCGTCGTCCTCGTCGAAGTCGTCCTCGGAGGGCTCGGACGGGCTGTAGTCCCGCGGCCCGACACCGGGCGCGAAGGACACCGAGCTGCCCAGCGGCCGGACCGGCGCCTTGTCGGTGTCGCTCTCGGCGTCCGGCTCCGGCAGCGCCAGATCCTCCACCGGCTTGAAGGGCCTGGCGCCCGGCGGGTCCGGCGGCTCCGCGCCGAACCCGGCGACGATGGCGCGCCAGGCGGCGTCCTCGTCGAAACGCAGGCCCTGCTCGTCCGGCTCGCGGCCGTCGCGGTCCTCGCGGTCGGACTCGTGCTCAGCCACCTGTGGCCGTCCCTTCCTTGCCGAGACTGGGTGCGAGCCGGCCCAGGAAGGCGAGGCTCTCCTCGAAGATCCGGTCCGCATCCTGGTCCAACGTCGCCACGTGGTAGCTCTGTTCCAGCACGACCTCCGTCACGTCCATGGACGACACCCGGCTCAGCACCCGGGCCGAGTCGGCCGCCGGGACCACATGGTCCTGGGCGCTGCGCAGCAGCAGCAACGGCTGGGTCACCTGGGGCAGCTCGCCGTCCAGCCGGCGCAGGAACACCCGCAGCGAGTGCGCCGCGTGCAGCGGCACCCGGTCGTAGCCCAGCTCGGCGGCGCCCTCCTTGGCGATGTCGCTGGCGATGCCCTTCGTCGTGCGCACGAGATGCCGGGCCACCGGAAGGGCGTACGCCGACAGGCCGTGCACCTTGTTCGCCGGGTTGACGAGTACGACGCCCCGCACCCGCCCGCCGTGTCGGGCGGCCAGCCTGAGCGCCAGCGCGCCGCCCATGGACAGGCCCGCGACGAACACCTGCGAGCAGCGCCCGGCCAGCAGGCGCAGCTCGCGGTCCACCTCCGCATACCAGTCCTGCCAGCCCGTGACCTGCATGTCCTCCCAGCGGGTGCCATGGCCGGGCAGCAGCGGCAACGACACGGTCAGGCCGTGCGCGGCGTGGTGCTCCGCCCAGGGGCGCAGCGACTGGGGCGAGCCGGTGAAGCCGTGGCAGAGGAGTACCCCCACTTCCCCGCCCTCGTGGCGGTACGGCTCGGCTCCGGGGAGGACCGGCACCTTCGACGCTCCTGTTCCTGACGAGGCCCCACCGGTGGCCGGCGAAGGCGTGAGGGAAACGTGCGGATGTGCTTCACCGTACGCGACCGCACTGACACCGACCAGGGTCGTCGGGTCCTTTGACGGTCCTGAAGGGTTAAGGTCTGTTCGACGGAAACTGGAGGCAAGCGGGTGTTGTACGGCACGATGAAGGTCGCCATCGGGGGACCCCTGAAGGTTGCTTTCAGACCCTGGGTGGACGGCCTGGAGAACATACCGGCCGAAGGCCCCGCCATTCTGGCGAGCAATCATCTGTCCTTCTCGGACTCCTTCTTCCTGCCCGCGGTCCTGGACCGCAAGGTCACCTTCATCGCGAAGGCCGAGTACTTCACCACCCCCGGTGTGAAGGGCCGGCTGACCGCGGCCTTCTTCAAGGGCGTCGGACAGCTCCCGGTGGACCGCTCCGGGGCGCGCGGCGCCGGTGAGGCCGCGATCAAGAGCGGCATAGAGGTGCTGGAGCGCGGCGAGTTGTTCGGTATCTACCCCGAGGGCACCCGCTCGCCCGACGGCCGGCTCTACCGGGGCAAGCCCGGCGGCCTCGCGCGCGTGGCGCTCGCCACCGGCGCACCGGTCATCCCCGTCGCGATGATCGACACCGAGAAGATCCAGCCGCCCGGCAAGGTGATGCCGAAGCTGATGCGGCCCGGCATCCGCATCGGCAAGCCGCTGGACTTCAGCCGCTACCAGGGCATGGAGCACGACCGCTTCGTGCTGCGCGCCCTGACCGACGAGGTCATGTACGAGATCATGAAGCTCTCCGGCCAGGAGTACGTCGACATGTACGCGACGGCGGCCAAGCGGCAGATCGCGGAGGCGGCGAAGGCGGCCAAGGAGGCCGAGAAGAAGGAAGCCGAGAAGAAGAAGGCAGAGGCTTAACGAGGTCGGGCAAAGGGGCCGGGGGACGGGGGGACATGCCCAGGCGTGAGCGTGTGATGAGGATGTCGGTCGAGCTGCCGCTGTGGCGCGCGCTCGCCGGCTACCGCGTCCTGACCATGCTGTACGCCATCGGTCTGGGCGCCACCAGGTACCACCTCTTCCAGCGCCCCTGGGTCGCCGTCTGCTTTTTCGCCGTCCTGTTCGTCTGGACCCTCGCCACCCTGCCGAGGGTGCGCAACGCGGCGAGCTGCACCAAGCGCTTCCTGGCCGCCGACCTGACCATCGCCCTCACCGGCGTCCTGCTCACCCCGCTCGCCGACAGCCACCAGCGGATCGCGGGCGGCCCCACGCTGCCGTCGATATGGACCGGCGGCGCGGTGCTGGCCTTCGCGATCAAGGGCGGCTGGCGCTGGGCGGCCGCCGCCTGCACGCCGGTCGCCCTGGCCAACCTGATCGAACGCGGCCATCCCGCCCGGGACACCGTGCACAGCCTGATCCTCGTCTGGGTGGCCTCGATCGCCATCGGCTACGTCGTGGAGGTCGCCCGCGCCTCCGAACGCACCCTCGCCCGCGCCCTGGAGATCGAGGCCGCGACCCGGGAGCGGGAGCGGCTGGCCCGGGACATCCACGACGGCGTCCTGCAGGTGCTGGCGATGGTGCAGCGGCGCGGCGCGGTGATCGGCGGCGAGGCGGCGGAGCTGGGGCGGCTCGCGGGGGAGCAGGAGGTGGCCCTGCGCACGCTGGTCTCCGGCGGTCTGGTGCCGGTCTCCCGGGTGTCGGAGGACGCCGCCGCCGGGGCGGTCGTACGCGCGGTGGACGAGCCCGACGACGAGGGCCCGGTCGACCTGCGCTCCCTGCTCGCGTCCTGCGCGGGTTCCCGGGTGAGTCTGGCCGAGCCCGGTGCGCCGGTGCGGCTGCCCCGGCCGGCCGCGCGGGAGCTGGCCGCCGCGGTGGGCGCCGCCCTGGACAACGTACGCAGGCACGCGGGCCCCGAGGCGCGGGCCTGGATCCTGGTCGAGGACGAGCCGGACGAGGTCGTCGTCACCGTCCGGGACGACGGGCCCGGCATCCCCGAGGGCCGGCTCGCCCAGGCCGCGGGCGAGGGCCGGCTCGGGGTCGCCCAGTCGATCCGGGGCCGGCTGCGCGACCTGGGCGGCAGCGCCGAGCTGATCTCCGTCCCCGGGCAGGGCACGGAAGTGGAACTGAAGGTACCGAAGACCGTGAAGGCGGAGCGTCGATGAGCGAGCAGCAGGACCCGATCAAGGTCATGGTGGTGGACGACCACCCCATGTGGCGCGACGCGGTCGCCCGGGACCTGAGCGAGTCCGGCTTCGAGGTGGTCGCCACCGCCGGCGACGGCGAACAGGCGGTCCGCCGCGCCAAGGCCGCCGCCCCCGACGTCCTCGTGCTGGACCTCAACCTCCCGGCCAAGCCCGGTGTCCAGGTGTGCAGGGAACTGGTCGGCCACAACCCGGCGTTGCGCGTCCTCGTCCTCTCCGCGAGCGGTGAGCACGCCGACGTCCTGGAGGCGGTCAAGTCCGGCGCGACCGGCTATCTGCTGAAGTCGGCCTCCACCGAGGAGCTGCTGGACGCGGTGCGCCGTACCGCCGTCGGCGACCCGGTGTTCACGCCGGGCCTCGCCGGGCTCGTCCTCGGTGAGTACCGCCGTCTGGCCTCCGAGCCCGCGCCCGCCCCCGACACCGACGAGCCCGGCGCGCCCCGGCTGACGGACCGGGAGACCGAGGTGCTGCGGCTGGTCGCCAAGGGCCTGAGCTACAAGCAGATCGCCGAACGCCTCGTCATCTCCCACCGCACGGTCCAGAACCATGTGCAGAACACCCTCGGCAAGCTCCAACTGCACAACAGGGTCGAGCTGGTGCGGTACGCCATAGAGCGCGGCCTCGACGACGAGTAGCGGCAAGAAGCGGTAAGAAGCGGCAAGAGAGGCCCTGTGGGGGGCCGTTCGTCAATGCACCGAAATCACCCGTCCCGCCCCTCCCGGTGTGACCTGGGTCACCGTTAGCGTGACCGACTGTCAGGGAACCGTGGCGAAGGGACATTTCATGCGGGTCGGAGTACTGACCGGAGGCGGCGACTGCCCCGGGCTCAACGCCGTCATCCGGGGCATCGTCCGCAAGGGCGTGCAGGAATACGGCTATGACTTCGTCGGCTTCCGGGACGGCTGGCGAGGCCCCCTCGAAGGCGACACCGTCCGTCTCGACATCCCCGCCGTGCGCGGCATCCTGCCCCGCGGCGGCACCATCCTCGGCTCCTCGCGCACCAACCCCCTCAAGGCGGAGAACGGCATCCGCCGGATCAAGGACAACCTCGCCAAGCTGGACGTCCAGGCCCTCATCGCGATCGGCGGCGAGGACACCCTGGGGGTCGCCGCGCGGCTGTCCGACGAGTACGGGGTGCCCTGCGTCGGGGTGCCCAAGACGATCGACAACGACCTGTCCGCCACCGACTACACCTTCGGCTTCGACACCGCCGTCAACATCGCAACCGAAGCCATCGACCGGCTGCACACCACCGCCGAGTCCCACATGCGGGTCCTGGTCGTGGAGGTGATGGGCCGGCACGCCGGCTGGATCGCCATCCACTCGGGGCTGGCCGGCGGTGCCAACGTCATCCTCATCCCCGAGCAGCGCTTCGACGTCGAGCAGGTCTGCGCCTGGGTGACCTCCCGCTTCCGGGCGTCGTACGCGCCGATCGTGGTCGTCGCCGAGGGCGCCATGCCGAAGGACGGCGACATGGTGCTCAAGGACGGGACACTGGACTCCTTCGGGCACGTCCGGCTCTCCGGGGTCGGCGAGTGGCTGGCCAAGGAGATCGAGAGCCGCACCGGCAAGGAGGCCCGCACCACCGTCCTCGGCCACGTCCAGCGCGGCGGCACCCCCAGCGCCTTCGACCGCTGGCTCGCCACCCGCTTCGGCCTGCACGCCATCGACTGCGTCCACGACGGCGACTTCGGCAAGATGGTCGCCCTGCGCGCCACCGACATCGTCCGCGTCCCTCTCGCCGAGGCCACGGCCAGGCTGAAGACGGTGGATCCGAAGCTGTACGAGGAGGTCGGGGTGTTCTTCGGCTGAGGGGTTCGTCTTCTCAGCGCAGGTCGGCGACATCCGGAGCAGGGGTCTGGGGGCGGCAGCCCCCAGGCAGCCGACCGACCAGTTCCCGTACCACCGCGGCCCCGTTCAGGCTGAGGATCGACTCCGGGTGGAACTGCACTCCCGCGAAACCGGAGCCGCGCAGGGCGTGCACCTCCCCGTTCGCTTCCCGGCTCACCTCGATGCCGTGCGCGGCCAGCTCCCGGGCCGCCCCGTCGTCGCAGCGGGCGACGAAGCTGTTGTAGAAGCCGACGGTCTCGGGCCGCCCGAACAGGTCGATGGTGGTCTGCGCCCCCTGGTACGGCACCTCCTTGCGGACGATGTCCAGTCCCAGCTCGGCCGCGATCAGTTCATGGCCCAGGCAGACGCCCAGCACCCCGTGCCGGTGCTCACGGATCACCGTGGCGGTCAGCTCCCGCAGGAGCCGCATCTTCGGGTCGGCGAGGTCGGCCGGGTCGCCCGGTCCGGGGCCGAGCACCACCGGGCCCTCGTGCGCGAGGACGGCCGCCCGCAGTTCCGGTTCGTCGTACCGCCGTACCGTCACCTCCAGACCGCCCGAGCGCAGCACATGCGCCAGCATCGCGGTGAAGGTGTCCTCGCCGTCGACGACGAGGGCATGGCCGCCCTGCGCCTCGTGCCGCTCCTGCATCCGCAGCCAGAAGGGCGCGAGCGCGGCCCGCCGGCCGTCCAGCGCCGCGCGCACCCGGGGGTCGTCGGCCAGCCGCGGCCGCTCCCGCTCCGCGCGCGGCCGGGACGGCCGTACCCCGAGGGCCGCCAGCACGCCCGCCGCCTTCGCGTGCGTCTCCGCGACCTCGCTCGCCGGGTCCGAGCCCCGCACCAGCGTGGCGCCGACCGGGACGCGCAGGTGTCCCGCGCAGGAGATGTCGGCGGTGCGGATCAGGATCGGGGAGTCCAGGGTCTGCGCGCCCCCGGAGTCCCGCCCCAGCAGCGCCAGCGCACCCCCGTAGTAGCCCCGCCCGCCCACCTCATGGCGCTCGATCACCCGGCACGCGTTCTGCACCGGCGACCCGGTCACCGTCGCGGCGAACATGGTCTCCTTCAGCACCTCCCGCACATCCAGAGAGGACCTGCCGCGCAGCTCGTACTCGGTGTGCGCGAGGTGGGCCATCTCCTTCAGCCGCGGCCCGACGACCACCCCGCCCATGTCGCCGACGGTGCACATCATCTTCAGTTCCTCGTCGACGACCATCGACAGTTCCTCGACCTCCTTGCCGTCGGCGAGGAAGGAGAGCAGATGCTCGGGCGTCGGCCCCTCGGCGGGATAGCGGTACGTGCCACTGATCGGGTTCATGACGACCGTCCCGCCGGACATCCGCACGTGCACCTCCGGACTGGCGCCCACCAGCGTGCGGTCCCCGGTGTGCACGACGAACGTCCAGTACGCGCCCCGCTCGCCCTCCAGCAGCCGCCGGAACAGCGCGAGCGCGTCGGCGCGGGCGAACCCCGGGATCTCGCCCTCGTAGGTGCGCCGGATCACGAAGTTCGCGCCCTCGCCCCGGCCGATCTCCTCGTCCAGCACCCGGGCGACGATCTCGCCGTACGCCTCGTCGCCGACGTCGAAGCCGCCGCCCTCCACCCGCACCTCATGCGCCGGGAGCCGGGACAGCGCGACGTCGAGCGGGATCTCGTACGACTCCTCGGGCGTCAGCACCAGCAGCGGGGTGCCGTCGTCGCGGACGTCGAAGCCGCGCTCGCGGATCTGCCGGAACGGCACGAGCGCGAGGCCCTGGCCGGGCAGGTCGGCGAGCCGGTCGTGGCTGGTCACCGGGCCGAGCAGCACCTCCACCGGGTGCTTTGCCCGGCCGGGGATGCGGCGGCGGAGCAGGGCGAAGGGACGGGGATCGGACAACAGGTCCATGAGGTTCACGGGTCGGGCTCCTTCTCGATCGTCTTGACGGAGAGGAACGACCCCGGAACACGCCGAAGGCCGCCCCTCGGGCGGCCTTCGCGAAGTCTTGGGTACGCGCGATCAGCGGGCCGCCGGAGAAGCGGTCCACCACCAGTTCTGGATCGAAAGCGCGAACATGCGAGGAACCCTACCGCACCCCGTGCGCCCACAGGCCGCCGTCCACGGGACAGTCCCGGCGTCTCACCTTTCGAGCAAGAAGAGGGGGCACGCGACACGACCCCGTAATGTTTACGAGGTGACCGTGAACGCTAAGACCAGCCCGAGCGCTGGCAACACCTGGCGACACCTGCCCGCGGCGCAGCAGCCCGACTACCCCGACGCCGAGGCTCTGCGCGCAGTGATCGCCGAGCTCGAGTCGTATCCGCCGCTCGTCTTCGCGGGCGAGTGTGACCAGCTGCGCGCCCGGATGGCGGCCGTCGCCAAGGGAGAGGCGTTCCTCCTCCAGGGCGGCGACTGCGCCGAAGCCTTCGACGCGGTGTCCGCCGACCACATCCGCAACAAGCTGAAGACGCTGCTCCAGATGGGTGCCGTCCTCACCTACGCGGCCTCCGTGCCCGTGGTGAAGGTCGGCCGTATCGCCGGGCAGTACTCCAAGCCCCGCTCCAAGCCGACCGAGACCCGCGACGGCGTGACGCTCCCGGTGTACCGGGGCGACTCCGTCAACGGCTTCGAGTTCACCGAGGCGTCCCGCATCCCGGACCCCGAGCGGCTCAAGCGCATGTACCACGCGTCGGCGTCCACGCTGAACCTGGTGCGTGCCTTCACCACCGGCGGTTACGCGGACCTGCACCAGGTGCACGCCTGGAACCAGGACTTCGTGCGGACCTCGCCGTCGGGCCAGCGCTACGAGCAGCTCGCGCGCGAGATCGACAACGCGCTGAACTTCATGCGGGCCTGCGGCGCCGAGCCGGAGGAGTTCAAGACCGTCGAGTTCTTCTCCTCGCACGAGGCGCTGCTGCTGGACTACGAGTCCGCTCTCACCCGGGTCGACTCGCGCACCGGCAAGCTGTACGACGTCTCCGCGCACATGGTGTGGATCGGTGAGCGCACCCGGCAGCTGGACCACGCGCACATCGAGTTCGCCTCGCAGATCCGCAACCCGCTCGGCATCAAGCTCGGCCCGACGACGACGGCCGAGGAGGCGCTGAAGTACATCGAGCGTCTCGACCCCGACCGGGAGCCGGGCCGGCTGACCTTCGTCGTCCGGATGGGCGCCGACAAGATCCGTGACAAGCTCCCCGAGCTGGTGGAGAAGGTCACGGCGTCCGGCGCGACGGTGGCCTGGGTGACCGACCCGATGCACGGCAACACCTTCGAGGCGGCCTCCGGGCACAAGACCCGCCGCTTCGACGACGTGCTCGACGAGGTCAAGGGCTTCTTCGAGGTCCACAAGGCGCTCGGCACCCACCCGGGCGGTATCCATGTGGAGCTGACCGGCGACGACGTCACCGAGTGCGTGGGCGGCGGCGACGAGATCTTCGTCGACGATCTGCACCAGCGCTACGAGACGGCCTGCGACCCGCGGCTGAACCGCAGCCAGTCGCTGGACCTGGCGTTCCTGGTCGCGGAGATGTACCGGGACCAGTAGGACCTGGGGGCGATCTGGGGCGCGGATCACATCCGATCCGCGCCCCTGCCTACTTTTGCGGTCCCGGTGCGGCCGGTAAGGTTAGGTTTGCCTCACCGGAAAACGGGATGGCAAGAAGACAGCGATCCCGCCCGGGAGGTGAATCCGCGTGTACGTCTGCAGCTGCTTCGGCATCACCGAGGCCCAGGTCAAGCAGCACGCGGAGGACGGCGCCTGCACCCCCCGCCAGATAGCCTCCGCCTGCAAGGCGGGCACGGACTGCGGATCGTGCGTCCGCCGGATCCAGGCCCTCCTCGGCCGGGGCGCCTGCCCGCGGCGTGAGCTGGCCGACCAGGGCAGGCCGGTCCTCTCCGACCTCCCGGAAGCCGCCTAGCTCTCCGGCTGCTCGATGATCTGGGAGATGTAGAGCGCCTCGCCCAGCTTCTCCACCAGCTCCAGCTGGGTGTCGAGGTAGTCGATGTGGTGCTCCTCGTCGGCGAGGATGTCCTCGAAGATGTTCGCGGACGTCATGTCGCCCTTCTCGCGCATCACCTTGATGCCCCGCTTCAGCCGGTCGATCGCCTCGACCTCGATCTGCCGGTCGGCCTCGAACATCTCCTTGACGGTCTGCCCGACCCGGACGTGGAACAGCCGCTGGTAGTTGGGCAGCCCCTCCAGGAACAGGATCCGGTCGGTGAGCACCTCGGCGTGCTTCATCTCGTCGAAGGACTCGTGCCGCGTGTACTTGGCGAGCTTGTACCAACCGAAGTTCTCCTGCATCTTCGCGTGCAGGAAGTACTGGTTGATCGCGGTCAGCTCGGCGGTGAGCTGCTCGTTGAGGAACTCGATGACCTCGGGGTCGCCCTGCATCGCAGCGGCTCCTTCCACGCGGGAATCGGGGGAGGTGTGCGGGCGCATGATTGCATCGGCGACGAAGATCGTCCAGTAAGTGGGCACTTAGTAAGTAAGTGCTTGCTTGATGTGAGTTGTCCGGTTCGCGGACTCGTGGTCAAGGGCACTGCCCGAGGTCTGTCAGGATAGATACATGGGTCATCCGGTGGAGCGCGAGTCTGGAGCAACGGCAGGGTCCGAGCTTCCGCCGGGTCAGCGGCTCCAGCGCGGCTGGCCGGTCACGCATTACGGGCCCGTCCCGAAGTTCCGCCCCGAACGCTGGGAGTTCCGGGTCTTCGGCGCCACCGCCGACGGGGACAAGCACGTCTGGAACCACGAGGAGTTCACGGCCCTGCCGTACACCACCGTGGTGGCCGATCTGCACTGCGTGACCAAGTTCAGCATGGTCGGCGCGGAGTGGGGCGGCATCCCCGCCCGCACCATCCTCGACCTCGCCCCGCCGGCGCCGGACGTCACCCATGTGATGGTCTGGGCGGAGTACGGCTTCAGCTCGAACCTCCGCCTGTCGGACTTCGCCTCCGCCCGCACGATCTTCGCCACCCACAAGGACGGCGAACTCCTCACCGCCGAGCACGGCTTCCCGGTCCGCCTGATCGTCCCCCACCTCTACGCCTGGAAGGGCCCCAAGTGGGTCCGCGGCGTGGAGTACATGACCGCCGACCGCCGCGGCTTCTGGGAGGAACGCGGCTACCACAACATCGGCGACCCGTGGAAGGAACAGCGATACTCGTACCAGGAAGAACCTGGAGAGGGCCCCGAGCTGTGACACCGGGCCGGTAAGCCCGTCAGCCGTCCCTGAGCTTCTTCAGCCGCTCCACGTCCGCCGCGTGCCCCGCCTGGCCGCCCGGCGTCTCGATGATCAGCGGTACGCCCTCGGTCGCGGGGTGGGTCATGAGGGCGCGGAAGGGGTCCTCGCCGATGTGGCCGGCGCCGATGTTCTCGTGCCGGTCCTTGTGCGCGCCGACCACGTCCTTGGAGTCGTTGGCGTGGATCAGCTTCAGCCGTCCCTCGCCGACCGTGTCCACCAGCAGGTCGAGCGTCTGGTGCATCCCGCCCGGCCCGGTCAGATCGTGCCCGGCGGCGAAGATGTGGCAGGTGTCCAGGCAGACCCCGAGCTTCGGGTGCGCGTCCAGCGCCTCGAAGTACGGGCCGAAGTCCCAGGTGCGCGAGCAGAGCGAGGCACCCTGGCCCGCCGTCGACTCCAGCAGCAGAAACGGATCGTCGTCGTGGGTCAGCTCGTCCAGCAGCGGCAGCATGTGCTCCCGCACCTGCTTCAGCGCCACGTCCCGGGCCCGCCCGCCGGTCGCGCTCCCGGTGTGCACGACCACACCCAGCGCGCCGATCTCCCGCCCGCGCCGCAGCGAGTGCCGCAGCGACTCCACCGACCGCTCCACGGTCGCCTCGGTGTGCGAGCCGAAGTTGATCAGGTAGGGCGCGTGGACGTACGCCGGGACGGACTCCCGCGCGCAGACCGCGCGGAACGCCTCGTCCTGCCGGGGGTTCCCGGCGGGCGTGGCCCAGCCGCGCGGGTTGGCCACGAAGACCTGCACGGTCTCCGCCTTCAGCGCACGGGCGTACGCCAGCCCCACGGAATGCAGGCCGCCGGCCACGGGGACATGACCGCCGACGGGATTGCGCGCAGGCGACGACGGCAGGGCCGAGGAAGACGAAGGGGACGACGACTGACGGGACGACGACGGATCGGGACTCACCCGCTCAGGGTGTCATGCCCGCACCGGCCGCCGGACCGCGGTCCCCGTGACCGCGGTCACCGGATGGTGATCGTGATCGTCGACCCCTTGGGCGCCGTGTCGCCGCCGCGCACCGACTGCTTCTTCACCGTGTCGCCGAACAGCCCGAGAAGCCCGCGGTCCTCCTCCACCTTGAACCCGGCGCCCTCCAGCGCCTTGTGGGCGTCGTCGACGCTGTCGCCGGTCACGTCCGGCACCTGGACCATCGCCGGGCCCTTGGACAGCGTCAGCGTCACCGTGTCGCCCTCGGCGGCCTGGCTGCCGTTGCCCGGGCTCTGCTGGGCCACCTTGCCCTTGTCGTAGTCGGAGTTGACCTGCTGGGGGGCGATCTCCACCTTCAGTCCGGCGTCCGTCAGCTGCTGCTTGGCATCCGCCGGATCGTCCCCGGTGACGTCGGGCACATCGACCGGGCCGCCCTTGCTGACGGTCAGCGCGATGGCCGAGCCCGCGTGCCGCTTGGTGCCGGCCCGCGGTGTCGTGGCGATCACGGAGCCCTTGGTGACGTCCTGGCTGAACTCCTGGGTGACCATGCCCGGCTCCAGCCCGTCCGCCTTCAGCCGGGCCCGCGCCTCGGCCAGCGTCCGGCCCGTCACATCCGGCACGTTCACCGTCTCCGGGCCCAGCGAGATGGTCAGCTTCACCGAGTCGTGGTCACGGATCCGGGCGCCGGGCTGCGGGTCGGTGCCGATGACCGTGCCCCGCTGGACCGCATCGTCGTACTCGCGCTTGATCTGCCCGACCTCCAGCCCGGCCGCCTTCAGCCGGTGCCGCGCCTGGGCCTCGGTCTTCGACAGCAGCGGCGGGACCTTCGTGAACTGGCCCGAGTTGATGTACCAGACCCCGGCGCCCACACCGAACACCACCAGCACGGCGGCGACGATCGTCAGCATCAGGCGCCTCGACCGCCGCGGCGGCACGGGCGGCGTCTGCAGCCGGCTGGTGTGCTGGACGGCGGGCTCGTCCTCGTTCACCGGCAGTGGCCGGGATGGGGGTCCCCCCGCGCGGGCGAAGCCGAACGTGGGGGAGGTCGGCGAGCGCGGTATCACGCTCGTCCGGTCCTCGGCGTTGTCGTGCTCCGCGGACAGTGCCTGCGGCGGCACCGCGTCCAGCCGCTCGTCGCTCAGCGGCCGGCGCGCCTCGCGCACCTGGGCGAGCAGCGCCACGGCGTCGTGCGGCCGGAGCTCCGGGGTGCGCGCGGTCGCCGACGCGACCAGCTGGTCCAGCTCGTACGGCAGCCCCGGCACCAGCGCCGAGGGCGGCGGCACGTCCTCGTGGATGTGCTTGTAGAGGACCTGGGCGGGGGAGTCCCCGGAGTGCGGCTTCCCGCCCGTCAGCATCTCGTAGAGCATGACACCGCAGGCGTACACGTCGACGCGTGGATCGGCGGTGCCGTGCTCTATCTGCTCGGGCGCGAGATACGACACGGTCCCGAGGACCGTACCCGTGGTGCTGGTCACCGTGTCCACGGACCGTACGAGCCCGAAGTCGGCGACCTTGACCCGCCCGTCGTCCCCTATCAGTACGTTCTCGGGCTTCATGTCCCGGTGCACGAACCCGGCCCGGTGCGCGGCGCCGAGCGCGGCGAGGACGGGCTCGAGGATGTCGAGGGCCGCGCGGGGCTGCAGCGCCCTGCGCTCGCGCAGCACGTCCCGCAGGGTGCACCCGGCGACGTACTCCATCGCCAGGTACACGTACGACCCGTCGGTCCCCTGGTCGAAGACCTGCACCACGTTCGGGTGCGCCAGCCGGGCGACGGACTTCGCCTCCCGGATGAACCGCTCCACGAAGGATCCGTCGGCGGCGAGCGTCGGGTGCATCACCTTCAGCGCGAGAACGCGGTCCAGACGGGTGTCCAGGGCCCGGTAGACCGTGGCCATCCCGCCGACCGCGATCCGTGCGTCGACGCGATAACGGCCGTCGAGCACCTGCCCGACGAGGGGGTCCTGAAGGGTCGTATCCACGCAGGGGAGTCTACGAGGACCGACCGACAACTCCCCCAGCGAGACCGCTTTCCCGCTGGCACTGAAGCCGACCTGTGACGCGGGACACGACCCGGGCGATGCCGAAAGCAGGCAGTGACGGCGTGGTGCGCGGGTGGGAGACCCAACGGGGCTAGAACGCCGGTCGCTCGGGATCCAACCGGGCCAACCCCTCCGTAGGAGACGACGCCTCGGCAAAGTGCCTGCGCGGAATCCGCCCGGCCAGCCGAGCCAGCCGGCCCCCCTCCACGGCATGCCGCATCGCGCAAGCCATGAGCTCCGGCTGCTGCGCCCGGGTCACCGCGGAGGCCAGCATCACCCCCGCACACCCCAGCTCCATGGCGAGGGCCACATCCGACGCCGTACCGGCCCCCGCATCCAGAATCACCGGCACACGCGCGTGCTCGACGATCAGCTGGAAGTTGTGGGGATTGCGGATCCCGAGCCCGGACCCGATCGGCGACCCCAGCGGCATGACGGCGGCACAGCCCGCGTCCTCCAGTTTCCGCGCCAGCACGGGATCGTCATTGGTGTACGGCAGCACCGTGAACCCGTCGTCGACCAGCGTCTCCGCCGCCTCCAGCAGCTCCACCGGATCCGGCAGCAGCGTCCGCTCGTCGGCGATGACCTCCAGCTTGATCAGGTCCGTGCCCAGTGCCTCCCGCGCCAGCCGCGCGGTCAGCACGGCCTCGCCGGCGGTGAAACAGCCCGCCGTGTTCGGCAGCACCCGGATACCCAGCCTCTCCAGCACCGACAGCACCGAACCGTGCACGGAGGGGTCCACCCGCCGCATCGCGACCGTCGTCAGCTCCGTACCGGAGGCGACCAGCGCCCGCTCCAGCACCTCCAGGCTGGGCGCGCCGCCCGTACCCATGATCAGCCGCGACGAGACGGTCGTTCCCCCGAGGACCAAGGGGTCGTCGGCCATGGCTCAGCCTCCCTGGACGGCGGTGAGGACTTCGACCCGGTCGCCCTCGGCCAGCGCGGTGGACGCCCACTGGGCGCGCGGGACGACGGTCTCGTTGACCGCGGCGGCCACCCCGGAGGGCGCCGGGGCCAGCGACCGTACGACGATGTCGAGAGCGGTACCCGGAACGATCTCCCGGCGCTCTCCGTTGACGGAGATCGAGATGCTCATGCGGGCTGCTCCACGAGGACGGCGGCGCCGAAGCGCCGCGGCGTGAACGGACGGGCTTCTTCCGGTAGTTGGCCACCGGCCAGCACCTCGGCCAGCACATCCCCGGTGACCGGCGTGAGCAGCACCCCGTTGCGGTAGTGCCCGGTGGCCAGCAGCAGCCCGTCGAGCCCGGACGGGCCGAGCAGCGGCGCGTTGTCGGGCGAGCCGGGGCGCAGCCCGGCCCGCGTCTCGGTGAGCGGCAGTTCGGTGATGCCCGGTACCAGCTCATGGGCGTCGCGCAGCAGCTCGTACACCCCGCCCGCGGTGACCGTCGTATCCCAGCCCAGCTCCTCGCTGGTGGCGCCGACGACCAGTTCGCCGTTCTCCCGGGGCACCAGGTAGACATGGCCGCCGCGGACCACGGCCCGGACCGTACGGCTCAGGAACGGCGCGTACCGGCGCGGCACCGTCAGCCGCAGCACCTGTCCCTTCACCGGCCGCACCGGCGGCAGCAGCGCCTGGGGCACCCCCGCGAGCCGCCCGCTCAGGCTGCCGGCGGCCAGCACCACCTGCCCGGCCCGCAGCCCGGTGCCCTCCGCCGTGGTGACCCCGGCGGCCCGGTCCCCCGCGACGTCCAGCCGCTCGGCCCACGCGCGGTGGAACGTGACGCCGGACCGCTCGCACGCCGCCACCAGCGCCGTCGCGAGCCGCCGCGGATCGATCTGGTGGTCGCCGTCGACCCGCAGCCCGCCGCGCACCCCGGGGGCGAGCATCGGCTCCAGGCGCCGGCACTCCCGCCCGGACAGCCACTCGGACTCCAGGCCGCAGCGCTGCTGAAGGACGTGCAGCTCACGCAGATGGGCGCGGTCGTCGGCGTCGAGCGCGACCTGGAGGGTGCCGCAGCGGCGGTAGCCGAGGTCGTGGCCGGTCAGCTCGGTCAGTTCGGCCGCGAAGCCCGGGTAGCGGCGGGCCGACTCCAGGTTCAGGGCGAGCAGGGTCTCCTCGCCGTAGTGCAGTTCGGTGACCGCGGCCAGCATCCCGGCCGCGACCCGCGCGGCCCCGCCGCCGGGCTCGGGGTCCACCACGGCCGTGGCGAGCCCGCGCTGCGCCGCGCGCCAGGCCGTGACCAGGCCGATGATTCCGCCCCCGATGACGAGGACGTCGGACGTACGTGACGACATGGGCGTCCAGCCCCTCCCTTCGCCGGCATGACCCGGATCAGGTTCGTACGGTCGGAGGCCGCCAGCCTCCCTCTCAGCCCGGTGCGTCCGGGCTCCCGCGAGTGCTTGTACGGTGGCCACCCTAGCCGCCGCGTTCGTCACCCGTAAGGGAGCCCCTGCCCGCGGCCGTCCGGGCGGCACCCGGGAGGGCGACCGGCCGGCGACGGCCTGGCGGCGGTAGTCCCAGGCGGGCGCCGGTACGAGCGGTGTGGAACAGGTCACCGGGCACGCCCGCTGACTGACGCGTTGTCACGTGTCTATGGTGATCGGGTGAGCGAGCAGACAGTGCAAGGGGGCACGTCAGCGCGGCGTGTGGTCGTCGTCGGCGCGGGCATGGCCGGGGTGCAGACCGCCGTCGCCCTGCGGGAGCAGGGTTTCCGGGGGCCCGTCACCGTGATCGGCGCGGAGCCGCACCAGCCGTACGACCGGCCGCCGCTGTCGAAGGCCGTGCTGCTCGGCAAGGCCGAGGACTCCGCCTTCGACGTGGACTTCGAGTTGCTCGGCGTCGACCTGCGGCTCGGCTGCGAGGTGCTGGGCCTGCGCCCCGCCGCGCACGAGCTGGACACCGAGGCGGGCCCGGTGCCGTACGACGTCCTGATCCTCGCCTCCGGCGCCGAGCCGATCACCCTGCCCGGCACCGAGGGCGTGCCCGGTGTGCACCTGCTGCGCACCCTGGACGACGCCGACCGGCTGCGGCCCGTGCTGGCCCGGCAGCACGACATCGTGGTCGTCGGGGCCGGCTGGATCGGCGCCGAGTTCGCGACGGCCGCCCGGGAGTCCGGCTGCGCGGTGACCGTCGTGGAGGCCGCCGACCGGCCGCTCGCCGGCGCCCTGCCCGCCGAGGTCGCGGCGCCCATGGCCGCCTGGTACGCCGACGCGGGCGCCGAGCTGCGCACGCACGCGCGCGTGGAGCACGTCGAGCCCGGCGCGGTGATCCTCGCCGACGGCACCCGGCTGCCCGCGGACGCCGTCGTCGTCGGCATCGGTGCCCGCCCCGCAACGGCCTGGCTGGCCGGCTCCGGCGTCGAGCTGGGCCCGCACGGGGACGTCCTCGCCGACGCCCACCTGCGCACCTCCGTGCCGGACGTGTACGCCGTCGGTGACTGCGCCTCCTTCCCTTCCGCCCGCTACGGCGAACGGCTGCTCGTCCACCACTGGGACAACGCCCTGCAGGGCCCGCGCACGGTCGCCGCGAACATCCTCGGCGAGACCCCCGCGGCCTACGACCCGGTGCCGTACTTCTGGTCCGAGCAGTTCGGCCGTTTCGTCCAGTACGCCGGCCACCACGCCGCCGCCGACCGCCTGGTCTGGCGCGGCGACCCGACGGGCCCGGCCTGGACGGTGTGCTGGCTGCGCGAGAACCGCCTGATCGCCCTGCTGGCGGTAGGCCGCCCGCGTGATCTGGCCCAGGGCCGCCGCTTGATCGAGGCGGGCCGCATCATGGACGCGCAGGCCCTGGCCGAGCCGGGCAGACCGCTGAAGGACGCAACCGCCGACTGAGCAGCGCGCCCCCAAGGGGTGCGGCACTGTACGACCAGCCACAACGGGGCCGCAACCGGAGGACGACGCAGCGCGGCACCCGGCGGAGCACATCGCGACCGAACCGGCGGAGCGCCTACTCTTGGTGACGTGACCGAGATTGACGCAAAGATCGATGCTCTCGTCCCCGCCTGGCTCACCCTCCCCGACATCGCCGAACAGCTCGGCGTCGAGGTGACGCGTGTGCGGCAGCTGGTCAAGGAGGGCCAGCTCATCGCCGTACGCCGAGGTGAGAACCGCGCGCTGCACGTCCCCGCCGCCTTCATCGACGGGGACAAGGTCGTCAAGGGCCTGTCCGGCACCCTGACGCTCCTGCGGGACGACGGCTTCACGGTCGAAGAGATGATCGAGTGGCTCTTCACCCCCGACGACACCCTGCCCGGCACCCCCGCGCAGGCCCTGAGCGAGAATCGCGGCACGGAGGTGAAGCGCCGCGCCCAGGCGCTCGCCGTCTGAGCCGAGCCGCACCACGCACGAGGGGTTGGCGTACGGGCCGTCGCAGCCCGTACGCCACCCGCTGAAGCCGCCAGGGACACCGATCAGGGGGACCACGTATGTCCGACACCGCACGCGCCGCGCTCGCCGACGCCCGCCTGTACCTCTGCACGGACGCGCGCAGGCGCCAGGGCGACCTGCCCGAGTTCCTGGACGCGGTCCTGGCCGGTGGTGTCGACATCGTGCAGCTGCGCGACAAGGGCATGGAGGCCGCCGAGGAGCTGGCGCACCTGGAGGTCTTCGCGGACGCCTGCGCCCGGCACGGCAAGCTCCTCGCGGTGAACGACCGCGCGGACGTCGCCCACGCCGCCCGCGCCGGCGTGCTGCACCTCGGCCAGGGCGACCTGCCGGTGCCCGCGGCCCGCGCGATCCTCGGCGACGACGTCCTGATCGGCCGCTCCACGCACGCCGAGTCCGAGGCCGCCGCGGCCGCCGTGCAGGACGGCGTGGACTACTTCTGCACCGGCCCGTGCTGGCCCACCCCCACCAAGCCCGGCCGCCATGCGCCCGGCCTCGACCTGGTCCGGTACACCGCCGCCCTGGGCACGGACCGCCCCTGGTTCGCCATCGGTGGCATCGACCTGGCCAACCTCGACCAGGTGCTGGACGCGGGCGCCCGCCGGGTGGTCGTGGTCCGGGCGATCACCGAGGCCGGTGATCCGGGAGCGGCGGCGGCCGAGTTCGCGAAGCGGCTGCGGCAGGCCTGACGACGGCGCTCCGCCGTGGTTCGTCCATGGTCCTGTCCAAGGGGCGGACAGGAGGCCGACAATTCGGGCGAATTCCATGCGTCCGGTTGGGGGACCGCCCGCCCCTGGCTAACCTGCGGGTATGGCCCTCGGAACCTCATCCACCAGGACTGATCGCGCACGCACCGTGCGCGACATTCTCGCCACCGGAAAGACGACGTACTCGTTCGAGTTCTCGGCGCCGAAGACCCCGAAGGGCGAGCGGAACCTGTGGAGCGCGCTCCGTCGGGTCGAGGCCGTCGCGCCGGACTTCGTCTCCGTGACCTACGGCGCCGGGGGTTCCACCCGTGCCGGCACGGTCAAGGAGACCCAGCAGATCGTCGCCGACACCACGCTCACCCCGGTCGCCCACCTCACCGCGGTCGACCACTCCATCGCCGAACTGCGCAACATCATCGGCCAGTACGCGGACGCCGGCATCCGCAACATGCTCGCCGTGCGCGGCGACCCGCCCGGCGACCCGATGGGCGAGTGGGTCCCGCACCCCACGGGCCTGACCTACGCGGCCGAACTCGTCCGGCTCATCAAGGAGTCGGGCGACTTCTGCGTGGGTGTCGCCGCGTTCCCGGAGATGCACCCCCGCTCCACGGACTGGGACACCGACGTCACCCACTTCGTGGACAAGTGCCGTGCGGGCGCCGACTACGCCATCACACAGATGTTCTTCCAGCCGGAGTCGTATCTCCGGCTGCGCGACCGGGTGGCCGCCGCGGGCTGTGACACCCCCGTGATCCCCGAGGTCCTGCCTGTCACCAGCGTGAAGATGCTGGAACGGTTGCCCAAACTCAGCAATGCCGTCTTCCCGGACGCCCTGAAAGAGCGGATCCTCACAGCCAAGGACGATCCGGCGGCGGTACGCTCGATCGGTATCGACTTCGCCACGGAGTTCTGCGCTCGGCTGCTCGCCGAGGGGGTGCCAGGACTGCACTTCATCACGCTCAACAACTCCACGGCGACCCTGGAAATCTACGAAAACCTGGGCCTGCACCACCCCCCGCAGGCCTAGACCGGCCGCACCGCGATACGACACACTGCGTAGCGGTCACTGGGAGAGGGGCGTACATGGGCTGGACGGTCCTCTACATCGCGTTCGGCATCGTCGCACTGTGGTTGCTGGGCGAGGTGCTGCTGCAGTACAAGGCACGCCTGCGCTGGCGGCTGCTCGCGTTCGCCGGCTTCCTCGGTGTCGTGGTCGGTGTGCTGATGCCGTCCGTGATCGTGATCGGCGTCGGCGCCATCGCCTTCGCGATCGGCCAGACGTATGTCACCCTCTCGTTCCGCCGCGGTTTCGCCGCCGGCTGGGCGGTCAAGCGCCCGGACGCCGGGGCCGAGGCCGGCGGCGGCAGCAAGCGCCGCCGCGGCAAGGCGGACCGGCACGACCCCGAGCTGGACGAGGCGGCCCCGGAGTACGACGGCACCGCCGAGGACCGGGACGCCGGCCAGGCCGTCTACGACCAGGGCCACGGCGACTACGCCGACTACGACCGCGACGACGTCTTCACCCCGGCCCGGCCCGCCGACCCGACCGCCGCCGAGACCACCGCCGTCTACGAGCCGCAGCCCCTGCCCGACGACACCGGCTCCTACGGCGTCTACGGCGACACCGCCTACGCGGGCGCCGCCCAGGCCCAGGGAGCCGACCAGCAGAACTACGCCTACGGCTACTCGGGCTACGGCCAGCAGGGCTACGGCTACGACGCCGGTGGCCAGCAGGCCTACGCCAACTACTCCGATCCCTACATCGGCAGCCAGTCCTACGGCGGCGGCGCGTACGACACCGGCTACTCCGGGCAGTACGCCCAGCAGGGCTACGCCCAGGACCCCTACGCCGGCGGCTACGGCGAGACCCCGGCGGGCGGGGTGTGGGTGCCGCAGCAGCGGACCGACGAGACCTACGGCGGTGAGCTCCCGCAGGAGCAGCCGTACCCCTACCAGAACCAGGAGCCCGGCCACGCCCAGCAGCCGCAGCCCGGCACCGGGTACGACGAGCAGTACCGTTTCTGAACCCCGACCGCTTCCGTAGTCCGAGGGACCCGGGGCCGGCTCACCGGGAGCCGCGGAACTCCGGGCCCTCCACGATCAGCCCCGCCACCAGCGCGCCCGACATACCCGCGTGCGGGAGTCCGCCGCCGGGGTGGGACCAGCCGCCGACCCGGTACAGACCGGGCAGCCGTGTGGTGTTCGACGGATGCAGGAAACGGCCCCGGCCGGCGGCCAGCGCGGGGGCCGGCACCGCGCCGAGGAAGGCACCCGTCTCGTCGTCGGTGTCGTCGGGTGTGCGCACCTCCTGCCACAGGACGCGGTCCCGCAGGCCCGGTATCACGGCCTCGGCGGCTTCGAGGAGATGCTCCGTGTACTGCCGGACCATGCCCTCCTCGTCCCAGTCGGCGGCGCTCGGCACCACTGCGGACAGCACCACGGACTCGTGCCCGTCGTCCGGTCTGAGCGCGGGGTCGTCCGGGCGCAGCACGGTCACCGTGGGCGGTGGCGGCTGGTCCCCGTCCGCCGAGGCCAGGAAGTCCAGCTCGGACTCCGGGTCCGGCGCATGGACGACCGTGCGATGTGCGGCACCGGCCTCGCACCCGCCGCGCAGGGCCAGCAGCAGGGCGAACCGTCCCGGACGGGTCATGAAGGGATCGGCCCGAACATCCCCGTTCCCGTCCAGCGGACGGTCCGTCAGCGCCTTCAACCACGCCGGGTCCACGTCCGCCACGACATGGTCCGCCTCGGCCACCGCGCCGTCGCTCAGCTCCACACCCGCCGCCCGGCCGTCCTTCTCCAGGACCCGCACGACCTCCGCGCCGAAGACGAACTCGACCCGCCGCCGCACGCACCGCTCGTACACCGCGCGCGCCAGCTCCCGGATGCCGCCGTGCACATACCAGGTGCCGAAGGCGTGCTCCATGTAAGGCAGTACGGCCGCGCTCGCCGGTACGGTCCGCGGATCGAGGCCGTGGGCGAGCGCGGAACTCTCCAGCAGGGCCGCGAGGCGCTCGTCGCGCAGCTCGAGGGAGCCGATCTCGGACAGGGTGCGCGCCTGCCGCGTGCGCAGCAGGCGCCGGTGCGCAACGGCCGGATACGGCTCCTTCTCGGCCAGCACCTGCCAGTTGGGCCACAAGGGCTCCTCCAGCAGCGGTCTGCGGGTGCGGTCCCAGGCCTCCCGGGCCCGCACCAGGAACGCGCCCCAGCGCTCGCCCGCGCCCGCACCCAGCGCCTTGTCGAGGGCCGCGACCACACCCGCGCGTGAGGCGTTCGGCAGCGACACCTCGGTGCCGTCCGCGAAGACATGCCGTGCGCAGGGGTCGACCTGGACCAGCTCGACGCAGTCCTCCAGCGGCTCCTTGCCGGTCTTGACGAACAGATCGCGGTACACGGCGGGCAGCGTCAGCAGGCCCGGGCCGGTGTCGAAACCGAACCCGTCCCGCTCGAACCGGCGCACCGCGCCGCCGTACGTCTCCGTACGCTCGTACACCACCACCCGGTGGCCCGCGACGGCCAGCCGGGCAGCGGCCGCCATCGCGCCCATCCCGGCGCCGATCACCGCAATCCGTGCCATGCCTGCGACTTTATCGACCGCCACTGACAATCCGGTCGGCGGGAGGTGAGCGCGGACACGATCGTGACCGGGCGGTGGGCCGCGGGCGTGGGCACGCGTGCGTACGGCTGAGTATCCGTACCTAGGCCGCGAGATGAGTACGCGCGCGGATGGGCCGCGACCTGTGTGAACGGGAGAGTGGAGGCACGGCAGGGGGCGCGGCCCGGCACCGCCGGCACGGGGCGGCGGAACGGCGCCCGCCAGCTGGCCGCTCCTTCCGCCGATCCGTCGGCGGAAGCGAGTCGGGGGACCCGGGGGACGACCACCCACGGGGGACCGCAGGGGGAGAACCGTACGGGGGAGTACGGGGAGTGGGGAAGGCGCCGGTCCGGCAGCGGACCGGCGCCTTCCCTCATGCGCTCAGCCCTTTCCGCTCACGCGCCCCTGGAGCAGCCGGGACAGCGCAGAGTGGACATCGTCCAGGGAGCGCTCCGGCTGGAAGGACTTCCAGTCCAGCGCGGCCACCAGGACCATGCCGACCAGTGCGGCCGCCGTCAGCTGGACATCGATCTCGTCGCTGAACTCGCCGGCCGCCACGCCCTCGCGCAGCACCCCTTCGACCACCGCGACGGCCTCCTGCCGGACCACCATCAGCGTGGACTGCCAGGCCCGGTTGGTACGCCACAGCTCGGCCACGTACAGCTGGGTGAAGGCCGGGTAGCGGTCGATGAAGACCAGGCCCGCGCGGACCATCGCGTCCAGCGCGTCGACCTTGCTGCCGCCCGCGCGCGCGGTCTGCTCCGCCGCCTCCTTCAGAGAAGCCGTGAGCAGGCCCACGCCGTGCCGCAACAGCTCCTCGAAGAGGACCGACTTGCTCGCGAAGTTGTAGTAGACCGTGCCCTTCGCCACCCCCGCCCGCTCGGCGATCTCGTCCACCGTGGTGGCGGAGAAGCCCTGCTCGGCGATGAGCGTGACGGCCGCCTCGTAGAGCTTCTGCCGGGTGGCCTCGCGGCGCGTGCTGCCGCCTGACCTGGCGCTGCTGCTTTCCATGGCCCCGATTCTCACAGGTACGCGCGCGTGCGGTGGCTGCGCGGGGATCACAGACTCAACTCCGGGTGCAGCCGGTCCAGCGTCCACACCTGGCGGCGCAGGGCGGCGAGGGCGGTCAGCGCGAGCGCGCCCGCGGTGAACGCGGCGAGCACACCGCACGCCTGCCAGACCGGGCCGAGCCCGCCGCCGGTGATCAGCCGGCGCAGCGCCGACACGATGTAGCTCATCGGCAGGAACGGGTGGATCGCGTTGAAGAAGCGCGGGCTGGTCTGCACGGGATAGGTGCCGCCGGCCGAGGTCAGCTGGAGCATCAGCAGCGCGAGCACCAGGATCCGGCCCGCCGCGCCGAAGCGGGCGTTCAGCCACTGCACGATCGCCGCGAAGCACGCCGTGACCAGGCACAGGAAGCCGATCGTGCCGGCCGCGCGCAGCATCTGCAGACCGACCGCCCAGTGCAGTACGGCCATCAGGGCGGCCACTTGCAGCACGCCCACGGCGACCACCGGCAGCCAGCCCGCGAGCGCGATCCGCCAGGCCGGCGAACCGGCCGCCAGGGCACGCCGGTTGAGGGGCGGGATCAGCATGTAGGCGACCATCGCGCCCACCCACAGGGACAGCGGGATGAAGTACGGGGCGAAGCCGGTGCCGTAGTTCGGCGCCTTGTGCAGGTCGTGGGAGGCCAGCTGGACCGGGTCGGCCATCACGCCGGTGCGCTGGTCGCGGTCCTTCTTGTCGTAGTCCGGGATCTTCTTGGCGCCGTCGTGCAGTCCGCCGGCGAGCTTCCCGGAGCCGTCGGACAGCTTGTACATGCCGCCGTTCAGCGTCTGGGCACCCGAAGCGGCCGTGCCGATGCCCTGGTCCAGCGTGGTGGCGCCGGTGTGGGCGGTGCCGAGCCCGGTGTGCAGCTTCCTGGCGCCGGCGGCGACCTTCTGGGCTCCCGCGTTCAGCTTGTCGATCTTCTTGACGGCGTCGTCGACGTCCTCGTACAGGTGCGGTGCGCGCTCTTGGAGGGCCGAGGCCTGCTCCTGGAGGGTGCCGAGGTTGTCCCGCATCGTCTTCAGGTCGCCGTCCTGGTCGGCGATCAGCGTGTTGAGGTCGTCGGCGACGGTGGCGACCTCGGCCGCGGCCGTCTTGGCCCGCTTGAGGTCGGGGCAGACCGGGTCGGGGATCGTGGCGGTCTCGCAGCGCGTCTTGTAGATCGCCTCCAGGACGGCGGAGTTCGCGTGGGCGATCTTCGCGGCGTCGGGGGCGCGCTTCACCAGGACGTCGAGGTTGTCCTTGACGGTCTTGGCCGAGTCGGCGACCAGCCGGGCGGTGTCCCCGATGGTCTTCTCGTTGTCCTTCAGGAACGGGCCGCTCTTGTCGTAGACGCCGTCGACCTTGTCGGCGAGCGCCTGGGTGCCGTCGGCGACCTGCCGGGAGCCGTCCTGGAGATCACCGGCGCCCGTGTCGAGCTTCTGCAGGCCCGTGGCCAGCTTGCCGCTGCCGCTCTTGGCGTCCTGCAGCCCGTCGGCGAGGTCCTTCGAGCCCTTCTCCGCCTTCCCGATACCGGTGTTCAGCCGGTCGGCGCCCTCGGCGGCCGTGACCGTCTTGTCGTGGATGCCGGAGAACGAGACGAAGATCTTGTCCAGGAAGGTGCGGGAGGCCTTGGTGGAGGCGGCGGTGCGGACCTCGCGGAAGACGGTCCGGGAGATCTGCCCGACGATGTAGTTGTTCGCGTCGTTGGTGCGCACCTGAAGGGCGCCGGTCTCCGGGGAGCCGCCCGAGCTGGAGGCGATCCGCCGGCTGAGGTCGGCGGGCATGGTCAGCGACAGGTAGTAGGTGCCGTCCTCGACGCCCTTGCGGGCTTCCTCGTCGCTCACCTGGTGCCACTCGAAGGTCCGGCTGTCGCGCAGCCCGTCGACGATGTCGTCACCGGCGGTGATCTTCCTGCCGCCCGCGGTGGCGCCCTTGTCGTCGTTCACCAGGGCCACCGGGATACGGTCCAGACGGCCGTAGGGGTCCCAGAAGGACCACAGGTACAGGGCGCCGTACAGCAGCGGCAGCACGAGCAGCGCGACCAGGGCGGCGCGCGGCAGCTTCCCGCGCCCGAAGCGCCTCAGCTCCAGCGCGGCCAGCCTAGGCGAGCGCATCGACGTCCTCCTTGGGGTCGCTCTTGTCGTCGTTGGTGTTGCCGCGGCCCTTGCCGGCCTCCGCCTCGGTGTCCTTCGGCCCGGTCCGTACGACCACGCAGTCACCGGGGGCGGTGCGGCAGACGACCGCCACCGTCGTCCCCGCGCGCGTGAGCGAGCGCAGCAGATCCCACACCTCGGCGCGCTCGGTGTCCGAGAGCTTCGTGTCGAGGTCGTCGACGCCGAGCAGTGCGGGCCGGCCGAGCAGGGCCAGGGCGATGGACAGGCGCAGTTCCTGCGGCCGTTCCAGGTCGCGGACGGCCGTCCGGGAGCCCTTGGGCAGCGTTTCGAGGTCGAGTCCGGCGGCGGCCAGGGCCGCGTCGACCCGCAGCCGTGCCTCGTGCGTGCGCTGGGGGCGGGGGCGCAGCAGCTGGCGCAGGGAGTCGCCGAACCGGCTCTGGATCAGGGCCCGTTCGCGCAGATGCTCGCCCACGGTCAGGGCGGGTTCCAGATCGGTCACCCCGGCCACGTTGGCCACCGCGCTGACGCGGCGCAGCCGGGCCATGTGCCGGGGCAGCCCGAGCCCGCCGACATGGGCCACGCCCTCGGTGGGTTTCATCCGTCCGGTGAGCGCGAGCAGCAGACACGTGCGGCCGGAGCCGGACGGTCCTTCGATCGCGATGAGCGAGCCGGGCTCCGCGTCGAGGGTGATGCCCCGGAAGGCCCACCCCCGCGGTCCCTTGAGCCCGAGGCCCTCGGCCCCGACGTCCACGCCGTCCACAAGCCCCCCTGCCGATCCACGTTTTGAACTGACTGGTCAGTGCAAAAATACGCCCGAACCTACGACCGAAGCAAAACCCCAGGTCAGAACGGATTGTCAGTGCCATACCCCACGATGGGCACATACGGCACCCGTGCCGTCACCCAGACGACAGGAGGTTCGTCATGGCCAACCCGTCCGCAGCCGCCGCCCGCCGGCGCCGCGCCACCGGCCCTGCCCCCTCACTGACCGGCCCGGCGAGCGATGTGCACCCCGTGCTCCGCCGGACCACGGCCCCGCCCGCCGCTCTCGACCTGCTCGCCCAGGCCCGCGCCGCACTCGACGAGGCCACCGTCCTGAACCCGCCGAACGAGCGCTATGCGACGGCCCACCTCGCCGCCCTGCGCACCGCCGCCGCCGTGCTCGCCGCCCGGGGCCGCCCCGAGACCTCCCCGCGCCGCCGCGCCCGGATCCGCAGCGCCTGGGAAGTACTGCCCGAGATCGCCCCCGAACTGACCGAGTGGAGCGCGCTGTTCGCCTCCGGTGCCGCGCGCCGCGCCCGCGCCGAAGCCGGCATCCAGGGCGCGGCGAGCCGCCGGGACGCCGACGACCTGATACGGGACGTGGCGATGTTCCTGCGCATCGTCGAGCGGATGCTCGTCCTCCAGCCGGTCCTGCCCCAGCCACGCCAGGACCCGGGCGAACGGGGCGGCCCGAGAGCGCGCGGTGACCTACCGGACGCGGGCTGACCACCGGCTGAGAGCGCTCTGGAGGCGGACGGCCGAGATGGCCGTCCGCCGTGCGAGACGCGGAACGGCGGCATCCGCCCACGGTGACGGGACAGGGCAGCGGAGGCAATAGGCTGGAGTCGCCTGAAGCCTTCCAGCCCTGCCGAGGAGCCAACTGCCGTGTCGGACCCGATGCGCCCGCCCGTCTCCCACCAGCACCCCCACACGGCGTCGCTGCGCTCCGACTCCCCTCGATCCCGCGCCTCGCTCCGTACCGCGGTGGTCTGGGAGGTCCTCCAGGACGCCCTCGACCGCCGGGTCAAGGCCACGGGACGGGAGGCGCTGGACGTCCTCGACACCGGAGGCGGCAGTGGCCGCTTCGCCGTGCCCGTCGCCCGGCTCGGCCACCGCGTCACGGTCGTCGACCCCAGCCCCAACGCCCTGTTCGCGCTGGAGCGCCGGGCCGCCGAGGCCGGTGTCGCCGACCGGGTCCGGGGCGTCCAGGGCGATGCGCACGGCCTGTTCGACGTGGTCGAGCGCGGTGGCTACGACGCCGTGCTGTGCCATGGCGTCCTGGAGTACGTCGACGACCCGGCCGAGGGCCTGCGCAACGCCGTTGCCGCGCTGCGCTCCGAGGGTGTCCTCAGCGTGCTCGCCGCGGGCCTCGGCGGCGCCGTGCTCGCCCGTGCCCTCGCCGGCCACTTCACCGAAGCCCGGCAGGCGCTGCAGGACCCCGAGGGCCGCTGGGGCGCCGGCGACCCGATGCCGCGCCGGTTCACCGCCGAACAGCTCACCGCGCTGGTCGAGGGCGCGGGCTTGACGGTCGGTGCCGTGCACGGCGTGCGGGTCTTCGCCGACCTCGTCCCCGGCGTCCTCGTGGACACCGAGCCCGGTGCCCTCGACGCGCTGCTCGAGCTGGAGGCCGCCGCGGCCGAGCTGCCCGCGTTCCATTCCGTCGCCACCCAGCTGCATGTGCTCGGCGAGACGCCGGGGGCCGGCGAGGCCTGAACACCCTGCCGTGACCCGCCGCTGATCAGGGCCTTGGCAGCGGATGGAGTACGCCACAAGACCCCCGATCGTGGGGTTTGCGCCGTATGATCGAGGTACACCACCCGGCATGACGGGTCGGCCGCCGGGGAATGCAAGCCTCAGCGAGCCGGGAGGCCATGTCGGACTCCGGTTGGCCAATTGGCGTAGAGGGGCGGGTTTCACGGGGGCGATTCCCTGCCTATCCTGAAGGGACCCCCCGGGTCGCCCCGGCGACTGCACGATGAGGAGGACTCCGTGCCGCTCTCGGAGCACGAGCAGCGCATGCTCGAGCAGATGGAGCGAGCGCTGTACGCCGAAGATCCGAAGTTCGCGTCGGCGCTTGAGGGAAGCGGGCTGCGTACGTACACCCGGCGGCGGGTCTACCAGGCGGTCGCAGGCTTCCTCGTGGGTATCGCGCTCCTCATGGCCGGAATGGTCGCGCAGCTGATCTGGGTCAGCGTGGTGGGTTTCCTCGTCATGCTGGGCTGCGCCGTACTCGCCGTCACCGGCTGGCGCAAGGCGCCGAAGCCGGGCGAGCAGCCCGCGGGCGCCGTCCGCCGCCCGGCCCGGCCCAAGCGCTCGATGATGGACCGCATCGAGGAGCGCTGGCAGCGCCGCAGGGATGAACAGGGCCATTAGCCGGCCGGCGGTTCCCCGGAGTTTCCCGGACGCCGACAGACCATGTGTGAGGGGCGACCACCGCTGGTGGCCGCCCCTCACACATGCTCTCAGCCCTGCTGCTGCGACGGCCGGCGCACGCTCGGCCGGGCCGCCGCCACCCGGGCCCTGAGCGCCGACCAGCGTGCCGACACCGCCCACAGCACCCGCACCGACGAGCGCGGCAGGAACAGCGCCCGCAGCCGCGTGCCGGTGCCCACGGTGCCGCGCAGCCCCTCGATCACCCGGCGCACATCCTCCGCCGCACCCGCCGCCGGGAGTGGCCGAGGCGCGTACAGCACCTGCTCCACCGCGTCCGCGACCCGGTGCACCGCCGCGCCGGCCGTCGGATCCAGCTGTCCCAGCTCGACGATCCGGGCGGCCGCCCTGCGCGGGGTCAGCGACTCGTCCGGCGCGATGCCGTGGTCCCAGGCGCTGTCCGTCAGCTCCTGCCAGGCTGCCAGGGTGTGCTCCGCCGCGCCCTGCTCGGTCCGGGCGTGCGCGCCCAGCCGTACCGATCGCACCCGCGTCCGCCACAGCAGCGGCGACAGCGGAATCGCCAGTACCACCAGCGCGGCCAGGCCGATCAGCGGATACCACCACGGGCCCGTGCCACCGCCGTTGCTGTGCGGGGCGGCCACCGCGGACGCCGTGTCACAGCCCTGCAGCTTGACCAGCTGGGGCGTGCAGCTCTGGCTCGGCGAGGCCGCCGCCGAGGGCGCCGTGGACGACTGGTGCGAGGGCAGGCTCTGGTCGGGCAGCGAGGTGCCGGGTGTGTCCGACACGGTGTACGACGGCGTGGTGCCACGCGTCGGGGTCGGCTCGAAGCGGGTCCAGCCCACGCCCTCGAAGTACAGCTCGGGCCAGGCGTGCGCGTCCTTCTGGTTCACCGTGACCGTGCCGTCCGGCTGCGGGGTGCCGGGCGCGAAGCCCACCGCGACCCGGGCCGGGATGCCGAGGGTGCGGGCCATCGCCGCCATGGCGAAGGAGAAGTGGACGCAGAAGCCCTGCTTCTTCTTCAGGAAGGTGGCGACGGCATCGGGGCCGCGGCCGATCTCCACCTGGGTGTCGTACTGGAAGCCGCCCGAGACGGCGAAGTAGTCCTGGAGCTTGACCGCTTCCTCGTAGTGGCTGCGCGCGCCCGCCGTGACCTCCTTGGCGGTCTGGGCCACCACCTTCGGCAGCACGGACGGCACCTTGGTGTACTCGCGCTTCAGGGCCGCCGGCGGCTCCGGCGCGCTGGACAGCTGCCCGGCGGTGGGCTGCACGTCCAGGCTGGTCACCTGGTAGGTCGCACCGCGCGTGGTCTGGCCGTGGTCGCCGACGAGGGTCATGCCGACCGGCTCGTAGCGCCAGCGGCCGCCGATCCTGACGTCGCTCGGCGGGTACGGCATCGGCAGCCAGTCCTGGGCGTACCAGTCCGACGCCGAGACCGTGGTCGTCACCGCGGTGCGTTTGACGTCCGCGGCGAGGCCGATGGGCGTGGGGAACCTGTCCGGGACACCGACGATGTGCCGCTGGGCCGGCTTCCAGGTCGTGCCGTCGAAGTCGTCCAGGGAGACGATCCGCAGATACAGGTCCGAGATGTCGTTCGTGCTGGTCTTCAGGGACAGCACCTGGCGGTCGTTGTCCGTGTTCAGGCTGTCGCGCAGCGACACCAGCGGGTTGACCGCGGAGATCGTGCCGCCGTTGCCGTCGCCCGCTCCGATGCCCG
Organism: Streptomyces fodineus; assembly: GCF_001735805.1. Taxonomy (GTDB): domain Bacteria; phylum Actinomycetota; class Actinomycetes; order Streptomycetales; family Streptomycetaceae; genus Streptomyces; species Streptomyces fodineus. Next base: position 7,135,436 of record NZ_CP017248.1, read on the forward strand.
TGCCGGCGGCGTCGAGCAGGCCTCCCTGCATCGCCGGCAGGGCGAGCGGCACCACCAGGGCGGCGCCGAGCGCGACCGCGCCGATCCGGCGTCCGGTGCGCGCCGGGGCCACCGCATCGCCCTGCGGCGGACCCGTGGAACGGGCGGCGCCGCCGAAGACCCGGCCCCACTGCGCCAGCCGGTCCCGGCCCTCCGCGAGCAGCAGCATCAGATAGCCGGCCGCCGCCACCAGGAACCACAGCCAGTCGGCTCCGCCGTCGGACAGCCCGGCGGCCACCGAGTACAGCGCGAGCAGCGGCAGCCCGGCCGGGGCGGCGCTGCGGAAGGTCACCGCGAGCGTGTCCACCAGCAGGCCGATCAGCAGGACGCCGCCGATCAGCATCAGCTTGATGCCGTCGGTGAGCGGCGCCGGTATCGCGTACTCGCTGACGTCGGTGGAGCCCTGCTGGAGCAGGACGGCGAAGTGCCGGAAGGAGTCCGGGCCGGGGATCAGCCCGATGATCGCGTACTGCCGCGTGAAGACCAGGGTCAGCAGCACCACGGAGACGAGCGCCTGCGCCGCCACGGTCAGCGGCCGGCCCAGCGGCACCCGGCGGGCCGCCGCGCCCACCCCGGTCTGCACGGCCACCAGCGGCACCAGCTGCAGCAGCCAGGTCGGCTCGGCCACCAGGGGCAGCAGCGCGCAGGAGGCCATCAGCGTGGCCGCCGCCGCGCACAGGGCCAGTCGTGCCCGCCCGCTCATCCCGTCGCCTCCCCGGTCATGGCGGCCAGGCCCGAGCGCTCCCGGTCCGCCTGCTGCCACAGCGCGTTCAGCGGGGCGCCGCGCGGCACGCTCAGCGCCGTCCAGCCCGCCTCGCGCAGCATGCGCAGCCGATCGGTGTGCCGGTCGCCCGGACGCGGCACGTCGGTGAACTCCCGCACCCAGGTGTCCGGGTCCAGCACGAAGGCGACGGCACCGCCGCTGCGCCGGCTCATCTTGGCGACGGTCGCGGCCTGTTCCTCGTCCAGGTCGCCCAGGAAGGCGACCAGCAGCCCCTCGTTGCCGCCGCGCAGCACGTCGTACGCCCGGGACAGGCCCGTGCCGTCGGAGTGGTCGATCACCGCGAGGGTGTCCATCATCAGCCCGGCCGCCTCCGCGGTCTCCTGGCCCGTGCCGGCGAACCCGTCGGCGCCCTCGCCGGGCACCATGCTGCCGCTGTCGGTCAACAGCCGTACGGAGAAGCCCCGTTCGAGCATGTGCACCAGCGTCGAGGCCGCGCCGGAGACGGCCCACTCGAAGGCCGAGTCGGGGCCCGCGCCCTCGTAGGCGCCGCCCCGGGTGTCCAGCAGGACGGTGCACCTGGAGCGCCGCGGCTGCTCCTCGCGCCGCACCATCAGCTCGCCGTAGCGCGCGGTGGACCGCCAGTGCACCCGGCGCAGGTCGTCGCCGTACCGGTAGCCGCGCGGGATCACGTCGTCCTCGCCCGCGAGGGCCAGCGAGCGCTGCCGCCCGTCGCCGTACCCCTTGGCCTCGCCGCTGAAGCGGACCGGTGCGAGCGGCTCCACGTGCGGGATGACCGTGAGGGTGTCGAACGTCGAGAAGGAGCGGGTGAGTTCGCACATCCCGAAGGGGTCCGTCAGCCGCAGCTGCAGCGGGCCCAGTGGGTAGCGGCCACGCAGGTCGGAGCGGACCCGGTAGGACACCTCGCGGCGGCCGCCCGGCTCCACCCGGTCCAGCACGAACCGGGGGCGCGGCCCGAGGACGTACGGCACCCGGTCCTGGAGCATCAGCAGGCCTGTGGGCAGCCGGGAGACGTTGTCCATCCGCAGGTGCACCCGGGCCTCGCTGCCGGCGGGCACGCGCGCGGGGGCGAGCCGGCGGGTGCCGGCCACCCGGTAGCGCGTGCGGTACACCACCGTCGCGCAGATCAGGGGCAGCGAGGCCAGCAGCAGGCCGACGCGCAGGAGATCGCTCTGGCCCAGCACGTAGGCGCAGATCGCGGCCGCGATCCCGGCCGCCAGGAAGGAACGGCCACGGGTCGTCAGGCCCGCCAGGGCCGTACGGACGCCGCTCGTCTCCCCGCGGTCGGCCTCCGTCTGCCCGGTCCCCCCGGTGCTCATCACAGACTCCGCGGAGGCTGCTGGGGATATGCCGGGACGCCCCGCCCGAGGCCGCCGAAGCCGCTGTGCTGTCCGGGCGCCGCGGGCACCGGGGTGTGCTGGAGGATCTCCTGCACGACCTGCTCGGCCGTACGGCGGTTCAGCTGGGCCTGGGCCGTGGGCAGCAGGCGGTGCGCGAGGACGGCTACGGCGAGCGCCTGGACGTCGTCCGGCAGTGCGTACTCCCGGCCGGCCAGGGCCGCGGACGCCTTCGCCGCGCGCAGCAGATGCAGCGTCGCGCGCGGGGAGGCGCCGAGTCTGAGGTCGGGGTGGGTACGCGTGGCCGCGACCAGCTCCACCGCGTACCGCCGGACCGGCTCGGAGACGTGCACGCCGCGCACCGCCTCGATCAGCTTCACGATCTCGTGCGCGTGCGCCACCGGCTGCAGGTCCTCCAGCGGGTTCGCTCCGCCGTGGACGTCGAGCATCTGCAGCTCGGCCTCCACGCTCGGGTAGCCGACGGAGACCCGGGCCATGAAGCGGTCGCGCTGGGCCTCGGGCAGCGGGTACGTGCCCTCCATCTCGACCGGGTTCTGCGTGGCCACCACCATGAACGGGCTGGGCAGTTCATAGGTCTGCCCGTCGATGGTGACCTGCCGCTCCTCCATGGACTCCAGCAGCGCCGACTGGGTCTTGGGCGAGGCACGGTTGATCTCGTCGCCGATCACGATCTGCGCGAAGATGGCGCCCGGCTTGAACTCGAAGTCCCGGCGCTGCTGGTCCCAGATGGACACACCGGTGATGTCCGAGGGCAGCAGGTCGGGCGTGAACTGGATGCGCCGCACCGAGCAGTCGATGGACCGCGCCAGCGCCTTGGCCAGCATCGTCTTGCCCACGCCGGGGACGTCCTCGATCAGCAGGTGGCCCTCGGCGAGCAGCACGGTCAGCGCGAGCCGTACGACCTCGGGCTTGCCCTCGATCACGCCCTCCACCGAACCGCGCACCCGCTCCACCGTGGCGGTCAGATCAGTGAGGCTCGCTCGATCGTCATAGGTCGTCACCCGGCCCTCCTCGGCCCGTTCTTTCCGGGCCGACGCTGCTTGCGAAACCGGCCCACCCCGAAACACGGACACCACGACGGAATAGTTCCGCGTGACGTCACACCCCGCATTCTTGCCGCCGTTACCGATTCGTGTCACTCGCCTGTGGACAACTGCCCGCACGATGTCGGTCTTACGTCTTTTTCGACCGCATTTTCGATACGGGGGCGGCGGGGTGCTTCCGGGGTGGCCGGCCGGTCTGCCCGGTCAGGCCGGGTCGACCTCGCGCAGCAGACCGGTGCGCACGTCGAACACGAAACCACGCACGTCGTCGGTGTGCACCAGGAACGGCGAGGTGCGCACGCGCTGCATGGACTGGCGCACGTCCTGGTCGACGTCCCGGAAGGACTCCACCGCCCAGGCCGGGCGCTGGCCGACCTCCATCTCCAGCTCGTGCCGGAACTCCTCGGTGAGGGACTCCAGGCCGCAGCCGGTGTGGTGGATGAGCACGACGCTGCGGGTGCCGAGCGCCCGCTGGCTGATGGTCAGGGAGCGGATCACGTCGTCGGTGACGACACCGCCCGCGTTGCGGATGGTGTGACAGTCGCCGAGCTCCAGGCCGAGCGCGGCATGCAGGTCGAGGCGGGCGTCCATGCACGCCACGACGGCGACCTGGAGGACGGGGCGGGCGTCCATACCCGGGTCGGTGAACTCGGCGGCGTACGTCTGGTTGGCCTCGACCAGGCGGTCCGTCACGGTGCCGCCGTCGGTTATGGCGCCTTCGGATCCAGTGGGCACTGCTGCGGAAGTCGTCATACTCATGACGTTACTGGTCACCCCTGGTCCCGTCCTCCTGTGAGAGCGGGACAAAAAACGTCATCGCGGCTTGTTGTGAGCTAACCCACAGGGAGGGCAAACCTGCTCCGGGCGGGTGAATCCCATCGAATTGCGGCTCCCGCCGCGATGCGGTAGGCGACGCGCAGGCCGGTTGATTGACCGCGAGACAGGGTGGACTAAAGTGACGCGAAGCGGGAGACGCGGCTCTCCCCGCTGGTGAAACCCCCGGAGACCCCGGACCGCATCCGGACCGTCTCCCCACGTGCGCGGCGCGTACGTACGGCTCGGCCTCCTCCCGCTCCCGGTCCGGCAGACGCTTCCGGCGCCGGCAGGCCTCCCCTTCACGAGCTGGCGGGGACCCGGCGGTGCGTACGGCCGCGCCGGAAGATGAGAGGCCCCCTTGAGCCAGAGTCGACACGTCCCGGTGATGCTCCAGCGGTGCCTGGATCTGCTGGCGCCCGCCCTGGAGCGCCCGGGAGCGGTGGTCGTCGACTGCACCCTCGGCCTCGGCGGCCACAGTGAGGCGCTGCTCACCCGGTTCCCCGAGGCGCGGCTGATCGGGCTCGACCGGGACAAGGAGGCGCTGCGCCTCTCCGGGGAGCGGCTGGCGCCCTTCGGCGAGCGCGCCACCCTCGTGCACGCCGTCTACGACGAACTGCCCGACGTACTGCGCCGGCTGCGCATCGCGCGCGTGCAGGGCGTTCTGTTCGACCTCGGGGTCTCCTCCATGCAGCTGGACGAGGCCGACCGGGGCTTCGCCTACGCGCAGGACGCGCCCCTGGACATGCGGATGGACCAGACGACCGGTGTCAGCGCCGCCGAGGTGCTCAACACCTATCCGGCGGGCGAACTCGTGCGCATCCTGCGCGCGTACGGCGAGGAGAAGCAGGCCAAGCGGATCGTGGCGGCGATCGTCCGCGAGCGCGAGAAGGAGCCGTTCACCAACAGCGCCCGGCTCGTGGAGCTGATCCGTGACGCTCTCCCGCAGGCCGCCAAGCGGACCGGCGGCAATCCCGCCAAGCGCACCTTCCAGGCGCTGCGTATCGAGGTCAACGGTGAACTGGCCGTCCTGGAGCGGGCGATCCCGGCCGCGGTGAAGTCCCTCGGCGTCGGCGGGCGCATCGCCGTGCTGTCGTACCACTCGCTGGAGGACCGCCTGGTCAAGCAGGTCTTCGCGGCCGGCGCGGCCTCCACCGCACCTCCCGGCCTGCCGGTCGTGCCCGAGCGCTACCAGCCGCGGCTCAAGCTGCTCACCCGGGGTGCCGAACTTCCCACCGAGGAAGAGGTCGCCGAGAACCGCCGGGCCGCGCCGGCCAGGCTGCGCGGCGCCGAACGCATCAGGGAGGACGCCGAGTGAGGCAGACGGGTCGGTTGGATTCCCGGACTCACGTGGGGGGTCGTGCGGATTCCCGGCTTCACCGGGGGAGCCGCGAGGGCGCCCGAACGCGCCGGGTGAGCCGCGTTCACCGGGGTGGCCAGGGCGACTCCCGAACCCGCCGGGGGAGCCGTGAGTAGGAAACCCCAACTGAGGGGGCGGGCCGCGCGGCTCGCCCGGCTCTTCCCCGCCGGCCGCGCCCGGGCCGCCCGCGCCCCGTTCGTGCTCCTGGTCGTCCTGCTCCTCGGCGGCGGCCTCATCGGGCTGCTGGTGCTGAACTCCGCGCTCAGCGAAGGCTCGTTCAAACTCGCCGATCTGCAGAATCAGACGAAGAACCTCACCGACGAGGAACAGGCCCTCCAGCGCGCCATCGACGCCTACTCGTCCCCCGACGCCCTCCAGCGCCGCGCGCACCAACTCGGCATGGTCCCCGGCGGCGACCCGGCCTTCCTCGGCTCCGACGGCCGGATCAAGGGCGTCCCGAGCGCCGCCGGCCCCGAGCCCGCCGCCCTCACCGCCCCGGTCGCGCCAGGTGCCCCGGCCCCCGCCACCCCCCTCTCCGCGGCCCCCGCGACCCAGTCCACGCCCCCGCTTGCCTCCACCGCCCCGTCCCCGGGCCGGCCCCAGCCCGCCGCCACACCGCCCCAGCCCGTCCCCACGCCCCCCACCCCGGCAGCGGCCGTCCCCCCGCCACCGCCCATCCCCCAGCCCATCACGACCCCCGGCAGGTGACGGAAGTGTCCGACAGGGAACCGACGCGCCGCCGTGTGCCCGGGCCGGCGTGTGCGCTCCGCTCGGGTACGGCGGGGAGGGGGCGTGGCCGGGTGTGCTGTGACAGTGGCCCTGGGGGGCGCGTGAGGGGGCGCCGTCCGGCGTGGCCTGTGGTGGCTCTCTCGATTCTTCAGCCCATTTCGACCCCGACCCCGGGCAGGTGACGGAAGTGTCCGACAGGGAACCGACGCGCCGCCGTGTGCCCGGGCCGGCCAAGCCGCCGCGGCCCAGGAGCGCTGCCGTGCGGCGGCAGCCGGGGCCCGGTGCGCGGCCGGTCCGGCGGCCGAGCGGTGCGCGGCCGCCGGGGCAGCGGCCCATCCGGCTCGGCAGCCCGCGGCCCCGGCTGCGCATGGTCAGCCTCACGCTGACCCTGGTGCTGCTCGCCTTCGTCGTCCGGCTGCTCCAGGTGCAGGCCGTCGACGCCGGCGCGTACGCCGCGCGGGCCGAGCAGAACCGGTATGTCGCGCACACGCTGGCCGCCGAGCGCGGCGGGATCACCGACCGCGACGGCGTGGCCCTCGCCATCAGCGAGGACGCGTACGACATCACGGCCGACCCGACGATGTTCGGCAAGAAGCAGCTGAAGATCGACGACGGGCCGGAGCAGGCCGCCGCGCTGCTCGCGCCGATCCTCGGCCAGGACCAGGCCGCGATCGTGAAGAAGCTGCGGCCCGCGAACAAGAACTCCCGGTACACCCGGCTCGCCACCCGGCAGACCCCCCAGGTCTGGAAGCAGATCCGGGACCTGAAGAACGCCCTCGCCAAGAAGGCGGGTACCGGCAACGTCCTCGCCGGCGTCTTCGCCGACCCGAGCAGCCAGCGGGTGTATCCGAACGGCGACCTCGCCGCCGGGATACTGGGCTGGGTCAACACCGACGGCCGGGGCGGCGGCGGCATCGAGCAGGAGCTGAACAAGCAGCTGTCCGGGAAGGACGGCAAGATCCGCTACGCCCAGTCCGGTGGCCGGGAGGTGCCCACCGCGGGCTCGGCGGAGACGCCCGCCGTGCCCGGTTCCGACGTCGAGCTGACCATCGACCGCGACATCCAGTGGGCCGCGCAGAACGCCATCACCGAGCAGGTGCAGAAGTCCAGGGCCGACCGCGGATACGTCATCGTCCAGGACACCCGCACCGGCCAGATCCTCGCCATGGCCAACGCGCCCGGCTTCGACGCCAACGACCTGTCGAAGGCCGACGGCGCCGCCATGGGCAACGCGGCCCTCCAGGACGCCTACGAACCCGGCTCCACCGCCAAGGTGATGTCCATGGCGGCCGTGCTGGAGGAGAACGCGGCGACCCCGCTCACCCACGTCGTCGTACCCAACCGGCTGCACCGCGGCGACCGGCTCTTCTCGGACGACGTCGACCACGGCACCTGGTACCTCACGCTCAACGGCGTCCTCGCGAAGTCCAGCAACATCGGCACCATCCTGGCCACCGGGCAGCTCGGCAAGACCCAGGCCGAGGCCAACAAGGTCCTCTACTCGTATCTGCGCAAGTTCGGCATCGGCAGCTACACCGGGCTCGGCTTCCCCGGAGAGACCCCCGGCATCCTCGCGCCGTTCCAGAAGTGGTCCACCTCGCAGCAGTACACGATTCCTTTCGGCCAGGGCTTCTCCCTCAACGCGATGCAGGCCGCCTCCGTGTACTCGACCATCGCCAACGGCGGGGTCCGGATCCAGCCGTCTCTGGTGCGCGGCACGAAGGGCGCCGACGGGCGCTTCACCCCCGCGCCCAAGCCCAAGCAGACGAGGGTGGTCAGCGAGAAGACCGCCAGGACGCTCGCCCAGATGCTGGAATCCGTCGTGGACGACGAGCAGGGCACCGGCATCAAGGCCCGCATCCCCGGCTACAACGTCGCCGGCAAGACCGGTACGGCCAACCGCGTGGATCCGGCCACCGGCAAGTACCGCGGGTACACCTCGTCCTTCGCCGGCTTCGCCCCCGCGGACAACCCCAGGATCACCGTCTACTGCGCCATCCAGAACGCGACCTCGGGCAACTACTACGGCGGCCAGATCTGCGGCCCCATCTACAAGCAGGTGATGGAGTTCGCCCTGAAGACCCTCCAGGTCCCGCCGACCGGGGCTCCGGCCGCGAATCTGCCCGTCGACTACAAGCCCTGATCAGCACCGGAACACCAGGAACGAACTCGTGACAACCATCACCCCCGACGCCGGGAACCAAGGGGCCGAGAACCCCTCGCTTCGCTCCGGAGCGGGTACGCCCGGTACGCTCACCGCCGTGCCACACGCTGATCAGTCCCAAACCACCCAGAAGGGCGCTTCCGTGACATACCCGGGACCGCCGCGACCGGTTCAGGTCTCCGCCACACCCCTCGCGGAACTGGCCGATCAGCTGGGTGCCGCCGCTCCGGACGCCGCCGCCGGGATCACGGGGATCACCCATGACTCGCGCGCCGTCCGCCCCGGAGACCTGTACGCCGCCCTCCCGGGCGCCCGCCTGCACGGCGCCGACTTCGTCACCCAGGCCGCCGGCCTCGGCGCGGCCGCCGTGCTCACCGACCCGACGGGCGCCGAGCGCGCCGCGGCGACCGGACTGCCGGTCCTCGTCGTGGACGACCCGCGCGCGCGGATGGGCGAACTGGCGGCGACGGTCTACGGCCACCCCGGCCGCGACCTGCTCCAGATCGGCATCACCGGCACCTCCGGCAAGACCACCACCGCCTACCTCGTCGAGGGCGGCCTGAAGACGGTCAGGTCGACCGGCCTGGTCGGCACGGTGGAGATGCGCATCGGCGACGAGCGCATCAAGTCCGAGCGCACCACCCCCGAAGCCACCGACCTTCAGGCGCTCTTCGCCGTCATGCGCGAACGCGGCGTCGAGGCGGTCGCCATGGAGGTCTCCAGCCACGCCCTGGTCCTCGGCCGGGTCGACGGCTGCGTCTTCGACATCGCCGTGTTCACCAACCTCAGCCCGGAACACATGGAGTTCCACTCCGGCATGGAGGACTACTTCCAGGCGAAGGCGCAGCTCTTCACGCCGAAACGCAGCAAACTCGGTGTGATCAACGCCGACGACGAGTACGGCCGCCGGCTGGCCGAGGAGGCCACCGTCCCGGTCGTCACCTTCTCCGCCGAGGGTCACCCCGACGCCGACTGGCGCGCCGACGCCGTCCAGGTCGGCCCCATGGACTCGACGTTCACCGTCGTCGGCCCGAAGGGCGAGCGGATCCACGCCAAGTCGCCGCTGCCGGGCCCCTTCAACGTGGCGAACACCCTCGCCGCCATCGTCGCCCTCGCCGCCGCCGGTCTCGACCCGCAGACCGCCGCCGACGGCATCGCCGCCGTACCGGGCGTCCCGGGCCGGCTGGAGCGCGTGGACGCCGGGCAGCCCTACCTCGCGGTCGTGGACTACGCGCACAAGACCGACGCGGTCGAATCGGTGCTCAAGGCGCTGCGCAAGGTCACCAAGGGTCATCTGCACGTGGTCCTCGGCTGCGGCGGCGACCGCGACCAGACCAAGCGCGTCCCGATGGGCGCGGCCGCGGCCCGGCTCGCCGACACGGCCGTACTGACCTCCGACAACCCCCGCTCCGAGGACCCGCTCGCGATCCTCGCGACCATGCTCCAGGGCGCCGCGTCCGTGCCCGCGCACGAACGTGGCGAGGTGCTCCTCTTCGAGGACCGGGCCGCGGCGATCGCCGCCGCCGTGGGCCGCGCCCGGGCCGGCGACACCGTACTGGTCGCGGGCAAGGGCCACGAGCAGGGCCAGGACATCGCCGGCGTGGTCCGTCCCTTCGACGACCGCCAGGTGCTCCGCGAAGCCATCCAGAAGACCCAGGGATGAAAATCCAGAAGACCCAGGGGATGAACTTGTGATCGCCCTCTCCCTCGCCGAGATCGCAGCAGTCGTCGGCGGGCAGACGCACGACATACCCGATCCGTCCGTCCAGGTCACGGGCCCGGTCGTCCGGGACTCCCGCGAGGTGGTGCCCGGCAGCCTGTTCGCCGCCTTCGTGGGCGAGCGCGTGGACGGCCACGACTTCGCTGCGCGGGTCGTCGAGGCGGGCGCGGTCGCCGTACTGGCGTCGCGCCCCGTCGGCGTGCCCGCGATCGTGGTCGAGGACGTCCAGACGGCTCTCGGCGCCCTCGCCCGGCACGTCGTACGCCGGCTCGGCGCGACCCTCGTCGCCCTGACCGGCTCGGCGGGCAAGACCAGCACCAAGGACCTGATCGCGCAGGTGCTCCGGCGCAAGGCGCCGACGGTGTTCACGCCGCAGTCGCTCAACAACGAGATCGGGCTGCCGCTCACCGCCCTCACCGCCACCGAGGAGACGCAGTTCCTCGTGCTGGAGATGGGCGCCCGTGGCATCGGGCACATCCGCTACCTCACCGAACTGACCCCGCCGAGGATCGGCCTGGTCCTCAACGTCGGCACCGCCCACATCGGCGAGTTCGGCGGCCGGGAGCAGATCGCCCAGGCGAAGGGGGAACTGGTCGAGGCCCTCCCCGAGGACGGCGCGGCGATCCTCAACGCCGACGACCCGCTGGTGCGGGCCATGGCCTCCCGTACCAAGGCGAAGGTGGTCCTTTTCGGAGAGTCGGCCGAAGCGGACGTACGCGCCGAGAACGTGCGGCTCACGGACAGCGGACAGCCTTCCTTCAGACTTCTCACACCCTCCGGTGCAAGCGATGTGACCATGCGCCTGTACGGTGAGCACCACGTGTCGAACGCGCTCGCCGCGGCCGCCGTCGCCCATGAGCTGGGCATGTCCGCGGAAGAGATCGCCACCGCGCTCTCCGAGGCGGGCTCCCTCTCCCGCTGGCGCATGGAGGTCACCGAGCGACCGGACGGCGTGACCATCGTCAACGACGCCTACAACGCCAACCCCGAGTCCATGCGGGCCGCCCTCCGGGCGCTCGCGGCCATGGGCAAGGGGCGCCGCACGTGGGCGGTGCTCGGCAAGATGGCCGAGCTGGGGGACGAGGCGCTCGCCGAGCACGACGCCGTCGGACGGCTCGCCGTCCGGCTCAACGTCAGCAAGCTCGTCGCGGTCGGGGGGATTGAGGCCTCCTGGCTGCAACTGGGCGCATATAACGAGGGTTCGTGGGGTGAGGAGTCGGTGCACGTGTCCGACGCACAGGCGGCGATCGACCTGTTGCGCAGCGAGTTGCGCCCGGGGGACGTCGTGCTCGTGAAGGCGTCCCGTTCGGTGGGTCTGGAGAGCGTTGCCCAGGCGCTCGTCGAGACCGGTGCCGAGGGCGAGGTTGCCGCCCGATGATGAAGCAGATCCTGTTCTCAGGAGTCATTGGCCTCTTCCTTACGCTGATCGGCACCCCGCTGCTGATCAAGCTCCTCGCCCGCAAGGGCTACGGCCAGTACATCCGTGACGACGGTCCGCGTGAGCACGCCAGCAAGCGCGGTACGCCGACCATGGGCGGTATCGCCTTCATCCTGGCGACGATCGCCGCGTACTTCCTGAGCAAGCTCATCACCGGTTACGCGCCCACCTACTCCGGGGTGCTGGTCCTCGGCCTGATGTTCGGCATGGGCCTGGTCGGCTTCCTCGACGACTACATCAAGATCGTCAAGCGCCGTTCGCTGGGTCTGCGGGCCAAGGCGAAGATGGCGGGCCAGCTGATCGTCGGCATCAGCTTCGCGGTGCTGTCGCTGATGTTCGCCGACGCGCGCGGCAACACCCCGGCCTCCACCAAGCTGTCGTTCATCACCGACTTCGGCTGGACGATCGGCCCGGTGCTGTTCGTCGTCTGGGCGCTGTTCATGATCCTCGCGATGTCGAACGGCGTGAACCTCACCGACGGTCTGGACGGTCTGGCCACCGGCGCCTCCGTGCTGGTCTTCGGCGCCTACACGTTCATCGGCGTCTGGCAGTTCCAGGAGTCCTGCGCCAACGCGCAGACGCTGACCAACCCGGCGGCCTGCTACGAGGTCCGCGACCCGCTCGACCTCGCGGTGATCGCCTCCGCCCTGATGGGCGCCTGCCTGGGCTTCCTGTGGTGGAACACCTCGCCGGCGAAGATCTTCATGGGCGACACCGGTTCGCTCGCCCTCGGCGGTGTCCTCACGGGCCTGGCCATCCTCTCCCGCACGGAGCTGCTGTTGGCCATCATGGGCGGCCTGTTCGTCCTCATCACCATGTCGGTCGTCATCCAGGTCGGCTCCTTCCGGCTCACCGGCAAGCGCGTCTTCCGGATGGCGCCACTCCAGCACCACTTCGAACTCAAGGGCTGGTCCGAAGTCCTGGTGGTGGTCCGATTCTGGATCATTCAGGGAATCTGTGTGATTGTCGGACTGGGCCTCTTCTATGCGGGATGGGCAGCGGACAAGTGACCTCCACCTCGGAGCCCTTCGACTTCCAGGGCAAGCACGTCGTCGTCGCCGGCCTCGGTGTCTCCGGTGTCCCGGCGGCCAAGGTGCTGCACGCGCGCGGGGCGATCGTCACGGTCGTCAACGACGGCGACGACGCACGCGCGCGTGAGCAGGCCGCGGAGCTCCGGGCACTCGGCATCACCGTGCGCCTCGGCGACGGGGCGACCCTGCCGGAGGGCACCGAGCTGATCGTCACCGCGCCCGGCTGGAAGCCCGACAAGCCCCTCTTCACGGCGGCGGCCGAAGCGGGCGTGCCGGTCTGGGGCGACGTCGAGCTGGCCTGGCGCCTGCGCGGCCCCGACGCGGCCCCCTGGCTGGCCGTCACGGGCACCAACGGCAAGACCACCACCGTGCAGATGCTCGCGTCGATCCTGAAGGCCGCGGGCCTGCGCACGGCCGCCGTCGGCAACATCGGCGTCTCGCTGCTGGACGTGGTCCTCGGCGAGGGGGAGTACGACGTCCTCGCCGTGGAACTCTCCAGCTACCAACTGCACTGGGCGCCCTCGCTGCGCGCCCACTCGGCGGCCGTCCTCAACCTCGCGCCCGACCACCTCGACTGGCACGGCTCCATGGAGGCCTACGCCGCCGACAAGGGCCGTATCTACGAGGGCAATCGGGTCGCCTGCGTCTACAACGTGGCCGACAAGCTCACCGAGGAGCTGGTGCGCGAGGCCGACGTCGAGGAGGGCTGCCGGGCGATCGGCTTCACCCTCGGCACCCCCGCGCCCTCCCAACTCGGTGTCGTGGACGGCATCCTGGTCGACCGCGCCTTCGTGGAGATGCGGCAGAAGAACGCGCAGGAGCTGGCCGAGGTCTCCGACATCCACCCGCCGGCCCCGCACAACATCGCCAACGCCCTTGCCGCGGCGGCCCTCGCGCGTGCGTTCGGGGTGCCCGCCACGGCCGTACGCGAGGGGCTCAGGGCCTTCCGGCCGGACGCCCACCGCATCGCGCACATCGCCGACATCGGCTCGGTGGCGTACGTGGACGACTCCAAGGCCACCAACACACATGCCGCCGAAGCCTCGTTGGCGTCATATGAGTCGATTGTATGGATTGCCGGTGGTCTGGCTAAGGGTGCGACCTTCGACGAGCTGGTCGCCAAGTCGGCGAAGCGGCTTCGCGGTGCCGTTCTGATCGGCGCCGATCGTGCCCTGATCCGCGAGGCCCTCGCGCGACACGCCCCCGAAGTACCCGTCGTGGACCTCGACCGGACCGACACTGGGGCGATGCTCCAGGCGGTGAAGGAAGCCAAGCGGCTCGCGCAGCCCGGTGACACGGTGCTGCTGGCCCCGGCCTGCGCCTCCATGGACATGTTCACCAACTACAACCAGCGCGGTGACGCGTTCGCGGCGGCGGTCCGCGAACTCGAAGCCTGACCCCGGCCGCCTGCCGGGCGGATCTTGGGAGGGACGCGTGGGACGGTCGACGTTCAGTGGAGGCGCCGGTGCCCAGTAGCCGTACCGGTAAGCCGCCCGTGCAGCGGGCGTCCCGGCGTCCACGTCCCGCCGTAGCCCGCTCCTCGCGCGAGAGCCCCCTCCAGCGGTTCTCCGTCCGCGCGCGCAAGGCCTGGGACCGGCCGCTGACCGCCTACTACCTGATCCTCGGCGGCAGCGTGCTGATCACCGTGCTGGGCCTGGTGATGGTCTACTCGGCCTCCCAGGTCACCGCGCTGCAGATGTCACTGCCGGGGTCGTACTTCTTCCGCAAGCAGCTGCTGGCGGCCGTGATGGGCGGCGTACTGCTGTTCGTGGCCTCCCGCATGCCGGTGAAGCTGCACCGTGCGCTGGCCTATCCGATCCTGGCCTGCGCCGTCTTCCTGATGGCCCTGGTGCAGGTACCGGGGATAGGGAAGACGGTCAACGGCAACCAGAACTGGATCGCTCTCGGCGGCTCCTTCCAGATCCAGCCGAGCGAGTTCGGCAAGCTGGCCCTGGTGCTGTGGGGCGCGGACCTGATCGCGCGCAAGCAGGAGCGGAAGCTGCTGACCGAGTGGAAGCACATGCTGGTGCCGCTGGTTCCGGTCACTTTCCTGCTGCTCGGGCTGATCATGCTCGGCGGCGACATGGGTACGACGATCATCCTCACGGCGGTCCTGTTCGGCCTGCTGTGGCTCGCGGGGGCGCCGACCAGGCTGTTTGCCATGGTGCTGCAGATCGCCGCGCTGCTCGCTTTCGTCGCCATCAAGACCAGCCCCAACCGGATGGCCCGGCTCTCCTGCATCGGCGCCACCGAGCCCAAGACGGGCGTCGCCGACTGCTGGCAGGCCGTGCACGGCATCTACGCGCTCGCCTCCGGCGGACTCTTCGGCTCCGGTCTCGGCGCGAGTGTGGAAAAATGGGGGCAACTCCCGGAGGCCCACACCGACTTCATCTTCGCGGTCACCGGTGAGGAACTGGGTCTGGCGGGGACGCTGTCGGTGCTCGCCCTGTTCGCGGCTCTAGGCTATGCGGGTATCCGCGTGGCCGGACGCACGGAGGACCCCTTCGTGAGGTACGCCGCGGGAGGCGTGACCACCTGGATCATGACCCAGGCGGTGATCAACATCGGTGCCGTGCTCGGTCTGCTGCCGATCGCCGGCGTCCCCCTCCCGCTGTTCTCCTACGGAGGGTCCGCCCTGCTGCCGACCATGTTCGCCATCGGGTTGCTGATCGCCTTCGCGCGCGACGAGCCCGCTGCGCGGGCGGCGCTTGCGATGCGGCAACCTCGCTTTGGTAGAAAGCGGGGAGCCGGGGGCTCCGGGTCCGGTCGGAGTCCCCGGAGATGGAACACGATGCGACGGCGTGCCCCGAGGGCGCGTTCGTCCGGAGAGCGGTGAATTTCGGTGCATGTCGTACTCGCCGGTGGGGGGACCGCCGGCCACATCGAGCCCGCGCTCGCCCTCGCGGACGCCCTGCGCAGGCAGGACCCGACCGTGGGGATCACGGCCCTGGGCACGGAGCGCGGCCTGGAGACCCGGCTCGTCCCGGAGCGCGGCTACGAGCTGGCGCTGATCCCGGCGGTCCCGCTGCCCCGCAAGCCCACCCCTGAGCTGATCACCGTCCCGGGCCGGCTGCGCGGCACCATCAAGGCCGCCGAGCAGATCCTGGAGCGCACCAAGGCGGACTGCGTCGTCGGTTTCGGCGGTTATGTCGCCCTGCCCGGCTACCTGGCCGCCAAGCGGCTCGGCGTGCCCATCGTGATCCACGAGGCCAACGCCCGCCCGGGCCTGGCCAACAAGATCGGCTCGCGGTACGCGGCCCGGGTCGCCGTCTCCACACCGGACAGCAAGCTGCGCGACGCCCGCTACATCGGCATCCCGCTGCGCCGCTCCATCGCCACCCTGGACCGGGCCGCCGCCCGCCCCGAGGCCCGCCACCGCTTCGGCCTCGACCCGAACCTGCCCACGCTGCTCGTCTCCGGCGGCTCCCAGGGCGCCCGGCGCCTGAACGAGGTGGTCCAGCAGGTCGCTCCGTGGCTCCAGCAGGCGGGCATCCAGATCCTGCACGCGGTCGGCCCGAAGAACGAACTGCCGCAGGTGCACCAGATGCCGGGAATGCCCCCTTACATCCCGGTAAGTTACCTGGACCGGATGGACCTCGCGTACGCCGCGGCCGACATGATGCTCTGCCGCGCGGGCGCGATGACCGTCGCCGAACTCTCCGCCGTCGGACTCCCGGCCGCCTATGTCCCGCTGCCCATCGGCAACGGCGAACAGCGACTCAACGCCCAGCCGGTGGTGAAGGCCGGCGGCGGACTCCTCGTCGACGACGCGGAGCTGACGCCCGAGTGGGTACAGCAGAACGTCCTGCCCGTGCTCGCCGACCCGCACCGGCTGTACGAGATGTCCCGCGCGGCAAGCGAGTTCGGCCGCCGGGACGCCGACGAACTGCTCGTCGGCATGGTGTACGAGGCGATCGCCTCGCGCCGTTAGGACCGTATGACGAAAGGGCAGTGAGCGTGGCCGGACCCTCCACCGCCGAGCGCGGTGAACGCCAGCAGGAGTCGTCCGGCCCGCCGCCCGCCCGCCGGTTCAGACGACTCCGCCTTCGTACGATCGTCATCCTGGCGGCCGTTCTCGTACTCCTCGGGGCCGGTGCCGCTTGGGTGTTGTACGGCTCCGCGTGGCTGCGCATCGGGCATGTGTCGGTGTCGGGCACCCGGGTGCTGACCCCCGCCGAGGTCCGAGAGGCGGCCGACGTGCCGGTCGGGTCGCCCATGATTTCCGTCGACACGGATGCCATCGGAGCCCGACTTCGCCGTAAATTGCCCCGAATTGACACCGTTGAGGTTGTGCGCGCCTGGCCGCAGGGAATCGGTCTGAAAGTAACTGAGCGTACTCCGGTTCTGCTGGTCCGAAACGGCGGGAACTTCGTCGAAGTCGATGATGAGGGTGTCCGTTTCGCCACGGTTTCCCAGGCGCCGAATGGTGTTCCGATGCTGGAATTGTCCGTTTCTCGGTCGGGTTCGGCTGCCGCGAGCAACCGGCGTTTCGGCACCGACCGGCTGGTGCGCGAGGCGGTCCGGGTGGCCGGCGATCTGCCGGCCGCCGTGGCGCAGGGAACCCGGGGCGTTCAAGTCCGTTCCTACGACGACATCTCGCTGGCGTTGGCCGACGGTCGCACGGTGGCCTGGGGCAGTGCCGAGAACGGCCGCGCCAAGGCACGGGCCCTCACGGCTCTCATGAAAGCAGCTCCCGGCGCGCGGCACTTCGATGTCAGCGTTCCCATCGCCCCTGCGTCATCGGGGAGTTGACGCACATCAGCGCAGGCCAGCACCCTGGTTGGGCACTGCTATGGCTGATCACATAGGGTGAAAAGAAAAACGGGAGGTTCGGCGTGTTCGTTGAACGGGCGCCACTTGTCGACTTAGTGTCCTGTTCAGAGAACTCCAGGGAACAGACACACTGGTAACCCTAAACTTCAGGGTTAGGGTTCGGGTCGGCGCTACGGACCGTCCCATTCGGCATCCGTCGTCCCGGCGCGGGGCACCGCACGGCGGCGACAACGTAATTCGAGGCGAGAGGCCTTCGACGTGGCAGCACCGCAGAACTACCTCGCAGTCATCAAGGTCATCGGTGTCGGCGGCGGTGGTGTCAATGCCATCAACCGGATGATCGAGGTCGGTCTCAAGGGTGTCGAGTTCATCGCCATCAACACCGACGCACAGGCGCTGTTGATGAGCGACGCCGACGTCAAGCTCGACGTCGGCCGTGAACTCACCCGAGGACTCGGCGCCGGAGCCAACCCGGCCGTCGGCCGCAAGGCCGCCGAGGACCACCGCGAGGAGATCGAGGAGGTCCTCAAGGGGGCCGACATGGTCTTCGTGACGGCCGGTGAAGGCGGCGGCACCGGCACCGGCGGCGCACCCGTCGTGGCCAACATCGCTCGCTCGCTCGGCGCCCTGACCATCGGCGTGGTCACGCGCCCGTTCACCTTCGAGGGACGGCGCCGCGCGAACCAGGCCGAGGACGGCATCGCCGAGCTGCGCGAAGAGGTGGACACCCTCATCGTGATCCCCAACGACCGGTTGCTGTCCATCTCGGACCGCCAGGTCTCGGTCCTGGACGCCTTCAAGTCCGCCGACCAGGTCCTGCTCTCGGGTGTCCAGGGCATCACCGACCTCATCACCACCCCCGGCCTGATCAACCTCGACTTCGCCGACGTGAAGTCGGTCATGTCCGAGGCCGGTTCGGCCCTCATGGGCATCGGCTCCGCCCGCGGCGACGACCGCGCGGTGGCGGCGGCCGAGATGGCGATCTCCTCGCCGCTGCTCGAGGCGTCCATCGACGGCGCCCGGGGCGTCCTCCTGTCCATCTCCGGCGGGTCCGACCTCGGCCTGTTCGAGATCAACGAAGCGGCCCAGCTGGTCAGCGAGGCCGCCCACCCGGAGGCCAACATCATCTTCGGCGCGGTCATCGACGACGCCCTCGGCGACGAGGTGCGGGTCACCGTGATCGCGGCCGGCTTCGACGGCGGCCAGCCGCCGGCCCGCCGGGACAACGTCCTCGGCTCGGCCTCGACTTCGACGTCCTCCCGCCGCGAGGAGCCCGCGGCGCGGCAGCCCGAGCCCAGCCGGCCGGCCTTCGGCTCGCTCGGCAGCGTGACGCCGAAGGAGGAGCCGGAGCCGGCGCCCGAGCCGGTGGCCGACATCCCGGCCAACCCGCCGGTGACGCCGGCGCCTCGCAGCGCCTACTCGGACAGCGCGGCCGAGGAACTGGACGTTCCGGACTTCCTGAAGTGATAGGACGGCGCGAGAGCGTGAGCGGCGCGCACTTCGCCTTCACCGACCGGTGGGGTGGGGTGAGCGCCGCTCCGTATGAGGAGCTCAACCTCGGCGGCGCGGTCGGCGACGACCCGGAGGCCGTACGGGCCAACCGGGACATCGCGGCCAAGTCGCTCGGCCTCGACCCCGGCCTGGTCGTCTGGATGAACCAGGTGCACGGCGCCGACGTGGCCGTGGTGGACGCCCCCTGGGGCGACCGTCCGGTGCCGGAGGTTGACGCGATCGTCACCACCCGCCGCGGGCTCGCCCTCGCCGTCCTCACGGCCGACTGCGTGCCGGTGCTGCTCGCCGATCCCGTCGCCGGGGTCGCGGCGGCGGCGCACGCGGGCCGGCCCGGCATGGTCAAGGGGGTCGTCCCGGCCGCCGTACGGGCCATGGTCGAACTCGGCGCCGAGCCGGGCCGGATCGTCGCCCGCACCGGACCGGCCGTGTGCGGGCGGTGCTACGAGGTTCCGGAGACGATGCGTGCCGAGGTGGCGGTCGTCGAGCCGGCGGCGCACGCTGAAACGAGCTGGGGCACGCCGGCGGTCGACGTGAGCGCCGGGGTGCACGCGCAGCTCGACCGGCTCGGGGTGTGCGACCGGGCGCGAGCGCCGGAGTGCACGCTGGAGTCGGGCGACCACTTCTCGTACCGCCGTGACCGCACGACGGGGCGGCTGGCGGGCTATGTGTGGCTGGACTGATGGGGCATGACGGACCGTAAGACCGAACTCGCCGCAAATCTGGCGAAAGTGGAGGAGCGCATCACCGCCGCGTGTGTGGCGGCCGGGCGCAGGCGGGAGGAGGTGACCCTGATCGTGGTCACCAAGACCTACCCGGCGAGCGATGTGCGGATCCTGTCGGAGCTCGGTGTGCGCCATGTCGCCGAGAACCGCGACCAGGACGCGGCACCGAAGGCCGCGGCGTGTGCGGATCTGCCGCTGAAATGGCATTTTGTCGGACAATTGCAGACCAACAAGGTCCGTTCCGTGGTCGGTTACGCCGATGTGGTGCAGTCCGTGGATCGTTCCAGGCTCGTCACGGCTCTGTCGAAGGAGGCCGTGCGGGCCGGGCGCGAGGTGGGCTGTCTCGTCCAGGTCGCGCTGGACGCGGGCGTGAGCGGCCGGGGTGAGCGTGCGGGCGTGGCCCCGGACGGAATCGAAGAGTTGGCCGACCTCGTCGGCGAGGCGCCGGGTCTGCGGCTCGACGGACTCATGACCGTCGCTCCGCTCACCGGGGAGTACGCGGGACGCGAACAGGCGGCGTTCGAGCGGCTCATGGATTTGTCGACTGACCTGCGCCGAACTCATCCGGCTGCAACCATGGTGTCGGCAGGGATGAGTGCGGACCTCGAACAGGCCGTGGCCGCCGGTGCGACACATGTGCGCGTCGGCACTGCGGTACTCGGAGTCCGCCCCAGGCTCGGGTAACGTCGCCAAGAAGTCGGACCACAGCAGAAAATATGGTCAATGCCCGTCAAAGGCGGGCGCAACGACCTCGTGGATCGCGGGCACTTGGCAGTCGTCAGTCGATCCACCACAGAGCGGAGGACTCAGAGAATGGCCGGCGCGATGCGCAAGATGGCGGTCTACCTCGGCCTCGTGGAGGACGATGGGTACGACGGCCGCGGTTTCGATCCCGACGACGACTTCGAACCCGAGTTGGACCCCGAGCCGGAGCGGGATCACCGGCGGCATGAATCTTCACACCAATCGCACAGTGCACATCAGTCCCAAAGGGACGAAGAGGTGCGAATCGTGCAACCGCCCGCGCCACGCGAGCCGGTGGCCCGATCGACTTCGCTCGCCGCGGAATCCGGACGTCCGGCGCGCATCGCGCCCGTGGCATCCATCACACAAGAACGCCAGTCCCTGGAGAAGAACGCACCGGTGATCATGCCCAAGGTCGTGTCGGAACGAGAGCCTTACCGGATCACCACGCTGCACCCGCGGACGTACAACGAAGCCCGTACCATCGGGGAACACTTCCGTGAGGGCACCCCGGTGATCATGAATCTGACTGAGATGGATGACACAGATGCAAAGCGACTTGTCGACTTTGCGGCTGGTTTGGTGTTTGGTCTTCACGGCAGCATCGAGCGGGTGACGCAGAAGGTGTTCCTGTTGTCTCCTGCTAACGTCGATGTCACGGCGGAGGACAAGGCCCGCATCGCAGAGGGCGGGTTCTTCAACCAGAGCTGAGACACAAGAACCGGATCGAAGTTCGGAAGAGCACGGAAACAGGGGAGAGGGAAGCGCAGGCCATGAGCGTGTTCGTTCTGGTGGTGCACACCGCGCTACTAGCGTTCCTTGCCGTGCTCATCTTCCGGCTGGTCATGGATTACGTGTTCCAGTTCGCCCGCTCGTGGCAACCCGGCAAGGCGATGGTGGTCGTACTGGAGGCCACCTACACTGTCACCGATCCACCGCTGAAGCTTCTGCGGCGGTTCATCCCGCCGCTGCGTCTCGGGGGCGTGGCGCTCGACCTGTCCTTCTTCGTACTGATGATCATCGTCTACATCCTCATCTCCATCACGGGGAGCTTCGCGTCATGAGGGTGGACGATACGGTCTTGCCGACTGCCGATGACTACGTTGAGGTGAAGAGATGCCGTTGACCCCCGAGGACGTGCGGAACAAGCAGTTCACGACCGTCCGCCTCCGAGAAGGCTATGACGAGGACGAGGTCGATGCCTTCCTCGACGAGGTCGAAGCCGAACTGACCCGTCTGCTCCGCGAGAACGAGGACCTGCGCGCCAAGCTGGCCGCGGCGACCCGTGCGGCCGCGCAGAACCAGCAGAACATGCGCAAGGGCCCGCCGGAGCAGGACCAGCAGCCGCATCCGCAGCAGCAGGGCATGCGAGGTCCCGGCGCGCCGGTGCCCGCCGGAATATCGGGCCCGCCGCAGCAGCAGATGGGTGGCCCCATGGGTGGCCCGCCCCAGCTGCCGAGCGGCGCCCCGCAGCTGCCCGCCGGTCCCGGCGGTCAGGGCGGCCCGCAGGGTCCCGGTCCGATGGGCCAGGGTCCGATGGGTCAGGGCCCGATGGGTCAAGGCCAGATGGGTCAGGGCCCGATGGGCGGACAGCCGCCCATGCAGCAGCAGATGGGCATGGGTGGCCCCATGGGCGGACCCGGCATGCCCGGTCAGGGCCCTGGTGGCGACAGCGCCGCCCGAGTCCTCTCGCTGGCCCAGCAGACCGCCGACCAGGCGATCGCCGAGGCCCGCTCCGAGGCCAACAAGATCGTCGGCGAGGCCCGCAGCCGCGCCGAGGGTCTGGAGCGTGACGCCCGTGCCAAGGCCGATGCCCTGGAGCGGGACGCGCAGGAGAAGCACCGCGTCGCGATGGGCTCCCTGGAGTCCGCCCGCGCCACGCTGGAGCGCAAGGTCGAGGACCTGCGAGGCTTCGAGCGCGAGTACCGCACGCGCCTGAAGTCGTACCTCGAGTCCCAGCTGCGCCAGCTGGAGACCCAGGCCGACGACTCCCTGGCCCCGCCGCGCACCCCGGCCACCGCGTCTCTGCCGCCGTCCCCGGCGCCTTCCATGGCCCCGGCCGGCGCGAGCGCCCCGTCCTACGGCGGCAACCAGACGATGGGCGGCAACCCCGGCCCGTCCGGCCCGTCCTACGGCGGCCAGCAGCAGATGACCCCGGCCATGACCCAGCCGATGGCCCCGGTCCGCCCGCAGGGCCCGTCCCCGATGGGCCAGGCACCCTCGCCGATGCGCGGGTTCCTGATCGACGAGGACGACAACTGAGCACCGGGCACTAGTACGACAACGGCGTCGGCAGCGTTCAAGAAGGGCGGGCCCCTGGACTTCGGTCCTGGGGCCCGCCCTTTTTACGCGGGTTGACGTGGGTGTCGGCCAGGTGCGGTTCTCCTGGCGGGCCCGGGGCCGATGTGGAATCGGTCCGCCGCCCGGGACAGCGGGGCTGTGGCGGAGGTCGACCCGGCGGTGGGGACGCGCGGCGTCTCCATCCGCTGGGACCCGGCGCCCGGGCTGCGGGAGGCCGGCAGGCGGAGCCCGGCCGAACGGCGTCACCGGGACCCCGTACCGGGGCACGCGTCGACTCGCCCGCAACGGAAACCCGGACGATTCCGGGATCGGCGCGCCCGCCGGAAGCCGGGAAGGGCCCGGCCCCCCGAGGGGGAGCCGGGCCCTCCTGGCCGCCGCTTACGCCTTGCGCAGCCGGAACGACAGGGAAAGACCCTCGTCGGTGAACGGCTCACCGAAGCTGTCGTCGGCCTCACCCTGCGCGAAGTCCGTCGACAGGACCTCCTCGGCGATCAGCTCGCTGTGCTCCGTCAGCGCGGCGACCACCGCGGGGTCGGTCGATGCCCAGCGCAGGGCGATGCGGTCGGCCACGTCCAGGCCGCTGTTCTTGCGGGCCTCCTGGATCAGCCGGATCGCGTCACGGGCCAGGCCCGCCTGCCGCAGCTCCTCGGTGATCTCCAGGTCCAGGGCGACCGTGGCACCGGAGTCGGAGGCCACCGACCAGCCCTCGCGCGGGGTCTCGGTGATGATCACCTCATCGGGAGCGAGGGTGACCGTCTCCCCGTCGACCTCCACCGACGCCGTACCCGCACGCAGGGCGAGGGACAGCGCGGCCGCGTCCGCGTGCGCGACGGCCTTGGCCACGTCCTGCACCCGCTTGCCGAACCGCTTGCCCAGCGCACGGAAGTTGGCCTTGGCGGTGGTGTCCACCAGGCTGCCGCCGACCTCGGACAGCGACGCCAGCGAGGAGACGTTCAGCTCCTCGGTGATCTGGGTGTGCAGCTCGGGGTCCAGGGACTCGAAGCCGGTCGCCGCGATCAGCGCGCGGGACAGCGGCTGGCGCGTCTTGACGCCCGACTCCGCGCGCGTGGCGCGCCCCAGCTCCACCAGCCGGCGGACCAGGACCATCTGCCTGGACAGCTCCGGGTCGATCGCCGACAGGTCCGCCTCCGGCCAGGCGGCCAGGTGCACCGACTCCGGCACGCCCGGGCTCACCGGCACGATCAGGTCCTGCCACACCCGCTCGGTGATGAACGGGGTGATCGGCGCCATCAGCTTGGTGACCGTCTCCAGCACCTCGTGCAGCGTGCGCAGCGCGGCCTTGTCGCCCTGCCAGAAACGGCGCCGCGAGCGGCGGACGTACCAGTTCGACAGATCGTCGACGAACGCGGACAGCAGCTTGCCGGCGCGCTGGGTGTCGTACGCCTCCAGGGACTGCGTCACCTGGTCGGTCAGCGCGTGCAGCTCGGACAGCAGCCAGCGGTCGATCAGCGGGCGCTCGGCCGGGGCCGGGTCCGCGGCGCTGGGCGCCCACTGGGACGTACGGGCGTACAGCGCCTGGAAGGCGACCGTGTTCCAGTACGTCAGCAGGGTCTTGCGGACGACCTCCTGGATGGTGCCGTGGCCGACCCGGCGGGCCGCCCACGGGGAGCCGCCGGCCGCCATGAACCAGCGCACCGCGTCCGCGCCGTGCTGGTCCATGAGCGGGATCGGCTGCAGGATGTTGCCCAGGTGCTTGGACATCTTGCGGCCGTCCTCGGCGAGGATGTGGCCCAGGCAGACGACGTTCTCGTACGACGACTTGTCGAAGACGAGCGTGCCGACGGCCATCAGGGTGTAGAACCAGCCGCGGGTCTGGTCGATCGCCTCGGAGATGAACTGCGCCGGGTACCGGCTCTCGAACAGCTCCTTGTTCTTGTACGGGTAGCCCCACTGCGCGAACGGCATCGAACCGGAGTCGTACCAGGCGTCGATGACCTCGGGCACGCGCGTGGCCGTGTTCCGGCACTGCGGGCAGGCGAAGGTGACCTCGTCGATGTACGGGCGGTGCGGGTCCAGGTCCGACTGGTCGGTGCCGGTCAGCTCGGTCAGCTCAGCGCGGGAGCCGACGCAGGTCAGGTGGCCTTCCTCGCAGCGCCAGATCGGCAGCGGGGTGCCCCAGTAGCGGTTGCGGGACAGCGCCCAGTCGATGTTGTTGTTCAGCCAGTCGCCGTACCGGCCGTGCTTGACCGTCTCCGGAAACCAGTTGGTCTTCTCGTTCTCCTGGATGAGGCGGTCCTTGATCGCCGTCGTGCGGATGTACCAGGAGGGCTGCGCGTAGTAGAGCAGCGCGGTGTGGCAGCGCCAGCAGTGCGGGTAGCTGTGCTCGTACGGGATGTGCCTGAAGAGCAGGCCGCGCTGCTGCAGGTCCTCGGTGAGCTTTTCGTCCGCCTTCTTGAAGAAGACGCCGCCGACCAGCGGCACGTCCTCGGCGAAGGTGCCGTCCGGGCGGACCGGGTTGACCACGGGCAGGCCGTAGGCGCGGCAGACCTTGAGGTCGTCCTCACCGAAGGCGGGGGACTGGTGGACCAGACCCGTACCGTCCTCGGTGGTCACGTAGTCGGCGTTCACCACGTAGTGGGCCGGAGCCGGGAACTCCACCAGCTCGAACGGACGTTGGTAGGTCCAGCGCTCCATCTCGGCGCCGGTGAAGGTCTGCCCCGTCGGCTCCCAGCCCTCGCCGAGTGCCTTGGCGAGGAGCTGCTCGGCGACGACGAGCTTCTCCTCGCCGTTGGTGGCGACGACGTAGGTGACCTCCGGGTGCGCGGCGACCGCCGTGTTGGACACCAGGGTCCAGGGGGTCGTCGTCCACACCAGGAGCGCGGCCTCGTCGGCGAGCGGACCGGAGGTGAGCGGGAAACGGACGTAGACGGACGGGTCGACGACCGTCTCGTAGCCCTGCGCCAGCTCGTGGTCGGACAGGCCGGTGCCGCAGCGCGGGCACCAGGGGGCGACACGGTGGTCCTGGACCAGCAGGCCCTTGCCGAAGATCTCCTTCAGCGACCACCAGACGGACTCGATGTACTCGGGGGCCATCGTGACGTACGCGTCGTTGAGGTCGACCCAGTAGCCCATGCGGGTCGTGAGCTCTTCGAACGCGTCGGTGTGCCGCAGCACGGACTCACGGCACTTGGCGTTGAACTCGGCGATGCCGTACGCCTCGATGTCCTGCTTGCCGGAGAAGCCCAGCTCCTTCTCGACGGTCAGCTCCACCGGGAGGCCGTGGCAGTCCCAGCCGGCCTTGCGGGCCACGTGGTAGCCACGCATGGTGCGGAAGCGGGGGAAGACGTCCTTGAAGACGCGCGCCTCGATATGGTGGGCGCCGGGCATGCCGTTGGCCGTGGGCGGGCCTTCGTAGAACACCCACTCCGGGCGGCCCTCGGACTGCTCCAGGCTCTTGGCGAAGATCTTCTGTTCGCGCCAGAAGTCGAGCACGGCGTGCTCAAGAGCGGGCAGGTCGACCTGTGCGGGCACCTGGCGGTACGTCGGCGCTGTCATCTGCGAGCATCCTCCAACGGACTTGCTGCCTTCCGTCGGAGGGACGAGAGCCTTCGATCCTGCTTACGCCGTGTGCGGCGCGCTCCCGCGGTACCACCCTCCTTGGCTCTCCGTCGCGCCGTACGCGCCGGTGAGCCCCCTCATTGGGGTCGCGAAGCCGGTTCTACTCGCCCTGGCCGTGTGGTGGCTGTGGCTTTCTTCCGGCGGCTCCGGGGTGATCTTCACGTCGCGCTCGCCCCCGGGCTTCCACCGTCCCCGGGTCGCTCTGGGCTGCGTACGCCGCTACTCGTCCCCATCCACGCTTCTCGCTCCGCCCAGTGTACGGCGCCGCGCGGACAGCGGCCGACCGGTTTTCCGTGCGGTGCGGTCGAGGGCCGGGTGAGGAGCCGGGATGACCCGAATGGCGAGGTGGTGGGCGCTCGGGTCCTGGCGGGCCCGGCTCGGCGGATTACCCGGCGGGGAGCTGGGCACAACGGATGCAGGCCCGCTGCTCGGGGGGTGCGGGCGGGCGAATCGGGCGGTGTGCCCCGTTGCCGCGGGACTCAAGTCGATTTATCGTCCCAGCACGATTCGCGAGCAAGATCACAATATGTGAAGGGGCCGCGGCCATGGTGGCGAAGAAGACCGCCGTACAGCAGCCGGCGACTGGCCGGCGCAGGGTCGCGGCCGCCTCCGGCGCCCCGGCTGCCTCCGACGGCGAGGCCAGGGGAGCGGCCGGGAAGAAGAGGGCGACCGCGGCGAGGAGCGCTGATACGTCCCCGAAGAAGCCGGCCCCGAGCAAGCCGCCCCCGGGCAATCCGGGCCTGAGCAATCCGGGCCCGAAGAAGCCGGCCCCGAAGAAGCCGGCCCCGAAGAAGCCGGCCCCGGAGAAGACGGCTGGGCGAGAGGTGGCCGGTCATGAGGCGGCGGCTGGGCGAGAGGTGGCCGGTCATGAGGCGGCGGCTGGGCGAGAGGCGGTCCGGAATGAGGGGGCCGCGAGGGAGCCGGCGGTCAGGAGAACGGCCGCAAAGAAGGCTGCGGTGAAGGAGTCGGCTGCCAGGGCGCCAGTCAAGGAGACGGCCGCTGGGGAGGCGGCCGCCACGGGGGCGGCTGGCAAGGCGACGGGCGTCAAGGAGGCGGGCGGTAAGGGGACGGCTGCCAAGGAGACGGTCGCCGACGGGGCGGGCGCTGAGAAGGCGGCCGCCAAGGAAGCTGCCGCCAAGGAGGTGGCGGCTGGCAAGAAGACAGCCGCCAAGAAGACAGCCGCCAGGAAGTCCCCCGCCAAGAAGTCCGAGGCGACGGAGACGGTCGGCAAGAAGGCGGCGACGAAGGAAGCAGGCGCCGAGAAGGCGGCCGGAAAGAAGGTGGCTGCTGCCAAGAAGGCGGCGGCAGACGAGGCGGCCGGCGAGAAGACGGCCGCTGAGAAGACGACCGGCAGGGACGCCGCCGTAAAGGAGCCCACCGTCAAGGAGCCCGCAGCCAAGAAGCCCGCCGAGAAGACGTCCGCTGCCAAGAGGGCGGCGGTCAAGCAGGCGGGCGGCGAGGGCGCGGTGTCGGAGAAGGCCTCGGTCAGGAAAGCCGGCGGCGAAGGCGCGGTGTCGGAGAAGGCGGGGGCCGAGAAGGCCGGCGGGAAAGCGCCGGCGGCGAAAGGGGTGGTGGTGGAGGCGGCTGCCAAGAAGCCCGCGGCGAAGAAGGCCGGCGGCAGGAAGGCGGCAGCCCAGGGCGTCTCCACGGAGGCGGCCGAGACGAGCACGGCCAAGACAGCGGGCGCGGCGCGGGCCGCGAAGCAGACGGGAGCCACGACAGTGGTTGCGAAGAAGACTCCTGGCACGGCCTCGGCGGGAACCGCCGTTCCCAAGGCGCGGGTCGCCGCGGCGGAGCCCGGCGAGCTGGCGGTGCGTCCCGGTGAGGACCCCTGGACCCCGGAAGAGGTCGCCGAGGCCCGTGCCGAGCTGCTGTCCGAGGCGGAGCGGCTGCACGAGGAGCTCAGCTCCTCCGAGGCGTCTCTCGCGGGGCTGATGCGCGACTCCGGGGACGGCGCGGGAGACGACCAGGCCGACATC
Source organism: Streptomyces fodineus (assembly GCF_001735805.1). GTDB lineage: Bacteria > Actinomycetota > Actinomycetes > Streptomycetales > Streptomycetaceae > Streptomyces > Streptomyces fodineus. Next base: position 7,163,483 of record NZ_CP017248.1, read on the forward strand.
GGTGCCAAGAACATCACGCGCGAGCACGAGCTGGCGCTGGCCGCGAGCGCGCGCGAGACGCTGATCCAGACCGAGCGCGCCCTGGAACGGCTGGACGCGGGCACCTACGGTCTGTGCGAGAACTGCGGCAACCCCATCGGCAAGGCCCGGATGCAGGCCTTTCCCAGGGCGACACTGTGCGTGGAGTGCAAGCAGAAGCAGGAACGCCGCTCCTGAGTGTGCCGGGCCGTGCCGTAGTCTCGTCCTCAGCCAGGCACCTAGGTTGAGGGACTCACGTGGCAGAGGCGGAGCGCATCATCGGTACGCCGGACACCCCGGACGACAGCGGCGAGCAGACGGCGGCGGCCGGAGCGCCCACCGGCTCCGGCGTGTCCGCCACGGCCGGTGCGCCCGGCACGGGCGAGCAGCCGGCCCCGGCGCAGGTGCGGGGCCGCCGCGGGCGCCGCATCGCCCTGCTGTTCGCGGTGGCCGCGTTCGCCTACGCCCTCGACCTGATCAGCAAGACGCTCGTGGTCGCCAAGCTGGAGGGCCACGCGCCGATCAAGCTCATCGGCGACTGGCTGGAGCTGAACGCCATCCGCAACCCCGGCGCGGCCTTCGGTGTCGGCGCGGCCTTCACGATCATCTTCACGCTGATCGCCGCGGCCGTGATCGTGGTGATCATCCGGCTGGCCCGCAAGCTCTACAGCTACCCCTGGGCCATCGCGCTCGGCCTGCTGCTCGGCGGCGCCCTCGGCAACCTCACCGACCGGATCTTCCGGTCGCCCGGTGTCTTCGAGGGCAAGGTCGTGGACTTCATCGCGCCCAAGGGGTTCGCCGTGTTCAACCTGGCGGACTCGGCGATCGTGTGCGGCGGCGTGCTGATCGTGCTGCTGTCCTTCCGGGGGCTCGACCCGGACGGCACGCTCCACAAGGACTGAGACCGGCGCCTTCCGCAGCCGGTTTTCCACAGGCTCGTCCGGGCCGGTACCGCCCGTCCGGCATACTCGACGGGTGAGCACGATTCCCGAGATCCGTACCCTGCCCGTGCCCGACGGCCTGGAGGGCGAGCGCGTCGACGCCGCCATCTCCCGCATGTTCGGCTTCTCCCGCACCAAGGCGGCGGAGCTGGCCGCCGCCGGCAAGGTCCAGGTCGACGGCGCGCTGGTCGGCAAGTCCGAGCGGGTGCGCGGCGGCGCCTGGCTCGAGGTCGAGATGCCGCAGGCGCCCGCCCCGGTGCAGGTCGTCGCCGAGCCGGTCGAGGGCATGGAGATCGTGCACGACGACGATGACGTGGTCGTGATCGTCAAGCCGGTCGGTGTGGCCGCGCACCCGTCGCCGGGCTGGAGCGGCCCCACCGTGATCGGCGGTCTCGCCGCGGCCGGTTACCGGATCTCCACCTCCGGCGCCGCCGAGCGCCAGGGCATCGTGCACCGCCTCGACGTCGGCACCTCCGGCCTGATGGTGGTCGCCAAGTCGGAGCGGGCGTACACCTCGCTCAAGCGCCAGTTCAAGGAGCGCACGGTCGACAAGCGCTACCACACCCTGGTCCAGGGCCACCCGGACCCGACGAGCGGCACGATCGACGCGCCCATCGGCCGCCACCCGAACCACGACTACAAGTGGGCGGTCACCGCCGACGGCAAGCCCTCGGTGACGCACTACGACCTGATCGAGGCGTTCCGCGCCGCCTCGCTGCTGGACGTGAAGCTGGAGACCGGCCGCACCCACCAGATCCGCGTCCACATGTCCGCCCACCGCCACCCCTGCGTCGGCGACCTCACCTACGGCGCCGACCCCACCCTCGCCAAGCGGCTGCGCCTGACCCGCCAGTGGCTGCACGCCGTGCGCCTCGGCTTCGAGCACCCCGCTGACGGCCAGTGGGTCGAGTTCGAGAGCGAGTACCCCGCGGACCTGCAGAAGGCCCTCGACCAGGTCCGTGAGGAGACGTACGCGTGAGCGTGCCGTACACCGTCCGGATCGCCGAGGACCCCACCGACCGCGAGGCCTGTTTCGCGGTCCGCAAGGAGGTCTTCGTGGTGGAGCAGGGCGTCGATCAGGCCATCGAGTACGACGTCCACGAAGCGGTCGCCGTGCATGTGCTCGCGGTCCGCGAGGACGGAGTGCCGCTCGGCACCGGCCGGCTGCTGCACGGCCCGGCCGCGGCGGCGAAGACCGGCGGGGACGCCTCGGTGGGTTCCCTGGGGCGGCTCGCCGTCTGCCGCGAGGCCCGCGGGCTCGGCGTCGGCGTGGCTCTGGTGCGGGCCATCGAGGACGCGGCACGCGCGCGTGGCCTCACCGCGGTGGACCTGCACGCCCAGACCCACGCGCTGGGCTTCTACGAGCGTCTCGGCTACGCGGCGTACGGCCCGGAGTTCCCGGACGCCGGCATCCCGCACCGGGCGATGCGCCGCGCCCTGTAGGCGCTGCGCCGGGGCCGGCGGAAGGCGTTGACGCCGGCCGGATGGCACGCTTGAGGCCTGACGTGTGATCGTCGACCCTCGGAGCACCGGCCGTGGATCAGTTGGCCCTGTTGTTCGTCCTGCTGCTCGGGGCCCTGGTGAGCGTCCCGGTCGGGGACCGCCTCCGGGTGCCGGCGCCGGTGCTGATGACGGTGTTCGGCGGCATCCTCGCGGTGGCCGACTTCGTGCCCAATGTGAACATCCCGCCGGACCTGATCCTGCCCGGGCTGCTGCCGCCGCTGCTCTACGCCGCCGTACGGCGCACCTCCTGGCGGCAGTTCGCGGCCAACATCCGCCCGATCTTCCTGCTGGCCGTCGCCCTGGTGTTCGTGACGACGGTGTGCGTGGCGTTCGTCGCAGGCGCGATCGTGCCGGGGCTGCCGATCGCCGCCGCCGTCGCGCTCGGCGCGCTGATCGCCCCGCCCGACCCGGTCGCCGCGACCAGCGTGGCCGGGCAGCTCGGGCTGCCACGCCGGCTGGTGTCGATCCTGGAGGGCGAGGGGCTCTTCAACGACGTCACGGCCATCGTGCTGTACCACGTGGCGATCGCCGCGGCCGTGAGCGGTTCGTTCTCGGCATGGCGGGCCGGAGCCGACCTGGTGCTGTCGGCCGTCGTCGCGGTGCTCGTCGGTCTGGTGCTCGGCTGGGGCGCGAACAGGCTGATGGACCTGCTGGGCGATCCGACCCTGCAGATCGGCATGACCCTGCTGGTGCCGTACGCCTCCTACGTCCTCGCGGAGAAGCTGCACGGCTCCGGGGTGCTCGCGGTGCTCACCACGGCGCTCTTCCTCGCCGAGTACGCCACCGACGCGGACGACGTGATGACCCGGCTGGCCGGGCACACCTTCTGGGACATCATCGACACCCTCGTCACGGGCGTCGCCTTCGGGCTCATCGGCCTCGAGCTGCACAACGCCATCCACACGGCCCGGGGACGCTGGGGCGAGATGCTCGGCTGGGCCGCCGTCGTCGTGGGCGTGGTGATCGTCGTACGGCTGGTGTGGCTGCTGCCCGCGTCCTGGCTGACCAAGCGGCTGCACGCGCGGCGGGACTACGACGAGGAGATCCCGGTGAGCCGGCGGGAGACGGTCGTGATGTGGTGGTCAGGGATGCGCGGGGTGGCCTCGGTGGCGCTGGCGCTGGCCATCCCGCTGAAGACCGACGCCGGAACCCCGTTCCCGGACCGGGACGAGATCATCTTCGTCGCCTTCGGGGTCATCATCGTCACGCTGGTCCTGCAGGGGCTCACGCTGCCGTCCCTGGTCAGGTGGCTCGGGGTGCGGGCCGACTCCGAGCGGGAGAAGGAGTTCGAGAAGGAGCTGGCGGTGCGGGCGACGAAGGCGGCCAAGCGCAGGCTGCGGGAGATCGAGCAGGTGGAGGACCTGCCCGAGGACCTGTCCGAGCAGATGCTGCGGCGCGCCTTCGACATCGGGATCCGGATCAGTCCCGACATGGGGGAGGAGGAGCGGCGGGAGGCGCAGTACCAGCGCGTCAGGCGGCTGAAGCGGATCCGGAACATCCAGAACGAGATGCTGAGCGCCGCACGGCACGAGGTGCTGGCGGCGCGGAGCGAGCCGGGGGCGGATCCGGAGATCGTGGACCGGGTGCTCAGGCATCTCGATGTGCGCAGTCTGCGCTGACGCTCCTACATGACCCCTGTGGGTGAATAGTCATACAAACATGCCGGACCTGTGGATGAATCCGGGCACCGTCGGCGGTTGCCTCCTACGCTCGGATCATGACTCGCAACATCGTGATCAGTGGTGGCGGTACGGGGATCGGGCTGGCGACGGCGCAGACGTTCGCGGCGGACGGCGACCGGGTCCTGTTGCTCGGGCGGCGCGCGGAGGTGCTGGAGAAGGCCGGGGTGCCCGGGGCGCTGACCCGTGCGGCCGATCTCTCCGAGCCCGCGCAGGTGCGCGGCGTGGCCCGGTTCGTCGCCGACGAACTGGGCACCGTCGACGTCCTGGTGCACGGCGCCGGTGGCGCCGGGTATCTGGAGCCCCCGGCCGGCGGCGACGACCCCCTGGACCGGGTGGCGCACGACTGGACCGCCAATTTCCGGCAGAACGTCCTGACCGCCGCGCTCCTCACCGAGGCGCTCAAGGACCGGCTCGCCGAGCCCGGCGGCCGGGTGCTCTTCATCAGTTCCATCGCCGCCTACCGGGGGTCCGGCACCGGCGCCTACGCGGCGGCCAAGGCCGGGCTGCACCCGTACGCGCACGACCTGGCCCGGGAGCTGGGCCCGCGCGGCATCACCGTGAACGTGGTCGCGCCGGGGTACGTCGAGGACACCGAGTTCTTCGGGGACAGCATGGACGAGGCCCGGCGGGCGCGGCTCATCGCCGACACGGTGACCGGCCGCGCCGGGATACCGGGAGACGTGGCCGCGACCCTGCACTGGCTGGCCTCGCCCGGCGCCGGCCATGTCACCTCGCAGGTGATCCAGGTCAATGGCGGTGCTGAACGCGGACACTGACGGGCTCTGCAGGAGGCAGCACCGCCTCGGAGGTGTTGACGCGGGGGAGTGCGTGAGGGTGCTCGCGCACGAGCCAGGCGATCATCTGCTCGCGGACCGCGACCCGTACGGCCCAGATGTCGTCGGAGTCCTTCGCGGTCATCAGGGCCCGCACCTGGATGGTGTTCGGCGTGCTGTCCGTCACCACCAGGCCGTAGGCGCGGCCGTCCCAGGCGGGGCTCTCGCGCAGGATGTCGCGCAGCTTCTCGCGCATCGCCTCGACCGGCGCGCTGTGGTCGACGTGCCAGAAGACGGTGCCGGTCATCTGCGGAGTGCCCCGCGACCAGTTCTCGAAGGGTTTGGAGGTGAAGTACGACACCGGCATGGTGATCCGGCGCTCGTCCCAGGTCCGTACCGTCAGAAAGGTCAGGGTGATCTCCTCGACCGTGCCCCACTCGCCGTCCACGACGACCGTGTCGCCGATGCGCACCATGTCACCGAAGGCGATCTGCAGCCCGGCGAACATGTTGGACAGGGTCGACTGGGCGGCCACACCGGCGATGGCGGCGATGATGCCCGCCGAGGCCAGCAGCGAGGCGCCGGCCGCGCGCATCGCCGGGAACGTCAGCAGCATGGCGGCGATCGCCACGACGATGACGATCGCGGACACCACCCGCATGATCAGCTCCACCTGGGTGCGCACCCTGCGCACCCGGGCCGGGTCCCGGTGCACGCGGGCGTAGCGGCTGTAGGTGGTCTCGACGACCGCCGCGGCGATCCGGATCACCAGCCAGGCGACGGAGCCGATCAGCACCAGCGTCAGTATGCGGCCGATGCCGACCTGGTGCTGTTCCAGCAGTTTCGCCTGGTCGTACGAGCCTCGGAGCAGGGCGGTGCACAGCACGAGCTGGTAGGGGACGCGGCCGCGGCGCAGCAGTTCCCATAGTGGCGTGTCGTGGTCGCGTGCGTCGGCCTTGCGCAGCAGCCGGTCGGTGGCCCAGCCGACGGCCAGGGTGAGCAGCACCGAGCTGCCGATCACGATCGCAGGGCGGAGTACGTTTTCCATGCCTCCGCTCCTAACCGGCACCCGGCGGGCATGAACATGTGACTTGGGGTGTGTTCCCGGGTACGGCGGCTCCGGCGGCGTCGTACCGGCTGGCACCATGGCCTCATGAACATCATGCTTTTTCACTCGACCTACGGCCTCAGGCCCGCGGTGCGCGACGCCGCGGACCGGCTGCGCATGGCGGGCCACGAGGTGTGGACGCCGGACCTCTTCGAGGGGCGTACGTTCGACACCGTCGAGGAGGGCATGGAGTTCAAGGAGTCGATCGGCAAGGAGGAGCTGCTGAAGCGGGCCGTGCTGGCGGCGGCGCCGTACTCGGAGCGCGGGCTGGTGTATGCCGGGTTCTCGCTCGGCGCCTCCATCGCCCAGACCCTCGCCCTCGGCGACGACAAGGCGCGCGGGCTGCTGCTTCTGCACGGTACGTCGGACATCGCGCCGAACGCCCACGTGGCGGATCTGCCGGTGCAGCTGCATGTGGCCGAGCCGGACCCGTTCGAGACGGACGACTGGCTGACCGCCTGGTATCTGCAGATGGGCCGGGCCGGTGCCGATGTGGAGGTCTACCGGTACGCCGGCGCCGGGCACCTCTACACCGACCCCGAGCTGCCGGACTACGACGCCGAGGCCGCCGAGGCCACCTGGCGGGTGGCGCTCGGCTTCCTGGACGGCCTCCAGTCCGGGTAGTGGCGGCGGTTACACCGGGTCGTAGGTCCGCTCGACCCTCTGTGTGCCGCTGCGGGTGCGGTAGGAGCGCACCCACGTGGAGGTCGCGTTCGCGTCGGTGCGGTCGGACAGGACGTAGTAGTCCATCTGCGCGCGGTCGGCGGTGATGTCCAGCACGCCGTAGCCGTGCCGGTCGGTGTCCACCCAGTGGACGTGCCGGTTGGCGACCTCGATGAGCGGCGCGGCGACGGCGGAGACCGTGCCCTCGGGGACCTTGACGATGTCGTCGAGGTTGTCGGAGGTCACCGAGGTGATCACGAACTCGGTGGCCGCCGACGGCGACAGCGGATAGGTGCCCGCGTCCACCGGCACGTCGTTGGCCCAGGACATGTGGATGTCGCCGGTCAGGAAGACGGTGTTGCCGATGGCGTTCGAGCGCAGATGGTCCAGGAGCTCGCGGCGGTCGTGGGTGTAGCCGTCCCACTGGTCGGTGTTGACGCCGATGCCGTTCTGCGGCAGGTCGAGCAGCTTGGCGAGCGGCTTGAGCAGGTCGGCGGTGAGGGAGCCGATGACGAACGGCGCGATCATCACCGAGTTGCCGACCAGCCGCCACTTGGTGTCGGAGGACTTCAACCCGGCCTTCAGCCAGTCGAGTTGGGCCCGCCCGGTGATCGTACGGTTCGGGTCGTCCACCGAGCCGCTGCCCGCGGACGCCTGCTGGGAGCGGAAGGAGCGCAGGTCCAGCAGTGACAGGTCGGCGAGCTTGCCGAAGCGCAGCCGCCGGTAGGTGGTGCCCTCGATCGCGGGGCGGACCGGCATCCACTCGAAGTAGGCCTGCTTGGCGGCGGCCTTGCGGGCGGTCCAGGTGCCCTCGGCGCCCTCGGTGTGGTTGACCGCGCCGCCCGACCAGGCGTTGTCGGCGAACTCGTGGTCGTCCCAGATCGCGATGACCGGCGCCTTCAGGTGCAGGGCCTGCAGATCGGGGTCGGTCTTGTACTTGCCGTGCCGGATGCGGTAGTCGGCGAGCGTGATGATCTCGTTGGCGGGCGCGTGCGGGCGGACGACCGTGCCGCGTGCCGCGTACTCGCCGGACTTGTACTCGTAGATGTAGTCGCCGAGGTGCAGCCAGGCGTCCAGGTCGCTGCGGGCCGCGAGGTGACGGTAGGCGGCGAAGTAGCCGGCCTCCCAGTTGGCGCAGGTGACCACGCCGAACCGCAAGGAGGACACGGAGGCGTCCGCCGCGGGCGCGGTACGGGTGCGCGCCACCGGGGAGTCGGTGCCGCCGGCCGAGAACCGGAACCAGTAGTCGGTGGCCGGCTGCAGGCCGCGGACGTCGGCCTTCACGGTGTGGTCGGAGGCGGCGGTCGCGGTCACCGAACCCTTGGCGACGATGCTGGTGAACGCCTTGTCCTTGGCGACGACCCAGCTCACCTCGGTGTCCGGGCCCACCCCGGAGCCCGGTACGGCGTCGGGGGTCGGGGTCACCCGGGTCCACAGCAGGACACCGTCGGGCAGCGGGTCACCGGAGGCGACACCGTGCACAAAGGCGGGGGCCTGGTCGGCGGCGCGCGCCGGAAGGGAGGCGGCGAGCGGGCCGGCCAGTACAGCGGTCGCCGCCGCGGCCTTGACGACCGTACGGCGGCGGGGCGAGAGGGAGTTGAGGCCTTCGGTGGCCGAAAGTGATCTTTTTCGACTGGTCACGACCGCTCAGGTTACTGACCAGTACGCACATAAGAGCGGGCGAACTCCCAATGTTCGCCCGCTCTTCACGGGAACGTCGGATTCCGACGGGTGGTCAGCCCTTGAGGGCGGCGTCGACGGCCTTGTTGAAGTCGGCCACCGTCAGAAGCGGGGTGCCGCCGTTGAGCTGCTTGCCGTTCATGACGAAGCCCGGGGTGCCGGTCACGCCGTCCTTGTTGTCGTCGAAGGTCTTCGACATGTGCATCGCCCAGGCGTCGTAGGTGCCCTTCTTGACCGCGTCCTGGAACTTCGCGTTGTTCTTCAGCGCCGGGACGGTGTTCGCGACCTGGATGAGGTAGCTGTCGTCCTTGAACTTGTCGACCGTCTCGTCCGGGTGCCACTTCGTCGAGTACAGGGCGGACATGTAGTCGAGGAACGCGTCGGGGCTGACGTTCAGCGCGGCACCCAGGGCGCTCAGCGCGTTCTTGGAACCCTGGCCGTTGTCCTTGAGGTCGATGAACGTGGCGCCGACGTACTGGAACTTGTACTTGCCGTCGTCGATGTCCTTCTTCAGGGTCGCACCGACGTTCTCCTCGAACTGGGCGCACACGGGGCAGCGCGGGTCCTCGTATATCTTGAGGGTCTTCTTGGCGCTGTCCTTGCCGATGACGACCGTGGTGCCGTCCTTGCCGGAGGTGTTGGCCGGCGCGACGACCGCGGCGGTCTTCATGCCCTCCCAGTAGGTCGGCTTGTTCGCCTGGACGACGGCGTAGCCGATGCCGCCGGCCGCGGCCAGCACGGCCACCACCGAGGCGGCCACGATGACCTGCCGCCTGGCCTTGTCGCGCTTGGCCTGCCGCTCGCGCTCGTGACGCAGCCGCTCCCGGGCCGCCGTCTTCGATGTCTGGCTGTTCCGCTTGCTCATGCTGGTGATCTCCATGGGGGACGCGCACATGCCGTACGCGGGATACGTGTGGGGGACTGGATGTGCTCAGTGCCGCCGCTCGGGCGCCGTTCGACCGGGCGCCGTGCAGCCGGTCGCTCGGGTGGCGATGCTCAGCGGACGGCGAGGGCGGGTGAGCACGGCGGTCCACGCCGTCCCAGGGAGTGCACGAGAAGCAGGTCGCGGGCGGCGGCCCGGCGCGGGGCCGGGCGGGGCAGCCGGCGGACCGGGGTCAGCCGGACGGCGACCGCGGCCACCGCGAGCAGCAGCGGCCGGAAGGTGGTGGCGGCGACGGCGCGCAGCAGCTGCACCAGCGCCCGCTCGCCCCGGCGCAGCCAGGCGGCGGCGAGCAGACCCACGCCGACGTGCGCGGCGAGCAGCAGCCAGGCGGCCGCCGGGCTGGCGTGCGCGAGCAGCGCCTCGGGGCGGCCGTGCGCCCCGGTCATCTGGGCCAGCGGGGAGCCGACGGCACCGCCCTGGCACAGCACGTCGAGGCCGAAGGCGTGCAGGGGGCCGGCGACCGGTCCGCCGGCCCTGCCGTAACAGGTGTTCTGGCCGGTGGTGAACACCGTGTCGGCGGCCAGTTCCAGCGGGATCAGCAGGGCCGCGATCCGGCCGAAGCCGCGCTCACGGCCGGCCAGCGCATACGCGCCGGCGAACACGCCGAAGGCGACCGCCAGCACGGTCGCCACCGGCAGCGGGGCCCGCGACAGCAGCACGTGCGACGCGGTGCTGAGCGTCACGACGACAGCCGTGAACAGCGCCGCGCGCACGGCTCTGAGCTGGATCCCGGATATGTCCATAACGAGAGAAGAGTCTGTCACGCAGCCGGTTAAAAGACCCCTAAAGGGTGCCTGTGAGTGTGCGAAGTTACAGCCCCGGAATCCGCCCGTTGCGGAACAGGTCGACGAAGATCTGGTGGTCGGCACGCGCGCGTGCGCCGTAGCTGTGCGCGAAGTCCACCAGGAGGGGCGCGAAGCCCTCCTCGTCGGCGGCGACGGCCGCGTCGATGGCGCGCTCGGTGGAGAACGGCACCAGGGACTCGCCCGAGGTGTCGTCCGCCGCCGAGTGCATGGAGGCCGTGGCCCGGCCCAGGTCGGCGACGACCTGGGCGATCTCCTCGGGGTCGTCGATGTCGCCCCATTCCAGGTCGACGGCGTACGGCGAGACCTCGGCCACCAGCTGGCCCGTGCCGTCCAGCTCGGTCCAGCCCAGCCACGGGTCGGCGTGCGCCTGAAGGGCGCGCTGGGAGATCACCGTGCGGTGGCCCTCGTGCTGGAAGTAGCCGGCGATGGCCGGATCCGTGATGTGCCGGGAGACGGCCGGGGTCTGGGCCTGCTTGATGTAGATCACGACGTCGTTCTCCAGGGCGTCGCTGTGCCCCTCCAGGAGGATGTTGTACGACGGCAGGCCGGCCGAGCCGATGCCGATGCCGCGGCGGCCGACGACGTCCTTCACGCGGTAGGAGTCCGGGCGGGCCAGGGAGGAGTCCGGCAGCGTCTCCAGATAGCCGTCGAAGGCCGCCAGGACCTTGTAGCGGGTGGCCGCGTCCAGCTCGATGGAGCCGCCGCCCGGCGCGAAGCGGCGCTCGAAGTCGCGGATCTCCGTCATCGAGTCCAGCAGCTCGAAGCGGGTCAGCGAGCGGGCGGCCCGCAGGGCGCCCAGCAGCGGGCCCTCCGCGCTGTCCAGCGTGAACGGCGGCACCTCGTCGCTCTTCGCGCCGGTCGCCAGCGCGTGGATCCGCTCGCGGTACGCGCCCGCGTAGACCCGCACCAGCTCGGTGATCTGCTCGTCGCTGAGCGCCTTCGCGTACCCGATGAGGGCGATCGACGCCGAGAAGCGCTTCAGGTCCCAGGTGAACGGGCCGACGTAGGCCTCGTCGAAGTCGTTGACGTTGAAGACCAGGCGGCCGTTGGAGTCCATGTACGTGCCGAAGTTCTCCGCGTGCAGATCGCCGTGGATCCACACGCGCGAGGTGCGGTCGTCCAGAAATGGACCACCGCGCTTGTCGGCGTCGAGGTCGTGGTAGAAGAGGCACGCGGTGCCCCGGTAGAACGCGAAGGCCGAGGCCGCCATCTTCCGGAACTTCACCCGGAACGCGGCCGGGTCGGCGGCCAGGAGCCGTCCGAAGGCGGTGTCGAAGACGGCGAGGATCTCCTCGCCGCGCTGCTCGTCGCTGAGCTGGGGTGCCGACATCGCTGGGTGCCTCCTGGTGCATTACCTGTACGACAGCGTTTCTGCCGTCTCCAACGGGCGACGCCACGCGGGAGTGCCCGGTTCCCGCATGAAGGTACGCGGGGATCCCCCGCGAGTGTCAGTGCCGGGGCATAGACTTCGACGCTGACCCCAGAACTGTCCCCTCGCCCGCCGCCCAGTGTTTCCGTTGGAGGCCATACCGTGTCAAAGCCGCCCTTCACGCACCTGCACGTCCACACCCAGTACTCGCTGCTGGACGGTGCCGCGCGGCTCAAGGACATGTTCAACGCCTGCAATGAGATGGGCATGACGCACATCGCCATGTCCGACCACGGCAACCTGCACGGGGCGTACGACTTCTTCCACTCCGCGAAGAAGGCCGGGGTCACCCCGATCATCGGGATCGAGGCGTACGTCGCCCCCGAGTCCCGGCGCAACAAGCGCAAGATCCTCTGGGGCCAGCCGCACCAGAAGCGGGACGACGTCTCCGGCTCCGGTGGTTACACCCACAAGACGATGTGGGCGGTGAACAAGACCGGCCTGCACAACCTCTTCCGCCTCTCCTCCGACGCCTACGCCGAGGGCTGGCTGCAGAAGTGGCCCCGGATGGACAAGGAGACCATCGCCCAGTGGTCCGAGGGCATCGTCGCCTCCACCGGCTGCCCCTCGGGCGAGGTGCAGACCCGCCTGCGCCTCGGTCACTTCGACGAGGCCCTGAAGGCCGCCGCCGACTACCAGGACATCTTCGGCAAGGACCGGTACTTCCTGGAGCTGATGGACCACGGCATCGACATCGAGCGCCGGGTCCGTGACGGCCTGCTGGAGATCGGCAAGAAGCTCGGCATCCCGCCCCTGGTCACCAACGACTCGCACTACACCTACGCGCACGAGGCCGGGGCGCACGACGCCCTGCTGTGCATCCAGACGGGCAAGAACCTCTCCGACCCCGACCGCTTCAAGTTCGACGGCACCGGCTACTACCTGAAGTCCACGGACGAGATGTACGCCATCGACTCCTCGGACGCCTGGCAGGAGGGCTGCGCCAACACGCTCCTCGTCGCCGAGATGGTCGACACGGACGGCATGTTCGAAAAGCGCGACCTCATGCCCAAGTTCGACATCCCCGAGGGCTACACCGAGGTCACCTGGTTCAAGGAGGAAGTGCGCCGCGGCATGGAGCGCCGCTTCCCCGGCGGCATCCCCGAGGACCGCCAGAAGCAGGCCGACTACGAGATGGACGTCATCATCTCGATGGGCTTCCCCGGCTACTTCCTCGTGGTCGCCGACTTCATCATGTGGGCCAAGAACAACGGCATCGCGGTCGGCCCCGGCCGAGGCTCCGCGGCCGGCTCGATCGTCGCCTACGCCATGGGCATCACCGACCTCGACCCGATCCCGCACGGCCTGATCTTCGAGCGGTTCCTCAACCCCGAGCGCATCTCGATGCCCGATGTCGACATCGACTTCGACGAGCGGCGGCGCGTCGAGGTGATCCGGTACGTGACCGAGAAGTACGGCGCCGACAAGGTCGCCATGATCGGCACGTACGGCACCATCAAGGCCAAGAACGCGATCAAGGACTCCGCGCGCGTGCTGGGCTACCCGTACGCGATGGGCGACCGCATCACCAAGGCCATGCCCGCCGACGTCCTCGGCAAGGGCATCCCGCTGTCCGGCATCACGGACCCCAGCCACCCCCGGTACTCGGAGGCGGGCGAGGTCCGTGGGATGTACGAGAACGAACCGGACGTGAAGAAGGTCATCGACACCGCACGCGGTGTGGAGGGCCTGGTCCGGCAGATGGGCGTGCACGCCGCCGGCGTGATCATGTCCAGCGAGACCATCACCGAGCACGTCCCGGTGTGGGTGAGGCACACCGATGGCGTGACCATCACCCAGTGGGACTACCCGAGTTGTGAGTCGCTCGGCCTGCTGAAGATGGACTTCCTGGGCCTGCGCAACCTCACGATCATGGACGACGCGGTCAAGATGGTGAAGGCCAACAAGGGCCGTGACATCGACCTGCTGTCGCTCCCGCTGGACGACCCCAAGACCTTCGAGCTGCTCCAGCGCGGCGACACCCTCGGCGTCTTCCAGTTCGACGGCGGCCCCATGCGGTCCCTGCTCCGGCTGATGAAGCCCGACAACTTCGAAGACATCTCCGCCGTGTCGGCCCTGTACCGCCCGGGCCCGATGGGCATGAACTCCCACACGAACTACGCGCTGCGCAAGAACGGGCAGCAGGAGATCACGCCGATCCACAAGGAACTCGAAGAGCCCCTCAAGGAGGTCCTGGACGTCACCTACGGCCTGATCGTCTACCAGGAGCAGGTGCAGAAGGCCGCCCAGATCATCGCGGGCTACTCGCTCGGCGAGGCCGACATCCTCCGCCGCGTCATGGGCAAGAAGAAGCCCGAGGAACTGGCGAAGAACTTCGTCCTCTTCCAGGAGGGCGCCCGGAAGAAGGGCTTCAGCGACGAGGCCATCCAGGCCCTGTGGGACGTGCTGGTCCCGTTCGCCGGCTACGCGTTCAACAAGGCCCACTCGGCCGCCTACGGCCTGGTCTCGTACTGGACCGCGTACCTGAAGGCGAACTACCCCGCCGAGTACATGGCCGCGCTCCTGACCTCCGTCAAGGACGACAAGGACAAGTCGGCGATCTACCTCAACGAGTGCCGCCGCATGGGCATCCGGGTGCTCCCGCCGAACGTCAACGAGTCCGAGGCGAACTTCGCCGCCCAGGGCGACGACGTGATCCTCTTCGGCCTCTCCGCCGTCCGCAACGTCGGCACCAACGTCGTCGAGTCGATCATCAAGTGCCGCAAGGCCAAGGGGAAGTACGCCTCCTTCCCCGACTACCTCGACAAGGTCGACGCGGTGGTCTGCAACAAGCGCACCACGGAATCGCTGATCAAGGCCGGCGCCTTCGACGAGATGGGCCACACCCGCAAGGGACTCACCGCGCAGTACGAGCCGATGATCGACAACGTGGTCGCGGTCAAGCGCAAGGAGGCCGAGGGCCAGTTCGACCTCTTCGGCGGCATGGGTGAGGAGACCAGCAGCGAGCCCGGCTTCGGACTCGACGTGCAGTTCACCGAAGAGGAGTGGGACAAGACCTATCTGCTCGCCCAGGAGCGGGAGATGCTCGGTCTGTACGTCTCCGACCACCCGCTCTTCGGCCTCGAACACGTGCTGTCCGACAAGGCCGATGCGGGCATCGCCCAGCTCACCGGAGGCGAGCACGCGGACGGCGCGGTCGTCACCATCGGCGGCATCATCTCCGGCCTGCAGCGCAAGATGACCAAGCAGGGCAACGCCTGGGCGATCGCCACCGTCGAGGACCTCGCCGGCTCCATCGAGTGCATGTTCTTCCCCGCGACCTACCAGCTGGTGTCGACCCAACTCGTCGAGGACGCCGTGGTGTTCGTCAAGGGCCGCCTCGACAAGCGCGAGGACGTGCCCCGGCTCGTCGCCATGGAGCTGATGGTCCCGGACCTGTCCAACGCGGGCACCAACGCGCCGGTGATCCTCACCATCCCGGCCACCAGGGTCACCCCGCCCATGGTCAGCCGCCTCGGCGAGATCCTCAGCCACCACAAGGGCGACAGCGAGGTCCGCATCAAGCTCCAGGGCCCGCGCAAGACCACCGTGCTGCGCCTGGACCGGCACCGGGTCAAGCCCGACCCGGCGCTCTTCGGTGACTTGAAGGTGCTGCTCGGCCCGTCCTGTCTGGCGGGCTGAGACGGCAAGGCGAAGGGGCGCACCCGCTGCGGGTGCGCCCCTCCTGCGTGCCTGGGCTTCAACTGCCCTTTAATTGTGGCCGAAGCTCTTCTGCTTCTTGCGGGCGACATCCGAGGGACTGCCCTGGATGTGCGACACCGCGGACTCGTGGTTCTCCTGCGAGCGCTGCGTGTGCTCGTGAGCCTGCTCGGGCTGCGCAGCGCGGTTCTGCGGGCCACCCTGCTTACGGTTCTTGTTCTTGGCCATGGTGATCTGCCTCCTGTGGGGGATCTAGGGGCCAGGGCCGGGACCAGATTCACATACGCTGACATCAAGCGCATGTCGGATAATTACCGTGTGTGACAGGGCGGCTGGGCGATCGGGATGCGCAAACGCCACGCCGAAGATCGAGTTCCGGCCGTTAACCTCCGCGCCGTCGGGCAGACTCGAAGAAAGTCCGAAGCAAAACCTCCCGGGAAGAGGGTGAGTCGCGTGGACCGCTGCATCGTCCTGGTGGACGCCGGGTATCTGCTGGGCGCCGCCGCCAGCCTCCTCGCCGGTGAGCCCTCACGGTCCCGGATCACCGTCGACCACACCGCGCTGATCCAGGCCCTGCGCGAACGCGCCGAGTCCGAGACCGAGCGCCCGCTGCTGCGTATCTACTGGTTCGACGGCGCCCCCGACCGTGTCCCCCAGCCGGAGCACCGGCGACTGCGCGTGATGCCCCGGGTCACCGTCCGGCTCGGCGCCCTCACCCGCAGCGACGGACGCTGGGCGCAGAAGGGCGTCGACGCCGCCATGCACGCCGAGCTGACCGAGCTGGCCCGCAACCGCGCCTGCTCCGACATCGTCCTCGTCACCGGCGACGGCGATCTGCTGCCCGGCATGATGGCCGCCAAGGAGCACGGAGTCGCCGTCCACCTGTGGGCCGTACAGGCCGCCGACGGTGACTACAACCAGTCCGAGGACCTGGTCGCCGAGGCCGACGAGCGGCGCGTCCTGGACCGTGCCTGGATCACCCAGGCCGTCCGCGCCAAGGAGCTGACCGGCGTCTGCGCCCCGCCGCCCGCGCCCCGGCCCGAGATCGCCGCGATCCTCTCCGCGCCGCTGCCCGAGTCCGCGCTCGCCGCGGCGGCCGAGCGGCCGGCCGAGCAGGGCGCACCCCAGCCGGCCGCCGCGGCCTCGGAGAACGGCACCCAGGAGCGGGCCACCGCCCACAAGGGCGTACCCACCCCCAAGGACCTCGCGGCCCTGCGCGCCCCCGGCGCCCAGCCCGTCCAGCATCCCGCGACCGCGACCCTGCGCTGGTCCTCCGACAAGGGCTGGGTGGACCGGCCGGGTGCGGTCAGCGAGCCGCCCGACGTCGCCTCCATGCCGACGCTGGCCCAGCTCACCACGGCCGAGCAGCGGTGGGCCGACCGCGAGGAGGACATCACCACCGTCGGCGGCGACCCGTACGAGGTGGGGCAGGTCTTCGCCCGCCGCTGGATCTCCCGGCTCGGCGACCAGAGCCATCTGCCGAAGCTGTCGCAGCTGTACCCGCGCATCCCGCACCGCATCGACGGGGAGCTGCTGCGGTACGCGGCCCGGTTCGGGCTGCTCGCGCACAAGGACGACCAGATCGACGAGCACGACCGTTACGCCATCCGGGCGGGGTTCTGGCGGGAGATCGATGTGCCGGCCGCGGCGGAGAGCACTACGGGGGAGTGACGCCGGGCAATCCTTACCGGCCGAGTACGGAAGTGCCCCCAAAGGCGAGTAAAGGGCTATGACCCCGTACCCTCGTCCCTTGTGAGTACGCGCGCGGCACAGGCACTTCGGCATGACGAGGCCGTACGCGTGCGCGGGCTCGGCAAGACCTATCCGGCCGTGAAGGGGCGGAGGGGCGCGCCCGGTACGCCCGAGGTGCGGGCCACCGACGGGGTCGAGCTGGATGTGCGGCGCGGCGAGGTGTTCGGGCTGCTCGGGCCGAACGGCGCCGGCAAGTCCACGCTCGTACGGCAGCTCACCGGGCTGCTCCGGCCTGACACCGGCAGCATCGAGATCCTCGGGCACGACATCGTCCGGCACCCCGAACGGGCCGCGCGCATCCTCGCCTACCTCGGCCAGGAGTCCTCCGCGCTGGACGAGCTGACCGTCTCCCTCGCCGCCGAGACCACCGGACGCCTGCGCGGCCTGGACGTGAGGCGGGCCCGGGCCGAGCGGGACGCCGTACTGGAGGAGCTGGGGCTCACACCGATCGCCGGGCGGGCGCTGAAGAAGCTGTCCGGCGGGCAGCGGCGGCTCGCTTGCTTCGCCGCCGCCCTCGTCGGCGAGCGGCCGCTGCTCGTGCTGGACGAGCCGACCACCGGCATGGACCCGGTGGCCCGGCGCGCCGTCTGGGCGGCCGTGGACCGGCGGCGCGCCGAACGCGGTACGACCGTGCTGCTGGTCACCCACAACGTCATCGAGGCCGAGACCGTGCTCGACCGGGTCGCGGTCATCGACCAGGGCCGGGTCATCGCCTGCGACACCCCGGCCGGCCTGAAGGAACAGGTCGCCGGCGAGGTGCGGGTCGAGCTGGTGTGGCGGGAGCGGGCGCCGCTGGAGGTGCCCGAGATCGCCGTACTGCGCGAGCGCGCGACGGAGTCCGGGCGGCGCTGGACGCTGCGGCTCGCGCCCGAGGAGGCCCGCGCCGCCGTCGCCACCGTGACCGGCGGGGCCGCCTTCGCCGCCCTGGACGACTTCACGCTCGCCACGCCCAGCCTGGAGGACGTCTACCTGGCGCTGGGCGGCGCGGCCCGGCAGGGGCTGGTGAAGGCGTGAGCGCGCGGCCCGCGGCATACGTATGGGTGTGCGCGACCGCCGCACGGAAGAGGAGCAGCTCGTCGTGAGTGTCGTACCCGCGGAGGTTTTGCCGGGCGGAACCCGGGCCGTGCCCAAGACGGCGCCCGGCGCGGCCGAACTCGGCCCGGCCGCCCGGCTGTGGCCGTCGCTCGCGGCCGTCTACCGGGCGCAGCTGTCCCGGGCCCGGGTGGCGCGGATCCCGCTGCTGTTCGTGGCCACCTTCCAGTCCATCGGCATCACCGTGATGATGCGGGGCGTCGTCGACAGCGGCAGCGAGGCCCGGTCCGTGGTGGCGGGTTCGTCGGTGCTGGTCGTCGCCTATGTGGCCCTCAACCTGCTGTCGCAGTACTTCGGGCAGCTGCGGGCGAGCGGCGGGCTCGATCACTACGCCACCCTGCCGGTGCCGCCGGCCGCGGTGGTGCTGGGCGCGGCGGGGGCGTACGCCTCCTTCACGGTGCCGGGGACGCTGGTGACCGCCGTCTTCGGGTGCGTCCTGTTCGGACTGCCGCTGGGCAACCTGTGGATTCTCCTGGCCGTGATCCCGCTCGCCGGGGCGGCGCTGTCCGGGCTGGGCGCCGCCTGCGGGCTGCTCGCGCCGCGGCCCGAGCTGGCCACGCTGCTCGGGCAGCTGGGCATGTCGGCGGCGCTGCTGCTGGGTGTGCTGCCGGCCGACCGGATGCCGGAGATCGTACGGCTGGCGCGCGATCTGCTGCCGTCGACCTACGGCGTGGAGGCGTACGCCCGGACCTTCGGGGCCCACCCGGACTGGGCGGTCGTCCTTGCCGACCTGGGGGTCTGCGCGGGTGTCGGGGTGGTCTCGCTGGCCGTGGCGGCCCGGGCGTACCGCAGGGCCGCCGTCCGGTGACGCGGCCCCCAGGGCGACCTGGCACGATGTCAGGGTGACCGCACCGTTGACTCCGCCTACGCCGCCGCACAACCAGTCCTCGAACGACGTCTGGCAGGCGCCGCCTGCCGGGGTGTCCGGGGGCGTGTACGAACAGGACGGCCCCGGGATGAAGACCGAACTGCGGGAGGCCGCCGTGATCACGGTGGCCGTGGCGTTGGGCGGGGTGCTGCTGGGGCTGCTGTGGTGGTGGCTGGCGCCGCATGTGCCGCTGGTGGGCGATGTGGTCGACAAGAGCTGGGTCGTCTATCTCAAGGACAGCGAGGGCGAGCAGGCGGCCGGGGTGGACGGTACGTTCACCCTGCTGGGGCTGGGCTTCGGGCTCGTCAGCGCGGTGGTCGTGTTTCTGCTGCGGCGGCGCGGCGGTGTGCCGGTCGTGGTGGCACTCGGCCTCGGTGCGCTGCTCGGGTCGGTGCTGGCGTGGCGGCTGGGGGTGTGGCTGGGACCCTCCTCCGACGTGCTCGCGCACGCCAAGGCCGTGGGGAAGGGCGTCGCCTTCTCGGCGCCGTTGAAGCTGGGGGCCAAGGGGGCCTTGCTGGCCTGGCCGCTTGCGGCGTTGGTCGTGCACCTCGGTCTTACGGCGCTGTTCGGGCCCCGGGATCCCGAGCTGCTGTGACCAGGGGGGCTCCGCCCCCTGGACCCGCCGTTTCCCACCGGCCGGGCGTCGGCCCGGTGTTCGTCAGCCCCGCCCGATCGGTGCCAGGACCGCTCCCGTCAGCTGCGCCAGATCGCCCGGGGACAACTCCACCTCCAGCCCTCGGCGGCCCGCCGACACGCAGATCGTCTCGTGGGCCTTTGCCGAGTCGTCCAGGACCGTCGGGAGGCGCTTGCGCTGGCCCAGGGGTGAGATGCCGCCCCGTACGTATCCGGTCGTCCGCTCGGCGAGGGCCGGGTCGGCCATCGCCGCCCGTTTGCCGCCCACCGCGGCCGCCAGGGCCTTGAGGTCCAGGGAGCCGGAGACCGGAACCACCGCCACGGTCAGGGCGCCGTCGACGTCCGCCACCAGGGTCTTGAAGACGCGGTCCGCGCGGACGCCCATCGCCTCCGCGGCCTCCTCACCGTAGGAGGGGTGGGAGGGGTCGTGGTCGTAGGAGTGGACCGTGAAGTCCACGCCGGCCGACGACAGGGCGACTGTCGCGGGAGTGCCCCCGGACTGCTGCTGTTTCTTCGGCTTCTTCGCCATCCGTCTTCCTCAGTTCAGGCTCGTCGGCGCCCGTGTGAGCTCGAACGCGGGCAGCGACGGAAGACTACGTATGATCGCCGTCTCGGAGCGAAGGAGTTTCAGCTCGTCACGGAGGCGGGACGCGGTGTCGGGCGCCTGCAGCAGCCGCTGCTTGGTCGGCGTGTCGTGCACCATCGCGGCGGCCACCAGGTACGACACCACGCCGGGGTCGTCCGGCAGCTCCGCACCGGTGGACAGCGAGCGCTCGCGGGCGCCCGCCAGGCGCTTCTGGTACTGGCGGAAGGAGCGCAGCACCCCCTCGGCCAGCGCGCCCGCCTCGTCGCCCGGCTCCTCCGGCAGTTCCTCCAGCTCCGCCGTCAGGAACGGCCCCGACGCGTCGACGGAGAGCAGCCGCACCCGGGTCGTGCCCGTCGCCAGCACCTCGAACGTGCCGTCGGAGCGCTCCCGGACGGTCGCCGCGTCCGCCACACAGCCCACCCCGTGGAAGGACTTGAGGGGCTCCGGGCCGAAGCCCGCGGCCGGTCCCCGGTCGAGCTGTGCGGTGGGGTCCGGCATGCCGGGGGCGCTCGGCGCCACCTCGTGGCCGTCGCGGATGGCCACGACGGCGAACCGGCGCGGCTCGTCCTCCGGTGTCTTGAGCAACTGGCGCATCATCGCGCGATAGCGCTCCTCGAAGATGGTCAGCGGCAGCACGAGCCCCGGGAACAGCACCGTGTTCAGCGGGAAGAGCGGGAGTCGGACGGTGGTCACGACGCCTCAGCCTAGTGGTCACCGGCGTCGGCGTGTCCGCCGTGCTCGGCGAGGGGGGCCGGGGGCCAGGTCAGCAAGCCCGCGGGGACGGGCCCAGGGCCCGGCGTGAGCAGGTGCTCGCGCAGCCGCAGGAAGTGGCCGAGCGGGTCGTCGGAGAACCGGGCCCAGGGGAAGGACGTGGCGTACGGGCCGATCAGGTGCAGCTGGGCGCGGGCGTCCTCCCAGCGGCCCAGGCGCATCAGGACGTACAGGAGCTTGTTGCGGACCTGGGCGGGCCACGGGTCGGCCGCCGGGAAGCGGCCGGAGAGCGCGAGCGCCCGGTCGGCCGCGGCGTTCAGCCGGGCGCGCGGGATCTCGGGGCCGCAGCCGTCGGTCAGGTAGGCGAAGGCGGCCCGGGCCGGGAGGGCCTGGACGAGCGAGTCGGCCGGGGCGTCCTGTGCGGCCCGGTCGGCGAAGTCGAAGCACTCGCGGTGCGAGGCGCGCGGGGTGTGGGGCGTGTTCCCCCGCAGGACGCAGCAGGAGGCGGCCAGGTAGCGGAGCGCGGCCACATGGCAGCCGTAGTGGTGCGGGGCGCGCCGGACGGCCGCCTCCCACAGCTCCTCGAAGTACCGGTGGCCCGCCCGCGAGCCGCGCGCGTGGTCCAGCGCGATCCGCCAGGGCACCGGGTCGCGGTCGTCGGCGCGGGCGGCGGCGGTGATCAGAGGGCTCGCCTCGCGCAGCAGCTCGGCGCGGGCCGGCGAGGGCCAGACGCGGTCCACCGCCAGCTGTGCGCCGACCAGCAGGGCGCCGGGGTCCTCGGGGGCGGCCGTGCGCCAGACCTCGAACCACTCCGGGCGCGAGCGGGCGAAGCCGGCCAGGTGCCGTACGTACCGGTCGTGGTTCTCCCAGGCCGCCGCGGCGCGGGTGTCCGCCAGCAGGCCGGCGGCAGCGGTGTACTCGCCCCGGCCGGCCGCGACCAGCGCGGGCGAGAGCCGGTCGTCGGGCGCGTCGAGCACGGCCTCGTCCCCGGCCGGGGGCCGGCCGGCCGGGCGCGCGGAGCGTTTGGTCATCCGGGTCTGTCGGATGAACGAGGGCAGCAGAGCCATGGTGCCGACCATTGAAAGACCGCAGGTCGGTGGCGCGCCAGAGGGTTGGGGCAAGTCCCGGAAAGTTGTATGGCGGACGGTCAAGGAGCAGTAAAGGTGATTCTTCGTCCTTTGATACGCCTGTTCCTTTTTGCGCCACTCACGCTATCCAACCTCCCACGCCACGCAGCCCTCAGCCCCGCCGCAGCAGCCGCGTGGCCCCCGCCGCCACCGTCGTCGCCAGGATCCAGCCCAGCAGGATCATCGCGGCCGCCAGCCATTGCCAGGCGCCGCGTAGTTGCCACTGGTTGACCTGGCCGAGGTCGATCACCGGGAGCAGCAGGTCCAGGGTGAACAGGGCCGGGCTCCAGTAGGGGTGGCCGTCGTGGTTCACCGGTGGGTGGGCGGCGTGGGCGAACGCCAGCGTGCCCGCCGCCCACAGCACCGCCATCCACACCGCGGCCCGGCCCGGCCGGTAGCCGTAGGCGACGGTCCAGTCCTGGACGTAACCCCAGAACTTCGCCGCCAGCGGCAGCGTCTCGCGGCGGCGGCGCTGCTTGGCGAGGAGCACCTCGCGGGCGTCCTCGTCCTCGCCGGCCGCCCGCAGCACCGCCGCCAGCCGCTCGTACGGCTCCGGGGCGTACTCGGCGGTGGCCGCCGCCACCCAGTCCAGCCGTCCGGTCAGCGGGAACGGGCCGCGTGGGACGAGGTTCTCGTACACGAAACCGCTCATGTGCAGATTGCCCGGGCCCGGCCAGCTCGCCGCCCGGTCCACCAGGCTGACGATCCGGCCGCCGGACAGCACCACCTTGCCGCGCTGCGGCCGGTCCCCGAGGAAGCGCAGCTCCGACGCGTGCACCCGGCGCAGTGACACCTCCTGGTCGTCCGCGAGGGTGAACCTGGCCCGCTCGAAGTCGACGGCGTCCCCGAACCGCCCGTCGTCCAGGCGTATCCCGCCCCGGCACTCGAAGCGCTGGATACGTGTCCCGCGCGCGGGTGTCGTGCCGCTCAGCAGCGGGCTGCCGACGCCGGCCGGGGTGAGGTACAGGGTGCGCTCGACGGTCAGCTGGGGGGCGTTCAGGGCGTAGCGGGAGTACGGGTTGTCCAGCAGCGCGCCGCGCAGGCTGAGCGACACGCCGACCTTGGCGCCCCGCAGCCGCAGCTCGCCGTGCGACTGGAGCATCTCCGCCTGGAGGTCCTGGCCGACGGTCACCCCGTCCCCGGAGATCGACCGCCCGCTGCGGTCGCGGTACACCACCGTCTCGTTGAGCATCAGATCGGTGCCGATGTGCGCGTCCGTCAGCCGCACCCCGTTCTGGAAGCGGCAGCGCGGCAGATGCAGGTCACCCTCGGTGTGCAGCCGGGCCGCCTCCAGCCGGGGCACCGCGCAGTCCACCATGCGCAGGGTGGTGAACCGGGTCTCCGGCAGCAGGACCTCGTCGTCGAAGCGGCAGCCGCGCAGCTCGACGTAGGGCCGAACGGTGCCGCCGGAGAGGTCCAGCGTGCCGGTGATCCGCACGCCGGTCAGCTTCAGCGCGGACACCCGGCCCGCGAGCGCGGGCGGGCCGTCCAGCAGCAGCCAGGCCACGATCCGGGCCCGAACCGTGCGCTCCGGGCCCCACGGATGCCCGCCGTGCGGATCGTCCACGGCGGCGTCCCCGCAGCTCAGGTCGTACACACTGCCGTTGCGGAAGGCCTGCCACATGCCCGCCTCGGCCGCGGTCAGCTCGTCCGGCAGGTCCCCGGCGACGAAGCCGGCCCCCTCGGTCACCGTTGTCCTCTCCTGGTCCAGTGCTTTCGTACAGCCGTTCATGCCCGCTGAGTGACGCGAGGAACACTAGATGTGAAGGCGATCTTCCGAGTTCGGCCACGTTCTGTATCAGCCATTGATACGCGCCACCGGCCCGGGACACCGGTCTGAGAGAATTGGGACTGTGATTTCCCGAATCGATCTGCGTGGCGACGCCCTTCCCGAGGGCCCCGCCCTGCGCGACCTGCTGCCCCGGGCCGACTTCGACGTTTCGGCCGCCCTGGAGAAGGTGCGTCCGATCTGCGAGGCCGTGCATCATCGCGGCGACGCGGCGCTGATCGACTTCGCCGAGAGGTTCGACGGAGTACGGCTGGAATCCGTCCGTGTCCCGGCCCAGGCCCTCACCGACGCCCTGGAGGCTCTCGACCCGGCCGTGCGCGCCGCGCTGGAGGAGTCCATCCGCCGCGCCCGTCTGGTCCACCGCGAGCAGCGCCGCGGCACGCACACCACGCAGGTCGTGCCCGGCGGTTCGGTGACCGAGAAGTGGGTGCCGGTCGAGCGTGTCGGGCTGTACGCGCCGGGCGGCCGGTCCGTGTACCCGTCGTCCGTGATCATGAACGCCGTACCGGCCCAGGAGGCCGGTGTCGGGTCGATCGCGCTCGCCTCGCCGCCGCAGGCCGAGTTCGCCGGGCTGCCGCACCCGACGATCCTCGCCGCGTGCGCCCTGCTCGGCGTGGACGAGGTGTACGCGGCCGGCGGTGCCACTGCCGTCGCGATGTTCGCCTACGGCACCGAGTCCTGCCCGCCCGCCGACATGGTGACCGGCCCAGGCAACATCTGGGTCGCCGCCGCCAAGCGTTTCTTCACCGGGAAGATCGGCATCGACGCCGAGGCCGGCCCGACCGAGATCGCGATCCTCGCGGACGACACCGCCGACCCGGTGCACGTGGCCTCGGACCTGATCAGCCAGGCCGAGCACGACCCGCTCGCGGCGGCCGTGCTGGTCACCGACTCCGTCGAGCTGGCGGAGGCGGTGGAGAAGGAGCTTCAGCCGCAGGTAGCGGCCACCAAGCACATCGAGGACCGGATCGTGCCCGCGCTGAAGGGCCGGCAGTCCGCGATCGTCCTCGTGGACGGCCTGGAAGAGGGTCTGCGGGTCGTCGACGCCTACGGTGCCGAGCACCTGGAGATCCAGACCGCCGACGCCGCCGCGGTGGCCGACCGGGTGAAGAACGCCGGCGCGATCTTCATCGGCCCCTGGGCCCCGGTCTCGCTCGGCGACTACGCGGCGGGGTCCAACCACGTCCTGCCCACCGGTGGCTGCGCCTGCCACTCCTCGGGCCTGTCCGTCCAGTCCTTCCTGCGCGGCATCCACATCGTCGACTACACGAAGGACGCGCTCGCCGACGTGGCCCACCACGTGGTGACGCTGGCGGAGGCGGAGGACCTGCCGGCGCACGGCGCCGCGATCAAGGCTCGGTTCGGTTGGAAGGTTCCAGAAGGCAAGTGACCCGCATCGACGATCTCCCCGTACGGGACGAGCTGCGCGGCAAGTCCCCTTACGGCGCGCCCCAGTTGGACGTTCCCGTACGGCTGAACACCAACGAGAACCCCTACCCGCTGCCCGAGCCGCTGGTCGAGCGGATCGCGGAGCGGGTGCGGGAGGCCGCCCGCGACCTGAACCGCTACCCCGACCGGGACGCGGTCCAGCTGCGCACCGAGCTGGCCGCGTACCTGACGAAGACCGGCAAGTACCCCCTCGGCCTCGAGAACGTGTGGGCCGCCAACGGCTCCAACGAGGTCATCCAGCAGCTGCTGCAGACCTTCGGCGGACCGGGCCGTACGGCGATCGGCTTCGAGCCGTCGTACTCGATGCACGCGCTCATCGCGCGCGGCACCGGCACGGGCTGGATCTCCGGTCCGCGCAACGAGGACTTCACGATCGACGTCGCGGCGGCCGTCGAGGCGATCGCCGAGCACAAGCCGGACGTCGTCTTCATCACCACCCCCAACAACCCCACGGGCAACGCGGTCCCGCCTCAGACGGTCCTCGCGCTGTTCGAGGCGGCGCAGGCGGCCAAGCCGTCGATGGTGATCGTGGACGAGGCGTACATCGAGTTCAGCCACGGCGACTCGCTGCTGCCGCTGCTGGCGGGCCGCCCGAACCTGGTGATCTCCCGCACGATGTCGAAGGCGTTCGGCGCGGCGGGCCTGCGCCTCGGCTATCTCGCCGCCGACCCGGCGGTCGTGGACGCCGTCCAGCTGGTACGGCTGCCGTACCACCTGTCGGCGATCACCCAGGCGACCGCCCTGGCCGCGCTGGAGCACACCGACACGCTGCTCGGTTACGTCGAGCAGCTGAAGGCGGAGCGGGACCGGCTGGTCGCCGAGCT
This sequence comes from Streptomyces fodineus, assembly GCF_001735805.1. Lineage (GTDB taxonomy): Bacteria > Actinomycetota > Actinomycetes > Streptomycetales > Streptomycetaceae > Streptomyces > Streptomyces fodineus. The sequence continues at coordinate 7,189,520 of NZ_CP017248.1, forward strand.
GCGCGCGATCGGTTACCAGGTCACCGAGTCCGACGCCAACTTCGTGCAGTTCGGGCGGTTCGCCGACGCCCACGAGGTCTGGCGGAAGATCCTCGACCGGGGCGTCCTGGTCCGGGACAACGGCGTACCGGGGTGGCTGCGGGTGTCCGCCGGCACCCCGGAGGAGAACGACGCGTTCCTCGACGCGGTCCGTGAGTTGAAGAAGGAGCTTGAGGCATGAGCCGCGTGGGACGCGTGGAGCGCACGACCAAGGAGACCTCGGTCCTGGTCGAGATCGATCTCGACGGCACCGGCAGAACCGACATCGCCACCGGCGTCGGCTTCTACGACCACATGCTCGACCAGCTCGGCCGGCACGGTCTGTTCGACCTGACCGTGAAGACCGACGGCGACCTGCACATCGACTCGCACCACACCATCGAGGACACCGCCCTCGCGCTCGGTGCCGCCTTCAAGCAGGCGCTCGGCGACAAGGTGGGGATTTATCGATTCGGCAACTGCACGGTCCCGCTGGACGAGTCCCTCGCCCAGGTCACCGTCGACCTGTCCGGCCGCCCGTACCTCGTGCACACCGAGCCCGAGAACATGGCGCCGATGATCGGCGAGTACGACACGACGATGACCCGGCACATACTGGAGTCCTTCGTCGCCCAGGCGCAGATCGCGCTGCACGTGCACGTGCCGTACGGGCGCAACGCGCACCACATCGTGGAGTGCCAGTTCAAGGCGCTGGCCCGGGCGCTGCGTTACGCCTCCGAGCGCGACCCGCGCGCGGCCGGCATCCTCCCCTCCACGAAGGGCGCGCTGTAGACCCATGAACGGCCTCTCCACCCTGCTGATCGTCGTCGGCCTCTTCCTGGTCGGCGGGATCATCTCCTTCGCCAAGCAGAAGATGCCCAGGAGCCTGATCGTGCTGCTCTCCATCGGCGCGGGCATGTGCCTGGTCGCGGGCGTCATGCGGCTGGGGGTGTGGAATTGAGCACTGCCGCGAAGAAGGTCGTCGTCTTCGACTACGGCTTCGGCAACGTCCGTTCCGCCGAGCGTGCCCTCGCGCGCGTGGGCGCCGAGGTCGAGATCACGCGTGACTTCGACCGGGCCATGAACGCCGACGGCCTGCTCGTGCCCGGCGTCGGAGCCTTCGCCGCCTGTATGCGGGGCCTGCGCGCCGCCCGCGGTGACTGGGTGGTGGACCGCCGGCTGTCCGGCGGACGGCCCGTGATGGGCATCTGCGTCGGCATGCAGATCCTGTTCGCGCGCGGCATCGAGCACGGTGTGGAGGCGGAGGGCCTGGACGAGTGGCCCGGCACGGTCGCCCCGCTCCAGGCCGACGTCGTGCCCCACATGGGCTGGAACACCGTCGAGGCCCCGGCCGACTCGGAGCTGTTCGCCGGCCTCGACGCCGACGCCCGCTTCTACTTCGTGCACTCCTACGCCGTCCACGACTGGGCCCTGGAGACGAACAACCCGGTGATCGCGCCCCCCAGGGTGACCTGGTCGACGCACGGCAAGCCGTTCGTGGCCGCCGTGGAGAACGGCGCCCTGTGGGCCACCCAGTTCCACCCCGAGAAGTCCGGCGACGCCGGTGCCCAGCTCCTCACCAACTGGATCGGAACCCTGTAGAGACATGGCCAAGCTCGAACTCCTCCCCGCCGTCGACGTCCGTGACGGCCAGGCCGTCCGCCTCGTGCACGGTGAGTCCGGGACCGAGACCTCCTACGGCTCCCCGCTGGAGGCCGCCCTCGCCTGGCAGCGCTCCGGCGCCGAGTGGCTGCACCTGGTCGACCTGGACGCGGCCTTCGGCACCGGCGACAACCGCGAGCTGATCGCCGAGGTCACCAAGGCGATGGACATCAAGGTGGAGCTGTCCGGCGGCATCCGGGACGACGCCTCGCTGGCCGCCGCCCTGGCCACCGGCTGCACCCGGGTGAACCTCGGCACGGCCGCCCTGGAGACCCCGGAGTGGGTCGCCAAGGTCATCGCCGAGCACGGCGACAAGATCGCGGTCGGCCTCGACGTGCGCGGCACGACCCTGCGCGGCCGCGGCTGGACCCGCGACGGCGGCGACCTCTACGAGACGCTGGAGCGCCTCGACAAGGAGGGCTGCGCCCGTTACGTCGTCACCGACATCGCCAAGGACGGCACGCTGCAGGGCCCGAACCTTCAGCTGCTGAAGAACGTCTGCGCGGCGACGGACCGCCCGGTCGTGGCCTCCGGTGGCGTGTCGTCCCTGGACGACCTCCGCGCCATCGCCGAGCTGGTACCCCTCGGTGTCGAGGGCGCCATTGTCGGGAAGGCCCTGTACGCGAAGGCGTTCACCCTGGAAGAGGCCTTGGAGGCTGTGTCGTCATGACCGATGCCGTGCGGCGCGTGCAGAGCGGAAGCCCCTGGGAAGAGAGTTTCGGTTTCGCGCGCGCCGTGGCGGCCGGCGACCGGGTGTCCGTGGGCGGCACCACGTCCTTCAAGGGCAGGGTGCTCTACGGCGAGGGCGACCCGTACGAGCAGACCAAGGTCGCCTTCGGCAACGCCCTCGAAGCGCTGAAGGAGTTCGGGCTCGGCCTCGACTCCGTGATCCGCACCCGTATGTACCTGAGCCATGTGCGCGACGTCGACGAGGCGGGGCGGGCCCACAAGGAGCTGTTCGACTCCGTGCGCCCGTGTACGACCCTGCTGGTGGTCGAGGGCTTCGTCGATCCGCGCATCCTGGTCGAAGTAGAGCTTGAAGCATTCAGAGGAGCCTGAGCAGTCATGACCCTGGCGGTCCGAGTCATCCCCTGCCTGGACGTGGACAACGGCCGGGTCGTCAAGGGCGTCAACTTCCAGAACCTGCGCGACGCGGGCGACCCTGTCGAGATGGCCAAGGTGTACGACGCCGAGGGCGCCGACGAGCTGACCTTCCTGGACATCACCGCGTCCTCGGGCAACCGGGAGACGACGTACGACGTGGTGCGCCGCACCGCGGAGCAGGTGTTCATCCCGCTGACGGTCGGCGGCGGTGTCCGTACGGCCGAGGACGTGGACAGGCTGCTGCGGGCGGGCGCCGACAAGGTGGGCGTGAACACCGCCGCGATCGCCCGCCCCGAGCTGATCCGCGAGATCGCCGAGCGCTTCGGCCGCCAGGTGCTGGTCCTGTCGGTGGACGCCCGCCGCACCGGGTCGGGGTCCTTCGAGGTCACCACCCACGGCGGCCGACGCGGTACCGGCATCGACGCCGTGGAGTGGGCGCACCGGGCCGCCGAGCTGGGCGCGGGCGAGATCCTGCTGAATTCGATGGACGCGGACGGCACCAAGGACGGCTACGACCTGGAGATGATCGCCGCCGTCCGCAAGCACGTCACCGTCCCCGTGATCGCCTCCGGCGGCGCCGGCAAGCTGGCCGACTTCCCGCCGGCCATCACGGCGGGCGCGGACGCGGTGCTCGCGGCCTCCGTCTTCCACTTCGGTGATCTGCGGATCGGCCAGGTGAAGCAGACGCTGCGGGAGGCGGGCCACCCCGTCCGCTAGCGCGCGTACCGGCCCCGGCGGGCTGCCGCCGGGGCCTCTTCGCGGGCAAACGCGAAAGAGAAGTTGCGCAAAATATGTTGTGCAAATTCTCTTTCGTATCTAGCGTGGAGTCATGCCAGACAGGGAGAGAGACCGCCGGATCAAGGACGTGGGCACGCTGAAGGCGCTCGCGCATCCCACGCGGGCGCAGCTGTACCGGGCGCTCGTCATCGCTCGTACGGCGACGGCCTCACAGCTCTCCGAACAGGTGGACGAGGCCGTGTCCCTGGTCAGCTATCACCTGCGCAAACTGGCCGAGCACCAGCTCATCGAGGAGGCCGAACCACAGAGCGCGGACGGCCGGGAACGCTGGTGGCAGCCGGCGTCGGAGGGAGTGTCCATCCACGACGAAGACTTCCGCGACGCACCCGAGAAGGCCGCCGCACATACCGCGGCCAGCCGCCTGTTCTTCGAGCAGCGAGCCGACATGTACCGGCGCCATCTGGACGAACGCGCCCACTGGAGCGACGCGTGGACGACGGCGGCCGACTCCTCGGAATGGCTGCTGAAGCTCACGGCGGACGAACTGACCGAGCTCAACCGCACGATGTACGACCTCGTCCGCAGGTACGAGGAGCGGGGCCGGGCCGCTGCCGCCGCCGGGGACACCGAGGGCCGCGAGAACGTCGCGGTGCACACCTACGCGTTCCCTTTCCGGATCTGAACGGCTGACATGCCTACGTCAGCGGCCACCTCCGCGGACACCGCCACCGCGGAGCGCGCCGCCCACCGCGACCCCAACGTCCTGCGCTGGCTCGGCGCCTACAGCGCGTCGGCGATCGGCGACAACGTCTACTACCTCGCCCTGTCCTGGGCCGCCGTACGCTCCGGCACCCCGGCCCAGGCCGGCCTGGTCACCGCGGCCGCTGCGCTGCCACGCGTCCTGCTGATGCCGTTCGGGGGAGTGGTGGCCGACCGCTACGGGCCGCGCCGTGTCGTCCTCGCCAGTACGGCGGTGCGCGGCGCCGTCGTCCTCGCCGCCGCCGGACTCCTCCTCGCCACCCGCCCCGGCCTCGGGGCGCTCGGCGCGATCGCCGTGCTGTTCGGGATCGTGGACGCCGTGTTCCTGCCCGCCGCCGGGTCGCTGCCCGCGCGGATCACCGGGCGCGGCCAGCTCGCCCGGGTGCAGGGCATGCGGGGCCTCGCCACCCGCCTCGCGAACATCCTCGGCGGCCCCCTCGGCGGCCTCGGCATCGCCCTCGGCGGCACAGCCGGTGCGTTCGGTCTCGCGGCGCTGCTCGTCGGCGTCTCCCTGCCGGCGCTGCTCACGGTCCGCACCGGCCCGCTGCCACCCGACGACACGCCCGGCCGGCGCGCGGTCCTGGCCGAGCTGCGGGACGGGCTGCGGCACATCCGGCGGGACCCGGTGCTTCGCCCGCTGCTGCTCGCCATCACCCTCAGCGACCTCGGCTTCGTCGGCCCGATGAACCTCGGGCTGACCCTCCTGGCCCAGCAGCGCGCCTGGGGCTCGGCAGGGCTCGGCTGGGTCCTGGCCGGCTTCGGCACCGGCGCCGGGGCCGCGTCGCTGCTGCTCTCCTGGCGTGGCCGCCTGCCCCGCGCGGCTGCCGTGTCCGCGGTGGCGAACCTCGTGTCGGCCGTGGCCATCGGCGCGCTCGCCCAGGTGGCGTCCGTCGCCGCGGCGGCCGGTGTCGCCGTGCTCGTCGGCGTCTCGGCCGGTCTGGCCGGGGCTCTGTGCGGCGCGCTGGTGCAGGCGCGGGCCGGTGCCGCCTACACCGGCCGGGTCACCGCCGTCGCCACGCTGGCCGGATTCGGCCTCGCACCGCTCACCTTCCCCGTGGTCGGCGCGGCCGTCGCCCTGTGGGGCACCGGCCCGGTGTTCGCGGCCTGCGCGGCGGTGTGCGCCCTCGCCGGAGTGGTGGGCTTGGGCGCACGCGAGCTGCGCCGCGCCGAACTCCCCGGCTGACCGCGGTTCACTCCTTCGGCTGAACCAGCTGCACCAGATTGCCGCAGGTGTCGTCGAAGACCGCCGCGAGCACCGGCCCCTGCTCCCGCGGCTCGTGCGTGAACCGCACACCCCGGCCGGTCAGCCGCTCGTACTCCGCCCCGAGGTCGTCCACGGAGAAGACGATGCACGGGATGCCCGCCTCGTACAGCGCCCTGCGGTACGGCTCGGCGATGGGCCCCTGGCCGGGCTCCAGCAGCAGCTGGAGGTCCGGCTGGGCGCCCTGGGGTGCCCCGACCGTCACGAACAGCGTGCCGTTGCCGAGGTCCATGTGGATACGGGTCTCGAAGCCGAGCACCTCCGTGTAGAAGGCGTGCGCCCTCGCCACGTCGTCCACGTACACCCCGGTCATCGCGACCTTGATCATGGCGGCGGCCTCCTCAGATGCCCAGCTGCCTGGAATCGTGCAGCTTGCTGATCGCGTCCGCCTCGCCGTCCACCTGCACCTCGGCCGCGTCCTGCCGGCCGAAGGCGAACATCAGCAGCTCCGACGGCTCACCGGTCACCGTCACCACCGGCGCGCCCCGGTGCGCCACCGCCGTCTGCCCGTCCGGGCGGCGCAGCACCAGACCCGTCGGCACACCCCGGGCCACCAGCCGCGCCGTGCGCTCCAGCCGGGACCACAGGGCGTCCTGGAAGACCGGGTCGAGCTCGCGCGGGCTCCAGTCCGGCTGGGCGCGGCGCACGTCCTCGGTGTGGACGTAGAACTCGACGATGTTGGCCGCCTCGTCGACCTGCTTGAGCTGGAACGGCGAGAATCGCGGCGGGCCGGTACGGATCAGCTGGATCAGCTCCTCGTACGGCTTCGCGGTGTACTCGGCCATCACCTTCTCCAGGCGCGGCGCGAGCTGCTTGATCAGCGTGCCGCCGGCCGCGTCCGGACGGCGCTCGCGCACGATCACATGCGCGGCCAGGTCCCGGGTCCGCCAGCCCTCGCAGAGGGTCTCGGCGTCCGGACCGACGGTTTCCAAGAGGTCGGCGAGCAGCAGCCGTTCACGCTTGGCGAAGGTCGACATGGGGTCAGCCTACGACCAGCCGCCCAGTCCGCGCAGTGGACATGGCACGGGCAGGTCGTACCCGCGCGGCACAATGGCACACATGACCAGTACGACCGGGACGCCCCGGCCCAGCAGCCTCGACCCGGAGCTCGCGGCCCGCCTCAAGCGCAGCGCCGACGGCCTCCTCCCCGCCATCGCCCAGCAGTACGACACCGGTGAGGTGCTCATGCTCGGCTGGATGGACGACGAGGCGCTGCACCGCACGCTGACCACCGGCCGCTGCACCTACTGGTCCCGCAGCCGCCAGGAGTACTGGGTCAAGGGCGACACCTCGGGCCACTACCAGTGGGTGAAGTCGGTCGCGCTGGACTGCGACGCCGACACCGTGCTCGTCAAGGTCGACCAGGTGGGCGCGGCCTGCCACACCGGCGCGCGCACCTGCTTCGACGAGGACGTACTCCTCAAGGACGCCGATGCCGCCGCTGCGGCATCCGATCGGTAGGGCCGCCATGGACCTCGAGAGCTTCCGTAAACTCGCCACCGACCGGCGCGTCATACCGGTCACGCGCAAACTCCTCGCCGACGGCGACACCCCGGTCGCGCTCTACCGCAAGCTGGCCGCCGAGCGCCCCGGCACCTTCCTGCTGGAGTCCGCGGAGAACGGCCGCTCCTGGTCCCGGTACTCCTTCGTCGGCGTCCGCTCCGCCGGGACCCTGACGGAACACGACGGACAGGCCCACTGGCTCGGCACCCCGCCCGTCGGCGTCCCGGTCGACGGCGACCCCCTGAAGGCCCTGCGCACCACGGTCCAGGCCCTGCACACCCCGCGCCAGGAGGGCCTGCCGCCCTTCACCGGCGGCATGGTCGGCTACCTGGGCTACGACATCGTCCGCCGCCTGGAGAAGATCGGCCCCGGCGAGCGCGACGACCTGCGGCTCCCCGAGCTGACCATGCTCCTGACCAGCGACCTCGCCGTGATGGACCACTGGGAGGGCTCGGTGCTGCTGATAGCCAACGCGATCAACCACAACGACCTCGACACCGGCGTGGACGAGGCCTACGCCGACGCCGTGGCCCGCCTCGACGCCATGGAGGCCGACCTCACCCGGGCCGTCGCCCAGCCGCCGGCCGTGCTGCCGCCCTCCGAGCTGCCCGAATACACCGCGTTGTGGGGCGGCCCCGACTACCAGGTGGCCGTCGAGGACATCAAGGAGCGCATCCGCGCCGGCGAGGCCTTCCAGGTCGTGCCCTCCCAGCGCTTCGAGACCCCGTGCACGGCGAGCGCCCTCGACGTCTACCGCGTCCTGCGGGCCACGAACCCCTCGCCGTACATGTATCTCTTCCGCTTCGACGGCTTCGACGTCGTCGGCTCCTCCCCCGAGGCCCTGGTGAAGGTCGAGGACGGACGCGCGATGGTCCACCCCATCGCCGGCACCCGGCCCCGCGGGACCACCCCCCAGGAGGACCAGGCCCTCGCCGAGGAACTGTTCGCCGACCCCAAGGAGCGCGCCGAGCACCTGATGCTCGTCGACCTCGGCCGCAACGACCTCGGCCGGGTCTGCGAGCCCGGCTCGGTCGAGGTGGTCGACTTCATGTCCATCGAGCGCTACTCGCACGTGATGCACATCGTCTCGACCGTCACCGGAAAGGTGGCCGAGGGCCGTACGGCCTTCGACGTGCTCACCGCCTGCTTCCCGGCGGGCACCCTCTCCGGTGCCCCCAAGCCCCGCGCGATGCAGATCATCGACGAGCTGGAGCCGTCCCGCCGCGGACTGTACGGCGGCTGCGTCGGCTACCTGGACTTCGCCGGCGACTCCGACACCGCGATCGCCATCCGCACGGCCCTGCTCCGCGACGGCACGGCGTACGTCCAGGCGGGCGCGGGCATCGTCGCCGACTCGAACCCGGTCGCCGAGGACCAGGAGTGCCGCAACAAGGCGGCGGCGGTGCTCAGAGCCGTCCACACGGCCAACCGGCTGGGCAAGTAGGGCGCTTCTCGGCAAGTGGGGTGCTTCTCATACGAACCCCGGGTGACGGTTCGCCCGGGGTTCAGGCGATAGTGGAGTACGTGACTGCCGTACCTCACCCCCGTACCGAAGCCGCCGCACCCGCCCGGTCCGGCCGGCGGAGCCTCGCCGTGGCCCTCCTGTGCGGTGCGCTCGGCGCGGCCGTGGCGCTGCTCGCGACCCGGCAGCGCTGGGCGGAGGGCACCGCGACGGTGGCCGGCGGCGCGTTCCCGCTCACCGTCAAGGGCAGCGACGTCACGGGCGTTCCCGCGGCCCTCGCCATAGTGGGCCTCGCCGCGCTCGTCGCCGTCTTCGCCGTCCGCAGGGCCGGCCGGCTCGTCGTCGCCGGGCTGCTCGCCCTGTCCGGCGCCGGCATCATGGCCGCCGCCCTCGTGGCCGCCACCGACGACTCCGCGCTGGACGAGAAGGCCGCCCAGGCGAGCGGCGACACCTCCGCCACCGTCGCCGCGCTCAGCCACACCGGCTGGCCCTACGTCGCGGCCGCCGGCGGCGCGCTGATCCTGCTGGCCGGCCTGCTGGCGCTGCGCTTCGGCGGCCGGTGGCCGGCCATGTCCGGCCGCTACGAACGCGGCACCGACCGCCCGCGCCGCACGGCACGGCCGGCCGACCCGGAGCGGCCCGAGGAGATCTGGAAGGCCCTGGACCGCGGCGAGGACCCGACCGGGGCCTGAGCCGAGCGGCGCGGATGTGGTGTATCAGACGCCACCCCCGCGTCCGGCACGCGCGTGCGTACGGGACAATGGACGACGAGCGTCCGGCTCGGACAGTGACGGGCGGGCTCGGAGCCGTACGACATGTACGCGGCTCTCCTGGGACACGTACACAGCAACGAGGAGCACAGACATGGCGGGCAGCAGCCACGGCCACGGTCACACCCCGGCCGCCTGGACCGGTGTCATCATTTCCTTCATCGGTTTCTGCGTGGCGGGCGCCTTCATGGTGATGGCCCAGCCCGTCGGCTTCTGGGCCGGGATGGTGCTCATCCTCGGTGGCGCGGTGGTCGGCGGCATCATGCGCGCCATGGGCCTCGGCCAGAAGCAGCAGGCCCCCCTCAAGATGAGCGCCGCCCCCGTCGCGACCCGCGAGCCGGCCGGCGCGGAGAGCTGACCGCACCCACAGCTTCCCCGAGGGGCGGCCCGGCACCTGAAGAGGGGGCGGGCCGCCCCTCGCGGTGTACGGGGGCCGGCGCGCGTGGTGCCGACTCGGAGGAGACAATGCTCGGGTGAGTACCCCGTCCGCCGTTTCGTCCGCCGTCCCCGCCGGTCCGCTGTGGCGTCGGCTCGCGGTGCCGGGCGGGCTGCTCGCGGCCGTCGCCGGGGCCTTCGCGTACGTCGGCGCCGTCGACCCGAACGAACCCGGTCACTACCCCGTCTGCCCGCTGTACCGGCTCACCGGCCTGTACTGCCCCGGCTGCGGCGGACTGCGCAGCGCGCACGCCTTCGTCCACGGCGACCTCCTCGCCGCGCTGCGCGACAACGTGCTCGGTGTGGCCGCCTACCTGGGCTTCGCGGTGCTGTGGACCGTATGGGTGGCCCGCACGGTGCGGGGCCGGCCGATGCGCATGGACCTGCGTACGGCGCATCTGTGGGCGGCCGGAGCGCTGCTGCTGGTGTTCACCACCGTCCGGAACCTCCCGTCGGGGGGCTGGTTGCATCCTTGATCACGTGGTGGGCGTCCAGCCAGTGGGACCGGTGTACACCGGATGCGAGGCCTCCGCGCTCCTGCGGATACCATCGCAATGACCACGGGTTTTCAAAACCTGAAGGAACCACCGTCATGAAAGGGGGCCGCTCGCGTGAGTGTGCTCGACGAGATCATCGACGGAGTCCGTGCCGACCTCGCGGAGCGGCAGGCACGCGTCAGCCTCGACGAGCTCAAGGAGCGCGCGGCCAAGGCTCCCGCCGCCAAGGACGGCGTGGCCGCGCTCAAGGGCGACGGCGTGAAGGTGATCTGCGAGGTCAAGCGCTCCAGCCCCTCCAAGGGCGCGTTGGCGGCTATCGCCGACCCGGCCGGGCTCGCCGCGGACTACGAGGCGGGCGGCGCGGCCGTCATCTCCGTCCTCACCGAACAGCGCCGCTTCGGCGGCTCGCTGGCCGACCTGGAGGCCGTCCGCGCGCGCGTCGACATCCCGGTGCTGCGCAAGGACTTCATCGTCACCTCGTACCAGCTGTGGGAGGCCCGCGCGTACGGCGCCGACCTCGCGCTGCTGATCGTGGCCGCCCTGGACCAGCCGGCCCTGGAGTCACTGATCGAGCGGGCGGTGTCGATCGGGCTGACCCCGCTCGTCGAGGTGCACGACGAGGACGAGGTCGAGCGGGCCGTGGACGCGGGCGCCAAGATCATCGGCGTCAACGCGCGCGACCTGAAGACCCTGGAGGTCGACCGCGGCACGTTCGAGCGGGTCGCGCCGGAGATCCCGGACCACATCGTCAAGGTCGCCGAATCCGGTGTCCGTGGCCCGCACGACCTGATCGCGTACGCCAACGCCGGCGCCGACGCGGTCCTGGTCGGCGAGTCCCTGGTCACCGGCCGCGACCCGAAGACCGCCGTCTCCGACCTGGTCGCCGCGGGCGAGCATCCCGCGCTGCGGCACGGGCGGGGCTGATCTCCCGCTAGGCTGGTCCTGATGATGCTTCCGATCACCCCGGCGACGCGGGACCCCTATGCCCGCCTCGCCCGTGGCTGCCGGCCCCGAGGCTGCCGTGCTCCCGCGCGCCGGGTGCACGGGCGGCGGGTCCGCTATGTGATCGGCGACGAGCCCGGACAGGTGAACGGCATGCGATGGCGCCGCGCCGCGTGCGCGAGCTGAGCCGACGTTCCGTAGCGACCGTCGGCTGAGCCAACGCCCTCGGCACCCGCCAACCTCAGGGGGCTCCGCCCCCCGACCCCCCGGTCCTTCGCCCACCCAGCATCCGACTCGGCAGGCTGGAAAGCGACCCATCCGGTCGTGACTCGGCTGGCTGGAGAGCGAGCCATCCGGTCGTGACTCGGCTGGCTGGAGAGCGAGCCATCCGGTCGTGATGCGGCTGGTTGGGGAGTGATCCACCGGCCTTGCGACTCGGTCGGCTGGGGAGCTACCCATCCGGTCGTGACTCGGCTGGTTGGGTCGTGACCCACCCGGTCTTGCGACTCGGCAGGCTGGAAAGCGACCCATCCGGTCGTGACTCGGCTGGCTGGAGAGCGAGCCATCCGGTCGTGATGCGGCTGGTTGGGGAGTGATCCACCGGCCTTGCGACTCGGTCGGCTGGGGAGCTACCCATCCGGTCGTGACTCGGCAGGCAGGGGAGTGACCCACCGGGCCTCGCGACCCCGGTCGGCGGAGAGCGACCCGTCCGGGCTCGTGACCCGGCAGGCTGGGGAGCGACCCGCCGGTCTCGCCGATCAGTCGGCTGGGCAGCGGTCCGTTCGGGGTCGTGGCTTGGTGGGCTGGAGGCGGCCGTCCGGGTTTTTGCTCGGCCTCTGCCGACAGCAAGGGCCGGTGGGTGGGAAAGCACCCTCAGGGCAGCGCACGCGTACTCGTACCCCAAGTCCAGCTACCCGGGGCAAGCGCCCCTGCGAGGTATCCGTATGCCCAGCGAATTCTTCTTCCCCGACCCCACCGGCCAGGTGCCCAGCGCCGAGGGCTACTTCGGCGTGTTCGGCGGCAAGTTCATCCCGGAGGCCCTCGTCGCCGCCGTGGACGAGGTCGCCGTCGAGTACGACAAGGCCAAGGCCGACCCCGAGTTCGCCCGTGAGCTCGACGACCTGCTCCTGAACTACACCGGCCGGCCCAGCGCGCTGACCGAGGTGCCGAGGTTCGCCGAACACGCCGGTGGCGCACGGGTGTTCCTGAAGCGGGAAGACCTCAACCACACCGGCTCCCACAAGATCAACAACGTGCTCGGCCAGGCCCTGCTCACCAAGCGGATGGGCAAGACCCGCGTGATCGCGGAGACCGGTGCCGGTCAGCACGGTGTCGCGACCGCCACCGCCTGCGCCCTCTTCGGCCTCGACTGCACCATCTACATGGGCGAGGTCGACACCAAGCGCCAGGCCCTGAACGTGGCCCGGATGCGCATGCTCGGCGCCGAGGTCGTCGCCGTGAAGTCCGGCAGCCGCACCCTGAAGGACGCCATCAACGAGGCGTTCCGCGACTGGGTCGCCAACGTGGACCACACCCACTACCTGTTCGGGACCGTCGCCGGCCCGCACCCCTTCCCCGCCATGGTCCGCGACTTCCACCGGGTGATCGGCGTGGAGGCGCGGCGGCAGCTCCTGGAACGCGCGGGGCGCCTCCCCGACGCCGCGATCGCCTGCGTCGGCGGCGGCTCCAACGCCATCGGCCTCTTCCACGCCTTCATTCCCGACGCGGGCGTACGCCTCATCGGCTGCGAGCCCGCGGGCCACGGCATCGAGACCGGCGAGCACGCGGCCACCCTGACCGCGGGGGAGCCGGGCATTCTGCACGGTTCCCGCTCGTACGTCCTGCAGGACGACGAGGGCCAGATCACCGAGCCGTACTCCATCTCGGCCGGTCTGGACTACCCGGGCATCGGTCCCGAGCACTCCTACCTCAAGGACTCCGGCCGCGGTGAGTACCGCGCGATCACCGACGACGCGGCCATGCAGGCCCTGCGCCTGCTGTCCCGTACCGAGGGGATCATCCCGGCGATCGAGAGCGCCCACGCCCTGGCCGGCGCCCTGGACGTCGGCAAGGAGCTGGGCAAGGACGGCCTGATCGTCGTCAACCTCTCCGGCCGCGGCGACAAGGACATGGACACCGCCGCCCGCTACTTCGGCCTCTACGACACCGACGCCGAGGTGGCCGCCGACAAAGCCGACACCGCCGAGATCGAGGGGGACGCCAAGTGAGCGGGAACATCCAGCTGTTGACGGACACCCTCGCCGGCGCCAGGGCCGAGGGGCGCTCCGCGCTCATCGCCTACCTCCCGGCCGGGTTCCCGACCGTGGACGGCGGCATCGAGGCGATCAAGGCCGTCTTCGACGGCGGGGCCGATGTCGTGGAGGTCGGCCTGCCGCACAGCGACCCCGTCCTCGACGGCCCGGTCATCCAGACCGCCGACGACATCGCCCTGCGCGGCGGGGTCAGGATCGCCGACGTCATGCGCACGGTCCGGGAGGCGTACGCGGCGACCGGGAAGCCCGTGCTCGTCATGACGTACTGGAACCCCATCGACCGCTACGGCGTCGAGCGCTTCACCGCCGAGCTGGCCGAGGCGGGCGGCGCGGGCTGCATCCTGCCCGACCTGCCCGTCCAGGAGTCGGCGCTGTGGCGGGAGCACGCCGAGAAGCACGGCCTCGCGACCGTCTTCGTCGTGGCGCCGAGCAGCAAGGACGAGCGGCTCGCCCGGATCACCGCGGCGGGCAGCGGCTTCGTCTACGCGGCCTCGCTGATGGGTGTCACCGGCACCCGCGAATCCGTCGGAGCGCAGGCCCAGAACCTGGTCGAACGCACCCGCGCCACCGGCACCGGACTGCCCGTCTGCGTCGGACTCGGTGTCTCGGGCGGCGCCCAGGCCGCCGAGGTCGCCGGCTTCGCCGACGGCGTGATCGTCGGCTCGGCCTTCGTGAAGCGGATGCTGGACGCCCCCGACCACGCGTCGGGTCTCGTGGCGGTCCGCGAACTGGCCGAGGAACTGGCGAAGGGCGTGCGCGGACAGGCGTAACCGTCAGTAATACGGAAGATTCGGTCACTCGAACGAGTGGACCTGGGACCGGGGAGGCGCGCTTGCGCCTCCCCGGTTCGTTCTGGGGGTGTGAGCGAGAAGAACCATGACGGAAAGCGCGCCGCCCGGGAGCGGCTGGCGGTCGAGCGTGAGAAGCAGAAGCACACGGAGAAGCGGCGGCGCGCGCTGATCGTGGGCGCGAGCATCGTCTGCGTCCTGGGCCTCGCGGCGGTGGTCGGCGTGCTCGCCGTGAACGCCGGCAGGAACAAGGGCGAGAAGGCGGGGCCCGTCGTGGCGCCCTCGGGCGCGCAGGGCAAGGACAGCCTCGCGATCCCGATCGGAAAGGACGGCGCCAAGTCGACGCTCATCATCTGGGAGGACGTCCGCTGCCCGGCCTGCCAGGCCTTCGAGATCGCCTACCGCCCGACGCTCCATGCACTGGCCGACTCCGGCAAGCTCAGAATCGAGTACCACCTGGTCCGGCTGATCGACGGCAACCTCGGCGGCACCGGCTCCCTGCGCGGCGCCAACGCCCTGGCCTGCGCCCAGGACATCGCGAAGTTCCGCGACTACCACGACGTGCTGTACGCGAACCAGCCCAAGGAGACCGACGACGCCTACGCGGACAACACCAAGCTGATCGACCTGGCCGGCAAGGTCGGCGGCCTCAAGACACCGGCCTTCCAGAAGTGCGTCGAGGACGGCATCCACGACAGCTGGGTGAACAAGTCGCAGAAGGCCTTCCAGTCCGGCGGCTTCACCGGCACCCCCACGGTCCTGCTCGGCGGGAAGAACATCGCCCAGGACCAGACCATGACGCCGGCCAAGCTCAAGCAGATGGTGGAGACGGCCGCCCGCGGGTAAGGATCTTCCTCCCGCCCCGTCCGTCTTTTCTCACGCCCCCGTTATGGACCCGTAGCCGGGCTGCTTGCCGTCCCCACGGCCCGGCACGGTAGCGTCGGACTTGCCATGGAACTTTCCTACATTCCCAGCCCGTCGCGCGGGGTGCTGTATCTCGGCCCCATCCCGCTGCGCGGCTACGCCTTCTGCATCATCATCGGCGTCTTCGTCGCCGTCTGGCTCGGCAACAAGCGCTGGATCGCCCGTGGCGGGCGGGCCGGCACGGTTGCCGACATCGCGGTCTGGGCGGTGCCGTTCGGTCTGGTCGGCGGCCGGCTGTACCACGTGATCACGGACTACGAGCTGTACTTCAGCCCGGGCCGTGACTGGGTGGACGCCTTCAAGGTGTGGCAGGGCGGCCTGGGCATCTGGGGCGCGATCGCGCTCGGTGCGCTCGGCGCGTGGATCGGCGCGCGGCGTCGGGGCATCCCGATGCCGGCGTACGCCGACGCCGTCGCGCCCGGCATCGCCTTCGCGCAGGCCATCGGCCGCTGGGGCAACTGGTTCAACCAGGAGCTGTACGGCCGTGAGACGCACGTTCCATGGGCACTGCACATCACCTCCTCCGAGGGCGGCCGGGTGCCGGGCTACTACCACCCGACCTTCCTCTACGAGTCGCTGTGGTGCATCGGCGTGGGCCTGCTGGTCATCTGGGCCGACCGCCGCTTCAAGCTGGGCCATGGCCGGGCGTTCGCCCTGTACGTCGCCGCGTACTGCGTGGGCCGCGGCTGGATCGAGTACATGCGCGTGGACGACGCGCACCACATCCTGGGGCTCCGCCTGAACGACTGGACCGCGATCATCGTGTTCCTGCTGGCGGTGGCGTACATGGTGGTGTCGTCGAAGAAGCGGCCGGGGCGCGAGCCGGTGGTCGAGCCTGGCGTCTCCGACGGTTCGGCCGACGGTACGGAAGGTGCCGAGGAGGCGGGGGACCAGGAGGCGGGGGACAAGGCTGAGCCGGAACCCGCGGAGGCGAAGGACGAAGCGGCCGAGTCGGCGACCGAGAAGACCTGACCGCCGGTGGTACGACACCGAGGGCGCCCGGCCAGGCGGCGGTAGCCGCACAGAGACAGAGTTTCCGGGCGCCCTCGGCGTGTGCGGGATCAGTCGCGGTGTGCCAGTGACAGGGTCCGCTGGGCCAGCGTCACCGTCGCCGCGTCGATGAAGCGGCCGTCGGGGAGGGCCAGGGCGCCCGCTTGGGCGGCTGCCGCCTTCAGGATGGTTTCCGCGTGTTCGATCTCCGCCGGTGTGGGCAGGTAGGCCCGTTCGATCACCGGCAGCTGGCGGGGGTGGATCGCGGCGCGGCCCAGGAAGCCGAGGGTGCGGCCATGGGCGCAGGAGGCGGTGAGGCCGTCCAGGTCGCGGATGTCGGGGTACACCGACTGCGGCGGTGGGGCGAGGCCGGCCGCGCGGGCGGCGACGATCACCCGGGAGCGCGGCCAGTCGAGGCCCGCGTCGGCTCGTACGCCCAGGTCGGCCCGTAGATCCGCCTCGCCGAGGGCGATGCCCCGCAGGGCGGGATGGGCGGTGGCGATGGCGTGGGCGTGCTCGATGGCGAGGGCCGTCTCCAGCAGGGCGTACAGCGGGACGGTGACGGTCGCGGCGACCTGCCTGATCTCGTCCGGGGTGGTCACCTTCGGCAGCCGCAGGCCCGAGAGGCCGGGGAGCGCGGCGAGGGCCGCCAGGTCGGCCGCGGCCCAGGGGCCGGACAGGGCGTTGACGCGGACGTGGACCGGGACCGGCTGGGGGTCGGTGAGGAGGGCGGCCGTGGCCGTGCGGGCGTACTCCTTGCGGTCCGGGGCGACCGCGTCCTCCAGATCGATCACCACCACGTCGGCGCCCGCGGCCAGCGCCTTGGCCACCACGGGCGGGCGGTCGCCGGGGACGTAGAGCCAGGTGAGCGGGGGCCGGGTCACAGGGCTCCCTCCGTGCGCAGGGCGGCGATGTCGGCCGGGGTGAGGCCCAGCTCGGTGAGCACGGTCTCGGTGTCGGCGCCGTGCGGGCGGCCGGCCCAGCGGATCGCCCCGGGGTTCGCGGAGAGCCGGAAGAGGACGTTCTGCATGCGCAGCGGGCCCAGTTCGGGGTCGTCGACGGTGGTGACCGTGCGCAGCGCCTGGTACTGGGGGTCGGCCAGGACGTCCCGGACGTCCTGGACCGGGGCCACCGCCGCCTCCGCCTTCTCGAAGGCCGCGAGGACCTCGGCGCGGGTGCGGGCGGCGATCCAGGAGCCGACCGCCTCGTCCAGGACGTCGGCGTGCGCGGCGCGGTCGGCGCCGGTGGCGAACCACGGCTCCTCGATCAGCTCCGGGCGGCCCACCAGGCGTATCACCCGCTCCGCGACCGACTGCGCGGAGGTGGAGACGGCGACCCAGAGGCCGTCGGCGGTGCGGTAGGTGTTGCGCGGGGCGTTGTTCGCGGAGCGGTTGCCGGTGCGTTCCTGGACGTGGCCGAGCTGGTCGTACCAGGTGGGGTGGGGGCCGAGGACCGACAGGATCGGCTCGATGATCGCCATGTCGACGACCTGCCCGGCGCCGGTGTGCTTCCGTGCGGCCAGCGCGGTGAGTACGGCGCAGGCGGTCGCCAGGCCCGCGACCGAGTCCGCGAGGCCGAACGGCGGCAGCGTGGGCGGCGCGTCCGGCTCGCCGGTGATCGCGGCGAAGCCGCTCATCGCCTCGGCAAGCGTGCCGAAGCCGGGACGGTGAGCGTACGGCCCGAACTGGCCGAAGGCCGTCACCCGGGCGAGGACCAGCCGGGGGTTGACGGCCGCCAGCTCCGGCCAGCCCAGATCCCACTTCTCCAGGGTCCCCGGACGGAAGTTCTCGATCACCACGTCGGCGGTGGCGGCGAGCCGGAGCAGGACGGCTCGGCCGCCGGGCGTGGACAGGTCCAGGGCGATGGTCCGCTTGTTGCGGCCGAGCACCTTCCACCACAGGCCGACGCCGTGCTTGGCCGGGCCGTGCCCGCGGCAGGGGTCCGGCCGGAGCGGATGCTCGACCTTGATCACCTCGGCACCGAAGTCGCCGAGCAGCGTGGCGGCCAGCGGGCCCGCGAAGAGGGTCGCGAGGTCCAGCACCCGCAGACCGGCCAGGGCCGGTGTCGTCGTCGTACTCATGCGTCGTATCTCATGCGTCGTACCTCGTGCGTGGTCCCTCATGGGGTGTGTCTCATGCGGAGTGTCTTATGCGGTGTACTGGGCCTCGATCTCCGGCCGGTACGGCATCGACGCCGAGGCCCCGGCCCGCTGGACGGAGATCGCCGCGGCGGCCGCCGCCCAGGACAGGGCCTCCCGCACCGGTTTCTCCTCGGCGAGGGCCACCGCGAGCGCGCCGACGAAGGTGTCGCCGGCGCCCGTGGAGTCGACGGCGGTCACCCTCGGCGCGGGGATCACCAGCGGCTCGGTGCCCCGGGCCAGGTAGAGGCTGCCGGTCGCGCCCAGCGTGACGACGACCTCCGGCACCAGGTCCAGCAGGGCGGCGGCGGCCTCGCGCGGGTCGGTGCGGCCGGTGAGGGTGACCGCCTCGTACTC
Organism: Streptomyces fodineus; assembly: GCF_001735805.1. Taxonomy (GTDB): domain Bacteria; phylum Actinomycetota; class Actinomycetes; order Streptomycetales; family Streptomycetaceae; genus Streptomyces; species Streptomyces fodineus. The sequence goes on from NZ_CP017248.1 coordinate 7,208,140, forward strand.
GTTGGGCACCAACAGGTCGGTCGTGGCGAGGAGTTCGGGCGGCAGCGGCTGGGCGGGCGACGGGGTCAGGACCGTACGTACGCCGTGCCGGTGCGCCGCCTGAGCGCCCGCGACGACCGCGGCCATCGGGATCTCCAGCTGCAGCAGCAGGGCGTCCGCGGAGGCGATCACACCCTCGTCGCCGGGGGAGAGATGGTCGACGGTGCCGTTCGCGCCGGGGATGACGACGATGGAGTTGGCGCCCTCGTCGTCCACCACGATGTGCGCGGTGCCGGACGGGCCCTCGACCGTGCGCAGGAAGTCGGTGTCCACGCCGGAGTGTTCGAGGGTGTCGCGCAGCCGCAGGCCGAAGGCGTCGTTGCCGACCGCGCCGATCACCGAGACGGTGGCGCCGGCGCGGGCCGCGGCGATCGCCTGGTTGGACCCCTTGCCGCCGGGGATCGTGTGGAACTCCCGTCCCGTCACGGTCTCGCCGCGTTGCGGGGCCTTGGCGACATAGGTGACGAGGTCCATGTTCGTGCTGCCGAGGACGACGATGTGGGTCATGAGCGGGTCGCTTCCAGATGGGTGAGGTGGGCGAGGGTGTCGAAGCCGGTGCCGTCGAAGTCGGCGACGGTGGTGGCGAGCCGGTTCTTCAGCGGGGCCCGCCAGCGCTCCGGGAGGGCGGCGGGGTCGCCCGCCAGCAGCCCCGCGACGCTGCCGGCCGTGGCGCCGACCGAATCGGTGTCCAGGCCGCCGGACACCGCACGGCAGATGGAGCCGGTGAAGTCGCCGTCCGCGTGGGTGAGGGCGGCGGCGAGCAGGGCGGTGTTGGGCACGGCGTGGACCCAGTGGTGGGTGGCGGAGTAGCGGGCATGGAGTTCGTCCACGACGGCCTCGAAGTCCTCGTGGTGCTCGGCCAGTTGGACGGCGTGGTCGATCGCCCGCGCCAGCCGGGAGCGGGGCGGGATCACCCGGCGGCCGGAGCGCAGGCAGGCGTGCACGTCATGGTCGCCGGTCGCGGCCGTGGCGATGACGGCGGCCGTGAACATCGCCGCGTAGACGCCGTTGGCGGTGTGGGTGAGGACCGCGTCGCGATGCGCCTGTTCGGCTGCGGCGGCCGGGTCGCCGGGGTTGGTCCAGCCGTGTACGTCGGCGCGGATCAGGGCGCCGATCCACTCGCGGAAGGGGTTGCGGTGGCGGGCCGTGTGCGGGGGCGAGATGCCGCTGAGGAGGTTGCGGTAGGCGATGCGTTCGGCGGTGAAGGTGCGGCCGGGCGGGAGTTCGTCCAGCCAGAGCCGTGCGACGTCCGCGGTGGTGAAGGTCTTTCCGTGCCGCCGGAGCAGAAGGAGGTTCACCAGGGGGTAGTCGAGGTCGTCGTCCTCGGGCATGCCGTCGATGTTCTCGGCGAGGGAGGTGGGGGCGGAGCGGCGGTTCCAGGGGTGGGCGGCGAGGAGGTCTTCCGGGACGCCGACGGCGGTGAAGTAGGCGGTGAGGGGCCAGTTGCCGGCGGCTTGCGCGAGGGCGCGGATGCCGTCGAGGGGGAGCTTTTCGACTGGTTTGCCGAGCAGGCACCCGATGGCCCGGCCCAGCCAGGCGGCTTCGAGGCCGGCCGGGCTGGGCGCGGCCACGAGCGCCCCTTCAGGCGCGCGGGGAACTGCGCGATCAGCCGCCACCGGGCCGCAGCCGGACGACGGCGCATCGGCGCGGCCCGGTGGCATCGGCCAGTCCACGCACAGGGATGTGATGCGAGCGAGATCCGTCGGCTCGTCGTCGGACAACGCGCTGGGCAGGTCGGCCAGTTCGTCCAGCAGATCCTCCGCCAGGAGACGCAGGTAGCGGGACGCCCGGTGGGTGGACGCTCCCGCGCGGGGCGGCGCGTCCGGGCCGCCCGCCGCTCGCCAGCGCGCCTCGATCGCCGACGGCTCCCGCCCGTCCAGGCGCGCCTGGCGGAGTTCGTGGCCCAGCAGGTCCTCCGGCTGCACCCAGGTCAGTCGGAGCATCCGCTGCCTCCGAGTGCCGCGAACGCCCGCTCGTGCGCGCGGCGCCGCAGTACGTCCCGGTCGAAGATCTCCCGTGTGACCTCGGTCAGTGCGCGGGCCGGCTCCCACAGGTCCAGCCAGCTCGCCTCCGCCACCGTCTTCGCCCAGTCCTCGGGAACGGGCGAGCCGAGGGCGCCCGCGAGCGCACCGGCCATCGTGGCGATCGAGTCGCAGTCGCGGCCGTAGTTGACCGCGCCGAGGACCGCGTGCCGGTAGTCGCCGCCGGAGACCAGCACCATGCCGAGGGCGATGGGCAGTTCCTCGATCGCGTGCAGCCGGGAGGGGCGGCGGGCGGCCAGGCAGGGGGCGCGGTAGTCCGGGCCGACGGTGTCGTACGGGGCCACCGCCGCGCGCAGGGGTCGCAGCGCCGACTCGAAGTCCCGGTGTCCCGCCGCCACTTCGCAGACCCTCTCGATCGCCTCGCGGGTGCCGTCCTTGGCCAGGGACAGACAGGCGGTGACGACCGAGTCCGGGGTCGCGCCCGGTGTCAGGGCGGCGGCGACGGCCGCGGCGAGGACACCGGCCGCCTCCCGGCCGTACGACGACTGGTGTGCTCCGGCGACGTCCAGCGCCTCGGCGTAGGCGGCGGGCGGGTTGGCCGCGTTGACCAGGCCGACGGGGGCCATGTACATCGCCGCGCCGCAGTTGACGATGTTGCCGACGCCCGCCTCCCGGGGGTCGACGTGGCCGTAGGCGAGCCGCGCCACGAGCCACTTCTCGGCGAGGAAGAGGCGTTGCAGGGGCAGGGCCTCGGTCTGGAGGTCCGGGATCCAGCGCGGGTTCGTCATCAGGTCCGGGACCAGGTGGTCGGCGATCGCGTACGCGTCGAGGTGGTCGCGGACACGGGCGTACACCCGGACCAGCGCGTGGGTCATCAGGGTGTCGTCGGTGACGTGACCGTCGCCCTTGTGGTACGGGGCGATGGGGCGGGCGGTGCGCCAGGCGTCACCGTGCCAGGGGCCGACGATGCCGCGGACCCGGCCGCCGTGGCGCTCGGCGATCAGGTCGGGGTCGTAGCCCTCGACGGGACCGCCGAGGGCATCGCCGACGGCGGCGCCGACGAGGGCGCCGGTGATCCGTTCGGCGAGGTGGTGCGCGGGCGGCCCACTGCTTTGTTCTTCTTCGAGTCCTTTGGACTCCTTGGGCGTCATGCCCCGAATCATCCCCGGGGCGGGCCGGTTGTGCGGCTTCCAGGAGTCCGGCGAGTTCCACCAGGTCGGTGCCGGTGAGGCGGGGCAGGGCGCAGCCGGACAGGGTGCGGCAGGCGTCCCGCCAGGTCTCCGGGATCGCCGCGCCGCCGCCGAGGGCCCCGGTGAGGGCGCCGACGAGGGCGGGGGCGGAGTCGGCGACCCGGGAGAGGCAGGCGGCGGCGGGTACGGCCTCGGCGACACGGCCGTGCGCGGCGAGGGTGAGGGCGAGGGCGACCGGGACGGTCTCGGCGGCGGCGATGCCGTAGCTGTAGACGTGGTCGACGATCTGGTGCTCCAGGAGCGGGACGAGGGCGAAGGCGGCCTCGCTGTCCTCGGCGAGGGCGAGCGCGTGGCGGGCGTTGCGGCCGATCTCCGTGTCGGCCGGGAGTTCGGCGAGCGCGGCGCTCACACAGGTGTCCGTGCCGGCGTCGGCGAGGGCGAGCGCCAGGGCCGCGGCCATGGCGCGGGCGCCGTGCACGCCGTCGCCGTCCTGGGTGTAGCGGGCGTCGAACTCGGCGAGGGCGGCGGCGCGTTCGGGGTCGCCGGGGTGGGCGACGGCGAGCACACAGGCGCGAACGCAGGCGGCGTCGTCGAAGTAGTGCGGGTTGTCGTGGCCGGTGGCGGGCGGGCGCAGGCCGGTGGCGAGGTTGCCGAGACCGGCGCGGACGGAGATGCGGGCGCGCAGCGGGAGGACGGCGGACTCGACCTCGGGCGCGCGGTCCGCCGCGGCGGCGACTTCGGCGGCCACGGCGGTCCAGGTGAGGTCGATGGCGGCGCGGGTACGGCGCTCTCGGCTGAGGTCGCCGAGGACGTCGTCGTCGCCGGCCCGCAGCACCGCCTCCGCGGCGAAGGCCGCCCACTCGGCGTCGTCGGAGGGGCCGAGGCGGAGGGGCTCGGGGGCTGGTTGAGTGCGATCGGCACCGGGAGGGTGGTGGTGGCGTTCTGCTCGGCGAAGGTGTCCAACTCGCGGGTGAGGCGGCGGGTCCACTCGGGCATACGGGCGGCGCGGTGCCGGGCGGCGGGCCAACCGGCGGCGTCGCCTGCGGCGAGACCGAGGAGCAGCCCCTCGATACGGCGCTCTGTCATGGCCGGCCCTCACTGTCCTGATCCCCCCGGTTCCCCGCCCCAACCAGCCGCCTCCGCCCCCGCGTACCCACCCGCCGCCCCCCCTCACTCGGCTGCGGGGTGGGCGGGAAGGGCGGGGGCGGGTCGGTCGGCTCGGTCGGTCGGGCCACGGGCGGGAGGGGTGAGGGCGACTGTTCCGGCTGGACCTTTGCCATGCCCGGCGCTGCCGCGCTGCGCAACGGTGTCGCGCTGGGGCCGGTGTCCGGTGCTGTTGTGCTGGTCGGTGGTGTTGGGGTGGGTCGGGTGTGGGGTGCTGTTGTGCTGGTCGGTGGTGTTGGGGTGGGTCGGGTGTGGGGTGCTGTTGTGCTGGTCCGTGGTGTTGGGGTGGGTCGGGTGTGGGGTGCTGCCGTGCTGGTCGGTGGTGTTGCGGTGGGTCGGGTGTGGGGTGCTGCCGTGCTGGTCGGTGGTGTTGGGGTGGGTCGGGTGTGGGGTGCTGCCGTGCTGGTCGGTGGTGTTGCGGTGGGGCCGGTGTCCGGTGCTGCAGTGCTGACCAGTGGCGTCGCACCCCGTCCCGGGGCCGGTGCCGCCGCTCTGTCCAGCCACCCCTCCGTGCGACCGGCCTCCGGCGTCGCCTCCCCGGTCGTCGTACGTGCCGCCGGGGCAACGCACAGGTCCGGCGTCTGAGCCCACGCCCCCTCCAGCAGACCTGGCAGGGCCACCCCCTCTCCCCACTTCCCGCCCTCCCCGGGTACCAGTAGCTCCGCCACGTCCAGGATGTGGTGGCCGGCCATGGACGGCAGGCAGCGGCCGCGGGCCGGGCCGATGGGGGCGGCCCAGTGGGGCGGGATCGCGCAGATGCCGTGGGTCGCGCCGGACAGGGCGCCGGACACCGCCGCCGTCGTATCGGCGTCGCGGCCCATGTTGACGGCCGTCAGGACCGCCTCCTCGAAGTCGCCGTCGGCCGCCGCGTACGCGCCGAAGGCGAGGGCGACCGCCTCGGGGGCCAGGTCGGTCCAGGGATAGCCGCCGATGACGACCGCGGAGCGGACCGCGCGTTCGCCGCGGTGGGCCACGGCCACCGCGCGGCGCAGGGAGCGTGCCGTCCAGGAGTCCTCGGGGATCACCGCGAGGGCGGTGGCGATCACCACCGGAACGGGGGCGCCCGTCATCGCCGCCGCCACCCCGGCGGCGACCGCCTGGCCGCCGTAGATGCCCTCGCCCTCGTGGCTCACCGAGCCGTCGATCGCCACCAGGCGGGCCGCTTCGGCGGGGCGGCCGGCCGCGAAGACGCCGAAGGGGGCCGCTCGCATGGCCAGGCCGTCGCTCCAGGCGTGCCGGTGCTGGGCGGAGATGGGGGCGGCGAGGCCACGGCGGAGGTTCTCCAGGGTGCCGCGTTCGCTGAAGCCCGCACCGCGGAAGGGGCCCTCGGCACGGTCGGCGATCCACGCGTGCCAGGCCGTCTCCACATGCGCCGCAGTCAGTGCCGAGCCGTGCCGGGCGAGCAGCAGGCCCGAGAAGATCGCGTACTCCGTGTCGTCCGTGCCGCACGGCCGGTCGGTCACGTACCCGGTGATACGGCCCCAGCGGGCGCGGATCTCGGACGGCCTGAGGTTCTCCGCCGGCGCTCCCAGCGCGTCCCCGACGGCCAGGCCGAGCAACGCGCCCCGGGCCCGTTCGCGGAGTCCGGCGGCGTCGTCGGGCGCCGGGACCGGGGGAGTGCAGGCGATCGATGCCATGGGGGCGGCCTCCTTCGGCGGGACCACGAAGACGCTCTGCGGATGTGTGCCACACGCCGCCGCCGCGCGAGCCTCCGCGGGGTCCACGTCACCCACTTGCATCTGAGCGAGATCATGCACGAATGAGCGTAAGCGGGTAAAGGTGCAGGTTAGCCCAGCCTTTCCTTGGTGGCGGGAACGGGGGGATGGGCGTACGTTTGGTGCTGTCGAAAAGTAGAACTCGTCCAAAGTTAGCTTTGGCTAAGCTATCCCGGGGGTCCCCATGGCCGTCATAGAAACCCAGGCCACGCTGCACGCGGCGCACAGAGACAACCACACGCACCGCGACGTCAACGGTGGCTGGCTGCGCCCCGCCGTGTTCGGCGCCATGGACGGCCTCGTCTCCAACCTCGCCCTGATGACCGGTGTGGCCGGCGGGGCCGTGAGTCAGCAGACCATTGTCATCACAGGACTCGCGGGACTCGCCGCCGGTGCCTTCTCCATGGCGGCCGGTGAGTACACCTCCGTCGCCTCCCAGCGGGAGCTGGTCGAGGCCGAGCTCGATGTCGAGCGCCGCGAGCTGCGCAAGCACCCCCAGGACGAGGAGGAGGAGCTCGCCGCGCTGTATGTGGCGCGCGGAGTCGAGCCCGAGCTGGCCCGGGAGGTCGCGCGCCAGCTGTCCCGGGATCCCGAGCAGGCCCTGGAGATCCATGCCCGCGAGGAACTGGGCATCGACCCCGGTGACCTGCCGTCGCCGCTGGTCGCCGCCGTCTCCTCGTTCGGCTCCTTCGCCCTGGGGGCCCTGCTGCCCGTGCTGCCGTATCTGCTCGGTGCGACCGTGCTGTGGCCCGCCGTGCTGCTCGCCCTCGCCGGGCTCTTCGGATGCGGTGCCGTGGTCGCCAGGGTGACCGCGCGCAGCTGGTGGTACAGCGGGCTCAGGCAGCTTGCGCTGGGCGGTGCCGCGGCCGGTGTGACGTACGCCCTGGGCAGCTTGTTCGGAACGGCCGTAGGATAGCGCCGCCGGTACTTATGCAACGGGCCGCATAAGTAGCCGAGCCAAAGCCCGTTACTCGCTGGTTTCGACCGCGTGACCACCGGGCATGAGCCGTAAGCGCCGCAGGCAACGACGCCTGCCGCACCCGCGGGGCGAGTGAAGACGCTCTCCCCGCGCCTTTGGGCCGCCGGACACCGATCCGACCGATCTCGTCCGTACGGTCCCCCTTCACGCGTTCGCCGTCACCGCACGGCATCCCGGCCGCCACGCGCGGCACCAACCGCCCTCGCGCGGTGCCCGCCGCCCCGTGCGGCACCTCTGCCATGGACCCCGTGGCGTCCGCATGTTGGAACGGAGTATCCGGTTCCCGAGAACCGCTCCATCATGTAACCTGCACGAAATTTTGAGATCACGCAGAGGGCCAACGTCGTCCCTCGGCACCTGCCACATGCCTGAATGACGACGACGGGAGAGCCGATGCGTACGCCGCGCCAGCCGTCCCAGCACTCCGCGAATGGCCAGAACTGGTCGTTCATGGATGCTCGCCCTGCTGCGCAGGGTATGTACGACCCCCGCAACGAACACGACGCGTGCGGCGTCGGTTTCGTCGCCACCCTCACCGGCGAGGCGTCCCACACCCTGGTCGAACAGGCACTCACCGTGCTGCGCAACCTGGAGCACCGCGGTGCCACCGGCTCCGAGCCCGACTCGGGCGACGGCGCCGGCATCCTCTCCCAGGTGCCCGACGCGTTCTTCCGCGAGGTGGCCGGATTCGAACTACCCGCCGCCGGTTCGTACGCCGTCGGTATCGCCTTCCTGCCGGAGGACGGGACCGACGAGGCCGTCTCGAAGATCGAGACGCTCGCCGCCGAGGAGGGCCTCACCGTCCTCGGGTGGCGTGCGGTTCCGGTCGCCCCGGAGCTGCTGGGCGCCACCGCCCGCTCCACCATGCCGGTCTTCCGGCAGATCTTCGTCACCGACGGCGCCAGCGAGGGCATCGCGCTGGACCGCCGGGCGTTCGTGCTGCGCAAGCGCGCCGAGCGCGAGGCCGGTGTCTACTTCCCGTCGCTGTCCGCGCGCACGATCGTGTACAAGGGCATGCTGACCACCGGCCAGCTGGAGCCCTTCTTCCCGGACCTGTCCGACCGCCGCTTCGCCTCCGCGATCGCGCTCGTGCACTCCCGGTTCTCCACGAACACCTTCCCGTCGTGGCCGCTCGCGCACCCGTACCGCTTCGTCGCGCACAACGGTGAGATCAACACCGTCAAGGGCAACCGCAACTGGATGGTCGCCCGCGAGTCGCAGCTGGTCTCCGACCTGTTCGGCGACAAGGGCCTGGAGCGGATCTTCCCGGTCTGTACGCCGGACGCCTCCGACTCCGCCTCCTTCGACGAGGTGCTGGAGCTGCTGCACCTGGGCGGCCGTTCGCTGCCGCACTCCGTGCTGATGATGATCCCGGAGGCGTGGGAGAACCACGAGTCCATGGACCCGGCCCGGCGCGCCTTCTACGGCTTCCACTCCACGATGATGGAGCCCTGGGACGGTCCCGCCTGCGTCACCTTCACCGACGGCACCCAGGTCGGCGCCGTGCTCGACCGCAACGGCCTGCGCCCCGGCCGCTACTGGGTCACCGCCGACGGCCTCGTCGTCCTCGGCTCCGAGGTCGGCGTCCTCGACATCGACCCGGCCAAGGTCGTCCGCAAGGGCCGCCTGCAGCCCGGCAAGATGTTCCTCGTCGACACCGCCGAGCACCGCATCATCGAGGACGACGAGATCAAGGCGGCCCTCGCCGCCGAGAAGCCGTACGCCGAATGGCTGGAGGCCGGCGAGATCGAGCTGAGCGACCTGCCCGAGCGCGAGCACATCGTCCACACCCACGCCTCGGTCACCCGTCGCCAGCAGACCTTCGGCTACACCGAGGAGGAGCTGCGCGTCATCCTCGCCCCGATGGCCCGCACCGGCGCCGAGCCGATCGGCTCCATGGGCACGGACTCGCCGATCGCGGCCCTGTCCGAGCGCCCGCGCCTGCTCTTCGACTACTTCACCCAGCTGTTCGCCCAGGTCACCAACCCGCCGCTGGACGCGATCCGCGAGGAACTGGTCACCTCGCTGCGCAGCTCGCTGGGCCCCCAGGGCAACCTGCTCGACCCGACCGCCGCCTCCTGCCGGTCCGTCGTGCTGCCCTTCCCGGTGATCGACAACGACGAGCTGGCCAAGCTCATCCACATCAACGCCGACGGCGACATGCCCGGCTTCAAGGCCGCGACCCTGTCCGGCCTGTACCGGGTCTCCGGCGGCGGTGACGCGCTCGCCGCGCGCATCGCGGAGATCTGCGCCGAGGCCGACGCGGCCATCGACAACGGCGCCCGCCTGATCGTCCTGTCGGACCGCCACTCCGACGCCGAGCACGCGCCGATCCCGTCGCTGCTGCTCACCGCGGCCGTCCACCACCACCTCATCCGCACCAAGCAGCGCACCCACGTGGGCCTGCTGGTCGAGGCCGGCGACGTCCGCGAGGTCCACCACGTCGCCCTGCTGATCGGCTTCGGCGCTGCCGCGGTCAACCCTTACCTGGCGATGGAGTCGGTCGAGGACCTGCTGCGCGCCGGTACCTTCCTGAACGGCCTGGAGCCGGAGAAGGCCATCAAGAACCTGATCTACGCCCTCGGCAAGGGCGTGCTGAAGGTCATGTCGAAGATGGGCATCTCCACCGTCGCCTCCTACCGCGGCGCCCAGGTCTTCGAGGCCGTCGGCCTGGACGAGGCCTTCGTGGAGAAGTACTTCAACGGCACCGCCACCAAGATCGGCGGCGTCGGCATCGACGTCATCGCCCGGGAGGTCGCCGCCCGCCACGCCAAGGCCTACCCGGCCTCCGGCATCGCTCCCGCGCACCGCGCGCTGGAGATCGGCGGCGAGTACCAGTGGCGCCGCGAGGGCGAGCCGCACCTGTTCGACCCGGAGACCGTCTTCCGCCTGCAGCACTCCACGCGCACGGGCCGCTACGACATCTTCAAGAAGTACACGTCCCGCGTGAACGAGCAGTCCGAGCGCCTGATGACACTGCGCGGCCTGTTCGGCTTCCAGTCGGACCGCCAGCCGATCTCCATCGATGAGGTCGAGCCGGCCAGCGAGATCGTCAAGCGGTTCTCGACGGGCGCCATGTCGTACGGCTCCATCTCCAAGGAGGCGCACGAGACCCTCGCCATCGCCATGAACCAGCTGGGCGGCAAGTCCAACACCGGTGAGGGCGGCGAGGACCCGGACCGCCTGTACGACCCGGCGCGCCGCTCGGCGATCAAGCAGGTCGCCTCCGGCCGCTTCGGCGTGACCTCCGAGTACCTGGTCAACGCGGACGACATCCAGATCAAGATGGCCCAGGGCGCCAAGCCCGGCGAGGGCGGCCAGCTGCCCGGCCACAAGGTCTACCCGTGGGTGGCCAAGACCCGTCACTCGACGCCGGGTGTCGGCCTGATCTCCCCGCCGCCGCACCACGACATCTACTCCATCGAGGACCTGGCCCAGCTGATCCACGACCTCAAGAACGCCAATCCGGCGGCACGTATCCACGTGAAGCTGGTGTCGGAGGTCGGCGTCGGCACGGTCGCCGCGGGTGTCTCCAAGGCACACGCGGACGTGGTCCTCATCTCCGGCCACGACGGCGGTACGGGCGCCTCCCCGCTCACCTCGCTGAAGCACGCCGGTGGTCCCTGGGAGCTCGGCCTCGCCGAGACCCAGCAGACCCTGCTGCTCAACGGCCTGCGCGACCGGATCGTCGTGCAGACCGACGGTCAGCTCAAGACCGGCCGTGACGTGGTCATCGCCGCGCTGCTCGGCGCCGAGGAGTTCGGTTTCGCGACCGCTCCGCTCGTCGTCTCCGGCTGCGTGATGATGCGCGTCTGCCACCTGGACACCTGCCCGGTCGGCATCGCCACCCAGAACCCGGTCCTGCGCGAGCGCTTCGCCGGCAAGGCCGAGCACGTGGTGAACTTCTTCCGGTTCATCGCCGAGGAGGTCCGCGAGCTGCTGGCCGAGTTGGGCTTCCGCTCCATCGAGGAGGCCGTCGGCCACGCCGAGGTGCTGGACGTCGAGCGCGCGGTGGACCACTGGAAGGCGCAGGGCCTGAACCTGGAGCCGCTGTTCCACGTGCCCGACCTGCCCGAGGGCGCGGTGCGCCACCGGCTGATCGAGCAGGACCACGGCCTGGAGAAGGCGCTGGACAACGAGCTGATCAAGCTCGCCGCCGACGCCCTGGCCGTGAACGACGCGACCGAGGCCCAGCCGGTGCGCGCCCAGGTCGCCATCCGCAACATCAACCGCACGGTCGGCACCATGCTCGGCCACGAGGTGACGAAGAAGTTCGGCGGCGCGGGTCTGCCCGACGACACCATCGACATCACCTTCACCGGCTCCGCCGGCCAGTCCTTCGGCGCGTTCCTGCCGCGCGGTGTCACGCTGCGCCTGGAGGGCGACGCCAACGACTACGTCGGCAAGGGCCTCTCCGGCGGCCGTGTCGTCGTCCGCCCGGACCGCGCGGCCGACCACCTCGCCGAGTACTCGACCATCGCGGGCAACACCATCGCCTACGGCGCCACCGGCGGCGAGCTGTTCCTGCGCGGCCGTACCGGCGAGCGGTTCTGCGTCCGCAACTCCGGCGCGCTGGTCGTCTCCGAGGGCGTGGGCGACCACGGCTGCGAGTACATGACCGGCGGTCACGCGGTCGTCCTCGGCCCGACCGGCCGCAACTTCGCGGCGGGCATGTCCGGCGGTATCGCCTACGTCATCGACCTCGACCGCGACAACGTCAACTCCGGCAACTCCGGGTCGGTCGAGGCGCTGGACGAGGCGGACAAGCAGTGGCTGCACGACGTGGTGCGCCGCCACGCCGAGGAGACCGGCTCGACGGTCGCCGAGAAGCTGCTCGCCGACTGGGATCAGGCCGTGGAGCGGTTCAGCAAGATCATCCCCAGCACGTACAAGGCAGTGCTCGCCGCCAAGGACGCCGCCGAGCGAGCCGGTCTCTCCCAGACCGAGATCACCGAGAAGATGATGGAGGCGGCGATCAATGGCTGACCCGAAGGGCTTCCTGAACCACGGCCGCGAGGTCGCCCAGACCCGTCCCGTCGGTGACCGCGTCAAGGACTGGAACGAGGTCTACGTCCCCGGCTCCCTGCTGCCGATCATCAGCAAGCAGGCCAGCCGCTGCATGGACTGCGGCATCCCGTTCTGCCACAACGGCTGCCCGCTGGGGAACCTGATCCCCGAGTGGAACGACTACGCCTACCGCGAGGACTGGGCCGCCGCCCAGGAGCGCCTGCACGCGACCAACAACTTCCCGGAGTTCACCGGTCGCCTCTGCCCGGCCCCCTGCGAGTCGGCGTGCGTGCTCGGCATCAACCAGCCGCCGGTCACCATCAAGAACGTCGAGGTCTCGATCATCGACAAGGCGTGGGACGCGGGCACCGTCGCCCCGCAGATCCCCGAGCGCCTGTCCGGCAAGACGGTCGCGGTCATCGGCTCGGGCCCGGCGGGTCTCGCCGCCGCCCAGCAGCTGACCCGGGCCGGCCACACGGTCGCCGTCTACGAGCGCGCGGACCGCGTCGGAGGCCTCTTGCGGTACGGCATCCCCGAGTTCAAGATGGAGAAGCGGCACATCAACCGCCGTATCGAGCAGATGCGCGCGGAGGGCACCCGCTTCCGTACCGGTGTCGAGATCGGCCGCGACATCAACGCCCGCGACCTGAAGAAGCGGTACGACGCGATCGTGATCGCCGCCGGCGCCACGACCGCCCGTGACCTGCCGGTGCCGGGCCGCGAGCTCAAGGGCATCTACCAGGCCATGGAGTACCTGCCCCTGGCGAACAAGGTCCAGGAAGGTGACTACGTCACCGCCCCGATCTCGGCCGAGGGCAAGCACGTCGTCGTCATCGGCGGCGGTGACACCGGCGCGGACTGCGTGGGCACCGCCCACCGCCAGGGCGCGGCCTCCGTCACCCAGCTGGAGATCATGCCCCGCCCGAACGACGAGCGGCACCCGACCAACCAGCCCTGGCCGACCTTCCCGATCCTCTACAAGGTCACCTCGGCCCACGAGGAGGGCGGCGAGCGGATCTACTCCGCCTCCACCACCCACTTCGAGGGCGACGAGGACGGCAACGTCCAGTGGCTGCACCTGGCCGAGGTCGAGTTCGTCGACGGCAAGCTGACGCAGAAGCCGGGCACCGAGCGCAAGATCCCGGCCCAGCTGGTCACCCTCGCCATGGGCTTCACCGGCACCGACCGGGACAACGGCCTGGTCGAGCAGTTCGGCCTGGACCTCGACGCACGCGGTAACATCGCCCGCGACGCCGACTTCCAGACCAACGTGCCGGGTGTGTTCGTCGCCGGTGACGCCGGCCGCGGCCAGTCCCTCATCGTGTGGGCGATCGCGGAGGGCCGCTCGGCCGCCCGCGGTGTCGACCGGTTCCTGACCGGTGCCAGCGACCTGCCGGCCCCGATCCGCCCGACCGACCGCGCCCTGGCGGTCTGACGGCACCCCGAAGAACGTTCCCGTACAACGGCGTACGGAACACTGACGGCGCCTGCCCAACTGTCCCCGACCGGACGCCGGGCAGGCGTCGTTGCATGTCCGGCTGTGGGCGCTACTCGTACCAGACGCCCGCGAGCGGCCCGCGCTCGGTGACGGCCCGCACCCCGGACAGCTGCGGTACAGCTGGCTGATCGTGCCGAGCGGTCGGCCAGTTCCTCGACCGTGCCGGTGGCCTCCAGCGCCCAGCTCGACGGGCGGTCGGTGAGGGTGAACAGCCGGTTGTGCAGACGGTCTCCGCGGACCCGGTCGCCGTAGAAGTGCACGCCGACGTCGACGAGGTGGCGCGGGGCCTGAGCGTCGCTGACGTTCAGGCGGTCAGCGATGTCACCTTCATCCAGGTGAGCGCCAGCAGCAGCGCCAGCACCGCCACGCACACCCCCGCCTGGACCGGCGTGCGCCGGCCGTCCCGGGGTGCGTACGCGTAGGCCAGCGTCACCACTCCGCCCGCCAGCAGGCCGCCGAGGTGGGCCTGCCAGGAGGTCGCCCAGGCGGAGATCACCAGCCACAGCAGCAGACCGGCCATGTACTGGTTGACGGCGCGCATGTCATGGCCCAGGCGGCGGCCCATGACCCAGTACGCGGTGCCCAGGCCGAAGATCGCGCCGGACGCGCCGACGGTGAAGGTCGTGGGGGCGAGCAGCAGCACCAGGACCGAGCCGCCCAGTGCCGACAGCAGATACAGCGCGAGATAGCGGACCCGGCCCAGCTGCGCCTCGACCACCCGGCCGATGTTCCACAGCGCGAGCATGTTGAACAGGATGTGCGTGAGGCCGAACGTGCCCTCGCCGGGCGTCAGATGCAGGAACGCACCGGTCAGCAGCCGGTACCACTCGCCGTGCGCGACGCCCTGCGGGAGATACCCGGGAGGCACGGTGCCGAGCATCGCGAAGCGGTCCTCGACCGACGGCCGGGCCAACTCGGCCAGATAGGCGAGCACGTTGAGCCCGATGAGTACGTACGACACCAACGGCACCGTGCTGATCCGGCCGCCGAACGCGGTACGTGCCTGCCGGATCGACCGCGCTCCCTCCTTCACGCACTCCACGCACTGATGACCGACGGAGGCCTCGCGCATGCAGGACGGGCAGATGTAGCGGTCGCAGCGGGTGCAGCGGACATGGGACTCCACCTGCGGATGACGGAAGCAGGTGGTGATGGCGGAATCGGCGGCCACGGCCGGCTCCTCGTGAGAGAGAAGGGGGACAGAACGAGCCGCTGGGGTCGGCGGCGAACAAAATAGCGAACCGATGTGACGGGAGCGACACCTGGGGCAGGTGATCACGTAGGCTCGGCGTCCGGAGTTGCCCAGGGGGGACCATGGCCGCGATCAGTCTCAGCAAGGTGGAGCAGACCGCGCCCGCGCTCGTCGGCGCCTACCGGTCGGCCGGAGTGTCGCTCACCAAGCACGGCCTGGACGGGCTGCGCGCCGCCGTCTACCTCGTGGTCGACTACTCCGGCTCGATGAAGCCGTACTACAAGGACGGCAGCGTACAGACGCTCGCCGACCGGGTGCTGGGCCTGTCCGCGCACCTGGACGACGACGGCCGGGTGCCGGTGGTGTTCTTCTCCACCGACGTCGACGCGGTCACCGACATCGCCCTCGACCGGCACGAGGGCGGCGTCGAGCGGATCGTGGCCGGGCTCGGGCACATGGGCAGGACCAGCTACCACCTGGCGATGGACGCCGTCATCGACCACTACCTGGACAGCGGTGCCACCGACCCGGCCCTGGTCGTCTTCCAGACCGACGGCGGCCCGATCAACAAGCTCGCCGCCGAACGCTATCTGTGCAAGGCGGCCAGGCTGCCGCTGTTCTGGCAGTTCGTCGGCTTCGGCGACCCGGACAGCCGGCAGTTCGACTTCCTGCGCAAGCTCGACGAACTGGCCGTACCGGACAAGCGGATCGTGGACAACGCCGGCTTCTTCCACGCCGGCCAGGATCCCCGAGGCGTCTGTGACGCCGAACTGTACGACCGGCTCGTCGGCGAGTTCCCCCGGTGGCTGGCGGCCGCACGCGCCGCGGGCATCGTGCGGACTGCCTAACGGGTGTTTGAAACAATGGGTGCGTGCCCACCAAGAAGAAGCCCCAGGTGACCGCGGCGGCGGCCCGGCGCGGCGAACTCCTCGGCATCGCTGCCGAGGTCTTCGCCGAGCACGGCTACAACGCCACCACCGTCCGCCGGATCGCCGACCACGCCGGGATGCTCGCGGGCAGCCTGTACTACCACTTCGACTCCAAGGAGTCGATGCTGGAGGAGATCCTGCGGACCTTCCTCGACGAGCTGTGGGACGGCTACGACACCGTCCTCGCCGCCGGACTCGGGCCCCGCGAGACGCTGGAGGCACTCGTCACCGAGTCCTTCCGGGAGATCGACCGGCACCGCGCCGCCGTCGCCATCTACCAGAAGGAGAGCGGGCAGCTCGTCGCCCAGGACCGGTTCGCGTTCCTCGCCGACTCCCAGCGCCGGTTCGAGAAGGCCTGGCTCAGCACGCTGGAACGTGGGGTCGCCGAGCGCGTCTTCCGCGCCGATCTCGACGTCCGCCTCACCTACCGGTTCGTGCGCGACACCGTGTGGGTCGCCGCCTCCTGGTACCGGCCCGGCGGACGGCACAGCCCCGAGGAGATCGCCCGCCAGTATCTGACGATGGTGCTGGACGGGATCGCCGTACGCGCCTAGAGCGCCGTACGTTCAGCCGGTCAGGCGGGCCGCCGCGGTGCGCTGGCGCTCGCTCATCACGGACAGGAACCGGATCACGGTGCGCAGTTCGTCCGTGCTGAACTCCTCGCAGGCCTCGACGACGTCCCGCGCCCAGTCCTCGAAGAACTCGGCGAGCTCGGCGATCTTGTCCTCGTTCAGCTCGACCAGGACCCGGCGCTTGTCCGTCGGGTGCTTGACCCTGCGGACGAATCCCTTGGCCTCCAGCCGGTCGAGCAGGCCCGTGACGGAGGCGGGGGCGAGCCCGGTCAGCTCGGCGAGGTCCTTCGCGGTGAGCGGGCCCTGCCGCTGGAGGAAGTCCAGGGTCTTCTCCTCCGTCGCGTTCAGCCCCTGCTTGGCGGCGACGGCCGAGTGGAACATGACCGTGACCCCGCTGTGCGCCCGGCCCACGGCCATGAGCTGGTCCAGCACCTCGGACCGCGCCGCCTCGCCCCGCTTCTGCTCTGCCTTGGCCATGTCTCCAGACTAGCAAAAATTTCGTTCGGTCGAACTAACGACTTGCGGGGGTGGCAGTGGCGGTGCAACTCTTTCGTTAGGTCGAACGAAATAAATCCGGAGTCCGAGGAGTCAAGGAGACCTCCATGTCCGCAACCCTCACCGAACCCGCCGCCACCACGGCGCAACCGCATCCGCGCCGCTGGGCCGCCGCCGTCGTGATGATGATCGCGGCGCTCATGGACCTGCTGGACACGACGATCGTCAACGTGGCCGTGCCGTCCATCAGCCGCGATCTGCACGCCTCGGCGAGCGACCTCCAGTGGGTCGTCTCCGCCTATCTGCTCGGCTTCGCCGCCGCCCTGATCGTCTCCGGCCACCTCGGCGACCGCATCGGCCGCCGCCCGCTCTTCCTCTCCGGTACGGCCGGTTTCGGGCTGGCGAGCCTCGCCTGCGGGATCGCCCAGTCGCCGGGCCAGCTGATCGTCGCACGCGCGGTGCAGGGCGTCCTCGCGGCCGTGCTGGTGCCGCAGGTGATCGGCTCGTTCCGCACCCTCTTCCAGGGCAAGGAACGCGGCGCCGCCTTCGGGATGTACGGGGCGGTCGCCGGGTTCGCCTCCGCCGTCGGGCTGCTGCTCGGCGGGGTGCTCACGGACGCCGACCTGTTCGGCTGGGGCTGGCGCTCGGTGTTCCTGGTGAACGTGCCGGTGGCCGTGGCGACCTTCGTCGGCGGGCTGCTGCTGGTCCCGGCCACGCGGGAGCGGTCTGCGGGCCGTCCCGATGTCCTGGGCAGCCTGCTGCTGGCCGGCGGGCTGGTCGCGATCGTGCTGCCGCTGGTGCAGGGCCGGGAGAACGGCTGGCCGCTGTGGGGCTGGGGCTGCCTCGGGACGGGGGTCGTGACCGTGGTGGGGCTCGGGGTGTACGAGGCCCGACGGCACCGGCCCGGGACCGTACCGCTGCTGCCCGCACGCGCCTTCCGGCTCCCCGCGTTCTCCGTGGGCGTGCTCGTCCAGCTGCTGTTCTCCGTCGGCATGCAGGGCTTCTTCCTGGTCTTCGCGGTCTGGCTGCAGGCCGGGGAGCGGTACACGCCGATGCAGGCCGGTCTGGTGACGGTCGCCTTCTCGGCCGGTGGTTTCCTGACCGCGCCCGCCGCCGACGGGCTCGCCGTACGGTACGGGCGGCTGGTGCTCGGGGCCGGGGCGCTGATGATGGCGGGCGGCTTCGGCTGGGTGGGCGCCGTGGTCGACGGCGCGCCTGCCGCGCATGCCGGGGCCTGGCCGATGGTGCCGGGGCTGCTCATCGCCGGGGCGGGGCTCGGCTTCCTGGTGGTGCCGCTGGTGAACGTGGTGCTGTCGGCGGTGCCGGGGGAGTTGGCCGGCGGGGCGTCCGGGATCTTCTCCACGGCTCAGCAGTTCGGGGGAGCGCTGGGTGCCGCCGTGGTCGGCACGGTGTTCTTCGGGGCCGCCGGGAAGGGGATGACGGGGGCGCTGGCGGATGCGATGCCGTGGGTGGTCGGGGCGTTCGCGGTGTGCGGGGGCTTGTGTGCGGCGCTTCCCCGGCGGGGGTCGGCCGAGCAACTCGGCTGACACCGTGGGCGGAGCCCCCGGCGCGGTCTCGTGACCCTACGTGTCGCACTCCAGTACCGTCCGGCACAGCCCGCACCGCGCCCGTACCCGGCCTTGCACCGGCACCCGGATCCGCTGATGGCAGGTGGGGCAGGAGAAGGAGACGCGGAGCCGGCCCGCCGGGTCGGGGGAGAAGGCGTAGGGAACCGCCGGCTGGACGCCGGAGGCGTGCCGTCGGTCGTGGGCATAGCGGCGCCGCCCCGCCCAGCCGGCCCCGGTCAGCGGCGGCTGCTGCTCGTCGCGGCGGGCCCGGGCCATCCCCTGGGCGTACGCGTCGTAGGCCTGCGGGCTGGTGAACCACACCGAGGGGTCCTCGTGGAAGAGCAGCGCCCGCTTCGCCAGGACGTAACCGAACTCCTCCGGGGTGAGGTAGCCGAGCTTCTGCGAGGAGACCCCGTCCTCCCGGAAGGCGTCCAGCAGCAGCCAGCCCGCGCCCAGATACGTCGTCACCGTGTCCGTGAGGATCTCGTTCTCCGCCGTGGTCGGGAAGGAGAGGTCCAGACGGTGCAGGTAGACGTGCGCCACCTCGTGGGCGAGCGCCGCGCCGATGTCCCTGCGATGGGTGCGGAAACGATCGTTCAGTTCCACGAAGTACTCGGGGCCCGCCGCCAGTTCGACGTTCGCCGCGTGGGTCATCTCCCGGAAACCGACGACCAGCCGCGCGTCCGGCAGCCGGAAGTGCCGCACGATCTCGCGGGCCACCCGCTGCGCACCCAGATGCAGGTCGTCGGTGTCGCAGAAGGCCACGTCGGCCGGGGCCAGGCTGACCGAGAACGTCTGGACGGCGTCGTAGGACAGCCGCTTGTACAGCGCGGTGATGGCGGCCCGCACCGTCTCCAGGTGCGGGTAGCCGTGCTGGACCGGTCCGCCGTTCGCCACGTCCACACCCCCAAAGACGCCGGAACTCCTCTCCACTGTAGGCGGGAAGGGCGGCTGGTCACACGGGCAGGAGACGGGGCGCCGGGCGGTCCGGGCCGGTCTCCCGGAGCTCCAGCACCCACACCTCGTTCTCGCCCTCCCGCAGCACCGGGCCGGGGACGTACAAAGACCGCTGGGGGCCCACCGACCAGTAGCGGCCCAGGTTGAAGCCGTTGATCCAGACGAACCCGCGCGTCAGGCCGGGCAGCTCCAGCCGGGCGTCCCCGGGCCCGCGGACGATCACAGTCCCCCGGTACAGGCCCGCGGCGCCCGCCTCGGGCAGCGCGCCGAACGGCACCCGCGTCACTCCGCCGGAGAAGGCGTCCAGATCCAGCCCACGCGCGCGTACCCCGTGCAGATACTGCCGCTCGTGCAGAACGCCGCCGGTGATCCCCTTCGCCTCGCCGAAGCGCGGCCCGTAGTTCACGCGCCCCAGGGACTCCACCCACAGCTCCACACGCGCGGGGCCCGCGACGGGCTCCTTCAGCCGCGGTTCCTCCTCGGTGAGCACGCCGGCCCGCTCACCGTCGACGTACACCACCGCGAGATCCCGCAGCCCGCGCAGGGTCAGGGGATACGGCTGCCGGGGGCCGGGCACCTCCACCTCGTAGCGCACCAGGCCCCGGGTGACGTGCAGTTCCTCGAAGGTGGGCGGCAGGGGTGCCGTCCTCTCCTCTCCGCCCAGCGTCTCCAGGACGTCCCCCAGGGGTGCCCAGCCGTCGAGCGTCACCTCCGCAGGGCGGCCCAACGGGGCGGGCAGTGGCGGAAGTTCGGGGAGCGGCTCCCGGTGGTAGCCGGCGAGTACCTCTCGGAAGCGCCAGAACTTCTGCGTCGGGCGGCCGTACTCGTCCACGGGAGCGTCGTAGTCGTACGAGGTCACATCCGGCTCCAGCGGGCCCTCGTGCAGCTCGCCGCCCCGGTTGGCGCCCGCCCAGCCGCCGAAACTCGTGCCGCCGTGCGCCATGTAGAGGTTCACCGACGCCCCGCACTCCAGGATCTCCCGCAGCGCCTCGGCCGCCTCCCCGGGGTCGCGGACGACGCGCTCGCCGGCCCAGTGGTCGAACCAGCCGCACCAGAACTCCATGCACATCAGCGGGCCCTCGGGGCGGTGGCGGCGCAGCGTCTCGAAGGCCACGCGCGCGTGGGAGCCGAAATTCACCGTGGCGAGCACCCCAGGCAGCGAACCTCCGGTCAGCATGTGGTCCTCGGGGCCGTCCGAGGTGAACAGCGGGACCGTGACCCCCTGGACGCGCAGCAGACCCGCCAGCTCCTCCAGATGGCCGGTGTCGCTGCCGTAGCTGCCGTACTCGTTCTCGACCTGCACCAGGACCACCGGGCCGCCGCGGTCGATCTGCCGGGGCACGATCTGGTGCGTCACCCGGTGGAACCAGTGCCGTACGTGGGACAGATAGCGCTCGTCACACGTGCGTACGCGCGTGCCCGGCTCGCCCGTGACCCAGGGCGGCAGTCCGCCGTTCTCCCACTCGGCGCAGATGTAGGGGCCGGGCCGGACGATCGCCCACAGACCGGCCTCCCGGACCGCGTCCAGGAACCGGCCGAGCGCCTGCACGTCCCGGTAGGTGCCGGGGCGCGGCTGGTGCAGATTCCACGGGACGTAGGTCTCCACGCAGTTCAGGCCCATCGCCCGCAGCATCGCCAGCCGGTGCCGCCAGTACTCCTCGTGCACCCGGAAGTAGTGCAGCGCCCCCGACAGCAGCCGTACCGGCCGCCCGTCCAGCAGGAAGTCGGATTCCCCCACCGCGAACTCGCTCATGCGCCCCAGCCTCACCCCTTCCGGCGGTCCGCGCCATGGACGAAGATCGGCGCTGCTTGGACAAAAGTCCGCCCCACCGCACGCCCGGGAGGAGCGCCGATGTACCAGACCTGGATGCGGTTCTTCAGCCCCGGCCCCGCACACCACCGCCTCGGTCTGGTCTGCCTCGGCGTCGGCCTCCAGTACGGCGCGCTGCCCACGGTCGGCCCGCGCACCCTCGACCACCACGTGGCCGTCGTGATCAGTGCGGGCCGCGGCTGGTACCGGGGCGCCGACGGCCGCCGTACGACCGTCACCGCGCCCGCGCTGCTGTGGCTCACCCCGGGCGTGCCGCACCACTACGCGCCCGATCCGGACACCGGCTGGGACGAGGGCTTCGTCGACTTCGCCGGGCCCGCGACCACGACGTACACCGAACTGGGCTACATCGAGCCCGAGCGGCCCCTCGTCCCGCTCTCCGACGCCTCCGGGCCCCGCACGGTGGTCGCCCGTATCGCCCGCGCCGCCCGCCGCGGCAATCCGCTGCTGGAGGTGGAGACCGGTGCCGCCGTGCACGAGCTCCTCGTCGCCCTGCGCCGCGCCCGCGCCGACGTCGCCCCGGACGGCGACCAGGTGCTCGAGGCGCTCGCGCGGGACGCCTGCACACCGATGAGCGTCGCCGACCACGCGCGCGTGCACGGCATGACCCCCGCCGAGCTGCGCGGCGCCGTGCGCCGGGCCGCGGGCTGCAGCCCCAAGGACTATCTGCTCGGCATCCGTCTCGGCCGGGCCAAGGAACTCCTCGCCGCCACGGAGCTGCCCGTCGCGGCCGTCGCCCGCCGGGTCGGCTACGACGACCCCGCGTACTTCTCCCGGCTGTTCACCCGCCGTGTGGGCCTCGCCCCGGTCCGCTTCCGTGCCCAGCAGGGCCGCAGCGTGCCCGGCGGCTGGAGCGACCGCGTCCCGGACCCCGACGATCCACCGGTGATCCACTCTCCGGACATCTAGGAGACCCGCCCCGGCGAACCCATAGGGTGATGTCCATGACCAGCAACATCGGAACCGGCGACGTGGACCCCGAGGTCCGCCAGGAGCTGGAGCGGCTGCGCGACAGCATCGACAACATCGACGCGGCCGTCGTCCACCTGCTCGCCGAGCGTTTCAAGGCCACCCAGCAGGTCGGCCGGCTCAAGGCGGTGCACCAGCTGCCGCCCGCCGACCCGGGCCGCGAGGCGCGCCAGATCGCGCGGCTGCGCCGCCTCGCGGAGAACGCCAAGCTCGACCCGGCCTTCGCCGAGAAGTTCCTGAACTTCATCATCGCGGAGGTGATCCGGCACCACGAGCGGATCGCCGAGGACACCGTGAACGGGGAGGACACCGAGCAGTAGGGGCGGTGGGAGGTCGGACGGAGGCGGGCGGGGAGGGTTCAGGACCGGTCGGGGCCGATCGGGAGCGGGCGGGCACGGTCGGAAGCGGGCGCGGGCCGGGGCGGTGATCCGGACATAAGCCGTGAATTCCTCCACCCCCTGTGCGCTGTCAGTGGTATCAGGCAGCATGGCCTGCATGTCCGCACTCACGCGCGATGAAGCGCAGCTCCGAGCACAGCTCCTCGACGTCCGCCGCTACACGGTCGAACTGGACCTCACGACCGGGGACGAGACCTTCGACTCCCGCACCGTGATCCGGTTCGCCGCGCGGTCCGCCGGGGACACGTTCGTGGAGCTGAAGCCCGCCGAGTTGCGCGCCGTCACGCTCGACGGAGAACCCCTCGACCCCGAGTCGCTGCAGGACGGCCGGCTGGTGCTGAAGGGCCTCGGCGCGGGCGAGCACGAGCTGTGCGTGGACGCGGCCATGGGCTACTCGCGCACCGGCGAGGGCATGCACCGCTTCACCGACCCCAGCGACGGCGAGACGTACGTCTACACGCAGATGTTCATGGACGACGTCCAGCGCGTCTTCGCCGCCTTCGACCAGCCCGACCTGAAGGCCGTCTTCGAGGTGTCCGTCAGGGCGCCGGAGGGCTGGACGGTCCTCGCCAACGGCATCACCGAACAGCGCGCCGACGGCGTCTGGCAGGCCGCGCCCACCCCGCTGATCTCCACCTACCTGGTGGCCGTTGCGGCCGGCCCCTGGCACTCGGTGCGCACCGAGCACCGCGGACTGCCCTTCGGCATCCACTGCCGCCGCTCCCTCGCGCCGCACCTGGACGCCGACGCCGAGGAGATCCTCGACGTCACGCGCGCGTGCTTCGACCGCTACCACGAGAAGTTCGAGGAGCCGTACCCCTTCGACTCCTACGACCAGGCGTTCGTCCCCGAGTTCAACGCGGGCGCCATGGAGAACCCGGGCCTGGTCACCTTCCGCGACGACTTCGTCTACCGCTCCGCCGTCACCGACACCGAGCGCCAGACCCGTGCCATGGTCATCGCGCACGAGATGGCCCACATGTGGTTCGGCGACCTCGTCACGCTCAAGTGGTGGGACGACATCTGGCTGAACGAGTCCTTCGCCGAGTACATGGGCTACCAGACCACCGCCGAGGCCACTCGCTTCACCGGCCCCTGGACCGAGTTCGGCGTGACCCGCAAGGCCTGGGGCTACGACGCCGACCAGCGGCCCACCACCCACCCGGTGGCCCCCGAGAAGGTCGATGACACGGCCTCCGCACTGCTCAACTTCGACGGCATCTCCTACGCCAAGGGCGCCTCCGCGCTGCGCCAGCTGGCCGCCTGGCTCGGCGAGAAGGACTTCCTCGCCGGCATCAACACCCACTTCGCCCGGCACAAGTTCGGCAACGCCACGCTCGCCGACTTCATCGACTCCCTCGCCTCCGCGACCGACCGTGACGTGCCCGCCTGGGCCGACGGCTGGCTGCGCACCACCGGCGTGGACAAGCTCACCCCGCTCGTCGCCTCCACCGAGGGCGGCTGCACGCTGACCGTCGACCAAGCGGGCAGCCGGCCGCACCGCCTCACCGCCGGCCTGTACGACCACGACGTCGCCGACGAGGGCCGGCTGGTGCTGCGTACGCGCCTCGACCTGGACGTCCCGCAGACCGCCCCGCAGCCCATCGGCAGGCGCCCCGCGCTGCTCCTGCTCAACGACGGGGACCTCACCTACGCCAAGGTCCGCTTCGACACCGACTCCTTCGGGACGGTCCGGGCCGGCCTGTCCGGACTGCCCGACCCGCTCACCCGCGCGGTCGTCTGGAACGCCCTCAGGGACGCCGTGCGCGATGGCGAACTCCCGCCCGCCGCCTACCTGGAGACGGCCCGCGCCCACCTCCCGCGCGAGACCGACCTGGCTCTCGTCCAGGGCGTCCTCGCCTTCGCCTCCGGTCAGATCGCCGACCAGTACCTGAAGCCCGAGGACCGCCCGGCCGCCCTCGCGACCCTCACCGCCCTCTGCCGGGACCTGCTGCGGCGCACCGAGGACGGCGACCACCCCGGCCTGCGCCTGATCGCCGTACGGCACCTGATCGGCGCGGCCGCCCACCCCGACGCCATCGCCGCCTGGCTCGCCGACGGCACGGTGCCCGGTGGGCCGGAGCTCGACCCCGAGCTGCGCTGGCGCATCCTCGGCCGGCTCGCCGTGCTCGGCGCCACCGACGAGGCCGCCATCGCCGCCGAGCTGGAGCGCGACCCGAGCGCCACCGGCCAGGAGGGCGCCGCCCGCTGCCGCGCCGCCCTGCCCGACCCGGAGGCCAAGCGGGCGGCCTGGGCGGCGATGTTCGCGGGCGACGACCTGTCCAACTATCTCTTCACGGCCACCGCGCAGGGCTTCTGGCAGCCCGAACAGGCCGATCTGGTACGGGAGTACGTGCCGCGCTTCTACGCGGACGCCGTCGCCGTCGGCGCCCGGCGCGGCCCCGCCATAGCCGTCGCCGCCGGCCGCTGGGCCTTCCCGGCGCACGCCGTCGACACGGAGAACCTGCGGCTCGGCGAGGCCTGTCTGCGCGACGCCGACCCCACCCCGGCCCTGCGCCGCACGCTTGCCGACCGCCTCGACGACCTGGCCCGTGCCCTGCGGGTGCGCGGTGAGCAGGCACAGGAGGCACCCGAGGAGCAGCCGGTGCACGCGGACTAGGTCCCTCGGCCTAGGGCGCGGCTGGTCCCTGCCGACGATGCCGCGATCCGGACGCTGTTCCTAGGCTCGAGCTGTCAAGAACGATCAGCCGAGCCTTCGGAGGCAGTTTCCATGATCGTAGTGACCGGCGCGACCGGCAATGTCGGCCGTGCCCTTGTCCACCGTCTCCTCGCCGCCGGCCGGCCCGTGCGGGCGCTCACCCGCGACCCGCAGCGGGCCGCCCTGCCCGCCGGCGCCGAGGTCGTGCGGTTCCAACCGGACGACCCGGCCGCCCTGTTCGGCGGCGCGACGGCCCTCTTCCTGTACGCACAGGCCGGCACGGCCGACCTGCTGGAGGCCGCCCGAGCCCATGGGGTGCGGCATGTCGTGCTGCTCTCCAGCGGCATCATCCAGGAGGGCGCCGACGAGACCCACCCCATCCACGTCATGCATGCCACCGTCGAGCAGCGGATCCGTGACAGCGGGCTCGACTGGACGTTCCTGCGGCCCAACGCCTTCGCCACCAACGCCCTGCAGTGGGCGGCGCCGCAGGTCCGCGCCGGGAACACCGTCCGTGGAATCTTCGCGGGCGCCCTCTCCGCGCCCATCCACGAGGACGACATCGCGGCCGTCGCCGAGCGGGTCCTGCTCGACGGCGGACACGAGGGCGCCGCACACCGGCTGACCGGGCCCGCGGCGACCACCAACGCAGAGCAGGTCGCGGCGATCGGCGCGGCCGTCGGCAGGGAGCTGACGTTCGTGGAGACGGACCCCCGCGAGGCGGGCCCCGAGCTCTTCCCGCACGTCCCGCCGCACATGCTGGAGCGGCTGCTGCGGACCTTCGAGCAGACGGTCGGCGTGCCGCCGGAAATCACCGACGGGGTGGAGAGGATCACCGGCACCCCGGCCCGCACGTTCGCCCAGTGGGCACAGGACCATGTGGAGGACTTCGGCGGGAAGGCCTGAACAGGAAGGCCCGAACGGGAAGGCCCGAACGGCAAGGTACTTCGACCGTCCCAAGGTGTGTTCTTCGTACGGCCATACCCACTTTCGGGTAGCGATGGTTGGGCTTTTTGGACGCACGGGCCGCTTTCCGTACAAGCTGGAAGTCCAGCCACAAGCCGGAAGGCAACCGGCGCCGGAAACCCCGTAGGTCAGTCCATGAGCGGAGGACAGCCGATGAGCGGTGAAGAACCTCTGCGCACGCCGCCCCTCGCCTCGGGCCCCCACGGCCCCGCCGCCCTGCGCCCCCTCCTCGGCACCGTCCTCGACGCGCTCTCGGCCGGTGGCCGGGAGCGCGGCGGGCCGTTGCCCGCCGGGGGACCCGAGGCGGTCGCCGCGCATGTCGCCGAAGCGCTCGGGGACGTCCTGCCGGACGAGGGCGACCCCGACGCCCTGCGCGCCCTCGTACACGCCCTCGCGGAGGGCGCCGCCGACCCCGCCCACCCGCTGTGCGCGGCCCATCTGCACTGCCCGCCGCTCGCCGTGGCCACCGCCGCCGACCTCGCCGTGAGCGTCCTCAACCCGTCCCTGGACTCCTGGGACCAGGCCCCGGCCGCCTCCGCCCTGGAAGCCGCCGTCACCCGCGCCCTCGCCCACGCCGCCGGTCTCGCCGACGCCCTCGTCACCACCGGCGGCACCGAGTCCAACCAACTCGCCCTGCTGCTCGCCCGCGAGGCGCACGGCGGCAGCGTACGGCTCGTGTGCGGGGCGGGCGCCCACCACTCGCTGCCCCGCGCCGCCTGGCTGCTCGGCCTGCCCGACCCGGTCGTCGTCCCGGCGCCGGGCGGCACCCTGGACCTCGCCGCCCTCGACGAGGCCCTCACCACCCTCTCCGGCCCCCTGCTGGTCGCCGCCACCGCCGGCACCACCGACGCCGGCCTCATCGACCCGCTGCCCGAGATCGCCAGCCTGTGCACCGCCCACGGCGCCCGGCTGCACATCGACGCGGCCTACGGCGGAGGCCTCCTCTTCAGCGACCGGCACCGGGACAAACTCGCCGGCCTCGAGGCCGCCCACACCGTCACCCTCGACCTGCACAAGCTCGGCTGGCAGCCGGCCGCCGCCGGCCTGCTCGCCGTCGCCCGCCCCGGCGAACTCGCCGTACTCCACCAGCGCGCCGACTACCTCAACGCCGCCGACGACACCGAGGCCGGACTCCCCGACCTGCTCGACCGCTCGCTGCGCACCACCCGCCGTCCCGACGTCCTCAAGATCGCCGTCACCCTGAGAACCCTCGGCCGCACCGGACTCGGCGCCCTGGTCGACCAGGTCTGCGCCCGCGCCCGCGAGTTCGCCGTGCTGGTCGAGGAACACCCCGGCTTCGAGCTGTACGACCGGCCCGTGATCAGCACGGTCCTGTTCCGGCCCGCGGACGCGGCCGACGACGCCGTGGCCGCCGTACGCCGCGGGCTGCTGGACGAGGGCCGGGCCGTCCTCGGGCGCGCCCGGCTCGACGGCCGCCTGTGGCTCAAGGCCACCTTCCTCAACCCCCACACCCGGCCGGACGACCTGGCCCAGCTCCTGAAACTCGTCACAGAAGGCAGCCTCGTATGACCAACCCCCCACAGAGCGAGCAGTCCCCCCGCGACCTGGTCGGCGTCGGCATCGGCCCGTTCAACCTCTCCCTGGCCGCCCTCGCCCATTCCCGCCCCGAACTCGACGCCGTCTTCTACGAACAGCGCCCCGGCTTCGCCTGGCACCCCGGGCTGCTCATCGAAGGCGCCACCATCCAAGTGCCGTTCCTGGCCGACCTGGTGACGCTCGCCGACCCGACCAGCCCCTGGAGCTTCCTGAACTACCTCAGGACCCGCGAGCGGCTCTTCCCCTTCTACTTCGCCGAACGCTTCCACACCCAGCGCGCCGAGTACGACGCCTACTGCCGCTGGGTCGCGCAGAACCTGCCCGCGCTGCGCTTCCACCACCAGGTGGACGCGGTCCGCTGGAACCCCGAACGGGACGTGTTCGAGGTCGACTTCACCCAGCTCGACGCCGAGGGCGAGGCCGAGGCCCTGGGCCGTACCTACACCCGGAACGTCGTCATCGGCATCGGCACCGCCCCCCATGTGCCCGACCCGCTCAAGCCACTGGTGGAGGCCCCGGGCGTGCCGGTCATCCACGCCGCCGACTACCTGGACCACCGTTCCGCGCTCCTCGCCGCCGACCACGTCACCGTCGTCGGCTCCGGGCAGTCCGGCGCCGAGGTCTTCCTCGACCTGCTGCGCCACCGCCCCGTGGGGCGCGAGAGACTGCACTGGATCGGCCGCAGCGAGGCGTTCGCGCCGATGGAGTACTCCAAGCTGGGCCTCGAGCACTTCACCCCCGACCACACCCGCTACTTCCACTCCCTCGCCGAGCCCGTCCGCGACCGGCTGATCGCCGCCCAGTGGCAGCTGCACAAGGGCATCGACGCCGGCACCCTCGCCGCCATCCACGACGAGCTGTACCGGCGCAGCGTGCACGGCGGCTGGCCCGACGCCGTCCTCACCCCGGGCGTCCATGTCCGCACCGCGGGCCGGATCGCCACCACCCAGATCGAACTCCACCTGGAGCATCTCCAGCAGGGCACCCGCTCCCGGCTCACCACCGGTGCCGTCGTCCTCGCCACCGGCTACCGCGAGCGCCCGCTCGACCGCATCATGGCCGGGCTCGACCCCTACATGCGCCGCGACAGCGGCGAACGCCCGCGTATCGACGCGGAGTTCCGGCTCGTCCTCGACCCGTGCGTGACCGGCTCGGTGTACGTCCAGAACGCCGAGACGCACACCCACGGCGTGGGCGCACCCGACCTGGGCCTCGCCGCCTGGCGCAGCGCCACCATCCTCAACTCGCTCGCCGGGAAGGACACCTACCGGCTCCCCGCCCGGACCGCCTTCACGACCTTCGGACTTGAGCGCCCCACCCTCGTTCCGAAGCCCCGCCAGCCCCTGCAGCTGATTCCCCTTGTCGAGGGAAGGTAGCGGCCGGACAGCACGTATGAGGCCCCGCCGACGGCGCGGATCAGTTTCGGCCCGACCGGATCCGCGCCGCCTGCCAGGCCGCTGGAACACGGGCTCGCCTGAAGCAGCCCCAGTCGAATAATTCGCTCATCGGAGCGAGTGCTCGCACAATTCAACACTTGTCAATGACCCTTTACCCAAAGTCTGTTGAGTGGTCATGTGCGGCCGATTCTCTACCCACGGGTAAGGCCTAGGCTCGACATATGCGCCGAGCAAAGATCGTCTGTACTCTGGGCCCCGCCACCGACTCGTACGACCAGATCAAGGCACTGGTCGACGCCGGAATGGACGTCGCCCGCTTCAATCTCAGCCACGGCACCCACGCCGAACACGAGGAGCGCTAC
Source organism: Streptomyces fodineus (assembly GCF_001735805.1). Classification (GTDB taxonomy): domain Bacteria; phylum Actinomycetota; class Actinomycetes; order Streptomycetales; family Streptomycetaceae; genus Streptomyces; species Streptomyces fodineus. The sequence goes on from NZ_CP017248.1 coordinate 7,237,566, forward strand.
CGGCGGGTACGCAAAGCCGCCGACGAAACCGGTCGCAGCGTCGGAATTCTCGCCGACCTTCAAGGTCCGAAGATTCGCCTCGGCCGTTTCCGCGAAGGACCGGTACTGCTTGAACGCGGTGACACCTTCACCATCACCGTGGAGGAGGGCGCCGAGGGCGACCGGCACCAGTGCGGCACCACCTACGCCGGCCTCGCCGCCGACGTCACCCCCGGTGAGCGCGTCCTCGTCGACGACGGCAAGGTCTGTCTGGAGGTCACGGCCGTCGACGGACCCCGGGTCCGCACCCGCGTGGTCGAGGGCGGCATGATCTCCGACCACAAGGGCCTGAACCTGCCCGGCGTGGCCGTCTCCGTCCCCGCCCTGTCCGAGAAGGACGAGGAAGACCTGCGCTGGGCGCTGCGCACCGGCTTCGACGTCATCGCCCTCTCCTTCGTCCGCAGCGGCGACGACGCCAAGGACGTGCACCGGATCATGGCCGAGGAGGGCCGCCGCCTCCCGCTGATCGCCAAGGTCGAGAAGCCGCAGGCCGTGGAGAACCTCGACGGCATCGTGGCCGCCTTCGACGGGCTCATGGTCGCGCGCGGCGACCTCGGCGTGGAGATGCCCCTGGAGCAGGTGCCGATCGTGCAGAAGCGCGCGGTCAAGCTCGCCAGGCGCAACGCCAAGCCGGTCATCGTCGCCACCCAGATGCTCGACTCGATGATCGACAACTCCCGGCCGACCCGCGCCGAGGCCTCCGACGTGGCCAACGCCGTCCTCGACGGCACGGACGCGGTGATGCTCTCCGGCGAGACCAGCGTCGGCAAGTACCCGGTCGGGACCGTGCGCACCATGGCGAAGATCGTCGCGGCGGCCGAGGAGGACATGCTGGCCAAGGGTCTGCCGCCGCTGACCGAGCGGAACAAGCCGCGTACCCAGGGCGGCGCGGTCGCCCGCGCGGCGGCGGAGATGGGCGACTTCCTGGGCGCCAAGTTCCTGGTGGCGTTCACCCAGTCGGGAGACACGGCCCGCCGCCTCTCCCGCTACCGCTCCCCGATCCCCCTCCTGGCCTTCACCCCCGAGCCCGCCACCCGCTCCCAGCTCAGCCTGACCTGGGGCGCCGAGACCTTCCTCGGCCCGCATGCCGACTCCACCGACGCCATGGTCGAGCAGGTGGACGAGCTGCTGCTGAAGTACGGCCGCTGCGAGAAGGGCGACGTCGTGGTGATCACGGCCGGCTCCCCGCCCGGGGTCTCCGGCTCGACCAACATGGTCCGCGTCCACCACATCGGCGAGGACGACAGCCCGAAGGTATGAAACCCGAAGGTATGAAAAGGGCCCCTCACCTGAGGGGCCATCCGGAACTGCTGACCTTGGAATCCAAGGAAAAAGTGCCCCGGGTCGGACTCGAACCGACACTGTACGGGTTTTGAATCCGTTGCCTACTGCCAATTGGGCTACCGGGGCTCGCAGAATCCAAGGTTTCCCCCGACCCTCCGCGCGTCCACCATACCGTAGCTAGGTAGGCTCTTGTCAGCAGTACCCCTGCCTGGAACGAGGAGCCCCCGTGACCGCCGAGTCGCCCCAGCCCGTAGACGCGCCCGACGACGACAAGTCGCACGTGCCTCCGCTGACGACCCGTGTCGTCATCGCCGAGGACGAGGCCCTGATCCGGCTCGACCTGAAAGAGATGCTGGAGGAGGAGGGGTACACCGTCGTCGGCGAGGCCGGGGACGGCGAGCAGGCCGTCGAGCTGGCCCGCGAGCACCGTCCGGACCTGGTCATCATGGATGTGAAGATGCCCAAGCTGGACGGCATCTCCGCGGCCGAGAAGATCGCCGAGGAGTCCATCGCCCCGGTCCTGATGCTCACCGCCTTCTCGCAGCGCGACCTCGTCGAGCGGGCCCGGGACGCCGGCGCCATGGCGTACCTGGTCAAGCCGTTCAGCAAGAGCGACGTCGTGCCGGCCATCGAGATGGCCGTCTCCCGCTTCACCGAGCTGAAGCAACTGGAGCAGGAGGTCGCCGACCTCACCCTGCGGCTGGAGACCCGCAAGCTCGTCGACCGCGCGAAGTCCGTCCTCCAGACCGAGTACGGGCTGACCGAGCCGGCCGCGTTCCGGTGGATCCAGAAGACCTCCATGGACCGGCGTATGTCGATGCAGCAGGTCGCGGAGGCCGTGATCGCGGACAACGAGGAGAAGAAGGCGGCCAAGAAGGGCTGACCTGTATGACAAAGGCCCGCGCCCCGGAGAAGGGGGCGCGGGCCTTTGTCGTCGTACGGGTCAGTCCTCGCCCAGATAGGCCTTGCGGACCGACTCGTCGTGCAGCAGATCCTGGCCCGTGCCGGACAGGACGATGTTGCCGACCTCCATGACATGACCCTCGTCGGCGAGCGAGAGCGCCGCCTGCGCGTTCTGCTCGACCAGCAGGATCGTCGTGCCCTGCGCCTTCAGCTCGGCGATCGTCGCCATGATCTTCTGCATCATGATCGGCGACAGGCCCATCGACGGCTCGTCCAGCATCAGCAGCTTGGGCTGGGACATCAGCGCCCTGCCCATCGCCAGCATCTGCTGCTCACCGCCGGAGAGGGTGCCCGCGGCCTGCTTGCGCCGCTCGCCCAGGATCGGGAAGAGGTCGTAGGCACGCTGGACGTCCTTCTCGATGCCCGGCTTGTCGCTGCGCAGGAACGCGCCGAGGCGCAGATTGTCCTCGATGGTCATGCGCGGGAAGATGTGCCGCCCCTCGGGGGAGTGGGCGAGGCCCAGCGCGACCACCTCGTGGGCCGGGACCTTCTTCAGCGACTTGCCGTTGAACCGGATCTGTCCGCCGACCGGCTTGAGCAGGCCGGAGAGCGTGCGCAGCGTGGTGGTCTTGCCGGCGCCGTTGGTGCCGATGAGGGTGACCACCTGACCGGCCTCGACCTTGAAGGAGATGCCCTTGACGGCCTCGATCTTGCCGTAGGCGACCCTCAGGTCCTCCACTTCGAGCAGTGCGGTCATCGGTCGTTCTCCTTGCCGGGCGCGGCGTCGGTCGTGGTCGCGGCATCCGAGTCGGCGGCCTCGGCGTCCGAGTCGGCGGCCTCGGCCGTGGCATCGGCGTCCGCGTCGGTGGCCTCCGCCGTGGCATCGGCACCCGCCTCGGCAGACTCGGCTGTCTCACCGGCCTCGGCGTTCGCCTCGGCGGCCTCCACCTCGGCCACCTCCTCGTCGCCGGGCGCGTTCTCGAAGGGCTCGCCGAGGTAGGCCGCGATCACGCGGTCGTCGCCCTGGACGGTCGCGCTGTCGCCCTCGACCAGCTTCTCGCCCTGTACCAGGACGGCCACCCGGTCGCAGAGGTTGAAGATGAAGCGCATGTCGTGCTCGATGACGAGCACGGCGACGCCCTTGTCCCGGATGGCGAAGACCAGTTCCTCGGTGGCCCGGGTCTCCTGCGGGTTCATGCCGGCCGTCGGCTCGTCGAGCAGCAGCAGCCCGGGCTCGCTGGCCAGGGCGCGGGCGATCTCCAGCTTGCGCTGCTCGCCGTAGGGGAGGTTGCGGGCGAGGTGCTCGGCCTTCTGGTCCAGGCCCACGAACTGCAGCAGTTCCATGGCCCGTTCGCGGGAGGCCGCCTCGGCGCGGTGGAAGCCCGGACCGCGCAGCAGCGCGGACCACAGGCCCTCCTTGGTGCGGGTGTGCCGGCCGACGAGGACGTTCTCCAGGACCGTCATGTTCGCGAACAGCCGGATGTTCTGGAAGGTACGGGCGATGCCGGCCGCGGTGACCTTGAAGGACTTCGGCGGCAGCACCTGGCCCCGGTAGCGGACCTCGCCCTCGGTGGGCACGTACAGGCCGGTCAGGCAGTTGAAGAAGGTCGTCTTGCCGGCGCCGTTGGGGCCGATCAGGCCGACGATCTCGCCGCTGTTCACGGTGAGGTCCACGTTCCGTACGGCCGTCAGACCGCCGAAGCGCATGGTCACGCCACGGGCGTCGAGGACGGCCTCGCCGGAGGCGGGGGCGCCGGGGGTGGCGTCCTGGGTGGTGGTGTCGGTAGTCATCGTGGTCAGGCCCCTGCCTTGGTGAGGACGGCGGGCGCTTCGGCATCTTCATGGAATTCGAGCTGGCGACGCCGGTTGGGGATGAGGCCCTCCGGACGGAAGCGCATCAGCAGGATGAGGGTGACGCCGAAGGCGAAGAGCTGGTAGTCGCCCAGGAACTGCAGCTTGGCCGGGATCAGGTACAGCAGGGACGCGCCGACCAGCGGACCGGCGATGGTGCCCATACCGCCGAGGACCACCGCGGCCAGCAGGAAGGCCGAGTTGGGCGGTACGGCGTAGGCGAACTGGTACTGCTCCGGGGTCACGGTGTAGGTGACGTGGCCCTGCACGGAGCCGGAGAGACCGGCCAGGCAGGCGCCCAGGGCGAAGGCGATGAGTTTGACCCGGAAGCCGTTGATGCCCATGGCGAGCGCCGCGGTCTCGTCCTCGCGGATGGCGATCCAGGCACGGCCGATGCGGGAGTCGCTGCTGCGCCGGAACACCACGACCACGATGAGCGTGATGATCAGCATGAGCAGCAGGTAGTTGGCGAACCGGCCGATGGTGGTGCCGAGGATCTGGTGCTCCTGGCCGAAGTCGAAGCCGGCGATGTTCAGGTTCGGGATCGAGGAGATGCCGTTGGAGCCGTTGGTGACGTCCGGGCCCGAGGTGCCGTCCATGTTGAGGACGGTGATGCGGAAGATCTCACCGAAGCCGAGGGTGACGATGGCCAGGTAGTCGCCGCGCAGTCGCAGGGTCGGGGCGCCGATGATGACACCGAAGATCATGGCGACGACCGCGCCGAGCAACGCCGAGGCCCAGAACGGCCAGTTCACGTGCAGCGGGGAGGACGGCGAGCCGGAGACCAGGGCCGCGGTGTAGGCGCCGACGCCGAGGAAGGCGACGTAACCGAGGTCGAGGAGACCGGCGAGGCCGACGACGATGTTCAGGCCCAGCGCGACGGTCGCGAAGATCAGGATGTAGACGCCGATCGTCGCGTACTGGTCGTTGGACTGGGTGAAGGGGAAGGCCACGGCGGCGACGAAGGCGCCGATCATGGTGACGGTGCGGTATTTCGCGGTGATCGCCGAGACCCGGGCCACGAGCCCGGCCTTGGAGAGGGCGGCGAAGCCGAAGCCGGCGGTGATGAGGAAGCCGATGAAGAGCTCGTCGTACGGTGTGCTGACGCCGTAGCTGAAGACCCACAGGCCCACGGCCATGGCCGCGACGATGACGAGGATCTCGGCGTAGGCCGGCAGGGCACGCGCCGGGGCCGGGGCCTTGGCGACGAAGGCCGCCTTGAAGATGTTCCATTTCTGCCGGGAGTTGTGGCGCAGCAGCTCCCAGCCGCGGTCGTCCGGGTCGGCGAGGTCGGGCTCCGGCCGCTCGAACGGCAGGGCCAGCGCGCCGAGCAGGGCGGCCAGGGTGGCGACGGCCACGACGAAGCCGCCGGGCTCCAGGTTCACCAGGCCGCCGAGCTCGTCGCTGATCGCGATGACGGTGTACCAGGCGGTGGCGAAGGTACCGAGCGCGGCCAGCTTCAGGGCCGCGTCGGCGCTTCCGGGCGCCAGCCATCCGAGGCCTTTGACGCCGTAGGAGGCGAGACCGAACAGGGTGGTGAGGATGCCTCCGATCAGCACCAGCACCTGCAGGCCGCCCGGGTAGCCGTAAACCGTGAGGTCACCGGGGAAGTCGGCGGTCCAGGTCCAGGAGAGGAACGTGGAGACGATCGCGAGGGCGCCGCCGCCGGTGGCGAGGGCCCTGCCGAGCGGGGCCGGCAGACCGATCAGGCCGGACGGGGCGGTGGCGTGGGCGCTCGGGGTTTCCGGCGTCTCGGGGGTCTCGGATGTGGTGGTCTGTGTGGTCATCGGTGTCACGCCCTGTCCGCGACGCGTTCGCCGAGCAGGCCCTGCGGCCTGAACAGCAGTACGAGGATGAGGAGTACGAAGGCCCAGACGTCTGCCCAGGACTGGCTGCCGAACTTGTCCATGCCGGGGATGTTCGCGATGTAGGCGGTGGACAGGGCCTCGGCCACACCGAGGACGAGACCGCCGAGCATGGCGCCGTAGATGTTTCCGATGCCGCCGAGGACGGCCGCGGTGAAGGCCTTCAGACCGAGGAGGAAGCCCATCTTGAAGTCGATCTGGCCGTACTTGAGGCCGTAGGCGACACCTCCGACGGCCGCGAAGGCGGCGCCGAGGGCGAACGCGATCACGATGATCCGGTCGGTGTTGACACCCATCAGCTTCGCGGTGTCCGGATCCTGGGCGGTGGCCTGCATGCCGCGGCCGGTACGGGTGCGCATCACGAAGTAGGCGAGGAAGGCCATGCTGAGCGGGGCCGCGACCACCAGGAAGATGTCCCCGGTCTGGATCGTGACGTTGCCGATGGTGAAGGGGCCGCCCGGAATGGTCGGGAAGGTGCGGGCGGACTTCGCCTCGGGGTACCAGGCCCACACCGCCTGCTGCAGGGCCAGGGAGAGGCCTATCGCGGTGATGAGGGGGGCGAGACGGGGGGCGGTGCGCAGGGGACGGTAGGCGAACCGTTCCGCTCCGACGGCGACCAGGACGGCGACCAGGACCGCGCCCACCAGCATGAGGGGCAGGGCGACCCACATCGAGGTGCCGTCAGGCAGTATGTACGCGTAGACCGTGAGCGCGCCGAAGGCGCCGGTCATGAAGATCTCGCCGTGGGCGAAGTTGATGAGCTGGACGATGCCATAGACCATCGTGTAGCCGATGGCGACCAGCCCGTACATGGATCCCAGTAGCAGGCCGTTGACCAGCTGCTGCGGCAGTTCGTTCACCGCATGTCCTCCGAGAGGTTCGGAAAGCTTCGACGGATGGGGCCGGATGCGAGGACGCGCGGGGCGCCAGTGGAACAGCGCCCCGCGCGGCTCGGTGGGTGCGGGTGTGGGTCAGCTGCTGGGGTTGTAGGTGCCGGACTGGGCAGCCTTCCAGGCGCCGCCGTCGACCTTGTAGACGGTGAGCTGCTTGTTGGTCGCGTCACCGTACTCGTCGAAGGAGACCTTGCCGGTCACACCGTCGAAGGAGACGTTCTGCACCGCGGCGGTGACCTTCGCGCGGGCGTCGGACGGCAGCTTGCCGCCGTTGTCGTCGACGACCTTCTTCACGGCCTCGATGATCGCCCAGGCCGAGTCGTAGGAGTAGCCGCCGTAGGCCGCGTAGTCCTCCTTGTAGCCGCCCGCCTTGTAGTCGGCGACGAACTGCTTGGCGGAGGGCAGCGTCTCGACCGGGGCGCCGACCGAGGTGGCGAGGTCGCCGGTGGCGGCGCTGCCGGCCAGCTTGATGAAGGTGGGGTCGTAGATACCGTCACCGCCGACCAGCGGGACGTTGGCGCCCGCCGACTTGATCTGCTTGCTGAGCGGACCGGCCTGCGGGTACTCGCCGCCGTAGTAGACCACGTCGGCGCCCGAGCTCTTCACCTTGGTGGCGACCGCGGAGTAGTCCTTGGTGTCGGGGTTGATGTGCTCGGTGCCGACGACCTTGCCGCCGAGCTTCTTGAACTCGTCGGTGAAGGTGGCGGCGAGGCCGGCGCCGTAGGTCTTCTTGTCGTCGATGACGAAGACCTTGGTCTTCTTGGCCGTGTTGTAGACGTACTGGGCGGCGAAGGGGCCCTGGATGGCGTCCGTGGTCGCCGTGCGGAAGTACGACTTGTACGGACGCGCCTTCGACGTCTGCCAGTTGGTGCCCTGGGTCAGGGCGGGGTTGGTGTTGGCCGGCGAGACCTCGACCAGTTTGGCGTCGTCGAAGACCTTCTGCATCGACTGGGCCACGGACGAGTTCAGCGGGCCGACCACGCCGAGGACGCTGTTGTCGCCGACGAACGCGGTGGCGTTCGACTGACCCGAGGAGGGCTGCGCCTGGTCGTCCTTGGCCTCGATCTTGAAGGTGACGCCCTTGACGTAATTCTTCTTGTTGGCGGTGTTGACCGCGAGGTCCACCGAGTTCTTGATGCCCAGGCCGATTGCGGACAGGTCGCCGGTCAGCGGGGCGTCGACGCCGATGGTGACGGTGGTGCCGCCGCCCTTGCCGGAATCCGAGCCCTTTCCGCCGCTGTCGCGCGAGCCGCAGGCGGTGAGGGTGAGTGCTCCCGCTGCCAGCGCGGCGGTGATGGCGATGAGCGAACGTTGACGCACGATCAGTCCTTTCCCCAGGACGACCGCATCCCCCTGGAGGCGGTCGAGCCGCGCGCCTGCCCCAAAAGACAAAGCCGGAGAGGCAAGTCGATGAGGCTGTTAGTCGGCGCGGTGACTGGCGGTGACTCTAAGCGTGTGCAGGGAACGTGGAGAGAGTCTGACCAAGGCTGTGACTCTCTTGTTATGACACGACGTAATGCAGAGCGGTACGCCCTGGGGGTTAGGGCGGAATTCCGGCCGATTCGCCCTGTCCGGAATGTGAGAACCCGCAGGACTCACCATGATCAATTCAGGCGTCTCGAGGGTTTTGGTGATGACAGCGGGCTGTGGCTGCAGGCGACTTTCAGGGACTGGGAGAGGTGTTGTGCATAGCGCGTACCGAGGATGTAGCTGTGAATCTGCATTGCTCGCGCATTACGCAGGGTTACATCCAGGAAAGGCATCCCGGCGTCCATGGGTACTTTCCCGCATTGCGTCACGTGCATGGTTATCGTGATCTTGCGGTCCGAACCTGCCTTTGCCCGGAAGGGCGTTCGGGGAACCGTCACCAGGGAAAGTCCCGCGTACGGCTGGCTCACCCGGGTCACGGTGACCGGCGGCCCCGACTCCACGCTCAGTAGCACAGCGAAGCTGAAACTGCGCGGAGGGGCGCCCGCCGGAGTGGCCCGGCCGCCCACGTACGCCACCTCCACCACCTGGGCGGGATAGGGCGCCGGCGGCGGGGGCGGCGGGGACGGCTGCTGGGGTCGGGTGGCGTAGAGATAGCCGCCGCCGGCCAGCAGGACGGCCGCCGTGCCGAATGCCAGGGTGGCGCGCCGGTGGCGGGCGTACCGGGCCGCCACGGCCGAGCGGATTCGGCCCGCACGGCGGGGAGTTGGGCCCACCGGCCGCCGGGCGTCCCACGCGCGCGTGCCCTCGCCGGGCTCCAGTGGGCCGATGCCGCTCATTGCCGGGGCCCGCCGCTCGGGGAGCCGTGACGGTAGCGCTCGGTGCAGGCGATGCATGTCTGACGGCCGATCAATTCATCGGCGCCACCTGCATCTTGACGTCGTCTCATGGTGCGGGCCGCGTCCACGACGTCCCGCGGGATCGCGTATCGCCCATGGGACAGGCCCATCGACCGGTAATCGCCGTAGGTGCCGCCGTCGAGCACCTCACGGGACCAGGGTGCGACGAGACGGGTGCACAGATCGGCGTCGCAGGTCTTCGAGGGGGAGCCGGAGGTCTTCGAGGGGGAGGGGCGTGCGGACCTCCCGGCACCGGCGGGCCCGTCGCAGGCCGTCGTGCACAGCAGGGCCGGCAGCGCCGGCCCGAGCACCGGGAACCTCGCCCCCGGCCGGGGGTCCCCTCGCCGTCCCATGAGCCGAAGCTACGGGCAGGGGCGGCGAGGGGCAACGGTCCGGTGCGAGCCGTTCAGTCCGCGGTGGGCGGCACCTGCGCCGCGTCGGCCGGCCGGACGTCCCGCAGCAGGCAGGTCAGCCGGGCGCTGCACACCCGGCGGCCCTGCTCGTCGCTGATCACGATCTCGTATGTCGCCGTCGAACGGCCCCGGTGCACCGGCGTGGCCACACCGGTCACCAGGCCCGAGCGAACCCCTCTGTGGTGCGTGCAGTTCAGGTCCACGCCGACCGCGATCTTCGAGCTGCCGCCGTGCAGCATGGAGCCGACCGAGCCGAGGGTCTCCGCCAGCACCGCGGAGGCGCCTCCGTGCAGCAGGCCGTACGGCTGGGTGTTGCCCTCCACCGGCATCGTCCCGACGACCTTCTCCGCCGAGGCCTCCAGGATCTGTACACCCATCCGCGTGCCGAGGTGCCCGGCCGAGAACAGGGCGGGCAGATCGACACCGAGCGCCGCGTACTCGTCGATGACCTCCTGCGGAAACGTCACTCGCTGCTGCTCACCCATGGGCCCCGCTCCGTTCGTCATGCCGTGCGACCTGTCTTCTGGCTGAGCAAACGCTCAGTCGGTCGCCGATTGTTCCAGACGGCCCGCGGCGCTCTCCGCGTGGTCTTCGAGTCGTACGACCACGGACTTGCTGGCCGGAGTGTTGCTCGTGTCGGCGGTGGCGTCGAGCGGGACCAGGACGTTCGTCTCGGGGTAGTACGCCGCCGCGCAGCCCCGGGTCGTCGGGTAGTGCACGACGCGGAAACCGGGCGCCCGCCGCTCCACGCCGTCCCTCCACTCGCTCACCAGGTCGACGTACGACCCCTCGGCGAACCCCAGCGCCCGCGCGTCCTCGGGGTGCACCAGCACCACCCGGCGGCCGCCCGTGATGCCCCGGTACCGGTCGTCCAGGCCGTAGATCGTGGTGTTGTACTGGTCGTGCGAGCGCAGGGTCTGCAACAGCAGCCGGCCCTCGGGCAGTTCGGGATACTCCACCGGCGCCGCCGTGAAGTTCGCCTTGCCCGTGGCGGTCGGGAAACGGCGCTCGTCGCGCGGGGCGTGCGGCAGCGCGAAGCCGCCGGGCCGGGCCACGCGCGCGTTGAAGTCCGCGAAACCGGGGACCACGCGCGCGATGCGGTCACGGATCGCCGCGTAGTCCTTCTCGAACTCCTCCCACGGCACCACGCTGCGCTCGCCGAGCACACGGCGCGCGAGACCGCAGATGATCGCGGGCTCGGACTTCAGGCGCGGGCTCGCCGGCGCCAGCCGCCCGCGCGAGGCGTGCACCATGCCCATCGAGTCCTCGACGGTCACGAACTGCTCGCCACCGGCCTGCAGGTCCCGCTCGGTGCGGCCCAGCGTGGGCAGGATCAGCGCCCGCGCGCCCGTGACGACATGCGAGCGGTTGAGCTTGGTCGACACATGCACCGTCAGCCGCGCCCGCCGCATCGCGGCCTCGGTCACCTCGGTGTCGGGGGAGGCGGAGACGAAGTTGCCGCCCATGGCGAAGAACACCTTCGCCTCGCCGTCGCGCAGCGCACGGATGGCCCGTACGACGTCGAAGCCGTGCTCGCGCGGCGGCGCGAACCCGAACTCCTTCTCCAGCGCGTCCAGGAAGGCCGGCGCGGGCCGCTCGAAGATGCCCATGGTGCGGTCGCCCTGGACGTTGCTGTGCCCGCGCACCGGGCACACCCCCGCGCCCGGCCGCCCGATGTTGCCGCGTAGCAGCAGGAAGTTGACCACCTCGCGGATGGTCGGCACGGCGTGCTTGTGCTGGGTGAGACCCATGGCCCAGCACACGATGGTCCGCTGCGAGGCGAGCACCATGCCGAGGGCCTGCTCGATCTCCGCGCGCGTGAGGCCGGTCGCCTTCAGGGTCTCGTCCCAGTCGGCGGCGCGCGCGACCTCGGCGAACTCCTCGAAGCCATGGGTGTGTTCGCGGACGAACCCCTCGTCGACCGCGCCGTCCGTCTGGAGGATGAGCTTGTTCAGGAGCCGGAAGAGCGCCTGGTCGCCACCGATGCGGATCTGCAGGAACAGATCGGTGAGTGCCGCGCCCTTCAGCAGACCCTGTGGAGTCTGCGGGTTCTTGAACCGCTCCAGGCCGGCCTCGGGCAGCGGATTGACGCTGATGATCTTCGCGCCGTTCGCCTTGGCCTTCTCCAGCGCCGTGAGCATGCGCGGATGGTTCGTCCCCGGGTTCTGCCCGGCGACGATGATCAGGTCGGCCCGGTACAGATCCTCCAGCAGGACGCTGCCCTTGCCGATGCCGATGGTCTCGCTGAGCGCCGACCCGGACGACTCGTGGCACATGTTGGAGCAGTCCGGCAGGTTGTTCGTGCCCAGCTCGCGCGCGAAGAGCTGGTACAGGAACGCGGCCTCGTTGCTGGTACGGCCCGAGGTGTAGAAGACCGCCTCGTCGGGGGAGGAGAGGGCGGCGATCTCCTCGGCGACGATGCCGAAGGCGCGCTCCCAGGTGACCGGCTCGTAGTGCGTGCCGCCCTCCGGGAGGTACATGGGGTGCGTGAGACGGCCCTGCTGCCCCAGCCAGTAGCCGCTGCGGCCGGCCAGGTCGGCGACGGGGTGCGCGGCGAAGAACTCCGGGGTGACCCGGCGCAGGGTGGCCTCCTCGGCCACCGCCTTCGCGCCGTTCTCGCAGAACTCCACCTTGTTCCGGTGGTCCGGCTCCGGCCAGGCGCAGCCCGGGCAGTCGAACCCGTCCTTCTGGTTCACCCGCAGCAACGTCAGCGCCGTGCGCCGCACGCCCATCTGCTGCTGGGCGATGCGCAGGGTGTGCCCGATGGCGGGCAGCCCCGCGGCCGCGTGCTTCGGCTCCGCGACCTGCGGCGCGTCCTGAACCGGATCACCCTTGGGCGGCTTCGTCGCCATCGCACGGTCCCCTTCGACTGCGTGTGCCAAGTACGATGCCGATCCTCCCACGGGCCACCGACAACGGAGCCGTCGCCCTGCAACGGCGATCAGCTAGGCCGTGGTGCCCGGCGGTGCCGAACTCCCCGCAACCACTCCCGACCCCGCCGGCAACACACTCGGTGACGGACCGGCAACCCTCGGCACCCCGGACCGGAGTGTCAGTGCGGCGTGGCAGGATCGAGGGCGTGGCAGAGACAGCATCGAAGAAGACCGACAAGACCCCCGGCGGTACCCGCCCCCGGCTGATGCTCATGGACGGGCACTCACTGGCCTACCGCGCGTTCTTCGCGCTGCCCGCGGAGAACTTCACGACCGCGACCGGCCAGCCGACGAACGCGATCTACGGTTTCGCGTCGATGCTGGCCAACACCCTGCGTGACGAGGAGCCCACGCACTTCGCCGTGGCCTTCGACGTCTCGCGCAAGACCTGGCGCTCCGAGCGCTTCACCGAGTACAAGGCCAACCGCTCCAAGACCCCCGACGAGTTCAAGGGCCAGGTCGAGCTGATCGGCGAGCTCCTCGACGCGATGCACGCCCCCCGCTTCGCCGTCGAGGGGTACGAGGCGGACGACGTCATCGCCACCCTCGCCACCCAGGCCGAGGCCGAGGGCTTCGAGGTGCTGATCGTCACCGGCGACCGCGACTCCTTCCAGCTGGTCACCGAGAACACCACCGTGCTCTACCCGACCAAGGGCGTCTCGGAGCTGACCCGGTTCACCCCGGAGAAGGTTTTCGAGAAGTACGGATTGACCCCCGCCCAGTACCCGGACTTCGCGGCCCTGCGCGGCGACCCGTCCGACAACCTCCCCGGCATCCCCGGCGTCGGCGAGAAGACCGCCGCGAAGTGGATCAACCAGTTCGGCTCGTTCGGGGAACTGGTCGAGCGCGTCGACGAGGTCAAGGGCAAGGCCGGGCAGAACCTCCGCGACCACCTGGAGTCCGTCAAGCTCAACCGCGTCCTCACCGAGCTGGAGCGCCAGGTCGAGCTGCCGAGGCCGGTCACCGACCTGGAGCGGGCCCCGTACGACCGCAAGGCCGTCGCGATGGTCCTGGACACCCTGGAGATCCGCAACCCGTCCCTGCGCGAGCGCCTCTTCGCCGTCGACCCCGGCTCCGAGGAGGCCGAGGCCACCCCGGTCACGGTGGACGGCGTGGAGATCGACGGCAAGATCCTGCGCACCGGCGAGCTGGCCCCCTGGCTCGCCGGGCACGGCGCCGAGACCCTGGGCGTCGCCACCGTCGGCACCTGGGCGCTGGGCACCGGCTCGGTCGCCGAGGTCGCCCTGGCCGCGGCCGGGGGAGCGGCCGCCTGGTTCGACCCGGCCGAGCTGGACGAGGCCGACGAGAACGCGTTCGCGGCCTGGCTGGCGGATGCCGGCCGCCCCAAGGTGTTCCACAACGCCAAGGGCGCCATGCGCGTCTTCGCCGAGCACGGCTGGTCCGTCGAGGGCGTGAGCATGGACACCGCGCTCGCCGCCTACCTGGTCAAGCCGGGCCGCCGCTCCTTCGACCTGGACGCGCTGTCCCTGGAGTACCTGCACCGCGAGCTGGCGCCCGCCGCCGCGGCCGACGGCCAGCTGGCCTTCGGCACCGACGACGGCGCCGAGGCCGAGGCCCTGATGGTCCAGGCCCGCGCGGTCCTCGACCTCGGTACGGCCTTCGAGACGCGCCTCGAGGAGGTCGGCGCGGCCGACCTCCTGCGCGACATGGAGCTGCCCACCTCCGCCCTGCTCGCCCGCATGGAGCGCCACGGCATCGCGGCCGACCGCGCGCACCTCGAAGCGATGGAGCAGACCTTCGCGGGCGCGGTGCAGCAGGCCGTGAAGGAGGCCCACGCGGCGGCCGGCCACGAGTTCAACCTGGGCTCACCCAAGCAGCTCCAGGAGGTCCTCTTCGGCGAGCTCGCCCTGCCGAAGACCAAGAAGACCAAGACCGGCTACACCACCGACGCCGACGCCCTGGCCTGGCTCGCCACCCAGACCGACAACGAACTCCCGGTGATCATGCTCCGCCACCGCGAGCAGGCGAAGCTTCGGGTCACGGTCGAGGGCCTGATCAAGACGATCGCGGGCGACGGCCGTATCCACACCACGTTCAACCAGACGGTCGCCGCCACCGGCCGGCTGTCCTCCACGGACCCGAACCTGCAGAACATCCCGGTCCGCACGGACGAGGGCCGGGCGATCCGCCGCGGTTTCGTGGTCGGTGAGGGCTTCGAGTCCCTGATGACCGCCGACTACAGCCAGATCGAGCTGCGCGTGATGGCCCACCTGTCCGAGGACGAGGGCCTGATCCGGGCGTTCACCTCCGGCGAGGACCTGCACACCACGGCCGCCTCCCAGGTGTTCGGCGTCGAGCCCGCCGCGGTGGACGCGGAGATGCGCCGCAAGATCAAGGCGATGTCGTACGGCCTGGCCTACGGCCTCTCCGCCTTCGGCCTGTCCCAGCAGCTGAACATCGAGGCGGCGGAGGCGCGCGCCCTGATGGACGCGTACTTCGAGCGCTTCGGCGGTGTCCGGGACTATCTGCGCCGGGCGGTCGACGAGGCGCGGGCCACGGGCTACACGGCGACGCTCTTCGGGCGCCGGCGTTACCTCCCCGACCTCAACAGCGACAACCGCCAGCGCCGCGAGGCGGCCGAGCGCATGGCCCTCAACGCGCCCATCCAGGGCACGGCGGCGGACATCGTCAAGATCGCCATGCTCAAGGTGGACAGCGCCCTGCGGGCGGCGGACCTGAAGTCCCGCATGCTCTTGCAGGTCCACGACGAAATCGTCCTGGAGATCGCCCCCGGCGAGCGAGCGGCCGCGGAGCGGATCGTCCGCCACGAAATGTCCACCGCCGTCCAGCTCCGCGCCCCCCTGGACGTCTCGGTGGGCGCCGGTCCGGACTGGGAGTCGGCAGCGCATTAGCCTGCGGCGGTTCGCGGGTGGGGGGCGGTGCGGCCGAGGCCGGCCGCACCGCCCCCCACCCGACCGCGGCGGCCCTGCGAGCCGACGCCGACCCGGTCTTCTGTGCTGCAACGCCGCTTGACTCCGACGGCGCAATCCGGCGGGGCCGACCCCGCCGCAACCCGTACGTCCACCCCACCCCACCAGCCCAGGAATCCGGTGCCCGCACGGCGCAAGTCGGCCGAACCCCCTCAAGGGCCCGTCACTCACGTGGCCCCCGTCAAAACGCCCCCCACCCCCCACAGCCGCAAAACTGCGAGCATGGGTATACGCATGCTTCACCGCCGGACGCCCGATGCAGACCTCCGGGCCTGGGCGGACACCGCCTCGGCGCAGGCCATGCCCGCCTCGCCGGTCCCGGCCCTCGTGGCCGACGCAAGCACCGCCCGCATCCCCGCCGACCTGGCCGTGACCGTCCGCAAGGCCGCCACGGACCTCCGGCACAGACTCACCGGCCTGACCGCCTGCGTGGGCCACGCGCCGGACTGGCGCCAGTGGGCCGACCTCGCCCGCGGCTACCTCGCCCTCGCGCTCACCGCGATCCCGAGACCGCGCCCCCGGCGCACCCTCACCGTCTTCGTCGCGTCCCTCACCGAGCGACCGGCCGCCCCCGGCCGGAACCGACCACCCCACCGGGATCACCGGGATCATCCGGCCCCCCTGGACCGTCCGGAACCAGGCCCGGACGACGCCGCCTCCTGACCCCGACGGCGTACAGCACGAGCCCCAGGACCAGCCCGGCGCCCACGCCGAAGCACAGGGTGGGCACCAGATCCCACAGCCGCTCCGGCGCGCCCGTCAGCGCCCACCAGCGCGCCACCCGCTGCGCCGCCCCGGCCACCGCGCACCCGCCGAGCACCGCGCCGGCCCACCACCGGTCCCGCACGGACAGCACCGGCACCCCCACCGGCTCCCCGCCCGGCGCCCGCCGCAGCGCATACGCGGCGAACACCGCGAGCACGACCGCACCCGCCACGGACGAGCCGTACTGCAGCCACGAGAACAGCGGCATGCCCGCGAGACGGTCCCGCTCGATGGCCGGAATCAGCCGCGTCCCCCAGCGCCCGTCATGCGTGAAGGCGTCCCACACCACATGGGTCAGCCCACCCAGCACGGCGGAGACGTACCACCGCGTCACCGTGACGGCCCCTACACGCGCGCGTGGCGCACCGCAGCGCAGCAGCAGCGCCGGCCGTCCCTGCCAGGCCCGGGGCAGCAGCGCGAGCAGCGGTTCGCGGACGAGCAGCCACAACCCCACCAGCGCCCAGGTGATGAGCACGTCGACCGTGAAGACCCCGGCGAACGAGTGCGTCACCGCGCCGAATTCCATGCCGCCCGGCAGGACACTCGCCGCGTAGAAGGTCATGTCGGGCGCGAAGGAGCCCGCGACGAGCACCGCCGGCACCAGCGGGCCACGGCCGCCGCCGTCCCGGCGTACCCCGGGCAGGACGGCCGCCGCATGGCTGAGTGTGAACGGCAACAGGGCTCCCTGGAACGGTCGTCGGCCGTGGTGCCGAGCCGGTGATCACGTCCGTCCAGTATGCGGGACCACCGCCCGGGGCCGTAGGCGGCAACGAGAGTTGGCCAACCGGTGAAAACCGGCTCGAACGGGTCCCGACAGGCAGCAAGTTGCCGTAGGGTCACCTGCGGCGCCGCGCCGGGCGCGCGATAGCACACACAGCGCACGGACGGAAGGGCGCGACAGAGGCAACCGGATCGCCGGGGCAACCGTCACACCAGGGCGAGCAAGACCGACGGATACGGACGCGGGGCGTCCACGGGAGGGGTTCACTCGATGGCGGCGCATTTCGGAAGGCGGCTGCGCAAGGGAGCGGCGACCACCGCCGTGGCCGCGGCAGCGGTTGCGGCCCTGTCCGCGTCCCAGGCTCCGGGAGCGACCGGCGAGGGCCACGGCAGACAGACCGTGGCCGGGGCCTCCAGCCCCGTTCCCGACGCGAGCTCCGACGGCAACGCCACCGGCAACTCGCCGTACTACACGGACCTGCCGCCGCTCAACAGCCCCCATCCCAGCCCCTCCCCGACCGCCGGCACCCCCGTACCCCAGGGCGACGCCGAGGCCGGCATACCGGCGACGGTCCTCGATGCCTACAAGAAGGCCGAAGCCGAACTGCGTTCCTCCAAGCCGGGCTGCAACCTGCCCTGGCAGTTGCTCGCGGCCATCGGCCAGGTCGAGTCGGGCCAGGCCCGCGGCGGCGAGGTCGACGCGAGCGGCACGACCGTCAGCCCGATCCTGGGCCCGGCGCTCGACGGCAACGGCTTCGCGCTCATCAAGGACACCGACCACGGCCTCTACGACGGCAACACCGAGTACGACCAGGCCGTCGGCCCCATGCAGTTCATCCCGTCGACCTGGGCCTGGGCCGGCCGCGACGGCAACGGCGACGGCAAGAAGGACCCCAACAACGTCTACGACGCCGCCCTCGCCGCGGGCCACTATCTGTGCCGCGACGGCCTCGACCTCTCGCGCGAGGACGATCTGCACAGCGCGATCCTCAGCTACAACCACTCGCAGGACTACCTGAACCACGTCCTGTCGTGGTTGGAGTACTACCGCAAGGGCACCCACTCCGTGCCCGACGGCTCCGGTTCCGTCCCCAGCCACCGCAGTGACGGCAGCACCCCGAAGCCCTCGGATACGCCGAGGACCAAGCCCGGACACAAGCCGGACCCGAAGCCCGGCCACCCGGGCGGCGGGAGCGGAAGCCCCAGCCCCAGCCCCAGCCCGAAACCGCCGAAGCCGCCCGTCCCGCCGACGCCTCCGCAGACCCCCACCGACACGGTGGACCACCTGCACGACGCGGACACGGCCAAGCTCACCACGATGGCCGGCCACGCCTTCACCGAGCGGATCGGCACCCGCGCCGAGACCAAGGCCGGCGCTTCCGTCGCCAAGGTCAGGATCCGGTTCACCATCTCCGGGGACACCGACGCCACCTTCGCCGGCGGCGAGAGCGTGGCCACGGTCGCCACCGACGCCAAGGGCATCGCCCTCGCACCCGCGCTCCAGGCGGGCGAGAAGACCGGCGACTTCAAGGTCACCGCCACCGTCGTGGGCCGCCCGGTCAAGGGCGTCGACTACACCGCCACCGTCACCGAGCGCGCCGCCGACACCTTGACCCGCACCAGCGACACCCCGCTGACCTGCACCCCGGGCGGCGAGTTCGCCGACCAGGTCGAGGTGAAGGGGACGTACAAGGGCGCCGTCGCGGACAAGGTCGCGGCCACGGCCACCCTGATCAAGTCCGACACCGACACCACCGAGAACGACAAGGGCCCCTACTTCAAGGACGCCGACGGCAAGACCGTACGCACGCTCACCGGCCTCCAGACGGACGCCAAGGGCCTGCTGACCCTGCCGAAGCTGTACGCAGACGACACCACCGGCACCTTCCTGCTGCGCATCACCACCGCCGGCGGCGCGACGCTCACCGTCGAGCTGAAGGTCGCCGCCGCCGACTCCTCGCCGAGCCCGTCCCCGAGCCCGTCCGCCTCCTGACGCACCACACCACCGGCAGGGCGCCCTCTTCGCACCGGCGGGGAGGGCGCCCTCGTTCGTCCGTGCACCGCTGTTCTCATCTCACCCGCCCGTTGCTACGGTGCCGAACCTGACGACCCATCAGGAAGCTGTCAGGACACGACCGTCTGCCGGGAGGCCCGTATGCGCGCCCTGATCGCCGCCGCGACCGGTCTCGCCCTCGCACTCGTCCTGGTCCTGGCGATGACCGCCATGGGTACGCCGACGGGCCGCACATCCCCCAAGCCGCTGCTGACGACGGTGCCCTCGCACCCGTAGCCGAGCCCGTCCGGGAGGGAGCCTTCCATGCGCCGCAAGGCAAGCCTGGTCCTGCTCGCCTGCGCCGTCTTCTGCGCGGCGCTGTCCCCGCTGCTGCGCTGGTACGCCTTCCCGCGCCTGGCCAGGATCCCCGCGAACCAGTACCAGGACATGGTCCTGGAGGCCAGGGGCGCCACCCTCCTCGACTACGGCACGATGCGCGCGAAGAAGGTCTCCAAGGTCACCATCGTGCAGACCCTCAAGGGCAACGTGGAGGCCGCGAAGAGCATCGAGAGGACGGCGGGGCGGCCGGTCGTGGTCTGGGACAGCCTCTCCTACGTCCAGGGCCCCGACGGGAAGATGGTCTCCAAGGTCCCCGAGCGCTACATCTTCGACGCCCACAGCCAGGACCCCGTGCACGCGACCGGCGAGATGGTCGACGGCGACCCCGTCACACGCGACGGCATCGAGTTCAAGTGGCCCTTCCTGACGCAGAAACGCGACTACGAGTACTTCGACGCGCAGACCCGCACCACCAGCCCCATCCACTACAAGGACACCCGGACCTTCCGCGGCCTGACGGTCTACTACTTCGAGCAGACCATCCCCTGGACCAAGGTCCCCATGCCGAAGACCCTGCCCGTCCAGGGCATCACTGCGGAATCGGTCGCGAGGACGGGCACGACCCGCTGGTACAGCACCGTCCGCAGGTTCTGGGTCGAACCGGTCACCGGCGCACCCGTCTACGGCGAGGAACTCCACCGGGAGGAACTGCGCGGCGGCACCCTGCTGGGCGGCCGGGCCAAGGTCACGGCGTTCGCCGGCGACGTGAAGATGCGCGAGGACTACATCGAGCACACGGTCGCCCTGGTCAAGCACAACCGCACCCTGGTCCTGACGCTCACCTCGTACGTCCCCTGGGGCTCCCTGACCGCAGGAGTCCTGCTCCTGGCCCTCTCCCTCTATCTGGAGGCCCGCGCCCGCCGCCCCCAGGACCCCGCACCCACGGAACCGGCCGAACCCGAACCGGTCAGCGCCTGAGCCTCGCGTTGGTGTGCCGGGTGGGCTCCGCGGTCGCCGGGTCCTCGGGCCACGGATGCTTCGGATACCGTCCGCGCAACTCCGCCCGTACGCCCTTGTAGCCGTCCTTCCAGAAGGAGGCGAGGTCGGCCGTCACGGCGGCGGGCCGCCCGGCGGGCGAGAGCAGATGCACGAGCAGGGGCACCCCCGCCACCGCCGGCGTCTGCCGCAGCCCGAACATCTCCTGCAGCTTCACCGCGAGCACGGGGCGCTCCGGATCCCGGTAGTCGATCCGAATTCTGGACCCACTCGGTACGGCGATGCGCTCCGGCGCCAGTTCGTCCAGCCGGGCGGCCTGTCCGCTCGCCCAGGGCAGCAGCCGCGCCAGCCCCTGACCGGCGTCGATCCGCGCGAGATCCGCTCGCCGCCGGGCCCGTCCCAGCTCCGGCTCCAGCCACTCGTCCACGCGCGCGTGGAGCGCGTCGCCGGACACGTCCGGCCAGGGCTCCCCGAGATGCGCCCGCAGAAACGCCAGCCGCTGCCGCAGCGACTCGGCCTCCGGCGTCCACCGCAGCAGCCCGAGCCCTGCCTGCCGCAGCCCTTCGAGGAGGGCAGCGCGCACGAGCGCCGGGTCGGCGTCCTGCAGCGGCCGTGCGGCGAGCTCGATCGCCCCCAGCCGTTCGACATGCCGGGCCACGACGTCCCCGCCGGCCCAGTGCACCTCGTCGTGCCCGCCGAGCAGGGGCCCGGCGGCGGCGAGCGCCACGTCCTGTGGCACGGCGGCCCCGAGCCGCACGCGCGCGTGCCCCTTCCCGGCGGGCCGATCCGCGACGGCGACGACGATCCAGGGCGCCCCACGGAGCCCCGACCCCTCCTCCAGCTCGGCCCGGGTACCGGAGGCCATGAGATACGACCCACCGTCCAGCCTGGCGACACGCTCGGGAAAGGCGAGCGCGGCCACAAGGCCGGCGAGCCTGTCGTCACCGGTGCCCGGTCCGGCCTGGCCGGAGTGCTCTTCCTGACGGCCACGCGCTCCCGTGGCGGCGCCTGGTCCGGCCTGTTCGGAGCCCCCTGTCCGACGGTCGCGGGCGGGCGGGTGCGAAAACTCCCCCGAGACGGCCCGCAGCCGCCGCACCTCCGCGGCCCACCGCCCCGCGTACGCGTCACCTCCACGCCGGGCCCGCCGCAACGCACCGGCGAGATCATCCCCGTACTCCCGCGGCACTTCCTCGGAGAGCAGCGCGACAACCTCGGCCCCCTCACCGGAGGTGTCCAGCAAGGCGCGTCCCAGCCGGGGATGCACTCCCAGCCGGGACAGGCGCACACCGACCGGCGTGGCCCGACCGGCGCAGTCCACCGCGCCCACGGCCGACAGAACCTCCCGCGCCGCCGCCATCGCCCCGCCCGGAGGAGGATCGAGCAACGCCAGCCCGGAGGCGTCCGGATCGCCCCAGCAAGCCGTCTGCAAGGCGAACGCGGTCAGGTCGGCCACCTTGATCTCCGGCGCCGGAAACGCCGGCAGACGCCCGTCCTCGGCCTCCGTCCAGCACCGGTACACAAAGCCCGGCGCCTCCCGCCCGGCCCGCCCCGCCCGCTGCCGCCCGGCCGCCCGCGACGCCCGTACCGTCGTCAGCCCGCTCAGCCCGCGCGCGTGGTCCACCCGCGGTTCCCGGGCGAGCCCCGAGTCCACCACCACCCGCACCCCGGGCACCGTCAGCGACGACTCCGCCACCGAGGTCGCCAGCACCACCCGGCGCCGCGCCCCGGGCGCGAGCACCGCGTCCTGCACGGCGGCCGGCGCCCGCCCGTGCACCTGGAGCACGTCGACGTCCGTCACATCCCCCAGTTGCCCCGCCACGCGAGCGATCTCGCCCACACCGGGCAGAAAGCACAGCACGTCCCCGTCCCGCTCGGCCAGCGCCCGCCGCACCACCGACGCCACGTGCGCCAGCAGCGCCGGATCGACACGCATCCCGTGCGGCGGCCGTACCGGACGCCCCGCAGGCGCCCACACCACCTCCACCGGGTGCGCGACGCCCTCCGCCTCGACCACCGGAGCCCCGCCCAGCAGCCGCGCCCAGCCCCCGGCATCCGTCGTCGCCGACGCGGCCACCAGCCGCAGCTCCGGCCGCAGCGCCTGCCGTACGTCCCACAGGAACGCGGCCGCCGTGTCGGCGTCCAGATGCCGCTCATGGCACTCGTCCAGGACGACAATGTCGACGCCCGGCAGCTCCTGGTCCCGCTGCAGCCGCTGCAGCAGCACGCCGGTCGTCGCGACCTCCACGCGCGTGTGCCGCCCCACGGCCCGTTCACCGCGCACCGTGAAGCCGACGCTCTCGCCGGGCCTCTCGCCCAGCAGCCACGCCATCCGCCGGGCCGCCGCCCGCGCCGCGATCCGGCGTGGCTCGGCCACCACGACGCGGCGCGCGGGCCCGCCGCCGACCAGCCCCGCCAGCACGAGCGGCACCAGCGTCGTCTTGCCGGTGCCGGGCGGCGCCACGAGCACGGCCGTGCCGGCACCCTCCAGGGCCTCGGTCAGAGCGGGCAGAGCGGAGCGCACGGGCAGCGCGTCCAGGGCGTCGTAACGGATCACGCCCCTAGTGTCGTACGACGGCGAAACCGGCCCCCACGCGCGCGTGCCCCCGATGATCAGCCGGGCTCAGTCCCGCTCGCACACGAAGATCGCCGTCCCCGGGATCAGGTTGCCCCGCAGCGGGGACCAGCCGCCCCACTCCGAGGTGTTCCAGGACGGCCACTCCGGCTCCACCAGGTCCACCAGGCGGAAACCGGACGCCACGATGTCCCGGACGCGGTCGCCGAGCGTCCTGTGATGCTCGACGTAGACCGCGCGGCCCTCCTCGTCCTGCTCCACGTACGGCGTGCGGTCGAAGTAGGAGGACGACAGCGACAGGCCCTCGGGGCCCGGCTCGTCCGGGAACGCCCAGCGGATCGGATGCGTCACCGAGAAGACGAACCGGCCGCCCGGCCGCAGCACCCGGCGCACCTCGCGCAGCACCAGCCGCGGGTCGGCGACGAACGGCAGCGCCCCGTACGCCGAGCAGGCCAGATCGAAGGAGCCGTCCGCGAAGGGCAGCGCGCCGGCGTCCGCGCAGACCAGCGGAAACGATCCACCGATGCGCAGGGCGTGCTGGAGCTGGCGGTGCGAGAGGTCCAGGGCCACCGGGCGGGCACCCTGGGCGGCCAGCCAGCGCGCGCACTGCGCCGCGCCCGCGCCGATCTCCAGGATCTCCTTGCCCTTCAGCTCCTCCGGCGGGCCGAGCAGCTCGGCCTCCACCTCGTCCAGGCCCTCCGGACCCCAAACGAAGCGGTCGTCGCCGAGGAATGTGCCGTGGTCGGTCTGGTACTCGTCCGCGTTGCGGTCCCACCAGCCCCGATTGGCCCGTGCGCTCTCCGTGACCCCGGCGTCACGCCGGGTGGCCTCCGGCTCGTACGCCTCGGGTCCTTCGGGCTCGTACGTTTCCGGCTCTTGGATGATCGGCTCCCTCGTCGTACTCTTCCGTCCAACCCGCCGGGCGCGCGTCGCGGAAGGGGTCCCGAAGGCCTACGTGGCCTCCTGGGACGTTTCTTGTGCCGGGTATGCGGCGATCCGCCCCGGGTGTGCGCCTTCGCGCATTGACCATGTCCGGCTGCCCCCGTATGCTACAAGTTGCGCTGCGGGCCTGCGCACCTCAGACGTAGCAGGCTGCGCTCGCATCTGTTGTATGTCCCCTCGGTTGTCGAGGCGCCATCACCAGTATCTGGTGGGCCGCTTCCTTGGCTGTCCGGCTTCTGCAGAGCGAAACGGGCTCCCGGCGTAAGCAGTACCTACGACTTCAATGTCCGTACCGGAGCCCTTTCCCACATGACGAGCAGCACCGAGACCACCGCCACCACCCCGCAGGTAGCGGTCAACGACATCGGTAACGAGGAAGCATTCCTCGCAGCGATCGACGAGACGATCAAGTACTTCAACGACGGCGACATCGTCGACGGCGTCATCGTGAAGGTCGACCGGGACGAGGTCCTGCTCGACATCGGTTACAAGACCGAAGGTGTCATCCCGAGCCGCGAGCTCTCGATCAAGCACGACGTCGACCCGAACGAGGTCGTGGCCGTCGGCGACGAGATCGAGGCCCTGGTCCTCCAGAAGGAGGACAAGGAAGGCCGCCTGATCCTCTCGAAGAAGCGCGCCCAGTACGAGCGTGCCTGGGGCACCATCGAGAAGATCAAGGAAGAGGACGGCATCGTTACCGGTACCGTCATCGAGGTCGTCAAGGGTGGTCTCATCCTTGACATCGGCCTCCGTGGCTTCCTCCCGGCCTCCCTGGTCGAGATGCGCCGCGTTCGCGACCTCCAGCCGTACGTCGGCAAGGAGCTCGAGGCCAAGATCATCGAGCTGGACAAGAACCGCAACAACGTGGTCCTGTCCCGCCGTGCCTGGCTGGAGCAGACCCAGTCCGAGGTCCGCCAGACGTTCCTCACGACCCTCCAGAAGGGTCAGGTCCGTTCCGGCGTCGTCTCCTCGATCGTCAACTTCGGTGCCTTCGTGGACCTGGGTGGCGTCGACGGTCTGGTCCACGTCTCCGAGCTGTCCTGGAAGCACATCGACCACCCGTCCGAGGTTGTCGAGGTCGGCCAGGAGGTCACCGTCGAGGTTCTCGACGTCGACATGGACCGCGAGCGCGTCTCCCTGTCGCTGAAGGCGACCCAGGAAGACCCGTGGCAGCAGTTCGCCCGCACCCACCAGATCGGCCAGGTCGTGCCCGGTAAGGTCACGAAGCTGGTTCCGTTCGGTGCGTTCGTCCGCGTGGACGAGGGCATCGAGGGTCTGGTCCACATCTCCGAGCTGGCCGAGCGTCACGTGGAGATCCCGGAGCAGGTCGTCCAGGTCAACGACGAGATCTTCGTCAAGGTCATCGACATCGACCTCGAGCGCCGCCGCATCAGCCTCTCGCTGAAGCAGGCCAACGAGTCCTTCGGTGCCGACCCGGCCTCGGTCGAGTTCGACCCGACCCTGTACGGCATGGCCGCGTCCTACGACGACCAGGGCAACTACATCTACCCCGAGGGCTTCGACCCGGAGACCAACGACTGGCTGCCGGGCTACGAGAAGCAGCGCGAGGAGTGGGAGCGCCAGTACGCCGAGGCGCAGGCCCGCTTCGAGCAGCACCAGCAGCAGGTCATCAAGTCCCGCGAGGCCGACGCGGCTGCTGCCGCCGAGGGTGGCGAGGCTGCGGCTCCGGCCGCGACCGGCGGTTCGTACTCCTCCGAGGGCGCGGACACCTCCGGTGCGCTGGCCTCGGACGAGGCGCTGGCCGCGCTGCGCGAGAAGCTGGCCGGTGGCCAGAGCTGAGCTCTTTCACTGAGCTGAGGGTCAGTCCCTAGTCTGAGGGGCCGCATCTTTCGAGGTGCGGCCCTTCAGGCGTTTTCGGGCGGGTGCTGCCCATGCCCCTGCCGTGACGCCGTCGATGATCACCCCTTTGGCCGCGTCGGTCATGATGCCCTTCTGTGGCAGGTCTCATGCATGAACGAAAATTGTCATGCTGAACGATGATGCCCGGTGAAGGTACAGACCAGCTGACAAGGCGTCAAGGTTGCCTGCGCGAGAGGCCTGATCAGTGGCCGGCTCCGGGAATGCCCGCGTTCCAGGGCGCGTTGTCCATGACGAACACGAGGAGGAGCGGTCACAGTGCTTGATCCGCAGGGTTTGTACGCATGGGAGCCGAAGGGCCTCGCCGTTGTCGACATGGCGCTTGCCCAGGAGTCGGCCGGTCTTGTCATGCTCTACCACTTCGACGGATACATCGACGCGGGCGAGACCGGGGACCAGATCGTCGAGCGGCTGCTCGACGCACTGCCCCACCAGCTCGTCGCGCGTTTCGACCACGACCGGCTCGTGGACTACCGGGCCCGCCGGCCCCTGCTGACCTTCAAGCGGGACCGCTGGACCGACTACGAGGTCCCGGCCATCGAGGTCCGGCTCGTCCAGGACACCACGGGCGCCCCCTTCCTGCTGCTGTCCGGGCCGGAGCCGGACGTGGAGTGGGAGCGGTTCGCGGCGGCCGTACAGCAGATCGTGGAGCGGCTCGGGGTCCGTCTGTCCGTGAACTTCCACGGCATCCCCATGGGCGTCCCGCACACCCGCCCGGTCGGTCTCACCCCGCACGGCAACCGCACCGACCTGGTCCCGGGCCACCGCAGCCCCTTCGAGGAGGCCCAGGTGCCGGGCAGCGCCGAATCGCTGGTGGAGTACCGCCTGCTGGAGGCAGGGCACGACGTCCTGGGCGTCGCCGCGCACGTGCCGCACTACATCGCCCGCTCGGCGTACCCGGACGCCGCCCTGACCGTCCTGGAGGCCATCACGGCCGCCACCGGGCTGGTCCTGCCGGGCATCGCGCACTCGCTGCGCACGGACGCGCACCGCACCCAGACGGAGATCGACCGGCAGATCCAGGAGGGCGACGAGGAGCTCACCGCGCTCGTCCAGGGCCTTGAGCACCAGTACGACGCCGCCGCGGGCGCCGAGACCCGGGGCAACATGCTCGCCGAGCCGGTGGAGATCCCGTCGGCGGACGAGATCGGGCGCGAGTTCGAGCGGTTCCTGGCGGAGCGGGAGGGCGACAGCTGAACTCCGCCGGTCCCGCTGTCAGTGGCAGGGCCTAAGCTGGCGCTCATGCTGAAAGTGGGCCTGACCGGCGGCATCGGCGCCGGCAAGAGCGAGGTGTCACGGCTGCTCGTGGAGCACGGGGCCGTGCTGATCGACGCGGACCGCATCGCGCGCGAGGTCGTGGCGCCCGGCACCCCCGGACTCGCCGCCGTGGTCGAGGCCTTCGGCGAGGACATCCTCACCGCGGACGGCGGCCTGGACCGGCCCAGACTGGGCTCGATCGTCTTCGCCGACCCCGAGAAGCTCGCCGTCCTCAACTCGATCGTGCACCCTCTGGTGGGCGCCCGCTCCCGCGCGCTGGAGGAGGCCGCGGCCGACGACGCCGTCGTGATCCACGACGTCCCCCTCCTCACGGAGAACGGTCTCGCCCCGCTCTACGACCTCGTGATCGTCGTCGACGCGAGCCCCGAGACCCAGCTCGACCGGCTGGTCCGGCTGCGCGGGATGACCGAGGAGGACGCACGCGCGCGTATGGCCGCGCAGGCCACCCGCGAGCAGCGCCGGAAGATCGCGGACATCGTGATCGACAACGACGTACCCCTGGACGCCCTGCACAAGCGCGTCGCCGAGGTGTGGGAGGACCTCATACGGCGGGCTCGCGCGGGTTCCGCGGAATAGCGGCCCCGTTCGCGGGCGTTGAAACGCTCAAGTGAGGGAAGGACTCTGCCGTGCCCGAGACCAGCGGTTCCGCCGGACGCAGTCCGGAAACGCATGTCATCGACTTCCGTGCAGCCGAGCATCTGCTCAACTCACGGGATCCGCGGGGCGCGGTGAAGCTGCTCGACGGAGTCATCGCCGCATACCCGGAGAACACCGCGGCCCGGCTGCTCCGCGCGCGTGCGTTCTTCGCCGCGGCGCAACTGCGGCCCGCCGAGCTGGAGTTCACCATCGTGCTGGAGCGCGAGCCGGACAACGCCTTCGCGCACTTCGCACTGGCCCGCACCTATGAACGCCAGGGCCGCCCCGAGCAGGCCAAGCGCCACTTCCGGCTCGCGGCCGCACTGGATCCCAACCCGGAGTATCTGAAGTCGGCACGCTTCGACGACTGAGCGCGGCTCACCCGTGGGCCCCGCGTGCGTCGTCATCATGGATGCCGATGCCTCGGTGGCCGCCGGAACGGCGGTCCGTCGTCCGGCGGCTGGTACGGCGGTATGTCACGGCCCGGCTGATAGTGCGGGCCCTGCCGGATGTGCCGGAGAACCACGGTCATGTCGAGGGTGACCACCAGCCACAGCACCCCGCAGGCCGCAGCCCAGCCGGGGCGCCCGGCGAGCGCGAACGCCACCGTGCCGAAGACCGCCCAGACCAGCCCCCACACGCACAGCCAGAACCGCGCCCGCAGAGCACTGCGCGCGGTCGCCGGTTCACTGCCCGTACGCATCGGACCACCACTCCTCCTTGCAACGTACTCTTCGCTGACGACGTTCATCAACGGCGCTCGTCCGTCGCTCGTCGAAGGGGGATCCATTGCTGCCGGACGCCGACGACCTGCCCGAACTGCTCCTCGACCTGGCCGTGCCGCACGAGGACATCAACGAACTCGTGACCCGGCGCTCCCGGCTCACCGGTGACCCGGGAGCGCTGAGACTCCTGGAGGAGTGCGTCGAGGAACTGTTCCGCGACCCGGAGGACACCGGCCGCACACCCGACCTCGCCAGGCACTTCGATGCGGCGCCGGCCGAGCTGTCCGGCATCTTCGGCGTGTACGTCTTCGTCGCCGCCCTCCCGCGCACCCTCGCCCGGCACCGGGAACGCGGCATCCCGCCCGAGATCTCCCGGCGCACCCTGGCCGACCTGGGCCGTCAGATGGCGGTGCACCGCAGACGGCACGGCTCGACCGGCGTGCACGCGCGGCGCTGGCTCGTGCGGCACTTCCGGGGTGAGCTGTTCCAGCTGGGCCGGCTGCAGTTCGAGCGGGCGCACCTCGGGCAGCGCACGGCGCCGGTGCTCGCGGCGGCCGGAGTGGCGGCGGTCCCCGGCACGCCCTGCCTGAACCTGCACATACCCGACTTCCACGGCCCGCTGACCCCGTCCGCCTGTGACCGCTCCCTGGCGTGGGCGCGCGAGTTCTTCGCCGTGCACTTCCCCGAGGAGCGGCCGGTGGCGGCGCTGTGCCACTCCTGGCTGCTCGACCCGCAGTTGAAGCGGTACCTGCCCGCCGACTCCAACATCGTCCGCTTCCAGGAGCGGTTCCGCACCGTCCGGAAGGACATCGAGCCGTCCGACACCGACCCCGTCCAGTTCGTCTTCGGCGATCCCGATCTGCCGGTCGCGGGGCTGCCGCGTCGCACAGCCGTGGAACGGGCCGTGGGGGACCATCTGCGGGCGGGCGGACACTGGTACATCGGGCGCGGCTGGTTCCCGTTCCCGACCGGACCGGCTTCCGCCGCATAGCGTCGGGTTGCTGCGGGTTTGCTGAGTCTGCCGCAAAGTAACTCGAACGGGTGAACCGGTGCTGGACGGGAACGGGCGTGCGAGGGTGGGCCGTTGTTCGGGCATGACGGTCGAAATGCGCGAGGGATACGAGGGCACGGGACCCGGTGCGATCACCCCGGACGGCTGCGCGGTCGAGTTGTACGAGCGGCTGCCGGTGGGCGACGAGCCGGACACCATCGCCGCGGCGGTACCGGCCGGGGCGCACATCCTGGAACTGGGCAGCGGAGTGGGCCGCATGACCCATCCCCTGCTGGAACGCGGCTTCACGGTCACGGCGGTGGACGAGTCCGCCGACATGCTGAGCCGGATCCACGGGGCACGCACGATATGCGGGCCCATAGAGCAACTGGACCTGGGCGGTGAGAAGTTCGACGTGGTGATGCTCGCGTCGTTTCTCGTGCACGCCGGTGACGAGGAGGTCCGCAGGGGCATGCTGCGCACGTGTGCCGGCCATGTCGCGGAGGGCGGCTGTGTGCTCATCCAGCGGGAGGGCGCGGACTACCACACGAACGTCCCGAGGGAGCGGATCGACCCGAGCGGCTTCACCGTACGGATCGCCTCGGTGGAGCCCGCCGGAGACGGGGTGAACTCGGTCCGTGCGGAGTATGTCTTCCCGGACGCGGTCTGGACCCAGACATTCCTGGCCCGGCCCCTGACGAAGGAGCAGTTCGAGTCGGCATTGGAGGAGGCGGGGCTGGAGGTGGACGCGTATCTGACACCTGACCGGACATGGGTGCGGGCCGTGCCGAAGGCATAGCCGGCACTCCGTCGCACCGGACGGCCGGCGAGCGATGAGTTTCCGGATCGTGCCGGGTCTACCTCGGTGAAAGCAATGGGCACCGCTTCCCCAGGAGATCCTCATGTCCGAGACCACCACCCCCGTCGTCCCCACCGCTTCCGTCGCCTCCACCGGCTCCGCCGGCGGCCGCAGGCGCGCGGCCCGGATCGCGCTGCGGACCGTGCAGGTGCTGCTCGCGCTGTTCTACGGCATCGCGAGCGCGCTGCCCAAGCTCATCGCGCACCCCTCGGCCGTCGAGTCCTTCGACAAGATCGGCTGGGGCAGCGGGGCGATGTACACCATCGGCGCGCTCGAACTCGCCGGAGCGGTCGCGCTGTTGATCCCCGTGCTGCAGTCGGTGGCGGCGATCGCGCTCAGTGCGCTGATGGTGGGCGCGTTCATCGTCCAGCTCACGGTCTTCGACGGCCAGTACGCCGCGACCCCGCTGATCCTGATGGTCCCGCTCACCCTGATCGCCTGGGCCCGCCGCGGCCACAACGCGGAACTGCTGCGCTTGGTACGGCGGCGGTGACCCTGCCGACGCCGACACGAACGCCGCCGACCGGGCGCGGGGGTCCGGTCGACGGCGTTGGCGGGTGCCGGTAAGGGCTCGCCCGCCTTCCTTCGGGTCACCGCTTGCGGTGGCGTCCGTCGGTTTCGTCGGGTCTGGGGTCGTGTTGGCTGGGTGGGGGCCGGGGCAATGTCGGCCGTGCGGGGGGGCGACGGTGCCGATGGGGGCCTGTGTGAGGTAAGCCCTTCGGGTCACCGTCCCCGGGGACGCCCGTCGGTCCCGCCGGACCCGGTCCCGCCGGACCCGGTCCCGCCGGACCCGGTTCCGCCGTGCCTACCGGCCCCACTGGACTTGGTTCTGCCGTACCTACCGGTCCCACCGGCCCCGGATCCGCTGCGCCTGCCGGTCTCGCGGCGTCCGCCGGAGCCCTCGCGGTCGCCCGACCCGGACCCGGCCGGTCCACCGGAACTACCGGGCTCGCCCGGGCCGCCGGATCCGGCGAAGCCGGCGGGGGCTGCGGCGCTGCCGAAGGCTCCGTAGCCGCCTGGAACACCGAGGCCGCGGAGGCGTTCCAGTTCGCGGCGGTCGCGCTTGGTGGGGCGGCCGGCGCCTCGGTCGCGGAGGCCGGCGGGGGCGACGGCCTCGCGGGGCGGGGGCGGAGGGGAGTTGTCGATGTAGCACTGCGCGGCCACGGGCGCGCCGACCCGCTTGCGGATCAGGCGCTTGACGATCACGACTCGTTCCCGGCCCTCGTGCCGCAGGCGCACCTCGTCGCCGACGCGCACGGAGTAGGCGGGCTTCACCCGCTCGCCGTTCACATGGACGTGGCCGCCCCGGCAGGCGGTGGCGCCGAGGGAACGCGTCTTGATCAGCCGCACGGCCCAGATCCAGCTGTCGATCCGGACGGTCTCGCCCTTGGCCGGCCCTGCGGCCTCGGCGGCGGCCACCGCGGCGGCGATCTTCGGATCGACCGGCTGGCCGACGGAGGCACCGGAGCCCTGGGTGTGCTGGGCGTCGTGGGCGGGGGTGGTCCCGTCCGGTCCGCCGGTCCCACGGTTCACGTTCTCGTCCGCATCCTCGGAAGCCATGCCCCGACCTTAACTCCGTCGGCCGGGCGAGCCGGAGGCGTTTTCCTGGGGGCGGCGGGTGCCGGGCGGTGAAGTGGCGGGGGTGCAGTCGAGGACAGAGGGCCGGGAACCCACGGGTTCGCGGCACTGACGGCCGCGCACCCCCGACCTGCTGGGGCATACGGTGGCTGTATGGACGACACCAGCCCCCTCGCCCGGCTCGACCGGCGTGTCGCTGACTGCCGGGCCTGCCCCCGGCTGGTCGAGTGGCGCGAGGAGGTGGCCCGCACGAAACGGGCCGCGTTCGCCGACTGGACGTACTGGGGGCGGCCGGTGCCCGGCTTCGGTCCCGCGGACGCCCGGCTGGTGATCATCGGGCTGGCCCCCGCCGCGCACGGCGGCAACCGCACCGGCCGGATGTTCACCGGTGACCGCTCCGGAGACGTCCTCTACCAGGCGCTGTACGACGTGGGGCTCGCCTCGCAGCCCACCTCCGTCAGCGCCGACGACGGGCTGGAGCTGTACGGCGTCCGTGTCACCGCGCCGGTGCACTGCGCCCCGCCCGCCAACAAACCGACCCCCGGCGAGCGCGACACCTGCCGCCCCTGGCTGGTCCAGGAACTGAGGCTGCTGCGCCCGACGTTGAAGGCCGCGGTCGTGCTCGGCGCCTTCGGCTGGCAGGCCGCGCTGCCCGCGTTGGCCGAGGCGGGCTGGACCGTGCCCCGGCCCCGCCCGGCCTTCGCCCACGGCACCCGGGTCGCCCTCGACGGCCTCGACCTCTTCGGATGCTTCCACGTCAGCCAGCGCAACACCTTCACCGGTCGGCTCACCGCCGAGATGCTGCGCGAAGTGCTGGGTACGGCCGCGGAGGCGGCCGGACTGCGGTAACCCACGCCAGCCGCCAGCCGCCTCTGGCTGGTGATGATCGCGCTGGCGGTCTGGTTCCTGGCCAAGGCCCACTGGCGCATCCCGCCGACTTCCACCCCGCGCCCGGTGTCCATCGGCGGCCTCGGCGCCTTCCTGGGCCCGCTGTTCGGTGTGATCGTGATCGACTACAGCCGTCACGGTGAGCCGGAACCGTCAGGGCCGGGCCGCCAGACGTACCGCACGTCCGGCTCCCGCTCCTCGTTGCCGCTGCCGTCGGTGAACTCGACGGCCGTGAAGCCGTGGCGCTCGTAGAAGCGGTGGGCGGGCCGGTTGACCTGGAAGGTCCACAGGGTCAGCCCGCCCGGGCTGCGCTCCTTGGCCAGAGCCACCAACCGGTCGCCGATGCCACGCCCCCGCCAGTCGGGGGCCAGGTACAGCTGGGACAGCAACTCCCCGTCCAGCACCATCAGTCCGATGATCCCGCCGCCGGGGGCCTGCGCCACCCAGGTCTCCCGCGACGGCACGACGACATCCCGGATGTACTCCCGCACCTCGTCGTCGGTGTGCGGCCGCACGACGGTGGGCAGGGCGGCACGGAAGGAGCGCAGATACACATCGGCGGCGGCACGGGCGTCGGCCGCCACGGCCCGGCGCAGCACGACCTCGTGCGTCACCGGCCTTCCTCCGCCCGCTCCGGCACCACGGCCGTGGCCGTGATCTCCACCAGCTGCCCGGTGTAGCCGAGGCAGGCGACACCGAGCAGCGTGGACGAGTGCGGCCCCGCACTCAGCCCGGAGGCCTCCACGACATCCCATACCGCGGACAGCACCGAGGGCTCGCTGCTCACCACGTAGACATCCGTGGCGACCACCTGCCCCAAGTCGCTTCCCACGGCCCGCAGTTGTTCCTCCAGGTTGGCGATCACCTGCTCGGCCTGCCGCACGGGATTGCCCTCGCCGACGAGCTTCCCCTCGGCGTCGAGAGGCACGGCCCCGGCGAGGAAGGCCAGCTTCGTCCCGGCCTCGACGACGGAGGCGTGGGAATAGGTGGGCGGCGGGAAGAGGGCAGGGACGGTGACGCGCCGGATCATGAGGGCTGCACTCCTACGGTGGCAGTGGACAACTTCACGATGATCGGTGCCGCTCGGCCCCGCCCGCATCCGATTTCTCAGGACGACGGGACATGGACGTAGAACGAGGAGACGCGGAGCGCGTCCGCGCCCGTCGGTCAGGTGTCGACGGCGACGGTGCCGGCGATGTCACGCCCGCCGCCGCGCGGCGATCGGATCCAGTACCTCCTCGAGAAGTCGTGGTCGTCATCGTGCTCCCGCCCGGCCGGGCCCGGTTCGCGCCGTAGCCGCTTCACGCTCGACACCGTGAACGACTCCGGAGCGCAGCACCGGCCGAGGGCGCCCTCGGTGAGCGAGGCCAGGTCCCAGAGGCCGAACCGCCGTCCCTCGCCGAACGCGACGGAGCGCAGCAGAGGGGAGGAGGACAGACGTTCGTGCAACCGAAGGGCTTGATCATCCTTCATGTGCCGGGAGCGCAGGGACACCCTCGCGGGCCGTCCCCGTACCGCGCGCTCTTCGTCCGGAGCTGTCATGCGCCCGGTGGCCCCGACTGCCGTTCGGACAGCCGCCGTTCGCACTCCTGTGCAAGGTCCGGGTACGCCTCGGCGATGGCGGCGTGGATCCGGCGGCGCAGCAGTTCCTCGGCCGCGGCACGTCCCGTGCTGCCGCGCAGTCCGTCCAGGAGCTCGTCGTACCGAGTCAGCCGATGCCTCAGGTAGTCGACCTTCCACCGGTCGAGCGCACGGGATCGGCGGACTGCGCCGCCGCGGGACCGGACGCGGGCCTCCACCGTTCGCCTGCCCGCTCCGCGTCCCGCCGTTCGCGGTGCTCGACCGCCGGCTCCGCGAGCCGCTGCGCGGTCAGACGCGGCACGTCGATGGGCTCCGCCGCGATCCGCGCCAGCACTTCCCGCCGTCGCCGCAGCGCCGCCGCCCGCGCCGCGGCGGACCGGCGGGCCGCTGCCGCCGCAACGGCCCGGAACTCCTCGCCGCGCTCGGCCGCCTCGACCCGGTCGAGGCGATACAACCGTGTCCGCGGTGCCGAGCCGAAGTGCGGGTTGCTCCGCAGCAGATCGGGCCCGCCGAGCAGTCGGCGGACCATGCCCGGTGTCCATCCCCGCGCGCGCTGCCCCGCCATCGACAGATGGGTGCGCCCCCGCGACGCGTCCGCCCGGCCCTCCGGGCACCGAGGCGCTTCCCCGTCCCGCTCCTGCCCGCTCGCTTCCCTGCCCTGGATCGTCACGACCGCCTCCCCCGTCGTCACACTGCGTTACGATTCCTTGATAACGCGTGCCACTGACAATGGCCGTGACCAGGGACGCAGGGCAGGAGCGGGCCTCAGGCGGCGGTCGTGAACCGCCCTCGGTGGATTCGCTCAGGCGCGATCGCCGTCAGCTCGGCCCCTGCCTGCGGGGGGCCCCGATCCGCGTCCCTGATCCGGGGAACGCGGCGTCGGCGGGTCGATCAGGTCTCCGACCCCGGCCACCTCCTGCAAGGTGCGGGCCAGAGCCGTCAGGGTGCGCCGTACCTCGGTGATCTCGCCGCGGAGCGCTTCGGCGTGCTCCCACTCCCGCTCCCACACCACCGGATCCCGGCCCTCCGGCCGCCGGGACTCGTACGCGGTGAGCCGGGGATGCCACGACGACAGCAGCGGGCGCAGGACCCGGTTGAGGACGGTGACCGCGAGGACGCCGAAGCTGACGTGGCCGGGGGCCAGGGGCGGAGCGACGTCGGGGCCGTAGCGGCGCAGGATCTCCCGGGTGGTGTTGAAGAACGTGTACAGCGAGGACAGCGCCTCGCGCAGGAACCCCTCGTCGCGGGCCAGTTCCTCCACCGACACCCGCGTCACCAGCTCCAGTTACAGCTCCCAGGCCGCGCTGCGCTCCGCGTCGGCGGGCTCCCAGGTGCCGGAGATCTCACCCACGAACGGAATCGTGAGCCTGGCCGTGATCTGCGAGGGACCGCTCGGTCGCCGTCGCCTGCGCTGCCTGTGTGCCATGATCGCCCTCCCCGGTACCCACAGTAGGGTAAGTCGCCGTGTGGGACGTCTTCCTCAGCTACAGCCGCGGTGATGTGGAGCGGATCCGTCCGCTCGTGCGCGCGCTGAGCGACGGCGGACTGAGGGTGTTCACGGACGAGACCGGCGTCGCGTCCTTCGCGGGCATCAGCGACACCATCCGGCGCGAACTGGGCCGTTCCAAGGCGCTGCTGGCGTACTACTCGGCCGCCTACCCCGAACGGGAAGCCTGCCAGTGGGAGCTGACGACGGCTTATCTCGCGGGCCTTGAGGAGGGCGATCCGCGGCGCCGGGTCATGGTCGTCAACCCGGAGCCCAGCACCGGGCACATCCACCCCGTCGAACTCCGCGACGCCCGGCACGCCTCCGCCGACGACCCCGTCGCCCTTGTGGACGACGTACGCGAGCACGTCGCACGGCTGGCCGGACCCATGACCATCCGCGAGCGCGGCGGCGGGCAGGGTCGGCACCGGGCGCCGGAACCGCACCCCGAGTTCCTGGGCCGGCTCTCCGAACTCTGGCACGTGCACTCCGCGCTGCACGCCCACGCGGCCCCCCTCACCGTCGGCCGGTCCGCCACCCGCACGGTGCAGATCCGGGGCATGGCAGGCATCGGCAAGACACTGCTCGCCCAGGAGTACGCGGTCCGCTTCGAGGCCGCCTATCCGGGCGGGGTGTACTGGCTGCGCGGACAGGACCACGGCGAGTCGCTGCGGGCGCTCGGACTGGGTGACCGGCAGGCCCTCGTCCGTCACTTCGACAGCGGCGGCGAACCGTTCCTGTGGATCGTCGACGCCGTCGCCCCGGAACGCACGCCGCTGCGGACGATCGCGGCGATGGCGGCTCCGCACCCCCTCGGGTACACCGTCTTCACCCTGCGCGGCCGCGCCTACGACGCCCTCGGTACCCCCGTCGACCTCGGCCCGCTGGACGACGCCCACGCGCGTGAACTCGTCGGCGGTGACATGGCGCTGGCCGAGGCGGTCGGGGGCCACCCCCTCGCCCTGTCCGTGTTGCGCCGGGCGCTCCAGGCGGGCCACCGCGCGCCCGACCTGTACGACCGGCTGCACGCGCGTGGGAGATCTCTCCTGGACACACTCGCCGGCGAGGACATCACGGCAGCCGTCGTCCACGACGTGGACACCCCGGACGCGGTGGACGTACTGCGCTGCGCGGCGGCGCTGCATCCCTTGCCGGTGACCGCCGACGACGTGGCCCGGGTGCTGGCCGCCGTCGACCGGGTGCCGGAGATCATGGCGGGCCGGCGCGCGGGCAACGGCATCGCGGAACTGCGTACGCGCAGCCTGCTGACGCCGGCCACCGACCCGGGGACCCACCGAACCGGCACCGACCGCTGGTCCCTCCACCCGGTGACCCTGCACGCCTGGCACCAGCACGACCCCGCCCCCGCCCGCGCCGAAGCCCTGCGGCACGCGGCCCTGCGCACCCTCTGCGGCCATCGCGAGGCGGTTACGCTGGCCCTACCCGGAAGCCGTAGGGAGGCCCTCGTGTCAGCAGCCCCGAGCGAGTCGGAGCGGATGGCGGCCTTCGACATCCAGGTCGAGCTGGTCACCCGGATCGGTGTGCAGGAACTGGCACCCGGCACGGGAAGCCTGCGCGAGGCGCTGTCGTCGCTGAAGTCACTCATCGACTTCACGCGCGGCACGCTGCACACCTACAGCATCCGCCTGGAGCAGGGGTCGCCGGCCGGGGCGACCACCGTCCAGGGCCTCGCCTACGCCCTGATCAACGACACCATCCGGCCCTTCACCACCACCTGGCACCCCAGGCTCGCCGCATACGAGGCCCGGCGCCCCGCCGACGTAGCGCCGCTCGACCACGAACTCGCCTGGCCGCAGGCGTCCGAGATGCGGACCGATCTCGCGGCGCTGCGCGAGCCGTTGCGGCGCATCGCGGAGCGACTCGCGGAAATTTCGGGAGCGGACTTCGGGATGGCTGCGGCAGGCTGAGGGCATGCCCCGGTCTTCCGAAGCCGACTTCCTCGCCCGCACCGCCGACCGCCTCGCCGCCCTCCCCACCGTCCGGGCGGTCGCCCTCGGCGGCTCCCGCGCCCAGGGCACCCACCGCCCCGACAGCGACTGGGACCTGGCGATCTACTACCGCGGCGCCTTCGACCCGGACGACCTGCGGACCGTCGGCTGGGAAGGGGAGGTGTCCGGCATCGGCGACTGGGGCGGCGGAGTGTTCAACGGCGGGGCCTGGCTGACCATCGAGGGCCGCCGCGTCGACGTCCACTACCGGGACCTGGAGGTGGTCGAACACGAGCTGGCAGAGGCGGAGGAGGGCCGGTTCCGGGTGGAGCCGCTGCTCTTCCACCTGGCCGGCATCCCCACCTACCTGCTGGTGGCCGAACTGGCCGTCAACCAGGTCCTGCACGGCGAGCTGCCCCGCCCGGCACCGTACCCGGCCAAGCTACGCCTCGCCGCCGCCGGCCACTGGCACGGCACGGCCCGCGCCACCCTCGCGTATGCGAAGGCCAACCACGCGCCCCACGGCCGCCTCACGGAGACCGCCGGCGCCATCGCCACGGCCGCCGCCCAGGCCGCGCACGGCGTACTCGCGGTACGCGGCGAGTGGGTGACGAACGAGAAGCGGCTGCTGGAGAGAGCCGGGCTGCGTTCGGTCGACGCCATCCTCATGGAGGCGAGCGGTACCGACACCGACGCGCTGACGACCGCGATCACCAGGACCGAGTCCCTCGTCGAAGCGGCGCATGCCGCCGCGGCTTCCGCCTCTCGCGACACGGCCCGCGACGTTACGCGGACAGGGCGTACCAGCCGATTGCGTTCATAAAGAAACCAGCCACCCGGGCACCTTTCACCTCCCTGAAACGTGATCGTCCCGTTTGCTCGGCTAACCGGCTCTACCGTGGAGGCACGGTCCACCGGCCACCGTCGTCCGAAGGTCCACCCCGCCCTCGTACGACAGGAGCCCCGTGTCCCGCCCCGCCGCACCCCCCTGGCTCGCCCATGCCCTCCGTGCCCAGCGCGGTCCCGTGCCCTGGAGTGCGGTGGTCCGGGGTGCGCTGGCCGCCGGGCCGCTGCTGCTCGCCGGTGTCGGCACGGGACGTACCGCACCCGGCGTGCTCGCCGCCATCGGCGCCATGCTCGCCGGTATCAACGACCGGCCCGGCAGCCGGCGGGCCGCCGTCAAGCGGCTCGGGGTGCCCGCGCTGGCCGGGACGCTCGGGCTGCTCGCGGGAACGTATGCGGGACAGGGGCTGGCCGCCGTACCGCTGACCCTGGCGCTCACCGGGCTCGGG
Organism: Streptomyces fodineus; assembly: GCF_001735805.1. Lineage (GTDB taxonomy): Bacteria > Actinomycetota > Actinomycetes > Streptomycetales > Streptomycetaceae > Streptomyces > Streptomyces fodineus. The sequence continues at coordinate 7,276,493 of NZ_CP017248.1, forward strand.
CTGATCGCCGGTGGCATCAGCGCGGTCGGGCCCGTCGCCTCCGCCGCCGGAACGCAACTGCTCGTCGGTGCCGCGATCGGCGCCGGGATGCCCGCGGCCGACAGCGGCTGGCAGCGGGCCCTCGCCTTCCTCGCCGGAGCCGGCTGGCTGCTGGTGCTGCGGCTCGCCCTGCCCACGCCCGGTTCGCTCGCCGGGGACTTCCGGTTCGACGGGGAGCGGGCGGCGGTCGCCGCGGTGTACGACGCCATCGCCGCGCTGGTCGAGGCGGTGGGCGGGGCGCAGGCCACCGCCCGGCGGGCCGCGCTCACCGCCGCCCTCGACCAGGCCCAGGACGCACTCGCCGGGCCCCGGCTGCGCCGGTACGCCAGTTCCGCCGCCGAGCGCCGGCTGCACGCCCAGTACGCGGCCGCCCTGCCCCTCGCCGAGGCCGCCACCGCCCTGTTCTGGGCGGGAGAACCCGTCTCGGCGCGGGCCGCGGAAGGGCCCCGCCGCCTCGCCGCCGCCGTCCGCGGCAACACCGGCGCCGGCCCGCTCCCCGCACCTCACAGGTCCGACCCCGCCCTGCGCGCCCTGGACGGCGCCCTGCTGCGCGCCGCCGAGGCCTTCGATGGGGTCGAGGGCGCCCGGGACCGGCTGCTCACCGGGCCCCGGCGACTTGCCGCCGCCGTCCGCGGTAACCCCGGTGCCGGCCCATTGCCCGCACCTCGCAGGTCCGCCCCCGGCCTGCGGGCCCTGGACGGCGCCTTGTTGCGCGCCGCCGAGGCCTTCGATGGGGTCGAGGGCGCCCGGGACCGGCTGCTCACCGGGCCCCGGCGACTTGCCGCCGCCGTCCGCGGTAACACCGGTACCGGCCCACTGCCCGCACCTGACAGGTCCTCCGCCGTCCGCGGCAACACCGGTGCCGGCCCGCTGCCCGCACCTCGCAGGTCCGCCCCCGCCCTGCGGGCCCTGGACGGCGCCCTGTTGCGCGCCGCCGAGGCCTTCGGCCGGGTCGAGGGCGCGCGGGACCGGCTGCTCACCAGGCCCCGGGGCGTCCGGGACGGGCTGCGGGACGCGTTCGGCACCGGCGGACGCGAGTACGGGCTGCGCGTCGCCCTCTGCTTCGGAGCCAGCGCCGCCATCGCCCAGGCGCTGCACCACACCCGCTGGTACGGCCCCCACCAGCACTGGTACTGGCTGCCCGCCACCGCCGTCTTCCTGGTCAAGCCCGATCTCGGGCCGCTGGCCTCCCGGGTGCTGTGCCGGGCCGCCGGCACCGTGCTGGGCGCCCTGGTGTTCGCCGGGCTCGCCGCGCTGCTGCCACGGCCCGCGGGGCTGATCGCGCTGGTCGCGGTCTGCGGGGCGCTCGTGCCGGTCGCCACCCGGCACTTCGCCGCACTGACGGCCGTCGTCACCGTCCTCGTCCTCGCCCTGGTCATGGCCGGCGGCGAGCCGCAGGCCTCCGTCAGCCGGATCGGCGAGACCCTGCTCGCGTGCGCACTCGTGCTGGTCGTGGGGCATCTGCCGATGCCGGGGGAGCGCGGCGGCGCCGTACGGGCCCGGCTCGCCGCCGCCGGGAGCGCCGCGCACGCCTATCTCGTCCACGTCCTCGCCCTCGGCGAGTCCGGCGACCGCGCCGAGCGGTGGGCGCTGCGCCGGGAGGCCTACCGCACCCTCGCCGAGGCCCGTACCGCCATCGCGCTCGCCGCCGCCGAACTGCCCGCCCTCGCCCGGCACACCGCGGGCACGGACGCCGTCGCGGAAGTCCTGGAGCGACTTGTCGACACCACCACGGCCTGCGCCGTCCACCTCGACGACACGGGCCGGCTCACACCCCGGCACATCGGGCAACTGCACGACACGCTCGCCGAGTTGGAGCTGCACGGCGTCGAGGTGCCACTGCCCGCCGCCGCGTAGCCGTACGGTGGGCCCATGCGTGCCCGCCCCGCCGACCTGGTCATCACCGGCTGCACCGTGCTCCTCCACGAGGAGCATGACGAGGAGCAACGGATCGGCTTCCGCGAGGACGCGGCGATCGTCGTACGCGACCGGGTGATCGAGTCGGTCACCGGCGCCGCGTCCGTGCGGGAGCTGCCCGCCCGGGAGCGGATCGAGGCGCACGGGCAGGTCGCCATGCCCGGGTTGATCAACTGCCACACGCACGCCCCGATGGTGGTCCTGCGCGGCCTCGCCGAGGACCTGCCCATCGAGGAGTGGTTCAACGACGTCGTCTGGCCCGTCGAGTCCAACCTCACCGCCCGCGACGTGGAGCTGGGCGCGTGGCTCGCCTGCGCGGAGATGATCCGGGGCGGGGTGACCTGCTTCGCCGACCACTACTTCCACATGGACGCCGTCGCCGCCGTCGTCGCCGAGTGCGGCCTGCGCGCCCACCTCGGCGAGGCCTACTTCTCCAGCCAGGGTCCCGAAGGACGGGAGCGGTCGGCCGAGTTCGCCCTCCGCCACCGCGGCGGCGCGGACGGCCGTATCACCACCGCCCTCGCCCCGCACGCCCCCTACACCGTCACCGGCGCCGACCTCGCCGCCACCGCCGGACTCGCCCGCGCCCACGGCCTGCCCGTCCATCTCCACGCCGCCGAGAACCGCGACCAGACCGACACCAGCCTCGCCCGGCACGGCCTCACCCCCATCGAGGTCCTGGACCGCGCCGGACTCCTCGACACCGACCTGCTCATCGCCCACGGCACGGGCATCGTGGAGCGCGACCTTCCGCTGCTGGCCCGCACGGGCGGCCGTACGGCCGTGGCGACCGCGCCCCGCGGCTACCTCAGGTTCGCCTGGCCGGACACGACTCCGGTACGGGCCCTGCGCGCCGCCGGTGTCCCCGTCGGCCTCGCCACCGACGGCGCCGCCTCCAACAACTCCCTGGACGTCTGGGAGTCGATGACGCTGACCTCCCTGATCCAGAAGTCGACCGAGGGCGATCCACGCTGGCTGACCTCACGTCAGGCTCTGCACCACGCCGGCCCGCAGAGCGCCCGCGCCCTCGGCCTCGGTGACCGTGTGGGCGCCCTCGCGCCCGGCCGGCGCGCCGACATCATCCTGGTCGACCTCACCGGCCCGCACACCCAGCCCGTCCACGACCTCGCCGCCACCCTCGTCCACAGCGCGCGCTCCTCGGACGTCCGCACGACCGTCGTCGACGGCCGGGTCCTGATGCGCGACCGGCAGCTCCTGACCGTCGATGTGCCGTCCGTCGTACAGGAGTTGAAGCGACGGCTGCCCGCACTGACCGACCGGGGGCATGGACGGCGCATCCAGGAGTACGGCGGCTGAGCCCGCGTAGGCTGCGGGCCATGGATCTCGCGGACGGCCTCATCGACCAGCCCTACGACGTCTACCGGCGCCTGCGCGACACCGCGCCCGTGCACCGCATCACCGGACCCGACGGCACCCCCGCCTGGCTCGTCACCCGGTACGACGACGTCCGTGCCGCGCTCGCCGACCCGCGGCTGTCGCTGGACAAACGCAGCGGCACGGCCGGCCGGTACAAGGGCCTCTTGCTGCCGCCCGCCCTCGACGCCAACCTCCTCAACATGGACCCGCCGGACCACACCCGCATCCGGCGCCTGGTCGGCCGCGCCTTCACCCCGCGCCGCGTCCAGCAACTGCGCGAGCCGATCCGCCGGACCGCCGACCAACTCCTCGACGCGCTCGGCCCGCACGGCAGCACGGACCTGGTCGCCTCCTACACCGCCCCGCTGCCCATCACCGTCATCTGCGACCTGCTCGGCATCCCCGAGGGCGACCGGCTGGACTTCCGGCAGTGGACCGACAGCCTCACCGCCCCCGACCCGGCCCGCCCGGACGCCTCGAAGCAGGCGATGGAGGCCATGCTCGGTTTCCTCACCCGGCTGCTCGAGGCCAAGCGCCGGGCGCCCGCCGACGACCTCCTCTCCGACCTGATCGCCGTACGCGACGAGGGCGACCGGCTCACCGAGGACGAGCTGATGTCGCTGGCCTTCCTCATCCTGTTCGCCGGGTACGAGAACACGGTCCAGCTCATCGGCAACGCCGTGCTCGCCCTCCTCCAGCACCCGGACCAGCTGGCCGCCCTGCGCAAGGATCCGGAACAACTCCCCGCCGCGGTCGAGGAGTTCGCCCGGTACGAGGGTCCCATGCTGCTCGCCATGCGCCGGTTCCCGCTCGAGGACGTGACGATCGCCGGGGTGACCATCCCCGCGGGCGAGACCGTCTGGGTCTCGCTGTCCGCCGCCGACCGCGACCCCGCCCGCTTCCCCGACCCCGACCGCCTCGACCTCTCCCGCGACGCCGCCGGCCATCTCGCCCTCGGCCACGGCATCCACTACTGCCTCGGCGCACCCCTGGCCCGCGCGGAAACCGAGATCGCCCTCGCGGCCCTGCTGGAACGCCTCCCCGGACTCGCCCTGGCCGAGCCGCAGCCGACCTGGCGGCGATCGACGCGCGCTCGGGGGCTGAGGGCATTGCCGGTGACGTACTGACGGCCCGGACGGACGGGGCCCGGTGGCTGAGGGCTGGACCGGCGGGTCCTGGAAGCTGGTGGCTGGACCGGCGGGTCTCGGGGGATGGTGGGGGACTGACGAGGTGTCGGGAGCTGGCGGCCGGGCGCCGCTCACCGCCCTCGGCCGCAGCCCCGCCGGCAGTGGCCCGCTCCGGTTTCACGACGAGTACGACTCCTGACACGGAGGGTCCGGTTCGTGTCACAAAGTGAACGGATCCTCACGGTCCGCCCCGAAAGGGTGTAGGTAATGTCTCAGTACCGTCATTGAGCGAGGCGTTTCCCTTCTCCAGGGCGTTAACTCCTATCAGTACGACGCTTTCTGGAGGTGCGAGATGGTGAACGGGCGAACGGTGCTCGAACGCTTTCCCGCCGGTGGCCCGCGGGGATCCTGGCCCGCTGAGGAGTTCGCGCGGGCCCGGCGTCTGGAAGGCCTGCCGGCCGAGGTCGTCATGGACCTCGCGACGGACACGTTCCTGGTGATCGTGCGCGGCGGCGACGCGGCGGAGTGAGCCGGCTCAGCTCGGCCGCGGCGCCGGTACCTTCGCCGTGAACTGTTCCGCCTGCAACGCGTACAGCTCGGCGTAGACACCGCCCCTGGCCAGCAGCTCCTGCGGCGTGCCGGACTCCACCAGCCGCCCGTGCTCCAGCACATGCACCAGGTCGGCGTGCCGGACCGAGGCCAGCCGGTGGGTGATCAGTACGACCGTCTGCCCGCTGCCGGCCAGCGCCCGGATCTTCTCGAACACCTCCAGCTCGGCCCGCGCGTCCAGCGCCGCCGTCGGCTCGTCCACGATCAGCACCCGCCCGCGCCGGTACGCCGCCCGGGCGATGCCCAGCCGCTGCCACTGACCGCCGGACAGCTCGTGCCCGCCGCTGAAGTCGCGGGCCAGCAGGGTGTCCAGACCGCGCGGCAGATCCGCGACCACCTCCTCGGCGCCCGCCTCGGTGACCGCCATGGCCAGGCGTTCCTCGGTCATGGGCACGGCGGAGCGGCCGACGGCCACGTTCACCCGGGCGGTGAACGGCCAGCGCTTGAAGTCCTGGGCCACCATCGCGATCCGCTCGGCGAGCAGCCGCCGGTCGGCCCGCGCCGCGTCGACGCCGTCCCACAGGATCCGGCCCCGGTCCGGCGTGTACAGGCCCGCGAGCAGCTTGACCAGCGTGGACTTGCCCGAACCGTTCTCGCCGACGAGTGCGATGATCCGGCCGAGCGGCAGCGTGAGGGTGACGTCGTCCAGCGCGGGGCGGGCCGCGTCACCCGGGTAGCCGAAGGTGACGTGCTCGAACCGGATCTCCTTGGGGTCCTCCGGCAGGGCCTCGCCGCCCGCCGGGATGGCCCGTTCGGCCGCCTCCACGTACAGCCGTTGCAGATCCCCGACGAACAGGGCCTCCTCGTGCAGCTGGTTGATCTCCAGCACGAGGGTGTCCAGGCTCGACGCTCCCGTACGGATCGCGATCACCGCCGTACCCGCCACCGACAGGGCCATCGCCCCGGCCAGCAGCAGCGCGCCGAGCGTGGCGTAGGTCGCGAGGGTGGCGAGGCCCGTCCAGCCCGCCGCGATGAGGCCGGTCCGGGCGGCGAGCCGGGACAGCCGGGCCTGCTCCGCCTCCGCCGTCTCCGACATGGACCGGAAGTGCCGTAGCAGGAAGGGGCCGACTCCGTGCACCCGGATCTCCGGGGCCGCGGCGGGTTCGGTGAGCAGATGGCTGATCAGCCGGCCGGCGCGGGCGTGCTGCACCCAGACGTGGAAGGACTCGTAGCGGCGCCGGGCGTTGGTCAGCGCGCTCCAGGCGCTGGGCAGGGTCATGGTGACCAGCAGTGGCAGCAGGACCGGATGCAGCACGGCCAGCACGCCCGCCGCCGCGACCAGCGAGATCAGCGCGCCGATCACCCGGGTGCCGTAGGAGATCATGCGGCGTGCGGACTCGGCGCCGTACTGGGCGGTGTCCAGCAGTTTGTGGAAGGCGTGGTCCTCGATCGCGGCCAGCTCCACGTTCGCCGCCCGCTCCAGGTACAGCTCGGTCGCCACCCGCTCCACCTTGGGTTCCAGCCGCCCGATGGCGTAGGTGGAGGCCGCCCGCAGCAGGACGCCCACGAGCGATACGGCGGCCATGGCGAGCAGCGCGGGAGCGGCCGCGCGCAGCCGCTGGCCGATGTCCGGTCCGGTCAGCAGCCTGCCGAGCGCGCTGTTGACGGCCAGCAGGCTCACCGCCTGGGCGCCGCCGCGGACCGCCTCGGCGGCCAGGACGATCCGCGCGGCCGGGGCGTCGGCCTGCAGGGCCAGACGGAGACTGGACGCGAGCATGCCGGGCAGCCGGACCACCATCGCGCGGAAGCTCAGCTTCAGGATGGCGTCCTCGTGCTCGCTCCAGCCCTTGTCGTAGCGCAGCGGCCCCCCGAACAGCAGCCGCTCCGACCCCGACACCACGGGCTCGGGCGTCCCCCGCCTCTTCCTCACCTGACCTCCCGGAGCGTGACGGAACGGCCACTATCGCCGGGCGGGCCGGGGGTGGGGGAGGGCGTGTGGGGGAGTGTCAGGGGAGCGAAGGGGGCGTACGGGCGGGACTCCGCAGAGAGGTCCGCCGATCAGCCGACCCGGGGGGAATCGACCTAGGGTCGCGGCACTGCACCGATATGCGGCTCCGCCGCGTGGGCGCGACCGACCACGGACAAGCCGCAGCCGCTCACGAAACAGGCACCCCAGTGGGCGTCACGTGGGTGTCACGGCCGAGGCGAGCGCAGCGACCAGTCCGGGGTCGTCCCGGTCGCCCGGCACAGGGCCAGGTACAGCGGGATCGGCGGGGTGTACGGGACCGTGCCGTCCGGACGGTGGATCAGCCGGGCGGTGCCCGTGACCAGGGCGCCGGGGGCGTAGTGGGCCGGGAAGGGCCAGGGGAGGGCGTAGTCGGAGTCCGACGGAACGATCCACCACCAGCGGGCGCCGTCGGCGTACACACAGCCCAGCCGTGGCAGCCGGGGCACGACGAGCGGACCGAGCCGGTCGGGCACGGCCACGGCGTCCCAGCCGAGCGGCGCGGTCATGCCGTCGGGGACCGTGAGCCGCCGGGGCGCATCCCGGAGTGGCCTGTGACGCTGCAGCCGCACCAGCGTGTCGAGCCCGATGCCCTGGCCGCCGGCACCGGTCCGGGAGCGGGTGTAGGCGTAGTGCGGGTGGGTGCGGGTGGGCCTGTCGCGGCCTGCGCCGATGGTTTCGGGTTGGCTGGGGTGGGCGGTGGTGTGCGGGTCCCCGGTGATGGCTTCGGGTTGGGCGGGGTGGGTGGTGCGGTGCGGGTCCCTGGTGGTGGTGTCGGGTTGGCCGGAGTGGCTGTGCGGGTCCCCGGTGGTGGTCTCGGGTTGGCCGGGGTTGGTGGTGCGGTGCCAGTCCCCGTCGATGGCTGTGGGTCGGCCGGAGTCGGTGGTGCGGTGCCGGTCCCCGGCGACGGCCTCGGGTCGGCTGGAGTTCGTGTTGCCGTCCTGGTCTCCGGCGGTGGTCTCGGGTCGGCCGGAGTTCGTGTTGCTGTCCGGGTCTCCGGTAGTGGTCTCGGGTCGGCCGGGGTTGTTGCTGTCCGGGTCCCCGCCGACGGCCTCGGGTCGGCCGGAGTGAGTGGTGGTGTGCGGGTCCCCGGCGATGGTCTCGGGCCCACCGGAGTCGGTGTCCCCGTCCCACTCCCCGCCGACGGCCTCGGGTAGGCCGGAGTTCGTGTTGCTGTCCGGCTCCCCGCCGATGATCTCGGGTGTGCCGGAGTGGGTCGGGCCGTGGTGGTCCGAGTCGGCGTGGTGGCGCCGGTCGGACGTGTGGCCGTCGGTCACGGGCGCTCCCCGGCGCGATGCTGCTCGGGAATCCGGTGCGGTGACTGGTGCGGGGGCCGGTCCACGGTGCGGTGCCGGTGCTGTTCGGGTGTCTCGTGGCGGCGCTGCTGATCCGGCGTCCGCCCGGAATCCCCGTGCCGGCCCTCCGGCGACTCGTCCTCGTCGGGTTCGTCCGGGCGGCCCGGCTTGGGGCGGGCGCCCCAGCCCAGGTCGTTGCACGGAGCGGCGGTGTCGTGAGCCGCGCCGCCGTGGCGGGCCAGCTCGGCCCAGACCAGCAGCCCGGGCCCGTGTTCCTGCGCACCCCAGGACCGGCACAGCGCGTCGACGAGAAGCAATCCCCTCCCGTGCTCCTCGTCGGGCCGCTGCGGGGACGGGTGGGGTTCGCCGGGGGCGCAGCCCTCGTCGCGTACGGCGATGCGCACGGTGTCGTCGTGGTCGTGCAGCTCGCACACGACACGACTGCTCGCGGTGTGCACGATCGCATTGGTGACCAGTTCGGACATGACCAGCGCCGCGCTGTCGCAGGTGTCCGCGCACACCGACCAGCCGGTCAGCCGGGCGTGCGCCAGACGCCTCGCCTGTGCGACGGAACCCGGATGTGCGGCCAGCTCGAAGCGGAACCGGCGCCCGGCAGCGCCCCACTGAGGGGCTCCTCCCGTGGGGGCACCGAGACCGGGACGGTCTGCGGCGGCGTCTGTTCCTAAGGGCGCGGACGGAATCACGCTTGCCACTATCTCCCCGCCGTGAACACTTGGCAAGGGCCACTCTGAAAATTGCAGAGTGCTGTGTGACTCGGTCAGAGGCCGTGGCACACTGCTCGCAACAGCACGTCGAGCGGCGCCAATTGGGGTCATCGGAGATCCGCCTCGGTCTTCGAATGCATCTTCGAGTGGCGCCGTAGGGCTGTCGGGAAACATTTGCGCCGGAGTTCCCGGCGGAGCTTGGAGCGTGCGGTGGAGCTTTCGATGGAGGTGGGAGCGTGAGCGAACCGCGGTCCGCGCCGACGGTGGGCCAGGTGGTTCTCGGCCGACGCCTGTTGGACCTGCGGGAACGCGCCGGACTCAAGCGCGAGGACGCCGCCCGCGTCCTGCGCGTCGCGCCCGCCACCGTCCGCCGCATGGAGATGGCGGAGGTCGCCCTCAAGATCCCGTATCTGCAACTGCTGCTGAAGGCCTACGGCGTTCCCGAGGGCGAGGCCGAACTCTTCGTCCAGCTGGCCGAGGAGGCCAACAGGCCCGGCTGGTGGCAGCGCTTCCACGACATCCTGCCCGGCTGGTTCTCGATGTACGTGAGCCTGGAGGGCGCGGCCGCCCTCATCCGCTCCTACGAGCCGCACTTCGTCCCCGGCCTGCTCCAGACCGAGGACTACGCGCGGGGTGTGCTCAGATCCGGCGCCATCGGCCAGACCAGCCCGGACGACATCGAACGGCACGTCGCCCTGCGCATGCAGCGTCAGCAACTGCTCACCCGTCCCGACGCCCCGCGCTTCTGGGCGGTGATGGACGAAACCGCCCTGCGGCGCCCGGTCGGCCCTCCGGAGGTGATGCGCGCGCAGATCGACAAGTTGCTCGAGGCCACGAAGCTGCCCCATGTGACGCTCCAGGTCGCCCCGTTCGCGAGCGGGCCGCACCCGGGGACGTACGGGCCCTTCGTGCTGTTCCGCTTCGCCATGCCGGAACTGCCGGACATGGTCTACAGCGAGTACCTGACCGGCGCCGTCTACCTGGACGCGCGCCCCGAGGTGGCGACCCACCTCGAGGTCATGGACCGCATGGCGGCGCAGGCCGCTACGGCACAACGCACGAAGGAGATCCTCCGGGATCTCCGCAAGGAGCTGTGAATGGATCGCATAGAGCCGCGCGGACACGTCTACAACGGCATGCCCGCGCGGGAGCTGGGCAGCGAGGGCTGGCACAAGCCCTGGAGCGGCGGCAACGGCGGAAACTGCCTGGAGGCGATGAAGCTGGCCGACGGCCGGATCGCGGTACGCCAGTCCACCGACCCGGACGGCCCGGCGCTGATCTACACCGCGGACGAGATGACCGCGTTCATCGAGGGCGCCAAGGCCGGGGACGCCGACTTCCTGCTGTCCTGACCCCCGGCCCCCTGTTATTGATCCTTCCCCAACTTTCCTACTGTGATGCCAATTTGATCATTCGCTGCATTCAGACGCTCATCCAGACGATCATGGAGTGCCGCATGGCCGGTCAGGACCCGACGGCCGCGGCGATCGACACCGGCAACCCGCATCCCGCGCGGATGTACGACTGGTACCTCGGAGGCAAGGACAACTACCCCGTCGACGAGGCGATGGGCCGGCAGATGCTGGCCCTGGAGCCACGGATGCCGGTGATGGCCCGGGTCAACCGCGCCTTCATGCACCGCGCCACCCGCTGGCTCGCCCAGCAGGGCGTACGGCAGTTCCTGGACATCGGCACCGGCATTCCCACCGAGCCGAACCTGCACCAGATCGCCCAGCAGCTCGCGCCCGAGGCCCGGATCGTCTACTGCGACAACGACCCGATCGTGCTGGCCCACGCGACGGCCCTGCTGCGCGGCACACCAGAGGGCGCGACCGAGTACCTGCGGGCCGACGTGCGGGATCCGGGCACGATCATCGCCGGCGCCCGGCAGATCCTGGACCTGGACCGGCCGGTCGCCCTCTCCCTCGTCGCCCTGCTGCACTTCATCCCCGACGCCGACGGCGCACACGAACTGGTCGACCGGCTGCTCACCGAACTGCCCTCCGGCAGCTACCTGATGATGACCCACGCCACGGCCGACTTCACCCCCGAGGAGTCGGCCGCCGCCACCGAGAAACCGCAGGCGGAAGGCACCACCTACACCCTGCGCTCCCGCGAGGAGTTCACCCGCTTCTTCGCCGGCCTCGACCTGGTCGAGCCCGGCGTCGAAATCGTCCACAAGTGGCACCCCGAACTGGGCGAACCCGTCCCGGGGCAGGACGACGGGGTGATTCCGGGCTACGGGGCGGTGGCACGCAAACGATAGGCCTGCCGGCGCCGGCCGGGACCCCGGCTTTCGGCGTGCGCTCGGCCGGACCGGGGTTTGCCGCGTCGGCCCGGCGCCTACGGGGCCGCGCGGCTCACGGTGCCCGGGGTTCCGGTACGCAGGTGCCCCACCACCTCCGGCCCCGGTCCGCGAACTCCCGCTCCTCACCCCGGAGGCAGCACCCCGCACAGCGCCTCGAGCGCCGCGCCGTAGGCGTGTTCGGCGGCGGCCGCGTACCCCACCACCAGCCCGTCACCCACCCTCGCCCCCGCCTCCGGATGCCGGAACGCGGCGAGCCCGTCCAGGGCGACACCCTGCCACGCGGCGGCCTTCACCGTGGACCCCTCGGTGCCGGGCGGCAGCCGCAGCACCGCGTGCAGCCCGGCGGCGATGCCCGTCACCTCGACATGCGGCGCATGCGCGGCCAGCGCGGCGACGAGCCGGTCACGCCGGCGCCGGTAGCGCTGCCGCATGCGCCGCACATGACGGTCGTACGCCCCGGAGACGATGAACTCGGCCAGCGCCAGCTGGTCCAGCACGCTCGCCCACGCCTCCCGCTCGCCCTTCGCCGCGAGCACCGGCTCGACGTACCGCTCGGGCAGGACCATCCAGCCCAGCCGCAGCGCCGGCGACAGGCTCTTGCTGACCGAGCCGAGGTGGACCACCCGCTCCGGATCGAGGCCCTGGAGCGCGCCGACGGGCCTGCGGTCGTACCGGAACTCGCCGTCGTAGTCGTCCTCCAGTACGACCGCCCCACGCGCGCGTGCCCAGCCGATCACCGCCGACCGGCGCTCCGGGTGCAGCGGGCCGCCGGTCGGGAACTGGTGTGCCGGCGTGAGCAGCACGGCACGCTCCCGCGCGAGTACGTCCACCCGCGCACCGTGCTCGTCCAGCGGCAGCGGCACCGTGCGCACCCCGGCCGTGGTGAGCAGCCCCCGGTGGAAGTCCAGCCCGTACGCCTCCACGCCCAGCGGACCGCTCAGCACCCCGCCCGCGCCCTGCCCGAACAGCAGCCGCAACGCGTGCGCGACACCCGAGCAGACGACGATCCGGTCCGGCTCGGTCCGCACGCCACGCGCGCGTGCCAGATATTCCGTCAGCGCCTCCCGCAACTCCCGCCGCCCGGCCGGATCCCCCGGCCCGAACGCCTCGCTCGGCGCCGCCTGCAGCGCCCGCCGGTACGCGGCCGACCAGGCCGCCCGCGGGAACGCCGAGGCGTCCGGCGCGCCCTGCCGCAGATCGTGCCGCGGCCCACGCACGCGTGAAGGTGCCTTCACCGGCGTCCGCACGGCGTGCCGCAGCGGCTCCGCACGATCGGCGACCCGGGTACCCGAACCCTGACGGGCGGTCAGCCAGCCCTCGGCGACCAGTTCCGCGTAGGCGTCGGCCACCGTGTTGCGGGCCACGCCCAGATCGGCGGCGAGCGAACGGTACGGCGGCAGGCGGGTGCCCGGCGCCAGCCGTCCGCCGCGCACGGCCTCCCGCAGCGCCCGGGTCAGCGCCGCCCGCCGACCGCCCGGACCCGACAGCTCCAGATGCAGATCGGCGCCGATCCGCTCCGCGGAATTGACCCACGATTCCGTCATGGAAATGCACCCTACAACCGGTCTATCCGGCCCGTAGGTTGAAGCCATGACGACGAACACCACCGCCACCGCAGCCGACTTCACCAGCGCGATCGCCGACACCGAGGGCGCCCGCACCCGTCTGGACTTCGCGCGGTCCGCCCCGAAGGTCTTCCGCGCCCTCATCGGCTTCGACGCCGCCGCCCGCACGGGCCTCGACCCGGCGCTGGTCGAGCTGATCCAGATCCGCGCCTCGCACCTCAACCACTGCGCCTACTGCCTGCACATGCACACCAACGACGCCCGCAAGGCCGGCGAGAGCGAGGACCGGCTGCACATGGTCGCCGTCTGGCGCGAGGCCCGGCACTTCTTCACCCCGAAGGAACAGGCCGCCCTCGCGCTCACCGAGGCGCTGACCCTGGTCGCCGACGCGGGCGTCCCCGACACCGTCTACGCCGAGGCCGCGGCCCGCTTCGAGGAGGAGGAACTGGCCCACGTCATCGCCCTGATCTGCACGATCAACACATGGAACCGGGTGGCCCTGTCGACGGGAAAGGTGGCGGGAACGGACGAACGCAACGGCTGACCGACCCGGCAGACAACGGCGCCGATCGCCTTGTCCCGCCCGCCACTGGACCCACGCCACTCGACCGCGCTACGCCACTCGACCGGGCCACGCCACTCGACTGCGCCACGGCCCTCGACCGGGCCACGCCACTCGACTGCGCCACGCCACTCGACTGCGCCACGGCCCTCGACCGGGCCACGCCACTCGACCGCGCCGCGGCCCTCGATCTCGCCGGTGGCTTCTCCCGTCGCACGGCGAGCAACTACGACGGCGCATCCCGGCCGCGCCGAACCGGCCATCACCACAGCCGAAGACAACCGACGGTCACCACGGAACCGTCGGCCACACCTACACCCTCATCGGCCGGTCCCTCGGAGAGACCGGCGCGGGCAGCCGTGAACTCCCGGTCAGATAGCGGTCGACGGCCGCCGCCACCGCCCGCCCCTCCGCGATCGCCCAGACGATGAGCGACTGCCCGCGCGCCGCGTCCCCGGCGGCGAACACCCCGGGGACATTGGTCGCGAAGCCGTCGTCCCGCGCGATCGTGCCGCGCGGTTGCAGCGCGAGCCCCAACTGCCCGACCAGCCCGTCCTTCTGGTCCGGCCCGGAGAACCCGAGGGCGAGCAGCACGAGATCGGCGGGCAGCGTCCGCCCGGTGCCCGGCAGCGGGCGGCGCAACTCGTCGACCTCCACCAGATGCAGCGACCGCACCCGCCCGCTGTCGTCCCCGGTGAAGCGGAGCGTGGACGCCGCGAACAACCGCGCGTCCGCGTCCGCCGCCGGTGCCGTACGCAGGTCCCGGGCCTCCTCGTGCGCGGCCGACAGCCGGTAGATCTTCGGGTACGTCGGCCACGGCTCGGTGTCCTCGTCCCGCTCGGCGCCCGGCTGTGCGTAGATGTCCAGCTGGGACACGGACGCGGCCCCTCGCGCACCGCGGTCCCCAGACAGTCCGCCCCGGTGTCCCCGCCACCGACGATCACCACATGCTTGCCGGCCGCGGACAGCGGTGAAACCTCCAGATCCCCCTCGCACACCCGGTTCGCCAGCGGCAGATACTCCATCGCCTGGTGTATCCCGTACAACTCCCGGCCCGGCACCGTGAGTTCCCGCCACGCCGTCGCCCCCGTGGCGATGACGACGGCGTCGTACCGACCCCGCAGCTCCGCCGCCCCGACATCCCGCCCCACGGCCGTCGACGTACGGAACTTCGTCCCCTCGGCCCGCATCTGCTCGATGCGCCGCTCCAGATGCCGTTTCTCCATCTTGAACTCGGGGATCCCGTACCGCATCAGCCCGCCGATCCGGTCGTCCTTCTCGTACACGGCGACCGTGTGCCCGGCCCGGGTCAGCTGCTGCGCTGCGGCGAGCCCGGTGGGCCCGGAGCCGATGACGGCGACGGTCAACCCGGACAGCCGCTCGGGCGACCGCGCCGGGATGAAACCTTCCTCCCAGGCCCGGTCCGCGATCGCACACTCGACGTTCTTGATGGTGACGGCCGGCTGGTTGATCGCCAGCACGCAGCCCGCCTCACAGGGCGCCGGACACAACCGGCCGGTGAACTCGGGGAAGTTGTTCGTCGCGTGCAGCCGGTCGCTCGCCGCCCGCCAGTCCTCCCGCGAGACCAGGTCGTTCCACTCCGGGATCAGATTGCCCAGCGGACAGGCGTCGTGGCAGAACGGAATGCCGCAGTCCATGCACCGGTCGGCCTGCTTGCTGATGATGGGCAGCAGCGCTCCCGGAACATAGACTTCGTGCCAGTCCCGCACCCGTTCATCGACGGGCCGCCGCGGCCACTCCTGGCGCGGCGTGGTCATGAACCCCTTGGGATCGGCCATGGTCGTCTTCCTCGCGTACGGGTGCCGCGCGGGTACCAGGTGCACGACGGGCCGTACGTCATCGGGCGGCAGCCCTCAGCGCTCCTTCGGCACTCTTTCGGCCACGATACGTCCGCCTCGACCGTCGCGCAGAGCGACGGACAGCGCTTTCCGAAGGGACCCGCCCAGCCCGTCACCAGCCGCCTCCAGGCTCCTTTCCCGAGCGGCCCGCGGGGGATCATCGGCGGTCCCCAGGGGATCATCAGGGGATGGTCAGGGGTGATCAGGAGGAGACGATCAGGGGTGATCAGGAGGGGTGGTCGGGGTGATCAGGAGGGGTGGTCGGGGTGATCAGGAGGGGTGGTCGGGGTGATCAGGAGGGGGTGGTCGGAGGTGATCAGGGGGGAGGGGCAGGCGATCAGGAGGGGAGGGGCAGGGGGATGAGGAAGGGGAAGGGGAAGGGGAAGGGGAGGGGGAAGTGGGCGATCAGGGAGCGGTCCACGGAGAGGTCGGCGAGCGGTCCAGGGAGAGGTCAGGGAGCAGTCAGGGAGACGTCAGGGCGCTGCCAGAGGTGGGTCAGGGGAGGGTCGGGCAGGACAGGGTCAGGGGGCCTCTGGCTTGTCAGGCCCCGGTCAGCTCAAGGGCCCGACGGAGACCACGTGAGCGCCAGGACGTAGAGCAGGGTGGCCGCGGTGGCGGACACGGCCCGGACATGGTTCCAGAACATCCACTCGCGCACGTACGCCGGCCAGTACACGGCGGCCTCGGGAGCGCCCGGGGTCAGCCGGCCCAGCTTGCCGTTGCGGGGGATGTTCGCCGTCACCGTCACCCCGAACGAGCCGAAGAGGTACAGCGCGCTGCCCAGCAGCAGTTCGAGCTTCCCAGCGTCCGGCCACACCACGAACGTCACCACCGCGATCATCGCGCTCAGCACCGCAGCGCCCATGAACACCGTCATGAAGGCAGCCCCCACCGCGGCGCCGTTGATCGCGTTCATCGCCGCGACGCCCTGCGCGGGTGGCAATGCGGCGAGCCCCCGCATCACGAAGGCCGAGAAGGCACAGAAGACCCCGGCCATCAGCCCGGTGCCGAGAATCCCCACCACGACCAGCACGAAGAACGGCCCGCCGATCATTTCCACGCCCCATCCCGTCTCGTTCCGCCCCGTCCGGGCCCGGCATCATCATCGCTCCCAGTGAATGCTCGGGAAATGGCGCCGGCCATGGTCGAGGAACGCGACATCATGCGCGAGCGTCTTCCCTCTGCCTCATCCCCCTTCCCCCGTTATCTTCTTCGCGGTCCTGCAAGAGGACCGCTGGCCTCCGGGCCCGGCATGGCTGGTCCCCCCTGTCGAAAGCATGACCTGGGGGGTGGTGCCACCGGGCCCGAGAGGCGCCGTTGGAGACGCTGATGAGAGGTCCGACTACCGCCTGGCCCGGCGCAACGCCCGGCCGCTTGCGGGCGGCAGGTCTGCATAACGTGGATGCGCGCATACGACGCCAACGCCCTGGCCAGCACCGCACGAACCCCGCTCAGGAGGATGGGTTGGACGACATCGACGACGTGGGCGTCTTCCTCGGCCTGGACGTCGGCAAGAGCGCCCATCACGGGCACGGGCTGACCCCGGCCGGGAAGAAGGTCTTCGACAAGCAGCTGCCCAACAGCGAGCCGAAGCTGCGGGCCGTCTTCGACAAGCTGGCCGCGAAGTTCGGCACTGTGCTGGTGATCGTGGATCAGCCCGCCTCGATCGGAGCCCTGCCCCTGACGGTCGCCCGGGCCGCCGGCTGCAAGGTCGCCTACCTGCCCGGCTTGTCCATGCGGCGGATCGCCGATCTCTACCCGGGCGAGGCGAAGACCGACGCGAAGGACGCCGCGGTGATCGCGGACGCGGCCCGGACCATGCCGCACACCCTGCGCTCGCTCCAGCTGACCGACGAGATCACCGCCGAGCTGACCGTGCTGGTGGGCTTCGACCAGGACCTGGCGGCCGAGGCGACCCGCACCTCCAACCGGATACGCGGCCTGCTCACCCAGTTCCACCCCAGCCTGGAACGCGTCCTCGGCCCGCGCCTGGACCACCCCGCCGTGACCTGGCTGCTGGAACGCTACGGATCCCCAGCCAGCCTGCGAAAGGCCGGTCGCCGCAAGCTCGTTGAGGTGATCCGGCCCAAGGCCCCGCGCATGGCCGCCCGGCTGATCGACGAGGTCTTCGACGCGCTCGACGAGCAGACCGTCGTGGTCCCGGGCACCGGCACCCTCGACCTGGTGATCCCGTCACTGGCCCGTTCGCTCGCGGCCGTCCACGAACAGCGACGAGCCCTGGAAGCACAGATCGGACAGCTGCTGGAGGCTCACCCTCTTTCCGCGGTCCTGACCTCGATTCCGGGGGTCGCGGTCAGGACCGCCGCCACCTTGCTGGTCACCGTCGGCGACGGCACCAGCTTCCCCACCGCCGCCCACCTGGCCTCCTACGCCGGCCTCGCCCCGACCACCAAGTCATCGGGAACCTCGATCCACGGCGAACACGCGCCCAGAGGCGGCAACCGGCAACTCAAGCGGGCGATGTTCCTGCCCGCGTTCGCCGCCCTGCACGATCCCGCCTCCCGCACCTACTACGACCGATGCCGGGCCCGCGGGAAGACCCACACCCAGGCCCTCCTCCGTCTGGCCCGCCAGCGGATCAACGTGCTGTTCGCCATGCTCCGCGACGGCACCTTCTACGAACCCAGAACCCCACGCCTCGCTTGACGAAAGACATAGAGGCACCCTCCCCCCCTCCCCCCCTCTTCCGCTCTCAGCCCACATCCGAACCGGCGTCCTGCCACACCTGCAGCACGCTCTCCACAGCCGGGGCGATCCGCCTCCGCGCCTCGTACCGTGACACCCCGCTCATCAGCAGTTGGTCGTACGGCGTGTCCACGTGCCGTACGGCTGCCACGACCGCCGAGATCACCGCCCCCTCCGACAGGGCCCGCCCGGCCGCGCTCCGCCCGACCCGCCCACTGCCCCGAGCGGACGCGTGGGCCGCGATGGCCCGCGCGCGATCGGCAGGGCAGCCGGGAAACAGCCGGAGGATCTCGGCCGCGAACGCTGAGGCGAACCGCTCGTCCTCCGCCGCCCGGTGCCGCGCGTCCCGTGCCCGCCGCCGGCGCCGTGCCTCCGCGTCCGCCAGACAGCGGGCCTCGGCCCGGGCCAGCGCCGCCTCCTCGACGAGCACGCCCTGTCGCTCGTACCGGCTCTTGCGCCGGTTGAACCGCACCACCACGACCGACAGCCCGCTCTCCTCCCTGGACCTGCGGGTCAGCGCGGTGTCCCCACGCGGCAGGAACACCAGGTGCCCGAGGTCGGCGCAGTCGAGGCAGCGTGGTGCCCCGTCCTCCAGCACCAGCAGTGACAGCGGGCCGCGCCGGCACGCGGCGCAGCGCTTGGGCTTCGACGCCTGGATGACGACAAGTCGACTGGGGGAGTGGGGAGTTGAGGGAAGTGCCATATGCGGTCCTTTCCCCGTCGCCGCTCGGGCCTCCCACGCTCTGCCTACTCCTGCTCCTCCTTTCGCACGCGGTTCTCCTCTCAGCTGCGGACGTTGAACATCGACACGCGCGTACGGTGCCGCACCGGAGCCTGGATCTCGTCCACCACCGCCCACGACGAACATCCGCCCCGCATCGAGTACGCCCTCACCCCACTCGGACCGTACTCGGGCCCCCTTCTCGCACCCTGCCCCCTCCTCGACGGGCCCGCACTTGGAGCGTGACCCATTTCCCGGCGGTGCTCGGCGGCCGGTCGAGCAGCCGAGGACCACAGCTGACCTCCTTGCTCTGCGCCTGCCGGCCCCTCACCGGGCCGGTGCCGTCACCTCGCTCTACGGCACCCGGCATCATGGGCCCTGTGCGACTCGAAGCGATCACCTGGGACCGGCTCGCCGCGCTGCTCGCCGACCGGCTGGCCGGTCTGCAGCCGGCCGACGGCAGCGCCTGGCCCCGTGTCGGCTTCGACGGCGCCCCGGCCGCCCGGCCCGGCGACCTGGCCGAACGGGTCGGGGAGGCGCTGCGGGTGCGCGGCCGGCCCTCGCTCGTGGTCGGCGCCCAGGGTTTCCTTCGTCCTGCCTCGCTGCGCCTGGAACACGGGCGGCGGGACGCGGAGTCGTACTACGGCGGATGGTTCGACACCGGCGCCCTGTGGCGCGAGGTCTTCGGCCCGCTCGATCCCGGCGGCACCGGGCGCATCCTGCCCGACCTATGGGACCCGGCCACGGACCGGGCCACTCGCAGCCCCTATGTCCAACTCCCGCCCGGCGCGATCCTGTTGCTCCACGGACCCCTTCTGCTGCGCCACTGGTTCCCCTTCGACCTGACCGTGCACCTCCTCCTCACCCCGGGCGCCCTGCGTCGCCGCACCCCCGAGACCGATCATTGGACGCTCCCCGCTTTCGAACGCTACGAGTCCGAGACCGATCCGGCCGGCACGGCGGACGTCCTGGTACGCGCCGACGATCCACGCCATCCCGCCTGGAGCGGCTGATCCGAATGGCCAGGCCACGTGTCTGTGGTCCGGCTGCGGCTCAGAGCCAGCCGTTGCGCCGGAAACCCCGGTACAGCACCAGGCACGCCCCCGCCATGACGACCATGACCAGCGGATAGCCGAACCGCCAGTGAAGCTCCGGCATGTGGTCGAAGTTCATGCCGTACACGCCGCACACCATTGTCGGCACGGCGATCACCGCGGCCCAGGCCGTGATCTTCCGCATGTCCTCGTTCTGTGCGACGGTCACTTGCGCGAGGTGGGCCTGCAGGATCGAGTTGAGCAGTTCGTCGAACGCGGCGATCTGCTCCTTGGCCCGGATCAGGTGGTCGAGCACGTCCCGGAAGTAGGCCTGTATCTCCGGGGCGACGACCCGTATGGGCCGGGTGGCCAGGTCCTCCACCGGGCGGCCCAGCGGCACCACCGCCCGCTTCAGCTCCAGCAGTTCACGCTTCATCTGGTAGATGCGGCCGGGGTCGAGCCGCGCGCCGTTCTCCGAGAACACCTCCGTCTCGACCTGGTCGATGTCGGCCTGCACCGCGTCCGTGACGTTCAGGTAGTCGTCGACGACGTGGTCGGCGATCGCGTGCAGCACCGCCGCCGGGCCTTTCGAGAGTTGGTACGGATGTGCCTCCAGCTCCTCGCGCAGGGGACCCAGTGAGCCGTGCCGGCCGTGCCGGACCGTGATGACGAAGTCCTTACCGACGAACACCATGATCTCGCCGGTGTTCACGACCTCGCTGGTCGCCGTCAGTTTCTCGTGCTCCACATAGCAGACGGTCTTGAACACCGCGAAGAGCGTGTCCCCGTAGTGCTCCAGCTTCGGGCGCTGATGGGCCTCGACCGCGTCCTCCACCGCCAGCGGATGCAGGTCGAACAGCTCGGCGATGCCCGCGAACTCACGGTCCGTCGGCTCGTGCAGCCCCAGCCAGACGAACCCCTCGCCGGTCTTGCGGACCATCCGCACGGCGTCGACCAGGTCCGTGCACTGCGGCACACGCACGCCGTCCTGGTACGTCACGCAGTTGACCACCGATGAGCCCAGCGGTGACCTGGCGGGATGGCTCAGGTCCACGCGCGGCCGTCGCCGGGCCAGCCGCGCCACCTTGCGCAGGCCGCCGACCCTGCTCAGCCCTGTGACCTTCCGCAGATTCCCCGCCATGGACATCTGGATCTCCTCGTCTGGATCTCCTTACGCAACGCTGTCGCGCCTTGCTCCGCAAGTCTGCCAGCCGAGGGCAAAGCGGGGGTAAGCCTGTGGGAACGGGATGTTCCGCTTGGTTCCCGCCTGTGGACGGAGCAGCGGTTGTCCCGGTGCCGGTGCCGGTCCCGTCGCAGGCCGGTGTCCGGAGGATCGGCCGGCCCGGACGAGCCGGGTGACTGGGATGATCCTGGTATGACGCCATCCGACGGGTACCTCCTGGACAACCGGCAGGACGAGGCGGGACAGCGCTTCGACGCCTTCGCCACGCTCTTCGACCCCACGACCTTCCGGCACCTTGAGGCGCTCGGCATCGGACCAGGCTGGCGCTGCTGGGAAGTCGGGGCCGGCGGCACCTCGGTGGTGTCCTGGCTCGCCGGGAAGGTCGGTCCGGCCGGCGAGGTGGTCGCGACCGACATCGACACCTCGAGGATCGTCGCCGCGGCTCGGCCGCCGGTGGAGGTCCGGGTCCACGACGTGGGCGTCGAGGAACCGCCGGGTGAGGGTTTCGACTTGGTCCACGCCCGGCTCGTCCTCGTCCATGTCCCGGACCGGGAAAGGGCGTTGCGCTCCATGATCCAAGCCCTGCGGCCCGGCGGAAGGCTCCTGGTCGAGGACGCCGACCCAGCCCTCCAGCCCCTGATCTGCCCCGACGAGTACGGCCCGGAGCAACGGCTGGCCAACCGGCTGCGCCAGGGCTTCCGCAAGCTGCTCGCCGAACGCGGCGCCGATCTGTCGTACGGCCGTAAACTCCCGCGTCTGCTCCGCGAGGCCGGCCTGAGCGAGGTGGAGGCCGATGCGTATTTCCCGGTGACGTCGCCCGCCTGCACCGCCCTGGAGGCCGCGACGGTCCGTCAGGTCCGGGACCGGCTCGTCACCGCCGGGCTCGCCACCGACGAGGACATCGACCAGCACCTGGCCAACGTCGAGGCCGGCGGCATGGACCTGGCCACCGCACCGATGATCTCGGTGTGGGGGAGGAAGGACTAGGGCCCGTGGTGCCGGACGACGGGGCCGAGCGGGCCGTCGCCACGGCATCAAACCTTTGGCCGGGGATCCCAGCCTGCGGCGGACACCACCGTCCCCACCCTCGAACAGGGCCCGCCCGGGGCACCTCAACGCGGCGGGCGCGCGGCCCGGTCTCCGGACGGACGGCGGGAGTCCGACGGCAGGGCGCCGGCGGCTGTGCCGCGCCGATTCAGCTGCTTCGACCTGGCCGTTCGTGCTGCCGGGCAGGTCGAGCCGTAGCCGACCGGGTGCCCATGGTGCCGGCAGTCGGCGGGCCGTCGCTCCCTGGATGCGGTGGTCTGCCTCCCACCCGTTCCACGGCCTCGGCGCCCGCCCGGCAGCCCCGTGCCGCCGCCTCCTGAGGGTCCGCGCCGGTGAGTAGAGCGGCGAGGAACGCTCCGGTGAAGGCGTCACCGGCGCCCGTGGTGTCCCGGGGGACCGCCGGTGTCGCCGGGATCCTGGCCGGCGTGCCGCCGGTACGGGCCACCAGCGCGCCGTCCGCCCCGGCCTTGGTCACCACCAGTGGAACGAGACGGCTCAGTTTGGCGGTCGCGTCCGCCGGATCCGGCAGCCCCGTCAGCAGACACGCCTCGTCCCGGCTGGGCAGCAATACGTCCAGCCCTTCCGCGAACGCCAGGAACCGGTCCACCCCCAGCCGCACCAGGAAGCCGGCCGACGCCGGATCCAGGCTGACCGGAACGCCACGCGCGCGTGCCGCCGCGAGCGCCGTCCGCGCGAGCTCCCGGCTCGGCTCCGTGAACAGCAGATAGCCCGACAGATGCAGCCGGGCGACACCGTCGAGCAACGCGTCCGACCAGTCGGCGGGTTCGAGCCGCAGAGATGCCCCGCTGTCCGTCAGGAACGTCCGCTCCGCCGCCGCACCCGTGTCGACGAGGCAGATCACCGTCCCGGTCGCTGCCGTCGGATCGACCACCAGCAGGGAGCGCACACCGGCCGCGACCAGCTCACGCTCGTGCCACGCGGCCGCGTCCGCGCCCACCCGCCCGAGCAGCCGTACGTCCGCACAGCCCGTGTGCACGGCCCAGCAGGCCACGTTCGCGCCCGCGCCGCCCGGCACGGTCCGGATCGCGGCGGCCGTGTCCGTGCCGGCCGCGAGCGGTCCCCGGTGCCGGGCGACCACATCCGTGACCACGTCGCCGACGACCAGCAGGGCCCCGTCCCGGCCCGCGGTCACCCCTTGGTCCACGCCGTGGCGATCCGTGCCGCCAGCCGTACGTTGCCACGCACGGCCGCCAGATTGGCGCTCAGTGAGGCGCCCTCGGTGTGCCGGACCAGGTAGTCCAGCAGGAACGGGGTCACCGCCTGCCCGGTGACGCCCTGGTCCGCGCAGGCGCGCAGTGCGTCGGCCAGTACGCGTGCGTGCAGCGCGGGATCGAGCTGTTCCGCCTCGGGGACGGGCTGGGCGACGATCAGCGCCGACTCCGGCGCGTCGAGCGCGTCCTGGGCCCGCATGACCTCCGCGACCTGCTCCGGGGTGTCCAGTGTCCACTCGACCGGATGCCCCGAGTCGGCCAGATAGAAGCCCGGGAACCGGTCCGTGCCGTACCCGGCGACGGCCACGCCCAGCGTCTCCAGCCGCTGCAGGGTCGCCGGCACGTCCAGGATCGACTTCACGCCCGCGCAGACCACCGTGATTCGGGTGCGTGCCAGCAGCCCCAGGTCGGCCGACTCGTCCTGGGTCGTCGTCCACTCCCGGTGCACACCGCCCAGCCCGCCGGTGGCGAACACCCGGATGCCGGCGAGCGAGGCCAGCTGGGCCGTCGCCGACACCGTGGTCGCCCCGCTCGCGCCCGCTGCCACGGCGAGCGGCAGATCGCGGTGGCCGAGCTTGCGGATGCCGTCCTCGTTCGCGATCCGCTCCAACTGCTCCTTGTCCAGGCCGACATGGGGGCGGCCGTCGAGCACGGCGATGGTCGCCGGTATGGTGCCCTCCCGGCGCACCGCGTTCTCCAGCTCCAGCGCCACCTGCAGATTGCGGGGGCGGGGCAGCCCGTGCGCGATGATCGTGGACTCCAGGGCGACCACCGGCCGCCGTGCGTCGATCGCTTCCCGGACCTCTTCCGACACCACCAGCACCACGCGCACCGCCTCCTGTCCGTCGCCTTTCCTCATCTCTGGCGGGAGCCGGCCGCCGCTAAACGCTTGCGGCCTGTGGGGGACGCCACCAGTCTGGGCCGCATGACGAAGAACAGCACGCGTCTCGACCACGTCGTCCTGTGGGTGGCCGATCCGGTCGCCGCGGCCGGCTTCTACGAGGAGGCCGTCGGTCTGGAGCCGATCAATGTCACCGAGTTCGCCGAGGGGAAGGTGGCCTTCCCCTCGGTGCGCATCAACGAGGAGACCATCCTCGACCTCGCCCCACTCACCTTGGCCGCGCGTATGAAGATGGTGCCGGGCGCCGCCGAAAGCGCAGGTCACCCCGTCAACCACATCTGTCTGTCCCTGCCGGCCGACGCCTTCGACGCGCTCCGTACCCGCCTCGCGGAGCATGATGTCGCCATCTCGGGCATCGACCACGACCTCTCTGGTGCCCGCGGCAACGCCACACGCAGCTTCTACTTCCGCGACCGCGACGGCAACGTCTTCGAGGCCCGGCACTACGACGAGTAGCCGGATCCGGTCAGAACAGCGGCTCGGGCAGCACCCCCTCCAGCGCGAGCAGCTTGCGTTTGGTCTCGAGCCCGCCCCCGAAGCCGCCGATGCCGCCGTCGCTCTCCACCACCCGGTGGCACGGCACGACCACCGGCAGCGGATTGGCGCCCATCGCCGCGCCGACCGCCTGCGCTCCGCCGGGCTGCCCGACACGCCCGGCGAGATCGCCGTACCCGACCACCGAGCCGTACGGCACACCGGCCGCCAGCTCGCGCAGCACCTGCCGGTTGAAGCCGGAGATCAGCGACCAGTCCAGCGGCAGGTCGAAGTCGTGCCGCTCGCCCGCGAAGTACGCCCGCAGCTGGCGTATCGCCTCTGCCAGCAGCGGCGCGTGCGGATCTTCGACGGCAGCGGTGCCCAGCCGGGCCGCCAGCCGCTCCAGGGCGCGCTCGCGCACCGCGTCCGTGGCGTGGAAGACCACGTTGACCAGGCCGTCACGGGTCGCCGCCAGCATCAGCGGACCGATGTCCGTGTCCACCACGGCCCACACGGCCCGCTGCTCATCCTGCCCATGGCTGTCCATGCGCCCACGGTACGGCCCGCCACTGACAACGCCCGCCCCGCTCAGTTCGAACGCAGCGCCGTCCGCACCATGTCCGGCTTGTTGGTGATGATCCCGTCGACGCCATAGCCCGCGACCCGGCGTGCGGTGGCCGCGTCGTTCACCGTCCAGGCGAACACTCTGAGTGGCCTGCCGTGCGGACCGTCGAAGGAGTGCACGGCCGAGACGTACCCCATCGAGAGCATGGCGTACGACGGATTGACGAGGTCGGTGAAACGCGCGTACTCGTGCAGCTTCGTCACGGTGGGGGAGCCGAGGTAGGCGGTGGTGATCGCGGGCCTCAGGTTGTGCACGGTCCGGATGCTGTCGGCGCTGAAACTCTGCACGATCAGCCGCCTCAGATGCTTCTGGTCCAGCCAGCCCTCGTTGCCCAGGAGCTTCAGGGTCTGCTGCTCGATGCCTGGATAGAGCTCCGGGTTCTTGATCTCCAGGAGTAGCTTCTCGTGGTTGTGCTCGATCCGGCGCATGTAGTCCTTCAGCGTCGGCACGCGCGTGCCCGTGTAGGCGGGGGAGTACCAGCTGCCCGCGTCCAGGCGCTTGATCTCGGCGGCGGTGAAGTCCTTCACCTTCCACGGCGCCCGCCCGGGGAAGACCTGCTCGACGTTCGTGGTGCGCTTCAGGCTGTCGTCATGGATGACGACCAGCTCGCCGTCCTTGGTGCGCTGGACGTCGTTCTCGACCCAGGAGAAGCCCAGCTGTGCGGCCTTGTCGATCGAGGCCAGGGTGTTCTCGGGAGCGTAGGCGGACGCACCCCGGTGGGCGATCACCGTGGTCTCACCGACGTCGCCGGCCCGGGCGTCCGAGGTCGGGCTCAGCAGGGCCGCCACCCCCAGGACCACGGCGGCCGCGACGGCAACTACGCGCGCGTGCAATGCAGACTCCTCGCTGGTCGAGCGAATACGGACAGTTATCAGACTTACAGCAGTCGGTCAACGGCGCCCGGGCGCACGATGGCCACAGACTCAATGGAGACCTCCAAGTCCGCTCACCGCTACCGCACAACTGAGGCAAGGCCGTGTTTCTTTGCCGGAAAATCGTTCGACCCTACCGGTGGGGGTCATACTCTCTGCGACAACCCTGACCGCCGCGCGGTCCTGGGCCGGGGGGACATTTCAACGATTCCGGGACGCAAGAAGGCGGGAGGGCAGCCGCGGATGCAAGGCACGGTCGACGGATTCAGCTACGGGGCCGTCACCCCAGTGGTGGCCTATCTGATGGCCTGCCTCGGTGGCGCCCTCGGCCTGCGCTGCACCACCCGGTCCCTGCTGGTCACGCACTCCTGGCGGCCCGCCTGGCTGGCCCTCGGCTCGGCCGCGATCGGTTCCGGCATATGGACCATGCACTTCGTCGCCATGATGGGCTTCGCCATCAAGGAGACACCGATCCACTACGACAAGCCGATCACCTACGCCAGCCTTGCCCTGGCCGTCGTCATGGTCGGTGTCGGGATCTTCATCGTCGGCTACCGGGGCGCCACCGGCACCGCTCTGTTCACCGGCGGCACGATCACCGGTCTGGGCGTCGCCTCGATGCACTACCTCGGCATGGCGGGCGTGCACTTTCACGGGCGGTTCACCTACAACACGTTCACCGTCGCCGCTTCCGTCGCCATAGCTGTCGTGGCCGCCACCGCCGCCCTGTGGGCAGCCGGACGCGTCCGGGGGTTCCTGTGGAGCGTGGGGGCGAGCCTCGTCATGGGGCTCGCGGTCAGCGGCATGCACTACACGGGGATGGCCGCCCTCGGCGTCCACCTCGACGGCACCCCCCACACCGCCGGCGGCGCGCCGGAGCCGTCCGTGCTCGCGCCGATGCTGATAGGCCCGCTCGCCTTCCTGCTCCTCGCCGGCGTCGTCGTGATCTTCGACCCGTTGATGATCACGGGCCGGCCGGTCCGCAGGCCCGTCGAGCACAAACCGGGTGTCCCGGCCACCGCCGTGGCTTCCCACACGCAGCGCCGTCCCGCCCTCCACGAGGAGCACCGGCCCGAGCATCACCTCTCCCGGGCCCCGCAGAACCGCTGATCCGGACCCGTTGTCAGTGCGGGGTCGTACGGTGGATGACATGCGGCCCGTTTCCCACATCGAACGCACGGTGGCGCCCTTCGAGGTCGTCAGCCCCTACCAGCCCAGCGGCGACCAGCCGACGGCCATCGCCGACCTGGCCAAGCGCATCGAGGCCGGTGAGAAGGACGTCGTCCTGCTGGGCGCGACCGGCACCGGCAAGTCAGCCACCACGGCGTGGATGATCGAGAAGCTCCAGCGCCCCACGCTCGTCATGGCGCCGAACAAGACGCTGGCCGCCCAGCTGGCCAACGAGTTCCGCGAGCTCCTGCCGAACAACGCGGTCGAGTACTTCGTCTCGTACTACGACTACTACCAGCCCGAGGCATACGTCCCGCAGTCGGACACCTACATCGAGAAGGACTCCTCGATCAACGAGGAGGTCGAGCGGCTGCGCCACTCGGCGACGAACTCACTGCTCACCCGCCGCGATGTCGTCGTGGTCGCCTCGGTGTCCTGCATCTACGGCCTCGGTACTCCGCAGGAGTACGTGGACCGGATGGTCCCCCTCAGGGTCGGGGACGAGATCGACCGGGACGAGCTGCTGCGCCGCTTCGTCGACATCCAGTACACGCGCAACGACATGGCCTTCAGCCGCGGCACCTTCCGGGTCCGCGGCGACACCATCGAGATCTTCCCGGTCTACGAGGAGCTGGCCGTCCGCATCGAGATGTTCGGTGACGAGATCGAGGCGCTGTCCACCCTGCACCCGCTCACCGGCGAGATCATCAGCGACGACCAGCAGCTGTACGTCTTCCCCGCCTCGCACTACGTCGCCGGCCCCGAGCGCATGGAGCGAGCCATCAACGACATCGAGAAGGAGCTGGGGGAGCGCCTGGCCGAGCTGGAGAAGCAGGGCAAGCTCCTGGAGGCCCAGCGCCTGCGGATGCGTACCACGTACGACATCGAGATGCTCCGCCAGATCGGCAGCTGCTCCGGCGTGGAGAACTACTCGATGCACTTCGACGGCCGTTCGCCCGGATCCCCGCCCAACACCCTGCTGGACTACTTCCCGGACGACTTCCTGCTCGTCATCGACGAGTCGCACGTCACGGTCCCGCAGATCGGCGCCATGTACGAGGGCGACGCCTCCCGCAAGCGGACCCTCGTCGAGCACGGCTTCCGCCTGCCCTCCGCACTCGACAACCGCCCGCTGAAGTGGGAGGAGTTCCAGGAGCGCATCGATCAGACCGTCTACCTGTCGGCCACCCCGGGCACGTACGAGCTGTCGCGCTCCGACGGCGTCGTCGAGCAGATCATCCGCCCGACCGGTCTGGTCGACCCGGAGGTCGTGGTCAAGTCCACCGAGGGCCAGATCGACGACCTGGTGCACGAGATCCGCAAGCGCACCGAGAAGGACGAGCGCGTCCTCGTCACCACGCTCACCAAGAAGATGGCCGAGGACCTCACCGACTACTTCCTGGAGCTCGGCATCCAGGTGCGCTATCTGCACAGCGACGTCGACACCCTGCGCCGCGTCGAGCTGCTGCGCGAGCTGCGTTCCGGTGAGTACGACGTCCTGGTCGGCATCAACCTCCTGCGCGAGGGCCTCGACCTGCCCGAGGTGTCCTTGGTGGCCATCCTGGACGCCGACAAGGAGGGCTTCCTGCGCTCGGGCACCTCGCTGATCCAGACCATCGGCCGCGCGGCGCGCAACGTCTCAGGCCAGGTCCACATGTACGCCGACAAGATCACCCCGGCGATGGAGAAGGCCATCGATGAGACCAACCGCCGCCGGGAGAAGCAGATCGCCTACAACAAGGCCAACGGCATCGACCCGCAGCCGCTGCGCAAGAAGATCAACGACATCGTCGCGCAGATCGCCCGCGAGGAGGTCGACACCGAGCAGCTCCTGGGCACCGGTTACCGCAAGTCGAAGGACGGCAAGGGCGCCAAGGCACCCGTCCCGGCGCTGGGCGACAAGACGGCCAAGGGCGCGAAGGCCGGCAAGGCCGCCAAGGGCAAGGCGGCAGCCACGGTCCCCACGGACCGCCCGGCGGCCGAACTCGCCGAGCAGATCGAGGAGATGACCGAACGCATGCGTGCCGCCGCCGCGGAACTTCAGTTCGAGATCGCGGCCCGGCTGCGCGACGAGGTCTCGGAGATGAAGAAGGAACTGCGCCAGATGCGGGAAGCAGGCCTTGCCTGAGCCCTCGTCACCCTGCCGGACCTCGACTTATGCGCCAAGTGTTGCAAC
Source organism: Streptomyces fodineus (assembly GCF_001735805.1). GTDB lineage: Bacteria > Actinomycetota > Actinomycetes > Streptomycetales > Streptomycetaceae > Streptomyces > Streptomyces fodineus. The sequence goes on from NZ_CP017248.1 coordinate 7,305,962, forward strand.
ACCGACACAAAGCGCGGGCCGGGGTTCGGCACTGTCGGTGCCCCTGCGTAGGGTTCTTGACAACCGCGCACTGCGCGCCAACAGGGGACCATCGAGAGGGGAATCAGCGGTGTCCGTCAACTTGAGCAAGGGTCAGGCCATCAGCCTGGAGAAGCAGGACGGGGCCACCCTGACCGCGGTCCGAATGGGACTCGGCTGGCAGGCGGCGAAGCGGCGCGGCCTGTTCGGTTCCCGCACCCGCGAGATCGACCTGGACGCCTCCGCCGTCCTCTTTGCCGAGAAGCAGCCGGTCGACGTCGTCTTCTTCCGCCACCTGGTGAGCGACGACGGCTCCGTGCGCCACACCGGCGACAACCTCGTCGGCGGCGTCGGACAGGGCGGTGACGACGAGGCGATCCTCGTGGACCTGCAGCGCGTCCCGGTCCACATCGACCAGATCGTCTTCACCGTGAACTCCTTCACGGGCCAGACCTTCCAGGAGGTGCAGAACGCGTTCTGCCGCCTCGTGGACGAGACCAACGGCCAGGAGCTCGCCCGCTACACGCTGGACGGCGGCGGCGACTACACCGCCCAGATCATGGCGAAGGTGCACCGCGCGGGCTCGGGCTGGACGATGACCGCCCTGGGCACCCCGGCCAACGGCCGCACGTTCCAGGACCTGATGCCGGCGATCCTGCCGCACCTGTAGGACCGCCCGCTCGACCGGCGGGGCGCACGACAGAACGACACAGGGGGACGACGGGGATGACGGCCGAGCTGATGCGGGGACAGAACCACCCGCTGTCCCAGGTCCGGCTGGTGGTCCGGATCTCGGCCGGGACACCGGTCCTGGCCGGAGCCACGCTCGGCGACGAGAACGGCACGGTGCACGGCCCCCAGTGGGTGGCCCATCCCGGCGCCCCCGCTCCGCCCGGCGTCGAGGTGCCCCGCCAGGCCGCCACCGAGCACCGCCTGACCGTCGACCTCGGCGCCCTGCCCGAAGCCGTGCACCGCGTCGACGTGTTCCTCGCCCTGCCCGCAGGCACCGGAGGACCGCTCCGGTTCGGTGCCGTCGCCGCCCCGCACACCACGGTCGAGGGCCCCGACGGCACCGAACTCGCCTGCTACACCCTGGCCGGCCTGGACAGCGAGACGGCCGTGCGCGCCCTGGAGCTGTACCGCAGACAGGGTGCCTGGAAGGTGCGCGCGGTGGGCCAGGGCTACGCGGCCGGACTCACGGCACTCCTCGCCGACCAGGGGCTACGCGAGGCCGCCGATCTCGCGACCGCCGTCCAAGAGGCCGCGGCGGCCCACGCACTCCCGGCACCCTCACCGCAGGACACCGCCGCCCGCGGACACCGAGACACCTCCGCGAGCGTGCCGCACCACACCTCCGCCGCCACGGGGTGCGACACCCCGGCCTCCTCGCCGTACGACACCCATGTGCCGGAGCCGCGGGACGCTTCCGCGTCCGAAGCGGCGGGGCCGACGCCCTCGTACGCCCCGCAGAGACCGGAGCCGACGCCCTCGCACCACGCGCGGAGCCCTTACGAGGCCGAGGCACCCGGCGCGGCACCACAAGAGCCCGGCGCTCGCATCGACTACACGCACCCCGGGCGCCGCCCCCATGGCACACCACCCCCGGCTGCTCCGGCCGCCGAAGGCCGGCCCGCGCAGCCCGTCGCGGGTGACGCCGTGGGATGGTCGATGGAGGAGCGGCTGTACAACCAGGTCTGGGGCATGTTCGAGGACCTGGCCCGCACGACGGCCGCGTATCGCAGCGCCGTCGACTTCGCCGACTCCCGCCTGGACAAGGAGCTCGAGCAGGCCCTCACCGACCCCCGCGGGCGGCTCGGCACCGCTGGTGACACCGCGCGCGAGGCGGCCCACGCCCGCCGGACGCAACTGGTCGACCAGGCGCGCGCGGTCCTCGACCGCGACCTCGCCCAGCTCACCGCAGAGGCCGAGGTGGTCGAGCCCGCGCTCCCGCCCGCCTACGCCCGTTGGGACAACCCCGTCTGGCACGGCTACCGCGTGCCGGCCGAACCGCCGATGGCCCTGCGCCTAGGCGACCTCCATCTGCCCGAGAGCCTGCCGCTGCGCATCCCCCTGCTGGTCAGGCTGCCGCTGGAGCGCGGCCTGTGGCTCGACAGCGGCGCGGCGGCGGCATCCGACGGCCTCCCGGACCCCGCCGAGCTGCGGCACCGCGCCATGGAGGCGGCGGTGGCGCTCGCGGCGCGATTGCTCGCCGTCCATCCGGCGGGGGATTTCGCCGTGCAGATCATCGACCCGGCCGGCGCCGGGGCCGCGGCGTTCGGCCCGCTGACGCGGACCGGGGTGCTCGCAGCGCCCCCCGCCACGGGTGCGGCGGCGGTGACGGAGCTGCTGGAGCGGCTCACCCGGCGGGTCGACCTGGTGCAGATGGCGCTGCGCGGCGGCGCGCCCGAATCCCTGCCGGCCGATGTCGACACCGCACGGCAGCTGCTGATCGTCAACGACTTCCCGCACGGTTTCGACGACCGGGCGGTGACCCGGCTGCGCTATCTCGCCGACGAGGGGCCCGACGTCGGTGTGCACCTTCTGCTGGTGGCGGACCGCGAGGACGCCGCCGCCTACGGCCCCCTGCTCGACCCGCTGTGGCGTTCGCTGATGCGACTCACACCCATCCCCGACGATCACTTCGCCGACCCTTGGGTCGGGCACGCCTGGACCTATGAACCCTCGCTGGTTCCGGCCGGAAGCCAGATCGTGCACACCGTCCTCACCGAGGTGGCCAGAGCCCTGACCAAGCACCGGTAAAGGGCTTTTGAGCAGGCAACTTGGTCTTTATTTTACTTTTCTCTTTACCGATCCTTGGTGATCGGGGTATGGTCTTCCGTACGGAGGGGAGTACTCCCTGACTGCGGCGCACTCGTCAGTACGGACCGGTTCCGGTCCCGGGGCGCCGGCCCGGCGCGGGTGGAAGAGACCTCCGGCAGCGACGACGCTGACGTGTTTGCCGTTACGTAATGCCGGAGGTGCAGTGGAAGTCTCCGTGACCCTGTGGGTCCTGACCCTCGTGGGCCTTGCCGCCCTGATCGCGGTCGATTTCTTCATCGGCCGCAAGCCTCATGAGGTGTCGATCAAGGAAGCCGGTATCTGGACCGTCGTCTGGATCGCCCTGGCCGGGCTCTTCGGCCTCGGTCTCCTGGCCTTCGGTGGCGGACAGCCGGCCGGTGAGTTCTTCGCGGGCTTCATCACCGAGAAGTCGCTCAGCGTCGACAACCTCTTCGTCTTCGTCCTGATCATGGCCAAGTTCGCCGTGCCTGCGCAGTACCAGCAGCGCGTCCTGCTCGTCGGCGTGCTCATAGCCCTGGTCCTGCGGGCCGTCTTCATCGCCGCGGGAGCCGTGATCATTGCCGGCTTCTCCTGGGTGTTCTACCTCTTCGGCGCCTTCCTGATCTGGACCGCCTGGAAGCTCGTCCAGGAGGCCCGCGCGGACAAGGAGGACGAGGAGTACGAGGAGAACAAGCTGCTGAAGGCCACAGAACACAAGTTCGGTGTGGCTGACCGGTACCACGGCACCAAGCTGTGGATCCAGCAGAACGGCAAGCGGGTCATGACCCCGATGCTGGTCGTGATGCTCGCGATCGGTACCACGGACGTCCTGTTCGCCCTGGACTCCATCCCAGCGATCTTCGGTCTCACACAGGACCCGTACATCGTCTTCACCGCCAACGCCTTCGCCCTCATGGGTCTGCGGCAGCTGTACTTCCTCATAGGCGGCCTGCTGAAGAAGCTGGTCCACCTCTCGTACGGCCTGTCGATCATCCTCGGCTTCATCGGCGTCAAGCTGGTGCTCCACGCCCTGCACGAGTCCGGCGTCCACGTCCCCGAGATCAGCATCCCGGTCTCCCTCGGCGTGATCTGCGCGGTCCTGGTCGTCACCACCATCACCAGCCTGATGGCCACCAGGAAGCAGGCGGCCGTCGAGGCGGCGCACACCGACGGCGAGGCCACATCGAAGGACAGCGTCGACGCCTGACCAAGCCTGCGGCAGGTACGGCTCCGGCGGAGCGGGACTGCGCGAAGCAGACACCCGCTCCCGCCGGCGTCGACCACCGCGGCGGAAAGGGTGAAAGGCATCCGAAAAGAACGGAATGCGAACCCTGTACGCCTCTGCGACCATCGCGGCATGATCACTCGGCTCCGGTCGTTCACCCGGCAATGGACGATCCTCGTGCCCGCCCTCGCGGTCGTCCTGCTGGTCTTCACCTGGGGCCGTAATCTGCCGGGTACGGTCGTCGCCCTGGTGTCCCTGGTGCTCGCCGCTTCCGTCCTGGCGGCGGTGCATCACGCCGAGATCGTCGCCCACCGCGTCGGCGAGCCCTTCGGGTCCCTGGTGCTCGCCATCGCCGTCACGATCATCGAGGTGGCCCTGATCGTCACCCTCATGGCCGACGGCGGCGGCAAGAGCTCCACCCTGGCCAGGGACACCGTCTTCGCCGCCGTGATGATCACCTGCAACGGCATCGTCGGACTCTGTCTGCTCGTGGCCTCCCTGCGGCACGGCACCGCGGTCTTCAACCCCGAGGGCACCGGCGCCGCCCTGGCGACCGTGGCGACGCTCGCCACCCTCAGCCTGGTGCTGCCGACCTTCACCACCAGCAAGCCCGGACCCGAGTTCTCCTCGGTACAGCTGACCTTCGCCGCGCTGTCCTCACTGATCCTGTACGGACTCTTCGTGGCCACCCAGACCGTGCGCCACCGCGACTACTTCCTGCCGATCACCCGGCAGGGCGAGGTCATCACCGCCGACGACCATGCCCGGCCCCCGTCCGCGCGCACCGCCTGGATCAGCCTCGGCCTGCTCGGCCTGGCCCTGATCGGCGTGGTCGGCCTGGCCAAGGGTGTGTCGCCCACCATCGAGTCGGGTGTGGAGGCGGCCGGCCTGCACCCCGCCGTCGTCGGTGTGATCATCGCCCTGCTCGTCCTGTTGCCGGAGACGATCGCCGCACTGCGTTCCGCCAGCCGAGACCGCGTGCAGACCAGCCTCAACCTCGCACTCGGTTCGGCCATGGCCAGCATCGGCCTGACCATCCCGGCCGTCGCGCTCGCCTCCGTCTGGCTGTCCGGACCGCTCGTCCTCGGCCTCGGCTCGACCCACATGCTGCTGCTCGCGCTGACCGTAGTGGTCAGCTCCCTGACGGTCGTGCCAGGACGGGCCACACCCCTGCAGGGCGGGGTTCACCTGGTGCTCTTCGCGGCGTACCTGGAACTGGCGATCAACCCCTAGCCCTGGCTCATCCGGTCCGCATATGGCCGTCCCGTGGCCCCTCGGCCGGTCAGCCCACTGTCGGCTCCACCGCCGGCTCCACGGCCGGCACGGGCACCGGCCGTGTCTCCGGAAGCAGTGCGAAGCACACCAGGCTGAGCAGCGCGATGCCCGTCAGATACACGCCCACGCCCCACGGCACGCGCCCGCCCCGCTCGGCGAGCACCGTGGCCACGATCGGGGTGAGCGCGCCGCCGAGCACACCGCCGAGGTTGTAGCCCACCGCGGCGCCCGTGCAGCGCACCCGGGCCTCGTACAGCTCCGGCAGGTAGGCCGCGATGACCGCGAACATGGTGACGAAGGCGAGCAGCGCGCCCAGAATGCCGAGGAACATCAGCAGCGGCTGGCCGGTGGCCAGCAGCGCCACCATCGGGAGCATCCACAGGACGCAGGCCGCGCACCCCGTCAGACACATCGGCCGGCGCCCGTAGCGGTCGCCGAGCAGCGCCACCAGGGGAGTCAGAGCCCCGTTCACCACCACCGCGGCCATGACACAGGTCAGCATCACCGTCCGGCTCACTCCGAGCCGCTCCGTCGCGTACGCCAGCGACCAGGTCGTCACCGCGTAGAACACCGCGTACCCGATGGCCAGCGCGCCGGCCGTCAGCAGCACCAGCCGCCCGTGATGCCGTACGACCTCGACGAACGGCACGCGCGCGTGGTCGTCGATCTCCAGGAACCGGGGGCTCTCGGCGAGCGACGAGCGCAGCCAGAGCCCGGCGAGCGCCAGCGCCCCGGCCGCCCAGAACGGAACCCGCCACCCCCATCGCGCGAACTCCGCGTCGGCTAGCGCCGCCGACAGCGCGAGCATCACCCCGTTGGCGAGGACGAAGCCGAACGCGGGCCCCACCTGAGGGAAACTCGACCACAGCGCGCGCCGGTCGGCGGGCGCGTGCTCGGCGGTCAGCAGGACCGCTCCGCCCCACTCCCCGCCGAGCCCGAGACCCTGCAGGAAGCGCAGGACGAGCAGTAGGACGGGCGCGGCGACGCCGATCGACCCGTATGACGGCACACAGCCCACCGCGACCGTAGAGGCGCCCGTGAGCAGCAAGGAGGCGACGAGCACCGGCCGTCGTCCGCGCCGGTCGCCGAGGTGCCCGAAGAGCACCGAGCCCAGCGGCCGGGCCACGAACCCCACGCCGAACGTCCCGAACGCCGCCAGCGTCCCCGCGACCGGCGAGAAGGTCGGGAAGAACAGCGGCCCGAGGACCAGAGCCGCCGCCGTCCCGTAGACGAAGAAGTCGTAGAACTCGATCGCGGTCCCCGCCAGGGATGCCGCCGCCAGTCTCGGCATCGAAGGGGCGCTTACGGCTCGTACAGGCTGCATGCTGCGTCAACTACCCACTGTGATCAACGGTTACGGGGCGCGTGGAGGCGATCGGGCGGCCGTGGCGTGCGCCGAGGCCCCTGGCGCGCGGCACGCCGTGCGCCGTGGTCACCGTGATAGACCGGGTGCCAGCAGTGGTCGTCGACGTACCGCACCGACCGGACCGGAGGAACCGTGCCCCGCACCCTGGCCAACGCCCCGATCATGATCCTCAACGGGCCCAACCTGAACCTGCTCGGCCAGCGCCAGCCCGAGGTCTACGGCAGGGACACGCTGGCCGACATCGAGGCGCTGTGCGTGAAGGCCGCGGCCGCGCATGGCGGCACGGTGGACTTCCGCCAGTCCAACCACGAGGGCGAACTGGTCGACTGGATCCACGAGGCCCGCCTGAACCACTGCGGGATCGTCATCAACGCCGGCGCCTACTCCCACACGTCGGTCGCGATTCTGGACGCACTCAACACCTGTGACGGCATGCCCGTGCTGGAGGTGCACATCTCCAACATCCACCGGCGGGAATCGTTCCGGGACCACTCCTACATCTCGCTGCGCGCCGACGGCGTGATCGCCGGATGCGGAGGGCAGGGCTACGTGTTCGGCGTGGAGCGCGTGGCCGCCCTGGTGGGCGCGGTTCAGACCGGCGCGTAGGCCGGGGCGTTACAGCCGGCCCGCCTCCACGATCCGCCGCAGGAAGCGCCGCGTGCGCTCCTGTTGCGGGTCGCCGAAGACCTGCTCGGCGGTGCCGCGCTCCAGGACGACGCCACCGTCCAGAAAGCAAACCTGGTCGGCGACATCCCGTGCGAAGCCCATCTCGTGCGTCGCCAGCACCATGGTCATGCCGTCGTCCTTCAGGCCCCGGACCACCTCCAGCACCTCGCCCACGAGTTCGGGGTCCAGTGCTGCCGTGATCTCGTCCAGCAGCAACAGCCGGGGCCGCGCGGCAAGCGCCCGTACGATCGCCACACGCTGCTGCTGACCGCCGCTGAGCCGGTCGGGGTAGGAATCCGCCTTTGCGGCCAGCCCGAGGCGCTCCAGCAGCTGCCTGGCCCGCTCCTCGGCCTCGCCGCGGGAGACGCCGTGCACCCGGCGCGGGGCGAGCGTGATGTTGTCCAGGACCGTCATGTGCGGGAAGAGGTTGTACGCCTGGAAGACCACGCCGATCCGGCGCCGCACCGCGTCCTGGTCGGCGCGGGGATCGGTGATCTCCTCGCCGTTCAGCCAGATCGCGCCGTCGTCGATCTCCTCCAGGAGGTTGGCGCAGCGCAGCAGGGTGGACTTGCCCGAGCCGGAGGCGCCGATCAGCGCGGTCACCGTGTGCGGGGCGACCTCCAGCCCGACGTCCCGCAGTACGACGGAGCCGCCGAAGGTCTTGCGGACGGACTCCATGCGCAGCACGGGCGCGTCTGCGCCGCTCATAGCGATCCTCCCTGGGCCCGCTGCCGGTCCATCCGGGCCGTCACCCAGTCCGTGAAGCGGGTCATCGGAATGGTCAGTGCCACGAACACCAGCCCGGCGACGATGTACGGCGTGTAGTTCAGACTGCGGCCCACGATGATGTCGGCCGCCCGTACGGCGTCCACCGCGCCGCCGATCGACACCAGACCGGTGTCCTTCTGCAGCGACACCAGGTCGTTGAGCAGCGGCGGCACCTGACTCCGTACCGCCTGGGGGAGTACGACGTAGCGCAGGGCCTGCCGGTTGGTGAGGCCCAGGGAGCGGGCCGCGGCGCGCTGCGAGGGGTGGATCGACTCGATGCCGGCCCGGAACACCTCGGCCACATACGCCGAGTACGTCAGCGTCAGTGCCGTACCGCCCAGCAGCACCGGATCGACCGTCACGCCTTGCAGCCGCAGGGCCGGCACGCCCAGAACGACGATCATCAGGTTGATGATCAGCGGAAGGCCGCGGAAGAAGTCGGTGTAGGCCGCCGCCAGCACGCGCAGCGGGAAGAACACCGGGCCACGCAGGGTGCGCGCGATCGCGATCAGCATGCCGAGGACCAGGACGGCGACCCCGCAGACCACGAGGAGGCGGACGTTCAGCCACAGCCCATCGAGGACCTTCGGCACCGCCTCGCGCGCGTACTGCGCGTTGAAGAACGTCTCTTTGGCGCGCGGCCAGCCCGGCGCGTTGACGACGACGAGGTACAGCACGACGGCCGTGACCAGGGTCGAGAGCGATGCGATGGCCGTCGCACGGCGGGCACGCGCGCGTTTGTGGCGCTCGCGCTCCAGCCGCCGCTGGGAGGGTACGTAGCCGTCACCGGCGGCGCCGGTCATGTCGCCCTCGTCGTCGGCTCCTTCCCGGGCCGACTCGCCCTTGAGGACCGTCACTTGAGCACCGGAGCGTCGACGGCGTCGGAGAGCCACTGCTTCTCCAGCTTCGCCAGCGTGCCGTCCTTGCGCAGGGCGTCGACGGCGCCGCTCACGCAGGAGGTCAGCGCGCTGCCCTTGTCCAGCACCAGCCCGAACTGCTCGGGAGTGCCGCCCTGGTTCTCGAACTGGCCGACGATCTTCGCATTCGTCACCTCGGCCGCGGTGATGTAGAAGGCGGTCGGCAGGTCGACCACGATGGCGTCGACCTGGCCGTTCTGCAGCGCCGACTTGGCCTGGTCGTTCTTGGCGTACGCCGCGGGCTCCTGCTTCGGTTTCACCACGTCGGTGATGTAGTCGAGGCTCGTGGTGCCCACCTGGGCGCCCAGCTTGAGGTCCTTCAGGTCCGCGATGCTCTTCGCCTTCGCGGCCTTGCCGCCCTTCAGGGCGATGACGGCCTGGCGCACGTCGTAGTAGCCGGAGGAGAAGTCGACGGCTTTCTTGCGCTCGGCGCTGATCGACACCTGGTTGATGTCGAAGTCGAAGGTCTTCACACCGGGCGCGAACGCCTTGTTGAACGGCACGCTCTGCCAGCCGACCGCGCTCCTGTCGTAACCCAGCTGCCGGGCCACGGCGTAGGCGACCGCCGACTCGAAGCCCTTGCCGTTCGCGGGCTTGTCGTCCTTGAACCAGGGCTCGTAAGCAGGTTCGTCCGTCGCGATCGTGAGCTTGCCGGACGTCTTGGTGGCCAACTTGCCCTTGGCGCAGCTCTTCGCGGCCGCGCCGGACGAGGCGGTCGACGCCTTCTCCTCGGGCTGCGGAGCACAGCCGACAGCGGTGGCGAGCAGGGCTACGGTGGCGGCGGCCAGCGCACGGCGCACGGTGCGAGGGGCAAGGTACATGGCGGGAGATTGGCAGCGAACCCCACGTTTGTCCAGGTCATGGCCGCAACTGTCCGCATACTGGGAACGGGTGTTGCGGTTCTGTGAACGCCGCCCGAAGTGTGGACCTTTGGCCTGGGCCGCCGGCCGAGGGCGGGGTTGAAGACCGGCGGCCCTACCGCACAGGAGCCGTCATCCTCTGCGGGGCTGCCACCAGTTGACCGCGTGAAACGGCGCGCGGGGAGCGCGCACGCGCCCCCAGCACGTGTGAAACGTTCACACGGGGCGCGCGGCGGGACGCGCGCCCGGCGTTCAAGTGAGGCACACGCCCGGCGCTCAGGAGGGACATGCGCCCGGCGCTCACCACCCGCGCGCGTGCCACTCCGGCAGGTGCGGCCGCTCCGACCCCAGGGTCGTGTCGTTGCCATGCCCGGGATACACCCAGGTCTCATCGGGCAGTACCTCGAAGATCTTCGTCTCCACGTCGTGGATCAGGCTGGCGAACGCCTTCGGATCCTTGCGCGTGTTGCCCACGCCGCCCGGGAAGAGACAGTCGCCGGTGAAGACGTGCGGGTGGCCGTGCGGGTCGTCGTAGACCAGCGCGATCGACCCCGGGGTATGCCCTACGAGGTGGCGCGCGGTGAGTTCCACCCGGCCCACCCTGATGACGTCCCCGTCGTCCACGAGGACATCGGTGGGCACCGGGATGCCGGGTGCGTCCTCGCGGCCGGCATACGTACGCGCGCCCGTGGCCGCGACGACCTCGGCGAGCGCCTGCCAGTGGTCGCCGTGCCGATGCGTGGTGACGACGGACGCGATGCCGTCGTCACCGATCATGCCGAGGAGCGTCGCCGCCTCGTTGGCGGCGTCGATCAGAAGCTGCTCGTCGGTGGCCCGGCAGCGCAGCAGGTAGGCGTTGTTGTCCATCGGGCCGACCGCGATCTTCGTGATCATCAGGTCTTTCAGCTCGTGCACATCCGCCGGTCCGCCGACCCTGACCTCTCCGGAGTACGTCATGGTGATCAGCCTATAGCGGGAAGGGGCCGGCGGACCGGCGGCGGCCTACAACGGAGGCAGCTTCGGCAGCGGACCGTTCACCGTCAGTCCGGAGCCGTCGCGCCGCCCGGCGAGCCAGCCCAGCAGATCGGCGGCCGTGCCCTCGACCGCGACCGGCCCGCCCTCCGCGCCGCCGCCCGTGGTCCAGATCCGGCCGTCGCCGGCGGTCAGACCGGTCGGGGGCACCTCCTTGTGCCCCGCGAAGCGCTGCGCCAGGAAGTCGATCTCCCGGTCCACGAACTCGGCCGGAAGATCCTCCAGCTCGTATCCGATCCCGAGATCCACATGGTGCAGATCGACCTCGGCCCACCGCCGGAACGGCACCCGGGACGCGACATCGGTGACCCCGTTGCGCAGCTCCACCGTGCGCGTCCAGTCCGCCGGGGCATCCCCCGCCGCCTGGAAGCGGGCCGCGCTCTTGCGCAGGTCGTCGAGCTGGGCGTCGAGGGGACGCGGGGCGTCCCGCTCGATGTCGGCGTCCCGCGCCTCCCCGCTTTCGTACATGGGCCGGCCCTCGAGAACGTTCACGAGCGCGTCCGCGTTGCGGGCGAGGTGGGCGAGGACGTGCCCGCGGGTCCAGCCCGGAAGCCGTGACGGCTCGGCAAGCGCCGCGTTGTCCAGTTCGGCGACAGCGGTGAGGAGCCGCTCGGTCGCGTCACGTACACATGCCAGGTCATGAGCGTGATCAATCATGGGCCTGACATTAGTCCCGCCACACCTTCGGGTGAAGGTGGTGAAGCTCGTCCGCAAATCGAAAGCACGTGCTATATCGTCGGGGGCGGCGTCGGGCATGCTGGATGGCCGGAGGTTGTTATGCAACCGGGCAATCCGACCGGCGTTGTCAGTGGCTCCCCCTAGTCTGAAGAAGGACGGGGGCCCCGCCCCTGTCACTTCTCTCAAGAAAGGTGCGGACCGGCGTGGCCGACCGTCTCATCGTCCGTGGCGCGCGCGAGCACAACCTGAAGAATGTCTCGCTCGACCTGCCTCGTGACTCGCTCATCGTCTTCACGGGCCTGTCCGGGTCGGGCAAGTCCTCCCTGGCCTTCGACACGATCTTCGCGGAGGGCCAGCGCCGTTACGTGGAGTCGCTCTCCTCGTACGCCCGGCAGTTCCTCGGCCAGATGGACAAACCGGACGTCGACTTCATCGAGGGCCTGTCCCCGGCGGTCTCCATCGACCAGAAGTCGACCTCGCGCAACCCGCGCTCGACGGTCGGCACCATCACCGAGGTCTACGACTACCTGCGTCTGCTCTTCGCACGCATCGGCAAGCCGCACTGCCCCGAGTGCGGCCGCCCGATCTCCCGCCAGTCGCCGCAGGCCATCGTCGACAAGGTCCTGGAGCTGCCGGAGGGGAGCCGCTTCCAGGTGCTGTCGCCGCTCGTGCGTGAGCGCAAGGGCGAGTTCGTCGACCTGTTCGCCGACCTGCAGACCAAGGGTTACTCCCGCGCGCGTGTGGACGGGCAGACCATCCAGCTGTCCGACCCGCCGGCGCTGAAGAAGCAGGAGAAGCACACCATCGAGGTGGTCGTGGACCGCCTCACGGTGAAGGAGTCCGCCAAGCGCCGCCTCACCGACTCCGTGGAGACCGCCCTCGGCCTGTCCGGCGGCATGGTCGTGCTCGACTTCGTCGACCTCCCCGAGGACGACCCCGAGCGCGAGCGCATGTACTCCGAGCACCTGTACTGCCCGTACGACGACCTGTCCTTCGAGGAGCTGGAGCCCCGCTCCTTCTCCTTCAACTCGCCCTTCGGCGCCTGCCCCGACTGCACCGGCATCGGCACGCGCATGGAGGTCGACCCCGAGCTGATCGTCCCGGACGAGGACAAGTCCCTGGACGAGGGCGCGATCCACCCCTGGTCGCACGGACATACCAAGGACTACTTCGGCCGCCTGATCGGCGCCCTCGCGGACGCGCTCGGCTTCCGCACGGACATCCCGTTCGCGGGCCTGCCGCAGCGCGCGAAGAAGGCCCTGCTCCACGGCCACAAGACCCAGATCGAGGTCCGGTACCGCAACCGGTACGGCCGCGAGCGCGTGTACACCACGCCCTTCGAGGGCGCGGTGCCGTTCGTGAAGCGCCGGCACAGCGAGGCCGAGAGCGACGCCAGCCGCGAGCGCTTCGAGGGCTACATGCGCGAGGTGCCCTGCCCCTCCTGTGAGGGCACCCGCCTGAAGCCGATCGTCCTCGCGGTCACGATCATGGAGAAGTCCATCGCCGAGGTCGCCGCGATGTCGATCAGCGACTGCGCGGAGTTCCTGGGGCAGCTGAAGCTGAGCGCCCGTGACAAGAAGATCGCCGAGCGGGTACTGAAGGAGGTCAACGAACGGCTGCGCTTCCTGGTCGACGTCGGCCTGGACTACCTCTCGCTGAACCGCGCGGCCGGCACGCTCTCCGGCGGCGAGGCCCAGCGCATCCGCCTGGCCACCCAGATCGGCTCCGGCCTCGTCGGCGTCCTGTACGTCCTGGACGAGCCGTCCATCGGCCTGCACCAGCGGGACAACCACCGGCTGATCGAGACCCTGGTCCGGCTGCGCGACATGGGCAACACGCTCATCGTCGTGGAGCACGACGAGGACACCATCAAGGTCGCCGACTGGGTCGTGGACATCGGTCCCGGCGCCGGCGAACACGGCGGCAAGGTCGTGCACAGCGGCTCCCTGAAGGAACTGCTCGCCAACACCGAGTCGCAGACCGGCGCGTACCTCTCGGGCCGCAAGGCGATCCCGCTGCCGGACATCCGCCGGCCCCGCGACCCGTCCCGCAAGCTCACCGTGCACGGCGCCCGTGAGAACAACCTGCAGGACATCGACGTGTCCTTCCCGCTGGGCGTGTTCACGGCCGTCACGGGTGTTTCCGGGTCCGGCAAGTCGACGCTGGTCAACGACATCCTCTACACGCACCTGGCCCGCGAGCTGAACGGCGCGAGAAACGTTCCCGGACGGCACACGCGCGTGGACGGCGACGACCTGGTCGACAAGGTCGTGCACGTCGACCAGTCGCCGATCGGCCGCACCCCGCGGTCCAACCCGGCGACGTACACCGGCGTCTTCGACCACATCCGCAAGCTGTTCGCCGAGACGACCGAGGCGAAGGTCCGCGGTTACCTGCCCGGCCGCTTCTCCTTCAACGTCAAGGGCGGCCGCTGCGAGAACTGCGCGGGCGACGGCACGATCAAGATCGAGATGAACTTCCTCCCGGACGTCTACGTCCCGTGCGAGGTCTGCCACGGCGCCCGGTACAACCGGGAGACCCTGGAGGTCCACTACAAGGGCAAGTCCATCGCCGATGTGCTGAACATGCCGATCGAGGAGGCCACCGACTTCTTCGAGGCCGTCCCAGCCATCTCCCGGCACCTGAGGACGCTGAAGGACGTCGGCCTCGGCTACGTCCGCCTCGGCCAGTCCGCCACCACCCTCTCCGGCGGTGAGGCCCAGCGCGTGAAGCTGGCCAGCGAACTGCAGAAGCGGTCCACCGGGCGCACGGTCTACGTCCTGGACGAGCCGACCACCGGTCTGCACTTCGAGGACATCAGCAAGCTGCTGACGGTCCTCGGCGGTCTGGTCGACAAGGGCAACACGGTCATCGTCATCGAGCACAACCTCGACGTGATCAAGACCGCCGACTGGATCGTGGACATGGGTCCGGAGGGCGGCGCCGGTGGTGGTCTCGTGGTCGCCGAGGGCACGCCCGAGGAGGTGGCCGGGGTTCCGGCCAGCCACACCGGCAAGTTCCTGCGCGAGATCCTCGGCGCCGACCGCATCAGCGACGCCCAACCGGTGCCTGCGCCGCGTGCCTCCACGGCCAAGAAGACGGCTGCGGCGAAGACGGCCGCGGCGAAGACGGCGGCGAGGAAGACCGTGACGGTGAAGGCCAACAACACGGCGACGAAGAAGGCCGCCGCGGCCACCAAGAAGGCGACGCCCGCGAAGAAGACCACGCGGGCACGCAAGGCCTGACACACCACCAGAAAAAGCGGCGCCCCGCGGGAACTTCCCGCGGGGCGCCGCTCGTTCCACTATCAGCCACCCCGGATCCGAGGTCCGACAGATCCCTGCTCCATGGGTCCGGTCGCACCTTGGCAACAGCAGAGAGAAGCAGACAGGACGGGGCCGCTCAGAGTTCGCCGACTTCCGCGGCGTACGGCGGCTCGGCCCCCGCCCGCGAGCAGGTGATCGCCGCCGCGCGTGCCGCGAAGCGCAGCAGCCGCGTCCAGCCCTCCGCCCCCAGGGCGGCGAGCGCTTCCTCCGACAGCGCGTCCAGAGCGGAAAGCCCGTGCAGCAAAGCCGCGTTCACCGTGTCACCGGCGCCGATGGTGTCCACCACGGCGACTTTCTCACCCGGCACGGAGTACTCCGCGCCATCTCGGGTGAACGCGGTCAGACCGTCCCCGCCCCGCGTCACCACGACGGCCGCCGGTCCCGCGGCCAGCCATTCGCGCGGAGTGCCGCCCAGCCACTCGGCATCCTCCGCGGAGAGCTTCAGCAGCGTCACCGAGGGCAGCCAGCTCTTGAAACGCGCCTCGTAGGCGTCCGCATCCGGGATCAGTCCCGCCCGGATGTTGGGGTCGAGCGCGGTGAACACCCCCTGTCCGGCCGCCGCGCGCATCAGTTCCTCATAGGCGCTCGCCCCCGGTTCCAGGACGAGCGAGCAGGTGCCGAACGACACCGCGCGCGTACCGGCGGGCAGCGTGGTGGGAGCGGTGAACAGACGGTCGGCGGTGCCCTCGACATAGAAGGAGTAGGCGGCCGAGCCGGCGGTGTCGATCGTGGCCACCGCCAGGGTCGTCGGCTCCGGCCCGCGCTGCACGGCCGACACCTCCACGCCTGCCCGCCGCAGCCCGTCGAGCAGGGCCTCGCCGAAGGCGTCGTGCGACGTCCGGGAGCAGAAGGCGGTGCGGGAGCCGAGCCGGCCGAGGGCCACGGCGGTGTTGTACGGGCCGCCGCCGAGCGCCGGCTTCAGATCCGCTAGGGCCCCGGCGCCCTGCGGCACCAGGTCGATCAGTGCCTCACCGGCAACGACGATCATGGGGCGGTTCCCTTCTCCGACTGGGATGACGCGGTGTGCGCCGGCTCCTCGGACCCGTCCGGCTCCTCCGGGCATCCGCAGGACGTGCGATGCATGAACGTGCAGGGCAGCCGCACCGTCCGGGTCGGCCGACGCCGCTCGCCCAGACGCTCCAGGAGCACCCGGACGGCCTGCGCGCCCACCTCCCTGCTGGGCTGGGCGATGGCGGTGAGACGGGGCGAGAACAGGTCGGTCCAGGCGAAGTCGTCGAAGCAGCACAAGGCGATGTCGTCCGGAACGGACAGGCCGTGCCGGCGCAGGGCGCGCAGGGCGCCGATGGTCATCGCGTTGTTGGCGGTGACGAGTGCCGTGGGCGGATCGGGGAGGGCGAGCAGGGCGGCCGTGGCCTCCTCGGCACCATCGGCCTCGGAGTTGCCGGACACGAGGAGCCGTTCGTCGTGGGCCAGGCCGGCGGCAGCGAGGCCATTTCGGTAACCGGAGACACGCTCACTGGTGGTGCTGAGCCCGGGCAGGCCCGCGACCAGGCCGATCCGGCTATGGCCCAGCCCGGCGAGATGGGTGACCAGACGGGCGGTCGGCTCGGCGCTCTCGGCGCAGACCTGGTCGTACCAGGGCGCGCCCTCGCCGTCGGCCGTACCGGCTCCATCGCCTGCCGCGGCACCGTCCGTCCCGTCCCGGTCGATCAACCGGTCCAGGAACACGGTCGGTACGGCGTGACGCCGGAGGTAGCCGACCAGTTCACGCGGGTTCGCGGAGGGGGCGACGATCATGCCGTCCACCCGGCGTTCATGGAGGAGCTGGACGACCTTGCGTTCATGCCCGGGATCGTCGTGCGGGTCCGCGATGAGCAGGCTGTAGCCCGCTTCCAGAGCGGCGGCCTCGACGCCCTGAAGGATCTCCGTGAAGTACGGATTGCTGATCGCCGACACCGCGAGCCCGATGGAGCGGGTGCGGGAAGTCACCAGGGAGCGGGCCAGGGTGTTGGGCGTGTAGCCGAGGGCGTCGATGGCATCCAGCACGGCCTGGCGGGTGTGAGGCAGCACCGGACGCGTGCCGTTCAGGACATGGGAAACGGTCGCCACGGAGACTCCGGCGCTCCGCGCGACGTCCGCCATGGTCGGCATCGCCTCACCTCCCTGAACCGATTGAGTGCAGGCCTTCCGGCCGGGACGGTATCCCATCGACCGCCCTCGCGTAAACGCTTACGTAAGCGTTTACGCGGGCGACCCGACCCTCCACAGCCCTCCCGGGTCCCCTCGCGCCCCGTCGCCGCTCCCCAGCGCCCGATCCCCGCAATCACCGCCCCCGCCCCAGGACCGGCCCTTCTGCCCGGGTATGGTCGCCCTGCACACCCCCTGAGCAGTGGAGTTCCAGATGCCCGACCGACCCTCCGCGAGCCGCCGTACCGTCCTTCGAGGTGCCGCCGTGGCCCCGGTCGCCGGGCTCGGCCTGGCGGCGTGCTCGGTGCCGGGCCAGGGTGGTTCGGCCGCCTCGACCCCGACCGCGCAGGTCGACCTCGGTGCCGACAGCGAGGTCTCGAAGGGCGGCGCCAAGCTGTACCGGGATCACAACGTCGTCGTCAGCCGCGACGGAAGCGGCGCGCTGAAGGCGTACAGCACGATCTGCACGCACGCGGGGTGCCCCATCAACAAGCTGCAGGGGACCACCTTGATCTGCCCCTGCCACGGCAGCCAGTTCGACGCGGTGACGGGCAAGGTGGTCCAGTCACCGGCCACTGAGCCCCTGGCCGAGCTGCCGGTGAAGACCACGAACGGCAGGATCATCGCAGGCCCGGGCGCCTGACGGGGCAGCCGCGCCCACATTCCGATCGCGGGCCGTACTGGGCACAGACGCCCAGCGTTTCCGCTGGGTCGCCGCCGCACCGCGTTGCCTCGCGTCGGCACCGCGCTGCCTGCCCCACGCTGCCGTACACCGCGCCTGCGTCCGGCAGCCGGCGCGAGTTGCCGTCGGCCCACTGCCGCGTGCCGTCACCCGGAGCTGTCGCGCCGCGGCGCTGCCGTAAACCGGCAGGTGCCCCGCCGCTGCCTCCTGTCGCCGCCGCCGACCGCTGTCCCGCCGCTGTCCCGCGCAATCGCAACGCGTCACGGCTTATGCAGCCGCACCCACCACGGCTCACGCAAGCCACGCCCTCCACGGCCCGCGCAAGCCGCACTCTCCACGGCCGACGCAAGCCGCCCCTTCCACAGCCCGCACATGACGGGCCCCACCGCCTGCTCAAGACGCCACCCCCAACGCGGTGCCCCGCCACCGTTCCTCCCACCCAGAAGCCCACCCCGTCATCGAATCCACAACGCCAGGCAATCCACAACGCCAGGCCGCCTCAACAGCCCCACGCCCGCCTCAACAGCCCCACGCCCCCCCGAGACGGCTTTACTCCCAGTCCCACGCGATGCCGACGATGCCCGGACGTATCCGAGGCTCGACCACATGGACGTAATGGTGTGGACCGGTGATCGGCAGTTCGTGGCGGCCGCTGCGCGGGGCCGCTGTCGAGTGCTGGGTGAAGCGGTGGCAGCGGGCCGGCAGCGCGGCCGCGTCGAAGCGGACCTGGAGCGCGTACTGGCCGCCGGGGAGGGCGAAGCGGTGGAGGTATTCCCGGGAGGGTCCGGCGGTGCCGTCCTCGATGCCGTACCGGAACAGGAAGGTGTCGCCGGCGCGCAGCCGGGTGCCGAAGAGCAGCTCCGCCGCCAGAACACCGGTGTCCTCGTCCCAGCGGACGCGTCCCGTGCGGCAGTTCTCCAGTGCGCGCACTCTGATGTCGTGCGGACGGCAGCCGGGGTCGCCGTGGTGCACGGCGACGAAGCGGTCGACCCCGTCGCGGTGGGCCCGCACGATGTGGTGGGCCTCACGGCTCGCAAGCTCGCGCCGGGCGCCGATGCGGACGCACTCGTGGTGGCCCAGCGTGTGCAAGCCGCCGTCGAGGGACCAGCCCAGGTCGGCCCGGAGCCGGTCCAGGACGTCCGAGGCCTGGATCAGGGAGCGGTAGGAGCGTGCCGCCGGGCGGCCGGCCGCCGTCCGCTGGTCGGCCTCGGCGAGCAGCCGGATCAGTGACTCGTCCGGCAGCTGGAGGATCTCCTCCAGTGCTCGTACGGCCCGCAGCGACTCCGGGCGCTGCGGGCGGCGGGCGCCCTGTTGCCAGTAACTCAGGCTGGTGACACCGACCTTGACCCCGTGCCGGGACAAATGGTGCTGGACACGCTGGAGCGGCAGCCCGCGTGCGGCGATCGCGGCGCGCAGCGCCACATGGAAGGGGCCGCCCCGCAGGGCCGTGTCCAGTTCCGCGGTGGGAAGGTGCGCGTGCTCTGTGGCATGCGGCATGCCGGGGCGCCTTTCTGTGAGGTGTCGCTACGGCTGGTCAGACCGTCTGCGCTGGTGTGCGGGGCCACCCCGTGGGCGCTGTGGACGCCCGTAGCTGCACACGCCGCGCCCGTATGCGTGCGTGCACGGCCCCAGTTCCCCCGCATTGAAGCGTGTTGACCAGACCCCGACAACACCTCGAACCCGCCACGACCGAGGTCGGCCGGGCCGCGACTATGTGCCGGAGCCGCCGGAGCCGCCGGACACGAGCGTCACGCCCGGCCGCGCCGGCCGCTGGGAAGAGCCGCGCCGGCCGATGGGAAGATCGGCGCGTGTCGGAGACCTGGACGTTCGAGGGGGAGCGTACGGCCGTGACGGCCGAAAAGGCGGTCGCCGTGCTGCGGCGGCGGATCGCCGAGGGCCGCCTCGAAACCTGGCTGACCAGTTCCGCCGGGCGGCTGCTGTCCGTGGTGAGCAACACCGAACGCGCGCTGGTGATGCTCCTCGACGCGGCGGATGATCCGGGCGCGCACGCCGTCTCCGCGGGGTCCCGAGGGGTGAGCGGGGGTTTCCGGCTCGCGAACGGGCAGTGCGACACCTATCCCGCGGCGGACACCGTGCCGCTCGGCGAGGCGTTCCGGATCGTCCGGCGGGTGATCGGTACGGGCCTGCCGCGCGCGGGTGCCGGCTGGTGCTCAGACGGGTGAGCGGCACGGGCGCGGGCGTTGTCCACAGGGCCGCCGCGGTGTCGGTGCTCGCCAGTAGGGTGTGAGACATGGCCGATCCCTCCAGCTACCGCCCCAGGCCGGGTGAGATCCCGGACTCCCCCGGGGTGTACAGGTTCCGTGACGAGCACCGCCGGGTGATCTACGTCGGAAAGGCGAAAAGCCTGCGTCAGCGCCTGGCGAACTACTTCCAGGACCTGGCGAACCTGCACCCGCGCACCCGGACGATGGTGACCACCGCCGCGTCCGTGGAGTGGACCGTGGTGTCCACGGAGGTCGAGGCCCTCCAGCTGGAGTACTCCTGGATCAAGGAGTACGACCCCCGGTTCAACGTCAAGTACCGCGACGACAAGAGCTACCCGTACCTCGCGGTGACGATGAACGAGGAGTTCCCGCGCGTGCAGGTGATGCGCGGTCACAAGAAGAAGGGCGTCCGGTACTTCGGGCCGTACGCGCACGCGTGGGCCATCCGGGACACCGTCGACCTGCTGCTGCGCGTGTTCCCGGTGCGCACCTGCTCGGCCGGTGTGTTCAAGAACGCCGCCCGCACCGACCGCCCCTGCCTGCTCGGCTACATCGGCAAGTGCTCCGCCCCCTGCGTCGGCCGTATCAGCCCCGAAGACCACCGTGACCTGGCCGAGGAGTTCTGCGACTTCATGGCCGGCCGTACCGGCACCTACCTCCGCCGTCTGGAGAAGCAGATGATGGTGGCGGCCGAGGAGATGGAGTACGAGCGGGCCGCCCGGCTGCGCGACGACATCGAGGCCCTGAAGAAGGCCATGGAGAAGAATGCCGTCGTGCTCGCCGACGCGACGGACGCCGACCTGATCGCCGTCGCCGAGGACGAGCTGGAGGCGGCCGTGCAGATCTTCCATGTGCGCGGCGGCCGGGTGCGTGGCCAGCGCGGCTGGGTGACCGACAAAGTCGAGGAGATCACCACCGGCGCCCTCGTCGAGCACGCCCTGCAACAGCTCTACGGCGAGGAGACCGGGGACGCCGTCCCCAAGGAGGTCCTCGTCCCGGCGCTGCCCGAGCCCGTCGAGCCGGTCCAGGAGTGGCTGACCGTCCGCCGCGGGGCGAATGTCTCGCTGCGCATCCCGCAGCGCGGCGACAAGAAGGCGCTCATGGAGACCGTGCAGCGCAATGCCCAGCAGGCCCTCGCGTTGCACAAGACCAAGCGCGCCTCCGACCTGACCACCCGCTCGCGTGCCCTGGAGGAGATCGCCGAGGCCCTCGACCTGGACAGCGCCCCGCTGCGCATCGAGTGCTACGACATCTCGCATCTCCAGGGGGACGACGTCGTCGCCTCCATGGTCGTCTTCGAGGACGGCCTGCAGCGCAAGAGCGAGTACCGCCGCTTCCAGATCAAGGGCTTCGCGGGTCAGGACGACGTACGCTCGATGCACGAGGTGATCTCCCGCCGCTTCAGGCGCTACCTCGCCGAGAAGGAGAAGACGGGGGAGTGGGCCGAGGGCTCCGGCACCGAGGAGGCGCTCATCGACGGCGACGGCGCGCTCACCGACGGCGATGGGCCGCTCACCGGCACGGAGACGATCACCAACGCCCTCAAGGACGACGACGGCCGCCCCAAGAAGTTCGCGTACCCGCCCCAGCTGGTCGTCGTCGACGGCGGGCAGCCGCAGGTCGCCGCGGCCCGGCGTGCCCTGGACGAGCTGGGCATCGACGACATCGCCGTCTGCGGCCTGGCCAAGCGTCTGGAGGAGGTCTGGCTGCCCGGCGAGGACGACCCGGTCGTCCTGCCCCGCACCAGCGAGGGCCTCTACCTGCTCCAGCGCGTACGGGACGAGGCCCACCGGTTCGCGATCACCTACCAGCGCACCAAGCGCGCCAAACGCTTTAGGGCCGGCCCCCTGGACGACGTCCCCGGCCTCGGCGAGACCCGTAAACACGCGCTCATCAAGCATTTCGGCTCGGTGAAGAAGTTGCGGTCCGCCACAATCGAACAGATCCAGGAGGTGCCCGGGATAGGCCGGAAGACGGCCGAGACGATCGCCGCGGCCCTCGCCCAGGTGGCCCCGGCCGCACCCGCCGTGAACACGGCGACTGGAGAGATCATTGATGACGAGGAACCCGATACGACGGCGGATTCCTCGGGGGAGCCCGTGACCGCGGGCCTCCCGGACGAACGACGGGGGCAGGAGAGATGACCGAGCACGACGCACAGCCCACAGCAGAGCGAGATCCGGCCCGCACGGAAGCGGGGGAGGATCAGCCACAGTCCGCGGCCGGTGAGCAGCCCGCGGTCGAGGAAAACGGAGCACAGGTGAGCACGGACGGTACGCCGGCCGCAGGCCCGGAAGCGGCCATCCCCGAGTTGGTGATCATCTCCGGTATGTCCGGAGCGGGACGGTCGACGGCGGCGAAGTGTCTGGAGGACCTCGGCTGGTTCGTCGTGGACAACCTCCCGCCCGCCCTCATCCCCACCATGGTGGAGCTGGGCGCCCGCTCGCAGGGCAACGTGGCGCGGATCGCGGTCGTCGTGGACGTACGCGGCCGGCGCTTCTTCGACAACCTGCGGGAATCCCTCGCCGACCTCGACAGCCGGGGCGTCACGCGCCGGATCGTCTTCCTGGAGTCCTCCGACGACGCCCTGGTACGCCGCTTCGAGTCGGTGCGCCGGCCGCACCCCCTCCAGGGCGACGGCCGCATCGTCGACGGCATCGCCGCCGAGCGCGAGCTGCTGCGTGAGCTGCGCGGCGACGCCGACCTGGTGATCGACACCTCCAGCCTGAACGTGCACGAGCTGCGCGCCAAGATGGACGCCCAGTTCGCCGGCGAGGAGGAGCCGGAGCTGCGGGCCACCGTGATGTCCTTCGGCTTCAAGTACGGCCTCCCGGTCGACGCCGACCTGGTCGCGGACATGCGGTTCCTGCCCAACCCGCACTGGGTCCCGGAGCTGCGCCCGTACACCGGCATCAACGAGGAGGTCGCCGCCTATGTCTTCAACCAGCCCGGCGCGAAGGAGTTCCTCGACAGGTACGCCGAACTGCTGCGGCTGATCGCGGCCGGCTACCGGCGCGAGGGCAAGCGGTATGTGACCATCGCCATCGGCTGTACGGGCGGCAAGCACCGCTCGGTCGCGATGTCGGAGAAGCTCGCCGCGCGCCTGGCGGCCGAGGGTGTGGAGACGGTGGTCGTACACCGGGACATGGGACGGGAATGACGGAACGTACCACGCGGCTCAGCCGGTTGCGCCGGATGGTGCCGGAGGGGCGCTCGGGCCGTACGGCCGCCGAGTCCCGGCCGGTCCGCCCCGCCGAGATCCGTGGCGGCCGGCCCCGCCGCCGGGGCGCGCAGCCCAAGGTGGTGGCGCTCGGCGGCGGCATGGGCCTGTCCGCCTCGCTCGCCGCGCTGCGCCGGATCACCGGTGACCTCACCGCCGTCGTCACCGTGGCCGACGACGGCGGCTCCAGCGGCCGGCTGCGCGACGAGCTGGGTGTGCTGCCGCCCGGCGACCTGCGCAAGGCGCTGGCCGCGCTGTGCGGCGACGACGAGTGGGGCCAGACCTGGGCCCGGGTCATCCAGCACCGCTTCCAGTCCAAGGGCGAGCTGCACGAGCACGCGGTCGGCAATCTGCTGATCGTCGCCCTGTGGGAGCAGCTCGGCGACCATGTGCAGGCGCTGGACCTGGTCGGCAAGCTGCTCGGCGCGCACGGGCGCGTGCTGCCCATGTCCGCCGTACCGCTGGAGCTGCAGGCCCTGGTCAAGGGGCACGACCCGGAGCACCCGGACGACGTGGACACGGTGCGCGGACAGGCGAACGTCGCCCTGACGCCGGGCGAGGTCCAGTCGGTGCACCTGGTGCCGCACGACCCGCCGGCCGTGCCCGAGGCCGTGGCGGCGGTCCTGGACGCGGACTGGGTGGTGCTCGGCCCCGGCTCCTGGTTCTCCTCGGTGATCCCGCACCTGCTCGTCCCCGAACTGCTGGACGCCCTCACGGATACCAAGGCGCGCAAGGTGCTGTCACTCAACCTCGCCCCGCAGCCGGGAGAAACAGAGGGCTTCTCCCCGCAGCGTCATTTGGAGGTTTTGGGGCGACACGCCCCTAAACTCGCCCTGGACGTGGTGCTGGCCGACGAGGCCGCCGTGCCCGACCGCGACTTGCTCACCGAGGCCGCCAAACGGCTGGGAGCCGCGGTCGAGCTGGCGCCGGTGGCCCGGACCGATGGATCACCCCGGCATGATCCGGAGCTGTTGGCCGCCGCGTACGACCGTATTTTTCGGATGCATGGAAGGATCGGCCCATGGCGATGACGGCAGCGGTGAAGGACGAGATCTCCCGGCTACCCGTCACCCGGACCTGCTGCAGGAAGGCGGAGGTCTCCGCCATTCTGCGGTTCGCCGGCGGCCTTCACCTGGTGAGTGGGCACATCGTGATCGAGGCGGAGCTGGACACCGCGATGGCGGCCCGCCGTCTCAAACGGGACATCCTGGAGATCTTCGGCCACAGCTCCGAGCTGATCGTGATGGCGCCCGGCGGGCTGCGGCGCGGCTCGCGGTACGTCGTCCGGGTCGTCGCGGGCGGTGACCAGCTGGCCCGCCAGACGGGGCTCGTCGACGGCCGGGGCCGCCCGATCCGGGGCCTCCCCCCGCAGGTGGTCTCCGGGGCCACCTGTGACGCGGAGGCGGCCTGGCGCGGCGCCTTCCTGGCGCACGGTTCGCTGACCGAGCCCGGTCGTTCCTCCTCCCTGGAGGTGACCTGCCCGGGTCCGGAGGCCGCGCTCGCGCTGGTCGGCGCCGCCCGCCGGCTGTCGATCGCCGCGAAGGCCCGTGAGGTGCGGGGCGTGGACCGGGTCGTGGTCCGCGACGGCGACGCGATCGGCGCGCTGCTGACCCGGCTCGGCGCGCACGAGTCGGTGCTGGCCTGGGAGGAGCGCCGGATGCGCCGCGAGGTGCGGGCCACGGCCAACCGGCTCGCCAACTTCGACGACGCCAACCTGCGCCGCTCGGCCCGGGCCGCCGTGGCAGCCGGTGCGCGGGTGCAGCGGGCGCTGGAGATCCTGGGCGAGGAGGTCCCCGAGCACCTCGCCGCCGCCGGCCGGCTCCGCATGGAGCACAAGCAGGCCTCCCTGGAGGAGCTGGGCGCGCTCGCCGACCCGCCGCTGACGAAGGACGCGGTCGCGGGCCGTATCCGCCGACTGCTGGCGATGGCCGACAAGCGCGCCGCCGACCTGGGCATCCCGGGTACGGAGGCCAACCTCACCGAGGAGCTGGCGGACAACCTGGCCGGCTGACCGGCCCGCGTCAACGGGCCGGTGCCGGGGCCCGGTTGGGGCTTCGGCACCGACCCTCCTCCTACCTGACGAACCTCACTCACTGGCTGTGAAGCGCCCTTGACTCGATCATGCACTGACATGAACCTGGCAGCCTGTTCGCCACTGTGGCGGACCACCGCTAGGGGGGTTCATGAGACATAGAGCGAGATCGATCCTCGCTGTCGGCGCGCTCCTGATCGGCGGAGCGAGCCTCGCACCCATGGCCCGGGCGCAGAGCGGAAGTCCGGCGAAGCCCGATCCGGGCGAGGTCAAGGTCTTCCGTGCCGAGGTCACCAAGGCGCAGATCCCACTGCTTCTCCGGGCCGGCCAGGACGGTGACGAACTCGCCGAGCAGGGCATGAGGGGCGGCAAGTCCGAGGTCGAGGTCTACCTCACCGACGAGCAGGCCGCGAAGCTCCGCAAACAGGGCGTCGACCTCATCGAGCACAGGGTCTCGGCCAAGGCCCAGGCGCTCGTCCAGAAGGCGTCCCAGGGCGTCTTCCGCCCCTACGGCGGCAGCGGCGGGCTCAAGGAGGAGATCCTCAGGACCGCCCAGGCCAACCCCGGCCTGACCAAGGTCGAGTCCATCGGCAAGACGGTCAACGGGCAGGACATCCTCGCACTCAAGCTGACCCGGGACGCCAGGAAGACCAAGGACGGCTCCAAGCCGTCGGTGCTGTATCTGTCCAACCAGCACGCGCGCGAGTGGATCACACCGGAGATGACCCGGCGTCTGATGCACTACTACCTGGACCACTACAAGACCGATCAGCGCATCCGAAGGATCGTCGATACGACCGAGCTGTGGTTCGTCATCTCGGCGAACCCCGACGGCTACGACTACACGTTCAAGAACTCCACGACCCGCCTGTGGCGCAAGAACCTGCGCGACGTCAACGGCGACGGCGTGATCGGCACGGGCGACGGCGTCGACCTCAACCGCAACTTCCCCTACAAGTGGGGCTACGACGACGAGGGTTCGTCCCCCAACCCCACCAGCGAGACCTACCGCGGCGCGAGTCCCGAGTCCGAGCCCGAGACCAAGGCGCTGGACGGTTTCGAAAAGCGCGTCGGCTTCCGGTACGCCGTCAACTACCACTCCGCCGCCGAACTCCTCCTCTACGGCGTCGGCTGGCAGGTCGCCACTCCCACCCCGGACGACGTCGTCTACAAGGCGCTCGCCGGCACCCCCGGCAACCCGGCCATCCCCGGCTACCATTCGCAGCTCTCCTCGGAGCTGTACACCACCAACGGCGAGGCGGACGGGCACGCGTCGAACGTCGACGGCGTCGCGATGTTCACCCCCGAGATGTCGACCTGCCAGACCGCGTCGAACGTCGACCCGAGCGACGCCTGGAAGCCCGAGGACTGCCAGTCGGTCTTCAACTTCCCCGACGACGAGAAGCTGATCCAGCAGGAGTTCACCAAGAACATCCCGTTCGCGCTCTCCGTTGCCGAGACCGCCGTACACCCGGACAGGCCGGTCTCCTCGGTCGGGCTGAGCGCCGCCGACTTCACCCCGGCCGCGTTCTCCACGTCGTACTCCCGGGGCGCGGACCAGGAGGTCTCCGTCGTCGTCCGCAAGGCGCTCGGCGACAAGGAGCTGAAGTACCGCGTCAACGGCGGCCGCGTCCTCGGCCGAACGCTCCGGCACTGGAAGGGCGGCCGGGTCTACGGCGGCAAGGACGACCTGTACTTCGACGAGTACCGGGCCAAGGTGCGAGGCGGCGGGCCGGGCGACAAGGTCGAGGTGTGGTTCACCGGCGAGACGAAGGGCGGCAGGAAGGTCTCCAGCTCGCACTTCACCTACACCGTCGCCGAGCGGCCGCAGGCCGACACGCTCGTCGTCGCCGAGGAGGGCACGGCGGCCACGCAGGCCCAGAAGTACGTGGACGCGGTCCAGGCGGCCGGGCACAGGGCGATCGTGTGGGACGTGGCCACGCAGGGCGCCCCGGACGCGCTCGGCGTGCTGAAGCACTTCCGGACGGTCGTGCACTACTCGGGCGCGAACGGCCCCGCCAACGCCACCCAGCTCCAGCTGCGCGCCTACCTCAACGAGGGCGGCCGGCTGATCGAGGCCGGTGAACTGGCCGGCGGCAGCGTCGACCTCGGCGGCGGCAGCCTCTCGGACGACTTCAGCCAGTACTACCTGGGCGCCTACAGCCGTACGTCGACCAAGGGAGCCACCGGCTTCACCGGCTCCGGCCCCCTGGGCGGCTTCACCGGCGCCCTCGGCGACGCGCCCGGCAACCCGCTGGACAAGGCCGGTACCTACGGCGTCACCTCCGAGGAGCTGCCGGTGGCCACGTACCCGCAGTTCAAGAGCGCGGGCGCGGGCCGGTTCGCGGGGACCGTCAACCCGTACGGGCCGTACTCCGGGTCGTACATGGCCGCCGCCGTGCACACGGACGACGCCTACAAGCGTCTCACCCGCACCATCGACCTCACCGGTGTCAGCGCCACCGACAA
Organism: Streptomyces fodineus; assembly: GCF_001735805.1. Lineage (GTDB taxonomy): Bacteria > Actinomycetota > Actinomycetes > Streptomycetales > Streptomycetaceae > Streptomyces > Streptomyces fodineus. The sequence continues at coordinate 7,333,647 of NZ_CP017248.1, forward strand.
GCCGGCCCTGAACATGCGGCTGCTGTGGGACACCGAGCCGGGGTACGACCACGCGGTCCTCGAGGCGCACACCGTGGGCGCCGACGACTGGACGACCCTGCCGGAGGCCGGGGGCGTCACGAAGACGACGGTGCCGGCGGACTGCGGGCAGGGCTTCCTGATCGCCGAACACCCGTGGCTGAAGCACTATCTGACGCTCGCGGACAACGCCTGCACGGCGAAGGGCACCACCGGCTCCTGGAACAGCCTCACCGGCAGCTCCGGCGGCTGGCAGCAGGTCGGCTTCGATCTGAGCGCCTACGCCGGGAAGTCCGTCGAGGTCTCGATCAGCTACATCACCGACCCCGGCACCGGCGGACACGGCGTCCTCGCCGACGACGCCTCGCTCGTCGTCGGCGGCACCGCGAAGCAGACCGAGGGATTCGAGACGTCCCTCGGCGCCTGGCACGTGCCCGGACCGCCCGCGGGCAGCCCGCCCGTCCTGAAGGACTGGGCGCGCTCCGGGACGCTGTTCCAGACCTATGGCGCGGTCACCACGGACGACACCGTGCTGCTCGGGTTCGGCCTGGAGCAGGTGTCGTCGGCGGCCGATCGGGCAGCCCTGGTGAAGAAGGCGTTCGCGGCGCTCGGCGGGTGAGGGGCGCCACGTTGACAGATCCCGCTCACCTTGTTCCAACAGGTGAGCGGGAGCCCTCTCAACGGTGCGTGAAAAGGGTCCCGATCAAGTGAGCCGACCCGCTCACGAACGAGTGAAGAGAGCGCGAAAACCGCCCGGCATTCCGTACTAAATACGAGTGAATCCACTGTCGATCCGGCACGGTCCGTACCCCTACTGGTGGGTACGGACCGCCTGCCCGTGTATGGGTCATCTCGATGTCACCCCGGGGCCCGCAGAGAGGTAGGGTCGGGGGTGGTCGGGGACATCCCAAACAGAGCTCGCCGGCACCGCATGGCCGGCGTACCAACGAGGAGATCGGTTCGTGACGATCCGCGTAGGCATCAACGGCTTCGGCCGCATCGGGCGTAACTACTTCCGCGCGCTGCTGGAGCAGGGGGCGGACATCGAGGTCGTGGCTGTCAACGACCTGGGTGACACCGCGACCACCGCTCACCTGCTCAAGTACGACACGATCCTGGGTCGCCTCAAGCAGGAGGTCTCCCACACCGCCGACACCATCACCGTGGACGGCCACACCATCAAGGTGCTCTCCGAGCGCAACCCGGCCGACATCCCCTGGGGCGAGCTGGGCGTCGACATCGTCATCGAGTCGACCGGCATCTTCACCAAGAAGGAAGACGCCGCCAAGCACATCGCCGGCGGCGCGAAGAAGGTCCTCATCTCGGCCCCGGCCAAGGACGAGGACATCACCATCGTGATGGGCGTCAACCAGGACAAGTACGACCCGGCGAACCACCACGTCATCTCCAACGCCTCCTGCACCACCAACTGTGTGGCGCCGATGGCGAAGGTCCTCGACGAGAACTTCGGGATCGTCAAGGGTCTGATGACCACGGTGCACGCGTACACGAACGACCAGCGCATCCTGGACTTCCCGCACAAGGACCTGCGCCGCGCCCGTGCCGCCGCCGAGAACATCATCCCGACCACCACCGGTGCCGCCAAGGCCACCGCCCTGGTCCTTCCGCAGCTCAAGGGCAAGCTGGACGGCATCGCCATGCGCGTCCCGGTCCCGACCGGCTCGGTCACCGACCTGGTCGTCGAGCTCGGCCGCGAGGTCACCAAGGAAGAGGTCAACGCCGCCTTCCAGAAGGCCGCCGAGGGCGAGCTCAAGGGCCTCCTCGACTACACCGAGGACCCGATCGTGTCCTCCGACATCGTCAACGCCCCGGCGTCCTGCACCTTCGACTCCTCCCTGACCATGGTCCAGGAGGGCAAGAACGTGAAGGTCATCGGTTGGTACGACAACGAGTGGGGCTACTCCAACCGCCTCGTGGACCTCACGGTCTTCGTCGGCAACCAGCTCTGATCGCCGAAGATCGCACCAGCAGGACCTCGAAGTGAGAGCAGGGCTCGGACAGCGCACCGGCGCGCTGTCCGGGCCCTGTCTCGCGTACGGATCACGCCCTCATACGATCAGGGGCATCAAGAGCCCTCCTCAGGAGTCCACTCAATGAAGACGATCGACGAACTTCTCGCCGACGGCGTGAGCGGCAAGCGGGTCTTTGTCCGCGCCGACCTCAACGTGCCGCTCGCCGACGGGACGATCACCGACGACGGCCGCATCCGCGCCGTCCTGCCCACCATCAAGGCCCTGGTGGACGCGGGCGCCAAGGTGGTCGTCGCCTCGCACCTGGGCCGCCCCAAGGGTGCCCCGGACCCCGCCTTCTCCCTCGCGCCGGCCGCCTCCCGCCTGGGTGAACTCCTCGGCTCCGCCGTGGCCTTCGCGGCCGACACCGTCGGCCGGTCCGCCCAGGACACGGTCGCGGGCCTTGCCGACGGTCAGGTCGCCGTCCTGGAGAACCTGCGCTTCAACGCCGGCGAGACCGCCAAGGACGACGCCGAGCGCGGCGCGTTCGCCGAGCAGCTCGCCGCCCTCGCCGACGTCTACGTCGGTGACGGCTTCGGCGCCGTGCACCGCATGCACGCGTCCGTCTTCGACCTGCCGAAGAAGCTGCCCCACTACGCCGGCTACCTCATCGCCACCGAGGTCGGCGTCCTGAAGAAGCTCACCGAGGACGTCAAGCGCCCCTATGTCGTCGCGCTCGGCGGCGCCAAGGTCTCCGACAAGCTCGCCGTCATCGACGAGCTGCTGAAGAAGGCCGACCGGCTGCTCATCGGCGGCGGCATGGCCTACACCTTCCTCAAGGCCAAGGGCTACGAGGTCGGCATCTCCCTGCTGCAGGAGGACCAGGTCCCGACCGTCACGGAGTACATGGAGCGCGCCGAGAAGCAGGGCGTGGAACTGGTGCTCCCCGTCGACGTCCTGGTCTCCCGGGAGTTCCCGGACCTGAAGACCAAGGCGCCGGCCGACTACACCGTGGTCGACGCGGACAAGATCCCCGCCGACCAGGAGGGCCTGGACATCGGCCCGAAGACCCGAGAGCTGTACGCCTCGAAGCTCGCCGACGCCGCGACCGTCTTCTGGAACGGTCCCATGGGCGTCTTCGAGCACCCCGACTACGCCCAGGGCACCGCCGCGGTCGCCCAGGCCCTCGTCGACTCGAACGGCTTCACCGTCGTCGGCGGCGGTGACTCCGCCGCGGCCGTGCGCACGCTCGGCTTCGACGAGAATGCATTCGGCCACATCTCGACCGGTGGCGGCGCCTCCCTCGAATACCTCGAGGGCAAGACGCTCCCCGGCCTTGCCGCACTGGAGGACTGACATTTGAGCACGCGCATGCCGCTGATGGCGGGCAACTGGAAGATGAACCTCAACCACCTCGAGGCCATCGCGCACGTCCAGAAGCTCGCCTTCGCCCTGGCCGACAAGGACTACGAGGCCGTCGAGGTCGCCGTCCTGCCGCCCTTCACCGACCTGCGCTCCGTGCAGACCCTGGTCGACGGCGACAAGCTCAAGATCAAGTACGGCGCCCAGGACCTCTCGGCGCACGACTCCGGCGCCTACACCGGCGAGATCTCCGGCCCGATGCTGGCCAAGCTGAAGTGCACGTACGTGGCCATCGGCCACTCCGAGCGCCGCCAGTACCACAACGAGACCGACGAGCTGGTCAACGCCAAGGTCAAGGCCGCCTACAAGCACGGCCTGACCCCGATCCTGTGCATCGGCGAGGAGCTGGACGTCCGCGAGGCGGGCGAGCACGTCACCCACACCCTCGCCCAGCTCGAGGGCGGTCTGAAGGACCTCCCGGCCGAGCAGGCCGAGACGATCGTGATCGCCTACGAGCCCGTGTGGGCCATCGGCACCGGCAAGGTCTGCGGCTCCCAGGACGCCCAGGAGGTCTGCGCGGCCATCCGCGCCAAGATCGCCGAGCTGTACTCGCAGGACGTGGCCGACAAGGTCCGCATCCAGTACGGCGGCTCCGTGAAGTCGGGCAACGTGGCCGAGATCATGGCCCAGGCCGACATCGACGGCGCCCTGGTCGGCGGCGCCTCGCTGGACGCCGACGAGTTCGTCAAGATCGTGCGTTTCCGCGATCAGTGACGCACGCTGTGAGTAGGCGGTAGCGACGATACGTCGTACTCTTGCGGGGGCACGGCCGAGGTGCTGTGCCCCCGTCGTCCATCCGAATCCGAGGAAGTTGGTCCAGCCGTGGTTTTGGGGTTCTCGATCGCCCTGATCGTCTTCAGCCTGCTGCTGATGCTGCTGGTGCTGATGCACAAGGGGAAGGGCGGCGGCCTCTCCGACATGTTCGGTGGCGGCATGCAGTCCTCCGTCGGCGGCTCCTCGGTCGCCGAGCGCAACCTGGACCGGATCACCATCGTGGTCGGCCTGCTGTGGTTCGCGTGCATCATCGTCCTCGGCATGCTGATGAAGACGAAGAGCTGACACCCGAGCAGCGGACACATCACGCATATTCGGTACGTAAGGCCCCATGTTCGGTACGCGCTCGTGAGCGCGGCCTATCATGGGGCTTGCGTCTAAGTGTGGGAGCTGTAACTCCAATCACTGGACGCGCGTTGGGCCTTACGTAGACTGAGGCGCTCGCAGCGAAGCGAAACGCCGACTCGCTTTGCGGCACCATTACGCAGGGAGTTACGACCGTGGCAAGTGGCAACGCGATCCGAGGAAGCCGGGTCGGGGCGGGGCCGATGGGCGAGGCCGAGCGCGGCGAGTCCGCGCCGCGGCTGCGCATCTCCTTCTGGTGCTCCAACGGGCACGAGACGCAGCCGAGCTTCGCCAGCGACGCGCAGGTCCCCGACACCTGGGACTGCCCGCGCTGCGGCTTCCCGGCCGGCCAGGACCGGGAAAACCCGCCGGACCCCCCGCGCACCGAGCCGTACAAGACGCATCTCGCGTATGTACGGGAGCGGCGCAGCGACGCGGACGGCGAGGCGATCCTCGCCGAGGCGCTCGCCAAACTGCGGGGCGAGATCTAGGACTTCACACCGGCCGGGCGCCTGAAGGTGCCTGGCCGGAGCCGTATCCGCCCGCCCGCGGCCGGTCGATTGTCAGTGGCTCCCGTTACGTTGTGTGCACAGGCGCATGGTGAGGGGGGAGCTGTGACGACGGTCGAGGAAGGGCGCGTGGCCGCGCCCGTGTGGCGCGGGGGATTCGGGCGGCTGTGGACGGCCGCCGTGGTCTCCCGGTTCGGGGACGCGTTACGGAACTCCGCGCTGCCCCTGCTCGCGGTGCGGCTCAGTGACGAACCCCTGGTCATCGCCTCGGTGACGGCCTGTGGATATGTGCCGTGGCTGCTGTTCGGGCTGCTCGGCGGGGCCGTGGCCGACCGGGTCGACGGGCGGCGGGCGATGTGGGCCGTGGACACGGTCCGCGGCCTGCTGGTGGCCGCGTTCGCCGTCGCCGTGGGACTGGACCGCGCCTCGATCCCGCTGCTGCTCGCCCTCGCCTTCGCGTTGACCACGCTCCAGACGCTTTTCGACAACGCCTCCACGGCCCTGCTGCCCGCGCTCGTGGACCGCGCGGCCCTGGGCGGCGCCAACGCCCGGCTGATGACCGGCCAGCAGATCGCCGGCGGTCTGCTCGCCGCCCCGCTCGTGCCGCTGCTGCTGACGGCGGGCGCGGCCATGCCGTTCGCCGCCGACGCGAGCACCTTCCTGGCGGCTGCCGCCCTGGTGGCGTCCCTGCGCATACGTCCGCCGGAGCGCGCGCTACGCCCCGCGGGCAGCACCCTGCGCACGGAGATCGGGGCGGGCCTGCGCGCCCTGTGGGGCGACCGGGCCCTGCGCGCGACCTGCGTGGCCACGCTGCTGTGCAACATCGGCATGGGCGGCCTGATCGCCACCCTGGCGCTGCACGTGACGCGCTGGCTGGACGCGGGCAACGCCGGATACGCGGCCGCGATGACGGCGTTCTCGGTGGGCAGCGTCACGGGCGGGTTCGTCGCCCAGCGCCTCGCGCGCCGCACCGGCCGGGTGCGGGCCCTGCTGGTCGCCGGCAGCGTCCAGACCGCGTCACTGCTGCTCATCGGATCCGTCCGGCACCTGGCCGCGCTCGTCACCGGAATGCTGCTGCTCGGCGCCATGAACATGGTCTGGAACGTCAACCAGGTCACCCTGATGCAGCAGCGCAGCCCCGAGGCGATGGTGGGCCGTATAGCCTCCGCGTTCCGCACTGCCTCGACGTCCGGCGCCCCCCTCGGCGCACTTCTCGGCGGAGTGTCGGCGCGGACGTACGGACTGAACGGTCCCGCCCTGTTCGCCGCCGTCCTGTTCGCCCTCGCCGTCACCGCGCTGATACCGGCCCGCAAGCCGGACGTACCTGTTGTTGCGCCGGACGACGATGTCACGATGGCTCGCGCGGCGCGGTGATCAATTAGGTTGGAACAGCTGGGACAGGCACGAAAGAAGGCGGAAGTCGGATATGAACGCAGAGGGCCGTACCAGGCTCAACCAGACGCCCGAGTGGACCGCTCTCGCCAAGCACCGGGAGGAGCTGGCCGACACCCATCTCAGGGAGCTGTTCGCCGCCGATCCCGGGCGCGGTGAGGGGTACACGCTCCAGGTCGGCGATCTGTACCTCGACTACTCGAAGCACCTGGTCACCGACGAGACGCTGCGGCTGCTGCGCGAGCTGGCCGCCGCCACGGACGTGTTCGGGCTGCGGGACGCCATGTTCCGCGGCGAGAAGATCAACGTCACCGAGCAGCGGGCGGTGCTGCACACCGCGCTGCGCGCCCCGCGGGACGCGGTGATCGAGGTCGACGGCGAGAACGTCGTCCCGAAGGTGCACGCCGTCCTCGACAAGATGAGCGACTTCGCCGACCGCGTCCGCTCCGGCGCCTGGACCGGCCACACCGGCCGGCGCATCAAGAACGTGGTCAACATCGGCATCGGCGGCTCCGACCTGGGCCCCGCGATGGCGTACGAGGTGCTGCGCGCCTTCACCGACCGCGATCTGACGGTCCGCTTCGTCTCCAACGTGGACGGCGCCGACCTGCACGAGGCCACCCGCGACCTGGACCCGGCCGAGACGCTGTTCATCATCGCCTCCAAGACCTTCACCACCATCGAGACGATCACCAACGCCACCTCCGCCCGCAGCTGGCTGCTGGCCGCGCTCGGTGACGAGGCAGCGGTGGCAAGGCACTTCGTCGCTTTGTCGACCAATGCCGAGAAGGTCGCCGAGTTCGGCATCGACACGGCCAACATGTTCGAGTTCTGGGACTGGGTCGGCGGCCGGTACTCGTACGACTCCGCGATCGGCCTGTCCCTGATGATCGCCATCGGCCCGGAGCGGTTCCGGGAGATGCTCGACGGTTTCCGGCTGGTCGACGACCACTTCCGCACCGCGCCCGCCGAGGCCAACGCCCCGCTGCTGCTGGGCCTGTTGGGTATCTGGTACGGCAACTTCCACGACGCCCAGTCGCACGCGGTGCTGCCGTACAGCCACTACCTGTCCAGGTTCACCGCCTACCTCCAGCAGCTGGACATGGAGTCCAACGGCAAGTACGTGGCGCGGGACGGCAGGCAGGTCGAGTGGCAGACCGGGCCCGTCGTGTGGGGTACGCCGGGCACCAACGGGCAGCACGCCTACTACCAGTTGATCCACCAGGGCACCAAGCTCATCCCGGCGGACTTCATCGGCTTCGCCGAGCCGGTGGCCGAGCTGAGCGGTGAACTCAAGGCGCAGCACGACCTGTTGATGGCCAACTTCTTCGCCCAGACCCAGGCGCTGGCCTTCGGCAAGACTGCCGAGGAGGTCCGCGCCGAAGGTGTCCCGGAGGAACTGGTCACGCACAAGACCTTCCAGGGCAACCGGCCGACGACGACCATCCTGGCGAAGGAGCTCACCCCGTCCGTCCTGGGCCAGCTGATCGCTCTCTACGAGCACAAGGTGTTCGTCCAGGGCGCGGTCTGGAACATCGACTCCTTCGACCAGTGGGGCGTGGAACTCGGCAAGGTCCTCGCCAAGCGCGTGGAACCCGCCCTGACCGAGGGAGCGGAGGTGCCCGGACTGGACGCCTCGACCAAGACGCTGGTCGCCACGTACCGGCAGCTGCGCGGCCGGAGCTGACCACCGGCCCCGCCGGGGACGCGGGACTCCGGGCGCTGCGCGCCGCCCGGTGTCCCGTAGACTCCCCGGTGATCATGAGCATCGCAACTCGGGGGAGTGTGCAGTGGCCGGTCCACGGGGGAACCGCACGCCAGGCGCGCCGCGCCGGAACTACCTGAAGGCCCATCACGCCGCCTGGGCGGTGTTCCACCCGGCCTGGATACCCGAGCCGCTCGACCCGTCCGTCGAGGAGCTCAAGCGGATCCGGGTCGCAGCGGGTACGGTCGCCGCCGTCGGCGTCTACACCTTCGTCGAGGGCGGCTTCGCCCCGGCGGAGATGCTCCAGAACCTTCTGGTCGCCTCGGTCGTCCTGCTGTTCGTCACCCCGCTCACCGTTGCGGTGATGCTCTGGATGTGGCGGCGCGCCGGAAGTCTGCGCCCGCTGCGCCCGGCGCTGCTGAAGGCGTTAGGGCTGTTGCTGACCTTCGTGGGCTCGGTCGTCGCGACCGTCCTGCTGCTGCAGAACGCCAATTCCCTGGGCGGAGGGCTGCTGGTCATCCCGGTAGGCCTGCTGACGCTGTGGATGGTCTGGTTCGTCGGCGCCGGAGCCCTCCGGATCAACGGGAACTTCTTCGGCACGGCAGCCGTCCACCGCTGTCTCCCACCGCTGCTCGCCATGGTCACCACCTGGCTGATGGCCCTGCCCGACCTGTTCACCGGCGATCTGCACGGCCTGGGGCTCGCCCTCGGCATCGTGTTCATCCTCGGGGCACCGGTGACGGTCTCCGCCATCGCGCTGTACGAGATGGCCCGCCTCAAGCGGGCCTACGGCATCCGGCTGACCGACCACCCGGGGCGGCATCCCGCGCAGAGTCCCTACAACCTCCGGTCCCCGTACGGTCGTTGAGTCCCGCAGGGGTCTTGCCGTGGGTCAGGCCACCGCGGCGACCGTGTCCGCGAGCCGTCTGCGGGCGGCACGGCCCGCCGGCAGCGCGGACAGCAGCGCGGCGCCCAGGACCGCGGCGAGGCCGACCGACAGGAGCAGCGCCGGTGACGGGGACTGGGCGATGCCGGCGCCGATGCCGCTGGAACTGCCCTGGGCGTCGATCAGCCGGCGGGCCAGCGGCAGGCCCAGCGCCGTACCGGCGATCGCCGCGGCCAGGGTCGTACAACTGGTCGCGGTGACGGTGATCGCGGTGATCTGCCGCGGGGACATGCCGATCGCCTTCAGCGCCAGTACGTCCCGCTCGCCCTCGCGGACGCTGCCGCCGATGGCGGTGAGCAGCTCGACCAGACCGATCAGGGCCAGGACCGCGATCAGCCCGGCCACGACTGCGCGCAGCGGGGAGAGGCCGTCGGCCGGGTTCGTCACGGTGTGCACGTCGAGATGACCGCGGCCGGCCGCGGCCAGGGCGGTGGCCACGTGGTGCGGATCGGCGCCGGGGCGCAGGCGCAGCTCGTAGAAGGCGGGGGAGATCCCGGGGTCGTTCTCGCGCAGGGTGTCCAGAGAGGTGGTCACGACCCGGCCGGCGTTCTGCGGTTCGATGCTGCGGCCCACGATGTGCAGGATCTGCGGCCGGTCGCCCACCGTCATGCGCACCCAGTCGCCGACCCGGGCGTGCAGCAGGTCCAGCAGGCCCTGGCCGGCCACCGCCTCGTCCGGTCCCTGTGCGGCCCGGCCCTCGGCGAGGGCGTAGGGATAGGGCTCGGCGAGGCTGCCGACCCCGCGCAGCGCGATGGTGCCGGTCTGGCCGGGGACCAGCGCGGCGACCTCGACCCCGGGATAGGCGGCGGCGACCTGGTGATCGCCGGTGAGCAGGGCCCGTACGCCGGATGCGTCCAGGGCACCGTCGGAGCGCACCGTGAGGGCCGTCGGCAGGCCCACGCGGTCCGGGCTGCTGTGGAAGCGGTCGATGGTGGTCCAGGCGCTGAGCGCCACCACGATCAGCAGCAGCGGCAGGGTCAGCCGGGCCACGGTCGCCAGTGACCGGCCGCGCCCCGCGAACGCCTTGTGGCAGCCGAGGACCAGCGGGGCCGGCAGCCGTAGCCCCAGCGCCCGCCGGGCCAGGGCGGTCAGCCCCCCACCCGCCGGTGCGGCCGGACGCGGCACCGGAACCGGCGGCACCCGCCCGGCCCGCCAGGCCGCGAGCCCGGTGGTCAGCCCGATGAACAGCACCGCGCCCACCGGCACCAGGAACAGCGCCAGGGTGTGCCCCGGCAGCCCTTGCCACACGCCCACGGCGTCGCCGAGCCGGCCGGGGATCCGGGTCCCCAGGGCCTCGATGAGCGCGGCGGCGGCCACCGAGCCCAGCAGCGCGTACGCCAGGTGCTGCAGCAGGAAGATCCGGACGACCTGGCCGGGGGTGAAACCGATCGCCTTCAGCACCGACAGGTCCCGCAGATGCCCCCGGATGCGGGTGGCGATCGCCCCGTGCACGGCGAACCCCGCGGCGATCAGGGCGCCGAGCCCGAACAGGCCGAGCACCTGCCCGAGCAGCCGGTTGTCGCCCTGGGCCGCCGAGCGCGCCTGCTCCCAGGTGGAGACCTCGCCGACCGCGCCCGCGCCCAGCACCGTGACGGCACGCTGCACCGCGTAGTCCGTGTCGGCCGGGTCGGCAAGGCGCAGCCCGATCACCTGGCCGCCGGGGGCGCGCACGGCGGACGGCAGCGCCCACACCAGCCCCGGCTGCTCGCCCGGGCTGTAGCGGGGCTCGGCGCTGTCCGCGATGCCCTCGACGGTCAGGGAGCGGGTCGTACCGGGCAGCGTGAGGGTGTCCCCGGGCTCGGCCAGCAGGGCCCGGGCCAGGCTGCTCTCCAGCACCACACCGTCCGGTTCGGCCGTATCCAGCCAGTGCCCGGTGGTGATGAGCGGCCGGCCCACGGAGGGCAGCTGCGGTGTGCCGCGCAGTTCCACGGAGGCGCGGGCGCCGCGTACGGCGATGGTGGCGGACTCGGTGCGGTAGGGGCCGGTCACGGACTCGACGCCGTCCAGCCGGGCCAGTTCGCGGGCGTCGGCCGACGGCACGGTGTGGATCCACACATGCGCCCCGCGGGCCTGGGCGAAGACCCGCTGCCAGGGGTTGGTCGCATACCCGAACAGGGCGGTGGCCAGCAGCAGCGAGCCGACGATCCCGGCGGTGGCCAGCACGAGGAACAGCGCCTCGCCACGGTGGGTGCGCAGATCGGAGTGCGCCCAGCGCAGGGTCGCCCGCATGTCCCTCAGGTCCGGCATGGTCAGTCCCTGAGTTCCAGCACACCGGAGATGCCGCTGCGGCGGGGCGGCGGGCCGTCCAGGGGCGCGTCGTCGGCTATCCGGCCGTCGAAGAAGCTGATCACGCGGTCGGCGGCGCTGGCCAGGCGGGCGTCGTGGGTGACCAGCACGATCGTCTGGCCACGTCCGTGGAAACGGGACAGCAGCCGCATCACCTCACGCGTGCCCTTGCTGTCCAGGCTCCCGGCGGGCTCGTCGGCCAGCAGCAGCGGGGGGTGGTTGACCAGGGCGCGGGCGAGCGCGACCCGCTGCTGCTCGCCGCCGGACAGCTCGCCCGGCATGCTGCGCTCCTTGCCCTCCAGGCCCAGCTCGGCGAGCAGCTCCGCGCGCTCGGCGCGGGCCTTCTTCGGCGGGGTGCCGGCCAGCAGCGCGGGCAGTTCGACGTTGTCGGCCACCGACAGGTTCGACACCAGGTTGAAGAACTGGAAGACGATCCCGATGGCCTTCCTGCGCTCCACCGCCCAGCGCGCCTCGCCGAAGGAGTCCGTGCACCGGCCGTCGAGCCAGATGCTGCCCTCGTCCGGCCGTTGCAGCCCGCCGAGCAGATGCAGCAGCGTCGACTTGCCGGCGCCGGACGGACCGGTGATCGCCACGAACTCGCCCCGCCCCACCGAAAGATCGACCCCGCGCACGGCACGCGCGGGCGCGCCCACGCCGTGGTGGGTCTTGACCAGCCCTTCCGCGCGCAGCACCGGAGTGTCCTCGGCCCGCGGAACCGGAGTACCGTCCTCGCTCATTCCAGTTCCTCCTGGCACCGCTCCAGCCAGTCGAGATCGGCCTGCAGATGCAGCATCGCGCCCTCGATGAGCAGATGGGCGATGCGGTTGTCCCGGTTCTCGGCCGCGGCCAGTTTCGACAGAGTGCGCATGGTGTTGAGGTACTGGCGCCGCTGTCTGTTGATGAGGGCGATCTGCTCGGCGAGACCGGTCTGCGGGGCGAGGGCGAGCTTCATGAAGAACTCGTCCCGCACCCGCGGCTCGTCCTCGGTCTCCTCGAACCAGGCGTGCAGCGCCTCCCGCCCGGCGTCGGTGAGGTGGTAGACCTTCTTGTTGGGTCGGCTGGACTGCTCGACGTCCTCGCCCTCGATCAGTCCCGACTTCTCGAGGCGGCCGAGGGTGACGTATATCTGGCCGACGTTCGGCTGAGGGTACGCGGAGCCCAGCAGTTGCTCAAGGTCTTGTTTCAGCTCGTAGCCGTGGGCCGGGCCGCGGGCGAGGAGTGCCAGGAGGGGCAGGCGCACTCGTGCTGTCCTCCTGTCTGCTCACAATGTGCTCCAGGCCCTAGTGTGATGCGCCTGAAATCGCAGGCTTAAGTCTGTAGCCTGTTTTCATGTCTCGGGGTCCTCGTGCCGTCGAAGTTGTGCTGTCCGATGAGGAGCGCGCCGAGTTGTTGCGCTGGGCGGGCGGGGCAGTGGCGCCCCGTCTCGCCGAGCGGGCACGCATCGTCTTGGCGTGTGCGGATGGGAAGCCGAATACGCGTGTGGCGGCGGAGTTCAAGGTAACCGCGGACACGGTGAGGAAGTGGCGCTCGCGGTTTGCTGCCCGGCGGATGGCCGGGCTTGCGGATGAGCCGCGGCCGGGCCGACGCAAGTCGGAGCTGGTGCTCAGTGATGACGAACGGGCTCAGCTGACGCGTTGGGCGAGGCGCGCGAAGACCGCGCAGTTTTTGGCTCTGCGCGCGAGGATCGTGCTGCGGTGCGCGGAGGGCGGGACGAACAAGCAGGTGGCGGCCGAGCTCGGGGTGAGCGAGCAGTCGGTGAACCGCTGGCGGGCCCGGTTCGTCAAGCGGCGGCTGGACGGTCTGGTCGACGAGCCGCGGCCCGGCCGGCCGCCGTCCATCCTGCTCGACCAGGTCGAGGACGTGGTCGTCGCGACGCTGGAATCCGCCCCGGGCCAGGACACCCACTGGTCGCGGGCCTCCATGGCCGCCCGCACCGGGCTGTCGAAGTCCACCATCGGGCGGATCTGGAAGAAGTTCGACCTCAAGCCGCACCTGCAGGACGCCTTCAAGCTCTCCACCGACCCGCAGTTCGTCGCGAAGGTCGTCGACGTCGTCGGCCTGTACCACAACCCGCCGGAGAAAGCCGTGGTGTTGTGCGTGGACGAGAAGAGCCAGATTCAGGCGCTGGACCGCTCGCAGCCGGTGCTGCCGATGATGCCGGGCATGCCCGAACGGCGCACCCACGACTACCTGCGACACGGCATCACCAGCCTGTTCGCCGCCTTCAACATCGCCGACGGCACTGTCATCGGTGAACTGCACCGCCGCCACCGGGCCGTCGAGTTCAAGAAGTTTCTGGTCACGATAGACAAGGCGGTTCCTGCCGGGCTCGATGTGCACCTGGTGTGTGACAACTACGCCACCCACAACACCCCCGAGATCAAGACCTGGCTCGGCAAGCACCCCCGCTTCCATGTCCACTTCACTCCGACCGGCTCTTCCTGGATCAACCAGGTCGAGCGGTGGTTCGGCCTGCTCACCGACAAGCTCATCCGCCGAGGCGTCCACACCTCGGTGAAGGCGCTGGAGGAGGACATCAGGGCCTGGATCGACTCATGGAACGAGAACCCCCGGCCCTTCACCTGGACCAAGACCGCCGACGAGATCCTCAAATCCCTCGCCGACTACCTCACCAAGCTCACTCCGCCAGCCACCGAAAATCAGCGAGAGACTTAAGCCTGCGATTTCAGGCGCATCACACTAGTATCGCTCATACCTAACAGGTATACATGGCCTCTGTCTCCCGGCGAGGGTGCCCGGAGCCATGTGCACGTGTTCAGGGAGGAACCTATGCGGTGGATACGCATCGCCGGTAGGGGTCCCTGGATACGGGCCGCCTGCAGGGGGCTGCTCGCACTCGCCGTGATCATGACCGGGTACGTCGCCTCCGGTGCCCGCGCCGACGAGGGCGCCGGTGGCGGCCGTGGTCCGCTCACCCTGGCCACCGCCGGCGATCTCACCGGCTATCTGGGCCCGCTGCTCCAGGGCTGGAACCGCACCCACCCCGGCGAGAAGGTCACCCTCGTCGAGCTGCCGGACTCGGCCGACGAGACCCATGCGCAGATGACCACCGACCTGCGCGGCGGCGACCGGGGCCGCTTCGACGTGCTCAACATCGACGTCAACTGGACCTCGGAGTTCGCCGCGGCCGGCTGGATACGGCCCCTCCCGAGAGAACGTTTCCCCCTCGGCAGCTTCCTGCCGCCGGTCGTGGACACGGCCACCTACGACGGCCGTCTGTACGCGGTCCCGTATGTCACGAATGCCGGACTGCTCCTGTATCGCAAGGACATCCTCGCCAAGGAGGGCGTGCCCCCGCCGCGCACCTGGGCCGAGCTGGAGCACGACGCGAAGACCATAGCGCCGAAATACGGACTCGGCGGCTACGCCGGCCAGTTCCTGCCCTACGAGGGGCTCACCGTCAACGCGGCCGAGGCCGTGTACTCGGCGGGCGGCACGATCCTCGGCGGCGAGGGCACCCGGGTCACCGTCGGCTCCTCCGCCGCCCGCGAGGGCATCGGCTTCCTCGCCCGGGGCGTCCGTGAGGGCTGGATACCGAAGGCGGCGCTGACGTACAAGGAGGAGGAGTCCAAGCAGGCGTTCCAGGACGGCAGGCTGCTCTTCCTGCGCAACTGGCCCTACGCCTACGTCGTCGCCTCCGCCGGCGGTTCCAAGGTCGCCGGGAAGATCGGCGCCGTACCGCTGCCCGGACCCGACGGGCCGGGGACGAGCGTGCTCGGCGGCTCCGATCTCGCGGTCAACTCCCATGCCCGGCACCCCGATTCGGCCGCGCGTCTGATCGCCTACCTCACCAGTGCGCCCGTCCAGCGCCAGGTGCTCACCCGGGGTGCGCTGCCACCCGTACGCGCCGCGCTCTACGAAGACCCCGCGCTGGTACGGCGCTTCCCCTATCTCCCCACCCTGCGCACCGCCGTGCTCACTGCCCGGCCGCGCCCCAAGAGCCCGCACTACGACCAGGTCAGCCTCGTGGTGCAGGCGGTCGTGCGGGATGCGCTCACCGGGCGGGAGACGCCCGAGCAGGCCGTGCGCCGGCTCGCGCGCGAGCTCGACGCGATCGCCCGTCGCTAGTTACTTGTTAGGTAACGCGCCGGTCTCATCTTGCCGCGCGATGCCCTGTTAAGTCCGTATTTGCTCCGTCAACTCGCCAGTAGCTTGCGTTCTTTTCGTTGACACCCTCACGACACGCCTACCTAACATGCATGCATGTTGAGTAGGTACCACTGGTGGCGCGACGCGGTCATCTACCAGGTCTACGTCCGCAGCTTCCTGGACAGCACCGGCGACGGCGTCGGTGATCTGGCCGGCGTCCGGGCCGGGCTGCCGTATCTGAAGAAGCTCGGTGTCGACGGCATCTGGCTGAGCCCGTTCTATCCCTCGCCGCAGCACGACCACGGCTACGACGTGGCCGACTACTGCGGGGTCGACCCGCTCTTCGGTGACCTCGCCGAGTTCGACCTGCTGATGGCGGCCGCCCGGCGGCTCGGCATCAAGGTGCTGCTCGACATCGTCCCCAACCACTGCTCCAGCGAGCACCCGTGGTTCCGCGAGGCCCTGGCCGGCGCACCCGGCAGCCCGGCCCGCGCCCGCTTCCACTTCGCCGACGGCCAGGGACCTCAGGGCGCCGAGCCCCCCAACAACTGGCACGCCATGTTCGGCGGCCCGGCCTGGACCAGGGTCGCCGACGGCCAGTGGTACCTGCACATGTTCACGCCCGAGCAGCCCGACTGGAACTGGCGCGACCCCGAGGTCGCCGCCGAGTTCGACCGCGTCCTGCGCTTCTGGCTCGACCGCGGCGTCGACGGCTTCCGCATCGACGTGGCGGCCGGACTGTACAAGCACCCCGAACTGCCCGACTCCGACGACCCGGAGGCCGACGCCCGCACCCGCGACTCGGTCAACCCGCTCGCCTGGAACCAGCCCGAGGTGCACGAGGTGTGGCGCCGCTGGCGCGCTCTGTGCGAGGAGTACACCGCACGCGACGGCCGCGAGCGCCTCCTCGTCGGCGAGGTCTCCGTCCCCACCGCCCGCGAACACGCCCTGTACGTCCGCCCGGACGAACTCCACCAGGCCTTCTTCTTCGACCTGCTCGGCGCCTCCTGGGACGCCGACGCCTTCCGCAAGGTCATCTCCGAGGCCATGCAGGACATCGCCGGTACGGGCTCGACCGTCACCTGGGTCCTCAACAACCACGACCAGGTCCGCACCGTCACCCGCTACGGCGAACCCGCCACCGAGGGCAGCGGCCTCGGCGCCGCCCGCGCCCGCGCCGCCGCGCTGCTCATGCTGGCGCTGCCCGGAGCCGCGTACATCTACCAGGGCGAGGAACTGGGCCTGCCCGAGGTCGTCGACCTGCCCGACGACGTCCTCACCGACCCGATATTCCGCCGCACCGGCAGCCGCGCCCGGATCCGCGACGGCTGCCGGGTGCCGCTGCCCTGGTCCGGGCAGGCCTCCCCGTTCGGCTTCACCTCCGGCGTGGAAGGCGCCAAGCCCTGGCTGCCGCAGCCCGACTACTTCGCCGAGTACGCCACCGACCGCGCCCTCGCCGACACCCGCTCCTTCTGGCACCTCTACCGGGACGGACTCCAACTCCGATCCAGCCTCCCCCAGTTGGGCGATGGCACGCTCCAGTGGCTGGACAGCCCGCCCGGCGTCCTCGCCTTCACCCGCGGTGACGGCCTGGTCTGCGCCGTCAACTTCGGTACGGCCCCCACCCCCGCCCCGGTCTCCGGCACCCCCCTGCTCTCCAGCGGCCCCGTCACGCCCGGCGTCCTGCCCGGCTCCACGGCCGCCTGGTGGCTCGACCTCTGATCCCCGGCAACTCACCTCCTGTCGAAAGGCACGTCAGCGATGATGCGACGACGTACGACCCTGCTCACCAGCTGCACCGCCCTCGCCCTGGCGCTCGGCGCGACCGCCTGCGGCGGCGGACCGGTCTCCGCGGGCGGCGGCGACAAGGCACTCAGCGGCCAGACGGTCACCGTGGCCGGCGTCTGGTCCGGCAGCGAACAGAAGAACTTCCAGAAGGTCCTGGACGCCTTCACCGCGAAGACCGGCGCCAAGACCCAGTTCGTGTCGACCGGCGACAACGTCTCCACGGTCGTCGGCAGCAAGATCGAGGGCGGCAACGCGCCCGACGTCGTCATGGTCCCGCAGGTCGGCGTTCTGCAGCAGTTCGCGCAGAAGGGCTGGCTGAAGCCGCTGTCGCCGACCGCCCAGCAGACGATCGGCGCCGACTACTCGCCCGTGTGGAAGAAGTACGGCAGCGTCGGCGGCACCCTGTACGGCCTGTACTTCAAGGCCGCCCACAAGTCGACCGTCTGGTACAGCCCCGGCGCGCTCGCCCAGGCCGGGGTCAAGCCGCCGAAGACGTACGACGAGATGCTCAAGGCCGGCCACACCGTCTCCGACTCCGGGCTCGCCGCCTTCGCCGTCGGCGGCGAGGACGGCTGGACCCTCACCGACTGGTTCGAGAACATCTACCTCTCCCAGGCCGGACCCGAGAAGTACGACGCCCTCGCCGCCCACAAGCTGAAGTGGACCGACCCCTCGGTCGTCGACGCGCTCACCACGCTCGGCAAGCTGTTCAAGGACAAGCAGCTCGTCGCGGGCGGCCAGAAGGGGGCCCTGAACACCGACTTCCCGAGCTCGGTGGAGAAGGTCTTCGGGCCCAAGCCCGAGGCCGGCATGGTTTACGAGGGCGACTTCGTGGCCGGTGTCGCCCACGACCAGTTCGGCAAGACCATCGGCAAGGACGCGAACTTCTTCCCGTTCCCGGCCGTCGGCGGCGGTACGGCACCGGTGGTCAGCGGCGGTGACGCGGCGGTCGTCCTCAAGGACGGCAAGAACGCCAAGGCCGGCATGAAGCTCCTGGAGTACCTGGCCACCCCCGAGGCCGCGGCCGTCTGGGCCAAGGCCGGCGGCTTCCTGTCCCCGAACAAGAAGCTCGACCCCGCCTCCTACGGCGACGACGTCACCCGCGCCACCGCCAAGTCGCTGATCGACGCGGGCGACTCGGTCCGCTTCGACATGTCCGACCAGGCCCCGGCGGCCTTCGGCGGCACCAAGGGCGCCGGCGAGTGGAAGCTGCTCCAGGACTTCCTGCGCGACCCGTCCGACCCGAAGGGCACCGCGGCGAAGCTGGAATCCGCGGCGGCGAAGGCCTACCAGGGCTGAGCGGCTGCATCATGACCGCCACCACTGTCGTGAAACAGCAGGCGGGCCCGCGGGCCGCCGGCGTGGCGCGCGGGCGCCGCAGCCGGCGGCGCGCCCGGCTGATCGCCCTGCTCTTCGTCTTCCCCGCGCTGCTCCTGCTCGGCGCGCTCGTCGTCTACCCGGTGCTGTTCTCCGTCGGCCGCAGCTTCTTCGACGCCTCCGGCACCCGGTTCGTGGGCGGCGACAACTACACCGAGATGTTCCGCGACCCGGCCACCCTGAAGGCCATCCGCAACACCACCATCTGGGTGGTCGTGGCCCCGGCCCTGCTGACCGGCCTCGGCCTGATCCTCGCCGTCCTGGTGGAGAAGGTCCGCTGGGCCACGGCGTTCAAGCTCCTGCTCTTCATGCCGATGGCGGTGTCCTTCCTGGCCGCCGGCATCATCTTCCGGCTCGCCTACGACGAGGACCCGAACAAGGGCGTGCTCAACGCGGCCGCCGTCTCCGTCCACGACGCCTTCGAGGGCACGTCCTCGTACCCGACGGCGCGCGGCCGGGAGGGCCTGCTGACCCAGGACCGGGACGGCTCGTACCGCACGACCGCCGCCGCCGGCCGCTCGGTGGCGCTCCCCATGGTCGGCGTGCTGCCCAAGGACCTGCCCAAGAACGCCTCGCCCGCCTACCCGGCGGCCGGCCGGAAGGCCGCGCCCGGCGAGCTGCGCGGTGTCGTCTACCTGGACTTCACCCCCGGCGGCGGAGGCAAGCAGGGCAAGGTCGACCCGAAGGAGAGCGGCCTGCCCGGGATGAAGGTCGAGGCGGTGCGGGACGGCGGCACGGTCGCGAGCACGACGACCGCGGCCGACGGCTCCTTCCGCTTCTCCGGGCTGCGCGCGGGCTCGTACACGGTGAAACTCCCCCGGTCCAACTTCGCCCCGCCCTACCAGGGCATCTCCTGGCTCGGACCGACGCTCGTCACCCCGGCGATCATCGGCGCGTACCTGTGGATCTGGACGGGTTTCGCGATGGTCCTGATCGGCGCGGGTCTGTCCGCCCTGCCCCGGGACGCGCTGGAGGCCGCGCGGATGGACGGCGCGAACGAGTGGCAGATCTTCCGCAGGATCACCGTGCCGCTGCTCGCGCCCGTGCTCACCGTGGTCTTCGTGACCCTCGTGATCAATGTGATGAAGGTCTTCGACCTCGTCTACATCATCGCGCCCGGACCGGTGCAGGAGGACGCCACGGTGCTGGCCACACAGATGTGGCTGGTCTCCTTCGGCGGCGGCAACAACCAGGGCCTCGGCAGCGCCCTGGGCGTCCTGCTCCTGCTCCTGGTGATCCCGGCGATGGTCTTCAACGTCCGCCGCTTCCGCAACAGTCAACGATGAGGAGTCAGCGATGAACGCGATCAGGCGGGGCCTGGGCAGCGGCCTGGTGCAGGCCTTCCTGGTGGTGATCGGCCTGGTCTGGCTGACCCCGCTGGCGGGCCTGTTCCTCTCCTCCCTCCGCTCGGCGCAGGACACCGCGAAGGGCGGCTGGTGGACGGCCCTGGCCAGCCCGAGCCAGCTGTCCTTCGACAACTACTCGGCGCTGCTGAAGAACTCCGGCATGACGCAGGCCTTCTGGAACACGGTCCTGATCTCGGTACCGGCGACCACCCTCGTCGTGGTCATCGCCGCCCTCGCCGGATACGCCTTCGCCTGGCTGGACTTCCCCCTCCGGGAGCCGATCTTCCTGCTGGTGGTGGCCCTGTTGGTGGTGCCGGTCCAGATCGGCCTGCTGCCGGTGGCCAAACTCTTCGGCGCGCTGGGCCTGTTCGGCACGATCCCCGGAGTCGTCCTCTTCCACGTCGCCTACGGCCTCCCCTTCGCCGTGTTCCTGCTGCGCAACTACTTCGCGGAGATGCCGAAGGAGATGCTGGAGGCGGCGCGGATGGACGGCGGCAGCGAGTGGCGCATCTTCACCCGTCTGGTCCTGCCGGTGGGGCGCCCCGCGATCGCCTCGCTCGCCATCTTCCAGTTCCTCTGGGTGTGGAACGACATGCTGGTCGCCCTGCTCTTCGCCGACAGCTCCTCGCAGCCGCTGACGGTGGAACTCCAGTCCCAGATCCGGCAGTTCGGCAGCAACATCGACGTGCTGGCGCCGGGCGCGTTCCTGTCCCTGATCGTGCCGGTGGTGGTGTTCTTCGCCTTCCAGCGGCACTTCGTGCAGGGCGTGATGGCGGGCTCGGTCAAATGAGTCGGGCGGCGGGGAACCGGAGCTCCCCGCCGCCTCTACACCTGGCCGGTCCTCACGGCGACGCCGGCGGATACAGCGACCTCGGCAGCTGCGAGGCCGCCGCCGAGTCCAGCAGCCACAGGGTGCGGGAACGGCCGTACGCCCCCGCCGCCGGTGCCTGGATCTCGCCCGCGCCCGACAGGGCGATGGCCACGGCCTCCGCCTTGTCCTCGCCGGCCGCGAGCAGCCAGACCTCGCGGGCCGAGCGGATCGCCGGGAGGGTGAGGGAGATCCGGGTCGGCGGAGGCTTGGGGGCGCCGCGGACGCCCACCACCGTGCGCTCGGTCTCCCGCACGGCCGGCAACTCCGGGAAGAGCGAGGCCACATGGGTGTCCGGGCCGACGCCCAGCATCAGCACGTCGAAGGTGGGCACCGAGCCGTGGTTCTCCGGTCCGGCCGCCTTCGCCAGCTCCATCGCGTACGCCTCGGCCGCCGCGTCGACGTCCGTACCGTACGGGCCGTCGGAGGCGGGCATGGCGTGCACGCGCTCCGGGTCCAGCGGTACGGCGTCCAGCAGGGCCGCTCGGGCCTGGGTGACGTTGCGCTCGGGATCGCCCTCGGGCAGGTAACGCTCGTCGCCCCACCAGAGGTCCAGGCGCGCCCAGTCGATGGCGTCCCGCGCGGGCGCCGCCGCCAGCGCGGCCAGCAGGCCGTTGCCGTTGCGGCCCCCGGTGAGGACCACGGACGCGGTGCCCCGGGAGGCCTGCGCGTCCACGATCTTCGTGATCAGGCGCGCCGCGGCGGCCTGTGCCATCAGTTCCTTGTCGCGGTGGACGACCAGCTGCGGAGTGCTCACTTCGCCGCCGCCTTCCTCGCCGGTGCCTTCTTCGCGGTCTTGGCCGCCGCCTTCTTGGCCGGGGCCTTGGCCGCTTCCGCCACGGGCTCCGGCCCGGCGGCCGGTTCAGCCGCAGGCAGCTGCTCGGGAACCGAGTTCAGCCGCTGCACGCCGTAGCGCAGTGCCGAGGCGTAGGTGTCGTCCGGGTCGAGCCGGCGCAGCTCCTCCGCGATCAGTTCGGCGGTCTCCCGCCGCTTCAGCGCCACCGCGCGGGCCGGCTGGCCCTCGATGGACAGCGTGGCCAGCGAGCCGTCCGCGCGGTCCAGCACGATCGGGCCGCAGTCGGTGTCCATGCGGACGGCCGTGAGACCCGGACCGGACGACAGCGAGCGCTTGACGGGCACGTCCAGCCGGTCCGCGAGCCACATCGCCAGCAGCTCACAGCTCGGGTTGAACTCCTCGCCCTCCACCTCGACGGCCTTCACCTCACAGATGACCTGGTCCAGGGCCGCCGCGAGCATCGAGCGCCACGGCGTGATCCGGGTCCAGGACAGATCGGTGTCGCCGGGCGTGTAGGCCTCGGCGCGGGCGGACAGCTCCCGCACCGGCTGCTCGGCGGCGTAGGTGTCGGTGACCCGGCGCTGCGCGAGCGCGCCCAGCGGGTCCTTCGCCGGCTCCAGCGGGGCGTTCACCGGCCACCACACGACCACCGGGGCGTCCGGCAGCAGCAGCGGCAGCACGACCGAGTCGGCGTGGTCGGCGACCTCGCCGTACAGCCGGAGCACGACCGTCTCGCCGGTGCCCGCGTCCGCGCCCACCCGCACCTCGGCGTCCAGCCGCGACGTCGTACGGTCGCGCGGGGTGCGGGAGACCCGCTTGATGACCACCAGGGTGCGCGAAGGGTGCTCGCGCGACGCCTCGTTGGCGGCCCTGAGCGCGTCGTAGGCGTTCTCCTCGTCGGTGACGATGACGAGGGTGAGGACCATGCCGACGGCGGGCGTGCCGATCGCGCGGCGGCCCTGCACGAGCGCCTTGTTGATCTCTCCGGCGGTGGTGTCGGTCAGGTCTATCTTCATGGCCGGCGCCAGCTCCGTCCGTCTCGTGCGAGCATCTCGTCCGCCTCGGCGGGGCCCCAGGTGCCCGACGGGTACTGTGCGGGCCTGCCGTGCTTGTCCCAGTACTCCTCGATCGGGTCGAGGATCTTCCAGGACAACTCGACCTCCTCCGTGCGCGGGAAGAGGTTGGCGTCGCCGAGCAGCACGTCCAGGATCAGCCGTTCGTACGCCTCCGGGCTGGACTCCGTGAACGACTCGCCGTAGGCGAAGTCCATGGAGACGTCCCGGATCTCCATCGAGGTGCCCGGCACCTTCGAACCGAACCGCACGGTCACGCCCTCGTCCGGCTGGACGCGGATGACGATCGCGTTCTGGCCCAGCTCCTCCGTCGCCGTGGTGTCGAAGGGCGAGTGCGGGGCCCGCTGGAAGACGACGGCGATCTCCGTCACCCGGCGGCCGAGGCGCTTGCCGGTGCGCAGATAGAAGGGGACGCCCGCCCAGCGGCGGTTGTCGATCTCCAGCTTGATCGCCGCGTAGGTGTCGGTCTTCGACTTGGCGTCGATGCCGTCCTCTTCGAGGTAGCCGATGACCTTCTCGCCGCCCTGCCAGCCGCCCGCGTACTGCCCACGCACGGTCGAGGCGCCCAGATCCCTGGGCAGCCGGACCGCGCCGAGGACCTTCTCCTTCTCCGCGGCCAGCGCGTCCGCGCCGAAGGAGGCGGGCTCCTCCATGGCCGTCAGCGCCATGAGCTGGAGCAGGTGGTTCTGGATGACATCGCGGGCGGCGCCGATGCCGTCGTAGTAGCCGGCCCGGCCGCCGATGCCGATGTCCTCGGCCATGGTGATCTGCACATGGTCCACGAAGGACCGGTTCCAGATCGGCTCGAACATGGTGTTGGCGAAGCGCAGCGCCAGGATGTTCTGGACGGTCTCCTTGCCGAGGTAGTGGTCGATCCGGAACACCTGGTCCGGCTCGAACACCTCGTGCACGACCTTGTTCAGTTCCTCGGCCGACTTCAGGTCGTGGCCGAACGGCTTCTCGATGACCGCGCGCCGCCAGGAACCGCCCGACTGGTCGGCCAGACCGTGCTTCTTCAGCTGCTGGATGACCACCGGGAAGGAGCGCGGCGGCACCGACAGGTAGAAGGCGAAGTTGCCGCCCGTGCCCTGTGCCTTGTCCAGTTCCTCGATGGTGGCGCGCAGCCGCTCGAAGGCGTCGTCGTCGTCGAAGGTGCCCTGGACGAAGCGCATCCCCTGGATGAGCTGCTGCCAGACCTCCTCCCGGAACGGCGTACGGGCGTGCGCCTTGACGGCGTCGTGGACCTCGGCGGCGAAGTCCTCGTTCTCCCACTCGCGGCGGGCGAAGCCCACCAGTGAGAAGCCCGGCGGCAGCAGTCCCCGGTTGGCGAGGTCGTACACCGCGGGCATCAGCTTCTTGCGGGACAGGTCGCCCGTGACCCCGAAGATGACCAGGCCCGACGGCCCCGCGATACGCGGGAGCCGTCGGTCGGCCGGGTCACGGAGCGGGTTCGCTCCGGAACCGGAAACGGGTGACAAGTCAGCCCTCCGAAGGGGCGAGGCGCTCGAGCTCCGCCTGGGTGGACTTCAGCAGGTCGTTCCAGGACGCCTCGAACTTCTCGACGCCCTCGTCCTCCAGCACCTGCACCACGTCGTCGTACGAGATGCCGAGCTTCTCCAGCGCGTCGAGATCGGCACGCGCCTGCTCGTAGGTGCCGCGGATGGTGTCGCCGCTGATCTCGCCGTGCTCCTCGGTGGCCTCCAGCGTGGCCTCCGGCATGGTGTTGACCGTGTTCGGAGCGACCAGCTCGGTCACGTACAGCGTGTCCGGGTAGGCCGGGTCCTTCACACCGGTCGACGCCCACAGCGGACGCTGCTTGTGGGCGCCCGCGTTCTCCAGCGCGTTCCAGCGGCTCGAGGAGAAGACCTCCTCGTACGCCTGGTAGGCGAGGCGCGCGTTGGCGACGGCGGCCTTGCCGCGCAGCGCCGTGGCCTCCTCGGTGCCGATCCCGTCCAGCCGCTTGTCGATCTCGGTGTCCACACGGGACACGAAGAACGACGCCACGGAACGGATCAGCGACAGGTCGAGGCCGCGCTCCTTGGCCTTCTCCAGACCGGCCAGGTAGGCGGCCATGACCTCGCGGTAGCGCTCCAGCGAGAAGATCAGCGTGACGTTGACACTGATGCCGAGGCCGATGACCTCGGTGATCGCCGGCAGACCCGCCTTGGTGGCCGGGATCTTGATGAGCGTGTTGGGCCGGTCGACCAGCCAGGCCAGCTGCTTGGCCTCGGCGACGGTGGCCGCCGTGTTGTGCGCGAGGCGCGGGTCGACCTCGATGGAGACCCGGCCGTCCTGACCGCCGGTGGCGTCGAAGACGGGGCGCAGGATGTCGGCGGCGTCGCGGACGTCCGCCGTGGTGATCATGCGGATGGCCTCTTCGACGGTGACCTTGCGGGCGGCGAGGTCGGTGACCTGCTGCTCGTAGCCGTCGCCGCCGCTGATCGCCTTCTGGAAGATCGTCGGGTTGGTGGTGACGCCCACGACGTGCTGCTGGTCGATCAGCTCGGCGAGGTTGCCGGACGTGATCCGCTTGCGCGACAGGTCGTCCAGCCAGATCGCGACGCCTTCTTCGGAGAGGCGCTTGAGTGCGTCTGTCATGGAATTACATCTCCTACGTGTCGTATATGAGCGTCAGCGCTGGGCGGCGGCGATGGATTCCCGGGCCTTGCCGGCCACATTCTCGGCAGTGAAGCCGAACTCGCGGAAGAGCACCTTGCCGTCGGCGGAAGCACCGAAGTGCTCCAGGGAAACGATGCGGCCGGCGTCCCCGACGTAGCGGTACCACGTCAGCCCGATGCCCGCCTCCACGGCCACACGGGCCCTGACGGACGGCGGGAGCACGGAGTCCCGGTACCCCTGGTCCTGCTCCTCGAACCACTCGACGGACGGCATCGACACGACACGCGTCGGGATGCCCTCGGCCTGGAGCTGCTCACGCGCCTCCACGGCCACATGCACCTCGGAGCCGGTGGCGATCAGGATCACCTGCGGCTCGCCGCCTTCGGCCTCGAACAGGACATAGCCACCCTTGGCCGCGTCCTCGTTCGGCGCGTACACCGGCACGCCCTGGCGGGTGAGTGCGAGGCCGTGCGGCTGCCCCTTGCCGAACTCCTTGGTGTAGCGCCGCAGGATCTCGCGCCAGGCGATCGCGGTCTCGTTGGCGTCCGCCGGGCGGACGACGTTCAGACCGGGGATCGCGCGCAGCGAGGCCAGGTGCTCGACCGGCTGGTGGGTGGGGCCGTCCTCGCCGAGACCGATGGAGTCGTGCGTCCACACGTACGTCACCGGCAGGTGCATGAGGGCCGACAGGCGCACCGCGTTGCGCATGTAGTCGGAGAAGACGAGGAACGTACCGCCGTAGACACGGGTGTTGCCGTGCAGCGTGATGCCGTTCATCTCCGCGCCCATCGAGTGCTCGCGGATGCCGAAGTGGATCGTGCGGCCGTACGGCTTGGCCTCGGGCAGCGGGTTGCCCTCGGGCAGGAACGAGCTTTCCTTGTCGATGGTCGTGTTGTTCGACCCGGCGAGGTCGGCGGAGCCGCCCCACAGCTCGGGGATCACCGCGCCGAGCGCCTGCAGCACCTTGCCGGAGGCGGCACGCGTCGCGACACCCTTGCCCGGCTCGAAGACCGGGATCTTCTCTTCCCAGCCGGCGGGCAGCTCGCCCTTGCCGATGCGGTCGAACTCGGCGGCACGCTCGGGGTTGTCGTCCCGCCACTGCTGCAGGGACTTCTCCCACTCGGCCTTCGCCTGGGCGCCGCGCTCCAGGGCCTTGCGGGTGTGGGTGATCACCTCGTCCTCGACGGCGAAGCTCTTGTCCGGGTCGAAGCCGAGGACGCGCTTGGTGGCCGCGACCTCCTCCTCGCCCAGCGCCGAGCCGTGCGCGGCCTCGGTGTTCTGGGCGTTCGGGGCCGGCCAGGCGATGATCGAGCGCATCGCGATGAAGGACGGCTTGTCCGTGACCCGCTTCGCCTCCTGGATCGCGGCGTAGATCGCCTGCGGGTCCAGGTCGCCGTTGTCCTGGGCCTCCACGCGCTGCACATGCCAGCCGTAGGCCTCGTAGCGCAGAGCGGTGTCCTCGGACACGGCCGTCTCGGTGTCGCCCTCGATCGAGATGTGGTTGTCGTCCCACAGCAGGATCAGGTTGCCGAGCTTCTGGTGGCCGGCCAGCGAGGAGGCCTCCGCGGAGATGCCCTCCTGGAGGCAGCCGTCACCGGCGATGCAGTAGATGAAGTGGTCGAAGGGCGACTCGCCCTGCGGGGCCTGAGGGTCGAACAGACCGCGCTCGTAGCGGGCGGCCATCGCCATGCCCACGGCGTTGGCGACACCCTGGCCGAGCGGACCGGTGGTGGTCTCGACGCCCTTGGTGTGCCCGTACTCCGGGTGGCCCGGGGTCTTCGAACCCCAGGTGCGGAAGGACTCCAGGTCCTCAAGCTCCAGGCCGAAGCCGGCCAGGTAGAGCTGGGTGTAGAGGGTCAGTGACGAGTGGCCGGCGGACAGCACGAAGCGGTCGCGCCCGACCCACTCCGGGTCGGCCGGGTCGTGCCGCATCACCTTCTGGAAGAGGGTGTACGCGGCCGGAGCCAGGCTCATCGCCGTACCGGGATGGCCGTTGCCGACCTTCTGTACGGCGTCGGCGGCCAGGACACGGGCGGTGTCGACGGCTCGCTGGTCCAGCTCGGTCCACTCAAGGTCTGTGGTGGTCGGCTTGGTGCTCACCCTGGGTCAGGGCTCCTCTCCACATGTCGGTCGCCGGTCTTCGGGGCATGCGCGCCCACCCGGCCGCCGGCGTGCTTCTGCCCGCCGGCCGCTGCCGAGCCTACCCTCGTGAGGACGTGCATTTTTTCGAGTGTTTCCAGACTGCCGGGACTCTCTCGGATCCGCCTCCCGACTGGCCGACAGGCCATTTGGCACATGAATACGGCGGCGGTCATCTGAGCGCTCAATCGAGTGCCGGGTCCCCTCTTATGGGGCGCCCGCCAACACGACCCCACCCCCGCGAAGGCCGGGGTATGGGCAACGTCTAAAGTGGCGTGGTACGCGCGAGCCTTTACCGGGACTTCACACGGGGAGGCTTGCTGGGATGTCTCTGTCAGGGGTGTGCGTGACGGCCGTCGAATCCCGTCCAGCGGGCTCGCTCGGTGCTGCGAGCCAGGGCCCGGTTCACCGGCCGTTCGGGGCCCGTGTCAAGGCTTTCGTGGCGCTGACCAAGCCGCGGATCATCGAGCTGCTGCTCATCACCACCGTTCCGGTGATGTTCCTGGCGCAGCAGGGCGTGCCGGACCTGAAGCTGGTCCTCCTGACCTGCGTCGGCGGCTATCTCTCGGCGGGCGGCGCCAACGCGCTGAACATGTACATCGACCGGGACATCGACGCCCTGATGGACCGCACCTCGCAGCGGCCGCTGGTGACCGGCATGGTCAGCCCGCCCGAGTGCCTGGCCTTCGGCATCACCCTCGCGGTCGTCTCGACGCTGCTCTTCGGCCTCACCGTCAACTGGCTGAGCGCCTGGCTCTCCCTCGGCGCGCTCCTCTTCTACGTCGTCGTCTACACGATGCTCCTCAAGCGGCGTACGTCGCAGAACATCGTGTGGGGCGGCATCGCGGGCTGCATGCCCGTGCTGATCGGCTGGTCGGCCGTGACGGACTCGCTTTCCTGGGCGCCGGTCATCCTGTTCATGGTGATCTTCTTCTGGACCCCGCCGCACTACTGGCCGCTGTCCATGAAGGTGAAGGACGACTACGCGCGTGTGGGCGTGCCGATGCTGCCGGTCATCGCCTCCAACAAGGTGGTCGCCAAGCAGATCGTCATCTACAGCTGGGTGATGGTCGCCGTCTCCCTGCTCCTCACCCCGCTCGGCTACACCGGCTGGTTCTACACGGCCGTCGCCCTGGCCGCCGGCGGATGGTGGCTGTGGGAGGCGCACGCGCTGCAGAACCGGGCCAGGGCCGAGGTCATGGGCGCGAAGCTGAAGGAGATGCGGCTGTTCCACTGGTCGATCACCTATGTGTCGCTGTTGTTCGTGGCGATCGCGGTGGACCCGTTCCTGCGCTGACACACGCCGGGCGTACGTCACAGCGCCCTGCTCTCGCCAGCTGATCTACTCGTGAGTAGCATCCTGTGCATGGCAGACACGCAGCAGGTTGACGCGAGGGCCGAGCGCAAGGTGGCCAAGCTCGCCCGGGAGATCAGCGCCTTCGCCAGGGCACACGGCGGCGCCGAGGGCCAGGTGGCCTACATCGGCGAACGCGGCGCCCGCATCGTGCTCGTCGGCGAGGACGGCGGCTGGGGCGACCTGGTGGCCCCCAGTACGGAGATCGCCGAGAAGGCCGTCGAGAAGTCCGGCATCACCGTCCACGAGTCCTTCGACGGCGAGTTCGCGGCGAAGGTGAAGACCGGTTCGTACGAATGGAAGCGCATGGCCGGCATCCAAATCGGCGGTTGAGCAAGGCGCCCCCGATGGGGGCGCGGGGAATTGCGGGATCGGCCACATGCGGTCCGAAGCCGCCAAATAACCCGCAGCCCCGAGCTCATCCGCGACCTCGAACCCCGTTCACCCGTTAGGCCGGTCAAAGCCGGCGCACGCGGGAAGGTCGGGATGATCGAGACGCCGTCCCTCGTGGACCAGTACTGCCACGGCGTACTGCGAACAGAGCTGGGCCTGGGCACCTTCGAGGCTCAGCTCTCCCGCACCGAGGGCCCACCCGCACCCGGCACCACCCTCTTCGACACCCAGACGGGATTCGCCGTACGGCGCTGGTGCCCGCCCCTGCTCGGCCTGGAACCGCACTGCCCGCCCGCCCGCTATCTGGCCAGGCGCCGGGAACTGGGCGTCCTGGAGGCGGGCCGCAGGCTGCTGCGCGGCAGCGGCATCACCACCTACCTGGTCGACACCGGCCTGCCCGGCGACCTCACGGGCCCCGCCGAGCTGGCCTCCGCCGGCTGTGCCCGGGCCCATGAGATCGTCCGGCTGGAGCAGCTCGCGGAGCAGGTCGCCGACACCTCCGGCACCGTCGAGTCCTTCCTCGCCAACCTCGCCGAGTCGGTGCACGGCGCCGCCGCGAACGCGGTCGCCTTCACCTCCGTCGCGGGCCTCGGACACGGACTGGCACTGGCGCCCGAGCCGCCGGGACCGGGGGAGGTGCGGGGCGCGGCCGGCCGCTGGCTGGCCGGGCGACGGGTCGGCGGGCCGCTCAAGGATCCGGTGCTGCTGCGGCACCTGCTGTGGAACGCGGTCGCCTCGGGCCTGCCCCTGCAACTGCACGCCGGGCTCGGCGAGCCGGGCTCCCGCATCGACCGCACCGACCCCGTGCTGCTCACCGACTTCGTGCGGGCCACAGCCGGCCTCGGCACCGACCTGATCCTGCTGCACGGCTACCCGTACCACCGCCACGCCGCCCACCTGGCCGGCGTCTTCCCGCACGTCTACGCCGACTGCGGCGCCGCCCTGGTCCGCACCGGCGCCCGCGCGGCCACCGTCCTCGCCGAGATCCTGGAGCTGGCCCCCTTCGGCAAGATCCTCTTCTCCACCGGCGCGCACGGCCTGCCCGAACTGCACGTCGTCGGCGCCCGCCTCTTCCGCGAGGCCCTGGCCCGGGTCCTGGGCACCTGGGTCGCCGAGGGCGCCTGGTCCCTGGCGGACGCCCAGCGGGTGGCCCGGATGGTCGCCGCGGACAACGCCCGGCGGGTGTACCGGCTGAGCGGCTGACGGCGGCTACGCGCGCGTGCCCACCGTCACCTCGGCCGAGGGGCCGGGCAGGTCGAGACCGGTCTCCGGGCGTTCGCGCAGTGCCAGCAGGATGCGCAGGACGCCGATCCAGACCAGGCACGAGCCGAACATGTGCAGGGCCACCAGCAGCTCGGGCAGGTGGGTGAAGTACTGCACGTAACCGATCACACCCTGGCCGAGGAGGATCAGGAACAGATCGCGCGTGCGCGCCGACGGCCCCTTCGGCGCGTCCACCGCCTTCAGCACGAACCACAGCGCGAACGTCAGCGTCACCACGATCCAGGCGAGCACCGCGTGCAGCTTGGCCACCGTCTCCCAGTCGATGGGGATCCGCTTGACCTCGCTGGAGTCACCCGCGTGCGGCCCGGCTCCGGTCACCACCGTGCCGGCCGCGATGAGCAGCAGGGACGCGGCCACCAGGAACCACACCAGCTGCTGCACGGCCTTGCCGACCAGCGGCCGGGGCGCGCCGTCGCCCTCGCGGGTGCGCTGCCACATCACCGCGGCGACCGTGGTCAGGGCCGTCGCCAGCAGGAAGTGGGCCGCGACGGTGTACGGGTTGAGGCCGACCAGCACCACCACGCCGCCGAGGATCGCGTTGCTCATCACCAGCCAGAACTGCGCCCAGCCCAGCCGGGTCAGGCTGCGCCGGTACGGCTTCTCGGAGCGGGCGGCGATGATCGCCCAGCCGACCGCGGCGCACAGCACGTACGTCAGCATCCGGTTGCCGAACTCGATCGCGCTGTGGTAGCTCAGCGCGCTCGTCGGGGTCAGCGAGCCGTCGGTGCACTCCGGCCAGGTCGGGCAGCCGAGGCCGGAGCCGGTCAGGCGTACGGCGCCGCCGGTGACGACGATGACCACCGACATCACGAGCGCGGCGAGGGCGGCCCGCTGGACCGTCCGGGGGGTCGGGGTCCAGCGTGCGGCGATG
The DNA here is from genome assembly GCF_001735805.1 of Streptomyces fodineus. Lineage (GTDB taxonomy): Bacteria > Actinomycetota > Actinomycetes > Streptomycetales > Streptomycetaceae > Streptomyces > Streptomyces fodineus. Next base: position 7,365,032 of record NZ_CP017248.1, read on the forward strand.
AAGGCGAGCGGGTTGCGCACGGCCGCGGCGGCGTCGGCGGGGTTCAGCTTGGGCACGCCCACCATCGTAGGCCGCCGCTTGTGCACGCTTTCACGAGGGTCCACCGTGACGGCTCACTCCCAGCGGAAGAACTTCCCCGCGGCGGCCAGCCCGACGACCGCCCACACGGCGAGAATCCCCAGGTCGCCCCACGGCACCCCGGCGCCGTGCCGGAGCACGTCCCGCAGGCCGTCCGACAGCGCGGAGATGGGCAGCAGCCCGAGCACGGCCTGCGCGCCCGAGCCGAACTTGTCCAGCGGCACGAGGACACCGCCGCCGACGAGCAGCAGCAGGAAGACGAGGTTGGCGGCGGCCAGGGTCGCCTCGGCCTTCAGCGTGCCCGCCATCAGCAGGCCGAGCCCGGAGAACGCGGCCGTACCCAGAATCAGCAGCAGGAGCACGGTGGCCGGGTCGCCGTGCGGGGACCAGCCCAGCGCGAAGGCGATCGCGGTCAGCAGGATCACCTGGAGGACCTCGGTGACCAGCACGGCCGCCGTCTTGGCGGTCATCAGGCCCCAGCGGGGCAGCGGCGAGGAGGCGAGCCGCTTGAGCACGCCGTAGCGGCGCTCGAAGCCGGTCGCGATGGCCTGTCCGGTGAACGCCGTCGACATCACGGCGAGCGCCAGGATGCCGGGCGCGAGGAAGTCCACCGCCTTGCCCTTGCCGGTGTCCACGATGTCCACCGAGCTGAAGAGCACCAGCAGCAGGGTCGGGATCACCACGGTCAGCAGCAGCTGCTCGCCGTTGCGCAGCAGCATCTTCGTCTCCAGCGCCGCCTGCGCCGCGATCATGCGGGGGAGGGGCGCCGCACCCGGCTTGGGGGCGTATGTACCGGTTGCAGTCGTCACGAGCGCAGCTCCTTGCCCGTCAGCTCCAGGCTGTGTCCTCCCGGGGGCCAACCCCCGGACCCCCGGCCGATCTCCGCGTGAGCCGGAATCATGAGCGCAGCTCCTTGCCCGTCAGCTCCAGAAAAACGTCCTCCAGCGTGTGCCGCTCCACCGAGATCCGGTCCGGCATCACGCCGTGCTGGGCGCACCACGAGGTCACGGTGGCCAGCAGCTGCGGGTCGACCTTGCCGACGATCCGGTAGCTGCCCGGGGTCAGCTCGGAGGCCGTGCAGTCGGCCGGGAGCGCCTTGAGCAGCGAGCCCACGTCGAGGCCGGGGCGGCCGGTGAAGCGCAGGGTGTTCTCGGCGCCGCCCTTGCACAGCTCCTCGGGAGAGCCCTGGGCGATGACCCGGCCTCCGTCGATGACCGCCACGTCGTCGGCGAGCTGCTCGGCCTCTTCCATGTAGTGCGTGGTGAGGATCACCGAGACGCCGTCGGCGCGCAGGTCCTCGACCAGGTCCCAGGTGGCCCGGCGGGCCTGCGGGTCGAGCCCGGCCGTCGGCTCGTCCAGGAACACCAGCTCCGGGCGTCCCACGACGGCCATGGCGAGCGCGAGCCGCTGCTGCTGGCCGCCGGACAGCCGCCGGTACCCGGTCCGGCCGCAGGAGCCCAGCCCCAGCCGCTCGATCAGCGCGTCCACGTCGAGGGGATGCGCGTGCAGCCTGGCCACGTGGCGCAGCATCTCGTCGGCCCGGGCGCCGGAGTAGACGCCGCCGGACTGGAGCATCACCCCGATACGGGGACGCAGCTCGGCGGACTGCCGTACCGGGTCGAGGCCCAGGACGCGCACCGTGCCGGAATCCGGCCTCCGGTACCCCTCACAGGTCTCGACCGTGGTCGTCTTCCCCGCCCCGTTGGGACCGAGTACGGCGGTCACGCCCGCCCCGGCCACCAGGTCGAGGCCGTCCACGGCGGTCTTCGTGCCGTACCGCTTCACCAGGGCCTGGACCTGGACCACGGGCTCGTTTCGCATGAATCCAGAGTCTAGGGAGGGGCCGGACCGCTCGGGCGCGGGGGTGCGGGAAGTCCTCCGCACGGGACTGCCCGGCGCCGGGCTACTCCTCGCGGGGCCGGTGCACGGGAAGCCACCGCTCCGCGTAGGCCACCGCGTCCGCCACCGGGAACAGCCGCGCCTCGGCGGCGCCCACCTTTCCCCGTACGACGGGCCGGTCGCGCTCGAAGTCGTACCCCAGCTCGTCGAACCGGCCGGAGTCGATCGACACCTCGACGACGGTCTCCCAGCCGCCACCCGGCGCGGGCCGGCCGATCTCCACCAGCGGCGCCGGTATCCGGTACTCGGCCAGGTGGAAGCTGGTGCAGGAGTCGTAGCCCGCGCCGAGCAGCAGGACGCGGGCGCCCAGCTCCTCCAGCCGCGCCAGCGGGCTGTGCTCGCCGAGCCGGCAGTCGGGGGCGTGGCCGTCGGTGATCTCCCGCGCGTGCCGGCCGAGCGCCGCGAAGGAGGTCTGCGGATGCGCGCTGCGCAGGGCGCCCGGCCAGGTCCGCACGGTCTCGGGGAGCACGCCGACGCCACGGGTGGGGGTGAGCAGCGGGTCGTACGGCGGCATGGTGGCCCGGATCCGGTCCCACCACTCCTCGGGCACGGGCGGCCTGCCCCAGTGCGCGGGGTCGGACAGCTGGGCCGACTGACTGGGGACGACGAGCGTGCCCGTCGGGCCCAGGGCGTCCATGAGTCCCTGCACGACCGCGACGGCGCCTCCGTTGACCCAGCCGAGAGCACGGAGGGAGGAATGCACCAGAAGGATCTCGCCGGATTCGACGCCCAGCAGTCGAAGCTGGGTCGAGAGCGAGTCTCGGGTGACGAGAGGGCCGGTCGGCCGGGGCTCGGGCATGACTCGTGAGTCTTCCCCACGTCGGGTGTGCGGCGCCAGCGATTTGCCCTGCTCAGAGCCGCACCGAATGATCGATCAAAGATCGTTTTCGCAGGTCGGATTAGGTATGCCTAAGTGATGCAGGGCACCGCTCGATGATCCGGACGGCGCTTGTCAGGCTCTCCGGAATTACGCAACAATGGCGTTGTGAAAAACGTCGGCGAGGCTCGGGAGGCCCCCCTGGGGGCCCCGCAGGAGGAACTCGCGACCGGTGAGCGCTCCACGCGCAACCGCGTCGCGCGCTCCATCCTGGACCACGGCCCGTCGACCGTCGCCGAACTCGCCGGCCGGCTGGGACTGACCCAGGCCGCCGTCCGGCGCCACCTGGACGCCCTGGTCGCCGACGACGTGGTGGAGGCCCGGGAACAGCGGGTGTACGGCACGCGCACACGCGGCCGCCCCGCCAAGGTCTTCGCGCTCACCGACTGCGGCCGGGACGCCTTCGACCAGTCCTACGACAAGCTCGCGGCCGACGCGCTCCGCTGGATCGCGGAGCAGGGCGGTGGCCCCGAGGCGGTCGCGGCCTTCGCCCGCGCCCGGATCGCCGCCCAGGCGAGCGCCTACCGCAAGGCGATCGAGGCGGTCACGCCGGACAAGCGCACCGAAGCCCTGGCCAAGGCCTTGAGCGTGGACGGGTACGCTGCTACGGCGCGCAGCGCACCGATCGGCGAGCAGCTGTGCCAGCACCACTGCCCGGTCGCCCACGTGGCGGAACAGTTCCCGCAGCTGTGCGAGGCGGAGACGGAGATCTTCGCCGAGCTGCTGGGTACCCACGTCCAGCGACTGGCGACCATCGCGCACGGCGACGGCGTCTGCACGACGTTCATCCCCAAGACATCCACTGACGACGCATCTGCTAGCACGGCCAGGAGGAACCCCGCATGACTCTCCCCACGGAGACTGCCCACCCCGAACTCGAGGGCCTGGGCAAGTACGAATACGGCTGGGCCGACTCCGACGTGGCCGGTGCCTCCGCCAGGCGTGGCCTGAACGAGGAGGTCGTCCGCGACATCTCCGGCAAGAAGTCGGAGCCGGAGTGGATGACCAAGCTGCGCCTGAAGGGCCTGAAGCTCTTCGAGAAGAAGCCGATGCCGAACTGGGGCTCCGACCTCTCGGGCATCGACTTCGACAACATCAAGTACTTCGTGCGCTCCACGGAGAAGCAGGCGGAGTCCTGGGAGGACCTGCCCGAGGACATCAAGAACACCTACGACAAGCTCGGCATCCCCGAGGCGGAGAAGCAGCGCCTGGTCGCCGGTGTCGCCGCCCAGTACGAGTCCGAGGTCGTCTACCACCAGATCCGCGAGGACCTGGAGGAGCAGGGTGTCATCTTCCTCGACACCGACACCGCGCTGAAGGAGCACCCGGAGCTCTTCAAGGAGTACTTCGGCACGGTCATCCCGGCCGGTGACAACAAGTTCGCCGCGCTGAACACCGCCGTGTGGTCCGGCGGCTCCTTCATCTACGTGCCGAAGGGCGTGCACGTCGAGATCCCGCTCCAGGCCTACTTCCGCATCAACACGGAGAACATGGGCCAGTTCGAGCGGACCCTGATCATCGTCGACGAGGGTGCCTACGTGCACTACGTCGAGGGTTGCACGGCCCCCATCTACAAGTCGGACTCGCTGCACTCCGCGGTCGTCGAGATCATCGTCAAGAAGAACGCCCGCTGCCGCTACACGACCATCCAGAACTGGTCGAACAACGTCTACAACCTGGTCACCAAGCGCGCCGTCGCCTACGAGGGCGCGACCATGGAGTGGATCGACGGCAACATCGGCTCCAAGGTGACGATGAAGTACCCGGCCGTCTACCTGATGGGCGAGCACGCCAAGGGCGAAACCCTCTCCATCGCCTTCGCGGGCGAGGGCCAGCACCAGGACGCCGGTTCGAAGATGGTCCACATGGCGCCGAACACCTCGTCCAACATCGTCTCCAAGTCGGTGGCGCGCGGTGGCGGCCGTACCTCCTACCGCGGCCTGGTCGAGATCGGCGAGGGCGCCGCCGGGTCGAAGTCCAACGTGCTGTGCGACGCGCTGCTGGTCGACACCATCTCCCGCTCCGACACGTACCCCTACGTCGACGTCCGCGAGGACGACGTGTCCATGGGCCACGAGGCGACCGTCTCCAAGGTCTCCGAGGACCAGCTCTTCTACCTGATGAGCCGCGGTCTGACCGAGTTCGAGGCGATGGCGATGATCGTGCGCGGCTTCGTCGAGCCGATCGCCAAGGAACTGCCCATGGAGTACGCCCTCGAGCTCAACCGGCTGATCGAGCTGCAGATGGAAGGCGCGGTCGGCTGACACCCGCCCCATCGGTCAGCACGTCTTACTCAGAAAGCGAGCACTACGACAGCCATGGCTGAGGCTCAGAACATCCCGGTGGGCTCCACCACCGCCGGCCAGATCGCGGTCGCCGCGGAGTCGACCGTCGTCTCGCGCATGAGCGCGCCCCCGTCCTTCGACGTGGCGGACTTCCCGGTCCCGCACGGTCGCGAGGAGGAGTGGCGGTTCACCCCGCTGGAGCGGCTGCGCGGGCTGCACGACGGCACCGCGGTCGCGACCGGCGACGGCGTGAAGGTGGACGTCCAGGCCCCCGAGGGCGTGACCGTCGAGACCGTCGGCCGCGACGACGCCCGCATCGGCAGGGCCGGCACCCCGGTGGACCGCGTCGCCGCCCAGGCGTACTCGGCGTTCGAGAAGGCCGGCGTGGTCACCGTCCCCAAGGAGACGGTGCTCACCGAGCCGATCCGGATCGCCGCGCACGGCGAGGGCGGGGTCGCCTTCGCCCACCAGGTGATCGAGCTGGGCGCCTTCGCCGAGGCCGTCGTGGTCATCGACCACACCGGTGACGCGGTGCTCGCCGCCAATGTCGACTACGTCCTCGGTGACGGCGCCAAGCTGACCGTCGTCTCCGTCCAGGACTGGGACGACAAGGCCGTGCATGTGGCCCAGCACAACGCCCTGGTCGGCCGCGACGCCTCCTTCAAGTCCGTGGTCGTCACCTTCGGCGGTGACGTGGTCCGCCTGCACCCGCGCGTGACCTACGCGGGCCCCGGCGGCGAGGCCGAGCTGTTCGGCCTGTACTTCACCGACGCCGGGCAGCACCAGGAGCACCGCCTGCTGGTCACCCACAACACCCCGCACTGCAAGTCGAACGTCGTCTACAAGGGCGCGCTCCAGGGCGACGACGCGCACGCGGTCTGGATCGGCGACGTGCTCATCGAGGCCAAGGCCGAGGGCACGGACACCTACGAGATGAACCGCAACCTGGTCCTCACGGACGGTGCGCGCGTCGACTCCGTGCCGAACCTGGAGATCGAGACCGGCGAGATCGTCGGCGCCGGCCACGCCTCCGCCACCGGCCGCTTCGACGACGAGCAGCTCTTCTACCTGATGGCCCGCGGCATCCCGCAGCACGAGGCCCGCCGCCTGGTGGTCCGCGGCTTCTTCGCCGAGCTGGTCCAGCAGATCGGTGTCACCGACATCGAGGAGCGCCTGCTCGCCAAGATCGAGGAGGAGCTGGAGGCTTCGGTCGCATGAGCTTCGTACGCGTCTGTGGGCTGAGCGAGCTGGAGGAGGACACCCCGAAGCGGGTGGAGATCGACAGCACGCCGGTCTCGGTCGTCAAGACCGAGGGCGAGGTGTTCGCGATCTACGACATCTGCTCCCACGCGAACGTCTCGCTCTCCGAGGGCGAGGTGGAGGACTGCCAGATCGAGTGCTGGCTGCACGGCTCCGCCTTCGACCTGCGCACCGGCAAGCCGTCCGGCCTCCCGGCCACGCGCCCCGTCCCCGTATACCCCGTAAAGATCGATGGGGACGACGTTCTCGTCTCCCTCTCCCAGGAGTCCTGAGGCATCCATGGCAACGCTTGAAATCCGAGACCTGCACGTCACCGTCGAGGCCGACAACGCCACGAAGGAGATCCTCAAGGGCGTCGACCTCACCGTGAAGCAGGGCGAGACGCACGCCATCATGGGCCCCAACGGCTCCGGCAAGTCGACCCTCGCCTACTCGCTCGCGGGTCACCCGAAGTACACGATCACCAGCGGCACCGTCACCCTCGACGGCGAGGACGTCCTGGAGATGTCCGTCGACGAGCGGGCCCGCGCCGGCCTGTTCCTGGCGATGCAGTACCCGGTCGAGGTCCCCGGCGTCTCGGTCTCCAACTTCCTGCGCACCTCCGCCACCGCCGTCCGCGGCGAGGCCCCCAAGCTGCGCACCTGGGTGAAGGAGGTCAAGGAGGCCATGGAGCGCCTCAACATGGACCCGTCCTTCGCCGAGCGCAACGTCAACGAGGGCTTCTCCGGCGGTGAGAAGAAGCGCCACGAGATCCTCCAGCTGGAACTGCTCAAGCCGAAGGTGGCGATCCTGGACGAGACCGACTCCGGTCTCGACGTGGACGCTCTGCGGATCGTCTCCGAGGGCGTCAACCGCGTCCGCGAGACCGGCGAGGTCGGCACCCTGCTGATCACGCACTACACGCGCATCCTGCGCTACATCAAGCCGGACTTCGTCCACGTCTTCTCCGGCGGCCGGATCGTCGAGTCCGGCGGTGCCGAGCTCGCCGACAAGCTGGAGGACGAGGGCTACGAGGCATACACGAAGGGTGGCGTATCCGCGTGACACAGCTGCCGGGCCTCCTCGACACCGAGGCGATCCGCAAGGACTTCCCCGTGCTGGACCGCCTGGTCCACGACGGCAAGAAGCTCGTCTATCTGGACAACGCGGCGACCTCGCAGAAGCCGCGCCAGGTACTGGACGCCCTGAGCGAGTACTACGAGCGCTACAACGCCAACGTCCACCGCGGTGTGCATGTGCTCGCCGAGGAGGCCACGGCGCTGTACGAGGGCGCGCGCGACAAGGTCGCCGAGTTCATCAACGCGCCCAGCCGCGACGAGGTGATCTTCACCAAGAACGCCTCCGAGTCGCTGAACCTCGTGGCGAACATGCTCGGCTGGGCCGACGAGCCCTACCGGGTGGACCACGAGACCGAGATCGTCATCACGGAGATGGAGCACCACTCCAACATCGTGCCGTGGCAGCTGCTGGCGCAGCGCACGGGCGCGAAGCTGAAGTGGTTCGGCCTGACCGACGACGGTCGCCTGGACCTGTCCAACATCGACGAGGTCATCACGGAGAAGACGAAGATCGTCTCCTTCGTGCTGGTGTCGAACATCCTGGGCACGGTCAACCCGGTCGAGGCGATAGTGCGCCGCGCACAGGAGGTCGGTGCTCTCGTCTGCATCGACGCCTCCCAGGCCGCTCCGCACATGCCGCTGGACGTGCAGGCCCTCCAGGCCGACTTCGTGGCCTTCACCGGCCACAAGATGTGCGGTCCGACGGGCATCGGCGTGCTGTGGGGCCGCCAGGAGCTGCTGGAGGACCTGCCCCCGTTCCTGGGCGGCGGCGAGATGATCGAGACCGTCTCGATGCACTCCTCCACGTACGCCCCGGCGCCGCACAAGTTCGAGGCGGGCACGCCCCCGATCGCTCAGGCGGTCGGCCTCGGCGCGGCGATCGACTACCTCAACTCGATCGGCATGGACAAGATCCTCGCCCACGAGCACGCGCTCACCGAGTACGCGGTGAAGAGGCTCGCCGAGGTTCCGGACCTGAAGATCATCGGCCCGACCACGGCCGAGGACCGGGGTGCGGCGATCTCCTTCACACTGGGTGACATCCACCCGCACGACGTGGGCCAGGTCCTCGACGAGCAGGGCATCGCGGTCCGCGTCGGCCACCACTGCGCGCGCCCGGTCTGCCTCCGCTACGGAATTCCTGCGACCACGCGAGCGTCGTTCTATCTGTACTCCACGCCGGCCGAGATCGACGCACTGGTCGAGGGGCTGGAGCACGTACGGAACTTCTTCGGCTGAGAGGCGTGAGCTGAGACCGTGAAGCTGGATTCGATGTACCAGGAAGTCATCCTGGACCACTACAAGAACCCCCACGGGCGTGGTCTGCGGGATGGCGACGCCGAGGTGCACCATGTGAACCCGACGTGCGGCGACGAGATCACCCTCCGCGTGAAGTACGACGGCACGAAGATCGCGGACGTCTCGTACGAGGGCCAGGGCTGCTCGATCAGTCAGGCGAGCGCGTCGATCCTCAACGAACTGCTGGTCGGCAAGGACCTGCCCGAGGCGCAGAAGATCCAGGAGACCTTCCTGGAGCTGATGCAGTCCAGGGGCAGGATCGAGCCGGACGACGCGATGGAGGACATCCTGGAGGACGCGGTCGCGTTCGCCGGTGTCTCCAAGTACCCCGCGCGGGTCAAGTGCGCCCTCCTGAGCTGGATGGCGTGGAAGGACGCGACGGCCCAGGCGCTGGGTGGCGCCGAAGCCGAAAGGAAGACGGCATGACCGACACCGCTGAGATGAAGCCGGCCTCCGAGGAGGAGCTGCGCGAGGCCCTGATGGACGTCGTCGACCCGGAGCTCGGCATCGACGTCGTCAACCTCGGGCTGATCTACGGCATCCACGTCGACGACTCCAATGTGGCGACCGTCGACATGACCCTGACCTCCGCGGCCTGCCCGCTGACGGACGTCATCGAGGACCAGGCCAAGTCCGCCACGGACGGCCTCGTCAACGAACTGCGCATCAACTGGGTCTGGATGCCCCCGTGGGGCCCCGACAAGATCACGGATGATGGTCGCGAGCAGCTTCGGGCGCTCGGGTTCAACGTCTGACACAGAGCCTGCGAAAGGGGCCATGGCCGTGTGCCGTGGCCCCTTCGGCATGCTCAGCCCAGCCCGTCCACCAGCGGGAACGTCGAGTCCCCGCCCGTAGTGTACGCCCGTACGCATCGTTGTGTACGCTCGTACACATGGGATATCTGACGCTCGCCGGCGCCATCGCCGCCGAGGTCGCCGCGACGACGGCGATGAAGTACAGCGAGGGATTCAGCCGGCTCTGGCCCTCGCTCGTGACGACTCTGGGCTACCTCGTCTCCTTCGCGCTGCTCGCCCAGACGCTGAAGACCGTCCAGATCGGCACGGCGTACGCGATCTGGTCCGGCGTCGGCACCGCCACCATCGCCGTGCTCGGCCTGCTGCTGTTCGGGGAGGGGCTGAGCGTCGCCAAGCTCGGCGGGATCCTGCTGATCATCGGCGGCGTGGTCGTGCTCAACCTGGGCGGGGCGAGCCACTGATGCCCCGGCGCTACGACCCCGACCGGCGCCGGCGCCTCATCGACGCGGCGCTCCGCGTGGTCGGCCGGGACGGCATCGCGGGTCTCAGTCATCGCACGGTCGCCGCCGAGGCCGATGTCCCGCTCGGCTCGACGACGTATCACTTCGCCACCCTGGAAGAGCTGATGGTGGCCGCGCTGCGGCAGACGAACGAGAATTTCGCCAGGGTGCTGGCCGAGCGGCTTCCGGAGCACGGCGAAGGCGATCTCGCCGCCGACCTCGCCCGGGCGCTGGGGGAGTGGCTGGGCGCCGAGCGCACGGGCGTGGAGCTGGAGTACGAGCTGTATCTGGCGGCCCTGCGCCGCCCCGCGCTGCGCCCCGTCGCCGCGGAGTGGACCGAGGACGCCGCGGCGCTGCTGGGCCGGCGCACCGACCCGCTCACGGCCCGCGCCCTGCTCGCCCTGATGGACGGAATCTGCCTCCAGGTGCTGCTGACGGGCGGTTCCTACGACGAGGAGTACGCGCGCGCCGCCCTCGCTCGGCTGATCCCCTGAAGCGGCGCCCGGCACGTGAGACGCGGTTCGCCCTGACCACCCCGCCCACGTTAGGTTTTCTTCCATGACCGACTCTGCTTCCCGCACCACCGGCGCCGTCGCCGCCGGCCTCGCCACCCTCGCCTCCGACGGCACCGTTCTCGACACCTGGTTCCCGGCCCCCGAGCTGGTCGGGGCGCCGGGCCCGGCCGGCACCGAGCGGCTGACCGCCGAGCAGGCGGCGGAGCTGCTGGGCGGCGGCGCGACCGCGGCGATCGGCCCGGACGCCCGCCGGGGCGTCGAGGTGGTCGCGGTCCGTACGGTCATCGCCTCGCTGGACGAGAAGCCGATCGACGCCCACGACGTCTACCTGCGCCTGCACCTGCTCTCGCACCGCCTGGTCAAGCCGCACGGCCAGAGCCTGGAGGGCATCTTCGGCCACCTCGCCAACGTCGCCTGGACCTCGCTCGGCCCGGTCGCCGTCGACGACATCGAGAAGGTGCGCCTCAACGCCCGCGCCGAGGGCCTGCACCTCCAGGTCACCTCGATCGACAAGTTCCCGCGCATGACGGACTACGTCGCACCGAAGGGCGTGCGCATCGCCGACGCCGACCGGGTCCGCCTCGGCGCGCACCTCGCCGAGGGCACCACCGTCATGCACGAGGGCTTCGTCAACTTCAACGCCGGCACGCTCGGCACGTCGATGGTCGAGGGCCGGATCTCCGCGGGCGTCGTGGTCGGCAACGGCTCCGACATCGGCGGCGGCGCCTCCACCATGGGCACCCTGTCCGGCGGCGGCAACGTGATCATCTCCATCGGCGAGCGCTGCCTGATCGGCGCCGAGGCGGGCGTCGGCATCGCGCTCGGCGACGAGTGCGTGATCGAGGCGGGCCTGTACATCACCGCGGGCACCCGGGTCACCATGCCCGACGGCCAGATCGTCAAGGCCCGCGACCTCAACGGCGCCTCCAACATCCTCTTCCGCCGCAACTCGGTCACCGGCGTCGTCGAGGCCCGCCCGAACAACGCGGTCTGGGGCGGCCTGAACGACATCCTGCACAGCCACAACTGACATCCCGCTCAGGCCCGTTGCCGCCGCCGGACCCTGCGGATACGACGGCGGCGGCGGACCTTGCGGACCAGCCAGGTGCCGGCGCCGCCCGCGAGCGCGCCGAAGACCGCGCAGCCGGTGGTGGCCGCTCCGGCGCCCTGGAAGGCGAAGGCCGCCACGCCGGCGTACAGGGCGGTGGCGACGAGGAAGAACAGGCCCGCGAGAACGCAGCAGGCGAGGTCGTCGCGGCGGTCCAGCCGGTCGAGCCGTTCCAGTTCGGACTCGATCTGCGCGGGGGTCAGGGATTCGATGCGGTTCATACGGCAGGGGACTCGGATTCCGGCGCGCGTCTTGCACCTGGCCGCCACGTGCCGCCGCCCTCTGCCGCGGAACAGGGCGCAGCCCCGGCTGCTTTCACTCAGCCGGGGCTGCGCCGATGCGGTGTTCCAGATGTTTCCCGGAGGGGGTCAGCGACGGGTGTTCGCGGCCATTTCCCCCTCAGCGATGGCCGCGATCATCCGGGCGTGACGTTCCCAGTCGATGGGCTGGGGCGCCTCGTCGGCGAGGCGCCGGTCGCTCTCCTCCAGGAAGGCGAACGCCTTCTCCTGGGGCGAGGAGCGAGTGTCGGTCTTCATGCAATCTCCTAGGCGGGAACAGGAAGGATCCGGGCTCTCCGGACTCCCCCCGGAGCCACGGGACACGTGCGGTGGACATGAACTCCGTGACTCCTAGGCGAACCGGACGGCCCTCCTAAACCGCGATCTTCGATGCCTTGCGCATCGCGCGGTTGAGGTCCCGGGAGACGGTCGCCGCGGAGACGCCCAGGCTCCTGGCGATCTCCACGCCGGTGAGCTGTCCGACGTGGGTCATCTCCCAGACCGCGTACTGCCTGGGGTGGGCGATGGCCGCCTGCACGGCTCGCAGCAGCTCGAAGAAGGCGATGCCCGCGGCCGGATCGCCCTCGTGCGGCGCCCGGAACAGCGGGCGGCCCTCGGGGAGTTCACCGGCCGCCACCTCGGGAGCGAGCCTTCTGAACTCCGAGATCATCTTGTTCTTGGCGACGACGAAGGCCCAGGCGATCATCGGCTCACGGAAGCCCTCGTCACGCTTGATGTGGTGGTACAGGGCGATGTCCACGTGCTGCAGGATGTCCTGCCGGAGATCGTGGTCGCGGACCATGCGGGCGACGGCGTGGTCGATGCGCGGATGCACCTCCTTCAGCGCCTCGGTGAACCTGGCCAGCACCTTGGGGTGGACGGCCTGCGTCGGGGGATCGACCCCGTCCCCTTCGTACTTGGTGATCACCGGCGTCCTTTCGGAAGGAGTGCGAACATTTACCCCTTGGGACGCACTCGGAGAGGCGGTCTTGCGACGCCGGAGGTGATCTGCGTCACGTCTCCGGGAGCCGGGAGCCGGGAGCCGGGAGCCGGGAGCCGGGAGCCGGGAGCCGGGAGCCGGCCATCGCCGGCCGTTGATCAGGCCGCCACGAGCTGCTCGTACCGTGCCAGCAGCGCGTCGGTCGCCTCGCGGCCGGCGGGCAGCAGTGGGGCGCGTACCGGGCCCGCGGGCAGGCCCAGGCGGGTGAGCAGGGCCTTGGCGGTGACCGTGCCGGGCAGGCCCGCGCCCATCATCGCCTCGGTCAACGGCGTTGCCCGCAGCTGGAGTTCGGTCGCCCGGCCGGTCTCGCCCGCGTCGAAGGCGTCGAGGATCGCGGCGATCCGCCCGGGGGCGGCGTTCGCGACCGTGCTCACACAGCCCGCCGCGCCGACCGCGTACAGCGCCAGCACATGCTCGTCGCAGCCCGCGTAGTACGCCAGGTCCGTGTGCGCGAGCACCTTCTGGGTGCCGAGGAAATCGTAGGAGCAGTCCTTGACGGCCACGATCCGCGGGTGCGCGGCGAGGCGGATGATCGTCTCCGGCTCGATCCGGGTGCCGGTGCGGCCCGGGATGTCGTAGAGCATCACGGGCAGCCCGCTCGCGTCGGCGACCGCGCGGAAGTGCGCCTCCACCGCCTCCTGCGGCGGCCTGCTGTAGTACGGCGTCACCACCAGCACCCCGTCGGCGCCCGCCTTCTGCGCCGCGCGGGCCAGCTCCACGGTGTGCCGGGTGTCGGCGGTGCCCACGCCCGCGACCAGGGGCACCCGGTCGCCGACCGCCTCCCGGACGGCCGCGATCAGCTCCGCCTTCTCCGCGCCCGTGGTGGTGGGCGCCTCGCCCGTGGTGCTGCTGAGCACCAGGCCGTCGCAGCCCTCGGCCACCAGCCACGCGGCCAGCTTCCGGGCCCCGTCCAGGTCGAGGGCGCCCTCCTCGGTGAACGGCGTGATCATCGCGCAGAGAGTGCGGCCGAAGGGGCGGGCGGAGGTGCGTGTCGTCGTCATACGAGTAGTCTCGGCACCGTCAAGGTTAAGCTCTACTTAATTCTGCTACGATATATTGATAAGCATTACTGATGGGTAAGGGTGGCGGCCGAAGGTCCTGTGTCCAACTCGGCCCTTCATGGGTCACTATGGCCGGAGGGTCACCGACGTCCGTCATGGGAGGCGCCATGAAGCTCGGCAAGGCACTGGCCACCGGAGTCGCCGAGGAGCGGCCGCTCGTCCACGAAGAGCAGACCCCGCTTCCCGAGGAGACCGCAGCCCGCAGCGAACCGGCCGAGCCGGCCCGCGAAGAGGTCCAGGCCGCCCGATGAGACTGCGGCTCCCGGCCGAACGCCCGGCGGAGCCGCCGACCGGATACAAGATCGCCCACCCGGTGCTGTCCCAGGACGGCACCCGGGCCTGCTTCACCGGCGTGTCGCTCGGCGGCGCGCTGCCGTACGCCGTGCTCGACGACGCCTCCTGCGTCTACGGCCGCCGGCACCGCGCGCCCGCGCGGCTGTGCGACTGCGGCTTCCACTGCGTCCACGACCGCGCGGCCGCCGAGGCCATGCTGTGCACGGCCGAGCACCGGACGGCACTCCTGCTGGAGGTCTGCGTGCTCGGCGCCTACATCCGTTTCGAGCGTGGCTTCCGCTATGCCCGGCAGCGGGTGCGCACGGCCACCGTCGGCCCGTGCGACTGTGGCACCACCGCCGTCGCGCTGGCCGACGCCGGCTGGGGCAGGCCCGGCTGGCGGGCCCTCGCCCCCGTCTGCCCCGGCTGCGTGCGCGGCCGTACGTCCGTCTCGCTCGCCGGCTTCGCCCGGCTGGCCGGACAGGGGCTGCGGATGGTGGCGCGGGGCGGCGGTACGGGGAGCCCGTCCACCGGGTCGGCGGTCGGCACGGAGCCGGGCGTACCCGAACTCGTCGCGGAAGCCGCACTGTTGCAGGCGCGCCTGGACTGGTTCCAGAGCCAACTCGCGCGCCTCGGTGAACGCGGTACCGGGGGCGCGGGTCAGGACTGACGGTCTGATGGTCTTCGTCCCGGGTACCCGGATGTGTACGGAGAGGAGGCGGTCGTCCTGGCCTCAGCGTTCCGCCACCACTGTCAGCGAAAGGGCACACCGATGACGCACAGGATCCCGCACGGCAAGGGCGCCAAGGGCCCCGACGAACTGCGGCAGCAGATCGAGCACGCGCGCAGCCAACTCGGCGACAGCGTCTCCCACTTGATCGGCAAGGCCGATGTGAAGGGCCGGGCCCAGGCGCGGGCCGCGGACATGATGGACAAGGCCGGCGCCATGACCGTACAGCTGCGCGAGAGCGCCGCACACGCCGGTCACACGGCGCAGGACAGGGCGGCCGCGGCCGGGCACGCCGTTCAGGGCAGGGCCGCCCACACCCTCGAGCGGGTGCCGAAGCCGGCACTGGTCGCCGGCGCGGCGGGCGCCGCCCTCGCCGCGGTGGGCGTGCTGCGCCGCCGGCATCACCACTGACCCCCGCCGGTCAAGGGGTTCCGCCCCACCCTCTCACCGAAAACTCGGTCCGCCTGGACAGTAAAAGTTTTCGGTGAGAGGGTGGACGCATGCTGGACGTGACCGTGATCGAGGACCCCGAGGCCGCGGCCGTGTCGCTGGACCCCGTCCGGGCCCGGCTGCTCGCCGAGCTGGCCGCCGAGCCCGCGTCGGCGGCGATGCTGGCCGGCAAGGTCGGACTGCCCCGGCAGAAGGTGAACTACCACCTCAAGGCGCTGGAGCGGCACGGCCTGGTCGAGCTCGCCGGAGAGCGCCGCAAGGGCAATGTCACCGAGCGGCTGATGCGCGCGACCGCCGCGTCGTACGTCATCTCGCCGGCCGCCCTGCCCGCCGTGCAGCCGGACCCGGACCGCTTCCGCGACCAGCTCTCCGCGCGCTGGCTGCTCGCGCTCGGTGCCCGCCTGGTGCGCGACGTCGGCGTGCTGATCACCGGCGCCGCCAAGGCCAGGAAGCAGCTGGCGACCTACGCCCTGGACGGCCAGGTCCGCTTCGCCTCCGCCGCCGACCGCGCGGCCTTCGTGCAGGAGCTGACGGCGGGCGTGAGCGCGCTGATCCGCAAGTACGACGCCCCCGACGCCGAGGCCGGCCGCGACCACCGGATCGTCGTCGCCCTCCACCCCACGGTCAAGGACCGGCCCACCCCCGCACTGGATCAGTGAGCAGGAGCCCCGCCATGTCCCAGGAATTCGAGATCGTCCGCGAGTTCGAGGTCGACGCCCCGCCCGAGAAGGTCTGGGAGGCCGTCACCACCGGCACCGGTGGTTATCTGTGGCCGATGGACCCGCCCGAGCCGCGCGAAGGGGGCAAGGGCCCCTTCGGGTCCACCGTCACCGCCTGGGACCCGCCCCACCGCTACACCAACCGCAGCGAGAACGTGGGCATGCCGACCCAGTCGGTCAACGAGCTCGGCTACACCATCGAGTCCCGTGACGAGGGCCGCCGCGCCTGGGTGCGCTACGTCCACAGCGGCATCTTCACCGACGACTGGAACAACCAGTACGACGGCGCGAGCAAGCACACCAACTTCTATCTGCACACCCTGCGCGAGTACCTCACGCACTTCGCGCCCCGCCCGGTCACCTTCGCCCAGCTGCAAGGACCCGCGGCCTCGCGGACCCCGCGGGCGCTCGCCGCCGTCGGCCGTGCCCTCGGCCTGGCGGACGACACGGCCGCGGGGACGAAGGTGACCGTCCAGGGCCCCGGCGGGCGGACCCTGGACGCCGTACTCGACTACCGGAACCCGTACTTCGTCGGGCTGCGCACCGACCACGCCCTCATCCGGTTCTTCGGACGCGGCCACTGGGGCGCCCCGCTCGGCATCAGCATCCACGACTTCGCGCCGGACGCCGACGCCGAGGCGAACGAGAGTGCGTGGCAGGCCTGGCTGAACGAGGTGTTCAGCCGGGCGTGACCACCCTGATCAGGGACGGAACCGCAGCACCTGCGGGTCGTGGTCGCTGATCTGGTCGTTGAACTCCGCGTTGATGTGCACGCTGTCGTACTCGAAGTCGCAGCCGCGCCGGATCGCCGGGCTGATCAGGATCTGGTCCAGGACCTGCTCGTTGCCCTGGTAGTCGTAGGTGTAACGCTCGCTCCTGGGCAGCGACTTGATCGCCGACCACAGCTCGCCGTCGCCCTCGAGGATCTTCGCGGTGCCGGAGAACTCGAAGTCGTTCATGTCGCCGAGCGCGATGACGTTCGCGTTCTTCTGGACGGCCAGGATGTCCTTGACGAACGCGTTCACCTCGGTCGCCTGCGCGTGGCGCTGGATCTCCGAGCTGCGCGTCGGCGGCTGGTACTGCGAGGTCAGGCCCTGGTCGCCGCCCTTGGAGACCAGGTGGTTGGCGATCACGAAGACGGTCTTGCCGCGGAAGGCGAACTGGCCGGCCAGCGGCTTGCGGCTGTCCTTCCAGGCCGCGTTCGCCGGGTCGATCCGGCCGGGGGAGGCCGTCAGCTCGGCCTTGCCGTTCACCTTGGTGACCCCGACCGCGGTGGTGGAGTCGCCGCCCGCGCGGTCCACGAAGGACACCCGCTCGGGGTTGAACAGGAACACCTGGCGGATGTTGCCGCCCGGCTCGCCGCCGTCCTGGTCGTTGACCGGGTTGATCGAGCGCCAGTCGTACTTCGGGCCGCCCGCCGCGACGATCGCGTCGATCAGCTTGTTCACGGTGACGCTCGCGTCGACCGTGCCGTCGTCCGTGGCGCCGTCGTTGTCCTGGATCTCCTCCAGGGACACGATGTCCGGCGACTGGAGGTTGTTCACGATCGCGGCGGCGTGCTGGTCGAAGGTGTTGTCCGACGGGTCGAGGTTCTCGACGTTGTACGTCGCCACCGCCAGCTCGCGGCTGGACTGCTTCCGGGTCGTCTCGCGCTCCAGGCCGCCGCTCCGCAGCGTGCCGAGCTTGCTCGCGACCAGGGTGTAGCCGCCGAACTGGTTGAAGTCCAGCGGGCCGGTGGTGGTGCCCTCCAGGGTGTCGCCGACGTTCGCCTTCGGGAAGTCGGCGGTCGCGCCCAGCGACTGGATCTGCAGCCGGCCGGTGTTCTGCGAGTCGTAGGAGCCGTAGACCGTGCCGCCGCGGCGGTTGCCGTGCTCCCACGGCTTCACGGTGACCCACAGCTCGCTGTACGGGTCGGTGCGGCCGACCACGCGGGTGTCCTCGACCTGGACGTTCATGCCCTCCAGGGACTCGTAGTAGTCCAGGGCGTACTTCGACGGGTCCAGGGTGAGGCCGTTGATCGAGCCGCCGGCGGCGGTGTCGCCCTCGGGGGCGTACTCGTCCGGCACCGAGTCCTCGTCGATCACGACCGGCGCCGGGGCCGCGTTGCCGGTGGAGACCGTGGTGACCGTCGGCTTGGTGATCTCCGTGACGGACTGGTTGCCGGAGGAGGCGCCGCCCGGGACGAACTCCGAGACCGTGCCGGTCACCGTCACCGAGTCGCCGGCCGCGACCTTCGGCGTGGCGCCGGTGAAGACGAACACGCCCTCGCTGGTGGCCGGGTCGTCGTCCGGGTTGGGATCCTGGATCCAGAAGCCTCTGGAGGAGCCGTAGGTGCGCGTGGCCGTGACGATGCCGGGCACGTCCGTCACCTTCTGGCCCGCGTACGGCGATATTCGGGTGGTGCCCTGAATGTCGTGGATGCGCACCGAGTCGGCGTGCGCGGGGGAGGTGAGGACGACGGCGGACGCCGCGCTGCAGACGGCGGCGACGGTGAGCGCGGCGAGGCGCGCGGAAGACCTGCTCGGCAAGGGTTCCCTCCGGGGACGTGACGATGCGCCGGGACGAGGGTGGTACGGGAGCGTGCGGGGCTCGTAGCCCTCCGTGACACGCGTAGAGCCGAGTGAACAGTTGTCCCCCCAACTTCTACGCGCGTCAATCTCCAGCCTGCGCACGGGAGTTGTCAAGGTTTCGGCCATGTACGGCCGCTGACGGGGAGATGAACCGGGCGGCATGGGTGGAAATCCGTCTAGGCTGAGCGGCTGAGCCCGTTTCACGGTCCGAGGAGAACCAGCCGATGTCAGACAGCGCCCCCCTGCCGCCCGTACGGCTGCATCCCGAAGCGGAGCTGGCACGCGCCGCGCTGTCCACGCCGCTGCTCTCCCGTGCCGCCCGCCTCGCCCGCTGGGCCGGGCCCGAGACCCGCGTGGACGCCGGCGGCGGCTTGGCCGAGGAGCAGCTGCCGGCCGCCGCCGAACTGCTCGGGCTGAGCGGTGACGACGCCGCCGCGTACGCCAGTGAGGCCTGGCGGGTCGCCGTGGACGCCGGACTGGTCGAGATCGTGGACGAGGAGGCCGGGACGGTCCGGGCGGGCGAGGAGCTGAAGCTGCTCACCGGGGGCTCCCCGGCCGATGTGCTCGCCGTGTGGCTCACCGCGCTGGAGACCGTCGTCGCCGATGCGAGCGTGCCCGATCTGGACGATCTGGTCGACGCCCTGGACGAGGGCGGGGAGGTCGATTTCTCGTCACTCGACTGGGACCCCGAGGCCGAGGCCGAGTTCCTCGACGGCGTCCTCGGCAATCTGTATCTGCTGACGGTCGGTG
Organism: Streptomyces fodineus; assembly: GCF_001735805.1. Lineage (GTDB taxonomy): Bacteria > Actinomycetota > Actinomycetes > Streptomycetales > Streptomycetaceae > Streptomyces > Streptomyces fodineus. The sequence goes on from NZ_CP017248.1 coordinate 7,384,497, forward strand.
AGGACGGCCCCGGCGGCGGACCTGTCCCGCTGCCCGCCCTCGCCGCCTCGATGATCGTCCCCGACGACATGGCGGAGCCCACCAACGACGTCCTGGAGCAGGTCTCCGACGCGATGATGCGGCTCGACGACCAGTTCCGGGTGCTGGAGCCGGTCGGGCTCGTGGAGTACCAGCCGGTGGACGAGGCCTTGATGGCCGACGCCGAGGACGAGCCGGCGGCGCAGCTGGACGACGCCGATGTCTCGCGGTACGGCATGGTCCGGCTGACCCCGCTCGGTGCGTACGGGCTGCGGGCGCGGCTGCTGGAGGCCGGATTCGAGGCGCCGGCCGTCGGTGAACTCGCCGACAAGGGCGCGGACGCGCTGCTCGACGGCACGGCGCGGTTCGGGCAGGACGCGGCGCGGGCCGAGACCGAGCAGTGGCTCGCCCGCCGTGAACCGCTGGACGCGGCAAGGGAGTTGCTGGCGGCGGCACGCGGCGCCGACCCGGGCGCGCCGCTGCGCAGGCTGCGCTGCCAGCAGGCCCTGTCCCTGATCGGCGCGGAGGCCGAGCCCGCGCTGCGGGAGGTGCTGGACGATCCGGAACTGGGCGGCCTGGCCCGCGTGTGGCTCAGCGAACGGGGTGCCGCCGGGGTGCCGGCGCCGTCCGAGGCGCTGGTGTTCTGGCTGACCATCGACACGGTGGCCGCGCAGCTCGCGGCCGAGGGCAACTCCGAGGAGCTGCAGGCGCTGGTGGAGGGGCTGGCCGCGCAGCACAGCGGGTTCTTCGCCGCGGCCTGGCGGGTGGGGCATCCGGCCACCGCCGATGTGCTGGAGGCGATGGGGCGGCTGCATCCGGACAAGAAGGTGGCGAAGGAGGCCCGCAAGGCCGCGTTCAAGGCGCGCTCCCAGCAGGGTGGTTGAAAGTCCCTTGAGCCCGTCATGGGTCGGTGCGTACGGATTCTTGGACGAGGGCCCCTGAGGTAGCCCGGCGTTCAGCTCCTGTTCATGGTGTGGCGAGAGCGTGTGCGCCGAACGGGGTCCGCCTTCCAGCCGCGGCACTCCCACCGTCTCAGGAGACACACACCATGTCGCTCACCCGCAGGGGCTTCGCCGGGGAGTCCGCGGTCGCCGGTGCCGGGGTCGCCCTCGCGGGCAGCGTCGGCGCCCTCGCCACCGCGCCGAACGCCCTCGCCGCGACGGACATCGACTGCGGCCATGCGGAGTCGGCGCACGAGGACCACCAGGGCGTCGGATACGGCCCGTTGGCCGCCGACCCGAACGGCATCCTCGCCCTGCCCGCGGGCTTCAGCTACGAGATCATCACCTACAGCGGCAGGACCAGGCTGGAGTCCGGCGAGTTCACGCCGTCCCGCCATGACGGCACCGCCGCCTTCGAGGGCCCCCGCGGCACCACCCTCCTGGTCAACAACCACGAGCTGGCCGGCGCCCGCGCCACCTGGCCGCACCCGGTGCCGCTCACCGACGGCCTGGTCTACGACCCGGCGGCGGCCGGCGGCTGTACCGTCGTCGAGATCCGCCACGGCGGCGACGTCGCCGAGTGGGTGGGCATCGCCGGCATTGCCGCCAACTGCGCGGGCGGCAGCACGCCTTGGGGTACCTGGCTGACCTGTGAGGGGACCGAGGACAAGGCCGGCAGGTACGGCTTCACCAAGGACCACGGCTATGTCTTCGAGGTCGACCCGGAGGACCGCCGGGCCAACCACGACCCCAAGCCCCTCAAGGCCCTCGGCCGTTTCGCCCACGAGGCCGTCGTCGTCGACCCCAAGCGCGGCCACCTCTACCTCACCGAGGACGCGTCCGGCCCCACCGGCCTGCTCTACCGCTGGACCCCGCCGGAGGGCTTCCGCCACGGCCGCGGCAAGCTGCGCACCCTCGCCGACGACGCGGGCCGGCTCCAGGCCTTCAGGTGCTTCGACTCCGGCGGCACGTTCGTCGACGACCTCTCCCGTGCCACCAAGACCGGCACGGTGTACGGGGTGGACTGGACGGACGTCCCGGACCGTGACGCCCAGGCCGTCTCGGTGCGCAGGCAGTTCACCGACGACGAGGTCACCCGCGCCCGAAAGCTGGAGGGCATGTGGTGGGGCGACGGCGGCGCCTACATCGTCTCCTCCTACGCCCGTGCGGAGAGCCCGGTCCGGCACGACGGCCAGGTCTGGTTCTACGACCCGGCGCGCCGCACCCTCACCCTGAAGGTGCTGCTCGGCGTGAGCCCGGGCCCCGCTGATGCGTCGGCGGATGGCGCCTTCGACGGTCCCGGCGACATCACCGTCTCCCCCTACGGCCTCGTCATCGCCGAGGACATCGAGGGCGTCCAGCACCTGTTCGGCGTCACCGAGAGCGGCCGTACCTACCCGATCGCCCGCAACGAACTCGCGCCGGCATCAGCCGCCACCGCGGCGGGCGGCACCGAAACCGGCCCGGAGCACAGCGAGTTCACGGGCGTCACCTTCTCGCCCGACGGCAGGACCCTGTTCGTCAACATCCAGACGCCCGGCATCATGCTCGCGATCACCGGACCGTGGAAGCGGCAGAGGCGATAGTCAATTCGCTCGCACCTCCAACGCTGCGCCTCCTACAGTGAGATCACGACGTCACGCACCTCCCGGTGCGATGGCAGCGGCTACTTCCCTTTCCTGGAATGAAACACAGCCGCAGCCGACTTGATCTCGGGAGGCGCAGCTCATGGTGGATGTCCGGTGCGCAGGCAGCGGTTACTTCATCGGATCGGACGGTTGCGGGTTCGAATCCCGTCATCGACCTCGGGTCGCTGTAGCTCAAGCGGAAGAGCATCTGACTTGGTCCGCCGCCGACCCCTGATCTCGGACACCCTCCATGTGCCACGCCTCCCTCCGAAAAGGCAACGAATTCGGGGGAATTCACCATGGCGCGATTCAACACGCGTACCGCCACGGCACAGCCGGTCTCGCCCGTCACCACCACCGGCCGGACCCTGCCGACGTACGAGGGCGGCAGGGGCCGCGAGCGTGACGCACGCTCCGAGCTCTTCCTGCTCGCCGTCTCCAACTTCGTCACGCAGCACACCTTCTACGAGTCCGGCACCGACCGCGACGACCGGTTCGCGCGGCTCGTGCGGGACCTCGCCGTCAGCGACCCGGAGTGGACGGCCGGCCTGCTCGGCTGGCTGCGCGGTGAGGGCAGCATGCGGACGGCGTCGCTCGTGGGCGCCGCCGAGTACGTGCAGGCGCGGCTGGCGGCGGGCGCGACCGGCGGCCCGTCGAACCGGCAGGTCGTGGACTCGGTGCTCCAGCGCCCCGACGAGCCCGGCGAGTTGCTCGCGTACTGGACGTCCGTCTACGGCCGCGCGGTCCCCAAGCCCGTCAAGCGCGGGGTCGCCGACGCCGTACGGCGGCTCTACCACGCCAAGTCGCTGCTGAAGTACGACACCGCGGCCAAGGGCTACCGCTTCGGCGACATCCTCAACCTCGTGCACGCGGCACCGGACCCGGACAAGCCGTGGCAGGGCGAGCTGTTCCGGTACGCGCTGGACCGCCGCCACCACCCGGACACCGCCGTGCCGCCCGCCTCGCTGCCGGTGCTCACCGCGCACCGCGAGCTGATGGCGCTGCCCGTGGCGGAGCGCCGGGCGGTCGTCACCGCGCCCGGCGGCGCCGAGCGGCTCGCGGCGGCCGGCATCACCTGGGAGGCGCTGGCCGGCTGGCTCCAGGGCCCGATGGACAAGGCGGCCTGGGAGGCCGTGATCCCGTCCATGGGCGCGATGGCACTGGTCCGCAACCTGCGCAACTTCGACGAGGCCGGGGTCTGCGACGAGGTCGCGGCCCAGGTGGCGGCGAAGATCAGCGACCCGCAGCAGGTGGCGCGCTCGCGGCAGTTCCCCTTCCGCTATCTCGCGGCCCACCGGCACGCGCCGTCGCTGCGCTGGTCCTGGCCGCTGGAGCAGGCGCTCGGCCACTCGCTGGCCAACGTGCCCGCGCTGCCGGGCCGGACGCTGGTCCTGGTCGACCGGTCGGGCTCGATGTTCTGGACGCAGTCGCGCGACCGCTCGGAGCTCACCCGGGCCGACGCGGCGGCGATCTTCGGCACGGCGCTCGCGCTGCGGGCGGCCGACGCCGACCTCGTCCAGTTCGGTACGACCAGCGCCAACGTGGAGTTCCGCAAGGGCGAGTCGGTGCTGAAGATCCTGGAGCGCTTCGGCGACCTGGGCGGTACCGACACCACAGACGCGGTGCGCCGACACTACAAGAAGCACGATCGGGTGCTGATCGTCACCGACGAGCAGTACGCCCCGAACCGGCACGGCGACCCGACCGCCCAGATCCCGGCCCACGTGCCCGTCTACACCTGGAACCTGGAGGGCTACCGGGCGGGCCACGGCCCGTCGGGGAGCGGGAACCGGCATGTATTTGCCGGCCTTTCGGATTCTGCCTTCCGTATGGTTTCACTGATTGAGCGTGGTGGTGACGGGCGTTGGCCATGGCTTGCTTGAGTTGCCCGCCCGCACCCGCGAGTGGCCGGGCTCGGGGGCCAGCCGGCGCTGAAGGCCTACAGCGCCCTGTTCTAGCCGTGCGCGGGCTCGTTCCGCTCGCCGTGTGGCCGACACGGCGCGCCTGGCCGTAGATCACTCATTACTACGACCCCGCGTCTATCCTCACGCTGAGTAGCCATCAGACTTCATCAGGTGAGGAAAGGTCCAACCACATGCGCAAGTTCCAGCGCGCCGCACTCGTGGCCGCCGTGGTCGCGGGGCTGTCCGCCTTCGGCGCCGGCGCCGGCTTCGCCGACGACACCGACGGTCCGCACCAGGTCACCGCGGTGGCTTCCGCGGAGGCCGTCGCCGTGGCCACAGGCGGCACGCACTCCGACGCGCACAAGTCTCCGCAGGCGGAGGAGGAGCAGGACCACAAGAGGCCGACGGAGCATGAGCACGCGCAGCCGGGCGGGAAGCACGAGCACGAGCACCACCACAAGCCGGGGCACAAGCATCAGGGCAAGCACCACCACAAGCCCGGTCACAAGCAGCACGGCAAGCGCCACCACAAGCACCCCCACGGGAAGAAGCACGGTCACAAGCACCACGTCTCCCAGCACGAGCACAAGAGCTTCGCCGGCTCCTGGATCGATGTGACCACCTCGGTCGAGTGAGGGGCCGCAACGTCCGCAGGCCGTGAGGCACCCGCCGCCGTCCACGGGCGGCGGTCGTCGGCGGGCGGGGCCATGATGTCGGTGTGCCCTGCCCCCCGACACCCGGCCCGGCCGAAGCCTTCGGCCGCGTCGAGTCGGCCCCTACGTACCGGACCGCCCTGGCCTGGCTTCCCCCAGCCGAACTCTGGCCCGCCATCCAGCGCATCCGCGCCGAGCACGATCCGCAGATCCGCCGCTGGCCACCCCATGTGAACCTGGTCTACGGCTTCGTACCGGAGGAGGACTTCCCGGCGGCGCTCCCCCTGCTGTCCGCCGCGGCCACCGGCTGTGAGCCCTTCGACATCCGGCTCAGCGGGGTCCGTGCCTTCCGCCACCGGTTCTACGCCACTGTGTGGCTGGACCCCGCCGCGGCCGGCGTCGAGCCCTGGACGGAGCTACGGCGCGCGCTGGCGGAGCCCTTCCCGTACTGCACGGACCGCTTCCCCCGCTTCACCCCGCACCTCTCCCTGGGACGCACCCGTGTCCCGCGCATCCTCGCGGCCGAGTGCGCCGCCCGGCTCGGCGTGCTGCACGCGCGGGTGGCCGACGTCGCACTGCTCTCCCGCCACGGTGACGGCCCCATGCGGACGCGGGCCACGGTCGGCCTGGGCACCGGCGAGATACGGCGCCGCCCCGGACCGGACCCGGCCACCGGCGGGTACCGGCCGCCGGAGCGGGACTGACCCCGATGGATGCTCGCTAAGCTGCGCAGAGGATCCCGGTGTGCGAGGAGTATCTGGATGCCGCAGGTCAGACCCATGCGCGCGGACGCTCGGCGCAACTACGAGCGGCTGCTGAAGGTGGCGGCCGAGGCCTTCGCCGAGCATGGGGAGAACGCGTCGCTCGACGACATCGCCAAGCGGGCGGGCGTCGGCGCGGGCACCCTTTACCGGCACTTCCCGACGCGGCAGGCGCTGCTGGAGGCCGCGTACGTGGACCGCTTCGAGGCGCTGGGGGCGCGGGCCGACGAGCTGGCGCGGGAGCTGCCGCCGGGTGAGGCGCTCATGGTGTGGCTGAACGAGCTGTGCGTGGCCACGATCCAGGTACGGGGGCTCAAGCCCCTGCTGGGCTCGGCGGTCACGGACGGCGGCCCGGTCGCGAGGACGGCGTGCGGCGCGTCGGTGCAGGGCGCGGCGACGCGGCTGGTGGAGGCGGCCCGGGCGGAGGGGGCGTTGCGGGCCGACGTGCAGCCGATCGAGGTGCTGCGGCTTGCGCACGGGGTGGCTACGGCGTCGGAACTGGCGGACGGTCAGGGGCGGCAGATCCGGCGGTATCTGACGCTGCTGGTGGAGGGGCTGCGGCCGTAGCCGGGGCGGGTTGTCGGTGCGGTGCGCCCAGAATCGCGGGACCGGCCACGACGGACCTGCGGCCGGGAGGTCACCCGCAGTGCGACGGTGATCTCCCGGCCCCCGGCCCGCAGCCGACGGGCTACAGAGCCCTCGCCCCCGGCTCCACCATGTTCCGTACCGTCCTGGCCTTGACGAAGTCGCCGATCGCGGTCATGTCCCACTCGCCGGAGAACTGGCGGATGAGCTTCGCCATCATCACGCCCGTCTGGGGCTCGGCGTGGGTGAGGTCGAAGCGGACCAGTTCCTCGCCCGAGGCCGCGTCGATCAGGCGGCAGTACGCCTTGGCGACCTCCGTGAACTTCTGGCCGGAGAAGGAGTTCACCGTGAAGACCAGGCCGGTGACCTCCTGGGGGAGGCGGCCCAGGTCGACCGTGATCATCTCGTCGTCGCCCGCGCCCTCCCCGGTGAGGTTGTCCCCGGAGTGCCTGATCGCGCCGTTCAGAATGGTGAGCTTGCCGAAGTAGCAGCTGTCGATGTGGTTGCGCTGCGGGCCGTAGGCGATGACCGAGGCGTCCAGGTCGATGTCCTTGCCCCGGAACGCCGGCTCCCAGCCGAGCCCCATCTGCACCTGGGAGAGCAGCGGCCGGCCGCCCTTGACCAGGGACACGGTCTGGTTCTTCTGCAGGCTGACCCGGCCCTTGTCCAGGTTGACCTTCCCGGCGCCCGGCGCCGGGGCGGGCGGCGCCGGGGGAGCGGACACCGGCGGGGCGGGCGGGGTGACCGGGGTCTGCACGGTGGGCGCCGGCGGCGTCACCGGCTGCGGCGGCGTCGTCGGCTCCTGCGGCGCCGTCGGCTCCTCCACCGTCACGCCGAAGTCCGTCGCGATGCCGGCCAGGCCGTCGGCGTACCCCTGGCCGACCGCGCGGGCCTTCCAGGCGCCGCCCCGGCGGTAGATCTCCACGACGACCAGTGCCGTCTCCGTGCCGAGCCGGGGCGGGGTGAACGTGGCCAGCACCGCGCCGTCGTCCGCGTCGCGGATCGTGGCCGTGGGCTCGATGCCCTGGAAGGTCTGGCCGGCCGCGTCCGGGCTGGCCGTGACCACGACCTTCTCGATGTCCGGCGGGACGGCGGCGGTGTCGACCGTGATCGCGTCGGGGGCCGCACCCCCGCCGGACGCGTGGTTCACGCCCGGGCCCGTCGGCTGGTTGTAGAAGATGAAGTCGTCGTCCGAGCGCACCTTGCCGTCGGCGGTGAGCAGCAGGCCCGACACGTCGAGCCGCACCGGAGCGGCGACGTCCACCGTCACGCGCGGGGCGGAGAGAGGGATGTTCGAGCCAGGGGTCATAGCTGTCATGCCGGGTGAACGAACGACACGGCTTTACCGTTCCCTTACCCAACCCCCAATCGGCTCAGGGATCTCATCCCTGAGCCGATTCAGGCCATGACCCCGAGCCGCCTCAGGGCACCACCACGATCTTCCGCCCCACCCCCGCCGCGAACTGCTCCAGCGCCTGCGGGTAGCGCTCCAGCGGGATCCGGTCGCTGATGAACACCTCGGGGTCCAGGACGCCGTTCGCGAACAGCTCCGCAGCCCGCTCGAAGCTGTGCAGCACGGCCATGGAACCGGTGATGGTGATCTCCTGGTTGTAGATACGGTACGGATCGATCGTCACCCGGGTCGCGTAGTCGGCCACCCCGAACTGCAGGAACGTGCCCGCCTTCGCCACCCGTTCCAGGCCGTCCTGGATCGCCTTCGCGTTGCCGGTCGCGTCCACGACCACGTCCCAGCCCCGCGGGCGGTCCAGCTCGTCCGCGCTGCCCGCCGCGCCCGAGACGCCGAGCCCCCGGGCGGTCTCCAGACGGGCCGGGTTGATGTCGACCACGTCCACGCTCGCCGCGCCCGTCCGCTTGGCCAGCTCCAGCATCATCAGGCCCATGGTCCCGGAGCCGTAGATCAGGACGTGGGCGCCCAGCCGGGACCGCAGGACGTCGTAGCCGCGTACCGCGCAGGACAGGGGCTCCACCAGGGCCGCGTCCTCGGTGCGCACATGCTCCGGCAGCTTCACGCAGTTCGCCACGGGGGCGACGGCGTACTGGGCCGCCCCGCCCGCCGTCGTCACGCCGATCGCGCCCCACCGCTCGCACATGTTGTTGTGGCCGTCGCGGCAGTAACGGCACTCGTAGCAGTACAGGGAGGGATCCACCGCCACCCGGTCGCCGACCGCGACCTCGGTGACCTGGCCGCCGACCCCGACCACCTCGCCCGCGAACTCGTGTCCGGGCACGATCGGCAGCTTGGGCGCGAACTCGCCCTGGAGGATGTGCAGGTCGGTGCCGCACAGACCGCAGGCGGCCACTTCCACGACGACCTCGCGGGGTCCCGGCGTCGGGTCCGGCACCTCGCTGACGACGGCGCGGCCCACGGACTCGATGACGGCGGCCTTCATTTCACGGCTCCCAACGACAGGCCCTGGACCAGCTTGTCCTGGGCGGCGAACCCCGCGGCGAGCACCGGCAGGGAGACGACGAGCGACGCGGCGCACACCTTGGCCAGGAACAGGCCCTGGCTGGTGATGAAGCCGGTCAGGAAGACGGGGGCGGTCTCGGCGACCACGCCCGTCAGGACTCGGGCGAAGAGAAGTTCGTTCCAGCTGAAGATGAAGCAGATCAGGGCCGTGGCGGCGATGCCGGGCAGGGCGATCGGGGCCACCACGCGCGCGAGGATGGTCGGCAGCCGGGCGCCGTCGATCTGCGCCGCCTCGATCACCGCCACCGGGACCTCGGCGAGGAACGACTGCATCATCCACACCGCGATCGGCAGGTTCATGGAGGTGTAGAGGATGACCAGGAACCAGATGTTGTCCAGCATCCCGGTGTTCTTGGCGAACAGGTAGATCGGCAGCAGACCGGCCACCACCGGCAGCATCTTCGTGGACAGGAAGAAGAACAGGACGTCCGTCCACTTCTTCACCCGCCGGATGGACAGCGCGTACGCCGCCGGCAGGGCGAGGAGCAGTACGCAGACCGTCGAGAACACCGAGGCGACCGCCGAGTTGATCAGCGCGGGCCAGGGGCTCGCCCCGCTGCCGCTGCCGAAGAACTCGCGGTAGCCGTCGAGGGTCAGCGAGGCGGCGAAGGAGGGCGGGTTGGTCGCCGCGTCCGCCTCGGAGTGGAAGGACGTCAGTGCCATCCAGGCGATGGGCAGGAAGAAGACGATGCCGACCAGCCAGGCCAGCAGGCCGATGCTTAGGCCCCGGTGCTTCTTGAGGGTGACGGCGATGGTGCTCATGCGCGGGACACCTCCTCGCGGAAGAGGGACGACACCACGCGCAGGGCGAAGGTCGCGATGACGATCGAGCCGATGACGACCAGGACGCCGGCGGCCGAGGCGAGGCCGTTCTCGTGGGCCTGGTAGAAGCTCTGGTAGACGGTGTAGGGCAGGTTGGCGGTGCCGAGGCCGCCGGACGTGATCGTGAAGACCGCGTCGAAGTTCTGGACGATGTAGATCGAGCCCAGCAGGGCGCCGAGTTCGAGATAGCGGCGCAGGTGGGGGAGCGTCAGATAGCGGAAGACCTGCCATTCGTTGGCGCCGTCCACCCGTGCGGCCTCGAGCTGCTCGGGGTCACGGCTCTGCAGGCCGGCCAGCAGGATCAGCATCATGAACGGCGTCCACTGCCACACCAGGGCGGTCTCGACCGCCAGGAGCGGTGTGGTGGAGATCCAGTCGGGCTGTGGCCCGCCGACGTAGTGCAACAGGCCGTTGAGCAGGCCGTATTCGGGGTTGAAGAGGACGTGCTTCCAGAGCAGGGCCGCGGCCACCGGTACCACCAGGAACGGCGCGATGAGCAGGGTGCGCACGACGCCCCGGCCGGGGAATCTGTGGTCCAGGAGCAGTGCCAGCGCGAGGCCGAGGACCAGGCTGACCAGGACCACCGTCACCGTGAGCAGCACCGTCGTCCACACCGAGTGCCGCAGGTCGGCGTCGGTCAGGACCTGCCGGTAGTTGTCGACGCCGGCGAAGTGGCGGGCCTTCGGGTAGAGCGAGTTCCAGTGGAAGAAGGAGATCACCAGTGTGGCCACGAACGGCAGCTGGGTCACGATGATCATGAAGACGAGGGCGGGCATGAGGGGGGCCCGGGTGGCCCAGGCGCGCAGGCGGGCGGAGGGCTGCCGCATGGTGTGTACCGGTGTCGCTGCGTAGGGTGCTGTCGTCGCGGTCATCGTCCCTCGTACTCCTTGGAGATCCGCTCGGCGAGCGCTTGGGATTTCTTCAGGGCCGAATCGACGGACTGGCGCCCGGCGACGGCCGAACTGATCTCCTGGGAGACCTTGGTGCCGAGGTCGGTGAACTCGGGGATGTCGACGAACTGGATGCCGGGCGCGGGGCGCGGCTGCACGCCGGGGTCGCCCGGCCGGGCCGTCTCGATGGCTTCCTTCGTCATGTCCTGGAAGGCGGCAGCCGTCTTGCGGTAGTCGGCGTTGGTGTACGTCGACGCCCGCTTGCCCGCCGGGACGTTCGACCAGCCGCTGGTCCTGCCCACCAGCTGCTCGTACTCCTTGCTGGACGCCCAGGAGACGAACTTCCAGGCCTGGTCCGGGTTGCGGGAGGCCTTCTGGATGCCCCAGGCCCAGGTGTAGAGCCAGCCGGAGGCCGGGGTCTTCTCGACGGGAGCGGGGCGTAGCCGAGCTTGCCCTTGACGGGGGAGCCGTTCGCCTCCAGCAGGCCGGCCGCGGACGTGGCGTCGTACCACATGGCGACCTTGCCCTGGGTCATGTTGTTGAGGCATTCGGCGAAGCCGGACTGGGCGGCGCCGGACTCCCCGTGCTGACGGACCAGGTCGACATAGAACTTCGTCGCCTTCTCGAACTCGGGGGAGTTGAGGTGCGCCTTCCACTGCTTGTCGAACCAGGTGCCGCCGAAGGTGTTCACCACCGTGGTCAGCGGCGCGATCATCTCGCCCCAGCCGGGCAGGCCACGCAGGCAGATGCCCTTCATGCCGGGCTTGGCGCCGTCCGTCTGCGCGGCGAGGTCGGCGACCTGCTGCCAGGTGGGGTGGGCCGGCATGGTGAGGCCCTTCGCCGCGAACACGTCCTTGCGGTACATCAGGAAGGACGACTCGCCGTAGAAGGGCTGGCCGTAGAGCCTGCCGTCGGCGGCGGTCAGGGACTGGCGCATCGGCGCCAGGATGTCCTGCTCGTCGTACGCGGGGTCCTTGGCGACGTACGAGTTCATCTCGTGCAGCCAGCCGTTGCGGGCGTAGATCGGTATCTCGTAGTTGGAGAGCGTGGCGATGTCGTACTGACCGGCCTGGTTGGCGAAGTCCTGGCTGATCTTGTCGCGCACGTCGTTCTCGGGCAGGACGGTGAAGTTGACCTTGATGCCGGTCTCCTGGGTGAAGCGGGGGGCGAGCTTCTGGAGTTCGGTCATCTGGGGGTTGTTGACCATCAGTACGTTGATGGAATCGCCGCCGGAACCGGTCCCGCCCGCACCGACCCAGCAGCCGGAGAGCAAGGGGGTGAGCAGCGTCCCTGCGGCGGCCGCGACGAGCGTGGCTCGCGGCCTCCGTCGGCTCTGGGTTCGCATGGATCGCTCCTGGACTTATATGAACATAATGGACATTTTCCCGCCGGTGGTGCCCGGCAGGGCGGGTGGGCTGACGCGTCAGACCCGGATGACCTGGGGGCCCAGCAGGGAGTAGCGGTGGGCCTCGGCGGCCGGGAGCTGGGTGCTCGTCACGATCGCCTCCAGGGCGCCGACCTCGGCGAACCGGCAGAAGCTGACCGCTCCGAACTTGGTGTGCACGCCCGCGAAGACCGTGCGGCGCGCGGCTCGTATGGCCTGCGCCTTGACCTCGCTGACCGCGGGGTCGGGCGTGGTCAGGCCGTGTTCGCGGGAGATGCCGTTGGCCCCGATGAAGGCGAGGTCGAGGACGAAGCCGGCGAGCATCTTCGTCGTCCAGTGGTCGACGGTGGCCAGCGTGCCGGGCCGGACCCGCCCGCCGAGGAGCAGGACCGACATGTTCTCGGCCTCGGCGAGGGCGCCCGCGACCGGCAGGGACGCGGTGACCACGGTCAGTGGCCGGTCGCCCGGCAGGGCCTCGGCGATGAGCTGCGGGGTGAAGCCCTCGTCCACGAAGACCGTCTCCGCGTCCCCGAGCAGCTCGGCCGCGGCGGCCGCGATCCGGCGCTTCTCGGGCACGTGGCTGGTGGCCCGGAAGGCGAGCGTCGTCTCGAAGCCGGCGCTCTCCACCGGATAGGCGCCGCCGTGCGTACGACGGACCAGGCCGTGGTCCTCCAGGGCGCGCAGATCGCGCCGGATGGTCTCCTTGGCCACGCCCAGCGCGGCGGCGAGCGCGGTGACGTCGACCGAGCCGGTCGCACGCGCGGTCAGCACGATCTCGCGCTGGCGCTCTTCCGCCGTCCTCGTGCTCATGTCGTCACCCGCCTTCCCGCTGTGTACGGCTCACTCGCCTGCTGCCCGTTCGGGCTGTTGAGGGAAGTTCTACCGGCGGTGTGCGGTGCTTACCAGGCCTATTGTGAGCCCGATCCTGCCCGCCTGTGCCCGTTTACGGGCCGGGCTGCCCGGCGCGGACCTGCGGGGGTCGTACGGGAGGGGGTGGGGGCGGGCGCACGGGATGCCCGTATGCGAGGGCGGGCGGGCCCGTTCGGTGCCCGCCCGTGCGCGTGGGGGATCGTTTTCCGCCACCCGGGGTGCGGAAACGGCCCGAGGGGGTGCGCCGGGTCGCGGGGGGTTCAGTACGGCCAGATCGGCGGGTCGTTCACGAAGTGCCCGCCGAGGTGGCTGTGCGCCGGGTTCTCCGGGTCCAGCTCGCCCTGCTCGGCGATCAGCTTCCCGGCGTACGGCTCCGAGTCGTCCCGCGGCTCGTAGCCGAGCGCCCGCGCGGTGCCGAGGTCCCACCACAGCCGGGTGTTGGCGGAGGAGCCGTAGACGACCGTGTGGCCGACGTCCTCGGCGGTCAGGGCCGCGTGGAAGAGGCGGGCGCCGTCGGCCGGGCTCATCCACACCGAGAGCATCCGCACGCTGGTCGGCTCCGGGAAGCAGGAGCCGATGCGCACGGACACGGTCTCAAGGCCGTGCTTGTCCCAGTACAGCTGGGCGAGGTCCTCGCCGAAGGACTTGGACAGGCCGTAGAAGGTGTCCGGGCGGCGCGGGGTGTCGACCGGGATCGGGGGCTCGCCCGCCCGCGGGGCCGGGGTGAAGCCGACGGCGTGGTTGGAGGAGGCGAAGACGATCCGGGGCACGCCCTCCTGGCGGGCGGCCTCGTAGAGGTTGTAGGTGCCCTCGATGTTCGCCTTCAGGATCTTCTCGAAGGGGGCCTCCAGGGAGATGCCCGCGAGGTGCAGGACCGCGTCCACGCCCCGTACCGCCTCGCGCAGGGCCTCCCTGTCGCCGAGGTCGGCGGTGATCGCGTCCGGCTCGCCCTCGATGGGGCGCACATCGAACGGGCGCAGCGCATAGCCGTACTCCGGCAGCAGGGAGCGCATCAGGGTGCCGAGCCCGCCGGCGGCGCCGGTGAGCAGAACGGTGCGGGGAGCGGGCATCCTCGGTTCTCCTTGTGGCCGATATTCACATACGTGGAAACGCTAGAGAGACTCGCCGAGCATCGTCAAGTGTCGCGTGATGTCCCCGAATTCGCACCGGGTGTTGCGCGTTCGCCTGCTTGACCTGCCACAAGAAGGCCCCGTAGCGTTGTCGCGTTCAGAAATATGGACATGGATCAGAAGCATGCACCGGCAGAAACATGCACCGGCGTGTCTCAAGGGAGAGTCCGTGACGCCAGCCCCTCTCACCGAACGGCTCAGCGATCCGCGCGGGCCGCTCTTCTTCCCCGTCACGGCCTTCGGCCCCGACGGCTCCCTCGAACTCGACGTGTACCGCACCCATGTCCGCCGGGGCGTCGCCGCCGGTGCCGCCGCGGTGTTCGCCTGCTGCGGGACCGGGGAGTTCCACGCGCTGCTGCCGGAGGAGTTCGAGGCCTGCGTCCGGGTGGCCGTGGAGGCGGCCGAGGGCCGCGTCCCGGTGGTCGCCGGTGCCGGCTACGGCACCGCGCTCGCCGTCCGCTACGCGCGTCTCGCCGAGCGGGCGGGTGCCGACGGTCTGCTCGCCATGCCGCCGTACCTCGTCCTCGCCGGCCAGGAGGGCCTGCTGCGGCACTACCGGGAGGTCGCCGCGGCCACCGGTCTGCCGGTGATCGTCTACCAGCGCGACAACGCCGTCTTCACCCCGCGGACGGTGGTCGAACTCGCCCGCACCGAGGGGATCACCGGCCTGAAGGACGGCCTCGGCGACCTCGACCTGATGCAGCGGATCATCAGCGCCGTACGCACCGAGGTCCCCGGCGACTTCCTGTACTTCAACGGCCTGCCCACCGCCGAGCAGACCCAGCTCGCCTACCACGCCCTCGGCGTCACCCTCTACTCCTCGGCCGTCTTCTGCTTCGCCCCCGAGCTCGCGCTGGCCTACCACCGCGCCCTGGCCTGCGGCGACACCGCGACCGTACGGCGCCTGCTGGACGGCTTCTACCGCCCCTTCGTGGAACTGCGCGCCCAGGGCCGCGGCTACGCCGTCTCGCTCGTCAAGGCGGGCGTACGACTGCGCGGCCTCGACGTCGGCGAGGTCCGGCCCCCACTGCAGGAACCGACGGAGGACCACGTCAAACAACTCGCCCAGCTGATCGAACGGGGATACGCGCTGCTGGAGGAGAGCGCGTGAGCAGGCGTCGGTACGGCTCGAAGGAGGGCGTGTGAAGGCGTCGGCGTTCCTCTACCCCTGGGATGTGAACGGGGATCCCGGGGCCGCGGCGCGCATCGCCGGGCTCGGCGTCGAACAGGTGACCCTCGCCGCCGCCTACCACTCCACCCGCGCCCTGACCCCCCGCCACCCCCGCCACCGCATCGTCACCGCCGAGTACGCGGCCGTCCTCTATCCGCCGGGCGAGCGCTGGGCGGGACGGGGCCTGAGGCCGTACCCCGCCGGCCGCTGGGCCCCCGGCGACGCCTACGGCGAGGCGGCGGCGGCCCTGACCGCGGCGGGCCTGGAGGTGCACACCTGGGTCGTCCTCGCCCACAACTCCCGCCTGGGCGCCGAGCATCCGGACACCTCGGTCGTCAACGCCTACGGCGACCACTACCCCTGGGCGCCCTGCATCGCCCAGCCCGCCACGCGCGCGTACCTGGTCGACCTGGCCGCCGAGGCCGCCGTACGCCCCGGCGCGCACGGCACCGAGCTGGAGTCCCTCGGCTGGTACGGGCTCCAGCATCTGCACGCCCACGACAAGACCGCCGGGGTCGCTCTCGGGGAGGCCGGGCAGTACCTGATGTCCCTGTGCTTCTGCCCGTACTGCCGTGCCGGGTACGGCGAACTGGACCTCGATCCGGACGAGTTGGCCGCATCCGTGCGGGCCGCGCTGGAGCCGCTGTGGCGGGGCGCGGCGGACGACGGGGGCTGGCGGACGGTCGCGAAACTGCTCGGCGAGGAGGCGGCGGCCCGCACGCGCGCGTGGCGCGAGGAGGCCGCCGGCACCCTCCAGGAGGAGTCCGTCACCGCCGTACGCGCCGCCGCACCGGCCGGTTTCCAGGTCCTGCTGCACGCCGACCCGGTCCCCTACCACTGCGGAGCCAACGCCGGCGCCGACCCCGCCCGCGTCCTCTCCGTCACCGACGGCGTGGTGGTGCCCTGCACAGGCGGTACGGCCCTGCTGGCCCCTTTCGCCGAGCACGCCTCCGACCGCACGGTACTGGCCGCCAACTTCACCGTCGTCTCCGGCATGGCCGGCAGCCCCGCTACCCTCGCGACAGACGCGGCACGCGCGCGTGCCGAGGGCGCGACCGAACTGCGCCTCTATCACGCCGGGTTGGCATCAGACCCGGACCTCACGGCGGTGCGCGAGGCGCTGACGACGCGCCCGACGCCGGCGACAGCGAGGAGGTGCCGAAGGCCGACACCACCAAGCCCGTGAGATACAGCCCCGCGTTGCGGTCCCGCAGCACGCGCAGCGGGGTCCAGGAAGTCGTCATGCTCGCTCATCGTGGGTCTAAGGAGGGCGGGCGGGGATCGGTGAGGTGCCCTAATCCCGGTGCCGGCGGCGACAATCCGTCGGAACCTGTCAGTAATGCCCCTGGGGTGCGCACCGGCCCGAACCTACTGTCGGCGCCATGCGCTACCTCGCCCCGATTCTCATCGGATTCGTCTACGTCCTGCTGATGTCCCTCGTCCCCGAGCCGCACCGGCGCCGCCTCAACGCGGTCATGGTCGCCGGCGCGGGCGCCGCGTACCTCAGCGGTGGCGGCCTCGGCGGCTGGGAGTTCGTGTTCACCGCGGTGGCCACCTACGTCGCCTACAAGGGCCTGGACTCCTGGGCCTGGATCGGCGCCGGCTGGCTGCTGCACACGGCCTGGGACGTCGTGCACCACCTCAAGGGCCACCCGATCATCCCGTTCGCCCACGACTCCTCGTTCGGCTGCGCGCTGTGCGACCCGGTGATCGCGGTGTGGTGCCTCGGCGGCGGGCGCTCGCCGTGGGAGCGGCTGCGCGGCACCGATGAGTTTTCGCGCGCCGGCCGGTCAGCCCTTCGTACGAGGAGTGCAACCGTGAAGGAGTGAGGCATGACCATCGTCGACCTCGGCCCGCAGACCCGGATCCTGGCGCGGCTCGCCGAGTCCGTGACCGACGGGCAACTGACCGCGCCCACACCGTGCCCGGACTGTGCGGTGCGCAACCTGCTGGGCCACATCCACATGCTCTCCGTGGCCTTCCGTGACGCGGCCCGCAAGGACGTCGGTGCGACGACCGACACCAACCCGAACGCCGCCGTGCCGGACATCGGCCCCGGCTGGCGCGAGGAGCTGCCCAAGGCCCTCGACGAACTCGCCGACGCCTGGCGCGACCCGGCCGCCTGGACCGGCATGACCCGCGCGGGCGGGGTGACCCTGCCGGGCGAGGTCGCCGGTGCCGTCGTCGCCGACGAACTGGTCATCCACGGCTGGGACTTGGCCCGCGCCACCGGCCTGCCCTACGCTCCCGACCCCGCCGCCCTGGACTCGGCCCACGGCTTCCTCCTCGCGGCGGCCGAGGACCCGAACCGCGGCGGCGGCCTGTTCGGCCCGGTCGTCCCGGTCCCGCAGGACGCGCCGCTGCTGGACCGGGCGGTGGGGCTGAGCGGACGGGACCCGGGGTGGCGTCCCTGACGGAAACAGCCACCGCCGCGCCGGTTCACCGGGCGCATGACGCCACAGCGCTTCGCGGCGCCCCCCGGCCCGGTGGACGGGGACGTGCGGGACCGCAGGGGCTGGGTGGCCCCGGCGATCGCGACCGCCCTCGTGATCGTGCTCGGCCCGGCCGCCCTTTTCCTCGGCGGGCTGTCCGTCGACAGCTCCGGGTCACGCACGGCAACACACCGTGACGCCGCGGCATGGGCTCTGCCGAGCCCGGGTTCCGCTTGCCCGAGTGAGCCGAAGCGCACCGCCGGCCGTCGTACTCTCCCCCCATGCCTCTCACGCTCACCGTCCTCGGCACCGCCTCCCCGCATCCCGGCCCCGGCCGGCCCTGCTCGGGATATCTGCTGTCCGGCGGGGGCGCCGAGGTGTGGGTGGACGCGGGGCCCGGTACGTTCGCCGCATTGCAGCAGCACACGGATCCCGCGCGGCTCACCGCGATCTGGATCTCCCATCTGCACGCCGACCACAGCGCCGATCTGCTGTCCGCCGCCTACGCCTTCGCCTTCGGCGGGATGACCCCGGCCGCACCGATCCCCGTGTACGCCCCGCGGGACTGCGCCCACCGGCTGGCCGGCTTCTTCGGGCGGGCGGACGTCGACTTCCTCAAGGGTGTCTTCGACTTCCGGGCCCTGTACGACGGCCACGACGTCCGGCACTGGAACCTCCGCCTCACGGCCCGCGCCGTCGCCCACGGCACCGAGGCGTACGGGCTGCGCGCCGAGTGCCAGGGGAGTGTGCTCGCCTACTCCGGGGACAGCGGCCCCTGCGCCGCACTCGGTGAACTCGCCGCCCACGCCGACCTGTTCCTGTGCGAGGCCGACATCGACGCGCATCGCGAGGGCGAACGGGTCCATCTGACACCGGAGGACGCCGGGCGCATCGCCCTGGACGCCCGCGTACGCGAACTCCTCGTCACCCATGTCGGCCCCACGCTCACCCGCGAGACGGCCACCGCACGCGCCGCCGCGGTCTGCGGCCGGCCCACCCGCATCGCTGTCGAGGGTGACACCCGCACCTTCTGACGGCCTCCGGCTTCCGTTTGTCAGAGGCATTGACGAAACACCGGTCCCCTCCTACCTTCATCGCGTCATACTTCGTACGTCATATATGAGACGCGATACGTGAGATCCGAGAGGACCGTATGACCACTGTGCCCACCCCGATCCCGTCCCGCACGCAAGTCGTACTGGACGCGATCAAGCACGGCATCCTGACCGGGCGGCTGACGCCCGGCCAGGCCCTGGTCGAGACGGAGCTGGCCGCGCAGTTCGGGGTGTCCAAGACCCCGGTGCGCGAGGCGCTGAAGACACTCGCCGGGACCGGACTCGTCGTGATGAGCCAGTACAAGGGCGTCACGGTGCGCATGGTGGACGCGGACATGGCGCGCGAGGTCTACGATGTACGGCTGCTGCTCGAGCCGGAGGCGCTGCGCAGGGCCGTCCGGCGAGGCGCCTGCCTGGACGCCGCGCGCGACGCGCTGACCCGGGCCGACGCCGCCACCGACACCGCCGAACGCTCCCTCGCCAACCGGGAGTTCCACCGCGCCCTCTACCTGCCGTGCGGCAACCCGCTGCTCGGGCGGATGCTGGACGGGGTCCGCGACCAGGCCGCTCTGGTCTCCGCCGTCGCCTGGGCCGCCGACCCCTCCTGGGAGCGGGAGGCCGCCGAACACCGGGAGATCCTGCGGCTCGCGCTCGACGGTGACTCCGAGGGCGCGGCGAGCGCCCTGCACGCCCACATCGCGTCCTTCCTCCAGCGCGCTTTCCCCGCGGACACCGAGGGAGCGGAGGTGGCCCGCCCCCACCCGCAGGAGGGACAGCGATGAGCAGTGTGACGTTCGAGTCCCAACGGGCGGCCCTGGCCGACGTGGTGGCCATCCCGGTGACGCCCTTCGCCGCGGACGGTTCCGTCGACCGGAACGCCCATCGGGCCCTGCTGCGTCGCATGCTCGACGGCGGGATCCGCACCCTCACCCCGAACGGCAACACCGGCGAGTTCTACGCCCTCACCCCCGAAGAGCGCCGCATGGTCGCCGAGTCGGCCGTCGAGGCGGCCGGCGACCGTGCCGCGGTCCTCGTCGGCGTCGGCCACGACCTGCCCACCGCGATCGCCTCCGCCCGGCACGCCCGTGACCTCGGCGCCGGGATGGTGATGGTCCACCAGCCCGTCCACCCGTACGTCTCGGCGGCCGGCTGGGTCGACTACCACCGCGCCATCGCCGAGTCCGTGCCCGAGCTGGGCGTGGTGCCGTACATCCGCAACGCGGCGCTGCCCGGTGCCCGGCTCGCCGAACTGGCCGGCCACTGCCCGAATGTCATCGGGGTCAAGTACGCGGTCCCCGACGCCGTCCGCTTCGCCGGTTTCGCCCGCGACGCAGGCCTCGACCGTTTCGTCTGGGTCGCCGGCCTCGCCGAGCCGTACGCCCCCTCCTACTTCTCCGCGGGCGCCACCGGCTTCACCTCCGGACTCGTGAACGTCGCCCCGGCCGTTCCGCTGAACATGATGGAAGCGCTTCGATCCGGCGACTACCCGGCCGCCATGAGGGTCTGGGAGCAGATCCGCCGCTTCGAGGAACTCCGAGCCGCCCACGGCTCCGCGAACAACGTCACCGTCGTCAAGGAAGCCCTTTGCGCACTCGGCCTGTGCCACCGGGACGTCCGCCCGCCTGGCAAGCCGCTGCCCGAGGACGAGCGCGCCGAGGTCGCCGCCATCGCCGCCGGATGGTCCATATGAACGCCCCTGCGAAGAAGCTGAGAAGCCATCAGTGGTACGGGGCCGAGGGCCTGCGGTCCTTCAGTCACCGGGCCCGGACCCGGCAGCTCGGGTATCTGCCCGAGGAGCACCTGGGCAAGCCCGTGATCGCCGTGCTCAACACCTGGTCCGACATCAACCCGTGCCATGTGCACCTGCGGGACCGCGCCCAGGCCGTGAAGCGGGGGGTGTGGCAGGCCGGCGGTTTTCCGCTGGAGTTCCCGGTCTCGACGCTGAGCGAGACCTTCCAGAAGCCCACACCGATGCTCTACCGGAATCTGCTGGCCCTGGAGACCGAGGAACTGCTGCGCTCGTATCCGGTCGACGGGGCCGTGCTGATGGGCGGGTGCGACAAGTCCACGCCCGCGCTGCTGATGGGTGCGGCCAGTGCCGATCTGCCCGCCGTCTTCGTGCCCGCCGGGCCCATGCTGCCGGGGCACTGGCGGGGCGCGGTGCTCGGGTCCGGTACGGACATGTGGAAGTACTGGGACGACAAGCGGGCCGGTCTCATCGGCGACTGCGAGATGACCGAGCTGGAGAGCGGCCTGGCCCGCTCGGCCGGTCACTGCATGACCATGGGTACGGCGTCCACGCTGACCGCCGCCGCCGAGGCCCTCGGCGTGACCGTGCCGGGCGCGTCGAGCATTCCCGCCGTCGACTCCGGGCACGACCGGATGGCCGCCAGGGCCGGGATGACCGCCGTGGAGCTGGTACGGAACGATCGCAGGCTGTCGCGGATCCTCACCCGGGAGGCCTTCGAGGACGCCGTCACCACCGTCCTCGGCCTCGGCGGCTCCACCAACGCCGTCATCCATCTGATCGCCATGGCGGGCCGCGCCGGGGTGAGGCTCACCCTGGACGACTTCGACCGCATCGCCCGGACCGTGCCCGTCCTCGCCAACGTCCGCCCCGGCGGCCGGACGTACCTCATGGAGGACTTCCACTTCGCGGGCGGCCTGCCCGGCTTCCTGTCCCGCATCACCGACCTGCTCCACCTGGACCGGCCGACGGTGTCGTACGACACCCTGCGCGAGCAGCTGGAAGGCGCGCAGGTGCATGACGACGACGTCATCCGCCCGCGCGGCAACCCGGTCGCGAGCGAGGGCGGGGTCGCCGTCCTGCGGGGCAACCTCTGCCCGGACGGCGCGGTCATCAAGCACATCGCCGCCGAGCCCCGCCTGCTGAAGCACACCGGCCCGGCCGTCGTCTTCGACGACTACAAGGCCATGCAGCGCACCATCGACGACCCCGCGCTCGGCATCACCGCCGACAGCGTGCTGGTGCTCCGGGGCGCCGGGCCCAAAGGCGGCCCGGGCATGCCCGAGTACGGCATGCTCCCCATCCCCGGCCACCTGCTCAGGCAGGGCGTACGGGACATGGTCCGGATCTCCGACGCCCGGATGAGCGGCACGAGTTACGGCGCCTGCGTGCTGCACGTGGCCCCGGAGTCGTACGTCGGCGGCCCGCTGGCGCTCGTGCGCACCGGGGACCTCATCACCCTGGACGTCGACGCCCGCAGTCTCCATCTCCACGTCGGCGACGAGGAGTTGGAGCGCAGGCGGGTCGCGTGGACGCCACCGCCCGCCCGGTACGAGCGCGGCTACGGCGTCCTCTACAACGGGCAGATCACCCAGGCCGACACCGGCTGCGACTTCGAGTTCCTGGCCCGGCCGGGCCACGTGCCGGACCCGTACACCGGCTGACCCACGCATCGACAGCGGTGAAGCGCTTTCACCATGTGGGGGGCGGGTGAGAAGTTGCGTATCGATCGGATAACGGGCATCGCAACCCTGTGAGTTATGCGCGTAGATAGTCCCTGACCTGGTACATCACTCTCATTCACCAGATCCGGAGAATCCATGCGGAAGTCCCACAGAGTCGTCGCCGCCGGTGCAGCCTGTGCTCTCGCCGGAGTCGCGCTGTACGGCGCGGGCGTGGCCACCGCCGGGCAGTCGACGGCGAACTCAACCCACGAGCCCTACAACATAGGGCAGTTGGTGAAGGACATCGACACCTACTACGGCACGACCGCCGACAGCAATGGCGTCTACCAGGCGTCCCCGGACAGCCCGTACGCCAAGGACCTGGCGCAGATCGACGCCGATGCCAAGCGCTATATCGACAAGGCGGCCCGCAAGGCGCACCGCCACGGCGAGAAGCCGGCCGTCATGTTCGACATCGACGACACGCTGCTGCTCAGCCTCGACTACGAGAAGCGCTACAACTACACGTTCAACCCCACCACGTGGAACGACTACGTGAACAAGGCCGACCGCCCGGAGGTCTTCGGCAGCCCCGAGCTGGTCCGGTACGCCGAGTCCAAGGGCGTCGAGGTCTTCTACAACTCCGGTCTGAGCGAGGCCCAGCGCGCCGCCGCCGTCGCGAACCTGAAGAAGGTCGGCGCCGATGTGAACCTCGACGCCGACCACATGTTCCTCAAGGACAAGGCCAACCCGCCGGCCTACCTGAGCGACTGCGCCACCCCGAACGGCTGGACCTGCACGACCGTGCAGTACAAGTCCGGGACGCGCAAGCACATCGAGGACGACCTGGGTTACGAGATCATCGCCAACTTCGGCGACCAGTACTCGGACCTCGACGGCGGCTACGCCGACCGCACGTACAAGCTGCCGAACCCGACCTACTTCGTCAGCTGAGCCCGTTCCCCGCGCCCCAAGGGGCGCGGGGAACCGCGCGATCGAACGAATGCGCCCAGGAGTGGCCTCTTCTCGGTGCGGCTCTGGGGGCTGACTGTACGGGGAGCCGGACAACGTATGGTCCACCGAACCGGATTCCGTAACACAGGGAAAACCTGAAACAGATTGAACGGGGGAACAATCCAGCCAGCATCCGCACACTGATCAACCAGGTGACGAGGAGTGGGACCATGTCAGTGGACCAGTACTTCAGGATCTCCCAGCGGGGATCCACGGTCGGCCGGGAGATACGCGGCGGCTTCGCCACGTTCTTCACCATGGCCTACATCCTTGTCCTGAATCCGATCATCCTGGGCAGCGCCAAGGACAAGTACGGACACACCCTCGCCACCGGCCAGCTCGTCACCGCCACCGCGCTGGTGGCCTGCGTGATGACGGTCGTCATGGGCGTCGGCGGCAATCTCCCGCTCGCCATCGCCGCCGGCCTCGGCCTCAACGCCGTCGTCGCCTTCCAGCTGGCCCCGCTGATGAGCTGGCCCGACGCGATGGGCCTGGTGGTCCTGGAGGGCCTCGTCATCTGCCTGCTGGTCCTCACCGGGCTGCGGGAGGCGATCATGAACGCGATCCCGCAGCAGCTGAAGCAGGCCATCGGCGTCGGCATCGGCCTGTTCATCGCCTTCATCGGCTTCGTGGACGCCGGGTTCGTCAGCCGTATCCCGGACGCCGCGCACACCACCGTGCCCGTCCAGCTGGGCGCCGTCGGGCGCCTGACCGGCTGGCCCGTGCTCGTCTTCTGCGTCGGCGTGCTGCTGACCATCGCGCTGCTCGCCCGGAAGATGAAGGGCGCGATCCTCATCAGCATCATCACGATGACCGGCGTCGCGATCGTCATCAACGCCGTCGCCGACATCAAGAGCTGGGGCCTGACCACGCCCAAGGTCCCCGACAAGATCGTGGCCGCCCCGGACTTCGGGCTCATCGGTCACTTCAGCCTGTTCGGCGGCTTCGCCAAGGCCGGCGTCCTCACCGCCGTCCTGCTGGTCTTCACCCTGATCCTGTCGGACTTCTTCGACGCCATGGGCACGATCGTCGGCATCAGCGCGGAGGCCGGGCTGCTGGACGAGAAGGGCCAGGTGCCCGGCATCGGCCGCGTCCTCTTCATCGACGGGGCCGCCGCCGCCGTCGGCGGTCTCGGCTCCGCCTCCTCCAACACCGCCTACATCGAGTCCGCGGCCGGCGTCGGCGAGGGCGCCCGCACCGGCCTCGCCAACCTCGTCACCGGCGGCCTGTTCGGCCTCGCCCTCTTCCTCACCCCGCTGCTCACCATCGTCCCGCTCCAGGCGGCGGCGCCCGCGCTGATCGCCGTGGGCTTCCTGATGATGACCCACGTCAAGCACATCGACTGGGACCGCTACGAGATCGCCGTCCCGGCCTTCCTCACCATCGCCGCGATGCCGTTCACCTACTCCATCACCGACGGGATCGGCGCGGGCTTTGTGTCCTACGTGGTCATCAAGACGGTGCTGGGGAAGGCGCGGGAGGTCAACTGGCTGTTGTGGGGCGTCTCGGTGCTGTTCCTCGTGTACTTCGCGATCGACCCCGTCGAGCAGATTCTCGGGGTCAAGTAGGCACTACTTCAGTGCCGCCTGCATCATCGCCTTGGCCACCGGCGCCGCCAGGCCGTTACCGCTGACCTCGGACCGGGCCGCGTCCGACTGCTCGACCATCACGGCGACCGCCACTTCCTTGCCGTTTCCGTCGGACTTGGCGAAGGACGTGAACCAGGCGTACGGCGTCTTGCTGTTGTTCTCGCCGTGCTGGGCGGTGCCGGTCTTGCCGCCGACGGTGGCGCCGTCGATCAGGGCGTTCGTGCCGGTGCCGTCCTTGACCACCGTCTCCATCGCCGACTGGAGTTGCTCGGCGGTGGAGGAGCTGACGATCTCCTTGGTGTCCGCGCCGTCGTCGTAGTTCTGCAGCACATCACCGCCGCTGTCGGTGATCTGCGACACCATATGCGGCGAGACCAGCTTGCCGCCGTTGGCTATGGCCGCGGACACCATGGCCATCTGCAGCGGGGTCGCGGTGACGTCGAACTGGCCGATGCCGGACAGCGCGGTCTGCGCCTGGTCCATGCCGGAGGGGTAGCCGCTGGCGTAGGCCCGCACGGGTACGTCCTGCTTGTCGTCGTTGAAGCCGAACTTCTCGGCCATGGCCTTGACCTTGTCCTGGCCGAGCTGGACGGCCATATGACCGAAGACGTTGTTGCAGGAGTACTGCAGGGCCTTGCGGATCGAGGCGTTCTTGCAGGGCGCCGACCTGTTCTCGTTCACCAGCACGTGCGTCGTGCCCGGCGGGGTGTACGGGTCGGGGCTGTCGGTCGGGTCGTCCACGTTCTTGTACAGCCCGTTCTCCAGCGCGGCCGCCGCCACGACCAGCTTGAACGTCGAGCCCGGCGGCAGCGGCTGGCGCAGCGCGCGGTTGGTGAGCGGCTTGTCCTGGTCCGCGTTCAGCTGCTTCCAGGCGGACCCGGCCGTGTTGGCGTCGGTGAGCGAGGAGGGGTCGTACGACGGCGTGGACACCGCCGCGAGGATCTTGCCGGTCTTCGGGTCGATCGCGAGGGCCGCGCCCTTCTTGCCACCGAGCGCGCCGTAGGCGGCCCGCTGCACGTCCGGGTCGATCGTGGTGAGCACGGTGCCCGGGTCGGCGCGCTTGCCGGTGAGCGTGTCCATCACGGTCTTCAGCCGGCTGTCCGTGCCGTTGAGCAGGTCATGGTAGATGCCCTCCAGCTGGGTCGGGGCATAGGCCTGCGAGGCGTAGCCCGTCACCGCGGCGTAGAGCTTGCCGTCCCGGTACGTCCGCTTGTACGCCAGGTCGCTCCCTTTCGTCCGCGCGGAGCCGGTGATCGCGTTTCCGGCCACGATGATGTTCCCGAGCGGCTGCGAGTACGTCTGGATCGCGTTCCGCCGGTTGTCGTTGTCGTCCGCGAGGGCCTTGCCGTCGTAGAACTGCACCCATGTCGCCCGGACCAGCAGAGCGAGCACGAGCAGCAGCGCGAAGACGGACGCCCGCCTGATCGTCTTGTTCATCCCGTCGAAAAGACGATCGAGAGGGGGCCGATCGTTCCCGTACGCCCGGATTTCTCATCCCACGCTCAGGAAACCGGCCTCGTACGCGGCGATCACCGCCTGGGTACGGTCCCGGGTGCCCGTCTTGGCCAGCACCGCCGCCACGTGCGACTTCACCGTGGCGGGGCCCACGTCCAGCCGGCGGGCGATCTCGGCGTTGGTCAGTCCGTCGGCCATGTGCCGCAGCACGTCGCGCTCGCGTCCGGTGAGTCTGCTCACCCAGGGCGCGGCCGGGGCGGCCTTGCGCCCGTGCTCGGCCGCGAGGGCCCGTACGGCCGACGGGAACAGCAGGCTGTCGGTGCGTGCGACCAGCCGTACCGCCTGCACGAGAGCGTCGGCGTCCGCCCGCTTGAGCAGGAACCCGGACGCTCCGGCGCGCAGCGCGTCGTACACATAGGAGTCGTTCTCGAAGGTGGTCACGACGACGACCCGGGGCGGCTCGTCGAGCGTGGCGAGGATCTGCTCGGTGGCCCGGATGCCGTCGATCTCCGGCATGCGGACGTCCATGAGGACGACATCAGGCCGCAACTCCCGGACGACGGACACGGCCTCGGCGCCGGTCGCCGCCTCACCGACCACCTCCACATCGGGCTCGACGGAGAGGATGGCACGCAGGGCGGTGCGGACCATGCGTTCGTCGTCGGCGAGGACGATCCGGATCGCGGGCTGGGGCATGCGGGTCCTTTCAGTGCTCACGTGGCCTTCAACGGCAGTCGTACGGCGACACGCCAGGTGTCTCCCGACGGTCCCGCCTCCGCGGTGCCGCCCAGCAGCCGTACCCGGTCGGCGATGCCCCGCAGACCGTGGCCGCCGCCCGGCCGGGGAGCCGCGGCCCTGCCCAGGGGGTTCTCGACGGAGATCTCCAGATGACCGTCGGCGGTGGCGATGCGGACGGCGACCGGCGCCCCGGAGTGTTTCAGGGCGTTGCTCAGGCCCTCCTGCACGATCCGGTACGCCTCCCGGGAGACCAGCGGCGGCAGCGCGGCGGGGTCGGTGTCGACGGTGGCCGTCACACACTGCCCGGCGGCCCGGGTCCGGCGCAGCAGCCCGTCCAGGTCGCCCGCGAGGGTCGGCGCGGGTGCGGTGCCCGGCGCGTCCCCGTCCCGCAACACGCCCAGCACGGCGTCGAGTTCGCCGACCGTGCGCCGGGTGGTCTCCTCGATGGCGGCCAGCGCCTCACGGACGAACTCCGGGTCGGTGCCGAGGAGCCGGCGGGCCGCGCTCGCCTGGAGGGTGACGGCGCTCAGGGCGTGCCCGACGGAGTCGTGCAGCTCGCGGGCGAGCCGGTTGCGTACGGCGAGGTCGGCGGCGCGGGCCTCGGCGGCGGCCAGCCGGTCCTGCGGGGTGGGCCCGAGCAGCGCGGGCGCCCAGCGGGCCAGCAGCGCCCCGCAACCGGCGGCGCACGCGGCGAGCGCGACCAGCCCGGCCAGGCCCGCGACCGGGTCCAGCGCCAGCATCCAGCCGTGGTCGAGGACGGGCAGGCCGAGCGGGTGGCCCAGCGCGGCGAGCAGGGGCAGGACGATCAGCGTCGCCGCGGCCGGCGGCACGGACAGGGACATGCCCGAGATGATCCCGCCGAGACCGAGGTGCAGCGTGAACCAGGCCGCCGTACGCGCCCGTTCGGCGGGCGTGCGTGCGGGTCCGTGGGCCAGGGCGTCCCCGTCGATCCCGCACAGGGCCCGCACCGCCGTGGACTCCAGCGGCCGGGTCAGCGGGAACAGCGAGGTGACCGCGGCGACGGGCAACCCGAGGGCGAACGAGCCGAGTTGGAGCGGAAGGGAGCCGAAGACGTTGTCCACGCCGGTGAACGGCCCGATGAACACCGAGCCGACGAGGACGTACGGCATGGCGAGCGCGCCGCCCAGGATCAGATGGATCCAGCGGCGCCGCGCCCGGCCGCCGAAGAGCGGCCTCAACATCCGTGTCACTGAGGGGCCTTGCCGGACCGGTCCGCGAGGAAGCGGGCGGTGACGGTCGCCACGAGAAAGCCGGTGATCATCTGCCCAGCGTAGGTGAGCCCGGTCAGCGCTGTCGGCCGGTCGCCCGTCACCAGCGTGGCCAGCGACATCCAGCCGCCCCAGCAGGCCACCGCCGCGGAGCCGGTCCAGGCCAGCGCCAGCGGCACGGCGACGGGCAGCGTACGGCCCCGGCGGAAGGCGAGCTGCCAGGCGCCGGTGACGGCCGCGGCGAGGAAGAGGACGTAGACGAACTCCATGGACCGGTCCCCGCCGCCGGCCGGCCCGATCGCCCCGCAGCCCCGCAACAGCCGCACCGTTCCCGGGAACAGCGCGACAAGCGCCGCCGTCGTCGCCGTCAGCCGCTGCGCCGCCCCGCCGCGGGCCGGCAGCTCCCGCATCCGCCCCCGCCACAACCGCCCCCAGCGCTCGCGGGCGTACCCGGTGAACAGCGCGCCCAGCGCCAGTCCCTGCACGATGAACCCGCCGTACACCACCCCGAAGACCCAGTCGTCGAGAAAGGGCTTGTCCCCCGTGCCGCCCCTGCCGCCTTCGCCGCCGTGCAGGACGAGCTGCAGCGGGAAGCCCACCATGATGGGGGAGAGGAGACCCACGGCGAGCCACATCGGCACCGCGAGCAGCCAGGCCGGCACCCGCCTGCCCCAGGGGCGGGTCAGCAGCAGCGTCAGCACGACGACGGCCGCGTCCATCAGCACGGTGAGGCCGTTGGCGAGCGCCATGGTCAGCCGGTGCTCCAGCAGCGGGCTGCCGTCCGGGATGCCGAGGTGACTCCCGGCGACCCAGGCGAGCTTGAGGGACAGGTAGGGCAGGCAGGCGGTGATGGCCACGAGCCGGAGCGAACGGCGCCGCACGGAGATGCGGCCCGCAACGGCGGCCGTTGAGATCGTCATGCCTCAACACTCCCGTGCGGCCGTGGGTGTTCACCTCCTGCGGCCCGACGATCCGTCTCCGCCGCACGGGGGAGACGCGCAGGCCTCCAGGACGAGCACCACCTCGTCGATCTCCCGGCCCCGCCCGTTGGCGTACCCCCGCGCGCGGGCCGTCTCACGGAACCCGCACTTCTCCAGTACCCGCAGCGAGGCGGTGTTGTCGGCCGCCGCCCGTGCGTACAGCGGCCGTTCGGGGACCTCGGCGAGCAGGGCCCGCAGCGCGGCGGTCGCCACCCCGCGGCCCCAGTACGCGCGGTCGATCCAGTACGTCACCTCACGCTCGCCCGGCTCCCCGTAGACCGCGGCACTGCCCACCACCCGCCCGTCGGCCAGCACCGTCCGCGGTACGTCGGAGGAGGCACGGATGCGTTTCCACTGGGCGTCGAAGGCCTCCCGGTCGGCCGGATCCGCAGGCCCGAACGCGGCCATACGGAGCGCCTCCGGATCCCTCATCTGCCGAAAGAACACCGGCAGATCACTGTCCCGCACGACACGCAGCGCGATCTCCATGAAGCCCGAGCCTACGACGCCGGGAGCGCCGCGCCCACGACGGCAGCGGAGCCGCGCTATGACGGCAGCGGAGCCGCGCCACGACGGCAGCGGCATCGCGCTACGAGGGCATGGCCGGCGTATCTGTGCGGCACGGTCGGAGCGCCTGCATGGCACGGTCGGCGCGCCTGTATGGCACGGGCACAGCGCCCATGACGGCCGAGACGGTGGGCCGGTACGAGGGGCGAGTCCCAGCGTCCGCCCTCGGAGCCGCCGGATCGCCGGGCGCCGCGCTGCGATGGCGGGGTTGGTGCGTTTGCGCGGTACGGGTGTTCCGTGCCTGACGGCCGCGTAGTGGGCATGACGGCACGGACGGCGAGAGCCTCTGCCCGTCCGCCCTCGGAGCCGCCGGATCGCCGGCGCGCCGCGCTGCGACGGCAGGGTTGGTGCGCGTGCGCCGCGCGGGTGCCGGGCCCATGACGGTACGGGTGCCCATGACCGGACGGGCAGCGGGCCCACGGCGGACGTGCGGCAAGCCCATGACCGTATGGGCGGCGAGCCCCTGGTCGTTCGGTCTCAGAGCCTGCGGGTGGCCAGTGTCAGGCGGTCGCGGGCGTCGAACAGGGCGTCCTTGATCATCTGTTCGTGGGCGGGGGTCAGCCGGGCCACCGGTACCGAGCAGCTGATCGCGTCCCGGGCCGGGGTGCGGTACGGGATCGCCACGCCGAAGCACCGCAGGCCCAGCGTGTTCTCCTCGCGGTCGACCGCGAAGCCCTGCTCCCGCACCTGGTGCAGCTCCTCGATGAGCTTCTCCCGGTCGGTGAGGGTGTTCTCGGTCAGCGCGGGCAGGGTCTCCGGCAGCAGCTTGCGCACCTGCTCGTCGGTGTACGTGGCGAGGATCGCCTTGCCGAGGGAGGTGGAGTGGGCCGGCAGCCGGCGCCCGACCCGGGTGAAGGGGCGCAGATAGTGCTGGGACTGGCGGGTGGCCAGGTAGACGACGTTCGTGCCGTCGAGCCGGGCCAGGTGGATCGTCTCGGTCGTGTCGTCCGAGAGGCGGTCCAGGGTGGGGCGGGCCGCCGCCACCACCTCGTCGCCGTCGATGTACGACGTGCCGACCAGCAGCGCCCGCACCCCGATGCCATACCGCGTGCCGGTCGCGTCCGTCTCCACCCAGCCCAGCTCCACGAGCGTGCGCAGCAGCATGTACAGGCTGGACTTGGGGTATCCGACGGCCTCCTGCACGGCCGCGAGGGAGTGCATACCGGGCTTCCCGGCGAAGTACTCGAGCAGTTCAACCGTCCGCACCGCGGACTTGACCTGTGCTCCACCGCCTGTCTCGGCTGCCGACATCGCCCTTGACCCCTTCGTTGGACGCCAAATAGTCTCCAACAGCATATTCATCATCAGAGACGGCGTTCAGTATATCGAACACCCCTGAGGGATGAGCCAGTACTGCGGCATGACAGTGGAGGGAACCCGCGGTGGCAGCAGCACCAGTCTGGAGTGTCGACCCGCGCACCGGGAAGCAGCGTGAACAGGTTGCGGTGGAGGCCACAGCCCAGGAGGTGGACGCGGCGGTCAGGGCGGCCCACTCCGCCCGCGGGGCCCTCGCCGACCGCGCCGTGCGCTCCGCCTTCCTGCGCTCGGCCGCCGCGGGCCTGGACGCGGCCAGGGACGGTCTGGTCGAGACCGCCGACGCCGAGACGGCGCTCGGCCCGGTCCGGCTGACCGGCGAACTCGCCCGCACCGGCTACCAGCTGCGGGCCTTCGCCGACATCGTCGACGAGGGCGCCTTCCTCGACGTCGTCATCAACCACCCGGACGCCACCGCGACCCCGCCCATCCCGGACCTGCGCCGCTACAAGATCCCGCTCGGCGTCGTCGCCGTCTACTCCGCCTCCAACTTCCCCTTCGCCTTCTCCGTCGCCGGCGGCGACACCGCGAGCGCGCTGGCCGCCGGCTGCCCGGTCGTGGTCAAGGCCCACCCCGACCACCCGGCCCTGTCCGAGCTGGTCGCCAAGGTGCTGCGCCGGGCCGCCGCCGAGCACGGCATCCCCGAGGGCGTCGTCGGCCTCGTGCACGGCTTCGAGGCGGGCGTGGAGCTGATCAGGCACCCGCTGGTCGCCGCCGCCGGCTTCACCGGTTCGGTACGGGGCGGGCGGGCCCTCTTCGACGCCGCGGCGGCGCGTCCCGTGCCGATCCCCTTCCACGGTGAGCTGGGCTCGCTGAACCCGGTCCTGGTGACGCAGGCCGCCGCCGCCGAGCGGGCCGAGGAGATCGGCATCGGGCTCGCCGGATCCATGACGCTGGGAGCCGGGCAGTTCTGCGTCAAGCCGGGTCTGGTGCTCGTGCCGTCCGGCGCCGCGGGCGACGGACTGGTCAAGGCCCTCACCGACGCGGTGAGCAACACCGAGGCGGGGGTGCTGCTCGACCACCGGATGCGGGACAACTTCATCGCGGGGGTGGCCGAGCGCGCGCGGCTGACGGACGTGGACTCCCCTGTCACCCCGGGTGCGGGCGGCGAGCACACGGTCAGCGCCGGGTTCCTCACGGTGCCGGCGAACAGGCTGGCGACGCAGGGCGCGTACGACCTGCTGCTGGAGGAGTGCTTCGGGCCGGTCACCGTGGTGGTCCGCTACGAGGACGAGGCCGAGGCGACGGCGGTCCTGTCCCGTCTGCCGGGCAACCTGACGGCGACGGTTCAGCTGTCGGCCGAGGAGGCGGCCGGGCAGGGCCGGGGCGCGGAGCTGCTCGCCGAGCTGACTCCGCTGGCCGGGCGGGTCCTGGTGAACGGGTGGCCGACGGGTGTTGCCGTGGCTCCGGCCCAGCACCACGGCGGGCCCTACCCCGCGACGACCTCGACCTCGACCTCCGTGGGCGGTACGGCGATCGAACGCTGGCTGCGGCCGGTCGTCTACCAGAACGCTCCGCGGGCGCTGCTCCCCGCCGAGCTGAAGGACGACAACCCGCTCGGGCTGCCGCGGCGGTTCAACGGGGTTCTGGAGCGATAGCGCCCGTTGACACAAAGGCTCTGGTGCGACAATCGGACCATGGACGTGGAACTCCCCGAACTCCCCTTCCCCCTGCGCACGTACGGGCCCGACGGGCACTGGACGTACGAGGACGGCGTCCTCACCGGATGGGCGGGGCCCCGGCAGGACCGGTTCGTCACGCCCACCGGCGAGGCTCTGGACCCCGCCTCCGACGCGCCCCGGCTGCTGGGGGCACCGGAAGGGGACTTCCAGCTGATCGCCCGGGTCACCGTCGGGTTCAACACGTCCTTCGACGCGGGCGTGCTGTACGTCCACGTCGGCGAACGGGCCTGGGCCAAGCTGTGTCTGGAGTACTCCCCGGACGTGGCCACCGTCTGCACGGTGGTCACCCGGGGGCACTCCGACGACGCCAACTCCTTCACGGTGGAAGGGAGTTCGGTCTTTCTGCGGGTCAGCCGGACCGGGCGGGCCTTCGCCTTCCACGCCTCCCGGGACGGTGCCCGCTGGACCTTCGTCCGGCTGTTCACCCTGGGCGACGAGAAGGAGACCGGTGCCGCGCTGGTCGGCTTCATGACCCAGTCGCCGCTGGGGGAGGGGTGCGTGGTGACGTACGACCACCTCGGCTTCCGGCCCGGCTGGCCGGACGACCTCCGAGACGGCAGCTGAGGGCGAAGGCCAGGGCGAACAGGATCGCGCCCAGCACCAGGCTCACCCGCATCCCGGCGGCGAACCCGCCGCCCACCAGCGCACCGAACACCGCGATCCCGAGGCCGCCGGCCACCTGCCGCGCCGCGTTGAGCACTCCGGCCGCGAGGCCCGCCCGCTCGGCCGGCACGGCGTCCAACATCACGGCCGTAGCGGCGGGACGGTCAGCGCGCAGCCGAGGGCCATCGGGATGAGCAGGACGGCCACCACGGCGGCGGGCGTGCCCGAGCCGACGGACAGCAGGCCCAGCAGGCCCGCCGCGGCCGGCGCCCGGCCGACCGGCATCGGCAGGCGCGGACCGTGGCGACCGGCGGCCACCGCCTGCGGCCTCGGCACCGCCGACTCCCTGCGCACCCACCTGGTCCGCGGCGCCGCGCTCCCAGTTCAGCCGCCTGGGAACCGGGACCGGTGCGGTCACGTCCTCCGTTGCATGATCAGTGAACGAGTCAAAGGCGCTCTGGTGATCCGCACCGCGGTGTCCGCCGAAGCCGAGGTCATCGCCGATCTGCACGCCCGGGCCCGCTCGACGTACTACCCGGACGGTCTCCCGCAGGCCGACTTCGACTGGGTCGAGGCCTGGCGGGGATCCATCGAGCGCCCCGACGGGCATGTGCTGTGCGCCGTCGAGCAGGGCCGGATCGCCGGCATCGCCTCCTTCCGCACCCCGGACGGCGCACCCGCGGAAACGGTCAAGCTGTTCCAGTTCCACGTCGACCCCGGCCACTGGCGCTCGGGCATCGGCACGGCCCTGCACGCCGCGTGCGTGGAGGAGTGGCGCGCGGACGGCAAGCGCGCGGCCGTCCTCGACGTGCACGTGGACAACCGGCGCGCCCAGGCCTTCTACACCCGCCAGGGCTGGGTCCCGGACCCCGGGAACCCGCCCGCCGAGGGCGACCACCACCTCTTCCTGCGCTACGCGGTGGGCGGGGAATGAACACGGCTGCTTGAACGTTCACGTACTGGTGGCGGAGAGAGCCTCCGTGCCCGTACGACCTGGAGAGAGCCGAAGACATGCGCGTCGAGATCTGGAGCGACATCGCCTGCCCCTGGTGCTACGTGGGCAAGGCCCGCTTCGAGAAGGCGCTCGCTGCCTTCCCGCACCGCGACGACGTCGAGGTGGTGCACCGCTCCTTCGAGCTCGATCCGGGCCGCGCCAAGGGCGATGTCCAGCCGGTGATCACCATGCTCACCAGGAAGTACGGCATGAGCGAGGCCCAGGCCGAGGCGGGCGAGGACAACCTGGGCGCCCAGGCGGCGGCCGAGGGCCTGGACTACCGCACCCGGGGCCGCGACCACGGCAACACCTTCGACATGCACCGCCTGCTGCACTTCGCCAAGGAGCAGGGCAGGCAGGACGAGCTGATCCAGATCCTGTACCGGGCGAACTTCGCCGAGGAGCGGTCCGTCTTCACCGAGGGCGAGGAGCGGCTCGTCGAGCTGGCCGCGGAGGCCGGACTCGACGCCGGGGCCGCCCGCGCGGTGCTCGCCGACCCGCAGGCGTACGCCGACGAGGTCCGCGCCGACGAGCGCGAGGCCGCCCAGCTCGGCGCCACCGGCGTGCCGTTCTTCGTCCTGGACCGGACGTACGGCGTCTCCGGCGCCCAGCCCGCCGAGGTCTTCACCCAGGCGCTGACCCAGGCCTGGGGCGAGCGTGCCCCGCTGACGCTGCTCGAGCAGGGGGACCAGGGGGAGGGGGCCGCGTGCGGGCCCGACGGGTGCGCGGTGCCGCGGCAGGGCTGAAGCCGCAGGTCGGCGCGCATGTATAAGGCTTCCTAAGCGAGTCCCCGTAAAAATTCGCAATGGACGGGGAGTTCCGCGACCCGCACAGTGGGGTCATGGAGACCTTCGAGAGCCTCGTCCGCGCCGAGTTCCGCCCGAAGAACACCTATCTGAACACCGCGAGCAGCGGCCTGCTCCCGGCCCGTACGGTGGCCGCGCTGCACGAGGCGGCGGCCATCCGGGCCGAGGGCCGGCCGCTGGATCCGCTGTTCGACGACGTCGAGGCCGCCCGGGCCGCCTTCGCCCGGCTGGCCGGGGTGCCGGTGGCCCGGGTGGCGGCGGGCGCGTCCGTCTCCTCCCAGACGGGCCTGATCGCCGCCTCGCTGCCCGCGGGAGCGGAAGTCCTCACCGCCGAGGACGACTTCACCTCCGTGGTGAACCCCTTCCACGTCCGCGGCGACCTCAAGGTCCGCGCCGTACCGCTGGAGCGCCTCGCCGAGTCCGTCCGCCCCGGCACCGCGTTGGTCGCGGTCAGCGCGGCACAGTCCGCCGACGGCCGGGTCGCCGACCTCGACGCCCTGCGCGAGGCGGCCCGCACCCACGGCGCCCGTACCTACGTGGACTTCTCCCAGGCCGCGGGCTGGCTGCCGATGGATGCCGAGGCCTACGACTTCACCGTGGCGACGGCCTTCAAGTGGCTGCTCGGCCCGCACGGGGCGGCCTTCCTCGTCGTCCCCGAGGACTTCGGCGGGCTGTCCCCGCTGCTGGCGGGCTGGGTCGCGGCCGAGGAACCCTGGAACAGCTGCTACGGACCGGTGGCCGAACTCGCCCACTCGGCACGGCGGTTCGACGTCAGCCCCGCCCTGTTCACCTACACCGGTGTGCGCCGCTCGCTCGCCCTGATCGAGGAACTGGGCGTGGCCGCCGTACACGCCCACGACCTGGCGCTGGCCGACCGGTTCCGCACCGGACTCGCCGCGCTCGGCCACGAACCCCTGCCCGCCCCCGGTTCGGCGATCGTCTCCGTCCCCGGACTCGGCGCACGCCAGCCGGAGTTGAGCCGTGCCGGCATCGAGGTCTCCAACCGCGCGGGCAACCTGCGCGCGTCCTTCCACCTCTACAACACGGAAGCGGACGTGGACCGCCTGCTGGACGTGCTCTCCGGCTGACGGCACGGCCGGGCCGGAGCCCCCCGTCCCACACGAGGAGGCCCCGGCCCGGAGCCGTACGTCAGGCGACTACTTCACCGGCGTGAAGTCCCGCGCCCCGATGAACTCCGGCCTGCGCACCGGAGCCGCGAACGGCTCGACCGCCTTGTTCTCCACGCTGTTGAACACGATGAAGACGTTGCTGCGCGGGAACGGCGTGATGTTGTCGCCGGAGCCGTGCATGCAGTTGCAGTCGAACCAGGTGGCCGAGCCCGCCTTGCCGGTGAACAGCCGGATGCCGTGCTCAGCCGCCAGCGAGGTCAGCGCCTCGTCCGACGGCGTGCCCGCGTCCTGCATCTGCAGCGACTTCTTGTAGTTGTCCTCGGGCGTGGCGCCGGCACAGCCCAGGAACGTCCGGTGCGAGCCCGGCATGATCATCAGGCCGCCGTTGGTGTCGTGGTTCTCGGTCAGCGCGATCGAGACGGACACCGTGCGCATGTTCGGCAGGCCGTCCTCGGCGTGCCAGGTCTCGAAGTCCGAGTGCCAGTAGAAGCCGCTCGCGCCGAAGCCGGGCTTGACGTTGATCCGGGACTGGTGGACGTACACGTCCGAGCCGAGGATCTGCCGGGCGCGCCCGACGACCCGCGGATCGCGCACCAGGTTCGCGAACACCTCGCTGCTCCGGTGCACCTCGAAGACCGAGCGGATCTCCTTGGACTTCGGCTCGACGATGGAGCGCTCGTCGGCGCGGATCGCCGGGTCGGTGACCAGCCGGTCCAGCTCGCGCTTGTAGACCTCGACCTCGTCCGGGGTGATCAGCTCCTCGATGGCGAGGAAGCCGTCACGTTCGTACGCCTGCAGGTCGGCCGTGGCGATCGGGCCCGGGGTGTCCGGGGAGCCCCAGACGACCGGGTCCTGACGCGGGACGGCCACCTCGGTGGTGCCGCGGGTCGGGTAGAGATCGGTGACGCTGGCAGTGGTCATGGGTTCTCACACCTCCTCGGGCTCGGTGAGCAGCGGGTAGACGCCGTTCTCGTCGTGGTCCTCCCGTCCGGTCACGGGCGGGTTGAACACGCAGATGCAGTGGAAGTCCTCCTTGACGCGCAGCGTGTGCCGCTCGTGCCCGTCGAGGAGGTACATGGTGCCGGGCGTGATGGTGTACGTCGTCCCGGCCTCGTGGTCGGTGAGTTCGGCCTCGCCCTTGGTGCAGACGACGGCCTCGATGTGGTTGGCGTACCACATCGACGTCTCGGTGCCGGCGTACAGGATGGTCTCGTGCAGGGAGAAGCCGACCCGCTCCTTGGCGAGGACGATCCGCTTGCTCTCCCAGGTACCGGACTTCGCCTTGACGTGCCGGTCGGTGCCTTCGATGTCCTTGAACGATCGGACGATCACGTGGTGCAACTCCTAGTTGATCAGGCGGTTTCGCGGACGGCACGGGCGAGGACGCTCAGGCCCTCGTCCAGCTCGTCGGGCGTGATGGTGAGGGCGGGCAGCAGCTTGACGACCTCGCCCTCCGGGCCGGACGTCTCGATGAGCAGCCCGAGTTCGAAGGCCCGCCGCGCGATCCGCGAGGCACGCTCCTTGTCGCGGAACTCCATGCCCCACACGAGCCCGCGGCCGCGGTACTCCTTGACGTCGGCGAGGTTCTCCTCGGTGATGGCGATCAGCGCCTGCTCGACCTGCTCGCCACGGGCGCGGGTCTGCTTCTCCATGGCCGAGCCGTCGGTCCAGTACGCCTCCAGCGCCGCGGTGGCGGTGACGAACGCGGGGTTGTTGCCCCGGAAGGTGCCGTTGTGCTCGCCCGGCTCCCAGACGTCCAGCTCCGGCTTGAACAGGCACAGCGACATCGGCAGCCCGTAGCCGCTGATCGACTTGGAGACGGTGACGATGTCGGGCGTGATCCCGGACTCCTCGAACGAGAAGAAGGCACCCGTGCGCCCGCACCCCATCTGGATGTCGTCGACGATCAGCAGCATGTCCTGCCGCTCGCACAGCTCCTTCAGCGCCCGCAGCCACTCGGGCCGGGCCACGTTGATGCCGCCCTCGCCCTGCACGGTCTCCACGATCACCGCGGCGGGCTTGTTGAGCCCGGAGCCCTGGTCCTCCAGCAGCCGCTCGAACCACAGGAAGTCCGGGACCGTGCCGTCGAAGTAGTTGTCGAACGGCATCGGCGTGCCGTGCACCAGCGGGATCCCGGCGCCGGCCCGCTTGAAGGCGTTGCCGGTCACGGCGAGCGAGCCCAGCGACATCCCGTGGAAGGCGTTCGTGAACGACACGATCGCCTCGCGCCCCTTCACCTTCCGGGCCAGCTTCAGCGCCGACTCCACCGCGTTGGTGCCGGTCGGCCCCGGGAACATCACCTTGTACGGCAGGTCGCGCGGGCGCAGCACCAGATCCTGGAAGGTCTGCAGGAACGACCGCTTGGCCGTGGTCGACATGTCCAGGCCGTGGGTCACCCCGTCCCGGGACAGATAATCGATCAACGCCCGTTTGAGTACGGGATTGTTGTGGCCGTAGTTGAGTGAGCCGGCACCGGCGAAGAAGTCGAGGTAGGCATGACCGTCCTCGTCGTACATCCGGCTGCCCTGCGCGCGGTCGAAGACCGTGGGCCAGCCGCGGCAGTAGCTGCGCACCTCGGACTCGAGGGTCTCGAAGACGCTGAGGTCGGGCTGGGTGATGGTCACGGTGAATCGCTCCTCAGTGGGCGGTGATGTCGGTCAGCGGACCGATGCGGTAGAGGACTTCGGGATCGTGCGGGCCGTCCGGGAACAGCTCGGCGGGGAACAGCACCTCACGTTCCAGACGCGCTCCGTGCCGGGCGGCGAACGAGGTGAACAGCCGCTCGGATGCGGTGTTGCCGGGGGTGATGGTCGTCTCGACGTCGGTGATGCCGCGCTCGGCGGCGAGGCGCCCGGTCAGCCCGTCCAGCAGCGCGGCGGCGATGCCGAGGCCCCGGTGGCCGGAGTCGACGGCCACCTGCCAGACGAGCAGGGTGCGGGGGCGCTCCGGCCGCACGTAGCCGGTGACGAAACCGACCGGCTCCCCGTCCGCACCGCGCGCCACCGCCGAGGTGCCGGAGAAGTCCCGGCACCACAGCAGATAGCTGTACGAAGAGTTCAGGTCGAGGGTTTTCGAGTCCTTGGCGAGACGCCAGAGCGCGGCTCCGTCGGTCACCGCCGGTTGGCCGATGAGCAGGTCTGCGGGTGCGGCAGTCATGCGGCACGAATTTAGCGAGGCGAATTAGGAAATGCACGGCGGCCATCGCTGCGCCACCCGGATGCGGTCGTGAAATGTCCGAGTTATCCCACGTCAAACCGGGACAAGACGCCTCGCATGTGGAGTGTGTCACACCCCGGAAACCACCGGAAACCTGCCGGAAAACTGCCCCGTTTAGTCTTGCAAAAAGCGGGCAGAAGAAGATGGGAAGCTATCGTCCTGAGAATTGGCGGGAATTGTGAAACAAAATTGAATTCAGGCCCCGGTGCTGCCGTCGATTCGTTCACGCAAAATATCGGCGTGTCCGTTGTGCCGGGCGTACTCCTCGACGAGGTGGATCAGCACCCAGCGCACACTGACCTCGACGCCGGCCAGCGGCTCGTCGACGATCCGCCCGGTGTCCTCCAGATCCCGCTCGGCCAGCAGCTCCCGGCCGCGCGCGATCTCCCGGCGCCACATGTCCAGCGCGTCCGCCAGTCCCCGCTCCGGATCGAGGGCGTACCCCGTCTCCTCCTCGAACACCGGCGGCACGTCCAGCCCGGCCAACACCCGCTGGAACCAGGTCCGTTCGACCTCGGCCAGGTGCTGGACCAGCCCCAGCAGCGTCAGCGACGACGGCTTTGCCGAGGCAAGCCGCACCTGCCCGTCGTCCAGCCCCCGGCACTTCAGCTCCAGCGTGGCCCGGTGGAAGTCCAGCCAGCTCTCCAGCATGGGGCGTTCGGGGCCGGTCATCACGGGGATGGGCCGTCCGTCGGGAAGAGCCGGGGACGTCTGGGGCGACTGCGGTGTGTGGGGTACGGGGGGTGTGGTCATGACGGCAGCATGGCACGCGGGTACGACGTTTCCTCCGTAACCCTGCGCAGGGTGGTGAACGGGCCCTACTGTGCTGGCGGGATGAGGGGACCCGGGGAAGGCGGACGGGGATGCAGGAGCAGGCGTGGACCGGGCCGGCCGCGGCCGGCGGCGCCGCCGTGGTGCGGGCGGCCGGGACGGATGCGTGGACCGGGCTGCGGGATGCGGTGGCACGCTGGTTCGGCCGCGGCGACGGCGGGCGCGAACGGGCGGAACGCGAACGCCTGGAGCGGACCGCCACCGAACTCCGATCCG
This sequence comes from Streptomyces fodineus, assembly GCF_001735805.1. Classification (GTDB taxonomy): domain Bacteria; phylum Actinomycetota; class Actinomycetes; order Streptomycetales; family Streptomycetaceae; genus Streptomyces; species Streptomyces fodineus. The sequence continues at coordinate 7,425,007 of NZ_CP017248.1, forward strand.
CGGACCCGACCCACTCGGAGCACCTGCGCATCCGCCAGGAAGCGACCTGGCAGGCACGCATCGAGACCCTGCTGGAGACCCTGGACCCCGTCGAACGGGAGCGGGCCGTCACGGAACTGCGCGCTGTGCTGGCGGAGTTCGGCGGCGGGGGTGTGACTTCGGCTGGGCCTCCGATCGAGGGCGGCGGCGGGGGTGTGGGTCCGGCTGGGCCTCCGGTCGAGTTCGACCGTGGGGGTGTGGGTCCGGCTGGGCCGGAAGGCGCGTCCGAGGGCGGCCGACTGGGCGTGGTACCGGCCGTGCCTGGGGGCCCGGTCGAGGGCGGCGGTGCGGGCGTGGTTTCCGCTGGGCCGGAAGGCGCGTCCGAGGGCGGCCGACTGGGCGTGGTACCGGCCGTGCCTGGGGGCCCGGTCGAGGGCGGCGGTGCGGGCGTGGTTTCCGCTGAGCCGGGAGGCGCGTCCGGGTTCGGCGGTGCGGGAATGGATCCGGCAGGACCAGGAGGTGCGGCCGAGGGGGCCGACTGGGCGTGGTACCGGCCGTGTCAGGGGGCCCGGTCGAGGGCGCCCGTGCGGGCATGGATCCGGCGGGACCAGGAGGTGCGGCCGAGGGTGGTCGCGTGGGTGCGGTTTCCGCTGGGCCTGGAGGTGTGCCCGAAGGCGGCGGCGGTGCGGGTGTTGCTCCGGCTGGGCCGGGAGGTCCGTCCGAGCACGACCATCCGGGTGCGGGCCCCGGCCCGCTGCCCGGAGGTCCTGCCGAGGGTGGCGGCGCGGGTGGGGCTTGCGTCGGGCCGGGTGGTGCGGCCGTGGCCGGTCGTGCGGGTGTGGCTTCGGGCGGAGGGGGGCCGTCCGAGCGTGGCCGTCCGGCCGTGGCCGGCGTCGTGGCCGTCCGTGCCGTAGACGGCCGCGCGGTGGGAGACGGTCGCGGAGGTGCGCGTATAGGCCGCCCTTCGGTGCCGGTTCCGGTCCAGGGCTGACCGGACCGGCCACTTCGAGCCCACCCCCGCCCACCGCCGACACCGGTGCGCCGAAGAGCCTCGCGCTGCCCGCCGGGCACGGTACGGCGCCCATCGCCCGGCCCCCGGCGGCAGTGAGCGTGCCCGGGAACAGCCACGCTCCCGTACCCGCCGCGGCGCAGACGGCCGCCCTCGGGATCTGGGAAACCGTGGCCGAAGCCGATCTGCTCGGGCTCGGTGTGCACCGGGCCCGTGCCGCGGGCGGTGACGGCGACGGACCGGCGCTGCCCCCCTACATCCCACGCGACGTGGACGATCGAGTGCGGGCCGAGCTGCGGGCGGCGGCCGGGTCCGGCGGATTCGTGCTGCTCACCGGCGACTCCACCGCCGGCAAGAGCCGCACGGCCCTCGAAGCGGCGCGCGCCGTGCTCCCGGGACATCTCCTGCTCGCCCCGCCGTGGGACGCCGACCTGCGCCTCCTGCGCCCGGCAGCCGGGGAGCCGGAGTACGACCGGCACGTCCTGTGGCTCGACGACCTGGACCACTACCTGCGGCCCGGCGGCCTCGAGCCGTCCCTGCTGACGTCGCTGATCAGAGCCCGCCTGGTGATCCTGGCGACCCTGCGTGACGAGCGCTACGACACTCTGCGGGACGCGGCCGACGACGTCACCGGCGAGGGCGGCCCCGGCCGGATGGCTGCCGAGACCGGACTGCGCGTCCTGAACATGGTGGAACCGGTTGTCGTACGACGGCTGTGGAGCGAAGCCGAACTCGCCCGGGTGGCCCAGGCCGACGACGACCGGCTGCACGAGGCCCATGCCCGGCACGGCATCCACGGCATCGCCGAATACCTGGCGGCCGGACCGGAACTCCTCGCCGAGTGGCGCAGGGCCGAGCGGTCCACCGCCCGGGGCGGCCACCCGCGAGGCGCCGCACTCGTCGCGGCGGCCGTGGACCTGGCCCGCGTCGGGATGATCGGCGATCTGCCGGCCGCCCTGCTGAACGAGGCGCACCACCACCATCTCAAGGCCCTGGGCGGCGCGGCGCTGCGCCCGGAGTCCTACGACGACGCCGTCACCTGGGCTTCCCAGGTCCGCTACGGCGTCGCCAGCCTGCTGATGGAAGGCGAGGAGGACGGCACCAAGAGACCGTTCGACTACCTCGTGGACTCGGTGGCCCGCGACCCCGGGGCACCGGACGTACCGGAGTCGGTGTGGCTGGCCGCACTGAAGTACTCCGACGACCGGACGCGCCCGCTGATCGGCCAGGCCGCTTCGCTCAGTGCCCGGTGGGCGATCGCCGAGCAGGCATGGCGTCCCCTCGCGGAGGCCGGTGAGATGGAAGCGGTCATCAACTACACCTCCGCACTGCTGTTCCAGCGGATGGATCCCGCCGAGGTCGAACCGCTGCTGCGCCCCCTCGCCGAGGCCGGGAGCGCACTCGCCCAGGTCAATCTCGCCGCCGTCCTGAAGATGCGCGGCGAGGACGAGGAGGCCGAGCGGTGGTGGCTGGCGGCGGCTGAGGCCGGAGACGCCCTCTCCGCGTTCAACCTGTTCACGCACTACCGCGCCGAAGGCGAGGACGAGCGGGCCGAGACCTTCCTTCGGAACGCCGCGGAGGGTGGCTACCCCAGGGCGATGGCGACGTGGGCGACGCTCCTGCACCTGCGCGGTGACGAGGCCGAGGCGGAGCCGTGGTGGCAGGCGGCGGCCGAGGCCGGAGACACCGAGGCGATGTACGTGCACGGGCACACGCTCCGGCTGTGCGGTGACGACGACCAGGCCGAGCCGTGGCTGCGTCGCGCGGCCGAACGAGGTCATGTCCGGGCCGCGGAGATCCTGGGCCGCGTGGCCGAAGAACGCGGCGATCTCATCCAGGCCGAGACCTGGTGGCGGGTCGCCGCCGAGGGCGGGAACGCGGAGGCCGCCAACGAACTCGGCGTGCTCCTCAGCAGACGGGGCGACCGTGCCGAGGGCGCCACCTGGTACGCCAAGGGGGCCGAGAGCGGCCATGCCGTGGCCATGTTCAACCTCGCCGGATGGCTGTCCGCCGAGGGCGACGTCGAGGGGGCCAAGGAGTGGTACCGGCGGGCAGGCGACGCCGGCAACGAACAGGCCCTCAACAACCTCGGAGCCCTGCTGCGCATGCAGGACGACCTGGCCGGGGCGGAGGCCGCGTGGCGCCGGGCCGCGGAAACCGGTGACACGACGGTCCGCTTCAATCTGATCGACCTGCTGATCTGCGCCGGGCGCTCCGACGAAGCCCGGCTGCTGCTGCTCGAACTGCTCGATGACGTCGATGACATGAAGGAGATCGCGACGTTCGCCGTGGCGGTCCGGGACTGGGGCAGGGCGCACGTGACCGAGGCCCTCCTGCGGTGGGCCGCCGAGAGCGGCCGCACCGACGCCGCCCACTACCTCGCGTCGCACTACTACGCCCAGGGGATGGCGGCCGAGGCGGAGCACTGGTGGCGGGTGTCCGCTCCCGAGGTGCCCGTCGCCGCCTACAACCTCGGCATCCTGCACTCCAAACGCGGTGAGGGCCAGGAGGCGGCCTCCTGGTGGCGCAAGGCCGCCGAACGAGGACACCGGCAGGCGAGCATGCTGCTCGCCGACTGGCTCGTGGAGTCCGGCCGGCTGGAGGAAGCGGAGGAATCGCTGCGGCACCTGGCCGACGAGCTCCCTGGTGCTGCCTTCGCACTGGGCCTGCTGCTCCTCGACAAGCCCGGCGGCCGTACGGAGGGCGAGTACTGGTGGCAGCGGGCCGGGGAGCAGGCGGACGCGGACACCGCCTTCGGCTGGGCGTCCTACCTCGCCGAGCGCGGGGACGAGGAGAGGACCGAGTTCTGGTGCCGCAAGGCGGCCGAGGCCGGACACCCACGGGCAGCCCACAACCTCGGCGCCCTGCTGGCCGGACGCGGACAGCTGACGGAAGCGGAATCCTGGCTGGCCGAAGCCGTACGCCGAGGCTTCGAGGAAGCGGCCCAACCCCTGGCCATCGTAAGGGAGTTCCTGGCCTCCCACCCAAGCCCCTGAGCGCCACCGCCCCTACCCCGGGCCAGGCCCAAGGCCAGTCCGTGTTCGACGAGCGGTGCGAGCCCGGGGGCGGTAGTGCCACCGCGCCTGCGGCTGGCGTGCCGCCGCTCCTGCGCCGAGACCGCCATCGCCCCTGCCCCCGCGCTGCCACGGCCGGCCTCCAGTTCCACGGAAAGGCCCCGTGCCGAGACCGCTATCGCCCCTGCCCCCAGGCCGCCGTGGCGGCCCGGCGGGCTGCCTGCAGGTCGGTGGGAAGGCCGTGCTCGGTGAGTGCTCCGGCCAGGGCGGTGAGCGAGTTCTGGACCGCGGCGGGTGTGGCGTCCGGGCCGTAGTGGTTGACGCGGATCATCTCCTTGGCCAGTGCGCCCCCGCCCGCCGCCAGCGGCAGCGCGGGGTCGGTCTCCAGGGCCCGCGCCACCAGCTCCGAGGCCACCACGCCTGACGGCACCCGGAGCGTCGTGGCCACCGGTGCGGCGTCCTTCTCGTCGTACACGTACGGCTCCAGACCCCCGCCCAGCGCCACCGCACCCGCCCGTGAAGCCAGCGCGGCGCTCCGGTGCCGGGCCATCACCGCATCCAGCCCCACCGACTCGATCCGCTCCAGACACGCCTCCAGCGCCAGCATCTCCAACTGGGCCGGAGCGTGCGGCAGCGCCCTGCGGCCGGCGTCGAGCCAGCGCTCCTTCCAGTCCAGCAGGGACAGATAGGACCGGCGCGGCGCGTTCGGGTTGGCCGCCATCCGGGCCCACGCCCGCTCGCTCACCGAGATCGCCGACACCCCCGCCGGACCGCCCATGGCCTTCTGCGCGCCGATCACACACAGGTCCGCGCCCCACGCGTCCGGCAGCACCGGTTCCGCCCCCACGGAGGCCACCGCGTCCAGGTAGAACAGCGCACCCCGCTCCCGTACCGCCTCGCCGATCTCCGCGACCGGGTTGGTGTTGCCGGTCGCCGCCTCGGCGTGGACGAGGGACACGAAGTCGATCCCGGGATGCTCGGCGAACGCCTCCCGGACCTGGTCGGCGGTCACGGCCGTGTGGAAGGGGACACAGAGGTCGTACACCGTTGCGCCGGAGTCGCGCAGCCAGGTGCCGAACGTCTGCCCGTAAGGGCCCGTGATCACGTTCAGGGCCACCGTGCCCGGACCGGCCGCCGCCCGGATCGCGCCCTCCAGCGGCAGCAGCGCCTCGCCCTGCGTGATCAGCACGTCCTGCCGGGTATCCAGCAGCCGGGCGACCCCGTCCTCGATGGCGGCGAAGCGCTCGGCACTCAGCGGGGGCAGGTCGAGGAAGGGATGGGTCACGGTGGCGCTCTCCTCACGTTCGGGGCAAGTCCATCGATCTTAGGTCGAACGGCCTCGCAACCATCGGTTTGATTTGAGAGACTCAAACTCTTCCTTATAATCGGAACCCACGTTCCCCCACAGAGAAGATCCCCCCATGAAAACGTTCCCCGGACGCCGGACCCGCCTCCTGGCTGCCACCACCGCGACCGCCGCACTGGTCCTCGTCGTGGCCGGCTGCTCCTCGAACGGCAACGGGGGCGGCGGTGCCACCGCCAAGGGGGTCCACATCGTCAAGGCCGGTCAGCTGACCACCTGCACCCACCTGCCGTACCCGCCGTTCCAGTCGGAGATCAACGGCAAGGTGCAGGGCTTCGACGTCTCCCTCATCGACCTCGTCGCCAAGAACCTGGGCGTCAAGCAGCAGATCCTCGACACCCCGTTCGAGAACTTCAAGACCGGCGCGTTCCTGAACTCCGGCCAGTGCGACCTGGCCGCCGCCGGCATGACGATCACGCCGGAGCGCAAGAAGAACGTCGACTTCTCCGACCCGTACTTCGAGGCCACCCAGGCCGTCCTCGTCGCCAAGAGCAGCGGCATCAACTCGCTCGCGGACGTCAAGGCCAAGGGCAAGCAGCTCGGCGCCCAGGCGCAGACCACCGGCGAGGACTACGTCAAGGGCAAGGGCTACGACCCGATCTCCTTCGAGTCCTCCGACGCGGTCCTCAACGGCCTGCGCACCGGCCAGGTCCAGGCCGTCGTCATCGACTACCCGGTGGTCCAGGGCTGGCTGAAGGACAAGGCCAACGCGGACAAGTTCAAGGTCGTCGACAACCTCAAGACCGGTGAGCAGTACGGCTTCACGGTCAAGAAGGGCAACAAGGCGCTGCTCGACGCCATCAACAAGGCCCTCAAGGACGCCAAGGCCGACGGCACCTACAAGAAGATCTACGAGCAGTGGATCGGGCCGTACAACGCCTCCGTCGCCTCTCCCGCCGCCTCATGACCGATACGGACGTACAACTCCAGCCGAAGAAAAAGGGCCTGACCCGCCGTCAGAAGCGGAGCCTGTCCCGGGGCGTCCAGTACGTCGTCTTCGTCGCCGCCGTGATCGCCTTCGCGGCCACGGCGGACTGGGGCCGGCTGCAGAACCAGTTCGCCCAGGGCAGCATCGCCCGGCAGATGTTCCCGGACGTCATCACGCTGGCGCTGAAGAACACCGTGCTCTACACGCTGTCCGGCTTTGTCGTCGGACTCGTCCTCGGCATGGTCATCGCCCTGATGCGGCTGTCCTCCGTGGGCCCGTACCGCTGGCTGGCGGGCGTCTACATCGAGATCTTCCGGGGCCTGCCCGCCCTGCTGATCTTCATCTTCGTCGGTGTGGCCGTCCCCCTCGCCTTCCCCGGCACGGAGATCCCCGGCGGCACCTACGGCAAGGTCGCGATCGCGCTCGGCCTGGTCTCGGCCGCGTACATGGCGGAGACCATCCGCGCCGGCATCCAGGCCGTGCCCAAGGGGCAGATGGAGGCGGCCCGTTCGCTCGGCTTCTCGCCGGCCAGGGCCATGGTCTCCATCATCGTCCCGCAGGCGTTCCGGATCATCCTGCCGCCGCTCACCAACGAACTCGTCCTGCTGTTCAAGGACTCCTCGCTGGTGCTGTTCCTCGGCGTCACCCTGGAGGAGCGGGAGCTGTCCAAGTTCGGCCGCGACCTCGCCAGTACGACCGCCAACTCCACGCCGATCCTGGTCGCGGGCCTGTGCTACCTGCTGGTGACCATCCCGCTCAGCTATGTCGTCAGGCGCATGGAGTCCAAGGCCCAGGAGGCGATCCGGTGAGCCACCCGGAGATTCAGGTACGGGACCTGCACAAGTCCTTCGGCGACAACCAGGTGCTCAAGGGCATCGACCTGGAGATCGGCCGGGGCGAGGTCGTCTGTGTCATCGGCCCCTCCGGTTCCGGCAAGTCCACGCTGCTGCGCTGTGTGAACCTGCTGGAGGAGCCCACCAAGGGCCAGGTGTTCGTCGGCGGCACCGAGCTGACCGACCCCGACGTCGACATCGACGCCGTACGCCGCCGTATCGGCATGGTCTTCCAGCAGTTCAACCTCTTCCCGCACCTGAACGTCACCGAGAACCTCACGCTGCCGCAGCGCCGGGTCCTTGGGCGGGACAAGGCCACGGCCGCGAGGATCGCCGCCGAGAACCTCGCCCGCGTCGGCCTGTCCGAGAAGGCCGAGGCCTACCCCTCCTCCCTCTCCGGCGGCCAGCAGCAGCGCGTGGCCATCGCCCGGGCGCTCGCGATGGGCCCGCAGGTGATGCTCTTCGACGAGCCGACCTCGGCGCTCGACCCCGAGCTGGTCGGCGATGTCCTCGCCGTCATGCGCATGCTCGCCACCGAGGGCATGACGATGATGGTCGTCACCCACGAGATGACCTTCGCCCGCGAGGTCGCCGACCGGGTCGTCTTCATGGACGGCGGCGTGATCGTCGAGGACGGCAGCCCCGAGCAGGTCATCGGCCACCCGCAGCACGAGCGCACCCGCCACTTCCTCTCCCGCCTGCTCGACCCGGCGATGGCCGAGGTGGAGGAGGAGACCTCCGACCAGGTGGGGAAGTCCGAGGCATAGCTCACTCACCAGGCGGCGGCCCGGGTCGTTAGGGTGCAGGACATGAGCGATGGCGCCGTGCTGCACGTGAAGGGGCGGGTCCTCGTCGGGCCCGAGGACGTCCGCGACGAGCTGTGGGTGGTCGGGGGCCGGGTGTCCTACGACCGTCCCGCCGGGGCCCGGGACATCACCACCGTCGAGGGCTGGGCGCTGCCCGGCCTGGTCGACGCGCACTGCCACGTCGGCCTCGGCGCGCACGGCCCGGTCGACGCCGACACCGCCGAGAAGCAGGCGCTCACCGACCGCGAGACGGGCACCCTGCTGATCCGGGACGCGGGTTCGCCCTCCGACACCCGCTGGATCGACGACCGCGAGGACCTGCCGAAGATCATCCGGGCCGGCCGGCACATCGCCCGCACCCGCCGGTACATAAGGAACTACGCCTGGGAGATCGAGCCGGACGACCTCGTCGCCTACGTCGCCCAGGAGGCCCGGCGCGGCGACGGCTGGGTCAAGCTGGTCGGCGACTGGATCGACCGCGACACCGGCGACCTCGCCCCCTGCTGGCCGCGCGAGGCGGTCCGGGCGGCCATCGCCGAGGCCCACCGGCTCGGCGCGCGCGTCACCGCCCACTGCTTCGCCCGGAGCTCCCTGCGCGACCTCGTCGAGGCGGGCATCGACTGCATCGAGCACGCGACCGGCCTGACCGACGACCTGATCCCGCTCTTCGCCGAGCGCGGCGTGGCGATCGTCCCCACCCTCGTCAACATCGCCACCTTCCCGCAGCTCGCCGCCGGCGGCGACACCAAGTTCCCGCGCTGGTCCGCACACATGCGCCGGCTGCACGAGCGCCGCTACGACACCGTGCGCGGCGCCTACGACGCCGGGATCCCGGTGTACGTCGGCACGGACGCGGGCGGCTCACTGGCCCACGGCCTGGTCGCGGAGGAGGTCGCCGAGCTGGTCACCGCGGGCATCCCGCCGGTCGAGGCCCTGTCGGCGACCAGCTGGGGCGCCCGCGCCTGGCTCGGCCGCCCCGGCCTGGAGGAGGGCGCGCCGGCCGACCTGGTGGTGTACGAGGGCGACCCGCGCGCCGACGTACGGGTACTGGCGGCACCGCGCCGGGTGGTGCTGAACGGGCGGATCGTGCAGTAGGGGAACGCCTGTGCCCGGCGATTCGAATCGGCGTACGGGGTATCCACGTTTGAGTGAAGTGACCCAGGATCGCTGACCGTTCACCCACAGTGCGTACATGGTTGACGGGTCCCAAGCATGTTCCCACTGGGGGTCCCACCGCCTTGAACAGCAACAACTTCCGTATGCCCGCACGCCGTCTCGCCGCCGCGGCGACGGTCACCGCCCTCGCCGCGGCGCCCGCGGTCCTGGGCGCGGGCGCCGCGCACGCGACCACCGGCCACGGTCGCGCCTCCGCCGTCGTCCTGCGCACCGGGCTCGACGTGTCCCTGCTCGACAAGACCGTCGACGTCCCGCTCGCGGTCTCCCTCAACGAGGTCCGGGCACCGCGGAGCGCCGACAGGACAGCGCTGTCCGCCCGGCTCGACGGCGTGGCCGGCGGCAAGCCGTTCGCGGTCCTCGGCGCGGACGTGGCCTCCGCGAAGGCCACCGTGACGTCGCAGCGCGCCGAGGGCTCGGTCCGGCTGGTCGGAGCCCGGCTCCACGTCCCCGGACTGCCCCTGCTGTCCCTGATCGAGGTCGGCACGGTCACCGCCCGGGCGACCTGCGAGGCCGGCAAGGCACCGGCCGCCTCGGCGAACGTCCTCGGCGCCGTCACGGTCCTCGGCAAGCGCGTCACGCTCACCGCCGGCGGCCCGACCGAGGTGAAGGTGCCCGGCGTCGGCGAGGTCCGCCTCGACCTGGCCCAGCGGCGCACCACGACCCGTACGGCCGCCGCCACCGCCCTCGAACTCAAGGTCTCCGTCAACCCGTTGAAGCTCGACGTCGCCGATGTTGAAGGAACGATCACTCTCGCCAAGGCCACCTGCGAGTCACCGATGGCCCCGGCCGGCGGACACCCGGTGCCGAGCCACGACCCGGCCGACGTGCGGGCACAGGGCGCCCGGGGCGACCTCGCGGAGACCGGCGGCAGCAGCGCGACGCCCTACATCGCGGGCGGCGCGCTGGCATTGGTGCTGGTCGGCGGGGGAGCGGTGACGGTGGCCAGACGCCGCAAGAACTAGCCGCATTCGTGGTCCCGGCGGGACGGCCGCCTCTCGCCTGGCCCATGGGCACCGCATCGCCCGAAGGGCCGAACGCCGTGTGCGTCACCCGTACGGCGGCCCTGGCGCGCAGCCGATCGCCACAACCGGAAGCCTAGGATCCGTCACTGGGCAGCGAGGAGAACATCTGCTTTTTCCGGGTAGCGGCTCGCGCCATGACCGAAGGAGACGGGATGTCGCACCGCGCCGGCAAAACCCGTTGGCGGCGCTTTGCGGCGGTCCTGGTGGCCGGCGTCGCGGCCTGCACGGCCCTCGGCATTGCCATGGGCCAGGGTGTACTGGCCGCGTCGTTCCTCATTTCCGGCAAGAAGTTCCAGGTCACCGCGGACACGCTGACCTCCCGCGGGCTCAGCATCTACGGCATGGTGGACGTGACCAGGCAGGGCGAGCGTGTGCCGGTGACGGTCACCGGATCCCGGCACACGACGATCAGCGCGCTGTGCCAGTCCGTACTGGTCGAGATCCCGGTGCTGGGCGAGCAGACGCTGAAGATCACCGGCGGAAGGGAACAACCGGTCGAAGCGTCGAACCTTTTCCTCGACACGACGTTCCAGTCGGCCGGGCAGGCGGATTTCAGGGGCCTCAACCAGGGAATCGCGCAAGGGGAGATCACCAAGGGCCCGATCAATCCGGGCGACCGGAACTCACGCTTCTTCGACCCCGACGGCTTCGGGCAGCAGGCCACGTCGGTCACCCTGACCGACGTGCGCGTGACCGCGGTCGCGCTCTCCGCCGGTACGTTCAATATCCCCGGCCTGCGCGTGCAGATCGAGCACGGCCGTCACGAATGTTTCTGATTCCTGGGCGGCCCGAACCTGCCGAACGCCCCCGACCACGCCTCACCGCAGCGGCAGCGCGCGCCCGGCACAGATTCAGCACCTGGCGTGGCGAACGTCCCTTCTGGGCGGGGCTCTTCACCGCGACGGCCGGATTGCCCATCCTGTACTGGCCGTACGCGAATCTGGACCTGGGCGGAATTCCGCTGGCCATGTCGACCACGTCCGGTGCCGGAGCCCTGATCATCGGAGTCCTGCTCATCACCCTGGGGCTCACCCTCTGGTACCACCCGCATCTCCGCATGTTCGCCGGGGTTGCCGCTCTCCTGCTCACCCTCCTCTCCTTTCCTGTCGCGAACTTCGGTGGCCTCTTCCTCGGACTGATCACCGGTCTGATCGGCGGCTCCCTGGCCTGCTCCTGGACTCCCGTCGCCGCCGAACCGTCGACGCCGCCGGCGGACTGCCCGTCCACGGCCGCTCCGGCAGGGGAAAGCTGACAGAGCCGGGTGGTGGGTGGGCGAGGCGGCGCCCCTGGCGGGGTCTGGGGCGGGGCCCCGGCTAGCGAAGCGCGACGGACAGCGCCGACAGGAACCCGCTCACCGTGCCCCGGTCCCGCACCGCCACCCGTATCCACTCCTCCCCGAGCCCCGGAAACGTGTCCCCCCGCCGCACCGCATAGCCAAGCTCACGCAACCGGTGCCGTACGGCGGCCGCGCCCGGCATGCGGACCAGCACGAACGGCCCATCCGCAGGTGCCACCACCCGCACCCCCAGCGAAGCGAACTCCGACAACCCCGCCACCAGATGGCCCCGTTCCGCCGTGATGCGATGTGCCGCATGCCCCGCCTCCGCCAGCGCCCGGGGCGTCACACACGCCCGAGCGGCGGCCAGCGCAGGCGTGGAGACCGGCCACAACGGCTGAGCCCGCTCCAGTCCGGCGATGATCTCCCGGGGAGCCAGCACATAGCCGATCCGCAGCCCGGCCAGCCCCCATGTCTTGGTCAGGCTGCGCAGCACGACCAGCCCCGGCACATCGGTCCGCCCGGCCAGCCCCTCCCGCTCACCCGGCACCGCGTCCATGAACGCCTCGTCGACCACCAACACCCGTCCAGGACGGGCGAGTCGGGCAATCGCCTCCGCCGGATGCAGCACCGACGTCGGATTCGTCGGATTCCCGATGACCACCAGGTCCGCATCCTCCGGCACCGCCGCCGGATCCAGCCGGAACCCGTCCTCCTCCCGCAGCACCACCCGGTCCACGGTGTGCCCCGCGTCCCGCAGCGCGGCCTCCGGCTCGGTGAACTGCGGGTGCACGACGACCGGTCGCCGTATCTTCAGCGCGCGGGCGAGCAGCACGAACGCCTCCGCCGCGCCCGCCGTCAGCAGCACCCGCTCCACCGGCAGCCCGTGCCGCGCCGCCACCGCCGCCCGCGCGGCCCGCCCGTCCGGGTAGGCCGCGAGGGACGGCAGCGAGGCGGCGATCTCCTCCCGCAGCCACGCCGGGGGGGTGTCCGCACGGACGTTGACGGCGAGATCGACCAACGCCGCCCCGTCGTCCCGCACCTCGGCGTCCCCGTGATGACGCAGATCCGGTCCCCTGCCCTCAGTGCGCATGGCTGTGCGAGTGCCCCCCGTGATGGTGGTGCCCGTGGCCGTGGTGGCCGTCGTCGTCCGGGTGGAAGTGCGGCTGCTGCGGCAGCCCCACCTTGTCCTCGAAGCCCGGCAGCGCGATCCGGTACACGCACGAGTCGCAGTTCATGCGCAGATCACCCTTGACGGCCTCCTCGTACCGCTCCAGCACCAGGTCCAGCAGCTCCGGCTCGGGCCCGATGACATCGGCCGAGAGCACCTCGGTCTCCGGGTGCGCGGCGGCCCACCCCTCGGTCTGCTGCCGCACCCGGTCCGGCAGGATCCCGGTGAACAGGAAGTAGGGGAGTACGACGATCCTGCGCGCCCCCAGCGCCGCGCACCGGTCCAGGCCGCTCGGCACGTCCGGCGCCGCCAGCGACACAAAGGCCGTCTCCACCCCGGCGTACCCACGGCCCTCCCACAGCAGCCGCGCCGCCTTGTACACCTCGGCGTTGGCGTCGGGGTCCGTCGAACCCCGGCCCACCAGCAGCACCGTCACATCGGCCCGGTCCTCGGGACTGCGCGCGGAGGAACCCAGCGCCTCGTCCAGCCGCCGCTCCAGCACGCTCAGCAGTGCCGGATGCGGGCCGAGCGGACGGCCGTAGGTGTACGAGATACCCGGGTGCCGTTCCTTCTCGCGGGCCAGCGCGGCCGGGATGTCGCCCTTGGCGTGCCCGGCGGAGACCAGCATCAGCGGCACGGTCGCGAACCGCCGAACGCCCCGGGCCACGAGCCCGGCGACGGCCTCGCCCAGCGGCGGCGCGGACAGCTCGATGAAGCCGCCCGCGACCGGCATGTCGGAGCGCAGCTGCAGCTGCCGCACAAAGTCGCGGAACGCCTCGGCTCCGGCGTCGTCACGGGTGCCGTGTCCGGCGATGAGCAGGGCGGGCGGGGTGGTCACGTGGTCTCCTCAGGTGAAACGGGGTGGTACAGCAGGGCGTTGAGCGCGGCGGCGGCGACCGCCGACCCGCCCTTCTCGGACACGTTGCTCACGGCGGGCAGCCCGCTCATCCGCAACGCGGCCTTGGACTCGGCGGCGCCGACGAAACCGACGGGCAGGCCGATGACGAGCGCGGGGGAGGCGTCCAGGGTGAGCAGCTCCTCCAGGGCGGTCGGCGCACAGCCGATCACCCACAGCGCCCCGGGACCGACCTCCTCGTACGCGAGCCGCACGGCGTGGGCCGAACGGGTCAGTCCCGGGCCGGACTCGGCGTCCTTCAGCCGGCAGACCGTCTCCCGCCGGGTGATGCCGGCCGCGACCATCTCCACGTCCACGACGACCGGCGCCCCGGCGTGCAGTGCGGCATGCGCCTTGACCAGGTCGTCCTCGGCCATGACGAGATCGGCCGCGTACTCCAGGTCGGCGGCGGAGTGGATGACCCGCTCCACCACCGCCCGGGTCAGCGGCGGGAAGTGCGAGGTGTCCAGGCGGGTGCGCAGCCGGCGGAAGGACTCCTGCTCGATGGGGTGGACCACACGGGCCACAGAGTTCACTGGGCGCCCTCCTGGTTGCGTTCCTGCCAGCGGTAGCCGCGCGGGGTCACCATGCGTCCCGCGATGATCCGGGTGGCCGTGTTGCCCACGGTGACGACCGTCATCATGTCGACCGTCGCCGGGTCCAGTTCGGCGAGGGTCGTGACCCGGCTCGACTCGTCCGGCCGGGACGCGTTGCGTACGACACCCACCGGCGTGGCCGGCTCCCGGTGCCCGGCGAGGATCGCGAGGGCCTTGGGCAGCTGCCAGTCGCGGCCCCGGGAGCGCGGGTTGTAGAAGGTGACGACGATGTCCGCCTCGGCCGCCGCCCGCACCCGCCGCTCGATGACCTCCCACGGGGTGTGCAGGTCGGACAGGCTGATGGAGACATGGTCGTGGCCCAGCGGCGCCCCCAGGATCGCCCCGGCGGCCAGCGCGGCCGTCACCCCGGGCACCCCGACCACGTCGATGTCGTCCGACGCCTCGGCGAGCGCCGGGGAGGCCATGGCGTACACGCCCGCGTCCCCGCTGCCGATCAACGCCACCGCATGGCCCTTGCGGGCCTCCGCGACCGCCGTACGCGCCCGTTCCTCCTCCGCGCCGAGCCCCGACTCCAGCACCCGGGTGCCGGGCCTGAGCAGATCGCGGATCTGGTCCACGTACTGGTCGAGCCCGACCAGCACCGAGGCCCGGCGCAGTTCGGCCGCCGCGCGCGGGGTGAGCAGGTCCCGGGCGCCCGGTCCGAGCCCGACCACGGCGAGCCGGCCGCGCCCCGGACGCCGTACGACGGCACAGGTCGCCATGGCCGGCCGCCCGTCGGCCCGCACGGACTTCCGCTTGGGCACGAGGAGTTCACCGCCCCGCAGCAGCGCGGCCGCCTCGGCGACCGACGGGGTGCCGACGGCCGCGAGGGGGGCGTCGGACGGATTCGGCACCCCGACCGTCACCAGCTCCTCGGCGGAGTACGTCACCAGGGGTACCCCCAGCCGCTCGGCGGCGGCGACGATGCCGGGCTCCTCCGCCTTGGCGTCCACGGTGGCCAGTTCGGCCACGGACCGCGGCGAGAGCCCCGCCTCCCGCAGCGCTTCCTCCACCAGCTGCAGGACTTCCTGCGCCGGCGCACCCTTGGACGCGCCGACCCCGACCACCAGCGACGGCGGCCTGAGCAGCACCTCACGCTCGCCGGGTGTGACGGCCCGATCGGTGAGCCGGACGGTGTATGCCCCGTGCGCCGAGGTGGGCAGCGGCGGCAGCGGCCACGCCGACTCGGCCTCCAGCACGACCGGTTCGCCGTCCAGCAGCGCCCGGGACACGGCCGCGACCGAGCCCTCGTACGGCAGCCCCAGCGTGTCCAGGCCCGCCAGCCCGACGGCGTCCGTCGCGGTCGTCACCACCGGCTCGGCGCCCAGCAACCCGCCCACCTCGCGGGCGAGTTCGTTGGCGCCGCCACCGTGCCCGCCGACCAGCGACACCGCGAACCGGCCGGCCTCGTCCACGCACACCACGCCCGGGTCGGCCCTCTTGTCGCCGAGCAGCGGCGCGAGCAGCCGTACCACCGCGCCCGTCGCCAGGAAGCACACCAGCTGCTCGCACTCGGCGAACGCGGCCCGTACCGCCTCCCCGACGGGACCCTCGTACACCCGCGCCCGGTCCGGCCAGGCCGCGGCCAGCCGGTCCCGCGCCGCCGCCCCCGCCGCGGTGGCGGAAATCAGGCCGATCACTCGGTAACTCCTTCACTAGACGGGGTTCTGACGCCCCAGAGCAGAAACACAGGATTGGTCGCCGCGAGCCGGGTCACCTCGCCCGGCAGTGGGGCCAGTCGCGAGGACTGCAGCAGCACCCCGTCGCAGGTGAACCCGGCGGCCGTGAGTGCCTCGCGGGCCGCCGGCACCCGGTCGAGCGCGGCCATGGCGACGACCACGGTCCGCCGGGCGCGGCGCGCGCACGCGGCGACGATGCCGGGCAGTTCGCGTCCGCCGCCGCCGACGAACACCGCGTCGGGGTCGTCGGCGAGATGGGCGAGCGCGTCCGGCGCCGAGCCGTGCACCACCCGCACGTCCACACCGTGCGCTTCGGCGTTGGCGCGGATCCGCTCGACACCGTCGGTCGCCTTCTCCACGGCGACGACGGCCGCGCCGAACCGCGCGCACTCCACCGCCACCGAGCCCGAGCCGGCACCCACATCCCACACCAGGTCGCCCAGCCGGGGCCCGAGCCGGGCCAGCGCCAGCGCCCGTACCTCGAACTTGGTGATCATCGAGTCCCGGTGCGCGAACTCGCCCTCGGCCAGGGCCCATCGGGAAGGCTGGGCAGGAACCCCGGCCACCGTACGCACCGGCCCGAGCGCCCGCGCCTGTGTCAGACACAGCACCACGCTCACCGCCGTACCCCAGTCCCGGGCGGCGGCCTCGGCGGGCGTGACCCGTTCGACGCGCTCGTCCGCGGAGCCGAGGGCGGAGACGACGACGAGGACACGCTCCGGCACGCGCGCCTGGTGCAGCAGCGCCGCCCCCAGTTCGGCCGGCCCCGCTCCCGGCCCCGTCAGCACCGCCACCTTCGGCCGCGCCCGGCACACGTTGACCGCCGTACGGAGCTCCCGGCCGTGCGCGCTGACGACCACGGCGTCGTCCCAGGGCAGCCCCACTCGCGCGAACGCGGCGGCGACGGACGAGACCCCGGGCCGCACATCCAGCCGCCGCGACCCGAACCGCTCGGCCAGCGCCCGTACGATCCCGAAGAACCCCGGGTCACCGGAGGCCAGCACGACGACCCGGTCCGCCTTCTCCAGATGCCGTTCGATGACGTCCAGCGCCGGCGCCAGCGGGCCGAGTACGACCCGTCCGGCGCCCTCGGGCAGCCGTACCGCATCCAGGTGCCGGCGCCCGCCGACGACCAGCGCGGCACCCGCGAGGACGTCCTCGGGAACCGGCGCGCCCGTCCCCGTACCGACGACCGTGATCAACTGCTCGCTCCCCGCTCACGCAGGGCCCGCCGGGCCTCCGGGTCGGCCTTGCGGTAGCCGTGGAAGTGACCGGGGTGGTACAGGTGCGAACGCGTCCCGTGCGCGTCCAGCGCCGGGCCGACCAGGAAGAGCGTGTGCTTCCAGAGCTTGTGCTCCTTGACCGTCTCCTCCAGCGTGCCGATCGTGCACTTCACGACCAGCTCCTCCGGCCAGGTCGCCTGGTAGGCGACGACCACCGGGGTGTCCGTCGGATAGCCGCCCTCCAGCAGCTCGCGCACCAGCTGCCCGCTGCGGGCGGCGGAGAGGAAGATCGCCATCGTCGTACCGTGCCGGGCGAACTCCCGTACCTCTTCCCCGGGCGGCATCGGCGTCTTGCCGCCGCCCAGCCGGGTGAGGACGACGGACTGCGCGACCTCGGGAATCGTCAGCTCGCGCTGGGCGAGAGCGGCGACGGCGGAGAAGGACGAGACCCCCGGCACGATCTCCGTGGCGATCCCGATCCCGGCGCACCGGTCCAGCTGCTCCTGCGTGCCGCCCCACAGCGCCGGGTCACCGGAGTGGATCCGCGCCACCTTCAGGCCCTCGGTGCGGGCGCGCCGGTAGACGGCGACGACGTCCTCCAGGGACATGGCCGCCGAGTCCAGGACCTCCGCGTCCGCACGCGCGTGCTCGAGGACCTCCGCCTGGACCAGGCTCGCCGCCCAGATCACCACGTCCGCCTCCGCGATCGCACGCGCGGCACGGAACGTCAGCAGATCGGCGGCGCCGGGGCCGGCACCGACGAAGGTCACCTTGCCGGTGGGGGCATCGGCCATGGGAGGGTCCTCTCGTACGAGACCTACGGATACGTCGAAACGCAAGTCGGAATCGGTGAAATGTCAGGGTCTGGGGGAGTGCGCTCGGCGCCGGATGTGCGCGAAGGCCCCTCGATCGGATAGCAAGTGCCTATGGCGGTCTTCGTCGCGCTCGGCGCGTTCCTGATGACGCTGGCCGGCGGCTGGACGGCACAGCGCGTGACCGACCGTCGCCATCTCGTCCTGGGACTGGCCGGCGGCCTGATGCTGGGCGTGGTCGGCCTGGACCTGCTGCCGGAGGCGCTGCACGCGGCCCGCCGCGAGGTCTTCGGCGTACCCGCCGCCCTGCTGCTGTTCGTGGCCGGATTCCTGCTCGCCCATCTGGTGGAACGCACCCTGGCCGCCCGGCAGGCCGCGCACGGCGGCGCCGAGGGGCACAATCACCGGGCGCCCGAGGTGGGCCTGACCGCCGCCGCCGCGATGGTGGGGCACAGCGCCATGGACGGCGTGGCGATCGGCGCGGCCTTCCAGGTGGGCAGCGGCATGGGCACGGCCGTCGCGCTGGCCGTGATCGCGCACGACTTCGCCGACGGCTTCAACACCTTCACCATCACGAGCCTGTACGGCAACGCCCGCCGCCGCGCGATCGCGATGCTGGTGGCCGACGCCTGCGCACCCCTCGTGGGCGCGCTGTCGACCGCCTTCTTCCACATCCCCGAAGCGGTGCTCGGCGGCTATCTGGGCCTCTTCGCCGGCGTCCTGCTCTACCTCGCCGCAGCCGAGATCCTGCCCGAGGCCCACCACGAACACCCCGCCCGCTCCACCCTGCTCTGCACGGTGGCGGGCGCGGCCTTCATCTGGCTGGTGGTGGGGCTGTCCGGCGGGTGAGGGGGCGGGGGGCTGGTGGCCGCCCTCGGCGGTGATTGAGCGGACCGCTGGCCAGTGGCCGATCGCGCTGGCGGCTGAGTAGGCCAGTGGCTGGTGGCCGACCTCGCCGGCGGCTGAGCGAACCCGTGGCTGGCCGGCCTTCCCGGCAGGTGAGCAGGCCGGCGGCTGGTGCCCGACCTCCCTGGCGGCTGAGTGGACCGGTGCCTGGTGGCTGACCTCGCCCGTGGTTGAGCGTGCCGGTGCGTGGTGGCCGACTTCGCCGACGGCCGAGCGGGCCGCTGGCCAGTGGCCGATCGCGCCGGCGGCCGAGCGGGCCGGTGGCCGGTGGCCGATCGCGCCGGTGGTAGGGCGTGCCGGTGCCTGGTGGCTGACCTCGCCCGTGCGGGCCGGTGGCCGGTGGTCCCCGGTGGCTTCCGCGGTGGCCGGCTCGGTCTGCCGGCCCGGCCGCCTCACAGCTTCCCGCCCCGGCCGCCGTCCCGCCGCGGGGGCGCGATCAGCGTCGACAGGTACGGCAACGGCGTCCCGTCCAGCTCACCGGCCGGCCGCATCGACTCCTCCGGCAGCCCGAGGGCCGACCCCCACACCGCGTCCCCGAGCCGCCCGGTCTCCCGCAGCGCCTCGGCGACCTCGCCGGCCTGCCGCCCGAACTTGTACGCGACCACGGTCCCGGGCCCGGCCAGCGCCTCCCTGAGCACGGCGGACCCGGCCGTCACCGGCACCAGCGTCAGCGGCTCGGTGCCCTCGGTCAGCACGGCACCGGAGCGCGCCGCGAGATCCTGCATGGCGGTGATCCCGGGCACGGTCTCCACGACGACACCCGGCACCAGCTCGGCAATGGTCTGCGCGAGGTAGGTGAAGGTCGAGTACACATTGGGATCGCCGATGGTGGCGAAGGCGACGCACGTGTGCCGTTCGAGCAACCCGGCGACGGCGGCTCCCGCCGCGTCCCAGGCGGCCTCGCGGCGCGCCCGGTCGGTCCGCTCGTTCAGCGCGAACACCACCCGGACGACCTTGTCCTCGGGCACGTAGTGCAACACGGTCGCCTCGGCCCGCCCGCGCTCCCCGCCATCTGTTCCATCAACTGCAGCCATCACCGGCACGACGACCACATCGGCGGCCCGCAGCGCGTTGACCCCCTTGACGGTCACCAGCTCCGGATCACCGGGACCGACCCCGACCCCGACCAGCCTGCTGCTCATGACGTCCGGCACCTCTCCACGAACCGACGGGCGACACCGGGCTCGGACGCCCAGTGCGTGTGCAGATAACTCGCGTGCACGCCCTGCTGTACGAAACCTTCCACCCGCCGCACCGGCGCCCGCACACCCCACGCCGGAGCGGCCCCGGCGCCGGGTTCGACGACGGTGCGATGGAACTCGTGCCCCCGCATCCGCGTCCCGGACACGGCCAGCACACTGTCGCCGACGGCCACGGCATCCCGGTAGCCGAGCGTGAGCCGTTCCGTCATCCGCGCGCCGGCATCCAGCACCCCGCACATCGGCTGACCGTCCAACTCCCGGCAGAGGTAGAGCAGTCCGGCGCATTCGGCCGCCACCGGGGCACCGCTCAGCGCCAGCTCGGCAATCGCCTTCCGCAGCGGCTCGTTGGCCGACAGCTCGGCGGCGTACACCTCGGGGAAACCGCCGCCGATGACCAACCCGACGGCATCTTCGGGCAGTTGCTCATCGCGCAGGGGGTCGAAGGCGACGACCTCGGCACCGGCGGCGGTGAGCAGCTCGGTGTGCTCGGCATAGGAGAAGGTGAACGCGGACCCACCGGCTACGGCGACGACGGGCGCCCGCCTTTCAGCCGACGGTTTCGGGTGGTGGGTGGGCGAGGCGGGGGTCCAGGGGGCGGAGCCCCCCGGGAGGGCGCCCGCACTGCGGGCAAGTGCTTCCAGCGCCGCCAAGTCGCAGCCACGGGACACCTGCGCAGCCATCGCCGCCACAGCCTCCACCGCCGCAGCGCCCCGCTCCGCGACCGGCACCAACCCCAGGTGCCGAGAAGGCGTCGACACCTGCGCGGCCCGCCGCAAGGCGCCCAGCACCGGCACCCCCGCCGAGTCCAGCGCCTCCCGCAGCAGCGACTCGTGCCGGTCGGACGCGACCTTGTTCAGGATCACACCCCCGACCCGCACCTCCGGATCCCAGGAGGCGAACCCGTGCACCAGCGCGGCCACCGACCGCGACTGCGACGAGGCGTCGACGACGAGCACCACCGGCGCCCGCAGCAGCTTGGCGACATGCGCGGTGGACGCGAGCTCGCCCTCGCCCGCCGCACCGTCGTACAGCCCCATCACCCCCTCGACCACGGCCAGGTCACACCCCCGCGCCCCGTGCAGGAACAGCGGAGCGACCAGCTCCGGCCCGCACAGGTACGCGTCCAGGTTGCGCCCCACCCGCCCGGTCGCGAGGGCGTGGTACCCGGGGTCGATGTAGTCCGGCCCGACCTTGTGCGGGGACACGGCGAGCCCTCGCGCGGCGAACGCGGCCATCAGCCCCGTGGCCACGGTGGTCTTGCCGCTGCCCGAGGAGGGCGCGGCGATGACCAGCCGAGGCACCGACGATGTCACCACTCGATGCCCTTCTGGCCCTTCTGCCCCACGTCCATGGGGTGCTTGACCTTGGACATGTCGGTGACGAGGTCGGCGAAGTCCACCAGCTTCTCCGGCGCGTTCCGGCCGGTGATCACCACATGCTGCGTGCCGGGCCGGTCGCGCAGCACGTCCACGACCTCGTCGGTGTCCACCCACCCCCAGTGCATGGGGTAGGCGAACTCGTCCAGCACGTACAGCCGGTACGTCTCGGCGGCCAGGTCCCGCTTGACCTGCTCCCAGCCCTCCCGGGCCTTCTCCTCGTTGTCCATCTGGGCGTCCCGCTGGACCCACGACCAGCCCTCGCCCATCTTGTGCCAGTCGACGGTGCCGCCCTCGCCGGAGGCGCCGAGCACCCGCAGGGCGTTCTCCTCCCCGACCTTCCACTTCGCCGACTTGACGAACTGGAACACCCCGATCGGCCAGCCCTGGTTCCAGGCGCGCAGCGCCAGCCCGAACGCCGCGGTGGACTTGCCCTTGCCGACGCCCGTGTGCACGACGACCAGCGGCCGGTTTCGGCGCTGACGGGTCGTCAGGCCGTCGTCCGGTACGACACTCGGCTGTCCCTGCGGCATTACGCGGCCCTCCTCTGTACGTCCTTCACCAGCCCGGCGATCGAGTCCGCCCGCAACTCGTCGAGCGTCACCGCCGTACCGCCCAGCTCACCCGCGAGCTGCCCGGCGAGCCCGAGCCGCACCGGCCCCGACTCGCAGTCCACGACCACGGAGGCGACCGACTCGGCCGCGAACAACCGAGCCGCCCGCCCGGCGAGCGCGACCGGCTCGGGGCCACCCGTGGCACGCCCGTCCGTCACGACCACGACCAGCGCCCGCCGCGCCGGATCCCGCAGCCGCTCCACCCGCAGCACCTCGTGCGCCTTCAGCAGCCCGGCCGCGAGCGGCGTACGGCCACCGGTCGGCAGCGACTCCAGCCGGGCCGCCGCCGCCTCCACGGACGAGGTCGGCGGCAGCGCGACCTCCGCGGCCGCCCCCCGGAAGGTCACCAGACCCACCTTGTCCCGCCGCTGGTAGGCGTCCAGCAGCAGCGACAGCACGGCGCCCTTCACGGCACTCATCCGCTGCCGCGCGGCCATCGACCCGGAGGCGTCCACGACGAACAGCACGAGGTTCCCCTCGCGCCCCTCCCGGGTCGCCTGCCGCAGATCGTCCCGGCGGATCACGAGCCCCGGCCCGGACCGGCCGCGCGCCCGCTGGTGCGGGGCCGCGGCCTGCACGGTGGCGGCCAGGTGCAGCTTGGTCAGCGCTCCCCGGGGCCGCCGGGCCCCGGTCGTCCGCCCGTGCTCGGTGCGCGCCCGCGACCGCCGCCCGGCGGCACCCTCCCCGATCCCGGGCACGCTCAGCACCTTGGCGCGGAACGGCTCGGCGGCCCGTACCGCCGACTGCTCCCGCGAGCCGGACGCCTGCGGTTCCCCGCCCTCACCGGCCTCGGGCCGTGCGGCGGTGTCCCCGCCGCCCTGGGGCCCGGTGTCGGGCGCAGGCTGCCCACCGCCGCCACCGGGACCGTCGGGATCGGGATCGTCGTCGGGGGACTCGCCGGAGAACTCCTCCAGCGTCTCGTCCAGCTTGTCCTCGTCCAGACCGGGCGCGTCGAAGGGGTTGCGCCGCCTGCGGTGCGGCAGCGCGAGCAGCGCGGCCTGCCGCACGTCCTCGGCGAGGACGTCGGTCCGCCCGGCCCACGCGGCCAGCGCGGTCGCCGTACGCGCCATCACGATGTCGGCGCGCATGCCGTCCACCTCGAAGGCGGCGCAGGTCGCCGCGATCTGCCGCAGCGCCCCGTCGCCCAGCCGCACCCGCGGCAGCAACTCCCGTGCCGCCACGATCCGTTGCCGTACGCCCGCCTCCTCCTCGGCCCACCGCGCGGCGAAGGAGGCCGGATCGTCGTCGTACGCCAGCCGGCGCCGCACCACCTCGACCCGCTGGTCGGGCTCGCGCGAGGCCGCGACCTCCACGGTCAGCCCGAACCGGTCCAGCAACTGCGGCCGCAGCTCGCCCTCTTCGGGGTTCATCGTGCCGACGAGCAGGAAACGGGCCGCGTGCCGTACGGACACGCCCTCGCGCTCGACGTACGAGGCACCCATCGCCGCCGCGTCCAGCAGCAGGTCGACCAGGTGGTCATGGAGCAGATTGACCTCGTCGACGTACAGGATCCCGCGGTGCGCGTCGGCCAGCAGGCCCGGCTCGAACGCCTTCACGCCCTCGGCGAGCGCCCGCTCGATGTCGAGGGCGCCGACCAGCCGGTCCTCGGAGGCGCCGACGGGCAGCTCGACCATCCGCGCGGGCCTGCGGGCGCCCGGCCCCGGCTCGTGCGGGCCGTCGGGACACCCCGGGTCCGGTGCCGCCGGGGCGCAGGAGAACCGGCAGCCGGGGACGACGGCGACCTCGGGCAGCAGTGCAGAAAGGGCCCGTACGGCCGTCGACTTGGCCGTGCCCTTCTCGCCGCGCACCAGCACACCGCCGACCGCCGGGGACACGGCGTTCAGCAGCAGCGCCAGCCGCAGGTCGTCCTGGCCGACAACGGCCGTGAAAGGGAAGGGGGTTGTCACTGGTCGTCGCCCTCCAAGTCGCCTTCCAGCTCCAGGTAGGTGGCGCGCAGCCGCTCCAGCGTGTCCGCGTCCGGCTCGGCCCACAGGCCCCGGTCCGCCGCCTCCAGCAGCCGCTCGGTGATGCCGCGCAGCGCCCACGGGTTGGACTGCTTCATGAAGTCCCGGTTCTCCGGGTCGAAGACGTACTCCGCGCTGAGCTTCTCGTACATCCAGTCGTCGACCACGCCCGCCGTGGCGTCGTAGCCGAACAGGTAGTCCACGGTCGCCGCCATCTCGAAGGCGCCCTTGTAGCCGTGCCGGCGCATGGCCGCCATCCAGCGCGGGTTGACCACCCGGGCCCGGAAGACGCGGTGGGTCTCCTCGCCGAGCGTGCGGGTCTTCACCTGGTCCGGTACGGCACTGTCGCCCACGTACGCCTCGGGGTTGGCGCCGGTCAGGTGCCGGACCATGGCGACCATGCCGCCGTGGTACTGGAAGTAGTCGTCGGCGTCGACCAGGTCGTGCTCGCGGGTGTCGACGTTCTTCGCGGCGACCGCGATCCGCTTGAACGCGGTCTCCATGTCCCCGCGCGCCGCCCGCCCGTCCAGCCCGCGCCCGTAGGCGTAACCGCCCCAGACGGCGTACACCTCGGCGAGGTCGGCGTCGGAGCGCCAGTTGCGGGCGTCGATCAGCGGCAGCAGACCGGCGCCGTACGCGCCGGGCTTCGAGCCGAAGACACGGGCCGTGGCCCGGCGCCGGTCGCCGTGCTCGGCGGTGTCCGCGTCGGCGTGTGCCTTGACGAAGTTGCTCTCGGCGGGCTCGTCCAGCTCGGCCACGGCCCGTACCGCGTCGTCGATCAGAGCGACGACGTGCGGAAACGCGTCCCGGAAGAACCCGGAGATCCGGACCGTGACGTCGATGCGCGGCCGGCCCAGCTCCTGGAGCGGGACCACCTCGAAGCCCGTGACCCGGCGCGAGGCCTCGTCCCACACCGGGCGGCAGCCCAGCAGCGCCAGGATCTCGGCGATGTCGTCGCCCTGGGTGCGCATCGCGGACGTACCCCACACCGTGAGGCCGACGGACTTCGGGTACTCGCCCGTGTCCTGCAGATACCTCTGTACGAGGGAGTCGGCGAGGGACTGGCCGACCTCCCAGCTCAGCCGCGACGGAATCGCCTTGGGGTCGACCGAGTAGAAGTTCCGGCCGGTCGGCAGCACATTGACCAGACCGCGGGTCGGGGAACCGGAGGGGCCCGCCGGGACGTAACCGCCGTCCAGCGCCCGCAGGATGTGCCCGATCTCGTCGGTGGTGCGGGCGAGCCGCGGTACGACCTCGTCGCAGGCGAACCCCAGCACCGCGACGGCGTCCGGGAGTTCGACGCCGAGTACGTCGGTCAGGACCGCGGGTACGGCAGTGCGCTCCCAGGCCCGTTCCTCCATGCCCTCCGCGATCCGCCGGCACAGCTGCTCCAGCAGGTCGATCGCGTCGGAGGCGGTACGACCCGGCCCCTCCACCAGGTCCGTCAGCTCCACCGG
This sequence comes from Streptomyces fodineus, assembly GCF_001735805.1. Taxonomy (GTDB): domain Bacteria; phylum Actinomycetota; class Actinomycetes; order Streptomycetales; family Streptomycetaceae; genus Streptomyces; species Streptomyces fodineus. The sequence goes on from NZ_CP017248.1 coordinate 7,450,308, forward strand.
TACCTTCACCGCGGCGCCGGGCTCGCCCAGCAGCTCCTTCTCGTCCAGCCCGAAGTGGGCGGCGAGGCAGGCGCGCAGACCCGGCAGCGCGTTCGCCTGCCCGCCCCACACCTGCGAGGCACGCAGCACGGCGAGGACGAGGTTCACGCGGGGCTCGCCGACCGGGCCGCCGCCCAGGATGTGCAGACCGTCGCGGATCTGCACGTCCTTGATCTCGCACAGATAGCCGTCGATGTGCATGACGAACTCGTCGAACTCGGCGTCGTCCGGCTGCTCGTCCACATGCAGGTCGTGGTGCAGCTCGGCGGCCTTGACCAGGGTCCAGATCTGGGCGCGGACGGCCGGGGCCTTCGCCGGGTCCAGGTCGGAGACGAGCGCGTACTCGTCCAGCAGCTGCTCCAGCTTGGCCAGGTCGCCGTAGGTGTCGGCGCGGGCCATCGGCGGCACCAGGTGGTCGACCACCGTGGCGTGCCCGCGCCGCTTGGCCTGGGTGCCCTCGCCGGGGTCGTTGACGATGAACGGGTAGATGAGGGGGAGGTCTCCGAGTACGGCGTCCGGAGCGCACCCGGCGCTCAGACCCAGCCCCTTGCCCGGCAGCCACTCCATCGTGCCGTGCTTGCCCATGTGCACGATCGCGTCCGCGCCGAAGCTGTTGTCCAGCCACCTGTAGGCCGCCATGTAGTGGTGCGAGGGCGGCATGTCGGGGTCGTGGTAGATCGCGATCGGGTTCTCGCCGAAGCCGCGCGGCGGCTGGATCATCACCACGACGTTGCCGAACTGGAGGGACGCCAGCACGATGTCGTCGCCGTCGACGTACAGGCTGCCCGGCGGCTCGCCCCACGCCTCCAGCATGGCTTGCCCGAGGTCCGGGTGCAGCTTCTCGAACCAGGCCCGGTAGTCGGCCAGCGGCACCCGCGCGGGCGCCGCCGCCAGCTGCTCCTCCGTCAGCCACTCCACGTCGTGGCCGCCGGCCTCGATCAGCCGGTGGATCAACTCGTCGCCGCCCGAGGGGTATGCGGTGAGCGAGTACCCGGCGTCCCGGAGCGCGTCCAGCACCCGCACCGCGGACGCGGGCGTGTCCAGACCGACCGCGTTGCCGACCCGGGAGTGCTTCGTCGGGTAGGCGGTGAAGACCAGCGCGATGCGCTTCTCCGCGTTCGGCTTGTGCTTCAACTGCGCGTGCCGCAGGGCGATTCCGGCCACCCGTGCCGCCCGCTCGGGGTCGGCCACGTACACCGGGACCTCGTCCGGTCCCTGCTCCTTGAAGGAGAACGGCACGGTGATCAGCCGTCCGTCGAACTCCGGGATCGCGACCTGCATCGCCGCGTCCATGGGGGACAGGGCGGCGTCCGACTCCTCCCACGCGGCCCGCGAGGAGGTGAGGCACAGCCCTTGCAGGACGGGGATGTCGAGATCGGCGAGCGCCCCGATGTCCCAGGACTCCTCGTCGCCGCCCGCCGAGGCCTGCGAGGCGTGCGTACCGCCGGCCGCGAGCACGGTCGCGACCAGCGCATCGGCCTGTCCCAGCAGCTCGTACAGCCCCGCGTCCGCGCCGCGCAGCGAACCGCAGTACACCGGCAGGGCGTTGGCGCCCCCGGCCTCGATCGCCGCGCACAGGGTGTCCACGAAGGCGGTGTTGCCGCTCAGCTCGTGCGCCCGGTAGAAGAGCACGCCCACGGTCGGACGGCCGTCGCGGAGCTCGTACGCGCCGTGGACGCCGTACTCCGGCATCTTGCGCGGCTCCTCGAAGCCCTCACCGGTCAGCAGCACGGTGTCGGACAGGAACCGGGACAGCTCCAGCAGGTTCGCCGGGCCGCCCTCGACGAGGTACCTCAGCGCCTCCGCCACCACACCGGCCGGCACCGAGGACTCGGCCATCAGCTCGGCGTCCGGTACCGCCTCGCCGCCCAGCAGCACGGTCGGGATCCCGGCCGCCTTCAGCGCGGCCAGCCCCTCCTCCCAGGCGCGTTTGCCGCCCAGCAGCCGTACGACGGCGAGGTCCGCGCCCGCCAGCAGCCCCGGCAGCTCCTGCTCGACGTCCACCCGGGTCGGATTGCCGATGCGGTAGTCCGCGCCGCAGGCCCGGGCCGCCAGCAGATCCGTGTCGGCGGTCGACAACAACAACACTGTGCTCATGCAGGCGCTCCCGGTGCGATGAAAGGCAGTCCTTGCGGCGCGCCCGACTCGATGAGCCGCCAGAGCGCGTCCGTGTCCGCGTGCTGTTCGATCAGGTCGCCGAGCCGGTCGAGCTGCTCCTCGCGCAGCGCGGCGAAGGAGGTGTCCGGCGCGGGCACGAAGCGGCGGCCCGCGGCGGCGGCCACCTCGCGCAGGAAGGCCCGGCGGAAGCCGTCCGACTCCAGCGAACCGTGCCAGTGCGTGCCCCAGCTCTGGCCGACCCGGCAGCCGTCCAGGAAGCCTTCTCCGCCGGTCACTTCGGCGACCCCGTGGTGGATCTCGTACCCCTCGACCGGCTCGCCGAGGGCCTCGCCGGCCGGCCGGGTGAGGGTCTTCTCGCGGGCGAACCGCACCCGCACGGGCAGCACGCCGAGCCCGGGGACCGCGCCGGCGCGCGATTCGACCTCGTCCTCGATGTGCTCGCCGAGGATCTGGAAGCCGCCGCAGATGCCGAGCGTCGGGCGCCCTTCGGCGGCTCTGCGGACGACGGCGTCCGCCAGCCCCCGCTCCCGCAGCCACTCCAGGGCCCGTACGGTCCCGCGCGTGCCCGGGATCACCACCAGGTCCGCGTCCGCCAGCTCCTCCGGGCGGTCCACGAACCGCACCACGACCCCCGGTTCGGCGGCGAGCGCGTCCACGTCGGTGAAGTTGGACATCAGCGGGATGGCGCACACGGCGACGCGCAGTACGTCCTCACCGACCGGCGGAGTCACGGCCGACTCGCGGACCGTGCCCCGCAGCGACACGCGCAGCCCGTCCTCCTCGTCGATGCCGAGCCCGTGCCGGAAGGGCAGCACGCCGTAGGTCCGCCGCCCGGTGAGGTCCCGGAGCATGTCCAACCCAGGCTCCAGCAGCGAGACATCGCCCCGGAACTTGTTCACCAGGAACCCGGCGACCAGCTCCTGGTCCTCCGGCGAGAGCAGCGCGACGGTCCCGAAGAAGGAGGCGAAGACGCCGCCGCGGTCGATGTCGCCGACGACGAGCACGGGCAGCCGCGCACCCCGCGCGATTCCCATGTTCACGATGTCGGTCCGGCGCAGATTGATCTCGGCCGGGCTGCCGGCGCCCTCACAGATCACCGCGTCATACGTGCCCCGCAACTCGGCGAGGCAGTCCAGCACCGTGCCGAGGAGCTTCTGCTGCCGCCCGCCGTGGTACCCGCGTGCGCTGAGCTCGCCCACCGGCCTGCCCAGCAGCACCACCTGGCTGCTCTGCTCGCCGCCCGGCTTGAGCAGCACGGGGTTCATCAGCGCGGTCGGCTCGATCCGGCACGCCTGGGCCTGCATGGCCTGCGCCCGCCCGATCTCCGCGCCCTCGCGCGTGACGAACGAATTGAGGGACATGTTCTGCGCCTTGAACGGCGCGACCTTCACGCCCTGCCGGACCAGCCACCGGCAGATCCCGGCCGTCACGACGCTCTTGCCGGCGTCGGAGGTGGTACCGGCGACGAGGAGACCCCCGTTCACTTGCCACGTCCCTTCACGAGTCGGCGCGCGGCGAGGGTGACGCCGAGCGCGAGCAGGCCGACGCGGCGGGAGAGCCGTACGGCCCGGTCGATGTCGGTGACCTGAACGGCGCGCCCGGCCGCCCCGTTGAGCACCGGGCGGTGCTCGACCCGGCCGCCGTAGGACAGCGTGCCGCCCAGCCGCACCCCGAGCGCCCCCGCGAACGACGCTTCCACGGGCCCGGCGTTGGGGCTGGGGTGCTTGCGGGCGTCGGCCTTCCAGGCGCGCAGGGCGCCCCTGGGGTCGGGTCCGGCCGCGGCGGCGAGCACGGCGGTCAGGCGTGCGCCCGGCCAGCCGGCCACGTCGTCGAGCCGGGCGGAGGCCCAGCCGTAACGCCGGTACCGGGGCGACCTGTGACCCACCATCGCGTCCAGGGTGTTGACCGCCCGGAAGCCGAGCAGCCCCGGCACCCCGGCCACGGCCCCCCACACCAGCGCGCCCACAACGGCGTCGGAGGTGTTCTCGGCGACCGACTCGACCACGGCCCGGGCGATCTGGTCGGCGTCCAGCGCCTGCGGGTCCCGGCCGCACAGATGCGGCAGCCGCGCCCGCGCCGCCTCGACGTCCCCGGACTCCAGGGCGCGCCCGATCGTGCCGGCTTCCCGGGCGAGCGAGGTGCCGCCGACGACCGCCCAGGTGGCGGCGGCGGTCAGCGCGACGGAGGCGGCGGGACAGGGGCGTACGGCGCGTGCGGCCAGCGTGCCGATTGCGACGGCGCCACCGGCGCACACGACGGTGTGCAGGGCGCCCCAGCCGCGGTGGTCGCGCCACAACGCGCGGTCCACGGCAGCGGCCGCACGCCCGAACGCGGCGACCGGATGCCCGCGGCGCGGATCGCCGAGGAACAGGTCACCGAGAAGACCGGCGGCGGCGCCGTACGCGTAACTGCGATCGGCACCCATCGGCTCAGCCGGCCGTGGGTACAGGAGCGGGCCTTCTACGGGTCCTTCGGCAGCCGAGCATGGCGATCTGTGTCCTCACTCAGGGTGTCCGCGCCCTGGTTCGACGAAATCCGGCGGTGAGAGTTCCTGGCTCCCGGGGGTTCTTCCCCGGTGACAGTGGCGGGACCGCGCCGGATTCGCACCGGCTTCCTCTCCTTGCCGCCGTACATGGCGTGGGCAGTCCACCACGCGCCCGGAACGGCCGTCAACTTGCCGTTGACCTGCACGGGGAGAGTGTGCCGATCCCCACATCGTGGGGCGCCCGTGGCCGTTGGGCACGGCAAAGGCTCCCCTTACGTCACGGACGGAGGGGAGCCTGTGTGATGCCTGGTGCGTGGTGTTCGGTCAGGACTTGGAGACGATCAGATAGATGCCGTACGCCACCGCCGCCGCGCAGGCGGCGAAGCAGACGTAGGCGCCGGTCACGGCGAGGGCGGCGGAGTCGCCCTCGGCCGCGGCCTTCTCACGTCGGGCCAGACCGTTGATGCCGAGGGTGAACAGGGACACCAGGGCCACGGTGAACACGAGGCTGGTGCCGAAGACGGAGCCGAGGGCCGACCAGTCGATCTTCATGGGGGATGCTTCCTTGGTAACCGAAGTGGCCGGGGTCAGACGGCCGCGGCCGGCGGGGCGGCCTCGGGCACGGGCTCGGTGACGGCCGGGGCGGGGATCGTGGCCGTCAGGTCCTCGCTGATCGTGCCCGCGGGCGGCGGGGTCACCGCGGCGATGGCGGCGGTCACCACACCGGCCGGCTCCTCGGTCTCGGTGACGACGTTGGTGTGGTCGACGACCTCGCGGCGGGAGATCTTCCAGATCGCGGCGCTCGCGGCGATGAGGAAGACGGCCACGGCGGCGGTGCCCCAGTCACCGAGGCCCGTGACGGACTCGGCGCCCGCCCCGACGAGCGCGGCGGCCGGGAGGGTGAGCACCCAGGCGACGGCCATCCGGGTCGCGGTGGACCAGCGGACCACTCCGCCCTTGCGGCCGAGGCCCGCGCCCATCACCGAGCCGGAGACGACGTGCGTGGTGGACAGGGAGAAGCCCAGGTGCGAGGAGGCCAGGATGGCGGTCGCGGCGCTGGTCTGGGCGGCGAAGCCCTGGCGCGGCTCCAGGTCGGTCAGGCCCTTGCCCATGGTGCGGATGATCCGCCAGCCGCCGATGTAGGTGCCGAGCGCGATGGCCAGGCCGGCGGAGAGGATGACCCAGGTGGGAGGGTTCGAGCCCGGGGCGATGGCGCCGCCCGCGATCAGCGCGAGGGTGATGATGCCCATCGTCTTCTGGGCGTCGTTGGTGCCGTGGGCGAGGGAGACCAGGCCGGCGGAGGCGATCTGGCCGGCGCGGTAGCCCTTGCGGGTGGCCTCGCCCTCGGCCTTGCCGCCGATGCCGTAGGAGAACCGGGTGGCCAGCATCGAGGCGACGCCCGCCACGACCGGTGCGGCGACCGCCGGGAGCAGCACCTTGGTGATCAGGACGTCACCGTGCACGGCGCCGAAGCCGGCGGAGGCGACGGTGGCGCCGATCAGGCCGCCCATCAGGGCGTGCGAGGAGCTGGAGGGCAGGCCCACCAGCCAGGTCAGCAGGTTCCAGAGGATCGCGCCGACCAGGGCGGCGAAGATGACCTCGGGACGGATGCCGGTCTCGTCGACGAGACCCTTGGAGATCGTGTTCGCGACCTCCACGGAGAGGAAAGCGCCCACCAGGTTGAGGGCGGCGGACATGATCACCGCGATCTTGGGCTTCAGGGCGCCGGTGGAGATGGTGGTGGCCATCGCGTTGGCGGTGTCGTGGAAACCGTTCGTGAAATCAAACGCGAGAGCGGTTACCACCACTATCGCGAGGATCAGCGAGAAGCTTTCCATTTACCCAGGCAATCGTTCGAGGTCATTGGCTGGACGACCGTAGGCAACCTGGGTGAACGGAAGATGAACTGAGGCGGGCCTAGGGGTGTCGTGAGGGAGGGGTGATGTTCCGTTTGGCCCCGGCTTTCCCACTGCTCCCCAAGCGTCCCTTGGCTACCAGTCGCGTGCGAAGATCCGCAGCCGGCTGCCGGACCCGTTGAAGAGATTCTGGTCACCCGGCAGCCGTCCCTTGGTGCCGTACTGCCAGAACGTCCAGTACCGCCACCCGCCCGGCAGCGTCCCCGGCCGCGCGGCGCCGCGGCGGGCGATCCACAGGGGGTGATTCCTCGAGAACGCGCGGCTGTTGCCGGTGCACAGCCGCCACCACTGGGTGGCCGTGTAGATCACCGGGCGGCGGCCGTTCTCCCGCTCGATCTCGTCGCTGAACGAGCGGATCCAGCGGACCATTCGCGTCCTGCTCAGCCCGTAGCACTTGTGCTTCTTGTTGTACGGGTTGTACTCGATGTCGAGCGCGGGCGGCAGCGTCCAGCCGTCCGCCCGCCAGCGGCCGCCGTGCCGCACGAAGTACGCGGCCTGCCGGGCCCCGGAGGACCTGTCCGGCCGTGCGAAGTGGTACGCGCCCCGGACCAGGCCCTCCTCGTACGCACCGTTGTACTGCTGGGCGAAGTAGGGGTTGTGGTAGTCCGTGGACTCGGTCGCCTTGACGTAGACGAAGCGCGCCCCCTTGGACCAGGCGGCCGGCCAGTCGACGCGCTTTTGGTGGGACGAGACGTCGTGCCCCCGGGGCATCCCCGAAGCCAGTGCCGCAGGCCCGGTCGCGGTGCCTGCGAGGACGAACGCCGCGGTGGCCGCCGCGAGGACACCGGCGCGGCGACGGACAGGAGTGCGTCCACGGGCCATGTGTCTCCCCGGGTCGGCGGACGAGGGATCGTCCGGCGGGCAAGGGGGATCATTGAAGGCCCGGCGATCACCGAATCGGCGGCCATTTCCGGCGATTCGCCCGACCTACGCCCGTTCGGGGGCACACGGGGTGCGCGCGGGCCCGTGCTTTCCGGCCGGAAGCGGCCATCTCCCCCACTCCGCGTGCGCGTGGCTGGCATGATCACGGCATGGCTGAACAGCGGCGGAACGCGGAACAGGAACGTATCTGGACGGAACTGGTCGCGACGGCGCGGCGGACGGTAGCCGACGGACTGGTGGTCGGCACCTCGGGCAATGTCTCGGCGCGCGTCGGGGACCTCGTGCTGGTCACCCCGTCGGGCGTGCCCTACGACCGGCTCACCCCGGACGACATCACCGGCGTCGACCTCACCGGCCGCCAGGTGCTCGGCACGCTGGTGCCGACCAGCGAGCTGCCCATGCACCTCGCCGTCTACCGCACCACCGACGCCGGCGCGGTCGTCCACACCCACGCCGTGCACGCGACGGCGGTCTCCGCGCTCGTGCCCGAGCTGCCCCTGGTCCATTACATGGCCGCGGCCCTCGGCGGCCCCGTCCGCGTCGCCCCGTACGCGACCTACGGCACCGAGGAGCTCGCCGAGAACATGCTCCACGCCCTGGCCGGCCGCTCCGGCTGCCTCCTGCAGAACCACGGCACGATCACCTACGGCGCCACCCTCGACCAGGCCTTCGACCGCACCGCCCAGCTGGAGTGGATGTGCCGGCTGTGGCTCACGGCGTCCTCGGTACCGGGCCCCACCCCGTCCCTGCTGACGGAGGCGCAACTGGCGGAGGTGGGGGACCGGTTGAAGGGCTACGGCCAACGGACGTGACGGCCGCGTCCCGGAGGTGAGGGCCAGCTGGCGGCTGCGCTCGCTGTGAGCCGCCGCCCTCCTCCGGCTGGCCCGTGACGGCAACCCCCACGACACTGGACCCGTGCGCCCAGTCAAAGCGACCGCCACGGCACTCACCGCCGCCTTCGCCGCCGGCGTGGCATCCGTGGCCGCCGGCCGGCTCGCCAGCGACGCCGCGCTCAAGGCGCCCGCCGGCCGCCCCCTGCCCACCGAACCCCGTCTCACCGTGCACGGCACCGCCGCCGGCCAGATCACCCTCACCCGCGACCTGGCCTCGCTGCGCCCCGGCACCTACGGCCTCGCCGGCGACGGCTCCCACGCGATCGTCGGCCCCGTCCTGGAGGCGGCCCGGCACCCGGCCGACGCCGTCGTACGCCGCCTGGAACGCGTCACGCACGGCACCCTCGCCCCCGGTGACGCGGTGTGGCTCACCCCGAACCTGTACGTCGGCGATCCCGGCACCGCCCTCGGCCTCGACCACGCCGACATCGACGTGCCCGGCGAACTCGGCGAGCTGCCCGCCTGGTTCGTGCCCGGAGCCCGGGACACCTGGGTGATCGCCGTGCACGGCCTCGGCACCACCCGGGAACAGGCCATGAACCTCATGGCCCCGCTGCACGCCCGCCGGGTGCCGGTCCTCGCGCTCGCCTACCGCGGCGACCTCGGCGCCCCGCGCCCGCCGGACGGCCTGAACCACCTCGGCGAGACCGAGTGGCGCGACCTGGACGCCGCGATCCGCTACGCCCTGCGCTACGGCGCGCGCCGGGTGGTCCTGCTCGGCTGGTCCACCGGCGCCACCATGGCGCTGCGCGCCGCCGAGCACTCCGCGGTGCGCGAGCGCATCACCGGACTGGTCCTCGACTCTCCGGTGCTCAGCTGGGAGGCCACGCTGCGCGCCCTCGCCCGGGCCCGCCACACCCCGCCGCCGCTGCTGCCGCTCGCCGTGCGGGCCGCGCAGGGCCGGGCCGGACTGCACGCCGACCGGGTCGCCGAGATCACCCACCCCGACCGGCTCGCCGTACCGACCCTGATCTTCCACGGCCCCGACGACCAGGTCGCCCCCTGGGAGCTCTCCCGCCGTCTCGCCCGCCGCCGCGGCGACCTGGTCACCCTGCACACCGTGCCGCGGGCCCCGCACGCGGCGATGTGGAACGCCGACCCGGAGGAGTACCAGGAGCGGCTGCGCCGCTTCCTGACCCCGCTGGTGTGACGGCTCCCGCTCCCGGCCCGCCCGCCGGTGCCGGGCATTCCGTTTAACTCCGTACGACTGGCCTGATCCACCCTCCTCACCCCGTACCGAACCCTGTGCCTTGGCCAGCCCCGTCGCCCGCCGTGACATTCCGTTTGGGTTTTCGGACCGTCAACCGGAAGACTGCACCCGTGACGTCCCGTATCCCGCGCGACTCCAGGCTCCGACTCGTCCGACCGCGACCCCTGGCCGCCGCCCCCAGAGCTGTGGACCAGCGGCGCCCGCGCCGCCCCGCACCCCGGCCGCCGGAGGGCACCCCCGCCCCCGCGGAACTGGCCAGAATGGCCCGCACCGGGCTGGCCGGCCCGGTCCGCGTGGCTCGCTGGGCCGACACCGCGCTCGGCCCCGGCAGCGACGGCGCCACCGCCGACGGAAAGGCCACCCTCTCCGACGCCACCGCCGAACGCGCCGCCGCCGACCTCGGCCTGAGCGCCGCTCAGGTCCGCGCCGACTGGGACACCGCACGCCTCGCCGGGCTCGTCGAGGTGCACGGCGACAGCGCGCGCCCCGGCTGGCGGCTGCGCGCCTGGGACCGGGACGAAAGTGCCGTACTGCGCGGCTGGGTCGCCCTCTTCGACGCCTGGTCGCTCGCCTCCCCGGAACCCGAGGACCACGAGCCGGCCGCCGTCGCCGAGGTCGTCTCGGCCATGCCCCAAGTGCTCTCCTTCCTCCAGCTGTCCGCCGGTCCGGTCCCGGTCGCCCAGCTCCTCGACCTGCTCCAGCAGCGCGTCACCGAACTACGCACCGAGCGCTGCGAGGTCCCCTACGGCCCCGACGCCGCCCAGATCGCCGGGCCCGGTCCCGCCCGGCCCACTGTGCCGGGGGCCCGGCAGCCCGCCGAGTCCGGCCCCGCCCGCACCGCGGCCGGCCTCCCGAGCCCGGCGGACCCCGACCCCGTGCCCGCCGAGGACACCCCGCTCGCCCCGCTCCTCGACTGGGCGCTGCGCGCCCTCGCCTGCGTCGGTGCCCTGACCTATGGCGACGGCCACGCCACCCTCACCCCGCTGGGCAGCTGGGCGGTCTGGGTCAAGCTGGAGCAGATCTGCGTGGCCGCGCAGAGTCCGGCCGGCAACATCGAGGCCGCCGCCGAGGAGATGCTCCGCGGCTGCGCCCAGCTCCGCCCCAACGCCGCCCGCGCCGAATACCGCGCCTGGCTCGCCGCCCGCCCCGTCGGCAGCGCCGTCACCGAGCTGATCCACGCCGCCCGCGGCGAGGACGCCCTGCTGCGCGGCCTGGCCTTCGAGGCGCTGCGCGTCGTCGGCGCCCCCGCCGAGCCCGACGTACGCGCCGTCGTGGACGAGCCCGCCCTCAGGCCGTACGCCCTGCTGTGGCTGGCCGAGCACGACGGGGCCGACCCGGAGGACGCCCATGAGGTCCTCACCCGTGAGGAGGCGACGTGGCTGTGGGTGGACACCGCCGCCGCCGTCGCCGACCACGGCGAGTCGCCGATGCTGGTCCGGCATCTGGAGTCCGCGGTGCAGCCCACGGTGCCCCAGCTGCTCGACGAGGTCCGCGCCGTCGGCCACCCGCGCACCGTGCAGGTCCTGGTCGCGCTCGCCGCCGCGCACCCCGACCCGGCCCTGGCCAAGGCCGTGCGCCGGGCCGCGTTCCAGGTGCACACCGGGGGATGAGCGGCGCGGGGGTCGCTCAGGCGCCTATCTCCGGTGCGTACGTCCCGAAGCTCCAGATGTTGCCCTCGGTGTCCCGGGCCATGTAGTCCCGCGAGCCGTAGTCCTGGTCCGTCGGGGGCATGAGGATCTCCACGCCGTGCTCCAGGGCCCGCTGGTGGTGGGCATCCACGTCGTCCACGACGACGTACACCCCGGCGGGGCCGGCGTCCTTCATCGCCGTGTCGAACAGGCCGCCCCGGCCCTTGGAGCCGATCATCACCGCGCCGTGGCCCTGGACCAGCTCGGCGTGCATCACCTTGCCGTCCGCCGTCTCGTACACCGACAGCTCGGTGAAGCCGAGGGCCTCCGTGAGCTGCTTGATCGCCGCCTTCGCGTCCGCGTACAGCAGCGTGGGGTAGAGGCTCGGCCGTGCGCCGCCCGTGCCTGCCATGCCGATCACTCCTTCGTGCGTCGGTTCTGTGGCGTCCCGTTCAGTCTTGCAGCCGCCACTGACAACGCCTGAGCGGAACGTGTCGCACGACGCCCCGGGCGGATCACCCCGGACCCGCATGCCGCCCGGCAAACGATCATCCGCGCCGGTCTCCACCGCACGGACCGAACGCACGGACGTAGAAAAACCGCTTGCACGGCCCCGTTAGACTTCTCCCCATGGCCATTCTCCTCGCGCATTAGACGGCGGGAACGTCCTCAGCCGCCCACCCGCCAATCCCTGTACGTCCTGGAGTCTGTCCGTGATCTCCGCCTCCGGTATCGAGCTGCGCGCCGGTGCGCGCGTCCTCATCGAGAACGCCACCTTCCGTGTCGCCAAGGGCGACCGCATCGGCCTCGTCGGCCGTAACGGCGCCGGCAAGACCACCCTCACCAAGTGCCTGGCCGGCGAGGGCATCCCGGCCGCCGGCCAGATCACCCGCTCCGGCGAGGTCGGCTACCTCCCGCAGGACCCCCGCACCGGCGACCTGGACGTCCTCGCCCGGGACCGGATCCTGTCCGCGCGCGGGCTCGACGTGCTGATCCGCAAGATGCGCGAGAACGAGGAGCGGATCGCCAACGGCAAGGGCGGCACCCGCGAGAAGGCCCTCAAGCAGTACGAGCGCCAGGAGACGGAGTTCCTCACCAAGGGCGGGTACTCCGCCGAGGCCGAGGCCGCCACCATCGCCGCCGCCCTCAACCTGCCCGACCGCGTCCTCGGCCAGCCGCTGCACACCCTCTCCGGCGGTCAGCGCCGCCGGATCGAGCTGGCCCGCATCCTCTTCTCGGACGCGGACACCCTGCTGCTCGACGAGCCGACCAACCACCTCGACGCGGACTCGATCATCTGGCTGCGCGACTACCTGAAGACCTACCGCGGCGGGTTCATCGTGATCTCCCACGACGTCGACCTGGTCGACACGGTCGTCAACAAGGTCTTCTACCTGGACGCGAACCGGTCGGCGATCGACATCTACAACATGGGCTGGAAGCTCTACCAGCAGCAGCGCGAGGCCGACGAGAAGCGCCGCAAGCGGGAGCGCGCCAACGCCGAGAAGAAGGCCGCCGCCCTCAACGCCCAGGCCGACAAGATGCGCGCCAAGGCCACCAAGACGGTCGCCGCGCAGAACATGGCCCGCCGCGCCGAGAAGCTGCTCTCCGGCCTCGAAGAGGTCCGGATGTCCGACAAGGTCGCCAAGCTGCGCTTCCCGGAGCCGTCGCCCTGCGGCAAGACCCCGCTGATGGCCGAGGGCCTGTCGAAGTCGTACGGCTCGCTGGAGATCTTCACCGACGTCGACCTCGCCATCGACAAGGGCTCGCGGGTGGTCATCCTCGGCCTCAACGGCGCCGGCAAGACGACCTTGCTGCGCCTCCTCGGCGGCGTCGAGAAGCCCGACACCGGCCGGGTCGTCCCCGGCCACGGCCTCAAGCTCGGCTACTACGCCCAGGAGCACGAGACCCTGGATCCCGACCGCACCGTCCTGGAGAACATGCGCTCGGCCGCCCCCGACATGGACCTGGTCGAGGTGCGCAAGGTGCTGGGCTCGTTCCTCTTCTCCGGCGACGACGTCGACAAGCCGGCCGGTGTCCTCTCGGGCGGCGAGAAGACCCGTCTCGCCCTGGCGACCCTGGTCGTCTCCTCGGCGAACGTGCTCCTCCTCGACGAGCCGACCAACAACCTCGACCCCGCCAGCCGCGAGGAGATCCTCGGCGCCCTGCGCACCTACAAGGGCGCGGTCGTCCTCGTCACCCACGACGAGGGCGCCGTCGAGGCGCTCCAGCCGGAGCGGATCATCCTGCTCCCGGACGGCGTCGAGGACCTGTGGGGCTCCGACTACGCGGATCTCGTCGCCCTGGCGTGATCAACTGCGTATGGATCATTCGGCTTATCCGTGATCCATCATCTGTGTGAGATCTCCTCGTATCGAGGTGTGTCGTACACGGAATTTCCGGCCGATCCCTTGCGTGCCAAGGGGTCGGCCGCTGCGCGTCGCTGACCTGGTACTTCGCGAATCCACCCGTTCGGGCCCGTCGACACCACTCCGTGGAATCCCTCATTCCGCTTGTGGGGATCCACTCCTGTCGTCACAACGATGTCTCACGGACCTTGCCGAATGGGTGGCCATCACGCCCAAGAGGGGTGATCATGAGGAGACCAGAGCGCACTTCCCATGAGGAGGCACGGGTGGCCGAGACTCTGAAGAAGGGCAGCCGGGTGACCGGCGCCGCGCGCGACAAGCTCGCGGCAGACCTGAAGAAGAAGTACGACTCCGGTGCGAGCATCCGGGCGCTGGCCGAGGAGACCGGCCGCTCGTATGGCTTCGTACACCGGATGCTCAGCGAGTCGGGCGTCACGCTTCGTGGGCGTGGCGGAGCGACCCGGGGCAAGAAGGCCGCATCGTCCTGACTCCGGGCGGCCCATCGGCTTCGATGGTGGCCACCCGGTCGGCGATCTGACCGGCCGGGTGGTTACTGTGCAGTCACTTAAGCATGCCGTAGGCATGCCCGGATGACCGCACCCATCGGAGGCGCCCCATGGCTTCGCCCGACCAGGACCTCGCTCCTGTACTCGACAAGGACGGCGTACGGCTCACCGTCGACGACGCGCTCGCCACGGTGACGCTGACCAACCCGGCCAAGCGCAACGCGCAGAGCCCCGCCCTGTGGCGGGCGCTCACCGAGGCCGGGCGGCTGCTGCCGGGCTCCGTCCGTGTCGTAGTGCTGCGCGGCGAGGGCGTGTCCTTCTCCGCCGGGCTGGACCGGCAGATGTTCACCCCTGAGGGGATCCCGGGCGAGCCGACCTTCATCGATCTCGCGCGCCGTGACGACGCCGGGCTCGACACGAGCATCACCGAGTTCCAGGAGGCGTTCACCTGGTGGCGGCGCAGTGACATCGTGTCCATCGCCGCCGTCCAGGGGCACGCCATCGGGGCCGGTTTCCAGCTCGCGCTCGCCTGCGATCTGCGGGTCGTCGCCGACGACGTGCAGTTCGCCATGCGCGAGACCAGCCTCGGCCTCGTCCCCGACCTGACCGGCACGCACCCGCTGGTCGGTCTCGTCGGGTATGCCCGCGCACTGGAGATCTGCGCCACCGGACGCTTCGTCGGCGCGGCGGAGTCGGTGGCGTGCGGGCTGGCCAACATCGCCGTACCCGGCGGTCAACTGGACGACGCTGTACGGGACTTGGCCGCGGCCCTGCTGGCCGCGCCGAAGGACGCGGTCGTAGAGACCAAGGCGTTGCTGCGGGGCGCGGTGGACCGTACGTACGACGAGCAGCGGGCGGCCGAACGGGCTGCTCAGGCACGCCGGCTCCGGGATCTGGCCGGCCTCGGCGAATGAGCCCCGCGCCGGTCGCTCAGCCGACCGCCGTCACCAGCACCGCCACGGTCGGCCGGTCCTCCAGCGCATCTCGTACGGCCGCACGGACCCGCCGGGCCACCTCGACGGCCCGGTGGTCCGCGCCGGTCGCCAGCTCCACGCGCGCGTGCCGGTGCGCCAGCGCCGTACCAGCCGTGCGTTCCTCCAGGTGAATCGCCCGGCCGAGGCCGCCGAGCGAGCCGGTCAGCCCGGTCACGCCGGGGACGGACAGCGCGGCCTCGGCGGCCCTCGCCTCGTCCGGGTCCGTGGCCTCCCGCGCGGGCACCGGCCGCGGCGCACGCACCTCCGGGGCCGGCTCCTGCGACTCCAGCAGGTCGGTCACCCGCAGATCCACCTCCCTCAGCACGAGCCCGAGCCGTTCCGCCGCGGCCGTCGCCAGCGTCAGCCGCAGCCGGGACGCCACCGCCGGCAGCGGCTCGGCGGCCGTCGCCGCGAAGTCCGCCGACAGCCGCAGCGGGCCGGGCGGCAGGGCGCTCGGCGGAGCCGGTACGACCGGCTGGTCCACCTCATCCGGATCGGCCAGCGTCAGCCGCAGCGCGTCCAGCCGTACCCCCGGCACCCCGGCCGCCGCCGCGCGCTCCAGTACCGTCCGGGCCGCGCCCTCCGCGATCCACGCGCCGTCGCGTGGCCCGCCCAGCGGCAGCAGCCTGCCGAGCCCCACCTGGCGCCGAACTTCCTGTGTCCACCGGTCCGCCGTCATTCCTCCAGCGTGCCGTATCAGCGGCGCGCAGCCGGGGAACCTTGCATACGGTGGGTGTAGAAGGACCGAAGGGGACGACGACCGAAAGGGACGTACGGCGATGACCGACATGACGACGACCCCAGAGGGCGACTTCGAGCCACAGGCGCCGACCCGCAAGACCACCCGCCGAGGCGGCGGCGATCCGGCGGCCCGTGGCCGGACCACCATCGCCGACGGCGTAGTCGAGAAGATCGCGGGTCTCGCGGCCCGGGACGTGGTCGGCGTCCACACCATGGGCAGCGGCCTGGCCCGCACCTTCGGCGCCGTACGGGACCGGGTGCCGGGCGGCTCGAAGTCGGTGACGCGGGGTGTGAAGGCCGAGGTCGGCGAGGTGCAGACCGCGCTCGATCTGGAGATCGTCGTGGACTACGGCGTCTCGATCGGCGATGTCGCCCGCGCCGTGCGGGAGAACGTGATCGCCGCCGTGGAGCGCATGACCGGGCTCGAGGTGGTCGAGGTCAACATCGCGGTGAGCGACGTCAAGCTGCCCGAGGAAGAGGACGAGGAGCCCGAGCCGCCCCGGATCCAGTGACGCACCGGCGGCCCGGGACCGCGTCCGCGACGAGCTGAGGAGCGCTGCATGAGCATGGCCGTGGTCGGCATGATCGCCGGAATGGCCCTGGGTTTCGCCGGGTACTTCGGCGGCTTCGGTGCCTTCCTGCTGGTGGCGGCGCTGGGTGCGATCGGGTTCGTCGCCGGCCGGTTCGCCGAGGGCGACCTGGATCCGGGCGAGTTCTTCCGCACCCGCGACCACCGGCGCGAACGGCGGCGGTGACCGGCGGTGACCGCCGAGACCGACGCGGTCCGACCGGCGTCGGCCCCCGTGCCGGCGGGCGAGCGCGGCGCCACCCGGATCGCCGACCGGGTCGTGGCGAAGATCGCCGCGCAGGCCGCCCGCGAGGCGCTGCCGCCGCTGCCCGCCGGCGCGGTGGCCCCGCACGCCACGGTGGTCGTCCAGCAGGAGACGGCCCGCGTCCGGGTCCACCTCGAACTCGCCTACCCCTGCGACATCGGCGCCCGCTGCGCCGCCGTGCGTCGTCATGTCGCCGAGCGGGTAAGCGCGTTGGTGGACATGGAGGTGCCCGGCGTCGCCGTCCAGGTCGAACGGCTGCACCCGGCACCGCACGGGAGGGCGTGATGAGCGAGCCGCGGACGACCACCCCGACCCTCGACAAGGACCCCGGCACCACCCCGCCCGCCCCCGCCGACGGCAGCGGCCGCTTCTGGTCGGCGCGCCGCGTCCCGGCCGCCGTCGTCGCGGTCCTGCTGCTGGCGGCCGCCGGCCTTCTGCTGTACGACATCGCCGCCGTACGCGCCCACCGGCCCGCGATGCACTGGCGCCGCGCCCTGGCCCGGCAACTGGCCGAACGGCCCCTGGACGACGTCTGGGTGCTGGCCGGCGCGGCCGTCACCGTCGTCCTGGGCCTGTGGCTGATCGCCCTCGCGGTCACGCCGGGACTGCGCGGACTGCTGCCCATGCGGCGCCCGCACCCCGACGTCCGCGCCGCGCTCCGGCGTGACGCGGCGGCGCTGCTGCTGCGCGACCGGGCCCTGGACGTCACCGGGGTCCGGTCGGTGCGGGTGCGGATGCGCCGCAAGAGGGCCGAGGTCCGTGTCGTCTCGCACTTCCGTGACCTGGACGAGGTCGGCGCCGACCTGTACACCGCACTCACGGAGGCGATCCAGCAGCTCGGCCTGCCCCGGCCCCCCACGCTGTCCGTGCAGGTGACACGGCCCGGGCGGAAGGGGTGACGGCGATGCGCAGGGGTGTCCTCCACCGTGTACTGCTGGCCCTCGTGGGCCTGTTCCTGCTGGTGCTCGGCGCTACGGTGCTGGCCGTCGGCCTGGGTGCGCCGCCGCCCTCCTGGTGGATCCACGCCGGCCCGCACGACGTGCTGCTCAGCAGGTCCGAACGCACGCACTGGCGGGACACGAACTGGTGGTGGCCGACGGTCGTCGGCGGCCTGGCCGTCCTGCTCCTGCTCGCCCTGTGGTGGCTCACGACGGTCCTGCGCCGCCGCAGGCCGGCCGAGATCCTCATCGACACCGGCGACGGCGCGTCGGCACTCCTGCGCGCCAGGGCCCTGGAGTCGGCCCTGGCCGAGGACGCCGTCCAGCAGGAGGGCGTGGCCCACGCGGAGGTCATCCTGCGGGGCAGCCGTACGGCACCCACGGCACGGGTCCGGCTCCACCTGGAGCGGGACATGGACCCGGCAACGGCCCTGCACGAGTTCACCACCCGGGCGCTGACCCACGCCCGCGAGTCGGCGGGCCTGGCATCGCTTCGGGCGGAGGTACACCTGCGGGGCGTGAAACACCGTGCGGGAAGGGTCACTTGACCACGGAGGCGGCGGGGAAACCCGCCTCGGCCCCTTAGAACCCGTGGCGCATGCCCCCGTCCACGGGCAGCATGACCCCGCTCAGATACGACGCGGCGGGCGAGAGCAGGAAGGCGGCCGCCTTCCCGAACTCCTGTGGCGTCCCATACCTCCGCAACGGGATCCGGGACTCGTTGGCGGCCCGGGTGGCCTCGGGGTCGGCGGACAGCGAGTCCAGCTCACGCACGCGGTCGGTGTCGATACGCGCCGGCAGCAGGCCCACGACCCGGATCCCGCGCGGCCCCAGCTCGTCCGCGAGCGACTTGGCGAAGCCGGCGAGTCCGGGCCGCAGCCCGTTGGAGATGGTCAGCCCCGGAATCGGCTCGTGCACCGACCCGGACAGCACGAACCCGATGACCCCGCCCGGCTCCAACTCGGCCGACGCCGCGCGAGCGAGGCGCACCGCACCGAGGAACACCGACTCGAACGCGCCCAGCCACTGCTCGTCGGTGTTGTCCGCGACGAACCCCGGCGCCGGACCGCCCACGCTCACCAGCAGGCCGTGGAAGCCGCCGAAGTGTTCACGGGCGGCCGCGATCAGCCGCTCCGGGGCATCGGCGTCGGCGTTGTCCACGGCCAGGCCCACCGCGTTCGGACCCAGTTCGGCGGCGGCCTCGGCCACCCGCTTCCCGTCCCGGCCGCTGATCACGACCTTCGCCCCGTCGGCGACGAGTTCCCGCGCGGCGGCGTTGCCCAGCCCACGACTCGCCCCGGTGACGACGTACACCCGGTCCTTCAGTCCAAGATCCATGGCCCTATCCTGCCTGGTCGTCCCCGAACAGCGTGAGGGCGGTGTTCACCAGCCCGATGTGACTGAAGGCCTGCGGGAAGTTGCCCAGCTGGAAGCCGCGGACGGGGTCGTACTCCTCGGCCAGCAGCCCCACGTCGTTGACCAGTCGCACCAGCCGGTCGAACAGCTCGCGAGCCTCCTCCTCCCGGCCCGTCATATGCAGGGCGTCGGCCAGCCAGAACGAGCAGGCCAGGAAGGCGCCCTCGCCGCTCGGCAGGCCGTCGATCACCGAGTCGTCGGTGTCGTAGCGGCGCAGGAAGCCGCCGTGCCCGAGGTCGTCGCGGACCGCGTCGACCGTGCCGACCACCCGTGGGTCGTCGGGCGGCAGGAAGCCGACGCGCGGGATGAGCAGCAGCGCCGCGTCGAGTTCGCGGGAGCCGTAGTACTGCGTGAAGGTGTTGCGCTCGGGGTCGTACCCCTTCTCGCACACCTCCTTGTGGACCTCGTCGCGGAGGCTGCGCCAGCCCGCCAGGTCGCCCTTGAGGTCCTTGTACTCCTCCAGCGTCTTCACGGCGCGGTCGGCGGCCACCCACACCATCACCTTGGAGTGCACGAACTGCCGCCGGCCGCCGCGCACCTCCCACAGGCCCTCGTCCGGCTGCCGCCAGGCCGACTCCAGGAACGACATCAGGGAACGCTGCATCCCCCACATGTGCGGCCGCTGGGGCAGGCCCGAGCTGCGGGCCAGCGCCAGCGAGTCCATCACCTCGCCGTACACGTCGAGCTGGAGCTGCTCGACGGCGCCGTTGCCGATGCGTACGGGAGAGGAGGCGACGAAGCCGGGCAACCAGGGCAGCTCGCACTCCGGCAGCCGTCGCTCGCCCGCGACGCCGTACATGATCTGCAGGTCGGCCGGGTTGCCGGCGACCGCGCGCAGCAGCCAGTCGCGCCAGGCCGAGGCCTCGTCGTGGTAGCCGGCGGTGAGCAGCGTGCCGAGGGTGAGGGTGGAGTCGCGCAGCCAGCAGTACCGGTAGTCCCAGTTGCGCACACCGCCCGGCTGCTCCGGCAGCGAGGTGGTCGCCGCGGCGACGATCCCGCCGGTGGGGGCGTAGGTGAGGGCCTTGAGGGTGATCAGGGAGCGGACGACCGTATCCCGGTAGGGGCCCTGGTAGGTGCACTGCCGGGCCCAGCGCCGCCAGTCGGTGACGCTGGACTCCAGGCCCTCGTACGGGTCGTTGAGCGGCGGGCGCCGCTCGTGCGAGGGGTGCCAGGTGAGCACGAACGCGACCCGGTCGCCCTCGCCGAGCGTGAACTCCGAGTGGGTGCCGAAGTCCTCGCCCCAGGTGCGTACGGCCGGCTCGGAGCGCAGCCAGACCGAGTCCGGCCCGGCGACGGCCACCCGGTGCCCGTCCGCGCGGCGCACCCACGGCATGATCGAGCCGTAGTCGAAGCGGAGGCGGAGGGTGCTGCGCACGGTGACCCGCCCGCTGACCCCTTCGACGATGCGTACGACGTCGGGGGTGCGGTCGCGCTGCGGCATCAGGTCGGTGACGCGGACCGTGCCCTCGGGGGTCTCCCACTCGGTGTCGAGGACGAGGGTGTCGGGCCGGTAGGCGCGGCGCGTGCAGGTGTCCGCTCCCTCGGGGGCGATCCGCCAGTACCCGTGGTCGTCGTCGCCCAGCAGCCGGGCGAAGCAGGCGCCGGAGTCGAAGCGGGGCAGGCACAGCCAGTCGATCGAGCCGTTCCGGCCGACCAGCGCCGCGGTCTGCTCGTCGCCGATGAGGGCGTAGTCCTCGATGCGCGCGTCCACGGGATCCGGCTTCCCGGCGGACCAGGGGGCCAATCAGGTGGTGCACCGGGGGAGTGACGGGCCCGGCCGTGCGGCTATACGGCGGCCGGCTCCGGCTCCTCCGGCTGCGCTTGCGCCGCGGCCTCCTGCTGGTCGCGGATCTCCCGCCGGAGCAGGAACCACCAGCCGACCGGGACGGCCGCGGCGAACAGCCACCACTGGATCATGTACGCGTAGTTCAGCGGGGCGTCCTCGCTGCCCGGGTCGGAGATCTGCTCCGGGGAGCCGCTCCTGGGCGTGGGCGCGGTCTGCTCGACATAGCCGCCGAGCACCTGCGCGCCGAGCCGGTGAGCCTCCTCCGCGCTGTTGATCAGCATGATCTGCCGGTCGGGGAGGCCCTTGACGTTCTTGATGCCGCTCGCCGCGGTCGTCTCGTCGGCCATCAGCCGCCCGGTGACGGTGCTCCGGCCGGACTGCGGGGCGGGGATCTTCGGGAAGGCGGTCTGGGCTCCGTCGGCGGGGATCCAGCCGCGGTTGACGAGCAGCACCTTGCCGTCGTCGAGGACGAAGGGGGTGAGCACGTGGAAGCCGACCTCGTCGTCGGAGTTGGTCCGGCGCCGGACCACGACCTCCTTGGCGGTGTCGAAGGTGCCGGTCGCGGTGACCGTGCGGTACTTCTCGGTGCGGGTCACGCTGTGGCCCGGGGAGGTCAGCCGCTCGACCGGGACCGGCTTGGCGTGCAGCGCCGAGGAGACCAGGTCGTTGCGCGCGGTGCGCTCCTCGTACCGGTGCTTCTGCCAGAAACCCAGCCTGATCATCGTCGGGATCAGCGCGATCGCGACGATCGTGAGGATCACCCACTGGCGTGACAACAGGAAGCGGTAGCGGTGCACCCCACGACGGTACCTCCGAGCCGCGGGGTGCATTCAGGCGGGTACCGGGTCAGACGTGGTCGACGATGCCCACCTGCCCGTCGGCCCGGGCGCAGTGGGCGCCGCAGTAGAACTTGCTGTCGGCCTCCACGCCCTGGCCGATGATCTGCACCCGGCAGTGCTCGCAGATGGGGGCCATGCGGTGGATCGCACACGAGAAGCAGTCGAACACATGTACCGAGCCCTGTGCGTGGACCTCGAAGGTCATCCCGTAGTCATTGCCGCAAACTTCGCATTTCGCCATGCGCCACAGGGTGAGCCGTCGCCGGGGCCGGGGCGAGCCGGTTCCGGGTGAGTCGTGTGACGACCACTCATTCGTACGATCACCCGTCGGCCGGTTCGACATCGCGCAGCAGCTGCCCGAACGCGGCCTCGTCGACGACCGGCGTGCCGAACTGCCGCGCCTTGACCACCTTGGACGTGCCCGAATCGGGGTCGTTGGTCACCAGCAGGCTGGTCAGCCGGGAGATGCTGGACGCCACATGGAGACCGGCCTCGGTGGCCCGGTCCTCCAGCAGCTCGCGGTCGACGGAGGTGTCCCCGGAGAACGCCACCCGCATGCCCTGTTTGAGGCGTTTGCCGTCTTCGTAGCGGCCCGGGTTGGGATAGGGGCATGCGGGCTTTTTGCGGGAGGGCCGCCAACTGCTCGGCCGGTAGCCGCCATAGCCCCCGTATCCGCCGGACGACTGCCGGGGCACCGGACGGTCCGCCCACTCCGTCAGCGGCCGGCACTCCAGCAGCGGCAGCCGTACGCCGCCGGCCGCCGCGGCCCGCAGACTGGGCCGGAACGCCTCCGCCAGCACGCGCGCGTCGTCCAGCGCGTGGTGCGCCCGCTGCTGTACGACCCCGTAGTGCGCCGCCAGCGACTCCAGCTTGAAGTTGGGCAGCGGCAGCCCCAGCTCCTTCGACAGCGCGATGGTGCACAGCCGCTGACGCACCGGCGCCTCGCGCTCCGCGCGCGCGTACTCCCGCGCGATCATCTGCCAGTCGAAGACGGCGTTGTGCGCGACCAGCACCCGGCCGTCCAGCCGGGCCGCGAACTCCTCGGCGATGTCCCCGAAGAGCGGGGCCCCTTCGAGTACCTCGCTCGTCAGGCCGTGTATCCACACGGGGCCCGGATCGCGCTCCGGGTTGACCAGCGTGTACCAGTGGTCCTCGACCTCACCGCGCTCGTCCAGCCGGTAGACGGCCGCCGAGATGATCCGGTCGTCCCGGGCCAGGCCGGTGGTCTCCACGTCAACGACCGCGTATCCCTTCGGATACGCGGCCGGCCACTGGGTGGGGGAGGACACTGCGGTCGCACGGTCTTCGAGCATGGTCATTGAGGATAAGGGCCACGACTGACAGCCGTGACCTTCAGGTGGCGAGGCCCGCCGGTTTCCCGCCCGGTCGCTCGGCCTCCGCACATGTGTGCATGCCGTGCCGCCGGCCGCTAAGCGTCCCGGCGGCTGGACAGCACAGGCCGAGGGGTGTTGTCGCGTGCCTCTCAGCCGACCGGGCCGGATGCGCGGGCGGGCAGGGGTCTGCCGGCCGGCAGCAGCGCACGCACCAGCGCCCGTACCGCCGTCAGGAACAGCCGCTCGGTGTCCACCGGTCGGGCCAGCGCACGCGCCAGCGCGGGGTCGTCCCCGGCGGTCTCGGCGCTCCACAACTCCTCCTCGCCGGGACGCTGCACCGGGGCCCGCTCGCGATTGCGCTCCACCAGCACATGCCCGACGACCTGGAACTGCACCGCCCGGACGAACTCGGCGGCCCGCGCGCCGCGCAACCCCGCGGCGTGCGCCTCGCGCACCAGGACCCGCTGGGCGGGCAGGAACATCCGCTCGGTCAGCCCCCGCTCGTGCACCAGGGCCACCAGATGAGGATGGTCGCGCAGTTGCCGGCGCAGGTCGCGCGCGACACCGACCACGCGCTGCTCCGGCGTGCGTCCGGACGGGCGGATCTCGCCGAGCTCGGCCATGGTCCGCTCCACCAGGGCGTCGAGCAGCGCCTCACGCCCGCCGACATGCCAGTAGATCGACGTCACGGCGGTACCCAGCGCCGCGGCGAGGCCCCGCATCGTGAGCGCGTCAGGCCCGTGCCGCTTCACCAGAGCGGCAGCGGCGTCCAGCACCGCCTCCCGGGTCAGCGCACCCCTTGCCCCGCTCGTCATGATCCCCCCAACTCCCGTCCGTACGCGTGTCTTTACCCCGCACGGGGACTGCTGTAACTGTGTTACAGGTGACGGTTCGTCAGGAACGGCATCGCCGGAAGAAGGGCGGTACGACGCATGGGACGCGTACGGTACGGCGCACGGACCGAGCGGGAGATCGCCGCGACGCGCACCGCGAGCGCGCGGCTCGCCGACATCTGGTCCACCGGGGTGGTGGCCGTCTGGGAGACCGACCCGGACGCGGTCGCCGCGGTGCTGCCGCCACCCCTGAAACCGACCGGCAGCCCGCTCGTGCGGGTGAACATCAGCACGGTCGACCTGCCCGGATACCCGCTCGGCGCGGGCTCGTTCGCCGTCGCCGCCGCGCATGGCACGGTCGAGGGCTGGTACCCGCTGGTCATGCCGATGACCCACGAGCGCGCCCTCACCGGCGGGCGCGAGGTCTTCGGCGAGCCCAAGAAACTCGGCGAGGTGACCGTGGAGCGCGACGGCCCCGCCGTCCGCGCGTCGCTGGCCCGGCACGGCATCGCGTTCGTCGAGGTGCGCGGCACGGTGAGCGGCGGGCTGCCGCTGCCGGAGCCGAGCCGCAAGACCGACTTCTACTTCAAGTTCCTCCCCGCCGTGGACGGCTCCGGCTTCGACACCGACCCGGTGCTGGTGCACTGCGTCCGCCACGAGAAGGTGCGCCGGCTGGAACGGATCGCCGGGGAGGTCGTCCTGCGCGAGTCGGCGTACGACCCCGTGGCCGACCTCCCGGTGCTGCGCCTGCTGGAGATCACCGTGGGCGAGAAGACCGGCGACCAGAGCGGCCGGGCCGTCGAACGGGTCGACGCCCAGGCCCTGTTGCCCTACGTCCACCAGCGCTACGACGATCCGCTGCAACTCCACGACGCGCCGCCCCAGGGGAGCTGAGCCGCATGGATCTCCAAGCCGGACAGGTCGCCGTCGTCACCGGCGCGGCGAGCGGGATCGGGCTCGCGATGGCCCGGCGGTTCGCCGCCGGGGGCCTGAAGGTGGTCCTCGCCGACGTGGAGCAGGACGCCCTGGACAAGGCCACGGCAAACCTGCGGGCCGAGGGCGCCGACGTGCACGCGCGCGTGGTCGACGTCGGCGAACGCGCCGAGGTCATGGAACTGGCCGAGGCGGTGTACGACACCTACGGCGCCGTGCACGTGCTGTGCAACAACGCGGGCGTCGGCTCGGGCGCCGAGGGCCGGATGTGGGAGCACGACCCCAACGACTGGCGGTGGGCCTTCGCCGTCAATGTGTGGGGTGTCTTCCACGGCGTCCAGGCGTTCGTGCCCAGGATGATCAAGTCGGGTCAACCCGGTCATGTGGTCAATACATCCTCCGGCGACGGCGGCATCGCACCGCTGCCGACCGCCTCCGTGTACGCGGTCACCAAGGCGGCCGTCGTCACCCTGACCGAGTCCCTGTACGCCCATCTGAAGGCCGAGCACGCGCGCGTGGGCGCCTCGGTGCTCTTCCCGGGCCCGCACATGCTGCGCACCGGCCTGTGGGAGTCGCACCGCAACCGTCCCGCCCGCTATGCCAAACAGCGCCCGCGCAGGACCCCGTACCGCAGCCTCGGCCAGTGGGAGGCGGCGATGCGCGCGGCCGGCAAGGAGGTCCGCTTCACGCCCGTCGAGGAGGTCGCCGAGCTGGTCGTGGACGGCATCCGCGCCGACCGCTTCTGGCTGCTGCCCCCGAGCGAGCACAGCGACGCCCAGATCCGCGCCCGGTCCCGCTCGATGCTGGACCGGGCGAACCCGTCGTACCTCGAAAGCTTCGTCCTGGACTGAGAACCGAGAGAGGGGGACTGTGATGACCGAACAGGACCCGTATCTGATCATCTCCTCCGACTGCCACGCCGGGCTGCCCACCGAGGAGTACCGGCCCTACCTGGAGTCCCGTTTCCACCGGGACTTCGACGACTTCCTCGCGGGCCAGGGCCGGCGCCGCGAGGAGATGACCCGGCTCGGCATCCGCAACGAGGCCTTCGCCGACCGGTGGTTCCGCGACAACGAGGAAGGCCTGCGCGGCGGCTGGGACGCCGCACAGCGCCTGAAGGAGCTGGACGGGGACGGCGTGGCCGCCGAGGTGGTCTTCCCGGACGCCGACGCCGTCGACAGCCGCACCGCCGCCCCCTTCGGCGTGGGCCTCGGTCTCTCCGGCGACCACGACCCGGAACTGGGCATGGCGGGCGCGCGGGCGCACAACCGCTGGCTCGCGGACTTCGTCTCCGAACACCCCGAACGGCACTGCGGAGTCGCCCTGTTGCCCATCACCGGTGAGGTGTCCGAGGTCGTCGCCGAGGTCCACCGGGCCCGGGAGTCCGGCCTCGGCGCCCTGATGATCCCGGCCATGTGGGCGGGTAGGGAGCCGTACCACGACCGCCGTTACGACCCCGTGTGGGCCGCCGCCGCCGAGTGCGGCATGCCGGTGCTCACCCACTCCGGCGCCGCCCCGCGCGAGGAGTACGGCGACCATCTCGGCATCTTCGTGAGCGAGGTGACCTGGTGGCCGGCCCGGCCACTGTGGTTCCTGCTCTGGTCCGGCGTCTTCGAACGCCACCCCGGGCTGCGCTTCGGAGTCGCCGAGTCCGGCTGCTGGTGGCTGCCGAACCTGCTGTGGTTCATGGACCGCCTCTACCTCGGCGCGCACGGCGGCAAGAAGCTCTCCCCGTTCGAGGAGCTGAAACGCCCGCCGCACGAGTACCTGGACCGGCAGGTGTTCATCTGCGCCACCAACACCAAGCGGCGCGAACTGGCCCAGCGGTACGAGATCGGCGTCGACAACATCCTCTGGGGCAGCGACTTCCCGCATCCCGAGGGCACCTGGCCCGACACGCGCGCGTGGCTGCGCCGTACCTTCCACGACATCCCCGTCACCGAGACCCGCCGCATGCTCGGCCTCGCCGCCGCCGAGGTCTTCGGCTTCGACGTGGCCAGGCTCGCGCCGCTGGCCCGCCGCATCGGGCCGGCCCCGGCCGACCTCGGCCAGCCGGACGACCAGGCGGCCGTAGAGGCGTCCTGGGCGCGCTCGCGCGAGACGGGCCGGCACTGGCTGACGGACCACGACTTCCCGGTGCTGGGGGTGAACCGATGAGCGACGGTTCCAAGGACGCACCGGTGAACGACGACCGCTACACGGTGATCTCCGCCGACTGCCATGCCGGCGCCGACCTGCTGGACTACAGGCCGTACCTGGAGAAGCGGTACCACGACGACTTCGACGTCTGGGCCGCCACCTACGTCAACCCCCACGAGGACCTGCTCGCCGACTCCGCCGACCGCAACTGGAACTCCGAGCGGCGCCTCGCGGAGCTGGAGGCGGACGGGATCGTCGCGGAGGTGATCTTCCCCAACACCATCCCGCCGTTCTTCCCGTCCAGCTCGCTCATGACCCAGCCGAGCGGGCCCGAGGACTTCGCACGCCGCTGGGCCGGACTGCGCGCCCACAACCGCTGGCTCGCGGACTTCTGCGCGGCCGCGCCGGGCCGCCGGGCCGGTGTCTTCCAGATCCTGCTCGGCGACGTCGAGGAGGCCGTCAAGGAGATCCGGCGAGCCGCCTCGGCGGGCCTGAAGGGCGGCCTGATGCTGCCCGGCACCCCGCCCGGCTCCGGCCTGCCCGAGCTGTACTCACGGACGTACGACCCGATCTGGGCCACGTGCGCGGAACTCGGCGTCCCCGTCAACCACCACGCCGGCTCGGCCTCCCCGCCACTCGGCGAGGAACCGGCCGCCCGCGCGGTGTTCATGGTGGAGACGACCTGGTTCTCCCACCGCGCCCTGTGGCACCTGGTGTTCGGCGGCGCCTTCCGGCGCCACCCCGGGCTGAAACTGGTCCTGACCGAACAGGGCTCCGGCTGGATCCCCGGGGTGCTCGGCATGCTGGACTACTACCACGGCCGCCTGGTCGCGGCGGCCGCGCAGGCCGGCACCGCCGAGGCCAGGTTCGGCACCGGCCTGGCCGCGGGCATGGGCGCCGCGCCCTCGCAGGTGTGGCGGGACAACTGCTTCGTCGGCGCCAGCTTCATGCGCCCGCACGAGGTGCCGCTGCGGGACCGCATCGGCGTCGACAAGATCATGTGGGGCAGCGACTACCCGCACGACGAGGGCACCCACCCGTACACCCGAGAGGCCCTGCGGTTCGCCTACGCGGGCGTGCCGCGCGAGGAGCTCACGGCCATGCTCGGCGGCAACGCGGCCCGCGTCTACGGCTTCGACCTCGCCCTCCTCGACCCCATAGCGGCGAAGGCGGGGCCCAGGGTGGACGAGGTCGCCGAGCCCCTGCCGGAACCTCCGGCGGACGCGACCAGTCCGGTGTTCGCCCGGGGCGCGTCGCTTCGGGTGTGGTGAGTGCGGGCGGCTTCGGCCGGTGACCGCGGGCGCCGGCGACGCCAGGGGTGACGCCGGCCGGCGTGCATGGCGTCCGGGACCGGCGACGCCGTCCGGCGCTCATGGCGGCCCGTGTGTGCCGGTGCGGCCTGCCCGTGCCGGTGACACCCGCCGGTGGTGGTCGGAGCGTGGCCGGGGAGCGTCGGTGCGGCGTGGGTGAGTCCTGGGGTGCGATCCTCCCTGCTGTGATGGAACCCACCCACGAAGAGGCCCACGGGGGCGCGCTCGGCTCGCGGCTGAACTGGCTGCGGGCCGCCGTGCTGGGCGCGAACGACGGCATCGTCTCCACCGCGGGCATCGTCGTCGGCGTGGCCGGGGCGACCCAGAGCCGGTCCGCCCTGCTCACCGCCGGACTGGCCGGACTGCTGGCCGGGTCGATGTCCATGGCGGCCGGTGAGTACGTCTCCGTATCCACC
Organism: Streptomyces fodineus; assembly: GCF_001735805.1. Taxonomy (GTDB): domain Bacteria; phylum Actinomycetota; class Actinomycetes; order Streptomycetales; family Streptomycetaceae; genus Streptomyces; species Streptomyces fodineus. The sequence continues at coordinate 7,478,846 of NZ_CP017248.1, forward strand.
CAGCGCGACTCCGAGATGGCCGCGCTGGCCGTGGAGCGACAGGAACTGCGGGAGCAGCCGGAGGCCGAACTGCGCGAGCTGACCACGCTGCTGGAGGAGCGCGGCCTGTCCCGCGAGGTGGCCGGGGAGGCCGCCGAACAGCTCACCGCGCGGGACCCCCTCAAGGCGCACGCGCGCGTGGAGCTCGGTATCGACCCGGAGGAGCTGACCAACCCCTGGCACGCGGCCTGGGCGAGCTTCCTGGCCTTCACGGTGGGCGCGCTGCTGCCCCTGCTGGCCATCGTCCTGCCCCCGGCCGACTGGCGGCTGGGTGTGACCGTCGGCTCCGTCCTGGCCGCGCTCGTCCTCACCGGCTCGGCCAGCGCCCGGCTCGGCTCGGCGGACCCGAAACGGGCGGTGCTGCGCAACGCGGTGGGCGGGGCGCTGGCGATGGGGGTCACCTATGCGGCGGGCCGCCTGCTGGGCGCGGCGGGCGTCTGAAACGCGGGCCGGGGACCCTGGTCGCGCGGGCCGGGTCCGCGACGGCGTACCGTGAGGTGCGCTCGACCACCCCCTGAGCGCACCGCACCGCCCCGCACGAGAAGGACCCTCGCCATGCGCGCCACCACCATCCACGCCCCGTACGACATGCGCGTGGAGGACGTCCCCGAGCCGGTGGTGCAGCTGCCCACCGACGCCGTCGTACGGGTGCTGCGCGCCTGCATCTGCGGCAGCGACCTGTGGGCCTACCGGGGGGAGGCGGCCCGGCAGCCGGGCCAGCGCATCGGGCACGAGTTCCTCGGGATCGTAGAGGAGACCGGCTCCGAGGTGGGCACGGTCAAGCGCGGTGACCTGGTGGTCGCGCCGTTCATGTGGTCCGACGGCGTCTGCGACTACTGCCGTGAGGGCCTGACGACGTCCTGCGAGCACGGGGGCTTCTGGGGCTCGGTGGGCTACGACGGCGGCCAGGGCGAGGCCGTGCGCGTGCCGTTCGCCGACGGCACCCTCGTCCGGCTGCCCAAGGAGGCTGCCTCCGACGACCATCTGCTGTCCGCCCTGCTGACCCTCTCCGACGTCCTCGGCACCGGCCACCACGCTGCCCTCGGCGCGGGCGCCCGCCCCGGCGCCACGGTCGCCGTGGTCGGCGACGGCGCGGTCGGCCTGTGCGCCGTCCTGGCCGCCAAGCGGCTCGGCGCCGAGCGGATCATCGCGCTCGGCCGGCACGAGGTCCGTACCGACATCGCGCGCCGCTTCGGCGCCACCGACGTCGTCGCCGAGCGCGGGGACGCGGCCGTGGAAGCCGTACGCGAACTCACCCGCGGCCAGGGCGCGCACGCCGTTGTCGAGGCCGTCGGTACCGAACAGTCCATGCGTACGGCGGTCAACGTCACCCGGGACGGCGGCGCGATCGGTTTCGTCGGCGTGCCGCACGGCAGCGGCACCGGCCTCGACCTCGGCGTCATGTTCGACCGGAACATCGCCCTGCGCGGCGGTGTCGCCCCGGTCCGCGCCTACATCCCGGACCTGCTCCCGGACGTCCTGGACGGCACGATCGACCCGTCCCCGGTGTTCGACATGACCGTCGGCATCGACGGCGTGCCCGAGGGCTACAAGGCGATGGACCAGCGCATCGCCCTGAAGGTGCTGGTCACCAACGACTAGGTCCAGCGGATCGGCAGCGGCAGCGCCGTGAGCAGCCCCGAGACCGCGACCACCGCGCCCAGGGCGACCACCTCGGCCCGTGCGGGCGGGTACGCGGTCAGCGGGTCGGCGGCACGGCGCAGCCGGATCCGCGCCCACAGGGCGAGCAGCGCGACGGCGGCGACCAGGAACACCTTGGCCAGCAGGGTGCGCCCGTACGCCGTCGTCGTCAGCTGGTCCAGGACCGTGGCCGACGGCATGCGGCGCAGCGCACTGCACACGCCCGTCGCGGTGATGGCGGCGAGCAGGACGGCCGCCACGCGCGCGTAGCGGCCGAGCAGCGCGGCCCCGGCCGGATCGCGGTGCCACAGCCCGAGCAGCCGCAGGGCGTGCAGCAGACCGCCGGACCACAGCGCCGCGCACGTCAGGTGCACCAGCGTCAGACCCGAGCCGACCAGCGGGCTCTGTTCGGTCGCGGGATGGGCGCGCAGAGCCTCCGCGACCGCCACCGCCGCCAGCGGCCACACCTGTGCCGCCGGGCGCCGGAAGAACGCGCACAGGGCGGCCAGCAGAAAGGCGTTGACCTCCAGCAGCGCCAGCCTGCCGTCCCGGGAGCCGTACAGGCCGCCGATGTCGATCTGGCCGAGGCGGTGCGGAATCAGATCGCCGGCGGCCACCACCGAGGCGAGCCCCAGCGCGGCGACGAAACCGGCGGCGGTGGCGAACGGCGCCCAGCTGCTCGGCCGTTCAGGCGGTGAGCCCGGTAAGCGCCGGGCGATCCGGTGCACGAACAGCTCACCCAGGGGCACGCTCAGGCCGGCGAACAGCACCGCGCGCAGCAGCCCGATACCGCCGGCCCCCGGCGCGGCGGCCTCCCCGGTGCCGTGCAGCGCCGCCGACGGCCCGAGCAGCGGGATCAGGGCGCCCAGCGTCACCAGGGCCAGGAGGGCGACGGCCCGGCCGGTGCCGGACCGCCGGGCGGGGACGCGGCCGTCGGTCGCCGTGGCGGTCCGTCGTATCAGGCTCACCCCGTGATCTTCGCCAGCCGCCGCAGAACCGGGCAAGTCCCGGAAAACAACTGGTGGTACTGCATTCCACGCATACGTACGTTTCCGGCCGCCCGCGCGCTCACCGCCAACGGGCGGTGTCCGAGCCCCACGGCACCGGAGGCCGCGCCCAGCCGGCGGGGCCGCCCGCGAAGGACACCGGCGGCAGCGCGTGCCGCAGCCGGCCGAGCGGGCTGTCGGTCTCGGCCAGCCAGGCCCCCGGCCCCTCGTACGGCGCACCCGTGGCCGCAGCCGGCCGGATTCCGTCCGTCAGCCAGTGCGCGGTCCGGGCCAGCGCCAGCCGCACCAGCCGGCCGCCCCCGTCGTACGACTGCTCGGTCAGCGCCCGCTGGACGGCCGCCGCCAGCAGGTAGCCGGTGCCGTGGTCCAGTGCCTGTGCGGGCAGCGCGCCGGGCTCCTCGGCCGAGCCCTCGGTCGCGGCGATGCCGGTCGCGACCTGCACCAGGCTGTCGAAGCCGCGCCGCCCGGCCCAGGGGCCGTGCGCGCCCCACGCCGAGACCTGTGCCACCACCAGCCCGGGCCGGCGTGCGGACAGTGCCTGAGGCGAGAGCCCGAACCGGTCGAGAGCGCCCGGCCGGTAGCCGGTGACGACGACGTCCGCCGTGGCCAGCAACTCCTCGAAGGTGCCGGGGTCGGTGCCCAGGTCGAGTGCGGCGGACCGCTTCCCGAAGCCCGTGTCGGCGTGCTGGTCCGGGAGTTCGGGCAGCCAGGGTGCGTCCAGCCGGAGCACGTCCGCGCCCAGCAGGGCGAGGGTGCGGGTGGCGACCGGGCCCGCGAGGACCCGGGTGAGGTCCAGCACGCGCAGCCCGGCGGCGGGCAGCAGGGGAGCGGTGGCGGGATCGAGCGGGGGGAGCACGCGCGCGTGCGCGGTGCCGAGGCGCTCGCGCTCGACCAGCGGGCGTGCGGCCACCTCGGCGGCCTGCTCGGTGGCTGCCCACTCCTTCGGGGTGCGCAGGGCCACGGCGAGGCCGCCGGCGTCGTAGACCGCCTCCTCGACCTCGAGCGCGGGACGCTCCGCGATCCGGGCGGCCACCGTCTCCGCCGAGGCGTCCCCCGGCAGGCTCAGCGCGGCGAGCAACCGGGCCCGGTGGTGCGGGTAGTTGGCGTGGGTGCGCACCCAGCCGTCCGCCGTCCGCCAGAACCGCGACAGCGGCGCGAAGGCGACCGGTGGCCGTCCGTCGACCAGCAGGTGGCGTTCACTGTGGAAGGCGGCCGCCACGGCGCCGTCGTCGACCCGGACACCGGGCACCTCCGTGAGTTCGGCCCGGCGGGCCGCGAGTTCCGCGGCGGCCAGCGCACACGCGCCGACACAGGCCCGGGCGAGCTCCCGTACGGGAAGGCGCGCCTCCAGCGCGCCCTGCCGCACCACAGTGGTGAGCCGTGCGAGACGGGCGGGATCGCCGCCCAGAGCGGACCACGCGAACTTGATAGCAGTCATGACTGCACTATGCAGTATTGACTGAATCAATATATGGAGGGGTGGACCTCTACTCGGTCACGGCGGCCAGGGCGTCCACCGTGCCGAAGCCGTAGAAGCCGTTGACGTGCTTGCCGCCGACGCAGGTCGCGTCCACGACCCCGTCGCCGTTGCCGTCGTAGGGCTCGCTCGGGCAGCCCGGGTTGTCCGCCTCGGCCTTCAGCAGGGCCTGGAGCTGGGCCGGAGTGGCGTTCGGATGGGCGGACTTCAGCAGCGCGGCCACCGCGGCCACGTGCGGGGACGCCATCGAGGTGCCCTGGAGGAAGCCGTACTGGCCGTTCGGCAGGGTGGAGAGGATACGGCCGTTCTTCGACGGCGTGTCCGGGATCTGGTACTTGTCGCCGCCCGGCCCCGCCACGTCGATCACGCCCTGGCCGTAGCTGGAGTAGTACGACTTGGCGCCCTTCACGCCCACCGCGCTCACCGTCACCACACCGGGCAGCTGGGTCGGCACGTCGAAGCACTTGTGCGGGTCGACCGTGCGGGGCGTGGCGGTCGAGTCGTCCGGGCTGGAGGCGTCCGTGAGCGCGTCCGCGTCCAGGTCGTCGTTGGAGTTGCCCGCGGCGGCCACATTGAGCGTGCCCTTGCGCTGTGCATACGACTGGGCCCTGTTGACCGCGTCAACGATGGCACGTTGATCGGGGTCGTCCATGCAGTTGTACAGCCAAGGATCAACGTAATAGCTGTTGTTGGTGACCTGGATGCCATGGTCGGCGGCGAACACGAAGGCGCAGACCACGCTCTCCGGGTAGAACAGCTGCGTCGAGTCCGGCTGGGCCACCGTGATGCTCGCGACCTTCACGCCGGGCGCCACACCGGCCACGCCTATGCCGTTGCGGGCCGCGGCTATCTCACCGGCGACATGGGTGCCGTGGTAGTGGGCGGCGTCCGCCGGGCGCCACGCCCCGTACGTCGTGTCCGCCTTGCCGCTCACGCAGTTCGCCGACTGGGAGGCGGAGAAGTTCGGGGCGATGTCCGGGTGGGTGTCGTCGACGCCGGTGTCGATGATGCCGACGGTCACGTCGCTGCTGCCCGGGTTGATCCGCGCGGCCTGGTCGGCGCCGATCGCCCGCAGGTCCCACTGGTCCGCCTCGAGCGGCTCCTCGCCCGGTGCCGCGGCCTTGGTGAGCTTCGCGGCCTCCGCCTTCGACAGGACCTGCACCGCGCCCTCGTCGGTCGTCCCCGCCGCACTCAGCGGCGCGGTACGCGTGGCGCCCGCCGACTCCACCCCGCGCACCGCGCGCATCCGCGCGCCGAACTCCGGGTTCGCGGAGTGCGCGATGATCACCCCGATCTTGTCGTAACTGACCACGATCGAGCCGCCGTTGCGAGTGATCTCCCGCTGTACGGACTCGATCGTGCGGCGGTCCGTACGCGTGTTGACCACGTACGCGAGGTTCGGACCGTCGTCCGCCGCCCGCACCGCGCCGGCCGCGCCGGCCGTGCCGGGTGCCGCCGAGGCCGCCGCCGGCAGGAGACCGAGCGAGGCGGTCAGCGACAGCACGACGGGCACGGCGAGCGCGAGCCGGCGTCTGGAGCGCAGATGAAGCATGGGATCTCCACATCATCCGGATACGAAACCGCCCGAGACACAGGTAGTTCTCGGGCAGGTACATGACGGGTGGTGCAGGCAGAAGCTATCCCCACGGCTCACCGCTCAGCAATGACCCGGCAATGGCTCGCCCGGACCGCCTGCGAAACAACTCATAGGACTTGAACCGGTCCTCGCGTGGCGCCGTGGACCTCGGGCAGGGAGCGCCAGCACCATCGAGCCCCCGTTTCGTCATCGCATCCGCAACGCGAGGAGACCCCGTGGCCACCGAGACACCGCCCCCCGCCACACCGGGGGCCCCACTTCCGTCCACCGAGGAGTTCGCCGAGGTGCAGCAGAGCGCGGAGTTCGGTGAACTGCGCCGCGCCCACCGCTCCTTCGCCTTCCCGCTGACCGTCGCCTTCATCGCCTGGTACCTGCTGTACGTGCTGCTCTCCAACTACGCGGACGGCTTCATGGGCACCAAGGTGGCCGGCAACATCAACGTGGCCCTCGTCCTGGGCCTCGCCCAGTTCCTCACCACCTTCCTCATCGCCTGGTGGTACGCACGGCACGCCGCCGCCAAGCTCGACCCCAAGGCGCAGGCCATCAAGTCCCGGATGGAGGGCGGCGCATGAGCCCCGCGATCATGCTGGCCGCCGGCGAGGCGAGCCGGCACCGGCCGCTGATCATCACCCTGTTCGCGGTGTTCGTCGCCGCCACCCTCGTCATCACCGTCTGGGCGGGCCGCCAGACCAAGGACGCCGCCGACTTCTACGCCGGCGGACGCCAGTTCACCGGCTTCCAGAACGGACTCGCCGTCTCCGGCGACTACATGTCCGCGGCGTCCTTCCTCGGCATCGCCGGCGCCATCGCCCTCTTCGGCTACGACGGATTCCTGTACTCCATCGGCTTCCTCGTCGCCTGGCTGGTCGCCCTGCTCCTGGTCGCCGAACCCCTGCGCAACTCCGGCCGTTACACCATGGGCGACGTGCTGGCCTACCGTATGCGCCAGCGCCCGGTCCGCACGGCCGCCGGCACCTCCACGATCGTGGTCTCGATCTTCTATTTGCTCGCGCAGATGGCCGGCGCGGGCGTCCTGGTCTCCCTCCTCCTGGGCATCACCAGCGACGGCGGCAAGATCGGCATCGTCGCCCTGGTCGGCGTCCTGATGATCGTGTACGTCACCATCGGCGGCATGAAGGGCACCACCTGGGTCCAGATGGTCAAGGCGGTGCTGCTGATCGCGGGCGCCTTGCTGCTGACCTTCCTGGTCCTGCTGAAGTTCCACTTCAACGTCTCCGACCTGCTCGGCAAGGCCGCCGACAACAGCGGCAAGGGCGCGGCCTTCCTGAAGCCCGGCCTGAAGTACGGCGCCAGCGGCACCACCAAGCTGGACTTCATCTCGCTCGGCATCGCCCTGGTCCTCGGCACCGCCGGCCTGCCGCACATCCTGATCCGTTTCTACACCGTGCCCACGGCCAAGGCCGCCCGGAAGTCGGTCATCTGGGCGATCGGCCTGATCGGCACCTTCTACCTGATGACCCTCGCCCTGGGCTTCGGCGCGGCGGCCCTCATCAAGCCGGACGAGATCATCGCCTCCAACAAGGCGGGCAACACGGCGGCACCGCTGCTGGCGTTGCACCTGGGCGGGGCCGACTCCAGCTGGGGCGCGATCCTGCTCGCGACCATCTCCGCGGTCGCCTTCGCCACGATCCTCGCGGTCGTCGCCGGACTCACCCTCGCCTCGTCGTCCTCCTTCGCGCACGACATCTACGCCAACGTCATCAAGAAGGGGCAGGCCACCGAGCGGCAGGAGCTCGGCGCCGCCCGCTGGGCGACCGTCGGCATCGGCGCGGTCTCGATCGTCCTCGGCGCCCTGGCCCGCGACCTCAATGTGGCCGGCCTGGTCGCCCTCGCCTTCGCGGTCGCCGCCTCCGCGAACCTTCCGACGATCCTCTACAGCCTCTTCTGGAAGCGGTTCACCACCGCGGGCGCCCTGTGGTCGATCTACGGCGGCCTGGTCACCGCGGTCGGCCTGGTGCTGTTCTCCCCGGTGGTCTCCGGCAGCCCGGCCTCGATGTTCCCCCACGTCGACTTCCACTGGTTCCCGCTGGAGAACCCCGGCATCATCTCCATCCCGGTCGGGTTCCTGCTCGGCGCGGTGGGCACCCTGCTGTCGAAGGAGGCCCAGGACGCCGGCAAGTACGCCGAACTGGAGGTGCGGTCCCTGACCGGCACCGGAGCACACTGAGGTTCGTACGACGGCCGCGTCGTGCAGGGCTGTAGGGTCCTACGACGCGGCCGCGTCGTACCTCGTCGGATCGGGCCGCTGTCGTTGTCAGTGGTGTCACGTAGGCTCACAAGTGACAGGACAAGTGACGGAAAATGCTTGCTCGGGATCAAGGGAGGGGGCCCACGTGCTCATCGACACCTACGGCCGGGTGGCCACCGACCTGAGGGTCTCGCTCACCGACCGCTGCAATCTGCGGTGCACGTACTGCATGCCCGAGGAGGGCCTGCAGTGGCTGGCCAAGCCCGACCTGCTCACCGACGACGAGATCGTCCGCCTCGTCGACATCGCCGTGCGGATGCTCGGCATCGAGGAGGTCCGCTTCACCGGCGGCGAACCCCTGCTGCGCCCGGGCCTGGTCGGCATCGTCGAGCGCGTGGCGGCTCTGCGCCCCCGCCCCCAGATGTCCCTCACCACCAACGGCATCGGCCTGGGGCGCACCGCGACCGCCCTGAAGGCCGCCGGCCTGGACCGGGTCAACGTCTCCCTGGACACCCTCCGCCCGGACGTCTTCAAGACCCTGACCCGCCGCGACCGCCACAAGGACGTCCTCGAAGGACTTCGGGCCGCCCGCGAGGCCGGCCTGACCCCCGTCAAGGTCAACTCGGTCCTGATGCCGGGGCTGAACGCCGATGAGGCCCCCGACCTGCTGGCCTGGGCGGTCGAGCACGACTACGAGCTGCGCTTCATCGAGCAGATGCCGCTGGACGCCCAGCACGGCTGGAAGCGCGAGGGCATGGTCACCGCCGGGGACATCCTCGCCTCCCTGCGCACCCGCTTCGAGCTCACCCCCGAGGGCGCCGACGCGCGCGGCTCGGCTCCGGCGGAACGCTGGCTGGTGAACGGCGGCCCGCACCGCGTCGGCGTCATCGCCTCCGTCACCCGCCCCTTCTGCGCCGCCTGCGACCGCACCCGCCTCACGGCCGACGGCCAGATACGCACCTGCCTCTTCGCGACCGAGGAGACCGACCTGCGCGCAGCCCTCCGCTCCGACGCCCCGGACGAGGAGATCGCCCGCATCTGGCGGCTGGCGATGTGGGGGAAGAAGGCGGGGGCAGGCCTGGACGACCCGTCGTTCGTGCAGCCGGACAGGCCGATGTCGGCGATCGGCGGCTAGGACCCTTCGGGAGCCTGCCAATCGGCGAACCTCACGACGTCCTTCAAAAAACCCCGCACCCCGAGGAACTGCGCAAGATGCTCGCGGTGCTCCTCGCACGCGAGCCACGTCTTGCGCCGCTCCGGCGTGTGGATCTTCGGGTTGTTCCACGCCAGCACCCACACGGCATCGGCACGGCAGCCCTTGGCGGAGCAGATCGGCGTCTCGTCACTCACAGGTTCGTCTCACAAAAAGGGGCCCGGACAAGGCGACGCCGAGCAGCCACGGGGGGAGCTGCCCGGCGTCGGTCCGTCGCTCCGACGGGGGATGCGGAGCGCGTACGCAGTATGTCACGGGTACCCCGCCGCCCGGCACTGGAACTACACGATTGATCTGAGCTTTTCTTGAGCTTGACGGGTGGCCGCGTTCCGCTTCCGCCCCGTCCGGCGTGGTCACGCGGGGCCGGATCGCTCACCGCCCGCCCCCGTCGGATGAGCCGCCGCATCCTCCGGAACGGATTCCGCCTGCGCCTCCTCCGCCCGCGGCGGCGCGATCATCGGCCGCGTCGGCGCGGCGATGAACGTCGAGGGAAGGGACGGCGGCCGCTCCCGGCCCGCGTTCGCGATCACCACGGCGATATAGGGCAGCAGCGCGCCGGCCACGAGGGCCACGACGGCGACGTACCGTTCGACGTTCCACAGACAGACGGCGAGGATCACCGACACCGTGCGGATCGTCATCGAGATGACATACCGCCGCTGCCGGCCCCGCACATCCTCGGCGAGTCCCGTCCGGGCGCCGGTGATCCGGAACACCTGGACGCTGCCGCCGTGCTGTTTCCGCATCACATTCCACCATCCGCCCGCATCGGACTCTCCCCGAACCTTTTACGTTACGCCGCGGCTGCGCCGCCTACGAGACCGGGTCGCCCGCTGCCTGCGGTAATGCCTCCGGTACCGCCGCGCACGGGGTAACCCGACATGCCTCGTACGGCCCGCCCACCCACACTGGCCGTAATGCTCACGTCGCGCCGTACGAGGAGGCAGCCATGGGCTGGTTGTGGGCGATCATCGTGGGATTCGTGCTGGGCGTGATCGCCAAGGCGGTCATCCCGGGCAAGCAGCACAGCCCCCTCTGGCTGACCACCATCTGCGGCATGCTCGGCGCCATCGTGGGCAACGCGGTCGCCCGCGCCGTCGGCGTGGCGGCGACCCGCGGCATCGACTGGAGCCGGCACATCTTCCAGCTGGTGGCCGCGATCATCATCGTCGCGGCCGTGGACGCCCTCTACATGGCGACCCTGGGCAAGAGGAAACAGCAGCGGGTCGGAGCGTGAGAACACGCTGGGGCGCAGCACCCCGAAAGGGGCGCGGGAAACTGCGCGACCAGCCACGACCGCCAGATCACCCACGCCCCCACGGCGCTCAGGCCCCGGTGACCTCCACCGCGGCAAGGTTCTTCTTCCCCCGCCGCAGCACCAGCCACCGCCCGTCCAGCAGATCCTCGGACGAGGGCACCGCATCCTCGGCGACGACCTTCACGTTGTTCACGTAGGCCCCGCCCTCCTTCACCGTCCGCCGCGCAGCGGACTTGCTGGCCACGAGCCCGACCCCGGCGAACAGGTCGACCACCGGACCCAGCTCGCAGACCTGGATGTGCGGCACCTCCGACAGCGCCGCCGCCAGCGTCCGACCGTCCAGCTCCGAGAGCTCGCCCTGCCCGAACAGGGCGCGCGAGGCGGCGATCACCGCGGCCGTCTGGTCGGCGCCGTGCACCAGCGTCGTCAGCTCCTCGGCGAGCGCACGCTGCGCCTCCCGCGCCTGCGGACGCTCCTGCGTCTGCCGCTCCAGCTCCTCGATCTCCTCACGGGACTTGAAGCTGAAGATGCGCAGGAACTTCGACACATCGCGGTCGTCCGCGTTGACCCAGAACTGGTAGAACGCGTACGGCGTGGTCATCTCGGGGTCGAGCCACACCGTGCCGGACTCGGTCTTGCCGAACTTGGTGCCGTCCGCCTTGGTGATCAGCGGGGTGCCGAGCGCGTGCACCACGGCGTCCTGCTCGACCCGGTGGATCAGGTCCGTGCCCGAGGTGAGGTTGCCCCACTGGTCGCTGCCGCCGGTCTGCAGGCTGCAGCCGTACCGCCGGTACAGCTCCAGGAAGTCCATGCCTTGCAGGATCTGGTAGCTGAACTCGGTGTAGCTGATGCCCGCGTCGGAGTTAAGCCGCCGGGCGACGGCCTCCTTCGCGATCATCTTGTTGACCCGGAAGTGCTTGCCGATGTCCCGCAGGAACTCGATGGCCGACAGGCCCTGGGTCCAGTCCAGGTTGTTGACCATGACGGCGGCGTGCGGGCCGTCGAAGTGCAGCAGGGGCTCGATCTGAGCGCGCAGCCGCTCCACCCAGCCCGCCACGACCTCCGGCGCGTTCAGCGTGCGCTCGGCCGTCGGCTTCGGGTCGCCGATGAGACCCGTGGCACCCCCGACCAGCGCCAGCGGCCGGTTCCCGGCCTCCTGGATGCGGCGCATCGTGAGGATCTGCACCAGGTTGCCGAGGTGCAGGCTGGGCGCGGTCGGGTCGAAGCCGCAATAGAACGTGACGGGGCCGTCCGCGAACGCCTTGCGCAGTGCGTCCTCGTCCGTGGAGAGGGCGATGAGCCCCCGCCACTTCAGCTCGTCGACGATGTCCGTCACGGTTCTCGTGTCTCCTCGGTGATCTTCGGGCAGCCGGGTGACAGCCCGACTACGAACGCCTACGAGGTTATACGCCCTGACTGACAGAGCTCATATTGAAATCCGGGATCCGCAGCGCCGGCATCGCGGCCCGGGTGAACCAGTCGCCCCACTCGCGCGGCAGCGTCTTCTCGGTGCGGCCCGCCTCCGTGGCCCGCCGCAGCAGGTCCACCGGCGACTCGTTGAACCGGAAGTTGTTCACCTGCCCGGTCACCTCGCCGTTCTCCACGAGGTAGACACCGTCCCGGGTCAGACCCGTGAGCAGCAGTGTCGCCGGGTCGACCTCGCGGATGTACCACAGGCAGGTCAGCAGCAGCCCGCGCTCGGTGCCCGCGACCATCTCCTCCAGCGAGCGGCCGTCACCGCCGTCCAGGATCAGGTTCCCGAGCACGGGGGCGACCGGCAGCCCGGTCAGGCCCGCGCTGTGCCGGGTGGTCGTCAGATGCCTGAGCACACCCTCGCTGATCCACTCCGTCGAATGGGTCGGCAGCCCGTTGTCGAACACGGACTGGTCGCCGCCGGAGGAGTGGGCGACCACGAACGGCGGGCACTCCAGGCCCGGCTCGTTCGGGTCGCTGCGCAGGGTCAGCGGCAGCTCGGCGAGCTTCTCGCCGACGCGCGTGCCCCCGCCCGGCCTGGAGAACACGGTCCGGCCCTCGGCCGCGTCCCGGCCCGACGCCGACCACAGCTGGTAGATCAGCAGGTCCGCCACGGCCGTGGGCGGCAGCAGCGTCTCGTAGCGCCCCGCGGGCAGCTCCACGCGCCGCTCGGCCCAGCCGAGGCGTACGGCCAGTTCGGCGTCGAGCGCGCCCGGGTCGATGTCCTTGAAGTCCCGGGTGGAGCGGCCCGCCCAGGCCGAGCGCGTACGGTCGGGCGACTTGGCGTTCAGCTCCAGCGTGCCGGTGGGCTGGTCGTGCCGCAGGCGCAGCCCGGTGGACGTACCCAGGTATGTCGACACCAGCTCGTGGTTGGCGAAGCCGTACAGCTCACGGCCGCCCGCACGCGCGCGTGCGAACGCCTCGCCCAGCGCCGGCGCGAAGTCGGCGAACACCGCGGAGGAGGTCTCGGCCGGCGCGTCCGCGAAGTCCGGCGACTGCGGCACATCGCCGACCAGCGGCTGCGCGTCCTCGGCGGGCCCGGCACCGCGCGCGGCGGTCTCGGCGGCCCGCACCAGCGGCTCCAGCTCCTGCGCGGTGACCGCCGACCGCGAGACGACACCGGAGGCGGTGCCCTCCTTGCCGTCCACGGTCGCGATCACGGTGAGCGTACGACCGCGGGTCACACCGTTCGTGGTGAGCGCGTTGCCCGCCCAGCGCAGGTTCGCGGTGGAGTGCTCGTCGGCGATGACGACACAGCCGTCGGCCCGGGACAGCGCCAGCGCCTGCTCGACGATCTCGTGCGGCTTGTGGGTACGGGCGCTCATCGACCGGCCTCCTGGGTCGTGTTGAGGATGTTGACGGACCTGAAGACGGCGGACGGGCAGCCGTGCGACACGGAGGCCACCTGTCCGGGCTGGGCCTTGCCGCAGTTGAACGCGCCGCCGAGGACGTACGTCTGCGGACCGCCGACGGCGGCCATCGAGCCCCAGAAGTCGGTCGTGTTCGCCTGGTAGGCCACGTCCTTCAGCTGCCCGGTGATACGCCCGTTCTCGATCCTGAAGAAGCGCTGCCCGGTGAATTGGAAGTTCACCGCAGGGTCAGGGGGCATACCTCCCTGATCGGCGTTTGTGCAGGTCAGGCGGTTATTCACGGTCTGCCCTCAATCCCTGTTCATACCCGTTGAAACCGGACTGTACGGGGTCTGGTGATGACTTGGTGTCGACTTCCGAAGGGCGCCTCGGGGTATCCGAGGTTGGCTTTGAAGGCCGCGTTGTGGATCAGGGCAGAGACTACCCAGCAGACGCGGGGGCCGGGGGTGCAATTCTTGCCTCGGAGGGGAAGCCATCTCTGGTCTGACCAGCTGGTTCGGGGTGATGATCAAGCTCTGGGCGTCATGGAAAACGTCCGCTGGAAGCGGCTCCGGAGTCATCTAGGTGCGGTACCTTGTGTCGCCGCAGCGGGAGCTTTCTAGCACCCGTACGACACTGGAGGGCCCGAGTCGGGCAGCACCCCGAATCAGACCCTCCAGCGCAGTTCCCGAGCCCGGTCGCGTAGCAGTCGGCCGGGCTCGCTGCATGTGCAGCTCCCGAGCGACCGTCCCGTGTTTTGGTGAGGCCGTTACTGCATGAACTGCCCCACGGTGGCGATGATCGCCACGATCAACCCCGCTGCCGCCAGGTAGACCTGCCAACGTTCGGCGTCCGACCAACTGCGCGTACGGGGCTTGGCCGGGTGTCGATCAAGCACTATTCCTCCTCGTTCCTCTCGGCGAGGCCACGAGGATGCCATGGGTACCCCGCCGCCCGGCACTGGAACTAAACCATTGGTCTGAGCTTTTCTTGAGGTTGGAGGGGGCCCGTATTCGGTGGCCTTGCGCGCACGCGCATGCGCGCGTGAGGCGCTGGTGCCGGTTGTGCAGCACAGCCAGGAACAGTTGACGAGGGTGACGACGCGTTCTCCCGCCCCGCGTTGGCAATGCTTCCGCATCGGATTCCATCGCTCGCCCGCATGCACATGCAGCGGTGGCCGTACGCTCGAATCATGAGTGCCGACATTGGCAAGCGGCTTCAGGACGTACGCAAGCGACGCGGCATGACGCAGCGTCAGCTAGCGAGCGAGTCAGGCGTGTCCCTGTCCTTGATCCGGAAGCTGGAGCAAGGGGAACGGGCTGACACACGCCTGGAGACTGCGCGTCGGCTGGCACAGGCGCTGCGGGTGCCTACGACGAACCTCATTGCTGATCACGAGGACGATCCCGAGACGGCGCCTGGCGCTGATGATCGTTGGGAGGCTGTCCGGCGTGCGCTCGTGGCGCCGGTGCGGGCTGACGGGGTCACGGAAGAGCCGACTGTCGGCGGCGTGCGGGACGCCATGGAATCGGCTCTGCCGCTTTTCTCGGGTGATCGTTTCGCAGAGCTGAGCGTGATCCTTCCCCCCTTGCTGCGGGACGCTGACCTGATCGCCGAGAGTGGCTCGGAGGGGCGGGCCGTACGCGTCCGGCTCTCACAGCTCACAGGCTGGCTGCTCACCCAGACTCGGCAGTTCGAGGCGGCTGACATCGCGCTGTCCCGGTCGCTGGAGGAGTCGTCGGATCGGCTTCAGGCGGCGGCGACGGTGAGCACACAGTGCTGGCTCTTGCTGCGGCGCGGTCGGCTGTCTGAGGCGCGGGAGCTGGCAACGCGGTGGGCGGATGAGGTCGAGCCTCGTATTTCGCGGGCGACCCCGGCGGAGCTGAGCGCCTGGGGCTGGCTGCTGTTGCGGGCCTCCGCTGCTGCGATCCGGGACAACCGGTCTGGGGAGGCCGAAGACGCGTTGCGCTACGCCAACTCGGCGGCGGTCGCGATGGGGCGGGAGTTTGCTCCGCGCGACGACTTCTTGCAGGCGTTCGGGCCGGTCACGGTGGCTCTGAAGCGGGCCGAGAATGCCATGATCGTCGACAAGCCGGACTTGGTGCTCAAGCTCTCGCAGCGCATCCCGACCAGTGGCATGCGGCCCACCTCCAACAACCGCAACCGTCACCTCCTGGACGTGGCGGAGGCGCATGTCCGCTCCCGTGACTACGCGAAGACGGTTGAGGTCTTGCAGGGCATCCGTGCGGACGCTCCACAGTGGCTGCCTAACCAACGCTACGCGCGGGACATCTTCGGCCGAGTGATCGCGCGTCGGCGCACCCTCACGCAGGAGATGCGGGACCTGGCTGACGCGATCGGCGTACCGGTGTGACTCGGCGTGGCACTTCGGGCTGGCCCTTCATCAAAGTGCCATTGAGGTGTGTTCCTGCCGTTACATAGCGTCATATGCATGGCGACCCAAGGTAGAGCAGCAGAGACAGCTGTCCGTGAGTGCATGACCACGGCCGACGCCGACGCGCGTCAGTGGGAGTACACGACCTACGCCCCGGCCGGTGAAACGTGCCCGGCATGCGGTGTGCCGATCAAGACCCTTGAGAGCTGCCGCCGGGGGTTGCTGGCTCGTCGGGACTCGTCTCCGAGCGTGGCCTACTGGCACACGGCTTGCGCACCGAAGGGGGCGGGACAGTGATCCCTATGGAGATCTACAGGAGCAGCAAGCGGGCCGCTGCTGACGCGCATGAGGCGCTGGTCCAGGCATTGCTGGCGATTGGGATTCCGAGGCGGGATCTTGGCTGGCTGGCTCCGCGCGTGGCGCCGGACGGGCGTCCGATGGTGGCTATGGGGACGTGGAACGCTGATGTGGTGCAGAAGGTAGCGGCGCATCTGATGGCGTCACCTGCGCGTGTCGAGACCGCGCCAGACGGCTGTGTCGTGGCCGATCACGCCCGTGTGACACAGGACGAATGACCCCGGCTCGCTGAGGACGGCGAATCAAGGCTCAGCGAGTCGGCTGCCCCGTCTGTGACCCCTCCCCCTCCCCCGGGTCTCGGACGGGGCTCTGTGCCGTCTGGGCGTGTGGTGTCGTGATGGCGCGCTGTGGGCACGCCGCCGGCCGGAGTGGATTTTGGGCTGGAGCTGCCATGGGGCGAGTGAACAGGGGGCCTTACGCTCGCCAGCGGATCGGGCAGTCTTTGGGACCTGCCCGCAATAGCCCGATCGGCCCCCTGTTCTTCGAGGCTCGCCCCATGGTGGCTGCCTAAAATCCTCTACGGCCGTCGGCCCCAGCCACAGAGGGTTTGCGCGGTGGCCTGTTCTGGGGGAACGAGGGTGAGCGCGCCGGACGTAGCGGGCCGGTGAACACGGTGGGCCGGATCGGCGCTGTGGGCGTCTGGAGGGCGTGAGCCACGGTGAATGAGTACACGGGGCGGGTCGGGCAAGGTGGGCTGTGAGGAGCTGGCTCGCGCTCTCTGGTCGCCTGGTATGCGCCGGGGCGGTGGCGCCCCGGACCGGACCGGCCGAAGGCCGCATGCCGGGCCGGGGTGCGGCAAGCCGCCCCGGCGGCGCGCCGTGGCGCGCCTGGAGGAAGTGAAGACAGCTTCCGACACCTGTCCTGCACCGCTGCCCGCTCCCGCTTCCCGGTGTGCGCATGGTCCGGGGCGCATCCGGCTGACCAGGCTCCTCAGACAACCCGGTACGGTCCCCACCGGTACGGTCCCCATGGGGTTCTCTCCGGCCACGCCTCAAGTGCTCTGCCTGCGGCGGTAATTCGTTGGCGTCCCCGGGGTGCCTCTGGGATCATGGGTGTTCGAGCGACGAGCCTTCTTTCAGCGAATCTCAGACACAGACATAGACACAGACTTTCTTCAGCAGATATCACGCCTTCAGCCTTCTTCTGCCTTCTCTGTCTTCGTTCTCTCTCACGCTGCCTCGACACCCGCTCTCATTTCAGACACTGCATCAATTCAAGCCAAGTCAAAGCCAAGGAGATTTCAGACATGACTCACGCCTGCGTCTCTGCTCGCGCTCCTCCCTGTCCGTCCGTTTTGGAGGTGCCCTGTGTTCAACACCTCGCACGAGGTGACCACTTCAAATAGCCGCTCCGCTGAGCTGGAGCGTGAAAAGCGTTTGCGGATGCTCTCCGATGCTGATCGGGACATCATCCGTCTGGCCAACGACCCCCTGTTTCCGCGCTGGCTGGAGCAGATCAGAGCCATTGGGGGTTGTGCCCATCCGATCTATCTGTCTGGCTCCACGGTCACCCGCGATGCGCTGACGGGTGAGCTGATCTCTTCCTATTCGACTGCTGGGGAGCCGGGTGAGCGGCTGGCCGTGCGCTGCCGTAACCGCCGCGCGTCGGTCTGTGAGCCGTGCTCCTACCTGCATGCGGGCGACACCTATCAGCTGATCCGCGCGGGCCTGTCCGGTGGCAAGAACGTGCCCGGTGCGGTGCGTAATCAGCCCCGTTTGTTCGTCACGCTGACGGCGCCCTCATTCGGGTCAGTCCATCGCTTCCTCGATGGTGAGCGATGCCGACCGCGCCGGGACGGCGGAGAGTGCGAACACGGGCGTCCGGTCGGCTGCGGCCTGGTGCACGCCGAGAATGACACGGCGCTGGGCCGTCCGCTGTGCGCGGACTGCTACGACCACGTGGCCCATGTGCTGTGGCACGCGCACGCCGGGCGCCTGTGGGACCGGTTCACCACCGCCGTACGGCGTCACCTCGCCTCCGCCGCAGGGATCCCGCGCTCCAAGCTCCGTGACCACCTGGTGGTGTCCTTCGCCAAGGTCGCCGAGTACCAGAAGCGCGCAGCCATCCACTTCCACGGGGTGGTACGCCTCGATGGTCCGGCAGGCCCCGGCGACCCTTCCCCCGACTGGGCCACGGCCCAACTGCTCACCGACGCCGTACACACGGCTGCGCAATCGGCGAACGTGCGCGTCCCGGGATCGGACGCCTACGGAACCGAACTCCTCGCCTTCGGCACACAGTTGGCCGTACGGCCCATCTGGTCCTTCGCCGACGACGAGGGACCCACCGATGACGCGGTCGCTGCCTACGTGGCCAAGTACGTCTCCAAGGGAACGGCCGAAACCGGTGCCGGACTGGACTACCGCGTCACCAGCCTGGACGACATCCACGCAGCCGTCGTCACATCGCACGTGGGGGCCCTGATGGCTACGTGCTGGCGCCTTGGCGGCCTGCCGGAACTGGAACGCCTCCGGCTGCGCTCCTGGGCTCACACGCTCGGCTACCGGGGCCACATCCTCACCAAATCCCGCCGCTACTCCACCACGTACACGGCCCTTCGCGAGGAACGGGCCGAGTACCGGCGTGGCGATACGGACCCGACCGACAGTCCTGCCGTCGTCACGGACTCGAACTGGCGCTACGTCGGCTCCGGCTACACCGCCGGCGCTGCCCTGGTCGCTGCCGGGATCGCAGAAGACCACGTCATGAGCCGCCAACTGGCCCGGGAAGCGATAGAGGACGAGGGGCGGGGGTGGGAGCTGTGAGGGGTGGCAGCAACCTGCTCATGACGCCGGACGAGGCAGCCGCAGAACTCGGCGTGACGAAGCGGGTCCTCATGGACTCGTACCGGCGCTGGGGCATCCCGTTCCTCAAGGTCGGCAAGCATGTCCGCTTCCGAACTCGCGATCTGCACAACTGGGTTGAGGGGCGCATGCAGCGAGACTAGGCTGACTATCAGTCACCAACCAATCAACATGTGAGGGGTTAACAAGCGTGGCGACCATCAAGAAGGAAGACTGCACCTGCCCCCGGCGCAAGAAACCCACGTGCCCTCACAAGCCGTACCGGGTGACGTACCGGGAGCCCGGGGGTAGGGCAGGCAAGCCGCGACAGGTGTCCTTCAAGAAGCTCGAAGACGCGGAAGCGTTCGCGGTCAAGGTTGAGCGGGACAAGGACTTGGGGACCTATATCAATCCCAAGGCAGGACAACGGACGTTCCAGCAGGTCTGGCACGAGTGGGTTGAGGCGGGAACTCTGGAAGAGTCCTCGAAAAGGAATTACCAGAGCGTCTACGACAACCACTACGGGCCATTCTTCGGGAACAAACCAATCGGCAGTATCACGCCGACAACCATCCTGGAATGGGAGGCGGACCAGAAGGAGCGCGGCTACAAGGAAACCGGAATCAATGGACGCAAGAACGTCCTCTCATCCGTCTTCAACTATGCGGTAGCAGCCGAGATCATTGGCCGCAATCCGTGTAAGAAAGCGAACCCCCGTAGGCGCTCGGGTCAGCAAGTAACTCCGGTCACCGACGAAGACATCCCGACCATGGAAGAGGTTCTGGGGATCATCGCAGAGGCTCCGAAGCTGATCCGTGCTGGCTTCTGGGCCATGGCGGGTTGCGGGACGCGTCCGGGAGAGTCCCTGGCGCTGTCCGATGAGTCCATGGACTGGGAGCGCAGCATCCTTGCCGTGGATCACCAAGTCTCGGCCTACGGCTGCCAGGAAATCTCTGGATACCGGCGCGGCGTGAAGCGGGGCACGAAGCATCGCGCCTTCGAACAGGCGCGGAAGACTCCCGTTCCCCAATCAATCAACGAGATCTTCAACGATCACATCGACGCCTTCGGCACGTGGGGAGACCGAGGCTGGTTCTTCGAGTCACCTCGGCTGAACGACCGCCACCCGTCGTATGACTGGTTTCTGGATCAGTTCAAGGCGGCGGCCAAGCTGGCGGGGACTCCGCAGTACACCCCGAAGAGCTTCCGGCACTTCTTCGTCTCGGAAGCCATTCACGCTCAGATCCCGCTCTTCGAGGTGGCGGCGTGGGTCGGGCACCGCACCACTCGGACCACGGAACTGGTGTACGGCCACCTCGTCCGCCGGGCCATGGACCGTGGCGCCCGCACCATGCACAACCGCCTGGGGCTCAAGCTGGAGCCCTTCAAGGGCCTCATCGTCCCGCCCTTGCTGACGCCCTCTGAGGACGACATCGAGGACTGGGACGACGTGGCGTAGGTGGTTCGCTGTGATCGCGTGTCGACCTGGTGCAGACTTCTGGCCCGTTGGGTCGCTCTCTCAGGAGCGGCCGGACTCGTTCGCAGTGTTCAAGATATTCACACTCCGAAACATTGCGGACGGGCACCCGTGAGACACGGAAGCGACCTGCCCCGGCTGGGCTTTTCCGCAGTTGAAGGCCCCTCCTAGCACGTAGGTCTGGGGGCCTCCGACTGCTTCCATGGAGCCCCAGAACTGGGGGGTGACCCCCTGATATGCAAAGTCCCTGACCTGCCCCTCAAGGCGGCCGTTCCGGATCATGTATGCCCTCTGACCCGTAAATTGGAAGTTGTACCGCTGCATGTCGATCGACCAGGACCGGTCGCCGACCACGTAGATGCCCCGGTCGACCCCGCCGATCAGGTCCTCGGTGGACAGCCCCGCAGGGTCCGGCCGCAGCGAGACGTTGGCCATGCGCTGCACCGGCACATGGGCGGGGGAGTCGGCGTACGCGCAGCCGTTGGACCGGTCGAAGCCGGTGAGCCGTGCGATCCGCCGGTCCAGCTGGTAGCCGACCAGCGTGCCTTCCTTCACCAGGTCCCAGGACTGCGCCTGGACGCCCTCGTCGTCGTACCCGATGGTCGCGAGGCCGTGCTCGGCGGTGCGGTCACCGGTGACGTTCATCAGCTCGGAGCCGTACTTGAGCTTGCCGAGCTGGTCGAAGGTGGCGAAGGAGGTGCCGGCGTAGGCGGCCTCGTAGCCGAGCGCGCGGTCCAGCTCGGTGGCGTGGCCGATGGACTCGTGGATGGTCAGCCACAGGTTGGACGGGTCGACCACCAGGTCGTACAGGCCCGGCTCCACGCTCGGGGCGCGCATCTTCTCGGCGAGCAGCTCCGGGATCCGCTCCAGCTCGCCGTCCCAGTCCCAGCCGGTGCCGGTCAGGTACTCCCAGCCCCGGCCGACCGGCGGCGCGAGCGTGCGCATCGAGTCGAACTCGCCGCTGGACTCGTCCACCGACACCGCGGTCAGCTCCGGGTGCAGCCGCACCCGCTGCTGGGTCGTCACGGTCCCCGCGGTGTCGGCATAGAACTTGTTCTCGTGCACGGTGAGCAGCGAGGCGTCCACATGGCTGACCCCGTGCGCGGCCAGCAGCCGGGCGCTCCAGTCCGCCAGCAGCGCCGCCTTCTCCTCGTCGGGCACCGAGAAGGGATCGATCTCGTACGACGACACCCACGTCCGGTCGGTGTGCACCGGCTCGTCGGCCAGCTCCACCCGCTCGTCCGCCCCGGCGGCCTTGATGACCTGCGCGGACAGCTTGGCCATGGCCACCGCCTGGGAGGCGACCCTGGCCGCCGCGTCCAGGGTCAGGTCCACCCCGGAGGCGAAGCCCCACGTACCGCCGTGCACGACCCGGACCGCGTACCCGAGGTCGGTGGTGTCCGACGATCCGGCGGGCTTGGCGTCCCGCAGCCGCCAAGACGCGCTGCGCACCCGCTCGAACCGGAAGTCCGCGTGCTCGGCCCGAGCGCACGCGCGCGTGCCAGCGCGGCGTCGGCCAGGGCCCGTAGGGGAAGCGCAGTGAAGGCTTCGTCGATGGAATGAGGCACGGAGGTCTCCCTGCTGTCGTGGCCTGTCGGTCCGATCATGTCGTGGGAGCGGCCCGGCGGACCACACGTTTCGGGGCCGGGGCCCGGATCGTTCTGTAGGGATCCGACAGTGACTTCCCCGCGCCACTGTCGGTGCCCGATTGCCCACGGCGACGGCCGTACCGATAGGTTTTCGATGAAGCCGCCTGTCATCGCCGCCTGTCACCCAGGTGCGCGGGCGGGTTGTCGGACATCTGCAGACCGCTATCGAAAGGGTGATCCGTTGAGCCGCTCGGTTCTCGTCACCGGAGGAAACCGGGGCATCGGCCTCGCCATCGCCCGCGCATTCGCCGACGCCGGCGACAAGGTCGCGATCACGTACCGCTCGGGTGAGCCGCCGGCCGGCTTCCTCGCCGTCAAGTGCGACATCACCGATCCGGAGCAGGTGGAGCAGGCCTACAAGGAGATCGAGGACCAGCACGGTCCGGTCGAGGTCCTGATCGCCAACGCCGGCGTGACCAAGGACCAGCTCCTGATGCGCATGTCCGAGGAGGACTTCACCTCGGTCATCGACACCAACCTCACCGGCACCTTCCGCGTCGTCAAGCGCGCCAACCGCGGCATGCTGCGCGCCAAGAAGGGCCGCGTCGTCCTGATCTCGTCCGTGGTCGGCCTGCTCGGCTCGGCGGGCCAGGCGAACTACGCCGCCTCCAAGGCCGCCCTGGTCGGCTTCGCGCGCTCCCTCGCCCGTGAGCTGGGCTCGCGCAACATCACCTTCAACGTCGTCGCGCCCGGTTTCGTCGACACCGACATGACCAAGGTGCTCACCGACGAGCAGCGCCAGAACATCGTCTCGCAGGTGCCGCTCGGCCGTTACGCGCAGCCGGAGGAGATCGCCGCGACGGTGCGGTTCCTCGCCTCGGACGACGCCTCGTACATCACTGGAGCCGTCATCCCCGTTGACGGCGGACTGGGAATGGGTCACTGATCACCATGAGCGGAATCCTCGAGGGCAAGCGCGTCCTGATCACCGGTGTGCTGATGGAGTCCTCCATCGCCTTCCACGCGGCCAAGCTGGCCCAGGAGCAGGGCGCCGAGATCATCCTGACCGCGTTCCCGCGGCCCACGCTGACCGAGCGCATCGCCAGGAAGCTGCCCAAGCCCACCAAGGTCATCGAGCTGGACGTCACCAACGACGAGCACCTCGGCCGGCTGGCCGACATCGTCGGCGAGGAGCTGGGCGGCCTCGACGGCGTCGTGCACTCCATCGGCTTCGCGCCGCAGGACGCGCTCGGCGGCAACTTCCTCAACACGCCGTTCGAGTCCGTGGCCACCGCCATGCACGTCTCGGCGTACTCCCTGAAGTCGCTCACCATGGCCTGCCTGCCGCTGATGCAGAACGGCGGCTCGGTCGTCGGCCTCACCTTCGACGCGCAGTTCGCGTGGCCGCAGTACGACTGGATGGGCCCGGCCAAGGCCGCCCTGGAGGCGACCAACCGCTACATGGCGCGCGACCTGGGCAAGCAGAACATCCGCTGCAACCTCATCTCCGCGGGCCCGATCGGCTCCATGGCAGCCAAGTCCATCCCGGGCTTCAGCGAGCTGGCCTCCGTGTGGGACTCCCGGTCCCCGCTGGAGTGGGACCTGAAGGACCCGGAGCCGGCGGGCCGCGGCATCGTCGCCCTGCTGAGCGACTGGTTCCCGAAGACCACCGGCGAGATCATCCACGTCGACGGCGGTCTGCACGCGATCGGCGCGTGACCGCCGCCGAGGCGTGACCGACGGCTGAGGCCCGCACCCCTTCGGGGGGCGCGGGCCTCAGCCGTACCGTAGGGGCTCAGGGAGACCGAGGCGCGCGGGCGTCACCCGTTCGGTTGCCCGGCCGGGCGCGCACCGGACCGGGCGGCGCACTCTGGCATTACGCGCCCACACGCGCGTTCCTCCGCAGCCCGGCAGAGGAGGTCCCCCTTGTGCGCCTGTCCCGCAGCCTGGCCCCGGTGACGGTGGCCGTGGCCCTCGTGCTCTCCCTGCCGTACGACGCGATGCCGTACGCGCGTGTGGACGACGGGAAGCCCCACGCGCGCGTGGACGACGGAAAGCCGGCCGCGCCGGACCTCTTCGGGGCCGCCTGCCGTACGGCCGTCCACGGCTCCCATGTGGTGGCCTACTGCCACAATCCCTATGTCGACACCGATCGCCTGCGACTGCACATCGAGTGCGCCCGCTGGTGGGACATCGACACCGACAGCGCACCGGTGGACACCGGACCCGCCATGACCGTACGGCTCACGGGCCGGTGCTGGAAGGAAGTCCGGTCCGTCTGGATCAGCCACCAGAACGAGCACTGAACCGGCCCGGCCGGCACAGGAACGGATAGCTGGCGGCCTCGGTCGCCGCCGCCTCCGCGTCACCGGTGCGGATCGCGTCCACCAGGCGCGCGTGATCCATGTGCGTCTCCGGTGTCAGCTCCGCGCCCACGTCCGCGCGCAGCCAGTCCCGCAGCACCTCGCCCAGATCGGCGTACATCGCCGTCATCGCGTCGTTGTGGGAGGCGGCCACGACGGCCAGGTGGAAGGTGGCGTCGGCGGTCACGAAGGCCTCCGCCTCGCCCGTCTCCCAGGCCACCTCGCGCCGCTCCAGCAGCGCGTCCAGCTGCTTGAGGTCCTTCTCGGTACGGCGCTCGGCGGCCAGCTTCGCCGCGGCCGACTCCAGCGCGGCGCGCAGCTCCGCGATGTGCCGGGGGTCGGCCTCGGCGAACCGCCGGTGCATCACACCGGCGAGCTCGCTCGTGGCCACCACATAGGTGCCGGAGCCCTGCCGGATGTCCAGCAGACCGTTGTGGGCGAGCGCGCGAACGGCCTCACGGACGGTGTTGCGGGCCACTCCGAGCTGCTCCACCAGTTCCGGCTCGGTCGGGATGCGTGAGCCGACCGGCCACTCGCCGGAGGTGATCTGGTTGCGCAATGCGGCGATGACCTGCTCGGACAGCGCCGAACGGCGCGGGTGGCTCAGAGGCATGGCACACCTTCGCACGACGGGCCGGGGCGGAGAGGTCCCCGGGATGGACAGTCAATCATCCCATGATTCTATGATGGGTCTCATGGCTAGTGAGGAAACCAGGACAGTGGAGACCCGTGCGGCGATGTCACCGACCGAACGCGGTACGACAGCCGCGGCGAGCACCCCCGAGACGACCCCCGGCGCGGGCCGCACGCGCGCGTGGGCGAGCCGCCTGGTCGTCGTCGGCATCGTGCTGTCCGCGCTGAACCTCCGCCCGGCCATCACCAGCCTCGGCGCGCTCCTGGAGGAGGTCCGCGACGGGCTCGGCATGAGCGGCAGCGTGGCCGGACTGCTCACCTCCGTGCCCCCGCTGTGCTTCGCGGTCTTCGGCATCACCGCGCCCCGGCTGGCCCGCCGGTTCGGGGCGTCCGCCGTGGTGTGCGCCGGCATGGCCGCCATCACCGCGGGCCTGCTGATACGGCCGTTCGCCGGCAGCACGGCCGGCTTCCTGGCCGCCAGCGCGCTCGCCCTGATGGGCATCGCCGTCAGCAACGTGCTCATGCCGGTCATCGTCAAGCGCTGGTTCCCCGACCGGGTCGGCTCCATGACCGGCCTGTACTCGATGGCCCTCGCCCTCGGCACCTCCCTCGCCGCCGCGGTGACCGTGCCCCTGACCGACGCCATGGGCGGCGGCTGGCAGTCCGGCCTCGCCGTGTGGGCCGCCCTCGCGGGCGCCGCCGTACTGCCCTGGCTGCCGCTCGTACGGGACCGCGGCACCGCGTCCGCACGGCCGCGGCAGCGCCCGGCCCAGGCAGAGCGCGCGGAGGAACGGCACGCGCCCGTGCGCATCACCCGCAGCCGCACCGCCTGGGCGCTCGCGGTCTTCTTCGGCCTCCAGGCCACCGCCGCCTACATCACCATGGGCTGGATGCCGCAGATCTTCCGGGACGCCGGCGTCCCGGCCGGCACCGCGGGTGTGCTGCTCGCCGTCACCATGGTGATGGGCGTGCCGCTGGCCTTCGTCATCCCGCGGGTCGCCACCCGGCTGCCCCACCAGGGGCCGATCGTGCTGGTCCTGGGCGCGTGCGGCCTCGCCGGATACTCCGGCCTGTACGTCGCACCGGCCGCCGGCGCCTGGGCCTGGGCGCTGCTGCTCGGCGTCTCCAACTGCGCCTTCCCGCTGGCCCTGACGATGGTCGGCATGCGGGCCAGGAGCGGGCCCGGCGTGGCCCAGCTGTCCGCGTTCGCGCAGAGCACCGGCTATCTGATCTCCATTCCCGGCCCGCTGCTGGTCGGCGTGCTCTACCAGCACAGCGGCGGCTGGGGACTGCCGATCGCCCTCATGGCGGGCCTGATGCTGCCGCAGATGGCGGTCGGCTTCCTGGCGGGCCGCGACCGCACGGTCGAGGACGAGGCGACCGCACGCTGACCCGGGGAGGGGACGGGGGTGCGATACGCGGGTGGGTGTGGTCCGGGGCCGGAGGGGGCGTGCACGGACTCCCGGCCAGGGCGGTGGGGATGTGCTGACGCGGTGGCTGTGGGCCGGTGGGCCGGTGGGCCTGTGGCGCTGGGCGAACCGACCGCCCCGGCCGACCCCCGCTGAGCGGAGGGTGCGAGACTGGGCGCATGCAGCCTGTGCTCGACCCGAACCCGCAGAACGGCCAGAAGAAGATGCTGCTCGTCTTCGGCTCGTTCCTCGCCATCTTCGTGATCATCGCCGTCATCGCGACCCTCGCCTCCCCCTGACGGCCGGTCCCGGCCCGCGTCTTCCGGCGGGTGGTGGGGCTAGCCCCACCATCCCCTAGGGGGTGAGGGTCAGGGTCAACTGGGTGGAAGTCCGGATGGGTTGGCGGCCCCGGATTCCGTAGCTTCGAGTGGTGACCGCGACACCCGGTCATGACCCGCGCGAAGACCCACGGAGGCGATCATGTCGGCCCACACCCACTCCCGGCCTCACCCGGCGACCGCGGGCGGCGTCGACATGCGGCTGCCCTGGTGGGCCCTCGCCCTGCCCGCGCTCGCCTTCGTCGCGCTCCTGGCGCTGATACTGAACCCGTCGGACGCGCACGCGGCGAGCGGCGACCCGGCGATCACGCACCTCTTCGAGCGCGCCCATCAGCTCCTCGCGCGCTGACCCGGAGCCCCCGTACGCGGTGAATCCGCATGTCAACTCCCTGCGCCGCCTGGCCTGTTTCATGCGAAGCTGGATCTCATGAGCGCCGCAGAACCTCGCAGGATCGTCCTCTTCCGGCATGCGAAAGCCGACTGGCCCCAGGTGTCCGATCATGAGCGCCCGCTCGCCGAGCGCGGCCGCATGGACGCCGCGGTCGCCGGACGCAAGCTGGCCGACACCGGTATCACCTTCGACCTGGCCCTGTGCTCCACCGCGACCCGGACCCGCGAGACCTGGAAGCTCGCCGTCCACGAGCTGGCGCACCGGCCGAAGACCGTCTACGAGGAGCGGGTCTACGACGCCTCGCCCGGCGAGCTGATCGCCGTGTTCAACGAGACCCCGGACGACGTGCGGAACGTGATCCTCATCGGCCACAACCCGGGCGTCCACGGTCTGGCCGACATCCTGTCCGGCACGGCCGAGGGCGACGCCCGCGAGCGGATGGAGCGCCGCGGCTTCCCGGCGGCCGGCTTCGCGCTGCTGTCCTTCGACGGCCCCTGGAAGAGCCTGGAGCCGGGCGTGGCCACCCTGACGGACTACTGGGCACCCGCCGAGTGACCCCACCTCGTACGTAAGGTCCCGGCACCTGCGTGGTACCGGGCCCTCACGCATCCCGACATCCGGGCCGACGGCCCGAGGGAGGGGGCCGGCTCAGTCCTCGTCGTGCGTGTCGGCCGCCTCGACCTCTTCGCGGGTGACGCCCAGCAGATACAGGACCGTGTCGAGGAAGGGGAAGTTCACCGCCGTGTGCGCCGCCTCGCGGACCACCGGCTTGGCGTTGAAGGCCACGCCCAGACCGGCCGCGTTCAGCATGTCCAGGTCGTTGGCGCCGTCGCCGATCGCCACCGTCTGCGACAGCGGCACCCCCGCCTCCGCGGCGAACCGGCGCAGCAGCCGCGCCTTGCCCGCGCGGTCCACGATCTCGCCGGTGACCCGGCCGGTGAGCTTGCCGTCGACGATCTCCAGCGTGTTGGCCTGCGCGAAGTCCAGACCCAACCGTTCCTTCAGATCGTCCGTGACCTGGGTGAAGCCACCCGAGACGACACCGACTTGGTAGCCGAGCCGCTTCAGCGTGCGGATCAGGGTGCGCGCGCCCGGCGTCAGCCGGACCTCGTTGCGCACCTTCTCCACCACGGACGCCTCCAGCCCCTCCAGCAGCGCCACGCGCGCGTGCAGCGACTGCTCGAAGTCCAGCTCCCCGCGCATCGCCGCCGCCGTCACCTCGGCGACCTTGTCCTCGCAGCCGGCGTGCGCCGCGAACAGCTCGATGACCTCGTCCTGGATCAGGGTGGAGTCCACGTCCATCACCACGAGCCGCTGAGCGCGCCGGTGCAGGCCCGCCGCGACGACCGCGACGTCGACACCCAGTGCCGCCGC
Source organism: Streptomyces fodineus (assembly GCF_001735805.1). Taxonomy (GTDB): domain Bacteria; phylum Actinomycetota; class Actinomycetes; order Streptomycetales; family Streptomycetaceae; genus Streptomyces; species Streptomyces fodineus. Next base: position 7,507,218 of record NZ_CP017248.1, read on the forward strand.
GTCCGTGACCAGGGCCGTGCGCAGCGGTTCGGTCTCCACACCGGAAACGGCGAACTCCACCGCCGTCACCGGGTACTTGGCGAGCCGGAAGATACGGTCGATGTTGCCACCGGCCTTCGCGATCCGGTCGGCGATGGCGGCCGTCGACTCGGCGGTCAGCGGATGCCCGAGGACGGTCACCAGCGAACGCCCGAGGCCGCGCGGCCGGTTGTCGCCGAGCCCCGAGATGATCTCCGCCTGCATCTTCATCGACTCGGCCCAGCTGTGCACGGTGGCCCTCAGATCGCCCTCCAGACCGGCCGGCGGCTGGGTGACCAGCGCACACAGCACCAGGCGGCCTCGCGTGACGACCTGCTCGATGTCGACCACGTCGACGAGGTAGGCGGCGAGGGTGTCGAAGAGGCCCGCCGTGATGCCCGGCCTGTCCTTGCCGAAGATCTTGACGAGGAGAGTGGGGACCTCGGGGGTCTGTGCGGCGGAGGTCTGCGAAGCGCTCATGGTGTCACCACCGTATCCGGCACCCAGTGCCGACCGCCGTCGAGGTCCGCCTGACGGACACGGAACAGTGGGTGTCGCGCCGGTGTCGGGGATCTTGCCACCGGAAGACACCGCACCCATCGGCAGAGGGACGGCTTCCGGCTCCATCACGACTGTGCCACGAGATGGGGCTTGGCGGGCGGGGAGGGAGGCAGAGCGGCGCTGGAAACGTCTCTGTGCGGGGTGCGCGGGCACCGGCTGGGTCTCCGGGATGCCTGATGGCGTCGGTCGTGCCTCCGTGTCTCCCAGTGGGTCCTGGCGGAGTCACCTGCGCCGATCGTCGGCCCGCGCGGTGGGAAGCGACGCGGGGCCGTGCCGGCCCGCGGCCAGGGCGTGCAAGGGAACGGCATCTGGTGGCCCGGCGATGGTCGGGGGTGCCGTGCAGGTCGGGCTCGGCGGCCGTCGGCCCGGCGCCCGGCAGCTCCTCGGCCCGCAGGCCGTCCGGCACCTGGAGGGCAGGGAGGCAGGGAGGCAGGGAGGCGGATCGGCGGCCTCATGCACGCCGTGTCCGCGCTCGGCGCCACCGCGGACACGTGCACCGCGGACACGTGCACCGTGGACGAGGCGGCCGTGCCGCGAGGCCCTGCTCGCCTCCGGTGCGCTCCGCCGTCGGCCGGCTGCTGGGCCGTGCACCGGGTGGTACGGCCGGGGGTCCCGGCGTTCGCCGCCGTGTTGCCGGCGGGCGTGGCGGCGCACGGGTGAGGCTGGGGCTTGGAGTACGCGGTGCGGCGGGGGGAGCGTGGGGGTGGTCCGGGCTGGCGGTGAGGCGCGGGCCGGACCGGACGACCGATACCCCGGCCCACTGCGGTGCCGACGGCGCTGGGCTGAGGGTGGGCCGCGAACGGTGGCCACCTCCGGACGCGGCGACGGTGCCGGGCCGTACGTCGCCGGCGCGTCGTACCGGCCGCCGAACCGGGACTCGGACGAGGAGCGCCACCACCATGCCCGCGCGGGCGAGGAGTTCAGCGGGCGTGATGACAACTCCGGCCGTGCCCAGGGGCCGTAGGCCCAGGCGCAGCCCGGGTGGCGCGATCTCGATGGCGGCGTCGGGCTCGGTGCCTTCCAGCCGAGCGCGGCCGTGCCCCCCCCATCGCGGACCTCATCTCGGCCCCCGACCCACAGCCCAGCACCGCAGCCCCCGCCCGTCCCCTTGCCGGAATTACCACTCTCCGGCCCGGTTTCACCCCCGCCGACGCGGCAAGTCGAAGCCCCCAGAGTGTCCATGGCAAGGCCCGGGTTTCGGTCAGGGCGCCGAGCCTGAAATAGTTCCCCACGATGTTCGACATCCCTAGACTCCCTGCGATGGGGGTAACTCGGGGGACAACTCAGTGGGGCATGGAGTGCCGGAACTCGTACTGGAATCAAACGGACGGACCTGGACGTTGGACCCGTCCAGGCCCTATACCCTCGGCCGCGATCCGCAGGGTGACATCGTCTTCGACGACGCCAGGGTGTCCTGGCGACACGCCACGGTCAGCTTCAACGGCAGCAGTTGGGTCATCGAGGACCACGGCAGCACCAACGGCACCTTCGTACAGGGCCGGCGGATCCAGCAGATGGAGATCGGACCCGGCGCGGCGCTGCACCTCGGCAACGCGACCGACGGACCGCGCCTGAACCTGTCCGGGGCCGCGGCCGGCCAGCCGCAGCAGGCGCCGTACGCCGCGCAGGGCGCAGGCGCGCCGGGCTGGGCCCAGCAGGCCCCGCAGCAGCCGGCGGCTCAGCCGCAGGCACCGGCCCCCCAGCAGGCCGTACCGCACCAGGCGCAGCCGCAGGCCCCGCAACCGGGCTGGCAGCAGCAGGCGCCCGCGTTTCCGCAGCAGCAGGCGGCTGCCGCCGATCAGTACGCGCAGAAGGCACCCGGTGGTGGCGCGGGGGCGCCGCCGGCCTACGGCGACCGCAGCCCGACCACCTTCCACCAGTTCTCCGTCGGCCGGGTGATGCGCATCGGCCGTGCCCTGGAGAACGACCTGGTCGTCTCCGACCTGCAGGTCTCCCGGAACCACGCCGAGTTCCACGCCACGCCCGACGGCCGCCTGGAGATCCGCGACCTCGGCTCGCACAACGGCACCTATGTCAACGGCCAGCCGATCCCCAAGGGCGGCTCGGTCCAGCTGGGCCCGGCCGACATCGTCGGCGTCGGCCACTCCACCTTCCGGATCGTCGGCGACCGGCTCGAGGAGTTCGTCGACACCGGTGAGGTCTCCTTCTCCGCGCGCCATCTGACCGTCACGGTCGACGGCGGCAAGCAGATCCTGAAGGACGTCTCCTTCGGCGTACCGGAGAAGTCCCTGGTCGCGGTCATCGGCCCGTCCGGTTCCGGCAAGTCGACGCTGCTCAAGGCGCTCACCGGCTACCGGCCCGCCAACCAGGGCGAGGTGCTGTACGACAACCGCAACCTGTACAAGCAGTTCGCCGAGCTGCGCCAGCGCATCGGGCTGGTCCCGCAGGACGACATCCTGCACAAGGAGCTGACCGTCAAGAAGGCCCTGAAGTACGCGGCCAAGCTGCGCTTCCCGGCCGACACCACGGCGCAGGAGCGCGAGGCGCGCATCGACGAGGTGCTGCGCGAGCTGAAGCTGGACATCCACAAGGAGAAGAAGGTCACCTCCCTCTCCGGCGGCCAGCGCAAGCGTGTCTCGGTGGCCCTGGAGCTGCTCACCAAGCCGTCGCTGATCTTCCTCGACGAGCCGACCTCCGGTCTCGACCCGGGCATGGACCGCGATGTCATGCAGCTGCTGCGCGGCCTCGCCGACGACGGCCGTACCGTCCTCGTGGTCACCCACTCGGTGGCCGAGCTGGCGCTGTGCGACAAGCTGCTGGTGATGGCGCCGGGCGGCTCGGTGGCCTACTTCGGCCCGCCGGAGGAGGCGCTGAACTTCTTCGGCTACGACAGCTGGGCCGACGTCTTCTCCGCCTTCGAGAACTACCGCGACTACGACTGGGCGGGCCGCTGGAAGGGCTCGGAGCACTACCAGCTGTACGCGGCGGACATCGACTCCGTCGCCCCGCAGTCCGTCCACCACATGCCTCCGCCGGTGGCCATGAAGCCGCCCAAGCCGCAGGGCTGGGGCTCGCAGCTGCTGACCCTGATCCGGCGCTATGTGTCGGTCATCGCCTCCGACCGGGGCTTTTTGCTGCTGAGCGTGGTCCTGCCGGCCGTCCTCGGCGCGGTCAGCCTGCCGATCCAGCACAACCGCGGTCTGAAGGTCAACGCGGCGATCAACCCGCAGACCGGCCTGCACATCCCCAACGGCACGGCCACCACGGTGCTGCTGATCCTCGCGGTCGGTGCCTGCTTCGCGGGCGCCGCGAACTCCGTGCGTGAGCTGATCAAGGAACGGGTGATCTACGAGCGGGAGCGGGCGACCGGCCTGTCCCGGTCGGCGTACCTGATGTCCAAGGTGGTCGTGCTCGGCACCGTCACCGTGCTCCAGGGACTGCTGGTCGGCGTGATCGGCTTCTCCAGCCGTGTCATCCCCGACCAGGGGCTGATCCTCGGCAGCTCCACCCTCCTGGAGCTGTGCCTGCCGATCATGGCCCTCGGCTTCACCTCGATGATGGTCGGCCTGGTGATCTCCTCGCTGGTGAAGACCGCCGAGAAGACCATGCCGCTGCTCGTGATGTTCGCGATCATCCAGGTCGTCTTCACCGGCTGCCTCTTCACCCTGCACGGCACGCTCGGTGTGAACGAGGTCTCCTACCTGATGCCGTCGCGCTGGGGTGTGGCCGCCGCCGGCACCACGCTGGACTTCAACAACATCGCCCCGAACACCGATGACCCGGGCAGCACCGACCCGCTGTGGAACCACACGGCCGGGGCCTGGGGCATGGACATGTTCGTGCTGATCGTGCTCGGTGTGATCTGCGGCTTCTTCGTGGCCCGCTTCCTGCGCCGCCACGAGCCGGAGGTCATGCGCAAGTAGCCGGCGCACCAGCCACCACGCGAAAGGGCGGCACCCCGCAACGGGGTGCCGCCCTTCTCGCGTACGTCAGAGGTCCGCGCCGGCCTCAGTACGCGCTGTTGACGTTGTCCATCGAGCCGTACCGATGGGCCGCGTAGTTGGCGGCGGCGGTGATGTTGGCGACCGGGTCGTAGATGTTCCACGACGTGCCGGACACGTGGTAGGTGTTGAAGGTGGGCTGGATCACCTGCAGCAGGCCCTTGGACGGGATGCCGTTGACGGCGTTGATGTCCCAGTTGTTGATGGCCATCGGGTTGCCCGAGGACTCACGCATGATGTTGCGCTGCAGGCCGCTGTAGGAGCCCGGGATGTTGTGCTGCTTCATGATGTCCAGCGCCTGCCGGATCCAGCCGTCGAGGTTGTTCGCGTAGGTCTTCGCGGCGACCGGCTGTATGTCGACACGCTGGACGGAGCGGCTCGCGGCCTCCTTGGCGGCGCGGTCCTGCGCGGCCTTCCTGGCGTCGGCGTCGGCGGCGGCCTTCTGCGCGGCGGCCTTCTTGGCGGCGGCCTCGGCGCGCTGCTTGGCGGCCTCGTCGGCGGCCTTCTTCTGCGCGGCGAAGGTGTCCAGCTTGACCGTCTGGGTGGCGAGCTGGTCGGTGACCGTGCCCTTGACGTTCTTCAGCGCCGTGCCGGCGGCGACCTGAGCGGCAGCGGCCGGGGCACCGGTGGTGACGGTGTCGGCGTTGCTGGGCACGGCCGAGAGGGCGATGGCGGCGGTGCCGAGGGCGGCGACGCCGGCGATGGCGATCCGGTGCTGCTTGGTCAGGGCACGACTATGAGCACGGCTGAGGATGTTCTTGGGCATTGGCTGATGGACCTCTTCGATAGCGCGGAGGTCGCTCCTGCGTCCGCCGGGGGAATCGGCTCCTCCCACACGAACGCCGCGGGCCGGAACCCACGGCGCTGAGCGACGGAAACAATTCTTAGCTGGCGCAAAATGCCCAGGCAAAGATGTGACGTACGATCCCCGATAGTGGATCAGGGAAGGGCAAAACGGGACAGACTGGACCGTCTGTCCCGTTCATGTGGGGATGGTTTATCTCCTATGTCGGTTCGTACGTGATGTGGGCCCTATGCGCGGGCTCACATAGGAGACGTAACAGCCTCACCAGGAGTTGCCATCGCAACGCTCTGTGTGAGGGCCCTCATCCGGGAGGATGAGATGGATGTCGCCGAACTCGTGCCACAGGTAGAGCCCCCGGAGCGCCTCCTCGTACGCCCGGTCGACCCCGGCCCGCCCCGCGACCGCCTCCAGCATCAGCAGATGCGAGGCCTCCGGCTCGTGCAGCCCGGTCAGCAGCCCGTCCACCACCCGCACCCCGCGCTCGGGCGTCACGACCAGATCCGTCCACCCCGAGGCCGCCCGCACCACCCCGTCCGGCCCGGCCGCCGACTCCACGGCCCGCACGGCCGTCGTACCCACCGCGAGCACCCGGCCGTCACCGGCCCGCACCGCGTTGATCAGCCGTGCCGACGCCTCCGGCACCGCGAACCGCTCCGGATACGGCGGCTCGTGCGCCTGTGCCGACGCCACCCCCGTGTGCAGTGTGACCGGCGCGAACTGCACACCCCGGCTCACCAGCTCCGCCACCAGGCGCGCGGTGAAGGGCCGCGCCGCACTCGGCATCTCCGCACTGCCCGACCCGTCCGGCGACGGCAGCGCGAACACGGTCTGGTACGCCGACAGCGGCTGGTCCCGTTCCGTATAGGAGTAGCGAATGGGCCGCCCGTACGCGCGCAGCACGGCCAGGACGTCCCCGGCCGGCCGGGCCCACCACAGCCGCTCCCCGCGCGGGCTCAGCGGCTCCTCCAGCACCAGCCGCCCCGCCCCCGGCAGCACCACCTCCGTACCCGCATGCGTGCCCGCACGCGCGCGCGTGGTGCCCCGTCCGTCCGGTTCCCGCAGCTCGACCGCCCACCGGCCGTCGTCCCCGCGCGTGGAGACATGCACCACCACGCGCGCGTGCCCGATCCGCCCGTCCACCGCCGCGGCCAGCGTGGGCGAGGTGTTCACCACCAGCAGATCCCCGGCCCGCAGCAGCCGCGGCAACTCGGGAAAGACGTGATGAGTCACCTCGGTACCGCGCGACACCAGCAGCCGTACGGCGTCCCGGTCCAGCCCCGGCCCGCGCTGCTCGGCCGGCACACGCGCGGACAGCTCTTCCGGAACCCGCACGGTGACGGTCACCGCGCCTCCAGCAGCGCCGGGGCCGCGTACCGCCCGCTGGCCGGCCGCTCGTCCAGCAGCCGCAAAAACGCCGGTACGACCGTGGCGGGCGCCGGACGCGGATCGTCGTCGTCCGGTACGGCCGCCGCGTACAGGTCCGTGGCCATGTCCCCGGGATCCACCGCCCACACCCGCAGGCCGGGCTCCTCCACGCCCAGCACCGCCGCGAGCTGGTCCAGGGCCGCCTTCGAGGCGCCGTAGCCGCCCCACGTCCCGTACGCCTCGGCCGCCGCGTCCGAGCTGACCGCGACCACCGTCCCGGCCGGTGACTCCCGCAGCAGGGGCAGCGCCGCACGGACCAGGCCCAACGCGGCCACCACGTTCACCTCCAGCGCCCGCCGCAGCCCCTCCACGGGCAGTTCGGCCAGCCGCACCAGCGGCTCGGCGCCCAGCGCGCTCGCATTGCTCACCAGCAGGTCGACCCCGCCCAGCCGGCGCGCGGCCGCCACCAGGGCGGTCCGGTGCCCGGCATCCGTCACATCCCCGGCCAGCGCCTCCACGCGCGTGCCGTGCCCCGCGGCACTCTCCGCCGCCTCCTCGAGGCCCTCGGCGCCCCGCGCGTCCAGCACCAGATCCCACCCCCGGGCGGCCAGCGCCTCGGCGAGCGCCCGCCCCAGGCCCTTCGAGGCCCCCGTGATGATCGCAACCGGCATGACTACCGTCCCCTCGTCGCTCTCCGCCCTCCGCCGGGCGGTGACCACACCGTAGGAACGGCACCGCCCCGGCCGCCTCGGACGCGGGCCGCAATACGGAGGGGCCCTTCGGCGTACACCGCACGCCCCGGGCCCCGGGACCTACACCGGGCGTCCTAGGACCAGCGGACCGGGCCCGGCCGCCACCGGTCCGATCCGCGTTGTCACAGCTCGCCGGTACCGTGAGGGCATGAGTCAAGGCCCCCGGTCCGGCCTCGCCGCGGTGAGTTCCGCGCTGCTGGCCATGAGCAGGCATCTGGAGGTGCGCGACGTCCTCAAGACGATCGTCGCCTCCGCCCGCGAACTGCTCGACGCGCAGTACGCCGCGCTCGGCGTCCCCGACGACCACGGCGGCTTCGCCCAGTTCGTCGTCGACGGCGTCAGCGAGGCCCAGTGGAAGGCCATCGGCCCGCTGCCCCGCCAGCACGGCATCCTCGCCGCGATGCTGCACGAGGCCCGCCCCGAGCGCCTCGCCGACGTGCGCAAGGACCCCCGCTTCGAGGGCTGGCCCGCCGCGCACCCGGACCTGGCCGACTTCCTCGGCCTGCCCATCCGCGACGGCGACGAGGTCATCGGCGCTCTCTTCCTCGCCAATAAGAACTGCCCCAAGAAGGACGGGAGTTGCGGCTTCACCGAGGAGGACGAGGAACTGCTCTCCATCCTCGCCCAGCACGCCGCCATCGCCCTCACCAACGCCCGCCTGTACGAGCGCAGCCGCGAACTCACCATCGCCGAGGAACGCTCCCGTCTCGCCCACGAACTGCACGACGCGGTCAGCCAGAAGCTCTTCTCCCTGCGCCTGACCGCCCAGGCCGCGGCGGCCCTCGTCGACCGCGACCCCGCCCGCGCCAAGGGCGAACTGCACCAGGTCGCAGCCCTCGCCGCCGAGGCCGCCGACGAACTGCGCGCCGCCGTCGTGGAGTTGCGCCCCGCGGCCCTGGACGAGGACGGCCTGATCGCCACCCTGCGCACCCAGACCCAGGTCCTCGACCGCGCCCACACCGCGCGCGTGACCTTCACCAGCGGCGGCTTCCGGGCCCTGCCGGCCGCCCAGGAGGAGGCCGTGCTCAGGGTCGCCCAGGAGGCCCTGCACAACGCACTGCGCCACGCCGGCGCCGCACACGTCGACGTGAGCGTGGAGCGGCGCGCCTGCGGAGCCGTGCTGCGCGTCACCGACGACGGCAAGGGCTTCGACCCCCAGGCGGTCCGCCGCGCCGGCCGGCATCTGGGCCTGGTCTCGATGCGGGACCGCGCGAGCGGGGTCGGGGGCACGCTGACCGTGGAGTCGGTGCCCGGCAAGGGCACCACGATCGAACTGGAGGTCCCCGGTGGCTGACCCGATCAAGGTGCTGCTCGTCGACGACCACCAGGTCGTCCGCCGGGGTCTGCGCACCTTCCTGGAGGTGCAGGACGACATCGAGGTCGTCGGCGAGGCCGCCGACGGCGCCGAGGGCGTCGCCCGCGCCGAGGAACTGCGCCCGGACATCGTCCTGATGGACGTCAAGATGCCCGGCATGGACGGCATCGAGGCCCTGCGCCGCCTGCGCGAACTCGACAACCCCGCGCGCGTGCTGATCGTCACCAGCTTCACCGAGCAGCGCACGGTCGTACCGGCCCTGCGCGCGGGCGCCGCCGGATACGTCTACAAGGACGTGGACCCCGACGCCCTCGCCGGCGCCATCCGGTCCGTGCACGCCGGGCACATCCTGCTCCAGCCGGAGGTCGCCGGCGCGCTGCTCTCCCAGGAGGAGGCCAACTCCGGCCAGAGCAGGGGCGGTTCGCTGACCGAACGGGAGCGCGAGGTGCTCGGCCTGATCGCGGACGGCCGCTCCAACCGCGAGATAGCCCGCGCCCTCGTGCTGTCCGAGAAGACCGTCAAGACACATGTCTCGAACATCCTGATGAAACTCGACCTCGCCGACCGCACCCAGGCCGCGCTGTGGGCCGTTCGCCATGGCGTGACCGGCTGAAACGCCCTCGCCGATGCATCACCGAGGGCAACGCGAGGGGTCAGGTTATGGACTGAGATTCATACCGTCGTGGGAATGTCCCCCGGACGGCGCAACCAGCGCCGGTCTCCGCCGTTCTTTAGTGCGTGCTGCGGCGAACCGCCGCGGTGAACGTCTAGGAGGGGTTGGAAAGTGAAGAACCTGAAGAAGGTCGCGGCCGTGACGATGGTGGCCGGTGGCCTGGTGGCCGCCGGTGCGGGGATGGCCTCCGCCACCAGCGGCGCCCACGCCTGCGGCGACGCCCAGGGATCCCCGGGCGTCATCTCGGGTAACGTCGTCCAGGCCCCGCTGCACATCCCGGTGAACGCGTCCGGCAACAGCGTGAACGTGATCGGCGTGCTGAACCCGGCGTTCGGCAACACCGCCAGCAACAACTGAGGTCCGGCCCACCGCGACCACAGGCCTCCCGTGTGCACCGGGAGGCCTGTCGGCTTGCTGCCTACCGCACGCCTCGCTCCCGCTCCTCCACGATGGAGTTGTACGCCGCCACCTGCGCCCTCCGCGCCGTCCGCTCCACAGGCCGCAGCGCCTCGGACCGAGCGGCCATCTCCGCGGAGGTGACCGCCGCCCCGTGCCCGTTGCCGTACGCCAGCGACACCAGCAGCGCGACCCGCTGCGCCAGCTCCAACACCCGCACCGCACGCGGCGGATAGCCCGGCGCCAGCACCTCCTGCCCGCGCTCGGCCCGCGCCCGGTACGCATCGATCGCCGCCTCCGCCACCGGACCCGACCCGGCGACGTCCAGCTTCGACAGCACCTCGGTCGCCTCGCGCAGCGCCTCCGCCAGCTCCCGCTCGGCCTCGCCCAGCGACGGCACATCCGCGGGCGGCGCCTCCCGCACCGGCAGCACATGCCAGACCACCTCGGCATGCACATCGCCCGCGGGCCCGGCCTCGTACACCTGGGGCACCAGACCGAACGCGGCACCGAAGCAGACCACCGCCTCCTCGGCCTCCAGGGCCCGCGCATTGAACTCCGGCGGACCGCTCAGCCCCAGCGGATGCCCCGGCGCCGGCAGCGCCAGGCGCAGCCCGGTCACCCCCAGCGTCCGCAGCCGCCCCAGCGCGAGCGTGAGCCCGACCGGCGCGGACTCCCCGGGCAGCCCCTCCACCCGGTGCACCGTGTCCTCGCCCACAATGGCGAGCGCGGCGTCATCCGGCGAGGCAAGTCCGGCCAAAAGGGCATTTCCCCAAGCGGCAAGGCGTCCTGAACGCGGTTCCGAGAGCATGCTCCCACCCTAAGGACCCGGCCGATGGAATGGAGCGGCACACCGGTGGCGTAGATTTCATGAAGGGCTGCGCCCACCGGCGCGGCGGACCGAGCCACAGGCGCACGCGACAGCCAAGCACCGGCCACACTGCAAGGGGAGACAACGCGCTCATGAGCGATGTTCTTGAGCTTCAGGACGTATCCGTGATCCGCGAGGGCCGGGCTCTGGTCGACCAGGTTTCCTGGTCGGTGAAGGAAGGTGAACGCTGGGTCATCCTCGGCCCGAACGGCGCCGGCAAGACCACCCTCCTGAACGTCGCCTCCAGCTACCTCTACCCCAGCAAGGGCTCCGCCACCATCCTCGGCGAGACCCTCGGCACGCCGGGCACCGACGTCTTCGAGCTGCGCCCGCGCATCGGCGTGGCGGGCATCGCCCTCGCCGAGAAGCTCCCCAAGCGCCAGACGGTCCTGCAGACCGTCCTCACCGCCGCCTACGGCATGACCGCCGGCTGGCAGGAGGAGTACGAGGACGTCGACGAGCAGCGCGCCCGCGCCTTCCTCGACCGCCTCGGCATGAGCGACTACCTCGACCGGAGGTTCGGCACCCTCTCCGAGGGCGAGCGCAAGCGCACCCTGATCGCCCGCGCCCTGATGACCGACCCCGAGCTGCTCCTCCTCGACGAGCCCGCCGCCGGCCTCGACCTCGGCGGCCGCGAGGACCTGGTCCGCCGCCTCGGCCGGCTCGCCCGCGACCCCATCGCCCCGTCGATGATCATGGTCACCCACCACGTCGAGGAAATCGCCCCCGGCTTCAGCCACGTCCTGATGATCCGCCAGGGCAAGGTCCTCGCCGCCGGCCCGATCGAGCTGGAACTGAGCTCCCGCAACCTCTCCCACTGCTTCGGCCTGCCGCTCGTCGTCGAGCAGGTCGGCGACCGCTGGACCGCCCAGGGCCTGCCCCTGTCCTGACCCCCACCCCTCCCCTCGCGCCCTGTCCGCCGCCCGACCCCGGCCCTACCATGACCGTGTGAACGACATCGACGCATGGGTGTGGTGGCTCGTCGGCGCGGCGGCGCTCGGAATCCCGCTCGTCGTCACCGCCATGCCGGAGTTCGGCATGCTCGCCGTGGGCGCCGTCGCGGCCGCGGCCGTCGCCGGACTCGGCTTCAACGGCGTGATCCAGGTCCTCGCGTTCGTCGTCGTCTCCGTCGCGCTCATCGCCGTCGTCCGCCCCATCGCGGCCCGGCACACCAGACAACGCCCCCAACTCGCCACCGGTATCGACGCCTTGAAGGGCAGGCAGGCAGTCGTCCTGGAACGCGTCGACGGCTCCGGCGGCCGTATCAAGCTCGCCGGGGAAATCTGGTCGGCCCGCTCCCTCGACACCGACCGCGCCTACGAAGTGGGCCAGGAGGTGGACGTCGTGGACATCGAAGGGGCCACCGCCATCGTCATCTGAGGCATCATGCCCACGAGTTGGGCGATGGTCTGTCAGACTCGACCAGCAAGATCTTCTACAGACACGAGATCTGCCGAAGGCGCCGAAGCGGAGAGGGGCACGGGGAACACGATGGAACCGGTCATCATCGTCCTGGTCATTCTGGTGGTGTTGGTCTTCATCGCCCTGATCAAGACCATCCAGGTCATCCCACAGGCCAGCGCTGCCATCGTCGAGCGCTTCGGCCGTTACACACGCACCCTGAACGCGGGCCTGAACATCGTGGTCCCGTTCATCGATACCATCCGCAACCGCATCGACCTGCGCGAACAGGTCGTACCGTTCCCGCCCCAGCCGGTGATCACCCAGGACAACCTGGTCGTCAACATCGACACGGTCATCTACTACCAGGTGACGGACGCCCGCGCGGCCACCTACGAGGTCGCCAGCTACATCCAGGCGATCGAGCAGCTCACGGTCACCACGCTCCGCAACATCATCGGCGGCATGGACCTCGAACGCACCCTGACCTCCCGCGAGGAGATCAACGCCGCCCTGCGCGGCGTCCTCGACGAGGCGACGGGCAAGTGGGGCATTCGCGTCAACCGCGTCGAGCTGAAGGCCATCGAGCCCCCGACCTCCATCCAGGACTCGATGGAGAAGCAGATGCGCGCCGACCGTGACAAGCGCGCCGCGATCCTCACCGCCGAAGGTACGCGCCAGGCCGCCATCCTCACCGCAGAGGGCGAGAAGCAGTCCCAGATCCTGCGCGCCGAGGGTGAGGCCAAGGCGGCGGCGCTCCGCGCGGAAGGCGAGGCCCAGGCGGTCCGTACGGTCTTCGAGGCCATCCACGCCGGCGACCCGGACCAGAAGCTCCTGAGCTACCAGTACCTCCAGATGCTCCCGAAGATCGCCGAGGGCGACGCCAACAAGCTCTGGATCGTCCCCAGCGAAATCGGCGACGCCCTCAAGGGCCTCTCCGGAGCCATGGGCAACTTCGGCCCCCTCGGCGGCGGTGGCCAGGGCAACGGCGGAGCCTCGGTCCCACCCCAGAACAACGGCACAGACCGCCGCGAGAAGCCGAGCATCGACTGAGGGTTCTATACGACACCGGTTCCCCCCGGCCCCCCTTCAGGGGCGCGGGGAACTGCGCGAGAAACCACAGACAACCCGCAGCCGACGTACGCCACAAGCCCCTAGCCCCTACGACGACTGCTCAGGCAGCATCCCGAGCCAGCCACCCAGGCAGAGCCTCGAACTCCTCGGCCCCCAAGGCCAAGAGCATCGCATCGGCCGGCGTCGGCTCGAACGGCTCCCGAAGAAGCGCCATCCCCGCCTCCTCAGGAGTCCGGTTGGCCTTCCGGTGATTGTCCTCCGCACACGCGGCCACCGTATTCAGCCACGTGTCCTGCCCACCCTGCGCCCGCGGCAGCACATGGTCCACGGTCGTCGCCCGGCGCCCGCAGTACGCGCACCGGTGCCGGTCCCGGACCAGCACACCCCGCCTCGACCACGGCGCTTGTCTTCGGAACGGCACCCGTACATACCTGCACAGCCTGATCACCCGAGGCGCGGGTATGTCCACATCGGCACCGCGCATACGCAGTTCGGGATGGGCCTGTTCGACCACGGCCTTGTCCTGGAGCACCAGGACGACGGCTCGATTCAGCGTCACCGTCGACAGCGGCTCGAAGCTCGCGTTCAGCACCAGCGTGTCCCGCATCCAGCCCACCTCCCGTGCGCACCTGCCCACCCCCCGGCGGGCTTGGATCAACTCTGGACGGGCGCGCCGAGATGGACAACGCAATAAAAAATGCCCGCCTCCGATCACTTCCAAGACCGAAGGCGGGCAAACGTTCAATGAACGCTCGGCTGAATCACGGCACTGCGCTCAGCCCTGCGCGGGGTTCTCGTACTCACCGATGAGCTGCGCACGCGCGATCGTGTGGAACCGCAGATTGAAACCGACGACGGCCGGCGACACGTCCGAATCCGGACCCAGCTTCTCCTGATCCACGGCGTAGACCGTGAAGACGTACCGGTGCGGCCCGTCCCCGGGCGGCGGTGCGGCACCGCCGAAGTCCTTCGTCCCGTAGTCGTTGCGCACATGCACCGCGCCCTCGGGCAGGCCCTCGAACTTGCCGCTGCCCGCACCCGCCGGCAGCTCCGTCACGGAAGCCGGGATGTCGAACAGGACCCAGTGCCAGAACCCGCTGCCGGTCGGCGCGTCCGGGTCGTAACAGGTCACGGCGAAGCTCTTGGTCTCCGGCGGAAAACCCTCCCAGCGCAGCTGCGGCGAGGTGTTGCCCTCCGCATGGACCTGGGCGCTCCCCAGCGTCGCACCCTCCTCGATGTCCGCACTCGTCACCGTGAACGACGGCACGGGCGGATGGAAGTCATGGGGGAGCGGCCGTCGCTTGAGCTCGGTCACCTCGGTACCTCCTGATCGATGATCTGGAACCAGCAGTCCCCGAGCCTAGAACCAGTTGCGCTTGCTGCCGACCTCGGACAGCCACTGGTTCAGATAAGCCGCCCAGTCGGTCCCCATCCAGTCGTTCAGCCCCACCTGGAAGGACCGGTAGGTGTCCGAGCCCTCGCTGAACAGACCCGGCTTCTTGTCCATCTCCAGTACGACGTCCATCGCGTACTCGTCGGCCACGAAGCTCAGCTCGACCTGGTTCAGGCCCCGGTACTGCGACGGCGGGTGGAACTCGATCTCCTGGTAGAAGGGCAGCGTCTGCCGCGTACCCCGGATGTGCCCGCGCTCCATGTCCGCGTTCTTGAAGCGGAAGCCCAACTGGATGAACGCGTCCAGGATCGCCTTCTGCGCCGGCAGCGGATGCACGTTGATCGGGTCCAGGTCGGTGGAGTCGATGGCCCGCGCGATCGCCAGCTCGGTGGTCACCCCGATGTGCATCCCGCGCAGCGCCTGCCCGTCGATCATCGTGACCGGCGTCTCCCAGGGGATCTCCAGCCCGAACGGCACCGCGTGCACCGCACCGGCCTGCAGCTCGAAGGCACCAC
Source organism: Streptomyces fodineus (assembly GCF_001735805.1). Lineage (GTDB taxonomy): Bacteria > Actinomycetota > Actinomycetes > Streptomycetales > Streptomycetaceae > Streptomyces > Streptomyces fodineus. The sequence continues at coordinate 7,522,319 of NZ_CP017248.1, forward strand.
CGAGCCGCACCTTGGTGAACTCGATGTTCTGCTTGTACTCCTCGTCGCCGCTCTCCACCTCGACCCTGGCCTGCAGACCGACCGACAGCCCCTCGATGTCCTGGTTCACGGACCCGCCCTGGATGCGCACCTCACCCTGGACGACACCGCCCGGCACGACATTGACCTCGGTCAGCACGGTCTCGACCGACGCCCCACCGGCCCCAAGGCTCGCGAGCAGCTTCTTGAACGCCATTGACTCTCCCTTTACGAAGGACCCTCGACCCCTACAAACGCGATCCGCCCCCGACCCGGTTCCGCCGGCGTGGCGTCCCGTCTGCATTACCCTCGGAGGCCATGATCGCGCCCCCGGACCGTACGCCACTGCCCCGAGAGTTCTTCGACCGCCCGGTCCTGGAGGTGGCACCGGACCTTCTCGGCCGCATCCTGGTGCGTACGACACCCGACGGCCCGATCGCCGTCCGCCTCACGGAGGTCGAGGCGTACGACGGCCCGAACGACCCCGGCTCACACGCCTACCGCGGCCGCACCGCCCGCAACGCGGTGATGTTCGGCCCGCCCGGGCATGTGTACGTCTACTTCACCTACGGCATGTGGCACTGCATGAACCTCGTCTGTGGCCCCGAGGGCCGCGCGAGTGCCGTCCTGCTCCGCGCCGGCGAAGTCGTCGAGGGCGTCGAACTGGCCCGCAAACGGCGAATTTCGGCCCGGAACGACAAGGAACTGGCCAAGGGTCCGGCCCGTCTGGCGACGGCCCTGGAAGTCGACCGCGCCCTGGACGGCACGGACGCGTGCACCTCCGGCGAGACCCCGCTGCGCATGCTGACCGGTACGCCGGTGGCCGCTGACCAGGTACGAAGCGGCCCCCGCACCGGAGTCGCCGGCGACGGCGGGAACGGCGACATCCATCCCTGGCGCTACTGGGTCGCCAACGACCCGACGGTCAGCCCCTATCGGGCCCATGTGCCGAGGCGCCGCCCAAGTTGACGCACCCCGCGGAGGTGCGTAATGTATCCCGAGCCGCTGAACCGGGTACGGCGATCGCCTGCAGCCGGAGCGGCCATCCACTACTCAGCTACAAACCCTCGACGGGGTCGATTTTGGTGCGTCCGCGTGCCTGAATTCGAACTCGCAGGACTCGATTATGAGCCGCCGAGAGAATGAGCTAAAGTAGTGAATGTCGAAAGGCCCCGCCGACAGGGAATCAGGCCCGAAAGGATCTGATAGAGTCGGAAACACCGAAGGGAAGCCCGGAGGAAAGCCCGAGAGGGTGAGTACAAAGGAAGCGACCGTTCCTTGAGAACTCAACAGCGTGCCAAAAATCAACGCCAGATATGTTGATACCCCGTCTCCGGTCGTCATGACTGGGGCGAGGTTCCTTTGAAAAACACAGCGAGGACGCTGTGTGCGAGGGGATTATTCCTCCTCTCGCACCGCTCTCGTGGTGTTCATCCCGATTACGGGAAAACATTCACGGAGAGTTTGATCCTGGCTCAGGACGAACGCTGGCGGCGTGCTTAACACATGCAAGTCGAACGATGAAGCCCTTCGGGGTGGATTAGTGGCGAACGGGTGAGTAACACGTGGGCAATCTGCCCTTCACTCTGGGACAAGCCCTGGAAACGGGGTCTAATACCGGATACGAGGTTCGCAGGCATCTGTGAACTTGGAAAGCTCCGGCGGTGAAGGATGAGCCCGCGGCCTATCAGCTTGTTGGTGAGGTAATGGCTCACCAAGGCGACGACGGGTAGCCGGCCTGAGAGGGCGACCGGCCACACTGGGACTGAGACACGGCCCAGACTCCTACGGGAGGCAGCAGTGGGGAATATTGCACAATGGGCGAAAGCCTGATGCAGCGACGCCGCGTGAGGGATGACGGCCTTCGGGTTGTAAACCTCTTTCAGCAGGGAAGAAGCGAGAGTGACGGTACCTGCAGAAGAAGCGCCGGCTAACTACGTGCCAGCAGCCGCGGTAATACGTAGGGCGCAAGCGTTGTCCGGAATTATTGGGCGTAAAGAGCTCGTAGGCGGCTTGTCACGTCGATTGTGAAAGCCCGAGGCTTAACCTCGGGTCTGCAGTCGATACGGGCTAGCTAGAGTGTGGTAGGGGAGATCGGAATTCCTGGTGTAGCGGTGAAATGCGCAGATATCAGGAGGAACACCGGTGGCGAAGGCGGATCTCTGGGCCATTACTGACGCTGAGGAGCGAAAGCGTGGGGAGCGAACAGGATTAGATACCCTGGTAGTCCACGCCGTAAACGGTGGGAACTAGGTGTTGGCGACATTCCACGTCGTCGGTGCCGCAGCTAACGCATTAAGTTCCCCGCCTGGGGAGTACGGCCGCAAGGCTAAAACTCAAAGGAATTGACGGGGGCCCGCACAAGCGGCGGAGCATGTGGCTTAATTCGACGCAACGCGAAGAACCTTACCAAGGCTTGACATACACCGGAAAGCATTAGAGATAGTGCCCCCCTTGTGGTCGGTGTACAGGTGGTGCATGGCTGTCGTCAGCTCGTGTCGTGAGATGTTGGGTTAAGTCCCGCAACGAGCGCAACCCTTGTTCTGTGTTGCCAGCATGCCCTTCGGGGTGATGGGGACTCACAGGAGACCGCCGGGGTCAACTCGGAGGAAGGTGGGGACGACGTCAAGTCATCATGCCCCTTATGTCTTGGGCTGCACACGTGCTACAATGGCCGGTACAAAGAGCTGCGATACCGTGAGGTGGAGCGAATCTCAAAAAGCCGGTCTCAGTTCGGATTGGGGTCTGCAACTCGACCCCATGAAGTCGGAGTCGCTAGTAATCGCAGATCAGCATTGCTGCGGTGAATACGTTCCCGGGCCTTGTACACACCGCCCGTCACGTCACGAAAGTTGGTAACACCCGAAGCCGGTGGCCCAACCCCTTGTGGGAGGGAGCTGTCGAAGGTGGGACTAGCGATTGGGACGAAGTCGTAACAAGGTAGCCGTACCGGAAGGTGCGGCTGGATCACCTCCTTTCTAAGGAGCACTTCTTACCGGGCTTGCCCGGTCAGAGGCCAGTACATCGGCGCACGTCCGATGCTGGTTGCTCATGGGTGGAACGTTGATTATTCGGCCGGGACCTCGGGTCGGAGGCTGCTAGTACTGCTCGCAAGAGCGTGGAACGCATGATCTTCGGACGGGGCCTGGCCGGGCACGCTGTTGGGTGTCTGAGGGAACGAATTTTCCTCAGTCGCCGGCCCCAGTGAACTCGAGCCTGTTGGTTCGGGGTGATGGGTGGCTGGTCGTTGTTTGAGAACTGCACAGTGGACGCGAGCATCTGTGGCCAAGTTTTTAAGGGCGCACGGTGGATGCCTTGGCACCAGGAACCGATGAAGGACGTGGGAGGCCACGATAGTCCCCGGGGAGTCGTCAACCAGGCTTTGATCCGGGGGTTTCCGAATGGGGAAACCCGGCAGTCGTCATGGGCTGTCACCCGCTGCTGAACACATAGGCAGTGTGGAGGGAACGAGGGGAAGTGAAACATCTCAGTACCCTCAGGAAGAGAAAACAACCGTGATTCCGGGAGTAGTGGCGAGCGAAACCGGATGAGGCCAAACCTACGACGTGTGAGACCCGGCAGGGGTTGCGTCGTGGGGGTTGTGGGATCTCTCTTCTGCGGTCTGCCGGCCGTGGGACGAGTCAGAAACCGTTGATGTAGGCGAAGGACATGCGAAAGGTCCGGCGTAGAGGGTAAGACCCCCGTAGTCGAAACGTCAGCGGCTCGTTTGAGAGACACCCAAGTAGCACGGGGCCCGAGAAATCCCGTGTGAATCTGGCGGGACCACCCGCTAAGCCTAAATATTCCCTGGTGACCGATAGCGGATAGTACCGTGAGGGAATGGTGAAAAGTACCCCGGGAGGGGAGTGAAATAGTACCTGAAACCGTGTGCCTACAAGCCGTGGGAGCGTCGGATGCAGCTTGCTGCATCTCGTGACTGCGTGCCTTTTGAAGAATGAGCCTGCGAGTTTGCGGTGTGTTGCGAGGTTAACCCGGGTGGGGAAGCCGTAGCGAAAGCGAGTCCGAATAGGGCGCTGTAGTAGCACGCTCAAGACCCGAAGCGGAGTGATCTAGCCATGGGCAGGTTGAAGCGGAGGTAAGACTTCGTGGAGGACCGAACCCACCAGGGTTGAAAACCTGGGGGATGACCTGTGGTTAGGGGTGAAAGGCCAATCAAACTCCGTGATAGCTGGTTCTCCCCGAAATGCATTTAGGTGCAGCGTCGTGTGTTTCTTGCCGGAGGTAGAGCACTGGATAGGCGATGGGCCCTACCGGGTTACTGACCTTAGCCAAACTCCGAATGCCGGTAAGTGAGAGCGCGGCAGTGAGACTGTGGGGGATAAGCTCCATGGTCGAGAGGGAAACAGCCCAGAGCATCGACTAAGGCCCCTAAGCGTACGCTAAGTGGGAAAGGATGTGGAGTCGCACAGACAACCAGGAGGTTGGCTTAGAAGCAGCCACCCTTGAAAGAGTGCGTAATAGCTCACTGGTCTAGTGATTCCGCGCCGACAATGTAGCGGGGCTCAAGCGTACCGCCGAAGTCGTGTCATTGCAGCATGTACTCCCAACGGAGGCTGTGATGGGTAGGGGAGCGTCGTCTGCCGGGTGAAGCGGCACTGGAAGGTAGTCGTGGACGGTTGACGAGTGAGAATGCAGGCATGAGTAGCGATTCACACGTGAGAAACGTGTGCGCCGATTGACTAAGGGTTCCTGGGTCAAGCTGATCTGCCCAGGGTAAGTCGGGACCTAAGGCGAGGCCGACAGGCGTAGTCGATGGATAACCGGTTGATATTCCGGTACCCGCTGTGAAGCGTCAAACATCGAATCCAGTGATGCTGAGGCCGTGAAGCCGTTCCGGACCCTTCGGGGAATGGAAAGTGGTGGAGCCGCCGGACCAATCTGGTAGTAGGTGAGTGATGGGGTGACGCAGGAAGGTAGTCCATCCCGGGCGGTGGTTGTCCCGGGGTAAGGGTGTAGGACGCAGGGTAGGCAAATCCGCCTTGCACATAGTCTGAGACCTGATGCCGAGCCGATTGTGGTGAAGTGGATGATCCTATGCTGTCGAGAAAAGCCTCTAGCGAGTTTCATGGCGGCCCGTACCCTAAACCGACTCAGGTGGTCAGGTAGAGAATACCGAGGCGTTCGGGTGAACTATGGTTAAGGAACTCGGCAAAATGCCCCCGTAACTTCGGGAGAAGGGGGGCCATTCCTGGTGATGGGCTTTGCGCCTTGAGCTGGGGGTGGCCGCAGAGACCAGCGAGAAGCGACTGTTTACTAAAAACACAGGTCCGTGCGAAGCCGTAAGGCGATGTATACGGACTGACGCCTGCCCGGTGCTGGAACGTTAAGGGGACCGGTTAGCTCACTTTCGGGTGGGCGAAGCTGAGAACTTAAGCGCCAGTAAACGGCGGTGGTAACTATAACCATCCTAAGGTAGCGAAATTCCTTGTCGGGTAAGTTCCGACCTGCACGAATGGCGTAACGACTTCTCGACTGTCTCAACCATAGGCCCGGTGAAATTGCACTACGAGTAAAGATGCTCGTTTCGCGCAGCAGGACGGAAAGACCCCGGGACCTTTACTACAGTTTGATATTGGTGTTCGGTTCGGCTTGTGTAGGATAGCTGGGAGACTGTGAAGCTCGCACGCCAGTGTGGGTGGAGTCGTCGTTGAAATACCAGTCTGGTCGTGCTGGATGTCTAACCTGGGTCCGTGATCCGGATCAGGGACAGTGTCTGATGGGTAGTTTAACTGGGGCGGTTGCCTCCTAAAGGGTAACGGAGGCGCCCAAAGGTTCCCTCAGCCTGGTTGGCAATCAGGTGTTGAGTGTAAGTGCACAAGGGAGCTTGACTGTGAGACCGACGGGTCGAGCAGGGACGAAAGTCGGGACTAGTGATCCGGCGGTGGCTTGTGGAAGCGCCGTCGCTCAACGGATAAAAGGTACCCCGGGGATAACAGGCTGATCTTCCCCAAGAGTCCATATCGACGGGATGGTTTGGCACCTCGATGTCGGCTCGTCGCATCCTGGGGCTGGAGTCGGTCCCAAGGGTTGGGCTGTTCGCCCATTAAAGCGGTACGCGAGCTGGGTTTAGAACGTCGTGAGACAGTTCGGTCCCTATCCGCTGTGCGCGTAGGAGTCTTGAGAAGGGCTGTCCCTAGTACGAGAGGACCGGGACGGACGAACCTCTGGTGTGCCAGTTGTTCTGCCAAGGGCATGGCTGGTTGGCTACGTTCGGGAGGGATAACCGCTGAAAGCATCTAAGCGGGAAGCCTGCTTCGAGATGAGGACTCCCACCCACTTGATGGGGTAAGGCTCCCAGTAGACGACTGGGTTGATAGGCCGGATCTGGAAGCCAGGTAACTGGTGGAGGTGACCGGTACTAATAGGCCGAGGGCTTGTCCTCAGTTGCTCGCGTCCACTGTGTTAGTTCTGAGGCAACGACCGTTGCCGGCTTTGAGTAGAACGCATAACTACAGAGTGTGCTTGTTCGCTCGAAACCATTAGGGTTTCGGTGGTCATAGCGTGAGGGAAACGCCCGGTTACATTCCGAACCCGGAAGCTAAGCCTCACAGCGCCGATGGTACTGCAGGGGGGACCCTGTGGGAGAGTAGGACGCCGCCGAACAATCTTTGGGGGGACCCCTGGTCACCAGCGTTCAGCTGGGACCAGGGGTCCTTTTGTTTTTACAATGCTTGCGGTACCTAAGACAGGAGTCACCATGTCCACCAACTCTCCCGACGACCGACCGGAGCGCGACCAGCGGCGACGGGACAGTGGTGACCGCGGTGAACGCAGTGAACGCGGCGGCCACCGGGGCGACCGTGGTGCCTTCCGCCGCGACAACGACCGTGGTGGCTACGGCCGTCGAGATGACCACCGGGGCGACCGCGACCGCGGCGACCGGGGCGGCTTCCGCCGTGACGACCGCCGTGACGACCGTCGGGATGACCGGGGCGGTTTCCGGCGTGACGACCGTGGTGGCTATGGCCGTCGGGACGAGCGTCGTGAGGGTGATCGGGGTCCGCGTCCGACGTTCCAGCGGGACGACCGTGACCGTGGGCCGCGTCGGGACGACCGTCGCGACGACCGCGGCGGGTTCCGCCGCGACGACCGCGGTGGCGACCGTCCGCCCTACCGCCGCGAGGACGACCGTGGTGGCTACGGCCGCCGCGACGACCACCGCGGCGACCGCGGCGACCGGGGCGGCTTCCGCCGTGACGACCGCCGTGACGACCGCCGGGATGACCGGCGCGATGACCGTCGGGATGACCGGCGCGATGACCGTCGGGATGACCGGGGCGGTTTCCGGCGTGACGACCGTGGTGGCTATGGCCGTCGGGACGAGCGTCGTGAGGGTGATCGGGGTCCGCGTCCGACGTTCCAGCGGGACGACCGTGACCGTGGGCCGCGTCGGGACGACCGTCGCGACGACCGCGGCGGGTTCCGCCGCGACGACCGCGGTGGCGACCGTCCGCCCTACCGCCGCGAGGACGACCGTGGTGGCTACGGCCGCCGCGACGACCACCGCGGCGACCGCGGCGACCGGGGCGGCTTCCGCCGTGACGACCGCCGTGACGACCGCCGGGATGACCGGCGCGATGACCGTCGGGATGACCGGCGCGACGACCGCCGTGACGACACCCGAGGCGAGCGCGGCGGGTTCCGTGGACGGAACGACCGCGGTGACCGCGGTGGCCGTGGGCCCCGTCGGGACGACCGTGGTGGGCGGCCCGGTGGCTTCCGTGGGCGTGACGACCGCCGGGACGACCGGCGTGACGACCGCCGCGGCGGTGGCCGCTTCCGCGACGAGCGCGACCGTGACCGGGACCGGGAGCCGATCAAGCGGCTGCCGATCCCGGAGGACGTCACCGGTGACGAGATCGACAAGGACGTGCGGCAGGAGCTGCAGAGCCTGCCCAAGACGCTCGCGGAGGACGTCGCCAAGAACCTGGTGATGGTGGCCCGTCTCATCGACGAGGACCCCGAGGGCGCCTACGGCTACTCCAAGGTGGCCCTGCGTCTGGCGTCCCGCGTGGCCGCCGTACGGGAGGCCGGCGGTTTCGCGGCGTACGCCAACCAGAAGTACGGCGAGGCCCTCGCCGAGTTCCGGGCCGCGCGGCGGATGACCGGCACCGTGGAGCTGTGGCCGGTGATGGCCGACTGCGAGCGTGGGCTCGGGCGGCCGGAGAAGGCGCTGGACATGGCCGGTGCCCCGGAGGTGCACAAGCTGGACAAGGCCGGTCAGGTCGAGATGCGGCTCGTCGCGGCCGGTGCCCGGCGTGACATGGGTCAGCTGGACGCCGCCATCGTGACCCTGCAGAGCCCGGAGCTGGCCTCCAACTCGGTCCAGCCGTGGACCGCACGCCTGCGGTACGCCTACGCCGACGCCCTGCTGGCCGTCGGCCGGGAAGGCGAGGCGCGGGAGTGGTTCGCGAAGGCCGTGGAGGCCGACCGGGACGGCAGCACGGACGCCTCCGACCGGCTCGCCGAGCTGGACGGTGTGGAGTTCGTCGACGCCCTGGACGAGCGCGAGAGCGAGGGCGAGGGCGCAGGTGACGGCGAGTCCGTGCAGGCCTCCGAGGAGGACGGCGGCAAGGACGGCGGCCAGGACTGACATCCGGCGGTGAGAAGAGGGCAGGCTCCCCAGGGGGCCTGCCCTCTTTTCGTGTGCGGGGGCGCTCAGATCTCCAGTGCCCGCAGCACCAGCCCCGACGCCGGCTTCGGGCCGAACGACGTCGACTTGCGGGGCATCGTCACGCCCTGGCGGGCCAGGTCGCGTACGACCTCCTCGCGGACGGGGTGCATCAGGACGGCCGTACCGCCGTCGTGTTCCGCCTTCGCGACCGTCGCGGCCGTGTCGTGTATGTACGCGATGTGGGCCGGGGAGTCCTCGGGGATGTGCCAGACATGCTCGAGGAGCGTGGCGTGCAGGACGGTGGCGTCCAGGGAGCGCCAGGCGGCCGGGCGGTCGGCCGGGATCGTGCGGGCCAGCAGGTCCGGGTCCGGGCGGTCGAGCAGGTGGAAGGCGCCGTCGCCGGCCAGCAGGAAGGCGTTGCCCGCGCAGGACGCGTCGGCCAGCGCCGCCAGCGCCTCGGCGAGCGGTGCGTCGAGGTGCCGTACCCGGAACAGTCCCTCCACCGCGGCGAGGGCGTCCGCGACCGGCAGGCCGTGCAGCAGGCGGTGGATGGCGCGGACGCGCAGCGGGTAGCGGGCGGTGTCGACGAGCAGGACCAGGCCGTGGTCCCAGGGGCTGGGGGAGGGGTGCTCGGCGCGCAGCCGCAGATAGGTGGCCCAGCGGTGGTGGCCGTCGGCGATCAGGGCCTGCTGGTGGGCGAGGTCGGACTGGATGCGGGCCAGGTCGGTGGGGTCGGTGATGGACCAGAGGCGGTGGTGGAAGCCGTCCTCGGTGGTCGTGTCGAGCAGCGGGGGCTTCTCCGCCGTGCGCTCGACGACCTCGGCGGCCGTCCCGTCGCCGCGGTAGGTGAGCAGCAGCGGTTCCAGGTTCGCGCGCGTGGCGCGCATCAGGGCGGCGCGGTCGGCCACGACGGGCGGCATGACGTCCTCGTGCGGCAGTACCACGCCCTCCGACGGTTCGGAGACCCGCAGCGCGCCGATGACGCCGCGCTGGAGCATGCCGTTGCCGTCCCGCTGCTCGTAGACGTACAGGCCGGGCTCCGGGTCCGCGGTGAGGATGCCCTCGTCCAGCCAGCGGCGCAGGGTGTCGGCCGCCTGCTCGTTGCGGGCGCTCGGGGTACCGGCCTGGGGCAGGATCAGCCGGACGATGTTGTACGGGTCGGCGGACTGGAGGTGGTGCACCCCGTCGGGGCGTACGACGACGTCGTACGGCGGGGAGGTGACGGAGGCGAGGCTGCCGACCCGGTCGGGGTCGTAGCGAAGGCCTCGGAACGGGGTGAGTTCCAGGCCTCGGCGCGCCGTTGCTTCCGAGTGACCTGCAGTGTTCATCCCGGCATCGTACGTGTGTCAGTGGCGTGCGGGATGATCGGGGGAAAGGCGATCGAACGAGGAGCGATGTGGAATGAGCCAGGCGGTCAGGACGAGGCCCGAGGGCAGTGGGCAGCCCCTGAGCGAGGCGTACGACACGGCGCTGCTCGATCTGGACGGGGTGGTGTACGCGGGTGGGAGCGCGATTCGGCACGCGGTCGACTCGCTGGCGGTGGTGCGCTCGGGCGGGATGCATCTGGCGTACGTCACCAACAACGCGCTGCGGACGCCGGACACCGTGGCCGGGCATCTGACGGAGCTGGGCATACCGACGGGCGCGGAGGACGTCATCACCTCCGCGCAGGCGGTCGCGCGGCTGATCAGCGAGCAGGTGCCGGCCGGGGCGCGGGTGCTGGTGATCGGCGGCGAGGGGCTGCGGGTGGCGTTGCGCGAGCGGGGCCTGACGCCGGTGGAGTCGGCGGACGACGATCCGGCGGCGGTCGTGCAGGGCTACGGCGGGCCGGATCTGACCTGGGGCCGGTTCGCGGAGGCGTCGTACGCGGTCGCGCGCGGGGTGCCGTGGTTCGCGTCCAACACCGACCTGACGATCCCGAGCGGGCGGGGGATCGCGCCGGGCAACGGGGCGGCGGTGGAGGTCGTACGGATCGCGACGGGCAAGGAGCCGCAGGTGGCGGGCAAGCCGTTGCCGCCGATGCACCGCGAGACGATCATCCGGACGGGCGCGAGGCGGCCGCTGGTGGTCGGGGACCGGCTGGACACGGACATCGAGGGCGCCTTCAACGGAGAGGTCGACTCGCTGCTGGTGCTGACCGGGGTCACCGACGGCGCCCAGCTGCTCGCGGCGCCGCCGCAGCACCGGCCGACGTATGTGGACGCCGATCTGCGGGGGTTGCTCACCGGGCAGCCGGAGGTCACCGCGGACGGCGACGGCTTCCGCTGCGGTGGGTTCACGGCGACCGCCGGGGCGGACCGCCTGGAGCTGGAGGGCGACGGTGAGCCGCTGGACGGGCTGCGGGCCCTGTGCGCGGCGGCCTGGACGGCGGCCGGGGAGGGCTCGTGCGAGCTGGACGGAGGGAAGGCACTGGCACGTCTCGGACTGTGAGGCAGACCCGGGGATCGAGATCGGAAGCGAGGGTAGGCTAACCTAACCTTGTGTTGGTCGACAGTCCTCCGGAACAGCGCGCGGAGACCGCCCCCGCGCCCCCAACCCGCCAGGAGGCAAAGGCCCTTGGGCTCCTGCTCTCCGCCGTGATCCTGGTGCTCGTCGCCCTGGCGAGCATCGCGATCGGGGCGAAATCGCTGTCACTGGACCAGGTCTGGCACGGTCTGTTCCACGACACGGGGACATACGGCGACGTCGTCGTGGACGAGCGGCTCGCGCGTACGCTCCTGGGGCTGCTCGCCGGTGCCGCGCTCGGCCTCTCCGGCGCGGTGCTCCAGGCGCTCACCCGCAATCCGCTGGCCGACCCCGGGCTGCTCGGCATCAACGCCGGCGCCTCGGCGGCCGTCGTCACGGCCATCACCTACCTGGGCGTCACCAGCCTCACCGGCTATGTGTGGTTCGCCTTCCTCGGGGCGGCGGCGGTCGGCGCGCTCGTGTGGTTCCTCGGCGGCGGCCGGGGCGCCACCCCGGTACGGCTCGCCCTCGCCGGTACGGCCATCAGCGCCGCCCTGTACGGCTATCTCCAGGCCGTGATGATCATGGACGACGCGGCGCTCGGCAAGATGCGCTTCTGGACGGTGGGTTCGCTGGCCTCGGCCACCCACTCGACCATCCTGCAGGTGCTGCCGTTCCTCGCGGCCGGCGTGCTCCTGGCGCTCGGGCTGGCCCGGCCGCTGAACGCCGTCGCGATGGGCGACGACACCGCCCGCGCGCTCGGTGCCCACCTGGGCCGCACCCGGGCGCTCGCGATGCTGGCCGCCACCGTGCTCTCCGGTGCCGCGACCGCCGCCTGCGGACCCATCGTGTTCGTCGGCCTGATGGTCCCGCATGTCGTGCGCTCCTTCACCGGCCCCGACCTGCGCTGGATCCTGCCGTACGCCACGGTCCTGTCGCCCGTGCTGCTGCTCGGCGCCGACGTCGCCGGCCGGGTGGTGGCCCGCCCCTCCGAGCTTCAGGTCGGCATCGTCACCGCGATCATCGGGGGCCCGGTCTTCATCTTTCTCGTACGACGGCGGAGGACGGCCCAGCTGTGAAGACCCGATCCATGAACCGGGCCGTACGCACACCCGGGGGGCTGTCCCTGCGCCTGGACCTGCGGGCCCTGATCGTCGTCGTCCTGCTGCTGGTCGCCGCCGGCGCGGCGGGCGTCGCGCTGATCGGCACCGGCGACGCGAAGATCCCGGCGGCCGACGTGCTCCGGACCCTCGCCGGGAACGGCAACGCCTACCAGGACTTCATCGTGAACGAGCTGCGGCTGCCGCGCGTCCTGGTCGGCCTGCTGGTGGGTGCCTCGCTGGGCCTCGGCGGCGCGCTGTTCCAGTCCGTCTCCCGCAACCCGCTCGGCAGCCCGGACGTGCTGGGCCTCTCGCAGGGCTCGACGGCCGGCGCACTGGTCGTGATCGTGCTGCTGTCCGGCGGCACCACGCGGGTCACCGTGGGCGCGCTGCTCGGCGGCCTGGCGACCGGACTCGCCATCTATCTGCTCGCCTGGAAGCAGGGCGTGCACGGATACCGGCTGGTCCTGGTCGGCATCGGCGTCTCCGCGATCGCCACCGCGGTCAACGGCTATCTGCTCACCAAGGCCGACCTGGTCGACGCGGCCCGCGCGGTCGTGTGGATGACCGGCTCGCTGGGCGGCCGGGACTGGGACCAGGTCTGGCCGCTGCTCGCCCTCTGCGCGGTCCTCGTCCCGCTGGTCCTCGCCAACGCGCGCGGCCTGAGGATGATGGAGATGGGCGACGACGTCGCGAACGCCCTCGGGGTGCGCGTGCAGCGCGTCCGGCTCGTGCTGATGGTCTCCGCCGTACTGCTCACCGCCGCCGCCACGGCCGCCGCCGGCCCCGTCAGCTTCGTCGCGCTCACCGCGCCGCAGCTCGCCCGGCGCCTGACCCGCTCGCCGGGCCCGAACCTGATGCCTTCGCTGTGCATGGGCGCCGCCCTGCTGGTCGCCGCCGACTGGGCCTCGCAGCGCGCCTTCGGCGCCGACCAGCTGCCCGTCGGCGTGGTCACCGGCGTTCTCGGCGGCGGCTATCTGCTGTGGCTGCTGGTCACCGAGCGCAGGGCGGGCCGGATATGAGCGGCACCGACACGAACACGACTAGGAGCACTGTGAACCGCCTGTCCGCGGAGAACGTCACCCTCGCCTACGACCAGCGCGTCATCGCCGAGCAGCTGTCGGTGGAGATCCCCGACAACTCCTTCACGGTGATCGTCGGCCCGAACGCGTGCGGCAAGTCGACGCTGCTGCGGGCGCTGTCGCGGATGCTCAGGCCGAGCCAGGGCCGGGTGCTGCTCGACGGGCAGGTCATCCAGTCGATGGCCGCCAAGAAGGTCGCGCGGACCCTCGGTCTGCTGCCGCAGTCGTCTATCGCGCCCGACGGCATCACGGTCGCCGACCTCGTCGGCCGGGGCCGCTACCCGCACCAGGGCCTGCTGCGCCAGTGGTCGGCCGAGGACGAGCGGGTCGTACAGGAATCCATGCGGCAGACCGGGGTCGCCGAGCTGGCCGACCGGTACGTCGACGAGCTGTCCGGCGGACAGCGGCAGCGGGTGTGGATCGCGATGGCGCTGGCCCAGCAGACCCCGCTGCTGCTCCTGGACGAGCCGACCACCTATCTCGACATCCAGCACCAGATCGACGTCCTCGACCTGTGCGCCGAGCTGCACGAGACCCAGGGCCGGACCCTGGTCGCGGTCCTGCACGACCTCAACCACGCCGCCCGCTACGCCACCCATCTCATCGCCCTGCGCGGCGGCGAGGTGATCGCCGAGGGCGCCCCGAACGACATCGTCACGGCCGAGCTGGTGGAGCAGGTGTTCGGGCTGCGCTGTCAGGTCATCGACGACCCGGAGACCGGCACGCCTCTGGTGGTGCCGGCAGCCCGAAAGGCACGGGTCACGGCAGCTTCCTGAAGCGTCACAGCGGCTCCCCGAAACGTCACAGCAGCTTCCTGAGCCGGAACAGGTCCAGCAGGCTCGCCTCCAGCCTGACCCGGCCCCTGCCCCAGGCGGTCGCGAAGTTCAGCTCGCCGTCCACCAGGTCCACCAGGTCGTCCCCGGCCATCGCGAGCCTGATCTGCGCCTTCTCCCGCGGCGGACCGGGGTGGGTCTCGTCCACCTCGATCCGCCCGCCCGTCATCCGGCCGACGAAGGTGACGTCCAGATCGGTGATGTGACAGCTCACCGACCGGTCCAGCGCGGCGGCCGCACGAACATCGCCTTCGGCCCCCTGCATGTTGTCCGAAAGCTTTCCCAGTGCGGTGCGGCACTCCTCGATCGTGGCCATCGCCCACGACGGTACCCCAGCGGTTCGGGGTAGCGTCGGGGCATGAGCGACTCGGTTCCGGAGACGGAGAATCCGGCGGAAGCGGCGGAGTCGGTGGAGGCGTACGACCCTGCCGCGCCCGCCCCCTTGAACGTCCCGCGCACCCCCACGGGCAACGCCGAGGTCGACGCCGGGCTGGAGCGGCTGGCCGACGCCGACCACCTCGCCACCGACGGGCACATGGAGGTGTACGAGGATGTACACCAGGGGCTGCGCGACGCGCTCACCGCGCTCGACGCCCGCCCGGGACCTCCGGCTCCCACCCGTCACCCGACCGCCGCCCCTCAATGAGACCCTTCGGGGCACACCTTTGAATCGCCGTACAAAAGCAGGAGCTGAACCGAACGTGGCAGGAGTCGCACGCCGCCGTCTGGACGCGGAGCTGGTCCGCCGGAAGCTCGCGCGCTCGCGCGAGCACGCCAGCCAGCTGATCGCCGCCGGGCGGGTCACCGTCGGCAGGGCCGTGGCGACCAAGCCGGCCACCCAGGTGGAGACCGCGGCGGCGATCGTGGTCCAGGCCGACGACAGCGACCCGGACTACGTCTCCCGCGGCGGGCACAAGCTCGCCGGCGCACTGGAGGCCTTCGTCCCGCAGGGACTCGTGGTCGAGGGCCGACGCGCGCTGGACGCCGGCGCGTCCACCGGTGGCTTCACCGACGTCCTGCTGCGCGCGGGCGCCGCGCACGTCGTCGCCGTGGACGTCGGGTACGGACAGCTCGCCTGGTCTCTGCAGAACGATGAACGCGTCACCGTCAAGGACCGTACGAACGTACGCGAGTTGACGCTCGAGGCGATCGATGGGGAACCTGTGGATCTTGTCGTGGGTGATCTGTCCTTCATCCCGCTCGGGCTGGTGCTGCCGGCCCTCAAGCGGTGCGTGAAGCCGGACGCCGACCTGGTGATGATGGTCAAGCCGCAGTTCGAGGTGGGCAAGGAGCGGCTCGGCAGCGGGGGTGTCGTACGGAGTCCGCTCTTGCGGGCGGAGGCCGTGCGGGGAGTGGCCGAGAAGGCCTGGGAGCTGGGGCTCGGGGTGCGTTCGGTCACCGCGAGTCCGCTGCCGGGCCCCTCGGGGAACGTCGAGTACTTTCTCTGGCTGCGGGCGGGCGCACCCCAGGTGGACCCGGCCGACGTCGACCGTGCAGTGGCGGAGGGGCCGCGTTGACACAGAACCTGGCGCGTACTGTTTTCCTGCTCGCCCACACCGGGCGGCCCGCGGCGATCCGCAGTGCGGAACTCGTCGTCAAGGGTCTGCTGCGGCATGACATCGGGGTGCGGGTGCTGGCGGAGGAGGCGCGCGACCTGCCGCTGCCGGACGAGGTGGAGCTGGTCAAGGAGGCCACTCCGCAGTGCCTCGACGGGTGCGAGCTGCTGATCGTGCTCGGCGGCGACGGCACGCTGCTGCGGGGGGCCGAGTTCGCCCGGGCCTCCGGGGTGCCGATGCTCGGCGTCAACCTCGGCCGGGTGGGATTCCTCGCGGAGGCCGAGCGGGACGACCTCGATCGGGTGGTCGACCGGGTGGTGGCGCGGTCGTACGAGGTCGAGGAGCGGATGACCGTCGATGTCGTCGTGCACCGCAACGGGGACATCGTGCACACCGACTGGGCGCTGAACGAGGCGGCCGTGCAGAAGGCCGGCGCCGAGAAGCTGCTGGAAGTCGTGCTGGAGATCGACGGGCGCCCGGTGACCGGGTTCGGGTGCGACGGCGTCGTGCTGTCGACGCCGACCGGATCCACCGCGTACGCCTTCTCCGCCGGCGGCCCGGTGGTCTGGCCCGAGGTCGAGGCGCTGTTGATGGTGCCGATCAGCGCGCACGCGCTGTTCGCCAAGCCGCTGGTCACGTCGCCCGATTCGGTGCTCGCGGTGGAGGTGCTGCCGCATATTCCGCCGGGTGTGCTGTGGTGTGACGGGCGGCGGACCGTGGAACTGCCGCCGGGGGCGCGGGTGGAGGTGCGGCGGGGGGCCGTGCCGGTGCGGCTGGCCCGGCTGCACCATTCGTCCTTCACCGATCGCATTGTGGCGAAGTTCGCGCTGCCGACGACGGGGTGGCGGGGGGCGCCGCACTGAGCCGTCGCCCGCGTCTACTCCATCCCGGGCGGGTCCTGCCCTGTCCGGGTGGCCGCGACCGTCATGGGCATAGGGTGCCGGCGATTTCGCGGACGGCCGTGCACATGTCGGCTTCCCCAGCGCCAGTCCGTACGTGCTGAGCGCCGGCGGCACGATGATCGACGAGTCCGGACAGGAGGTCGCGTCGATCCGCCGTACGACCTGGTCCTCCTGAGCCATCTGGCACCCAACGGCGGCACCAGTGCCTCCACCCCGCTGCTCTACCAGAGCTCGGCGAACGGCACACCGCTCGGCCAGACCGCCTGCCGGGACATCTCCGTCGGCACTCGCCCGGGTGACAATGCGAAACCCCTCCGCATTCGTCACCTGCACCTTCACACAACAGGGCCGGGGGCCGTCGCACACCGGCCCCCCGACCTCGTAAGGTCTTGTCCGTGTTGGAGGAGATGCGGATACGGTCGCTCGGGGTCATCGACGATGCCGTCGTCGAGTTGTCGCCGGGGTTCACCGCCGTCACCGGTGAGACGGGTGCGGGCAAGACCATGGTGGTCACCAGCCTGGGGCTGCTGCTCGGTGGGCGGGCGGACCCGGCGCTCGTGCGGATCGGGGCCGAGAAGGCGGTCGTGGAGGGGCGGGTCACCGTTCCCGCGGACGCCTCCGCCGCCGTACGCGCCGAGGAGGCCGGGGCCGAGCTGGACGACGGGGCCCTGCTGATCAGCCGTACCGTTTCCGCCGAGGGACGCTCCCGGGCCCATCTGGGCGGGCGTTCGGTGCCGGTCGGGCTGCTCGCCGAGCTGGCCGACGACCTGGTGGCGGTGCACGGGCAGACCGACCAGCAGGGGCTGCTGAAGCTGTCCCGGCAGCGGCAGGCACTGGACCGGTACGCCGGTGACGCCGTCGCCGTGCCGCTCGCCAAGTACAGCGAGGCCTACCGGCGGCTGCGGGCCGTCTCCACCGAGCTGGCGGAGATCACCACGCGCGCGCGTGAGCGGGCGCAGGAAGCCGACATGCTGCGGTACGGGCTCGAGGAGATCGCCGCCGTCGAGCCGCGCGCCGGGGAGGACGCCGAGCTGGCGGAGGAGGCCGAGCGGCTGGGGCACGCGGAGGCGCTGTCGTCCGCCGCGACGGCCGCGCACGCCGCTCTCGCGGGCAATCCCGAGGACCCCGAGGGCATCGACGCCTCGACCCTCGTCGCGGGCGCCCACCGCGCGCTGGAGGCCGTACGGTCGCACGACCCGGCGCTGGCCTCGCTCGCCGACCGGATCGGGGAGATCGGGATCCTGCTCGGTGACGTGGCCGGTGAGCTGGCCGGGTACGCCGACGACCTGGACGCCGACCCGCTGCGGCTGGCCGCGGTGGAGGAACGGCGGGCCGCGCTGACCGCGCTGACGCGCAAGTACGGCGAGGACGTCAACGCCGTCCTCGCCTGGGCCGAGGAGAGCGCCGCCCGGCTGACCGACCTGGACGGCGACGACGAGCGGACCGAGGAGCTGACCGCCGAGCGGGACGCGCTGCGCAGCGAACTGGGTGGTCTGGCACAGGCGTTGACGGACGCGCGGACGGAGGCCGCCGAGCGGTTCGCCGCCGCGGTGACCGCCGAGCTGGCCTCGCTGGCGATGCCCCACGCGCGCGTGTCCTTCGCCATCCGGCAGACCGAGGACCCCGAGGGTGTCGAGGTCGGCGGGCGTACGGTGGCGTACGGGCCGGCGGGCGTGGACGAGGTCGAGCTGCTGCTCGCCCCGCACCCGGGCGCCCCGCCGCGGCCCATCGCCAAGGGCGCCTCCGGCGGCGAGCTGTCCCGCGTGATGCTCGCCGTCGAGGTCGTGTTCGCGGGGACGGACCCCGTGCCGACGTATCTCTTCGACGAGGTCGACGCGGGTGTCGGCGGCAAGGCCGCGGTCGAGATCGGCCGGCGCCTGGCCAAGCTCGCCAGGACGGCGCAGGTCGTCGTCGTCACCCACCTGCCCCAGGTCGCCGCCTTCGCCGACCGGCAACTGCTGGTCGAGAAGACCAACGACGGCTCGGTCACCCGCTCCGGCGTCAAGGTCCTGGAGGGCGAGGAACGCATCCGCGAACTGTCCCGCATGCTGGCCGGCCAGGAGGACTCGGAAACGGCCCGCGCCCACGCGGAGGAACTACTGGCGACGGCGCGGGCGGATCTCTAGCGGGACTCAGGATGGCGGGATGACCGGCACCCGGAAGTCCCGCTCCTTCCTCCGGGCCGGGGTCGCGGTGCCGGCTGCCGGGGTGTGCGGGGCGTACGGCATCAATCTCGTCGGTGTACGGGCCGGGCGGGCCGCCGGTGCCGTGCTCGCGCTCGGCGCGCCGGGGCCGCCGCGCAAGGCGCCCGGCGCCGGGCTGTCGGCCGCCGCGATGGGCGCCGCCGCGGCCGTTCCGCCCGACGGCCTCGGGGAGCGCACGATGACCGGGGACGCGGGGGCGCACGCGCGCGGTGCCGCGCTGGGGGCGGCCGTGGTGGCGGGCGACCGGCGCGCGGGCCTCCTCGCGCACGCCGCAGCGGTCGTGGCCGCCACCGTCACGGGGACCGGGTGAGTGCTTGAGCGCGGGCGCTGTGCCGAGCTGACCGCGCCGTATGGCATCGAACGGCGTTCGGTCATGGTGCGGTGCCCCTCACTCGTGTGGGTGACGTGCTCCGGCGCATTGCCCCGGCCCGCCGCAGAGTGCGCCCTCCGGATTTCCCGTAACCCCCGTTGGCCCTGGCATGCTTGAGGGCACACGGTCCGCGCGGGAGGCGCGCGGGGTACGGCCTTCCGCCCCCCTGAGCCCGCTACCTTCTGTACGTTTCCTCGTGACCGCCCACGCCGAACCAGGAGCCCCGCCCCCGTGAGCAGCAACGCACCGCACGGCCAGTCGCCGCTGCGCACCGTGCAGGTGCTGGGCGGAGGCAACGCCGGCAGCAGCGCGCATGTGCGCTCGCTGGCCGAGGGGCTCGTGGCGAGGGGCGTGCGGGTCACGGTGTGCGCCCCCGTCGAGGCCGACCGCGCCTACGACTTCAGCGGCGCCGGTGCCGATCATGTGCATGTGCCGCGCAGCAGCGACCCCGTCTCGGTGGCGGCGCTGCGGACCGCCTGCGCGGAGGCCGACCTGGTGCACGCGCACGGGCTGCACGCCTCCTTCCGGGCCGTGCTCGCGCTCAGCGGCCGCCGCACCCCCCTGGTGGTCACCTGGCACAACCGGATCCAGGCTGAGGGTCCGCGGGCACAGCTGCTGCGGCTGCTGGAGCGGCGGGTGGTGCGGACGTCGGCCGTGGTCCTCGGCACCAGCTCCGACCTGGTGGACCGGGCCCGGCGGACGGGCGCGCGGGACGCCCGGCTCGCCGCCGTCGGCCTGCCCGGGCAGCGGCGGCCCGTCGTCCTCGACGACCCCGACCGGCTGCGCCCCAAGGTCCGGGCCGAACTCGGCGCCACCGGCCGTCCGTTGCTCCTCGCGGTCGGCTCCCTCGACCAGCACCGCGGCTACGACGTCCTGCTCGACGCGGCCCACGCCTGGCGGGAGCTGGACCCGGTGCCGCTCGTCGTCATCGCCGGGGAAGGCCCGCTGCGGCCGGTGCTCCAGCGGCGGATCGAGGAGGAGGAACTGCCGGTGCGGCTCATCGGCCGCCGCGAGGACGTGCCCGAACTGCTCGCCGCCGCCGATCTGGCGCTGCTGACGAGCAGTTGGGAGTCCCGGTCCGTGCTCGCCCAGGAGGCGCTGCACGCGCGCGTGCCGCTGGTCGCGACCCGGGTCGGCGGCATCCCCGACCTCGTCGGCGACGCCGCCGAACTCGTCCCGTACGGCGAGCCGGAGGCGCTCGCGGCCACCGTCATACGGCTCCTCGCGGACCAGGAACGCCGGGAGGAGCTGCGCGAGGCGGGGGTCCGGCAGGCCGCCACCTGGCCGAGCGAGGACGAGACCGTCGCCCAAGTGCTCAGCATCTACGACGAGTTGACCCAGCCCAGGCCACTCGCTTAGGGGGCGTGGCGGCGTGCCCGCAGCGCCAGGCTCAACGCCAGGACCGTCTGCGGGTCGTCGAGGTCGGTGCCCAGCAACTCCCCGATGCGGGCGAGGCGGTTGTAGAGGGTCTGCCGGTTGAGGTGCAGCTCACGGGCCGTCTCCGCCTTGCGGCCGGCGTGCGCCAGATAGGTCTCCAGGGTCGGCAGCAGCGGCGGTTTGGAGCGGCGGTCGTGCTCGCGCAGCGGGCCGATCGCCCGGTCCACGAAGGCCGCGAGGTCGGGGTGGTCACGCAGCCGCCACAGCAGCAGGTCGATGTCGAGGCGGCGGGCGTCGTACCAGGGCCGGTCGGTCAGGCCCTGTGCCGCCGTCGCCGTCTCCGCCGCGTGTCTGAGCCCGGCCGACGCCGCCGCCCAGCCGCCCGCCACGCCGATGACCACGACCGGCGGCGGGGAGCCCGGCCGTTGCATCCCGGCCCGCTCCACACCCGCCCGCAGCGCCGCCGCCACCCGGTCCGCGACGGACGGGCGCTCCGACTCCGAGCGCAGCCCGAGCAGCACCAGCACCCGGCCCTCCACCGGCCGTACGCCCAGCAGCACCGGC
This sequence comes from Streptomyces fodineus, assembly GCF_001735805.1. Taxonomy (GTDB): domain Bacteria; phylum Actinomycetota; class Actinomycetes; order Streptomycetales; family Streptomycetaceae; genus Streptomyces; species Streptomyces fodineus. Next base: position 7,543,405 of record NZ_CP017248.1, read on the forward strand.
ACACCCACGGCGGCCAGTTCCTCGGAGACGGCCCGCGCCAGCACCGCCCAGCCGCCGCCCGGGGAGAGACTGTCCCCGATCCGCATGACCACGGGCAGCAGCGGGCTGGTGCCGGGCTTGAAGCCGAGGACGCGGGCCTGCGCCGGGGCGTCCTCGGCGGTGATCCGGCCCTCGGCGAGATCGGTGAGGAAGTCACCGCGTCCGCGGGCGGCCAGCTCCTCCTCCTGCCGGGCCTGCATCAGCACCACGGCCAGGACGCCCGCGGCCCGCTCGGCGGCGATCCGGTGCACGGGGGCCAGCGGTGCGCGGACCGGCAGCAGGACCAGGCGGGCGCGCACCGACCCCGCCGTACCGGGGCCGCCGCCGGGCACGTCCACCAGCACCGAACCGGCGGGCGGCGGCGCGTCCTTCTGCGGGCCGCGCAGCCCCTCCCACACCTGGAGCGGGTCCGCGCCCTCGGGTCCCTCCCCGGCGGCGTACAGCAGGCGGCCGTCGGCCGTCTCCAGGAACACCGGGTTGCCGCCGAAATCGGCCAGGATGCCCAGCACTTGCGGCACTCCGCCGCCGCCCAGCAGCGCCTCGGTGCAGCGCCGGTGCACCTCCTCGGCGCGCTGGAGCAGGGCGTAGTGGCCGTTGACGATCTCGGTGTGGATCTCCTCGGTCACCGTCACGAACGGCACCTCGCGATGCAGCTGGACCAGCGGCAGACCGGCGGCGCGCGCGGTGTCCACCAGGGCGGCGGGCAGCCGGCTGAACCGCGGGCCCAGCTCCACCACCAGGGCGGCGATCCCGCGCTCGGCGAGGGTCCGCACGAACGCCCGCTGCTCGGCGGGACGCGTGCCGAGGCCGTAGCCGGTGGTGAGCAGCAGCTCGCCGCCCTTGAGGAGGGAGGCGATGTTCGGTACCTCGCCCGCGTGCACCCAGCGCACCGTGCGCCCCAGCCGGTCGGCACCCGCCAGGATCTCCGGCAGCCCGCTGCGCAGACCGGGCAGCTCCAGGGCCCGCTGAACGGTGATCCCGGCGCCCTGGGTGTCGAATCGGTTGTCCGTACGGCTGTCCATGCAGCGGACGCTACCTGCGTAAACGCCCGGAGAACATCTCCTCTGGCTACACCGGCTCGATGTTGTGGTTGAACCGGAAGACGTTGTCGGGGTCCCAGCGCCGTTTCACCTTCTCCAGCCGCAGCAGATTCCCGGCGCCCAGGCCCGCCCGTACCCGCTCGGGGCCCTCGTCCCCGATGAAGTTGAGGCAGACGTCGCCGGTGCTCCAGGGGCGTACGCCGGCGCGCACGTCCCGCACCCAGGCGATCGCCCGCTCGTCGTCGGCCGGGTCCCGCCAGACGGCACGGGGGTGCACGGCCCAGGGGGCGTCCCGGAACGGCACCGGGTACTCGTGCGGGCCGGCGGCGACCGCCCCGCCCTGCGCGATCAGCAGCTGCTGGGTGGACGACGGCACCGGCAGGCCGTCCGCGCGGGCACAGAACGCGTCCACCAGCTCGTCCGGCAGAGCGCTCGGGAACTCCGCCGACCAGTGGTGGCGCAGCCCGGCCGGGATGTCGAACATGCCCTGGAAGCCGGCGTACGGCACGGGCCCGGTGATCTCCGCCTCGTGCGGCAGCGCGAGCAGCGGCTCGGCGAGCCGCCGCACATCGTCCCCGCCGCCCGCGCAGGTCACCAGGCACAGGCACAGCAGCCTGCCCACCAGCTCCGGCGGGACGAACCGTGCGGGCGGGCCGGTCAGATACACAACGGCGCCGCCCACCTCGTCCGGTCCGGTGCGGATGATCTCGCGGAAGGCGCGGACCACGTCCGGCCCGAAGCGCGGCAGGCACAGCAGCAGCGCGATCGAGAACTCCGGCAGTTCGTGCAGCTCCAGGGTGAGCGCGGTGGCGACGCCGAAGTTGCCGCCCCCGCCGTGCAGCGCCCAGAACAGCTCCGGGTTCTCGTCGGCGTTGGCGTGCACCCGCTCGGCGTCGGCGGTCACCAGTTCCACGCCGATCAGGTTGTCGACGGCCAGGCCGAAGGCGCGGTCCAGCCAGCCGGTGCCGCCGCCGAGGACGAAGCCGCCGACGCCGGTGGTGGAGGCACGGCCACCGGTGGTCGCGAGGCCGTACGGCTGGCTGGCCCGGTCCAGCCGGCCGACGGTGGCGCCGCCCTCGACCCGGACCGCCTCGCCCGCCGGGTCGACGGTCACCTCGTGCATCCGGCGCAGGTCCACCACCAGCGCGCCGTCACCGAGCGCCGTCCCGGCCACGCCGTGCCCGCCGCCGCGCACCGCGACCTTCAGATCCAGCTCCCGCGCGAAGCGCACGGCGCGCACCACGTCGGCCGCGTTCGCGCACTGGGCGATCACGGCCGGGCGCCGGTCGATCATCGCGTTGAAGACGACCCTGGCCTCGTCGTAGCCCGGGTCGCCGGGGGCGAACACCTCGCCGGTCAGATCCTCGCGCAGCGCGGCGAGGGCGGTGTGCGCCTTGGAGCCGGCAGCCATGGCAGCCCCCTTTCGCACAGGGTGCCGCCTTCCAGCCTAGGCGGGCCGCTCAGCCGCCGTACGCACCCGAAGCCGTCAGGCGCAGGGCGGTGTCGATCAGGGGGACGTGACTGAACGCCTGCGGGAAGTTGCCGACCTGGCGCTGCAGGCGCGGGTCCCACTCCTCGGCGAGGAGGCCGAGGTCGTTGCGCAGGGCGAGGAGTTTTTCGAAGAGCTTCCTCGCCTCGTCCACCCGGCCGATCATCGCCAGGTCGTCCGCCATCCAGAACGAGCAGGCCAGGAAGGCACCCTCGTCGCCCGGCAGGCCGTCGACGCCCGCGTGGGCGCCCTCCGTCGGATAGCGCAGGATGAACCCGTCCGGGGTGGACAGCTCGCGCTGGATCGCCTCGATGGTGCCGATGACGCGCTTGTCGTCGGGCGGCAGGAAGCCCATCTGCGGGATCAGCAGCAGCGAGGCGTCCAGCTCCTGGGAGCCGTAGGACTGGGTGAAGGTGTTGCGCTCCTTGTCGTAGCCCTTCTCGCACACGTCCCGGTGGATGTCGTCGCGCAGTTCCTTCCAGCGCTCCAGCGGGCCGTCCGCGTCCCCGGACTCGATCAGCTTGATGGTGCGGTCCACCGCGACCCAGGCCATGACCTTGGAGTGCACGAAGTGCCGGCGCGGGCCGCGCACCTCCCAGATGCCCTCGTCCGGCTCCTGCCAGTGGTCCTCCAGGTAGCGGATCAGCTTGAGCTGGAGCAGGGAGGCGTAGTCGTTGCGGGCGAGGCCCGTCATGTGGGCCAGGTGCAGGGCCTCGGTGACCTCGCCGTACACGTCCAGCTGGAGCTGGTGGGCCGCGCCGTTGCCGACCCGGACCGGGGCGGAGTGCTCATAGCCGGGCAGCCAGTCCAGCTCGGCCTCGCCCAGCTCGCGCTCCCCGGCGATGCCGTACATGATCTGCAGGTTCTCCGGGTCGCCCGCGACCGCGCGCAGCAGCCACTCGCGCCAGGCGCGGGCCTCCTCGCGGTAGCCGGTGCGCAGGAGGGAGGACAGGGTGATCGCCGCGTCCCGGAGCCAGGTGTAGCGGTAGTCCCAGTTGCGCACGCCGCCGATGTCCTCCGGCAGGGACGTCGTCGGCGCGGCGACGATGCCACCGGTGGGGGCGTAGGTGAGGGCCTTGAGGGTGATCAGCGAGCGGACCACCGCCTCGCGGTACGGCCCGTGGTACGTGCAGTGCTCCACCCACTCGCGCCAGAAGTCCTCCGTCGCCTCCAGCGAGGCCTCCGGCTCCGGCAGCGACGGCGGCTCCTTGTGCGAGGGCTGCCACGAGATCGTGAACGCGATCCGGTCACCCGGGGCGACCGTGAAGTCGGCGTACGTCGTCAGCGACTTTCCGTAGGTCTCGGCCTCGGTGTCGAACCACACCGAGTCCGGGCCCGCGACCGCCACCGTACGGCCCTCGTGCTTGTGCACCCAGGGCACGACACGGCCGTAGGAGAACCGCATCCGCAGGGCGGAGCGCATCGGCACCCGGCCGGTGACGCCCTCCACGATCCGGATGAGCTGCGGCGCGCCCTCACGCGGCGGCATGAAATCGGTCACGCGGACCGTGCCCCGCGGGGTGTCCCACTCCGATTCCAGGATCAGCGAGTCGCCCCGGTAGTTCCGCCGGGCGGCCGTCGGCGGCTGGGCGTCGGCGGCGTGGGCCGGGCCGAGCCGCCAGAAGCCGTGCTCCTCGGTGCCCAGCAGGCCGGCGAAGATGGCATGCGAGTCGAAGCGGGGCAGGCACAGCCAGTCCACCGTGCCATCCCGGCAGACCAGGGCTGCGGTCTGCATGTCTCCGATGAGTGCGTAGTCTTCGATGCGCCCGGCCACGTGCAACTCCAGTCGAACGGCCACGTCACCCCCGCGCAGGGGGCTGTCGCTAGTGCGGTCAAGGGGTCGTTGTTATGCGTCGTTGAGCGGTGAAGCAAAGCAGCCCGCCGATCCTTAAGGCAATACGACAGTCTTTGCTCAACGAACTGCCGCGCTCTCGTTGTTCCGGGTGGTGCAGGCGGGGGTGTGCCGTCGTTCCGGCCGGGCTCGGCAGCGAGTGTCCGAGCAGGATACGACGCACGTAGATGATCTGCGTCCCGCTCCGGGCAACCCGTGTGGGCCGAATGGGTGACCCGCCGGTGATGACCGTGTGACCTGTGTGTACCTGTGCTGACTCCTGGGGCGACCCGTCCTGAGCTCGCGACCCGTTCTGTGCTCGAGCGAGCGCGGTGCGTGGCCGGAAGCCATCTCGTCCAGGCGCTGATACCCTGGTAGCCCGTGGACCGGTGGGCCTGAAACCCCCGAACCGCAGCGACGGCATCCCCACCCAGAAGCACACGAGGCTCCGGGCCGGAGGCCGTACCGCACGACAGACCGCGACCACGGGAGCCCCCTCTTGGCCATGCCGCCGAAATCTACGACGACCAAGCACATCTTCGTCACCGGGGGTGTCGCCTCCTCGCTCGGCAAGGGCCTCACCGCCTCCAGCCTGGGCATGCTGCTCAAGGCCCGCGGCCTGCGCGTCGTGATGCAGAAGCTGGATCCGTACCTGAACGTCGATCCGGGCACGATGAACCCCTTCCAGCACGGTGAGGTGTTCGTCACCAACGACGGCGCCGAGACCGACCTGGACATCGGACACTACGAGCGCTTCCTCGACCGTGACCTGGACGGCACCGCCAACGTCACTACAGGCCAGGTCTACTCGACGGTGATCGCCAAGGAGCGGCGCGGCGAGTACCTGGGCGACACGGTCCAGGTCATCCCACACATCACCAACGAGATCAAGCACCGGATCCGGCGCATGGCCACCGACGAGGTGGACGTCGTCATCACCGAGGTCGGCGGCACCGTCGGCGACATCGAGTCGCTCCCGTTCCTGGAGACCGTCCGCCAGGTCCGCCACGAGGTCGGCCGGGACAACGTCTTCGTCGTGCACATCTCGCTCCTGCCGTACATCGGCCCCTCCGGTGAGCTGAAGACCAAGCCGACCCAGCACTCCGTCGCCGCGCTGCGCAACATCGGTATCCAGCCGGACGCGATCGTGCTGCGCTGCGACCGCGAGGTGCCGACCGCGATCAAGCGCAAGATCTCGCTGATGTGCGACGTCGACGAGGCCGCCGTGGTCGCGTGTCCCGACGCCCGCTCGATCTACGACATCCCGAAGGTCGTGCACTCCGAGGGCCTGGACGCCTACGTCGTGCGCAAGCTCGACCTGCCGTTCCGCGACGTCGACTGGACGACCTGGGACGACCTGCTGGACCGCGTCCACAAGCCCGCGCACGAGATCACCCTCGCGCTGGTCGGCAAGTACATCGACCTGCCCGACGCCTACCTGTCGGTCACCGAGGCGCTGCGCGCCGGCGGTTTCGCCAACCGCGCCCGGGTGAAGATCAAGTGGGTCACCTCCGACGACTGCAAGACCCCGGCCGGCGCCAAGGCGGCGCTCGGCGACGTCGACGGCATCTGCATCCCGGGCGGCTTCGGCGACCGCGGTGTGCTCGGCAAGGTCGGCGCGATCCGCTACGCCCGCGAGAACAGGATCCCGCTGCTCGGCCTCTGCCTCGGCCTGCAGTGCATCGTGATCGAGGCCGCGCGCAACCTGGCCGACATCCCGGACGCCAACTCCACCGAGTTCGACCCGGCGACGGCCCACCCGGTCATCTCCACCATGGCCGAGCAGCTGGACATCGTCGCCGGCGAGGGCGACATGGGCGGCACCATGCGCCTCGGCATGTACCCGGCGAAGCTCGCCGAGGGCTCGATCGTGCGCGAGGTGTACGACGGCAAGGAGTACGTCGAGGAGCGGCACCGCCACCGCTACGAGGTGAACAACGCCTACCGCGCGGAGCTGGAGAAGAAGGCCGGCATCCTGTTCTCCGGGACGTCGCCCGACGGCAAGCTCGTGGAGTACGTCGAGTACCCGCGGGACGTGCACCCCTACCTGGTCGCCACGCAGGCGCACCCCGAGCTGCGCTCGCGCCCGACCCGCCCGCACCCGCTGTTCGCGGGCCTGGTGAAGGCGGCCGTGGAGCGTCAGCGGACCGAGGACGACGCGAAGATCTCGAAGTAACACAAGAGTTGTACGGTGGCCGGGGCGCGCGCATTCAGATGGATCGCGCCCCGGCCGCTTGTTGCACGTGTGGAAGGACAGGGCATGACGATCAAGGACACCCCCGCGCAGTGGGAGATCCGGGCGACGGAGACCCCCTTCACGGGCAACAAGACCTCCGTCCGCACGGACGACGTGGTCATGCCCGACGGCTCGGTGGCCCGCCGTGACTACCAGGTCCACCCCGGCTCGGTCGCCGTCCTCGCCCTGGACGAGGAGGACCGGGTACTGCTGATCAACCAGTACCGTCACCCGGTGCGGCACAAGCTGTGGGAGATCCCGGCCGGTCTGCTCGACATCCCCGGCGAGAACCCGCTGCACGCCGCCCAGCGCGAGCTGTACGAGGAGGCGCACGTCAAGGCGGGGGACTGGCGGGTGCTGACCGATGTGTACACCACACCCGGCGGCTGTGACGAGGCCGTACGGATCTTCCTCGCCCGTGATCTGTCCGAGGCCGAGGGCGAGCGTTTCGAGGCGGAGCACGAGGAGACCGACATGGAGCACGCGCGCGTGCCGGTCGAGGAGCTGGTGCGCCGCGTCCTGGCCGGCGATGTGCACAACAACTGCCTGGTGGTCGGCGTCCTCTCGCTGGTGGCCGCCCGCGGCGGTGACGGCCTCGACGCCCTCCGCCCGGCCGACGCCCCCTGGCCGGCCCGCCCGTTCGAGCGCTGAGGCGCACCCGCCCGGCGTACCGGTGTGACGATCGCCTGATCCGATCAGGGGACCTGTCCGCCGCGCTCGTCACAGCACGTCGCAGAGCGTGAACTAGGCTCTTCGCACGCCCGCAGCGGAAGATCCGGCGGGCTTGCGCGTGTGGTGGGACGGGAGCGTGGCCCGTGACGGATGAGGCGGTGCACACAGGCGGCGTGCGACTGTCGGCGCACGAGGACGCGGAAGACCATTTCCTGGGCCGTACAAGGGAGTTGAAGGAGCTGCGCGCCGACATCGAGCGCGCGGGCCTGGACACCCTCTCCGGCCGCAAGGCCCCACGCGCGCGCGTGCTCCTGATCGCGGGCCGCCCCGGCTCCGGCCGGACCGCCCTCGCCGAGGAACTCGTACGACAGGTCGAGGACCGCTACCCCGACGGGGTGCTGCGGGTCCGGCTCGGCGAGCCCGACGGCACCCCCGTCCCCGTCGGGCGCGCCGCCCGCGAGCTGCTCACCGCGCTGGAGCTGCCGGCCCCGGCCGGCGCCGCCGAGGACGAGCTGACCGGGGAACTGCGCACCGCGCTCGCCGGCCGGCGCACGCTGCTGCTGCTGGACGACGCGGCCTGCGCCGAGCAGGTCGACGCGCTGCTCCCCGAGGCCCCGGACTGTCTGGTGGTGGCCGTCTCCTCGGGCCCGCTCACCGGTATCGCGGACGTCCGGCCCTGCACCCTGGGCGGCCTGGACACCAAGTCCGCGGTGGAACTGCTCACCCGCTACACCGGCGCGGTCCGCATCACGGTCGACCCGCGCTCCGCCGAGAGCCTGGTCGAGGCCTGCCAGGGCCATCCGGCCGCGCTCGTCCTGGCCGGCGGCTGGCTCGCCGCCCGGCCGGGGGCCGCCGTCTCCGACCTCGCCAAACGGCTGCACACCGGCGCCGACGACGGCACGGACGGCCCGCTGGCCCGTGTCTTCCGGCATGTCCAGGGCGACCTGCCCGGCCCGGCCGCCCGGATCCTGCGCCTGCTCTGCCTCGCCCCGGCCGGCCTGGTCGACCCGCACACCGCCTCGGCCCTGGCCGGCTGCTCGGTGAGCGCCGCCCGGGCCGCCCTGGACGACCTCGTCGCCCTCGGCCTGCTGCGCGCGCTGGACGCCCCGCTGCCCCAGTACGGCGTCCCCGGCTGTCTGCACCCGCTGCTGCGCGCCTGGGCCGAGAACCAGGAGCGGCCCGCGGAGCTGCAGCTGGCCCGGGCCCGGATGCTGGAGCGGACGGTACGGCTGCTGCAGTCGTGCCGGGCGATCACCGAGACGGACAGCCCGCAGGCCCGGGAGAAGCTGAACGCGATGCCCCGCGAGCTGCGCTTCCCCAACCCCAGGGCCGCGGCCGACTGGCTCCGGGTCCGGCGCCCCGCGCTGCTGGCGTCCGCGCATCTGGCGGTGGCCGACGGCGAGCTGGACAACCTCGCCCGGCGGCTGATGTCCCAGCTGGTCAGGGCCATGGTGGCGCATGAGGGTACGCAGGCGGCGGCCGCCGACCTGTACGACGTGCACGGCCTCGTCCTCGATGTCGCCGAGCGGCGCGGGCTGGCCCGGGAGGAGGCCGCGGCGCTGCTGAACCTGGGCGACGTGGACGCGCAGACCGGCCGCACCCGGGACGCGCTGGCACGATATCGGTTGGCCTTGGACGCCGCGCGCAGAGCAAATGACCCGTATGCGGCCGGTCGGGCAATGGAATCCGTAGGTGGCGCCTATCAGGAGCTGGGGGACTACGACCGGGCCGCCGACTGGTTCGGCCGGGCCCTGGCCGAGCGGCTGGCCCGGGGTGAGCGGGCGCAGGCCGCCCGGCTGTACGGCCGGATCGCCACCGCCCACACCTACGCGGGCCGCTACGGCGACGCCTTGCGGGACTGGCGGGCCGCCGTCGCCGGCCACCGCAAGAGCGGCGATGTCGCCGCCCACGCGCGGGCGTTGAGCGAGCTGGCCCGGGTGCAGGAGTACGCGGGCCGGTTCGCGGAGTCGCTGCGCACCTGCCAGGAGGCGGTGGAGTGGGCGCGGCGTGCCGCCGACGTCCGGTTGCAGGCCGCGCTGCAGCTGCGGCTGGCCGACACGCTGGAGCACCTGGGCGACCCCGCCGCCGCCCGTCTGCACCGCGCGGCGGCGGGACGGATGCTGGACGAGAACGCCCCCGACGACGAGGCAAGGGCGGAACAGGACAGGGATGCCTGCGAAATCCGTAGTGCATCCAGTGAAGATTGATGCAATGAAAGGCTAGACACCCGGAACGCCTTCATTAGACTGGCTCTGCCGCACGTTCTCAGCGGTGTCTCCCGGTATGCCCCCGCATGTCTGGGTACGTCTTTAAAGCACCCCCATACCCTCTGAGCCAAGGACCGTGATCGACGTGAAGGTCGGCATCCCCCGCGAGGTCAAGAACAACGAGTTCCGGGTGGCCATCACCCCCGCCGGTGTGCACGAGCTGGTGCGCAACGGCCACCAGGTCGTCATCGAGCGGGGCGCCGGCCTCGGGTCCTCGATCACGGACGACGAGTACGTGGCCGCCGGTGCCGGGATCCTGGACACCGCCGACGAGGTCTGGGCCGCCGCCGACCTGCTGCTGAAGGTCAAGGAGCCCATCGCGGAGGAGTACCACCGCCTCCGCAAGGACCAGATCCTCTTCACCTACCTGCACCTGGCCGCCTCCAAGGAGTGCACGGACGCGCTCATCGAGTCCGGCACCACGGCCATCGCCTACGAGACCGTCGAGCTGCCGAACCGCGCCCTGCCGCTGCTCGCCCCGATGTCCGAGGTCGCGGGCCGGCTGGCCCCGCAGGTCGGCGCCTACCACCTGATGCGCGCGGCCGGCGGCCGTGGCGTGCTGCCGGGCGGCGTCCCGGGCGTGACCCCGGCCAAGGCCGTCGTCATCGGCGGCGGTGTCTCCGGCTGGAACGCCACCCAGGTCGCCGTCGGCATGGGCTTCGACGTGACCCTGCTCGACCGCGACATCAACAAGCTGCGCGAGGCCGACAAGATCTTCGGTACGAAGGTCAAGGCGATCATGTCCAACTCCTTCGAGCTGGAGAAGGCCGTCCTCGACGCCGACCTCGTCATCGGCGCGGTCCTCATCCCGGGCGCCAAGGCCCCGAAGCTGGTCACCAACGAGCTGGTGGCCCGCATGAAGCCCGGGAGTGTCCTTGTCGACATCGCGATCGACCAGGGCGGCTGCTTCGAGGACTCCCGCCCGACGACGCACGCCGAGCCGACCTTCCAGGTGCACAACTCGGTCTTCTACTGCGTCGCCAACATGCCCGGCGCGGTGCCGAACACCTCCACCAACGCCCTCACCAACGCGACGCTGCCCTACATCGTCTCCCTCGCCAACAACGGCTGGGTCGAGGCGCTGCGCCGCGACGCCGCGCTCGCCATGGGTCTCAACACCCATGACGGCAAGGTCGTTTACAAGGAGGTCGCCGAGGCGCACGGTCTGGAGCACGTGGAGCTGGAGACCCTGCTCGGCTGACGCCCGACCGACCCTGTGACCTGGTGAGTCGTTAAGTCACCAGCAGGTAAAAGGCGATACGTCAACACGGCTCGTCAACACCACGCACCCGGCCGGACCTTGCCCGACAAGGTCCGGCCGGATGTGTGTATGGTCACTTTGCGGCTCTCGGTCAACTCGCCTCGAACGTAACCCTTCGACCGATTCGCACACCGGTGAAACCTGCTGTGCGACGGCCGTACGCCCTTGACAGCGAGATGTTTCATTGCCGACACATCCTGCCGGGTCCGGCGGATTGTGTTGCTGCGGACCGCCGACACGCCATAGAGTCGCCAACCGTCGGCATGGTGCCACGCTGACCTTGTCTAGAAGTTTCCTGGTCACCAAGGAGGTAAGACGACTTGTGAATGAGTCGACATTTTCTCCCGGGGGTGGTCAACCAGGAATGCCTGCACGGGGCCAGGGCTCCGCGGGATTCGAGGCTGTCGGCTCCGTAGCTGTGCGCACCTTCGCAGCCCACCAGAGTTCCGGTCCGCAGGTGGCCGGGACAGCACACCAGAGCATGGATGGCCATCACGTGAACGCCATGGCCGGCGACGGAAGTGGCGCGCCCCACAACCAATTCGCCGACTACGACGAACTGCCCGAGGGGCACTTCTACGACCCCGACGCCGAATACGAGCCGGACCCGGAGTACGCGGCCACGCTCGCGCCCGACGCTGCCCGTCAGCGCCGTGAGCGCGTCGGCCCGACCGGACGCCCGCTGCCGTACTTCCCGATCCCGGGCCCGCTGACCGACCACGGCCCCGCGAAGATCATCGCGATGTGCAACCAGAAGGGCGGCGTCGGCAAGACGACGTCGACCATCAATCTGGGTGCCGCGCTCGCGGAGTACGGCCGCCGCGTGCTGCTCGTGGACTTCGACCCGCAGGGCGCGCTGTCGGTGGGTCTCGGCGTCAACCCGATGGAACTCGACCTGACGGTCTACAACCTGCTCATGGAGCGGGGTATGTCCGCCGACGAGGTCCTGCTGAAGACGGCGGTCCCCAACATGGACCTGCTGCCCTCCAACATCGACCTGTCGGCCGCCGAGGTCCAGCTGGTCTCCGAGGTCGCCCGCGAGTCGACGCTGCAGCGCGCCCTGAAGCCGCTGCTGCCCGACTACGACTACATCGTGATCGACTGCCAGCCCTCGCTCGGCCTGCTCACCGTGAACGCGCTGACGGCCGCTCACAAGGTGATCGTGCCGCTCGAGTGCGAGTTCTTCGCCCTGCGCGGTGTGGCCCTGCTGACCGAGACCATCGAGAAGGTCCAGGAGCGGCTCAACCCCGAGCTGGAACTGGACGGCATCCTCGCCACGATGTACGACTCGCGCACGGTCCACAGCCGCGAGGTCCTGGCCCGTGTGGTCGAGGCGTTCGACGACCACGTCTACCACACGGTCATCGGCCGCACGGTCCGCTTCCCGGAGACCACGGTCGCCGGTGAGCCGATCACCACCTACGCCTCCAACTCCGTCGGTGCCGCCGCCTACCGCCAGCTCGCCAGGGAGGTGCTCGCCCGGTGTCACGCCGAGTGAGTCTGCCCGGGGCCGACGAACTCTTCCGTACGACAGGGGGGATGGCACTGCAGCCGTCGACTCCCCGGCGCGCGGCCAACGGTGAGGCCCGGGTGCCGTCTCCCGCGGGGGAGAGCGACGATGTGGCCGCCGCCGAGGACGCACCGCAGTCGGTGCCCGTCCAGGGCGGTGACGGAGCGGGCGCGGAGCACGCCGCGGCGGAGGCCGAGCAGGACGGGACCGGCGAGTCCCGCACCCGCCCGGCGCGCCGGCAGGCGGGGCAGGACGGTGCCGGCGCACCCTCCGAGACCGCGCAGCCGCGCAAGCGGGGGCGTGCGGCGGCGCGGCGGCCCAGCGGGCGAGAGCGCCACGACGAGAAGATCACGGTGTATGTGTCGGCCGAGGAGCTGATGGACCTCGAGCACGCCCGTCTGGTGCTCCGCGGTGAGCACGGGCTCGCGGTGGACCGCGGGCGGATCGTCCGCGAGGCGGTGGCCGTCGTCCTGGCCGACCTGGAGTCCCGCGGGGACGCGAGCATCCTCGTGCGACGGCTGCGGGGGCGGTAGGGGTAGCCTGCGGGGGCCATGACCTCGAACGACCTTCCCCTCCCCGGCGCCGGTGCCGGTCGCAGGCGTGCGCTGGGGAGGGGGCCGGGGGTCGTACCCGCACCGGAACCCGAACTGCCGGAGCCCGCTCCTGAACCGGAGCCCGAGCCCGCTGCCGAACCCGAGCCCGAACGCGAATCCGTCCCGGCACCGCATCCGGAACCGGAACCCGAGCCCCGGCCCGAAGGACCCCGCGACGGTGTCTTCAAGGTCCGCCTGTCGAACTTCGAGGGCCCCTTCGACCTCCTCCTCCAGCTCATCTCCAAGCACAAGCTCGACGTCACCGAGGTCGCCCTGTCCAAGGTCACCGACGAGTTCATGGCGCACATCCGGGCCATGGGACCCGACTGGGACCTGGACCAGACGACGGAGTTCCTCGTCGTCGCGGCCACGCTGCTCGATCTGAAGGCGGCCCGGCTGCTGCCCGCCGCCGAGGTCGAGGACGAGGCCGACCTGGCGCTGCTGGAGGCGCGGGACCTGCTGTTCGCGCGGCTGCTGCAGTACCGCGCGTACAAACAGATCGCGGACATCTTCAACGCGCGCCTGGACGACGAGGCCCGCCGCTGGCCCCGTACCGTCGGCCTGGAACCGCACCACGCCGAGCTGCTGCCCGAGGTCGTCATCAGCATCGGTCCCGAGGGCTTCGCCAGACTCGCGGTCAAGGCGATGCAGCCCAGGCCCAAGCCGCAGGTCTACGTCGACCACATCCACGCCCCGCTGGTCAGCGTGCAGGAGCAGGCCGGAATCGTGGTCGCCCGGCTGAAGGAGCTGGGCGAGGCCAGCTTCCGGTCGCTGATCGAGGACACGGAGGACACGCTCACCGTCGTGGCGCGGTTCCTCGCCCTGCTGGAGCTGTACCGCGAGAAGGCCGTCGCCCTGGAGCAGGAGGCCGCGCTCGGCGAGCTGCTCGTGCGCTGGACCGGCGGGGACACCGACACGGCACCGATGGTCACCGACGAGTTCGACCGGCCGCCCGAGCAGCCCAAGGAGGAGAAGAAGGCATGAGCGGGACCACAGAGCTCCCCCCGGGGCTGCGCGGCGTCGCCGACCTCGACCTCAAGCCCGCCCTGGAGGCCATGCTCATGGTCGTGGACGAGCCCGCGACCGAGGAGCACCTGGCCAGGCTGCTGGAGCGGCCGAAACGGCAGGTCGCGGACGCGCTGCGGGAGCTGGCCGACGAGTACACCGTGCAGGGCCGCGGCTTCGAGCTGCGGTTCGTCGCGGGCGGCTGGCGCTTCTACACCCGCGCCGCGTACGCCCCGGCCGTCGAGCGGCTCGTCCTGGACGGCCAGACCGCCCGGCTCACCCAGGCCGCGCTGGAGACCCTCGCGGTCGTCGCCTACCGCCAGCCGGTCAGCCGCAGCCGCGTCTCCGCCGTACGCGGAGTCAACTGCGACGGTGTGATGCGCACCCTGCTGCAACGGGGTCTGGTCGAGGAGGCGGGCACGGAACCCGAAACAGGTGCGATCCTGTACAGGACGACGAACTACTTCCTGGAGCGGATGGGCCTGCGCGGCCTTGACGAGCTTCCGGAGCTCGCGCCCTTCCTCCCGGAGGCGGAGGCGATCGAGGCCGAGACCCAGGAAGGGGTGCCGTCGTTCGACCCGGACGCGCCCGACGCGCCCGGTGTTCAGGACGCAGACGACTAAGACGGAAACCTTGATGCGAAGCAGCGGCAGCGGAAAGAGTGGCGGGCGCGGTAACTACCGCGGCGCCGGCAACAACCGGGACGAGCGGCAGGGGCAGGGCCGTCCCCGCAAGCCCCGCCCCGAGGAGCGCCGCTACGACGTCGGCCCCGGCGCGACCCAGGACGGCCCCAAGTCCGGGCGCGGCGGCACGGCCCGCGGCGGTGCCAAGGGCGGGCCCAAGCAGTCCCAGCAAGGCGGCGGGCGCGGCCGTACGGCCCCCGCGCGCTCGCGTGAGTACGAGGCGCGGGTCGAGGAGCGCAACCGGGAGCGGTACGCCGGCAAGAAGGACATCAAGCTCCCCAAGACCTTCCCGGGCGCCGAGCAGGAGGGCGAGCGCCTGCAGAAGGTCCTCGCGCGCGCGGGCTACGGCTCCCGGCGGGCCTGCGAGGAGCTGATCGAGCAGGCGCGGGTCGAGGTCAACGGCGAGATCGTGCTCGAGCAGGGCCGCCGGGTCGACCCGGAGCGGGACGAGGTCAAGGTCGACGGCCTGACGGTGGCGACGCAGTCGTACCAGTTCTTCTCGCTGAACAAGCCCGCCGGTGTCGTCTCCACGATGGAGGACCCGGAGGGCCGCCAGTGCCTCGGTGACTACGTCACCAACCGTGAGACGCGGCTCTTCCACGTCGGCCGGCTGGACACCGAGACCGAGGGCGTCATCCTGCTCACCAACCACGGCGAGCTGGCGCACCGCCTCACCCACCCCAAGTACGGCGTGAAGAAGACCTACCTCGCGGCCATCGTCGGCCCGATCCCGCGTGACCTGGGCAAGCGCCTGAAGGACGGCATCCAGCTGGAGGACGGCTACGCGCGCGCGGACCACTTCCGGGTCGTGGAGCAGACCGGCAAGAACTACCTGGTCGAGGTGACCCTGCACGAGGGCCGCAAGCACATCGTGCGGCGCATGCTGGCGGAGGCGGGCTTCCCGGTCGAGAAGCTTGTGCGCACCTCCTTCGGCCCGATCACCCTGGGCGACCAGAAGTCGGGCTGGCTGCGGCGCCTGTCCAACACCGAGGTCGGGATGCTGATGAAGGAAGTCGACCTCTAAAACGCCTTGCCGTGATCACCATCCCCCTTTATTGTCAAGGTGACGATAAAGGGGGATGGTGATCCTATGTCCAAGCGCGCCGCCACCGGGGCACTCCTGGGCCTCGCCCTCGGGGACGCCCTCGGCTTCCCGACCGAGTTCAACGACGTACCGTCGATCCTCGCCAAGTGCGGGCCCTGGCGGGAGATGGAGCTGCCGAGGCAGGCCTTCGTCTCCGACGACACCCAGATGACCCTCGCCGTCGGACGCGGGCTCAGGACGGCCATGGACCGCGGGTACCTCGCGCCGAAGCGGCTGGAGCGGCCGCTGCGCGAGGAGTTCGTGGACTGGTACGACTCGCCGGAGAACAACCGCGCCCCGGGCCACACCTGTCTGACCGCCTGCGCCTTGCTGAAGGAGGAGGGCCGCGCCTGGCAGGACGCCGGGCAGGTCGGCTCCAAGGGCTGCGGGGCCAACATGCGGGTCGCCCCCGTCGGGCTCGCCCCCGGTCTGAGCGACGAACAGCGTTCCGGTGCCGCCCAGTTGCAGTCCGCGCTCACCCACGGCCACCCCACCGCGCTCGCCGCCTCGGACCTCACCGCCCGCGCCGTCCGCCTGCTCGCCCAGGGCACCGACCCGACGGGTCTGGTCGGTCAGCTGCGCTCATACGCCCTCGACCACCGCACGCACTACGACCACACCTGGCTCGGCGACCTGTGGACCCGCTCCCAGGACCCCACCCCCGAGCACTTCATCGCGCGCGGCTGGGACGAGTGCCTGGCCGTCCTCGACCGGCTCCAGGAGGCCGTGCGGACCGTCTCCCCGGAGACCGACCCGTGCCTGGCCACCGGCGCGGGCTGGATCGCCGAGGAGGCCCTCGCCACCGGCCTGCTGTGCTTCCTGCTCTTCCCCGACGAGCCCGTCACCGCCCTGCGCCGGGCCGCCTGCTCCTCCGGCGACTCCGACTCCATCGCCTGCCTCACCGGCGCCTTCGCGGGGGCGTGGCTGGGCGAACAGGCCTGGCCGGCCGACTGGACGGAGCGGGTCGAGTACCGGGGCGATCTGTCGGCCCTGGGAGCACTCTGGGACGCTTAGGCCCATGATCGACGACCTCGACATCGACCTGAAGCCCGTGGTCGCGGAGCAGCCCGACCCCCTGCTGTTCGCGACCGTCTCCGGAGCCCATCTCTACGGCTTCCCCTCCCAGGACTCCGACGTGGACCTGCGGGGCGTCCATCTGCTCCCGGCGGCCGACCTCGTCGGGCTGCGCGAGCCGGAGGAGACCCGCTCGCGGGCCTGGGTGCGCTACGGCGTCGAGCTGGACCTCGTCACCCACGACCTGCGCAAGTTCGTCCGGCTGATGCTGCGTCGCAACGGCTATGTGCTGGAGCAGCTGCTCTCGCCGCTGGTCGTGCACACCGGCGACACGCACCGGGAGCTGGCCGCGCTCGCCCCCGGCGTCCTCACCAGCCACCACGCCCATCACTACCGGGGGTTCGCGGTGACCCAGTGGCGGCTGTTCGAGAAGACCGGCGAACTCAAGCCGCTGCTCTATACGTTCCGCGTGCTGCTCACCGGCATCCACCTCATGCGCAGCGGCGAGGTCCAGGCCCATCTGCCCACGCTCCTGGAGCAGACCGACGCCCCCGGCTATCTGCCCGAGCTGATAGCCGCCAAGTCGGAGCGCGAGCACGGCACCGCGGAGGTCTCGCACGCGCGCGTGGAGTCCGACGTGGAGCGCCTGCACGCCGTACTCGACGAGGCCCAGTCCACCTCACTCCTGCCGGACACCCCCACCGCGTACGACGCCCTGCACGACTTCGTGGTCCGCATCCGCCTGACGTCCTGAGCCGGCCACACCACACGTCTCGGGCGAGCGGGGGCGTGCCTGTTCCTGCGGGTCGGGGGAGGTCGGTGTGGCGTGGGGCAGGGAG
The DNA here is from genome assembly GCF_001735805.1 of Streptomyces fodineus. Classification (GTDB taxonomy): domain Bacteria; phylum Actinomycetota; class Actinomycetes; order Streptomycetales; family Streptomycetaceae; genus Streptomyces; species Streptomyces fodineus. The sequence continues at coordinate 7,560,968 of NZ_CP017248.1, forward strand.
TCGTGGGCCGAGGTGCGGCGGGTGCGGAACAGGAAGTCGGCCACGCGGGCCGTGTCCGGCTCGGGTGGGAGCGGGCTGCGGTGCAGGGCCTCTTCCGCCTCCGTCCCCAGCCGGGCCATCCTCGTCTCGACCTCGGCCCAGGAGACCTCCCCGCGCTTCACCGCGAGCAGCGGCTCCCGCTGGTCGCCGACGTCGATGCGCAGCTCGCCGGTGCGCAGCAGGTCGCGGGCGGACGTCAGCAGGCGCAGCAGATGCATGGCGTGCTTCCAGCGCGGGGCGCCCGTCGTGCGGACATCGGCGTCCAGCTTCCTGCGCTGGCCGAGGGCATAGCGGGTGAAGGTGTCGTAGGCCCGGCGGGAGAGGAAGGCCCCGCGCAGCGCCAGCAGCTCCCGGCCGGTGTCGTCCACGTGCTCCACCAGCGGGGAGTGCAGGCACTCCAGGATGTTGGGGTTGCCGCGCAGCGCCAGCTCGCAGAACCGCTCCAGCTCCCAGGAGAACTGCTCCTCCCCGGGCCCCTCCACATGCGTCGGCGGCTTCTCGAACCGCCAGAACAGGGGGGTGGGGGCGAGGAACACACCCCGCCGGTCGGTGTCGCTCGTGTCCGTCGCCAGACCGAAGGCCCGGGAACCCATGACACAGGCGTAAACGGTGTGGTCGCGTACCAGGGTCTCGGGCTGCATGCCCGGAGCGTACGCGGGACCCTCAGGTCAGGCGGATCGAATTGTTCTCCACCTTGATCGACTTGGCGGGGAGCGGCCGCTTCGCGGGGCCGTGGGCCACCGAACCGTCGGCGACATCGAACTTGCTGCCGTGACACGGGCAGTCGATCGTGCCGTTCGCGACCTTGTTCACCGTGCACCCCAGGTGTGTGCAGATCGCCGAGAAGGCCTTGAACTCGCCCTTCTTCGGCTGGGTGACGACGACCTTCTGATCCTTGAAGACCTTGCCCCCGCCCTCCGGGATGTCACTGGTGCTGCCCAGGTCCTTGCCGGGGCCCGCGGTCTTGTCGCCGCTGCCGCTCTGGGTGCTGCTGGTGCTCGTGGCGCTCCCGCCGCCCTTGCCGCCGCCGCATGCCGCGACGGGTACGGTGAGCGCCGCCGCGCCCGTCGCCAGAACCGTGCGCCGCCTGACGTCCTCGGCCATGCCAGCCTCCGTACAGATATCCAAATCGATAGATACCGGATCCTGCGCATCGTCTCAGTGATCGGGCGCCGCGCATCGAGAGCGCGCGGGCTGACTACGCTGGACGGACCAAGAACACATCCGCGTGTCAGCAGGGAGCAGCGCCGTGGCGGTACGAGCGGTCCGGGGGGCCGTCCAACTGGAGCGGGACGAGGCCGGGCACATGGCCGAGCAGGTCGCAGCACTGCTGACCGCCGTCCTGGAGCGGAACGGGCTCACCGTGGACGACCTGATCAGTATCTGGTTCACGGCCACACCCGACCTGCACAGCGACTTCCCGGCGGCCGCCGCCCGCAAGATCGGCATCGTCGACGTACCCCTGATCTGCGCCCAGGAACTGGACATAGAGGGCGCCATGCCCCGGGTCGTACGGCTGCTCGCGCACATAGAGTCCGCCAAGCACCGCGCCGACATCAATCACGTCTACCTCGGCGCCGCAGCCGCCCTGCGCAAGGACATCGCCCAGTGAGAACCGCACTCGTCATCGGAACCGGCCTCATCGGCACCTCCGCCGCCCTGGCCCTCGTCCGGCGCGGCGTCACGGTGCACCTCGCCGACCACGACCCCGAGCAGGCCCGTACGGCCGCCGCGCTCGGCGCCGGCACCGACGAGACGCCCGGGGGACCCGTCGACCTGGCGATCGTGGCCGCCCCGCCCGCCCACGTGGCCGCCGTGCTCGCCGACGCCATGCGTCGGGGTGTGGCCCGCGGCTACCTGGACGTGGCCAGCGTCAAGGGCGGCCCGCGCCGCGAGCTGGAGGCGCTCGGCCTCGACCTCACGGCGTACATCGGCACCCACCCCATGTCCGGCCGTGAGAAGTCCGGCCCGCTGGCCGCGACCGCCGACCTCTTCGAGGGCCGCCCCTGGGTGCTCACCCCGACCCGGGACACCGACACCGAGGTGCTGAACCTCGCCCTGGAACTGGTCTCGCACTGCCGGGCCGTACCGGTCGTGATGGACGCCGACGCCCACGACCGCGCCGTAGCCCTCGTCTCCCACATGCCCCACCTGGTGTCCAGCATGGTCGCCGCGCGTCTGGAGAACGCCGAGGAGGCCGCCGTACGCCTGTGCGGTCAGGGCATCCGGGACGTCACGCGGATCGCCGCCTCCGATCCGCGCATGTGGATCGACATCCTGTCCGCGAACCCGGGCCCGGTCGCCGACCTGCTCTCGGACGTCGCCGCCGACCTGGGCGAGACCGTCGAGGCCCTGCGCGCCCTGCAGTCCTCCGACGACGCCAAGCGGCGCGAGGGCAGCGCCGGCATCGAGGACGTGCTGCGCCGCGGGAACGCGGGGCAGGTGCGGGTGCCCGGCAAGCACGGCAGCGCGCCACGCGCGTACGAGACCGTCGTGGTGCTCATCGACGACCAGCCCGGCCAGCTGGCCCGCATCTTCGCGGACGCCGGACGGGCCGGGGTCAACATCGAGGACGTACGCATCGAGCACGCGACCGGGCAGCAGGCGGGTCTGGTGCAGCTGAGCGTGGAGCCCAAGGCGGCGCCGGTACTGAAGGAGGCGCTGCGCGAGCGAGGGTGGGCGCTGCGGCAGTAGCGGCCGGGCCCCGGACCGCTGTGTGCGTCCGGACGAGTGACCCGCACCCAGTAACCTTGTGCAGGGCGCTCTCGCTCCCCGCACCCCGCCCGCACCGCACCAGGAAGGTGTCCCTCCGTGGAAAACGGCGCCGCCCCGACCGCCAAGCCCGTGATCGTCGCGATCGACGGCCCCTCCGGCACCGGCAAGTCGAGCACGTCGAAGGCCGTCGCCGCGCAGCTCGGCCTGAGCTACCTGGACACCGGCGCCCAGTACCGGGCGATCACCTGGTGGATGGTGCACAACGGCATCGACCTGGAGGACCCGACCGCCATCGCCGCCGTCGCGGGCAAGCCGGAGATCGTCTCCGGCACCGACCCGGACAAGCCGACCATCACGGTCGACGGCGTCGACGTGTCCGGCCCGATCCGCACCCAGGAGGTCACCTCCAAGGTCAGCGCGGTCAGCGCGGTGCCCGAGGTGCGCTCCCGGATCACCGAGCTGCAGCGCTCGATCGCCGCCGGAGCCGAGGACGGCATCGTGGTCGAGGGCCGTGACATCGGTACGACCGTCCTCCCGGACGCCGACCTGAAGATCTTCCTCACCGCCTCCCCGGAGGCCCGCGCGGCCCGCCGCAGCGGCGAGCTGAAGGGCGCCGACATCCACGCCACCCGCGAGGCGCTGATCAAGCGGGACGCGGCCGACTCCTCCCGCAAGACCTCTCCCCTCGCCAAGGCCGGCGACGCGGTCGAGGTGGACACCACCGAGCTCACCCTCGCCCAGGTCATCGAGTGCGTCGTCACCCTGGTCGAGGAGAAGCGAGCCGGGAAGTGAGCCTGCCCTCGCAGCGGGGTGCCGAGGTCGGCCGTCGCATCGGCGTCGGTCTGATGTACGGCCTGTGGAAGCCGCGCGTGCTCGGCGCCTGGAAGGTGCCGGCCACCGGCCCGGTGATCTTCGCCGTCAACCACTCCCACAACATCGACGGGCCGATGGTCATGGGCGTGGCACCCCGGCCGACGCACTTCCTGATCAAGAAGGAGGCGTTCACCGGCCCGCTGGGCTCCTTCCTGACCGGCATCGGCCAGCTGAAGGTGGACCGCGCCGCCGCCGACCGCACCGCGATCTCCCAGGCCCTCGGCGTGCTGGAGGCCGGGGGAGTGCTGGGCATCTTCCCGGAGGGCACCCGGGGCGAGGGCGACTTCGCCTCGCTGCGCGCCGGGCTCGCCTACTTCGCCGTACGCAGCGGGGCGCCGATCGTGCCCATCGCCGTACTGGGAAGCGCGGAGCGACCGGGACGGTTGATAAAGGCACTGCCCCCGCTGCGTTCCCGCGTCGACGTCGTCTTCGGCGACCCCTTCTACGCGGGCGACGGCAGCGGGCGGCGTACGCGCAGGGCGCTGGACGAGGCGACCGAGCGCATCCAGAAGCAGCTCACCAGCCACCTGGAAAACGCCAGGCGCCTGACCGGGCGCTAGGCGACACTTGAGTAGTGGATCAGCCCACGAGGGCCGTTCCACCGATCACCACGAATGAACGACGAGGTACGGACTTCATGAACGACGACATCCAGCCGGGCGGCTCGGACGCGTACGAGGATGCGCACGAGTACGACCACGGGGCTCTCGGCGACGCCGAGTACGCGGAGTTCATGGAGCTCGCCGCGGAAGAGGGCTTCGACATCGAGGACGTCGAGGGCGCCATCGAGGCGGCGGGCCACGGTCCGCTGCCCGTGCTCGCCGTCGTCGGCCGCCCCAATGTCGGCAAGTCGACCCTGGTGAACCGGATCATCGGCCGCCGCGAGGCCGTGGTCGAGGACAAGCCCGGCGTCACCCGCGACCGCGTGACCTACGAGGCCGAGTGGGCCGGCCGCCGCTTCAAGGTGGTCGACACCGGCGGCTGGGAGCAGGACGTCCTCGGCATCGACGCCTCCGTGGCCGCCCAGGCCGAGTACGCGATCGAGGCCGCCGACGCCGTCGTCTTCGTCGTGGACGCCAAGGTCGGCGCGACCGACACCGACGAGGCGGTCGTCCGGCTGCTGCGCAAGGCCGGCAAGCCGGTCGTGCTGGCCGCCAACAAGGTCGACGGCCCGAGCGGCGAGGCCGACGCGGCCTACCTGTGGAACCTCGGCCTCGGCGAGCCGCACCCCGTCTCGGCGCTGCATGGTCGCGGCACGGGCGACATGCTGGACGCCGTGCTGGAGGCGCTGCCCGAGGCACCCGCGCAGACCTTCGGCACCGCGATCGGCGGCCCCCGCCGGATCGCGCTCATCGGCCGCCCGAACGTCGGCAAGTCCTCCCTGCTGAACAAGGTGGCCGGCGAGGAGCGCGTCGTCGTCAACGAAATCGCGGGCACCACCCGCGACCCGGTCGACGAGCTGATCGAACTCGGCGGCACCACCTGGAAGTTCGTGGACACCGCCGGCATCCGCAAGCGCGTCCACCTCCAGCAGGGCGCCGACTACTACGCCTCCCTGCGCACGGCCGCGGCCGTGGAGAAGGCCGAGGTCGCGGTCGTCCTGATCGACGCCTCCGAGAACATCTCCGTCCAGGACCAGCGGATCATCACCATGGCCGTCGAGGCGGGCCGCGCGATGGTCATCGCCTACAACAAGTGGGACACCCTCGACGAGGAGCGCCGCTACTACCTGGAGCGGGAGATCGAGACCGAGCTGGGCCAGGTCGCCTGGGCCCCGCGGGTGAACGTCTCGGCGCGCACCGGCCGCCACATGGAGAAGCTGGTCCCGGCCATCGAGACCGCCCTGGCCGGCTGGGAGACCCGCGTCCCCACCGGCCGCCTGAACGCCTTCCTCGGCGAGCTGGTCTCGGCCCACCCGCACCCGATCCGGGGCGGCAAGCAGCCCCGCATCCTGTTCGGCACCCAGGCCGGCACCAAGCCCCCGCGGTTCGTCCTCTTCGCCTCCGGCTTCATCGAGGCCGGCTACCGACGCTTCATCGAGCGCCGTCTGCGCGAGGAGTTCGGTTTCGAGGGCACCCCGATCCACATCTCGGTGCGGGTGCGCGAGAAGCGCGGCACGAAGAAGAAGTAACGGCGGTACGGCGTGAAGGGCGGCTCCTGACGGATCAGGAGCCGCCCTTCAGCGTCCGCCGGTCACTCGCCCCGGCGTGGTCCCGGAGGCAGCGCCGCCGGAACGTGGTGCATCCCGGTGTCCTGCTGCCGCCCGAGCCCGCCGACCCGCTGCCACTGCGACTGCGACTGCTGCCGCGCGCTGTAGGCCCCGGCGCTGTAGGCGCTGTAGGAGCTGCTGAACGACCCCGGCCGGTGGCCGCCGTAGGACCCGTAGGAGCCCGTCGTACGGTCCGGGAGGAGACCGAAGGGGCTGAACCGCAGCCCTTCCTCCCCGCTGCGGTCGCCCGGCAGCGTGCGGAAGGTCTTGACCCACTCCGCGTAGAGCATGTCGTAGATCGGCGTCGCCGAGGCGCCACCGGTCCCGTCCTGCGTCACCCGGGTGGACGGGACGGAGCCGAAGGCGGACCGGCGCGGGGGAGGAATGTCGTATGTGTGCACGTAGGTCCAAACGACGGGGGCGTCAAAGAGATGCGGTACTACAACTCCCCCAGGGGTGCGGGGCCGTGCCGGTGTGCGGCTGCGCCGCGTGGGCCCCGCCCCTCAGGCGAAGAGATCACGTGCCCGCAAGCGGAAGCGCCGCCGCGACCAGCTTCCCGCTCGCGGCCGCCTTGTCGAGCGACTCCCGCAGCAGATCCTCCCGGGGCTGCCGTCCGATCGACCCCACCGGCGCCGCGAACAGAAGAACCTGCTGGTGCTTGTTCGCGGCGGCCCGCCAGCTGTCCGTGACCTGCAGCGGCTGATGGGCCTGCCACCAGGCGACCGGCTGCCCGCCGTTCGCCGAGGGCTGGAGCACGGCGTGCAGCTGCCCCACCGCGAGCAGCACCGACCAGCCGTGCAGCACCGGCGGCACGGACGCCAGCTCGGTCACCGGCATGTACCCCTGCTCGATGAGCAGCGGGAGGAAGTCGTCGCCGGCCCCGGTGGAGCCCGGGCGCACGATCGGCGAGGTCGGCTCGACGACGAGCGCGGGGTGCAACTCGCCCTCGATCAGGACGAGTCCGCTGGTCACGCCGAGCACCGCCTGCTCGGGCATGGCCGCGTGCGGCCCGCCCGCGGCGGCCGCGCCCGTGGCGCTGCCGATGGACCGGACGGCGCCCTGCAGCTGCTCCTCGGTGACCTGGACGACCTGCGAGGGCAGGCAGCTGGCGTGGGCGAAGGCGAGGACGGCGGTCTCGTCGCCGACGAACAGAACGGTGCTGGTGCGCTCCTGCTCGGAGTCGCCCGGGGTGCGGCAGGACGTGCAGTCGTAACTGCCCGGGGCGTTCTCTCCGGCGAGCAGCCGGTCGGCTTCTTCGTCGCCGATCTCGGCGCGTACGGCGTCACTGACGTCGAGCATGCGCGGCACGGTGGCTCCCTCGGGATGCTGTGCTGGGTCGGCCGGGTGGCTCCCGGCCGATGAGCCCCGGGGTTCCGGGCTCATGAAGAAGACAACGGACGTCCTGTGGTGGGAGTCACGCCCCGAGCACAACCGGTTCGAACCAACCCGCGCATACGGTGACCGGACGTCCGGAATCCGCTACTCACTGTCAACTCGTCGCGATGTCAAGCAACTTGAAGAGGTGAAGTGACTCACAGATCGCCTTGGTGTCTGGCCGACAAATCGGGAAATCGGCGTATGTAGTGGGTGGCTGAAAATCGCCGATACTCGCGGTAACGGGCAACTGGCCTGGAATGACGGTGAGTTGGTTGATTCCGACCGCCCTACCTCCCTACATTCCTCCGCCGTGTGCAGCGAGCACCGCTCGGGTACGTCCGACGGCCGGCACCGGCATGGCATCAACGCCGGCACCGGCCACGCGGACGGGGCGGGCACGAGCAACCGCGGTCCTGCGCGGCGAGGCGTGCTCCGCCTGGGGGAGCCCGGGTTCGTGGAGAGGGAATTACATGTCCGAGTGTGCCGATACCACCCGCAACACCGCCCGTACCGACGGCGCCCGCAAGGGCCGTACGACGGCCGCGCTCGCCGGAGCCGCCCTGCTGGCCCCGCTGGGACTGCTGGCCGCCACCGGCAACGCCGCCGCGGCGGACAACGGGGTGTGGGACCGCATCGCCCAGTGCGAGAGCGGCGGCGACTGGCACATCAACACCGGCAACGGCTACTACGGCGGGCTCCAGTTCTCCGCCGGCACCTGGCGCGCGTACGGCGGCACCGCCTACGCCCCGACGGCCGACCAGGCCTCCAGGAGCGCGCAGATCGCCGTCGCCACCAAGGTCCAGCAGGCCCAGGGCTGGGGTGCCTGGCCGGTCTGCTCGGGCCGCGCCGGAGCCTTCGGTGCCGCCCCCGCGGCGGCGCACACCGACTCCTCCGGTACGACGGCCTCGAAGGGCGGCGTGACGGCGAAGTCCGCCCCGGCGGCGACGCCGGAACGCCCGACCGGCCACACGAACCGCAGTGAGTCCCGCGGCACGGGTGACTACACCGTCCGCGAGGGCGACACCCTGAGCGACATCGCCGCCCGGCACGGGACCACCTGGCAGCGGATCTACGCCGCCAACAAGAAGGTCATCGGCGACGACCCGAACCTGATCGTGCCCGGCCAGCGCCTCGCGCTCTGACCGCCCGGCACCTTCGCAGAACAGCCGCTGCCCGTCGAGGACAGCGGCTGTCCGCATTCCCTGACAGACTCGGCCCCATGTTGGAGACCTCGGCACGTCTGCTGCGCCGGCTGTCGCTGCTCCAGGCCCACCGCGAGTGGTCCGGCGCCGAACTCGCCGAGCGCCTGGGCGTCACCCCGCGCACGGTCCGCCGGGACGTGGACCGGCTGCGCGAGCTCGGTTACCCGGTGAACGCCAGCCCCGGCACCGGCGGCGGCTACCAGCTGGGCGCGGGCGCCGAACTCCCGCCGCTGCTGCTGGACGACGACGAGGCCGTCGCCGTGGCCGTCGGTCTGCGCACCGCTGCCGGGCAGGGCATCGAGGGCATCGGCGAGACCTCCGTACGCGCCCTCGCCAAGCTCGAACAGGTGCTGCCGAACCGGCTGCGCCGCCGGGTGAGCACCCTGAACGCCTTCACCGTGCCGATGCTGCGCGGCGGCCCGCCGGCCGCGGACGTCGACCCGGCGCTGCTCACCGAACTCGCCCACCTGTGCCGGGACGCCGAGCGGCTGCGCTTCGAGTACCGCACGCACGACGGCGCGGACAGCCGCCGAACCGTCGAGCCGCACCGGCTGGTGTGCACCGAGCGGCGCTGGTACCTGGTCGCCTGGGACGTCGACCGGGCGGACTGGCGGACCTTCCGCGTCGACCGCATCACCCCCAAGCCGCCGCACGGGCCCCGCTTCACCCCGCGCGAGCCCCCGGCCGAGGATCTGGCCGCCTACGTCTCCCAGGGCGTCTCCACGCGCGCGTACGCCACGCACTCCGCCGTACGGCTGCTGGTGCCGCTGCACGAGGCCGCCGAGCGGATCTCGCCGTCCGCCGGGACGCTGGAGGCGGACGGGGAGGACGCGTGCATCCTGCACAGCGGGGCGCCGGACCTCGAGGTGATGGTCATTCACATCATGATGATGGGCCTGCCCTTCGAGGTGATCGAGCCCGCCGGGCTGACCGAGACGATCAGGGTGATCCGGGACCGGCTCGATGCGGCTCTGGCCCGGGCCGCGGCGCCCGCTCCGCGTACTCCGGGTGATGCAGATCGAACGCCGGGGACTCCGAGCGGATCCGGGGCAGCGTGACGAAGTTGTGCCGGGGCGGCGGGCACGAGGTCGCCCACTCCAGGGAGCGGCCGTAGCCCCAGGGGTCGTCGGTCCCGACCTTCTCGCCGTACCTGGCGGTCTTCCAGACGTTGTAGAGGAACGGCAGCGTCGACAGGCCCAGCAGGAACGCGCCGATCGTGGAGACCGTGTTGAGCGCGGTGAAGCCGTCGGCCGCCAGATAGTCGGCGTACCGGCGGGGCATGCCCTCGGCGCCCAGCCAGTGCTGCACCAGGAACGTGGTGTGGAAACCGACGAACAGCGTCCAGAAGTGGATCTTCCCGAGGTGCTCGTCCAGCATCTTCCCGGTGAACTTCGGCCACCAGAAGGAGAGGCCGCCGAAGACCGCGAAGACGACCGTGCCGAAGACGACGTAGTGGAAGTGCGCGACCACGAAGTACGAGTCCGTGACGTGGAAGTCCAGCGGCGGGGACGCAAGGATCACCCCGGTCAGGCCGCCGAACAGGAACGTCACCAGGAAGCCCATGGCCCACAGCATCGGCGTCTCGAAGGACAGCGAGCCGCCCAGCATCGTGCCGGTCCAGTTGAAGAACTTCACGCCCGTCGGCACCGCGATCAGGAACGACATGAAGGAGAAGAACGGCAGCAACACCGCGCCGGTGGCGAACATATGGTGCGCCCACACCACCACCGAGAGCCCGGTGATCGCCATGGTCGCGCCGACCAGCGTCAGATAGCCGAAGACCGGCTTGCGGCTGAACACCGGGATGATCTCCGTGATGATCCCGAAGAACGGCAGCGCGATGATGTACACCTCGGGATGCCCGAAGAACCAGAACAGGTGCTGCCACAGCAGTGCCCCGCCGTTCGCCGCCTCGAAGACCTGCGCGCCGAAGCGCCGGTCCGCCTCCAGCACCAGCAGCGCCGCCGCCAGCACCGGGAACGCCAGCAGGATCAGGATCGAGGTGAACAGGGTGTTCCAGGTGAAGACCGGCATCCGGAACATCGTCATGCCCGGCGCGCGCATCCCGATGATCGTGGTGATGAAGTTGACCGCGCCGAGGATCGTCCCGAAGCCCGACAGTGCCAGGCCCATGATCCACAGGTCCGGGCCGATGCCGGGGGAGTGCAGGGAGTTGTCGAGGGGCGCGTAGGCGAACCAGCCGAAGTCGGCCGGCCCGTCCGGGGTGAGCAGCGAGCCCAGCACGATCAGCCCGCCGAAGGCGAACAGCCAGTACGACAGCATGTTCAGGCGGGGGAACGCCACGTCCGGAGCGCCGATCTGCAACGGCATCAGCTCGTTGGCGAAGCCCGCGAAGCTCGGGGTCGCGAACAGCAGGAGCATGATCGTGCCGTGCAGCGTGAACAGCTGGTTGTACTCCTCGGCGCTCATGATCTGCAGCCCCGGCCGGGCCAGTTCCGCCCGCATCAGCAGCGCCATGACCCCGCCGGCCAGGAAGAAGCCGAACGCCGTGATCAGGTAGAGATGCCCGATCTTCTTGTGGTCGGTGGTGGTGAGCCAGTCGACCACCACCCGCCCGGCCCGGTTCCTGCCCCGCACCCGCCCCGACGTCGCCCCCGCGGTCTCCGTGCTCATCGCTCGCCCCTCCGCATCCTCGCGCCCGGGTCTGCTGCGGCCCGCGGCACGCGTACCCGCGAGCAGGCGCCATGATGCTCGCGGGCCGGGTGCTCCGGCAGGGGGGATACGGCGGTGATGTGCTGAATCCGTGAAATTCCTATGCGGCGTCAGCTGCCGTGGCATCGCGCCGGATTGCGCGGGGAATCACCCTGGAGCCGTCCGGTCCACCGCCGCCGAAACTTTCCGCCGGGTAATTCGACGGGCCGCTGAAGGGGTCCATGAATTCCGTTCGATTACCCCCGGTGCCCCCTGGGAAACCCCCGTACGTGTGACGCAGTTCGAGGAAGCGCGGGCCGGGCGGCTGTGACAGAAGTGTGACGAGAAGTGGATACGACTCTTACCCCGCGCTGCGCGGTAGCGTGGCGGCATGGCATCGATTCCCACTCCGCCCGCGGAGCCCCAGGACAGTCCGGAAGGGTATGTCGGCCTCGACGCCGCGAACGCCGAGCGGCTCGCCCGGCAGCGGGGGTGGTCGACGGTACGGTCGCTGCCGCCGGGCGCGATCATCACCATGGAGTACCGGGTGGGCCGGCTGAACTTCGAGGTGCGGGACGGACTGGTGGCCCGCGCCTGGAAGGGGTAGCGCGCCCCGAGGGGGCGCGGGGCTGTGTCGATATGCGCCTCCGCCGCGTGGGCGCGACCAGCCGCGATGGAGCCGCGGCGGAAAACGACCGAAAGCCGGCTTATCCGCCTGTCACAGGACGAGCCGGCTGGGTCGTGCCGCGGGGGACGCGGTGGTCGGTGTGGGGCGGGCGGCGGCTGCCCACCGGGGTGACCGGCGTGCGTTCCGAACGGGTCGTGTGCGGTCCCGGGGCCAGATGCGGCACCGCTCGGGAGGCGCGGGCCGAGGCGACCGGCTCGCGTGCCGGGGCCTGCTGCTCGGCCGGGGCGCCGCGCGGCCTGAAGACCACCGGCGCGGCCGGGACGGCCGGTTCGGGCACGGGCCGGCTGCGGCGGGCGCGCCAGCGGTCCCGCAGGTCGAAGAGCCACATCTCGGTCCTGGCGATCAGCGGCTCGAACCACGGCAGGGCGAGCAGGATCAGCAGGCCCGCGGCCCAGCCCAGCAGCACGTCGCTCAGCCAGTGCGTACCGAGGTAGACGGTGGTGAGGCCGACGCCCAGCGCCGTGATCGCGGACAGCGCCGACAGCCAGCGGCGCGCTCTCGGGGTGGAGGCCAGATAGGCCAGGATGCCCCAGGTCACGACCGCGTTGGCGGTGTGGCCGCTGGGGAATATATCGCCGCCCAGGCCCATCTCGTTCGCGCCGATCACGGTCGCGTAGTGCGGACCGAGGCGCCCCATGCCGAGCTTGGCGGCGCCGACCGTGATGTTCAGCAGCAGCAGGGATGCAGCCAGGGTGAGCAGCGGGCGGAGGGTGTGCTGCCGCCAGGAGCGCCAGCCGAGCCAGGCCGCGACCATCACCGCGGTGGGGCCGCGCTGGCCGAGCACCACGTAGTAGTCGAGGAAGGCGTGGATCTGCGGCCACTGCTGGTACGGCCGGAAGAACATGACCTGCCAGTCGAGCCGGACCAGCCAGGACGTGATCACCACGGCCCACACGATCGCCAGGTAGAAGGCCAGGGTCGCGGTGAACAGAACGACCCGGTGCCTGCTCATCCTCGGCACATCGATGTGGGCCGGTCGTTCCGGCTCACGGTCGAGTCTGGCGAACACCCGGTCCAGACGCCGGGTGAGGTTTCGTTCGGTACGCACCCAATCGACGTTACAGCGAGTGAGGTGGGCACCCCGTCGAAACAGCGGGTTTGTGATGACGATGTGATGTGGCAAACCTCTCAAGGGCGGTCCGAATTCCGGGGATTCCGCAATCCTGTGACGCCCTTCTCTTCAATTCCTTTGATCATTCCGGGTGTTGTTTATATGGCGCTTATGAATGCGTTAACCCGGCCCTGGCGCGGAATTCCCCGGAGCGTCATCGGCCGTCGTTGTCGATCATGGAGGACCGGAGCCGTTCAGCCAGAACGCCCCGTAAATCGCCGAGGCGATCGCCAACAGGGCCGTGACCAGCACGGATCGGGGCGTGCGCAGCCGGGCGAGGGCGCCGGCGAGCGGCAGCAGCACCGGGAAGGCCGGCATCAGCAGCCGCGGCTTGGAGCCGAAGTAGCTTGACGCGCACAGGGCGAGCGCGAGGACGATGCCCGTGTACACCAGCAGCTCGACGGGCTGGCGCCGGCGGACCCCGGTCGCGTACAGCCACAGCAGCAGCGCGACCCCGGCGATCAGGCCGGTACCGGCGAGGGCGGACGGAAATGACGTGAACTTGTCGGCCACGAAGCGTGCGAATGCATAGCCGCCGTCGAACCCGTTGCGCCATCCGGCCTGGACGTCCAGGTACCCGAGCGGGACCTTGCCGGTGCGGTACCCGACCCAGAGCACATAGCCGGCGGTACCGAGAGGGGCGATGAGCATGCCGAGGGCCCGGCGCCAGGCGGGGGCAGGTGCGCCAGGTGTGACTGCCGGGGCTTGTGTTCCGTCGGAGGCGCTGAGCGCGTGCGCCGGGGCGTGTGCGGTGACCTTCGCGCCGGGCGTGGGCGCCGGGGCGTGTTCGTCGTCATGGGCACCGGGCGGATGCGTCATGCTCCGATCCCGCACCAACGAGATCGTGCCCGTCACCCACACCGCCGCGACCACCGCCGCCCCCACCGGCCGGGTCAGCCCCGCCAGCGCGGCCAGCGTGCCGGCGGTGATCCACCGGCCGGTCAGCAGCGCGTACAGCGACCAGGCCGCCCATGCCGTGAACAGCGACTCGCTGTACGCCATCGACTGCACGATCCCGACCGGCAGCACCGCCCACACCAGCACGGCGCAGATCCCCACCCGGGGGCCGTACACCCGGTCCGCGACCGCGAAGATCCCGCAGGCCGCGGCGAGCGAGGCGAGCAGGCCGACGACGAAACCGGCGTCCGCGTACGACAGCGGCGTGACCGTGTGCAGCAGCCGCTCCAGCCACGGCAGCAGCGGAAAGAACGCCAGGTTGGAGTGGACGTCGCCGTCCGGCAGCCGCACCTCGTAGCCGTACCCCAGCTCGGCGACCCGTGTGTACCACAGCGAGTCCCAGCGCGCGGTCAGCAAGGTGTACGCGCTCTTGCCGCGCGCGGCGCTCCACAGCACCAGCACGACCAGCCCCAGGGCGCGGACCGCCGCATAGCCCAGGAGGGCCGGGGCCGCCCGGCGCAGGAGGGGGGCGTGGGGTGGAACCACGCGCGTGTCAAGATCGGTCACGGACCCGATTATCGACCGGCGGCGGAACCGGACCGGCCCCCGGGGCATGGTCAAGAGGGCACCGAGTGGCGTACGCCACACGGGTTCCGTCATGCGTGTGAGAGGTCCGCCACGTGGCCCCGTGGCGGACTCGCGTACGCTGACGAGTCACCCGCGTGGGTTCGCGCGGGCCGGAGACCCCGCTCCTCTCCGGCCGTACGACAGGGAGTCCCCACCCCGTCGGTCCGCCCCGCGCGAGGCACATCTGGGAGGTACGTACATGTCCGGGACGACCACGGCTGCCGCACGGCCGCGCCGTCGGGCGTCCGGGGCCGGTGCCGGAGCGAGCCGCTGGGTCGTCCTCGTCGTCCTCTGTGTCAGCCTGCTGCTCGTCGCCCTCGACGCGACCGTGCTGCACGTGGCGGTCCCCGCCGTCGCCGAAGACCTCAAGCCCGGCGCCGTGGAACTGCTCTGGATCGTCGACGTCTATCCCCTGGTCTGCGCCTCGCTGCTGATCCTCTTCGGCACCCTCGGCGACCGGGTCGGCCGCAGACGCGTTCTGCTGTGCGGCTACGGCCTGTTCGGTGTCGCCTCCGCCGTGGCCGCCCTCGCGCAGACCGCCGAGATGCTGATCCTCGCCCGGGCGCTGCTCGGCGTCGGCGGCGCCATGATCATGCCGGCGACCCTGTCGATCCTGCGTCAGGTCTTCCCCGACCGGCGCGAGCGCGCGCTCGCCATCGGCATCTGGAGCGCGGTGGCCGCGGTCGGCGCGGCCGTCGGCCCGCTGCTCGGCGGCTTTCTGCTGGAGCACTTCTGGTGGGGCGCGGTCTTCCTCGTCAACATCCCGCTGATGCTGGTCAGCCTGCCGGTGGGCCGGATGCTGCTGCCCGAGTCCCGTGGTGACCGCGACGGCCCGTGGGACGTCACCGGCGCCCTGATGGCGGCCGGCGGACTGTTCGGTGCCGTCCTCGGCGTGAAGCGACTGGGCGGCGGCGCGGCCATGGCGAGCCCGTTCACCGTGCTGCCGCTGCTGGCCGGCGCGGCCCTGCTCCTCCTCTTCGTACGGCGGCAGCGGCGCCTTGCGCATCCGCTGGTGGACCTGCGGATGTTCCGCCGGCCCGCGTTCAGCACCTCGGTCGGCTGCATCGTGCTGGCGATGCTCGCGCTCGTCGGCCTGGAGCTGATCGCCGCCCAGTATCTGCAACTGGTGCTCGGGCTCTCCCCGCTCCAGACCGGCCTCAGGCTGCTGCCCCTGACCATCGCGGCGATGGCGGCGGGCTTGGCGGGCGCGCGGATGCTGCGCCGCTTCGGGCCGCGCCGGATGGTCTGCTTCGGGTTCTGCCTCACCGCCGCCGCGGTCCTCACGCTCACCGCGATGGGCGGCACCGACGACGCGCCCCTGCTGCTGTCCGGTTTCGTGCTGCTCGGCTTCGGCCTGGAGACCACGCTCTTCGGGGCGTACGAGTCGATGCTCAGCGAGGCCCCGGCCGAGCAGGCCGGCGGCGCGGCGGCGATCGGCGAGACGTCGTACCAGCTCGGCGCCGGCATCGGCATCGCGCTGCTCGGCAGCGTGATGAACGCCGCCTACGCCCCGGGACTGCGCTCGGTGCCGGGCGTCCCGCAGCACGCCTCGGACCGGGCGGGGCACTCGCTCGGCGAGGCCTACGACATCGCCGGCGGGCTGGGCGGATCCGCCGGGGCGGCGCTGCGCCGGGCCGCGCGGGACTCCTTCGTGCACGGGCTGCATGTCACGCTGCTGGTGAGCGCGGTCCTGTTGCTGCTGGGCGCGGTGATGGCGCTGCGGCTGCCGCGGGTGATGAACTGCGCGGAGTCCCCGGCGGCGGTGGAGCTGCCCGCGCCGAGGGAAGTGGCGGACCCCCGCGTCACGGCCTGACGTGCCTGACGTACTGGACGTGCGGGACGCCGCACCGTAACGTCGGCGGCAAAATGACTAGCGCTGCTAGTTTTCTTGTGTGCCGGAGGGTGTTCCATGTCCGCGTCCGCGAAGTTGCCCCCCTTCGATCCCGCCGACCCGCTCGGGATCGACGACCTGCTGGAACCGGAAGACCTGGCCGTGCGGGACACCGTGCGGGCCTGGGCGGCGGACCGGGTGCTGCCGTACGTCGCCGAGTGGTACGAGAAGGGGGAGCTGCCCGGCATTCGTGAGCTGGCGAAGGAGCTGGGCGGCCTCGGGGCGCTCGGGATGTCGCTCAGCGGATACGGGTGTGCGGGTGCCAGTGCCGTGCAGTACGGCCTGGCCTGCCTGGAGCTGGAGGCGGCGGACTCCGGCATCCGGTCCCTGGTCTCGGTGCAGGGCTCCCTGTCCATGTACGCGATCCACCGGTTCGGCAGCGAGGAGCACAAGCTCCGGTGGCTGCCGCGCATGGCGGCCGGCGACGTGATCGGCTGCTTCGGGCTGACCGAGCCCGACCACGGCTCCGACCCCGCCTCCATGCGCACCCACGCCAAGCGCGACGGCGACGACTGGGTACTGAACGGCCGCAAGATGTGGATCACCAACGGGTCGGTCGCCGGGGTGGCGGTCGTCTGGGCGCAGACGGAGGAAGGGATCCGGGGCTTCGTCGTCCCCACCGACAGCCCCGGCTTCTCGGCGCCCGAGATCAAGCACAAGTGGTCCCTGCGCGCCTCCGTCACCAGCGAGTTGGTGATGGACGACGTACGCCTGCCCGGCACGGCCGTACTCCCGGAGGTCACCGGACTGCGCGGCCCGCTCAGCTGTCTGTCCCACGCCCGGTACGGCATCGTCTGGGGCGCGATGGGTGCGGCGCGCAGCAGCTTCGAGACGGCTGTCGACTACGCCAAGTCGCGGGAGCAGTTCGGGCGGCCCATCGGCGGCTTCCAGCTCACCCAGGCCAAACTCGCCGACATGGCGGTCGAACTGCACAAGGGAATCCTGCTCGCCCACCATCTCGGGCGGCGGATGGACGCCGGCCGTCTGCGCCCCGAGCAGATCAGCTTCGGCAAGCTCAACAACGTCCGCGAGGCCATCGAGATCTGCCGTACGGCGCGGACGATTCTCGGTGCCAACGGGATCTCCCTCGAATATCCCGTGATGCGGCACGCGACCAACCTCGAGTCGGTGCTCACCTACGAGGGCACCGTCGAGATGCACCAGCTCGTGCTGGGCAAGGCGCTCACCGGGCTCGACGCCTTCCGGTGAGCCCCGTACGGAGGCAGGGCCGGTGAGCGGCCCTGCCTCAGCTCTGGTTGAAGAAGCCGTCCTCGCGGTGGGCGGACGCCTCGCCGCTGATGATCTGCGTGTCGGCCGGCGTCAGCAGGAACACCCGGTTGGACACGCGGTCGATGGAGCCGCGCAGACCGAAGATGAGCCCGGCCGCGAAGTCCACCACGCGCTTGGCGTCGGAGGGCTCCATCGCCGTGAGGTTCATGATGACCGGGACGCCGTCCCGGAACAGTTCGCCGATGGCGCGGGCGTCCCGGAAGCTGTCCGGGGTGACCGTGCCGATCCGGCGGCCCTTCTCCTCCGCCGTGTCCGTGGCCACCTTCACCCGGGGGTCCGTGACCCAGGCGCCCTCGGACTCGGTGCCCTCGGAGTACTCGTCGTCGTAGTAACGCTCGTCATCGTTGTCGTCGACGAGGCCGAGCCACGCACTCGCCTTGCGTACCGATCCCATGGACGCCTCCTCTCACAGCGGTCCTTCTTGCTTTCCGCATCCCTATGGTCATCCATGATGCGGACGGCGCGCCAAGTGGATAGACGCCGCGCGGGGGGTTTGTGACGGTACTGGTGCACAGCCGATCCGTCGAGAGTCCTTGTGCCCCAAGGGTCCAGACTCATACGGCTGCTGACTGAGAGTGAAATATGATTGTCGGTGGCGGATGGGTGATGATCACTGCGTACGGGTGAATGCCAACGTCGTACCACATCACGGGGGATCGTCGTGTTCGGA
Organism: Streptomyces fodineus; assembly: GCF_001735805.1. GTDB lineage: Bacteria > Actinomycetota > Actinomycetes > Streptomycetales > Streptomycetaceae > Streptomyces > Streptomyces fodineus. The sequence goes on from NZ_CP017248.1 coordinate 7,579,209, forward strand.
ATCGTCAGACCGTGCGCTCATCGGCTCGGGGAAGGCCTCAAGGCCGCGTGGATGGCGCATTTGTGCGGGCTCTGCCTCGCCCTGCGCCGGGATCACGGACAGCTCGCGCGGATGGTAACGAACTATGACGGACTTCTCATCTCCGTTCTGACGGAGGCTCAGACCGGGACGACCGCCGACGGCCGCCGTACGGCGGGCCCGTGCGCGCTGCGCGGGATGCGTACCGCGTCCGTCGCCCAGGGCGAGGGCGCGCGGCTCGCCGCCGCCGTCTCGCTGGTGCTCGCCGCGGCGAAGGTGCGCGACCATGTCGCCGACCGGGACGGGCTGCTGGCCCGCAGGCCCGTGGCCGCCGCCGCGCGCCGGGTCGCCGCGGGCTGGGGGAGGGCCGGTGCCCACAGTGGTGCCGCGGTCGGCTTCGACACCGGCGTCCTCGTCGAGGCAGTCGACCGGCAACTCGGCCTGGAGACCCTCGCCGGGTACGGCACTTCGATCCTGACGGTCACCGAGCCGACCGAGACCGCGACGGCGGCCGCCTTCGCGCACACCGCGGTGCTGGCCGGCCGGCCCGGCAACGCGCGGCCGCTCGCGGAGGCCGGCCGGCTCTTCGGCCGGCTCGCGCATCTGCTGGACGCCGTGGAGGACCAGGAAGCCGACGCGGCCTCGGGCGCGTGGAATCCGCTCACCGCCACGGGGACGCCGCGGGCCGAGGCCCGCAGGCTCGCCGACGACGCGCTGCGCGGCATCGGGCCGGCGCTGCGCGAGGCGGAGTTCGCCGACGGCAGGCTCGTCCATCTTCTGCTGGTGCACGAGCTTCGGCGGTCGGTGGACCGGGCGTTCGAGCCGCACCTGCACCAGCCCGAGGAGCCCCGCGGATTCCTGCCCGGCTGCGGGATGTTTCTTCTGCTGTGCTGCACGTGCCGGATGTGCTGCGCGTCGGAGTACGAAGGGCCCTGGTCCCGGAAGAAGCGGGAAGGGTGCTGCCAGGGCTGCGACGGCTGCGACTGTCCTTGTGACGGGTGTGACGGCTGCGATGGGTGCGACTGTGATTGCTGCTGTCCTTGCGACGGTTGCTAGTTGATCCCGGGAGCAGAAAGGGGCCGAGCAGAGGGGAGGGGGCGCGTGTGAAGGCGAGGGGGAAGGAAGAACGCGAGTGCGCCCGCCCGAAGGGCAGGCGCGTGCAGGGGGTCAGCTCAACAGGAAGAGGACCACACGCGACCGAGGTCGATGTGGGAGCGCGAGACCAGCCACTGCTGTGGATGCATGGACCAAGTGGAACAGGCATCCGATTCCGCGTCAACTGACCTGAGACGTACGGCTCACAGTTCGGACAGCCTTGACAGCGGCGGGAAACGCCCACGTACTCTCGACGGACGGCCCTGCTGAGGGGCTCGGCCGTGTGAAGGCGACCAACCCTGACTCTTCGTGTCACGGAGCCTTCGCATGTCATCCGACACCCTTGCCGCATTCCCCACCCCGGTCGTCGCCCGATGAGGCCGCAGCTGGTGATCGTCGGAGCCGGTCCGCGGGGGACCGGCCTCCTGGAGCGCATCGCCGCCAACGCCCCCGAGCTGTACGGCGGTCGGGGACTCGACATCCATCTGGTCGACCCGCATCCACCCGGCGGCGGGCGCATCTGGCGCGAGGCGCAGTCGCCGCTGCTGTGGATGAACTCGCACGCCGAGGACGTCACCATGTTCACCGACGAGACGGTGACCATGGACGGCCCGGTGCGCGAGGGCCCCACCCTGCACGAGTGGGCCGGGCTGGACGGCGGCACCTTCGCCGGCCGGCAGCTCCAGGGCCGCTATCTGCGCTGGGTGTACGAGCGGGCCCGCGCCGACCTGCCGCCGGGCGTCACCGTCCACCACCACCCCCGGCGTGCCCTGCGGATCGACGGCCCCCGCGAGGGCCGCCAGCAGGTGTGGCTGGAGGGCCTGCCGCATCCCCTCCCCGCCGACCTGGTGATCCTCGCGCTCGGCCACCTGGATGCCGAACTCGAGGGTGAGCAGGCGGCGTTGGCCGCCTACGCCCGGGACCACGGCCTGGTCCATCTGCCGCCCGACTTCACCGCCGACAGCGACCTGTCCCCGCTGGAACCCGGTGCACCCGTCCTCGTACGGGGCTTCGGGCTGGCCTTCGTCGACCTGATGGTGCTGCTCACCGAGGGGCGCGGCGGGCAGTACGAGGGCGACACCTACCGGCCTTCGGGACGGGAACCGGTGCTCTACGTCGGCTCGCGGCGCGGAGTGCCGTACCACGCGAAGATCGGCTACGACTGGACCGGCGACCGGCCCCCGCTGCCCCGCTTCCTCGGGCCGGCCGAGATCGAGCGCCTGCGGGCCCGGCCGGACCGCTTCGCCTTCCGGCGCGATGTGTGGCCGCTGGTGGAGAAGGAGCTGGGCTTCGCCCACTACCACCGGCTGTTCACCGCCCACGCCGAGCGTACGGCGATGAGCTGGGCCGACTTCGAGGAGAAGTACACGGTCGCCGGCGACCTCGCCGAGACCCAGGCGCTCGTCGCCGCCGCCGTACCGGACCCGGCCGACCGTCTCGACCTCGCCGCGCTCGACCATCCACTCGACGGGCTGCGGTACGCCTCCCACGAGGACTTCCAGGAGGGCTTGCGGGCGTACATCGAGGGCGATCTGCTACGGCGGCACGACCCCTCGCACAGCGCCGACCTGGGCGTCTTCCTCGGGCTGCTCTCCGTCTACGGACAGCTCGTGCGGCTCGGGGACATCGGCCCCCGGTGGCACGGGTTCTTCAGCTATCTGGCGTCCGGGCCGCCCGGGCCCCGGCTGCGGCAGATGCTCGCGCTGTCCCGGGCCGGCCTGCTGAAGTTCGTCGGCGCCGGCATGACCGTCACCGCCGAGGACGGGGTGTTCCGGGCCACCAGCCCCACCGTGCCCGGCTTTTGCGCCGAGGCCCGCGCGCTGGTCGAGGCCCGGCTGCCCGAGCCCACCGTCGGGCGGGCCCGCGACCGCCTGCTGCGCGCACTGCACGCCGACGGCGCCGCCGAGTCCCCCGACGGACTGCTCCGGGTCGACCCCGGCGACGGCCGGATCCTCGACGGCGCCGGGCGGGCGCATCCCCGGCGCTTCGCGCTCGGCCCGTACACCGACGCCCGTACCCCCGGCGCCTTCACCCGGCCGCGCACCGGCGGCGCCGCGTTCCGGCAGAACGACGCCACCGCCCGGGCGGTGCTGGCCTTTCTGGGCACGGAAGGCGCTGATGAAATCCGATGAGCGCGCGCTACGGCCCCAGGTTGCTGCATCTCGCCGCCGCCGTCGATCTGCCGGACTGCTCCGGTGCCGAACCGTATGTCGAGCTGGTCCGGCTCGCCGAGCGCGGTGGGCTGGACTTCGTGACGCTGGACGACTCCTTCACCCCGCCCGGGCCCGATGCCCTCTGCACGCTGTCCCGGGTGGCGCCCGCGACCCGGCGCATCGGCCTGGTCCCGACCGTCACCACCCGCACGAGGCCGCTCGTGGTGCCGGGCGCGGTGGCGACGCTGGACTGGGTCAGCCGGGGGCGGGCCGGCTGGCGGATCGACGTGTCCGGCGGCGAGGAGAAGCTGTGGGACAGCCGGGAGGACGGCGCGGGCCCCGCGACCGTGCCCCGGCCGCCGCACGGCCACCCCGTCCGCGTGGTCGACGCCACCGACAGCCAGGCCCGAACCGTCGCCGCCCGGTACGCGGACGTGGCCCTGGTCCGCGCCGTGACCTCGGCACAGGCCGCCGCCGTACGCGACGAACTGCGGTCCATTGCAAGGGAGTTCGGGCGGAATCCGGACACCGTACGGGTTCTGGCGAGCCTGCTGGTCGACCTCGGTGACGGGGAGCACGCGGCCGAGCCCGGACGCGGCGGCGGGGGGCCGCGGCCGACCGTGCGGGGACCGCTGTACCGGGGCGGCCCGGTCGACCTCGCCGAACTGGTCGCCGGCTGGCACGCCGACGGTGTCACCGACGGCTTCCACCTCGTGCCCGTCGAGCCGCGCCGTGATCTGGAGCGGCTGGTCAACGGCACGGTGGTGCTGCTCCAGCACCGCGGTCTGTTCCGCACCTTCTACCCGGGCAGCACTCTGCGCGAGCACCTGGGCCTCACCCGGCCCGCCAACCCGTACGCCGTGACCGGGGGGGACGTCATGACCGGGGGAACGTCATGACGTCCCGCTGCTGCGAAGTTATGGACGCGCTACGGGAGTTGCGGGGCTCGTGGACGCCGGGTGGGGCGCCGCGGGGATGATATGTGGGGAAGTTGTGTGAATAGAAGGGGCATACGGCATGGCGCTTCCGCCGCCTCTTCCCGCCGCCCGGCGACTCCTGGGTGCGGTGATGAGGCGGGGGAGCGTGTGCTGGACCGACATCAGCGTGCGTTTGGCTGATTATCGCAATGCGCTGGGGTGGCATCAGCGTGTGCTGAGCCGATGCCAAGGGCTGCCGCGTAAGAGTGGTTCAAAGTCCGACGGCCGAAAGGCACCCTTGTGGCGACCGGTCGTTCGGCCGAATACTCCCCCTCAGCGCTTGCCAGGGGGCATGCGTGTTCGGAATCCGGCGGCCCCCTGGCTGCGACTCACGGGCCCCGACCCCACGCGGGCCCCCGACTTCCCCTGGGAGGGAACGAAAAGTGAGGATCAAGCGCATTACTCCCCGCAATGGCACCGCGAGACGGACCCGGCTGATCGCCGTGGCCACCGGCCTCCTGGCCGCGGCCGCGTTCGCCGCCCCCACCGCGAACGCCAGCGACGACGGCTCGTTCAGCGCCACCCAGCTCGCCAAGGCCAGTGAGTCCATCCTGAAGGCCGACGTCCCCGGCACCGCCTGGGCCGTGGACAGCAAGACCAACCGTGTCGTCCTCACCGTCGACAGCAGGGTCTCCCAGGCCCAGATCACCAAGATCAAGAAGCAGGCCGGCACCGACGCCGGCGCGCTCACCATCAAGCACACGCGCGGCAGGTTCAGCAAGCTGATCAGCGGCGGCGACGCCATCTACGGCGGCCAGTACCGCTGCTCGCTCGGCTTCAACGTGCGCAGCGGCAGCACGTACTACTTCCTCACCGCAGGTCACTGCGGCCAGGTGGCCTCCACCTGGTACAGCAACTCAAGCCACAGCACGGTGCTCGGCACCAATGTGGGCTACAGCTTCCCGGGCAACGACTTCGCCCTGGTGCGGTACACCAACTCCTCGGTCTCGCACCCGAGTTCCGTGGGCAGCCAGTCCATCACCAGCGCGGCCACCCCGTCCGTGGGCAAGACCGTGTACCGGCGCGGTTCCACCACCGGCACGCACAGCGGGCGGGTCACCGCGCTGAACGCCACCGTCAACTACGGCAACGGCGACATCGTCTACGGCCTGATCCAGACCACGGTGTGCGCCGAGGGCGGCGACAGCGGTGGTCCGCTGTACGCGGGTTCCGTGGCCTACGGGCTGACCTCCGGGGGAAGTGGTGACTGCACCTCCGGTGGTACGACGTTCTTCCAGCCGGTGACCGAGGCGTTGAGCTACTACGGCGTCACGCTGCCGTAGCGGGTCCTGCTCCTGCTTCCTCGGAGCCCCTGCATGCCGTGTGGTGTGCGGGGGCTTCTCGCTGAGTGAGGCGCTGAGCGAGGTGCATCCGGTTTCGGCCAGTCGGTGTCGTCACCGTCCGGTGCGGGCTCCTTGCGTGTCGTGTTTGCTGCGCGAATTTCCTGGTGTGACTGTGCACGGTCAAGAAGGGATGGGGGGCGCAAGCCCTCTCTACGCGCGTCCTGAAGTCAACCTTGTGTGCTCCCTGTGTCGTTCGGAAGAGTGGGCCCTCGTCAACCAGCCTTCCGGTCCGTCGAGCCCCCACACCTCGCGGACCGTCCCCCCACAGGAGGACGTGAGTTGAAGCACCGACGCATATCCAGGCGGCGGGTCGCCGTGGCCGGCGCGGGAATCGCCGCGCTGGTCGCCGCGGGTGTCACCTTGCAGAATGCGAACGCCAGCGAGCCTGCGAAGTCGTCTTCCCAGCTGAAGGTTCTGTCCGCTCCGGCGGCTGGAAACCTCGCCTCGACGCTGCTGAAGAGCCTCGGCTCCGACGCCGCCGGCAGCTACTACGACGCCCAAGCCAAGAGCCTCGTCGTCAACGTGCTCGACCAGAGCGCGGTGAACGCCGTCGAGGCGGCGGGAGCCAAGGCGAGACTCGTCACCAACTCGCTCGCCGCGCTCGACGGCGCGCGGACGACGCTGAAGAAGGACGCGACCATACCGGGCACGTCATGGGCGACCGACCCGGTCAGCAACAAGGTCGTCGTCACCGCCGACAAGACGGTCTCCGGCGCGCAGTGGACCAAGCTGAGCAAGGTGGTCGACGGGCTGGGCGGGAAGGCGGAACTACAGCGCTCGAAGGGGGAGTTCAAGCCCTTCATCGCCGGTGGTGACGCGATCAGCGGGTCCGGTGGGCGTTGCTCGCTCGGGTTCAACGTGGTCAAGGACGGGCAGCCGTACTTCCTGACCGCCGGGCACTGCACCTCGGCGATCAGCAGCTGGGCGGACTCCAGCGGCAAGGAGATCGGGCAGAACGCGGAGTCGCACTTCCCGGGGACCGACTTCGGTCTGGTGAAGTACACGGCGCAGGTGGACCACCCGAGCGAGGTCGACCTGTACAACGGGTCCACTCAGAAGATCACCGGTGCCGCCGAGGCGACGGTGGGGATGAAGGTGACGCGCAGCGGGTCCACGACCCATGTGCACGACGGTACGGTCACCGGGCTGAACGCCACGGTGAACTATCAGGAGGGCACCGTCAGCGGTCTCATCCAGACGAACGTGTGCGCCGAGCCCGGTGACAGCGGTGGCTCGCTGTTCTCGGGGAGCAACGCCATCGGGCTGACGTCCGGTGGCAGTGGTGACTGCAGCTCCGGCGGGGAGACCTTCTTCCAGCCGGTCACCGCGGCGCTGTCCGCCACGGGGGCGCAGATCGGCTGACGCACCGGCTGTGCGTTGCGCGGAGTCCCGTCCCCGGGTGCCTGGGGGGCGGGGCTTCGTCGTCCCCGCAGCGGCGGTGGCGGGCGTTTGTGCAGGTGAGCGGCGGTCGAATGGGTGTCGTACACATGTTCGGGAATGGGGGTATGGTGGGGGTGACAGTAGGGAACTGATGTTCGAGAGCCGTTCGGGGCTCGCGAGTGTGGGAGGTGGGTGTGCCGGGCTTCGCGCATCTGCACACCGTCTCCGGGTTCTCCCTGAGGTACGGGGCGTCCCATCCGGAGCGGCTGGTCGAGCGTGCCTCGGAGCGGGGGATGGATGCGCTGGCCCTCACTGATCGTGACACCCTCGCCGGCGCCGTCCGCTTCGCCAAGGCCTGCGCGGCGTCCGGAGTCCGGCCGCTGTTCGGGGTGAACCTCGCGGCGACCCCCGCACAAGCGCTACGACGGGAAAGGCGCCGCACCCCGGTCCGCGGCGGTGCCTTCATCGACGAGTCGACACCCCGGGTCACCTTCCTCGCCCGGGACGGCGCCCGGGGCTGGGCCGGGCTGTGCCGGCTCGTCACGGCGGCGCACCGGAGCGCGGACACCCCCGTGCTGCCCTGGCCCGACCACCACGGCGACGGCCTGATCGTCCTGCTCGGCCCCGCCTCCGACGTCGGCCGCGCCCTGGCCACGGGCCGCCCCGACCGTGCGGCCGAGCTCCTCGCCCCCTGGCGTGAGGTCTACGGCGACGCCCTGCGCCTGGAGGCCGTCATGCACGGTCGTACGGGGACCGGGCCGGGTTCCCTGCGGCTGGCCGCCCGTACCGTCGGCTTCGCCGCCGAGCAGGGGGTGCGGCCGGTGCTCAGCAATGCCGTCCGGTATGCCGATCCCGGGGCCGGGCCTGTCGCCGATGTGCTGGATGCCGCCCGGCGGCTGGTGCCGATCGACCCGCGCGGGGAGCTGGACTCCGAAGAGGCCTGGCTCAAGGACGCGACCGCCATGTTCGGGGTGGCCGAGCGGGTCGTGGAGGCCGCCGGGTACCGGCGGGACACCGCCCACCGGCTGCTGGAGCAGACCCTGGCCACGGCCGCCGAGTGCCGGGTCGATCCCGAGGGCGACCTCGGGATCGGGACCGTTCACTTTCCCGAGGCGCATCTGGTGGGGGCCGGACGGCGCACCGCCCAGCGGGCGCTCGCCTCGCGGGCGGTGGCGGGGATGGTGCGGCTCGGGTACGGCGGGCGGCGTGCGTACTGGGAGCGGATGCACCACGAGCTGGACATCATCGGTCATCACGGGTTCGCCTCCTACTTCCTGACGGTCGCCCAAGTCGTCGACGACGTACGGAAGATGGGTATCCGGGTGGCCGCCCGTGGTTCCGGTGCCGGCTCCCTCGTCAACCACCTTCTGGGTATCGCACACGCCGATCCGGTCGAGCACGGGCTGCTGATGGAGCGCTTCCTGTCCAAGGAGCGCGTGGTGCTGCCCGATATCGACATCGATGTGGAGTCCGCACGGCGGATCGAGGTGTACCGGGCGATCATCGGGCGCTTCGGGGAGGAGCGGGTCGCGACCGTCTCCATGCCGGAGACCTACCGGGTGCGGCATGCGATCCGGGACGTGGGTGCCGCGTTGTCCATGGATCCCGGTGAGATCGACCGTATCGCCAAGTCCTTTCCGCACATCCGGGCCCGGGATGCGCGAGCGGCGCTGGAGGAGCTGCCCGAGCTGAAGGAGCTGGCGGGGGAGAAGCAGCGGTACGGCAGGCTGTGGGAGCTGGTCGAGGCGCTCGATGCCCTGCCGCGTGGGGTCGCCATGCATCCGTGCGGGGTGCTGCTGTCCGACGCCTCGCTTCTCGCCCGTACGCCGGTCGTGCCGACCAGCGGCGAAGGCTTGCCGATGTCGCAGTTCGACAAGGAGGACGTGGAGGACCTCGGGCTGCTCAAGCTCGATGTGCTGGGTGTGCGGATGCAGTCGGCCATGGCGCACGCGGTCGCCGAGGTGGAGCGGGCGACGGGGGAGCGGATCGAGCTGGATGCGGTGCCGGCGGGGGATCCGGAGACGTACCGGCTCATCCGGTCCACCGAGACCCTGGGCTGTTTCCAGATCGAGTCGCCGGGCCAGCGGGACCTGGTGGGGCGGCTGCAGCCGAGCACTTTTCATGATCTCGTCGTGGATATTTCGCTGTTCCGGCCCGGGCCCGTCGCCGCCGACATGGTGCGGCCGTTCATCGAGGCGCGGCACGGGCGGGCGCCCGTTCGCTTTCCTCACCAGGATCTGGAGCGGCCGCTGAGGGAGACGTACGGGGTCGTCGTCTTCCATGAGCAGGTCATCGACATCGTCGCCATCATGACCGGCTGCGGGCGGGGCGAGGCCGACCGGGTGCGGCGGGGGCTGTCCGACCCGGAGTCGCAGGGGCGGATCAAGGTGTGGTTCGCGCAGGCCGCGGCGGCGAGGGGATACGACGCGGAAACGATTCGGCGGACCTGGGAGATCGTGGAGGCCTTCGGGTCGTACGGCTTCTGCAAGGCGCATGCCGTCGCGTTCGCCGTACCGACGTATCAGTCGGCCTGGCTGAAGGCCCATCACCCGGCCGCCTTCTACGCCGGGCTGCTCACGCACGATCCGGGGATGTATCCGAAGCGGCTGCTGCTGGCCGATGCGCGGCGGCGCGGGGTGCCGATCCTGCCGTTGGATGTGAACGTGTCCGGGGTCGCCCATCGGATCGAACTGGTGTCCGAGCCTGATGGGTGGGGGCTGCGGCTCGCGCTCTCCGATGTGCACGGCATCAGCGAGGCCGAGGCGCAGCGGATCGCGGACGGGCAGCCGTATGCCTCCCTGGTGGACTTCTGGGAGCGGGCTCGGCCCAGCCGGCCGCTGGCACAAAGGCTCGCCCAGGTGGGGGCGTTGGACGCCTTCGGCGCCAACCGGCGTGATCTGCAGCTGCACCTGACCGAGCTGCACCGGGGTGCCCGGGGCGGTGGCGGCGGTCAGCTGCCGTTGGCGGGCGGGCGCAAGACCGCGCCGGCGGGGCTGCCGGACCTGACGTCGGCGGAACGGCTCAGCGCCGAGCTGGGCGTGCTCTCCATGGACGCCTCGCGCAATCTGATGGACGACCACCGGGAGTTCCTCAGGGAGTTGGGCGTGGTCTCCGCGCGCCGGCTGCGTGAGGTGCGGCACGGCGAGACCGTGCTGGTGGCGGGCGCCAAGGCGGCCACCCAGACCCCGCCGATCCGCTCCGGCAAGCGGGTCATCTTCTCCACGCTGGACGACGGCACGGGGCTGGTCGACCTGGCGTTCTTCGACGACTCGCACGACGCGTGTGCCCACACCGTCTTCCACTCGTGGCTGCTGCTGGTGCGCGGAGTGGTGCAGCGGCGCGGTCCGCGCAGTCTGAGCGTGGTGGGGTCCGCCGCCTGGAACCTCGCCGAGCTGGTGGAACTGCGTGCCGAGGGCGGCCTCGACGAGGTGGCGGCGCGGCTCGCGGAGCCCGTGGCCGAGGGCGTGGGCGGTGATCCGACCGGTGGGCGGCGGATCCAGCTGCCGACCGGATACGAGATGCATCCGTGGGCCGATCTGCGGCCCGCGGGGCAGGAGGCCGCACAAGGGCCCGCTGCCGTACGGAAGTTGTGGCACCAGAGTCCGGGGAGTGCGGGATGACCATTCTCTGCGTACGTTTCCAGCTGCCGCCGATGTACGAGGCGGCCCTGCCGGGACTGCTCGGGTTGCTGGAGGACTTCACCCCGGTCGTTCAGGCGCTGCCGCCGGACGGGGCGCTGGCCGATCTGCGCGGCGCCGAGCGGTACTTCGGGCGCAGCGCGGTGGAGCTGGCCTCGGTGATCCGGGTGCGGGCGCTCGCGCGGTACGGCGTCGACTGTGTGATCGGCGCCGGTCCGGGGCCGATGCTGGCCCGCGTGGCGCTGCGTGACGCCCGGCCCGGGGTGACCTGTGCCGTGCCCGAGGACCCGGACGGTATCGCGCAGTTCCTCGCCGAGCGGCCCGTGTCCGCGCTGCCCGGCGTCGGCACGGCGACCGCCCGCACCCTGAGCGAGTACGGCCTGGACACCCTGGGCCTGGTCGCCGGCGCGCCGCTGTCCACGCTCCAGCGGCTGATCGGCGCGAAGGCCGGCCGCGAGCTGCGCGAGAAGGCGAGCGGCATCGACCGGAGCCGGGTCGTGCCGAACGCCGTCTCGCGGTCGCTGGCGGCGGAACGCGCCTTCGAGATCGACGAGTTGGACTCCGACCGGCACCGCAGGGCACTGCTGTCCGCCGCCGAGGAGCTCGGCACCCGGCTGCGCGCGGTGCGGAAGGTCTGCCGCACCCTGACCCTGACCGTGCGCTACGCCGACCGGTCCTCGACCACCCGCAGCCGCACCCTGAAGGAGCCGACCGCGCACTCGGCGGCCCTGACCAGGACGGCCTACGGCCTGTACGAGGCGCTCGGCCTGCAGCGCGCCCGGGTCCGTGCGCTCGCCCTGCGCGCCGAGGGCCTGGCCCCCGCCGACCAGGCCTCCTGTCAGCTCACCTTCGACCCCGTGGACGAGAAGGTCCGCCGTATCGAGGAGGTCGCGGACCGCGCGCGAGCGAAGTTCGGGCCGCGCGCGGTGATGCCGGGGACGCTGGGGGGTGGCGGCGGCTCCACGGGTGTCAGTTGGCCCAGGGCGGCGTGATGCGGCTGCCGTCGGCCAGCTCCGCCTCCAGGCCGATGGAGGTGGTGACCCAGGACAGCGCGGTGTGATCGGCCGGGTTCTCCACGGCGAGGGTCGCACCGGGGTTGACGATCACCGTGTCACCGGCGGAGATCCGCTCGGTTCGGCCGTCGACCGTGATCAGCAGTTCCCCGACGAGCAGATGGAAGATCTCCTCACGGCTGACGGTGTGCGCGGGCGCCTTGGTCCCGGCCGGAATCTCCCCGCGCCAGGCGCAGAGCTCCTTGCTCCCGGTGAGCGGGGTGGCGTACGAGACGAAGCGGGCGCCGTGGATCTCATGGGTGGTGGCCTCGGACGAGCGGACGACGGGCATGGCGGTGATCTCCGTTCGAGTAGTCAAGTAACTTGACTATATGGTCAAGCTGCTTGACCAACATGTCAAGGGTGTTTCAATGCCTCCGTGTACAACTCCGAAGCCATGGCCCTGTCCGCCGCCCTGCTCGCCGTCGCCGGCGACCTCACGCAACGCATCCATGACGGGGTGACGGCGCGCGGGTTCGCCGATCTGCGGCCGGCCCACGGCTTCGCCTTCGCGCGGCTCGCCCCGGACGGGGCCACCGTCACCGACCTCGCGGCGCACCTCGGGGTGACCAAGCAGGCCGCGAGCCAGCTGGTGGACGAGATCGTGCGGAAGGGATACGCGGAGCGGCGGCCGCATCCGCAGGACGCGCGGGCCCGGCTGGTCGTGCTGACCGAGCGAGGGTGGGCCTGTACCCGGGCGGCGGAGGAGGCGGCGGCCGAGGTCGTGGAGGGGTGGGCCGCGCTGCTGGGCCAGGGCGAAGTGTGCGCGCTGGGGGAGTGTTTGGCGCGGATCGCTCCCTATGGTCCGATCAAGCCCGCCTGGTGACGGTCCGTCAGCGTTCGGCGGCTCGCTGGTTATCACTGGAAGTTTTTACTGACGCGTAACTTCACACGTGTGCTACTCGCCCGTAACTTGACGGGTGAACAGCATCCTCGTGATCCGGATCACAGGGTAAGGCCCCCACCTCCCTTGAGCCGCAAGGAGATCACACGATGCTGCCCTGGAAGCGAGTGCTCAGACCCCTGGCCGCGCTGCTCCTCACCGCCGCCGTCGCCACCGTTCCCGCCGCAACAGCCGCCGCCGCGGACACCGCCCCCACCAGCGGCTGGAACGACTTCTCCTGCAAGCCCTCCGCCGACCATCCCCGCCCGGTCGTCCTGGTGCACGGCACCCTGGGCAACTCGGTCGACAACTGGCTCTCCCTCGCCCCGTACCTCAAGGGCCGCGGATACTGCGTCTACTCCCTCGACTACGGCCAGCTGACCGGCGTCCCCCTCTTCTACGGCCTCGGCCCCATCGACAAGTCGGCCGAGCAGTTGTCCGCCTTCGTGGACAAGGTGCTCGCCGCGACCGGAGCCGCCAAGGCCGACCTGGTCGGGCACTCCCAGGGCGGCATGATGCCCCGCTACTACCTGAAGTTCCTCGGCGGAGCAGGCAAGGTGAACGCCCTCGTCGGCCTGGCCCCCGACAACCACGGCGCCACCCTGAGCGGCCTGACCAACCTGCTGCCGTACTTCCCCGGCGCCTCGGACCTCATCAAGGCCACCACCCCCGGCCTCGCCGACCAGATCCCCGGCTCCGACTTCCTCACCAAGCTCAACGCGGACGGCGACACCGTCCCCGGAGTGCACTACACGGTCATCGCCACCAAGCACGACGAGGTGGCCACGCCCTGGCAGAGCCAGTACCTGAGCGGCTCCGACGTCCACAACGTCCTGCTCCAGGACCTGTGCTCGCTCGACTTCTCCGAGCACGTCGCCATCGGCCTGTTCGACCGCATCGCCTTCCACGAGGTGGCCAACGCGCTCGACCCGGCCCACGCCACGGCCACCACCTGCGCGTCGGCCTTCAGCTGACGTGCCACCGGGGCCTGTCCGACCTGAGCCGCCGGACAGGCCCCGGAACCCTCTAGCGGCGGTGGGCGCCACCCGCGGCGCGCCGCCGTACCGACAGGAAGAGCGCCGCCGAACCGAGCGCCAGCGCCGCCGCGCCGCCGATCGCGACGTACGCGGTGCCGGAGGAGGCGCCGGTCTCCGCGAGATCGCGCGAAGCACCGGCCGCCTTCGGCGCGTTGGGGGCGGACGCGGCGGCGGGCTGCTGGGCAGGCCCGGCCATGTCGCCGCCGTGACCGTGGTGCCGCATCGTCGACTTGTCGGCACCGGCCGCGATCTGCCGGTCGGAGGGCGCGGAGGCCGTCGGGGCGGGGGCGGAGCCCGTGCTCACCGTGCCGCCGCCGAAGTCCACGTCCGAGCAGGAGTAGAACGCCTCCGGGCTGTCCGAGCGCTGCCAGATCGCGTACAGCAACTGCTTGCCGGACCGCGCGGGAAGCCTGCCGGAGAACGTGTAGAAGCCGCCCGCGGCGACCGGGTCGGTGGCCGTCGCCACCGGGTGCCGCAGATCCAGCTCGGACCAGGCCAGCGGCTTGGCGGGGTCGTAACCGGGCTTGGTGAGATAGACCTTGAAGGTCCCCTTGTGCTGAGCCGTCACCCGGTACTTGAAGGTGTACGCCCCGCTGCGCACGCTCGTCGCCGGCCAGTCGGCGCGGGCCAGGTCCAGGCCCTTGAACTCCGCGTTGTCCGCGCTGCACAGCTTGCCGTCCGGGATCAGCTTCCGATGCCGTCCGGCGGCGTCGCCGATCCGGATGCCGTTCCAGTCGTACAGCGCCTGCGCGCCGCCGGCCGCCACGGCCGCCTTGCACGCGCCCGACTTCGGGCTCTCCGGCCCCTCCGCGTAACACTGCGAGACACGGCTGACCGGATCGCCCATCGAACCGTGCGCGGACGCGGGGGCGGCGGCGAGCACGGTCAGGGCGACCGGCGGCAGACCGAGTACGGCGACGACGACGGCCGCGCGGCGGGCGCGAGCGGACATGCGGAACTCCTCGACAGACGGTGCTTCGGTGGGGCTGGAACCCGTGGGGGTGATCCGAAGCTAGCCCCCGGAAACCGTGAAATCTGCTGCTGGAGGCGGGTGGAGGAGATCCTTATGGTGGCGTTAAGGCCGGACTAACCGGGGGCTCAGGAAGAGGAGGAGAGACCGCCCTGCCCAGCTGCGCCCGAGCGGCGCGGCGGCCGGGGGATCGCCAAGTCCATTGACAATCGAGTGCGGGGTGCTGCGCGCTCAGGGCCTGACCGCGAACACCATGCCGATGTCGCCGGCCTGCTGCACCGGGTCCTGCTCGGTACTGACCTTGAAGCCGTGCGTGAGGAGGACCTCGCAGACCGTGTCGCGGTGCTGCTGCCAGCGCTCCACCTCGATGACGGCCTGGTGGATCAGCGGCCAGTGCCGTTCCTCGATGCCTCTGAGCACATCGAGTTCCGCGCCTTCCACATCGACCTTGAGCAGGTCGATGTGGTCGATGCCCTGCTCGTCGAGCGCTGATGACAGGGGCCTGACCTTCACCCGGTGCGTCTCGAGCCGCCGCATCACCCGCAGCTTGCGGCTGACGAGAAGAGTGAGAATGGGAGCGGGTACGCGGCGCAGGACCGGTCCCAGGCCGCCCTGGCGGATCATTTCGACAACGCTGGCGGTGACCCGCCGCCGCTCAGCCTCGATGTTCCCCTGATCCCGCGATGAGGACGAGAAGATCGTGGCGGCCGGAACGTAGCTGAAATCGAGCTCGTCGTCACGGGACGCCAGGCCGTAAGGGAGCGCGGTCAGGCGTCCGTTGAAGAACTCGCGGGCATTGCGTTCGAGCGTCGCGTGGAGTGGCGGCACCGGCTCGAAGGCGTAGATCCGCACGTCCCCGTCCAGCCGCTCATAGACGGCCGCCGAGAACACACCGATGTTGGCGCCCACGTCGAGTACCGTCGCGCCCGGCGTGCACGCGACGCCGTGGGTGAAGTAGCCGCCCACCTCCTCGCGCAGGAAGGACGCCTCCCAACGATTGATACTGTGCAGTTCAATCGTGTCCATGGTCATGACAATGTGATTTATCAGGGTTGGAGTCAACAATCCAGCCCGCATGCTCCTGGATGTGTTGCTTGCTGCGACGACGGCGCGGCAGGCCGTCTCGCGCCTCCGGAACGGGCGCACAGGGGGTACGTGTGACCTACGGCTCCGCTCGGGCGGGTAGCGTGCGGGCATGATCGAAGAGAGTCCCGAGCGCGTCCGGCCGGCCGTGGCCGATGATGTGCCGGCCGTGAAGGCGGTGACGGACGCGGCCTACCGGCACTACATCGAGCGCATCGGCGTCGTGCCGCAGCCCATGGAGGCGGACCATGCCGCGAACGTGGCCGCCGGGAAGGTGTTCGTCACCGGAGAACCCGTCAACGGGCTGGTCGTGATCGAGGCGTTCGCCGGTCATCTCTTCCTGGACAGCATCGCCGTCCACCCCGGTGCCCATGGCACGGGCGTGGGGCGGCGGCTGCTGCACTTCGTCGACGCACGCGCGCGTGAGCGGGGCGTCGGCGAGATCCGGCTCTACACGAACGCGTTGATGTGGGAGAACCAGAAGATCTATCCGAAGTACGGATACGAGGTCGTGGAACGCCGCGTCGACGGGCCCTACGACCGGATTCACTACCGCAAGCGGCTGGAGCGGCTGGACTGACGTCCCGGCGGGGTCAACCGTCGGGCCACCAGGTGCGTGCGATGTCCTTGCGCACTTCGGGACGCCCCGTGGGGCGCTCCTCCGCTTCTTCACGGATCCGGCGGCTGGCCGTTTTCTTCAGCGGCTTGTGCACGGTTGCGCGGCGCATGACTGCCTCCTTCAGAGCCTACCGAGTTTCGCGTTTGTCACGGAGGTAGACGCTTTTGGGGAGAGTTCCTCATCGGAGCCGGGTTGTCAGTGGCGGGTGTCACTCTTCGGGCATGACGAATATGGATGACCACACGGTTGCGGCGGGTGCGGCGGACATCGACTGGGACGCCCAGGCCGGCGCCTTCGACGACGAGCCGGACCACGGCCTGCGCGATCCCGTGATCCGCGCGGCCTGGGCCACCCGGCTGCGCTCCTGGCTGCCCGAGCACCCCGCCGACGTCCTCGACCTCGGCTGCGGCACCGGCAGCCTGTCGCTCCTCGCGGCCGAACAGGGACACCGGGTGACCGGCGTCGACGCGTCCTCGGCGATGGTCGAGCGCGCCCGCGCCAAGCTCGCCGGACGCGACGCGGTCGTGCTGCGCGGGGACGCCGCCGCCCCGCCGGTCGGGGAGCAGCGCTTCGACGTCGTCCTCGTACGGCACGTGCTGTGGACGCTGCCGCGTCCCGAGCGGGTGCTGCGGCGCTGGCGGGACCTGCTGCGCCCCGGCGGCCGTCTCGTCCTGGTCGAGGGAGTCTGGGGCACGGTGCACCCCGTGGGCATGGCCGCCGACCGGCTCACGGCGCTGCTGGCGCCCCTGAGCCCGGACGCGCGCGTGGAGCGGCTGTCCGGCGACTGCCTGCTGTGGGGGAAGGCCGTGGAGGACGAGCGGTATGTGGTCGTGGCGACCGTGTGAGGGAGGCCGGGGCGCGCGGGCGGTGGCGGACGGTGTCAGGTCAGCAACTCCTCGAAGCCGTCCGTGCGGGCCAGCGTCTCCAGTTCACCGAGGGCGGCCACCGCGGCGGACGCGGCCCCGGGGTCCGTCCGCGTAAGCCCGCTCTCGGCGAACTCGTCCTCGTCCAGCCGCCGTACGTCCGTGCCGTCGGCCGAGCGCCACAGGTCCAGGTCGAGGTCCTCCACGACCAGCTCACCGCCGGTGCGGACCGCCGGGCGGGTGATGTCGCAGTACCAGCCCTTCACGGTGCCGTCCGCGGCCCGGACCTCCTTCACCGCGTACCAGCGGTCGCGCCAGTAGTACTCGGTGAAGAGATCGCCCGGCTCGAAGCGGACGAAGCCGAAGTCGCGGACTCCGTCGCCCGCCCACGGCGCGCGTACGGCGATACGGGTGCCGTCGTCCTCGAGCAGCTCGGCCGGATAACGGATCTTCGTCCGGCCCGCCTTGACCAGGACGATCTCCAGCTGGGCCGATGCGTCAGGCGAGTTCACGCACATGGCGGACCTCCGTCGCGCAGACCTCGTAACCGAGCCACCTGTTGATGGCGATCATCGGCGCGTTCCCGGCGTCGTTGCCCGTGAACGCCTCGGTGACGCCGGTGTCCCGGGCCCGGTACAAGGAGTGGATCTTGGTGAGCTTGGCCAGGCCACGCCCGCGATGGGACCGGGCCGTGCCGGTCATCGCGGTGGTGTAGCCGGTGCCGCCGTCGGTGTAGGCCACGCTGAAGGCGACCGGGCGGCCCCCGGCACACGCGGCCACCGTCAGGTCGCGGTCCAGCAGCGGATGCTTCCAGTACTGCTCGACCCAGGCCTCGTAGTCGGTCAACTCGTAGTCGACGTCCCCCGGTTCGTCCAGCATCGTCTCCGCGTCCAGCTCGAACAGCGGGCGCGGGTCGTCCGCGAAGTCGGCGGCCGTACGCAGCTCGACGCCCGGCGGGGTCTTCGGGACCGGCGGGAGGCAGGAGCCCGCCAGGTCGAGGCGCAGGAAGTGGGCGGACCGGCTGCCTCGATAGCCGTGGCGTTCCGCGAAGGCACGGTTGCCCGGTTCGTCGAGGACCCAGCTGAGCAGCCTGGTCGCTCCCTGGGCGGTGAGGTACTCCTCGGCCGCCCGCAGCAGGAGCCCGCCGGCGCCGCGACCGGTGCGGTCCGGCCGGACGTAGATGTTCACCAGCCCCTGGCCCGGCTCGGTGCTGTCGTGGGCCAGATGGACCTGGGCCGTGCCGATCACCTCGCCGTCCTCCTCCGCGACCAGCGGGCGGTAGCGCGCCTCGGGCGGCATGTGGAGGGCGTCGTGACGGATCGAGTCCGAGGTGAACAGGATGTACGGGAGGGCGAGATGACGGACCCGCGCGAACCCCTCGGTGTCAGCCGGGACGTCGGGCCGCAGGTCGCGGACGATCACAGTCATAGGGAGGCACCGTACGGCGATGTGCGCGGGGGATGCCTCTCATTTTCCTTCGGTACGGGACAATCGGCTCGTGAGCCTGAAGATCCGCATCGACGACAGCGCGCCCCCGTACGAGCAGGTGCGGGCGCAGATTTCCGAGCAGGCCCGGTCCGGGGCGCTGCCGGTGGGGTACCGGTTGCCGACCGTGCGGGGGCTGGCCGAGTCCCTGGGCCTCGCGGTGAACACGGTGGCCAAGGCGTACAAGGCGCTGGAGGGCGACGGGGTGATCGAGACGCGGGGGCGCAACGGAACGTTCGTTGCTGCCGCCGGCTCGGCCGCGGAGCGGGAGGCGTCCTTGGCCGCGCAGGCGTATGCGGAGCGGGTGCGGCGGTTGGGGCTGGGGGAGTCCGAGGCGTTGGCTGCGGTGCGGGACGCCCTGCGGGCGGCTTACGGGGCGGGCTGAGGAGAATGCGGTAGGTGGAGGCGGCGGAAGGAAGTCACCGGAGTTCGGCCGGCTCCGGGATCCGCGTCACCCTCAGCCCCGCCCGCCCTGCCGCTCTCCCGAACGTCACCGCGTCCTGCACCGCCGCGCCCCCCGGATCGTTGTTGAAGTACGCGTACACGTCGTCCCCCTTCCGCCAGGTCGTGGCGATGCGGTCCACCCAGGTGTCCAGCGAGCGGCGGCCGTAGCGGGGCCAGGGACGGGCGCGGCCCTGGTGGAAGCGGACGTAGCCCCAGTCGGTGGTGCGCCACAGCGGGGTGACCGGGCGGGCCAGGACGTCCGCCCAGCACAGGGCGGCTCCCCGGGACGACAGGACCTCGCGCACCTCGGACGTCCACCAGGCGTCGTGGCGGGGTTCCACCGCGACCCTCGTACCGGACGGGAAGCAGGCCAGGCAGGCGTCCAGCAGGGGCGGGTCCGCGCGCAGGGTCGGGGGCAGCTGGAGGAGGACCGGGCCCAGGCGGTCGCCGAGGCCCGCCGCGTGGCTCATCAGGCGGTGGACCGGTTCCTCGGGCTCCTTCAGGCGCTTGATGTGGGTGAGGTACCGGCTGGCCTTGACCGCCACCACGAAGTCCTGAGGGACCCGGTCCCGCCACGCTTCGAAGTTCTCGCGGGACGGCAGCCGGTAGAAGGCGTTGTTGATCTCCACCGTCGCGAAGAGCCGCGTGTACTCCTCCAGCCACAGCCGCGCCGGGACCCCGGCCGGATAGACGAGGTCCCGCCAGTCCTTGTACTGCCACCCCGAGGTGCCGACGAACAAGGTCACAGCACCATCAAAGCACTACAGGTACAGGCCCGCGTCCGCGCCGTCCCGCGCCCCCGGCACCGAGGTCGGCGCCGTGCCCCGGCGCAGCGCGTACAGCTCGGCCAGGGTGGCTCCCTCGCGGCCGACACCCTCCTCGCTGCCGAGCCAGTTCACCGCCTCGCGGCGGGTCAGCGGGCCCACCTCGATCCGGGCGAGGCAGCGGCCGGGGCGCACCACGGCCGGGTGCAGACGCTCCAGGTCCTCGTTGGTGGTGACGCCGACCAGGACGTTGCGGCCCTGCCCGAGCAGGCCGTCGGTGAGGTTCAGCAGCCGGGACAGCGCCTGGCCCGCGGTGTGCTTGGCCTCGCCGCGGATCAGCTCGTCGCAGTCCTCCAGGAGGAGAAGACGCCAGCGGCCCTTGCCGGGGCCGTCCTCCTCGCCGATCGCGATGTCCATCAGATAGCCGACGTCGGAGAAGAGGCGTTCGGGGTCCAGGACACAGTCCACCTGGCACCAGTCCCGCCAGGAGCGGGCCAGCGTGCGCAGGGCCGAGGTCTTGCCGGTGCCGGGCGGGCCGTGCAGGAGGAGCAGCCGGCCCGCGATGTCCTCCGGGGTCGTCTTCATCAGGCGGTCCATGGCCTCCGCCACCGGTGCCGTGTAGTTGGGCCGGATCTCGTCCCAGGTGCCCGCGGAGATCTGTCGGGTGGTGCGGTGCGGGCCGCGCCTAGGGGAGACGTACCAAAAGCCCATCGTCACGTTCTCGGGCTGTGGCTCGGGCTCGTCGGCGGCGCCGTCCGTGGCCTGGTCGAGGACCCTCTTGGCCAGTTCGGCGCTGGTCGCGGTCACCGTGACGTCCGCGCCGCGGTTCCAGCGGGAGACCAGCAGGGTCCAGCCGTCGCCCTCGGCGAGGGTGGCGCTGCGGTCGTCGTCGCGGGCGACCCTGAGCACGCGGGCGCCGTCCGGCACCAGGTTCGCGCCGGAGCGGACGCGGTCGATGTTCGCCGCGTGCGAGTACGGCTGCTCGCCCGTCGCGAAGCGGCCGAGGAACAGCGCGTCTACGACGTCGGACGGCGAGTCGGAGTCGTCGACGTGGAGCCGGATCGGCAGAGCGTCGTGTGGGTTCGCAGACATGCGGCCATGATCCGGCACGGGCGTGCTGTGCGCACGGCATTTCCTCCCCTTGTTCCGGGTGTTCCAAGACTGTTCCGGGTGTTCCCAAGACCTGCCCGAGGCGCTGCTTGCGCCGTTACTGTTGTCCTTGATGGGACGTCATGGGTGGGATTCGGATACTCGGCGGTGGCGGCTCACCGCCCTGCTCGGTGTGGGCGCCGCCGCGCTGGCGCTGGCGGTGACCCTGTTCGGCACGCTGTCCGGCGGACCCAGCACGGCCGGCACCATACGTGACGGCGACAAGGTGCACGGCACGCCCGCGAGCCCCGGCGCGAAACCGGAGCCGTACGTCGGCTGGGGCTTCACCCACACGCAGTACAGCGCGGACGAGGGCGCCGACGCGGCCACCAAGCGCGTGGAGCAGCTGCTGGGCCACAGCGGCGGGCTGGCGCAGAACCAGCACATCATGGGCTGGGGGGCCGACAATCCCGAACCGGTCAAGGGACACTACGACTTCGGCGCCCTGGACCGCCGTGTCGACTTCATGCGTGCCTCCGGCGCCACCCCGGTGATCACCCTGTGCTGTTCCCCGGACTGGATGAAGGGCGGCAGGGCCGGGGCCGGCAGCACCGACTGGAGCCGATCCGCCCTGGAGAAGGCCCCCACCCCGGCCCACTACCAGGACTTCGCCGACCTGGCCGCGACCGTCGCCCGGCGCTATCCGGACGTGAAGCACTTCATCGTCTGGAACGAGTTCAAGGGCTTCTGGAACGACGCCGAGTCCCGCTGGGACTACGAGGGATACACGAAGATGTACAACCTCGTGTACGCGGCGCTGAAGAAGGTCGGCAAGGACATCATGGTCGGCGGGCCCTACCTGGTCATGGACAGCGTCGACCCACGCGACCAGACCGCCTCCAGCGCGCTGAAGGGGCCCTGGGGCGCCATGGACCAGCGGGTGCTCGACGCCTTCTCGTACTGGAACACACACAAGGCGGGCGCCGACTTCACCGTGGTCGACGGCGCCAGCTACACCCGGGACGACGACCTGCTGCCGAACGAGTTCGCGGCCACCGACAAGCTGACGGCGGTCAGCGAGTGGGTGCGGCGGCAGACCCGCGATCTGCCGCTGTGGTGGGCCGAGTACTACGTCGAGCCCGGCGACGGCAACGACGACCGCAAGGGCTGGACCGAGCCGCACCGCGTCGCCGTGCAGGCCACCGGAATGATCGCCATGGTCAAGGGCGGTGCCGGATCCGGCTTCTACTGGAACCCGGAGGACAGGACGGGCACCGGCTGCGCCGGCTGTCTGTGGACGCCCACCGACAGCTCGGACGGGGGCAGGGCCCTGCCCATGTACGACCTGGTGTCCCGGTTCGCCAGGGCGTTCCCGCCCGGCACGGCCTACGAGAACGTGTCCGTCGCGGCGGACGACGTGCCAGTCGTTCGCGTCCTGGCCAGTGGCAGGACCGTCCTCGTGGTGAACACGCAGAACCGGACCATCAGCGCCCAGGTCGACGGCAGGCGGTTCGACATGCGGCCGTACGAGGTGAAGTGGCTCGACCGCTGAGCCACCCCACGCCCGTCACTTCATGGTCAGGAACCGCTGCACCAGGGACGCCAGCACCACCGCCAGCAGCGGCAGCGCGAACCAGAACGAGCTCTGCAGCAGTCGCAGTCGGCGCACCCCCGGCCGGACCGCCACCCGTACGACCTCCCGCGCGGCCAGCAGCAGGATCAGCACGACGGCGGCCAGCGCGCCGACCACCGACCACGGCGTCCAGGTCACCTGCGGCCCGATCGGCCCCGGGTGCGGCTTCGGCACCGCGCCCGGCGGCCGGCTGCGCAGCGCGAACACGGTCACGTCGTCGTTGACCAGGACCTTCGTCAGCTCCTGCCGGTTGTCGAGGTTCTCGATCAGCCGGGGCGCCCAGGTCGCGGAGTAGCCCGCGTCCAGCTGCAGATAGGTCACCTGAGACCGGTTGATCATCAGATACGAGTTCGGGCCCGCGTCCTTGAGCGCCTTGACCAGGCCCGACACCAGCACCGGGTCGGTCGGGGCCAGGGTGGGCACGTAGTTCACCCGCTCCATGTCCTGCGATCCCCACGGCATGGCCGGGGTCACGTCGTTGACCGTGTCCTGGGTCGGCCACAGCAGCCGCACTGTCGGCTTGTCGTGCGCGTACACCCAGTTCATGGCCGCGACCTCGCCGGGCCGGGTGCGCTCGAACGGCTCGTTGCCCCAGCGGGCCACCAGGAAGCCGCCCATGAGCAGCAGCCCGGCCAGCAGCGCGGCCAGCGGGGCGAGGCTCACCCGGTCCTTCTCGCGTTCCTGCGCGGTGACGCCGGCGCGCGGGAAGAGGGCGAGGGCGCCGAGCAGGGCCGCGCCCGGCACCGCGAACATGAAGACGCGCAGGGCCATCTCACCGCCGTACGACTGCATGCCGAAGCCCAGGAACGGCACGAAGGTCAGTACCAGCAGGGTCCGCTCCCGGTACCGGTGGAAGCGGCGGCGCCACCAGCCCCAGCAGGCGAACGCCATGGTCGCGCCGGCCAGCAGTACCCGGGTGTAGAGCACCAGCTTGTGCGTCGAACTGCCGCCCTGGATACGGCCGGAGACGGAGGTGGAGACGTTGCTGCCGACTCCGCCGACGCCGCCGAAGAGGTCGTTGAAGTGCCCGGACCAGTACGGCTCGGCCATGAAGCCGACCCAGACCGCGACCAGCACCGCGAACAGCAGCGGCAGCCCGCGCAGTTCGGACCGGCCGAGCAGCACCAGGGCGGCGAGCACGCCGAGCATGACGAACGGGGTGAGCTGGTGCGCCGGGACGCTCGCCGCGTACAGGCCGATCAGCACCAGCAGCAGCACGGCCCGCTGGCGCCGGTCGGCCCCTTCCACCTCGGCCTCGCCCGGGCGGAACCTCGTCCAGATCACGCGCGGCGGGCGGAACCAGACCAGCAGGATCGCCACGAACATCAGGTACAGCAGATAGGTGAAGCCCTGTGGGGAGAAGTAGTCCTGGCCGACCCAGCCGCACAGCACGAAGAGCCAGACGCCGGTCCACTTCGCCCGCCAGCTCGCCCGCAGCGACCGGGTGAGCAGGAACATCGGGGCCAGATAGGCGAGTTGGATGGCGGTCGGCCACCAGCGGATGACCTCGGTGAAGTCGGTGACCGAGCAGGCCCGGCCGGCGAACGCGGCCACCGCGAAGAAGCCCGGCCAGCTCCAGCGGGCGTCCAGGTCCGGCACGGCGGACCCGGTGCGGTCGATGTAGTCGATGAACCCGAGGTGCTGCCAGGCCGTCGGGAAGCGCGGCTGGGTCTCGATCACGGCGGGCAGCGCGTGCAGCGAGACGACCGTCGCGAGCAGCGTGACCAGGAGCAGGGTGCGGTGCTCGCGGCGCAGCCAGAGCAGCGCGGCGAAGACGATGACCAGCAGGGCCGCTCCGACCAGGGTCGGCAGCGGCAGCACCGAGACCAGCCCGAGACCGCCCATCCGGTCCAGGTCGCCCTCGCCGAGCCGCAGCGCGGGCACCCAGTACAGCAGCAGCGCGGCGATCAGCAGACAGCCGAGGACGACACCGGAGCGGGTGGGCAGCAGCCGTTGCCGGAGCGAGACGGGGGCCGGCGGTTCCTCGGGCATGGGTTCGTCCGGTACGGCTGCTTCCGTGGCTTCCTGCGCGAGCGGCGGGTGGATCCTGCCGACGGACGCGCCCAGCTCCTCCTGCGAGAACGGCGCGTCGACCTCCGCCGCCTCCGCCTCCCGCAGCAGTTCGGCCTCGGCCGGGCCCAGCGAGGCCTCGCTGCCGGGCTCCCTCTCCTCGACCGGGAGTCCCAGTGGCGGCACCGGCGTGCCTGCGGGCGGTGTGCCGGGGCCCGGACGGACGTCCGGCCGGCGTTCCACATGGTCGAAGTCGACGTGGATGCCGAGCGCGAGGGTGTCGGAGTCCAGCGCCCAGGCCGGGCCGTGCCGGCGCGCGGGGGAGGTGCGCGGGACCTCGGGCGCCGCCAGGTCGGCCAGGTCGCCGTCGGGTGCCGCCGTGTCCGGTACGGCGTCGGCCGCCGTCCGTATCGTCTTCCAGAGCTTCGGCGCGGCGATGGCCGCGATCACCGCGAGGCTGGCGGCCTCGGCGACGCCCGCGCCGGTCAGCCCCATCCGGGGCAGGAGCAGCAGGGTCAGGCCCAGCACCAGCACGCACAACAGGCCCTGGAGCCAGGCGAGTCCGGCGGTGCGGCTGCGCGCGCGCAGGACCGCGAAGTACGTCTCGATCACGACCCGCAGCATCGAGCCGACCGCGAGCCAGCGCAGCAGCGGGGTCGCCGCGTGCGCGTAGCCCGTGCCGAAGACGCCGAGGATCCAGGGCGCGCCGATGATCAGCAGGCCCGCGATGGGCAGCATGATCCGGGCCATCCGCTTCAGCGCGGCGCGGGTGTTGGCGGCCAGCCGTCCCGGGTCGAGCGAGCCCTCGACCGTGAGGGAGGCGCCCATGTTGATGGCGAGCAGGTCGGTCGTACCGCCGATGGTGGTGGCGATGTAGAAGTACGCGTTCTCCGCGGAGCTGACCTGCGAGGCGATGATCACCGGCACGAGGTAGATCACCGCGAGCGAGAACAGCGAACCGGTGTAGTCCCCGGCCAGGAACCTGCCGACCTGTCTCAGCGTCGGCGGCTCCGCGCGGCCCTCGGTCGCCTTGACGTGCCGGGGCACAAGGCGCCGGAACACCAGCCAGCCCAGCGGCACCACCGAGGTGGCGATCGCGGCCACCCAGGAGACGAAGACGCCCGCGGTCGGGACGGCGACGGCGAACGCGACGAGCAGGGCCAGCTTCACGGCCGAGAACACGGTGTTGCCCACCGGCACCCAGGTCGCGCTGCGCAGCCCGGTCAGCACACCGTCCTGTAGGGTGAGCAGGTTCCAGGCGATGACGGCGACGATGAAGCCGAGGCCGTTGACCGTGCCGTGCAGGAAGCGGTACGACGGCCCCCAGGAGTCCAGGGTCAGCAGGAAGACGCCGGCCGCGAGCGCCACCAGCAGGGAACTGCCCGCGTACGTACGGAAGATGAGGGTGCCGGTGCGCTTGCCGGCCACCGGGATGAAACGGGCCAGGGCGCCGGTCAGGGTCACCGCGGTCAGTCCGGCGAGGAACTTCATCGCGGCGATGGCGGCCGAGCCCTGTCCGACCGCCGACTCGGAGTAGTAGCGCGCCGCGGCCAGCCAGAAGCCGAGCCCGAGCACGGCCGAGATGCCCGTGTTGAGCATCAGCGCGTAGGCGTTGCGGAACAGCGGGGTGCCGCCGGAGGACCGGCCCGTGCCGGGCAGCCGCAGGCGGCGCCCGGGCTTCTCGGGCGCCTCGGCGCCGGTCGTCGCGGACTCGGTCGTGGTGGTCGTCGTGTCAGACACGGGAACGGATGGCCTTCCGGCGGACCTGGCGTGCTCTGCGGACGAGGGCGTACCCCTTGGTGAGGGCGCGGTCTTTGGCGAAGGTACGGGTGACGGCCCGGCCGTGGAGCAGCCGTTCGAACTCCTCGACGCCGGTGCCGCGCCGGACCGTGACCCGCTGCAGCGCGTACGGCCCCTGGCGGCGGCGGGCGAGGGCGTTGCCGACGGCGAGCGCCTGGGCGTAGCCGCTCGCGCGCACGGCCTGGCGGACCCGGCGGCTGGAGTAGCCGTAGGGGTAGGCGAACGACGCCGGGCGGGCGCCGAGTTCGTCCGCGACGATCTCGGTGCAGCGGGCCAGCTCCGTGCGCAGCGGGCCGTCGTCGAGCTGGTCGAGCTGCGGATGGGTGTGGCTGTGCCCGCCGATCTCGACGCCGGCGGCGGCCAGTTCGCGCACCTGCCCCCAGTCGAGCATGGTGTCCAGGCCGCCCCCGGTGTCGTACGCGCCCCTGATCCAGCCGGTGGAGACGAACAGGGTGGCCGCGAAGGCGTGCTTGGCGAGGACGGGCAGCGCATGCCGGTGCACGCCCTCGTAGCCGTCGTCGAAGGTGATCAGCACCGGCCGGGCGGGCAGCGGGCGGCCGGAGCGCCAGCGGGCCGCGAGGTCGGCGGTGGTGACCGGGGTCAGGCCCAGGTCGCCGATGAGCGCCATCTGCTCGGCGAACGCCTCCGGCGCGACCGACAGGGCACGGGTGGCGTCGTTGGGCGCGGTGGCGACGGAGTGGTACATGAGGATCGGTACGGGAGTGTCACTCACCGCTGCCCCCTTCGATCGGTGCCACCGAGAACGTCGTACCGCCCCGCCGCGCGCGCAGGCTCCCCAGCGCGTAGCCGCCGGCGGCGCTCAGCACCCCGGCGACGATCGCGCCCGCGCGTCCCGCGCCGCCCGGCCGGGCCAGCAGCGCGTCCCGCAGGCCACGAGCGACCCCCGCGGGCAGCACCCTGGTGGTGTACCGGCGTTCGGACTCCAGCCCCTTGTCCGCGCCGACGCTCCGGGCGACCAGCGCCTTGGACAGGCCCTCGGCGTAGGTGCGGGTGCGGAAGTAGGCGAAGTGCTCGCGGGGTTCCGGCACCCGGTGGTGGATCACCGCGCGGTCGTCGATGAGCAGGACGGCGTCGGGGCGGGCCCGGGTGAGGCGGATGCACAGTTCCGTCTCCTCGCAGCCCAGCGGGCGGCGGTCGCCGTCGCGGCCGATGCCGGTGGCGAAGCCGCCCGCCGCCTCGAACGCCGTACGCCGGAAGGAAGCGTTTCCTCCGAGGACGTTGCGCACCCGGACCCGGCCCGGTGGCAGCCCCTTGTACGTGCAGCCCACCACCCAGTCGAACTCCTCCGGGAACCAGGCCGGACGCCGGCCCGACGCCCAGACGGGCTCCGTACGGCCGCCGACCGCCATGACGCGCGGATCGGCGTAGCCCTCGGCGAAGTGCCGCAGCCAGTCCCGTTCGGCCACGGCGTCGTCGTCCAGGAAGGCGATGACCTCGCCGTGGGAGGCGGCGATGCCGGTGTTGCGGCCGGCGGACAGGCCGCGCGGGCCCGCGTTGGCCAGCACCCGGACGCCCTCGGTCGCCTTGTACTCACGGGCCAGCCGGTCCCTCAGGGCCGGGTTGTGGTCCACGACCAGGAGTGTCTCCAGGGCGGGATACGACTGCGCGCGCACCGAGGAGACCGCCGCGAGGATGTCCTCCCAGCGGTCCTCCGTGTACACGCAGATCACGACGGAGATGCCGGGATCTCTCAAGACACCTCTCCCCGGACCGTGTCGAGCATCGGCGAGGGGTGCTCCTGGCGGCGCAGCGCGCGCCGGTTGGAACGTTCCTTGAGGATGACCTTCAGCACCCGGAACCCGTCGCGCACGGCCCGCAGATTGCTGGTGCCGTGGATACGGAGGTACTCGTGGCTGGGAATCTCCTGGACCTTCAGGCCGGCCTTGACCACTCTGATGTTCATCAGCGTCTCGACCTCGAAGCCGGTGCAGTCGAGGTCGATCTTGTCCAGGCAGTGCCGCCAGAACGCGTTGTATCCGTAGCACAGGTCGGTGTAGCGGGCGCCGAACTTGCGGTTGACGACGGTGCACAGCGCCCAGTTGCCGAGCTTGCGGATGAAGGTCATGTCGTCGGTGCCGCCGCCGTTGGCGAAGCGCGAGCCCTTGGCGAAGTCGGCGCCGGAGACCAGCGCGGAGACGTACGACACGATCTCGTTGCCGTCGGCGGAGCCGTCCGCGTCGACCATCACGATGATGTCTCCGCTGCACGCCTCGAACCCGGTGATCAGGGCATCCCCCTTGCCCCTGCCGTGCTGTTCGACGACCTTGACGTCCGGCCACAGCGAACGGGCCACGCCGACGGTGTCGTCCGTGGAATTGCCGTCGACCAGGACGACTTCGTGTATCCAGTCCGGAAGCGTCTTGAAGACGTAGGGCAGGTTCTCCGCCTCGTTCATGGCGGGAATCACCACGCTCACCGGCGGAGTGATCGCCAGGTGAGAGGAGATCGGCCGGTAGTGCGCTTCGATCGACGGATCTTGCTGCCCTGAACTGGGCGGCCGCAGGACGGAACTCATGGGTTTTTCCCTCTCGTCCGGTGGACCGCCCACCCCCGGGCGGCCCGGCTCTGTGTCCGGTTCGAAAGGGGGGTTCTCATCTTCGGCGCGGTGAACTGATCTCCGTGCACCCCGATGAGCTGGCAAAGCTGGCCGGTCTGCCGGAGAAGAACGGCAGCCGGTCGCGCGGCACGACTCGGTCACAGTTGCGGTCACCGAGCACGGCACCCCCCTACCGCGCCCCGCGCCGGTGGACGCCGCGGCCCTGAGCCCTCCCCTGGAGCCGTGTGCCGACGTGCCGGTGCGGGTGAGATGTGATGTACGACGGTATTGACGATTGAACCCGAAAAGCAAGCCCTGGAGGGCTGTCTCCCGGTTTTGTTGGTTTGGCCGTTACACAACTTTGGCCGGTGTTGTTCAGACTTGTGTGCGTTTTCCGGAAATTCGTTCCCGGATCAGGGTCAGCGCCAGGAGCAGCAGGCTGAGTGCGGTCACCGCGACCACCCCGCCGCGGACGGACCAGCGGTGGACCGCGAGCATGCCTTGGGCAACCAGCATGTTGGCGACGACCGAGCCCGCAAGTGCGCAGAGCGTCCGGCCGAAGGGATCCAGCCCGCGCAGCGCCGCGGCGAGCGCCACGGCCGGCGCCGCGAGCAGGAAGAACAGGGTGCACGGGCCGCGCAGTGGAGAAGCGGAATCGATGAGAGCGAGCAGCGCGCCCACCCCTGCGACGGCCGTTGCGGCCCCCGCGAGCAGCGGCAATGAGGATGTCTTGATGCGTATGGTCTGCATTGGCGACTTTGCCCCCCGACGCGCCGGATGCCGGGCTTCAATGTGGCGCAGGCCCGGCGAGCCCGTCAAGACGGACGATCCGTCTTTAAACATTCATTCCCCCCGCGGCCGGCTGACGTGACGTCAACAGATCTGGCATGCACACGCAATAGATGAGTGGTGAACGTCTCGGGTTGATCCCGTTGAGACCGCAAAAGTCTTGGCATGAACACTTCCCGTCAACACGCGTAGTTGCTACGACAGTTATGGCAGAGATCCTGCTAAAGGGAGGTTCCATGAGACGTTCCCGACTTACCGGATTCGTGACCTCGCTCCTCCTCGCCGCCGGCCTCGGCCTCACCGGGGCCGGTCACGCGACGGCCGCGACCGGCGGCTATGTGGCACTCGGCGACTCCTACTCCTCAGGAGTCGGCGCGGGCAGCTACCTCAGCTCCAGCGGCTCCTGCGACCGCAGCACGAAGGCGTACCCCTACCTGTGGAACGCCGCGCACAGTCCGTCCTCGTTCGCCTTCAACGCCTGCTCGGGCGCCACGACGGACGACGTCATGGCGGGCCAGCTCGGCTCGCTGAACTCCTCCACCTCACTGGTCTCCATCACCATCGGCGGCAACGACGCCGGCTTCTCCGACGTCATGACGACCTGTGTCATCCAGTCCGACAGCGCCTGCCTCTCCCGGATCAACACGGCCAAGGCGTACGTCGACTCCACGCTCCCCGGCAAGCTGGACACCGTCTACAACGCGATCAGCGCCAAGGCCCCGAGCGCCCGGGTGGTCGTGCTCAGCTACCCGCGCTTCTACCTGCTCGGCCAGACCTGCCTCGGTCTCTCCGACACCAAGCGGTCCGCGATCAACGGCGCGGCCGACTACATCGACGCCGCCATCCAGAAGCGCGCCCAAGCCCACGGCTTCGTCTTCGGCGACGTCCGCTCCGCGTTCTCCAGCCACGAGATCTGCTCCGGCGACTCCTGGCTGCACAGCGTCAACTGGCTCGACATCAGCGAGTCGTACCACCCCACCGCGGGCGGCCAGTCGGGCGGCTATCTGCCGGTGCTCACGAACAACGCATGACCCGACCGGGCTCGCCCGTCAGGGTGAACTCCGCGGCGAGCCCGACACCGAGGCGGAGGCCCCGTCCGACGGGGTCTCCGTCGCCGTACTACAGGTCACCGAGAACGGAACGGCGTTCGACGTGGTCTGCACGGGCCCGCGCACCTTCACGCTGACCTGGTCCCCGGTCGTCCCGCTGCCGGAGCCCGCCGCGAGGGTCACCCGCACGGTCCGCATCCTGCCGCCGCCGTCCGGGAAGGACAGCGTCCGCCAGCCGGGATCCGACACCGACCCGCGGGTCGTCACCCACCGGTACACCACCTGCGCGGGCAGCCGCCCCACCGTGAACGTCGCCGTGAAGGCGGGCGCCTGCGCGGGCGGCGGCGGACAGCTCCCGGTGTACGTCGTGTGCGCGCCGCTCAGGGTGACCTGCACGGACTGTTCCGGCTGGGTGCCCGACGACGGGCCGCTGCCCGCGGTCGACGGCGTCCCGGTGCCCGCGTCCGTGCTGCGGTGCGCGGTCGGCCGCTGCGGGCTCCCGCTCGCCCGGCTGCCGCCCTCGTTCCCCTGACCGCCGCCCGCGTGGCGGTCCAGCAGCGCGTACGTCAGCCCCGCCAGCGCCAGGACGAGCGCGAGCAGACCCGCCACCAGCACCGCGACCGCCCTGCGGCCGCGCTGCGGCGACTCGGACGTCGTGGTGGCGGAGGCCGGCCTCGGCGGGGTCGCAGAGGGCCCCTGGTACGGCGGCGCGGCCATCGGGGCGGTGTACGGCGGCACTTGCGGCGCGGCCCTCCGGGGTGCTCCTCCCCCGGAGGGGGCACCCCCGGCCGCGACGATCCGCAGCTCGTGTTCCGCCCGGTCGGCGTCCAGCCGCTCGGCGGGGTCCTTGCGCAGCAGCCCCTCGATGACCGGGGCGAGCGGCCCGGCTCGGTGCGGCGGCGGCAACTCCTCGTCCACCACGGCACGCAGCGTGTTGAGCGGGGTGTCGTACCGGAACGGCGAGACACCCTCCACGGCCGCGTAGAGCAGCACGCCCAGCGACCACAGGTCGGACTCCGGTCCGGGCGTGTGCCCCAACGCCCGCTCCGGGGCGAGGAATTCGGGCGAGCCGATCACCTCGCCGGTCATGGTCAGCGCGGAGCTGCCCTCGACCGAGGCGATCCCGAAGTCGGTCAGCACCACCCGGCCGTCGTCGGCCAGCAGCACGTTGGCCGGCTTCACATCCCGGTGCAGCACCCCGGCGGCGTGCGCGGCGCGCAGCGCGGAGAGCACCTCGGCACCGATGTGCGCGGCCCGCTGCGGCGACAGCGGCCCCTCCGCCTCCACCTGCTCGGCGAGCGACAGCCCGCGCACCAGCTCCATCACGATCCAGGGCCGGCCGCCCTCCATGGCCACGTCGTACACCGTGACGACGTTGCGGTTGGCGACCCGGGCCGCGGCCCAGGCCTCGCGCTCCAGACGCGCGTACATCCGCTCGATGTCGGAAGCCGGCAGCCCGGCCGGGGCCCGCACCTCCTTGACGGCCACCTCGCGGTGCAGCACCTCGTCCCGGGCGCGCCACACGGTGCCCATGCCGCCCTCGCCCAGCGGCGACAGCAGACGGTAGCGGCCCGCGATCACTTGCTCGCGGCCCGGCTCTTCGGTCACGGGCGCCCCCCGGCGGAAGTCGCGTGATTTCTCCATAAACGTAGCTCAGCCGAGCGCGGATGCGGCCCCCTTGAGCACCAAACCGGCACCCAGGGCCATCACGACCAGCGCGGACACGAGCGGCACGGACCGGCGCACCAGCGCGGTCACCGGGTGGGTGGTCCAGCGCGGACGCCGTTCCAGGGCGCGGGTCACCCCCGAACCCAGCCGGACCACGGCGAACCCGGCCGCCGTGAGCGTCAGCGCGAGCCCGGCGCCGTAGGCCACGACGAGGAGCAGCCCGAACCACGCCTTCCCGAGCGCGGCGGCGCCGACGAGCACGACCACGGCGGACGGGCTGGGCACGAGCCCACCGGCGAAACCGAGCAGGATCGTGCCGCGGACGGTGGGCGCGGCGGGGTGGGTATGGGTGTGTCCTCCGTGGGTGTGGGTGTGGGTGTGGGTGTGTCCCTCATGAGTGTGCTCGACAGGGTGAGGGGGGTGATGGTGGTGGTCATGATGGCGGGACGACCACACCCGCCGTACGAGGTTCGCGCCCGCCGCGAGGACCAGTGCGCCACCGGCGATGCCCAGCCAGGCGATCACCGAGGGTGTGGCGGCGGAGCCGGCGGTGACCAGCAGGCCCAGGGCGACCACGCCGAGGGTGTGGGTCACGGTGACCGAGGCGGCCAGCGGCAGTACGTCCCGCGGCCGGGCCCGGCCTCCGCGGGCCGCGGCTGCCGCGGCCATCAGGGTCTTGCCGTGGCCCGGCGCGAGGGCGTGCAGCGCGCCGAGGACGACCGCGATCAGCAGCGCGAGCGCGGCGAAGCCGACGGTGAGGTCGCGGCGGGCCACGAGGTCGTCCAGCTCGCGGGTCCAGCGGTCGGCACCCCGCGGCAGGACGGCGGCACCCGGTGCCGCCTGCCGCTCCTCGGCGAGGGCCGGTCCGCCGGGGCGCAGCCGCAGGGAGGCGGCGGTGGTGTCGGCCGGGGAGGACAGCAAGTCCTTCGGATACGTGGTCAGTTCGTGCGAGACCGAGGACTTCGGTACGTCCGTCGCGGTCAGCGTCATACGGTCGCCACGCGCGGTGATCTCCCGCCAGCCCGGCCCGCCGGTGCCGTCCGCGCTGTGGAAACCGACGGTCACGGTGGCGCCGCGGGGGAGCGGGGCGGTCAGCCGGCACTCCACACGGAGGGTGTGCAGCCCGGCCTGGCCGGGACGCAGCCGGGCCGTGCCGCCGACGGCCGTCAGCGTGGCCGTACGGCCGTCGACCGTGAGTCCGCTGCCCTCGGCGGCCCGTGCGCACCGCTGGTGGGCCCATGCTGTCGTGCCCAGCCGTTTCAGGTCGGGCCCGGCCTGGGTCGCCGGGATCTCGGCGAGGTCCTCCACATGGTCGACGCGGAGTTCGCCGGGGGCGGCGACCAGGCCGTCGTAGCGGTTGACGGTGAAGTTCCCGAGGGGGTGGGCGCTCGCCGTGCCGCCGGGAAGGAGGGCCAGCGCGCCGGTGGCGAGCAGCAGGAACGTGAGGCGTCGCTTCACTTCGCGGCCCCCAGCGCCGTGCGGGCCTCGGCCGCGCCGAGCGGGGAGAAGCCGGGGTTCAGGCTCAGGGCCGAGGTGAGGGAGGCGCGGCCCGCCGTGCGGTCGCCCGTGGCCAGCTCGATCATGCCGCGGTGGTACAGGAAGGAGGCGTTGCGGTAGCCGGTGGCGGTGGCCCGGCGGGCGAACGGCAGGGCCTCGGTGTCCCGGCCGTTCACATGCAGCGCCCAGGCCAGGGCGTCCGCGGTGTGCACGGTGTGCCGGCGGGCCCATTCGGCGCGGGCCGCGCGCAGGGCGGCCGCCTTGTCGCCGTGTTCGGCGGCGGCCAGCGCGGTGTCCAGGTCGGCGTTGACGCCGTTGGCCCGGGCCAGCGCGATCCAGGCGTCCACGAGCGCGTACTGCTGCCGCGCCCTGGCCCGGTCGCCGGCCGCGCCCCGCGCCTCGTACAGCTCGCCCAGTTCGACGAGCGGACCCGGCAGCGGATAGCGGGACACCACCGTCTCCATGCCCTTGATCGCCGCCGCGCGGTCCCCGCTCGCCGCCTGCGCCCGCGCCCGGCCCTCCAGCGCCGGAAGATAGGTGTCGTCGGCGGCGAGGGAACGGGCGTAGTAGCTGAGGGCGGTCTTGTAGTCGCCCTGGTTCCAAGCGAGTTGGCCGAGCTGGGCGGCCACGTAGGCGATGTCGCCGTGCGACGTGGCCCCCGCGAGCGCCTGCCCGAGCACACGGCGTGCTGTGGCGACGTCCCCCTTCAGCTCGTGCACATACGCGTACCGCGTGAAGACCGGTACGCCCGGCTTGCGGGCGTCGGCGGTCTCGGCGGCCTGCGACGCCTCGGCGTACCGGCCGAGTTCGACCAGGGCGTCGATACGGGAGGACAGCGCGCGTTCGCTGTACGGGTTCTGCCGCAGTGCCGCGTCCGCATAGGTCAGGGCGTCCTTGAAGTCGTGCCGCGCGGCGGCGAGGGCGGCCCGGCCGGCCAGCGCCTGGTCGTTGTCCGGGGCCAGGTCGAGGGACCGTCGCAGTGCCTTGTCCGCCTGCGGGTAGCGGGACGGATCGCCCTTGGTCCGCGCCTGCTCGACATAGGCCAGGCCCAGCGTGGCCCAGCTGCCGGAGTCCCTGGGCTGGCTGCGCAGATGCGCCTGGAGCGCGGCGATGCTCGCGTCGAGGTCACCGCCGCCGAGTACACCGGGGTCGACGGCGCTGGAGGCGACCGGCATGGTGGCGGGCGCCCGGCCGGCACCGAGGGCGATGGCTCCGCCGGTGAGCGCGACGGCCAACAGGACGGAACAGCCCGCCAGTTGAGCGGCCCGCCAGCGCCGCCCGGCGATGGCGAACCGGCGGACGGCGGCCACGCGCTGCTCGGAGCCGACGGCCGGGGGCGAGTCGGGGGCGGTGACCTCGGCCGCGCGCCGGCCGGAGCCGGTGGGCGAGGACGCTTCGGAGCGGGGCGCTCCGCGCTCAGCGGCGGCGGGGACAGAGCCCTTGGCGTCGGGGCAGCCCGCGTCGGCAGCGTCCGGCACCGGTACGCCACCGTCGACGGCACTCCCCGCCGGCCCGGTGCTGACCACCGACCCGGGGTTGCTCGCCGACCCGCTGCTCGCCTTTCGCCCGGCGTTGCCGGTCGGTCCGGTGCTGTCCGTCGGCATGGTGCTGTCTGTTTGTCCGGTGCTGCCAGCCGACCCGGCGTTGCCCGTCCGCCCGGCGCCGCCCTCCCGCCCACTGCCCGCCTTGCGCCCGGCACTGCCCGTCGGTCCGGTGCTGTCCTTCCGCCCGGAGTTGCCCGTCCGTCCGGCGCCGCCCTCCCGCCCGCTGCCCGCCTTGCGCCCGGCGTTGTCCGTCGGCCCGGTACTGCCCGTTCGCCCGGCACTGTCCTTCCGCCCAGCACTGCCCGTTCGCCCAGCGCTTCCGGTTCGCTCAGCGCTACCCGTTCGCCCGGCACTGCCGGTTCGCCCGGCACTGCCCGTTCGCCCGGCGTTGTCCCTCTGCCCGTCCATGTCGTCGTCCTGTCTGTGCGGGCCCATGCCGTCTCCTGCGTTTGTCGGTCGTGTGGGGGGCGCGGCCCGTCGTGGGGGAGGGGAAGGTACGGGCCGCGCCGGTCTGGGTGGGGGCTGGGGTCAGTACGGGCGTCGCATGCGGCGGCGCCACCAGCCGATCGCGGTGCCGAGCAGGAGGATTCCGGCCGCGCCCGAGGCCGCCGACGCGGCGATCAGCATGGTGTTGCCGGAACCGGAGCCGCCGGAGGACCCGGCCGGCTGGAGGGCGTCGCCCAGCTGGCTGCGTACGTCCGTGCCCGCGGTCGTGCCCTTGGCGAGCGGGCCGCGGGAACCGGAGGTGGGCTCGGCGACGTACGGGAAGTACTTCTCGAAGCCCTTGTCGTTCTTGTCGACCGCGTCGCCCAAGTCGTTCTTGGACCCGACGAGTTCGCCCTCCATGACCTGCAGCGCCTCGTCGATCACGTCGTCGGTGAGCCGGCGCCCGTTCGGGAAGCCCGCGTTGTCGCCGTCCAGGACGCCGAGACGCTTGGGGTGCATGGCCGGCTTGATGGACGTGTTGAGGCGGAGTTCCTCCGAAGGGCGCACGTTCGGGGGCTGGTTGAGACCCTTGACACCCTTCAGGAAGACGTCGACCAGGTCGTTGCGCGGCTCACTGGGCGCCTTGATCTTGTAGATCGACTCGATGAGCTTCGGCAGCTCGGGGTTGGTGACGTTCTTCAGGAACTGGGCGTCGTACGCGGGCTGCGAGGCGTTGAACTTGTCCTTGTCCTTCTGCGGGTTCACCACCTCGTTGACCAGCGGGTTGCCCAGGCGCGACACCTGCGTGTAGTAGCCGCGTGCGTTGCGGCGCTGGGTGGTGGACCAGATGCCGACCACCGGCTGCCCGGCCGACTCGCGGATCAGGTCGTTCGGCACCTGCAGGGCGATGGTGTTGACGTTGTAGCCCTTCAGGGTGTCCCGGCCGACCTCGCTGAGGTTCCCGCCGTACAGCAGGTCGAAGACGCGCAGGTCCGCGAAGAACGGGTCGTCCGCCTGCCCGGCGAAGGTCGCGGCGCCGCCGGCCGTCTTGTACACGGCCTGCGCGCGCAGCTTGCCGTAGTCCGGCATGGACGCCTTGCCGACGTCCGAGGGTGCGACCGGCACCTTGTCCGCGATCCTGGTCTTGTACACCTCGCGCCCGTGCTTCAGCCGGATCAGATCGATGTCGTACGTCTGCGTGACGTTGAGGTTCGGGTCGTCGAGGCTCTTCACGGCACCCGTGTTGTACAGGAACGTGTTGCCGTTCTTCGTGTGCGTCTTGAAGGTGTAGCGGAACAGCAGGTCGTCCTGCGCGTCGCCGTTGTTGTCGATGTGGAGGTCGTACTGGGCGTCGTCGGCGAACGTGTAGAAGTTCGGTCCGCCCGCCGGCTCCTCGAACGGGATCCAGTTGGCCACGATCGTCGTCGTGTCGGGCTTGTCCGGACTGACGAACGCGTACAGGTCGGTGTTGTCGTACTGCGGGGTGCCCGAGATCAGCGGGGCCTCCCGGTGAGAGGAGGCGGAGGCCGCCCCGGGTGCCAGCGCGGCGGCACCGGCGGCGCTCAGCCCTCCGGCGGCCAGCGCACCGCAGATGAGCGTGACCAGGCCCGTACGTCCCGAGCCGCTTCTGGAGAAGGGGCCCCTGGAGAAAAGAGGTGTCATGCGTCCGTCCTCAGTGCCGACTTGCCTTTGACGGACGGGTATACGGAGCCGGTCCGCCGATCGGATTGGTCGGCCGGAGGAAATCTTTTGGGCACGTCCCGACCCGCGTTTTCGGCCCGCCGATCCGTATCACCGGCCGGAGGTGTGCGTTCGTGCGGATGCGTGGAGTGCGCGGAAGAGCCGGCTGCGGGCACGGAGAGGGGGCCCGCATGCGGGCGGACGAACTGCTGGTGCTCGTCGCGGGCGGCGACCAACGGGCGTTCGAGGACCTGTACGCACTGGTGTCCGGGCCCGTGTTCGGGCTCGTGCGACGGGTGGTGCGCGACCCCGCCCAGTCCGAGGAGGTGGCCCAGGAGGTGCTGTTGGAGACGTGGCGCTCGGCCGCCCGGTACGACCCGGGCCGGGGCAGCGCGCTGTCCTGGATCCTCACCCTCGCCCACCGCCGTGCCGTCGACCGGGTGCGCAGCGCCCGCGCGGCCGGCGAACGCGAGCAGCGGGAGGCCCTGCGCGCCGGGGAGCCCGCCTTCGACCAGGTCGCCGAGGAGGTCGAGGCCGGCATGGAGCGCGAATGGGTGCGCCGCTGTCTGCGCCGGCTCACCGAGCTGCAACGCCAGTCCGTGACCCTCGCCTACTACGACGGCTACACCTACCGTGAGGTGGCCGAGCGGCTCAAGTTGCCGCTCGGCACGGTCAAGACGCGGATGCGCGACGGACTCACCCGGCTCCGCGAATGCCTGGGAGGCGCCGCATGAGCATCCTCGGCAAGCTGCTACGCGGCGAGGACCTGCACTCCCTCGCCGCGCCCTACGCCCTCGACGCCCTGGAGCCCGGCGAGCGGCGCCGGTTCGAGAAACACCTGCGGGGCTGCGGCCGCTGTGCCGCCGAGGTGCGGGAGCTGGCCGAGGACGCGGTGCGCCTCGCCTGGTCCGCGGCGGCGCCCCCGCCCGCCGCCCTGCGCGAGCGGGTGCTGGCCGCCGTCCGCACCACCCCGCAGGAGCAGACCCAGGCGCCGGCGCGGGAGCGCACACCCCAGCTGCCGCCGCACGTCTGGGGCACCCAGCCCCCGCCGGGACGCACCCGTACGCCCCGCCCGCGCCCCCTGTTCGTGCCGTTCGCCACGGCGACCGCGGCGGCGGCCCTCGTCGTCGCCTCGCTCTTCGCCGTGCAGGCGCACCACACCCAGGACCGGCTGGACGCGGCGCGGGCACGGGCACGTGAGATCGCCCACGTTCTGACCGCGCCCGACGCCCGCGCCACGACCGGCAAGGACGCACAGGGCCATGGAATCGGAGTGATCGCTTCCGCCTCGCAGGGAGAAGCCGTCGTCACCCTCAGCGGATACGGCAGCCCGCCCGGTGGCCGCGTCCGCCAGCTCTGGCTCATGCGCCCCCGCACACAACCCCGCTCCCTCGGGCTCTTCGCGGGCGACACGCCCTTGGTCGCGAAGGGCCTCGACACCTCCGCGACGTCACTCGCCGTAACCATCGAGCCTGACGGCGGCTCGGCGCAGCCCACGAGCCAGCCCATTGTCCAACTCACCCTGAAATCGGTCGGATTCGGAGAGTAGTCAACGAGGGATGGTCAACCGCCTTGCAGGGAAGGTGAATCCTGTGGCCGAGATACACGCGTGCCCCCCTGGGGCGATAGGGTTACTCTGCCCGGGCCGGGTGGACTCGTACGGGTGGGGAGTGACATGGAGCAGATAACAGTGCGCAGCAGGGCCAGGGTCCCTGCGATCACCTGCGGAAGCAGCGCGACCAGTTCGCGCCTCGACCGCCATCTGTCGGTACTGGCGGGTCCCGCCATACCGCAGCGGGAGACGGTCGAGGCGACCTCGCTGATGCGCGAGCTGACGGCGCGTGACACCGCACACCAGCGCAGTGACCGGGGCAGGCGGGTCAGCCGCGTCTCCCTCTTCGCGCCGCTGCGTCGGCTGCGTCGCTCGCTGTTCGGCGGCCACTGAGCGGACGCCGGGCGGCCATCGAGCCGCCGTCGACCGAGCAGACGGCCACCCTGGATCCTTTCCGGCGTGCCCGTGCTCAGGCCGCCGCACCGTCCCGGCGCATCGCTGCGATCTCGTCGTCCGTCATCCCCACGGCATGCAGCAGCGCTTCGGTGTGCTGCCCGAGCGCGGGCACCTCACCCATCCGCGCCTCGTCCCCGCCCGGCAGTGTGATGGGAGGCAGCAGCGCCTTCAACGGCCCGACCGGCGAACCCACCTCACGCCACCGCTCCCGGGCCGCCAGCTGCGGATGCGCTGCCAGCTCGTGCAGATCCCGCAGCCGGGCGCAGGCGATACCCGCATCCTCCAGCCGGGCCAGCGCCTCCTCGGCGTCCAGCGCGCCGAGCGCCCGCGCCACCAGCTCGTCCGTCTTCTCCCGGTTCGCGACCCGTGAGGCGTTCGTCGCATACGCCGGGTCCGTCGCCAATTCCGGGCGGCCCATGACCTGTTCGGCCAGCCGTCGCCACTCCCGGTCGTTCTGCACGGACAACAGCACCCGCCCGCCGTCCGCCGTCGGATAGGCGTCGTACGGCGCGATGACGGCGTGTGCGAGGCCCGTGCGCGCCGGGGGCTCACCCCCATGCATCGCATGGTGCAGCGGATGCCCCAGCCACTCGGCGAGCGCCTCCAGCATCGACACCTCCACCGCCCCGCCCCGCCCGGTCGTCCCGCGCCGTACGAGGGCCGCCAGGACGCCCGAGAACGCGTACATCGCCGCCGCGATGTCCGCCGCCGGGACGCCCGCCTTCACCGGCTGCTCCGGCGTCCCGGTCACCGACACGAGCCCCGCCTCGCACTGCACGAGCATGTCGTACGCCCGCTTGCCGGCGTACGGTCCATGGGGCCCGTAACCGGAGATGTCCACGGCGATCAGCCGTGGGTGCGCCGCGCACAGCGTGGCCGCGTCGAGGCCGAGCCGGGCCGCCGCCCCGTGGGCGAGGTTCTGCACGAACACGTCCGCGTCCGCGATCAGCCGCCGTACGGCCTCGAGGCCGCGCGGGTCCTTCAGGTCCAGCGCGAGGGACTCCTTGCCGCGGTTGCACCACACGAAGTGCGAGGCGAGCCCGCGGGCCGCCGTGTCGTATCCGCGCGCGAAGTCGCCGCCGTCGACCCGCTCCACCTTGATGACCCGGGCGCCCAGGTCGGCGAGCTGCCGGGTCGCGAAGGGCGCGGACACGGCCTGTTCGACGGCGACGACGGTGATGCCCTCCAGGGGCAGGGGCTGCTGATCCATGCCCGGATCATGGCCCGTGACCGGCGGTTTTGTCAGTAGCGCCTAGCGCTCCCCATGCGCGTACCGGCGCACGGCGAGCGGCAGGAACACCGCGGTGAGCAACAGGCTCCAGGCGAGCGAGCCGGCGACCGGGTGTGCCACCGGCCAGGAGGAGTCCGGCGGGACCGGCGCGTTGCCGAAGAGGTCCCGCAGGGCGGTCGTCACGGCGCTGATCGGGTTCCACTCGGCGAGGGTCCGCAGCCAGCCGGGCAGGTTGCCGGTCGGGATGTAGGCGTTGGACAGCAGGGGCAGCACGAAGGAGGAGGCCCCGAGCTGCCCGGCCGCGTCCTCGCTGCGGGTGAGCAGCCCGAGGAAGATCCCGGCACAGGTGCAGGCGAACCGGAAGAGCAGCAGCAGTCCGACCGCACCGGCCGCGTCCACCGCGGAGCCCTCGATGCGCCAGCCCACGGCGAGTCCGGCCAGCAGCAGCGGCACGGTCCCGACGGTCGTGACGACGAGGTCGGCGACCGCCTGCCCGAGGGGTACGGCGGCCCGGCTCACCGGCAGGGTACGGAACCGGTCCATCACGCCCCGGTGGGTGTCCGCGGCGGCCTGGAACATGCCGGTCATCAGCCCGCCCGCCGCGGTCGCGACCAGCAGCCCCGGCACCAGGAAGGACCGGTACTCGCGGCCGGGCATCGCCAGCGCGCTGCCGAACACATAGCCGAAGAACAGCAGCATGTTGACCGGCATCATCTGGGTCAGGATCGCCAGGCCCGGACTGTTGCGGACCCGGCGCAGCTGCCGGCCGGTCATGGCCAGCCCGTCGTACGTCACCGTCAACGCGCTCATGCGGCAAGCTCCTTGGGGTCGGCGGATTCGGCGGCGTTCGCACCGGCGTTCTCTCCGGTGAGCCGCAGGAAGACGTCGTCGAGCGTGGGCGGGCGCAGGCTCGCGTCCAGCAACGGCACGCCCGCCGCGTCGAGTTCGCGCACCAGGCGCGGCAGGGTCAGGGTCGGGTCGGTGCAGACGGCACCGACGGCGTTGCGCTCCCGGTCGAACACGGGTGCGCTGCCCGTGAGTCGATCGAGTACGGCAGCCGCCCGCGCCAGGGCGTCTCCCTGCGCCACCACGGCCTCGGCGTACGACCCGATGAGGGCCTTGAGCTCGGCGGGCGAGCCGGTGTGCGCGATCCGGCCCCCGTCCACCAGGGCGATGTCGTCGGCGAGCTGGTCGGCCTCCTCCAGGTACTGGGTGGTCAGCAGCACGGTCGTACCGTCCGCCTTCAGCTCGCGCACCGCCTGCCAGATGCGGGCGCGGCTGGCCGGGTCGAGGCCCGTCGTCGGCTCGTCGAGGAAGAGCACGTCGGGCCGCCGGATCAGGCTCGCGGCCAGGTCCAGCCGGCGCCGCATGCCGCCCGAGTACGTCGAGGTCCTGCGCCCGGCGGCCTCGGCCAGCCCGAAGCGCTCCAGCAACTCCTCCGCTCGGGCGGCCGGCCCGCGCACCCGGTGCAGCCGGGCGAACAGCCGCAGGTTCTCCCGTCCGGTCAGGTCGCCGTCGACCGAGGCGTACTGCCCCGTGACCCCGATCCGGCTGCGCACCGCGGCGGCCTCCCGGACGAGATCGTGCCCGGCGATCCGCGCCGAGCCGGCGTCCGGCCGCAGCAGTGTCGTCAGCAGCCGTACGGCGGTCGTCTTCCCCGCCCCGTTGGGCCCGAGCAGTCCGCAGACGGTGCCCTCGGCGACGGCCAGATCGAGCCCGCGCAGGGCGTGGACGGCGCCGAAGCGCTTCTCCAGCCCCTCACTAAGTACAGCGTACGTAGTAGTCATGCGGCAACCATACCCCACTACGTACGCTGTACGTAACTAAGATGGTGAGCGAGGTGATGATCGATGGCAGTCCGAGGGGCCGTCCCCGAAGTGATCTGGGCGCGCCCCGAGCGCACCGGCCGGGGTCCGAAGCCGGCGTACACCCGCGACGACATCGCGGCCGCCGCCGTCCGGATCGCCGACGAGCGGGGGCTCGACGCGGTGTCGATGCGGCACGTCGCGGCCGAGCTGGG
Organism: Streptomyces fodineus; assembly: GCF_001735805.1. GTDB lineage: Bacteria > Actinomycetota > Actinomycetes > Streptomycetales > Streptomycetaceae > Streptomyces > Streptomyces fodineus. The sequence goes on from NZ_CP017248.1 coordinate 7,622,014, forward strand.
CTGCGGCACCATGTCGCTGTACAACTACGTCCCCCGCAAGGAGGACCTGCACGAGCTGATGGTGGACGCGGTCAGCGCGGAGCACGCCCCGTGGGAGCCGAGCGGGGACTGGCGCGCCGACATGCTCCGGGTGGCCCGGCAGACACGCGAGCTGATGCGCCGGCACCCCTGGGTGCCGCGTCTGATGTCACCGGTCTACGGCCTCAGCCCCAACGCCCTGCGCTATCTGGAGCACTGCTTGGCCTGCCTGGACCCGTTGGAGGAGTCCTACGGCACGAAGCTGGAGCTGATCGCGATGCTGAACGGCATCGTGACCACGTACGTCCGCAACGAACTCGACACCGCCGAGCGGGTACGGGCGCTTCCCTGGTCGGAGGACGAGGAGAACGCGGTGCGGATCGCGTATCTCGGCGGGCAGATCGCCTCCGGCGCGTATCCGAGGATGGCGGCGGCGTTCGCGGAGGATGCCGGACCGATCGATCTGGAGGCGGTTTTCGAGCGGGCGCTGGGGAGGGTACTGGACGCGTTCGGGTCGCGGTAGCCGGTGCCGGCCCCACCCCCAAGTGCCACTAGATCAGGGCGATCTGACCCTCCGGGCCCTCCTCGTGGTGGTCCAGGACCGAGGCGGGGCGGCGGGACGCCTCCGGTGCCGGGAGGATGCCCGCCTCCCGGAGGTCGGCTGCCGTGATCGAGGCCGTCGCCTTCAACTCGGCCCGCTGGGGCCGCAGTTCCGCCAGCAGGGCCACAACCGTGATCAGTTCCAGCAGTTCCGACGTCCAGGCCTGCGACCAGGTGGCCGGGCGGATCGCGGCCAGGGTGCCTGGTCCGTCCGCCGCCGTGCGGGTGGTGAACCAGGACTCCAGGACGCGGACCCCGGCCACCTCGTAGTTCCAGGCCTCCGGCGGGACGGGGGAGATGCGGCCCTCGTCGAGGTGGAGGGTCTGCTCGTCCTCGTCGTAGTGCAGGGCGAGCGGCCGGGCCGGAAGCGGTGCGCGGACGTAGGGGCGGCGGCCGCCCGGCAGCTTGGGGCGTTCACCGTCGCGGCGCATCAGCCACAGCATGCGGCGGCCCAGTTCGACGCCGGCCGACCACAGACCGGCGTCGTCGGTGAGCGGGACGGTGAGATCCGGGGCGGTGGTCGCAAGGATCCAGGACAGGACGTCCGCCGGGGCGGGGGCGCTGCCCAGGCGGTCCGACAGGTGGGCCGTCAGACCCGGTGCCAGGTTGGGCTCCTTGCCGCCGGGGCGGCGGTACAGCGGGCGGATGCGGCCGGTGCGCAGGGTCGGCAGCAGGGACGTGGCCAGGAGCGGATCCTCCTCGGCTCCCGTCTCCACCGTGAAGACCTGGTGCTCGTCCGCCACCCGCCACAGCTCCGGGCGGGCCGTGTCGATCAGCCGGTGGTCCGGGATCAGCCACTGCTCGTCGAAGGGCGCCGCCAGCACACGGACGGGCTCGGCGCAGGGCCCCCCGGCCCGGGCCAGTCGTTCGGTACCGGTGGACTGGCCGGGCAGCCGGCCCACCGCCGAGGCGAGCGTCCGGGACCGGGTCGGCTCGAACAGGGCCTCCCGGTCCGCTCCTTCGGCCTTCAGCAGGGCGTCCCAGCGGGCCCTCAGGGAGCCGGGGTCGGGTGCCGTCGGCCAGGCGCGGCCCGTCCGCAGCGGTGCGACGGACCACGGCATGAGGTCCGCGAGCAGCGGAGCGTCGTCGTGCGTCACGCAGGGCATGCTACGACAGCGCCCCGCAGGGGCGCGGGGCTGTGCCGCAGACGACCGGCGACCCGTCGCGCGCCCACCCGGCGGAGCCCTCAGGCTTCCAGCGTGACCGTGAACGAGAACCGGTCCCCCCGGTACTGGATCACCGCCACGTCCAGCACCCGCCCACCGCTGTCATACGTCACACCCGTGTAGTGCAGGATCGGACTGAGCAGCGGCACCTGGAGCAGCCGGGCGGTCTCCGGATCGGCGAGCCGTGCCTCCACCGTGTCCGTGATCCGGCTGATGTCCGCCTTGACCACGTCCCGCAGCACCTTCGTCATCGGCCAGCGGATCAGGTCCTCCAGGTCGATGCGCGCGGCGAGTTCGGGGCGGATGTGGTTCACGGCGTGGTTGGTCGGTTCGCCGGTCTTCTCGTCGCTGCGGAGGCGGTGGTAGGTCGCCACCTCCGCGAGGTCCGGGAAGTGCTCGGCGAGGGCGGCCGGGACGGACACGCTGCCGTGGCCGAGCAGCTCGGTCCGCATCCCGGACTGCTGGGCCACGATCGCGTCCACCGAGCCCAGCAGCCGTACGGGCGCCCCGCGCCGCGCCCCGGGCTCGATGAACGTGCCGCGCCGCCGGTGGCGGCTGATCAGCCCCTCGTCCTCCAGCTCCTTCAGCGCCTGCCGCATCGTCAGCACGCTCACGCCGTAGTGCTCCGCCAGTTGCTCCTCCGTGGGCAGCCGCAGCGGGTCCTCGGGGGAGCGGCCGAGTATCGAGGCGCGCAGCGACTGCGACACCTGATACCACAGCGGCAGCTTGCGGTTCAGGACGATCGAATCCGGAGCGAAGGAGGTCACGCGGCTATCCGTACCTGTCGATGAACGCGGGACGCAACCGGGGCGTCATGCGCGGAAATGGCGCTCCAGCCCCCGCCACACGTCGTCGTAGCGCTGCTGGAGGTGGTCCGCGCCGGCCGCGTGCGGGGTGAGGGTCACCGGCCAGCGGGTCTCGAACATGAACGCCAGCCCGTCGTCGATCTTCTGCGGCTTGAGCTCCGCCGCGCTGGCCTTGTCGAAGGTCTCCCGGTCCGGGCCGTGCGCCGACATCATGTTGTGCAGCGAGCCGCCGCCCGGCACGAAGCCCTCCGCCTTGGCGTCGTAGGCCCCCTCGATCAGGCCCATGTACTCGCTCATCACGTTCCGGTGGAAGTACGGCGGCCGGAAGGTGTCCTCGCCCACCAGCCAGCGCGGGGCGAAGACGACGAAGTCGACTCCGGCCAGGCCCGGGGTGTCCGACGGGGAGGTCAGGACCGTGAAGATGGACGGGTCCGGGTGGTCGTAGGAGATGGTGCCGATCACATTGAAACGGCGAAGGTCATAGACGTACGGCACATGGTTGCCGTGCCAGGCGACCACATCGAGCGGGGAGTGGTCGTACGTGGCCGTCCACAGGTTGCCGCAGAACTTGTTCACCACCTCCACCGGGCCGGTCACGTCTTCGTACGCCGCGACCGGCGCCCGGAAGTCCCGGGTGTTGGCGAGGCCGTTGGCGCCGATCGGGCCGAGGTCGGGCAGCCGGAACGACGCCCCGTAGTTCTCGCACACATAGCCTCGGGCCGAATCGTCGAGCAGTTCCACCCGGAAGCGCACCCCACGCGGAATGAGCGCCACATGGGCGGGCTCCACAGCGAGCCGGCCGAACTCGGTGTGCAGCAGCAGCCCGCCGTGCTCCGGGACGATGAGCAGTTCCCCGTCGGCGTCGCTGAACACACGCTCCATGGAGGCGTCGGCGTGGTACAGGTGCACGGCCATGCCGGTGCGCTGGGTGGCGTCGCCGTTGCCGCCCAGCGTCCACAGGCCGGCCAGGAAGTCCGTACCGGCCGGCGGCTCGGGCAGCGGGTTCCAGCGCAGCCGGTTGGGGTCGGGCACGGTCTCGGTGAAGGGGGCCGTGCGCAGGGCGCCGTTGTCGGTGCGGGTGAACTCCGGGTGGGCGGCCGACGGGCGGATGCGGTACAGCCAGGAGCGGCGGTTGTGCGCCCGCGGCTCGGTGAACGCCGTACCGCTCAGCTGCTCCGCGTACAGCCCGAGCGGTGCCCGCTGCGGCGAGTTGCGGCCCTCGGGCAGGGCGCCCGGCACCGCCTCCGAGGCGTGTTCGTTGCCGAACCCGGTCAGATACGACAGTCCCGCGGCAGTCTTCCGCGCGTCCCCGCTCATGATCGCTCCCTTGCGCTCCCGATGCGCGCCTGATGCGCTCCCTGATTCCTATGTATCACCGTAGGAATAGGTCCGGGGTGGGCGCAAGGGGGACCGGTCTACTCCGCCAGGGGGACTTCGAAGGGTGACCAGAACCCGACTTGAGGCGGATTCGGCAGACCGGAACCTTGTTCTACTCTCCCGGTCATGCCCAGGACGTCATGGACCCGCCGGACGCTCGCCGCGCTCGCGGCATGCGTCCTGCTGCCGTTAGGGGCCGCGGGCTGCGCGGCCGCTCACGCCCACGGCGCGGTCTCGCCCTCGCCGGTCGGCAAGGTCCTGGACGACACCGACGAGACCGGCCGGCATCTGCGCGAGGTCGGCAAGAACAACGCGCCCGACGTCGGGGTCGAGGTGACCCCGGACTCCGGCGGCGGCTGGGACGTCCGGCTGACCTTCCACCACTTCCGCTGCTCCGTACCGGGCGCCCGGCCGGCGGCGGTCGGCGGACGCGGGCTCGTGTACCTCTTCGTCGACGGCCGCCAGGTCACCAGGCTGCGTGCCCACGGGTACCACCTGCCCGACAGCCTCGTCCCGCGCGGCACCCACCACGTCACCGCGCGCCTGTACGCCGACGACGGCACCGTGTGGGCCGTGCACGGCAAGCCGGTGCAGAACACCGCCGACATCACGGTGTCCGGCCTGGAGACGGGACCGGCCGAGCCTGCGACCGGCACGGCGAGCCCGGTCACCGGGAAATGAGTGCATCGGGCACTCTTCTCCGTACAGAGGGCGAGGTTCACCGGACCGACGGCCAAGAGGCATCATGAAGCCCGTGCCCCACGCGACATCCCTCCGCCGCGCGCCCGTCCAGCGGCGCAGCGCCGAACGGCTGACCAGGATCCTCGACGCCTGCGCCGAACTCCTCGACGAGGTGGGCTACGACGCCCTCAGCACCCGGGCGGTCGCCCTGCGCGCCGGTGTGCCCATCGGCTCCGTCTACCGGTTCTTCGGCAACAAGCGGCAGATGGCCGACGCCCTCGCCCAGCGCAACCTGGAGCGGTACACCGAGCGCGTCACCGAGCGGCTGAGGCAGGCGGACAAGGGCGACTGGCGTGCCGCGATGGACGCCGTGCTCGACGAGTACCTGGCCATGAAGCGCACCGCGCCCGGCTTCGCCCTGGTCGATTTCGGCAACCAGATCCCGGTCGGTGTCCGCGATGCCGAGCCCAACACCCGCGTCGCCGACCGCCTCACCAAGCTGCTCTCCGGCTACCTCGACCGCACCCCGACGACGACCTGCGCCGGGTCTTCCTGGTCGCCGTGGAGAGCGCGGACACCCTCGTCCAGCTGGCCTTCCGTACCGACCCGGACGGGGACGAGGCGATCATCACCGAGACCCGTGAGCTGCTGCGGGCGTATCTGGCGCGCGTGCTCGACTGACGCGGCCGGGCGTACCCGGGACGGGGTGTCGACCGACCGGCCCGACCGTGCGCGCCCGCAGGACGAGACGGGGACGTGCGCTTGCCCTGCCGCGCGCCGGCCTGACCTGCCGGGGACGTGTGCCCGGCCGACGTGTCCGCGATCGCGCTCGGCCGACGCCCCTCGGCGCGGGTGCCCGCGTGAAGCATCCGCGCAGCGCCCTCCGCCGCCGTCCGCGAGCCAGCGGTCACCCGGTCGAAGCCGAACGGTCACCCGTGGGGTCTCCCCTCCGTGCATACCGGTCGGTATGCTCGCGCTGAGCGCCCGGCCGTACGAGTCGCCGCCGACCCCCGGGAGGACCCGTGTCCCGCACCGCCCTGCGAATCTGCCCCCTGTGCGAGGCCACCTGCGGGCTGACCCTCACCATCGAGGGCCCCCGTGTCACCGCCGCCCGCGGGGACCGCGAGGACGTCTTCAGCAAGGGCTTCATCTGCCCCAAGGGCGCCTCCTTCGGGGCCGTCGACTCCGACCCCGACCGGCTGCGCACCCCGCTCGTGCGCCGGGACGGCGAGCTGCGCGAGGCCACCTGGGAGGAGGCCTTCGACGCGGTCGCCGCAGGGCTCCGCCCCGTCGTGGAGGGGCACGGCCCGAACTCCGTCGGCGTGGTCCTCGGCAATCCCAACGTGCACACCGTGGCCGGCGCCCTCTACCCGCCGGTCCTGCTCGCCGGGCTGCGCACCCGCAGCCTGTTCACCGCCTCCACGCTCGACCAGATGCCCAAGCACGTCTCCAGCGGGCTGCTCTTCGGCGACGCGAACGCCATCCCCGTACCGGACCTGGACCACACCGACCACCTGCTCCTCATCGGCGCCAACCCCCTGGAATCCAACGGCAGTCTGTGCACCGCACCCGACTTCCCCGGCAAGCTCAAGGCGCTCAAGGCCCGCGGCGGACACCTGACCGTGGTGGACCCGCGCCGCACCCGCACCGCGAAGCTCGCCGACCGGCACCTCGCGATCCGCCCCGGCACCGACGCCCTGCTGCTCGCCGCGATGGCGCAGACCCTCTTCGCGGAGCACCTGGTCGACCTCGCCCACCTCGCCCCGCACGTCCAGGGCCTCGACGAACTCCGGGAAGCCGTCGAGGACTTCACCCCGGACGCCGTGGCCGAGGCCTGTGACGTCGACGCGCGGACCATCCGCAGCCTCGCCCGCGAACTCGCCGCCGCCCCCGCCGCCGCCGTCTACGCCCGCATCGGCAGCTGCACCGTCCCGCACGGCACCCTGGCCAGCTGGCTGGTGGACGTCCTCAACATCCTCACCGGCAACCTGGACCGGCCCGGCGGCGCCCTGTTCCCGCAGGCCGCCACCGACAGGACGCCCCGCCCGGCCGGCCCCGGCCGCGGCTTCACGCTCGGCCGCTGGCGCTCACGGGTACGGCAACTCCCCGAAGCCAAGGGCGAGTTGCCGCTCTCCGCGCTCGCCGAGGAGATCGACACCGCGACGGACGAGGGCGAGCCGGTCCGCGCGCTGATCGTCGTGGCCGCCAACCCGGTGCTGTCCGCACCCGACGGCGACCGCCTCGACAAGGCCCTGGACTCCCTCGACTTCATGGTCAGCGTGGATCCGTACCTGAACGAGACCTCGCGCCACGCCGACGTCGTACTGCCCCCGCCCCCGCCCTCGCAGAGCCCGCACCACGACTTCGCCTTCAACACCCTCGCCGTGCGCAACCAGGTCCGCTACAGCCGCCCCGCGGTCCCGCTGGAGCCCGGCCGCATGGCCGAGTCCGAGATCCTCGCCCGGCTGATCCTCGCGGCCACCGGCATGCACGGCGCCGACCCGGCCGCCGTGGACGCCATGGTCGTCGACCAGACCCTCGGCAAGGCCGTACAGGAGAAGCACTCGCCGGTGTACGGCCGCGACCCGAAGGAACTCGCCGCCGGACTCACCGGCGAGAGCGGCCCCGAGCGGCGGCTGGACATGATGCTCCGCCTCGGCCCGTACGGCGACGGCTTCGGCGCACGGCCCGACGGGCTCACCCTGGACAGGCTGCTCGCGCACCCGCACGGCATCGACCTCGGCCCGCTGCGCCCGCGCCTGCCGCAGCCGCTGAGGACCGTGAGCGGCAAGGTCGAGCTGCTGCCCGAGCCGATCGCCGCCGACCTGCCGCGGCTTCGCCAGGCCCTGCGCGAGCGGCCCGAGGGCCTCGTCCTCGTCGGCCGCCGCCACCTTCGCTCCAACAACAGCTGGATGCACAACGTGCCCGCCCTCACCGGCGGCTCCAACCGCTGCACCCTGCACATCCACCCCGAGGACGCGGTCCGGCTCGGCGTCCGGGACGGGGCGGACGTCCGCGTGAAGGGTGCCGGGGGAGAGGTGGTGGCCCCCGCCGAGGTCACCGACGCCATACGGCCCGGGGTGGTGAGCCTCCCGCACGGCTGGGGCCACGACCGCTCCGGCATCCGGATGAGCCACGCCAGGAAGAGCCCCGGCGTCAACGTCAACCAGCTCCTCGACGGCAGCCTGCTCGACCCGCTCTCCGGCAACGCCGTCCTGAACGGAGTCCCCGTCCAGGTGGCCGTCGTGGTCGAGTGACCGGAATGCGCTCACCGGGACGGCCCAAGGGAGCCGAACGGGTGGCGGGGGAGCGGGCGAGACGCTGGGGATTGCGCCGTACGAGCGGTCTCTGACGGCGCGTCGGGCGCAGGTGCCAGGGGCCGGGGCGCCCATCGCGCAGAGTCAGGCGAAAGAGCGATTTGTATGAAAATCGTCTGACTCGGAGGAATGTGCATGCCGACCACGACCTCACCACGTGCCTTCGGCTCCCGTGCGGGCGCCACCGTCGTCCTCACCGCCCTCGCCGCGGTGGGCGCGTCGTGGGTGGTGGCACCGAACGCGGCGGCCCAAGGAGAAAACGGCGACATCAGGGTGCACAGCGTGGGTGTGCCCTACGGCGTGTCGAGGGACGAGCCGGCGGTCTGCAGGTTCTACCTCGACGCCGTCAACTTCGACATCCTGCCCAACATCCCCTACATCATCCAGGCACAGCCCCCGCTGCCCAGCGCCGCCACCGTCACCGGTGTCATCCAGCTCGCCGGCGGCGCCGGACACACCGACGCGATCGGCCTGACCGACGGGCAGTACAAGCTCACCTGGGTCGCGGCGGGCGCCGTCAAGGAGAAGCTCTTCCGCGTCAACTGCCACGAGCACCACGACGAGCACCACGACGACCCGCACGGTCCGAACGGGCAGATCGAGGATCACGACCACGACCACGACCACCACCAGCAGGACGGTCCGGGCTGGGGCGGGCGGGACCACGACGATCCGCCGAGAGGCGGTGTGCACGCGGGCGGCGGCGGTCTCATCGACAGGGCCGCCGCATACTCGCCGGTGGCCGCCGCGGGAGCCGTGGGCCTGATCGCGGCCGGCGGTGCCGCGTACGTCCGGCGCAGCCGCCGGCGGCCTCATGGTGCCGCGTAGGCGCAGACGCAGGCCCTGGCACCGGACCCGCGCCTACCGTCTGACCAGGACGGCCCTGCTGGTGACCGTCCTGGTGACGGTGGGCCACCGGTGCGGGGGCGGGCACGCCGGGAACGGCCGGGCGGGCGACCCGGACGCGGTGTCGTCCGCCCACGGACCGGGCGCGTCCGCAGAGGAGTCCTGCGCGCCCCCTCCCGGCCCCCCGCCCCGCCCGCTGCCCCGGTCCCGGCCGACGTCCTTCCGTATCCCCTCGCTCGGCATCGACGCCCCGATCACGGCCCTCCGGCTCGATGGGGAACGGCAACTGGAGACCCCGCCCGTGACCAGGTCCAAGCTGGTCGGCTGGTACGAGGGCGGCCCCACACCGGGCGAGTCCGGCACCGCGATCGCCGTCGGCCACCGGGACACCACGACCGGCCCGGCCGTCTTCGCCGGGCTCGCCCAGGTCAAACCGTGCAAGCTCATCGAGGTCAGGCGCGCCGACGGCCACACCGCCCTCTACACCGTGGACCGGATGAAGGTCTACGACAAGGCGACCTTCCCGGACAAGGAGGTCTACGCCCCCACCCCGCGACCGGAGTTGCGCGTGCTGACCTGCGGCGGCCTCTACAGCCGGCGGACCGGCTACACCAGCAACGTCGTGGTCTTCGCGCACCTGACCGCGACCAGGTGACGCGCCGGGCCGCGCCATGTCTTCCCCCGGCCCACCACATTCCGTTAACTTCCGTGACCCACAGGCCCCGTTCGACCCGCGCGGGGACCACGACCACGGAGCAGCGGCGCTCCGCACAGCCGCCGGGGGCAGCAGTCATGACACGCGCCATCGCACTGCACGACGTGAGCAAGTCCTACGCACGCGGCACGCGCGTGGTCGACGGGCTCTCGCTGGACATCGCGCCCGGAGAGTTCCTGGTGCTGCTCGGCCCGTCCGGTTGCGGCAAGTCGACCGTGCTGCGGATGATCGCCGGTCTGGAGGACATCGACCAGGGCGAGCTCCTGCTCGACGGCGAGTACGCCAACCACTGGCAGCCCTCCGAGCGAGGCATGGCCATGGTCTTCCAGAGCTTCGCCCTCTACCCGAACATGACCGGCCGTGACAACATCGGCTTCCCCCTGCGTATCGAGGACCCCGGCGCCGACCCCGCCCCGCGCGTCACCGCCACCGCCCGCATGCTGGGCATCGAGGAGCTGCTCGACCGCTTCCCGAGCCAGCTCTCCGGTGGTGAACGCCAGCGGGTCGCCATGGGCCGCGCCATCGCCCGTCACCCGTCGGCCTTCCTGATGGACGAGCCGCTGTCCAACCTCGACGCCAAGCTGCGCAACCGTCTGCGCGCCGAAATATCCCAGCTCACCCGTGAGTTGGGGGTCACCACGGTGTACGTCACCCACGACCAGGCCGAGGCGATGTCCCTCGGCGACCGGGTCGCCGTGCTGCGCGGCGGAGTGCTCCAGCAGGTCGGCAGCCCGCGCGAGGTGTACGCGCTGCCGCGCAACGTGTTCGTCGCCGCCTTCATCGGCACCCCGCGCATCAACCTGCTGTGCGGCCTGGTCCGCGCCCCGCTGGACGGCGCCATGACGATCAGCCTGGGCAAGCAGGCCCTGCGGCTGCCCGAACCCCTGTGCCTGGACCACCAGTTGCTGCGGGTACAGCAGGGCCGCGAGGTGATCGTGGGGCTGCGCTCGGAGGCGGTGCGCATCGCCAAGCACAGCTCCGCCCGGCCGCGAGAGGTGGCGCTCACCGGTCTCGTGGAGCACGTGGAGTTCCAGGGGCACGAGATCCTCGTGCACTTCAACACCGGCTCCCGGCCCGCCGTCGTGCCCGAACTGGAGGCCCCGCGCCCGGCCGCCCGGCCGGCGCGACGGCGCCGCAGGGAGGGCCCGACCGTGCTGGACCGGCTCAGGGAACGGACCGGTTCGCGGCGCGCCGGGCCGGTGGTGACCCTCGAACCCTCCGGGGACACCGAACCGGGGCACGTGCCCCCGGAGGGCCGGCTTCCGGGCGACCTGGTGGTCCGCACCACTCCCGACCTGCGCCTGCACCACGGCATGCAGGTCCCGCTCCTCGTCGACCTCGCCCACCTCTTCGTCTTCGACCAGCTGGGCGACCGTATCTGCCCGTCCCCCGACCGGCTGCCCGACCTGGACGAGTGAGCTGCGGCCGCCCCCGCGATGATGTCCTGGTACGTCTGGCGCCAAAAAACTAACGCCGCTAGTTTGTGTGCCGGACGACGCACAACCGCCGGGAGGAAGCAGCATGAAGGCACACGACGGCCTGTACATCGACGGCGCCTGGCGCCCCGCCGCGAGCGCGGACGTCATCGAGGTCGTGAACCCGGCCGACGAGCAGGTCATCGCCCGGGTCCCGGCGGGCGGCGCCCTGGACGTCGACACCGCCGTACGCGCCGCACGGGCCGCCCTGCCCGCCTGGGCGGCCACGCCCCCGGCCGAACGCGCCGCGCGCCTCGCCGCCCTCCGGGACGTCCTGGAGGCCCGCAAGGACGAGATCGCCGAGACGGTCACCGAGGAGCTGGGCTCCCCCCTGCAGTTCTCCCAGGACGTGCACGCGGCCGTGCCGATCGCGGTCGCCGGCTCCTACGCCGAACTGGTCGCGACCCACTCCTTCCAGGAGACGGTCGGCAACTCCACCGTCCTGCACGAGCCCGTCGGGGTGGTCGGCGCGATCACGCCCTGGAACTACCCGCTGCACCAGATCGTCGCCAAGGCCGCCCCGGCGCTCGCCGCGGGCTGCACGGTCGTCCTCAAGCCCGCCGAGGACACCCCCCTCACCGCCCAGCTGTTCACCGAGGCCGTTCACGAGGCGGGCCTGCCGGCCGGGGTGTTCAACCTGGTCACCGGCCTCGGCCCGGTCGCAGGCCAGGCCCTCGCCGAGCATCCGGGCGTGGACCTGGTCTCCTTCACCGGTTCCACGGCGGTCGGCCGGCAGATCGGCGCCGTGGCGGGCGCGGCCGTCAAGAAGGTGGCCCTGGAACTCGGCGGCAAGTCCGCCAACGTCGTCCTGCCGAGCGCCGACCTCGCCCGCGCCGTCAACGTCGGGGTCGCCAACGTGATGTCCAACTCCGGCCAGACGTGCAGCGCCTGGACCCGCATGCTGGTCCATCGCGACCAGTACGACGAGGCCGTCGAGCTGGCCCGGGAAGCGGCCGCCAAGTACGGCGAGAGGATCGGCCCCGTGGTCAGCGCCAGGCAGCGGGCGCGGGTGCGCGGCTACATCGAGAAGGGCATCGCCGAGGGTGCCCGTCTCGTGGCCGGCGGCCCCGAATCCCCCCGCGAGCAGGGCTACTTCGTCAGCCCCACGGTCTTCGCGGACGTGACCCCGGAGATGACCATCGCCCAGGAGGAGATCTTCGGTCCCGTCCTGTCGATTCTGAAGTACGAGGACGAGGACGACGCCCTGCGCATCGCCAACGGCACGGTCTACGGCCTCGCGGGCGCCGTCTGGGCCGGTGACGAGGCCGAGGCCGTGGCCTTCGCCCGGCGCATGGACACCGGCCAGGTCGACATCAACGGCGGCCGGTTCAACCCCCTCGCCCCCTTCGGCGGCTACAAGCAGTCCGGAGTCGGCCGGGAACTCGGCGCGCACGGACTGACCGAGTACCTCCAGACCAAGTCCCTCCAGTTCTAAGGAAGTACGCGACCCATGGCCGTACGAGCCGCCGTCCTGCCCGCCATCGGGGCCCCCTTGGAGATCACCGGCATCGACCTGCCCGACCCGGGCCCCGGACGGGTCCGCGTGCGCCTCGCCGCCGCCGGTGTCTGCCACTCCGACCTGTCCCTGTCCAACGGCACCATGCGCGTCCCGGTCCCGGCCGTCCTCGGCCACGAGGGCGCCGGCACGGTGGTGGCCGTCGGCGAGGGCGTCACCCATGTCGCCGAGGGCGACCCCGTCGTCCTCAACTGGGCCCCCTCCTGCGGCTGTTGCCACGCCTGCGCGCTCGGCGAGGTCTGGCTGTGCGCCAACGCCCTGAACGGCGCCGCCGACGTCTACGCCCGCACCACCGACGGCACCGACCTCCATCCCGGCCTGAACGTCGCCGCGTTCGCCGAGGAGACGGTCGTCTCCGCCTCCTGCGTGCTGCCCCTGCCGGAGGGCGTGCCGCTGGTGGACGCGGCCCTCCTCGGCTGCGCCGTCCTCACCGGCTACGGCGCCGTCCACCACTCGGCGAAGGTCCGCCAGGGCGAGACGGTGGCCGTCTTCGGCGCGGGCGGCGTCGGTCTCGCCACCCTCCAGTCGGCGCGCATCGCGGGCGCGTCCCGGATCATCGCCGTCGACGTCTCCCCCGAGAAGGAGGAACTGGCCCGGGCGGCCGGCGCCACGGACTACGTGCTCGCCTCCGAGAACACACCCCGTGAGATCCGCGCCCTCACCGGCAAGCAGGGCGTGGACGTCTCGGTGGAGTGCGTGGGCCGCGCGGTGTCGATCCGCGCCGCATGGGATTCCACCCGCCGCGGCGGCCGTACGACGGTCGTCGGCATCGGCGGCAAGGACCAGGAGGTCACCTTCAACGCCCTGGAGATCTTCCACTGGGGCCGCACCCTGTCCGGCTGCGTCTACGGCGACACCGACCCGGCCCGCGACCTGCCGGTGCTCGCCGAGCACGTACGGGAGGGCCGCCTGGACCTCTCCGCGCTCGTCACCGAACGGATCGCCCTCGAAGGCATCCCGGCCGCCTTCGAGAACATGCTCGCGGGCAAGGGCGGCCGGGCACTGGTGGTGTTCTGAGGTTCAGCCGACCTTCTCGGGTCGCGGCTGCCGGGCCGCGACCCGCCTGCTCCGCCCGAGTGCCCTGGACCGAGACACCGCCACACCGGCGAGACACAGCGCACCACCGACGAGCGTGAGGACGCCCGGCACCTCGCCGAGCGCCAGCCATGACATCAGCACCACCAGCGCGGGCACCGCGTACGTCGTCGCGCCCATCCGGCTGGCGGTGGTGCGGGCGAGCGCGTAGGCCCAGGTGGTGAAGGCGAGCGCGGTCGGGAAGACGCCCAGATAGACCATGCCCAGGGTGGCCCGCATCGGCGCGTGCGCGGCCTGGTGCACCAGCTGCCCGGCGAACGGCAGACACGCCACCGTCCCGACCAGACACCCGAAGGTCGTCACCTGCAGGGCGCTCGCCTGCCCCAGGGCCGGCTTCTGCGCGACCACGCCGGCGGCGTACGCCACCGCCGCGAGCAGACACAGCACCACACCGAGGACGGAGGATCCGCCCCCGCCCGACATCGACAGCCCCACGGTCACCGCGCCCGCGAACGACACGGCCATGCCCGCCAGCAGCCGCGGCGGCATCGGGTCACCGAGCAGCCGGGCGCCGAGCAGGGCGATCAGCAGCGGGCCGACGTTCACCACAAGGGCGGCCGTACCGGCATCCACCTGCTGCTCGCCCCAGTTCAGCGCGACCATGTAGAACCCGAACCACAGCAGCCCGGACAGCAGGATCCCGCGCCAGGCACCCCGGGGCGGCAGCCCTTCCCGGCGTATGGCCCAGATGACCCCGAGCGCGAGGGCACCCGACGCCAGCCGCCCGAGGGCCAGCGCACCGGGCGCATACTCCTGCCCCGCACTCCGGATCGCCACGAAGGCCGACGCCCAGAGGACGACGGTGACGACGGCCGCGCCGGCCGGCAGCAGGCGTTGACGTGGGTCGACGTTCATCATGCTCCCGAGGTTAGATACCGGTTGTGGTCCGGGCTGGCGGAATTCGGACGGGGCGGTGAGTAGCTGAGGGGCGCGGGGCTGTATCGATATGCGGCTCGGCCGCGTGGGCGCGACCAGCCACGAACGACCCGCACCCGGCGCACCACAGAACCCCCGCTCCCCATGGCCGATTTCACCGCAGCGAACCCGGAGACATACCCAGCAGCGCCGACAACTCCCGCTCCCCCGACGGAGTCACCGCCACGGCCCGCCCGGAGCCGATCCGCACGCACCACCCCGCCTCCAGCGCATGCCGGCACAACGCGGCCCCCGCCGCCCCCGCGAGATGGGGCCGCCGCTCGGTCCAGTCCAGGCACGCCCGCGCCAGCGGACGCCGGCCGGAAACGTCCAGGGCCATACCCGCCGCACCGAACCACTTCACCCCCGCGTCCGTGAGCGCGAACCCGGTGTCCTGGCGCAGCAGTCCCCGGAGGGTCAGCGCGTCCGTGAGCGCGATCCCGAGCCGCCCCGCGAGATGGTCGTAACAGGTACGCCCCCGGGCCATCGCGGACCGGGCGCTCGATTCCCGTAGCGTCCGGGGAGGGCGCTGGACGGCCGCCGGAGGCACGTGCGCGGCGAGCTCCTCGACCAGTCCCGCCGCGCGCGCGTCGGCCAGCCGTACGTACCGGTGCCGCCCCTGCCGTTCCTCCGCGAGCAGGCCGCCGGCCACCAGCTTGCCCAGATGCTCGCTGAGCGTCGACGCGGCGACCCCCGCATGCCGGGCCAGCTCACCCGCGGTCCAGGCGCGCCCGTCGAGCAGCGCCAGCAGACACGCGGCCCGGGTCTCGTCGGCGACCAGGGAGGCGAATGCGGCCAGAGCGGCGGCCCGGGAGTCCTTGGCGGTCATGCCTCCCAGCATGCGGCACGGACACTTCGGCCCCCACCGAACTATCGCTGGACGCCCTGCCGCACCTGCTCGTACTGCTGCGCCAGCCCGTCCAGCAGTGCCGACAGCCCGGTCTCGAAGGCCCGCTCGTCGATCTTCTCCTGCTGTTCGGCGAGCAGATGGGCCTGCCCGAGGTGGGGATAGTCGGTGGGGTCGTACGCGCTCGCGTCGTCCACGAAGCCCCCGGCGAAGGAGCCGAGCGCGGAGCCCATGATGAAGTACCGCATCAGCGCGCCGATGGAGGTCGCCTGGGCCGGCGGCCAGCCGGCCTCGACCATCGCGCCGTAGACCGCGTCGGCGAGCCGCAGGGCGGCCGGGCGGCGGCCCGGGCCCCGGGCCAGTACCGGGACGATGTTCGGGTGGTCGCGCAGGGCGGCCCGGTAGGAGACGGCCCAGTCGTGCAGCGCGGTCCGCCAGTCGCGGCCGTCCTCGAACATCGCCAGGTCGACCAGGCCGCTCACCGAGTCGGCGACCGCCTCCAGGATCTCGTCCTTGGTGCGGAAGTGGTTGTAGAGCGAGGGCCCGCTCACCCCCAGCTCGGCCGCGAGCCGGCGGGTGGAGACGGCCGCCAGGCCCTCCCGGTCCACGAGTTCCCGGGCCGTCTCGACGATCCGGTCGGTGCTGAGGAGGGGCTTGCGCGGTCGGGCCATGGCGCACATAGTAGGGCTGCGGATGGAAACTAGCAGTGCTAATTTAAATGTACGGTTTTCAAGATGTCTTCTGTGGGGTGATCGCGTGGTGAACCTGGAGCTGAGCGAGGAGCAGGCCGCCGTACGGCAGCTCGCCCGGGACTTCGTGGCGCGCGAGATAGCCCCGCACGTCGTGGCATGGGACCGGGGCGAGGAGGTCGACCGGACCATCGTGAAGAAGCTGGGCGAGGTCGGTTTCCTCGGGCTGACCATCGGTGAGGAGTACGGCGGCTCGGGCGGCGACCATCTCGCGTACTGCCTGGTCACCGAGGAGCTGGGCCGCGGCGACTCCTCGGTCCGCGGCATCGTCTCCGTGTCCCTCGGGCTCGTCGCCAAGACCATCGCCGCCTGGGGTGACGAGGAGCAGAAGCGGCGCTGGCTGCCCGGGCTGACCGCGGGCGAGTACGTCGGCTGCTTCGGCCTCACCGAACCCGGCACCGGCTCCGACGCGGGCAACCTCACCACCCGTGCCGTACGCGACGGCGACGACTACGTCATCAACGGCGCGAAGATGTTCATCACCAACGGCACGTGGGCGGACGTCGTCCTGCTCTTCGCCCGCTCCACCGACGCCCCGGGCCACAAGGGCGTCAGCGCCTTCCTCGTGCCCGCCGACACCCCCGGCCTGACCCGCCGCACCATCCACGGCAAGCTCGGCCTGCGCGGCCAGGCCACCGCCGAACTCGCCTTCGAGGACGTGCGGGTGCCCGCCTCGGCGCTGCTCGGGGAGGAGGGCAAGGGCTTCTCCGTGGCCATGTCCGCGCTGGCCAAGGGGCGGATGTCGGTGGCCGCGGGCTGTGTCGGCATCGCCCAGGCCGCGCTCGACGCGGCCGTACGATACGCCGGCGAGCGCGAGCAGTTCGGCAAGCCGATCGCCCGCCACCAGCTGGTGCAGGAGCTGATCAGCGACATCGCCGTGGACGTGGACGCCGCCCGGCTGCTCACCTGGCGGGTCGCCGACCTGATCGACCGCGGTCAGCCGTTCGCCGTCGAGTCCTCCAAGGCCAAGCTGTTCGCCTCCGAGGCCGCCGTTCGTGCCGCCAACAACGCCCTCCAGGTCTTCGGCGGTTACGGCTACATCGACGAGTACCCGGCCGGCAAACTCCTGCGCGACGCCCGTGTGATGACCCTCTACGAGGGCACCAGCCAGATCCAGAAGCTGCTCATCGGCCGTTCCCTGACCGGGGTTTCGGCGTTCTGAGCATCTGAGTACGCCCCTGAGTACTTCGGCGGATGTGGCGCGGGCCACGTCCGCCGATGCTCTTCTCCATGAGTGACACACCGGTCAAGCAGCAGAGCACGGCCGCTTTCTACGGCCAGGCCGTCGCCTCCTTCGCGGTCGCCATGTCCGCCACCGCCATCGGCATCTACCAGCTGGACACCAGTGCCTGGGTCCGGGGCTTCCTCGCGATCGCGGTCCTGTACCTCGTCACCTCCGCCTTCACCCTGGCCAAGGTGATCAGGGACCGGCAGGAGGCGGGGCAGATCGTGAGCCGGGTCGACCAGGCGCGGCTGGAGAAGCTCCTCGCCGAGCACGACCCCTTCGAGAAGATCTGAGCAGGCGCGCTAAGCGCTCGCTCACCGTCGGCGGTATGGTGGTGCTCCTGTCACCGAGAGGGGCGAGCGAGCTGATGAGTACGGCGGAGGACACGACCGGCGGCGAAGTGGAGCCGTGGGAAGAGGTCACCCCTGAGGCGGCCCGACGGCTGCTCGTCGCGGCCGTGGAGGCCTTCGCCGAACGCGGCTACCACGCGACGACCACCCGCGACATCGCGGGCCGCGCCGGCATGAGCCCGGCCGCGCTCTACATCCACTACAAGACCAAGGAAGAGCTGCTCCACCGGATCAGCCGGATCGGTCACGACAAGGCCCTCGACATCCTGCGCACGGCGGCCGGCCGCGAGGGCACGGCGAAGGAACGGCTGGCCGACGCGGTCAGCTCCTTCGTCCGCTGGCACGCGGGGCGGCGCACCACCGCGCGCGTCGTGCAGTACGAACTCGACGCCCTCGGCCCCGAGGCCCGCGCCGAGATCGTCGCGCTGCGCCGCCAGGTCGACGCCGAGGTGCGCGGGATCGTCGAGGACGGTGTGGCCGCGGGCGAGTTCGACGTCCTGGACGTCCAGGGCACCACCCTCGCCGTGCTGTCGCTGTGCATCGACGTGGCCCGCTGGTTCAGCGTGGACGGCCCGTTCACCCCCGAGGAGGTCGGCGCGCTCTACGCCGACCTCGTGCTGCGGATGGTGGGCGCCAAGTAGGGCGCCCACCGGGTCACAGGTAGTACCGGGACACCGACTCCGCGACACACACCGGCTTGTCGCCGCCCTCGCGCTCCACGCTGAAGGCGATGCTCACCTGGACGCCGCCGGTGACGTCCTCGACGCCGGTGATCTTCGCGGTGGCGCGCAGCCGGGAGCCGACGGGGACGGGGGAGGGGAAGCGGACCTTGTTGGTGCCGTAGTTCACGCCCATCTTCACGCCCTCGACCCGGATCAGCTGCGGGCCGAAGAGCGGGAGCAGGGAGAGCGTGAGATAGCCGTGGGCGATCGTGGTCCCGAAGGGGCCCGCCGCGGCCTTCTCCGGGTCCACATGGATCCACTGGTGGTCGCCGGTGGCCTCGGCGAACAGATCGATGCGCTTCTGGTCGACCTCCAGCCAGTCGGTGTACCCCAGCTGCTCGCCGACGGCCGCCTTCAGCTCGTCGGGGGAGGTGAAGGTCCTCGGTTCTGCCATGTTCCCGGCCTCTCGCTCGCGTCTCGCTCACATGCCTAAGCGACTGCTTAGCATGGTCGGGTGCGGGGCGCCTGTCAACGGACCGCGACCGGCGCGGGGCGACTAGGCTCTGAGGGGTGCCCCAGATTCCCGAGAAGATCCACGAGCTGACCGTCGGCCAGTTGTCCGCGCGCAGCGGTGCCGCCGTCTCCGCCCTGCACTTCTACGAGTCCAAGGGCCTGATCAGCAGCACCCGCACGGCCGGCAACCAGCGCCGCTACAGCCGCGACACACTGCGCCGGGTCGCCTTCGTCCGCGCGGCCCAGCGGGTCGGGATCCCGCTGGCCACGATCCGGGACGCGCTCGCGCAGCTGCCGGAGGAGCGGACGCCGACGCGGGAGGACTGGGCGCGGCTGTCGCAGACGTGGCGGTCGGAGCTCGACGAACGCATCAAGCAGCTGAACCGTTTGCGTGACCACTTGACCGACTGCATCGGGTGCGGGTGTCTTTCGCTGGAGACGTGCGTCCTGTCCAACCCGGATGACGTGTTCGGCGAGCGGTTGACGGGGTCGCGCCTCATGACGGAGCAGCGCTAGCCCGTCCGCTCACCGCCTCCACCAGCGCCTCGGGCAGCCCCAGCAGGCGCAGCGACTCGGGCAGTGCGCGGCCCGGCAGCGCGGCCGACTCCGCCGCCTCCCGGTACCGGGAGGCGGCTCCTTCCGCGTCCCCGTCGGCCTGGGCGATCCGGGCAAGCCCGGCCAGGGCGCGGACCCGGCTGCCGATGCCCTTCACCCGGTGCGGGTCAAGCCCGTCCAGGGCCCGGGCGTACCACTCCCGTGCGGTGGCGGTGTCGCCGTCCAGCAGCGCGATGTCCGCGAACCCCCGCCGGGCCGCCGCCAGCGTGGGCTCGCTGCCGGCCCGGCGGGCGTACTCGGCGGCCCGGACGTAGTCGGCGCGGGCCGCGTCCGGGTCCGTGGTCACCGTCAGGTCGCCGCGGTTGACCAGCAGGTCGGCGCAGTCCTCCAGGGCGCCCAGCTCCTCGGCGAGGCCGAGCGCCTCGTCGAGGAGTGCGGCCGCCTCTGCGTGGGCGCCCCGCGCAGCGGCCAGGCCGGCCAGCGCGTCCAGGGCCAGCGCGGCGCCCCAGCGCTCGCCCAGCGCCCGGAACTCCCGGGCCGCCGTCCGCAGACCCTGCTCGCCCGCGCAGAAGTCGCCCTCGCCGAGCGGGCCGAAGGCGGCGACATAGTGCGCGGCCGCCCTTGTCCAGCGGTCGGGGCGGTCCCGCTGGGCGGAGACGAGCGCGTGGGCGGCGGGCGCCCCCAGGTCGCTCGCGTGCTGCATCATCCACGGCAGCAGTCCGGCGGGCCACCGGCCGGCGTCCGTCCCCGACCACGCCGCGGCCAGCGCACGCCCCGCGGCCTCCCGGTGACGCTGCCAGGCCTGCCGCCCGTCGGGACCGGACGCGGCGAGCAGCACGCAGAGCGCGTACTCCTCGCCCAGCCCGTCGGGCACGTCGTCGCCCAGGGCGTCCAGTACGGCGGCGGCCTGGGCCGCGAACGCCCCGGCGGCGCCCCGGATCCACAGGTACGTCGAGGCCGCGCCGAGCAGTTCCAGCACGGTCCGCCAATCGCCCGCGCCGACCGCCCGGCGCACGGCCGCCAACAGCTCGGGCCGCTCCGCCGACAGGTCGTCCAGCCGGCGCAGTTGCCCGGGGCCGCGCAGCAACGGCTCGGTGGTGCGCAGGAGCCCGAGCAGGGCGCGGGCGTGAGACGCTCTCGTGTCGCTCTCCTCGCCCGCCTCGCAGAGGCGTTCGGCGGCGTAGGCACGGATCGTGGCGAGCATGCGATAGCGGTCCGCCGTTCGCTCCAGCAGGGACTTGTCGGCCAGCGCCGCAAGGACGTCCTCGTCGGTGGCGCACACACGGCACGCGGTGTCCGTCGTCGCGCCCGCCGCGAACACGGAGAAGCGCCGCGCCGCCTGCTGCTCCGCCGGGTCCAGCAGGTCCCAGCTCCAGGCGACCACCGATCGCAGCGTCCGGTGCCGGGTGTCGGCCGTACGGCTGCCCCGGGCGGCCACGCCCAGCCGGTCCCGAAGCCGGCCGGTCAGCTCCTCCAGGCTCAGCGTGCGCAGCCGGGCCGCGGCGAGTTCGATGGCCAGCGGCAGGTTGTCCAGCGCCGCACACACCCGGCGCACCGCCTCCCGGTCGGGCACGAAGGCACGCCGCACGGCACGGGCCCGGTCGGTGAACAGCTCGACGGCCGCCCCGTCGTCGAGTGGCCGTACGGGGTGCAGATGCTCGCCGATGACCCCGAGCGGCTCGCGGCTGGTCGCCAGCACGCGCAGCCCGGGGCCGGTGGTGAGCAGGCGGGCCGAGAGGACGGCGGCTGCCTCCACCAGGTGCTCGCAGTTGTCCAGGACCAGCAGCAGCGTCCTCCCCGACAGGGCGGCCGTCAGCCGGTCGAGCGCCCCCTGGCCGACCCCGTCGACCGCGTGCAGTCCCCGCTCGCGCAGCCCGAGCGCGGCGAGCACGGTCTGTGCCAGGACGCGCGGGTCGCGCAGCGGAGCGAGTTCGACGAAGCAGACCTCGTCGTCCGCGGCGGCGGCGACCTCGGCGGCCAGCCGGGTCTTGCCGACCCCGCCCGGCCCGGTCAGCGTCACCAGACGAGCCACGCGCAACAGGGCGGCGACCTCGGCGATCTCGCCGGAGCGGCCGACGAACGCCGTCAGCGGGGCGGGCGGCGCGGCGGGGGCGGGTGTGCGGTCGACGGCCAGCAACTCCTGGTGGAGGGACATGAGTTCCGCCGACGGGTCGGCGCCCAGCTCCTCGGCGAGGTGCCGCCGTACCTGCTCGAACACCAGCAGCGCCTCGGCATGGCCGCCGTCGGCGTACAGGGCCCGCATCAGCAGGGCGGAGACCCGTTCCCGCAGCGGATACCGGCCGGCCAGCTCCCGCAACTCCGGGACGGCGCAACGGTGTTCGCCGAGGACCAGCTCGGCCTCGATACGGTCCTCCAGGGCCGTCAGCCGCAGTTCCTCCAGCCGCACGGCGGCGGCGCGGCCCTGCTCGACCTCCGCCAGGTCGGCCAGCGCGGGCCCCCGCCACAGCCGCAGCGCCGCGCGCAGCGCCGTCACGGCCCCCTCGGCGTCGCCCTCCCGCAACGCTTCCCGGCCCTCGGCGGCCAGCCGCTCGAAGCGGCCGGCGTCCACGTCGTCCGGGTCGGCGAGGAGGCGGTAGCCCGCCCCGGTGCGCTCGATCACGGCCGCCCCCGCCAGCGCCGCACGCAAGCGGGACACCTGTGACTGCAGCGCGTGGGCGGACGGGGCGCCGTCCGGGCCGGCGCCCTGTGCCAGCCGGTCGGCGGGGACGGTGTCGCCGGGCCGGATCAGCAGCAGGGTGAGCAGGGCCCGTCGGGCCGGGCCGCCGACCGGAACCGGGGTGCCGTCGTCGCCCCACACCTGCGTGCCGCCGAGGATTCCGAAGCGCATGCAGCCAATTATGCAAGCGGGCCATGGCAGTTGAGCCGCTCACCCGGCTGCGAGGGGGCCCAGCCAGGTGCCGCCGGACACGTCGAGGGTCTGCCCGGTGACCCAGCGGCCCTGCGGACCCGCCAGGAAGCCGACGACGTCGGCCACGTCCTCCGGCTCGCCCAGCCGCCCCAGGGCGGTGATCGCCTCCAGTCCGGCCACGACCTCAGGGATCGAGGTGTACCCGGCGGTGAGGTCGGTGCGCACCGCGCCCGGCGCGACCGTGTTCACGGTGATGCCCCGGCGGCCGAGTTCGTTGGCCAGCGACGGTGCCAGCGACTCCAGCGCGGCCTTGGTGACGGTGTAGCCGATCTGGGTGGAGACGGCGAACCGGCTGGCGGTGGAACCCATGTTGACGATGCGCCCGCCGTCGTTGAGCAGCGGCAGCGCCCGCCGGATCACGAAGAACGGGGTGGTGACGTTGACCGCGAGCAGCCGCTCCCACTCCTCCTCGGTGACCTCGGCGATCGAGTGGGTGGAGGAGATCCCGGCGTTGTTCACCAGGACGTCCAGCCCGCGGCCGTCCAGTCCCTCGGTCAGCTGCTCGAACAGTGCCTGAACGGCGCCGGCCTCGCCGAACCGGGCGCGGACGGCGATGGCCTGCCCACCGGCTTTCTCGATCAGTGCCACGGTCTCGTTGGCCGCGGCCGCGTTCTGCCCGTAGTGCACGGCGACCAGCGCGCCGTCGGCGGCCAGCCGCAGCGCCACCGCCCGCCCGATACCCCGCGATCCGCCGGTCACCAGCGCCGTCTTCCCGGTCAGAGCACCCATCGTCGACTCCCTCGGTCGGGTCGGTCCCGCTCCCGGGACCGGTCATGGGTCCACCCTGGACGGGCAGGCTCACCGCCTGCTCACCGCGCGCTCACCGGCATCCGCCGACCACTCCACACTCGTCATCCGGTTCCTGGTCCTCGGCGGCGCGCTGCTCGCGGCCCTGCTGATCGGTCACGAAGCTGGAGGGCGACCAGCGGCGCGTGCCGCCGGGGAAGTTGCGGTTCCTGCTGCTGTCCGCCGCGGCCGGCGCCGCCCTGCCGCCCGCCCCCCCGCGACCTCGCCACCCTGATCGTCGCCCTGGAGGCCGCCTCCCCGCCCGCCTTCGCCCTCGCCGGCATCCGGCAAGGCCGGCGCCTGCACCGGGCGGGGAGCACGACCGGTCACTCGTACTCCGTGCCGCCCTTACGCGTCAGGTACGCCGGGCTGACCGCCTTGGCGATCGCCCGGCCCCCGGTCACCGCGCTGTACCGCTCCACCGCAGGCCGTATCACCACGCCCTCCCGCAGATGCAGCCCCCGCCCGGACACCGTCTCCCGGCCGCCGGCGAACTCCAGCACCCGCTCGATGTCGTACGGCCCCGCGTACAGCCGAGGCACCACCGGCAGCTCCCCCTCCAGCAGCTCCGCCGCGTCCAGCCAGCGCACGGTGCCGTCCAGCTCCGCACAGACGTCGAACGCCGCGTACCCCAGCGTGTCCCGCCGCCCGTCGGCGCCGTACGACAGGTCCTGCACCCCCGCGCCGTACACCTCCCCGAAGATGCCGACCCGCGTGGCGCCCAGCCGCTCGCAGAGCCTCGCCGCCACCTCGGCGACACCGTGCCCGCGCACCGCCCGCCAGTACAGGTTCCGTGGATCCTCCTTCAGCGCCAGGGACTTGGCGCCGAAGCCCTTGGAGGACACGTACACCCGTCCCTCGCCGGAGACATACGTCAGCAGGCAGGCCGAGCCGTGCAGTTTCTCCGTCAGGACGACCGGCTCACCCGGTGCGAAGATGTCCGGGTAGCGCTGGATGTTCTCGATGTCGACCCAGGGCAGCAGGTCGGGAGCGGACTCCACCTCGCCGTTCATGGTCGGCGGGATCGGCGGCACCCACTTGGTGATCCCCAGCCGTTCGGCGAAGTCCGTCCCCTCGGCCGCCGCCGACGCCAGGTCGACGTCGGCCAGCGCCTTCGGCCGGCACACGATCCCCTGCGACAGCTCGCCGCGCAGCCGCACCGCCTTGACCCGGTTGGCCTCGCCGCCCGCCAGCCGTCCGGTCAGGCCCAGCTCCTCGATCAGTTCGGGCGGGAGCACGGACTGCTCGGGGATGTAGACGGCGGCTTCACCGGTGCGGTACGCGTCCTTGGCGACGACGGCCCGGTACAGGCCCACCTGGGCCAGCTCGAGCGCATCGGCGTTCGGATGCTCGTGGACGGTCAGCACTTCGGCGGTGACGCGCAGCGTGGACATGGGACTCCCCGTGTTCATCGGTTCGGTTTCATCGGCTCCACTGTCCGGACGGGAATCGGGTGGAGCGAGCCGATTTACGGCTGATAGCGTCGCCCTCTCCCGGCCGGCCACGCCGCCGCACACGGTGTCGATGTCCGCGAGCGCTGGGGCAGGAGCGGGCGTGGGCAGGGGAGTTGGCCCCGTTCACCCCGCCGCGGACGTGTTCGGGACCTGCGCCTCGGTCCTGGGCACCGAGGACGAGGCCACCGGTGCCCGTCTCGTCGGTCTGCCCTACGACGAGCGCTGGAACGACCCGTACTGGACCAGCCCCTCGGCCACCAGCCGAGCGTTCCCGGACGCCCGGCTGCCGTCCGGCAGCACCAGGGTGTCCTCCAGGCCGATCCGGGTCGCAAGGCCCAGTCGCCCGGCCAGCCGCAGCACCGGCCAGGTGCCGCCCTCCTCGCCGTGCAGCAGGACCGGGCGGCCGTGCGCCTGGCCGAGTTCCGCCAGCAGGGCCCGCGCCGAGTCCTCCGCCGTCGCCGGGTCCGGATCGGTCACCTCCGCCAGTACCCGCAGCACCGCCGGTCCCCGCGGCGACGCGGCGAACCGGGCCGCCCCGTCCGTGCCGGACCAGATGCCCGCCTCGACGCCCACGCCCATGGCCAGCAGCTGTTCGGCGACCGCTTCGGCGCCCGGCTCATGCCAGTTGACCGAGGCGAAGTCGGGCAGCACCGGCCAGCTGCGCACGCGAGCGAGCCGTGCCGTCGGATCGGGCTCCGCCCAGGCACCCGTGGTCACTCCGACCGGCACCCGCACCCGCGCCCGTATCGCCTCCAGGGTCGCGGCGAGGACGCGCGGGGAGAGGCTGTCGTGCCCGCACGGCGTCTTGGGGTGGACGTGCACAGAGGTGGCCCCGGCCGCCACGGCCTGCGCCGCGGAACGGGCCATCTCCTCGGGCGACATCGCAATCCCGACGCCGTCGGCGGCCGTACGGTTTCCGTTGAGACACACCTGCACCATGCTCCGATGGTGCCGGCCACCACCGACAACGGCTCCGGTCGCCGCACAGCAGGGGGCGCGGCATCCCCTACACGCCCCCCAGATCAAAGCCCCCCGTTGAAACGCCGCCCCTCAGGCCGACATCAACAACCGCCCCCGCCTGGCGAACTCCAGTGCCCGTGGCGTGAGCACAGGGCGCGGCACCAGGATGCCGCACTCCGTGCAGACCGGGCCGGACGACGGTTCGTGGTCCAGGCCGTAGCGCCAGACCAGGCGGTCACCGCCGCACACCGGGCACCCCGAGCCCGGTTCCCGCTCCAGGGCGGCGATCAGGCGGCGCAGCACTTCCGCCAGCGGCTCGGCAGGGTGGACGCGGGGGTCGTCGCACCAGGCGACCCCGAAGCCGCCCCAGGTCAGCCGGTGCCAGTCGTCCACGCTGCCCGGCCGGCGGAGCCCGTCGTGCTTCTCCTTCCTGCGCCGCTCGGTGAACTCGGTCTCGTAGGCGAGCCAGACGGAACGGGCCTCCTCCAGCTCCTCCAGTGCGGCCACGAGCCGCGCCGGGTCGGGGGAGCGGTCCTCGGGGCCGAAACCCGCCCGGGCGCACAGATGGTCCCAGGTCGCCCGATGCCCGTAAGGGGCGAACTTCTCAAGGCACTTGCGCAGTGAGTACCGCCGCAGTGCCAGATCGCAGTCCGGATCGCGTACCTGTCTCGCCAGACTCCGGAAACCGGCCATCGCCCTGCACCTCCGTCACACCTGCACCTGTACTTCGGTCACTTCGGCGTCGTCGCACGGACGTCGCCGAATAGACGTATCGACAGGCGATTCGGCTCCATCTCTTCGCGTGTTCTTCTCTCGTTCCGCTTGCGGACTCCGGAAAGTGACGCATGTTCATCTTTAAAGCTGGGGATACCGGCGGTAACGTTCGGCCACCTCTGTCACTAGGAGCTGCCATGTCACGGCGAACCCCACGCACCGCCCTTGACAGACTGAGAACGTCCCGCCGTCTCGCCGGGTTCCTGAAGTCGGCGTCGATATGCGTTCTCGTCGCCGGACTTCTCTCCCCGCTCACCCAGCAGGCGGCCGCCGCCGCCTCCAACGACTACTGTGGCGGCCAGTGCTCGGACATCCTGCCGCCCGGCGAGAACGGCAACGCCACACTCGCCCAGATCCTGCTCAACCAGGCCTTCGGCACCCAGCCCGCGCACGCCGAGGACCAGCTCGGCCCGTACGCCGGCCTCGCCACCGGCTACCCGGGCCTGACCGACGCGAAGATCAACGACTTCTTCGACGACGCCTCCTTCGGCGTCCCGTCCGACCAGGTCGCCTCCACCGAGAAGCCGGGCGGACGCGGCGACGTGACGATCGTGCGGGACAAGAAGGCCGGTGTGCCGCACATCACCGGCACCACCCGCTACGGCACCGAGTACGGCGCCGGCTACGCGGCGGCCGAGGACCGGCTGTGGATGATGGACCTCTTCCGGCACGTCGGCCGCGGACAGCTGACCTCTTTCGCGGGCGGCGCCGCCGCCAACCAGGGCCTGGAGCAGGAGTTCTACCGCAACGCCCCCTATACCGAGGCCGACCTGCAGGCACAGATCGACAACGCCGTGGCCCACAACGGCGCCCGCGGCCAGCAGGCCCTCGCGGACGCCAACGCCTACCTTGACGGCATAAATGCCTATATCGATGCTTCCGACAGCGGCCGTTACTTCCCCGGCGAATACGACCTGACCGGCCACAAGGACCCGATCACCAACGCCGGGACCATAGACCACTTCAAGGTCACCGACCTCGTGGCGCTGGCCTCCGTCATCG
The DNA here is from genome assembly GCF_001735805.1 of Streptomyces fodineus. Taxonomy (GTDB): domain Bacteria; phylum Actinomycetota; class Actinomycetes; order Streptomycetales; family Streptomycetaceae; genus Streptomyces; species Streptomyces fodineus. The sequence goes on from NZ_CP017248.1 coordinate 7,649,347, forward strand.
GCTCGCTCTTCGGCTCCGGCGGCGGTGGCGAGGTCAGCAACGCCCTCTCCCTGATCGCCGCCCAGTCCAAGTACGGCGTCGAGGACGGCACCAGGGTCTGGGAGTCCTTCCGCGAGCGCAACGACCCCGAGGCCGCCCTGACCGTGCACGACGGCGAGAGCTTCCCGTACGGCGCCAAGCCCGCCGACGCCAAGGGCGAGGCCCTGCCCGACCCCGGCTCGGTCACCCAGGAACCCCTCGTCTACGACCGTACGGGCAGCGCCTCCACCACGGCCGCCAAGAGCACCTCGGCCACCGCCGCCAAGACCACGCTCGGTTCCGCCAAGCGCGGGATGTCCAACGCGCTCGTGGTCAGCGGGAAGTACACCGCGAGCGGCCATCCGATCGCCGTCTTCGGCCCGCAGACCGGCTACTTCGCCCCGCAGCTGCTCATGCTCCAGGAGATCCAGGGCCCGGGCATCAGCGCGCGCGGCGCCTCCTTCGCGGGTCTGAGCATGTACGTCGAACTCGGCCGCGGCCAGGACTACTCCTGGAGCGCGACCACCTCCGGCCAGGACATCATCGACACCTACGCCGTCGAGCTGTGCCAGGACGACTACCACTACCTGTACCACGGCACCTGTACGGCCATGGACCGGATCGAGCAGAAGGACTCCTGGTCACCGACCATGGCCGACAGCACGCCTGCGGGGTCGTACACCATGCGGGTCTGGCGCACGAAGTACGGCCCGGTGGAGTACCGCGCGACCGTGGGCGGCAAGAAGGTCGCCTACACCACGCTGCGCTCCTCGTATCTGCACGAGGCCGACTCGATCATCGGCTTCCAGATGCTGAACGACCCCGGTTACGTCAAGGGCCCGAAGGACTTCCAGAGCGCGGCCCAGCACATCAACTACACCTTCAACTGGTTCTACGCCGACTCCCAGCACACCGCGTACTACAACAGCGGTGACAACCCGGTCCGCGCCGTCGGCGTCGACTCGGAGTTCCCCCTCTGGGCGCAGCCGGCGTACGAGTGGCAGAACTGGGACCCGGCCACCAACACCGCCGACTACACCCCGGCCTCCGCCCACCCCAACTCCGTCGACCAGGACTACTACATCTCCTGGAACAACAAGCAGGCCAGGGACTACACGACCGCCTCGTGGGGCGACGGGTCCGTGCACCGCGGGAACCTGCTTCAGGACCGGGTGAAGAAGCTGGTCGCATCCGGCGGGGTGACCCGAACCAAGCTGGTGCAGGCCATGGCGGACGCGGCCCTGGCCGATCTGCGCGCCGAGGACGTGCTGCCGAAGCTGCTCAAGGTGATCAACTCCTCGACGGTGACCGACCCCACGGCCGCGGCGGCGGCCGGCAAGCTGCAGGCGTGGGTGACCGCGGGTGCCAAGCGCACGGAGACGTCCGCCGGTTCGAAGACCTACGCCGACGCCGACGCGATCCGCATCCTGGACGCCTGGTGGCCGCTGCTGGTGAAGGCGGAGTTCCAGCCTGGCCTCGGCAGTGACCTGTACACCGCCTTCACGAACGACCTGCCGGTCGACGAGGCCCCGTCCGCCGGACACGGCCCGACCGGCTCGCACGCCGGAAGCTCCTTCCAGTTCGGCTGGTGGAGCTATGTCGACAAGGACATCCGGGCGGTGCTCGGGGAGAACGTGCAGGGCGGACTCGCCGAGAAGTACTGCGGCGGCGGCAGCCTCAGCGCCTGCCGGGACGCCCTGATCGGCACCCTGGACCAGGCGGCCGGGATGACCGCCGCCCAGGTCTACCCGGGCGACGGCCAGTGCTCGGCCGGCGACCAGTGGTGCGCCGACTCGATCGCCCAGCGCACCCTGGGCGGCATCAAGCACGGCAAGATCAGCTGGCAGAACCGGCCGACGTTCCAGCAGGTGGTGGAGTACACGTCGCACCGGTGACCAGGCGCCGGCGAACCGGCGTTGGCGAACACTCGTCGGCCAACGCCGGTGGGCCGGGTCGACAGGTCAGGTGACGCGGCCCGCCGCCAGTACCAGCCGCGCCAGTTCGGGGTGCACGATGTCGCTGTGTGCCCCGGACGGCGGACCGCCGTGGCAGACGACCGAGGCCGCGTCCACGTTCACGCACCCCGCGGAGGGCAGCCCTCCGCCCAGGGCCGCCGCGAGGTCCAGCCGGGCGGTCCCCGGCACCGCCTGCACCCCGTCGTGCCCCATGGCACCCCACTCCGGGCCCAGCACGGCCGCGATCTCGCTGCCCGCACACGAGCGGTCGTCCCCGGACAGCCGGGAGGCCAGCGGATAGAACGTGCCGAGCGCCGCGTCGAAGTGCGAGTAGCAGCACACCAGCGGCCCGTCGATCCGCCGCTGCTGGTCCTTGAGCGCCCCCGCCTTGTCGGGGGCCTGCGGCACCCGGTCCGCGAACGCGTAGTGCGAGAAGGCCCCTTGCAGGAGCGTCACCGACTTCACCGTGCGCACCCCGTCGGGCAGCCCGCGCAGTGCGAACGACACCAGCCGCCCGCCGAAGCTGTGCCCGGCCAGATGCACCCGCACCCCGGGCGCCGCCTGCGCCACCTGCCCGATCACCGGCCCGAGCCCCTGCTCGCCGACCGTCCCGGCCCGCCGTTTCATCGTGTAGTACGTCGCCTGCCGCAGCAGTTCCTTGGCGCCGTCCCAGGGGTTCGGAATGCTGAACCCCTCCGGTGCGGCGGACGACCGGACCGCGGCCAGCGCCTCGGCGAACTCCCCGCACACGGTCGCCGGGTCCTCGGTGAACACGCGCGGCTCGCCCTCCTCCCCGGTGTCGGCCACGCCGGGCCGCTCCCCGTCCACCAGCAGCCGCACCAGCCGCCCGAACTCCGTCAACCCCTGTGTGCCACCCGGCGGTTCGTCCAGCATCCGGGCCAGCTGGTCGAGGACGGGCGCCCGGCCCGGAAAGGTCTCCAGCAGGGCGCGCCGGGTGTCCTTGTCCAGCGCCGGGCCCGGTGCCGTCTCGGCCGCCAGGGCCGCCGGCGACTTCGGGAAGTCGGGGATCGGCTCGTCGCTGAACCGCATCGACGGCCAGATCACGCCCACGTACCCGAGCCGGGCCCGGGGCGCGAGCGCCGGGAGCGGGGCGAAGAAACGGCGGTACAGCGCGGTCGCGCCCGAGCGGTCGTTGTTCCAGCCGTGCGAGAACACGATCAGGTCGCGGACGCCCTGCTCCGCGACCTGCGCCGTCAGCCGGTCGCGTTCGGGCGGGTCCACGTCCCCGTCCGCGTCGAAGGTCAGCTCCCAGTAGGGAGTCACGCTCATCCCAGGATCCGCCATGTCAGGCTCCCTCGTCCCCCCGGAAACGATGCGTTGCGGGCGTATCGTCCTGCGGAGGGGCGAAGTTGGCCATACAGTGCGGCTCACCTGTACAGGAGATATTCCTTTCGAACCCGGCGGAACGCGGCCAGCTCGTCCTGCCAGGCGCCGGTCACCTCGTCGGTGCCCGCCCCCGCGTCGATCATGGTGCGCACCCGGGAGGAGCCGGTGAGCTTGTCGATCCAGTCGTCCGGCCGCCACGCGAAGCCGCCCCAGACCTTGCGCACGGTCACCAGCAGTGCGATCCCGGTGCGTACGGGGTCGTAGACGGCCCGGTCGTGCACATGGATCTGCACCCCGCCGACCGTCTTGCCCTGGAACTTGGAGAAGGTGGGCGCGAAGTACGCCTCCCTGAACCGCACGCCGGGCAGCGCGAGTTCGTTCGCCGCGGCGGCCCATCGGCCGTCGACGCCCTCGGCGCCGAGCAGTTCGAAGGGACGGGTCGTGCCCCGGCCCTCGGAGACGTTGGTCCCCTCGAACATGCAGGTGCCGGAGTAGACGAGGGCCGTGTCCGGGGTCGGCATGTTCGGGCTCGGCGGCACCCACGGCAGCGCGGAGCGGTCGTACCAGTCCGACCGCTTCCACCCGCTCATCAGCACGGTCTCCAGCGCTACGGCCCTGCTCAGGAACTCGCCGTTGAACAGCCGCGCCAGCTCCGCGACGGTCATGCCGTGTGCCTGCGCGATGGGCTGCCGGCCGACGAACGTGGCGAACTCCTTGTGCAGGACCGGCCCTTGGGCCTCGCGGCCGGTCACCGGATTGGGCCGGTCGAGGACGACGAACCGTTTGCCCGCGAGCTGTGCGGCCTCCATGCAGTCGTACAGCGTCCAGATGTACGTGTAGAAGCGGGCGCCGACGTCCTGGATGTCGAAGACGACCGTGTCGACGCCGGAGGCGGTGAAGACGTCGGCGAGGGCCTTGCCGCTCTTGAGGTAGGTGTCGTAGACGGGCAGCCCCGTTGCCGGGTCGTCGTAGCGGCCCTCGGAGCCGCCCGCCTGTGCGGTGCCCCTGAAGCCGTGCTCGGGGCCGAAGACCGCCGTCAGCTTCACACGGGGGTCCTGGTGCATGACGTCGACGATGTGGCGGGCGTCCTCGGTGATGCCCGTCGGGTTGGTGACGATGCCGACGCGCCGGCCCTTGAGCAGGGAGTAACCGTCGGCCGCGAGCCTTTCGAAGCCGGTGTGCAGTTCCTCACGATGCTCGGATGCGGCGGGAAGGGCTGCCATCGTTGCCGATGCGAGCAGGTTCCGTCGGGACAGGCGCATGGCTAGAGGTTGGCGCAGTCGCCCTTCCTTCACACATACCGACCGGTTAGTCTGGCCGGACCAGAGCCGATGCGCGCCGCGCAGAGTCGTGTCGAAGGAGACCCATGGTGGAAGCCGTGCAGGATGCGGGAGTGGTCGTCACCGGGGCGGGCGGCGGGATCGGCGCCGCGTTGGCCCGGCGGTTCGCCGCCGAGGGGGCCCGGGTCGTCGTCAACGACCTCGACGGCGAGAAGGCCAAGGCGGTGGCCGAGGAGATCGGTGGGATCGCCGTGGCGGGTGACGCCTCCGCGATCGTCGGCGACGCCCGGGACGCGCTCGGCGGCACCGTCGACGTCTACTGCGCCAACGCCGGTGTCGCCTTCGAGGACGGCGGCGCGGGCGGGCCGCTCGACGAGAGGTCCTGGGCGGTGTCCTGGGACGTCAATGTCATGGCACACGTACGCGCCGCCCATGAGCTGCTCCCGGACTGGCTGGAGCGCGGTCGCGGGCGGTTCGTGTCCACCGTGTCGGCCGCCGGGCTGCTCACCATGATCGGTGCCCCCTCCTACAGCGTCACCAAGCACGGCGCCTACGCCTTCGCCGAGTGGCTGTCGCTGACGTACCGCCACCGGGGTCTGAAGGTGCACGCGATCTGTCCGCAGGGTGTGCGGACGGACATGCTGGCCGCGACCGGCAGCGCGGGGGACCTGGTGCTCCATCCGACCGCGATCGAACCGGAGGCCGTCGCCGACGCCCTGTTCCGGGGCATCGGGGAGGACCGTTTCCTGATCCTGCCGCACCCCGAGGTGGCCGAGTACTACCAGGCGCGGGCCACCGAACCGGACCGCTGGCTGAGCGGCATGAACCACCTCCAGCGGAAGTGGGAGGAGGCCCGGTGAGCGCTTCCCGGTACGCGGACCGGCCCTGGCTGGCGCTGCTCGACGACGCCCAGCGCGGCCCGGTCGACCCCGCCGACTCGCTGGTCCACGCCCTGCGGACGGCCGTCGCCGAGGCGCCCGAGCGCACCTTCCTCGCCTACTTCGACGCCCGGCTGAGCTACCGCGAGGTGGACGGGCTCAGCGACTCCGTCGCCGCCCACCTCGCCGCGCGCGGGCTGGAGCGCGGGGACCGGGTGGCGGTGCTGCTGCAGAACTCCCCGCACTTCGTGCTCGCCGTCCTCGGCGCCTGGAAGGCCGGCGCGACCGTCGTCCCGGTCAACCCGATGTACAAGTCTGCCGAGATGGAGCACATCCTGCTCGACGGCGAGGTGGCCGCGCTGATCTGCTCCGACCGGGCCTGGGAGGCGTACCTCCGGAAGACGGCGGCCGGGGCGCCGGTGCGGGTCGTGCTCACCGCGAGCGAGTTGGACTTCCAAACCCGCAACGACGCGCGCGTGCTCGGCTTCGAGCGGCTGCCCCAGGCGCCGGACGCCGACGACCTCGTGACCGTCGCCCGGCAGGGCGGCAAGGCGCCCGAGGGCCGCGACCCGCGCCCGGACGACATCGCCCTGATCAGCTACACCTCCGGCACCAGCGGCACCCCCAAAGGCGCCACCAACACGCACGGCAACATCATGCACAACGCCGAACGGCAGCGGACCGGGCTCGCGCTGCCCGAGGCGCCCGCCTACTACGCGCTCGCGCCGCTGTTCCACATCACCGGCATGGTCTGCCAGTTCGGCGCCTGCCTGAACAGCGCCGGCACCCTGGTGCTCACCTACCGCTTCGAGCCCGGACTCGTCCTGGAGGCGTTCGCCGAGCACCGCCCGCACTACACGGTCGGCCCGTCCACCGCCTACATGGCGCTCGCCGCCCACCCGGACGCCACCCCGGAGCACTTCGCCTCCTTCGTGAACCTCTCCTCCGGCGGCGCGCCCGTGCCCCCGGCCCTGGTGGAGAGGTTCCGCGCGCGCTTCGGGCCGTACATCCGGGTCGGCTACGGCCTCACCGAGTGCTCCGGACCGAGCGCCGCCGTCCCGCCCGGCCTGGAGGCGCCCGTGGACCCGGTCTCCGGGACGCTGTCGGTGGGCGTGCCCGGCGCCGACACGGTCGTCAGGATCGTGGACGAGCAGGGCGAGGAGGTGCCCTTCGGGGAGCAGGGCGAGATCGTCGTACGAGGGCCCCAGGTGGTCCCCGGCTACTGGCGGCGCCCGGACGCCACCGCCGAGTCCTTCCCGGACGGCGAGCTGCGCACCGGCGACATCGGCTTCATGGACGCCCAGGGCTGGCTCTACGTCGTCGACCGCAAGAAGGACATGATCAACGCGTCCGGCTTCAAGGTGTGGCCGCGCGAGGTCGAGGACGTGCTGTACACCCACCCGGCGGTGCGCGAGGCGGCTGTCGTCGGCGTCCCCGACGGCTACCGTGGCGAGACCGTCAAGGCCTATATCAGCCTGCGTGCGGGCGCCGAGGCGGCCCCGGACGAACTCGCGGTGTACTGCAAGGAGAGACTGGCCGCCTACAAATACCCGCGTCAGGTGGAGATCCTGCCCGACCTGCCCAAGACGGCGAGTGGCAAGATCCTCCGTCGGGAGCTGCGTTCGCGCCGTTCCCGCGCAGACGACACCCGATAGGCATCACGACCCGATCAGCATCACGGAAGGCAGGTGGCGGCAGTGCCCAGGACGACGGACGGAGACGGGACGCCCGTTCCGCAGCGGCTGCTGGCCGCCGCCACCCGGCTCTTCGCGGAGCAGGGCTACGACCGCACCTCCGTGCAGGAGATCGTGGAGGCGGCCGGCGTCACCAAGGGGGCGCTGTACCACTACTTCGGCTCCAAGGACGACCTCCTGCACGAGGTGTACGCGCGCGTGCTGCGCATCCAGCAGGAGCGGCTGGACCACTTCGCCCGCATGGACGCGCCGGTGGAGGAACGGCTCAGAGCCGCCGCGGCGGACGTGGTCGTCACGACGATCGACAACCTCGACGACGCCATGATCTTCTTCCGGTCCATGCACCACCTCGGCCCGGAGAAGAACAAGCAGGTCCGCGCCGAGCGCCGGCGCTACCACGAACGGTTCCGCGCGCTGATCGAGGAGGGCCAGCGGGAAGGCGTCTTCTCCACGGCGACCCCGGCCGACCTGGTCGTGGACTACCACTTCGGCTCCGTCCACCACCTGTCGACCTGGTACCGCCCCGACGGCCCGCTCACCCCGCAGCAGGTCGCCGACCACCTGGCCGATCTGCTGCTGCGGGCGCTGCGCCCTTGACGCGGTGATACGGCGGCGAAGCCGCCGGGGGAGGGCGGCAAGCGCCGTACGGCCGTCTCCAGGCCCGACCCGGCGTGGACGTCGCCGAAGGCCGCCGCGGCGAGGTCCAGCTCGCCCGCGCGCAGCGCCTCGGTCGGCTCGGCGCCGGTCGCGTCCCGCGCGGACACCTGGACAGCGGGGAACTAGCGGTGGAAGGCGGCCAGTTCGGCGCGCAGGCCGACGCAGGTCAGCGTCTGGATCGTACCGACGGACACCCGGCCGGCGGCGGCCGCCCCGGCGACGGCCGCGACCGCGTCCCGGCCCGCCCCCGTGAGGCGGCGGCGGTGCTTTCTCTGCCCGGGGGACACCCCTGGTCCCCGGCGGGGCACCCCACGGAGAGGCTGCGGACGTGGCGCGCGCCGCATTCGGCACGCTCCACGTCCACACGCCCTCCCCTTGCCGCACAGCGCGGCTCAGGAGTGCTGCTGCAACTCCCGCCGCGCCAGCGACCGCTGGTGCACCTCGTCCGGGCCGTCGGCCAGCATCAGGGTGCGGGCGCTCGCGTACAGCTCGGCCAGCGGGAAGTCCTGGCTCACCCCGCCCGCGCCGTGCAGCTGGATGGCCCGGTCCAGGATGCCGACCACCGCACGCGGGGTGGCGATCTTGATGGCCTGGATCTCCGTGTGGGCGCCCTTGTTGCCGACGGTGTCCATCAGCCAGGCCGTCTTCAGCACCAGCAGCCGCAGCTGCTCGACGGTGACCCGGGCATCGGCGATCCAGTTCTGGACCACACCCTGCTGGGCCAGCGCCTTGCCGAACGCCGTACGGGACACGGCCCGCCGGCACATCAGCTCGATCGCCCGCTCGGCCATGCCGATCAGCCGCATGCAGTGGTGGATCCGGCCCGGGCCGAGCCGGGCCTGGGCGATGGCGAAGCCGCCGCCCTCCTCGCCGATCAGGTTGGTGACCGGCACGCGCGCGTGGTCGAAGATCACCTCGGCGTGCCCGCCGTGCGAGTGGTCCTCGTAGCCGAAGACCTGCATGGCGCGCTTGACGGTCACGCCCGGCGTGTCGCGCGGGACCAGGACCATCGACTGCTGACGGCGGATGTCGGCGCCGTCCGGGTCCGTCTTGCCCATCACGATGAAGATCTTGCAGTCCGGGTTCATCGCGCCGGAGATGTACCACTTGCGGCCGGTGATGAGGTAATCGTCGCCGTCCCGCTCGATGTGGGTGGTGATGTTGGTGGCGTCCGAGGAGGCCACCTCCGGCTCGGTCATCGCGAACGCCGAGCGGATCTCACCCGCCAGCAGCGGCTCCAGCCACTGCTTCTTCTGCTGCTCGTTGCCGAACTGCGCCAGCACCTCCATGTTCCCGGTGTCGGGCGCGGCGCAGTTCGTCGCGGTGGGCGCGAGATGCGGTGAGCGGCCGGTGATCTCGGCGAGCGGCGCGTACTGGAGGTTTGTCAGTCCGGCGCCGTTCTCGGCGTCCGGCAGGAACAGATTCCACAGGCCCTGCCGGCGGGCCTCGGCCTTCAGCTCCCCGACCACCGCCGGGGTGGCCCACGGCGAGGCGAGCCGGGCCCGCTGCTCCTCGGCGACCGCCTCGGCCGGGTACACGTACTCGTCCATGAAGGCGAGCAGCTTGGCGCGCATCTCCTCGGTGCGGGCGTCGAACGCGAAGTCCATGAGCGGTCAGCCTTCCTGAAGAGTGGTCAGTCCGTGGTCGATGAAGACGGGCACGAGGTCACCGATCCGGTCGAAGCCCCGCCCGACCGTCTGGCCCAGCGTGTACCGGTAGTGGATGCCCTCCAGGATCACGGCGAGCTTGAACCAGGCGAACGCCTCGTACCAGGAGACCGCCGACACATCCCGCCCGGAGCGCGCCGCGTACCGCTCGATCAGCTCCTGCGGGGACGGGTGCCCCGGCGCCTCGGCGGTGGTGGAGACAGGGGAGTCCGCCATGCCCAGCGGCCGGCTGTACATCACCAGCAGGCCCAGGTCGGTGAGCGGGTCGCCGAGCGTGGACATCTCCCAGTCGAGGATGGCCTTGATCCGGTCGTCGTCCCCGATCAGGACGTTGTCGAGCCGGTAGTCGCCGTGGACGACGGTGGGCGCGGGGGAGTGCGGCAGCTCCCGTCCCAGGGCCGCGTGCAGTTCGTCGATGCCGGCCAGGTCGCGGTTGCGGGAGGCGTCCAGCTGCTTGCCCCAGCGGCGCAGCTGCCGGTCCAGGAAGCCCTCGGGCCGGCCGAAGTCCTCAAGGCCCGCCTCGGCGGGGTCCACCGCGTGCAGCTCGACCAGCGTGTCCACCAGGGCCAGCACCGCGTCGCGAGTACGTTCGGCACCCAGCGGGGCCAGCTGCTGGGCGGTGCGGTACGGCGTGCCCTCGACGAACTCCATGACGTAGAACGGCGCCCCGAGCACCTCCTCGTCCTCGCACAGCAGCACCGGGCGCGGGACCGGCACCCGCGTCGGGTGCAGGGCGCTGATCACCCGGTGCTCGCGCTTCATGTCGTGCGCGGTGGCGAGGACATGGCCGAGCGGGGGTCGTCGTACGACCCACTTCGACGTGCCGTCGGACAGCGCGTAGGTGAGGTTCGACCGGCCGCCCTCGATCAGCCGGCCGGTCAGCGGGCCGGTGACCAGACCGGGGCGCTCACGGTCGAGCAGGGCGCGCAGCCGGTCCAGGTCGAGTCCGGGCGGGTGGTCGGCGCTCATACATCACTCCTACGAACGGATGAACAGGACGCGACTCATGATGCCGACCGGTCGGTATGTCGTCCAGTGCGCGTGCCCGGCAACGGGCCAAACGTGATCGGAGCCACGATATGCCGACGGCTCCCCGGCGCGCTGCCCGGGGAGCCGTCGGCCCTGTGCCTCGTGGGATCAGTGGTCGTCCCAGTGGCCGTCGTGCTCGGCGTGCCGGTGACCGTCGTGCAGGTAGTCGATGTGGTCGCCGTGCCACACCTGGGCGTGCCCGCACTCGTCGTAGTGCACGTGCTTGTGGTCCTCGTGGACGGTGTGCGCGGCCGGTTCGCACTCGTCCCAGTGGCCCTCGTGCTCGCGGTGCAGATGTCCGTCGTGCGCGTAGTCCAGGTGGTCGCCGTGCGGCACGGCGTTGTGCCCGCAGCCCGGACCGTGGCTGTGCGTGGCGTGCTCGGTGTGTTCCTGGTGAAGGGTGGTCATGAGGGTCACCTTCGGTGGGGGTACGGGATTCTCGGCGACGGACAGGCTACGCGGCAAAGCGGTATATATCGGTGCATACCGCTAGCGTGGCGTTCGAGTACCCCGGAGGGTCGAGGGCATGAAGGGCATCAGCTACCGCCGCTACGGCGGACCCGAGGTGCTGGAGTACGGCGAGGTGCGCGACCCGAAGGTCGGCCCCGACCAGGTGCTGGTCAAGGTCCGGGCGGCGGCCGTCAATCCGGTCGACTGGAAGTGCCGCGAGGGCCGGCTGGACGCGGTCCTCGACGCCGTCTTCCCGGTGGTCCCGGGCTGGGACGTCAGCGGGGTGGTCGTCCGGCCCGGCGTCTCGGTCACGGAGTTCGCCCCCGGGGACGAGGTCATCGGCTACTGCCGCGAGGACTTCCTCTCCCGCGGCACCTTCGCCGAGTACGTCGCCGCACCCGTGCGCACCCTGGCCCGCAAGCCGCGCAACCTCTCCTTCGAGCAGGCCGCAGGCCTCCCGCTCGCCGGGCTCACCGCCTACCAGGTGCTTGTCAAGGCGCTGAATCTCAAGCGCGGCGAGACCGTGCTGGTGCACGCGGCGGCCGGCGGGGTCGGCTCCCTCGCCGTGCAGATCGCCGCACACCTCGGCGCCCGGGTCATCGGCACGGCGAGCGAACGCAACCACGCCCATGTGCGGGGCCTCGGCGGCGAGCCGGTGACCTACGGCGAGGGCCTGGGCGAACGGGTGCGCCGGCTCGCCCCCGAGGGCGTCGACGCGGTCTTCGACACCGTCGGCGGCGACACCCTGCGGACCTCGGTCGGCCTGCTCGCCCCCAAGGGCCGGCTGGCGTCGATCGCCGACCCGGAGGTGCTGGGCCACGGCGGCCGCTACTGCTTCGTCCGCCCGGACGCCGAGGACCTCACGCGGCTGACGGAACTCGTGGAACAGGGCGCCGTGTCCGTGCCCGTCCAGGAGACCTTCCCGCTGGAGCGCACGGCGGACGCGCACCGGCTGAGCCAGGAGGGCCGCACCCGCGGCAAGATCGTGGTCACCGTGGACCCGGGCGGCGAGGGGAGTTAGACGACCAGCACGGCCGCGCACACCGCCAGCGCCACCGCGCACAGCACCGCGGCGGTCGCGTGCCGGGGAGCGAGCGCCGGCGGGCGGGTGCGGGTCGCAAGGGCCCGGATCCGGCGGTGGGCCACCCCCAGAAAGCCCAGGAAGAGCCCACAGCACAGGGCACAGACGGTGACCGCGGTGACCGAGGCGCCACCGTGCAGGGCGGTCTTGACCGCGAGTACGGCGGCCACGGCGGCCGAGAGGGTCGTACGACGCCACGCCAGCCGGGTGCGCTCCGGTTGCAGCCCCGGGTCGCGCCGGGCCGTGCTCACCCCGCCCATCCGGCGAGCACCACCACGACCATCACCAGGGCCACCACCGCGACGACGAGGCTCAGCACCGCCGGGAACCGGGACGCGGGCAGGTCCTCGCCGCGCCGGATCGCCCGCTCGCAGCGCACCCAGTGGTTCACCGCGCGCAGGGAGCACAGCACACCGGCGCCGAGCAGCGCGAGCGCGAGACCGACCCGCCACGCCCAGCGCAGGTGAGGCAGGAACTGGTCCACCGCGAATCCGCCGCCGATCAGCGCGAGCGCCGTGCGCAGCCAGGCGAGGAAGGTGCGCTCGTTGGCCAGCGAGAACCGGTAGTCGGGCGTGCCGCCCTCGTCCCGCACCTGCTCCGGCGCGAACCACAGCCGGATGTTCGTCACGAATTCGCTCACGCCGCCGACCCTACCGGCGCCTCACCCACCGCTCCGGAACACCTTCAGCCTCTCGTACGCCGCCAGCCCGTCCGGCACCCACTCCCACTCGCCGAGCCGCCGCTCGACCTCCTCCTCGGGCAGGAAGGCGTGCCACTGGACCTCCTCCGCCTGGGGCCGTACGGGCAGCTCGCAGCGCACCTCGTACACCGCCGACCACCAGCTGTTCCCGGCCCCGTCGTCGTACAGGAACTTGAAGAGGTACGTCGGCTGGGGGAGCCCCGTCACCCCCAGTTCCTCCTCGGCCTCGCGCAGGGCCGCCTCGGCGTAGGACTCGCCCGCCCCGACGACCCCGCCGACGAACATGTCGTACAGGGCCGGGAAGACCAGTTTGGTGGCCGTGCGCCGGTGCACGAAGAGCCGGCCGGCCGCGTCCCGGGCCTGGATGAACACGCAGCGGTGGCGCAGTCCCCGGGCGTACGCCTCGCCGCGCGGGTACTGGGCGATCACCCGGTCGTTCTCGTCGACGATGTCGAGGATCTCGTCAGCAGGGTTCATGCCCTCATCCAAGCAGGCGGTGTCAGCGCCGCTGCAGGTCCCGGGCCGAGGGCTCCGTCTCCGCCGTGCCGCATGGCATCGCCGGGTGCAGCCCGAGCAGCACGATGCCCGCGACGACCGCCGCGAGCCCGGCCGCCTCCCAGGCCAGCGCCCCGGTGTCGGTGCGCAGCCGGTCACCGAGGAAGCCGACCCCGCACAGGATCCCGGCGAGCGGCTCGGCGGCCGTCAGCGCGGGCAACGACATGCGCAGCGGGGCCGTCTCGAAGGCGCTCTGCACCAGGAGCAGCCCGGTGGCCCCGCACACCAGCACGCCGTACGGCTGCCAGCCGGTGAACAGCTCGGTGAAGCCGCCCTCGGAGAAGCGGGTGCCGCTCACCCGGGTCAGCGCGTCCTGCACGCCGTAGAGCAGCCCGGCGGCGGTGGCCAGCAGCACCGGTCCCCAGCTCAGCCGGGAGCGCTTGCCGTACGTCGTGAGTACCAGGGCCGCGCCCACCATGGCGCCGATGATCAGCCAGTGCCGCAGCGGATCGGAGATGGCGCTGCCGGCCCGTGGCTCACCCGCCATGATGAACGCGCTCACCCCGCCCGCGAGCAGCAGCAGCCCCGCCCAGCCCTGGCGGCCCAGGGACTGCTTGGTCTGATGCCGGGAGAGGGCCAGCGCGAACAGCAGGTTGGTCGCGAGCAGCGGTTCGACCAGGGAGATCTCGCCCTCGCCGAGGGCGATCGCGCCGAGCACCATACCGGCGATCATCAGCCCGAGCCCGCCCAGCCAGCGCGGCACCCGCACCAGGTCGAGCAGCAGCCGGAAGGACAGGAAGTCGCTGAGCGGTGCCTTCTGCGCGGCGTCCTGCTGGAGCACGAACCCGAAGCCCAGGCAGCAGGCAGCGCTCACGGCGAGAAGGAGAACCAGAACGGACACGCTGCGTACCTCGATCATCCGGCCGGACCACGGGTGCGTAGTGGCCGACTGTAGCGTCCCCGGTACGGCAAAGACCCGGAAGAACGCGGAACAGGGCGGTTGATTCGCCATGGTCCGTGGCCCGGCCGCCCGGCGCCATGGCGTACGCCACAGAAATCCACCCACGCCGGGAACCACCTGCGGGGAGTTCCCCAAGTTCCCTGTGAACAACGGTGGTTGAACGCAACAACAGCCCTGTTCGGCTTGACGCAAACCTTGGCTGGGGGTTTGCTGTGCGTGATCGGTCGATGGCAGCCCGAGAAACAGGAAGTCCTGCGGTGCCTCCACTCCCACCCCTGCTCGGCGCGCACCGGGCCCCCACGGAATCGTCCGGCGACACCGCCCCGGACGACTCCGGCGCCTTCGACGACGCCCTCGACGACGCCGAACTGCGCACCGCCCGTGCCGCGTTGGCCCAGGGCCGGCGCCAAGCCGCCCGCTCCCTGCTGCTGCACACCGGCGACGACTGGGACCGCCGCGGCCACCGCCTCACCGTGCTCGCCCGGGAACCGTACGCCGCGGCCTGGGCCCGCGACTGGCTGCACGCCGAACCGGACTCCGTCGACGCCGCCGTGCTCTACGCGCTCGCCCAGGTCCAGCGCGCCCTGCGCGGCAAGGAGGACCCCGACCAGGCCCGCGAGGCCTGCGCCGGCGCCGCCGAGCACGCCCCCGCCGACCCCACCCCCTGGCTCGGCCTGCTCTTACTGGCCCGCACGCTCGGCCCCGAGCGGGAGGTACTGGGTGCCTTCGCCGAGCTGCGCCGCCGCCACCCCGAGCACCACCACGCCCACCATCTGCTCCTCGCCCGCCTCGCCGAACGGCCCGCCGGCGGCCGGGCCGCCGAGCACCACGAGGCGTACGACCTCGCCGAGCTGGCCGCCGCCGAGGCCCCGGCCGACTCCCCCCTTGCAGTCCTGCCGGTCGTCGCCTACGCCGAGCGCTACCGGGTCCTCGCCGCCACCGGACTGGCCCCGGCCGACCCCGCCGCCTCCGGGCACTGGTCCGGGCCCAGGGCCCGCCGGATCCTGCGTGCCTGCTTCGACTGGTGGCTGGAGTGGGAGCACGACGAACACCCCCGCCGCCACATCGACCTCAACCACCTCGCCTTCGCCCTGTCCTGCGCCGGCCGCCCGGCCGAGGCGGCGGCCCTGTTCCAGCGCATCGGCCGGCACGCCACCGCGGCCCCCTGGTCCTACGTCCACGGCGACCCCCGCGCGGCCTTCCGGGCGGCCCGCACCCGCGCGCTGAACGGCACGGCCCGCTGAGACGTACGTAGGAAGTGATTACAGAACCCTGACCAGTGACCGGATCCCCTGGCCCCCCGGGGCCCCGAGTGCTCGAATGAACGCGTGAACTCTGAACAATCCGAGGAACAGGACGGCCGGCCCGTCGGCCGCCGTGTCTTCCTCGGCACCCTCGGCCTGGGCGCGCTCGGCGTGGTCGCCGCGCCCACGCTGCAACGCGGCCTGGAGGGCTTCCTCGGCGCCGTCGCCGGCAAGGACCCGACGGGCCTGACCGGCCTGCTGCCGAACGGCGGCGGCTTCCGCTACTACTCCGTCGCCGCGTCGGTGCCGCGGCTGAAGGCCACGGACTACCACCTGAAGATCGGCGGCCTGGTCGACCGCCCGCACACCTACACCCTGGCCGATCTGCGCGCCCTGCCGCAGACCCGGCTGGTCAAGGACGTCCAGTGCGTCACTGGCTGGCGGGTCCCCGGCACCCCCTTCGAAGGCGTCCGCCTCTCCCACCTCCTCGACGCGGCCGGAGTCCGCTCCACCGCGAAGGCGATCCGCTTCACCTGCTTCGACGGCACCTACAGTGAGAGTCTCACCCTCGACCAGGCCCGCCGCCCGGACGTCCTGGTCGCCCTGCGCATGCAGGACAAGGACATCTCCCACGACCACGGCGGCCCGGTCCGCCTCTACGTCGCCCCCATGTACTTCTACAAGTCGGCCAAGTGGCTCTCCGGGATCACGGTCACCGACCGGGTCGAGCCCGGCTACTGGGAGAACCTCGGCTACGACGTCGACGCCTGGGTCGGCCGCTCGAACGGACGGACCGATGAGCCTACGAGCTGAGACCCCGGCCCCGCCCGGCGCCCGCGTCCGCCGCTTCGGCCGGGCCCCACGCTGGGTGCACCGCGGCACGGCCGCGCTGATGGGCGTCTGCGTGGCCACGGCCGCCGTCCTCTACATCCCCCAGCTGGCGATCCTGGTCGGCCGCCGGGAACTGGTCGTCCGTATCCACGAGTGCGCCGGACTCGCCCTCCCCGTGCCGGTCCTGCTGGGCCTGGCCTCCCGGGCCTTCCGTGCCGACCTGCGCTTCCTCAACCGCTTCGGCCCGCACGACCGCGTCTGGCTGCGCGCAGCCCTGCGCCGCGACAAACGCCACTCCTCACGCCCCGCGGGCAAGTTCAACGCCGGCCAGAAGATCTACGCCGCCTGGATCGCCGGCGCCACGCTGGTCATGCTCGGCACCGGCCTGATGATGTGGTTCACCCACCTCGCGCCCCTGGTCTGGCGCACCTCCGCGACCTTCGTCCACGACTGGCTGGCCCTGACGATCGGCGTGGTCCTGGCCGGCCACATCGGCATGGCCCTGGGCGACCCGGAGGCGCGACGGGGCCTGCGCACGGGAACGGTGAGCAGGCAGTGGGCGGAGCGGGAACACCCGCTCTGGCGCCCCTAGTTCCCGAACTCCAGCAACACCTTGCAGGACCGGCCCCGATCACCGGCCAGCTCGAACCCGGCCTCGGCATCCCGCACCGGAACCACCGCACTGACCAGCCCGTCGAACTCCCCCCTCGCGGCCAGCAGTTCCAGCGCGTCCTCGAACCCGGCGCCGAACCGGAACGAGCCCCGCAGCTCGATCTCCCGGCTCACCAGCAGATTCCCGGCGAACACGGACTGCCCCGGCGGCAGCATCCCGAGCTGTACGACCACACCGCCGCGCCGCACCCGCCGCAGACACGCGTCGAGCCCGGCCGCGACCCCCGACGCCTCCACGGCCACGTCCACCTCCCCGGGCCACCCCGCATCACCCGGATCGTCGGCCCGTACCAGCGTGTCGGCCCCGGCCACGGCCGCGTACCCGAGGGCCTGAGGCACCGGATCGGTCACCGTCACCCGGGCCGCGCCGCCCGCCTTCGCCGCCGCGACCACCAGACACCCGATCGGCCCCGCCCCGGTCACCAGCACATGCCCGCCGGACACGTCCCCGGCCCGCCGCACCGCGTGCAGCGCCACCGACAGCGGCTCGGCGAGCGCGGCCCGCCGCAGCGCGAGTCCGGCCGGCAGCGCCCTCAACTGCCCGGCCGGTACGGCGATCCGCTCGGCGAAGGCGCCCTGGACATGCGGAAAGCGGGCCGCGCTGCCCAGATATCGGGTGTCCCGGCACACGTTCGCCCGCCCGCCGGCGCACTCCGGGCAGCGCCCGCACGGGGTGGCGGGGTGCACGGCAACGGCCGTACCCGGTGCGGGACCCGTGGCCGAATCGCCGTAGGACACCACCGTGCCCACCACCTCGTGCCCGAGCACCATCGGCTCCCGGAGGCGGAAGTCCCCGACCCCGCCGTGCCGCCAGTAGTGCAGATCCGAGCCGCACACCCCGCCGTAGCGGACGGCCACCAGGGCCTCGCCGGGCCCGGGTTCGGGCGAGGGCAGCTCCTCCACCCGCAGCTCGCCCGCGCCGTGGATCACACAACCCAGCATTCCCGCAGCCCCTTTCCGAGGTCAGAGCACGCTCGTCATGCCGCCGTCGACGTACAGCATCTGGCCGTTGACGAAGTCGGAGGCCGCCGAGGCGAGGAAGAGCAGGCCGCCGACCAGGTCCCTGGGCAGGCCCCAGCGGCCGGCCGGGGTGCGCCGGCGGACCCAGGCGCTGAACTCCCCGTCCGTCACGAGCGGCCGGGTCAGCTCGGTCTCGATGTAACCGGGGCCGAGGCCGTTGACCTGGACGCCGTACGGCCCCCAGTCCGCGCACATGCCCTTGGTGAGCATCTTCAGCCCGCCCTTGGTGGCGGCGTACGGCGCGATGCCGGGCCGGACGACCTCGCTCTGCAGCGAGCAGATGTTGATGATCTTGCCGTGGCCGCGTTCCGTCATCCGCCCGGCGGCCTCGCGGCCGACGAGGAACGCGCTGGTGAGGTTGGTGTCCAGGATCCGGTGCCAGTCGCGGTCCGTGAACTCCAGCAGGGGTGCGCGCAGTTGCATGCCCGCGTTGTTCACGAGGATGTCGAGCGGGCCCACCCGCTCCTCGGCCTCGGCGATCCCGGCGGCCACGGCCGGACCGTCGGTCACGTCGAAAACCGCCGTACGGACGTCGCCCGGCAGTTCCGCCGCGGCCTCGGCCAGCCGGCCGGTGTCGCGCCCGTTGAGGACCACCGTGCAGCCCGCCTCGGCCAGGCCCCGGGCCAGCGCGAGGCCTATGCCCCGGCCGGACCCGGTGACCAGGGCCGTACGGCCGCTGATGTCGAAGAGCGGGTGAGCCGTCATCGTCGTAGCGCCCCTATATGACCAGCGACAGCAGCAGGACCAGGCCGCCGGCCACCACCGAGATGATCGTCTCCATCACCGACCAGGTCTTGACGGTCTGCCCGACGCTGAGCCCGAAGTACTCCTTCACCAGCCAGAATCCGGCGTCGTTGACATGGCTGAAGAAGAGCGAGCCGGCGCCGATGGCGAGGACCAGCAGGGCGGTGTGGGTGGTCGACATGCCGGCCGCGAGGGGGGCCACCAGGCCCGCCGCCGAGACCGTCGCCACCGTCGCCGAACCCGTGGCCAGCCGGATCGCGACCGCGATCAGCCAGGCCAGCAGCAGCGCCGGGATCGACCAGCTCTTGGAGATGTCCAGGATCATCTGGCCCACGCCGGAGTCGATCAGCGTCTGCTTGAAGCCGCCGCCGGCGCCGACGATCAGCAGGATGCCGGCGATCGGCATCAGGCCCTTGTCGACGGTCTGCTGCAGCCGCTCCTTGCTGAACCCGGCGGGCCGGCCCAGCGTGAAGAAGCCGACGATCACCGCGGCGAGCAGCGCGATCAGCGGGGAGCCGATGATGTCGAAGACCCGCTGGTTCATGTCGGTGGGGTCGTCGACGACGATGTCGACCAGCGCCTTGGCCAGCATCAGCACCACCGGCAGCAGCACGGTGGCGAGCGTCGCGCCGAATCCGGGACGGCGCTGAAGCTCCTCCGAGGCGCGCTGCGGCAGCATGCGGTCGGGCGCGGGCACGTCCACCCAGCGGGCGGCGACCTTGGAGAACAGCGGACCGGCGACGACCACCGTCGGGACGGCGACCAGGATGCCGAGCGCCAGGGTCACGCCCAGGTTGGCCTTGACCGCGTCGATCGCGACGAGCGGGCCGGGGTGCGGCGGGATCAGGCCGTGCATCACGGACAGACCGGCGAGTGCCGGGACGCCGATGCGCATCAGGGAGTAGTTGCCGCGCTTGGCGACCATCAGCACGACCGGGATCAGCAGCACGATCCCGACCTCGAAGAACAGTGGGAGACCGATCACGGAGGCGATGAGCACCATCGCCCACGGCATGGTGCGCCCGCCGGCCTTGGCGAGGATCGTGTCCACGATCTGGTCGGCGCCGCCGGAGTCGGCGAGGAGCCTGCCCAGGATCGCCCCGAGCGCGATCAGGACGCCCACGCCGGCCACGGTGGTGCCGAGCCCGGTGGTGAAACTGGTGATGGCCTTGTCGAGCGGCGCTCCGGCGACCGCCCCGAGCGCCAGTGACCCGATGGTCAGCGCCAGGAAGGCATGGAGCTTGAACTTGGTGATGAGCAGGACGATCACGGCGATGCCCACCAGGACGGCGATGCCCAGCTGGGCGTGTCCGGCGGAGGTGATCGGCGGAGGTGCGTCCGCTGCCAGCATCTCGACGCTGAGTCTGGTCACGGGGGTTCCCTTGCGATGACGGGGGGACGGGGGTGAGGTGCTACTCGGATGCCACGGGAAGCGCGTCCAGCGCCCGCACGGCGCGCTCGGTGATCTCCTCGGGGCTGCCGCCGACGTCCACGGCGACTCCCGCCTCGTCCGGCTCCAGGGGCTGCAGCGTGGCGAACTGGGAGTCCAGCAGCGCGGTCGGCATGAAGTGCCCCTGCCGCTGCCTCATCCGGTCCTCGATCAGCTTCCGGTCGCCGGTGAGGTGCACGAAGACGACACCGGGAGCGGCGGCCCTGAGGCGGTCGCGGTACGACCGCTTCAGCGCCGAGCTGCTGACCACCCCGCCCAGTCCGGCCCGCCCGTGCGCCCAGTGGCCGATGGCGTCCAGCCAGGGCCACCGGTCGCTGTCGTCGAGCGGGATCCCGGCCGACATCTTGTCGATGTTGGCCTGCGGGTGGAAGTCGTCGCCCTCGGCGTACGGGACGCCCAGCCGCGCGGCGAGCAAGGGACCGATCGTGGTCTTGCCCGTCCCCGCGACGCCCATCACGACGACGACCTGGGGGGTTCGCATGAACTGCCTCGCTGTCTTCCTTCGGCATCCGACGCCACATCGGCGTCGCCACACTGAAGCCCATTAGGTACGACGAATTCAAGGGTCTGTGACATATAAGTCTGACTTTTTCGGCGGGTGATCCACGCCGTACGCTGAGTGCATGACCACACCGGGCCGGGGGCTGCACGGCCGTGTTCTGGACACCCTGGGCCCCGCGATCACCGCGGGCGAGTACCCGCCGGGCAGCGTTCTGCGCACGGACGAACTCGCACAGCACTTCGAGGTGTCACGCTCCGTGATGCGTGAGGCGGTGCGTGTGCTGGAGTCGATGCACCTGGTCGAGTCCCGCCGCCGGGTGGGCGTGACCGTCCGCCCGAAGGCCGAGTGGAACGTCTACGACCCGCAGGTCATCCGCTGGCGCCTGGCGGGCGCCGACCGCCCGCACCAGCTGCGCTCACTGACCGTGCTGCGCTCGGCGGTCGAACCGGTCGCGGCCGGCCTCGCCGCCAGGCACGCCACGGCGCAGCAGTGCGCCGAACTCACCGAGTGCGCGCTCGGCATGGTCGCCAACTCACGCGGCCACAAACTGCAGGAGTACCTGGTCCACGACATCGCCTTCCACCGGGTCATCCTGAGCGCCTCGGGCAACGAGATGTTCGCCCGGCTCGGCGATGTCGTCGCGGAGGTCCTGGCCGGACGCACCCATCACGAGGTCATGTTCGAGGACCCCGACCCGGCGGCGGTCACCCTGCATGTGCAGGTGGCGGAGGCGGTCCGCGCGGGCGACGCGGCCCGCGCCGAACAGCTGACCAGGGAGATCACCGTGGGCGCCCTGCAAGAACTGGACATCCTGGCGCCCTGACCGGGGCTACTGAAGGAAGTCCCCGTCCACGTACACCCACGCCCCGTCGACCCGCTCGAACCGGCTCCGCTCGTGCAGCGAACCTCCCCGGTAGGAGGCGCGGAACGTCACCGTGCCCGTGCTGTGGAAGGCGGACCCGTCGGTGGTCTCCAGGATCTCCAGGCCCGTCCACCTCATCCGCGGATCGAGCTCCAGCCGCTCGGGCCGCGTCCCCGGATGCCAGGTGCGCAGCAGATACCCCGCGTCCCCCTTCACGAACGCGCAGTACCGCGACCGCATGAGCAGCTCGGCGGTCGGCGCGGCGGCCGGCCCCGTGTGGAAACGGCCACAGCAGGCGTCGTAGGGCTGGGGGAGTCCGCAGGGGCAGGTGCGCGAGGTCATGGGCCACATTCTGCCCGCACCAGGGGAGGCGTCCGCCCGGGGCCGGATGCACAGTGGAAGGGCAGTGCGGCACCGGGAGGTGGACCATGACCCGACCTGTGACGAGCCGTCCTCCGGCCGTCAAGGAGTGGCGGCTGAACCTGTACCTCTCCGAGCGCGACCCGGACACCACCGCCCGGATCATCCTCGACACCGGCGACAACGTCCTGGAGAGCCACGCGGAGGCCCGCCGCAACCCGTACGACCCCGACGTACCGGAGATAGGCGACGAACTCGCCGCCGGACGTGCCCTGATCGCCATGGGCCGCAGGCTGCTGCGCGCCGCCGACGGGGACATCAGGGCGGTGGGAGCGTCCGACGCGGAGGAGGACCTGTCACCCCTGTGGCTGGACCGGGAATGACGCCCCGGAAGGACGCCCCGGAATGACGCCCCTCACCTCCCCTTGCGCAGGAAGCGGCGCAACCTCGTCAGCGGCCAGGTGTTGATCACGTCGTCCCGGGTGAGCCAGCCGCGCTGCGCGGTGCCGACGCCGTAACGCAGTTGCGCGAGATGCGGGATGGAGTGGGCGTCGGTGTTCACGGCGAACTTCACGCCGTGCTCCCGGGCGCGCAGGATGTCCTCGTCGCGCAGGTCCAGGCGGTCCGGCTGGGCGTTGACCTCCAGCGCGGTGCCGGTGCGCGCGCAGACCGCGAACACCTCGTCCCAGTCGGCGTCGACCCCCGCCCGCTTGCCGATCAGCCGGGTCGTCGGGTGCCCGAGGATGTTGACGTACGGGTTCTCGCAGGCCCGCAGCAGCCGCCGGGTCATCGCCTTGCGGCCCAGGTCGAAGTGCGAGTGGAGGGAGGCCACGCACAGGTCGAAACCGGCCAGGAACTCCTCGGGCCAGTCCACCCCGCCGTCCGGATCGATGTTGAGCTCCGTGCCGTGCAGCAGCCGCATCCTGTGGTGGGTGCCGTCCAGCTCCCGCAGCCGCTCCCGCTGGGCGAGGATCTTCTCGTCGGTCATGCGCTGCATGTACAGGTTGGGCGCGTGGTCCGTCACGGCGTAGTACGTGTAACCGCGCTCGGCGGCCGCCGCCACCATCTCCTCCAGCGGGGCCAGCCCGTCCGTGAGATCGGTGTGGGTGTGCAGGTCACCCCGGATGTCCTTCTCGGTCACCACCTCGGGCAGCTCCCCGTGCAGGGCCGCCTCGATCTCCCCGCGGTCCTCCCGCAGCGCAGGCAGGATCCACGGCAGCCCGAGCCGGTCGTACACCTCCTCCTCGGTGCGGGAGGCCAGCGAGTTGCCGCTCTCGGCGTCGAACAGGCCGTACTCGGACAGCTTCAGCCCCTGGTGCACGGCGATGGTGCGGGTACGGATGTTGTGCGCCTTGGAACCGGTGAAATACTGCATCCCGGCGCCCCACGACTCCGGCGGCAGCACCCGCAGATCGACCTGGAGCCCCTTCGCGGTGCGCACCGACGTCTTCTTCGTGCCCCGCGCGATGACCTCGGCGGTGGCCGGCAGCTCGCACAGCGCCGCCATGAACGGCTCCGACCGTTTCGCCGCGACGATGACGTCCAGATCCCCGACGGTCTCCCGCATCCGGCGCAGCGAGCCGGCATACGCGCAGCGCTTGCATCCGGTCACCTCGGACAGCTCGGCGACGATCTCCTCGGCGGTGTCCAGGGCCAGCGACAGCGGCACCCGGGCGCCCGCCCGCTGGAGCAGCTCGATGCCGTGCCGGATGTTGTCCTGCGTCTTCTCGCCGAAGCCCTTCAGGTCCGCCAGCGCGTCCGCCTCGATCGCCGCGGCCAGCTCGCCGACCGAGGAGATGTGCAGGTCCTCGTAGAGCCGCAGCGCCTTCTTCGGGCCCAGGGTGGGGATCGTGATCAGCTCCCGCACCCCGGCGGGGATCTTCGCCCGGCGCTCCTCGACCACCGCCATCTTCCCCGTGCGCAGGTACTCGGCCACCTTGTCGGCGATCGACTTCCCCACGTTCGGGATCTCCTTCAGCCCGTCCTCGTCGAGCTTGGAGACGTCGGCCGGATACCCGCCGATGGCACGCGCCGCCTTCTCGTAGGCGCGCGCCTTGAAGGCGTCGCCTCCCGTGATCGCGATGAGGTCCGCGTACTCCTGCAGGAGCGCCTCGACCTCCTCATTGGGCCGGGCCACCCTTCAAGTCTAGGGAACCTCGCGCAGCACCGGCAGCGGCGGCAGCTTCGCCCCGTGCACCCAGGCCTCGAACAGCCCGTCCAGCGGCTCGTCCGCGAACCGGGCCGCGTGGGCGGTGAACGCCGCCGTCGTCACCGACCCGTTCCGGTGCAGCCGCACCCAGCCCCGCAGCATGCGGAAGAACGCGTCGTCGCCCAGCGCGCAGCGCACCGCGTGCACGGTCAGACCGCCCCGCTCGTAGAGCCGGTCGTCGAACATCGACTTGCGCCCCGGGTCGGCCAGTCGGAGGTCCTGCGGCAGCGTGGACAGCAACCGGTGGGCCGCGGCGGCCAGTTGCTGCGCGCTACGGCCGCCCGAGCGCTCGGACCACAGCCATTCCGCGTACTTGGCGAAGCCCTCGTTCAGCCAGATGTGCCGCCAGTCGGCGATGGAGACGCAGTTGCCGAACCACTGGTGCGCCAGCTCGTGCGCCACCAGCCGCTCCCAGCCCCGGGCGCCGTCCACATGGTTGGAGCCGAACAGCGACAACCCCTGGGCCTCGACCGGCACATCGAGCTCCTCCTCGGTCACCGCGACCGCGTAACTGTCGAACGGGTACGGCCCGAACAGCTCCTGGAACAGCTCCATCATCGCGGGCTGCCGCGCGAAGTCCCGGGAGAACTCGGGCAGCAGCCGCGCCGGGATGTGCCCGTGCTGCGGTATGCCGCCGGGGCCCGGGTCGCCCAGCAGCACCGTCTGGAACCTGCCGATCGCCAGGCCGACGAGATAGCTGGACGTGGGCGCGGACTGCTCGTACACCCAGGTGGTCGTCGAGGCCTTCGTCGTCCGGGTCAGCAGTCGGCCGCCCGAGACCACCGCGTACGCCGACGGCGTGGTGACCGAGATCAGATAGGACGCCTTGTCGGCGGGCCGGTCGTTGCACGGGTACCAGGACGGCGCCCCGACCGGCTGGCTCGCCACCAGCGCCCCGTCCGCCAGCTCCTCCCAGCCGAGCCCGCCCCAGGGGCTGGCCACCGGCTTGGGGTTGCCGGACCAGTGGACCTCGACGGTGAACGCGGCACCGGCCCGGATCGGCTTGGCCGGGCGGATCCGCAGCCGTCCGCCCCGGTGCGTGTAGTGCGGCTGCCGGCCCTCCAGCCGCACCCGGCCGATCCGGAAGTCGGCCAGATTGAGCTGGAACTCGGTGAGCGGCGCCGGCCCGGCGATGGCGTTGATCCGGGCCGTGCCCGCCAGCCGGTTGGGGCCCGGGCGGTAGTCCAGTGCCAGTTCGTAGCGGTGCACCCGGTAGCGGGGATCACCGTTGTCCGGGAAGTACGGGTCCGGACCGGCCGACTGCTGCACTGCCACTTCCGCGTTCGCTCCCTGCGCCTTGCTCGAACCAATCCCCGGTGCGCCCGTGCCCGTGGCCACCGAGCGGCCCGCGCTCAGGGACGCCATGCCTCGATCGGGTTGCCGAGCCAGCGGGTGTCGTCCGGGACGGACTCCGCGGCCATGACGAGCGACGCGGGCCCCAGGGTCGTACGGGCCCCGATCGTGCTGCCGGGCAGCACGATCCCGCCAGGGCCCAGGGTGGCGCCCTCACGGAGGACCACAGTATCCGTCCGCAAGATCCGGTCGTGGAAGAGGTGCGTCTGCAGCACACAGCCACGATTGACGGTGGCCGCGTCCTGAAGGGTCACCAGGTCCGTCTCCGGCAGCCAGTAGCTCTCGACCCACACGCCCTTGCCGATGCGCGCGCCGAGCCCGCGCAGCCACGCCGTCATGACCGGCGTCCCCGGCACGGCCCCGGCCAGCCACGGCACCGCCAGCACCTCGACGAACGTGTCCGCCAGCTCATTGCGCCACACGAACGAACTCCACAGCGGATGCTCCCCGGCCCGGTGCCGCCCCACCAGCAGCCACTTCGCGCCGATCGACACCACAGCCGCCGCGGCACCCGCCGCCAGCAGCACCGCACCCGACAGCGCCCACGCCCAGACCCCGAGCGCACACAGCACCGCCACCGTCGCCGCGGCCAGCGCCGCCGAGCACAGCACCGGCACGATCCGGCACAGCTCCACCAGACCGCGCGCCCACAGCAGCCGCGCGGGCGGATCGTAGGTACGGCTCTGATCCCCGCCGGTGGCACTGCGCGGCAGCTTCACCGGCGGCAGCCCAAGATAGGAGGTGCCCTTCTTCGCCTTCTTCGGCGTCGCCGACAGCACCCCGACCAGCCCGCCGTCCGGCACGCTCCGCCCCGGCGCGGTCATCCCGGAGTTCCCGAGGAAGGCCCGCCGTCCGATCTCCGCGCGCCCGATCCGCACCCAGCCGCCGCCCAGCTCGTACGGCGCGGTCAGCGTGTCGTCCGCCAGGAACGCCCCCTCGCCGACCGTGGTCAGGCTGGGCAGCGCCAGCACCGTCGACACCTCGGCGCCCCGCCCGATCCGCATCCCCAGCAGCCGCAGCCACACCGGTGTGACCAGCCCCGCGTACAGCGGGAACAGCGTCTGCCTGGACCGGTCCATCAGCTGCGTCACGGTCCACGCCTGCCAGCCCACCCGGCTGTGCGTCGGATGCGTGCCCTCGCGCAGCCCCAGACTCAAGGCCCGTACCGCGACCAGGATCAGCAGCGCGTACGCCAGCCCGTAGGCCAGCGTGGCCGGGACCAGACCGAGCGCCGCCCCGCGCAGGGCCTCGCCCAGCGAGGCTCCGGGCGCCACGAAGAGCCGGGCGACCAGCAGCGCGGCCACACCCGCGAGCAGCGGCAGGGAGCTCAGCGCGAGCCCGGTGATGCCGTACATGGCCCGCCAGCACGTGCCCCGCTGCGGCCGCTGCTCGGGCCAGTTGTGCTTGGCCTTGCCGAGCTTGACCGCGGGCGCACCCGCCCACCGCTGACCGGTGGGCACCTGCCCGCAGACCGCGGAACCCGGGGCGACCTCGGCCCGCTTGCCGACGCGGGCGCCCGGGAAGAGCAGGCTGCGGGTGCCCACGACGGCATGCGCGCCGACCTTGACCGGGCCGATCTCCAGCCGGTCGCCGTCCAGCCAGTACCCGGACAGATCGACCTCGGACTCCACGGCCGCGCCCCGGCCCAGCTTGAGCATGCCGGTGACCGGCGGCAGCGAGTGCAGGTCCACCTCGGGCCCGACCTTCGCGCCCAGCGCCCGCGCATAGCGCTCCAGCCACGATCCGGTCAGCGCGGTGGCCCCGCTGAACTCGGCCAGCCGCTCGGCCGTCCACAGCCGCAGATGCACGCTCCCGCCCCGCGGATACCGCCCGGGCGCAAGGCCCCGCAGCAGCAGCCGGGCCCCGCCCGCGGCGATGGTGATCCGGCCGGGCGGGGTGAAGAACAGCAGCGCTCCGGCCGCGAGCAGCCACCAGGGGGCGGCCGGCAGCCAGGAGTAGCCGGGCAGCACCTTCCCCACGGCGGCCAGGACCAGCGTCCAGCGCAGCCCGAGCAGCGTGACCAGCGGGACGAGCAGGAGCAGCTGGACGGCCTGGGCGCGGACCGGGACCGGCGCGATGGCGCGGGTCTTGCCCTCGTCCTGCGCCGAGGCCTCCAGGCGCCGGGCCAGCTTGCGCAGCGTGGGCTGCTGGTAGATGTCGAGGACGGCGGCGCTCGGATAGCGGGTGCGCAGCCGGGTGGTCAGCTGGGCCGCGGCCAGACTGCCGCCGCCGATCGCGAAGAAGTCGTCGCAGGCGCTGCTCACCGGGATGCCGAGGACCTCCGCCCACTGCTCGGCGAGCCAGGCCTCGGTGCCGTACAGATCGGCCTTGGGGGTCTCCACGCCCTCCAGGGGCCAGGGCAGGGCGTTGCGGTCCACCTTCCCGGAGGTACGGGTCGGCAGCTCCGCGACGGGTGCGAGCAGCGGCACCAGCGCGGCGGGCAGTTCGGCGCGCAGCTTCTCGACGGCGGCCGCCTGGTCCCAGCCGTCCTGGGTGACCACATAGCCGACCAGGAGCTGATTGCCGCTGCGGGCGGTCCGCACGGCGGCCGCGGCTCCGGCCACACCGGGCAGCGCCTGCAGCGCGGCATCCACCTCGCCCAGCTCGATCCGGCGCCCGCCGAGCTTGATCTGCTCATCCGCCCGCCCCAGGAAGATCAGCCCCTCGGGATCGGCCTTGACCAGGTCACCGCTCCGGTACGCGCGCTCCCAGCCCAGCGACTGAAGCGGTGCGTACTTCTCCGCGTCCTTGTCGGTGTCGAGATAGCGCGCGAGCCCGACCCCGCCGATCACGAGCTGCCCGCTGCCGCCCATCGGCACCGGCTCCCCGGCCTCGTCGACGACCGCCAGCTCCCAGCCGCCCAGGGGCAGCCCGATCCTGATGGGCTCCTCGCCGGTGAGCAGCGCCGCACAGGCCACGACGGTCGCCTCGGTCGGCCCGTAGGTGTTCCACACCTCGCGCCCCTCGGTGACCAGCCGCTGCGCCAGCTCGGGCGGGCAGGCCTCGCCCCCGAAGATCAGCAGCCGTACGTCGTTCAAGGTCCCCGGCTCCCACAGCGCGGCGAGCGTGGGCACGGTCGAGACGACGGTGATCTCCTGCTCGACCAGCCAGGGCCCGAGATCGGCACCGCTCCTGACCTGCGACCGGGGCACCGGCGCCAGACAGGCGCCGTACCGCCAGGCCAGCCACATCTCCTCGCAGGACGCGTCGAAGGCCACGGAGAGCCCCGCCATGACCCGGTCGCCGGGCCCGATCGGCTCCTCCGTGAGGAACAGGGCCGCCTCCGCGTCCACGAAGGCGGCGGCGCTGCGGTGCGTGACGGCGACGCCCTTGGGCTTCCCCGTGGACCCGGAGGTGAAGATGATCCAGGCGTCCTCCTCGGCACCGGGCCGTGCGGCCGGGGCGCCGGAGCCGCCCTGGACGGTGACGGTGTGCCCGGCCCCGATGACGGCCCGCACCTCCGCCTCCCCGAACACCAGCTCCGCCCGCTCGTCCGGGTCCTCGGCGTCCACGGGGACATAGGCGGCACCGGCGGCCAGGACGGCGAGGATCGCGACGTACAGCTCATTGGTCCCCGAGGGAACCCGCACCCCGACCCGGTGCCCGCGCCCGACCCCCGCCCTCGCGAGCCGCCGCCGCAGCCGCTCCACCTCGCCGGCCAGCGCACGGTAGCTGAGGCACGTCGTACCGTCGTCCAGAGCCGGCTCGTCCGGATGGGACCGTACGGTCGCGTCGAAGATGTCGACCAGCGTGCGCGGCGAGGCGGCGGGCCCCGCGGAGAACCGCGCCCTGTCGCCGAACTGCGTGCGGATCTCGTCATCGAGCAGGCCGAGAGCGCTGCTCTCGTCTATGGCTGCCATCGGGTCCTCACGTCGGGTCCGGCCGAGTAACAAGCCGGAAATAGTAGTACGACGCTAGGCTTCGCCCCTTCGTCCAGCCGCCCGCAAGGGCCGTCCGGGTGACCG
This sequence comes from Streptomyces fodineus, assembly GCF_001735805.1. Classification (GTDB taxonomy): domain Bacteria; phylum Actinomycetota; class Actinomycetes; order Streptomycetales; family Streptomycetaceae; genus Streptomyces; species Streptomyces fodineus. The sequence continues at coordinate 7,678,771 of NZ_CP017248.1, forward strand.
CGGTGCCCCGACTCCAGGTCCCTGACCTGCCGACCTTCGCGCCGGACGAGACATGCCTCACACACCGTCAAGGAGCGGACACTCAGGGGTAGTTCGCACCACCGGCATCGGCTCGCGGGCAAAAGCAGAGAGCCCCTGACGAACAGGGGCCCTCACTGGTGTCCGAGGGGGGACTTGAACCCCCACGCCCGATAAAGGGCACTAGCACCTCAAGCTAGCGCGTCTGCCATTCCGCCACCCGGACAAGGTGTCTGTCGTGCGGGAGATCCCTTTTGGCGGGGCTTCCCTCGCGGCGACGAGGGAAACATTACCAGGCTTTCAGGGGTGGCTGATCACCCCCCGGCCGCGGGCCGGTCTCGCGTGAACGGCGTGTGACGGGCCGGCACCGGTCTTGGGGCGCGGGCCCGGGGAGAGGGAGGATGAAGAAGGACCACCAGCAGCGACAGCGCGGGAGGAAGCACGTGAGCGAGACGGACACGGCCAGGAACGTCACAGGCGAGGACGAGGTCGTGGACCTCTGCCGCGAGCTGATCCGGTTCGACACCAGCAACTACGGCGACCACTCCGGACCCGGTGAGCGCCAGGCCGCCGAGTGGGTCGCCGAGAAGATCGCCGAGGTCGGTCTCGAGCCGAAGATCTTCGAGTCGCACCCGGGCCGCGCCTCGACGGTGGCCCGCATCGAGGGGGAGGACCCGTCCCGGCCCGCGCTGCTGATCCACGGCCACCTCGACGTCGTACCGGCCAACGCCGACGACTGGACCCACCACCCCTTCTCCGGTGAGGTCACCGACGGGTGCGTCTGGGGCCGCGGCGCCGTCGACATGAAGGACATGGACGCCATGACCCTCGCGGTCGTGCGCGACCGGCTGCGCAGCGGCCGGCGGCCCCCGCGGGACATCGTGCTCGCCTTCGTCGCCGACGAGGAGGCCGGCGGCACCTACGGCGCCCGCTACCTGGTCGACAACCACCCCGAGCTGTTCGAGGGCGTCACCGAGGCGATCAGCGAGGTCGGCGGCTTCTCGTTCACGGTGAACGAGAAGCGCCGGCTCTATCTGATCCAGACGGCCGAGAAGGGCATGCACTGGATGAAGCTGACCGTGGCCGGCACCGCCGGGCACGGCTCCATGATCCACCGGGACAACGCCATCACCGAGCTGTCCGAGGCGGTGGCCCGGGTCGGCCGGCACAAGTTCCCGGTGCGGGTCACCAAGACCACCCGGGCCTTCCTCGACGAACTGGGCGACGCGCTCGGCACCGAGCTCGACCCGGAGGACATGGAGTCCACCCTCCTCCGGCTGGGCGGCATCGCCAAGTTCATCGGCGCGACCCTGAGCAACACCGCCAACCCCACCCAGCTGAACGCCGGCTACAAGGTCAACGTCATCCCGGGCGAGGCCACCGCGCACCTCGACGGACGCTTCCTGCCCGGCCACGAGGAGGAGTTCCTCAGCGACCTCGACCGGCTACTCGGCCCGCATGTGCGCCGCGAGGACGTGCACACCGACAAGGCCGTGGAGACCACCTTCGACGGCGCGCTGGTGGAGGCGATGCAGTCCGCGCTGCTCGCCGAGGACCCCACCGCCAAGGCGATCCCCTACATGCTCTCCGGCGGCACCGACGCCAAGTCCTTCGACGACCTCGGCATCCGCAGCTTCGGCTTCGCCCCGCTGAAGCTGCCGCCGGAGCTGGACTTCGCCGGCATGTTCCACGGCGTGGACGAGCGGGTGCCGGTCGACGGCCTGCAATTCGGTGTGCGGGTGCTGGACCGGTTCATCGACGCGTCGTGAGGTTCCGGGCCTGGATATTCGGCCGCGCGTACGGGGGTGACTGGAACGGGTGAATGCGACGATCGGTTCGTAGCTTCATTAGTTCCTCCTCGTTACAGGTGATGTGACTCCGCACCTTGGAGTCGCATTGCCAACAAGGAGGAATAATGATCAAGAAGGTCGTCGCTGCTGCGGCTGCCACCGGTGGGCTGGTTCTCGCGGGCGCGGGCCTCGCCGTCGCAGACGCCGGAGCCCAGGGTGCCGCGGTGCACTCGCCGGGCGTCGTCTCCGGCAATGTCGTTCAGGTGCCCGTGCACGTCCCGGTGAACGTCTGCGGCAACACGGTCAACGTGATCGGGCTCCTGAACCCTGCCTTCGGCAACACCTGCGTCAACAAGTGACGACGACCTCCTGAGGGGGGCGTCTTTCTCGAGCCGTCGGCCCCGGAGCGCGCGCCATGCGCTCCGGGGCCGACCGGCCTCTTGCGCGGAAGACACGATCCGCGAGATGCGCAAAGCAAAGCAACGCAACGAATGCACTGCAATGCACGCGCGAGGCATGCACAGCAGGATCGAAGGCAGGGGAATTCAGAAATGCGACAGGGCACCCGCAAGGGCCTGATGACGGTGGCGGCCGCCACTGGTGTGATCGCCGCCGCGAGTGGCTACGCCCACGCCGACGCGGGCGCGTTCGGCTCCGCCGCCGGCTCGCCCGGCGTACTGTCCGGCAACACGGTGCAAGTGCCGGTGCACGCGCCGGTGAACGTGTGCGGCAACACCGTGAACGTGGTCGGGCTGCTCAACCCGGCCATGGGCAACACCTGTGCCAACCACGGCGGCGCTTCGGGGGGACAGGGCGGCTCCGGCGGCTCGCACGCGGGCGGGCACACCGGCGGCTCGCCCGGCGTCGGCTCGGGCAACACCGTTCAGGTGCCGATCGACGCCCCGGTGAACGTCTGCGGCAACAGCGTGAACGTCATCGGGGTCGGCAACGACGCCACGGGCAACGACTGTGCCAACGGAGGCGGCGGCCACCACAGCCAGCCTCCGGGCGGCGGCCACGGCAACCCGCCCGGACAGCCGGGGCACCCTGGTCACCCGGGCCACCCGGGCCACCCGGGCCACCCGGGGCACCCGGGGCATCCCGGTCAGCCGGGCCACCCCGGGCATCCTGGGCACCCCGGTCAGCCGGGACACCCGGGCGGCCCGACGACCCCGCCCGGCAAGGGCGGTCACACGCCCCACGGGCCGCACGGGTCCACGCCGGTCACACAGGGCGGCCGCTCCGGCCAGTCCCTGACCACCGGCGAGCTCGCGCACACCGGCAGCGACCTGCCGGTGGGCCTCGCGCTGCCGGCGGGTGCCGGCGCGCTGCTCGCGGGCGCGGTGCTCTACCGCAAGGCCCGGCCCACGGCCTAGCCGACGGCGCCGGGTACGGGCAGGACCGTACGGCGCGGTGAGCCGTTGGGCGCGGAAAACGGAGCGGGCCCTGCCATGCCGGCGGGGCCCGCTCCGTTCAGCTGTCCTGTCTCACCACGTGGCACGCACCTGGCGGATGATCCGCCGGCGCAACCGCACCTTGCGGCTGCCGTCGCGCAGCAGGCTCAGTCGGTCCAACTCCCAGTGTCCGTACTCCGCATGGTCCGTCAGCAGACGTGTGGCCTCCTTGCGGGACACCCCGCGAGGCACGTACACGTCGACAAATTCGTATTCCGGCATCGCATCTATTGTGCGGGCTGGGGCCCGGTACGGATAGCGTCTGCACTATGTCTGATGCTGCGCAGCCCACCGCTGCCGAGGTACGCGCCGCCGCCGAGGCCGTCAAGACCGCGCTCGACCGTCATCTGGCCGCGGTCGAACGCAGGTCGGGTGAGGACGACCCGGCCGTCTTGGAGGCGTTCAACCAGCTGGCCGCGGCCGCCGAGGTGTACGACGAGCTGCTCTACGACCGTTACGACGAGGTCACGCCCTTCGAGATCCCCGGTGCGGAGGAGCTGCCCCCGTATGCGGGCCCCGAGGAACCGAACGCGGTCAGCGTGCTGATCCGCCGCGACTATGCCGTCGTGGAACCACAGCGGCTGATCGCGCAGGCCCAGCGGGTCGAGGCGGCGGAGTACGAAGCCGCGGGCGGACTGGCCGAGGATGCCGCCGGTACGGTCCCGGGGGCGCTGGGCATCCTCTTCGGCGAGTTCGAACCGGACGAGATCGCTTCCCGGCACAAGGAGTTCGGCCTGGAGGAGGGCGACTCCACGCTCTGGGTCACCGCGTCGGACGAGGCTCCCGAGGCGGGGGAGTGGCTGGAGGCGCCGTTCGAGCACATCGACCCGCAAGGGGTGGTGTGCCGGTTCGACGTGAGCGCCGTCTTCGACGAGGAGGACGAGTCCGACGAGGAGGACGATCTCGAGTTCGTCGAGGAGGAGGACGAGGTCGAGGGCGCCGAGAGGTGATGTCCGCCGGCGGTGCCGCAGGGCCTGGGGCCGGTACGGCACCGCCGGGATCCGCCGTCGTGGCTGATCGCCGTTGCGGTGGGAAAGGGATCAGCCGACCGCCGAGATCTGCGTGCGCAGCAGTGTCTGCAAGCGGGTGGTGCGGGGCTTGGCCGGGGCTTCCGACACCGCCTTCGGCAGAGCCCCTTCCACGCCCTGGACCACGGACAGATGCCGCTTCGCCCGGCCGAACGCCGTGTACACCCAGGGTCTGCTGAGCGACTGCACCGCATCGCCGGGCAGCACCACGACCGCCGCCGGCCAGCGGGTGCCCACCGCCTGGTGCGCGGTCAGCGCCCAGCCGTGCCGTACGGCGCCCTCCACTCGCTCGCGCGGTACGACGACCGGGGTGCCCGCGCACGACAGGTGCAGACCGTCCGCGTCGGCCTTCACCACCACGCCCGGCACCGCACGGCCCGGAGCGGGGGAGTAGGCGATCCGGTCGCCGGGGTCGAAGCCGCCGAAACGGCCGGGGCCGGGATTGAGGCGTTCCTTCAGTGCCGAGTTGAGGGCACGGGTGCCCGCGGCGCCGCCGTGCCCCGGAGTGATCACCACGGTCTGGTCGGCCGGGACGCCGATCGCCCGCGGCACCGAGTCCGCGACCAGCTGGACCGTCCGGTGCACGGCCTCGCCCGCGTCCCGCACCGGGACGATGACGATCTCCTTGCCCGGAGCGGCGACCTGGTTCAGCTCGCCGATGCCGATGCCGGAGAGCAAGTCCCCGATCGGGCCCGGGTCGGGGACGCGGGAGACGATCTGCGGGCAGACCCGGGCGGCGAGCAGATCGGCGAACACCCGCCCCGGGCCTGCCGACCACAGCACCGCCGGATCGCCGCTGAGCACCAGCCGGGCCCCGTCGGGCAGCGACTCCACCAGCATCGCGGCGCTCTCCACGTCGAGCTGCGGCGCGTCCGGCACGATCAGCAGGTCCAGTTCCAGGGCGCCGTCCGCGTCCCGGCCCGGGCCCTCGGCACCGGACAGCAGACCGGCGACCGTGCCCACACTCTGCTCCGCCCGGTCCGCGCCCGGCAGCAGCGCGACGAGACGGTCGCGTCCGTCCGGCGTGTGGCAGCTGGCGAACGCGCGCAGGCCCGCGGCGCGCGCGGCACCGAGCAGCGCGGCCGGTTCGGCGCGGGCCGCCTCCCCGCCGGTGTGCAGCACCAGACCGTGTCCGGCGACCGCGCGGACCAGCTCGGCGGCCCCGCCGGAGACGGTGCCGGCGGCCGTCCGCCAGGCCTGCTCGGTGTCCTTGGCCAGCGAGTTGGCCAGCCGGGCCAGGCCGTCGGCGAGGCTCTCCTCGGCGAGCGCGTACCGCTCCAGACCGACGAGGACCCGGACCGGACGCTCCTCCTCACCGTCGTCCGCCTCCTGTGGGGCCGCGGCGCCCGGCTCCTCCAGGGCGTCCTGGAACGCCAGGGCCTCGCCCTCCGCGAGGGTGCTCTGCACCGTCGCGTCCGGGTCCGGCACGCTCTGGCGGCCCAGCGCCGCGGTGAGCGTGGGCAGTTCCAGCGCGGTGTGCCCGGCCAGGGCCGCCTGCTCCAGCAGCCAGACGGTGATCGCGCGGCCCCGCCGCTCGTCGCCCGGACCGCAGGCGGCGCCGAGCAGCGCGCGTGCGAATCCGTCTGCCTGGTCGGGCCGTACGCCGCTGATCCGCAGCAGCTGCCAGGGGTCCTCGCGCAGCGCCGCGTCGGCGCCCTCGCCGAGCGCCGCGGCCACCTGGACGGCCAGGGCCTCGGGCGCGCCGCCCTCGGCCAGCACCCGGCGGACGCTGTCCACCGTCTCCGGTGCGGGGGCGCTCGGGGTGACGGCGGCCGGGGCCGGGGCGGGCTGCGGCCGGCGTGCCGGCTCCGGGGCCGGGCGGCGCGGCGCCGGCGCGGGCTCGGTGAACGCCGTGGTCACCGGCTTCTCGCCGCTCTCCACGGCCCGCACCGCGGCCAGCAGGTCGGCCGCCTTGCCGCTCAGCTTGGTGCCGCTCTCGATCGGGCCCTTCCTCTCCGCCTTGCGCCGTGCGATCCGCTCCCGCTCGACCCGCTGCGCCGCCAACTCGGCCTCCGCCTCGGACAACTGGCCCGCGCCGCCGTCCTCGGCCTCGGCTCCCTCGGCGCCCGCGTCTTCGCCACTGCCGGCGCCGCCCGTACCCTGGTCGTCGCCGACGCCGGTCTCGCCTTCGGCACCGCTCGAGCCCGTACCGGTCTCGCCTTCGGCGCTGCCAGCTGTGCCCGTACCGGTCTCGCCTTCGGCGCTGCCATTCGTGCCCGCACCGGTCTCGCCTTCGGCGCTGCCAGCTGTGCCCGTACCGGTCCCGCCCACGGCACCGCTGACGCCCGCGCCCGTCTCGTCTTCGGCACCGCTCGCGCCCGGGCCCGTGCTGTCCCCGCCTTCGGCGCTGCTCTCGCGTCGGCCTGTGCTGTCCCCGCCCCCGACACGGCTTGTGCCGGCCTTCGCGCTGGTCTCGCCGCCGGCACGGCTCGCACCGGGCTGCTCGCTGTCGCCGTACTCGGCGCCGCTCGTGCCCCCCTCCGCGCTGGTCCCACCCTCGGCGCCGCCCGCGTCCGCGCCGCCCACGCTGCCGCTCGGCTCGGTGCCGGCCGCACGGCTCTTTGCGGGCGTGGTCTGCCCGACCGGGGTCCCGGGTGTGTCCGGCGTCCCCGGCCCGGCTTCCTCCGTGGTCTCCGGCTCCGTGCTCACAGCGTGCTCCAGTCGTGATCGGGATAGCGGTGCACGGGCGCCGACACATCGTCCAGCGCCCGGCAGATCTCGTCAGGAAGACTAAGGGCCTCCACTGACAACGCCGCCGCGAGCTGCTGGGCGTTGCGCGCGCCGACGATCGGCGCGGCCACGCCGGGCCGGTCCCGGACCCAGGCGAGGGCCACCTGGAGCGGGGTGACGGCGAGGCCGTCGGCGGCCGTCGTCACCGCGTCCACGATGCGGGACGCCGTGTCGTCCAGATACGGCTCCACGAACGGGGCCAGGTGCTCGGAGGCGCCGCGCGAGTCCGGCGGAGTGGTGTGCCGGTACTTGCCGGTCAGGACGCCCCGGCCGAGCGGCGAGGAGGGCAGCAGACCGACGCCGAGATCCAGCGCGGCGGGCAGCACCTCACGTTCCACGCCCCGCTGCAGCAGCGAGTACTCCATCTGCGTGCTGGCCAGCCGCGTGCGCGTGCCCGGCGCCGCGAGCTGCCAGGTCGCCGCCTTGGCGAGCTGCCAGCCGCAGAAGTTGGAGACGCCCGCGTACCGGGCGCGGCCGCTGCTCACCGCTATGTCGAGGGCCTGGAGCGTCTCCTCCAGCGGGGTCTCGGGGTCGTAGGCGTGGATGTGCCACAGGTCGACGTACTCCGTGCCCAGGCGGGCCAGGGAGGCGTCGAGCGCGGCGAGCAGATGGCCGCGGGAGCCGTCGAAGCGGCGGTCGGGGTCGGGGACGCTGCCCGCCTTGGTGGAGATCACCAGGTCCCGGCGCGGCACCAGGCCGTCCATCAGCTGCCCGAGCAGATACTCCGCTTCCCCGTCGCCGTAGACATCCGCGGTGTCGACGAGCGTGCCGCCGGCTTCCCAGAACGCCTTCAGCATGTCCGCGGCGTCGTGCTCGTCGGTGTCCCGGCCCCAGGTGAGGGTGCCGAGTCCGATCCGGGACACGCGCAGGCCGGTACGGCCGAGATGCCTCTGCTCCATGCGGGCGAGATTACTGGCCAGAACCGGTGCGGTGGGTTGCCTGTGGACAACCGGATCGGCCGGGAAACCAAGGACACCGCGGCTCCCTGCCCTGCCCCTGGCCCCCATGCCGCGCTAAGGTCGCCCCACAAGGACGTTACTCATGGGTAAGGGGAAGGCCATGCAGCTCGGGATCAACCTCGGCTACTGGGGTGCCGGAATGGACGCCGACAATCTGGCCGTGGCGCAGGAGGCCGACCGGCTGGGCTTCTCCGTGTGCTGGGCGGCGGAGGCCTACGGCTCCGACGCGGCGACGGTGCTGTCCTGGGTCGCCGCGCAGACCGAGCGCATCGACGTCGGTTCCGCCATCTTCCAGATCCCGGCCCGCCAGCCCGCGATGACCGCGATGACGGCGGCCACGCTGGACTCGCTGTCCGGCGGCCGGTTCCGGCTCGGCCTCGGTGTCTCCGGCCCCCAGGTCTCCGAGGGCTGGTACGGCGTCAAGTTCGACAAGCCTCTCGCCCGCACCCGCGAGTACGTGGAGATCGTCCGCAGGGCGATGACCCGGGAGCGGCTGACGTACGAGGGCGAGCACTGGACGCTGCCGCTGCCCGGCGGCCCGGGCAAGCCGATCAAGCTGACCGTGCACCCGCAGCGCGAACACATCCCGCTCTACATCGCCGCGATCGGCCCGAAGAACCTGGAGCAGACCGGCGAGATCGCCGACGGCGCCCTGCTGATCTTCCCTTCGGCCGACCACCTCGAGGACACCACGCTCACGTACCTGCGCGCGGGCCGCGAGAAGGCCGGCAAGACCCTCGACGGGTTCGACGTCTGCCCGACGCTGCCGATCGCCGTCGGCGACGACAAGGACGTGGCCCGCCTCGCCGACACCTTCCGCCCCTACACCGCGCTGTACGTCGGCGGCATGGGCAGTGCCAAGCAGAACTTCTACAACCAGCTTGCCCAGCGCATGGGTTATGAGAAGGAGGCCGCCGAGATCCAGCAGAAGTACCTGTCCGGGGACAAGGCCGGTGCCGCGGCGGCGATTCCGCAGGAGCTCATCGACAACACGACGCTGCTGGGCTCCGTCGACCGCATCGCCGACCGGATGAAGGCCTACGCCGCCGCCGGTGTCACCACGCTCAGCCTGTCCCCGGCCGGATTCACGCTTCAGGAGCGGATCGCCTCCCTGCGGGCCGGCAGCGAGGCGCTGGAGCGCGCCGGACTGGCGTAGGAGGGGTTTTCAGCGGCCGTGGTGGGGGCTCGGGGGTCTTCCCCGCCACGGCCGTCACCGGAAACAACGCGCCCGGCGCCACCCGGTTACGACCCCCGGAGTTCCTTCTTTCGGCCCAGTGGCCGGACACCCGCGTTGCGGTCACCCTCTGCGCGCATTTGACTCGGTCTTTGCGGAAACCTGCGGAATTTCTGCGGAAACCTGCGGAGAGGTGGCGTCCATGCTGTCGGCCAGGAGTCTGTTCCAGGAGATCCTCGACAACGACGAGTCGTTCCGGCTCTTCTGCTCCATCGCCGCCGGCGGAGAGTCCCAGGGCGGCTGGGAGAACGGACGGATCGCCGCGCTGGTACCGCCGGGCGAACGCGCACTGGCCCCGAAGATCGCCCGCCACGGCGCCGACGAGGACAAGCACGCGCGCATCTTCAACGCCCTGCTGAAAAGGCGCGGCCTCACCCCCGTCGCCGTACCGCCCGAGACCGACTACACGATGCTCCTGGAACGCAACGGCATCGGCCTCGCCCACGACAGGCTCGAGCGGGACGAGCCGCTCTGCGCGCGGGACGTCATCGTCTACCTCGCCCACAGCCGCGTCACCGAACAGCGCGCCGCCGAGCAGATGGAGCGGCTCCTCAGGCACGTCGCCGGCCACCCCGAGGTCGGCAAGGCCGTGCGAGTGATCTCCCACGACGAGGACAACCACCTCGCCTACACCTACGAGGAACTGCTGCGGTTCGCCGCCGCCGGGCACGGCCGGCTGATCCAGCGCACCCTGCGCGCGTGCGCCCTCGCCGAGATCCGCGTCCACCGGGACGTCAGCCTCGCCGTGATGGCCCACATGGGCCGCATCCTCGGCTGGCCCAGGACCCGGTACGCACTGCTCGCGGCCGGCATCCACGCGGTGTACGCCTACGAACGCCTCGCCGGCTGGCGCCGCATGGTCACCCTCAGGATGCCCGAGCGCCGCGACCCCCTCGGCGGCCCCGCCACCCCCGCCCACGAGTTCGCCTGAGCGGCACGAGAGACCCTCACAGCCAGTCGCGGTGCTTGAACATCCGGTACAGCAGCACCTCCAGCGCGGCCATCACCAGGACCACCGCCGGATACGACCACAGCCAGTGCAGCTCCGGCATGTGGTCGAAGTTCATGCCGTAGATCCCCGCGATCATCGTGGGCACCGCGGCCATCGCCGCCCACGCCGAGATCTTCCGCATGTCGTCGTTCTGGCGCACGCTCATCTGCGCCAGGTGCGCCGACAGAATGTCCGACACGAGCCGGTCCAGGCCCTCCACCGACTCGTTCACGCGCATCAGATGGTCGCCGACGTCCCGGAAGAACGGGCGCGCCTTGTCGTGCACGAAGGGCACCGAGGCGCCCAGCGGCCCGGTGCCGGCCAGCCGGGTCAGCGGCAGCGCCAGCGGGCCGGTGGCCCGGCGGAACTCCAGGATCTGCCGCTTGAAGCCGTAGATCCGGGACGCGGTGCCCCGCGAGCCGCCGCCCTCCGGCCGGAACACCTCCGCCTCCAGCTCCTCCAGATCGGTCCCCAGTTCCGTCGCCACCTCCAGATAGTGGTCGACGACGGCGTCGGAGATCGCGTACAGCACGGCGGTCGGGCCCTTGTCGAGCATCTCCGGCTCCTCCTCCAGCCGGTGCCGTACGGCGGCCAGCGGGGAGATCTCGCCGTGGCGGACCGTGACGACGAAACAGTCGCCGATGAAGACCATGATCTCGCCGGCCGAGACGGTGTCGCTCGCCGCGTCGTACACGACCGGCTTCAACACCATGAACAGCGAGTCTTCGTACACCTCCAGCTTGGGCCGCTGATGCGCGTTGAGCGCGTCCTCGACCGCCAGCGGATGCAGCGCGAACTCCCGCGTGACCAGGTCGAACTCCCGCTCGGACGGCTCGTACAGACCGATCCACACGAACCCGCCCTCGGCCCGCGCCTCGGCGAGCGCGTCGGACAGGTCCTCCGGACCCTCGGTGCGGTGCCCGTGCCGGTAAATGGCGCAGTCGACGATCACGGAGCGCATTCTCCCTTCATCCGGTCACCGGTGCATGTGCTGATACGCCTACCCTGGGCGGCATGCCCACGCTGATCCTCGTCAGGCACGGACGCTCCACCGCCAACACCTCCGGTGTGCTCGCCGGGTGGACGCCAGGCGTCACTCTCGACGAGCGCGGCGCCGCACAGGCCGCCGCGCTGCCCGCACGGCTCGCCGCACTGCCGATCTCCGAGGTCGTCACCAGCCCGCTGGAGCGCTGCCGGGAGACCGTGGGGCCGCTGCTGGAGGCACGCCCTGGCCTGCGCGCCCACACCGACGAACGGATCGGGGAGTGCCACTACGGCGACTGGTCCGGCCGCAAGCTCGCCGAGCTCAAGGACGAGCCGCTGATGGAGGTCGTCCAGGCCCATCCGTCGGCCGCCGCCTTCCCCGGCGGAGAGTCCATGCGCGCCATGCAGACCCGCGCCGCCGAGGCCGTACGCGAGTGGAACGCGCGCGTGGAGCGCGAGCACGGCGCCGACGCCGTCTACCTCATGTGCTCCCACGGTGACATCATCAAATCCCTGGTCGCCGACGCCCTCGGACTCCACCTCGACCTCTTCCAGCGGATCTCCGTGGAGCCGTGTTCCATCACCGCCATCCGTTACACCCGCCTTCGGCCGTTTCTCGTTCGTCTCGGCGACACCGGGGATTTCGCTTCGCTCGCCCCGCGCGAGGAACCTGGTGAGGGCGACGCACCGGTCGGGGGTGGTGCGGGCGCACCGTGATCGTCGGCCGCAGTAGGGTGAAGCGGTCCACGCAGTCGCCTATCCGCGGGCGGCCCGCACCGCCGAAACCTCCGAACTCACTCTCCGCACTCACTCTCAATGGAGACAGGACGTGTCCCGTCAGGTGTTCCTCTACGACCCGCCGGACCGCTTCGTGGCCGGCACGGTCGGACTGCCCGGACGCCGTACGTTCTTCCTCCAGGCCATCGCAGGCTCCCGGGTGACCAGCGTGGCTCTGGAGAAGACCCAGGTGGCCGCGCTCGCCGAGCGCATGGACGAACTGCTCGACGAGGTCGTACGGCGTAGCGGCGGCAGCGCCGCCGTCCCCGCCATGGCGCCCTCCGAGGTCGCCGACACCGCCCCGCTCGAGACCCCCATCGAGGAGGAGTTCCGCGTCGGCACCATGGCCCTTGCCTGGGACGGCGAGGAGCAGCGCATGATCGTCGAGGCGCAGGCCCTGGTGGAGCTGGACGCCGACACCGAGGAGGACCTCGCCGAGGCCGAGGAGCGGCTGCTCCAGGACGAGGAGAACGGGCCCCCGATGCTGCGGGTCCGGCTGACCGGCGCGCAGGCACGGGCCTTCGCCAAGCGCGCCCTCGACGTCGTCAACGCCGGGCGGCCGCCGTGTCCGCTGTGCAGCCTCCCGCTCGACCCGGAAGGACACGTATGTCCGCGCCAGAACGGATACCGCCGCGGAGCGTGACGCCCACCGAGACCGGAGCCGGCTCGGCCACCGCCGAGCTGCTCGCGCGGGGTGAGCTGACCGTGCGCGGCCGGATCCGCGAGGCGTCCAACGCCGCGCTGTTCTGCACCCTCGCCCTCGACGGCCGGGAAGCCTCCTGCATCTACAAGCCGGTGGCCGGGGAGCGCCCGCTGTGGGACTTCCCCGACGGCACCCTGGCCGGCCGCGAGGTGGCCGCCTACGAGGTCTCCGAGGCCACCGGCTGGGGACTCGTCCCGCCGACGGTGCTGCGCGACGGGCCCTACGGCGAGGGTATGTGCCAGCTGTGGATCGACGTCCAGGCCGAGACGGAGCTGCTCGCCCTGGTCGAGGGCGAGGAACCGGAGCCGGGCTGGAAGGCGATCGGCCTGGCCGAGGTCGGTGAGGGCCGCACCGCGCTCCTCGTGCACGCCGACGACGAGCGGCTGCGCCGGCTCGCCGTCCTCGACGCGGTGATCAACAACGCCGACCGCAAGGGCGGCCATCTGCTGCCCACCCCCGACGGCCGGCTCTACGGCATCGACCACGGCGTCACCTTCAACACCGAGAACAAGCTGCGCACCCTGCTGTGGGGCTGGGCCGGCGAGCCGCTGACCACCGAGGCCGTCGACGTCCTCGAGGGGCTGCGGGGAGCCCTCGCCGGGCCGCTGGGCGAGCGGCTGACCGGACTGATCACCCCGGCCGAGATCGACGCCACACACGCGCGTGTCGACGGATTGCTCACCGCGGGGGTGCATCCCGAGCCGAACGGGGAGTGGCCGGCCATCCCGTGGCCACCCGTGTGAGCACACCGGCCGTGAATGTACAAGACCGCCTAATCGGCCCTCGGTCCTGATCCCGTTCGTATACGCGGCTCTTGGCCGGTTAGGCTCATGTACATGCATGCCTGGCCCGCTTCCGAGGTCCCCGCCCTGCCTGGTCAGGGCCGCGACCTGAGGATCCACGACACCGCGACCGGCGGCCTCGTCACCCTCGACCCCGGTCCCGTCGCCCGTATCTACGTCTGCGGCATCACGCCGTACGACGCGACCCACCTGGGTCACGCGGCGACCTACAACGCGTTCGACCTCGTGCAGCGCGTGTGGCTCGACACCAAGCGGCAGGTCCAGTACGTCCAGAACGTCACCGATGTCGACGATCCGCTGCTGGCGCGTGCGGAACGGGACGGCGTCGACTGGGTCGCCCTCGCCGAGAAGGAGACGGCCCTCTTCCGCGAGGACATGACCGCCCTCAGGATGCTCCCGCCGCAGCACTACATAGGCGCCGTCGAGGCGATACCCGGCATCGTCCCGCTCGTGGAGCGGCTGCGGGAACTCGGCGCGGCCTACGAGCTGGAGGGCGACATCTACTTCTCCGTCGAGTCCGACCCGAACTTCGGCAAGGTCTCGAACCTCGACGCGGCCGCCATGCGGCTGCTGTCCGCCGAGCGCGGCGGCGACCCGGACCGCCCGGGCAAGAAGAACCCGCTCGACCCGATGCTGTGGATGGCCGCCCGCGAGGGCGAGCCCAGCTGGGACGGCGGCTCCCTCGGCCGGGGCCGGCCCGGCTGGCACATCGAGTGCGTGGCCATCGCCCTCGACCACTTCGGCATGGGCTTCGACGTCCAGGGCGGCGGCTCCGACCTCGCCTTCCCGCACCACGAGATGGGCGCCTCGCACGCCCAGGTGCTCACCGGCGAGTTCCCCATGGCCAAGGCGTACGTCCACGCCGGCATGGTCGCCCTGCACGGCGAGAAGATGTCCAAGTCCAAGGGCAACCTCGTCTTCGTCTCCAGGCTCCGCCGCGACGGCGTCGACCCCGCCGCCATCCGCCTGGCCCTCCTCTCCCACCACTACCGCGCCGACTGGGAGTGGACCGACCAGGTCCTCCAGGACGCCGTGGCCCGCCTCGCCCACTGGCGCTCGGCCGTCTCCCGCCCCGACGGCCCGTCCGCCGACGTACTGGTGGAGGAGATCCGCGAGGCGTTGGCGAACGACCTGGACGCCCCCGCCGCCCTCGCCGCGGTGGACCGCTGGGCGGCCAGGCAGGAGCAGGAGGGCGGTACCGACACGGGCGCGCCGGGCGTCGTCACACGTGCCGTGGACGCGCTGCTGGGCGTGGCCCTGTAGCGCATCGCATCGGCGATGAAAAGCGACAAAAAGAAGGGGCGGTTCCCGGCACGGGAACCGCCCCTTCGTCGACCCTCACTCCTCCGAGCCGTCCTCGTCCTCCTTGGCACCGCCGGAGGAAGGACGCGGCTTGCCCCCCGGAGGGCCCACGTCACGGCGCCGCAGATACCGCTCGAACTCGCGGGCGATCGCCTCGCCCGACGCCTCCGGCAGCTCCGCGGTGTCCCGGGCCTCCTCCAGCGTCTGGACGTACTCGGCGACCTCGCTGTCCTCCGCGGCCAGCTGGTCCACGCCCACCTGCCAGGCACGCGCGTCCTCGGGCAGCTCGCCCTGCGGGATGCGCACGTCCAGCAGGTCCTCGAGGCGGTTGAGCAGCGCCAGCGTGGCCTTGGGGTTGGGCGGCTGGGAGACGTAGTGCGGTACGGCCGCCCACAGCGACACCGCCGGGACGCCCGCGTGCGTGCAGGCCTCCTGCAGGACGCCGACGATGCCCGTCGGGCCCTCGTACTTGGTCTCCTCCAGATCCATCCGCTGGGCCAGGTCCGGGTCCGAGGTGACCCCGCTGACCGGCACCGGCCGCGTGTGCGGGGTGTCACCGAGCAGGGCGCCCAGGATGACCACCAGCTCCACGCCCAGTTCGTGCGCGAAGCCGAGCAGCTCGTTGCAGAACGAGCGCCAGCGCATGGACGGTTCGATGCCGCGGACCAGGACCAGGTCGCGCGGCTTCTCGCCGCCGACCCGCACCACCGACAACCTCGTCGTCGGCCAGGTGATCTTGCGCACTCCGCCGTCCATGAACACCGTGGGGCGGTTCACCTGGAAGTCGTAGTAGTCCTCGGCGTCCAGCGCCGCGAACACCTCGCCCTTCCACTCGCGTTCCAGATGCGCGACCGCCGTGGAGGCGGCGTCGCCGGCATCGTTCCAGCCCTCGAACGCGGCCACCATGACTGGGTCGATCAGCTCGGGAACTCCCTCCAGCTCGATCACCCAGTGCCTCCTTCCGACGTGCCCTCGCTTGACTCACCAACCTTACGGCGTCCGGCGGGGGCGCCCGCAGCCCCCTTGCGTGGGGGAGTGACCGGATCACTGCCCCGTTCACCACCGTGGAACACCCCGCGTCAACCCGGAGTCCGGACTGTTGTGTACGGGCGTTTCACAGGGTGCTGCGCAGCCACTGCTCCACGCTCGCGATGTGCACGGTCGCCCAGGAGCGGGCTGCCTCCGCGTCCCGGTCGCGCAGTGCGGCCAGGATCGCCCGGTGCTCGCGCAGGGTGCGGCCGACGGCGTCCTCCTGGGTGAGACCCCGCCAGATCCGGGCCCGCGTGGTCGGCCCCGACAGGCCGTCCAGCAGCGAGCACAGCACCGAGTTGCCGGCGCCGCGCACGATGCCGCGATGGAACTCCAGGTCGGCGGCGACCAGCTCCTCCACCGAGGGGTCCTCGCCGAGGGCGTCCAACTGGGCGGACAGCACGTCCAGTTGCTGTTCACCGATCGTGAACGCCGCCATCGCCGTCGCGGCCGGTTCCAGGATCCGGCGCACCGCCAGGAACTCCAGCACGGTGTCGTCGCGGTGGAAGTCCACGACGAAGCTCAGCGCCTCCAGCAGCAGCTGCGGATCGAGGCTGGTGACGTACGTGCCGTCGCCCTGCCGCACGTCCAGGATCCGGATCAGCGACAGCGCCCGTACGGCCTCGCGCAGCGAGTTCCGCGACAGCCCCAGTTCGGCGGCCAGCTCGCTCTCCTTGGGCAGCCGGTCCCCGGGCCGCAGCGCACCCGAGACGATCATCCCCTTGATCTTCTCGATCGCCTCATCGGTGACTGCCATGACCGGCCTCCCTGGTCGCCCAGACATCGGATGTCTCAGCGGCCATTATGCGGGCGGGGCGTCGAACCACTCCCTGCCGTCCGCCCAGTGCCGCACCCAGCCGGCGAAGCCGGACCCGGCCGTGGTGCACCCGAACTCCGCCCCGAAGGGATACGCGCCCTCACCCGTGATCTGCCATATGTGACCCCGGTGAGGACCGGTGACGATCAGATGCCAGTCCATGCCGCAGCCGTCCGTGCCGAGCAGCAGCGAGCCGTCGCGGCCGACCTGTTCGATGACGGCGTCCGGATCCGCGTAGCGCCCCTCGTCCTCCTCCCACAGCCATGCCTCGGAGAGCGGGAACGGCTTGGCCGGGTCCTGCTTCGCGCCGCCCTCGGCCAGCCCCACCAGACCGTACTCCGGCGGCCCCTGGCAGGATCCGTCGGTCACCTCCGCCACGAACGTCCGGTACGGCTCGGGCAGCACCACGTGGTGCTCCGCCTCGAAGGCGTGCACGGCCGCCCAGCCGAGCGCGGACTCGCCGCCGTCGTCCACCGCGAAGGCCTCCCGCAGGGCCGCGAGTTCGGTGGGATCCGCCTGATCGCTGTTCATGCCCCCATGGAAGCACCCGGCACTGACAATGCTCCCCGGGCAGGCGAAAGGGGCGGCCCCATCGGCGTGGGGCCGCCCCTCTCGGTTGTCCGGACCCGGTGCGGCGGTCCGGCGCTGCGGCGGCGGCCGGTCCCGGTCGGGGAGGCGGACCGGCCGTCACCGGGGCCTACTTCTTGTCGAGCAGGTCCTGCACCTTCGCGCGGACGTCGTCCGTGGCCAGGCCCCGGATCGTCAGCGTCGTACGCCGACGCAGCACGTCGTCCGCCGTCTCGGCCCACTCGTGGTCGCGGGCCCACACGACCTGCGCCCAGATCTCCGGGGCGTCGGGGTGGACGCGCTCGGCCAGCTCCGGGTCGTCGTTGGCCAGGCGGGCGATGTCGAAGGCCAGGGAGCCGTAGTGGGTGGCCAGGTGCTTGGCGGTGTCGGCGGCCATGCGCGGGCCCGGCGCCGGGTGGTCCACCAGCAGGCGGTGCGCGACGGCCCGCGGGTTGGCGACACCGGGCAGCGGCACCTTCTTCGGCAGCGAGGAGATCGGCTCGAAGTCGTCACCGAGCGGGTGACCCGGCAGCGCCTCCAGCTTCTGCATCACCGTACGGCCGATGTGCCGGAAGGTGGTCCACTTGCCGCCCGCGACGGACAGCATGCCGCCCTTGCCCTCGGTCACCACGGTCTCGCGCTTGGCCTTGGCGGTGTCGCCGGGTCCGCCCGGCAGCACCCGCAGGCCCGCGAAGGCGTACGTGATCAGGTCCCGCTTCAGCTGCTGGTCCCGCACGGAGAACGCGGCCTCGTCCAGGATCTGGGCTATGTCCTTCTCGGTGACGGACACATCCGCCGGGTCGCCCTCGTACTCCTCGTCGGTGGTGCCGAGCAGCAGCATGTCCTCCCAGGGGAGGGCGAAGGTGATCCGGTACTTGTCGATGGGGGTCGCGAGCGCGGCCTTCCAGGGGGAGGTGCGCTTGAGCACCAGGTGCGCGCCCTTGGACAGGCGGATGGACGGCGCCGCGCCCGGGTCCTCCATCCTGCGCAGGTGGTCGACCCAGGGGCCGGTCGCGTTCAGGACGAGACGGGCGTTGACGCCGAACTCCTCGCCGGAGACGCGGTCCTTCAGGTCGGCACCCGTCACCCGGCCCTTGGTGAAGCGCAGGCCGGTGACCGCGGCGTGGTTGAGAACGGCCGCGCCCGCCTCGACGGCCGCGCGGACCGTCATCAGCGCCATGCGGGCGTCGTTCATCTGGTCGTCGCCGTACACGGCCACGGCCTTCAGGTTGTCGGTGCGCAGCTCGGGCACGTCCTGCGCCGCCTTGGCGGGGGAGAGCAGGTGACCGACGCCGTCGCCGAACGCGGAGAGCGCGGAGTAGGCGAAGACGCCCGCGCCGAGCTTCGCCGCGCCGTGCGGCCCGCCCTTGTACACGGGGAGGTAGAAGGTGAGCGGGTTCGCCAGGTGGGGGGCCACCTGGCGGGAGACCGCACGGCGCTCGAAGTGGTTCTCCGCCACCAGCTTTACCGCGCCGGTCTGCAGGTAGCGCAGACCGCCGTGGAGCAGCTTGGAGGAGGCGGAGGAGGTGGCACCGGCGAAGTCGCCGGCGTCGACCAGAGCCACCCTGAGGCCGGACTGCGCGGCGTGCCAGGCGGTGGAGATGCCCAGGATGCCGCCGCCGATCACCAGAAGATCGTACGACGCCTTGGAGAGCTGCTCCCTGGTCTCGGCCCGGCTCGGGTTGGAGCCGGAGGCCGGGTGCGACCCCAGGGCGGGCAGGGTCTGCAGGGTGGACTGACTGGTCATGTCGGGTACTTACTCCTCGTCAGAGATGGCTGAGCCGGGGGAGCCGCTCAGCTCTCGTCCTCGATCCAGCCCATGGTCCGGTCGACGGCCTTGAGCCAGTTCTTGTACTCGCGGTCGCGGGTGTCCGCGTCCATCTGGGGCGTCCATTCGGCGGCCCGGCGCCAGTTGGCGCGCAGTTCGTCGGTGCTGGACCAGAAGCCGACGGCGAGACCGGCGGCGTAGGCGGCGCCGAGGCAGGTGGTCTCGGCGACCATCGGGCGCACCACCGGCGCGTCCAGAACGTCGGCGAGGGTCTGCATCAGCAGGTTGTTGGAGGTCATACCGCCGTCCACCTTCAGGGCCACCAGCTCGTCGCCGGAGTCCTTGACCATGGCGTCGGCGATCTCCCGGGTCTGCCAGGCGGTGGCCTCCAGGACGGCGCGCGCGAGGTGCGCCTTGGTGACGTACCGGGTCAGACCGGCGATCACACCGCGGGCGTCGGAACGCCAGTGCGGGGCGAACAGACCGGAGAAGGCCGGCACGAAGTAGGCGCCGCCGTTGTCCTCGACCGAGAGCGCGAGCGTCTCGATCTCGGCGGCGGTGGAGATCAGGCCCATCTGGTCGCGCATCCACTGCACCAGCGAGCCGGTGACGGCGATCGAGCCCTCCAGGGCGTAGACCGTCGGCTGGTCGCCGATCTTGTAGCCGACCGTGGTCAGCAGACCGGCGTAGGAGTTGATGATCTTGTCACCGGTGTTCATCACCATGAAGGTGCCGGTGCCGTAGGTGGACTTGGTCTCGCCCTCGGAGAAGCAGGTCTGGCCGAACAGGGCCGCCTGCTGGTCGCCGAGCGCGGAGGCGACGGGAATGCCGCCGAGCAGGTCGCCCAGCTTGCCGCCGGTGACCTCGCCGTAGACCTCGGCGGAGGAGCGGATCTCCGGCAGGATCGTCAGCGGCACGCCGATGGACTCGGCGATCTTCTCGTCCCACTGCGTGGTGTGCAGGTTCATCAGCATGGTGCGGGAGGCGTTGGTGACGTCGGTGACGTGCTTGCCGCCGTTGACCCCGCCGGTCAGGTTCCAGATGACCCAGGTGTCCATGGTGCCGAAGAGGATGTCGCCGGCCTCGGCGCGCTCCTTCAGGCCCTCGACGTTGTCGAGCAGCCAGCGGGCCTTGGGCCCGGAGAAGTACGAGGCCAGCGGCAGGCCGGTCTCCCGGCGGAAGCGGTCCTGGCCGACGTTGCGGCCCAGCTCCTTGCAGAGGGCGTCGGTGCGGGTGTCCTGCCAGACGAGGGCGTTGTAGACGGGCTCACCGGTGTTCTTGTCCCACAGCACGGTGGTCTCGCGCTGGTTGGTGATGCCGATGGCCTTGATGTCGTCACGGGTGATGCCGGCCTTCTGGATGGCTCCGGCGACGACTTCCTGGACGTTGGTCCAGATCTCGTTGGCGTTGTGCTCGACCCAGCCCGGCTTCGGGAAGATCTGCTCGTGCTCCTTCTGGTCGACGGAGACGATCCGGCCGTCCCGGTCGAAGACGATGCAGCGGCTGGAGGTGGTGCCCTGGTCGATCGCCGCGATGAAGGGGCCTGCGGTGTGGGCGTCGGTCACTGTGTGCTCCTGAAAGATCCGTGGTGAGGGGCGGTACGTACGGCGCGTGCTTCGAGGCGATGTCTAGGCGAATGCGACGTTGTATATGCCTGCGGCGATGGCGCCGCCGATCAGCGGACCGACGACCGGGATCCAGGCGTAGGCCCAGTCGGAACCGCCCTTGTTGGGCAGCGGCAGCAGGGCGTGCACGATGCGCGGGCCCAGGTCACGGGCCGGGTTGATCGCGTAGCCCGTCGGGCCGCCGAGGGAGAGACCGATCGACACCACCACGAACGCGGTGATCAGACCGCCGAGGATGCCGAGTCCGTTGCCCTTGTCGTTCAGGCCCTGCGTGAGGACCGCCAGGATCAGCACGACCGTGCCGATGATCTCCGTGGCGAGGTTCTGCGCCACGTTCCGGATCTCCGGACCGGTGGAGAAGATGCCGAGGACCGGGCCGGCGCCCTTCTCCTGGGCCTCGACCGCCTTGGCCGTGGTGGCCTGCGCGCCCGGCCCGCCGACGATCTCCTTGTCGGTCAGGTGGGCGTGGAACTGGCCGTAGTAGGCGACCCACACCAGGGTCGCGCCGATCATCGCGCCGAGCAGCTGGCCGGCGAAATAGGTCGGAACGTTACTCCAGTTGCCGTCCTTGATGGCGAGGGCGACGGTGACGGCCGGGTTGAGGTGTGCACCGGAGAGCGGTCCGGAGATGTACACAGCCGTCAGGACGGCGAAGCCCCACCCGAAGGTGATGGCGAGCCAGCCGGCGTTACGGGCCTTGGAGGCCTTCAGCGTGACGGCCGCGCAGACGCCGCCGCCGAGCAGGATGAGTATGGCGGTACCGATGGTCTCGCCGATGAAGATGTCGGAGCTGGACACCCGCGACTCCTTTGTCCTTCGTCCAGGGATAGCCGAACCCCGGGTCCCGCCGGGGTTGTGGCGCCCTCGGGGGTGAGAGCGATTGCCGGCCCTTGGCGTTGTCACACTCTAGCGCGTATTGCCGGTAGGTGTTCGACAATGCCGACCGATGGACGGGAGTCTTGCTTCGGCGTTACGCACGCGTCAAGGGTTCTGTTGTCCAAAACAGGATCGTTATTGATCGCTGCCGGTTGTCACTCTTCGCGCGCTGACATGGGTATAAGCGCCATTTGTCCATTTCAGGGTAGGGCGAGAGCCGGAACGCCGCCCGGCGTTCCGGTCGTGACCGAAGGAAGTCCCAGGCGTGCCCTGGGGCAGATCTCCCAGACGTGCCGGGCGGAGCGCGCAGCGCTCAGAACCGTCCCGCGCCCAGGTCCCTGGACACCGCGCGGGCGCAGTCGCGCACCGCGGCGATCAGCTCGGGGCGCAGCTCCCCGTCCGGGCGCAGCCGCTCCACGGCACCGGTGATGCCGACCGCGCCCACGGGCATCCGGCGCCGGTCGTGGATGGGCGCGGCGACGGACGCCACGCCCTCCCAGGTCTCCTCTATGTCGGCCGCGTACCCGCGCGCCCGCGTGATGTCGAGCAGGTGCTCGAAGTCCGCGGCCTCGTACACCGTGCGGTCGGTGAAGGGCTTCCGCTCGGACTCCAGAGCCTCGCTGTGCGCCACCGGGTCGTAGGCCGAGAGCACCTTGCCGAGCGCGGTGGAGTGCAGCGGCTGCATGGCGCCGATCTCCAGCACCTGCCGGCTGTCGTCGGGCCGGAAGACGTGGTGCACGATCAGCACGCCCTGCTGGTGCAGAACCCCCAGGTACACGCTCTCCCCGCTGGAGCGGGCCAGATCGTCGGTCCACACCAGGGCCCTGGCCCGCAACTCGTGCACGTCCAGATACGTGGTGCCCAGGCGCAGCAGCTCCGCGCCCAGCTGATAGCGCCCCGAGGCGTCGTCCTGCTCCACGAACCCCTCCTGCTGGAGGGTGCGCAGAATGCCGTGTGCGGTGCCCTTGGCGAGGCCCAGCGACGACGCGATATCGGACAGACCGAGCCGCCGCTCGCCGCCCGCGAGCAGCCGCAGCATCGCGGCCGCCCGTTCGAGCGACTGGATGTTCCGTGCCATCGCCGTCCTGCCCTCCGTCCCCTTCGACATGCCGTCGAACGCCGCGCACAGCGTCCACCGATGTCGACCGCAGTCGTACACCGGCATACGTCTCGCTACCCGTCGTTCGGCAATGTCGAACACTACCGGTCGATGCCGACCTCTCGCTAACGGTCGGACGACACGTGTTACATCACATGTGACCCGAGTGTCGCGCGAGGGCCACCCGAGTCCGCCTCGTGGACGCCGCTGCCCAATAAAGCCACGGCCGGTTACGCTGGCGCCGTGCGGCATCCCCGCCTGCCAGGGAGAAACCGCATAGCCGACAGCCGTCGCATCTAGGGAGCCCATTCATGGCCTCGTTGCCACCGTCCCCTTCCGCCGACAGCCGGACCCGCGCGTCCGCGCTCCGACAGGCGCTCGCCACCCGTGTGGTGGTCGCCGACGGAGCCATGGGCACCATGCTCCAGGCACAGGAACCCACACTCGAGGACTTCGAGCAGCTCGAAGGCTGCAACGAGATCCTCAACCTCACCCGCCCCGACATCGTCCGCTCCGTCCACGAGGCGTACTTCGCCGTGGGCGTCGACTGCGTCGAGACCAACACCTTCGGGGCCAACCACTCCGCCCTCGGCGAGTACGACATCGCCGAGCGCGTGTACGAGCTGTCCGAGGCCGGCGCCCGGGTCGCCCGCGAGGTCGCCGACGAGTTCACCGCCAAGGACGGCCGCCCCCGCTGGGTGCTGGGCTCCATGGGCCCCGGCACCAAGCTGCCCACCCTGGGCCACGCCCCGTACACCACCCTGCGCGACGCCTACCAGCGCAACGCCGAGGGCCTGGTCACCGGCGGCGCCGACGCGCTGCTCGTGGAGACCACCCAGGACCTGCTGCAGACGAAGGCCGCCGTCCTGGGCGCCCGCCGCGGCCTCGACGCCCTCGGCCTCGACCTGCCGGTGATCGTCTCCGTGACCGTCGAGACCACCGGCACCATGCTCCTAGGCTCCGAGATCGGCGCCGCGCTCACCGCGCTGGAGCCGCTCGGCATCGACATGATCGGCCTGAACTGCGCCACCGGCCCGGCCGAGATGAGCGAGCACCTGCGCTACCTCGCCCGCAACGCCCGCATCCCGCTGTCCTGCATGCCCAACGCGGGCCTGCCCGTCCTCGGCAAGGACGGCGCCCACTACCCGCTGACCGCGCCGGAGCTGGCCGACGCCCAGGAGACCTTCGTCCGCGAGTACGGCCTCTCACTCGTCGGCGGCTGCTGCGGTACGACCCCCGAGCACCTGCGCCAGGTCGTCGAGCGCGTCCAGGGCCTCACCCCGACCGAGCGCGACCCGCGCCCCGAGCCCGGCGCCGCCTCCCTCTACCAGACCGTGCCCTTCCGGCAGGACACCTCCTACCTGGCCATCGGCGAGCGCACCAACGCCAACGGCTCCAAGAAGTTCCGCGAGGCCATGCTTCAGGGCCGCTGGGACGACTGTGTGGAGATGGCCCGGGAGCAGATCCGCGAGGGCGCCCACATGCTCGACCTGTGCGTGGACTACGTGGGCCGCGACGGCGTCGCCGACATGGAGGAGCTGGCCGGCCGTTTCGCCACCGCCTCCACCCTGCCGATCGTCCTGGACTCCACCGAGGTCGACGTCATCCAGGCGGGTCTGGAGAAGCTCGGTGGCCGCGCCGTGATCAACTCCGTGAACTACGAGGACGGCGACGGCCCCGACTCCCGGTTCGCCAAGGTCACCAAGCTGGCCCGGGAGCACGGCGCCGCCCTGATCGCGCTCACCATCGACGAGGAGGGCCAGGCCCGCACCCCGGAGAAGAAGGTCGAGATCGCCGAGCGGCTGATCGACGACCTGACCGGGAACTGGGGCATCCGCGAGGAGGACATCCTCATCGACGCCCTGACCTTCACCATCTGCACCGGGCAGGAGGAGTCCCGCGGGGACGGCCTCGCCACCATCGAGGCGATCCGCGAGCTGAAGAAGCGCCACCCGGCCGTCCAGACCACTCTGGGCCTGTCGAACATCTCCTTCGGCCTGAACCCGGCCGCCCGCATCCTGCTGAACTCCGTCTTCCTCGACGAATGCGTCAAGGCGGGCCTGGACTCGGCGATCGTGCACGCCTCCAAGATCCTGCCGATCGCCCGGTTCAGCGAGGAAGAGGTCGGTACGGCCCTGGACCTGATCTACGACCGCCGGTCCGAGGGTTACGACCCCCTGCAGAAGCTCATGCAGCTCTTCGAGGGCGCCACCGCCAAGTCCCTGAAGGCGGGCAAGGCCGAGGAACTGGCCGCGCTGCCGCTGGAGGAGCGCCTGGGGCGCCGCATCATCGACGGCGAGCGCAACGGCCTGGAAGCCGACCTCGACGAGGCCCTGAAGGACCGCCCGGCGCTCGACATCGTCAACGAGACCCTGCTGGACGGCATGAAGGTCGTCGGCGAACTGTTCGGCTCCGGCCAGATGCAGCTGCCGTTCGTCCTGCAGTCCGCCGAGGTCATGAAGGCCGCCGTCGCCTACCTCGAACCGCACATGGAGAAGTCGGACTCCGAGGGCAAGGGCACCATCGTGCTGGCCACCGTGCGCGGCGACGTCCACGACATCGGCAAGAACCTGGTCGACATCATCTTGTCCAACAACGGCTACAACGTCGTCAACCTGGGCATCAAGCAGCCGGTCTCCGCGATCCTGGAGGCGGCCCAGGAACACAAGGCCGATGTCATCGGCATGTCCGGGCTGCTGGTGAAGTCCACGGTGATCATGAAGGAGAACCTGGAGGAGCTCAACCAGCGCGGCCTGGCGGCGGCCTACCCGGTCATCCTCGGCGGCGCGGCGCTCACCAGGGCGTATGTCGAACAGGACCTGCACGAGATCTACGAGGGCGAGGTCCGCTACGCCCGCGACGCCTTCGAGGGCCTGCGCCTGATGGACGCCCTCATCGGCGTCAAGCGCGGAGTGCCCGGCGCGAAGCTGCCCGAGCTGAAGCAGCGCCGGGTGCGGGCCACGGCCGCCGTGGAGATCGAGGAGCGCCCCCAGGAGGGGCACGTCCGCTCCGACGTCGCCACCGACAACCCCGTGCCGACCCCGCCCTTCTGGGAGACCCGCATCGTCAAGGGCATCCAGCTCAAGGAGTACGCGAGCTGGCTCGACGAGGGCGCCCTGTTCAAGGGCCAGTGGGGGCTGAAGCAGGCCCGCACCGGCGAGGGACCGTCGTACGAGGAACTGGCCGAGACCGAGGGCCGGCCCCGGCTGCGCGGCCTGCTGGACCGGCTGCAGACCGAGAACCTGCTGGAAGCGGCCGTCGTCTACGGCTACTTCCCGTGCGTGTCCAAGGACGACGACCTGATCATCCTGGACGAGCGGGGCAATGAGCGCACCCGGTTCACCTTCCCGCGCCAGCGGCGCGGCCGCCGGCTGTGCCTGGCCGACTTCTTCCGGCCGGAGGAGTCGGGGCAGACCGACGTCGTCGGCTTCCAGGTCGTCACCGTCGGCTCGCGCATCGGCGAGGAGACCGCGAAGCTCTTCGAGGCCAACTCCTACCGCGACTACCTCGAACTGCACGGCCTGTCCGTGCAGTTGGCCGAGGCACTCGCCGAGTACTGGCACGCGCGCGTGCGCTCCGAGCTCGGCTTCGGCGGCGAGGACCCGGCCGACATCGAGGACATGTTCGCCCTGAAGTACCGGGGTGCCCGCTTCTCCCTCGGCTACGGCGCCTGCCCCGACCTGGAGGACCGCGCCAAGATCGCGGATCTGCTGCGGCCGGAGCGGATCGGCGTCCACCTGTCGGAGGAGTTCCAGCTGCACCCGGAGCAGTCCACGGATGCGATCGTGATCCACCACCCCGAGGCGAAGTACTTCAACGCCCGCTGAGCCCTCCGGGGAGCCGGCAGGCCAGAGGCCCTCTGGCCTGCGCCGGGGGTGTTTCAAGGGATACCCCCGGACACGAGTGATAAACGAGGCGCTTCCGGCGTCGGAGACGTACACTTGTCGGTCCATTGCAGGCCGGTTCCCTGTCCGGGAACCGGCCTGATCGTCCCTCAAGGAGGTGCGCCCGGATGACCAGCACGGTCCCCGCGCTAGGAACCCTTACGGCCGAAGGCTCCGCCCTGCAGGCGGTCCTCCTCGACATGGACGGCACCCTGGTGGACACCGAGGGTTTCTGGTGGGACGTCGAGGTCGAGGTCTTCGCCGCCCTCGGCCACACCCTGGACGACTCCTGGCGGCACGTGGTGGTCGGCGGCCCCATGACCCGCAGCGCCGGCTTCCTCATCGAGGCCACCGGCGCCGACATCACCCTCGCCGAACTCACCGCGCTGCTCAACGAGGGCTTCGAGGACCGTATCGACCGTGCCCTGCCGCTGATGCCGGGCGCCGCCCGGCTGCTCGCCGAACTCCACGAGCACGCCATCCCCACGGCCCTGGTCTCCGCCTCCCACCGGCGCATCATCGACCGCGTGCTGAGCATCCTCGGACCGCACCACTTCGCCCTGTCCATCGCCGGCGACGAGGTCTCCCGCACCAAGCCCTTCCCGGACCCCTACCTGCTCGCCGCGGCGGGGCTCGACGCACGGCCGGACAGATGCGCGGTGGTCGAGGACACCGCGACCGGGGTCGCCGCCGCCGAGGCCGCGGGCTGCCGTGTGGTCGCCGTCCCCTCCGTCGCCCCCATCACACCCGCCGCGGGACGCACCGTCGTGACCTCTCTGGAACAGGTCGACCTGGCATTTCTGCGCGGCCTGATGACGGAAATGCCCTAGCCGTTCACCCAGCGTGAAAAGTCAATCGGCCCGGTTGGACAAATTTCCGGGGAAGTACACCCAAGTGGAATTCACAGCCGGTCGTCCGGCCGAATTCCACTGACTCACCACACAGTTGGAAGTGTGACGTTCGCCACCTCGATGGCCCTCGACAGGCCGGGTCAGGGTGTGCTGAACGACCCCGTTCGGCCCGGATCGACGGGTCTTTGTGTCCCGATTGATGGGAAGCTGCACTAATCCTGCCGCTGTCGGGTTTTCGGTGTGTCCGCACCCGGTTCCACTGCGTGATGGGGGGTCAACTCACGCGGCCGTGAACCCGCCTGCGGGCGCGGACTAATCTCGTCGCGAGAACATCGCCGCAACCCCCCGTTGATCCGCCGCACCACCATGCATGCCGGATACACGGACTCGAACAGCTCTGGAGAAACCCCCGCATGAACCGCAAGACTTTGGTGCTGCCGGCGGTGGCCGGCCTGCTCACCCCGGTTCTCGCCGCTTGCGGCGGATCCGGCAGCGGGAGTAAGAGCGGCGACGCCATCGTCGTCGGCACCACGGACCGGTTCACCGCCACCAGCGACGCCCCGGCGCCCCTGGACCCCGCCTACGCCTACGACGTCGGCACCTGGAACATCCTGCGCCAGACCGTGCAGACCCTGATGACGCAGCCCAAGGGCGAGGGCAACCCCGTACCGGACGCCGCCGAGGGCTGCTCCTTCACCGACAGCGGCAGCGAACGCTACGCCTGCAAGCTCCGCGACGGCCTGAAGTTCGCCAGCGGCGACCCGGTCACCGCCCAGGACGTCAAGTTCTCCATCGAGCGTGCCCTGCGCATCAAGGCCAGCAGCGGCGTGTCTTCCTTGCTCAACACCCTCGACACCATCGAGACGCAGGGCGACCGCGAGGTCATCTTCCACCTCAAGACCGCCGACGCCACGTTCCCGTACAAGCTGTCCACTCCGGTCGCGGGCATCATCAACCCCAAGGACTACCAGAAGGACAAGCTGCGCAACGGCTTCGAGGTCGACGGCTCCGGCCCCTACACCTTCCAGGCCGACGTCAACGGCAACACTGTCACCACCGCCACCTTCACCAAGAACCCCAACTACAAGGGCTTCGACAAGGTGAACAACGACAAGGTCGAACTGCGCTCCTTCGACGACGCCGACGCGATGAGCGCCGCCATCGACAAGGGTGACATCGACGTCATGACCCGCACCATGTCGCCCGCCCAGATCCAGAAGCTGGACGCCGGCGGCGACGCCAAGGCCGACCTCGTCGACATGCCCGGCCTGGAGATCCGCTACCTGGCCTTCAACACCAACGCCTCCACCGTGAAGTCCAAGGCCGTACGCCAGGCCATGGCCCAGATCATCAACCGCGCGGAACTCGTCTCCAAGGTCTACGGCACCCAGGCCGAGCCGCTGTACTCGCTCGTCCCGGCCACCGTCACCGGCCACTCCAACTCGTTCTTCAACAAGTACGGCAACCCCAGCGTCGCCAAGGCCAAGGACCTGCTGACCAAGGCCGGCATCACCACCCCGGTGAAGCTGACCCTGCACTACACCACCGACCACTACGGCTCCGCCACCAAGAAGGAGTTCGAGGTCCTGCAGCAGCAGCTCAACGACAGCGGCCTGTTCGACACCTCCACCCAGGGCCATCCCTGGGACGCCTTCCGGCCCGCCGAGCAGAAGGGCCAGTACGACGTCTACGGCATGGGCTGGTTCCCCGACTTCCCCGACGCCGACAACTTCCTCGCGCCCTTCCTCGACAAGGACAACTTCCTCGGATCGCCGTACTCCAACACCACCATCCAGCACACCCTGATCCCGCAGTCCCGCCGCGAGGCCGACCGACTCAACGCCGCCAAGAGCCTGACGGAGATCCAGGACATCGTCGCCGAGGACGTGCCGATCCTGCCGCTGTGGCAGGGCAAGCAGTACGTTGCCGCACGGAACGACATCACGGGTGTCGCCTACGCGCTCAACTCCTCCTCGACGCTTCAGCTGTGGGAGCTCGGCCGCGGTGTGAGCGGCTGACGGCTCTCTCGTCCGGGGCCAGGGACGGCTGCCCCGGACAGCCCGGAGCCAGGACGGCGGCCCCGGGACGACGAACCGACGACAAGGCACACGTAAGTGAACATGCGTAACCAGTGGCCAGTCCTGCCCATCGTGGCAGGGCTGGCCTCCGGCCTGTTGACCGGCTGCGGCTCGGAGAGCGGTGATTCCGGGGGTACCGGCTCCTCCGTGGTGATGGGGATGTCCGACGACGTCCTCGCCACGGACCCGGCCTCCGGCTACGACCCCGGCTCCTGGCTGTTGTTCGACAACGTCTTCCAGTCGCTCCTCAGTTTCCCCAAGGGCGCGACCGAACCCCAGCCCGAACTGGCCAAGGAGTGCTCCTTCACCGACTCCCGGGCCACGGTCTACCGATGCACGCTCAAGAACGACCTGAAGTTCAGCAACGGTGACCCGCTCACCTCGAAGGACGTGAAGTTCTCCTTCGACCGCATGCTGAAGATCAACGACGCCGCGGGCCCCGCGATCATGTTCCCGATGCTCGGCAGCATCGACACCCCGGACGCGAAGACGGTCGTCTTCCACCTGAAGTCCTCCGACGCCACCTTCCCCAGCAAGATCGCCTCCGGCGCCGGCTCCATCGTCGACCACAGCCAGTACGACGCGAGCAGCCTGCGGACCGACAACAAGGCCGTCGGCTCCGGCCCCTACAAGCTGGACTCCTTCGACAAGGACCAGGCGGTCTTCTCCGTCAACGGCAACTACAAGGGCACCGCCAAGGTCAAGAACTCCGGCGTCACCCTGAAGTTCTTCCACGGCGACCGCAGCGCCCTGAAGAAGGCCCTCCTCGACGGCAAGATCGACATCTCCTACCGAGGCCTGGCCGCCTCCGACATCGCCGGCCTCGACCAGCAGAGCGGCAACAAGGGCGTCGACGTCATCGAGGGCAGCAGCGCCGAAGTCCAGCACCTGGTCTTCAACATGAAGGACCCGGTCGCCGGAAAGCTCGGCGTCCGCAAGGCCATGGCCTACCTCATCGACCGCGACGCCCTCATCAAGAACGTCTACCAGGGCACCGCCACCCCGCTGTACTCGATCATCCCGGCGGGCATCGTCGGCCACAACACCGCCTTCTTCGACACCTACGGCGCCCGCCCCTCCCAGGCCAAGGCCGCCGCCGCACTGCGCGCCGACGGCATCACCGGCAAGGTCAAGCTCACCCTGTGGTCCACGCCGTCCCGCTACGGCCCCGCCACCGACGAAGAGCTGAAGGCCATCGCCGGCCAGCTCAACGCCAGCGGACTGTTCGACGCCGACGTGAAGTCCGTCGCCTTCGACCAGTACGAGAAGGACATCGCGGCCGGCAAGTACGGCATCTACGTCAAGGGCTGGGTGCCGGACTACCCGGACGCCGACAACTTCACCGCACCCTTCTTCGGCAAGGGCAACGTGCTGGACAACAACTACAGCAACCGCACCATCACCGGCACCCTCATCCCCGACACCGCCGCACAGAGCGACCGGGCCGCCACCGACAAGGACTTCGGACGGCTGCAGAACATCGTCGCCGCCGAACTGCCCGTCCTGCCCGTCTGGCAGGCCAAGCAGTACGCGGTCGTCCGCGACGGCGTCTACGGCCTGGAGTACTGCCTGGACGCCTCCACGGTCTTCCGGTTCTGGGAACTCAGCAAGAGCTGACCCCCGCTGACACCGAGGGCGCCCATCTCCACGCGGGAGGGGCGCCCTTCGGCGTCGTACCGGCCAAGGCGCTCACTGCGCGCCCGGACGCACCAGACCACTCTCGTACGCGTACACCGCAGCCTGCACCCGGTCCCGCAGACCCAGCTTGGTCAGCACATGCCCCACATGCGTCTTCACCGTGGTCTCACTGACGAACAGATCAGCGGCGATCTCCGCATTGGACAGGCCGCGCGCCACCAGCTTCAGCACCTCCACCTCACGGTCGGTGAGAGTGTTCAGCGTGTCCGGCACCGGCTCCTCGCCGGACGGCAGATGCGTGGCGTACTTGTCCAGCAGCCGGCGGGTGATGCTCGGCGCCAGCATGGCCTCACCGGCCGCCACCACCCGGATCGCCTGCACCAGTTCATTGGCGGGCGCGTCCTTCAGCAGAAAGCCGCTCGCCCCCGCCCGCAGCGCCTCCACCACATACTCGTCCAGATCGAACGTGGTCAGCACCAGCACCTTCGCCGGACCGGACCGGTCGGGCCCGGTGATCTGCCGGGTCGCCTCCACCCCGTCCATCCGCGGCATACGGATGTCCATCAGTACGACGTCCGGCTGCAGGACCCGCACCTGATCGAGAGCCTGCAGACCGTCACCGGCCTCGCCCACGACCGCGATGTCCTGCTCCGCCTCCAGAATCATCCGGAAACCCGTACGCAGCAGGGGCTGGTCGTCGACCAGTAGGACACGGATGGCCACCTGACACTCCTTCGCTAGTCCGGGCCCATTCTGCCCTGCGCCGCACTCCCCGACTCGGCCGCCCTCACCGGCAGCGGATACGGCGGGGGAGTGCCACCGAACTCCGGGCAGTGCGCCTGGTGGTCGCACCAGCCGCACAGCTTGGTCGGACGGGGCCGCCACTCCCCGGTCTCCGTGGCCTGCCTGATGGCGTCCCACAGCGCGTGCAGCTTGCGCTCCACCCGCTCCAGATCGGCGAGGACCGGGTCGTACGTCAGCACATCCCCGCTGCCGAGATAGACCAGCTGGAGCCGCCGCGGCACGACTCCCTTCAACCGCCACACCACCAGGGCGTAGAACTTCATCTGGAACAGCGCACCCTCGGAGTACTCCGGCCGCGGCGCCTTCCCCGTCTTGTAGTCGACGATCCGCACCTCACCGGTCGGCGCCACATCGACCCGGTCGATGATCCCGCGCAGCCGCAGCCCCGACTCCAGCTCGGCCTCCACGAACAGCTCCCGCTCGGCCGGCTCCAGCCGCGTGGGATCCTCCAGCGTGAACCAGCGCTCGACGAGCCGCTCGGCCTCCTGAAGCCACCCCGCCAGCCGCTGCCCGTCCGGGTCGTCGGCGAACAGCTCCGTGATCTCCGGCCTGCTCTCCCGCAGCCGGTCCCACTGGCCCGGGATCAGCGCCTTGGCCCTGGGCGCGGTCCGCTCCGACGCGGGCGCGTCGAACAGCCGCTCCAGCACCGCGTGGACCAGCGTGCCCCGGGTCGCCGCCGCGCTCGGCTTCTCCGGCAGCCGGTCGATCACCCGGAACCGGTACAGCAACGGGCACTGCATGAAATCGCCGGCCCGGGACGGGGACAGCGAGGTGGGCGCGATCGCGGCGCGCTCACCGGCGGTGTCGGGCGCGGCGGCCTCCGGTCCGGGCGCCGCACCTGCCGCGCCGGACGCATCCGCAGCTATCGAGGAATCCGGCCCCGGCAGAGCCGCCCTGGGCGTCGGCTGCGGCGCCCCGGCCTCTTCCGTCTGCTCGGCGCCGCCCGGCACGGCTCCCGCGTCCTCGATGCTGCTGTCCATGTCCACAGACCTTACGGCCCACCACTGACAGTGACCCAGCCGCCGCCCGCGTTCGACCGCCCGACCACGGGGCAAACACAAGGGGTGCCGGGGCGAAACGCGCCATCACGGCCGCATACCATCGACCACAGACCCTTCCGTCCGGCAGGTACGGAAGACGCTTCGAACGAGGGGACACCGTGGACGTGAGCGGCGGGAGCGGGCAGCCGCGGTCCGGCAACGACAAGCCGGCCGAGCACCCCGCAGGTCCAACGGCCCCGACGGCCGGCCCCGGCCCGGAGCCCCATACGCCCGCTCCGGACCCCCGCCGGACCGGCAAGGACCGACACCCGGCCGACACCGAGAACCCCACGGCCACGACCCCACGACCCGCGCAGGCCGACAAGGCCACCACGCAAGACCCGCAGCCCACCGAGAGCACCGACACGGGCGACGACCCGGACACCACCAGGGCGGACACGGGCGCCGGTGACAGCTCGGAAACCGAGGCGACCACCGCCGGCGCGGACACCGGCGGCACCAGTGCGGTCCCGGGAGGCGAGGAGACCGGCGGCGGTACGGGCGACCCCGAGACGGGTGGCGCGACGGGCGGCACCAGCGGCGGCTCAGCAGCCGAGGGGGCCACCGGCAGCGCGGAGCCGATGGCCTCGAACGATGCGACGGGCGCCGACGGCGGCTTGGACACCGGCGCGACCAGCGGCGGCACGGACGACTCCGGCGCGACGGGCGGCACCGGCACCAGCGGCGGCTCGGCCGATGAGGGGCCCACCAGCGGCGCGGATGCCACCGGCGGTTCGAAGGCGCCACGCAGCGGCGACGCGGCCCCCGGCAGCAGCACCAAGACGGCCGGCACCGGCAGCGGCACCGCGACGCGGGGCACCGACGACGAGCCCACCCAGGCCCACGGCACCAACGTCCCACCCCAAGGCAAGCCCGCCCGGCCCAAGGACGCCCCAGCCGCCGGCGCACCCCACGACCCGCACCACGAGCACCGGTCCCTAGCCCACTCGGGGATCGCCAAGGGCGAACCGCCGCAGCCGCGCCCCAAGGAACCGGGCGGCGGCATCCTCATGGGCCGGCCCTTCGGCGTCCCCGTGTACGTCGCGCCGAGCTGGTTCCTCGTCGCCGCGCTGATCACCTGGGTCTTCGGCGGCCAGCTGGACCGCGTACTGCCCGAGCTGGGCGCCGCCCGCTACCTGGTCTCCCTGTTCTTCGCCATCGCCTTCTACGCCTCCGTCCTGGTCCACGAACTCGCCCACACCGTCGCCGCGATCCGCTTCAAGCTCCCCGTCCGCCGCATCCAGCTGCAGTTCTTCGGCGGCGTCTCCGAGATCGAGAAGGAGGCCGAGACCCCCGGCCGCGAGTTCGTCCTCGCCTTCGTCGGACCACTGTTCTCACTCGTCCTCGCCGGCGTCTTCTACCTAGCCATGAAGCCCGTCGAGCCCGGCACCGTCCCCGGTGTCCTGCTGGCCGGCCTGATGATCTCCAACCTCATCGTGGCGATCTTCAACCTCCTGCCCGGCCTCCCCCTCGACGGCGGCCGTATGCTCCGCGCCGTCGTCTGGAAAATCACCGGCAAACCCATGAGCGGCACCATCGCCGCCGCCTGGGTCGGCCGCGCCCTGGCCGTCGCCGTCCTGATCGGCCTGCCCCTGCTCAACCAGTCCGGCGCCCTCGGCGGCAACAGCACCGACGCACGCGGCATGGACACCGTCACCGACGCCCTGCTCGCCGCCATCCTCGCCGCGATCATCTGGACCGGCGCCGGCAACAGCCTGCGCATGGCCCGCCTGCGCGAACACCTCCCCGAACTGCGCGCCCGCACCCTCACCCGCCGCGCCGTACCCGTCCAGACCGACACCCCGCTCTCCGAGGCCCTGCGCCGGGCCAACGCAGCCGGCGCCCGCGCCCTCGTCGTCGTCGACGCCCACGGCACCCCCCTCTCCCTGGTCCGCGAGTCCGCCATCGTCGGCGTACCCGAACACCGTCGCCCCTGGGTCGCCGTCAGCGGCCTCGCCCAGGAACTGACCGACGGCATGCGCGTCTCCGCCGAACTCGCCGGAGAAGAACTCCTGGACGTCCTGCGCGCCACCCCGGCCACGGAGTACCTGGTGATCGAGGAGACCGGCGAGATCTACGGCGTGCTGTCCGCAGCGGACGTGGAGAGGGCCTTCGTCAAGGCGATGGCCCGCCCCTCCGCCTAGTGGTCGGCGGCCGCCTTGGCTGCCGGTAGGCTGGTCACATGTCCGAACCGACCGGTGCCGCCCGCCGACGCGGGCCCTTCAAGGTCGGGGACCAGGTACAGCTGACCGACCCCAAGGGCCGCCACTACACGTTCACGCTCGAAGCCGGGAAGAACTTCCACACCCACAAGGGCTCCTTCCCGCACGACGAACTGATCGGCGCTCCCGAGGGCAGCGTTGTCCGCACCACCGGCAACGTCGCCTACCTCGCGCTGCGCCCCCTGCTCCCCGACTACGTCCTGTCCATGCCCCGCGGGGCAGCCGTCGTCTACCCCAAGGACGCGGGGCAGATCCTCGCCTTCGCCGACATCTTCCCCGGCGCACGCGTCGTGGAGGCCGGCGTCGGCTCCGGCTCGCTCAGCAGCTTCCTGCTGCGCGCCATCGGCGACCAGGGCATGCTGCACTCCTACGAGCGCCGCGAGGACTTCGCCGAGATCGCCAAGCAGAACGTGGAACGCTACTTCGGCGGCCCCCACCCCGCCTGGCAGCTCACCGTCGGCGACCTCCAGGACAACCTGTCCGACACCGACGTCGACCGCGTCATCCTCGACATGCTCGCCCCCTGGGAATGCCTCGAGGCCGTCTCCAAGGCACTCGTCC
This sequence comes from Streptomyces fodineus, assembly GCF_001735805.1. Classification (GTDB taxonomy): domain Bacteria; phylum Actinomycetota; class Actinomycetes; order Streptomycetales; family Streptomycetaceae; genus Streptomyces; species Streptomyces fodineus. The sequence continues at coordinate 7,714,403 of NZ_CP017248.1, forward strand.
CCGGCGGCATCCTGTGCTGCTACGTGGCCACCACCACCCAGCTCGCCCGGACCGTGGAATCCATCCGCGAGATCGGCTGCTTCAACGAGCCGACCGCCTGGGAAACCATGATCCGCAACTGGCACATCGAGGGCCTGGCCGTCCGACCCGACCACCGCATGATCGGCCACACCGGCTTCCTGCTCACCGCCCGCCGCCTCGCCGACGGCGTCGAGCCGCCCATGCGCCGCCGCCGCCCCGCCAAGGGCGCCTACGGCGAGGACTACGCCGGACCCAACGCCGACGGCGGCACCGGCCGCTGACCAGCCCCACACACAGCACAACGCAACGGCGCCGTGCCCGAGTTCCCACCCACCCACGGGAACTCGCGCACGGCGCCCACGCGTTGACAGGACGCCAGGACACCCCACCCCCAGGGCCCGTACACCGCCACGCACGCGGACGCCCGCCCGCGGGAACCCCGGACCCCGCCGTTCCCCCGCACTGTGACGTGTGGCACCATGCTGGCCACCCCCACCGGCACAGCCCTCACAGGAGACACTCCTAGTGCAGCAATCAGCCGTTCCGGAGCTCGCCCACACGCAGACCCGGCCCATCCACTGGGTCGCCACCGCCACGGCCGTCGCCGGCGTCGTCGCCCTCTCCTCCATCGTCCAGCCCGGATCGGCCACGGCCGCCTCCGCCACCGGCACACAGAACAAAACCGCCACCGCAGCCGTCCAGCCGCCCAGCACCACCGGCGTCGACTTCCCCCTGCAATGCGGACCCGTCAAAGCCCTCGTCGCCAAGAAAGCCAGCGCAGACCTCGACGGCGACGGCAAACCGGAAACCGTCGCCGTCGTCCACTGCGACTCCGCCATGGGCACCCCGCCCGACGGCGTCTACGTCCTCACCCGCTCCACCGACAACGCCACACCACGCATCGTCGCCACCCTCGTCGACCCCAAGGACCGGCTCACCGTCACCGACTTCTCCGTGCACGCCCGCACGGTCGCCGCCACCCTGCTCGGCTACTCCTCCGACGCCGTCCCCAACTGCTGTCCCGACCTGAAGACCCCCACCACGTGGCAGTGGAACGGCAACGCGTTCATCCGCTCCACCCCCGCCTCCGCCCACAGCGTCTGACCCCGGGCCCGGCCCGGACTCACTCCGCGTCGGGCCCGTACACCTCGACCCTGTCCGAAACCCGCCGCACATGAATGCACTCACCGGGACACTCCCGCGCCGAGTCCACCACATCCGCCAGCAACGGCAGCGGCACCGGCACCGACGCCCCCGCAGCCTGCAGCAGCTCCTCGTCCGCGCCCTTCACATAGGCCAGCCCGTCGATGTCCAGCTCGAACACCTCAGGGGCGTACTGGGCGCAGATCCCGTCACCGGTACACAGATCCTGGTCGATCCAGACCTCCAGCGCCTCCCCGCCCGGGGCCTCCTGCTGCACGGTCACCTCTCCTGCCGTCGCATGCGCCGGACGACACCGGCACCACCAGAGCCAGCCGGGTCCGCTCCAGCGGCTGTTGAACACCCCCGACCCTACCCCCGCCCACATCCCGGCCGACTTCCACCGCCACAGGGTTTCCACCCCCGCCCGCTCGGGTACCAGCGCCGACCAGGACACCCACCCCGGGACCGACCACTTCAAGCCGGGCCGACGATGACACCCGCCGACCGGACCGTCGCTCTGCGTGATAATCGCGCGAGCGCCCTCCGGGCTGCCCGCCTCCACGCCGAACAGCCCGGAACGGACAACTCCGGCCACTCCTGAAGGGTTTTGACCATGCGATGCCCGGAACAAGCTGCTTCCCCATCACGTTGAGTGGGTATCCCCTCCGTGCGAGGGAGAGCGCACCGGGTGACCGACGACACACCTTGACAGTCTTTGTGATCTAGGGGTTTCAATCGACACCCACCCAGGTAGGGTCTGGAAGCGTCCAGCTCCCCTTGGAGGAGGTGAGGACCGTGGCAGCCCACGACGACGACATGAACCGCGGCATCCGCCCGGGACGAGGGTCCGACGACCCGGCCGGGCAGATCGCCTACCTTGAGCAGGAGATCGCCGTCCTGCGACGCAAGCTCGCCGACTCTCCGCGACACACGAGGATTCTCGAAGAGCGGATCGTCGAGCTGCAGACGAACCTGGCCGGCGTGTCCGCCCAGAACGAACGGCTGGCCAACACCCTCCGCGAGGCCCGCGACCAGATCGTGGCCCTCAAGGAAGAGGTCGACCGGCTCGCCCAGCCACCGGCCGGCTTCGGAGTCTTCCTGCAAGCCAACGAAGACGGCACCGCCGACATCTTCACCGGCGGCCGCAAACTCCGGGTGAACGTCAGCCCAAGCGTCGACCTCGACGACCTCAGGCGCGGCCAGGAAGTCATGCTCAACGAAGCGCTCAACGTGGTCGAAGCCATGGAGTACGAGCGCGTCGGCGACATCGTCACCCTCAAGGAAATCCTCGAGGACGGCGAGCGCGCCCTCGTACTGGGACACACCGACGAAGAACGGGTGGTACGGCTCGCCGAACCCCTGCTCGACGTCACCATCCGCGCCGGCGACGCCCTCCTGCTCGAACCCCGCTCCGGCTACGTCTACGAGGTCGTACCCAAGAGCGAGGTCGAAGAGCTGGTCCTCGAAGAGGTCCCGGACATCGGCTACGAAGCCATCGGCGGCCTCGGCAACCAGATCGAAGCCATCCGCGACGCCGTCGAGCTGCCCTACCTCTACCCCGACCTCTTCAAGGAGCACGAGCTGCGCCCGCCCAAGGGCGTCCTGCTCTACGGCCCCCCCGGCTGCGGCAAGACACTCATCGCCAAGGCCGTCGCGAACTCACTCGCCAAGAAGGTCGCCGAGGTCACCGGCCAAGCCGCCGGCAAGAGCTTCTTCCTCAACATCAAGGGCCCCGAGCTCCTCAACAAGTACGTCGGCGAGACCGAGCGGCAAATCCGCCTCGTCTTCCAGCGGGCCCGTGAGAAGGCCAGCGAGGGCACCCCCGTCATCGTCTTCTTCGACGAGATGGAATCCCTCTTCCGCACCCGCGGCTCCGGCGTCAGCTCCGACGTGGAAAACACCATCGTCCCCCAGCTGCTCGCCGAGATCGACGGCGTGGAAGGCCTGGAGAACGTGGTCGTCATCGGCGCCTCCAACCGCGAGGACATGATCGACCCCGCCATCCTCCGCCCCGGCCGACTCGACGTGAAGATCAAGATCGAGCGTCCCGACGCCGAAGCCGCCAAGGACATCTTCGGCAAGTACCTCACCGAACGCCTCCCCCTGCACGCCGACGACCTCAGCGAGCACGGCGGCGACAAGGCCACCACCGTCCAGAGCATGATCCAGACGGCGGTCGAGCAGATGTACGCCGAATCCGAGGAAAACCGCTTCCTGGAAGTCACCTACGCCAACGGCGACAAGGAAGTCCTCTACTTCAAGGACTTCAACTCCGGCGCCATGATCGAAAACATCGTCGGACGCGCCAAGAAAATGGCGATCAAGGACTTCCTCGAAAAGAGCCAGAAGGGCCTCCGCGTCTCCCACCTCCTCCAGGCCTGCGTGGACGAGTTCAAGGAGAACGAAGACCTCCCCAACACCACCAACCCCGACGACTGGGCCCGGATCTCCGGAAAGAAGGGCGAACGGATCGTCTACATCCGTACCCTCATCACCGGAAAGCAGGGCGCGGACACCGGACGCTCCATCGACACGGTGGCAAACACCGGTCAGTACCTGTAACAGCAGGGCGGCTGCGGGTGCCCTACCGGGTACCCGCAGCCATCTGTTTTTCAGGCCACGACCGGAGCAGGCAATGACGCAAATGATCTCCCCACCAGTGCAAAGGCGTTCTAGGCTCGTTCCTACCGCCGAGTCGCGCAGTGCGGGGACGGGCACCGCACACGCACCGGAGCGCCAGCGGTACGTGAGCGGCGCCCACGACCGAGGGCGCCGCCGGGCAAGGAGGGCCGCATGACCGTACGGCGAGTAATGGGCATCGAGACGGAGTACGGGATCTCCGTCCCCGGCCACCCCAACGCCAATGCCATGCTCACCTCATCCCAGATCGTCAACGCCTACGCGGCGGCGATGCACCGGGCCCGCCGGGCCCGCTGGGACTTCGAGGAAGAGAACCCGCTACGGGACGCGCGAGGCTTCGACCTCGCCCGGGAGGCCGCCGACGCCAGCCAGCTCACCGACGAGGACATCGGCCTCGCCAACGTCATCCTCACCAACGGTGCGCGACTCTACGTCGACCACGCCCACCCCGAATACAGCGCCCCCGAAGTCACCAACCCCCGCGACGCCGTCCTCTGGGACAAAGCCGGCGAACGCATCATGGCCGAAGCCGCCGAACGAGCCGCCCAGCTCCCCGGCGCCCAGCCCATCCACCTCTACAAGAACAACACCGACAACAAGGGCGCCAGCTACGGCACACACGAGAACTACCTGATGAAGCGGGAAACCCCCTTCTCGGACATCGTGCGCCACCTCACCCCCTTCTTCGTCTCCCGCCAGGTCTTCGCCGGCGCCGGCCGCGTCGGCATCGGCCAGGACGGCCACGAACACGGCTTCCAGATCAGCCAGCGCGCCGACTACTTCGAAGTCGAGGTCGGCCTGGAGACCACCCTCAAGCGGCCCATCATCAACACCCGGGACGAACCGCACGCCGACGCGGAGAAATACCGCCGCCTCCACGTGATCATCGGCGACGCGAACCTCTCCGAGATCTCCACCTACCTCAAACTGGGCACGACCTCCCTCGTCCTGTCCATGATCGAAGACGGCTTCATCGCGGTGGACCTCGCCGTCGACCAGCCGGTACGCACCCTGCACCAGGTCTCCCACGACCCCTCGCTGAAACGCCTGGTCACGCTCCGCAGCGGACGCACCCTGACCGCCGTCCAACTCCAGATGGAGTACTACGAGCTCTCCCGCAAATACGTGGAAGAGCGCTACGGCGCGGACACCGACGACCAGACCAAGGACGTCCTCACCCGCTGGGAAGACACCCTCACGCGGCTCGAGAACGACCCCATGAGCCTGGCCGGCGAACTGGACTGGGTCGCCAAGCGAGAACTGATGGAGGGCTACCGCCGCCGCGACAGCCTCGACTGGGACGCCGCCCGCCTCCACCTCGTCGACCTCCAGTACGCCGACGTACGCGCCGAGAAAGGCCTCTACAACCGCCTCGCCGCCCGCGGCCGCATGAAACGACTCCTGGCCGAGACGGACGTCGAGCAGGCCATGAGGAAGCCACCGGAGGACACACGGGCCTACTTCCGCGGCCGCTGCCTGGAGCAGTACGCCGACGACGTCGCGGCGGCGAGCTGGGACTCGGTGATCTTCGACCTCCCCGGCCGGGACTCGCTGCAGCGCGTTCCAACCCTGGAACCACTACGCGGAACGCGAAATCACGTCAAGGAACTACTGGACCGCTGCCGCACCGCAGAAGACCTGGTCAGGGTCCTGTCAGGCGGCTGAGCGAGCCAGGGGGGTACTCGGTGCGCCCCGGGCGTGCAGGGTGGAAACCCTGATCGCCCGGGAATCATCGGGGTGGCCCCCGTACGTTGGAGAAACTGCGGGGCCGATGTCGGACCTGGCTTGTAGGGTCTGATCATCACCGATCGGCAGGCGAACTGAGCGGGGTGAGGGTTATGGCAACCAAGGACACCGGCGGCGGCCAGCAGAAGGCCACGCGCGCAACCGAAGAGGTCGAGGAGCAGGCGCAGGAGGCGCAGGCTTCGGAGGACCTCAAGGAGCGGCACGAGAAGCTGAGCGATGACGTGGACTCCGTGCTGGACGAAATCGATGACGTCTTGGAGGAGAACGCAGAGGACTTCGTGCGCTCGTTCGTTCAAAAGGGTGGACAGTAGTCACATCCATGAACGGCGGGGGATCGAAGAAGTGCTCAACGTGCCAGAAGGTACTTCCGGTCGGCGCATTCGCGGACAACAAGTCTCGGCCTGACGGCTTGCAGACCAATTGTCGCGAATGCGCTGCCGGGTACTACCGGCGACGACAGGAAGCACGGGGCAAGACGGTTCGCGAGAAGGTGGAGGGGCCCGATGGGCACAAGCTCTGCCGGTCCTGCGGCGAGATCAAGCCCCATAGTGAATGGCACCGTAACGCGACCGCTTCCGATGGGCTGTCGACGAGATGCAAGGCTTGCCGGGCCGTTCGTGGGCGCGCTGATCACCTGAAGCGAAACTACGGCCTAACCGAAGCCGAGCGTGACGCGATGATCGCCTCTCAGCGGGACCTCTGCGCGATCTGTCTGGCTGCCCCGCCCGTGCATGTGGATCACTGCCACAAGACGGGTAGGGTCCGTGGCGTACTGTGCTTCAACTGCAATTCGGCCATCGGTAAGTTGCGCGACAACCCAGGCGCCGCTCGCCGAGCCGCCGCCTATCTGGAAGGAAACTTGTGGAAGCCAACTCTCGTGGCACCGGGCGTCTACCAGCTGCCTTCCTGACGCCAGGGTCCTCCTCCTTCATGGACTTCCTGTCCGAGCACCAGCCCGAGATGCTGCCCGGCAACCGGCAGCTGCCGCCCACCCAGGGCGTGATCGAGGCGCCGCACGGCACCACCATCGTCGCCGTGACCTTCCCGGGGGGCGTCGTGCTGGCCGGTGACCGTCGGGCCACCATGGGCAACATCATCGCTCAGCGGGACATCGAGAAGGTGTTCCCGGCGGACGAGTACTCCGCTGTCGGTATCGCCGGCACCGCCGGTCTCGCCGTGGAGATGGTGAAGCTCTTCCAGCTGGAGCTGGAGCACTTCGAGAAGGTCGAGGGTGCGCAGCTGTCGTTGGAGGGCAAGGCGAACCGGTTGTCGACCATGATCCGGTCGAATCTGGGGATGGCGATGCAGGGGCTGGCCGTCGTACCGCTCTTCGCGGGGTATGACGTGGATCGGGAGAGGGGGCGCATCTTCTCCTACGACGTGACGGGTGGCCGCAGCGAGGAGCACAATTTCGCGGCGACGGGCTCGGGTTCGATCTTCGCGCGTGGTGCGATGAAGAAGTTGTTCCGTAACGACCTGACCGAGGAGCAGGCGACCACGCTGGTGGTGCAGGCCCTCTATGACGCGGCTGACGACGACTCGGCGACCGGTGGTCCCGATGTCGCCCGCCGGATCTACCCGATCATCACGGTGATCACCGAGGACGGTTTCCGCCGGCTGACGGAGGAGGAGTCCTCCGGTTTGGCCCGTGCGGTGCTTCAGAAGCGTCTGGAGGAGCCGGACGGTCCGAAGGCCGCGCTGCTCTGAGCGCGCGGGCCCCGGTTCTTATGAAGGTGATCCAGTGATCATGACAGAAAGGGACGGATAACCGGTGTCGACGCCGTTCTATGTCTCACCCCAGCAGGCCATGGCCGACCGGGCGGAGTATGCCCGGAAGGGCATCGCCCGTGGCCGCAGTCTGGTGGTCATGCAGTTCGCCGACGGCATCGTGTTCGTCGGTGAGAACCCGTCCCGTGCGCTGCACAAGTTCAGCGAGATCTATGACCGGATCGGTTTCGCGGCGGCCGGTAAGTACAACGAGTACGAGAACCTGCGCATCGGTGGTGTCCGCTATGCCGACCTGCGTGGTTACACCTATGACCGTGATGATGTGACCGCTCGTGGTCTCGCCAACGTCTACGCCCAGACCCTTGGCACGATCTTCTCGTCCGCCGCCGAGAAGCCGTACGAGGTGGAGCTGGTCGTGGCCGAGGTGGGGGAGACCCCGGAGGGTGACCAGATCTATCGGCTGCCGCATGACGGTTCGATCGTGGATGAGCACGGTTCGGTCGCGGTGGGTGGCAATGCCGAGCAGATCAGCAGTTTCCTGGATCAGCGTCACCGCGACGGCATGAGTCTGGCGGAGGCGCTCAAGCTGGCGGTGCAGGCTCTGTCGCGGGACACCAATGGCAGCGAGCGGGAGATCCCCGCGGAGCGTCTTGAGGTTGCGGTGCTGGATCGTACGCGTCCGCAGAAGCGTAAGTTCAAGCGCATTGTCGGTCGTCAGCTGTCTCGTCTGCTGGCGGCGGAGGGCGCGGTCACGGAGGCGGAGAGTGCCGAGGAGGATGACTCCGAGGACGAGTGACGCCGTCACCCCGCTCGCCTGTTGTGATCACTGAACGGCGCAGTCAGCCCCCGTCGGCCTCCGGGCCGGCGGGGGCTTCGTCGTCCTCGGTTTCGGCCGCACAGATGAAAGTGAGACACCGGCATGCACATTCATTTTGAAGCCGTGGACCCGGCGAAAATGATCAGGTTCTGGGGCAGCATCCCCGGTCATGGTGCGTACAGCATCGGCGAAGCGGAATCGCCGGCTGTGCTGCCGGTCGTCACCGTCGTTGGCGGAACGGTCGCCGAGCAGGTTCAGACACTGATCGCCAAGGGCGCCTCTCTGGTGGAACTCCATGATCCCGTGGAAGCCCTGATGACGGATCCGGAAGGCAACAGGTTCAGGGTGGTGCTCGACCCCGATCACGAAGCATGACTGGTGCGGGTGTAGAAGGCGGACCTGGGGTGGCTAGGCGGCCCGTGGCGGGGCCGTGGAGCCCCGGATCACCAGTTGTACGGGGATGTCCCCGCCTTGCGGTTCCCGGCCCTCCAGGACGGCCAGGAGGGCTTGCATGCCGCGTTCGCCGAACAGTTCGGCGTCGAGTCGGACGGTTGTCAGTTCGGGGTCGATGGCGGTGGCGAGGGCGAGGTCGTCGAGGCCGGTGACGGAGATGTCGTCGGGGATGCGCAGGCCGAGGCGGCGCAGGGCTTTGTAGGCGCCGGCGGCGAGTTTGTCGTCGTCGCAGACCACGGCGGTGGGGCGGGGTCCGGGTGTGGTGAGTGCGGTTTCGGTGGCGGTCAGTGCGCCTTCGATGGAGATGGGTGCCCGGGCCGTGCGCAGCTGTGTTCCGGGTACGGCCGCGAGGCGTGCGGCGAGCTCTCGTGCGCGGACTTCGAAGGTCCAGGAGGGGACGTCGGCGGCGAGGTGCAGTACGTGGCGGTGGCCGAGGTCCAGGAGGTGGTCGATGACCTGGCGGACGCCGTCGGTGATGTCGAGGTTGACGGTGGCGGCGCCGAGGCTGCCTTCGGGGTCGCTGTCGAGCATGACGAGCGGGAGCTGGTCTCCCCGGATGGCGGTGAGGGCGTCGGCGGCCATGGAGGAGGCGATCACTCCGTCCAGGGCGGCCTGGGCGGAGGCGAAGGGGTCGCGGGCGGGGCCGATGCCTTCGGGGGAGGGGTAGAGGACGACGCCGAAGCCGTGTGCGGCGGCGACGCGTGCGGCGCCGGTGTAGACGCCGGCGAAGAATTCGGTGGTCAGTGCGGGTACGACCAGCAGGACGGTGCGGGTGCGGCCGAGGCGCAGGTTGCGGGCGGCGAGGTTGGGGCGGTAGCCGAGTTCGCGTGCGGCGTCCCGGACGCGTTCGGCGGTGGCTTCGGAGACTCGGCCGCGCCATTTGTCGCCGAGGACGAGGGAGACGGCGGCCTGGGAGACTCCGGCGGCCTGGGCGACGTCCCGGCTGGTCGGGCGCGTGCTGCTGCGTGCCACGGTGGGCGCTGCTCCTTCGTCTGGACGTGTGAACAGCGCACATGGTACGTATGGGCGAGGACGTTATACGTAAAACGTCGGGTCGTCGCGGCGGTCCGGTCGAGCCGCTGGAGGGCAGCACATGGCCACGGGTTATCTGGAGATACTCCGGGCGAGGCATGCGCTGCGGCTGCTCACCGGCACTCTGGTGGGGCGGCTGCCGAATGCGACGGCGGCCATCGCCCTGGTGCTGTTCGTGCGCGCCGAGGGCGGTACGTACAGCCTGGCGGGTGCTCTCGCGGCCGTGTACGGCGTCGCCAACGCCGTGGGCCAGCCGGTGCTGGGCCGGCTCGTGGACCTGTACGGCCAGCCGCGCGTCCAGCTGCCCGCGGCCGTCCTGGCGGCGCTCTCCATGACCGTGTTCGCCTTCTGCGGCACCGATCCGCTCCCGCCGGCCTACGGTGCCGTCGCGGCGGCCGGTCTGTTCGCGCCGCCGCTGGAGGGTGGTCTGCGTGCCTTGTGGCCGTCGGTGCTGGGCCGTGAGGAGCAGGTGCACACCGCCTATGCGATGGACGCGATCGCGCAGGAGATCATGTTCACGGTCGGGCCGCTGTTGGTGACGCTGTGCGTGTCCCTGTGGGACGAGCGTGCGGCTGTGCTGGTGCTGAACCTGCTGGGTGTGCTGGGCGCGCTGTCGGTGGTCGTGTCGCCGCCCTCGCGCGCGTGGCGGTCGGCTCCGCGTGAGGCGCACTGGCTCGGTGCTCTGCGCTCGCCGGGTCTGCTGGCGCTGCTGGCCGCTTTCCTGTTCGTCGGGCTTGCGCTGGGTTCCATCACGGTGGCGTCGGTGTCGTACGCGGACGGTCACGGTGGTGACGCGGTGTACGGCTGGATGATGGCGGGGCTGGGTCTGGGTGCGCTGGTGGGTGGCACGGTGTACGGGGCCCGCCGGTGGGGTGGTTCGCCCGAGCGGCGACTGCGGGTGCTGGTGGCGCTTCTGGCGGTGTGTTATCTGCCGTTGATGCTGACGCCGGGGGCGGTGGCGATGGTGCTGCTGTCCGTGCTGTCCGGGGTGTTCCTGGCGCCTTGTATCGCCTGTGCGTTCATCATCGTGGACCGGCATGCGCCGAGCGGGACCGTGACCGAGGCGTTCTCCTGGCTTGTGACGACGTTCACCGTGGGTGCGTCGGTGGGGACGGGCGTGGCGGGGCCCGTGGTGCAGGCCGGTGGCACGGTGTGGGGTTTCGCGGTGCCGGGTGCGGCGGGGGCCGTGTCGTTGCTGGTGTTGCTCGCCACGGGGCGGGTCCTCGCAGCTCCCGCGCGGGGCGGGGTCGTTGCGTCTTCATCGGAAACTGATCCAAATCGTGCTGTCGAACCCCGTTTCAGCTCAGGGGATCGGGCGTAATGTTCAGTCATGGACCGCCGCATTTTCGGGCTGGAGAACGAGTACGGCGTCACGTGCACGTTCAGGGGACAGCGGCGCCTGTCTCCTGACGAGGTGGCGCGGTACCTCTTCCGCCGTGTCGTGTCATGGGGCCGCAGCAGCAATGTCTTTCTGCGAAACGGCGCCCGGCTCTATCTCGACGTGGGCTCACATCCGGAATACGCGACACCCGAATGTGACAACGTGATCGAACTGGTCACCCACGACAAGGCCGGCGAGCGCATTCTCGAAGGACTCCTGGTGGACGCGGAGCGACGCCTGCACGAGGAGGGAATCGCGGGCGACGTCTACCTGTTCAAGAACAACACCGACTCGGCGGGCAACTCCTACGGCTGCCACGAGAACTATCTGGTGGCGCGGCACGGGGAGTTCTCCCGGCTCGCGGACATCCTCATCCCGTTCCTGGTGACCCGGCAGCTGCTGTGCGGCGCGGGGAAGGTGCTGCAGACCCCGCGCGGTGCGGTGTACTGCGTGAGTCAGCGGGCGGAGCACATCTGGGAGGGTGTGTCGTCGGCGACGACCCGTTCGAGGCCCATCATCAACACCCGTGACGAGCCGCACGCGGACGCGGAGCGTTACCGCCGGCTGCATGTCATCGTGGGTGACTCGAACATGTCCGAGACCACGATGCTGCTGAAGGTGGGCGCCACGGATCTGGTGCTGCGCATGATCGAGGCGGGCACGGTGATGCGTGATCTGACGCTGGAGAACCCGATCCGGGCGATCCGTGAGGTCAGTCATGACATCACGGGCCGCCGCAAGGTGCGTCTGGCCAGTGGCCGGGAGGCGTCGGCGCTGGAGGTGCAGCGGGAGTACTTCGACAAGGCCGTGGATTTCTGCGACCGCCGGGGGATCCGCACGGGTACGGTCGCGCAGGTCCTGGAGCTGTGGGGCCGTACGCTGGACGCGATCGAGTCCGAGGAGCTGGACCGGATCGGCACCGAGATCGACTGGGTGATGAAGTACAAGCTCATCGAGCGGTACCGGGCCAAGAACAACATGACGATGTCGCATCCGCGGGTCGCTCAGATAGATCTCGCCTACCACGACATCCACCGTCGTCGTGGCCTGTACTACCTGCTGGAGAAGAAGGGTCAGGCGGCCCGGGTCTGCAACGACTTGAAGATCTTCGAGGGCAAGTCGGTCCCGCCGCAGACCACTCGGGCGCGGCTGCGCGGTGACTTCATCCGGCGGGCACAGGAACAGCGCAGGGACTTCACGGTCGACTGGGTGCATCTGAAGCTCAACGACCAGGCGCAGCGCACTGTGTTGTGCAAGGACCCGTTCCGTTCGGTGGACGACCGGGTGGAGAAGCTGATCGCCGGAATGTAGCGAAAAGCACCGGAAGGTAGCGAAAAGCAGGTGGGTCAAGCGTTTCGGGTGCGCATTGCCGGAACGCCACACGGGCGTCGTACGTTTTCGGTACGGCGCCCTTCTCACACCGTAGAGTTGCGCGCACGCCATCCACAGGATCGACCGATTACGAGGCTCTTCCGTGCGCCGACGTTCACTTCTCTTCGCCGCTGTTCCCGCAGGTCTGGTCACGCTCGCCGCGTGTGGTGACGGCAAGTCCTCCTCCGGCAAGGTCAGCGCCTCGCCGTCGCCGTCGGTGTCCTCGGCTTCGCCGCCGAAGATCGTGGAGGGCCCGCTGCCGGCGATCACGGCGGGCACGAAGTTCGGTGAGAAGCCGAAGGTGGCCAAGGGGCCGGGTGAGCCGTCGAAGAACCTGGCGGTGAAGACGCTGATCGCGGGCAGTGGCCGCACGGTCGCGGAGAACGACTTCGTCCAGGCGAACTATCTGGGTCAGATCTGGGACACGGGCAAGGTCTTCGACAACTCCTACGACAGGAAGAGTCCGCTGGTGCTGCAGCTCGCCGCGGGCAGCGTCATCGACGGCTGGCGGTATGCGCTGGCGGGCCGGAAGGTCGGCAGCCGTATCGAGATCGCGGTGCCGCCGCAGTGGGGTTACGGCAAGGCGGGTGAGCCGCAGGCGGGTATCAAGGGCACGGACACGCTGGTGTTCGTCATCGACGTGATCGACTCCTTCAACTCCAAGAGCTCGGCCAAGGGCAAGGAGGTCCCGCAGAGCGACGCGGCGCTGCCCAAGGTGGCCACCAACACCGACGGCAGTGTCCCGAAGGTCACGGTGCCCAAGTCGGCTCCGCCGAAGAAGCTCGTGTCGACGTATGTCCTGGAGGGTGACGGCCCCGAGCTGAAGGCGGACCAGACGGTGCTGTGCCAGTTCCAGGGGCTGGTCTGGGACGGCGGGCAGACGTTCCAGCGCACGTACGGCTCGGGCCGGCTCAGCCAGTTCGCGCTGCAGCAGATGCAGCAGGCGGTCAAGGGTCTGGCTGAGGGCCTGACCGGCAAGAAGGTGGGCAGCCGGGTGCTGATCGTCGTACCGCCGGAGCTGGGCTACGGCGACACCCCGCCGAGCGGTGGTGTCATCAAGAAGGGTGCGACGCTCGTGTTCACGGTGGACATCCTGGCGGCCATGTAGTGCATGGTGTCCTGGCGGGCGGCAGAGCTGCGGAGATGAAAGACTGTCGGCGTTTCGTGTCGTACACAAGCAGGAGCTTTTGACGTGAGCATCGAGAAGCCCGAGATCGACTTCCCGGGCGGCGAGCCCCCGGCGGACCTCGAGATCAAGGACATCTGGGAGGGCGACGGTCCGGTCGCGCAGGCGGGCCAGAACGTCACCGTGCACTACGTGGGTGTCGCCTTCAGCACCGGCGAGGAGTTCGACGCCAGCTGGAACCGTGGCACTCCGTTCCGCTTCCCGCTGGGTGAGCGCCGGGTCATCGCGGGCTGGGACCGGGGTGTGCAGGGCATGAAGGTCGGCGGCCGCCGCCAGCTGACCATTCCCCCCCACCTCGCCTACGGCGACCAGAGCCCGACCCCGGCGATCAAGCCGGGCGAGACCCTGATCTTCGTGGTGGACCTGCTGGGTGTCTGATACCCGTCGGATCCACACATGATCGGCACCTGATCGACCGGCCGTATCGGACCGGATCCGATCACCTGGGGCCCATGCCTGCTCGGGCGTGGGCCCTCGGCTTTTGCCACCCCACCCCGGAGCGGTACGGTCATCGGTCGGAAGCACCATAGGGAAGGCGAAGGGCGTCGATGGCCATTGCCAAGGCCGAGCGGCTGATGAACCTCGCGCTGTGTCTGCTCGGCACACGGCGGCCACTCAGCAAGCGCGAGCTGCGTGAGTCCATCGAGGCCTACCTCGAAGCGGGCAGCGACGACTCCTTCAACAGGATGTTCGAGCGGGACAAGGACGACCTGCGCGAGCTGGGCCTGGTCATCGAGACGGTCGAGAACCTGGACGGCGAGGTCGGCTATCTGGCCCGCCGGGACAGCAATCGCTTGCCGCCGATCACCCTGGACGCCGAGGAGGCCGCGGCCCTCGGTCTCGCCGCGAAGGTGTGGCAGCAGGCCCGTCTCGCCGGTGCGGCCAGTGGTGCCCTGCAGAAGCTGCGCGCCGCGGGGCTCCCCGAGGACGTCGACCCGTACGAGGCGCACGGCGCCCTCGAGCCGCGTATCCCGGTGCACGAGGCCGCCTTCGAGCCGCTGATGCTGGCCTGCCGGGACCGCCGCCCGGTCGTCTTCGACTACCGCAAGGCCTCCGCCGCCCGCCCCGAGCCCCGGCATGTGGAGCCGTGGGCCCTCGAGTGCTGGCGCGGCCACTGGTACCTGGCCGGCTTCGACCGGGACCGGGGCGCCGAGCGCGTCTTCCGGCTCTCCCGGATCACCGGCCGGGTCCGCTCGCGCGGTACCGGGTTCACCGCCGCCGTGCCCGATGTCGTCACCGTGCGCGAGACGGTGGCCGGCTGGGCGGGCGAGATCGCCGACGGTACGGCGCTGATCCGGCTGCGTTCCGGTGCCGGTTACCCCCTTCGGGCGAAGGCCACCGAGGTGCGGGAACTCGGCGACGGCTGGGACGAGTTGGAGATTCCGTACGGGCACGGCCTGGACGCCTGGCTGGTGGAGTTCGGGCCGGACGTGGTGGTCCTGGAGCCGGCCGAGCTGCGCGCGGACGTGGTGGACCGGCTGCGTGCCGTGGCCAAGGGCTGAGGGGGCAGGACTGTGGCAGGCAAACCGGTCAGGGCGGTGAACGCCATCGACCAGACCCGGCGGATGCTCTCGCTGGTGACGTATCTGCGGGAGCGCCCCGGCGCGCGGATCGCGGATGTCGCCCGGGCCTTCGGCATCACCGAGGACGAGCTGGTCGCCGACCTCGATCTGCTGCCCATGTGCGGCACCAGCTTCCGGGGCGGCGATCTGCTGGACATCGACACCGACGGCGAGCGCATCTGGTGGCACAACCCGGCGGCGCTCGGCGAGGAGGCCGCCGAGCCGCTGCGGCTCGCCGCCGACGAGGCCACCGCGCTGCTGGTGGCCGCCCGTGCGGTCTCGACCCTGCCGGGCCTGCGCGAGGGCGACCGGCAGGCCCTGCTGCGGGCGACGGCGAAGGTGGAGGCCGCCGCCGGTGAGGCCGCCGGCGCCAGCGCCCGGCTGTCGGTGACCTTCGAGTCCGAGGGCGGGGTCTTCGCCGACGTCGACCGGGCGATCTCCGAGCGCCGCCGGCTGTGGATCCGCTACTACTCCCCGGCCCGCGACGAGGTCACCGAGCGTGAGATCGACCCCATCCGCCTGGTCAGCGTCGGCCACACCTATGTCGAGGCCTGGTGCCGCCGCTCCGAGGCCCGGCGTACCTTCCGGCTCGACCGGGTCGCCGAGATCAGAATCCTGGACGAGCCGTCGGCACCGCCCGAGATAGAGCTGCGCGACCTCTCCGAGGCGCTGGTGCAGCCGGCCGCCGAGGACCCGGAGGTCGTGGTCGAGGTCGGCCCGGGCGGCCGCTGGGTCGCCGAGTACTACCCGCACGACAGCGCCGATGAGCTTCCCGACGGCGGGCTGCGTATCACTCTGCGCACCCCCGATCCGGCCTCCCTGCGCCGGCTGGCGCTGCGGCTGGGCGCCGACGGCCGGATCGTCTCCCCACCGGAGCTGGCCGACAGCGCCCGAAGGGCCGCAGCCGAGGCATTGGCGGCGTACGACAAGGCGCGGCCGGCCAGCTCCGGGCGGTGAAGCGCCGGAAGGGGCGCGGGGCTGTGCTCCCTGTGCGGCTCCGCCGCGCTGGGGCCCCCGGGGTCGGGCGAAGCCGAGAACTCGGGGGAGCGACGAGCCGCGGCGGCGCCGCAGACGCGAGACGGCAGACCATGGCACCTGAAGCGGCGCGCTCGGCGAACGATCAGAAGAAGGAGCGAGGCCTGTGAGTGAGCGTGCGGGTGAGATGACGGTGGCGGCCGCCTTCGCGGGGATGAGGAGAGTGGTCCCCGTGGTGTTCAAGGCGGGCTGCCCGGACTGCCGGGGCCGCTTCGAGCTCGCCGCGAGCGCGCTGCGCCTCGCCATCGGCGCCACCAGCCGGACGACGTTCTACTCCTTCACCTGCCCCGACTGCGGTGCCGCCGTCCGCAAGCCCGCCGGGGAGCGCATCATCGAGCTGCTCACCGGCGGCGGGGTCAGAACCCTGCGGCTGCACTCCACGGTGTAGGCGGCTGCGGTCCGGGCTGCTGGACGGTCTAGTCTCGACGTCATGTTCTGGCCGATGTTCGCGGTAGCGCTGGGTTTCCTGGGTCTCGCGGTGCTGGGGGTGCTTGCCGTCCGGGTCTTCCTGGAGGCGCGGCGCCTCGGGCAGCAGGTCGCGGACTCCGCGCGCCGTATCAACAGGGCCGCCGAGGACCTGGAGCGGGCGGCCGTCAGCGCGGCCGGCGCCGTGGATGCCCTGTGATTGCCTTACGTCATGCGCTTTGGGTCACTTCGCCCTGTCACCTTGCCGGTCCGGCCAGGTACGCTGCTGGTCGCGGCCCGGAAAACGAGGCGCGGTCCGCAGAGGGAGCGGGAGTACGCACGGGGATTGTTCTGCGTTCACCCCCGAGCGTTACGATCGCTACCAGCACGATGGTCAGACCCTTGTCCGACCGGTCGGACATGCCCCGCCGCCCCGCCTCAGTGAGAAGGTGAAGACTTTATGTTCCGCAACGCACTTGAGCCGTGGCACCTGGTGCTCCTGGTTCTGGTGATCGTCCTCGTTTTCGGCTCCAAGAAGCTCCCGGACATGGCGCGTTCGCTGGGCAAGTCCGCGCGCATCCTGAAGAGCGAGGCCAAGGCGATGAAGGACGACGGCAAGCAGTCGACCACCTCCGCCCAGCCTGCAGAGGAGCAGGCCCCGGCGCAGCGCACGATCCAGGCGTCGCCCGGTGACGTGACCAGCTCCCGGCCGGTCAACGAGCCGACGGACACGACGACCCAGCGCTGACGCGAGGACCGGGCCATCCGGTCCGTTGCACGAGATGAGGATGTGGGTTGCCCAAGCCTGCCCGCAAGAAGGAGAGAGATCCCGAGGGGCGGATGCCGCTCGCGGATCACCTGCGTGAGCTGCGCAACCGGCTCGCGAAGGGACTGCTCGCGATCGTCGTTGTCGCGGTGGTGGCGGCCTTCTTCTACAAGGACATCATCAACTTCATCACCCAGCCGGTGCTCGACACGGTCGGTTGCGGGCAGTCGTTCGGGGAGCTGGCCAAGAGCAAGAACGCGCACTGCGCGCACCTCACGGTCAGTGGCCTGCTGGCGCCCTTCACCCTGGCCCTGAAGGTCGCGCTGATGTCCGGCGTCGTGCTGGCGGCTCCGGTCTGGCTCTACCAGCTGTGGGCGTTCGTCGCACCCGGTCTGCACCGGCACGAGAAGAAGTACGCCTACGCGTTCGTCGGATTCGGCTTCCCGCTCTTCCTCGGCGGTGGCTACCTCGCCTACAACGTGCTGCCGATGACGGCGAAGGTGCTGATCGACCTCACGCCCAGCGGCGCGGAGAACCTGCTGCCGCTGGATGAGCTGCTCGACCTGGTCACCCGCATGATCGTCGTCTTCGGCCTCGCCTTCGAGATGCCGTTGCTGCTGGTCATGCTGAACCTCACCGGCGTCCTGTCCGGCCGGCGCATGCTCGGCTGGTGGCGCGGCATGATCGTCGGCATCGCCGCCTTCGCGGCCGTGGCCACGCCCAGCCCCGACCCCGGGACGATGCTGGCGCTGGCGGCGCCGATCTGGGCGCTGTTCTTCATCGCCGTGGCCTTCTCGCTGATCAATGACCGGCGCCGGGCGCGCCGCGAGGGCGAGGGCCCCGCCGACGACGAGGCCTCCGAGCTGGACCTCACCCCCGAGGACATCGGCGAGATCGAGTCCGTTTCGGCCACCCGGGCCCTGCCCGAGCAGACCGGCACCGACCGGGTCAACGGCTACGACGACGTGACCTGAGCCCGCGCCCGCACCACATCACGCACACTGCCCCCGCCCAGGTGGACGGGGGCAGTGCCATGTCGAAGTGCACGATCGGGATAATGATCGTCCGGTTGTCAGTGGGGCCCGGTACGCTCGAAAGCACGATGACAGAGGACCTCTCACCGGCCGAGCGGTACGCGGCAGCCCGCAGGCGGGCAGCCGAGCAGGCCACCGCGCTCGCGTCCTTCCGCGAGATGTACGACTTCGGCCTCGACCCCTTCCAGATCGAGGCCTGCGAGGCGCTCGAGGGAGGGAAGGGCGTGCTGGTGGCCGCCCCCACCGGCTCGGGCAAGACGATCGTGGGCGAGTTCGCCGTCCACCTCGCCCTCCAGCAGGGCAAGAAGTGCTTCTACACGACACCCATCAAGGCGCTGTCGAACCAGAAGTACGCCGACCTGTGCCGCCGCTACGGCACCGGCAAGGTCGGTCTGCTCACCGGCGACAACAGCGTGAACTCCGACGCCCCCGTGGTCGTGATGACCACCGAGGTCCTGCGGAACATGCTCTACGCCGGCTCCCAGACCCTCCTCGGCCTCGGCTACGTCGTCATGGACGAGGTGCACTACCTCTCCGACCGCTTCCGCGGCGCCGTCTGGGAAGAGGTGATCATCCACCTGCCCGAGTCGGTGACCCTGGTGTCGCTGTCGGCGACCGTGTCCAACGCCGAGGAGTTCGGTGACTGGCTGGACACCGTCCGTGGCGACACCGAGGTGATCGTCTCCGAGCACCGGCCCGTGCCGCTGTTCCAGCACGTCCTCGCCGGGCGCCGGATGTACGACCTGTTCGAGGAGGGCGAGGGCCACAAGAAGGCCGTCAACCCCGACCTCGCCCGCCTGGCCCGTATGGAGGCCACCAGACCGTCGTACCAGGACCGCCGGCGCGGCCGGGCGATGCGCGAGGCCGACCGGGAGCGCGAGCGCAGACAGCGCTCGCGCGTGTGGACGCCGGGCCGGCCCGAGGTCATCGAGCGCCTCGACTCCGAGGGCCTGCTCCCGGCCATCACGTTCATCTTCAGCCGCGCCGCCTGCGAGGCCGCCGTCCAGCAGTGCCTGTACGCGGGCCTGAGGCTCAACGACGAGGAGGCGCGGGAACGGGTCCGTGCGCTGGTCGAGGAGCGCACCGCCCACATAGCGCCCGAGGACCTGCACGTTCTCGGCTACTACGAATGGCTGGAGGGCCTGGAGCGCGGTATCGCCGCCCACCACGCGGGCATGCTGCCGACCTTCAAGGAGGTCGTGGAGGAGCTGTTCGTACGCGGTCTGGTCAAGGCGGTGTTCGCCACCGAGACCCTCGCCCTCGGCATCAACATGCCCGCCCGCTCGGTGGTGCTGGAGAAGCTCGTCAAGTGGAACGGCGAGCAGCACGCCGACATCACGCCCGGCGAGTACACCCAGCTGACCGGCCGTGCGGGCCGCCGCGGCATCGACATCGAGGGCCACGCGGTCGTGCTGTGGCAGCGCGGCATGAGCCCCGAGCACCTCGCCGGTCTCGCGGGCACCCGTACGTACCCGCTGCGTTCCAGCTTCAAGCCGTCGTACAACATGGCGGTCAACCTGGTCGAGCAGTTCGGCCGGCACCGCTCGCGCGAGCTGCTGGAGACCTCCTTCGCGCAGTTCCAGGCGGACAAGTCGGTCGTCGGCATCTCCCGCCAGGTGCAGCGCAACGAGGAGGGCCTGGCCGGCTACAAGACCTCCATGACCTGCCACCTCGGCGACTTCGAGGAGTACGCGCGGCTGCGGCGTGAACTGAAGGACCGCGAGACCGAGCTGGCCCGGCAGGGCGCCGACCAGCGGCGCGCCGAGGCGGCCGTCGCCCTGGAGAGGCTGAAGCCGGGCGACGTCATCCACGTCCCCACGGGCAAGTACGCCGGTCTGGCCCTGGTGCTGGACCCCGGCCTGCCCGCGGGCCGCTCCAACGGCCACCGCGGCTTCGACCACCACGACGGCCCGCGCCCGCTGGTGCTGACCGCCGAGCGGCAGGTCAAGCGGCTGGCGTCGATGGACTTCCCGGTGCCGGTCGAGCCGCTGGACCGGATGCGGATCCCGAAGTCCTTCAACCCGCGCTCGCCGCAGTCCCGCCGCGACCTGGCCTCCGCGCTGCGCAGCAAGGCCGGGCACATCCCGCCGGAGCGGGCCCGCAAGAAGCGCTCGCAGGCCGCCGACGACCGCGAGATCGCGCGGCTGCGCACGGCGATCCGGGCACATCCCTGTCATGGCTGCAACGACCGTGAGGACCACGCCCGTTGGGCCGAGCGCTACCACCGGCTGCTGCGCGACACCTCGCAACTGGAGCGCCGCATCGAGGGCCGTACGAACACCATCGCGCGCACCTTCGACCGGATCGTGGCCCTGCTGACCGAGCTGGACTATCTGCGCGGCGACGAGGTCACCGAGCACGGCAAGCGACTCGCCCGGCTCTACGGCGAACTCGACCTGCTGGCCAGCGAATGCCTGCGCGAGCGGGTCTGGGAGGACCTCAGCCCGGCCGAACTCGCCGCCTGCGTCTCGGCGTTGGTGTACGAGGCACGGGTCGGCGACGACGCGATGGCACCCAAGCTGCCCTCGGGCAAGGGGAAGGCCGCCCTCGGTGAGATGGTCCGGATCTGGGGCCGCCTGGACGCTCTGGAGGAGGACTTCCGGATCAACCAGACCGAGGGTGTCGGACAGCGCGAACCGGATCTCGGCTTCGCCTGGGCCGCGTACATGTGGGCCTCCGGCAAGGCGCTCGACGAGGTGCTGCTCGAAGCGGACATGCCCGCGGGCGACTTCGTGCGGTGGTGCAAGCAGGTGATCGACGTTCTGGGGCAGATCTCGGCTGCGGCGCCGGCCGAGGGATCGACCGTGGCCAAGGCCGCGCGCAAGGCTGTGGACCAGTTGCTGCGGGGAGTTGTCGCCTACTCCTCGGTGGGGTGACCTGCACCTGCCCGGTGCCAGTGGGGGCCGTTTCGGCCCCCCTTTCACTTATCACGGTGAGTCACTTTCGCACGTCCATACCTGGTAACCAAACGTGTTCGATTAGCAGCTGAGCGTATAAATGGGCTGAGCGTACTCCTGCGGCGGGGGCGATTTCAGGTGCTTGCCGAATATGACACGGCGATGATCCGGTCGGACTAAGCTCGCCCGCGGCGCACCGAGTTGAGGCAATTCGTGCGCCTGTTCCCAAACATGCGATAGATCCCCACAGTTCCATGAACCTTCCCCCAAAAAGCTCTCCCGACACCCAGCCGATTCGTCTCAGAAGGCATCCATGGTGAGTGTTCAGAAGCCTCGCGGCGGCCGTGAACGTCCCTATGCGCGCGTGCTGTTGCCGCCGGCCATATTGATGGCCGCCGCGACCGGGGCCGGCGTCGCCCTGGTGCCGGCGTCGGCCCGGATCGCCGTCGGCGCGGTCGGGGCACTGGCCCTGCTGCTGGTCCTCGCCACGGGCGCGGAGGCCGCCCGCCGTGGCCGCAGGCTCCGCGAGCAGCACGCCGAGCACGCCCGTCACAGCGCGTATCTGGAGCACCGGCTCGCCGCCCACGACGAGCTGATCGACCGCTTCGCCACCGACGTCGTCCCCCACGGCCTGCTGCGGCTGCGCGCCGGAGAACCACTGCGCGACGTGATGGTCAACGGCTACGACGTCGACCCCGAACTGCGCGCCCTGCCCGACCCCTACCGCGAGCTGTTCCGCGCCGCGATGCGCGGCGCCGACCGCGAGATCTCGATGCGCGACGCCACCGAGCGCTCCTATGTGAGCATCGCCCGCCGCGTCCAGGCCATCGTCCACCAGCAGTCCAACGAACTGCGGGAGATGGAGGAGGACCACGGCCGCAACCCCGAGGTCTTCGACGACCTGCTGCGCATCGACCACGGCACCTCGCTGATCGGCCGTTTCGCCGACACCATCTCCGTCCTCGGTGGCGGACGTCCCGGCCGCCAGTGGCCCCTGCCGGTCTCCCTCTACAGCACGCTGCGCGGCGCCATGTCGCGCATCCTGGAGTACCGCCGTATCCAGCTGAACTCCATCGTCAACATCAACATCAAGGGCACCTCCGTCGAGCCGGTCATCCACGCCGCCGCGGAACTCTTCGACAACGCCACCCGCTATTCGCCGCCCACGGCCAAGGTGCACGTCACCGCCACCGAGGTGCAGACCGGTATCGCCATCGAGATCGAGGACGCCGGCGTCAGCCTCACCGAGGAGTCCCGCGCCCGCATCGAGAAGATGATCGAGGACGCCAAGAACCTCGACGACGCGCACAACCTCGGCGAGAACCCGCGCCTCGGCCTCGCCGTCGTGGGCCGGCTGTGCCGGATGTTCGACATGGAGGTCTCGCTGCGTGCCTCCGCCTACGGTGGCTGCCGCGCCATCCTCATCGTGCCGCGCGTCATGACGACCACCGAGCCCGGCGTGGGCGCCGCCCACGGCATCGGCGCCACCGGCACCCCGATGCCCGAGCTGGGCGCCGTCGAGGGCCCCAAGCGCCCGCCCAAGCGCCGCCGTCCCACCAGCCCCAAGATCCCCGCCGGGATCTCCATGGAGGACGACGTCCCCGTGGTCACCGAGTGGACTGCGGGCGGACTGCCGCAGCGCCGCAGCCGGATGAAGACCCCGATCAGCCAGCGTTTCGCCGAGAGCGCGGAGGTCGAGCAGGCCGAGCGCGAGGGCAGGCCCAGCATCTGGTCCCAGCCCAAGGCCGAGCCGGAGCCGGAGATCGACCCCGAGATCAAGAAGCTCAGGGAGCGTCCGATCGGCCAGGGGATCGAGGACTTCTGGAACGGCCTGCGCAAGGGCATGCCCGAGGGCGCCACCGGGCCCGAACTGACCGACTTCACACGCCATCCGGAAAAGTACCTGCACCTGCTCAACGACTACGCGGACGAGCCCGTCGAGGGCGCCCCACAGGCCGACGACGAGAGGGACCCCAAGTGATCCAGCAGCGAGGCAACATCGACTGGATGCTCAAGCAGCTCAATGACGGCGTGCCGGGCATCGAGATGATCGTGGTCCTCTCCGCCGACGGACTGCGCATCGCCCGCTACGGCGGCGACCCCGACGCCGCCGACCGCGTGGCCGCCGCCTGCGCGGGCATGCAGAGCCTGGCCGGCGCCATCATCCAGGAGCTCCCCGGCGCCGGTGACATGCAGGTCCTCGTCATCGAGATCGAGGGCGGCTACTTCTACCTCATGAGCGCCGGCGACAACGCCTACCTCGCCGTACTCGCCGACGTCACCTGCGAGCCCGGCCGGATGAGCGGCATGATGCGCGACCTCGTCGTCCGGATCGGCGCCCACCTCACCAGTCCGCCCCGGCGGAACGGGCAGACCGTATGACTCCTCCACGACGCAAACGGCGCGAGCCGAAACCCCTGCCGCCCCCGCCGCCGTCCCCGCCCAGGAGCGAGACGGCGGACGGCGAGGCCGAGCCGAAGAACCCCGAACGGCTCTACGCGGTCGCCGGATCCGAGGACGGCGCACGCGCCGAACTCGACCTCGTGACGTTGATCGTGGCGCGCGACGCGCTCCAGACGGCGGCCGTCCCCGAGCAGGCCGCGGTCCTGCGGCTGTGTACCAACCCCCTGTCCGTGGCCGAGCTCTCGGCCTATCTGAACCTGCCGTTCAGCGCGATGACCGTCCTGATCACCGAGCTGATCACGGCCGAACTGGTCCAGGTGCGTGCCCCGGTCGTCCGACGTGCGGTGCCCGACCGTTCACTCCTCGAAGCGGTGATGCATGGACTTCAACGGCTCTGACACCATCCCCGGCCCACGCACCCAGGATCATCTGCCGCACACGGCCGAGACCGCGGTGAAGATCGTGATCGTGGGCGGTTTCGGTGTCGGCAAGACGACGATGGTCGGTTCCGTCAGCGACATCAGACCGCTGACCACCGAGGAGACCATGACCCAGGCCGGCATCGGCGTGGACGACAACTACGGCTCCGAAACCAAGACGGCCACCACCGTGGCCATGGACTTCGGCCGCATCAGCGTCTCCGACAAGCTGGTGCTCTATCTCTTCGGCACGCCCGGCCAGGAGCGCTTCTGGTTCCTGTGGAACGGGCTGTTCGAGGGCGCGCTCGGCGCGGTCGTCCTCGTCGACACCCGGCGGCTGGAGGTCAGCTTCGACGTCATGGGCCGGCTTGAGGAACGCGGCGTGCCCTTCGTCGTCGCCGTCAACTCCTTCCCGGACGCGCCCCGTTACCCCCTCGAGGAGCTGCGCACCGCACTCGACCTGCCCCCGGAGATCCCGATCATGGAGTGCGACGTACGCCGCCGCGCGTCCAGCAAGGACGTGCTGATGACCTTGATGCGTTTCCTGCACTCCATCGCCCTGTCCCGCGCCCTCGCCTGATCCGCGGGCCGATCCACCCCCGCAATCCCTTCGTTCCGGAGCGACACCGTGACGTCTGAATCCTCCTGGCTGACCGACACCGACCCCACCCCCGGCCCGCCGCCGGGCTGCCCCGCGCACGGCCTCGGCCCCGGCGGGCTGCACCGGCTCTACGGCCCCGACGCGGCGGACCTGGGCGACCTCTACGAGCGGCTGCGGGAGCAGTACGGCCCCGTGGCGCCGGTGCTGCTGCACGACGACGTGCCGATGTGGGTGGTCCTCGGGCACGCCGAGAACCAGCACCTGGTGCGCAGCCCCTCCGTGTACACCCGCGACAGCCGGATCTGGAGCCCGCTGTCCGACGGCACGGTCAAACCCGACCACCCGCTCATGCCGCACATCGCCTGGCAGCCGATCTGCTCGCACGCCGAGGGCGACGAGCACCAGCGGCTGCGCGTGGCGGTCACCGCGGCCATGTCCACCATGGACCACCGCACCCTGCGCCGGCACATCGGCCGGCACACCCAGGGCCTGGTGAACAGGTTCTGCGAACGCGGCCGGGCCGACCTGGTCTCCCAGTTCGCCGACCATCTGCCGATGGCCGTCATGTGCGAGATCCTCGGCATGCCGGAGGAGTACAACGACCGGATGGTGCAGGCCGCGCGGGACGCCCTGAAGGGCACCGAGACCGCCATCCAGAGCCACACCTACGTCATGGACGCGCTGAGCCGGCTCACCACCCGGCGGCGCGCCCGGCCCGAGGAGGACTTCACCAGTCACCTCGTCACCCACGCGGCCGGGCTCACCGACGACGAGGTCCGCGAACATCTGCGGCTCGTCCTCTTCGCGGCCTACGAGGCCACCGCGAACCTCCTCGCCAACGCGCTGCGCATGGTCCTCACCGAGCCGGGCTTCCGCGCCCGGCTCAGCGGCGGGCAGATGACCGTGCCGGAGGCGATCGAGCAGTCCCTGTGGGACGAGCCGCCGTTCAGCACCGTCCTCGGCTACTACGCCAAGCAGGACACCGAGCTGGGCGGGCAGCGCATCCGCAAGGGCGACGGCCTGCTCTTCGCGCCCGCACCGGGCAACCTCGACCCGCGCATCCGCCCGGACCTGTCCGCGAGCATGCAGGGCAACCGCTCCCACCTCGCCTTCGGCGGCGGCCCGCACGAGTGCCCGGGTCAGGATATCGGCCGTGCCATCGCCGACGTCGGCGTCGACGCGCTGCTGATGCGGCTGTCCGACATCCAACTGGACTGCCCGGAGGACGACCTGCGCTGGCGTTCGTCCATCGCCTCCCGGCACCTGGTGTCGCTGCCCGTCCGTTTCGAGCCCAAGCCCCAGCAGGACGTCAACGTCCCGCCGAGGCCCACGGCCGTCCCCCCACAACGCTCCGGCTGGCAGACCACCACCGCGCTCCCCGACGAAACCCCCGCCACCGATCCCCACCCCACCACCCCAACACCCGCCCCCCACCCCACAACACCGGAACCGCCCCGCCGCCGCAGCCTCTGGCAGCGCCTGCTCCACTGGTGGCACGGCGAGTGACCTGGGTCTAGAGCTCTCGCCCGGACCGGGCCCGCTCGAGCCGAGTGGACTTTACGGCCGAGCCGGACGGGCACGCTCCGATTGCGGGGCGCCTTCCGCGCGGGTGCCGGTCGGGCGGAGTCCGCACGCCGGACCGGCGTGGGGACTCCCCTCGCGAGGGGCCCCGTGCCCGGCCCGTATCGGGGTTACTTCGCGGTGAGCCAGCGCGCCTGTCAGGGGACGCGGACCCCGCGTGAGCCAGGGGCTTTCTACTCCTCGTCCGCCCAGGTGTCGTACGACGTCCAGGCGGCGAGTTCGCGTTCGCTGGCGAACGTGTGCTCCGTGCCGGTGATCGGGTCGGTGAACTCCAGCCGCCGCGCGAGCAGTTGCAGGGGGCGGCGGAAGTCGCCGGCCGGTACCGGGGCGGTCACCTCGGGATACAGCGGGTCGCCGAGGATGGGTACGCCGAGCGTGTTCAGATGGACCCGCAGCTGATGGGTCTGGCCGGTCGCCGGGACCAGCCGGTACCGGCCCAGACCGTCCCGCTGCCCGGCCAGCTCGACGTACGTCTCGGCGTTCGGCTCGCCCTCGACCTCCCGGGCCGCCTGCACCCCGCGCTCCTTCACGATCCGGCTGCGTATGGTCCGGGGCAGGACCAGCGAGGGGTCGTACGGCGCGACCGCCTCGTACTCCTTGCGCACCCGCCGGTCCCGGAACAGCGTCTGGTACGCCCCGCGCTCCTCGGGCCGCACGGTGAACAGCACCAGCCCCGCCGTGAGCCGGTCCAGCCGGTGCGCAGCGCTCAGCGTCGGGATGCCCAGCTCGCGCCGCAGCCGGGCCAGCGCGGTCTCGGCCACATGGCTGCCACGCGGGGTCGTGGCGAGGAAGTGCGGCTTGTCGGCGACGACGATGTGCGCGTCCCGGTGGACGATCCCCACCGGGAACGGCACCGGCACCTCGGCGGGCAGCGCGCGGTGGAACCACACGAACATCCCCGGCTCGTACGGCGCGTCCGGCGCCACCGCCCGCCCGTCGGCGCCGACGATCAGCCCCGCGTCGAACATCGACGCGACCATCCCGGGCCCGGCCCCCGTCAGCCGCTCCACCAGATGCTCCCGCACGGTGGCCCATGTCCCGCCGTACGGCAGCCGCACCCGGACGGGGTCGACACCATCGCGCTGGGGGAGCGGGGCGGGCGGGGGAGGTGTACGGCGTCTCATCGAGGTCAAGGGTACGAGGCGGAAAACGGCTGGGCCGACGGCCGTGGGGCTCGGCAGGATGCGGATCATGCCGTATCTCACCAGCCCGGTCGTACCGGCCGGCACCCTCGCCAGCATCCCCCAGCCCACCCTTCCCACCGGCGACGGCCTGTCGCTGCGCCCCTGGCGGGCCGAGGACGCGCCCGCCGTCCACGCCGCCTTCCAGGACCCCTTGATGCACCAGTGGCACATCAGGTCCGCCGACTCCGAGGCGGAGGTCGCCGGGTGGATCACACGGTGGCTGAGGGCCTGGAAGGAGGAGCGCGAGGCCCAGTGGGCCGTGGTGGACGCGGACACCGGCGAACTGCTGGGCCGGGTCGCACTGCGCGAGATCCTGCTCGGCGACGGCTGCGCCGAGGTCGCCTACTGGACCGTGGCACGGGCGCGGGGCCGGGGCGTCGCGGTCCGGGCCACGACCACCCTGTCCCGCTGGGCGTTCGAGGAGATCGGCCTGCACCGCCTCGAACTCTCCCACGCCACCGCCAACGAGGCCTCCTGCCGTGTGGCCGTGAAGGCCGGATTCACCGCCGAGGGCACCAAGCGCAGCGCCCTTCTCCACCCCGACGGCTGGCACGACATGCACCTGCACGCACGGGTGCGCGGCGACTGAGCCGATCCATACGCGATATATCGTGTCTCTTGACCGTCGCGAGTCATTCGCGATATGTTCGGCTACGGATATTCGAGAACGAGGTGGTGGTCATGCCCGGGAAGCGCCGCAGGCTCGGCAACCCGCTGGCGCTCGCCGTCCTGGTGACCCTGTGGCAGAAGCCGATGCATCCGTACGAGATCGCCCAGACCCTGCGCCGCCAGGGCAAGGACACGAGCACCAAGATCAACTACGGTTCGCTCTACACCGTGGTGCAGAACCTCGAAAAGCACGGCTTCGTCGAGGTGACCGACGTGGAGCGGCAGGGGAACCGCCCCGAGCGCACGGTGTACGGGCTCACCGCGGCCGGTAGTGAGGAGATGACCGAGTGGTTGTCGGACCTCATCGCCGTCCCGGCCAAGGAGTACCCGATCTTCGAGACCGCCCTGTCCCTCATGGGCGCGCTGCACCCCGACGAGGTGGTGCGGCTGCTCGAGGAGCGGCTCAGGGCCCTGGAGGTCCAGGCCGCCAGTGCGCGGGGAGGGCTGGAGAAGCTGTACGAGACGCTGCCGCGGCTCTTCCTCGTCGAGACCGAGTACCAGTTGCACATGATCCTGGCGCAGGCGCAGTGGGTCCGCGGCTTCCTGGAAGAGATCAGGAAGGGCTCCCTGCCGGGCGTCGAGGCATGGCGGCGCTTCCATGAAACGGGGGAGCTGCCCGCGGACTTCAGCTGAGAAGAACGACCCCGGCACGGCTGTTGCAGCAGCCCCGCCGGGGTCTCCAACCCCGAAACGGATCCGCCGTGCGGCGGCTCCGGGCGATCGAGGTGCGGCACACCCAGGATAGCCCGGCGCTCTGCACGCGGATCTTGCACCGTCCGTCCATCCGGCGGACGGCCCGTCATCCGCTCATGTCAGGAGAGCAGTCGTCATGAACACCCGTGCGCCCGCAGTGGAGGCGCGCCAGCTGGTCAAGACCTATCCCGGTGACGTTACCGCGCTGGGCGGCATGGACATCACCGTGGCACCGGGCATCGTCTTCGGGCTCCTCGGCCCCAACGGCGCCGGCAAGTCCACCACCGTCAAGATCCTCACCACCCTGGCCCGCCCCGACTCCGGCACCGCCACCGTCGCCGGGCACGACGTGCTGCGCCACCCCGACCGGGTGCGCCGCGCGATCGGCGTGGTCGCCCAGCAGTCCGGCGCCGACCCGGTCGCCACCGGCCGGGAGAACCTGCAACTCCAGGGCCGCCTCTACGGATTGAGCGGTACGGCGCTGAACCGCCGGGTGGACGAGCTGCTGGAGCGGTTCACCCTCGCCGACGCCGCCCGCCGGCCGGTCAAGGGCTACTCGGGCGGCATGCGGCGCCGCCTGGACGTGGCCCTCGGGCTGGTGCACCGGCCTGAGGTGCTGTTCCTCGACGAGCCGACCACCGGCCTCGACCCGGAGGCGCGCACCGCGATGTGGGAGGAGATCGGCCGGCTGGCCGGCGAGGAGGGTCTGACGATCCTGCTCACCACGCACTACCTGGAGGAGGCCGACCGGCTCGCCGAGCGCATCGCCATCGTCGACCGCGGCCGGATCGTGGTCGAGGGCACCCCGGACGCCCTCAAGGGCGAACTGCGCGGCGACGCCGTCCGCCTGGAGCTGGGCGAGCCGGTCGGCGAGGCCGGCCGCACCCTGCTCACCGGTGCCCTGACCGCGCTGCCCGGGGTGCACGAGGCGCTGTGCGAAGGACGCCGGATCAGCGTCCGCGCCGACGACGGGGCGGCCACGGTGCCCGCTCTGCTCGCCGCGCTGGACCGGGCCGGGGTCACCGTCGCCTCGGCCACCGTCGCCCGGCCCTCGCTGGACGACGTCTACCTCCGCCACGCCGGCCGCCGGTACGCCGAGGCCGAGACCGCGACCGAGACCGTGCTCGCCGGAGGTGTGCGATGAGCGCCGCCCTGACCCAGACCTGGTACATGACGCAGCGCCAACTGCGCGTCTTCGCCCGGCAGCCCGCCTACGCGGTCATCACCCTGATCCAGCCGGTGATCTGGCTGTTCCTGTTCGGCAGCCTCTTCAAGAAGGTCGTCGAGCTGGGCGGCTTCGGCACCACCTCGTACCTGGACTACCTGGTGCCGGGCGTGGTGGTGATGAGCGCCCTCGGCTCCAACATGTGGGCCGGCATGGGCACCTTGGAGGAGATCCAGCGCGGCACCCTCGACCGCTTCCTGACCACCCCGGTCAGCCGGGCCGCCCTGATGAACGGCAACGTCGTCAACAACGGCCTGGTCACGGCGTTCCAGTCGGTGGTCATCGTGCTGCTGGGCCTGCTCGGCGGCGCCGACTACGCCGGCGGTGCCGGCGGTATCGCGGTCCTCGTGCTGGCCGCCGTCCTGCTCGGCACGGTCTTCGGTGCCCTGTCCAACGCGCTCGGCATGCTCGTACGCGAACGGGAGTCCATCATCGGCATCAACACCTTCCTGCTGCTGCCGCTGACCTTCCTCTCCAGCGCCTTCATGGCGCCCGCGCAGATGCCGGGCTGGATGCGGGACATCGCCGACTTCAACCCGCTCAACTGGGCCATGGTGGCGGGCCGTTCGGCCCTGTCGGAGCATCCCGACCGGGATGTGGTCCTCAGTCGCGGCGGTGCACTGCTCGCGCTCGCCGTCGTGGCGGTGTGGCTGTCGATCCGCACGTTCCGCTCCTACCAGCGGTCGGTGTGAAGATGTAGTCCATGCCGGCCTACGATCTCGCGAACCGACTCGTCGTCGGTGTCGCCTCCAGCGCCCTGTTCGATCTGCGGGAGTCGGACGCGGTCTTCCGCGAGCAGGGCGAGGAGGCCTACCGCGCCTACCAGGAGGAGAACGTCGACGACACGCTCCGGCCCGGGGTCGCGTTCGCGTTCATCCGCAGGCTGCTGTCGCTGAACGACCTCGGCGAGCCGGGCGACCCGCTCGTCGAGGTCATCATCCTCTCTCGCAACGACCCCGACACGGGCCTCAGGGTCATGCGCTCGATCCAGGCCCATGAACTGCCCATCAGCCGGGCCGTGTTCATGCAGGGCAGGTCGCCGTACGCGTTCATCACCGCGCTGAACATGTCCCTGTTCCTGTCCGCGAACGGCGACGACGTGCGCGAGGCGGTCGCCGCGGGCCTGCCGGCCGGGCATGTGCTGGGATCGTCGTACGCGGACGACCCCGCCGACCGGGAGCTGCGGATCGCGTTCGACTTCGACGGGGTGCTCGCCGGCGACGCCGCCGAGCAGGTGTACCAGTGCGACGGTCTGGAGGAGTTCCGCGCGTACGAGGCCCGTAACGCGGCGACCCCGCACGACCCGGGGCCGCTGCGCGACTTCCTCGCCGGGGTGAACCGGATTCAGCGGCGGGAGGAGGAGCGGCGCGCGGTCGATCCGCACTACACGAGCCGGGTGCACGTCTCCCTGGTGACCGCGCGCAACGCGCCGGCGCACGAACGGGCCGTGCGGAGCCTCAAGGAGTGGGGTGTGCGGGTCAACGGCGCCTTCTTCCTCGGCGGCATAGACAAGGGCGCCGTCATGCGGGTGCTGGATCCGCACATCTTCTTCGACGACCAGGTGACCCACCTGGAGAGCACATCCCGGACCACGCCGAGTGTGCACATCCCCTTCGGCAAGATCAACGAGACCTGAGCGGGGTTCGTGCTCAGGCCGCCGCGGCGCCGCTCTCCTGCTCGGCCTCGATGCGGGCGTTCCAGTCCCGCTTGGAGGCCTGCCAGCCGTCCTCGTCGTGGCCCAGGCGCCAGTAGCCGGAGATCGACAGGTCCTCGCGCGGGATGGCGAGCTCGACCCGCAGCAGCCGGCGCAGCTCCTTCACGAAGCCCGCCTCGCCGTGCACGAACGCCTGCACCCGGCCGTCGGGGAACTCAAACCCTCGTACGGCCTCCAGCAGCGCCTCGCCGACCGGCCGGTCCCCTCGGTGCAGCCAGACGACCTCCACATCGGAGTCGATCTTCTGCTCCTCCTCGGGGCCGGACACCTCCACGAAGGCATGGGCGCGGGCGTCGGTGGGCAGCGCCTGAAGGGACCGCGCGATCGCGGGCAGCGCGCTCTCGTCACCGGCGAGCAGATGCCAGTCGGCCGCCGGGTCGGGGGCGTAGGCGCCGCCGGGTCCCATGAAGCGCACCCTCTCACCCGGCTGCACCCGGGTGGCCCACGGGCCGGCCAGGCCCTCGTCGCCGTGGATGACGAAGTCCAGGGTCAGCTCCCGGTGTTCGGGATCCCAGGCGCGCACGGTGTACGTCCGGGTCACCGGCCACTGCTCCCGCGGGAACTCGGCACGGATCCGCTCCAGGTCGAAGGGCTCCGGGTAGGTCACGCCCTCGGGGCCGAAGAGCAGCTTCACATAGTGGTCGGTGCAGGTGTCCGCCGCGAAGTCGGCCAGGCCCTCGCCGCCGAGTACCACCCGCTGCATGTGCGGGGTCAGCCGCTCGGTGCGGACCACCTCAGCGGTGCGGGCCTTGCGCGGCTTTCGTCCCGGGCGCTCTGCCATCACGGCCTCCTGCAAGTTGGTTAGGTTTACCTAAGTTAGCACCTCGTTCTGTGTAACACCTCTTCCTCGAGTGGCGGCTGAGAGCCCTTTACCGGAAAATTCCGGTCGAGATCACTCCGCCAGCGTGGTGAGCAGCCGCTGCAGGGAGCCGCCGAGCCCCCACCGCTTGGCCAGCTCCTCCAGCGCCGCCGGGTCGCGCGGGGCGTGCGGCAGGGTCGTGTCGACGTCCGGCAGCGGCACGTCGTCGGCCACCCGCACCACCGTCGGCGCGACCGCGACATACGCGCGGGCCTCGTCCAGCCGCCTGCGCTGC
Organism: Streptomyces fodineus; assembly: GCF_001735805.1. Taxonomy (GTDB): domain Bacteria; phylum Actinomycetota; class Actinomycetes; order Streptomycetales; family Streptomycetaceae; genus Streptomyces; species Streptomyces fodineus. The sequence continues at coordinate 7,747,203 of NZ_CP017248.1, forward strand.
GACGGGGTGAGCTTCGCCTTCGGGTCGTCGACCGCCGCCATGATCCCGGCCAGGTCGCCGAACTCGGCGAGCAGCCTGGCGGCCGTCTTCTCGCCGACCCCGGCGACGCCCGGCAGACCGTCGCTCGGATCGCCGCGCAGCAGCGCCAGATCCGCGTACCCCCGCCCGTCGACGCCATACTTCTCGCGCAGTGCCGCCTCGTCGGTCAGCTGCAGCGTGCCGACGCCCTTCAGCGGGTACAGCACCCGGATCCCGCGGGCGTCGTCCACCAGCTGGTACAGATCGCGGTCGCCGGTGACGATGTCGACCGGGCCGTCGGCGCGCGCGGTGAACGTGCCGATCACGTCGTCCGCCTCGTACCCCGCCACGCCGACCCGGGCGATCCCGAGCGCGTCCAGCACGTCCTCGATGACCGGCACCTGCGGCAAGAGGGGGTCCGGCACCTCCTCCTCGTCCGGCGCGCCCTCGTGCTCCTTTGCCACCCGGTGCGCCTTGTAGGTGGGGATGAGGTCCACCCGCCACTGCGGCCGCCAGTCGGCGTCCATGCAGGCCACCAGGCGTTCCGGCCGGTGGTCTCTGACCAGCCGGTCGATGAAGTCCAGCAGCCCGCGCACGGCGTTGACGGGCGTGCCGTCCGGTGCCTTCACGGAGTCCGGGACGCCGAAGTAGGCGCGGAAGTACAGCGATGCGGTGTCGAGCAGCATGAGTCGTCCGGTCACGTTCGCATCATGCCGTACGGCACTGACAGTCAAGGCGGTGCGACGGCGTGCACCCCCTGGCCCGCACGGGCTTCGCCGCACCTGGCTGCGGTACGACCCCGGCGGCCTGGTCGAGAAGTGCTCGCGGTGTGCTGGAGCGGCCACCCCTCGCACCCTTCGGGTACGGCAGGAATCCGGCCAATCGCCGAGCGTTACGATCACGGGCGTGGGAGGGGGCACCCGGCCCTGCTGGTCGGCGTGGTTACCCCCGGCCGTGACCCCGTGGCGGACGGGCCCGGACCCCGTCGCACTGGCGCGAACCCTGAGGGTGCGGGCTCGGCGGCATATCGGGGATGTGACAGAGGTGTGAAACGGTTTGCCGAACGTGCGTAGGGTGCAGTGAAGTCATCAGAAGGGTGGATCCCCGATCCGGGCACCCGGACAACGGCACGCCGAGCGAGGGAGGGAGCCGGAGCGATGGGCGACCACAAAGAACAGCCCGTGCGGGTGGGCGCGGCCGTCCGCCGGCGTCGCCGTGCCCTGGAGCTGACGCTCGCCGCCGTGGCCGAGCGCAGCGGACTCTCGGTGCCCTTCCTCAGCCAGGTCGAGAACGACCGGGCCCGCCCCAGCCGCACCTCGCTGGAGAAGCTCGCCGACGCCCTGCGCACCACGGCCGTCGAACTCCTCGCCGCGGCCGACCCGGCGGCCAGCGTGGACGTCGTGCGCGCCGACCCGGCCGCCGAGGACGACGCCGAGCCCCGGACCCGCTCCCTGGTCCGCGGCCACCACCAGCTGCACGCCTCCGAGTTCACCGGCGACCACGAACCGGGCCGAGAGTTCCAGCACCGCAACGACGAGCTGATGTACGTCGCCGACGGCGCGGTGGAGATCGAGGCGGAAGGGCGCGCGTATCGCCTCGGCCGCGGCGACACCCTGTACCTGACAGGCGGGGTGCGGCACCGGTGGCGGGCCACGGTGCCGGACACGCGGGTGATCGTGGTGGCGGTCGCCGAGCACATCGAGGCCGTCCAGGACCGGTCGCGCTGAGCGTGCCGCACCTCTTCGGGGCGCGGGTCGTCTCCCTGGTCCCGTCCCTCACCGAAGCCGTCGCCGTCACGCTCCCCGGAGCCCTCGTCGGCGTCACCGACTGGTGCACCCACCCGGCCGACCTGGACGTCACCCGGATCGGCGGTACGAAGAACCCCGAGCTCGACCGCATTCTCGCCCTCGCCCCCGACGTGGTGATCGCCAACGAGGAGGAGAACCGCGCCCCGGACCTCGACGCCCTGCGCGCAGGGGGCCTTCGTGTGCTGGTCACCGAGGTCCGGAGCGTGCCGCAGGCCTTCGCCGAGCTGGACCGGGTGCTCGCCGCGTGCGGTGCGCCGCAGCGTCCGCGCTGGCTCGCCGAGGCGGCGGCAGCCTGGGCGGCGCCGCCGCGGCCGGAGGGCCGTACGACGGCGGTCGTACCGATCTGGCGCCGGCCCTGGATGGTCCTCGGCCGGGACACCTTCGCCGGTGACGTGCTGGCCCGGCTCGGCGTCGGCCACCTGTACGCCGGCCACCCCGAGCGCTACCCCCGCATCCCGCTGGAGGAGCTGCGCGAGGCGGCCCCGGACCTGGTGGTCCTGCCCGACGAGCCCTACCGCTTCACCGCCGACGACGGCCCGGAGGCCTTCCCCGGCCTGCCCTGCGCGCTGGTCAGCGGGCGGCACCTGACCTGGTACGGCCCCTCGCTGGCCGAGGCGCCACGGGTGCTGGCCGAGGCGCTGCGAGCAGCTCGCCGCTGAGCAGGCCGCGTACGGTGCCGGTGGCGGCCGCCAGCCAGGCGGCGACGAGCAGCGCGTACAGCCCGAGGGCCAGCCCGTCGTAGACCACGAGGCCGGTGTGGGTGGCGAGCTCCATGGCGCCGGTGACACAGGTGCCCAGCGGGAAGGTGAACGCCCACCAGGGCATCGCGAACCCCATGCCCTGCCGGCGGGCCCGCACCACGTGCGCGGTCGCCAGCGCCAGCCACAGCAGCGCGAACCCCATGACCGGCACCCCGTACAGCACGACGAAGACGTCCAGACCATGGCCGTACCGGGCCGGTACGACACCCGGAGCCATGTCCGCGATCTTGCCGACCGCGGTGGTGGACTGCCCCAGCGGGCCGAGGACCAGGAACAGCGTCGGGGTGAGCGCGAGCGGCAGCGGGCCGGAGGTGATCAGCCGGGCGAAGACCAGCGACAGCATCAGCAGCGTCGCGAACAGGCTCAGCCCGAACAGCGCGAGGCACGCCAGCAGCAGGGTCTCGCGGGCCTGCCCCGCCGGCAGATGCGGCACCAGCAGCGGACCGAGCGCGGCCGACACCATGGGCGCGACCAGGGGCAGCAGCCATACCGGGCTCGCCTGCGCGGGCTCGACGCGATGCCGTACGGCCATCAGGTACGGCACGGCCACGGCGGACGCGAGCCCGATCACCGTACCGGCGGTGAACAGTACGGCGTCAAGGTCGACCGCCGTGCCGGTGCCGAGCACCCCCCGGCCGGCCGTCAGGGCGCCGCCGCCGACCGCCAGCAGGCCCATCGACAGGCAGCCGTAGAAGGGGGCCATGGCCGGGTCGAGGAGATCGGCGCGGGCCCGGTCGCGGTGGTGGATCCAGTGCAGGGTCCGGGCCGCCAGCAGGGCGACCAGCAGCACGAGGGACAGCGCCCAGGCTCCCGCGAAGACACCGCGCTGGCCGGGCACGGGCGCGGGCAGCGCCACGCCGGCCGAGCCCAGGATGGCGGTGCCCATGACGGCGGCGTACCAGTTGGGGCCCAGGTGGCGGACCCGGGGGGCACGGTGGACCTCGGCGGCGGGCAAGGGCGGGGCTGCGGTGACCATGGGTCCACGGTCCCGCCGTCGTCCCGCCCTGACCAGGGACGTCTTCTCTATGGGGGCATAAGCTGGCCTTATGAGCGAGGTGGAGGGGCAGCGAAAGTCCCCGGGATCACTGGCACATCGGGTGCCCGACCTGGCCGCGCTGGAGCTGCTGCTGGCCGTGGCGCGGCTGGGCAGTCTCGGCGCGGCGGCGCGCGAGGTCGGCGTCACCCAGCCCGCCGCCAGCAGCCGGATCCGCTCCATGGAACGGCAGCTGGGCGTGGCCCTGGTCGACCGCTCGCCGCGCGGCTCCCGGCTCACGGACGCCGGCGCCCTGGTGACGGACTGGGCCCGCCGGGTCGTGGAGGCGGCGGCGGCCTTCGACGCGGGTGCGCGGGCGCTGCGGGACCGGCGGGACTCGCGCCTGCGGGTGGCGGCGAGCATGACCATCGCCGAGTACCTGCTGCCCGGCTGGCTCCTCGCGCTGCACGCCGGGCGGCCCGACACGGCGGTGTCCCTCCTCGCCGGCAACTCGGCGAAGGTCGCGGAGCTGCTGCTGGCCGACGAGGCGGACCTCGGCTTCGTGGAGGGGCTGACGGTCCCGAACGGCCTGGACTCCACGGTCATCGCCCGTGACCGCCTGATCGTCGTGACCGCGCCCGGCCATCCGTGGGCCCGCCGCCGGCGCCCGGTGACGGCGGCGGAACTGGGGGCCACCCCCCTGATCCTCCGTGAGCGCGGCTCCGGCACCCGCCAGGTCCTGGACGCGGCCCTCGGCGGCCTCGCCCGCCCCCTGATCGAGCTGTCCTCCACCACGGCGGTCAAGGCCTCCGCGGTCAGCGGAGCCGGACCCTCGGTGCTGAGCGAGCTGGCGGTGGGCGAGGAACTGGCGATGCGGCGCCTGGTCAGCATCCCGGTGGAGGGCGTCTCACTCCGCCGCGATCTGCGAGCGGTCTGGCCGACGGGCCACCGGCCCACGGGCCCGGCGCGGGAGTTGCTGTCGCTGACGCGGGGGTGACGGCACTGCCGCCGTGTGGAGGTCGTCGTCGCCGACCTTGCGCGACCAGCCACAGGGGACCGGTACCCCGCAACGGTCAGGCACCCCCGTGGCGCAACGCCGCCCGGCCGACCAGCCCTCGCATCACCCGCAGGTCCTCGCCCATCTCCGGATGCCACTGAACTCCCAGCGCCCAGCCCTCGGTGGCCGCAAGCTCCACCGCCTCCACCGTGCCGTCCGCTGCGTACGCCGAGGCGATCAGTCCCCGGCCGAGCCGTTCGATCGCCTGGTGGTGGTAGGTCGGCACGTTGGTCTCCTCCGGTACGAGCCCGGCGTACAGCGTCCCCGGCACCGGTTTGACCGGATGGCGGCCGAAGACCCCGACCACCTCCGCGTGCCCCTCGAGGTGCTGGACGAGCGTGCCGCCGACGGCGACGTTCAGCAACTGCATGCCCCGGCAGATGCCGAGCAGCGGCACCCCGGCCGCCAGCGCCGCGTCGATCAGCGCCAGCTCCCACGCGTCCCGCTCCCGCGCGGGCGGCCCCGTGCGGGGCGAGCGCTCGGCGCCGTAGCGGGACGGGTCGACGTCCGGGCCGCCCGCGATGACCAGCCCGTCCAGCCGGGCCACCGTCCGCGCCGCGCGCTCGGGTGCGTCCGGCGGCAGCATCGCGGCCAGCCCGCCCGCCCGCTGCACCAGCCGTGGATAGCCGGCCGGCAGCAGCGCCGCGTCCAGCTCCCACACGCCCCAGCGCGCGCCGGACTCCAGATAGGTGCTGATGCCGATCAGCGGTCGTACGGTCATGCCACTCTCCCGGGAATCCAAAGGTTCACGCGCATACCTTTCCAGACCCGCCTCACGTCAGGAAGCCCCGCAGCAGTGCCGCCGTGCCCGCGCAGTGCTCGCGCATCATCTCCCGTGCGCCGTCCGCGTCCCCGTCCAGCACCGCCTCCACCAGCGCGGTGTGCTGACGCTGCGAGTGCTCCAGGTTGCGCACCAGCAGCGGGATGCAGTCGAGGAGGTCGTTGACCGTGGCCCGGACCGCCGCGTACTGCGCGGTCAGGGACGGGGAGCCGCACAGTTCGGCGAGGGTCAGGTGCAGCAGGGTGTCCAGGCGCCGGTAGTCCGCGAGCGGGGCGTCGTGCGTGCGGGCAAGCGCCTCGCGCAGCCGCTCCGCCTGCTCGTCCGTCAGCCCGTGCGCCGCGCACAGCCCGGCCGCGCCCACCTCCAGCACCTCGCGGAACCGCAGCACGTCCTCGATGTCGACCTCGGCGATCCGCCGCCGCAGCTCGTCCTCGCCACCCGCGTCCGTACGCGGCAGGACGAACGTTCCGCCGTAGCGCCCGCGCCGCGCCTCCACCAGCCCCTGGTCCTGGAGCACCTTCAGCACCTCGCGCAGCGTCACCCGGCTGATCCCGAGCCGCTCCGCCAGCTCCCGCTCGGCCGGCAGCCGCTCGCCGCCCGGCACCAGACCGAGCCGCACGACCTGGAGGATCTGCTCCAGCGCCTCCTCGAAGCCGTTGCCCGCCCGCACCGGACGCAGCACCGGAGCGAGCCGGTCACCCACCCCCTGAATGTCGCTCTCCCAGGACATCCGGCCGTACCCCCTTCCCAAGCAATGGTTCTGAGCAATACCTTATGGCTCCCGGCCCGGCAGAAAAAGCGCGAAGGCGCCGAAGGAGGCTCTCCCGTGGCAGACCGCACACCCCCGCTCAGCGTCGAGGAACTGCACGCCCTCGTCGCGAGCGGTGAGATCGACACTGTCGTCCTGGCCTTCCCCGATATGCAAGGGCGCCTCCAGGGCAAGCGGTTCGCCGCCCGCTTCTTCCTGGACGAGGTCCTGCAGCACGGCACCGAGGGCTGCAACTACCTCCTCGCCGTCGACACCGAGATGAACACCGTCGACGGCTACGCGATGTCCTCCTGGGACCGCGGCTACGGCGACTTCGCCATGGCCCCCGACCTCGCCACCCTGCGCCGCATCCCCTGGCACCCCGGCACCGCCCTGCTCGTCGCGGACCTCGCCTGGAACGACGGTTCGCCGGTCGTCGCCGCGCCCCGCCAGATCCTGCGCCGCCAGCTGGAGCGGCTGGCCGAGCTCGGCTACACCGCCCAGGTCGGCACCGAGCTGGAGTTCATCGTCTTCAAGGACTCCTACGAACAGGCCTGGGACGCGGGCTACCGGGGCCTGACCCCGGCCAACCAGTACAACATCGACTACTCCATCCTCGGCACCGGCCGCATCGAGCCCCTGCTGCGCCGGCTGCGCAACGACATGGCCGGCGCCGGCCTCACCGTCGAGTCCGCCAAGGGCGAGTGCAACCCCGGCCAGCACGAGATCGCCTTCCGCTACGACGAGGCCCTCGTCACCTGCGACCAGCACGCGCTGTACAAGACCGGCGCGAAGGAGATCGCCGCCCAGGAAGGCGTCTCGATCACCTTCATGGCCAAGTACAACGAGCGCGAGGGCAACTCCTGCCACATCCACCTCTCGCTCGCCGACGCCGACGGCAGGAACGCGATGGCCGACGCCGACGGAATGTCCGAGGTCATGCGGCACTTCCTCGCCGGGCAGCTCGCCGCGCTGCGCGACTTCTCGCTCCTCTACGCCCCGAACATCAACTCCTACAAGCGGTTCCAGCCCGGCTCGTTCGCGCCCACCGCCGTCGCCTGGGGTCACGACAACCGCACCTGCGCCCTGCGCGTGGTCGGCCACGGCCGCTCCCTGCGCTTCGAGAACCGCCTGCCCGGCGGCGACGTCAACCCCCACCTCGCCGTCGCCGGTCTGGTCGCGGCCGGCCTGTACGGCATCGAGCAGAAGCTCGAACTCCCCGAGCCCTGCCCCGGCAACGCCTACACCGCCGGCCTCGCACACGTCCCGACCACCCTGCGCGAGGCCGCCGAGCTGTGGGAGAAGAGCCCCATCGCGCAGGCCGCCTTCGGCGACGAGGTCGTCGCGCACTACCGCAACATGGCGCGCGTCGAGCTGGAGGCCTTCGACGCCGCGGTCACCGACTGGGAGCTGCGCCGCTCCTTCGAACGCCTGTGAAAGGTCATCACGTGTCCGACCCGCACGAGCTGAAGGTCCTCAACCCCGCCACGGAAGAGGTCGTCGCCACCGTCCCCGCCGCGAGCGAGCAGGACGTGGCCGCCGCCGTCGTACGGGCCGCGCGCGCCCAGACCGGGTGGGCCGCCCTCGCCCCCGCCGACCGGGCCCGGCTGCTGCGCCGCTTCGCCGACACCGTCGACGCGCGCATCGAGGAACTCGCCCGGCTGGAGGTCCGCGAGGCCGGCCACACCGTCGGCAACGCCCGCTGGGAGGCCGGCAACGCCCGCGATCTGCTGCTGTACGCGGCCGGGGGCGCCGAACGCCTGCTCGGCAAGCAGATCCCGGTGCCCGGCGGCTGGAACGTCACCTTCCAGGAACCCCTCGGTGTCGTCGGCGTGATCGCCCCCTGGAACTTCCCGATGCCGATCGCCGCCTGGGGCTCCTTCCCGGCGCTCGCGGCCGGCAACGCGGTCGTCCTCAAGCCCGCCGAGACCACCCCGCTCACCGCGCTCCGCCTCGCCGAACTCGCCCTCGAGGCGGGCCTGCCCGAGCATGTCTTCCAGGTGCTGCCCGGTTACGGCCACACCGCGGGACGCGCCCTGGTCGACCACCCGGACGTCGCCAAGATCGTGTTCACCGGCTCCACCCGCACCGGCCGCGAGGTCATGGAGCGCTGCGCGAGGCTCGTCAAGCCGGTCACCCTCGAACTCGGCGGCAAGAGCCCCAACATCGTCTTCGCCGACGCCGACCTCACCTCCGCCCTCGACCCGTTCTCCTTCCTGGACAACTCCGGCCAGGACTGCTGCGCCCGCACCCGCATCCTGGTCCAGGAGCCGGTGCTGGAGGAGGCCCGCGAGTTCCTCGCCGACGCGCTCGCCTCCGTGGTCGTGGGCGATCCGGCCGACGAGAAGACCCAGATGGGCCCGCTGATCTCGCGTCAGCAGCTGGACCGCGTACGGTCGTACGTCCCCGAGGACGCCCCCGCGCTGCGCGGCAGCGCCCCCGACGGCCCCGGCTTCTGGTTCCCGCCGACGGTCCTGACGGGGGAGCGGCCGGACGGCCAGGCGGCCCGCGAGGAGATCTTCGGCCCGGTCGCCGTCCTCCTGCCCTTCACCGACGAACAGGACGCGATCCGCCTCGCCAACGACACCCCCTACGGCCTCTCCGGCTCCCTGTGGACCCGGGACCTCGGCCGCGCCCTGCGCGTCTCCCAGGCCGTCCGCGCGGGCAACCTGTCCGTCAACTCCCACTCCAGCGTCCGCTACTGGACCCCGTTCGGCGGCTACAAGCAGTCCGGCCTTGGCCGCGAACTGGGCCCCGACGCCCTGACCGCCTTCACCGAAACCAAGAACGTCTTCATCAGCAACGTCTCCCCAGCACGGAGGGCCCCGCACAGTGACCGCAGAATCTGTTTGCCGCCGCCTGGTCGGCCGTACCGCCGTCGTGACCGGAGCCGGCAGCGGCATCGGCCTCGCCACCGCCCGCCGGCTCGCCTCCGAGGGCGCCCACGTGGTCTGCGCGGACGTGGACGAAGCCCGCGGCAAGGCCGTCGCCGACGAGGTCGGCGGGCTCTTCGTCAAGGTCGACGTCACCGACCCGGAGCAGGTCGAGGCGCTGTTCAAGACGGCGTACGACACCTACGGCAGCGTCGACGTCGCCTTCAACAACGCCGGCATCTCCCCGCCGGACGACGACTCCATCCTGGAGACCGGCCTGGAGGCCTGGAAGCGGGTCCAGGAGGTCAACCTCACCTCCGTCTACCTGTGCTGCAAGGCCGCGATTCCCTACATGCGGCGCCAGGGCAAGGGCTCCATCATCAACACCGCGTCCTTCGTGGCACGGATGGGTGCCGCGACCTCGCAGATCTCGTACACGGCCTCCAAGGGCGGCGTCCTCGCCATGTCCCGGGAACTGGGCGTGCAGTTCGCCCGGGAGGGCATCCGCGTGAACGCCCTGTGCCCGGGCCCGGTCAACACCCCGTTGTTGCAGGAGCTGTTCGCCAAGGACCCCGAGCGGGCCGCGCGGCGTCTCGTCCACATCCCGGTCGGCCGGTTCGCCGAGGCCGAGGAGATCGCCGCCGCCGTCGCCTTCCTGGCCAGCGACGACTCCTCCTTCGTCAACGCCACCGACTTCCTGGTGGACGGCGGTATCGCGGGCGCGTACGTCACGCCCCTGTAGGGCCGGTCAGAGGAAGGTCTGGCCCTCACCCCGGTAGGTGGGCACGGTCGCGGTGACCGTGTCCCCCTCGATCAGGTGCAGGGCGTCGAACCGCTCGCACAGCTCGCCCGCCTTGGCGTGCCGGAACCACACCTTGTCACCGATGAGGAGGTCGTCGGCGGGCGAGCCCAGCAGCGGGGTCTGCACCTCGCCGGGGCCCTCCTGGGGGTCGTACTCCAGGCCCTCGGGCAGGTACGGCACCGGCAGCCGGTCGGGACCGGCGGCACCGGAGGCCGGATACCCGCCGCCGAGCACGGTGACCACGCCGACCCCCGGCCGTCGTACGACGGGCTGGGCGAACAGGGCCGCCGGACGGCCGGTGAACGACGTGTAGTTGTCGAAGAGCCGCGGCACGTACAGCCCCGAACCGGCCGCTATCTCGGTCACGGCGTCCTCGGCGGCGGTGTGCTGCACACTGCCCGTGCCACCGCCGTTGACGAACTCCAGATCGGGCACGACGGCCCGCACCGCGCGCACCACCGCCGCCCGCCGCCCGGCCAGTTCCCGGCGGGCCGCGGCCTGCATCAGCCGGATCGCCCGGGACCTCAGCGGCCGGCCGGCCACCGCGTCCCCGACACCCGCGACGTGCCCCTCGTACGCCATGATCCCGACCAGCCGGAAGCCGGGCCGCCGCGCCACCGAGCGGGCCAGCTCGGCGAGTTGGGCGGGGGAGCGCAGCGGAGAACGCCGCGCCCCGACCCTGACCCGGCCGCCGAGCAGGTGCAGCGAGGTGTCCAACTCCAGGCAGACCCGGACGAGTTCACGTCCGCCGTCGCGGGCGGCGTCGATGAGATCGAGGTGCGCCGGATCGTCCACCATCACGGTGACCGCACCGGCGAGCTTGGGATCGGCGGCCAGCTCGGCGAAACCGCTCCGGTCGGCGGACGGATAGGCCAGCAGCACGTCGTCGAAACCGGAACGCGCGAGCCACAGCGACTCGGCCAGCGTGAACGACATGATGCCCCGGAAGCCGTCCTTGGCCAGCACCCGCTCCAGCAGGGCCCGGCAACGCACGGACTTGCTGGCGACCCGCACCGGCTTGCCCGCGGCCCGGCGGACGAGATCGGCCGCGTTGGCGTCGAAGGCGTCCAGGTCCACGATCGCGAGAGGGGCGTCGAGATGGGCGGTGGCCCGGTCGTAACGGGCCCGGTCGGCGGCGCGCGCAGTCATGACGGAAGCCTGCCAGACAGGATTACCGCAGGGTAGGGGGACGTTCCGGGCAGATGCCCCGGCCCCCCGGACTGGTTCTGATTCCGGCCCGGACAACCCGTAGAGTGACGCGCACGTACGGCGGAACGCCCCCGGCCGCTTCGCTGAACCGGGATGCCGGTCCGGCCGTACGGGTATGCGTGCCCGGACGGATCTTCCGCGCCGGGCGCAGCCGAGCAGCGCATCGGCCCGCGTACGTGAGGACGGCCCGGGCACGAGGAAACGGGGGGTGCATGAGCACGGAAGCGCGCCACGCTCCCATCCCACCGCGCCCTTCCACTCCACCCGGCCGCCTGTCCGACGAGGTCTCGCCGGAGGACCCCGACGACGAGCCGTCGGTCTTCACTCCCCGGACCGGCCGCCGCCCGAGTCAGGTGGGTGCGGCGGGCGGGCAGGGACCTTCGGCGGGGGCAGCCGCGAGCGAGGGCCACCGGCCGGCCGGTGGCTTCCCCGTCGAGGGCCGCGTCTCGCCCGGGACAGCGGCAGGTGAGGGCTGGGCACCGGCCGGGGACGGTCGGGCATCGGCGGGTGGTCTCGCAGGCGACGGCGGGTCTACTGCCGTGGCACCTGAGGGCAACGGGGCGCCTTCTTCCGGCGGGGCCGTGGGCAACGGCTCGCCTTCTGCCGGGGGGGCTGTGGGTGATGGGTCGGCTTCTGCTGGACGGTCCGTGGGTAACAGCGGGTCTCCTGCCGGGGGGTCCGTGGGCAGCGGCTCGCCTTCTGCCGGGAGCTCCGTGGGTAACGGGTCGGCTTCTGCCGGGCGGTCCGTAGGCGGCAGCGTGCCTTTCTCTGAGGCGCCCGTGGGCAGTGGGTCGGGTTCTGCCAGGCGGCCCGCGAGCGACAGCGCGCCTTCCACCACGGGGCCCGTGGACAACGGCTCGTCCTCTTCCGGTCGGTCCGTCGGTAGCGGCTCGTCCTCTTCCGGTCGGTCCGTCGGTAGCGGCTCGTCCTCTTCCGGTCGGTCCGTCGGTAGCGGCTCGTCCTCTTCCGGTCGGTCCGTCGGTAGCGGCTCGTCCTCTTCCGGTCGGTCCGTCGGTAGCGGCTCGTCCTCTTCCGGTCGGTCCGTCGGTAGCGGCTCGTCCCCTTCCGGACGGCCCGTCGGTAGCGGCTCGTCCCCTTCCGGACGGCCCGTCGGTGACGGCTCGTCCCCTTCCGGACGGCCCGTCGGTGACCGCTCGTCCTCTTCCGGGCAGTCCGTGGGCAATGGCTCGCTGTCCGGCGAGGGCCGCGTACGCGGTGGCGCGCCGTCCAGCGGGGGCTCCGGTGGCCGTGCGGGGCAAGGGCTCGGGTCCGGCGGGTCGCGGACCTCCGTGCCCGCGGCCGGTGCGTTCGTGAGTCCGCCTCCGCCGCCCGCCTCCGCCCGGTTCCCCGATGCGCCGCCGAGCCGGAGCGGATCCGGTGCGGGCGGGCCCGATCGCACCGCCCACCGCCCCGGAGCCCCGGCCGAGACCTCCACCGAGACGACGGCCCGGCTCCGCCCGATCACCGACTCCCCGAGGACACAGCGGCCCGGTACCGTGCCCGGCCCCGCTCCCGGGCCGGGCGGCGAGCGCCGTACCGCCTCCGTCTCCGCGTCCGCGTCCGCGGTGTCCGCCGGGCGGGCGCAGACGAGTGCCTGGAGTCCTCTGGCCCCGGCCCGTCCCGTCGGCCCGCCACCGCCCGTGGGGGTGTCGCTGCCGGACCCGGCGCTGTCCTGGAGTGCCATGGCCGCGCGGCCGGTCATGGTGGCCGGGGAGCCCGAGGCGTTCGGTGGGCGGGCCCGGCTCCGGGTCGGGCCCCGTACCGCCGCCGCTGCCGCCTGCATCGTGCTCGGCCTCGGGCTCATCGGCGGTGCCGTGACCGGGAGTTGGCTCACCGACGACGGTGAGGACGGCGCCTTGGGCGATCACTTCGCCACCGCCGGGACGCTCTGGCACAACGCGCCCGTCGACCAGCTCTTCCCGCCCACCGTCGAGGGCACCGGCGCCGGACCCGGCGGCGCCGACCGCACCTGGACCAGGGTCGCCGTGGCCCCGGACAGCGGCTGCGCCCACGCCTTCGACCCGCTGCTGCAGAAGGTCCTCGCCCCGGTCGGCTGCCAGCGGCTGCTGCGCGCCACCTACACCGACGCCACCCAGAGCTACGTCACCACCGTCGGCCTGCTGTTCACCAAGGCCGACCCCGTCGCCATGGCCGCGCTCGCCCACCGCTTCCGCACCGAGGGCCTGGACCGGCGCGCCGACCTGATGCCCCGCCCGTACGCGGCCAAGGACACCGTCGCGGCCGGCTTCGGCGACAAGCAGCGCGCCTCCTGGACCATCTCCGTCCTCACCGACGCCCCCGTCGTGGCGTACGCCGTCTCCGGCTGGGCCGACGGCCGCAGCGCCGATGTGCCCCAGCCCGCCGCCGACGCCGTGAGCGCCGAAGCCACCACCGCACCGGCCCAGGCCGGTCTCGGCAACGAGGCCCAGGGCCTGGCCGACCGCATCGAACGGCGGCTGCGCCAGAGCATCGGCACGGCCACGGAGAACCCTTCATGAGGCGATCGATACGCGGCCACCGCCGCATCGACGGCGCGGGAGCGGCGGTGAGCCTGCTGCTCACCGGTGCCCTCACCCTGCTGCCCGCCGCCGCGGCGCACGCCGACGGCATCCGCGCCCAGCAGTGGGGCCTCGCCGCCCTGCACCTGGACGAGGCCTGGCAGACCACCAAGGGCCGGGGCGTCACCGTCGCCGTGCTGGACACCGGGGTGGAGGCCGACCACCCGGACCTCGCCGGCAATGTGCTGCCCGCCAAGGACATGATCGGCTTCGGCGCGGGGCCCGGCGACCGCAGCTGGGCCCGGCACGGCACCGCCATGGCCGGCATCATCGCCGGACACGGCCACGGACCCGGCAACGCGGCCGGCGTCATGGGCGTCGCCCCCGAGGCGAAGATCCTGCCCGTCCGGGTGATCCTGGAGGACGGCGACCCCGCCCGCACCAAGGCCCGCACCACCCGCGGCAACGCCCTCGCCGACGGCATCCGCTGGGCCGCCGACCACGGTGCCGACGTCATCAACCTCTCCCTCGGCGACGACTCGAACTCCGCGCACCCCGAGCCGAGCGAGGACGAGGCCGTGCAGTACGCCCTGAAGAAGGGCGTGGTGGTCGTCGCCTCCGCGGGCAACGGCGGCGACAAGGGCGACCATGTCTCCTATCCGGCCGCCTACCCCGGCGTCATCGCCGCCACCGCCGTCGACCGCTACGACACCCGCGCCTCGTTCTCCACCCGCCGCTGGTACGCGGCCGTCAGCGCACCCGGTGTCGACGTGGTCATCGCCGACCCCGACCACAAGTACTACGAGGGCTGGGGCACCTCGGCCGCCTCCGCGTTCGTCTCCGGCGCGGCGGCGCTGGTCAAGGCCGCCCACCCCGGGCTGAGCCCGGCCCAGATCAAGAAGCTCCTGGAGGACACCGCCCGGGACGCCCCGGTCGGCGGCCGGGACGACTCCCGCGGCTTCGGCATGATCGACCCGGCGGCGGCGCTGCGGGCGGCCGACCGGATCCAGCCGGAGAGCCTGCGCGTGTCGTCGTACGACAAGAAGTACTTCGGCGCCGGCCCGGACGCCCCCAAGGCCCCGTCCTCGTCCGCCGACTGGGCGGGCCCGCTGGCCGGCGGTGTCGGCGGAGTCCTCCTGGTCGCGGGCGTGGTGCTGTGGCGGGGCCGCAGGCAGCCGGCCTGAGGGCGTCCGGCGTCGGCCGCTACCCGGCGATGTACTCGATCTCGGGGTAGCGCGGCGAGGCGCCCCACAGCAGGTGCCCGGTGTCGGGACGGCGGCGCAGCCGGAGATCGAAGAAGGCCCGCACGGTCGCCCGTACGGCGGCCACCGCCCGGTCGGCGGGGATCTTGCCGGCCTGCAGCCGCTGCCGCACCGGTTCGGGCAGCTGGGGCGCGACGGCCACGACGTCGGTGAAGGAGTTGTGGTCGCCGTCCGCGAGCCGCAGAAACCGGCGCCAGTCGCGCAGGTGCCGCCAGAACGGCGGCCAGGAGCCGTCCTCGTTCAGCCCGTCGTGGTGCGCCGTGTCCATCAGCAGGAACGGCCGGTCGAGGCCCCGCTGGACCACCGGCCCGTACAGCGCGCCGTCCAGGTCGATGCCGGCTCGCACCCGCTCGTCCCGATACATCACGAGCGCCGACGCGGCGCCGCCCCGGGAGTGCCCGAAGGCGCCGACCCGTGTGAGGTCCAGCGTCCCGCGCAGCCCGCGCGGGAGCGGGCGCCGCTCGGCGTCGGGGTTTCCGCCCCGGTCCAGCACGGTCAGCTGGTCGAGGACGAACCGCAGGTCGGCGGCGCGGACCGCGACCGCGGCCGTGCGGGCCTCGTAGCTCGCGTCGTCGGGGCGGTTGACCAGCACGCGGCCGTCCGGGAACTCCACCTCGCCCGAGTCGTAGGGATGGTCGACCGCGACCACGACATAGCCCCAGGACGCCAGGTCCTCGATGAGCAGCGTGTTGAAGGTGCGGTCCGACTGATAACCCGGCGAGTGCAGCAGTACGGGACGGCGGCCCGGCCGGACCGGTGCGCGGTCCGCGCTGTGGGTCTGCGGGAGCGCGTAGGCGTCCACCGCGCCCCCGAAGCGCGCCTTGAGCGCACGCTCGGCACCCGCCGGCAGCCAGGGCAGCATCATGCGGTCACGGACGTCGGCGGCCGGGTACGTCACGGTCACCATCAGCTCGCGCTGCTGCCCCGACCAGGGATCGGTCCGGGACGGGTCGACCAGGTGCAGTTCCACGGCGCCCACCGGCGCGGGCCCGGTCGGCCCGGCCAGCCGGAGGGGAATGAGACCGGCCGCCGCGGCCGGCGTCGGTACCGACAGGGGAACGGCGAGGGCGGCTGCGGCCCCGAGACCACCGGCTATGAGGGAACGGCGAGTTGGGCGTACGGGAGGCACTGCGCTCCTTCCGTGGCCGGATCCGAGGCACACTCAAATCGTAAAGAGGACGTCATCATCCGGCCCGCTCATCGTCAAGTTCCTTAAAGGGTAGGTCATTTAGGGCCGGAAACCGGATCGTTTGCCGGTTCATACCGATCACTTACCGGCGAACACCGACACCGCCGCCTTGGCCGCCGCCTCCACCAGCGCGATGCCCGTCGCCTGTGTCCGTGTGCCCTTCGACAGCACCGCCACCAGGTGGTCGGTGCCGTCCACCGTGATCCGCCCGATGCTGTTCACGTCCCACAGCCCCGTCGAACTGCGCGGCAGCCAACCGTTCTTCAGCGCCCAGGAGTTGCCGTCCGCGGCGGCCGACACGCCCCACCGCTGATCCGCCTCGACCGACTCCATCAGCCCCTGCACATAGGTCCGGGAGGCCGCGCTCAGCTTCGAGTCCTCCCCGAACACCTGCCGGAGCAGGGCGAGTTGGTCGGCGGCCGTGGTCTGCGTCAGCCCCCACAGCCCGCCCTCGCCACCGGAGGTCGCGGTCAGCCCGAAGCGCTCGTTCGCGGCGTCCAGGCCGTCCGCCCGCCCGATCGTGTGCCACAGCGCCGTCGCGGACGCGTTGTCGCTGTTCTCGATCATCCGCGTGGCGTACGCCTCCTCGGCCGCCGTCAGCCGCCGGCCCGCGTCCTGCGCCTGGAGCAGCAGCGTGGCCAGGATGTCGACCTTGACGATGCTGGCCGTGTCGAAGGCCCCGTCCCCGTAGACCGCGCCGTCACCGGAGCGCACCGCCAGCACCGCCGCCGACACCTGCGCGCCCGACGGCACGCTCACCCCCGTCATCGCCTTGCTCAGCAGTGCGTCCCGGTCCACGGCCGGCTGCGTCACGGGTTCCACGGAAGCCTCCTCGCCCGCCCCGGCCGGGGAGGAGGCCGAGAGCGACGGGGCCGACGATACGGCCGCGGTCCCCGAGCGCGCCCGCGCCTTCACACAGGCCGTGCCGCCCGCGGTGACCCCGCCCACGGCGATCACGGCGAGCACGGCATGTAGCAGCGGACGGCGCCGGGACGGGCGCGCACGGCGGCGAGAGCGGGCGCTGGGGGACTCCACGCCCGGGATGCTCGGGGCGCCGGCTGTGCGCGCCGTCGGACGGGCATGAGACGGGGGTCAGGAAACGCTGAGAGGTGGGTGAAGGCTCCCGTGCGGCGGGCCGGTGGGGTGCCTATAGGGTCGGTGACCGTGGCGAACAAGAACATTCCCGACCCCGGCTTCTCCGACGACGACGGCTCCGCCGACCCCCGGCTGAGCGCCGCGCTCGCCGCCTGGGCCGAGGACCGCGGCGCCCTCGGACCCGTCCTCGAGGCGCTCAAGGGTGCCCGTCTGCTGGTCCCCGTCGTCGCCGTGCTCGGCGAGGTCGAGGAGGACGAGAACGGCTTGCGCCGCGAGAAGACCAGCGACATGGCCGTACCCACCCTGAAGGCCGGCGACCGCACCGCCCTGCCCGCCTTCACCTCCACCGCCTCCCTCGCCCGCTGGGACCCCGCGGCCCGCCCGGTCGCCGTACCCCTGCACCAGGCGCTGCAGGCCGCCGCCCACGAGAAGGCCGACACGGTCGTGCTGGACCTCGCCGGACCGGTGCCGTTCGAGCTCACCGGCCCGGCGCTGCTCGCCCTCGCCGAGGGCCGCACCAGTACCGACCCGCTCACCGACCCGGCCGTCGTCGAGGCCGTCCGTACGGCCGTGGCGGCGGAGCCCGCCGTGCTGCGCGCCCACCTCGGGCCCGGACAGGCCGACGGCACCCTCGCCCTCGTCCTCGACCCGGCCGCGCCGCCCGCCGAGGCCGCCCGCGCGGTCGCCGAGCGCCTCGCCGCCGACGAAACACTGAGGGCCCGCCTGGTGCGCGGCCTCGACCTGGCACTGCTGCCGGCCGGGACGACGCCTCCGGGCGAGCCCCTGTACGTACGCGGGTGAGCTAGCCGTAGACCGGGCCGGTGTACTTCTCGCCCGGCCCTTGGCCCGGCTCGTCCGGGACGATCGACGCCTCGCGGAACGCCAGCTGCAGCGACTTCAGGCCGTCGCGCAGCGGGGCCGCGTGGAAGGAGCTGATCTCGGTCGCGCTCGCGTCCAGCAGGCCGGCGAGCGCGGTGATCAGCTTGCGGGCCTCGTCCAGGTCCTTGTACTTCTCACCCTCCTCGCTCAGCCCGAGCTTCACGGCGGCGGCGCTCATCAGGTTGACGGCGACCGTCACGATCACCTCGACGGCGGGGACCTCGGCGATGTCCCGGGTCATCGCGTCGAAGTCGGGGTTCTCAGGAGGGGTGTCACTCATGCCCCACACGATAAGCGGTTCCGGATCACGGGTTCTCGATTAGGCCTTGTCAAGCGATCCTGCTAACCTGGTAGACGACCGGCCGGACATAGCCTTGCGAACAACAGGGCGCCCGGCCCACAAGTGGAGGCTCCGATCTCCCACCTGACCGTCCTCCGGGACGGCGGGTCACCCGGTCAGGCGGCCACCATCGTTCCGTACGGACGATGGAGTCGCCCGAAAGCGCGCCCCGCGGCATCGCGGCGGTGCTCCGGTAGTGCGTTGGAGCCCCGCCTGTGATCGTCCGGGGCATTTTTTGTGCTTCGGCGCGGTTAGGTCTTACGAAAAGAGACGTACGCGGCTGTCCGCCAGACAACCGTGTGGTGCTACCGAGGAGGATCCATCAGCGCCGAGCCCCGCATCAACGACCGGATTCGCGTTCCCGAGGTGCGACTTGTCGGTCCCAGTGGCGAGCAGGTCGGCATCGTGCCGCTCGCGAAGGCACTGGAGCTTGCGCAGGAGTACGACCTGGACCTGGTCGAGGTCGCGGCGAACGCCCGTCCGCCCGTGTGCAAGCTCATGGACTACGGGAAGTTCAAGTACGAGTCGGCCATGAAGGCCCGTGAGGCGCGCAAGAACCAGGCGCACACGGTCATCAAGGAGATGAAGCTCCGGCCGAAGATCGACCCGCACGACTATGACACCAAGAAGGGTCACGTCGTCCGGTTCCTCAAGCAGGGCGACAAGGTCAAGATCACGATCATGTTCCGTGGTCGCGAGCAGTCCCGGCCCGAGCTGGGCTACCGGCTGCTGCAGCGCCTCGCGGAGGATGTCCAGGACCTCGGTTTCGTCGAGTCGAACCCGAAGCAGGACGGCCGCAACATGATCATGGTCCTCGGTCCGCACAAGAAGAAGACCGAGGCGATGGCCGAGGCCCGTCAGGCGCAGGAGGCCCGCAAGGCCGAGGCGAAGGCGAACCCCGGTAAGTCGCAGAACCCTGCCGAGGCTGAGGCGCCGTCCGAGGAGCCTGCCGAGGCGTGATCCCGGGGGAGTCCACGTCCCCGAGGATGTAACCGATAGAAGAGCGACGCTCCACCGTGCCCGGTTTCACGACCGGGCACCGGAGCGCCACCGACGAGGAGATAACGGCGCTATGCCGAAGAACAAGTCGCACAGCGGTGCCAGCAAGCGCTTCAAGATCACCGGCTCCGGCAAGGTGCTCCGCGAGCGCGCCGGCAAGCGCCACCTGCTCGAGCACAAGTCGTCCCGCGTCACGCGTCGCCTCACCGGCAACGCCGAGATGGCCCCGGGCGACGCCGCGAAGATCAAGAAGCTTCTCGGCAAGTGACGTACCCGGCGCTCGTCAACCCCTGAGCGCCGTACGCCAAAACCGGGACCCAGCCGTTTCCGGGTCGTGTGAAGACCACCACGACCCCGCTACAAGGAGTTAACAAGTGGCACGCGTCAAGCGGGCAGTCAACGCCCACAAGAAGCGCCGGGCGATCCTCGAGCAGGCCTCCGGCTACCGCGGTCAGCGTTCGCGCCTGTACCGCAAGGCCAAGGAGCAGGTCACCCACTCGCTGGTCTACAACTACAACGACCGCAAGAAGCGCAAGGGCGACTTCCGTCAGCTGTGGATCCAGCGCATCAACGCCGCTGCCCGCGCCAACGGCATCACCTACAACCGCTTCATCCAGGGTCTGAAGGCCGCGAACATCGAGGTCGACCGCAAGATCCTGGCCGAGCTGGCGGTCAACGACGCGAGCGCGTTCGCCGCGCTCGTCGAGGTCGCGCAGAAGGCGCTGCCGTCGGACGTCAACGCGCCGAAGGCCGCGTGACGCTGCGCTGGCTCTAGGCCGACGTTCACTGGACCCGCAGGCTTCATGGCTTGCGGGTCCTGTTGTTGGCGTCCGCAAGGTGCTCGTTCGGCTGCGGGTGCGTGGGGCTGGCCGCGCCCGCGCGGCGGAGCCGCATATCGATACAGCCCCGCGCCCCTGACGGGGCGCTGCGGCCCGCCTGCGCCACAAACAGAACTCTCTTGAAGGTGAAGAAGAGGATGACCCCCGCTCCCGAGCCGATCTCCCCCCGGTCCGCCCGCGTCGCCGCCGCGCGGCGGCTGGCCAAGCGGAACTTCCGGGGCAAGGACCGGCTGTTTCTCGCGGAGGGGCCGCAGGCCGTCCGGGAGGCGGCCGGGCATCGGGTCGGCGGTACCCCGACACTCGTCGAAGTGTTCGCCACCGTCGAGGCCGCGGAGCGCTACGCCGACATCATCGGGGCCGCGCGGGACGCGGGCGCGCGGGTGCACCTGGCCTCCGAGGACGTCATCGCCGACATCTCCACCACCGTGACCCCGCAGGGTCTCGTCGGCGTATGCCGGTTCCTGGACACGCCCTTCGAGGAGATCCTCGCCGCCCGGCCCAAGCTCGTCGCCGTGCTCGCCCATGTGCGGGACCCCGGCAACGCCGGGACCGTGCTGCGGTGCGCCGACGCCGCGGGGGCCGAGGCCGTGATCCTCACCGACGCCTCCGTGGACCTGTACAACCCCAAGGCCGTACGCGCCTCCGTGGGCTCCCACTTCCATCTGCCCGTCGCCGTCGGCGTGCCCGTCGAGCGGGCCGTGGCCGGGCTCAGGGACACCGGCGTGCGGATCCTCGCCGCCGACGGGGCCGGGACCGACGATCTCGACGACGAGCTCGACAAGGGCACCATGGGCGGCCCCACCGCCTGGGTGTTCGGCAACGAGGCCTGGGGACTCCCGGAGGAGACCCGCGCCCTCGCCGACGCCGTCGTACGCGTCCCCATCCACGGAAAGGCCGAGAGCCTGAACCTCGCCACGGCCGCCGCCGTATGTCTCTACGCGTCGGCCCGTGCACAGCGCGCCTGCGGAGGGTGCCGCTCAGTCACCGAGAGCTAGTAGGGTGACCTGCCGGGGGCCCTGCGCCGTCTGAGAGGTGGGGTACGGGGATGAGTGTGGCCGGCACGAGCACCGCGCCGGGGGGACCGGAGGGACGGGACGCGCGCCGCACCGCCGCGTGCCGGTACGGCCGTCCCGCGGACCTCGACCCCGACCAGCTGCCCGACGGCCTCGTCATCGCCGACGAACACGGCCGCGTCGTCTGCTTCAACGCCGCCGCCGCCCGCATCACCGCCGTACGGCCCGCCGACGCCCTCGGCCAGCCCCTGGAGAAGGCGCTGCCGCTGGAGGACCTGGAGGGTCGCCGCTGGTGGCAGCTGACCGATCCCTACGGCGGGCTCGCGATCCGGGTGCGGCAGCCGGAGCGCAACCTGCTGCTGCCCGGCGGGCGGGAGGTGCTGGTCTGCGCCGGGTATGTGCGCGCCGAGCCGTTGGGGCCCGTCCGGCGGGTCGTGGTGTCCCTTCGGGACACCGAGGCCCGCCGCCGTACCGAGCGCAGCCACGCCGAGCTGATAGCGACGGTCGCCCATGAGCTGCGCTCACCCCTCACCTCCGTGAAGGGCTTCACCGCCACGCTCCTCGCCAAGTGGGCACGCTTCACCGACGACCAGAAGCGGCTGATGCTCGAGACCGTCGACGCCGACGCCGACCGGGTCACCCGGCTCATCGCCGAGCTGCTCGACATCTCGCGGATCGACTCCGGGCGGCTGGAGGTGCGCCGGCAGCCCGTCGACATCGGGGCCGCCGTCTCCCGGCACATCCAGGCCTACGTCGCCGCCGGCCAGCCCGCCGACCGCTTCCTGCTCCGCATCGAACAGCCGCTGCCCGGCCTGTGGGCCGACCCCGACAAGATCGACCAGGTGCTCAGCAACCTCATCGAAAATGCCGTGCGGCACGGCGAGGGAACCGTCACCATTGACGTCATGCCCTGCGCATCCCCGCGCGAGGGCGAGGAAACCGGCACGTCGGTCACGGTGAGCGACGAAGGGCCCGGCATCCCGGAGGAGTCCATGAACCGCGTCTTCACCCGCTTCTGGCGGGGCAGCAAGCGCGGCGGCACCGGCCTCGGGCTGTACATCGTCAAGGGCATCGTCGAGGCCCACGGCGGCACCATCACGGTCGGCCGCGCCCCCGGTGGCGGCGCCGAGTTCCGATTTACGTTGCCCGTGGGCGCACCGGCGTATCTCGCCTGACGAGAGCCGGAGCGGCCCGCGGGCGCATTCGCCCACCTCCACCCCGTTAGACTCGGCCTTTGGCACCTTTGTGTCCCGAAGACCATGACGCACTGTCCACGAGCCGGTGACGGGGACCATCCGCCAGCCAATCGGAAGTACGGGAAGAGATGTCGGCACCCAATAAGTCGTACGACCCTGTAGAGGTCGAGGCGTTGAAACCGGAAGAGATCGAGCGCATGCGGGACGAGGCGCTCGCCGCCTTCGCCGCCGCGGACTCCCTCGACGCGCTCCACGAGGCCAAGGTCGCCCACACCGGCCCCGCCTCCCCGCTGGCCCTCGCCAACCGCGAGATCGGCGCCCTGCCCCCGCACGCCAAGGCCGAGGCCGGCAAGCGCGTCGGCATGGCCCGCGGCGCCGTGAACAAGGCCCTCGCCGCCCGCCAGGCCGAGCTGGAGGCCGAGCGCGACGCCCGCGTGCTGGTGGAGGAGGACGTCGACGTCACGCTGCCGTACGACCGTGTCCCGGCCGGCGCCCGCCACCCCCTGACCACGCTGTCGGAGCGCATCGAGGACATCTTCGTGGCCATGGGCTACGAGGTCGCCGAGGGCCCGCAGGTCGAGGCGGAGTGGTTCAACTTCGACGCCCTGAACATCGGCCCGGACCACCCGGCCCGCGGCGAGGCCGACACCTTCTTCGTGCAGGGCCCGGACGGTGGCACCGAGTCCGGCGTCGTGCTGCGCACGCACACCTCGCCCGTGCAGATCCGCTCGCTGCTCGACCGTGAGCTGCCGGTCTACGTGATCTGCCCCGGCGTCGTCTACCGCACCGACGAGCTGGACGCCACCCACACCCCGGTCTTCCGCCAGGTCGAGCTGCTCGCCGTGGACGAGGGCCTGACCATGGCCGACCTCAAGGGCACCCTGGACCACATGGTCCAGTCCCTGTTCGGCGAGGGCATGAAGACCCGGCTGCGGCCGAACTTCTTCCCCTTCACCGAGCCGAGCGCCGAGATGGACATGCTCTGCTACGTCTGCAAGGGCGAGTCCGTCGGCAACCCCGACCGGCCCTGCCGCACCTGCTCGTCCGAGGGCTGGATCGAGCTCGGCGGCTGCGGCATGGTCAACCCGCGGGTGCTCACCGCCTGCGGCGTCGACCCGGAGAAGTACAGCGGCTTCGCCTTCGGGTTCGGCATCGAGCGGATGCTGATGTTCCGCCACAACGTCGAAGACATGCGAGACATGGTCGAGGGTGACGTCCGGTTCACCCGGCCGTTCGGGATGGAGATCTGATGCGGGTCCCGCTTTCTTGGCTGCGGGAGTACGTCGACCTGCCGGCGACGGAAACCGGCCGCGACGTCCAGGAGAAGCTCGTGTCGGCCGGCCTCGAGGTCGAGACCGTCGAGCAGCTCGGCGCCGACCTCAAGGGCCCGCTGGTCGTCGGCCAGGTGCTGACCATCGAGGAGCTGGAGGGCTTCAAGAAGCCGATCCGCTTCTGCACGGTCGACGTCGGCCAGGCCAACGGCACCGGCGAGCCCCAGGAGATCGTCTGCGGCGCCCGTAACTTCGTGGTCGGCGACAAGGTCGTGGTCGTGCTTCCGGGCGCGGTCCTGCCCGGCGGCTTCGCGATCGCCGCGCGCAAGACGTACGGCAAGACCTCCCACGGCATGATCTGCTCCACCGACGAGCTGGGCATGGGCGACGACGGCACCCACGGCATCATCGTGCTGCCGCCGGAGACCGAGGTCGGCAAGGACGCCATCGAGCTGCTGGAGCTGGTCGACGAGGTCCTGGACATCGCCGTCACCGCCAACCGGGGCGACTGCCTGTCCATCCGCGGCGTCGCCCGTGAGGCCGCGATCGCCTACGGCCTGCCGCTGCGCGACCCGGCCCTGATCGACGTACCGGCCCCGAACGCCTTCGGCTACCCCGTCCAGGTCTCCGACCCCCACGGCTGCGACCGCTTCACCGCCCGCACCGTCACCGGCCTGCGTCCCGAGGCCCGCTCCCCGATCTGGCTCCAGCGCCGGCTGCAGAAGGTCGGCATGCGCCCGATCTCGCTCGCCGTCGACGTCACGAACTACGTGATGATGGAGCTGGGCCAGCCGCTGCACGCCTACGACCGCAACCTGGTCCAGGGCACCATCGGCGTCCGGCGCGCGCAGGAGGGCGAGAAGCTCGTCACCCTCGACGGCGTCGAGCGCAAGCTGCACGCCGAGGACCTGGTCATCACCGACGACCGCGGCCCCATCGGCCTCGCCGGTGTGATGGGCGGCGCCAACACGGAGATCGCCGACCACGAGGTCACCGAGGACGGGGTGAACGGCACGACCGACGTGGTGATCGAGTCGGCCCACTTCAACGCCGTCTCCATCGCCCGCACGGCCCGCCGCCAGAAGCTGCTGTCGGAGGCGTCCCGCCGCTTCGAGCGCGGCGTCGACCCGCAGGCCGCCGCGGCTGCAGCGCAGCGCACCGTGGACCTGCTGGTGCTGCTCGCGGGCGGTACGGCGGAGGCGGGCGTCACCGAGGTCATCGCGCCCTCGGCGCCGCACACCATCACCATCCCGGCCGACCACCCGGACAAGGTCGCGGGCGTCGTCTACGGCCGTGAGACGGTCGTCCGCCGCCTCCAGGAGGTCGGCTGCGACGTCTACGGGCAGGACGAGCTGGTCGTCACCGTCCCGTCCTGGCGGCCCGACCTGGTCGACCCGAACGACCTCGCCGAAGAGGTCATCCGCCTGGAGGGCTACGAGAACCTGCCCTCCACGCTGCCCAAGCTCCCCTCGGGCCGCGGCCTGACCCACCGCCAGCGACTGCACCGCCGGGTCGGCCGAGCGCTGGCCGGCGCGGGCTACGTCGAGGCGCCGAGCTACCCCTTCGTCGGCGAGCAGGTCTTCGACCAGCTCGGCCTGGAGGCCGACGACCCGGCCCGCCGTGTCGTCAAGCTGGTCAACCCGCTCAGCGACGAGGAGCCCGCGCTGCGCACGGCGCTGCTGCCCGGTCTGCTCGGCGCCCTGCGGCGCAACAACGGCCGGGGCTCGCACGACCTGGCGCTGTTCGAGACCGGGCTGGTGTTCCACCCCCGCGACGAACAGCGCGTCGCCACGCACCTGCCCGTCGACCGGCGTCCCACCGACGAGGAGATCGCCGCCCTGAACGCCGCGCTGCCCGAGCAGCCGCGGCACGTGGCCGTCGTCCTCACGGGCGCGCGCGAGCAGGCCGGCTGGTGGGGCGAGGGCCGTCCGGCGGGCTGGTCCGACGCGATCGACGCCGCGCGTGCGGTCGCCCGCGAAGCCGGTGCCGAACTGCTCGTCCGCAAGGGCCAGTACGGGCCGTGGCACCCGGGCCGCTGCGCCGAGCTGGCGGTCGTCGCCGACGGCACGGAGCGGGTCGTGGGCCATGCGGGAGAACTGCACCCGCGGGTGCTGAAGGCCCTGGGTCTGCCCGAGCGCACCTGTGCGATGGAGCTGAACCTGGACGCCCTGGAGGCGGTGGGTGACGGCGTCCCGCGGGCGCCGCGGATCTCCACCTTCCCGGTGGCCACGCAGGACGTCGCCCTCGTCGTCGACAAGCCGGTCCCCTCCGGGGAGGTCGAGGCGGCGCTGCGCGAGGGTGCGGGTGAACTCCTCGAGTCCATCCGGCTGTTCGATGTGTACGAGAACGCCGAGCAGCTGGGCGAGGGCAAGAAGTCGCTGGCGTATGCGCTGCGGTTCCGCGCCGCCGATCGCACGCTGACCGTGGATGAGGCTTCGGCTGCCAGGGATGCGGCCGTCGCCCTTGCCGGTGAGCGGACCGGGGCGGCCCTGCGGGGCTAGTTCGCCTACTCGGCGGGCAGCCGCGCTTGTCCGACGGAGTCCCGCGTCCCCTTGGGGCGCGGGACTCCGACGTCCGGTCAACCTGCATAAATGCAGGTTGACCGGCGTCTGGCTCACTCATTCGAGTGGCAACGGGTGGTGACGTAGCCCATCCCAGCCATGGCGTCGACAGAATCGGACCGGCCTTTCGGGGTCGGTCCGTCTGCTCTGTCAGGGCCCACTTGGGGGACCAGAGGCATGATCCGCATCAAGGCACGGGCACCCACCGTTCGGGGAGCCGCACTGCCCACGCTCTGGGGAGCCGTGGCGGTCGTCTACAAGTTCGGGTGCCCGCTCGCCCAGCAGAACGGGCTCGGGCCGCGCATCGTCACCAGCGCCGTGTTCTTCGCCGTCGGCACCGGGCTCATCTTCCATGTCCGCCGAGCGCTGCTGCGTGAGCTGAGGCAGGCCCGCCGGGTGGCGCGGGCCGCGCAGAGCGTCGTACTGCGTCCGCTGCCGCCACGCCTCGACGGGCTGAATCTCGCCGCCGCCCAGCTGTCCGCGGACCGGGGCGCCACCGTCGGCGGCGACCTGTACGAGGCGATCGCCACCGAACACGGGGTGCGGGTGGTGATGGGAGACGTACGCGGGCACGGTCTGGCCGCCCTCGGCACCGTCGCCGCCGTCCTCGGCAGCTTCCGCGAGGCCGCCCACGACGAGCCCGAACTGGGCGGAGTGCTGCGCCGGCTGGAGCGTGCCCTCGCCCGGCACCTGCGCGAACGCGCCCGCGCCGAACACCCCGCGCACGGCAGCCCGGAACCCGATCACCCGGTCGCCGAGGAGTTCGTCACCGTCCTGCTCCTGGAGATCGACCGGGACGGCGCGCTGCGCGCCCTCAACTGCGGTCACCCGTGGCCGTATCGGATCAGCGGGCCGAGTGTGGAACCGCTGACCCGTCTCGAACCGCTCCCGCCGCTGGGCCCCTTCCCGCTCCCCGCCGAGCTGGACACGCAGTCCTGCGGTGAGCTGGTGCCGGGCGAGTACCTGGTCCTGTTCACCGACGGCGTGGAGGACGCGAGGGACAGCCAGGGCCGGTTCTTCTCGCTGCCGACGACGCTGAGCGACGCCGTAGGGGACTGCCCCGTCTCCGCGCAGACCGTCCTGCGCACGCTTTTCACCGCGCTCCTGCACCACACGGGCGGCAAACCCGCGGACGACATAGCCGTACTGGTGCTGCGCAACGACCGGAGCAGGGCGGGCTCCCACCTCCTGAGGACGCGGGACGGTGACACCTGCGGCTCCGCCGCGCGGGCGTGCCCGGCCACGGACAACCCGCAGCCGACGACGCACCGCTAGCCGCCCCGGCCGTCGCCGGCCCAAGCGCCGGAGGCAGCCGCCGGGGGCCAAGCCGCCGCTTTTCGAGGGGGAGCCGGCGGCTTGGCCGGCCTCTTGCGAGGATTCCCAGTAAATCGGTACCGCCACGCTGTGCGACAGCGTGCGTACGCTGCGGATGCGGGCACTCCGTTCACACCCCGTGCGAAGGCGGAGCCACTACGCTGAGCCGCACCAGGCCACTTGGGGGGCATCCCATGCAGCCCAACACTCTGCTCGACG
The DNA here is from genome assembly GCF_001735805.1 of Streptomyces fodineus. Taxonomy (GTDB): domain Bacteria; phylum Actinomycetota; class Actinomycetes; order Streptomycetales; family Streptomycetaceae; genus Streptomyces; species Streptomyces fodineus. Next base: position 7,774,908 of record NZ_CP017248.1, read on the forward strand.
CGATCCTGGACGAGGCGGGGATCTCGCACGCCGGTCTCGCCGCCCATGTCAACCAGGCGGGCCGCAGACGGGGCCTCGCGCTCCGGTACGAACACACCGCCGTGGCACGGTGGCTGAAGGGCCAGCGACCGCGCGGCCAGGTGCCCGACCTGATCTGTGAGGTGCTCGCCGCCCGCCTCCACCGACCCGTCACCCTCGACGACATCGGCCTGGGCGTGCCCGGCGAGCCCAGCACCCCGCACGTCGGCTCGCTGAACGGCTTCGTGGAGCGGGCGACCGCCCTGTGGCGCTCCGACGAACAGCAGCGGCCGCATGTGCTGGGCGCCCCCGCCGTCACCGGCACCCCGGCCGTCATGCCGGTGTGGGAGTGGGAGAACCCGCCCGAGGACGTCGATGTCTCCCGCGGCGGCCGGCACCGGGTCACCGCGGCCGACATCGAGATGCTCCGGGCCGCGCGGACGCACTACGAGCAGATGTACCGCAAGGCCGGCGGCATCGCGACCCGCACCCGGATCGTGGGCTTCCTCAACGCCGAGGCGGCGCCGCTGCTGCGCGGCAGCTACACCGACGCCACCGGACGCCAACTGCACCGGGCCACCGGCGGGCTGGTGGCGATCGCGGGCATCTGTGCGTACGACTCCGATGCGCACGGTCTCGCACAGCGCTACTTCCACCAGGCGCTCAGACTGGCAAAGGCCAGCGGGGACCGGGGTCTTGGGGCATACGTCATAGCTCTGCTGGTCAACCAGTCGCTGTTCATGCGGGAGTACCGGCAGGCCGTCGCCTTCGCCGAGGCCGCGCTGCGGGCCGCCGGCAAGCACATCACCCCGGCCCTCGCCTCCGACCTCTACGCGATGCAGGCCAAGGCGTACGCCCATCTCGGCGACTCCGCCAGCGCCCTGTCCTGCATCCGGCGCGCGGAGACGGCAAGCGAGCGGATCCGGCGCGGATACGAACCCGACGAGACCGGCTATGTCCAGCCGGGCCTGGTCAATGTGCAGGTGGCCGAGGCGCTGCTGAGCCTCGGCGAGCTGGCCGCCGCGGGGGAGCACGCGGCGGCGGCCGTCGACAACCCCGCCCACGACCGGGGGCGGGTGCACCGGCTGGCCATGCTCAGCACCATCGAGCTGCGCCAGGGCAACGCCGACAAGGCCGTGGCCACCGCCGTGCAGATGGCCGAGCAGGCACGCGGCATGGAGTCCCAGCGGCTGCGCGACAGACTCCGCGCGGTACGCGAACACCTGGTGCGCTGTGGCTCGGCCGGCACCGCCGAGGCCGCCGAACTCATCGACGGGGCACTGCGCGTACCGCTGTAGGTCCTCTGTAGGTGCACCGTCCCTGCTGCGATATTGCCACTTACTCGGCGGAAGGTGGCAGAACCGTGCAGTGGACGAAACAGAGCGAACAAACTGTGTATGAAAACCGCTGGTTCAGCGTCAATCTCGCTGATGTCGAGCTGCCGGACGGCCGGCACCTCGACCACTTCCTCATCCGGCTGCGGCCCGTGGCCGTGGCCACCGTGGTCAACGAGGCGAACGAGGTGCTGCTGCTGTGGCGGCACCGGTTCATCACCGACAGCTGGGGGTGGGAACTGGCCGCGGGCGTCGTCGAGGACGGCGAGGACATAGCGAGCGCGGCCGCCAGGGAACTGGAGGAGGAGACCGGCTGGCGGCCGGGGCCCCTGCACCACCTCATGAGCGTGGAGCCGTCCAACGGCCTCACCGACGCCCGGCACCACATCTACTGGTCCGACCGGGGCGAGTACCTCGGGCATCCCGTGGACGACTTCGAGTCGGACCGCCGGGAATGGGTCCCGCTCAAACTCGTTCCCGACCTGATCGCCCGTGGGGAGGTCCCGGCCGCCAACATGGCGGCCGCGTTACTCCTGCTGCACCACCTCAGGCTCGCCGAAGGCTAGCGGGCCAGTGCCTGCCAGACCGTCACGACAAGCGCTCCGAGGGCCGTGAGCGCGGCGAGTGACGGCAAGGGCCAGCGTGCGTGTTCCAGGGCGATCATCCGGGAGTTCAGCTCGTCCACTTCCTTGGCGGTCTCCTTGGTGCGGTGACTGAGCAGCGCCAGCCCTCCCTCGACGCGGGCGTACGCGACGTCGAGGCGGCGACGTAACTCTGCGAGTTCCTCCTGGACCACGGAATGATCGGAATCGGTGGTCACGTTGCATTCCTCTCTGTGGCCGAATGTGGTCCTCCACATCCGTTGCATGGGCATGAAGAGTGAACTCGCCTGGTGGGCGCATGGGGAGCGTGTGCGATGGGCATATGCGTGCCCGGCGCGCACACGGTGTGTGAAATGAATGGGCCCGGCACCGAGTGCGGTGCCGGGCCCGTAAGGCGTAGCTCTGTGTGATCAGCCGTAGGTATAGAAGCCGGAGCCGGTCTTCCGGCCCAGCCGGCCCGCCTCGACCATGCGCTGCAGCAGCGGGGGAGCGGCGTACAGCGGCTCCTTGTACTCGGCGTACATGGAGTTGGCGATGGAGACGATGGTGTCCAGGCCGATCAGGTCGGACAGCTTCAGCGGGCCCATCGGGTGGGCGCAGCCCATCTCCATGCCGTTGTCGATGTCCTCGCGGCTCGCGATGCCCGACTCGAACATCCGGATCGCGGAGAGCAGATAGGGCACGAGCAGCGCGTTCACCACGAAGCCGGAGCGGTCCTGGGCGCGGATGGCGTGCTTGCCGAGCATCTTCTCGGCGAACACCTGGGCGCGGCCGAGGGTGCCCTCGGAGGTGGTGAGCGCCGGGATCAGCTCGACCAGCTGCTGCACCGGGGCGGGGTTGAAGAAGTGGATGCCGACCACGTGGTCCGGGCGGGAGGTGGCGACCGCCAGCTTCACCAGCGGGATCGAGGAGGTGTTGGAGGCGAGGATCGCGTCCGGGCGGGTCACCACCTGGTCGAGCACCTGGAAGATCTCCGTCTTCACCGCCTCGCTCTCCACGACGGCCTCGATCACCAGGTCGCGGTCGGCGAACTCGCCGAGGTCCGTGGTGAAGCTCAGCCGCGCCTGCGTGGCGTCCCGCTCCTCCTCGGTGATCTTCCCGCGCTCGGCGGCCCTGGCCAGGGAGTTGAGCAGCCGGGTACGGCCGATCTCCAAGGCGTCGCCGGTGGTCTCGGCGACCCTCACGTCCAGTCCCGCGCGGGCGCACACCTCGGCGATGCCCGCGCCCATCTGGCCGCAGCCCACGACTCCGACGCGCGCAATATCTCCCGATGGGAAGCCTGTCACATCGACCCCTTCGCTGGTTCTCCGGCTCGCTGGCAGGACCTCCGGGTTCGGCGCCTGCTCCGATCGTGCACGTTACCGCCAAGTATCGATGATCGATCGTCCGGGTGGGTGCATCCTTGGGCGCGAAACGATCCGTGACGGAGCGGATCCGGAGCGTAGGGGGTGGTGCGGGTGGCGCACCTGGCACGGCGGGCCTTCACTCTGGCGGCCCTGTCGACGTTGGTCACGGCGCCCGGTACGGCCGCGGCAGCGGGCCGGCGGCCCCGTGCGACCGCCGAGATGCGGGGCGTGTGGCTCGCCACCGTGTCCAACCGGGACTGGCCCTCCCGCCCCGGGCTCACGGCCGCCGCACAGCGCGAGGAACTGATCGCCCATCTCGACAAGGCGGCCCGCGACCGGCTCAACACGGTGATCTTCCAGGTACGGCCCACCGCCGACGCCCTGTGGCCGTCACCGTACGAGCCCTGGTCCGAGTACCTCACCGGCACCCAGGGCCACAGCCCCGGCTGGGACCCGCTGGGCACCGCGGTGCAGGAGGCCCACGCCCGCGGCCTGGAACTGCACGCCTGGTTCAACCCGTACCGGATCGCGAACCACACCGACCCCGGCCGGCTCGCCCCCGCACACCCGGCCCGCGAGCACCCCGACTGGGTGGTGCCCTACGGCGGGCGGCTCTACTACAACCCCGGCCTGCCCCAGGTGCGTGCCTTCGTCCAGCGGGCGATCCTCGACGCGGTCGCCCGTTACCCCGTCGACGCCGTCCACTTCGACGACTACTTCTACCCGTATCCGGTCGCCGGGCAGACCTTCGACGACGATGACGCCTACGACCGCTACGGCGGCGACTTCCCCGGCCGGGCCGCCTGGCGGCGGGACAACATCGACAGGCTGGTGCAGGAGACGGCCGCCGGCATCAAGCGGGTGCGGCCCGGCACCCGGTTCGGGATCAGCCCCTTCGGGGTATGGCGCAACGCCTCGACCGACCCGCGCGGCTCGGACACCCGGGCGGGCGTGCAGACGTACGACGACCTGTACGCGGACACCCGTACCTGGGTGCGCAGCCACTGGATCGACTACGTCGTCCCGCAGCTGTACTGGCACATCGGCTTCGGTGCCGCCGACTACGCGAAGCTGGTCGACTGGTGGGCGGCGGTAGCCGAGGGTACCGGGACACACCTGTACATCGGCGAGGCCCTGTACAAGGCGGGGGCGGCCGGGCAGCCCTCGGCCTGGCAGGACCCGGTCGAGCTGTCCCGGCACCTCACCCTTGCCGCCCGTCACCCGCAGGTCCACGGGCATGTGTTCTTCGCCGCCAAGGACGTGGCGGCGGACCCGATCGGGGCGATGTCACGCGTGATCGCCGACCACTACGGGCGGTCGGCGAAGCCGCCGCGGTGAGCTACCGCTGGTGCTCCTTCCGGTGATCCACCAGGCAGTCGGGCCCCGGCGACATGATCGTCTCGTGCCCGTCCTCGGCTCGGACGCGATAGGGCGGGTTCCCCTCGGGACCGAGTACTTCGACGACTTCTACGACATGGTCGTGCTCGCCGACCACCCTGCCGTGCCGGACCAGCTTGTCGCCTTTTTTGGCACGCATGTCAGGCTCTCCTCACGCTCACGACCGCTGTGTGACGGCGATGCACACAAGCACGGCGACAGCGGTCACGGGAGCGGCCGCCGTGAAGTGCTCGCCGAGCAGCAGCGCCGACCACACCAGTGTGAGCAGCGGCTGAGCCAACTGCAACTGGCTGGCACGAGGGATGCCGATCGTGGCCATCCCCCGGTACCAGACGACCAGGCCGAGGAACTGCGAGCCCAGCGCCACCCACAGCAGGCCGGCGATGCCGTGCCCGGTGAGCCGGACGGGCTCGGACGTCAGGGCCACCGCGGCGGCGGGCACGCTCAGCGGCAGACACAGCACCAGGGCCCAGCCGATCACCTGCCAGCCCGGCATGACCCGGGCCAGCCGGCCGCCCTCGGTGTAGCCGGCCGCGCACACCAGCAGGGCCGCGAACAGATAGCCGTCGGCGGCCGTGAGCGCGCCCCCGCTCTGGGCGACGGTGAAGGCGACCACGGCCGCGGCCCCCGCCAGCGCGGCCAGCCAGAACCGGCGCGAGGGACGGCTGCCGGTGCGCAGGGCCGAGAGCACGGCGGTGGTCAGCGGCAGCAGGCCCACCACGACGGCGGCGTGCGCGGTGGTGGAGGTCTGCAGGGCGAGCGTGGTCAGCATCGGGAAGCCGAGCACGACACCGGCGGCGACGACCGCGAGACCCGGCAGATGCCGGCGCTCCGGCAGCGGAACGCGCAGGAAGAGCAGACAGCCGCCCGCGACGAGCGCGGCGAGGACACTGCGCACGGCCACCAGCGACCAGGGGCCGAAGCCCTCCAGGCCCCAGGCGGTGGCCGGGAAGGTCAGGGAGAAGGCGGCGACGCCCAGGGCGGCCAGGCCGGTGCCGAGGCCGCGGCGCTCGCGATGGGTGGTGACCGCTATCGGGCTCGGGGCAGTAGCGCTACTCTGTGTTCTCATGCACCAGCGTAGCAGCGTGAGTGAACTGGCAGAACAGCTCAGGCGGGACCTCGACCGCTACTCTCCGGGTGGAAAGCTCCCGTCGAGCCGGGAGCTGGTCGAGCGCTTCCGGGTGAGTCCGGTGACCGTCTCGCGTGCCCTGGCCCAGCTGGCCGCCGAGGGGCTGGTGGTGACCCGGCCCGGAGCCGGTGCCTTCCGGGCCCGGCCGCGCGCGACGCAGAGCCCGGCCGGGGACACCTCCTGGCAGGAGGTCGCGCTGAGCGCCGACGGCGCCGCCGAGCTCGTACCGCGCACGGTCGACGCCTCTGGGGTCACGGTCTCGCTGGCCGCGCCCCCGCCCGGCGTGCTGGAGTTCAACGGCGGCTATCTGCATCCCTCGCTCCAGCCCGAGCGGGCCATGGCCGCGGCCCTCGCGCGGGCCGGGCGGCGGCCGGGCGCCTGGGCAAGGCCGCCGCTGGAGGGGCTGCCGGAGCTGCGGGAGTGGTTCGCGCGCGGCATCGGCGGGGGCGTCACCGCGGCCGAGGTGCTGATCGCGGCCGGCGGCCAGTCCGCGCTGGCCACCGCCCTGCGCGCGCTCGCCCAGCCCGGCGCCCCGGTCCTGGTGGAGTCGCCCACCTATCCCGGCATGCTGGCCCTCGCCCGCGCCGCGGGGCTGCGCCCGGTCCCGGTGCCCGTCGACCCCGACGGCGTACGCCCCGAGCTGCTCGCCGACGCCTTCCGGGCCAGTGGCGCCCGGGTGTTCGTCTGCCAGCCGCTCTTCCAGAACCCGACCGGCGCCGTGCTGGCCCCCGACCGGCGCGCCGAGGTGCTGCGCATCGCCCGCGAGGCCGGCGCCTTCGTCATCGAGGACGACTTCGTACGGCGCCTCGTGCACGCCGACGCGGGCCCGCTCCCCCGCCCGCTGGCCGCCGACGACCCGGACGGCGTGGTCGTGCACGTCGGCTCGCTGACCAAGGCGACCTCGCCCAGCTTCCGGGTGTGCGCCCTGGCCGCGCGCGGTCCGGTGCTGGAGCGGCTGCGCGCCATCCAGGTCGTGGACACCTTCTTCGTCCCCCGGCCGCTGCAGGAGGCGGCCCTGGAACTGGTCGGCTCTCCTGCCTGGCCCCGCCATCTGCGGGCGCTGTCGGCCGAGTTGCAGGCCCGCCGCGACGCCATGACGGCCGCGCTCGCCCTGCACCTGCCCGAGCCCGCCCTGCCGCACATCCCCTCCGGCGGCTACCACCTCTGGCTGCGCCTCCCCGACGGCACCGAGGAATCCGCCCTCACCGCGGCCGCCCTCCGCGCGGGCGTCGCCCTCACCCCCGGCCGCCCCTACTTCAGCGCCGAACCCCCCGCCGCCCACCTCCGCCTGAGCTTCGCCGCGGTCGCCGGCACCGGGGAGATCGCGGAGGGGGTACGGCGGCTGCGGGCGGCCTGTGACGAGGTCTCCGGGTCGCAGCAGGCCCGCCGCCACTGACGACGCCCTTCCCCAGCCGGCACCCCTTCGAGTAAGCGGTTGCTCACCCCGGGTATCTCACAGGCGGTAGCCCTTGACCCGGGCACACGGGCGTCACACCATCACCGCATGCCACTGAAGGTCACGTTCGTCGCCCCCGCACGCAGCTCCCCGCTGCTCGCGGAGCGCTTCGACGACGACCGGCCGCTGGACCAGGCCGGCTGGGACGAGGTGCAACGCGCCGCCGGGGACCTGCTGCCGCTCGCGGCCGCCGAACTGCGCTACTGCTCGCCGACCCCGCGCAGCCGGGCCACCGGCGACGCGCTGGGGTACGCCCCGCTGGTCCAACTGGCGCTGCGGGACTGTGACATGGGCCGCTGGCGCGGGATGACCCTGGGTGAGGCGATGGCCCGCGAGCCGGAGGCGGTGGACGCCTGGCTCGCCGACCCGCGCGCCACCCCGCACGGCGGCGAGTCCCTGCTGGCCTTCATCTCCCGGGTCGGTGGCTGGCTGGACACCCGGCCGGCGGAGGACGGCGGCCGGATCGTCGCCGTCGCCGAGCCCGCCGTGATCCGCGCGGCCCTGGTCTACGTCCTGAAGGCGCCGCCCGCGAGCTACTGGAACATCGACGTGCGCCCGCTGTCCACGTCCACGGTCACCGGCCGCGCGGGCCGCTGGAACCTCCGTCTCGACGGGGGCCCGGCTCAGCCCTCGCGCACATAGTCGGTGGTCAGCACCAGATCCTTCGCCGGACCCCCGACCCGCCACACCGTGCGCCAGTGGTCGGCGTCCCGGACGGTGAACTCGCCCCGGTAGAGGTCGGCCGCGCACGGGTGGCCGGCGACGTACCGCCCCGAGGTCAGGTCCAGCTCGTGGAAGGGCCGCCCGTCCGCGAACCGCACGTCCGCCGTGCCCGGCGTGGGCCCCGGCAGAAACCGCAGCGTCCGTGTGGCGGGCCGGGCCACGCCCTGCCAGGTGAAGGTGCCGGACTCCTCGTGCAGCAGTCCTCCGCCGGGGAGCGGGCTGAAGACGGTCATTCCCGAGAAGCGGCCTTCGTCTCCGCTCGCCAGATCCCGCACGGTGCGCTGCACGCCCCAGCGCCCGGCGAGATGCGCCAGCACATCGGCGACCGGCCAGTACCGCGGCTGCACATCCATGGGTCGAGCTTACGAGCCGCCGGCTGCGACGACGTGCCTGTGCCCCGGCAACCGCCCGCTGCGCGCCGCCGTCTGGCTGGGTACGGGCTGCCTCTACCAGAAAGACCTCATTCCGTGAAGCGACAGATAGTGACCTTCGCCATGGTCGGTGTGGTCAACACCGCCGCCTATTACGGCCTTTACCTGCTGTTCCTGAACTGGCTGCCCTATCTCTTCGCGCACGTCCTCGCCTTCGTGATCAGTATGATCGGCTCCTTTTTCCTGAACGCGCGCTTCACCTACCGGATCAGGCCCACCTGGCGGAAGTTCCTGTTGTTCCCCCTGACGAACGTCACCAATTTCCTGGTCACGACGCTGGGCGTCTACGTCGTCGTCGATCTCCTCCATGCCGGCAGCCGCTTCGCCCCGCTGCTCGCCTCGGCGGCGGCGATCCCCGTCACCTTCGTCGTGTCCCGCTGGGTGATGCTGCCCAAGCAGATCGCATAATCCATTGCATAAAACTGCGGGGAAACGTATAGTCATGCCATCACGAGGAGGATGGACATGGCGGTACGTGCGGCGGTGGCCGGAGCGAGCGGATACGCGGGCGGTGAGGTCCTGCGCCTGCTCCTTGCGCACCCCGAGGCCGAGATCGGTGCCCTGACCGGGAACTCCAACGCGGGCCAGCGTCTCGGTGCGCTCCAGCCGCACCTGCTGCCGCTGGCCGACCGCGTGCTCACCGAGACCACGGCCGAGGCGCTCGCCGGGCACGACGTCGTCTTCCTCGCGCTGCCGCACGGGCAGTCCGCCGCCGTCGCCGAGCAGCTCGGCCCCGACGTCCTCGTCGTGGACATGGGCGCCGACTTCCGGCTGAAGGAGCCGGCCGACTGGGAGCGGTTCTACGGCTCGGAGCACGCCGGCACCTGGCCCTACGGCCTCCCCGAACTTCCGGGCGCCCGCGCCGCGCTGGAGGGGTCCAAGCGCATCGCGGTGCCCGGTTGCTACCCCACCGCCGTCACCCTCGCCCTGTTCCCGGCCTACGCCGCCGGACTCGCCGAGCCCGAGGCGGTGATCGTCGCCGCGTCCGGCACCTCCGGCGCGGGCAAGGCTCCCAAGCCGCATCTGCTCGGCAGCGAGGTCATGGGCTCCATGTCCCCGTACGGCGTCGGCGGCGGCCACCGGCACACCCCCGAGATGATCCAGAACCTCAGCGGGGTCGCCGGGGAGTCCGTGCGGGTCTCCTTCACGCCGACCCTCGCGCCGATGCCGCGCGGGATCCTCGCCACGTGCAGCGCGTCCGCGAAGGCAGGCGTCACCGCCGAGTCGCTCCGCGCCGCCTACGAGAAGGCCTACGCCGACGAGCCCTTCGTCCATCTCCTCCCCGAGGGCCGGTGGCCCGCGACGGCGTCCGTCTGCGGTTCCAACGCCGTTCAGGTGCAGGTCGCGTACGACGAGGCCGTGGGCCGCATCATCGCGATCAGCGCCGTCGACAACCTGACCAAGGGCACCGCCGGCGGTGCCGTCCAGAGCATGAACCTCGCCCTGGGGCTCGACGAGACCACCGGGCTTTCCACGATCGGAGTCGCACCGTGAGCGACGCACGTGCAGCCGCCGGGCCGCAGACAGCGACGAAAGCCGCACTGGTGCGCTGCACGGGCGGAGAAGCGAACAAGGAGATGCAGTGAGTGTCACGGCAGCCAAGGGATTCACGGCGGCGGGGATCGCCGCCGGGATCAAGGAGAACGGCAACCCCGACCTGGCCCTCGTGGTCAACAACGGGCCCCGCCGTGCCGCCGCGGGCGTCTTCACCTCCAATCGTGTGAAGGCCGCGCCGGTGCTGTGGTCCGAGCAGGTCCTCAAGAGCGGCCAGGTCTCCGCGGTCGTCCTCAACTCGGGCGGCGCCAACGCCTGTACGGGTCCGAAGGGCTTCCAGGACACCCACGCCACCGCCGAGAAGGTGGCCGAGGTGCTCGGCCGGGGCGCCATCGAGGTCGCCGTCTGCTCCACCGGGCTCATCGGTGTCCTGCTGCCCATGGACAAGCTCCTGCCCGGCGTCGAGACGGCCGCCGCGCAGCTGTCCGAGCACGGCGGCGAGAAGGCCGCCATCGCCATCAAGACCACCGACACCGTGCACAAGACGTCCGTCGTCACCAGGGACGGCTGGACGGTCGGCGGCATGGCCAAGGGCGCCGGCATGCTCGCCCCCGGCCTCGCCACCATGCTGGTCGTCCTCACCACGGACGCGGAGCTGGACAGCGACGTACTGGACCAGGCGCTGAAGGCGGCCACGAAGGTCACCTTCGACCGGGTCGACTCCGACGGCTGCATGTCCACCAACGACACCGTGCTGCTGCTCGCCTCCGGTGCCTGCGGCATCACCCCCGAGTACGCCGAGTTCGCCGAGGCCGTGACGCGGGTCTGCGACGACCTCGGCCGGCAGCTGATCGGCGACGCCGAGGGCGCCAGCAAGGACATCAAGGTCGAGGTGATCAACGCGGCGAGCGAGGCGGACGCCGTCGAGGTGGGCCGTTCCATCGCCCGCAACAACCTCCTCAAGTGCGCGATCCACGGCGAGGACCCCAACTGGGGCCGCGTGCTCTCCGCGATCGGCACCACGAAGGCCGCCTTCGAGCCCGACCAGCTGAACGTCGCCATCAACGGCGTGTGGGTGTGCAAGAACGGCAGCGTCGGCGAGGACCGCGAGCTGGTCGACATGCGCTACCGCGAGGTGCACATCGTCGCCGACCTGGCCGCGGGCGCCGAAACCGCGACGATCTGGACCAACGACCTCACCGCCGACTACGTCCACGAGAACAGCGCCTACTCATCATGACCACGACGCGGAAACACACGGCTCTCCCCAAGGCCCAGATCCTCATCGAGGCGCTGCCCTGGCTGGTCCGGCACAACGGCAAGACCGTCGTCATCAAGTTCGGCGGCAACGCCATGATCGACGAGGAGCTGAAGGCCGCGTTCGCGCAGGACGTGGTGTTCCTGCACCACGCCGGCCTCAAGCCCGTCGTGGTCCACGGCGGCGGCCCGCAGATCAGCGCCGCCCTCGACAGGCACGGCATCGTCAGCGAGTTCAAGGCCGGCCTGCGCGTCACCACCGAGGACGCCATGGACGTCGTACGGATGGTGCTCGCGGGGCAGGTGCAGCGTGAACTGGTCGGGCTGCTCAACCGGCACGGGCCGCTCGCCGTCGGCCTGACCGGCGAGGACGCGCACACCATCACCGCCACCAGGCACCAGCCCGAGATCGACGGCGAACGGGTCGACATCGGCCGGGTCGGTGAGATCACCGCGATCGACACCGGAGCGATCGAGGCGCTGCTCGCCGACGGCCGTATCCCGGTGGTGTCGTCGATCGCCCGCGCCGAGGACGACGGACACGTCTACAACGTCAACGCCGATACGGCCGCCGCCGCCCTCGCCGCGGCACTGGGCGCCGAGACCCTCATGGTCCTCACCGACGTCGAGGGCCTCTACGAGGACTGGCCGAACTCCGACGAGGTGATCAGCCGCCTCACCGCTTCCCAACTGGAGAAGCTGCTGCCGGAGTTGAGCTCCGGAATGGTGCCGAAGATGGAGGGCTGCCTGCACGCCGTGCGAGGCGGTGTGACGACCGCCCGCGTCATCGACGGCCGCGTCCAGCACTCGATCCTGCTGGAGATCTTCACCGACGAAGGCATCGGCACCATGGTCGTGCCCGACGAAGAGGGGGAGTCATGAGCAACCAGGACCTGACCCGGCGCTGGCAGGGCGCGCTCATGAACAACTACGGCACCCCACGCCTGCCCCTCGTCCGGGGCGAGGGCGTGAAGGTATGGGACACCGAGGGCCGGGAGTACTACGACTTCGTCGGCGGTATCGCCGCCAACGCCCTCGGCCACGCCCACCCGGCGATCGTCGAGGCCGTGGGCAGGCAGATCGGGCAGCTCGGCCACATCTCCAACCTCTTCATGGCCGAGCCCACCGTCGCCCTCGCCGAACGGCTGCTCCAGCTCTTCGGCCGGGAGGGCCGGGTCTTCTTCTGCAACTCCGGCGCCGAGGCCAACGAGGCCGCGTTCAAGATCGGCCGGCTCACCGGGCGCACCCACATGGTCGCCACCGACGGCGGCTTCCACGGCCGTACGATGGGCGCCCTCGCGCTCACCGGCCAGCCCGCCAAGCAGGACCCCTTCCGGCCGCTGCCCGGCGATGTCACCCATGTGCCCTACGGCGACGCGCAGGCGCTGGCGGCGGCCGTCACCGAGGAGACGGCGCTCGTCGTCATCGAGCCGGTCCAGGGCGAGAACGGCGTGGTGGTGCCGCCGGCCGACTATCTGAAGGCCGCGCGGGCGATCACCGCCGCCACCGGTGCGCTGCTGGTCCTGGACGAGGTGCAGACCGGCGTCGGCCGCACCGGGACCTGGTTCGAGTACCAGGCCCACGAAGGTGTGCTGCCGGATGTCGTCACCCTCGCCAAGCAGCTCGGCGGCGGACTGCCGCTCGGCGCGACCGTGGCCTTCGGCCGGGCCGCCGAACTGTTCCACCCCGGCCACCACGGGACCACCTTCGGCGGCAACCCGGTCGCCTGCGCCGCCGGGCTCGCCGTGCTCGACACCATCGAGGGCGAAGGCCTGCTGGAGAACGTCAAGCGGCAGAGCGAGCAGCTGCGCGAGGGAATCGAGGGTCTCGGCCACCCGCTGATCGATTATGTACGGGGTGCCGGTCTGCTCCTGGGTATCGTGCTCACCGGGCCGCACGCACCTCAGGTGCAGCAGGCGGCCCAGGAGGCCGGGTTCCTGGTGAACGCGCCCGCTCCCGACGTCGTACGGCTCATGCCTCCGCTGAACCTGGGCGACGACGAGGTGGGTGCCTTCCTCCGGGCGCTGCCCGGCATCCTCGGCGCAGCGAACCCAGCGGATGGGGACGGACGATCCGGAGAATGAGACGACGATGAGCGAGGCGCAGGACCACGAGCAGGCGGGGGGCGCGGGCCCTGCCGTGCCGCAGACCCGCACCGCACGGCACCGCCGGATCGTGGACATCCTCAACCGGCAGCCGGTGCGGTCCCAGAGCCAGTTGGCCAAGCTGCTCGCCGACGACGGGCTGAGCGTCACCCAGGCGACGCTCTCCCGGGACCTCGACGAGCTGAACGCGGTGAAGATCCGCAACACCGACGGCGAGCTGATCTACGCGGTGCCCAGCGAGGGCGGTTTCCGCACGCCCCGCGCTCCGCTCGGGGAGTCGGCGAAGGAGGAGCGCATGCGGCGCCTCTCCCAGGAACTGCTGATCTCCGCGGAGGCTTCGGCGAATCTGGTGGTCCTGCGTACGCCGCCGGGTGCGGCCCAGTTCCTGGCCTCGGCCATCGACCAGGCGGAACTCCACGACATTCTCGGCACCATCGCCGGTGACGACACGCTGCTGCTGATCAGCCGGGATCCGAGCGGCGGACAGGCCCTGGCGGACCATCTGCTGAGGCTGGCGCAGAACGGGCACTGAGCCCGCATGCGGCACCCCGCGCGTCGGCGGAGAATGGGAATGTGATCTTCCGCGGCGGGCGGGCAGGTGGCCGGGCAATCCCCTGGCGGTCGTCGACCGTATACAGAAGTGTGTCGGGTTTCCGGTTCCCCGTGGGCCGCCTCCCGGACGAGGCTCTGCTGTCCGGGCTGGCCACCGGTGATCCGGAACTCGCGGTCGTCTTCGTACGAAGATTCCAGCACCGGGTCTTCGGAGTCGCCATGGCCGTGACCCGTGACAAGCAACTCGCCGAGGACGTCGCACAGTTGACGTTCGAGCGGGCGTGGCGGCATGCCCAGGTCTACGACTCCCGGCGCGGCTCGGTCGCCACCTGGCTGTCCACCATCGCGCACAACCTCGCCGTCGACGCCCTCCGGGCACGGCGGACCGAGCCGATGGCTCCCGAGGACCTGGACGACCTCGTCGGCGTCGTCACCGAGACCCCCGAGGAGTGGGCGCTGGCCGACGAGACCTCCTCCCAGCTGCGGGCCGCCGTGGCGCGGCTGCCCCGGGAACAGGCCCGGGCCCTGGTGATGGCGGGCATCTACGGAATGACGGCCCAGCAGATCGCCGACGCGGAGGAGATCCCGCTCGGCACCGCCAAGACCCGGATCAGGGCCGCCATGACGAAACTGCGCACCACACTCGCGGCTCCGAAGCGAGGCGACCATGTCCAGTGATGCCAACTGCGACAAGCTGCGCGAGATCGGCGCCGAGCTGGCGCTGGGCGTGCTGCCCGGCCGGGAGCGCGCCGAGGCGATGGCTCATCTGGACCGGTGCGCGGACTGCCGCGAGTACGTCCGCCAGCTCACCCTGGTCGGCGACAGGCTGATCGGCCTGCTGCCGGACCGCGCGCCACCGCCCGGGTTCGAGACCCGCGTGGCGCGCAGGCTGGCCGAGCATGCCTCGGCGGACGAGGGCCTCGTGGGCGCATCCGGTCGCGCGTTCCGGACCCTGCGCGGGCGGGCCCGCCGGGCCCGGCTGCGGCTCGCGGCCGTCGCCACCGCGCTCGTCGTCTCCGTCGGGTTCGCCGGCTGGGCGATCGGCACCGCCGTCGAGCAGGTCGTCGCCTCGATCGCTCCCGCCACCACGTCCGAGCCCATGCTGGTCGGGGAGATGACCGCGACCGCGACCGGCGGCCCGACCGTCGGCGAGGTGTACGCCCACCCCGGAACCCCCGGCTGGATCTTCGTGTCCGTCGATCTCGCCGGCCCGCACGCCTCGTACACCGGCAAGGTCACCTGTCTCCTGGAGCATTCCGACGGCACGACCGTGCGCGTCGGCGACTTCCCCCTGGTCGGCGGGCACGGCGGGTGGGGTGTGACCGCGCCCGGCGACCTCTCGACCCTCTCCGGCGCCCGGCTGACAGCACCCGACGGCACCGTTCTCGCCAGGGCCCACCTGCAGCAGGGCCACGTCGTCGAACCGCAGGTGTGAGCCGGGCCCGTCCGGCTCAGGGGCGCTGCGGCAGGGTCCTCTCCAGGGCGGAGGCCAGCTCGGCGACCGTGGGCCGTGCCGCCGGGTCGGGCCGCAGACAGCCGTCCACGGCGGCGGCGAGCGCGGCCGGCAGCCGCCGCCGGGAGGCGATCGGGGGGGCGGGCTCCACCGTCTGCGGACAGCGGTCGTCCGTGCCGTCGCCGCCGTGGTCGGCCGAGTCCGCCCTCTCCCCGCAGTCGAACGGCGCCTGACCGCATGCGACCTCGAACAGCGTGACGCCGATGCCCCAGACGTCGGCGGCGGCGGTGAGCGGTCCGCCGCGGGCCTGCTCCGGAGCGAGGTAGCAGCACGTGCCCACCCCGGCGGGCGCGGGTCCGGGCGGCCGGGCGACGCTCAGGTCCAGCACCTTGGCATGACCGCGCTCCACCACCACGTTGGACGGTTTGAGCTCCAGGTGCAGCAGACCCCGGCCATGGAGGTAGTGCACCGCCGAACACATCTGCACGCCGAGCAGCGCCACATCGGCGGCGGCCGGCCGCCGCCGCAACCGGTGCACGAGGTGGGACAGCGTCTCACCGGTCAGCGTCTCCGGGACGACGAGCGGCTCGGGCGACTCGACGGTCTCGTACCCCCGGACCAGATGCGGATGGCTGAACTCCCGCAGCCACCGGCCCTCCCGCAGCAGCCGCTCGCCCAGCCCCGCCTCGCCCCGCAGGTCCGGTCGCACCACCTTGATCACACACCGGCAGGCCCGCTCCTCGCTCCACGCGTCGTACACGTCGAGCCAGCCGGTGCGCGCGGCCGTGGTCGTGATCGTGGCCGTGGTGGTGACTGTGGTGGCCGTGGTGCTGCGAGGTGTCCTTCCCATGGTCACGGCGCTTGGCAGGCAGCAGACCGCTGAACATAGCCATGGCGTTCCTCCCGAAACTCGCTGTACTCGGGATACGTCCCGGGGCAGGAATCGGATGGCTCTCCGGCGAGAAAGTCGCCCTGAAAAACCGTTTCTGAAAAGCCGCCCCGAAAACTCGCTCGGAAAGTCGCCGTCAGCCCAGCCTCAGCCCAGCCTCGCCGCCAGCCCCCCGGTGCACCGCACCTCGTCGCCGGCGGTGATCAGCAGGCCCTCCACGTCCGGGAGGGACTCCAGCCAGGCCAGCCCGGCCCGCGAGCCCATCGCGAACGCCGCCGTGGCCCAGCAGTCCACCCAGGTCAGACGGGGACCCACCACGGTCACGGCGACCAGGTCCGACACCGCCGACTTCCCGGTCCGCGGATCCACGATGTGTGCGCCCCGCTCGGCCGTGCCCGAGGTCGCCACCGACAGCTCCTCCACCCCCGCCGACGAGATCACCGCGGCCAGGCCCCCCGGCCGCAGCGGATCCGCCACCCCCACCCGCCACGGCCGCTGCGGCTCCGGCGTGCCGAGCAACTGGACGTCCCCGCCCCCGTTGACGCTCACCCCGCTCACCCCGGCCACCCCCGCCAGCAGCCGCGCCGCCCGCTCGGCGGCCCAGCCCTTGACGATGCCGGTGGGATCCAGCGAGCCCTGGTAACGCGTGCTGAACCAGCCTTCGCTGACCCGCTCCGCCTCGGCCGCGAGGTCCAGCACCTCCGCCACCTCGGGCACGCACCCGGCCACGGTCAGCTCACCCCGGGCCAGCCGGGAGACCTCGCTGTCCTCGCGGTAGGTGCTGAAGACCGCGTCCGCCCGGTGCAGACCGGCGACGGCCTCGGCCAGCGTCGCCCGCACCGCACCGGGTTCCCCGCCGCGGACGTCGAAGGAGAAGACGGTCCCCATGACCTCCTCCGCATGACGCACCGCGGCGGGAGCCTCAGCCGACTCGGCCACCGTGTCAGCCACCGGCCTGGTCCAGCGCCGACTGCAGGGACTGCTGGTAGCCGGTGCTGGTGTAGGTGGCGCCGGAGACGGCGTCGATCTTCGCGCTGCCGGCCGTGACGGCCTCCTGGTTGAGCTTGGGCACGGCCAGCGCGGTCTTCTGGTCGCTGAGTCCGCCCTTGGGCGCCTGCACGGCATCCGCCCTGGTGATCTTGCCACCGGCGACCGTGATCCGCACCTGCACCGGGCCGTACTGCGTCTGCGCGACCTTCCCGGTGACCGTACGCGCCTGCGCCGCACCGGAAGAGGAACCGGACGAAGAACCGGTGGAGGACCCAGCGGAGGACCCGGTGGAGCTTCCCGCGGACGTCTTCACCTTGTCCAGCGCCGACTGCAGCGACTTCTTGTAGCCCGTGCTCGTGTACGTCGCCCCGGACACCGCGTCGATCTGCGCGCTCTGCGCCGCGACGGCCTCCTGGTTGAGCTTGGGGACGGCCAGCGCGGTCTTCTGGTCGCTGAGTCCGCCCTTGGGCGCCTGCACGGCCTCGGCCTTCGTGACCTTGCCCTTGCTGACGGTCAGCCGCACCTGCACCGTGCCGTACTGCGTCGGCGTCGCGTCACCGGTGACCGTGCCGGCCTGCGCACCGGCCGCCTGGGTACCGCCCTGCGGCGACTCCTGCGCTCCGGCCGTCGCCTGCGGGGCCGTGCCCGCCGCCGACGCCGCGGCCGGACCGGACGCCGGCTTCAGCGACAGCAGCAGCACGACACCGGACACGGTCGCGGCGGTGGTCAGCATGACCCGCCGAATGGGGTGGCTCTTCCTCATCTCGTACAGCTCCCGCTCACATCTCGAACGACTCGTGATGGATACGGCGGGCGGGGACCCCCGCGCCGCGCAGTGCCTCGTACACCGACTGCGCGAACCCGGCCGGGCCGCACATGAAGACGTCGTGCCGCTCGACGTCCGGGATCTTCTTCCGGAGGTTCTCCGCGGAGATGTCCGGCCGCTCCCCGTCCGGGCTGTTGACCGCGTACATCAGCCGGGCGCCCCGCTCGTCGGCGATCTTCGCCAGCTCGTCCCACAGCGCCAGGTCCTGAGTGCTGTTGGCCCGGTAGAGCAGGGTGATGTCACCGGCCGCCCCGGGCAGCGTCTCGAACAGCGCCCGCATCGGCGTGATCCCGACCCCGCCCGCGATCAGCAGCACCTTGCCCCGGCTGCGGCGCTGGGCGGTCATCGCGCCGTACGGACCCTCCGCCCACACCCGGGTGCCGGGCGTCAGCTCCCGCAGCCGCGCGCTGTGGTCGCCGATCGCCTTCACCGTGATCCGCAGCATGTCCGGACGGGGCGCCGCCGAGAGCGAGTACGGATGCGAGCTGAACCGCATCCCGGGCGCGAGGAACCGCCAGCGGAAGAACTGGCCCGCCTCCGCGCCCATCCGGTGCAGCCTCCGCCCGCCGATCAGCACCGACACGATGCCCGGCGTCTCCTCGATGACCGCCTCCACCCGCATCCGGTGTGTGAGGTTCAGCCGGATCGGGGTGAGGATGCGGTACCAGATCACGAGCGCGGTGACGGCGCCGTACAGGCCGTACCAGAAGGTCTTCGCCATGGGCTCGACCGCGAAGTCGTTGCCGGTGGTGATCTGGTGCCAGAACGTCAGGAACACCGCCGCGTACGTCAGCAGGTGGACGTGGTACCAGGTGTCGTACGGCATCCGGCGGCGGATCACGCCGATCGACGTCAGCCCGATCAGCACGAACAGACCCGTGCCGATGGCGGCCTTGCCCATGTCGGGCAGCTGGTTGATGGAGTCGATGGTCTGCTGCACGATGTCGCCCAGCGACTTGCCCGCCTGCAGCGCGTACCCCCACATGGTGAGGAAGACGTGCGCCACGATCAGGCAGAGCGTGTACCGGCCGCTCATCGCGTGCCAGCGGGCCACCCGGTCCGAGCCGACCCGGCGCTCCAGCGCCGGCACGCGCGCCATCTGCAGCACGACCAGCGCCATCAGATAGCCGGCCAGCAGGCCGGTGATCCGGCCCGCGTTGAGGATTCTGCTGTTGTCGTCGGCGACGGACGGTGTGTTGTGCCACCAGAGCCACAGCACGGCCGCCGCGCCCGCCCCGACGGCGAGCAGCAGCGGTACGGCCGGGGAGCGGCGCGGGCGGATGCGGCGCATCGTCTGTCGGCGGGCGGCACGTCCGCCTGCGAGCGTGGTGGTCACGGTTCCTCCGGGGGGACTTGACCGTCGGCCCTCAGATACGTGCCGCATGCGCCGAGTGTTCAGAGCCGGTGCCTCACAGTCCCGCCGAGTCCAGCGCGGACTGCAGGGACCGCTGGTAGCCGGTGCTGGTGTACGTGGCGCCCGAGACCATGTCGATGTCCGCGCTCTGCGCGGCCAGCGCCTCCCGCCGCAGCTGGGGGAGGGCGTAGCCGTTGATCTCCTGGTCGCGCGGGTTGTCCCGCGGGTACTGCACGGCCGTCACGTCCGTGAGCCTGCCGCTCTTGACCGTCACCCGCACCTGGACCGGGCCCCAGCGGGTCCGCACGGTGTCGCCGGTGACGGTCCTGCCGACCGTCCCCGGGCCCGAGGTGGCACCGCCGGACGGAGCCGAACTGCTCGACACCGAAGGCGACTTGGTGTCCGCCGTGGCCGGCGTGGGGCTCGTGTGCGGCTTCAGCGACAGCAGCAGCACCATCGCGGAGACCGTGGCGGCACCGGCCGGCACGATGCGGCGCAGGGGGCGGTTCTTCTTCAGGGCATGCACGTGGTCCGCCTCACAGCTCTCACAGTTCGAACGACTCGTGGTGGATACGGCGGTCCGGGACCCCGGCCGCCCGCAGCGCCTCGTACACGTCCCGTGCGAAGCCGTGCGGCCCGCAGATGTAGACGTCGTGGCCGGCGAGGCCCGGGAAGGTCGCCCGCAGCGACTCCGCCGTCAGGGGCGGGCGCTCGCCCCGGGGACCGTTCAGCGCGTACAGCACCTGCGCGCCGCGCCGGCGGGCGATCGCCTCCAGCTCCTGGCCGAGCGCCAGATCCTCGGCACGGCGTGCCCGGTACAGCAGCGTGACCTCGCCGGGCAGGGTCTCGAACAGCGCCCGCAGCGGGGTGACGCCGACGCCGGCCGCGATCAGCAGGGAGCGGTGGCCGGTGGCCCGGTCGGCGGTCAGCGCGCCGTACGGGCCCTCCGCCCACACCCGGGTGCCGGGCCGCAGCCGGGCGACGGCCGCGCTGTGGTCGCCGAGCGCCTTGACCGTGATGCGCATCAGATCCGGGCGCGGCGGGGCCGACAGGGAGTACGGCGTCGACGTCCAGCGCATGCCGTCGCCGAGGAACCGCCAGCGGAAGAACTGCCCCGGCCGCGCCCCCAGCTCATCCAGGTGCCGTCCGCGTACGACGACCGAGTACACACCCGGCGCCTCCGTGTGAACCGAGTCCACATGCAGCCGGTGGCGCCGGTTGAGGCGGACCGGGGCGAGGATCCGGAACCACAGCACCAGGGCCGCGACGCCCAGGTACAGCGTGTACCAGACGGCGGTCGCGACCGGCTTGCCGTTGAACTCGTTCCCCAGCGTCAGCTGGTGGAAGAAGGCCAGGAACACGGCCGCGTACGTCAGCAGGTGGACGTAGTACCAGAATTCGTGACTCGTGCGGAGGCGCACGGCACGGGCCGAGGTGATCCCGACCGCGAAGAGGATCAGCGTGCCGGTGCCGGCCTTGAGCATGTCCGGGTAGTCCAGCACGACCGTCACCGTCTCGTGCCAGAGCGAGGCCCGGTCCTGGGCGGCGTACCCGGCGAGGATCAGCACGATGTGGGCGACGAGCAGGCAGACCGTGTACCGGCCGGCCATCGCGTGCCAGCGCGCCACCCGGTCCGAGCCGATCCGCCTCTCCAGCAGCGGCACCCGCGCCATCAGGCCGACCAGCACCGCGCAGGCGTACCCGCACAGCAGCCCGGCCATCCGCCCGGCGCCGGTCAGCCAGCCCGCCGTACCCGCCACCGACCCGGTCTCCGCCCACCAGAGCGCGACCGCGGCCGCGGCCCCGCCCCACAGCAGCGCCAGCACCGGCCCGGCGGGTGAGCGCCGTGCGGTCACGGGCCCGGGCGGGGCCTCCCGCCGCGCATCCACGGTGGTCATCGGTCACCGTCCCTTCGTCCTCGGTACCGGGCCACTGTGCGGGCCGAAGCTCTCAGGAACCTTTGAACAACCCCCTGACCAGGCCCTTCGAGAGCGGACTCAGAGGCGGTCCACAGCCGGCGTTGAGCGGACGGCGACGCTTCTCAGAGAAAACTCAGAGCGCAGGCGGTACGCCCTACCCCGCCATCCGGGTGATGCTGGTAGGCGCGATGAACACCACCCGTTCCGGCCGCCCGGCCCTCACCCGACCCGACGGCACCCCGCTGCGCGTCCTCGTCGTCGACGACGACCCCGACCTGGCGGAGGTGCTCACCGGCGCCCTGCGCTACGAGGGCTGGGAGGTGCGTGCGGCCGGCGACGGCGCCTCGGCCGTGGCCGGCGCCCGCGAGCTGCTGCCCGACGCCGTCGTCCTGGACGTGATGCTCCCGGACACCGACGGCTTCGCCGTACTGCGCCGGCTGCACGAGGTGAAGCCCGACGTCTGTGTGCTGTTCCTCACGGCCCGGGACGCGGTCGAGGACCGGATCGCCGGGATCACCGCGGGCGGCGACGACTACGTCACCAAGCCCTTCAGCCTGGAGGAGGTCGTCGCCCGGCTGCGCGGCCTGCTGCGCCGGGCGGGTATGGCCCGCCGGCCGGCCGAGGGGCCACGGCTGATCGTCGGCGACCTGGTCATGGACGAGGAGGCCCGCGAGGTCACCCGGGCCGGCGACCTGATCGACCTCTCGCCCACGGAGTTCGAACTCCTGCGCTTCCTCATGCGCAACCCGCGCCGCGTGCTCAGCAAGGCACAGATCCTCGACCGGGTCTGGTCCTACGACTTCGGCGGCCGGGCCCATGTCGTCGAGCTGTACATCTCCTACCTGCGCAAGAAGCTCGACGCGGGCCGGGAGCCCATGATCCACACGGTGCGCGGAGCCGGCTACGTCCTCAAACCGGTGGCCAAGTGAGCCGCCCGCACATCCGCGGACGCCTGGCCCGGCTGCCCCGGCCCCGCACCCTGCGCGCCCGGCTCACCGTCGGCCTGGTGGTGCTGCTGGCGGTCAGCTGCGCGGCCGTGGGCCTGGCGGCGGTGGTGGAGCTGAACGGCTTCCTCACCCAGCGCCTGGACGAGCAGCTCGTCCAGGTCGGCACCCGGTTCCCGGAGAGCCTGGAGCGGGGCGGCAAGCTGCCCGACGACCACGACGGGGACGAGCACGGGGACACCCGCCGGATGGCCACCGGCACCTTCGGCGCCCGCCTGCTGAACGGCACGCTCACCCACAAGGGGCTCATCCGCTCCGGCGACCCGGCGGCGGACCTGAACGTCGACCTGACCGCGCAGGACGCCGCACGGCTGGCCCGGGTACCGGCCGACGGCCGTCCGCACACCGTCGAACTCTCGGCCCTGGACGACTACCGGGTCGTCGCCACCGCCGGCCGGGACGGGGACGTGCTGATCGTCGGCCTGCCGCTGGAGCCGGTGCAGGCCACGGTCCACCGGCTGGAACTGGTCGCCGGTGTCGTCTTCGGCCTCGCACTCGTGGTGACCGGCGTGGCCGGCGCCTTCTGGGTGCGCTGGTCCCTGCGCCCCCTCAGCCGGGTCGCCGCCACCGCCACCCGGGTCAGCGAGCTGCCGCTGGCCAGCGGCGAGGTGGCGCTGCCGCCACGCGCTCCGGACCCCGACCCGGGCAGCGAGGTCGGCCGGGTGGCCGCCGCCTTCAACCGCATGCTGGGCCATGTCGAGGGCGCGCTGACCAAACGCCAGGCGAGCGAGGAGCGGCTGCGCCGTTTCGCCGCCGACGCCAGCCACGAGCTGCGTACCCCGGTCGCCTCGGTCCGGGGCCACGCCGAACTGGCCCTGCTCCACCCCGGCCCGGTGCCGCCGGAGGTGACCCGCGCCCTGCACCGCATCTCGGCCGAGTCCGCCCGCATGGGCGAGATGGTCGACGACCTGCTCCTGCTCGCCCGTCTCGACGCGGGCCGCCCGCTGGAACGCCATCCCGTCGACCTGACCCACCTGGTCCTCGACGCGGTCACCGATGCCCGTGCCACCGGCCCCGGCCACCGCTGGACCCTGGACCTCCCCGAGGACCCGGTGACGGTCCCGGGCGACGCCCACCGCCTCCAACAGGTGTTGGCCAACCTATTGGCCAACGCGCGTTTGCACACACCCGTTGACACCAAGGTCACCGTGACCCTGGAAGCCGGTACCGACTCGGCCCGCCTCTGCGTCCACGACGACGGCCCAGGCGTCCCCGAAGGGATCCAGCCGACCGTCTTCGAGCGTTTCACCCGCGCCGAACACCGCCGCCGCGCGGATGCGTCCGGCGCCGGGGCGGGGCTGGGCCTGTCGATCGTGGCGGCGGTGGTGGAGGCGCACGCAGGGAGTGTGGAATTGGAGAGCGGACCGGGATCCACGACGTTCACGGTGCGGCTTCCGGCGAGCTGAGCCCCTCAGTACCGGGTGACGGCGGTGGGTCCGTCCACCGTCCCGATGGCCATGTGCGGCTTCCGCTCCGGCTCCGCCCACTGCAGGATCCGCAGCATCGCGTCCTCCGGCACCGACACACACCCGGCCGTCGCCGCCTGTCCGTTCACATGGAGGAAGATCCCGGCTCCGCGCCCGCGTACGGGCTGGTCGTAGTTGAAGCCGATGACGAGCCCGTACGCGTACTGCGTCGAGTAGGAGATGAGGTGCTCCGACTCGGAGCCGCGGCAGTCGGCGGGCAGCGGATCCACCCAACGGTTGTACGCCGCCGAGTCGTTGTCCTCGCACCACCAGGAACTCTCCTTCACCGCCCGGTACTCGACGCTCGTCCCGCTCGGCGCGGCCTTGATCCCGAAGCCGAAGGGGAGGCCGTACAAGCCGGTCGGTGTCGTGTTCGTCCCCTGCTGCCGCGAGGCCCCCTCCACCAGCCCGTTCGCCCCGAACCGCGCCGGTGCCGTACCGGCTTGCACCCACTGCCCGTCCTTCAGGTCCCACCAGGTGAGCGTGCCCGATGTCGAGCCGGTGTCCGGTGCCTGAGCGGTGATCAGCTGGCTGCCTCCGCCGGTGTCCGCCATCCGGGCGGGCAGCGGCTCGGACGCGGGGCCCGGTGCGAGGCCGAGCAGGGCGAACGAGGACGCGGACACGAGGGCGAGCACGACAGCGGGGCGCATGGCTCAGACGGTAGACGGGGGAAGCGGCAACGGCAGCCCGGGTAGTCCGTCCAGGCTCGTCGCGACGTGCTCCTTCTTCTCGAAGTAGGCGCTCAGCGAGGCGTCGTCCTCCCGCGCGAACCGCTTCCCGTGCAGGTCACGGTCGTTCTCGTACGCCATGTAGGGGACGGCGTACCCGCAGGTGTCCCGGATCAGTTCCGCGTGTACGACGATGACGGCGCGCAGTCCGTGCGCGCTGGGGTCGATGTCCGGGAAATGGGCGATCAGCTCCTTGAAGCGCGGGCCGTCCCGGAAGACCGGCTCGCCCCGGCCGTGCACCCGCACGATGTTCGGCGGGCCCTGGAAGGCGCACCACATCAGGGTGATCCGCCCGTTCTCCCTCAGGTGCGCGATGGTCTCCGCATTGGACCCGGCGAAGTCGAGGTAGGCCACGGTCAGTTCGTCGAGCACGGCGAAGGAGCCCTTGAGGCCCTTGGGGGAGAGGTTGACCGTGCCGTCGCCGGACAGGGGGGCGGTCGCGGTGAAGAAGAGGGGTTGCTCCTCGATGAACGTCCGGAGCCTGCCGTCGATGCGTTCATAGGTCTTTCCCATGTCCAAGGATTATCGAGGCAATTCATTCGCCTGTCTAACGAATTCGCGCACGAGCCCATCGTCCGGCCCGCCCGGTGTCGGCGTTCACCCCGACCCTCGATTGACGAATCATGCAGAACTCTGCATACTCATGCATGACGGCAAGTGCAGTGTGAGGAGAAACCCGTGACCGAGCGCGTCGTACTCGCCTATTCGGGCGGTCTGGACACCTCCGTCGCCATCGGCTGGATCGCCGAGGAGACGGGCGCCGAGGTCATCGCCGTCGCGGTGGACGTCGGCCAGGGCGGCGAGGACCTGGACGTCATCCGCAAGCGCGCCCTCGCCTGCGGGGCCGTCGAGGCCGAAGTGGCCGACGCCAAGGACGAGTTCGCCGACGAGTACTGCCTCCCGGCGATCAAGGCCAACGCCCTCTACATGGACCGCTACCCGCTGGTCTCCGCCCTCTCCCGGCCGGCGATCGTCAAGCACCTGGTCGCCGCCGCAAAGAAGCACGGCGCCACCACCGTCGCCCACGGCTGCACCGGCAAGGGCAACGACCAGGTCCGCTTCGAGGCCGGCATCGTCGCCCTCGCGCCCGACCTGAAGTGCATCGCCCCGGTCCGGGACTACGCGATGACCCGGGACAAGGCGATCGCCTTCTGCGAGGCCAAGCAGCTCCCGATCGCCACCACCAAGAAGTCCCCGTACTCCATCGACCAGAACGTCTTCGGGCGCGCCGTCGAGACGGGCTTCCTGGAGGACATCTGGAACGCCCCGATCGAGGACATCTACGAGTACACGGCCAATCCGGCGGAGCCCCGCGACGCCGACGAGGTGATCATCACCTTCAAGGAGGGCGTCCCGGTCGCCGTCGACGGCAAGCCTGTCACCGTCCTGCAGGCCGTCCAGCAGCTCAACGAGCGCGCCGGCGCCCAGGGCATCGGCCGGATCGACATGGTCGAGGACCGCCTCGTCGGCATCAAGTCCCGCGAGGTCTACGAGGCTCCCGGCGCGATCGCCCTGATCACCGCCCACCAGGAGCTGGAGAACGTCACCGTCGAGCGCGAACTCGCCCGCTACAAGCGGCAGGTCGAGCAGCGCTGGGGCGAACTCGTCTACGACGGCCAGTGGTTCTCCCCGCTCAAGCGCGCCCTGGACGGCTTCATCGACGAGGCCAGCCAGCACGTGACCGGCGACATCCGGATGACCCTGCACGGCGGCCGGGCGGTCGTCACCGGCCGCCGCTCCGAGTCCTCGCTCTACGACTTCAACCTCGCCACCTACGACACCGGCGACACCTTCGACCAGGCGGCGGCCAAGGGATTCATCGACATCTACAGCCTGTCGTCGAAGATCGCCGCCCGGCGCGATCTGCAGGCATAGCCTGACGCACACCTCGCCCGACCGACCCACTTCCCTAGGAGCAGCGCAAGTGAGCAGCAACAGCGGTGACGTACGGCTCTGGGGCGGCCGTTTCGCCGACGGTCCCGCCGAGGCCCTGGCGAAGCTGTCCGCGTCCGTCCACTTCGACTGGCGGCTCGCGCCGTACGACATCGCCGGTTCGCGGGCCCACGCGCGCGTGCTGCACAAGGCCGGGCTGCTCACCGAGGACGAGCTGACCCGCATGATCGCCGGGCTCGACCAACTGGAGGCCGACGTGGCCTCCGGCGCCTTCGTCGGCACGATCGCCGACGAGGACGTCCACACCGCCCTCGAGCGCGGCCTGCTGGAGCGCCTCGGCCCCGACCTCGGCGGCAAACTGCGCGCGGGCCGGTCGAGGAACGACCAGGTGGCGACCCTGTTCCGGATGTACCTGAGGGATCACGCCCGGACGATCGGCGGCCTGATCGCCGGTCTCCAGGACGCCCTGATCGGCCTCGCCGAGGCCCACCCGGACGTCGCGATGCCCGGCCGCACCCATCTCCAGCACGCCCAGCCGGTGCTCTTCGCCCACCACGTCCTCGCGCACGTCCAGTCCCTGTCCCGGGACGCCGAACGCCTGCGCCAGTGGGACGAGCGCACGGCGGTGTCGCCGTACGGCTCCGGTGCCCTCGCCGGCTCCTCCCTGGGCCTGGACCCGGAGGCGGTCGCCCAGGACCTCGGCTTCGAGCACGGCAGCGTCGGCAACTCGATCGACGGCACTGCCTCCCGGGACTTCGTCGCGGAGTTCGCCTTCATCACCGCGATGATCGGCGTGAACCTCTCCCGGATCGCCGAGGAGATCATCATCTGGAACACGAAGGAGTTCTCCTTCGTGACCCTGCACGACGCGTTCTCCACGGGCTCGTCGATCATGCCGCAGAAGAAGAACCCGGACATCGCCGAGCTGGCCCGCGGCAAGTCGGGTCGTCTGATCGGCAACCTGACGGGTCTGCTGGCCACCCTCAAGGCCCTGCCCCTCGCCTACAACCGCGACCTCCAGGAGGACAAGGAGCCGGTCTTCGACTCCTGTGACCAGCTGGAGGTCCTGCTGCCCGCCTTCACCGGCATGATCGCCACGCTGACCGTCAACCGCGCGCGCATGGAGGAACTGGCCCCGGCCGGCTTCTCCCTCGCCACCGACATCGCCGAGTGGCTGGTCAAGCAGGGCGTCCCGTTCCGCGTGGCGCACGAGGTCGCCGGCGAGTGCGTCAAGGTCGCCGAGGCCGAGGGCAAGGAACTGGACGAGCTCACGGACGAGCAGTTCGCGAAGATCTCCGCCCACCTCACCCCCGAGGTGCGTACGGTCCTGAACGTGCCGGGCGCTCTCGCCTCCCGCAACGGACGGGGCGGCACGGCCCCGAGCGCGGTCGCCGTACAGCTCGCGGAGGTCAAGGCCGACGTGGCGGCGCAGCACGAGTGGGCGACGGCCAGGCAGGCCTGACCAACCGCAGGAGAGCGGAAAGGGCCCGGACACCCCCGTCCGGGCCCTTCGTGCCGCCCTGGAGCGCGAGACGTACACGACACCTTGCCGAATCCCGCCTTCGAGCCGCGTTGCGTCAGCGCGGGCTGAACCGCGGGGTGCTGGGTAGATTGGTGCGCGATACCCGCCCTCAGCCGATCGTGCAGGGAGCCGCCATGCCGTTCAGCCGCCTGGCCGCCGCGACCACACCCACCGCGCACCTCGGACTCGGTCTCGCCGCCGTCGGCCGTCCGGGCTACATCAACCTCGGCCGGGAGGAGGACCTCCCGGCCGAGCGCACCGCGGACGCCCTGCGCACCCGGACCCACGAACTCCTCGACGCCGCCTATGCCCAAGGCGTGCGCTACTTCGACGTCGCCCGCTCCTACGGCCGCTCGGAGGAGTTCCTCGCCGACTGGCTGAACGCCCGGCCCGACATCGATGACGTGGTCGTCGGCAGCAAGTGGGGCTACACCTACACCGCCGGCTGGTCGGCGGACGCCGAGACGCACGAGGTCAAGGACCACAGCCTCGCCGCGTACGAGCGGCAGCGCGCCGAGACCGACGCGCTGCTCGGCGACCGACTGGACCTCTACCAGATCCACTCGCTGACCCCGGACAGCCCGGCCCTCACCGACAAGGACCTGCACGCCCGGCTCGCCGAGGCCGCCGCCCAGGGCCTGAGCATCGGCTTCTCCACCAGCGGCCCCGCCCAGGCCGACACCGTCCGCGCCGCCCTGGAGATCACCGCAGACGGCGAGCCCCTCTTCCGTACCGTCCAGTCGACGTACAACGTGCTCGAAAAATCGGCCGCGGCCGCGCTCGCCGAGGCGCACGACGCCGGGCTCACCGTGATCGTCAAGGAGGGCATGGCCAACGGCCGGCTGGCCGCCCCGCACGCCCCGGCGGAACTGAGGGCCGTCGCCGAGGAGACCGGCCTCGGCTGCGACGCC
The DNA here is from genome assembly GCF_001735805.1 of Streptomyces fodineus. GTDB lineage: Bacteria > Actinomycetota > Actinomycetes > Streptomycetales > Streptomycetaceae > Streptomyces > Streptomyces fodineus. The sequence continues at coordinate 7,803,708 of NZ_CP017248.1, forward strand.
GTCGCCCTCGCCTGGATCCTGCGCCAGCCCTGGGCCGGCGTCGTGCTCTCCGGCGCCGCGACGGTCGCCCAGCTCGTCTCCAACCTCCACGCTCCCGCGGTCGACCTCGACGCGGACCAGCTGACCCGCCTCGCCACGCTCACCGAGGACCCGCACGCCTACTGGGACCGGCGCGGGCAGCTGCCCTGGCACTGATCCACACCGCTGCTGATCAGCGAGAATGAGCCACGCATGCCCACCGTGAGACAATGATGTCTCACATGCTCTATGATTGTCTCATGGCTCTCGACCGTGACCAGGTGCTGCGCAGCGCGGCCGCCCTGCTGACCCGTAAGTCCACCGCGACCATGGACGAGGTCGCCAGGGCCGCCGGGATCAGCCGGGCCACGCTGCACCGCCACTTCGCCGGGCGCGACGCGCTCGTACGGGCCCTGGAGGCGCTCGGCATCGAGGAGTGCGAGGCGGCGCTGGCGGCGGCCCGGGTGGACGAGGGCCCGGCGGGCGAGGCCGTCCACCGCCTGGTCCGCGCCATCGAGCCCTCGGCCGGCCTGCTCGCCTTCCTCTACACCGAGAACCAGCTGTTCGAGGGCGAGCAGCAGAACCAGGGCTGGGCCCGCATCGACGAACGCCTCACGGCCCTGTTCCGGCGCGGCCAGGAAAGCGGCGAGTTCCGCATCGACCTCACGCCCGCCTGGCTCACCGAGGCGCTGTACGGCCTGCTGGCCTCCGGCGCCTGGGCGGTGGCGGAGGGCCGGGTGGCTGCCAAGGACTTCACCTACATGATCGTCGAGCTGCTGCTCGGCGGCGCACGACGTACGAACGCGTAAGACGCGTAAGAAGAGAGGAATCATGACCAGCACCCTGCAGCCGGCTCGTGCGGCGGAGGTGGAGAAGCGCCCTGGCCGCTGGCTCGCGCTCTCCGTCCTCGTCCTGGCCGTGCTGCTGGTGGCCGTCGACGCCACCGTCCTCGGCCTGGCGACCCCCTACATCAGCGAAGACCTGGCCCCCTCCGGCATCCAGCTGCTGTGGATCGGCGACGTCTACTCCTTCGTCATCGCCGGTCTGCTGGTCTCCATGGGCAGCCTCGGCGACCGCATCGGCCGCAAGCGGATCCTGCTCGGCGGTGCCACCGCGTTCGGCGCGATATCCGTGCTCAACGCCTACGCCACGACACCCGAACTGATGATCCTGGCACGGGCGTTGCTCGGTGTCGCGGGTGCGACCCTGATGCCCGCCACCCTCGCCCTGATCCGTAACCTCTTCCACGACCCGCGCGAGCGCAGCCTCGCCGTCGGCATCTGGGGCGCGACGGCCTCCGCCGGTACGGCGGTCGGCCCCATCGCGGGCGGTTTCCTGCTCGAACACTTCTGGTGGGGCTCGGTCTTCCTCATCAACCTGCCCGTGATGGCGGTCCTGGTCCTGGTCGGCATCCGTACTCTGCCCGAGTCCCGCAATCCGGACCCCGGCCCCTGGGACCTGATCAGCGTCCTCCTGTCCCTGGTCGGCATGATCGGCGTCGTATACGCCGTCAAGGAGGCGGCGACCCACGGGTTCACCGGTCCTACGCTCGCCGCGGGCCTGCTGGGGGCGGCCGCGCTCTACGGCTTCGTCCACCGGCAGCTCACCATGCCGACCCCGCTGCTGGACATGCGGCTGTTCAGGCGCCGCGGCTTCAGCGGGGCGGTCCTCGCCGACCTGCTGACCGTGCTCGGCATGTCCGGCCTGGTGTTCTTCCTCTCCCAGTACCTGCAACTCGTCCAGGGCAGGCGCCCGTTCGAGGCCGGACTCGCCGAACTGCCCGCCGCGGTCGGCGCGGTGGCGGCCGGCCTGATCGCGGGCGGCGCGGCCCGCCGCTTCTCGGTCCGCGCCGTGGTCTCGGGCGGCCTCGCCGCGGTGGGCCTCGCCTTGGCCGCGCTGACCACGGTGGGCGTGTCGACGGGCTACCCGGTCCTCGGCGCGGCACTGCTGGTCGTCGGCATCGGCGCCGGGTTCTCCTTCACCGTGACGGCCGACGTCATTCTGTCCAGCGTGCCCAAGGAGCAGGCGGGCGCCGCCTCGGCGGTCTCCGAGACGGCGTACGAACTGGGCGCGGCCCTGGGCATCGCCCTGCTGGGCTCGATCGTGACGGGCACCTACCGCGACTTCACGGGTCCGGCGGGAACGCCGGCGACGGCTCATGAATCACTGGGCGCGGCCGTGGAGGCGGCAACGAAGATGCCCCCGCACACGGCCCAGCAGATGCTGGACGCGGCCCGCGAATCCTTCGTCCACGGCCTCCACCTGGCCTCGGGCGCGGGAGCAGCGGTCCTGCTGGGGACGGCGGCGGCGGCATGGTTCTTGCTGAGGGGCCAAAAACTGGAAAGCGCCGGGTGAGGTGAGTACGTAAGGGGCGCGGGCAACTGCGCGACCAGCCCCCACGCACCCGCACCTGAAAACGCACCCGCATCCACCGGCCGAACTGCCGGCGGCGCTACGCGGCCTTCGCCTTCGTGGCGTACATGTCCACGTACTCCTGCCCGGACAGCCGCATCACCTCGGCCATCACGGAGTCCGTGACGGCCCGCAGCACATACCGGTCCCGATCCATCCCCTCGTACCGGGAGAACTCCATCGCCTCACCGAAACGAACCGTCACCTTGCCCGGCCGCGGAATCCCGGCTCCCCCCGGCTGCAGCTTGTCCGTGCCGATCATGGCGAACGGAACGACCGGCGCCCCGGTCATCAGCGTCAGCCGCGCGATACCGGTGCGCCCCCGGTACAGCCGCCCGTCGGGCGACCGCGTGCCCTCGGGGTAGATCCCGAAGACCTTCCCCTCCTCCAGGATCCGGCGCCCGGTCATCAGCGCGGCCACACCCCCGCTCGCGCCGTCCCGGTCCACCGGGATCATGCCGACGCCGGTGAAGAACCACGCCATCAGCCGGCCCTTGACGCCCTTGCCGGTGACGTACTCGTCCTTGCCGATGAAGAACACCTGCCGCTTGGTGACGAGCGGCAGCACGATCGAGTCGATGAACGTGAGGTGGTTGCCGGCGAGGATGACCGGACCGTCCCCCGGGATGTGCTCCACGCCCTCCACCTGTGGGCGGAACATCAGGCGCATGATCGGTCCGAGCACTGCCTTGATGAGCGCGAAGCGGGACAACGGGTCCTCCGATGCCGAGGGTCGATATGAGTCTGTGCAGGTGAGGACATTACTCGCGGCCCTGGGCCCCGCGCACATCGGGTACGGCCGGTTCACCGAGGTCTTACGAAGTGTTGACGCGGGTTTACCTGCGGTGACGTCGCGGGGACGCGCCGTAACCCTGCTGTGACGGTGTGACGGAGATCGCGCGAAGCCCTCACCCACTCGGCTGCCGCCCCGGCCGGCGATGCGACGGGCCGTCACCACTCGCCTCCCACAGGACATACGGCGTCACCCGGGCGTTCTGTCGAGGGACTCCCTTCGGTCATGTGTGCGCCCCTACGATCGGCCCGCACTCACGAGCGGACGGCAGGAGGGCGCTGATGGGCAGCGACCAGGCGAACGAGAAGACTCAGGGCACCGGGCGGCGGGCGATCCTCGGCGCGGCGGTGTTCGGCGCGAGCGGAGCGGTCCTCGGGCTGCCGGGCGTGGCCGAGGCCGCCGAGACCGGGACGGCCGGCCGGACCGGCCGGGGGCTGAAGGGCCTGCCGGTGCCGACGATCATCGGCCACCGCGGTGCCAGCGGCTACCGCCCCGAGCACACCTTCGGCTCGTACAACCTGGCGCTCGACCTGGGTGCCGACGTCGTCGAGGCCGGGGACCTGGTGCCCACCAAGGACGGCCATCTCGTCTGCCGGCACGAGCCGGAGATCGGCGGCACCACGGACGTCGCCGCGCACCCGGAGTTCGCCGACCGCAAGACCACCAAGATGCTGGACGGGGTCGCCACCACCGGCTGGTTCACCGAGGACTTCACGCTCGCCGAGCTGAAGACCCTGCGCGCCGTCGAGCGCATCCCGGCCAACCGGCCGCACAACACCCTCTACAACGGGCGCTGGGAGATACCCACGTTCGAAGAGGTCCTGAAGTGGCAGGACGAGCAGACCCGCAAGCGCGGCAAGCAGGTCTGGATCTACCCAGAGACCAAGCACCCCACGTACTTCCGCAAGCTCGGCCTGGGCCTGGAGGAGCGGGTCGCCAAGCTGCTGCGCAAGTACGGCAAGGACGGCCGGAACTCGCCCGTCATCCTGCAGTCCTTCGAGCCGACCAGCATCCAGAAGCTGAACCAGCTGGTCGACAACCCGCTCGTCGTACTGCTGTCCTCGGCGGACAGCCGCCCGTACGACTTCGTGGACGCGGGCGACCCGCGCACGGTCGCCGACCTGATCACCCCCAAGGGCCTGCGGGAGATCGCCGGCTACGCCCAGGGCATCGGTCCGACTCTCGACCTGGTCATCCCGAAGGACGCGAACGGCCGCCTCACCCAGCCGACCACCCTGGTCGGCGACGCGCACAAGGTGGGCCTGATCCTGCACCCGTACACCATGCGCAACGAGAACCCGTTCCTCCCGGCCGAGTACCGCAAGGGCAGCGCCGCCGACGGCTACGGCGACCCCTTCGGCGCCTTCAAGACGTACTTCGCGACCGGTATCGACGGCGTCTTCACCGACAACGCCGACACCGGCGTGCTCGCCCGCGCCGACTTCCTGGCGGGCTGACCGCGTCAACCCACCGGTCTCCCGCGCACCCCGTTCGGGGTGACTCCACGCCGCCCCGGCAACCTGTGTCCGGGGCGGCGCGTCGTTCCGCATATGACGCACGACTTGGTAGCCGCCCTGCACCCGCTGCTCACCGCCGAGGCCTCGGCGGAGGCATATGCCGCCGGGAGCGAGCCGGGTGATCTGGAGCAGGCCGTCTGGGTGCGTCTGCTGGAGCGGATGGCGGCCGAGGGGCCGCCACGCGATCCGCAGGGCTGGCTGCGTGCGGCCGTCCGCGCCGAGGCGCGCCGCAGCCGGCGCATCACCCGCCTGGAGCGGCCGTACGACGCCGAACCGGTGGACGACAGCCGCCCCGGTCCCGAACAGCTCGTCCTCGCGGCCGCCCGGTACCGCGCGCTGCGCGACGCGGTGCGCCGCCTGCCCGGCCGCTGCCCCCGGCTCATCGAGGCCCTGCTGTCCCCGAAGGATCTGACATACCGGGAGATCGCGGGGGAGTTGGGTATCTCACAGGGCAGTCTTGGCCCGGAACGATCCAGATGTCTGGGTTGTCTGCGCCGATTGCTCACGCCGGAGGTTGCGGCTCGCGAAGCGCGGGGATAGGAGTGGGGGACGACAGGTGATCAGGTGAGCGGGAGGCGTGCGCACATGGGCATGAGCGTGACCATCTCGGTGGCGACCGAGCAGGACGCGGAGCAGATCTTCCGGCTCCAGTACCTGTGCTTCCAGAGCGAGGCGGCGCTGTACGGCAATTACCGCATCGACCCGCTCGTCCAAACACTGGACTCCGTCCGCGAGGAGGTCACCTCCGACTGCGTCTTCGTCGCCCGGCTCGGCGAGGAGGTGGTCGGCTCGGTCCGCGGCAAGCTCGCCGAGGACGGTACGGCCGCCATCGGCAAGCTCTGTGTCCACCCGCGCCTCCAGGGCCACGGCATCGGCGCCCGGCTGCTGCGCGCGGCGGAGGCGGCGCTGGCGGAAGAGCGCGGCGCGACCCGCTTCCGCCTCTTCACCGGCCACCGCAGCGAGGGCAACCTCCGCCTGTACCGCCGCTCCGGCTACGAGACGGTGGGCCGCTCCAAGGGCGCCGACGGAGTGGAGATGATCGTCCTCGAAAAGCAGGCGGGGACGTACGCGGCTACGGCTTGACGGTGTTCTGCGCCTTCCGCAGCCAGTACATCGCGGAGATCGGCAGCAGCACCGGGATGAAGATGTACCCCGCCCCGTAGTACGACCAGACCGTCGTGTCCGGGAACGCCGAGTGGTCGACCAGGGTCCAGGTACCGACGAGCAGCACACCCGCGAGCTCGGCGGCACAGCACGCCAGTGCCGCCCTGCGGGCCGTCTCCCCGCCCCGGACGAGCGTGTACGTGATGAACCCGTACACGATCCCGGCAACAGCAGACAGCGAATAGGCCAGCGGCGCCCGCTGAAAGTCCGTGCTGATCTGGTACGCCGACCGCGACACCGCACCGACCACCATCACGCCGTAGAACCAGACGAGCAGCATGCCCGGCCCGCTGATCAACCGGGTCGGCTTGTCCTCCACCGCCGTCACCTCAGCCTCCCCAGATGTCATAGAGCCGTACCTCCAGCACGGCCAGCACCACACCGCCCGCGGCGACCGTCACCGAGCCCCACTTGGACCGCTCGGCCAGGGACATGAACCCCGCCGCCGGCACGCACGCGAACGCGCCCAGCAGATACGCCACGAAGATCGTCGTACCCTGCGCCGGCTTCTCGCCCCGCGCCAGCTGCACGATCCCGACCACCAGCTGCACCACCGCCAGCAGCGACACCACGGCCATGCCGATGAAGTGCCAGTCCTTGGTCGGCTGGTCCCGGTAGGCGGCCCAGCCGCACCAGGCGGCGAGCAACAGCGCGGCGACCCCGGTCACCAGCGTCAGGGCATTGAGCATGCGGTGACCTTATTACGGCCGAAACGGACGCCGACCGCCGACCCCGGCCGTAGGCCGTACCGCCGCAGGACTCCAGGCGGGCCGCGCCGCCGGAATGGTCACCGTGGCGTTGGCCACAACCCACCGGGCGGAGTGACCCGGCGCCGATCTCGTGGTGAAGGATCTGCCCCTCTCGTCGGCACTGGTCACCGACGGGGGTGTGGGGATCTCCGTCCGCCGCCGAGTGCGCCTTCCGGGCTGTCCGCCGCTGTCCAGTATCCGGACGGCGGCGACCGGTCAGCGCCATCCGTCTGCTTTACTGATCGCATGACCACGACGAGCTGCCGCATCCTTGCGACCGAGGCGACCATGACGCCCGGTGCTCGTTGTATGTGTCGCCTGATGTGTCGAATGTGCGCCTTCTAGAGGGCCCCCGCATCAGCTGAGCCTCGCGCCCCGAAGCGAGAGCCGTGGCATGTCCGTGTGCCGTACCCATACGAGACGCACATCCACTCTTCATGCCTGAACCGCATGCACCCGTGCCCGGGCACACCCACGCCCGCGCACTCGACAGTGACGGAAATCCTGTGATCACCACCTCGGGCCTGACGAAAATCTACCGGGCTCACCGTTCCCACGGCCGAGAGGTCACCGCCCTCGACGGCGTGGATCTCCACGTCCGCGAAGGCGAGGTCTACGGCGTCATCGGCCAGTCCGGCGCCGGCAAGTCCTCCCTCATCCGCTGCGTCAACCTGCTGGAGCGCCCCACCTCCGGCACCGTGACCGTCGCCGGGCAGGACCTCACCGCCCTCGCCGGGCGCGGCCCGCGCGCCGGCAAGGAGCTGCGCCGGGCGCGCAGCCGCATCGGCATGGTCTTCCAGCACTTCAACCTGCTCTCCTCGCGGACCGTGCAGGACAACGTCGAGCTGCCGCTGGAGATCCTCGGCACGTCCGGCAAGGAGCGCTCGCGCAAGGCGCTGGAGCTCCTCGACCTGGTCGGCCTCGCCGACAAGGCCAAGGCCTACCCGGCCCAGCTCTCCGGCGGGCAGAAGCAGCGCGTCGGCATCGCCCGTGCCCTCGCCGGCGACCCCAAGGTGCTCCTCTCCGACGAGGCCACCAGCGCCCTCGACCCCGAGACCACCCGCTCCATCCTCCAGCTGCTGCGCGACCTGAACCGGCAGCTGGGCCTGACCGTCCTGCTCATCACCCACGAGATGGACGTCGTGAAGTCGGTCTGCGACTCCGCCGCCCTCATGCAGAAGGGCCGGATCGTGGAGTCCGGCACGGTCAGCGAGCTGCTGGCCACCCCCGGCTCCGAGCTCGCCGCCGCGCTGTTCCCGGTCAGCGGTGAGCGCACGGGCGCCGACCGGACCGTCATCGACGTCACCTTCCACGGCGAGGCCGCCACCCAGCCGGTCATCTCCCAGCTCGCGCGCACCTACAACATCGACATCTCGATCCTCGGCGCCGCCATCGACACCGTCGGCGGCCTCCAGATCGGCCGCATGCGCATCGAGCTGCCCGGCCGCTACGAGGACAACGTGGTGCCGATCGGGTTCCTGCGCGAACAGGGCCTGCAGATCGACGTCGTGGGCCAGGAGGCCCTGCTGGTGAAGGAAGGTGCCAAGTGACCTGGTCCGAGATGCAGCCGCTGCTGTCGCAGGCGTGTACCGAGACGTTCCAGATGGTGCTGTGGTCCACCCTGATCGCCGTCGCCGTCGGCCTCCCGCTCGGCATCCTCCTCGTCCTCACGGACCGGGGCGGCCTGCTGCAGAACCTCCTCGCCAACAAGGTGACCGGCCAGATCGTGAACATCGGCCGGTCCATGCCCTTCATCATCCTGATGGTCGCGCTGATGAGCTTCACGCGCTGGGTCACCGGGACGACGATCGGTACGACCGCCGCGATCGTCCCGCTCGCCATCGGCGGCATCCCGTTCTTCGCCCGGCTGGTCGAGACGGCCGTCCGCGAAGTGGACAACGGTCTCGTCGAGGCCGTGCAGTCCATGGGCGGCAACACCTGGACGATCGTCCGCAAGGTCCTCGTCCCCGAGGCCCTGCCCTCGCTGATCGCCAGCACCACCACCACGGTCATCGCCCTCATCGGCTACTCCGCCATGGCCGGCACCGTCGGCGGCGGCGGCCTCGGCGACCTCGCCGTCCGCTACGGCTACCAGCGCTTCGAGACCCAGCTGATGTGGATCACCGTCGCGATCCTCGCCGTCGTGATCTCCCTCATCCAGTTCGCCGGCGACCTCGCGGCCCGCTCCCTGCACAGCCGCGGCGGCCGCTCCGGCCCGGCGCCGAAGCTCCGCCTGCTGAAGGCGACGGAGCCCGCTGCCGCCGACGTCAGCAAGGCCGCCTGAGGCCCGCAAAGACTCCCCGTACACCCACACACGGGGTCGCACCACCCTTAAGGAAAGGCACTTTTCGTGCGTAACACCGCCAAGCTCACCACCGCCGTCCTCGCCGCCGGAGCCCTCACCTTCGGGCTGACCGCCTGCGGCTCCGGCAGCTCCTCCGCCTCCCACGACTACAGCGGCCCGCTGGTCGTCGCCGCGAGCCCGACCCCGCACGCCGAGATCCTGGACTTCGTCAAGAAGAACCTGGCGAAGAAGGCGGGTCTCGACCTGGAGGTCAAGGAGTTCACGGACTACATCACGCCGAACACGGCGACCGAGGACGGCTCGGTGGACGCCAACTACTTCCAGAACCAGCCGTACCTGGACGACTTCAACAACAAGCGCGGCACCCACATCGTGCCCGTCGTCACGGTGCACCTGGAGCCGCTCGGCCTGTACTCCCACAAGGTCAAGAAGGCCGACGCGCTGAAGAGCGGCGCGACCATCGCCGTCCCGAACGACGCCGTCAACGAGGCCCGCGCACTGAAGCTGCTCGCCGCGAACGGGCTCATCACCCTCAAGCCCGGCGCCGGCAACGAGGCCACCCCGCAGGACATCGCCGAGAACCCCAAGAACCTCAAGTTCAAGGAGGTCGAGGCGGCCCAGACCCCGCGCTCCCTGGAGGACGTCGACGCGGCCGTGGTGAACGGCAACTACGCCATCTCCGCGGGCCTGAAGCCCGCCAAGAACGCGCTCGTCCTGGAGTCGGCGAAGAACAACCCGTACGCCAACTTCCTCGCCGTGAAGAAGGGCAACGAGAAGGACCCGCGGGTCGAGAAGCTCGCCAAGCTCCTCGTCTCGCCCGAGGTCAAGAAGTTCATCGCGGACAAGTACCAGGGCTCGGTCATCGCGTCCTTCTGATCCGACGCGCACACCCACGGGGTCCGCTCCCTCACCGGGGGCGGACCCCGTCGTGCGGTTCAGTGGTTTCATGCTGCATGCTGGGCAGTTCAGCAGGTCCTGAAGGTTTTTCCGAAGTTACGGAGCGGCGCATGAACGGCACCTTTCCCAACGTCTCCATCAGCACGGAGAGGTTGGTCCTGCGCCCCTTCGAGGAGTCGGACATCGAGGCCTTCGCCGAGATGATGAACGACGAACTGGTCACCACCTGGACCTCCGTCCCCCAGCCCTACACCGCGGCCGACGCCCGCGCCTGGATCACCGCGCAGGCCCCGGCCGAACGCGCCGACGGCCGAGGCATCGTGTTCGCCGTCGACGAGTTCCTCACCCAGCGCCTGGTCGGCACCGTCCATCTGAGCCACACCGACTGGCGGGTGCGCTCGACGGAGATCGCCTACGTCATCGCCCCGTGGGCCCGCGGCGAGGGCTATGCCTGCGAGGCGGCTCTGGCCACCGCGCAGTGGCTGTTCCACGACCAGAAGTTCGAGCGCCTGGAACTGCGCACCGCCGCCGACAACACCGCCTCCCAGCAGGTCGCGCAGAAGATCGGCTGCATCAGCGAGGGTGTACTGCGGGGTGCCTGGATAGCGCGCAGCAGGACAGCGGACGGGACGTGGGCGGATGTCCGCACCGACGTCATCGTCTGGAGCCTGCTGCCGGAGGACCTGTCCGGCACCGGCGGGCAGCCGGCCGACGCGGGCGGTTTCACCTCGTACTCGGACTGGAACTGAGCCGCTGCGTTTCACCGGGTACTCTCGGGGAGCCCGGCTACGGGACCGCACCCCTGACGACCTGCGAAGACCTGGAGAGAAACGACGATGGCCGACCGGGTCACGGTGATCGGCTGGGACGGCTCGCCGCTGACCGGCGCGGCACGCGCCGCCCTCGGCGCCGCCACGCTCGTGGCGGGCGCGGCCCACCACCTGGCGCTGCCCGAGGTGCCGCCCACCGCCGAACGCATCCGCCTGGGCAGCGTCGCGCTCGCCGCCCGCCGGATCGCCGCCCACCGCGGCACCGCGGTCGTGTTCGCCGACGGCGACCCCGGCTTCTTCGGCGTCGTACGCACCCTGCGCGCCCCGGAGTTCGGCCTGGAGGTCGAGGTCGTCCCCGCCGTCTCCTCCGTGGCCGCCGCCTTCGCCCGCGCCGGCATGCCCTGGGACGACGCCCAGGTGGTCGTCGCCCACCCGCGCACCCTGCGCCGGGCCGTGAACGTCTGCCGCGCCCACACCAAGGTCGCCGTCCTCACCGCCCCGGGCGCCGGACCCGCCGAGCTCGGGCTCCTGCTGGAGGGCGTCCACCGGACCTTCGTCATCTGCGAGGAACTGGGCACCGAACGCGAACAGGTCACCGTCGTCACTTCCGAGAACGCGGCCGACCACAGCTGGCGCGACCCCAACGTCGTCATCGTCATCGGCGGCCCGGCCGGTGCGGGGGAGAGCGGCGGCTGGATCGCCGGCCGCGACCCGGGCGCCGGACCGCGCGGCTGGGTCCAGCCCGACGAGACCTACGGCGACGGGCCCGGCGGGCTCGGCGAGGGCGAGCGGGAACTGCTGCGCGCCGCGCAACTCGCCCGTCTCGGCCCCCGGGTCGGCGACCTCGTCTGGGACATCGGCTGCGGTTCCGGAGCGTTCGCCGCCGAGGCCGCGCGCGCCGGCGCGGCCGTCATCGCCGTCGACCGGGACCCGCGGGCCTGCGCCCGGACCGACACGGCCGCGCGCCGGTACGGCGTCCAGCTCCAAGTCGTCCAGGGCACCGCCCCGCACGTCCTGGAGAACCTGCCCGAGCCGGACGTCGTCCGGGTCGGCGGCGGGGGAGCGGCCGTCGTCTCCGCGGTCGCCGACCGGCGCCCGCAGCGCATCGTGACGCATGCCGCGACCCGTGACGCGGCCGAACTCGTCGGGCGCGATCTGACCGAGCACGGATACCGGGTCGAGTGCGCGCTGCTGCAGTCCGTCGAACTCGACACCCGGGCCTGGACCGAGACCGAGCGGAGCGTCGCGTTCCTGCTCAGCGGCGTACTCCCGGATCGCAACCCGTGATCCTGTTGTCGTACTGCGCGCGGTAGGCTGGCCGATCGTTGTGCCACACCGGGCGGCCCGGAACTTCGTTCGCCAATGTCCGGAAAGCACGCCCGTTTTGGGGTGGGTGTGGTACTGCGGAACCGGAGGACGCGCAACGTGGCGCAGTCCACAGCGGGCCGTCGCGGATCATGCTGTCGCGACGGCGCAACGGCCGGGACAATGCCACTGAATGGCTTTGTCGCCTTTTCCGGCGGGTCGTTCGTGCCGCTGGGCACGGACGCTCGTTCTTCACTACGGGCGGTCGGTGCGCCGTTCCGGGTGAGCTGGTCGTAGGAGCACTAACCGATGGGCGAGGGGTACGCATGACCGACACCGGCCAGGTCCCGGCCGAGGGGCAGCCGGAGAGCGCAGGCATGGTGGAACAGCCGGGCGTCCCCGCGCACGGTGCGTACACCTACCTCTCCGAGGCACCCGCCGAAGACGAAGACCTGCTGCTGCCGGGCACCCAGGGCGCGTGGGGCAACGAGGTGCCGCCACCCGCTCCGGAACCGATCGTCGAGGCCGTCCACGAGCCGGGCCCGCACGAGACGGCCGGCCGCGACAGCGGCTCCGTCGACCTGAGCGGCGTCCGCCTGCCGAACCCGGCCGCGCCGTCCGCGCCGCAGTCACCCGTCCTGTCGGCCCCGCAGGACCAGCAGGCCGCGCCGCAGCCGCCGCGCCGTCCGCTGCACCTCGGCCCGCCGATCCCCGACGCCTCCGCGAGCCCGGTCCGCTCCCTCGCCGACCGCGGTCCCGCCGGAGCGCCGGTACGGCAGCCGGGTCCGCCCGCGACCGGGCCCGAGTACCTCGACGCGCAGCCGCTGCGCGACATGGCCCCGCAGAGTGCGGCCCCCTGGGGCGCGGCGCCCGCCGCCGCGGTGGCCGAGGCCGGCGCACCGGCTCCGGCCGCGGTGGTCCAGGTCGCGGCACAGGCACCGGCCGTCGAAACGGTTGCCCCGGCCGCCGTCGGCCCGTCCGAGGCGGCCGACGCCGCCCAGGCAACTGTCGCCCGCCTCGCGAACCAGGCGGCCGTAGAGGCTCCGGGCACGGCCCAGATGGTGCACGGTCACGACGGCGTGCAGCCCGTGCACGGCCACGACGGGGTGTATACGGCTCCTGAGGGGGCGGTTCCCGAGGGTGTTCAGCCGGTGGCCGCAGGTCAGGTGCCCGAGGGCGGCTTCGAGTCTGCCGCTTCCGATGGGCCCGAGGGCGTTCAGCCGGGTCAGGGCGAGACCGGGCAGGTCGCGCAGGGCGCGGCCGCTGCGCAGCCCGCCGAGGTCACGGCCGCCGAGGACGGTGGCGTGGTCGCCGCTCCCGGTGCGCCCGTGGACGAGGCGGTTCAGGCGCCCGGGACCGCGCCGGTCGCCGTCGAGGAGAGTGACGCGGCCGGCGATCAGGCCACCGCCGCCCACGCTGTCGCCCCGCAGGAGACGCCGCCGGCCGAGCAGGTTGCCGTTCAGGAGGCGGGAGCCGTACCGGCCGACGCCGCTACGGCGCCCGAGCACGCTCAGCCGTCCGAGAGCGAGGGCGCGCCGGTCGCCGTCGACGCCGGGCAGGCGTCCGCCGTCGCCGAGGGTGCCGTCGCCGTCGAAGGCGCCGCCGGGACCGCGGTCATCGTTTCCGCACCCGAGGTGTCGGAAGCGGCCCAGGTCGGTGCGCAGGCCGTTCCGGCGGGTCAGGCCCCGGAACAGAGCGAGAACGCACAGGCCGCCCACGTCAGCCAGGTCGCCGAGGTCGTCGAAGGGGCCGTCGCGGTCCAGGGCGCAGCCGAGGCCGCGGCAGCCGTTCCCGCCGCAGAGGTGCCGGCCGCCGCTCCGGAGGCCCTTCCCACCCCGGACGTAGTCGCCTCGGCGCAGCCCGACCCGCACACCCCCGGTGCCGTGGCGCCGCAGCCAGGCGCGGTGGAGGCCCAGCCCGCCGCCCAGCCCGTGGCCGCCACCGATGCCGTACAGGCACCCGAGCAGGCAGCGGCGCCCGCAGCCGACAACGTCCAGACGCCCGAGCAGTCCGCGGTACCCGCAGCCGACGCCGTACCGGCGCCCGCGCCCGTCACCCCGGCCCCCACGCCGCAGCCGCAAGCGCAGGCCACAGCACCCGAGCCCGCGGCCGAGGCCCCCACCACGCCCGAGCCGCACCTCTACCCGGCCCAGGGCCCGCAGTTGGCCGAACCCCTCGCGCAGGCCGCGCCCGACGCACCGCAGCCCCAGCCGGCCGCCGGCCTTCAGCCCCAGCCGGCCGCCGGCCTTCAGCCCCAGCCGGCCGCCGGCCTTCAGCCCCAGCCGGCCGCCGGCCTTCAGCCCCAGCCGGCCGCCGGCCTTCAGCCCCAGCCGGCCGTGGACCCGCACCCGCAGCCCCAGCCCGAGACAGTCGCTCCCGCCCCCGCCGGCCCGCAGATCCAGCCCGCCACGGCCACTCCCGCGCCGGCCGCCGCCGAAGCCGAGGCCGCGCGCCCGGCCGATGCTGTCGCCGCGCATCCGGAGGCTGCCGGGCAGCCCGCCCCCGCCGCACCGGCCGAGCCGCTGCCCTCCAACGTGGCGCCGCACCCGGAGCAGCCGCTCGGGCAGTTCGTGCCGGTCGAGGGCCAGGTGCCCACCACCCCGCATCTGGCGCCGACCCCGCCGCAGCCCCTGGTCATCCCCGAGGACGCGCCGGAGCCGTCGGCCATGGTGCCGGCGCCGCGCATGGGCGAGCCGGCTCCCGCGCCGGCGCCGGACGCGGAGCTCGCCCCCGATGTCGTACAGCAAGCGGAGGACCTGCAGACCAGGGCCGCCGACCAGGAAGAAGAGAGCACGGCCGCAGTGGCGGAAGCACCGAAGTCCACCGGCCCCGCCGCGCCCGGCTACGCCGACGCCGAGCGCGAGGCCGTCCTGAAGGTCATGCGCGAGCGCAGAGACATCCGCAACGGCTTCCGCAGCGACCCGATCCCGCACGAGGTGCTGCTGCGCGTCCTGGAGGCCGCCCACACGGCGCCCTCCGTGGGCCACTCGCAGCCCTGGGACTTCGTCGTCATCCGCTCCGCCGACACCCGGCAGACGATGCACGAACTGGCGATGCGGCAGCGCGAGGCGTACGCCAAGTCGCTGCCCAAGGGCCGGGCCAAGCAGTTCAAGGAACTGAAGATCGAGGCCATCCTCGACACCCCGGTCAACATCGTCGTCACCGCCGACCCCACCCGCGGCGGCCGGCACACCCTCGGCCGTCACACCCAGCCGCAGATGGCGCCCTACTCCTCGGCGCTCGCGGTGGAGAACCTCTGGCTCGCCGCCCGCGCCGAAGGCCTCGGCGTCGGCTGGGTCAGCTTCTTCGACGAGCGGGAGATGGTCCGCGCGCTCGGCCTGCCCGAGCACCTGGAGGTCGTCGCCTACCTGTGCGTCGGGTACGTCGACGAGTTCCCGGACGAGCCCGAGCTGATGCAGGCCGGCTGGTCCAAGCGACGCCCCCTGTCCTGGGTGGTGCACGAGGAGACGTACGGCCGCCGCGCCCTGCCCGGAGAGGAACCCCACGACCTGCTTGCCGAGACCGTCGCACAGATCCGCCCGCTCGACGCCAAGGCCCTCGGCGAGGCCTGGGAGCGCCAGAAGCGCATGACCAAGCCGGCCGGCGCGCTCGGCATGCTGGAGATCATCTCCGCGCAGCTGTCCGGGCTGTCCCGGCAGTGCCCGCCGCCGATCCCGGAGCCCGCAGCCGTCGCCATCTTCGCCGGTGACCACGGCGTGCACGCCCAGGGCGTCACCCCCTGGCCGCAGGAGGTCACCGCCCAGATGGTGGCCAACTTCCTCGGCGGGGGAGCGGTCTGCAACGCCTTCGCGGGCCAGGTCGGCGCCGAGGTGTGCGTCGTGGACGTCGGCGTCGCCGCCGACCTGCCCGCCACGCCCGGCCTGCTGCCCCGCAAGATCCGCGGCGGCACGTCCGACATGACCACCGGCCCCGCGATGACCCGCGAGGAGGCCAAGGCGGCCATCGAGGTCGGCATCGAGACCGCCCGCGACCTGGTGGCGGCCGGCAACAAGGCGCTGCTCACCGGCGAGATGGGCATCGCCAACACCACGGCGTCCGCCGCGCTGATCTCGGTGTTCACCGGCGCCGACCCGGCCGAGGTCACCGGCCGCGGCACGGGCATCAACGACGAGACGCTGGCCCGCAAGACCGAGGTCGTCCGCCGCGCCCTGGAACTCCACCAGCCGGACCCGGCCGACCCCATCGGCGTCCTCGCGGCCATCGGCGGGTTCGAGCACGCGGCGATGGTCGGCCTGCTCCTCGGCGGCGCCTCCCTGCGTACGCCGGTGATCCTGGACGGCGTCAGCGCCGGCGCCGCGGCCCTCGTGGCCCGCGCCATCGCCCCCGAGGTCCTCGCGGCCTGCATCGCCGGCCACCGCAGCGCGGAGCCCGGCCACGTGGCCGCCCTCAACAAGCTCGGCCTGCGCCCGCTGGTCGACCTGGACCTGCGCTTGGGCGAGGGCACGGGCGCCCTGCTGGCGCTGCCGCTGGTACAGAGCACGGCGCGGGCGATGCACGAGGTGGCTACGTTCGACTCGGCGGGTGTCACCGAGAAGTAGGCGTCACGGCATGGGGTGGTCCGGTGCCCAGCTGCCGGACCACCCGGTGCCCTCTGCCCTGCGCATCGCTAAAATCGCACGTCAGGGCCGCTCCGAAGGTGCAGCGCGCCCCCATCGCACAGCTGCACGAGGAGCCCCGCCATGGCCGAACACCCCGCCTACCCCGTAGGCCTTCGCCTCTCCGGCCGCCGCGTGGTCGTCCTCGGCGCCGGCACGGTGGCCCAGCGCCGCCTCCCCGCACTCATCGCAGCCGGCGCGGACATCGTCGTCGTATCCCCCGCGGCGACCCCCTCGGTCGAGGCCATGGCGGACGCGGGCGAGATCGCCTGGGTCAAGCGGCCCTACCAGGACGGCGACCTCGCCGAAGCCTGGTACGCCCTCATCGCCACCAGCGACCCCGAGGCCAACGCACAAGCCTCCGCCGAGGCCGAGCGCCACCGCGTCTGGTGCGTCCGCTCCGACAACGCCGACCGGGCGACCGCCTGGACCCCGGCCACCGGCCACAGCGAGGGCGTCACCGTCGCCGTGCTCACCACGGACGCGCGCGGTCGCGACCCCCGCCACACCGCCGCCATCCGGGACGCGGTGGTCGAAGGCCTGCGCGACGGCACCCTGGTGGCGCCCCACCACCGCACCCGCACCCCGGGCGTCGCCCTGGTCGGCGGCGGCCCCGGCGACCCCGACCTGATCACGGTCCGCGGGCGCCGGCTGCTCGCCGAGGCGGACGTCGTCATCGCCGACCGGCTCGGTCCGCGCGACCTGCTCGCCGAACTCCCGCCGCACGTCGAGGTGATCGACGCGGCGAAGATCCCGTACGGCCGCTACATGGCCCAGGAGGCCATCAACGACGCGCTCATCGAGCACGCCAAGCAGGGCAAGTCGGTCGTACGGCTCAAGGGCGGCGACCCGTTCGTCTTCGGCCGGGGCATGGAGGAGGTCCAGGCGCTCGCCGAGGCCGGCATCCCCTGCACCGTGGTCCCCGGCATCTCCAGCTCGATCTCCGTGCCGGGCGCGGCCGGCATCCCCGTCACCCACCGGGGCGTCGCCCACGAGTTCACGGTCGTCAGCGGCCATGTCGCCCCGGACGACGAGCGTTCCCTGGTCGACTGGCCGGCGCTGGCCAGGCTCACCGGCACACTCGTGATCCTCATGGGCGTCGACAAGATCGGGAAGATCGCCGAGACGCTCGTCGCCCACGGCAAGTCCCCGGACACTGCGGTGGCGCTGGTGCAGGAGGGTACGACGGCCGCGCAGCGCCGTGTCGATGCCACCCTCGCCACGGTCGCCGAGACCGTACGGACCGAGGAAGTGAAGCCCCCCGCGGTCATCGTCATCGGCGAGGTCGTCACGGTCGGCCCCGGGTCCCCGGCCTGACGGGTCCTTGATCACGCGTAACCCGGGGTAACACACCCCTTCCCAGCCGTTGGCACCACACCCAGGACAAGGCAGTATCACCCTGTGGCCGATCTCATCACCGTCGAGGATCCCGACGACCCCCGTCTCTCCGACTACACGGGCCTGACCGACGTCGAGCTGCGCCGCAAGCGCGAGCCCGCCGAGGGCCTGTTCATCGCCGAGGGCGAGAAGGTCATCCGCAGGGCCAAGGAAGCGGGCTACGAGATGCGCTCCATGCTGCTCTCGGCCAAGTGGATCGACGTCATGCGCGACGTCATCGACGAACTGCCCGCACCCGTCTACGCCGTGAGCCCCGAACTCGCCGAGCAGGTCACCGGCTACCACGTGCACCGCGGCGCCCTCGCCTCGATGCAGCGCAAGCCGCTGCCCACGGCCGGCGAACTCCTGCGCTCCGCCCGCCGGGTGGTGGTCATGGAGTCGGTCAACGACCACACCAACATCGGCGCGATCTTCCGCTCGGCGGCCGCCCTCGGCATGGACGCGGTGCTGCTGTCGCCCGACTGCGCCGACCCGCTGTACCGGCGGAGCGTCAAGGTGTCCATGGGCGCGGTGTTCTCGGTGCCGTACGCCCGGCTGGAGACCTGGCCGAAGGGCCTGGAGCAGGTCCGTGAGGCCGGCTTCGCTCTGCTCGCCCTCACCCCGGACGACAAGGCCCGCAGCCTCGACGAGGCCGCCCCGCACAGGATGGACCGCGTGGCGCTGATGCTCGGCGCCGAGGGCGACGGCCTGTCCACCCAGGCCCTGGTCGCCGCCGACGAATGGGTCCGTATCCCGATGTCCCACGGCGTCGACTCGCTCAACGTGGGAGCGGCCGCGGCGGTCGCCTTCTACGCGGTGGCCACGGGCCGCCCGGAGTCCTGAGTCCCTCGCCCGCCGGACCGGACTCCTGCGCGGCTGCTACCCGGCGGGCTCGTGACGTGCCCGAGGCGTGAGCCCTTGACGCCCCGGCTGCCCCCGGGGCGTCGGTCACTTCCCGAAGTCCTGG
The DNA here is from genome assembly GCF_001735805.1 of Streptomyces fodineus. GTDB lineage: Bacteria > Actinomycetota > Actinomycetes > Streptomycetales > Streptomycetaceae > Streptomyces > Streptomyces fodineus. The sequence continues at coordinate 7,822,598 of NZ_CP017248.1, forward strand.
CTCGGCGGTGACTCGTACCCATGGGACGCCGGCTGGTCGGCATCCGTGGTCAGGGGGCTCGGCTGGGCGTGCTGCTGGTGCCGGCCGCTGTCGTCGCCGAGCCCGCGTGCCGGGCCCTGGCAGCCCTGGGCCACCGCGATGCCGAGGGCCACGAGCAGCGTCACCACGACGAACACGAAGAGCCGCTGGCGCAGCAGCCGGGGATTGGCCGGCCGCAGCCCGGTGCCCGTCGTACGCTGCGCCGGCCGCCCGGAGGCGTTGCGCCCGGCGGGACGCTTTCCGCTGCCCGAGCGCGGGCCGCCGGCGCGCGGCACCGGGGTCGGGCGTGCCGAGCCAGGCCGCGCGGGGACACCCGTACCGTTGCCGCGCGGGCCGTTGCCGGCACCGCCGCGCGCCGGGACACCGCTCCGGGAGGGGGCGCTGCCGCGCGGCACCGGCGTGCCGGGGGAGGTGCGCCGCTGGGTGCGCTGCTGCTCGGGGTAGGTGTCGACGAGCCGCCCGGTGGGCCGGTCCGCCTCCGCGGCGCGCGGCGCGGGCGGCCGTACGTCGGCCAGCCCCTGTGCCTCACGCGCGGCGATCTCCTTCAGCCGCAGCGACAGCTGCAGCGTGCTGGGCCGGTCGTCGGGGTCCTTCGCCAGGCAGGCCCGCACCAGCGGGGCGAGCGCGTCCGGTACGCCGTGCAGCTGCGCTTCCTCGTGCACCACCCGGTACAGCATCACCTCGGAACTGCCGTGCCCGAAGGGCGAGTCGCCGGTGGAGGCGTAGGCGAGGGTGGCACCCAGGGAGAAGACGTCCGTCGCCGGGGTGACGGCCGCGCCGCGCACCTGTTCGGGCGCGAGGAAGCCGGGCGAACCGACCGCCGTACCGACGTGGGTGAGCGTGGAGGCGCCGGTGGCCCAGGCGATGCCGAAGTCGATGATCCGCGGCCCCTTCGGGGACAGCAGGATGTTGGAGGGCTTGAGGTCCCGGTGGACCACACCGGCCTCGTGCACGGCGACCAGGCCCTCGGACAGCGCCGCGCCGATCGATGCGGCGTCGGCCGCGCCGAGCGGGCCCTCGTCGGCGACCTTGTCGTGCAGGGACGGCCCGGGCACGTACTGTGTGGCGAACCAGGGCCGCTCGGCCTCCAGGTCGGCTGCCACCAGCCGGGCGGTACAGCCGCCCCTGATCCGCCGGGCGGCGGAGACCTCACGCGCGAACCGCGACCGGAATTCCTGATCCTCCGCCAGGTCGGGCCGGATCACCTTCAGCGCGACCCGCTGCCCCTTCTTGTCGGAGCCGAGGTAGACCACGCCCATCCCGCCCGCGCCGAGCCGTCGGTGAAGCCTGAACGAGCCGACGACGCGCGGGTCCTCGCGCCTCAGGCGCATCATCGCCATGTTCATCCCCGCTGCCCGGTCCCTGTGACGTGGCACAGCTTACGTTTCCACGGCCGCCTGCGCGCAGAGGCCGCGCCCTCCGCCCCGGACGGATTGTGCGGGCGGTCGATACCAGGTGAAACACGGTCAGGAAGTCGGCCGCTTCCGGGACATTGAGCAAGACGTGGACCCAACCGATGCTGAGCGCAGGGGCGTTGACGGTTCGTCGCGGCAGGTGGTGCCGGTCCGCGCACCCCCTCCACCCCCACCGGGGACCGGCCGGGGGACAGGGCAGGGAACGGATCACGAACCGGCCGCAGCACATGCTCCACCCCCGGTCGAAGTGATCGAAGTCACTCCTCCCAGCCCATCGGACGCTTCGGAAATGACCGGACACAGTGGGCGACCCCTCCGGGAAGACCCCGAGACCCTGAGCCGTGTCTCCACCCAGGGGAGTACGTCCCAGGTCATGGCTCATCCTCGGGGAGGCCCGGCAATCGGTACGAAGGCATGACGCCCGGGACCGGCCCCGTGCCTAGATTTGAGGTCAAGCGGCGGGTGCAGCACTCGTCCCCCGAGGTCAGACACCCGCCGCTGCCGACGACAACCGACACGGTCAGGAGAGGGACCATGGCCCACACGGCACCGCGACGTCCCGCGTTCGCACCCCGCCGGACGGGCCGCCGCCACCCCCTGGTGGCGACGCTCATGGCCCTTCCCCTGGCGGCCCTGCTCCTGCTCGTCTTCGACGGCTGGGAGACGGTGGCCACACAGGCGTCGTCCGTGGGTGCGATGCTGGGGCGCTGAGCGGCGACCCCAGGCCCGGAAGAGCGGTCCGGGCGGGGACATCCATCCAGGAAACCCCGTGGGGACGGGGGTGCGGCGGACGGCACAAATGCCGGCGCAGCTGGGGAGCTGCGCCGGCATTGCGCCGTTTACGGGGCGACCGCGAGCCTGCGGGTACGCATTCCGGGCGCGGCCGCCTTCGAAGTGGCACCCCGCCGGCGCGGGCCGGCGAGACCCGCCCCCGCCCGGCGCGAGTTCCGGGCAGCAGCCGAGCGACCCCCCCGAAGCCGTCGTACGCTCACCCTCAGCCCCGCGACCCCAGAGGCCCCCTTGACCCTCCTCCCCGCGCTCACCGCAGAGGTCAGAGCCGCCGCCCACCCGGACAACGCCGAAGGCCCCTGCACCTGCACCGGCACCTGCGGCCCCCTCGCCGACCGCCCGGACGCCACCGTCGTACGGCACGCCGGCACCGTCGCCAAGGCCCACGCCCCGGGCACGGACCCCGCCGAGCTGACCCTCCGCCTGGCCACCGCCGCCCGTCTCCCGGACGTGCTCCTGCCCCCGCTCGCCCCGGCCCCCACTCCGTTGCGGGACCGCCTGGTGACCTTCTGGCCGTACGGCACCCCCGTGGACCCCGACGCCCCGGACGCGGCCCCCTGGGAGGCCACCGCCACCCTCCTCGCCCGCCTGCACCGCACGCCCCCGCCCGACGGCCTGCCTGCGATGCGCGGTCCCGCCAAGGCCGCCCGGGCCGTCGCCCGGCTCCACGCTGCCCTGCGCACCGAACCCCGGGCGGCGGCCGTCCCCGTCCTCGCCGCCTGGGCCGCCCTCCCCGCCTGGGCCCGCGCCGAGGCCCCCATGCCCGGCGCCCCCGCCCTCTGCCACGGCGACCTGCACCTCGGCCAGCTCGTCCGGCACCCGGCACCGGACGGCCCCTGGCGGCTGATCGACGTCGACGACCTGGGAACCGGCGTCCCGGCCTGGGACCTGGCCCGTCCCGCCGCCTGGTACGCCTGCGGGCTCCTCCCGCCCGACGAGTGGACCCGTTTCCTCGGCGCGTACCAGCGGGCCGGCGGCCCGGCCGTACCCGCGGCCGGTGACCCCTGGCCCGTCCTGGACGTCCCGGCCCGCGCGCTGACCGTGCAGACGGCCGCCCTCGCCGTCACCAAGGCGGTCGCGGCCGGCCGTCCGCTGGACGAGGTGGAACAGGCCATCGTCGACGCATGTGCCCGAATGGCCCCGATTCCACACCAGTTGGCGCCCGGGGTCACGGACTAGGCTGCAACCGTCCCGGGCTGGACGGAGTCTGTCCTGGGGGGATCCGAAGCAGGACCGACCGGCGAGGAGTTGAGCCGACGATGCATTGTCCGAAGTGCCATGCGCCGATGCACACCTACAACCGCAACGGCGTCCAGATCGAGCAGTGCAGCGGCTGCCGCGGCATCTTTCTCGACTACGGCGAGCTGGAGGCGCTGACGCAGCTGGAGGCCCAGTGGTCCAGGTCCGTCCCGCCGGCCCCGCAGTCGTACCCGGCCCCGCCCGCGCCCGCCTGGGGCGCCCCGCACGGCGGCCACCACGGCGGTCACCACGGTGGTCACGAGCACTACGGCCACCACGGTCACCATGGCCACAAGAGCTGGGCTCACATGCTCTTCTCCAGCTGATCCGGCTGGGCGCACGAAGAAGCCCCCGGCCGTACGAGACGGCCGGGGGCTCCTTGTGGTGTGGACGATACTGGGATTGAACCAGTGACCTCTTCCGTGTCAGGGAAGCGCTCTCCCGCTGAGCTAATCGTCCGAAGGCTGTGACCCGGGGGTCACAGTCGGTGCGCGATACTGGGATTGAACCAGTGACCTCTTCCGTGTCAGGGAAGCGCTCTCCCGCTGAGCTAATCGCGCGGGTGGGGATCTTGGCGAAGACCCGTGGATCTTGGGAGAAGATCCAGTGGACGATACTGGGATTGAACCAGTGACCTCTTCCGTGTCAGGGAAGCGCTCTCCCGCTGAGCTAATCGTCCTTGGAGGTGGAGACGGGATTTGAACCCGTGTAGACGGCTTTGCAGGCCGTTGCCTCGCCTCTCGGCCACTCCACCAGGAGTGTAGGGGATCGGGAAGACCCCTTCTTCCTTCGAGCGGACGACGAGGCTCGAACTCGCGACCTCAACCTTGGCAAGGTTGCGCTCTACCAACTGAGCTACGTCCGCTTGTCGTTTCGATCCGCTTCCGCGGCCCGGCGACGTGTTGAACTCTAGCGGATTCCCGGGCCAGTACAAAAACGCGTTTGCGCAGCGTGTGCCGCTGCCCCCGGCGGACCCCGTGGTCAGGGCTCCCTCCGGGACATCCCGGAGCCACCCGTCGGACACCCGACCTAGACTCGACCACGTGCTTCACCACCCTTCCGGCCTCCCTCCCCTCGCCCGCTTCGGCGACCGCGTCGCCACCGGCCTGCTCGACGTCACCAGCGATCCCGCTGCCCTGGACTCCACGGGCTTCTGGGCCGTCTGCGCCGACTTCGAGGGCCGGCTGACGTGCGCCCGCTTCGCGGACGTACGCAAGGAGCCGGTGCCCGCCCCGGTGCCGGGCGGCTGGCGGGGACCGGCGCTGGGTGACTGGACCTCCTCCCTGGACCGGGCCGCGTACACGGCGGCCGTCCGCCGGATACGCGAGCACATCGCGGCCGGCGAGGTCTACCAGGCCAATCTCTGCCGGGTGCTCGGCGCGCCGGTCGCCGCGGACGCCGACGTGGACGCCCTGACCGCCCTGCTGGCCCGCGGCAACCCGGCGCCGTACGCCGGAACGATCCGGCTGCCGGAACACGGCGTGGAGATCGCCACCGCCTCGCCCGAGCTCTTCCTGCGCCGGGACGGGCGTGTCGTGGAGTCGGGACCCATCAAGGGCACCGGACGCACGGAGGCGGACCTCCTGGAGAAGGACTACGCCGAGAACGTCATGATCGTGGACCTGGTCCGCAACGACCTCGGGCGTGTCTGTACGACGGGCAGCGTGACCGTCCCCGACCTGTGCGCCGTGGAGAAGCACCCCGGCCTGGTCCACCTGGTCTCCACCGTCCGCGGCGAGCTGCGCGACGGGGCCGGGTGGCCGGAACTCCTCACGGCCGCCTTCCCGCCCGGTTCGGTGACCGGCGCGCCGAAGTCGAGCGCCCTCACGATCATCGAGGCCCTGGAGCCCGCCCCGCGCGGGCCGTACTGCGGCGGCATCGGCTGGGTCGACGCCGACCGGGGCGTGGGCGAGCTGGCCGTGGGCATCCGCACCTTCTGGATCGACCGCGCCGAGGGCGCGCTTCGATTCGGCACCGGCGCCGGCATCACCTGGGGATCGGACCCCGAGGGGGAGTGGCGGGAGACCGAGCTGAAGGCGTCCCGGCTGCTCGCGGTAGCGTCGGGGGCGTACGAGGCGAATGGAAGGGTGTTCGCATGAGGATCTGGCTGGACGGAGAGCTGCGGGACCCGGAGTCCGCCCGAGTCTCCGTCTTCGATCACGGACTCACCGTCGGTGACGGCATCTTCGAGACGGTGAAGGCGGTCGGCGGCAGGCCGTTCGCGCTCACCCGCCACCTGGACCGCCTGACCCGTTCCGCCCGGGGCCTCGGCCTGCCCGACCCCGACCACGACGAGATCCGCGAGGCGTGTACGGCCGTCCTGGCGGCCAACCCGATGCCGCTCGGCCGGCTGCGGATCACCTACACCGGCGGTCACGGCCCGCTCGGCTCCGACCGCGGCGAGCACGGCCCGACCCTCGTGGTCGCCGTCGGCGAGACCACCCGCCGCCCGGACACCACCGCCGTGATCACCGTCCCGTGGACCCGCAACGAGCGCGGCGCCCTCACCGGCCTGAAGACCACCTCGTACGCCGAGAACGTCGTGGCCCTCGCCCGCGCCCATGAACACGGCGCCTCCGAGGCGCTGTTCGGCAACACGGTCGGACGGCTCTGCGAGGGCACCGGGTCGAACGTCTTCGTCGTCCTGGACGGCGAGATCCACACCCCGCCGGTCGCCTCCGGCTGCCTCCCCGGCATCACCCGGGCGCTGACGGTCGAGTGGACGGGAGCCAAGGAGACCGACCTGCCGCTGGACGTCCTGGACCGCGCCGACGAGGTCTTCCTCACCTCGACCCTGCGGGACGTCCAGGCCGTGCACCGGGTCGACGACGTCGAGCTGGCCGGGGCCCCGGGCCCGGTGACCGCCAAGGCCATGCGGATCTTCGACGAGCGGGCCGGGCAGGACCTGGACCCGTAACGGGCGCGGAAACAGGCTGACGTGAGTCTTCTAGACGGGTAGAACACCCCTGATGACCACGACCCTGCGGCCGGCCGAGCCGCTCCAGCAGCATCCCGACGGCACCCGTTCCCGCCGGTTCCAGGTGTGCGTGAACAGCCGTCCCGTCGGCGAGATCCACCTCGGCACCTCGCCGTCCTTCGGCGACTCGGTGGCCCGCGTGATCGACCTGCGGATCGACGAGCCCGACCGGCGGCGCGGCCGGGGCACGGTCGCCGCGCTGGCCGCCGAGGAGGTGGCGCGCGGCTGGGGCTGCACACAGATCGAGACCCTCGTCCCGGCCTCGGCGGACATCGCCCTGCGCCTGTTCGGCGCCCTCGGCTACACCCTGCGCAACCGCGGCATGGAAAAGCGCCTAGACACCACCCCGCCCGAGCTGCCGCCGGGCAGCGGCGCGCGGCGCATGACCGAGGCCGAGTTCGACGCGTGGCACGCGTACGAGAGCGAGGAGTACGCGCGCCTGTGGATCGAGCGCGGTGTCCCCGAGGCCGCGGCGCGTGCCAAGGCCCGCCGTGACCACGAGAGGCTGCTGCCGCACGGGCTCGCGAGCGCGGGCATGCTCTTCAGCGTCCTGGAGCACGAAGGGGCCCGGGTGGGCACGCTGTGGGTGGCCCTGCGGGACGGCAGCGCGTATGTGTTCGACGTCAAGGCCGACGCGGCCCACCGCGGCCGGGGGCACGGGCGCACGCTCATGCTGCTGGCCGAGCGCCAGGCGATCGAGGCCGGCCGGCCGGTCCTCGGCCTCAACGTGCACGCGGGCAACACCCCGGCCGAGCGGCTGTACGAGTCACTCGGCTACGAGACCACGGACCACGCCCTGTCCAAGCCCCTTCTGTAGACGCCCGCGGGCTCAGGCGTCACGCTCGCCCAGCAGCCGATCGGCGATCTCCTCGATGCGCTCGCGCAGCCCCTCCTGGCTCTTGCCGCCGTCGAGGCGTTCGCCGCCGATGACATACGTCGGGGTGCCGGTCACGCCGATCGCCTTGCCCTCGGCCTGGTCGGCGTCCACGATCAGGATGTGCCGGCCGTCGATCAGCGCGGTGTCGAACTCCTCGGCGTCCAGGCCGAGTTCACGGGCCGCCTCGACCAGGAAGGGTTCTCCCGCACGGTCCAGCTCCTCGACCCGCTCCAGCACGGCCTCCACGTACGGCCAGCCCTTGCCCTGCTCCAGCGCCTCCTCGGCGGCCTGCGCGGCGGCGAAGGCGTGCTTGTGCTTCTCCAGCGGGAAGTGCCGCAGCCGCAGCTCCAGCCGGTCGCCGTAGCGGGCGCGCAGGGCGCGGACGTCGTCGAGGGCGGTGCGGCAGTCGGGGCACTGCAGTTCGCACCAGACGTCGAGAACGAGGGCGTCGGTGCGTGCGGGGGAGGAGTCGCTCATGCCGACCAGTCTTCCAGGCCGGACGCGGGCTACCCAATCGGGACGGCGCGGGTGCGGCGCTCTGGCCGCAGGCGCAGGCGCGGGTGCGGGTGCGGGTGCGGGTGCGGGTGGTCCGGGTGCGGCACCGCACCGGCACTCCAGTAGGAGACGACCCGGAGATGTCCCTGATGTCCCGCGGGGGCGTGGCATCGCGGGGACGAGGCGGTGCAGGATGGAGGGGACGGGGCGGCGTGCCGTGCCGGCATGCGGTGTCCGCCGCGTGTGCACTCTCCCTACTCCCACTCATTCCACCCGACCCAGCCCGCCAGGAGGACCGGATGATTGCCGAGACCGTCTGCTCCGCCGTGTCCGCGGCGGGCCTGGGCATCGCGGTGGTCACGGCCTACCGCAAGCGTTTCCTCGCGGCGGCCCGCATCGCGGCCTACTCGCTGGTGCCGGTCGGCCTGGTGATGACCGGGGTCGTCGGCTGGCTCGCCGACACCGCCTTCAGCCCCACCGCCTGGGCGGGCTTCGGGGTGCTGGGCGCCGCCTGGCTCCTGTTCGCGGGCACCCGTGCGGTAGAACGCCGGCGCGGCGGCACCCGCGCCGAGCGCAAGGCGGCGCGCGGCGACCGGGCCGAGGCCGTGGCCCCGGGGGCCTCCGCACCCTCCCTGGGCGCGGGCACCCGCCCTGCGACCGGGCCCGCCACCGCGCCCCGAGCCAAGGGCTCCGCCGACGACTTCAGCGACATCGAGGCCATCCTCAAGAAGCACGGCATATGACGACCGCATGCCACCGCTGACGTCACGACCTCCCGGGTGCCCTCGGGCTGAAACGACACAGAGAGTCGCGCGGACGTCCGGAACCGTTCACAACCCGAAGCAAGTCGGGCGAGACGGTGCGGAATGCGGCAACTCTCGCATACCGCGGGCAGGTTGATCGCGCACAGGGCCTGTCCTGCGCCATGATCTGCCGCGAGATGCTGGACACGAGACAGAGCGAGGCCGCGCCGCCGAAGGACGAGCCGCGCGGGTGCCTCTTCGCCCTATCCCAGCCACCGCTGATGATCTTCCTTGCGGTGATCGGGTGTCTGCTCCTCATGGCTGCGCTGCACGACCTGCTGTTGCTGTGAGCCGTACACGTCCGTCCCGGCGCCACCCGCCGGGACCGACGTCGCCCGAGCCCCGGCGCGCCGTACGAGCGGCCTGCCGAGCTACCGGCCGACGCCACCCGCCTGAGACGTGATCACCCGGTGTCCGGTCAGCCCGTCGCCTCCTTCCGGCGGGCCCGGTACGCGGCGACATGCAGCCGGTTGCCGCAGGTGCGGCTGTCGCAGTAGCGGCGCGAGCGGTTGCGGGAGAGGTCGACGAAGGCGCGCCGGCAGTCCGGCGCCTCGCAGCGCCGCAGCCGCTCCTGCTCCCCGGCGACCACGAAGAAGGCGAGCGCCATCCCGCCGTCGGCGGCCAGATGGTCGGCGACGGAGGCCCCCGGTGCGAAGTAGTGCACATGCCAGTCGTAGCCGTCGTGGTCCGTCAGGCGCGGGGTGGTGCCCGCCGCGGCGACCAGATCGTTGATCAGCACGGCGGCGGTACGGGCGTCCGGCGCCGCGAAGATCGCCGCGAAGCGCCCCCGGATGCTGCGCACCGCCGAGAGGTCGAACTCGGCCAGCACACCGACATCGCTGATCTCGTGGTTTCGTACGAAATCCGCGAGAGCCGGGACATCGGGCAGCCCGTCGGCCGCCGCGTCGTCCTCCGGCGCGGTGTTCACCAGATCCACCACGGTGTCGAGGGCGCACCGGGTGTCGTGGGTGATCAGCACGTTTTGCTCCCTGGCCTGAGGGTCGGGCGGACGCCCGCCGATGCTGGCCGATGGTAGCGACATCCCCGCCCGCCGCACCGTCCTCCGCCCGACCTCGGTTGCCCGTACAACGCCACCACGCCCGAGGCGGTTCCCGCGCCGCGGCAGCCCGCACAGGTCACGCCCGCCGGGCGGACGGGTGCGGGCACAGGTCGGCGCCGTCCCGCGAAACGCTCACGGTGACGGCGCCGGGCTGTGCCGTATGCGGTTGTCTTGGCCCGAGCCGTCTCCCCGAGTGGACGGCGCCGGGCTGCTTTCGGGGGCCGCGACCTAGCTCTCCGCCAGGATGTGCGAGAGCTCCTGATCCAGATCGAAGTGCCGGTGTTCCGTGCCGGGCGGCACGGCGGCGTCGGTTCGCTTCAGGAAGGACTCCAATGCCCGCGCCGGGGCCTCGAGCAGCGCCTCCCCCTCCGGGGAGCTGAGGGCGATGCACACGACGCCCTGACCATGACTGCGGGATGGCCAGACGCGGACGTCGCCGGTGCCGGTGGGGCGATGAAGCCCCTCGGCGAGGAGGTCACGGGCGAACACCCACTCGACGGTCTCCTCGGCTCCGGTGTGGAAGGTGGCGTGCACGGCGTAGGGGTCGGCCGTGTCGTACCGCAGGCCTGCGGGGACAGGCAGGGAGGACTCGCTCGACACAACGAGGCGCAGGTGCAGCTCGCAGCTGACCGTGGTGTTCATAAGCGCCAGGGCCTTTCGCTCAGTGTGCGCTCGGGGATTCGCACGTCGGCGAAATCGACATGCCACCTACGATGCCGTTGTAAACCCCTCTGAGGGTTTTGCGTGTCTTTACGTAACTCTTCCGGCCGAGAACTCGTACGGGATCTACGACCATTCCGGTGACCGGATTCACTCCGGTAGGGTTTGTCTGTATGAATACGGGGAGTGACGAGCCGGGCGAGGTCGCCGTGACGGCGGACTGGGCGCACCCGGACCGACGCGAGGCCGGGCCGGACGCCCGGTCCCAGGGCAGGGCCGGGCTCGGCTCCCGGGCGCCGGAATTCATCAGGGCCCGCCGTCTGCTGCACCTCGGCTGGCAGGCCGGCGTCTTCGCGGTCGGCCTCGCGGTCGTCGTCGCCGGCGTCATCATGCTGCCGCTGCCCGGACCCGGCTGGGTGGTGATCTTCGGCGGCATGGCGATCTGGGCGACCGAGTTCGTCTGGGCCCAGCTGGTCCTGCGCTGGACCAAGCGCAAGGTCACCGAGGCGGCCCAGCGGGCCCTCGACCCCGAGGTGCGCCGCCGCAACATCACACTTACCGTGATCGGACTGGTGATCGTGGCCGTGCTGGCCGGGATCTACGTGTGGGAGTTCGGCCTCGTCATGCCGTGGAAGATCAAACACCAGTGACCCGCCGTCCGCGGTCCCGGCCCCTGGTCGGAAGCACCCCTGACATGGGGTAATGTTCTTCCTGCGCCCGGGCGATTAGCTCAGTGGGAGAGCGCTTCGTTCACACCGAAGAGGTCACTGGTTCGAACCCAGTATCGCCCACCCGGCCCAACGGCCCACCTGCGAGAGAGCAGGTGGGCCGTTGGCGTATGTACCTCACCGGGCGGGCTCTGACGGGTACGACGGGTCGCTTGGGGTGAGCGCGGTGGGCCGGCTCTGGCGGGTACGACGAGTGGCCTGGGGTGACCGCGGCGGGCCAGCTCTGGCGTGTATGACGGGTGGCCTGGGGTGAGCTGGGTGGGGCGGCTCCGGTGGGTACGACGAGTGGCTGCGGCGGGGTGGCCTCACGTGAGCGCGGTGGGGCGGTCCGGTGTGGCGGCCTCGCGTGCGCGCCATGGGGTGGCCCTGTGGGGGGCGCGGTGGGGAGGCGCCGTGTGAGGGGGGCGGCTCCGGTGGGTACGACCGGCGTCCGAGGCGAGCTGGGTGGGGCGGCTCGGCGTGGCGCGTGGCGGGGCGGCTCCGGTGGGTACGACGGGCGGCTCGGGGGAGCGCGGCGGGGCGGCGCGATGGTGAGCGCGACCGGGGCGCCGAGGCCGGCATTCCGGACGCCGCCGTATCGTCCACGCATTCGAGCACTTCTCGTGTGTGCGTCCGCGGCCTGCCGGTTCCTTGCGCCGAGACCGGTGAGCGGCCGACGTCTTTTGCCGGATCAGCAACATCCCTCGTGCGCACCGGGCCGCCCGCCGCAACATCGTGGACACCGGCACCGACACGACCGGCACTGTCGCCCGGTCGCTGCCAGACCGGCAGCCACATAGTGCCCGCCGCCCGCATCCCATGCACCAGCCCGACCAGCAGAGAAGCAGGAACAGCCCAGCTGACGAGCGGCTCGACGCACCGATGCATCGACCGGCCACAGCTCGCTGCGCCTACGGGCACTCCGGGACCGGCAGCCGCTGCCCAAACCGCCCCCTGACCGCCGTCCCACCGACCCCACAACGCCCACCCCGCACCGCCAGCCGGGATGTCCCGCAACGCCGCCCCCGGACCGCCAGCTGGCTGCCCTTCACGCCTACCGCCGGACCACAGCCCGCAGTTCTCCGCACACCCCCGAACCCACATCCCCGCACCCCACCCCTCCCCACCAGCGCATCCCCTCCCGCACCACCTCTCCCAGCCGCCCACACATCAGCGCTCCCAGCCCGCTAGCGCCCTAGGAGGCCTCATGCCCGAGAACCCCGCCCCTGCGCCCGGCCCCGCCACCGACGCAGCTCCGGGCCTCACCCCCGCCGCCACCGCCAATCCCACCTCCACCCTCACTCCCCACCTCCTCCCCACCCCAGCCGGACGCACGCACCTCGTCGAGCAGGGTCGTGGCCCCCTGGTGCTGTTGGTGCACGGGTTCCCGGAGTCCTGGTACTCCTGGCGGCACCAGTTGCCCGCCCTGGCCGCCGCCGGCTACCGCGCCGTGGCCCTCGACGTCCGGGGCTACGGCCGTTCGTCCAGGCCGGCGGCCGTGGAGGCGTACCGGATGCTCGACCTGGTCGAGGACAACGTCGCCGTGGTGCAGGCCCTGGGGGAGGAGTCCGCCGTGGTCGTCGGGCACGACTGGGGCGCCACGATCGCCGCCACCTCCGCACTGACCAGGCCCGATGTGTTCCGTGCCGTGGGTCTGCTGGGTGTGCCGTACAGCCCGCCCGGCGGCCCGCGGCCCAGCGAGGTCTTCGCGCGGATGGGCGGGGACGAGGAGTTCTACGTCTCCTACTTCCAGCGGCCGGGCCGCGCCGAGGCGGAGATCGAGCCCGATGTGCGCGGCTGGCTCGCGGGCTTCTACGCCGCTCTGTCCGCGGACACGATGCCCGCCCCCGGCGCCCCCGACCCGCACTTCGTGAGCCGCGGCGGCACCCTGCGCGAACGTTTCCCCACTGGCCCGCTGCCGGCCTGGCTGGGCGAGGACGACCTCGGCTTCCTGGCCGGGGAGTTCGAGCGGACCGGGATGACGGGGGCGCTGAACCGTTACCGCAACATGGACCGGGACTGGGCGGACCTGGCCGCTCACGCGGGCGCGCCGATCACGCAGCCCTCGCTGTTCGTCGGCGGCGCCCTGGACGCCTCGCTGGCCTGGCTCGCCGACGCGGTCAAGGCGTACCCCGAGACCCTGCCCGGCCTGCTCGGCTCGCACATCCTCGACGGCTGCGGCCACTTCGTCCAGCAGGAGCGCCCGGAGGAGACGAACCGGATCCTCGTCGACTGGCTCGCCGCCCTGCCCGACTGACGCTTCCCGCCCGCCCCTTCCGTTCGGCCCGTCGCGCGCATCCCTCACTTGCGAAGACAGCGGCCAGACCGACCCTGCCCCACGCCGCCCGAAAGAAAATCCTGTCCGAATCATCGACGACCCCGGGGCCGTCGGGTGCGGAGGCGGAAGCGGTTCCGGGGACGGGACGGTGACGATCCGTTACTCATGGTGGGGTGCGAGGGACGGGCCAAGAAGTTCCGGACCCAGGCCGTCGGCGGAAATCCACCGGATGTTTTCCAAAATGCCGTCACCTTTCTCCGGAAGTACGACAAGCGAGGAATTCTTCTCGACCTCGAGTCAGAACTTCAGGCAGGCAATCTGACGCTGTATCACTTCTGCGACACAGTGACGTAAGCCGGCGAGGTCGACGGAAAGCACCTCGGAATTCCCGAAGGTCTTCCGGAAGGCGAGCGTCGAGCCGCACCCGGGATGGGCCTGGGACGACTACCGGGCCTCCAGCAACGACACCGCGCTCTACGGCCCCGCGGCCATCGAGAACCTGGCGTTGCCCGGCGACCGGATGCCCTGACCGGCGCGGGGGAGCGCCGTCGCACGGGCGGCGGCGCTCCCTGAAGAGGGTGGCCCGGGCCACGGCGCGGCGCATGAGTACGCGTACTCAGATCGATCCGGCCGGGCAGACTCCCGCCATGGACTGGAACCACTACCGCTTCCGCAGCCTGTGGGCCCTGCCCGCTCCGCCGGCCGTCGTGTACGCGGTGCTGGAGCGGCCCGAGGACTATCCGGGCTGGTGGCCGCAGGTCCGCTCGGTGACCAGGCTGGACGCCGACACCGGCGTGATCACCATCCGCTCCTTCCTGCCGTACGACATGACCTTCACCGCACGGCAGAGCCGCCGCGACCCCGGCGCCGGTGTCCTGGAGGTCACCATGTCCGGCGACATCGAGGGCTGGGCACGCTGGACGGTCACGCCCCAGGGCTCAGGCACCCTGGCCCGCTACGACCAGGTCGTCGACGTGCACAAGTCACTGCTGCGCCGGTTCGCCGTACCCGGCCGCGCGGTCTTCCGGGTCAACCACCGGCTGATGATGCGGTCCGGACGGCGCGGACTGCTGCGCCATCTCCAAGCGGTTTGAAGGAACCGCCCCGGGGCCTGTATTGTTCAGTGCGTTCCCGGGCGATTAGCTCAGTGGGAGAGCGCTTCGTTCACACCGAAGAGGTCACTGGTTCGAACCCAGTATCGCCCACCGGGAAAGGCCGGTCCGCAGCAGCGGGCCGGCCTTCTGCGTGCCGGGCCTTCTGCGTGCCGAGCCGGCTCAGGCCGCGGCCGGCAGCTCCGGGCGCAGGGGCCAGTCCGTATGGACGATCTCCTCCGAGCCGCTGCGCGCGAACCAGGCCTGGAGGCCGCGGGCCTGTGCCGCGTGCCAGTTGGCCTGGAGGGTGTGCAGCTCGGCGGGGGTCAGGCGTTCCAGGCGGGTCGCGAAGCGGCGGCCCAGGGCCCGTACGACGTCCAGGGCGGCCAGCGCGTCCGCCGCCGCGTCGTGCGCGTCCTGAAGCGTCACGTCGTAGTGCGCGCACAGGTCGGTCAGCGTGCGGCGGCCCTTGCGGTAGCGGTCCAGGTGTTTGTCCAGCACGCGCGGGTCCAGTACGTGCAGCGGCGCCGCCCGGAACCAGCGGTCCAGCGAGGACGCCCGGTGCCGGCGCAACTCCCGGTCCAGCAACGTGAGATCGAAGGGCGCGTTCATCACCACCAGCGGGCGGCCCATCGCCGCGTGCTCCGCCAGCTGCTCGGCTATCTCGTACATCACCGGCGCCGGCCAGCGGCCGTTGCACTGCAGGTGTTCCTCCGTCAGCCCGTGCACCGCCGTGGCCTCCTCGGGCACCGGGACACCCGGGTTCACCAGCCAGCGGGAAACCCGGGGCCGGGTCCCCGGCGCGTCCTGGACGACGACGGCGGCCGACACGATCCGGTCGGTCTCGACGTCCACGCCCGTCGTCTCCGTGTCGAAGGCGGCCAGCGGCCCCTCGTACCAGTACGTCATCCCAACCCAACTCCTTGTTCACCCAGCGCAGGTGACGTTCCGTCTTCCGCCCATTTGGTGATACCCGGGCCGTTTGCGCCGTACGCCGCAGGGAGACAACAGGAGTACGGGTCTTTGCAGTTCAGCGGCTCGCAGCAGGGACACTCATTGCCTGGAAGGCTGTTGGTCATGGCCATAGCGCAGCCCGAGCGGGGCGGGCTGCTGCCCGATCGCCCGGGCACCGTCCGCGGCACGCTCGCCACCACCGCCTGCATGGAGACACTGCAGGTCGGCTATCTGCACGCGGTCGCCGCCGCGGCCGGCTGCTCGCTGTCCCAGCCCTTCCCGGACAACGGCATCGACTGGCACGTCAGCCACAGCGCGCCCGGACACACCGTCGACGACGAGGTCACGATCAAGGTGCAGCTGAAGGCCACGTACCAGGTCGCGCCGAACCCTCCGGGGCGCTCCTTCTCCTTCACCCTCGACAACGACCACCTGCGCAAGCTCGCCCGCACACCCGTCTCGGTGCACAAGATCCTGGTCGTCATGCTCGTCCCGCGCTCCCAGGACGACTGGCTGCGCGCCAGCCACGACCGGCTCGACCTCAGGCACTGCTGCTACTGGGTCAACCTGGCCGGCCACCCCGTCACCGGCCGGCACCGGACCACCGTGCGGATCCCGACCTCGCGCATCTTCGACGACCGGGCGCTCTGCGAGATCATGACGCGGGTCGGGACGGGAGGCAGGCCATGAGAAGCCGTCCGTACGAGGAACTGCCACGCCAGGTCCGGCCGCATCCGGACGACCTCGGCTGGCCCCGGCCGCCCGACCCCGCCCGGATCGACCCCGCCGTGCTCGGCGCCCTGCTCCACCGGCACGGCTGGCAGCGGCGCGGCGGGGCCCCGGGACGCTACGGCCGCTGGACCCCGCCGGGTCCGGGCGGCGGCGGGACCAGCCTGCTGGTGCCGGAGAGCCGGGCCTTCCCCGACAGCGACGACCTGCTCGGCGAGGCCCTCGACGCCCTCGCCCGCAGCGAGACGCCCGCCGCCCGCGAGGTGCTGATCTCGCTCGCCGTACCCAGCGACGAGATCCGCTGGTGGCGGGACACCCCGGGCGGACCCGTCGGCGCCGCGCCCTGGACGGCCGACGAGCAACTGCGCGGCGCCGCCCGGCAGATGCTGCTCGCCGCCGCGCTCGCCACACGCGCGCGTGCCGGCTACTACGGCGCCCGCCACCGCCGCGCCGCCGCCGCGCTGCTGGAGGACGTCCTCGTCGGCCCCGCCACCGAGGGACGGCACCTCACCGCCTTCGTGCCCGCGCCCACCGGCCGCCCGCTCGCCGTCCGCCTCCACCAGGCGCTGTACGCCGCCCGCGAGGCCATCGACTACCAGCGGGCCACCGGCGGCATGGACGCCTTCGACGGCGCCGTGGAGGCCGGCGTCAGCCGCGAACTCACCGAGGCACTGGCCGCACTCGTCCGGGGCACCGAGGGCGCCCGGATCGCCGTCGCCTGGGCACCCGGCGCCGCCGTCCCGGAAGGCTGCGCCCCCTCCGCCGAACCCGTCGAGTTCTCACCCGGCGACCTGCCCGTCCTGCGCGAGGCCGCCGCCCGCTATCTGCGCGAGGAACCCTCGGTGCCGGTCCGCATCACCGGCGCCGTCGTCCGGATGCGCCGCTCCGGGCCCGGCGGCGAGGGCACCGTACGGCTGCGCGTCCTCGCGGGCGCCGAGGTGCCGCATGTCCGCGTCACCCTGGACGAGGAGGACTACCGCATCGCCGGGCACGCCCACCTCGTCGGCCTCCCGGTGCGCGTGCACGGCCGGCTGGAGCGCCGCGGCGGCTTCCGCCGGCTCACCGGCGCCTCCGGGGTCGTACCCGTGCAGGTCGACGAGGGCGAGCGGGACCGGCTGCTGAAGTCCCTGCAGGAGAATCTCGACTTCTTCGAGGAGGCGTGCGGCGAATCGTACGGCGACCAGGACTGACCGTGTAGGCGAACGGGGACTGTGGGTGACCGTTTCGCGGTCGGCGCGATGGGGTCGGTACGATCGCCTGTGCGCGCGTTCCCGGTATGGCGCCGCATCCACCTTCAGTCAGGAGAGACCGGTGTCAGACGTCCGTGTGATCATCCAACGCGATTCCGAGCGGGAAGAACGCGTGGTGACGACGGGCACTACGGCCGCCGACCTCTTCGCCGGCGAGCGCTCGATCATCGCCGCACGTGTCGGGGGTGAGCTGAAGGACCTCGCCTACGAGGTCAAGGACGGCGAGAGCGTCGAGGGCGTCGAGATCTCCTCCGAGGACGGCCTGAACATCCTGCGCCACTCCACCGCGCACGTCATGGCGCAGGCCGTGCAGGAGCTGTTCCCCGAGGCCAAGCTGGGCATCGGCCCGCCCGTCAAGGACGGCTTCTACTACGACTTCGACGTCGAGAAGCCGTTCACGCCCGAGGATCTCAAGGCCATCGAGAAGAAGATGCAGGAGATCCAGAAGCGGGGGCAGAAGTTCGCCCGCCGCGTGGTCACCGACGAGGCCGCCCGCGAGGAGCTGGCGGACGAGCCGTACAAGCTGGAGCTGATCGGCCTCAAGGGCTCGGCCTCGCACGACGACGGCGCGGACGTCGAGGTCGGCGCCGGCGAGCTGACGATCTACGACAACCTGGACGCCAAGACCGGCGAGCTGTGCTGGAAGGACCTCTGCCGCGGTCCGCACCTGCCCTCGACCCGCCTCATCCCGGCGTTCAAGCTGATGCGCAACGCGGCCGCCTACTGGCGCGGCAGCGAGAAGAACCCGATGCTCCAGCGCATCTACGGCACCGCCTGGCCGTCGAAGGACGAGCTGAAGGGGTACCTGGACTTCCTCGCCGAGGCCGAGAAGCGCGACCACCGCAAGCTCGGCTCCGAGCTGGACCTCTTCTCCATCCCGGAACAGATCGGCTCCGGCCTCGCCGTCTTCCACCCCAAGGGCGGCATCGTCCGCCGGGTCATGGAGGACTACTCGCGGCGCCGCCACGAGGAAGAGGGCTACGAGTTCGTCTACACCCCGCACGCGACGAAGGGGAAGCTCTTCGAGACGTCCGGGCACCTGGACTGGTACGCCGAGGGCATGTACCCGCCCATGCAGCTCGACGAGGGCGTGGACTACTACCTCAAGCCCATGAACTGCCCCATGCACAACCTGATCTTCGACGCGCGCGGCCGCTCCTACCGCGAACTGCCGCTGCGCCTCTTCGAGTTCGGGACCGTGTACCGGTACGAGAAGTCGGGCGTCGTGCACGGCCTGACCCGCGCCCGGGGCTTCACGCAGGACGACGCGCACATCTACTGCACCCGTGAGCAGATGTCCGAGGAACTGGACCAGACGCTCACCTTCGTCCTCGGCCTGCTGCGCGACTACGGCCTGACCGACTTCTACCTGGAGCTGTCCACCAAGGACCCGGAGAAGTTCGTCGGCTCCGACGAGGTCTGGGAGGAGGCGACCGAGACGCTGCGCCAGGTCGCCGAGAAGCAGGGCCTGCCCCTCGTCCCGGACCCGGGCGGCGCCGCGTTCTACGGCCCGAAGATCTCCGTCCAGGCCAAGGACGCGATCGGCCGGACCTGGCAGATGTCGACCATCCAGCTCGACTTCAACCTGCCCGAGCGGTTCAACCTGGAGTACACGGGCCCGGACGGTTCGAAGCAGCGCCCGGTGATGATCCACCGCGCCCTCTTCGGCTCGATCGAGCGTTTCTTCGCGGTGCTCCTGGAGCACTACGCGGGCGCGTTCCCGGCGTGGCTGGCCCCGGTCCAGGCGCTCGGCATCCCGATCGGCGACGCCCACGTGGAATACCTGGAGAAGTTCGCCGCCGCGGCCCGGAAGAAGGGGCTGCGCGTCGAGGTGGACTCCTCCTCGGACCGTATGCAGAAGAAGATCCGCAACGCCCAGAAGCAGAAGGTGCCCTTCATGGTCATCGCGGGCGACGAGGACATGTCGGGCGGTTCCGTCTCCTTCCGCTACCGCGACGGCTCCCAGGAGAACGGCATCCCGTTCGACGAGGCCATCGCGAAGATCGCGAAGGTCGTGGAGGACCGGGTTCAGATCTGACCCACCCGTCTCGGAAGGCCCTGGGATCACAGCGGATCCCGGGGTCTTTCCCGGTCGGCAGGGGTGACGCCATATGCTGCACAGCATGACGAGTGAGCCGGAGCAGCAGATCGGAGTGGGGACGCAGGACGCGTTCCAGCGCCTGTGGACGCCCCACCGGATGGCCTACATCCAGGGCGAGAACAAGCCGAGCGGTCCGGGGGCCGACGACGGCTGCCCCTTCTGCTCGATCCCGGCCAAGTCCGACGAGGACGGACTGATCATCCGGCGCGGTGAGCATGTGTACGCCGTGCTCAACCTCTACCCGTACAACGGCGGCCACCTTATGACCGTGCCGTACCGGCACGTGGCCGACTACACCGAGCTGACCGGGCCGGAGACCGCCGAGCTGGCCGAGCTGACCAAGCAGGCGATGACGGCCCTGCGCACCGCGTCCGGCGCGCACGGCTTCAACATCGGCATGAACCAGGGCACGGTCGCGGGCGCCGGCATCGCCGCCCACCTGCACCAGCACATCGTCCCGCGCTGGGGCGGCGACACCAACTTCATGCCGGTCGTGGGCCACACGAAGGTGCTGCCGCAGCTCTTGGCCGACACCAGGAAGATGCTGGCGGAGGCCTGGCCGGCGTAGTTCCGGGGTGCCCTCTGACGAGGGCACCGCTCACGCGTCGTACAGGTCGGCCTTCCTCGGCGCCGGATCCTGGACCAGGCCGCTGAGGACGCCCGACCGCATGCCGAACTTCTCCGTGTCCACGCCGTTCTCCTCCAGCACCCGGATCGCCGCCGAGTGCACGACCCGCAGCACCGGCGTGGCCGCGCGCAGCGCGTCGTCGGCCATGAAGCGGTGCCGCCACGGCTGGTCGGCCCAGGCGTGCCGCAGACCGAACGGCTCGGGCAGGGCCAGTGAGCCGCCGAGCCAGTTGAGCAGCGGCGGATACCAGGTCAGCGGGGCACGCGTGGCGAGCCGTACCACCTCGTCGGTGCCGACCAGGGGCAGCTTGACCGTACGGGTCTCCCAGGGCTTGAGGGACTTGGAGACCTCCTTGGTCGGCGCCTCCGGCTTGGAGGTGAACAGGGAGTTCACCGGGCCCAGCGCATGCCCCGTCACCTCGATCCGCAGCGTCTCGTGCAGCACCGTCACCGTGATCAGCATGGTGAGGACCAGCTGCCCGTCCCACAGCGTCCACTGCACCCCCAGGTAGTGCCGGTCGCCGCTGCCGAACTGCTGTTTGTTGCAGATCTCCTGTATGGCGTGCGGCTTGACCTGGAAGGCCTCGACGTCGCTGCCCTTCGGCCGGGCCACCTCCGCGGCCTTCTCACCGATCGGCGTGACGATCCAGTGCTTTATGGACGGCTTGGGGAACCCGCCGGTGTTCAGCGGGCCGCGCTCCAGCAGGGCGAGCTGGTCGTGGATCGCGCGTATGACGTCCCAGCTGCGGAAGGGGTGGATCTCCCGGGTCCCCTCGGCGGGCACCAGGTCCTCGGCGAGCTGCCAGGAGCCCCAGCGGGTGCCCATGCCGAGTATGCCCTTGGGACCGGCGTAGAAGACCGAGTTGGACTGCTGCTCGGCGCTGAGCCGGGCCAGCGACTGGCGCAGCTCCTCCGCAGCGGTCTCGTTCGGACCGCGCGGCACGGCCTCGGGGACCTTGGCGCCGACGCTGGTCCCCGACAGCAGGCCGTCCCAGCGGGCCCGCAGGTCCTTGGCCGTGCGCTCGCAGATCTGCTTGGCCCAGAACCAGCCCAGCACGGGCACGACGACGCATGCCCGGGCATACCACGCCCAGAAGCCGTTGAACGGCATCTTGATCAGGAAGAGCGCGGCGAGCACACCGACACCGAGGAGCAGCGCGGTGGCGAGCGCCCCGGCCCGCTTGTCGTCGCGCTTGGCGACGAACGTGCGCACCTGGAAGACCAGCAGCCAGGCGATCAGCCCGGGCAGGAACAGCACTCCGCACAGGAGCGTCACGGCCGTCAGACGGTTGTCGCGCTCACGGCGGATGTTGTTGGCCGCGAGGCAGTGCTCGACGACGAACTGGGGCTCGGAGCCGAAGGACTGGATGAGCGGCTTGCGGCCGGGAGCGAGCATCCGGGCGACCACGGCCCGCGAGAAGGCCTCACCGAGGTTGGGCCGCAGCAGCGCGATCCGGCCGGCCTTGACGGTCGACTGATGCCATTCGTTGTCGGCCTTCTTGATCTCCTCGATCGGGCTGTCCCGGTACGCCGCGGAGGCCAGCGCGGCGGTCGCCGCCTGACTCGCGTCACCCGAGACGGGCACCTGGGGTCCGTCCCACTCCGTTCCCAACGACATTCCCGCCCCCATCGCCGCCGGTGTCGCTTCTGCGGCCTTCCCGACTTCCTCGCTCCGCACACCTGTTGAACAGGCCGTCGTGCCGATTACCCGTCCACTACCGGACGAGTGCGGCACGACGCGATCAGGTGATCAGCGTATCCGCCGCCACCGACAACCCGCGGGCGGACGGCCGAAGCCGCCCGCCCGTGCCCCCGGCGCAAGGTCGTGAACTACCCGTTGTCGCCCGCCTGTTCGCGGATCCGCTCGGCGATCTGCGGTGGCATCGGCTCGTGCCGGGCGTAGGAGCGGTCGAAGCGGGCCGTGCCGTGCGACAGCGAGCGCAGGTCGACGGCGTACCGGCCGATCTCGAACTCGGGCACCTCGGCCCGGATCACGGTCCGGCCCGAGCCCACCTGTTCGGTGCCGAGCACCCGGCCACGCCGGCTGGACAGGTCGCTCATCACCGCGCCCACGTAGTCGTCGCCGACCAATACGGACACCTCGGCCACCGGCTCCAGCAGGTGGATCCTCGTGTCCGCCGCGGCCTCGCGCAGCGCCAGCGCGCCGGCGGTCTGGAAGGCGGCGTCGGAGGAATCCACCGAGTGCGCCTTGCCGTCCAGCAGTGTGACCCGCACGTCCACCAGCGGATACCCGGCCGCCACCCCCTTGGCGGCCTGCGCCCGTACGCCCTTCTCCACGGACGGGATGAACTGCCGCGGTACGGCGCCGCCGACCACTTTGTCCACGAACTCGATGCCCGAGCCGCCCGGCAGCGGCTCCACCTCGATCTCGCAGATGGCGTACTGGCCGTGCCCGCCGGACTGCTTCACATGCCGCCCGCGCCCACTGGCCTTGTTCGCGAACGTCTCCCTCAGGGAGACCTTGTGCGGGACGACGTCGACCTGGACGCCGTAGCGGCTGCGCAGCCGTTCCAGGGCGACGTCCGCGTGGGCCTCGCCCAGGCACCACAGGACCACCTGGTGGGTGTCCTGGTTCTGCTCCAGCCGCATCGTCGGATCCTCTGCCACCAGCCGCGCAAGGCCCTGCGAGAGCTTGTCCTCGTCGGCCTTGCTGTGCGCCTCGATCGCGAGCGGCAGCAGCGGATCCGGCATCCGCCAGGGCTCCATCAGCAGCGGGTCGTCCTTCGCGGAGAGCGTGTCCCCGGTCTCGGCCCGGCCGAGCTTGGCCACGCACACCAGATCGCCGGCGACCGCGTGCGTCACCGGGCGCTGCTGCTTGCCGAAGGGCATGGACAGGGCGCCGACCTTCTCGTCGACGTCGTGGTCCTCGTGGCCGCGGTCGGCCAGCCCGTGCCCGGAGACGTGCACCGTCTGGTCGGGGCGCAGGGTGCCGGAGAAGACGCGCACCAGCGAGACCCGGCCGACGTAGGGGTCGGAGGAGGTCTTGACGACCTCGGCGACCAGCGGGCCGCCGGTGTCGCACGGCTCCAGCCGGCGCCCCTTGCCCTCGATGGTGGTGACCTCGGGCAACGGGTGCTCGAACGGGGTCGGGAACCCGCGGGTGATCAGCTCCAGCAGCTCGATCGTGCCGAGCCCCTGCCGGGCACCCTCGGCCGCGGGGGCGGCCGCCAGGACGGGATAGAACGAGCCGCGCGCGACGGCCCGCTCCAGGTCCTGGATCAGCGTCTTGACGTCGACCTGCTCACCGCCCAGATAGCGGTCCATGAGGGTCTCGTCCTCGCTCTCGGCGATGATCCCCTCGATGAGCCGGTTACGGGCCTCCTCGATGTCCGGCAACTGGTCCTCGCCGGGCTCGGACTCCTTGCGCTCCCCGGTCGAGTAGTCGAACAGCTTCTGCGACAGCAGCCCGATCAGCCCGGTCACGGGCGCGTGCCCGTCGGGACCCTCGGGGCCGCGCAGCGGCAGATACAGCGGCAGCACCGCGTCCGGGTCGTCGCCGCCGAAGGCCTCGGCGCAGGTACGTGTCATCTCCTCGAAGTCCGCGCGCGCGGCCTCCAGGTGTGTGATCACGATCGCGCGCGGCATGCCGACGGCCGCGCACTCCTCCCAGACCATCCGCGTGGAGCCGTCCACGCCGTCCGAGGCCGAGACGACGAAGAGGGCCGCGTCCGCTGCCCGCAGACCGGCCCTGAGCTCCCCGACGAAGTCGGCGTATCCGGGAGTGTCGAGAATGTTGATCTTGATGCCGTCCCATTCGACGGGCACCAGGGACAGCTGTACGGAGCGCTGTTGCCGGTGCTCGATCTCGTCGTAGTCCGAGACCGTGCCGCCGTCCTCCACGCGGCCCGCCCGGTTCACCGCCCCCGCACTCAGCGCGAGGGCCTCCACCAGAGTCGTCTTGCCGGAACCGGAGTGGCCGACCAGCACCACATTCCGTACAGACGCGGGCTGGTCGGCCTCAAGAGCCCTGCCGGCGGCCCCGGGGTGGTGTGTCTGTGCCTTGTCGCCCATGATCCTGCCTCCCGTGCACGGTGAGGTCATGTGTGGGCGCGGACCCGCAGGACCCGCGTGATGTGGCGGCTCCGGCGACGCCCGCGGTTATTCGAGCTTTCCACTCCCGTCACGCTGCGTCCATACGAACGACAGGCACGGGCCCCGATCGCGCCACGGACGCCCCGCGCACGGGGCGCACGCCGGCTCGTCTCCACGGGCTGCGGGTGCCCGCCCGTCACGCACACGCGCGCGTGGCTACGATGGGCCAGCCGGAGGCCACCAGGGCCGCGGCGACACCGACCCTCGGGAAGGCCATGCTGAACAAGTACGCGCGTGCGTTTTTCACGCGTGTCCTCACGCCGTTCGCCGCGTTTCTCATCCGCCGGGGGGTGAGCCCCGACACGGTCACGCTCATCGGCACGGCCGGTGTGGTCGCGGGAGCGCTGGTCTTCTACCCCGGGGGCGAGTTCTTCTGGGGCACGGTCGTGATCACCCTGTTCGTCTTCTCCGACCTGGTCGACGGCAACATGGCCCGCCAGCTGGGCCGCTCCAGCCGCTGGGGCGCCTTCCTGGACTCCACCCTCGACCGGGTAGCCGACGGCGCGATCTTCGGCGGGTTCGCCCTCTGGTACGCGGGCAACGGCAACAACAACGTCCTGTGCGCCGTCTCGATCTTCTGCCTGGCCAGCGGCCAGGTGGTGTCGTACACCAAGGCGCGCGGCGAGTCGATCGGGCTGCCGGTCGCCGTCAACGGGCTCGTCGAGCGCGCCGAGCGGCTGGTGATCTCGCTGGTCGCGGCCGGTCTCGCGGGCCTGCACAAGTTCGGTGTGCCGGGCATCCAGTGGCTGCTGCCGATCGCCCTGTGGATCGTCGCCGTCGGCAGCCTCGTCACGCTGATCCAGCGGGTCGTCACCGTCCGCCGCGAATCCGCCGAGGCCGAGGCCGCCGCGGCCCCGCAGAGCCCCAGCGAGGCCGCGAAATGAGCGCCGCCGAACGGCTCACCGACGCGCTGTACGGCGCCGGCTGGGGCACCGTCAAGAAGCTCCCCGAACCCGTCGCGGTCCGCCTCGGCCGCACGATAGCCGACCTCGCCTGGAAGCAGCGCGGCAAGGGCGTACAGCGCCTGGAGTCGAACTACGCGCGCGTGCTGCCCGACGCCGGCCCGGAGCGGCTGCGCGAGCTGTCCCGCGCGGGCATGCGCTCGTACCTGCGCTACTGGATGGAGTCCTTCCGGCTGCCGGCCTGGAGCCGCGAACGTGTGCGGACCGGCTTCGACCCGAAGGACGTGCACTACCTCACCGACGGGCTCGCCGCCCCCCAGGGCGTGATCCTCGCGCTGCCGCACATGGCCAACTACGACCTGGCCGGCGCCTGGGTCGTCACCAAGCTTCAGACGCCGTTCACGACGGTCGCCGAGCGGCTGAAGCCCGAGACCCTGTACGACCGTTTCGTCGCCTACCGCGAGGGGCTCGGCATGGAGGTCCTGCCGCACAGCGGCGGCTCCGCCTTCGGCACGCTCGCCCGGCGGCTGCGCGACGGCGGACTGGTCTGCCTGGTCGCCGACCGGGACCTGTCCGCCTCCGGCGTCGAGGTCGACTTCTTCGGCGAGCGGACCCGGATGCCCGCGGGCCCGGCCCTGCTCGCCCAGCAGACCGGCGCGCTGCTGATGCCGGTCACCCTCTGGTACGACGACTCGCCCGTCATGCAGGGCCGCGTACATCCCCCCGTAGAGGTACCCGAGTCAGGTACGCGGGGCGAGAAGACGTCTGTCATGACACAGGCGCTGGCCGACGCTTTCGCCACCGGCATCGCCGACCATCCGGAGGACTGGCACATGCTCCAGCGCTTGTGGCTCGCCGACCTCGACCCCGCGAAGGGACCCTTGTGAGAATCGGGATCGTCTGCCCGTACTCGTGGGACGTGCCCGGCGGTGTCCAGTTCCACATCCGGGACCTCGCCGAGTACTTCCTGCGCCTCGGCCACGACGTCTCCGTGCTCGCACCGGCCGACGACGACACCCCGCTGCCGCCGTACGTCGTCTCGGCCGGACGCGCGGTCCCGGTGCCGTACAACGGCTCGGTGGCCCGCCTGAACTTCGGCTTCCTGTCGGCCGCGCGGGTACGGCGCTGGCTGCACGAGGGCGCCTTCGACGTGGTCCACATCCACGAGCCGACCTCGCCCTCGCTGG
This sequence comes from Streptomyces fodineus, assembly GCF_001735805.1. Classification (GTDB taxonomy): domain Bacteria; phylum Actinomycetota; class Actinomycetes; order Streptomycetales; family Streptomycetaceae; genus Streptomyces; species Streptomyces fodineus. The sequence goes on from NZ_CP017248.1 coordinate 7,848,891, forward strand.
GCCTGCTGACCTGCTGGGCGGCCTCCGGCCCGATCGTGGCGACCTTCCACACCTCCAACCCGCGCTCGCGCGCGATGATCGCCGCGTACTCCATCCTCCAGGCCGCCCTGGAGAAGATCAGCGCCCGGATCGCCGTCAGCGAGTACGCCCGCCGCACCCTGGTCGAGCACCTCGGCGGGGACGCGGTGGTCATCCCCAACGGCGTCGACGTGGACTTCTTCGCCAAGGCCGGGCCGAAACCGGAGTGGCAGGGCGACACCATCGGCTTCATCGGCCGTATCGACGAGCCCCGCAAGGGCCTGCCCGTGCTGATGAAGGCGCTGCCGAAGATCCTTTCGGCTCGCCCGCAGACGCGCCTTCTGGTCGCCGGCCGGGGCGACGAGGAGGCGGCCGTGGAGGACCTCCCGAAGGAGCTGCGCACGCGCGTGGAGTTCCTCGGCATGATCAGCGACGAGGACAAGGCGCGCTTCCTGCGCAGCGTCGACCTCTACGTCGCGCCCAACACCGGCGGCGAGAGCTTCGGCATCATCCTGGTCGAGGCCATGTCCGCCGGCGCGCCCGTGCTCGCCTCCGACCTGGACGCCTTCGCGCAGGTCCTCGACCAGGGCGAGGCCGGCGAGCTCTTCGCCAACGAGGACGCCGAGGCGCTCGCCGAGGCGGCCGTACGGCTGCTGCAGGACCCCGAGCGGCGAACCGAACTGCGCGATCGCGGCAGCGCCCATGTGCGGCGCTTCGACTGGTCGACGGTCGGCGCGGACATCCTCTCCGTCTACGAGACGGTCACGACCGGCACGGCAGCGGTCGCCGCGGACGACCGCACAACGGGCTTCCGCGCCCGCTTCGGCCTGGCCCGGGACTGAGCCTGCGAACACGGGGCGGGCAGCCGGCTGTTGCGTGGCTCGCGGTGGCAGAGGGCGGGCCGAGGCTGGGCTGGGCCGGGCCTGCGCGGGTTGCGGTGGCAGGGGACGAGCCGTGGCTCGGGCTGAGGCGGCGCGTGGGTCGGGGGCCCTGGACGGCTGTGGCTGAGGGTCGGGCTCGTGTTGGTCGGGTGCACGGCCCTGCGCGGCGCGGGCCCGCCCCTCGGCCCGCGAGTGCCGGGACGGCGGACGTTCGGCGGGGCCGCGAGTACCGGTCTTCAACGCCCGACGGCTCCCGTGCCGCTCCGTGGGGCGGGTCGGATTCGTGTCGATCGAGTGCCCCGCCCCCCCGTCGCGGCGCCGCGCTGGCCGTCCGCCCTGTGTGTCGGCGAGTCCCAGGACGGCCCGGACGCTTCGCGCGCCGCGAGTGCAGGGCCGCTAGGGCCCTGGCGGCTTCCCGCGGGGGTGTGTCGGGCTCGTGTCGGTGATAGTGCCCCCCGTCGCGGCGCCGCGCTGGCCGTCCGCCCTGTGTGTCGGCGAGTCCCAGGACGGCCCGGACGCTTCGCGCGCCGCGAGTGCAGGGCCGCTAGGGCCCTGGCGGTTCCCCGCGGGGGTGTGTCGGGCTCGTGTCGGTGATAGTGCCCCCCGTCGCGGCGCCGCGCTGGCCGTCCGCCCTGTGTGTCGGCGAGTCCCAGGACGGCCCGGACGCTTCGCGGGCCACGAGTGCAGGGCCGCTAGGGCCCGGCGGCTTCCCGCGGGGCGCGTCGGCTCGTGGCGGTGAAGTGCCCAGCCCCACCGCGGCCGGCGCCGCGCGGCCCGCCTTTGTGCCCGCGAGTGCCGCGACGGCCTGGATGATTCGGGGGCCTGCGAGTGCAGTCCGTCCAACTACGCCCCCGGCGCCCCCGCCACTCCGCACGCACGGCAGCCGTAACCGGGCCGGGGCCGCTCCCACGCACCCGCAGGTTCGCCGCGCGCCCAGCTCCGACCTCCCGCAGCAGTGCTCAAGGCGGTGCGCGGCGGGCCGGAACCGGTGCGGGATTGCCGTGAAAGGCGCTTGTGGGCAGCCGATAGCCTTCCGGCGTGACCGCAACCCTCATCTGGATCCTTGTCGCGCTCCTCGCGATCGGCGTGTACCTGAGCTGGACGGCCGGGCGGCTGGACCGGCTCCATGTGCGGATGGACGCCGCGCGGGCCGCGCTCGACGCGCAGCTGCTGCGCCGGGCCTCCGTCGCGCAGGAACTGGCCACCTCGGGCGTGCTGGACCCGGCCGCCTCGATCGTGCTGTACGAGGCCGCGCATGCGGCCCGGCAGGCCGAGGAGGAGCAGCGTGAGGTCGCCGAGAGCGAGCTGAGCCAGGCGCTGCGCGCGGTGTTCGGGGACCCGGCACAGGTGGAGGCCGTCAGGGAGGCCCCAGGAGGCGAGGAAGCGGCCCGTGAGCTGGCCGAGGCGGTGCGCCGGGTCCCCATGGCCCGCCGCTTCCACAACGACGCCGTAGGAGCCGCTCGCAGGCTCCGCGAGCACCGCAAGGTCCGCTGGTTCCGGCTGGCCGGCCACGCCCCGTTCCCGCTGGCCTTCGAGATGGACGACGAGCCCCCCGCGGCCCTGGTGGAGCGGGCCGCCTGAACCCCAGGGGAATCCTCCCTGGACGAAAAGGATCCACCGGCTTGCCATTGGCCCTTGCTGTGGCCTGGTCCACTCGCGTTTCCTCGGTGAGGCAGTAACCCTCTTTCCCTTCAGTGAGGTCACCCGTGTCCACCATCGAGAACCAGGCTCCCGAGACCGGCACCGCCCGCGTGAAGCGCGGCATGGCCGAGCAGCTCAAGGGCGGCGTGATCATGGACGTCGTCACGCCGGAGCAGGCGAAGATCGCCGAGGACGCGGGCGCCGTCGCCGTCATGGCCCTGGAGCGGGTCCCGGCCGACATCCGCAAGGACGGCGGCGTGGCCCGTATGTCCGACCCGGACATGATCGAGGGCATCATCGACGCCGTCTCGATCCCGGTCATGGCCAAGTCCCGCATCGGCCACTTCGTCGAGGCCCAGGTGCTGCAGTCCCTCGGTGTCGACTACATCGACGAGTCCGAGGTCCTCACCCCGGCCGACGAGGTCAACCACTCCGACAAGTGGGCCTTCACCACCCCGTTCGTGTGTGGCGCCACCAACCTGGGCGAGGCCCTGCGCCGCATCGCCGAGGGCGCCGCGATGATCCGCTCCAAGGGCGAGGCCGGCACCGGCAACGTCGTCGAGGCCGTCCGCCACCTGCGGCAGATCAAGAACGAGATCGCCAAGCTGCGCGGCTTCGACAACCACGAGCTGTACGCCGCCGCCAAGGAGCTGCGCGCCCCGTACGAGCTGGTCAAGGAGGTCGCCGAGCTGGGCAAGCTCCCGGTCGTCCTCTTCTCCGCCGGCGGCGTCGCCACCCCGGCCGACGCGGCCCTGATGCGCCAGCTCGGCGCCGAGGGCGTGTTCGTCGGTTCCGGCATCTTCAAGTCCGGCGACCCGGCCAAGCGGGCCGCCGCCATCGTGAAGGCGACCACCTTCTACGACGACCCGAAGATCATCGCGGACGCGTCCCGCAACCTCGGCGAGGCCATGGTCGGCATCAACTGCGACACCCTCCCCGAGACCGAGCGCTACGCGAACCGCGGCTGGTAATTGCACCCTCAGAGGACTGCGCGAAACACATGACTGACGCACCCGTCATAGGCGTCCTGGCCCTCCAGGGCGACGTACGGGAGCACCTCATCGCCCTGGCCGCGGCGGACGCCGTGGCCAGGCCGGTGCGGCGCCCCGAGGAACTCGCCGAGGTCGACGGCCTCGTCCTGCCCGGCGGCGAGTCCACCACCATCTCCAAGCTGGCCATCCTCTTCGGCGTGATGGAGCCCCTCCGCGCGCGCGTGCGGGACGGCATGCCCGTCTACGGCACCTGCGCGGGCATGATCATGCTCGCCGACAAGATCCTCGACCCGCGCTCGGGCCAGGAGACCATCGGCGGCATCGACATGATCGTGCGCCGCAATGCCTTCGGACGACAGAACGAGTCGTTCGAGGCCGCGGTCGACGTGAAGGGCATCACGGGCGATCCTGTGGAGGGCGTCTTCATCCGCGCCCCCTGGGTGGAGTCCGTCGGCGCCGAGACCGAGGTGCTCGCCGAGTACGACGGCCACATCGTCGCCGTCCGCCAGGGCAACGTACTCGCCACGTCGTTCCACCCTGAACTGACCGGCGACCACCGCGTGCACTCCCTGTTCGTCGACATGGTGCGCGCCGATCGGGCACCCGAGTCCTTGTAGGATCTCTGGAGTTCCGTACAGAGATTGGTTACGCGAAGGAGACAGGCAGATGTCCGGCCACTCTAAATGGGCCACGACGAAGCACAAGAAGGCCGTGATCGATGCCAAGCGCGGCAAGCTCTTCGCGAAGCTGATCAAGAACATCGAGGTCGCGGCGCGCATGGGCGGCGTCGACCTCGACGGCAACCCGACGCTCTACGACGCCGTCCAGAAGGCCAAGAAGCAGTCGGTGCCGAACAAGAACATCGACTCCGCGATCAAGCGCGGCGGCGGTCTCGAGGCCGGTGGCGCCGACTACGAGACGATCATGTACGAGGGCTACGGCCCCAACGGCGTCGCGGTGCTCATCGAGTGCCTCACAGACAACCGCAACCGCGCCGCCTCCGACGTCCGCGTCGCCATGACCCGCAACGGCGGCAACATGGCCGACCCGGGCTCCGTGTCGTACATGTTCAGCCGCAAGGGCGTCGTCATCGTCCCCAAGGGCGAGCTGTCCGAGGACGACGTCCTCAGTGCGGTCCTGGACGCGGGCGCCGAGGAAGTCAACGACCTCGGCGAGACCTTCGAGGTCATCAGCGAGGCCACCGACCTGGTCGCGGTCCGCACCGCCCTCCAGGAGGCCGGCATCGACTACGACTCCGCCGAGTCCAGCTTCGTGCCGTCCGTCCAGGTCGAACTGGACGAGGAGGGCGCCAAGAAGATCTTCAAGCTGATCGACGCTCTCGAGGACAGCGACGACGTGCAGAACGTCTTCGCCAACTTCGATGTGAGCGACGAGATCATGGAGAAGGTCGACGCGTAACGCGCACGGCTTGCCCACGGGCCGACGGGACACACCCCGTCGGCCCGTCGCTTTGTCAGTGGCACCCGATAGCCTGCACGAACAGGCGATCGGCAGCCGATCGGAGGGAGGGGCGCGTGCGCGTACTGGGGGTGGACCCGGGGCTGACCCGGTGTGGTGTCGGCGTCGTCGAGGGGGTCGCGGGCCGCCCGCTCACCATGCTCGGCGTCGGTGTCGTCCGCACTCCCGTGGACGCAGATCTCAGCCACCGCCTCCTCGCCGTCGAGCAGGGCATCGAGCAGTGGCTGGACGAGCACCGGCCCGAGATCGTCGCCGTCGAGCGCGTCTTCAGCCAGCACAACGTCCGTACGGTGATGGGTACCGCCCAGGCCAGCGCCGTGGCCATGCTGTGCGCCGCCCGTCGCGGCATCCCCGTCGCGCTGCACACCCCGAGCGAGGTCAAGGCGGCCGTCACCGGCTCCGGCCGTGCCGAGAAGGCGCAGGTCGGCGCCATGGTGACCCGGCTGCTCCGGCTCTCCGCGCCGCCCAAGCCAGCCGACGCGGCCGACGCCCTCGCGCTCGCCATCTGCCACATCTGGCGCGCCCCCGCCCAGAACCGGCTCCAGCAGGCGGTCGCCCGCCACACAGTCAACGCAACGAAAGGCCGTACGGCATGATCGCCTTCGTCAGCGGCACGGTCGCCGCGCTCGCCCCGGACGCCGCGGTCGTCGAGGTCGGCGGCGTCGGCATGGCCGTCCAGTGCACACCGAACACGCTGTCCACGCTCCGCGTCGGCCGGCCCGCCAAGCTGCACACCTCCCTGGTCGTCCGCGAGGACTCGCTGACCCTGTACGGCTTCGCCGACGACGACGAGCGCCAGGTCTTCGAGCTGCTCCAGACCGCGAGCGGCGTCGGCCCGCGCCTCGCCCAGGCCATGCTCGCCGTGCACACCCCGGACGCGCTGCGCCGCGCCGTCGCCACCGGTGACGAGAAGGCCCTCATCGCCGTCCCCGGCATCGGCAAGAAGGGCGCGCAGAAACTGCTGCTGGAGCTGAAGGACCGGCTCGGCGAACCCATCGGCGCCCCCGTGGTCGGCGTCCCGGTCACCCAGGGCTGGCGCGACCAGCTGCACGCGGCCCTCATCGGCCTCGGCTACGCCACCCGCGAGGCGGACGAGGCCGTCACCGCCGTGGCGCCCCAGGCCGAGGCCGCCGGCGGCACCCCGCAGGTCGGGCAGCTGCTGAAGGCCGCCCTGCAGACCCTGAACCGCGCCCGCTGACCCCACGACGATCGAGGCACACGCATATGAACTGGGACGACACCACCGACACCACCGCCTCCGAGCGGCTCGTCGGTGCGTCCGCCGACGGGGAGGACCAGGCCGTCGAGGCCGCCCTGCGCCCCAAGGACCTCGGCGAGTTCATCGGCCAGGAGAAGGTCCGCGAACAGCTCGACCTCGTCCTGCGCGCCGCACGCGCGCGTGGCGCCACCGCCGACCATGTGCTGCTCTCCGGTGCGCCCGGCCTCGGCAAGACCACCCTGTCGATGATCATCGCGGCCGAGATGGGCGCCCCCATCCGGATCACCTCGGGCCCGGCCATCCAGCACGCGGGCGACCTCGCCGCGATCCTCTCCTCCCTCCAGGAGGGGGAGGTCCTCTTCCTCGACGAGATCCACCGCATGTCCCGGCCGGCCGAGGAGATGCTGTACATGGCGATGGAGGACTTCCGCGTCGACGTCATCGTCGGCAAGGGCCCCGGCGCCACCGCCATCCCCCTCGAACTGCCCCCCTTCACCCTGGTCGGCGCGACCACGCGCGCGGGCCTGCTGCCGCCGCCGCTGCGCGACCGCTTCGGCTTCACCGCGCACATGGAGTTCTACGAGCCGCACGAACTGGAACGGGTCGTGCACCGCTCGGCGAACCTGCTGGACGTCGAGGTCGAGCCGGACGGTGCCGCCGAGATCGCCGGCCGCTCCCGCGGCACGCCCCGCATCGCCAACCGCCTGCTGCGCCGCGTCCGCGACTATGCGCAGGTCAAGGCGGACGGCCTGATCACCCGCGAGATCGCCGCGGCCGCCCTTGCCGTCTACGAAGTCGACGCGCGCGGCCTCGACCGCCTCGACCGCGCCGTCCTCCAGGCCCTGCTGAAGCTCTTCGGCGGCGGCCCGGTCGGCCTGTCCACGCTCGCCGTCGCCGTGGGGGAGGAGCGGGAGACCGTCGAGGAGGTCGCCGAACCGTTCCTCGTCCGGGAAGGACTGCTCGCCCGCACCCCCCGCGGCCGGGTCGCCACGCCGGCCGCCTGGGCGCACCTCGGGCTGACCCCGCCCCGCCCGGCGACCGGGGGGACCGGTCAACAGGACCTGTTCGGGGCCTGACGGCGTCATGATGGACATGGGACGGCGAAGGCAATGGCCCGGACAGGAACTCAGGTGCCATGCTGAGCGTTGTTCCATGCGCGCGGACTCGCTTAGACTCCGCCGATGCCGCCCTTGCGGGTGGCGCCGACCACACCCCCATCAAAAAGGCCGCTCTCCGTCGCGGTCGCGCGAAGGAAACCCCGTCCCGTGAATGCCTTTACCCTTCTCCCCTTCATCGTGCTCATCGCGGCCATGTTCCTGATGACGCGCTCGGCCAAGAAGAAGCAGCAGCAGGCCGCCAACATGCGGAACGAGATGCAGCCCGGCTCCGGTGTCCGCACGATCGGGGGGATGTACGCGACGGTCAAGGAGGTCAACGAGGACACGGTCCTCCTCGATGCCGGTCCGGGTGTCGATCTCCTCTTCGCCAAGAACGCGATCGGCGCCGTCCTCAGCGACGACGAGTACAACCGCATCGTCCACGGCATCGAGCACGACCTGAAGTCCGACGCCGACATCGTCCCGGACGACGCCTCCTCCCTCACCGAGACCGACGAGTCCGACTCGCCCGCTGCCGCCGCCTCCGACGACAAGGCCGTCGACCTCGGTAAGAAGGACGCTGGCGAAGACGACGGCACCGACGCGGCCGAGGCCGCCGAGGCCAAGGCGGAGGACGAGCCGAAGAAGACCGACGGCGACTCCGACGCGAAGTAGTCACGCCCCGGTGGTGCGCCAGGCGGCATAATCACGCCCCGCGCACCACCGGGCGTCTGTTTCCCGTACGGAACAGCCCGACACCATGTCATGGCCGACCGCGCCGACCGGGCGCGGGGCGGCCCGAGAGGGAGTACGAGAAGGTGGCAGCACCTAAGAGGGGCCGGAGCGCGAGTGCCCAGAGCAAGCCAGGGCGCTCGCTGGCCCTCATCCTGATCGCCATCGTGGCGCTGACCGGAGGCATGTTCCTCTCCGGGAACACCACTCCGCGTCTCGGCATCGACCTCGCCGGTGGTACGAGCATCACGCTCAAGGCGAAGGCCGACCAGGGGTCCGCGATCAACAAGGCCAACATGGACACCGCGGTCGACATCATGAACCGCCGTGTCAACGGCCTCGGTGTCTCCGAGGCGGAGGTGCAGACCCAGGGGACCGACAACATCATCGTCAACATCCCCAAGGGCACCAACTCCAAGGAGGCGCAGCAGCAGGTCGGCACCACCGCCAAGCTGTACTTCCGCCCGGTCCTGGCCAGCGAGCCCAGCGGTCCCGCCGGGCAGAGCCCCTCGCCGAGCGCCTCCCCCAGCGGCAGCTCCTCGCCGAAGCCGGGCGCGAGCCCCTCCAGCAGCGCCTCCTCCAAGGAGAAGGCCTCCTCGTCCTCCACCGCGTCCCCCAAGGCCTCGGCGACCTCCCAGGGCCGTGCCGTCAGCGACGCGCTGAAGGCCGGCTCCACCCCCTCGCCGAGCCCCTCCGCCCCCGGCAGCGGCAAGCCGTCGGCCACCCCCTCGGCCTCCGCGAGCAGCGGCAGCTCGGCCGCCGCCAAGCTCCAGGCCCAGTACGCCACCCTGAACTGCACCAAGCCCGACCAGCGGGCCAAGGTGGGCGGCGCCACCAAGCCCGGCGAGCCCACGGTGGCCTGCGGCCAGATCAGGAAGGTCTGGTACAAGTACGTGCTCGGCCCGGCCGCCGTGGACGGCACCGATGTGAAGAACGCCGCTGCGCGCTTCGACACCCAGGGTGCCTCCGGCTGGCAGGTCGTCATGAACTTCACCTCCAGCGGCTCCAAGAAGTTCGCGGATGTCACCGGACAGCTGGCGAAGAACCAGACCCCGCAGAACGAGTTCGCCATCGTCCTCGACGGCGAGGTCGTCTCCAGCCCGTTCGTGCAGCAGGCCATCACCGGCGGCCAGGCGGAGATCTCCGGCAGCTTCACCCAGCAGGACGCCCAGGGCCTCGCCAACATGCTGTCGTACGGCGCCCTGCCGCTGTCCTTCCAGGAGCAGTCGGTCACCACCGTCACCGCCGCGCTCGGCGGTGAGCAGCTGCACGCCGGTCTGCTCGCCGGCGCGATCGGCCTCGCCCTGGTCGTGATCTACCTGGTGGTCTACTACCGCGGTCTGTCGATCGTCGCCATGGCCTCGCTGCTGGTCTCCGCGATGCTCACCTACGTGATCATGTCGCTGCTCGGCCCGGCCATCCACTTCGCGCTGAACCTGCCGGCCGTCTGCGGCGCCATCGTCGCGATCGGTATCACCGCGGACTCGTTCATCGTGTACTTCGAACGCATCCGGGACGAGATCCGCGAGGGCCGCTCGCTGCGCCCCGCCGTGGAGCGGGCCTGGCCGCGCGCCCGGCGCACCATCCTGGTCTCCGACTTCGTGTCGTTCCTCGCCGCCGCCGTCCTGTTCATCGTGACCGTCGGCAAGGTCCAGGGCTTCGCGTTCACGCTCGGCCTGACCACCGTGCTCGACGTGGTCGTCGTCTTCTTCTTCACCAAGCCGCTCATGACGCTGCTCGCCCGCCGCAAGTTCTTCGCGAACGGCCACAAGTGGTCCGGCCTGGACCCGCAGAGTCTGGGTGCCAAGCCGCCGCTGCGCCGCACCCGCCGTCCAGCCGGTCCTGTTGCCGGCTCTGTCGACCCGAAGGAGGCCTGAGCAATGTCGAAACTCGGCAACCTCGGCGCTCGACTGCACCGCGGCGAGATCTCGTACGACTTCGTCGGCAAGCGCAAGATCTGGTACGGCATCTCCATCCTGATCACCATCACGGCCATCGTCGGCCTGGCGGTGCGCGGGCTGAACATGGGCATCGAGTTCAAGGGCGGCGCGGTCTTCACCACGCCGACCAAGATGAGCACCTCGGTGGCCCAGGCGGAGACGTACGCCAAGGACGCCTCCGGCCATGAGGCGATCGTGCAGAAGCTCGGCAACGGCAGCCTGCGCATCCAGATCGCCGGCATCGACACCGGCCAGTCCGACAGGATCAAGCAGGAACTGGCCAAGGACCTGAACCTCAACCCCGAGAAGCTCGCCGCCGACCTGGTCGGCCCGAGCTGGGGCGAGCAGATCGCCAACAAGGCCTGGGAGGGCCTGGGCATCTTCATGGTCCTCGTCGTGATCTACCTGGCCATCGCCTTCGAGTGGCGCATGGCCGTGGCGGCCCTGGTCGCACTGATCCACGACATCACGATCACGACCGGTATCTACGCCCTGGTCGGCTTCGAGGTCACGCCCGGTACGGTCATCGGTCTGCTGACGATCCTCGGTTACTCGCTCTACGACACGGTCGTCGTCTTCGACAGCCTCAAGGAGCAGACCAAGGACATCACCAAGCAGACCCGGTTCACCTTCAGCGACATCGCCAACCAGTCGATCAACGGCACCCTGGTCCGTTCGATCAACACCACGGTCGTCGCCCTGCTGCCGGTCGCGGGTCTGCTGTTCATCGGCGGTGGCTTCCTCGGCGCCGGCACGCTGAACGACATCTCGCTGTCGCTCTTCGTCGGCCTCGCCGCCGGCGCCTACTCCTCGATCTTCATCGCCACCCCGCTCGTCGCGGACCTCAAGGAGCGCGAGCCGGCGATGAAGGCCCTCACCAAGCGGGTCCTGGCCAAGCGTGCCCAGGCCGCCGCCGAGGAGGACCTCGCTGCGGACCGCGCCGCGGTCGCCGACGACTCCGACGCCGCCCCCGCCGTCGTGGGCCCCCGTAACCAGCCCGCGTCCCGTAACCGGGGCCGCGGCCGACCCTCCGGGAAGCGCCGATGACAGACATCCGAGAGCTGCTGCTCAGCCGTATCCGTGACGTCGCCGACTACCCCGAGCCGGGCGTGATGTTCAAGGACATCACCCCGCTGCTGGCGGACCCGGCCGCGTTCACGGCGCTCACCGACGCGCTGGCCGAGATCGCCGAGAACACCGGCGCGACCAAGGTCGTCGGCCTGGAGGCCCGCGGTTTCATCCTCGGCGCCCCGGTCGCCGTCCGCGCGGGCCTCGGCTTCATCCCGGTCCGCAAGGCGGGCAAGCTGCCCGGAGCGACGCTGCGCCAGGCGTACGACCTGGAGTACGGCTCCGCGGAGATCGAGGTGCACGCGGAGGATCTGGCCGCCGGTGACCGGGTCCTGATCGTGGACGACGTCCTGGCCACGGGAGGTACGGCCGAGGCCGCGATCCAGCTGATCCGGCGCGGCGGCGCCGAGGTCTCCAGCCTCGCGGTCCTGATGGAACTGGGCTTCCTGGGCGGCCGTGCCCGACTGGAGCCGACGCTGGACGGGGCACCGCTGGAGGCGCTCCTCCAGGTCTGAGCACGTCGCTGCACGAGCGGCCTCGGCTTCGCCGTAGGCCGCTTCGTGTTTCCCACCCGCAGCACCGGCGCGGCATGCGTCGTCGGGTGCGGGTGGCCCTCCTGACGGCGGAAGCGCCCCGCAGGTGCCACCCGCGGGACACCCACCGCACGCCCCCCGAGCACCCGGAATCCACCTGATGGAATCCGGCGGAAGCCCCCCGCGTTGCACAGGTAGACGGTCCTCACTTCCGGCTGAAGGCGATGACCAGCCGCAGGATCGCTACCATGGGGTCTCCGGAGCCTGACCGGGGGACCCGGATCGCGCACGGAGGAGCCCTCTTGCCAGACGAGGCCCAGCCACTGACCGCCGCCAAGCCCGAGCCCGGCTCGGCGCCCGCGGCCAAGCCCGCGCCCAACGCGTCCCACGCGAAGAACGACACCCGCGGGCCGATCGAGCACGCCCAGTCCGCGCCCGTCGAGAAGGCTGCCGAGGCCGCACGTCCCAAGCCGGCCCCGCCCGAGCGCCCGGCACAACCCCCCGTGGTGCGTCAGCCCGTCGGCCAGCCCGGCCGCACCGGCTCCTCCAACCGCGTCCGCGCCCGCCTCGCCCGCCTGGGCGTCCAGCGAGCCAATCCGTACAACCCGGTCCTGGAGCCCTTGCTGCGGATAGTGCGCAGCAACGACCCCAAGATCGAGAACTCCACGCTCCGCCAGATCGAGCGCGCCTATCAGGTCGCCGAGCGCTGGCACCGCGGCCAGAAGCGCAAGAGCGGCGACCCGTACATCACGCATCCCCTCGCCGTGACGACCATCCTGGCCGAGCTGGGCATGGACCCGGCGACCTTGATGGCGGGGCTGCTGCACGACACCGTAGAGGACACCGAGTACGGCCTCGACCAGCTGCGCCGCGACTTCGGCGACACCGTCGCCCTGCTCGTCGACGGCGTGACCAAGCTGGACAAGGTCAAGTTCGGTGAGGCCGCGCAGGCCGAGACCGTACGCAAGATGGTCGTAGCGATGGCCAAGGACCCGCGCGTCCTGGTCATCAAGCTCGCCGACCGCCTGCACAACATGCGCACCATGCGCTACCTCAAGCGTGAGAAGCAGGAGAAGAAGGCGCGCGAGACCCTGGAGATCTACGCGCCGCTCGCCCACCGCCTCGGCATGAACACCATCAAGTGGGAGCTGGAGGACCTCGCGTTCGCGATCCTCTACCCCAAGATGTACGACGAGATCGTACGGCTGGTGGCCGAACGGGCGCCGAAGCGTGACGAGTACCTGGCCATAGTGACCGACGAGGTCCAGGCCGACCTGCGCGCCGCCCGTATCAAGGCGACCGTCACCGGCCGCCCGAAGCACTACTACAGCGTCTACCAGAAGATGATCGTCCGCGGCCGTGACTTCGCGGAGATCTACGACCTGGTGGGTATTCGTGTCCTTGTCGACACGGTCCGCGACTGTTACGCCGCCCTCGGCACCGTGCACGCGCGATGGAACCCGGTCCCCGGCCGGTTCAAGGACTACATCGCGATGCCCAAGTTCAACATGTACCAGTCGCTGCACACGACGGTCATCGGGCCCAACGGCAAGCCGGTCGAGCTGCAGATCCGCACCTTCGACATGCACCGCCGCGCCGAGTACGGCATCGCCGCGCACTGGAAGTACAAGCAGGAGGCCGTCGCCGGCGCCTCCAAGGTGCGTACGGACGTGCCCAAGGCCTCCGGCAAGGACAAGGACGCCATCAACGACATGGCGTGGCTGCGGCAGTTGCTGGACTGGCAGAAGGAGACCGAGGACCCGGGCGAGTTCCTGGAGTCCCTGCGCTTCGACCTGTCCCGCAACGAGGTCTTCGTCTTCACCCCCAAGGGCGATGTCATCGCGCTGCCCGCGGGTGCCACGCCCGTCGACTTCGCGTACGCCGTCCACACCGAGGTCGGCCACCGCACCATAGGAGCACGGGTCAACGGCAGGCTCGTACCGCTCGAATCCACCCTGGACAACGGTGACTTGGTGGAGGTCTTCACCTCCAAGGCGCCCGGCGCCGGACCGTCCCGTGACTGGCTCGGCTTCGTCAAGTCGCCGCGCGCCCGTAACAAGATCCGCGCCTGGTTCTCCAAGGAGCGCCGGGACGAGGCGATCGAGCAGGGCAAGGACGCGATCGTACGGGCGATGCGCAAGCAGAACCTCCCGATCCAGCGCATCCTCACCGGTGACTCCCTCGTCACGCTCGCGCACGAGATGCGGTACTCGGACATCTCCGCGCTGTACGCCGCGATCGGCGAGGGCCATGTCTCCGCGCAGCACATCGTGCAGAAGCTGGTCCAGGCCCTGGGCGGCGAGGAAGCCGCCACGGAGGAGATCGACGAGACGGTCCCGCCGTCCCGCACCCGCGGCCGCAAGCGCCGCTCCAGCGCGGACCCGGGTGTCGTCGTCAAGGGCGTCGACGATGTGTGGGTCAAGCTGGCCCGCTGCTGTACGCCGGTACCGGGCGACCCGATCATCGGGTTCGTCACCCGGGGCAGCGGCGTATCGGTTCACCGCAACGACTGCCTCAACGTCGAGTCGCTGTCCCGTGAGCCGGAGCGGATCCTCGACGTCGAGTGGGCGCCCACCCAGTCCTCGGTCTTCCTGGTCGCCATCCAGGTCGAGGCGCTGGACCGCTCCAGGCTGCTGTCGGACGTCACCCGCGTGCTGTCCGACCAGCACGTCAACATCCTCTCCGCGGCCGTCCAGACCTCCCGTGACCGGGTGGCCACCTCCCGGTTCACCTTCGAGATGGGCGACCCGAAGCACCTCGGCCACGTCCTGAAGGCCGTACGGGGCGTGGAGGGCGTGTACGACGTCTACCGCGTGACGTCGGGACGCAGCCGGTCGTAGCCACGTGCCTCGCCCATGCAAAACGCTCGGCTGGGAAATCCCAGCCGAGCGTTTTGTCTAGCGCTTCAGCGTGTTCGTCGAAGGCGTACCGTATATTTGGCGGCCAAGAAAAGACCGGACCCGGCCAGTAGGGCCCCCAGAGCGATGGTCCATCCAGATTTCCCCGGCTCCGTCGACAGATATCCGACGCCGGTCAGGGCCAGCAGAATACCCAGAATGAGGCCTGAGAAATTTGCCCAGAGAGGCTTCATATTGACTCTCCTCCGGTCAGTTCTCTTTACGGAGTGCTGAAGATGGGCCACAGGTTCCCGTTGCTGGACTTGGCCGTGGCGGGAGTCTGCGGTCCGTACTTGAGTACGGTATCAGTAAAGGTGATCGTACCGCTCGGACCGCAGACGGGGAGCTTCTTGGCGATGCAGGCCTGCAGTACGACCTTCCCCGTCAGGGTGAAGCCGGCCGAACTTCCGCTCGCGTAGGGCTGCGTGAAGTTCATGTTGATGCCGAGGGCCTGACCCTGAATGTTGTTGTGACCGGACAGGGTGCCCGATGCGCTGACAAGGTCACCCTTGCTGTCGCGCGTGGTGGTGACGACGAAGTCGATCTCACCGGTGCGGGTGGATTTGTAGCCACCCCCAGGATAGAACTTGTAGACCGTGCTGGACGTCGTGTTCGACGCGTATGCAGCCGGAGCTGCAAGGGTGATTCCAGCGGTAGCGGTCACGGCGGCCAGCGCGGCGGCAGTTATACCCCTGCGGATATGCATGTTCCCCGATTCCTTTATCAATCCGAACGCGACGGACGACGCTGTTCGGCGCGGCCTGGTCAAAGCCGCAGCACTGACACTAAAGGTCGAGTCGCATGTTGAGCAACCTTCCTATAGCTCAATTACTGCTCAAATCCACCCCGCATTGGTTCAGAAATTTAATGGAATGTCCGGATTCAATAAAGCGTGGGGGCGTGGAAGGCGTGACGAGCCTCAC
This sequence comes from Streptomyces fodineus, assembly GCF_001735805.1. Classification (GTDB taxonomy): domain Bacteria; phylum Actinomycetota; class Actinomycetes; order Streptomycetales; family Streptomycetaceae; genus Streptomyces; species Streptomyces fodineus. The sequence goes on from NZ_CP017248.1 coordinate 7,864,311, forward strand.
GATCTTGAATTGAGTATTTACCGGTGTGCGTCGTGAGACGAGAAATGGCCCCGGTCCGGTCGGACCGGGGCCACAGCCCACAACCTATTCGGTGCTCTTTAGCCGCCGAACTCCTGGAGGCCCTTCAGTGCCTGGTCCAGGAGCGCCTGGCGGCCCTCCAGCTCGCGCTCCAGCTTGTCGGCCTTGGCGTTGTTGCCCTGGGCGCGGGCCTGGTCGATCTGCGCCCTCAGCTTGTCCACGGCGGCCTGCAGCTGACCGGTCAGACCCTCGGCACGCGCGCGTGCCTCCGGGTTCGTCCGGCGCCACTCGGCCTCCTCGGCCTCCTGCATCGCCCGCTCGACCGCGTGCATCCGGCCCTCGACCTTCGGACGCGCGTCCCGCGGGACGTGGCCGATGGCCTCCCAGCGCTCGTTGATCGAGCGGAAGGCGGCCCGCGCGGACTTCAGGTCGCCGATCGGCAGGAGCTTCTCGGCCTCCTCGGCCAGCTCCTCCTTCAGCTTCAGGTTCTCCGCCTGCTCCGCGTCCCGCTCGGCGAACACCGAGCCGCGCGCCGCGAAGAACACGTCCTGGGCGCCGCGGAAGCGGTTCCACAGGTCGTCCTCGTGCTCGCGCTGGGCGCGGCCCGCGGCCTTCCACTGCGTCATCAGCTCGCGGTAGCGGGCCGCCGTCGGCCCCCAGTCCGTCGAGTCCGACAGCGCCTCGGCCTCGGCGACCAGCCGCTCCTTGGTCCGGCGGGCCTCCTCGCGCTGCGCGTCCAGCTGCGCGAAGTGCGCCTTGCGCCGCTTGGAGAACGCCGACCGGGCGTGCGAGAAGCGATGCCACAGCTCGTCGTCGGACTTGCGGTCCAGGCGCGGCAGACCCTTCCAGGTGTCCACCAGCGCGCGCAGCCGCTCACCGGCCGCCCGCCACTGGTCGGACTGCGCCAGCTGCTCCGCCTCGGTGACCAGGTCCTCCTTGGCCTTGCGCGCCTGGTCGGACTGCTTGGCCCGCTGCTGCTTGCGCTCCTCCCGACGCGCCTCGACGGTCTCGACGAGCTTGTCCAGCCGCCCCCTCAGGGCGTCCAGGTCGCCGACCGCGTGATGCGCGTCCACCTGCTCACGCAGGTGGTCGATCGCGGTCTGGGCGTCCTTCGCCGACAGGTCGGTGGTCTGCACTCGCTTCTCGAGGAGGCCGATCTCGACAACCAGGCCCTCGTACTTGCGCTCGAAGTAGGCCAGCGCCTCCTCAGGGGAGCCGGCCGCCCAGGAACCGACGACCTGCTCGCCGTCGGCCGTACGCACGTACACGGTCCCCGTCTCGTCGACGCGGCCCCACGGGTCGCTGCTCACAGCGCCTCCTCCACATGATGCCTGCGAGGGGCCTCAGCACCCCCGGCATCGTCCACAGTTTCGTCACGGCCAACATAGGCGACCAGCGGGTTGCCTGTCCGCATCCAGCGCGACCGAAATTCCGCTGTTGACCGTCTCGGGTTTCAGGACGGCGTCAGGACTTCGTCACCGTCGCCTTGTTGATCACCACGGTTGCGTTCGGGGCGGTGTTGTCCGTGGACGGGTCCGCCGCCTGGGCGCCGGCGGCGGCGATCTTCTTGAGCACCTTCATGCCCGCGTCCGACACGGTGCCGAACGGGGTGTAGTCCGGCGGCAACGGACTGTCCTGGTAGACGAGGAAGAACTGGCTGCTGCCGGAGTTGCGGCCCTGCTGGGTCTGCGGGTTGTAGTGGTTGGCCATCGCCACGGTGCCCGCCGGGTACATGTTGCCCTTGAGGCTCTTGTCCTTCAGGTTCTCGTCCGGGAGCGTGTAGCCCGGCCCGCCCATCCCGGTGCCCGTCGGGTCGCCGCACTGGAGCACGTAGATTCCGCTCGTGACCAGGCGGTGGCACTTCGAGTGATCGAAGAAGCCCTGGCCCGCAAGGAAGTTGAACGAGTTCACCGTGTGCGGGGCCGCCGACGTCTTCAGCGCGATGTCGATGTCACCGCACGTCGTGGCGAGCTTCATCGAGTACTTCGCCGACGTGTCGATCGTCATCGCCGGCTCCTTCTTCCAGGTCAGCTTCTTCACCGAGCCGGCCGCCGGCTTCGCGCACGGGTCCGGGGCCTTGCTGGGCTTGACGTCCGCGGCGGTGTTGGTCTTCTTGTCGTCGCTCTTCAGCGCCCCGGTCGTGTACAGCGCGACACCCGCGATCACGACCACGCCCAGTACGGACGCGATCACGGAGTTGCGTACGCGGGCCTTGCGGCGCGCCTGGGTGCGCCGCTGCTGCTGCCGCAAGAACTTCTCCCGGGCGAGCTGACGCCGCCGCTGCTCCTGGCTGACCACCGGGTTCTCTCCTCATGCGTGTCGTGTGCCGACCGGTACGCGTGCGTCCTCGTGAGCCGGCCGGTGCGTGTAGCCCCGTACCGTATATGGGTTCGCTGAGGAAACGGCAGCGCCGGTAGGCTCTGGACCACAGCTTGCAGTCACCCGTATCGACACAACGAAGGACGATCGTGCTCATTGCCGGGTTCCCCGCCGGTGCCTGGGGGACGAACTGTTATCTCGTCGCCCCCGCCGCCGGTGAGGAGTGCGTGATCATCGACCCCGGCCACCAGGCCGCCGAAGGCGTCGAGGAAGCACTGAAGAAGCATCGGCTCAAGCCCGTCGCCGTCGTCCTCACCCACGGCCACCTCGATCACGTGGCCTCCGTCGTCCCCGTCTGCGGCGCCCACGACGTACCGGCCTGGATCCACCCCGAGGACCGGTACATGATGAGCGACCCCGAGAAAGCGCTCGGCCGGTCCATCGGCATGCCGCTGATGGGCGAGCTGACCGTGGGGGAGCCGGACGAGGTCCGGGAGCTGACGCATGGCACCACTCTCGAACTGGCCGGTCTGGAGTTCTCCGTCGCGCACGCGCCGGGCCATACCAAGGGGTCGGTGACCTTCCGGATGCCCGAGACCGCCGACATCCCGTCGGTGTTCTTCTCCGGGGATCTGCTGTTCGCCGGCTCCATCGGACGCACCGACCTGCCGGGCGGATCCATGGAGGACATGCTCGAGTCGCTGGCCCGCGTGTGCCTGCCGCTCGACGACTCCACCGTGGTGCTGTCCGGCCACGGCCCCCAGACGACCATCGGCCAGGAGCGCGCCACCAACCCGTATCTGCGGCAGGTGGCGGCCGGCCAGGGAGCCTCGCCGGCTCCCCGACGAGGAATGTGACGAGAGACTTCCGTGAGCACTTTCAAGGCCCCCAAGGGCACGTACGACCTCCTGCCCCCGGACAGCGCCAAGTTCCTGGCCGTCCGTGAGGCGATCGCCGCGCCCCTCAGGAACTCCGGCTACGGCTACATCGAGACGCCCGGTTTCGAGAACGTGGAGCTGTTCGCGCGCGGCGTCGGCGAGTCCACCGACATCGTGACGAAGGAGATGTACGTCTTCGAGACGAAGGGCGGCGACAAGCTGGCCCTGCGCCCGGAGACGACCGCCCCCGTGCTGCGCGCGGTCCTGGAGGCCAACCTGCACAAGACGGGCAACCTCCCGGTGAAGGTCTGGTACTCGGGCTCGCAGTACCGCTACGAGCGCCCGCAGAAGGGCCGCTACCGGCACTTCTCCCAGGTCGGCGCGGAGGCGATCGGCGCGGAGGATCCGGCCCTCGACGCCGAGCTGATCATCCTGGCCGACCAGGCGTACCGCTCGCTGGGCCTCAGCGGCTTCCGCATCCTGCTCAACAGCCTGGGCGACAAGGAGTGCCGTCCGGCGTACCGGGCCGCGCTGCAGGAGTTCATGCGCGCCCTCGACCTGGACGAGGACACCCGTCGGCGTGTCGACATCAACCCGCTGCGGGTCCTCGACGACAAGCGCGAGTCGGTGCAGAAGCAGCTGACCGGTGTCCCGCTGCTGCGCGACTACCTGTGCGACTCCTGCAAGGCGTACCACGAGGAGGTCCGCGAGCTGATCACCGAGGCGGGCGTGTCCTTCGAGGACGACCCGAAGCTGGTGCGCGGCCTGGACTACTACACCCGTACGACCTTCGAGTTCGTCCACGACGGACTCGGCTCCCAGTCCGCGGTCGGCGGCGGCGGCCGGTACGACGGCCTGTCGGAGATGATCGGCGGCCCCGCCCTGCCGTCGGTCGGCTGGGCCCTCGGTGTCGACCGCACGGTCCTCGCCCTGGAGGCGGAGGGCGTGGAGCTGGACCTGCCGTCCACGACGTCGGTGTACGCCGTCCCGCTCGGCGAGGAGGCCCGCCGGGTGCTGTTCGCCAAGGTCACCGAGCTGCGCAAGGTCGGCATCTCGGCGGACTTGTCGTACGGCGGCAAGGGCCTGAAGGGCGCGATGAAGAACGCCAACCGCAGCGGCGCCCGCTACGCGCTCGTGGCCGGCGAACGCGACCTCGCCGAGGGCGTCGTCCAGCTCAAGGACATGGAGTCCGGCGAGCAGACGGCGATCGGCGTGAACGAGATCGTGGCGGAACTGGAGTCCCGCCTCGGCTGAGCCGAGCGAGACAGGAGGGTCGCCGGCCATGCCCGGCGGCCCTCTCACTGTTCCAGCAACCCCAACCGCATCGCGCTCGTCACCGCCGCCGTACGGTCGTCCACCCCCAACTTGCCGAAGATCCGCAGCAGATGGGTCTTCACCGTCGACTCCCCGATGAACAGCCGGCGTCCGATCTCCGCGTTGGTGCAGCCCTCGGCCACCAGGCGCAGGACGGCCGTCTCCCGGGCGGACAGCCGGGGGCGTTCCGGCCTGGTGCGCAACCGGTCCACCAGGCGGGCCGCCACCGAGGGGGCCAGCACGGTCTCGCCGCGCGCCGCCGCCCGTACCGCGTCCGCCAGTTCCCGCCGGGCAGGTCCTTCAGCAGATAACCCGCGGCGCCCGCCTCCACGGCCCGCAGGATGTCCCGGTCCGTCTCGTACGTCGTCAGCACGATCACCCGGCACGGCAGCCCGGCCGCGGTCATCCGCACGATCGAGTCCACGCCCCCGCCGCCCGGCATCCGCAGGTCCATCAGCACGATGTCCGGCCGCAGTTGCGCCGTCAGCGCCTCCGCCTGCGGTCCGCCGGCCGCGTCGCCGACCACCTCCAGGTCCGGTTCGGCGCTCAGCAGGGCGCGCAGTCCCTCCCGTACGACAGGGTGGTCGTCGGCCAGGACGATCCGGATCACGCGCTCTCACTCCTCACGACGCAACGCACGGCGGCGGGGACCGGCAGGCGTACGGTCACCGTCGTGCCGTCGCCGGGTGCGCTGCGCACCGATGCCGTGCCGCCCACCTCGGCGGCGCGGGCGCGCAGCCCGGCCAGACCGTATCCGTTCGACGCGGCGGCCGGGTCGAAGCCGCCCTCGTCGCGGACGAAGAGGGTCAGGGTGCCGTCGGCGTAGTCGAGGCGGACCTCGGCCGGCGTCGAACTCCCGGCGTGCTTACGGGCATTGGTCAGGGCCTCCTGGCAGGCGCGCAGGGCCACCACCTCCAGGCCGGCCGGCAGCGCGCGCACCGGGCCGGTCACCGTCAGCGCCGCCTCCTGGCGCGCGGCCAGCCGCTCCAGCGCGTCCGGGAGGCCGGCGCCCGCCAGGTCGGCGGGTGCGCCGCCGGCGACCAGCGCGCGGGCCTCGGCGAGGTTGCGGCGGGCGGTGTCCTCCATGAGAGCCAGATGGCGGCGGGCCTGCGCGGGGTCCAGGTCCAGTTCCGCGTGCACGGCCTGCACCGGCATCAGCAGACTGGTGAAGCCCTGCGCGAGGGTGTCGTGGATCTCCCGGGCGAGCCGCTCCCGCTCGGCGAGGGCGCCGTGCGCGGCCGACAGCCGGGCGACCTCGTTCCTGCCGGCGTCCAACTCGGCGATCAGCTCGGCCCGTTACGTGCTCTGCTCGATGATCCGGATGATCCAGGCGCCGACCACCCCGGAGAACGCCAGACAGACCACGGCGAAGAGCGCGTCGGCGAAGAGCTCCTCGGCACCCGGCCGCCACAGCAGTGCCCAGCCCACGACCGGCGCCAGGTTGATCACCGCCACCGTCACCAGTGCGCCGCGCTTGCGCAGGGTCATGAAGCACTGGGGGACCAGCGCGAACGAGACCAGCCGGGTCTCGCCCGCCAGGACCGCCGACGGCAGGAACAGCGCCGGCGTCCCGGCCAGATACCACAGGGCCCGGCGCCCGCCCGGGGGGTCCTCCGCGAGCAGGCGGCGGCCGAACACCGCGTACCAGGGCACCAGCGGCACGAGCAGCCCGGCCGCGACCGCGCGCACCGGCCACGGGGGGGCTCCGCGCCGAGTACGAGGGCCAGCGTGGCCGTCCACGCGACGGCGAAGTACACGTCCCAGAGCCGGATCGCGCGGTCCCAGGCGTCAACGCCCCGGGCGTGGTCTGTCACCCCTCGCGCCGGTTCTTCCACCGGAAGGTCAGCAAGCACAGCACCAATCCTCCGGCGCACCACGCACCCAGCACCAAGGCGATCCGCCCGAACTCCCAGGCGTGCGCCTGCTCCAGGACCTTCGCCGAATCGGGCAGGAACACGCCCCGCAGCCCCTGGCACAGCCATTTGAGCGGGAACAGCGCGCCGATGTCGAGCATCCAGCCGGGAATCGTGTCGATGGAGATGTAGACCCCGGAGACGAACTGGAGGAGCAGGAAGGGCAGGACGACGACGGAGCTGGCGCTCTTCGCCGACTTCGGCACCGAGCTGATCGCGATGCCGAGCAGCGCGCACGCGGTCAGGCCCAGCACGAAGATCCACGCGAAGTCGAACCAGCGCCCGGCGTCGGACGGCAGCTGGACGTCGTAGAACGCCGTCCCGGCGGCCAGCAGGATCGCGGTCTCCAGGACACCGGTGCACAGAACCAGCCAGATCTTGCCCAGGAAATAGGCCGCGGGCGGCATCGGCGTGCCCCGCAGCCGCCGCAGCACCTTCTCGTCCCGTTCGACCGCGATGGAGATGCCGAGCGACTGGAAGCTGGTCGACATGATCCCGGAGGCCATCATCGCGGGCACGTACAACTGGGAGGCGGTGATCCCGGTGTGCCCGACGTCGTTGTGGAAGATCGACGCGAACAGGAACAGGAACACCACCGGGAAGGAGAAGGTGAACACCACCTGCTCGCGCAGCCGGAAGAACTGCTTGATCTCCAGGGCCCCGCGCAGCAGGCCGATCGTCCACACGCCGGGCAGGGACCCGGCGGACCCGCGGGCGGTGGTGTGTACGGCGGTCGTGGTCATCGCACGGCCTCCTGTCCGGTCAGCCGGAGGTAGACGTCCTCCAGGGTGGGGCGGCTCACCGTCAGCCCGGGTATCTCGCCGTCGAAGCGGCGCATGAGGGCGGCGACGGTCCGGGTCGGCATGTCGGTGTGCTCCGTGTGCGGGGAGCCGTCGGCCTCCCGCCAGGCGACGGTGGTCTCGCCGCCGTAGCGCCGGCGCAGGCCGTCAGGCGTGCCCTCGGCGACCACCCGGCCCTTGGCCACGACCGCGAGCCGGTCCGCGAGGGTCTCGGCCTCCTCCAGGTAGTGCGTGGTGAGCAGGATCGTCGTGCCCTCGTCGGCAAGCAGCCGGATCAGCTCCCAGAACTGGCGCCGGGCGGCCGGGTCGAAGCCGGTGGTCGGTTCGTCCAGGAGCAGCAGCTCGGGGTCGCCGATCACGCCGAGCGCCACGTCGAGGCGGCGTCGCTGGCCGCCGGAGAGGCCCTTGATCCGGCTGTTCGCCTTCGCCTCGAGGCCGACCAGGCGGATGACCTCCTCGGGCTCGCGCGGGCGCGGGTAGTAGCGGGCGAAGTGCCGTACGGTCTCGCGGACCGTCAACTCCGCGGGCGCTGATTCGTCCTGCCAGACGATGCCCACACGGGATCTCCACGCGCGCGTGCCCGTCGCCGGGTCCGCGCCGAGGACGCGGACCTCGCCCCCGTCGCGTGACCGGTTGCCCTGGAGGATCTCCACCGTGGTGCTCTTGCCGGCGCCGTTGGGTCCGAGCAGGCCGAACACCTCGCCGGGCCGGATGCCGAGATCCAGCCCGTCCACCGCGGTCACGCCCCCGTACCGCTTGCGCAGCCCCCGGACGTCCACCGCGAGTTCGTTCGCGTGTGCTGTCATGCCCTCGATAATCGGCCGGAACCGAACGATCCGTGACCACCGTGCGTACGTCCTTATGTCCGCCGAACGGTGGACACACACGTGCGTGCGGCACAATGAGCCGTGCCCGAAGATGGTCCAACTCTCAAGTGACGGATCGGCGTGATGAGCAAGACGACAGTCAACGACGTCTCCACGGAGTCGGGTCCCGAGCGTGCCGCCGACGCCCCGCGCACGGTGGGCGGCAGCCGTGCCTTCGCCCTGCTGCTGGTGATCACCGGCGCGGCAGGCCTGCTGGCCGCCTGGGTCATCACCATCGACAAGTTCAAGATCCTCGAGGCCAAGGTCGCGGGCAAGACCTTCACGCCCGGCTGCAGCGTCAACCCGGTCGTGTCCTGCGGCAGCGTCATGGAGAGCAAGCAGGCGGCGGTCTTCGGCTTCCCGAACCCGATGCTCGGCCTGGTCTGCTACGGCATCGTCATCTGCGTCGGCATGAGCCTGCTGGCCCACGCCCGCTTCCCGCGCTGGTACTGGCTGACCTTCAACTTCGGCACGCTCTTCGGCGTCGGCTTCGTCACCTGGCTGCAGTTCGAGTCCCTGTACCGGATCAACGCGCTGTGCCTGTGGTGCTCGCTGGCCTGGGTCGCCACGCTCACCATGTTCTGGTACGTCACCTCGTTCAACGTCCGCAACGACTTCCTGCGCGCGCCGGGCTGGCTGAAGCGGTTCCTCGCCGAGTTCACCTGGGTCCTCCCGGTCACCCACTGCGGCGTCATCGCCATGCTGATCCTGACCCGCTGGGGCAGCCAGCTCTGGGCCTGAACCCTGGGCTCGCCCCCTGGCCGGGCCGCGTTGTCAGTGCGGTGATTTAGGGTTTTGGACGTGGAACCCGATCTGTTCACCGCCGCAGCAGAAGAACGCCAGGAGAAGGACCCGGCAGCCAGCCCCCTGGCGGTGCGGATGCGCCCGCGCAGCCTCGACGAGGTGGTGGGCCAGCAGCACCTGCTGAAGCCCGGCTCCCCGCTGCGCCGGCTGGTCGGCGAGGGCTCCGGCGGACCCGCCGGACCGTCCTCGGTGATCCTCTGGGGCCCGCCCGGCACCGGCAAGACCACCCTCGCGTACGTCGTCTCCAAGGCGACGAACAAGAGGTTCGTGGAGTTGTCCGCGATCACCGCGGGCGTCAAGGAGGTCCGCGCGGTCATCGACGGCGCCCGCCGCGCCACGGGCGGCTTCGGCAAGGAGACCGTCCTCTTCCTGGACGAGATCCACCGCTTCAGCAAGGCCCAGCAGGACTCCCTGCTCCCGGCCGTCGAGAACCGCTGGGTGACCCTGATCGCGGCCACCACCGAGAACCCGTACTTCTCGGTGATCTCACCCCTGCTCTCCCGTTCGCTCCTGCTCACCCTCGAACCGCTCACCGACGACGACATCCGTGGCCTCCTCAAGCGCGCCCTGAGCGACGAGCGCGGCCTGAAGGACGCCGTCGGCCTCCCCGGCGACACCGAGGAACACCTGCTGCGCATCGCCGGCGGCGACGCCCGCCGGGCCCTGACCGCCCTGGAGGCAGCCGCCGGAGCCGCGCTGGACAAGGGCGAGAGCGAGATCGGCCTGGAGACGCTGGAGCAGACGGTCGACCGGGCCGCGGTGAAGTACGACCGCGACGGCGACCAGCACTACGACGTCGCCAGCGCCCTCATCAAGTCCATCAGGGGCTCCGACGTCGACGCGGCCCTGCACTACCTGGCCCGCATGATCGAGGCCGGCGAGGACCCCCGCTTCATCGCCCGCCGCCTGATGATCTCCGCCAGCGAGGACATCGGCCTGGCCGACCCGAACGCTCTGCCCATCGCGGTCGCCGCGGCCCAGGCCGTCGCCATGATCGGCTTCCCCGAGGCCGCCCTCACCCTCAGCCACGCCACCATCGCCCTGGCGCTCGCCCCCAAGTCCAACTCGGCGACCACCGCGATCGGCGCCGCCATGGAGGACGTACGCAAGGGGCTGGCCGGCCCGGTCCCACCGCATCTGCGCGACGGGCACTACAAGGGCGCCGCCAAGCTCGGCCACGCGCAGGGGTACGTCTACCCGCACGACCTGCCGGAGGGCATCGCCCAGCAGCAGTACGCCCCGGACGCCCTGAAGGACCGCGAGTACTACACCCCGGGCCGGCACGGCGCCGAGGCGCGGTACGCGGACGCGGTGGAGTGGACCAGGAAGCACCTCGGTCGCAGGCGGTCCTGAGCGCGCTGTAGACTTGCCCGAAGTGCCGAGTCCCGCGCAGTCAGAGCGGGACACCCGGCCGGAGTCCGGCCCCCGGGGCCAGTCCTCGGGAAAACGGACTCCAGGAGCGTCGCGCACCGTCGAACGGTGTCGCGGGCAGCCCACCACCACCCGGAGTCCCGGGACGGTCGGTGGGCCACTCGCGTGCTGCACGTTGTGCCCAGACCAGGGGAGCGGCTGCCCGGCAGGTCCCATGCGGACCCGGCGGGATTCCCCGGCTGCGGAGGCGACCTCCCTTAACTCTGACAAGCCGGAAACTACGAAAGAGACGAAAGACAGTGGCGAACCAGTCCCGCCCCAAGGTCAAGAAGTCGCGTGCCCTCGGCATCGCGCTGACCCCGAAGGCCGTCAAGTACTTCGAGGCCCGTCCCTACCCGCCGGGTGAGCACGGCCGTGGCCGCAAGCAGAACTCGGACTACAAGGTCCGTCTGCTGGAGAAGCAGCGTCTGCGCGCGCAGTACGACATCTCCGAGCGCCAGCTGGTCCGCGCCTACGAGCGCGCGTCCAAGGTCCAGGGCAAGACCGGTGAGGCCCTGATCGTGGAGCTCGAGCGCCGTCTCGACGCCCTGGTCCTGCGTTCGGGCCTCGCCCGCACCATCTACCAGGCCCGTCAGATGGTCGTCCACGGCCACATCCAGGTCAACGGCCAGAAGGTCGACAAGCCGTCCTTCCGTGTCCGTCCGGACGACGTCGTGCAGGTCCGCGACCGCTCCAAGGACAAGACGCTCTTCACGATCGCCCGCGAGGGTGGCTTCGCCCCCGAGGGTGAGACCCCGCGCTACCTGCAGGTGAACCTCAAGGCCCTGGCGTTCCGCCTGGACCGTGAGCCGAACCGCAAGGAGATCCCGGTGATCTGCGACGAGCAGCTCGTCGTCGAGTACTACGCCCGCTGACCCCAGCCCCGGCGCAACACTCCAGCCCGCCGCCTCCCCGCCCTCCGGGCGTCGGAGGCGGCGGGTTCGCGTTTGAGCCCCGGACTCCCGACGCCCTCTGCCAGCGCTGACCGCACCCCGGTCCTGCAATCCCCGCCACCGCCGCCCGCGCTGTCCGTGCCGCTGCCATCCACGCCGCCGCACCGAAGCCGGTCTCCCGGCGCCTTCTGCCGTCGGGCCGCTGCTGTCCGCGTCCCGGGTCCGCCCCGCGTTGCCCGTCGGCGGTGCCGTTGCGGGTCTCCCTGTGTCTCCTGCCGGCGACGGGCGTGCCTCCCGGTGCGCGTGTTGACGCGTTGCGGCTGGTCTCGGGGGTGTGTCCGCCGTCGAGCCCCCCTGCCCTGGTCGGTGCCGTTGCGGGTCTCCTAGCGTGCCCCGCCAGCGACGCGCCTGCCGTGTTCTTCGCGCCTCGTGCCGTCGGTGCTGTTGTTCTCTCCGGGGGCTGTCCGCCGTCGGGCCGTTGCTGTCCGCGTGCTGGCCTTCCGGCCCGTTCCCTGTCGCCCGCGTCCTGGTCGGTGCCGTTGCGGGTCTCCCCGTGTGTCCCGCCAGCGGCGCGCGTGCCGTGCTCTTTGCCCCTCGTGCCGTCGGTGCCGTTGTTCTCTGCGGGGGCTGTCCGCCGTCGGGCCGTCGCTGTCCGCGTGCTGGCCTTCCGCCCCGTGTTCCCCGTCGCCCGTGCCCAGGTCGGTGCGCTACCGGTCTCCACGCCTCCCACGGCCCCGGACCCTTTGGCATCCTCCCGGCGCCCGCTCACTCCGCGCGGTTGGCGTCCTCCCACGCCCCAGGCCGCCGCGCGTAGGCGGCCTCTTCGGGCCCCGTGTCTCGCGCTGCTGCGCATAGCCGGCCTCTTCGCGCCCGGTGCCGTCCATCGCCGCGCGCAGTCGGCCTCTTCATGCCCCGCGCCTCACGCCGCCCCGGCATCTCACCCTCGCGCAGCCGGCCTCGTCCCGCCCCGCGCCTCATGCCGCCCCCCGCCCGGCGCAGCTGGCTTTCCTCCCGCCCCGCGCCCCACTGCGCGCAGAGGTGGGGCGCGGGACGCGAGGAGGTCGGCTGCGCCGGGCGGCGTGGCGCGGCAGGCCTCGCCGCGCCCCGCGCCTCACGCCGCCCCGCGCGGCCGGCCTCTCGTCACGCACTCACCCACCCCACCCCGCGCCGCCCCGTCGCCCTCCCCGCGCCCCACCTCGCGCAGCCGGCCTCGTCCCGCCCCGCGCCCCACCTCGCCCCGCTCCGCCGGCCTCCTCGCGCCCCGCGCCTCACGCCGCCGCGCCCAGCCGGCCTCGTCACGCACCCGCCCCGCTCCGCCGGCCTCCTCGCGCCCCGCGCCTCACGCCGCCGCGCCCAGCCGGCCTCGTCACGCACCCGCCCCGCTCCGCCGGCCTCCTCGCGCCCCGCGCCCCACCCCACCCAGCCGCCCTCCCCGCGCCTCACGCCGCCCTGCGCCGGCGGCCTTGTTCGCGCCCCACGCCGCCCCCACCCCTACCGCCCCCCTCGCCCTCCTCCCCGTCCCTGCCCCGGTCTGCCTCCCCGCCGCCCCGTGACTCCGCCCGGTGTGGAGTCGGCGGCGTGGCCGGCGGGTTCCTCGAGGGTGGCGGTGTCGGCCGGGGGTACCGGTCCGCGGGGAGCCGGCAGCGCGCTCAGTGGTCGTACCGTGCCGTGACCCAGTGCGCGGGCCACGGCCGTCGCGCGGTCGAGGCCGGCGCCCTCGCGCACGCACTCCTCGTAGCGTGCGTCGCCGAGTGTCCGCCGTGCCATCGCCTCGCAGCGCTCGTGCGGGGCGTTGTAGTAGGCCGAGCCGAACAGCGGCAGCCCCACCGACGGCCAGATGCGGCCCGCCGCGCCCTGGAGGAGGGCCGCCTCGGCCGGATCGCCCTGGGCCGCCGTCACCAGGGCCAGGAGCTCCAGCGACAGCACCGAGCCGAGCAGGTCACGGAAGGCGTGGGCGTTGCGCAGGCACTCGGCGAGCAGTTCCCGCGCCCGGTCCTGGGCGCCGTCCTGCCAGGCCGCGTACGCCAGCACGTACAGCGCGTAGGAGCGGGCCCAGCGCTCCCCGTGGTCCTCGCACACCCGGCGCACGTCCTCGCACAGCCGCACCGCGTCCGGCAGGTCCCCTTGGAAGGCGCGCGCCATCGCCAGTTCCACCTGGGCCATCAGCACGTTGCTGTTGAGTTCGCCGATGTCCTGATAGCGCTCCAGCGCCGACCGCAGCAGCGTTTCTGCACGGGCCATGTCATCGGTGACCAGTGCCAGACAGCCGGTGCGGTGCTCGGCGTACGCCACCGCCGTCGCATCCCCGACCCGCTCGGCCTCGGCCCGGCACTCCCGCAGCGCCGTCAGCGCCGGCACGGTGTCGCCCTGGAGGATCGCCACATAGCCCAGCACCCACAGCGCCTTCAGCCGTGACCGCTCGTACTCCGACTCCAGTTCCACGCTGCGCGCCAGCCAGCGCCGGCCCTCCGCGAGCCGCCCGCAGCCGACCCAGCAGAACCACAGCGACCCCGCGAGGTACTGACCGAGATAGGCCTCCTCCGGCTCCGTCAGACAGAACTCCAGTGCCACCCGCAGATTGGGCAGCTCCGCCTCGACCCGCGCGGCGACCTCGCCCTGCCGGGGCGAGAACCAGTCCAGCTCGCACCAGGTCGCCAGGCCCAGGTACCAGTCCCGGTGCCGTCTGCGCAGCCGGCCCGCGTCCCCGATCCCCGCCAGCCACTCGGCGCCGTAGGCCCGGACGGTGTCCAGCATCCGGTAGCGGGGGCCGGCCGGGGAGTCCTCGCGGGTGACGACCGACTGGGCCAGCAGCTCCGACAGCACGTCCAGGACGTCCTCGGCCGGCAGCCCGTCCCCGCTGCACACGTATTCGGCCGCCTCCAGGTCGAAGGTCTGCGCGAACACCGACAGCCGCGCCCACAGCAGCCGCTCCGCGGGTGTGCACAGCTCATGGCTCCAGCCGATCGCCGTACGCAGCGTCTGATGGCGGGCCGGAGGTCCCCCAGGAACGGTTAAGGGCCCAGCGCCCGTGGCCAGCAGCCGGAACCGGTCGTCCAGCCGCTGGAGCAGCTGCCCCGGGGACAGCGCCCGCAGCCGCCCGGCCGCCAGCTCCAGCGCCAGCGGGATCCCCTCCAGCCGCCGGCACAGCTCGCGCACCTCGCAGCCGTCGGCCACCTCCAGCCCCTGCTCCCGGGCCCGGTCGGTGAACAGCTCCGCCGCCTCGTCCTCGCCGAGCGGCGCGAGCGCGCACAGCCGCTCGCCCGCGAGCCCCAGCGGACGCCGGCCCGCGGCCAGCACCCGCAGCTGAGGCAGCTTGCGCAACAGCTCCGCCGCCAGCTCCGCACAGGCGCCCGCCAGGTGCTCGAACCCGTCCAGCACCAGCAGTGCCGGACGGCCGGCAAGATGCTCCAGCAGCATCTCCCGGGGCAGCCGGGCGGTGTGGTCGGTCAGCCCCAGCGCCTCCGCCACCGCGTACTCCACGAACTGCGGATCGCGCACCGGCGCCAGCTCCACCCGCCCGCACATCGACTCCCACCCGGCGGCGACCCGCGCGGCCAGCCGGGACTTGCCGACACCGCCGACCCCGGTCACGGTCACCAGCCGCGCCTCGCCGAGCGCGGCCGTCAGCTCGGCGAGTTCGGCCGAGCGCCCGACGAACGTGGTCAGTTCCAGGGGCGGATCGCCGTCGGAGAAGGCATCAGGGCGCTGAGGACCTCGCATGGGACACGGAGCGTACTGAAGTGTGTTCAATGCGTACAATCGCTTCCCGCAACTCCGCTCCCGCCGCCCGGTAATGCGGTACGGAGCCCCGGCCCCGGCGCGATAGGCTCGGACTCGACTTTTTCGATGGTGAGGCACGTTTCAGGGAGCGGGTGCGCACAGTGTCCGGTGGAGAGGTGGCCGGGATCCTGGTGGCCGTCTTCTGGGCGATCCTGGTCTCCTTCCTCGCGGTGGCTCTCGCGAGGGTGGCCCAGACGCTCAAGGCGACCACCAAGCTGGTGGCGGACGTGACCGACCAGGCCGTCCCGCTGCTCGCCGACGCCTCCCAGGCGGTGCGCTCCGCGCAGACCCAGATCGACCGCGTCGACGCGATCGCCTCCGACGTCCAGGAGGTCACGTCGAACGCCTCCGCGCTGTCCTCCACCGTCGCCTCCACCTTCGGCGGCCCGCTGGTCAAGGTCGCGGCCTTCGGCTACGGCGTCCGCCGCGCGCTCGGCGGACGCAAGGAGGACGTGCCCGCGAAGACGCCCCGGCGTACCGTGATCGTGGGCCGCACGGTCCCTGCCGCACGACGCAAGCGGAAGTAAGGACTGAGACCGAGCGATGTTCCGTCGTACGTTCTGGTTCACCACCGGTGTCGCCGCCGGTGTGTGGGCAACCACCAAGGTCAACCGCAAGCTCAAGCAGCTGACCCCGGAGAGCCTCGCCGCGACCGCGGCCAACAAGGCCCTGGAGACCGGTCATCGGCTGAAGGACCGCGCGGTGGGCTTCGCGCTCGACGTCCGCGACAACATGGCCGCGCGGGAGGCCGAGCTGGAGGAGGCCCTCGGGATCCACGAGAACCCCGAACTCCCCGCACCCCGGCGGCATACGGCCATCGAGAACAACCGCAGCACACCGAAGTACATCGAAACGTCGTTTTCTTCGCAAGCGAAGCACTCGTACAACCGGAATGAGGACCACTGATGGAGTCGGCCGAGATTCGCCGCCGCTGGCTGAGCTTCTTCGAGGAGCGCGGGCACACCGTCGTCCCTTCGGCGTCGCTCATCGCGGACGACCCGACTCTGCTCCTCGTCCCCGCCGGCATGGTTCCCTTCAAGCCCTACTTCCTGGGTGAGGTCAAGCCCCCGTTCCCGCGCGCCACCAGCGTGCAGAAGTGCGTGCGCACGCCCGACATCGAAGAGGTCGGCAAGACCACGCGCCACGGCACCTTCTTCCAGATGTGCGGCAACTTCTCCTTCGGCGACTACTTCAAGGAAGGCGCCATCAAGTACGCCTGGGAGCTGCTCACCACGCCCCAGGACAAGGGCGGTTACGGCCTCGACCCCGAGCGCCTGTGGATCACCGTCTACTTGGACGACGACGAGGCCGAGCGCATCTGGCACGAGGTCGTCGGCGTGCCCAAGGAGCGCATCCAGCGCCTGGGCATGAAGGAGAACTACTGGTCCATGGGCGTACCCGGCCCGTGCGGCCCCTGCTCCGAGATCAACTACGACCGCGGCCCCGAGTTCGGCGTCGAGGGCGGCCCCGCCGTCAACGACGAGCGGTACGTGGAGATCTGGAACCTGGTCTTCATGCAGTACGAGCGCGGCGAGGGCACCGGCAAGGACAACTTCGAGATCCTCGGGGACCTGCCGAGCAAGAACATCGACACGGGCCTCGGCATGGAGCGGCTCGCCATGATTCTGCAGGGCGTGCAGAACATGTACGAGATCGACACCTCCATGGCCGTCATCGACAAGGCCACCGAGCTGACCGGCGTCCGCTACGGCGACGCCCACGACTCGGACGTCTCCCTCCGCGTGGTCACCGACCACATGCGTACGGCCACGATGCTCATCGGCGACGGCGTCACCCCCGGCAACGAGGGTCGCGGCTACGTCCTGCGCCGCATCATGCGCCGCGCCATCCGCAACATGCGCCTGCTCGGCGCCACCGGTCCGGTCGTCAAGGACCTGATCGACACCGTGATCCGCATGATGGGCCAGCAGTACCCGGAGCTGATCACCGACCGCGAGCGCATCGAGAAGGTCGCCCTCGCCGAGGAGAACGCCTTCCTGAAGACGCTGAAGGCCGGCACGAACATCCTCGACACCGCCGTCACCGAGACCAAGCAGTCCGGTGGCACGATCCTCTCCGGCGACAAGGCCTTCCTGCTCCACGACACCTGGGGCTTCCCGATCGACCTCACCCTGGAGATGGCCGCCGAGCAGGGCCTCTCCGTGGACGAGGAGGGCTTCCGCCGCCTGATGAAGGAGCAGCGGGAGCGCGCCAAGGCCGACGCCCGGGCCAAGAAGACCGGCCACGCCGACATGGGCGCCTACCGCGAGATCGCCGACACCGCCGGCGAGACCGACTTCATCGGCTACAGCGACACCGAGGGCGAGACCACCATCGTCGGCATCCTCGTCGACGGCGTCTCCTCGCCGGCCGCCACCGAGGGCGACGAGGTCGAGATCGTCCTCGACCGCACCCCGTTCTACGCCGAGGGCGGCGGCCAGATCGGCGACACCGGCCGGATCAAGGCCGACTCCGGTGCCGTCATCGAGGTCCGCGACTGCCAGAAGCCGGTCCCGGGCGTCTACGTCCACAAGGGCGTCGTCCAGGTCGGCGAGGTGACCGTCGGCGCCAAGGCCCACGCCTCGATCGACGCCCGCCGCCGCAAGGCCATCGCCCGCGCCCACTCGGCCACCCACCTCACCCACCAGGCCCTGCGCGACGCCCTCGGCCCGACGGCCGCCCAGGCCGGTTCCGAGAACCAGCCCGGCCGCTTCCGCTTCGACTTCGGCTCGCCGTCCGCCGTTCCGACGGCCGTGATGACCGACGTCGAGCAGAAGATCAACGAGGTGCTCGCCCGCGATCTCGACGTGCGCGCCGACATCATGGGCATCGACGAGGCCAAGAAGCAGGGCGCCATCGCCGAGTTCGGCGAGAAGTACGGCGAGCGGGTCCGCGTCGTGACCATCGGCGACTTCTCCAAGGAGCTGTGCGGCGGCACGCACGTGCACAACACCGCCCAGCTGGGCCTGGTGAAGCTGCTCGGCGAGTCCTCCATCGGCTCGGGTGTCCGCCGTATCGAGGCCCTGGTCGGCGTGGACGCCTACACCTTCCTCGCCCGTGAGCACACGGTCGTCAACCAGCTGACCGAGCTGCTCAAGGGCCGCCCGGAGGAGCTGCCGGAGAAGGTCTCCTCGATGCTCGGCAAGCTGAAGGACGCCGAGAAGGAGATCGAGAAGTTCCGCGCCGAGAAGGTGCTCCAGGCCGCCGCCGGTCTCGCCGAGTCCGCCAAGGACGTGCGGGGCGTCGCCGTGGTGACCGGTCAGGTCCCGGACGGCACCACCCCGGACGACCTGCGCAAGCTGGTCCTCGACGTGCGCGGCCGGATCCAGGGCGGCCGGGCCGCGGTCGTGGCCCTGTTCACGGTCACGGGCGGCAAGCCGCTGACGGTCATCGCCACCAACGAGGCCGCCCGCGAGCGCGGTCTCAAGGCCGGTGACCTGGTCCGCACGGCCGCCAAGACCCTCGGTGGCGGCGGTGGCGGCAAGCCGGACGTGGCCCAGGGCGGCGGTCAGAACCCGGCCGCGGTCGGCGATGCCGTCGAGGCCGTCGAGCGCCTCGTCGCCGAGACCGCCAAGTGACAGCCCAGTAAGGAAACGGTCGGAAATGCGCAGAGGACGTCGGCTTTCGATCGACGTCGGGGACGCCCGGATCGGGGTCGCCTCGTGTGACCCCGATGGGATTCTCGCCACACCGGTGGAGACCGTCCCCGGCCGGGACATCCCCGCCGCCCACCGCCGGCTCAGGCAGCTGGTGGAGGAGTACGAACCGATCGAGGTCGTCGTCGGACTCCCTCGCTCCCTCAAGGGGGGCGAGGGCCCGGCCGCCGTCAAGGTCCGCGCCTTCGCCCAGGAACTGGCCAAGGGCATCGAGCCGGTGCCGGTGCGCCTGGTCGACGAGCGGATGACGACCGTGACGGCCAGTCAGGGCCTGCGCGCCTCGGGCGTGAAGTCCAAGAAGGGCCGCTCGGTCATCGACCAGGCCGCCGCTGTGATCATCCTGCAGCAGGCCCTGGAATCCGAACGAGTGTCAGGTAAAGCACCCGGCGAGGGCGTCGAAGTGGTCATCTGATCGCGATACGGTAACGTTCCGCGCGATGTGCCGGTGTTCGAACAGCCGGCGCACAACGAGAGGCGGAACGGAAGCGGGCCCACCGGCCACGTGACCGGTCGGCCTCGCGGCTCTAGGGGATCGATGACTGAGTATGGCCGGGGCCCGGACCCCGAACCGTGGCATCCGCAGGACCCGTTGTACGGGGACGGCGGATGGGAAGGGCAGCAGGCACACATCGGCCAGCAGCCTGCCTACGGCGGCCAGCCGCAGTACCACCCCCAGCAGCCGCAGCAGCCGCAGTACGGCGAATGGGTTCAGGAGCACCAGCCCGGTTACGGCCAGGGGCAGTACCCCTACTACGACGAGCAGGGACATCAGCAGTACGCCGGCCACCCCCAGCAGCAGTACCAGCACCACGGCACCTGGGAGGCGTCCGGCCCCCACGGCCAGATGCCGTACGCCCCCGATCCGGGCGACCCCTACGGTCAGCAGCCCGCTGCCTACGGCGGGGAACAGAGCGACTTCTACGGCGGCGACGGCTCCTACCCGCCGCCGCAGCCGCCGGGCCGCAGGCGCCCCGAGCCGGAACCCGAGCCCGAGGCCGCGCCCGAGGAGGAGCAGCACCCCTTCTTCACGGGGGGCGGCGACGATGACGATGACGACGAGGAACACGAGCTCCACAGCCGCAGCGACCGGCGCGGCAAGGGGAAGAAACCCACCAAGAAGGGCCGGAAGCGACGCAACGGCTGTGCCTGCATGGTCGTCGTCCTGGTCCTCGGCGGCGCTGTCGGCACCGCCGGCTACTTCGGCTACAAGTACTACCAAAATCGTTTCGCCCCGGCTCCCGACTACGCGGGCGCCGGCATCGACGAGACGGTGACCGTCGAGATCCCCAAGGGCGTGGGCGGCTGGGACATCGGCCGTCGCCTGAAGGACGCCGGGGTCGTCAAGAGCGCCGCGGCCTTCGTGCACGCGCAGAACGAGATCTCGGGCGGCAACAGCATCCAGGCCGGCGCGTATCTGCTGAAGAAGCAGATGTCCGCCGCCAGCGCCGTGAAAATGATGCTGGACCCGAAGAGCCAGAACAATGTCGTGGTGACTCCCGGCGAGCGTAATGCGGGCGTCTACGAGGCGATCGACAAGAAACTCGAACTCGCCGACGGAACCACCCAGAAGGTCGCCCGGAACGAATACAAGAGCCTCGGCCTGCCGAGCTGGGCCCAGAACACGCAGTACGCCGGCGAGATCAAGGATCCGCTGGAGGGCTTCCTTTTCCCGGGTACCTATCCGGCCGCCAAGGGCATGAAGCCGGACAGCATCCTGAAGCAGATGGTCGCGGACGCCAAGTCCAGGTACGACGCCTCCGGCCTCACCGCGAAGGCCCGGTCCCTGGGCCTGAACAACGCGTTCGAGCTCGTCACCGTCGCGAGCCTGGTGCAGGCGGAGGGCAAGACGCACGACGACTTCCGCAAGATGGCGGAAGTGGTCTACAACCGTCTGAAGCCGACCAACACCGAGACGAACCAGCTGCTGCAGTTCGACTCGACGTACAACTACCTCAAGGGCACCAGCAACATCCATATCTCCCTCAAGGAGATCAACAGCAACTCCAGCCCGTACAACACGTACCGGCACAAGGGACTCCCGCCCGGTCCGATCGGCAACCCCGGCGAGGACGCGATCATGGCGGCCCTGAACCCGACGCACGACGGCTGGATGTATTTCGTGGCGACCGACGGCGTGAACAACACCGAATTCGCCAGGACGAACGCGGAATTCTTGCGACTCAAGGAAAAGTTCAATGCCACCTCGGGCAACTGACGCCCGCCGCGCCGCCGTGCTCGGTAAGCCCATCGCCCACTCCCTCTCCCCGGTGCTGCACCGAGCCGCGTACGACGCACTGGGGCTCACCGGGTGGTCGTACGACCGCTTCGAGGTCGACGAGGCCGGTCTGCCCGGCTTCCTCGAGAAGCTGGGGCCGCAGTGGGCGGGGCTGTCGCTGACCATGCCGCTGAAACGCGCGGTCATCCCGCTGGTGGACGAGATCAGTGACACGGCCGCCTCCGTCGACGCGGTCAACACGGTCGTCTTCACCGAGGACGGCCGCCGGCTCGGGGACAACACCGACATCCCGGGCATGGTGGCCGCCCTGCGCGAGCACGGCATCGAACAGGTCACCTCCGCGGCGATCCTCGGCGCCGGCGCCACCGCCTCCTCCGCGCTCGCCGCCCTCGCCCGGATCTGCACCGGCGAGGTCGTCGCCTACGTCCGCAGCGAGGCCCGTGCCGCCGAGATGCGCCAGTGGGGCGAACGGCTCGACGTGGAGGTGCGTACGGCGGACTGGGCGGAGGCCGAGCAGGCGCTGCGCGCCCCCCTGGTGATCGCCACCACCCCCGCCGGCACGACCGACGCGCTCGCCGCCGCCGTACCCGAGCGCCCCACCACCCTCTTCGACGTGCTCTACGACCCCTGGCCCACCGAGCTGGCGGCCCGCTGGTCCATGTTCGGCGGTGCCGTCGTCAGCGGCCTCGACCTGCTGGTCCACCAGGCCGTCCTCCAGGTCGAGCAGATGACCGGCCGCTCCCCGGCGCCCGTGGAGGCCATGCGCCGCGCCGGTGAGAAGGCGCTCGCCGCCCACTGAACACCCGGCGACGCGTCCGCCTGCTGGACCAGCGCCCGGACAACCGCCCCGGACGTGGGAGGATCGGAGGTGGCGGACCGGGGTCGCGCACCCGGTCACGCCGTCGCCGTACGCGCGGACGTGCGTACGCAGGGCAGTACCGGGCGCGAGCACTGAGGAGCACCGTTGAGCAGGCTGCGTTGGCTGACCGCGGGGGAGTCCCACGGTCCCGCACTTGTCGCGACGCTGGAGGGGCTTCCCGCCGGCGTGCCGATCACCACGGAGATGGTGGCGGACCACCTCGCGCGGCGGCGGCTCGGCTATGGCCGCGGTGCGCGGATGAAGTTCGAGCAGGACGAGGTCACCTTCCTGGGTGGTGTCCGGCACGGTCTCACCCTCGGCTCCCCGGTCGCGATCATGGTGGGCAACACCGAGTGGCCCAAGTGGGAGCAGGTCATGGCGGCCGACCCGGTCGACCCGGAGATCCTCGCGGGTCTGGCCCGTAACGCGCCGCTGACCCGCCCGCGGCCCGGCCACGCGGACCTCGCCGGCATGCAGAAGTACGGCTTCGACGAGGCCCGGCCGATCCTGGAGCGCGCCTCCGCCCGTGAGACGGCCGCCCGGGTGGCCCTCGGCGCGGTCGCGCGGTCGTACCTGAAGGAGACGGCCGGTATCGAGATCGTCAGCCACGTCGTCGAGCTCTGCTCGGTGAAGGCTCCGCAGGGCGTGTACCCCACGCCGGCCGATGTCGAGAAGCTGGACGCGGACCCGCTGCGCTGCCTGGACGCGGACGCCTCGAAGGCGATGGTCGCGGAGGTCGACCAGGCCCACAAGGACGGCGACACGCTCGGCGGTGTGGTCGAGGTGCTGGCCTACGGCGTTCCGGTCGGCCTCGGCTCGCACGTGCACTGGGACCGCAAGCTGGACGCCCGTCTCGCCGGTGCCCTGATGGGCATCCAGGCGATCAAGGGCGTCGAGATCGGCGACGGCTTCGAGCTCGCCCGGGTGCCCGGCTCCAAGGCGCACGACGAGATCGTCAGCACGCCCGAGGGCATCCGGCGTGTCTCCGGTCACGCCGGCGGCACCGAGGGCGGCCTGAGCACCGGCGAGCTGCTGCGGGTGCGGGCCGCGATGAAGCCGATCGCGACCGTGCCGCGCGCCCTGCAGACCGTGGACGTCACCACCGGCGAGGCCACCCAGGCCCACCACCAGCGCTCCGACGTCTCCGCCGTGCCGGCCGCCGGCATCGTCGCCGAGGCCATGGTCGCGCTCGTCCTCGCGGACGCGGTCGCCGAGAAGTTCGGCGGCGACTCCGTCACGGAGACCCGCCGCAACGTGCGGTCGTACCTCGACAACCTCGCGATCCGGTGAGCGCCGTGCCTGCGGTCGTACTGATCGGACCGATGGGCGTCGGCAAGTCCACGGTCGGCCGGCTGCTCGCCGAGTGCCTCGGCCTCGGCTACCGGGACACCGACGAGGACATCGTCGCCGCCGAGGGCCGCGCTATCGCCGACATCTTCGTCGACGAGGGCGAGCCCGCCTTCCGCGCGATCGAGAAGCGGGCCGTGCGCACCGCGCTCGCCGAGCACGAGGGCGTCCTCGCGCTCGGCGGCGGCGCCGTCCTCGACGCCGACACGCGCGCCCTGCTCGCCGGGCACCGGGTGGTCTACCTCTCGATGGACGTGGAGGAGGCCGTCAGGCGCACCGGCCTGAACGTGGCCCGGCCGCTGCTCGCGGTCAATCCGCGCAAGCAGTGGCGCGAACTGATGGAGGCCCGGCGGCACCTCTACGAGGAGGTCGCCACCGCGGTCGTGGCGACCGACGGCCGTACCCCGGAAGAGGTCACCCAAGCAGCGCTGGACGCACTGGAGTTGAAGGAAGCATGAGCGAGGAAGTCACCCGGATCCAGGTCGCCGGCACGGCGGGCACCGACCCCTACGAGGTGCTGGTCGGGCGCCAACTGCTCGGCGAGCTGGCCGGGTTGATCGGCCGGCGGGCGAAGCGGGTCGCGGTGATCCACCCGGAGGCGCTGGCCGAGACCGGTGACGCGCTGCGCGCCGATCTGGCCGGGCAGGGCTACGAGGCCATCGCCATCCAGGTGCCGAACGCCGAGGAGGCCAAGACCGCCGAGGTCGCCGCCTACTGCTGGAAGGCGCTCGGCCAGTCCGGCTTCACCCGCTCCGACGCCGTCGTCGGCGTGGGCGGCGGCGCGACCACCGACCTCGCCGGTTTCGTCGCGGCGACCTGGCTGCGCGGGGTGCGCTGGATCGCCGTCCCGACGACCGTGCTCGCCATGGTGGACGCGGCGGTCGGCGGCAAGACCGGCATCAACACCGCCGAGGGCAAGAACCTCGTCGGCGCCTTCCACCCGCCGGCCGGTGTCCTGTGCGACCTGGCCGCCCTGGACTCCCTCCAGGTCAACGACTACGTCTCCGGGCTCGCCGAGGTCATCAAGGCCGGCTTCATCGCCGACCCGGTGATCCTGGACCTGATCGAGTCCGACCCCGAGGCCGCCCGGACCCCGGCGGGGCCGCACACGGCCGAGCTGATCGAGCGCTCGATCCGGGTGAAGGCGGAGGTCGTCTCCTCGGACCTGAAGGAGTCGGGCCTGCGCGAGATCCTCAACTACGGCCACACGCTGGGCCACGCCATCGAGAAGAACGAGCGCTACAAGTGGCGGCACGGCGCCGCGGTCGCGGTCGGCATGCACTTCGCCGCCGAACTCGGCCGTCTGGCGGGCCGGCTGGACGACGCGACGGCGGACCGCCACCGTACGGTCCTCGAAGCCGTCGGCCTCCCGCTGTACTACCGCTACGACCAGTGGCCCAAGCTGCTGGAGACAATGAAGATCGACAAGAAGTCCCGTGGCGACCTGCTGCGCTTCATCGTCCTCGACGGCCTGGCCAAGCCCACCGTCCTGGAGGGCCCGGACCCGGCCGTGCTGCTCGCCGCGTACGGCGAGGTCGGGCAGTAAGTCCCCAGCTGCTCCGTCCGCCCGATTCCTGACCTCGATTTCCTTTGCGGAATGGGCACTTCCGGCCGCCCCCGGCCGTTTCACCAAACGACGGCAGGGGACGGTACCGTTCGGTAGGCAGCGGGCGCACCCCCGCTGCCAGCGCGAATTGCCTGCCGCGAGTGAGCCGGAGGGGCGTGCCCGTGCTGACATGCCGAACGCGCGGAGGCCCGAAGGGCCGAGCACGATCGGGCTGTCGGCACCGCCACGCGGCGGTAGCCGTACACCGGCTACCGCGGCGCCCCGGAGGCGAACGAGCCGAAGACGACGAGACGGAGTGGCAACGGATGCAGCACGCAGTGGGGTCTCCGCTGCCGCCGCCCCACCAGCCGGGGCAGATGCCGCACGCGGGCTGGGCGTCAGCCGCACACCACCCGGGCCCGCACCCGGGAGCCTCCCAGGGGCCCGCCCCCGTGCCCCCGCCGCCGGGCTTCCCGGCCCCGGCCGGCGCCGTCCCGCCGACGCCCCCGCAGCCCCCCGCGCCGCAGCCCCCCGTCGCACAGCCTGCCGCACCGCAGCCGGCCGTCCCGCCGACGCCCGACACCACCGGTCACGTCCCCCTGCCGCCCGGCGGACCGGTCGGTGTGCCCACGGCGCCCCCGGCTCCCGCCGCGATGCCCGACCCGTCGGCCACGACCCTGGCCGTGCTGCTGATCGGCCCGGCCGGCGCGGGCAAGACCAGCGTCGCCAAGTACTGGGCGGACCACCGCCGGGTGCCCACCGCCCACATCAGCCTGGACGACGTCCGCGAATGGGTCCGCTCGGGCTTCGCCGACCCCCAGTCCGGCTGGAACGACAACTCCGAGGCCCAGTACCGCCTGGCCCGCCGCACCTGCGGCTTCGCCGCCCGCAACTTCCTCGCCAACGGCATCTCCTGCATCCTGGACGACGCCGTCTTCCCGGACCGGCCGGTCGTCGGCCTCGGCGGCTGGAAACGCCATGTGGGCCCCGGCCTGCTGCCCGTGGTCCTCCTCCCCGGCCTGGACATCGTCCTGGAGCGCAACGCCGAACGCACCGGCAACCGCCGCCTCACCGACGAGGAGGTGGCCCGCATCCACGGCCGCATGGCCGGCTGGTACGGCTCGGGCCTCCCGATCATCGACAACTCGCAACTCGACATCCCGGGCACGGCGCGTGTCCTGGACGAGGTCCTGGCCAGGGCCATAGCGAGCCCACCGAGCTGGTAAGCGGGGCGAGCTGCCCCCACTCGGCCCCCACGAATCGGCACAATCGCCGCAAAACTCCTACGCTCATCTCATGTCAGAGGTGTACGCGACCCGCCGATCCCGGCTGAGAGACCATTTCACCGCGGCCGGCACCACGGCAGCGCTCGTCACCCGCCCGGCCAACGTGCGCTATCTCGCCGCCGCGGCCCCGCAGGGCTCCGCGCTGCTGCTCGGCAAACGCGAGGACCTCCTCGTCTGCACCGGCCCACCCGAGGATCGCCCCTGCGAGGGCAGGCCGGACGAGAACCTGCGTCTGCACGTCCTCCCGCCGAACGGCGTCGGCGCAGGCGCAGGCGCCGGCGGCGACGCCGCCCTCGCGGCGGCGGACCTGGCCGTGGCCCAGGACGCCGACTCGCTGGCCGTCGAGGAACACCACCTCACGGTCGCCCGGCACCGGGCCATCACCGCCGTCGCCCCCGGGCTCCGCCTCGGCGACCTCGGCGCGGCCGTCGAGCAGCTCAGGGTGGTCAAGGACGAGGAGGAGATCTCCTGCCTGCGCATCGGCGCCGAGATCGCCGACCAGGCCCTCGGTGAGCTGCTGGAATCCATCCTGGTCGGCCGCACCGAACGGCACCTTGCACTGGAGCTGGAGCGCCGCCTGGTCGACCACGGCGCCGACGGGCCGGCCTTCCCCACGTCCGTCGCCACCGGGCCGAACTCCGGCCGCCGCGGCCACCGTCCCACCGACCGCCGGGTGGAGGAGGGCGACTTCCTCACCGTGTGCCTGGGCGCGACCTACCGCGGCTACCGCTGCGAGATCGGCCGTACCTTCGTCATCGGCACCTCGCCCGCGGACTGGCAGATCGAGCTGTACGACCTCGTCTTCGCCGCTCAGCGCGCCGGACGCGAGTCCCTGGCACCCGGCGCCGCCTACCGCGACGTGGACCGCGCAGCACGCCACGTACTGGACTCCGCCGGCTATGCGGAGGCCCTGCCACCGCTGACCGGACACGGCGTCGGACTCGAAATCGACGAGGAGCCGCAGTTGGCGCCCTCGGCCATGGGTAAACTGGACGCTTGCGTGCCGGTCACCGTCGAACCGGGGGTCCACCTCCCGGGCCGGGGCGGCGTCCGGATCGATGACACGCTCGTCGTACGCCCCGAGGCGGACGGCGGACCCGAGCTACTCACCATCACGACCAAGGAGCTGCTCGCGCTGTAGCGCGTGACCCGGGGTCGTACGTCAGTCCAGGAGATTCCGCAACCGTGGCTTCCACGAACGACCTCAAGAACGGCATGGTGCTCAAGCTCGAAGGCGGCCAGCTCTGGTCCGTCGTCGAGTTCCAGCACGTCAAGCCCGGCAAGGGCCCGGCCTTCGTGCGCACCAAGCTGAAGAACGTGCTGTCCGGCAAGGTGGTCGACAAGACCTTCAACGCCGGCGTCAAGGTCGAGACCGCCACTGTCGACAAGCGCGACATGCAGTTCTCGTACATGGACGGCGAGTACTTCGTCTTCATGGACATGGAGACCTACGACCAGCTGCACATCGACCGGAAGTCCGTCGGCGACGCCGCGAACTTCCTGATCGAGGGCTTCACCGCCACCGTCGCGCAGCACGAGGGCGAGGTGCTCTTCGTCGAGCTTCCGGCCGCGGTCGAGCTGACCATCCAGGAGACCGAGCCGGGCGTCCAGGGCGACCGCTCCACCGGTGGCACCAAGCCCGCCACCCTGGAGACCGGCCACCAGATCCAGGTTCCGCTCTTCATCACCACCGGTGAGAAGATCAAGGTCGACACCCGCACCAGCGACTACCTCGGCCGGGTGAACAGCTAACCGTGGCTGCCCGCAACACGGCCCGCAAGCGCGCCTTCCAGATCCTCTTCGAGGGCGACCAGCGCGGCGCCGACGTCCTGACGGTCCTCGCGGACTGGATCCGGCTGTCCCGGTCCGACACCCGGCAGCCGCCGGTCAGCGAGTACACGATGCAGCTCGTCGAGGGCTACGCGGAACACGCGAGGCGGATCGACGAGCTGATCGCCCAGTACGCCGTCGGCTGGACGCTGGACCGGATGCCGGTGGTCGACCGCAACATCCTGCGGCTGGGTGCGTACGAGCTGATCTGGGTCGACGAGACCCCGGACGCCGTCGTCCTGGACGAGATGGTGCAGCTGGCGAAGGAGTTCTCGACCGAGGAGTCGCCGTCCTTCGTGAACGGCCTGCTCGGTCGGCTCAAGGAGCTCAAGCCGTCCCTGCGCCGGGACAAGGCGTAAAGCCCGGTACGACCATCGCCGGAGGCCCGCAGCATGCCTGTGCTGCGGGCCTCCGGCGTTTTGCCGGTGATGCGGAAAAGCCACCGGGGTGGCCTCCGGCGTTTTGCCGGTGATACGGAAAAGCCACCGGGGTGGCTGGAACCAGGCAGGTTCCAGCCACCCCGGCGGCACGTTTCTGCTGAGGTGCTGAGGGGGCTCAGGCCTCTTCGTGCGTGGCCACCGCGCGGCGCGCGTCGGCGTCCAGAACACCCCAGCTGATCAGCTGCTCGGTGAGGACCGAGGGGGACTGGTCGTAGATGACGGCAAGAGTGCGCAGGTCGTCCTGGCGGATGGAGAGCACCTTGCCGTTGTAGTCACCGCGCTGGGACTGGATCGTCGCCGCGTAGCGCTGCAGAGGGCCCGCCTTCTCGGCCGGCACGGTGGCCAGCCGCTCCAGGTCCAGAACCAGCTTCGGCGGCGGCTCGGCGGCGCCGCCCGGCGTGGTGCCCGGCAGGAGCTCCTGCACGGGAACACCATAGAAATCGGCCAGCTCGGCAAGCCGCTGTACGGTCACCGCACGGTCGCCACGCTCGTACGAACCCACCACCACGGCCTTCCAGCGACCCTGGGACTTCTCCTCGACACCGTGGAGGGAAAGGCCCTGCTGGGTGCGGATGGCCCGGAGCTTGGCCCCGAGCTGTTTGGCGTATTCGCTGGACATATAGCTCCCCGGACACTGTGTCGACGCGGTCGGACTGGGTTCCCGCCGCGCGGCTGGTAACTCACTGTGAGGTTACGCAGCGTGACTCTTGTGCGTCAAGCCGAATGGTCCACACCGACTCTTCCGTGGTAGTGGCGGCCGGTTACGCCAGGGGGGTGATCGGGGCCCTCGCCATGACCTGCTAGGGTTGATGGCGCAAATCAGACGTCCTTTAAGGTCCGTCCCGTGAGGCGGAGAAGGAGGTCCTTTCCGTATGGACAAGCAGGACTCGCACGCCACCCCGCAGGCGTCCGATGCGCGGCCCGTTCTCGAAGGCCCCGACATCGCACGCGTGCTGACCCGTATCGCCCACGAGATCGTCGAGCGCGCCAAGGGCGCCGACGACGTGGTGCTCCTCGGCATCCCCACCCGGGGTGTCTTCCTCGCTCAGCGGCTCGCCGTCAAGCTGGAGCAGATCACCGACCGCAAGGTCCCCGTCGGCTCGCTCGACATCACGATGTACCGCGACGACCTGCGCATGCACCCGCCGCGTGCGCTGGCCCGCACCGACATCCCCGGTGACGGCATCGACGGCAAGCTGGTCGTCCTGGTCGACGACGTGCTCTTCTCCGGCCGCACCATCCGGGCCGCCCTCGACGCCCTGAACGACATCGGGCGCCCCCGCGCGGTCCAGCTCGCGGTCCTGGTCGACCGGGGCCACCGCGAACTGCCCATCCGCGCCGACTACGTCGGCAAGAACCTCCCCACGTCGCTGCGGGAGACGGTCAAGGTCCAGCTCGCCGAGGAGGACGGTCGCGACACCGTGCTGCTCGGTGTGAAGCAGACCGGCCAGTAGCAGATCCGGCGTACGGCCGCTTCGGCGTGCCCGCGTACGCACCGATTTGCCCACATCCTCCCGAACTGCCTTACGGAGCCTGACAGATGCAGCGTCATCTCATCTCGGCCGCCGACCTCACCCGCGACGACGCCGTCCTGATCCTCGACACCGCCGAGGAGATGGCCCGGGTCGCCGACCGGCCGATCAAGAAGCTGCCGACCCTGCGCGGCCGCACGATCGTCAACCTCTTCTTCGAGGACTCCACGCGCACGCGGATCTCCTTCGAGGCCGCCGAGAAGCGCCTGTCCGCCGATGTCATCAACTTCTCCGCCAAGGGATCGAGCGTCTCCAAGGGCGAGTCCCTGAAGGACACTGCCCAGACCCTGGAGGCGATGGGCGTGGACGCGGTGGTGATCCGGCACGGCGCCTCCGGAGCCCCGTACCGCCTCGCGAACTCCGGCTGGATCGACGCGGCCGTCATCAATGCCGGTGACGGCACCCACCAGCACCCCACCCAGGCCCTGCTGGACGCCTTCACCATGCGCCGCCGGCTGACCGGCCGGGACACCGGCCTCGGCCAGGACCTGTCCGGCAGGCGGATCACCATCGTCGGCGACGTCCTGCACAGCCGGGTCGCCCGCTCCAACGTGGACCTGCTGCACACCCTCGGCGCCGAGGTCACCCTGGTCGCCCCGCCCACCCTGGTGCCGGTCGGCGTCGAGACATGGCCGTGCGAGGTGTCGTACGACCTGGACAGCACGCTGCCCAAGTGCGACGCGGTGATGATGCTCCGGGTCCAGCGCGAGCGGATGAACGCCGCCTTCTTCCCGACCGAGCGCGAGTACTCCCGCCGCTACGGCCTCGACGGCGACCGCATGGCCAGGCTGCCCGAGCACGCCATCGTCATGCACCCCGGCCCGATGGTCCGCGGCATGGAGATCACCGCCGAGGTCGCCGACTCCGAGCGCTGCACCGCCATCGAGCAGGTCGCCAACGGCGTGTCCATCCGGATGGCCGTCCTGTACCTGCTGCTCGGCGGCAACGAGCCCGCCGTCACCCACACCCGCCCCACCGGTCCCGAGGAGAAGTAAGACGCATGAGCAAGATCCTGATCCGTGGTGCGAAGGTGCTCGGCGGCGAGCCGCAGGACGTGCTGATCGACGGCGAGACGATCGCCGAGGTGGGCACCGGTCTCAGCGCCGAGGGCGCGGAGGTGGTCGAGGCGGCCGGCAAGGTGCTGCTGCCGGGCCTGGTCGACCTGCACACCCACCTGCGCGAGCCGGGCCGTGAGGACTCCGAGACCGTGCTGACCGGCACCCGCGCGGCCGCGTCCGGCGGCTTCACGGCCGTCTTCGCCATGGCCAACACCTTCCCGGTCGCCGACACCGCCGGTGTGGTCGAGCAGGTCTGGCGGCTCGGCAGGGAGCATGGCTACTGCGACGTGCAGCCCATCGGTGCCGTCACCGTCGGCCTGGAGGGCAAGAAGCTCGCCGAGCTGGGCGCCATGCACGAGTCGGCCGCCGGGGTCACCGTCTTCTCCGACGACGGCAAGTGCGTGGACGACGCGGTGATCATGCGCCGCGCGCTGGAGTACGTGAAGGCCTTCGGCGGTGTCGTCGCCCAGCACGCGCAGGAGCCGCGGCTGACCGAGGGCGCCCAGATGAACGAGGGCGTCGTCTCGGCCGAGCTGGGCCTGGGCGGCTGGCCGGCCGTCGCCGAGGAGTCGATCATCGCGCGGGACGTGCTGCTCGCCGAGCACGTCGGCTCCCGCGTCCACATCTGCCACCTCTCGACCGCAGGCTCCGTCGAGATCGTCCGCTGGGCCAAGTCCCGCGGCATCCAGGTCACCGCCGAGGTCACCCCGCACCACCTGCTCCTCACCGACGAGCTGGTGCGCACCTACAACCCGGTCTACAAGGTCAACCCGCCGCTGCGCACCGAGCGGGACGTCCACGCCCTGCGCGAGGCCCTGGCGGACGGCACGATCGACATCGTCGCCACCGACCACGCGCCGCACCCGCACGAGGACAAGGACTGCGAGTGGGCCGCCGCCGCCATGGGCATGGTGGGCCTGGAGACCGCGTTGTCAGTGGTCCAGGAGACCATGGTCGACACGGGCCTGCTGGACTGGGCCGGCGTCGCCGACCGGATGTCCGTCAAGCCCGCGCAGATCGGACAGGCCACCGGGCACGGCCGTCCCGTCTCGGCTGGTGAGCCCGCCAACCTCACCCTCGTCGACACGGAATACCGTGGCCAGGTGGACCCCGCGGGCTTCGCCTCGCGCAGCCGCAACACCCCCTACCAGGGGCGTGAGCTGCCGGGCCGTGTGACGCACACGTGGCTGCGGGGCAAGGCCACGCTCGTCGACGGGAAGCTTTCGTGACACCTGTAATCCTGCTGGCCGAGGCCCAGAGGTCGGCCGAGGTCACCGACTGGCCGGCCCGCATCGGCTGGCTCGTCGGACTCGCCCTGTTCATCGCGCTCGTCTACTGGCTGATGCGCGAGGGCTGGAAGTGGCGCGGCACCCTCCAGAGCGACCTGCCCGCGCCGCCCAGCGCGCCGGAGGAGACCGGCCCGGCGAGACTTGAGCTGAGCGGCCGCTACCACGGCTCCACCACGGCGGGGCAGTGGCTGGACCGGATCGTGGCCCACGGCCTGGGCACCCGCAGCCGGGCCGAGCTCACCCTGACCGACCAAGGGCTGGAGGTCGAGCGTCCCGGAGCGAGCGACTTCTTCGTCCCGACCGCCGCGCTGCGCGGGGCCCGGCTGGACAAGGGCATCGCCGGCAAGGTCCTCACCGAGGGCGGACTGCTGGTGGTGACCTGGAAGCTCGGCGACAAGCTGATCGACTCCGGCTTCCGCTCGGACCACGCGGCCGAGCACACCGAGTGGGTCGACACCCTGAACCAGATGATCAACGACACGGAAGGCGCACGATGACGACCTCCACCAGGGGAGCCGCCAAGGTTCCCGCCGTACTCGTCCTGGAGGACGGCCGCATCTTCCGCGGCCGTGCCTACGGGGCCGTGGGGGAGACCTTCGGCGAGGCCGTGTTCTCCACCGGTATGACCGGCTACCAGGAAACCCTGACCGACCCGTCGTACGACCGCCAGATCGTCGTCGCGACCGCCCCGCAGATCGGCAACACGGGCTGGAACGACGAGGACGACGAGTCGAGCCGCATCTGGGTCTCCGGCTACGTCGTGCGCGACCCCGCGCGCGTGCCGTCCAACTGGCGCGCCAAGCGCTCCCTGGACGACGAACTGGAGCGGCAGGGCGTGGTCGGCATCTCCGGCATCGACACCCGGGCGCTCACCCGCCATCTGCGCGAGCGCGGCTCGATGCGCGCCGGCATCTTCTCCGGCGAGGCGATCACCGCCGAGGGCGAGCTCCTCGCGCGCGTGCAGGCCCAGCCGCACATGAAGGGCGCGAGCCTCTACGAGGAGGTCGCGACCAAGGAGGCGTACGTCGTCCCGGCGATCGGCGAGAAGCGGTTCACCGTCGCCGCGATCGACCTCGGCATCAAGGGCATGACCCCGCAGCGGATGGCCGAGCGCGGCATCGAGGTGCACGTGCTGCCGGCGACGGCCACGGCGGACGACGTCTACGCCGTCGGCCCGGACGGTGTGTTCTTCTCCAACGGCCCCGGCGACCCGGCGACCGCCGATGGCCCGGTCGCGCTCATGCGGGCCGTCCTGGAGCGCAAGACGCCCCTGTTCGGCATCTGCTTCGGCAACCAGATCCTCGGCCGCGCCCTCGGCTTCGGCACCTACAAGCTGAAGTACGGCCACCGCGGCATCAACCAGCCGGTCCAGGACCGTACGACCGGCAAGGTCGAGGTCACCGCGCACAACCACGGCTTCGCCGTGGACGCGCCGCTCGACCAGGTCAGCGAGACCAAGTTCGGCCGCGCCGAGGTCTCCCACGTCTGCCTGAACGACGACGTCGTGGAGGGGCTGCAGCTGCTCGACCAGCCGGCCTTCTCCGTCCAGTACCACCCCGAAGCGGCAGCGGGCCCGCACGACGCCGCCTACCTGTTCGACCGCTTCGTTTCCCTGATGGAGGGCCAGCGTGCCTAAGCGCACCGATATCCAGTCCGTCCTGGTCATCGGCTCCGGCCCGATCGTCATCGGCCAGGCCGCCGAGTTCGACTACTCCGGCACGCAGGCGTGCCGGGTGCTCAAGGCCGAGGGCCTGCGCGTCGTCCTGGTCAACTCCAACCCGGCGACGATCATGACCGACCCGGAGATCGCCGACGCCACCTACGTCGAGCCGATCACGCCGGAGTTCGTCGAGAAGATCATCGCCAAGGAGCGCCCCGACGCCCTGCTGCCCACCCTGGGCGGCCAGACGGCCCTGAACACCGCCATCTCGCTGCACGAGAACGGCGTTCTGGCCAAGTACGGCGTCGAGCTGATCGGCGCCAAGCCCGAGGCGATCCACAAGGGCGAGGACCGCGACCAGTTCAAGACCGTCGTGGACGCCGTCAAAGCGAAGATCGGGCACGGTG
Organism: Streptomyces fodineus; assembly: GCF_001735805.1. GTDB lineage: Bacteria > Actinomycetota > Actinomycetes > Streptomycetales > Streptomycetaceae > Streptomyces > Streptomyces fodineus. The sequence goes on from NZ_CP017248.1 coordinate 7,898,452, forward strand.
AATCCGCCCGCTCGGTGATCTGCCACTCCATGGACGACGTCCTCAAGGGCGTCGAGCAGCTCGGCGGCTACCCGGTCGTCGTCCGCCCGTCCTTCACCATGGGCGGCGCCGGCTCCGGTTTCGCGCACGACGAGGAGGAGCTGCGCCGCATCGCCGGACAGGGCCTCACGCTCTCCCCGACCACCGAGGTGCTCCTGGAGGAGTCCATCCTCGGCTGGAAGGAGTACGAGCTGGAGCTGATGCGCGACAAGCACGACAACGTCGTGGTCGTCTGCTCCATCGAGAACTTCGACCCCATGGGTGTGCACACCGGTGACTCCATCACCGTCGCGCCCGCGATGACGCTGACCGACCGCGAGTACCAGATCCTGCGCGACATCGGCATCGCCGTCATCCGCGAGGTCGGTGTCGACACCGGCGGCTGCAACATCCAGTTCGCGGTGAACCCCGAGGACGGTCGCGTGATCGTCATCGAGATGAACCCGCGTGTGTCGCGCTCCTCGGCCCTGGCCTCCAAGGCCACCGGCTTCCCGATCGCCAAGATCGCCGCCAAGCTGGCCGTCGGCTACACCCTGGACGAGATCCCGAACGACATCACGAGGGAGACCCCGGCCTCCTTCGAGCCGACCCTGGACTACGTGGTCGTCAAGGCGCCGCGGTTCGCCTTCGAGAAGTTCCCGCAGGCCGACTCCACGCTGACCACCACCATGAAGTCGGTCGGCGAGGCCATGGCCATCGGCCGCAACTTCCCCGAGGCCTTCCAGAAGGCGCTGCGCTCGCTGGAGAAGAAGGGCAGCCAGTTCACCTTCGTCGGGGAGACCGGCGACAAGGACGCACTGCTGCGCGAGGCCGTACGGCCCACGGACGGCCGGATCAACACGGTCATGCAGGCCATCCGCGCCGGCGCCACGCCCGAGGAGGTCTTCGCGTACACGAAGATCGACCCGTGGTTCGTGGACCAGCTCTTCCTGATCAAGGAGATCGCGGACGAGCTGGCCGAGGCCCCCGAGCTGACCCGCGAGCTGCTCGCCGAGGCCAAGCGGCACGGCTTCTCCGACCAGCAGATCGGTGAGATCCGCGGGCTGCGCGAGGAGGTCGTGCGCGAGGTCCGGCACGCGCTCGGCATCCGCCCGGTCTACAAGACGGTCGACACCTGCGCCGCCGAGTTCGCCGCGAAGACCCCGTACTTCTACTCCGCCTACGACGAGGAGTCCGAGGTCGCGCCCCGCGTGAAGCCGGCCGTCATCATCCTCGGCTCCGGCCCGAACCGCATCGGCCAGGGCATCGAGTTCGACTACTCCTGCGTCCACGCCTCCTTCGCGCTGAGCGACGCGGGCTACGAGACCGTGATGGTCAACTGCAACCCGGAGACCGTCTCCACCGACTACGACACCTCCGACCGGCTGTACTTCGAGCCGCTCACGCTGGAGGACGTGCTGGAGATCGTCCACGCCGAGCAGCAGGCCGGTCCGCTCGCGGGCGTGATCGTGCAGCTCGGCGGCCAGACCCCGCTCGGCCTGTCGCAGGCCCTGAAGGACAACGGCGTGCCGATCGTCGGCACGTCCCCCGAGGCCATCCACGCGGCCGAGGACCGCGGCGCCTTCGGGCGCGTCCTCGCCGAGGCGGGCCTGCCCGCCCCGAAGCACGGCACGGCCACCACCTTCGAGGGGGCCAAGGCCATCGCCGACGAGATCGGCTACCCGGTCCTGGTCCGGCCGTCGTACGTCCTCGGCGGGCGCGGCATGGAGATCGTCTACGACGAGACCCGCCTCGCCGCCTACATCGCCGAGTCCACCGAGATCAGCCCCTCCCGGCCGGTGCTCGTCGACCGCTTCCTGGACGACGCGATCGAGATCGACGTCGACGCCCTCTACGACGGCGAGGAGCTCTATCTCGGCGGCGTGATGGAGCACATCGAGGAGGCCGGCATCCACTCCGGCGACTCGGCGTGCGCCCTGCCCCCGATCACCCTCGGCGGCTTCGACATCAAGCGGCTGCGTGCCTCGACGAAGGCCATCGCCAAGGGAGTCGGGGTCCGCGGGCTCATCAACATCCAGTTCGCCATGGCCGGGGACATCCTCTACGTCCTGGAGGCCAACCCGCGCGCCTCCCGGACGGTCCCCTTCACCTCGAAGGCGACGGCGGTGCCGCTGGCGAAGGCCGCCGCCCGCATCTCGCTGGGCGCGACCATCGCCGAGCTGCGCGCCGAGGGCCTGCTGCCGAAGAACGGCGACGGCGGCGAGCTGCCGCTGGACGCGCCGATCTCCGTCAAGGAGGCCGTCATGCCGTGGTCGCGCTTCCGCGACATCCAGGGCCGCGGCGTCGACACCGTCCTCGGCCCGGAGATGCGCTCCACCGGCGAGGTCATGGGCATCGACTCCGTCTTCGGCACGGCGTACGCCAAGTCGCAGGCGGGTGCCTACGGCCCGCTGCCCACCAAGGGCCGCGCGTTCATCTCGGTCGCCAACCGCGACAAGCGTTCGATGATCTTCCCGGCGCGTGAGCTGGTCGCCCATGGCTTCGAGCTGATGGCCACGTCCGGCACCGCCGAGGTCCTCAAGCGCAACGGCATCAACGCCACGGTCGTGCGCAAGCAGTCCGAGGGCACCGGCCCGAACGGCGAGCGGACCATCGTCCAGCTGATCCATGACGGCGAGGTCGACCTCATCGTCAACACCCCGTACGGCACCGGCGGCCGCCTCGACGGCTACGACATCCGTACGGCCGCCGTGGCGCGCTCGGTGCCGTGCCTGACCACCGTCCAGGCACTCGCCGCGGCCGTCCAGGGCATCGACGCCCTCAACCACGGTGACGTGGGCGTCCGTTCGCTCCAGGAACACGCGGAACACCTGACCGCGGCCCGCGACTAGCAGCCCTGAGGGGGACACCGGAAACGGTGTCCCCCTCTTCATGAGGCTCCCCGAAGCTTCAAGAGGACACAGGACATGTACAAGCTTTTCTTCCGTCTGGTTTTCAAACGGATGGACGCCGAGAAGGCCCACTACCTGGCCTTCCGCTGGATCCGTCTCGCCGTCCGCATCCCCGTGCTGCGCACCTTCGTCGCGGCCGCCCTCACGCCCCGCTACCAGGAGCTGCGCACCGAGGCCTTCGGGCTGCGCATGCACGGCCCCTTCGGGCTCGCCGCGGGCTTCGACAAGAACGCCGTGGCGATCGACGGGATGTCGATGCTGGGCTTCGACCACGTCGAGATCGGCACGGTCACCGGTGAGCCGCAGCCCGGCAACCCCAAGAAGCGGCTGTTCCGGCTCGTGGCGGACCGCGCGCTGATCAACCGCATGGGCTTCAACAACGACGGCTCGCTGGCCGTGGCAGCCCGCCTCGCGACCCGTAAGGCGGTCTTCAAGACGGTCGTCGGCGTCAACATCGGCAAGACCAAGGTCGTCCCGGAGGCGGAGGCCGTCGGCGACTACGTGAAGTCGGCCGAGCGCCTCGCGCCGTACGCGGACTACCTGGTCGTCAACGTCTCCTCGCCGAACACGCCGGGCCTGCGCAACCTCCAGGCCACCGAGGCGCTGCGCCCGCTGCTGACCGCCGTCCGCGAGGCCGCGGACCGTACGGTGGCCAACCGGCGCGTCCCGCTGCTGGTGAAGATCGCCCCCGACCTCGCCGACGAGGACATCGACGCGGTCGCCGACCTGGCCGTGGAGCTGGGCCTGGACGGCATCATCGCCACCAACACCACCATCGCGCGCGAGGCTCTCGGTCTGACCTCCCCACCCTCGCTGGTGAAGGAGACCGGTGGCCTGTCCGGCGCGCCGCTCAAGGCGCGCTCCCTGGAGGTCCTGCGCCGCCTGTACGCGCGCGTGGGCGACCGGATCACGCTCGTGGGCGTGGGCGGCATCGAGAACGCCGAGGACGCCTGGCAGCGCATCCTGGCCGGTGCCACGCTGGTCCAGGGGTACAGCGCCTTCATCTACGAGGGCCCCTTCTGGCCCCGCGCGATCCACAAGGGCCTCGCCGCCCGCCTGCGCACCAGCCCGTACGCCACCCTCGCCGACGCGGTCGGCGCCGACGTGAGGAAGCCCGCATGACCTCGATGGAGCCCTTCGGTGCCCGTCTGCGCCGCGCCATGGACGAGCGCGGCCCGCTGTGCGTCGGCATCGACCCGCACGCCTCCCTGCTCGCCGAGTGGGGTCTGAACGACGACGTGGCCGGTCTGGAGCGGTTCGGCCGCACGGTCGTCGAGGCGGTCGCCGACCGGGTCGCCGTGATGAAGCCGCAGAGCGCCTTCTTCGAGCGCTTCGGCTCCCGCGGCGTCGCCGTCCTGGAGACGATCGTCCAGGAGGCGCGCGCGGCCGGCACCCTCGTCGTGATGGACGCCAAGCGTGGCGACATCGGCTCGACCATGGCCGGGTACGCCGAGGCCTTCCTGCACAAGGACGCCCCGCTGTTCTCCGACGCCCTGACCGTCTCGCCGTACCTCGGCTACGGCTCGCTCAGCCCGGCCGTCGCGCTGGCCCGGGAGAGCGGCGCCGGCCTGTTCGTGCTGGCGCTGACCTCCAACCCGGAGGGCCCCGAGGTCCAGCACGCGGTCCGCGCCGACGGCCGTACCGTGGGCGCGACCATGCTGGCCCACCTGGCCGCCGAGAACGCGGGGGAGGAGCCGCTGGGCTCCTTCGGTGCCGTGGTCGGCGCCACGGTCGGCGACCTGTCGTCGTACGACCTCGTCATCAACGGCCCGCTCCTCGCACCCGGCGTCGGCGCCCAGGGCGCGACTCCGGCCGATCTTCCGAAGGTGTTCGGAGCGGCGCTGCGCAACGTCGTGCCGAACGTCAGCCGGGGTGTTCTGCGTCACGGTCCCGACGTCGGAGCGTTGCGCGCGTCCGCCGAGCGCTTCGCGGAGGAGATCCAGGCCGCCGTTTTCGGCGCCTGACACCTCCGAGGGGAGCCCGGGTGAGCGGCCGGGCGGCGACTTGAGTGTGAATACATCCTCAAATCGGGGGCAGAATGTCTGAAATGTCCGGCCTGGCGGAGGCTGACCAGGACTTTTCCGCTGTTCTCGCTGACTCTGGCGGACTTGACCGCTAGTCTCCGAGCAGAGTGAACGGGCGAAGCGTGTTGCTCGTAGCTCCCCAGGTGTGGGGCGACTAGGTTCCTCACCGGTCCGTATCCGACAGTTCGACATCCGAGGTGACGTAGGCGTGGCTCTTCCGCCCCTTACCCCCGAACAGCGCGCAGCCGCGCTCGAAAAGGCCGCCGCGGCTCGCCGGGAGCGGGCCGAGGTCAAGAATCGACTCAAGCACTCCGGCGCCTCCCTGCACGAGGTCATCAAGCAGGGTCAGGAGAACGACGTCATCGGCAAGATGAAGGTCTCCGCACTGCTCGAGTCCCTGCCGGGCGTGGGCAAGGTCCGCGCCAAGCAGATCATGGAGCGTCTGGGCATCTCCGAGAGCCGCCGGGTGCGCGGTCTCGGTTCCAACCAGATCGCTTCCCTGGAGCGTGAGTTCGGCAGCACCGGCTCCTGAGCCCGCCTTCCCCTGCGGGGAGCGGGACCGGGAGTCCCGGGCACTCCGGGATTGCTGGAATAATCGCTGCATGAGTGAACGTCCGCGGCTGACCGTGCTCTCCGGCCCCTCGGGGGTCGGCAAGAGCACGGTCGTCGCCCATATGCGCAAGGAACACCCCGAGGTCTGGCTCTCGGTGTCGGCCACCACCCGCAAGCCGCGCCCTGGCGAGCAGCACGGAGTCCACTACTTCTTCGTCACCGACGAGGAGATGGACAAGCTGATCGCCAACGGCGAGCTGCTGGAGTGGGCCGAGTTCGCCGGCAACCGCTACGGCACGCCCCGCGCGGCCGTGCTGGAGCGGCTGGAGAAGGGCGAGCCGGTGCTGCTGGAGATCGATCTCCAGGGTGCCCGGCAGGTCCGGGAGTCGATGTCCGACGCCCGGCTGGTGTTCCTGGCTCCGCCCTCCTGGGAGGAGCTGGTGCGCAGGCTGACCGGCCGGGGCACCGAGCCGCCCGAGGTCATCGAGCGCCGCCTGGAGGCGGCCAGGACCGAGCTGGCGGCCGAGCCGGAGTTCGACACGACCTTGGTCAACACCTCCGTCGAGGACGTGGCGCGCGAGCTGCTAGCCTTGATGGATGTTGTGTGATCACGAGTGTGTGATCACGAATGATCTTTTCCCACCCATCGGAAGGTAGAGCGTGTCCTCTTCCATCACCGCGCCCGAGGGCATCATCAACCCGCCGATCGACGAGCTTCTCGAGGCCACCGACTCGAAGTACAGCCTCGTGATCTACGCGGCCAAGCGTGCCCGCCAGATCAATGCGTACTACTCGCAGCTCGGCGAGGGCCTCCTCGAGTACGTCGGTCCGCTCGTCGACACCCACGTCCACGAGAAGCCGCTCTCGATCGCCCTGCGTGAGATCAACGCGGGTCTGCTGACGTCCGAGGCCGTCGAGGGCCCGGCGCAGTAACCGTTCGTTTTCGCATGACAGGCCCGGCGGCACGACTGCCGGGCCTGTGGTGTGTCATGGAGACGTAGGTTCAACGAATGGGAGTCCCGGTGGACAAGCCGAGGGTCGTTCTGGGGGTCAGCGGCGGCATCGCCGCCTACAAGGCCTGTGAGCTGCTCAGAAGGCTCACGGAGTCGGGGCACGACGTCCGGGTGGTGCCCACCGCCTCCGCGCTGCACTTCGTCGGCGCCGCCACCTGGTCCGCCCTGTCCGGCAACCCCGTCTCCACGGAGGTCTGGGACGGCGTCCACGAGGTCCCGCACGTCCGCATCGGCCAGCAGGCCGACCTCGTCGTGGTGGCTCCCGCGACGGCCGACATGCTCGCCAAGGCCGCCCACGGCCTCGCCGACGACCTGCTCACCAACACCCTCCTGACCGCCCGCTGCCCGGTCGTCTTCGCGCCCGCCATGCACACCGAGATGTGGGAGCACCCGGCCACCCAGGAGAACGTGGCCACGCTGCGCCGCCGCGGTGCCGTGGTCGTCGAGCCCGCCGTCGGCAGGCTCACCGGCGTCGACACCGGCAAGGGCCGGCTGCCCGACCCGGTGGAGATCTTCGAGGTCTGCCGCCGCGTCCTGGCCCGGGGGGTTGCCGAGCCCGACCTCGCCGGGCGGCACGTCGTCGTATCCGCCGGCGGCACCCGCGAGCCCCTGGACCCGGTCCGCTTCCTCGGCAACCGCTCCTCCGGCAAGCAGGGCTACGCCCTCGCCCGCACCGCCGCCGCCCGCGGCGCCCGGGTCACGCTCATCGCGGCCAACGCGGGCCTGCCCGACCCGGCCGGCGTGGACGTCGTGCAGGTCGGCACGGCCGTCCAGCTGCGCGAGGCCGTCCTGAAGGCCGCGGCGGACGCCGACGCCGTCGTCATGGCCGCCGCCGTCGCCGACTTCCGCCCGGCGGCCTACGCCACCGGGAAGATCAAGAAGAAGGACGGCCAGGACCCCGACCCGATCGTCCTGGTGCGTAATCCGGACATCCTCGCGGAGATCTCGGCCGAGCGCGCCCGCCCCGGCCAGGTGATCGTCGGCTTCGCCGCCGAGACCGACGACGTGCTCGCCAACGGCCGCACCAAGCTCGCCCGCAAGGGCTGTGACCTGCTCGTGGTGAACGAGGTGGGGGAGCGCAAGACGTTCGGCTCCGAGGAGAACGAGGCCGTGGTGCTGGGCGCCGACGGCAGCGAGACCCCGGTGCCGTACGGCCCCAAGGAGGCCCTGGCCGACACCGTCTGGGACCTGGTGGCCACCCGGCTGGGCTGATCGGGTTGCGCCGTCCGGGGCGAAGAGTTTCAGCCGTTCGACGGCTCTTCACCACACTGTCAAGTCGGGTGATGCCCCCTGGTCAAGGTCACTGGCATTGTGCAGAATGCCAGTGCCGCAGGTCACAGCGCTCCCGAGAGGCGAGACGGGTAGGCCGGTGGCACGGTGCGACCCGTAAACTGTTCTCGGACGACGCCAGGCGCAGCCCTGTGCCCGTCCGCAATTGATCAGCCAGCAGCCGCTGCAACCCCAGGGAGCGTTGTGTCCCGTCGCTTGTTCACCTCGGAGTCCGTGACCGAGGGTCACCCCGACAAGATCGCTGACCAGATCAGCGACACCATTCTCGACGCACTTCTGCGTGAGGACCCGACGTCCCGGGTCGCCGTAGAGACGCTGATCACCACTGGCCTCGTGCACGTGGCCGGCGAGGTCACGACCAAGGCCTACGCGCCGATCGCCCAGCTCGTACGCGACAAGATCCTCGAGATCGGTTACGACTCCTCGAAGAAGGGCTTCGACGGCGCCTCCTGCGGTGTGTCGGTGTCCATCGGCGCGCAGTCCCCGGACATCGCACAGGGCGTCGACGCGGCCTACGAGACCCGGGTCGAGGGCGACGACGACGAACTGGACAAGCAGGGCGCGGGCGACCAGGGCCTGATGTTCGGCTACGCGTCCGACGAGACGCCGACCCTGATGCCGCTGCCGATCTTCCTGGCGCACCGCCTGTCCAAGCGCCTGTCCGAGGTCCGCAAGAACGGCACCATCCCCTACCTGCGCCCGGACGGCAAGACCCAGGTCACCATCGAGTACGACGGCGACAAGGCCGTCCGCCTGGACACCGTGGTCGTCTCCTCTCAGCACGCCTCCGACATCGACCTCGAGTCGCTGCTGGCGCCCGACATCCGCGAGTTCGTCGTGGAGCCCGAGCTGAAGGCGCTCCTGGACGAGGGCATCAAGCTGGAGACCGAGGGCTACCGCCTGCTGGTCAACCCGACCGGCCGTTTCGAGATCGGCGGCCCGATGGGTGACGCCGGCCTGACCGGCCGCAAGATCATCATCGACACCTACGGCGGCATGGCCCGCCACGGCGGCGGCGCCTTCTCCGGCAAGGACCCGTCCAAGGTGGACCGCTCGGCGGCGTACGCGATGCGCTGGGTCGCCAAGAACGTGGTGGCGGCGGGCCTGGCCTCCCGTTGCGAGGTCCAGGTCGCGTACGCGATCGGCAAGGCCGAGCCCGTCGGTCTGTTCGTGGAGACCTTCGGCACCAACAAGGTCGAGAACGAGAAGATCGAGAAGGCGATCGACGAGGTCTTCGACCTCCGCCCGGCCGCGATCATCCGCGACCTCGACCTGCTCCGCCCGATCTACAGCCAGACGGCCGCCTACGGCCACTTCGGCCGCGAGCTGCCCGACTTCACCTGGGAGCGCACGGACCGCGTGGACGCCCTGCGCGTGGCGGCGGGCCTGTAGCCCCGCCCCGTCCTTCTCACCGAAGCCCGGCTTCCCCGTCATGGGGGCCGGGCTTCGGCGTGCCGTGCCTCACCCGTCGGGCGCCGGCCGGATGCGGCGCCGTGGCCGGTCGATCCGGCCGACCGCGACGACCTCGGGCGGGCGTCGGTTGTCAGTGGCGTTTGGTAAGAATGCAAGCGTGAGCAGCGAGAACGGGGCGCCCCGAGCGGATGGGGACGGCGGGGCCGAAGGGGCGCCGCCGGAGCAGCTCGCGCTCATTCGGGAGAGCGTGCGCAAGGCGAAGACGCCCCGGGCCAAGCCGCGGACCTGGCGGGGAGCCGCGCTCGCCAAGGAGCTGCCCGTCGCGCGGGTGCTGGTCGACAAGGGCGTGCTGCACCTCGACCGGTACTTCGACTATGCGGTGCCCGAAGAACTGGACGAGCAGGCCCAGCCCGGCGTGCGGGTGCGGGTGCGGTTCGGCGCCGGGCGGCACCGGGTGCGCGAAGGGCGCCGCGAGGGCGGCGGGCTCATCGACGGCTTCCTCGTGGAGCGGCGGGCCGAATCCGACTACTCGGGGCCCCTGGCCGCGCTGGCCCAGGTCGTCTCGCCGGAGCCGGTGCTGAGCGAGGAGCTGCTGGGACTCGCGCGGGCCGTGGCCGACCGGTACGCCGGAAGCCTCGCCGATGTGCTCCAGCTGGCCGTACCGCCACGCAGCGCGCGCGCCGAGCAGCGGCCGTCCCCCGCGCCGCTGCCGCCCCCCAGGGCGCCGGAACCGGCCTCCTGGGGGCGGTACGAGCGTGGGGGAACCTTCCTGGATGCCCTGGCCTCCGGCGGTTCCCCAAGGGCCGTCTGGACCGCGCTGCCGGGCCCCCTGTGGAGCGAGGAACTGGCCCGGGCCGTCGCCGCCACGCTCGCCTCGGGACGCGGCGCCCTCGTCGTCGTACCGGACGGCCGGGCCGCCGCGCGGGTCGACGCCGCGCTCACGCAGTTGCTCGGCACGGGCCGGCACGCGCTGCTCACGGCCGAAGCCGGGCCCGAGAAGCGGTACGCGCAGTGGCTCGCGGTGCGCCGGGGTGCCGTGCGGGCCGTCGTCGGGACCCGGGCGGCCATGTTCGCGCCCGTGCAGGACCTGGGACTCGTCGCCATCTGGGACGACGGCGACGACAGCCACAGCGAGCAGCACGCCCCCCAGCCGCACGCCCGCGATGTGCTGCTGCTGCGCGCCGCGCTGGACAAGTGCGCCTTCCTGCTGGGCGGTTGGAGCTGCACCGTCGAGGCCGCCCAGCTCGTGGAGAGCGGCTGGGCCCGGCCGCTGGTCGCCGGCCGGGAGCAGGTGCGCCGGGCCGCGCCCCTGGTCCGGACGGTCGGGGACGACGACCTCGCACGCGACGAGGCCGCCCGCGCCGCCCGGCTGCCCACCCTCGCCTGGCAGGCGGCCCGTGAGGGGCTGCGGCACGGGCCGGTGCTGGTGCAGGTGCCCCGGCGCGGTTACGCGCCCCGCATGGCCTGCGACCGGTGCCGGGCGGCCGCCCGGTGCCGGCACTGCTCCGGGCCGCTCCAGGGGCAGGACGCGGGGGTCCTGCGCTGCGGCTGGTGCGGACGTGAGGAGAGCGCGTGGCACTGCCCGGAGTGCGGCGGCTTCCGGCTGCGGGCCCAGGTCGTGGGGGCGCGGCGGACGGCCGAGGAACTGGGGCGCGCCTTCCCCGCCGTCCCGGTGCGCACCTCGGGGCGGGAACACGTGCTGGACACGGTGCCGGGCACGCCCGCGCTGGTCGTGAGCACACCGGGGGCGGAACCGGTCGCCGAGGGCGGCTACGCGGCGGCCCTCCTGCTGGACGGCTGGGCCATGCTCGTACGACCCGACCTGCGGGCCGGCGAGGACGCGCTGCGCCGGTGGATCGCGGCGGGCGCGCTGGTACGGCCGCAGAGCGAGGGGGGCACGGTGGTCGTGGTGGCCGAGCCGACCCTGCGGCCCGTGCAGGCGCTGGTGCGGTGGGACCCCGTCGGGCACGCGGTGCGGGAACTGTCGGAGCGGGCCGAGCTGGGCTTTCCGCCGGTGTCGCGGATGGCGGCGGTGACCGGGACACCGGCGGCCGTCGCCGAGTTCCTGGCCTCGGTCGAACTGCCGCCGGATGCGGAGGTGTTGGGGCCGGTGCCGGTGCCGCCGACGCCGCCCGGACGGCCCCGTCGGCCCGGGGCGCCGCCGCCGGGGGAGCACTGGGACCGGGCGTTGGTGCGGGTACCGCCGGGGAGCGGGGCGGTGCTGGCTTCCGCGCTGAAGACCGCGCAGGCCGCTCGGATGGCGCGGGGGAGTGGGGAGGCGGTGCGGGTGCGGATCGATCCGCCGGACATGGGGTGATGTTCTCCCACCCGCGCACCGCCCGTATCCAGTCGGCTGAGAGGCGGGACAACCAGCGGGGGTCCTCGCCGTCGGCGGCCGTCCGGCATGCGGTCCGGATGCGGTGGCCGTGGCGAGTGGTGGGCGTGGCGAGCGGTGGTCGTGGCGAGTGGTGGTCGAGCTGCGGCGTTCCGGCCAGTGCGGGCCTGGTCCGGGCCGGTCCGGGTCGGCCAGTCCAGGTGGTCCGGGTGGTCCAGGACATGGGGGCGGGTCGGTCCGGTCTGGGGCGGACGGTCCGGTCGGCCTGGGCAGGTGGTAGCCGGGTCGGTCCGGGCGGCCTGGAGCTGGGTGGTGGCCGGGGTGGTCCGGTCGGGTCGCTCCAGCGGCCTGGAGCTGGTGGTGACCGGGTGGGTCGGGTTGGTCCCCGTCAGGTGGTCCGGGCGGTCCAGGCCGCGTGGGCCGGGCGGGTCGGTCACTTGGACCGGGCAGGTCGGTCACGTCGGCCGGGCAGGTCGGTCACGTCGGCCGGGCAGGTCGGTCACGTCGGCCGGGCAGGTCGGTCACGTCGGCCGGGCAGGTCGGGTCGGTCCCCAGTGCTCGGGTCGGCCCGCGGTTTCTTGCGGCCGGTCGGAGTCGTTGTGTCGAGCGGCCGGCCCCGTCACGTCGGTGCGTGTCTGCCCTCCCGAGTGGCCGGGAGGGCAGGGGATGTCGGCTGGTCGATCAGCCGTTGCGTGGGCCGGGGAAGGCCGTTGGACGTGCGTCGTCGCGGAGGGACTGGCTGCCCGCGGTCGGCTGGGTGGGCATCGAGCGGGCCGCGGGAACCGTGGGCACAGTGGGCAGGCCGGTGTTCACATTGAGCGTGCGGGTACCGGACGGCTCCGGGGCCCGCTCGGCCTCGGCCGCCGCCTGGGCCGCGGCGCGGCGGGCGCCGTAACGGCGGTGCACCGCCTGCTTGGTGACACCGAGCGCCGAGCCCACCGCGTCCCACGAGAAGCCGAGTGATCGGTCGAAGTCCACGGCGGCCGTGACCAGGGTTTCGACACTGTCCCGGAGTTCCTGGGCAAGTCGCACCGTCGGGGCGGGGGCGCGTCCGTAGACGACGAAGCCCGTGGACGGGCCGGAGCGGCGCGGGCGGTAGACGTTGCCCAACTGGGCGGTGAGCGTACGTAGTGCGTCCACCTGTCGGCGGACCCGCTCGATGTCCCGCACCAGCAAGTGCAGGCTGGCCCGGGCCTGGGCGTCGTGGGTTGCGTGGTCGGCCATGAACAAGCCTCTCGAACCGGCGTTGAAAGGAATTGGGCCGCTACAGCGGCCCTATGTGGTCAACTCTTTCTTGACCAACGCGTGTGCGCTCCGCTGGTCACGGGGTGGGGGCGTACGGGCATATGCGTACGCCGGTCCGGTCGGCGCGCGCCCGGGTTTGCCTCCCGCCCGCGCACTACCCGTGTCCAGTCGGCGGTACAGCGGGACGACCTGCGGTGGTTGCTCACCGACGGCGTCCGCACGTACGTGGTCATAGACTGGTGCGCTGCCCGTCCAACCCCCGCCCGAGAGGCCCGATCCCGCCCATGAAGCTTGTCTTCGCCGGTACCCCCGAGGTCGCCGTTCCCGCTCTGGACGCTCTGATCGCCTCCGGGCGGCACGAGGTGGCCGCCGTCGTCACGCGGCCCGACGCGCCGGCCGGGCGCGGGCGCAGGCTGGTCGCGTCGCCCGTGGCCGAGCGGGCGGAAGAGGCCGGGATCGAGGTGCTGAAGCCCCTCAAGCCGCGGGACCCGGAATTCCTGGAGCGGCTGACGGAGATCGGCCCGGACTGCTGCCCCGTCGTCGCCTACGGCGCCCTGCTGCCCCGGGCCGCCCTCGACATCCCGGCCCACGGCTGGGTCAACCTGCACTTCTCGCTGCTGCCCGCCTGGCGTGGTGCTGCGCCGGTGCAGCACTCCATCATGGCCGGCGACGAGATCACCGGGGCGTCCACCTTCCTCATCGAGGAGGGGCTCGACTCCGGGCCCGTCTACGGCACCGTCACCGAGGTGATCCGGCCCACCGACACCAGCGGCGACCTGCTCACCCGGCTCGCCTTCGCCGGCGCCGGGCTGCTGGCCGCGACCATGGACGGCATCGAGGACGGCACCCTGAAGGCCCTACCGCAGCCCGCCGAGGGCATCACGGTCGCGCCGAAGATCACCGTCGAGGACGCGCAGATCGACTGGGCCGCGCCCGCGCTGCGCGTCGACCGGGTCGTGCGGGGCTGCACCCCGGCGCCCGGCGCCTGGACCACCTTCCGCGGTGAGCGGCTCAAGCTCATCCAGGTCACGCCCGTGCCCGAGCGCACCGACCTCGCCCCGGGACGGATGGCGGTCGGCAAGAACAGCGTGCACGTGGGCACCGGTTCGTACGCCGTCGAGCTGCTCTGGGTGCAGGCGCAGGGCAAGAAGCCGATGCGGGCGGCCGACTGGGCACGCGGCGTGCGTATCGCCGAGAACGAGACGCTCGGCGGCTGACGCCCCGGTCGGAAGGGGTGCCGGGGGATCGACGTACGCTGGAACCGCACCCCTTCCTGATATCCGGAGCACCTTTTCGTGAGCGAGCAGTCCCAGCGGCCCCGCAGGCCCGCCAAGCCCTACCGCCGTCCGCAGAAGGACCCCGTGCGCATCCTTGCCTTCGAGGCGCTGCGCGCGGTCGACGAGCGGGACGCGTACGCCAACCTCGTGCTGCCTCCGCTGCTGCGCAAGGCACGTGACAAGGGCGACTTCGACGCGCGGGACGCCGCCCTCGCCACCGAGCTGGTGTACGGCACACTGCGCCGGCAGGGGACGTACGACGCCGTCATCGCCGCCTGTGTCGACCGGCCGCTGCGCGAGGTCGACCCGCCGGTGCTCGATGTGCTCAGCCTCGGCGTGCACCAGCTGCTCGGCACGCGGATCCCGACGCACGCCGCCGTGTCCGCCTCCGTGGAGCTCGCGCGGGTCGTGCTCGGCGACGGGCGCGCCAAGTTCGTCAACGCCGTGCTGCGCAAGGTGGCCCAGGCCGACCTCGACGGGTGGATGGAAAAGGTCGCGCCGTCCTACGACGAGGACCCCGAGGATCACCTCGCCGTCGTGCACTCGCATCCCCGCTGGGTCGTCTCCGCGCTCTGGGACTCCCTCGGCGGCGGGCGCGCCGGAATCGAGGACCTGCTGGCGGCCGACAACGAACGGCCCGAGGTCACCCTGGTCGCGCGGCCGGGGCGGGCCACCGCCGAGGAACTGCTGCGCGAGGAGGCCGCCGTACCGGGGCGCTGGTCGCCGTACGCCGTACGGCTCGCCGAGGGCGGGGAGCCGGGCGCGGTGGGGGCCGTGCGCGAGGGGCGGGCCGGAGTCCAGGACGAGGGCAGCCAGCTGGTCGCGCTCGCGCTCGCCCACGCGCCCATCGAGGGATCTGACACGAAGTGGCTGGACGGGTGCGCCGGGCCCGGCGGCAAGGCCGCGCTGCTGGCCGCCCTCGCCGCCGAGCGCGGCGCCACGCTGCTCGCCTCCGAGAAGCAGCCGCACCGGGCGGGCCTGGTGGCCGGCGCACTGGCCGGGAATCCGGGGCCGTACCAGGTGATCGCCGCCGACGGGACCCGGCCGCCGTGGCGGCCCGGCACCTTCGACCGGGTGCTGATGGACGTGCCGTGCACCGGTCTCGGCGCGCTGCGCCGGCGCCCCGAGGCCCGCTGGCGGCGGCGCCCGGAGGACCTGGAGAACTTCGCGCCCCTCCAGCGCGCCCTGCTGCGCACCGCGCTCGACTCGGTGCGGGTCGGCGGGATCGTCGGCTACGCGACCTGCTCGCCGCACCTCGCCGAGACCCGCGCGGTCGTCGCCGACGTCCTCAAGCAGCGACCGGAGTCGGAACTGATCGACGCCCGTCCGCTGCTGCCGGGCGTCCCGGAGCTCGGCGAGGGACCGGACGTACAGCTGTGGCCGCATCTGCACGGCACGGATGCGATGTATCTGGCGCTCATCCGGCGCACCGGCTGAGGCCGGGCACGCGCCGGGACTTATCCACAGGCGTCCGTATTAAGTACGATGAACGGTCTCGCCTGTGGACCGGCGCGAACATCCGTGCGCCGGACATGGCAGTCTTGGGGCATGGCCGTGCAGATCAACCCCAGCATCCTGTCCGCCGACTTCGCCCGCCTCGCGGAGGAGGCCAAGGCGGTCCAAGGCGCCGACTGGCTCCATGTCGACGTCATGGACAACCACTTCGTCCCGAACCTCACGCTCGGCGTGCCGGTCGTGGAGTCCCTGGCCCGTGCGACGGACACCCCGCTGGACTGCCATCTGATGATCGAGGACGCCGACCGGTGGGCACCCCAGTACGTCGAGGCGGGCGCCTCCTCCGTCACCTTCCACGTGGAGGCGGCCGCCGCCCCCGTACGGCTCGCCCGGGAGATCCGCGCCAAGGGCGCCCGTGCCTCCATGGCGCTCAAGCCCGCGACGCCGATCGAGCCGTACGAGGACCTGCTCCCGGAACTCGACATGCTGCTGATCATGACGGTCGAGCCCGGCTTCGGCGGCCAGGCGTTCCTCGACATCATGCTGCCGAAGATCCGCCGCACCCGTGAGCTGATCGGCAAGCACGGTCTTCAGCTGTGGCTGCAGGTGGACGGCGGTGTCTCGGCCTCGACGATCGAGCGGTGCGCGGACGCGGGAGCGGACGTGTTCGTGGCAGGCTCGGCAGTGTACGGGGCCGAGGATCCGGCGGAGGCGGTCCGCGCCCTGCGCGCCCAGGCGGAATCGGCCACCGCCAAGGCGTCCTGGGCATGCGACCACTGAGCCACGGCTACGTGAACGGTTAAGGGAAGGCCGCCCTTCAGGGCGGATCAGCTGCGCCGAATCTGCAAGGATGAACGGCGAATCCAGAGTGTGAACAGCAGTGAGGAGATCGCCGTGTCGGGTATGTCGGCGGGCCGGTCAGCCATGCGGATGGGACCCGCTGAGCTGGTGCAGGCGGCGGCCATGGCCCGCCGCTTCTACCTCGAGGGCAAGTCCAAGATCCAGATCGCGGAGGAGTTCGGCGTCAGCCGCTTCAAGGTGGCCCGGGTCCTGGAGACGGCTCTCGAACGGGATCTCGTACGCATCGAGATCCGTGTCCCGGCCGAGCTGGACGCCGAGCGCTCCGACGCGCTCCGCGCCCGCTACGGCCTGAGGCACGCCGTCGTGGTCGAGTCCCCGGCCGAGGCCGAGGAGACGCCCGACCCCGAGAACCTCGGCGAGGTGGCCGCCGATCTGCTCGGCGAGCTCGTCAACGAGGGGGACGTGCTCGGACTGGCCTGGGGCCGGTCCACGATCCACATGGCGGCGGCGCTCGACCGGCTGCCGCCGTGCACGGTGGTGCAGCTGACGGGCGTGTACGACGCCGGGACCTCGGAGCGCGGCTCGGTCGAGGCCGTTCGCCGCGCCGCGCAGGTGTCGGGCGGAGACGCCCACCCCATCTACGCGCCCATGCTGCTGCCGGACGCGGCCACGGCGGCCGCGCTGCGCAACCAGACCGGGATCGCCCGGGCCTTCGAGTACTTCGACAAGGTCACGGTCGCCTGTGTCTCCATCGGCTCCTGGGAGCCGGGCATCTCGACCGTGCACGACATGCTCAGCGACGAGGAGCGGGCGCACTACGCCTCGCTCGGCGTCGCCGCCGAGATGGCCGCGCACCTCTTCGACGCCGAGGGGCGCCGGATCGGGCGGGACCTGGGTGAGCGGTGCATCACGGTCAAGGCCGACCAGCTGCGCCGTATCCCGGAGGTCGTGGCGATCGCCGGCGGTCAGCGCAAGGCGGCCGCGATCGACGCGGTGCTGCGGTCCGGCCTGGTCACCAGCCTGGTCACGGACACCTCCGCCGCGGACTACCTGATGACGGCGGGGCCCACGCCGAAGCCCACGCTCGGCCGGGCGGACCCGGACGGGCACTGACGGGACCCCGACGGTCGCTGCGGCACGCGAGCGGAGCCCGGCGGCCGGGGGTGCATCGTGGTGGTCGCGGCGGGCCCGGAGTGACCGCTTGAGCCGCTCCGCCCAGGTTCTGAGGCGGCCCAGGGCGGGGCGGGGCCGTCGGCCCTTCGTCGGCCTTCGGCTCGCCCGCTCGAGGTGACGCGGCGAGACGAGCCCCGGTGCGTCGGGGCGCGGCGCAGCGGATCGTCGGCGTGACGGGGCACGGCCGGCGCGTCAGGGCATGGCGCGCCGGGTCCTGCCGTCGTCCGAGCGGGACGGCCGTGGCAGCATCGTCGGCATGTTGCCGCGGTTCGTCGCCCACATGCCGAGACGGGTCCCCCACATGCCGGGACGGCTCCTGACCTCGGCCCACCCACCCAGGCGGTCCTCGGCCTCGGCCCACGCACCAGGACGCCCGCTGATGCCGCCCCCCATCCCCAGACGGCCGCGCAATCCGGTCCGCCTGCTCGCGGGGGTGCTGGCCGTCGTCCTCGCCGTTCTGCTCGCGGGATGCTCGTCCGGTTCGGGCTCGGGGTCCGGCTCCGGCGTCGGGGCGAGCGCGTCCGTGCCGGCGTGGGCGCACGGCATGGGCACGGTCAGGCAGGCCCAGTTGCCGGCCGAGGCCCGCAGGACGCTCGGCCTCATCGACAAGGGCGGGCCCTTTCCGTACGCCAAGGACGGCGTCGTATTCGGGAATTTCGAGGGCCGGCTGCCGAGGCACCAGCGCGGCTACTACCGCGAGTACACCGTCAGGACACCCGGCTCGCGCGATCGCGGGGCCCGGCGCATTGTCACCGGCCAGGGCGGGGAGATCTACTACACCGATGATCACTACAACTCGTTCCGGGCGGTACTGAGATGAGCGAAGACCTGACAGGGCGGCTCGTCGTCACCCTGGACCTCGACGGTGTCACCGACAAGGCCGGCCTGATGGACCGCGCCGCCCGGGCCCTGGCGCTGCCCGACTGGTTCGGCCGCAACTGGGACGCGCTGGCCGACTCCCTCGGCGACCACACCGTCTGGCCCGAGGGCGCCGTCGAACAGGGGCTGCTGATCGTCGTCCGGGGCTGGCAGCCGTACGCCGAGGCGCGTCCGGGCGAGTGGCGGACGGCGCAGGAGGTGTTCGCCGAGGCCGTGGACCGGACGCCCGCGCTCACCGTCGTGCTGGCCCTGGGCGGCGCGCGCCTTGGAGGATCCTCCTAGGTGATCGGCGCGCACCCTGGATGTTCCGTCGGGGCGTGACAGCGGCCCCGACATGGGACAATGAAGTACGTGCTCTTTCCCCCGGCACACCTGTCGGGGGGTCACCTCTGATCGACTGGGATGTGCAGCACGTGCGTTTCCTCAATGACATCCAGCCCGCGTACGACCTGACGTACGACGACGTGTTCATGGTGCCGAGCCGCTCCGCGGTCGGCTCGCGTCAGGGCGTGGACCTCGCCTCGCCGGACGGCACGGGCACCACCATCCCGCTCGTCGTCGCCAACATGACCGCCATCGCCGGCCGCCGCATGGCCGAGACGGTCGCCCGCCGCGGCGGCCTGGTGGTCATCCCGCAGGACATCCCGATCGACGTCGTCACCGACGTCGTCTCCTGGGTGAAGAGCCGCCACCTGGTGCTCGACACGCCGATCGTGCTGGCCCCGCACCAGACCGTCGCCGACGCCTTGGCGCTGCTGCCCAAGCGTGCTCACAACGCCGGTGTGGTCGTGGACGAGGAGCACCGGCCCGTCGGCGTCGTCACCGACGCGGACCTCACCGGCGTCGACCGTTTCACCCAGCTCGAAGTGGTGATGTCCAAGGACCTGCTGCTCCTCGACGCGGACATCGACCCCCGCGAGGCCTTCAACACCCTGGACCACCACAACCGCCGCTATGCCCCGGCCGTCGACAAGGACGGCAGGCTGGCCGGCATCCTCACCCGCAAGGGCGCCCTGCGGGCCACGCTGTACACCCCGGCCGTGGACGCGAACGGCAAGCTGCGCATCGCCGCCGCCGTCGGCATCAACGGCGATGTCGCGGGCAAGGCCAAGCAGTTGCTCGACGCGGGCGTGGACACGCTCGTCATCGACACCGCGCACGGCCACCAGGAGTCGATGATCACCGCGATCAAGCTGGTGCGCGCGCTCGACCCGCAGGTGCCGATCGCCGCGGGCAACATCGTCTCCGCCGAGGGCGTCAAGGACCTGATCGACGCCGGTGCGGACATCATCAAGGTCGGTGTCGGCCCCGGCGCCATGTGCACCACCCGCATGATGACCGGCGTGGGCCGGCCGCAGTTCTCCGCGGTGCTGGAGTGCGCCGCCGAGGCGAAGAAGTACGGCAAGCACGTGTGGGCCGACGGCGGTGTCCGGCACCCGCGCGACGTGGCCATGGCCCTCGCGGCCGGCGCGTCGAACGTGATGGTCGGCTCCTGGTTCTCGGGCACCTACGAGTCCCCGGGCGACCTCCAGCACGACGCCAACGGCCGCGCGTACAAGGAGTCCTTCGGCATGGCCTCGGCCCGCGCGGTGCGCAACCGTACGTCGGAGGAGTCGGCGTACGACCGTGCCCGCAAGGCGCTGTTCGAGGAGGGCATCTCCACCTCCCGCATGTTCCTCGACCCGGCCCGCCCCGGCGTCGAGGACCTGATCGACTCGATCATCGCGGGCGTCCGCTCCTCCTGCACCTACGCCGGTGCCGGCTCCCTGGAGGAGTTCGCCGAGAAGGCCATCGTCGGCATCCAGAGCGCGGCCGGTTACGCCGAGGGCAAGCCGCTGCACGCCAGCTGGAGCTGACCGGCGAAACGGCGTCCCGCACGGCCCCCGTCTTCCCACGCCCGGGAAGACGGGGGCCGTCGGCGTATCCGGAGCCCTCGCCTTCATTTGTGGGAGCCGATGGGGCCCTGAGGCTGCGGTGCAATGGTCGACAGCCCGCGCGCAACGATTTGTCATTCCGGTCCGATGAACGCAATGATCATCCGGGGACGTGCAAGGTTGCTGCATTACGCCCGTGAAGGCCTGCCTCATAGGGTGCTCGTCTGTACGTGGCGTGGCGGGGACTCCGCTCGGTGGGTTCCTGCTCTCGCAGGGCTGCCATCGGTCCCCGTCCGCAATGACCGGCAGGATGAAGGAGCCAGCGCGTGCTCGATCAAGGCGCACCCCCGCACGACCGCACAGCGACCACCCCCGCATCCCCGGGCGTCGCCGCGCGCCTCATGCGGAAGAAGCCCGTGGAACGCCTGGTCGCGGAGGGCGGCCAGGGTGAGGGAGGCTCGCTCAGGCGCTCCCTCGGGCTGTGGCAGCTGACCATGATCAGCATCGGTGCCACCCTGGGCACCGGTATCTTCGTCGTCCTCGGCGAGGCCGTCCCCAAGGCGGGCCCGGCCGTCACCCTGTCCTTCGTGATCGCCGGTCTCACCGCGCTGTTCTCGGCCCTGTCCTACGCCGAGCTGGCGGGCACCATCCCGGTCTCCGGCTCCTCGTACTCGTACGCATACGCAACCATGGGCGAACTGATCGCCTGGGTCTGCGGCTGGTGTCTGCTACTGGAGTACGGCGTCTCGGTGGCCGCCGTGGCCGTCGGCTGGGGCGAGTACCTGAACGAGCTGCTGGACGGCACCATAGGCGTCACCATCCCGACCGCCCTGTCCGCTCCGCCCGGCGACGGCGGCATCTTCAACCTGCCCGCCCTGATCGTCGTGGTCCTCGCGATGGTGTTCCTGCTCGGCGGCGCCAAGGAGTCCGCGCGGGCCAACACCATCATGGTGTGCGTGAAGATCGGCGCGCTGATCCTGTTCTGCGCGATCGGCTTCGCGGGCTTCAAGTCCGGCAACTACGCGCATTTCATGCCGCTCGGCATGGCGGGCGTCAGCGGTGCCGCCGGCACGCTGTTCTTCTCGTACATCGGCTTCGACGCCGCCTCCACCGCCGGTGAGGAGGCGAAGAACGCCCAGCGCGACCTGCCCCGCGCGATCATGCTGTCCCTGGTCATCGTGACCGCCCTGTACGTGCTGGTCGCGGCCGTCGCCGTGGGTGCCAAGCCGTGGCGGACCTTCAACGGCTCCGAGGCCGCGCTCACCGAGATCATGAAGAACGTCACCGGGCAGAGCTTCTGGGGCACCCTGCTGGCCGCCTGTGCCGTCATCGCCATCGCGAGCGTCGTCCTGACCGTGGTCTACGGCCAGACCCGCATCCTGTTCGCCATGTCCCGTGACGGCCTGGTGCCCAAGATCTTCTCCAAGGTCCACCCGAAGACCGGCGCGCCCCGCGCCAACACGGTGATCGTCTCCGTGTTCTGCGGTGTCCTCGCCGCCGCGATCCCGCTGGGTCAGCTGGCGGACGCCACCAGCATCGGCACGCTGTTCGCCTTCGCGCTGGTCAACATCGCGGTCGTGGTGCTGCGCCGGACGCGCCCGACCATGCGGCGCACCTTCCGGGTCCCGCTGTCGCCGGTGCTGCCCGCGCTGGGCTTCGGCTTCTGTGTGTGGATGATGGGCAGCCTGTCGACCGTCACCTGGATCGTGTTCGGTGTCTGGATGGCCGTCGGGCTCGTGTTCTACTTCGTATACGGCTATCGCCGTTCCCGTCTCGCGACCGGTGAGAACCTCGCGGTGACGGCAGAGAAGTGACCGAACCGAAGAAGTGAACCACCCCCTGTGCTGAACGATCTCGACGAACGTATCGTGCACGCCCTCGCCGAGGACGCCCGCCGCTCCTACGCGGACATCGGGCAGATGGTCGGCCTGTCCGCGCCGGCGGTGAAGCGGCGCGTGGACCGGCTGCGGGCTACCGGAGCGATCACCGGGTTCACCGTCCGGGTGGACCCGGCGGCGCTCGGCTGGGAGACCGAGGGGTTCGTCGAGATCTACTGCCGGCGCAACACCTCGCCGGACACCATTCAGCGGGGGCTGGAGCGCTATCAGGAGGTCGTGGCCGCGTCCACCGTCACCGGGGACGCGGACGCGATCGCGCAGGTCTTCGCATCCGACATGCGGCACTTCGAGCGGGTGCTGGAGCGGATCGCCGGGGAGCCGTTCGTGGAGCGGACCAAGTCGGTTCTGGTGCTGTCACCGCTGCTGCGCCGCTTCTCCTCCGGCGCGCCGGGCTAGAGCTCACGAGGCGCGCGGGGACCTGCGCGACCGGCCACGGACAAGCCGCGCCCGGCGCACGACCATGCGCCCCGCGTCCTATTCCGCTGTCTTTCGCGCCAGCGCGTTGTTCCCGATCGAATTGCGCACGCTGAAGCTCACGGCGTCCGGACGGTACCGGTCGTCCGACCACTCCACCGGGCGCCCCTCCCGGGTCGTCGTGACCCGCCGCACCCGCAGCAGCGGACTCGTACGGCGAACCCCCAGCAACTCGGCGTCCTGCGCGCCGCAGGCGACCGCGTCGATGATGTGCTCTCCGTACGCGAAGACCAGGCCGGTGTCGTCGTACAGCCGCTGCGTGACCGAGGGGCACTCCGGCTCGATCGACTCCACCGCCGGGGAGATCCAGTCGGCGTACACGGTCCGTTCCAGCAGTACCGGCTCGCCGTCCAGGCCACGCAGCCGAAGCACGTGCAACACCTGGGTGCCGATGGGGAGTTGGAGGCGCACGGCGTCCTCGTGGGTGGCCGGGCGGTACTCCTGCGTCACGACGTGGCCGGTGGCCTCGCGGCCCATCGCGCGGGCCCACTGGGCGAAGCTGCGCAGTTCCTCGAAGCTCTGGCTGCGGCGGCTGGCGAGGACGACGCGGCGGGCGCCCTGACGGGAGCCGATCAGGCCTTCGGAGGTGAGGGTCGCGACGGCCTGGCGGACCGTGCCGCGTGAGACGCCGTAGTGCGTCGCGAGTTCCGACTCCGAGGGCAAGCGGCTGCCGACGGTGTACTCCTCGCGGTCGATCGCGCGCCGCAGCTCGTCGGCGATCTCCTCGTGTCGCGCCGTCATGCTTCCCCTCTGCTCGGGTCACTGTGCACAGCGTGACCAGCCTAATCGAGACCTGAGCGTGATCTGAAACGGTCTGGATTGTGCAGCCAACCAGGGCCCAAAGTTTCGCTCCCGTTTACAGACAGGACACCGCGAGCGGGCGTACTGTGACGCAACTTGTTCAGACAAGTTCTCCGCAACCCTCATGCGTCCCCCTGGAGAGACCGTGACCGTGTCCCTGCCGAGAAACGCCGTCCTCGGCGGCTCCCTCGCCGTCGTCGCCGCGCTGGCCCTGAGCGCCTGCGGCGCCGCTCCCGACAAGGCGTCGACCACCACCAAGGACGGCAAGAGCGCCGCCACCGCCACCTCCGCGGCCGACTTCGGCGGCATGGACGCCCTGGTCAAGGCGGCCAAGAAGGAAGGCACGCTGCACATCATCGCGGTGCCCCGCGACTGGGCCAACTACGGCGCCCTGATCGACGGGTTCCAGAAGAAGTACGGCATCAAGATCAACGACGAGAGCCCCGACGGCTCCAGCCAGGACGAGATCAACGCCGTCACCACCCGCAAGGGCCAGGACCGCACCCCCGACGTCCTCGACCTCGGCTCCTCGTTCGCGCTGAGCGCCGCCCAGCAGGGCCTGCTCGCGCCGTACAAGGTCGCCTCCTACACCGACATCCCCGAGGCCCAGAAGGACCCGCAGGCCCGCTGGTTCAACGACTACGGCGGCTACGTGTCCATCGGCTGCGACGCCAAGCGCGTCAAGCAGTGCCCGACCAGCTTCAAGGACCTCCTCAAGCCCCAGTACAAGGGCCAGGTCGCCCTCAACGGCAACCCCGCCAAGTCCGGCTCCGCCTTCGGCGGCGTCTACGCGGCGGCCCTCGCCAACGGCGGCTCCTTCGACAACATCCAGCCCGGCCTGGACTTCTTCGCCAAGCTGAAGAAGAACGGCAACTACACGCCCGTCGAGTCCACCCCGGCCACCGTCGAGAAGGGCGAGACGCCCATCTCCATCGACTGGGACTACCTGAACGCCGGCTACGCCGACGAGTTCAAGTCCAAGGGCCTGGACTGGAAGGTCGTCATCCCGAGCGACGGCCAGTACGCCCAGTACTACTCCCAGGCCATCAACAAGGACGCCCCGCACCCGGCGGCCGCCCGCCTGTGGCAGGAGTACCTGTACAGCACCGAGGGCCAGAACCTGTGGCTCAAGGGCTACGCCCGCCCGGCCCTGATGGCCGCCATGGAGAAGGCCGGGACGCTGGACAAGACGGCCGCCGCCAAGCTGCCCAAGGTCACCGGCACGCCCTCCTTCCCGACCGAGGACCAGCAGAGCAAGGCCAAGACGGTCATCGCCCAGGGCTGGGGTAAGGCCGTCTCCGGATGACCACCGCTCTCCCGCGCGCGGACGTGGCGCCCGTCGCTTCGGCGAAGCGACGGCGCCGCGCCCCCGGCTGGCTGGCGGTAGTACCGCTGCTGGTCTTCGTCGCCATCGCCTTCGGCCTGCCCGCCGTGGCCATCGTGAACGGTGCCTTCTCGGTCGATGACGCCACCACGGGCGCCACCACCTACACCGGCGCCAACATGACGGCCTCGCTGCAGGGCCCGTACCTCACCGCCCTGCTCGGCAGCGTCAAGCTGTCCGCGATCTCCGCCGCGCTCGGCGCCCTGCTCGGGCTGCCGCTCGCCCAGGCCGTGGTCAGCTCCCGCTCCCGCTGGTTGCGCGAGGCCGTGCTGACCGCCTCCGGCGTGCTCGCCAACTTCGGCGGGGTCCCGCTGGCCTTCGCCTTCGTCGCCACCCTCGGCAACGCGGGCGTCCTCACCGTCCACCTGGGCCTGAAGGACACCGGCTGGGACCTCTACAGCTTCTGGGGCCTGATCCTCGTCTACCTGTACTTCCTCATCCCGCTCATGGTCCTCACCATCACCCCCGCGCTGGACGGCCTGCGCTCCCAGTGGCGGGAGGCCGCGCTGAACAACGGCGCCACCGGTGTGCAGTACTGGCGGCACGTGGCCCTGCCCGTGCTCGCGCCCTCGCTGCTCGGCGGCCTCGTGCTGCTGTTCGGCAGCGCCTTCGCCGCCTACGCCACCGCCGCCGCCATGGTCGGCAGCGCGGTCCCGCTGGTCACCCTGCAGATCGCCGACGCCCTGTCCGGCAATGTCCTGGTCGGCCAGGAGAACGTCGCCCTCGCCCTCAGCCTCGACATGGTCCTGGTGGCGGGCCTGGTGATGGCCGTGTACCTGCCCCTTCAGCGACGGAGTGCCCGATGGCTCGACGCCTGACCCTCTGGCGGTGGGTCGTCCTCGGTCTCGCCGCCCTGTACTTCCTGGTGCCGCTCGCCGCCTCCGCGATCTTCACGGTGGACGTGCCCGGCCAGGGCCTCACCTTCGACGCCTACACCAAGATCCTCTCCACCGACGGCTTCCTCTCCAGCCTGCTGCTCTCGCTGGAACTGGCCGTGGCCACCATCGCCGTCGTGCTGCTGCTGATGGTGCCCGCCGTGGTCGCGCTGCGGCTCGGCTCGCCCCGGCTGCGGCCGGTGGTCGAGGTGGTGTGCTCGCTGCCGCTGGTGGTGCCGCCCATCGCGTTCGTCGCCGGGATCGCCACCGTCCTCAAGTGGGGCCCGGAGCATTTGTCCCGCACCCCGCTGTTCGAGACGTTCGTGGTGATCCAGAACGACCGATTCCCCGTCGTGCTGGTCCTCGCCTACGTCGTGATGGCCCTGCCGTTCGTCTACCGCGCCCTGGACTCCGGCCTGCGCGCCATCGACGTACGCACCCTCGTGGAGGCGGCCCGCAGCTGCGGCGCCTCCTGGCCCAAGGCACTCGTCCGGGCCGTCCTGCCCAATCTGCGCGGGGCCCTGCTGAACGCCTCCTTCCTCACCCTGGCCCTGGTGCTCGGCGAGTTCACGGTCTCCCATCTGCTCGGCTACACCCCCTTCGCCGTGTGGATCTACAACGTCGGCGGCGAGCAGGCCCAGATGTCCGTCGCCGTCTCCGTGCTCAGCCTGCTTCTCACCTGGGTCCTGCTCCTCGCGCTCGCCGGTGCCGGCGGCGGACGCACCCGAAACGCCAACTCCCGGGGATGACACACACCATGACCGCCACCACGCTCGAGACGGCCGTCGCAGAAAAGGCCGCTACCGTCGAATTCCGCTCGCTGCGGCGCGAGTTCGGGGCCACCGTCGCCCTCGACGGGCTCGATCTGACCGTCCGGCCGGGGGAGTTCCTGGCCCTGCTCGGCCCCTCCGGCTGCGGCAAGACCACCGCGCTGCGTATGCTCGCCGGGTTCGAACACCCCGACTCCGGGGCCGTCCTGGTGGACGGCGAGGACGTCACCCACGTCCCGGCCCACCGCCGTGACGCCGGCATGGTCTTCCAGTCGTACAGCCTCTTCCCGCATCTGAACGCCGTCGACAACGTCGCGTTCGGACTGCGTATGCGCGGCGTCCGTACGACCGAACGCCGGGCCCGCGCCGCCGAGTTGCTGGAGCTGGTCGGTCTCGCCGACAAGGGTGAGCGCTACCCGCACCAGCTCTCCGGCGGCCAGCAGCAGCGCATCGCGCTGGCCCGCGCCCTCGCCCTGCGCCCGCGGGTGCTCCTGCTGGACGAGCCGCTGTCCGCGCTGGACGCCAAGGTGCGGCTCACCCTGCGCGAGGAGATCCGCCGGCTCCAGCAGGAGCTCGGCATCACCACCCTGTTCGTCACCCACGACCAGGAAGAGGCGCTGTCGGTCGCCGACCGCGTCGCCGTCATGCGCGCCGGCCGCCTCGAACAGTGCGCCGAACCGGCCGAGTTGTACGGCCGCCCCGCCACCGCCTTCGTCGCCGAGTTCGTCGGCACGATGAGCCGGATCCCGGGCGAGCTGAAGGACGGCACCGTCGAGGTGCTCGGCCAGCGGCTGCCGGCCGACGGCGAGGTGCCGGGCGGTGAGGTGGACGTGCTGGTGCGGCCCGAGGCCGTACAGGTGCGCCCGGACGAGCAGGGCACCGCCCGGGTCGTCGCCACCGCCTTCCTCGGCGCGGTCGTCCGGGTCACCGTACGGCTCGCCGACGGCACCGAGGTCAAGGCCGACCTGCCCGCCCACGAGGCCACGGGGCTCGGCGCCGGAACCGCCGTCGGCGTGTCGCTGCCCGAGCGGCCGGTGCTCGTGGCCGAACGTATCCAGAAGTGAGGAATTTCCCGAACGTGACCCCCCACATCCATCAACTCCCGCTGCAGGCCGTTCTGTTCGACATGGACGGCACGCTCGTCGACACCGAGCGGCTGTGGTGGGAGGCGGTCGAGCAGGTCGCCGGGCGCCCGCTGACCGAGGCCGACCAGCCCGACGTGCTCGGCCGCCCGGTCGAGCACACCGCCGCCTGGCTCGCCACGGCGTCGGACCGGACGGAGGCGGACCTCGCGGCCGAGCTGCACCGCGAGTTCGCCGCACGCGTCCGTACCGGGATCGTGCCCCGGCCCGGCGCGCTGGACCTGCTGGACGCGCTGGCCGCCGCGGGCGTACCCGCCGCCCTGGTCACCGCGTCCCCGCGCGCGGTCGCCGACGTCGTCCTCGACGCCCTCGGCGCCCACCGGTTCGCGGCCTCCGTCACCGCCGACGACACCACCCGCACCAAGCCGGCCCCCGACCCCTACCGGGCCGCCTGCCGGGCCCTCGGCGTCGACCCCGCCGCCTGTGTGGCCGTGGAGGACACCGAGACCGGCGTCGCCTCCGCCGAGGCCGCCGGCTGCGCCGTCCTCGCCGTGCCGTCCCTCGCGCCGATCGGCACCGCGCCCGGCCGGACCGTACGCGACAGCCTCGCCGGCGTCACGGTCCAGGAACTGCGGCGGATGGTCACGCCCGAACTCCGGGTCATGAGCTGGAACCTGTGGCTCGGCGGCAGCGAGGTCGACGACCACCGGGCCAAGCAGCTCAAGGTGATCCTGGAGAGCGGCGCGGACGTGGTCGGGCTCCAGGAGACGGGCGGGACGGCCGCCCAGGAACTGGCCGAGGCGCTCGGCTGGCACCACCACCGGGCGGGCGAGAACCTCGGCGTCATCAGCCGCCACCCGATCACCGCCCGCTTCGGCGACCCGGATGTCGGCTTCTACGGCGCCGCGGGCGTCCGGATCGCCGTGGCCCCCGGCCACGAGGTGGACGTCTGGACCGCGCACCTGCACTACACGCCGTACGGCCCCTACGAGTCCGCCTTCGACGGGCTGGCGGCGCCGGAGCTGATCGCCCACGAGGAGCTGCGGCTGACGCAGATGCGGGACGCGCTGGAGCGCGTCGCCGGGTCCTCGGCCGAGGGTGTCCCGGTCGTCCTGGTCGGCGACTTCAACTGCCCCTCGCACCTGGACTGGCCGGACGTGGCCTGGCCGGTGACGAAGGCGGCCGAGGAGGCGGGCTTCGCCGACTCCTACCGGGAGGCCCATCCCGACCCCGCCGCCGAGCCCGGCCACACCTGGTCGCCGATCCATCCGGTGCACGAGGACGGCAGCGGGCGGCCCGAGCCGCAGGACCGGATCGACTACGTCCTGCACCGGGGCCTGACCGTGCGGGACGCGCGGACCCTCGTCACCGGCAGCCCGCGCCCCTGGCCGGACGTGGCGGGCAACGACTGGCCCTCCGACCATGCGGCGGTCGTCACGACCTTCGCTCTGCCGGTGAAGTGACCGCGGGTTACCGCAGGTCACCATTGCGGTACGGGGTGACCATCCCGTAGGTTGTGCCGCGCTCACGCCCACTACTGACTGGTAACACCGGCAGGTACACATGCGCTGGCCCCTCGGCCGTCCCACCACCGTCCGCACGCGGATCGTGGCGCTCGCGCTCGCCCCGGCCGTCGCGCTGATGGCGCTGTGGAGCTTCGCCATGTGGTCCGTCACCGGTGAACTGCGCGCGCTGGTCCGGCTCCAGGGGGTGTACGAGGACTTCGGCACCCCCGTGGACACCGCGATCGGGCAGATCCAGATCGAGCGCCGGATGTCCGCCGCCTACCTGGGCGCCCGGCTCGACGCGGCCACCGCGGCGGAACTGCTCGGGCAGGAACGCCGTACCGATGTGGCCGTGGACGCCATGCGGCAGGCGATCCAGCACGGCGACCGCAGCAGGCTCACGGACCGTCAGCGGCAGGCGCTGGACGCCATGGTGACGGCGGCCGGCAAGCTGGACGGGCTGCGCTCGCTGGTGCTGGCCCGGCGCATCACCTGGGACCGGGCCGTGGAGGACTACAGCGCGCTCGTGGAGCCCGGCTTCGACGTGCAGTCCACCCTCACCGCCCTCCAGGCCGGACAGCTGGCCCGGGAGGCGCAGGTCGTCATCGAGCTGGTGCGGGTACGGGAGTTCGTCTCCCGGGAGGACGCGCTGGTCGCCGGGGCACGAGCGGCCGGCACCCTGACCGACCGGCAGTACGACACCCTGGCCGCGACCATCGAGGACCGGCGGGTGTTCCAGCGCACGTACGTTCCGGACCTGCCCGCCGACTCGCGCGCGCTGTTCGAGGACTTCCAGCGCGGGGACGTGTACGGCTCGCTGGAACGCGGCGAGGACGCGCTGCTGCGGGCCGGTGCCGCCGGTACCGGGCGGGCCGTCGCCGCGGACACCTGGCGGTCCACCACCGACCGGGCCGTGAAGCGGTACATGCAGCTGTGCACGCGGTCCGCCGAGAACTCCGCCGCCCGCGGCCGGGCCTTCGCCTACCACGAGCTGACCAAGGCGGCCGTCGTCGGCGTGGTGGGCCTGGCCGCCGTCGGGCTGTCGCTGTGGTTCGCGGTGCGTGGCGCGCGGCGCATCTCGCGGCGCCTGGAGACGCTGCGGGACGCGGCCGACGTCCTGACGACCGACCAGCTGCCCGACGTCATGCGCAGACTGAGCGCCGGTGAGGAGGTGGACGCGCTCGCCGCGGCGCCGCCGCTCGCCGCCGACGAGGTGCGCGACGACGAGATCGGGCAGGTCGGCCGGTCCTTCAACACCGCGCGGCTCGCCGCCGTCGAGGCCGCGGTCAAGCAGGCCACCCTGCGGCGGGGCCTGTTCGCGGTGCTGCTCAACATCGCGCGCCGCAACCAGGCCCTGGTCCACCGCCAGCTGAAGCTCGTCGACACCCTGGAGCGGCGCACCGAGGATCCCGACATCCTGCGCGAGCTGTTCCGCATCGACCACCTGACCACGCGCATGCGCCGGCACGCGGAGAGCCTGATCATCCTCTCCGGCGCCGCACCCGGCCGGCGCTGGCGCAGGCCGGTGCCCGTGGGGGACGTCGTCGCCTCGGCGGTCGGCGAGATCGAGGACTACGCGCGGGTGGTCGTGCCGCCGATGCCGGACATCGGCGTCGCCGCGGACGCCGTCGCCGACGTGGTGCATCTGATCGCCGAACTCCTGGAGAACGCCGCGGTGTTCTCGCCGCCGCACACCCGGGTCACGCTGCGCACCGGGCGGGTCGGCAGCGGGTTCGTGCTGGAGATCGACGACCGGGGCCTCGGCCTCGACGCCGACGCCCGTGCCCAGGCTCACGCCACCCTCACCGACCCCGAGGCCTTCGACCCCACCCGCCACGACCGCCTCGGCCTCTACGTCGTCGGCCGCCTCGCCGCCCGCCACGGCATCGAGGTGAGCCTGCGCGACTCGCCGTACGGCGGCACGACGGCGGTGGTCCTGCTCCCGGAGGCGGTACTGGCGGAGGTGGCGCCACGCGAACAGGGGGCGGCGGTACGCACGTTGCCGCACAGGAACCGGTCGGCCGCACCGGGCGAGCCGCACAGCGCGTCCGCCGGCGAACCGGGCGCACGTAACCGGCTGGCGTCCGTGCCCGCGCCGGGTGCGGGGGCCGCGTCCGAGCCGGTGTCGGAGGAGGGGGCCGCGTCCGAGCCGGTGTCGGAGGAGGGGCGGTCGGCTCCGCCCGTCCTGCCCACCCGGACCCGGCAGGCTTCCCTCGTCCCGGAGCTGCGGGACGCACCGCCGCCGAACGACAGCGCGGCCGAGCGCGAGGTGGACGCCGAGGAGATGCGCGCGATCTTCGGTGCCTTCCAGCGCGGCCTCGACCGCGGCCGCAGGGGCCTGCCGGCGACCGGCGAAGCCCCGTCCGACGCGGCCGCTCGCAGCGCCGGTGCCGCACAGCCGACGGGACCGCGGACCCCTGAGGGCGCGGAAAACGGCGCGACCAGCCCCGACACACCCGCACCCGACCGCGCACATACCCCGGCCCCCGACCGCGCCGAACACGAGACCACCGACGCCGACAGCGTGACCACCCATGCCAACGGAGGGACGGACACCGACGATGCCCGGTGACGAACACACGCCCGAGCAGTCCGCCGAGACCAGCGGAGCGCCCGGCACGGACCTCGGCTGGCTGCTGGACGACCTCGTGGCGCGTACGGACCACGTACGCCAGGCCGTGCTGCTGACCGCCGACGGCCTGCCGCTCAGCAGCTCGGAGGGGATGCGCCGCAAGGACATCGAGCATCTGGCCGCCGTCTGCTCCGGCTTCCACGGCCTGGCCCGCTCGGCGGGGGAGCGGTTCGCCGCGGGCCAGGTGCGGCAGACCATGGTGATGCTCGACGACGCCTACCTCTTCATCACACCCGCCGGACACGGCAGCCGCCTCGCCGTGCTCAGCGAGGCCAGTACCGACGTCGGCCAGCTCGCCCACGAAATGGCCCTGCTCGTCCGCCGACTCGGCCGTCACCTGGACGCGGCCGCCCGGACGGCCAGATGATCCCCCGGTGAGCGACGAGCACTGGTACGAGGACGAGACCGGGCCGATGGTGCGCCCCTACACGGTGACCCGGGGCCGCACCCGGCCCTCGGGCGCGCACGCCATCGACCTGATGTCCCGGGTCACCGCCCTGGACGCCGACGCGCCGGGGCCGGACGTGGACCACGCCCGTGCCGCCCTGCTCGACCTGATCCGGCGCGGCCCGCGCCCCGTCGTGGAGCTGGCCGCGGACGCCGATCTGCCCCTGACCGTCGTCCGCGTCCTGCTCGGCGACCTTGCGGAGGCGGGCCTGATCCGCATCGACGAACCCCGCCGCCTCCCGGCCGGCGGCCCGTCCGCCGATCCGGGGTTGCTGCGGGAGATCGTCGCGCGGCTGCGGGAGATCTAGTGCAGTGTCACAGGCGTGTACGAGAGCGCTGTTGATCCGAACGCATCAACCGCTGTCGGTATCTCACGGAGCAGCACGCCACCCGTACTGCTGAAGGAGAACCATGCGCCTCCACAAGCTCTCCCTGCTCGCCGTCGCCGCCCTCGCGGGCCTGTCCCTCACCGCCTGCCAGGGCAGCAACAGCAACTCGTCCGGCCGGAACGACTCCTCCGCACCCAGCTCACCGCCCTCCGCCGCCCAGGGCGCCGCGTCCCAGAGGCGCGACGGCAGCGGCGCGTCCAGCGGCAGGGACACCCCCGCCGCGGCCCGGACGGGAAGCGTGATGACGTCCGCGTGCACGACCTCCCACCTCGCGTTCAGCACCTCCGGCGGGATGGCCGAGGGCACCCTCGTCGTCAACCTGAAGAACACCGGCTCCGCCACCTGCACCCTGAAGGGCTTCCCCGGCGCCGACCTGAAGAGCAAGGACGGCAGCGTCAGCGCCCGGCGGAGCAGGCTCGCCGCGCCGCTGGTCCGCGTCAAGCCGGGCGGGGAGACCCGCTTCACCCTGCACTACGCGCCGAACCACTCCGGCGGCAGCGGCGAGACCTTCACCGGCCTGATCGTCACCCCGCCCGGCGAGACCCACTCCCGCACGCTGCCCGTCGGCATCAACGTGCCCGTCTCGGACGGCAGCGGCCCCGCCGTCACCGTCGACCCCGTCGGCACCGGAAAGTAGCCGGACCTAGAGCTTGGGCCGCCAGGGCACGACCCTGAAGTCACCCGTGCCCTGCTTCACCTTCTCGAACGGCGCGGACGACACGCACGGCGGCAGGTCCTTGGTGTCCGTGGGGCTGCCGACCCCCGCCCAGCTGTAGCCCAGCCGGTCATGGTGCCCGAGGTCGTGGACCGTGACGCCGACCCGCTTGCCCTTGGCTCCCGGCAGGTCGGACGCGGTGATCACACCGGAGACGACGGCGACCTGGCCGCCGGTGACCAGGCAGTCCACCTTGGCCTTGGCCCAGGCTCCCCGGCCGTGAAGGTAATGGCTGAACTCGAAGGTGCCGGTGGCCTTGCGCGGGTCCATCGTGTTCTTCTCCGCCAGATGCGCGTCGAAGGTGAAGGTGATGTCGTCCCCGGCCGAGCGGTACAGCTTGGCCGTACCGGTCAGCGCGGCGGCCTCCCGCTGGGGGTGCGGGGCCCCGCCCCCGGAGGCCATTGCCGCCCCGGCTGCCCCGGTGATGATCAGCAGGGCGGTGACGGCAGACGCGGCGGCGATCTTCGTACGGCGCCTCATGACGGTCCTTTCCGCAGGTCAAGCGCGTGAACTGAACGATCACCACTCTCCCGGCAGGAGCGTTTTCGCACATCGCTCCGCAGACGGCTTTCCCCCTCCGCCATCCGGCGGGGGACCCTGCCGGTGACCTGCGTCTCAGGGAGGACGGGAACCGGCCACGAGGGCGCGCAACGAATCGCCGCCCGACCCGCACTCCACGCAACAAACCGCGCACAGGCGCGCAACGGCTCCTTCTTGTCCGGCCGAGCCCGCCGACCGTACCTTCTTAATGACCCCCTAACCCCCTGCGTCCGGTGAGGAACACGCATGCGCACCGCCCTGCTCCAGAGCTCCGGCCGCCCCGGCTCCGTCGTCGAGAACCTCAAGGTCCTCGACGAGGCCGCGGGCCGTGCCGCCGCCACGGGCGCCGCGCTGCTCGCCGCACCGGAGATGTTCCTGACCGGATACGCGATCGGCGACGGCATCGCCCGCCTCGCCGAGCCCGCCGACGGCGTCTGTGCCGACGCGATCGCCGAGACCGCCACCCGGCACGGCATCGCGATCGCCTACGGCTACCCGGAGCGCGACGGCGAGACGGTCTACAACTCCGCCCAGCTGATCTCCGCCGACGGCACCCGGCTCGCGAACTACCGCAAGACCCACCTCTTCGGCTGCTTCGAGCGCGACCACTTCACGCCGGGCGAGCAGCCGGTCGTCCAGGCCGAGCTGAACGGCCTCACCGTCGGCCTGATGATCTGCTACGACGTCGAGTTCCCGGAGAACGTCCGCGCCCACGCCCTGGCCGGCACCGACCTCCTCGTCGTCCCGACCGCGCAGATGCACCCCTTCCAGTTCGTCGCCGAGTCCCTCGTGCCGGTGCGCGCCTGGGAGAACCAGATGTACGTCGCGTACGTCAACCGGGTCGGCCAGGAAGGCGAGTTCGAGTTCGTCGGCCTTTCCGTCCTCGCCGGTCCCGACGGTGTCGCCCGCACCCGCGCCGGACGCGCCGAGCAACTGATCGTCGCCGATGCCGACCCCGCCTTCCTGGCCGCCTCCCGCGAGGCCAACCCGTACCTGAAGGACCGCCGCCCCGGTCTGTACGGGTCCCTCGGCTGAGCCGCCGCACCGAAAGCCTCCCCCTGTTTCGCCACGCGCAAGGAGTCCGTACCCCATGACGTCCACGGTGCCCAACGCCGTCGAGCACACCGACGAGCAGCAGCCGCCGATCACCATGTTCGGCCCGGACTTCCCCTACGCCTACGACGACTTCCTCGCCCACCCCGCGGGCCTCGGCCAGATACCCGCGACCGAGCACGGCACCGAGGTCGCCGTCATCGGCGGCGGTCTGTCCGGCATCGTGGCCGCGTACGAGCTGATGAAGATGGGCCTCAAGCCCGTCGTCTACGAGGCCGACCAGATCGGCGGCCGGCTGCGCACCGTCGGCTTCGAGGGCTGCGACGAGTCGCTGACCGCCGAGATGGGCGCGATGCGCTTCCCGCCGTCCTCCACCGCCCTGCAGCACTACATCGACATGGTGGGCCTGGAGACCAGGCCGTTCCCGAACCCTCTGGCCGAGGCCACGCCCTCGACCGTCGTGGACCTCAAGGGCGAGTCGCACTACGCGGAGACCGTCGACGACCTGCCCCAGGTGTACCGGGACGTCGCCGAGGCCTGGAACAAGTGCCTCGACGAGGGCGCCGACTTCTCCGACATGAACCGCGCCATGCGCGAGCGGGACGTCCCGCGCATCCGCGAGATCTGGGCGAAGCTGGTCGAGAAGCTCGACAACCAGACCTTCTACGGCTTCCTCTGCGACTCCGAGGCCTTCAAGTCCTTCCGGCACCGCGAGATCTTCGGCCAGGTCGGCTTCGGCACCGGCGGCTGGGACACCGACTTCCCGAACTCCATCCTGGAGATCCTGCGCGTCGTCTACACCGAGGCCGACGACCACCACCGCGGCATCGTCGGCGGCTCCCAGCAGCTGCCGCTGCGCCTGTGGGAGCGCGAGCCGGAGAAGATCGTGCACTGGCCGTACGGCACCTCGCTGAAGTCCCTGCACGTGGACGGCGAGCCCCGCCCGGCCGTGACCCGGCTGCACCGCACCGCGGGCAACCAGATCACGGTGACCGACGCGAACGGCGACATCCGCACCTACAAGGCGGCGATCTTCACCGCCCAGTCCTGGATGCTGCTGTCCAAGATCGCCTGTGACGACTCGCTGTTCCCGATCGACCACTGGACCGCGATCGAGCGCACCCACTACATGGAGTCCTCGAAGCTCTTCGTGCCGGTCGACCGGCCGTTCTGGCTGGACAAGGACGAGGAGACCGGCCGGGACGTCATGTCGATGACCCTGACCGACCGCATGACCCGCGGCACCTACCTCCTCGACAACGGCCCGGACCAGCCCGCCGTGATCTGCCTGTCGTACACCTGGTGCGACGACAGCCTGAAGTGGCTGCCGCTGTCCGCGAACGAGCGGATGGAGGTCATGCTGAAGTCGCTCGGCGAGATCTACCCGAAGGTCGACATCAGGAAGCACATCATCGGCAACCCGGTGACCGTCTCCTGGGAGAACGAGCCCTACTTCATGGGCGCGTTCAAGGCCAACCTGCCCGGCCACTACCGCTACCAGCGCCGCCTGTTCACCCACTTCATGCAGGACCGGCTGCCCGAGGACAAGCGGGGCATCTTCCTCGCCGGCGACGACATCTCCTGGACGGCCGGCTGGGCCGAGGGTGCGATCCAGACCGCGCTGAACGCGGTCTGGGGCGTCATGCACCACTTCGGCGGCGAGACCGACCCGGCCAACCCCGGCCCGGGTGACGTGTACGACGAGATCGCCCCCGTGGAGCTGCCCGAGGACTGACCAGAACAACGAGCAAGGACCAAGGCGCGGGCGGCCGGACTCGGACTCCGGCCGCCCGCGCCTTTTCAAACAGCGCGTCCCGCGCGGTGCCTGGCGGCCGGCGTTCACCCGCAGCACGGTCCGGATGGGCTCCGTACGGCCCCGCTCCTCGGCCGGCTGTCGTAGCCGGTCCGTTCGGCGGCGCGCGCGCCACCGCGGGTGCGTCCGTGCGGACCCTGCAAGGGAGTTCCGCAGACGGCTCGCCCAGCGGCCGGTCCCGGCCAGGTCAGTCGTCGAGCGGTGTCAGCAGCATCCGCCCGGCGAATCCCACCGCCGTGTCCAGCCGTGCGGTGAACTCCTCGGCCATGTCGCCGCAGTGGCGCAGCGCCCACAGGGCACGGGCCGCCACCCAGGCCCCGTCGCGGGCCCGCTCCAGGCTCCAGGAGCCCAGCAGATGGGTGAGCGGGTCGGCGATCTGGAGCAGGTCGGGGCCTGGCATCAGATCCTCGCGGATGCGCTCCTCCAGCGCCACGAGGAGATCGCCCACGCGGTCGAACTCGTCCTCCAGCTCGGCCGGTTCGCAGCCGAGGGTACGGCAGGCGTCCACCACGGCGAGCGCCAGATCGTGCCCGATGTGCGCGTTGATGCCCGCCAGCGCGAACTGCAGCGGCCGTACCCCGGGATGGCCGCGCAGCTGGAACAACGGACGCCAGCAGGCGGGCGGACGGCGGTCCGCGGCCACCGCGTCGACGGCCGCCAGATAGCGCTCGGCGAACCGCACGTCCAGCGCGATCGCCGCCCGTGGATCCGGGAACTCCCCGGCGTCCAGGTGCCGGTCGATCTCCTCGGTGACGGTGAGGTAGACGCGGTTGAACACGGCGACACCGTCCCGCTCGGGCAGGGCCGCGTCGAGAGCACGCATCCGGGAGACGACCGCGCCGACGGGAGTGGTGAGGTGTTCCAACTGCGCCATGGGGGAAGGGTCCCAGCCCTGGGCCGCAGGGGCGTGCCGACCGGCCCGGTGCTTCGCCGGAACGGGGGAACGGGCCGCCACGGGGGCGGTCCGGGAGGGGGACATGACACCGTGTCAGGCTTACGGGTCCGGCGCCTCGCGGAGCGCCGTGCCGCGCGCAGGCGTGCCGTGCGGCGCGGGCTGATGGTCGCGGCGGCCTCGGCGGTGACGCTGGTCGGCTCCGTCACCGGGGTGTTCTCGGCTCTGGGCCCCCCTCACGGCTCCGGGGAGGCCCGGACCGGGGTGACCCGTACACCGGCCCTGGCTCCCATGCCGCGGATACCTGCGCTCGCTCCCTCGCCCTCGCCGTCGTCGAGAACGCCGGTCACCCACCGGCCGACACCGAGCACACCCTCCCCGACCAGGAGGAAGCAGCCGGCCACCACCGTGTCACCGCTCCTGTACCGCCACCCCGACTCCCAGGTGCTGGACTGGGTCCGCGCGCATCCCGACGATCCGCGCACCGCCGTCATCGCCTCCCGGATAGCCGGCCGCCCGACCGCGGTGTGGTTCACCGACCCGGACCCGGACACGATCGCTGCCCGGGTACGCGCGGTCACCACGGGCGCGGCGGTGCGGGGCGCGGTCCCGGTACTCGTGCCGTACGCCATCCCGGACCGGGACTGCGGCGGCGCCTCCCGGGGCGGCGCGCCCGGCCTCGCGGCCTACGACGCCTGGATCGACGCCTTCGCACGGGGGCTGGGCTCCGGCGAGGTGATCGTCATCCTGGAGCCGGACTCGATCGCCCAGTCCGGCTGTCTGACGCCGGCCGGCCGCGCGGCCCGGTTCGCCTCGCTGGCCCGCGCGGGCCGGGTCCTGAAGTCGGCGTACCCGAGGGCACGCGTCTACTTCGACGCCGGTCACTCCGGCTGGAACCCGCCGGGCGAACAGGCCGCCCTGCTGAGGCAGGCGGGAGCGGCCGGCTCGGACGGTGTGTTCAGCAACGTCTCCAACTTCCGCACCACGGCCGACGAGATCGCCTACGACCGCCGGGTGCTGGACGCGCTCGGCGGCCCGTCGAGCCTCGGCGCCGTGATCGACACCAGCCGCAACGGCAACGGCGCCCCGCCGGACGGCCAGTGGTGCGACCCGGCCGGGCGGAGGATCGGCCGGGCCCCGACCCTGGACACCGGCGAGGCCCGGATCGACGCCTACCTGTGGGTCAAGCCGCCGGGGGAGTCCGACGGCTGCCGGGGCGCCGCCGGCACGTTCACCCCGTCGTACGCCTACGACTTGGCGCGCGGCGACTGGGCGTCGTAGGCGGACGTGCCCTCGTCCAGCAGTGGCTCCTGTTTCTTCAGATGGGCCGGGGCGAAGGCGCGCAGCGCGTGGTAGCCGGTGATGACGACCAGCGTGCCGAGGGCGATGCCGCTGAGCGAGAAGTCGCCGGTGAACTTCATGCTCACGTTGCCGACTCCGATGATGATGCCCGCGGCGGCCGGGACCAGGTTCAGCGGGTTGCGCAGGTCCACCTTGGCGTGCAGCCAGATCTGGGCGCCGAGCAGGCCGATCATGCCGTAGAGGATCACGGTGATGCCGCCGAGGACACCGCCCGGGATCGCGGCCACGACCGCGCCGAACTTCGGGCAGACGCCGAAGAGCAGGGCGAAGCCGGCGGCGGCCCAGTAGGCGGCGGTGGAGTAGACCCGGGTCGCGGCCATCACGCCGATGTTCTCGGAGTAGGTGGTGTTCGGCGGGCCGCCCACCGCGGTCGACAGCATGGACCCGACGCCGTCCGCCGAGATCGCCGTACCGAGCTTGTCGTCCAGCGGGTCTCCGGTCATCTCGCCGACCGCCTTGACGTGGCCCGCGTTCTCCGCCACCAGGGCGATGACGACCGGCAGCGCGACCAGGATCGCCGACCACTGGAAGGACGGCCCGTGGAAGTGCGGCAGGCCGATCCAGTCGGCCTTGGAGACGCCGGAGAGGTCCAGGCGCCAGTGGTCGGTGACCTTGCCGCTCGGGCTCATGGAGTGGATCCTGCCGAAGATCCGGTCGAAGGCCCAGGAGATGCCGTATCCGAAGACCAGCCCGAGGAAGATCGCGATACGCGACCAGAAGCCGCGCAGACAGACCAGGGCCATCCCCGTGAACAACATGACCAGCAGGGCCGTCCACTGGTCCTGCGGCCAGTAGGTGGAGGCGGTCACCGGGGCCAGGTTGAAGCCGATCAGCATGACGACCGCGCCCGTGACGATCGGCGGCATCGTGGCATGGATGATCCGCGCGCCGAAGCGCTGCACGGCGAGCCCCACCAGGAACAGCGCGATGCCGACCACGAACACCGCGCCGGTCACGGTGGCACTCGTCCCGCCCTGCGCGCGGATGACGGCGGCCACCCCCACGAACGACAGGGAGCAGCCCAGGTAGCTCGGCACGCGGCCGCGGGTGGCGAGGAGGAAGATCGCGGTCGCCACGCCCGACATCATGATCGCCAGGTTCGGGTCGAGGCCCATCAGCACCGGCGCGACGAAGGACGCGCCGAACATCGCGACCACGTGCTGGGCGCCGAGGCCCACCGTACGGGGCCAGGAGAGCCGTTCGTCGGGGCGTACCACCGCTCCGGGCGCGGGCGTGCGCCCGTCACCGTGCAGTTTCCAGCGCACGCCGAGGTCCATGGTGGGGTTTCGCTTTCTTACGTACGTGAAGGCGGTCCGGACCATTGTCACCGTTGACGGACGGCTCTACGCTCGCACGGTCCTACTCATGAACTTGTTTCACATATCTGACCACGATTGATCGATGGCAGATCGGAGTGCCTGATGAGTGGAAGTACCCGTGCGGCCGTACTGCTGGCCGCGGTGCTGGCGTTCGGGACAGCGCTCGTCCCGTCCGCGCACGCCGCGCCGAAGGCCCCGAGGACCGCCGTCCTGGACGGCACCCGCCTCCAGCGGACCCGCGCCCGGCTGGACCACGATCCCCGACTGAGGCGCGCGCTCGAGGACTTGACCACCCGCGCCGACACCTGGCTGGACCAGGGCCCCTGGACGGTCGTCGACAAGCCGAGGCCCGCACCCGGCGGCGACATCCACGAGTACCTGAGCCAGGCCCCCTACTGGTGGCCGACCACCACCCCCACGGCCGGCAACCCGTGGGGCTGCCCCTACGTCCAGCGAGACGGGCAGCGCAACCCCGAAGTCGACAGCGGAACGGACCGGCAGGACGCCGAGAAGGTCTTCGACTCGACGTACGACCTCTCGCTCGCCTGGTACTACACCGGCAAGCGCGCCTATGCCGAGAAGGCCGGGCAGATCCTGCGCACCTGGTTCCTCGCCCCGGCCACCCGGATGAACCCCGACCTGAACCACGCCCAGTTCATCCCGTGCAAGTACGACGGCCGGTCCATCGGCATCATCGACTTCTCCCAGTCGTACACCAGCGTCCTCGACGCCCAGGCGATCCTCGCCACGGGCGCCCCCGGCTGGAGCGCCGAGGACCGTACGGCGATGGGCAAGTGGAACGCCGACTTCCTGAACTGGCTGCGGACCAGCGACTTCGGCAAGGAGGAGGGCGCCGCCGCCAACAACCACGGGACCTTCTACGACATGCAGCTCGCCGCCCTCGCCTACGCCACCGGCGACACCGCCCTCGCCCGGCGGACCGTGCTCGACGCGCGCGCCGAGCGGATCGACCCGCAGATCGCGGCCGACGGCAGTCAGCCGCAGGAACTCGCCCGCACCCGCAGCTGGCACTACTCGGCCTTCGACCTGGTCGCCTACACCCGGCTCGCGGCCATCGGCCGGCACGTGGGCGTGAACCTGTGGTCGTACCAAGGCCCGGACGGGCAGAGCCTGTTCAAGGCAGTCGGCTATCTGCTGCCGGCCGCGACCGGCGCCGCCGCGTGGTCGCATCCGGAGCTGGAGTTCCACCGGTACGCGGCCACCGACGTCGTGCACGCGGCGGCCGACGCCGGGGACGCGGCGGCCGAGGCGGCCGTGACGAAGCTGGAGGCGCCGCCCGGGGGAGACCTGTGGGCGCTGCGGCCCGCCGCCGAGCAACTGG
Organism: Streptomyces fodineus; assembly: GCF_001735805.1. Taxonomy (GTDB): domain Bacteria; phylum Actinomycetota; class Actinomycetes; order Streptomycetales; family Streptomycetaceae; genus Streptomyces; species Streptomyces fodineus. The sequence continues at coordinate 7,940,006 of NZ_CP017248.1, forward strand.
ACTCCATAGCGGGCTGAGCAGGGCCCCGGCCAGGGCTCCTGAGCGGTCGCTTAGTATGGGAACCGTCTCAGCAGCGATGTTCAGGAGCCCCTCCCCGTGACCGCCGAAGCCCCGATCGCGCCCGCCGTCCCCTATGGCCGGCTGATCCCCGTCACCGTGCACTTCGACGACCTCGACGCGCTCGGGCTCCTGCACAACGCCCGCTACCCGCTGATGGTCGAGCGCGCCTGGACCGAACTGTGGCACGAGCACGGCGTCCGCTTCGACGGCGACTGGCACGCGGCCGGCGACGCCTGCAACGCGGTGCGCGAGCTGCGCATCGGCTACGAGGCACCGGTGACCAGCCCCGGCACCTACGCCGTCCACCTCTGGCTGGAACGCCTCGGCACCACCGGGCTGACCTACGGCTTCCGCTTCTGCTCCGCGGACGGGGTGCGGACCTACGCCCAGGGCACCCGGGTGCTGGTCCGGCTGGACGCGTCGACCATGCGTCCCACGCCGTGGACCGACGCCTTCAGGGCCGTGGGCCGGGAACTGCTGCGGCCCGCGGGCTGACCTGGGTCCGGCCGCCGCGCTCGGCGGTGCGCAGCACGCCCGCCAACACCGCGAGCCCGCCGGCCAGCGCCGTCACCACACAGAACGACACCACCAGGCTGGTCGCCTGGGCCACCCCGCCGATCAGGCTCGGCGCGATCAGCCCCGAGGTGTAGGTGATCGTCGCCACGCCGGCTATGGCCTGGCTGGGGTTGGGACCGGCGTGTCCCGCCGCCGCGAAGCACAGCGGTACGACCACCGCGATGCCGAGCCCCATCAGCGCGAACCCGCCCATCGCCACCACCGGATACCCGGCGAACACGATCAGCAGACCGCCCAGCACGGCCAGGATGCCGCCGGCCCGGACGGTGCGGACCGCGCCGAACCGGTTCACCACCGTGTCCCCGGCGATCCGGGCCACCGCCATCGTCAGCATGAACCCGGTCGTACAGGCCGCCGCCACACCGGCCGAACTGTCCAGCCGGTCCCGCAGGAACACCGCCGACCAGTCCAGGCTCGCGCCCTCCGCGAACACCGCGCAGAAACCGACCGTGCCGATGAGCAGCGCCGAGCGCGGCGGCAGCGCGAACCGCGGCGGCGGCTCCTCGTCCTCGGCCGGCTGCAGGTCCAGCACCCACGTGCAGGCCACCAGGCCCAGCGCGGTCAGCACGGCCGAGGCGAGCGCGAAGTGCAGCCGGGCGTCCGAGCCGAGGTGCGCGGCGAGCGTGCCGGCCGCCGAGCCGGTCAGCGCGCCCGCGCTCCACATGCCGTGCAGCCCCGACATGACCGACCTGCCGAGCAGCCGCTCCACCTCGACACCGAGCGCGTTCATCGCCACATCGGCCATGCCCGAGCTCGCGCCGTAGGTGAAGATCGCCAGGCACAGGGTGTACAGGTTCGGCGCGAGGGACGGCAGGACCAGCGACAGCGTCCACAGCGCGAGCAGCCCGCGCAGGGCGGTACGACTGCCGAAGCGGTGGCTGATCCGGCCCGCCAGCGGCATCGCGCACGAGGCGCCGAACGCCCCGAAGGCCAGCGCGAACCCCAACTGGCCCGGGCTCAGCGAGGCATGTTCCTGGATCCACGGCACCCGGGTCGCGAACGAGCCGGTGATGGCACCGTGCACGGCGAACACGGCCGCCACGGCGTACCGGGCACGCCTGACCTCGTCCTGTGCGTACTCCATGTCACTCATAGTCCGGCCCTCCCCACAGGTCGCCCTCGCGGCCGCGCCGTAAACTATCAGGGACCCTGCCTGATAGATAGGCGGTTTTACGGCCGCCGTCCCGCGCGCGCCGATCTGGGAGGATTCCCGTCATGCCCGCATCACCCAGCACCGCCCGGGCCATCAACGACCGCCAGGCCCTGCGGCTGTTGCAGCACGAAGGCCCGCTCACGGCAGGGCAGTTGAAGCAGCTGACGGGTCTGTCCCGGCCGACGGTCGCCGACCTGGTGGAACGGCTCACCGCCGCCGGACTGATCACGGTCGTCGGCGAGTCCGGCGAACAGCGCCGCGGCCCCAACGCCCGGCTGTACGGCATCGTCACCGACCGGGCCCATCTGGCCGCGCTCGACGTCCGTACCGAGGGGGTCTTCGTGCTGGTCTCCGACCTGGTCGGGCGGGTGCTCGCCGAGGCGTCCGTGCCGATCGGCGGGGACACCGGGACCGGGCCCGCCGTGGAGCAGGCGGTGGCCGCGGTGGAACGCACCGCGAAGGAGGCCGGGGCCGACCGGCTGCACACCGTGGGCATCGGCGCGCCGGGCCTCATCGATCCGGCCACCGGCGACCTCCGGGACTCCGGCGGCCTGCCCGCCTGGCACCGCAGCCTGGCCGCCGCCCTGCAGGAACGGCTGCCGGGCGCCCGCGTCACCGTGGAGAACGAGACCAACCTCGCCGCCCTGGCCGAACAGCGCGAGGGCGCCGCCCGGGACCGGGACACCTTCGTCCTGCTCTGGCTGGGTCACGGCGTCGGCGCGGCGGTCGTCCTCGACGGCACCCTCCGCCGCGGCGCCTCCGGCGGCACCGGCGAGATCGGCTTCCTCCCGGTCCCGGGCACCGGCTCGCTCCCCTCGGCGACGGACTGCGACGGCGGGTTCCACTCGCTGGCGGGGGCGGCGGCGATCGGCTCCCTGGCGGCGGAGTGCGGCCTGCCGCTACCGGCCACGATCGACGGACCGGGCGCGGCGGCGGTGATACGGGGGGCTGTGGCGGAGGCGGGCGATTCGGGTGCGGTGCATCCGGGTGGGCCACTTGTGGGCGTCACTCGTCGGAGTGGCGATTCGGGAACGGCTCATCGGGGTGCCGCTCATCCGGATGGTGAGCGGCCCGCCGGGCGGTTTCTCCATGCCCTCGCCGACCGGATCGCCATCGGCGCGGCGTCCGTGGTGGCCGTACTCGATCCCGGCTGTGTGGTGCTCGGCGGGGAGGTCGGGCAGGCCGGCGGCCCGTTGCTGGCAGGCCTGGTCGAGGAGCGGCTCCGCCGCATGTCACCCCTGCTCACGGAGGTCCGGGCGAGCACCCTCGGTGGTACCGCGGTACTGCGCGGCGCGCTGCTGACCGCCCGGGACCGCGCGCAGGACGAACTGTTCGCGCCCCGGGACCGCAACTGACCGCCCGCAGGGCGGCCCTCAGCCGGGGCTTCGCCCGACGGATGTCCGGTGGGCCGGGCCCGGCGGTCCGCCCCACCGCCGGTCCGCCCGCGGCCGGTTCGCCCGCCGCCGGGCCGCCCACGGCCGGTCCCCGCAGGTCGTAAGTCAGTTGCGCGGCACCGCGTGCCAGGCCCCCAGCCAGCTCCCAGCCGGCCCCCAGCCGCCTCCCACCCGTCAGCCGCCGAAGCGCCGCCCCAGATACTCCTCGAACGTCGTCTTCCCCACCGCCCGTTCGGGGGTCACCAACCCGCCCTCGCGGACAGCGCGATAGGTCCCGCCGAACAGCGGCACGCGCGCGACGGCCCGGCGCCGGCCGGTCGCGCGGAGGTAGGCGTGCGCCAGCGAATCCAGGGACCGTACTTCGGGGCCGCCCATGTCCGCCACCCGCCCGGCCGGCGCGGTGAGCGCCAACTCGGCCAGGCGCTCGGCGACTTCGCCCACCTCGACCGGCTGGTCCGGGACCCCGGCCGGGACCAGCATGACGGGCGACTTGGCCAGCCCGCCGAGGATCGTGACCATCAGGTCGTGGAACTGGGTCGTACGCAGGATGGTCCAGCCGAGCCCCGACGCCTCGATCCGTCGCTCCACGGCCAGCTTGGTCCTGTAGTAGCCGAGCGGCACCCGGTCGATGCCGACGATGGAGATGTAGACCAGATGGCCCACTCCGGCCCGCCGCGCGGCCGAGATCAGGTGATCGGCCGCCTCCTCGTCCCCGCCCCGCTGAGTGGTCGCGCAGTGCACCACGGTCTCCACGCCCTCGAGCGCGCCGTCGAGCCCGCTCCCGCCCACGCGCAGATCGACGGCGTACGGCTGCGTGTGCCGGCTGAGCACCCGCACCTCGTGCCCCTCCGCCCGCAGCCGCTCCGTCACGCACCGGCCGAGCGTGCCGGTCCCGCCGGTCACCAGGATGGTGGTCATGCTGTACCTGTCCCTCCGGAACTCCGCGTGCCCCAGGTCGGAGCACCCTCGTCCGCTGAGACCAGGCAGCCCCGCGAAATGTGACAGGCCCCGGCCCGGCTGCGCTAGGACCGCGCCAACTGCCGCTGCACATAGGCAAGCTTGTCCGGGTTCATCACGGTCCGCACATGGGTGATCAGCCCGTCCCGCAGCTCGAAGGACGCCACCCCGACGAGCATGTCGCCCGCCCGGGCGACCAGCGCGCCCGCCCCGTTGACCTCCACCACCGCGAAGTCCAGGCCCTTCGTGAACCGCTCGGCCCCGCCCATCAGGAAGCGCATGACCTTCTCGCGTCCCACGATCGGCCGCAGGGCCGCGGACACCCTGCCGCCGCCGTCGCCCCAGTAGGTGACGTCCGCCGCGAGCAGTTTCTCCAGGCCGGCCATGTCACCCTCGCGGGCCGCCGTGAGGAAGGACGTGAGCAGTTCCTCCTGCCGCTGTGGCGCCGGCTCGAACCGGCCCTCCGGCGCGGCGACCCGGGCCACCGCCCGCCGGTACAGCTGACGGCAGTTGGCCTCGCTCAGGTCCAGGACGCCGGCGATCTCCCGGTGGCCGTAACCGAAGGCCTCGCGGAGCACGTACACCGCCCGCTCGGTCGGCGTCAGCCGCTCCAGCAGCACCAGCAGGGCCATGGACACCTGCTCGCGCCGCTCCGCCGACTCCAGCGGGCCGAGCGTGCCGTCGGAGGTGGCCACCGGCTCCGGCAGCCAGGGCCCGGGATACTCCTCGCGCCGCGCACGGGCCGAGGTCAGCCGGGTGAGACAGAGGTTGGTGACGGCCTTGGCGAGCCACGCTCCCGGGTGCTCGATCGCCGCCCGGTCGGCGCCGCTGAACCGCAGATACGCGTCCTGCACCGCGTCCTCCGCCTCGTGGGCGGAGCCGAGCAGACGGTAGGCCAGGCCGAACAGGCGAGGCCGGTGGGACTCGAACTCGTCGGCGTGGGGCGGCGGTGTCATGTGCTTCAGCCTGCCAGACGATGATCGCGTCCTGGCGGCCCGGCGGCGGGCAAGGGCCGTCGTCACCGCCACCGGGCCCGCCCGCACGATAAGAGGACTAGACCAGTAAGGTCAATAGGTCCGGACCAAGGCCAATCGGCCGCGCCGGCCCGGCAGTTGCGCGCGGTGACTGCGGCGCGCAAGAGCGGCGACACACCCTGTGAGGGAGCCCACACCCCTCGCATGTCTGGAGGACCGTCCGGCGTGGCACACTGGATCTGTACCAGAAGCAGCGCACTCCGGGGTCGGTGAAAGTCCGAACCGGCGGTTACAGTCCGCGACCCGGCCGCTTCCAGCGGCCGGTTGACCAGGTGAAATTCCTGGACCGACGGTTAAAGTCCGGATGGGAGGCAGTGCGCGGCGAGCGGGCACGTCTCCGTGCGCGCCGTCGTATCTGGGCTCGTCCGTACGTGGACGGGTCCTTTTCGGCGTCGCCCCGGTGTGCTCACTCGTACATTCTGTCGTCATCGACAGGCCCCGGAGTCCGTGCCCGAAGAGGCAGGAGGACCCGGGAAGTGTTCACCGGAATCGTCGAAGAGCTGGGTGAGGTCACCGCCGTCGAGAACCTCGGCGACGCCTCCCGCTTCAAGCTCCGCGGCCCCGTCGTGACCAACGGCGCGCAGCACGGCGACTCCATCGCCGTGAACGGGGTCTGTCTCACCGTCGTGGAGCACGAGGGCGACGAGTTCACCGCCGACGTCATGGCCGAGACCCTGAACCGCTCCAGCCTCGGCGCGCTCAGCGTCGGCTCCCGGGTCAACCTCGAACGCCCCATGGCCGTGGGCGCGCGTCTCGGCGGGCACATCGTGCAGGGCCATGTCGACGGCACCGGCGAGGTGCTGGAGCGCAAGCCCTCCGAGAACTGGGAGATCGTGAAGATCTCCCTCCCCGCGGACCTCTCCCGCTACGTCGTCGAGAAGGGCTCCATCACCGTCGACGGCATCAGCCTCACCGTCGTCGAAGCCGGCCCCGACTACTTCACCGTCAGCCTCATCCCGACCACCCTGGACCTGACCACGCTCGGCGTGAAGCAGCCCGGCGACCCGGTCAACCTCGAGGTCGACGTCGTCGCCAAGTACGTCGAGCGGCTCCTCGGCGACCGTGCCCAGGGAGCCGGCAAGTGAACTGGCTGAACTCCGAGGCCTTCACCCTCTTCGGCCAGCGCATCATCTGGTCGGACATGACCGGCAACATCCTCGGCCTGATCACCCTCGCCCTCGGCTGGCGCCGCTCCCTGTGGACCTGGCCCGTGCAGTTCCTCTCCGGTCTCGTCCTCTTCGCCGCCTTCTACGGCCATCTGACCGGCAGCGCCGGCAAGCAGGCCGTCGTCATGGCCGTCGCCCTGTACGGCTGGTGGCAGTGGCAGCGCAACCGGGGCCGGGCCGGGGACGGCCACATCACCCCCCGGTTCGCCGGCCGGCGCGAGCGCGCGGCGATGCTCGGCGCGGCCGCCGCCGGCACGGTCGCGGTGGCCCTGCTCTTCACGGCCTACCCGTCGCTGTCCTGGGACCCCTGGCCCGACGCGTACATCTTCGTCGGCACCATCGTCGCCATGTACGCCCAGGCCAAGGGCATGGTCGAGTTCTGGATCGCCTGGCTGCTCGTCGACGTCGTCGGTGTGCCCCTCAACTTCGCCAACCACTACGCCTTCTCCGGTTTCGTCTACGTCATCTACGGCGCACTCGTCCTGTGGGGCATGCGCGACTGGTGGCTGCGCTCCCGTCGGGGCTCGCAGCCCGTCCTGGAAGGAGCCCCGGCATGACCTCGGCACCGCCCCTGTACGACATGGACACCCTCGAGAACTTCGGGCTCGACCCCGTCGAGCAGGCCATCGCCGACATCGCGGCCGGCCGCCCCGTCGTGGTCGTCGACGACGAGGACCGGGAGAACGAGGGCGACCTCGTGATCGCCGCCGAGAAGGCGACCCCCGAGATCGTCGCCTTCATGATGAGCGAGTGCCGGGGCCTCATCTGCGCCCCCATGGAGGGCGAGGAACTGGACCGGCTGCGGCTGCCGCAGATGGTCCAGGACAACACCGAGTCGATGAAAACCGCGTTCACCATCTCCGTGGACGCCTCGGCCGCTCACGGCGTGAGCACCGGCATCTCGGCCTCCGACCGCGCGACGACACTCCAGCTCCTCGCGAGCGGCACGGCGGAGCCGACGGACTTCGTCCGCCCCGGCCACATCTTCCCGCTGCGCGCCAAGCCCGGCGGCGTCCTCGTGCGCAACGGCCACACGGAGGCCGCGGTCGACCTCGCCCGGCTCGCCGGCCTGCGCCCGGCCGGCGCCATCGTGGAGATCGCCGGCGAGGACGGCCGTATGCTCCGCCTGCCCGAGCTCGTCCCCTTCGCCCGCAAGCACGGCCTGACGATCATCTCCATCGAGGACCTGATCGCCTACCGCCGCGGCAGCGAGCCCACCGTCCGCCGCGAGGCCGAGACCCGCCTGCCCACGAAGTACGGCACCTTCACCGCCTACGGCTACCGCTCCACCGTCGACGGCGTCGAGCACGTCGCCCTCGTGCACGGCGAGATCGGCGACGGCGCGGACGTCCTGGTCCGCGTCCACTCCGAATGCCTCACCGGTGACGTCTTCGGCTCCCTGCGCTGCGACTGCGGCCCCCAGCTGGACGCCGCCCTGCAGCGCATCCAGCAGGAGGGCCGGGGCGTGGTGGTCTACCTCCGCGGTCACGAGGGCCGGGGCATCGGCCTGCTGTCCAAGCTCCGGGCGTACGAACTCCAGGAACGCGGCCGCGACACCCTCGACGCCAACCTCGAACTCGGCCTGCCCGCCGACGCCCGCGACTACGGCGCCGGCGCCCGGATCCTCGCCGACCTGGGCGTGCACGGCGTCCGGCTGATGACCAACAACCCGGACAAGACCGACGCGCTGCTGCGCCACGGCCTGGACGTCACCGGCCGCGAGCCGATGCCCGTCCAGGCGGGCGAGCACAATCTCCACTACCTGCGCACCAAGCGGGACCGGATGGGACACGACCTGCCCTGGCTGGACACGCCCGCCGTGACCGCTTCTGCGGCCGCGGTCGCGTCCGCCTGTGGCAACCAGTAAGCAAGAAGCACTGAGAGGACACACGTGAGCGGCAAGGGTGCACCGGAACTGTCCGTACGCAACGCGAGCGACCTCCGGGTCGCCGTCATCGCGGCGCAGTGGCACGAGAAGGTGATGGACGGTCTGGTGAACGGCGCCCTGCGCGCCCTGCACGACCTGGGGATCGACGAGCCGACCCTGATCCGGGTCCCCGGCAGCTTCGAACTCCCGGTCGCCGCCAAGGTGCTGGCCGGGCGCGGCTACGACGCCGTGGTCGCCCTCGGCGTCGTCATCCGCGGCGGCACCCCCCACTTCGACTACGTGTGCCAGGGCGTCACCCAGGGCCTCACCCAGGTCAGCATCGAGACCGGCGTCCCCGTCGGCTTCGGCGTGCTCACCTGCGACACCGAGGAGCAGGCCCTGGACCGGGCCGGCCTGGAGGGCTCGGGCGAGGACAAGGGGCACGAGGCGGTGACCGCGGCGGTCGCGACCGCCGCCACGCTCCGCTCGGTATCCGAACCCTGGCACTGAGGCAGCGGCCGGAACGCGTAGGGTAAGGACCACCATGTCCAAGAAGACGTTCGAGGAGCTCTTCACCGAGCTCCAGCACAAGGCCGCCCACGGCGATCCCGCCACTTCCCGCACCGCAGAGCTGGTCGGCAAGGGCGTCCATGCCATCGGCAAGAAGGTCGTCGAAGAGGCCGCCGAGGTCTGGATGGCCGCCGAGTACGAGGGCAAGGAGGCGGCGGCCGAGGAGATCTCCCAGCTGCTGTACCACGTCCAGGTGATGATGGTCGCCCGCGGGATCTCCCTCGACGACGTCTACGCCCACCTGTAAACCGCCCCGCCGCTCACAGCCGTAGAAACCCCTTCACGCAAAGGAAGCCGACCTCATGCTGCGCATCGCCGTCCCCAACAAGGGTTCACTGTCCGGCCCTGCGGCGGAGATGCTGCATGAGGCCGGCTACCAGCAGCGCCGCGAGTCCAAGGAGCTGCGGATCGTCGACCCGGAGAACGAGGTCGAGTTCTTCTACCTCCGCCCCCGCGACATCGCGATCTACGTCGCCTCCGGCCGGCTCGACATGGGCATCACCGGCCGTGACCTGCTGATCGACTCCGGCGCCGACGCCGAGGAGATCCTGCCGCTCGGCTTCGCCCGCTCCACCTTCCGCTTCGCCGCCAAGCCGGGCACCGCGAGCGGCATCCAGGACCTCAAGGGCAAGACGGTCGCCACCTCCTACGAGGGCATCGTCGCGGGGCACCTCGCCGACAGCGGCGTCGACGCCTCCGTCGTCCACCTGGACGGCGCCGTGGAGACCGCGATCGAGCTGGGCGTCGCCGAGGTCATCGCCGACGTCGTGGAGACCGGCACCAGCCTGCGCAACGCCGGTCTGGAGGTGTTCGGCGAACCGATCATGAAGTCCGAGGCGATCGTCATCCGCCGTACCGGCGCCGACGGCGAGGAGGATGCCGAGAAGGTCCAGCAGTTCCTGCGCCGCCTCCAGGGCGTCCTGGTCGCCCGGACGTACGTGATGATGGACTACGACTGCCGGGTCGAGCAGCTGGAGAAGGCCGTCGCGCTGACCCCCGGCCTGGAGTCGCCGACCGTCTCCCCGCTGCACAACGAGGGCTGGGTCGCGGTCCGCGCCATGGTCCCCGCCAAGGAGGCCCAGCGGATCATGGACGACCTCTACGCCATCGGCGCCCGCGCCATCCTCACCACGGCCATCCACGCCTGCCGCCTGTAAGGGGTGCGCACCGAGATGTCCGACACGCCCACCCTTCCCGTCACCTTCCGGCCGGGCCACACCCGGGCGATCCTGCTCACCGCCGGTGTCGCGATCTTCCTGACCATCTCCGGCGTCGGGCTGCTGCTGGACCGGCTCGGCCCGGGGGAGCGGCTCAGCTTCGCCGTCACCGGGGCGCTGATCTTCTGGGCGCTGGCCCAGCTGGCGCGGGTGAAGGTCGTCGCCGACGAGTCCGGCGTCACCGTGGTCAACATCGTCAGCAAGCGGCGCCTGGAGTGGGCGGAGATCCTCCAGGTGAACCTCCGTCCGGGCGATCCCTGGGTGTTCCTCAACCTCAGCGACGGCACCAGCCTGCCCGCGCTCGGCATCCAGCCGGGCATCGCCAAGCAGCGCGCCATCGCCGACGCGCAGGCCCTGCGGGCCCTCGCCGAAGCCCGCTCCCTGGCCCACCCGGAGGAGGATCAGGGCTGAGTCGGGGGCAGATCGGGGCCGACTCGGGGTCGCCCACCCTGCCCCAGCGGCCCCTGTCTTGATTAATCTGGTGACGGAGGCCGTTTCGCTGCGGCCCCGCCCCTGGAGCACCACCCGGTGCACGGGGGTTCCTGCTACCCGAGGAGTGACTCCCTCCAGCGATGGACGGATCGTCCTGTAGTACCTGCGCCGCCCCGACCCGACATACCGGGAAGGTGGTGGCAGCGTGACCATCTCCCTGCTGCTCCTGGGAGCGGCTTTCCTGCTGATCCTCGCCAACGGCTTCTTCGTGGCCGCCGAGTTCGGTCTGGTGACCGTCGAGGCGACGGAGGCCGAGAAGGCCGCCGCCGAGGGCGACCGACGGGCCCTCAGGGTCGCGGAGTCGCTCAAGGAGCTGTCCTTCCAGCTCTCCGGCACCCAGCTCGGCATCACCATCACCTCCCTCGTCGTCGGCATGCTCGCCGAACCGGCCCTGGCCGGTCTGCTGCGCGGCCCGTTCGCCGCGACCGGCATACCGGACGGCGCCGTCTCCGGTGTCGCCGTGGTCGTCGGCATGCTGCTGGCCTCCGCGGTCCAGATGGTGATCGGCGAGCTCGTGCCCAAGAACTGGGCGGTGTCCAAGCCGCTGCCGGTCGCCCGGTTCGTGGCCGGCCCGCAGCACCACTTCTCCCGCCTGTTCCGCCCGGTGATCGCCGCGCTCAACACGGTCGCCAACCGCCTCGTGCGGGCCCTCGGCGTGGAACCCGCCGAGGAACTGGCCTCCGCCCGCACCCCCGGCGAACTCGTCTCCCTGGCCCGGCACTCCGCCCAGGCCGGCGCCCTGGAACAGGACACGGCCGACCTGTTCGTGCGCACCCTGTCCCTGGGCGAGCTGACCGCGCAGCACGTCATGACCCCGCGCGTGAAGGTCAGTGCCCTCCAGGACTCGGCCAGCGCCGAGGACGTCGTCAACCTCACCCGGGCCACCGGCCTGTCCCGCTTCCCCGTCTACCGGGAGAAGATCGACGAGATCGTCGGCATGGCCCACCTCAAGGACGCGCTCGCCGTTTCGGTGCACGACCGGCTGCGCACCCCGGTCGGCCGTATCGCCCGCCCGGCCCTGCTGGTCCCCGAGACCCTGCCGGTCAAGCCGCTGCTCGCCCGGCTGCGCAGCGAGCAGCCCATCGCCGTCGTCGTCGACGAGTACGGCGGTACGGCGGGCGTGGTCACCCTGGAGGACATCGTCGAAGAACTCGTCGGCGAGGTACGCGACGAGCACGACGCCAAGGACGCCCCCGAGCTCGCCCCCGCCCCGCCGGAGGACGGCCGGCCCGCCTGGGACGCCGACGGCAGCTGCCGCGTCGACATCCTCCAGCGCATAGGCCTGGATGTGCCCGAGGGGCCGTACGAGACGGTCGCCGGGCTGGTCGCCGACCTGCTCGGCCGCATCCCGGCCCCCGGCGACCGGGCCGAACTGCCCGGCTGGCGGCTCTCGGTCCGCCAGGTCGGCCACTACCGCGCCGAACGGGTCCGCCTGGTCAGGACGGCCCCGGTGACGAACGTCATGGAGGCCGCCCGATGAGCGTCCTCCAACTGGTCTTCGCCGCGCTGCTCGTGCTCGCCAACGGCTTCTTCGTCGGCGCCGAGTTCGCGCTCGTCTCCGTCCGCCGCAGCCAGATCGAGCCACTGGGCACGGCCCGGGCCCGCCAGGTGCTGTACGGCCTGGAACGCCTGCCGCAGATGATGGCCGCCGCCCAGTTCGGCATCACGGTCTGCTCGCTGACGCTGGGCGCGGTGGCCGAGCCGACGGTGGCGCATCTGCTGGAGCCGCTGTTCGCGGCCGTCCACCTCCCGGACGGCATGGTCCACCCGCTCGGCTACGTCATCGCGCTGGCCGCCGTGGTCTTCTTCCACCTGGTCATCGGCGAGATGGTCCCGAAGAACCTGGCGATGGCGGCCCCCGAGAAGGCGGCGCTCTGGCTGAGCCCCGGCCTGGTCTACTTCGCCCGCCTGTGCAGGCCGATCACCGTGACCCTCGGGGCTTGCGCCCAGGCCATCCTGCGCCTGTTCCGCGTGGAGCCGAAGGACGAGGTGGAGGCGGTGGTCACGAGCGAACAGCTCAACCGCCTGCTGGAGGACTCCGGCCAGGCGGGCCTGCTCGACCCCGAGGAGCGGGAACGCCTGGAGGATGCCCTGGAACTGGGCTCCCGCCCGGTCACGGACGTCCTGCTGCGCCGGGAGTCCCTGGTCACGGTGGCCCCGTCGGTCACCCCGGGCGAGATCGTCGAGCTGACGGCCCGCACGGGCTACTCCCGTTTCCCGGTCTCGGCGACGGACAAGGGCCCCTTCATGGGCTATGTCCACGTCAAGGACGTCCTGGACCTGGAGCACTCCGACCGCGCCGTCCCGCAGCACGTCTGGCGTCCCATGACCACCCTGCGGGCCGAGCTGCCGCTCGACGACGCCCTGACGGTCATGCGCCGAGCGGCCACGCATCTGGCCCAGGTCGCGGATGCCTCCGGCAAGGTGCTGGGTCTGGTGGCCCTGGAGGACGTCCTGGAGACGCTGGTGGGCGAGGTACGGGATCCGGCACACCGGGAGATGCCGGAGCCGCGGGTGAGCGGGGAGCCGGAGCAGGTGCTCGCCTCCTAGCTCGGGCGGTCGCGGGAACTTCGTGGCTGCGGCCCGCCGGCGGGTTGCCCGGTCCCGCGCGGCGGAGCCGCAGATCAAACACGGCCCCGCGCCCGTTCGGGGCGCTCTCACATACCCGGCGGATCCTGCGGCCCCCGCCCCGACAGCACCTCCCCGTACGCCTGCATGAGATCGGGCAGCCGAAGCGTGGCCAAGTCCTCCCGGGACAGGGACCCCGCATACGTCGACAGCCGAAGATCCCGATACGCGCAGCTCTTCTCGTACAGCGTCCGCAGGAACCGCCCGTTGCCCAGCTCGTCGATCCACCCCTGCTCGACCACATGACCGGCGATGGAGCGCAGTTCCTCCAGCGCCTCCTCGTCCCACAGATCCCCGTTCTCCGCGGCCAGCACCTTCCCGATCTCGGTGAGTTCCTGCGGCCGGTAGGAGGGGAAGTCGACACGGGTGGTGAAGCGGGAGGACAGCCCGGGGTTCGCGGCCAGCAGCCGGTCCATGCCCTCCGGGTAGCCGGCGAGGATCACCACCAGGTGGTCCCGGTTGTCCTCGGCCCGCTTCAGCAGCACCTGCAAGGCCTCGTCGCCGTACGCGTCGCCCTTGCCGTACCCGGAGTTGGACAGCGAGTACGCCTCGTCCACGAACAGCACCCCGCCGATCGCGGAGTCGATCAGCTCGTTGGCCTTCACGGCCGTCTGCCCGAGGTACTCGCCGACCAGGTCCGCCCGCTGGGCCTCGACCAGGTGATCACCGCCGAGCAACCCGAGCGCGTAGAACACCCGCCCCAGAATCCGCGCCACCGTGGTCTTCCCGGTGCCCGACGGCCCGGAAAAGACGAAGTGCCGTTTCGGCGGCTGCACCGGCAGCCCCTGCCCGGCTCGCAGCCGGGCCATGTTCAACTGCGCGGACAACGCCTTGACCTGGCGTTTCACCGGTTCCAGCCCCACCATGCGCTCCAGTTCGGCGAGCGCCTCCTCAAGCAGTGCGGGGTCGGTCGGCCCGGCCGGGATCGGCGAGGAGGAGACCCCAGTCTTCGCCCGCACCAGCGGATCGCTCACCGACGGCAGGGGCCCCGTCGGCAGATCCGGCTCCGGCAGCCGCAGATCACGGCCCTCGGTGCCGAAGAGCGGATCGAAACCGTCGGGTCCGTCCACGCTGTCCTGTCCGGCCCCGGTCAGGCTGATCGCGGCGAGGCCGGCGGTGTCGTCGTACCCGTCGCCCTCGGCGATCGCCGCCAGCCGTGCCGAGGTGTCCATGAAGGCGGGGTCGACCCGGTGCACGGCCCGGTACAGGGGGAGTGCGGCGGCGGAGCGTCCCGTTCCCTCGTGCGCCCGGGCCAGCCAGTAGCGCAGCTCCTTGCGCTGGGGCTGCTCACTGCGGCAGCGCATCAGCGCCGCCGACAGCAGCGGTTCGGCCTGGCCGTACATCTCCAGCCGGACTCTGGCCATGCCGCCGAACAGGCCCGCCTCGATGCCGAGCATGGGATCGTCCAGCAGCGGGTCGGTGTGCCGTACCAGCTGCTCCCAGTCCTTGACCAGATAGGAGCGGCAGGCGTGCAGGAAGCGGACCTGCGGGTCGGTGTCGACCGGGGGGAGTCCGGCGAGGGCCCGGTCCAGCTCGGGCACGTGCCGGCCGTCCAGCCAGTGCGAGGCGTGCGCGAGCAGCAGATCGCGTGGGCTCTCCAGCACCGGCTGGACCCACCAGCCCAGCCAGTACCAGGAGTTGAGCGTCCTGCGGTGCCGGGCGCGCTGTTCGCCGAAGCGGTCGCGGTGCCGGAACATCCTGAGCAGCGAGGTCGTCGTGTCGATCCGGAGCGCGTGCAGCCCGAGCCAGCCGTCGGCCATCCCGGAGTCCATCCGCACCGCGGCGCGGAACTCCTCCTCCGCCTGCGGATAGGCGCCCATCGTGTAGGCGTCCACACCCCGCAGCCAGGCCAGGTCGGCCGGGGCCTCGGGGCCCTGCGTGCCGAAGTCCATCCCGTCCCCCCACAGACCGTGCCCCGTGGTTCACCACCGGGCAGTCGCCCGACGGCCGCCGCGGTCGAACCGCCGTTCCGCGGACCGGAGTTACAGGTGCGCCAGGCAGCCTCGAAGGTCGCACCGAGGGCATCGTACCCGCGCGACGACCGCCTGCCGAAGGGTGCCGCACGGGCCGTTTGACGAGGTGGGAGCAGACGGGGCGCACGGCATTCGGTGACCCAGGGTGAGCGGAACGGCGCGCGCGGCGCCCCGAAAACATGACGCGGGCAGAACGAAGCCCCCGGTCACGGGGGAACAACCGGGGGCTTCGCGTCGGTGGGCGGTACCGAATGACCGCACATTGAGAACGTAAGACCTGTACGGCCCCCAGGTCAAGCGGAGTTGAGGCACTCGGAGAAGTTCCCCCGCAAGGGGTCTTCACAGGTTCACCACAACGAGGACGGTTCGTTACTCTGGGTTACGCTTTGGTCCGGTCCACGAGTTGACGCAGGTCCCGGCAGTACCTCGTACCCCTTGGGCGTCTGCAGTACCAGGAGATCGGCATGGGGGCGCGAGGGATCCTCGGCGAAATGCGCGCGCTCCGCCGCGACCCATCCCTCCCAGAACTCGCGCTGCTCCGCCCCGTCCCGCAGCCGGCCCCGCGTCCAGGACTCGCCGCGGGGTGTCTCCATCCACAGCAGTACCGTCAGATGCGGCCGCAGTGCCCGGCGGCCGGCGCCGACCCCCTCGACGAGGACCACGGGCGCGGCCGGCAGCGGGCGCGGCGCGCCGAACGCGCGGGCGCGCCAGTCGTAGGGGGTGTAGTGCGCGCGCTCGCCGCGGGCGAGCGGGTGGATCACCTGGGTCATCAGCCGGTCGGTCCACGCGAAGAGCTGCTCATGGCTGGCGATGTCGTCGAGGTGCAGGACCGGGGCCCCGCCGAGAGCTGCGGCCAAGTGCCCGGCGAAGGTGGACTTTCCCGCGCCGGCGTGTCCGTCGACGCCGATCAGCCGGACCGGCCCGAGGGAGGGGGGAAGCCCGCGCAGCCGGGCGGCGAGGTCGCGCATGGTGGTTCCCGAGGTGTGGGTCGGTGTGGGTGGTTTTCCGGAAACAGTGTAGTAGTGGCCCATAGGGGCGGACCGTCGAAGTTGCCCGGCGAGAAAGTCGCGTTTTGAATCATCGGCCGGCGGCCAGTCAAGGGCATGGATAAACATTCGCGAATCGCCTGACCGATATGTCGAATTCGGCGTTCCGGGTGTGCCCGCCGCTGAGTAGGGTGCCTTCAGCGCAACCACTGTGCGTCGCACGGGGACTGGCAGGGGGACATGGCCGCGGAGTTATTCGAAGGGCACTATGTGTGGCATCCGGCGGCCGACGACCGTGTCCTGGCGAGCGTATGCGTCGATGTGCGCGCCGGACGTTATCGATACGCGTACGAAGCCCTCGCCGAGACACGTTCCGACTTCGCGCTGCGCGCCCATCGCTCGCTGGTCCTCGCCTCCGAGGCGGCCGGCACCGATCTGGTCGAGCGCTGGCTCGCCGAGGAGCCGACGCCCGAGGCGGCGCTGATGTGGGCGCGGGTGGCGGTACAGCGCGCACTGCGGGCGGCCGACGCCCTCGACGAGCGCGCCGAGGCGCTGGAGCGGATCGCCCTGACCGCCTGCGACCGGGCCGCCGTCCTGGCACCCGAGGACCCCACGCCCTGGGTCGCCAAGCTCGCCATGGCCCGGCTGCACCGGCTGCGCGAGCCGGCCCCGCAGGGCCTGCTCACCGCCCCGCCCGGTCCCTGGCGGCTGTTCGCGCACATCCTGTCGCTGGACCCCTGGCATCGCGAGGCCCACCACCGCTTCCTGTCGTGCTTCTTCACGCGGTACGGCGGCTCGGTCAACGCGGCCTGGGACGTGGCCGCCTTCCTCAGCCAGCGGGCGCCCGCCGACTCCGCCCTCCGGCTGCTGCCCCTGGTGGCCCTGGTGGAGAGCTACAACCCCACCCAGCTGCTCGCCGACCGCATCTGGGAACAGCCGCAGTGGCGGTCCACCGCGCTGTCGATCTACCACAACTGGCTGCCCGAGGCGGCCCGTTACCGTTTCACTCCGGTGCTCGACCTGGCCTACCTCGCGCACGCGCTGGTCATGGCCCAGTGCGAGTTCGAGGCCCGGGCGGTTTTCACGGCGATGGGCCCGTACGCCTCGCGCATGCCCTGGAGCGCCTTCGGCGACCCCGTCGAGCAGCTCTCCCGGGCCCGGCGCGCCTGCGGCCTGCCCGTACCGCGACCCGACTGATCTGCACATGCTCTGCCCCTTCACCGAGAGAAAGGCCGATCTGTGTCGGAACGGACATCGACGTCCCGGGCGAAGGCCCGCGCGGGCGAAGACCTGCTCGACGACGACGCGACCCTGCACGCGATGGGTTATCCGCGGAAACTCACCCGGCGCTTCCAGGCGTTCGACAATTTCGCGATCTCCTTCACCATCATCAATATCCTGTCGGGCATTTTCTCGTCCTTCGGGTTCGGTATGAACGCGGGCGGCCCCCGCATTCTGGTGTTCGGCTGGATCGGCGTCTGCGTCATGGTGCTGCTCATCGGCGCGGCCATGGCGGAAGTCGCCTCGGCCTATCCGACGAGCGGTGCCCTTTATTTCTCCGCCGGTAAACTTGCAAAGCGGCACAAGGGAGCCTGGTCCTGGTTCACGGGCTGGCTCAACTTCGTCGGCCAGATCGGCGGGACCGCCGCCACCGGCTATGCGGCCGCGACCTTCATCCAGGCCTTCATGAACCTGCAGTGGCCCTCCTACCAGCCGACCGTGCACCAGACGGTCCTGATCACGGCCCTGGTCATCGTCGTACAGGGCCTCGCCAACACCTACACCGTCCAGCTCGTCGCCGTGCTGAACCGTATTTCCGTGTGGTGGCTGCTGATCGGACTCGTCGTGATCGTCGGCGCACTCACAGTGATGCCGGATCATCATCAGCCGGCGTCGTTCGTGACGCATTTCGAGAACAACACCGGCTTCACGAACGGACTTTACGGCGGCATGCTCGGCCTGCTCGTCACGAGCTGGACGTTCACCGGGTTCGACGGCAGCTTCCACATGTCCGAGGAAACGGTCCGTGCGACGGTCAACGCGCCGAAGGGCATCACACGCGCCATCGGCTATTCGGCGATCACCGGGCTGATCCTGATGCTGGCATTGGTCTACAGCATTGGCGACTACGCCAAGGTGGCCTCTTCCGAAGCGCCGCCGGTCCAGATCCTCATCGACGGCCTCGGTCTGCGTACCGCCAAGATCATGCTCCTCATCGTCATCGGCGCGATGCTCTTCTGCGGTCTCGCCAACCTCACCAGCAACACCCGGCAGATCTTCGCCTTCTCCCGGGACGGCGCCATGCCCGGCTCCCGCTGGTGGCACTCGGTCTCGCCGCGCACCCGTACGCCCGTGAAGGCGGTGTGGCTCGCGGTGGCCTGCTCGCTGGCCCTGGTCGTGCCGGGCTGGTGGTCGCACACCGCCTTCACCGCGATCGTCAGCGTCAATGTGGTCGGCCTCTTCCTCGCCTACGCCGTGCCGATCTTCCTGCGGCTGCGGCTCGGCACCGCATTCGAGCCCGGACCCTGGCACCTGGGCCGCTGGGGCCGGCCGGTGGGGTGGCTCGCGGTGATCTGGATCGTGCTCAGCAGCGTCCTGTTCATGCTGCCGCAGGCCTCCCCGATCACCGTCGACACCTTCAACTACGCGCCCATCGCGCTCGGCGCGGTGCTGGTCGTGGCAACGGTCTGGTGGTTCGCCACGGCCCGCCGCCGCTTCCAGGGGCCGGTCAGCTACGGCCGCCCCGACGAGGTCGCGGCGATGGATCTCGTCTAGCGGGGGCCGGCTCGGACGGCTGTGCGCCGTGGCGGGCCGCGGTGGGCCGGTCGCGCAGTTCCCCGCGCCGCTTCGGCGCGCTGTCCCGCCTGTCCTCCTTCCAGTGGCCGAGACCAATATTCATGGCGCGGCATGCGCGGAAGTGCTGGCAGCGCCATGCC
This sequence comes from Streptomyces fodineus, assembly GCF_001735805.1. Classification (GTDB taxonomy): domain Bacteria; phylum Actinomycetota; class Actinomycetes; order Streptomycetales; family Streptomycetaceae; genus Streptomyces; species Streptomyces fodineus. The sequence goes on from NZ_CP017248.1 coordinate 7,959,015, forward strand.
GCCTGCTCCATAGTTGGCGCACACACCGCACCGGATCACCGGACACCTGGGGGTAATCGCGCCCATGAGCAGAGCCCAACAGCCGTCCCGCAGAACCGTCCTGAGCGTCGCCGTCGCCGCGGCGGTGGCCGGCGGAACGGCCCCCGCCGCCGCCGTGCAGCGTCCCGCCTCCGAGGCCGACGACCCCGGCCGGACGCAGACCCGCCCGATCGACTACCACTCCTGGACCACGTACCGCGAGTGGCGCCTCGGCGCCACCCAGGGGGTGCGGGCCGTCTCCGGCGCCCGCCCCGGCGTCGTGATCGGCGCCCCCGCGGGCCGCACCGACTACACCGACCCGCACACCGGCACGACCGCCACCTGGGAGTACGCCACCTGGACCGGCCCGGTCCACCGGCTCACCACCCCCGCCACCGAGGTCGTCGCCTCCTGGAACGCGCACACCCCCGAGGGCACCTGGCTCCAGGTGGAACTGCGGGGCACCTACTCCGACGGCACCGAGACGCCCTGGTACGTGATGGGCCGCTGGGCGGCGGGCGACCAGGACATCAAGCGGACCTCGGTGGACGGCCAGACCGACGGCAGGAGCACCATCTGGACCGACACCTTCTCCATCGACGACGCGAGCACCGGTCTGCGCCTGACGTCGTACCGGCTGCGCCTCACCCTCTACCGCAAGCCCGGCACGCAGCTGACCCCGACCGTGTGGCGGCTCGGTGCCATGGGCTCCGACATCCCCGACCGTTTCACGGTCCCCGCCTCCACCCCCGGCCTCGCCCAGGAACTGGCCGTCCCGCGCTACTCGCAGGAGATCCACAAGGGCCAGTACCCGGAGTACGACAACGGCGGCGAGGCCTGGTGCAGCCCCACCTCCTCGCAGATGATCATCGAGTACTGGGGCGGCCGGCTCACCCCCGGGCAGTTGTCGTGGGTCGACCCCTCCTACGCCGACCCGCAGGTCGACAACGCCGCCCGCTTCACCTACGACTACCAGTACCAGGGCTGCGGCAACTGGCCGTTCAACGCCGCCTACGCCGCCACCTTCGAGGGCCTCCAGGGCGTGGTCACACGGCTCGCCTCGCTCACCGACCTGGAGACACTGATCGCGGCCGGCATCCCGGCCATAACGTCCCAGTCGTTCCTGAAGACCGAGCTGACCGGCGCCGGCTACGGCACCTCCGGCCATCTGATGACCGTGATCGGCTTCACCGCGGACGGCGACGTGATCGCCAATGACCCGGCCTCGCCGAGCGACGACGCCGTACGACGGGTCTATCTGCGCCGGGAGTTCGAGAACATCTGGCTGCGCACCAAGCGGTACAACGCCTCCGGCAAGGTCGTCTCCGGCAGCGGGGGAGTGTGTTACCTCTACTTCCCGGCCCGCCCGAACCCGCGCCAGCGCAAGGCGCTCGCGGCGGTGGGTGTGCGCTGACCGGGTGAGCACCACCGTGTGACCAAGCTCATCGCCGCAAACGCCGTCGCGGGTGGCAAGGTGGACAAATGGATATGACCGCGCACCCGGCCACCGCCGCCCGCGCCCGCACCGGCGGCCCGCAGGAAGACGGCCCGAAGATCTTCGAGCACGTCATGGGCTGGGTCCTCGTCGCGGTCCTCGCGATGCTCGTGACCCAGCTCGGCCTGCTCTGACGCGATCCGCTCACGTGTGCGGCATGTTCTGACATACTGCGGAGGTCCCGCCGCCGCCTGGAACAGGGTCGAAATTGAACATGCCGCAGCAGCGTGCCGCCGTCCGACCCCGGGTGCGCGGTACCGAGCGTTCGGTGGCGCGTCGCGCCGAACTCATCGCCATCGGGCGGAAGTTGTTCGCCGACACGTCCTACGACGCGCTGTCCATGGACGACATAGCCCGCCAGGCCCATGTCGCCAAGGGGCTGATCTACTACTACTTCCAGTCCAAGCGGGGCTACTACCTGGCGATCGTCCAGGACTCCGTCGCCGACCTGGTCACCTCCGCCGCGAGCGGCCTCGCGATGTCCGCCGTGGATCGCGTCCACCGCACCATCGACGGCTATCTGCGCTACGCCGAGCAGCATCAGGCCGCCTACCGCACCATCGTCAGCGGCGGCGTCGGCTTCGACGCCGAGGTGCACGCCATCCGGGACGGCGTGCGCGAGGCGATCATCGCCACCATCGCCGAAGGCGCCTACGGCCGCGGCGACATCGCCCCGCTGGCCCGGATGGGCCTGCTCTCCTGGGTGTGCAGTGTGGAGGGCGCGACCCTGGACTGGATCGACCGCCCCGAACTGTCCCGCGACACCATGCGCGCGCTGCTGGTGAAGACGCTCGGCGGAGCCCTGCGTGCCGTCGAGGAGCTGGACCCGGCCTACCCGGCGCCGCAGCCGGCTCGCCGCGGCGGATGACACACGGGGAGCGGAGGCTCGTGGTCCCCCGCTCCCGAGTGCCCCCGGCACGGGGTCAGTGGATGGCCCTGATCAGCTCACCGTTCGCGGTGTCGCCGCTCAGCTCCCAGAAGAAGGTGCCGCCGAGACCCTGCTGGTTCTTGTACGTCATCTTCGTGGCGAGGGTCGCCGGGGTGTCGTAACTCCACCAGTCGCTCCCGCACTTGGCGTAGGCCGTGCCGCCCACGGTGCCGGTGGCCGGGCACTTGGTCTTGAGCACCTTGTAGTCGTCGATGCCCTGCTCGTACGTCCCCGCCGCCGGGCCGGTCGCCGTGCCGCCGGGCGCCGCCTGGGTGACCCCGGTCCAGCCGCGGCCGTAGAAGCCGATGCCGAGCAGCAGCTTGGACGCCGGGATGCCGAGCCCCCTGAGCTTGGCGATGGTCGCCGAGGTGTTGTACCCCGCCTTCGGGATGCCGGAGTAGGAGGTGAGCGGGGAGTGCGGGGCCGTCGGGCCGGTCGCGTCCCAGGCGCCGAAGTAGTCGTAGGTCATCGGGTTGTACCAGTTCACGTACTGGGCGGCGCCCGCGTAGTCCGCCGCGTCGATCTTGCCGCCGCCGGAGGCGTCCGCGGTGATCGCCGCCGTGACCAGCGCGCTGCCGCCGAACTTCGACCGCAGCGCCGCCATGACGTTCTTGAACGCCTCCCGGCCGCTGGTGTCGCAGCTGTTGCCGCAGGCGTTCGGGTACTCCCAGTCGATGTCGATGCCGTCGAACAGCCCCGCCCACTTGGAGTTCTTCACCAGGTCGTAGCAGGACTGGGCGAAGGCGGCGGGGTTCTTCGCGGTGTCACCGAAGCCGCCGGACCAGGTCCAGCCGCCGAAGGACCACAGGATCTTCAGGCCGGGGTGCTTCTTCTTCAGTTTCAGCAACTGGTTGAAGTTGCCGCGCAGCGGCTGGTCCCAGGTGTCGGCGACGCCGTCCACCGATTCGGCGGCGGTGTAGGCGCGGTCGGTGGCCGCGTAGGAGTCGCCCATGGCGCACTTGCCGCCGGTGACGTTGCCGAAGGCGTAGTTGATGTGGGTCAGTCTGGCCGCGGAGCCCGAGGTCTCGATGTTCCTGACGTAGTACTTGCGGTCGTAGGTGCCCCACTCCGTGAAGTAGCCGACGATCTTCGAGCCGGCCTTGGCCTGCGGTGCGGCCGGGGCGGCGGCGGTGGCGGTGCCCGCGCCGGCGAGCAGTGAGGCGCCGAGGGCGGCGGTACACGCCGCCGAGACCAGCGCCCGCAGCCGGGAGCGGTGGGGGATGTGCATCGGTGTCTCCTCCTGGGGGAGAGGGGAAGGCGCGCCGGTTGGCATGAACGCGGTAAAGCGTTGGTCATGCACGGTAGGAGGACTAGACCACTGCGTCAATGGTTCGGACCAATTTCGAGGTCGTGGGCCGGGTCCGACTGGATTCTTGAAGTAAGCGGTCGTTAACTGGTGACGGGAGGTCGCTGATCGGGCATACTCACAGCGCACAGCCGCTGGTCAGCCGCTTCCGAGACCCGGGAGAGGGCGCCTTCGGCCATCCGGAAAGACCAGGCGGAGCCGCCCCCACCCCCAGGGCCAGACCGCCGGTGCCCGACCAGGGAGGAGACCGACGCCATGTCCGACCGCGACCCGCAGCCGGTGGAGCGTCAGCTGCCGACGGAGGAGGCGCGGGATCTGCTCGCGCTCGTCCGGGACATCGCCCAGCGCGAGATAGCGCCGAAGGCCGCCGAGGAGGAGGACGCGGGACGCTTCCCGCGCGAGGTCTTCACCCTGTTGTCGGAATCGGGCCTGCTGGGCCTTCCGTACGACTCCGAGTACGGCGGCGGTGACCAGCCCTACGAGGTCTACCTCCAGGTCCTGGAGGAGCTGGCCGCGGCCCGGCTCACCGTGGGCCTCGGCGTCAGCGTGCACACCCTCGCCGCCTACGGCCTCGCCGCCTACGGGACCAAGCAGCAGCAGGTCGAGCATCTGCCCGCCATGCTCGGCGGCGGCCTGCTCGGCGCCTACTGCCTCTCCGAGCCGTCCTCGGGCTCCGACGCGGCCTCACTGCGCACCAAGGCCGTCCGGGACGGCGACGCGTGGGTGATCGACGGCACCAAGGCCTGGATCACGCACGGTGGCATCGCCGACTTCTACACCGTGATGGCCCGCACCGGTGAGGAGGGCCCGCGCGGGATCACCGCCTTCCTCGTCCCCGGGGACACCCCGGGTCTGAGCGCGGCGTCGCCCGAGAAGAAGATGGGCATGAAGGGATCGCCCACCGCCCAGGTCCACTTCGACGGCGTCCGGGTCGGCGACGACCGGCGGATCGGCGAGGAGGGCCAGGGCTTCTTCATCGCCCTGTCCGCCCTGGACGCCGGGCGGCTCGGTATCGCCGCCTGCGCCATCGGCCTCGCCCAGGCCGCACTGGACGAGGCGGTCGGCTATGCCACCCAGCGCCGGCAGTTCGGCCGTCCCATCGCAGACTTCCAGGGCCTGCGCTTCATGATCGCCGACATGGCCACCCAGATCGAGGCCGGCCGCGCGCTCTACCTCGCGGCGGCCCGGCTGCGCGACGCCGGCAAGCCGTTCGCCAAGCAGGCCGCCATGGCGAAGCTGCACTGCACCGACACGGCCATGAAGGTCACCACGGACGCCGTGCAGATACTCGGCGGCTACGGCTACACCGCCGACTTCCCGGCCGAGCGCTATATGCGCGAGGCCAAGGTCCTGCAGATCGTCGAGGGTACCAACCAGATCCAGCGGATGGTCATCGCCCGTCACGTGGCGGGACCCGAAGCTCGCTGAACTGCCCCGTGAGGACCGTCGGGGCCGCCAGCCTGATCCACTCCGGGTCGTGGCGGCCCGGCAGGGTCCGTCCCCGGTCGGCCCAGGTCCGCATGAGGTCGCGGTAGATCGGCGGGTCCTGCGGCACCGGCGGCGGAACCGATTCTGCGGGGCGCGGGACGAAGATGCGGCGCTGACGCCCGGTGACCGAGTACGTGGGGGTCATGCCTGGGCAACGCGGCAGTGCCCGGTCAGGTCACCGCCCGGCGGAATCGAGCGTCAGTTCAGGCGTGTCCGGTTCCCGCTCTGGCCTCCTCAGGTCATCTGACGTACCGTCAGCCGACCATCGTTCAGGGGGTGTCCGTGGCCGACGACCGTCCCGTACCGCTCGACGAGTACCCCGTGCACCAGGTGCCGCTGTCCATGAAGCACGTGGCGACCGGCGACCGGAACGCCTACGACCGCTGCATCTTCCATGTCTTCGACCACGCCGAACGCGCCCTGCTCATCCTCGGCCTCGGCGTCTACCCCAACCTGGGCGTGACCGACGCCTACGCCACCCTGCGCACCGGGGACACCCTGCACGCCGTCCGTGCCTCGGACGCCCTGAGGGAGGACCGGATGCGGCTCGCCGTCGGGCCGCTGCGCATCGAGGTCTCGCGCCCGCTGCGGGAACTGCGCCTGATCTGCGAGGACGAGCAGCTGTCGTACGACCTCACCTGGACGGCCGCCTTCCCCGCCCTCTGGGAGCCGCACCACCTGCAGCGCCGGGGCGACCGGCTCACCCTGGAGGGCCGCCGCTTCGTCCAGGCGGGCACCGCTCAGGGCGTCATCCGGGCCGGGGGCGAGGAGTTCCGGGTCACCGCGGACGACTGGACCGGTACCCGGGACCGCAGCTGGGGCGTGCGGCCGGTGCCGGGCGAGGACGGCGGGCGGCTCGCCGCGGACCACCCCACCGAGGGCTTCCACTGGATCTGGTGCCCGGTCCGCTTCGAGGACCGCTTCCTGATGGTCGTCACCCAGGAGGACGCCGACGGCTACCGCTCCCTGAACGACGCCACCCTGGCCCGCCCCGGCCACCGCGACCGCCAACTGGGCTGGCCGCAGGTCGAGATCGGCTACCGCTCCGGCACCCGCCACCCGGAACGCGCGGTCATCCATCTGGGGGACGCCCGGGAGCCGCGGAAGCTCGACGTCGAGATCCTCGCCTCCTCACCGCTCGCGCTCGGCGCGGGCTATCCGCCGGCGGACGACTGGCAGCACGGGACCTGGCGGGGCCCCGGCTGGACCGACCGGCGCACCTACGACATGACCCTGCCGCACCCCCTGGCCGGTTACGGCGTCACCGACCACTCCGCCCGCTTCCGGTTCGACGGGCGGACCGGGCACGGCATCTTCGAGCACGGCTCGTTCGGCCGGCACGACCCGAGCGGCTTCACCGGCTTCGACTCGGTCGCGCCCTGAGACATCGGTCGCGCCCTGCGGCATCGGTCCCACCGTGCGGCATCGGTTCCGCCCGGAGACGTCGGCCGCCCCCTGAGACATCGGTCGTACCCCCGAGGGAGGAGCCCGCATGGCCACGGCACCGCGCCCCCGCACCACCACCCGCGACCCGGAAGACCTGACCCGCCGCCTCACCGTCTGGCTCGGCACCAGGCTCCCCGGAGCCAAGGCGACCGGCGTCACCGTCCCGGCCCCCAACGGCATGTCCAGCGAGACCCTGCTGTTCGACATCGAGCACCCCGAAACACCTTGCAGCGCCTGTGCGTTGCGGCTGGCGGCGGACCCGGCGGCGTACACCGTCTTCCCCGAGTACGACATGGCCCGCCAGTACCGCACCCTGTGCCTGGTGGCCGAGCGCACGGACGTGCCCGTACCCCGCGTGCTGTGGCTGGAGGAGGACCCGGGCCCGCTCGGGGCGCCGTTCTTCGTCATGGAGCGGGTCGCCGGACGTGTGCCGCCGGATGTCATGCCGTACACCTACGAGGGCAGCTGGCTGCACGGCGCGAGTGACGCCGAGCGCGAGCACCTGGAGGCCGCGACCGTCGGACTGCTGGCGCGCCTGCACGACCAAGTGCCGCTTGCCGAAGCCCGGTTTCTCGCCTCGCCCGGCCCGGGAGACCCACTGCGCCGGCATGTGACGGCCCAACGCGCCTACTACGCCTGGGTGATCGACGGCCGGCCCCGCTCACCCCTCATCGAGGCCGCCTTCGACCGCCTGGAGCAGCTGTGGCCGCGCGAGGCGGGCGAACCCGTCCTCAGCTGGGGCGACGCGCGCATCGGGAACGTCGTCTACGACGGTTTCGACCCCGTCGCCGTCCTGGACTGGGAGATGGCGGCGCTCGCCCCGCGCGAGGTCGACCTCGGCTGGACCGTCTATCTGCACCGCTTCTTCCACGACCTCGCGGTCGCCTCCGGACAGGCCGGACTGCCGGACTTCCTGCGCCGCGACCGCGTCGAGGCCCGCTACGCGCTCCTGACCGGACACACCCCGCGCGACATGGACTTCCACACCCTCTACGCCGCCCTGCGGCACGCGATCGTCATGCTGCGCATCGCCTACCGCCAGGCGCACTTCGGCGAGGTCGCCGTACCGGCGGACCCGGACACGCTGATCCTGCACCACGACAGCCTGCGCGCCATGGTGCAGGGCACCTACTGGATGCGGTGAGCCGGCTCAGGCGGCCTGGCGGCGCATCGCCGGCACGCGCATCGGGCGCGAACCCGGGCCGCCGACGTGCGAGAAGGGCTGCGTCCGCCAGTCAAGGCCCTGGGGGAGCGTCAGCAGCAGGGCGGTGTCCTGCTCCTGCGGCTCGACGGTCTCGTCCGCGGGGCGGGCGTCGGCCGCCGCACGGCCCGTACCCGCACAGACCGTGAGCCCGAACGGATTCCACGGCGAGGCGCACAGCGCGTGCTCGGGCAGGACCACCTCGTCCGCCAGCAGGGCGATCGGCTGGGCGCAGTCCGGGCAGACCACCCGGTACATCTCGAAGGTGTCGTAGGCGTCCGGTTCCTCGTCGAGGGCGTCGGGTTCGACGCCCTCCGGCTCGGGCTCGGCGACCTGCTGCTGCCGCTTGGACGCGGATCGACCAGGGCGATGGACACTCTGCATGGGACTCTCCCCCTAAGGCTGGGCCGTGAAGGCGCTGCGGCCTCGACCACAGCAAGCACTTCCCGTCCGCTCTCGGCGGTAATCACGAGAACATCACGGAGCCGGTTCCAGCTGTGTGGCGTTCGTCACATGCCATGTGCAGGTGCGAACTGCGGGCCTTATGCGCCGCTTTTTGTATCGAACCGGCGATGACCTGCGCTCTCGGCTATCCCAGGAGATCAAGCGCACTGTAGGTTTTGGCGCCATGGAGGAGCTGGACCGACAGATCGTGCAGCTGCTCGTCAAGGACGGGCGGATGAGCTACACAGACCTGGGCAAGGCCACGGGCCTGTCCACGTCGGCCGTGCACCAGCGGGTGCGCAGGCTGGAACAGCGTGGCGTCATCCGCGGCTACGCCGCGGTGGTCGACCCCGAGGCCGTCGGGCTGCCGCTCACCGCGTTCATCTCGGTGAAACCGTTCGACCCCAGCGCCCCCGACGACATCTCCGACCGCCTCGCCGGAGTCCCCGAGATCGAGGCCTGCCACAGCGTCGCGGGCGACGAGAACTACATCCTCAAGGTCCGGGTGGCGACCCCGCACGAACTGGAGGAACTGCTGGCGAGGCTGCGGAGCCTGGCCGGTGTGTCGACGCGTACGACGGTGGTTCTGTCGACGCCGTACGAGGCACGGCCACCCCGGATCTGACGACCGCGCGGGGTGCGCTGCGGGCGCCCCGAGTACAGCCGGCGCCGGCCGGGGCGGGAAACTGTCCGCTATGAGCGACCGCACCGCCGACCCCGAGCCCCCCAAGACCGTCCTCCTGCGCCGAGGCGAGGTCCACAGCCCCGCCGACCCCTTCGCCACGGCGATGGTCGTGGAGGCCGGCCACGTCGCCTGGGTCGGCTCCGAGGGCGCCGCCGACGCCTTCGCCGACGGCGTGGACGAGGTGATCGACCTCGACGGCGCCCTGGTCACCCCGGCCTTCACCGACGCCCATGTGCACACCACCGCCACCGGCCTCGCCCTGACCGGCCTCGACCTGTGCGACGCGCCCTCCCTGGACGCCGCCCTCGCCCTGGTCCGCGACTTCGCCGCCGCCCGCCCACACGACCGCGTCCTGCTGGGCCACGGCTGGGACGCCGCCCGCTGGCCCGGCGGGCGTCCGCCGACGCGCGCCGAACTCGACGAGGCCACCGGCGGCCGCCCGCTGTACCTCTCCCGCATCGACGTGCACTCGGCGGTCGTCACCACGGCCCTGCTGGACCTGGTCCCCGGCGACGTTTCCCGCGAGGACGCCCCGCTGACCCGCGAGGCCCATCACGTCGTTCGCGAGACCGCGTTGGCCGCCGTCACCCCCGCCCAGCGCGCCGAGGCCCAGCGCACCGCCCTCGCGCACGCGGCCTCCCTCGGCATCGGCTCGGTGCACGAGTGCGGAGGGCCGCAGATCTCCTCCGAGGACGACTTCACCGGCCTGCTGCGGCTCGCCGCCGAGGTGCCCGGCCCGCGTGTCGTCGGCTACTGGGCCGAACAGGACGTCGACCGGGCCCGGGAACTGGGCGCCGTCGGTGCCGCGGGCGACCTCTTCGCCGACGGCGCGCTCGGCTCGCACACCGCCTGCCTGCACCAGCCGTACGCCGACGCCGGCCACGCCGGCGCCGCCTACCTGGACGCCGAGGCCGTCGCGGCCCATGTGGTCGCCTGCACCGAGGCGGGCCTGCAGGCGGGCTTCCACGCCATCGGGGACGCCGCCCTGAGCGCCGTCGTGGAGGGCGTACGCGCCGCCGCGGAGAAGCTCGGCCTGGCCCGGATCCGCGCCGCCCGCCATCGCGTCGAGCACGCCGAGATGCTCACCCCCGAGACCGTCGCCGCCTTCGCCGAGCTGGGCCTGATCGCCTCCGTGCAGCCCGCCTTCGACGCACTGTGGGGCGGCGCGGAGGGCATGTACGCCCGGCGACTGGGCGTCGAACGCGCCCGCACCCTCAACCCCTTCGCGGCCCTGCTGCGCGCCGGTGTGCCGCTCGCCTTCGGCTCCGACAGCCCGGTCACCCCGCTCGACCCGTGGGGCACGGTCCGCGCCGCCGCCTTCCACCACACGCCCGAGCACCGGGTCTCCGTCCGCGCCGCGTTCACCGCGCACACGCGCGGCGGCTGGCGGGCCGTGGGCCGGGACGACGCGGGCGTCCTGGTGCCGGGCGCGCCCGCCGACTACGCGGTCTGGCGCACCGACGAGCTGGTCGTACAGGCCCCCGACGACCGGGTGGCCCGCTGGTCGACCGACCCGCGCTCCGGGACGCCCGGCCTGCCCGACCTCACCCCGGGCCACGACCTGCCGGTCTGCCTGCGCACCGTGGTGGGCGGACGGACGGTGTTCGTACGGCCGGGCGAGTGATCTACGGGCGGGGCGCCGCTGTGATCGGTCGCCGCCGCTCCGCCGCCCGACCTGCGCATCCTCAGTGGCAACCGGGTCGTCCAGGCCGTCTTCGCAGGTCAGAGGGCTGTTGACAGTCGACGGCCGAGGGCCGGTAGGTTCGTCCGAGTCCACCACCGGACGCCCGAGCGGGGAGCGTTCACGCAACTCGGCGCGGCGCCGCTGGGTCAGGGACGGTGTGTCGCACCGGAGCACCGTCGCTGGGAGCCAGGCTCAGCGCCCGCGCCGCCGAGGGAACGTTCCGGCCGGTCGGCAAGGTGTGACCCGGGTGGGGCCCGTGCGCTCAGTAGACAACGGCTCTCGGTCGATCCGCAGCCAGCGGGTCCCAGGTCGGCCCGAAGGGCGCCGGGCCCCCATCCGCCGCGGTGAGCGGGTGCCGAAAGAGGTGTTCTTACCCCACTCTTGTGGAATCGACACCCCCATGCGAACGCCCCGTGCCGTCTTCCCGCGCGGTGACCACTATGGTGGACCCCTGCGTACGACCAGAAGGGGCAGCAGTGAACGACGGCGACGGGACCCTCGCGGCCAAGGCCCAGGGGAGGCAGTTCGGTCCGCTCGGCACGGCCTTGGTGATCATCCCGACCTACAACGAGGCGGAGAACATCAAGACCATCGTCGGCCGGGTACGCAAGGCCGTCCCCGAGGCGCACGTGCTGATCGCGGACGACAACAGTCCCGACGGCACCGGCAAGCTCGCCGACGAGCTCGCCGCCGAGGACGAGAACGTCCAGGTCATGCACCGCAAGGGCAAGGAAGGCCTCGGCGCCGCCTACCTCGCCGGCTTCCGCTGGGGCCTGGAGCGCGGCTACGGCGTGCTGATCGAGATGGACGCCGACGGCTCCCACCAGCCCGAGGAACTGCCCCGGCTGCTCACCGCCCTGAAGGGCGCCGACCTGGTGCTCGGCTCCCGGTGGGTGCCCGGCGGACGCGTGGTCAACTGGCCCAAGTCCCGCGAGTTCATCTCCCGTGGCGGCAGCCTCTACTCCCGGCTCGCCCTCTCCCTGCCGCTGCGCGACATCACGGGCGGCTACCGCGCGTTCCGCCGCGAGACGCTGGAGGGCCTGGGCCTGGACGAGGTCGCCTCGCAGGGCTACTGCTTCCAGGTCGACCTGGCCCGCCGCGCGGTCAAGGCCGACTACCACGTGGTCGAGGTCCCGATCACCTTCGTCGAGCGTGAACTCGGCGACTCCAAGATGAGCAAGAACATCCTGGTCGAGGCGCTGTGGCGGGTCACCGCCTGGGGCGCGGCGGACCGGGTCGCCAAGCTCACCGGCAAGAAGAAGCGGACCTCGTAGTCTCCCGTCGGCTCCGGTCGATCAGCCCCTTATCCCGTGCTGAGCCGCCGCCAGGCACACTGGGGGCATGACGACTGGCGCTCCGACCTCTCCGTACAGCACCCGGCCCCGGCGCTCCCGGCTGCGCAGGTATCTGCCGCTGGGGGTCGCCGCCTGGCTGGTGCTGGAGATCTGGCTGCTGACCCTGGTCGCGGGCGCGGCCGGCGGGTTCACGGTGTTCCTGCTGCTCGTCGCGGGCTTCGTGGCCGGTTCCGTGGTCATCAAGCGGGCGGGCCGCCGCGCCTTCCAGAGCCTGAACGAGGCACTGCAGCAGGGCGGTTCGCCGGAGCGCGGCGGTGGCAACGGCCTGATGATGCTCGGCGGCCTGCTGCTGATGATCCCCGGTCTGGTCTCCGACGTGGCCGGTCTGCTCCTGCTGCTCCCGCCGGTGCAGAAGGCCGTCAGCCGGTACACCGAGACCGCCCTGGACAAGAGGCTGCGCACAGCGGCCCCCGGCAGCCTGGGTGACGCCTTCCAGCAGGCCCGTATCCACCGCCCCGACGGCAAGGTGGTCCCGGGCGAGGTCGTCCGCGAGGACCGGCCCGAGCCGGGGGAGCCGTACCCGCCGCTGTCCCGCTGAGCACGCTTTCGGACAGACGAAAACCGCGGGCGCCGTACGTGATTCGCGTACGGCGCCCGCGGTTTTCGTGTGCGCTGTGTCTTCGCCCAGCGCCCGCCGGGACTAGGCGGATTTACGGCTGTCCCGGGGGTGAACCGCGATGTTCATCGCCCCCGAGCGCAGAACCGCCAGACGCTCCTCGAGGACCTCTTCGAGTTCCTCACGGGTGCGCCGCTCCATCAGCATGTCCCAGTGGGTACGCGCAGGCTTGGCCTTCTTCTCCTCAGGGCCGTCGCCGTCGACGAGGAGTGCCTGGGCCCCGCAGACCTTGCACTCCCACTCCGGCGGAATCTCCGCCTCGACCGAGAAGGGCATCTCGAAACGGTGCCCCTTCTCACATGCGTACTCCACGGCCTGGCGCGGGGCCAGGTCGATACCGCGGTCCGTCTCGTAGCTGGTCACCACGAGGCGCGTACCGCGAAGAGCTCGCTCACTCATGAATCGTGCCTCCCGGGCTTGTCGCCCACAGGACAGGTGTCGCTGTCGTCGTCATCCGGTCAACGTCCGGTCGGCGGTAAAGATTCCCGTTCCGTGTCCCGTTCCGGGTCGTGCGTCGCCGTCGTAGCCGCAGCCTTGCTGACCAATGTCGTACCCACCGGCGCCCGGTTTGTCACATCTGCTAGCAGATGTCACCCAGCGTTTCGGCATCTTTGACGCGCAGTAACGGTACGCCTGGCAGGCCAAAGGCGTACACTACCGCCCTTTGGGGTTGAGCGCTAAATCGGCGTCTAGATCTTCTCCGGAACGGGGTTCCCCGCCTCGGCGACCGCCCGCCGCACCGGGACCCGCGCCAGCAGGGCGAAGCCGATCACGAAGAAGGCCACCAGCGAGATGATCGCGGAGCGATAACTTCCGGTGAGCTGGTAGGTGATGCCGAACAGCAGCGGCCCGAGCCAGCTCATCCCGCGGTCGCTCAGCTCGTACGCCGAGAAGTACTCGGCCTCCTTGCCGGGCGGCACGAGATGGGAGAACAGCGACCGCGACAGCGCCTGGCTGCCGCCCAGGACCAGCCCGATCCCGCCGGCCAGCACGAAGAAGAACACCGGTGCCTTCGCGGGCAGGAAGTACCCGGCGGCCAGCGTGACCGTCCACGCCACCAGCGAGCCCAGGATCGTGCGCTGGGCGCCGTAGGTCCGGGCCAGCCGCCCCATCGCCAGCGCCCCGGCCACGGCCAGCACCTGCACCAGCAGCACGGCCACGATGAGCGTCGACTGGGAGAGCCCCAGCTCCTGCGAACCGTAGACGGAGGCCTGGGTGATCACGGTCTGGATGCCGTCGTTGTAGATGAGGTACGCCAGCAGGAAGGCGAGCGTCAGCGGGTGCCGGCGCATGTCCCTGACCGTCGCCGCGAGCTGCCGGGCCCCGGGGGCCGCGGCGCCCTCCACGCGCGTGTGCCGGTCGCGCAGCCTGCGCAGCGGTATGAGCGTGAAGGCACCCCACCACAGGCCCGCCGAGGCCAGACAGATGCGGACCGCGGCGGTCTCGGTCAGACCGAAGGAGTCGTGCGCCGAGTACAGGACCAGGTTGGCGACCAGGACCGTGGAGCCCGCGCCGTAGCCGAAGGCCCAGCCCCGCGAGGAGACCGCGTCGCGCTCCTCGGGCGGGGCGATCTGCGGCAGATAGGAGTTGTAGAGCATCATCCCGACGGACTGCGCCGCGTTGGCCACCACCAGCAGCGCCCCGCCGAGCAGATACCGGTCGCCGTCCAGGAAGAACATGCCCGTGGTCGCGGCGGCCCCGGTGTACGCCGCAGCCGCGAGCAGCGGCTTCTTGCGGCCCGTGCGGTCGGCCGCGCTGCCCACGAGCGGCATCACCACGACGGCCAGGAGCACCGACAGGGACACCGAGTAGGCGAAGAAGGAGCCCGCCCGGACCGGGACGCCCAGCGGATGCACATAGCCGTCGGCGTCCGCGGCCCGCCGGGCGACCGCGGTGAGGTAGGGCCCGAGGAAGACCGTCACCACGCTCGTCGAATAGACCGAGCAGGCCCAGTCGTAGAAGTACCAGCCGTGCTGCTCGCGCCGCAGGCCGGCTCTCTCGTCCGCCGCCCGCGTCCCCAGGGTGTCGGTTTCCACCCGTGCCCTCGCTTCCCCGTTCCATGCGAAGGCTCGGCCCCGGCGGCCGGGCGGTCAGACCCAGACGCCGCGGTCCTCCATGACCTTGCGCAACGTGTCGATGTGATCGGTCATGATGCCATCGACTCCCAGGTCCAGGAGCCGGTGCATGCGCTCCGGTTCGTTGATCGTCCACACGTGCACCTGAAGCCCGTACGCGTGGGCGGCCCGGACGAAGCGGTGGTCGACCACCGGGACGCCCGACTGGGCCTCGGGCACCTGCGCGGCGACGGCGGACCGGCGCACGGCGGCCGGCAGGCCCCACGAGCGCAGCCGCAGGCTCAGCACCCCGCGCGTGCCGAACGACGTGGCCAGCCGCGGCCCGGCCAGCCGCTGGGCGCGCAGCACCCGGGCCTCGGAGAACGAGCCCACGCAGACCCGGTCCCAGGCGTCCATGCGCTCGATGAGGTCGAGCGTGGGCCGCAGCGCGGGCTCCGCCTTGATGTCGACGTTCCAGCGGACCTCGGGGAAGGTCTCCAGCAACTCCTCGAACAGCGGCACCGGTTCACGGCCGCCCACGCGCGCGTGCCGTACGTCCTCCCACGGCAGGTCCGCGATCCGGCCCGCCCCGTCGGTGACCCGGTCCAGGGTCGAGTCGTGGAAGGCGACGAGCCGGCCGTCCGCCGTGGCGTGCACATCGGTCTCGATGTACCGGTAGCCCATCTCCACCGCGCGCCGGAACTGCACCACGGTGTTCTCGATGCCGTCGGCGGCTCCTCCCCGGTGGGCGAAGGGTATGGGGCCCGGGTGGTCGAGGTACGGGTGGCGTTTGCGCGGTGTCGTGAGGGTCACGGACGCAGTATCGCTCGTTTCGGTGTCGCTTCGGCAACGACCGCGCTTCGCGGCGATGCCGCCGGGACGGCGAACACCCGCAGGAACAGCTGCGCCAGCGGCCCGATGGACACCGCGTACAGCACGGTGCCGACACCGATGGTGCCGCCCAGCAGGAACCCGGTGACCACGACCGCCACCTCGATCCCGGTCCGTATCAGCCGGATCGAGCGGCCGGTGCGCCGGTGCAGTCCGGTCATCAGCCCGTCGCGCGGACCCGGACCGAAGCGCGCGGAGATGTACAGGCCGGTCGCCGCGCCGTTCAGCACGATGCCCGCGAGCAACAGCGGGACGCGTACGGCCAGCGAGTGCGCGTCCGGGACCAGCGCGAGCGTGCCGTCCATGGCGAGACCGATGACGAAGACGTTCGAGACCGTACCGAGGCCGGGGCGCTGGCGCAGTGGGACCCACAGGAGCAGCACCGCCGCGCCCACGATGATCGACACCACGCCGATGGTCAGCCCGGTGAGCTCGGCGAGGCCCTGATGCAGCACGTTCCACGGCTCCAGGCCCAGACCCGCCTCGACGAGCAGGGCCGAGCTCGCGCCGTAGAGCGCGAGCCCGGCGTACAGCTGGATCAACCGTCGTCCGAGTCGGTGCCGTGTGGACATGGGATACCCCCCTGGGTGGTGGCAGTGGCCTGGCGCATGTCACTCTGTGGCTTGGGATGAATCTCTATCCATGGCCAATTCGGGGAAGGTGGACTGATCGTCATGGCGCAGTGGACCTCTGCGATGGGGGCCGCGCAGCTCGCCCGGCTCCTGAAGTCCCAGCAGGACCGCCCGGCCGGCCCCGGCACCCGCCGCCCGCCCGCCTACCGCGCCCTCGCCGACGGCATCCGGCTGCTGGTGCTCGAAGGGCGCGTCCCGGTCGCCGCCCGGCTGCCCGCCGAACGCGAACTCGCCGTCGCCCTGTCCGTGAGCCGCACCACCGTCGCCGCCGCCTACGAGGCGTTGCGCACCGAGGGCTTCCTGGAGTCCCGGCGCGGAGCCGGCAGCTGGACCGCCGTACCGGCGGGCAACCCGCTGCCCGCGCGTGGCCTCGAACCGCTGCCCCCCGAGGCGCTGGGCTCGATGATCGACCTGGGCTGCGCCTCGCTCCCGGCCCCCGAGCCCTGGCTCACCCGCGCCGTGCAGGGCGCCCTGGAGGAACTGCCGCCGTACGCCCACACGCACGGCGACTACCCGGCCGGCCTGCCCGCCCTGCGCTCGATGATCGCCGAGCGGTACACCGCGTGCGGGATCCCCACCATGCCCGAGCAGATCATGGTGACGACCGGCGCGATGGGCGCCATAGACGCGATCTGCCATCTCTTCGCCGGCCGCGGCGAACGGATCGCCGTGGAGTCCCCGTCCTACGCCAACATCCTGCAGCTGATGCGCGAGGCCGGCGCCCGTCTGGTCCCGGTCGCGATGGCCGAGGGCCTCTCCGGCTGGGACGTGGACCGCTGGCGCCAGGTGCTGCGCGAGGCCGCGCCCCGACTCGCCTATGTCGTCGCCGACTTCCACAACCCCACCGGCGCGCTCGCCGACGACGACCAGCGGCGCCGGCTGGTGGACGCGGCACGCTCGGCCGGCACGGTGCTCGTCGCCGACGAGACGATGACCGAGTTGTGGCTGGACGAGGAGTACGCGGGCGACGGCATGCCGCGCCGGGTCTGCGCCTTCGACCCGGCCGGCTCGACCGTCATCACGGTCGGCTCGGCCAGCAAGGCCTTCTGGGCGGGCATGCGGATCGGCTGGGTGCGGGCGGCTCCGGACGTCGTCCGCAGCCTGGTCGCCGCCCGGGCGTACGCCGATCTCGGCACGCCGGTGCTGGAGCAGCTCGCCGTCAACTGGCTCTTCAGCACGGGGGGTTGGGAGCAGGCGGTGGAGCTGCGCCGGGCCCAGGCCCGGGAGAACCGGGACGCGCTGGTGGCGGCGATCCGGCGCGAGCTGCCGACGTGGGAGTTCGAGATTCCCCAGGGCGGTCTGACCCTGTGGGTCCGCGCCGGCGGGCTGTCCGGCTCCCGGCTCGCCGAAGCGGGGGAGCGGACCGGCGTCCGCGTTCCCTCCGGGCCCCGGTTCGGTGTGGACGGCGCGTTCGAGGGTTATGTGCGGCTGCCGTTCACCGTCGGGGGAGCGGTGGCGGAGGAGGCCGCGGTCCGGCTGGCCGCGGCGGCCCGGTTGGTGGAGACGGGCGGTACGGGGGGCGCGGAGGCGCCGCGTACGTTCGTGGCCTAGCGGCCTGGCGGGTCGGGGCGCGTCGGAGCCGGTCGTGCAGTTCCCCGCGCTCCTTCGGGCGCTGCTACCCGGTTGCCTCCGCGGTCACCGGCGCCGCGTCGACCGTCGGCTTCGTGAGATCCGTCGGCTTCGTGAGCTCCGTCCGCTCCGCAGGCTCGGTCGGCTCGGCCTCCACCGCAGTGGCCCGCGGTGGCAGCAGCTCCAGCACCGCCTGCCGGTCGGCGTCGCTGGTCGCGTCGTCGTACGGATCCGGCGTACGCGGCACCTGAAGCCGATGCACGGGACCCGACCCCAGCCGCGCATAGCCCCGCCCCGGCGGCACATACCCCAGCGGCGTGGTGTGCGGCGGAGCCCCCAGCACCGCCTCTGCCTGCCGCGGCGCAACGGGCCCGAGCACGACACGCGCGCGTGTGTGCTGCCGTACCGCATCGCTCAGGGCATCCGCGCTTTCCAACTCCTCGGCCACCACTACGGTCACGTTCGCCGCCCGTCCGTGCCGCAGCGGTGCCTGGAGCAGCGTCTGCGGGTCCTTGCGGCCCTCCGCCGCGGCGAGGTGGGCGAAGACGGACGGCCGGTCCAGCATGATCCACAACGGGCGCCGGGCGTCGGGCGGCGGCGGGTCGCCCGCCTGCCGGGCCAGGTTGATGGCGATGAGCCGCCGCTCGGTCTCCTGCGCGGCCCACTCCAGACTCGCCAGCGCCCCGGGCAGCGCGCACTCCACGGCCAGCACACCGTCCCGGCCGGTCAGACACGCGTACTCGCCGGTGCCGCCACCGTCGACGATCAGGGCGTCGCCGTACTGGAGGGCCTGCAGGGCGATGGAGCGCAGCAGCGTCGAGGTGCCGCAGCCGGGGTGGCCCATGGCCAGCAGGTGCGGCTCGGTGGAGCGGACGCCGGTGCGCCAGACGACCGGCGGTACGTCGATCTGCTCCTCGCCGTAGGAGAGGGGGAGCGTGCGCTGGACCTCGCTCGGGTCGGTGAAGCCGAGGACGGTCTCGCCGGGCGCGGTGACGAAGTGCTGGGCCGGGATGTCGGCCGGCAGCGGGGGCAGCACCGTGACGGTGAGCTGGTTGCCCTCCTCGTCCCACGCGAAGCGGTACTCGCGGCCCCGCCCGGCCTTCGCGGTGAGCAACTGCTCGATCCGCGCGCGAGCGTCGGGCTCGCCGTCCGGGAAGTATGCGGGGTAACGGATCACGAGATGACCGACGCGCCCGGCGTCGTCGAACTCGTGGGCGGTGAGCGCCTTCTCCCACTCCCCGCCGTGCGCGTACAGCGGCGCCGGGTCCTCCGCACTGGAGAAGTACGGCACCAGGGCTTCGTAGAGGGACTGGAGCCGTTCGGCCCGGGACTCGTCGGGCCCCTCGGAGTCGGGCGGGGTGCGCTCGCGGCCCTGCCAGGCCGCCGCCGCCAGCATGGTGATGACAGCGAGCAGCGGCCCGTACGGCACCAGTGACACGGCCAGGATCACGGAGGCCACCAGGAACAGCAGCGGCCCGCGCTTGTCCTTGGGCGTGTCCGCCCATCTGCGCCGCCCGGCCGAGGCCAGCCGGCGCAGCCCGCGCGAGACGGTGATCAGCGGGTGGAGGACATCGGTGGCGCTGTCGGCCGCCGTCCGGGCCAGTTCCCTGCTCCGGGCGAGCTGCGTCCGGGCGATCTGGGCGCTGTCCTTGCTCAGGATGCGGGGGAGAGGGCGCCGGGCCACGTCTGTCTCCTGGTGGTGCGTACGGGCGAGGTCAGAACTTGATGCCACCGAGGAGGCTCGCCAGGCTCTCGCCGCCGGCCTTGATGCTGGGGGCGATGCCCGTGCTGGCCAGGTAGAAGCCGAACAGCGCCGAGGTGCATGCGTGCGAGCCCTTGAGGCCGTCCTTGCGGAAGAAGAGGAAGACGACAACGCCGAGAAACATGACGCCTGAGACGGAGAGGATCATTTCGGACCTCCTGGTGTCGAAGGTGGGGGGCAGTCACCATGAGTTCTTCCAGGATCACAGGATGTATCTATACGATTAAAGGTGCAACTGGGTGAAATCCAGCCGATTTCCCCCAATTAGCGGATTGTTTCCGGCCGTGTCGAGTCGGGCGGTTGCCTCCGGTGGCTGCTGTTGCTGATCTTTACCTCGGGCACATCCGGTCATGTGCCGCGCGAGCCAGTACGCTGGCGATTCACTCGTACGGCCGTGTTCCGCTCGCTGCCGTACGCTCCCCGAAGTCCCCGAAGTTGCAGGAGAGGCGGTCCGCCGATGAGTGAAGCCCCCGACCCCGAGGTCGTGGAGCTGGCGACCAAGATCTTCGATCTGGCCCGGCAGGGCCGGACCGAGGCGCTCGTGGCGTACGTCGACGCCGGCGTTCCGGCCAACCTCACCAACGACCGCGGCGACTCCCTGGTGATGCTCGCCGCCTACCACGGCCATGCCGAAGCGGTGCGCGCCCTGCTCGCCCGGGGCGCCGCGGCGGACCAGGTCAACGACCGGGGGCAGACCCCGCTCGCGGGTGCCGTCTTCAAGGGCGAGACAGAAGTGATCAAGGCTCTTCTGGAGGGCGGAGCCGACCCCGCGGCGGGGACGCCGTCGGCCGTCGACACCGCCCGGATGTTCGGCAAGGCGGAACTCCTGGAGCTGTTCGGCGCGCACTGACGCGCCTGTCCTGACCAGGTACGACACAGATAACGGGGGAGGCGGTAAAGGGCCGCCGGAAATACGGTCGCGGCAGCACACACCGCGGGTCATCATGGCGACGTGATTCACGGACGCGATGGCTGGGCAGGTGTTGCCGCACCGCGCGGGCCGTGATGCGGTCCGCATGGGCCACCGACGAGAGGCAGACAGAGATGGTCTTCAGCAAGCAAGAGACGGCGGGCGCTCCGACGTTGTGTCACGCGGCCAGGTAGTGCGTGTTCTCCGGTTGCGTCGACGCTTGATGTGAGGCTGTTTCCCATGTTCGATCCGGTCATAGCGCCCAGCGGTACGCTGCTCGGCCTGCTCCAGCGGGGCCGTGGCGACGGCACGCTGCACGCGCTCACCGCCCCGCGCGCCGAAGCGCTCGCGGCCCTGAACCAGTGCGTGCTGCGCGATCCCCGCCACGACTGGCAGGTGGAGAACCGCTCCCTTTACTACGCCCGGCTCTACCTCGACCTGAACGGCGAACTGGACGCGATCGAGGCACACCTCTTCGACTCCGAGGACGTCCTCGACACCGAAGAGTCCCGTACCGGCCTCGCCCTGGCCGTTCTCGGGCACCTCGCCTCCTACGGCAGGCGGGACGCGCTCGACTTGTTGCGCCGGTACGCCGCCCAAGGCTCCAACTGGGCCTGGGCTCTGGACGAGCTGGCCCTCAGGGACGACGACGCGGGCCTGCGCGCCCTCGCCGCCCCCGTCCTGGCCCGCTTCGGCACCGACCCCGAGGGCGAGGCCGAGCTGGCCTGCGCCGTCCGGGACGCCTTCGAGCCGAGGCCCTGGCGGCTGTGGGCCGAGGATCCGCGCGAATCGATCGCCACGCGCGTACGTGCCGCGCAGGAGACCGGCTGCTTCGACCGCTGGCAGCGCCAGATGCGGCCCACCGGCCCACGGCCCGGCTGGAGCGTGCGCGCCGTCTTCGAGTGGGCCCAGCAGGGCATGGAGCGCGGCGCCGCCCTCCATGTGCCGGCCGCCCGTTGCCTGGCCGCCGTGGCCGGCCCCGAGGACCGGCCGGAGATCCTCCAGGCCGCCCGCGGCGGCATCGTCGGCGCCCGCTGCACCGCACTGCGCTACCTCGCCGAGAGCAACGACCCCGACGCCCTCGACCTGATCGAGGCCGCTGTCGCCGACGGTACGACCGTCGTCGTGGAGGCCGCCGTCGACTCCTTCGAACGGATGCGCAGCGTCGCCGCCGTCGACCGCGCGCGCCGCTGGGCCCAGCGCCCCGACGAGCTCGGGACCGCCGCCGGACGCATGCTCGCCTGCCGCGGCGGCGTCCAGGACCGCGACCTCGTCCTCGGCGCCCTCCGCGAGGCCGTACGCGGCGAGGGCCCCGACGCGCCCACACTGTGGACCCTCGTCGACGGCACCGGCCGCCTCGGCATCGCCTGCGCCGCCCCCGTGCTGCGTCACATCTACCGCGAGACGGCCTCATCCCATCTCCGCGGCCGCGCCGCCCGCGCCCTGGCCGCCACCGATCCCTCCTTCGCCACCGGCTTCGCCGTCGAATGCCTGTGGGACTGCGAGGAGACCACCCGCGAACTCGCCGCCCGCCACGCCGAGACCGGTGACGCCCGGGTCGTGGAGCGACTGCGCCGCCTGGCCGCCGATCCGGCCGAGGAGGCGGAGGTCCAGACGGCCGTACGCAGCCGCTTCGGACCCGACGCCGCCCTCGGCTGAACCGCGCTCCCGCGACCCGTACACCCGGCCGACGCGCACCCGCCTGGTGAACACCGGGTAGCTCACAGGTCAGGCGGTCATGACGGCCGTCTGGCCTGCTCGGGTGTGCAGCTCAACGCTCATGGGACGTTTTCCGGGCGGAAAGATCGAAGTTGACGCGGCCACGTTCGGCGCGGCGACAACACCCGTATGCGTGTCGTCATCGTGACCGAATCCTTTCCCCCCGATGTGAACGGCGTGGCCCACTGCGCGCTCCAGACCGCCCGGCACCTCGTAGATCGCGGTCACCATCCGCTCGTCGTCGCCCCCGCCCCCGCTCCGGGCAGCGGACCGGACACGGACGCCCCGTGCCCGGTCGTCCGGATCCCCTCCCTCCCGCTCCCCGGCTACCCCCAGGTACGCGTCGCCCTCCCCAGCCGGCGCCTCGCCGCGGCGCTCCTCCAGCACCGCGCCGACCTGGTCCATCTCGCCAGCCCCTTCGTCCTCGGCGTCCGCGGCATGGCCGCCGCCGCCAAGCTCGGCATCCCCGCCGTCGCCGTCTACCAGACCGACCTCGCCGGATACGCCCGTACCTACATGGGCGCCGGAGAGGCGGCCGCATGGCGGCGGATCCGTTCCGTGCACGCCGCCGCCGACCGCACCCTCGCCCCCTCCAGCGCCGCCCTCGGCGACCTGGAGGCACACGGCGTACCCCGGGTCCGGCTGTGGCCGCGCGGCGTGGACACCGTACGTTTCCGGCCAGACCTGCGTGACGAGGCGCTGCGCCGCGAACTCGCCCCGAACGGCGAGGTGATCGTCGGCTACGTCGGCCGGCTCGCCCCCGAGAAGCACGTCGAACTCCTCGCCGGCGCCTGCGGCCTGGACGGCGTCAAGGTCGTGGTCGTCGGCGACGGGCCCAGCCACGTCCACCTCACCGAGGCGCTGCCCGGCGCCGCCTTCCTCGGCCGGCGCACCGGGGGTGACCTGGCGCGGATCTTCGCCTCGCTGGACCTGTTCGCGCACACCGGCCCCTTCGAGACGTTCTGCCAGACGGTCCAGGAAGCCATGGCCAGCGGCGTCCCGGTCGTCGCCCCCGCCGCCGGCGGCCCGCTCGACCTGGTCGCCCACGGCCGCACCGGATACCTGGTACCGCCGTGCGACGCCGAGGCCGTGCGGGAAGCCGTCCGCGAACTGGCCGCCGACCGGGCGCGGCGGACCGCGTTCGGCAAGGCCGCGCGCACGATGGTCGAGGGCCGCACCTGGGCCGCCGTCGGCGACCAGCTGATCGCCCACTACGACGATGTCCTCGCGGCACGGAAGACGGTGGTGGCGGCATGACGGGCCAGTCCCTGCGCATCGTCCGGCTCGCCAACTTCGTCGCCCCGGCCTCCGGCGGTCTGCGCACCGCCCTGCGCGAGCTGGGCAAGGGCTTCCAGGCGGCGGGCCACGAGCCCGTCCTGATCGTGCCCGGCGAACGGCACACCGACCGCGACACCGAGCAGGGCCGGGTCATCACCCTGCCCGGCCCGCTGCTGCCCGGAACCGGCGGCTACCGCGTCCTCACCGACAAGCGGCGCGTGGCCGCCCTCCTGGAGGAGCTGGCCCCGGACCGCCTGGAGGTCTCCGACCGTACGACCCTGCGCTGGACCGGCCGCTGGGCCCGCCGCGCGCGCGTGCCCGCCGTGATGGTCTCCCACGAGACCGCCGACGGCGTGCTGCGCACCTGGGGCCTGTCCGAGAACCTCTCCCGCCGGGCCGCCGACGCCCTCAACACCCGTACCGCGCACGTCTACTCACGGGTGGTGTGCACCACCGAGTTCGCCGAGCGCGAGTTCGTGCGCATCGGCGCGCGCAACGTCGTACGCGCCCCCCTGGGCGTCGACCTCATGGAACGCCACCCCGCGCTGCGCGACCCGGCGCTGCGCACCCTGCACGCGCGCGGAGGCGAGGCGCTGCTCGTCATGTGCTCCCGGCTGTCCGTGGAGAAGCGGCCCGGCACGGCCCTGGACGCCCTGGAGGCGCTGCTCAGGCGCGGGCGGCGGGCGGTGCTCGTGGTGGCCGGGGACGGGCCGCTCAAGCCCCGCCTGGAGCAGCGCGCGCGGGAGCACGGGCTGCCGGTGACCTTCCTCGGGCACGTCTCCGACCGGGACGCGCTCGGCGCCCTCCAGGCCACCGCCGACGTCGCCCTCGCGCCCGGGCCCGCCGAGACCTTCGGGCTCGCGGCCCTGGAGGCCATGGCGTGCGGTACGCCCGTCGTGGCCAGCGCCTCGTCCGCGCTGCCCGAGGTCATCGGCTCCGCCGGAGCCACCGCGACCGACCGGGGCGAGGCCTTCGCGGACGCCGTGGAACTGCTCCTGGACCGCGGCGAGCCGGCACGGCGTGAAGCGGCACGCGCGCGTGCGGAGTGCTTCGGCTGGGGAACGGCCGTGGAGGCATTCCTGGCGGCCCACGACGCGGAGGTGCTCAGCCCCACCGGGGTCGGCCGCACCGTGCCGGAGGGCGTGGCATGAGACCCGTCCGCTTCGTCGCCCTCGGGGACTCGCTGACCCAGGGCGTGGGGGACCCCGCCGGGGACGGCTGGCGGGGCTGGGCCGCGCTGCTCGCGCCCTCCCTCGCCGAGACCGCCGACGCCGTGAAGTTCACCAACCTCGCCGTCAGCGGCGCGCAGACGCGGGACGTGCTGGAGCGGCAGACACCGGCCGCCCTCGAACTCCGTCCCGACCTGGTGTCGGTGGTGATCGGCGTCAACGACACACTGCGCCACACCTTCGACATCCAGGCGGTGGCCGCCCACCTGGACGAGGTCTACGCGACCTTCGCCCGCGAGGGCGCCGCCCTCCTCACCGCCTGCCTGCCCGACCCCGGCGCGATGCTGGGCCTGCCGGGCGCCCTGGCCCGTCCGCTGGCCCGCCGGCAGCGGGCCGTCAACACGATCGTCCACGCGCTGTCCGAACGCTACGGCGCCGTCCACCTGCACGCCGCGGACGGTGCCTGGATCACCGACCGGGCGCTGTGGAGCGCGGACCGGCTGCACCCGGGCGAGCGCGGGCACCGGCAGCTCGCCGTCCGCTTCCACGCCCTGCTCACCGAGGCGGGCCGAGCGACCGGCCAACCGCCGTCGCCCGAACCGGAGTTCCCCGCCCCCACCAAGGCGGCGAGCCTGCTGTGGCTCGCCACGGCCGGCACCGCCTGGGTGGCCCGGCGCTGCAAGGACCTGCTGCCCCAGCTGCTGCGCCTGGCCGCCGACGAACTGCACCACCGGGCGCGGGGCACCACCACCCGCCTCGACCTGAGTGCCTCGGCGGCGGTGTCCGCGGCCCTGGCTTCCCTGGCGAACCCCACCACCGAGGACGCCGAGGCTCAGCGGCGCCCGGCCGGCGCCGGCCCGACGGGGCTTGCGGGTGCGGGACGGGCGGCTTCCTCGGGTGGGGGTGCGGCCTGTGAGTCCGCGGCTCCCGGTGCGGTCCGGGTGGCCTCCTCGGCCGGGGGTGCGCGCTCTGGGGGGTCGATTCCGGGTACGGCCCGCGCGGCTTCTGCTGCAGGTGCGGCCGCTGGGGTCACAGTGCCAAGTGCCGCCCCGGTGGCTTCGGTTGGGACTGCGGTCGCCGAGGTCACGATTCCGGGTGCGGTCCGGGCCTCCTCGGTCGGGGGTGCGGCTTCCGGGAGTGCGATGCCGGGGACTGCCCACGCGGTTGCGGGCGCGGCTTGTGGGGGTGCGGTGCCGGGTACCGCCCGCGTGGCTTCAGCCGGGGGTGCGGCCTCTGCGGCCACGATTCCGGGTGCGGTCCGGGCGGCCTCCTCGGGTGCGGCTGCGGTCTCTGGGGGCGCGATCCTGGGCAACGCCCGCGCGGCCTCGGTTGCGGTTGCGGACCTCGAGGCCACGGGTCCGGATACTGCGGGCCCGGCCGGCGTGCCGGATGCGGCCTGCGCGGCCGTCGGCACGCAGGCGGCGCGGACCACCCCTGTGGTCACCGGGTAGCGTCCGGCGGTCGAGGGGCCGCCGAGCCGATCTCCTGGCCCTCGTGCGGGCGGGCCTGGACTGTGCCGGGCCCCAGTGCCACCGGGGAGTTCACCGGGCTGGGCGCGCGCCGGCGCGCGCCCCTCGGTGGCCCTCAGCCCTCCGGCTCGGTTGCCGGCGTGTCCCCGCGTGGCCGCCCCGGCGGATTCAGACGATGCCCACCAGCCGGTACGTCCGCAGCGCACGGCACCGCCGTACACGGCCGGCAGCAGTCCGCTCTCCCGGTTGCACAGGGAATCGTTCAACGATCCTTCAATACCCATGTTGTTTCGTCCCGGTGCGTGCGATTGAATTCCGGGCATGGCAGAGCAGCTGACGGCACTGGCCGACGATCGTGCGCTCCTGGGGCGTACGAGCACGGCGGAGCGGGTTTCGGACATCCTCCGGAGCCGTATCGCCGACGGGTTCTTCCCGCCCGGCACCCGGCTGTCGGAGGACGGCATCGGCGGGGCGCTCGGGGTCTCCCGCAACACCTTGCGCGAGGCGTTCCGGCTGCTCACACACGAGCGCCTGCTGATCCACGAACTCAACCGCGGTGTGTTCGTCAGGGTCCTGACCGTCGAGGACGTCGAGGACATCTACCGCACGCGCTCCCTGGTCGAGTGCGCCGTCGTGCGCGGCCTCGGCGAGCCGCCGTACCGGCTGGACGGCGTGGCCGCGGCCGTCGCCGAGGGAGAGGCGGCGACCGCGCAGAACGACTGGAAGGCGCTGGGCACCGCCAACATCCACTTCCATCGGGAACTGGTCGCCCTCGCCGGCAGCGAACGCACCGACGAACTGATGCGCAGCGTCTTCGCCGAGCTGCGGCTCGCCTTCCACGTCGTCGACGACCCGCGCCGGCTGCACGAGCCCTACCTCGCCCGCAACCACGAGATCCTCCAGGCGCTGCAGGCCGGCGACAAGGGCGAGGCCGAGCGGCTGCTGGAGACCTACCTCACCGATTCACTGGAGCGGGTGGTGGAGGTGTACCGCCGACGGGTCGCCCCGTAAGGGGAGCGGGGCCGTACCGATCTGCGGCCGGGCCGCGGGGGCGCGACCAGCCACCGGCGGCCCGCGCCCGGGCATCACCCCGCAGGCCGGTCGCCAAACCGGCAGAGCCTCTCGTTTGGGTCGATGTCAGACCGAGGACCTAGTCTGTGCACCGTGACTTCGCCTGCACCGACGGACAGCGTTCCGCCCCAGCTCAGCGCGGGGCCGCGCCCGGCATCGGGCCCGGCCGCCGACGAGGGGCTGGCGCGGCGGCTGCGCGCGCTCGCCTGCACCGCGCCGCTGCACGACCTCGACGCACGCAAGGCCAACCTGGCCGGTGAGTACTCGGTGTACGGCATGGCCGAGGTGGCCCTCGCCGCCATCGACTTGGTCACACTCAACATGGACTTCGACACCGGCGCCGACCACGAGCAGATCGTGGCCCGGCTCGTCCCGCGCATCGCCGCCCAGGCCCCCCGCCGTCCCACCGCCGAGCACGAGCGCGTGGCCCGCTGGGTCCTGGAGAACCTGATCAACGTCGGCAGCGTCGACCGCGGCTTCCGCGCCGTCTACGGCACCTTCGCGCCGGACGGGACATACGTCCGCAGGGACTACGACTTCAAGCTCATCGAAGAGGTCCCCGGCCCCGGCGGCACGGTCTATCTGCGGACGACGGACGAGGCGGTCAACGTCCTGGTCGGCGCCCTCGACACCGACGTCACCAGCGCCCAGATCGCCGCCGAGGTCAAGCTGGAGGTGCTGATCAGCCGCGGCCGGCTCGCCGACGCCCAGCTCGCCGCCGAGCAGGCCCGCTACCGCACGGTGCAGTACTCGGAAACCCTGCGCCGCGCCCTGGAGGCCACCCGGCGCAACGTCCGCGCGGTCGACTGGCTCAGCGCCGTGCCCGACATGATCGCCGAGGCCCTGGACCACGTGGCCGACCGCTACCGCCACGAGAACGCGATCCTCACCAACATCCGCAAGGCCCGCGACGAGACCGAGGAGCCCGGGCACAAGCGGCGCGCCGCGGAACTGGTCGACATCGTCAAGGACTGCATCCGGCGGCACACCCAGCTCCAGTCACGCCTGCTGGAGGCGGGCCCGCTGTTCCGTGCCGAGCAGGACCGGCAGGCCTTCGCCACGCCCGCGACCACGTCCGGGATCGACCTGTACGGCCATCTCGTCGCCCCCGTCCTGCCGTTGCCCCTGGAGCAGGCGATCCGGGTCACGGACGCGTTCTTCGCGAAGGGCACGGGTCTGCGCACGCCCGTGTCGGTGCGGGTCGGCGACCTCGTCGACATACTGCTGACGCCGCCGGTGGAGCGGGAGCATCTGGGCGCGGAGATGCCGGAGCCGGATCTGATCGCGACACCGGACGACAGCCGGTTCAGCGAGGAGCAACTGGCCGCCGCGATGGCCTTGCTGGACCTGCCGGCCGACGCGCCGCGCAGGCTGTCGGGGCTGCTGGCCGAGTCCCGGCGCACCGGTGACCCCGATCTGGCCTATCTGGTGGCCCTGCTGGCCGTCCACGCGGCCAGCCCGGCTGTCGGCACCGCCTACCGGCAGGGCGAGGAGAAGCTCCTGTTCGCCGTCGACGACGGGACCGAGCTGGACGACCCCGAGTTCGGCGGTGCCGACCTGATCGTGGGGACCGCCCTGCTGGACGCGGCCGGGATGGCGGCGGACAGGACCGAAGCAGCATGAGTGAGCCACAGCGTGACAAGGAGCCCCGACCGTGACCGAGCACGTCGACCGGAGTGAGCCCGAGCCCGCCGCCGCGCCGGCCGGTTCCGCCGTCACCCCCGCCGACGCCGCCGACGCGGCGCGGCTCGTCGCCTTCGGGCTGCAGCCCAAGCTGCAGCCCGCGCGCGACCAGGAGTACACGGAGCTGCTGCGCCGGTACCGCGAGGACCCGGCGTTCGCGCGGCTCGCCGACGCCGTCGCCGCCGGTCTGGGGCTCGTCGTGCTGGAGGTGTCGCCGCGTGCGGGCATGGCCGTGACGGCCGCCGAGGACTCGGTGTTCGCCGTCCGCATGGGTGACTACGCGCGTCGCACCGCCGCCGACTCCGGCGACCGCTTCCTGCACGGGCTCGCCCATCTCGCCGTCGCCGCACTGGCGTTCCCCCGCCCGGAGGACCTGGCCGACGACTCCTACATCGGCCGCGTCACCGTCAACGGCGTCGACGCCTTCGTACGGCAGGCCTGCCGGCGTCTGGAGGAGCGGGCGGAGGAACTGGGCGAGAACACCGACCCGGCGACCGATGCACCCGGCCTCGAGGCCGCCTGGCGGATCTGGGCCAGACGCAGCGCCACCGGAGCCACCAAGGACGCCCGCCGCCCGGCCGCCTCCACCACCGGCATCGTGGCCAAGGCCCTGGCCTTCCTCACCGACTCGGGCTTCCTGCAGCGCACCGGCGACGACGGCGGCGGCACGTACCGCACCACGGCCCGCTACCAGCTCCAGGTCCGCGACATGGCCGGCAGCGCCGCCATGGCCGAACTGCTCGAGCTGGGCGTCGTACCGGTGACCGACGGCACGGCCAGCCTGCTGCCCGCCGAGGACACCGCGGACCTGGAGCTGGTGGCCGACGCCGGGCTGCCGTTCCACTCCTGATCCCTGAACCACCGCACGTTTTTTTACCCTTACGAAGACTTACGACGAGAGTCCGCCATGTACGAGCTGTCCCGGGTCCGCCTCTACTCCATCGGTCCCGCCGGTGCGCGCTACGCCGACACCGTGCTTGACCTGCGGGGTGTCGGCGAGCCCGTGCCCGACCCGGCGCCCACGCAAGCGGAGTTCTTCGAGGAGGAGCCGTCCGGACCGCCGCGCCGCCCCGCGCCCGCGGGCGTGCTCTTCCTGGAGAACGGCGGCGGCAAGTCCGTCCTGCTCAAGCTGATCTTCTCGGTGATGCTGCCGGGCCACCGCAACACCCTCGGCGGCGCCAGCTCCGGTGTGCTCCGCAAGTTCCTCCTCGCCGACGACTGCGGGCATGTGGCGCTGGAGTGGCAGCATGTGCAGACCGGCGAGTGCGTCGTCGTCGGCAAGGTGAGCGAATGGCGCGGACGACAGGTGTCCAACGACCCGCGCAAGTTCGCCGAGGCCTGGTATTCGTTCCGGCCCGGGCCCGGACTGAGCCTGGACAACCTGCCGGTCGCCGAGTCCACCGCCGTACGGCCGCACGTCGAGGGCACCTCGGGCGCCCAGGGCCGGCGCCGCACCATGAAGGGCTTCCGTGACGCCCTGATGGAGGCGGGCAAGGCCTACCCGCATCTGGAGGTGCACTGGGAGGAGATCCACGACCGCTGGATCGAGCACCTCGGCGACCTCGGCCTCGACCCCGAACTCTTCCGCTACCAGCGGGAGATGAACGCCGACGAGGGCGAGGCGGCCGGTCTCTTCGCGGTCAAGAAGGACTCCGACTTCACCGACCTGCTGCTGCGCGCCGTCACCGACACCCGGGACACCGACGGCCTCGCCGACCTGGTCAGCGGCTTCGGCAACAAGCTGGGCCGACGCGCCGAGCTGATCGCCGAACGGGACTTCACCGCCGGCTCGGTCGACCTGCTCGGGCGGATCGTCGAGGCCGCCGACGCCCGCTCACACGCGCGTGACATCCACGCCGGCGCCGAGCGCCGTACCCGCACCCTCGCCCGGCGGCTGTCCGCACGGGCCGTACAGGAGCGGGTGCGGGCCGCCGACCTCGCCCAGCGGGTCACGGCCGCCGCCTACGCCGTCACGCACTCCGAGGGCGCCCGGGAGCGCAGCGCCCTGATCGCGGCCGAACTGGCCTACCGGCACGCCTCCTTGGCGCTCGCCGCCGCGGAGAAGTCCGCCGCCGCGCAGAAACGCGAGCTGGCCGACGCCCGCACCCTGCACTCCGCCTGGCAGGCCGCCGAAGCCGTGCTGCGCCACCGCGCCGCCGCCGACCGCGTCGCGCGCGTGTCCGCCGCCATCCAGGAGGCCGAGCGGGACGCGGCCCCCGCGCTCGCCGCGCGTGCCAAGGCCGCGGTCGACCTCGTACGGGCGCTCCACGCGGCCGCCGAGAACGCCGAGGCCCTCGCCAACGAGGAGGAGGAGCGTTCCGCCGCGCTGCAGGAGGCCGGCGACTCCGCCTACCGCGACTCCACCACCGCCGCGACCGAGGCACAGCGCGCCCGCAGCGAGGCCGGGCACCTGCGCCAGCGCCTCGCCGAGGTCGAGCAGGAGACCGCCGAGGCCGTCCGCGCCGGCTGGCTCGACGACAGCGCCCCGGACGCCGACCCGGCGCGTGCCGCGCTCGCCGCCAGCGATGCCGAGAAGACCGCCGTGGCCGCCTGGGACGCGGCCCGCGAGGCCGCCCGCAAGGTCACCGAGCACGCGCGCGAGGCGGCCTCCGCCGAGTCCCGCGCGGAGCTGACCGCCGCCCGCGCGGCGGACGCCGCGACAGCGGCCGACCGGGCCTACGAGGCCGAGCGGCGCCTCGCCGAGTCCCTGGCCGCCGAGGAGCGGCTCGCGGAACTGCTCAGCCTGCCGGGCGTGTCCGGTACGGGCCGGGCCGACGTGCCCGGACCCCGGACCGGAGCCGACGACCTCCCCGGCGGTCGGGCCGGTACGGCAACCGTCGGTGCCCGTTCCGAGGCGGAGACGTCCCCCCACGGCCGTACGGGCGCGGCTCGGAACGTGGCGGCCGACCCGGCCGGCGCCGCAGGGCCCTCCGCCGAAGGCCCCCTGACTCCCGAGCAACTCGACCGCTTCGCCGACGAGTTGCGCGAGCTCCTCGACGACGCCGTCTCGACCGCCGAACGGCACCTCTTCGAGCTGCGCACCGCGGCGGCCGACGACTCCCGGATCCTCGGCGCGCTCGGCGACGGCGGACTGCTGCCGCCCGGCCCGGACGTCCTGGCCACGGTGGAGTTCCTCGGCGAGCACGGCATCCCGGCACTGCCCGGCTGGCGCTACCTCGCCCAGGCCGTCGACCCCGCCGACCACGCGCGCGTGCTCGCCGCCCGGCCCGAACTGGTCGACGGCGTGATCATCACCGACCCGGACACGCACGCGCGTGCCCGCGATGCGCTCAGCGACGCCGCCCTGCTGCCCCGCTCCGCCGTCGCCGTCGGCACGGCCGCCGCCCTGCTCGCCCCGGCCCCCGCCGCCGACGCCGCCCCGGGCGATGTCTTCCTCGTGCCGCCGAACCCGGCCATGCACGACGAGCACGCCGCCGACGAGGAACGGCAGGCGCTGCGCGCGCGGGCCACCGAGCGCGACGAGGAGATCCGCACCCTCGCCGCCCGGCTGGGCAAGGACCGCGAACTGGCCGCCCGGCTCGCCTCCTGGCGCACCGGCTGCCCCGCCGGCCGCCTCACCGAACTGGGCCAGAGCGCCCAGGAAGCCCGCGCGTTCGCCGAGGAGGCCGAGGCCGAACTGGCCGAAGCGCGCACGGTGCGCGCGGAGGCCGACGAGGCCGCCGCCGAGGCCGCACAGGTCCGCGACGAGCGGCAGGAGGCCGCGCAGAAGGCCCGGCGCGCCGCCGACGCCCTCGCCGGCCTCGCCTACCGGCTGCGCGAGCGCGCCGGCTGGCAGGTGAAACTGCGTGAACTCGCCGACGAGGCCACCGAGTCCGAGGCCCGCGCCCAGACCTGCCTGGAGCGCGCCCGCGCCGCCGACGAGGACCGCCGCGCCGCCCAGCGCGCCGCCGACGACGCCCGCCGCACCGCGCGCGCCCTGCGCGCCGAACGCTCCGAGATCGCCGGCGCCCCGGACGACGTACCGGTCGAGGACGCGGACGCCCCCAAGGCGTCCCTGCCCGCCCTCCGCGAGGCCTACCGGGCCGCCTCCCAGGTGTACGAGAAGGTCGGCGTCGGCGCCGACCTGCGCGCCGAGCAGGCCCGCGCGGAGAGCGACGAGAGCGCCGCCCGCGCCGAACTGGACCGGCTCAGCAACAAGGTCCGCACCCGCGCCGAGCAGCTGCTGCAGTCGCCCGACGGCTCCGACGGGCCCTCCCGGCAGGCCGCCGCCGCCCGCGCGGAGGAGCTCGTGCAGCTCCTGGAGACCCGTATGTCGAGTGCGAGTGAGCAGCTCGGCCGGCTGCGCGGCGAGGCCGAGCGGCACGCCCCCGAGGACGGCGAGGCACACACCGAGCTGCCCGAGGAACTCCTGCCGCGCGACGCCGAGCACGCCCAGGCGCTGCTGCGCACGGCGACGGGCGAACTCGCGGCCCGCACCGAGGCACTGGCCGAGGCCCGCGAGGCACACTCCGAGCTGCTGGAGGCACACCGGGCCGCCGAGGACGCGGCCGGCGGCTTCGACGAGATCGCCGCGATGCTCCGCGACCTGCTGCGCGAGCACGCCCCCGAGGAGGAACAGGAGGAGCCGGAGCCGTACCCCGGCAGCCTGGAGGAGGCCCGGCACTCCGCGGCCGAGGCCCGCCGCTCGCTGCGCGGCTGCGCCGCCGACCTGTCCGCCGCCGAGGCGGCCGTGCGCGAGGCGAGCGACGTCCTCGTCCGGCACGCCAACGCCACGCGCTACGAGCAGGTCCGCACCCCCGCCCGGCAGCAGATCCGCGAACTGCCCGCCTCCGCACTGCCCGAGCACGCGCAGAAGTGGGCGGACGCGTTCGCGCCCCGGCTGCGCGTCCTGACCGACGAGCTCGCCCAGCTGGAGCGCAACCGCGACTCGATCGTCGACCGCCTCCGCGGCCTGGTCGAGTCCGCCCTCGCCACCCTGCGCTCCGCCCAGCGGCTCTCCCGCCTTCCGGAAGGCCTCGGTGAGTGGTCCGGCCAGGAGTTCCTGCGCATCCGCTTCGAGGAGCCCGACCAGGCCACACTCACCGAACGCCTCGGCGAGGTCATCGACGAGGCCACCCGCGCGGCCGTGAAGAAGAACTCCGACCTGCGCCGGGACGGCATGTCCCTGCTGCTGCGCGGTGTCGCGGCGGCGCTTCAGCCGAAGGGCGTGGCCGTCGAGATCCTCAAGCCCGACGCCGTACTGCGCGCCGAGCGCGTCCCCGTCGGGCAGATGGGCGACGTGTTCTCGGGTGGTCAGCTGCTCACGGCCGCCATCGCGTTGTACTGCACGATGGCCGCCCTGAGGTCGAACGACCGCGGGCGCGACAAGCACCGGCACGCCGGCACGCTGTTCCTGGACAACCCGATCGGCCGCGCCAACGCCACGTACCTGCTGGAGCTGCAACGGGCGGTGTCCGACGCGCTCGGCGTGCAGCTGCTGTACACCACCGGCCTGTTCGACACGACCGCCCTGGCCGAGTTCCCGCTGGTCATCCGCCTGCGCAACGACGCGGACCTCAGGGCGGGCCTGAAGTACATCAGCGTCGAGGAACACCTCCGGCCTGGCCTTCCGCCAGAGCCCCAGGCCGGAGAGGCGGTGCACAGCGAGATCACGGCGACACGGATGTTCAAGAAGCCGGTGAACACGCCGTAGCGGCGAGCCGCGGGGGACTCAGGGGTGGGACAGCTGCCCGGCGCCACCCCGCCGGCGTATCCGCTCCTGCTCGCGCAGGGCCGCGCGCTCCTCGCGCCGACGCGCCCGCCGCTCGCGGCGCAGTGCCCGGGCGGTGCTGCTCGGCTCGGAGACCACGCCGTACCGCTGGTTCCACACCTGGCGGGTCACCCATACGTCGACCGCGGCCCAGGTGGCCACCACCGTGCTCGCCACGCTGCTGATCACCATGGGGAACGCCAGCCAGGAGTCGGCCATCGCGCACAGGAACGCGACCATCGCCTGGATCAGCGTCACCGCGATGATCAGGACCGCCCGCACCGCCGCCGTACGCACCGGATCGGGCATCGGGTGCCGTCGGGCCGGCTCCTCGATCCACAACGTCCGGTACGTCTGCTGCTCGCCGCCGGCCTTCCCGGCGCGCCCGCGCGCCCGAATGTCGCGATCCGGCGCCTCCAGGCCCCGCCGCGCCACCGAACGCCCCGCCACGCTCTCCCCGGGCGCCTCGCGCCATTCCGCCGTGCCCATCACCGTGTCACTCCCCACCGCCAGCAGTCCCCTCACACCCCGGTGTCACAAGACCCCGACTCCCCAGTGGCTGCCCGGCTTGCGCTGTTTTACGCCGCCGGGGTGCGGGATGCGGCTCCTGTGGCCCATTCCGCCGCCATTTCCCGTAGAGAAGGACGAACGAGATGGCACGAAGATTCCCACCCTGCGAAAAAATCCAGCCAACCGCCCGGTAGCAAGCTCACGGTCCGGCCGTACGGAGGCACCGGATCGCGGTGGCAATCTCCCGCAATGCCCGGACAACTCGCCATGTCTCGCCGCCGGACCGGGGGTTCGTCCTCCGGACATGTCTTCGAGTTAACTGTGGGGCGGTAGTAGGCTCGCGCCGTTTGTTGACGGACATGAGCACCCCCGGCCGACGGGGGTCGATCTAGGGGAGGCCATGCGCTTTCGCGGGAAGTCGATCCGCCGGAAGATCGTGGCGCTGCTTCTCGTGCCGCTGGTGTCCCTGACCGCCGTCTGGGGCTTCGCCACGGTACTCACGGGGCGCGAGGTCGCCCGGATGTTCCAGGTGTCGGACGTCAAGCAGGACATCGGCTATCCCGCCGAGGACACCGTCCGCGTCCTGCAGCAGGAACGCCGCCAGACCCTCGTCTACCTCGCCGACCCACGGGCCGCCGACGCCCTCTCCGCGCTCCAGCGCACCCGCGCCGCCACCGACCGGGCGATCGCCAGGATCCGGGGCAACGCCGGCGAACACCACGTCTTCGACGGCCTGGACGTGGACGACAACGAGCGCCTCACCGCCGTCCTGGACGCCTTCGACGGCCTCGGCTCCCTGCGCCGCAGCGTCGAGCAGGGCACGGTCAACCGGGCCCAGGCCCTCGACCTCTACAACCGCCTCGTCGACCCCTGCTTCACGCTGCTCGCCTCCCTCGAGGGCATCGACGACGTCGGACTGGACGCGCAGTACCGCGCCATGGTCAACGTCAGCCGCGCCCGCGAGCTGCTCTCGCGCGAGGACGCCCTCGTCGGCTCCTCCCTCGTCGTCGGCCGGCTCAGTCGCACCGAGACCCGTGACATCTCCGACCTCGTCGCCCAGCGCAGCATCCTGTACGACGTCAGCCTGCCGCTGCTGCCCGCCGCCGAACGCGACCGCTACGAACGCCTCTGGAGGGACGCCACCACCGCCCCGCTGCGCGCGGCCGAACAGACCGTCATCCGCACGGACTCCGGCACCCCGCGCGGGGTCACCGCGCAGAGCTGGGACTCCGCTGCCGCGAGCGCCCTGGACGAACTGGGCAGCCTCGACGACCATGTGGGCGACCGCTTCCAGGACCGTACGCGCCCCGTGGCCCTCGGTGTGATCCTGCAGGCCGCCGCCGCGGGTCTGCTCGGCCTGATCGCGCTCGTGTTCTCCGTCGTCCTGTCGGTCCGCACCGGCCGCAGCCTCATCCACGACCTGCGCCAGCTGCGCCTGGAGGCACACGAGGCCTCCGGAGTCCGGCTGCCCAGCGTGATGCGCCGCCTCTCCGCGGGCGAACAGGTCGACGTCGAGACCGAGGTGCCGCGCCTGGAGTACGACAAGAACGAGATGGGCGAGGTCGGCCAGGCCCTCAACACCCTTCAGCGGGCCGCCGTCGAGGCCGCCGTCAAGCAGTCCGAACTCCGCTCCGGCGTCTCCGAGGTCTTCGTCAACCTCGCCCGCCGCAGCCAGGTGCTGCTGCACAAGCAGCTCACGCTGCTCGACACCATGGAGCGCCGCACCGAGGACACCGACGAACTCGCCGACCTCTTCCGCCTGGACCACCTCACCACCCGTATGCGCCGGCACGCCGAGGGCCTGGTGATCCTCTCCGGTGCCGCACCCTCCCGGCAGTGGCGCCGCCCCGTGCAGCTGATGGACGTCGTACGCGCCGCCGTCGCCGAGGTCGAGGACTACGAACGCATCGAGGTACGGCGCCTGCCCCGGATCGCCGTCACCGGCCCGGCCGTCGCCGACCTCACCCACCTCGTGGCCGAACTCCTGGAGAACGCCACGGTCTTCTCGCCCCCGCACACCGCCGTCCAGGTGCTCGGCGAGCGGGTCGCCAACGGCTTCACCCTGGAGATCCACGACCGGGGTCTCGGCATGACGGCCGAGGCACTCCTCGACGCCAACCTGCGTCTCGCCGAGACCCCCGAGTTCGAACTGTCCGACACCGACCGGCTCGGCCTGTTCGTGGTCAGCCGGCTCGCCCAGCGCCAGAACGTCCGGGTCTCCCTCCAGCCCTCGCCGTACGGCGGCACCACCGCCGTCGTCTTCATCCCCGACGCCCTGCTGAGCGACGACATACCGGACACCAACGGCCTCGGTTTCCGCCTCGACCGGGACCGCCCGGGCAAGGGGCTCGGGCAGGCGGCGGGCCGCGCCGCCGGACTGTCGGCGGCGCCGGTGCAGCTGCCCGGCCTGCCGACCTCGCTGCTGGACGGCCCCGTCGAGCTGGAGGCGCCGGTGGATCTCGACGCCATCGACGACTTCCCCGGCGTCCTGGGGGACGACGACAGCGAGCGCGGCGGACTGTTCCGGCCCCGCCGGTCGCGCTCACGCGCCGACGAACAGACGCCGTCCCCGTCCGGCGACCGCGCAGCATACGACGAGGACGGCGGCCGTGGCCCCATACCGCTGCCTCGCCGCCAGACCCCCAAACTGGTCAGCTCACACGGCAAGCCCGTCACCGACCAGCGCTCCCGGCGCGACGATCTGGACCGGCAGTCCGCCGAGACCGACCGCCGAGATGATGCGGACCGGCAGCCCTCCGAGGCCTCCCGCCGTGACGACGCGGACCAGCGGCCCTCCACCGCCGCCCGCCGCCCCGACACCGGCGGCCTGGCCCCGCTGCCCGCCCGTCGGCGCACCACGCCCTCCCGGCGACCCGCCGAACTCACCGACCGCGTCGACGAACGAGCCCCGGCCCCCACCGACGCCACCACCACGCCGCCCGACGCCCCCGCACTGCCCCGGCGCATCCGACCGGGCTCTCCGGCCGGTGGCGGCACCGTCGGCACGGCTGCCGGCGAGCCGACCGGCGAGCGGTTCCGTCCTGGTGGGGGCCCAGCCGAGTCCGCTGCTCAGCGGACCCGTGGTGGTGGCGCGGCCCAGCCGGCAGGCGAGGCGTTCCCGCCTGCCGGCGGCACGGGCGAGCCTCTCGGCGAAGGGTTCCGAGGTGGCGGCGGCGCGGCTGACGCCGTGGGCGAGCAGGAGCGTTCCGGCGGCGGTGCGGCTGACCCTGTCGGCGAGGAGTCCCGTTCCGGTGTCGCGGCTCAGCCCGTCAGTGAGCAGTCCGGTCCCGGCGGCGCGGCGCAGCCCACCGACGAGGAGTCCCGCCCCGGCGGCGTAGCCCAGCCCGCCGGTGACGTGGTCGGATTCGGCGCCGAGACGGCCGTAGCCGGTGACGAGACGGCTCGTTACGGCGGCGAGGCAGCCCGACCCGGTGGGGCCCCGGCCCGTCGCGCCGAGGCCCCGCCGGCCGGCGACACGGTCCTGCCGAGCCGTGCCACCGACGCGGGCCGCAGCGCGGCGAGCGAACCGGCCACCGGCACGCACACCGCCCCCGCCACCCATCCGCCCACAGAGCCCGCCACCGGTCCCCTGCCCCGGCGCGTACGCCAGGCCAGCCTGGCCCCCCAGCTCAAGCAGGACACCCCGCGGCGCGCCGAGCGTGAGGCGCCGAGCGCCGACCGGGACGCCGAGGAGGTCCGCAGCCGGATGGCCTCGCTCCAGCGCGGCTGGCAGCGCGGCCGGCAGGAGAACGCCGCGGACGACGGGACCCAGAACGGCACAGCACAAGGAACGACTAAGGGGGACGGTCGATGACCGCACCGAAGGCGACCGGCCACACGGCGACGGACAACGGGGGGCTGAACTGGCTCCTGGACGACCTGGTCGACCGGGTCGCCAGCATCCGCAAGGCCGTCGTCCTGTCCGGCGACGGGCTGCCCACGGGTGTGTCCAAGGACCTGACCAGGGAGGACGGCGAGCATCTGGCCGCCGTGGCCTCCGGCTTCCACAGCCTCGCCAAGGGCGTGGGCCGTCACTTCGACGCGGGCAGCGTCCGGCAGACGGTCGTCGAGCTGGACGACGCCTTCCTGTTCGTCACCGCGGCCGGCGACGGCAGCTGCCTCGCCGTCCTGTCCGATGCCGACTCCGACGTCGGACAGGTCGCCTATGAGATGACGCTCCTGGTCAAGCGGGTCGGCGTACATCTGGGCACCGCCCCGCGCACCGATCTTCCCGCAGGCGGGTAGTGGGATGTCATGAGCTCAGACGGTCAGGGAAGAAACCACTGGTTCGACGACGAGGCCGGACCGGTGGTCCGTCCGTACGCCATGACGCGCGGCCGTACCACGAGTCCGGCCCAGCACCGGCTGGACCTGATCGCGGTGGTCGTCACGGAACCGGGCGCGGGCGACCCGGAGACGGACCCGACGCTGGCGCCGGAGCACATGGAGATCGTGGGGCTCTGCCGCGGCGAACCGCAGTCGATCGCCGAACTCGCCGCCGAACTCGACCTCCCGATCGGCGTGGTGCGGGTCCTCATCGGCGACCTCGTGCACGCGGAACTCGTCCATGTCACGCGTCCGGTGCCGCCGGCCGAGCTGCCGGACGAGAGTATTCTGCGCGACGTGATCAACGGCCTCCGGGCGCTGTGACGGGAAATCCGCCGTCCGACCACCATCAAACAGGACCGTCAAGCAGGAGAAGAGACCGATGATCTTCGGGCGTTCTGAGCGTGGCAAGCCCCCGGTCGAGCCCGTCACGCTCAAGATCCTGGTGGCCGGCGGCTTCGGCGTCGGCAAGACCACCCTCGTCGGCGCCGTCAGCGAGATCAGGCCGCTGCGCACCGAGGAACTGCTCACCGAGGCCGGGCGCCCGGTCGACGACACCAGCGGTGTGGAAGCCAAGCACACCACCACCGTGGCCATGGACTTCGGCCGTATCACCCTGCGCGAGGACCTGGTGCTGTACCTCTTCGGCACGCCCGGGCAGGAACGGTTCTGGTTCATGTGGGACGAGTTGTCCGAAGGTGCGCTCGGCGCCGTCGTCCTCGCCGACACCCGCCGTCTGGAGGACTGCTTCGCCGCCGTCGACTACTTCGAGCGGCGCTCCATACCCTTCCTGGTCGGCGTCAACTGCTTCGAGACGGCGGCCCGTTACCCGGCCGAGGCCGTCCGGCAGGCCCTCGACCTGGACGAGGACGTGCCCGTGCTGCTGTGCGACGCGCGCGAGCGGGAATCGGTCAAGGAGGTGCTCATCGGCGTGGTCCAGCACGCGATGGACCACGCGGCCGACCGCCGCCAGGCCGCCCTCGGCTGACCGGCGAGGCGGGCCCCTTCGGCCGGACCACGGGCACGGCCCGTACCCCCGCCGACCGGGGTACGGGCCGTGGTCCGTGAGGAGCGCTCACGCGCGCGTGCCGGCACTCTCCGCGCCGAGCCACCCACGCGCGCGTGGGTGATCCGCTACGCGCCGTCCTCCTCCAGCCAGCCGAAGCTCTTCTCCACCGCCTTGTGCCAGTTGCGGTACTCGCGGTCGCGCACCGACGCCTCCATCGCCGGTGTCCACTCCGCGTCCCGCTGCCAGTGCGACTTCAGCTCGTCCAGGTCGTGCCACACCCCGGTCGCCAGACCGGCCGCGTAGGCGGCGCCCAGGCAGGTCGTCTCCGACACCCGCGGCCGGATCACCGGCACGCCGAGGACGTCCGCCTGGTGCTGCATGAGCAGGTTGTTCTTCGTCATGCCGCCGTCGACCTTCAAGGTGGTGATCCGCACCCCGGAGTCCTGGTACATGGCGTCCACGACCTCCCGGGTCTGCCAGCTCGTCGCCTCCAGCACGGCACGCGCCAGATGGGCCTTCGTGACGTACCGGGTGAGGCCGGTGACGACGCCGCGCGCGTCGGAGCGCCAGTAGGGCGCGAACAGGCCCGAGAAGGCGGGCACGATGTAGGCGCCGCCGTTGTCCTCGACGCTCGCCGCCAGTGTCTCGATCTCGTCGGCGCTGCGGATGATCCCGAGCTGGTCGCGGAACCACTGGACGAGCGCGCCCGTTATCGCGATGGACCCCTCCAGGCAGTAGACCGGCGCCTCCCCACCGATCTTGTAGCCCATCGTCGTCAGCAGCCCGTTCTTGGACGGCACCGGCCGGCTGCCGGTGTTCAGCAGCAGGAAACTGCCGGTGCCGTAGGTGTTCTTGGCGGTGCCCACGTCGTAACAGGCCTGCCCGAACACGGCGGCCTGCTGGTCGCCCAGCGCGGAGGCCACGGGCACGCCGGCGAGCTGCCCGACCGCCGTGCCGTACACCTCTGCCGAGGACCTGATCTCGGGCAGCACCGCCTCGGGCACGTTCATGGCGGACAGGATGGCGGGGTCCCACTGGAGGGTGTCCAGGTTCATCAGCATGGTGCGGCCGGCGTTGGTGACGTCGGTGACGTGCCGGCCGCCGTCGGTGCCGCCGGTGAGGTTCCAGATCAGCCAGGAGTCGATGGTCCCGAAGGCGATCTCACCGCGTTCGGCCCGTCCCCTGAGGCCGGGCACATGGTCCAGCAGCCAGGCCGCCTTGGGTCCGGAGAAGTAGCTGGCCAGCGGAAGTCCGGTCGACTCGCGGAAGCGGTCCTGGCCGTCCGCGCCGCCCAGTTCGTTGCACAGGGCCGCGGTACGGGTGTCCTGCCAGACGATCGCGTTGTGCACGGGCTTGCCCGTGGCGCGGTCCCACAGGACCGTCGTCTCCCGCTGGTTGGTGATGCCGAGCGCGCTCAGCTGGTCGGCGCGCAGCCCGGCCTTGGCGAGCGCTCCGGCCACCACGGCCTGCACCTTGGACCAGATCTCGGTCGCGTCGTGCTCCACCCAGCCCGGCTTGGGGAAGATCTGGCGGTGCTCGCGCTGGTCGACGGCGACGATCGCGCCGCCGTGGTCGAAGACGATGCAGCGGCTGGACGTGGTGCCCTGGTCGATGGCGGCGACGTACTTCTCGGCGGTGTCCGTCATGGCTGTCCCCTGGGTCGCTGGGTCGGGTCGCTGGTCAGAGGGGCGCGTGCGGGGTGGGAGGGCGGTGTACGGGTCGGCGGGTGGCGTACGGGGATCAGAAGGCCGCGTTGTAGATGACGCCGGCGAGAACCCCGCCGAGCAGCGGGCCGGCGACCGGTATCCAGGCGTAACCCCAGTCGGATGTGCCCTTGTTGGGGATCGGCAGGAGGGTGTGCACGATGCGCGGGCCGAGGTCGCGGGCGGGGTTGATGGCGTAGCCGGCGGGGCCACCGAGGGAGAGCCCGATGCCGACGACGAGCAGGGACACGATCAGCACGGTGGTGCCGGACTGGCCGAGGCCTTTCGTCAGCCCGAAGGCGAGGATGGGCAGCACGAGCGCCGTGGTCGCGATGATCTCGGTGATGAGGTTGGCGACCGGGTTCCGGATCTCCGGGATGGTCGAGAAGATGCCGAGCGTCGCCACCGGTTCGTCGGCCGTGCCGTCCCCGCCGCCCTCCTTGCGGATGTTGGCCTGGAACTGTGCGAGGTACACGAGATACGCCAGTACGGCCCCGAGCATCGCGCCGACGATCTGGCCCAGCAGATACACCCAGACCTTGCCCCACTTGCCGGTGTCCACCGCGATGCCGATGGTGACCGCGGGGTTGAGCTGGCCGCCGGAGAGGGGAGCGGCGGTGTACGCGCCCGCCAGGACACCGAAGCCCCAGCCGAACGCGATGACGACCCAGCCCGAGGCTCGCGCCTTGGAGTGTCTGAGGGTGACGGCGGCGCAGACACCGGCGCCGAACAGGATCAGGATCGCGGTGCCGATGACCTCGCCGACGAAGATGTCTCCGTTGCTCATGGCGGCTCCCTTGGCGCCGGCCGGGGCTGCTCGGCCCCGGCCATCCGTACAGGAATGTTCCCTTGGCGTCAGCCGAAGACAGGGAGCCCCGCGCCCCGCCCGGCGTCCGTGACGAGCGTGCCGTCGCAGCCGTATCGCCAGGAGGGACGGGCCGTGGAGCAGAACAGACCCGTGGCGCAGTGCCTGATAACGCCGAGAATGTACGGCGATGTCGACTGACACCGGGAAGTGTTCACCGGTGCCACGGGGGCGTCAAGGTTGCCGACGGCGACGATGACCGCGACTCGCCCGGCGCCCGGCCACCCTTGCCGGGCATCAACACACATATTCGGCAACGACGTTCACCACCCCGGCTCGGCGGCCGCGTACCCGGCCTGCGCCGGTGCCGCCCCGCGCCGCGCCGCACCTCGTGCCCCGGCAGCCCGGCCCGCCCCAGCACCCAGCTCGTGCCGCGCAGCGCCTTGGCCGCCTTCTTCAGCGGTGCGAGCTGGGCGGCGGCCTGGCGATGGTCGCCCACGCTTCCCGGCGCGCACACGACAGTCGCGACAGAGAGCGTGACCGGCCGGCCGCCCGCCGACCAGCGCGCGTCGAGTACCGCGGCGACCAGTGGATCGACCGCCCCCTCCTCGGCCAGCACCAGGAAGTCGTCCCCGCCGATGTGCCCCACGCGCGCGTGCCCCGAGACCGCCTGCTGCAGCGCCCGCCCCACCGACCGGATCAGCTCGTCTCCGGCGGCGAACCCGGCACCGTCGTTGACCTGCTTGAAGTGATCGATGTCCAGCCAGCTCAGCGCGAACGTCCGGCCGTCCGCGATCCACCGGTCCACCTCGCTCGTGATGCTGTCCGAACCGGGCAGCCGGGTCAGCGGATTGAGCCCGGCCGCCTCTTCGACCCGGCTCTCGGCCAGCGCCCGCACCAGGTCCGCGAGCCGTATGACGCCCACGCACCGCCCGCGCCGGTCGACCACCGCGACATCGTCGGAGGTCCGGTCCCGGCCGCCGACCGCGACGACGTCCAGCACCTCCCAGGCGGTGCCGTCGACCCCGACCGTGCGGGGCGGGTCACCCAGCTTGAAGGCCGGCCGGTCGGCGTACAGGGCGTGCCCGTAGCGGGCGGACATGGACAGCAGGAACCGTGAGCGGTGCACCGACCGCACGGGCCTGCCGGCCTGGTCCACCAGCAGCACACCCGAGACGTCCGGCGACCCGGTCAGCAGCGCCCGCACCTGCCCCGCCGAGGCGGTCACCGGCAGCACGGCGGCCGGGCGCACGAACTCCCGCACCGAGGGGCCGGACCGGGGCACGGCGACGGCGACGCCGGTGGAGCGGGGCGGAAGGTATACGTCCACGGCGGGGATCCGGGCCGGCGGCGCGAACAGCTCACCCTGGGCCAGCTGCGCGCCGGCCGACAGCGCGGCCGCACACTGCAGTTCCGTCTCGACGCCTTCCACGGCGACCAGGGCACCCAGCTCCTCGCACAGGGTTCGCATCGCCCGCACCGCGGCCGGCCGGGACAGCAGCGAGGCGTCGAGCTTGACCAGGTCGGGGGAGAGGTCGGTGAGCAGCCGCAGCGGTACGTCACCGTCCCCGATGCCGTCCG
Organism: Streptomyces fodineus; assembly: GCF_001735805.1. GTDB lineage: Bacteria > Actinomycetota > Actinomycetes > Streptomycetales > Streptomycetaceae > Streptomyces > Streptomyces fodineus. The sequence goes on from NZ_CP017248.1 coordinate 8,003,532, forward strand.
CGCTGATCCGGAACCCCTGCTCACGCAGCGCGGCCACCGCCTCCAGCAGGGCCCGTTGCGGCACATGCGTGTAGGGCGGGACCACATCCAGTGTGATCTCCCAGGGCATGCGCCCCGCCGCGCGCACGGCGTCGTACAGCGGGGTGAGGCCGCCGAGGTCGGCGAGGGTGGCCGCGAACACGTTGAGGTGCAGCGGCAGCAGGGTCTCCTTGCGCGTCGCGCAGCGCAGCGCCAACACCGTGAGCCCGCTGTCGAGTTCGGGGTCCCGGCGGGCCTCGGCCAGGATGTCACCGGTCTCCGGGCGGGCGAGCGTCTCCAGGGCGGCGACCGCGCCCGTCCTCAGATTGACCACCGGCTGGAAGGCGAATCGGAGAGTGTCCGTCCAGGAGTGCACGGGAGCATGATGTTCGCCGCCCGCGTGCGCCCAGGCGCAGTTCATGAGACGTTCACACAGGATTCCGGGCCGATCACACAGCGTGGGCGACCTCGGTGATCACACGTGTCACAGGACGTTCTCCATCCGCCTTCGTCATCTCACCGCGATCACCGCCGATCCGTGTCCGAACAGCCCCTGGTTCGCGGACATCCCCACGCGCGCCCCGGCGATCTGCCGGTCGCCCGCCGCGCCTCTCAACTGCCAGGTCAGTTCGCAGACCTGGGCGATGGCCTGGGCCGGTACCGCCTCCCCGAAGGAGGCCAGCCCGCCACTGGTGTTGACGGGTATCCGGCCGCCCGGAGCCGTCACCCCCGCCCGCAGGAGCTTCGCCCCCTCGCCCTCGCCGCACAGCCCCAGGTCCTCGTACCACTGCAACTCCAGTGCGGTGGACAGGTCGTAGACCTCCGCCAGGGACAGGTCCTCGGGGCCGAGGCCGGCCTCCTCGTAGGCGGCCCGGGCGATGGAGGCCCGGAAGGTCGCATCCGCGGGCTCCACCGCCACGGCGGAGTCCGTGGCGATGTCCGGCAGGTCCAGCACGGTGTTCGGGAAGCGCGGGGTCACCGTCGACACCGCCCGGATCCGCACCGGCCGGGCCACACCGTGCCGGTGCGCGAAGTCCACGCTGGAGAGCACCAGGGCCGCCCCGCCGTCGGAGGTGGCGCAGATGTCGAGCAGCCGCAGCGGATCGGCGACCACCGCGGACGCGGTGACCTCCTCGGCGGTGACCCGCTTGCGGTAGCGGGCGTACGGGTTGAGCGCGCCCATGGCGGCGTTCTTCACCTTGACCAGGGCGAAGTCCTCCGGTGTGTCCCCGTGCACCGCCATCCGCCGGCGCGCGTAGAGGCCGAAGTACGCCGGATTCGTCGCGCCCAGCACTCGGAAGCGCAGCCAGTCCGGATCGTCGGGGCGCTCCCCGCCCGCGGGCCGGAAGAACCCCTTGGGTGCCGCGTCGGCCCCCACCACGAGGACGACGTCCGCGAGCCCGGCGAGGATCTGAGCCCGTGCCGCGGCGATCGCCTGCGCCCCGGACGCGCACGCCGCGTACACGCTGGCGGCTCTGGCCCCCTGCCAGCCCAGGGCCTTGGCGAACGTCGCTCCCGCCACATACCCCGGATATCCGCCACGCACCGTGTCCGCGCCGACGACCGAGCCGACCTCCCGCCAGTCGACTCCGGCGTCCGCGAGTGCCGCGCGGGCCGCCGCCGTCCCGTACTCCACGAAGGAGCGCCCCCACTTGCCCCATGGGTGCATGCCCGCGCCGAGCACCGCCACGTCCCTCGTCATGCCCTCACCCCCGTCGGCCGCCAGTGCCAGGTCGTCCAGGTCGTCGCCGCGTCCTCGTGGAGCACTCCGGGGACGACCTCCACCTCCATGCCCACCGTCAGATCGGCGACGGTGACCCCGGGAGCCGCCTGTCCCAGCACCACGATCCGCTCGGCCACCAGCTCCACCGCGATCAACGCGTAGGGCTCCCACGGAAGTTCCGGGTTGCTCACATAGGGTGACGGCGGACGGTATCTGCTGTCCGTGTACGACCAGATTCGCCCTGTTCGCGACAGGGGCACCTCCTCCAGTGAGCCTCCGGAGCAGTGCGGGTTGCGGCAGTGGACGTCCTCGCGCGGGAAGAACACCGTGGCGCAGGACGGACAACGGGTGCCCAGTAACCGGAAGCCGTCCCCCTCGCCGGTGAACCAGCCGGTGACCACGGGTGTGCGTGTCCGAGACAAAGCCCCTCCCTGCCATCCGTATCTGACGCAGCGTCAGAAGTGTGTCACGGGGGTCCGGAAATGGGCAGGGCGGAGACATGACACGACTCACCCGCGCAGTCCGCGGTCTCGTCACCGCCCTCGCCGCCCTGCTGGCCGTGACCACCGCCTCCGCCACCGCCCAGGCGAGGTCGGAGCCCAAGGCGCCGAAGGATTTCGTGGCCCTGAGAACCGTGGATCCGACGATCATCCAGGAGATCCGTTACTTCACCCCGCACAACTTCGTCGGCGAGCGCATCGACGGCTATGAGCAGCCGCTCTGCATCCTCACCCGCCCCGCCGCCGAAGCCCTCCACAAGGCGCAGCTCCAACTGCTGCGCAAGGGGTACACCCTCAAGGTCTACGACTGCTACCGGCCCCAGCGCGCCGTGAACCACTTCGTCCGCTGGGCCAAAGACCTCGACGACCAGGCGATGAAGGGCGAGTTCTACCCGAACGTCGACAAAACCCGGCTGTTCGCGGACGGGTACATCGCCGAGAAATCCGGCCACAGCCGCGGCTCGACCATGGACCTCACCATCGTGAAGCTCCCCGCGCGGCCGACCCGGCCGTACCACCCGGGACAGCCGCTTGTGCCGTGCTACGCGCCCAAGAACGAACGATTCCCGGACAACTCCGTCGACATGGGCACCGGATTCGACTGCTTCGACACCCTTGCGCACACGCTCGACCCGCGCCTCCAGGGCGAACAGCGCGCCAACCGCCTGCTGCTCAAGAACACCCTGGAGGCCCTCGGTTTCGTGAACCTCGCCGAGGAATGGTGGCACTACACGTACAAGCCGGAGCCGTATCCGGACACCTATTTCGACTTCCCCGTGTCCCGGAAGTCGCTCGTCAACGGAGCCTGAGCCGCCTGCGGAAGACGCCCTTCTTCTGATCGGATACAGTCCGCGCGTGTCCGAAACTCAGCACTCAACTGCCAACTCCGCACCGGACTCGCACTGTTCGAGTTGCGGAGCGCCTTATGGAGAGGGCGTTTCCGGCTGGCCGCGCACCTGCCCGTCCTGCGGGACCGTCGCCTACCGCAACCCGCTGCCGGTCGCGATCGCGCTCCAGCCCGTGTACGACACCAAGGGCACGGCCCTGGTCGTCATCACCCGCACCGTCGCCCCCGCGCGTGGCGGCACGGCACTGCCCGGTGGCTACATCGACGACCGGGAGGACTGGAAGCACGCCGTCGTCCGCGAGCTCAAGGAGGAGACCGGCATCGACGCCGCCCCGCGCGACGTGCGGCTCGTGGACGCCATGAGCTCGCCCGACGGGCACCTGCTGCTGTTCGGACTCCTCCCGGAGCGCCCGGTGGACGCACTCCCGCCCGCCGGCCCCACGGACGAGACCGAGGGATGGCGGCTGCTGCGCAGGCCCGAGGAACTCGCCTTCCCGCTGCACACCGTGGCCGTGAGGGCCTGGTTCGAGGGTCGGTACGTCTGAGGCCCGCGGCCCAGCCGAGCCCTCGCGCCCTTGTCGGAGGGCTCGGCTGAATTATGCCGTTGGTCCTGAACCGGGCGGACCGACTCGGCCGAGCCGTTGCACCGGGGAGCCGGAGCGACCGAGCCTTCACCCGGGGACGGACGGGGCGGCCGAGCCGTTGCGCCCGTACCGGGCGGGTCGGCTCAGCCCAGGCCCCGTACCCGCACCGGGTAGGGCGGCTCGGCGGAACCGTCCTCCCGGGCCCGGGTGACCACCACCGCACGACCCTGCCGGCGGGCGACGTAACGTTCGATCTCCGGTTCGTCCCATCCGTCGCCCGCGTCCAGCACGACCAGGCCGCCTCCGGTCCGGCCACGCGCGGGTGCCCACACCTCCAGCTCCAGGCCGCCGTCGGCGCCGCGCACGGGGATCACCGCACCCGCGCGTGCGAACACCGGTATCCGCGACAGCGGCGCGTCCACGAGCACCTGGGCGGGCCCCTCGTACGCCTCCTCCGTCACCGTGTCGTACCAGCGGCCCCGCGGCAGCTGCACCGCACGCCGGTCGGCACCCGGGTCGAGCACCGGAGCCACCAGCAGACCGTCCCCGAGCAGAAACGTGTCCTCGCAGTCGCGCAGCGCCCGGTCCTCCGGCGCCCCCCACCACAGCGGCCGCACATAAGGCGCACCCGTCCGCCGGGCCAGATGCGCCAGCGTCATGAAGTACGGCAGCAGGCGCCTGCGTTCGAGCAGCGCCACGCGCGCGTGCTGAAGCACCTCGGGGCCGAACTCCCAGGGCTCCCGGCGCCCCGCCCGCAGACTCGCGTGGGTGCGGAACAGCGGCAGATAGGCGCCGAGCTGGAACCACCTCAGATACAGCTCCGGTGACGGACTGCCGTCGAAGCCGCCCACGTCCGGGCCCGAGTACGGCACCCCGCACAACCCGAGCCCGAGCACCAGCGACAACGACGCCCGCAGCCCGGGCCAGCCCGTCGCCACATCCCCGGACCAGGTGCCCCCGTACCGGTGCATGCCCGCCCAGCCCGACCGGGAGAACAGGAAAGGCCGCTCCCGGGGCGCGAGCTCGCGCAGCCCCTCGTAACCCGCCCGGGCCATGCAGAGCGCGTACACGTTGTGCGCTTCCCGGTGGTCGCCCCCGCGCCCTTCCAGAGCGTGCCGGGCCGAACGCGGCAGGGTGGGCTCCCCGAAGGCGTTGAACGAGGTCGGCTCGTTCATGTCATGCCAGAAGCCCGCGAAGCCCTGCCCCAGCCGCTCCTGGTAGAGCCCGCCCCACCACGTGCGCACGCGCGCGTGCGTGAAGTCGGGAAAGACGGACTCGCCGGGCCACACCACACCGCGCACCGTGCGCCCGGAGGCGTCCCGCACGAAGGCGTCCACGGCCGTACCGCTGTCGAAGACGGCGTTGCCCGGCGCGGCCTTCACCGCCGGGTCCACGATCGACACCAGCCGGATCCCGTCCCGGCGCAGCTCCTCGGCGAGTTGCGGCAGCTTGGGAAACCGCTCCTGGTCGACGGTGAACACCTGGTGGTCGTCGTAGTGGTCGATGTCCAGGTGCACCGCGTCCAGCGGCAGACCGCGCTCCTGGTAGCCCGCGACGATCCGGCGGACCTCCTGCTCGCTGCCGAAGCCCCACCGCGCGTGGTGGTGGCCCAGCGCCCACGCGGGCGGCAGCGCGGGCGCCCCGGTCAGCGAGGCCCAGGTGTGCAGCACGCGCGCGGGGGTGCCCACCATCACCCAGCAGCGCAGCGGACCGCCCTCCATCCGCACCTCGCAGCGCCCCGCCCGGTCGTGCCCGGACCCGGCGCCCTCCTCACCCTCCCGCAGGACCACCCTGCCGTCCCAGGTGGTGTCGTGGAACACCAGATGCGTGCCCGCGTCGGCCACCACGAGCTGCACCGGCATCGTCAGATACAGCGGATCGTCGCCGGGGCCGAACGCCCGGCCCTGATCGGTGTTCCACAGCCGGTACGTGCCGTCCCGCAGCCGGGGCCCGGACGCCCGGCCGCCCAAGCCGAAGAAACGGGCGTCCGCCGGCACCTCCGAGCGCTGCATCCACCGCGCCGTGCCCCCGCCGACCGGCTCCCACCAACGCGGCGGCAGATCCCGCCGCAGACTCACCCCGCCGGGCGTGCGCACCTCCACCGCGCCGTGCCGCGAGACGGTGACCGTCACCCGCTCGGCGACCACCCGCCAGCCGCCGTCCTTGTCCGGTTCCAGCACCACCCGCGGATCCGGTTCCGGACAGCTCCTCGCGAGCGCGTACGACGGCTGGGGGCCCGACCCGTCCCAACCCCAGAACACGGCGCCGTTCACCGCGACGGTGATCCGCAGCTCGGACCGGCCGAACCGGATCAGCCCGCCGCCCGGCCCCGGCTCCACGCCCACGACCTGGCCCGGGACCCGTGCCCGCTCGGCCCCCCGCCGGGGCAACCCGGCGGCATCGATCCGCCGCCTGCGCCACGCGGCGCGTACGGTACGCAACCCCCGAGCCGCCCTCCCCGAACCGACCACACTCACCGAACGCACCAGGTCACGACCGTCCATGCTGCTCACCCTGCCACCGCGCACCCCACGCGCGCGTGCCGTTCAACTGCCGTTCACCCGTGCCGGGACCACATCTTCACGACACTGACTATGTGGGGTGCGCCCTGGTGTAGAAGTCGATCACATGGCATCGTCCCTGTCAGCCGCGTCACGCGCACACCCCAGCCCGTGCGCGGACCGACGCCCACGACGCGCACAGCCCGGGAGCCGCCCCCATGTCGACCGCGAACCCACAGCCGCTCTGGCAGCCCGATCCGCAGCGGATCGCCCAGGCCCGCATCACCCAGTTCCAGGCATGGGCCGCCGAGCACCATGGCGCCCCGGCCGAAGGCGGCTACCCCGCCCTGCACCAGTGGTCCGTCGACCAGCTGGACACCTTCTGGAAAGCCGTCACGGAGTTCTTCGACGTCCGGTTCTCGACACCCTACGCGCGCGTGCTCGGCGATCGCGCCATGCCCGGCGCCCAGTGGTTCCCCGGAGCCACCCTCAACTACGCCGAGCACGCCCTGCGCGCCGCGGCCGACCGCCCGGACGAGCCCGCTCTCCTCCACGTCGACGAGACCCACGAACCGCGCCCGGTGACCTGGTCCGAACTGCGCCGCCAGGTCGGCTCCCTCGCCGCCGAACTCCGCGCCCTCGGCGTCCGCCCCGGCGACCGTGTCAGCGGCTACCTGCCCAACATCCCGCAAGCCGTCGTCGCCCTGCTCGCCACGGCCGCCGTCGGCGCCGTGTGGACATCCTGCGCCCCCGACTTCGGCGCGCGCAGCGTCCTCGACCGTTTCCAGCAGGTCGAACCCGTCGTCCTGTTCACCGTCGACGGCTACCGGTACGGCGGCAAGGAGCACGACCGTCGCGAGATCGTCGCCGAGCTGCGCCGCGAGCTGCCGACGGTGCGTGCCGTCGTCCACATTCCGCTGCTCGGCACCGAGGCACCCGAGGGGGCCCTGGAGTGGTCGGCGCTGACGGCCGGGGACGCCGGGCCCGTCTTCGAGCAGGTCCCGTTCGACCACCCGCTGTGGGTGCTGTACTCCTCCGGCACCACGGGCCTGCCCAAGGCCATCGTCCAGTCCCAGGGCGGCATCCTGGTCGAGCACCTCAAGCAGCTGGGCCTGCACTGCGACCTCGGCCCCGAGGATCGTTTCTTCTGGTACACCTCGACCGGCTGGATGATGTGGAACTTCCTCGTCTCCGGCCTGCTCACGGGCACCACGATCGTCCTCTACGACGGCAGCCCCGGCTACCCGGACACCGGCGCCCAGTGGCGGATCGCCGAGCGCACCGGGGCCACCCTCTACGGCACCTCCGCCGCCTACGTCATGGCCTGCCGCAAGGCCGGCGTCCATCCCGCGCGCGACCACGACCTGTCCGCCGTGAAGTGCGTCGCCACCACCGGCTCGCCCCTGCCGCCCGACGGCTTCCGGTGGCTGCATGACGAGTTCGCAGAGAGCGGGGCCGGCCTGTGGATCGCCTCCGTCAGCGGCGGCACCGACGTCTGCTCCTGCTTCGCCGGCGGCGTACCGACCCTCCCGGTGTACACCGGGGAACTCCAGGCGCCCGGTCTCGGCACCGATCTGCAGGCCTGGGACCCCAGCGGCGAACCCGTCGTCGACGAGGTCGGCGAGCTGGTCGTCACCAACCCCATGCCCTCCATGCCGATCCGCTTCTGGAACGACCCCGACGGCAGCCGCTACCACGACAGCTACTTCGACACCTACCCCGGCGTCTGGCGGCACGGCGACTGGATCACCGTCACCTCACGCGGCACCGTGATCATCCACGGCCGCTCCGACTCCACCCTGAACCGGCAGGGCGTGCGGATGGGTTCGGCCGACATCTACGAGGTCGTCGAGCGCCTGCCCGAGATCAAGGAATCCCTCGTCATCGGCATCGAGCAGCCCGACGGCGGCTACTGGATGCCGCTGTTCGTACACCTCGCACCGGGCGCGGTCCTCGACGAGGCGCTCCTGAACCGGATCAAGCAGACCATCCGCGAACAGCTCTCGCCGCGTCACGTGCCCGACGAGGTCATCGAGGTACCCGGCATCCCGCACACCCTCACCGGCAAGCGCATCGAGGTCCCCGTCAAGCGCCTCCTGCAAGGCACACCGCTGGAGAAGGCCGTCAACCCCGGGTCCATCGACAACCTCTCCCTGCTCGGCTTCTACGAAGAGCTCGCCCGCAAGCGCGCCTGAGCCGCGGGTGGCTCACCCCCCGTAGGTGGCCTCGGACTCGCCCAGTACGGTGGCGAAGTCCGAGGCCAGCCGGGCGGCGTCGGCCGGCTCCAGCCCCGCGGTGGTGATCCGCACCCCCGGTCCGGAAGCCAGGCGGAACCTCGCCCCGGCCGCGACCCACCAGCCGTAGGACCGCAGCCCGTTCACCACCGCGGACTCGTCGCGCACCGGCACCCACAGGTTCATCCCGCTCGCGGCGTGCGCCGTGACGCCCCGTGCGGCCAGTTCGCCGGCCAGCGCGGTGCGCCGCAGCTCGTACGTCTCACGCGCGCGTGCCACCAACGCGCGCGTGCCGCCGTCCGTCAGCAGCCCCAGCACGGTCTCCTGCAACAGGTGGCTGACCCAGCCCGAGGTCAGCAGCAGCCGGCCGTCGTGCCGGGCGAGCGTGACCGGATCACAGGCCGCGGCGGCCCAGCGCAGATCCGTCCCCAGGAACTTGCTCACGGTCCGCACATGCACCCAGCGGGCCGGCCCGGCAGCGGTCACCGTGTGCAGAGCGGCACCGGCCACCTCGGAGGCATGGTCGTTCTCCATCACCAGCACCTCGGGCGCGTCACGCAGCACCTCGGCCAGCGCATCGCGACGGGCGACGGAGAAACACCCGCCGTACGGATTCTGCGCCCGCGGGCTGAGCACCACGGCCCGTACCCCGCCCCTGAGCGCCCCACGCAGGGCCTCCGGCCGCATCCCCTCGTCGTCCACGGCGACCGGGACGGTACGCAGGCCCAGCGCCGCGACCAGATCCAGCAGATGGTGATAGCCCGGATCCTCCATCGCCACGCCGTCCCCGGGACGCAACTCGACCGACAGCACCCGGCCGATCAGATCCAGCGCCCCATGCGCGAACGTCACCTGCTCCACCGGGACACCGTCCGCCCCCAGCCAGTCGCGCACCGCGTCCTCGAGCCGTGCCAGCCGGGGCGTGGAGCGATGGGAGCGGGCGCCGGGCGAGAGGCGTGAGGGCGGCAGCAGCGCGGGCAGCAACGCCGAATCGGGGTGTCCGCCGGCCAGGTCCCGCAGACCTTCGGGCACCCTGGGCGGCCGCCGCGCCGCGACCGCGGGAGCCGCAGCGATCACCGTGCCGCCCCGCCCGCGCGTGACGACGATGCCGCGCCGGCGCAACTCCTTGTAGGCCGTGGCCACCGTGCCCGGACTCACCCCCAGGTCGTCCGCGAGCCGCCGCACGGGCGGCAACGCGAACCCCGGGGCCAACGCCCCCTCCGCCACGCCCCGTTCGACGGATCCGGCAATTCCCTTGGCCGTCGTACCGCTGATCTCATATTGTGTTGCCACGTTAGAAATTATGTATCAATACATAACTGGTGGCAAGCTCCGCCCGAGGGGGAACAGTGGACGCCAAGCCCGAGGCCGCGATCCGGCCGACACGCATACCAGGAGGCCCCGACGGACGCCGGATGCTGCTCGTCACCTTCATCGACCGCATCGGCAGCGGCCTGTGGGCATCCGTCTCCGTCCTGTACTTCACCTACGTCTCCGGCCTCTCCGTCGCCCAGGTCGGCACCCTCGCCGCCGTCTCCGGCGCCATCGGCATCGCGGGCGCCCCCCTGGGCGGACGTCTCGCCGACCGCTTCCCCCTCACCCGGATCCTGGTCGCCCTCCAACTCCTGCGCGCGCTCGCGTCCTTCGGCCTGCTCACCACCGACCACTACCTCCCACTCCTCGCGATCTCGGCCGTCGGCAGCCTCGGCGACCGCGCCGCAAGCGTCCTCACCAAGCTCTACGCCGCCCGCGTCGCCGGACCCGACCGCGTCCGCTACCAGGCCGTCAACCGCACCGCGTCCAACGCCGGCTGGGCCCTGGGCGGCCTCGCCGCCGCGGCCGCCCTCACCCTCGGCACCACCGCCTACCGCTGGCTCCTCACCGGCGACGGCCTCTCCTTCCTGGCGATCGCGCTGCTCACTCTCACCTGCGCGGAACCCCAGAGCGGCAGCCGCATCGCCGCCACCTCGGGTGCCACACCCGGCAACGCCCGACCGGCCAACCCCTGGCGCGACCGCACCTACCTCGCCTACGTCGCGACCGAGACGGTCCTCTTCCTCGACGACTCCGTCTTCCAGATCGGCCTGCCCCTGTGGATCGCGCATACCGAGGGCGTACCGCACGGCCTCGCACCCCTGCTGCTCGTCCTGAACAACGTGATGGTGGTCGCCCTCCAGATGCCACTCGCCCGCTACGGCACCACCACCGCGGCAGCCCGGAAACTACTCGTCCCGCTGTCCGCCGCATCCGCCGTCGGCGGCATCACCCTGGCCCTGTCCGCAACCGGCGGCACCCTCCAGGCGATCTGCCTGCTCACCGCGTCCGCCGCCCTCTTCACCCTGGCCGAGATGCTGCACGCCGTCGTGTCCTGGGAACTCTCCCTGGCCCTCGCCCCCGACACCGCACACGGCGCCTACCTCGGCGTCCACGGCCTCGCCCAGTCCGGCCAGCGCAGCCTCGGCCCGCTCGCCGTCACCGCCGCCATCGCCACCGGCCCCCTCGGCTGGACCGTCTTCGGTGCCACCATCGCCGCGACCTGCGCACTTCAGCACCGGCTGGTCCGCGACCGCCTCCGGCGGAGCCCATTGTCAGTGCCGCCGGTTACGGTGAGTGAGCATTGATCGACTGCGCACTCAGGGGGAAACATGGCGCACACCGACCACCAGACCATGCGACGCGTCCTGCGCCGAGAGATCGCCGGCACCATCGGTCTGCTCACCGACGAACACGACTTCCGCACCATGCGGCGCTACCGCAGCTTCACCTTCGACGACCACACGGCCTACCTCCGGCAGGTCGAGACCGTCCTCAAGGTCCGCGCCGCCCAGGGCACCCACACGACACTCGCCCTGTTCGACCCCGAGGACTACGCCGCCTACTGCGCGCAAGCCGGCCTCGACCCGGAAGCCCCGGCCAGCCGGACCCGCTTCACCGCGGAACTCGCGGCCACCGGCCCCACCATCCCCTACGACGGCCGGCCCCTCGCCACCCTCGTACCCGCCCTGGTGGACGAAGCCGTACGACAGGCGACCTGGGAGTACGCCACCACCCTGCTCTCCCGCCTGGGCTCCTGCCCCACCTGCGGCGTGGACATCGGCAGGGCGGCCTTCACCCGCGCCTCCGACCTCCTGGTCCGCATCCTCGACACCGCACCACCCGGCGACCAGCACCTGGTGTGCAGCGTCTCCGGACCACCCGACACCCTCCTCTCCGTCCTGCACGGCGACCAGGACGGCAAGGGCGGCATCCGCCTCGACGACGCCGAGGCCCTGGAATTCACCAGCGTCCTCGCACTCGGCCTCGCGACCCGCAGCCCCGGCGGACTCGTCCTGCGCGCCAGCGCCCCGGACACGGCCGACCGCGTCTACGGCTGGCGACTGCGCTCCGGCGGCCTCGAACCCCTCACCGCCTCCGAAGTGTTCGACGCCTACTGCACCGACGTCGAATCCGGCGACCTCATCTCCCCGGAGACCGGCGTCGACTACTGCGAGCCCCCCGGCCTCGGAGACGAGAACACAACACCCGGCCACCGCCACTGAACGAACCAGGCATCCCGACACCGAACGCACCAGGGGCGCCCACCCGAAGGCGGGACGCCCCTGAACCCGGCACACGCCACGCGGCGGTACGGCTACTCGCCGGACAGCACCGCCTGAGCCGCGCCGCGCGCCTCCTCGGCGCTGTCCGCGGCACGCGCGGCCGCAGCGGCCCGCTCGCACTGAGCCAGCGTGTACTTCGCGAGCGTCGCCCGGACATAAGGAATGGACGCCGCGCCCATCGACAGGGAGGTGACACCCAGACCGGTCAGCACACAGGCCAGCAGCGGATCGGACGCGGCCTCGCCACACACACCACAGCTCTTCCCCTCGGCCTTGGCCGCCTCCGCGGACAGCGCGACCAGGTCCAGCAGAGCCGGCTGCCACGGGTCCTGAAGCCGGGAGACCGCGCCCACCTGCCGGTCCGCGGCGAACGTGTACTGCGCGAGGTCGTTGGTCCCCAGCGACAGGAACTCGACCTCCTGCAGGACCGAACGCGCGCGCAGCGCGGCCGACGGGATCTCCACCATCGCGCCGAACTTCGCCCGCAGCCCCGCCTCACGGCAGGCGTCCGCAAACGCCTTCGCGTCCGCACGGTCCGCCACCATGGGCGCCATGACCTCGAGGTAGACGGGCAGCCCCTCGGCGGCCTTCGCCAGCGCGGTCAGCTGCGTACGCAGAATCTCCGGGTGGTCGAGCAGAGTACGCAGACCCCGCACACCCAGCGCCGGGTTCGGCTCGTCGGAAGGAGTCAGGAAGTCCAGCGGTTTGTCCGCACCCGCGTCCAGCACCCGCACGACCACGCGGCCCTCGGGGAACGCCTCCAGCACCTGCCGGTAGGCCTCCACCTGCTTCGCCTCGGAAGGAGCGTTCTTGCTGTCGTCCAGGAACAGGAACTCGGTACGGAACAGACCGACACCCTCGGCCCCGGCCGCCACGGCCGCCGGTACGTCCGCCGGACCGCCCACGTTGGCCAGCAGCGGCACCTTGTGACCGTCCGCCGTCACACCCGGTCCGGTCGAGGCGGCCAGCGCGGCCTTGCGCTCGGCCGCCGCGGCCTCCAGCTGCGCCTTCTTCTCCTCGCTCGGGTTCACGAAGATGTCGCCGGTGCTGCCGTCGACGGCGATCACCGTGCCCTCGGCCAGCTCACCGGCACCCGGCAGCGCCACGACCGCCGGCACACCCAGCGCCCGTGCCAGAATCGCGCTGTGACTGGTCGGCCCGCCCTCCTCGGTCACGAAACCGAGCACCAGCGAGGGATCCAGCAGCGCGGTGTCGGCGGGAGCAAGGTCCCGCGCCACGAGCACATAAGGCTGGTCACTGTCCGGGACACCCGGCATCGGCACACCCAGCAGCCGCGCGACGATACGATTCCGCACGTCATCGAGGTCGGCCACGCGGCCGGCCAGGTACTCGCCGGCACCGGCCAGCAGTTCGCGGTACGCCGCGAACGCGTCGTACACCGCACGCTCGGCCGTGCTGCCGACGGCGATCCGCCGGTCCACGTCCGCCATCAGCTCGGGGTCCTGGGCCATCATGGCCTGCGCCTCGAGCACGGCCTGGGCCTCGCCCCCCGCCAGATTGCCGCGCGCCATCAGATCGGCGGCCACGGCGTCCACTGCCTGGCGGGCGCGCCCCTGCTCCCGCTCCGCCTCCTCCGCCGGGATCTGCTTGGCCGGCGGCTCCAGCACCGCCGTACCCATGTGCCGAACCTCGCCGATGGCCACGCCGTGGCTCACGCCGACGCCTCGCAGCGTTGTCTCCATCTCACCCGTCTCCGATAGTGCGGCGGGTCCCGCCGCCGCGATGGTTGTCCTGATCGCCGTCCGGGACGGCACTGGCTTCAGTTCCAGACGAAGAGGCTGTCGCCGGCCTTCACGTCTCCGCTGTCACGGAGGTCGGAGAGGGACTCGGCCGTGGCTTCGAGTGCGACGACGGGGCACACCGGGGACTTGCCGGCGGCCTCGACGGCGGCGGGGTTCCAGCGCACGATGGCCTGACCGCGCGTCACGGTGTCGCCCTTGCTGACGAGCAGCTCGAAACCCTCGCCGTTGAGCTGCACCGTGTCGATGCCGAGGTGGGTGAGCACGCCGTGCCCGCTCTCGTCCACGACGACGAAGGCGTGCGGGTGCAGGGAGACGATGACACCGTCCACGGGCGCCACGGCCTCGGAGGGGTCACGCACGGGGTCGATCGCGGTGCCCGGGCCGACCATGGCCCCGGAGAAGACCGGATCCGGCACGGCGGCCAGTCCGATGGCACGTCCAACAAGAGGGGACGTCACGGTGGTCATGGGAAGCCTCCAAGGAGTGGAGCTGCTCAGAGGGCCGTCACTGCCTGTCCCGGACGGCGCACTGAGCAGCAGGGTATGTCATATGAAGTGGCGGTTCCGTTTAGAAGCTACCAGTTAGTGGTCTAGACCACCAGCCCTGTGGATTTGCACCGCGTTCAAGACTCCGTGTACAGTCGTACTCCTGCTTGGGGCTGAGGGATGCGAGAGCACCCTCGCTCAGCAGAACCCAAACTCGTCAGATCCTATCTCTGGATCCGCTTCTGCATGCTCGCAGGAGGGTGGTCAGAGAGACGGGAAAACCCTGGTAGAGTTTGAAACACCGAAGGGAAGCCCGGAGGAAAGCCCGAGAGGGTGAGTACAAAGGAAGCGACCGTTCCTTGAGAACTCAACAGCGTGCCAAAAATCAACGCCAGATATGTTGATACCCCGTCTCCGGTCGTCATGACTGGGGCGAGGTTCCTTTGAAAAACACAGCGAGGACGCTGTGTGCGAGGGGATTATTCCTCCTCTCGCACCGCTCTCGTGGTGTTCATCCCGATTACGGGAAAACATTCACGGAGAGTTTGATCCTGGCTCAGGACGAACGCTGGCGGCGTGCTTAACACATGCAAGTCGAACGATGAAGCCCTTCGGGGTGGATTAGTGGCGAACGGGTGAGTAACACGTGGGCAATCTGCCCTTCACTCTGGGACAAGCCCTGGAAACGGGGTCTAATACCGGATACGAGGTTCGCAGGCATCTGTGAACTTGGAAAGCTCCGGCGGTGAAGGATGAGCCCGCGGCCTATCAGCTTGTTGGTGAGGTAATGGCTCACCAAGGCGACGACGGGTAGCCGGCCTGAGAGGGCGACCGGCCACACTGGGACTGAGACACGGCCCAGACTCCTACGGGAGGCAGCAGTGGGGAATATTGCACAATGGGCGAAAGCCTGATGCAGCGACGCCGCGTGAGGGATGACGGCCTTCGGGTTGTAAACCTCTTTCAGCAGGGAAGAAGCGAGAGTGACGGTACCTGCAGAAGAAGCGCCGGCTAACTACGTGCCAGCAGCCGCGGTAATACGTAGGGCGCAAGCGTTGTCCGGAATTATTGGGCGTAAAGAGCTCGTAGGCGGCTTGTCACGTCGATTGTGAAAGCCCGAGGCTTAACCTCGGGTCTGCAGTCGATACGGGCTAGCTAGAGTGTGGTAGGGGAGATCGGAATTCCTGGTGTAGCGGTGAAATGCGCAGATATCAGGAGGAACACCGGTGGCGAAGGCGGATCTCTGGGCCATTACTGACGCTGAGGAGCGAAAGCGTGGGGAGCGAACAGGATTAGATACCCTGGTAGTCCACGCCGTAAACGGTGGGAACTAGGTGTTGGCGACATTCCACGTCGTCGGTGCCGCAGCTAACGCATTAAGTTCCCCGCCTGGGGAGTACGGCCGCAAGGCTAAAACTCAAAGGAATTGACGGGGGCCCGCACAAGCGGCGGAGCATGTGGCTTAATTCGACGCAACGCGAAGAACCTTACCAAGGCTTGACATACACCGGAAAGCATTAGAGATAGTGCCCCCCTTGTGGTCGGTGTACAGGTGGTGCATGGCTGTCGTCAGCTCGTGTCGTGAGATGTTGGGTTAAGTCCCGCAACGAGCGCAACCCTTGTTCTGTGTTGCCAGCATGCCCTTCGGGGTGATGGGGACTCACAGGAGACCGCCGGGGTCAACTCGGAGGAAGGTGGGGACGACGTCAAGTCATCATGCCCCTTATGTCTTGGGCTGCACACGTGCTACAATGGCCGGTACAAAGAGCTGCGATACCGTGAGGTGGAGCGAATCTCAAAAAGCCGGTCTCAGTTCGGATTGGGGTCTGCAACTCGACCCCATGAAGTCGGAGTCGCTAGTAATCGCAGATCAGCATTGCTGCGGTGAATACGTTCCCGGGCCTTGTACACACCGCCCGTCACGTCACGAAAGTTGGTAACACCCGAAGCCGGTGGCCCAACCCCTTGTGGGAGGGAGCTGTCGAAGGTGGGACTAGCGATTGGGACGAAGTCGTAACAAGGTAGCCGTACCGGAAGGTGCGGCTGGATCACCTCCTTTCTAAGGAGCACTTCTTACCGGGCTTGCCTGGTCAGAGGCCAGTACATCGGCGCACGTCCGATGCTGGTTGCTCATGGGTGGAACGTTGATTATTCGGCCGGGACCTCGGGTCGGAGGCTGCTAGTACTGCTCGCAAGAGCGTGGAACGCATGATCTTCGGACGGGGCCTGGCCGGGCACGCTGTTGGGTGTCTGAGGGAACGAATTTTCCTCAGTCGCCGGCCCCAGTGAACTCGAGCCTGTTGGTTCGGGGTGATGGGTGGCTGGTCGTTGTTTGAGAACTGCACAGTGGACGCGAGCATCTGTGGCCAAGTTTTTAAGGGCGCACGGTGGATGCCTTGGCACCAGGAACCGATGAAGGACGTGGGAGGCCACGATAGTCCCCGGGGAGTCGTCAACCAGGCTTTGATCCGGGGGTTTCCGAATGGGGAAACCCGGCAGTCGTCATGGGCTGTCACCCGCTGCTGAACACATAGGCAGTGTGGAGGGAACGAGGGGAAGTGAAACATCTCAGTACCCTCAGGAAGAGAAAACAACCGTGATTCCGGGAGTAGTGGCGAGCGAAACCGGATGAGGCCAAACCTACGACGTGTGAGACCCGGCAGGGGTTGCGTCGTGGGGGTTGTGGGATCTCTCTTCTGCGGTCTGCCGGCCGTGGGACGAGTCAGAAACCGTTGATGTAGGCGAAGGACATGCGAAAGGTCCGGCGTAGAGGGTAAGACCCCCGTAGTCGAAACGTCAGCGGCTCGTTTGAGAGACACCCAAGTAGCACGGGCCCGAGAAATCCCGTGTGAATCTGGCGGGACCACCCGCTAAGCCTAAATATTCCCTGGTGACCGATAGCGGATAGTACCGTGAGGGAATGGTGAAAAGTACCCCGGGAGGGGAGTGAAATAGTACCTGAAACCGTGTGCCTACAAGCCGTGGGAGCGTCGGAATGTGCTTGCACATTCTCGTGACTGCGTGCCTTTTGAAGAATGAGCCTGCGAGTTTGCGGTGTGTTGCGAGGTTAACCCGGGTGGGGAAGCCGTAGCGAAAGCGAGTCCGAATAGGGCGCTGTAGTAGCACGCTCAAGACCCGAAGCGGAGTGATCTAGCCATGGGCAGGTTGAAGCGGAGGTAAGACTTCGTGGAGGACCGAACCCACCAGGGTTGAAAACCTGGGGGATGACCTGTGGTTAGGGGTGAAAGGCCAATCAAACTCCGTGATAGCTGGTTCTCCCCGAAATGCATTTAGGTGCAGCGTCGTGTGTTTCTTGCCGGAGGTAGAGCACTGGATAGGCGATGGGCCCTACCGGGTTACTGACCTTAGCCAAACTCCGAATGCCGGTAAGTGAGAGCGCGGCAGTGAGACTGTGGGGGATAAGCTCCATGGTCGAGAGGGAAACAGCCCAGAGCATCGACTAAGGCCCCTAAGCGTACGCTAAGTGGGAAAGGATGTGGAGTCGCACAGACAACCAGGAGGTTGGCTTAGAAGCAGCCACCCTTGAAAGAGTGCGTAATAGCTCACTGGTCTAGTGATTCCGCGCCGACAATGTAGCGGGGCTCAAGCGTACCGCCGAAGTCGTGTCATTCGTATATAAGCCCCAACGGGTGTACGGATGGGTAGGGGAGCGTCGTCTGCCGGGTGAAGCGGCACTGGAAGGTAGTCGTGGACGGTTGACGAGTGAGAATGCAGGCATGAGTAGCGATTCACACGTGAGAAACGTGTGCGCCGATTGACTAAGGGTTCCTGGGTCAAGCTGATCTGCCCAGGGTAAGTCGGGACCTAAGGCGAGGCCGACAGGCGTAGTCGATGGATAACCGGTTGATATTCCGGTACCCGCTGTGAAGCGTCAAACATCGAATCCAGTGATGCTGAGGCCGTGAAGCCGTTCCGGACCCTTCGGGGAATGGAAAGTGGTGGAGCCGCCGGACCAATCTGGTAGTAGGTGAGTGATGGGGTGACGCAGGAAGGTAGTCCATCCCGGGCGGTGGTTGTCCCGGGGTAAGGGTGTAGGACGCAGGGTAGGCAAATCCGCCTTGCACATAGTCTGAGACCTGATGCCGAGCCGATTGTGGTGAAGTGGATGATCCTATGCTGTCGAGAAAAGCCTCTAGCGAGTTTCATGGCGGCCCGTACCCTAAACCGACTCAGGTGGTCAGGTAGAGAATACCGAGGCGTTCGGGTGAACTATGGTTAAGGAACTCGGCAAAATGCCCCCGTAACTTCGGGAGAAGGGGGGCCATTCCTGGTGATGGGCTTTGCGCCTTGAGCTGGGGGTGGCCGCAGAGACCAGCGAGAAGCGACTGTTTACTAAAAACACAGGTCCGTGCGAAGCCGTAAGGCGATGTATACGGACTGACGCCTGCCCGGTGCTGGAACGTTAAGGGGACCGGTTAGCTCACTTTCGGGTGGGCGAAGCTGAGAACTTAAGCGCCAGTAAACGGCGGTGGTAACTATAACCATCCTAAGGTAGCGAAATTCCTTGTCGGGTAAGTTCCGACCTGCACGAATGGCGTAACGACTTCTCGACTGTCTCAACCATAGGCCCGGTGAAATTGCACTACGAGTAAAGATGCTCGTTTCGCGCAGCAGGACGGAAAGACCCCGGGACCTTTACTACAGTTTGATATTGGTGTTCGGTTCGGCTTGTGTAGGATAGCTGGGAGACTGTGAAGCTCGCACGCCAGTGTGGGTGGAGTCGTCGTTGAAATACCAGTCTGGTCGTGCTGGATGTCTAACCTGGGTCCGTGATCCGGATCAGGGACAGTGTCTGATGGGTAGTTTAACTGGGGCGGTTGCCTCCTAAAGGGTAACGGAGGCGCCCAAAGGTTCCCTCAGCCTGGTTGGCAATCAGGTGTTGAGTGTAAGTGCACAAGGGAGCTTGACTGTGAGACCGACGGGTCGAGCAGGGACGAAAGTCGGGACTAGTGATCCGGCGGTGGCTTGTGGAAGCGCCGTCGCTCAACGGATAAAAGGTACCCCGGGGATAACAGGCTGATCTTCCCCAAGAGTCCATATCGACGGGATGGTTTGGCACCTCGATGTCGGCTCGTCGCATCCTGGGGCTGGAGTCGGTCCCAAGGGTTGGGCTGTTCGCCCATTAAAGCGGTACGCGAGCTGGGTTTAGAACGTCGTGAGACAGTTCGGTCCCTATCCGCTGTGCGCGTAGGAGTCTTGAGAAGGGCTGTCCCTAGTACGAGAGGACCGGGACGGACGAACCTCTGGTGTGCCAGTTGTTCTGCCAAGGGCATGGCTGGTTGGCTACGTTCGGGAGGGATAACCGCTGAAAGCATCTAAGCGGGAAGCCTGCTTCGAGATGAGGACTCCCACCCACTTGATGGGGTAAGGCTCCCAGTAGACGACTGGGTTGATAGGCCGGATCTGGAAGCCAGGTAACTGGTGGAGGTGACCGGTACTAATAGGCCGAGGGCTTGTCCTCAGTTGCTCGCGTCCACTGTGTTGGTTCTGAAACCACGAACAGCCCCGCCAGAAATGGTGGTGCGGCGTTCACAGTTTCATAGTGTTTCGGTGGTCATAGCGTGAGGGAAACGCCCGGTTACATTCCGAACCCGGAAGCTAAGCCTCACAGCGCCGATGGTACTGCAGGGGGGACCCTGTGGGAGAGTAGGACGCCGCCGAACTCCTTTTGAAGCTCCGGCTCTTGGGCACTGCCCAGGGGCCGGAGCTTTTTTGCGTTGAGGTAGGGTCAGGGGGCATCGTTGGCTCGTTTCGCACAGGAGGCCCCCGGGTGGAGGTCCAGGAGACCCGTGTCCAGACGGACCGGGTCCTCACCATCCCCAACATCCTCAGCATGGCACGGCTCGTCGGCGTCCCCGTCTTCCTGTGGTTGATCCTCAGGCCCGAGTTCGGGGGACCCAAGAGCGACGGCTGGGCTCTTCTCGTGCTGGCTTTCAGCGGGGTCAGTGACTATCTGGACGGCAAGCTCGCCCGACGCTGGAATCAGATCAGCAGTCTCGGCCGGCTCCTCGACCCCGCCGCCGACCGGCTGTACGTACTTTCCACGCTGGTGGGTCTCACCTGGCGGGAGATTCTGCCGGTCTGGCTGACCGGCCTCCTGCTCGCGCGAGAGCTGATGCTCCTGGTGATGGTGGGCATCCTCCGCCGGCACGGGTATCCGCCGCCGCAGGTGAACTTCCTCGGCAAGGCCGCCACCTTCAACTTGATGTACGCCTTCCCGTTGCTGCTTCTCAGCGATGGAAGCGGTTGGATCGCGTCAGTCGCCGCAGTTTTCGGATGGGCGTTCGCCGGGTGGGGTACAACCCTCTACTGGTGGGCAGGAGTGCTCTACGTGGTACAGGTCCGCCGTTTGGTTCGTGCGGACACCACGGCCGATTGAGCTCGGCGATTGTCCTCCGGACGTAACGCCACGATGGCCTGCAGTGGAAAAGTGCGGGACAATCTGGACGGGTGAAGTCGGCTAGACCGTCGTCTCTTGTGAGGAGGACGCTTCCGACATGAAGGCCGTCGTGATGGCCGGGGGCGAAGGCACCCGCCTGCGCCCCATGACCTCCAGCATGCCCAAGCCGCTCCTGCCCGTGGCGAACCGCCCGATCATGGAGCACGTGCTACGGCTGCTCAAAAGGCACGGGCTCACCGAGACCGTTGTCACCGTGCAGTTCCTGGCCTCGCTCGTCAAGAACTACTTCGGCGACGGCGAGGAACTCGGGATGGAGCTCACCTATGCCAATGAGGAGAAGCCACTCGGAACCGCTGGAAGCGTCAAGAACGCCGAAGAGGCATTGAAGGACGACGCCTTCCTCGTCATCTCCGGTGATGCTCTGACCGACTTCGACCTCACCGAGCTGATCAATTTCCACAAGGAGAAGGGCGCACTGGTCACCGTCTGTCTGACCAGGGTGCCCAATCCGCTGGAGTTCGGCATCACCATCGTCGACGAGGAAGGCAAGGTCGAGCGTTTCCTGGAGAAGCCGACCTGGGGGCAGGTCTTCTCCGACACGGTCAACACGGGCATCTATGTCATGGAGCCCGAGGTATTCAACTACGTCGAACCCGACGTCCCGGTCGACTGGTCCGGTGACGTCTTCCCGCAGCTGATGAAGGACGGCAAGCCGATCTACGGCTTTGTCGCCGAGGGCTACTGGGAGGACGTCGGCACCCACGAGAGCTATGTGAAGGCCCAGGCCGACGTGCTCGAGGGCAAGGTCAACGTCGACATCGACGGCTTCGAGATCTCTCCCGGTGTGTGGGTGGCGGAAGGCGCCGAGGTGCATCCCGATGCCGTACTGCGCGGTCCGCTGTACATCGGCGACTACGCGAAGGTCGAGGCCGGCGCGGAGATCCGCGAGCACACGGTCGTCGGCTCGAATGTCGTCGTCAAGAGCGGTGCCTTTCTGCACAAGGCCGTTGTGCATGACAACGTGTACGTCGGGCAGCACAGCAATCTGCGCGGCTGTGTCGTCGGCAAGAACACCGACATCATGCGTGCCGCGCGGATCGAGGACGGTGCGGTGATCGGCGACGAGTGCCTGATCGGTGAGGAATCGATCGTTCAGGGCAACGTCCGCGTCTATCCGTTCAAGACCATCGAGGCCGGTGCCTTCGTCAACACGTCCGTCATCTGGGAGTCCAGAGGGCAGGCCCATCTGTTCGGAGCCCGGGGTGTGTCCGGCATCCTGAACGTGGAGATCACGCCGGAACTGGCCGTGCGGCTGGCCGGTGCCTACGCGACGACCCTGAAGAAGGGCTCCACGGTCACCACGGCCCGCGACCACTCCCGGGGCGCCCGTGCACTCAAGCGGGCGGTCATCTCCGCGCTGCAGGCCAGCGCCATCGACGTACGCGACCTGGAGAACGTACCGCTGCCCGTGGCCCGGCAGCAGACCGCGCGCGGCAGTGCCGGCGGCATCATGATCCGGACCTCGCCGGGTGTGCCTGACTCGGTCGACATCATGTTCTTCGACGGCAACGGCGCCGACCTGTCGCAGGGCAGCCAGCGCAAGCTGGACCGGGTGTTCGCGCGGCAGGAGTACCGGCGGGCGTTCCCCGGCGAGATCGGCGACCTGTACTTCCCGGCGAGCGTCTTCGACTCGTACACCGGGTCGCTGCTGCGGAATGTCGACACGACCGGGATCGCCGACTCCGGCCTGAAGGTCGTAGTCGACGCCTCCAACGGCAGTTCCGGTCTCGTGCTGCCCAGCCTGCTCGGCAAGCTGGGCGTGGACTCCCTGACCATCAACCCCGGTCTCGACGAGTCCCGGCCCACGGAGACGGAAGAGATACGGCGCAAGGGGCTGGTGCGGCTGGGCGAGATAGTGGCGTCCTCCGGGGCGGCGTTCGGTGTCCGGTTCGACCCCGTGGGCGAGCGGCTGTCGCTCGTGGACGAAAAGGGCCGGATCATCGAGGACGACCGCGCCCTGCTGGTCATGCTGGACCTGGTGGCTGCGGAGCGGCGCAGCGGCCGGGTGGCGCTGCCGGTGACCACGACCCGGATCGCCGAGCAGGTGGCCGCCTACCACGGCACCCAGGTCGAGTGGACGACCACCTCTCCCGACGACCTCACGCGCGTGGGCGGCGAGGAGGGCACCATCTTCGGAGGTGACGGCAAGGGCGGGTTCATCGTCCCCGAGTTCAGCAGCGTCTACGACGGCACGGCGGCCTTCGTACGGCTGATCGGGCTGGTGGCGCGCACGCAGCTCACGCTGAGCCAGATCGACGCGCGGATCCCGCGGGCGCACGTCCTCAAGCGGGACCTGGCCACGCCGTGGGCCGTCAAGGGTCTGGTCATGCGGCGGGTCGTCGAGGCCGCCGGGGATCGCTTTGTCGACACGACCGACGGTGTGCGGGTCGTGGAGACGGACGGGCGCTGGGTGATGGTGCTGCCCGACCCGGCCGAGGCCGTCACCCATCTGTGGGCCGAGGGGCCGGACGACGCCTCGGCGCAGGCCCTGCTGGACGAGTGGTCGGCCGTCGTGGACAGCGCCGGCCGGTAAGGGGGCGGGCGCCACCGGACGGCAAAACCCACGCACGCGCGCGTGCCGGACAAGTGTCCTCAAGGGGGCCTGTCCGGCACGCCGGTGGGGCCGTTCGGAGTAATGGGTCGCGACATGCGACGATGTGCGGCATGCCGCAGCAACCCCCCGTTCGGAGCAGCCCCACGCGGCCGCAGCGCCCGGACGCCTCCATGTCGTTGATCACCAACGTCATGGATCACAGCCTCGACGACGGCTACGCCGAGGCCGCCGCCCGGAAGAAGTCCGACGGCGAGCGCGGGCTGCCCAAGACCCTGAGGGCGAAGCTGGGCCTCGCGGCCGGCCTCGTCCTCGCGGCGCTGGTCGTGACCGTCGGGGCGGCACAGACGCGGGCGGCGGCGCCCGTGGTGGCCAAGGAGCGCCAGGAGCTGATCGACCGCGTCGACAGCGAGACCGCGACCGCGGACAAACTGGAGAGCTCCGTCGACAAGCTCCGGGACGACGTCAGCGCGCGCCAGCGGGCGGCGATGAAGTCGAGCGGCGGCAGCACGCAGGCGGACCTGGTGGACGTGCTGTCGGGTGCCACCGCGGTCCACGGGCCGGGCGTCAAGCTGGTCGTGAACGATGCCAAGGAGGCCAGCACCGGCGGCGACGGCACCAATCCGCGGGAGACCTCGGGGTTCTCCGACACCGGCCGGGTCCGCGACCGGGACATGCAGCGCGTGGTCAACGGGCTGTGGGAGTCCGGTGCGGAGGCGATCTCCATCAACGGGCAGCGGCTGACCTCCCTGTCCGCGATCAGGGCCGCGGGAGACGCGATACTGGTCGACAACAGGCCGCTGGTGCCGCCGTACACGGTGCTGGCGGTGGGGAAGGCGGAACGGTTGAGCAGCGGGTTCCAGAACAGTGCCGACGGTCTGTATCTGCAGGCCCTGGAGCAGAATTTCGGCATCCGCGCCACCATCTCCGCGCAGGGCGACGTACGGTTGCCCGCCGCACCGAGCGTGATCGTACGTACAGCACAGCCGAGCACCGAGAAGACTGAGAAGGGCACATCGTGATCGCCGTACTGGGCCTCGTCGTGGGAGTCGTGGCCGGCCTGTTGGTCCGGCCCGAGGTTCCGGCGGTCGTCGAGCCTTACCTGCCGATCGCCGTCGTCGCGGCGCTGGACGCCGTCTTCGGCGGTCTGCGGGCCATGCTCGACGGCATCTTCGACGACAAGGTCTTCGTGGTGTCGTTCCTGTCGAACGTGGTCGTCGCCGCCCTGATCGTTTTCCTGGGTGACAAGTTGGGTGTGGGCGCGCAGCTGTCCACGGGTGTCGTGGTGGTCCTCGGCATCCGGATCTTCTCCAACGCCGCGGCGATCCGGCGGCACGTGTTCCGGGCGTGAGACCGATGAGCGAGCAGAACGAGTCGAAAGAGCAGCCGGAGCAGCCGGAGCAGCCGGAGAACAGGCTGCGCAGGGAACTGCCCGAGGAGATGCCCGCGCGGGCACCTGAGCCGGCACCCGAGCAGAAGACGCAGGAGCCGCTGACCGGCCGGCAGCGGCTGATCAAGGGCCTGTGGCCGCCGCGGTTCACCCGGGCCCAACTCATCGTGGCAGTGCTCCTGTTCAGTCTCGGTTTCGGCCTGGCCGTGCAGGTGGCGTCCAACACCGGCACCGACAGCGCGCTGCGTGGGGCACGCCAGGAAGATCTGGTGCGCATCCTCGATGAACTGGATTCGCGCACTCAGCGTCTTGAGGACGAGAAGCAGGGACTCGAAAAGCAGCGGTCGGAACTGCAGAGCAGCTCCGACCAGGCCGCGGAGGCGCGCAAGCAGACGGCCGAGAAGGAGAAACAACTCGGCATCCTGGCGGGCACCGTGGCGGCGCAGGGTCCCGGCATCACGATGACGATCGAGGACACGAAGGGGACGGTCAAGGCGGACATGCTGCTCGACGCGATCCAGGAGTTGCGCGCGGCCGGTGCGGAGGCGATCGAGGTCAACGGGATACGGGTGGTGGCAGGCACCTACTTCACCGATTCCGGTAACGGCGTCGGCGTCGACGGGAACAAGATCAACGCTCCCTATCGTTTCCAGGTCATCGGCAAGCCGCAGGACCTGGAGCCCGCGCTGAACATCCCGGGAGGCGTGGTGCAGACGCTGGAGAAGGAGCAGGCCACGGTCTCGGTCGAGCAGTCGGACAAGATCGTCGTGGATGCCTTGCGACAGGCGAAGCGGCCTGACTACGCTCGGTCGTCCTCCCAGTGAACCGGTGGTGCATGGGGGACGTCAGGCAGGGGCATGAGGTTGCGGGGGGTCGGCGCATCGAAGGGGTGGTGCGTGGTGGAAACTGTCTGGTGGATACGGACGTTGTGAGAATGTCCGGCTCTGCCGGTGTAGGCAATCAGGGTTCGTCCTGCCCCACGGGCGGGTCTGTTTCGGTCAAGGGGAATCGCCCGTGAAGTTGTTTGCGAAGTTGTTCGGCAAGAGCGCGCGAGAGGGCAGCGACAACGCGACCGCTCGGCACCGCGCGCAGCCCGACGCGGAGGGTCAGCGCCCGCTGTTCCGGGACCAGGTCGCTGGTCCGGGCGGTGACATTTCCGGAGGTCAGGGCGGGGCGTCGGTTGACCCTGCCCAGTCCGGCGGCATAGGTTTCGGGCAACCGTCAACCTCAGGTACGGGTGGAGGGTTCGCCTCCGGTCCGTACGCGTCCAACGCCCCGGCGGGGCAGCCGCAGGAGGATCCGTCCATGTCGGTCCTGGTGTGTACGAGGTGCGGTAACCGCAACGCGGAGAACGCCCGCTTCTGCTCCAACTGTGGCGCGCCGCTGCGCCCCGGAGTGGCGCCGGAGCGTGCCTCCGAGACGACGTCCACGATCTCGATCTCCGGCCTCGAGGCCTACGACTCCGAGGTCACCGGTCAGACGCAGATGCCGATGCTGTCGCCGGAGGCGCAGGCCGCGGTGGATGCGCTGCCGATGGGCTCGGCGCTGCTGGTGGTGCGCCGGGGCCCGAACTCGGGCAGCCGTTTCCTCCTCGACAGCGACCTGACCACGGCCGGCCGTCACCCGCAGAGCGACATCTTCCTGGACGACGTCACGGTCTCGCGCCGGCATGTGGAGTTCCGGCGCTCCCCGGACGGCTCGTTCACGGTGGCCGACGTGGGCAGCCTGAACGGCACGTACGTCAACCGCGAGCGGATCGACCAGGTCGCTCTGTCCAACGGTGACGAGGTGCAGATCGGCAAGTACCGGCTGGTGTTCTACGCGAGCCGGCAGGGCATCTGACCCGCCCCCGGACCGGTGTCCGGGGGGACTCCCAGGGAAGGTCCATGCTTCACACACCGAGCGGCGGTGCCCGAAGCGGTACCGCCGCCAGGGACAGCGGGCTGATGAGCATCGGCACGGTACTGAACACGCTGCGCGACGAGTTCCCCGAAGTCACCATCTCCAAGATCCGTTTCCTGGAGTCCGAGGGGCTCATCGAGCCGCAGCGGACCCCGTCGGGGTACCGCAAGTTCAGTGCCAAGGATGTCGAGCGCCTGGCCCATGTGCTGAGGATGCAGCGGGACCACTATCTGCCGCTCAAGGTGATCCGTGAGCACCTGGAGGCCATGGAACGGGGCGAGGCCGTCCAGCTGCCCGTCGTGGGGCGTCAGCGCGCGACGGAGGACCTCCCGGAGCCGTCCCTGGCGCCCACGGTGGCGCGGGTCGGCAGGGCCGAGCTGCTGGCGGCGGCGGCCATCGACGAGGGCGAGCTGAAGGAGTGGGAGTCGTACGGGCTCATCGCTCCCCTGGAGGACGGGGCGTACGACGCCGAGGCGGTCACCGTGGCCTCGCTCGTCACCGAACTGGGCCGGTTCGGGATCGAGCCACGCCATCTTCGGGTGATGAAGGCCGCCGCCGACCGTGAGGCCGGTCTCGTCGACCAGGTGGTGGCCCCGCTCAAGCGCCATCGCAACCCCCAGACCAGGGCACATGCCGAGGCCCGTACGAAGGAGCTGGCGGCGCTCACGGTGAAGCTGCACGCGGCACTGGTACAGACCGCTCTCGGGGTAAGGCTGCCCTGAACAGCAGGGGCGGTGAGCGGCCGGATCGGCCACCTGTTCCCGGCCCGACTACCCAAACGTCCCGAGCACGGCCTAGGGTTGCTGTGTGAACGAGCTCGATGTCGTAGGTGTCCGGGTCGAAATGCCCTCCAACCAACCGATCGTGCTCCTGCGCGAAGTGGGAGGCGACCGTTACCTCCCCATCTGGATCGGGCCGGGGGAGGCGACGGCGATCGCGTTCGCCCAGCAGGGCATGGCTCCTGCCAGGCCGCTGACCCACGACCTGTTCAAGGACGTGCTGGAGGCCGTCGGCCAGGAGCTGACCGAAGTACGCATCACCGATCTGCGGGAAGGCGTCTTCTACGCGGAGCTGGTTTTCGCCAGCGGGGTCGAGGTCAGTGCCCGTCCCTCCGATGCCATAGCGCTGGCCCTGCGCACCGGAACGCCGATCTACGGCAGTGACACGGTGCTGGATGACGCGGGCATCGCCATTCCGGACGAGCAGGAGGACGAGGTGGAGAAGTTCCGCGAGTTCCTCGACCAGATCTCGCCCGAGGACTTCGGTACCAGCAGCCAGTGAGCGTGAGCGGCCGGTGAGCGCGGACGCCCGGTGTGCGGGCAAATGCCACCGGCCATTGAGAGCGTCCTACGGCTTCCCGCGAGCGCATTCGGCTAGCCTTTCCCCGCGGTGGGGCACGGGAAACCACTCCTTGGGTGATTATCACTCGGCGTGCCGAGTGTGGCGATCGTTGACGCACCCCTGGTGACTGCCTACCGTCGAGAAGGCAGGTCAAGGACGGAGGTCGGCGTGAGAACCAGCGGCGACGGTACGGCTGGGGGTGCTCCCGTGCGCGGTTTCGGGGAGAGCGGTCCGTACCCGGTTCACAGCAGCGCGGTGGATCACGCTCCGCAGCGGCCGACGGTGGTGCCGAACGGCGGAGGGGCGGCGTCCATGACGGCGGAGCAGATCGGCTACCGCGGACCGACGGCCTGCGCGGCCGCGGGTATCACCTACCGGCAGCTCGACTACTGGGCGCGCACCGGCCTGGTCGAGCCGAGCGTGCGGCCCGCCTACGGGTCGGGTACGCAGCGGCTGTACAGCTTCCGGGACGTCGTCGTCCTGAAGATCGTGAAGCGGTTCCTGGACACCGGGGTCTCGCTGCAGAACATCCGCACGGCCGTCCAGCACCTCAGGGAACGCGGTTTCCGCGACCTGGAGCGGATGACGCTGATGAGCGACGGCGCCACGGTGTACGAGTGCACCTCGCCGGACGAGGTCCACGCCCTGCTCCAGGGCGGCCAGGGCATCTTCGGGATCGCCGTCGGCGTGGTGTGGCGGGACGTGGAAAGCGCGCTCTCCCAGCTGCACGGCGAGCGCATCGACACCGGCGAGACCCTGGTCGGGCACAACCCGGCGGACGAGCTGGCGCGGCGGCGCAACCGGGCGGTCTGACCTCGCTCCTGTGGTCTGACACCGTCCCTGGAGCCTGACCCGGTCCTGTCGGGGCCGGGCATTGTCAGTGCCGTGGTGCAGCATCGGAGATGTGAGAAACGCGCCCACGATCCTGCATCTCGACATGGATGCCTTCTACGCCTCCGTGGAGCAGGCATCCAAGCCGAGCCTGCGCGGGAAGGCGGTCGTCGTGGGCGGGCTCGGACCGCGCGGGGTGGTGGCCACCGCGTCGTACGAGGCGCGGATCTTCGGAGTCCATTCGGCGATGCCCATGGCCCAGGCACGCCGGTTGGCACCCAACGCCGCGTATCTGGTGCCGCGCTTCACCGTGTACCGGGCGATCAGCGAGCAGGTGATGGCGCTGCTGCGGGAGCTGTCGCCGCTGGTGGAGCCGCTCAGCCTGGACGAGGCGTTCGTGGACCTGGAAGCCGGCGGGACGGCCTGGGACGAGGAGTCGGCGCGGCTGGCCGGGATCAAGCTGCGCGCGGACATCCGGGCGGTCACGGGGCTCACCGGGTCCGTGGGGCTGGCCGCCTCCAAAATGCTCGCCAAGATCGCCTCCGAGCAGGCCAAGCCGGACGGCCTGGTGCTCATCGAGCCCGGCACCGAGCGGGCTCTGCTCGGCCCCATGCCGGTGCGGACCCTGCCCGGGGTCGGGCCGGCCACCGGGGACCATCTGCGCAGAGCCGGGATCACGACGGTCGAGGAGCTGGCCGAGGCGGGTGAGGACGAACTGGTCCGGCTGGTGGGCAAGGCCCATGGGCACGCGCTGTACGCCATGGCCCTGGCCCACGACGAGCGGCCCGTGGTGGCCGAGCGCGAGGCGAAGTCGGTGTCCGTCGAGGACACCTATGACGTGGACATCCATGACCGGCTGCGGATCGGACTGGAGGTGCAGCGGCTCGCCGACCGGTGCGTGGGGCGGCTGCGCGGGGCCGGGCTGTCGGGGCGGACCATCGTGCTGAAGGTGCGCAGGTACGACTTCTCGACCCTGACCCGCTCCGAGACGCTCAGAGGGCCCACGGACGATCCGGCGGTCGTGCGGGAGGCGGCCGCGCGGCTGCTGGACTCCGTGGACACCACGGGTGGGGTACGGCTGCTGGGCGTGGGGGTGTCCGGGCTCGCGGACTACACCCAGGAGGACCTGTTCGCTCAGGCGATGCCATCGCCGCCGGCGGCGGAGCCGGACAAGGGTGAGGTGGAGGCCGTCGCGGAGCGGCCGGAGCCGGTGGAACGCCAGTGGCGTGCAGGGCAGGACATACGGCACACGGAGTACGGGCATGGGTGGGTGCAGGGCAGCGGTCTGGGACGGGTGACGGTGCGGTTCGAGACGCCGCAGTCCCCTCCGGGGAGGGTGCGGACGTTCTTGGTCGGGGATCCCGCGCTGGATGCCGCTGATCCGTTGCCGTTGGTCGATCACGTCTCTTCCGACCCGGCCAGCTTGCCGAAGTCGTGGTCCGGGGCCGAGGGGGGTGAGGCCACGTCCAGGCCGTAGTGGTGGTAGAGCTGGAGTTCCTGTTCCGGGGAGAGGTGGCGGCCCACGCCGAAGTCGGGGGCGTCCTTGATCAGGGCGCGGTCGAAGGGGACGCGGAGGGAGCCCTCGACCAGTTCGCTGGGTTCCAGGGGGACGAAGGCGTCGCGGGAGAACAGACCGGTGCGTATCGCCGCCCACTCGGGCACGCCGGTCGCGTCGTCGAGGTAGACCTCGTCGATGGTGCCTATCTTGGTGCCATTGCGGTCGAACGCCTTGCGGCCGATCAGGTTGCGCGGATCGATCTCGGTCTGCACGGTCCCTCTCCCTCCACGTGGTCGCAACTCATCCGTAACCACTACAAAAGAGCACATTCAGGGAGGCGGCCACTCGAGGGCTCGGGCGTTGACCCCGCTGGTAGGCTGACAGCGGCTGTTGACCCCGTGCGGGAGAGTCCTCCGACCACCTCGGAGGCGCCGAAGGAGCAAATCCTCCCCGGAATCTCTCAGGCTCACGTACCGCACGGACGAGGTCACTCTGGAAAGCAGGGCGGGGGTCGACGGCTCCCGCCCTCACCGACGGTGAAAGCCGGGGCATACCCGGTGAAGCTCTCAGGTTGAGATGACAGAGGGGGAGGCCGTCGGGGCACCCACGCCGTGGTGCCCTTCGAAGGTCGCGTCAGACCAGGAGGCCTCCGCAATGACCGCCCACCGCATCCCGCTCTCGGAGCTCGAAGAGGGCATCCCGTTCGAGCAGCGCCACATCGGGCCCGACCAGGAGGCGCGGGCCAAGATGCTCGCGCAGGTCGGCTACGGCTCGCTGGACGAGCTGACCGCCGCAGCGGTCCCGGATGTGATCAAGAACGCTGATGCCCTGGACCTGCCGGGCGCCCGCACCGAGGCCGAGGTGCTGGCCGAACTGCGCTCGCTCGCCGACCGTAACCAGGTCCTCGATTCCATGATCGGACTGGGGTACTACGGGACGTTCACGCCGCCGGTCATCCTGCGCAACGTCATGGAGAACCCGGCCTGGTACACGGCCTACACGCCGTACCAGCCGGAGATCTCCCAGGGGCGGCTCGAGGCCCTGCTGAACTTCCAGACCGTGGTCGCCGACCTCACCGGTCTGCCCACCTCGGGTGCCTCCCTGCTCGACGAGGGCACGGCCGCCGCCGAGGCGATGGCGCTCTCCCTGCGCATGGGCAAGAACAAGAAGGGCCTGTTCCTGGTCGACGCGGACGCGCTGCCGCAGACCATCGCCGTGATCGAGACGCGAGCGGAACCGACCGGTGTGGAGGTCGTCGTCGCCGACCTCAGCGCGGGCATCCCGGCCGACATCGCCGCGCGTGAGATCAACGGCGTGCTGATCCAGTACCCGGGCGCCTCCGGTGCCGTACGGGACATCAAGCCGGTCATCGACCAAGCGCACGAGCTGGGCGCCCTGGTCACCGTCGCCGCCGACCTGCTCGCGCTGACCCTGCTGACCTCGCCGGGCGAGCTGGGCGCGGACATCGCCGTCGGCACCACCCAGCGCTTCGGTGTGCCGATGGGCTTCGGCGGTCCGCACGCCGGCTACATGGCCGTGCGCGAGAAGTTCGCGCGCAGCCTGCCCGGCCGCCTCGTGGGCGTCTCCGTCGACGCCGACGGCAACAAGGCCTACCGGCTGGCGCTGCAGACCCGTGAGCAGCACATCCGCCGGGAGAAGGCGACCAGCAACATCTGCACCGCTCAGGTGCTGCTCGCCGTGATGGCCGGCATGTACGCCGTCTACCACGGGCCGGAGGGGCTCAAGACCATCGCCCGGCGGACGCACCGGTACGCCACGATCCTCGCCGAGGGGCTGAAGGCCGCCGGCGTCGAGATCGTCCACCGCGCCTTCTTCGACACCGTCACCGCGCGCGTGCCCGGCAGGGCCGCCGAGATCGTCGCCGCCGCCCGGAAGAACGGGGTCAACCTCCTCCCGGTCGACGCCGACCATGTCTCCCTGGCCTGCGACGAGACCACCAAGCGGGCCCAGCTGGCCGCCGTGTGGTCGGCCTTCGGTATCGAGGGCGACATCGAGGCGCTGGAGGCCACCGCCGAGGACACCCTCCCCGAGGCGCTGCTGCGCACCGACGCCTACCTCACCCACCCGGTCTTCCACCAGTACCGCTCCGAGACCGCGATGCTGCGCTACCTGCGCAGGCTGGCCGACCGCGACTACGCGCTCGACCGCGGCATGATCCCGCTGGGCTCCTGCACCATGAAGCTCAACGCGACCACGGAGATGGAGCCGGTCACCTGGCCCGAGTTCGGCCAGCTGCACCCCTTCGCCCCCGCCGAGCAGGCCGAGGGCTATCTCACCCTCATCCGCGAGCTGGAGGAACGTCTCGCCGAGGTCACCGGCTACGACAAGGTCTCCCTGCAGCCGAACGCCGGTTCGCAGGGCGAGCTGGCCGGTCTGCTCGCCGTACGCGGCTACCACCGCGCCAACGGCGACGAGCAGCGCACCGTCTGCCTGATCCCGTCCTCCGCGCACGGCACCAACGCGGCCAGCGCCGTGATGGCCGGCATGAAGGTCGTCGTCGTCAAGACCGCCGAGGACGGCGAGATCGACGTCGAGGACCTGCGCGCCAAGATCGAGCAGTACCGCGACGAGCTGGCGGTGCTGATGATCACCTACCCGTCGACGCACGGCGTGTTCGAGGAGCACGTCGCCGACATCTGCGCCCAGGTGCACGAGGCCGGCGGTCAGGTGTACGTCGACGGCGCCAACCTCAACGCCCTGGTCGGCCTCGCCAAGCCGGGCCACTTCGGCGGTGACGTCTCGCACCTGAACCTGCACAAGACCTTCTGCATCCCGCACGGCGGCGGCGGCCCCGGCGTCGGCCCGGTCGGGGTCCGCTCGCACCTGGCGCCGTACCTGCCGAACCACCCGCTCCAGCCGGAGGCCGGTCCGAAGACGGGCGTCGGTCCGATCTCCGCGGCACCGTGGGGCAGCGCGGGCATCCTGCCGATCTCGT
The DNA here is from genome assembly GCF_001735805.1 of Streptomyces fodineus. Lineage (GTDB taxonomy): Bacteria > Actinomycetota > Actinomycetes > Streptomycetales > Streptomycetaceae > Streptomyces > Streptomyces fodineus. The sequence continues at coordinate 8,036,736 of NZ_CP017248.1, forward strand.
GGGCGTACGTCCGCCTGATGGGCGGCGAGGGCCTCAAGCGTGCCACCCAGGTGGCGGTGCTCTCGGCGAACTACATCGCCAAGCGCCTGGAGCCGCACTTCCCGGTGCTCTACACCGGCCCCGGCGGCCTGGTCGCGCACGAGTGCATCATCGACCTGCGCCCGCTGACCAAGGCGACCGGCGTCAGCGTGGACGACGTGGCCAAGCGGCTGATCGACTACGGCTTCCACGCGCCCACCATGTCCTTCCCGGTGGCCGGCACGCTGATGATCGAGCCGACCGAGTCGGAGGACATCATCGAGCTGGACCGGTTCTGCGACGCGATGATCGCCATTCATGCGGAGATCGAGAAGGTCGGCTCGGGCGAGTGGCCGGCCGAGGACAACCCGCTGCGGAACGCTCCGCACACCGCGGCCGCGCTCGGCGGTGAGTGGGCGCACGCCTACAGCCGTGAGGACGCCGTCTTCCCGGCCGGTGTCTCGGCCGCCGACAAGTACTGGCCGCCGGTCCGCCGTATCGACCAGGCCTTCGGCGACCGCAACCTGGTGTGCTCCTGCCCGCCGCTGGACGCGTACGAGGACTGAGCGAGCGGTGGTCGGTGGGGCCCCGTCCGGTTTCCGGGCGGGGCCCTCGCCGTGTCAGGCCGTCGCCAGCGCCACCTCGGTCGCCTTGATGAGGGCGATCACGTCGGAGCCCACGAAGAGGCCGAGGTCGGCGACCGCGTCCTTGGTGATCGCCGCGGTCAGTTCGCCGCCGTCGACGGAGATCTTCACGGAGGCCATGACGGCGCCGGTGGTGAGGCCGGTGACCGCGCCGGGAAGCTGGTTGCGGATCGACAGGCCCTCGACCCGACGGGTGGCCAGGGAGACCTCGGTCGACTTCACCAGTGCCTGGACGGGCGAGCCGGGGGCGAGGGCCAGGTCGTCGGCGGACTCCTTGGTGATGGCCGCCATGAGGTGCTGGCCGCCGTTCAGACGGAGCTTGACGGTGGCCATGGCCTCGCCTTGCTGGACCTCTGTGACGGTGCCGGACAGCTGGTTGCGGATGCTCAGGGTCATGGGCATCCACGGTAGAGCGCCAGCCCGTTCACGCCGGGTATGCGTGGGTCTGCGTCGCTTTGACCGTCGCCCAGACAGCGGCGCCCGGGTGCAGCTCCAGGTCGGCCGCGGCGACCGTGGTCAGGTCCGCGGCGAGGGGGAGTTCGCCGGTGAGGTCGGCGCGGATCTGGTCGCCGTGCGTCTCCAGGCCGGCCACCTCGCAGCGCCAGAGGTTACGGGCGCTGGCGCCGGTGGGCCGGTCCCGGAACAGGGTGACGGCGCTGGGCGGGAACGCCACGAAGACCGGGCCGGACAGGTCTTCCGTGGTGGTGATGTCGGGTCCCGCGTCGAGTCGTACCGTGTGGCCGGCCGCCTGGCCGCGGTAGAGGTTGAGGCCGACGAGCTGGGCGATGTAGTCGGTGCGCGGATGGCGGGCGATGTCGGCGGGGGTGCCCTCCTGGACGACCCGGCCGTGCTCTATGACGACCAGCCGGTCCGCGAGCACCATGGCGTCCAGCGGGTCGTGCGTGACCAGGACGGCGACCGCCTCGAACTCGGCGAGGTGGCGGCGTAGTTGGGCGCGGACCTCCAGACGGGTGCGGGCGTCCAGGGCGGCCAGCGGCTCGTCCAGGAGCAGCAGCCGGGGGTGGGTGGCCAGGGCGCGGGCGAGCGCCACGCGCTGGGCCTGCCCGCCGGAGAGGCGGCGCGGTCTGGCGGCGGCGTGGTCGGCCAGGCCCATGCGGTCCAGCCAGGCCGCCGCCTGCGCGCGGGCCTCGGCCTTGCTCGCGCCCTGGCAGCGGGGGCCGAAGGCGACGTTGTCCAGGGCGGACAGGTGCGGGAAGAGAAGGTAGTCCTGGAAGACCACGCCGACCGGGCGGGACTCCGGGGGAGTGCGGTCCAGCGCGGTGCCGTCCAGGCGTAGGTGACCGTCGGTGAGCGGGGTGAGTCCGGCGAGGGTGCGCAGGGCTGTGCTCTTGCCGGCGCCGTTGGGGCCGAGGAGGGCGACGACGTCTCCGGGGGCGGCGGTGAGGGTCACGTCCAGGCGGAATGGGGGGCGGTCGACGACCAGGTGTGCGTCCAGGCCGGTGGTCGGGTGCGGCTCGCCTTCGGCCGCCTTCGGGTTCCCACCCGCACCATCCGTGCGGCTTTCGTCGCCGCGTGCGGGTGGCCCCTGCGGGGGTGCGGCGCCGTCGGCGGCTGCGGGTGCGGACGGTTGGCGGGGTGCGGCGGCGTTGGCCGGCGTCGGTGTGGACGGGCGGGAGGGCACGGGGTCGTTGGCGGACGCGAGTGCGGGGGGCCCGGGTGGGGGTTCTGCGCCGTTGGCGGCTGCGGACGCGGAAGGCCCGCGGGGTGCGGTGGTGCCGGGGGGTGTGGGTGCGGACGGGCGGTGGGTTGCCGGGGCGTCGGCGGACGCTGGTGTGGACGGTCCGTGGGGTGTGGTGGCGTCGGCGGGCGTGGGTGTGGACGGTCGGCGCGGTTCAGCCCCGTCTGCGGGCGTGGTCGTGGTCGGTCGGCGGGGTTCAACGCCCTCGGCGGATGCCGCTACGGACCGTCCTCGGGATGCGGCGTCGGATGCGGGCGTGGGTGTGGTCGGTCGGCGGCGGTCAGCCCTGTCGGCGGGCGTGGGTGTGGTCGGTCGGCGGCCTTCAGCCCCGTCGGCGGGTGTGGGGGTGGATGGTCGGTGTGGTTCGGAGGCGTTGGTGGTTGCTGGTGGCGCCGGTTCGTGTGGGGGTTGCGCGGCGGCTGCGGGGGTGGGGGCGGGCGGGCCCGGTGGGGTTTCGCCGCCGTCGGCGGATGTGAGGCGGGCGTTCGTCATGATGTCGTCATCCAACGGTCTCGCAACCCCGCCAGCACGGCGATCGACACCGTCAGCAGGACCAGGCTGAGGGAGACGGCGGCGTCGGGGTCGTTCTGCAGGGCCAGGTAGACCGCGAGGGGCATGGTCTGGGTGCGGCCGGGGAAGTTGCCCGCGAAGGTGATCGTCGCGCCGAACTCGCCGAGTGCGCGGGCCCAGGCCAGGACCGCGCCCGCCGCGATGCCGGGCGCGATCAGCGGCAGGGTGACCCGGCGGAACGCGGTGAAGCGGGACGCGCCGAGCGTGGTCGCCGCCTCCTCGAAGCGCGGGTCCGCCGCGCGCAGGGTGCCCTCGACGCTGATGACCAGGAACGGCATCGCGACGAACGCCTCCGCGATCACGACCCCGGCGGTGGTGAACGGCAGCGTGATCCCGAACCAGGCGTCCAGCCATTTGCCGATCACCCCGTTGCGGCCGAGGGCCAGCAGCAGCGCGACGCCGCCGACCACCGGCGGCAGCACGAGGGGCAGGGTGACCAGGGCCCGTACCAACCCCCGGCCGGGGAAGTCCGTACGGGCCAGCAGCCAGGCGAGCGGCACGCCCAGGACGAGGCTTACGGCCGTTGCCGCCGTGGCGCTGACCAGGGAGAGCTGGAGCGCCTGCCACACCTCCGTGCTGGACAGCCGGCCCGGCAGGCTGCGCCAGGGCGCGCGGATGAGCAGCGCGACCAGCGGCAGCAGCAGGAACGCCAGCGCCAGCAGGCCCGGCAGCAGCAGCGGCAACGGCACACCACGTCGGCCCCCCGTGCCGACGCGGCGGCGCCGCGGCCGGTCCGTGCGGGGACCGGTCGCGGCGCCGGGCTTGTGGAGCGAGGTCACGGCTTGAGGAACCCGGCCCCGCTCAGCACGTTCTGGCCCTCGGCGGACTGCACGAGGGCGATGAACGCCTTCGCGGTCCCGGCGTTCGGCGCGTTCTTCAGCAGGACGATCGGGTAGTCGTTGATCGCCTTGGCGGACTCGGGGAACTCCACGCCCTCCACCTTGCCACCCGCGGACTTCACATCGGTCTTGTAGACAACCGCGGCGTCCGCCTCCTTCAGCTCCACCTTGTTCAGGGCGCCCTTGACGTCCTGCTCGTAGGAGGCCGGGGTGAGCTTCAGGTGGCTGGCGTCCAGGGCCTTCTGGGCGGCGGCGCCGCACGGCACGGTCTTGTCGCACAGCACGATCTTCAGGCCGGGCTTGGTGAGGTCCTTCAGGGAGGCCACCTTGTGCGGGTTGCCCGGCACGGTGGCGATCTCCAGCTGGTTGCGGACGAAGACGGCCGGGGTGCCGGTCGCGTCCTTCTTGTCCGTCACGATCTTCATGGTCTTGGGGCTGGCGGCGGCGAACACGTCGGCCGGGGCACCGCCGGTGATGCTCGCGGCGAGGCTGTCGCTGCCGCCGAAGTTGAAGTTGACGTGGGTGCCCGGGTGCTGCTTCTCGAACTCCTTGCCCAGGGTCGAGAAGCTCTCCTTCAGCGAGGCGGCGGCGAACACGGTGACGTCGCCGGACAGCTTCGGCGAGGCGGAGCTCGACTTGTCCGACTTGGTGGCCGACGAGTCGGACGACGTCGACGAGGAGGAGCAGGCGCTGAGTGCCATCAGGGCTGCGGCTCCCGCGCCGGCCACCTGCAGCATTCGCCGGGTCCGGCGCACGGAACGGGTCATCACGGATCTACTCCTCGGGTTCTGTGGAACGACTGTCGCGCCCTGTCACAGCCGGGAGCACCGGCCGTGCGGCGATGATACTGCCGCATCTGCCACCTGTAAGTCTCCTGTCGCATCGCATGAGCTGCGAACTTGTGACTTGTAGCTTGCATGTGCGTTTGCATGGCGCGTCGCGGCGGGTACCGTGCTGCGGGAGGTGGTCGCAGGTGACGCTCGTGGAACTCGTCCTGACCGGCGATCTGGCCCGGCCCGCCCGCCTGACCGTGCCGGATCTGCTCCGCTGGCCGCAGCACCGCGCGGACGTCAGCTTCGAGTGCGCGACCAGCGGCATCCAGCACCACCGGTTCGCCGGTCCGCGCCTGTACGACGTGCTCGCCGACGCGGGGCCCGGCTTCGACCCGGCGCGACGCAAGGACCGGCTGCGCTTCCTCATCTCCGTCACCGGCACCGACGGCCACCACGCGGTGCTGTCCTGGGCCGAGATCGACCCGGACTTCGCGGACGCGCCCGTCCTGCTGGGCGTGCGCATCGACGACACCCCGCTGGACGCCGCCGGACCCCAGCTGGTCCTCCCGCAGGACCGGTGCGGGGCCCGGCACATCAGCGGGATCACGGCGATCCGGGTGGACGGCGGCTACCGCTGTGGCGCTCCAGCTGCCGCCACACCCGGTCACGCAGCAGCGGCACCTCGGTGAACCGCACGCCGGTGGCGTCCCGCAGGGCATTCGCCAGAGCCGGGGCGACCGGGTTGAACGGGCTCTCGCTCATCGACTTGGCGCCCAGCGGGCCGATCGCGTCGGCGGTCTCCATGAAGTGCGCCTCGGTGCGCGGCACGTCGGCGTACTGCGGGAGCCGGTAGCGGCGGAAGGCGGCCGTGTCGACCGCGCCCCGCTCGTCCAGCAGGACCCGCTCGAAGAGTGTGGCACCGAGCGCCTGGGCGACCCCGCCCTCGACCTGGCCACGGCACTGCATCGGGTTCATCACCTTGCCGGCGTCGGCCGCGTGCACACTGCGCAGGATGCGGATCTCGCCGGTGCCGGGATCGACCGCCGCCCGGAACCAGTGCGCGTTGAAGGCGACCGAGCGCGGGGTGCCGCCGAAGTGCCCGTCGGCGGCCGGCTCCAGGCCGACCGCCACTCGGGCAGTCCGTGGATGTCGTCGAACCACTCGTCGTCCCCGACGGCCCCCGCGATCGCCGTGCGCAGCACCTCGGCCGTCTGGGGCAGCGGGAACCACAGCCGCACCGGGCGGACCGTGGCGGCCGTGACGGTGATCGCGAAGGACTGGTCCACCGGGTCGAGCGTGCCGATGAGCAGGGCGGCCGAGCGGCCGAGGCCGTACAGCGAGGTCTGCCGGAACGCCGTACGGCAGGCCAGGGCGCGGGCGGGCAGGGTGACCGAGCGCAGGAGTTCGCCCTCGGCGAGGTCCTTGCGGCCCGCGCCGGTGATGAAGTCGGTGACGCGGACCCGGCGCCGGCTGCCGGGCGATGAGCAGGCACTCTCCGTCGAGCGCGGCCGTGAGGGAGATCATCGGGCCGGCCGGCAGACCGTTGCAGAGGTTCCCGCCGACGGTGGCCATGTTCCAGATCTTGAACGAGGCGAGGAACGCCCGGCAGCACTGCTCGAACAGCGGCGCCGCGGGAGCGAGCAAGTCCCGAGCGCGGCGGGACAGTTCGGCGATGGTGCAGGTGGCGGCGAGCTCCAGCGAGCCGTCCGCGTGGCGTTGCACGGGTGTCCAGCCCATCCGGCGCAGGTCCACCAGGCGCCGCAGATGCGGCTGGGGCTCGGAGAACAGGTACGTCCCGCCGCCGAGCCAGGCGTCCCCGGGGCGTCGGGGCGCGGGCCGTCCGGCGTCCCGTATCTCGGCCACCGTGTTCAGGTCCATGGCCGAAAGTGAATCAGCGGGATCCGGGCCGGACGACTGGTTCGGAGCACGGAAACCCCGAGGCCGCGGCCGTCGCCACTGGAGGATCCACCAAGAGGCATTCCGCTTCCGAAGGCTTGCATTTACGATGCTTCATCTCATACTCGCCTAGCGAATGCGATACGCCGGGGGTTCGCCTCGCCGTCCGGCAGCCGTACGAGGAGCCAGCACATGCACGTCGAACACCTCCTGGAGGACGCCTCCCTCGGCCTGCGCCTGCTGTGGGCGCAGGACGCGCTGCTGAGGCGTGAAATCAGCGGAGTGACCGTCACGGACCTGGAGGACCCGGCCCGGTTCGTGCGGCCCGGCGAACTGGTGCTCAGCGGACTCGTGTGGTGGACGCCCGAGGGTGGCTCCGGCAGGGCGGAGCGATTCGTCTCGGCGCTGAAGGACGCGGGGGCCGCCGCGCTGCTCGCGGGCGAGGAGACCCACGGCAGCGTGCCGGACGACCTCATCGAGGCGTGCGAACGGCACCGGGTGCCGGTGGCCGGGGTTCCGGCGCACATCATGTTCCGGTCCATCACGGACACCGTCTATCTGCGCCAGTGGGGCGGGCTGAGCCGGCATCACGTGCTGCCGGAGAACACCCGCGTGCGGCTGAGCCGGCTGCTCGCGCAGGAGGCCGGGCCGGACGCCGTGCTCGCCGCGGCCTTCGCCCACCTCGGCGGGACCACCGCGTATGTCCTCACCCCCTCGGGGCGGACGGTCGCGGCCACGGCGGGCGCCCCGGCCGTGCCCGCGCGGGAGGCGGTCGCGCTCGTCGCCGACGGGTCCGGGGTCACCGCATCCGTCGACGCCGGCGGCCTGTCGCCCTACGGGCGCCGGCTGTTGTACCTGCCCGATCCCGACGGCGCCCCGCCGCGCATGCTGCACGAGGTCGCCGCCGTCCTGGCGCACTGCCAGGAGGACGGCGCCCGGCGCCCGGCGGCCGGGGCGCGCGCTGTGGACGAGCTCGGTGCGCTGCTCGCCGCCGCGGGTGGGCGGGAGGACGGCACGGTGCGGGCGGCGCTGCGCCGGTGCGGGCTGCCGGAGACGGGGCTGTACCAGGTGATCGTCGCGGATGTGGTGGCGCGGGAGCCGGGGCAGAGCGAAGTGCTGCTCGCCGAGAGCGCGTTGACGGAGGTGGCGGGGCATCTGGTGGGGGAGGCGGGTGGCGGAGGTGCCGCTGATGCCGGGGCGGAGGCGATCGGCGCCGGGGGTGTCGACCGCAGTGCCGGCGAGGGGACTCCGGCCGTTGCGGCGGCCGTGGGGCGGTTGCCGGACGGGTGTGCCTTCGCGGTGCTGTCCGGTGGGCCGGACGGCTGGGCGCAGGAGGTCTGGCCGCTGGTCGCCGACTGCGCTCCCGGCCTCGTGCTGCACGGCGGCATCTGCGCGTCCGCGGCGGGAGCCGAGGATCTGGGCGGCGCGCTGGCCCAGGCCCGTTACGCCCTCGCCTCGGCCCGCAGCCGCGCGCCCGACGCCTCCCGGCTCACCGACGCCCGCTCCCTCGCCGGCCCCGACGCGCTGCTCACGGGGGTGCCGGCCGACGTACGCGCCGCCTTCAGCCATACGGTCCTCGGCCCGCTGCTGGACACCGGCCGGCCTGCCATGGCCGTCCTGCTGAGCACCCTGGAGACCTTCCTGGCCTGCGACGGCTCCTGGGCGCGTACGGCCCAGGAGTTGCATCTGCACGTCAACACCGTGCACTACCGGGCGGAACGCATCGAGCGGCTCACCGGGCGCGACCTGTCCCGGCTGCGGGACCGGCTCGACCTGTGGGCGGCGCTGCTCTGCCGGTGAGGGCAGGGGCGTGCGGGTCAGACGCGGTCGATGTGCACGTTGGTGGACTTCACGCGCGCGGTGGCCTCCATGCCGACCTCCAGGCCCAGTTCCTCCACGGCCTCCCGGGTGAGCAGCGAGACCAGCCTGTGCGGGCCCGCCTGGATCTCCACCTGGGCGGCGACGTCACCGAGCTTGATCGCCGTGACGATGCCGGGGAAGGCGTTGCGCACGGACGTGTACGAGGCGTCCTCCTCGCCGCCGCCCGCCTTGGCCAGTTCGACCGAGAACGCGGCGAGGTCCCTGCCATCGATGAGCCGGCGCCCGGCCTCGTCGCGATGGGTCGCCACCCGGCCCGCGTCGGCCCAGCGGCGGGCGGTGTCCGGGCTCACGCCGAGCAGCCGCGCCGCCTGGCCGATCGTGTAGGACTGCATGCCGGTCACGATAGGGCCACCACCCGGGAACCGCGGACGTGGGGTTGGCCGTTGGGTATAACGCGATATAACGTTAGTGCGCGATGACGGTTCCCTGCGGGGACGTGCTGAATCGGGGTGAGGGAATGGCGGCCGAGCTGCTGCACACGCAGATGCCGCCCGGACTGCGTGCCTCGCACGCGGACCGGGACCGGGTGGTGGAGGCGCTGACGGGCGCCGCGGGAGACGGCCGGATCACGCCCGAGGAACTGGACGAGCGCGTGACGGCCGCGCTGTCCGCCCGCACACTCGGCGAGCTGGCGGCCCTCACCGCCGACCTGCCGGAGGAGGCGGGCGCCGCGGCGGCCAAGGACGTCGTGCGGATCGAGCAGCAGGGCGCGTCGGCGGTGCGCGAGGGCGGTTGGGCGGTGCCGCGCCGGATGGAGATCGTCTCGGTCTGGGGCCATGTGACCCTGGACTTCTCCAGCGCCGTGATCAGGCACGACAGCCTCCGCATCGACCTGGACATGCGCGGCGGCACCCTGCGGCTGCTCACCCGGCCCGGCGTGCTCGTGGACGCCGACTCGCTGGTGATGGGCTACGGCAAGACCAAGATGCTGTCGGCCTGCGATCCGGGCGCGCCGGCCGTGCTCCGCGTGGAGATACACGGCCGGCTCAGCATGGGACGGCTGGAAGTACGGCCGCCCCGGCGGTGGTTGGGCAGGTAGGCCGCTCTCGTCGGCCTGCCTGCCGCTGCCGGGTCCGCCCGGTCTCAGCCGGTGTGCACCCGCGGGCGGCGTACGCGGTTCGGTTCCGCCTCGCGCAGGACCTCGCGGGTGACCGGGGCGACCTCGCCCTGGCCGAAGAGGAAGAAGCGCAGGAAGTTGGCGAAGGGGTTGCCCTCGGTCCACTCGAAGTAGATGTGCGGGGTGCAGCCCGTCATGTCCCGGGCGTGCAGGAGAAGGGCCGCCAGGGCATTGGAGATGGAGGCGGACTCCAGGGTCAGCACCCGGTAGCGGTCGTGCAGGACCTCGCCGCGCACGGTCAGCTCCGCCTCGAACTCGGAGGGGTCGGTGACCGTGACCTCGACGAAGACGAAGTCCTCCTGCTCCGGCATATCGTTGTCGGCGCGGATCTGCTCGATCTTGTCGCGGTACTCGGCCTTGTCCCGGTGGCCGGGCTCGTTGGCGATGAACCGCATCTTGCGGCTGGCCATGTCCCGGATGAATCGTTCCGCCATCGGGTCGAGAGTCACGCTGGTCACGCGCAGTTCGAAGGCACGGGCCAGCCGGGACAGGAACGAGACCAGGATGATGCCCGCGATGAAGCAGGCACCGATCTTCACACCGTCCGGGCGCTCGATCACGTTCACGACGGTCGTGTAGAGGAACACCGCCGAGATCACGCCGAACCCGATGGCCCACTTGCGCTGTCCGGCCTTGCGCGCCGCGATGGTCACCGCGATCGCCGCGGAACTGATGAGGACCAGCACACCGGTGGCGTAGGCGCCGCCCTGGGCGTCGACGTTGGCGTCGAAGAGCCAGGTGACCAGGAAGGCGATGAGCGTGAAGACGATCACCATGGGGCGCACCGCACGGGCCCAGTGCGGGGCCATGCCGTAGCGGGGCAGATAGCGCGGCATGAGGTTGAGCAGACCGGCCATGGCGGAGGCGCCGGCGAACCACAGGATCGCGATGGTCGAGATGTCGTAGACCGTGCCGAAGGCGCCGCCGAGGTACTCGTGCGCGAGGTAGGCGAGCGCGCGGCCGTTGGCCTGGCCGCCGGTCTTGAACTCGTTCTCCGGGATGAGCAGCGTGGTGATGAAGCTGGTGGCGATCAGGAACGCGCTCATGATGATCGCGGCCGTGGTGAGCAGCTTCTTGGTGTCCCGGATCCGACCGGTCGGCTTCTCCTCGGTGTCGTCCGGGTCGCCCTGCACGTGCGGCATGACGGCGACGCCGGTCTCGAAGCCGGAGAGGCCGAGCGCGAGTTTGGGGAACACGATCAGCGCCAGGCCGATCATGACGAAGATGTTGCCGTGCTGCACGGTCAGCGCGTTGGACCAGTCGGTGATCACATGGCCGGCGGTGATCACGTGGTAGAGGCCGACGATCACGACGACGACGTTCAGCGCGAGGTAGACGCCGACCAGTGCCGTCGCCACGCCGATCGCCTCGAGGAAGCCCTTGAGGAACACCGCGCCGAGCAGCGCCACCAGGAAGAGCGTGATCACCATCTGGTGGCCGTGCAGGGTGCTGGTCAGATGAGGGTTCTCGACCAGGTGGGTGGAGGCGTCGGCGGCCGACAGCGTGATGGTGATGAGGAAGTCGGTGGCCGCGAAGCCCAGCAGGGTGAGCACGAACAGCTTGCCCTGCCAGAACGACAGCAGCCGCTCCAGCATCGAGATGGAGCCCTCGCCGTGCGGGCTCTCCTCGGCGACCCGGCGGTACACCGGAAGCGCGCCGGCCAGGGTGACGATGACGAGGACGATGGTCGCGATCGGCCCCAGCAGTCCGGCCGCCAGGGCCGCGATGCCCGGCTGGTAGCCCAGGGTCGAGAAGTAGTCGACACCGGTCAGGCACATCACGCGCCACCAGCGCTGGCCCTTGTGCGGGGGCTCCGGTTCGGCGTGGGGCCCGGTGTGTCCACCGTGCTTGCCCATGTCGGACAGCCCCTCCAGCATCCAGTTCCGCAGGCGACTGGGAGGGGCGTGCTCGGTCGTGGCCATCGGTGGGCTCCTGTGTGCGGCTCAGCTCTTTCCGGCCATCCCGCGGACGGCGGCACCAGCGTAAGCGGAGAGTGACGCCTGGGCCCACGGATCCAGGGTCGGGAGGCGTCAATCTTGCGTTAAGAATGGCGCGGTAGCAGCAGAGCCGCATCAGGAAGGGGAGGCCGGAGAGGTGCGCCGGGCGCACGGCCGTTCGGGTCAGTTGCCGCACGATCGACCCCGGGGCGACCACCGAGTGTCATGTTCTCAGGGCGCCGGACGCATCACCTCACTCCATGCCGGAGGCCCGGAACACGCCCAGGGCCGTCTCACGGTCGACGCGCCGGGCGAGGCGGTGCAGGGCGGTCGTACCGCACAGCAGGGTGCCGGCCGCCTCGGACACCCGGGCGCCCTCGTCGAGCAGGTGCCAGAGGTCCGGATTGCGGAGCAGCACCTCGGGGTCGATCTCGACCCGGTCGCCGAGGGCGTCGCGCAGCACCAGGCGCTGGGCGACGCCGTCCAGCGGGCGCACCGCGATCAGCAGATCGGTGCGGACCCGGCGGGGGCGCAGCAGCCGGCGCGTGGCCAGCCAGCCCGTGCCGGCCGACACCCGCACCGGGAACAGAACGAGGAACAGGAGCAGCGCGATACCCACCCACAGGGCACCGCGCCACCAGGTCAGGGTGCCGGCCGCCCAGTCGATGAACAGCAGCAGAGCGAGCAGGACACCGGCGCAGCGGAGCGACGTGCGCGCGTCCGCCGCCCACTCGCGGTCGTACACCACTCCGGCGGTGCCGGCCGGGTGCGAGCCCGTGCACCGGGTGCGGGTGTGGTCGCCATGCCTCATGTCCAGGACGGTAGACAGCTCCGGCCCCGCCGGAGCACGGCCGTCGCGCACTTTGACGGTGCCCTGACGGCGGACGGGCCGTTCTTGACGCGACGCCGGCGGGGGCGGGGAGCCGGGACTTCGCGCCTTCACAAGCCCCGGATGTCCATGCGCAGATGCCAGGTGTTGCGGCGGTGGACGGACAGCAGTTCCGACTCCAGAGGGGACGGGGGCACCGCGAGCACCGGGCAGACCGCGTGCGCCAGGCAGTGCCGGGAGACCCGGCCCGAGAAGGCGCGCTGCAGTCCACGCCGGCCGGCGCCCACGACCAGGACGTCGTCCTCGCGGTCCGCGGTCGCCACCAGCGCCGGGCCGGGGGCGCCGCGGACGACGACGGCGTGCATCGGCACACCGGGGGCGTTCCCGCCGAATATCTCCTCGAGCACCGCGGCCAGCCGCTGTCCGGCCAGCCGCTGCCAGTCCTCGGCCACCGGACCGGCGGCGGGAGAGCGGCGCGCGGCGGGGTCACCGCCCGGCGGCTCCCAGGCCAGCACGGGCCACAGTTCGGCTCCGAGGCGGCGGGCCAGCGCGATGGCCCGCCGCAGGGCCGTGACGCTGCCCAGGGAGCCGCTCACACCGACCACCACCCGAGGGGCCGCCGAGGCGTCGTAACCGGACATCACTCCACCGTTCCTCGCGGGCGACGCCGGGTGTCTCGCGCGCGGACGTGCCCGCCCTGCAAGGCCCTTGCTTCCTTCCATCCCACTCCCGCACGGGCGATTCGACCAGCCGGGCGGCGGCTTCCTCTGCGCGGAGGCCGCGCCGCCGCTGTTCCCGCTGCCGGGTTCCATGGGCCTGCTGGACGCCACCAAGGGCTGAACGCCGGCTACCGACCGTAGCCGTCCCCGGACACACATCGGGGCCGGTGCGCACCGGATGGGTGCGGCCGGCCCCTCAACTCGCTCGTGTGCCGCTCAGGCGGCGGTCATCACCTGGTCCGCACCGAGTGGGCGGTGCGGGGCGATGATGCGGCCGTCGGGCAGCAGCTCACCGGTGTCCTCGAACAGCAGGACGCCGTTGCACAGCAGACTCCAACCCTGCTCCGGGTGGTGCGCCACGAGACGGGCGGACTCCCGGTCGGCGGACTCGGCTGGCGGACACGGCGGCTGGTGCTGGCACATGGGTGGGATCTCTCGCTCTGTCGTGGTCATGGCCGTTCCCCCGTGGTGATAAGTCGGTCGGAACCCAGTGTTGCCCTCTGGGCGTCATTCCGCAGGGATTTCGCAGCACCGCTTCTCACAGGTTCATGACGCGTCACCCGCGCGGACGGTTCAGTCCAAGTGCACTGTCCCTTCGGATGGTTCGCAGTGGCCGGATCGGGCTAGTCCGTGCAGGCCAGGCCCCTGACATGGTCGTACCCCGCCTCCCTTGCGGGTAAGCGGGGCACGCGGGCGGGGCAGGTCAGGCGGGCGAGCCCAGCACGGGCGGCCCGAGCAGCGGCAGGGGCGTGGCGCGCGAGGTCAGCACCGGAAGCAACTCGGTGACCCGGAACAGGCGGTACGCCGGGATGCCGGGCGGGGCCGGCGCGAGCGGGACGAGCAGATCGGTGCCGGCCGGATGCCCCTCGGCGCCGTCGGCGGTGGTGTCCCCGTGCAGCCACAGGGTGAGCATGTACAGGCCGGGCACGGACAGCAGTCGCGCCTGGTACGGCTGTTGCAGCGCCTCGGCCTGCTGCAGGGCGCGCTCGGTGGAGGTGACGTACGGGCCCTCGAAGAAGTGCGAGAAGGCCCAGCCGTCCGGGGTGAGCATGGTGTCGGCCGCGGCCACCGACCGGTCGCCGCAGCGGATCAGGAAGCGCCAGCCGGCCAGCCGCGTCGCGGACAGGCCCCGCGCGGTGATCCGGTCCAGCACATGCACGGGCAGCGGGAGTTCGGGTGTCGTCGGGCCCTGCGCGGCGCGCAGGGAAGGGGTACGGGCCTCACGGACCGCGGTGGGGGAACCGAGGGCGGTGAGGACGGAGCGCAGGGCAGGCGCGGGGGCAGGGGGCACGTGCAGCGGCATGTGGGTCGCCTCTCTCGTTCGACAGGCGTGGCGGCGTGAGGAGGGGTGGGGCGGACGGCGCTGTCTGCTCACTGAAGGCCGGAAGGGTTGGGGGCCCGGGTCGGTGAACATGGGTGCGGCTCGGTCTGCCGCCCGTCTCCGGGACGGCCTGAAACACGGCAGGAACCAGGACCGAGGGCGTCACCCTTCTGCCTTGTGGGCGAAGTTTATACGACGCCTGTTCGGCCGTTGTTTCGTCTATCCGATTTCGGGAAGTCGCGCAAGTCGGTAATGCGCCGTCGATTTGCGGGGCTCCGCCCGATTCCCTGACCGGTGCTCGGCCGCTGACCTCGTAATACGCGCCGGTAGCGGTCGGCCGAATGTCGTCGGCGTTTTTCACGAGGTGTTCGGGGCACCCGAGGATGCGGATCGGTCCATGCCCCGCGAATGTGCCCGCGGGAACATTCCGACAGAGTAGCGGGCGCCGGGCTCGCGCGGGACGTTATCGATCGCTTCCGTTGGGCATCATCCCCCCACTGACCGGGAGCCCGGCGGCCGGACCGTCGGCCCGCCCATCCGAGGAGGGACACTTCGATGGGGGAGAAGGTCGTGGCAGGGCAGTTCGACCTGTCCGATCGCCAGCGCTACCGTGAAAAGCTCCAGAAGTGCCTCACGGGACTGGAGCGGCTGCTGCGCGAGAAGCGATTCGACCGTCCCAAGAACCTCATGGGCGTCGAGATCGAATTGAATCTCGCGGGGCCTGACGGTATGCCGAAAATGCTGAACGGGCAGGTGCTGGAGCGCATCGCGAGCCGCGATTTCCAAACAGAACTCGCCATGTTCAACCTGGAAGTCAACATCGCCCCACACCGCTTGGGCGGCCGGGTTTTCGACCGGCTCGCCGAGGAACTGCGCACCTCGCTGGCGTACGCCGACCGGAAAGCCGGTGAGGTGGACGGCGCCGGCATCGTCATGATCGGCATCCTGCCCACGCTCGACCGTGACGACATGGTCTCCTCCAACCTCTCCGAGGTCGACCGCTACACCTTGCTCAACGAACAGATCGTGGCCGCGCGCGGCGAGGACTTCCGGCTCGACATCGAGGGCGTGGAGCACCTCGTGTGCACCTCCAAGTCGATCGTCCCCGAGGCCGCGTGCACGTCCGTACAACTGCACCTCCAGGTCACCCCGGCACGGTTCGCGGACGTGTGGAACGCGGCGCAGGTGGCGACCGCCGCGCAGATCGCCGTCGGCGCCAACTCGCCGTTCCTGTTCGGTCACGAGCTGTGGCGCGAGTCCCGGCCCCCGCTGTTCCTGCAGTCCACCGACACCCGCCCGCCCGAACTCCAGGCCCAGGGCGTACGGCCGCGGACCTGGTTCGGCGAGCGGTGGATCGCCTCCGCGTACGACCTGTTCGAGGAGAACCTGCGCTACTTCCCCGCCCTGCTGCCCATCTGCGACGCCGAGGAGCCGCTGGAGGTCATCGCGGCGGGCGGCACGCCCGGACTCGCCGAACTGGTGCTGCACAACGGCACGATCTACCGCTGGAACCGGCCGGTGTACGGCATCGCCGACGGTGTCCCGCACCTCAGGGTGGAGAACCGGGTGCTGCCGGCCGGGCCGACCATCACCGATGTGATCGCCAACGCGGCCTTCTACTACGGCCTGGTCCGCGCCCTCGCCGAGGAACCGAGGCCGGTGTGGACCCGGCTGCCGTTCGCCGTGGCCGAGGCCAACTTCGACGCCGCGTGCCGGTACGGCATCGACGCGCGGTTCGTATGGCCCCGGCGGGGGCGCTACGGCGGCACGGTCGAGGTCGACGCGGTCACCCTGGTCCGCGACGAACTGCTGCCGCTGGCCTCGGCCGGGCTGGACGCGTGGGGTGTGGAGGCGGCCGACCGCGACCTGTACCTGGGCGTCATCGAGGAGCGCTGCCGGCGCCGGGTGAACGGGGCGGCCTGGCAGGCGGCCACGTTCCATCGCGCCCTCGAGCAGGGGCTGACCCGCGCGGCGGCGCTGGCGGCTACGACGCGGAGGTATGCCGAGCTGATGCATGTGGGGGAGCCGGTGCATACGTGGCCGGTGGGGCTGCCTGAGCCGGTTCCTCTGGGATGAGGGGCCTTCTGCGATCCTTGCCAGGCAGAGGTGGGCCGAGGGGCCCATGAGCCGGCTGGAGGCAGGGGTGCAGGTGGAGGCTGACTCGGTGGCCGATTCCGGGGTGCGGGAGCGCGACCCGCGGCGGATCCTGCGGGACGAGACGCTGCTCGTCCTGGGGCTCTCGCTCGGGGCGAGCGGGGTCTCCGCACTGATCAGCTTCATCGGCTCGGTCACCAAGCCGGGCGGCCTGAAGAGCCAGGCGGCCACCCTCAACGCCTCGGCCGCACCCGGCCGCCCCTGGCTGGACCTGGCCTGGCAGCTGTTCGGCATCGCCACCGCACTGGTCCCCGTCGCCCTGGTCGCCCACTTCCTGCTGCGCGAGGGAAGGAGCCTGCGCACCCTGGGCTTCGACCGCACCCGCCCCTGGCCCGACCTGGGCCGCGGGGCGGGCATCGCGGCCGTGATCGGCAGTACCGGCATCGCCTTCTACCTGGCCGCCCGCGGCCTCGGCTTCAACCTCACGGTCGTACCCGAGGCGCTGCCCAACGTGTGGTGGAAGTACCCGGTGCTGATCCTGTCCGCCATGCAGAACGCCGTCCTCGAAGAGGTCATCGTCGTCGGCTATCTGCTGCGCAGGCTGCGCCAGTTGGGCTGGACCCCGGGGACCGCACTGGTCGCCAGCGCGGTCCTGCGCGGTTCGTACCACCTCTACCAGGGCATCGGTGGCTTCCTCGGCAACATGGTCATGGGCGTGGTGTTCGTGTACCTGTACCGCCGCTGGGGGCGGGTCGGTCCGCTGGTCGTCGCGCACTCCCTGCTCGACATCGGCGCGTTCGTCGGCTACGCCCTCCTCGCGGGCAAGGTGGGCTGGCTGCCGACGGCCTGAGGACCGGCGGACCGGATGCTCAGGCCCGCAGCTCGCCCTCGATGACCGTGACCGCGCGGCCGGTGAGCAGGGTGCGCTCGCCGCGCAGCCCGGTGCGGACCAGGCCGGTACGGCGGGAGGCCTGCAGCCCGGTGAGGTCGTCGCGGCCCAGGCGCCCGGACCAGTGCGGGGCGAGCGCGGTGTGGGCGCTGCCGGTGACCGGGTCCTCGTCGATGCCGACGTTCGGGAAGAAGCAGCGGGAGACGAAGTCGTAGCCGCGGGAGGGGTCCTCGGCGCGGGCGGTGGCGATGATGCCGCGCGAGGAGTAGGCGCCGAGGGCCTTGTGGTCCGGCGCGAGGCCGAGGACGGTCTTCTCGTCGGCCAGTTCCAGCAGCAGGTCGCCGACGTTCGGGCCGGTGTCGAAGGCGGCGACCGGCTGCGCGCCGAGCGCCGTGGCGACCCCGTCCGGGACCTCGGTCCCGGTCAGCGGGGCCGTCGGGAAGTCGAGGGTGATCGAGCCGTCCGCGGCGGGCGTGGCGATGAGTACACCGCTGCGGGTGGCGAACCGCACCGGGCCCTCGTGCGCTCCGGTCGTGTGCAGGACGTGGGCGGTGGCGAGGGTGGCGTGCCCGCACATGGCGACCTCGGCGACGGGCGTGAACCAGCGCAGCGCCCAGTCCGCCTCGCCGCCCTCGGGCAGCGGGTGGGCGAACGCCGTCTCGGCGTGGTTGACCTCCATGGCGACGTTCTGGACCCAGTCGTCGTCCGGGAAGACGTCGTCGAGGAGCAGGACTCCGGCCGGGTTGCCGGCGAAGGGGCGGTCGGTGAAGGCGTCCACGATTCGAATGCGCATGACGCGACGCTAGCGGCTGCGCAGCACACCGGCCCAAGGCCAATTCACGAGTCCTGGCACGTTTCCCGCACGGTGGCGGCCCGCACCCGTGTCCACGGGGCGAGTTGGGCGACGCCGAAGGAGACCTCCAGCACGAGGAACGGCCACAGCACCCCGGGTCCGCCGTGCGCCAGCGCGTACGCCTGCCAGAGGGAGAACAGGACGCGGGCGGTGCCGTCGAGGAGGCCGTGCAGGGGAAGGGGGCGTACGACGCGCAGGACGGACCAGACCAGCACGACCGAGCCCATGAGGTTGGCGTACAGGGTCTGCATGGGGGTGAGCGCGGGCATGGTGCCGAGACCGGCAGCGCCGCCCGCGGCCGAGAGCAGGCGGTGCACCAGGGCGTAGGTCCAGGGCGTCGCGAAACCGGCCGTGACGATCAGGTCGTACCAGCCGCTCGTCCGGACGAGGCGCAGATAGGCGGGGGCAGCAGGGGGCATTGGGGGGCTCCTGAAGAGGGTTCGCTCGGGCGCCGCCCACGCTAGACAGCGGAGTACGCTCCAAGGTCAAGTCGGCCTATCGGCGGGGGAGTCGTGCGCATCGGGGAACTGGCCGCGTGTACCGGGCTGTCGAAGGACACCCTGCGCTTCTACGAGAAGATCGGCCTGCTCGACGGCGACCGACTGCCCAACGGGTACCGCGACTTCCCGCCGGAGACCGTGATCTGGCTGCGCTACGTCCGCACCGCCCAGGCGCTCGGCTTCACCCTCGCCGAGATCGCCCGGCACGGCGAGGAACTGCGGGACGCCCCGGACAGCGCCGAGGCGCTGTCGGCCCTGTTCGAGGACAAGATCCGCGTCATCGACGAGCGCATGGCCGAACTGACCGCCCTCCGCGCGGACCTGACCTCCCGCGTGGGCACCGGCTGCCCGCTGCGGGCGGCTGACCAGGCCTGACGGCCACGGCAGGCCCACTGTCGAGAAGAGCCTTGTCATCCGATCGGTTCCGATATATCGTTGAGGTATCGCGAACGATACGCGATGCATACGTGACAGATCAGCGATGGAATGGAGTGATCGCGATGCGTACCCACGGATACGAGCGTGGACATGGCTGCGACGGCCCCGGTCAGCGGGGTATGGGCGGCTTCGACCAGCGACGGGCAGCCTTCGGACCCTTCGGTCCGGGTGGTCCGGGGTTCGGCCCCGGCGGGCCCGGTTTCGGGCCCGGTCCCTGGGGACCCCGGGGGCGAGGCGGGCCGAGGGGACGGGCACGGCGCGGTGACGTACGGGCCTCGATCCTGGCCCTGCTCAAGGACCGCCCCATGCACGGCTACGAAATGATCCAGGAGATCGCCGAACGCAGCGGCGGCGCGTGGAAGCCCAGCCCCGGCTCGGTATACCCCACGCTCCAGCTGCTGGAGGACGAGGGTCTGATCGCCAGTGAGAGCGAAGGCGGCAAGAAGCTGTTCGCCCTCACCGAGGACGGGCGCTCCACCGCCGACGAGGGCCCGGAGGCCCCCTGGGAGGAAGCCTCGCGCGGGGTCGACTGGGAAGCCCTCGGTGAGATCCGCCAGGCCGGCTTCGGTCTGATGGAGGCCTTCGGTCAGGTCTGGAAGACCGGCAGCAAGGAGCAGCGGGAGAAGGCGCTGGCCGTCATCAACGAGGCCCGCAAGAAGCTGTACCTGATCCTCGCCGACGAGCACTGAGGCCCGCGGCGGTGAAGGCGCCCCGCGCGGTGAGCCGCGCGGGGCGCCTTCGCGTGCCGGGCCCGCCCCGGCTCAGGCGACCAGACCGGCCAGCTTGCGCAGCGACTCGTTCAGCGCGGCCGTCGCCGAGTCCTTCAGCTTGCCCGCCATCAGCGACACCGCGGCGCCGGTGAACTCGCCGTCGATGCGGACGGACGTGGCGTCGCCGTCGGGGGTCAGGGTGTAGCGGGTGGCGACCGTCACCGCCATCGGGCCCTTGCCGCGGATGGCGAACACCCGCGCCGGCTCCAGTTCCTCGATGGTCCAGTCGACCTCGGCCGGAAAGCCCATCAGCTTCATGTTCTCCTGGAACGTCCCGCCCACGGCCAGGGACTCGGGGCCGCCCTTCGGGAAACTGGTGTGGGTGGCGTTCCACTCCCCGTACGACGGCCAGTCGGTGAGCTGGGCCCACACCTTCTCGGCCGGTGCCTGGATGCGTGCCTCCGCGCTGACTTCGGCCATGCGACCACCCCTTCGGATCGGGCGTAGCGGGCTACGGTGTCGCGGAACGTAGCCGCAGGGGCTTGAACATTCAATACTGATGAACCGTCAGAAATGCGGGAGCGTAGAGGGTGGCGCGCTCGTCCGGGGCCGGATCCGTGGAAATCTCCTCCGTAAGGATGAGATGTCGAACGGGGATGTCCACTCTGTGTGGGACGCGAAGATGGTTCCGCCCGCGGATGCCTCGGCCCGCTGAGGCTGATGGGGTAGGGGATGTGCACCCCCGTACAGCCCACCGGACCGCCGATGACCAGGCGGTTGCGCACATGGACGACGATGCCGCGCTCGGCGCAGAGCTGGCAGCGGTGGTCGCCGGTGCCCGCCGCAGGGCCGTCCGGGACGGGGACCGGCAGATCGACACCGCCCATCTGCTGCACTCCCTCCTGGAGCACGACCCCGAGGTCCGCGCCGCCGTCGGCGGCCCGCCGCAACTCGCCCGGCTGCTCGGCTACCTCGTGCAGCGCAGCATCGGCTACGGACTGCGCTGGCAGGGCAGCGTCGAGGACTCGGGCGCGCTCGCCGTCGTCGCGGCCGTTGCCGTCCCCGGCGCCCGGGACTCCCGGGACGCCCCCGGCTGGTCGCCCGCCGCGGCCGCCGCCATGGACGACGCCCACGAGCGCGCCCGCCTGCGCGGCGAACCCCGTGTCACCGGCATCGACCTCCTCGCCGCGCTCACCGCGGACCCGGGATCCCGGGCCGTCGAGGTCCTCGAACGCGCCGGCATCCGCGAGCTGAACACCGCGGTCCAACGGGGTACGCAGGACTGCGCGGAGGGCGCCGGCGTCCGCGAGCTGTGACGCGGGGAGCGAGCCCGGCCCGCAGGGGTGCCCGCATCCAGGCATGCGCGCCCGGATCCCTATCGACGCCGAGGCGTACGCCGCTGACGGCGTCCCACGTCCAGCCCCTGAGACAGGTGTCAACGGGGGTGACGCTGCTGTCGCCGCCTGCCATCATGTGCCGGTGCATACGTGGGAGAGCAGTCAGGGCAGCCGTGGCAAGGGCGTCGGAATCGGTCTCGCGCTCGCCTCGGCGCTGGCCTTCGGCGGGTCGGGAGTGGCCGCCAAGCCGCTGATCGAGGCGGGTCTCGACCCGCTCCACGTGGTCTGGCTGCGGGTGACCGGCGCCGCCGTCGTCATGCTGCCCGTCGCCGTACGGCACCGCGCGCTGCTGCGCCGCCGGCCCGCGCTGCTCGCCGGGTTCGGACTGCTCGCCGTCGCCGGTGTCCAGGCCTGCTACTTCGCCGCGCTCTCCCGCATCCCGGTGGGCGTGGCGCTGCTCATCGAGTACCTGGCGCCCGCGCTGGTGCTGGGTTGGGTGCGGTTCGTGCAGCGGCGGCCTGTGACGCGCGCCGCCGCGCTCGGCGTGGTCCTCGCGGCCGGCGGTCTCGCCTGCGTGGTGGAGGTCTGGTCGGGGCTGAGCTTCGACGCCCTGGGCCTGCTGTTCGCGCTCGGCGCGGCCTGCTGCCAGGTCGGCTACTTCGTCCTGGCCGACCACGGCGGTGACGCGGGTGACCAGGCACCGGACCCGCTCGGCGTCATCGCCTACGGACTGCTCGTCGGCGCCCTCGTCCTGACGGTCGTCGCACGCCCCTGGAACATGCGCTGGTCGGTGCTGACCGGCTCGGCGCACATGAACGGCACGGCCGTACCGGCCCTCGCGCTGCTGGGCTGGATCGTGCTCATCGCCACCGTCGTCGCCTACGTCACCGGTGTGCTGTCCGTGCGGCGGCTGTCGCCGCAGGTCGCCGGGGTCGTGGCCTGCCTGGAGGCGGTCATCGCGACCGTGCTGGCGTGGGTGCTGCTCGGCGAGCACCTGTCGGCGCCCCAGGTCGCCGGCGGAGCGGTCGTCCTGGTCGGCGCGTTCATCGCCCAGTCCTCGGCCCCCGCCAAGGGGTCCGCCGAGCCGGTGGCCGTGGGCGCCCCGGAACGGGAGTTGTCCGAGCACCGTACGTCCGCCTAAGGTGCCGGTCATGCCGTCCACGCTCGTTCTTCCGCCCCCGGCCGCCTGAGGCGGGCCTCCGGGACACCCGCCCGGCGCACTGCGCCGGGCCGGACGGTGCTGCCCGCAGATGAAGTCCGCGCGCCCCGCTGAAGCGGGCCGCCTTCGAACTTCCGCACCCCCGGGTGCGTTTCTGCGGAGAGAATCCCTTGACGACGTCGAACGCCGCTTCTGGCCTGCCCGTCGGGCGTGGCCTGCTCTATCTGATCATCACCGGTGCCGCCTGGGGCACCGCCGGCGCCGCCGCCGGCCTGGTCTACCGGACCAGTGACATGGGCGCCTTCGGGCTGTCCTTCTGGCGCTGCGCGCTGGGCCTCGTGCTGCTGCTCGCCGGACGGGGACTGCGCCCGCGCGTCCGCCCGGCCGCCGCCGAACCCCTGGTCCGCGGGGCCGGCCGGGTCCTCGCCACCGGCCTGGGTCTGGCGGTGTTCCAGACCGCCTACTTCGCCGCCGTGGAGTCGACCGGGCTGGCCGTGGCCACCGTCGTCACCCTCGGCGCCGGCCCCGTCCTCATCGCGCTCGGCGCCCGGCTGCTGCTCGGGGAACGGCTGGGCGCCGGCGGGGCGCTGGCCGTCGCCGGGGCGCTCGCCGGGCTGGCCGTGCTGACCTTCGGCGGCTCGGCCGCGACCGTGCGCCCGGCGGGTGTGTTCCTGGCGCTCGTCTCGGCCGCGGGCTACAGCGCCATGACCCTGCTGACCCGGTGGCGGGGGAAGGGCGGCGGCGCCGACGCCTCCGACACCACCGTCGGGGCCTTCGCGGTGACCGGCCTGTGCCTGCTGCCGTTCGCGTTGCACGAGGGCCTGCTGCCGCACACCGCCCACCCGGCCCGGCTGCTGTGGCTCGTGCTCTACATCGCCGCCGTGCCCACGGCGCTCGCGTACGCCCTGTACTTCGCCGGGGCAGCCGTCGTACGGTCCGCCACCGTCTCCGTGATCATGCTGCTGGAGCCGGTGACCGCGGCCGTGCTCGCCGTCGTCCTGCTCGGCGAGCGGCTGACGGCGACCACGGCGGCCGGCACCCTGCTCCTGCTCGGCGCCGTCGCGGGCCTGGCCGCGAGCGAGGCCCGCGGGGCCGGCCGCCGGGAGTCGGTCCCGGTGTGACGGCTCCGGTGTGATGGCTCCGGTGTGATGGCTCCGGTGTGATGGCTCCGGAGTGAGGGCTCCACCCCGCAGCGGCGTCGGCCAGTCCGGCGCCGCCGGGTCCTGCGGCCTTCTCGGCCGCTCCGGGTGCTACCGGGCCTTCAGGTAGTCCGGCAGCTCGACGCCCGGCGCCAGGTCGGCGTTGGGGACGGGGGCGCCGTAGCCCTTCTGGAGCGGGAGGACGCCGGCCCAGTGCGGCAGGGCGAGGTCCTCCGGGTCGTCGTTCGCGTCGCCGGTGCGGAGCTTGGCCGAGACCTCGTCCAGGTCCAGCCGGATCACCGCGGTGGCGGCCAGCTCCTTCTTGTTCGCGGGCCGGGAGTCGGCGGCCCGGCCCGGGACGACGTGGTTCACCAGCGCGTCCAGGGCCATCCGCCGCTCCTCGGGGTCGGTGACCTGGCGCGCGATGCCGTGCACCACCACGGAGCGGTAGTTGATGGAGTGGTGGAAGGCGGAGCGGGCCAGCACCAGGCCGTCCACGTGGGTGACCGTCAGGCACACCGGCAGGCCAGGGTCGGTCTCGCCGCTCATCCGCAGCGGACGGGAACCGGTGGATCCGTGCACGTAGAGACGCTCGCCGACGCGGCCGTACAGCGTCGGCAGCACCACCGGGGCGCCGTCGCGGACGAAGCCGAGGTGGCAGACGTACCCCTCGTCGAGTATCGCGTGCACCAGCTCCTTGTCGTACGACGACCGGTCCATGGAGCGCGTGGGCACGGTGCGGTCGGTCGGGGTGTAGGCGGCGGCCTCGGTTTCGGTCGTCCCCTGCATGGCGGTCCCTCCGTGGCGGGCAATGGCGAGCTGTGGTGATCGGTGTTGCACTTGACCGATATTGCACTAGTGCATAATGTTCTTTGTGCTAGGAGAGTATCCCATCGAAGGGCGCGGCGCAGCCGAGATCGCGGCCAGCGTCGAGCGTGCGGTCGGTACCGGTGAGCTGCGGCCGGGGCAACCCCTGCCGCCCATGCGGGAGTTGGCCGTCCGGCTGGGCGTGAATCCCAATACCGTCGCGGCCGCCTACCGCACCCTGCGCGAGCGCGGAGTGATCGAGACGGCCGGCCGCAGGGGCAGCCGCATCCGGCCCAGGCCGGCCACCACCGGCCGCGAGGAACTGCGTGTGCAGGTTCCCGCCGGGGGCCGCGACCTGGCCTCCGGCAACCCCGACCCCACCCTGTTGCCCCGGCTCGCCCCGGCCTTCGCCGCGGCGGCGGAGGAGGGTGACCGGCGGCCCGTCCTCTACGGCGACGACCCGGTCGACCCGGACCTCGTCCGCATCGCCCGCGCCGAATTCGACGCCGACGGCGTCCCGGAGGGACCGCTGACCGTGACGTCCGGCTCCCTGGACGCCATCGAGCGCATCCTCGCCGCACACCTCAGACCGGGCGACGCGGTCGCCGTCGAGGACCCCGGCTGGGGCAGCGCCCTCGACCTGGTCCCCGCGCTGGGCCTGCGCACGCTCCCGGTCGGCATGGACGACGACGGACCGCGCCCCGACGGCCTGCGCCGCGCCCTGCAGTCCGGGGCCCGCGCCCTGATCGTCACCGACCGGGCGCAGAACCCGACCGGCGCCTCGGTGACCGCCACGCGCGCGCGTGCCCTGCGCGCGGTTCTGCGCGAGCACCCGCAGACCCTGGTGATCGAGGACGACCACGGCCACGGCATCGTCGACCTCCCGCTGCACCCTCTCGCGGGCACCACCGGCCACTGGGCCGTGGTCCGCTCCGCATCCAAGGCCTACGGCCCCGATCTGCGCGTGGCGATCCTCGCCGGCGACCCGGTCACCATCGACCGGGTGCAGGGCCGCCAGCGGCTGGGCCCGGGCTGGGTGAGCCTGCTGCCGCAGCGCGCCCTGGTCCGGCTGTGGACCGAGGGCGCGGTGGACCGGGTGGCGGTGGCCAGGGCGTACGGGGCCCGCAGGGACGCGCTGGTCGACGCGCTGGCGGAACGCGGCGTCGGCAGCCACGGCCGCAGCGGCATGAACGTATGGGTGCCGGTCCCCGACGAGACCGGCGCGGTGGCCCGCCTCCTGCAGTCGGGCTGGGCGGTCGCTCCCGGCGCCCGCTTCCGCCTGAACAGCGGCCCGGCGATCCGCATCACGATCTCGACGCTCACGGCGGCGGACATCGCCCCCCTGGCGGACGCGGTGGCGGCAGCGGTACGACCGTCTCCGGCGCGCGTCTATGGCTAGCGGCAAGCGAACAAGGGGCGCGGGGAACGGCGCGGCAAGCCACAACGGACCGGCGCTCGCGCACGCACCCTCACGACCCAGCCCCTTGGGCGCTTACCCGCCGCACCCGCGTGAGCGCTACGCGCTCTTGCGCCGCACCTGGGTGAGCGCGGCCCCCGCGAGAACGACGACCGCCCCCACCGGGGTGGTCCACCGCAGCGACTCCCCGAGAATCGCGACGCCGGCACCCGTGGCGATGACCGGAATGAAGTACGTGACCATCTGCGCGGTGGTAGGCCCGACTTCAGCAACCAACCCGTACTGGATCAGCACCGCCAGCCCCGTGCCCAACGCCCCCAGTGCGGCGATCGCGAGCAGCGGAACGAGCGAGAAATGTGCGGGGAAACCGGTGAACAGCGGCGTCACCACGGCCAGTTGAAGCGCCGCAAGCATCAGCTGCGCCCCCGTCATCGACAGATGGGAGTTGCCCGTACCCGCCAGTGTCCGCCGGACGTAGATCCAGCCGACCGGGTAGCTCAGCGACGCCAGCAGCGCCATCGCCGTACCCGTGGCATCCAGCCCGTGGAAGCCCTGCCAGGCCCCGAGCACCGTCAGCACCCCGAGGAAGCCGAGGCCCAGCCCGGCCACGCGGACCCGGGTCGGCCGGTCCTCGGAGAGGGCGACCAGGGACAGGGCCATGCCCCACAGGGGCGACGTGGCGTTGCAGATGCCGGCCAGGGTGGACGGGATGGTCAGTTCGGAGTAGGCGAAGAGGGAGAACGGCAGGGCGTTCAGGAAGAACGCGGCGACCGCCATGTGACCCCACAGCCGGGCGCCGCGCGGCAGCTTCTCCCGCTTGACCGCCATCGCCGCCGCCAGTACCGCCGTACCGAACAGCAGACGTCCGAGGGTGACCTGGAACGGCGCGTACCCCTGGGTGCCCACCTTGATCAGCAGAAAGCTGAAGCCCCAGATCAGGGACAGGGCGCCGAAGCGCAGCCGCCAGTCGAGGCGCGGGCGGGTGCGGGCGGAGACGGGGGACTGGGTGCGGGCTGTGGTGACCGTGCTGCTCATGCCCTCAACGATGCAGGAGGCAACCTCGTAGCACAATCGAGATTTCTCACCGTGTATATCTTAGAATTCCTTACATGTTGAATCTGGAGCGCCTGCGCACCCTGGACGCCCTCGCCCGGCACGGCTCGGTCAGCGCGGCCGCGGACGCGCTGCACGTCACCACGTCCGCCGTCTCCCAGCAGCTGGGCAAGCTGGAGCGTGAGCTCGGTCAGCAGCTGCTGGCCAAGAACGGCCGGGGGGTGCGGCTCACGGATGCCGGACGGCTGCTGTCGGAGCACGCGGCTCGCATCCTGTCGCAGGTCGAGCTGGCCGAGTCCGATCTGGAGGCGCATCGCGGGCAGGTCGTCGGCGAACTGCGGCTGTCGGCGTTCCCGACCGCCGCCCGCGGACTCTTCCCGGCGGCGCTCGGCGCGCTGCGGGCCGAGCATCCCGGGCTGCGCGTGCGCTCCAGCGAGCTGGAGCCGGAGCGGGGCATCGCCGGTGTCGTCCGCGGCGACCTCGATCTCGCGGTCGTCCTGGACTGGTACAACAAGCCGATGCCCGTGCCGGAGGGCCTGGTCAAGGCGCCCCTGCTGGACGACCCGGCCGATGTCGCCATGCCGGTCGGGCACCGGCTCGCGGGCCGGGACGAGGTGGATCTCACCGAGTTCGCCGAGGACGAGTGGATCACCTGGGGCGAGGGCGAGTTCTGCCACGAGTGGCTGATGTTCACCCTGCGGTCCAAGGGCGTCGAGCCGATCGTCGGCCACCGCGCCGGCGAGACCCACACCCAACTCGGCCTGGTCGCCTCCGGGTTGGGTGTGTGCATCGCGCCGCTGCTGGGCCGGCACCCGGTCCCGGCCGGCGTGGTCCTCGTACCGCTCAAGCAGCGGGTGCGCCGGCACGTGTACGTGGTGTGGCGGGCGGACGCGGACCGCCGCCCGTCGATCCGGGCGGCGGTGGAGGCGCTGCGCGCCGCCGCGCGCAAGGTCGGCTGAGGCCTACGGCGACCCCAGTTTCCGGAAGTCCCAGGACACGATCTTCTCCGGCGTCAGCCGGACCCAGGCGTGCCGGCCGTCGTGCGGCATCTCGTCCAGGCCGAAGTTCTTCCGCGCGAACAGAGTCTCCGGCGTGTCGAGTTCCGCGCACAGCTCCCCGGTGCGCGGCATCTCGCCCACGAACTCCACCCGGCCGGACAGCTCGACCCCGCGCAACTGGTCGTACTCCTCGCCCGAGTCGACCACGACGGCCACCCGCGGATCGCGCCGCAGCTGCGTCCAGCGCCTGCTGCGCACCACCGAGTACAGCCACAGCGAGATGCCGTCCCAGGCGAACCACAGCGCGCTGACATGCGGAGTGCCGTCCGCCGAGACGGTCGCGACCCGGCAGGTGCGCTGACTGGTGAGGAACTCGTCCAGCTCGCCGGGCGTCATCATGATCTTCCGGCCCCGGCGCTGCTGAGTGACGGTCATGCGGCCCCCTCTTCTCCCACGTCGTGCCAGAGAACTATGGTGTCCTGGTGATCCTCTGACATCACGTCAGAAAAGAAAATGGGTCGTCGTCGAACGGGCCGTCTTCAAGGGAGCGCGCCATGCCGTCGTACCAACAACTCAGCGAACTCCTCGACCCCGTGAGCACCGTCCTGCTCACCGTGGAGTGCCAGCAGGGGGTCGTCGGCCCGGACAGCGCCCTGCCCGAACTCGCCCGTGAGGCCCACTCCTCCGGTGCGCTGCGCAATGTTGCCCGGCTGGTCGCCGCCGCCCACGACACCGGCGTCCAGGTCGTCCACGCGATCGCCGAGCGCCGCCCGGACGGCCGGGGCGCGAGCCGCAACGCCCGGCTGTTCAGGGCCGCCGAACGGCTCCCCGTACAGCAGCTGAGCGGCAGCACGGCGGTACGGGTCGCGCCGCCGATCGAGGTCGCCGAGGAGGATTTCGTCGTACGCCGGCTGCACGGCCTGTCCCCGGTCCACGGCACCGACGTCGACGCCCTGCTCCGCAACCTCGGCTGCCGCACGCTGATCGTCACCGGTGTCTCCGCCAACGTGGCGATACCCAACGCGGTGTTCGACGCGGTCAACCTCGGCTACACCGCCGTCGTCCCGACGGACGCCATCGCCGGGGTGCCCGCCGACTACACCCCCGCGATGATCCGGCACACCCTCGCGCTGGTCGCCACGGTCGCGACCACCGACGAGGTGCTCGGCTGTCTCAAACGGCCGCGCGAGCGCGCCTGATACGGCTCAGGCCAGCTTGATGTCCTCGCCCGAGACCGTGATCTTCTGGGCGGGCAGCGGCTGGGTCGCGGGCCCCTGCTTCACACTGCCGTCGACGGCGGAGAAATGGCTCTGGTGACACGGGCAGACGATCACGCCGTTCGCCACGCTGCCGACCGCGCACCCCTGATGGGTGCACTTGGACGAGAACGCCTTGAACGTGCCCGCCGTCGGCTGGGTGACCACCACGCCCTGGTCCTTGAAGATCTTGCCGCCGCCCTCGGGGATGTCGGAGGTCTTGGCGAGCGCGGTACCGCCGGCGGAGCCGCCGCTGTTCTGCGACGCTCCCGTGGAGCCGGTGGAGCCGGTCGTGCCTGCCGTTCCGGAGGACCCGGACCCGCTGTTGCCCGTGTCGGATGAGTTGTCGCCAGAACCGCAGGCGGTCAGCGCGGCGGCGAGCCCCGCCGCTCCGGCCGCCACCACGACGGTACGGCGTCCGGGTCCGGTTGCCGGCTGGGGCGATGCGCTGGTCATGTGGGTTCCCTTCCGCGGAGTTTCTCGTGATCCGTCCAGGGGTACGGCGCCCGGGCGCCACCCGTTCAGACGGGCATCCAGATCCTTGCCGTCCGGGCATGAGGCGACCGTAAGCCACAGCTGTCGGCTTCCTGTGGGCCCCACGCCGCCGAGTTGCCGGCCGCACCCCAGTAACCTGGGGCGATGCTCAAGGAAGTCACCGCGACCCGCTACATCACGCCCCTGCGTGAGGGGGGCTCGCTGCCGGGGCTCGTCGAGGCCGACGACTTCGGGACCTACGTCATCAAGTTCACCGGTGCCGGACAGGGCCGCAAGACACTGGTCGCCGAGGTGGTGTGCGGCGAACTCGCCCGCCGCCTCGGATTCCGGATGCCCCGCCTGGTCACCGTCCGCCTGGACTCCGTCCTCGGCCTCGGCGAGCCCGAGCAGCAGGTGCAGGACCTGCTCCGGTCCAGCGGCGGCAGCAACCTCGGCATGGACTTCCTCTCCGGCGCCCTCGGCTACGACCCGCTCGCCTTCCCGGTGAGCCCCGCCGAGGCCGGCCGGATCGTCTGGTTCGACGCGCTGATCAACAACGTGGACCGGTCCTGGCGCAACCCCAACCTCCTCGTGCACCACGGCGGGCTGTGGCTCATCGACCACGGCGCGACGATGATCTGGCAGCACAACTGGCCCTCCGCCGAGACCTCCGCGGCCCGTCCCTACGACGCCGGCGAGCACGCCCTCGCCCGCTTCGCCCCGGACGTCACCGCCGCCGCGGCCGAGCTGGCCCCCCGGGTCACCGAGGACCTGCTCGCCGAGGTCACCGCCGAGATCCCCGACGCCTGGCTCGCCGACGAGCCCGGCTCCGACACCCCGGACGACCTGCGCCGGGCCTATGCGCGGCCCCTGCTGGCCCGGGCGGCCGTCATCCACGAGCGCATCGACGGCATCGAGGGGACCAAGTGAGCGAGCGGCACATCCACATGGCCGGCCACGTGACCGAGCGGCACATCACCCGGGCGGGCCAGGGCGGCGACCGGGACGTGTTCGAGTACGCGCTGCTGCGGGTCGTACCGCGCGTGGAGCGCGGCGAGTGCATCAACGCGGGCGTGCTCGTCTACAGCCGCGCGCAGGCCTACGTCGGCGCCCGTACCCATCTGGACGAGGCCCGGCTGCTCGCCCTGGACCCGGAGGCCGACGTGGCCGGGATCCGGGCCGCGCTCGGCGCGATCGAGCGGCACTGCGCCGGCGGCGAGGAGGCCGGGCAGGCGGCGCGCGACGACGCCGGGCGCCGCTTCCGCTGGCTGATCGCGCCCCGCTCCACCGTCGTCCAGCCCGGACCGGTGCACACTGGCCTGACCGCCGACCCGGCGGCCGAGACGGAGCGCTTGCTGGACCTCTTGGTGCGGTGATGGATCACACGCGTCCGGTTGCCGTTGACACCGGGTGCCAGGGCTTCTAGCGTCACCTGTACTGAAGGTACTAAGCGGTCGCTCACCGCATCAGACGGGCTCCCTCAAGAGCCAGACAGTTCTCTCAAGGGCGAGGAGAAGCAGCAATGTCCACCACTGAACAGCGGGTCGCGGTAGTCACCGGCGCGGCGCGCGGCATCGGCGCCGCCACCGCCGTACGACTGGCCGCCGAGGGCCGCGCGGTCGCCGTGATCGATCTCGACGAGGCCGCCTGCAAGGACACCGTCGAGAAGATCACCGCCGCGGGCGGCAAGGCGATCGCGGTCGGCGCCGACGTCTCCGACGAGGCGCAGGTCGAGGCGGCCATCGCCCGGATCGTCGACGAGCTGGGCGCCCCGACGATCCTGGTCAACAACGCGGGCGTGCTGCGCGACAACCTGCTGTTCAAGATGAGCGTCTCCGACTGGGACATGGTCATGAACGTGCACCTGCGCGGTTCCTTCCTGATGACCAAGGCC
This sequence comes from Streptomyces fodineus, assembly GCF_001735805.1. Lineage (GTDB taxonomy): Bacteria > Actinomycetota > Actinomycetes > Streptomycetales > Streptomycetaceae > Streptomyces > Streptomyces fodineus. The sequence continues at coordinate 8,067,997 of NZ_CP017248.1, forward strand.
GTGCAGAAGCACATGGTCGACGCGGGCTTCGGCCGGATCGTCAACCTCTCCTCCTCCTCGGCGCTCGGCAACCGCGGCCAGGTCAACTACTCCGCCGCCAAGGCCGGCCTCCAGGGCTTCACCAAGACCCTCGCCATCGAGCTGGGCAAGTTCGGCATCACGGCCAACGCCGTCGCCCCCGGCTTCATCGCCACCGAGATGACCAAGGCCACCGCCGACCGGGTGGGCATGGGCTTCGACGACTTCAAGAAGGCCGCCGCCACCCAGATCCCGGTGCAGCGCGTCGGCGAACCCGAGGACATCGCCAACGCCATCGCCTTCTTCACCGGCGAGGCGGCCGGCTTCGTCTCCGGCCAGGTGCTGTACGTCGCCGGCGGACCGCTCAACTAGGGAACGGATACATGACTTCCACTGAACTCCCCGAGCTCTCGGGCAAGGTCGCCCTCGTCACGGGCGCCAGCCGAGGCATCGGCTACGGCATCGCCGAGGCGCTCATCGCCCGCGGCGACCGCGTGTGCATCACGGGCCGGGGCGAGGACGCCCTGAAGGAGGCCGTCGAGAGGCTCGGCTCGGACCGGGTCATAGGCGTCGCCGGCAAGGCGCACGACCTCGGCCACCAGGCCGAGGCCGTCGAGCGCACCATGGAGGCCTTCGGCCGCGTCGACTTCCTGATCAACAACGCGGGCACCAACCCGGTCTTCGGCCCGATGGCGGACCTGGACCTGGACGTGGCCCGCAAGGTCTTCGAGACCAACGTGATCTCCGCGCTCGGCCTCGCCCAGAAGACCTGGCACGCCTGGCAGAAGGACAACGGCGGCGCGATCGTCAACATCGCCTCGGTCGCGGGCCTCGCGCCCTCGCCGTTCATCGGTGCCTACGGCGTCAGCAAGGCCGCGATGATCAACCTGACCCAGCAGCTGGCGCACGAGTTCGCGCCGAAGGTGCGGGTCAACGCGATCGCCCCGGCCGTCGTCAAGACCAAGTTCGCGCAGGCCCTGTACGAGAACCGGGAGGAGGAGGCGGCCGCCGCCTACCCCCTCGGCCGGCTCGGCGTGCCCTCCGACATCGGCGGGGCCGCCGCCTTCCTGACCTCCGCGCAGTCCGACTGGGTCACCGGTCAGACGCTCGTCGTGGACGGCGGGATCTTCCTCAATGCCGGCGTGAGCTGAGCAAGCTCCCGGGCGCCGATTTTCGGACGGATCGGCGCCCGGAACACCCCTGGGAATCCGCCCAGCGAACTGACAACGTCGTCATCGCGAAATCGATCAAGAAGCCGTGTTTTCGGGGAGGTCCAGGCGGCCGGACGCTGCGGTATCGTCTGCCGACCCTTGGTATGGCAGATCGAGGAGCGTGCGCGTGTTCAACCGGAACCGATTCCTGCGGAGAGTCGCGGCGATCGCGTCCATATCCCTGGTGGCCGGCTGCAGCCTGCTGTCCTCCGGCGACGGCGGCGGCAAGGGCGCGATCGTCGTGGGCACCACCAGCGCCCCCAGCACGCTGGACCCCGCCGGTGCCTGGGACGGCTCCTGGGAGCTGTACCGCAACATCTTCCAGACCCTGCTCGCCTACCCCAACGGCGCCACCACCCCCCAGCCCGACGCCGCCGAGAGCTGCTCGTTCACCGACTCCTCGAGCCGCACCTACCGCTGCACGCTGCGCTCGGGCATGAAGTTCGCCGACGGTGCCCCGCTCAACGCCCAGGCCGTCAAGCACTCCATCGACCGCATCCGCACGATCAACGCCCCCGGCGGCCCCGCCGGACTGCTCGGCAGCCTGGACCGGGTGCAGGCGCTCGGCGACCGCGAGGTCGTCTTCCACCTCAACCAGCCCGACGCCACCTTCCCGTTCGTGCTGGCCACGCCCGCGATGTCGATCGTCGACCCGGACGACTACCCGGCCGGCTCCCTGCGCAAGGACGACCAGGTCTACGGCTCCGGACCGTACGAGCTCAAGTCCTACGAGGAGGACAAGCAGGCCGTCCTCGTCAGCAACGGCAACTACCATGGCTTCGCCAGGCGCCAGAACGACGCGGTGACCATCCGCTACTTCCAGGACTCGGCCGGCATGGTCAAGGCGCTGCGGGACAAGCAGATCGACGTCACCTACCGAGGCCTCGCCGCCGAAGACATCCTCGCCCTCCAGCAGCACACCAACAACAACCTCCAGCTGGTCGACGGCACCGGCACCGACATCAGCTACCTGGTGTTCAACCCCAAGGACCCCTGGGCCAAGCAGCCCGCCGTACGCAGGGCCGTCGCCCAGATCGTCGACCGGGGCGCCATCGCGCACAAGGTCTACAAGGACACGGTCGACCCGCTGTACTCGATGGTCCCCAAGGGCCTGACCGGACACGCCACCGGCTTCTTCGACGACTACGGCGAGCCGAGCGTGCCCAAGGCCCGCAAGATCCTCTCCGACGCGGGCGTCCACCAGCCCGTGCCGCTCACCCTCTGGTACACCACCGACCGGTACGGCTCCGAGACGGCGCTGATGTTCCAGGAGCTGAAGCGGCAGCTGGAGGCCTCCGGGCTGTTCACGATCACGCTCAAGAGCCGCCCGTGGAAGACCTATGTGGTCGGCTACCAGAACGGCGAGTACCCCGTGTTCGGCCGCGGCTGGTTCCCGGACTTCCCCGACGCGGACAACTTCATCGCCCCGTTCGTCGGCGAGCACAACGCGCTCGGTACGCCGTACCCGGCCAAGGAGATCACCGACAAGCTGCTGCCCCACTCCCGGGCGGAGAGCGACCGCGCCCAGACGGTCAAGGACGTGGAGCAGGCCCAGCAGATCATGGTGAACGACGCCCGGCTGATCCCGCTGTGGCAGGGCCGGCAGTTCATCGCCGCCAGCGAGGACATCTCCGGCGGCGAGCAGGCCCTCGACCCGTCGACGATCATGATGATGTGGATGCTGCACCGCAAGACCAGCTGGTGAGCCGGGCTTCGGGTGCCTGTTGTCAGTGGTCGCCTGTAGGTTCTGAAACCAGCAAGTGACCGCACATCGTGAGGACGTTGACGTGACCGACATCGCCATGCTGCCCGAGTCCTGGCGCGGGGTTCTGGGCGACGAGCTGCAGCAGCCCTACTTCAAGGAGCTGACCGAGTTCGTCGAGGAGGAGCGGGCGAACGGTCCCGTCTACCCGCCGCGCGAGGAGGTCTTCGCCGCGCTCGACGCGACGCCGTACGAACAGGTCAAGGTCCTGGTCCTCGGCCAGGACCCGTACCACGGCGAGGGCCAGGGCCACGGTCTGTGCTTCTCGGTCCGGCCCGGCGTGAAGACCCCGCCCTCCCTCAGGAACATCTACAAGGAGATGCAGCAGGAGCTGGGCCTGCCCGTCCCGGACAACGGCTATCTGATGCCGTGGGCCCGGCAGGGCGTGCTGCTGCTCAACGCGGTCCTCACGGTCCGGGCCGGCGAGGCCAACTCGCACAAGGGCAAGGGCTGGGAGAAGTTCACGGACGCGGTGATCCGCGCGGTGGCCTCGCGGCCCGACCCGGCGGTCTTCGTGCTGTGGGGCAACTACGCGCAGAAGAAGCTGCCGCTGATCGACGAGACCCGGCACGTGGTGGTCAAGGGCGCCCACCCCTCGCCGCTCTCCGCGAAGAAGTTCTTCGGCTCCCGCCCGTTCACCCAGATCAACGAGGCGATCGCCGCGCAGGGGCACGAGCCGATCGACTGGCGGATCCCGAATCTGGGCTGATGTTCCGGGGCCGGGTGAGCGCCCCCGCCGCGCGGGCGCGAACAGCCACGATGGCCCCGCAGGTGCCCACCGGCCGAAGGCACAACGGCGCCGCCTGACCGAGAATCCCCGCGGCGCCGTTTAGCGTCAGCATCAAACAACGGTCGAAAGCCCGGAGGACAACCGTGGCGGAGCAGCATGGGCAGGCGGCACCGGACGCCGTGCTGACGCGGATCGGGCAGGTCGTGATGTTGCACCACGGCGGTGACCGCGAGGAGGCCCAGCGGCGTTTCCTGGACCTGTGGGCGGAGATCGGCGAGGCCGGCGACCCGTTGCACCGCTGCACCCTGGCCCACTACCTCGCGGACACCCAGGACGACCCAGGCGACGAACTCGCCTGGGACCTCAGGGCGTTGTCCGCGGCCGAGGAGCGGGGCGCTCCGCTGAGTGTGCGGGGGCTGTATCCCTCGCTCCATCTCAATCTTGCCGCCGACTATGTGAAGCTGGGCCGCGACGAGGCCGCCCGCAGCCATCTGCGCCGGGCGCGCGAGGCCGCGGACGTCCTGGCCGACGACGGGTACGGCGACGGGGTGTGGGCCGCGATCGGCCGGCTGGAGCTGCGGCTGGGCGAGGGCGCCTGAGAGCGTGCCGCGCAGGGTGCTGCCCGGACCGGCGCCCGTCAGCCGCCGTACGTCTGCTCGCAGATCTGCGCCTGAGGGCTGTCCGCCCGCCAGCCGCCGTACTTCTTCCCGAGGGCGCACACATTCGGGGCCTTGGGGACTGAGGCCGGCACGCTCGGGACAGGGATGTGCGGCCGCTGTGAGTGCTCGCGGGGCCGCGGGGGAGCGGGCGGAGCGACCGGTCGGCGGTGGACGACCGGGGGCGCCTCGGCCTCGGGCTCGGCCGGGTGCCATGGGGCGGGTGGCGCCGGGTGCTGCGGGTGCCGGGAAGGGCCGGTCCTCTCCAGCGCCTCCTGGGCCGGTGCCTGCACCACCCGGGGCCTCGCGCTGCCGTCCGGCCGGGGCACCGTCGGCAGCGAGGGTGCCATGTCCCGGGGCGGCGCGGGTGTCGCGGGGCGCTGTACCGTCACACAGGCGGTCAGGGCCGAGACGGCCACGGTGACCAGGAGCGTTGCGGTGGTCGTCGTTCGATGCACCCGCGCAACTCTGCTGGGTCGGCCCCCGGCTTGCCAGCAGGGGGCCGAGGCTGATGCCCCCGTACGGGTGATCTCGTGGCCCGTGCGGGGGATGTGGGGTTGCCTGAGGTGACCTTCAGTACCCCGTGGCGCCGTCGACCCGCTCGCGGATGAGGTCGGCGTGCCCGTTGTGCCGGGCGTACTCCTCGATCATGTGGGTGTAGATCCAGCGCAGGCTGAACGGCTCGTCGCTGAACCTGCTCTTTCCCCTGGACAGATCGTCGAGCCCGAAGCCGGCCGTGTTCCGCCGCGCGATCTCGATCTCCTCCTGCCAGGTCGTATGCGCCTCCTGCCAGGTGTCGACCTCGGTGAGATGGAACTCGCCGTCCGGGTCCTCCTGCGTGCCGTAGATCGGGCCGGGGTCGTCGCCCACCAGCACCTTGCGGAACCAGCCCCGCTCCACCTCCGCCATGTGCCGCACCAGCCCCATGAGGGACAGCTCGGACGGCGGCACGGACGCGGTGCGCAGCTGCTCGTCGGTCAGCCCCTCGCACTTCCAGGCCAGCGTCCGGCGGTGGTAGTCCAGCCAGCCCTCCAGCATGGCGCGTTCACCGGCGTTCAGGGCGGGCTCTCGTCGATCGGTCGTCATGTCCGTATCATCATCGATGATCAAGCGCCCCGACCAGGGGTTTTCACCGGCCCAGCATCCCCGCGAGCAGCTCCCGAAGGCCCGTGCGGATCTCCTCCAGGCCCGGTACCTCGGCGCTGAACGAACCCGCCGCGCACGAGAACATCAGCCCGTCCGCCCAGGCGACCAGGGACAGCACATGCCGGGCGGGGTCGGGTGAGCCCACGGCCGTGAGCATCGCGGCCAGTTGCTCCTTGAACACGGCGCCGGTCCGGTCGTAGAAGGCCCGCAGCCCGGGGCGGCGGGTGGCCTCCAGGGCGAGTTCGTAGCGGGCGATCAGCAGTTCGCGGCCCCGGGTCAGGGAGCGGTGCACGGCGAGGGCCAGCCCGTCGGCGAGCGCGTCGAGTCCGCCGCTCGGGTCCGGCAGCTCCGCCAGGTCCAGCACCCGGGCCTCGCGTTCGGCATGCCGCCGTACCGCCAGTTCCAGCAGCGCCTGCCGGGTGCGCGCCACGTTCGACGTCGAGCCGAGCGGCAGTCCGGCCGCCTCGTCCACGGCGCGGTGCGTCAGGCCCCGCATCCCGCGCTCGGCGAGCAGGGCGAGGGCCGCGTCGGCGATGAGTTCGGCGCGGGAGGCACTGGGGGTGCTGGTGGTGCGTACGGACATGAGGTGACCCTACCGGTCGCACTACAGGCGTAGTAGAGTCATGGATACTACAGCTGTAGTCCACCGGATCCGGGAGGGGTCATGGCGCAGACGGACCGCGCGGTCGTCATCGGCGGCGGAATCGGAGGCCTGGCCGCGGCGGCGGCCCTGTACCGCGCGGGCCGGGACGTGACCGTGCTGGAGCGGGCCCGCTCCCTCGACCCGGCCGGCGCGGCCATCTCCCTCGCCCCGAACGCCCTGCGCGCCCTGGACGTGCTCGGCATCGGCGACGAGATCCGTGACCTCGCCGCCTGGCAGGGGGACGGCGGCCTGCGCACCCCGGGCGGGCGCTGGCTGTCCCGCACCAGCGCCGAGGCGACCGCCGCCCGGTTCGGGGGCCCCCTGGTCCTGCTGGCCCGCGCCACCCTGGTCGACCGCCTCGCCGCCCTGCTCCCGCCCGGTGCCGTGCGCACCGCGGTCACCGCGGCCCTCGCCGATCCCGGTGACGGCCGGCGGCCCGCCCGGGTGAGCACCGGCGACGACGAGCTGGAGGCCGAGCTGGTGGTCGGCGCGGACGGCATCAACTCCCGTGTCCGCGCGGCCCTGTTCCCGCTGCACCCCGGACCGGTGTATTCGGGGTTCACCACCTGGCGGATGCTGATCCCGGTGCCCGGCGTGGAGTTCGCCTCCCACGAGACCTGGGGCCGCGGCCGCATGTGGGGCACCCACCCCCTCAAGGACGGCCGCGTCTACGCCTACGCGGCGGCCATGACCCCGGCCGGCGGGCGGGCGCCGGACGACGAGAAGGCGGAACTCCTGCGCCGGTTCGGCGACTGGCACGCCCCCGTCCCCGCCGTGCTCGCCGCCGCCCGCCCCGAGGACGTGCTCCGGCACGACGTGCACCACATCGCCACGCCCCTGCCCGCCTGCCACCTGGGCCGGGTCGCCCTGCTCGGCGACGCCGCCCACGCCATGCCGCCGACCCTCGGCCAGGGCGGCAACCAGGCCCTCGAGGACGCCGTCGTACTCGCCCACCACACCGACGAACTCGCCGCCTACACCGCCGCCCGCCTTCCGCGTACGACCGCGATCACCCGCCGGGCCGTCCAGGCCGCCCGCCTGAACATGACCGCCAACCCCGCCGCCATCGCCGTACGCAACCTCGCGATCGCTGCGCTGTCGAAGGCCGGGCCCGCGCTCTTCCTACGCGGCTTCGACGGCATCGCCGACTGGCGGCCGCCGTATGCTGCCGTGGAAGCACACGGGGGCAAGCGGGAGAGGGAGAGCACGTGAAGGTCGGCTGCATCGGACTCGGGGACATCGCGCAGAAGGCGTATCTGCCGGTGCTGGGTACGCGGCCGGGGGTCGACCTGCACCTGCAGACCCGGACGGCGGCCACCCTCGACCGGGTCGCGGACACCCTGCATCTGCCGGCCGGCCGCCGGCACACCACGCTCGACTCCCTGCTCGCGGAGGGCCTCGACGCGGCCTTCGTGCACGCGCCGACCACCGCCCACCCCGAGATCGTCACGCGGCTGCTGGAGGCGGGCGTACCGACGTACGTGGACAAGCCCCTCGCCTACGAACTCGCCGACTCCCAGCGGCTGGTGGCCCTTGCCGAGGAGCGCGGAGTGTCCCTGTTCGTCGGCTTCAACCGCCGTTACGCGCCCGGGTACGCGCTGTGCCTGGACCACCCGCGCGAGCTGATCCTCATGCAGAAGAACCGCATCGGGCTGCCCGAGGAACCGCGTTCGATGATCCTCGACGACTTCATCCATGTCGTCGACACCCTGCGCTTCCTGGCACCGGGCCCGGTCGACGACGTCACGGTCCGCGCCCGCGTCGAGGACGGGCTGCTGCACCACGTCGTGCTGCAGCTCGGCGGGGACGGCTTCACCGCGCTCGGCGTGATGAACCGGCTCAGCGGCTCCGCCGAGGAGATCCTGGAGGTCTCCGGGCAGGACACCAAGCGTCAGGTGCTCAACCTCGCCGAGGTGATCGACCACAAGGGCCAGCCGACCGTGCGCCGGCGCGGCGACTGGGTGCCGGTCTCCCGGCAGCGCGGCATCGAGCAGGCGGTCCTCGCCTTCCTCGACGCCGTACGCGCGGGCAAGGTGCTCAGCGCCCGGGACGCGCTGGCGACCCATGAGCTGTGCGAGCGGGTGGTACGAGCGGTCGGGGGTCGCTCCGCCGCAGCCTGAGCGTGCGCACCCCCTCGGTCGCGCACAGCGCGGCCAGCACCAGCAGCGCGCCCTGCACCGGCCAGTCGCCGTAACGGACGTACGGCGTGATGCCGTGCGCGAGCGGTACGTCGTACACCTGGGCGGTGCTCGCGTCGGTGCCGAGCCACGGCCCGAGCCGCTGCCCGCCCGGCCCGTACACGGCCGAGACTCCGGTGAGGGTGGCGTGCACCATCGGCCGGCCGGTCTCGGCGGCCCGCAGCGCGGCCAGCGACGCGTGCTGCTCCGGCGCCCAGCTGTCCTGGAAGGTGGAGGTGGCGGACTGGCCGAGCAGGACATCGGCGCCGTCCTCCGCCAGATGCCGGCTCATGTCGGGGAACGCGGTCTCGAAGCAGATCAGCGGGCCGATCCGCAGCCCGTGGCCGACGTTCATCACCACCTGCTCGGTGCCGCGCCCGCGGTCCTCGTCGGCCGCCTTGCCGACCGAGGTGGCCCAGCCGAGCAGCGAGCGGGCGGGTATGTACTCGCCGAAGGGCACGAGCCGCATCTTGTCGTACCGTTCAGCGGTCGGTCCGCCGGGGCCGACCAGCACCGAGCTCTTGTAGATGCCCGGCCGGTCGGAGCGGCGGGCGTCCACGTTCACCAGCACGTCGGCGCCGGTCTCGCGGGACAGCGCGGCGATCCGCCGGGCCAGGTCGGGCCGGTGGCCCAGGTCGTAGCCGACGCTGGACTCGCCCCAGACGACCAGGTCGACGTCCTGCCCGGCGAGCCGCCGGGTCAGCTGCTCCTCGCGCGCGAAACGCCGCTCGCCGCTGTCGTGCCCGTCCACGACCCCCGGCTGTACGACGGCGATCCGCGCCCGCCCGTCGACGTCCGGGCGCGGCGCCCACGCCCACGCGGCCGAGGTCGCGGCGGCCGTGGCGACCAGCGAGGCCACGGCCGGCACCCGGTACTCGCGCACCGATATCAGCATGGCCGCCGCCACGTTGACGGCCACCACCAGAAAGCTGAGCAGCCACACCCCGCCGGCCGAGGCCAGCCGCAGCGCCGGCGACACCTGCCACTGGCTGGCGCCCAGCATGCCCCACGGCCCGCCGAGCCCCTGCCAGGACCGCACCAGCTCCACCATCAGCCAGGCGGACGGCAGCACCAGCAGCGCGGCGGCCCCCCGGCCCGGCGTCGGCTGCCCGCCCAGGAACCGGCGCACCAACCGGCCCCAGGGCGCCCAGAGCGCGCCGAGCAGAACGGCGATCGGGAAGATGAACACGTGCAGGCTCGGCAGCAGCCAGTGGTGCACGGCGACGAGGAAGCCGAAGCCGCCGCTCCAGCCGTCGTACGCCGCGCGGCGCCCGGTCGGGGCCGAGCGGGCCAAAAGGATCCAGGGGACCAGAGAGACGTACGCGAACCACCACAGTGCCGGTGCGGGGAACGCGAGCACGGGAAGGGCACCGGTGATCGCGGCCACGCCGGAACGCCGCCAGGGGGAGGTCAGCCAGTGGTTGATCGTCCTCATGTGGGCCCTCCCTACCCTGCACTTGTTCCAGTGTGCGCTTCGGGAGCGATCTACGACAGGGCGCGCCCCTGGGTGGTGGCCCGCATCCGGCGCCACTTCTCCTCCACCACCACCTTGCGCAGGTGCCAGCCCTCCGGAGTGCGCAGCAGCGTGAAGTCGTACCGGCCGCCGCAGACCAGGTCCGGAGCCGTAGGGCTGCCGTTGGTCGCGAAGCGCATCGGGTTGAGGTAGTCGGCCCGTACCGAGGCCGTGTCGCCGGTGTCGTGGTCCAGGAGGCCGAAGCGCACCTGGCGGTTGACGATCAGGTGCTGGCGCATGGCGAACAGCGCCAGGCTCTCGGCGAGCCATACGGCGATCTGCCCGGCGTCGCCCTCGATGCCGCCGGCCGAACGGTAGTCGGCCCGCCCGTCCGTCGTGAACAGCCCTCGGTACGCCCTCCAGTCGCCGTCGTCCACCGCCACCGCGTACGCGGTGATCAGCTCGTCCACGGCCATTCGGTCCATCACGGTAGCGAGCTCCGCGCGCTGCGTCATCGGCACAGTTTTGGGCATGGCGGGTGCGGAGCCAAGAGGCGCGCCGTGATATTCCGTCCTGCCGGGATATTCGGTGGTGCCGGGTGCGGCGCAGAGCCGCACCTGTTCCCACGCACGATCAATCCATCGAGCCCGAACCGAAGTTCCGCATACGGGGTACAGCGTCGCAGCATGGATCATGGCTGCGTGACGAAGTGGACCAAGAACGAACCTCCGGCCGAGCGGCCAGGCCCTGAGCCGGAGCTTTCCCCCTACCAGCAGGCGATGCGGCAAAGGCTCCTCGCCGCCCCGGTGGTACCGGCGCCCGAGCCCTGGCGGCGCACCGCCTACGCCCCGGTCGGCGGACTTCTCGGGATCGGCTTCGCCTCGCACCCCGGCACCGGCCAGGACCTGGTGATGGTCGTCTCGCACGACGGTCACGGTCTCTTCGACGCCGTCACGGGAGAGAAGATCGCACGGGATCGTGACCCCGACCCCGAGGACGGCGGCCCCGACGCGGATCCCGCTCTGCGGTGTCCCGGATTGGGACCGGTCGCCGGAAGCCGCGTGCGCATCGCCGGGCTCTTCGGAGGAGGACTGCACACCACCAGCGGAGACGGCTGGGAGCTGGAGGCCGTGGCCCCGGCCTGGCCGAACGAGCGTGTCCTGCTCTCCCGTGACGGTGGATTGCCGCACTCCGGTCCGCACGGGGAGCGCTGGTGGCACATCTTCCACTCCCACTACTCCGAGCTCCGTGCCGCGGGATTCTCGCCCTCCGGGCAGACCCTTGCCGTAGCGACGAGCAGCGACCTGTCCCTGTGGACTCGCGTCCCCGGCCACCGCCGCAGTGGTCAGGACTGATGCCGGCGCCCGGTGCTGGGCCCGGTCACCGCGGTGGTCGGGCTCGCGGCGAGCGCGCACGAGGACACCCTCGGCACCGCGCGGCCCGACCAGGTCGCCGACACACCGTCACCGTGGAGAGGCCCTGAAGGCCATCAACTCGGGTGATAGGGTGCCCAGTTGCACCGGCCGGTTGAGCCGAGGGCCTACGTGACGGGTCCGGTGCCTCAGAGGACCACGGTGGCGGTCTCCTCCTGCGTGCGGAAGGACCCGTTCTCGTCCCAGTAGAAGACGGTGACCTTCACCTTGTCGCCCTTGACGAAGCCGTTGCCGGCCGGGCGCAGCTTCATCTGCACGGTGCGGCTGACGTAGTCGCAGGTGACCTTGGAGGCCTCGATGGTTCCCGTCGCGTTCCGCTTGTCGGCAGCCGACTCGGTGACCTTGGAGGCGTAGCCGGCCATCTGCAGGTCCACGCCGATGTCACAGGAGTACTTGATGTCCAGCTGCAGGCCCGGCTTGTCGAGCGAGACCTTGGTGATGTCCAGCAGGTTGGCCTTGGCCGCGGCCGTGGACGCGGTGGCCACGGTGCCGGCGAAGGCCAGCGCGGCAAGGGTGGCGGCGGCCACGCCGCGCTGGACCCGGGATGCCTTCATGCAGTTCTTTCCTTCCCCCTGAGCGGTCACGTCACGGTGACTGCAACAGTTGTTCGTTTTGGTCAGGATGGACCTTACGCGATCTTTCAGGGCGCCCCGAGCCCTTTTCGGTAACTCTGGCCGGCGGCCGTACAGCCCGAGTTGGGGAGACCCCGGGCCGTAGGATCGCCCGTCAAGGAGGGTCCGCTCACGGGGCCACCAGGCTGTTGCCCGTGGAGCGGCCGTATGCGATCGCGGACGAGGCGCTCGCGCAGCTGCGGGCGTTGGCCGCCGGCATCGGGGCGCCGACCGCGTCAGGCCGCCGCGATGACCTCGTCGCGGATCGCCTCGGCCCACTCGACCACCAACAGCTCGTACTCCGCGCGCTCTTGGGCCGACAGGGTGCCGCCCGCACGCAGCCACAGCGCCCGGATCTGCTCGTTCACCTCGGCGGCAGACCGTGCGGAACCAGAGGGCAGGGACTCGGGGGACATGCGGACAGCCTAGGGGCAAGGACTGACACTGCGCTACCGCCCGGCTACGCACGACATATGGGGTTGGTCACCGACACCGGCTCCCGCGTCCGCCCGGGTGGCGGTGAGATGTCCGGCCAGGAACTCCCGTACATCACCTGTGGATTGACGGTATCCGCAGGCCGTGGCGGCTGCGCAGGACGCTGTGGGCAACGGCGCGAGGACACGGTCCGGGCCGGGTTCGTCCGGGGCGCGGGGGATACCCGAGGCACCGCCGGGACGGCGAGCAGGAAGGAGTAACGGGCCGCGGCCTCCCGCTTGTTGCCCAGGAACAGGCCGCCGCTGATGGTCGCGCCGGAACGGGAGACGCCGGGGACGAGCGCGCAGGGCCGGCACAGGCCGTGGATCAGGCCGTCCCTGACCCCCGGATTCTCCAGCGGCTTGCGCTGCTTGGGCGCGCGGTGCCGGCCGCCGGTCTCGTCGCGGGCCGCCGGCCGGTCGGCGATGCCGATGGCCAGGGCGACGGCAATGAGCATGCCGGCGGTGACCCGCAGATCGCGGAACGGCCCCTCGATCTGGTCCTTCAGCGTCACGCCCAGCGCCCCGATCGGGATCGAGCCGACGATCACCAGCCGGCCCGCCCGTCCGTCGTACTCCTGCCGCACCGCCTTGTCGAACAGCGAGCGGAACCAGGCCGGGGTGATCCGGCCGATGTCCCTGCGGACGCAGATCGGCACCGCCGTCTCCGTGCCGATCTCGGTGATCGCCGTGAAGGCCGCCCCCGGGTGGGGGTCGCCGGTCCCGGCGGCGCGTGGTGTTGACCGTCCGGGCGCCGCCGCTTACGTTGCAGCACAGGAGAAAGCGCTTGCTGCATTCATCGGCCCGCCCGCCGTACCGGAGGAGTGCTGAACCCGCCCATGCCGCCCTCTGCCCTCCCGCCCAAGCCCTGCGCGTCCCTGTCTTCGACTCCGTTCACCGGCCGGCGTATCCGGGCCGCCGTCATCGGCACCGGCGCCATCGGGCGCGGCTCCCATCTGCCCGCGCTGGACCGGCTCGCACGGGAGGGCGAGACGGAAGTCGTCGCCGCCGTCGACATCGACAAGGGCGCCGTCGAGGCGTTCTGCGCCCAGGCCGGCATCCCGTACGCCTACACCGACCTCGACCGGATGCTGGCCGAACAGCGGCCCGACCTGGTCAGCATCTGCACCCCGCCGATCCTGCACCGCGCGCAGACCGTGGCCGCGCTGCGCGCCGGGGCCTGGGTGTGGTGCGAGAAGCCGCCGGTGCCCGCACTGGCCGACTTCGACGCGATCGAGGCGGAGGAGGGCGCCGACGTCGGCCCGTACGCGGCGATCGTCTTCCAGCACCGCTTCGGTTCCGGCTCCGCCCATGTCCGCCGGCTGCTCGCCGCAGGGGCCCTCGGCAGGCCGTTGGTGGCGCACTGTCAGACCACCTGGTACCGGGACGCGGCCTACTACGCCGTGCCCTGGCGGGGCCGTTGGCACTCCGAGGGCGGTGGCCCGGCCATGGGGCACGGCATCCATCAGATGGATCTGCTGCTGGACCTGCTCGGGCCGTGGAGCGAGGTGCGGGCCATGGCGGGGCGGCTGGTGCACGACGTGGAGACCGAGGACGTCTCCACCGCGCTGGTCCGCTTCCGCAGCGGCGCCCTCGCGACCGTCGTCAACAGTGTGCTGAGCCCCGACGAAGTCAGCCGCATCCGCATCGACTGCGAGCGCGCCACCGTAGAACTGACCCACCTGTACGGGCACGCCAACGACAACTGGCGGATCACCCCGGCCCCCGACGTCCCCGCCGAACTGGCCGAGGAGTGGCGGGACTTCGGACCGGACGCCCCCAGCTCGCATCTGGTCCAGCTGCGCGAGCTGGTCGCCGGCATGCGGGCGGGCCGGCGGCCACGCGGCAGCGGCGCGGACGGGCGGACGAGCCTGGAGCTGATCACGGCCCTGTACAAGTCGGCGTTCACGGACACGACCGTCCGCGCCGGCGGGATCGGTCCCGGCGACCCCTACTACACCGCCCTGCACGGCGGCGCCCCCGGCTGGGCGCCCGTGACCGCCGAGGAGGTTCCGGCATGACCGGCGGACTGCGGGTGGTCCACGCGTACGGCGACCGGATCACCGTCCGCGAACCGGCCACCGGCGTCGAGCTGTTCGCCTACGTCTACCGCCCCGAAGCCGCCTGGGAGGCACCCCGGCCCTACCTCCACCCGGTCCGCACCCTCGCCGGCGCCGTCGTCACCGGCTACCGCCCGAACGATCACCGCTGGCACAAGGGCCTGTCCCTGACCGCCTCCCACCTGTCCGGAGCGAACCTGTGGGGCGGGCACACCTATGTGCACGGGCAGGGCTACCTCGAACTGCCCGAGCGGGTCGGCTCCATGCGGCACGCCGGCTTCGGGGAGGTCTCGGCGGCCGGCGGCCGGGCGGTGATCGCCCAGCGGCTGACCTGGCATCCCCGGGACGGCCGGCTGTGGGCCGAGGAGGAGCGGCGGATCGAGGTCCACGACGTCGACCCGGGCTCCGGCACCTGGGTGCTCACCTGGACCAGCGCGATCACCAACCGGCGCGCCGAGCCGCTGCTCTTCGGCAGCCCGACCACCGCCGGACGGGAACTGGCGGGCTACACCGGCCTGTTCTGGCGCGGCCCGCGCGCCTTCCGGGAGGGGCGGATCATCGGTCCCGAGGGGGAGGGGCCCGCACTGATGGGCACCCAGGCGCCCTGGCTCGCGTACTGCGGCGAACACGACGGCGTCGACGGCCACGCCACCCTCGTCTTCGCGCACGCCCCCGAGAACGACCACTCCGGCGCCGCCGGAACCCACCCGGCCCACTGGTTCGTCCGCGACGAGCCCTTCGCCGCCGTCGCCCCCTCCTGGTCCTTCTTCGAGGAACTGGAACTCGCCCCCGGCGACACCCTCCGCCGCCGCTACCGGGTCGTCGTGGCAAACGGGGCCTGGCGGCGGGAGGACGTCGTCACGTACCTACGGGCGCAGACGTGGTGAGCGCCGGGGAGTTCACGGGTCTGCCGGGCGGGGTCGCCGTGTCCCGGCTGTGCGTGTACGACTGGCCCGCCGCCGACGGGGCCCGTGGCGGAACCCCCCATGTGCATCTGGCCTGTTCGGAGGCGTACGTCGTCACCGGCGGCCGGGGCGCGGTCCAGACGCTCAGCGCGTCCGGGTACGCGGTCACCCCGCTCGCGCCCGGCACGGTCGCGTGGTTCACGCCGGGCACCGTCCACCGGCTGGTCAACGAGGGCGACCTGCGCATCACCGTCGTCATGCAGAACAGCGGGCTGCCGGAGGCCGGGGACGCGGTACTCACGCTGCCGCCGGAATACCTGGCCGACCCGGAGAGGTACGCCGCGGCGACCACGATCCCGGCCGACGCGCCGGAAGCGGAGCGGGAGCGGCTCGCCCGCGCTCGGCGCGACCTGGCTCTGGAGGGCTACCGGTCGCTGCGCGAGGCCTCGGGGCCGCAGGCGCTGGCCGCCTTCCACCGGGCCGCCGCCGCGCTGGTACGGCCCCGGATCGCCGAGTGGAGACAGCGGTGGCGGCGCGGCGCGCTGGCGTCGGCCGAGGCGACGGGCCGGCATCTGGACCGGTTGGCGGCGGGTGACGCGGCCCACCTCGCCGAGGCCGTGGTGCAGGCAGGGCAGCCCGTCGAGCGTGGGCGGTTCGGGATGTGCGGGCGGCTGGACGTGTACAAGAGCCCCGAGGGGGCGCGGGGCTGTGTCCGACATGCGGCTACCGCCGCGACGGGGGTACTCCGGGGTTCGAGTGAAGCCGAGAATGCGGGGGAGCGACCAGCCGCGACGGCGCCGCAGACGATCGACGGCCCATAGGCGGCTCTGGCCGGCGGAGCGTTACGCCGCCGTGGGGCCGGTGCGCGTCCACCCCGGCGCCTGCGGATGGGCCGTGAGGTCCTCGTGGTGCACCTCTTCGCCGCAGGCCCGGCAGGTCACCACCGGAACCAGCTCGTTGCCGCAGCTGTGCTCGACGGCCATGGGCAGGTCGGCGCCCTTGCGGATGTGGCGGTCGCCCCACTCCTTGAGTGTCATCAGGACCGGCTCCAGCTCCAGGCCCGCCTGCGTGGCCCGGTACTCGAAGCGCTGCGGGCGCTCGCTGTAGACGCGCTTGGTGAGGATCCCGGCGTCCACGAGCCGGCGCAGCCGGGCGGCCAGGATGTCGCGCGGGGCGCCGATGTTGCGTACGAGCTGGTCGAAGCGGCCGTTGCCCAGGCACACCTCGCGCAGGACGAGCAGGGAGTACTTCTCGCCGACCAGGGCGAGGGCGTCGGCGATGGAGCAGGGGCGCGGGTCTTTCGTGGCGGCCATGAGAGCCAGTCTAGAGGAGGGTTTGATTTTCCAACTCTGCAAGCTATCGTGAGTTTGGATTTCCTACTCACTGGTAGCTGCCGTAGCCCCGCTACGGACAGCCAGGCGGCCAAGGAGGCCCGCGCCATGCGCGACGCAGTGATCGTCGAAGCCGTACGCACCCCCATCGGCAAGGGAAAGCCGAACGGCTCCCTCGCCCACGTCCATCCCGTGCAGTTGCTCGCCCACACCCTGCGCACCCTGGTCGAGCGCTCCGGCGTCGACCCCGCGCTGATCGACGACGTCATCGGCGGCACCGTCGACCAGGTCGGCGAGCAGGCCATGAACACCACCCGGTACGCCGTCCTCGCCGCCGGCTTCCCCGAGACGGTCCCGGCGACCACCGTGGACCGCCAGTGCGGCTCCTCCCAGCAGGCCGTGCACTTCGCCGCGCAGGGCGTCCTCTCCGGCGCGTACGACCTCGTGATCGCCTGCGGTGTGGAGTCGATGAGCCGCGTGCCGATGTGGTCCAACGTGCCCGCGGGCAAGGACCCGTTCGGACCCGGCGTCGCCGAGCGCTACCCCGAGGGCCTGGTCCCGCAGGGCATCAGCGCGGAGCTGATCGCCGCCAAGTGGTCCCTCACCCGCGCGCAGATGGACGAGTTCGCCGTCTCCTCGCACCAGAAGGCCGCCGCGGCATGGCGCGCCGGACTCTTCGACGCCGAGACCGCACCACTGGACGGCGTCGCCCGCGACCAGTGCGTCCGCCCCGACAGCACCCCGGAGATCCTCGGCGGCCTCAAGCCCGCCTACTACGACCCCGGCTTCGCCGAGCGCTTCCCGCAGATCGAGTGGAACGTCACCGCGGGCAATGCCAGCCCCGTCAACGACGGCGCCTCCGCCGTCCTGATCACCTCCAGCGAGACCGCGGCCCGCCTCGGCCTGCGCCCGCTCGCCCGTCTGCACGGCTTCGCCGTGACCGGCTCCGACCCGCTGCTGATGCTCACCGGGGTCGTCCCGGCGACCGAGAAGGTGCTGCACAAGGCCGGGCTGCGGGTCGCCGACATCGACCTCTTCGAGGTCAACGAAGCCTTCGCCAGCGTCGTACTCGCCTGGCAGCAGGAGACCGGCGCCGACCCCGCCAAGGTCAATGTGCACGGCGGGGCCATCGCCCTCGGCCACCCGCTCGGCGCCAGCGGCACCCGGCTGACCACCACCCTGGTCCACGCGATGCGCGAACGCGGCGCGCGCTACGCCCTGCAGACCATGTGCGAGGCGGGCGGACTGGCCAACGCGATGATCCTGGAAAGCGTCTGACCCGTCACCGGCCCCGCAGGTGATGGCGCTTGCGCCAGGCCACCACAGAGCCCACGAGCGCCGGTACGGCGATGCCGGCCATCGCGATCACGAAGGCGGGCGACGTCGGCGCCGAGGCGCGGGCGCCGGCCACCGCGTAGGCGGCGGTGTTCGGGACCGACCCGACGGCCGTGGCCAGTAGAAACGGCCACCAGCGCATACGGGAGACGGCCGCGCAGTAGTTCGCCGCCCAGAACGGCACGCCCGGGAAGAGCCGGGCCGCCAGCATCGACCGGAACCCGTGCCGGCTCAGCTGCTCGTCGGCCGCCTTCAGCCAGCGGCCCCGCAGCAGCGGACGCAGCGCGTCCTGCCCGAGGACCCGGCCGAGCCCGAACGCCAAGCCCGCCCCGAGCACCGTCCCCGCCAGCGACGTGGCCAGTCCCAGCTGCGAGCCGAACAGCGCGCCCGCGGCGAGGTTCAGCAGGGGCCGCGGCACGAACGCCACGGTGCACAGCCCGTACGCCACGGCGAACACCACGGCCGCCGCGACACCGCCGAGCTGCGGCGGCCAGCCGTGCGTGAGCAGCCGCTGCGGCTCGAAGAACAGCACGCACGCCCCGGCGCCCGCGAGCAGGGCGAGCAGCAGCGACAACCGGGCACCAGGGGACACCAGGGCCCGCGCGCAGCGTCCGGGGAAACCCACCGGGCGCAGAGCGGGCACGGGCACGGGCACGGCGAGGTCCGCGCCGGCGGCCCGGGGAGAATCGATGACGGTGCCTCCAGGGCCGTTGGTGGCATCGAGCACGTGACCCCCTAGGAAACACCGATCCCGGGGGCCGATGATAGACGGCACCTTGCTGCGCAGGGCACGCGAGTGCGCCGCGGCGGCCGGCGGGCGACCGGGGTGCGCACGGTCGCGCGGCGCCGCCTCCCGGGGCGCGCCGTATGGTTCGTCCCATGACCGTCACAGGTGCGGCCCCGCCGGACGTGCCGCGCAGCGCACTCGCCGACATCGTGCTGGAACGGGTTGCGGCCGTGTTCCCGGCCGCCGCCGACCCCGGGCGAGCCGGGCCGATGCGGGCGTACATGAGGGACGTGGCGCCCTTCCTCGGCATCCCCACCCCGGCCCGCCGAGCCCTGACCCGTACCGTCCTGGCGGGCACGCCCCGGCCCGACGAGGCCGACTGCACCGCGGTCGCGCTGCACTGCTGGGCGCTGCCCGAGCGCGAGTACCACTACTTCGCGGTGGACTATGTGCGCCGGCACGCCGGACGGTGTTCCGCCGCCTTCCTGCCGGTGGCCCGGCACCTCGTCACGACCGTCCCCTGGTGGGACACCGTCGATCCCCTAGCCGCCCACGTGGTCGGACGCCTGGTGGCCGCCGACGCGAAGCTCACCGCCGACATGGACGCCTGGATCACCGACGGCAACCCGTGGCTGGTGCGCACGGCACTGCTCCACCAGCTCGCCCGCAAGGAACACACCGACGGCGCCCGGCTGTTCGGCTACTGCCTGCGCCAGTCCGGGCATCCCGACTTCTTCGTCCGCAAGGCGATCGGCTGGGCCCTGCGCGAGTACGCCAAGACCGACCCCGAAGCCGTACGGGCCTTCCTGGCGCGGGAGCGGGGCCGGTTCGCCCCGCTGACCGTGCGGGAGGCGCTGAAGAACATCGGCGCCTGAACACGCCTCACCTCGCCCCACAGCCGAAAACCATTCGACGCCGGACATACCGTCGACGATGATCGACGACATGTTCCGGTACGCCTTCCTCCTCGCAGCATCCGCCGTCGCGGATGCGCCGAAGGCTGCCGTCCCGCTCCTCGTCGCCGCTGTCGACGGCGCCCGAAGCTGACCCTCTCCGGAACGTCCGGCGGACCCCGCAGGGGGAGGGTCGGCCAGTCCCCGGGGGTCCCGCGCTTCTTTCTCACGGCTGAGAGGCTTCGAGGTACAGCCATGTCCAAAACGGCCTACGTGCGCACCAAGCCGCACCTCAACATCGGCACCATGGGTCACGTCGACCACGGCAAGACCACCCTGACCGCCGCCATCACCAAGGTCCTCGCCGAGCGCGGGACCGGCAGCACCACTCAGTACGTTTCGTTCGACCGCATCGACCGGGCCCCGGAGGAGGCCGCCCGCGGCATCACCATCAACATCGCGCACGTCGAGTACGAGACCGACACCCGGCACTACGCCCACGTGGACATGCCGGGCCACGCCGACTACGTCAAGAACATGGTCACCGGCGCCGCGCAGCTCGACGGGGCGATCCTCGTCGTCTCCGCGCTCGACGGGATCATGCCGCAGACCGCCGAACACGTGCTGCTGGCCCGGCAGGTGGGCGTCGACCACATCGTCGTCGCCCTCAACAAGGCCGACGGCACGGACGACGAGGAGCTCATCGACCTCGTCGAGCTGGAAGTCCGCGACCTGCTCACGGCCCAGGGCTACCCGGGCGACGCCGTACCGGTCGTACGGGTCTCCGGGCTGCGGGCGCTGGAGGGCGACCCGCGCTGGACGGCGTCCATCGAGGCGCTGCTCGACGCGGTGGACACGTACGTGCCGATGCCGGAGCGCTACCTGGACGCGCCGTTCCTGCTGCCGGTGGAGAACGTGCTCACCATCACCGGGCGGGGCACGGTCGTCACCGGCGCCGTGGAGCGGGGAACGCTCCGCCTGGGCGACCGGGTGACCGTGCTCGGCGCCGACCTCGAAACCGTGGTCACCGGTCTGGAGACCTTCGGCAAGCCGATGCAGGAGGCGCAGGCCGGGGACAACGTGGCGGTGCTGCTGCGGGGCGTGCCGCGCGACGCCGTACGCCGCGGGCATGTCGTGGCGGCGCCGGGAAGCGTGGTGCCCGCTCGGCGGTTCTCGGCGCGGGTGTATCTGCTGTCGGGGCGCGAGGGGGGTCGTACGACGCCGGTCGCGACCGGGTATCGGCCGCAGTTCTACATCCGTACGGCGGATGTGGTGGGGGACGTGGATCTGGGTGCGATGGGTGTCGCCCGGCCCGGGGAGACGGTGGAGATGGTCGTCGAGCTGGGGAGGGAGGTTCCTTTGGAGCCCGGTTTGGGGTTCGCCATCCGTGAGGGTGGCAGGACCGTGGGGGCAGGGACCGTGACCGCTGTGGAGTGAGGCTGCGGCGCGTGGGGCCGCGGGTCCGTCGTGGCTGGTCGCGCCCACGCGGCGGGGCCGCATGCCGATGCGGCCCCGCGCCCCATCGGCGCACGTCACAATGGGCGTGTGACCGAGCAGATACCCGTATCCCGCACCACCGATTACGGCACCGCCAAGCTCATGCCCGACGTAGACCGGGCCCGGGCCTGGCTGCTCACCGTCGACGGGGCGCCGCAGTCGTACGTCGATCTCGACGATCCGGCGTATCTGGAGTTCGAGTACGCGCGGCGGCTCGGGCATGTGCTGGATGTCGCGGCCGAGGCCGGGCGGGCGCTGGCCGTGGTGCACCTGGGCGGGGGTGCGCTGACGCTGCCCCGGTATGTGGCGGCCACCCGGCCCGGCTCCCGGCAGGACGTCGTCGAGGCCGACCGGGGGTTGCTGGAGCTGGTCGCCGAGCATCTGCCGCTGCCGGAGGGCACGGGCATCGCGGTGCACGCCGCCGATGCCCGTGCCTGGCTGGAGGCGGCCCCGGACGATCACGCCGATGTGCTGATCGCCGATGTCTTCGGTGGCTCTCGGGTCCCGGCCCATCTCACCACGCTCGCCTACGCCCGCGAGGCCGAGCGGGTGCTGCGGCCCGGCGGGGTCTATCTGGCCAACCTCGCCGATGCGGCGCCGTTCGCGTTCCTGCGCTCCCAACTGGCCACGTTGGCCGCCGTCTTCGAAGAGCTGGCGTTGATCGCCGAGCCCGCGGTGCTGCGCGGCCGGCGGTTCGGGAACGCGGTGCTCGTCGCCGCGCACCGCCCCCTCGACACCGCCGCACTGGCCCGCCGTACCGCGGCGGACGCCTTCCCGCGCGCGTCGAACACGGCTCGACGGTAAGGGAGTTCACCGGATCCGCACGGCCGGTCGAGGACGCCGAGGCGGTACCGTCTCCGGAGCCGCCCGCTGGGGCGTTCGGTATCGGCTGAGGTGGTTGGGGAGGCGGTCGGGTTCCCGTCGGGCGGGTGGAACGCGGGGCGGTGGTAAGGGAGTTCATGGGATGCGTGCGGCCGGCCGAGGCTGTCCGCGTGGTGCCGTCTTCGGAGCCCTCTGGCGGGGGTTCGGTGTGGGCTGAGGTGGTTGGGGAGGCGGACGCTTTCCTGTCGGGCGGGTGGAACGCGGGGCGGTCGTAGGGGAGTTCATGGGGTGCGTGCGGCCGGTCGAGGATGCCGGGGCGGTGCCGCTCCCTAGCCGCCTGACGGGGCGTTCGGTATGGGCTGAGTGGTCGGGGAGGCGGTCGGGGTCCCGTCGGGCGGGTGGAACGCGGGGCGGTCGTGGGGGACTTCACGGGAGGCCGGTCGAGGATGCCGGGCGGTGCCGTCTCCCGAGCCGCCTGACGGGGCGTTCGGTATCGGATGGCGTGGACGAGGAGGCGGCGACCGGCCGGGTGTGGCGGGGCAGCGTGCGGACGTCCGGGACCGGCAGGACCAGCCTGGTGAACAGGACGACGACACCCGCGCAGCCCGACAGGGCGGCCGTCCTGCCGGAGGCGGTCTCGGTGGGACCCACCGGCGCCGTCGTGAGGGGCATGAGCGAGACCGAGCCGAACCTGTCGTAGGCCGAGACCCGGAGAGCTTGTCATCGGGGATGGACGCGGGCCTTCCACAAGGCGGACGTCCGGGCAACTGAACTGCCCGGACGTCGCTACAACTGGGCCGCCGCATCCGCAGCCCGGTCATGACCGGTGATCCTCGCACTCAGACCTGGGACGCCGGCCGCTTCGGCAGAAGGAAGACGATTACGCCGGCTATGACAGCGATGAGGAACACCCCGAAGGACGCGATGGCAAAGGCGTGGCCGGCGGCGGCTGCCCTGCCTACCGCCGCGGGATGGAACGAGCCGAAGAAGACCGCTCCGATAACGGCGACGCCGAGCGCTCCGCCACACTGCTGGGCCGTGGACAAGACCCCTGACGCGACGCCGGCCGACTCCGGTTTGACGCGGCTCAGCACGGTATTGAGCGCCGGCGTGATGACCAGTCCGCCACCGACGCTCTGCACAATGAGGGCGGGGATCACGAGCAGCGGAGTGATCCGCGGGCCGGACACCAGCAAGAGGCCGGCCGCCAGGTAACCGCTCGCCAGTATGATCGCCCCAACCTCAAGGACACGTCGCCCATATTTCGGGATGATCCGGCTCGCCACCATGCTGAACACGAAGAATGCGGTGGCTGCCGGCGCGTAGACCAGGCCCGCGCCGAGCGCCGACATGCCGAGGCCTTGCTGCATCGTCACCGACAGGGCCAGGTAGTACGAGTAGATCAGCGCGTACAGGGCCAGGACGAGAATGATCCCGAGCGAGAACGAGCGCTGCTTGAACAGTGTCAGCGGTACCAGCGGATCCCCGCCCCGCCGTTCCAGGCCCCGCTCGACCGCGACGAACAAGCCGAACGCGACCGCGCTGCCCGCGAAGCAGGCCCAGACCCACCAGGGCCAGCCCGCCTCCTGCCCCTGAATCAGCGGGAGCACCAAGAGGAAGAGGGCCACGCTGAGCACCAGGACGCCGGGCAGGTCCAGCTTGCGGGTGGCGGCCGAGCCCGTCTTCGGCACGTACCGAACGGCGAGCAGGAACAGGGCAGTCCCGATCGGCACGTTCACCCAGAACACCAGCCGCCAGCCGGAGTCGAACAGGTTGGCGCCGATCAGCAGTCCGCCGATGAGCTGTCCGCCGATGGTGGCCATACCCATGACGATGCCGACCACGCCGTACACGCTGTGCCGTCTCGCTGCCGGCACCAGCACCGTGACGAACGCGAACACCTGGGGAACCATCAGGGCGGCTCCCAGGCCCTGGATGACACGCGCGGCGATGAGGCTGCCCGCGTTCGGTGAGAGCGCGCAAGCGACTGATGACAGAGTGAACAGGGCCACCCCGAGAAGGAAAACGCGCCTGCGGCCGTACAGGTCGGCCAGGCGAGTGGCGGTAATGATGAACACCGCGTAACTCAGCTGATAACCCGCCAGAACCCACTGGACATCGCTGGCGGAGGCATGCAGGTCCGCCACGATCGAGGGATCGGCGACCACGACGATGAACGAGTCGAGGACCGCCATGAACAGGGCGGACAGGACGACCGATATCGTCATCCACGGAATGGCGTCGGCTTTCGGTGCCACTACGGGTGGGCTAGCTGATTTCTGACTACTTGCCACGATGAGAAGCCTCTTTATTCTTTGTTCTTCGTGGTCCGGACGCTCCATCAACCGACAGTGAGCACCAGCTTCCCCGTGGTCCTCCCGGTCTCACCGAGCTCGTGCGCCTTGGCGGCGTCCGCCAGCGGGAAGACGGCGTCGACGTGGACCTTCAGCCGGCCGGTCTCGACCAACTCCGTGATGGCCAACAGCGCTCGCCGGTCGGGCTCGACCAGCATGAAGCCCGAGCGGATGGAGCGCGCGGCCGCGGCCGAGGCGAGCGCCTCGGTCTCGAGTGCCGGGAGGGTGATCAACGTGCCGCCGTCGCGCAGGACCGACAGCGAGCGCTCCTGGTAGTCCCCGGCGATCGGGTCGATCACCACGTCCACATCGGAGACCACCGAGGCGAAGTCGACCGCCGTGTAGTCGATCACCTCGTCCGCGCCCAGCCCGCGCACGAACTCGTGCTTGCGCTCGCCGGCCGTACCGATGACGTACGCGCCGTACGCCTTGGCGATCTGCACCGCCAAGTGCCCCACGCCACCCGCCGCGGCGTGCACCAGGACTCGCTGTCCCTCGCGCAGGGTCGCCATGTCCACCAGGGCCTGCCAGGCCGTCAGCGCGGCCAGCGGCAGGGCCGCCGCCTGCACGTGGTCGAGTCCGGCCGGCTTGGGGGCGAAGTGGCGTGCCGGAGCGGCCACGTACTGCGCATAGCCACCGACCATCCGCGGAAAGCCCGGCATGCCGTACACCTCGTCGCCCGGCCGGAAGAGTGTCACGCCGCGGCTGACGGCCTCCACCACACCCGAGACGTCCCACCCCACGATGCCGTCACCAGGGAGGTACAGGACACCGGCCGCCCGGGTCTTCCAGTCCACCGGGTTGACGCCGGCCGCGTGCACCCGGACCAGGATCTCCGTCGGACCGGGTACCGGCCGCTCCCGTTCCACGACTTTCAGGACCTCCGGCCCGCCCGGTTCTTCGAAGGCAACGGCCAGCATCTTCTCCGCCATCCGGAATCACTCCCCCATCTCGTTCGCGGTTGATCCACAGCCTCGTGCCGCCGAGGAACCGAAACGAGTGGCCAGATTGCCAATAAGTGAGAGGATCTGGCCATGCAGCAGACCAGGCACCGCGTCGTCGTCCTCGCCCTCCCCGGCGTCGTCCCCTTCGAACTCGGCATCCCCGCCAAGGCCTTCGGCCTCGCCTACGGCCCGGACGGGAACCGGCTCTACGAGGTGCTCACCTGCACCCCGGACGGCCGGCCGGTGCAAACCAGCGAGGACTTCTCGATCGCCGTCGAGCACGACGCACGCGTGATCGCCACCGCCGACACCCTGATCGTGGCGGCCGTCAAGGACCCGATCGGCGGCGGCGACCCGCTCTTCGAACCGGTCGCCGCCGCTCTGGCCCAGCTCCGGCCCGGGACCCGCCTGGTGTCGATTTGCACGGCCTCCTTCGTCCTCGCCGCCGCCGGACTGCTCGACGGCCGGCCGGCCACCACGCACTGGGCGCACAGCAAGCGCTTCCGCGAGCTGTACCCGCGGACACCGCTCGACCCCGACGTGCTCTACGTGGACGACGACGACGTACTCACCTCGGCCGGCGCCGCCGCCGGGATGGACCTCTGCCTGCACCTGATCCGCCGCGACCACGGCAGCGAGGTCGCCAACCAGGTCGCCCGCTTTTGCGTCGTTCCGCCGTGGCGGGACGGTGGGCAGGCCCAGTACATCGCCCGACCCGTCCCCGATGACAGCGGCAGCGACACCGCCGGGGCCCGCGAGTGGGCCCTCCAAGAGCTCCACCGGCCCATCCAGCTCGCCGAGTTGGCGGCCCGGGCGGGCATGAGCGTGCGCACCTTCAGCCGTCGGTTCCTCGCCGAGACCGGCCAGACGCCCGGCCAGTGGCTCACCGCCCAGCGGCTCGAACTCGCCCGCAGGCTGCTGGAGTCCAGCGACCTGCCGGTGGACCAGGTCGCCGAGCGCGCCGGGTTCGGCAGCGCCTCCTCGATGCGCCAGCACCTGGCCGCCGCGATCGGCGTCTCACCCGCCGCGTACCGCCGTACCTTCCAGGGCCGGAACCGCGCCCTGACCCACCGTCAGCCAATGAACACCGGCGGTTGAGCCCAGCGCGGATCCGCTGCCGCCGGGACTGCGGCGCCGCCCGCCCCTCGGTCTGGGCCATCCGGCCCGCACTGAGGAGCATCCTGGCATATGTCACCCGGGTAGACCGCTGAAGATGCCCGAATGTGAAGACCGGGTGAACCTGGCAGTGCCGGCGAAGCGATGCCGGCTCGCTGGTTTCGCAACTCCCGAGGCATGCAACACGCCAAAGGAAAATCGATCAGGAGGAAATCCTGGTGAGACACCCTCTCCGTAAGCACTCCGCGAAAAAAGTCCCGACCTGGCCGTCCTACCGTGGCGTTTCCCACTTTGTTGGGGTAAGCCCGGGAGGATGGGTGACCGTCTACGTAGATCCCAGGCTCGGAACCCCGGGATTCCAGAACGCGGCGGATCTTCTCAGTGATGCCGATCGAGTGGTGGGCATCAACAACCAGATCTTCAGCACGCCCACGGAGCCCGTGAGCGTGATCGTCTTCGCCCTCGACGGCGCCACCGACGGTACGGGAGGCGCAGACCACCTGGGCTGCACCTTCCAGTCCGGCGGAGCCATCGAGGTCTGTGCCTCCTTCGGGAACCCGGCCAGGGTTTCGGGCCTCTTCGAGGCAGAGTTGAGTGAATGCTCAATGAACGGGAGCCTCTGCGGATTCAGCACCGGTGAGGCATTGTCCCGGTGGTGTGCTGCCGTAGTCAGCAACAATGCGCTGTCCGATTTCGCCACGGCTCCGGATTGGGCGGAGGCAGGCATGCCGGACTTCGTCAACAAGACCGAGAAGTCGGACACCGTTCCGGTCAGTACCGGATGCGGCATGGCGTTCATCTCGTGGCTGATCAGCAGCGGATACAAGCTTCCGAAGATCGCCCAGGAAATGGTCGCACTGGGTGACGCGGGCACGCTGGCCGATCTGTACGGACAGCTCACCGGAAACGCGGCCGACCAAGCTTGGCCGGAGTTCAAGAAGGCGATCGAGGCCCTTCCCGGCGGAGTCACCAGCGATGATCCGTTCGGCGGATTCCCGCCCATGTGATCGCGGGCGCCCTTGCCAGAGCGGCCGCCGCGGTGTTCGTAGCGGGGTGGAGGCTGCTCGGCGTACAGGGGCTGACACCTGAGGCCCGGGCTGTCCTTGGAGGTGGTCGTCGGTGCTGGCGCCCTGGCGGCACTGGTCGTGGCCCACCGGCGTCAGCGCGTCGACGAGGACGGGGCCTGCACGAGACCGCCCACCTCCACACCGACCGCTTCACCACCGCCGTCGCCCAGCTCGGCGAGACGTCCGAGGCCGTACCCCTCGACGCCCTACACGCTCTGGCCGGCCCCGCCGACGACGCCCCCATCCCGTCCTGCGCCAGATCGGCATCGACGCGCTGGACGCGTGCCTCCGTCTGCTTTGCACCGCCGAGGCCGACATCGCGGACGACAAGGCGCAAGCCCGGCCCCGATGGGCTGATTCCGCCGGTTCAGGGACGGATCTCCCATCGCCCATCCGACCTGCACCGTCACAGCCGACGGCACGGAGGTGCCGCTTCGGATGACACGCCGGCCTCCGCGCCGAGGCTGCGTACCTGTGGCGCGAGGAGGGCGGCCGTAGTGGCCAGTACGACCAGGGCCGCGCAGCCGGCCAAGGCGTGGCTCGTGCCCACGGCGGCGGCGATGGGGCCGGCGATGAGAAGTCCGAGCGGTGCGAGGGCCAGGGAGCCGAACCAGTCGTAAGAACTGACGCGGGACAGAGCACGCTCCGGGACTTCCCGCTGGATGGTGGTGGCCCACAGGACGCCGAAGACATCGCCCGTGATGCCCGCACAGAACATGGCTACGGCGACCAGCCATACGGGAGCCTCGGCACTGAGTAACGCGATCGGTACGGCAGCCGGGAAAGTACACAAGACAGCGACCAGAACGGGACGGTCCACCCGCACGCGGGCGGCGACACCCGCTCCGACGATGGTGCCCAGAGCCTGCGCGGTGACGATGACCGACCACGCACGCGCTCCGCCCATGTGCTGCTCGGCAGCCAGGGGGCCCAGGACACCGACGTTGGCGTTGAGCGCGGCGACGACGACCGTGTACTGGGCGACCACTGCCCATAACCACTGCCGGGAAGCGAATTCGTGCCAGCCTTCCCGCAGGTCGGTCCAACCCGAGGTGCTTCGGCGTGGACGTGCGGTGATCCGAAGCCGGCCCGTCAGCATCGCGCTCACGACGAAGGATGCCGCGTTCAGCGCGAGCGCCCAGCCGGCTCCGACCACCGCCACGGTGACGCCGGACAGCGCCAGACCGAGCAGCAGCGAGCTGTTGGTGCCCATTCGTAGCAGCCCGTTGGCCTGCTGCAGACGGTGTGTGGGTACTACCAGGGGCACGAGGCCGTCCATCGCCGGGGAGAACAGGGCCGTCGCCGTTCCGGCCAGCGCGGCCAGAAGGCACATGGCCGGCAGTGGTGCGTGACGGGTCAGCACCATGGCGGCCAGCCCCGTGTACGCGCAGGCCCCGAGCCCATCCGCCAAGGCCATCAGTCTCGACCGCGACACCCGGTCCGCGATCACCCCGCCCGCCAGGATGAAGACCAGCTGCGGCACCGCCTGGCAGGCAAGCACCAGCGACAGCCGTCCGCCAACGCCGGTCCCCGGCAGGGCAAGCACCGCGAAAGCGAGCGCCACCCGCGCAAAACCGTTGCCCAGCACGGAAATCACTCGTGCACAGAACAGCAGGACGAACTGCCGATCCCGCCACAGCGGCGCTCCAACCGAGGACTCTGCCACGGCCAGGAACCCTATGCGCGCCAGGCTCACGCACACCTGGAATCAGCCACACCAAGATCGGGGGCTCGTGTCAACAGCGGCAGGGTGCGCGCGGCGGCGATGAGCAAGCCGTCCGCACCGAGACAGGTCATGATCGCCGCCGCGCTCAGCAGGGAGTAGTTGCGGCAGTGTTCCGGCCCGCCGGCTCGCGGTGGGCCGGAACACCGCGCGGCTCACTGGTTCGTCGGGGTTCCGTGCAGCCGGACCGTGCCGAGGATCTTCAGGACGGTCGCCTTGGGCACCTCGCCGTTCACGCCCGTGGCCCCGTAGAGGTTGAACGACACGTAGTCGTGGACGGAGTTCTGGAAGCCGAAGGTGAGCGCCTTGCCGTCGGTGACGCACTTGCCCTTCTTCGGCGTGTGGGTCGACCGGGCCCACGCGTAGCTGCCCTTGACGCCCGAGGTGGTGGTGAAGGACGTGGCCTTCTTGTCCCAGGAGATGCTCTTCTTGTCGGGCTGGGTGTAACCGCCGTAGACCCACCAGGCCGGCGTGTTGATCGCGATCTGGTCCGTGTCCTTGGCGCCGCTCGCGCCCTTGACGCCCGCGGACGCCAGCTCGGTGTCCTCGGTCTGGCCGTCCTTGTTGTCGTCGGAGGTGCACCACTTCGGCTTGTACTGGGCGATGCCCGACATCGTGATGCCCTTGTCCGACTCGCTCTTCGGGAAGTCGAAGCCGATGGCCAGTCCCGGGGACTGGACCGTCCAGTCCGCGGGCACGTCGTAGGCGACACCCCACTTGGTGTTCACCACGACCTTCCAGCCCGGGACGGTCGGCTTCTCCGACACGGTGCCGCGCGGGTCGTCGGTCGCCGAGGAGGTGGCCGTGGGCTGGGAGGCCGGTGACTGGCTCACGTGCTGCTGCCCGCCCTTGCCGCCGCCGGCCTGGTCGTCCTTGCCGCCCTTCTTGCCGAGGACGAGATAGCCGGTCACGGCGGCGGCGACCACGACCGCGGTGGCCGCCACGATCGCGATCAGCTTCGTGCGGCCGCCGCCGCCCTGCGGGGGCTGCGGGACGGGCACGGTGGGCGGCTGCGGCTGTCCCCACTGCGGCTGCTGGCCGTACTGCCCGGCCTGCGGATACTGCTGGTATCCGGGCTGCTGGTACGGGTTCGGCTGCTGGTAACCCGGCTGCTGATACGGGTTGTTCTGCCCGGCGTTGTCCGGGTTCGGCGCGCCCCCTGGCGGCTGCTGATCTGGCCACATGGCCAGTAACCCTAGTCCGGTCCCGGACACGATTCGGTCACCGGTCCTTGTCAGGGTCGTAGCGATCAGCGGGCGAGACCGATACCCCCGGGGCTTCTTCCGGGTGGAGGCGGAGGCTGAAGGTCTGGTCAGCTTAACTACTCACCGGTAACATCTTCCCCATGACAGTTGAAAGCGCCTCGATGGGCGAAATGCTGGCCGCCGCGGTTCCGATGGTGCGGACCCTGAACCTGGAGTTCGTCGAGGTCACTCCGGAGCGCGCCGTTCTGCGGCTTCCGGACCAGCCGGACTTCCACAACCACATCGGCGGCCCCCATGCCGGCGCCATGTTCACCTTGGCCGAGTCGGCCAGTGGTGCCATCGTCCTCAAGGCCTTCGGTGACCAGCTCTCTCGTGCCGTGCCACTCGCGGTGCGGGCCGAGATCGGCTACAAGAAGCTGGCCATGGGTTCGGTGACCGCCACGGCGACCCTGGGCCGCCCGGCGGCCGAGGTCATCGCCGAACTCGACGCGGGCGGGCGACCGGAATTTCCCGTCGCCATCGCCATACAGCGCGAAGACGGGGCCGTCACGGGCGAGATGACGGTCGTCTGGACCTTGCGGCTGAACGGTTGAGCGGGCAGGGGAGGGCTGTCTGAGGACCTGCCGTGGGCCGGGCCCGAACCGTCGGGTCCGGCCCGGCCTGTCCTGTGGGCGGCGTGCTGATCTCTCCCGGATCCGGCTACTGGCTACTTGGACATGACATCCACGACCCCATACGCTGCGGCGCCGAAGGCGAGGATGCCCGCGACGTACCTGGGGTCCTTGGCTTTCTGCATGATCACACTGCCTCGTAGGCCACTCATGGGGACGGTCTTGCGGACGCTCACGCTCGGGCTCAGAAACAGGTACGGGCGTAGCCGGTCCCGGTGTTCGTGGGTGGCGTGGGTGCTGACCACGAGGAGGGGGCGTGCGTCCAGCCCGGTCAGGTTGGCGGGCCGGTACACCGGACGAGTGGGCGTGTCGTCCAGGAGTCTGAGGATGGCCGCGGCGCCGCGTCGGTCTTCCGGAGTGTGGGGCGCGGAGGTGACAGTGCGCGGCGCGGGCGGGTCGAGGGCGGGGGCGACGTCGTCCGGGAGGCTGCCCAGCATGTCCGTCCAAGCCGCGGTCGCGACCGTGAACCCGGGCCAGTCGGTGGTGGTGTAGTCGACGGGCAGGGGGGTGGGCAGGGTGTCGGTCAGGAACGCCCGGGCGAAGCCGAGCATGGTGTGGGAGGGCAGGGGGCCGCGTGCGTACGCCAGGACGCACACGCGGATCGGCCGCTGAGCATGGTCGCCCCGGGTGGAACCGCCGGTGAGACCGTTGGCCAGCAGCGTCCACAGTGGCTCACCGGTGGCCGCGGGCCTGGCGAACAGCAGGAGCGTGCGGTCGTCCTCGTCGACGAGATCGTTGACGGAGTAGCCGCCGCATCCGTCCAGGAGTACCTCGCTGGAGGCCACAGGCCGAGCGTCGTCGACCTGGATCCAGCGGTAGCCGTGCTGGCTGCGGTACCCGCGCGACTGGACGTACCAGGTGGTCGTCATCACCGGCTCCGGTCGTCGTTGGTCAGGTGCGGGTGGGACTGCAGGACCTGGATCCCGGGGCTGGCCGGCGGGACGGACGAGAACGCGTCGAGGGCCTTCACCAGGGCCGGATCGGTTCGTTTGAGCCAGTCGAACATCTTGCGGAACGGGCCACGGCGCTCGCGCCGGTACACGTTGATCGCGAACCGGAGGCCGAAGCGGAGCGGCTGCTCGGCGTCGACCGGGTTGAAGGGCGCGTTCAGTGCGCGGCTGACGTAACGGAAGGCGGGACCCTCGGGGGTGTCCTGGACGGAGGAGAAGCGGATCGTTCCGGTGGTCTGGACGGGAACGACGACGATCCCGACGCGCGGCTGGACCTCGGGGTGGGACAGGTGCGCGAGAAGCGATTTGTACCCGTCGTGGATGCGGTCGATGAGGGCCCGGGTGCCCTCGGGTGTCTCCAGGTACCGCTCGGACTTGAGCGGGACGAGAAGCAGGAGACGGTGCCGGTCGTCGCGCTGCATGATCTGCTTGACGATCTCGTACATCTGCTCGGGGAGGTTCAATTCCTCGTGGTAGGCACCGTCCGCATACATCAGCGCGGGAGCGTCGATCGCGAGGATGATGACGGGGCTGACGTCGAGCTGGTCGGACACGCGCTGCAGCAACGCGCCGCCGGTCTCCAGGAGCAACTCCCCGGAGTAGTCGGTGAACCGCAGCGTGAAGCGCGGTGTCTTGTTCTTGCGTCCGACGCCGAAGTCGAACTGCTGAATGTCGTTGACGCCGGTGGGCCGGACCCTCTCGGTGATGATGACCTGCCGGGAGAGTCTCGCGAGCTGGTCGCCGGCCTTCCGAATCCTGTCCGGTGTGGTGCCCTGCGGCGTCAGGTCGAGGTCGGTCGTGCCCGTCGTGTGGGCGAACTTGCGGTACATGGCCGCGAGCACCGACGTCTTACCGACGCCGGTCGGCCCGAGCATCGTGATCGGGATCGTGTACTTCTCGGAGGTCACGCGGCACTCCCCTGCGACTGTGACTCGTGGGCGGCCTCACCGACCAGGTCGGCGACCGCACGGACGGATTCGGACCACTCGCGCAGGTGGTGGGACCGCTCCGCGAGGGCGGCGAACTTCCCGGGCCAGGCTTCGGTCCGGATGTCCTGGTAGAAGATGCGCCATTCGTCGTCGGTCCCGGCCGCGGAGATGACACGGTCGAAGAACTCCTCGACGATGGCGAAGATCGCCGCGCTGGGGTCGGCCAGCACGTGCCGCAGATCGGCGCGGCACGCGGAGAGGGCCTCGTCGTAGCACACGATGAGCATCTGCCGTACGAGGCCGGGCGTGACGGAGGTGTCGTCCGGTCCCGAGTCCTGTCCGGCGACGGGGAACGGGTACGCGGGCTGGTCCGCGCGCAGTCCGTCCAGGCAGGCGCGGACGCGGTGCTGCAGCATGCCGCGGTAGGAGAGTTGGAAGCCGGCCAGAAGCTCGAGGGCATAACGGACTTCGCTGGTCCCGTCGTCCCGGACCTGTGGGATGCGGGCGGCGACGTCCAGGAGGAAGTCCTTGCCGTCCTTGCCGCTCAGACCCGCGAGTTCGCCGGGGCCGGCGAGGATCTGCGCGACCTGCCGCTGCATGGCCACGGTGCGGCTGTGGAGGGCGGCCTCGCATTCGAGGAACATCCGCGACAGCCGGGCCCGCGCCTCGTTGAGGTACTGGCCGTACGCGATGCTCAGCCCGCCCTCGCTGGCCGCCCGTGAGGCGATCTCCTCCGCGGAGGGATGACCGGGCTCTGCCACCGCCTGCTCGTAGATCTCCTCCAGGGTCGTATAGAGCAACTCGTCCTGAAGGGAGCGTTCCTGACCCAGCGTGCGGACCAGGCCGGCGAGCGCGGTGGCCAAGCGCCTGTGGGTTTCGTTGAACAGTTCGACGAACGGCAGGAACCACACCGACGACGGCTGTGCGAACTCCGCGATGCTCAGGGCGCGGACGGTGAACTTGCGGACGCGGTCGCGCAACTCGCGTGCCTTCTCGCCGCGGACGGCGAGGTGAGCGGCGTCGAGGTGGTCGAGATTCGCCAGGAGATGGTCGACGACCTTGTCCATCACGTCGGCGACCTCTTCGCTGCGGGAGCAATCGACGATGTGCGTCTGCGCGACGGTGAACGGGGATCCGGGCACCCACTCGTGGGCCATGAGCTCGGCCTGTTTGGAGTTGTCGAGCTCGGGTGTCACGCACTTGTTCACGATCAGGAAGGAGCACTCGCTGAGCGCGGGCCCGCTTCCCAGGCCGGCGTGGACGTACTGGTGCAGGCGGAAGTCCTCGGTGCCGATCGCGTCGCCGAGGGCGTTCGGGCGGCGGACGAACACCACGAAGTCGATCTCGTCCTGCATGGCGTCGACGATGCGTTCGGCGTCCTGGAGATTCGCTTCACCCAGACCCGGCAGGTCGATCAGGGACAGACCGGTCCAGTCGGCATGGGCGAACGGCGCTGTGATCCGTACCTCCCGCACCGCCCGGAACGCGTGCAGGGGCTGTTCATCCTCGTCCTTCTGCGCGACGAACGAGCGGATCCGATGCCGGGGGATCGGGAGCGGCAGGCCGGTCGTCAGCCAGTCGCGGTATTCGGGCAGATATGTATGGAAGCCGGCCAGGTGTTTATAGAGGCCCCCGTCTACGGTGCTGCCGCTGTTCAGCGCGGGGAGGGGCCGGGCGAAGCCGGCGAGGCTCAGCGGTGCGTCGCCGAGGTCGAGCCTGGTGAAGTACGGGCCGATGATCTCGCCGAGGAACGACCGCTCGGTGTGGAAGTAGACCTCGGCCCGGGCTTCGCCGGGCTCGTGCCGCAGCACGCTCGTCACGCCCGTGCAGTAGTCCCCGTCGCTGGTCGGCACCTCCTGCTCCGTCAGGCCCGTCAGGCTCTGGATGAGGCGGCTCTTGCCCTGCCGCGCACGTCCGATCACACCCACGTTCAGCGTCTCGCGGTTGAACCGGGTCAAGGCGACCTTCAACGCCGCGATCTCAAGAGGCAGGTCCTTCAGCAGGCCCTCCAGGTCCCTCCCCAGCGCCTGGAGCTTGTCCCTCGCCTCGTCCGGCACGATGCCGACGAGCCGGGCCCGCAGCGCTTCGATGGTCTGCAGGCCGGCGAGGACATCGGTCAATGCGTCGGAGCGCTTTTCAAGCAGTCGGGCTTGCCTGGCCCGCCTCTGCCGGATCACCCCGATGCGTTCGACACGTGACACGTGCACCCTCCCCCATCAACAACCAGGCCAACTCGGTGGCGAGCGCTCATGGTTGCAGGGTCACGCGCCGATGTAGGGGTATTTCAAATAATTTGTAGGTGCATTGTGTGATCGGACATCCGAGCGGCACCGTCGATGGGTATGCTGCGCCCCTTCGATGTGGTCGCCCCCTCCCCGCCGCCGGTCGTGCCGCCCTCCAGGCCGGCCACGAACTCCTCGAGTCAGCCGGTGAATTCGGGGCCGAGGTCCGGGCGGGCGCAGCCGCAGAGGTGGATCTGCTCCGGGCCGACCTCCATCAGCGCGGCCACGCCGCCCGCGTACCGCTCGCGGACCTGAAACATGCGGCTCAGCAGCGTCTCGCGCGCGTCGATCAGATCGTCGCCGAGGAGGACCGCGAAGGGCTGGTCGCCGACGTGGTGGCGGGCGCACAGCATTGCGTGGCCGAGACCGAGCGGGTCGCCCTGGCGGATGTGGTGGATGTCGGCGAGCCGCGCCGGCGATCATGCGGCCCGTGCTGGGGGACGCGGATGAGAGGACGCCCGGAGAAACTTGCGAACCGGCTGTGAAGCGATACCGCCGGTAACTCATGTGTAATTCGCCGACTTTGAAACCGTGTCATTCGCACTCCTTGTTTCCTGTGAGCCGCGTGTGCGAAGGTGAACCTCCCCGCGGGAGGGCAAAGGCGGGCGTCGAGCGCCCAAGCCGGCCCATTAGGTATGCACCAATCGGCACTGCTTTCCGGCAGGACGGCATTTCACGTGCGGTCCTGTCGCTGGAAAGGAAATGGTTCCGTGCAGTCCCCTTACCCCCCACGCCCGCCCTATCCGCCGCTGCCCGGTTCGCCCGGGGAGTCCGACCGCACTCTCGTCGCCCTGCTCGGCGGCCCGCATCCCGCCCGCCATCACGCCGTGGCCCTGCTGCTGGCCCGCCATTGGCGGGCCGCCCGCGACTACGCGATCGTCTGTCTGGCCTCCGCCGGACCCACCGCCCAACTCGTGGCCACCGCCGCCTTCCACGAGGTCCTCGGCCGGGTGGCGGGCGGAGCCATCGGCGGCGCGGTGCGTCCGCAGCTGCTGGTCGCCGTCCGCGACACCGTCCGCGCCTGGGCGGCGGACGACGTGGCCTGCGCGACTCTGCCGGAATTGCGCAAACCCACTGGTGGCCGCGGACTGCGCGCGACAAATCCCGGAACGCCGGAAAGGCGGCAACTCGCCGAACGCGCATTTCGGGCCCTTCCCGGCGCTTCCCAATGCCTTCTGTGGCATGCCGAGGTCGAGGCCGAACCCATAAACATACCCGCTGGTCTACTGGCGATCGACCCGGCCACCGCCACGGCCGCCCTGGAGCAGGCACGCGAGCAATTCCGCGTCGGTTGTGTACGTGCCCACCGGGAACTCGCGCCCGCCACGGAATGCCGGTTCTACAACCGGCTCCTGGACGTCCCCATGCGCCGGGGCGGCGCCCTGCTGCCCGATGTGCGGCGGCATCTGACGGCCTGTGCCTACTGCCGGCACGCCGCGGAAACCTTCGCTCTGTTCGACGACGGCCTCGGTCTGCTGCTCGCCGAGACCGTGCTCGGCTGGGGAGCCCGCCGCTATCTCGACTCGCGCCCCGGGCGCGGCGCCGCCGAGGAGTGGCCGCCGGCGCCGGCGCCCGACCGGGCGGGGCCGGCGCCTGGCGGCAGGCACCGCACCGGGCCCGGCAGCCGCCGTCGCAAGGCCGTCGTCATCGGCGTCGGACTGACCTCGCTCGTGCTCCTCGCCACCGTCCTCGTGGCCAGAAGCTGGTCCGACGACAACGGTGTCCCCACGCCCGGCGTCACCTGGGGCGCCCCCGCAGGCCACACCACCCGCCCGGGCGGCATCGGCGCCCGGGCCGCCACCTCCCCCTCCGCCGCCTCGCTCGGCGATCCCGTCGAGCTCGCCCACGGCAGCCTGCGCGGCCTCGCCTCGGGGCGCTGCCTGGACGTCGGCGGTGACGGTGCCGCGGCGGGTGCGATGGTCGGGCTCGCCCCGTGCTCGTCCGCCGCCTCGCAGCAATGGTCGTACCGGGACGACGGGTTGCTGCGCAGCGCCGCCGCCCCGTCCCTGTGCCTGGCCGCCGACCCCGGGACGAAGAGTGTGGTGCTCGCCGGATGTGTCGTACACGCCGGCGAGGTGGCGTACGACTTCACCGTGCGCGGCGAGATCCTGCTCCGCCGGCACGGGGGCCTCGTGCTCGCACCGGGCTCCGGCGGCTCCTTTGCCCGCGTCGGGCTGGTACGGCGTGACGGTTCGCCCGGGCAGCGGTGGGTGCTGGAGGCGGGTGCGGACGGGGTACGGTGGCCGGATGCGGCGCCGGGTGGGCCGGGCGCTCCAGGCGCTCCGGAAGTCCCAGGTGTTCTAGGCGCTCTAGGCGTTCCGGGTGTTCCCGGTGTTCCGGGCATTCGGGCGGTTCCCGGTGCTCGGGGCTTGGCTGGTGTGCCGGATGGGGCGGACGTGCCCGGGGACCGGCAGCCGGGGCAGCCGGAGGGGGATGCCGGCGGGGCGCCGTACGGGGACGGCTCGCGCGGCGGGCCGGAGCGTGGGCCGGGGGAGCCGGGGGAGTCGCGCCCGGCGAACGAGACCCGGATCGCCCAGGTCCGCGCCGAGCACGGCCGGCGGCGAGCCGGTTCGGTGACGCTCGGCGGAGCGGTGCGCGCGGTGCACGACGCCCTGCCGCCGGTCCACGGCCCGGTCGCCGCCGTACCGGGGGCCGGGCGGACGCTGCTCCGCTGACGTGTCGTGGGACGCCCGGCCGGGTTCGAGCCACGGGGCCGAAGTCATGCGGAATTTACAGACTTCGAGTGGGTGTCCCGGAGTGTTGCGGCCGGGTGAGTGCGCGGTGAAGCAGACGGGTGGTTTGACCGGGTTGTGATGGTGTGGCGCGTGGACCCCGGCGGTCCCGCGCCCGCACCCGTGCGAGGAATAGCCCCGTTTCTCAGCCCTTGCGGGGAATTCGGCCCACTGGCCGAATCGATGTCACCGGCCGCGAAAAGGACGCGGCGTTATTGACCCGTGAGTAGGCCGAGGCTAGTTTCCGGTGCCCTCGTACCAGATCGTTCCGCCGCACACCCCCCACCGTGCTGTCTCGCCGATCGTGCCGGAGCATCATGACCTCGCCTGTGCGCGCCCATGACCTCGTCCTCTGCCTCACCCCGTTCGGAGAACCCGACGCCGGGCTCACCACCGCCGCCTGCGCCGCGGGCGCGCTCGGCATCCTCGACCTCGGCACCGGCGA
This sequence comes from Streptomyces fodineus, assembly GCF_001735805.1. Taxonomy (GTDB): domain Bacteria; phylum Actinomycetota; class Actinomycetes; order Streptomycetales; family Streptomycetaceae; genus Streptomyces; species Streptomyces fodineus. Next base: position 8,106,298 of record NZ_CP017248.1, read on the forward strand.
CCGAAGAGCCCGAGAGGAACTGTCCCGGCTGATACGGGCCGCCCCGGGCCCCTTCGGCATACGGGTGACCGGGCGCTGCACCCTGACCCCGGCCGACGTCGGCGAGGCTCCCGACACCGTGGTCCGCACCCCGGACGCGAGCTGGACCATCCCCGAACTCACCGCCGGCTACCGGGTATTGGCAGAGGTCACGGACATCGGGCAGGCGCACACGGCCGTGCGCGCCGGTGCCCGAGGGCTGATCGCCCGGGGCGCCGAAAGCGGTGGCCGGATCGGCGAGCTGAGCACCTTCGTGCTGCTGCAACAGCTGCTGTCCGACGGTGAGTTGAGCGGCGTCCCCATCTGGGCCTGCGGTGGCATCGGGCCGCGTACGGCTGCGGCCGCCGTGGCAGGCGGTGCCACCGGGGTCGTCCTGGACAGCCAACTCGCCCTGCTCGCCGAGTCGGCGCTGCCCGAAACGGTCCGGTCGGTGCTGCGCTCCCTGGACGGCTCGGAGACCGTGGTGCTGGGCGGCCACCGGGTACTGCGGCGCCGGGACCCGGACGCCCCGCACCCGCCGGCCGACGACCCCGATGCGGTCGCGTCCCTGCTCGGCGCCACCGACCTGCGCGGCCGGCTGCTCCCGGTGGGCCAGGACGGCTTCCTCGCCGCCCGGCTCGCCGAACGGTGCGGGGACGTACGGCGGTTGGTGCGGGAGGTCTCGGCGGCGATAGGCGGGGTGGCGGATGGCGGCTCGGCATCGGTGCCGGTGCATGAGCTCGCTGAGGGCGGTCCGGCATCGCGGGCGCCGCGCGGCGTGGCCGGGGACGGCCCGGGATCGGTGTCGACGCCTGACGCGGCTGACGGCGGCCCGGCATCGGTGGTGATGCGTGGCGTGGCCGGGGGTGGTCCGGGGTCGGTGGTGTCGCGTGGTGTCGGCGAGGGTGGTCCAGCACCGGTGGTGGTGCATGAGGTGGCTGACGGAGGTCAAGCATCGGTGCCGACGCCTGACGCGGCTGATGGTGGTCCGGCATCGATGGCGATGCACGGCGTCGCCGGGGATGGCTCGGCTTCGGCGGTGATGCGCGGCGTGGGCGGGGACGGTCCGGGATCGGTGTCGACGCGTGAGCTGGCTGAGGGCGGTCCGGCACCGCGGGCGCCGCGCGGTGTGGCCGGGGGTGGTCCGGGGCCGGTGTCGACGCCGGAGGTGGCTGACGGCGATCCGGCATTGCGGGCGCCGCGCGGTGTGGGCGGCTCGGCATCGATGGCGATCCCCGGCGTCGCGGGGGACGGTCCGGGATCGGTGTCGACACCCGAGGTGGCTGACGGCGATCCGGCATTGCGGGCGCCGCGCGGTGTGGGCGAGGGCGGGTCGGCGTCGGTGGTGATGCGAGCCGTCGCCGGGGACGGCCCGGCATCGATGGCGATGCAGGGCGTCGCCGGGGACGGCTCGGCTTCGGCGGTGATGCGCGGTGTGGCCGACCGTGGGGCCGCCGCCGCTCTGCGACCCGGGTCGGCCATGAGTCGGGCGCTCGGTACCCGGCTGCCGGTCGCGCAGGGGCCCATGACCCGGGTCAGTGACCAGGCGGGGTTCGCCGCCGCCGTCGCCGCGGACGGGGCGCTGCCGTTCCTGGCGCTGGCCCTGGCCGACGGCGAGCGGACCCGGTCGCTGCTCACCGAGGCACGGGCCGTGCTGGAGGGGCGGCCCTGGGGCGTGGGCGTGCTCGGCTTCGCGCCCGAGGACGTCCGCAGCGCCCAGTTGGACGCCGTACGGGAGCTGCGGCCCACGCACGCGGTCATCGCGGGCGGACGGCCCGCGCAGGCCGAGACGCTGGAGCGGGCCGGGATCCACACCTTCCTGCATGTGCCCTCGCCGGGGCTGCTGCGGCAGTTCCTGGACGCGGGTGCGCGCCGGTTCGTGTTCGAGGGGTCCGAGTGCGGCGGGCATGTGGGACCGAGGGCCTCCTTCCCGCTGTGGGAGGCCCAGCTCGCCGTACTGGAGGACTTCCTGGGGGGTGCCGACGACGCGCAGGCCCGTCGGCTGGAGGTGTTCTTCGCGGGCGGTGTGCACGACGAGCGGTCGGCGGCCATGGTCGCGGCCCTGGCGGCACCGCTCACCGCCCGGGGCGCCGCCGTCGGTGTGCTCATGGGCACCGCCTACCTGTTCACCGAGGAGGCCGTCGCGCACGGCGCCATCCGCCCCCTCTTCCAGCGACAGGTCCTCACCGCCACCACGACCGCCCTGCTGGAGACCGCCCCCGGCCACGCCACCCGCTGCGTCCCGAGCCCCTTCACCGCCGGCTACCGTGCCCGGGAGGCCGCTCTACGGGCGCGGGGACTGCCCGACCGGGAGATCTGGGAGAGCCTGGAACGGCTCAACGTGGGCCGCCTGCGCATCGCCAGCAAGGGCGTCCAGCGCGGCGCCGACGGTGAGCTGGCGACCGTCGGTGAGGAACGGCAGCTCGCGGACGGGATGTTCATGGCCGGCGAGGTCGCCGTCCTGCGCTCGGCGACCACCACCCTGGCTGGTCTGCACCGCTCGGTGACCGACGGCGCCGCCGACTTCCTGACGCGACGGGCCGTCCGCCCGAGTGCGTCGTCCGCCGCCGAGCCGCAGCCGCCCGCACCGCTGGACATCGCGATCGTCGGCATGGCCTGCATGTTCCCCCAGGCCCCCGACCTCGCCGCCTTCTGGGCCGATGTCGTCGCCGGACGCGACGCCGTCACCGAGGTGCCGCCCGAGCGCTGGGACCCGGCCGTGCACCACACCGCCGGCAGCACCGCGTCCAAGTGGGGCGGCTTCCTGCCCCGCATCCCCTTCGACCCGCTGCGCTACGGCATCCCGCCCGCCTCCCTCGGCAGCATCGAACCCGTCCAGCTGCTGTCCCTGGAGGCGGCCCGCCGGGCGCTGGAGGACGCCGGATACGGCGACCGGGGGCGGAAGTTCGACCGCGCGCGGACCTCCGTCGTCTTCGGCGCCGAGGCGGGCAGCGACCTGTCCAACGCCGTCACCCTGCGCGCCGTCCTGCCCTCGTACTACGGCAAGGTCCCCGACGGCATCGAGGAGCAGCTGCCCCGGCTGACCGAGGACTCCTTCCCCGGCATGCTCGCCAACGTCATCTCCGGCCGGATCGCCAACCGCCTCGACCTGGGCGGCGCCAACTTCACCGTCGACGCCGCCTGCGCCTCCTCCCTCGCCGCCCTCGACGTGGCCTGCAAGGAACTCGTCTCCGGCACCAGCGACCTGGCGCTGTGCGGCGGCGCCGACCTGCACAACGGCATCAACGACTTCGTCCTGTTCTCCTCCGTCCACGCGCTCTCCCCGACCGGACGCTCCCGCGCCTTCGACTCCTCCGCCGACGGCATCGCCCTCGGTGAGGGCGTGGCCTGCGTGGTCCTCAAACGGCTCGCCGACGCCGAACGCGACGGCGACCGCATCTACGGCGTGGTCAAGGGCCTCGGCTCCGCCAGCGACGGCCGCTCCCTCGGCCTGACCGCCCCCCGCCCCGAAGGACAGCGGGCGGCGCTGGAACGCGCGTACCGCAACGCCGGGGTCTCACCCGCGGACGTCGGCCTGGTCGAGGCACACGGCACCGGGACCGTCGTCGGCGACCGCACCGAACTCACCGTTCTCTCCGAGGTGTTCACCGAGGCCGGAGCCGGCGCGGGCGGCTGTGCGCTGGGCTCGGTCAAGTCGCAGATCGGGCACACCAAGTGCGCCGCCGGGCTCGCCGGCCTCATCAAGACCGCGCTCGCGCTGTACACCGGGGTCACCCCGCCCACCCTGCACCTGGAGCGGCCCAACCCGGCCTGGACGGAGGACGACAGCCCCTTCGTCTTCCACACCCGCGCCCGGCCCTGGATGGCACCGGCCGCCGAACGCCTCGCGGGGGTCAGCGCGTTCGGCTTCGGCGGTACCAACTTCCACGCCGTGCTGGCCGCCCACGCCGACGCCGTACCACCCCGGCAGGCCCTGGACGCCTGGCCGGCCGAGCTGTTCCTGTTCCGGGGCCGGGACACGGCGGCGGCCCACCGGCAGGCCGAGCAGCTCCTGTGCGCCGCCGAGACCGACGGGCCCCCCTGGCGCCTGCGGGACCTCGCCCTCGCCGCGGCCCACCGCGCCGACACCTCCCACGAACCGGTACGGGCCGCGCTCGTGTCCCGCGACACCGAGGAACTCAGAGGGCAACTGCGGCGGCTCCTGGCGGGGGAGAGTGATCCGGCCGCGGGGATTCATATTGCGGGCGCGGTCGCCCATGGTGCGGGCGCGGTGGCCCATGGTGCTGCGGACCCGATGGCGGCCGGTGCTGCTGCGGGTGCGGTGGGGGCCGGTGCCGCTGATCCGGTGTGGGGGGAGGTCACTGACCGGACCCCGGAGGGCGGCGCGGGCCCGGTGCGCCGCCAAGCCGAAAGGCCGGCTGTGGACGGCGCCGCGGACCCGCCGCACCGCGCGGCCGCGGACCCCGTGCCGGGCAAGGTCGCCTTCCTCTTCCCCGGACAGGGCAGCCAGCGTCCCGGCATGCTCGCCGAGCTTCTGGTGCACCTGCCCGAGCTGCGGTACTACCTGGACCTCGGCCGTGCGCACACCGACACCGTCCATCCACCGGCCGCCTTCGACGACGCCGCACGGGAGCGTCGCCGGGCCGCGCTCACCGACACCCGCAGCGCGCAGCCCGCCCTCGGCATCACGGGCCTCGCCGCGCACGCCTTCCTGACCGCGGCCGGGGTCCACCCCGACCAGGCCGCCGGCCACAGCTACGGCGAACTGGTCGCCCTCGCCGCGGCCGGCGCCCTCGACCCCGAGACGCTGCTGGAGCTGAGCGCCGAGCGGGCCGGCGCGATCCTGGCCGCGGCGGGCGACGACCCGGGCACCATGGCCGCCGTCGGCGCCCCCGCCGAGACAGTCGTACGCACCCTGCGCACGGCAGACGCACCCGCCTCGGTCGTCGTCGCCAACCTCAACGCGCCCGAGCAGACGGTGATTTCGGGGCCCACGGCGGACATCGAGGCAGCGGTACGGCTGCTGCGGGCCGCCGGGCTCGGGGCGCGGCGCATCCCTGTGGCCTGCGCCTTCCACAGCCCGCTCGTGGCCGGGGCGGGGGAGCGGTTCGCCAAGGTTCTCGCGGACAAGACGGTACGGGCGCCCGAGTTCCCCGTGTGGGCCAACCGCACGGCCGCGCCCTACCCGCACGACCCCGACGGGGTGCGCACCGAACTCGCCGCCCAGATCGGTGCCCCGGTCGCGTTCGCCGCCCAGATCGAGGCGATGTACGAGGCCGGCGCGCGCGTCTTCGTCGAGGCGGGCCCCGGCACGGTCCTCACCCGGCTGGTCGGACGGATCCTCGGCGACCGCCCGCACCGCACGGTCGCCTGCGAACCGTCCGCCGACAGCGGCCTGCGCGGCTGGCTCGACGCCCTCGCCCAACTGGCCGTCGCCGGACAGCCGGTGCGCACCGCCTGGCTCCTGCGGGGCCGCGACGCCGTCGACGCGCTGCGCGCCCCGGCGCCGCGGCGGCCCGGCTGGACGGTCGACGGGCAGCTGGTCCGCACCGCCGACGGAGCACTCCTGCCCGGTGCCCTCGCACCGGCCCGACGAGTCGTGGAGACGACCGTGACCACCGACCAGCCGTACGGCGCCCCGGCCGACCGGGACGCGCTCATCTCCGAATTCCTGCGCACCAGCCGGGAGATGATCGCCGCCCAGCGTGACGTCCTGCTCACCTACTTCGGCGCCACGCCCGGCGTCACACCACCGGCTCCCGTGGCACCCGTACCGGCGCCGCAGCCCAGCCTGCCCGAACTCCAGCCGGTGGCAGCGCAGTTGTCCGAGCCGGTCGGCGAGGAGCCGGTGGACGACGTGGCGCGGGTCGTCCTGGAGATCATCAGCGAACGCACCGGCTACCCCCTCGACATGATCGAACCCGACCTCGATCTGGAGGCCGATCTCAGCATCGACTCGATCAAACGGGCCGAGATAGCGGGCGAACTCGCCCAGCGCCTGGGCATCGCCGGCGGCGCCGACGTCCTCGACGACGCCGAACTGGAGGAACTGGCCAAGGCACGCACGGCGGCAGCGGTGACGGCATGGCTGACGTCCCGGGTCGGCGCACAGCCCGGCGACGGGAGCACGCAGGCCGAGGCGCGGTACACCGGCGACGGGAACACGCAGGCCGAGGTGCGGTACACCGGCCACGGGAGCGGCCAGGCCAAGGTGCGGGACACCGGTGACGGGAGCGGGCAGCCCGTGGCGCCGTACGCCGGCGGCGGGAGTGCGCCGACCGGTGAGCCGCACACCCCCGTCGCCGTGGCCCCCCGCCGGTGTGAGCTGCGACTCGTGCCCCTGCCGGAGCCCGACCCGGCCACCGCCCCCGCCCCCGACGACCTGTCCGGCCGGCGTTTCGCCCTCCTCGGGGACGGTGAGGGCGCGGCGGCCGAGGTCGCGGAGCGGCTCGCCGGATACGGCGTCGAAGCGGTGCCCCTCGACCGGGGGCACCTCCTCACCGCGGCCGACGGCCCGCTCGACGGTGTCGTGTACCTCGGCGCGCTTCCCGGCCCGGACCTCCCGGTGCTGCCGGACGCCTTCCCGGTGCTCCAGGCGGCGCTGGCGTGCGGCCCGCGGCGGCTGCTCGCCGTCCGGGCCGCCGACCCCACGGGGGCACTGCGGGCGGCCGGGCTGGACGGACTGTTCCGCAGCGTCGGCCGCGAGTACCCGGACCTGCTCGCACGAGTCGTAGCCGTCGCGGACACCGCCCCGGCGGCCGTCGCCGACGCCGTACTGGCCGAGCTGCGCGCACCCGGACCGGCCCCCGTCGTCCTGCGTACGGCGGCCGGAGCCCGGCAGGGTCTCGCCCTCCTTCCCGCACCTCTCGGCCCGCTCGCCGCCACCGGCGCCGGACCCGCCGGTGACGGCGCCGCCGAAGCGGCCGCGCTCGGCCTCGACCGGGACTCCGTGATCCTGCTCGTCGGCGGCGCCCGGGGCATCACCGCGAGGTTCGCGGCCACGCTGGCCGGAGCCGGCCGCTGCCGTATCGAGCTGCTGGGCCGTACCCCGGCGCCCACCGCGCCCGAGGAACCGCACACCGCCGCCGCCCGCACCCCCGTCGAGCTGCGCGCGGCACTCGCGGCCGGCTCCGGCGCGGCCGGACCCGCCGAGATCAACCGGGCCGCCGAACTGATCCTCGCCCAGCGGGAGATCACCACGACCCTCACCGAACTCGGCGCACTCGGCAGCCTGGCCCGCTACCACTCGGTGGACTTCCGGGACCGGGATGCCGTCCTGCGGGCGGTCAAGGAGATCCACGCCGAACACGGCCGGCTCGACGGAGTCGTCTTCGCCGCCGGGGTGATCGAGGACCGGCTGATCGCCGACAAGACCCCCGAGTCCTTCCAGCGGGTCTACGGCACGAAGACGGCCGGGGCCGCCGCGCTGTTCGCCGCCCTGGACGACCTGCCGGGCGCGCCCGCCTTCACCGTGCTGTTCGGCAGCGTCGCCGCCGTCCTCGGCAACCGCGGCCAGGCCGACTACGCCGCCGCCAACGACGCCCTGGAAGCGCTGGGCGCGGACTGGGCCGCCAGGACGGGCACTCGCGCGCTGACCGTCCACTGGGGACCCTGGGCGCCGTCCGGCACGCACGGCGGGATGGTCGGCGCGGACCTGGGCCGCGAGTACGCCCGGCGCGGGATCGAACTGATCGACCCGGACGAGGGCACCGCCGCCCTGCTCCGGGAACTCGCCTGGGGCGAACCGTCGGCCCGAGCCGTCGTCTACGCCGCGTCGGGCTGGTGACATGACGGCACGTCAGATTCCCATCGCCATAGTCGGCATGGCGGTGCTGCTGCCGGGCGCCCCCGGACTCGACGCCTACTGGCGCAACCTGCGCGACGGCGTCGACGCGATCAGTGACGTCCCCGCGGGCCGTTGGGACGCCGACTACTACCGGCCCGGCTCGGCCACCGGACCGGCCGCCCCCGACCAGATCTACTGCCGGCGCGGCGGATTCGTGGACGGCCTGGCCGAGGTGGACGTCACCCGGTACGGCATCATGCCCGCCTCGGTGCCCGGCACCGAGCCCGACCAGCTGATCGCCCTCGACGTGGCCGCCGCCGCGCTCGCCGACGCGGGCGGCGACGAACGGCTCCCGGCCCGGGACCGGATCGGCGTGGCCCTGGGCCGCGGCGGCTATCTCACCCCCGGCCTGGTCCGCCTGGACCAGCGGGTGCGTACGGCCGGACAGCTGACCCGCACCCTGGGCGAGCTGTTACCCGACCTCACCGCCGACCAACTCGCCCGCGTCCGCGCGGCGTTCACCGAACGGCTCGGCCCCGACAGCCCGGAGTCCGCGATCGGCCTGGTCCCCAACCTGGCCGCCTCCCGCATCGCCAACCGGCTCGACCTGCGCGGCCCCGCCTACACCGTGGACGCCGCCTGCGCCTCCTCACTGGTCGCCGTGGACCAGGCGGTCACCGAACTCACCACCGGCCGCTGCGATCTGATGCTCGCCGGGGGAGTGCACCACTGCCACGACATCACCCTCTGGAGCGTCTTCGCCCAGCTGCGCGCCCTGTCCCCGACCCAGCGCATCCGCCCCTTCCACCGCGACGCCGACGGCATCCTCATCGGCGAGGGCACGGGCGTCGTCGTACTGAAGCGGCTCACGGACGCCGAACGCGCCGGCGACCGCGTGTACGCGGTGATCCGGGGCACCGGCGTGGCCAGCGACGGCCGTACGGCGGCACTCGCCACCCCCGACCCGGCCGGGCAGGCCAGAGCCGTACGGCAGGCCTGGCGGGCCGCCGGGCTCGACCCCGCCGCACCGGACTCCATCGGCCTGCTGGAGGCCCACGGCACCGCGACCCCCGCCGGAGACGCGGCCGAACTCGCCACGCTGGCCGAGGTGTTCGGCCCTCCAGCCGGCGATGCCTTCCGTCCGGTCCTCGGCTCGGTGAAGTCGATGATCGGCCACACCATGCCGGCCGCCGGGGTCGCCGGCCTGGTCAAAGCCGTCCTCGCCCTCCACCACCGCACCCTCCTGCCCACCCTCCACTGCGACACCCCACACCCCGCACTCACCACCACCCGCTTCCACACGGTGCACCAAGCCCGCTCCTGGGAGACCGCCCCCCGGCAGCCCCTCCGCCGAGCCGCGGTGAACGCCTTCGGATTCGGCGGGATCAACGCCCATGTGGTGCTGGAGGAGGCGCCCGGGGCGGGGGAGGCGCCGGGTGCGTCGGTCCACCGGGCGGAGGCTTCGGCCCAGGATGCGCGCCCCTCTGCTGTGCCCTCGCGGGCCGCCGCCCGTCCGGTGCCGGAAAAGGCGACCGGTGTGCCGTCCGTGTCCGCGTCCGCTTCCGTGCAGGTCGACGAGGCCGAGCGGATCCTGCTGCTCGCCGCCGACGGTGTGGCGGACCTCTCGGCCCTCCTCGGCGCCGACGACTCGGCCGTTCTCGCCGCCGGTCTCGACCCGGCCCGGACGCACCCGGACGCCGGCCCGGTCCGGCTCGGGGTCGTGGCACCGACCGCCAAGCGGCTCGCCCTGGCCCGCCGTGCCATTGCCAAGGGCCGGGCCTGGCAGGGCCGCAGCGACGTGTGGTTCCGGCCGGGCCCGCTGCTCGGCCGCGCCGGCGGGCGGCTGGCGTTCGTCTTCCCGGGCCTGGAGGCCGACTTCACGCCCCGCACCGACGACATCGCCGCCCACTTCGGCCTCTCGCCGCTGCCCGGCACGGACGTCCGGGTCGGTGACGTCGGACGGCACGGCTACGGGGTCGTCGGGGTGGGCCGCCTGCTGGACCAGGCGCTGCGCCGCATGGGTGTCGTACCGGACGCGGTCGCCGGGCACAGCGTCGGCGAGTGGACGGCCATGGCGGCGGCCGGACTGTACGCGGCGGACCAAGTGAACGCGTTCATGGCCGGGTTCGACCCGGACACGGTGACCGTCCCCGGCCTCGCCTTCGCCGCGCTCGGCACCTCCGCCGCGCGAGTCCGGGCCGCGCTCGCCGAGACCTGGGCGGACTCCGGGATCGTGCTCTCCCACGACAACGCGCCCCGCCAGTCCATGGTCTGCGGGCCCGGCGCGGCGGTCGAGGAGTTCGTACGGTCCCTGCGCGCGCAGGGGGTGATCTGCCAGGTACTGCCGTTCCGCTCCGGCTTCCACACGCCGATGCTGGAACCGTACCTCGCGCCCATCAGGGAGGCCGCCGACGGCTTCCGGCTCCACCCGCCGACCGTGCCGGTCTGGTCCGGGACGACCGCCGCGCCCTTCCCACAGGCCGAGCAGGCGGTACGCGAGCTGTTCGTACGGCACCTGCTGGAACCGGTCCGCTTCCGCGAACTGACCGAGGCCCTGTACGCCGCCGGGCACCGCGTCTTCGTCCAGGCCGGCCCCGGCCGGCTCACCTCCCTGATCGACGACACCCTCGGCGACCGCGACCACCTGGCCGTCACCGCCAACGCCCCCGAACGCAGCGGCTTGTCCCAACTCCGCTGCGTGGCAACGGCGTTGTGGGTCGCCGGGGCGTCCGTCGCGCCGACGCTGCGACCGCACACGACAGCCGCTGCGACCGCGCCGACACACCGGCCCCGCCCGCCCGTTCGGCTTGACCTGGGTGGTGCCCTCGTCTCGCTGGACGGGCCGGTGCTCGACGCACTGCGCGCGGAACTGCGCTCCGGACCGCCTGCCACGCATCCTGCGCCCGGGAGCGGCCCGGGATCGTCGCCTGCCACGCGCCCCGCCCCTTCGGGCAGCCCGCGCCCCCCAGCCGCGCACCCGGTGTCCACGCACCGCCCGGGACCGTCCGTCGCCGCACACCTCACGCCCGCGGCCGGCCCAAACGGGACAGGCCTTGGTGAACTCGACAGTCTGGCAACGCGCTTCCCGGCCGCCGCCGAGCTGACCGCACTGCTGCGGGACACCGCGGACACGGCGGCGGAGCTGATCGCGGCGAGTACTCGGCGCGACCGAAGGGGCGCCGCGACCGCGGCCCCGACCCCCGCGCCCACACCCCCATCTCCTCAGCCCTCCACGGCGGCTTCTGCGCACACCGCCCCAGCCCCAGCCCCAAACTCAACCACTACGATCACAACCACCATCCACATCTCCCCCCACACCATGCCCCACCTCCTGGACCACTGCTTCTTCCTGCAACGTCCCAACTGGCCCGACGTCGAGGACCGTTGGCCGGTCGTCCCCGCCACCACACTCGTCCGGCACATGATGGACGCCGCGGAGGCGGCGTCCCCCGGCCGGCGAGCCGTCGCTGTGCGCGAGGCCCGGTTCGACCGCTGGCTCACCGCCACGCCCCCCGTCGACGTACAGGTCACCGTCACCCCGGACCCCGGCCGCCCGGACCACGTCACCGTCGCCTTCGGTCCCACGGCCCGGGCCACGGTCGAACTCGCCCCGCGTCACCCGGCACCGCCCCCGCCCAGCCCGCTTCCCGATGTCCCGGAACGCCGCCCCGAGCACACGGCCGCCCAGATATACCGGGAGCGCTGGATGTTCCACGGCCACGGCTTCCAGGGTCTGACCGAGCTCACCGGGATCGGCGAGCGGCACATCCGCGGCGTGATCACCGTGCCCGCGGCCCCCGGCGCGCTGCTGGACAACGTGGGCCAGCTCCTCGGCTACTGGATCATGGTGACCCGTACCGAGCGAACCGTCGTCTTCCCGGTGCGGATGCGGCACATGCGGTTCCACGGACCACACCCGGCCCCCGGCACCGAAGTCGGCTGCGTGCTGCGGATCACCTCCCTCACGGACACCGTCCTGGAGGCGGACGCGGAGCTCACCGTCGGTGATCGGGTGTGGGCCGTGATCGGCGGCTGGCAGGACCGCCGCTTCGACAACGACCCGACCACCCGGCCCGTCGAACGCTTCCCGGAGCGCAACACCCTCTCCCAGGCCATGCCCGGCGGCTGGGCGCTGGTGCACGAGCGCTGGCCGGACCTGGCCTCACGCGAGCTGATCATGCGCAACTCGCTCGGCGGCGCCGAACGCGCCGAGTACGCCGAACGTCCGCCGCGCGGCCGCAGGCAGTGGCTGCTGGGCCGGATCGCCGCCAAGGACGCCGTACGGCAGTGGCTGTGGCAGCACGGCGAAGGCCCCGTCTTCCCGGCCGAACTGCGCATCCGCAACGACGAGTTGGGGCGACCGTACGTCACCGGGGTGCACGGCCGCGCCCTGCCCCCGCTGGACGTCTCGCTCGCCCACCGCGCCGAGGCGGCCGTGGCGATCGTACGGCCGCACACCCCGCATCCCGGCCCCGGCATCGACATCGAAGAGGTCACCCGGCGCGATCCGGCGACCCTCGCCACCGCGCTCGGCCCGCAGGAACTCCGGTTGCTGCGCGCCGCGTCGGCGGACGGTCCCGATCCGCAGGAGCTGTGGTTCACCCGCTTCTGGGCGGCCAAGGAGGCGGTCGCCAAGGCCGAGGGCGTCGGATTCGGCGGCCGGCCACGGGACTTCACGGTGCTGGAGACCGCCCCGGACGGCAGCCGGCTGCTGGTCTCCGGCCGCCTGGAACGCGCCTACACCGTGCACTGCGCCCCGGTGGCCAATCCACCGGCGCTGCCGCGGCGCGCCTACGTGGTGGCCTGGACGACCGGACCCGGAACCGACGGCGGACACCCTGACAGCAGCCACCCCGACCACGGACACCCCGACCACGGACAGCCCGACGGCGGACATCGCGGCGACGGCCACACCGACGGCGCACACCCCAACGACGGACACCCCGACGAAGCAGCCGAGGAGTACCCCGATGAAGCCCACCCAGCCGGCCCCGGCGCAGCCCACCGTCGACACCGTGCTCGCCGACATCACCGGCATGCTCCGCACGGTGCTCGCGGAGTACGGCGACGACGACGTGCCGATCGGCCTGTCCACCACCTTCAACCGCGACCTGGAACTGGAGAGCATCGACCTCGTCACCCTGGCCGGGCTGCTGGAGGAGCGCTACGGGCAGCGGGTCAACCTCGCCGAGTTCCTGGCCGGCATGGAGTTCGACGAGATCGTCGAGCTGACCGTCGGCCGGCTCGTGGAGTACGTGGTGTGGAGCCTGAAGTCCACGCAGGCGGGCTGAGCCGTGGCGATGGTCGACGCCGGCGGGATCCGGCTGCACCTCCAGCGCACGGGACCGGCCGACGGCCGCATCCCGCACGCCACGGTCGTCCTGGTGCACGGGCTGCTCACCGACAGCCTGGCCAGCTACTACTTCACCGTCGCGCCCCGCTTCGCCGCGGCCGGACTCGACGTCGTCATGTACGACCTGCGCGGCCACGGCCGCAGCGAGCGCCCGCCGCGGGGCTACACCCTCGACCACAACATCGACGATCTCGAGGCCCTCCTCGACCGGCTGGCCGTCACCGGACCCGTCCACCTCGTCGGCAACTCCTACGGCGGCACCATCGCCTTCGGCTTCGCCGCCCGGCACCCGGAGCGTACGGCCACGGTGACGCTGATCGAGTCCGAGCCCGCGACCACCGCGTGGGCGGCGAAACTCGGCCGCATCCTCGACCGGGTCATGGACCAGCTCGCGTACAACGAGCCCGACGCGCTCGCCTGGATCACCGCCCACCGCGGCCACAACACCGCCCGGCTGGCCAAGGGCGCCGCCCGGCTCGCCCGCGAGACCAGCCTCGGCCGGGACATCCCGGCCAGCCGCGTCCTGACCGAGGAGGCGATCAGGGCCGTACGCTGCCCGGTCCTCGGCGTGTACGGCGGCGCGTCGGACCTCGCCGACCTGGTGCCGCTGATGCGGGCGCTGCTGACGGACTACCGGGCGGTCGTACTGCCCGGGTACGAGCACTCGGTGCTGGTGGAGGCGCCGGCGGCCGTCGGCGGGCACATCCTGGACCTGATCGGCGCCGGGGCGGGGGTCGGATGAGCGGCTTCCTCTTCGTGGTGCCGCCGCTGACCGGGCACGTCAACCCGGCCGTCGGCGTCGCCGCCCGGCTGGCCGCGCACGGGCACCGGGTGGCCTGGGCGTGCCCGGACCCGGCGCTGGTGCGCAGGCTCGCGGGCGGGGACGCCGAGGTGTTCGGCTGCGCGGGGCCGGTGCCGGGCGCCGAGGGCGTCGTACGACCGCCGGACCTGCGGGGCGCGGAGGCGCTGAAGTTCCTGTGGGAGTGGTATCTGCTGCCGCTCGCGGACGCCATGGCGGCCGGTGTCCGCGCGGCGGCCGAGGCGTTCCGCCCGGACGTGGTCGTGGCCGACCAGCAGGCCTTCGCCGGCGCCCTGGTGGCCGAACGCCTCGGCCTGCCGTGGGCCACCTCGGCCACCACCTCGGCGGAGTTCACCGGCGCCTACGACGGTCTGCCGAAGGTCGCGGCCTGGCTGCGGCACCGCCTGACCGAGCTGCGCGCCCGTGTCGGCGACCCGTCCGGCAGCGCCGACCCGCGCTTCTCGCCGTACCTCCTGCTGATCTTCAGCACACCCGAACTCATCGGCCCCCTGGCGCCGTTGGCTGCGCACATCCACTACGTCGGCCCCTCCCTCGCCGACCGCCCGGCAGGCCCCGGTTTCCCCTGGGAACGGCTGGACCGGGGCCGGGCGAAGGTCCTGGTGACCCTGGGCACGGCGAACGCCGACGCGGGCGGCCGGTTCCTCGCCGAGTGCCTGAGCGCGCTGCGGGAACGCGCCGACCGGGTGCAGGCGGTCGTCGCCGACCCGGGCGGCGTTCTCGCGGTGCCGCCCGGCGACAAGGACGTCCTGGTCCTGCCGTCCGTGCCCCAACTCCCGCTGCTGGAACAAATGGACGCCGTCATCTGCCACGCGGGACACAACACCGTGTGCGAGGCCCTGTGGCACGGCGTCCCGCTCGTCGTCGCGCCCATCCGCGACGACCAGCCGGTGGTGGCCGGACAAGTCGTGGACGCGGGCGCCGGCGTCCGGGTCCGCTTCGGCCGGGTGCGCGCGGACCGGCTGGGCGCGGCCCTCGACACGGTCCTGACCGACCCCGCCCACCGGGCCGCCGCCGCCCGGATCCGCACCGCGTTCCGCGCGGCGGGCGGCGCGCCGGCCGCGGCGGCCCATCTCGAACACCTCGCAGACTTCGCAGCGGAGAGCCGATGACCGACGACAAGAGTGACACGACAGCGCGCATCGCCGCCCTGCGCCCCGCCTACCGGGACGACCTGGCCGCCGGCACGGACCGCTTCTTCGCCGCCCCTCGCCCCGACTGCCCCTGGTGCGGCTCGGTCCGCCTCGACACCCGCCTGCGCACCACCGACCTGCTCCAGCACAAGCCCGGCCGCTTCACCCTCGACCGCTGCGCCGACTGCGGCCACACCTTCCAGAACCCCCAACTGACCGAAGACGGACTTGAGTTCTACTACCGGGACTTCTACGACGGTCTCGGCGAGCAGCGCATGAGCGGCACCTTCGGCGGCCGTGGCGCCATGTACCGGGGCCGCGCCGAGTCGATGCTGCCGCACAACCCCGCCCCGAAGACCTGGCTGGACGTCGGCACCGGCCACGGCCACTTCTGCGCGAGCGCCCGCACGGTCCTGCCCGGCACCTCCTTCGACGGGCTGGACTTCACCGACGGCGTCGAACTCGCCGCCCGCGAAGGCCGTGTGGACCACGCCCACCGCGGCGCCTTTCCCGCCCTCGCCCCCGAACTCGCCGCCCGCTACGACGTGGTGAGCATGTTCCACTACCTGGAGCACAGCACCGACCCGGACCGCGAACTGCGCGCCGCCCACGAGGCCGTACGACCCGGCGGCCACCTCCTCATCGAGGTGCCGGACCCGGAGTGCCGCTACGCCCGGCTGCTCGGCCGCTGGTGGCTGCCCTGGCTCCAGCCGCAGCACCTGCACCTCATGCCCGTCGCCAACCTCCGGCGCAGGCTGACCGAGCTCGGCTTCACGGTGGTCGCCGAGCAGCACGCCGAAGCGCACGATCCGGTCGACCTGCTCGCCGCGGTCTGGCTGGCCCTCGACCACACCGCCCCGCGCGAGGACGCCCCCTGGCTGCCCGGGCCGCCCGGCGGCCTGCGCCGCGCCGCCCGCACGGCAGTCCTCCTCGCGGGGGTGCCCGCGCTCATCACGGCGACGCTCCTCGACCGCTTCGCGATCCGGCCCCTGTCCCACCGCCTCGGCCTGTCCAACGCCTACCGCCTGGTGGCCCGCCGCGAATGACCGGGACTCACAACACCTTGGCGCGGATCAGCGCCGACAGCGTCAGGGTGCCCGGCAGCAGCGGCACCCAGTCGGTCAGCATCCGGTAGCCGATGACCGTCGCGGTGGCCACCGCCGGCGAGGAGCCGAAAGCGATCAGTGTCCACACCAGCGCCGCGTCGACCGCGAACCCGCCCGGCGCGGGCACCGCCCCGACGGCCGTGCCCGCCGCGAGATAGGCGAGCACCACGTGCGCCCAGGGCAGCCCCAGCCCGAGCGAGGCACCGACACAGGCGAGGGTGGTCCCCTGCACCAGCGGCATCGCGACCGCTCCGCCCCACAGCGCGCACACCCGGGCGGGCCGCGTGTGCACCTGCCGCGCGTCGGCGAGGGCGGAGCGCAGCAGCCCGGTCACGGGCCGCCGCAACGGCCGTACGAGCGTCAGCAGCACCCCCACCAGCGCGACGACCCCGCCCGTGACGCAGGCGACCGGCACCAGCAGCTGCCCGTCCGGGACCAGGTCACCGAGGCGCCGCCAGGCCGGTGACGCCGCCAGGAACACCAGCAGCACCACCGTCTTCGCGCCGGACTTCGCCAGCGAATACAGGCCGATCGACGCGGTGGCCCGTGCGGGCGGCACCCCGCGGCCCCGCAGGAAGCGCAGGGTGACGGCATGGGCGCCGAGCCCGCCGGGCAGCGCGTGGTTGGCGGCACCTGCGGCGAACTGCGAGGCCAGCAGCAGTCCCGGCGGCACCCGGTCGGGCAGCGCGCCCTGCCGGACGCACGCGGCCGCCACACAGTTCAGGCCCGTGAAACCGGCCCCGGCCAGCAGCCACCAGGGGTCGGCCGAAACCAGCCGTCGTACCCCCTCGTACATCACCGGCCGGTTGGCGACGGCCCAGCCGGCGGCCAGCAGCAGGGGAGCGAGGCACAGGGCAAGTCGTAGGTGCCGGGAGGACATGAGCGAGCCGGGCCGGGCGGCGGCGACCGGTCCGGGGCCCGGTGGATCACCGCTCCCGGTGGACGGCGGATCCAAGGGGTGAGCGGAGAGCGAGGGGGACGAAGACAGTGAGGACACGGGGACGTCGTCCTTCCGCAGCGGGCCCCGCGGCGGGGACCTGGGGGAGGCGGGTCGGGCGAACCGCGGGGAGCCTTCCCCACCCGTGTGACACCGGGGTGTCCGAAAACCGAAGGACCGAGGGCGGGACGGTGCCGCTGGGCGGACGCGCGCAAGCCGCCGTTCACCGCCGACCAGGTAGCCTTCCCTTGGGGCGCGCTTTACATGCGGCGCCCCGCAAGGCAAGGACGGCGACAGGGGAGGATCCGGCGGTGCACGTCCAGGAATGGCTCGACACGGTGCCGGCGGCCGCCGTCTATGCCGTGGTGGCCCTGGTGATCGGCCTGGAGAGCCTGGGCATCCCGCTTCCCGGAGAGATCGTCCTGGTTTCGGCGGCGCTGATGTCCTCCCAGCACTCCGGCATCAACCCCGTCGTCCTCGGCGCCTGCGCGACCGCCGGCGCCGTGATCGGCGACTCCATCGGCTACGCGATCGGCCGCAAGGGCGGTCGCCCGCTGCTGGCGTGGCTGGGCAGAAAGTTCCCCAGGCACTTCAGCGAGGGCCATGTGGCCACCGCCGAGCGGTCGTTCGAGAAGTGGGGCATGTGGGCCGTCTTCGTCGGCCGGTTCATCGCCCTCCTGCGCATCTTCGCGGGCCCCTCGCGGGCGTCCTCCACATGCCGTACTGGAAGTTCCTGATCGCCAACCTCCTCGGCGGCATCTGCTGGGCGGGCGGCACCACGGCCGTCATCTACTACGTGGGCGTGGTGGCCGAGGGCTGGCTCAAGAAGTTCTCCTACGTCGGCCTCGCGGCGGCGGTCCTGATCGGCCTGGCCTCCATGCTGATCATCAAGCGCAAGGCGAAGAAGGCCCAGCAACAGGCGGACCGGGAAGCAGAACCTGTGAGCGCCGGGGAGTGAGGCCCCCGCAAGGGGCCCGCACCCGCGACGCGCCTACGGGTGCACGTCCCTGTGCGCCTTCGCCAGCTCGGCATACATCGTGCCGTTGAGGGTGACCCCCTGCCGCTCCTCCTCCGTGAGCTCCCGCCTCACCTTGGCCGGCACCCCGGCCACCAGCGACCCGGCAGGCACCACCATCCCCTGCGGCACCAAGGCCTGGGCGGCAACGAGCGACCCGGCCCCGATCACGGCCCCGTTCAGCACGGTCGCCCCCATCCCGATGAGGCAGTCGTCCTCCACGGTCGCCCCGTGCACCACGGCGTTGTGCCCGATGGACACCCGCTCGCCCACGCTCACGGGAAACCCGGGATCCGCATGCAGGGTGACGTTGTCCTGCACATTCGCCTGCGCCCCCACGCTGATCCGCTCGACGTCACCGCGCACGACCGCCCCGTACCAGACGCTGGCCCCGGCATGCAGGGTCACATCCCCGATCACGGAAGCCGTGGGCGCCACGAACGCCTCGGGATCGACCTGGGGCTCCTTGCCCCCGATGCCCACGATCAGCGCCTGCTGTGTCATCACCGTCTCCTCGCATCCATGAGTACCCGCACGGTACGACACGGGCTGGGGCAAAGATCACAGCAGCCCGCCCTCTCATCGAAGGCAACCGCTGAGTAACGTGACTCCGTGCCGAAGCGCAAGAACACGTTCTCATCCTGGAGGCAGGGCCTCGCCCAGCGCGCCGTACACGCGGCCTGGGCCTGGGCCCAGCGCACGGGTTCCGTCACCGCCGACCACCCCGGCCGTCTGCACTTCGGCGCGATCGGCGAAGCCACAAGGCTCGCCTTCCCGCTCGGCACCGTCTTCGGCGAACCCTGGATCCACCTCGGCTCCCACTGCATCATCGGCGAACAGGTCACGCTGACCGCCGGCCTGATGCCGGACCTGGACCTCGGCCCGGACCCGATCCTGCGCATAGGCGACGGAGTCGTCCTCGGCCGCGGCAGCCATGTCATCGCGGACACGACGGTCACCATCGGCAGCGACTGCTACTTCGGCCCGTACGTCTACGTCACCTCCACCAACCACTCCTACGACGACCCGCACCAGCCCATCGGCAGGCAGTGGCCGCGCATGGAGCCCGTGGAGATCGGCCCGGGCTGCTGGATCGGCACCGGCGCGGTGATCCTGCCGGGCGCGCGGATCGGCCGGAACGTGGTCGTCGCGGCCGGCGCGGTCGTCCGGGGCACGGTGCCGGACCATGCCGTGGTGGCGGGGGCACCCGCCCGGGTCGTCCGGCGCTGGACGTCCGAACAGGGCTGGCAGCCGCCGCTCAGGACCCCCGCCCCGGTGCCGATCCCGGAAGGGGTGACCCCGGGGCAGCTGCGCGCGCTGGCGGAACTGGACGAGGACGGGGTGGCCCGGCTCGCGGAACTCGAGACCGAGAGCTGACCCGCGGGTTCAGCCCGTCGCCAGCAGCAGCGTGCCGAGCAGCGCGAGTCCCGCGCCCGCCGCCTGTATCGCCCGCAGTCGCTCGCTGAGGAAGCCGCGCGCGGCCAGTGCGGTCACCACCGGATACAGCGAGGCGAGGACGGCCGCGACGGTGACCGGGCCATGCTGGGCGGCGACCGCGTAGGTGCCGTTGGCGGCCACGTCGGCGAGCCCCACGAAGGCCAGCGCCGGCAGCGCGGCCCAGGGGAAGCCGCCCTCCGGCACCGCCCGGCCGCCCCGCCGGACGGAGACGGCGAGCGCGGCCCCGCCGACCGCGACGTTCGTCAGCCGCTGGACGAACAGGGCGAGGAACAGGCCGGTGACGGTGGTCGAGGCCTCGGTGATCAGAGCGAAGACCGTGCCGAAGCCCAGCGCCGCGACCAGCGTGAGCAGGATCGTCCGCCGCTGTACGGGCGCGCCGCGCAGCTGCGGACCGCCCGCGAGGACGACACCGGTGACGGCGACCGCGATGCCCGCGACCTGGAGCAGCCCGGGCCGCTCGCCGAGGACCAGGCCGACACCGACCGGCACGGCCACACTCAGCGTGGCGAGCGGCGAGACGACCCCCATGGGGCCGAGCGCCAGGGCCTTGTAGAAGGACAGCAGGGCCACCGGTCCCGCCAGTCCCGCGGCGAACGCGAACCACAGGCGGGGCCCGGCCTCGCTCCACCCGCCGGTCGCCATGACGATCGCGCCCAGCACCGTCGCCGCGATGCCCTGCGAGACGACCACGACCGTCAGCGCGGGCGTACGTCGGGTCAGCAGCCCGCCGCCGAAGTCGGCCAGCCCCCACAGGAGGCTGGTGATCAGGGCGAAGAATGCTGTCACGACGTGCCTCGCAGTACAGTTCGATGAACGATCAGGCGCACCCCACCGTAGTTCAGCTGAGTGAACTCTGTCATCCCATATATTGAACCCTCCGGCCTTCCGAGACCGCCGGAACCCTCCTCGATGGACGTGATGTGTCGGACCTCGACCTGCTGACCCAGTCCCTGGCGCGCAACGTCAAGCGCTGGCGTACCGAGCGCGGCTTCACCCTGGACGCGCTCGCCGCCCGCGCGGGCGTCAGCCGCGGCATGCTCATCCAGATCGAGCAGGCCCGGACGAACCCCAGCATCGGCACGGTCGTCAAGATCGGCGACGCGCTCGGCATCAGCATCACCACCCTGCTCGACTACGGACAGGGCCCCACCGTCCGCATCGTCCCCGCCGAGCAGGCCGTACGGCTGTGGCACACCGACGCAGGCAGCTACAACCGCCTCCTCGCGGGCACGGAGGCCCCCGGCCCGCTGGAGATGTGGGACTGGCGGCTGATGCCGGGCGAGCAGAGCCCCTCCGAGCCGCACCCGGTCGGCACGGTGGAACTCGTCCACGTCACCGCGGGCGAACTGACCCTCACCGTCGACGGGGTGAAGCACCTCGTGCCGACCGGCGCCAGCGCCACGTTCGAGGCGAGCACCTCGCACACCTACGGCAACGAGGGCGACGTACCGATGGAGATGGTGATGGCCGTCTCGGTACCGCCCGTGCGCTGAACCGCCCCGCGGCGGGCTGTTAGCGTGCGGCCATGCGCGCACCCATCGGAGACTTCGACACCGCCACCCCCGTCCCCGACTGCCTGCCCGAGCTGATCGCCCCGGTCGCCGACGCCGTACGCCACTGGCAGGGCGCGGTCCCCGCCGACCGGGTCCTCTACGTCGACACCGACCCGCGCTGGGCCGACACGGCCGTCTTCGTGGAGCACTACGGCCGCGACCTGCTGGAGCAGTCGGCGAACTGTGTGGTGGTCGCGGGCAAGCGGGGCGGCGAGACCACCCTGGCGGCGTGCGTGGTGCTCTCCACCACCCGGGTCGACGTCAACGGCGTCGTCCGCCGCCAACTCGGCGCGCGCAAGGCCTCGTTCGCCTCGATGGAGACGGCGACCGGCGAAACCGGCATGGAGTACGGCGGCATCACCCCGGTCGGACTGCCCGCGGGCTGGCCGCTGCTGATCGACTCGGCCGTGGCCGACCTGCCCTACGTCCTCGTCGGCAGCGGCCGCCGCCGCGGCAAGCTGCTGATCCCCGGCAAGGCCCTGGCGGAACTCCCGGGCGCGCTGGTCCTGGAGGGCCTGGGAGCCGCCTGAGGCCGGGGAACGGATCCGCCCCCTACCGCTCCAGGTGGTGGGCCAGCGCCAGATGCGGGTCCCGCTCGTCCGCTGACGGAGCCGGGTCGGCGTGGACCAGGGCCGCCGTCAGTCTCGGTACGGCGTGCAGCAGGGCGTGTTCGGCCTCGACGGCGATCGCGTGCGCCTGCCGTAGCGTCGCCTCGCCGTCCACCACCACCGCGAGTTCGGCCCGCAGCCGGTGCCCGATCCAGCGCAGCCGCAGCTCGCCCACCTCACGCACGCCCGGCACCGCCCGCACCGCACGCTCGGCGCGGTCCACCAGCGCCGGGTCGACGGCGTCCAGCATCCGCCGGAACACCTCCCGCGCGGCGTCCCGCAGCACCAGGACGATCGCGGCCGTGATCGCCAACCCGACGACCGGGTCGGCCGCTTGCCGGCCCAGGGCCGCCCCTCCGGCACCCACCAGCACCGCCAGCGAGGTGAAACCGTCGGTGCGCGCGTGCAGCCCGTCGGCGACGAGCGCGGCCGAGCCGATCTCCCGGCCCACCCGGATCCGGTACCGGGCCACCCACTCGTTGCCCACGAAGCCGACCAGCGCGGCCACCGCGACCGCCGGTAGGTGCGTCACCGGGCGCGGATCGAGCAGCCGCCCCACGGCCGCCCACGCGGTGAAGGCCGCCGAGGCGGCGATGGTCAGCACGATCACCAGCCCCGCGAGATCCTCGGCTCGGCCATAGCCGTAGGTGAACCTGCGGGTCGCCGCCCGCCGCCCCAGCACGAAGGCGATGCCGAGCGGTACGGCGGTGAGCGCGTCGGCGGCGTTGTGCACGCTGTCCCCGAGCAGCGCCACCGACCCGGACACGGCCACCACGGCCGCCTGCGTCAGCGCGGTCCCCCCGAGAACGGCCAGCGACACCCACAACGCCCGCATCCCACGCGCCGACGCCTCCATGGCCGGGTCCAGCTTGTCGGCACTGTCGTGGGAGTGCGGGGTGAGGAGATGCACGAGACGGTGACGGAGACCGGGGGAGTGGGCGTGACCTGCGTGGCCATGACCTGCGTGGCCATGACCGTCTCCGCCGTGGTTGTGCGGCGACTGTCCCTGGCCGTCCCGGGCGGGGCCGTGCGAGTGCGGGGCGCGGCCGGGCTCGGCGTGGCGGGGCGCGTGTCCGGCGTGGCTGTGCGGGTGCTCGTGCGGCATCGGCCGGCCGCCCGCGTGCGATTGGTTCTCGGGCTCCGCTCCGGTGTGCCCGGGGTCGGCGTGGCTGTGCGTGGGCTGGTGAGGGCCATGTCCGGCGGTGCCGTGCGGGTGCTCGTCTCGCACCGGACGGCCGTCCGAGTGTGTATGTTCCTCGTGCCCCGGTCCGGCGTGGCCGGGCCCGGCGTGGCCGTTCGCGGGCTGGCGAGGGCCGTCTCCGCCGGTGCCGTGCGGGTGCTCGTCCCGCACCGGCCGGCCGCGCGCCTGCGCCTGGGCCTCGACGTCCGGTCCGCGACGCCCGTGCGAGTGCCAGTCGTCCCCGCGCTGGCCGTACTCCGGCCTGCCGTCTGGATGTGCTGGCTCGCCGTGCGTCGACCCACCGTGCCGGTCCGCGTGCTCGCTGTAGCCGGGCCTGCCGTCGGGATGTGCTGGCTCGCCGTGGGCCTCCCCGCCGTGCCGGTCCGTGTGCTCGCCGTACCCCGGCCCGCCATGCCGGTGCGCGTGCTCGGCGTACCGGGGCCTGCCGTCGGGATGTGCTGGCTCGCCGTGTGCCTCCCCGCCGTGCCGGTCCGTGTGCTCGCCGTACCCCGGCCCGCCATGCCGGTGCGCGTGCTCGGCGTACCGGGGCCTGCCGTCGGGATGTGCTGGCTCGCCGTGTGCCTCCCCGCCGTGCCGGTCCGTGTGCTCGCCGTACCCCGGCCCGCCATGCCGGTGCGCGTGCTCGCCGTACCCGGGCCCGCCGTCGGGATGTGCCGGCTCGCCGTGCGCCTTCCCGCCGTGCCCGTCCGCGCGCTCGCCGTGCCCCAGCCCGCCGCGCCGGTGCGCCTGCTCACACGGCTCCGGACCGCCGTGCCAGTCCCCGTTCTCGCCGTGGCCCTCCCCGCCCGGCCGGTTCACGTACTCGCCATGCCCCCCTACACCATTCCCCTCCCCCTGGTCGTGCCGCTGAGAGTGCCGGTCGCTCACCTGGGTCCCCTTTCGGTGGATGGGAATGGACGTGCGGCGTCCACGGGACCATTATGTGCGTATGAGCGCACGCATGCACCTATCACTTGCACACCATGCGCACCCGCGCAGCCCGGGCGAGGAGCAGTTCGCGGTCGCCGCCGAGCTGATGGCCCTGCTCGGCGACCGCACCCGCCTCACCTTGATGCACGCCCTGACGGCCGGCGAGGCGGATGTCACGACGCTCACCGAGGCATGCGGCGCGGCGCGACCCGCCGTCAGCCAGCATCTGGCGCGGCTGCGGCTCGCGGGCCTGGTGAAGGCCCGTAAGGAGGGCCGCCGGGTGATCTACTCACTCCCGCACGGGCATCTGCGCCGGCTGGTGGAGGAGGCCCTGAAGACGGCGGACCACCACCTCGCCGAGCGGCACACGGGAGATCAGTAGGCGGCGGCCGTGCCCAGGTACTGCTCGGCGAAGGCCGCCGCGGCGGCCGGCGAGGTGAACAGCCTGCGCAGCCGGGCCAGTGTGGTCCCGGCGCGGAACGGGTCGCCCGACGCGACACCGTGGTAGATGTCCGACAGCCACTGCGAGAACTCCTGGTAGTCCCACACCCGGCGCAGACACGCGGCGGAGTAGCCGTCCAGGCCGCTGCCGTCGCCCTTCGTGACGTACGCGGCGAGTGCGTCACCGAGCAGGAAGGCGTCGTGCAACGCGAGGTTCATGCCCTTCGCGGCGATGGGCGCGACCAGATGACCGGCGTCCCCGGCCAGGAACAGCCGCCCATGGGTGAGGGGGTCGACGACATAGCCGTGCATGTCCAGGACGCGTTTCTCGATCAGCCGGCCCTCGGTGAGCGGGGGCGCCCCGGCCGCGCCGAGCCGCTCGCGCAGCTCGGTCCAGACCCTGTCGTACGGCCAGTTCTCCGGATCGTCGCCGGGCGGGCACTGGAGGTAGAACCGGGTCACCTCGGGACTGCGGGGCATCTGCCCGGCGAAACCGCGCGGATGGACGCCGAACAGGACGCAGTCCGTCGACGGCGGTACCTCGGCGAGCAGGGCCAGCCAGCCGATGCCGTCGTCCTGTCGCGCGATCCGCCTCCGCTCCTCGGGTATCGCGTCCCGCGTCACCCCGCGCGCCCCGTCGCAGCCCGCGACGAAGTCGCAGCGCAGCAGCCGCCGTTCACCGGTGCGAGGGCAGCGGTACGACACCGCCGGCCGGTCCGAGTCCAGGTCGTGCAGCGTCACGTCACGCACCCCGAAGCGGATGTCGCCGCCGCGTACGTCGGCGTACTCCCGCACCAGGTCCGTCACCAGCAACGGCTGCGGGTAGACGTAGTGATGGCTGCCCGCCAGGTCCCCGTAGGAGAAGCGGTAGCGCTCGCCGGCGAAGCGGAACTCGCAGGCGCTGTGCACCTCGGCCCGTTCCGTCAGCCGCTCGGCCAGTCCCCGCCGGCCGAGTTCGCGTACCGCCCACTCCTCGATGACCCCGGCCCGCGGCCGTGTCTCGATGAACTGCCTGCTCTCGGTCTCCAGGACGACACAGTCGACGGAGGCGGCCCGCAGGATGCCGCCGATGGTGAGCCCGGCGGGTCCGGCGCCCACGACGACGACCGTACGGCGTTCCTCGGGCCCGGAATCAAGGTGGGGGGAGATCATCCCCGCATTATGACGGTGTCCCGTCGGCCGTACGGCCGACGGGACACCGGGGGAGAAGCAGGGTCAGTGCGCCGGGGCGTCGGTGACGACGACCTCTTCGATGTCCTGCTCGATCTGCTCGGGCTTGGAGGCGGTCGCCTTGGCCCAGTAGTAGATGCCGAGCGAGAACACCGCGACGACCAGGATGTCCCACCACAGCGGCAGGTCACCGTTACCGCCGAAGGTGCTCAGGTAGGAGATCACGCCGATGCCCGCCAGGTAGGGGAGCAGCCACTGCGCGGCCTTGAAGTCCAGCCGCGGCGCGTTGGGCAGTTCCTTGCGGATCGCGTACCAGGCGTAGGAGCCGAGCAGCACGTAGCCGATCAGGATCGCGAAGCCCAGGCGCCACAGGGTGTCCCAGCCGGACCAGAAGATGATCAGGTTGGCGACCACGAACGACAGCGGCGAGATGAACTTGCCGAAGGGCAGCTTGTACGGACGCTCGTGGTTCGGCAGCCGGTCCGAGAAGACGCCGTAGGCCAGCGGGGCACCCGCGTACATCAGCACGCTCGCCGAGGTGATGAAGCCGACCAGCGTCTGCCAGCTCGGGAACGGGGCGAAGCAGACCACACCGGTCACGAACGACATCGCCAGGCCGAACCACGGCACACCGCGCGAGTCGGTCTTGGCGAAGACCTTCGGCGCGTAGCCGTTCTTGGCCAGGCCGTAGGAGATACGGGACGTGGCGGTGGTGTAGATCAGGCCGGTGCCGCCGGGGGAGATGATCGCGTCGGCGTACAGGACCCAGGCCAGCCAGCCCAGGCCGACCAGCGAGGCGAGACCCGCCCAGGGGCCGCTGATGCCGGCGTAGGCCAGGTTCGCCCAGCCCTTGGCGAAGGAGGCGTGCGGCAGGGCGGCGATGAACACGACCTGGAGCAGGACGTAGATCGTGGCGCCGATGGCGACCGAACCGAGCGTCGCGCGCGGCAGGTCACGCTTGGGGTTGCGGCTCTCGCCGGCCAGCTGGATGGCCTGCTCGAAGCCGAGGAGCGCGAAGATGATGCCGCTGGAGCTGATCGCGGTGAGGACACCCTTGGCGCCGAACGGGGCGAAGCCCTCGGAGGTGAAGTTGGCCGGGTGGAAGTTGCCGATCGCGATGATGAAGATCGCCGCGAGCGGGACCGCGATCTTCCACCAGGTGGCGGCGCTGTTGGTGTGCGCCAGGACACGGACGCCGAGGAAGTTCACCGCGACGAACACCGCCATGAGCAGGACGGCGACGACGATGCCGCTGGTCGTGAGCGTGCCGTTGGCGTTCTGCAGGCCGTCGGCGAAGTGCCAGTGCTTGGCATAGCCGATCATGGCCTCGACCTCGATCGGGGCCACCGTCGCGGCCTGCAGCCACGAGAACCAGCCGAAGGACATACCGGCCAGACCGCCGAAGGCGTAGTGCGGGTAGCGGGCGGTGCCACCCGCGACCGGGAACATGCCGCCGAGTTCGGCGTGCACGAGGGCGAGCAGCACGATGGCGACCGCACCGATCACCCACGAGATGATCGCCGCGGGTCCGGCGGCGACGACCGCCTTCTCGGCACCGAAGAGCCAACCGGAGCCGATGATGGAGCCCACCGAGGCCCACATCAGACCGATGAGTCCGACGTCGCGGCGCAGACCACCGGTGTCGCTTGTGGCTACCGGCGCAGCCTGGTCGACATTCGCCATGTCAAGGTGCCTCTCAGATCGTAAACGCAGGATTAATGAGCAAGGAGGCCACAGGCTAGGGAGGATTTCCGAGTGAGCAAAAGAGTGTTAACCAAATTTTGACCTGGGATCTTAGGTGTCTTGGGCGCACCCACGGTCACGCCCTTGTCACAGCTCAGACCCCTAGTCGGAATGTCAATATTCAGCGGCGAATTGTGAGTAGAAGGAAAGATTCGCTAGCTGAGGCGGGGAATTTCGATCGCCGGGCAACGGTCCATGACCATGGCCAGGCCGGCCGCCTGGGTCCGCCCGTAGGCCGCCTCGTCCACGACGCCGAGCTGGAACCACACCGCCCGCGCGCCCCTGTCCACGGCCTCGTCGGCCACCGTACCGGCCAGTTCGCTGTTGACGAAGACGTCCACCACGTCGACTTCGAAGGGGATGTCCGCGAGGGAGGCGTACCCCTGCTCGCCGTGCACCGTCTCGGCCCTGGGGTGCACCGGCACGATCCGCTTGCCGAACCGCTGGAGCGTCTGGGCCACCCCGTACGCGGCCCGGCTCCGGTTGGTCGACAGACCGACCACCGCCCAGGTGTCGCCCAGCTCGGTCAGGATCCTGCGGATCGTCGCTTCGTCGCCGTACACGGCGGCCTCCTCGGGGCTGCGGGAAACTGTTCCTCGGGGCAACAGCAGACCGAGGGGTCCGGATTCCCGTCCCGCCACCCCGCCACCCCGCCACCACGTCCGGAAATGACACAAGATGCCTGCGTACGACCGTCCACCCGCCTACGCTCGCCCCGTGCTGCACATCCTCGACGCCCGAACCGGTGAGCCCGTCCCCGCCGCGCCGACCCGCCGCGGCCTGACCCGCATCGAAGCGCACGCCTGCGGCCTCGACCCGACGGCCCTGCGGGTGCTGCTCACCGCAGACCTCCTGGTCCGCGCCCTGGAGCTGACCGGCACCCCCGTCTGGACGGCCCTCACCGCCCCCCACGGTCACGCCGAACTCCGCACCGCCGCGACCACCCTCGCCATCCGACCCTTCGAGGACGCCCGCGACCTCGCGTCGGGGCTGGGGGAGGCCCAGGCGATCCATGTGACCGCCGAGCAGGTGGATGCCTACGGCGGCGGGCCGGTGATGTGGGTTGCGCCGGTGGAGTGGACGGGGGCGGCGTCGGGCGGGCCGGCGGCCGGGACGGCCTCGGGCGGGGTGCCGGACGAGGCGGGGGTGCCGGACGAGTGGGCGGTGCCGGGCCGGGGCGGGCTGTCCGGCGGGGGTGCCCTGCTCGCCGACCCCGCTGCCCTTCGGCTCGCCCTGCTCTCCGTCCCGCGCAGCGAACCCGTCCGGCTGGACCGCGCGGTGCTGGAGGAGGCCGCCGGGCGGCTGGCCGGGTGGCGGCGGGCCGTGGCCGGGTGGGCGCGGCAGCCCTCGCGGCCGGTACCCGAGGGGGTGCGGGGGCGGCTGCGCTCCGCATGGGAGGACGACCTCGACCTGCCCGGAGTGCTGGACGTGCTGCGGGCCGTGGAGAGCGCCCCGGACCTGCCCGACGGAGCCCGCTTCGAGACGTACGTCTACGCCGACCGCCTGCTGGCCCTCGACCTGGCCCGCGACCTCGGGAGCCTCGCATGATCACGCGGGCGGGCGCGGGCCCGCTGCGCCGGCTGGTGGTGCTGCGGCACGCCAAGTCCGCCTGGCCCGAGGGCGTCGAGGACCACCGCAGGCCGCTGGCGAGGCGCGGCCTGCGCGACGCCCCGGCCGCCGGACGCGCCCTCGCCGAGGCCGACTGCCTGCCCGACCTCGCCCTGTGCTCCCCGGCCGTGCGCGCCCGCCGCACCTGGGAGCTGGCCTCCGCCGAGTGGGGCACCCCGCCGCCGGTGCGGTACGACCGGCGGCTGTACGCGGCCGGCGTACCCGAGCTGCTGGAGGTGGTGCGGGAGACACCGCCCGAGGTGGAGACGCTGCTGCTGGTCGGCCACAATCCGGGGCTCGAGGAACTGGTCCTGGAGGTGGCGCGGGACGGTCTCGACGACACGCTGGACCGGGTGCGGACCAAGTTCCCGACAGCCGCGATCGCCGTCCTCTCCTGGCGCGGCACCGGCTGGCCCGCCCTCGGCCCGGGCGGGGCGCTGCTGACGTCGTTCACGGTGCCGCGGGGCCGGAAGGAGTAGCCCTCCGAAGGGGCGCGGGGCTGTATCGACGTGCGGCTCCGCCGCGCGGGCGTGACCAGCCGCAGCGGCGCCGCACGCGAACGACGGCCGATCGCGGCACCGCCCGTCCTGGCGCGCCCGGCGGAGCGCATAGGCTGACGGGATGCAGGACGAGTACCGCACAGTCGCCCACGCGGGCGTGCACGAGATCGAGATCAACCGCTCCCGCTTCCTGTGCGCACTCGCCCCGGCCGCCACCGAGCAGGAGGCGCAGGACTTCATCGCCTCCGTGCGCAAGGAGCACGCCGACGCCACCCACAACTGCTGGGCGTACGTCATCGGCGCCGACGCCTCGGTGCAGAAGGCCAGCGACGACGGCGAACCGGGCGGCACCGCCGGCGTCCCCATGCTCCAGATGCTGCTGCGCCGTGAGATGCGTTACGTCGTCGCGGTCGTCACCCGGTACTACGGAGGCGTCAAGCTCGGCGCCGGCGGACTCATCCGCGCCTACGGCGGCGCCGTCGGCGAGACTCTCGACACCCTCGGCACGCTCACCCGCCGCCGCTTCCGGCTCGCCACGGTGACCGTGGACCACCAGCGCGCGGGCAAGGTCCAGAACGACCTGCGCGCCACCGGACGCACGGTGCGGGACGTCCGCTACGGCGAGGCGGTCACCATCGAGATCGGGCTGCCGGACGCGGACGTGGACGCCTTCCGCGCGTGGCTCGCCGATGCGACGGCGGGCACGGCGGGTTTCGACCTGGGCGGCGAGGCCTACGGAGATGCCTGACGCCTCAATTCGGCCGAGCATCGCCAAAGTTGACCGGCCGTGCCGGGTCGATACGGGAGTAACCGCCCGTGATGTCAGACCCGGCCGTTAGTCTCGGGGATCATGAGACTCCTGCACACGTCCGACTGGCATCTCGGCCGGGCCTTCCACCGGGCGAACATGCTCGGGGCCCAGGCCGAGTTCATCGGCCACCTCGTCACCACCGTGCGCGAACGCGCGGTGGACGCGGTGGTCGTGGCGGGCGATGTGTACGACCGCGCGGTGCCCCCGCTCGCCGCGGTCGAGCTGTTCGACGACGCCCTGCACCGCCTCGCCGACCTCGGCGTGCCCACGGTGATGATCTCCGGCAACCACGACTCGGCCCGCCGCCTCGGCGTCGGCGCCGGACTCATCGGTCGCGCGGGCATCCACCTGCGCACCGAGCCGTCCGCCGTCGGCACCCCGGTGGTGCTGGCGGACAGCCACGGCGATGTCGCCTTCTACGGCCTGCCGTACCTCGAACCCGCCCTGGTGAAGGACGAGTTCGCGGTGGAGAAGACCGGTCACGAGGCCGTGCTCGGCGCCGCCATGGACCGCGTCCGCGCCGACCTCGCCACGCGCGCGCCCGGCACCCGCTCGGTCGTCCTCGCCCACGCCTTCGTCACCGGCGGCCAGGCCAGCGACAGCGAGCGGGACATCACCGTCGGCGGGGTGGCCGCCGTGCCGGCCGCGGTCTTCGACGGCGTCGACTATGTGGCGCTCGGCCATCTGCACGGCTGCCAGACCCTCACCGAGCGCGTGCGCTACTCGGGCTCCCCGCTCGCGTACTCCTTCTCCGAGGCCGACCACCGCAAGAGCATGTGGCTGGTCGACCTCGGTGCCGACGGCGCGGTCTCAGCCGAGCGCGTCGACTGCCCGGTGCCGCGCCCGCTGGCCCGCATCAAGGGCACGCTGGACGACCTCCTCGCCGATTCCGCGCTGGCCCGGCACGAGGACGCCTGGGTCGAGGCCACCCTCACCGACGCGGTCCGCCCCGCCGAACCCATGGCCCGGCTCACCGAGCGCTTCCCGCACACCCTCAGCCTCGTCTTCGCCCCCGAGCGCGCCCCGGACGACCCCCGGGTGTCGTACGCCCGGCGCCTGGCGGGCCGCAGCGACCAGCAGATCGCCCAGGACTTCGTCGCCCATGTGCGCGGCGCCGGGCCCGACGAGCGGGAGGCGGCCGTCCTGCGCGAGGCGTTCGACGCCGTGCGCGCCGACGCCGCCGTACGGGAGGTGGCCCGGTGAGGCTGCACCGGCTCGACATCACCGCCTTCGGGCCCTTCGGCGGCTCCCAGAGCGTCGACTTCGACGCCCTGTCCGCCGCCGGGCTGTTCCTGCTGCACGGCCCGACGGGCGCCGGCAAGACCTCCGTCCTGGACGCCGTCTGCTACGCCCTGTACGGCACCGTCCCCGGCGCCCGGCAGAACGGCCAGGGCATGCACCTGCGCAGCGACCACGCCGAGCCGCGCACCCGCACCGAGGTCCGCCTGGACCTCACCGTCGCCGGCCGCCGACTGCAGATCACCCGGCAGCCGCCCTGGGAGCGGCGCAAACTGCGCGGCACCGGCACGACCGTCGACAAGGCCCAGACCTGGCTGCGCGAGTACGACGGCACGGCCGGCGCCTGGAAGGACCGCAGCCGTTCCCACCAGGAGATCGGCGAGGAGATCACCCAGCTGCTCGGCATGAGCCGTGAGCAGTTCTGCCAGGTCGTGCTGCTGCCCCAGGGCGACTTCGCCCGCTTCCTGCGCGCCGACGCGGAAGCCCGCGGCCGGCTGCTGGGCCGGCTCTTCGACACCCAGCGGTTCGCCGACGTCGAGAAGCGCCTCGCCGAACGCCGCCGCGCCACCGAGGCACGCGTACGGGAAGGCGACGCGGCCCTGCTCGCCGACGCCCACCGCATGCAGCAGGAGGCCGGCGACGCCATGGAGCTGCCGGAGCTGGCCCCCGGCGATCCCGGCCTGGCCGACGCCGTCCTCGGCGCCGCCGCCGTCGCCCGCGCCACCGCCCGCGAACGTCTCGCCGTCGCCCACTGCCGCCTCGCCGCCGCCGAGTCCGCCCACACCGAGACCCGGCGCGCCCTGGAGGACGTACGTGAACTCGCCCGGTTGCAGGGCCGGTTCGCGCAGGCCCGGCAGCGCGCCGAGCGGCTCCAGGAGGGGGCGGTGGCCCACCGCGAGGCCCAGCGGCGCATGGAGCGGGCCCGCAAGGCGGAGGCGGTCGCGCCCGCGCTGGAGCTGCGGCAGGCGGCCGAGGAGGAGCACCGCAGGTCGGCCGCGGCCGAGGCACGCGCGCGTGGCCTGCTCCCCGAGTCCTACGCCGACGCGGGCGCGGGTGGACTCGCCTCCGCGGCCCGCCGGGCCACCGAGGAACTGGGCGGTCTGGACGCGGCCCGGCGCGCCGAGCGGCGGCTCGCCGAGGTCGCCGAGGAGCGGTCCCGGCTCGACCGCCAGGAGCATGCCGACGAGGACGTGCTCCGCGAGGCCGACGCCTGGCTCGACGGCTGGGACGCCACCCGCGCCGCGCTGCAGTCCCGCGTCGACGCCGCCCAGGAGGCCGCCACCCGCGCCGAACAGCTCGCCGTCCAGCGGGAACCGATGGGCAACCGGCTCACCGCGGCCCGCACCCGGGACGCGCTGGCCGCGGACCTGGAAGACGCGCAGCGCCGGGCGCTCGCTTCCGAACAGCGTGCCCTCGACGCCCGCGCCCACTGGCTCGACCTCAAGGAACAGCGCCTGAACGGCATCGCCGCCGAGCTGGCCGCCCACCTCACCGACGGCGAGCCCTGCGTCGTCTGCGGAGCCACCGAACACCCGGCGCCGGCCCGCAAGGTCGCCGGACACGTCGACCGCGACACCGAGGACCGCGCCCTCGCCGCCCACCAGCGCGCCGAGGAGCAGCACACCGAGGACGAGCGGCGGCTCGGCGTCGTCCGCGAGGCCCTGGCCGCCGCCACCGCCGAGGCCGGCGACACGCCCACCGCACAACTCGAGGCGGCCGCCGCCGAGTTGGAGCAGGAGTACGCCCGCGCCCGCCGCGACGCCACCGCGCTGCACCCCGCCCACGAGGAGCTGCGGCGCGCCGAGCACGAGCGCGAACAGCGCCTCGCCGACAGCCGCCAGGCCGCCGTACGGGCCGCCTCCCGGCTCACCCGGCGCGAGACCCTGGAGCGTGAACAGCACCAGCTGGAGACCGAGTTGACCAAGGCGCGCGGCGGCTTCGGCAGCGTGGCCGCCCGTGCCGCGCAGCTGGAACGGCAGGTGGCCCTGCTCACCGACGCCGCCGACGCCGCGCGCACCGCCGACGACACCGCCCAGCGCCTGAAGGACGCCGACGCCCGCCTCGCCGACGCCGCCTACCGCGCCGGTTTCGACACTCCGCAGGCCGCGGCCGAAGCCCTTCTGGACGCGGCGGCCCACCGCGAGCTGCAGCACCGCCTGGACGCCCGGCAGACGGAGGAGGCCGCCGTACGCGCGCTGCTGGCGGAGGCCGACACCGCGGCCGCCGCGCAGCGCCCGCCCGCCGACCCGGCCACGGCCGAGCGCGCGGCGGCCATGGCCGAACACCGGCTGCGCGAGGCGGCGTCCGCGCGGGACGCGGCGGCCCGCTGCTGCGCCGAGCTGGACCGCCTCTCCGCGCGCGCCACCGAGGCCGTACGGCGCCTGGCCCCGCTCCGCGAGGAGTACGACCGGGTCGCCCGCCTCGCCGCGCTCACCGCGGGCACCTCCGCCGACAACGAACGCAAGATGCGCCTGGAGTCGTATGTGCTGGCGGCCCGCCTGGAGCAGGTCGCCGCCGCCGCGACCGCGCGGCTGCAGCGCATGTCGTCGGGCCGCTACACCCTCGTCCACTCCGACGACCGCACCGGCCGCGGCCGCAGCGGGCTCGGGCTGCACGTGGTCGACGCCTGGACCGGACGTGAACGCGACACCGCCACCCTGTCCGGCGGCGAGACCTTCTTCGCCTCCCTCGCCCTCGCCCTCGGCCTCGCGGACGTCGTCACCGACGAGGCCGGCGGGGTCCGCCTCGACACGTTGTTCATCGACGAGGGCTTCGGCAGCCTCGACGACCAGACCCTCGACGAGGTCCTCGACGTCCTCGACTCCCTGCGCGAACGCGACCGCAGCGTGGGCATCGTCAGCCATGTCGCGGACCTGCGCCGCCGCATCCATGCCCAACTGGAGGTGGTGAAGGGCAGATCGGGGTCGGTGCTGCGGCAGCGGGGGGTCTGACGGCTCGTGAACCGTCATTTGCCCGCCGGCACATCGCCGCCGGTCGCGGGCTCCGAAACGCGCCACGCGCTGGGCTACGACCGCGTCCAGCCGGCCTGGCTCACACGGACGTGACCAGCTTGCTGTGGAAGAGGGCCGGTCCAACCGTGACGATCGAGGCGATGCTCCCGGTCTCCGCGCGTCCCAGCCATACGATGGTTCCTCCGCCGGTCGGGAACGTCACGAGGTCGGCTTCGTGAGCCTCGTCGCTCGCCCGCTCGTACGACTCGCCCAGAGACTCGGTGGCCCGGAATGCTTCCTGCTTGCCCGCGTCGCAGTCGAGCCAGAACGCGCGGAACGGCTCGGTCAGTGACGGCCAGGCGGTGGCGTCACCCGGTCCTCCGTCACCTCGACGACGTGGACGGGTCTCGCCGGATCCTCGGCATGCGTGCCCACCTCCGCCCCCAAAGTGGACACCGCCTCCAGATACCGGTGCCTGCGGCCGACCCGGTCAGCGGCCGAGGGCGCGGCGGGGCAGCGGAGAGGAGTAGACGACGCTGGTGGTCACCGAGCCCAGCGCGCCGATCTTCCCGGAGATCTCCTCCAGATGGGACATGGACCGGGCGGTGACCTTGATGACGAAGCAGTCGTCGCCCGTCACATGGTGCGCCTCCAGGATCTCGGGGGTTGCGGCCACCAGGTCGTGAAACGGCTTGTAGTTGCCGTTCGGGTAGCGCAACCGCACGAAGGCCAGGATCGGCAGCCCGAGCCGCTCGGGGTCGACGACCGCCGCGTACCCCTGGATCACGCCGGCCTCCTCCAGCCGCCGTACCCGCTCGGTGACGGCACTCGGCGACATGGAGACGGCGCGCGCCAACTCGGCGTAGCTGGCCCGGCCCTCCCGCTGGAGGACCTCGAGAATGCGCCAGTCGGTGGCGTCCGGGGAATACGCGGTCATCCCGGATGGATAGCAGGGAATTCCCGGCCTGGGCAAGGCAGACGCCGTGGATTCTCACTTCATGGGCGCGGTCGGAAATCATAGATTTCCAGTCATGATCACGAACACCACCGAGAACCCCGTCCTGCGTATCGCCCCCGCCGCCCCCGCCGAGGCCGCCGCCTACTTCCGGGCCGGCCTGGCCTTCCACGCCGACGTCTCCGACGTGGCCGCCGCGCTCGCGGCAGGCGGCGACTGCGGCTTCGTCGTCGTGGACTCCCGCTCCACCGAGTCCTGGGACCAGGGCCACCTCCCCGGCGCCGTCCACCTGCCCACCGCGCTCATCCCCGAGCAGGCCGAGCAGCTCCTGGACAAGTCCGTGCCGGTGGTGACGTACTGCTGGGGCCCCGGCTGCAACGGCGCCACCCGCGCCGCGCTCGCCCTCGCCGAACTCGGCTACCGGGTCAAGGAGATGCTCGGCGGCTTCGAGTACTGGGCGCGCGAGGGCTTCGCCTACGAGACCTGGCAGGGGCGTGCACAGCGCGACGCCGACCAGCTGACCGCGCCCGTCGAAGGCGACTGCGGCTGCTGAACGATCCCCGTGTAGGTTCTCTGCCCATGGCTCGATACGCGGAACCTGGCGCGCTGGAGTGGGTGGAATCGGGCGGTGGCCCGCTGATAGCCGTCCCGGAGACGGTGCTGCCGTTCTGGGCGGGCGCCGACAGCGAGGAACTCGACACGGACTACGACCGGGCGTGCGAGGTCGATGGTTACGTCGGCCTGCTGCCCGTCGGCGACAGCGCGGCCCTCGTGTTCGGCGACGAACCCGCCTCCACCTCGTACCTGCCGGACCACGCCACCTTCGTACGGTGGTCCGCCGCGCACTCCGAGGGGGAACTGCTCGCCACCGTCCCCGCCGCCCTGGACGCGGCGGTGTGGGGGAGCGAGGTGCACTGGCGGGTGCCCGGGCCGGTGCTGCTGTTCGACTCGGCCTGGCCGGGCCGGGCGGCCGACCGCGCCGAGCACCTCCGGGTGCCCCTGGAGGCGGGCACATACGCGGTGCGGGCCGCCTATGTGCAGCCGGGTCCGGAGACCTGGGTGGGGCTGGTACGGCTCAGAAGGATCGCCGCCCCCTGAGCCCTCAGGGATTCAGGCCGTCGAAGTCGACGTTCAGGTGCCTGGGACCGCGCAGCACCGCGTTCGGCCGGTACGGCGGCGGATCCTCGACCAGTCGGGGATTCTCCAGCCGCCGGGCCAGTTCGGACAGCGCGATCTGGGCCTCCAGCCGGGCGAGCGGGGCGCCGAAGCAGCTGTGGATGCCGCTGCCGAAGCCGAGGTGCTGGAGGTCCTCGCGGTCCGGGTCGAAGCGGTCGGGGTCCTTGAACCGCTCCGGGTCCCGGTTCCCCGCGGCCAGCACCAGCCAGATGCGCGAGCCCTTGGGAATGGTGACCCCGCGCACCTCGATGTCGGTGATACAGGTGCGCTGCGGCAGGAGCTGCACCGGCGGCTCGTAGCGCAGCAGCTCCTCCACGATCTTCACCGACAGGATCGGATCCTGCCGCAGCCGCTGGAGATACTCCGGGTGGCGCAGCAGGGTCAGCATGCCGTTGGTGATCAGGTTGACGGTCGTCTCATGCCCGGCGATCAGCAGCAGCACGGCGGTGGTGAGCACCTCCATGGTGGTCATGGCGCCGTCCGGGCCGCGGCTGTTCACCAGGTCGGAGAGCATGTCGTCGCGCGGCTCCTTGACGCGCTGCTCCACCAGCCCGTTCAGGTACATGCCGAGCTGCAGCCGTGCCTCCTGTGCGACCCGCTCGGACTCGGCGCTCGTGCGGGTGTCCGGGTCCAGTCCGGCCACGATCGGGTCGACCCAGGCCCGGAAGCGGGGCTCGTCCTCGCGGGGCACGCCGAGCAGCCGGCAGATCACCGTCACCGGGAACGGGTAGGCGCAACCGTCGACCACGTCGATCTGCCGTGCGTCCCCGAACCCGTCGATCAAGTCGGTGACGATCTGCGCGAGTTCGCCCCGCATGGAGTCGATACGGGTGGGCCGGTGCGGGGGACCGAAGGAGCTGTTGGCGATCCGCCGCAGACGGTCGTGTTCCGGCGGGTCGAGCCGGATGAAGCTCGGCGGCAGCCCCGTCGTCTCCGGTTCGGACAGCTCGTCGTCGCCCGTGGCGGTCATCTTGGCCGCGTCGGAACTGATCCGCGGGTCGTGGAGCAGGGCCTCGATGTCGTAGTAGGAGCTGATGACATAGGGGCCGTCCGCCTCGTGGAGCACCGGTGTCCTGCGGAGCTCCTCGTAGAGCGGGTACGGGTTGGCGCGGTTCGCGAAGTCGGTGATCTGGCGCAACAGCGAGGCTTGCGGCATGACAGGTCCTTGGAGCGTCGGGCCGGGCGGCGGTCAGTGGCGGGCGGGGTGGAAGACCAGCTGCTGGTCGGCGGGTGAGTAACCGCTGAGGGTCACCATCGGGCCGTGACTCGGCAGGGACGGGTCCGGGAAGTCGGCATCCACCGGCTGCCGGCCCTCGGGACGCCGGTCCGTCGTCGGGAACTCCACCGGGAACGGCGCACCCCGCTCGATCTGCCGCTGGTAGAACTCCAGCCACCGCGTGTTGTCGAAGCTCACGGCGGCCACCATCCGGCCCTGGTAGCCGTAGACACCGACGAACCGGCGCTCGGCCGGCGAACCCTGCGTGATCATGAGCTGCTCGCCCATCGGGGGCACGCCGACCGACTTGATGTTCACGCCGAACATCGAGGACCAGAAGGCGGGCATCCACAGATGCGGGCGCCGGTCGGCACCGTGGCAGATCATGTTGTGCGCCGCCGTCTGCGCCTGCGCGACGGCGTTGCCCCAGTGCTCCAGCGAGAGGAACTGGTAGCCGAACAGCGCGTGCGGGGACCGCGCGACATCACCCGCGACGAAGACGTCATCGGTGACGATGCCCCGGAAGTCGAAGGCCCGGCAGCCCGCGTCGCAGGCGATGCCCCGGGGCCCCGCGCCCAGTCCCGACCCGGCCAGCCACTCGGTGTTGCGCAGCGAGCCCAGCGAGACGACCACGACATCCGCCTCGACGACGCTCTCGTCCGACAGGTGGACGGCCCGCACCCGGCCCACCGCGTCACCCTCCAGACCGGTCACCGTGACATGGGTGCGCAGATCCACGCCGTTCTCGAGCTGCAGGTCCGAGGCCACCGCACCGATCACCCCGCCCAGGGCGCCCACCAGCGGGGCGCCGGCGCGCTCCGCCACGGTGACCGGAAGACCCATCTCCCGGCAGGCCGACGCGACCTCCGAACCGGCGAACCCGGCGCCGATGACGAACACCCGGCGCGGCCCGGCCTTCAGCCGCCGGTACAGATCGACCGCGTCGTCACGGGTGCGCAGCAGGCAGACGCCGTCCAGGCGGGCCTCCTCCTCCTTGAACCAGGGCCGGGCGCGGACACCGGTCGCGATGAGCAGCCGGTCGTACTCCACCTCGTCCCCGTCGGCGAGCCGCACCCGCTTGGCCGCCAGGTCGAGACCGGTCGCCGCGACACCGAGCCGCCACTTGGCGTCGATCTCCCTGCGGTGCGGCAGCTCGGTGTGGTGCGGGGACGCCATTCCCAGCAGGACCGCCTTGGACAGCGGTGGCCGGTCGTACGGCTCGTACGGCTCGTCCCCGATCAGGGTCAGCTCACCCGCGAAGCCCTCGGCGCGCAGGGTCTCGGCGGCCCGCAGGCCCGCCAGCGAGGCGCCGACGATCACGATCCGGCCCTCGCGCCTGAGCCATCCCATGTAGTCAGCGGGCATCGGACGCCCCCTGGGCGGATCCGGTGTGCCGCTCACCCGTGCTGTCCAGTCCGTCCGCCGTGATGGCCTGCACCGGGCACGCCGCGACGGCGCGGGCGAGCCGTTCGCGCTGCTCCTCGGGCGCGTGGGGGTTGTAGATCAGGGACTCCTCGCCGTGCATGGCGAAGACGTCCGGCGCGAGGAACGCGCACTGGGCGTACCCCTGACACTTGTTGAGATCGACGACGAGGCGCATCGATGCTCCGCCCTTCCGCTGGCCAGGTCCGGTGCGCGCCTGCCGTTGCGCGCGGCATTCCCGGACGGCGGTCATGTCCCGTTTGCCAGCATGAGCGCGGCGGCGCGGCACCGCCCGCCGAGAGCCCCATTCGGGCTGCCGGCCGGTCCCGGTGCACGGGCGGCGACGTGATCCGTCC
Source organism: Streptomyces fodineus (assembly GCF_001735805.1). Classification (GTDB taxonomy): domain Bacteria; phylum Actinomycetota; class Actinomycetes; order Streptomycetales; family Streptomycetaceae; genus Streptomyces; species Streptomyces fodineus. Next base: position 8,145,741 of record NZ_CP017248.1, read on the forward strand.
GTCACGCATCCGCCGCGGTACGGGGCCGGGCGCGACCGCTCGCCCGGAGGATGTACGCGCTGAGCACCAGCGACCAGGCGGGGAAGACGAGTTCCACCCAGGGCACGCTGGCCGCGACGAACAGCAGGGTGAAGGTGGTGAGGAAGCCCAGGACCGTCAGCGGGCGGGGCAGGATCCCGAGCCGGTGGCCGATCACCGACATCGAGCACGCGAACACGGCGGCCATCCGCGTGGCGTACTCCGTCATCAGCGTGTACGCGAGATGGCGGCCGAAGTCCCAGGAGGACGGCGACGGCGCCATGCCGGCGGGGTGCGCGAGGTCGAGGACGGCACTGGCCGCGGCGGTGGCGCCGAACAGTGTGGCGGTGAAGACGAGTCCGCTGCCGAGGAAGACGGTGGCGAGGAACCGGTCTTCGCTCTCACCGATGTGCGCCCGTACGGCGCCGACGAACCAGAGGAAGAAGATGCCGGCGAACGGCACGAGCGAGAGGGCGGTGCGCACCACGTCATGGCGCGCGGAGTTCGTGAATCCTCCCGCGTTGACAGCGCCGGTACCCTCAGGAACGCCCAGCCGCAACAGAACGATCGCCGCCGCCAGCAGCAGCGCGAAGACCACTCCGGCCAGTCCGGCGGCCCGCGGCGTCTCCAGCACCCGCTGCCCCGGCCCCTGCTGCCGCATGCCGCCCCGCCTCCTCCACATCGCCTCCGCCACCAGCTAGCCGCCGCCCGGCCACTCACGCCACCGGGGGCGTCCGGACGGCCGACCACCGCCCGCGTGACGGTCACGCACGAGCGGCCAAGCCACCCGAGGCCCCCACCGACCGACCGGCCTCCGGCCTCCGGGGCGCGCTCCCACCGGGAGCCGGGACAGCACCCGGCCCCCCGTGCGCCCTGCGGGACGATTGCCTACGGCGGGGCGGCGTGCGGTCGTACTCCGAGGCGGGGCCGTGTGCGCTCGGACCCGGAGCCGTGTCGATCCGGCCTTCCCACCGCCGGCCCCCCGAGTCGCTGGTGCCCTGGGTCGGCCAGGGGGCGGCGCGTGCTTAGGATCCGGCCCTCGTATGGTCGCGCCGGAGCCGAGGCGGCACCCCATGCTGCGGGCCGTGCCCACCCGTCCCGCCTTGCCGGGCGATTGCCCACGGCGGGGCGGCGTACGGTCGTACTCCGAGGCGGGGCCGTGTGTGCTCGCGCGTAAATCCGTGTCGGCTTCGCCCCAATCGGCTCGCTCAGTCGTCCGGTGCCGCCTAGGCTGGTCGGCCGTGTCCGCTGAGATGAGTCCCTTCTCCGGTGATCTACGGCGTGACCTGTTGCCGCTGCGGGGGAGGGTCGCGCTGGTCACCGGGGCCAGTCGGCGCGGTGGGATCGGGTGTGCCGTGGCGCGGCGGCTGGGGGCGTACGGGGCCAGTGTCTATGTGCACCATCATGTGCCGCACGACAGGGCGATGCCGTGGGGTGCCGACAGCATCGAGGCGGTCGTCGGCTCCGTGCGTGAGGCGCTCGGGGAGCCAGGGGCGCGGGTCGTGGCGGGGGCCGGGGATCTGGCCGACCCGGCCGAACCGGGGCGGCTGATCGACGCCGTGGTGGGCGAGTTCGGGCGGCTGGACATCCTTGTCGCCAACCACGCCCTGAGCGGCTCGGGTGGCACTCTCGACGAGATCGACGCCGAGATGCTCGACGCGCACTGGGCGGTTGACACCCGCTCGGTCCTGCTGCTCGTCCAGGCCTATGCCCGCTCGCGTGCCCGGCTACCGGAGGGCATTCCCGGCGGGCGGGTCGTGCTGATGACCTCCGGGCAGGATCTCGGCGGCGGCATGCCGGGCGAGATCGCGTACGCCCTCCAGAAGGGTGCCCTCGCCTCCGTCACCCGCTCCCTGGCCGGCGCGCTCGCCGGGCGGGGCATCACGGTGAACGCCGTCAACCCCGGCCCGGTGGACACCGGTTACGCCACCGGTGAGGTCCACGCCGCCGTCGCCGCCCGGTTCCCCGGCGGACGCTGGGGCCTCCCCGACGACCCGGCGAGGCTCATCGCGTGGCTGGCCACCGACGAGGCCCGCTGGATCACCGGGGAGGTCATCAACTCGGAAGGCGGGTTCCGGCGTTGAGGGCGGATGGCATCACCTCGGGGAAGACCTCCCGGCGTTGACGAGAACGGTCAGAGCCGGGACAGCTCGTCCACCAGGTCGTCCAGCCCCAGGGAGCCCTGCGACAGCGCCGCCATGTGCCAGGCCTTCAGGTCGAACGCGTCGCCGTGCCGCTCGCGCGCCTTCTGTCGGCCCAGCAGCCACGCCCGCTCACCGAGCTTGTAGCCGATCGCCTGGCCCGGGATCGTCAGGTAGCGGGTCAGTTCGCTCTCCACGAAGTCCGCCGGCCGGCTGCTGTGCGCGCCGAAGAACTCCTGCGCCAGCTCCGGCGTCCACCGCTCACCGGGGTGGAACGGCGAGTCGGCGGGAATCTCCAGCTCCAGGTGCATGCCGATGTCCACGATCACCCGGGCCGCCCGCATCATCTGCGCGTCCAGATAGCCGAGCCGCTCCTCCGGGTCCGTCAGATAGCCCAGCTCGTCCATCAGCCGCTCCGCGTACAGCGCCCAGCCCTCCGCGTTGGCGCTGACGATGCCGACCGTCGCCTGGTAGCGGGAGAGGTCCTTGGCCACGTGCGCCCACTGCGCGAGCTGCAGGTGATGGCCGGGCACTCCCTCGTGGTACCAGGTCGACACCAGGTCGTAGGCCGGGAAGCGGGTCTGCCCCATCGTCGGCAGCCATGTGCGGCCGGGCCGCGAGAAGTCCTCCGACGGGCCCGTGTAGTAGGGGGCGGCGGCACCGCCGGGCGGCGCGATGCGCGACTCCACCTTCCGCACCCGCTCGGCGAGTTCGAAGTGCGTGCCGTCCAGGTCCTCGATGGCCTTGTCCATCAGGCCCTGCAGCCACTCGCGGACCTCTTCCACACCCTCGATGTGCCGGCCGTGCTCGTCGAGGTGCGCGAGCGCCACCCACGGCGTCTCGGCGCCGGGCAGGATCTTCTCCGCCTCCTGCCTCATCGCGCCCAGGATCCGGTGGAACTCCGACCAGCCGTACGCGTACGCCTCGTCCAGGTCCAGGTCGGTGCCGTTGAAGTAGCGGGACCAGCGCGCGTACCGCTCGCGGCCCGCCGTGTTCGGGGCGCCCTCGATCGCCGGCGCGTACACGTCCCGCAGCCAGTCCCGCAGCTCCACCAGGGCGCCGCTCGCCGTGCGGGCCGCCTCGTCCAGCTCCGCACGCAGCGCCTCGGGCCCGGCGGCGACGAAGTCCTCGTACCAGCCGCGGCCCCGGCCGTCCGTGTCCGTCCACTCGGTGAGCTGCTCGATGTACGTCGCGGTCGGCCGGGGCGCCGCGAACAGCTTGCGGTCCAGGCCCAGTTGAAGCGACGCGCGATAGCCCGCGAGGGCGCCCGGCACCGCGCGCAGCCGCTCGGCTATCGCCGCCCAGTCCTCGTCCGTCTGCGACGGGGTGACCGTGAAGATGTCCCGCACCGAGTGGCCCGGGGTGCTCATGTTGCCGACCGCGCGCAGATGCTCGTCCGCCTCGTGCACGGCGAGCTCGGCGGTCAGCCGCTCGCGCAGCAGCCGTCCGCAGCGCCGCTCCACGTCACTGTCCGCACCGGGCTGCCGCTCCGCCTCGTCCAGCTTCGCGAGCGTGGTCCGGGCCAGCTCCGCGAGGGCTTCCTGGCCCGCGGGGGAGTAGTCGGGCAGCCGGCTCGAACTCTCCTTCACACCGAGGTAGGTACCGGTGACCGGATCGAGGGCGATGAGTTCGTCGACGTACGCGTCGGCGACCTGCCGGGGCAGCGGGCTCTTGGTCTCAGACATGCGGCCCATCCTCGTACGGCGAGGATCTCCGCGTCACCCACGTACGGGGGGATTCAGCTCTGGGCGTGGCCGGGCGGCAGCAGCGGGCCGCAGTCCCACTGCTGGAAGATCAACCTGGTCTCCACCCGGGCCACCTCGCGCCGCGCGGTGAACTCGTCGAGAACCAGCCGCTGCAGATCGGCCATGTCCGCGACGGCCACATGCACCAGATAGTCGTCCGGGCCGGTCAGATGGAACACCGTCAGGGTCTCCGGCAGCGCCCGGATCCGCTCCACGAACGGTCCCACCAGCTCCCTCCGGTGCGGCCTGACCTGCACCGACAGCAGCGCCTGGAGCCCGCGGCCGAGCTTGGCCGGATCGAGCCGCAGCTGATGGCCGAGGATCACGCCCGAGCGGCGCAGCCGGGTCACCCGGTCCAGACAGGTCGACGGCGCCACGCCCACCTGCGTGGCGAGATCCCGGTAGGTGGTCCGTGCGTCGTTCTGCAGGAGGCGAAGCAGCTGGAGATCCACCGGATCCAGTACGACAGATTCGGCCATTGGTCGAACGTAGCACGGTGTTCGATTCCAGTGAACCGTTCGATGTTCACCCTTCCGCCCATGGAGACAGCGAGCCCGGGTGCCTACGACGACGTACGCACCGCATCGAGAGCCCTGGCCACCGAGGCCGTGCACGCCGGCCGTGACGACCTCGCCCGCCAGGGCCTGCACGCCCCACCGATCGACCTGTCCACCACCTACCCCTCCTACGACAGCCGCGGTGAGGCCGCCCGCATCGACGCCTTCGCCACCGACGGCGCCGACCCGGTCGGACCGCCGGTCTACGGCCGCCTCGGCAACCCGACGGTCGCCCGTTTCGAGACCGCCCTGGCCCGGCTGGAGGGCACCGAGTCCGCGGTCGCCTTCGCCAGCGGCATGGCGGCCCTCAGCGCGGTCCTCCTCGCCCGCTCCGCGATGGGCCTGCGCCATGTCGTCGCGGTACGGCCCCTGTACGGCTGCAGCGACCACCTCCTCACCGCCGGGCTGCTCGGCACCGAGGTCACCTGGACCGACCCGGCCGGCATCACCGACGCGCTGCGCCCGGACACCGGCCTGGTGATGGTCGAGTCACCGGCCAACCCGACCCTCGCCGAGCTCGACCTGCGGGCCGTCGCCCACGCCTGCGGTTCGGTACCGCTGCTCGCCGACAACACCTTCGCCACGCCCGTGCTGCAACGCCCGGCCGAGCACGGCGCCCGCATGGTGCTGCACAGCGCCACCAAGTACCTCGGCGGGCACGGCGACGTGCTGGCCGGAGTGGTCGCCTGCGACGAGGAGTTCGCGGGCCGGCTCCGGCAGATACGTTTCGCCACCGGCGGTGTGCTGCATCCGCTGGCGGGCTATCTCCTGCTGCGCGGGCTGTCCACCCTGCCGGTACGGGTACGGGCCGCCTCCGCGAACGCCGCCGAACTGGCCGGCCGGCTCGCCGCCGACCCGCGCGTGGCCCGCGTCCACTACCCGCGGATCGGCGGCGCGATGATCGCCTTCGAGGTGGACGGCGATCCGCACGAGGTCATCTCCCGGGTCCGGCTCGTCACCCCGGCGGTGAGCCTCGGCAGCGTCGACACGCTCATCCAGCACCCCGCCTCCATCAGCCACCGGATCGTCGACGCCGACGACCGGCGCGGTGCGGGTGTGAGCGATCGGTTGCTGCGGTTGTCGGTGGGGCTTGAGGACGTGGACGACCTGTGGGCCGATCTGGACCAGGCACTGGGGGAGCCGGCCCGGACGCCGGTGCCACTGCGGGAGCCGGTACCGCTGAGGGAAGCGGTGCGCTGAGGCCGGCCGGGGGGGGTGCGCCCCGGATCGGCGCCGCCGGCCCCGGCCGTCGTGGCTGAGCGCCGTCGCACCGGACCCAGCCTGCGGCTGCATCGGAAGGCACACCGGCCTGGCCGCGGGCACTCCGGCCTGGCCGCGGGCACTCCGGCCTGGCTGCGGGTGCACCGGCCTGGCTGGGGGTGCACCGGCCTGGCTGGGGGCGCACGGGTCCGGCTGCGGGCGCGCCAGCCGGCGCGCCCGGCCGTGGCGGACCGCCGGCCGGGCCACGGGCCAGCCGCGCCGGGCCGTTGCCTGTGTGCCGGGCGTCGGTAGTGCCGTGCCGTGCCGCGCCGGGCCGTTGCCCGTGTGCCGCCGGGCGTCGGTAGTGCCACGCCGGGCCGGGCCGCCGCGCGCGTGACCGGTGTCGGTGCCGGCGGGCCTGCGTGCCTGACCGGCGTCAGTCGCGCCGGGCGGGGTCGCCCAGACGGCGACGGTCCGTGTGGTGCGCTGCCCGGGAGGCGACCTGTGGGGAGTCCAGGCGGGCGGTGATGACCAGCGTGCCCTCCTCGATCTGGTAGTCCAGCGGCAGCCCGAGGCCCCGCATCGCGGCGACCATGCCGGTGTTGGACGCCTGGGTCACGGCGTAGACGCTCTCGCAGCCGGCCTCCACCGCCATCGCCACCAGCCGGCCGAGGAGCTCGCCGCCGATGCCCCGGTGCTGCCACTCGTCCTCGATCAGCAGCGCGACCTCGGTCTCGTCGCCGTCCCACAGCAGATGCCCGAGGCCGACGATGCGCCCGGAGGCGGTCTGCGCGGCCAGCGTCCGGCCGAAACGGGGGCTGAGCAGATGGTTCAGATAGCGGCCCGCGTCGCCGACCGGGCCGTGGTAGCGCATGCCGAGGGTGCGCGGCGAGCACCGCTCGTGCATCGCCTTGGCCGCGGTCAGGTCTCCGGTGTCGACCCGGCGGACGGTGATGTCGTTGCCCTCGGGCAGCGTCAGCACGTCCTTGCCGCGCGGGATCCGCGGACCGAGCCGGTTGTCGAGGTCCACCAGCGCCCGGGCCCGGGCGAACTCGGTGGGGGTGAACGGCAGATACGGCCGCTCCACGGTGAGCACGCCGCCCTCCGGCGCCCGCAGCCGGATCACGGTGTCCTCCAGCACGCCCTCGACCGGCACCGGCTCCGGCCCGCGGCCCCCACCGGCCGGCGTCCCGGGCAGCGAGCGGATCGTGCACCGGCCCAGCAACTGGCGTAGCGCCAACGGTAGTTCGGCGGCGTCCAGCGCGGTGCGCGCAGCCAGGCGGAGCACTCGGGTGGGGGCGTCGACCAGGTCGTGGGCGTCGGCCCGCTCGATCCAGGTGGACTCGCCGCCGGCCAGCGAGACAGCCCGGGTGATCTCGACCGCCTCCAGCGCGCCCGGCGCCCGCAGGAGGAACTCGTCCACCGTGCCGTCGGCGAGCGGGTGCGTCTGGAGGCTCAGGATGTCGACGCGCCGCTCGGCCAGCGCCGTGCACAGCGCCGCCAGCGAGCCCGGCTCGTCCTTCACCGTCGTCCGCATCCGCCACAGCACACCGGTGCCGGCCACGTCGTCCGCGGTGCCGCCGGGCTGCTCCTGGGGCCCGGCCGACCGCGTCTCGGCGGTCGGCCGGGCGTCGGTATCACCGGCCGGCGGGGCGTGTCCGTGGCGGCGTGCCCACCAGATGTGGAAGCCGGCCGTCGCGGTCAGCACCAGCGCCGAGATCACCAGCAGGGCCGGACCGTCGGGGCCGTGCCCGATCAGGTTCGCCACTGCGTCGGCCACGGCCACGGCCGTGAACAGCGCGGCGAGTTCGACGACGTCCCGTCGCCAGTGGTGTACGGGGCGGCCGTGCTTCGCCCGGGTCACATCCGACATCTCTGTAGTCATGCAGCCACTGTGAAGGAAGGGTGTTGCGTGATCACGAACTGCTTGTGACCGATGGGTAAAGCATGCTCCGTCCGTTTTATTGCATTTTCTACGGCCGTCTGGCCCCGTGCCGCCCGGCCCCAGATCGTGGCGTTGCCGTCATCGAGTGGTCGCGTCATGTGAAAACCGTAGAGGCGACCACTGACAATTGGCCTGACCTGCGAAAAGGGCCGTAGCAGGGGGGGTGGCTACTGACCGACCCGGCCCGGCTGGAGGGTCTGCGTGAACAGCACGGTGCCGTCGTATTCGCGCAGCCGGACCGTCAGCTCGCCGCTGTCGCCGTCGATGTCGACCTCGCCGAAGAACTGGTAGCCCTGCGCCGGCGACACGTTGGGGGCGGTGGGCGCCTTGACGAACACCCGGTCCGGGCCGAACGTGCCGTCCAGCGCGTTGGCCGGGAAGGCGCCCGCGTTGAGCGGTCCGGAGACGAACTCCCAGAACGGCTCGAAGTCCTTGAACGCGGCCCGCGAGGGGTCGTAGTGCTGGGCGGAGGTGTGGTGCACATCCGCCGTCAGCCACACCGTGCCCGTGATCCGCCGGTGCTTGATGAACCGCAGCAGCTCGGCGATCTGCAGCTCGCGGCCGAGGGGAGCGCCCGGGTCGCCCTGCGCGACCGCCTCGAAGTTCGGCCTGCCCTCGACCGGGTCGGGCACGACGAGCCCGAGCGGCATGTCGTTGGCGATCACCTTCCACACCGCGCGGGACTTGGCGAGCTCCCGCTTGAGCCACTCGAGCTGCTCGCGGCCGAGGATGCCGACCGGGTCCGTGGTCTGGTTGTCGGGGGAGTTCGCGTTGCGGTAGGTGCGCATGTCGAGCACGAACACGTCCAGCAGGGGGCCGTGGTTTACGACCCGGTAGATCCGGCCGTCGGGGCGCTCGCTGATCGTGGAGATCGGGAAGTACTCGGAGAACGCCTGCCGGGACCGCAGCGCCAGGTCGTCGAGCTTCGTGCCGGCCGGGTAGGGGGTGCCGGTGCCGATGACCTCGCCCGGGTACCAGTTGTTGCGCACCTCGTGGTCGTCCCACTGGATGATGTTGGGCACCTGGGCGTTGAACCGGCGCAGCGCCGAGTCCAGCAGGTTGTAGCGGAAGTTGCCGCGGTAGTCGTCCAGGGTGGTCGCGACGTGCGACTTCTCCTCGGTGGTGACGTTCCGGTAGACGCTGCCGTCGGGCAGGGTCGCGGTCGCCGCGATCGGGCCGTCGGCGTAGATGTTGTCGCCGCTGCACAGGAAGAAGTCCGGGTCGACCTTCGCCATCGCGTCGAAGATGCGGTAGCCGCCGATGGACTCGTTGATGCCCCAGCCCTGTCCGGCCAGGTCGCCCGACCACACGAACCGCACGCCCTGGCGTCGCCCGGCCGGCGCCGTACGGAAGGTGCCGGTGACCGGCTCGCTCGTGCGGCGCGGGTCGTCCGGGTCGGCGAGCAGCACACGGTAGTGGATCTGCTCACCCGAGGGCAGACCGCGCAGCCGAGTGGTGCCGGTGAAGTCCGTGCCGGAGCCCAGCAGCGGGCCGTGCCATCTGCGCGGGTCGCGGAACGACTCGGTGGCCGAGGTCTCCACGATCATCCGGGCCGCCCGGTCCGAACGCACCCACACCAGGCCGGAGTCGGTGGTCACGTCGCCCGCCTGTACACCCCAGCTCGCCTGGGGGCGTCCGGAGCGGGCGAACGCCGGGGCCGCGCCGAGGCCGGTCGGCAGGGTGAGGGCCGCGGAAGCGGCCAGGGAGCCGCGCAGAACGCTGCGGCGGCCAGGGAGCGGACGGTCTGACATGGCTGCGCCTCCAGAAACGGGATCCGGTCAGTGTGCACAGCCACACCTACTGGGACCCTGCGGCGTGTGCGCAAACCCGAAGTGAACAACGGGCCTTGGGGAGGGGCTGCCGGAGGGTGCGCCGCGGCTGAACGGTTCGTCAGGTGGATGGTGGGCCCACGCGCTGCCGGTGCCCGCTGCGGCAGCAAGCCGCACGCGCGCGTACTGCGGGAGCCGACGCGGACCGGCCGGGTGTGCGGCGTGCCGGGGTCGGTTCCGGCCTCGCGGAAGGTGCCCGCCCGTACACGCGCGCGTGGTGGCCGAGCCCGATGGCCGGGACAGGTCCCTCAGCGAGGGCTCACCGCCCGCTACCAGCGCCCGCCGCCCTTCCCCGTCGGCGAAGCCGAGCCCGGCCGGTCTGCCGCCTGCCGCCTGCGTCGACCGGTTTGCCGCCTGCGTCGGCCGGTTCAGCGGCTGCCGTCCAGGATGACCCGCGCGACCAGCGCGGGATCGTCGTTCATCGGGCAGTGGCCACAGCCGGGCAGCCGTATCAGCCGGGCGTGCGGGATCATCTGCTTGGCGCGCACGCCCTGACGGCGGACGAGGATCCGGTCCTGGGTGCCCCAGGCCACCGTGACCGGCAGGCCAGGCAACTCTTCGGTGAACCGGACCGTGGTGCCCGCCCGCAGCGTCGCGTCGAACCCGGTGGCTCCCACCAGCGCGAGCGTCTCGGCGACCACGGCCTGAGGGGCACGGCGCGCGGGGCGGGCGTAGATCGTGCTCGTCAGCGCGGTACGGCCGGCCGCGGTGCGCGACAGCCGCTCCACCAGAGGCAGCGGGAGCCGCTGGGCGATGCCCCGCATCGCGAGCAGTACCGCGAAGGCGTACCGGCGCTCGGCCTCCGTCCAGAACCCGGCCGGGGAGAGCGCCGTGACCGACCGTACGCGCTTCTCCCGGCCGAGTTCCAGGGCGAGCAGGCCGCCCAGCGAGTTGCCCGCGATGTGCGGGCGGTCCAGCTCCAGCGCCTCGAACAGGGCGCCGAGCACGGCGTTGGTGGTGGGCAGGTCGTAGGCGAGGCCGTCCGGCAGACCCGGGGACGCGCCGAAGCCCGGCAGGTCGATGGCGATGACGTCACGCTCGGTGGCGAGGATGTCCACGACCGGGTCCCAGGCCTGCCGGTGGTGGCCGATGCCGTGCAGCAGGACCAGCGGCTCGCCGCGTCCCACGCGCGCGTAGGACACGGTCACGTCCTTCGGGCCGTACGGAGTGGGGGCCTTGAAGGAGACGGTGGCGGACATGGGGTGCTCCTCGACTCGGTGCGGACGGACGCTGTAGACAGCTTGTCAGCAATTGCTACCTGCCGGTAGCCCTTGTGGGCGTACGCCCCGCGCTCCCGCGACGGTCAATGCGCCCGGTGCACTTCGATGTTGAAGTCCGAGGTCCCGAACTGCCGCATCATGGTGAGCCACAGCGGCAGATACATCTCCACCGTCCGCGCCGCACGGATCCCGCCCAGGTCCAGCACCCGCTCCGCCGCCCATCCGAACTCCCCGAGCATGGCCGTCACCTGCTCCTTGGCCCCGGCGTCCTCGCCGCACACGAACAGGTTGTGTGCGCCCGGCACCCGCCCCGGATCCACCATCACCTGGCAGTTGACCGTGTTCAGCGTCTTCACCACGCGCGCGTGCGGGAAGGCCCGCTGGATCTGCTCGCCCACGCTGTCCGACTCCACCGGATCCAGACGCGCTTCCCCGTCCTCGAAGGCCAGGGGATTGCAGACGTCGACCAGGATCTTGCCGTCGAGGTGCTCCGCGCCGGCCGCCCGCAGCGCGTCGAGCGCCACCCGGCCGCTCACGGCGTTGATGACCGCCTCGGCCGCCGCGGCGGCCTCCGCGAACGTGCCCGCGCGGGCCCGCTCCGCCGCGGCCGTGGCCCACTCCAGCGCCACCGGATTGTCCTTGGTACGAGACCCGAGGGTCACCTCGTGCCCCAGCTCCACCAGCCTGCCGCCCAGCGTGCGGCCCACCTCGCCCGTGCCCAGCACCGCGTACCGCATCGGCCACCTCCCGCTCACCGGCCGCCGACCCCCGGCGGTCCGCGGTCATTGTGATCCGGACCGCTGCCGGACGGGCCGATTCCGGGTGGACACATCCGGCGCGTGTCGGATGGGATGGGCCGGTGACCACCGAGACCGCGACCGATGTCTTCGAGGAGCACCGCCCCCTGCTCATGGGCGTCGCCTACCGCATGCTCGGGCGGGTGGCCGACGCCGAGGACGTGGTCCAGGACGCCTGGCTGCGCTGGTCCCGAGCCGACCGTGCGGAGGTCCGCGAACCGCGCGCCTATCTGGTGCGTGTCACCACCCGTCTGGCCATCGACCGGCTGCGTCAGGTGCACGCGCGCGGCGAGGCGTATGTCGGGCCGTGGCTGCCGGAGCCGTATCCGATTGAGTTCGGCGAGGCCGCCCCCGACGCGGCGGACCGCGCCGTGCTCGCCGACAGCGTCTCCCTCGCCGTACTGGTGGTCCTGGAGTCGCTGTCTCCGCTGGAGCGGGCCGTCTTCGTGCTCAGGGAGGCCTTCGGGTATCCGTACGCCGAGATCGCCGCCCTGCTCGACCGCGGTGAGGCGGCGGTACGGCAACTCGCCGGGCGGGCACGCCGGCACGTCGACGAACGACGGCCGCGCTACGAGGTCGACCCCGCGCAGCGACGCGAGCTGACCGAACGTTTCCTCACCGCAGCCGGCGGCGGTGACCTGGACGGGCTGATGTCCGTGCTCGCCCCGGACGTCCGCCTGGTCGGCGACAGCGGCGGCAAGGCCAAGGCGCCGCTGCGGATCCTGCACACCGCCGACAAGGTCGGCCGCTTCCTCGTCGGCGTCGCACGGCAGTCCCCGGCCGCCCCGTCGTACCGCGTCCTGGAGGTCAACGGCGGCCCGGCCCTGCTGGTGCTGGCCGACGGCGAGCCGGACAGCCTGGTCCAGGTGGATGTCGCCGACGGCCGCGTCACCACGGTGTACATCGTCCGTAACCCGGACAAACTGCGGCACCTCGTCGATCGCTGACCTACACACCGCGCACCACACATGCCTCATGAGCCCCCGTTCTGCGACGGGGGCTTTGCCGCGATGTCACACACACCGCCGTGTACGAACGCCTCATGAACGCTCCGCGGCAGGTCAGCGTGCGTCGTCCAAGGGATCGAGGATTGGTCTTGACCAAGGGTGAAGGCCGCCCTATGGTCGCAGAGAAGTGCAACAACCTTTAATAAACAAGGGCGCTAAAAACCGCCGGACCACGGCTCTTGCGGAGGACAGGGTGGGGACCACGCAGCTGGAAACGGTGCCGGAGCCGAAGTACTGGCACCTCAAGACCGTGCTCACCGAGGCACTCGACTCCGAGTTCTCGGTCGGCGAGATCCTGCCCAACGAGCGCGACCTCGCCGCCCGCTTCGGCGTCGCCCGCGCCACGCTCCGCCAGGCCCTCGAACAGCTGGAGCTGGAAGGCCGGCTGCAGCGCCGCCGCGGCGTCGGTACGACCGTCGCGCCGCCGCGCGTGGGCGTGGCCGTCGGCACCGAACAGCACGCCTGGCCGGGCGCCGCGTCGGACGCCTGGCAGCCCGTCGACTGCGACCAGGCGGCGCCGCCCACGGCCGTCGCCAAGGCCCTGGAGACCGGCGCGGACGAGCCGGTCCACACCGTGCGGCGCTCCCGGATGTCCCACGGCCAGCCGGTCGCCACCGAACAGCTCTACATCCCGGCGGCGTCGGTGCCCGACCTCACCGCGATCGACGCCCCGTCCGGCCCGGCACGCGCGCGTGCGGTGCTGCGCGAGCTCCAGCACCTGACGCTCGAGGGCCAGGACCGCGCCGTCGAACTGGGCTCCGCCCGCGCGGACGACGCCAAGGAGCTGGACCGGCTTCCCGGTTCGCCGGTCCTCGTCGTCACCACCCGCTTCTTCGCCGCGGGCCGCACCGCCGCGCTGTCCGTCGCGACCTACCGCGCCGACACCTGCCGACTGACCTTCGGCGATTCACCGGACGTGGAGATACACCACGACCCGGAACAGCGGGCTTCCTGAACTCCGGTACCTCTTGAGGCCCGGAGAGGCCGGCTGTCCAGGGGCGCGGGGCTGCATCAGAGATGCGGGATGCGGCTCCGCCGCGCGGGCGCGACCAGCCGCGACGGCGCCGCAGCGGTACGACGACCCGCGCCCTCACGGCCCGGCGCTCAGCGCCGCGTCACCGTTCCCTCCACAGCGAACAGCTGCTCCTCGACGTGCTCCAAAGCCAAGCGCAGCGCCCCGGTGGCCACGACTGCCTCCCCCAGCAGGGACAACGTCACCCGCGGCGGGCGCAGGCAGTAGCGGGCCAGTTCGCGGCGCAGGGGTTCCAGCACGCCGTCAAGACCGGCCGCCCAGCCGCCGATCACGACCAGCTCGGGATCGAGCGCCAGCACCAGCGCGGCCACGTCGTGCACGAGCCGCTGGATGAACCGGTCCACGGCCGCCCGCGCCCGCTGGTCGCCCTCCCGGGCCAGCGCGAACACCTCGGCGACCGCCTGCTCGTCCAGCGGATGCAGCGGCTCGTCGGTGGTCGACAGCAGCGTCTCCGGAGTCGCCTCCCGGCCCAGCAGATGCAGCGCGCCGATCTCCCCGGCCGCCCCGCCGTAGCCACGGTGCAGCCGTCCGCCGATCAGCGACCCTGCGCCCGGGCTCAGTCCGGCCAGTACGAACACCACGTCGTCCGTTCCGGCCGCCGCGCCCTTCCAGTGCTCGGCGACGGCGGCCGCATTGGCGTCGTTCTCCACCAGGACCGGGCACTTGAAGGAACGGCTGAGCCGCTCGCCCAGCTTCAGGCCCGTCCACTGCGGCAGCGCCGTGCTCAGCCGTACCGTGCCGTCGGCCTCCACGATCCCCGGCGTGCCCACGCCGACGGCCCGCAGCGAGCCGCGCGCGACCCCGGCCCGCCGCAGCAGCTCGGCGACCGCGCCGCGCAGCCGGTCGAGCCGCTCGTCCGCCGACGCGGTCACGTCGACGTCCTTGGCCTGCGCGCCCAGCACCCGCCCGTCCAGGTCGGACAGCAGCGCCGCGACCCGGTGCGGACCGATCTCCAGGCCCAGCAGGTGCCCCGCCTCGGCCCGGAACCGGAACCGGCGCGCGGGCCGCCCCTGCCGGCGTGCGGCGCCCTCGTCGGCCGCCGTCTCCACGACGAGCCCGCCCTCGATGAGCCCTTCGACGACACCCTCGACGGTCGGCCGGGACAGTCCGGTGACCCGGGTGATCTCGGTGAGCGTCGCGCAGTCCGTGGCCCGCAGGGCATGCAGCACCACCGCGGAATTGATCCTTCGCAGCAGCGAGGGATCGCCGCCGGTCAGCTGCCCCACCGTCCGTCCTTCCAGCTCGCGGGCGTGTTGGCCGGATCGTACTCGGCCCGGCGCACCCCCGGCGAGTGCCGGGTTCCGCAACGCCGCGCCCACTCACCCCGGCTCGTACGCCGCGATCACCGCCTGGGTGCGGTCGCACGCCCCGAGCTTGGCCGGCACGGCGCTCACATACGACTTGACCATCGCCGGGCCGACGACCAGCCGAGCGGCGACCTCCGCGTTCGCCGCCCGCGCGCCATGAGCCGCAGCACCCCCGCCTCCCGCTGCGTCAGCCGGGCCCACTCCAGCGCGGCTCGGGCCGACTTGAGGAGGGGGTCGGTGTCGGCCGGGGGGTTGAGGGTTCACCGGACGGTCGGGCTTCCGCTGCGTCAGCGGGGCCGGCTCCGGCGCGGCTCGGGCCGACTTGAGGAGGGGGTCGGTGTCGGCCGGGGGGTTGAGGGTTCACCGGACGGTCGGGCTTCCGCTGCGTCAGCGGGGCCGGCTCCGGCGCGGCTCGGGCCGACTTCAGGAGGCGGTCGGTGTCGGCCGGAGTGGGCCGGGGGCTCACCGGGCGGTCGGACTTCCGCACCACGCCCGGCACCCGCTCCAGGTCCGCCCGGACGGTCTCCTCGATGGCGTCCAGGGCGCGGTCGGTGGACTCCGGGTCGCCCGCGCCCGAACTGCGTCGGCCTGCACCGCGGCCACCGTTAGGGCTTCCCGATCGAGTCGGTCAACTCTCCCGTGCGATACGGGTGCGTTCCAGCAGCTGCTCGGTGCGCTTCTCCAGCCTGGCCGGCCGTTTGGCGGCCGACGGGCCGAGCAGCCGGCGCGCGTACAGGCCCACTCCTGCAGCGGAAGGGGCGTCAGCAGGGCTCCCTTCGGCGCGGTGGCAGCGGTACCCGGTCGGCGCGCGCCCAGGCGCAGCGGGCCAGTGCGAAACCGGTGACGAGCTGCCAGCCCGTGGCGAACACGGCCGCCGCGCCGAGGACCGCCCGCAGTCGAAACATCAACGCCGTGCGCCACCCGCCCCGCCAAGTCACCGACGGCGCTTCGCAGATGCTCGGCTCCGGGAGCCTCGGCCGGATCGCCGCGCCGGCCTTCGGCACGACGGCCGTCCGCGCCGGGTTCCGGGGCGGCGCGCTGCGGCTGACGCTGTCGGCGCTGCCCGACCGCCGGGGGCAGCTCGCCGCCAAGCGAGCCCCGACCACCCTGGCCCTACCGGCCATCGGCCTCCTCAACGGGCCGGTCACCCTGCTCAACGGTGCGTGGCCCTCGACCGCCGGGACGCCTGACAGCCCGCCAATTGTCAGTGCCGCCCGGTTTACTGGATCGCATGAACATCGCGAAGTGCCTGACCGTCATCGACTTGCTGTGCGCCAGGGAGTTCCCCGTGGAGCACAGCACGATGGAGCACGGCGAGAGCGGACCCGGATTCCACATAGCCGCCTTACAGACGAGCAGTGACTTCTGTGACGACGACGGCACGGAATGGGAGGAGACGGCGGCACAGTACGAGGCCGACCGGGACGGACTCGCGGAGCGGCTCACCGGGCGGTGGGGGCCGCCACAGCACTTCAGCCTGCGCAGTGTCTTCGCACGGACGATGGAGGGAGAGCGCATCGAGCAGCCTTGGGCCGAGCTGAGCGAGCGCGTACCGGACGTCCAGCTCTGGCGGGCGCCCGTGTCGGACCGATGGGTCGCCCTCGGCGTGTCCCACGCGGACAAGGAGCTTCCGTTGCAGCTCCTCGGCATAGTGACCGAGACGGACCCTCCGTGATCACCGGCCCTCGGCAGCCACGGCTGCGGCCACCCGGGAGTCACTCTCCGTCTATGTGGGGACGAATCTCCACCGTGAAGGCCGCGTCCTCGGGGCCGGCGCCTTCCTCGCCCTCCCAGACGGTCACGCGCACATGCTGCTGGCCGGTGCCGCTCACCGTCCACTCGGTCACCAGGTCGGTGACGACGAGGGCGGCGACATACTCGGCGTTCTCGGCCGGGTCGTCGGTCGTAATCGTCCCCCGCCAACGGTCGGGGTGGTCACCGTAGGGCCGCCAGCCGGCCGAGCCGTGCGGCTCGTCCACCCGGTACACCCAGTCCATCTCGGTGCTCATGGCACTGATCCTTCCACTGTGGCGAGGATCGCGAGGAGGCCGACACGTCGTTCACGGAGGTACCCCGGCCATGACCGATCAGGCCAGCGCAGCGCCCCGTAGCCGGGAGAACTCCGCCGCCATGGTCGCCGCCGTCCAGTGCGCGTTCAGCCCGCTGGGGTTGGGCAGCACCCACACCCGGCTGTTCCCGACGGTCCGCTCCTGCGGCCCCACTTGCGCGGTGCGGTCGGCGAAGGCGGCCCGGTATGCGGTCACCCCGACCACGGCCAGCCACCTCGGCCTCAGCCGGGTCACCTTCTCGGCCAGCAGCCGCCCGCCCTCGACGTACTCCTCGGCCGTCAGCTCGTCGGCCCGTGCGGTCGCCCGCGCCACGACGTTCGTGATGCCCAGCCCGTACGACAGCAGTTCCCGCTGCTCGGCCGGCTTCAGCAGCCTCGGGGTGAAGCCGGACAGATGCAGCACCGGCCAGAAGCGGTTGCCGGGCCGGGCGAAGTGGTGGCCGGTCGCGGCGGTCATCAGACCCGGGTTGATGCCGCAGAACAGCACCTGGAGACCGTCCGCGACCACGTCCGGTACGAGACGGTCGCGAGCGGCCTCCAGGTCCGCCTTCGTCAGGCGGGTCAGAGGATCGCTCCGGGGGTGTAACCGGCGGCTTCCGGGTGCTGCTTGACGAGCTCCTCGATCCGGCCGACGAGCATGCCGACCTGGTCGGCGGCGGCGCCGGTGAAGGACAGCTTGTCGGCCATCAGCGCGGCCAGCCGGTCGCGGTCGAGGGGCAGACGGTCGTCGGCGGCGAGCTTGTCGAGCAGGTCGTTGCGCTCGGCGCCCTGCTCGCGCATCGCGAGCGCGGTGGCGACGGCGTTCTCCTTGATCGCCTCGTGGGCGACCTCGCGGCCGACGCCGGCGCGCACGGCGCCCATGAGGACCTTCGTCGTCGCCAGGAAGGGCAGGTAGCGGTCCAGCTCGCGGGCGATGACGGCCGGGAAGGCACCGAACTCGTCGAGGACGGTCAGGAAGGTCTCCAGCAGACCGTCGAGCGCGAAGAAAGCGTCCGGCAGTGCGACCCGGCGCACCACCGAGCAGGACACATCGCCCTCGTTCCACTGGTCGCCCGCCAGCTCGCCGGTCATGGAGGCGTAGCCGCGCAGGATGACCATGAGGCCGTTGACGCGCTCGCAGGAGCGGGTGTTCATCTTGTGCGGCATCGCGGAGGAGCCGACCTGGCCCGGCTTGAAGCCCTCGGTGACCAGCTCGTGGCCGGCCATCAGCCGGATCGTCTTGGCCAGCGAGGACGGCGCCGCCGCCAGCTGCACCAGCGCGGTGACGACCTCGTAGTCCAGCGAGCGCGGGTAGACCTGGCCGACCGAGGTGAACGCCTGCGAGAAGCCCAGGTGCCCGGCGATCCGGTTCTCCAGATCGGCGAGCTTCGTGGCGTCGCCGCCGAGGAGGTCCAGCATGTCCTGCGCGGTGCCGACCGGGCCCTTGATGCCGCGCAGGGGGTAGCGGGCGAGCAGTTCCTCGACGCGGCCGTAGGCGACCAGCAGCTCGTCGGCGGCGGTCGCGAAGCGCTTGCCCAGGGTGGTGGCCTGGGCGGCCACGTTGTGCGAGCGGCCGGCCATGACCAGTTCGGCGTACTCGCCGGCCAGCTTGCCGAGGCGCGCCAGCACGGCCACCGTACGGTCGCGGATCAGCTCCAGTGACAGCCGGATCTGCAGCTGCTCGACGTTCTCCGTGAGGTCGCGGGAAGTCATGCCCTTGTGCACGTGCTCGTGCCCGGCGAGGTCGTTGAACTCCTCGATCCGCGCCTTCACGTCGTGCCGGGTGACCTTCTCGCGCTCGGCGATCGAGGCCAGGTCGACGGTGTCGAGGACACGCTCGTAGTCGGCGATCGCCTCGTCCGGCACCTCGATGCCGAGGTCCTTCTGGGCGCGCAGCACGGCGAGCCAGAGCTGCCGCTCCAGCTTCACCTTCTGCTCGGGGGACCAGAGCGTGGCGAGCTCGGCGGAGGCGTAGCGTCCGGCGAGGACGTTCGGGATGCGGGGCTTGGCGGGCGCGGCAGAAGTCACGTGTATGGATTCTACTGGTGATTCGTGCAGGCCAACGCCATGCCCCTGTTCGGCGGAAGCTACGAGAGGCCCGTCACGCCGTCGGTGCCGTCGGCGCCGTCGAGCCCCGCGTGGTCATGGCGCCGACGCTACGCCGGACCCTCGTACGGCAGCAGTTCCGGGCGCTTCGGCGGGCGGCCGTCCCCGGAGGAGCGTCCGGTCAGGCGCCGTCCTATCCACGGCAGCAGGTGCTGCCGGGCGAACCGCGCATCCGCCACCCGGCGCGTCACCCAGTCCGGCGGCGCCGTGGCCGGCATCGGCACATGCCACTCGCCGTCCTCCGGCTCGTATCCGAGCGACTGCCACACCGCCTCGGCGACCCGGCGGTGCCCCTCCGCCGTCAGATGCAGCCGGTCCACGTCCCACAGCCGGGGGTCGCCGAGCGCGGGCGCCCCGTACAGGTCGACGACGAGCGCGCCGTGCCTGCCGGCCAGCTCCTCCACACAGGCGAACAGCTCCTCCATACGCGGCCGGAACCGCTCCAGCACGGGGCCCTGGCGGCCGGGGCTGCGCATCAGCACGAGCTGTTTGCAGGACGGTGCCAGCCGCTCCACGGCCTCGGTCAGCAGACCCTTCACCCGGCCCATGTCGCACTTGGGCCGCAGGGTGTCGTTGAGCCCGCCGACCAGCGTGATCACGTCGGCGTTCATGGCCGCCGCCACGTCCACCTGCTCGTCGACGATCTGCCGGATCAGCTTTCCGCGCACGGCCAGGTTTGCGTACCGGAAGCCCGGCGTGCGGGCGGCCATCCGCGCGGCGAGCAGGTCGGCCCAGCCCCGGTAGGAGCCGTCGGGCAGCAGGTCCGACATGCCCTCGGTGAAGGAGTCGCCGACCGCGACCAGGCTGCCGTAAGGGAGAGGTGTGGGATTCGTCTGCATGGCGTCAGAGATGGTATCCCGGCTCCATACCCACCGGTCGGTCACCCCGGAATCCCCCGGGACCGGGGCCGGACCGCTCCCGGTCGGCCTCCCCGCGATCCACGGGACGACGCCTGGACCCCGGTCGGTTCCCCGAGACACCGGCGACGCGCCCGGATCCCGCCCGGACGCCTCACGACTGCCGGGGGTCAGGACCGCTCCCGGTCGGCTCCCCCCGTGATCACCGGCACCGGCTCCCGGCCGGTCGCCTCTCGACTGCCGGGGGTCCGGACCGCTCCCGGTCGGCTCCCCCCGTGATCACCGGCACCGGCTCCCGGCCGGACGCCTCTCGACTGCCGCGGGTCCGGACCGCTCCCGGTCGGCTCCCCCCGTGATCACCGGCACCGGCTCCCGGCCGGACGCCTCTCGACTGCCGCGGGTCCGGACCGCTCCCGGTCGGCCCCCCGCGATCGCCCGGCACCGGCCCCCGGCGGCTCCCCGGCCGGTCGCCCCGGAACCGTCGGCGTCACCCGGGTGCCGGTTGCCCGAACAGTTCGCGCAGTACGTCCTCCATGGTCACCAGGCCCGCCAGCCGGCCGTCGTCGCCGAGTACCGCCGCCAGATGCGTACGGCTGCCGCGCATCGCGGTGAGTACGTCGTCCAGCGGGGTCCGTGCCCGTACCCGTGCGATGGGCCGCATGTCCCGCAGCCGGAACGGCATGTCCCGTGGCGAGGCGTCCAGCGCGTCCTTGACGTGCAGATAGCCCACGATCCGCCGGCCCACGTCGACCACCGGGAACCGGGAGAAGCCCGAGTCGGCCGACAGCCGCTCCAGTTGCTCCGGGGTGACGCCCATGTGCGCGTAGACCACCCGCTGCAGCGGCACCACGACGTCCCGCACGGGCCGGCTGCCCAGTTCCAGGGCGTCGTGCAGGCGTTCCTGCGCGCGGTCGTCGATCAGCCCCGCCTCGCTGGCGTCCTTGACGATCTCGGCGAGCTCGGCGTCCGTGAAGGTCGCCGCGACCTCGCCCTTGGCCTCCACCCTGAGCAGCTTCAGCAGCCCGTTGGCGAAGGCGTTGATCGTGAAGATCACCGGGCGCAGCGTCCGGGACAGCGCGACCAGTGGCGGGCCGAGCAGCAGCGAGCTGCGCACCGGCTCCGCGAGCGCGATGTTCTTCGGGACCATCTCGCCCATCAGCATGTGCAGATAGGTCGCCAGGGTCAGCGCGATCACGAAGGACACGGCGTGACCCGCGCTCACGGGCACCCCGACCGCGTGGAACACCGGCTCCAGCAGATGCGCGATCGCCGGCTCGGCGACCACGCCCAGGACCAGCGTGCACAGCGTGATGCCGAGCTGGGCGGCGGCCAGCAGTGCGGAGACGTGCTCCAGGCCCCACAGCACGGCCTTCGCACGCCGGTCGCCCTCCTGGGCGAGCGGCTCGACCTGCGAGCGGCGCACGGAGATCAGCGCGAACTCGGCGCCCACGAAGAAGGCGTTGACGACCAGCGTCGCCAGACCGATCAGCAGCTGTACGGCGGTCATCACGCCCCCTCCGCCCCCTCGTCGGCCCGTTCGTCGTCCAGCGGCGCGTGCAGCAGCACCCGCGCCGCCCGGCGGCCCGTGGCGTCCACGACGTCCAGCCGCCAGCCCGCGACCTCGGCCGTGTCACCGGTCACCGGTATCCGGCCCAGCAGGGTCGCGACCAGGCCGGCCAGGGTCTCGTACGGCCCCTCGGGCACCCGCAGGCCCACGCGCGCGAGCTGGTCGGTGCGGGCGGCGCCGTCGGCCGAGTACAGGGCCCGGCCCTGTTCGTCGGCCCCGGCGGGAGCGAGGTCGGGCGTCTCGTGCGGGTCGTGCTCGTCCCGCACCTCGCCGACGACCTCCTCCACGATGTCCTCCAGGGTCGCCACGCCCGCCGTGCCGCCGTACTCGTCGATGACGACGGCCATGGTGCGCCTGCCGCCCAGCCGGTCCAGCAGCCGGTCCACGGTCAGGGACTCGGGGACCAGCAGTGGCTCGCGCATCACCTGGGAGACGCGGCGGTGACGGCGTTCCTCGGCCGGCAGGGCCAGGACGTCCTTGATGTGGGCGGTGCCGACGACGGAGTCCAGGCCGCCCTGGTAGACCGGGAACCGGGACAGGCCGGTGGCCCGGGTCGCGTTCGCCACGTCCTCGCAGGTCGCCTGGGCTTCGAGGGCCACGACCTGGACGCGCGGGGTCATCACGTTCTCCGCCGTGAGGTCGGCCAGGTTCAGCGTCCGTACGAACAGCTCGGCGGTGTCCGCCTCCAGGGCGCCCTGCTTGGCGGAGTGCCGGGCGAGCGCGGCCAGTTCCTGCGGACCGCGCGCGGAGGCGAGTTCCTCGGCGGGCTCCACGCCCAACCGGCGCACGACGTGGTTGGCCGTGTTGTTCAGGTGCGTGATGAAGGGCCGGAAGATCGCGCTGAACCAGCGCTGCGGGTTGCCCACCCGTCTGGCCACGGCCAGCGGCGAGGAGATCGCCCAGTTCTTCGGCACCAGCTCGCCGACGACCATCAGGAACACCGTCGACAGGGCCGTACCGAGCACCAGGGCGGCCGAACTCGCCGCACCGCCCGACAGGCCCATCGCCCGGAACGGGCCGGCCAGCAGCTTGGCGATCGACGGCTGGGCGAGCATACCGACGACCAGATTGGTCACGGTGATGCCGAGCTGGGCGCCGGAGAGCTGGAAGGTCAGGTTCCGTGCGGCCTTCAGGGCGCCCGCGGCGCCGCGTTCACCGCGCTCGGCGGCCCGCTCCAGCTCGCCGCGCTCGACGGTGGTCAGCGAGAACTCCGCCGCCACGAAGGCGCCACAGGCCAGCGACAGCAGGATCGCCACCAGGAGGAGGAGCACTTCGGTCATCGGGTCACCCCCGTCCCATGATCGGGCAGGGCGGGACGGGACGCGCGGTGGCGCGGACTGGGAGGCTCGCCCATGGGCGGACGCTCACAACCTTTCATAACGGGCCGAGTGCTCCCTCAATGGTAAAGGATGAGCAAAGAGAACTCGGCCTCGGTCGGCGAGCGGCCTCACCCGGCGCCTCCAGCGCTCCTCCGCGCAGTAAGCGGCGGCACTCCAGGCATGCTGCGCCGTCTCGTTACGGACCACCACCATCGCTGCTCACGACATCGCCTACAGCGGTTTGACCCAGCGGCGCCAGTGGTCCTCGCGATGGTAGCCAGTGGCGGCCCACGTGTGGTGGGCCTGTTCGTTGGCTTCCAGGACCATGGCGTCGACGCGTCGTCCGCCCAGGGTTGCGAAGCGTTGCTCTGCGGCTTTCAGCAGGGCGGTGGCGACGCCTTGGCGACGGTGGTCGGGGTGTACGGCCAGCCGGTAGGCGGAGCAGCGCCATCCGTCGAAGCCGGCTATGACGGTTCCGGCGAGGATGCCGTCGCGCTCGGCGAGGAGCAGGGCTTCGGGGTCTCGGGTGATGAGCCGGGCCACTCCGTCGTGGTCGTCGCTGATGCTCGTTCCTTCCGCGGCGTGGCTCCAGAAGTGCAGCACGGTGTCGATGTCCGAGAGGCTGGCGTGGCGGATGCGGAGATCGCTCATGGGGCGAGCCAAGCAGAGGGCCGGCCTGCCTGGCCAGCGGTTTCCGTGCGCCGAGTATGCGCGGGACGCACCACTTGGCGGAGTAGGGCGGCGCAGGTTGTCCTGGACATCATCGCCGCCAGGCCCGCCAGGCAGCCGTACTTCGCGGCCGTCCGATCTGCCCGGTCCAGAGCGACGACCCGCAGATCCGGTTCGAACCCGTGGGCGCCATACCGGTCCTCTGGGCCGACGACGAAGCGCTCGACGCGAGTCGCTGTTGAGCAGGCGATCCCTTGTCAGCGCACCCGGTTAGGGTGCCCGCCATGGACACGGAACTGCTGACCGAATCGCTCTCGGGTTCCTGGGAGCACACTCGATCAGCGCGTGATGCGCTTGTGGAACACGGAGCGGCTGCCGTCGGGGCAGTGCTGGACGTGCTCTGCGACGAGCAGTCGCCCGTTGAGTGGACGGTCTCGGCGGATGTGCTGTGCAGGATCGGAGAGCCCGCTCTCCTTCCCCTGGCACACGCCGCTGCGACGGCGGACTCATCTGAGGTCGCGAGAAGGGTCGCGTGGGCGCTGGGACGTCTGAAGGTGGACGATCCAGGGGCCTACGAACCGCTGCTGAACCATGCGCACCCGCTGGTTCGGAGCGACGCTCTCTTCGCTTTCCAGACCCGGGGTGAGGCTGCGGCGAGGTTCATTGACCGGCTGATCCCGTTGCTGGGAGACCCGGTGCCCGAGGTCGGGCAGCGAGCGGTCTGGGCATTCCAGGCGATCGGCACCGCAGCCGTGCCCCACCTGCAACGAGTGCGTCGGCTGACAGCGCCCGGCCCCCGGGTGCGAGCGGGCGCGCTGGAGGCTCTTGCTGCCATCGCGGGGCCCGACGGTCTCGACTCCAGGGACCAGGACGCCTGGCGCCGGCTGACGAGGATCAAGCTGCTGGCCGAGATCCCGGACGGCATGCACCTGTGCGGGTCCTGGTACGCGGTGCCGGCCACCGACCAGGATGCCGTACTCGCGGCGTTCGATCTCGGCAGCCCACAGCCGGTCACGCTTCGAACCGGCGCGGCGGCCTGGAACCACGACCACCACAGTTGGGACCGGGCCCATCCGCACGCCGCCTGCTCCCGTGTCTTCATCAGTCCCGCTCTGGACGGCTGGATGCTCGTCTTCGGCGACTCGTCCCAGGACACCCATCGCGTCGAGGACGCAGACGACCGGGACGAGGCTCTTTCCCTCGTCGTGAGACAACGGTGCACCGACCTCAGCCGCCGGTTCGGATCCGCCCAGTGGTACGGGATGAGCTGCGGTGACGACTGGACGGCCTGGTGCATCGCCGAAGCCGGGGAGATCGTGCGTCACTACGACGCGTACGACGCGGCGGAGAACGGCGACGGCGAACTCGCGCACCCGGCCGAAGCCGGCTACCTCCTGCCGCACCAGGACGGCTTCCCCGACGACGCCTTCGACGGTGTGAGCCCCGCAGACTCCGAGTCGTTCGCCGTCCGGTACCGCCAGGTCAAGGAAGACCTCCAGATCCCCGACACCTGTTATGCCAACGACATCGCGGCACGGCTGTCGGTCGACCCCGGAGCGCTGGGACCGCACGTCAGGACCTCGGGCCAGGGCGTCCTCGCCCTCACCGCATGCGGCCGAGAACACGGCCACCCCGCTGGGGCGCTGCCCGTGTGATGCGCTTGTGAACACCCCACAGTCCTGTGCTTGTTCCGGGGCGGGGGACGCCGTTGTCAGCCCTCCTGTCAGAATCGAAGCGCCCGAGTCCGAGGAAGCCGTAGCTGCGCTTCAGAGCCGGGTAGCAAGGGCACCCCACTCTGCCGTGCGTAGCCGCCCTCTCACATGCGGCTCTGCATCATGCGGACTCCGCGCGCAGCCGCTCCAGCACCGGCGCGAAGGCCTCCATGTACGGCTCCAGCACGGTCAGGTACGAGAACCCGAACCGCTCGCGCTGCGCCCGCACCCGCGCGACGACGTCCTCCAGCGGTCCGGCCAGCACGATGGGCAGGGCCAGCGCGTCGTCCAGAGTGAGCTGCGGCTGCCGTTCCAGCAGCGGCTTGAGTACGGGCTCGGGGTCGTCGGTGACGGCCACGAGTTGGATGAGCAGGTTCAGTTCGGCCTCTTCCGCCCGGCCCGCCGCCAGGTCCTGGTAGCGCGCCACCCGCTCGTCCAACTCCTCCGCGGTGAGCGGCTCCAGCGATCCCGGAACGGACCCCGGGCGGGCTCCGGGGAAGGCCGCGATGTCCGCGTGCTCGGCGGTCAGCCGCAGCATCCGGTCGCCGTTGGCGCCGATCAACAGTGGCACCCGGGACTGGGCGGGCCGGGGCGTGGGGGTCCCCCCGGTCGAACCGGGTCGAGACCGGGGGAGCTCGGCGGAGCCGAGCAGCCGGTCCAGTTCCGCGACCGTGCGCCTCAGGTGGTCGACGCGCTCGCGCGGCGAGCCGTACGGCAGCCCGGCCGTCTCGTGCTCGGCCCGCACATACCCGGTACCCAGCCCGAGTTCCAGGCGCCCGCCGGTGAGCGCGTCCGTGGTCGCGACCTCCCGGGCCAGCAGCGTCGGATTCCAGAAGCCCGCGTTGAGCACGAACGTGCCGAGCCGGGGCCGCTCGGTGGCCTCGGCCGCCGCGACCAGCGCCGGGAACGGGGCGACCATGCCCAGGTGATCCGGGACGAGGATCACGTCGTACCCCAGTTCCTCGGCGCGCCGGCACTTCGCGCGCCACTCGGCGGCGGGTGCGGGCGTGAGCAGATTGACCCCGAAGCGGAACGGACGTGACATCAACTCTCCCCGTGGGCAAGTGGCTTGGGCTACGGTCGCGATTCCGTCACTCGTGCGCGATCGCCGTCAGCACGTTCATCCGCGACGCCCGCAGCGCCGGCAGCAGCGCCGCCACCACGCCCACCACCGCCGAGCCGATCACGACGGCGACGATCGTGGTCCAGGGGATCGCCAGCGCCGTCAGTCCGCGCAGCGCCAGCACCCGCTGCATGCACACGCCCCACACGAGCCCCAGGGCCAGCCCGAGCACCGCGCCGAACACCGCGATCACCACCGACTCCAGCCGGATCATCCGGCGCAACTGCCGTCGCCCCAGCCCGATCGCGCGCAGCAGCCCGATCTCGCGGGTGCGCTCCACCACCGACAGGGCGAGGGTGTTGACCACACCGAGCACGGCGATCACGATCGCCAGTGCGAGCAGCGCGTACACCAGGTAGAGCAGGACGGCGATCTGGTCGTGGACCAGCTGCTTGTAGTCGTCCTGGTTGCGCACCTGGACCTGCGGGAACGGCTTCAGCGCGCGCTCCAGGCGGGGGCGCAGGTCCTGCGCTTCGGTGCCGGTGGCCGCGTTGACGTAGACCGTGGAGTCCTGGGCCTGCGGCACGTATTTCTCGAGGGTGGCCAGGCCGAAGTACAGGCCGCCCTGGGCCCCGAACCCCTGCGCGGTGTCCTGGTGGGTGAGTGCTGCGACGGTCAGCTCGGCGTTCCGCCCACCGGGGAACTCGACCGGTACGACACTGCCGACGCGTACGCCGTGGTCCCTGGCGAAGTCGGCGTCCATGGCGAGGTGCCCGGCCGCCAGCGCGGCGGCCGAACCGCCCCGCGCGTACGTGATGTGCACGACGTCGTCGAGCCCCGGGCCGTATGCGACGGCGGACGTCTGGGTCCGGTGTCCGTCCGGCAGCCGTACGGCGATCTGGGTGAGCCGCTGCGGTACGACGAGCCCGACGCCGGGCGTCGCGGCCACGGCGGCCCGCACCTCCTTGGTGAACGGGGTGAAGTTGGTGTTCTGGACGATGAAGTCGGCGCCGAGGTTCTTGTCGATCTGCCGGTCGAAGGACGCGGACATCGAGGCGCTCGCCACCGACATCCCGCCGACCAGAGCCAGGCCCACCATCAGCGCGGCGGCGGTGGCGCCGGTACGGCGGGGGTTGCGCAGGGCGTTGCGCTGGCTCATCCGGCCCACCGGGCCGAACAGCGCGGGGAAGGCCCCGCCCAGCACCCGGATCACCGGCCGCACCAGCAGCGGACCGGCGACCACGGTCGCGATCAGCGTCAGGGCGACGCCGACCCCCAGCAGCGAGGCCGCCTGGGCGGTCCGCGTGGCCGCCGCGCACCCGGCCAGCGCCGCCGCGCCGGCCGCCCCGATGACCGCACCGACGATCGCCCGTGCTTTCAACGGCTTGCCCACACCGGCGACTTCGGCATCGACGAGCGCCGCCATCGGGGAGACGGCCGCCGCGCGGCGCGCGGGCAGATAGGCGGCCACGAAGGTGACGCCGAGCCCGACGCCGTACGCCGCGACCGGTGTGCCCCAGCCGATGACCATCTCCGTGGCCTTCAGGTTCATCCCGAACGCGCTCATCAGCCGGATGAGGCCCAGCGCCAGCCCGATGCCCGCCGCCAGGCCGAGCGTCGAACCGACCAGCCCGAGCAGCAGCGCCTCCGCGAGCACCGAGCGCCGCACCTG
Organism: Streptomyces fodineus; assembly: GCF_001735805.1. Classification (GTDB taxonomy): domain Bacteria; phylum Actinomycetota; class Actinomycetes; order Streptomycetales; family Streptomycetaceae; genus Streptomyces; species Streptomyces fodineus. The sequence goes on from NZ_CP017248.1 coordinate 8,173,552, forward strand.
CCGCCGGTCCGCGCCGAGGGCCCGCAGCAGGCCGAGTTCGCGGGTGCGCTGGGCGATCAGCATGGAGAAGGTGTTGACGATGAGGAACACGCCGACGAGGAGGGCGACACCGGCGAAGCCCAGCATCACGTACTTGATCACGTCCAGGAAGGTGCCGAGGCTGGCCGCCGCCGACTTGGCCTGTTCGTTCGCGGTCTTCAGGTCGTAGGAGCCGGTGCCGATCGCCTGGCCGACGCGCCGCTTGAGCTCCGTGTCGGACACGCCCTTGACCGCGTCCACCGCGATGCTGGTCGCCCGCGCGGCGGAACCGAGCAGTTCGCGGCCCGCCACCGCCGGGTCCAGGAAGACCAGGGCCGCACCGGGATTGGTGGTGGTGAACGTGGCGATGCCGACGACCCGCACCCGGAAGGTGCCCGGCTGCGCCTGCACGGTCAGGGTGTCGCCGATGCGTACGTGCTTCTTGCGGGCCGTGTCGGCGTCCAGCAGCGCCTCACCCGCACCGTGCGGGGCGTGGCCGGAGGTCAGCCGCACGGGGCTGCGGTGGGTGACGTACCAGGCCAGCGCGATGGTCGGGGCGCCGGTGGTGGGGCCGACGGACTTGTCGTGTCCGTCGATCACGACGGCGTTCTGCACCGACACCTCGGCGCGGGCCGCCGCGACCCCGCCGACCTTCGCCACACGGTCCCGCAGCGCGGCGGGCAGGGTCTGCACCGCTCCGCTCACCCGGGCCGACCTCAGGTCCTGCTGCTTCGGCTGGACCGTCACATCGGCGGCGGTGGACGCGAACAGGCGGTCGAACGTGTGCGTGACGGTGTCGGAGAAGATCAGGCTGCCCGCGACGAACGCCACGGACAGGATCACGGCCAGCGCGGAAAGCGCGAGCCGTCCCTTGTGCGCGAGGAAGCTCCTCAGGGTCGCCTTGAGCACCCGGTCAGTCCTCTCGGACGGTGTCGTCGCCGAGCCGGCCCCGTGCGACGTCGAACCGCTTCATGCGTTCCAGTACGGCTTCCGCCGTCGGCCGTTCCATCGCGTCCACGATCCGTCCGTCGGCCAGGAAGAGCACCAGGTCGGAATGGGCGGCGGCGCCGGGGTCGTGGGTGACCATGACGACCGTCTGCCCGAGATCGTCCACCGCCTCGCGCAGAAAGCCGAGCACTTCGAGACCGGCCCGCGAGTCGAGGTTGCCGGTCGGCTCGTCGGCGAAGATCAGCTCCGGCCGGGAGGCCAGCGCCCGCGCGCACGCGACCCGCTGCTGCTGACCGCCGGAGAGCTGGGCGGGCCGGTGCGACAGACGGTCGCGCAGGCCGAGCGTGTCGATGACCTGGTCCAGCCAGCGCGGGTCGGGCTTACGTCCCGCGATGTCCATCGGCAGGGTGATGTTCTCGGCGGCCGTCAGCGTCGGGATGAGGTTGAACGACTGGAACATGAACCCGACCCGGTCCCGCCTGAGCCGGGTCAGCTCCCGTTCCCTCAGCCCGGTGATCTCGGTGCCGCCCAGCCACACCTGGCCGGCCGACACCGCGTCGAGCCCCGCCAGACAGTGCATGAGCGTGGACTTCCCGGATCCCGAGGGGCCCATCACGGCGGTGAAACGACCGCGCGCTATGTCCACGTCCACCGAGTCCAGGGCGAGGACGGCCGTCTCGCCGGAGCCGTAGGCCTTGGTCAGCCCGCGGGCGCGGGCCGCGACGGCGCCGTCCGGCGCGCGCTGCGCAACAGGTGTGGACAAGAGCGCCTCCCGATCGCCTGAACCGCCCGTCCCGGGCGAGCGTAGGCGACAAGCCGACCCGGCGCACCGATTCCGCGCGCCCTTGCTTTGCTAGCATCCCGGCGCTAGCGTCAAGGCATGGCGAAGACCCAGCTGAACGTACGCGTGGACGAGGGCACCGCCCGCGCGGCCCGCGAACGTGCCCTGGCCCGCGGCATCAGCGTCAATCGCTATATAGAAGAGCTGGTCAGACAGGACACCGGAGAGGTCGGCCATACGTTCGTCGAGGCCGCCGCCGACTTCATGAAGCAGTACGAGTCCGTGTTCGCCGAGGAGTTCGGCGAGACCCGCGGCCCGGCCGCCGGGGACGGCCGCTGATCCCTTGAACGAGCTCAGCATCGACCTCGCCTGGCTCCTCATGCTCGCCGAAGAGAGAACACCCGGGGACCCGCAGGTCACCGACTGGGGTGCGCTGATCGCCGCCGTCGCCCGGCACCGCGCCGAGATATTCGGCGTGCCCGTCTACGACGACCCGCACACCCGTGCCGCCTCGCTGCTCCAGCTGCTGATCCACCTGCCGGCGCTGGAGCGGTCCAACGCCCTGTTCGCCTCCGCGGTCGCTTATGCCTACCTCGTCGCCAGCGGCCAGAAGGTGGCCACCACGCCCGAGCAGGTGCGCGACCTCGCCCGGCTGGTCAAGGACGGTACGGCCGACGTCGACGACATCGCGCGGGAGCTGCGGCGCTGGAGCCTGTGATCAGTGCGCGGCCGGCTGGTCCGGCCGCCAGGCGACCCCGAGCGTGCAGTACGAGGACGGCAGCGTCGGGCCGTGCTCCGGCATCAGCACCTGCCGCTGGGGCCCGAGCGTGAACCCGGCCTCGCGCAGCGCGGCCACCGGCTGCCGGGCCAGATGACAGCCGCCGGTCAGCGCGGGCCACAGGGTCCGGTCCAGCGTCCGCTGGGTCAGTCTCATCGCCTGGCCGCCGCCGAGGCCGTGCTCGAAGAACCGCACCTGGGCGCCCGGCTTGAGCACGCGCCGTACCTCGCCCAGCGCCCGTGACACGTCGCGCACGCTGCACAGCACCAGGGACAGTACGGCCGCGTCGAAGGCCTCGCTCTTGACCGGCAGCGCCTCGGCGGCGCCCGGCACGACATCGACCGGCATCTCGGCGCGCAACGCCGACTCCAGCGCCAACTTCCTGAGCAGCGGCTCCGGTTCGATCGCGACGACCTCCGCGACGGTGCCGGGGTAGTGCGAGAAGTTCAGCCCATTGCCCGCGCCGATCTCGATCACCCGCCCGGACAGCCCGGCGAGCAGCCGCTCACGTACGCCGGCCATGCCCATCCGGGTCTCGGCGCTCACGCTGAAGCGGGCGTAGTAGCGGGCGAACAGCGGGTGGTGAACGGGACTCCGCGCCATGGTGCCGGAGCCGGTGGACAGCAGCCGCATGGCAACCTCCCGGAACTGGACGACCTAGGAGGAGCTTCCCCCGTACGACGCCTCCCGCACCCCTGAACCGCAACCTCGCCCACCCACCCCCCGACTCGGTCGGCTGGAGAGCGGGGGAGACCCGGTTGCCTGGCGGCGGCCCACCTCGTGGTCACATCACCGCGGCTACGGTGTCGCCCGCACCCGGAATGTCTCCGCGTCCCACGTGCCGTTCAGCCGGGGGGCGAGCCACTTCGGTGCTGCTGTGCGGAAGGCCGGCGGGGGCAGTGCGCCCGCCCCGGAGGGGATTGCGCCGAGGAGGGGGGCTCCTGCGGTGTCGGGCAGGTCTGTGACGTTGCAGCGGGTGGCCAGGTCGGGGGAGGCGGGCCAGCTGCCGATGACCAGGCCGGCCAACTCCAGGTTTCGGCGCCGTAGTTCGAGGGCCGTGAGCTCGGTGGTGTTGAGCGTGCCCAGGCCGGCCTGGGTGACGACCAGCACCGGGGCGTCCAGCAGCGCGGCCGCGTCGGCCAGGGTGCCACCCGCCGCGTCGAACCGGACCAGTAGCCCACCCGCGCCCTCCACCAGCACCAGATCGTGCTCCGCGGCCAGCTTGGCCGCCCGGTCCGCCACCTCGTGCGGGCGGACGGGCGCCATCCCGGCTCGGCGGGCCGCCGTGCCGGGCGCCAACGGCTCCGGATAGCGGGCCAGTTCGGCGGTGGTGACGGGGCCCGCCAGCCGCGCGACCTCGTCGGCGTCCCCGCGCTCGTCCGGCCGTACGCCCGTCTGGGCGGCCTTGAGCACGGCCACCGAGCGTCCGGCCGCGAGCGCGGCGGCGGCGACGGCGGCGGTGGTGACGGTCTTGCCGACCTCCGTGCCCGTCCCCGTGATCACCAGTACCGGCATGTCATCCCTCCCGCGCCGCGGCGCACACCGCGCGCGCGATCCGTGCCACGTCCTCGTCCGAGGTGATGTACGGCGGCATCGTGTAGATCAAGTCACGGAAGGGGCGCAGCCACACACCCTCCCGCACGGCCGCCGCGGTGGCCGCGGCCATCTCCACCTCGTGGTCGAGCTGGACGACGCCGATCGCCCCGAGGACGCGGACGTCCCGGACAGCGGGCAGTTCGCGCGCCGGCGACAGGCCTTCCCACAGTCCCGCCTCGATCCGCTTGACCTGCGCCCGCCAGTCCTGCCCGAGGAGCAGTTCGATGGACGCGCAGGCCACGGCAGCCGCCAGCGGGTTGCCCATGAACGTCGGTCCGTGCGCCAGCACCGGCACCTCGCCCCGCGAGATGCCGTCGGCGATCCGCGCGGTGCACAACGTCGCCGCCAGCGTCAGATAACCGCCGGTCAGCGCCTTTCCGACACACATCACATCCGGGCTGACGCCCGCGTGCTCCGCCGCGAACAGCGCGCCCGTACGGCCGAACCCGGTGGCGATCTCGTCGAAGACGAGGAGCACGTCGTGCGCGTCGCACGCCTCGCGCAGCACCCGGAGATAGGCGGGGGAGTGGAAGCGCATCCCGCCCGCGCCCTGCACGACCGGCTCCACGAGCACCGCGGCCAGTTCGTCGGCGTGGCGGGCGATCAGCTCGCGCAGATGGTCCGCGTACGACTCCTTGTACTCCGCCGGCGGTGCGTCGGCGAAGACCTGGCGCGGCAGCACGCCGGACCACAGCCCGTGCATCCCGCCCTCCGGGTCGCACACCGACATCGGGTGCCAGGTGTCACCGTGGTAGCCGCCCCGCCAGGTCAGCAGCCGCTGCTTGCCGGGCCGGCCGAGCGAGCGCCAGTACTGCAGGCTCATCTTCACCGCGACCTCGACCGACACCGAGCCGGAGTCGGCGAGGAAGACGTGTTCCAGCCCCTCCGGCGACATGTCGACAAGGTGCTTCGCGAGCCGTACGGCGGGCTCGTGCGTGAGTCCGCCGAACATCACATGGCTCATCCGCCCGAGCTGTGCGTGCGCCGCCTCGTTGAGGACCGGGTGGTTGTAGCCGTGGATCGCCGACCACCAGGACGACATGCCGTCCACCAACTCGCCCGAACCGTCGGCGAGCCGCAGCCGGACCCCGCTCGCCGACTCCACGACGAGCGGTTCGACACGTCCGGGCATCGGGCCGTACGGATGCCACACATGCCGTCGGTCCAGCTCGAGCAGCTCGGGCACGCTCAGGCCGGGCAGCTCAGGCATTGGGCGCGAGGTCCGTTCCGGCGCCCCGGCGGCGGACGGCGACGAGGTCGGTGCGCGCCTCCTGTGCGGCCGGCGTGGCCGTCGTACCGCACGGGTCCGCCGTACCGCAGGCGTCCGCACTCTCGTGCGAGCCGCAGCCCTCGTGCGAGCCGCAGACCGACCCGCAGCCGCCCGCCGCCTCGACCCGGTGCTCCGGCAGCGTCACCTCGCCGGCGCCCTCCACCTCGAAGCCGGCGTCCGCGATCATCTCCAGGTCGGCCTTGCCGGCCTGGCCCTCGCTGGTCAGGTAGTCGCCGAGGAAGATCGAGTTGGCGAGGTGCAGCGCGAGCGGCTGCATCGTGCGCAGATGGACCTCACGGCCGCCCGCGATACGGACCTCCACGTCCGGGCAGACGAACCGGACCATGGCGAGGATGCGCAGGCAGCGCTGCGGGGTGAGGTTCCACTCCTTGGCCAGCGGGGTGCCCTCGAACGGGATGAGGAAGTTCACCGGCACCGAGTCCGGGTCCAGGTCACGCAGCGAGAAGACCACGTCCACCAGGTCCTCGTCGCTCTCACCCATGCCCGCGATCAGACCGGAGCAGGCGGACAGACCGGCCGCGTGCGCCTTGTTCACCGTGTCCACCCGGTCGGCGTAGGTGTGGGTGGTGGTGATGTCCCCGTACGTGGACTCCGAGGTGTTGAGGTTGTGGTTGTAGGCGTCCGCGCCCGCCTCGCGCAGCCGCTCGGCCTGGCCGTCGGAGAGCAGACCGAGGCAGGCGCACACCTCGACCTGCTCGTTCTGCTCCTTGATCGTCTTGATGGTCTCCGAGACCCGGTCCACGTCCCGGTCCGTCGGGCCGCGCCCGCTGGCCACCAGACAGACCCGCTTGGCGCCGCCCGCCAGCCCCGCGGCGGCCGCCTGGGAGGCCTCGTCCGGTTTCAGCCAGGTGTACTTCAGGATGTCGGCCTTCGAGCCGAGCCGCTGGGAACAGTAGGAGCAGTCCTCCGGGCACAGGCCCGACTTGAGGTTGACCAGATAGTTGAGTTTCACCCGGCGCCCGAACCAGTGCCGGCGCACCTTTCCGGCCGCGGCCACCACATCGAGCAGATCGTCGTCCGAGGTGGCCAGAACGGCGAGCGCTTCCTCGCGGGTCGGCAGCTCGCGCCGAAGCCCCTTGTCCACCAGCGTGTTCAGCAGGTCCATGAGGTCCGATCCTGTCCTACGGGACCGCCTGGGGCCAAGGAGAGTTTGCACAACGGAGACGGTTCACCGTGTGGGTATTGCCACACCCTGGGCGGCAGGTCGTGCCGCTAGGGTCTGTCCGCTACCTACAAAATCACCGGAGGGGTCATGGCGTTCGGCTGGATCGAGGACCAGGCGGAGGCGCGCCGCCGCGCCGGACTCGTACGTACCCTGCGCCCGCGCCCCGCCGAATCGCCGCTGCTGGACCTGGCGAGCAACGACTACCTGGGCCTCGCCCACCACCCCGAGGTCACCGAGGGGGCCGCCCAGGCCGCCCGGACCTGGGGCGGCGGCTCGACCGGCTCCCGGCTGGTCACCGGCACCACCGAGCTGCACACCGAGCTGGAGCGCGAGCTGGCCGGATTCTGCGGTTTCGAGGCGGCGCTGGTCTTCTCCTCCGGGTACGCCGCCAATCTGGCCGCGGTCACCGCGCTCGGCCCGCACGGCTCGCTGATCGTCTCCGACGCCGGCAACCACGCCTCCCTCATCGACGGCTGCCGGCTCGCCCGGGGCGAGCGGCAGGTCGTCCGCCACGCCGACCCGGAGGCGGTGCGCAAGGCCCTGGCCACGCACCGGGGACCGGCGATCGTCGTCTCCGACACCGTGTTCTCGGTCGACGGGGACAAGGCGCCGCTGGCCGCGCTGGCCGAGGCATGCCGGGAACACGGCGCGGGGCTGGTCGTGGACGACGCGCACGGGCTCGGTGTGCTGGGCGACGGCGGCCGGGGCGCGCCGTACGCGGCCGGTCTCGCGGGCGCGGCCGACGTGGTGGTCACGGCCACCCTGTCCAAGTCGCTGGGCAGTCAGGGCGGGGTGGTGCTCGGCCCGGCGCCGGTCATCGACCATCTGGTCAACGCGGCCCGCACCTTCATCTTCGACACGGGACTGGCCCCGGCGGCGGCCGGCGCCGCGCTCGCGGCACTGCGGCTGCTCGTCCGCGAACCCGAGCGCGCCGCGCGCGCCCGTGCGGTGGCCGCCGAACTGCACGCACGGCTGACCGCCGCGGGTCTGGAAGCGGTGCGTCCGGACGCCGCGGTGGTCTCCGTACGGGCTCCGTCCCCGGAGCAGGCGGTGCGCTGGGCGGCCGACTGCCGTACCGCGGGGCTGGCCGTGGGCTGCTTCCGCCCTCCTTCCGTGCCCGACGGCATCTCACGGCTGCGGCTGACCGCCCGTGCGGACCTGTCCGGGGCCGAGATCGAACGCGCTGTACGGGTGATCGGCGAAACGCGACCATGAGTCGGCGTGACACGGCCGTGCTTCATGCCGAAGCGATCCCGAGTGATTGAGTGTGACCGGTTCTGATCAGATGGCTCGGATGGTCGTGACGAACCCGGCCCAGCACCCGGTGGAGAAGAGCAGCGCCGGTCCGGCCGGGCTCTTGGAGTCGCGCACGGCGAGCAGCCCGGCCCAGGGGCCGGAGCGGGGCCGGGCCGTCTCCACGCAGTTGTTGGCTCCCGTGCTGTAGCTGCTGCGCACCCAGCGCACGTCGTGCAGGTCGGTACTGGCAGGGACGTTCCGAGGCAGTGTGGTCATGGGCCTCCTTACGCGCCGTCGCCTATCCCGGCGATGTAGTCCAACGAGTCCTCGGGGGAAAGGGCGTGAAACTGCAGGGTGTCGAAGGCCTCGGAGTAGGCCATGAGGTCTTCTTTCCGCTCCAGGTAGAGGCTACTCGTCAACTGGTCGAGAACAACCACGTCTAGATCAGAAGTGCTCGGAAATGAGAAAATAACGAAAGCTCCGGTGAGGCCGACATGCGCCCCTGCGCCGAACGGCAGTACCTGGAGCCGGACTTGGGGAAGCCGGGCCGCCTCCACCAGCCGCTCCAGCTGCCGGGCCATCACCTCGGGGCCGCCGACCTCGCGCCGCAGCACCGACTCGTCCAGCACCGCGCTCAGCCTCAGCGGCCGTTCGGTGCGGAGCACGTCCTGCCGGGCCAGCCGTACCTCCACCAGTGTGTCGAGGCCTTCATCGTCGAGGTCCTTCACGGCCGCCCGGGTCACCGCTCGGGCGTACTCGGGCGTCTGGAGCAAGCCCGGCACCACCGTGGTCTCCAGCGTGCGCATCGCACTCGCCTGCGACTCCAGGCTGATGAAGTCCCGGTACGTGGGCGGCAGCACCCCACGGTAGGCGTGCCACCAGCGGTGGCGGTCGCCTCCGTCCTCGGAGCCCGCCAGCATCAGCAGCAACTGGCGCAGGTGCCCGTCCCGCACTCCGTAGGCGTCCAGCAGTACTCGCACATCGGCTGGTTTCACGCCGCTGGCACCGGTCTCGATACGGCTGACCTTCGACTGGTGCCAGCCCACCAGCCGGGCCGCGTCACCGCTCGTGAGCCCAGCGCCGGTGCGCAGCGTGCGCAGTTCGGCGCCCAGTTTGCGGCGGCGCACTGCAGGCCCGTTCTGCATGGGCTCCTCCTTACTCCTTCCGGGCCGCCCCAATACGGTCTCGCGTCGTAGAGTTCACCGCTTCGGGCGACAGATATATGCATATCTCGGTGGATCGCTCCCCGTGACCGGTCCCGTGATGGCAGTCTGACGAGCAAGCACCAGTCCGGGACCGTACTCGAACCCATCCGCTCCATGTCGGACTGCGGTCCCGTGGGAAAGGGACGACGTCGCCATGGCAGACCATCTGGAAGCATCCGTCACTCTGCCGAGCGATCCCGCCTCGGTCTCCGCCGCCCGCACCTATGTCGTGGGCACGCTCGCGGAGTGGGGCCTGCCGTCGGACACCGACGCGGCCGACACCGTGCGGCTCATCGTCTCCGAACTCGCCACGAACGCCGTACAGCACACCTTCGGTCAGTCACCCACCTTCACGGTCGACATCGCCCTGGACCGCGACGAACACCTCCGCATCGGCGTCACGGACGGTCATCCGCGCTTTCCGAAGAGACTGCCCGCCGCCGTCCAGCAGGACAATGGCCGCGGCATGGTCATCATCCGCTGGCTCACCGCGGAGTACGGCGGCAAACTCCGCGTCCGCCCCACCCGCGAGGGCGGCAAGACGGTCTCCATCGAACTCCCCTGGATCCTCCCGGCAGAGCCGGTCCCGGCAACGGGCCATCAGGAACCGTAGTCCCTCGGGCGGGCCGGCTTTCTTTCCGGGGCGCCCGTTTGTGCGGGGTTCGGGGCGCTGGGGCGGGTGGCAGCGGGCGCGGCCGGGGTGGGTCGGCGGTGTCCGGGTGCGGGAGGTCGGTCGAGTGGTGCCGGGCCGAGGTGCCGTTGAACGCGCTCGGTGGGTGCTGGGCGAGCTGGAGCGGGCCCGCCTGACCGGTACCGGCCCCGGGCCGCCCGTGGGCTCCAGGCGGGCACCGGGGCGGCTCTCACGGCCCTGGAGCGGCCCTGCTGCTGGAGCCGCTCCTGCCTTGACGGCGGGTCAGCCGACCTACGTCGTAGCGGATCCGGGGCAGCGCGCCTTGCCGTAGCGGCTCGGGTCAGCCGGCCTCGCCGTCCGGGGCAGCCGACCTTTCCGTCGTGAATCGGGGCAGCCGAATCTGCCTCAGTCGATCGGTTCAGCGACTCCTGCCCTGACGGCAGATCAGCCGACCTTGCGGTAGCGGATCTGGGGCAGCGCGCCCTGCCGTAGCAGCCAAGGTCAGCCGACCTGCCCTGCCGTGGCAGCCAAGGTCAGCCGACCTCGCCGTAGCGGACCAGTTCGGCCGGACCTGCCGCAGCAGACCGGTTCCGCCGCTCCTGCCTTGACGGTCGGTCAGCCGACCTACGTCGTAGCAGACCTGGGGCAGCTGACCCCGCCGCAGCGGCCCCGGCCGGTCGACCTCGCCCTGGCAGGCCTGGTCGACCGGCCCTGCCCGGCAGGCCGCGTCAGCTGACCCGGCCGTACCACACGCTCTTGGTCCAGATCTTCTGGAGCCTCACCACGTCCCCCGTCCTCGGTGCGTGCCAGATCTTGTCGTGGCCGGCGTAGATACCGACGTGGTAGACGTAGGAACCGGAGTGGAAGAACACCAGGTCACCGGCCTTGCGGCTGCCGGCGGAGATGTGGTGCGTCTTGTTGTACTGCTGGGCGGCGGTACGCGGCAGGGTCTTGCCCGCCTTCTTGAACGAATACAGCGTCAGCCCCGAGCAGTCGAACCTGCGCGGCCCGGTGGCCCCGTACTGGTACGGCGACCCCTTCTTTGAGGCCGCGACCTGCAGGGCCTTGGTCGCGAGGGTCGCCGCCGAGGCATCGGGGGCGAGACCGGGCACCGTGATCGAGCCGCCGACGGCGGCGAGGGTGAGGGCCGAGGCCGTGCCGGCCCGGGCCATGAGCGACGGGACACGATTGAGCGCAGTCATGCGCAACCCTTCGTCAGCCGCCTGTGAAGGATGACCTGTCGGATTCGGGCTGGCGAAGTTGCCCGGCCGCGTTGCCGCGGCTTCACCCCAAGGGTTGCCAGGAACTTCCGGCCGTCTGCGGCGAGCAGACGAACAGCCGTTCCGGCGACCCGACTTGCTCGGGTCCTCCACTCCTGCCGATCCACTCCTGTCGACCGGTCGTCCAGGCGGCGGCAGGACTCGGCGTCCGCCCGGACCGCCCCGCCGCGGTGGCGGGGGCTTGTCGTCAGACAGGGATCTTCACTCACGACTGTCCGAAAATCACAATGGAACCGGGGATTTGTGGCGTTACTCACCACTCGCCCGTTCGGGTGGACAGCGTTGTGTTCGATGCGGCGTCAGGTCCCGGTCGTAGCCCCGGACCTGGGGCGAAGCGCTTGCTTCCGAGCCTTGGACCCGCGTGCTGCGCAAGTCGGGAGGCCCGGAAAACGATCCTGAGATCCACCGGTCGGCGGTGCGCCGTTCGGGTCGTTTGACGCGTGGTCCGAACGGCGCGTGTCGACACCCGGGTCCGCTCCGGCTGGTCCGGCGTCCGGATCAGCCGACGCCGTCGGGCGGGAGCGCGACGCGCGCGGTCCGGCGTTCACCGTCCAGCACCCGCAAGGCCCGTGCCAGCGTGTCCCCGTGCAGCTCCGTCTCGCCCCGCTGGTGCATCGATGCGAGGGCGTCCCGCAGCTCTGCGGCCTTGCGCACCAGCGCCTGGGCCGCGCGCAGCCCGCTATACGTGTCCCCGTCGTGCGCGGGGTTGATACGGCCCAGCAGATCGACCGCGTCCAGGTAACGGTCGATCAGATCGCCCTCGGCGCGCGTCAGCGCGGGCAGCGGCGGCAGTTCCGGCAGCATCGGCGGCTCACTTCGCGTCCGCTGCGCCGGGCATGCTTCGCCGGCTGGGCACGATGCCGTCCACGAGGCCGTAGGCCACGGCCGCCGGGGCGTCGAGGACCAGGTCCCGTTCCAGGTCGCGGCGTGCCTGCCCGGCCGTGCGCCCGGTGTGCCGTACGAGCATCTCCTCCGTCACCGCGCGGACCCGGGTCAACTCCTCGGCCTGGATGAGCAGGTCGCTGGGCTGGCCCCGCACCGGCTCGGGCAGCTGGGGTTGCGCGATCACCATGCGTGCGCCGGGCAGGGCGAACCGCTTGCCCGGCGTGCCGGCCGCGATCAGCAGCGCGGCCTGGGAGGCGGCCTGGCCCAGGCAGTAGGTGGCCACGTCGCAGCTGACGTAGCGCATCGTGTCGTAGACGGCCGTGAGCGCGCTGAACGAACCGCCCGGCGAGTTGACGTACAGCGTGATGTCCCGGTCCGGGGCCGCGTGTTCGAGGTACATGAGCTGCGCCATCACATCGTTCGCGGCGGTCTCGTCCAGCGGGGTCCCGAGGAAGACGATCCGGTCCTCGAAGAGCTTGCCGTAGGGGTCGAGCGTGCGCATGCCGCTGCTGGTGCGCTCGGTGAACTCGGGCAGGACATGACGGGCGGACGCTCGGGACATGGGCATACCCCTTCTCATCGCACGGCCCTCTGGCGGGCTCGGCTTCTGTAAAAAATGTACAGGACGTACGTGACGTTATGATGGGGGCATGGCCTACGAGATTCCGGTGACGCAAGCCAGGGCTGAGCTCGCCGACCTGATCAACCGGGTGGTGTACGGCGGTGAGCGCGTCGTCGTGACGCGGCACGGCAAGCCGCTGGTCGCGCTGGTGTCGGCCGCCGATCTGGAGCGGCTGGACGCGCTCGACGAGGCGGCCGAGGAGCAGGTCGTCAGCTCGGTCTCGGGTGTCCGCGAGGCCGGTTCCGCCTCCCGCGAACAGCAGCGGTTCGGGATCGTCGCCGAGCATCGCGCTCCCGGCGTGGCCGCCGAGCGGCGCGGCCCCGGCATGGCCGCCGACCACCGCGGTCCCGGCGCCTCCTGACCCACGCCGGTTTCGGGCATCCCATGCCCACGCCGGTTTCGGGCATCCCATCGCCCGGTCATCGGGCGATCAAGGTCCGGTTAACGTCGTTGAAACTCCGGCGAACTAGCCTGCCGATCGACGCCATCAGGGGTTTTGCTGCCCGGATCGAGGATGATTCGGGGATTTTGTTTGCGTGCTACGCCTATCCCCGTCGCGATGGCTGTGGCAACCGGACCCCGCACGGTCCGGAGCAAGGACTGTGAGGTGGGACGTGCATCTGACCCCGCACGAACAAGAGCGGCTGCTGATCCATGTGGCGGCCGACGTCGCCGAGAAGCGCAGGGCCCGCGGGCTCAAGCTCAACCACCCCGAGGCGGTCGCCCTCATCACGTCGCACATCCTCGAGGGCGCGCGTGACGGCCGTACGGTCGCCGAGCTCATGTCCTCCGGCCGCAAGCTGCTCACCAGGGACGACGTCATGGACGGGGTCTCCGAGATGATCCACGACGTGCAGGTGGAGGCCACCTTCCCGGACGGCACCAAGCTCGTCACCGTCCACGAGCCGATCATCTGAGGGGGCCGCGATGATTCCCGGAGAGGTTCTTTTCGCGGACGACCCGATCGTGTGCAACGAGGGCCGCGAGGTCACCCGGCTGACCGTCCTCAACGCCGCCGACCGGCCCGTCCAGGTCGGCTCCCACTACCACTTCGCCGAAGCCAACCCCGGCCTGGAGTTCGACCGTGCCGCGGCCCGCGGCAAGCGGCTGAACATCGCCGCCGGCACCGCCGTACGCTTCGAGCCCGGCATCCCCGTCGACGTCGAACTCGTGCCCCTCGCCGGCGCCCGGATCGTCCCCGGCCTGCGCGGGGAGACCGGAGGTGCCCTCGATGCCTGAGATCTCCCGCGGCGCCTACGCCGACCTGTTCGGGCCGACCACCGGTGACCGCATCCGGCTCGCCGACACCGATCTGCTGATCGAGATCGAGGAGGACCGCTCCGGCGGCCCCGGCGCCTGCGGCGACGAGGCGGTCTTCGGCGGCGGCAAGGTCATCCGCGAGTCCATGGGCCAGTCCCGCGCCACCCGCGCCGACGGCACCCCCGACACCGTGATCACCGGTGTCGTCATCGTCGACCACTGGGGCGTCGTCAAGGCCGACGTCGGCATCCGCGACGGCCGGATCGCCGCGATCGGCAAGGCCGGCAACCCGGACACCATGGACGGCGTCCACCCCGGCCTGGTCATCGGGCCCGAGACCGAGATCATCGCGGGCAACGGGCGGATCCTCACCGCCGGTGCCATCGACGCGCACGTCCACTTCATCTGCCCCCAGATCGCCGACGAGGCGCTCGCTTCCGGCATCACCACCCTGGTCGGCGGGGGCACCGGCCCCGCCGAGGGCTCCAAGGCGACCACCGTCACGCCCGGCCCCTGGCACCTCGCCCGGATGTTCGAGGCCATGGAGGCCTACCCGGTCAACGTCGGCTTCCTCGGCAAGGGCAACACCGTCTCCCACGAGGCGATGCTCTCCCAGATCCGAGGCGGCGCGGCCGGCCTGAAGCTGCACGAGGACTGGGGCTCCACCCCGGCCGTCATCGACGCCGCGCTGACCGTGGCGGACCGGACCGGCATCCAGGTCGCCATCCACACGGACACCCTCAACGAGGCCGGCTTTGTCGGCGACACGCTCGCCGCGATCGCGGGCCGGGGCATCCACTCGTACCACACCGAGGGCGCCGGCGGCGGGCACGCGCCGGACATCATGACCGTGGTCTCGCAGCCCAACGTGCTGCCCAGTTCCACCAACCCGACCCGGCCGTTCACCGTCAACACCGCCGAGGAACACCTCGACATGCTGATGGTGTGCCACCACCTCAACCCGGCGGTCCCCGAGGACCTGGCGTTCGCCGAGTCCCGGATCCGGCCCTCCACCATCGGCGCGGAGGACGTCCTGCACGACCTCGGTGCGATCTCGATCATCTCCTCCGACTCCCAGGCCATGGGCCGCGTCGGCGAGGTCATCCTGCGCACCTGGCAGACCGCCCATGTGATGAAGCGCAGGCGCGGCGCGCTGCCCGGTGACGGACGCGCGGACAACCACCGCGTGCGTCGCTATGTCGCCAAGTACACGATCAACCCCGCGCTCGCGCAGGGCCTCGCCGCCGAGATCGGCTCCGTGGAGACCGGCAAGCTCGCCGACCTCGTGCTGTGGGATCCGGCGTTCTTCGGGGTCAAGCCGCTGCTCGTGCTCAAGGGCGGCCAGATCGCCTACGCGCAGATGGGCGACGCCAACGCCTCCATCCCCACCCCGCAGCCCATCCTGCCCCGCCCCATGTACGGCGCGATCGGCCGCGCCCCGGCCGCCAACTCCGTCAACTTCGTGGCCGAGTCGGCGATCGAGGACGGTCTGCCGGAGCGGCTCGGGCTGGGCAAGCGGTTCGCGGCGATCGCGTCCACGCGAGCGGTCACCAAGGCCGACATGCGCGAGAACGACGCCCGGCCCGACGTCCGGATCGACCCCGACAGCTTCGCCGTGCACATCGACGGCGAGCTGGTCGAGGCCACACCGGCCGCCGAACTGCCCATGGCCCAGCGCTACTTCCTGTTCTGATGAGCAGGGCAGCGCTTCTCGTCCTGGCCGACGGCCGCTTCCCCGCCGGAGGACACGCACACTCCGGCGGGGCGGAGGCCGCCGTCAAGGCGGGCCGGATCACCTCCGCCGCGAGCCTGGAGGACTTCTGCCGGGGGCGGCTCTACACCGCGGGGCTGGTCGCGGGGGCGCTCGCGGCAGCCGCCGCACTCGGCGTGGATCCGGGGGAGTTGGACGCGGCGGCCGACGCCCGTACGCCGTCGCCCGCCCTGCGGACCGCCGCGCGCAGGCTGGGACGGCAGCTGATGCGGGCGGCCAGAGCCACCTGGCCCTGCGCCGAACTCGACGCACTGGCCCGGCAGTTCCCCAAGGGTGCCCATCAGCCGGTGGTGCTCGGGCTCGTGGCGCGTGCGGCGGGGCTGGGGCCCGAGGACGCGGCGTACTGCGCGGCGTACGAGAGCGTGAGCGGACCGGCGACGGCGACTGTGCGGTTGCTGAGCCTGGACCCGTTCGATGCGACCGGTGTGCTGGCCCGGCTGGCGCCGGAGCTGGACCGCGTCGCGGACACGGCGGCGCAGGCGGCGCGGAGGGCGCTCGACGAGGGTGTCGATGCGCTGCCGGCCGCGTCAGGGCCCTTGCTGGAGGTCGGTGCGCAGTGGCATGCGGGCTGGCCTGTGCGGCTGTTCGCGTCGTAGGGGTCTCCCCGGCCGCCCCTACCCGTCCCGTCCGCCAGGAGCCCGCCCTTTCGATCCCGCCAGGGGCCTGTGCCCCCTGGCCCCCCCATCGGCCTGAACGGCCTCGTCCTCGAACTCCCCCAGAGGGGGTACCCCCAGACGGGCTGACAGCGAGGCCACCCACATTGGAGCCGCACATGCACCTCGACCACACCCACCCCGGCCCCGCCGCCCTCAGCGCGGACGCGCACCGGCCCGACGGCACCCGGCGCGCCCTGCGGATCGGGCTCGGCGGACCCGTCGGGTCCGGGAAGACCGCGACCGTCGCCGCGCTCTGCCGGGCCCTGCGCGACGAGCTGTCGCTCGCCGTCGTCACCAACGACATCTACACCCGCGAGGACGCCGAGTTCCTGCTCAGCCAGGCCGTGCTGCCGCCCGAGCGGATCACCGCCGTGGAGACGGGCGCCTGCCCGCACACCGCGATCCGCGACGACATCTCCGCCAACCTCGAAGCCGTCGAGGACCTGGAGGAGGCGGTCGGCCCGCTGGACCTGATCCTCGTCGAGTCCGGCGGCGACAACCTCACCGCGACCTTCTCCAAGGGGCTCGTGGACGCGCAGATCTTCGTGATCGACGTGGCCGGCGGCGACGACATCCCGCGCAAGGGCGGGCCCGGTGTCACCACCGCCGATCTGCTCGTCGTCAACAAGACCGACCTCGCCCCGTACGTCGGCTCCGACCTCGCCCGGATGGCCGCCGACGCCAAGGCCCAGCGGGCCGGACTCCCCGTCGTCTTCCAGTCGTTGCGCGGCGGGACCGGTGTCGCCGAGGTGGCCGCCTGGGTGCGCGGGCGGCTCGCCGCGTGGACGGCGTGAGCGCCACGGGGGTCCGGGCGGACGCGCGGATCGTCGCCCGCGCCGACGGCCGCGGCGGCACCGCGCTGCCCGTACTGGACGGCGACGGGCCGCTGGCCCTGCGCCGCACCCGGGCCACCGGTACGGAGGCCAGGGTGATGGTCGTCGGCGCGATGAGCGGTCCGCTCGGCGGCGACCGTTTCTCGCTCACGGCGAGCGTGGCGGAGGGCGCCCGGCTGCACGTCGGCTCGGCCGCCGCCACCATCGCCCTGCCGGGCCAGACCAAGGGCGAGGCCCGCTACGACGTACGGCTCGACGTGGCCGACGGGGCCGAACTGCGCTGGCTGCCCGAGCAGTTGATCTCGGCTCGTGGCAGCGACCTGTACGTGACCACCCGCGCCGAACTCGCCGCCGGAGCCCGGCTCGTGCTGCGCGAGGAGCAGGTGCTCGGGCGGGCGGGGGAGGAACCCGGACGGCTCACCAGCCGTCTGACGGTGCGGATCGCGGGCCGAGCGGTGCTGGACCAGGAACTGGCCTGCGGGCCCGGGGCGCCGGGGGGCTGGGACGGACCGGCGGTGCTGGCGGGACATCGGGCGGTGGGTCAACTCGTCGTCGTGCGCCCCGAGTTCGCCGCGCAGCGGCCCGAGCCGCGGGTGCTGGGGGAGTGCGCGGCCCTGATACCGCTGGCCGGCCCCGCGGTCCTGGTCAGCGCCGTGGCAGCGGACGCACTACGGCTCCGGCGACTCCTGGACGAGTCACTGGCAAGGCTCGACGGGCGAACGTGACCATCCGGTTATCGGATTGGTAAAGATGACAGGCGCCCCCTGTTCTCAGACGGCTCACAGCCGAGAGGATCCCCGAACTGACCACTCGCAGTGATCCTTATGTAGGGGGAGGGGCCCACTTGAGGGACAACAGACCGAAGAGCCGCCTGCTGGCGCTCGGTTCGGCCGGAGCGCTCGTCACCGCCACCCTGATCGCCGGCGCCGTCTCGGCACCGGCGGCCAGCGCGGCCAGCGCGGCGGGCCGGAGCAGCCAGGACCGGGAGGCCAAGGGCGCCGCGATCGCCGCCGCCCGCGCCGCCGAGGCCGGCATCGACTGGCAGGACTGCCCGGCCGACTGGGGGCTGGAGAAGCCCATCCAGTGCGGCTGGGTGAGCGTGCCGCTCGACTACGCGCACCCGTACGGCAAGCAGATCAAGCTCGCCGTGGACCGCATCGGCAACACGGGGACCAAGGAGGAGCGCCAGGGCGCCCTCGTCTACAACCCGGGCGGTCCCGGTGGCTCCGGCCTGCGCTTCCCGCGCCGGGTCACCACCAAGAACCCCGTCTGGGCGAACGTCGCCAAGGCCTACGACTTCGTCGGCTTCGACCCGCGCGGCGTCGGCCACTCCGCGCCCATCTCCTGCGAGGACCCGCAGGAGTTCGTGAAGGCGCCGAAGATGGACCCGGTGCCGGACACCGAGGCGGACAAGACCGCTCAGCGCAAGCTGGCCCGTGAGTACGCGGACGGCTGCCTGGACCGTACCGGCCGCGCGATGCTCCAGCAGATGACCACGCCGAACACCGCCCGCGACCTGGACGTCGTCCGCGCCGCGCTCGGCGAGAAGAAGCTCAACTACCTCGGTGTCTCCTACGGCACCTACCTCGGCGCCGTCTACGGCACCCTCTTCCCGGGCCACCTGCGCCGCATGATCGTGGACAGCGTGGTCAACCCCGCCCGCGAGAACATCTGGTACCAGGCCAACCTGGGCCAGGACATCGCCTTCGAGGGCCGCTGGAAGGACTGGGAGGACTGGGTCGCCGCGAACGACGCCGCCTTCCACCTCGGCACCACCCGCGACGCCGTCCAGGCCAAGTGGCTCGAGCTGCGCGCCACCGCCAAGAAGAGCCCCATCGGCGGGGTCGTCGGCCCGGCCGAGCTGATCTCCTTCTTCCAGAGCGCGCCGTACTACGACTCCTCGTGGGTGCCGGTCGCCACGGTGTTCGGCAAGTACGTCGCCGGTGACACCAAGGCGCTGGTCGACGCCGCCGCGCCGAACCTGTCGAACACGGCCGGCAACATCACCGCCGAGAACGGCAACGCCGTCTACACGGCCGTCGAGTGCACCGACGCCAAGTGGCCCACCAGCTGGCGGAAGTGGGACCGGGACAACACCCGGCTCAACAAGGACTACCCGTTCATGACCTGGGCCAACGCCTGGATGAACCTGCCTTGCGCCACCTGGCCGGTCAAGCAGCGGACGCCGGTCGACGTGAAGACCCACAAGGGCCTTCCGCAGGTGCTGATCGTGCAGTCCACCCGCGACGCCGCCACCCCGTACGAGGGCGCCGTCGAACTGCACCAGCGGTTCCAGGACTCTCGCCTGATCACGGAGAAGGACGCCGGCTCCCACGGTGTGACCGGCCTGGTCAACCCCTGCATCAACCAGCGCGTCGACGCCTACCTGATCGACGGCAAGCTGGACGATGCGGACGTGACGTGCGGCCCGCACGCCACGCCCAAGCCGTAACCGGGCTCGTACGGTGACGAGGGGCGGCCGGACTCTCCGGCCGCCCCTCGCTCATGCCGCTCATGCCGCTCATGCCGTGAACCAGGCGTCCTCGGCCGCGTAGTCGAAGAGGTCCGGATACACCTGGGCGAGGAGCGGGAAGCACTCCGGCCAGTCGCGCCCGGCGAGCGCGTCCGTCAGCCAGGCGACCGTCTCCGGCAGGCTGTCGGCGTACGACCCCACCGGCTGGTAGCCCAACTCCCGCTCCGCGGCAGACATGTCGAAGACGAACGGCAGCGGAACCGACCACGGCGTCCTCCCGACGGAGCCCTCGGGAGGACCGTCGAGAAACGTCGTCTCCGTCTTCACACCCATCACCGCGTCGACCGCCGCGCCGATCTCGGCGACCGTCGGCGCCTCGCCGTCACAGGCGTTGAGCACCCGGGTACCGGGCCGTACCGCAGCCAGGCGGACCAGTTCGGCGATGTTCCGGGCGCTCGACGGGTGGAACCGGCTCGCCCCGCCGTAGGACAGCACCCGCCTGCGCCTGCCGTCCAGATTCCGCTTCACGAAGTACACCTCACGGGGCAGCGGGCTGTACGGCCCGTGCACCGCACCCGGCCGCAGCACGGTGACCGGCAACTGGTCGGCGGCCGTGAGGAGTTCGCGTTCCAGCGCGACCTTGCGGGTGCTGTACGAGGTCGTGCCCGGGGCCACCGTCGGCTGGGTCTCCTTGACGGGCACCGGGTAGGCCGGAAAGCCGTCCGGCTCGTCCAGCGTGTCGAAGTTCCGGCCGTCGCCGTCGTCGTACACGGACACCGTGGAGATCACGACCGCCGAGCCGACGCGGCCCGCGAGAGAGGTCAACTGGCGTGCGTGCACGGCGTCGTAGGCGACCATGTCGACCAGCAGGTCGCAGCCGTCACCGACCAGCGCGGCCAGGGCCGCGTCGTCGGAGCGGTCCAGCCGGACCGTGCGTACCCCGTCGTCCCAAGTCCCGTCCCGGCCGCCGCTCCGGGAGGCCGCCGTCACCTCCCAGCCGTCCCGCGCCAGTGCGTCCACCGTCGGACGGCCGATCTGCCCGCTCGCCCCGATCACCACGGCCCTCTTCATACGGCTCATACGGCGAGCGTAGGGATGGGGGCGGCTCGGGCGGTGGACCTTCTGCCGTCGGCAGAGGCCTTTCAGCCGAGCGGGGCCCGGGGGAACCTGCGCTCCTTGGCGCCCTTCTCCGCGGCCTGCCGCTCCTTGACGACGGCCGCGTACTCGTCGACGTACTCCTGCTCGGACAAGGCCAGGATGGCGTACATGATCTCGTCGGTGACGGCCCGCAGGATCGCCTTCTGCTGCTCCATGCCGGCATAGCGGGAGAAGTCGAGGGGCCTGCCGAAGCGGATGGTGACGGGGCGGATGTTCGGGACGACCTTCCCGGGCGGCTGGGCCTCGAACGTGCCGATCATCGCGCACGGCACCACCGGCACCCCGGCCTTCAGCGCCATCACCGCGACGCCGACCTTGCCCTTGTAGAGCCTGCCGTCGTGCGAACGGGTGCCCTCCGGATAGATGCCGAGCAACTCGCCCCGGCCCAGCACCTTCAGGCCCTCGCGGATCGCCGCCTGCCCCGCATCCCTGCCCGAGCGGTCCACCGGGATCTGCCCGGCACTGCGGAAGAAGAACGCGGTGAGCCGGCCCTTGAGCCCCGGGCCGGTGAAGTACTCCGCCTTGGCCAGGAACGTGATCCGGCGCTTGAGCATCGCCGGCATCAGGAAGTGGTCGGAGAAGGACAGATGGTTCCCGGCGACGATCGCGGGACCGGCGTCCGGCACGTGCTCCAGGCCCTCGATCCGGGGCCGGAAGACCAGTCTGAGCAGGGGACCCAGCAGCACGTACTTGAGCACGTAGTAGAACACGACTCGCCCCTTACGTCGTCCAGGCCACCCCGCGTGCGCCTGTCGTCATCTGTAACCGCAACCGACCATGCCCATGCCGGGCTCGTCCAGCCGCTCGGGGGCGGACCGGGCCTCGACGGCCCGACGGTAGTGCGGACAGGCGGTGATGTCCTCGTGGGCGCAGCCGAGCGCGCACTCGATCAGGCCGAGCGAGGCCCGCGGGGGGCGAGGATGCTCATGGTCTCCCAGTGCCGCAGCACATGCGGGGCCAGATCACCAGCCGCGCCCCCGCGCGGAACTCGCCGCCGCACTCGACGCCGTGGAACGGCGCCCCGCCGCCGAGCAACTCCGCCGCGACTCCTACGCCTTGCTGCGCCTGCGCCCCGGTGCGCCGGTCGTGGACGTCGGCTGCGGCACCGGGCGGGCCGTGGCGGAGCTGACCGGGCGGGGCGCGCGGGCCGTCGGGATCGCCCCCGCCGAGCCGATGCTCGCAATCGCGCCCGGCGGCGGTGGCCCGGCGCGGACCTGCGGAACGCGGACGCGTACGCGCTGCCGCCGGCCGACGGTCGACGAGCGGATACCGTGCGGACAAGGTGTTCCGTGAACGGTGTGTCGTCCGGTACGTCAGCCCGACGGGTCCG
The DNA here is from genome assembly GCF_001735805.1 of Streptomyces fodineus. Taxonomy (GTDB): domain Bacteria; phylum Actinomycetota; class Actinomycetes; order Streptomycetales; family Streptomycetaceae; genus Streptomyces; species Streptomyces fodineus. The sequence continues at coordinate 8,195,469 of NZ_CP017248.1, forward strand.
TCAGCGGCTGCTCGGCCCAGATGACCTTTCCCCCGGGGACGAAGCGGGTGCCCCACCGCTGGTTGAACTGGGAGACCAGCAGCAGTCCGCGTCCGCCCTCGTCGGTGACGCGTGGATGACGCAGATGCGGTGCGGTGGCGCTGCAGTCGGAGACCTCGCAGATCAGGGCCCGGTCCCTGATCAGCCGCAGCCGGATCGGGCCCTCCGCGTGCCGGATGGCGTTGGTGACCAGCTCGCTCACGACCAGTTCGGTGGTGAACGCCAGCTCCTGAAGGCCCCACTCGGTCAGCTGCCGCGTGGCCTCCTTGCGGGCGTCGGCGACCACGGTCGGGTCGGCGGCGAGGTTCCAGGCGGCGACCCGGTCGTCGCCGAGCAGCCTGGTGCGGGCCATCAGCAGGGCCACGTCGTCGTGCGGCCGGGCCGGGACCAGGGCGTCGACCACGGACCGGCAGTGCGCGCCGAGCGAGGAGGAGGGCTGTTCCAGGGTGCGGCGCAGCCGTTCGCGGTCCGCGGCAAGGTTCCCGTCGTCGTCCCCGTAGGCCAGCAGCCCATCGGTGTGGAGGGCCAGCGTGCTGCCCTCGGCCAGGGCCAGCTCGACCGCCTCGAACGGCGGACCGCCGGCTCCGAGCGGCGGTCCCTGAGGAAGATCGACGAAGCCGGCGGTGCCGTCGGGCAGCACGACGGCCGGCGCGGGATGGCCGGCGGCGGCCATCGTGCACCGCCCGTCGACGGGGTCGTAGACGACGTACACGCACCCCGAGCCCACCGCCTGTTCACCGGCGGCCGCCGCGACCCCGGGCCGTTCGCCCTCCTCGCCGACCGTCCGCGCCACCAGGTCGTCGAGGTGCGCGAGGACCTCCTCGGGCGGCAGATCGAGCGCCGCGAGGGTGTGCACGGCGGTCCGCAGCCGTCCCATGGCCGCCGCCGCGTCGATCCCGTGCCCCGGAACCTCGCCCACGACCAGGGCCACCCGCGCACCGGACAGCGGTATGAGGTCGTACCAGTCGCCGCCGAGGCCGGTCAGCTCGTCGGCCGGCCGGTAGCAGGCGGCCACCTCCACCGCGTCCTGCTCGGGCAGCCGGTGCGGCAGCAGGCTGCGCTGCAGGACGAGGGCCGCGCTCCGTTCGCGGGTGTAGCGGCGGGCGTTGTCCACGCAGACCGCCGCCCGGGACACCAGGTCCTCGGCGAGACTCAGGTCGTCCTCGTCGAAGGGGTCCTGACGGCGGCGCCGGAAGAAGGTGGTGACACCCATCGTGTCGCCCCGCGCCCGGATGGGCACGATCATCCCGCTGTGCAGGCCCAGCTCCAGGAAGGTGGCCGCCCGGTCGCCCGGGATGCCCGTGGCCCACTTCCTGGCCAGCGGGTCGAGTTCTTCCGCGCGCCAGGGCCGGCCCGTGGTCAGACAGCGGACCGGGGGAGATCCGGCGAGGTACGTGGCCACGTCGCCGATCTGCACGACGGCCTCCGGGACCCCGGGGTCCACCGACTGGTGCCCGGCCCGCCGCAGCGGCACCCGCTCCGTGTCGCTGCGCGGCCCCGGCTCGGGCTCGGCGCCCCGCAGCACGGACTCCAGCAGATCCACGCTGACGAAGTCGGCGAATCCCTGCACGGCCACGTCGGCCAGCTCCTGTGCGGTCCGCACGATGTCCAGGCTGCGGCCGATCTGCTCGCCGGCCCGGTCGAGGAGGGCCAGCCGCTGCCGGGCCCGGTGCCGCTCGGTGATGTCGACGACCGTGTAGTACACGCCCATCGGGTGGCCCTGGTCGTCGTCCAGACGGGTGAACGACATCATGTGCGCGGTCTCCCGGTGCGGTGCGGAACGCACCTGGCCCACATGCTCGTACCCGACCACCGGCCGGCCGGTCTGCAGCACGCGCCGCATCTGGGTCTCGATGCCCTCGGAGTCGATGCCCGGCTGGATCTCCGCCAGCCGCCGCCCCAGCCGCTGAGCCGGGGAGCCACCGCCGTACCGTTCCAGGGCCGCGTTCGACCAGACGCACCGCAGATCGGTGTCCACGATCGCGATGCCGACGGGGGACTCGGTCACCATCTGCTCCAGCACCGCGCGGCTCATGTCCCAGCCGCGTGCCCCGGAGACGTCGGAGAGCAGAACCAGCCAGTGCGGGACGCCGCCGGGTTCCACCGCCGGAGTGATCCGCACCATCACCCGCACCGGCTGCCCGTCCTTGCGCCGTGCGGTCAGCAGCCCCGCCCAGCCGCCGTCCCTGCGGCACCGCTCGGCCAGCTCGGGCACCCGCGCGGCGTCCTCCTCCGACAGCAGGCCGGACGCCTTGGTGCCCACCACCTCGGAGGCCGGGTACGCCAGCAGGCGCTGGGCGCCCCGGGTCCAGCTCGTCACCACGCCCTGTGCGTCGAGCAGCAGGGGAGCGGCGTCGGCCACGTCGAACCGCTGCCCGGCGGCGCCCAGCTCCTCGTGAGTGCTCACGGCCGACCTCTCTGTTGCTGAGAGTGGTCTACCCCTTCATGGCTCAGTCTTCACCCTGCGGGCATCGGCCCAGGCGTGCAAATGAGCGGTGGGGGCGGCGTGCGGCCACCCCCACCGGGATCACGAACCCAGCACCTTCTCCAGTGCCGCCAGCGCGGAGCGCACTTCCTCCGCCGTCACGGTCAGCGGGGGCGCGAGGCGGATCGTGGAGCCGTGGGTGTCCTTCACCAGGACCCCCTCCCGCATCAGCCGCTCGCTGACCTCCCGCCCGGTGCCGATCGCCGGGTCGATGTCGACGCCCGCCCACAGGCCGCGGGAGCGGAAGCCGACCACACCCCGGCCGACCAGCTCGGTCAGCCCGTCCCGCAGGACCACGCCCAGCTCGGCGGCCCGGCGCTGGAACTCACCGGTCTCCAGCAGTTCGACCACGGCCGTGCCGACCGCTGCCGCGAGCGGGTTGCCGCCGAAGGTCGAGCCGTGTTCGCCCGGGTGCAGCACACCCAGCACCTCGCGCCGGGCCACCACGGCCGAGACCGGCACGATCCCGCCGCCCAGTGCCTTGCCGAGCAGCAGCATGTCCGGTACGACGTCCTCGTGCTCGACGGCGAGCGTGCGGCCGGTGCGGCCGAGGCCCGACTGGATCTCGTCGGCGATGAACAGGCAGCCCTTGCGGCGGGTCAGCTCCCGCACCCCGGCGAGATAGCCGTCGCGCGGGATGAGCACGCCCGCCTCGCCCTGGATGGGCTCGATCAGCACCGCCGCCGTGGTCTCGTCGACGGCCGCCTCCAGCGCGGCCAGGTCGTCGTACGGCACGATCCGGAAGCCGGGTGTGAAGGGGCCGAAGCCGGCGCGGGCCGTCTCGTCCGTGGAGAAGCTGACGATCGTCGTCGTACGGCCGTGGAAGTTGTCCGCCGCGACCACGATCGTCGCCTGGTCGGCGGGGACGCCCTTGACGTCGTACGCCCACTTGCGGGCCACCTTGATGCCGCTCTCCACCGCCTCGGCGCCGGTGTTCATCGGCAGCACCATGTCCAGGCCGGTCAGCTCGGCCAGCCGCTCGGCGAAACCGGCGAGCCGGTCGTTGTGGAAGGCGCGGGAGGTCAGCGTCAGCTGGTCGAGCTGGCGGTGCGCGGCCTCGATCAGCGCCGGGTGCCGGTGGCCGAAGTTCAGGGCCGAGTAGCCGGCCAGCATGTCGAGGTAGCGGCGGCCCTCGACGTCCTCCACCCAGGCGCCCTCGGCGCGGGCGACCACCACCGGCAGCGGGTGGTAGTTGTGCGCGAGGACCGGCTCCTCCGCCCGGATCAGGTCGGCGGAGGAGCGGGTGCGTACGGGTGCGGTCATCAGCGGATCTCCTGGGTGCAGCACTTGATGCCACCGCCGGCCTTGTGGAACTCGGACAGGTCGACGGGGACGGGGACGTAACCGTGGCCGGCGAGGCGTTCGGCGAGCGCCTCGGCTCTGGGGGCGATGAAGACGTTGCTGCCGTCGGACACCGAGTTCAGGCCGAACGCCATCGCGTCCTCGCGGGTGGCGAGCACCGCGTCCGGGTACAGGCGCCGCAGCACCTCCCGGCTGCCCGCCGAGAACGCCTCCGGGTAGTAGCAGATGTTGTCCTCGTCGAGGACGAACAGCGCCGTGTCCAGGTGGTAGAAGTACGGGTCCACCAGCGTCAGGCCGATCACCGGATGGCCGAGGAACTCCTGCGCCTCCCGGTGCGCCTCGCGGGTGGTGCGGAACCCGGTGCCGGCGAGCACGTAGCGGCCCGTCCACACCAGGTCGCCCTCGCCCTCGGTCACCGACTCGGGGCGGTACACGTCGTAGCCCGCCGTCTTGAACCAGGTGTCGTAGTGCAGCGACTCCGGGCGCCGCTCCGGCGCGTGGAACAGGGAGCCGAAGACCCGGCCGCCGACCACGCACGCCGCGTTGGCGGCGAAGACCATGTCGGGCAGTCCGGGGACCGGCTCGACCGACTCGACGGTGTGCCCGTGGGCGCGGTAGGCGCGGATCAGTGTCTGCCACTGCTCCTGGGCGAGGTCGACGTCGACCGGCTTGTCGGGGTGCATCCACGGATTGATCGCGTACTGCACGGCGAAATGTCTGGGTTCGCAGACGAGAAAGCGCCGAGGGCGCTGTACACGGCTTTCGGACACAGAGGGTTTCCTCCGCTTTGCTTTGTGTCACAGGGGTGACAACAACGGTAGAAACGGAGGCGGACGGCCGACAAGAACGAAAAGCTGCGTAGATGCGCAGCATCGCTGCGTTGTTCAAGCGGTTCACGCAGCGGTCGTGCGCATACTCCGCGTCATTCGGGCGCCGCGTGGGTCGCGCCGGCTTCCGGGCTTTCCGGGAGAAGGTGGGACAGCACCATCACGCTGATCGTCTTCCGGATGAACGGCTCGACCCGGATCCGCTCCAGCACCTCTTCGAAGTGGTCCACGTCCCGTGCCCGCACATGCAGCAGCGCGTCGGCGCCGCCGGTCACCGTCATGGCCGCCGTGATCTCCGGATGGTTGCGGACGACCTCCGCCAGCCGCCGGGGCGGGGCCGCACCCTCGCAGTACACCTCGACGTACGCCTCCGTGCGCCAGCCGAGCGCCGAGGGCTTCACCGTCGCCGTGAACCCGGTGATCACCCCGGTCTCCCGCAGCCGGTCCACGCGCCGCTTCACCGCCGTCGCGGACAGACCGATACCCGCGCCGATCTCGGCGAAGCTGGTCCGGGCGTTCGCCATCAGCGCGGTGACGATCTTGCGGTCGAGGTCGTCGAACGAGGGCGTCCTGCTGTTCATGCGGGCACTGTAGTCAGCCCCGCCGGGCAGCGGACCTCACGACTGGGTGACGACCATGGCGAGCGTCAGCAGCCCCAGCACCACCCATCCGAACCACAGCCAGCCGTTGCCGCCGATCGCGACCGTATAGGCGGTCACGACGACGAGTCCGCCGATCGTGAGCACCCCCATCGCCTTGGTGGAACCTTTCGTGGAACCGGGCATCGCGACACCCTCCTCATGGTCCGTCCTCGACCATGGTGCCCCCATTCCCGCCCGGAGGGCACGGCTCCGCCCAGCCCGGTGTGCACCGCTCCCGCGGGCGTCCGGTATGCGCCGGCGCTCAGCTCTCGCGCGCGTTCAGCGAGGCCAGGTAGGCGTTGTACGCCTCCAGCTCCTTGTCGCCGTCCCGGTCGGCGGCCCGGTCCGTGCGCCTGGCCTGCCGCTGTTCGGAGCGGTACCACTGGAACAGCAGCGCGATCAGCACCAGCACCGACGGGATCTCGCTGAACGCCCAGGCGATGCCGCCGGCCGCGTTCTGGTCGGACAGCGCGTCGATGCCGAGCGAGGCCGGCGGGTGCGTGAAGGTGCTCACCATCGGGGACGTCGCCATCATCAGCGCGATGCCGAAGAACGCGTGGAACGGCATGCCCGCGAACAGCTCCAGCATCCGCATCAGATGCCCCGGCCGGTGCGGGCCCGGGTCGACACCGATGATCGGCCAGAAGAACACCACGCCGACCGCGAGGAAGTGCACCATCATCGCGATGTGCCCGGTCTTGGAGCCCATCAGGAAGTCGAAGACGGGAGTGAAGTACAGCGCGTACAGACTCGCGATGAACAGCGGGATCGTGAACGCCGGGTGGGTGACGATCCGCATGTACCGGCTGTGCAGCAGCGCCAGCAGCAGCTCACGCGGGCCCTTGCGGCCCTTGCCGGCGGTCGGCAGCGCCCGCAGCGCCAGGGTGACCGGCGCGCCGAGCAGGATCAGGATGGGCGACAGCATGCTGATGATCATGTGCTGCACCATGTGCACGCTGAACATGACCATGCCGTAGTCGTTCAGCCTGGTGCACATCACCAGGGCGATGGTCAGCACACCGACGACGTACGACACCGTACGACCGACGGGCCACGCGTCCCCGCGCCGCCGCAGTCGTACGACACCCCAGCCGTACAGGGCGAGCCCGGCCAGGCAGGCCACGAGGAAGAAGGGGTCCGCCGACCACTGGAGCCCCCGCCCCAGCGTGAACGGCGGCAGATCCATCATCATGCCGTGCCCGCTGTGATCCATCCGGTGGCTCCTGGTTCGTGGGGGTTGTGCGGTTTCTGTCCACAGCTGTCTGTGTCCGCACCAAGAGTAGAACCGCCCCCGGTCACAGCTGTGACCGGGGGCGGTTCGTGCCCGCCCGAACTAACCGGACTACAGGACGCACTCCGCCTCGTCGTACCGCTCCACCGGCACGGTCTTCAGGGTCTGCACGGCCTTTGCCAGCGACACCATGACGATGTCGGTCCCGCGCAGCGCCGTCATCATCCCGAACTCGCCCCGGTGCACGGCCTCCACCGCATGCCACCCGAACCGCGTGGCGAGCACCCGGTCGTACGCCGTCGGCGTGCCGCCCCGCTGCACATGCCCGAGGATCACCGGCCGTGCCTCCTTGCCGAGCCGCTGCTCCAGCTCGACCGACAGCTGCCGGGCGATCCCGGCGAACCGCTCATGGCCGTAGATGTCCTTGCCGCCCTCGTCGAAGTCCATGGTGCCGGCCTTCGGTTTGGCGCCCTCCGCCGCGACCACGATCGCGAACCGCTTGCCCGCCTCGAAGCGCTCGCCGACCCTCTTCGTCAACTCCTCGATGTCGAAGGGCCGTTCGGGGACGACGATGGCGTGGGCGCCGGCCGCCATGCCGGAGTGCAGCGCGATCCAGCCGGTGTGCCGGCCCATGACCTCCACGATCAGCACGCGCTGGTGCGACTCGGCGGTGGTCTTCAGCCGGTCCAGGGCCTCCGTCGCCACGGTGACGGCCGTGTCGAAGCCGAAGGTGACGTCCGTGACAGCGATGTCGTTGTCGATGGTCTTGGGCACGCCCACGATCGGCAGCCCGCTGTCCGACAGCAGCCGGGCCGCCTTCAGGGTGCCCTCACCGCCGATCGGGATGATCGCGTCCAGGCCGAGTTCCGCGACATGGCCCCTGGCCCGCTCCACGCCGTCCCGCAGATGCTCCGGGCGGACCCGGGAGGAGCCGAGGATGGTGCCGCCGCGCGCCAGGATGCCGCCCACGGCGTCGAGGTCGAGCTTGAGATAGTCGCACTCCAGGAGGCCCTTCCAGCCGTCCCGGAAACCGATGACCTCGTCGCCGTGGTCGGCGACGGCACGGTGCACGACGGACCGGATGACGGCGTTCAGGCCGGGGCAGTCGCCGCCGGACGTGAGGACACCAATGCGCATAGCCCGAATTACCTTCTCAACGTGGGCCGGGTAACCGGACCACGTTGTCCGGCGGATTCCCGGCCACCCTACCGGCGCAAGGGGGTGGCTCCGTAGCGGGCGTCCGCCTGCTGGACGCGCCCGCACATGTGAGCGGACGGCCCGTCAGGCGGGCCCGCGACGAGCCTGCCGGAACACGCTGGGACAACGCCGGGACGGCGCCTACGCGGGCTGCTGCGCGGCGGCGATGCGCTCGTCGCGGAGCGCCTCGTACCAGCGGTCGTCGACCGGCGGCAGCGCGTTGACGTCGAGCGCCAGCTTCAGCAGCAGGTCGGCGATCTGCGGGTTGCGGGCGAGGACCGGGCCGTGCATGTACGTACCGAAGACGGTGCCGTTGTACGCGCCCTCGGTGCCGTCCCCGGTGCCGTTGCCCTTGCCGATCTTCACCTGGGCGAACGGGCGGGCGGTCGGGCCGAGGTGGGTGACGCCCTGGTGGTTCTCGAAGCCGGTCAGCTGCGGCAGGCCGAGCTGCGGGTCGATGTCGGCGAGTACGTCACCGACGCACCGCTCGCCCTCGCCGCGCACCGAGACCACGTCGAGCAGGCCGAGGCCGGGCTCGCGCTGGCCGAGGTCGTTGATGAACTCGTGGCCGAGGATCTGGTAGCCGGCGCACACGGAGAAGACGATCGCGCCGTTCTCCACCGCCCGGTGCAGATGCCCGTCACGGCGCAGCCGCTCGGCGGCGAGCCGCTGCGGACGGTCCTCGCCGCCGCCGATCAGGTAGATGTCTCCGGAGGTCGGGATCGGCTGGTCGCTGCGCACGTCGAGCCGGGCCACGTCCAGGCCGCGCTGCCGGGCCCGCCGCTCCACGACGAGCGCGTTGCCCTGGTCGCCGTAGGTGCTCAGCAGGTCCGGGTAGATCCACACCAGCCGCAGTTGGTTGTCGCTCATGAGGTGATCGCCCTTCGAAGATCAGTTGCCGACGCGGCGGCGCAGGTCCTGGAACGCGGTGTAGTTCGCGATGACCTCGATCCGGCCCGGCGGGCACATCTGCACGGCCTGGTCGAGGTTCTCGCAGACCTGGAAGTGCTGGTTGGCGACCTCCAGACGGACGGCGAGGTCCAGCTTCCGGTCGCCGATGACGAAGATCGGGTGGCCGGTCAGCCGGGTGTAGTCGACGTCCCACAGCCAGGAGGTGTCGGTGCCGTCGGCGCCGCGGGCGTTCACGGACAGGATCACCGGCGCGGGCGGCGGGTCGATCAGGGAGAACGTCTCCAGCCAGCCGGCCGGGTTCTTCGCCAGCAGCAGCCGCAGATCACGGTTCTGGAACTGCACGACGTCGTACCGCCCGGCGACGGCCTGCACCTGGTACATCCGCTCCAGGGCCACCTGCGGCGGCACCCCGAAGACGGCGGCGACGGCCGCGGAGCTGGCCGCGTTCGCCTTGTTCGCGCGGCCGGGCAGCTGCAGGTGGATCGGCCAGGCGGAACCGTGCGGGTCCAGCACATGGTCCCCGGACAGCGCCCAGGTCGGCTGGGGCCGGCGGAACCCGCACTCACCGCAGAACCAGTCGTCGCCGGGGCGCTGCATCACGCCACCGCACGACGGGCAGGACCAGGCGTCGTCCTTCCACATCTGCCCGGCTGCGACCCAGATCACATTGGGGGAGGAGGAGGCGGCCCAGACCACCAGCGGGTCGTCGCAGTTGGCGACGATGACGGCCTTGGAGCCGGCCAGACCCTCGCGCCAGTTCTCGGCGAGCATCCGCGTCTCGGCGGCGCGGTCGAGCTGGTCGCGGGAGAGGTTGAGCAGGGCGATGCACTTCGGGTCGGTGTCCCGGGCCACACCGGCGAGGTACTTCTCGTCGACCTCGATGACACCGAACTTGGCCTCCGAGCCGCCCGCGAGCGCGGAGGTGATACCGGCCGGCATGTTGGCGCCGAGCGCGTTCGACACCACCGGGCCCGCGGCGCGCAGCGCCTCGGCGATCAGCCGGGTGGTCGTGGTCTTGCCGTTGGTCGCCGACACCAGGACGACGTCCAGGTTCTGCGCGAGCCGGGCGAGCAGGTCGGGGTCGAGTTTGAGTGCGACCCGGCCACCGATCACCGACCCGCTGCCGCGCCCCGCGGCGCGAGATGCCGCAGCGACCGCCTTGCCGGCGGTCACGGCCAGCTTGGCCCGCGGCGTGAGCGGGTCCGAGTTGCCTGCCATCAGTTCTCGATCCTCCTTGCGTACGCGCCGCGCCTGGGGCCATCCGGCAACGTGGTGTGGTCCTCAGCCTATCGAGATCCATTCGCACACCCGAATCCTGGCCCACGCCATGCGCGGCGGGCATGAGCTGAAGGAACCGTACCCTTGCCGCTATGCGACACGGCACGATCCCGGGCGCCCACGGGCGAGTCCGGCCCCTTTCCCTGCTCGGCGACACCGCTCTGCACCAGCCCTGCACGGAGGTCACCGACTTCGGCCCCGAAGTGGCCGACCTCGTGGAGGACTTGTTCGCGACCATGTACGCGGCGCAGGGGGTGGGGCTGGCGGCGAATCAGATCGGGGTGCCGTTGCGTGTATTCGTCTACGACTGTCCGGATGATGACGATGTGCGGCATCTGGGACATGTGGTGAACCCGCGGCTGGTGGAGGCCGACGGGGTGGTGATCCGGGGGCCCGAGGGCTGCCTGTCCCTGCCCGGGCTGGAGGCGGGAACGGAGCGCTACGACCATGCGGTGGTCGAGGGCTGCACCGTGACCGGGGAGCCGGTCACGGTGCACGGCACGGGTTTCTTCGCCAGATGCCTGCAGCACGAGTGCGACCATGTGGAGGGCCGCGTGTACGCGGACCACCTCACGGGCTGGCGCAAGCGCAGACTGGCCAGACGGATCAAGCGGGCTTCATGGAGCGGCTAGGCGGACCCACCTAGAACCCCGGACCCCCCATTCTGTCCCCCGCGGCCGCGAGGCGCCCCCACAGCAGATCGGCGAGGGAGCGCACCAACTCGGCCCGGGAGCAAGGACGTTCCCCCAGCCACCAGTCGCCGGCGGCATGCATCATCCCGACGATCCCATGGCCCCACACCCGCGCGAGCTGCTGGCTCTCCGGTCCGAGGTCCACCCGTTCCTCGATGACCTGGGCCAGTTCCTCGCCCATCCGCCTAAGGAGCGGCGCGCTGTGCTTGCCGACGTCGAAGCCCTGGTCGCCGCTCCCGCTGCCGTCCGCCGGATGCATCAGGAACCGGTACACCTGCGGCCGTGCCTCGATCGCGGCGAGATACGTATCCAGCGTCGACTCGACCCGCTCCCGCCGATCGGCCGGAGCGTCCAGTGCCGCCCGCAGCGAATCGAGCAGCGCGTCCGTGTGCCGCTTGGCCAAGGCCGCGTAAAGGCCGCCCTTGTCGCCGAAGTGGCGGTAAAGGATCGGCTTCGTGATGCCCGCCTCCGCGGCGATCGCGTTCATCGACGCCTGCGGGCCGTCGCGGAGCACCACGCGGTCGGCGGCCTCCAGCAGCTCGCGCCGTCGGCGGTCGGCGGACCGCTGCTGATCGGTCCGCTGTGTGGTGTCCATGTGCTCTCCCCACCCGTGCTGATTCGGTGACGCCTGCGCAAACTAACACTGACTGTGCCCCTGACATCGAACGGGATACCGAGACGTCATCGACGGTTGACTTTTCCTACCCGTCGGTAACAGACTCGGGTTACCGCTAGTAACACCGTATCGCCGCCGCTGGAGGGGACATGGCCGAGTTCACCATGGAGCTCAACGACGAACAGAGGGAAGTCCGGGACTGGCTCCATGGCTTCGCCGCCGATGTGATCCGGCCCGCCGCCGCCGAGTGGGACGAGCGCGAGGAGACTCCCTGGCCGGTCATCCAGGAGGCCGCGAAGGTCGGCATCTACTCCCTCGACTTCTACGCGCAGCAGTACTTCGACCCCACCGGCCTCGGCATCCCGATGGCCATGGAGGAGCTGTTCTGGGGCGACGCGGGCATCGCCCTGTCCATCGTGGGCACCGGCCTGGCCGCCGTCGGCGTGCTCGCCAACGGAACCGAGGAACAGATCGGCACCTGGATCCCGCAGATGTACGGCGACCAGAACGACGTCAAGGTCGCCGCGTTCTGCTCCTCCGAGCCCGACGCCGGCTCCGACGTCGCCGCCATGCGCACGCGTGCCGTGTACGACGAGGCGAAGGACGAGTGGGTGATCAACGGCACGAAGACCTGGGCGACCAACGGCGGCATCGCGAACGTCCACGTCGTCGTCGCCAGCGTCGATGCGGAGCTGGGATCCAAGGGCCACGCGTCCTTCATCGTCCCGCCGGGCACGCAGGGCCTCGCCCAGGGCCAGAAGTTCAAGAAGCACGGCATCCGCGCCTCGCACACCGCCGAGGTCATCCTCGACAACGTCCGCGTTCCCGGTTCCTGCCTGCTGGGCGGGAAGGAGAAGCTGGACGAGCGTCTTGCCCGGGCCCGCGAGAAGGCCAGGGCCGGCGGGGAGCGCGTGAAGAACGCGGCGATGGCCACGTTCGAGGCGTCCCGCCCGGCCGTCGGCGCGATGGCGGTCGGCACCGCCCGGGCCGCGTACGAGGTCGCCCTCGACTACGCCAGGACCCGCGAGCAGTTCGGGCGGCCGATCATCGACAACCAGGGCGTCGCCTTCCAGCTCGCGGACATGCGGACGCAGATCGACGCGGCACGTCTGCTGGTCTGGCGGGCGTCGTGGATGGCCGTCAGCGGCAAGCCGTTCACCGCGGCCGAGGGCTCGATGTCCAAGCTGTTCGCCAGCGAGACCGCGAAGAAGGTCACGGCGCAGGCCGTGCAGATCCTCGGCGGCAACGGGTACACCCGTGAGTACCCGGTCGAGCGGATGCACCGGGACAGCGCGATCTACACGATCTTCGAGGGCACGAGCGAGATCCAGCGCCTGGTGATCGCCCGCACCCTCTCGGGCCTGCCCATCCGCTAACGATGCCTGAGCGGCGTCAGCTGCTCGATGTCGTACTTGGCCCGCAGCGCCTCGATCGCCTCCTGGTCCGGCGGACCCCCGTTCCCCAGGATCTCCAGCAGCTCCTCGAAGTAGCGCTCGTGATCCGGCGGCGGACTCGCCTGGAAGAACATCTTCGCGGGCGTGTCCGTCGGGTTCGCGAAGGCGTGCGGGCAGCCCGGGGGTACGACGATGACCGTGCCGGGAGTCGCCCGTAGCACCCGGCTGCCCGAACTCGACTCCCACCGCTGCCAGTTGTCGGGGGTGCGGATGCGTGGCTCGAAGGCGAGGACATCCAGTTCGCCGTCCAGGACGTAGAACAACTCCTCGCTGCGCGTGTGCACATGCGCGCCCACGTCGAAGCCCGGCGGGACCTCCACCTCGAAGGTGGAGGCCATCCGCGAGTGCATGCCGGTGACCTTGAACGTCACCCGCTGGGCCGGTGTCTCCACGACACGTCCGTGGCCCGGCGGTACGTACAGTCCCTCGGTCTCCGTCATGGGCTGCTCACCAGGTCACCGGCAGGGCCTCGGGGCCCCTGATCAGCGCGCCCTTCTTGAAGGGCACCCGCTCCGGCGGTACGGCCAGCCTCAGGCCCGGAATCCGGTCCAGCAGGGCGTCCACCATGAGTTCCTCCTCCAGCCGGGCCAGCATGTTGCCGGGGCAGAAGTGCGGGCCGAAACCGAACGAGACGTGCGGGTTCGGGCTGCGGGAGAAGTCGATGGTCTCCGGATCGGGGAAGACCTCCGGATCGCGGTTGGCGGCCAGGTAGGAGTTGTACACCGCGTCGCCCGCGCGGATCCGCACACCCCGGATCTCCACGTCCTCCAAGGCGATCCGGGACAGGCCGACCGCGTTGCGGTGCGGGATCCAGCGCAGGAGCTCGTCGATCGCCCTGGGGCGGAGCTCCGGTTCCGCGCGCAGCCGCGCCACCAGGTCGGGGCGGGTCAGCAGCAGATAGAACATCTGCCCGCTGTTGTTGGTGACCGCCTCCCCGCCGATCTGGAGGAGACCGGCCAGACCGACGGCCTCCTCCAGGGTGACCTCGCCCCGGCCCACCGCGGCGCCGAGCAGCGAGGTGACGTCCTCGGCCGTGCTGTTCTCGCGCAGCCCGATCAGATCGGAGAAGTAGGCGGCCATCTCCCGTTTGGCCTTCTCGCTGACCTCCTTGCCGTTCGAGGAGGACAGGATGAGCTGGGTCCAGGTGTGCATGGTGTGCCGGTCGGCGGCCGGGACGCCCATCATTTCGCAGATCACCGCGATCGGGAACGGGCTGAGGATCGTGGCCGTGAGATCGGCGGGCGGGCCGTCCTGGAGGAGTTCGTCGACCAGTTCGTCCAGCATGGCGCGCGCTTTCTCGCGCACCCGCTCCACGCCCTTCGTGGTGAAGGCGGCCGCCACCGAGCGGCGCAGCCGGGTGTGGTCGGGCGGGTCGAGGAAGCCGACCGCGCCCGGGTCGGGGATGAAGTGCGGGGCGAGCCGGGTGACCGGCTTCTTCATGACCTCCTCACGGCTGAAGCGGGGGTCGTTGGTCACCATGCGCACGTCGTCCATCCGGGTCACCAGCCAGGCCCAGCCCTCGCCGTTGGGCAGCTGGATGCGGGTGACCGGTCCTTCGCGCATGAGCTCTCTCAGCACCGGGTCGAAGTCCGTCCCGGGCAGGTCGAGCGCCGGCCAGTGCCGGATCGGGGGCAGGGTCTCGGTGAGCGTCTCTTCGGTCATGCCGTATTCATGCCGTCTCTCGGTCTCAGCTGCGCCAGCGGCCCAGCGCCATTTCCGCGGTGATGCCGGGTCCGAACCCGGCGAGGAGCCCGCGCGCCCGGTCCTCGGCGCCGCCCTCGTCGAACATCCGGCGCAGGGCGTCCAGCACGACGCCGGACGCGATGTTGCCGTACTCGGTGAGGGTGGACCGGCTGAACCGGAAGGCGTGCGGGTCGACCTGGAGGAACTTGCTCAGGTCGTCGAGGATGCGCGGCCCGCCCGCGTGGACTATGTAGAAGTCCAGGTCGGACGCGTCCCAGCCGTGCATCCCGGCGAGGTCCTGCAGGGCCGGGGCCAGCGGCTCCATGGTGGCCGGCACCCGCTTGTCGAGCAGGAAGTGGAACCCGGTCGCCCGGACGTCGTACATGATCCACTCTTCGGTCTTCGGGATCAGGTACGAGCCGTTGCGTTCCAGCTCGATGCCGGTGCCGCCCTTGCCGCGGACCACGGCGGCGGCTATGCCGTCACCGAACAGGCCGTTGGAGAGCAGCGAGCCGACGCCGAGGTCGGTGGGCTGATAGCACAGCGAGCAGAACTCGCAGGCCACGATCAGCGCATTGGCCTCGGGGTAGGCCGAGCAGAAGTCGTGCGCGCGGTTGATCGCGGCGCCGCCGGCCGCACAGCCCAACTGGGCTATGGGCAGCTGTCGGGTGGTGGAGTCGAAGTCCATCTCGTTGATCAGCCACGCCGTGAGCGAGGGCATCATGAAGCCCGTGCACGAGACGTAGATGATCACGTCTATGTCGGTGGTGAGGAGCTCCGCGTCGTCGAGCGCCCGCTGGATGACCGCGGGGACCCGGGCCTTGGCCTCCGCCTCGTAGAGCTTGTTGCGCTCCTCGAAGCCGGGGTGCTTGAGGGTCTCCTCGATGGGCTGGACGATGTGCCGGGTCTTGACGCCCGTGTTCGCGATGAGCCGCAGCGCGAGCGGCAGTTGCGGATGGTCCGCGTGCCGGGAGCGCGCCAGCTCCAGCGTCTCCTCCATCGTGATCACGTGCTCCGGAACCGACACTGAGGGTCTGCACAAAGTCGCCATGAAGCGTGCCTGCTTTCAGCCTTCCGGAAGGCCTTTGCTGCCCGCCGGTCTGAAGGTCGTTCACCTTCAGGAGGTGGTTCACCCACGATCACCCGTACCGGCGACGATCTCTCGCCGAACTACTCCAGACCGGGGACCCCCGTGTCAGGCTCGGACGAGAAGCCGCACGTCCGCGCGAGGGAGAACACCATGACGGCAACGGCCGGGGATCTGCTGCAGACGACCACCAGGGCACTCGCCCCGGACCCGGAGGCCAACCCCTTCGTCCCGCTCGTGGAACGCGGCGAGGCACCCCCGCAAACCCTGGCCCGCCTCGCCCTGGAACAGCAGTGGGTGATCCCCGCCGACCGCCGCTCCTTCCAGCACCTGGCCGAGCGCGCCGACCCCGCCGCCGCGGCCTTCTTCACCACGCTCGCGACCGGCGAGGACCTGGCGGCACAGCACCTGACCGCCTTCGCCCGGGCCTGCGGCGCCACCGACGAGCGCTCCCGCGCCTACGTCCCCCTGGCCGGCTGCCAGGCCTACCCCGCCTACGTCTCCTGGCTGGCACTCAACGCCGCCCCCGCGGACGTCGTCCTGGCCCTCACGGCGAACTTCTCGGCCTGGGGCGACTACTGCGCCCGCATCGCCCAGGGCCTGCGCACGCACTACGGCTTCGGGGACGCCGCCTGCGCCTTCTTCGACTTCTTCGCCGCACCGGCCCCGGACCTGGACGCACAGGCGACGGCGGCGGTACAGGCGGGCTTGGACACGGGCACCCTGGACACGAACAGCGCGCACACGTACGGAACCCTGCTCCAAAGGTACGAGAGCATGTTCTGGGCGACGCTGAGCTGACTCACCCGCTTCGCAGCGCGAGCTACGGCGCCCCACTGCTGTGCGCAATACAAGCCACGTCGATACGATCCGCCAGCTTGGCCAACTCGATGGTCAAAGCGGCGACCGTATCCTCGTCCAACCCCTGCTCCCCGGCCTCGACAAGCCGCAGCCACCGCGCCCCCACGGTCCGCAGCAACTTACTCACATCGGCCGCGGCCACCTGCAAGGCCCCACGGTCGTCCACGATCAGAGGCAGAGTCACTTCGCCGTTCACAAACCGGATGCTAGCCGCGCAGCGCTCACGCACCCTGCCAAACCGTGGTGATGTTGCAGAACTCCCGGATTCCGTGCCCGGACAGCTCACGCCCGTACCCGGACCGCTTGACCCCGCCGAACGGGAACGCCGGATGGGAGGCGGTCATCCCGTTGACGTACACGGATCCGGCCTCCAGATCGCGCGTGAACCGCTCCACCTCAGCGTCGTCCCGCGTCCACACATTGGAACTCAGCCCGAACGGCGAGTCGTTGGCGATGAGCAGCGCCTCGTCCAGGTCGCCGGCCCGGTACAGCGTGGCGACCGGCCCGAACGCCTCCTCCCGGTGGATGCGCATCTCCCGGGTGATCCCGGCCAGCACGGTCGGCGGGTAGTACCAGCCCGGCCCGTCCGGCCGCTCGCCCCCGCACAGCACCCCGGCGCCGCCGCGCCTGGCGTCGTCGACCAGTTCCTCCAGATCGTCGCGTCCCTGCTCGCTGGCGAGCGGTCCGACCTCGGTGTCCTCCTCCAGCGGGTCGCCGACCTTGAGCGCCTTCATCCCGGCGACGAACTTCTCGGCGAAGGCGTCGTAGACGTCGGTGTGCACGATGAACCGCTTGGCGGCGATGCAGGACTGCCCGTTGTTCTGCACGCGCGCGGTGACCGCGACCCCGGCCGCCCGGTCCAGGTCGGCGGAGGGCATGACGACATACGGGTCGCTGCCGCCCAGCTCCAGGACCGTCTTCTTGACCATCTCCCCGGCCGTGGAGGCGACCGCCCGGCCCGCCGGTTCACTGCCGGTGAGCGTCGCGGCCTTCACCCGCTCGTCGCGCAGGATGTCGTCCACCGCGCCCGACCCGATCAGCAGCGTCTGGAAACAGCCCTCGGTGAAGCCCGCCCGGTGGAACAGGTCCTCCAGGTACAGGGCCGTCTGGGGGACGTTGGAGGCGTGCTTGAGCAGGCCCACGTTGCCCGCCATCAGCGCGGGCGCCGCGAAGCGGATCACCTGCCAGAGCGGGAAGTTCCACGGCATCACCGCGAGCACCGGCCCGAGCGGGCGATACCGCACCCGTACCCGGGAGGCCCCGGAGTCCCGTACATCCGCCTCGGCGGGCTCCTCGTCGGCCAGTAGCGTCTCCGCGTGCTCGGCGTACCAGCGCATCGACTTGGCGCACTTCGCGGCCTCCGCCCAGGCCTGTTTGATCGGCTTGCCCATCTCCGTGGTCATCACGCGCCCGATCTCCCGCCGGTCCTCGTCCAGCAGATCGGCGGCCCTCAGCAGCAGCCGGGCGCGGTCGACGAAGGAGATGGCCCGGTAGGTGCGGAACGTGGCCGCGGCGAGCTGGAGCCGGCGTTCCAGCTCTTCCTCGCCCATGGGCTCGTACGTCTTGAGCGTCTCGCCGTTCGCCGGGTTCACCGTCGCGATGGGCATGGCTGACCTCCCTGGGAGCGGGCTTGCTTCGACCTTCGCGCGCGGTACCGCCCAACGCAACGCGTGGAGTCCCTTCAGGCCGAGTGCTCCGCCAGTCGGTCGAGAAACGTGGTCTGCGCCGCGATGATCAGCGCACGGGCCCGGTCCAGGCCGAGCCACTCCACGCGGTCCAGCTCCGGGAACTCCCGCACCCGGCCGGACCTCGGCGGCCACTCCATGGTGAAGCTGCCGGGGGCGAATCCCGCCAGATCCGGGTCCGCCTCCACCGCCCACGCCGTGACGATCTTGCCGTTCCTCTGCACGACCTCGCCCAGCGGTACGGCCCTCCCGTCGGGCGGCGGAAGTCCCAGTTCCTCCTGGAACTCGCGCCGGGCGGCCTCCCAGGCGGGCTCGTCGGGTTCGTACTCGCCCTTGGGGACGGTCCATGCCCCGGCGTCCTTCTTCGCCCAGAGGGGACCACCCATATGGCCGAGCAATACCTCCAGCCCCTCATCGGTGTGCCGGAACACCAGCAGTCCCGCACTGCGCTTCGTCGCTCGCACCGTCACGGCCTGACCTCCGGATGGGCCGCCAGCAGAGCCTCCACGGTATCGGCCTCCTCGGGGCGTTTGTCCTCGCGGTAGCGGACCACGCGGGCGAAGCGGAGGGTGACTCCGGCCGGGTAGCGGGAGGAGCGCTGGAGGCCGTCGTAGGCGATCTCCACGACGAGTTCGGGGCGGACCCGGACCACCCAGCCGTCGTCCTCCACGGCCAGCTCCTGCAGCCGCTCGGTCTGCCAGGCGAGCATCGCGTCGGTCATGCCCTTGAAGGTCTTGCCGAGCATCGCGAAGCCGCCGTCGGGGTCGCGGGCGCCGAGATGGAGGTTGGAGAGCTTGCCGGTGCGACGGCCGTGGCCCCACTCGGCGGCCAGCACGACCAGGTCGAGGGTGTGCACGGGCTTGACCTTCAGCCAGGAGGCGCCGCGCCGCCCCGCGCTGTAGGGCGCGTCCAGCGCCTTGACCACCACGCCCTCGTGCCCGCGGTCCAGGGTCTCGGCGAGGAACCGTTCCGCCGCCGCGAGGTCGCCCGGCCCGGAGACGACCGTCCGGCGCACCCGCATCGGCTCGGGCACCAGCCGGGCCAGCCGCGCGTGCCGCTCGGCGAAGGGCAGGTCCAGCAGATCGGTGCCGTCGACCGACAGGGCGTCGAAGAAGACGGGCGAGACCGGGACCTCCCCGGCCGCCTTCGCCACGTCCGTCCGGGAGCCGACCCGGCCCGCCGTGTCCTGGAAGGACCGGGGCCGCCCGGCCGCGTCGAAGGAGATCACCTCCCCGTCCAGGATGAACCGCTCGCCCCGCAACTCCCGGGCGGCGGCGGTCACTTCGGGCAGCCGGCCGGTGATGTCGTCCAGGGTGCGGGTGTGCACCCGGACCGTGTCGCCGTCCCGGTGGACCTGCACCCGGATGCCGTCCAGCTTCTCCTCCACCGCGCAGGCGCCCAGCTTCTCCACCGCCTCGGCGACCGAGGACGCGCTGTGCGCCAGCATCGGCAGCACCGGGCGGCCCACGGTGAGCCGGAACCTCTCCAGCGCCCCGGGCCCCTCGGCGAGCAGGGCCTGGGCGACCGTCTGCAGCGACCCGGCGAGCATCACCGCCCGGCGTACGGCGGCCGGATCCGCGCCGGTCGCCTGGGCGAGGCCCTCCACCGCGACCGCGTCCAGCGCGCCCTGGCGGACCTCGCCGGTGAGCAGGCCGAGCAGGAAACGCTGCTCCTCCTCGGTGGCCGCGCCCATCAGCTCGCCCACGAGCCGGGCCCGCTCCGCCTGCGAGCCCGGTCCGGACACCTTGCCCAGCTCGCTGAGCAGGGCGTCGACCTCCTGGACGGTGAGGGTGGAATCGGCGGCCGGCGGCACCGGGCGGCTCAGCACCTTCCAGCCGACGCCGAGCCGGCCCTGCGGCAGCCGCCCGGCCAGGTACGGGATGACGATCGGCACGTCGTCCGCCTCCGCGTCCCGGAACAGCTCCGCGAGCAGCGCGGTCTTGCGGGACCGGGCCGACGTGGCGGCGACCTGGCGGGACACCTGGGCGAGCCGGGTGAGCAGCATGCAGTCATCGTGCACCGGAGCCGCGGCGGCTACACCCCGGCGGTCGCGTCCAGATCGGCGAACAGCAGCTCCCCGTTGATCGCCTTCAGGAGCAGGTCGTTGCCGGCGACGGCGCGCGGGGCGGCGTACAGGACCGCGCGCTCGTGGACGGTACCGTCCGCCGGCCGGACCCCGGTGAGCCGGTCCTCGGTCACGACGAGTTCCGCGACCCTCCCGGGTACGACCGTGACCCCGGCGACGGCCGGCCGGCGCAGGTCGTCGTCCGTCAGCGCCCGTCCCGGCCGAACCGCCCGGCCGGCCCCGGCAGCGGCGGCTCGTCCTTCAGGCCCGTGGCGATCGCCGGCTGCCGGGCCCGCACCGTCCGGCCGCCGGCGAGGACGACGGTGAAGTCCTCCCCTCCGGCCGCGTCCACGACCCGGTCCCGGACCAGCTCCACCCCGTACCGGGCGATCTCCTCGCGTCCTACGGCCGGGAACTCGGCCGGTGACATGCCGTCCCGGGAGAGATAGCCCTGAAGGTGCGCGGACGGCGCGTTGCGCGGCTCACCCGCGTCGACCACCAGGGGTGCGGCGCCGGGCCGCGGGATTGACAAACGTATTTGCCGATCCTGCAATGGCGGTCATGAGCACAGACGACGTACTGGCGGAAGTGGGTGCGCGGCTGCGGCGCATCCGCAAGGAGCGGGAGGTGACCCTGGCCGCGCTGTCCGAGGCGACGGGGATCTCGGTGAGCACCCTCTCCCGGCTGGAGTCCGGCCTGCGCAAGCCCAGCCTCGAACTGCTGCTGCCGATCGCCCAGGCCCATCAGGTGCCGCTGGACGAGCTGGTCGGCGCGCCCCCGGTGGGGGACCCGCGGGTGCGGTCGAAGCCGATCGTGCGGGGCGGGCGCACCCATTGGCCGCTGACCCGGCAGCCCGGCGGCCTGCAGGCCTTCAAGGTGCTCGAACCGCAGCGGAAGCAGGAGCCGGATCCGCGCACCCACGAGGGCTACGAGTGGCTGTACGTGCTCTCGGGCCGGCTGCGGCTGGTCCTCGGCGAGCACGACGTGGTGCTGTCGGCGGGGGAGGCCGCCGAGTTCGACACGCGTGTGCCGCACTGGTTCGGGTCGACGGGGGAGGGCCCGGTGGAGTTCCTGAGCCTGTTCGGGCCGCAGGGCGAGCGGATGCACGTACGGGCGCGGCCGGCTCGTACGTGACACAGCCGACTGTTGGCCGATCGGCTGTTCCCTGATCGGCAAGCGACCGCTTAGTATGCGGTCGGACCCGGTCAGACGAAGCAGTCCCGTGGAGGCCCCGCATGCAGGCATGGCAAGTGCACGAGAACGGCGAGCCGAGCGAGGTGATGCGCCTGGCGGAGGTGGAGCCGCCCACGCCCGGTGACGGCCAGGTGCTGCTGCGGGTGCGGGCCGCCAACATCAACTTCCCCGACGCGCTGCTGTGCCGGGGCCAGTACCAGGTGCGCCCGCCGCTGCCGTTCACGCCCGGCGTGGAGATCTGCGGCGAGACCGAGGACGGCCGCCGGGTGATCGCCAACCCCGCGCTCCCGTACGGCGGCTTCGCCGAGTACGCCCTCGCCGACGCCCGCGCCCTGCTGCCCGCGCCCGAGGCGCTGGACGACGCCGAGGCCGCCGCCCTGCACATCGGCTACCAGACCGGCTGGTTCGGCCTGCACCGCAGGGCGCACCTGGAGGCGGGGGAGACCCTGCTCGTGCACGCCGCCGCCGGAGGCGTCGGCAGCGCCGCCGTCCAGCTCGGCAAGGCGGCCGGCGCCACCGTCATCGGGGTCGTCGGCGGCGCGGACAAGGCCGCCGTGGCCCGCGAGCTGGGCTGTGACGTGGTGGTCGACCGCCGCTCCGAGGACGTGATCGCGGCCGTGAAGGAGGCCACCGGCGGACGCGGTGCCGATGTGATCTACGACCCCGTCGGCGGGGAGGCCTACGCCCAGTCCGCCAAGCTCGTCGCCTTCGAGGGCCGGATCGTGGTCGTCGGCTTCGCGAGCGGCACCATTCCCAGCCCGGCGCTCAACCACGCCCTGGTGAAGAACTACTCGATCCTCGGCCTGCACTGGGGCCTGTACGCCACCAAGAACCCCAAGCTCATCCTGCGCTGCCACGAGGAACTGACCGGACTGGCCGCCCGGGGCGCGATCAAGCCGCTGGTCAGCGAGCGGGTGCCGCTCACCGAGGCCGCCGCGGCCGTGCAGAAGGTGGCGGACGGCCGCTCCACCGGCCGGATCGCCGTCGTGATGGAGGAGGCAGCATGACCGACGCCGAAGAACTGCGCCGCCGCACACGGGAGTTGCTGACGCAGCACCCCCCGGCGAGCACCGACCGCCTGGACTTCCTCAGGGCCCGCTTCGACGCCGGCCTCGCCTGGGTGCACTACCCGCAGGGCCTCGGCGGACTGGGCGCCCCGCGCCACCTCCAGGTCGTCGTGGACGCCGAACTGGAGGCCGCGGGCGCCCCCGACAACGACGCGCGCCGCAACGGCATCGGGCTCGGCATGGCCGCGCCGACCATCCTGAAGTACGGCACGCAGGAGCAGAAGCAGCGCTTTCTGCGGCCGCTGTGGACGGGGGAGGAGGTCTGGTGCCAGCTGTTCAGCGAGCCCGGTGCCGGCTCCGACCTCGCCGCGCTCGGCACCCGGGCCGTACGGGAGGGCGACACCTGGCTGGTCAACGGGCAGAAGGTGTGGACGTCCGGCGCCCACAACTCCCGCTGGGCCATCCTCATCGCCCGCACCGACCCGGACGTGCCCAAGCACGCGGGCATCACCTACTTCCTCTGCGACATGACCGACCCGGGCGTCGAGGTCCGGCCCCTGCGCCAGATCACCGGCGAGGCCGAGTTCAACGAGGTCTTCCTCACCGACGTCCGCATCCCCGACTCCCACCGCCTCGGCGAGATCGGTGACGGCTGGCGGGTCGCGCAGACCACCCTCAACAACGAGCGCGTCGCCATCGGCGGTATGCGGCTGCCCCGCGAGGGCGGCATGATCGGGCCGGTCGCACAGACCTGGCGCGAACGCCCCGAGCTGCGCACCCACGAGCTGCACCAGCGCCTGCTGAAGCTGTGGGTCGAGGCCGAGGTCTCCCGCCTCACCGCCGAACGCCTGCGCCAGCAGCTCGTCGCCGGCCAGCCCGGCCCCGAGGGCGCCGGCATGAAGCTCGCCTTCGCCCGCCTCAACCAGGAGATCAGCGGCCTGGAGGTGGAACTGCGCGGCGCCGAGGGCCTGCTGTACGACGACTGGACGCTGCGCCGGCCCGAACTCGTCGACTTCACCGGCCGCGACGCCGGGTACCGCTATCTGCGCGCCAAGGGCAACAGCATCGAGGGCGGGACCACCGAGGTCCTGCTGAACATCGTCGCCGAGCGGGTCCTCGGCCTGCCCGCCGAGCCCCGCACCGACAAGGACGTCGCCTGGAAGGACCTGGCCCGATGAGCACACAGCCCGACCTGCTGTACTCCGAGGAGGAAGAGGCGCTGCGGGCCGCCGTCCGCGACCTGCTCACCGACCACTGCGCCCCGGCGGACGTCATCGCCCGCGCCGAGTCGGACACCCCGCACGACCTCGCCGTGTGGAAGTCCCTCGCCGAGGGCATGGGCCTGGCCGGGCTCCTGGTGCCCGAGGAACAGGGCGGCCAGGGCGCCTCCGCCCGCGAAGTCGCCGTGGTTCTGGAGGAGCTGGGCCGGGCGGTCGCCCCCGTGCCGTATCTCAGCAGCGCGGTCGTGGCCACCGAGGCCCTGCTGGCCTGCGGTGACGAGGAGCTGCTGGGACGGCTGGCCTCCGGGCGCACCATCGGCGCCCTCGCGGTCGGCCTGCATTCGGCCCCGGACGCCGCCGTCAAGGCCGTACGACTCGACAACGGCACCCTGACCGGGGAACTGACCGGCATCGCCGACGCGGCCGTGGCCGACGTCCTGCTCGTCCCGGCCGACGACGGCGGCCTGTACGCCGTGGCCGCGGACGCCGTGACCGTCACCCCGCAGGTCTCCCTGGACCTGACCCGGCCCCTGGCGACGGTACGGCTGGAGGGTGCTCCCGGGCGCCGTATCGGCGCGGCCGAACCCGCCGTACGACGGGCTCTGCGCGCCGCCGCGGGACTGCTCGCCTCCGAGCAACTCGGCGTTGCCGACTGGGCGTTGACCGAGACGGTCCGCTATCTGAAGGAACGCAAGCAGTTCAACCGGCCGGTCGGCGGCTTCCAGGCCCTCAAGCACCGGCTGGCCCAGCTGTGGCTGGAGGTCGTGAACCTGCGGGCCGCTGCGCGGGGGGCCGCGGATGCGCTGGCCCGCGGCGAGGACGCGCAGATCGCGGTCGCCGTCGCACAGGCGTACGCGGCGCCGGTCGCCGTCCACGCCGCGGAGGAGGCTCTGCAACTGCACGGTGGCATCGGTATGACGTGGGAGCACCCGGTCCACCTGTATCTGAAGCGGGCCAAGGCCGACTCGATCGCCTATGGCACGGCGGGAGCCCATCGGGAGGCGCTGGCCGAACTGGTCGACCTCCAGGCACCCTGACACCACCCGTGTGAAGCCCGCCCCACCTGGGGCGGGCTTCTCCGTGTGCCGGTTCCGGCGAGGTGAACAACGCGCCAACTCCCCGCGAGACAAGGCCCGTTCGGTGGCAAGGGCACGCATACTCCCTTCGGTCCCATCCGGCACCTCAAGGGAGGCAGAGCATGGCCCGCACTACCCGTCGCAGAGCCCTCACCACCCTCGGCGCCGCCCTCGCCGGTGCGGTCGCCCTGCCCGCGGCGCAGGCCTGGGCGGGCGGCTCGCCGTGTGGTCCGCGTCCGCTGTGGAACGCGCACGCCCACAACGACTACGAGCACCCGCATCCCCTGTTCGACGCGCTCGGCCACCGCTTCGGCAGCGTCGAGGCCGACATCTTCCTCGTCGGTGATCAGCTCCTCATCGGCCACGACAGCTCCGAGCTGGATCCCTCCCGCACCCTCGAATCCCTCTACCTCGACCCGCTCGCCGCCCTGGCCGGCGCCAACCACGGCTCGGTGTACCGGGGCCGGCGCAGGCCGCTGCAGCTGCTGATCGACATCAAGACCGAGGGTTCCTCGACGTACCTCGAACTCGACCGCCATCTGCGCCGCCGTCCGCACCTGTTCACCCGGTACGCGCACGGCCGTATCCACCCGGGACCGGTCACCGCCGTCATCTCCGGCGACCGCGCGGCCCGTAGCCCCATGGAGGCCCAAGCAGAGCGGCGCGCCTTCTACGACGGCCGGCTCACCGACCTCGGCAGCTCCGCACCGGCCTCCTTCATCTCGCTGATCAGCGACAACTGGACGCAGAACTTCACCTGGACCGGCGCGGGTGCGTTCCCCGACGCCGAGCGGCAGAAGCTGCGGGGCATCACCGCCGCCGCGCACGCGCGCGGGCAGCAGGTGCGGTTCTGGG
The DNA here is from genome assembly GCF_001735805.1 of Streptomyces fodineus. Lineage (GTDB taxonomy): Bacteria > Actinomycetota > Actinomycetes > Streptomycetales > Streptomycetaceae > Streptomyces > Streptomyces fodineus. The sequence goes on from NZ_CP017248.1 coordinate 8,220,876, forward strand.
CCACCCCGGACGCCGCGGGCCCGGCCCGCGACGCCCTGTGGACGGAACTGCTCGCCGCCGGTGTCGACTACCTCAACACCGACGACCTGGCCGGCCTGGAGGCCTTCCTCGACGCCCGCCCCACCGCGTAACCACACGTTTGGGGGACACGTCAGCCGCCCGGACGAACCCTCCGCTACGCCACACTTGCGGCCGAAACGCCACTCAAGGGGCGTGGCGGAGGAGGTTCCCGGTGGTCATTCCCATCTCTGCGGTGCTGTTGCTCCTGGTCCTGGCCGTGATCTTCATTCGCAACTGTGCGCTGAAGATCTCCCACGCCCTGGTCTGCACGCTGCTCGGCTTCTTCCTGGCCGGCACGTGCATGGCGCCCGCCATCCACAGCGGGATCACCACGGCCGCAGACCTGGTGAGCAGTCTGCGGCCCTGAGATCAGCCGACGCCCCGGGATCAGCCGGCCGAGAACACCCCGACGCCGTTCGCGACCGGGCGCTCGGCACCCGCGCTCGGATGGTTGCGCACCGTCACGGCGCTCGCACCGGCGTCGCGGGTGACCAGCTCGCTCGAGCCGCCGCCGTCGAGGTTGAACGCGTCGGAGGCGCCCAGCGCGCGCATGGTGCCGGCCTCCTCCGCGACCGTCATACCGGTCCGATAGGCGGCGGCCCCGTCCAGCGCCAGGATGAGCAGTCGCCGGCCGCCGCCGGCGAAGCCCACGACCGTGCGCACCGCCGAGGTGGCGTTGTCGAGGCCGGAGAGCGCCGTGCCGTCCTTCAGGACCGGGAAGCCGCCGATCGCGAACGCGTACGGCACCCCGGACGAGGCCGCCACCAGACGGTGCGTCACGCTCACCGCGTCACCGAGGGAGAGCTTGCGCAACCGCTGGGCACCGGCCTCGCGGCCCACCAGCACCGTGGTGCCCGCCGGGATCGAGCCGCTGCCCGGGGAGCCGGAGACGGAGACGACCCGGCCGTCCTGGACCTTCACCTCGTAGGTGTCGCCGCTGCACGGTGCCGAGCGCTGGGTGTCGGTGCCGCACACGGCACGCATCCGGGAGGCGCTGCCCCAGGCCGAGGTGAAGGCGCCGACGGAGTTCTGCGCGAGTGCGTACTGGTTGAGGCCCTTGAGCGGGATCGAGCCGTCCGGCGTGGTCACGGTGCCGGCGAGGGAGAGCCGGTCCAGCCGGGCCCGCCGGTCGGTGCCCACACCGAAGACGTCCCGCGTGCTCGTGCCCGGTGGCAGCGACGGCCCGAACCGCTGGCCCGTCGGCACCGCCGCCTTGAGTACCTGCCCGTCCGCGATCGCCGGTCCGACGCTCGCGCCGGTGGCCTCCACGCCCGGGTGCTGGGTCTCGGTGATGTCGAAGAAGTCGCCGTTGACCCCCGCGACCGCCCCGGCCGAGTCCGCCATCCGGGAGACGGTCTCCCGGGCCGCCACCGCGCCCGGGTGGAGCAGATTCACGCGGACGTGGCGGTTGCCCAGGTCGACCGTGAGCAGATGGGCGTGGGCCGGGCCCGCGGCCGCCTCGATGTCGAACTGCCGGTAGGTGACACCCGGCGCGATCTGCTTGCCCTCCGGTACGGCACCGGCCGGTGCCGCCCCCGCGAGGGCCGCACCGGCCAGGAGACCGAATGCCGTGACAACCGTGAGAACCGCTCTGCCCGCTGCCGAACCCCTGTGACGTCTGGTCATCGTGCCCCCTGATGTCTCGTCAACTGTCCCTGTCGTACGGGCTGTCGTACGGGTTGTACGGGGCAGTGGACCAGAACGGGGCGACCACGGGGCCGACTAGCCGTCGACTACGCGAGAACGAGTGAGAAAACGCACCCCCTCGGGGGCCTCCAGCGAGAATCCGCTGCCTCGTCCGGGGACGACGTCCACGATCAGCCGGGTGTGGCTCCAGGCCTCGTACTGGCTCCGGGACATCCAGAAGGTGACGGGCTCGGCGACACCGTCGACCGTCAGCTCCGCCAGCAGCACGTCCGAGCCGCCGGTGCGGAACTCGCCGTCCGGGTAGCACATGGGCGCGCTGCCGTCGCAGCAGCCGCCGGACTGGTGGAACATCAGCGGACCGTGCTCGGCGTGCAGCCGCCGCACCAGGTCCGCGGCCTGAGGGGTGAGTTCGACGCGCGGGGTTTCCTCATCCATGGGTCACCGTCCTGAAGAGCCGGGGCGCGGAGCGTCCGATCCGATCCAGTCTCACGGGTCGTCACGGACCCGTCCAGCACGCGTCGTCGCCCTGCCCGAACGGGCTCAGCGATGGCTGAGGACGTTCACCACACGGCCGTTCGGATCCCGCACGAAGAACCGCCGTACGCCCCACTCCTCGTCCGTCAGCGGGTGCACGATCTCCGCGCCACGGTCCCGCATCGCCGCGTACGCCGCGTCCACGTCCTCGACCTCGATGCTCAGGTCCGGGGCGACGGGCGCGGTGCGGTCCTCGGTCATCAGGCTCAGCTGCACGGCAGGGTTCCCGGCGGAAGCCAGAGTCACGATCCAGCCGTGGTTCATGACCTCCTCGAAGCCCAGTACTCCGTAGAACTCCGCGCTCTGCGGCAGTGCGGTGGACTGGACGTTGGGCACGACACGGCGTACGTGCATCTCGCGGCTCCGGAGGGTGGGGCGGTCGTGGACGGCGGCCAGAGTAGTCGGCCGTGGGCCTGAGAAGACAGGCATCACCGTCCATCCGTTCTGTGGGCCAAGCAAGCGCGCGAGGCGCTCGCCGCGACCACCGGCGGGCGGTGTCGATGCGCCAAGTCCCCTCAGCGGACGCCGACTTCGCCCGGCGGCGAGGCGGCTCGGCCCGGCCGACCCCGGCTTCCTCGGCGCGACGTGAGCCCGCGGACCCGGTGTGGGCGGTGTCGACGCACACCGCGGAGGCGGCCACGCCCGCTCCGAGGGCCGGCATTCCGGCCCGGTGCGGGACTCGTCGCCGAGGGCGAGGCGGTCGTGACGGTTGCGGCGCAGCAGGATGCCGGTGGCGTAGACGGCCGCGCTCGGCTGGAGCACATGGCCGACGGTGTACCGGCCTTCATCGACCTGTTCGACGCGCGCTCGGCCCTCGCCGGGTCTGTGGCGCCGACGGGCGGCCCACCGGCCCGTTGCTGGAGGACGCCGCCTGCGAACTCGTCGAGGCCGTCCCCCCCCGGCCGACCGCGGCCGAGGTACTGCGCGCCATGGCCGCGTCCGGCCTCACCGGCGGGCACGCCATCGACGCGCACGGCGGCAGCCTCGCCGTCCACACCACGCTGGAGGCCGAGGAGGCCCGGTTCCTGCGGCTGCGGATCGCCCGCGCCGAGTCGGCGCACGCATACTGGCCCGACCACAGCACTGCACCCGGGTCGTCGCAGAAGGTGTCCGACACCCACCTGGCGGAGCCGACGGTGGTCGGGGGCCGGGCCAGGTATCGGGGGGCGCGGGGAACTGCGTGACCAGCCACAACGCTGCCGCAGACGGGTGACGGCACAGCGCGCCGTCACCCGCGGCGGGCACGCTGTTCGCGGCGGGTGCGGCGGGCCTCGAACAAGAGGGGAAGCATCGACAGGACGACGACCACGGCGACCAGCGGCAGCAGATAGTCGTCGACGTGTGGGACGGAGTTACCGAGGGTGTAGCCGGCGAGCACCAGCAGCTGCGACCACAGCACCCCGCCCACGGCCTGCCAGCGGGTGAACGTCCGGACAGGCACGGCGAGCGCGCCGGCCACGGGGTGCAGGACCGTCCGCAGCAGGGGCACGAAGCGGCCGATGACCAGCGCCTTCCCGTAGCCGTACCGGGCGAGCAGCTGTTCGGCCCGGGTGGCTGCCGTCTTCACCCGCCGGCTGGAGGTACGGGCCAGCAGCGCCCGTCCGCCGTGCTGCCCGATCAGGTACCCGACCTGCCCGCCGGCCACCGCGCCGACGGCCGCGCACAGCAGCACCTGCCACAACGCGAGCCGGGGCGCGTGCTGCGCGCTGCCGGCGCACAGCACACCGGCCGCGAACAGCAGGGTGTCACCGGGCAGGAAGAAGCCGAAGACCAGCAGACCGGACTCCGCGAAGATCACCACCAGGACGCCGATCGCGCCGAAGGCGGCCAGCACCGAGGCACTGTTCAACGGGTTGACGGCTGTCACCTGGAGCCTCCTGGCCTGCACGCAGGGGCACTCGCTCACCAGCATCACCCGCCCGCCCCGAAACCGCCCGTCCCGAGACCGTTCCCGGTGCGGATGACGAGGTGCGGCGGGCCGGGCTCAGGAGTGGGCCTCGAGGAATTCGATGAGAGCCGTGTTCACCTCGTCCGGGCGTTCCTGCTGGGTCCAGTGGCCGCAGCCCGCCAGTTTCAGGGGCTTGCGCCACAGGTTGGGCATGAGCCCGGGGAGCTGCCCGATGAGTTCGGGGGTGCCGGGGAAGGCGGGGACGACGTCACGGTCGCCGTAGATGTACAGGGCGGGCCGGGTGACGCGGGCGCCGTGCCACGCGGCGGTGAGTTCCCAGTTGCGGTCGATGTTGCGGTACCAGTTGAGAGGCCCGGTGAAGCCCCGGGAGAAACTCTCTGTGAGTGCGTCGAGGTCGTCCTCGGTGAACCATGCCGGCAGGACCTCGGGATCCTCCATGTCCACGAGCCAGCCGCGATCGGCGTCGACGAGCGGCTGCCGGCCCTCGCCGGCGTGGGGAGCGTCGCCGGAACCCCAGTGGAAGAACTTCCGCAGAGTGGTGCGCGTGTCCTGCGCGAACTCGGCGTCGGCGACACCGGGGCGTTCGAAGTAGTTCCAGTAGAAACGGCCGCCGTACATCTCGTCCATGGCGGCCAGCGGAGGCTGTGCCCCCCGGAACGGGGGCGGCACGCTCAGGCCGGCCACCGCGCGCACCATGTCCGGCCGCAGCAGGGCGGTGTGCCAGGCGACCGGCGCGCCCCAGTCGTGCCCGACCACGTACGCCTGCTCCTCGCCCAGGGCCCGGATCAGTCCGACGACGTCGCCGACCAGGTGGAGGATGGTGTACGCGTCGACGGCGTCGGGATGGTCGCTGCGGCCGTATCCACGCTGGTCGGGCGCGACCACGCGGAAGCCCGCGTCGGCCAGCGGGCCGAACTGGCGGTGCCAGGAGTGCCATGACTCGGGGAAGCCGTGCAGGAGCACCACAAGGGGGCCGGTGCCCTGCTCGGCGATGTGCAGCCGAATGCCGTTCACGTCAACCATTCGATGCTCAACCATGTGCATGAGCGTACGTGGGGTGATCTTCGACGCCGCGCCGCGGACCTTCATGGCGTGCGGCGGCCGCCCGGCCTGAGCATCTGGCTCGCGGCCAGTTCTCGGTAGAGGCCGCTGGAGGCCAGCAACTCCTCGTGGCATCCGCCGACGGCGGTGCGGCCGTCCTGCAGCACCACGATGTGGTCGGCGTGCTGCACGGTGGACAGGCGGTGGGCGATGACCAGCAGGGCGCACTCCTGGGCGATGTCCTTCATGACGGTGGTGAGCGCCGATTCGTTGATCGCGTCGAGGTGCGAGGTGGGCTCGTCCAGCAGCAGCAGCGCGGGGCGGGCCAGTAACGCGCGGGCCAGGGCGACGCGTTGGCGTTCGCCGCCGGAGAGGGTGCTGCCGCGTTCGCCGATGACAGCCGCCAGGCCGCCGGGCAGCCGGTTGACGACCTCTTCGAGCCGGGCCAGCTCGATGACGCGCCGGATCTCCGCTTCCGTGGCGTCCGGCACGGCGTAGGTGATGTTGTCGCGCAAGGTGCCGTGGACGACGTGGGTGTTCTGGTCGACGACGGCGATACCCCGGCGGCATGCGTCGCGGGTGAGTTCGGTCGCGGGCCGCCCGTCGAAGAACACGGTGCCCGCGTCCGGCTCGTAGAACCTCGCCACCAGGGCGAACACCGTGCTCTTGCCGGCCCCGGACCGGCCCACCAGGGCCACGTGCCGGCGGTGCTGGACGGCGAACGACACGCCGCGCAGGACAGGCTGCTTCGGGTCGTAGCCGAAGTGGACGTCGTGCAGGGCGAGGGCCGGCGGCTCGCTGGTGGGGGAGAACGGTCTGACCGGCCGAGGTGCGGGGGCGCGGTCTGCCGCGAACCGGGGTGCGGTGGGCTCGGCAGGCAGGCAGAGCGCCTCGTCGATGCGTTGGTAGGCGCCCATCCCGCGCTGGATGAGGCCCACGGCTCGGAAGACGGACGACAGCGGCAGGACGAGGTAGGAGGCGTACAGCAGGAAGGCGACGAGGTCGCCGAGGGAACCGGCGTGGCCGCCCACGCGCAGGCCGCCGACGACGAGAACGATGAGGAAGGAGCCCTGGACGGCGAGTTCGACGGCGGAGCTCATGACGGAGGCGAGCTTCGCGGTGCGCACCCCCGCGCCGTAGGCGGCGTCGACACGCGCGCCGATGCCGGCCGCCTCGCGCGCCTCGGCCCGGTGCACACGGACCATCGGCAGCGCACCGAGGGCGCGTTCCAGATCGGCGGCGAGGGCACCGACCGAGTCCTGCATGTGGGCGGACGCGCCCCTGATACCCGTGAGCAGCGAAGCGACGACCACGGCCGCCGCAGCCACGGTGACGGCGACCAGGAGCAGCAGCAGGGGGTCGAGCCACGCCATGAGGATGATCGCCCCGGCGGCGACCAGGCTGCCCGTCACCAGATCGACCAGGGCCTGCGACACCACCTCCCGGAGCAGGGTGGTGTCGGCGGTCACCCGGGAGACGAGGTCGCCGCCCCGGTGGTGGTCGTACTCCCTCATCTCCAGCCGGAGCAGCCGCCCCACCAGCCCGTGGCGGAGCTGCCGTACGACGCCTTCGCCCATCCGTTCCAGAAGGAAGCGTCCCGCGGCTCCCGTCGCCGCCTCGATGACGAACAGCGCGCCCAGCAGCCCCAGCAGCGGCCAGATGACCTGGCCGCGGCCGCTCGCGTCCACGACGTCCTTGGCGACGAGCGGCCGGGCCAGCCCGAGGGCGGAGCTGACGAGGGTCAGTACGGTGGCGACGGCGATGGCGGACCGGTGCCCGGCCGTGAGCCGGTACATCGTGACCACCGCCGCGCTGATGGACGCTTCCCCCGCGGCGCCCGCGGCCCGGCCGTCGTCCGGAGCCGTGGTGCCGGTCATCGGTCCGTCGGCCGTGGCAGCGGAGCGACGGCCACCAGCCGGGCGAAGTAGCCCTCCGGCAGCCCCTCGCCGACGGGACCGCCCTCCGCCTCGATCCAGGCGTGCGCGGTGAAGGGCGGGACGACACGGACACCCGTGCACCAGGTCGGCCAGGTTCCGCCGAGCCCGCACAGCAGTGCGGCTCCCAGGGAGCGCGGCAGGCACCCCTTCGGTCCGGCGCAGCGCAGACTGGCGGCGCACATGGCGTCGCGTGCGTTCTGGGCCTGCGCGACGGTGGCGGGCGCGGCGCCGTGCCGCAGGACGCCGAGCACGGTGCGGATGCGGCGGGGCGGCAGCAGGGCGAGGGCGACGGCGGGGAGCAGGACGAGGCGGGCGGCCAGACGTCGGGCCAGGGGCACCTCGGTCGGCCGCTCCAGCGCGCTGGGCGTCGTCATGAGGCGAGCCCCGAGCTCCGCAGCTGCTGCACGAGGGTCTCGACGTCCCGCAGGGCCTGCCCCTGGTCGATGTCGAACTCCCGGACCAGGACGGCGGCCGCGTCCGCCTCCTCGGCGCCGTCGAGCAGTGTCCGCACCACCAGGGTGGCGGTCGGGTTCAACTCCCAGTAGGCGCCGCCTCGTTCGTCCAGCAGCACCGTGCCGTAGTCGGTCTCGGCCGTGGAGACGTGGTCGCCGAACCGCAGGGACATGTGAGGGCCTTTCTGACGTGTTGACGTGTCTGGCGTGTCTGGCGTGTCCTGACGGGGGATGTGGTCAGGGCCGTGGGACACGGGTACGGCTGTGGGCCATTCCCCGCAGCCACACCTCGGCGGCGATCGTCGAGTACAGGATGGCCTCGGACAGCCCCGGCGAGGCGGGCCGCCGGGCGAGGCGGCGGAGCTCGGCGCCGTCCACCAGACCCAGCTCCTCCAGCCGTGAGTCCTCCCACAGGGCCAGCAGGTCGCCGCGGTGCTGGCGCAGTCCGTTGGAGGCGTCCATGGTGCCCGTGGCCTTGTTGGCCCGCCGCAGGCAGGCCTCGGGGACGACGCCGCGCATCGCGGCGCTCAGGACGGGCTTGTACCGCCACGGCGTGACCCGCTCGCTCGGACGCACGGCGAGACACGCCTCGATGACGCGGTCGTCGAGGAACGGAGAGGCCATCGGCAGGCCGACGCGGGCCGCCATCCGGTCCCACTGCCGGATGACCCGGGTGCACGAGCGGATCTGCTCCAGGTCGGCGTGCAGTCCGCGGTCCGGATGCAGCGGCGAGGCCGTCGCCGCGGCGGCGAGCAGGGCCCGGCGGGCCAGCCGCTCGGCCTCGGGCGTCACCCAGCCGAACAGACGCGGTGCCATGCCCCAGCCGAGTCCCGTGGCGACGGACGGGGGCAGCGGGCCACGCAGCCGGCCGGCGGCGTCGGCGAGCCACTTCCCGTACGGCCGGGAGTCGGAGAGGGCGCGGACCGTGCCGCCGAGCGGCCACTGCCACAGTGCCCGGAACCCCCGCAACTGCCGCAGGGCGAACAGCGGTCGGGTGCGCAGCAGCCGGTGGTAGTACGCCTCGGAGCACCAGGCCACGTGGTCCCCGCCGATGCCGGTCAGGTGCAGCCGGCTGCCGCGTGCGGCGAGGCCGGGCAGGTGGTGCAGGACCCGGGAGCGGTCCATGACGCCGATGGTGGGCTCGTCGAGGAGGTCGTCGATGCCGAGCAGGTCCTCGTAGACCAGCGGCGAGGCGTCGGCGTCCCAGATCACGTGCTCGACGTCCGGGAGGTACCCGATCGCCCGCTCGGCCCAGGACAGGTCGGTGTCCCCCGGATCGCGGCCCGGCCAGGTGCTGGCCACCACGTGAGCGGGGGAGCGGTCGGCCAGGAAGCAGACGGAGGTCGAGTCCAGGCCGCCGGACAGATCGCAGCTCACCACGCCGCCCTGGCGGGTACGCGCGCCGACGGCCTCCTCCAGTGCCCGGCGGATCACGGGCGCCGCCTCGGCAAGCGGCCGGACCGGCTCCGGCGGCGTCCACCACCGGGTGTGCCGTACGGTGCGCCCGTCCGCGGCGACGACCAGGGCGTCCTGCGGAGGAACGGCGGTGACCGCACGCCACAGGGACGTCTCGAACAGCGGGTACGGGGCGGGCCACAGCAGCCGTACGGCCAGTTCCTCCACGTCGGGTTCGAGGCCCAGGACGCCGGCGAGCGTGTCCGCTCGGGTCGCGGCCACCCGCACGCCGTCGATCTGCGCGTGGAAGACGAGTCGCAGTCCGGAGGCGGTGCCCTGGACCCTGAGCTGTCCGTCGAGGGCGGCGACGAGGTGGAAGCTGCCGGGGAGGGAACGGGCCAGGGCGTCGAGCTCCGCGAGATCACGCGCCCGTGCGACCCGGCGCCGCAGGTCGTCGGCGTCGACCGGGCAGCAGCCGACGACGGCGACGCGGGCGCCCCCGGCGTCCGCCGTGCGGACCTCGGTGTCGTGCCAGTGGCCGACCAGCCAGGGCCGGCCTGACGCGTGCGCGAGGGTCCGGCTTCCGGGGCGGGCGAAGGAGCGGGCCACGGCGGCCGCGTCCGCGCGGTCCGGAAAGACCGCGAAGTGCGCGTCGCCGGGGCCCGTCCCCGCACTTTCGTGCAGTTCAGTCATGACGTCGAGTCAGGACCGTCGCTCGTCAGTTCTTGCTCAGGATCAGACGGTCCCTGCCGTTGCGCTGCAGGAGCCCGGTTTCCTTCCGGAAGGTGCCGAGCCGGACGAGTGTCGGCGCCTCATATGCCTTCTTCATGCCCACCCCTCACATGCGGGTTGTCCGACCACTTCCCTGACCGACGGCGCGGGGCACTGCCCGGTGCGCTGTCGGTCGGCACGGGGTTTATCCAGAACCCGGGCCGGGGAGTGGGCGCGGCAATAGCTAGCTGCAGAGCGTGAGATCAAGGCAAGAGGACGAGTGAAGTTCGGATGATATGCACAATCCGAATCGCCTGGGTTGTGCGCCCGCCGTCGTTTTGGCTGTTGCCTGCGCGAAATTGTTCTGCGACCGGGGTGTGCGCATGTCCGAATAAACGTTTTGACGTGCGTCCTGGCAGTTGCTCACCGCACCTGCCAGACGCCTCTGACAACGGCCTGGGACGGGCGCCGCCGGGCGCGCTCCGTGCCCCCGGACATGCTCCCCTTCCTGTCGCTCCCCTCCGGGGCGTTCCCCACACACCGGCCACGGACGAGACGGCGCCGAGTTCCCCGGGCGGAGGGCATGGGCCGTTTCGGAAGGGAGCCACGCGCCGAGCGCATCTCGACGAGGACTGGGAGAGGGCTGGGAGACGGTACTCGAACCCGCCCGTGAGGCCGACCTCTTGACCTCCGTGGCCTCAGCCACTAGCTTGCGGTAGCCGATCCATAACTACCGAAAGGAGGCGACCAGCGGATGTACACCAGCTCTGATCTTGGTCGCCTCGCCCAGAGCACGGTCTGGGTTCCGGGTCGGATCGCGCACGGCTGCTGAGCACGCCGTTCTGATGTGCCCGTCCATGGCACATTCGGGTTTTCCCGCCACCACCTTCCGGCACGTCGCTGTTGCGTGCCGTTTTGCGCCCGCTTCTCTCACGTGGCGCGTCTGAACACAGAAAGCTGCCTGGAATTGGCGAACATGATGAATCGACCGATCACATACCGGATTGAAGGCCCGTCATGGTAGCGGCGCGGATCACGGTCAACGGGACAGAAACACCGATCTCACCGGCTGCGCCCCACACCACGGCGCTGGACTTTCTGCGCGAGCGTGGCCTGACCGGCACCAAGGAGGGCTGCGCCGAGGGTGAATGCGGTGCCTGTTCGGTCCTGGTGGCCCGCCCCGGCGTGAACAAGCCCACCGACTGGGTGGCGGTCAACGCTTGCCTGGTCCCGGTCGCGGCGCTCGACGGTCAGGAGATCATCACCTCCGAAGGTCTCGCCACCGCCGGCGAACCCGGCACGCCGCCCACCCTGCACCCGGTGCAGGAGGAGATGGCGGTCCGTGGCGGCTCCCAATGCGGTTACTGCACACCGGGGTTCGTCTGCAGCATGGCTGCCGAGTACTACCGGCCGAACCGCTGCGCGCACGCCGACCAGGCCGACAGCACCGACGCCGAACACGGCCCGAACGGTTTCGATCTGCACGCGCTGAGCGGAAACCTGTGCCGCTGCACCGGATACCGCCCGATCCGCGATGCCGCGTTCGCCGTCGGTATGCCCACCGATGAGGACCCGCTGGCGCGGCGCCGCGAGCAGTCCCCGCCCGCACCGGTGGCCACCGAATACACCCGGGACGACGGGGCATTCCTGCGCAAGAGCACCCTGGCGGAGACGCTGCGGTTGCTGCGTGAGCGGCCCGACGCGGTGGTGGTCGCCGGCTCCACCGACTGGGGTGTCGAGGTGAACATCCGTTCCCGCCGGGCTGATTGCGTGGTCGCCATCGACCGGCTGCCCGAACTGCGGGAACTGCGAGTCGAATCGGACCACATCGAGATCGGGGCGGCGCTGACGCTCACCGAGATCGAGCGCCGCCTCGACGGCGATGTCCCGCTGCTGGCACAGCTGTTCCCGCAGTTCGCATCCCGGCTCATCCGCAACAGCGCGACCTTCGGCGGCAACCTGGGTACCGGTTCCCCCATCGGTGACAGCCCGCCCGTGCTCCTCGCGCTGGAGGCGTCGGTGGTGCTCGCCGACGCCGACGGTGAGCGCGAGGTCCCGCTCGCGGACTACTTCACCGGCTACCGGCAGAGCGTGCGCAGGCCCGGCGAGCTGATCCGCGCGGTGCGCATCCCGCTGCCGCTGTCGCGGGTCGCGGCCTTTCACAAGATCGCCAAGCGGCGCTTCGACGACATCTCCAGCGTGGCGGTCGCCTTCGCGCTCGACATCGAGGACGGGGTCGTCCGCAAGGCACGCATCGGTCTGGGCGGCGTGGCCGCCACCCCGATCCGAGCCCTCGCCACCGAGGCGGCCCTGGAGGGCAAGCCGTGGGCGGCGGAGACCGTCGAGGCCGCGGCCCAGGTGCTGCAGGCCCAGGGCACGCCGATGAACGATCACCGTGCCAGTGCCGGCTACCGCTCCGCGATGCTTGGCCAGAGCCTGCTGAAGCTGTACGCGCAGACCACCGAGGCGGTGTCGTCATGAGCCATTTGTCCGAGCGCCCCGAAAAGCCCGTCGTCGGCGTCCCGCTGCCGCACGAGAGCGCCAACCTGCACGTCACCGGCACCGCGCTCTACACCGACGACCTGGTCCAACGCACCAAGGACGTGCTGCACGCCTACCCGGTCCAGGTCATGAAGGCCCATGGCCGGATCACCGCGCTGCGCACCGGGCCCGCGCTCGCCGTGCCCGGCGTGGTCCGTGTGCTGACCGGTGCCGACGTGCCCGGCGTCAACGACGCCGGGATGAAGCACGACGAACCGCTGTTCCCCGACGAGGTCATGTTCTACGGCCACGCGGTCGCCTGGGTGCTCGGCGAGACCCTCGAGGCAGCCCGGCTCGGTGCCGCGGCCGTCGAGGTGGAAATCGACGAGCTGCCCTCCCTGGTCACGCTGCAGGACGCGATCGCGGCGGGCAGTTATCACGGCGCCCAGCCCGTGATGCTGGCCGGCGACGCCGACGCCGGCTTCGCCGACTCCGCACACGTGTTCACCGGCGAGTTCCAGTTCTCCGGTCAGGAGCACTTCTACCTCGAGACGCACGCGGCGCTGGCCCAGATCGACGAGAACGGGCAGGTGTTCATCCAGAGCAGCACCCAGCACCCGTCGGAGACCCAGGAAATCGTCGCGCACGTGCTCGGCCTGCCCAGCCACGAGGTGACCGTGCAGTGCCTGCGGATGGGGGGCGGCTTCGGCGGCAAGGAGATGCAGCCGCACGGGTTCGCGGCCGTCGCCGCGCTCGGCGCCAAGCTGACCGGCCGGCCGGTCCGGTTCCGGCTCAACCGGACTCAGGACCTGACCATGTCCGGTAAGCGGCACGGGTTCCACGCCACCTGGAAGATCGGCTTCGACGCGGACGGCCGCATCCAGGCCCTGGACGCCACCTTGACCGCGGACGGCGGCTGGAGCCTGGACCTCTCCGAGCCGGTGCTGGCCCGAGCGCTCTGCCACATCGACAACACCTACTGGATTCCCAACGCACGCGTCGCCGGTCGCATCGCCAAGACCAACACGGTCTCCAACACCGCCTTCCGCGGCTTCGGCGGACCGCAGGGCATGCTGGTGATCGAGGACATCCTGGGCCGCTGCGCGCCGCTTCTCGGCCTGGATCCCATGGAGTTGCGGGAACGTAACTTCTACCAGCCGGGCCAGGGCCAGACGACGCCGTACGGACAGCCGGTCACGCAGCCCGAACGGATCTCCACCGTCTGGCAGCAGGTCCAGGACGACGCCGGCATCGCCGATCGCAAGCGCGAGATCGCCGCCTTCAACGCCGCGCACCCGAACACCAAGCGGGCCCTTGCGATCACCGGCATCAAGTTCGGCATCTCGTTCAACCTCACCGCCTTCAACCAGGGCGGCGCGCTGGTGCTGATCTACAAGGACGGCTCCGTCCTGATCAACCACGGCGGCACCGAGATGGGCCAGGGACTGCACACCAAGATGCTGCAGGTGGCCGCGACCACGCTGGGCATCCCGCTGCACAAGGTCCGGCTGGCCCCCACCCGCACCGACAAGGTGCCCAACACCTCGGCGACCGCGGCCAGTTCCGGGGCGGATCTCAACGGTGGGGCGGTGAAGAACGCCTGCGAGCAGTTGCGCGAGCGGCTGCTGCAGGTGGCCGCCACCCAGCTGGGTGCGAACGCCTCGGACGTGCGCATCGTCGAGGGCGTCGCGCGCGCCCTCGGCAGCGACAAGGAGCTGGCCTGGGACGACCTGGTGCGCACCGCGTACTTCCAGCGGGTCCAGCTGTCGGCGGCCGGTTTCTACCGGACCGAGGGTCTGCACTGGGACGCGAAGACGTTCAGGGGCTCGCCGTTCAAGTACTTCGCCCACGGCGCCGCCGCAACCGAGGTAGAGGTCGACGGGTTCACCGGCGCGTACCGCATCCGGCGGGTGGACATCGTGCACGACGTCGGCGACAGCCTCTCCCCGATGATCGACATCGGTCAGATCGAGGGCGGTTTCGTGCAGGGCGCGGGCTGGCTGACACTGGAGGACCTGCGCTGGGACACCGGTGACGGGCCGCACCGCGGCCGGCTGCTGACCCAGGCCGCGAGCACCTACAAGCTGCCGAGCTTCTCGGAGATGCCCGAGGAGTTCAACGTCACGCTGCTTCAGAACGCCACCGAGGAGGGCGCGGTGTACGGCTCCAAGGCGGTGGGCGAGCCTCCGCTGATGCTGGCGTTCTCGGTGCGCGAGGCGTTGCGGCAGGCCGCCGCCGCGTTCGGGCCGAGCGGGGTCAGCGTCGATCTGGCCTCGCCCGCGACGCCGGAGGCGGTGTACTGGGCGATCCAGGAGGCTCGCCAGGGCGACGCCTCCCGGACCGGTCACGCCCGCAACGCGCCGGCCGACGGCCACACCGGAAACGGGCACACGGCGGGCGGCAAGGTCCGCGCCGACGCAAAAGCGCTGCACGGTGCCTGACATGACATGGGTCGCCGCGGTCGCACGGTTGCGGGCACGCCGGGAGTCCGGCGTGCTGGTGACCGTCGCGACCGTGCGCGGCCACGCCCCGCGCGACGCCGGTGCGAAACTCGTCGTGGGGCAGACCGAGACGTGGGGCTCGATCGGTGGCGGCAATGTCGAGGCCGTCGCGATCGATCGGGCCCGGGAGATGATCGCCGTGTCCAAGCCGGAGCCGGAACTGATCGATTTCGCCCTGAACGACAAGGTGACCAACCAGCACGGCGTGCAGTGCTGCGGCGGTACGGTCTCGGTGTTGCTCGAACCGCTGCCGGTGGTACGGGCGGTGGCGATCTTCGGCGTCGGGCACGTCGGACTGGAACTGGCCCGCATCCTGGCACGCCAGGACCTCGACCTCCATCTGATCGACACGCGCTCCGACGTCCTCACCGAGAAGCGGCTCGGCGTGCTGGCCGACGCGGTGGCGCAGGTGCACGTGCATCACACGCCGCTGCTGCCCGAGGAGGTGCTGGAGGAGTTGCCGCGCGGCACCCACATCCTGATCATGACCCATGATCATGCCGAGGACGCCGCTCTGTGCGACGCCGCCTTGCGCACCACCCATCTCGGCTCCATCGGGCTGATCGGGTCGGCGGCCAAGTGGGCGCGGTTCCGCAAACGCCTGGCCACCGAGGGCGGTCACGACGAGGCCACCATCGACCGGATCAAGACTCCGATCGGGCTGGCCGACATCACCGGCAAGGAACCCGCGACCATCGCCCTGAGCGTCGCCGCCGATTTGCTGCGCACCTTCGAAACCGAGAAGAACTGACCTCACCGTGCAGACCGGGCGCACCCCCGAGTGCGCCCAGCGGAAGGCGCCTGACGGACAAGCCCGGTCGGGCGCCTCTTCTCGTAGGAGGCAAAGAGAGGCGGCCACTCGCGCAAGCCCTGCGCGAGCACCTTGTGCACCTGCCGCGGCCGGCTGCCCGGCAAAAGGTTTCCGCTCCGATGCAACCTGCCTCCGAGGCCGTGCGTATGAGAGGCGATACCGCACCTCACCCGGGGGATTACATGTACTTGGACCATTCGGCCGGTCGGACCGCCGGCCGTTTCGGCGCTGTCGTCGTGGCCTGTGCGGCCCTGTTCTCGGCCGTCGGCTGTGCCGCGGACGCGGGTACCGGCGTCAGGGTGGCCCCCGGCCCGCCGGATGCCCGGGCCTCCGGCGCGCCGGCCGAAAGAGCCGCGGGCGGGGCGACGACGGCGCGGGCAAGGCGTCCGGCGCACGCCCGGATCCGTCGGTGCCGGAGCCCGCCGTGCTCGCACAGGCGCGGGTGAACATATCCGACGGGCAGACGGTCGGTGTGGGCATGCCGATATCCGTCACCTTCTCCCGGCCGGTTCCCGCTGCCGAGCGCGAGGGTGTGGAGAGCTGGCTGCGCGTACAGACCTCGTCGGGCACGAGGGGGGCGTGGAGCTGGGTGCAGGACAGCAGTCTCCTGGACGGGCAGCGTGTCGACTTCCGCCCCAGCACCACCTACTGGCAGTCCGGCACCCGGGTCACTCTCCGGGTCGGCTCGCACGGCGCCCGGCACTTCACCATCGGCCGGTCCCTTCTCGCCACGGTCGACGCCAGGACCCACATGATGACCGTCCGCACCGGCGGTACGACGCGGCGCATCCCGGTCACCACCGGGGCGCCGGGGACGGACACCTGGAACGGGACGATGGTCGTCATGGACAAACAGCCCAAGGTGCTCATGGACTCCCGCACCGTGGGCCTCGGCGACGCCTACCACGGCTACTACTACTGGGCCGTGCACCTGACGGCGTCGGGGACGTACGTGCACCAGAACCCGCGCGCGGACACCGAGGCCGGACACCGCAACGTCACCCACGGCTGTGTCGGCCTCGCCTCCAACGGCACCGCCCAGCGCTTCTACGACCAGGCAGGGGTCGGCGACGTCGTCACGGTCACCGGGGCGGACAAGGACACCGTCGCCGCCGGCAACGGCTACGGCGACTGGAACCTGACCTGGAAGCAGTGGCTCGCGCACAGCGAGGCCGGCGCCACCACGACCGCATGACCGCCGTCGTACCGGCCCACCCCACACCCCGCGCCGTGAGAAGAGAGCACGACAAGGTGACCGAAGACGAGTTCGACCTCTTCTACATGGCTGCCTGCCCGCGTCTGGTCGGCCAGCTGTATGCCCTGACGGGCGACTACGCCGAAGCCCAGGACGTGGTCCAGGAGGCGTTCGCACGCGCCTGGGAACGGCGTGCGTCCGTCCTGAGCGGCGACCGGGATCCCGAGGCGTGGATCCGTACGGTGGCACACCGTCTGGCGATGAGCCGCTGGCGGCGGGCGCGCCGCTGGTGGGAGCTGGTCCGGGGGGTATCCGCGCCGCGGCCGGCACCCGAACCGGGCCCGGATCATGTGGCGTTGGTCGCCGCTCTGCGGCTCCTGCCGGAGGCCCAGCGGACCGCGATCGTGCTGCATCACCTGTGCGATCTGAGCGTGGAACAGATAGCCGCCGAGACCGGTGCGGCCGTCGGCACCATCAAGGCACGTCTGTCACGCGGCCGTACGGCACTCGCCGCTCACCTGGTGAGCGAGGAAACCAACTCCACGGAGGAAGCCTGTGTCTGACCAGCCACCACCGCGTCTGCTCACCGAGACGGAGCTGTCGGCCCGGCTCCGTGGCCTGGCCGCGCAGGGCACGGCACCGGCCACGGGGGCAGAGGCGAGGGGCCGGGCGCAACGCCGGCGCCGCGGCCAGCGCGTTGGTCTCGTCACCACGGCGCTGGCGGCGGCGACCCTCACCGCCGTCACCTCCGGCGCCCTCGGCTCCACCACCAAGGCGGCCGCACCCCCTGCGGCGTCCGTGTCCCACACCCCCACACCGGCCCCGTCCCCGGCGCCCGTGCAGCGGGTGACGATCGACCTGGACGCCCACGCACTGACCATGGCGGGCAGGAGGTTCCCCATCAGCGGGCCGCAGGAGAACTGCCCGCTCGGCGAAACGTCGGTCACCGTCACCGCCAAGTACCCCACCCTGACAATGCCCCCCAACAAGTACACCAAGCTGAGCAAGTATGTGGACGTCAGGCAGTGGGTCGTCACCTTCACCGACCGCCGTCACCACCAACGGCTCCTGATGTGGGCGCTGGACCCCTCCGCCGGTCTCAACAGCATCGGCGACGACGCCGGCTTCGGCTCCATCGCCCTGGCACCCGAAGCCGGCAAATGGGTGTACGACGCCATCAAGCCCGGCGCGCGAGTGGAGATCAAGGGCCGGCAGGCCGCGAGCGCGGACCCGGACTCCGTGTGCTACGACCGCCGGCCGGTCACCGGCGACCACTGACGCCGAGCCGGCGCGATCGACTTTCCTTCACCCAAGGCCCCCATTCCTGAAAGTGCCCGATCCCGATGACCGAAACAGCCGCCGAGACACCCGGGAACACCTCCCATCCGGGTGGCCGGCGCCGGCACCGCAAGCCCGGACGGAACGGCGCGGGAACCGGCTTTCACCGGGCCCTCGTCCCCGCCACGGCCGTGCCCGCGGCGTCCGCCGCACTGGCGGGTCCGTCCGCCTTCGCCGCCCCCAAGGGTGTCGGCGCGCCATCTGGGGGCCTGCCACGGGATGGCCAGGCGCCTGGAGCAGTCCATCGTGGCACTGCGGACGGCCCTCCCTCACACTCGGTCGGCGGCCTGCGTCCGGAGCAGGGCTTCGAGGTCCTGAAGGCGGCTTCCCAGCACACTGACATCACGCTGCGCGGGGTCCACCTGACCCGGAGAAAGAACTCACACCGCGACAGGGCCGCCCTGCGAGAGGTCTCTCCGATATCCGAGGCCGGGTGCCGGTGCCCGTGCCGGGCCAGGCGGCGCCGTGTCTGCGTTCGCCGCCTGGCCCGCGATCCTCAGGTGCCGCCTCGCCGCCGCACCCAGGTGTGGGACGCCTTCGACGGTGACCGGCACGAGCGTGGAGTGGCCGCCTTGCAACTGGCCGGCCACCTGCGGCAGGACAAGCTCGTGCTCACCGACCGCGGCCTCGACGCGAACGCTTTCACCTGTGCCGTGCACGCCTCACGGGCCGCGCCGCTGCGGCGGATCTGCCGGCCGGGCGTCTCTACCGTCTTTCTGAAAGAAGAGCCAACCGTATGGCGGAGATCGTCATGTTCGTGTCCTTGTTGCCAGATGGCGCGGCGGGACAGGATGAACAGGTGACACAGCGGCGCGTCGTCTTCCTCATCTATCCGCAGTTCCAGGTACTGGATCTGACGGGACCGTATGAGGTGTTCGGGCAGGCGGATCGGTGGGTGCCCGAGGGTGAAGGCTACGACGTTGAGATCGTCGCGGACCGGCCCGGAGCGGTACGGGCCTGGCACGGGATCGATGTCGTCGCCGGCAGAGGCATCCAGCAGTGCGAGGGACCGCTGGACACGCTGGTGGTCGTCGGTGGACCGGGCGATCGGGAGGCGGCGGACGACGAAGAACTCGTCCGGTGGCTCAAGGCGGCGGCCGGGCGGGCCAGGCGGGTCGCCTCCGTGTGCACGGGCGCGTTCCTGCTCGCGCGGGCCGGGCTGCTCGACGGACGGCGCGCGGTGACGCACTGGGCGTGCTGCGAGCGGCTGGCCCGCGAACACCCGGACGTCACGGTCGCCCCGGACCAGATCTTCGTGCACGACGGGGCGGTGTGGACCTCCGCGGGAATCACGGCGGGGATGGACCTGGCGCTCGCCATGGTCGAGGAGGACCACGGTCCCGAGGTCTCCCGGGCCGTCGCGCGGACGCTGGTGATGTTCGTCCAACGCCCCGGCGGGCAGGCCCAGTTCAGCACCCAGCTCGCCGCGCAGCGGCCCACCCGTAAGCCGTTGCGGGACGTTCAGGCATGGGTCGCCGACCACCTCGCCGACGACCTGACCGTCCGGGTGCTCGCCGAACGGGCCGGTATGAGCGAGCGCAACTTCACTCGTGTCTTCCGCGCCGAGACCGGCCGCACCCCGGCCGCCTATGTGGAGACCGTCCGCGTCGAGGCGGCCCGGGCTCTGCTGGAGACGACGGACACCACCGTCGAGGCGATCGCCCGGGTCTGCGGCTTCGGCTCCGCCGAGACCCTGCACCGCCGCTTCAAGCAAACCCTGGGCGTCACACCAGGCCAGTATCGCCGTCACTTCTCCAGCGCATGGTGAAGGAGCGCCTGCCTCGCCGTCGCGGTGAGAGTCCCGAGTGCCACCGGCATGCATGCCTGGATACCTTCAGGCAGTGGGTCGTCGAGCATCGAAGACTTCACTGACCCGGACACCGACCTGGTGGTGGGACTGCACTTCAACGGCCAGAGCCGGCACGACCAGCACATGGAGTGCGCCTACTGGGTCAACGACGCGATATACACGCCGACAGAGCCCTCCCTGCACCAGAACGCAACGACTGGGACAGCATCCTTTGGCTCACGGTTACGGCTGAGTAGCCACTTCGGCATGAGTTCCGCCCAGGTTTTGCAAGCCGGACCACATGGCCTGGCTGATACCGAAGAAACAGGATGTGCATGGCAGTCTCGTCAGGCTACAAAGGCAGCGGCGTGCAGGCGGCTCCTCTCCGGGTGCTCGGGCCGCTTGAGGTGAGCGGCGAGCTGGGGGCCGTGTACGTGGCACCGGGGCGACAGGAGATCGTTCTCGGTGCTCTGGTGCTCGAACTGAACCGGGTGGTGGAGACGACCTATCTGGTGGATGTCATCTGGGCTCACGATCCGCCGAAGACCGCACGCACCCAGGTGCAGATCTGCGTCTCCCGGCTCCGCAAAGCGCTGTCGGACGGGGGGATTGACGCCACCATCGAGACCCGTGCCCGGGGGTACATCCTGAGGGCGCCGGAGGATGCGACCGACATCGGCACCTTCCGTCGCCTGGTAACGGAGGCGCATGCCCTGGCTCGTGATGGTCAGAAGGCGCCTGCGGTGGACATGCTCCGCCTGGCGTTAGGCCTGTGGCGGGGCCGGTGCCTGGCCGGTGCACCCAGCGAAGTCCTGGCCGGTACGGCAGCGCGGTGGGACGAGATCCGCCTGGAAGCGGTGGAGACCTGCATGCGGCTGGAACTGGAGCTGGGCCGTCACGAGCACATGGTCGGCGAACTGCAGCAGCTTGTCGCCCACCACCCGCTGCGCGAGCGGCTGCGGGGGCACCTGATGGTGGCGCTGTACCGCTCGGGCCGGCAGGCGGAGGCGCTGGATGCCTACCACCAGGGCCGCGCGATGCTCACCGAAGAGCTGGGCCTGGACCCGGGGAGGGAATTACGCGACCTGGCGCAAGCAATCCTGACCGACGACGCCGACCTGGCACTGGCCGAACCGGCCGAAGCACGTTCTCTCGTCGCGATGCCGCTCTCTGAGGCGGTGCAAGAGCGCAGTGCCGATCCCGAACCGGTCGTAACCCCTAGGCAACTTCCCGCCGACATAGGCGACTTCGTGGCCGACGGCGCGATCGTTTCAGAGGTCTGCGACGCCGTCACCGAAGGACAGGAAAAAGGGCAACTGCACGTGGTCCTGGTGCTTGGTGGACCTGGTGTCGGCAAAAGCACGTTGGCCAGGCACGTGGCGCACCGGCTCGCAACCGAGTACTTCCCGGACGGACAGCTCTACTGCGACCTCCGAGGGCGGGACGGACAACCGGTGGGCCCCGCCCAGGCATTGGGTCGCTTCCTCCGAGCGCTGGGCGTACCAGGCCAGGCCATACCCGATGCGCTTGATGAGCGCGCGGAGATGTACCGCAGTCTGCTGGCCGATCGCCGGATCCTGGTGTTGCTGGACGACGTGGTGAGCGAGTCGCAGGTGATGCCCCTGCTGCCCGGAACCGGCAGCAGCGGCGTGCTGGTCACCAGCCGCGCCCAGCTCACGGCGTTGCCGGGCGCACGCCGGTTCGACTTGCAGCCGCTGAGCCCGGAACAGGCCACCCATCTGCTGGGGCGGATCATTGGACAGCACCGTGTGGAGAACGAGCGGGAAGCAGCGCGGGGCCTCGTACGCATGGTGGGCGGGCTCCCCCTCGCACTGCGCATTATCGGCGCGCGCCTGGCGGCGCGCCCGCACTGGTCACTGACTTCCATGTGGCTCCGGCTTCAGAACGAGCACCGCCGGTTGGACGAGCTGGCATACGGCGAGCTGTCAATCCGGGCAAGTCTTTCGCTCAGCTACGACGGCTTGGCGGCGGCCGACCGTCGCCTGTTGTGTCTGATGAGCCTGGCCGAAGGGACGGAGATTCCCAGCTGGCTGGGTGCCGCCCTCATCGACGACCGCACCCCGCACCCCGCTGACCTGTTGGAACCGCTCATCGACATGCGGTTCCTCGACATCACCGCCATGGATCAGGGCGGGGAGTTCCGGTGCGGACTGTCGCAGATCGTACGGACGTTCGTGCACGAACGGCTCCCCGCGGAGATTCCCGAGTCAGAACGTGCCGGAGCGGCGCGGCGTATGGTCGGTGGCTGGATGGCGCTCGCGGAGAGGGCGCACAAAGAGATCTACGGCGGTGCGTACACCATCGTGGCGGGCCGGGCCGAACGGTGGCATCCGCCGGAGGACCATGTCCGGCGGTGCCTCCGCGACCCGCTCGGGTGGCTGGAGAGCGAACAGACCAACCTGTTGAACGCGGTCGAGTTGGCGGCCCGGTCCGGGATGGACGAGTTGTGCTGGGAGCTGGCCACGACGCTGGTGACGCTCTTCGAGGCCCGTGGCTATCCCGAGCTCTGGGCGCGCACACATAAGATAGCGCTGACCGCGGTACAGGAGGCCGGCAACGAACGGGGCCAGGCGGCGGTACTCGGCTCCTTGGGGACCTTGCACCTGCACCGGGGCGAGCATGAGGCAGCAGGCCCTTACCTCAGCACCGCGTTGGAGATCTTCGAGCGGGTTGGGGAGCTGAGTGGCCAAGCACTGTGCCTGCGTGACCTGGCGCGCATCGAGCGGCACCATGGTGACGACGATCGGGCGCTGGCCCTCTACGAGAGCGCCGAGCGAAACTTCGTGCGGGCGCAGGACGTCATCGGGCGGGCGTACGTGCTGGGCGAGATGGCACACATCACGATGCGGCGAGCGGACTTCGCGCGAACCCGTTCGTATCTCGACGAGGCTCTCGGGATCTGCCGGTCAGTCGGCTTCGACCGGGGCCAAGCCCTCACCTTGCGGCGGTTGGGCCACATGCTGATGTACCAGCAGCGGTACGAGGCGGCGGAACGGACCCTGCTTGAGGTCCTCGCCATGGTCGGGGCGAGCGGCGACCTCGTCGGAGAGGGGTATGTGCTGCACGACCTCGGCCGGGTCAATGCCCACCTGCGTCGCGTGGAACAGGCCGTCCAGTACTACTCGCAATCGGCCAGGATCCGGGACCGGATCCTGGACCACAGCGGGGCCGCTGCCGTACGGGCTGACATCGTTGCCATCCTGGGCAGGCCGATGGCGTCGGTCGGCTGATACCAGGAGGCATGCCGGTCCGTCACGTCCACGGCGTGTTGTCGACGGATGTTTCGTCGGCCGGCGTCATGGCGACCGGGCCCTGCTCCACGCTGTGCCGATTTCCTCCAGCGCACAGGACCAGCACGACGACGGCTCCCGCGGCAGCCGGCAACTTCTTGATTGCCATCTCGGTTCTCCTCTCTCCGCAACCCGTTTCGGCAATCCGTCCGGGGCGTTGCTGAAACCAGCGTGAACCAGGTGCCCATCGCGGCCGCATGCTCGCGCTATCACCGCCCTATCCCGGCCCCGTCCCGCCGTGGATGCGCCGTGATGCCGGGCCGATAGGGCGACACCGGAGATTGGTCCTGCCGACCTCGGCACCCCTTCGGAAGGACGGCCCTCAAGGAGTGGTCCGAATGACCGTAGTGACCCGGGACGCGGTGACGCCCGCCGCGTTCGGCGTCCCGGAAACCGAATCGCAGCGCAGCACAAAGACCCCCGCGATGGCAGCGGTAGACCTTGTCGAGGAGTTCCCACGGAAGACGAAGGAACCGGTGCGTGCGCTCCAGCCCCTCACTGATCGTGGCTCAAGGGAAGGTGCACGGGCGATGACGATGGACGCGGAGTTCTACTCCCGGGTGGCCGAGCGGTTCGGCGGCTACTTCAGCGATGCGCGGAGCACCGACGTATTCGCCGACGGCCGCCCGGACGCCGTCTTCGATGAACTGGTGACCGCACTGGGAGCACCGCACGCCCGACTGCTGGATGTCGGCTGCGCCGACGGGCGTAGTTTGTTGCGCATCTCTCGTGCGTACGGCGCCGTAATCGGGATTGATCTGTCGCCGTCGATGCTGGAATGCGCCGAGCGGTTTCGAGCGGAATCAGGCCTGGAGCACGTCACGTTCGAGCTGTGCGATGCCGCCCGCACAGGGCTGCCCGACGGGTACGTTGCTGTGGTCACTTCCCGCCGCGGTCCGCTGATCGCCCACGAGTTCGAGCGGGTGCTCCGCCCCGGCGGGGCCGTGGTGTACATGGGGATCGGGGAGCAGGACGCACGCGAGCTGAAAGAAACGTTCGGTCGCGGCCAGAACTTCGACAGCTGGAACAGCAGGCCCTTGTCGGAGGGAATTGCTCAAGAACTGTCCGATGCGGGCCTCGTTGTGACAAGAAACCAGACGTTCCACTTCGAGGAGTTCTACCACTCGGCGGGCGATCTGGACACTTTTCTCCAGCAGGTGCCGATCGTCGACAACTACGATCCGGCGGCGGACAAGGAGGCGTTCGACCGATATGTCGCCGCGGTGACCGTCGATCAGGGCGTCCGGCTGAGTCGGCATTGGTTCATAGTGCAGGCGCAGAAGCCGGCGGCCGTCGAGCCGTCCCCCTCATAGGAAACGGTGCTCCATGGAGCAGGATCTCGTAGTCAACGAAATCTTCGGTCCGACCGTCCAGGGTGAGGGTCGGTCCCTGGGACGCAGGTGCGCGTTCCTGCGACTCGGCGGGTGCAACCTGTCGTGCTCGTGGTGCGATACGCCATACACGTGGGACTGGACCGGAGCCGGGGAGAGCGGGGTCGCCCACGATCCGCGCAAGGAGCTGCACCGCCGCCCGGTCGAAGACGTCGTCGCAGAATTGCTGGGATTCGACACCGACCTGATCGTGATCTCCGGCGGTGAGCCCCTGGGTCAGCAAGAGCGACTGATACCTCTGGTGGCGGCACTGACCGAACGCGGTAAAGAGATCGAGATCGAGACCAACGGGACGCACGCCGCGCACCCCGAACTCATCGCCGCCGGCGTCAGGTTCAACGTCTCGCCGAAGCTGTCGCACTCGGGCGACGCCCTGCGGCGCAGGATCGTCCCTGACGCACTCACCAGTCTCTCGGCGCTGCCGGGAAGCACGTTCAAGTTCGTCTGCCAGAGCACCCGCGACCTCGACGAAGTGGCCCAGCTGGTCGCCACCTTCGACCTGTCCTCGGTATGGATCATGCCGATCGGGCGTTCCGCCGACGATGTCACCAAACACATGGGTGAGTTGGCCGACGCCGTGGTGGAACGCGGCTGGAACCTGACGACCAGACTTCACACCTTGTTGTGGGACGACAAGCGCGGCGTGTGAGCAACGAAGCGCGCAAGGAGAAGGGAACTCGGATCGATGCCGTTTCGAATCACGAAGAAATTTGAATTCTCGGCCAGTCATCGGCTCGCCGGTCTTGCTCCCGACCATCAGTGTGCCCGAATGCACGGGCACAACTACATCGTCGAGTTGGAGCTCGGAGCCGATGAGGCGGATCTGTCGCCCGTAGGTTTCGTTCGAGACTACGGAGATCTTTCCGCGTTCAAGAACTGGCTCGACAATTACCTTGATCATCGGCATCTGAACGACGTGATGGACGACAACCCGACGGCCGAGAACATGGCTGCCTGGATCTACCGGACATGGTCGAAGGAGTTTTTCGAGTTGACCTGTGTGCGCGTCTCCGAGACGCCCAAGACCTGGGCCGAGTACCGGCCTTGAATCCGCGACTCCCACGTATGAGACGAGAGGTGGCCGCATGTCGGTGACAGAAGTGAACCTCGACGGAGAGCAGTCGGTGCCGGCGACGGCCGAGGACCGGCTGGTCGAGCTCGCCCGCCAACTGCTGGAGGAGATCGGCGAGGACCCGAATCGCGACGGACTGCGCGACACACCCGAACGGTTCGCTCGCTGGTGGCGAGAGTTCATCAACTACGACCCTGGTTCGCTGGGCACGCTTTTCGAGTCCATCGGCACGAGCCAGCTCGTAGTCGTCTCGGACATTCAGGTCTGGTCGCTGTGCGAGCATCACCTCCTGCCGTTCAACTGCTCCGTGACGATCGCATACCGCCCGACGGGGCAACTGCTCGGCCTGTCGAAGTTTGCCAGGGTCGCCCATCAGTACGCGCACAGGCTGCAGGTCCAGGAGCGCCTCGTGGACCAGATCGCGCTTGAGATCAGCACCCTGAGCGGCACCCCGGACGTCGCCGTCATAGCGAAGGGCGAGCACCTTTGCATGTCGATGCGCGGTATCAAGGCTGCCGCGCAGATGACGTCGACCGCATATCGCGGGGAGTTCAGCACGGACTCCGGGCTCCGGGCCGAGCTGTTCGACCTGCTCCGGGCGTGACGAGCCATCCGACTCCGAAAGCGAAAGCAGTGAGCGATCCAGGTGGTGCGGCGACGGGATCGCACGGCTCGGGAGCGTTGCAGGGCTGTCGCGAACTCATGGCCCTGCCAGGTGCCCGCGGGACCGTCGCGGTCTCACTGCTGCCGAAGGACCCCGCCACGATGTTCTCGATCGCCGTCCTCCTGCTCGCGTCGCCCGAGTACTCCGCGTCCGGCGCGGCGCCCGGGACGGGCGTGACGCTGCTCACGAGCGCAATCTCCGGGCCGCTGCGGGGCCGGCTGGTCGATCGCGGCCGACGGGGGTCCTGTGCTTGGGGGCTGCGTGGCCGGTTATCCCGCCGACATGACGGGCCTGGTTCCAGCGGAGTTGGCGCACCTGCCGATCGTCGTCTTCCTCGGCGCCGCGACGGTCGCCGGCCCGCCGGCGATCCGCAGGAGGGTCGCGACGCCGTGGCTGCCCGCGGCATTCCTTGCCGGAACGGCTGTGGTCGCGATGGCCAGGGTCTGGCCTCTACGTGCTGCTCTCGCCGTCTGCCCGCTCGCCGGTGCCGCGATCGGGGCCACGTTCTCGGCGCTGTTCGTCGCAGTCGGCGCGTCCGAACCGGCTGGGCGCGCCAGCGAGATCCAGCGTCGGGCCACGAGCGTCGTCCCCGCTGACTTCGCCATCGACACATCCTCCGGTGCATCGACCGCCTCCGCACCGGGGCCACTTGCTCGCCGTGCAGACGATCGTGACAGCTGTTGGCTGCATCCGCATCGGAGAGCTACGAACCGCGCCCGCTCCCCTCGGCACACCTGCGAATCCGGTCCGGTCGACATGAAAGGACAACGATGAACGCACATGACTCTTCGACGCCTGCGGAAGCGGCTCGCCTGTGCCCCGCACTGGACGCCGACCGGCTGGTGGCCGACCTCATGACCGCCCGCGACCACCTGTGGGATGAGCAGAGCTCGTACGAGAACGGGCGAGTGTCCAGGTGGGCCGAGCAGGACTGGCGCTGCCTGTCGGTGCGCAGCCCCGGTGGTGACAAGACACGTACCGACCCAGGGGGCCCTGGCTGTGCGGAGTTCGCCGACACCGAATGGCTGGACCACATGCCGTACGTGCGGGAGGTCCTGCGCCAGATACCCGGACCCCTCTACGCGGCCCGATTCATGGATCTCGGGCCCGACACCGTCGGATACCCCCACTGCGACCCCAGGTTCGCCCCGGACTGGGGTATGGCCCGGCTGCACATCCCGGTCATCACCCACGAGAAAGCCTCGCTGGTGCTTGACGGAGTGACCCATCAGTGGCAGCCCGGTGAGTTCTGGTTCGGTGACTTCAGCCGCATGCACCAGATCCAGAACCTCGGTCCCGAGCATCGGGTCCATCTCGTCGTGGACGTGCTCGTCACACCGGAGATCGCACAACTGTTCCCGGATGACTGGGCCGGCTACTTCAACGGCTCGGATGTGCTCTACAACCGGCCGGCCGTGGCCCTGACCGACGCGGAGCGGGAAGCCGCACGGTGTTCGTTCGACGCGCCGGCGCACCTGCTGGAGGTGGAGGTGTTCGGGTCGCTCACCGGCCCGCAGCCGCAAGCCACCTTCAGCATCGTCGACACCGGCACGGGCCTTGCCATTCGGTCGCCCCAGGACCACCTCTTCCCGCTGGTGGCCCTCGGCGGACACGAGTACCGCTTGGTCGGGTGGAGTGAGGAGCGAACCGTCACCACGAGGCTGGACGGTCCGCGGCCCGAAGTCGAACTGACCTACCGCAAGGGCAACCGATCGACCCGGCTGCTTGTCCCGGGCACGCCGGCACCGTGAGGGACGCCCGCACGTCCGCCGCTGTTTCGCTGTACAGCCCACAGCTGCCCTGATCCTTGAGCACTGACCCTCCATCCATTTCCGTCTGCCGGAAGGCGACGCATGCCGAAAACTGTCGCAATCGTGTCCGGCGGCCTGGACTCGGTCACCATGGCCCACCACCTCCAGGCGCGAGGACACACACTCCACCTGCTGTCCGTCAACTACGGCCAGCGCCATCTTGTCGAGCACGAGTTCGCCGCGAAGGCGGCTCGATCGCTCGGGGTGCCGCACGACGTCGTCGATCTCAGCCCCGTCGGCAAGCTCCTGAGCGGCTCCTCGCTCACCGACCCGACCGTCGACGTGCCGGACCACGAGATCGGGTCCTCCGGCGAGAGCCCGAACGTCGTACCCAACCGCAATGCCCTTCTGCTGTCCGTCGCCTTCGCGGTCGCCGTCGCCGAGAGGGCGGAAGCGGTGGCCATCGGGGTGGTCGACGACCTGCAGGCCGCGCCCGACAGCAATTCCGCGTTCATCGATTCCTTCCTCGCCATGGAGCGGATCGCGACCCGCGGATACGCGCACCCTGACCTGACTCTGACAGCGCCGCTGGCCAGACTGCGCAAAAGCGACGTGGTGTCGCTCGGTGAGGAGCTCCGCGTCCCCTGGACCGAGACCTGGAGCTGCTTTCGTGGCGACGTGCTGCAGTGCGGACGGTGCGCCGCCTGCAGGGAGCGGCAGGAAGCGTTCCGGGACGCCGGTGTGACCGACCCGACGCACTACCAGACCAGCGAATCGAAGGAGCTGCCATGACCGACACCTTTCCGGTGCTCGACCTCCGTGATGCCGCAGGCCCGGAAGAAGCCCGGGCAGAGTTCCTGCACCGATTGCGCAAGGCCGTGCACGAGGTCGGCTTCTTCCAGCTCGTCGGCCACGGCGTCGAGGACGCCGACGACATGCTCGAGCTCACCCGTCGGTTCTTCGCCCTGCCCGAGGCCGATCGGCTCGCGCTGAACATCCTCGACTCGCCGCTGTTCCGCGGCTACTCCGAACTCGGCCGCGAACACACCCGGGGGGTGCCCGACCAGCGCCAGCAGCTGGACATCGGGCCGGAGCAGCCCGAGCGGCAGCCCGAACCCGGTGATCCCGCCTACCGGTGCCTGATCGGCCGGAACCAGTGGCCCGCGTCGATGCCCGAGCTGCGCCCGGCCGTCGAGTCATGGATCACCCGGCTGACCGATCTGTCACATCGACTGCTGCGGCTGCTGCTCGAGTCGCTCGACGCCCCCGCCGGATTCCTGGACGATGTGGTCGATCCGGATCCGCAGATCCACCTCAAACTCCTGCACTACCCCGGTCCCGCGCAGGCGGGCGAGGACGCGGGCGAGGGACAGGGGACCGGCATTCACAACGACCTCGGGCTGCTCACCCTGCTCGTCCAGGACGGCAACGGCGGCCTCCAGGTCGCGGTCGAGGACGACCAGTTCGCCGACGTGCCGGTGATCCCGGGGGCGTTCGTGGTCAACCTGGGAGAGCTGCTGGAGGTGGCGACGAGGGGCTACGTGCGTGCCACCCTGCACCGGGTGGTCCGGCCCGCCCCGGGCGTCAACCGCTACTCCATTCCCTTCTTCTACAACCCTCGGCTGGACGCCACGATGCAGCCACTGCCCAGCCCCTATGTCGAGAGCGCCGGCGGAGTCGTCGACGTCGCCGACAACCCGTTGTTCGCCCTCTACGGCGACAACGTCATGAAGGGGCTGATCCGCTCCTTCCCCGACATCGTTGCCCGACACCACCCGACCCTGGCCGCGGTAGCCGGGTCCAGGAGTTCCTGACACCGGGCGGCCGAGCACATCCTCACCGCCGGCCCGAGTGGTCGGGCCTGGCGGTGGCGCCGCCGGCCGGTCCGACGGGGACCGAACGAACATGAGGCAGGGCGAATTTCATGAGAATCAACCTTCTCGGGCCGCTTCAGGCCTACGGGGACGATCACCGCGTCGACCTGGCACCGGCCGCTCAAAAAGTACGTCAGACACTGGCACTGCTCGTGCTGAACGCGGGCCGGGTGGTGCGCTTCGAACAACTCATGGACGAGCTGTGGGACGCCGACCCGCCGACCAGTGCGCACACCGCTCTGCAGACTTATGTGTACCAGCTCAGGAAGCGGTTCTCCCTCGGCAACCCGAGGAGCGGCGGCGCGGCACGGGCGACCGGCCCGCTGCTGGGCACGGTCGACGGCGGCTACCAGCTGTCGCTGCCCGCCGACCACGTGGACGTCTTCCGGTGCGAGCCGCTGCTCGCTCGTGCCCGTGGGCAGTTCCGTGACGAGGACTTCGCGGGGGCCCGTGACACGGCCGCCGCGGCGCTGCAGCTGTGGCGCGACGATGCGCTGGTGGACGTGCGCAAGGGGCCCATGCTGCAGGCCGAGGCGGTCCGCCTGAAGGAGTTGCGTACCAGCGCACACCACCTGCGGATCGAAGCCGACCTGCACCTCGGCCGGCACCACGAGGTGCTCGGCGAACTCACCTCGATGGCCGGGCGGGAACCCACGAACGAGTGGGCCCAACGCAATCTGATGACGGCTCTCTACCGCATGGACCGGCGGGCGGAGGCGCTCCAGGTCTACCAGCGGGCACGCGTGCGGATCGCGACAGAGCTGGGTCTCGA
Source organism: Streptomyces fodineus (assembly GCF_001735805.1). GTDB lineage: Bacteria > Actinomycetota > Actinomycetes > Streptomycetales > Streptomycetaceae > Streptomyces > Streptomyces fodineus. Next base: position 8,251,512 of record NZ_CP017248.1, read on the forward strand.
CCCTTCACCCGAACTCCAGGCCCTGCACACGGCCGTGCTCACGTCGGACGAGGCGCTGCTGCGCCCCGCCGGGCGGCTCACGGCCGTGACCGCCACCACTCGGGCGCCCTGCCATCTGCCCGCCCCGCGCGAGCGTCTGACCGGACGTGCCGGGCAACTGGCGCGCCTCACCGCGGTGCTGGCCGGCCGGGCGCGGGCGGACCGGCCGCTCGTGATCGTGGGGGGCGCTCCCGGTACGGGGAAGAGCGAGCTGTGCCTGCACGCCGCGCATCAGGTGAGCGGTCACTACCCGGATGGACGGCTCTACGCGCGTCTCCGTGACGGCGCCGGCCGGCGGGTGCGGGCCGCCGAGATCCTCCGCTCCTTCCTGCGTGGACTCGGCGCGACGGAGGAGCAGTTGCGACTGGGCACGACCGACCTGAGCCTGCTGTTCCGTACCTGGACCGCCGACATGCGCGTGCTGGTGGTGCTCGACGACGTGTGCGACGTAGGAGACTTGACGCCGCTGCTGCCGTCCGGCGTCGGCTGCGGCGTGGTGATCGGCAGCCGACGGCGGCTGTTCGTGTCCTCGTCGGCGGTCCACGTCGAACTGGCCGGACTGCCTTTCGGCGATTGTCTGCACCTGCTGGCATCCTCCGTGCCGAGCCACCGGATCACCATGGACCCGGAGGGGCTGCGACGGCTGGCCGGGTTGTGCCGGGGTCTGCCGGGCGCGCTCTTCGCGGTCGCTTCGCAGTTGCGCCGCCGCCCGCACTGGACGGCCCGGCAGGCCACTGCCTGGATCCTCGAGTCCGGAGGCGCCGACAGCGATCCGCTGGGCGTGCGGGCCGGATTCGACCGGACGCTCGCGACGCTGCCCGCCGAGTCGCGGTCCCTGGCGTATGCGCTGTTGTCTCCCGGCGTCCCCGACCGGCTCACGCCGGCGCTTGCCGCCGCGGCCCTGGGGATCAACGACCAGCGGGCCGAGGACCTGCTGGAGGAACTGTCGGAGAGCTACCTGCTGCGCGCGCGACACCCGTGCGTGAACGGCCGGTTCTCCTACGAGTGGGAGCCCGGGGTGCGCCCGCTCGCGGGGCGGCAGAGCAACGCGCCGGTCATGTGCTCCGCCTGACGGTCACGGGTCCAGGCGTCCGCAAAGGCTTGGGGAGCGTGACCCCTTCCGCGGGCCGACCAGCGTGCCGGGCCACACCCCGGTGCAGTTCGAGGACTTCACACGAACCATGGAGACCTACGCCACCGGTGCGTTCCGCGGCTCCGTGATCGCCGGGATGACCTCACGCAGGACCCTACCGGCCGGCGGGCCTTGCCCGAACCCGCCCAAGCAACCGAACCTTGGAGAAGCGTCATGCCACAGCGCCCGAAGCTCGTCCTCGTCGGCCAATTGTCCGTGTTCCCCTGGGTGTTCGATGCCGCCGAGCGTGCCGGTATCGACCTGATTCTCGTCCCCAGGGGGGACGACACACCGGGGTCCGCCGGGCGGGCCAAGTCGGTGGTCGAACTGCTGCCATTGGACATCGAAGGAAACCCGGACGGTGCGTTGTCCGCGCTCGCCGACCGCTATCGGCGAGAGCCCTTCGGCGGCATCATGGCGGGCAACGAAAGGGTCATTCCGTTCGTGGCGCGCGCCGCTCGGGAGTTGGGCCTCACCGGGCTGACCGAGGAGGCGGCGGTCGTGGTGCGTGACAAGCGGCGCATGCGCCAACGTCTGCTGGAGGCGGGTCTGGGCGTGCCCGGCTTCGTGGTCATCAAGGACCCGGACAGCTGGACCGACGCGCTGACCTTGCGGTTCCCGGTCGTGGTCAAGCCGGCGAACGGCCACTCCAGCTTCGCTGTGGTCCGTGCGGATGACAGGGACAGCCTTGAGCAGGCCGTGGCCTGCACCTGGAAGCTCGTGGAAGCCCACCTGGGTGCCGCCGACGGGTCGGACTCAGACGCCGGTGTGTTGGTCGAGGAGTACCTCGACGGGCCGGAGATCTCCGCAGAATCCCTCGTGTACCACGGGCAGGTACGGGTCTGTGCCGTCAGCTGGAAGGGTGAAATGACGGGGCCCTACTTCGAGGAGACCACGTTGCGGGCCCCTGCCCAGCTACCCGCCGAGATACTCGCTGCGATCGAGACGGAGGTGATCGGTGCCCACCACGCCTTCGGCGTCACGGAGGGCACCACGCATACCGAACTGCGGCTGGTCGGCGGGGTGCGGCCGGTGCTGCTGGAGATGGCCGCGCGCCTCGGGGGCGGGGGCAATATGCACCACCTCGCCCACGTCAGCAGCGGGATCGACCTGGCCGCCGAGGCGCTGCGCATCCACCTCGGCCGGGAGCCGCTCTGCTGGCGTCAGGAGCCGGCACCGGCCGGTCACGCGGCGGTCTATCTGGTGCCGATCGGCAGCGGCGGACGGGTCAGGCAGATAAGGGGCTTGGACGCGGTGCGTACCGACCCGCAGGTGGACTACGTGGTGCAGATCGCGGGCCCCGGCGCAGTGCTGCGCCCCTATCCGGACTGGTCCGGAAACCCGGCGATCGTGCTCTCCCACCACGCGTCGGATGCCGAGGCCGAGGCGTACCTCGACCACCTCGCCCGGACGCTGCATGTCGAGTACGAAGAGCAGGACTGAGCACACGCCACGACACACAACGCCTCTGGCGATCCACCTGACCACCGACGTGGCTTCTCGGCACGGCCCGCTCCGAGGGCCCGGTGCTCGGGGGCATCCGACGGGGCTCAGGTCAGGGAAGTCCCTGGGATTCCCCGGTGCCGGGATCGGGTCAGGATGCCCGCCCCGGCCGCTGCCGGTCGTGAGCGCAGCCGCCGGCTGGGCGCGCGACGTCACTCCGATCTTCTCGAACGTCCGGTCCAGGTGGCCGGCCACCGTTCGTACTGAAATGTGCAGTCGATCGGCGATCTCTCGGTAGGTCAGACCCGAGACGGCCCATTCGGCGACCGTCGTTACCGGGCGTGACCGGACCATCGGCCGCATCCGACATCAACCGCACCCGGCCCCGGCCGGAAACGCCGGCCCCGCCGGGACACCCGTGCAGAGGGGAAACACCATGACCGACATCGCCAGCAGCATGCCGACCACCGGACAGCAGCTCCGTGACCGCGTGCCCACCTTCTCGGAGCAGGTCCGTCGCACCGGCTTCGTCGTCATGCGCAAGCAGGAGCTCGCCGGGCTGATCAGCGACGCCGACCTCGAGGAACTCCGCGGCGCCTGGGAGAACCTGCCGGTCGACACCCAAATCGACGGCGTCGACGTCTACCGCGAGCGCCGCTACGGTCGGCTGCGCGTCGACGTCGACGGCGACACCGTCACCTTCGAGGTCCTGCCCAATGCCGTCTTCCGCCAGGACTCCATCCCGCTCTGGAAGGGCAAGGACCGGGTCTTCGAGCCGGTCGCCGAGGACGTCCTGCTCAGCACCGGCATGCGCGCCCTGGTCGGTTTCAACGCCCGGATGGCGACCGCGCTCAACGGCAACACCTCGTGGAAGGTCGGGGTCCACCTGGTCCGCGTCGTCGCCCGCGCCGGCGCCCATGGCCTGCCCACCCCCGAGGGCCGCCACCGCGACGGCCATTCCTACGTCGGCTTGCACCTGATGCGTCGCGACGGCGTCACCGGCGGCCTGTCCACCGTCCACCCCAACGACGGCAGCGACATCGTGCAGACCACCCTGCTCCAGCCGCTCGACTCCATGTTCTTCGACGACAACATGATCACCCACGAGGTCTCGCCGACTGTCTCCCAGGGCGCCTCGGGCGTGCGCGACATGCTCCAGATCGACTTCAACCCGGTGGCCTGAGCCTACGGACCGGGCGAACGAGGCGGAGGTTCTGCACGCCATGGTGCGTATCCCGTCGGTGCCGGGCTCCGAGCGCGCCCTCGCCGGCGTTCTGGTCGAACGCATGTCAGCGCGCTCGGCTTCCGGGCCTCGATCGACGGGACCGGCGACGAGCGAGGCGAGGTCGACGGCCCGGACGGACCCGAGATCCTGCTGTTCGGCCACGCCGACACCGTGCCGGGCGGGCCGCCGGTGCGGACCACCGACGGCGTCCTGCACGGCCGGGGCGCGGTCGACGCCAAGGGTCCGCAGGCGGCCATGATCCGCGCGGCCGCGCGGATCGCCCGGTCCGGCCTGCCGGCCCGCGTCGTCCTGGTCGGTGCCGTCGACGAGGAACGCTACCCGGCGGGCGCCCACTACCTGGTCGACCGGATGCGGCCGGACGCCGTGATGACCGGGGAACCCAGCGGCTCGACCTGCATGGGCATCGGCTGCTGGGGCAACCTGCGCTTCAGCATTGGCGTCGGCGTGCCCGCGGCGCTGACCAGCTCACCCGCCGCGAGCGCGGTCGAGGTAGCCGTCGAGCTGTGGGCCACCGCCCGGGAACGCTTCGCACATCAACCCGGCCGCCGAGGCGCTGCGCATCCGCCTCGGCCGGGAGCCGCGCTGCCGGCGTGAGGAGCGGGCACCGGCCGGTCACGCGGCGGTCCATCCGGTGCCGATCGGCGGTGGCGGACGAGTCAGGCAGATACGCGACTTGGTGCGTCGGATGCCGAGGCCGAGGCGTACCTCGACCACCTGGCTCTGGGGCGGCATCCTCATCACGTGCGACGGTGGATTCTGGGTGACGTTCCTGGCGGCCTTCCTGACCGTCGAAGGTGACTGCTCGGCCTCCTTCGCCGGCCTGACACGGATGGTGTTGCCGGTCCGGTCAGGGCCTGGCCGTCATGAATTCTCTTTGCCTTTGTCGCATCGCACTTGAGTCGTGGTTGAGTCGCCTCGATCGGTCCCGTGCCACACTCGGCCCATGCTCCACAGGCGCGCTGATCAATTCCTGATCGAACGGATACAGCAAATCCGCAGGGGCCTCACGGGAACCCCGCTGATAACCCTGGCCAACGAGCAGTGCGACCTCGTCGCGAAGCTGGAATTCTGCAATCCCACCGGAAGCAGCAAGGACCGTTCGGCACTGTGGATTCTGGAACAGGCAATCGGCCGCGGCGAGATAGCGCACGACACCACGGTGGTCGAGTCGTCGTCCGGCAATTTCGCGCTGGCCCTGGCCTTCTACTGCCGCATGCTCGGTATCCCGTTCGTCCCGGTCATCGATCCCAACTGCAACGAGGCCACCGAAACCCAGCTCCGGCTGCTGTGCGAGCGGGTGGAGAAGGTCTGCCTCCGTGACACGGCGGGCAGCTACCTGAAAACCCGGCTGTCCCGGGTGCAGGAACTGCTGGCCGAACTCGACTCGGCCTACTGGCCCAACCAGTACGCCAATCCCGATGCCCGCGACGCGCACTACCGCTTCACCGCCGGCGAGTTGATCGCGCAGGCCGGCCCGCTCGACTACCTCTTCGTCGGCGTGGGCACCGGCGGCACGATCGCCGGACTCTCCCACCGGATCAAGGAAACCTACCCGGGCTGCGTGGTCGTCGCCGTCGACGCCGAAGGCTCGGTGATCTTCGGAGGCCCGCCGAAGAAGCGGCGGATCCCCGGCATCGGCTCCAGCATCGTGCCACCGCTGTGCGGCCAGGCACTGATCGACCACGTCGAGATCGTCCCCGAGACACGCGCCGTCGAGGCCTGCGCCGCCCTGGCCACCACATACGGCCTGTACGCGGGAGGATCCACCGGCAGCACCTACGCCGCCGTCCAGGACTACTTCGCCCAACACCCTCCCGGCCCACACCGACCCCGGGTCGCCTTCATCGCCGCCGACCGCGGCCACGCCTACGCCCAGACCATCCACGACCCCACATGGGCCCGGCAACTACACGCACAAACGCTACAGCCCCCCGGCATCGAAACCCTCGCCGTCAACTGAAGGAGCACCACGCCGTGTCCACCCTGGCCCCGCCGCCCATGACCGTGATCGGTGCGGGCGACATCGCCGCCGAGACGGACCGTCACCGTCCGGAGCTCGTCGAGGTCGTCCGTTCCGCCTACCTCACGCACGACGCCGGTCAGAGCTCGAACCCGCAGAGCTCGTTCCTGCGCTTCCCACACCAGAACCGGTCGCGCATCATCTCCCTGCCGGCCTATCTGGGCGGCGAGTTCGAGGTCGCCGGCAACAAGTGGATCGCCAGCTTTCCGGACAACACGCGGCACGGAATCCCCCGGGCCTCGGCCACACTGGTCCTCAACGACTGCGTCACCGGCTACCCGTTCGCCTGCATGGAGTCCTCGATCGTCTCGGCGACGCGGACCGCGGCCTCCGCGGTGCTCGGCGCGCAGACGCTGCTCGGCGCGCGCCGAGCCCGCCGGGTCGGCATCGTGGGCACGGGTCTGATCGCCCAGCACGTCTGGCGGTTCCTGCGTGATCTCGACTGGGAGATCGACGGCTTCCGGCTCTTCGACCTCGACCCGGCGGCGGCGGGCCGCTTCGGTGCCGTGATGGCCGAGCACACCGAGGCCGAGATCGTGGTCGGCGACTCGGTGGAGGACGCGTTCACCGACTGCGACCTGGTGGTGCTGACCACGGTGGCCGGCGAACCGCACCTGCACGACCCCGGGCTGCTGGCCCACAACCCGGTGGTGCTGCACGTGTCCCTGCGCGACCTCGCCCCCGAGATGATCCTCGCCGCCCAGAACTTCACCGACGACGTCGACCACGCCGTACGGGAGCGCACCTCGCTGCACCTGACCGAACAGCGCACCGGCAACCGGGACTTCGTCGACGGCACCCTCGGTGACCTGCTGCGCGGGCGGCTGCGCCGGGACCACGGCCGCCCGGCGGTCTTCTCGCCGTTCGGACTCGGCGTACTCGACCTTGCCGTCGGCAAGTGGGTGCACGACCGGGTCGTCGCCGCGGGCCGGGGCCGCCGCGAGAGCGACTTCTTCACCGGAGTGGGGGTCTGACGCATGAGCGCCTCACCCGCCCCGGGCCCCGCCGGGGACCGGTACGTCGTCGTGGTGAACCACGAGGAGCAGTACTCGGTCTGGTTCGCCGACCGTGAGCTGCCCGCCGGCTGGACCGCCACCGGTGCGCAGGGCACCCGCCAGGAGTGCCTGGACCACATCGAGCAGGTGTGGACCGACCTGACCCCGCGGTCCGTACGAGCATCACGATGACGGCCGCCGATCTCGCACCGGCCTGGCTGCGCGGGCTCGGCAGCCGTGAACTCAGCGCGCAGTGGCGCCTGTTCGTCTTCCCGCACGCCGGAGCAGGCGCCTCCGCCTACCGGCTGGCGGCGTACCTGCCGGACACCGTGGAAGTCTGCACGGTCCAGTTGCCCGGCCGGGAGAACCGGTTCGCCGAACCGGCCCTGACGTCCCTGGACGACGCCGTGGCCGCGCTGGCGCCGCTCATCGCGGACCACACGGACCTGCCGTACGCCTTCTTCGGGCACAGCATGGGCTCCCTGATCGCCTTCGAGACGGCCCGGCGGCTACGCGCACTCGGCACGCGCATGCCCGACCGCCTGTTCCTGTCGGGCATGCGCGCCCCCGGCTCACCGGACCGCGACCCGCGGCACAGGCTGCCGGACGACAAGCTGCTCGCCACAGCCGAATTCGGCGGCGTGGATGCCGAGTTGCAGGAGCTGCTGCTGCCGCTGCTGCGCGCGGACCTGACGCTGTGCGAGACGTACACGCACCGGGCCGAGGCACCCCTGCCCTGCCCCCTGACCGTTCTGGCCGGCTCGGACGACGACAGCGTCGACGAGACGGAGCTCGCCGGCTGGCGCGAGCACACCTCGGCCGACTTCGAACTGCATCTGTTTCCCGGCGCCCCCCACCTGTATGTGCGCGGCACGGAACGACAGCTGGCAGAGACGATCACGCGCACCTTCCCCGAACGGGGCTGAGAAAGGATCCGTTCATGGCGCCGACCACCCTGGTCGCACTGTGGGAGCAGCAGGCAGCTGCGACGCCCGACGCGATCGCCGTCGTCGCGGGAGCACACCGCGCCACCTACGCCGACGTGGACCGCCGGGCCACGGCGCTCGCCGCCGAGCTGCAGGCACGTGGCATCGCACCGGAGAACCTGGTCGGCGTCTGTCTCGGCCGCTCGGTGGAGATGGTCGTGGCCCTGCTCGGCATCCTGAAGTCGGGCGCCGCGTACCTGCCCCTCGACCCGAGCTACCCGGCCGACCGGCTGCGGCACATGACCGCCGACTCGGGCGCCGGGCTGTGGCTGTGCGACGCGGACCACCGCGCGCAGGCCCTGGCGTCCGGCGCGGCCGACGTCCTGCTGGTCGAAGACCTCCCCGCGGAACCTGCCGCACCGGTGGCCCCGGTGGTACACCCGCACCACCTGGCTTACGTCATCTACACCTCCGGTTCGACAGGCCTGCCCAAGGGCGTGGCCGTCGACCACGCGGCGATCGCCTCGTTCCTGCGAAGTGCGGCCGAGCGCCCCGGCCTCGGGACGAACGACCGGGTCCTCGCGTCGACCCCGCTGTCGTTCGACATCTCGGCACTGGAGCTGTTCCTGCCGCTGACCCGGGGAGCGACGGTGGTGATGGCCCCGCGCGCCGCCAACGCCGATCCCGAGCTGCTGGCCGCCGCGATCGCCGAGGCGGGTGTGAGCGTCGTCCAGGCGACCCCCACCACCTGGCGGATTCTGCTGGCGTCCGGCTGGACGGACGGGCACGGCCGCGTACTTCTGTCGGGCGGTGAACCGCTCGATCCACAGCTGGCCCGCGACCTGCTCGCCACCGGCGGCGCCCTGTGGAACCTGTACGGGCCGACCGAGGCGACGGTGTGGGCCACCGCCGCCCGCATCGAGGCCGTGGCCGACCGGGTCACGGTCGGCACGGCCCTGTCCAACACCCGGCTGCACGTCGTCGACGAGGACGGGCGGGAGGCCCGCCCAGGAGTCACCGGCGAGCTGTGGATCGGCGGCGCGGGGGTGGCGCGCGGCTACCTCAACCAGCCCGCGCTGACCGCCGACCGGTTCGTGCCCGACCCGTTCGGGGACGCCTCCGGGCGCCTGTACCGGACCGGGGACCTCGCCCGGTGGTCCGCCGACGGCATCCTGGAGGTGCTGGGGCGCAACGACCACCAGGTCAAGGTGCGCGGCTTCCGCATCGAGCTCGGCGAGATCGAGGCCTGTGTGCGCAGCCACCCCCTCGTCACGGACGCGGTGGTGGTCGTCGACCGCGAGGCAGCCGGTGGCGACCAGTTGGTGGCGTACCTCGTACCCGCACACGGCGCGCGGAACGTATCGGAGGACCTGCCCCGCCAGGTCCGTGACCACCTCGCGCAGCGGCTGCCTGCCCACATGGTGGCTCAGGGCTACGCAGTGCTCGACACCCTGCCCCGCACCCCCGCGGGCAAGGCCGACCGCGGCGCCGTGCAGCGAATCCCGCACAGCCCGGTCCGGGCGAGCGGGCCGATGCCCGACGACGCCCCGCTGCCGCCGCACACCGCGGCAGTGCGCCGCGTGTGGGCCGAGGTGCTCGGGCTCGACGACGTCTCCCCGTACGACGACTTCTTCGGTCTGGGCGGCCAGTCGCTCACCGCGGTACGGGTCGTGGCCCGGCTGCGTGCGGAACTCGGCGTGGCTGTCGACGCCCAGTCGGTCTTCGCGCATCCGACACCCGTCACGCTCGCCGCCGCCATGGACGGCGTGGCGTCCACGGACGACGAGCCGATTCCCCCGGCCGCGACCGCCGAACTCTCCTTCGGCCAGGAACGGATCTGGTTCTTCGAGCAGCTGAACGACGCAGTGCCCGCCTACCACCTGCCGGTCGCCCTGGGCCTGCCCGGCGGGCGCGTCGACCTGACGCTGCTGGAGGACTGTCTGTCCGCGTTGGTGCGCCGGCACCCGGCGCTGCGCACGGCGCTCGTCGCCGTCGACGGCCGGGTCCGACCCGAACTGCGCGAGCCGGGACCGGTTCCGCTGCGCTGCACCGAGGTCGTGGAGGAGGACCTGGACGCGCTGGTGACCGAGCGGATCCGCGCCCCCTTCGCCCTCGACCGCCCACCACTGCTGCACGCGGACGTGCTGCGCAGCCCGAGCCGTGACGTCACCGTGCTGACGTTCCATCACATCGCGTGCGACGGCACATCGGTGGACCTGATGGTGCGGGAGCTGGGCGAGCTCTACACGGAGCTCGCCGCCGGCCGTCGCCCCGCCCCGGCACCGTTGCCCGTGACGTACGCCGACTACGCGGCGTGGCAGCGAGAGCGACTCACCGGCGCCGAGCTGGCGCGGCTGCTCGACCACTGGCGCACCCGGCTGTCCGGCGTGCCCGTCCTGGAGCTGCCGACCAGCCGACCCCGGCCGGCCGTCGCGAGCCACCGTGGCCGCCGCGAACTGCTGTGCGTCCCCGTGGACTTGGCGCAGCGGCTGCGCACACTGTGCCGGGCCGAGGGCGTCACCCTGTTCATGGGCCTGCTGGCCCCGTTGCAGGTGCTGCTCGGCCGGTACGCCGGCGAGAGCGATGTCGCCGTCGGTACCCTGGCAGGCGGCCGACCGCGCCCCGAACTGGACGAGGTGGTCGGCTACTTCGTGAACACCATCGTCCTGCGCACCGACCTGTCCGGCGATCCGACCTGGCGCGAGCTGCTGGACCGCGTCCGCGAGGTCGCGCGGCAGGCGTACGCACACCAGGAGCTGCCCTTCGAGAAGCTGGTGGCGCAGCTGAGCCCGGAGCGGGACCTGAGCCGCAACCCGCTCTTCCAGGTGCTGTTCGCCCTGCACGAGGAGCCGAGGGCCGGTCACTTCACCGAGCTGTACGACCGCAAGGAGCTGGAGGGACGGCTCGGCACCGCCCGCTTCGACCTCGCCCTCGACGTGACGGACCACGCCGCCGGGACCGGTGAGCTCAGCATCTCCGTCGAGTACGCCACCGACCTGTTCGACGCGGACTTCGTCCGGGGCCTCGGCCGGCACTTCCTGCGGGTGATCGAACAGATGGTGTCCGACGCCACGGCCCGGCTGTCCGGGCTGGAGATCGTCTCGGCCGATGAGCTGCGCGCCCTCTCCACAGGCAACCGGGCCGAGCCGCTGCCCGAGCCGACCACCCTGGTCCGCCTGTGGGACCGCCAGGTGCGGACCACCCCGGACGCGATCTGCGTCGTGGGCGACAGCCGGTCGCTGACGTTCGCCGAGACCGACGCGCGGGCCTCGGCCCTGGCCCGGGAGCTGCGGGCAGCGGGCGTGCGCCCCGAAAACCTGGTCGGCGTGTGCCTGGAACGCTCGGTGGAGCTGGTGGTCGCCCTGCTGGGCGTGCTGAAGGCGGGCGGCGCCTACGTCCCGCTCGACCCCGGCTACCCGACGGACCGGCTGCGGTACCTGCTGGCCGACTCGGGCGTACGCCTGGTCGTCGCGGACCTGGGGCACCCCACCTCGGCCCTGTTCGGCGACGGCGTGCGGCTCGTGGCGGTGGACCAGAAACCCGGGGCGGACACCGGGCCGGCCGAGGAGGCACAACCGCACCACCTCGCCTACGTGATCTACACCTCCGGCTCGACCGGCGGCCCCAAGGGCGTCGCGATCACCCACGCCAACATCACCGGGTTCCTGGAGTGGAACCAGCGGCTGTGCCGGCTCACGGGGCGGGACCGGGCCCTGCTCAACCACTCGGTGGCGTTCGACAACTCGGTCTGGGAGATCTTCCAGTGCCTGGTGTCCGGCGCCGAACTGCACCTGGCGAGCCCGACCGCCGCCTACGACCCCGAGGAGTTCCTGCGAGAGGTCGCCGAGCGCGGCATCACCACGCTCAACGCGACGCCCTCGCAGATGCGGATCCTGCTGGAGTCCGGTACGGATCCCGCTCCCCGCCTCGCCTCCGTGCGCCTGGTGTTCACCGGCGCCGAGGCCGTGCCGCACGATGTGGCCCGCCGCATCCTGTCCTCCACGGCGCCGGGCTGCCAGGTCTTCAACGAGTACGGGCCCACCGAAGCGACCGTCACCTCGGCGTTCTGCCCGATCACCGAGGAACTGCTCGACCGGCACCGCCATCGCCCGAGCGTTCCGTTCGGCCGGGCGACCGACAACGCACACCTCTATGTGCTGGACCCGCGGCTGCGCCCGGTCGCCCCTGGCTGTCGCGGCGAGCTGTACGTCGGCGGCAGCGCGGTCGGCCGCGGCTATCTCGGCAGGCCGGCCCGCACGGCCGGGGCGTACCTGCCCGACCCGTACGCCGCGGAGCCCGGCGCCCGTATGTACGCCACGGGCGACGTGGTCCAGCTGCTGCCCGACGGAAATCTGGTCTTCCTCGGCCGCAACGACCACCAGGTCAAGGTGCGCGGCTTCCGCGTCGAGCTCGGCGAGATCGAGTCCGCACTCCAGAGCCACCCCACCCTCGCCGACTGCGTGGTCGCCGTGCGCCGCACCCGCACCGGCGTGGACCGGCTGGCGGCCTACCTGATCCCCGAGCACCCCGACCGACCCGCCCCGGACCCGGCGGAACTGCGCGCCCACCTGGCGGAGCAACTGCCGCCGTACATGCTGCCGCAGAGCTACACCGTGATCGGCGAGATCCCCCTCACCCCGAACGGCAAGGTAGACCGGGACGCACTGCCCGACCCACGCCCGGTACCCACCCCGGCCCCCGACACCCGCCGGGCCGTCACCAAGCGGCAGCTCCTCGTCGCCGAAGTGTGGCGGGAGTGCCTCGGCGTCGAGGAGGACTTCGGGCCACAGGACGACTTCTTCGACGTCGGCGGCACCTCGTTGACCATCACCACGGTCGCGGGCCGGCTCAGCGAACGACTCGGGCGCCGGGTCCCGCCGGTCCTGGTCTTCAGAAACCCCACCGTCGCGGGCCTCGCCGAGGCCCTCGGGGAGGACACACAGCGATGAGCAGCACCTACGACGAGGGAGAATGAGTCGTGGACACCGTCACCGTCGAGGTTGATCCCAACGAGGTCGGCATGGACGCCGACCGGCTCGCCCGGATCGACCGCCACTTCACCCGCTACGTCGACGACGGAAGGTTGTCCGGCTGGCACGCTGTCGTGGCCCGGCGCGGCCGTGTCGTGCACTCGACGACGTACGGGCTGCGCGACGAGTCCAAGGGGCTCCCGATCACCGCCGACACCCGGTGGCGGCTGTACTCCATGACCAAGCCCATCACCTCGGTCGCGGCAATGATCCTCTGGGAGCGGGGCGAGCTCGAGCTCACCGATCCGATCAGCCGGTGGATCCCCGCATTCGCCGACACCAGGGTGTACGTCAAGGGGCCGGCAACCGACCCGGTGCTGGCCCCCCAGGTCGAGCCGATCCGGGTCTGGCACCTGCTCACCCACACCGCGGGGCTGACCTACGGCTTCCACCACGCGCACCCCGTCGACGAGCTCTACCGCGGCGCGGGATTCGAGTTCGGCGCGCCGCGGGGCCTCGACCTCGCCGGCTGCGTCGATGCGTGGGCGTCGTTGCCACTGATGCACCAGCCCGGCGCGGAATGGAACTACGGGCACGCCACCGATGTGCTCGGCCGGGTCGTGGAGATCGTGTCGGGCCGGCCGCTCGACCGGTTCTTCGAGGCGGAGATCTTCGGTCCGCTGGGCATGGACGCCACCGGTTTCGCCGTCGACGACCCCGAGCGGCTGGCCCGCCTCTACGCCCTCGACCCGACGTCGGGACGCCGGGTGCCGAACGACGCGATGGGGCGCGCGGGGCTCAAGCCGCCCACGGCGCTCTCGGGCGGCGGCGGACTGGTGGGCACCGCCGGCGACTACCACCGGTTCGTGCAGATGCTCGCCGGGGGCGGCGAGCTCGACGGCGCCCGGATCCTCGGCTCCCGCACCGTGTCCTACATGGTGCGCAACCACCTGCCGGGCGGCGTCGACCTCGAGGGCTTCGGCCGGCCCTTGTTCGCCGAGATGCCCTACCGCGGTGTCGGCTTCGGCCTCGGGTTCTCGGTGGTGCTCGATCCGGTGGCCTTTCGCACCGGGACCAGCGTCGGCGAGTACGCCTGGGGCGGGGTGGCCGGCACCTCGTTCTGGGTCGACCCCGTCGAGCAGGTGACGGCACTGTTCTTCACCCAGCTGGTGCCCTCCAGTGCCTATCCGATCCGTACGCAGTTCCGCCAGCTCGTCCATCAGGCATTGGTGGACTGAACCCGTTCGCCTCGCTTGTTGGTGCGGGTGAATCTGCGAGGGACGCCGTCAGCGCACGACGGCCGATGAGCCCTCGGTCCCGGCTCAGCGCACGGCTGCCGACGTCCACCGGGTCAGCGACGAGCAGGTCCACCGGGCACGCGTCGCCGTGGCTCGCAACGCGACCGGAGGGCGGCAGGATCCGGCAGCTACGCAGGACCCGGCGAATCGTACGGACGCCCGTGGAGGGCGGGTTCACGGTGGATGAGTTCGCCGTGGGTGAGCGGGCCGGGACGGTGAGCCGCCCGGCCGGTCACACTCGCCCCACCAGACTCCGTTGAGCCATCCCAGGTGTCCTAGGGCAACGAGTCGAGGTAGCTCTGTAGCAACGAGTTCCCCGTGGCGGGATCCCAGAGGTCGGTCGAGTGCTCCAGCCAGGCCTGGTAACCGAACTCGGGGTCGACGCTGGGCACGAGACCGAAAGTCATGTCGGAACGGGTGGCCGTGGACGCGACGTCGTCGATCCGCGTGGACAGACCGGGGAAGGCCACCTCGGGGCCCGGCAGGTTCTGGAACGCGAACCCGACCAGGTCGTCGCGCGGCTCGGGCAGGACGCGGTCGACCGGGATCGGATTGTCCATGGCGGCCAGGAAATCCGCGTGCACCTGGTCGACGAGTACGGTGAAGGACACGCGGGCCGGCGTGCGCACCAGCAAACCGAGGGGGATTCGCGCGCAGGTAACCAGGGTTTCGAGTTCACGGCGGCCGCGGTTGGCGTACGAAACCGGGATCAGGACGTCCTCGGCACCGGACAACTCGGCCAGCCACCGACCCAGCGCGGCCGCGAGGACCGCGAACGCGGTGACGCCACGGGATCGGGCGAACTCCTCGACCGATGTACGGATCCGTCGGGGCACGGCCAGCCGCACGGTGTTCCCGGCCCCGGTTCTCCGCACCGACCGGGGGTGGTCCGTGGGCACCACGGCCAAGAGATCGGCGCCGCGCAGGTGCTCGCTCCAGAAGTCCAGCCACTGCTTGGGACAATCCCGGTCGCGTTGCCACCGTGCGTAGTCGGTGGCCTGCAGGCCAGGAAGCGTCAGGCAGGGCTCCGTGCCAGTGGTCGCCGCGCGGTACAACTCCGCGAGCTCCCGGAACACCACCAGCTGCGCCCAGCCGTCGGTGCTGATGTGGTGCGTCACGAACATCAGCACCCAGCTGTCCTCGTCCACCCTCAGCAACCGACACATCGGCACGCTGGACCGGCCCAGATCGAACGCGGTGTCGGCCGCTTCTCGGCACACCTGCTCGACCACGGCCGCGCCATGGCCCCGCAGGTCCTCGACGGCAAGGGGAACCGAGTCAATCGCCAACGCCTGCTGTACCCACTGTCCATCGCGGTCGCGGACGAATCGGCTCCGCAGCCCGACATGCCGCGCAACCACCTCGGACACCGCCCGCCTCAGGGCGGCCACGTCGAGACGCCCGGTGAACCGTAACCGCGCGCCGACGCTGTACACCTGGGGCCGCGGCGAGCGCTCGACGGCCGAGAGCATGGCTTCCTGCTGTGTCGAGACGGGGGCCTGCTCGACCACCCCGGACAGGCAGGCGAGCAGTTCTGGCTTGTGCCGCTTCAATTCGGCCAGCAGGTCCGGGACCAGTACGTGCCGCGGCGCGTCGTACCGCAACACGTCGCCGCTCGCCTCCAGGCGCACGTCCAGCGCACGCAGTCGTGCGACCAGCGCGTCCACACTCACAACTCACCTCGCACCCGACCGTCGCCGCTCAGCCGGGTGACCATGCCGGCGACGGTGGGGTCGTTGAAGAACTCGGTGAGTGAGTACGGGACTTCCAGCCGTTCCCGCACGCGGCCGAGCAGCACTATGGCGTTGAGCGAATGACCGCCCAGGTCGAAGAACCGCGCGTGATCGTCGAAGCCGCTGACGCCGAGCACCTCGGCCCACTCCGCGCGGACGAACTCGGCGATCCGGTCGCCCGCGGTGTTGTCGTCCTCTGCGCCGTTCCACTTCCCGTTGGGATTCAACGGAAGCTCGTCCACCACCTGCCACCGCTCGGGGACCATCGGCCGGGGCAGCAGTTCGGCCAGTCCCGCCCGCCAGCGCCGGGCCAGCTCGACACCGTCGACGCCGTCGACGGCTGACGGCTCGGCGAGCACGTGGCAGGAGAGTAGATCGCGTCCGGTCGCCTCGTCGGTACTCCGCAGCACGCGTGCGTCGCGCACCCCGGGCAGCGTGCGCACCGCGGCGGTCACCTCGGCCGGTTCGACGCGCACGCCCCGGATCTGCACCTGGTCGTCGGCCCGCCCGACGAAGTCCAGCTCCCCGTCGGCACGCCACCGCACCAGGTCCCCGGTGCGGTACCAGCGGCTGCCGGTGTCGTCGGCGCTGAACCGGCTACCGGTCAGCACCGGATCACCGTGGTACCCGCGTGCGACCTGCGGGCCGCCGACGTGCAGCTCGCCGACTGCGCCGGGCGGCAACACCCGTCCGGCCGGGTCTCGGACCACCAGGCGCAGACCCGGATTGGGGCCGCCAAGCGCCGGGCTGCCCACCCCGTCCGCGCTCACCTCGCTCCACGTGCAGAACACCGAACATTCGGTCGGGCCGTAGATGTTGAACACGGTGAACGGAATGTCCTTGCGCGGCCGGGAGTTCAGCCGCTCGCCGCCTACGCACAGCACGCGCAGGGCCGCATCAGCCGGCCACGGCTGGGCCAGTACCGCCTCACCAACCGCTGTGGGCAGGCTGGCGACGGTGATCCGGTTGCGCACGAACCACTCCACCAGCGCCGGCGGGTCCAGCCGTATCTCGTCCGGGACGACGTGCAGCTCAGCGCCGGTCATCAGCGCGGGCCAGAGCTCGATGTGCCCCAGGTCGAAACCCGGTGCGCTGTACCAGGACAGCCGATCGTCCTCGGTGATGTCCAAGCGGTCGAGGAACACCGAGAGCGTGGCCGCCACGTTACCGTGTTCGAGCATCACGCCCTTGGGCTTGCCGGTCGATCCCGAAGTGTGCAGCAGGCACAGCAGGTCCTCGGCCGTCGCAGCGACCGTCTCCTGTGGATTGCCGGGAGCCGCCTGGAAGCGGGGAACATCACGGGCCAGCGCGGGATCGAAGTCCGGCGCGCAGATCAAGGCGACCGGCTCGGAGTCGGCGATCATCGCGGCCAGCCTGGCCGTCGGCTGACTCGGGTCCAGCGGCAGGTACGCCGCCCCGGCGCCGACCGCGCCGAGCACTGCCGCCGCGAAGTCGTGCCCGCGCGGCAACGCGAGCGCCACGACATCACCACGACGCGCACCCAGGTCGGCCAACCGAGCAGTGACCCCGTCGGCGGCGGCGCGCAGCTCATGTTCGTCGTGGTGCCCGGCAGCGTCGACCAGCCGAGGGTGGCGCACCGGGTTGAGCACGCGGTAGCGGGGGACCGCCGGTCGTCCGCTGCCGATCGTCCACAGCTCCTTGTCGTCCTCGGTGGTCGTCAGCGGCAGGTCGCCGATCCGCGTGGCGCTGCCATCGGCCAGCGCGTCCAGTACCAGTTGGAACTGATCGAGGTAGCGGCGCGCGGTGGATTCGGCGTACAGGCCGGCGTCGTAGCGGATGCTCAGGCGCAGACCGGATCCGGTGCGCACGACCGACAGGGCCAGCTCCAGCGGCGAGGAACCCGTGCCCACGCCGACCGGTTCCGCCAGCACACCGGGGAGTTCGATGCCGGGCAACGCCTCGGCGCCCAGGTCGATCGACACGGGCATGAGCGGGCGTGCCGAGCCCGGTGCCGGGCTGGCCTCGGCCATCAGCGCGTCCAGGTCGATGTTGGTGTGCTCGCCGGCCGCCAGCACGACGTCCCGGGCCCTCCGCACGGCCTCGTCGATACCCGTGTCGTCGGTGAGCCTTGCGCGCAACGGCAACAGAGACACGAAGAAGCCGACGGTGTTCCCGGTCCGCGGCGTGCGGTGCCCGAACGGAACTCCAACGACGAAATCGTCCTGACCGGAGAACCGCCGCAGCACCACCCGCCACGCAGTGAGCAGGGTGGCGAACAGGGTCACGCCCTGTGCGCTGCTCCACTCCTGCACGGCGGCGGTCCGTTGCGGGGTGAACCAGGCGGTCACCGACCCGCCCGAACCGCCCACGGCGCCCGCGCGCGGCCAATCGGTGGGTTGCTGGGCCGCAGCGGACTCCGTGCCCAGATGTTCCCGCCACCACCCCAAGTGCGCCGGCTCGGGCGCGGGGTGGTCGGCGTCCAACGGCGAGCCTCCTGGCGAGGAGAAGCGCGGTGCCTCACCGGCGACCGCGGCCCGGTAGAGCTCCTGGAGATCCTTGACGATCAGGCCGGCGGAGTGCGCGTCGGTGATCAAGTGGTGGATGCCGTAGACGAACGCGTGATCCTGGTCGCTCAGCCGCAGCAGGCGGGGCGAGAAGAGCAGTCCCCGCGCGAGGTCGTAGACACGCCGGCTTTCCTCCTTGATGACCTCGGCGATCGCTTCGTCGGCATCCCGGCCGTGGTGGTCGCTCACCTCCACCGGCACTTCCAGCCGGTCCAACACGACCTGCCGCAGTCCTTGATCACTGTTGTCCGGCCGGAACACCACGCGCAGCCCCGGATGCCGGTCGACCAGGCCTTTCAGCGCGGTGCGCAGCGACTGAACGGACAACGGCCCGCGCAGTCGCACGGCCTGGACCTCGTTGTAGGCACTGGCGCCGGTCAGCTGGCAAGCCAGCCATACCCTGCGCTGGGCCGCGGTGGCCGGCCCGCTGCTCTCGGCCGGCCGGCGCTCGCGCGTGGCGCTCCGCAACCGATCCAACCGGACCAGCCCAGCGGCCACCTGCTCGGCCGACATGCCGAAGTCCACCAGCGCGGCGATCTCACTCACCCCAACCTCGTTGAGCCTGGCAACCAGCCCGGCGCAGCTGTCGGGCGTGCCGATCAGGGCCCGCTGGTCGCAGTAGCGGTCGTAGGCATGCCGGAACAGCGCTTCGAGATCGGCTGAGCCGGCTGCGGCGAGATGCTCGGCGCTGCGCCCGGAAGCGCCGGCGGCGGACCGCAACAGCAGCGAGGACCGCAGGTACCGGACCATCGGTTCGAGTGCGTCGGCGCGCGCGGTCGCGTGGTCATCGGCGAGGTAGGTGTGCAACAGCACGGTGACCTGACCGGCATCCGGGTCGAGCCCGGCGGCCAGCCGGGCGGCGCGGTAGTGGCCGATGTTCTCGGCCAACTGTTCCACGGTCTGGCTCATCAGGTTCGTCAGCACGCCCATATCGAGCCGGCCTGCCTGCTCGAAGGACTCGGGTCGGCCAGTCGTGGCCAACCACATCGGCGGCCGCTCCTGCACGGGGCGGGGATGCACGCGCACATCGATTTCGGCCCCGGTTCCGCTTCGCCGGCGCACCGGCTCGCCGGCCCACAGTCGCCGCAGCTCGGCCAGATGCTCGAACGCGATCTCCCGACGTCGCTCGAACCGGTCGGGGTGCAGGGTGAAGTCCTCGCTGTGCCAACCGGTTCCGAAGCCGAGCCCGATCCGGCCGCCGGACAGATTGTCCACCATCGACCACTCCTCGGCGATGCGCACCGGATCGTGGAGCGGCAGCACGATCGAGCCCGAGTTGAGTCGGATCCGCCTGGTCTGTCCGGCCAGTGAGGCGGCCAGCACGCTGGGGTTGGGGAACAGGCCGCCGAAGGAGTGGAAGTGCCGCTCCGGCAACCACAACGCGTGGAAGTCGTGCTCGTCGGCGAAGCGCGCGGCGTCCGTGATCAGGTCGTACTTGTTCGGCGACTCGCCGGATTCCGCTGAGTCACCGAAGAAGTAGACGCTGAAATTCGGTGCCGGGCGATCGCGTTCGACGGGCGCCGTCCGCGGCTTGGCGGTGGGAAAGAAACCGGCGTCGCGCAGTTCCCGCAGCGAGTCGCGCACCGCCTCGGCCACCTGCTCGACGTCGTCGTCTGTGTGCGCAGTGGACAGGTAGAAGCTGCGCCACTCCCACACGTGCACGCCGCGCAGCAGCAGGTGGTGGTAGAGCAGTTCCATGTCGGCGCGGTGGCTGAACCGGAACATTGACCCGAAGTGGTCCAGCCGCAGTGGAAAGTCCTCGTCGGTGAAGAACTGGTTCAGCTCGGCGGCCAGCCGGTCGGTGCGGGCGTTGACGGCGGCCTGCAGCACCGGCCCCTCCTGCTTGAGATGGGTGAGCAGTGCCCGCGCCGCGGCCATCGAGATCGGGTGCTGCATGTGGGTGCCGCCGAAGAAGACGGTCTCGCGCTGCGGGCCGCTGTCGTCGCCGTAGCGCCAGAAGCCACCGTCGACGTGGTCCAGGATGTCTGCGCGGCCGGCGATGGCGCCGATCGGAAACCCGTTGCCGAGCGCCTTGCCGTAGGTGGCCAGATCGGCGGCGACGCCGTAGTAGTGCTGCGCGCCACCGGGGTGCGGCCGCAGGCCGGTGAGCATCTCGTCGAAGACGAGCACGATCCCGTGCTTGCTGGTGAGCGCCCGCAGGCCGCGTACGAACTCCTTGGGGCGCAAAGAAGGATTGCGGCATTGGACGGGCTCGACCAGTACGGCCGCGATCGTATCGGCTTGCTCCTCGATGGCCTGGAGGCTGCGTGGATCGCCGTACTCCAGGATGATCAGCTCCGCCACGGCGCTGGCCGGGATACCGGCCGAGACCGGCACCGTGGTCCGTCCGCTGGGGCGACCGAGGACGGAGTCGATATGGCCGTGATACGAGCCACGGAACATGACGACCTTGGTGCGGCCGGTCGCGGCCCGCGCGAGCCGCAGCGCCGCGGAGTTGGCCTCCGTGCCGGTGCCCGCGAACGCGACCCGCTGCATGCCGGTCAGCTCGGCCAGCAGGGCGGCGGTCTCGCCGGTGTCCGCGCTACGCAGGCCGAAACGCAAGCCGTCGGACAGGTGCCGCCGCACGGCGTCGGTGACGCATTCCGGTTCGTGGCCGAGGAACAGGGCACCGAACCCCATCGTGATGTCGACGTAGTCGTTGCCGTCGACGTCCACCAGCCGCGCGCCCTTGGCCGACCGGCCTTCCACGAGGTAGCGCATTTCCTTGGTGGGGGCGCGGAAGCCGACGACGGCCCGGCTGTCGGCCAGCACGGCGCGGTGGCGCTGGGTCCGTTCCTTCGAGGTGCGGGTGCGCTCGGTGAGCCGGAGGGTGAGGTCCGCGACGTGGTCGTGCTGCTGCTGAGTGGTCGCCATGCCCGAGTCGGCGGCGACGGTGACCCGGGGGCCGTGCACGGCGGGCGGTTCGACCACCAGCGCTGCTTGCTCGACCGGCGGTGCGGCTTGCTCGACCGGCGGTACGAGTTGCTCGACCGGCGGTGCGAGCTGCTCGACCACCGGCGCGGGCTGCTCGACGGGAGGCTCGGGCGCGTCGACCGAAGCGCCGCGCTCGGCGATCAGGTCGGCGATCAGCCGGGGCGTGCGCGCCACGTCGAGCAGTTCCGCCATACCGATCTCGACACCGAACTCGCCCTGCAAGTCCAACTGCACCCCGATCAGCTGGAGCGAGTCGGCACCGAGGTCCACGAGCGACCGGTCCGGGGTCATCTCGACGGCGTCGTGGCCGAGGTGGCGTGCGGTCAGCTCCAGCACGCGGTCGAGCGTCCCCTGGTCCGGCATGGCCACCTCCGTGGTGTCATTGGTCAGTGGTTGTCCCACCCAGTGCCTCGCCGGCCGGAATGGGTAGTGGGGCAAGGGAATTCGCCCGCCGCCGCAGTCGGCGAGCAGTGCGTCCCAGTCGAGGTCGTCCCCGCGGCGGTACGCCTGCGCCAGAGTCGCTGCGCCGTCCGTGCAGCTGTCATCCGGCGAGCCGGCCAGGTACTTGTCCAGCGCGCCCAACAGTTCCTCGACGCTGCGGCCGGGGATCGCGAGACGGTGGGCGAAGTGGCGACGCCCCGACGCCAACGTGGTGACCAGGTCCGCCATCCTGGTATCCGGGTTCCCGCGCAGGTGATCGCGGATCGCCGCCGCGTAGTCGGCCAGGGCCTCAGGATCGCGGGCCGACAGGGGGATCAGGTCCGGTGGGGGTTTGCCGGCCGAGACCGGACGATCCGGCGCCTGTTCGAGAATGACGTGGGCATTGGTGCCGCCCATGCCGACCGAGTGCACGCCCGCCCGGCGCGGACCGGGGACCGGCCACGACCGCGACTCGGCCGCCAAGGTGAACGGGCTGGTCGCCAGTTCCAGCGCCGGATTGGGGCGGGTGAAGTTCACCAGCGGCGGGATCACCCCGTGCCGCAGGGCCAGCACCGCGCTGATCAGCCCGGCCATGCCGGCACAGCTGTCGAGGTGGCCGATCCGCGGCTTCGTGGTGCCGATCGCGCAGAAGCCGACCCGATCGGTGTGCCGGCGGAAAGCCCTGGTCAGACCGTCGAATTCGATGGGGTCGCCCTTGCGGGTGCCGGTGCCGTGTGCCTCGAGGTAGCCGATGGAGGTGACTGGGACTCCGGCCGCGGTGACGGCGCGCAGCACGGCGTCCCGCTGTCCGATGGCGCTGGGAGCGGCGAACCCGGCCTTGGCCGCCCCGTCGTTGGACACCCCGGAACCGAGGATCACCGCGTGCACGGTGTCGCCGTCGGCCAGCGCGCGGTCCAGCCGCTTCAGCAGCACGACGGCGGCCCCGTTGCCGGCAACCGTGCCGTCCGCGTCCGCGTCGAACGCCCGCAACACGCCGGTCGGCGACATCGTGGAGCCCTTGACATGCCGATGCCCGGTGACCTGGGGGAAGTGCAGGGCCGACGACCCGGCCAGCGCGAGGTCGGCCTCCCCGAGCAGCAGCGCCTGACAGGCGAGGTGGACGGCGACCAGCGAACTCGAGCAAGCGGTCGCCACATTGATCGCCGGACCGGTCAGGCCCAACCTGAATGCGGCCTGGGTCGCCGCATAGTCCCCGTAGTTGCCCACCTGGGCCTGTTTGGCCGCCACCCAGCCGGGTTCCAGTCCCGCGGCCACGATGTTGTTGGCCAGATAGCTGTGCAGCGAGTGCAGGCGGTAGCCGGTGCTGGCGTAGACGCCGACCGTGGCGCCGGTGTCGGGATAACCGCCGTCCTCCAGCGCGTGGTAACAGCACTCCAGGAACAACCGGTGCTGGGGATCGGTCATCGCCGCCTCGCGCGCGCTCATGCCGAAGAACTCGGCGTCGAAGCGGTCGGCCCCGGGCAATACGCCGCTCACGCCGACGAAATCCGGTGCGCGCCGTTCGGCCTCGGATATGCCCGCAGCCGCCAGCTCGGCATCGGTGAAGCGCCGCACCCTCGACGTGCCCGCGGCGATGTCGGCCCAGAGCCGCTCCGGGGTGTCAGCCCCCGGGAACCTCAGTGACATCCCGATGATCGCGATCCGATGTGCCCACATGCCCAGCCCTTCCCGTTCTTCTCGCGTGCCGCCAGAGTCCGATGCAGAACAGCAGGCCGATCACCGCCGTGACCCCGTGCGAGGCCGCCACGACCGCGAACGGCGAAAGGCGGTCGAGCAGGAACGAGGTGGCGAGCATGCCCGTCCCGAAGCCGAGGTTCTCGGCCGTGGCCGACAGGCCGAACACCCGGTCGCGCCTGGTGCCCGGCAGAGTCTGCAGGTAGTTGGCGTAGGACACCTCGGTCAGCCCGTCGGCACAGCCGGCCCCGACCGCGATCGCCATCGTGATCACCGTTGGCAGGCCGGCGAAACCGAGGATGAAGGCGGTGGACATCAGCACCGTGCCGAGCGCGAAGCCGAACGCGCCGACGGTTCGACCGCGGCTTTTGGCACGCAGGCGAATGCCCTGCTGCACGACGATGTTGCCCACCGCCCAGCAGGTCAGAAACCGGCTGACGAATCCGGCAGGGTCGGCGCGGTCGATCAAGGCCGAATAGACCGGCAGGGCGCTGTTGTGCGAGGAGGAGCCCAGCGCGTCCATCGTCCGCAGCCCGATCATGAGCACGAGCAGCGTGCCCAGTGTCGCCCGCGTCCGGCCGGGCCGGCCGCCGCCGGGCGTGGCCGGCGATTCGTGCGCGGCCGACCCGGTCAGCGGCAGCGACGCGACGGCCGCCGCACAGATCGCGAAACTCGCCGCGTCGATCAGGAAAGTCGCCGGGTAGCCCCGCCATGCGACCACCAGTCCGGCCGAGGCGAAGCCGACTACCATGGCCAGCGATCGCGCGATCACCGTCAGCGAGTTCGCCCGGTCGCGCCGATCCATGCCGACCATGTCCGGAACCGCGCTGCGCAGCGCGACCAGGAACAGCGTGGTGCCGCCGCCGGTGACCACCGCGTTGAGCAACAGCACCGCCGTACGTCCGGCCGGCGGGACGAGCACCAGCAGCACCAACGTCGCGGCCGGTGCCACATTGCTCCACAACATGATCCGTTTGCGCGGCACCCTGGCCACGAGCGGGCCGGCCACCAGCCCCGCCGCCGCGCCGCACGCCAGCCGCACCGCGAGGAACAGCCCCATGCCGAACGCGCTGCCGGTCAGCTCGTAGACGAACAGGTTCAGCGCGATCATGTTGAGGTAGCTGCCGTACGACGTCACCGCGTACGCCGTGACCAGCAGTCGGAACTCTCCTGGTAGCCCCGTGCCCCGTTGTTCCACGTCGGCCCCCTCCCCAGCCTGTCGTCCACCAGCCATTCCCAAGTCCTCCTCCACGCCCAGGCACTCCCGTCACACTCCGGCTATGTGGACACGGCGTGGTGCTCCTTCAGTTGACGGCGAGGGTTTCGATGCCGGGGGGCTGTAGCGTTTGTGCGTGTAGTTGCCGGGCCCATGTGGGGTCGTGGATGGTCTGGGCGTAGGCGTGGCCGCGGTCGGCGGCGATGAAGGCGACCCGGGGTCGGTGTGGGCCGGGAGGGTGTTGGGCGAAGTAGTCCTGGACGGCGGCGTAGGTGCTGCCGGTGGATCCTCCCGCGTACAGGCCGTATGTGGTGGCCAGGGCGGCGCAGGCCTCGACGGCGCGTGTCTCGGGGACGATCTCGACGTGGTCGATCAGTGCCTGGCCGCACAGCGGTGGCACGATGCTGGAGCCGATGCCGGGGATCCGCCGCTTCTTCGGCGGGCCTCCGAAGATCACCGAGCCTTCGGCGTCGACGGCGACGACCACGCAGCCCGGGTAGGTTTCCTTGATCCGGTGGGAGAGTCCGGCGATCGTGCCGCCGGTGCCCACGCCGACGAAGAGGTAGTCGAGCGGGCCGGCCTGCGCGATCAACTCGCCGGCGGTGAAGCGGTAGTGCGCGTCGCGGGCATCGGGATTGGCGTACTGGTTGGGCCAGTAGGCCGAGTCGAGTTCGGCCAGCAGTTCCTGCACCCGGGACAGCCGGGTTTTCAGGTAGCTGCCCGCCGTGTCACGGAGGCAGACCTTCTCCACCCGCTCGCACAGCAGCCGGAGCTGGGTTTCGGTGGCCTCGTTGCAGTTGGGATCGATGACCGGGACGAACGGGATACCGAGCATGCGGCAGTAGAAGGCCAGGGCCAGCGCGAAATTGCCGGACGACGACTCGACCACCGTGGTGTCGTGCGCTATCTCGCCGCGGCCGATTGCCTGTTCCAGAATCCACAGTGCCGAACGGTCCTTGCTGCTTCCGGTGGGATTGCAGAATTCCAGCTTCGCGACGAGGTCGCACTGCTCGTTGGCCAGGGTTATCAGCGGGGTTCCCGTGAGGCCCCTGCGGATTTGCTGTATCCGTTCGATCAGGAATTGATCAGCGCGCCTGTGGAGCATGGGCCGAGTGTGGCACGGGACCGATCGAGGCGACTCAACCACGACTCAAGTGCGATGCGACAAAGGCCTGTCGGAGAAAAGAGCGGGCTGTTCAACCATCCACGACGCACGGTTGAACAGCCCCTCCGGCCGGGGTCGCGCTGATCCTCTCCTGCATCGGGGTGAAGCTGGTGCCCCAGGCGTCGCACAGGATGATCAGCAGCAGCGAGCCGGAGATCCCGTCGGCGGCCCGCCTGGCCGTGATCGTCCTGCTGCTGGTGGGGTCCGTGGTGCGAGCGCACCGAACCGGCCGGACACGTCCGCTTCGACTACGCCCGCACCCCGACCGCACGGCAGTCCCTCGACACGCAGCCCGACTCCCTCGCCGAAAGGCCGGGGTCACACGCATGAGGGTGTCTCAGACGTCCCGTCGTTTGCAACGACTCATGAAACGTGACCGCCGCAGGTGGACCGCCCGCCAGTCGGGTGTTTCACTAGCGGCCACCTGTGAAACAGGGGCTGCCCGATGGGTCCGGGGGGCGGTCCCTCCCCAAGCCCTCCACCGCCCACAGAAGATGTCAGACGGCGAACACCCGGGAGTCGTCGGCGAACGCCTTGAACTCCAGGGCGTTGCCGGCCGGGTCGAGCAGGAACATCGTCCACTGCTCGCCGGTTTCGCCTGCGAAGCGCACGTAGGGCTCGATGACGAAGTCGGTGTCTGCGGCGCGCAGCCGGTCGGCGAGCCGGTGGAAGGCATCGATGCTCAGGATCAGCCCGAAGTGCGGTACGGGGACGTCGTGGCCGTCGACCGGGTTGTGTATCTGTCCGGCTCGGGCCGGGGCGAGGTGCGTGACGAACTGGTGGCCGTGCAGGTTCCAGTCCACCCACGTGTCGGCGCTGCGGCCTTGCTCCAGGCCGAGCGTCTCGCCGTAGAAGCGGCGCGCGGAGTCCAGGTCGTCGACCGGGACGGCGAGGTGGAAGCGGGGGATGGGAGAGGCGAGAACGGTCATGGGTCTGGTATTCCTTCTGTGCGGTGCGGGGTGCCTGGCGCTTACCAGTTCTGACGGTCGGCGGAGATGATCAGGTCGTTGACGGTGACGTCGGCGGGACTGGCTGAGGGTGTAGACGACGGCGTAGACGACGGCGTCGGCGACGCCCTGCGGGCTGATGGCGATGACGTTCAGTTCCTGGGCCGGCTTTCGAGGGGAGGCGTCGGTGACCTCGTCGGCCCAGCTGGTGTCGATGTCGCCGGGGCTGACGGTGGAGGCTTTGATTCCTTCACGGACGCCGAGTTCCCTGCGCATGGACTCGGTCATGGCCTGGACGAATGACTTGGCGGAGCTGTAGACACCGGCTCCGTCTCCGATCTGGCGGCCGGCGATCGAGCCCATGTTGAGGGTGTGGCCGGACTTCTGGCGCAGCATGACCGGAAGGACGGCGTGGACGCCGTTGAGGTAGCCGCGGATGTGCACGTCGATCATCCAGTTCCAGTCGCCGATCGCGCCGTCCTTCCCGAAGGAGAACAGCATCAGGTTGGCGTTGTTGACCAGGACGTCGATCCGGCCGAACTGCTCGACAGCGAAGTCGGGACTGCGACGGCAGTTGGCCTCAGCAGTACGGCTCCCAGAGCTCGTACTCCAGGGCGCCGGAGATCGCGGGCGAGGAGTCGCGCAGGCGGGCGAGCAGGGCGCGGTTGTGCTCGCGGATCTCCTCGTCGTACCCGGCCAGCGGGCTGTCCTCGGACAGGTCCAGCAGCCACAGCGGCCGGAGCGTCGCGCCGCGCAGTGCCTTTCCTTCCGCCGTCTCGGTGCCCGCGTGCAGCCAGCGCACTCCCGGGAGCCGCGCCGGCATGTAGTAGGTGAGATTGAAGTACTCGGCGGCCGAGGCGAGTTGGCCGTGGTCGAAGCCGAGCGCCCGCAGGTACACGGTGTCGCCCCAGCGGTAGTACAGGCAGAAGCCGACGGGCGGTTCGCCGGGGCGCGAGCACAGCGCCACTTCGGCGCGCGAACCGGCGAGTTCACCCTGCTTGCGGAAGGACTCGGCCACCGGCGCCACATCGACAGTTCTGCCATAGCGCAGTAGCGAACGGGCCAGCAGCCGGGCGACGTCCTGCCAGCACTCGGCGAGCGTCCGGTGCGCCACCTCGTACCCGGCCTTCTCGAACTTCCGTATCTCGCTGCGGATACGGCGGGCCCGGTGCGCCGACAGCGATTCCAGCCAGGCGTGGTAGCCGCCGGGCGGGATCTCGATCCAGGCGTCGGTCTTCAGCGCGACCGGGGCGGTCCGCACCCCCGCCGCGCGCAGCGCCCGCACGTCCTCGGTGGTCAGGTACATCGCCACGCGGGCGATCTTCGATTCCTCGTGCAGGGGTGAGCGCAGCGCGCGGACCGCGTCGAGCACCGCGGCGGCGGCCTCGGTCCGATCGGTTCCCTCGCCGGTCAGCAGGTGTGCCAGGTAGCCGCGGCGCTGGCCGATGAGCAGGCCGTCCGGCTCGGGCGCCGGCAGGCCGCGCACGGCAAGCAGGTCGTGCCACCGCAGGTCCGGGTTGGGCTCGTCGGTGACCGCCGCCACGGGGATCGCGGCCCGGCCGCCGCCCGGGGTCTCCACGTGCAGTCCGCCGGAGACCGCCCCCGGGTCGAGGGCGCACAGCCGCAGCCACAGCGCCGACGAGTAGAACCTGCCGTCGGCGAGCCGGTCCCACTCGGTGTCCCCGAGCCCGCCGATGGCGTCGGTGAACGTGCCCGTCGTGGCCATCATGGCGCCTCCCATGGTCTCTGCCCGACCGTGCCCGCGAGTTCGCTGCGCGATAGGGCGCTGAGTGTTCCGAACATCTTGCGTAGGTGATAACTGACCGTCTGCGGCGCGCGGTTGATGCTGGTGGCGATCCGGCTGTGGTTGAGGCCGTCGCCGACCAGGGTGGCGATCATCCGGTCGATCTCTCCCAGGCCGGCCGGCCAGGGCGCCCGCGGCGGGGCGGACGGGCTCGCCGGGGTGTTCGGGCTCGCCGGGGTGTACGGACTCGCCGCGGGCCTCGTCCGTATCGGTCCGGCCAGCGGCTCCGGGACGGGCCGCCAGAAGCGCGGTTGGGTGAAGAGCAGCCGGTCGCCGAAGCCGGCCGCGCGCCCGACATCGGTGGCCTCCTCCACCAGCGGCAACATCGTTCCGTCGGGCTGCCCGATGGGCTCGGCCACCGCGCCGAGCTCGGACTCCTCGCCGCTGAGCACGGCGAGCGGGATGACCAGCTCGCAGCGTAAGGCGATTGCGGCCAGCAGCAGCCGGACCGCCCGATGCACCCGCTCGAACAGGGCCGTGAGGTTACCCCGGCCGTCCCACCGGCGAAGATGAACGCGTTCTCCTCGCTCAGGCCCGCGGCAGCTCGATGAGCAGCCGGGCGTTTCCTTCCGTGGCGGCGGCGAGCGCCGCGAGGGTGAGTGAGGGCCGAGCGCCGACCAGGCCGGCGGTGTGTTCCCGCACCCTGTTTTCGGACACCGATCCCGATCAGAGCCGCTGGACCCGGAACCCCTTTTGCCGCACCTCGGCCGCCACGGCCGACAGCAGATGGCTCTTTCCGGTTCCTGACGGACCTTCCATCAAAAGCAGGCAACTGGTGCCGCCTTCCACCATCGACTGGATGCGTTCCACGGGCGTTCGCCGCTCTTGCGGCATGTCCGAAAATAAACGTTCCCCCATGGCTGTAGAACTTTTCTTTTTCGGGTGTTCGAGCATTCTAGTCTTAACACAGATGTTCAGTCTCCACAGGGGCCGTTGGCCGACAATTGAGCCACACTTGAGTCGCACCGTAGACCGGGGTGAAACAGTGACCTCTGCGGGCCCGAGGGGCCCAGCCATCATCGAGCAGGAGCGGAGACTGCATGTCGGCGGAGCGGGTAACGGCCCAGTACAACGAGGAGTTCCGCGCGCCGGGCAGTGACTTGCCCACGGTCGCCCAGCACGTCAAAGAATTCCCGACGCTCCTACCTTGGCATGGCGAGTATCTGGCCAGACCCCTCTTCGTCGCTGAGCGCGAGATTCGCGAGTTCGCCGATGACCTGCAGCACCTCGTCGAAATACAACTTTCCTTGCCGGACCGGATGTTCGGCGGCGATCTGGAAGCATTCAGGTCGGTGCTCGGCATCAGCGACGGCCACTGGGAAGCGATACGGCGGTTCGGTGGTGACGTACTGCCACCCCTCTATGGCCGAGCCGATATGTACCACGACGGCACCTCATTCAAGCTCCTCGAAACCAATCTGGGGAGCGAGGCCGGCGGCTGGGCCCTCGCGAGTGAAATTTCCCGGGCGACGATGGAGGTCGCCGGCTTCGCCGGTTTCGCGCGCCGGAACCGGCTCGGATACGTGCATCCCGTTCGCGCCGTGGTGGAGGCGCTGCGCCGCTTCGGCGCCCAAGTGGCACCCGGACGCGAGCCGGTGGTGGCCATGCTGGAATGGCGTGGCGGTCTGAATGACTACGGCGAGCTCGCGCTCAACTTCCAGTCCGCACTGCGCTCGGCGGGCCTCGGCATCCTGGTGGCCGAAGTCTCCGACGTGCACGAACGCGGCGGGGCGCTCTACCTTGGGGACACGAAGATCGACGTGGTCTACCGCACTTTCGTCCCGGACCAGATCGCCGACGAACCCGACGGCTGGGACCTGGTCGCACCCCTGCTGCGTGCGCACCGGTCGGGCGGGACGCTGCTGTGGACCCCGCTCTCCAGCAACATGTTCGCCAATAAGGCCTGTATGGCGCTGATTTCGGACCCGGCGCGGCGGCGCGATCTCAGCGAGGACGAGTGCCGGCTCATCGACCGGGTGTTGCCCTGGACCCGGCTGATCAACACTGACACGCTCAAGACCGACACCGACCTCGTCGACGAATGCCTGGAGCGGCGCGAGCAGTTGATCCTCAAGGTCAATGCGCGCGGCGGCGGAGTCGGCGCCGTGGTGGGCTGGGAAACGGACGACGCCACTTGGCGGCGGGCTCTGGAGAACTCCGCCGACGAAGGATGTGTTGTACAACAGAGAGTGATCCCCCGGCCTGAGCTTGTGGTGGACCCGGTATCCGGGGAAACCGAGGAATGGCATGCGGCCTATGGCATGTTCTACACCCCGGATGGTTGTGCAGGAGCATATGCCAAGGTGGTACCGGCCGGTTCGGGCAGCATCATCTCCATCGCGGCGCATGCCGAGGCGCGCAGCGCAGCCGTCTTCCATCAGAGCGAGCTGCCCGTCGGGGGCGAAGTGCCTGCCGAGGGCGAATTGCCAGCCGATGCAGCGAAGTAAAGAGAGGCCATGATGCCGCAGCATTCCCCGCGCCTTCGGCGTGGCGGCGGATTCAGACGGCCTGGGGACTGCCGGACCTTGCGGGGAAAGGCAGATTCGTCACGGCCAATCTGATCGACAGCCTGGGAAACGGGCTGGTGCTGGCGTTCACCGTTGTCTTCTTCGTGAAGACGACGTCGCTGTCACTGGCCGCCGTCGGCGCCGCGCTGACCGCCGGCGAGCTGCTCGTCCTGCCCGTTCCGCTCTTTATCGGGCGCCTGTTGGAAAAATATGGTTCGCGCACTGTGGTCGCTGTGGGCAACTGGATTTCGATGGTCGGATTCATCGGTTTCCTGTTCTCGCACGCGGCCTGGCAGATTGTGCTGTGGCAGTTCGTGGTGCAACTGGGTTCCACCGCCTTCTGGATGGGCAACAATCCGCTCATCGTGCTGGTCGCCCGGGGTGTCGAGCGGCCCCGCTGGTTCGGCTTCGTCCGGGCCCTGCGCAATGTCGGCGTCGGTTTCGGCGGCGCCGCGTCCGCGGTGGCCCTGAGTGTCGGAACCGCCGCCGGGCTGCGGGCGGTCATGGTGATCAACGTGGTCACCTTCGCCGTCGCAGGCTGGCTCGTGATCACTTTCCGGGGCGCGGACACGAGCGAGGCGGCCGCCGCCGGGCCCGCGCAGCCGAAGGCAGCCGAGCCGGAGCAGGGGGCGGGCAAAACCACCGGACGACCCTCGGGCGGCTATCGCACCGTGCTGAAGGACACCCGGTATCTGCGGCTGGTCGCGACGAACATCTCCTTCGTATTCGCCTCCAGGGTGATCAGGGTGCTGCTCGCCGTCTACGCGGCGGACAACCTCGATGCCGGCTCGTGGATCGTCGGCGTGCTCCTCGTGCTGAACACGGCCATGGTCGCGCTGCTCCAGACGCTCGCCAGCCGGTGGATCGAGGCCCGCAGACCGGTGACGGTGCTGGTGCTGGCCCTGCTGTTCAACGCGGCGGCGTTCGTCGTCTTCGGCGCGCTGCTCGTGCTGCCCGGCTGGGCGGTGATCGCCGGGCTGCTGGTCGCGATGGTGCTCTACACCGTGGCCGAGATCCTCAGCTCGCCGCCGACCAGCGAACTGAGCGTGGTGATGGCGCCCGAGCATCTGCGGGGCCGGTATCTGGGCGTCTACCAGCTTTCCTGGTCGGTCGGCGGTGCCCTCGCCCCGGCACTGCTCACAGCGCTGTCGGAGGGCGGTGCTGCCCTGCCCTGGGTGTTCCTCACCGCGATCAGCGTACTGGCCGTACCGCTCGTGATCGGGCTCGACCGGCGGCCCGCGGCCACGAGCGAGGCCGCGTCGGCTGGGGACGTCGCCCTCTCGGCATCCGGCGGCTCTCCAGATGGCGGATGACCGCGGTGCCGGGGCTGACGAAGGAGATCAGCCGGAGCATCACGTCGAATCCGGCGTCGTGCAGCTGGTGATCAAAGCGGCCGGGTAGGGGTACCGCCCTGTGGAAGTCACTGTCGGGGGCGTGTGGTACGTCAAAGTCGCCGGCGATCGAGACAAGCAGTTGTGCGCTGGTCCGGGCATGGTCCGGATCTTGAGCCTTGGCCGTGGCCGGATGGGCGATCCCCTGAATGTGGCCGCCGACCGAGGAGGGGACTTCGCCGCGCAGAAGGGTGTCGGACGGCCGGCGTTCTGGTCGGTCAACCGGGATCAACCGTGCAGTGGAAGCGTCGACAGGCCCCTACGCCTACCTCGGAGTCAGCGGCGGCGCCGGCGCCAGTGCCTGGTCGAGCCTGACGGGCTGGAACCGACTGTCGGTAACCTTCACCACGGGCCGCGGCCGAGCCGTCGGTGGCGTTCCCCGGCCGCTGCGGACATGCCTCACCCCTTGCTGACCCCGGCGGTGATACCGGCGACGATGTGCCGTTGCGTCCAGAGCCATCGCCTGCTTGCTGTCGCAGGTCGGCAGGACCCGAGGAATGACCAGGTCGTTCCAGATGGCCAGGGTGAGGGTGATGACGAGGGTCGCGGTGGCCGGGCGCAGGACGGGCAGGATGACGCGCCGGTACGTGCGCAGCGGACCCGCCCCGTCGGTGGCGGCGGCCTCCTCCAGTTCGACGGGTGCGGATTTCAGGAAGCTGGTGAAGAAGAGTACGGCGTAGGGGAGACTCATCGCGGCCTCCGCGAGGATCACCGAGGCGTAGGAGTCCAGCAGTTTGAGGTCTCGCCAGGCCACCGCCATCCAGTTCCTCGACTACGTCCTGCAGCGCCTGCCGTTCCAGGTCGAGGTCATCCAGACCGGCAACGGCGCCGAGTTCCAGTCCGCGTGTCACTGGCACGTACTCGACAAGGGCATCGCCCACACCTACATCAGGCCGCGAACCCCACGGCTGAACGGCAAGGTCGAACGCTCCCACCCATCGACGCCGAGGAGCTCTACCGGCTCCTCGACGGCGTCGTCATCGACGACGCCGAGGTCTTCAACTGCCAGGACTTGCACCTTCATCCCGTGATGACGGTGCTTTGGCGAGTAGTAGGGCTCGTCGACGGCCACGCGGTCAGTCCTGACCAGGGTGCGCAGGTGCACCGGCACGAGGACGGTTTGCTGGAAGCAGCTCAGCCGGCGCCAGCGCGAGCGCTGTTCGCCTTCGGGCGTAGATGAGCCAGGAGACGTACTCGACGACCTCATGCGGGACGTCGGGCATGGCTCGATACGGGACCAACAGGGATCCTGCGCCTGGGCGTTGATGAGTGAGATCATCAGCCGAACGGCCAGGAGCCCTGCCGCGTCACGAACCCCACCAGTCCTTCGCCATCAGCCCCGAACCTCAGGACGAGAAGGGTTTCACTGAGGCGGCACGCCGGGGCCAGGTGGATGTGCCGCTGGTCAGCTTGGCCTCCAGGGTGGGCGGGGCGCTGTGAGAGTCATCCTGCCCGGGTCCTGCTGGACTCGACTAGTACTACGTACGACGCAGTATCGTATAACGTAGTAGTCAGGAGCGATGAAGGAGGTGCCTGATGCCGCGTCAACGGGACCGCGTCGGATGGGCCGAACCCGCGTTGCTGATCCTGGCCAGCCTGGCCGACGGCCCCAAGCACGGCTACGCGATCACCAAGGATGTCGAGGAGCAGACGTCCATCAGGCTGGGGCCGGGCACGTTGTATGCCGCCATCGCGCGGCTGGAGGAGAGCGGCCTGGTCGCGCCGCTGGACGAGGACGAGCGTCGGCGGCCCTACCGCATCACCGCGGAAGGCCAGACCGTGCTCGACGACAGGCTCCGGGCGATGGCTCGCTTCGCACGCACCGGGTTGACCCGACTGGGGGTGGCAAACGCGTGATCAACATGGCAGCCCGGGTGGCCTTGCGGTCATACCCTCCCTCGTTCCGGGAGCGCTACGGTTGCGAACTTGAAGCACTGGTCGAGGACACCGGCGCCGGCCCGAGCGTCGTCGCGGACCTTCTCGTCGGCTCGCTGCGGGCATGGCTTCGCCCGGTGATGCCCGATGAGTCCGCCGAAGGGCGCCGGCGTCGCATGCAGGCAAGCGTCGCCACCACCTGGGTCACCTGGTGTGCCGCACTGTATGCCCTGCCGATGCTGGACTTCATCCTGTCCGAGGAACCCGGGCTGACTCCGGACCTGGTGCGCCGACTGCTCGACGTTGCGCAGTACGCCATGTACGGCGCCGGGCTCATCGTGCTGACTGGTGGCCTCGCCGTCCTCGCGGAAACCTCCAGAACCGGCAACCGGGCCGCGTTGCGCCCGCTGGTGGCTCTCATTCCGACGCTGCCCACGTGGCTGATCGCGCCGTTCCTCCTGGTGTACGCCTCCATCGACCCGATCTCCTATTGGGTCGGAGCCTTGGCGGTGCTTGGGCCGGCAGCGTTCCTCATCACCATGGCGGTGGCACCGGCCGTCGTCGTCACCCGGTGCCGACCATCTGCCAAGGTCTTGCGGCTGCTTGCCCTGTCCGGGGTTGCCGTGGCGTTCGCCGTGACGACGACAGGCATCGCCTGCGTCGCGGCGTTGACCATGAATACCGATGACGCGGCCCAGCTGATCACGATGCCCATACTCGCCGTCACCGTTGCCGCTTCCGCAGCGGCCCTGGTCAGCTCCGGCCGCGGAGCCAAGGCCGCACTCCATAGGGAGCGCCCGGTGGATCTTGGTGGTGACGTGTGAGTGAAGCTGCGATGCTCCCGCTCCAGGGCGTGCTACGAGTCCTGTTCAGGGCGTTGATGAGTGAGATCACCAACCGAACGACCAGGAGCCCTGCCGCGTCACGCCCCCAAGCAGCCCATCGTCATCAGCCTCGAACCGCAGGCTGAGAAGCGTTCACTGACAACGGCCTTGTTCACGTCGGGAGCTTGGGGGCGGGGCTTCCTCGCGGCGGCCTTCTTGCCCGGCCCTTTCCGGGCTGCTGTCTTCTTCGGGGCCTTCGGCAGCGCGTGGACATCGGCAGGCCCGTTCTCGCCGCGAGGAGCCTTCGCTCGCGATACGGACTCGTTCAGGGCGGCCATGGGGTCGAAGAGCTCTCCAGGTGCTGCCGGCGGTTCGGGCGCTGCTTACGCCCAGAAGAGCTTCGACCTGTCCTCGCTGGCGGGCCAGACGGTCACCCTGAAGTTCAACGGCGTGGAGGACTCCTCGCTCCAGACCAGCTTCGTCGTGGACGACACCGCCCTGACGACCAGCTGATCTTCGGGTACGGCCCCGGCCCCGCACGCGGAAGCCGTCCGCGTGCGGGGTACGCCGTACCCACCTGGTCGTTGCAGAACGCCACAAGCCGGTGCCGCCGCCCGCCGCCCGCCAATCAGAGTGGCGGAAAGCGTGTTCGAAACCGGGTACAGATTCGGGCTGCGTCGCTGGCGCGCCCGTTGTGGGGCCCTCGGCGCGCCGGGTCACCAACTGCTCTTGGTCACGCCGGGGAGCTCGCCCGCGTGGGCCATCTCGCGTACGCGGATGCGGGACAGGCCGAAGGCGCGCAGGTGGCCTCGGGGGCGGCCGTCCACGCAGTCGCGGTTGCGCAGGCGGGTGGCGCTGGCGTCGCGGGGCTGTCGGCGCAGTTCCCGCTGGGCGGCGGCGTGGTCCTCGTCGGAGCTTCCGGGGAACGCGATGATCGCCTTCAGTGCGGCGCGGCGCGCGGCGTAGCGGGTCACGACGAGGCGCCGCTGCTCATTCTTCGCGATCTTGCTCTTCTTCGCCATCAGATCTTCCCTCCCCGGGCGCGGATGCGGGCCACCGCGGCCTCGATGCCGATCGTGTCGACGGTCTTGATGCCCTTGGCCGAGAGGGTGAGCCGGACGTGGCGGCTTTCGCTCGGCAGCCAGAAGCGCTTGTGCTGGATGTTGGGGTCGAAGCGGCGCTTGCTGCGCCGGTGCGAGCGGGAGATGCGGTGCCCGAAGCCGGGTTGCCGGCCGGTGAGTTGGCAGTGGGCGGACATGGCTGTTCCTCCTTTGGGTGGATGCAGCAGCACACTAGCCCTTGATGAAAATGAAAACCAATCCCATGTATGGTTTGTCCATGGCCCGTAACGAACTGCGCCCGATCATCAAGCTGAGGTCCACCGCCGGTACCGGCTACACCTACGTGACCCGCAAGAACCGCCGTAACAACCCAGACCGGCTCACCCTGCGCAAGTACGACCCGCTCGCCGGCCGCCACGTCGACTTCCGTGAGGAGCGCTGAGCGCCGTGAAGCCCGGAATCCACCCCGAGTACCGCCCGGTCGTCTTCCGTGACCGGGCCGCCGACCACGCCTTCCCCTTCTACACCGGCACCCAGCGGGTCCTGGACACCGCGGGGCGGGTCGAGCGTTTCGAGCGGCGCTACGGTCGCGGAGGGAGCAAGCCGTGAACCGGGACGAGGCGCGGCTGCCGGTCGCGATCGTCGGCGGGTTGCACGCCGACGCCCGCCGGGCCGCCGTGGCGGACATCCTGCGTACGGTCCCCGGCTCGGTCGCGCTGCACCACGACCTGACGTCCGCCGCCGACAGGTCGGTGCACCGCACGGTGCGCGACGCCGACGGACTGCTGGGCAGCGGCGACGCACCCCTGGTGAACGACTGCGCCTGCTGCGCGTTGCGCGAGGACCTCGTCCCCGAACTGCTGCGGCTCGCAGCGGAGGGAAGGTACCGGCTGGCCGTCGTGGAACTGTGGGACTCCGTCGAGCCGCAGGCCATGGCCGCGGTCATCGCCGCCGCGGGCGCACCGCTGGCCCTGACCGGGGTCGCCACCGCGGTCGACCCGGCACTCGTCCTGCCGTACCTGTCCAACGGCGACGACCTGGCCGACGCCGGCCTCGCCGCCGCGTCGACCGACCAGCGCACGGTCGCCGACACCTTCGCCCGGCAGCTGGAGTACCCCACGGTGATTGCCCTCGGCGACGCCGATTCTTGCGACGAGGTCGCCGACGACACCGACCACACACTGCTCGCCCAGCTCACACCAGGAGCGCGAAAGGTGCGTGTGGAGAGCGACGGCGCCCTGGGGGCAGCGCTGTCGGCGGGCTTCGACGTGGCAGCGGCCGCCGCCCGTGTGCATCCTGCGTGCGCGCTGCTGCCGCAGGAGTGCGACGAGCACGGCGTGAGCACCTTCGTCTGGCGGCGCGAACGCCCCTTCCACCCGCAGCGCCTGTACGCGGCGCTTGAGGACCTCACCTGCGCCGCGGCCCGCAGCCGTGGGCGGTTCTGGCTGGCGGACCGCCCCGACACACTGCTGTCCTGGGACGCCGCCGGCGGGGCGCTGTGTGTGGAGTCGGCCGGGCCCTGGCTGGCCGCACTGCCCGACGCCGCCTGGGAGATGATGCCCGCCGAGCGCCGTATCGCCGCCTCCGTGGACTGGCACCCCGAACACGGCGACCGCTGCCAGTACCTCGCCTTCATCTCACCCGGCCTGGATCGCGACGGCCTGTCGGCCCTGCTCGACTCCTGCCTGCTCACCGACGGCGAGTACGCGGCGGGCAGGGACCGCTGGAAGCAACTCCCACACGCATTCGACGACTTGCTCGACCCCGTGACCTGAAAGAGGGGACCGACCTCACCATGACCCGACGCACAAGCACCCGGCGGCAGACCGCCAAGCGCCAGCGCACCAACCCCCTGGACACCGCCGGCATCACCTACATCGACTACAAGGACACCGACTTGCTGCGGAAGTTCATCTCCGACCGCGGAAAGATCCGCAGCCGTCGCGTGACCCACGTGACGCGCCAGCAGCAGCGGCAGATAGCACAGGCCGTCAAGAACGCACGCGAGATGGCGCTCCTGCCCTACAGCTCCCGATAGGGCGATGGGCGCCGCACCTTCCGTTACGCCCTGTACCGGTAGCGGATCCGGCCGCGGGTGAGGTCGTAGGGGCTGAGTTCCACGAGCACTCGGTCGTACGGGAGGATCTTGCTTCCACGCCCCCTGCTGCCTTTGTCATGGTCGCTCACTTCTCCCGTTCTATGACGGCGAATTCGGTAGGAAAACGGTCGCTCGGCGCGATGCGTCGGAGCGTCAGCGGCGGACGAGCTCCAGGGTGCCGGCCGCGCGCCGGGCACCGATGCTCTCGAACAGGGCGGTGGCCGCCGCGTTGGACTCGTTCACCTCGGCCCATGCCGAAGCGGCCCCGGAGCGGTGCAAGGAACCGAGCGCGTGGGCCAGCAGCGCCCGGGCGATGCCGCTGCGGTGCCGATCGGCCCGGACGGGGATCAGCCCGATCCGAGGCTGCCGGGTCAGCGGCCCCACCCGGACCAGCCCCACGTACTCCTCCACGTGCCTTGCCACCGCGTACTTCGACGGGTCGGGCACGGCGGTCCCCGCCGGGCCTGGCAGCACCTCGGCCGGCATCGTCTGCCATCCGACGGTGGCCTCGACCTCGTCGCGGACGATGCGGTCCAGGGCGCGCAGCGAGCCCTCCTCCGCCTCACCGGCGGGCACGATCGTCACGCCGGACGGGGGCCGCACCGAGCCGAGACCGGTGATCTGCGGGTCGGTGGGCACGCGATAGCCCCACTCGCGGCGTGCGGTGGCGAAGCCGGCCCGCTCCCAGGCGGACCTCGAGTCGTGGTCGGCCTCTTCGACGACGGTTACAGCGGTGTCGGCAGGTCCGCCAGCATCGCGTCGGCAATGCGGTCGAAGACCGCGCCGTGCCACGCGTCGATGCTGACGAAGAGCCGCCCGTCGGGCCGACGCGAAGCGACGCCGCGGCCGACCGTCAGGTCGTCCTTCACAGCGTGCCACTGCGTGTCCGAGACCCGCGTGACCACAACCGGATGGTTGGCCGTGCCCGGAGTGGGATGCACAGAGTTCATAGGTGTTGCCTCTCAGGAGTGCCTTGTCCGAGGCGCTCCCGGCGACACCTACGTCAATCGCCCACCGTGACGACATGGGGGAGCACCCACATGGATACAGCCTTCGTGGGTCTCACCTCCTCGCGTTCTCTCAAGGCCGCCCAGACGCTATCGGCGGGGTCGGTCAGCCCAACGCATTTATCCGGAGGTCTTGGTGTCCATGCCGGGTCGGGCGGCGCCGTGGCTGCGTTCGCCGCCCGACCCGGGGTTCTCAGACGCCCGCCACGAGTTGGGGGTGCTCGTGCTCGCAGGTGTCATCGATGCCGTAGGTGTCCCAGGTGGGGAACGGGTCCGTGGGCGGCAGGCTCTCCTCGTCGGCCATGAGGCAGTCGGTCAGTGCCGTGTGCAGTGCGTCCGCGTGCAGGTGTGTGCCGATGAAGACCAGTTCCTGGCACTCGGGGCTGGTGGCGTCGCGTGCGGCGGACGGCTCGAAGCGTGCGACGGAGCCGGCCTGTGACCACAGGCCCGTCACGTGCGGGCGGCTGGAGAGGGTGAAGAAGCCCTTGGAGCGCAGGATCTGTCCGTATGCGCCGCTGTCGAGTTCCTCGGTCACGAACGTCCACAGCCGGCCGGGGTGGAACGGCAGTTCGGAGCGGAAGACGGTCGAGGAGATCCCGTACTCCTCCGTCTCGGGGACGTGGTCGCCGTTGAGTTCCCGGACCCAGCCGGGGGCCTGTTGGGCGCGTTCCAGGTCGAACAGGCTGGTGCCCAGTACGTCGCTCACCTTCACGCGGCCGTGGAGGGCCGGGACGACACGTGCGGCCGGGTTGAGGCGGGTGAGTGTCGCCCGCAGCAGGTCGGCCGACTCCTTGTCCACGAGGTCGAGCTTGTTCAGGACGATGACGTCGGCGAACTCGATCTGGTCCATCAGCAGATCACTGACGGTGCGTTCGTCGTCCTCGTACTGGTCCAGGCCGCGCTCGACGAGTTCGTCGCCGCTTGCCAGCTCGGGCAGGAAGTTCGCGGCGTCCACGACCGTGACCATGGTGTCCAGGCGGGCGAGGTCGCCGAGAGTGGCGCCGTCGTCGCGGGCGAAGGCGAAGGTCGCGGCGACCGGCATGGGTTCGGAGATGCCGGACGACTCGATGAGCAGGTAGTCGAAGCGGCCCTCGCGGGCCAGCCGGTCGACCTCCTGAAGCAGGTCGTCGCGCAGGGTGCAGCAGATGCAGCCGTTGGTCATCTCGACCAGGCGTTCCTCTGTACGCGACAGGGCCGCCTCGCCGCCCCGCACCAGGGCGGCGTCGATGTTGACCTCGCTCATGTCGTTGACGATGACCGCGACGCGCAGTCCTTCGCGGTTGCCGAGGACGTGGTTGAGGAGGGTGGTCTTGCCCGCGCCGAGGAAACCTGACAGGACGGTGACGGGCAGTCGGCCGGAGAGGTCGGGCGGCATCAACGCTCAGCCCTCGGGACGCAGGAGGCCGCGCTGGTACGCCTTCACCAGCCGCTGGGGTACCAGGTATGACACTCCGTCGACGGTGATGGGCGCGAGCGCAGGCGTGGTCGCCTTCCACTGGGCGCGGCGGTGGCGGGTGTTGCTGCGGGACATCTTCCGCTTGGGAACGGCCATGGGAGTCCTCCTGGTTGGGATGGCGAGTACAGGCTACATGAAAATGAACACCATTACGAAGTAGCTATAGTTCATGCTTCCCTGAATTCAGGGACCTGTGTACCGTCGGCGGTGTGCTGACTGTTGCCTCCGACATCGAGGTCCTGGTCCGGTTCGGCCGGGCGCTCGCCGATCCGATCCGCTGCCGCATCCTGCTCGCCCTGCGGGAAGCACCCGCCTATCCCGCCGACCTCGCCGACGCACTGAACGTCTCCCGCAGCAGGCTGTCGAACCTCCTGGCGTGCCTGCGTGACTGCGGCCTGGTCGTCACCGTCCCCGACGGCCGTCGCACCCGCTACGAACTCGCCGACGAACGTCTCGGCCACGCGCTCGACGACCTGCGCACCGCCGTGGTCGCCGTCGAGGACGACCGGACGTGTGTCGATGCCGAGGACAAGGGGTGCTGCTGACTGTGAGCGCAGAGATATCCATGTCCCTCGGCCCCGACCCGGCCAGGCGCGGCGCGCTTGCCAGGCGGATACGGCGGCTGGTCGCCGCGACCATCACCTACAACGCCGTCGAGGCGGCCGTCGCTCTCACGGCCGGGACCCTGGCTTCGTCCACCGCGCTGATCGGCTTCGGCCTCGACTCCGTCATCGAGGTCTCCTCGGCCGCCACCGTCGCCTGGCAGTTCTCCGCCCGCGAGCACGCGGTGCGCGAGGCCCGGGAGAAGACCGCGCTGCGGGTCATCGCGCTGTCGTTCTTCGCGCTCGCCGCCTACGTCACCGTCGACGCCGTACGGGCCCTGAGCGGCACAGGTGAGGCCGCGCGCTCTCTGCCCGGGATCGTGCTGGCTGGCCTCTCGCTCGTGGTCATGCCGGTCCTGTCGGCGGCCCAGCGCCGTGCCGGACGGGAACTCGGCTCCGCCTCCGCCGTGGCTGACTCCAAACAGACCCTGCTGTGCACCTATTTGTCGGCCGTGCTGCTGGTGGGCCTGGTCGTCGATGCCGTGTTCGGCTGGTCGTGGGCCGATCCGCTCGCGGCCCTGGTCATTGCCACGGTCGCGGTGAAGGAGGGGCGCGACGCGTGGCGTGGGCAGGGGTGCTGCGCAACGCCGTCGGCCGTCGTGCCGGACGACGGCCGACGGGAGGCGGATGCCTGCGGCTGTGCTCCGGGGTGCGACCGCTGCCCTTGACGGTGACCACTGCGGAAAGGGAGCGGGGCCGGCGTTCACCGGCGTTCGTCCGCCGCCTTTCGTCGGCCGCAGTCCGGGCAAACCCCGGACAACTCCACCGTGTGCCGGACGTTCGCGAACCCGGAGGTCCGTGCGATGGTGTCGGCCCATTCCTCCACCGGGCCGGAGTCGACGGGCCGGCTCAGGCCGCATTCGGTGCAGATGAGGTAGTGGCGGTGGTCGGGTCCCGGACGGTAGCGGAAGAGGCGTTCACCGCTGGTGTCGCGCACCATGTCGGCCCGGCCGACGCCGGCCAGGCCGGCCAGCGTGCGGTAGACCGTGGAGAGGCCGACCGGTGAGCCGGCGGCGGCGAGCTGGTTGTGGAGGGCTTGGGCGCCGACGAAGCCGTCGGCCCGGATGAGTGCCTCGACGACGATGGTGCGTTGCTGGGTGAGGCGGCCGATCAGCGTGACGTCGTGCGACGGGGTGGGGGTGCGCTGACGGTCGGGTGCCATCGGGTGCCTTCGCTCATGTGCGGGTGGGGACGACGGTTCGCGTACGAGGACCGGGGACCGGGCGTCGTATCAGGAAGGTGGCGGCGTAGACGGCCGTGGCGGCGGCCATGATGGCGAAGCTCGGCGGCATCTTCGGCACCGCGTAGGAGGCGAACAGCCCCGCCCACATCTCCAGTACCGCCAGCCCTGCGGAGAGGGCGAGCGCACGGTAGGGGCGGTCGGTGAGGCGGATCGCGGCGCC
Organism: Streptomyces fodineus; assembly: GCF_001735805.1. GTDB lineage: Bacteria > Actinomycetota > Actinomycetes > Streptomycetales > Streptomycetaceae > Streptomyces > Streptomyces fodineus. Next base: position 8,294,244 of record NZ_CP017248.1, read on the forward strand.
CGCGGGGGCGGCGAGCAGGCCGAGCAGGAGCAGGGATCCGACCGCCTGGGTGGCCTCGGCGGCACTGATCCCGGCCAGGGCGAGGAAGCCGTAGCCGAGCAGCCGGACCGGTACCCCGCGGGCGGCGGCCACGGCCTCGTCGAGCGTGGCGAACAGCAGCGGTCGGGCGATGAGGACCACCAGCAGGCCGACTCCTGCGGCCACCAGGGCGGCGACGACGGCGCTGCTGGAGGAGATGCCGAAGATGGAGCCGAACAGGACGCTGATGCCGGCGGTGCCGTTGGTGGTGCTGCGCGAGGTCGTGTAGATGGTGATGAAGAAGGCGCCCAGGCCCAGGATCCAGGAGAAGACGCTCCCGATGACCACGTCGTCGGGCCGCGCCTTGCGGCCGAGGGTGCCGAAGAGCAGCGCCATGGCGATGGTGGCGGCGAACAGCCCGAGGCGAAGGTCGGCGCCGAAGGCGAGAGCGGCCATCGCACCGGTGAAGGCGACGTGGCTGAGCGCGTCGCCGGTGAAGACCTGGGCGCGCAGCACCAGGAAGTAGCCGACCAGCCCGCAGGCCGCGGCGATGGCGGTACCGGCGAGGAAGGCGTGCAGGAAGAACGGGTGGGACAACGGGGAGGCGGCGAGCGGGACGGTCATGCGACCACCTCCTTGGCACCGGGTGCGGCCCCGGCCCGGGTGCGACCGAGTACCTCGCGCAGCGAGCGCCGGCCCAGCGCGAGCAGGTATCCGGCGAAGGCGATGGTCGTCACGAAGAAGCCCAGAGGGTAGGGCCAGTAGTAGGCGGCGGTCAGCCCCAGCCAGGTCGCGGCGAAGGCCAGCAGGACGGCCAGGGTCAGACTCAACGCCGGGCGGGCGGTGAGGACTTGCGCGGTGGCGGCCGGAATCACCATGAGGGCGAAGACCAGGAGGGTCCCGGTGATCTGGCTCGCCTCGGCGGTGGCCGCACCGAGCAGGACGAGGAAGACCACCGACAGGGCGCGGACCGGCACCCCGCGGCCGCCGGCGACCTGCGGGTCGACGGACGCGAACAGCAGCGGCCGTCCGATCAGCGCCAGCACTGCGAGCACCACCGCACCGACCACCGTCAGCACGCTCACCTGGGAGGAGGTGATCCCCAGGAAGGTGCCGAAGAGGATGGTCTGCGGCCCCTCCAGCAGCCCTCTGTACAGGGCGGTGAACAGGAACCCGGACGCGAGCAGGAACGCCTGCACCGTCCCGGTCAGCGCCGACTCCTCGTGCTCTCCGCCGCCCCGCAGGGCCGCGATGACCAGCGCGGCGGCCACACACAGCGTGAAGTAGCCGTAGACCGCGCTGAACCCGAGCAGGAGCGCCCCGGCGGCGCCGGGGAAGGCGACGGCGGAGACGGTGTGCGCGGCGAACGTCTGCCGCCGCAGCACCACGAACCACCCCACGACCGCAGAGACCACGGCTACGACCGCGCCGGCGCGGAACGCGTTGACCATGAAGGGGTAGGACCACATGTCCTGGAAGTCGGTCAGGAGGTTCCACGACCAGGTTGGTGCCCCTGTCTCAGCCAGCAGCATGACCGCTCCCCGGGGTGTCGTGCCGGTCGGTGTGTACGGCCGGTGCCTCCGGCTGGCCCACGACGACCAGCCGCCCGTCCGAGGTCCGCAGCACCTCGACCGGTGTGCCGTACAGCCGGGTCAGCGTCTCGGAGGTGATGACCTCGGTCGGTGTGCCTGCGGCGGCGCCGCCCTCGGCCAGGTACACCACCCGGTCCAGGTGGTGGAGTATCGGGTTCACGTCATGGGCGACCATGACCACCGAGACACCCTCGTGATGGCAGATGCGCCCGATCAGCGCCGCGACGGCGCTCTGGTTGGGCAGGTCGAGGCTGTCCAACGGTTCGTCGAGCAGGAGCAGTTCGGGTCGGCGGACCAGTGCCTGGGCGATCAGCAGCCGCTGCTGCTCGCCGCCGGAACACTGCCCGATGGGCCGGTGTGCGTACGCCGACGCCCCGACCAGCTCGATCACCTCGTCCACCCGCGCACGGGCGGACCGCCGACGCGCGCTCGGGAACGGCAGCGGCACCCCCCACCGGTCACCGTCCAGGCCCATGCGCACCACATCGACACCGCGGATGCGCAGATTGGCGTCGAAGCTGCGCCGCTGCGGCAGGTAGCCGATGCGGTCGTTGGCCTGCCCGGGCCGGGCGCCGAGCACCCGAACCTCGCCGGCCTCCGCGGGCAGGGCACCCAGCAGAACCTTGATCATGGTGGACTTGCCGACGCCGTTGGGACCGAGCACGGCGGTGAACTCGCCGGCCCCGATGCGAAGGTCCACCCCCGACCACAGCGTCCGGCCGCCGACGCGCACGGCGGCCCCGCGCAGGGCGACCACCGGATCGCTTCCTGCTCCTGTGGCCGTGTCGTGCCCCCCGCTTCGGCGGCCGGGGACGGTGTGACTGCTGGTGTGTGTGACGGCTTCGCGGGCCTTCGCTATCGGGTTCATGGCTTCAGTTCACTTCCCGGTGGCCTTGGCCAGGGCCTGCTCGATGCCCTGCAGCTGGCTGGTCTGCCACTGCTGGAAGGTGGCCCCGGCGGGGGTGAGGGTCTCGGTGACGGTGGCGACCGGGATGCCCTGCGCCTTGGCCTCCTTGACCTGCGCCTGCACGTCCGGTGTGGAGTTCTGGGAGTTGTAGACGTAGATCTTGATCTTCTTGTTCTTGATCTGCTGGTCGATGGTGGTCTTGTCCTTGGCCGTGGGGTCGGAGCCCTCGCTCATCGCGTCCAGGAACGTCTCCGGGGTGAGCATCTTCAGCCCCAGGCCCTCGGCGAGCGGCGTGACGATGGACTCGGAGGCACCGATCGGCGTGCCCGCGTACTTCGCTTTGATGTCGGCGATGAGCTTGTTGTAGCCGGCGAGCGTCTTCGTCTCGAAGGCCGTCTTCTGCTGGTCGAAGTAGGCCGCGTCGGCCGGGTCGGTCTTCTTGTAGTCCGCGGTGATCTTCTCGATGGCCTGGTGGACGTTGTCCGGGGAGTACCAGCGGTGCGGGTTGCCGCCCGGCTTGATGCCGACGAGGTCGCCGATCTTGAGCTGGGTGCGCCCGCTGCCGGGGTTGGCGGCCAGCAGCTTGTCGGCCCAGGCGTCGTAGCCGATGCCGTTGACGATCGTGTACTGGGCGCCGGCCACGGTGCGGGCGTCGGCGGCGGTCGGCTCGTAGTCGTGCGGGTCGGTGTTGGGGTTGTTGATGATGCTGGTCACCTTGACATGGCTGCCGCCGAGCTGGGAGGCGATGCTGCCCCAGAAGTTCTCGGCCGCCACCACCTGGATCGTCTTGTCCGAGCTGCTGCCCGTCGCGGCGGTGTCGCTTGTGTGCGAGGAGGAGGTGGAGCAAGCGGACGCCGCCACGGCCGTCAGGGCGGCCGTCGTCGTGACCAGTGCGATCCTCACGGACGGCCGGGCGGAACGAGAGGCGGGGGCGGTGGACATGCGGGAGCTCCTTCGGGCGATACCGGACGCGTGGCGGACACGCGTCGGCCGTGGGGCGACACTTTCGACGCTAGATGGGAATGATTTTCAGATCAATGCAAGATGAAAACCGTTGCCATCTTTTGACTCTGCGTACGACTGCTCGGGCTGCGTAGCAGGGGGTGCGGCGGTGTCGCCGGGAGAAGCGTCGGCGGCCGTCGCTCACGAGGACCGGGTGTCCTGGTGGGCGACGGCCGCCGAGGAGGCGAAGTGGCCGGCCTGATTGCGGAACGCCGGTTCCCGCAGTCGGGGTCGTGACCGGCAGTGGTTCAGCAGTCGCGGAACTCCGGCGACTGGTTGAGGATCTGCGCGCGCAGCGAGGTGAAGCGGGTGTGGGTGGCGCCGCCGAGCGCCTCGGGGCGGAAGGCGGCGACGCGGTGGCAGTTCTGGAAGGCGAGGGCGATGCCGAAGTGCCGTTCCAGGCTGCCCCGGATCGCGTCGCTGGACAGGGCGCGCAGCAGCTGGCCGCGCTCCTTCTCGGAGGGCGGCGGGGTCTGGTTGTCGGCGAACTCCGCCGTGCCGGACCGCAGTTCCTCAGCCAGGCGGGCGATGACGTCGTAGGCGTACGGCAGGGAGGTGCGCACCGTTTCCACGAAGTCCTGCTCCCGTACCTCGCCGTTCTCGGCTTCGGCGAGCAGCTGCGGGGAGACGTCGAGTGACATGAAGGGCTGTCCTGTTCTGTGGTTCTGGTCTTGAGGGGGTCAGGCGAAGGCGGTCAGTGCTGCGGGGCCGTGCCGGAAGTCCGGGTCGACCTGGGTGGCGAGGTCCTGGCCGGTGGCTTCGTTGGCCCAGGCGGCGGCGTTGCGCAGATGGAAGTCGACGGCGTGCTTCTGGAAGGCGGCCCAGTCTTTGGTGCGGGCGTCCACGGCCGCGCGCAGCCGGTCCAGTGCGCGGGTGTTGTGGGGCTCCAGCTCGCCGTGACCGTCGCGGCCCTGCTCCTGGGCGCGCACGTACGACGACTGCTCGCAGTGGACGATCAGATCCACGCCGACGTGGCCGCGCAGGAAGGCCAGGTCGTCCTCGCCGGTGACCTTGTTGCCGACGACGGCGACCGGGATGCCGAACTCGGCGGCGTGGTCGCGGTACTGGCGGTAGACGGAGAGGCTTTTGCGGGTCGGTTCGACGACCAGGAACGTCATGTCGAAACGGGTGAACAGACCCGAGGCGAAGGCGTCGGCGCCGGCGGTCATGTCGACGACGACGTACTCGCCGGGGTCGTCCACGAGGTGGTTGAGGTAGAGCTCGACCGCGCCGAGCTTGGAGTGGTAGCAGGCCACGCCGAGATCGCTCTCGTCGAAGGCGCCGGTCACCATCAGCGGTACGCCGCCGACCTCCTGCACGTGGTGGCCGTGGATCTCGTCGTCGCCCAGCAGGCGCAACAGTCGGGAGCCGCGGCCCGGCGGTGTCGTCTTGACCATGGCGTCGCGGGACGGGATCCGCGGGTTCGTGCCCCGCAGGTAGTCCTTGATCTCGCCGGTGCGCGCGCTGAGCGGTGGCGCGGTGAACAGCTCGTCCTCGTCGAGGCCAAGGGCGTACGCCAGGTGCTGGTTGATGTCGCAGTCGATGGCGACGACCGGCGCGCCCGAGCGCGCCAGATGACGGGAGAAGAGTGCGGACAGCGTCGTCTTGCCGCTGCCGCCCTTTCCGACGAATGCGACACGCATGGCTAGCCACCTCTATTGGAAATGGATTTCATGAGCATATGCTCGGGGTGTGTGAGGGTGGTGTCAAATCGCTCGTTTCCCAACTTGCTCGTTTCCCACGCGAGTTGGGCTGCCTCTGGCGCAAACAGGAGACCCTTTGACCCATACGGAGGAGACACGGAGATGAGCGATGCCGCAGGCGGCCGTCGGGGCCGCCCACACGGGGTCATGGTCTCCACCGGTTGCCCGGGGAAGATGCTGCCTTGTCGGAGCGGCCGGGGCCTGCATGCCGCCGTGCAGCCGTGCGGGGTCGACCGCACGCCCCATGGGGTCGCCGTACGCCTCGGCCCGTTGGTGACGGAAGCCGACGCCGAGGTGGTTGGGGCGTGGCTGCGGGCCGGGATGCCCGACGACGGCTCGCTGCACGATCGGCTCCGAGCGGAACCCGCGCCGCGGCAGGTCGCCCACCTCAACTCACGGGCTGTTTCCGGGCGCGCGGACGCGACGGATGAGGTGCGCGTCAGCCGAGGTCGCGTACGCCGAGGCGCAGGTGCTCGATGTGGTGGACGGCCTGGTCGAGGAGCTGGGCGACGTGGTCGTCGTAGAGGCTGTAGACGATGCGGCGGCCGTCGCGGCGGCCGGTGACCAGGCCGAGGGCGCGCAGCAGGCGCAGTTGGTGGGAGACCGCGGACTGTTCCATGCCGATGGCGCAGGCGAGTTCGCCGACGGGGTACGGACGCTGCCGCAGGGCGGTGAGGATCAGCAGGCGGGACGGTGTGGCGAGGGCCTGGAGTGTCGTGGCGACGGACGCGGCGGTGGCTTCGTCGAGCCGGGCGGCCGCGAGGACGTCACGGCCGCCGGCGTCGAGGTCATCGGCGTGCACGGGCGCGGGCCTCGCGCGGTGGGCGGATGAGCTGGAGGGCCAGGGTGGCGGGCGGTTCGGCGATGCCGGGTCCGCCCGCCCGCGCCCAGCGCAGCAGGTCGTCGGTGCTGTCGTCGTCCGTCGCGAAGCCGACCCAGACGGCACGGCCCCCGGCTCGGCGCCCGGCGGTGGAGGGCTGGACGACGATGACGTTGGCCTGGTCACAGGGGCCGAGGCAGTCCGTCGTACGGACCTGGAAGCCGTGTTCTGCCGCGCCGGCGCGCAGTCGGTCCAGTTGCCAGGCGTGGTCGGTGCCGGGGTGCTTGCGCGGGTTGCCGCAGCAGCAGCCTCGGCACACGACGAGCGTGCAGGGGCGGGGGGCGGCCGCCCGGATGACGGAGCGGTTCACAGCGCGGTCCGGGATGGCAGGCCGTACGTCCGGATCCGGCCGTCCCGCCACGCGACGGCCAGCAGGTGGGGGCCTGCCCAGGCAAGTGCGGCGACCGCCGCGCCCGTGCCGTCCAGTTCGCGCACGGGCCGCAGGCGCGCCTGGGGCCGCCCGGCCGTGGCGTGCCACAGGGCCACGGTGCCGTCGGCGCCGCCGCTGGCCAGATGCCCGGCCGCGCCCGGCCGCCAGGCCAGCGCGGTCACCGTCTCGTGGCCGCGGAGCGAGCGCGGTGCGGTGCCCTCCGGGCCCTTGCCGGAGAAGTCCCACACGGTCACGTCCGGTGCACCGTCGGCGGCCAGCCAGAAGCCGGTGTCGTCGAAGGCGAGCCGGGAGACCTTCTCCGGGTAGCCGGACATGGTGAGTTCGCCTCCGTCTCGCGCCCTCCAGATGTGGATGGAGGCGTCCTGGTTGCCGCTGCAGATCCATCTCCCGGTTGGCGCGACGGCGAGTGCGAGGTGGGAGCCGACGTAGGGGTAGGTGGCGACAGGCTTCTCGGTGTGCCTCTCGTGGCAGCGCACGGCCCCGTACGCGGCCACGGCCAGGCGCCGCCCCTGCCGCATCCAGGCGAGGTCGGTGACGGTCGACGCAGCGGGCTCCGTACGCCACAACTCGCCGCCGTCCGCGTCGAGTACCAGTGCGCGGCGGCCAGAGGCGACCGCGACCCGGGTGCCGTCGGCCCAGGCGGCGGCAGCCGACCAGGCGCCGGACTCCCGCACCGTCGTGCGCCCGTCGGAGCGGCGCCACAGCGCGTACCCCATCGGACCTGTCGCCACCACGTGCCCGGCATCCGGGGAGAGCGCGACCGTGAGTGCGCCTCCGGGAAGCTCGAACGCCCCGGTCTCGGCGCCCATCGCCGCGTCGAGAACCTTCACCGTCCCCTCGGCCCCGGCGACGGCGACCAGCTCACTTCGTGCACTGAGCGCGACGGGTGCGTCGTCGACGCCGGCCTCCCAGGCGAGCGGGGACTGAACCGTCGTACTCACGCGGCGGCTCCCGCTGTGGCCAGGCAGCCTGCGAAGCCGAGTTCGAGGGCCTCGCGGTCGAGGTCGCGGCCGATGAACACCAGCTTGTTCGTTCGGGGTTCGCCCTCCTGCCAGTCGCGTCCGAAGGTGCCGTCGAGCAGCATGTGCACGCCCTGGAAGACGTACTGCTTGGGCGCTCCGGCGATGGCCAGGATGCCCTTGGAGCGGAAGAGGTCGACGCCCTTGGTGCGCAGCAGGGTGCCGAGCCAGGTGTTGAGGCGGTCCTCGTCGAGCTCGCCCGCCAGCTCGATGCCGACCGAGGTGACGGTGGTGTCGTGCTGGTGCTCGGTCTCGGTGAGGAAGGCGGGATCGTCGGCGAGCACCCGCTCGAGGTCGAACGCGCCCACGTCCAGCACCTCGTGCAGACTGATGCGCGCGTGCTTCGCGGGGATGATCCGCACTCCGCCGTTGATGGCCCGGATGCGGCGCACGACCTGTCCGATGGTTTCCTCGTCGGCCAGGTCGGTCTTGTTGAGGACGACGCGGTCGGCGAAGGCGATCTGTTCGACGGCCTCGTTCTCCACGCCCTCCGGCTTGATCTCGTCCAGGTGCTGGAGCACGTGGGCGGCGTCGACGAGGGTGACGATGGCGTCCAGCCGCAGCTGGGCGGCGATCTCGTCGTCCATGAAGAAGGTCTGTGCGACGGGCGCGGGGTCGGCGAGGCCGGTGGTCTCGATGAGGATGTGGTCGAACTTCTCGCGGCGCCGCATCAGCGCGCCCAGGATGCGGATCAGATCTCCGCGCACGGTGCAGCAGATGCAGCCGTTGTTCATCTCGAAGATCTCTTCCTCGGCGTCGAGGACGAGGGCGTCGTCGATGCCGACCTCGCCGAACTCGTTCTCGATGACGGCGATCCTCAGGCCGTGGTTCTCGGTGAGGATGCGGTTGAGGAGGGTGGTCTTGCCGGAGCCGAGGAAGCCGGTCAGGACGGTGACGGGGACCCGTTCGTCGCGCGGCTCTTCGGTTAGAGGGGTGGTCAAGTCGGTCTCCTGGTCGTGCTGTTCGGCGGCGAGAAGGGCGGCTCGCAGGTCGTCCTCGGTGATCTGTTCGGCGGGGCGGTGCAGGGTCCAGCGGCGGGCGTCGCCCTCCATCGGCAGCACGACGACGACCGTTTCCAGCGGCGGGCAGCCCGGTTCGGTACAGGCGAGCTGGCGGATCAGGACGGCGGTGTCGTCGTCGAGATCGAGCAGCGTGCGCACGGTCTCCTTCAGCTCGCGCAACTGTGGACTGGGCCCCGGGGGCCGGGGCGCGATCCCAGTGGCATGGCGGTTCTTCTCCTTCGTTCCCGGACGGCCGGCCTCCGTCTGTGCGGGCCAGACAGTCGGCGCAGACGCCGGTGAGTTCGACGGTGTGCTCGACCGCGGTGAAGCCGGTGCCGGCGGCGATCCGGCCCGCCCACTCCTCGACGACCTCGGAGTCCACCGGCCGGCTGCGACCGCAGTCGCGGCACATCAGGTAGTGGCGGTGTCCGTCGGCGGGGCGCAGCCGGTAGAGCCGCCCGCCGGCCTCGTCGCGTACGACATCGACGCCGGCGTCCGCCTCCAGCTCGCTCAGGGCGCGGTAGACGGTGGTCAGTCCGATCGCGTGATCGCCGGACACCAGATGGGCGTACAACTCCTGGGCCGAGACGAAGTCCTGGCAGCCCGCGAGTGCGCGCATGACGGCCTTGCGTTGTCGGGTCATCCGGCCGCCCATGACGCATCACCCCCTATGGCTTGTGCCGGGTCGGCACGCTCCACCGTAGATGGAAATGAAATCCATGTCCATATGAGTGATCGCTCATGTGTTGGCCGACCGGCGCCACCGTGGCGGAAGGGCCGCCGAAGCAGTCGGACGGCAACGGCCCGCTGCACCCGTGCCGGTGCGGCGGGCCGAGGGCCTGGAGGGTCAGGCGCGGGCCTCCGTGAGGGCCCGGGTCCAGGCGACCTCGCGCAGGAGCCGCAGGCCGTTGAGGCCGACGATGACGGTCGAGCCCTCGTGGCCGAGGACTCCGAGGGGCAGGGGGAGGGTGGCGGTGAGGTCCCAGACGACCAGGCCGGAGATGAACACGGCGGCGATGACCAGGTTCTGCACGACCAGGCGGCGCGCCCGGCGGGAGAGGGCCACCACGGCGGGCACGGGGGCCAGTTCGTCGCGCACGATCACCGCGTCGGCGGTCTCCAAGGCGAGGTCGGAGCCGGCCCGGCCCATGGCGATACCGGTGTGGGCCGCGGCCAGGGCAGGCGCGTCGTTGACGCCGTCACCCACGACCAGGACCTTGCGGCCGGCCTGCTCCAGTTCCCGGACCGCGGCCACCTTGTCCTGCGGGAGCAGTCCGGCGCGGACGTCGGTGATACCGGCCTCGGCGGCCAGGCGGGCGGCGGCGCGGGGATTGTCGCCGGTGACCAGCGTCGGCGCGGTCCCGGTGAGCGCGGTGAGGGAGGCGACTGTGGCGGTGGCGTCCGGCCGCAGCCGGTCGGCGATGCCCATGACTCCGGCCGGCGTGCCGTCGGCCACCACCAGGACCGCGGTGTGCCCGCCGTCCTCCAGTTCGGCGGCGACGGCGGTGTGCGCGCCCTCCGAACCGTGCGCGCCCTCCGAACCGGACAGCAGCCGGGCGGGGGAGCCGACGGCGATCTTACGGCCGTCTACCGTGGCGGTGACTCCGACGCCCGGGGTGGAGGTGAAGTCCTCGGCGTCGGGCAGGGCGAGCCCTCGGGCGCGTGCGGCGGCGACGACGGCGCGGGCCAACGGGTGTTCGCTCGGGTGCTCGGCCGCTGCTGCCAGCCGGAGCAACTGTCCTTCCGTGAGCCCTGAGTCGGGCAGTGGGCGCAGGACGGTCACGCGCGGGGTGCCCTCGGTGAGGGTGCCGGTCTTGTCCAGTGCCACCGCGTCCACCTGACCGAGGCGTTCCATCACCACCGCGGATTTCACCAGCACACCGTGCCGCCCGGAGTTGGCGATCGCGGACAGCAGCGGCGGCATGGTCGCCAGGACGACCGCACACGGCGAGGCGACGATCATGAAGGTCATGGCCCGCAGCAGCGAGCCGGTCAGCGCGGCGCCGAACGCGAGCGGCACCGCGAACACGGCGAGCGTGGCCGCCACCATACCGATCGAGTAGCGCTGTTCGACCTTCTCGATGAACAACTGGGTCGGCGCCTTGGTCTCCGACGCCTCCTCGACCATCTGCACGATCCGGGCGATCACCGAGTCCGAGGCGTCCCGCTCGACCTTGATCCGCAGTGCGCCGGTGCCGTTGAGGGTGCCCGCGAACACCTCGTCGCCGGGTTCCTTCGCCACGGGCAGCGGCTCGCCCGTGATGGTGGCCTGGTCTACCTCGCTCGCCCCGTCCAGCACCCGTCCGTCGGCGCCGATCCGCTCGCCGGGCCGCACCAGGACGGTGTCACCGACGGCGATATCTGCGGTGGGTACGGTCTCCTCGGTGCCGTTGCCGTGCAGCCGGGTCGCGGTGGCCGGGGCGAGGTCGAGCAGTCCGCGCACCGAGTCGGCGGTGCGGGCGGTCGCCAGCGCCTCCAGGGCGCCGGAGGTGGCGAAGATGACGATCAGCAGGGCGCCGTCCATGACCTGGCCGACAGCGGCGGCCCCCAGCGCGGCCACGATCATCAGCAGGTCGACGTCGAGAGTCTTCTCCCGCAGCGCCTGCAGTCCGGCCAGCGCGGGCTCCCAGCCGCCGGCGGCGTAGGCGAGCCCGTACAGCGATCCCCACATCCCGGCGGGCGCGCCGGTCAGCTGTAGCGGGAGGGCGAGCAGGAACAGCGCTGTGGCCGTCGCGGCCCAACGGGCCTCGGGCAGCGCGAAGACCCGGGTTCGCCGCCGGGAGGGGGCGTCCGGGCGCGCAGTCGGGGCGGGTGCGGGCCGCTCGGTGAGGGTGGAAGACATGACGAAGAACCCTTCGGGAGGGCAGGGCAGAACGACTCAACCACCATACAGGTACATATGAAGACCTCTTCAAGTATGGCTTGTATGATGGCCACCATGGGCCATGGAGCAGCTCCCGCCGACAACCCCGTCCCGCGCACCCGCCTGGACGCGGACAGTGCTGCCGGGTGGCCACCACCCTCCAGGCCCTGGCGACCCCCTCGCGGCTGCTGATCCTCTCCCGCCTGCGCGAGGGCCCCTGCGCCGCCACCGAACTCGCCACCGAGGTCGGCATGGAACAGTCCGCCTGCTCCCACCAGCTGCGCCTGCTGCGCAACCTCGGCCTCGTCGTCGGCCGGCGCCAGGGCCGCTCGGTGATCTACGCGCTCTACGACAACCACGTCGCCGAACTCCTCGACCAGGCCGTTTACCACATCGAGCACCTGCGGCTCGGGCTCAGCGACGCCTCGAACGCGGACCATGTGGAGGAGGCCACGCTCGGCGTGAACCGCTGACCGACAGGACGTGGCGATGCCGGTGTGGGCGATCGACCGGAAGTACGCCATCGGGTCAGCGACGCTGGCGCGCGCCTAGCTTGGGCGGCTATTGAGCTCGGCGGTGACGGCGTCCAGGTCGTTGCGGGTGCGGGCTGACAGGCCGGTGCCCTTGAGGCGGTGGAGTGTGACGGGAGCCTCCCGGTGAAGCACCCTCCTGACTTCCCGGCCCGCGTCGATAATGACCTTGTGCGCCCGCTAGCCAGGAAATCCGTTTTGCCCCTGACGCTGGTCATCGTCGCGCCAATCGCAGTGGTGGGTGACGCCACGGCGGTAACCCATGCGGCCAGAAGCAGCTGGCGCAGCGGTTTCGGCAAGTCCGGCGAGGCGGGCCGGTCCCTGCGGGGCCAGGACCAGGACCTCTCCGCGACGGCCGCGGCCCATGACGGCAACGCGTACACCCCCCGCAGGACCGAGGAGAACGCCCGGATCGGCGCGGTCTTCGAGAAGGACGACCAGGGCGCCCACTTCTGCACGGCGAGCGTGGTGCAAAGTCCGGGCCGGAACATGCTGATCACCGCGGCCCACTGCGCCTTCGACGCCGACTCCGGACAGCCGCTGAACGACCTGGTCTTCGCCCCCGGCTACCGCAACGGCGACGAACCCACCGGCCTGTGGAAGGCCAGCAAGGTGGTCGTCGACGACCGCTGGGCCAAGTCGCAGGACGAGGACCTCGACTTCGCCTTCCTCGTCCTCGACCAGAAGGACGGCAAGGACATCCAGGACGTCCTGGGCGGCAACACCCTCGGCGTAAACCGCGGCTTCGACAACAAGGTCAAGATCACCGGCTATCCCGCCAGCCGTGACACCCCCGTCTCATGCCGGAACCACACCACGAAGTTCGGCGACACCCAGCTGCGCATCCAGTGCACCGGCCTCGAGGACGGGACCAGCGGCAGCCCCTGGCTCGCCGACTACGACCCCAGGAGCCACGCCGGCACGGTCATCGGCGTCCTGGGCGGCCATGAGGGCGGCGGCGACCAGGACGATGTCTCCTACGCCGCGTACTTCGACGACGACATCGCCAAGCTCTACCGGCGCGCCCAGGACGAGGACTACCTAGAGCGAAGGCGGCCCGCAGCCGACGATGTCGGACAGTAACGTTGAGGAACCCGACTACTGATCTCTTCGGGTTGTTGTCGGGGGTGGTGACGTGTGGTGATCCCTGCGGTAGGCCGGTGGTATGCGGTATGCGCAGGGTGGTGGGCTGACCGCGGAGCGGCGGCACTTTCGCGAGCGGATCCGGTACGAGGCCGGTGAGCGGTTCACTCGCGGTGAGAGAACCGCAGTGATCGCGAAGGATCTGCGGGTCAGTGAGCGTTCGGTGGAACGCTGGCGCCGTGCCTGGCGGGAGGGCGGGATGGACGCGCTCGCCTCTGCGGGACCGCCGAAACTGCCCAAGTTGTCCGATGGCCAGTTCGCCGAGCTGGAGCAAGAGTTGGCGGTGGGGCCGGCCGTGCACGGCTGGGAGGACCAGCGGTGGACCTTGGCCCGGATCAGGGTGCTGATCGCCAGGAAGTTCAGGCTGGACTGCTCCTCGGCGGCGGTGTGGCGGCTGCTGCACCGGCACGGCTGGTCCTGGCAGTGTCCTGCCCGCAGAGCCCTCGAGCGCGACGAGCAGGCGGTGGGCCTGTGGAAGAAGGATGTGTGGCCGCAGGCGGAATGACTGCGGCGGCGCTGGGCGCGTACATCGTCTTCGAGGACGAGGCCGGGTTCTCGATGACGCCACCGCGCGCCCGCACCTGGGGCCGGCGTGGGCACACGCCGGTGGTGCGGGTACGCGGTCGTTCCTGGCGCCGCTGGTCGATCGCGGCGATGTGCTGCTACAAGCCCGGCGAGACCTCCCGGCTGATCTACCGGCCGCGCCGCCACCGCAAGCACCGGGGCAAAGGACGCGACACCTTCGCCTGGAGCGATTACCGCGACCTGGTCGTGCGCGCCCACATCCAGCTCCAGGCTCCCATCGTGCTGATCTGGGATAATCTCAACACCCACCGGGCTGCCGGGATGCGTGAGTACGCCGCCGCACACGACTGGCTCACCATCGTTCAACTGCCCTCATATGCACTCGACTTGAACCCGGTCGAGGGCATCTGGTCGCTGTTACGGCGCGGCCCGCTGGCCAACACCGCCTTCACCGACGACGAGCACCTCGAACGCACCCTCCGCCGAGGTCTGCGCCACATCCAGCTCCGCCCCGACCTGATCGACGGCTGCCTCACCGGCACCGGACTCGCACTCACCCCGCTGCCGACAACAACCCGAAGAGATCAGTAATGCAGCCGGGCGCGAACCTCATCCGCTGGGCACTGACCGCACCCGAGGCACGCACCCAATACCAGGACTGGGACCAGCACGCCTCGGCCTACGTGAAGATCTTGAAGTTCGCCCAGGCCACCCGCCCGAACGACGTCGAGTTGCGCCGGCTCATCGACGACGTCAAGCAGGACCCGGACGTGCGGCGCATCTGGGATACCGAGCACGACATGGGTGAGACGCGCGACGGACACGTCTTCCGGATGAACGTTCCGACGCTGGGCTGGGAGACCATCGAAGTGGTTAGTCACGTCCTCTACCCGGCCTCGATGCCCGACTGCCGATTCGTCGTGATCACGTGGGTCGAGGGCAACGAGGACGACGAGCGCGACGCCCTCGGAGGTATCCGTAACGCCTGGGCGGCGACGAGCGTCGACCAGGAGGGCGTAGCGATAGCACAGCGGCACGCACACAACCGTGCAGCCGAGGACTCCGCCACCCGCTGGCGTCGGCAAGCGGCGACGCTCGCATCCCGCACGGTCGTTGCCACCGCAGAAGAAGCAGCAGCGCAGGCTGGGGCGAACGGCGTACCGATGCCGTCGATCAGCAGAATCCTGGGCCCCGATGCCCAGCTGACGCTCTCGCTCGACAAGCGCACCGTGGTGTGGGCAGTGGAAGAGACAGCTGGATGCTGGGCCGTCACCCACGTCTCCCCGGCGACAGTGATCGCCCGTGTGCCCAGGGACACCCTGGAGGGTGCCTGCCTCGCCGAGATGCGCCAGCTGGTCCGCGCCGCCTTGCCGGCGGCCCCCTCGGCGGCAACGGCGCGCATTGGTCAGCTACTCGATGAACGCGACATCGAGCAGCGTGTGCTCCACGACGTCCTGCACGCGATCCAGCAAAGTGATATCGGAGCGCCAGAGAGGCGGGCGGCGATCCAAGAGTCCTAGACCACAGGCCCGCCGAGAGTCGCCCCGTACGCCGGCGGGCCCACTGCACCTAACCCTCAGACTAGAAAGACCCTCCCGTGAAGAAGTACACCTATCCCCTCCCGCTGCGCTGGGCCGACGCGGACGCGTACGGGCACGTCAATAATGCGAAGTTCCTCCAGTACATGGAGGAGGCACGCACACGGATGTTTCAGGAGATGCTGCCCGAGGACGAGGCCGGCCGCCGCCAGCACGCATTCGTCGTCGGCCGGTCCATCGTCGACTACCGCGCTCCGCTGCCGTACCGCGAGGAGCCCGTGGACGTGAACGTCTGGGTCGTCGCATGTCGGGGGGCCAGGCTCGAACTCGGCTACGAGATCCGGGACGACGGCCAGCTGTACGCCGAGGCTACGACCACGATGGCTGCGTACAACCTGGACACCGGTAGGCCGCGCCGCATTTCTGAAGCCGAGCTGGACTTTCTCGCCCGTTACACCGAGAACTGACAGGCGTTGTCTAGGTGCAGGCGCACCCAATGGCCTTGCCCCATAACGTGATTGACAGGCGTCTGGCTAGCTCATGACGTAGTGCTCGCGCCAGCCGTTCAGGCGAGGGGGACTGTCGGCCACTTGGTGTGTTCGGGCTCGGACAGGTCAATCCGGAACGTGCGCCATGCCTCGGTGATGTCCAAGTGCATCGGCGGTGGGGGCAGCTCCTCGAGACTGCGCGCACGGTCGGATAGGGCTGCGGCGTTGGCTGTCCACCAGCGGTACTACCCCAGCAGCGCCGACGCGTACAGCAGCACGCCACGCTGGCTGCAGGGGCTCGTGACCTTATCAAGGAGTACGCCCCTCAGCAGTACCAGGAGTCGGCGCTGGAACACCTCACCACGGTGCCGGGCGGTACGCAGGCGGTGAACCTGGCCCGCGAAGGACATGCTGCCGACGGGGGCACCCAGGTGGTGGTGGCTGCCGCCGCCTGGCTCGCTACCCAGCCGAAGGCGGACGACGGCGAAGTGCCGGCCCAGTCCGGGAGCGGCTCCAGAACGGCAGGGGATACGTCCGCGTATTCGTGGCGGTCGTATCCCCTGATCCGGAAGTAAGCCGGTGGCTCGGAGCACACGTGTTGCTCGTCATCGACGGTCCAGGCGACAGCGGCCAGCCAGCTGCTGCGCACCTGATGAATACCGGCGTTGACCAGGACCTCGGCGCCCATGGGCGGTGCGCCGCTGACCACCAGGAGTATCCTGTCGACCACTCGTGTGAGGGGCTGTACGGAGCGCTCGAAGATGGTCTTGCCTGAAGTCGCATACCTGGCGCTGTCGCCAGTAGTTTCGTAGGCGGCAAGCTCGTCCGAAGTCATGCGGTTGACGCAACTGGTGGACGGACCAGAACGCCCGTTGCCCATCAGACAGCAGTCCCGCAGAGTCAGTACTCCAGCCGTAGATCGTGATCTCGGTGGTGAGGGGCGCCGAGGCAGCAGGTGGCCAGTGTCGATCATCTCGCCCGAGATCGCCCACGCCGTCGCGGGCGTCGGCTCCTTCTCCGTCTACCCGAGTTCACCGAGACGGAGGGCATCCCTTATCTCGCTGAGCTTCGCGGTCGTGGCCGGGGTCCGCTCCTGCGCTTGTTCAGCGAGTCGGAGGGCGTCGTCAATCTCGCTGAGCTTCACGGAGGACAGGACGGCCGCCCGCTCTATCAGGTCGTCCCGGGACACAGTGGTCAGCCACGTGCACGGGGTGAAGCCTGGACGCGGGAACGCGAGCCGCAGCACGCCTTCGAACGGCAGTCCTTCACCGGCGCCGACCGTCACTTCGATGCCCAGACCGCTGATGTCGACGCCCGCCGGAGCGACGACCTGCATCACCCGGATCCCGGACGTGCCGTCTCCCGACAGCAGTACGACCAACCTCCGCTCGTCGAACTGGACCCACCAGACTTCGCCACGTTGCACAAGTCCTCCAGACACATGACGGCAGACAGACGCTGCGCGGCCCTGACGCGCTGTGGAGACAGGTGCGGCCACCGTTGATCATCGGTGTGTGAAGACTGAAGATCATGCGATGGCCGCAGGTCACAGCGTAGACCCTGCCCGCTGGCAGGAGGCGTTCGAGGGCCTGATGGCCCAGATCGCGGGCCGGTTCGCACGGGTCGAACCCCGACGTCGGGTCGGGCGGTTGGTGCTCGGGCTGCTGTCGGACCTGCCGCGCAAAAACTGCTGGACCATCGCAGAGTGGGCCGGAGAGAGCACCCCGGACGGCATGCAGCACCTGCTCGGGCGGGCCAAGTGGGAAGGCGACCAGGTCCGCGACGACGTGCGGGCCTACGTGGTGGAGCATCTGCGGGACGACCAGACGGTTCTGGTGGTCGACGAGACCGGCGACGTGAAGAAGGGCACCGACACCGTCGGTGTCCAGCGCCAGTGCACCGGCACCGCGGGCAGGATCGAGAACGCGCAGGTCGCCGTCCATCTCGTCTACGCCAGCCGCCGCGGACACGCCGCGGTAGACCGGGAACTGTACGTTCCGCGTTCCTGGACCTCGGACCCCGACCGCTGCCGGGCCGCCGGACTCGGTGACAAGACCGAATTCGCGACCAAACCGCAGCTTGCCGCCCGCATGGTCACCCGATTCCTGGACGTCGGCCACCGGGCCGCCTGGGTCTCGGGAGACGAGGTCTACGGCGGCAACCCGACGCTACGCGCCGCGCTGGAAGAACGCGGCACCGGCTACGTCCTCGCGGTGGCCTGCTCGCACGAAGTCACCACAGGCGCCGGGAAGTTCCGCGCGGACACGCTGGCCAGGAAGGTGCCCAAGAGGGCCTGGCAGAAGCTGTCCGCAGGGAGCGGAGCCAAGGGCCACCGCTTCTACGACTGGGCCGTCATCGACCTCACCGACCTCCGGCCCGGGAGCCGGCAGTTGCTGATCCGCCGCAACCGCAGTACCGGCGAACTCACGTACTACCGCTGCTACTCGCCGACCGCCGCAGTGCCGCTAACCACCCTGGTGCGCGTCGCTGGATCAAGGTGGCGGGTCGAGGAGTGTTTCCAGTCCGGCAAGGGCCTGGCGGCCTTGGACGAGCACCAGGTCCGCCGCTACCCGTCCTGGTCCCGCTGGGTCACCGTGGCCATGCTCGCGCACGCCTTCCTCGCCGTCGTCCGCGCGAACGAACACGACCGCGATCCCGCACCAGACGCCCTCATACCGCTCACCTGCAAGGAGATCCAACGGCTGTTCATCACGCTCGTCATCCGGCCTGCCTTTGACCCGGTCCACCGGCTTGGCTGGTCCGACTGGCGACGCCGCCACCAGGCTCGATCCCAGACCAGCCACTACCGGCGGCAAGCCGCTCGAACGTGAAGATCACGATTTACGGCTGGAGTATCAAGCACGGTCGCGTCGGATCAATGCATCATAGGTTCCGAAGTTGGGAACCGACTCCCAGTTACTGGCGACGTCAATGCCATGACGACTTTCCTTGGATTCCTCGCCATCGACTTCTACAGTGCGCCGGATGATCCCATCGATGGTGAACTCGTAGGATTCCATGCGCTCCGCGTCTGCATATCCGCCTCGCTCCTGCGAATCACCATAGTCGTACGAGGTTGCTGTCTCCAGGAAGAGAGAGCCGTTGATGAGGGTGAAGGTGTAGTCGAGGGAGTCGCGGCCGTGCTCATCCATGAAAATGACTGAAGTGTACCCGGTTTCCAGGCGCATTTCCACGCGCAGTGTCGCGGCGGAGTGCTCATCGGGGGAGGTAACAGCGGTGTACAACTGGCCCGCCGCATGCCTAGCTTGAGCCTGTTCGGGCGTCAGCGGGTTCATGGGCGTCTCGGTGAGGTTGTTCCACTGCTCGCAGTAGGTCCAGATCATGGTTGATTCAGCCCGTGCCCTTCGGTAGCCGGTAGACGAAGCCCTGCACGTCCCGGATTATCACGCCGTGGTCCGCCGCTTCCCTGAGTGCCCAGTCTGGCACAGGCTGGGACTGAACCGGGACTTCTAGATAATACTTACCCTTCAAGGGTTTTCCGATCAACTGCGGGTATTCTCTGCGCGCCTTTGGCGTGTCCGGGATCTTTGTTCCCGTCTTATATTTCTGATTGATCTCACGTAGGTAATTCCTGAAAGTGTCCGGCTTGATCTTCCATATCTGCGTCTGCTTGCGCGATACGATCTCTTTTCCGGGTCGGTACGAGTCCAGGACTTTCCCGTTTTCGAGGTAGATCTCGTTTGCCGGGTAGCGCGGCCAATTGTCCTCGTTGAACTGTCGTCCCTCGTTCCACTTGTCACGCAGCCACTGCGGGACTTCCCCTCGCTTCCCGCCGCCCGACTCGCTCGCACCGGTTCCCCCAGCCCCAACCGCCATCAGCACGGCACCGGCGGCACCAAGGACGCCAGCGTTAAGGGCGGCTTCAGCCGTGAGGGCGCCGGCAACCCCGCCTCCGGCGAGCGCGAGGCCTCCGGGAGGGAACAGGGCGAGCAGGGAGAGTAGGAGGAGGGCGAAGCCGAGATAGACCAGGAAGGTGTTCAGCGCGTCGAGCAGGTGGAGCGTGTGGATCGCCCTGCCGCCGGGGCCGGCTTCGCCGAATCCGCGCCACAGCAGGAGTGCGCCGGTGGTGGCCGAGCCCAGTGCGGTGCCGACACGGAAGCGGTGGACCGCCAGCAGTTCCGCCGTGGGCTGTGCCGACGCCCTCCGCCAGGAGCGAAGTAAGGTGCTGAGTTGGTAGGCGATCCAGGCCAGAGCGGCGATGCCGAAGCACATGAGGATCTTCGGCCCTGAGCCGGCGCTGAAGAACTTCTGGAGACCGGCAGTCGAGGTGAACGAGCCGACGCCCAAGAACACTAACGATGGCAGTACGAGCACACACGGGATCACCAGGAGCCACCGCTCACGGGAACCGCGGGCTGCTCTGGCTGCCTTCAGCAAGGCGCGGATGTTCAGCGCCTGCCATACGTGCGGGTTGTCGGATGCGTCCATCCGAGCGGTGATCCCGGCGGCCACCCGACGCAGGTCCTCGGTGTCGGCGGGCGGCCCCGACGCGGCGGCGTACAGCAGGGAGCGCCGCAGCCTGATGTAGCGCAGGACGATCAGCAGGCTCCATGGCAGACGCCAGGCCGCATACCGCAGCAGGGCTCCCGCGCTGTCACCGTCGACGCGCTCAGAAGCAAGCAGTACACCCGACACGACGCGCTTACCGCGGTGAATGTGGCGCAGGTCGACGACCAGGGCGATAGCCAGGCATATGAGCGGCGCCGCCCACGCCTTCGCGTCCAGAGATTCAAGCCAGTGCCTGGCCGGGCCGATGGGTTTCTGCACTACGTAGTTGTTCACGGTGTGGTGTACGACGGCGGCCGCGACCGGGAGCACCGAGAGCAGGCGCAGCCATCCCCGTGCACGCCACAGCAGCCCAACCCCCAAGCCGACCACGGCCGTCCACACCAGATGCGAGAAGGTCTCCGTGACCGGCGGGCCGCCCAGATCGAGCTGGCTGAACGGTGCCGGAAGCCAGGACGTCAACATCTGCCCCAGGCCCGGCACATAGGGCGGCGACAAGCTGTCCGGAATGATCCAGCCCCCGCCGCGGGCTATCGCCCGGTTCGCGTCCAGGCCGTACCGCAGTACCGCCTCCAGCAGACCGAACCCGCCCCCCAGCGCCGCACCCAGCACCACGAAGTCGGTCAGCCCCCACTGGCGGCGAACCTTCACGCTCAGCCCGGCCAGTAACAATGGGGCGGCCTTGATCAATTCCTCCACCCAGGGAGCCACCGTGTAGCTGGTGGTGTTCACCACCGTGACCAGCGGCTGCCCCGACTGGTCCGCGTAGATGCGGGTGTAGGCCAGCTCCACCAACGCCGTCGCCACGCCGCACCCATACATCCCCACCGCGAGCGCCAGCAGCACCGTCGACAAACGCACCGAACGCGTCGGCCACGAAACGGCGAACAGCTGCAGCACACCCCAGACGGCGGCCACCGCCATCATCAACGTCACAGCAGGCCCCCGATGCGCCGAAACAACATTCGATTCGCGATGGTGAATGGGATGTTATTCAGTTAACCGCCTCAGCAGCAAGCGAGTTGTGACGCTCGACTGGATGATGCAAGCAAGCTGCAAATGCCCCCTTCTGTGCAGGTAAGCCACGAGGGCGACATGCTCACCGCGGCAACGACATTGATCGTCTGCGAGTACGTCCTGGACTCCTATTGGAGACGCTCTGTCCGTGGCATCAAAGGGCCCGGAAGCCGTGCCGCTGGCCGCACGCCTGTCCATCTGCCTACGGCTCGTGCCAGTGAGAGGCAGTTGTCTGTTGTCTTCTGTGCCTGTTGACCTCTTCCACCAACCCTGAATCCCGCTGAGAGAGCAGAACGGCCAGCCGCAGGCCGGGACTGACGCAGGCGCCGGCGGGTATGGCGTACGGTGGCTGACCACCAGCGGCTAGGAGGGCGTCGGATGCACCCGGCACGTCAGCGCGGCCGATCCTGGGCGGGTATCGCCCGCGTCGAGGCTCGCGCCGTCGGCGGCGCCACCCCCAACTCAGTACTCACAGTCCACCTGAGCCGGCACGATCCCCAGACGGATCCCGATTCAGGTGAGGAGCTGCTGAGTTCATTCCTCACCGCAGTCGACGCAGGGCCACACGGGGACGCGGAGAGTGCAGCGGCGTTCGCGCGCGGCGCGAAGACGTCATGGGCGGTCGCAGCCTGGGTAGGGGAAGCCGAGGCGCCAGAACTGGTCGTGGACCGACTCATGTCGCAACTGGTCGTGGCGACGACAGCAGGAGCCCTGGTGGACGACCGCTCTTGCCGTGTGGGGCTTCGACCGACATTCCAGCCGTCGGACAACGAACAGCACGGTCTACTGCTCACCATGACGAGCGAGACGGCCGGCGCCCCAGTGGAGCTGTTTCCGGCACTCCTGTACTGCTGGCTGTGGTGGTGGCGCAATCAAGTCACGGTGCAACATGGTGGCCCGGAGATGCCATCACCGCCTAAGCGCCGCGGCCTGGACTATGACGTCCAACTCGCCCAGTGGCTGGAGCAGGTCATAGAGTTCCGCCGCCACCCTGTCCAGGAACCGAACATGCCTGTACCACCGGAGCAATTGGGCCTGGTCGAAGACGGACAGTACTTCGCCGTGCAACTGGGGGACTTCGAACTCACCACCTGGCCAGACCTGCCGGGCTCCGAACTCTAGCCGCGACCTGCCCATCTGCTCGGACCTCCGGCAGAGAGGCGCATGGCCGGTGGCAATCACGCCGACATAGCGAAGGCGTTCCGAGCTATCTCTGTCTGGGACAGCCCCTGGGGCGAATCAGTACTCCACGTCTCCGGTGACCGCGGCGGCCATGACCGAGGACACAGCCATCAGGCGAGCCCAGGTCGGCAGCAGTTCATCCCACAAGGGACCTCGCGGCGGCTGTGACTCCCAGTGGCGGGCCTCCTCGAAACGCCAGATGGCCTCCGCCTCCTCGGGTGAGACACGCAGCCGGCGCGCCTCCTCCGCGATCTCATCCCTAGTGGGTTCCCGCCGAACGGCCCCTTGCCAGGCCGCGAGGACGTCATCCGCGTGACGCAAGATGGGCTGCGCAGCGCGGACGTAGATCACGACCAGAGCGATCACCGGCGAGTCGCTCGGCAGCCGATTCCTCCACAACGGCAACAGCTCTCTGTCCAGCCTGGAGACCCTCGCGACGAGACCCGCGATCCCCTCGGTGCGCAGCCTGTCCCACTCCTGTGGCCCTCGGGGAAAACACTGACTCGGCTCCTCGTCCCGGTGACACTCCCGGAGGAAAGCATCACCGACGGCGATTTCCTCCAGCGTGGGGTTCCATTCGTGCCGGTTGAGGGATCGCGCGATCACATCGAGTCGCTGCTCGTCGGCGGCGTTCGTCATGGCGCCACCCTAGGCAGGAACGGCCACTGGCGCCTCCACCTCGCAGCCCGCGGTGGCCATGAGCGGACCCTCGCTGGACGAGGTGGCCCGCGATACCCCTGGACCACTGCTGGTGATCGGCTTCCGCGACCACAGGCTGACCTCTAGCGTAGATGCGTGGCGGACATGACGAAGAAGACCGACAACTGGCCGGCAGCGATCTCCCGGGCACAGGAGTACTTCCTCGCGCATACCCCTCCAGGCGGATTGCTCGCCCTCATCCTCACCGTGATCAGCGAGCGCGACAGCATCGCAGCCAGTGAGGTACCACTAGCGAAGATCCGATACGAACTCGACGATCCCGCTGCCCTGCACGAAATCCTCAATGATCACTGCCCGCCCCAGCCTGCGCCAACGAAAACGGACTGGTACACCGCCGTCCGGTACTGGCTCGAGGAACGCACAGCGCCAGTACCGGTACAGCAGCGGCGAGCCTGGGCAATGGCCAACGGACAAGGACCGGACACGGACCCCCACTGGATCCCCGCGAGCCACCAACCCATCGACTACGTCGAAGCACACCCCCAGAGCTTCTTCCACAGGTCCGTAGACGTCCTGAAAAGCACGGTCGACAAGCCTCTCCTCGCCGAGTGCGGAGGGATCGCTCCGATGTCCGCTGTGGAGATCACAGGCGGGGCGCACGACGGGGCTCGCTGTCGCGTGCTCGGGGTTGTATGGGATCGAGATGACATCGCCCGTACCGTGACCGCGCCAGTCTCCTACAAGGTCACGCATGAGTTGCGCACCGGGGTTGTGATCCCCGCAGCGTTTGTACGGCTGGCTTCTGAAGGCGACACGTTCCCCTAACGAGACGGGCCCGAGTGAGTGCCATGGGCCGAATGACCGACGTCAGGGTAGGCGACCTCGCCCACGGGGCGTCGCGGCGGACCCGGCGCCAGCTGCTGGTGAGCGCAGGAGCGATACTTACGAGGAATTCGGCCGGCGGCGCCCCACTCGGGAACCTGCCGACCGCCTGACCCCGGCCACATCGGGCGTAAGAGGAGCAGCGGTCGGACGCCGAAGAGAAGGCGGCCCCGTCCGCGTTCCTGTCGCCATAGCTTGTAGCGCGTGGGCCGGGCCAGAGCAGGGACCGCTCGGTATGGGTGCCCAAGGGGGGGGAGGGGGCTGATGATGACCTGTGGGACTGTCCGGCCGACGAGGTGCAGTCTAGGGTTCGTGCCATGCCTGTACACCCCTTTGCTAGCCAGGTCGGCGCTTTGCGGCTCAAGTCCCTGAAGTTCCTGCGTTCCTCGGTGAGCCACGAATTTTGGTCCATGATCATGCGTGAGGGGCAAAGCTTCATCATGCCCGCGTCCTGGGGGGCCTTGCCTCGGACCCGGCAGGTCGAGTCCTTGATCGCGACGGAATGCAAGCGGGTTGCCGACGGCACGACGTTCGCGATGGACCATGACCTGATCCAGGCAGCGCGTGCAGTCGGGCAGGATCAATCGATTCCCTTGCCATTCACTGCGGATGTATTGCCGGCTCCGTCTGGGATGCTGGGCTTCTCCGAAGAAGAGCCGTTGATGTACATCGACTCAGATCCCGTGATCGCGGTCACTTGGGGGCCTCCCTTGGAGGGCTTCGGACCGGGCGTACATCTGACCTGGTGGACGGCCATGCGGGGCGAGGACCAGGAGCCGGATGCCGAGGCGCTGGGCCGACTGGTCCCGATGGTGCCCGACTTCGAGGTGCACCTTTCCTTCCTACCCAGGTTCGACACGCGCCTGCACCAGTCGAACCAGGAACTCGATTCCGGGCTGCTCTACTCGGCTGTCCCACTGCGCACCGTGGTGGCCGCCTGGTACTCCCTGACCGCGGACAGCACGACGTTGTCCGAACAGCGGCCCCAGGCCACCGTCACGCAGGCGCTGAAGGAACTGCGGGCGAAAAGGCGTGGTGTCCAGGTCGCCGTCAGCAGGGGGGCCGACACCGCGCGCCTCGGGATCACCGAAAGGGCCACGCAGAAGATGCGACAGCTGGGGGAGCTGAGCGACATGTTCAAACCGTCCCCGGAAGTCGCTCCGACAACGACGAAGGTCTCGCATGGGGTCTTCGAAGCCGCGCTCGACCACCAGCTTGATGCCAGCCACTGGCGCCTCGCCCAGATTTACCGGGAAGCCGCGGATCACTGGCACCGTCTGGAAATGCAGGCCATCCAGAGGTATCCCGGTGTCTTCGCGTATCTGGAGGAGTTGCGTGCTCGGGAGCGCGAGCAGTGGCAGCCGTGGTGCTGGATGCCGAGTATCCGGGTGTCCGCCTGGCTGAAGGAGTTCTACAACGTGCCGGCGGAGCAGGCCATGTGGGACGGCCCCCGCATCGCCGCCCTCGGGGCCTGGCGGAGCGGCGGCCGCCACAGCGTTCTAACCACACTGCCGCTTCAGGCAACTGCCACCGACCAGGTTCCCATCAATCTCCCCGAGACCATGCCCGCCCCCGGCCTCGGCATGGTCATCGACTCCAACGGCACCGCTCACCTCCTGCTGGCGTGCCTCGACGACGTCAGCGATCGGAGCCCCGTGCAGGCGGAACTGCTGATCATCTCCAATGAAGGCGAGCCCGCCCGCATGCTGGAGGACGTCACCAAGGTCACCGTGTTCCTCACAGGGAACGATCTACTCGACGCCGTGAAGATCACCCAGGCGCACTACGACGATGCCGCGGTGCAGAACGGCTTGAAACCCGCCCCTGCCGATGAAGCCATGTACGTCGAACACACTTACGCCATGGGGCTTTTCACCGGGCTGCTGTCCGGTATCTGTGCACCCGGTGCCGAACTGCAAGACGTAGGCGCCCTGACCGGACGCAAGATGCCCGCAGCATGGCCACCAGAGCCGAACGTGCTCTCCGAGACCACTCTCTGGCTTCTGGCGGATACGCCTATGGCTCCCTGAGGTTCCGCCGCAAACTGTTGTGGCTCTCTCCGTTTCGGTTACGTGGTAGGCGGCGCCTGTAGAGGGAGAGATGATCCGGCTATTGCAGCGAGGGTATCCAGTAGCGGCATCAGTCGGTCGGTCGGCCGATCCTCCCAGGAGTTGATGGCCTCGTATACCTGCTCAGCCAAAGTGGCATGCCGGCGCCTCAACACAGCGTGATGTGCGATCAGTTGGGTGCGTGCATCGTCGATATCGCCGAGTACACCGTCCCGGGAGGAAGTGGGAACCTGCCCGAGCGTTTGACTGTCGGCAAGATTGTGGAGCGCCAGGTACAGCTCCCAGGCTGCCTGGCGCTCCTCCGGCTTCTCCTCCACGTCTTCACCCTATGTCGAGGCGCGTTCGGACAGAAGAAGCGCAGCCACGCTTCCAGCCTCAGTGATCTCACCGTTCCGTACCGCAGCGAGGGCGTCCTGGAGCAGGCGCCAGTGTTGAGTCATGCCGGCCTCGGTGGCGTCCCGTCGTGTTCGTCCCGTGCGTAGAGAAGTCGCCGTAAAGAGGAATATCCGTGCTGAGGTGATCGACGGGAGTGGGTCAATCACGCCAAGCGGGCGTAGGTCGCCAGCTATCAAACCGGTCTCCTCCTCCAACTCCCTCAAAGCCGCTTCCCGGGGCTCCTGACCATCGCAGTTGCCGCCGGGAAGGTGCAGTACACGCCGTCGCTGGAGGTGGAAGTCATCCTCGACCAGGACGAGGCGCTGTTGATCGTCGAGGGCGACGACCCGCACAGCATCGTCGACGCTGACGTACTCGTACGTGCCGGCACGTCCGTCCGGCCTTCTCTTGGGGTACTCCGCGGCCAACACGGAAAAGCTTCGCTACTATCCAGATCACGAGCGGTGTCCCGCACGTACACCGAGTGCAACGGGTGTGGTGCAAGGGATGCTCTGTTGACTCATGGCGCTCATCACGATGCCGTAGCGGACGGCGGACATGAGCGCGTCGGCGAACGGCTTGCCCATCGCGCGCAGCAGATCGGGACTCGCCGCGGCGAGAATTGTCTTCGGCGAGTGCGTGCAGGGGCGCACACTGTCCGGTGCGGTCACCATGCTGATCTCCTTCATGACTCGACATCTCGAAGATCGGCCGGTTGCCGTTCGTCTATGTGGACATCCCCCTGAAGCCGGAGCAAAACCCCGGATTAGATCGAACGCGTACACACTTCTCTGGACATAACCCGGGTCAGGCACTGACTCTCGACTGGATGAGGGCTCGCAGCTCTGCCGCTTCTCGGCTTTCTGCCTGCTCAAGAATGCTCAGCGCGTCATACCAGCACGCCTGAGCCCGGACAAGCTGGCCGAGGGCGTTCAACGCGCTGCCGAGAGTCGTGAGCACCTGGGCCCGGGCAACCTCGCCGCCGGTGCAGCCCAACGCCAGAGCCTGCTCGGCGTGCTGCGCCGCGAGCGCCGGTTGCCTGGCGGAGAGGTGAGCTTCGGCGATACGGAAGTGTGTGGTGCCCTCCCATAGTTGCTGGCGTTGGTCCCGGAACACTGCCAGTGCTCGTTGGAGTTCTGCATCCGCCTCGCGGAGTCGACCCGCCGCCCGGAGTGCCAGGCCGAGGACGTAGCGGCTGTTCGCGGCGTGCGGCGCATCCCCCAACTCCTCGTAGATGGCTACTCCTTGCTGCGCGAGCGAAACCGCGTGTTCGGTGCGGCCGATCGCGGCGTGGACGCGGGACAGGCTGCACAGCGCGCTCGCCTCGCCCGGAAGGCTCCCGATCGCTCGGTATCCCTCGGCGGCTTGCACCAGGTGGGCCTCGCTGTCCGCGAAGCGTTGCTGCTGAATGGCGATCAGGCCACGTGTGTTAGCGGCCCAGCACCTGGCCAGTCGATCTTGGATGGTGTCCGCCAGTACCAGGACGCGTTCCGCCTCCCGGTCGGCCTCGTCGAATCGTCCGGCGAAGTGATGGGCGGTACTCAGCGTTACCAGGACGCGCACGGCTGCGTGTGCGTCGTTATGCTCCTGGGCAGCGTGGCCGAGAACCCTGGCCGTCGACTCGTACTCTGAGAACGCGGTGCCCGACTTGTACTCCTCGAAGCCGGTGCCCGGCTCGTCCAAGGCGAGGGTGCACCAGAGCAGATCGGCCGCTCGGCCGAGTGTGAGCGGGCCGACTGACTGCCTGGCGCACGACAGCAAGTTGCCTCTTTCGGCGTCGAACCAGTTGAGAGCATCGGTCGGGTCGGTGAAGTCGAGCCCCTGAACGGATGTCGGTGTCAGGTGGTCGACGAGGACGTCCCCTGGCCGATTGATCGCGTACACCCGTGACACCGTGGCGAGATAGAAGTCCAGCAGTCGGGAGAGGGCCGCCTGCCTTTCGGAGGGCGGCTGTTCGTCCCGCTCCGCGCATGCGCGGACGTAGAGCCGCACCAACTGATGGTACCGGTAGCGCCCGGGCGCCGCCGACTCCAGAAGGGACGCGTCGACCACGGACTCCAGCAGGTCCTCTGCATCATTCGCCGGCAGGTCCAGTAGAGCCGCGGCCGCAGGTAGAGAGATGTCCGGTCCGTCCGCCAGCCCCAGCAGGCGGGATGCCCGGGCCTGGGCCGGCTCCAGTTGGGCGTAGCCCAGCTCGAAGGTCGCCTTGACTGCCAGATCACCAGCCTGGAGCTCGTCCAACCGCCGGCGCTCGTCCGCCAGCTTCGCCGCCAGTGCCGACACCGTCCACGTCCGCCGGGCGGCCAGCCGGCACGCGGCGATACGGATTGCCAGCGGCAGGAAGCCACACGCCGCCACCACGTCCAAGGCGGCCTCACGCTCCGCCGCCACCCGCTCCACGCCCACGATTTTCATGAACAGCTCAAGGGCCTCTTCGGGGGACATCACGTCCAGGTCGACCAGGTGCGCGCCGACCAGGTCCACCATCCGTACTTGTGACGTCACGAGCGTCGCGCAGCCCTCCTTGCCCGGCAGCAGTGGCCGCACCTGGGCCGCGTCCTTCGCATTGTCCAGCAGCACGAGGACGCGGCGGCCGTCCAGGACCGACCGAAACAGCGTCCCCCGTTCTTCCAGCGAGTCCGGTACCTCCGAGTCAGGCGTGCCCAACGCCCGCAGGAAATAGCCCAATACCGTCTCCGGCTCAGCCGCGCGTGAACCCGTGCCCTGGAGGTCGACGTACAACTGCCCGTCGGGGAAGGCGGCGCGGGCCTGGTGCGCCACGTGTACGGCCAGCGTCGTCTTGCCCACGCCTCCGATGCCAGCCAGTGCCGACAGTGCCATCACCTCGCTCCCCGCGGCGGTCAGCGTCTCAATCAGCTCTGACACGAAGGACGCGCGTCCTGTGAAGTCCGGAACCGTGGCCGGGAGTTGGGTTGGGCGCACGGGTGCGGGAACCCGCTCGACGTCCGGCTCCGACGGTCGCGCCAGGCCCGGGTCCGCTTGCAGGATGCGCATTTGCAGCTCGCGCAGCTCCGCTCGCGGGTCTACGCCCAATTCGTCGGCCAGCAAGCGTCGCGTGTCCGCATAGACGGCAAGGGCCTCCGCCTGGCGGCCGCTCCGGTACAGTGCCAGCATCAGCAGCTCGCGCAACCGCTCCCGCAAGGGGTACGCCGCCGTCAAGGCTGTCAGTTCCGAGACCGCCTGGGCGTGGTGACCCTCCTCCAGGTCCATGTCGATGCGGGATTCCAGGAGTTGCAGGCGCCACTCCTCCAACCGCACTCGTTGCACCTCTGCGTACGGGCCTGGCACCGCGGCGAGCGCCTCCCCGTCCCACAAGGACAGCGCCCGGCGCAAGAGATCGCGTGCTTGGTGCAGGTCCCCTGAGGCTTTCGCCCCCTCCGCATCCCCGGCAAGTCTCTGGGCCGCCAAGATGTCCACGGCGCCTTCCGGCAGACCGCGAACGGCGTACCCGCCTGATTCGCTCACCAGGACTCCGGGGCCCAGCACCTTCCGCAGCCGGGAGGCGTACGTCCGTAGCGCCGTCCGCGCACGCGTAGACGACGGCGGGTCCTCACCCCATAGGCCGTCGATCAGCTCGGCCGCCGTCGCGGTCCGGCCCTCGCGCAACAGCAGCGCGGCCAGCAGGGCCCGTTGCTGCGGCGATCCGATAGGGAGCTGCTCGTCCCCGCGCCAGGCGCGCACCGGTCCGAGCACGCTGAAGCGCAGGTCAGCCTCTTCTGCGACAGGCCGCCGTTGCTCGGGCGTACGGGAGACGGGCTCGTACATGGTCGATATCCGCGGAACCGCTGATCGATCGGCTCCTCGGATGGCGGACGGGGGCGACACAGGCGCCGGGGCAGTCCGTCGTTCCCCCTCGGAATGCCGGGCCGCGGCCATGAGCAGGAGCCGTGCCCTCTCCAGACGACGCTCATCGTCCAGTGTCCGGGCGGCCTCACACTCCGCGGTGGCGAGGTTGACCAGCGCGGAGCGGGACAAGGGATGGCGTGGCCCGAGTACCGCGGATACCTTTTGGGCAGCGATCGCAAGGACATCGGCGGCCTGCTCCCACCGTTCGCGGTCCCCTGCAGCCATCGCCGATCCGAACTCGGCCCGAGCCACGGTGATCAGGGCGGAGAGCGACTTCGGATGGTCGCCGCCAAGCAACCGCATCAGCCCGCGCGCCGTGAGGGCGACGGCATGCACCCGCTCATCCGCTTCTGCGTGACGTCCCTGCTGGCGGGCGGTCTCCGCCAGCACCGATTCCGCCAGGAGGCGGATTTCTATCCGCTCCTGTTCTTGGAGCGAGTCGTCACGGGCTCCCAGGCTCAGCGCCTCCTCGGCCGCGCTCGTGGCACCCGTGAGGTCTCCCACTCGCAGCTTGACCGACGCCAGATTTGCGACGCTCCGGGCCGCAACACCACCGGCATCGTCGTGCGCCGCCAAGACGACGGCTGTCGCCAGGACACCAACCGCGGCCGCGACGAGACCCCGGTCGGCCAGAATGACAGCCAGTTCGTTGCGGACATCGCCGGGCAGCTCGAGCGATTTCGGATCCCACTGGAGCTGCGAAACCACGCCCCGCAGAAGGGCGCGAGACTCCTCGGCCAGGCCGAGCGCTTCGAGCAGCGCCACCAGATAGGCGAGATCCCGACCGGGATGCGACCGCCGGAACAGATCGGGGACCTTGCTCAGCGCCATGGCGGCCGAAGCCGCATTGCGGCGGGCGTCGATATCCCCGCGAAGGCTAAGTTCAGCCCGGTCGATGGCTTCCTGCCAGAGGTCGGTCATGCGTCGTCACCACGCAACTGACGTTCCATAGCCGCTTTCACGGCGATGAACCTGAGTTCGGCGACCTGCGACGGATCGAGCAGCCTGCGCTGGGACCACTCATCGATCCGATCGAACCATGACTCCGCAGAGGAGGCCGCCGCGTCGACGGTCAACTCCTGGTTATGAACGGCCTGTTGCGGGAGCGAGCTTGCTGGATGGACCACATCCATCAGATGCTCCACATCGAACTGGTCGAAGCGGCGCATGGCTTCCCCGATAGTGGCGGCGAACAGCACGTTGGCGGCCCGGTCGGCGGCGGCCCGGTCCGGGGCCTGCTCCAGGAGGATGCCCACGATCACGGGCTCTTGATCCTCCGGAAGACCTTTGACGACGGGGCCGCCCGAATAGCCCGAGTAGTCGCCCAGGGGCTGGTGCGCCGTCAGTTGCAGGGCTTGGATGACCCCGCCTCCCTCACAGAGGTATTCCGCCGTGCCGCTGTCCACCTGCCCCCGAAGATGTACTTCGGACGCCGCAGGCCGGTATGGCCCGTGCCAATCGTCCCCACCGTAGGCGACGCCGGCCCGGGGTATCGGCAGCAGTACTTCGTAGGCGGCGGAGATCATGATCAGGGCGAGGTCGGCGTCCTTGTCGTGACGGCAGACCTGGCCCGCGAGCCGGCTGCCGTCCGTCAGGACGATGTCCACGTGTTCGTCCAGCGAGGTGAGCCCCCGCAGACAGTGCAGTGCCGTAAGCACATAGCGGCGGGTCAGCAGGAAACCGCCGCCGAGGCGCTGCTGTGACTGGAAGAGCTCGACCCAGTAACTCGCGTCGGTCACGGCGACTCCGGGACCCGCTCCACAGTGAGGGTGACCTCGAACGACGCCTCGGCCGACGCCTTGGACAGAATGATCCCGGCCTCCGCCGCCAGGGTCAGCCCGAACTTAACCTCCATACTCGCCACCTGCCAGCCATCTCGGCGCTGAACTTGGGAGAGAGACTGTTGGGCGATGGTCGACGCCTGGACGATGGCCTCCTCCAACTCCGCGGCCCGGTCGCCGAGGGCGGAACTGGACCGCGTACGGCTGGAGATCTGCCGACTGCCCGTCGCATCCACAGCCACGGTCTCGACCCGAACATCGGCCATATGTCCCCTTGTTGGTGTGGTGGGGCTCGCACCGACTCTCGGTCCCCGCCGGAAGCGTAGCCAGCGAAACGCAGCATCGGCGACCGATTCGACAGCAAGATCCCGTCACACGCGCCGACCGGCCCACACCCGACAGCAGCGGTCCGTCGGCCCGACCTGTCCTTCATGCTGCGAGTGCCGGCCTGTGAACGCATCCCCGTGTCGTCCATTCCCGGGAGCGCCGCTCGCCCGCAGAAATGCAGCCGCGGCATGACGAGGCGAGTCCTGTCGACGCGCTTGCGTACGGTCTCGAATTCCGGGAGGAGGGTCGGGATGAGGGTCGCATCGAGTCGTTCCGCCAGGAGCGGTGACACAGTGCTCTTGCCGACCGCGCTTAGAGGTCATCTCATTTGGTGAGTCTGCGGTAGCAGATCAGGGTGCAGGCGATGCTGGTGAAGGCCAAGAAGTGGACGGCCTTGCGTTCATAGCGGCGGTGCAGGCGGCGGCATCCGGCGAGCCAGGCCATGGTGCGTTCGATGGTCCAGCGGTGGCGTCCCAGGCGCTGGGAGGACTCGATGCCTTTGCGGGCGATGCGGTGCCGGATGCCGCGCTGGCGTAACCATCGGCGCAGGTGGTCGTAGTCGTAGCCCTTGTCGCCGTGGAGCTTGGCCGGCCGTCGTCGGCGCGGACCGCGACGGGAGCGGATGGGCGGGATGCCGCGAACGAGCGGTTCGAGGGCCTGGCTGTCGTGCAGGTTGGCGCCGGAGATGCCGATGGAGATGGGCAATCCGGTCCGCTCGGTGATCAAGTGGATCTTCGAACCGTACTTGCCTCGATCTACTGGATTCGGACCTGTCAGGCCCCCCTTTTCAGGGCCCGCATGTTCACCGAGTCGATCGCACAGCGAGACCAGTCCAGTTCACCCCGGGAGCCGAGTTCGTCGAGGACCAGGCGATGGAGCTTCGCCCACACCCGGGCTTTCGACCACTCGGTGAAACGCCGGTGAGCCGTGGGTCCCGACGGTCCGAACGAGGCGGCCGGCAGCTGCTGCCACGTACAGCCCGACGTGGCCACGAACACGATCGCAGCCAGCACCT
This sequence comes from Streptomyces fodineus, assembly GCF_001735805.1. Classification (GTDB taxonomy): domain Bacteria; phylum Actinomycetota; class Actinomycetes; order Streptomycetales; family Streptomycetaceae; genus Streptomyces; species Streptomyces fodineus. Next base: position 8,327,546 of record NZ_CP017248.1, read on the forward strand.
CCCTGTCACCGTGCCGGCGCCGGCCGCCTCCCTGAGGCCGACTCGGCGCCTCCGGCACCACTCGCTGGAACAACTCCCACAGCCCATCCGGCACCAGCCGCTCAACGATCCCCACACCTGGAGCCTATCGAACGCCCCAAATGAGATGACCTCTTAACATGCCCTTGGACTCGACAACGCCGCTTCCGACTACTCTCATGCCTAGCGAACCCCGCTGCCCGCCATCGACGTCACGGCGCTGACCCGTGATCCACATGGCCTATCCCGCGATCTTTGGACGTGGCGTGGCTTTTCACATGATGTTGTCAGTTCTCTTCTGTGACTTTTGGCGACGGCCTTGCACCGTCGCTCCTGTCGCCCCCTTTCGCTACGCGGAGGTCTGTTCGGCCAGGCCAGTTGGCTGCTGAGCTCGGAGTAGTTCGGCGAGTGCTGCGATCCTGCGGAGCGGGCCCAGGTCCGGTTCGGGGACGGAGCAGGTCCCCATGAGGGTGGTGGTCGCGTTGCGGATGGCGGTGTGCAGGGGTGAGTCGTGGACCACTTCGTCGTGCAGCATCAGGCCGTCGCGCTCAGCGGTGACGCGGTGGTGGTTGCGCTCGAGTTGCCAGCCGCCGGTGGCGGTCACGGGGTCGAGGTGCACGGTGAACTGTGTGCGGCCGGCATGCACGGTGACGCGACGGTGGCGGTCGTCGGCCGGGCGCAGTCCCTGGCGCCAGGGCCCCGTCCCGCTTGTGGCGGTACGCGGGGTGCTGCCCAGGACGACGGTTGGGGTGGCGATGCTGGAGGTCAGCTCGATGCGTAGGCGTGTGGCGCCGTAGGTGAGGTTGGTCCGTTCGGTGAGCGCAGAGACGAAGAGCCGGGGGTCGTAGGTGGCCCACAACTCGGCGTGTTGGGGCTGCTGGGCGAGGTAGGCAGCGGCTGCTTCCGTGGGCAGGATACGGCGCAGTACGGCGAGCATGTGGAGCCACTCGTAGCCGAGGACGCCGTAGGAGCGGTCGACGAAGCGGCCTTGGGCGACGTCGCCGGTGCGGTCCTTAGTAAAGGTCACGGCGACGTAGTCGGGCTCTGCGCCCGGTTCGAGACGAGCCATCAGATTGGTAAGGACGTCGAGGGCCCGGGCATGCTGGTACTGGTCAGTGACCACGAAGCGGGCGTTGCTGTGGCTGGCGAGCAGGGCGGTGAACGCGTCGATCTCGTGGCCCTGGCAGGCGGGTTTCTCCAGCAGGATGCGGGCTTCGGGCTCCTTGGCCAGGATCGTGCGCAGCACGGGCAGATGGTCGGCGGTGGGGCAGCACACAGACCACAGGCCGATGGTGGAGCGCACCGCGGCGGGCATCTCCTCGAGTCCGTTCGGGAAGCCCCGGTACGCCTTGGGAAGGTCCTGGTGCTTGGGGTCGACGATGGTCAGGCTGGCTCCGTGTTCAGCCAGGATCTGGGCGTGGAGGCGGCCGGCGGCGCCGTAGCCGACGACGCACGCCGACATCCCCGCCAAGGAAGCCGTGGTCGCACTCTGCCGTGTTACGGCACGCGGTGATGGTTGCTGTTCGGTGGCGAGGTAGGTGTCGTAGTAGGCGGAGTAAAGGCCGGAGTTGAGGATGATGTCGTCGACGAGGTCGGTGTGGATGCCGGGCGTCAGGTTGTCGGCGCGCCGGCACAGGGCGTCGGCGGCGATGAGGGTGCCGGCCCGGTAGGCGTCGTAGCCCTGGTTGGGGATAGCGTCGGCCTCGAAGAGGTTCATGGAGCGGCCGTCGCCGAGGAGGGTGACTTGGCCCCCTCCAGGTAGGCGGTAGCGGCGGCCGATGCCGGGGATTTCGGTGGCGGGCAGGCCGCGGTCAGGGTCGGCGAGGACGCTGAAGTCGCGGGTGGCGAAGGGGGCAAGGTACGCGCCGTCGGGAAGCAGTTGCAGGTCGTCGACGGTGAGCGCGTCATCTCCGGTCGTGCCCACGATGAGGAATGGGTGTACAGCGCGCAGGGCGTCGCCGGTGGTGCGGTAGGTGGCGTGGCCGGCCTCGGCGGCGGCGATCAAGGCGAGCGGGTCAGGGTCGACGACATGGATCTGGCAGCCTTGGTGGCGGAGGGCCTGGGCGAGCCGAGAGCCGAGGGTGCCGTAACCAATCACAACAGCAGGGCGGCCGGTGACCTTGATGGCAGGCAGCAGCGCACGCAGCCGACGCAGGCAGGAGTCGGCGATCTCGGGATAGCCCAGGCGGGTCTTGAGCTGGGAGCGGGCGAGGTTCAGGACAGGTATGCCGAGTTCTCCAGTTGCGGTGATCCGTTTGAGGCCGGAAACGGTCAGTTCGAGGGCGGCGTCGATTCGGCGGGGCGCGTCAGCGCGGCCGTAGCCCTGGGCGAGCAGGCCGCCGTCGTCGATGACCAGGACCTTGCGTCCGGCCTCGTGCGCAGCGTCGATGAACGCGTCGACCTGGTGAAGCGCAGCGGCAAGTTCGGTGGCGTGGGTGTCGGGGGCGTTGATGGCGGTGTTGTCCAGCAGGCCGCTGGCGCACCCGAGGTCGAGGAGAGTGGCGTGGACACGGTCGCGGTTATGTGTGCGGTCACCCTTGGCCAGGGCATAGATCCACTGGGCCGGGACGCCCGCATGCTGGAGGGCGAGCAGGAAGCCGAGAGTGTTCTCCACGTAGTGGTCGCGGAAGATGACCGCCCAGTCGGCGAGCACACTCGTGGTGGGGGTGAACTGGGTGAGTAGCGGCATGGTCGCCGTGATCTGCTCCAGTTCGTCTGGGTGGAAGCGCCGCAGCGCCGTCCGAAGCCAGCCGGTGAGGTCGGCGGCAGCGTCGGCGGCCTGTTCCTTGTGGTCGAGGAGGATCTCCAGGTGGGTCGCCGGTATGGCGTGGCTGAGGGTGTCCGGCTGCAGTGGGGTGTAGGGGTGCCAGCGCAGCGCGAGCTGCGGGGTGGAGTTCTCCGGTTCCGCATCGGCGGCTGTCAGCAACAGGCTCGCCTCTCCGGACGGGACAGCTCGAAGCTGGTGGCGGGCGGCGATTTTGGCTACGCCTGCCGTGAGGGTGTCCGGGTCGATGGGTCCGCGTAACACGGTCCAGGCGGTGGGTGTGTCGGCCTGGTACAGGGAGTGCTCGAGTGTGGGCACTGGATCATCCCTTTCTGGGGCGGGCGGCAGGGTGTCAGCGGTTCGGGGTGGAGATGAGTTCGGCCATGAGCTGGTCGGTGTCGGCCAGGTGGTTGAGGAGGACGGTGACGGTACGGTGGCGCAGCAGCCAGAATTCATCGAGGTCGTCCTGGAACAGGCCGGGCTTGAGGTAGTGCTGCTTGACGCCGTAAAGACTGCCGAGGAGCTGCACCAGGGCGACGCGGGCGCAGGCGGTGATGTCGATGTCGGCGACTGCCGGGTTGGCCGCCCGGTAGGCAGCGATGAACGTGCGAGCGGTCTGCATCCAGTCGGTGCCGCTGGTGACGGTGTTCGGGTAGAACGCCATGCGGCCGAGGTCGTAGGAGATCAGGAACGGCTTCGGGGGCGGAAGTCCAGGACGGCGGTGAGCGTGTCGCCTTCGAAGAGGAGATTGACGGGGCTGTAGTCGCTGTGCAGGACTTGGGTGGTGAGGTCGGAGGGGAGCTCGGCGATCAGTTTCGGCAGGCTCTCCAGCATCGCCCGCCGCTCGCGCAGGGTCTGTTCGGCCAATGCGTCGAAGTCGTCGGCGGTGCCACTGTGGGTGCGCTCGGCGATGATGCCTAGGAGCTGGTCGATGGTGGCTTCCAGGCCGGCCGGATCGATGCGCAACCAGGCGTCGGCTTCCGGGGAGGGGGCGGCGCTTTCGGGCAGCGGGGCGAACAGGGCGTGGATGCGGCCTAGGGCCTCCCCTGCCTGGGCGCACTGCTGTGTGTTCAGGACGGTGATCACGCGGCCAGGCATCCACTGCCATACCGACACCGCGTGAGGGGTGCTGCCGTCGATGAGCTGCGCGTGGCAATTGGCCACGATGGGGGCGGCGGGGATGGTGTGGCGGCGGGCGAGTTCGGACAGACCGATGGCTCGCTCCTCGGCGGCAAGATCGGTACCGGGCGGGTAGTGCTTGACGAATACCTCGCGGTCCTCGCAGATGGCCCGGTAGTTGACGGTGCCCTGTCCGATGGGCAGTTGAACCATGCTGCGGACGGCCAGGCCGTAGCGGTCGGCGAGGACAGCAGCGATGGCGTCGGCAGGCGAGAGGGACGGCGTGGGCACTGGGAACTCCTTGCAGGTGCATGGCGCAATGGCCAGTTCGTTACGGGCGGGGTGGACTTACAGGGTTGTGTAGGCCCTGAGCAAGACGCGCGTAGGTAGCGCCGATGGCGCGCCACCGTGTGGCGGGATCGAGTGGGCTGCGCGGTGCGGGGGCGGTCGCGGCATGTTCGGCTGTGGCCAAGGCCTGGCCGGGCCCGGCTTCCGGGTCGTACAGCCGGGCGGATCGGCCTGCGGTCATTTCCCGGATGGCCGGCAGGTCGGGGGCGATGACGGGAGTGCCGCAGGCGAGCGCAGTGCCGACCGAGCTGGGATGGAGCATCTGGGCGAAGAAGCCCCACGGCCCATCAACCCTGTACGGGCACAACGCGGTGCCGGCTGCCCGGTACAGCACGTGGGCATGCCACGGCGGCACGCGCTGCGGGTACAAGTGGACGCGCCCGCCACTGGCGGCGGCCTGGCGGGTGAGTACATCTGTGAGGCCGGGCTCGCGGCTGGGGCCAGCGAGGAACAGATGGGCTCGGCTGGTCGCATGGCTGAAGGCGTCCACGGTGGCGGGCAGGTCCTTGTAGGCGGTGACATTGCCGAGCACGAGCACCGCGAACGGCACCGCGGCCATATGCCTGGCCAGGGCTTCGACCGGCACGGGAGCAGGCCCCGGGGCGGGGGTGGGCGCTGCCCATCCCGCCACGGTAACGGGCGCGCGGGTCAGGGTGCCCAGGTGCGCGGCGTCTGCGTGGGTGTGGGTTACGACAGCGTCGGCCAGGGCAAGCACGCCGTTGGCCGCATACCGGTCTGCCGCGCCGGCTGGCTGGCCGTCGATCGGCAGCAGGTTGTGCACCGTCCACACGATCTTCCAGCTGGCCGCGCGCAGGGCCTCCAGGTGCTTGAGCATGGCCTCGGCGGCCATCTGGGTCCGCTGCCCATCCGGCTCCTGGTACAGCCGCTTGAGGCGGTGCAGGTTGACCACCCCGGGTGGACCGGGGCGTTCGGCGAGCGCGTCGAGGCCAGCGGTGAACTCCAACTGCAGAGCGGGCGGGGCATGCCGCTCCAGTTCCGCGAAGTATGGGCTGGGCCACGCTGGATAGTCGCTGATCACTACCCATGGCGCGAGCCCCGCCTTGGTGCGCGCCGTCATGAGCTCGCTTCCAGGTGCGCGGCGTTCCGCCACCTCCACCACGCGGCGTGCTCGTGGTACCGGGCCAGGGCGGCAGCCCGGGTGCGGTCGACGCCGGTCCACTCCACCGCGACCTCGATGCGCTGCCCGGCCGCGATGCGGCGGATTGCGTGATCTGCCACGACGGCATGGCTCGGGTCGCTCAGCCCGGGGCCGGGATCGGACAGGTGCAGCACCTCGATCCACGGCCCGAGCTGTTCCAGCCGTTCGGCCGCGCGGTCGTCTCCCGGATCCGCGAGGGCCTGGGCGAACTGCGCGGAGTCGGCGAGCAGCCGCAGGCGCGGCTGCTGCTGAAGAAGGCGCACCAGCGCCGCATGAGGGCGTGAGGTCAGCCACTGTGGGGCATGGAGCTCGATCAGCAGCGGCACCGCCAGCACGTGACCATCGAGCGGCCCGCTGCAGTCCCCGGCGAGGGTCGTGTGGAGAGGGCGCCGGGCCAGCAGGCGCAGCCACGCAGCGCCCAAGACGCGAGCGGCGTCGGCCAGGCGGCATACCTCCTCGCGCGCCTGGCGGCGTACCGCCGGATCGGCGCTGAGCAGGTCGGCCAGATCGGTGTCGGCGGTGACGCCGGTGACTGGGACCGTGCACGCGCTCGCCTCACGCCAGCGGGCCAGAGTCGTCGCATCCTGCGCCGCGAGGTCGCAGCCCCGCCTACCGCCGCGCAGGTGTATGAACGGAATGCGGTGACGTGCTGCCCAGGACAGCAGGGCGGGGACCTCCAGTCCCCGCACGGAGATGCTGTACAGCCCCACCGGGGCGGGGGCGATCACGCGGCCCACTCGAACAGCACGACGGGCTCGGCCGGGCGGCCCGGCTGGTCGAGCAGCTCGAAGATCCGAGGTGCGAGATGGCCGGGCACCCGTCGGCACCACGACGCGATGAGCTCCGGATCCAGGTGTTCGGTGAGCCAGGATACGGCGTCGGTGTAGGTCTGTTGGTAGGCGCCGGCGGGGGCTGGGGCCAGCTCGTGCATACCGATGATGGTCCAGCCACCACGGTGCGCCGCCAGCGCGGGAAGGGCAGCGTTCTCGTCCGGAGTCCCGAGGATCCCAAGGGTGCCGCCCGCCGCGACCAGGCCGGCCGCCCGGCCAGGCTGGCCGGTGGCGTCGAAGACCAGGGTGGCACTGGCGGGCTCAACATCGGTCACGCACGTCACCCCGGGCGCCCGACCGATCGGCGCGTACCGGCGCGCGGTGAGGACCCGTATCCGCTCCGCGCCGTAGCGGCGCAGCGCCAGTACACAGCCCAGGGCAACGGGACCGGACCCCACCACGACCGCATCCTGCACGATGGTGGCCGCGGGCAGACGGTTAAGGCCCACGGCGGCCATCAGCTGAAAGCGGCCCACCGCCGACACGGGCAGGGAGGCCCTGCGGGGGACGACGAGCGCGCCGATCGTACTCGGGGCGAAGGCGGCGCCGTGCGGTGCCGGGGCGAGTACCCAGCCCTCGGGGGCCTCACCCAGGGACATATACCCGGCATCTCGGGCCGGACCGTGCACGGTGGCAGCCATCTGCCGTCGCTCCGTGCCCGGGCTGAGCACACTGAGCCGCCCGGCCAGCATGCCCTCGGGCACCGCACCGGCGGCCTGCAGATGTGCCGCCCCAGTGGCGAAGCGCACCCGCGCGCCGCCGTAGGAAAGGGTGGACTCAGTCATCAAGCGACTCCAGGTAGGCGGGCAGCTCGGTGAAGTGCCCGATGACACCGACCGGCGCGGGCAGGCCCTCGGGGCGGGGCCCGGAGGCGATCAGGACAGCCCGCATGCCGTGCTCATACGGTCCGATCGCGTCCTTGGCCGGGGTGTCCCCAACGAACACGATCTCCTCGGCCGGGCAGCCGGCCCTCTCAACGACCGTGTCGTAGAAGCGGGGATGGGGTTTGCGGAATCCAAGGACGCTGGAGAGCACCAGCGCATCGAAGCAGTCCTCGATACCGGCGGCGCGCAGGGTGCGCCGCCGTACGCTCTCGGGCCGCTGAGTGTTGCAGGACAACACGCACACCAGTCCGCTCGCATGAAGCCGGCGCAGCGTCTCGGCGGATCGGGCGTCGACGAAGGCATCGGGCACCGCAGTGAACACCGCCTCGGTGGCTGCCTGTGGATCCGGGATCACCGCCGCGCACGCGCGGGCGGCACGCGCCAGTTGCTCGGCGAAGGGACTCTGGATATCACTGGCGCGGTCCTCCTGCCGGACCTCGCGGGCAGCGTCCTCGAACGCGGCCGCGAAGCCCTCGGGGACCGAGGTGTTCTCCAGATCCTTGAGCGCCTGGGAGACCGTGGCCCCGTCGGGACTCGGCCCGGGCCGGGCCAGGGTGCCACCGAAGTCCACCGCCAGCGCACGTACCGTCACCACGTTGCTCCTTTCACCGAACCGGATGTGAATTCCTCGATGCACGAGGCGATGCGCTGCGGGGTACCGCGCGCCGCATGGAGCGGCAGCCGGGCCGCCAAGGCCTGAACGAGGGCGATACGTCGCCGGGCTGCCGCCGCATCCTCCACCAGGCGCAGCACCATGGGGGAGGTCTCCAGGATCCGGTCCAGCAGGTGCGTACTGGCACGCAGCCACGCCGTGGCCGCGGTGTGGGTGTCCTCCGTGTACAGACCAACTCGCGCGGAGGGATCACCGTCGACGGCGACGAGGACAGCCGCCAGAACCCGCCCACCCGCCGGGTCCGTTGCGTCGTTCCAGCGGCTGCGCAGATCGATCCGGTCGGCATCTGACGGATCGAGGCGCAGTTGGGGAAACCAGCGGGCCACCGCACTGGAGCGGGCCATGAAGGCGCTCGTCCCGCCGCGTACCGCGGGCGCCGGGTGGACATCGAGCAAGGCGACGTCGCCGGCTGCGGGCCGCCAACCGCGTTCGGCCAATGCGATCGCCACCAGGGTCTTGCCTGCCCCATGCCCGCCCAGGAGAACCACTGTGCCGTCCCCGTCGGGACGACACAGGACGACAGCGTGCGCGCAGAGCGTGTCGCTGCCGAGGTGCAGCCGGTGCAGGTGGGCGTTGATCAGCCGGCGGGCGTCGCCCGGGCTCACCCCGTTCTCCAAGGCCAAGTCCGCATGGACGCCCGTGTCGAGGAGCGTGAGTTCGCCCGACCTAGCCCCCGGAACGTGCGGGGCAAGACGCGGCCACGACGCGGCGAACCCATCGTCTGCTGCCAGCCGCAGTATGCGGCCCCCGCTGCGCAGAGCGAACACCTGCGGTTCCCGGTCGCGGTGCATCACGTTCCCACCGCCACACCGGGTACAAGACCAATCAGTGCGTCCCAGACCGGCGCAGTCGGCACCATCGTCGGGTCACCCACGCGCAGCAGCGCACCAGGCACCTCGGACAGCTCACGCGCCACGTCGTCGGCATCCGCGGACCCACTCGTGCGCGGTCCGCCTGTCAGCCCCAGCAGATCGCTGGTGAATAGGCGTTGGGCCGGCACGTCCAGCGCCTCCGCAGCGGCGGAGGCGAGGGCGTCCCGATCCAGGGGTACGGCGCGCACGGCCGGAGCCTGAGGAGCGTCAGTCCGGGCGATGACGACCACCATGCCCAGCGGCAGGGGCGGCGAGTAGGTGACGCCGAGGGCGGTGCGGTGTTCGGCTGGGGTCAGTCGCAGACGGCGCCGCACCTGCCCGTCCACCACTCCGTCGAGCAGCGTCCCTACCGCGCGGGGAACCGGTAGATCGACGGGAAGGCAGACCCGGGTCGGCCACCCCACTACGGTGCCGTCGGGGCCCAGCAGAACCAGGTCATCCGCGAGAAAGGCGGCACCCAACTCCGTGCAGGCCCGGTGGGCGAGTGTGGACTTGCCACCGCGCTGACCGGCCAGGAACAGCAGCGCCCGGCCGTCGATGGCGACAGCGGATGCGTGAAGCATGCGCCAGCCTGCCTGAAGCAGGCGGGAGGCGAAGAACACCTTCGCTAGCCAGTCGCACCAGCGGACAGCGCGAGTGTCCCCGGCTGGCAGGACGAGCTGCGTCCTGCGCGCGCACGCGTCCACCTCGATGACGGCCGTAGCCCAGTCCGGGCGGTAGCGGCCGCTCACTCGCAGGCGCCCGCCCTGGTTGTCCAGCACAGTCAACCGCGGACCGCCCCGCGGCAAGACCAGCTCCGGCCGGTCGGCTGCCGTCTCTTCGCTGCCTCCCGGACGGGGGTCTTCACCAATCCACACTGACCAGTCAGGCTCTACCGCGAGGTTCATCACCTCGCACGCTGGCACCAGCACCGATGTCACACGCTCAAGTAACGCCCCGGTCGGGGCGCTCAAGTGCAGCCGGTAGCCGGCCAGCCGCAACTCTGTCTCCGCACGCACGGATTGATCCAGACGTGTCATGCTGCTCCCTCCTCCCACGTCCCTTCTGTTTTGCATCGGTATCGGCACGCTCTTCCTCTCCGGTCTCCGCAGGGTCTGGTGAGCTCCGCGAGGGCGAGCGGTCCGGTGCCGCCGCTGCCACGAGCGGGCGACGCTGGGCTCGGCAACTGGGACTTCCGGCAGCTGCCGTGGGGCACCGTGAGCGTGCTCGGCACGGCACCGACCGGGGCCTAACCTGCTACGGGTGTCGAGGCTTCGCACATCACGTTGGTGATATTGCCGGGGTGATCCAGAGATGGCGAGAACCGCTTGACGGCGCGCTCTTGTGTGTCTTGGCCAGTGGCAAGGGGCACTGACTCGCCCCGAAGGCGGCACGCTAATCAGTCATCCGCGCATGCCGTGCTCCTCGTCGGGCCCACCCTTCATCGAGTTCTGCATTCGGAGCATGGGGCCGGTGAGTTCCACCGGTGTGTCGAGGCCTGCAAGTAGCTCGACGATCTTGTCTATGTTGGTCAGCCGTCGCGCGCCTGACTCCAGCATGGACAGGAATGCCTGACTCAACCCTGTCAGCTCAGCCATGTCGCTCTGCCGTAAGCTGCAAGCAACGCGGACCAGTTGACACAATCTGCCGAAGTCACGGGCGAACAGTGCTTCCTGAACGTCGGGACTGGACCACACTTCGCTGGCCACGCGGGCCACGGGACCAGGCTGGCGTTGCGTCCTTCGCGCGCAACTGCTGCAGTATCGTTCCTCGTTGTACCGGCTGAGAATGCACTGGCAGTGCCGACACCGGCGGGCGTGGTGCCCTAGGCCCGCATCTACGGCGGGGACGGGCGTTGACTGCTCATGGTCGCCGGGGTAGGCGTGCCAGTGATTCCGCAGAGGCTCAATGCCCTCGACGGTCGAGCATGCGGCCTGAAGTATGGAACCTCGCCCGATGGAAGTGCCGACCAGTGAATTGCCCGCCGGGCGTGTGGTGATCGGGGGCAGACCCGTTGGCACGGAGGTTCTGGTCGCCGGATAGCGCATGGCGAGGCTCCATCAGTAGATCGGTGATCTTGTGCGGAACCGAGCACGCTGAGTTGGGTTTCTGAGATGCGACGAAGCTCCGAGCTCGACTGCGCACCGGCCTGGCGAATCAGTGAAGCCATCTGGCGAGCAGGTAGGAACGTTTCTAGGGGGTTTCTCTCGGCGCTGAAGGGCTCTCATGCGCACGTCAGGCTGGGTAATCTCGCCGTCGTCGAACGGGGACGACCGGAGGCGTGACGTGACTGGTGAGTCATTAGCAATGCACCCGCTGACCTTCGTCCGTCAGTCGAAGGGCTGGGGGAAGGCCGAGCTCGCCCGGCTCATGCAGGTACGAGGCAAACAACTCCGCATCCCGCTGGCGACCAATCGCACGACCGTATGGAAGTGGGAACAGGGCCAGGAGCCGGACCTCGACGCCCAGCGCGTCCTCGCCGACTTGCTTCAGGTTTCGTACGAACAGGTTCGAGTGGAGGGATGGCCGCGATGGCTCCCCGTGTGGGAAGTCACTGGACTCACTGCGCCCTGGACCGAGGCCGGCACCGTCGAGGCCCTGGCTGATCTGGTTGGGAGTGGCCGTATGGACCGTCGGGGATTTCTCACCATCACCGGCGCCGCGCTGACGGGTCTTGCAGCGAGTTGGGCTGAGGCTCCCTACGCCTTTGCCTCCGCGCTCAACGGGGACCGAGTCACGGACACTATGGTCTCGACGATCGAACAGCGCATCAGCACACTCCGGACGCTCGACGACCAACTCGGGGGCGCCCGACTCCTGGAGCAGGCACGCGGCGATCTGGCTCTGATCACCAGTCTCCTGAACGTCGGCCGGTACACAGACGAGATCCGCGTCCGCCTGCACGCCCTGGCGGCCAGAGTGGCTCACCTGACCGGCTGGATGGCCTACGACGCTGGGCTGAGATCTGCGGGACAGCGGTACTACGTTGGGGCCCTACGGGGTGCCCGTACCGCGGGGGACGACGCCTTCGGCGCCTTCGTCCTGGCGGAGATGGGAGTTCACGTCTCCGAGGCCGGACGTACCGCGGAACGCGTGGATCTCATCTCGACCGCCATCGACAACGCTCCTCGAACGCTGACGCCCTACACACAGTCCTTCCTCTACCTGCACAAGGCCGAAGCACTGTCCCGGCACGGTGATCACCAGAGGGCCGGCACGGCGCTGAACCGCGCCGCTGCCCTCTGGGAGCGCGACACTGTGGAGGAAAACCCGGACTGGCTCGACTGGTTCGGCGAGGCGCAACTGAAGTCGACCGAGGGCAAGGTCCTGCTGCGCGCGGGCCAGGTGGAACGCGCAACGAGTTCGCTGGCGACCTCCGTCAAGAAGGCCGCCCCACGGGACAAAGCGGTGCGGTCCAGCCGCCTGGCTGAGGCCCGCCTCGCCGGTAATGACCTGGACGGGGCGCTTGACGCCGCGAATTACGGTGCCGAACTCCTCGAAGACAAGGTCAGCTCCGTACGAGCTCTGGACCGCCTGAAGGAATTCTCCGAGCAGCTCGAACCGTACAAATCCGTCTCAGCCGTCCGCGAGTTCCGAGAGCGCCTTCGGGCGCTGTCCGCCGCGTCTTGATAGGCACCGCCCTGCGCGAAACAATGAGCCCACCCTCCTCGCGGCATGCGGCCAGAGTGCCAGGATGGGCGGCATGACGACGATCCACGGTGAGGTAGCGGCCGGGTTCGAACCGGTGCGAGAGGCGTTCGCGGCGAACTTCGACCTGCACGCGGACATCGGCGCGGCGCTCTGCGTTTACCACGACGGTCGGCCGGTAGTGGACCTGTGGGGTGGACTCACGGACCCCAACGCTGGTCGTCCATGGACTCGGGACACCCTGCAACTGGTCTACTCAGCGACCAAAGGCGCAACCGCGACCGCAGTGCACCTGCTGGCCCAGCGCGGCGAGTTGCACGTCGACGCACCGGTGGCCAAGTACTGGCCGGAGTTCGCCGCGAACGGCAAGGCGGACATCCCGGTGCGCTGGCTGCTGTCTCACCGGGCCGGCCTGGTTGCACTTGATCAACCTGTTCCGTTGGCCGAGGCGTTGAAGTGGGAGCCGATGGTGACCGCGCTGGCCTCTCAGCGACCTCAGTGGACTCCGGGCACCGCGCACGGATATCACGGTCGGACCTGGGGCTGGCTCGTGGGCGAGGTGATCCGTCGAGTGTCCGGCCGCACGCCAGGCCGATTCTTCGCTGACGAGATCGCCGCCCCTCTGGGGCTGGACTTCTTCATCGGATTGCCGGTGAGTGAACGCGGCCGGGTCAGCCGGATGGTGTACAAGCAACCCGAGGTCGACTTCACAACGCTGCCTCCCGAGTCGATCCCCTCGGAACTCCGTGACTTGGTTGCTTCCTGGCGCGACCCGAACTCGCTCTCCAACCGGGCCTTCGCCGTCACCAACCCGCCCGAGATCGACTTCAACTCGCCAGAGGTGCAGGCTGCCGAGCTCCCGGCCTCCAACGGCATCGGCACCGCCCGCGGAATCGCGCGCATGTACGCCGCGCTGATTGGCGAGGTCGACGGCATACGCCTGTTCACGCCGGAAACCCTCGGATCCGCGACCAAAGAACAGGCCAGCGGGGCGGACCAGGTGATGGTGGTCCCGAGCCGGTTCAGTTCCGGATTCATGCTGCCCACCGAGACCACCCCGATGACCGGACCGAACTCCTTCGGCCACACCGGTCGAGGCGGCTCGCTCGGCTTCGCCGACCCGGAGCACGGCATCGCCTTCGGCTACGTGATGAACCACATCATTGGCGGCCCCGACGATATGCGTGCGGCGTCGCTGACCGAAGCAGTGCGACGGTCACTGAAGTAGTGAGGCAAGCGCCCCGGGCTAAGGTCGTCTAAACCCAGGAGCACGACGGCCCGCGAGACGCTGGCTCGCGTCGGCACGAGGTCTTCCGTGACGTCTGGTCCCGCCTCCTCGCACGCGCGGTGGAACATGAACACCAAGTGATCAGTCGACGAGCTTTGCCAGAGCCGCGTCGATCCGGGCCAGGGTGCGGTCCTTGCCGAGGACCTCCAGAGACTCGAAGAGGGGCAGGCCGACCGTGCGGCCCGTGACGGCGACACGCACGGGGGCTTGGGCCTTGCCCAGCTTCAGGCCGTGCTCGTCGCCGGCGGCCAGGACCGCTTCCTTCAGGGACACGGGGCTGGTCCAGTCGGCCGTTTCCAGATTGGCGCGGGCCGTGGTCAGGAGGGCGGCCGGGTCGCCCTTCATCGCCTTGTCCCAGGAGGCCTCGTCCTCCACCGGCTCCTTCAGGAACAGGAAGTCGACGTTGGCCGTGATGTCTGACAGGACGGCTACGCGAGTCTGGGCGTGAGGGGCGATCGCCTCCCATGCGGCCTGGTCGAAGTCCTCGGGTGCCCAGCTGGCATATGGGGCACGCAGCCACGGCTCGCAGATCTCGACGAATCTCTCCACCGGCAGGGCACGGATGTACTCGCCGTTGAACGCGGACAGCTTCTTGATGTCGAAGAAGGCCGGCGAGGTGTTCACGTCCTCGACGCTGAACTTCTGCTCCAGCTCCTCGTACGGACGCAGTTCGACGTCGTCGCCAGGGCCCCAGCCGAGCAGCATCAGGTAGTTCGTCATCGCCTCCGGCAGATAGCCCTCCGCGAGGTAGTCCTCAAGAGCGACCTTGTCCCGGCGCTTGGACAGCTTCTGCCGCTTCTCGTTCACGATCACCGGCAGGTGCGCCCACACCGGAGAGTTCGTGTCGAGCGCCTCCCACAGCAGTTGCTGCTTGGGCGTGTTCGACAGGTGCTCGTCGCCACGGACGACCAGGGTGATCCCCTCGTCGAGGTCGTCGACCACGTTGGCGATCAGGAAGACCGGGGAGCCGTCGCCGCGAGCGATGACGAAGTCCTCGATCGCCGAGTTCGGGAAGGACGGCTCACCTCGGATCAGGTCCACGACGACCGTCTCGCCCTCGGCAGGCGTACGGAACCGCAGCGCCCGCCCCTCGACGTACTCGAGACCTCGGTCCCTGCAGAAACCGTCGTAGCCGAGGTGCTGCGAACCGGTCCGCTCCTGCACCTGCTCACGTGTGCAGTCGCAGTAATAGGCCCGGCCCTGCGCATAGAGTTGTTGGGCAGCCTCGCTGTGACGGTCGGCGTTCTGCGACTGGAAGTACGGACCCTCGATAGTGGGATCGTCCTTGGAGATCCCGATGGACGCGAGCGCGCTGATGATGCCGTCGATCCACTCGGGCCTGTTGCGTGCCGCGTCGGTGTCCTCGATACGCAGGACGAACTTGCCCCCGGACTGTCGTGCGACGGCCCAGTTGTAGAGAGCCGACCGGGCCCCACCAACATGGAACATTCCGGTCGGAGACGGGGCGAAACGTACGCGTGTGGAGGCATCAGGCATACAGGCAGCCTACCGATTTCCCACAGGTACTTGGGTCAGTACGGACGATCACATTCTTCATCTCTACCGAAGATCTTGCGCTGCCGTCTGAATGGGGGCAAGGCGTTGTCTGCGATCAGGACGGTGTGCACTTCCTGTTCGACGGCTCGGAGACGTCCATTGCGTTGTGCCACCACGCAAGTAATTACCCAGAGCATCGAGCGTTGGCAGGGGATGGGCGTGTAGTCCATGACGCCTACTGGACTCGTGGGTGTAGCCGGACAAAGTGTCCGGCCGCTTCTAGGTCCGAGAGTGGATGTTGAACATGGCACCGCAGCCCGAATCGCTGCCCGTTCTCGCGGCTTGCTCGGCCGCTACCGTGAATGACAGACCAAAGTGGGGGAGGCGTCGCGCATGCGTGGTCTTGGTGATCACCTCAGCATTGGAGAGCGGATCGCGTTCTACCGCGAGCGCCGGGGCTACACGCAACCCGTCCTCGCCGGCCTCGTCGGACACAGCACCGACTGGCTGTCGAAGATCGAGCGAGGTGTACGAAAGCCGCCGAGAATCGACAAGCTCGCTGAACTCGCTCGCGTGCTGCGGGTCCCGCTCGGCGACTTGATGGGGCAGCCCGTCCTCTTGGAGGACGAGGAACGGCACATGGACGACGTGCCAGCAGTCCGCGATGCGTTGATGAGCCCTCGACGGCTCTCCAAGCTGCTGTTCGGTCCCGCCGCCGAGCGGCAGTTGCCGAGGCCTGCGCAAGCGCAGGCCTTCGTCGAGCGTAGCTGGGCCGACTACCAGGCCGGCGTTCTCGGCGACGTCATCGCCGCCCTGCCCGGACTACTGAGGACAGCGCAGGATCTGGAAGACCTTCCACCTGGCGATCAGCGGCGACGCGGCCTCGTCGTCTCGGCCCGTACGCATCACCTGGCGGCAACCACCCTCGCCAAGGTCGGCGAGTCCGACTTGTCGTGGCTCGCGGCCGAGCGCGCCATGCGGGCCGCCGACGCATCCGAGGACCCGCTGTCGCTCGTCTCCGCCGCCCGATCCGGTACGCATGCACTGCTGGCCAACGGGCGATACGAGGACGCCCTCGAACTGGGCGACACCGCCGCGGCCTGGCTCGCACCTCAGGTTCGCGACGACGACCCGGCCGCCTTGAGCCTGCTGGGCATGATTCATCTGCGAGCCGCTGTAGCCGCTGCACGGCACCAGGATCGACACACCGCCAAGACCCTGTTGGAGAAGGCCACGCGGCTAGCCGACCGACTTGGTTCCGACGAGAACCACTGGCAGACGTGCTTTGGTCCGACGAACGTCGAACTGCACCGCCTGTCGATCGAGCTCGACCTGGAGAACATCCCGTACGTCGTCGAACATGGCGGCATCGACGTATCCCACATGCCGGCGGAACGCGCCGTGTCTCATCGCATCGACTACGCCCGCGGCCTCTGCCTCAAGGGCCGCGTCGACGAGTCCTTCCGGGAACTACGGGAGGCCGAACGCACCTCGCCCCAACTCGTGCGGAACAATCCACGTGTACGCGAGACCCTTCGCGACCTGAGGAAGCAGTCCCCGGTCACGGGCGGCAGCCACTCGTCCGAGCTGCTGGCCATGGCCCAGCGATGCAGGGCGGTGCAGTGAGTTCAATGCAGGGCAAGGTGCTGGGGGTCGTCGGATCGAGCGCCGGCGGGATCGAGGAACTGCGTACAGGGCTAGTGGTCCCGGCGCTCGAACGAGGCTGGACGGTTGCGATCACGCTCACACCGACGGCAGGCCAGTGGCTCCGCGCGAGCGGGGAGACGCCGGAGCTTGAGAGGCTGACCGGCCTTCCCGTACGGTCCGAATCACGTCTGCCGGGCGACTCCCGGCCGCATCCGCCTGTGGACTGCTACGTCGTGGCCCCGGCTAGTGCCAACACAGTCGCCAAGCTCGCCCTGGGGATCTCGGACAACCAAGCGTTGACGCAGGTCAACGAAGCCATCGGCACACTGGACCTACCGGTAGTCGTCTGGCCCCGGGTGAACGCCGCGCACGCCCGCCACCCAGCATGGAAAGGGCACATTACAGCTCTTCATGATTCAGGGGTGCGGTTGATCTACGGAGACCAGGTATGGCCGCTCGCCGAGCCGCGGGCTGGGATGCCGGGGCGTCGGTACCCATGGGAAGCCGTACTAGAGGAGGCCAACACGGCAGTCTCCTGACGCTGGTCAATACCCTGAGAGCTACCAGGAATTGGGCCCGGACAGTCTGTCCGGGTCCTCCACCCTGACTGGCGCGAGTCTGAGGGCATCACCGGCTAACGGAGGGACTTGATGCGCGATCAGGGATTGGACGCGGCGCTCACCGGCGCAACGACTCGGGGCGACGTAGCCACGAGTTACCCGAACGCACGGACGGATGCGATAGCTGGCGACGACTACTCATCTCGACTCTCGTCTGATGCCGCCCCAACACCGTCGGGCACGGACTGCATCACCCTTAGCGCCACAGGAAGCACCCCCACGCCAACCAGCCGCACCCGGGTCTGCAGCCTCTGCCGATGCCGCCTGAGTAGGTACAACAGGGAAGACGTCTGTTCCGGCTGCGCTCGCAGCTGGACAGTCGTACCTCCTCCGCGCCCCTTCGTTCCACCCCAAGTATGGGCTCGCCAGGACGTCAGAGATGCCCTGTTAGACAAGGACTTCGGCCTCCTGTGCCAACTCGTGCGAGAGTACGGCCACCTTCGTCAGGAGGACATCGCCCTCCTCACAGGCCTGAGTCAGGCCTTTTTATCGATGCTGGAAGCTGGGCAACGGCGTCTCACCAACATCGACCGGATCATCGTGCTCCTGGACGGCTTAAACGCACCCCTCGACATCACAGGGCCGATGCTCCGCCCCGGGTGAACCGGACGAACGAATCGACGTGCGACTGGTGGGGTCCAGCCGCCGGGACAAAACACTCTTTAACGCGTGCCATGGTCAACACCTTGACTGTTGAAGATCCCGGCGCCGTTCTTTTGCGCGGCCTGGTGCGCGGCGAGCTCGACACGCAGCCGCGTTGCTTCGGCGGGCGCGGCGTCGTGTTCGGTGGCGGTCTGCTCGGCGAGCTTGGCCGGGTCGTGCTCGCCGGTGGCGCCGAGTCAAGCGCGCTGCGTAGGGCGGTGAGAAGCTCATTGCGCTCCGCTGTGGCCTGCTGCGCGGCTTGATCGACGAGCGGATCCTTGGTGGCCGGTGCTGGGGCGGACCCCGGGGCGTGGCCAGCAGTGTGCTGGTGCCCGGGTCGGCGCCGCCGACTGCCGGGGGGCGTGGGTTCAGACATGCGTGATCGGCCCTCCGAAGCGTGGCTGACGGGCAGTTGAAAGTGGGCACTCGCGGCGGATTTGGGCGCGCCTTGAGATCATGGCATAACCAACTCGCGGTGCGAGTCGGCCAGAAGTGCCCAGCCGGTCGGTTAGGAGAGTGGTTTGTCCACAGATTCGAGTGCCCCTACGACAAGCACCCCGGATGACAGCCAGTTGGCCGCCGACCCTGCTGCCGGGGAGTCTGGAGAGACCACCCCATCGAACGATCCGGCTACCCCGGACAAGCCTTGGTGGGTTCAACAGCTGGTGATTCCAGCGGCCTTGATCCTGATCGGGACCGCCATCCCTTCGATATGGGGGTGGGTCGGTGATGCAATGTCCGACCCCCCGGGCTTGAAGATCGCTTCACTCGGCCCCGATGGATGCGTTCCCAGGTACTCCGAATCGAACTTGTCCGAATTGAAGGCGAACCCCTCGCAGGTCGGCACGGGGGTACCTGTCCTGACCAATGGACCCGAGTACGTCGAGATGCCGATTACGTTGCAGGCTGTGACCGATCAGGCAATCGTTGTGACGGGTATGAGTCTGAATGTCACGTCGAGCGAGGCAGTGCCAACACGGGGGTCGATCATCAAGGCCACCGACTGCGGCGGCGGAGTGGATGAGCGGCTGTACGAGGTCACGCTTCCCTCGGTAGCCTCCGCTGTACAGCCCCGCATCGTGGGTACGGGAGCCAACGGAGTCGGCTTCCCGTACAAGGTGACGTCGGGCGACCCTGAGCAGTTGACCGTGCGCCTGAACCCGGTCGACCGGGACATACGGTTTTCCGTCACGGTTACATGGGTCTCGGACGGCGAGATCAATACCTCGAAGCTGGACAATGACGGCCACGGTTACCGAGTCATGGGGGCCGGGAACCTGCCTCAATACGCTGAGAAGGACCTGCACTACTGAACGCTTCTCATCCTGCCGTTCGCGGGGGCTAGAGGCTGGTGGTCGGGGTTCGTAACATGGCAGGGCTCCTGGTCGTTTCGCTGGTGATCTCACTCGCCAACGTCTCGACAAAGGATCCCAGTTGGTCCCGTATCGAGCATGCTCGACGTCCCACAGGAGGTCGTTGAGCACGTTTCCTGGCTCATCTCGCCCGAAGGTGTGAGCTGAACTCTCGCTGGCCAAGCTGGGCTGCTTCCTGCAGGCCCTGCTCGTCCTGGTCCACCTACGCAAGAACGAGACCCTGGCCCAGGTCGCGACAGGGTTCGGGGTCTCCACCGCCACCGCCGGCCGGTACGTGACGGAGACGGTCGGGATCCCCGCCGAACACGCTCCGAGCACGGTAACTCCTCAGCCCGCCTGAAGCTCTGCCCCGATGCGCTCCGTCTCGGTCCTGGCGAGCTCCACACGGGGATCGCCCGGATACGCATGAGGGCCGAGGATCTTCGTGCAATAGAACAGCGACATGAGCTTGCCATCACGGCATTCCAGGTCCTGGCCGCGCTCACGCCGTACGCGTTCCGCCAGTTCTGGGAAGGCGAGCGAGTTCCCCCACAGCCATGCCGCGTCCAGGCCGCGGGGCGCCATCCCCCAGTCCTCCCAGTCGAACAAGCAGAATTGCGGCGCGGTCACGTTCGCCCAGTTCAGGTCGGCGTGCGCTGGCGTCCACTCCCTGATCGCCGTGTCCGAGACATCGGGGAACGTCTCGCTGATCGCCGAGGTGACGCCCACCTGAGTGATCGCGACGGTGTCCGGTGTGGCCACACGCGTCGTCTGCTGGGCAGCGAGGGCATCCAGCGAGAGGTTCAGTGCCTCCCACCACTCATCGGACAACGTCAACACCGCGTCCGGGCCCACCGGCGCTCCCGGAAGCAGTTGGGTCTCGTCAGCACGCCACATCGCCCCGCCCGCCGTGTCGCTCCACGACACCGCCTGTAGCCACGCCGGCTTCGCGACACCGTCCAGGACCGCGGCGCACTCTGTTCCGTTCCAGCTCTGCCCCCTGGCTTTTTCCAGTGGGCGCCGTTCAATCCGAACCCACGTGTTCCGGTCTGTACGTCCACCAACCGTCCGGCGCTTCCGTACCACCGTCTCCGGACCCACACGCACGCCGAGTGCGCGCTCGACGCGTTTGAGGACCTCGTCAACCGGTTCAACGCGCAAGTCGATAGAGACGATCGTGGGCGATGAGGCGGTCATACGACTCCTTGAGCTGAGGTATCGCGACGCTAGCAAGAACCCATCCCTACGCAGGGTCAAGTCCCGCACGGATCACACCGTCTCGTGAAGAAGGTATCCAGCAGATCCCGGCAGCAATATCACGCACGTGATGTGCGAAGCGCCCTACGTCGATGCAGAGTTGAGAAAACAGAGGTGCCGCAGACGGAAAGACAACACCTCGCGACCTACGAGCGACGGCGCGCGACCGGCCCTCGTTGCGGCCGCCCGATGAGCCGGCCCTGTCCTTCGGCTTCCCCCGTAGCGGGAGGACAGGGCATCATCACGGCACCTGCTGCAGCGAACCGGGACTTGGCCTACTCGGTATGGAGTCACTCATCCGATCAGTGGTGATCCCCTGAATGGCCACCTTCCGGAACCGCTGGACCTCTTGCGTCTCGGTGCTCCTGTACCTCGGGAATGGCACCGTTGGCACGTCTCTGGGGTCCCCTCGGACGATTGAGGTGCGCCGGTCAGTGCGCGAAGAGAGAGAACTTCTCCGTGATCGTCTCGCGGTCCGCGTCTTGTGCCAGCAGCCCATGGAGTAGGAGGCGTGCCTGGTAGGGGCCAAGATTGCCAGCCGGGATGAGCCCACGGCTGATCAGATCCTTCTCGGACCCAGGAAAGCCGTACGTCCTGGTCAAGACAGGGCCATTCCCGATGCGCGACGAGAGAACCACGGGGATCCTCGCGGCGAGCCGTTCGAGGCTCTCGACGAGTCGCTGAGGAACGTGACCGACGCCAAAGGCAGCGACGACGAGCCCGTCACATCGGCCGTCCCATGCCGCGAGCAGTTCTCCATCGTCGCCGAGACTGACCGTGTACAAACCCACGCGGACCTCACGCCTTCGCGACTGCGCCAAGGGGCCATAGCGGTGGGGTAGCGCAGCGGTCAGCTGTACGCTGTCCTCGGCGATCCGGCCGATGGGCCCTGCGCCGGGTGACGTGAAGGCAGCGGGGCTGGTGGTGTGGGACTTGCGGACGTGACGTGCCGCGTGAATCTCGTCATTCAAGACGACCAGGGCACCGGCGCCACGCAGCCGCGGGTCGGCTGCGGCGAGGACAGCCGCGTACAGGTTGGCGGGTCCGTCGGGACTGGCCATGGTGGGATTGCGCATGGCGCCGGTGACGATGATCGGCTGCTCGTGGCCGTGATGAAGATCAAGGAAGAACGCGGTCTCCTCGATGGTGTCGGTGCCCTGTGTGATCACCACACCGTCGACGTCGCCGCCAGCGAGGGTCTTGTCGACCGCCACGCCAAGTTCGGTGAGGTCGTCGAAGGTCAGCGAGGCACCGGGCACACGGCGGAAGTCGTGCACGCGCAACTCGAGTCCGTGGCCATCCAAGCCTGGCACGGCCGCGAGGAGGTCGTGGGCGGAGAGGGCCGGCACGACCCCGCCGGCCGCAGTATCGGTGGTCATGGCGATGGTGCCGCCGAGAGAGTAGACAGCAACCGTTCTCGTCGCGCCCATCCTCGCCCTCCAGCTTCTGACCAATCTCAGCCTGGATGAATCTCGTCCCTCGGTGATCGCTCTATGCAGGCTATCGGGTTACCCCTGAGGACGTCAGCCTCAGCCTGAACTGCGGTGAAGCGGCAAACCGTCGATCGCGTCATCGTGATCGCGACCTGGTCTTTGCGCCGCTACGGAGCCAGCCGGTTCGGGCCACGGAACAGGAACGTGGCCTCGCGGATCGAGTCAAGCCCGAGCAACACCATCAGCACCCGACTCAGGCCCATGCCCAGGCCTCCGTGGGGCGGGCAGCCGTACCGAAAGACGTTCAGGTAGTCCTGCATCGGTTCAGGCCTCAGACCCTTCGCCGCAGCCTGCTTCACAAGTACGTCGTAGCGGTGCTCACGCTGCGCGCCGGTCGTAACCTCCAGCCCCTGCCACAGCAGGTCGAAGCTGAGCGTCACAGCCGGGTTGTCCGCCGGCCGCATGTGGTAGAACGGCCGGACACTCGTCGGGTAATGGGTGACGAACACCCATGCATGGCCCATGTGCTCCCTGAGAAGCGCGCCGATTCCGCGCTCGCCCTCGGGGTCCAGGTCCTCCTTCACACCCTGCGGGTCCCAGCCCTTCGCCCGCAGCAGCTCCTGAGCCACCGCCATCGTGATCCGTGGGAACGGCACCGTCGGCACTCTCACCTCAACGCCGAACGCATCCCGGATTGCCTCCCCGTGCGCGTCGGCGACTCGGGAGATAGCGTGCGCGAGCATGCGCTCCTCGAACGCCATGACGTCCTCGACCCCGTCGATCCACGCCAGCTCCACGTCCACGCCGGTGAACTCGGTGGCGTGCCGGGAGGTGAACGACGGCTCGGCGCGGAACACCGGGCCGACCTCGAAGACGCGGTCGATGCCGGCCGCGATCGCCATCTGCTTGAAGAACTGCGGCGACTGCGCCAGGTAGGCGGAGCGGCCGAAGTAGCCGAGTTCGAACACCTCCGCGCCGGACTCCGAGGCTGTGCCCATCAGCTTCGGCGTGTGCATCTCGGTGCAGCCCTGCCCGTAGGCGTACTCGCGCATTCCCTGCTCCAGCGTTGTCTGCACGGCGAAGAGCGACTGCGCGGCCGGGCGGCGCCGGATGTCCAGGAACCTCCAGTCCAAGCGGTGTTCCAGGCCGGTCTGTTCGTCGATCGGCAGCGGTGTCTCGGCCCGGTTCAGGATCTCGACTCGCTCGGGGATGATCTCCAGGCTATGGAGCTTGACGATCGGGTTCTCGGCGACACGGCCGGTGATCCGCACCGCGGACTCCGGCGTGAGCTGCTGCAGGGCGGCCTCGATGTCGTCGCCTGCGCCGCCGCGCCGATGGGTGACCTGCACCATGCCGGTGTGGTCACGTACGACCACGAGCTGCACCTTACTCAGCAGTCGGAGAGTATGAGCCCAGCCCGCCACGGAAACGGTCCGGCCCACGTGCTCACGCAGCTCGGACACCAGTACACGATCGGTCGTGTGGATCATCGCAGCCCTCCAGGGCATCATGGTGATCCCTTGGGGGCGCGGGCGAGAAGGGGACTCGCGGTTCCACCACGCCTTCACTGCCGCCCCACAGCGGCAGCCTCGTTCGTGGCCGGTAACGAGGCCAGCCGGCGGGGCATTGGACCATGGGCCGTTTCTCCCCGCACTCGGGAGGGTCTTCGCCGTGGGGCGCGAGGCTGCCTTCCCAGCTGCCGGCAGCTCTCTCGGCTCGCGTGATCCCGGGCTACTCGTCTCCGTCATCGCGTTGCCACGGACGATAGCGAGCCAGCACACCGAGAGACAGCGAATTTCTCTTCGGAGGCCCAGCCCTACGAGGCTCGGCCGGCGCATGGACGCAAACGGGTCCACGCGACAACTCCGTGGCGCTGGGGAACGCAATTCCCCCATCCTGACGGCATGACCACCATCATCACTCCCCGCCTCCGGTACGACGCCACGGCGGTACGCCCAGAGTGGGAGGACCTCCCTCAGGACGTTCGCCGACTCATCGCACAACGCCTCGGGGGCGAGGTGCAGGCCGGGCCCAGTGCAGGGAGCGGATTCACCAGCGGCTTCGCCGCCGTACTCCGTGGGACGTCCGGACCTCAGTTCATCAAAGTGGTCAACAGCCTGGACAATCCTGTGGTCGCCGACTGCTACCGGCGGGAAGCCGTGATCAACCAGGCGCTCCCCGCACAGATTCCGGCACCGCACCTGCAATGGATGGAGGAGCACGACGGATGGGTCGTCCTCGGCATTGATGCTGTCGACGGCGGCCGCTTGCCCACGACGCCATGGAAACCCGACGAGCTCACGGCCACTCTCGACGCATACACGGTGATTGCCGAGGCCCTCTCCATCCCACCCGCATCACTTCAGCGCGTTGGCCTCAAGCCAGTAGGGGACGACGGTGACTTCGCCGACTGGCGCAACCTCGCCCGTGGTGCCACGCCCACGGACGTCCTCCCCTCCTGGATGCCACTCGATCTACTGGAAGTGCTGGCCAGTCTGGAAGGCCGATGGCGGGAAGCCGTCGCAGGCAATGCCGTCCTTCACCACGACCTGCGTCAGGACAACGTGCTGATCGACGCATCCGGCACGGCGTGGATCTGCGACTGGAACTGGCCCTGCCTAGGGGCAAGCTGGTTCGACCTCGTCCTGCTCCTGGCCACCGCCTACGCCGACGGCCACGATGCCACCACCCTGTTTACCCAGCACCCCACCGCCGCCGGAGTCGCTGACGAGCAACTCGATGCGGCGCTGGCCGCGCTCTCAGGGTTCTTCCTCACCTCCGGCGGACAGCCCCCAGCAGACTGGTCACCGCACATTCGCCAGCACCAGACGTGGTGTGGAGAGGTCACACTGCGATGGCTGGCCGACCGGCGTGGCTGGACATTCTGAGCTGAGGGACACACTTTCAGTGCACGACGGTCGACCCGCTCGGCGTCAGACCGACACCGGTGCTGCAAGGACACCGCTCGGGACCCACTTCCGCAGGACGTCCGGGACCGCCACGGTGCCGTCGGCCTGCTGGTGCTGCTCCAGGAGCGCGGGCACCAGGCGGCTGGTCGCCAGTCCCGAGGCGTTCAGCGTGTGCAGGTACGCCGACCTGCCCTGCCGGGGCCGGAAGCGGATGTTGCCACGCCTCGCCTGGTAGTCGCGGGCATTCGACACCGAGCTGACCTCAACGTACGAGCCGACGCTCGGCAGCCACACCTCGACGTCGTAGGTCTTGGCCATCGCTGCGCTGGTGTCCCCTGCCGCAAGCCGTGTGATCCGGTAGTGCAGACCCAGTTCGTTTACCAACTCCTCAGCCCTGCCGAGGAGGTCCTCGTGCGCGGCGTCGGAGGCGTCGGGGTGGGTGAACTGGAACAGCTCGACCTTGTTGAACTGGTGCCCTCGCAGGGTCCCCCGCTCCGCCGTGCGATAGCCGCCGGCCTCCTTGCGGTAGCACGGCGTATAGGCGACGTACCGCTTCGGCAGCTCGGCCTCGGGCAGCGTCTCGTCCCGGTGGAGGTTGACCAGGGCGGTCTCCGCGGTCGGCAGCAAGAACCGCTCCGGGCCTTGCTCGCCCTCCTCCAGAGCGAAGACCTCGTCGGCGAACTTCGGGAATTGGCCGGCCGCATACCCGGCCGCGAACGTCAGCACGTGGGGCGGTAGCACGAACTCGTAGCCGTCCTGCACATGGGCTTCGACGAAGTAGTTCAGCAGCGCCCACTCGAGGAGCGCACCGTTACCCCGGTAGAGCCAGAAGCCGCTGCCGCCGAGCTTCGTACCCCGCTCGTAGTCGACCAGACCGAGGCGCCGGGCGAGCTCCACGTGATCCTTGGGCCTGAGCCCGAACTCAGGGCGTCGCCCGACTTCGCGGACGACCTCGTTGTTCTCCTTGCCTCCGGCCGGCACGTCCGCGTCGGGCAGGTTCGGCAGTGGATCGAGGAAGGCCTGCCGGGCCTGTTCCAGTTCAGCGCACCGCGTCTCGGCGGCGGTCAGTTGCTCGCTGACGGCTGTCGCCTCCGGATGCAGGTCCGCCGCGCCCTCACCAGCCCGTTGCCGCTTCGCGATGTCGCCGGAGATCCTCTTGCGGTCCCCGCGCAGGCGTTCTACCTCGGTGCGCACCGCCCGGTAGTCGTCGTCCAGGTGCAGGAACGCGTCGAGGTCGACGTGGACCGCCCGCTTGGCCAGCGCCTCCTGGACGTAGTCCGGGTTTTGGCGAATCAGGGTGACATCGATCATTCTGCCGGTGCTCCATTCGATCAGCCGTCGTGACGTGATCCCTTGGGAGCGCGGGCGAGAAAGGGCATCTCGCGGTGCCACCGCGCCTTCGCCACCACCATGTGGTGGCCTCATTCACGACCTGGTCACGGGGGTCAACCGGCGGGGCATTGGGCCGTCCATGAGGCCGTTCCTCCCCGCACTCGGGAGTGGATTCACCCTGGGGCGCGAGGCTGCCTTCCCAGCTGCCGGCAGCTCTCTCGGCTCGCGTGATCCCGGGCTACTCGTCTCCGTCATCGCGTTGATGGAGAGGCTAGGACGTGAGCCTCGACATCGGTACCGAATATCACCGAGAGCGGTGTATCCACACGCTGTGGATACACGCCTCTACCTCGACATCGGGCGCTCCCCCGACGGGAGAGCCCTTGCCTGTTGCCTTCTGTGACCGTTGACGAAGCGCAGTCGATCCGCAGCATCCTCCAGGGTAGAGCCACCCCGCACTGACGGCGTGCCCACCATCGTCAGGGAGATCACTCCGACGGAGCACAGCCCGGTTGCCTCTGATGTGGGTGCCCGGACAAGGGCGAAGCCAGGTAACCGAGACTCGGCCCCCTGGCCTTGCGCGACCCGATCAATCAACCTTGCCCTGAACCCCAGGAACTGCTCTCGAACAGAGCGTGAGATCCGTCCACGTGCAGGCACAGCGATCTTGCGATCCTTTGCCCGCCTCCGGATCTCTGCGGGATCCGGTTCGGCATCGCTGAACGTGGCAGCGGGAACCCATTTCCGGGTGGCCGCCGGCGCCTTGCGAGACCTCACCCTCCTGCCGGAAGACGTCCGGCGAGCAGCCTTCACGAAGGGGGAGAGCGTGGATTCGAGGTTCTCATATGAAGCCGCGCTGAGGCCTATTTCGTAGGAGACGCCGTCGACTCGAGTGCCTGCGCCAGCAGGTCGCACGTTGTGCTTCTGCATCGGGTAGCCGAACCAGGTGTCGGCCGTTGTGCAGTTGGGCAGGTGACGCCGCTGGCGGGCAGGGGTTCTACCGGCCCTGCGCAAACCGCTCCAGGAAGGAGCGCACCACCACCGTTGTGGCCAAGGTGATGATCAGCATGGTCCAGCTCCAGGGGCCACCGAACTCCCCGGCCGCCAGCCTGTAGGCGTACCCGGCGATAATGCCCGCCACCGCGGCCAGCGCCATGCGGTGCCAGCGCCGCAAGTGCGATGTCCTACTCGCAGTCCCCTCTTTTGCCATACGCCGACCGTACCCTGACCGCAACTGGTACCTCTCCCGTGCCTAGATGCTCGATCCAGCGCCCGCGCCCTCCGCCGGTATGGGGATCAGTCGTACAGGCGTCCCGGCAGGGAGCCCTGGCCGGACTGCAGGATGTGGGCGGCCTCCAGCGGGATCCAGAAGCATTCGAAGTGCGTGGGCTCCTGCTCCCCGTCGTGGTCCTCCTGGCTCATCCACCGCTCCGGGGTGGGCTCGGTCAGTTCCAGGTGGAAGACGTGCCGGTGCTGGAGTTCGAACCGGTACGGGCTGATGTCGTACTCGGTCTCGCCGAGCTTGCACACGATCTTGAAGTCCTTCAGGCCGGTCTCCTCGCGGGCCTCGCGCAGCGCAGCCGCCTCCGGTGTCTCGCTCTCATGGATGCTGCCGGCCGGGACCTGGATGCCGACCTCCTCGTAGCTGTAGCCGGTGTGCCGGAAGACCAGCAGCTTTCCGTCGCGCACGACGTAGCAGAGCACCTTGTCCTTGGTGGCCTTCTCGGGCACGGGAACACCCCTCTTCATTCGTTGGAACCGGTTGAGTACCCGGCGGTGCCCGAGGTGAGGAAGCACGGCGTGCACCCCGTTGTTGGCGTCTCCGAGTGCCTGCCGGGTGAGCCGTTGCACCAGCTCGCGGTCGATGCCGCTGTCCGGCCCGCTGACGCGGGCCCGAACCGGCCGTAGGGAGCCGAGGACCGATTCCTCGTCGCGGGTGGGGCGCGCGAGGTGAGCCCGAGCCCCGAACGATCGGCGAGTGCCTGGGTCGGTGGACGGATCCATCACGCGACCTCCTCGCGCCAGGTGGCGAGGACGGCCTGCACAGCGCGGGATACCTGTTCCTGCTCCGTGTGGTCGGCCCATAGGTGTTCATCGTGTTCGGTGAGCTTGACCGTGTCGCTCTCGTGGGTGGTTGTGGCGGTGAAGTTGAACTGACGAGTCTTCTTGCCGCTCTTGGAGAGGTAGTCGAAGTGTCCGAGGTAGGACCCGATCGCGGAGACCGTGAGGCCGGTCTCCTCGGCGACTTCCCGGTGCAGGGCCTCGGTCAGGGTCTCGCCCGCGTCGACGCCGCCGGAAGGGAGCTCCCACAGGCCGCCGAGGTAGTCGTCGGCAGCGCGGTGCAGCAGCAGCACCTTGCCTTGTGCGTTGGAGATGACGGCGCCGACGACGTACTTGGTGATGCTGTCGGCGTCGGCGGCGTGGATGAGGTCGCCCAGGAAGGCGGCGTCGACGGGTGCGTTCACTTCACGAGTTCCCTGTGGTGGTCGGCGACCTTGATGATGGCCGCGGTGTACGCCTCGGCGGGCATGATTGCCCCTGGGTGGGTGCGTTGGGGATCAGGTGTGCGTGATGAGGTAGGCGGGGCCTTCGCCGCGCCGCGCTCGTTCGATGGCGTCGAGGCGGGCGAAGGCGCGCGGTGCCAGCAGCTCCTGCCATGTGGCGAGGTCGTGGACGGCCCACATGTCGTGCTCGTCGGGATCGAGTCGGATCCGGCCGAGCTGGTTGGCGGTCAGCCGGCCTCCGTCGAAGATGAGCCCTACCTTGTTCAGCGGCAGGCGTGGCCCGGCGTGCAGGAAGTGCGTCAGGAGGAGCTTCGGCGTGTCCTGTGCGAGCTCGAGGCTGGTCTCTTCGACTGCTTCGCGGCGGGCGGTCTGCAGCGGGTCCTCGCCTGGGGCGTCCAGGTTGCCGCCCGGGAACTGCCAGAGGCGCGAGCCGTAGACCGAGCGCAGCTGGACCGGCCGGTCGTGCTCGTCGCGGATGTACAGGCAGCCGTACACCGTGTGGTGGGGGACGGTCTGTGCATACTGCGCGGGCGTCATCGGCATGGGGCGGCCGGGCCGAGCAGGGCGGTGGTCGAATGCGAAGGCGAGGACACCAAGTGCTTCCTTGGCCGGCGGGTAGATGCTGCGGAGGTTGGCGAGCAGTTCTCCGTGCGGTCCGTCGGGGTCGATGCGCGCGGGGTCCTCCGAGCTGAGCAGGTCCTCGAAGGAGGGGTACGGGGTGATCCGGTGCACGATGATGTCGAGTTCCCGGCCGGTGTCGCGATCGTGGAAGACGATCGTGTCGCCGGCTGCGACGGCGCGCTTCTGCGGGGTGGCCACCCTCACTTCGATCGTCTTGCGGCCTGCTTCCACTTGGCGGTAGTACCGCGGGAGCAGGTGCATGTGGTGCTCTTGCGGTTCGTCTCCGGTCGCCGGCCTCGGGACGGCTGGGATCCCCTGTTGGGTGTCTTCAGGCACGCGTGCCTCCGATGGATGCGGTGGGGTCCGTTGCGGTCTGTGGCCCGTGGAGGTTGAACCGGCATTGCTCAGTGCAGGTGTCGACGCGCCCCACGGCCTGCTCGGAGAGCTGCCGCACTTCCTCGGGCGCGAGGTCCGGGTGCTTGGAGGCGACAGTGCTCATGCCCACCCCGTTTCGGAGTAGAGGCGGTCGGCGCGGATGCCCTCGATGGCAACTCGGGTGTAGGGGACGAGGTCGTCGGGGAGTGCGGCCGGGTCCCAAAATTTCCACTGGGTGCACTTGTCCGGCTCGCGCAGTTCGGGCTCGCCGGTCCAGGCCCGGGGGCGGAAGAAGAGGCCCATACGGGGTCGGTCCCCGGCGCGGTCGATGTGGTGGACGACGTGGACGAGTTCGATGTCCTGCGGCTGGATCTGCAGGCCGGCCTCCTCCCGTGCCTCTCTGATCAGGCACGTGATGGCGCTCTCCTGCTCGCAGTGGCCGGCCAGAACGTGCCAGGTGGAGGGCGCGAACGCGGAGTCGCGGTGGCGTAGCCCGAGCAGCACCGTTCCGTCGGGCCGCTCCAGGTAGAGGTGGACGCCGATGACGTTGAGGACCGTGCCGTGCGGGGAGGCCGGGTGGCGCTCCTCGTCGGAGGCTGCCCCGGTGTTCGCCGCGGTGCTGGATGCGCTGGCCGTGCGGCTGGCCGCGTGACGCTGTACCAGGTCGCTGGTGGTGTCTGCGATGCGTAGCCGGTGGAGTTCGTCGGGGGCGAACCAGGCCAGCATCACCCCTTCCGTCAGGCGGAGTTCGCGGGGATCGCCATTCCAGCGGCCGGCGTAGATGGCGATGGGCACGGTCCCGCCGGATGCGTCGGTTGCTTCCTCGATGCCGAACGGGGTCAGGTCGGCGATGTCGAGACCGGCTTCCTCGTCCAGTTCCCGCCGCACGGTGTGTTCCAGGGTGGCGTCCTGGGGCTCTCGGCCGCCGCCCAGCAGTGACCACATGCCCGGCTCCCAGATCTGGCCGGGGAAGTAGTCGCGCAGGTGGAGCAGGTACTCGCCGCGGTCGTTGTAGATCAGGGCGGAGGCGTTGGCAGTCTCCGGTTCGGCTTCGGGCGTGAGCTTCAGCAGCTTCTCGCGCAGGGAGGGCGAGTACACCCTGCCCACGGGCCGCCACTCGATACCGCCGACCTCCTCCACCTGCAGCACGACCGGCACGTCCGTCGCCGTGCGCAGACGAAAGAGGAATCGGAGGTCGAAGTGCTGGTGGCCCGGTTCCCCCTTGCCTGGACGGGCGTCGATGTCGTGGATGTCGATGTCGAACGGCACGGCCTCGTGGCCGGGCCACGGTGTCACGGCCTGGGGAGGAATGCCGGTCTCCTCGTGTAGCTCCCGAAGAGCCGCCTCGGCCAGGGAGCCGTCTTCGGGCTCGGTGTGTCCGCCGTTAGGAACAGTTCGCATGTCTCAGTCCTCCCCCTGTCTCACTGGCACCCAGGTGGAAGCGCCTGAACGATCTACTGTGAACCACGCGGCAACTGTCTCAGAAAGAGGTGGGAAGCGATGCCTGTTCGTGACCTTCTCGGCCGGGCTGCTCGATCAACTCGAAGTACTCACGTCCATCTAATGGGGCACGTCGAGATCGTCTGGTGCGCGCTCGCCCTTCTCTATGCGTTCGCTGACCATGAGTTGGACGGCTGCGCTTGTGTCCGTGCAGCGCTCGCATCAGCACCCCATGCGCGGGAACGGGCCAGCATCGCTGTCTGGCAGGCGGCTCAGATGGTAGGGAATCCGTCATTGATCGGAAGGCTGCGGATCGGTCAGGTCCGTGGGCATACTCTCTGGGGCATGCAGGTGTCCACGTGGCCGGTGTGGCCGAGTGCGCGACGGGGGTGGTGATGTCGTTCCGGTACTTCCTCTACGTCAGCGACAGCAAGGTCGATATGTTGCTGCCGCAGATCGACCCGGGATTCGCAGCCAGACGAACGACCGAGTTCGGTGTGAACCTTCCCATGGTCGCGGCGAAACGCACCACCGAGCCCGCACAGCCTGATCGCTTCGCACGACTTGAGCGCGTCGTGGGCCACCTGCAGGATTTCGGTGACCTGGGAACGATCGACGAACCGGGCCAATTCTTCGCAGGCGTGCTGCCCATGAGTTCGGGCGCGCTTCCCGATGGCGGGGACGCCTCGTTGGTGTTCTTCGGCGGTGGGAACGACCGCACGGTGGTAGGCCTTGGAGGTTCTGTCCGGCACCTGTTGGGGTCGGTGCCGGGAATCGACGTCGCCCAAGCCGCGTCGTCATTGCCGACCATGCTCGACCGACTGGGCGCAGGATCCGAGCTCGAGGATGAGCAGCTTGTGGATGCCATCGGCGACGTCTCGGGACGTTCCCATCGCGCCGCGCTCACGACCGTGCATCAGGCGGTCCGGCGCCTCCAGGGCCCTGCACAGAACCTCGAGTTCGTCGCCAAGCGCCTCCTGCACGGGAGCGGTCCTGGCGGCGTGCCCGTACTACTCGGCTCGCCGATCTACGTGGCCCTCGTCGACTGAGGCCACGCTCACAGACAACGGGGGTGACATGGAAGTCTCGTACGACGACGGCGCGGTGCCGTCCGTATGGAGCGTCGGGGATGTCATCGACGACCGGTACCAAGTGACCGAGGTGCTGGGACGCGGTTCGATGGGAGTGGTGTACCGGGTCCGTCACCTGGGGTGGGACACCGACCTCGCGGTGAAGAGCCCACGGCCCGCCCTGTTCAGGAGCGCGGCCGCCCGCGAGTTGTTCGTCATCGAGGCCGAGACGTGGGTGTCGTTGGGGCTGCACCCGAATGTGTGCGGTTGTCACTACGTCCGCACCTTGGGCGGCATCCCCCGGGTGTTCGCCGAGTATGTGCCGGGTGGCAGCCTCCGCGATTGGATCGTGGACCGGCGGCTGTACCGGGGCGATCGGCAAAGGGTGTTGGCGCGGATCCTCGACGTGGCCGTGCAAATGGCATGGGGACTCGAGCACGCGCACCGCCAGGGTCTCGTACACCAGGACGTGAAACCGGGCAATGTGCTCCTCGACAGTTCAGGAACGGCGAAGATCACCGATTTCGGCCTCGCCCTGGCCCGGAAAGTGGCGGGCACCCTCGATCCGGACTCTCCGCCCGATGCCAGCACCCTGCAACCCGGCGGCGGCGGCATGACGCTGGCGTACGCCTCTCCGGAGCAGGTGGAGAACCGTCCGCTGGGTCGGCGTACCGACATCTTCAGCTTCGCGGTGTCAGTCCTCGAAATGTTCACCGGCGCCGTCACCTGGGATGCGGGCCCCACCGCCGGAGCGGTGCTGGCCGACTGCCGGGCCAGCAGCACAGAAGGACAGCCCGCCATGCCATCCGGGCTGGCCGACTTGCTGGCGAGCTGCCTACAGGAGGAACCAGCGCTGCGACCGGCTCGGATGACCGCCGTGGGCGCTGCCCTTCTCAGCATCTATGAGGATCTGGTGGGCCGTCCGTACCCGCGTCCAGCACCGGAGCCGGCCGACTTTCTCGCCGACGAGTTCAACAACCGGGCACTGTCGCTGTTTGACCTCGGCCGACCGGTTGAGGCCGAGCAGGCGTTCACAGAGGCGCTGAGAGCCGACCCGCAGCACCTGACTGCCACCTACAACGCCGGATTGCTCCGTTGGAGACGCGGCCATCTCACCGACGAAGAGCTCCTCACCGCAATCGCGGGGCCCCGTGACGACCTCGGCGATCCCTGGCAGATCCGCCATCTGTCCGCACTGGTGCACATGGAACGCGGCGACGTGGCGGCAGCCAGGAAACTGTTGCAGGAGCTGGCCAGGGAACGGCCTGACGACCCAGACCTGCTGCACGCGGCGAACACGTCGTTATCCGATGAGATCCCCGACGCCCAGTGTTTCAGGAATGTACGCATTCCATGGCAGACCTACCCCAGCGACTCGATCCCAACAGGCCACGACATCCGCCTCACCCCCGACGGGCGGCTCGCGCTCACAGGCAGCGCCGACCACAGCGTGCGGCTGTGGGACATCCACACCGGCGTACAGCTGAAGTCGCTCCAGGGCCACACAAATCGGGTCGACTCCGTCGACATCAGCGCCGACGGACGGTATGCGATCTCGACTGGCTGGGACGAGACCGTACGATTCTGGGACCTGGCCGTCGGCAAGCAGATGCGCTCCGTCCCCATCACTCCTTGGGCCGACAGCAAAGGTCCGGAGCAGGAACGGGAGGCCGACCGTCAAAACGAGCTCGCCAAAGCCGCCGGCCGCCCGCACTACACCCACGTCACGCGGCTCGATCCCGGTGCCATCGCGGAATCCGCCGTCCGGTTGAACCGCGACGGGAGCGTCGCGCTGTGGGGCGAAGCAGACGGCCGGATTCAGGTCTGGGACTTCCCACAGGACCGACATCTGCTGACTCTTGACGGACATTCCGGCGGACAGAAGGTCGAGGTCAGCCCCCTTGGGCAGTGGGCGTTGTCCGGCAACGGCACGGTCCTGCAAGCCCCGGTCCTACAGCTCTGGGATCTGACGACCGGAGACTGCGTCTGGCGCCTGGACAACTACGAAGGTGGCGTAACAGGCATCTGGTTCGGACCACGCGGAGATATGGCGGCCGTCCTAGGGGACGATCACGTCATCCGTGTGTGGGACCTCGCCCAACGGCGCTGCGTCCACACTTTGGCGCTTCCGCGCGACCTCGAGGTCCGATCGGTCGCACTGAGCCTCGACTCGCGGTTCCTGCTCGTCGGCAGCTGGTACGGCAAGGTCACCTGGTGGGACCTTCAGCACAACCGCTGCCTACGGACGTTCGTGGGACATCAGGACAGGGTGAGCGCTCTCTTGCTGACCACTGACAACCAGTACGGGGTGTCAGCATCTCTCGACAATACGACGCGGGTGTGGCGCTTGCCCGGCCGATTCGAGGCGCCCGCGCAGGTGAGCCGCCCACGCCAGCATGGCCAACTGGTCTGGATCGACGAGCGAATGGAGGCACTGGTCACCCAGGCCGAGGCCGCCCAGGACGCCGGTCGCGTCGGTGAGGCGATCGACCTGCTGGTGCAGGCCCGCGCCCTACCCGGCTGCGAGCGAGCGCCACGGGCCCTCACTGCGTGGCGCACGTTGGGCGCCCAGGCGACTCGCACCGGTCTGAGCGCAGCATGGCCGGCCAAAACCCTCAAAGCCGCCACCGCCACCT
Organism: Streptomyces fodineus; assembly: GCF_001735805.1. Classification (GTDB taxonomy): domain Bacteria; phylum Actinomycetota; class Actinomycetes; order Streptomycetales; family Streptomycetaceae; genus Streptomyces; species Streptomyces fodineus. The sequence continues at coordinate 8,362,463 of NZ_CP017248.1, forward strand.
CGCTGGAAAGGATCTTCCCAGGCGCCAGGTCCAGGACGTATACCAGCGTCGCCACTCCCGTCGACCTCACCGCGGACGCCCGGCTCGGCGTGCTGGGAGACAACTATCACCAGGTGCAGATCTGGAACTTGGCACAGGGACGGCGAGAGCGCGTCATTGATCCAGGCCTTCGCGCGTTGACCAGGCTCCGGCTCACTCCCGACGGGCGGCGCATGGTGGTCGCGGGCCAAGGAGCCGCGATCAAGACTTTCTCCGTGGAGTCCGGAGAGTGCCTGGACACCCTGCACTTCCGCTCCGCCCATCCAGTGGCATTCAGCGCGGACGCTCGGCTGGCCCTGGTCGTCGACCGTGCCGCGGCCAGCATGCTGCTTTGGGACCTGGAAGAACGCCGCGAGTTGCAGGCATTGCCCAGTCCGGGACGTATCGTCACCGCGTTGTGGCTCGCTTCGGACGGTCGCCGTGCGGTGTCGGCGAGCGGTGACAACCTGATTCGGCTCTGGGATCTGACTTCCGGACAGTGCCTGTTGACCATTCCCACGCAATCGGAGACGGTGAGCCGTGCGTGTCTGAGCTCCGACGGGCGCTTCCTTGTCGCTGGGAGCGCCCCTGAGCTTTCTAGGGTCCCCTCGCCCGATCTGGCGCGGAGGATGGCTCGGATCCGGATGTGGGACGCCGTGAGTGGTGACTGCGTACGCGTCTTCGACCCTCAGCCGCAATATCTGTCCGACCTTCGCCTCAGCGATGACGGCCGGTTCGTCGTCTCGAGCGGGGTGGATTCAGCTGTTCGCGTGTGGGATGCGGCTACTGGCCGTTGCATACGAAACCTGGACGGCCACCAGTCCGGCACAGCGGGACTCGCCATCACTCCCGATGCAAACTTCGCTTTCACTGCCGACGGCGACCAGACCCTGCGCCTGTGGGAGCTCGACTGGGACCTCAAAGCTCCCCGCCTATCGGGATGACGGTCAGTCCGTCGAAATCGGCTGGCTTCTTGGAGTCAGAGAGGGGAGCGACGACACGTCAGGCGATACTCTGCTCGACGCCGCGCAGACTGAAGAGGAGCCCTCTTCTAAGCTCGTATCACCACCGAGGGGGAGGGCCGTGACCACCAGCAACTACAGCGCGCTGCCCACCTGGGCCGAAGAGGACCTCCTTCAGGTTCTCTCAGGCTAACAAGATAAAATGGGGCGTTTCACGCCACGGCGTCATAGAGCGGCAGGCGCTGGGCGATCGTGCTGATCAACAAGCTTTACTACACCCGACACCGCCAGCCCCCTGACGGACATCCGTGACAGCTTCCGGGACTCGCTTTCGCATGAACGGACGCTTCATCCGGGCCGCCGTTGACGCCCGTCTCGGCTGCGGAGTTACTCCAGCCAGGGGCCGGAAGCAGGCAGGGCGGCGATCCGGCGTTGCCCCTGGGCGGTGGTCTTCTTTTTGAGTTCGAGGTTCTCGTAGTAGAGGTTCGCGGTGACCGTGGCGAGCGCGTCGAGCTTGCTCTGCAGTTCGGTCGCCCTGGTGGTGGCATCGCGGAGCCTTTTGCGCAAGTCAGCGATGGTTTCGTCGCGCTGGACCTCTCCCGGCGTACGGAGCACAGGCCGGGTGACCTTGACGTTCCACTCGGCCAGGATCTCCTCGGCGCGGTGGACAGTGGCGTGGCTGACCTTCGCCTCGCGTGCCAGGTTCTCCTTGGTCAGCGCGCCGTCGGTGTGCAGCGGCTCGCTGGCCAGCAGGCGGGCCATGGCCTCGCGGAGCTTCTTCTCGGTGGCGGCGGACACCGGCATCAGTCGTTCTCCCTCATCTTGTTGAACTCGGCGGTTGCCGAGCGGACCTCGGCGAGCCGGGTCAGGGCCTGTTCGCGACGTGGCTTCGACAGCTTCCTCTTCAGCAGCGACACGAGGTCGGCCTCCTCCATCCGCCAGATCGGCTCATGGGCGAGTGTGAGTACCGAGTTGCGGCATCGGGACGGCTGGCAGGCCCCCAGCAGCGGGGCCTGACCGCGTTGGTCGGGCGGGAGTTGGTTCTGGCACTCGGCCGTGGGTGCATTCCACAGGCAGTGGTTGACCGTGCCGAGGTGCAGGTCGGCGAACTCGTCCCGCAGTAGGGTGATCTCCAGGCGTTCGTCGGCGATCTGGGCACGAAGTGCCGCGCTCTGCTCGATGACGTCGTTGACCTTGTCGAGCCCGGCGTGGAAACGCGCGGCGCCGGGACCGACGGCGATGACCTGGCCGACCCGGCGGGCCTGGAGCAGGGAGACCAGCTTCTTGGCCGCGGCGACCTGCAGCTGATTGTCGAACTCCTTGGCCCACCGCGCATCGGGCTTGCCGTAGGCGAGGGTGGTGCGGTTCGCCATCGCCCGCCGGGCGGCGTGCTTGAGCTGCAGCCCGAGCGCGATCTCACCGTCGGGCTCATGGGCCGCGATGATCGACATGGTGTGACGGAACATGTGGGGCCGCACCAGTGCTTCGGGGATCTCTTCCAGGCAGGTGTGCTCGCGGTTGGCGTTGACGGTGGCGATGAAGTCGTCGATGTCGCGGGCGGCATCGAAGCCGCCGTGGCCGCCCCCGGCCAACGGGGTGACCGCGGTGAAGACTCTGGTGTCGTGCCAGGTCAGCTGTTCGGCAACCGCGATGGCCCGCGCGACGGGTTCGATGATCCACCAGTAGCCGCGGGGCCGCGAGTCGTCGCCCTTCACCTTCCGGGACGCGAGCGCGGGGGCACCGTAGTACTGGGTGAGCGCCCCGCGTTCGATCTCGTGGATCTCACTGTCGCGCATGGCGGTCAGCGCGGCGACGAAGACGTAGCAGGCTGCCCGGAGCATGCGGAGGTTGAGGCCGTGATCCGTCGCGATGGTGCGGTTCGGGTCGCGGGCCACCTCACAGACCCACTGGCGCCGTTGCTCGGCCCGGGCCTTGCTGCCGTGGCCGAAGACGTTGCTCGGTTGCCCGTAAACCAGTCGGGCCAGTTCCGTCCAGTTCGGCTCACCGGCCCACGCGACCTGATCGTCTACTGGGTGGACGGGAATCAAGTTGTCCTGATTGTCCAGCCATTCACGCAGGACCCGGTCGTTGTGAGTGAGGCGCTCCTCCGCAGGCGGAGCGAAGGACGGTACACGTACGGGGCTCGTGTGGCTGCGGCCGGTGTCGGCGAGCCACGCGAGTACGCGCTGACGCCGTTTGAGCCCCAAGCGGTTCTCGGCGGCGAACAGGACGCGGGTGCGGCCGTTGGTGGCGAGCATGCTGGCACGCCGCCAGTTCACCTCGTCGCGAAGAGCCCGGCCGCGGTCTCGTGCGTTGAGCGGGATGCTGGTGCTCAGGTCTGCCAGCCACTGCTCTAGCTCGCGGTCGTTGTCCGTCTGTGACGGCAATCGGACGGACGGTTCGGACTGGCGTCGATCGCGTTCGGCCAGGATGTCCGCGGCGAAGCGGTCGATGTACGCCCAGGCAGCCCGCAGCAACGGCCACCAGACCTCGGGCGGGATCGCCGGGGTGGACAGCTCGTCGGTCCACACCGACTCGGCAACCTGGGCACTGGACTTCCCCGGCCATGGGTCCTCCAGGGTGGGGATACCGGTGAGGACCGGCGAGAAAGTGATCAGGTGCCGCACCGCGGACACCACTTTGCGAACCGTCGGCGGCTCGGTCTGCTGGGAGCGTGAGTCGATGAATGCCTGCCAGTCGGCGACCTCCCATAGGCCGAGGTCATCCGGCATCTCCTGCTCTATCGCCCAGGTTCTCAGCAGCGCGAGATAGAAGCAGCACTGTCCGGTCGTTCGCACCCCCCACTTGCCCGGGGGCAGGAAGATCCCGGCCTTCTGCAGGGCGGTATGCGTCGGGTGGAGCATGCAGAACGCGACCTCCCGTACCAGCAGATTCCACGTCGGGTCGCCGGGGAGGTCGCACCGCCACGCGGCCTTGACCGTGTTCGCGGGCCGGCGCACGTTGTCCGCGGGCCACATGTCGGTGCGGCCGAACGTCGGCCCGACTGCCCCGGGTATCTGCCCGGGGAGATCGGCGTAGACCGGTTCGTGATCGGCGAAGGTCGCGGACTTGAGCGCGAGCGGACGGGCGGGACTGGTCATCGGTCGTACTCCGTTCGCATGCCCAGCGGCAGGTTCAGGGTCAGGGCTTGCTCCTCGATGGTCTTGCGCGCGTCCTCGATGTGGTCGGCGCACTCCTCGAAGACCTGCTTCAACGCGGCCTCCTGTCGCCCCCAGATGCTGTGCCAGGTCTTCGGCGGAAGTACGTTACGCATGTGCTGAATGTGGTCGAAGAGCATGAGTTGCTGGTGTAGTTGGGAGACGAAGACGACGGCGTTGTCGCAGATCATGCACATCGCCGGGGCGACGTGGCAGAGCTTCCCGGGCGTCGAGTGGGGCGAGTTGTGGGGGTCCTTGCAGTTGCTCACGCCCATGTCGAGCTGGCCGTCGCGCAGGTCGGCGCCCTGCTCCAGGGTGACGCCGAGGGCGGCGGCGACCTCGGGTTCGGCAAGGCGCGCTTCGTCCTCGGGTCGCACCAAGGTCGCCTGCCCGGTGACCTTGGCGAAGACCTTGGACTGGGCGCGGTTCATCGCGGCCCCCGCCAGCACGTGGGCGGTGGTGCCGTGGGCGTAGTGCTGCTGGAACACGCGGACGCTGTGATCGTCGCCGGCCAGGTCGGTCAGGGTGCCGCCGAGCGCGACCACCCGGGTCGTCTTCGCGGTCTTCCGCAGCCGTCGGACGTCGTGGGGGCGTGAGACGCCCTTCGGGAACGGCCGGTCCGGACCGCTGTGGCGCTCGAGCCAGTGGGTGAAGCGTCGGCCGGGGTCCTGGAACGCGGCGAGCGCGGCATCCATCCGCACCCGTTTCCGGGACTCCACCGCGGTGAACAGCCACGGCTCGCCGTCGAACACCTCGCGCGTGAGGGTGTTGGCCTTCACCAGGCGTCGCAGCAGGCCGGGCACGTCCCACGCGCCGCGTCCCGGATACGACTTGTCGCCGGGCTCCTCGGGCGTCCCGTCGGACGGCTCGGCCAGGTGGAAGTCAGCGCGGATACGTTCAGCGCGTTCCTTGGCCTGGACGATACGTACGCCTTCGGCGCTGAACTCCAGGTCGGGCACCTGCAGGGCGTGCAGTTCCTCGGAGGTGCAGTCGGTCATCCCGAGCAGGAGCAGGACCCGGAACGGGTGGAGGTCGATCTCCCGGGGGAACAGCATGTGGTGCAGGCATCCCATCAAACCGATGCCGGGCCAGATGCCGGAGCTCTCGGCGAACTCGCGAATGTCCGCAGGCCAGTTGCGGGGCAGTGGGAGGTTCTCGTTCAGGGTGTGGCTGTCCACCAGCCCGTGGCGGGCGGCCCAGATCAGGTTCGGTAGCTCCAGCCAGCCGTGTCGGCGCGGATCCCTTCCGGCCTCCAGGAGTTCGAGCCCTCGGGCGAGGCGCCTCTCCAGCGCGCGAACATCGTCCTGAGCGGCCTTGCGCATGGCCGCCCGCTCGGCGTTGCTGAACTCGTCGAGCACCTGGCCAGTGGCCTTGCGTACGCCAGGAGGGGCGGCGGCTCGGCGGCGCACCCGTTCGGGCACGTTCAGGTCGCGTTCGGAGCCGTGGCTGAGCAGGGCGAGCAGGGCGCGTTCCAGGCCCCAGGGGCGCCGGGAGTTCTCGGGGTATTGTTTCAGAAGGCTCTGTCCCCAGGCGTGGATCAAGGCCGGTAGATCGATCGATTCGTCCTCCAGCCGTGCCTGCGTCGGATCGATGCCCTGGGACATCAGGTGGACGTCGAGGAACTTCGCGAACGAGCGGATCGCGGTCGGGTAGGCGTGAACGGTCTTGAGTGCGTTCTTGCGGTGATAGTCGACCCATAGGTCCGCGAGCTGTCCGGCCAAGGTGGAGCAGGCGAAAGCGGAGGGATCGAGGCGCGCGTGGACGGGCCGATCTCTCTGGCGGAAGACGATCTCGCGTATCCCGATCCGGTCCGGCATGGGCTCGGCGGGACGGGACGGCCGCGTGCCGGAGGTACCTCGGCGTTCTCCTCTGCGGGGCATCAGTCGGTCCACCGTCCCCCGTGCCGCGACGCCAGCTCCGCGTACGTGCTGTCCTGGTCGTTCCACTCCTTGATGGCCTGCGCGACCAGGAGGTTCGACTTCTTCTTGTACGTCAGGTACCGCATCGTCGACTCTGGGCGGCGGTGTCCGAGCAGCCTCATGACGGTCAGGAAGGGGTTGCGGGACTGGTGGTCGGCCGCGTAGGCGGGTACTCGGCCCGAGCGCGCGTACTCCTCCGCGTCCTGCTTGCGCAGCAGCTCGGTCAGCAGCTCCAGCATGTACACCGCGAACGTGTGCCGCAGATCGTGAATCCGAACCTGGTGCGGCATCTCCAGTTCAAGGTCGTGCTCCTCGATGATCCGCAGCGTCCGCGCGTGCGCATCGAGGAATATCTGCTCCCACCTCTGGCTGGTGAGCATCCGCCCGTGGCGCCCGATGAACAGGGCCATCGGCTCCAGCCCGTGCTCGCCTTCGATCATGGTCCGCGCTCGCAGCTCGGCGTCCATAGCCTTGACGCTCCAGGTCCGGCGCCTGCCGTGCTCGACTCCGCGCAGTTTCATCTGGCGCGTGTTGACGTCGTCGACGACGAAGAACTCCTCGCGGCGGCGCCACAAGTTCCTCGACGCCTTGCGCACCGTGGCGGCACGCTCGGTTCGGCGATACCAGTCGATCTCCCTCACCGTCGCGTCCTGGATTTCCACGGTCCGCGGCAGGCCGAACTTGGCGATGGCCTCGAGCTCCACTTCCTTCGCCGTGCCGTCGCGGCGCGGCGGGCCGACCTCGATGTCGAGCAGGGCCCGGAACTCCCGCAGCCGCAGGCCGGTAGTGATGGACAGATTGCCGGCGGCGCTGTCCCGCAGTGTGTGTGCGGACCGGAACGACGGGTCGGCGGTGCCGTCCGGCAGAAGCCCGCGCAGGCCGACGCGGTCCAGGAACCGCCACTGCTCGTACGTCAGGTGCCGCACATCGAGTGCTGCGGTGGCGCCCCAGCTCAGAACGTCACGCCCGTTGGGACGCCGGTAGTACGGGCGCCTGGCCAGCAGCTTGGCCTCGTCGACGGCCCAGTCGTAGAAGCTGTGGATCGTGACGCGACGGCGCTTCCAGGTAGCCGGCGACATGGGTTCGTCGCGGTGCTGGGTGCAGTGCTCTCGGTAGGCGAGCAGGTCGTCCTCCGTCGCGGACAGCACGTCGCTCGGCGGATCGAGGCTCTCCAGGAAGTCGCTGAAGTCCAGGAAGTCGTAGGTATAGTCCCGAAGCGACTTCGCCTTGAGCGTCTTGGCCAGATCGAGGAAGAACGAGCAGTGAGGCTCCAGCGGCCGCATGACCGAGCCGAGGAAGAACGGGGTGCCGTCCTTGAGCGCCCGCTGCCGGGTCACGTACCGCAGGAAGTCAAGGTCGATGCCGTCGGCTATCGCACCGAACCGGCGGACCTTGTCACGGGAGGTGAAGAAGTAGTCCACAGGGTTCCTTGAGACAGATATGGAGCCATGAACCTAACCACTTCCCAGACACAAAGAAACCCCCCGGCGAAGGGAGGGTGAGACAGTCTCAAATACTTGGCCTAACCGCCGGGAGGGAGGACTTTCCCGCTCGCGAGGTGCAGCACGTGCAGGACGCGGCCGAGCGGATCGACGACGATGGCGCCGCAGGTGACGTGGCCGGAGAAGGTGGAGCGACTGGCGATGTTGGCGGCCCGGTCGAGGGCGTCCAGGAGACCGCCGAGTTGCCTGCGCTCGTCAGGGTGGCGAGCGAGGTAGGTCTCGACGGTGGTGCGGATGTGGTCGTGCGACAGCGGCATAGGGCTACCTCAGAAGGACGCAGGGCGGATCGAGTCGAGGCGGGATGGTCGTTCGTGTCAGCTCAGCCGCATCCCCTCCGCAGGGACTTCCTCGATGGCCGCGGGGCGAGCGGTGGCAAGGCCCCACCGCTCCCGGGCCGTCTCCGCGGCGAGTAGGGCTTGCCGCGCTCCTGGCGGGCCCCATCCCAGAAGGGCGGCTGCCTGGGCGGGGGTGGCGAGCAGACGTGCGAAGGGGCGTCCGGTAGCGGGGTCGACGGCCGCCGGTCCGATGGCGGTGACCCGGGCGGCCAGGCGGAGCCGGGCGTTGGGCCCCACTGAGCCGTAGACCTCGCCGGTCTCGTCCAGCACCCAACCCAGTCGCACCGGATCGGTGAGGGTGAGCTGGGCCTCCTCGGCGGCTTCGCGGTGGAGGGTGTCCTCGGGCGTCGGGTCGGTCTTCTCCACGGTGCCGCCAGGCAGCATAGGCAGCGCGCCCCGGGGGCCGGGGTCGGCCACGAGGACGACCCTGCCGTCGGGGACGAAGCACCACGCCCAGGCTTGCTGCACGGGGAGCCGCTCGGGGACGGGGCCGCGGTTGAGGGGGCTGTCCCACAGGGGCCGGTAGCGGACGTGGACGTCATGGCGGTCCAGCGCCGGGACGTCGAGGATGTGCCGGCCGTCGGCGAGGTGGGCGGTGGCGGTGTTCCCGAGCCGGGCACGGTAGGCGGCGAGCATGATCTGCCCGTCCACGGGCCTCAGCCGCTGCACTGCGTCCCGGGTTTCGAGGAAGGCGAACTCGGACAGTTCCTCGGGCGGCAGGCGGATCGCCTCCACCTGGTCGGGGGTGAGGGTTCCCCCATCGAAGACGAACCGGACTTCCCCGGGGAAAGGCGTGCCGGGCTGGGTGTCGGGGTGGTGCGGGGAGAGGGAGTGGACGGCGAGCACGTCCGACAGGGGCAGGTTCGCCAGACCCAGTTCCTCGGTGATCTCGCGTCGGCAGGTGACGTGCGGGTGTTCGCCGGGTTCGACTACTCCTCCGGGCAGCAGCCACCGGTCGTCCGCGCGGTAGGTGGGGTGAACGAGCAGGACGCGGCCGATCTGGTCAGTGACGAGCGCGGCGGCGCCGACCCACACCGCGTGCCGGGAGGCGGCGTGCTGCCCTGCGGACCGGGCGGCACGCGGTGCAACATGATCCGAACGTGAGATGGGAGTGGTCATTGGCTCTGCCTTCCTCGAGGGTGGGCGGGCGTGTGTTCGGCGCGGGCTGGGGCGCGGATCTGTTCCTCGGACCAGTTCGGGTTGCCTGCTCGCAGCTCTCCCGCGTATTTCTCGAAGTACGACCGCTGGAGCTGGGGTGGCCGGTAACCCTCGACGAACAGCAGCCGGAGTCCGACAGGAAGCTGCGACTGGGCATGAAGGGGGCGTTCCAGGACGCCCTGACGTAGGTGCGCGAAGTGCGCGGCCGGCTCGGACTTGAGGTCATCGACCAGCAGGTCTCGATAGGCCCGGACATCGACGAGTGGTTCGTCGCACTCCTTGGCAGGGATGGCGGCCACGCGTGGGCCGGGCATCAGGATGACGTTCAAACGGATCTCCTTGACGGACGGGGGTTCGCGATGCCGCCACAGGCTCGTACGTGGGGAAGGCTTCAGCATTAACGGCTTGTACGGTGCGGGCGCGTCCAGTCGAAGTCGAGGCGTGCGTGCCGCTTCACGAGGGTGCGGGCGCCCGTCTCTTCGGTGCCGCCGCCGAGGCGGGAACGGACCGTCAAGCGGGGAGCGTCGCGGATGTGCTGGTCGCGGTCCCAGACGATGACCTGCTGCGTCATCTCCTCAGCGAGTTGCTCGGCGGCCGGTCCGTAGGCGTGAATGCACCACTCCCATGCGGCAGGGCCGGTCTGCTGGAGCAGCAGGCGGGCGAGGCAGCCGTCTCGGACCACGGCTGCCGCGTCCCAGCCCTTGCAGTGCTCGACGACCCCGGTGTCGAGTTCCGGGTCGACGGCCAGGCGGCAGAAGCCGTCCATCGTGGTGGCGAGCCACAGCATGAGCTTGTCGAACGGGGTGTTGCCGGGAATCGTGATGCCGGTCCGGCGTTCGAGCCGAGGCGCCTGCAGGGCCCGGGTGAGCTGCTCGGCGTCCGCCGTTCCGCCCTCGGGGAACCGCACGCGGATTTCCCCGCCACGCAGGGACACGACATCTTCCGCCGGCGCTCCGGCGCCTTGCATGGGGACGAACCCGCACACCGTGTACGAGCGGCTGACCAGCTGGTCGCCGTGCTTCTCGAAGGCGACGGCCCAGCTGTATCCGTGGATTGTCAGCGGAACCACGAGGCGCCCGCCCTCGACGAGCGGGGTGATCCAGGCCGGCGGGATGTCGGGGGCTTGGACGGTCACGATGATTGCGTTGAGAGAGCCTTCGTCGGTGAAGCCGGGAGCACCGTGCTCGCCATCGCCGAGCACGACGCGCACCCGGTCGTACCCGGCGGCGGGCAGAAACCGCGCCGTGCGTTCGACGACGAACGGGTCGATGTCCATGGTGACGATCAGCCCTCCGGGGCCGACGACTTCCTGCATGAGGGCCGCGTTGGGGCCGTTGGAACCGATCTCCAGCGCGGTCTGGTCAGGGCCGAGGGCAGCCTCGCGGAGCATGACGGCCTGCAGCCAGGGTGCCGAGACCGTACTGGTGGCCCGGCCGTTGCGGCCTCTCTTGGTGGCGACGATCGCGTCCTCTGCGGCGTACACGGTCTCCAGCGGCACCCCGGGGAGGAAGAGGTGCCGACGCACCCGGCGAAAGGCAGCCTCGACGGAGGCATCAGCGATGTAACCCTGGTCGATGAGTCTGTCGGTCATCGCCTCGCGCAACCGGTGGCTCTCGCGCGCCCTCTCGGGGTCCTCTGACGGCCTGGGCTGGAGGCAGAGGTTACGGTGCACGGGCGGCAGGTCCTCGAGGAGACCGGGCCAGACGCAGTCCAGCACATGCGCGGACGGCGTGAACAGCGTGCCCGTGAGAGCGGGCAGGTCGGCGGGCCAGTGCCACTCCCAGCGGTGGAACAGGTCGGGTTCGAGCACTGCGGGGGTTCCGTGGTGGGCGGTGACACGGACGGCGGCGGTCAGGCGGGGCACGTTGTAGGTGGTGTCCATCAGGACGGCGAGGACCTGGGCGTCGTCTGTCGAGGCTTCCAGTCCGGTCTCCTCGGCCAGCTCGCGGACGGCTGCCTGTTCGAAGGATTCGCCTGGGTCGGGCTTGCCGCCGGGAAGTTCCCAGACGCCGCGCGCCGATCGGCCGAGCAGTACGCGGCCCTGTTCGTCGGTGACTACGACACCGGCGCCGATGAGGCCCTGCGGGGCGGGGCGTTGCTTGTCGGCGAAGGCCACCGGCCCGGTGACCGGATGGCGCAGCACCAGCACGGCCAGGCCGTCGGCGTCGAATCGATCGGCCGTGGCCCATCCGGCGGCGGCCAGGGTGAGTTCGTCCTCGTCCAGGGCGATGTCGCGCCGGTCTGCGGGGACGGCGTCGGCGAGCGGCGTGATGATGCAGATGGTGCCGTCGGGGCGCAGCTGCTCGCGCAGACGGGCGAGGAGCCATGTGCGGTTTTGGACGAAGGCGTAGCTCAGGCGGAAGGTGATCAGGTCGTACGCATCATGCGGCAGGGCGGCGAGGGAGTCGTGCTCGATGTCGTGGTGCGGGAAGCGCACGTCGGCTCCGTCGGGAGCCTGCGCGGCGGCGAGTTCGACGGCCGACTCCGCGTAGTCGACGGCGTCGACCGAGTAGCCCATCTGGGCAAGGTGGAGGGCGAGTTCGCCCAGGCCACAGCCCACGTCCAGGGCCACGGCGGGGCCCTGCGGACGCAGGGCGGAATCCAGTACGGCGCGTTCGGCGTCGGTCAGGGCCCGGAAACTCTCGCCGCGGGCGTAGTGGTCGTGCCATTCGTCTTGCTGCGTGTATCCCACCGAGGCTGCTCCTTACGGTCGAAGTGGGCTGGTCAGGCGCTCTGGGTGCGATGGAGGCGGCGCAGGGTCCGCCGGCCGCGTTCGACGACCTCGGGGTCGTCGTGGGTGAGGCCGTAGGCGATGCCGCTGAGGGCGTCGAGGGCCGCCTCGCACTCCATGTGCTCGGCTTCGAGCGGGGTCAGGGGCCTGCCGTACCCGGTGAAGAAGGCAGCGCGCAGGTCTTCGCGACCGTCCCAGAGGTCGGCCAGGTGTACGAAGTCGTGGCCCCGCTGCCGTGGCTCGGCGCGCTCAAAGTCGAAGACGCCGACCAGGCCGGTGTCGGTGAGCAAGACGTTGCGCAGCTGCAAGTCGCCCAGGGTAGGGACACGCTCGCCGGGCGGCAGGCTGTCGTAGCGCGTGGCCAGCTGGCGTACCAGGTCCTCGTCGGCGGAGGACAGCAGCGGCCGGGCTGCCTGAAGGTGACGGTCCACCTTCTGGGTGCGGGAGACCGATGGTTGCTCGGCCGGGTGGCCAGGGGCGCTGTCGTGGAAGGCCCGCGCGATCTCACCGAGCTGCTGGTGCACACGGCGCTCGTCGGCGGATGCCAGGGTGAGGCCGTGGAGGTTACGGCCGGGCAGTTGGGTCAGGACGACCGCCAGGAGCCGGTCGTCTGAGGCGACCAGGCGCGGGGCGCGCTCGCCGAGAGCGGGCACCCACTCCCGGTATGCGAACACCTCACGCGAATAAAACTTCTCGCTCGGATGCTGCTTGAGGTACCAGGTGCCGCCCGACCTTCCGGTCAGCCTCCAGACCCGGCTGGTGGTACGGCTCCACGAAGCGTCCTCGATGGCCGCGAGCGGGCCGACGGCCTGCTCGGCGAACCTCCAGAGTTCCCGCGAAGGACCCGACAGATCACGGGAGTTGGTCTCTGACAGCAATTGCAGCCGGTTCGGGCCGTCCGCTGTGTAGGCGATCGGATCGTCGGGCTGCTGGAAATGGATGGCGAAGTGCCGTCCGGCGCGCAGGGCCTCCAGCCCGGCGCGGGGGTAGGCCACCATGTCCGGCGGGAGGCGGTCGAGGGCATACCAGGCCATCTCGCTGCACAGATGGGGTTCGCGGATGTGCGGCTCACCTGTCCAGGAGCGGACGACACCGAAGACACCCATGCGGGCGGAGCCTTTGGGACTGCGGTGATGGACCACGGCGGCGATCTGGACATCGCCAGGGACGATGGCGACGCCGGTTCCCTCGGCAGCTTCCCGGACGAGGGCCTCGACGACGTCCTCGTGGCCACCGTCGATGTGACCCGAGGGCATGTGCCACAGACCGGTGGCGTAGACGTCGCCGGCCCGGCGGGTGAGCAGGACTTCCCATTCGGTCGCGCCGGGGCGCAGGAGGACCGCGTGTACGTCGATGGGCGCGGCGAAGCGTTCGCCGGCCGCCGGTGGTGGTGGCGTCGCTGCGGGGTGCTGTGCAGGTGTGGGGGCGGAAGCGCTCATGCTGGCTCCGAGGCGGGCGTGGCGGGATGCGGTGCCGTGGTCTGGTCCGGGACGGTCTGGTTGAAGGCGTGGGACTGGAGTAGATAGGCGTCGCGGAAGGCTCCCGTGCCGGTGTGGGGGTCCATGAGCTGGTCGAAGGGACCGTGCTCGACGACGCGGCCGTGGTCGAGGACGACGATGGTGTCGGCGTGCCGGACGCTGTGCAGGCGGTGGGTGACCAGGACGACGGTTTGCCCTTGGCCGGCCAGGGCGCGGATCTGGTCGAACACGCGCTGCTCGGCGGCCGGGTCGAGGGCGCTGGTGGGTTCGTCCACCACGAGTACCTGGCCTGAGCGGAACCGCCCGCGGGCGATGCCGATCTTCTGCCACTGTCCGCCGGAGATGTTCTGCCCGCCTTTGTAGCCGCGCTGCAGGAGCGTGCCCAGCCCGCGGGGCAGCTCGTCGATGACCGTGTCGGCGCCCGAGTACGTGGCTGCCTCCATGATCGGCTCGTCGTCGAACGGGCGGCGGGGGCGGCCGATGCCGATGTTCACCCGTGCGGTGAAGGGCCACCGGTAGAAGTCCTGGTTCACGGCGGCGACGCGGTCGAAGATCTGTGCGCGGTCGGCGTGGACCGCATCCACGTTGTCCCACCAGATGTGTCCCTCGTCGGGCGCGTAGAGCCCGCACAGCAGCTTGACTAAGGTCGACTTGCCGCTGCCGTTACTCCCAACGAGTGCGATCGTCTTGCCCGCAGGCAGTACCAGGTCTACTTCGGACAGCGCCGGATTCTCCTTGCCCGGGTAGGTGAAGGTCACCTTCTCGAAGCGGATCTCCTCCACGTGTTCGGGGAGGTCTTGGCCGCCGTCCGGGATGGCGCGGCGGCCGGCCTCCGTGCATAGCCGCTCGAAGTCGCCGACGAACAAGCTCTCCTGGTGGACGTCGGAGATCTGCAGGACGCATCGTCGCAGTGCCGAGGAGCCGGAGCGGATGGCCAGCACCGCGGTCCCGGCGACGGACAGTTGCATTGACCCGGTCCACAGCAGCACACCGAGCATTCCGTATGTGGCGGCGGTGGCGGCGCCGGTCGCGGCGGCGGACAGCAGACCGGTACGGGCATCGAGCCGGGCCAGCCGGGACTGCTCCCGTTCGCTGGTGTCGGCCATGCCTCGGAAGTGCTCCAGCAGGAACGGGCCCATCGCATACAGGCGGATCTCGGCGGCGGCGTCCTGGCTGATCAGCAGCCGGGTCAGCAGCTGCGCAGCGCGGGCGTGCTGCACGAACTGGTGGAAGCTGACGTACCGGCGGCGGGCCTTGGCCATCGCACCCCACGCGCTGGGCAGCGTCATCGCGGCCAGCAGCGGCAGCAAGGCCCAGTGCAGCACGGTGAGAACCCCGGCTGCGGCGATCAACGAGATCAGCGCGTTGACCACGCTGGTGGTGTACTTCACCATCCGGCGGGCCGACTCCGCGCCCCAAGAGGCTGAGTCCAGTAGCCGGTGGAATTCGTCGTCCTCGACCGCTTTCAACTCAACCCGCGAGACCAGGGTCAGGTACCGCTCCGTGGCCACCCGCTGGACTTTGGGTTCCAGGGCCCCTGTCGCGGCTGTCGACGCCGCCGCACACAGTGCCCCCACGACTCCCATCACCGATACGGCCATCAGGACGGGAAGCGCATGGGTGATCCGCTCCGTGATCGTCCCCGGACCAAGTAGATGGCTCAGCACCGAATTGACGGCCACCAGGCCGACCGCCTGGGTGACTCCCGAGCCGATCTCGGCCACGGCCACCGTGCGCAGCGCCCGCCGGTCCGCCCAATGCGCCAGCCGTACCGACGTAGCCACCAAACGGGGAAGCTGCCGGGCCATCGACCACAAGGACAACCCCAGCCACGCCCCGTGGTGGGCGTTCCAGCCCACGTCGTACTCCAGCTGACCGCCGAACAGCAGCATCTCCGACGCTGACACCGCTTCCTCGGCTTCCTCCGTATCGGGTTGCGGAGCCTTGTCTTCGCTCATGGCCGCTCCTGTGCCGGTGCGGGAATGCCCGGTGCGGCCGGTGCGGACAGCGCCCACTCCAGAGGCGCTGGTCCGGTGGCGGATGTGACGTGCTGGGTTCCGTCGGCGGCGATCTCCAGGCGGTAGGAGGTCGGCTCGCCGGCCGCCACCCAGCGCGCGTGCACCTCCTCGACTTCGGCCCAGACGGGCCGTTCGCCGACGGAATTGGCCATCCACCCGCCGCCGGCCGCAGGGCGCACGACGACCCACGAGTCCTCGTCGGGGGCGACGAGCGTCAGGTGCTCGGCCTGGTAGTCCCGCACCAGCCCAGGGGCGAGATGATCGAGGGCGAGCCACAGGCCGTACGCGCTCTTGTCCGGTGGCGCCAACGATGTGCTCCGGCGTGAACCAGGCTCGGCGGCGATCCGCTCGCGATGGGCGAGCGCGGTCAGCCATTCCAGCCCGTGCGCGGGGCGATGACCGCTGCGCACCCCGCGCAACGTGGCCTCCACACGCCCCCGCGCGGTCTTCTCCACCACGGCACGTCCCGGCCAGCTCGGCGACCGGGTCGTGATGGTCGTCAACAGTCGTCCACCATTGGCCAGTTGATCCAGCCAGTGCGGCGGGACAGCCTCGACCGCGAAGCCGGACAGTACCCGGTCGTACGGACCGAAGGCAGGTGCTCCGGCATACCCGTCTCCGATGACGGCGCGAGGGCGGAAGCCGAGCGGGGCCAGGCGCTCCAGGACCGCTTCCACCAGATGCGGGTCGCGGTCCACGAGCGTCACCCGCTCCGGTCCGCAGATCAGGCACGCCGCCGCCCCTGTGACCCCCGGGCCGCTGCCCAAGTCAAGGAAGGACTGACCCCTCTGTGGCTGGAGTTCGCCGAGGAACGCGGCGGTCATCGACATCACGCTGGACAGTGACGTGATGCGCCCGCCGGTCACCACTCCCCGCCGCTGCCCGTCCAGGCGTTCACCATCGTGCTGGACCCGGACGCTGTCGCCGCTGTAGAGAACCGTGATCCACTCTTCGCGGTCCTCGGGATGCGCCCCGTCCAGCAGCTTCCACACTCCCGGCTCGACACCGTCGGGTACCTGGCGTACGTACGCACGCGGGACTAGTACGTCCAGACGCAGGGCGAGCAGCGCCTCGCGCACGACAGGGGCCAGGGGCTGGTCGGCTTCCAGCCGGGTGACCATCTCCTGGCGTGCCTGCCTGGCTCGGGGGTCCTCCTCGGGCAGGGGAGGAGGTGGCGCGGTGTGGGGAGCGGCAGGGGTGATGTGGTGCATGCGGGCCTCCAACGAACTGGGCGAATCGGCGGGCAGGGGTGTGGTGCGGTCAGGACTCCTTCGGCTCCTCGTCGGCGGCGGGCATGCGGATGTTGGCGCGGGGGCTCCCTGCGACGAAGTGCTCCAGCAGGGCAGCGGTGAAGGGGTGAGCGTCGAGGGGAGGCTCACCCGGTTCGGCCCACACCAACTCGGTGTGCCTGTCCGGTTCGGCGTTGAACGGCTCACCGCTCCAGGTCTGGGTGGTGAACAACAAGGCGAGCCGGCGCTCCCCATCGGGAGAGAGCAGATGCGCGGTACAGCACAGCCACAGATCTTCGGGATCGACGTGCACCCCGACTTCCTCACGGACCTCGCGGCACGCCCCATCCTCGAACCACTCGTCGCGGTCGAGATGGCCGCCGACGATGGTGAGTTGCCCCGCGTACCGGGGCTCGGCTCGGCGGAGCAATAGCACGCGGCCGTCCTGCCGGTGTAGGAGGACAAGCACGTCGACGATGCTCTTGTAGCGGTCAGTCACGTGAGCCCCCTTGCAGGGGGCGATGTGGGGGCTCTCCGCCACGTGCTGGGGCTCCGGCGCGCTAGGTCCGGGAGGCCGGGGGCAGCCGCTCTGTTCGAAGTTCCGCGGAACGTCGGTGCGTCGCATGCCGGGATGCATTGCGCCTCCTCGTTGACGTGAAGCTCGGACAGGTGCTCGGACTAACGGCCCCGGAAGGAACGCGTTCGGGGGTGGTGCGGGCGAATTCTTCGAGCGAATGTGCTGATTCGTTGTCTCGGGCTAGAGGTGACTGGAAGCGGCGCCTGTTCGACCACGTTGGTGGGCGTCCGAGCGTGAACCGAACACGATCCGGTGATTGCGCGGCCCTTTGTGCGGCGTGCCGCACGAAGGGCTTCTGAGCCCGGCCGACGGCATGCCTCCGTGTCCATGTGCCGCACGGCTGGGATGGAGCGGCCCGGTGCATGCACGAGGGGAGTGCCGGGCATGGCGGGGGCAGGCCGCGGCGCCGGGTGGCCACGGCCCGTGAAGCGCGAACGGGTCTTTGTGTTGGGTGCCGGCTTACGCAGAAGCCTCCTGCTCCAGGGTGGCGTTCCAGCGGGCGAGGGCGTGTTGGTCTGGTGCGAGCAATGGAGCGACGGGCCGGTTGAGGTAGCTGTGCTCGACGAGGTAAAGGCCCGCGGTGCCGGCATAGCCGGGGAACAGCTCGTTGAGGCGGTCCATCACGGCCTCCGGTTCGGCGTCGTCGGCATCGAGGAGGCAGTGGGCGAGGATCTTGCGGTTCCACACGTCGATACCGAAGACAGCCGGGTCGCGCGAGGCGTGGGAGGCGATCACCGCGGCGGTGTAGGGCCCGACTCCCTTGATTTCCTGAACGGCCTCCATGAGGTTTCCGGCGGCTTGGAGGTCCTCGGTGCTGTGGTCGCGGAAGTAGGCCGCGTAGTGCGGCAGGCTCTTGGCCCGAAAGCCCAGCCGGTCCCGTTCCTTCAGCGTCTCCGGCGTGACGTGGGCGATCTCGCCGGGGGTGAACCAGGCCCGCAGCGTGATCCCGTCGAAACGGACGAGACGGCCGTAGTGGACCAGCAGGTTACGGGTCATCTGGGTGGTACGCGCGATCGTGACGTTCTGCAGCAGCAAGGCGATCACGGCGATCTCGAAGTGGTCCTCGGGGCACGACTGCCGCATCCCGCCCAAGTCTGTGAGCGCCTGGCGCATCGCGGGCACAGGTGCCGCCAGTTCCGTGAACGCTGCCTGGTCTTCGTCCAGGCCGTATGAGGCGACCAGCCGGCGGGCGAGCCTCTGACGGTGGTCGGGCTTGAAGTCCGCGTCGGTGTAGACGTCGGCGATGACCGTGCGGTCCTCGGCGCGTAGCCGGACACCGATGACGAGGTCGTCGATGCGGAAGGTGCGCCAGCTGTTGTCCTGGGTGTGGGCTTCGAGGCCGGTGGTGTAGTGGGACGGCTTCCAGAAGGTGTGCAGGGCGTTGAACGGGCCGTCGCCGGTGACGGGGAGTTCGAGGGTGTCGGTGTGGTCGAGGGTGCGGGGGGTCACGTCATGCTCCTGGGTGGCGGCCGTGGGTCGATCGGAGGCGGGAGTCGTCGTGGGGTGGGCCATCGGGCGGGGCGGGACCGCCGGTCGTAGGGTCGTCGTAGAGAGCGAGGGCGCGGCGCAGATGCTGGATGAGGGCCGCTCGCAGATCGGCGGGCTCGACGACTTCGACGTGGGGCCCGTAACTGGTGACTAGCGGAATGAGCCATTCCCAGCGGTCGACGAACAGCACGATCGACAAAAATCCGTCGTCGTGTTCGCGGACTCGCGAGGTGGACTTCAGGCTCAGGCGTAGCAGCTCGTCCCGAGCGCCAGGGGCCACTCGGAGGGTCACGCGGATATCGCCCTTGCCGTAGTCCTCCATGGTCTGGGCCCACCAGTCTCGGACGGAGAAGTCTTCGGGATAGGCGAAGGTAAGGTCGGTGGGGTGGAGCCGGTCGACCAGGTTGAGCCGGAAGCGGGTGGGGTCGCCCGTGGTTCGGGCGGCCACCATGTGCCACTCGCCTGCTTTCCAGACAGCCCCGTACGGCTTGAGCAGGGCTGTTTCCTGATAGCCGTCCTTGGTGCGCCAGGTGGTCTCAAGCGCCGTCGCGGTGAGCATGGCGGTGCGCAGAACTGGCAGGTGGCCGGAGCCTTCGTCGCGCCAGTACCAGTCGGCGGTGTCGAAGTGGATGCGCTGGGCCAGGCGCCGGATGACGTCCTGGACCGTGTCGCTGACGCCCGCCATACGGGCCCGGTCCTCTGCTTCAGCGTCCGGGTTGGGAGAGTCGAGGAAGCCGAGGACGTAGACCCGTAGGGCGTGGTCGGAGTCGATGGTGAGCGGGTCAAGGGCGGTGTCGGCGGCCAGCCGGTAGCCGCCGGTTTTGCCGGGGGTGGCTTGAACGGGGATGCCGGCGGCGGTGAGTGCGGCCATATCGCGGTACACGGTGCGTTCGGTGACGCCGAAGCGGGCCGCGATCTCCGGCGCGGGCACGTTGGTCCGGCTGCGGAGCAGGTGCACGATGTTCAGCTGTCGGGCCCGTGCGGCGTCGACCATCAGCGCACTGCTTCCAGGGGGTAGATCTGGCCCGTGGTGTATGACCAGTGCGCGGCGGTGGCCAGCTCGATGCAGGCGCCGGCGACCTCGTCCAGCGTCAGGGGCCGGCCCCAGGGCAACTGGGCGAAATAGCTGTCGGGGTCGGTGACGCCCTTGAGTGCCATGACGTGGTGAGCAAGGGGCGAATCGATGAGCGAGGGCGCGAGCAGGTTGACCCGGACGCCGTGCTGCTCCTCCTCTTTGGCCACCGTGACGACGAGCGCTTCAAGAGCGGCCTTTGCCGCGGTGTAGGGGCCGTTGTTCGCGCGAGCGGCCTGCCCGGCGTCTGACCCGACCGCGAGGACGGACGCGCCGTCGGACCGAGCCCGGTGGGCCACGGCATGCCAGGTGCGGACGAAGCTGAGGGCGTTGGCCTCGTGGACGCTCTGGAACTCGCCGATCGGGGTCTGGGCTACTGGCCGCTTGGTGGAGGGTGCCCCGACGCAGGCGAAGACCGCGTGTAGCCGACCGGACTGTGTGTCGACGGCCTGCCGCAGCGCCTCGGTTGACGCGTCGTCGGCGGCGTCGAAGTGCACCCAGGTGCTGTCCCCGTCCTGCCTGGCGGGCCCGGGGGCACGGGTGTTGTAGGTGGCGACGACCTGCCAGCCTGCCTCGCTGAGACGGTTGTGGATCGCAGCGCCCAGTGCCCCGCTGGCGCCGGTGATGACAGCCAGCGGGGCACTGGTGGACGGGGGCGGGGTCACCGGGTGCCAGCCTCCGGCTGGGAGGGCGCGTCGGGATGGTCCGTGTCCCACATCTCAGCGAACCGCATCTGCTCATCGGGGATGTCGAAGAGCGCCCCGATGCTGCGGGCGTGGCCGATCGCGTCGGTGTCGCCGCGGGGGATGTCGACCACCGTGTGCGGGAAGGCGACCAGCATGCGCTCCTCGTCCACCAGGTGCGCGTAGTACAGCCGCGGCTTCAGCGCGGCGGCCAGCTCCAGCGCGAGTGCCGCGGCCCGCTCGGCCGGCACCGACAGCTCGACGATCTCGATCGGGGTGTGCTCGTCCAGCAGATGCGGGTAGCGGCGGTCCTCCATGCCGGAGCACGCTGCGGGGAGCGAGCCGGCGGCAAGGCTTTCGGTGATCACCACGGCGCGCAAGGTTGGGCTGGCCACGTTGGACAGGGTCCTCTCGGTCTAGTGGTAGGGGAAGGTGAGGGTTTCGAACACGGTCCGGCCGGTGCACAGCGCGAGCAGCCGCTCGATGCCAAGGCCGAAGGTGAAGGTGTCGGCCGGGTCGCAGGCGATGTCGGCGAAGAAGTCGACCGGCCCCTCGTCGGCCGGAACGCCGTGCAGCTGGGTACGCAGGGCGATGTTGTTCTCCACCATCGGCCGGTAGTCGTCGGCCGTGCGCAACTTCACACCGCCATCGCAGATCTCGATCCCGGCAGCTATCAGGGAGAACCGCTGTGCCCGGCCGGAGGAGTCCACGCGGGAGTTGTGCCGCAACTCGTAGGGGAACCCGTACAGGACGACCGGGGCGGTAACGGCTTCCTCGACGGCATGCTTGACGAAGTCCTCCATGACCGCCCAGTCGGATTCGCCAGCCGCCAGGCCGTGGCCGGCCAGCCAGTTCCGCGCCGCCGTGACGAGGGCAGGGCCGACCGGAGCTTCCGGCAGGTTCAGTGCCTCGGCGATCGCGTCGTCGACTGTGCGGGTGGTGATCGCGGAGAAGTCGATGCCGCCGGGGATCTGCAGCGCGGCGAACGCTGTCTGGACGGCGTGCTGGACCAGCTCGGTGACCAGCTTGATGCCGTCGGACAGAGTGATGTCCCGGGCGGCGGTCTGCAGCATGGTGAACTCGATCGCGTGGCTGTCGTCAGCTCGTTCGGCCCGGATGGCCTTGCCGAGGTCGTAGACGCGGTCGACGCTGACGACCAGGCGCCGCAGGTGTTCCTCCGCCGAGTGTTTGAGGTGGAAGCTCTCCCCGGTGAACGGGTGGCGGGTGGAAAACTGCGGAATCGGCGCGCTCTCCCTCGCCGCGCACAGCACCGGTGTGGCTGCCTCGGTGTAACCGGCCTCGTGCAGCCAGGCACGCACGGCGCGCAGCAGATCCGCCTTGGTCAGCAGCAGGTTCCGCTCTTCGGGGTGCTGCTTGAGCAGCGTGCCGTACAGGCGCCGTTCCTGCTTCGGGATGGTCATCCCTGCTCGCCTCCCCGGGTTGTCCACGGGGAGGTGATGGTCAGGGCGTGCTCGGCGTCGCTGTCGAGGAGGACCTCAGCGCCGATCGGCAGGGTGTTCTTGAGCGGGGTGTGGCCGAACGGCAGCCCGAAGGCGACAGGGAAGGTGTACTCGGCGCACAGATCCATGACCATCTCGTGGGCTCCCAGTCCGCCAGAGGGCTCGCAGTTCACCAGCTCGCCGACGACCATGCCGGCGATCTGGTCGAGGACGCCCCGGTCGCGGAGGTGAGTGAGGGTCTGGTCCAGCAGCTCGACCGGCTTGAACGCGTCCTCCCACGCCAGGACAGCTCCGTTCCAGTCCGGCTCCCATACCGTGCCCAGCAGGCAACGCAGGGAGGACAGGCAGCCGGCGACCAGGTGCCCCTGGGCCGAGCCGGCGCGGGCCCAGGCGAGCGGCGCGTCGATCCGCGCGGCCCCGGTGTCCCCGGCGAGGACCGCGGCGAAGTGGTCGCCTGTCGCGGCGGGGGAGTCGTCGGAGCCCCAATCCCACAGCACGGCGGGGCCGTGGAAGGTCGGCATGCCGGTGCGGGCGGTGATCGCGTTCAGCAGCAGGCTCGGATCGCTCACGCCCACGATCGGCTTGGGGTGCGCGGCGATCAGCCCGTAATCCAGGCCGCGCAGCAGCCGGTTGGCGTTTTTACCTCCGCCCGCGCACACCACCGCATCGATGGCGGGGTCAGAGATGAAGGCATGAAGATCGTCCACGAGCTGTGCTTCGCTGCCGGCACGGTAGCCGTCGCGGGTCGCGGCGTGGGGCGCGATGACGGGTTCGTAGCCTCGCCCGCTCAGGCGTTCCACGCCGCGGTCGAAGATCTCCGGATGCGCGGCGGGCTCGGGCGCGGACACGGTGACGATTCCGATGCGTCCGCCCTTGGCGAGGGGCGCGGGCAGAAGTCGGGCGGTGCTCAACGGGTTCTCTCCTTAACTGTGGGACCGGACAACCCGCGCACGATCGGTGGTGGGCCGGGCGCATGGGGTGACCGTAGGGGGTGTCAGCGGGCGGGTGCCAGCCGCATACGGGTCTCCTGCCTGGCCCGGGCGGCGGTCGCCTCGCTGGTCCAGGGGGCCAGGGAGGTGTAGTAGTCGAACGTCGACCAGTCCTCCAGGGAAGCGGGAGCGGTGAACCCGTGCTGAAGGGCCTGCTCCCACAGCGGTGTGCCCGGGTAGGGGGCGAACAGGTGCACACGCGTCTCGGGTTCCGGGTCCAGCTGCCGCAGCTCGCCCATCAGGGAGTAGGTGTCCTCCATCTCCGCCTCGGTCTCGTCGGGGAACCCGACGATGAACGTGAAGGAGCCGAGGATGCCGTGCGCGGCGATGTCGCCGGCCACATCGAGGATCTGCGCGCGGCTGATTTCCTTGTGCACCACCTCGTTCAGGACCCGGTCGTTGCCGGACTCCACGCCCATAAGCAGCCGGGAGCAGCCACTCTCGGCGATCCGCTCCAGCAGTGGGAGCTTCGCCCGGCGCGCCTTGAGGATGTCGTTGGGGTTGATGCTTGCCGCCCACCGCAGGTCCAGGCCGCGGTCGATCAGCCCATCGCAGAACCCGATCGCCCGGCGCAAATTCACGAACCAGTCCGCATCGTAGAATTTCACGCCGTTGATGCCGTAGGCGGCCTGCAGAGCGGCGATGTCGTCGAGGAGGTCCTGGGCGGCCATCGCACTGTATTTACGCTGGTAGGTCAGTTCGAAGCAGAACCGGCACCTGTACACGCAGCCCTTGCTGGACACGTAGTTCAGCGTTCGGGAGGCCACCGTCGGGTCGTCACGGATGTACTTGGCGACGTCCAGCAGCTTCCACGGGTAGGCGCCAAGATTCCCCGTCCGCGGCGGGTTGACCGTCCCGCACACCACGCACCCGCCGTCGTCAATGCGCAGGCCCGGGACCAGGCGACGCGGGGTGCGGCCGAGCAGCGCCTTTACGTACTCGACCATGGAGTTCTCGCCGGGCCCCTGGAGGATGGCGTCGACCAGCGGATGCGCCGCGGTCTGCTCGGGCTGCACATTCACGTGCGGACCGCCGAAGACGACCGGGGGACAGAACGGGTGTTGCTTGGCTGCGCGCACCATGTCCAGGGCGTGGCCGATCTGGCCACCTCCGGTCATGATGCTCACCCCGATGCACACCGTGCGCCCAAGGTGCTCGTCCAGGAGGCGCTCCCATGCCGCCGCGTCCTGCTGGTTGCCGTCGAACAGCACCACGTCGACCAGGCCACTGGCCATCAGCGGCTTGGCGAGCGTGAGCAGCGAGAAGGGCATCCAGTGGTAGACGTAGTCCTTCTCATGGTCGATCTTCGGGTAGGCGAGGATGACGGTGGGCCGGCCGGTTGTCTCCTGCCGGGGAGCAGAGAAGGCCGGGGACTGGGTCAGGCCGCCTGGCAGCCCCAAGTAGACGCTCATCGGCCGGCCTCGACCAGATGCTGGGGGGTGGCGTCGCCGGGACGGAAGTAGGAGGCGGCATACATCTCGAAAGCCGCCTCCAGTTGCGCGGCCAGGCCGTCACTGTCGCCCTTCTCCAGCAGCGGGGCGAGGTCGACGGTGACGTCCTCGCGCAGCAGGCAGAACTGCAGTCGGGCATCGGCGGTCAACCGCAGGGCCATCAGCGCGTCGTGACAGGGGAACAGGGGACAGCCCCGGCAGACCGATCCGTACCAGGCGCCGGCGTTGGAGTCCTTGATCACCACCTTGGTGCCCGAGGGCATCGTGAACACGGTCATGGGGTGCCCGAGCCCGCCCTGCTGGAGGACTTCCTCGTCGATCGCCCGCACCCGCAGATCGCCAGCCAGCTCCTCCAGCGGCACGTACAGGTCCGGAAGCCGGAGCTGTCGCTTGATCTCCAGACGCCGGGCGAAGCTCTCGCTGGACTCGTTGAGGTCCTTGATGATGTCGAGCAGCTTCACACTGTGGACGCCAGCGTCCTCACAGAACTCGATCAGGGACTCGACCTCCGGGGTGTTGATGCCGGACATCACCACCACGTTCACCTTCACCGGGACGCCGGTGGCGACACACGCCTTGATCGCAGCGAGCACTTGGGCGTGGTCGTCGACGCCGCAAATCTCCCTGTGGAGCTGCGCGTCCAGGGTGTCCAGGGAGACGTTGAAGAGGGTCACCCCCGCCTCGGCCAGGGCCGGCGCGAGTTCGCCGATCCGCGGGTGCCGGGAGATGACCTCGACCTCGCGCATGCCAGCCTCCTGCCGCAGACGCCGCACGGTGTCGACGAGCGGGTCGTACAGGGCCGGGTCTCCACCCGTCAGCTTGATGGCATCAACGCCTTGGCCTTTCGCGGCGGAGGCTACGGCGACCAGGTGGTCGGGGGCCAGATCGGTTCCCGACTCGGTGGCTACCGCCTCGCCCGAAGGACGGCAGTAGTAGCAGCTCCTCTTGCAACGGGAGTTCACGGTCACCCGTAACTGCGGTTTGCGCATGTCACCCATCCCTCGGACATCGCTGACATTCACGTGCATAGCCTTCCGGCCCCTCTCTCTGGTCAGCAAGAACATGGAGAAGACGCGATGTCAGGGTTTGCTCGGCGTGAACCCCAAACCCTGACAGGAGTGTTATGAAGATCGGTTGTTGCATGGCTAGGCTCGGACGCGTGGACGCTGTGGTGCGGCCGTCATCGGCGGCGAGGCTTGGCCGAATGGCCGACGGCTGAAACCTGTGTGACGTATGAGGCTTCCCAGCGCTGATCAGCCCATGGAGACGACGGGCCGTCATCCGCTACCGAGACTGCTCTTGCTGTCGAGGATCGACAAAAGCTCCTTCCGGGGATGGAACGGGCGGGCACCCGCGTATCAGGTCTAGGCCCCCTGGGGTCTGGTGGTCAGTTCCACTCACGCATGCGCGCGGAGCTGTCGCTCATATACGTCCTGCGGCTCCAGGCCGAGCGCGCTCCGCCGTTCGTCCAAGCGCTCCGGGCCCTCGACCAGGTACGGTCCTACAACGTTGCCAGCGCCGTCCTGTTCGTACTGCGTGCCGTACACCTGCGCCCGCCCGTCGGCGACCCGGATTCGGTCGGTGAGATAGGCGAAGTGCCGGGCCGGCACATCACCGGCGAGCGCCGCGTGTGTCAGCAGTTCCAGTGCGCGGTGCTGGAACTGAGTGTCGTGGTCGGCGTGCTGCGTGATCAGCCACGCAGCATCGGCGCCTTCCTCACCGACGAGGTCCACGCCAGGCCAGCCATGTTCCGACACGACGGCCCTCAGCCAAGCCGTGTTGTCCACGTCGATGGCCCGCACCGCCGCGGAGTCCTCCGGGAGCCGTGACTCCAGCATGCGATGCCTGGCCGTCTGGTCTCGCTCCTGTCGCTCCTTCAACTCATTTGCCAGGTCGGGCCTCTTCACTGCTTGTTCCTCCTCGTAGGGATGGGCGGGCCGCGTCCAGGTGGGGCGTGTGCTCGCCGCGTTGGGTTGTCAGTGGTAGGGGCCGGCACGGGGCGCCAGGTGGGGTGGAGGGCTCCCCGTGCCAGCCGGTCAGCCCCGCTTCCTGGCTGGTGTGACGCCCGATCGGCAGCCAGGAAGCGGGAGTCTTCAGCTGGGACCGCGCAGAACAATTCCGATCAGGCTGCCGCTGCTATCCAGGCCGTAGGTCGTCATGAACTGCCAGCCATGACGAAGTGCTTCGATCTGCCGCTCGGTCACGCCACGGTGCGGGGCAGTCGGAGGCATCAGCTCTGTGCGGTGGGTCGTGATGTGCAGCACGCCCGAGCGGGCCAGCCAGCTCCGCGCGTTGGTGAGGAAGCGGGGCTGGTCCAGGAACTCCAGGCTGTGCCGGCACACCATGATGTCGACGAAGCCCGGCTCCAGCATGCCCGGGATCGCATCGGCGTTGAAGTCGTGTCGGGCGAACGTCAGCAAGTCCCCGTGGTCCTGGTGGCTAGCCCGCGCGTGCTCGATGGCCACGCTGCTGAAGTCGAAGGCCCTCACGGTCAGACCCCAGGTGGCCATGTGCGCGGCCATACGGCCCTGGCTGCAGCCGATGTCGACGACGCGCTGCCCGGACTTCACGGTCGCGTAGTTCCGGAACATTTGACGCTCGAACGGCGTCGGATCCGGTGCCCGGTATCCCGTGGAGTACATCGTGTCCCAGTACTCCGGCGTCTGCCACTCATGCACCACGCTCAGGGTGCTCACCGTGTTCATGCGGCCGACTCCGGGCCTCGGACGCACAAGGGGCGGTAGTACGGCACGAACGGTCTTGCCGTCGCCCTCGTGCGGCAGGAACCACTCGATACGGACGCCGAGCCGGGCGATCGTCCAGAGGCCGCGGCCCTTTTCGCCTCGCACGGCGGCGTCGAAGTCAGGAAAGGCTGGTGTGAGGTCGGGGACGTCGAGGACGAGCGTGCCGGCGTCCGTGAGTGCGGCGGACAGGGAGATCCGCCGCTGGTCCAAGGGGGTGTTTTCGGGGATGCCATGCCGTACTGCGTTGTCCACGAGTCGGCAGGCGGCTTCCACTGCACGCTCGATGTCGCCGGCCCAGCGCATGGCTCCGAGTGTGGTTCGAGTCCAGATGCGGGCCATGAAGACGGCACTCTGGTCTCCGTGCAGCTCGGTAGTCCTGCGGAGGATCACGGTGCCGGCGGCTGTTTGCTCCGATTCGAGGACGGCCGTCTTGGCGGGCCTCGTTTCGATCTCCTTCGGCAGACTCACGCAGCCCCCTGTGTGAGTAGGCCGCTCGCCTTCAGAGTGTCGATGGCGGACGAGGTCAGGGGGTACGCGCCTTCGGCAACGACCTCGCAGTTCGCTTCCTTCGCGTAGCGGCGGGCTGCGTCGACCGTGTTGTCTGCCTTGGCGCCGAGCGATGCGGGGAGGCAGGCATACAGCACGAGGGCCGTGCCTGCGGGGACCCCCGGCTGTTCGACCTGTATCGCTCGGCTGGTCATTGTGTGCTACCTCCGCCCGGCGTGGGCTGTTGTCGTTGGGATCGGGGTGCTGTGGCGCCGTCTCAAGCAGTCGGTACGTCGAGGGGGACCAACAGGGTCAGCCAGACATCCTTGCCGCCACTGGGGGGCTGAGAGATGCCGAACTTGTCCGCGATGGCCCTGACGAGTTGGAGGCCGCGACCGTTCTCGTCGTCATCGCCGGCGCGTCGCTGGAGCGGCAGCGCCGAGTCGGAGTCGTGCACGCACAGCGCCACCCCGTCGGGAATGCGCGTGACGGTGACACGGGCAGATCGGCGTCCCTCGCTGTCCGGCCGAGTGTGGTCAAGGACGTTGGTCATCAACTCGGAGATGGCAAGGGCGCCTGTATCGATCAGGTTTTCCAGGCCCCACAAGCGCAGGTGCGCGCTGACTACGGTCCGCGCGATGCGTACCGACAGCGGCGTCACGTCGTAGTCCATCTCCAGCTTGCCCGAGGTGGCGCGCGTCGTTCCGCGCACACTTGTTGGAGCTGTGGGGGGAGCAAGGAGACTGGCCATTCCAGGTCCACTTCGTTCTGGCCAAACCTCATGCGAGAGGTCCGACTGCGGTGTGTACTGGTGCGTGATCGGTCAGCAACTATTGAGTCAGGCCGAAGCCCAAACGTGCAGATCGAGAAGCGGAAACCTCGGCTTTCCGTTTCAGGAGCCAGGGGACCCTCGTCATGCCACGACCTGAGAAGCAGCTGAACCCCGACGCCTCACCCCGTGACTGGTTCGGTTCAGAGGTCCGGTACTGGCGCAAGATCCGGGGACACTCAGCCTCCACGTTAGGGCCGTTGGTGCAGGCCAGCCCGTCCCTCATTGAGAAGATCGAGAAGGGACAAGCCTCCTGTCGGCGAGACCTCGCGGAGAGCCTTGACAAGGTGTTGGCGACCGGCGGCGTGCTCACGCGCGCCTGGGGCATGGTGTACGGGGAAGCGGAAAAACGCCGCGGTGAAACGGAAAAGAGAACTGGCCGAGCGGTGGAGGGAACCGTTCAGGCACACCAAGGCCGCATCCTGGACAGAGATACGTCGTCGCCGCCTGGGAGCCCTGAGTCTGTGGACCGTCGCGCCTTCTTGGCCAGCAGCAGTCTGGCCGCTATCGCCCCAATAGACCTCGCCACGCTCGTCGCCCCCTCCGCCCCACCGACGCTGCCGAAGCGCATTCGCGGCAAGGACATCTCAGAGGTCCAGGCCGTAGCGGAGGACATCTACGCCCGGGACAACGCCCACGGAGGCGGAGGGTTGGTCGGGGCGCTCGCCACCCGTGCCATGCAGTGGGCGGTCGGCCTGCTCACGGTGCCCTGCGCTGAGCCGCTGGGAGCCCCTCTACATGCCGCCGTCGCACGTCTCGGCATTGTCGTCGGAGCGAGCCACTTTGACACCTACGCCCACGACGATGCCCGCGTCGCCTTCAAGATCGCCGCTGACTGCGCAGAGGAGGCCAACGACTGGCTCCTACGCGCCAAGGTGTACTCCCTCCTGGCGCGACAGGCAGTCTGGATCGGAGACCCGGACACCGGACTCACCTACGCGGAAAAGGGACTGGTCCGATCCGATCGGCTCACTCCGACCATCCAAGCGATGCTGCACACTGCACGAGCCCGCGCGTTCGGGAAGATGGGCGACATCGGCGGTGCAATGGCCGCCGTTGGCGCCGCCGACGACGCCTTCGCCAAGTCCAACCCGCAGGACGATCCGCCGTGGATGTCCTACTACAACGAGGCCCAACACCACGGCGACACGGGGCACGCGCTATATGACTTGGTCCTGCTAAAGGATCAGGATCCCGGGCAGGCCAGTCGCCGCTTTGAGATCGCCATCGAGGGCCACGACGACTCCTACCCACGGTCGCGCGCCCTCTCCGGCACCAAGCTGGCCAGTCTGCTGATGGCGAAGGGCGACCCACATCAGGCCACTGCCATCGGCCACCAGGCCATCAGCGATGCCGGCCGCCTTACCTCCCGACGTGCGGCCGACGATCTCAAGGAACTCAGCCGGATTGCTGCCCGGCACCGCCGCATCCCCGAGGTGGCGTACCTCCGCGAGCGCATCAGCGCTACCTTGCAGACATGACGATCTCGGCTGCTTCTTCCTCCGCGGTCCTAGACGAAGCCTGCTCGAGGGCAGGCTTCGACGCGTGTGTCGCCGAGCCGATCCGCCTCGCGGAAAACGAGATATGGCGCCTTCCAGGCCAACGCGTGATCGTCCGAATCGCCCGGCCTGGCCAGTTGGCGGCGACCGTCCGTGAAGTGCGGGTGGCTCGTTGGCTCGCCGAGAACGCGGTGCCGGCCGTCCGCCTGGTCGACGTCGATCAGCCGATCGAGGCTGACGGTCGGCCAGTGACCTTCTGGCAGGAACTCCCTCCCCACGAGCACGGCAGCCACACCGACGTTGCGCACCTTCTTCGGCGCCTCCACGCTCTGCCCACTCCCACCTTCGAACTCGGGCACCTGGACCCCTTCGTCCGCGTCGGCGAGCGCCTGCAGGCAGCAAGTACCTTGTCCAGCGCCGACCGGCAGTGGCTGGAGCGACTTCATCAGGAACTGGCAGCAGCATGGGCCGAGCGCCCAGTCGGGCGTCCGGACTGCGCCGTGCACGGTGACGCATGGCCAGGCAACTTGATCCGCACTGCCGAGAGCCCACTGGTGATCGACCTGGAACGCTTTTCATTGGGCCCGCCGGAATGGGACCTGGTGTCAACCGCTGTCCGTGCGCGTACGACGGGCGCGGTCAGTGCCGCGCAGTACGACGAGTTCTGTGCCGCATACGGCTACGACGTAACAGACTGGTCCGGCTACTCGATTCTGGCTGGCGCTCGCGAACTCCGCATGGTGACGTATGCCGCCCAGCACGCCGCCAGCAACCCCGAATGGAAGGGTCAGGCGCAGTACCGCGTTGACTGCCTACGCGGTCGGCAAGGACCACGCCCGTGGAACTGGAAAGGGATCATGTAGTGGACTGACTTGCGCAAGGCCCCGACCTGCTGTTCCGCTATGGAACGCCGCAGTTCGATGCTGTCCTCGAGGGGCTCCTGGGGCGGGTACCTGAACGTACCACGACGCCCGCACATGGCTATTGTGCGGCCGCACTCGCGGCGCGCGTATACCTGGGCCTCGTCAGCGCATCCGACGCCTAGCCCGATGTCGGGCGTTGGGTACTCCTTGCGCAGGTCCTCGGCGAGCCGATCGGCGATGAACGCGTACCAGACCCGTCGCTCGTCAAGGACAGTGCGCGGCGACCGCCGGGCATCCTCCCCTCCGAGCCTTGGCCCCTTACATACGCCAGTTACGGCGCCTCTACGCCGCAGGCGAGGTGAGAGCTCCTTTCCCAAGCTGCCAGCGACGTACGGGGCTACGGCATGCCACTGCTGCCGTCCGGGTCCTCGGCAGGCAGGCGGAAGAGGCTGCGGCGGCCGGCGACGAGACGGGAGCGCTCCGAGCGTTGGAGCGAGCGCGCTTCGCCTACGACTTCGCGGATCACACCAGCGAGCAGGCGTGGGTCCGGTTCGTGACCCCGTACCGCATGGACTCGTTGGCCCTCTCCGTATACGGCCATGAAGCGTCCCGAACTCACGCCCACAGCTGACACGTCAGTCGACTGCCTCGGAGAGGAACTACCGGGCGGGGGCGTCGTGGTTCTGGGTGATCTCGCTTCGACCCTACTGCGTGGGGGCGACGTCGACCAAGGCGTCTACGTGTCACGTCAATTCGCTGCGGCGGCACAGGCCAAGCCCAACACGATGGGCAAGGAGCGGGCAGCGACTATCGCAGCATCGCTTCCCGACAGTGAGCAGGAACTCGCACTTCATCTGCTGCAGTTCGCATCCTGAGCCCCCTCGCGAGGTACCCGGACAAACCCAAGGACGAGAACGCCGTCGTATTGCCAGCCCGTTGCTTCTCTGTCCTATGCCGTCTCCTCGACAACCCAGGACAGGTACGCCTCCGACCCACCGGTCACGGGTAGCGTGATCCACTGGGGGACGTCGTACGGATGCTTCTCGTGCACCCATGCCTCCAGCGCCGGGAGACGGTCCGTCGTAGTCATATACGAGATCCGCCACTCCTGCGCTGCCTCGACCTTGCCCTTCCACCAGTAGAAGGCGGTGATTGGCGCATCGATGTGAACGCCCGCTGCCAGCTTGCTCTCGACCGCGCCCCGGGCCAGCGCCTTCGCCTGGTCTTCGTCATCGCTTGTCGTCTGCACAATCACGACATTACTGGCCATGCAGCTATCTCTCCCACTCGGTGTAACTCGACCCTACCCAGTCGGATGGTGGATGGTCGCAGGGCGGATGATAGTCGGGAAAAGAGCGAACCCACGGCGTCCCTCTCGACGCCATGCGGATACTCCTCTCGTTGTGCGGTCATTCTTCTGGAGCGCGTCCCACACGCTCCAAGTGTCCGTGATATCCCTCTGGGTGATCCTGCGCGTGACGCCGTCGCGAACCGCCAAGGCAAGAGCTTTCGAAGGCTGCGTCGGTGCGAGCGCCCGCGCCTGAGCCCACTCTCCATTTCAAACGCTGTCATCCAGGACCGCGGTGAACATCAGGATCACCGGGCCAGTCGGTATCGACTAGGCCCTGATCGACGAGGTGGCGCTTGGCCCCCCGAGCCCAGGACGCCGGCTCCCGGCAGGTTAGAGGGGCATAACTAATGGCCTCATCGGCTTGTGGACGTAGATTCGCCGTCGGCAGACGGGAAAAAGTCCCAAGGGCCTGGAACCTGCCCCGAGTCCATGTCAACGTACAGCGTCCTGGAAAACACCAGGTCAGCGAGGGGTTTGGCTTCCGGGGCGACTTGTAGGCAGGTCGGCCGTGCCGGCAGCCGGTCCCCATGCTGCCCGGCCTTCTCGCAGAGGCCCCGGCCCAAGGAGCACACCTGTCGAACCCCACTATCCGATCCGCTCGTTTCACTGCCCCCGTCCTCTTGGTGCTCGGTGCCATGAACGCGTGGACCGCCCAGCAGTCGGAGGATTACGGCTCCCTGTCCACAGCGCTGTGCCTCTGCGTGTGTGCGGCGGGGTTGTTCGGTGAGGATCTGTTGCAAAGCGGCTACCGTCGTGATCGCGAAGTCCTCGCACACATCGCTGGGCGCCCCGGTGCCACGACTCGTCAAGTCGCCCGAGCTGTTGGCGTCTCCGAGCGAGTCGCAGCCCGAAACCTCGACCGTCTCACCGACGACGGGCTGCTGGTGCTCATCGCTGACGGTGTGCCCCCTGCACTGCGGTCCTACCGATTGGCTTCCTGACCCGCCCTGAGCCGGAGTGCGAGGGCCCGGCACTCTCGTCGTGCAGGGCGATACGTAGCAGACGATCCCCGGTTACCGAAACCGGGGATCGTGCAGAGCATTGATGGTGTTCGCACTCGGCTGTGCTTGGCGGTGGAGCCGGGGCGGACGCAGTTGGCAGTGCCGTCGTATTCCAAGGAGGTACTAGGGCGGCTCGCCACCTGCTGCTACATCATTGACCGCGCCTTCATGCCCACGGCTATCGCTGCTCGTTATGCAAGATCTTCCGGGTGGCTTCACCTTTATGCCGTAAGGAAATCCCTCACTGTATCTCCCGATGCTAATTAGCTGCGTCTTGTCGTCCACACCACGATGTGTGCTCGTGCAGAATCGGAGATCAGTGTCGCGCACCGATGTGGGTCTGGATTACCAGCATGAAGCCTCCCGATGCGAAGGTGATATTTCATGGCTCGTCCTCCGGCGCTGAAGCTCGCCGAGGTCCTGGCGGAGATCCGTATGAGTCCGTCGGCGTTCTATCGAATGCGCGCTCGCGGGCAAGCGCCCCACATGATCAAGCTGCCCAATGGTGAACTCCGTTGTCGCCGCGCTGATCTGGATGCCTGGTGGGATATGTGCGAAAGAGATTCTGATACTTGGCGATGAGTTACAATGTCCGCTTCTGGGACATACGCGAGCGCCCCGATCGGCGCAAGCCGTTTATGGTCCGGTGGACGGTAGGCGGGCGAGAAAAATCAGAGTCATTCATGACCGTCGGGCTCGCTGACAGCAGACGCGCAAAGCTGATGACGGCAGCGCGCGACGGCGAGCCTTTCGATACGCATACGGGTTTGCCGGCGTCCGAGCTGCGAGCTATCAAGCAGAGGACGACGTGGTACGACCTTGCCCACGAATACCTCGACCAACGATGGGACCGTACGCCGGGAAACACCCGCCGTACCCTGGCCGACGCGTTCGCCACCATCACGCCTGCCCTGGTGCACCCTGGCGCGTCCTACCCGGAGCCGCGGGTGCTGCGCCGCGCCCTCTACTCGTGGGCGTTCAACAAGAAGGCGTGGGCACATGAGCCCACTGAGGAGTGGCGGAAGGCCCTGGAGTGGATTAAGCGGAACTCCCTGCCTGTTAGCGCTCTCGCGGAAGCCGATGTGCTGCGACGGGCGCTGGACGCACTGTGTCGCAAGCTGGACGGTAAGGCGGCTGCAGCCAAGACGGCGCGGCGCAAGAGAGCCGCCTTCAACGAAGTCCTCAACACCGCAGTAGAAAAAGGGTACTTCTCGAAGAACCCGCTCAACGGGCTCAGGTGGAGCGCTCCGGCAGCCAACGAGGAGGTAGACCCCGCTTCCGTTCCCAATCCAGCCCAGGTCGCCCGGCTACTCGCCGCGGTTGCTCAGCAGCGTGGGCGAGGCCCTCACCTGGAGGCGTTCTTCGGTTGCATGTACTACGCCGCGATGCGGCCGGCCGAGGTCATTCACCTCCGTCTCGAGCAGTGCCATCTCCCCGAGACCGGGTGGGGGCTGCTCAATCTGTCGGGCGGGGTCGTTACCGCAGGCAAGGAGTGGACGGACGACGGCGCGGTGCATGAGGTGCACTCGCTTAAGCGTCGTGCGGCTACAGCCACGCGGCCCGTGCCCATCCCGCCGCAGTTCGTGCGGATCCTCCATGCACACATCGCACGGTTCGGCGTGGCGCCTGACGGTCGGCTGTTTCGGAACCAGGCCGGCAACTACGTGGATGCAGCTGCGTATGGCACGACGTGGGCGCGGGCACGGAAGTACGTTCTCACCCGCACGGAGCTCGCTTCCGGCCTGGCCAAGCGGCCCTACGATCTCCGGCACGCTGGGATCTCGTTCTGGCTGTACTCAGGTGTGGACCCAGCCGAATGCGCTCGCCGCGCGGGCCAGAGCATCGAGGTCCTCTTCCGTCACTACGCCAAGTTCCTGGACGGCGTCCGGGAGCAGGCAAACCGCCTCATCGAGCAGTCCATGCAGGAGTGGGACCGCGTCAGCCAGGACGCGGCACCTGCTGGGTAACCGGGGGCTTTGGTCCGTGACTGGTCCGGAAGCACTGGTCAGGAGCGGGATAGCGGTGGGAGGAACTGGGAGTTACAACGTAAACCGGGCCCCGCTCTGAGCAGGCTCCGCCGAAGGCGCCTGACCGGCAAAAGACCAGGTCAGGCGCCTTTTCTCGTGCGTCTAGAAGAAGCCGAGCTTCTTCGGCGAGTACGACACCAGGAGGTTCTTCGTCTGCTGGTAGTGCTCCAGCATCATCTTGTGCGTCTCGCGGCCGATGCCGGACTGCTTGTAGCCGCCGAACGCCGCGTGCGCCGGGTAGGCGTGGTAGCAGTTGGTCCACACCCGGCCCGCCTGGATCGCGCGGCCCGCACGGTAGGCGGTGGTGGCGTCCCGGGTCCAGACGCCCGCGCCGAGGCCGTACAGCGTGTCGTTGGCGATCTTGACGGCGTCGTCGAAGCCGTCGAAGGAGGTCACCGAGACGACCGGGCCGAAGATCTCCTCCTGGAAGATCCGCATCCGGTTGTCGCCCTCGAAGATGGTCGGCTGGACGTAGTAGCCGCCCTTCAGCTCACCGTCGTACTCGACGCGTTCACCGCCGGTGAGGACCTTCGCACCCTCCTGCCGGCCGATGTCCAGGTAGGAGAGGATCTTCTCCAGCTGGTCGTTGGAGGCCTGGGCGCCGATCATCGTGTCGGTGTCGAGGGGGTGGCCCGGCTTGATCCGCCGGGTGCGCTCGACCGCGGCCTCGAGGAACTCCGCGTAGTGGCCGCGCTCGATCAGCGCCCGGGACGGGCAGGTGCAGACCTCGCCCTGGTTGAGCGCGAACATCGTGAAACCCTCGAGCGCCTTGTCGCGGAAGTCGTCGTCGTGCGCCCAGACGTCGTCGAAGAAGATGTTCGGGGACTTGCCGCCGAGTTCCAGGGTGACCGGTTTGATGTTCTCCGAGGCGTACTGCATGATCAGCCGCCCGGTCGTGGTCTCCCCGGTGAACGCGACCTTCGCCACCCGCGGGCTGGACGCCAGCGGCTTGCCCGCCTCCACCCCGAACCCGTTGACGATGTTCAGCACACCCGGCGGCAGCAGGTCCGCGATCAGGCTGACCCAGTAGTGGATGGAGG
Source organism: Streptomyces fodineus (assembly GCF_001735805.1). GTDB lineage: Bacteria > Actinomycetota > Actinomycetes > Streptomycetales > Streptomycetaceae > Streptomyces > Streptomyces fodineus. The sequence continues at coordinate 8,398,531 of NZ_CP017248.1, forward strand.
CCGGGGTCTGCTCGGCCGGCTTGAGGATGACCGCGTTGCCCGCGGCGAGCGCCGGCGCGAGCTTCCACGCCGCCATCAGAATCGGGAAGTTCCACGGGATGATCTGCGCGACGACCCCAAGAGGCTCGTGGAAGTGGTACGCCACCGTGTCGTCGTCGATCTCGCTGAGCGACCCCTCCTGCGCCCGGATCGACCCCGCGAAGTAACGGAAGTGGTCGATCGCCAGCGGGATGTCGGCGGCCAGTGTCTCGCGGACCGGCTTGCCGTTCTCCCAGCTCTCGGCCACCGCCAGCGGCTCCAGGTGGGCCGCCATACGGTCGGCGATCTTCAGCAGGATGTCGGACCGCTCCGCCACCGACGTACGACCCCACGCCGGCGCGGCCTCGTGTGCCGCGTCCAGCGCCCGCTCGACGTCCTCCGCGGTGCCGCGCGCGATCTCGGTGAACGGTTGTCCGTTGACCGGCGACGGATTCTCGAAGTACTGCCCGCGCAGCGGCGGCACGTACTCGCCGCCGATGAAATGGTCGTAGCGCGCCTGGTAGGAGACGATCGCGCCCTCGGTGCCCGGCGCCGCGTAACGAGTCATGCTGGTCTGCCTCCCGGTGCAGCGCTGCCCGCCGTTGGGCAGCTCTCGGCGCGAGGCTAGGCGGGCGGACGTTGCAACTACGTTGCGCCGCGAATTCGTCCCCGCGCCCCGCCGGCCGGTGCCGTCAGCTCGGCCTCGAGCGCGGCCAGCCGGGCCCGCACCGGCGCCGTCGGCCGCATCGCGGCCAGCGCCCGCCACACCTCCACGTCGTCCTCGCCCCAGGGCGCGTGCGCCCAGTCCGCCAGCAGGTCCGGGTCGCCGTGCGCGATCAGGGCCGTCCGCAGGCCACCGGCGAGACGGTCCCGCAGCAGTACGATCCCCGGAGCCTGCGAACCGGGCAACAGCGGACCGGTGTACGCCTCGGCCGCCGCGGTGACCGCCTCCGCCCGCAGCCGCCGCTCGACCACGGTGACATCCGACTCGACCGCGGCCGTGAGCCGGTACGGCCGCGAGCCGAGCAGCCCCGGGCCCAACAGTCTGCGCAGCCGGGCCAGTTCGGCACGCAGGGTCACCGGGGTCACCGACTCGTCCGCGTACAGCGCGCACAGCAGCTCGTCTCCGCTCAGCCCCTCGGGATGCCGGGCCAGCAGGACCAGGATCTCGCTGTGCCGGCGGCTGAGCCGGATCCGGCGGCCGTCCACCACAAGCTCGGCCTCGTCCCGCCCCAGTGCGGCGAGCAGCGGCGTGTCCGCGGCCGTCCGGGGCGGTGCGAGCAGCGCGAGCTGGGCCTCCGCGGCCCGCGCCACCGCCTGCACGAACCCGAGGCTGTGCGGATGCGCCAGCCCGTCCCCGCCGGTGATGTCCACGGCGCCCAGGACCCGGCCGGTACGCGGATCGTGCACCGGCGCCGCCGCGCACGTCCACGGCTGGACCCGCCGTATGAAGTGTTCCGCGGCGAACACCTGCACCGGCCGGTCCACGGCGACCGCGGTCCCCGGCGCGTTGGTGCCGACCGCGTTCTCCGACCAGCGTGCTCCGGGTACGAAGTTCATTCCGTCCGCCCGGCGCCGGGTCGCCGGATGCCCCTCGACCCACAGCAGCCTGCCCTGCGCGTCGCACACCGCCAGCAGATGCTCGCCGTCGGCGGCGAACGTGCCCATCAGTTCCCGGAACAGCGGCATCACCCGGGCGAGTGGGTGCTCCGCCCGGTATGCACCGAGGTCGCCGTCCGCCAGTTCCACGCTCGCGGCGCCGTCCGGTCCGACCCCGGCCCGCGCGCTGCGCCGCCACGACTCCGCCACCACCGACCGCACCGGGCGCGGCACCGTGCCCATCGTGGTGAACGTCTCGTGCGCCCTGCGCAGCACACGGACCCGCTCGGCGGGGTCGGCCCCCGGCTCCAGGGCCACCCACGGATCGGTCAACTCGGCCTCCCCGGACGGTGGGAACAGTGATGTCGGTACGGCGACCATCGTCGTCCGGTCAGGCGAAGTTGACCAGTCTGAGGTAGCGGACCCAGTCCCAATGGGGACCCGGGTCGGTGTGGTCGGTGCCGGGCACCTGATAGTGGCCGATGATGTGCTCCCTGTCCTTCGGGATGCCGTACTTGTCGCAGATCGCCGCCGTGAGCCTTGCCGACTGCTCGTAGAGGGCGTTGGTGAAGTAGGACGGCTGGTCCACCCACCCTTCGTGCTCGATGCCGATGCTGCGGGTGTTGTAGTCCCAGTTGCCCGCGTGCCAGGCGATGTCGGCCTCGTGCACACACTGGGCCACGTGTCCGTCCGCCGAGCGGACCAGATAGTGCGCGGACACTTTCTTCTGCGGGTTGACGAAGATCGCCAGTGTCTTGGTGTAGGTCTCCTGCGTGACGTGGATGATCACACGGTCGATGTCGTAGCCGACGGGCCGGTCGGACGGGGTGTAGTTGGAGGTGCTCGCCGGCTGCCACTCGGCCGGCGGGTAGTCGACGGACTCGGGCTGCGCACCGGCTAGGGGATCGGGGAGCAGCGCGTAGGGGACGGCGGCGAGCGCCGCGCCCTGCAGCAGCCGTCGCCTGCTCAGGCGCGGCCGCACCGGGCTCGCTGGTGATGCCTGCTCTCCTGGCTGTGCGGGGCCGACCGTGTCCATGTCCATCGGCGGGTGCCTTTCGGGTGTGTGGGGGGTCAGGAGTCGTGGGGCGTTGGGTGTCGTGGGGCGACAGGTTCGTGAGGGGTCGGGTGCCGGTGCCGCCGGAAGCCAGAAGGGACAGGGCAGGGGCAGGGGCCGGGACCGGGGCCTATCGGGACGTCGTAGGTGTCAGCTCCGCAGTGCACGCGCGGTTTCCCGCAGCCGTGCGTGTATGCCGCGGTGCGTCTCGCGCGCCGGCAGCCACTCCTTGCGGAGCTTGGCCACGCACGTGTAGTTCGTGTCGCACACGTTGGCCAACGGTGACTCGACCGCCTGGGTTGCGAATTGGTACGCGTCCGCCTCACTGAACCCGTAGTCGCGCACCAGCCACTGCACCAGGTCCAGCTGCGATATCCGGAACGCGTCCTCCAGCGGGCGGGCCGAGCCGGTCGAGATGATGTGGGTGTCCGACTCCAGCCGGGGCCATGGCGTGGCGACGTCCTTGAGGAGGTCGACGATCACCACGGTGTTCATCGCGCACTCCACGGCCACGCCGCAGGTCTCGCCCTCGCCCTGCCGTGCGTGCCCGTCACCGAGGCTGAGCAGAGCCCCCTCCACGTTGACGCCCAGATAGCAGGTGACGCCGGCCCGCATCTCCGGTGTGTCCATGTTTCCGCCGTGCGCGTCCGGCACCAGGGCCGAGCGCACCTCCAGATTCGCGGGGGCCACGCCCACCGTGCCGTGCATGGGGTCCAGCGGCAGCTCCACCTCGATGTCACTGTCCTGCGCCTGGAACAGGGCGGTGCGCCGCGCGCGGTCGAGCTGCCAGATCCAGACCCGCTCCGGCAGCGGGGGCTGCAGTGTGGCCGTGGTGTGCGTGGAGGTGAGCGCGCCGAAGAGCGGGACCGTCGTCGACGCGGCCCAGTCGCGGGCCGGTTCGATCGACACGAAGTGCACGGCGACGGTGTCACCGGGCTCGGCACCCTCGATATGGAAGGGGCCGGTCTGCGGATTGAGGAACGGGAACTCGCAGACCTCGGAGACGAGGTCCTTCTCGGAGCGCACCCGTCCGGCGAAGCAGTCCTCCGTGTACAGGTCGAGAACCGCGCCGGGTGCGATCCGTGCCACGGGCGGGGCGCCGCCGAACGTCCAGGCGTACTCGTCCGGTTCCGGGCGCACGGTGAGGATCCGGGGGTCGGTCATCGTGGAGGTGGTCCCTTCTGACGGAGACGGGAAACGAGAGACGGGATACGGAGGCGGGAGCGGTCGTGGGCCGTGGCTTGCGGGGGTGCGGCTGCTCCGGGCCGACGGACTGCGGTGAGGTGGCCTTGTGCCGGGAGGACGGCGGAGGATCAGCGGGTTTGGTGGTTCTGCGGGCGTTGGCCGAGCAGCCGGATGGCATGTCCGCAGGGCGGCGGCAGGTCAGCCGGGCACGGTCCCGTCCTGCCGGATCCCGGCCGGGTCGTGCGTGTCGAGGTGCACCCGCGCGGTCTCGGCTATGCGCTCCGGGTGACGCCGTATCAGCAGGAGCAGTACGACCAGGCCCGTCGCCATCCAGATGGCGACGACGGGCCCGGCGTAGGAGACCGGGGCCGTCAGCTCGGTGACGAAGTCGAAGGCCGGGATGCCGGCGGCCGTCAGCAGGGCGGGGACGAAGGCCGCGATGCCGAGCACCGGGAACAGCAGATGCCGTACCGGCTTGAACGCGCCCCGGTCGGCCCGCAGGAAGTAGCCGGCGCAGGCGAGGTTCACGACGATGTAGACACCGACGGCGACCGTGACGATCACCGTGGCGAGCAGCAGGAACGCGGTCACCGGGTCGTAGCCGAAACCGAGCCCCAGCACCGCCCCGATCGCCACGACGGCCTGCAGCGCGATACCGGCCACGGGGGAGCGGTGCCGGGGGTGGAGCGTGGCGAGCAGGCGGGGCAGCACCCGGATGCGGGCCAGCGCGAAGGCCGTGCGGGTCGAGACGTTGGCGCATGCGTTGGCGTTGGCGATCGTGGAGTTGATCACGGCCAGGAAGACCAGCACCCAGAAGAGGCCGAAGGAGGCCCGGGCGACGCCGTCCCAGGAGGCCGCGCCCGAGGCGCCGAACTTCGCGAAGCGGTCGGGACCGAAGTAGACGGTCATCGCATACGTGGTGATCACGTAGAACAGGCCGATGCCCAGCGCCGCTCCGAGGACCGCGCGGTGCATCGTCCGCCGGGGGTCGCGTGTCTCCTCGGCGAGCGGCGCCGCCGCCTCGAACCCCGCGAACGCGAGCACCGTGTACACGGATCCGGCGAACACACCGCCGATCCCTGCGTAACCGTCGGCGGTGTGCGAAGTGCCGAACACCGACAGGGTGTTGGCGCCGCCCGCTCTGCCGATGAGCAGCACCGCGAAGACCAGGAAGACGAGGATCTCGAAGACGCCGAGGACGGTGCCGAAGCGGGCCGAGGCGCGGACGCCGAGGTAACCGGCGGCGGCGATCACGCCGGCCCCCGCCAGGGACCACGGCCACCACAGATCCGCCGGATACGAGGACCACTCCTCGTGCAGCGTGCCCGCTGCCGTGAAGCCCAGCTGGAGGAGCAGCAGGGGTGGCACCAGCATCTCCACGAAGACGTAACCCCAGCCGACGAGAAACCCGACGGCAGGGTGCAGTCCCCGCGCCGCATAGGTGGCCACCGATCCCGCGGCCGGCAGCTCCCGGGCCAGCTCGGCCACGCATGACGCGGTGAACAGGCAGGCCACCAGGGCGATCAGCACCGCCAGCGGCAGGCTGCCGCCGGCGAAGGCGGCACCGGCCGGAATCGACGCGGCGACCGCGGCGGCCGGCGCCATCGCCGTCACGCTCTGGAACAGGACCTCGCGCAATCCGACGGCGTCGCGCCGCAGCGCCCCGGACGTCTCCACGTGCATATGTGTCCCCCGATGTCTGTCAGTCCACTGCCACCCGATGCGTGTGAGAGAGCTCAACCGCTTGGCGTGCGTCGGTCTTGACGGGCCGTCTGCAACGCCTCGCGTGAATCACGGTACGGCGCGGCCGGGTTGGGCAGAAGAGCCCGCACCGGTTCCGTGGAGAAGCACCCACTTGTGGAAAACCCGGCCACCCGATCGGGTGAACACCGGCCGTCACCGGCCCGTTTGTCCCCAGCCGGTCACAGCGGCAGGCCCTCCCGCAGATACAGCACGCTCCCGGCCCGCGCCGCCGCATGCAGCGCCGTCAGCGTGGCCCGGCGCGCGGTGAGCCGCAGTCCGTCCAGTTCATCGAGTGTGAACAGCCCGTGCCGGTCGTGTTCCGCACTGAGCCGCACGCGGGTGTCCTCGGTCAGGGTGCCGCCGTGGAAGTAGCAGTCGAGCACCGGTCCGGTGCCGAGTACGTCCACCCGGTGGTCGATGCCGAGCAGCAGCGGCTCGCGGCCGATCTCGATGCCCGTCTCCTCGTGCATCTCCCGGCGCGCCGCGGACCAGGGGTCCTCACCGTGGTCCAGCATTCCGCCCGGCAGCCACCATGATCCCGAGTTCGGGTTGCCGGGGCCGTAGCGCAGCAGCAGGATGCGGGCCTGCCGATCGAGCATCAGCACGCATGAGGCGAGCAGGGTCTGTGGCTGTGTCCTGACCCATTCCGCTCGTGGCACCCAGTCCGTCACCCGACCTCCCGGCATCGCCCACGGGGGATGTCAGGATCGTTCCGCCACCACCGCCGGATCGTCCAGTACGCCCCGGACGACCGAGTGCGCCGCGCCCAGCAGGGGGCCCTCCGGGCCCAGCCGGGACACCGTCACCGGGCAGGGTGGGCCCGCCGTACGTTCCGTCAGTTCCGCCTCCAGCGACGGCAGCAGCCAGGGGGAGAGGCCGGCCAGCGCGCCGCCGAGCACCACCGTCTCGGGGTCGAGGAGGTTCACCGCCCCGGTCAGGGCGATGCCCAGCGCCGTACCGGCGTCCCGCAGGGCTGCCCGTACGCTCGCGTCGCCCTGCTCGGCGCGCCCCGCGAGCAGGCCCACCAGATCCTCGCCCGGATCCAGCCCTGCCGCGCGCAGCACCGCCTCCTCGCCCGCGTACTGCTCCAGGCAGCCCCGTCCACCGCACGGACAGGGCGGCCCGTCCGGCCGTACGGGTATGTGGCCCAGCTCGCCCGCGAAGCCGCGGGTGCCGCGCAGCAGTCCGCCGTCCACGACAACCGCGCCGCCGATGCCGATCTCGGCCGACACGTGCAGGAAGTCGTGCGGAGTGCCCTCTCCGAGCCACAGCTCCGCGAGCGCACCGAAGTTGGCCTCGTTGTCCACGGTGAGCGGCCACCCCCCGGGCAGCAGGGTGCCGAGGTCGGTGTCGTGCCAGTCGAGGTTCGGGGCGCGTACGACCGTACGACCGTCCCGGGCCACGAGCCCGGGCACGGCGACCGCGAGCCCGGCGGGCCACAGCGCCTCCCGTTCCGCCTCCGCGACGACCCGGCGTACCAGTTCCGTCAGCTCCTCGACCACCGGTGCGGGAGTGCGTCCCCGGTTCGCTCCGTGCCGCACGGCCCGGGCGCGGACCGCGCCGCGCAGGTCGACCGCGCAGACCGCGAGGTGGTCGACGCCGATCTCGGCCCCGATCCCGGCCGGACCGCGGCCGCTCACCGCGAGCGCCGACCCGGGCCGGCCCACCCGGCCCGGCCGCTCCGGGCCCAGCTCCTCCAGCAGCCCCCACCGGATCAGCTCGTCCACCAGCGTCGACACGGCCGCCCGGGTCAGCCCGATGCGCGAGGCGACCGCGGCCCGCGACAGCGAACCCCCGTCGCTGACGGCGTGCATCACCCGGGCCAGGTTGCGCCGGCGCATGCCCTGCTGGGTGTCCGGCAGGGTGCGGCCGGCGCCCGGCGGGCGGGCCTCGTGCAGCGGTGCGGTCATGCCTTGAGTCGATCCTCGGTGTCTGCCGCCGGGCTTCATGGGCGCGGCGTGGTCTCCGTCGCCCGCGCCAGCAGCGGGGCCGCGTCGGAGAGTACCCCGGTGATCCGCTCCAGCGTCTCCCGGTCCCGCTCCACGGCCTCCAGCACCGGCCCCGCGGCCGTGTTCCAGCGGCGCGCCACCGCGGCCGGGTCCTCGCCGGTCAGCAGGCCGGCGGCCTGTGCCGCGGCCCCGAGGGCGACCAGTTCCCTGGCCTCGGGGACCTGGACCGGCCGCCCCGACAGGCGCCGTACCGTCTGCTGCCAGGTCGTCCCCCGCGCCCCGCCGCCGATCAGCAGCAGGGGGGTGCTGCGGTCCGCGTCCTCGTCCAGGACCAGGTCGAGCGCGCCGAGCAGCGCGTGCACGGCGCCGTCGTATGCGGCCTGCAGCACCTGCCCGGCGGTCGTGTCGTGGCGCAGGCCGTGCAGCAGGCCGGAGGCGTTGGGCAGGTTCGGGGTGCGCTCGCCGTCCAGGTACGGCAGCAGGGTCACCGAGCCTCCGGGCTCCACCGCGTCGCGGTCCCGGCCCAGCAGCGCCGCGACGCGGTCCACGGCGAGGGTGCAGTTCAGGGTGCAGGCCAGGGGCAGCCAGTCCCCGTGCGCGTCGGCGAACCCCGCCACCGTGCCGGTCGGATCGGCCGGGCGATGCCGGGAGACGGCGTACACCGTGCCGGACGTGCCGAGGCTGAGCACCGGGGTGCCGGGCCGCAGTCCGAGACCGAGGGCCGCCGCCGCGTTGTCGCCGGTGCCGGGGGCGACCAGCGTGCCCTTGGAGAACGGCAGGTCGTGGTTGTGGCGCACGGTGCCGGCCACCTCTCCGGGCCGTACCACCCGGGGCAGCAGCGCCGGGTCGAGACCGACGTGTGCGAGGGTCTCCGCGTCGTACGCCTCCGTCCCGGACGCCCACCAGCCGGTGCCGGACGCGTCGCCGCGGTCGGTCGTGCCCTGTCCGGTCAGGCGCTCGGTGAGGTAGTCGTGGGGGAGCCGCACCGCCCTGGTCGCGCGGACCGATTCCGGCTCGTGCTCGGCCAGCCATGCCCACTTGGTGACCGTGAACGACGCGCCGGGCACGCTGCCGGTGCGCTCGGCCCAGGCCTTCGGCCCGCCTAGTTCCTCGACCAGCCGGCGGGCCTGCGGTGCCGAGCGGACGTCGTTCCACAGCAGCGCCGGACGCACCGGCTCGCCCCGCTCGTCCAGCGTGACCAGGCCGTGCTGCTGGCCTCCGATCGACACCGCCGCCGCCTCGTGCGCCGCGTCACCGCACTGGCTGAGCGCCTCGCACAGCGCGTCCCACCACTGGCGTGGATCGCTCTCGCGACCCGCGCCGGAGGACACGATGTGCGGAGCCTGGCCGCTCGCCACCACCTGGCCGGTGGCCGCGTCGACGACCAGTGCCTTCGTGGACTGGGTTGATGTGTCCACGCCGACGACAAGCGGACCCTCGGCTGCTGACATCGGGCTCTCCCTCTTCCGCGACTCTCCGCAACTCCGCGGGACAAAGACATCTTGTCTCTTCCCAGAGGTGCGAGCGCATACTAATTTGTAAACGGCCATGACGAAATAGTCGTACGCAGCAAGGAGCCGCGGCATGAGCTATCAGCCCACCCCCGAGGACAGGTTCACCTTCGGCCTGTGGACCGTCGGCTGGCAGGGAAGGGACCCGTTCGGCGACGTCACCCGCCGCGCCCTGGACCCGGTCGAGACGGTGCAGCGCCTGGCCGGGCTGGGCGCCTACGGGGTGACCTTCCACGACGACGACCTGATCCCCTTCGGCTCCTCGGACACCGAGCGCGAGTCGCACATCAAGCGGTTCCGCCAGGCCCTGGACGCCACCGGCATGACCGTCCCGATGGCCACCACGAACCTCTTCACGCACCCCGTCTTCAAGGACGGCGCGTTCACCGCCAACGACCGGGACGTGCGCCGTTACGCGCTGCGCAAGACCATCCGCAACATCGACCTGGCGGTGGAACTGGGCGCGAAGACGTACGTCGCCTGGGGTGGCCGCGAAGGAGCGGAGTCAGGCGCCGCCAAGGACGTACGCGCCGCCCTGGACCGTATGAAGGAGGCCTTCGACCTCCTCGGCGAGTACGTCACCTCCCAGGGCTACGCCATCCGCTTCGCCATCGAGCCCAAGCCGAACGAGCCGCGCGGTGACATCCTGCTGCCCACCGTCGGCCACGCGCTGGCCTTCATCGAGCGCCTGGAGCGCCCGGAACTGTACGGCGTGAACCCGGAGGTGGGTCATGAACAGATGGCGGGCCTGAACCTCCCGCACGGCATCGCGCAGGCCCTGTGGGCGGGCAAGCTGTTCCACATCGACCTCAACGGCCAGTCCGGCATCAAGTACGACCAGGACCTGCGGTTCGGCGCCGGCGATCTGCGGGCGGCGTTCTGGCTGGTCGACCTGTTGGAGAGCGCCGGCTACGAAGGGCCGCGCCACTTCGACTTCAAGCCGCCGCGGACCGAGGACCTCGACGGTGTGTGGGCGTCGGCCGCGGGCTGTATGCGCAACTACCTCATCCTCAAGGAGCGTTCGGCGGCCTTCCGGGCCGACCCGGAGGTCCAGGAGGCGCTGCGTGCCTCGCGCCTGGACCAGCTGGCCCAGCCGACCGCGGGCGACGGCCTGCAGGCCCTGCTCGCCGACCGCACGGCCTTCGAGGACTTCGACGTCGCGGCGGCCGCCGCACGCGGCATGGCCTTCGAGCGTCTCGACCAGCTCGCCATGGACCACCTGCTCGGCGCACGGGGCTGAGCGCACGGAGGGCCAGAGGTACGGCGTACCTCGCCGCCCCGCTTCTCAGTCGACTTTGCGATCCGGGCCACTTCACAATCTGTTCGAGTGGGGGACGGGCGCGACGGAACGTGGAGTGCTATGACGGTCTTGTCCCGCGTGGATGAGGCAGCGCGTCGATCCACCAGGGGGCGGGCCTCATCCATTAGGGGGCGGGCCTCAGGGATGTCTCGGGGTCGGGTTTCGGAACCGTGTCGAGCGGGCGGCCGTTCTCAGAGCAGAGAGCGGCAGTGGCCGCGAAGGAGGCGACGCTCATGTCCAACAACGCGAAGATCGCCGTCGGGGGTGTGGCGGTCGGGCTGATCCTGCTGATCTGGCTGCCGTGGTGGGTGGCGTTCCTGGTCGTGGTCGGGGTCCCGGTGGCCGGATATCTGGCGCTGGACCCCTCACAGCGGCGCAGGCTCCGCAGGGTCACCCGCAAGGAACTCGGCCGCTGAGGCGAGGGGTCGACGGCTCTGGGGGAGGCTCGGTGGGGCTGTGGGAGCGGGCAGGCCGCACGGCGGGGGCATACCGGCCGCCATGGGCCGCCCGGCTCTCGGAATGAGCCGGGTTCGGGTGCCCTGCCTTGGGCGGGGCCCCTGACCGGCACGCGGTTCCCAGGGCCGCACGGGCCACCTGGCCGCCGTGGCCCCGTGGAACCGGACGGCGGTGTCAGCCCCGGATGCCGTGCGGGACCTCCGGCCGGTCGTCCGGCCTCGGGCAGCGGGTCTGCGGTCATCCGGCGCCCGCCGGCGGCGTAGAGCCGTGCGACCTCAGGCGGCGAGCGCAACAGGCTGCCCCTCTCGGTGCCGGTGCCGGTGCCGGTGCGGGCGCTCGGGCCTCGTGCGGCGGGCTCTGCAACCGCCCCGCCTGGGTGCCGGTGTGAGGGCGCTCGGGCCTCACGCGGCACGTTCTACGGCTGCCCGCCTCGGTTGCCGGCGTGGCGGGCGCTCGGCCTCAGATGGGTCGTACGGCCAACTTGTCGAGCGCCTCCAGCAGGCCCGGCAGCTCGCGGCCCCGGCCCACCGGCAGGACCTCGCCCGGCTTGTCGTCGAGCAGCACGAACGCGATGTCGTCGGTGCGGGCCACGATCGACCAGCCAGGGCCGTCGGCGCGCAGCGTACGTGCGTCACCCGGGGCGAACGACGAGCGGACCCGGCCGAGCGGCGGCGGCGAGTCGACATAGGCGCGCGCCTCCGCGAGCACCCGCCTGACTCCCCGGTGGCCGCTCTGCGGCACGCCCGGCTCGCTCTCCGCCGACGACTCCTCGGCCTTCTCCTGCCCGTCAGACTTCCCTTCGCCGTCCGGCTTGGCGAATTCCTCGTCGTTGATCTGCTCCCGCCATGCCGCCCACTGGAGCGCGATCTCGTCGGCGCCCAGGCGGCGCTGGGCCGGTCCCCAGGAACTGGTGTCCGGGGGGCTCAGGGCAGGCCGGTCCGCCACGTCGGGATCGGGGTCGTGCGGAGCGGGGACACCGGGCGCTGAGACGGCGACCGCCAGGGGCCAGCCCGGCAGGGCGGCCACGACCTCGCGTTCGTCCGGAGACAGCTCGTACTCCATGCCACAGTCCCAGGACGCTATCGCCACGGCCACCAGCGAGACGTCGTCGATGACGACCGTCCAGCGGGCGCCGTAGCCGTCCTGCCCCAGCACCAGGCCGTACCCGTCGGCGTGGGGCGCCAGACCCAGCGCCGCGCACGCCTCCGGATAGTCGTCGCCCAGAACGCTCGGAAACTGTGCCGGCGTCAGCAGCACCGCCGTCAGTACGTACAGCGCATCGTCCGCGGCGGCGACGGCCTCATCGTCGGTTCCGGCCATCCCAGCCTCCCAGTGTTTCGTCGGTCCGGCGCGCACCCTAGTGCGAGCGCAAGCCCCTTGTCACGACTCCTCACACCACGCGGAGCTGCAGGTTTCCGCCTGGACGGGGGCGAAACGACCACTGTGGCACGGTGGCTTCCTCAGCCCGCGGGCAGCCCGAGGAGATCATGGGCGACCGCCGCGGGCGACGCGTTGCGCTCCCGGGCCAACGCGACGACCGCGCGGCAGGCGAGCTCGCTCACCCCGAAGGACAGCGCCTCCGGCGACACCCAGGCCGCAGCCTCCTCGATCCGGTCCTGATCGTCCTCCGCCCGGGCCACCACATAAGTGGCCGCCGCTTCGAACAAGTTGTGCGCACGCCTCTCCCGAGCGCCCGCGGGCTGTGCGGGCGTGGAGGTGCGGAGTCTGACGGCGTACTTGCGTATCCGGCCGAACACGCGGATCACCCTCCCCGAACGGGTCATCGTCGATCGCTCATCTGCTGTGCTTCAACGTAGAGTTGGACGTTCCGTGGCAGAAGGGGGACGACGCGGTGAAGCGCTTCGAGCTACTCGGACGGATCCGCCGGCTGGACCCGGTGGCGGACGCACGGGAGATCTACCGGCTCAGTACCGCGTTCGAGTTCCCCTGGGACTACACCCGCGCACTCGAGCTGGCCCTGTACCGCACCTACGCCGTGCCGAGCATCGGGCGACTGCTCGCGCGGACGGCGGAGCTCACCGAGCGCACGCAGAAGCGGTACGACGACACCGTGCTGCTCCTCGACACCATCGTCGAGCACGGTTTCGCCGCGGAGGAGGGTCGTACGGCGATCCGCCGCATCAATCAGATGCACCGCAGCTACGACATCGGCGACGATGACATGCGGTACGTGCTGAGCACCTTCGTCGTGGTGCCCAGGCGCTGGATCGACGCCTACGGCTGGCGGCGGCTGTCCCGGCACGAGGTCGTCGCCACCACCGAGTACTACCGCACCCTCGGACGACACATGGGCATCCCGGACATTCCCGGCACGTACGAGGAGTTCGAGGCGCTCCTCGACGCCTACGAGGAGGAACACTTCGGCTGGGACGAGCAGGCCCGGCAGGTCTCCGACGCCACGCTCGACCTGATGGCGTCCTGGTATCCGCGTCCGCTGGCGCCCTTGCTGCGCACTGCGACGCTCGCCCTGCTCGATGAGCCGCTGCTGCGTGCGTTCCGCTACACCCCTCCCGGCGCGGCCACCACGGCACTGGTGCGCCGGGCCGTACGCACGCGTGGCCGGCTCGTCCGGCTGCTGCCGCCGCGCCGCTCCCCGCACTTCGCACGCCAGAACCGGGAGATCAAGGGCTATCCGGACGGCTACCGGGTGGCCGACCTCGGCACTCGCCCGGTACCGGGGCTGCGTGGGTGCCCGGTGCGGCACCGTGACACCTCAGCGGCTGACGCCGTCGAGTGACGCCAGGGTGTCACGCAGCCAGGCCAGTTCGGCCCGGCTCGTGGCACGCGCGATGGTGAGGACGCCGCGCCGGAACGGGCCGTCCAACTCCTCGGCGCGCGGCGGCCGGTCGCCCTTGTAGAAGAAGCTCGCCGGCTCCTCCAGGAAGGCCAGGAGCCTGGAAGCCACCGGGGTGCGCGTGCTGACGGTGCCCGGAGCCGGGCGCAACATCATGTTCGACAACCCCGACGCCTTCACGGCGGCCGTCGCCGGAACGGACTGACCTGCCCTGCCTCGGCGACTCGACGTTCACTCACGCATGGCGAGCGCCAGGAAACGGGTGTCCTCGTCGATGTACGACGTCATGTTCCACCCCGAACGGCCCAGCAGCGGGCCGAGATTGGTCCTGGCACGCAAATCGTCGGGTGTGATCTGCCGGCCCTGACGTGCCGCCAGGGCCGCGCGCCCGATGGGGTGGAACAGCGCGAGCATGCCGCCGGGCCGGGCCACGCGGGCCAGCTCCCGCAGGTTCTCCTCCGGGCGCGGCAGATGGGCGATCAGACCGGCCGCGAACACGGCGTCCAGGGACCCGGACCGCAGCGGCAGCGCGGCGACGTCCGCGAGCACCAGCCGCCCGTCCCGGTGCCGGCCCGCCCGCACGGCGGCCTTGAGCATCGCCGGCGTCAGGTCGGCACCCAGTACCACTCCGGAGGGGCCCACGGCGGTCCGCAGCGAAGGCAGGGCGCGCCCGGTGCCGCAGCCCGCGTCCAACACCCGGTCGCCGGGCCGCAGTCCGAGATCGGAGACAGCCGCCGCGTACGCCGGACCGTCGTCGGGGAACCGGCTGTCCCAGTCGGCCGCCCGGGCGGTGAAGAACTCCTGGACATGTGTGTGGTGGTCGCTCATGTTCCGCATGATTCCTCACCGTCGCGGGGGATACATAGGTGCACATGTTCGGGCCGGACCCGATCGTTCCGTCGCATCTGTGTGTCATATTCCAACAGCTTTCGAAATGCGCCCCCTTCGTGCTCCCGTGCCCCCCTAGCGTCCCTTGGCCATGGGACACCTGGACCACGCCGCCTTCGGCTGGCTGACGCCCGTACTGTCGTACGTCATGGCCTGCACAGGCGCCGCGCTCGGACTGCGCTGCACGGTCCGCGCGCTCGCCACCACCGGCCGTTCGCGCCGCAACTGGCTCGTCACCGCGGCCTCCGCCATCGGGACGGGCATCTGGACCATGCACTTCGTGGCCATGCTCGGCTTCCGCGTCAGCGGCACCGACATCCGCTACGACGTGCCGCTGACCATCCTCAGCCTCCTCGTCGCCATGGTCGTCGTCTGCGCCGGCGTCTTCGCCGTCGGCTACAGCCGCGACCGTACCCGGGCGCTCCTGCTCGGCGGACTCACCACCGGGCTGGGCGTCGCCAGCATGCACTACCTGGGCATGGCGGCGGTCCGGCTGCACGGCGTCATCAGGTACGACCCCGTCCTCGTCGGAGTGTCGGTGCTGATCGCCGTCGTGGCGGCGACCGCGGCACTGTGGGCCGGCCTCAACATCAAGTCGCCCCTCGCGGTCACCGTCGCCTCCCTCGTCATGGGAGCGGCCGTCAGCAGCATGCACTACACCGGGATGTTCGCGGTGAGCGTGCGTGTGGACCCCTCCGGCGAGAGCCTTCCCGGGGCCACGGCGATGCAGTTCATCTTCCCCCTCGCCGTCGGCCTCGGGTCCTACCTGTTCATCACCTCGGCCTTCGTCGCCCTCTCACCCACGGCCGACGAGCGAGCGGCCTCCGCCTCCGCCCAGCGGCCCGTCGAGAGCATCGCCCGCTAGCGGGAGCCCGGCCCGAGCGCCCCGACCCACGTCCCGAGCGAGGAGGCCATGCGCCCACCCCGTACGACCCCGAAAGCCGGCAGCCCGGCGCGTCCGCCGCGCGGCCGCCGTGCCCACGCCGGATCGCCCGCCGAGGAGGGTGCCGAGCGCCCGGCCGGCACAGCACGGGCCACGGCACGCGCGCGTGCGCACCGCCGGCACCTGCGCCCACGCACCGTGCGCGCCAAGGTGGTCAGCCTGCTGATGGTTCCCGTCGTCTCCCTGCTCGCGCTCTGGGCGTACGCCACCGTCACCACAGCCCAGGACGTCGCCCGGCTGCGGCAGTCCCAGCGGGTCGACGCCGAACTGCGCACCCCGGTGGCCGCGGCCGTCACCGCCCTCCAGGCCGAGCGCACCGCGGCCGTGCGCTACGCCACCGCCCCGGGCACGGGCGACGGCGGCGACCTCCAGGACCTGGCCGCCCGCACCGACCGGGCCGTGGCCAAGCTGCGGCTCGGCCGCGACAACACCGTCGCCGACAGCGAGGAACTTCCCGCCGGAGTCTCCGGGCGCCTCCACGCCTTCGTCACCGGGGCCGAGCACCTCCGCGCACTACGCACGGCCGTACTGGGCCACAAGGCCGACTGGGAGACGGCGTACGCGCAGTACACGACGACCATCGGCGCGGCCTTCGCCGTGGACGGCGCCCTCACCGGCATCCAGCAGGCCGACGTCGGCTCCGACGCGCGCGTGCTGCTCGAATTCAGCCGGGCCGCCGAGGCGCTGGCCCAGGAGGACACCCTCCTCGGCGGTGCGCGGACAGCGGGCCAACTGCAGGGCGAGCGGCTGCGGTTGTTCGGTGCCGCCGTCGCCGCCCGCCGTACCCTCACCGAGGCGGTTGTCGCCGATCTGCCTCCCGCCCAGGGCGCCGCCTGGCAGGACCTGGCCGGCAGTGACTCCTACACCGCCCTGGGCGCCGCCGAGGACAGGATCCTCGCCGCCGGACCGGGCGGCAAGCCGGCCGACGCGGCGGCGCAGGCCGCCTGGAGCGCCGCCCACGCGCGCGTGCAGGACGGCATGCAGGGCATCGCGACGGATACGGGCCGGGCCGTAGCGGGCCGCGCCGACCCGTTCACGCGTGGCCTGCTCAGCCCAGCGGGTGCCGCAGTCCTCCTCGGCCTGGCCGCCGTCGCCGCCTCGCTCGTCATCTCCGTCCGCATCGGACGCGGTCTGGTGGTCGAACTCGTGAGCCTGCGCAACGACGCCCTGGAGATCGCCCGCCGCAAACTCCCCGAAGCGATGCGCAGACTGCGCACGGGCGAGGAGATCGACATCGACGCGGAGGCGCCCGCAGGACCGCCCGCCGAGGCCGAGACGGGGCAGGTCTCGGAAGCCCTGACCACAGTCCACCGCGCCGCCCTGCGCGCCGCTGTGGAACGCGCCGAACTCGCCAGCGGAATCTCCGGCGTCTTCGTCAACCTGGCCCGCCGCAGCCAGGTACTGGTCCACCGTCAGCTCAGCCTCCTGGACAGCATGGAACGCCGCTCGGACGACCCCAACGAGCTGAGCGACCTGTTCCGCCTGGACCACCTCACCACGCGCATGCGGAGGCACGCCGAGAGCCTGATCATCCTCTCCGGCGCCGCGCCCGGTCGGGCCTGGCGCATGCCCGTGTCCCTGACCAACGTCGTACGGGCCGCCGTGTCGGAAGTCGAGGACTACGCGCGCGTGGAGGTACGCCAGCTCCCCGAGGCCCATGTCATCGGCACCGCCGTCGCCGACCTCACCCACCTGCTCGCCGAACTCGTGGAGAACGCCGCGCAGTTCTCACCGCCTCACACGCGCGTGCGCGTCACCGGCGAGCCCGTCGGCAACGGCTACGCCCTGGAGATCGAGGACCGGGGACTGGGCATGGGCGCCGAGACCCTCGCGGAGGCCAACCGCCGCATCGAACAGTCCGAGGCCCTCGACCTCTTCGACAGCGACCGGCTCGGACTCTTCGTGGTCAGCCGGCTCGCCTCCCGGCACGACGTCAAGGTGCACCTGCGTACCTCCCCGTACGGAGGCACCACCGCCGTCGTCCTGCTGCCCACCGCCATGCTGCACAGCGGCTCGGCCGAACACGCCTCCCACCAAGGTGAACAGGCCCGCTCCGGGCAGGAACGCGTGTACGCGCGCGTGCCCGATCCGAGCCCGCACCAGGAGACCGTCGCCGCCCGGCCGGACCGGCCCGCCCTCGCGGCCACCACTCCTGGCCGGCAGGGCCCCGTCGGCGAGCCCGGCCCACACGGCGGCATCGATGAAACCCCGCCACCCGGAGTCACCGCCTTGAGGCTGCACCGACCGTCGAACGACTCCGAGACATCCGACGACCTCCCGCGCCGTGTGCGCCAGGCGAGCCTTGCCCCCCAGCTCCGTCGGCAGCCCCCCGAAGCGACGGCGCCGGAGACCGCACCGCACGGCGACCAGGGGCGTACCCCCGAACTGGTACGGGACCGCATGGCGGCCTACCGAGACGGCTGGGTTCGCGGCGGCGGCAGACGGCCAGGCCGCGGCGCCGCCAGGAAACCCGCAACGGGCAGTGACAGCAGCGAAGGAGACCCGGCATGATCCAGGACCCGAACACGAGGGCCGGCCAGCGCTCCGGCGAACTGGACTGGTTGCTCGACGACCTGGTGATGCGCGTGAGCGAGGTGCGGCACGCCGTCGTACTCTCCAACGACGGGCTGGCCGTCGGCGCCTCCACCGGGCTCGCGCGGGAGGACGCCGAGCACCTCGCCGCCGTCGCCTCCGGCTTCAACAGCCTCGCCAAGGGCGCGGGACGGCACTTCGGAGCGGGCGGCGTGCGGCAGACCATGGTCGAGATGGACGACGCGTTCCTCTTCGTGGCCGCCGCCGGCGACGGTTCCTGCCTCGCCCTCCTCACCGCCGTCACGGCCGACATCGGACTGGTCGCCTACGAGATGGCTCGCCTGGTCAAGCGGGTCGGCGAGCACCTCTACACAGCGCCGCGTGTCGCCGCGCAGCCGCCCGCAGCCGGATGACAGCGAAGAGACGGCACCGATGACCGAGAACCAGAGCGGCGGCCCGAGGGAGCCGGGCAGCCAGTGGTACGACGGCGAGGCCGGACCACTGGTGCGCCCGTACGCGATGACGGGCGGGCGCACCCAGCCCGGTCCCACCGGGGTGCGCTTCGACCTGATCGCCCTCGTCACCCTCGACCCCGCCGCACCGGCGCTCGACGCCGCCATGCTCGGCCCCGAACACCGGACTCTGATCGAGCTGTGCCGCACGGAGACACAGTCGGTCGCCGAACTCGCGGCGGACGCCGACCTTCCCGTCGGCGTCGTCAGGGTGCTCCTCGGTGACCTTCTGGAACTCGGCTGTGTGGTCATCAGCCGTCCCGTGCCCCCGGCACACCTGCCCGACGAACGGATACTGCGCGAGGTCATCGAGGGATTGCGAGCGCTGTAGATGAACGCTCCGAACGCGCCGTACACCGCGTCGCATCCCGATCCGTGCGCATGGCTTTCCGATCCGTGCGTGTTGCGCCTCCGACCGGGCGCAAGCCGGTCATATCAGGTGCACTTCGGTCCAACCGCCCGGAACGGCGGCTCCGTTGTCATGATGCTGACTTCATCGCCGCAGCAGGCGGACGCCGACCGCAGCCGGTCCTCCCGAGAGAAGTGATCATGGTCTCCGAGCACTCCGACGCCGGCGGCGACACCTCCGCCCTGGCGCTGAAGATACTGGTCGCCGGCGGGTTCGGCGTCGGCAAGACGACCCTGGTCGGGGCCGTCAGCGAGATCCGGCCGCTGCGCACCGAGGAACTCCTCAGCGAGGCAGGGCAGCTCGTGGACGACACCGACGGCGTGGACCACAAGGTCACCACCACCGTCGCCATGGACTTCGGGCGCATCACCATCCGCTCCGGTCTGTCCCTCTACCTATTCGGCACACCGGGACAGGACCGCTTCTGGTTCCTCTGGGACGAGTTGTCCCAGGGCGCCCTCGGTGCCGTCGTCCTCGCGGACACCCGGCGCCTTGAGGACTGCTTCCCCGCGGTCGACTATTTCGAGCACCGGCACATCCCGTTCGTGGTCGCCGTCAACTGCTTCGCGGGAGCCCGCACCTACGGCGCGCACGACGTCTCGCGCGCCCTCGACCTCGACCGGGGAACACCCGTGGTGCTGTGCGACGCGCGCGACCGGGACTCCGGCAAGGAAGTCCTGATCCGGCTCGTCGAGTACGCCGGGCGGGTGCACACCGCCCGGCTCCTGGACTCGGTCGGCTGAACCCGCCGCTCAGGCCGCCAGATCCTTCACGGCCACCACCTGGTCGATGGCGGCCCGCACCAGCAGCTCCCCCGGAACGCCGTTGCGGGCGCCGTACTCCTCGGCGCGGTCCTCGCCCATGTACCGGGCGGCGATCCGGGTGGCCCAATGACGCACCTGGTCCAGATCCTCCGACAGTCGGGCGCGGCCGTTCAGCACGACGAAGTGGAACGGCGGCCGATCGTCGTCCACACACAGGGCGATCCGTCCGTCACGGGCGAGATTGCGCCCCTTCACCGTTTCCTTACCGGTATTGAAGACCAGTTCGTCCCCGTCCAGCAGAAACCAGATCGGGGCCACATGAGGGCTCCCATCGGCGCGAACGGTGGACAGTTTGCCGGTCCGGGTGCCGTCCGAGACGAACGCCCGCCATTCCTCGTCGGTCATCTTCTGTGCCATGCGCCTATCCTGCTTGCCCGGACGCCGGTCGTGGGGAAGGCTGACGGGGAGTTCCTCCAGCCAGGGGGAGACATCACACGGGGAGACGGAGATGGCGCAGAACCAGGGACTCGGCTGGCTCCTGGACGATCTGACCGAGCGGGTGGACCATGTGCGGCACGCGCTGGTCCTGTCCAACGACGGTCTCGTCACGGGCGCGAGCACGGGCCTACGCCGTGAGGACGCCGAGCATCTGGCCGCCGTGGCCTCTGGCCTGCACAGCTTGGCCAAGGGATCCGGACGCCACTTCGGCGCGGGCAGGGTACGCCAGACCATGATCGAGTACGACGACGCCGTGCTGTTCGTGACCGCGGCCGGCACCGGCAGCTGTCTGTGCGTGCTCAGCGGCGCGGAGGCCGACATCGGCCAGATCGCCTATGAGATGACCCTGCTCGTCAACCGAGTCGGCGAACACCTCGGTGTCGACGCGAGGCAACCCGAGCGAACTCCCATCGCAGACGCCTGACCTGCGACTTCTCCTTCCTTCGCGGAGTTATCCACAGGCTCACCACGACTTGCGCCGGATTGGCTACGGTGTGTGCACGGCGAACGCACAGGGCGTGAGCCAAGGATTCCACGGGGGAGTACGACCATGTCGGCAAGCACCTTCAGCCCGTCCCGGCCCGCCACCTGCACACCGAGCCATGCCGCTCGGGAACTGGGCCTCAAGCGAGGCGAGTTCGACCTCGCCGCTCACCTCGGCCACATCCGGACCGTGCCCGACGAGGGCGGCGGTGGAGACCGGAAAGTGGAGCGCGCCGAGATCGACCGCCTGCGTGCCCGGGAGGGCCATGCAGAAGCCCTGCGCGATCGCGTGCGGGTGGTGGGTACCACCGAGGGCGCCGCGCTCATGAAGATCCCGGCCGGGCGGTTCACCCGCCTCGCCCGACTGGGCCTGCTCGTGCCGGTGAAGTGGTATCTGAACCGCTATCGCGCCGTGGTCTGGCTCTATCTGGCGGAAGAGCTGCGGACTTTCGCCTCGGCCACGCAGAACGCGCACCTGCTCAAGGGACGTACGCCCGAGAATCTGCGCGGCCAGCTGGAAGCCGGGGTGGACCTGCGCGCCCGAAACTGGCGGGGACGCCACCTCGGATTCCTGCTGCGACAAGCCGAGGAGCCGTGGGCCCGGGCCGGAGCCGTGGCCGCCTTCCTCTCACCCGTCGAGATCGCCGACCTGGTCAGGGACCCGTACGAGCGTGCCCGTGTCAACCGGTTCCGGCCCGCGCCGCCTGGGCAGGGCATCCAGGGATCACCTGCCGCGCACCTCGCGGAGCGGATCATGACCGCGCAGGATGCGGACGAGATCGAATGGCTGCGTAGCGAACTGGCCCAGGTGCTCGAGGAGGCCCGCGTCCTCTCCCCGGCACCGCGCCCGGCCGCTCGGCGTGGCGCACCGACCGTGCGAGCAGTCGCACCGCCCATGGCGCCCATGGCCCGCACGGCCACGCACCTCATGGAGCCGACGGTGCCTGCGTCGTCGGAACCCTGCGAAGAGCCGGACACGGCCGGGACATTCGAGCCGCTGCTGGCAGAGGCCGAGTTCAAGAGCGGGCTGGTGGCAGGGGCGTCCGGGCCCATCGGTGGACCAGCGTCGGGAGCGCCTGAGCCGAAGGGCGAGCCCGTGGTCCGAGCGTTCGAGTGGCACCGCCCGCCGGTGGCCCGGCCCGCTTCGCCGCCTGCAGGCCGCCGCGCTCGCCGCCGGGCCGCGCAGACCCCGACGCGGACCCACCGCGGCCTGCGCCCGTGGCTGCGGCGCAGAAACCTCCGGCCCGCGCGGGCCTGAACCCTCCGGCCCCGGTCCCGCGCCGTCGGCTCGCTACTACAGCGACCTGAACAGGCCTTCCTGGACGACCGAGACAAGCAGACGCCCCCGCAGGTCGTAGATGCGCCCGCGGGCCAGACCGCGCCCGCCGGTGATGATCGGCGACTCCTGGTCGTACAGGAACCACTCGTCCGCCCGGAACGGCCGGTGGAACCACATGGCGTGGTCGAGTGAGGCCATGTCGAAGTTCCGCGGACCCCACAGAGGTTCCACGGGGATGCGGACGGCATCCAGGAGGGTCATGTCACTGGCGTAGGTCAGCGCGCACGTGTGGACCAGCGGGTCGTCACCGAG
The DNA here is from genome assembly GCF_001735805.1 of Streptomyces fodineus. GTDB lineage: Bacteria > Actinomycetota > Actinomycetes > Streptomycetales > Streptomycetaceae > Streptomyces > Streptomyces fodineus. Next base: position 8,420,781 of record NZ_CP017248.1, read on the forward strand.
CGGACCGACCGCACGCATCCACACGGCGCTGCGCGGCTCGGCTCCCTCGATCTCCTCGGCGTTCCAGCGCAGGCGGTCGACATACCGGATGTCGAAGGGCTGGCGGCGCGCCATCCGCTCCAACTGCTCCGGAAGCGCGCCCAGGTGCTTACGGATCTCCTCGGTGACCGTCGGCAGCGACTCCGGATCCGGCATCTCGCGGACCGGCGGCAGCTGGTGCTCGAACGGTCCTTCCTCAGGCTGGTGAAAGGAGGCGGTCAGATTGAAGATCGTGCGGCCCTGCTGCACGGCCGTGACCCGGCGCGTGGTGAACGACCGGCCGTCGCGTACCCGCTCCACCTGGTACACGATCGGCACCCCGGGGCGGCCCGGGCGCAGGAAGTACGCGTGCAGCGAGTGCACCGGCCGGTCGCCTTCCGCGGTGCGGCCGGCGGCGACCAGCGCCTGGCCCGCCACCTGGCCGCCGAAAACCCGCTGCAGCGACTCCTGCGGGCTGCGGCCACGGAAGATGTTGACCTCGATCTGCTCCAGGTCGAGCAGGTCGACCAGTCTCTCCGCCGGGCTCGTCATCGGTGGGATTCTCCTTGGCTCACAACTGGTCGCGAACGGCTCACAGCTGACCGACATCGGTGACGCGGACGACCGCACGGCCCTCGGCGTCCGAGGCCGCGAGGTCGATCTCCGCGCCGATGCCCCAGTCGTGGTCGCCGTTCGGGTCGTCGAAGATCTGGCGGACGCGCCAGAGACCGTTCTCCGGCTCTTCCTTGATGACCAGCAGCTTGGGGCCGCGGGCGTCGGGACCGGTGCCGAGGTCGTCGTACTCGTCCCAGTACTTGTCCATCGCCTCGCCCCAGGCGTCGGCGTCCCAGCCGGACTCGGCGTCCATCTCGCCGAGCTCCTCGACATGGTCCAGCGCGGCCAGCTCCACGCGGCGGAACATGGCATTGCGGACCAGGACCCGGAAGGCGCGCGCGTTGGCGGTGACCGGCTTGACCTCGTCGGCCTTCTCCTGGGCCTCCTCGGCGGTCATCTCCTCCGGGTTCGCGAGCTGCTCCCACTCGTCCAGCAGGCTGGAGTCCACCTGGCGCACCATCTCGCCCAGCCACTCGATCAGATCCTGCAGGTCCTCGGACTTCAGGTCGTCCGGGATGGTGTGGTCGAGGGTCTTGTAGGCGCTGGCGAGGTAGCGCAGGACGATGCCCTCGGTGCGGGCCAGCTCGTAGAAGGACACCAACTCGGTGAAGGACAGCGCCCGTTCGTACATGTCCCGGATCACCGACTTCGGCGACAGCGGGTGGTCGCCGACCCACGGGTGGCTCTTGCGGTAGGTGTTGTACGCGTGGAAGAGCAGCTCTTCCAGCGGCCTCGGGTAGGTGATGTCCTGGAGGCGCTCCATGCGCTCCTCGTACTCGACGCCGTCCGCCTTCATCGCCGCCACGGCCTCGCCGCGCGCCTTGTTCTGCTGGGCGACCAGGATCTGCCGCGGATCGTCCAGGGTGGACTCCACGACGGACACCATGTCGAGGGCATAGGACGGCGACTCGGGGTCGAGGAGTTCGAACGCGGCGAGCGCGAACGTGGACAGCGGCTGGTTGAGCGCGAAGTCCTGCTGCAGGTCGACCGTGAGCCGGACGATCCGGCCCTCGGCGTCGGGCTTGTCGAGCTTCTCCACGATCCCGCCGTCGAGCAGCGAGCGGTAGATCGCGATGGCCCGGCGGATGTGCCTCAGCTGCTGCCTGCGTGGCTCGTGGTTGTCCTCCAGGAGGTGGCGCATCGCCTCGAACGCGTTGCCCGGGCGGGCGATCACCGACAGCAGCATCGTGTGCGTCACCCGGAAACGCGAGGTCAGCGGTTCCGGCTCCGACTCGATCAGCTTCTGGAAGGTGTTATCCGTCCAGCCGACAAAGCCCTCCGGCGCTTTCTTGCGCACCACCTTGCGCCGCTTCTTCGGGTCGTCGCCCGCCTTCGCCAGCGCCTTCTCGTTCTCGATGACGTGCTCCGGCGCCTGCGCCACGACGAGCCCCGCCGTGTCGAACCCGGCCCGGCCGGCCCGGCCCGCGATCTGGTGGAACTCCCGGGCCCGCAGCGTGCGCACGCGGCTGCCGTCGTACTTGGTGAGGGCGGTGAACAGCACGGTGCGAATGGGCACGTTGACACCCACGCCGAGGGTGTCCGTTCCGCAGATGACCTTCAGCAGACCGGCCTGGGCGAGCTTCTCCACCAGGCGCCGGTACTTGGGCAGCATGCCGGCGTGGTGCACGCCGATGCCGTGCCGGACGTAACGGGAGAGGTTGCGGCCGAACTTGGTGGTGAAGCGGAAGTTGCCGATCAGCTCGGCGATCTGGTCCTTCTCCTCGCGCGAGCACATGTTGATGCTCATCAGAGCCTGCGCCCGCTCCACGGCCTGCGCCTGTGTGAAGTGCACGATGTACACCGGGGCCTGCTTGCTCTCCAGCAGGTCGGTGAGGGTCTCCGTGAGCGGGGTGAGCTCGTACTCGTAGGAGAGGGGCACCGGGCGGGTCGCGGAGCGGACCACCGACGTGGGGCGACTGGTGCGGCGGGTGAGGTCCTTCTCGAAGAAGGACACATCGCCCAAAGTGGCCGACATCAGGATGAACTGCGCCTGGGGGAGCTCCAGCAGCGGAATCTGCCAGGCCCAGCCTCGGTCGCCCTCGGCGTAGAAGTGGAACTCGTCCATGACGACCTGGCCGACGTCCGCGTTCTTGCCGTCGCGCAGCGCGATCGACGCCAGCACCTCGGCGGTGCAGCAGATCACGGGCGCGTCGGCGTTCACGGAGGCATCGCCGGTGAGCATGCCGACGTTCTCGGTGCCGAACAGCTTGCACAGCTCGAAGAACTTCTCCGACACCAGCGCCTTGATCGGGGCGGTGTAGAAGGTGACCTCGTCCCGGGCCAGCGCGGCGAAGTGCGCGCCCGCGGCGATCATGCTCTTGCCCGAGCCGGTGGGCGTCGAGACGATCACGTTCGCCCCGGAGACCACCTCGATCAGCGCCTCCTCCTGATGCGGGTAGAGGGTGAGGCCGCGCTCCTGCGCCCACGACTCGAAGGCTTCGTACAGGGCGTCGGGGTCGGCGGTCGGCGGCAGCTGATCGATGAGGGTCACGCACCCATCTTGCCTGGCCTTGCCCCCGAGGGGGGAATCGGCTGTGGGCAGGAAGATCATGGCCGCTACGCTGTGTCGCCGACGCAGCGTCAGCGCACCAGGTCAACTGGACAGCGGCACACGAGGAATGGGGCGGGAAGCGGCCATGATGGGACCAGCACACTCACTGTCGGGGGCCGCGGCCTGGCTCGGGGTCGGAGCCGCCGCGGCGGCGGCAGGGCATCCGATGCCCTGGCCGGTTCTCCTCGTGGGGGCTCTGATCTGTGCCGGTGCCGCGCTCGCCCCGGACCTCGACCACAAGGCGGCGACCATCTCGCGCTCCTTCGGTCCGATCTCCCACTGGATCTGCGAGATCGTCGACAAGCTGTCGTACGCCGTCTACAAGGCGACCCGGATGAAGGGCGACCCGCGCCGCAGCGGCGGTCACCGCACGCTGACGCACACCTGGCTGTGGGCGGCCCTGCTCGGTGCCGGCTGCTCGGCGGCGGCGATCGCGGGCGGCCGCTGGGCCGTGCTGGCGATCCTGTTCGTGCACATGGTGCTGGCGATCGAGGGCCTGCTGTGGCGGGCCGCCCGTGGCTCCAGCAGCGATGTCCTGGTCTGGCTGCTGGCGGCGACCACTGCCTGGATCCTCGCGGGCGTCCTGGACAAGCCGGGCAACGGCTCCGACTGGCTGTTCACCGCGCCGGGCCAGGAGTACCTGTGGCTGGGGCTGCCGGTCGTGCTCGGCGCGCTGGTGCACGACATCGGGGACGCGCTCACGGTGTCCGGCTGCCCGATCCTGTGGCCGATCCCCGTGGGCCGCAAGCGCTGGTATCCCATCGGGCCGCCGAAGGTGATGCGGTTCCGTGCCGGAAGCTGGGTGGAGCTGAAGGTGCTGATGCCCGTGTTCATGCTGCTCGGCGGGGTGGGCTGCGCGGCGGCCCTCAATGTGATCTGAGGCGCCCGTCCCGGATCGGCCGGCTGAGCGGTTGCTCAGGTAGCCTCGCCCGCCTCGGCCCCGCCGTACCGGCGCTCGAAGCGGGCGATGCGGCCCTCGGTGTCGACCGTGCGGGCCTTGCCCGTGTAGAAGGGGTGGCTCTCCGAGGAGATTTCCACGTCGATCACCGGGTAGGTCCGGCCGTCGTCCCACTCGATGGTCTGCTCGCTCTGCGCGGTGGACCGGGTCAGGAACGCGTAGCCGGCGGCGCGGTCACGGAAGACCACGGGGTGGTACTCGGGGTGCTTGTCCTGCTGCATGGCGGCTCCTCGTGCGGGTCAGCCGGACAGGGAGTCCTCGTCGACGATGTGCATCGCGGCCTCCTCGGCGGAGGCGGCGGCGCCGTCGATACCGACGTCGGTGGCGACGAGGGCGGCCTCATCGTCCTCGTGCGCTCCCTCGTCCGGTGCCACCAGCCGGCCGGAGCGCTGGTTGCCGACCTCGTTGTCGAGGAGTTCCCCGTCGGCGTCGTGGTCACCGATGTCGTCGCCATCGCGGGGGACGACATCGGGCTGCTCCTCGGCGAGCCGCTGGTCGAGGGTCTCGCCCGCCTGGCGTTCGGCCGCCGTCACCCCTGTGTGCTCCACCGCCCAGGGGCGCTCGGGAGGGGACCAGCCGCGGTCGAGCGGGTCGCTGACCCCGTCGAAGTCCAGTGTGTCCTCGACGTCGAGCACCCCCGAGTCCTCCCGGATCTCCGAGGGATCGGGCTGGTAGACGTCGTCCCCCCAGCCGTCGGCGCTGTCCACGAGTACCTCCAGGTGGTGAGGACGGCCGTGTGCCACCACAAGGGGCGGCGGGCCGCCGGCACGCGTGGCACGGTTGTCACACGCCGCGAACCGAGTGGTTCTGGGGCGTGCCCCGAGCCGCTGCCGTTCTCCAGACTTCCACCCCTGCTCGGGACCGCGCAACGGCACGGGCACGGCTCATGGCCCCCACCCGTGAACCGGCGCCCGGCGGACCCCACCGCGTGCCCGTCTGCTGCGGCCTGGCTGCCCCAAGCACCGCCGGACCGGACTGCGCACCGGCCCGCCGCTCTCTGGCTGCTCCAAGGCGAGGCCGGCCCCACCGTGCGCCGGTCCGCTGGGATCTGGCCGCTCACAGCACCGGCGAGTCCCACCGCGTGCCGGCCCGCTGTGATCCGGCTGCGCCGAACGCCGACCGGCCCGACCGTGCGTCCGCCCACTGCCACCCGCCCGCCGCAAGGGCCGGCAGCCCGGGCCACGGCGCCCGGCGGTGCGGGCCCGGTCATCGTCGGCAGCGCCGGTGTGGTGATCGTGGTGGCTGGGACCGTGGGCGGGTGCTGTGCCGCAGTGGTGGGATGGACGCGCGCTGTCGGCGGGTGCTGTGCAGCGGTGATCGCGGTGGCCGGGACCGTCAGCGAGCACTGTGCCGCAGTGATCGGATTGATGCGCACCCTCGGCCGGCGCTGCACCGCAGTACCCGTGACGCCAGCGCTCGCCGGAACCTCACCCGTGCCAGGACCGCCACAGCGCCGCGTACGCGCCGTCCGCCGCGACCAGCTCGTCATGGCTGCCCAGCTCGCTGATGCGGCCGTTCTCCACGACGGCGATCACGTCGGCGTCATGGGCGGTGTGCAAGCGGTGGGCGATGGCGACCACGGTGCGGCCGTCCAGGACCCGGGCCAGGGAGCGCTCCAGATGCCGGGCCGCACGCGGGTCGAGCAGCGAGGTCGCTTCGTCCAGGACCAGCGTGTGCGGATCGGCGAGCACCAGCCGGGCCAGCGCGATCTGCTGGGCCTGTGCCGGGGTGAGCGCAAGACCGCCGGAGCCGACCTCGGTGTCCAGGCCGTCGTCCAGTGCCCGTGCCCAGTCGTCCGCGTCGACCGCGCCCAGCGCCGCCCACAGCTCGGCATCCGTCGCGCCGGTGCGGGCCAGCAGGAGGTTGTCGCGCAGGGAGCCGACGAAGACATGGTGCTCCTGGTTGACGAGGGCGACGTGCGAGCGGACGCGTTCGGCCGGCATCCGGGACAGCTCCGCGCCGCCCAGGGTGATCCGGCCGTCGCGGGGTGCGTAGATCCCGGCGAGCAGCCTGCCCAGGGTGGACTTGCCCGCGCCCGAGGGGCCGACCAGGGCCAGCCGGGTCCCCGGGGCGACCTCCAGGGACACCTTGCGCAGCACGTCGACGCCCTCGCGGTAGCCGAAGTGCACCCGGTCGGCGTGCACGTCCCGCCCGTCCGGCGTCACCGAGGCATCCCCGGCGTCCGGCTCGATGTCCCGCACGCCGACCAGGCGGGCCAGCGAGACCTGGGCGACCTGTACCTCGTCGTACCAGCGCAGGATCAGGTTCACCGGGTCGACGAGCATCTGCGCGATGAGGGCGCCCGTGGTCAGCTGGCCCACCCCGATCCAGCCGCCCAGGACCAGGGCCCCGCCGACCATGAGGACCGAGCCGAGCACGATGATGTGGACGGCGTTGATGACCGGGAAGAGCACGGACCGCAGCCAGAGTGTGTACCGCTCCCAGGCCGTCCACTCCTTGATCCGCCGCTCCGACAGGGCGACGCGGCGGGCGCCGAGCCGGTGTGCCTCGATGGTGTGGCCCGCGTCCACCGTCTCGGCGAGCGCGGCGGCGACGGCCGCGTACCCGGCGGCCTCGGAGCGGTAGCCGGAGGGCGCCCGCTTGAAGTACCAGCGGCAGCCGGCCACCAGCACCGGCACGGCGAGCAGTACGGCGGCCGCCAGCGGCGGAGCCGTCACGACGAGCCCGCCGAGCAGCAGCAGGGCCCACACGACACCGATCGCCAGCTGCGGCACGGCCTCGCGCATCGCGTTGGCCAGGCGGTCGATGTCGGTGGTGATACGCGACAGCAGGTCGCCGGTGCCCGCCCGTTCCAGCACGCCCGGCGGCAGGCCGACCGACCGGACGAGGAAGTCCTCGCGCAGGTCGGCCAGCATCCGTTCGCCGAGCATCGCGCCCCGCAGCCGCACCTGCCGTACGAACACGGCCTGCACGGTCAGCGCGAGCACGAACGCCCCGGCGGTCAGCCCCAGGTGAAGCTCCCGGGACCGGTCGGACACCCGCTCCACCAGGCCACCGAGCAGGTACGGACCCACCATGGAAGCGATCACGGCCACCGTGTTGACGCCGATGAGCAGCAGGAACGCCCGGCGGTGCCGGCGGAACAGCTCGGCGACGTAGGCGCGGACGGTGGCGGCCGCGCCTACCGGCAGGGTGGTGGCGGTCGTCGTGGCCGCCGGGTCGTACGCCGGCGGCGCAACGCCGATCATGCGCTCTCCTCGATCTCTTCCAGTTCCTGGAGCGCGCCCACGAGGGCGCCCTCGTGGGCGGCGGCCAGTTCGTCGTCCGTCTCCCGGGTGACCACGGCCCGGTATCGCGGCTCGCTGTCGACCAGTTCGCGGTGTACTCCCACCGTCACGACCTCACCCTCGTGGACCAGGGCGACCCGGTCCGCGCGGTCGAGCAGCAGCGGAGAGGAGGTGAACACCACGGTCGTGCGTCCCGAGCGCAGCCGGCGCAGTCCGTCCGCGATCCGGGCCTCGGTGTGCGAGTCGACGGCGGAGGTCGGCTCGTCCAGCACCAGCACCTCGGGGTCGGTGATCAGCGACCGGGCCAGTGCGAGCCGCTGGCGCTGGCCGCCGGACAGGGACCGCCCGCGTTCGGTGATGCGGGCGTCCATCGGGTCGGCGGCGCCCAGTGACCCCTGGACGAGCGCGTCCAGCACGTCGTCGCACTCTGCCGCGGCCAGCGCGTCCGCGGCCCGTACGGCTCCGGAGGCGGGCACGTCGAGCAGCTCGCGCAGTGTGCCGGACAGCAGCATCGGGTCCTTGTCCTGGACGAGGACGGCGGTACGGGCGCTGTCGAGGGGCAGTTCGTCCAGGGCGACCCCACCGAGCAGCACCGAGCGGCCCGGCTCGGTCGGATGTCCGCCCAGCCGTTCCGCGAGCCTGCCCGCCGCGTCCGGGTCGCCGCAGACCACGGCGGTGAGACGCCCTGCGGGAGCCAGCAGACCGGTGCCGGGGTCGTACAGGTCGCCGCCCGGCACCTCCGCCTCCCGGGTGCCCTCGGTGGCCGTGGACCGATCCAGCGACAGCACGCGGGCCGCCCGTTTGGCCGACGGGCGTGAGAAGGAGTACGCCATGGCGATCTCCTCGAAGTGCCGTAGCGGATAGTTGAGGACCATGACCGCGCTGTAGACGGTGACGAGTTCACCCACGGTGATCCGGCCCTGGCGGGCCAGCTGGATGCCGTGCCAGACGACGGCGATGAGCAGCAGTCCGGGCAGCAGCACCTGAATGGCGGAGATCAGCGACCACATCCTGGCGCTGCGCACCGCGGCGCGCCGTACCTCCTGCGAGGCGTGGCGGTAGCGGTCGAGGAACAGCTCCTCGCCGCCGATGCCACGCAGCACACGCAGCCCCGCGACCGTGTCGGAGGCCAGCTCGGTGGCCCGGCCCGCCTTCTCGCGCTGCGTGTCGGCGCGTCGCGTCGCCCGGGGCAGCAGCGGCAGCACCGCGAGTGCCACCACGGGCAGACCGACGGCGACGACCACGCCCAGGGCGGGCTGGTAGACGAGGAGGCTCACACAGACCACGACGACCGTGAGCGCGGCCGCGGTGAAGCGGGAGACCGCCTCGACCAACCAGCCGATCTTCTCGACATCGCCGGTGGAGACGGCCACCACCTCGCCCGCCGCGACGCGCCGGGTGAGCGCTGAGCCGAGCTGGGCGGCCTTGCGTGCCAGCAGTTGCTGGACGCGGGCGGCGGCCGTGATCCAGTTGGTGACGGCGGTCCGGTGCAGGAAGGTGTCGCCGACGGCGATACCCGTGCCGCACAGCAGCATCAGACCACCCGTCAGGGCGAGCCGGGTGCCGGAGCGGTCGACGACTGCCTGCACGGCGAGACCGACACAGAAGGGCAGGGCGGAGACGGAGACGAAGTGCAGCAGGCCCCAGGCGAGCGATTTCAGCTGTCCGCCCAGCTGGTTCCGCCAGAGCCACCACAGGAATCGGGGGCCCGAACGTGCGTCCGGGACCCCCGGATCGGAGTACGGAAGGTCTTGAATCTGCATGACGTCCCAGTGGCTCGTGTCAGGGAGGGGAGGAGAGGGGAGAGGGCGAGAAGGCGGTAACAAGCCGTGAAAGGTTGGCGTCGCCGCGTGGTGAATTTCAAACGGTTTTCCTGACGGAGCAGCGAAATCCACCGGCTTCCGGCCACAGGTCACCGGCACTGGAACCGGGCTCGCCGAGGAGGACGTGTCCGGCTCTCGGCGGTCGGGCGGGCCGGCCGGTCACGTGCCTGATGCCATCACCCGAATGTCCAGAAGATATGACTATCAATTGGTTTGTGATGTCACGATGGTCTTGTGCGGATCCACAGTGTGCGGCGAATGACGGTCGCGGTGACGGCTTTTGGAACTCTCCTGGCGGCTCTGTCGGCCTGTGGCACCGGCGCGTCCGATCCGGTCCGCGTCGGCGAGGTGGCGGGTCCCCGCGGCCAGGCGGCGCAGAGCCCGATGGTCTCGACCGCCCCCACGACCGACCCGACCCGTATCCCGGGCATCGGCGACCGGCTGTTACGACGGATCCCCCGTGACTCCGGACAGGTCGTCGCGGTGTACGGCAAAGGTGTGGACTCGGCCGAGTCCACAGCCGTGCTGTACACACGGGAGGGGCCGGAGTGGCGCCGGGTGGCCAGTTGGCCGGCTCACAATGGCCGGAACGGCTGGACCACGGACCACTACGAGGGTGACGAGCGCAGTCCGGTCGGCGTGTTCGGCCTCTCCGACGCTGGCGGTGTGCTCGACGACCCCGGCACCAGGCTGCCGTACCACCAGGACCCGGACTCCTACGCGCCCCCGAACGACTGGGACGAGGCGCATCAGCACGATTTCGACTACGTCATCGCCATCGACTACAACCGTCGCCCGGGCACCCCGCCGGACGACGCCGCGCGCCCCGAGGGCGACGACAGGGGCGGCGGCATCTGGCTGCACCTGGACCACGGCGACGGCACGGCTGCGTGCGTCAGCGTTTCCAAGGACGCCATGGAGTTCCTGCTGCGCACGCTCGACCCGGCCCGGCATCCGGTGATGGTGATGGGGGACCGGGGGGAACTGAGCGCCTGACGTCTCAACGCAGTGCGCCTCCGGCGGACCTTCCGTGGGCGGCCCGGCGCCGACGCGCCCGAGGAGGTCCCGGAGGCGACGCGGGGTGGGTCGCTTGCCTGCGCTGGGCGAGGCAGGACTCCCCACGGCAACGCACGGCTCGCCGCTACCGGCCGGCCCCGCCGCCCGCGGCGCGCCGGAGGCTGGCCTCGGTGCCCGCGAACCCGAGGTGGCACCCTGCACCCGCCCGTCCGAGGCCCGATCGCGTCGTTCCGCCCGAGGCGGCATTGCGGGCCGGCCCCGGGTCGCCGTAGAACACCGGCCATGAGAAGACGGATAGTCATGTCCATGCTCGCCGGGGCGACCCTCTGGGTGAGTGCGTTCTTCGGCACCGGAGCCGCTGCCGCCCAAGCGGCCGACGTCCCGGCCGAGTTCGGTACCGACTGGCACGATCCGGTCACCGCGGCACCGCCCGTCGACCGGCCGCACACCACGTCGTGCCAGGTCACCCTCGCCGACGCCCAGTTCCGCGACTTCACGCCGTACCGGGGCGCGTACACCCCGCCCCAGGGTTGCGGCGACCGCTGGAGCAAGGTCGTCCTGCGCCTCGACGGCAAGGTGAAGGGCCGTCAGTACGACCGCCTCGGCTATCTGCACGTCGGCGGGGTCGAGATCCTGCGCACCTCCACCCCGGAACCCTCGCCCGACGGCATCGAGTGGCACGTCGAGAAGGACGTCACCCGCTACAGCGACACCTTCCGCAGCCCGCAGGACGTCGAGATGCTGATCGGCAACGTCGTGGACGACACCTACACCGGGGTCATCGACGTGCACGCCACCCTGACCTTCTACGCGGGCCGTCCCGCGGAGCGAACCCCCGACCGCGTGCTCACCCTCGCCGACACGCCCGACGGCACCACCCTCACCACTCCGCGCAACAGCGAGCGGATCGTCGCCGAGGTGTACGCGACCGGTTCGGGCGGCGGCTGCGAGGAGTTCTGGTATCTGACCGTGGCCGACCCGGCGTCGTACTCCTGCAAGGCGGATCACGGCCCCTACCGCGAGGTGCAGGTCAAGGTCGACGGTCAACTCGCCGGAATCGCGGCGCCGTTCCCGAACGTCTGGACCGGCGGCTGGTCCAACCCCTTCCTCTGGTACGTCATCCCGGCGCCGCACGCCTTCGACGTCCGGCCCATCGAATACGATCTCACCCCCTTCGCGGGCCTGCTCGACGACGGGCGTCCGCACCGCGTCGAGGTCTCCGTCGTCGGCGTGCCCGCGGGCCAGTCGGGCTGGAGCGCACCGGTGAACGTCCTGGTCTGGCAGGACGCGCACCGCGCCCACGTCACCGGAGCGCTGACCGCGGACAAGGCGACGGACATCGCCAACTCCTCCACCTACACGCCCGGTTCGGAGAACCGTGTGAACACCGAGGCCGGACACCGGCTCACCGTCTCCGGATACCTCGACACCTCGCACGGCCGGGTCACCACGACCGTCACGCGGACACTCGCCAACACCTCCGTCCATCGCTGGGCCGACGGCGAGAACACGGACGGAGTGGACGCGACCTGGTCCGACGATCAGACGGTCAGCGTCGGCGGACACGGTCCCGCGCGGACGACGCGGACGCATCGGACGTACACCATGAACGGCGCCACGACCGTGGGCACGGACAACCGGCTGCGCACCGTACTGACCCTCGGGGACCGGGCGTCCGCCGTGGAACTGCGGGACGGCCGGCGTACCGCGTGGTCGCGCTTCGACGACACCTACAGCGGCGACGCGGCGTACACGATGAATGTCCCGCGCGATCAGCGGCACGCGGTCGGCACGTCGAGCGAGCGCTATCGGCTGTACGGCTCCGACGGCTGCTACGACCGTTCGCTGACCACGGTTCAGGGGGTGCTGACGCAGGACCGCCGGCTCTGTTGAGCGCGGCGACGTGGAATGCGCCACTCGCAGGGTGATCGACGGGCCCGTGCCGTGGTCGTCGCCGGCATCGCCGAGCCCGGTGATCTGAAGGCCTGGATCACGTGCATACCCGACGAGGGCTCGGGGGTGGAACCGGCGGCCGTGGCGGTACGGCCGGCCGTGGGGTGACGTATGTCGGCGGGCCGTTCGCCGGGGTCGGCGTGCGGCCCGCTTCGCTATGAGACGGCTCGGCGTGCCGTCTCAGCAGCGCTGGCCGCCGTCCCCTTCGACCAGGGTGTCCAGCAGGACGCCGAGCACCTGGCGCTCCTTCTCCGTCAGCGGGGCGAGGATCTCCTCGGCCGCCGAGCGGCGTGCGCCACGCAGCTTGCGCAGGGTCGTACGCCCCTCGTCCGTCAGCTCGATCCGGGTCACGCGCCGGTTCGCCGGATCCGGCACCCGCCGTACCTTCCCGTGCGCCTCCAGCCCGTCCACCAGGGTCGTCACCGCGCGCGGCACCACCTCGAGGCGCGCGGCGAGGTCGGCCATGCGCGGGGGCGACGCGTAGTGGGCGAGGGTGCGCAGCAGCCGGGACTGGGCCGGGGTGATGCCCAGGTCGTGCCGTTCCAGATGGCGCTTCTGGATGCGGTGCACCCGGCGGGTCAGCCGCAGCAACTGCTCGGCGAGCAGGCCGTCGGGATCGGGGGTGGTCATGCGGGAACAATATCAGGATGCCGTTCATTGTGAGTATAGGTAACAATGAGCTACGATCCGTTCGTCATCGTCGGCCACCTCCGGCCGGCGCCCGTTCCCCTCCGTAGGAGCCCATGCATCCCGACCGTGAAACCTCATGGACACCACCTGCCGACGCCAAGGAACAGCCCCGGCAGGTGCGCCGCATCCTGAAGCTCTTCCGTCCCTATCGCGGGCGGCTCGCGATCGTCGGCCTGCTGGTCGGCGCCTCCTCGCTGGTTTCGGTGGCCACACCGTTCCTGCTCAGGGAGACCCTGGATGTCGCGATCCCCCGGGGCCGCACCGGCCTGCTCAGTCTGCTCGCGCTCGGCATGATCCTCAGCGCGGTCCTCTCCAGCGTCTTCGGCGTACTCCAGACGCTGATCTCGACCACCGTCGGCCAGCGCGTCATGCACGACCTGCGCACCGCCGTCTACGGCCGCCTCCAGCGCATGTCGCTCGCCTTCTTCACGCGTACGCGTACCGGCGAGGTGCAGTCCCGGATCGCCAATGACATCGGCGGCATGCAGGCCACCGTCACCTCCACCGCCACCTCCCTGGTCTCCAACGCCACCAGCGTGGTCGCCACGATCGTCGCGATGGTCGCCCTCGACTGGCGGCTGACGATCGTCTCGCTGCTCCTGCTGCCGGCGTTCGTATGGATAAGCCGCCGTGTCGGCAACGAACGCAAGAAGATCACCACACAGCGGCAGAAGCAGATGGCCGCGATGGCAGCCACCGTCACCGAATCGCTCTCCGTCAGCGGCATCCTGCTCGGCCGCACCATGGGCCGCTCCGACTCGCTCACCACGTCCTTCGCCGAGGAGTCCGAGCGCCTGGTCGACCTGGAAGTGAAGTCGAACATGGCCGGGCGCTGGCGCATGGCCGTGATCACGATCGTCATGGCCGCGATGCCGGCCATCATCTACTGGACGGCAGGTCTGGCCCTGCAGTTCGGTGGCCCCAAGGTCTCGCTCGGTACCATCGTCGCCTTCGTCTCGCTCCAGCAGGGGCTGTTCCGCCCGGCCGTGAGCCTGCTCGCGACCGGCGTCCAGATCCAGACCTCCCTCGCTCTCTTCCAGCGCATCTTCGAGTATCTGGACCTGCCGATCGACATCACCGAGCGCGAGCGCCCGGTGCACCTCGACCAGGTCAAGGGCGAAGTCCGCTTCGAGGAGGTCGAGTTCCGCTACGACGACAAGGGCGGCCCGGTCCTCGACGGCATCGACGTCACGGTTCCCGCGGGCGGCAGTCTCGCCGTCGTCGGCCCGACGGGCGCCGGCAAGTCCACGCTGGGCTATCTGGTGCCCCGGCTCTACGACGTCACCGGTGGCCGCGTCACCCTGGACGGAGTCGACGTCCGGGACCTCGACTTCGACACCCTCGCCCGCGCGGTCGGCGTCGTCTCGCAGGAGACGTACCTCTTCCACGCCTCGGTCGCCGACAACCTCCGCTTCGCCAAGCCGGACGCCACCGACGAGGAACTGCGGGCGGCGGCCGGGGCGGCGCAGATACACGACCACATAGCCGCACTGCCCGACGGCTACGACACCATCGTCGGCGAACGCGGCCACCGCTTCTCCGGCGGCGAGAAGCAGCGCCTCGCCATAGCCCGCACCATCCTGCGCGATCCGCCGGTCCTCATCCTCGACGAGGCGACCAGCGCCCTCGACACCCGCACGGAGGCCGCCGTCCAGCAGGCGATCGACGCCCTGTCGGCCGACCGGACGACGATCACCATCGCCCACCGGCTGTCCACGATCCGCGGCGCCGACCAGATCGTGGTCCTCGACTCCGGGCGAATCGCCGAACGCGGCAGTCACGAGGAACTGCTGGAACAGGACGGGCGGTACGCGGCACTGGTGCGCCGGGACGCGCAACTGGAACCGGCGAGCTGACCGCAACCGGCGCGATCGCCAAACTGAACATATGCCATGTTTAGGGGTATTTGCGTATTGCCGTGCCCGCATGCAGACGAAAATTCCGCCGCGGAGCACGATGCGATTGACACGCCGGGGCCGACTCGTCCTCGTCGTGGCCGGCGCTGTCATGGTCGGCACCGCCGTGGCGGTCCCGCTGCTGACGCTGAACACCCGCCCCGAGGAGATACAGCCCGCCGCGCTGGTCGTCCCGGAGGGCCGGCGTGCGAGCCAGGTGTACGACGCGATCGACAAAGCCCTGGAGCTGCCTTCGGGCAGCACGCGCAAGTCCGTCGGGAAGGCCGGTCTGAAATTGCCGAGCGAAGCCGCGGGCAACCCCGAGGGCTACCTCTTCCCGGCGACGTATCCCGTCCCGAAGGGAGCGACCCCCGAGTTCCTGCTGCGCTCCATGGTCGGCACCGCGAACAGCATGGTGAACGCGGCGCCGATCTCGGCCGGGGCGCAGCGCAGTGCGATGAACGTCTACCAGGCCGTCACCATCGCCAGCATCATCCAGGCCGAGGCCGCGACGAAGGCGGACATGGGCAAGGTCGCCCGGGTCGTCTTCAACCGGCTGGAGCGCGGGATGCCGCTGCAGATGGACTCGACGACCAACTACGCGCTGAACCGCAGCACCGTCCACACCAGCCAGGACGACACCCGCATCGACAGCCCGTACAACTCCTACCGGCGCACGGGCCTGCCGCCGACGCCGATCGACAACCCCGGCGAAGAGGCGATGCGCGCCGCGCTCGACCCGGCGCCCGGCAACTGGCTGTACTTCGTCACGGTCAAGCCGGCAGACACCCGCTTCACCTCCGACTACGCCACGCATATACGCGATGTGGCGGACTTCAACGCCCTGCACGAGGACGCGGGGCAGGGACGGAGCCCGAGTCGGAGGCCGGTCCGGTCCGCCGCCTCGCCGCGGGCTGCGGTCCGCTGAGCAGGCAGGGCGTCATGCGGCGATCGGCTGCTCCTCGGCCAGCAGGCGCGTGATGTCCCGGACGGCCGCGCGGCCGGCCCGGTTGGCGCCGATGGTGCTGGCCGAGGGGCCGTAGCCGACGAGGTGGACACGAGGATCGGCCACCGCCCTGGTGCCCTCGGCCCGGATCCCGCCGCCCGGCTCGCGCAGCCGTAGCGGACGGAGATGGTCCAGCGCGGCCCGGAATCCGGTCGCCCAGAGGATCACATCGGCGGCGACGTGCCGTCCGTCGTTCCAGGCCACCCCGTCAGGCGTGATCCGGTCGAACATCGGCTGCCGGTCCAGGACTCCGTCCGCGAGCCCCTGCCGGACGGCGTCGTTGAGAGGCAACCCGGTGACCGAGACCACACTGCGCGGCGGCAGCCCCTGACGTACCCGCTCGTTCACCAGCGCGACCGCAGCGCGGCCCGCCTCCTGGTCGAACGGCCCCTCGCGGAAGACCGGAGGCCGCCGGGTGACCCAGGTGGTCGCGGCCGCGTACGGAGCCAGCTCCAGCAGGTGCTGGGTGCCCGAGGCGCCGCCGCCGACGACCACGACCCGCTGCCCGGCGAACTCCTCCGGCCCGGCGTACTGCGCGGTGTGCAACTGCCGCCCGCGGAAGGTCTCCTGACCGGGATAGCGCGGCCAGAACGGCCGGTCCCAGGTGCCGGTCGCGTTGATCAGCGCCCGCGTCGACCAGGTGCCCTGTGAGGTCTCCACGAGCAGCCGCCCGCCGTCGCCCTCCCGTACGGTCCGTACGTCGACGGGGCGGCGCACGCGCAGGTCGAAGGTGCGCTCGTACCGGTCGAAGTACGCACCGATCACCTCCGCCGAGGGCTGCGCGGGATCGGCGTCCGTCAGCTCCATCCCCGGCAGCGCGTGCATCCCGTGCACCTTGCCGTACGTCAGCGAGGGCCAGCGGAACTGCCAGGCGCCGCCCGGCGCGGGGGAGTGGTCGAGGACCACGAAGTCGCGGTCCGGCGCAAAGCCGGTGCGCCGCAGATGATAGGCGCTGGACAGCCCGGCCTGACCAGCGCCGATGACGACAACCTCGACCTCGCGCGATTCGTTCACGCTTCTACAACGGTGATCCGGGTGTGCCTCTTCCCGAGAGCCGGGGCGACGGGATCATGCCCTCCGCGAACCAGTACTCCTCGATGCGCCCACGCCTCGGCCGGGGAGTCCCGGGAGATCGTGTGCGGCCGGATCCCGAAGCAGCCGCCCACGCGTCACCCGCTGATACATGGCCGCCATCTGCGCGGCCGGCGTCGGCGACGGCAGCCCCGGCCGTAACGCCGACAGGAACCGCCGGTCGGCAGGAGACAGCGCAGTCGTCCGGTCATGCCGATGCCGTCCTTCCTCAGCCCTTGGCCGGCGTCGTCGAGGGCGGCAGGCCGCCGTTGAACCGTGTGTTCACGAAGTCGGCGAAGTCCACCTTCTTCGGGATCAGCTTCAACTCGGCGAAGGTGTCGGCGATCTGCTGCTCGGAGGAGATCAGCGGCTTGTCGACGGCGACCGCGACCCGGGTGGAGTTGGTCCGCTGCACCGAGGCCAGCGCCACGTCGTACGGCAGCCCGGTGTCCTTGGCCCACACCTTGGCCCACTCCTTCTGATGGCCGTAGACCCAGACCTGCGCCCGCCGCAGCCGGGTCAGGTAGTCCTTGATGACGGCAGCCTTCTTCGGGTCCTTGAGCGCGGCGGGCGCGGCCACCTGGAAGGTGAGCCCGTTGGTGATGCCCTCGCCGGTGGTCAGCACACGGCCTCGCCTGGCCTGGAGGATCTGCGAGGTGTACGGGTCCCAGACCGCCCAGGCGTCGACCTTGCCGGAGGTGAACGCGGCCAGCGCGTCGGCCGGCTGGAGGTATGTGACATGGACATCGGCCAGGCTCAGCCCGGCCGCCTTGAGCGAGGCGACCAGCTGGTAGTGCGCCGACGAACCCTGTGCCACGGCGATGGACCTGCCCTTGAGCTGGTCCGGCTCGGTCAGCTTGGAGCCGTTGGGCACGAGGACGGCATCGCCCTTGGAGGTTCCGTGCCACGCCGCCACGACGGAGATCTTCGAGCCGGCGCCGGCCGCGAAGACGGGCGGAGTGTTGCCGACACCCCCGGTGTCGACAGCCCCCGCGTTGACGGCCTCCAGGAGCGGCGGGCCGGAGGTGAAGGTCGACCACTTGATCTTGTAGTGCAGGTTCTTCAGCTCCCCGGCAGCGCGCAGGATGGCCTGCGAACCACCCTTCTGATCACCGACGTTGAGGGTGACGGAACCCTGTCCGTCGGTGTCGGTGCCGGCGGACGAGTTCCCGCCGCAGGCGGTGAGCATGAGCGCGAGGGGAGAAGCAGCGCGGCGGGGACGGGGCGTCGTCGCATGGCGGTTCCGTTCATGGCCTCAAGGGGACGGGTTCTCGGGCAGGCGGCTGGCAGGGTCCCGCAATGGGGTGGGTTCACGCGGCTTCCGCGGAGGTGCCGACACCGAGCCGTTCCAGCAGGCCGGCCCGGAGGCCGGCGAAACGGGGGTCGGTGATCTCGCGCGGCCGGCCGAGGTCGATCCGCTGCTCGTGGGCGATCCGGCCGCCGTCCATCACCAGGACGCGGTCGGCGAGCAGTACGGCCTCCTCGACGTCGTGCGTGACCAGCAGCACGGCGCAGCCGCGACGCTGCCACAACTCCCCGACCAGTTGCTGGGCCTTGATCCGGGTGAGCGCGTCGAGTGCGCCGAACGGCTCGTCGAGCAAGAGCAGATCGGGTTCGCGTACCAGCGCCCGGGCGAGGGAGGCGCGCTGCGCCTCGCCGCCGGAGAGGGTCTTCGGCCAGGCGCCGATGCGGTGACCGAGCCCGACCTCGTCCAGCGCCCGCTCGGCGACGGCGCGTCCGGGCCTGCCGGGCAGACCCAGCAGGACGTTGCGCCAGACCTTCTTCCAGGGCATCAGCCGGGGCGCCTGGAAGGCGACGGCCCTGCGGCGCGGGACCAGCGCGGTCCCCTTGATGTCGCGGTCGAGCCCGGCGAGGATGCGCAGCAGCGTCGACTTGCCGCAGCCGCTGCGGCCGAGCAGGGCGACGAACTCGCCGGGAGCGATGTCGAGCCGGAGATCGTCGATGACGGCACGGCCGTCGAAGGAGCGGGTCAGCCCCTCGACGTGCACCGCGTGCCCGGTCACCGGCCGGTGAACGTCGGTCGCCATTGCAGGAGCAGCCTTTCGAGGGAACGGACGACGAAGTCGGCGAGCAGGCCGAGGAAGGCGTAGACGACCAGGCAGACCACGATCACATCGGTCCGCAGGAAGTCCCGTGCCTGCACCATCAGGAAGCCGATACCGGCGTCGGCGTTGACCTGCTCGGCGAAGACCAGCGCGAGCCAGGCGATGCCGAGCGAATAGCGCAGCCCGGTGAGCGCGCCGGGCAGCGCCCCCGGCAGTACGACATGGCGCACCAGACCCCACCGCGAGAGCCCCAACGACTCCCCGGCCTCGATGAGCTGGGCGTCGACCCCGCGAATCCCGGCGTACACGTTGAGATAGAGCGGGAAGGTCACACCGAGCGTGATGATGGCGGTCTTCGGGGCCTCGCCGATGCCGAACCAGATGATGAACAGCGGGATGAGACCGACGAACGGCACCGTCCGCAGCATCTGCACCGGCGCGTCCACCAGGTCCTCACCGATCCGGAACAGCCCCGAGACCAGGGCGAGTCCGGTGCCGGTCACGGTCCCGAAGAGCAGCCCGAACGCGACGCGCCGGAGCGAGGTACCCATGGCAGACGGCAGTGATCCGTCACTGACCAGGTCCCAGCCGACCTCGGCGATCCGGCCCGGCGAGGCGAGTACGTCGGCCGTCAGCCCTCCGGTGGAGCTGAGGAGTTGCCACAGGGCGAGCAGCAGGATCGGGCCCGCGGTACGGCGCAGCCAGCGGGGGATGCGACGGCTGTGGGAGGAGGCGGGGAGGACTTGCTGAAGGTCGAGTGGGGCGCTGTCGGAATGCTTCGTTCCGGCATCCTCAGACTTGGATATACCCGAAATATCGGGTTCTGGAGAGCTGGGTGGGGCATGGCTGATACTCATGATGCTCCACAGGGCAGAGAGCGGGGTGGGGGCACGGGAGACCGGCTCGGCGCCGACACGTCATGCCCGCCTCAAGGGCAGGTCACGGCAGGGGGCGGAGCCCGAAAAGCGGGGAAGCGGGAAGAGGGCGTCAGCGGCCGCGGCGACACGCGGCGGAAGCCACCCGCAGCAGGTCGATATGACCGCGTGTGGTGAGCAGGGCTGAACGCAACATGCCGCAGAACGTAGCCAGATGGCCGCACCACGGTCAACGGCGTCTCGACTTGTGGACCGCCCGTCTCGGCACACGCCCGCGCCACAAGGTGGGAAACCCGGCGAGTGAGCCAGGATGGGGGCATGCCAGATGCCTTCACCACCCGAATCCTGAACGTCTCGACCGGTACCCGGGAACGCGTCGTCGACCTCACCGCCGACTGCGAGGACTTCCTCCGGGAGGCGGCGGCCGGCCGCGACGGCCTGCTCAATCTCTTCGTCCCGCACGCCACCGCCGGAATCGCCGTCATCGAGACGGGCGCCGGCAGCGACGACGACCTCCTCGCCGCCCTGCACACGCTGCTCCCCGCCGACGACCGCTGGCAGCACCGCCACGGCAGCCCCGGCCACGGCCGCGACCACGTCCTCCCGGCGATCGTCCCGCCCCACGTGACCCTCCCGGTCATCGGCGGCCGTCTGGAACTGGGCACCTGGCAGTCGGTCTGCCTCGTCGACACCAACAAGGACAACCCCGAGCGCAAGGTGCGGCTGAGCTTCCTCGGCTGACTCCGGTGGCGCCGGCGTGGCCCAACCGCGCTCGCTCCCGTGGTGCCGACCGGGAATCCGGCGAAGATCCTTCTACCGCGGGGTCCGCCAGTCCCGGTGCCGCCGGACGACGTAAAGCGGCTTGGTGAAAGCCGAGTCGGGGACGCTCGCCGCGCAAGGAGCCACGGCTCTGGTCGGGCTTGTCGTCGCGGACGCCTGGCGGCAGATGAAGCACGTGAGACGACGGGGCACCCGCTTGCTCTCCCGGCGTGGCGCGCCCGACGAACTGAACGCCTCACGCGAGGAGTTGGCGGCGTCTCGGGCGAGCGGCGACGTGGATGGCGCGGTCGACCGCGTCGCCGCCGACTGGGAACGGCGCCTGCTCGGCATCATCGAGGACGCCCCCGAGGCGGCGGAGGAACTGCGCCGGCTGCTGGCGGAGATGGCCGAGTTGCTGGGCGCGCAGCACGGTTCCCAGGCGGTCGTGTGTGCCCAGCTTGCGGTAGATGTTCTCGACGTGCTTGTGCACCGTGCGGACGGAGATGCCGAGGCGGCGGGCGATGGCGTCGGCGGTGAGCGCGTCCGTGAGCAGCAGCAGGACGGTCGTCTCGCGCGGCGTCGGCGCGCAGTCCGCCGCCCGTTCGTCCGGCGCCCCGGCCGGGCCGAGTGCGCGCCGCCATGGCGAGATGGTCGTCGGTTATGTCCGTACCGGCGCGGAAGACGAGGCAGCCGGTGACCGGGGCGGTGCTCGCGGGCAGTGGCAGTCCCAGCGCATGGTCCACGTCGAGGGCTTGCCGAGCAGACGTGCCGTCGGGCTGTCCGGCCACCGGAGGCCCGCCGCCCGCTGCACGGTGACGGGCCTCCGGTCGGTGGTGCTCGTGTAGTGGCGAGCGAAGGGAAAGCCCGCGCGGAGCAGGGCCAGGTCCGCTTCCCCGAGCCGCTCCAGCTCGGCGGCGGCAGCGCCGGGCGCCGCACCGATCGTGCCCTCGCGCTCGCTCCAGTCGTCCGGTTGGTGGAGGACCGCCTCGCCACCGCGCAGGTCAGGGCACCGGCGAGCATCGGCCACAGGCGCGGGCTCCCGTTCGTGCAGCGCCGCCACGGCCGCAGCCGTCATGCGTTCGTAGGCCCTGTCCAGCCCCACCTGTTCCTCTCCGGTTGCCTCGCGGCCCCTGGGCCCGCGCATACGTACTTGTACGCATACCCCCGCGCGCCCCGGCCGTCGGACACTTCAACCCTGCGGCACCGGCCTGCGCGGACGCATGTCCGCCGGGCCGCCGGCACGGGGGAACGGCGGCCCGTCCGGTGTCGCATCCCCTGGCCCAGGTCACCCGATCGGACCGGTCCCGTCATCCCGGCCAGGCCGCGGCGCAGAGCGCGCGGTCCACCTCCTCGGTGTAGCGGGCCGCCGCCAGCCAGGAGCGGGCGAAGCGTTCCGGATCCGATGGGAGAAGGCGGCCGAAGACATCGCGGGAGCGCTCCGCTGCCGCCGCGTGCAGTTCCTCCAGCAGGGCGCCCGCCGTCGCCAGCCCGGCCCGGTGCAGCCGTCTGGCGTCCGCGGACGCGGTGCCTGGGAAGGACAGCACACGCCGGCCGCCCGAGACCGCCTGCTGGACTCGTCGGCTCAGCAGATGGACCGGGGCCTCCTCGGTGTTCGGTGCCGCCCGCACCAGGGAGGCCGGTGCGGTGGGCAGGTCGGCGCGCTGGAGCCGGTCCAGGCCGACATCGACCCGTGTGCCGGACCGCGCCGGATGCTCGGTGGCGAGGAGCCGGGCCCGGGGAAGCGGGGCCGGAGTGAGCCGGGCGACGATCCGGAGCCTTGCGCCCCGCGCGGCGGCCAGCAGGCGCAGGTTGTCCCGGTGGGGAAGCGCGGGATGGTCGTGTGCGGCCGTCAGCCGCAGTACGACGTCCTCGCACCCGGCGAGCAGACAGTCGCCCGCCGCCTCCGTCGCCGTACCGAGGAGGGTGACCTCCAGGAACAGCAGGTCGTGGCCGCCGTTCAGCGCGCGGGTGAGCTGCTCGGCCACGGGGACCGTCCAGAGGCGGTCCAGCGGCTCCTCCCGCCAGCCGGCCCCCGACGCCCCGACCGCCCGCACTCCGGCGCCCGCCCCCAGCCGCCCGGTGGGGGAGACGGTGGCCCCCGACACCGCGAGTCCCGCACGCGACAGCTGCCGGTGGGTCAGGGCCGTATCGCCGAGTCGGACCGCCCGGTCGGCCGCGCCCACCGCACGCCCGGCACCGCCCGGAGCGACATCGGACACCTGGTACAGCCGGCCCTGGGCATCGGCGGTCCACGTGACGGCGCCCGCGTAGCCGCTCGCGGTGAGCACCGGTTCCGAGAACAGGCCGTACAGCCGCAGCGAGCCATCCGGGCGGTACGGCTGCCGTGCGGTGCCGCGCAGCGCGGCCAGCTCCGCGCCGGTGGCGTGCGGGACGCGGTGGGCCACGGACAGGACGTCACGCAGGCCGGCGGCCAGGTCCGCCAGACGGTAGGCGGGGTCGGCCGCGCGGGCCGCGCGCAGCGCGGTGACCACGGAGACGGCGGAGGCGGCGGCCCGGTGCAGGCCCGCGAGCCGCGCCGTGTGCGCCGCCCGCAGCAGCTCGGCTTGGAGCACCGCGCCCGCCCCGTCCGCACCGGCCTCGAGCACGGCGGCAGCGGCCGAGTGGAGCGCGTGGGCGGCGCCGCACTGCCGGGCGTCGGCCGTCTCCGGCTCGGCCATCTTCTGCCCGGCGCCGCTCGTTTCCTGCCCGGCCGCCTTCTGCCCGGCGTCGGCTGCTTCCTGCCCGGCCGCCTTCTGCGCGGTGCCGGCCGTTCCCGGCCCGGTCGGCGTCTGAGCGGTGGCGGAGGACTGGCCCGAACCTCCCTCAGCGGCCTCGGAGTTGGTGTCATCGGCGATCGGGGCCGCCGAGGCGGCCGCGGCGCGGTGGAGGCAGTCCGGAGCCAGCAGACAGCCGCAGCGGATGGCATCCGGGCTGGTCACCGTGCCGTCCGGGGCGTGCAGTTCGAGATCGGTGTCGTCGTCGAGGGAGATGCGCACCGTGTCGCCGTCGCGAACGGCCGGACGGTCCGCCAACTTGGCGATGCCCGCGTCGAGTCGCTTGCGCAGCCGGGGCGAGAGTGCCGCGACGAGTTCGGCGGTCACGGCCGGGGCGACCGGCGGCAGATCCTGGCTCATGCGATCTTCTCCCCTACCCAGCGGGCCAGTTCGAGCGGGCTGAGAGCGGCCACCGGCATGCCCGCCGACACCAACTGCCCGGCCACACCGGTCGAGTAGCGGGGGCGGCCCGTGTCGTCGAGGCTCGCGCAGCCCAGCACATGGCAGCCGGCACCGACCAGGGCGCGGACCTCGGCGAGCAGTCCGCCGACCGGGTAGCCCTCCTCGAAGTCGCTGACGACCACGACGAGCGTGCGCGAGGGCACCGTGACCAGTTCGCGCGCGTGGCGCAGTCCGGCGGCGATGTGGGTGCCGCCGCCGACGCTGACCTCCAACAGGAGGGAGAGCGGGTCCTCGACGTGGTCGGTCAGGTCGATCACCTCGGTGGAGAAGGCCAGGAAGTGCGTGGACAGGGTGGGCACTCCCGCCAGCACCGAGGCCGTGAGCGCCGCCCAGATCGTGGACGCCTCCATGGATCCCGACACGTCGGTGACCAGGATCAGCCGCCAGTCGGCCGAACGACGGGCGCGACTGCGGAAGACCGGCCGCTCGGGTACGACCCGCACCGTGCCGTCCGGCATCCGGCGGGCCGTGGTCAGGTTCGCCCGCAGGGTGCGGGGGAGGTCCAGGCCACCGCCGGGGCGGCGGCTGGGGCGCGGCAGGGCGGTGCCGTGCAGTGCGGGACGCAGCCGGGTCGCCAACTGCCGGGTCAGCGCATCCACCAGACGCCGAACCAGCGGGCGCAGCGCGGCCAGTCGGGCTTCTGGCAAGCCGCCGGCGTGCCGCAGCACCGAGCGCAGCAGGTCGACGGAGGGCCGTACGGTGTCCGGGTCCAGCTCCGTGAGCACGTCCTGGCGGCCGGCGGCGGCAGCCGCGGCGAGCACCTCCTCCCGGATCCCGGGGCCGAACAGGGCCGCCAGCTCCTCGGACCACTCCCGCACCCCGGGATACGGCGCCGCACGACCACCACCGGCCCCGCCACCCGGGCCCGAGAGGTCCCCGCGGCTGCCCTCACCGCGTCCACTGCCGTACAACTCGTCGAGCGCGGTCGCCAAGGACCGGGCGGAGGCGGACAGTCGGTCACTTCTACGGCCCAGCAGCAGACGCCAGCGGTCGGCCGGGGCGAGCTGGTGGTCAGCGCCGGATGGGGAGGCGGCGGGTGTGCCGGGGGCGTGGGCCGGGGCGGAGGACATGGGGTCGTCGGCGTCGTCGGGAGGCGCGGAGCTTGCGGTGCCGTCGGCGTCGTGGGGAGGCGTGGAGCTTGCGGTGCCGTCGGCGGCTTCGAGAGGGACGGAGCCGGAGGCGGCGTTGCTGGTGCCGTGGGGTACGGAGTGTGCAGCGCCGCCGGTGTTCGTCGCGGACGTTGTCCCGGTGGGCCGGTGAGGTGGCAGGAGGTCCAGGGCGGCCAGTGTCTCGCGGGCCGCGAGGTCGGCTCCGGTCCACAGGGCGAGAGTCGCGGGATCGGTGCCACCGGTGTCGTCCGGCCGCTCTCCGTCCAGGCGCTGCTCGACGGAGGCCAGCAACCGGTCCCGGGCGGCCGGGCTGAGCGTGTCGAAGCCGCCGCGCAGCGCCGGAAGCCGGTCGATGAAGTCCCGGTCGGAGAGCTCCGCGATCCGGTTCAGCAGCGGTTCCAGCGCGGGCGCCGCCGACTCCAGCAGCGGCCCGGCCGCGCTCAGCAGACCCGCCAGCCGCGCGCTGAGCGCCGACCGGGACCCGGCGTCGCAGGCACCGTCCACCCAGGAGGCCACCCGGTCGCCGAACGCCGCGGCCTCCTCCAGCCCGAGCAGCACGCGTACCGCTCCGGCGGCGCCCCGCATCAGCGGAGAACCGTCGGCCGCCAGCCGGGCGAGCGCGTCGGTGAGCCGTATCCCGCCCAGCGCGTCGGCGCGGTGAGCGAGTTCCAGCAAGGCGTGTGCGTCGGCCGGATCCTCGGAGCCGGTGAGCCCGTCGAGCTGGCGCACCGCGGCGGCGGTCAGCAGCTCGGCGACAGCCGCCGCCCGCGCCGTACGCTGCGCACCGCTGCCGAGCCCGGCGATGTGACCGGCCCGCAGCCGGTCCAACAGGGCGAGACCCGCGAGGAGTTCGGGCAGCGTCCCGGAGTCCGGCAGCACCTCGGCGGTCTCGGCCAGCCGCTCGTCGGTGAGCCCGGGCAGGCCGCACTCCGCCGCCTCTTCCAGCCCCCGCAGGGTCTGCGCCGCCGTGGGGCCGCCCTCGTCCCGCTCCACGCGGAGGCGTTCGCGCAGCATGCCCTCGGCCGCCTGCGCCGGCGTGACTCCGCGGACCCCGGCCGCGCTCAGCATGGCCGCGGTGGCCGGTGTCCAGCGCACCTCCCAGCGTGAGGTGAGCGCGTCGGCGCCGCCCGTGCCGACGACGGCCTTGGGCTCGCCGTAGGGCACCGCGCACACGGCCAGGCGCCGCAGCAGGAGCTCACGGCGGCGATCCAGTTCGGAGCGGAGCGGGTCCAGGCGCAGGTCCCGCGTGGCGCCCTGACCCGAGTCCGCCGGGCCGGGCAGTCCCAGCTCGGCGAGTCCCGCCTCGACCGCAGGGGCGAGCCCGCTGCGCGGCGCGTCCGGGGCGGGGCGGCCGGTGCGCGTCCCGACGAGCACCTCCTCCATCGCCCGGGCCACGGCCCGCCCCCGCCCGTACGGCTCCCCCTGCGCGAGCACCGTCTGCACCGCTTCGACCAGCTCGCCCCGGCCCGCCGCGGGCAGCCCCCGCAGCCGGGCGAGATCACCGGCCAGCCGCGCGATCTCCCGTGCGTCGGCGGGCCCGGACGGATGACCCTGCGCCCGCAACCCGGCACACACCCGCACGGCCGCCCGCGTCAACGCGTCCTCCAGCGCCGCCGGTTCACCGGCCGAGTCCAGCACCATGTGCTGCCACTCCGGGTCGCGGATGCCTGCCGGGTAGCCGGAGCGCTCGTCGAGCAGGGCGTAGCTGTACGGGATGAGGGAGGTCGTCCAGGCCGGGGCAGGATCCTGCGCCGTCTCGGCAGCGGAAGGCCGCGCCGGTCCCACGGTGCTGGTGTCGCCCGGTGCCAGGAACGCCGGGGCGTGGAAGGCGCCGACGAGCACGGCGGCACGCTCGCCGTTCGCCGTGGCCTCGGCGAGACACGACCGCATCCACCGCTCGCGTCGCAGATCCAGCTCCGGCACCCCGCCCGAGGCCGCCGCCTCCTCCCGCAGCGCCCAGCCCGTCAGCAGCGCGGCCCGCCGCAGCGCCTCCGGCGGAGAACCGGGAGCGGCGGCCTCGACCAGCCGGTCCCACAGATCGTCTCCGGGCCGGCCGGTGAGGCCAGAACGCAAGATGGAGGTGAGCCCGGCCGCAGCAGAAACACCGCCGCGTCCACCGTCCTCCAGCGCCTGGCCGCCGGGCATCCCGGGCTGCTCGGCTGTGTGTGGCGCCGCGACGCCGGGTGTGCGGGACCTGCCACCTTCCCCAGCACCGTCCGGGCCGGGCGCCCCCGTCCACGCGCGGTCCGCCAGCGGCAGATCGCACGCGATCACGGGTACCCCGTGCCGTGCCGCCCAGCGGACGGCTGCCAGTTCCGGTGAGAAGTCGGCGAAGGGATAGAACGCCGGGCCTCCCGCCCCGCCCACGGGCGCGGCGGCCAGGGCGACCGGGGCGCTGGTCTCCTCATGGGTGAGCCACGGCAGCCAGTCCTGCATCTCGGCGGGGAGCTCGACCAGCAGCACGTCCGGCCCGGCCGCGTCCAGCAGCGCCGGTACGACGGCGGCGAGGGAGGGCGCATGGTGCCTTACGCCGATGAGATAGGGCACCGACGAGCCGGTCAGGGCCGCAACGGCGGCCTCGGGATCGGCGAAGGCCGCGAAGCCCTTGTCGGATCCAGCCAAAGCCACGGAGCCTGCGTCGGGATCGGCGGCAGCTGTGGAGCCTGCGCCGGGATCGGTGAGGACCTCAGGGGCCGCGTCGGCGACGGGGGCGGCTGCGGCGGACGCGTCGAAGGGAGAGACGGGGGACACGGTCGTCAGCCCTCCAGGACCGTACGCAGGTCCCACAGAGTGCGCCAGGTGGCCGAGCCCTGTTCGGCGCGGCGCCGGACCGGGCCGTCCCAGTAGCCGCGCAGCCGCGCCGCATCCGCCGGGTCGTCCTTGCGTACGACACCGAGCAGATGGCCGGGCAGGAGCCCGAGGACGTCCCGGTCGCCCGGGAAGTACGCCGCGGCCAGCCCCAGTGCGCCCGCCACGGACACCGCCTCCGCCGTGCTCATCACCGTGGACGGCCGCTCCACCTCCCAGCCCTCCGCCGACCGGCCCTCCCGCAGATCACGGAAGACGGTGATCAGGGCTTCCAGGACGGCATCGTCGACCCGGAAGGGCGCACCCGCCCGTTCCACCGAGGCCCGGGCCTGGCCGCGGACCAGCGCCGTCTCGGCGTCCAGGTCGGAAATGGGGCCCACCGTCTCGAAGTTGAAGCGGCGCTTGAGCGCGGCCGACATCTCCGAGACGCCCTTGTCCCGCAGGTTGGCGGTGGCGATGAGGTTGAAACCCGGCGCCGCGTGCGCCAACGCGTCCTTGCCGCCCGCCAGTTCCGGTACGGCGATGCGCCGCTCCGAGAGCAACGACACCAGGGAGTCCTGCACCTCGGGCAGACAGCGGGTGACCTCCTCGATCCGGGCGATCGCGCCCCGGGTCATCGCGGTGAGCACCGGCGACGGAACGAGCGCCTGCCGACTGGGTCCCTGCGCCAGCAACAGGGCGTAGTTCCAGCCGTACTTGAGCTGGTCCTCGGTCGTGCCGGCCGTCCCCTGCACGACCAGCCCACTGGTGCCGCACACGGCAGCCGACAGCAGCTCCGAGAGCATGGACTTGGCGGTGCCGGGCTCGCCGACGAGCAGCAGGCCCCGCTCACCGGCGAGCGTGACGACACACCGCTCGACCAGCGCGCGGTCGCCGACGAACTTGCCGGTGATCTCCAGTCGGCGCGGCACGCCCTCCGGCGCCTCCGCGTCGTCGGGCAGCCGCAGAGCCCGGCCGCCGCTGCCCATGACGAACGTGACGACGGCCCGCGGCGTGAGCCGCCAGGCGGGCGGTCGCGGACCGGCATCATGGGCGGCGAGGAAGGCCAGCTCGACGGCGTACCGGTCCTCGGGCGGGACGATCTGACGGGTCGCGTCGGGCGCGAGGGTGGTGGTCATCGGCGGGTGTCCTTCGACGTGGTGCGGACGGAGGTCGGGGCAAGGGCGCGAGCAGAACCTCGCCGCGCGGCGCGCACAGGGACCGGCCAGGCGGTGCGGACAGGGGTTGGCCGGGAGGCGCCGCCCCGGGTGGGCCAGTCGGCGTGGGCAGGCTTTGGCGGGGAGGAGTCGGTTGGGGTTGGCCCTGCGGTCCAGGCGTGGGTGGGCTGGGAGGCGCAGGGGGAGTCCGGCCGCGCGGTGCAAGCGGGAGTCGGCCTGGAGGTGCAGGCAGAGTCCGGCTGCGCGGCGCAAGCCGGAATCGGCCGGGTGCCGCGGACGTGGGTCGGCCAGGCGGCGTAGATCCGGGTCGGCCCGGTGGCGCGGGCAGGGATCGGCAGGACGGCGCCGGTTGGGATCGACCCTACGCCCCAGGCGCGGGTCGGCCTGGAGGTGCAGGCAGAGTCCGGCTGCGCGGCGCAAGCCGGAATCGGCCGGGTGCCGCGGACGTGGGTCGGCCAGGCGGCGCAGACCCGGGTCGGCGAAACGGCCCGGGCCGGAGTGGGTCGCGCGGCGCGGACAAGAGTCGGTCGTGCGGGTCGGACAGCGGCCTGCGAGGCCGGTGCCATGCGGGCCGCTGCCCTCCATCCCCTTGTGATCCGGCTCGTTGCCATCCAGCCCGTTGCGATCCGGTCCGGTGCCATCCCTGCCGATGCCATCCCAGCCGGTGTCACCCGAGCCGGCGCCACCCCCGCCACGCCGATCCAGGACGGCGTTTCCGACACGTACACCGGCGCGGCGGGAACCATCGCGGTGGACGTCATCGGCGCCGCCCCCGCCGGTTCGCGCGGGTGGTCAGTTGCTCGTAGGCGGGCGTGTCGCCCGTGCGGACGCGGGCCCAGGCGCGTTCGAACAGCTCCGGCACCGGGGCCGGCGGTATCGCGCGCTGGTGGCCCGGAATCGGGTACAGACCCTCCTTCCAGGTCTCCACCGGCAGCGCGGGCGACTTCAGGTCGCGCCAGCCGCACGGCAGGAACAGGGTGCGCCCGGCGCGCGGCCGCTTGGCCTCCACCACCAGGTCCGTGGCGGTCAGTTCGGCGCGGGCCCTCTTCAGGCGCGCGGGCTTCCAGCCGGTCCAGCGGGCGCAGTTGCGGTCCGTCGGATCCGGCAGGGCCAGCAACTGGAGATAGAGCGTGGCGGCGTCCTCGCCCAGCCCATGCGTGGCGGCCACCTCGACGACGAGCGCCGGCACGCTGATGCTCGGGTCCTGGGCATACCCCGTGAAGGCGTCGGCGCCGGCCGCGACCGCGCGGCCCAGCCCCTCACCGAGAAGCGTGCGCAGGGCGCGCAGGCCACGGTCGCGCTGGGGACCCACCAGGCCTTCCAGCAGCCCGAACACCGCGTCGTCGGGCCCGGTGAGGCCGGCCGGACGGACCAGGACCGTCTCGGTGTCGCGGTACCAGGGGCGCAGGACGAGTGCCTCGCCGACCCGGGTCCTGCCGTACGCGTCGGCGCCGCCGGTCGCGGGCAGTCCATACGCCTTGCGCAGCTCCACCGCCGTGGGGCCGCCCTTCTCCGTCCACTCCACGTCCAGATCGAGCATCAGCTCGGGGTCGGACATCCGGCGGCGTACCGCGGCGAGGCCCTCGGGCAGTGCGGCACGCAACGGGTGGCCGTACGGCAGGACGTAGGCGAGTGCGGACAGTGCGCCGACCGCACCGGTCAGGGTGTAGCTGCTCGGCTGCGCCTGGGGGTCTTCGGGGACGAGGTTGCCGTCCTTGTCCGGACGCAGGACCGTGGTGCGGCTCAGCCAGGGTGTGCGGGACGGGTTGAGCACGTCCTCGGTACCTGAGGCACCCAGCCCGGACAGTTCGGCGCTCAGTTCCTCCGGCAGCCGGACCAGCGAGCCGAACTGCTCGGCCCACACCCGGCCCGCGGCCTCGGTGTCCGGCCCGGTCGTCCACAGGGCGGCCGGGTCGGCGGGCAGCAGCGCGCCCATGAGCGCCGTGCGCTGCCGCACGCCCAGCCCTTGCAGCAGTGCCGTGCCGAACTCCCGCTGCCGGGGCTTCAGTCCCATGGTGGCGAGGCCGTCGGCGGCGGGTTCCTGCGGCAGCCCCGCGAGCAGCACGGTGGACTGCAGCGGGCCCAGCGCGCCGCCGGTCGCCGCCTCCAGTGCCCTGGGCGCCGAGGGCTGCCAGGGCGCGGCGCCCTTGTCCCGGATGAGGTGGATGACGGTGGCCAGGTCCTCGGCGGAGATCGTCGGGGCGTACCGGGTCTCCCGCTCCAGTGTGAAGTGCGCGACCGCGCCGAACGCACTGGACGGATCGTGGTCCAGCGCCAGCCAATTGACCCGCTCCCGCTGGGTGTCGACACTCTGGGAGCCGAGGATCACCACCGTGCGCCCGGCCCGGCGCAGCACCTGCCCGGTGCGGTGCTGCTGCTCCTTCTCCTGCGGTTCGCCCAGCACGATCTCGCGCAGCATGCCGCCGGCCGAGACGAGGGGTCCCTCGGCGAGAGCCTCGGCCAGCAACAGCAGCGGCTCCCGCTGGGCGTCGGTCAGGACGGGCGAGGAGGCCCGGTACAGCAGGGCTCGCAGGGCGCCCAGGACGGGTGGCCACGTCCTGCCGTTCGCCGGGACCGTGTGCTCCTCGCTGGTCCAGCCGTCCGTGAGAGCGCCGGTGCGCGTCAGGCCGGGCAGGGGCTTGCCGTCGGCGGGCTTGCCGGACAGCACATGGTTCACCGCGCGGATCTGGCGGAGCGTGCTCCACTGCCCGCCGTGCGTCCAGCCGGGCAGCCCGACGATTCCGGACAGGGCGTCGCACAGTGTGCGGTCGTCGCCGTGCACGGGACTGTAGTCGGCGAACATGCCGTCGGTCCGGCTGCGCGGCTGTCGCGGCCTGTCTTTCGGGGGAGTCGCGAACGCGGTGGCCGAGTCGGTGATGCGCAGCGCCGACCTGACCAGTGTGGCGACGCCGATCAGCAGCCGTCCGTCGGTCACGTCCGCAAGGGCGTGCTCCACGGCCTTCAGGGCGACGGCGTCCGCGGTCGGCACGGCGGCCTTGGCCGTCTCGTCCGAACCGGCTGCGGTCAGCGCTTCTTGACGGAGCATCAGGGCTTCGGCCGTCAGCCGCAGCAGCTCCGCGGCCTGCTCGTCGGACAGGGCGCGCAGCACCGCCGAGCCCTTTTCGTCGCGCGGACGCAACGCGTGCCAGAAGGGCAGCGGGGGAACGAGCCGGGTGCCGGCGGCGTACTCACCGCCGCGGTCGTTCGGGGTCAGCCGCCCCAGCAGGCCGGTGTCGGAGGTGTCGTCGCCCGCGTACAGCCCGATCGTGCCTCCCACCCTGTGGTCGCCCAGCCGGGCGACGACGGGCTCGGCACCCCCGGGCAGCCGCAACGCGCCGAAGGGAACGCCCGCCCGGTGGCCGTGGCCCACCGCGATCGACACGGTCCGCCCGTCCGGTGTCCCGGCCGTACGGCGCTGCTCCTCGCCCTCGCCCTCCTTGCGTACCCAGCGCCCCAGCACCGTGCCGTCGGTGCCGAACGGGCTGTGCTCCAGGCCCGGTTGCAGCGGCAGCACCTCACACACGCCGGGCAGCAGCTCGGCGTCCTCGCGGACGGCCGAGCGCAGCAGCGCGGGCAGGGACGCGCGGCCGTGCGTCCCGGTGACCGGGTCGTACTCCAGCCACACCGTCTGCCGGTCCTGCCGGCCCTGGCGCCACAGGGTGGTGCCGTCGCCGATGACCGCGCGGCACGGAGGCAGATCCGTGTCACCGGCGTGCAGGGTGCGGCCACCGGTGGCGCGTCCGCCGCCGGCCAGCGGGATCGACGGGACGACGGCCTCCTGGCCGGACCACCAGGACGGCAGTTGCTCGCCGCCGAGTTCGAAGACGTCGGCGGGCCGGGCCGACCAGTAGCCGTACTGCTTGCCGCTGTGCCGCCACATCACCAGCAGTTCCCCGTCCACGAACCGGAAGCGGGGGCGCTGCCAGCGGTCCAGGTCATGGGGCAGGCGCAGGTCGTGGTCGAGCAGGATCCGCTCCGGGCCGACGACGACCGCCTTCTGCCCGCGGCAGAGGATCAGCGCGGGCCAGGCCTCGTGGACGGTCAGCGAGTTGTCCGCGCCCTTCCTGTTCTGACCGTCGAGCAGCGTCAGTGCCTCGTCGAGGGCGGGCCAGCCGAGCTCGTCGAGGATGCCGGCCCGTACGGTACGGCCGAGCAGCGGTGCCACCCCGCGGGCCGCGACCCGGGCCGCCGCGTCCGGTGCGACCTCGGAGGCGATCACCCGGAAGGGGCGCACCCGGTCCAGCGCCGCGCGGGCGCCGGGCAGGCCCGCCGCGCGCGTGAAGTCACCGACCGCCTCGTCCAGCCACTCGCGCAGCACCTCGGAGAGGACCGGATGGGCGGCGATCGACTTCAGCATCTGCTCGCTGCTCTGATGGCTGCCGACCCTGTCCACGGCCTGGTGCAGCAGCCGCCGCAGTCGCGGGTCGGCCGCGACGGCCGCCAGGTCACGCCGGCCCGCGCGGTCGTCCAGCAGCCATTCGGGCAGCGGCAGATACACGCGGACGTCGGCGCCCGGCAGCGTCAGCGGGACGCCCTCGGCCGCGCACAGGTCCAGCAGATCGAGGTCGGCGCCGGCGTGCCAGCGGCCGGTGCACAGGTCCACCGGGCGGCCCGCCGCCCGCAGCACCGGAGCCATGCGCTCCACGAGCGCGAGCGTGGCCGGGCAGCGGCGGGAGTACGAGCCGCCGTGCTTACGGAAGGACGCCCAGCGGGTCAGCCAGTCCGCCGGATCGGCGCCGTGCGCGGCCGCCGCCGGCTCGTCCGTCAGCAGTCGGTCGGCCCCCGTCTCCGCGAGCAGGGCCAGCCAGAACTCCTCGTCCTCGGTGTCCCGGCCGAGACCTACGGGCATGATCTCCAGCAGCCGGAGCCGGATCTCCGGCCGCTGGCCGGCGAGGACCGGCAGCACGGAGCGGTAGGCGGTCCAGAAGGAGCGCGGTGCGCGGACCGCGGCGGGGGAGGCGATCAGATCGGCGACCAGCGCGCACTCCTCGGTGACCCGGTCCAGGCCGACGGCCTTGATCAACCCGCGCGCGTCCTGCGGCAGCGAGGCGTACGGCGGCATCCCGGCCGCACAGCGCTCCACGATCAGCTGACGGAACTGCGCCCAGGCCGCGGCCGGTTCGAGCCGCCCGGCCAGGTCCCGCACATGCTCCTTGAGTGCCTTCACGGTCAGCGCACCGGCGAAGGCGAATTCCAGGAAGACCGCGCGCTGCCGCTCCTCGTCCACCACCAGGGCGTGCACCCGCTCGGCCTCGCGGGCCTTGCCGAAGAACGCGGCGGCGTACGTGGTGTTCTCGTGCTCCAGGAAGACCCGCGCGGCCTGTTCGTAGAACGTCGGCAGGAAGTGAGGCACGGCCCGGCCCAGCTGCTCGCCCAGCGCCTCGAAGCCCTCCTTGGCCGTGCCCGGGCGGGACTTGGCCTGCCGGGCCAGCTGCTCGACGTCCTTCACCAGGGCGAGCGCGTGATGCCCGTTGTCCGGGTCGTTGACCAGCGCCCAGGCTGGGAAGCCGAGCGTCTCCCGGCGCACCTGCCCGACCTCCGGCGCCTGAAGCTCCCGGGCGAGGCCCAGGAACTCCAGTGCCAGGTCCTCCGCGTCGCCCAGCGTGCCCGGCACCAGCCGGACCACCGGCCGCCCGTCGAGGGCGGGGTGCGTGTACGTGCGTACGGTCAGGCTGTCGGCGTCCTCGCGCGCGGTGCTGCCCCGGGGCAGGACGGCGCCGGCGTCCAGCAGCGCGGTCACCGTGGTCTCGTCGTACGTCATGCCGCCCGCTCCTCGTCCTCGATGTCCCGCCCCGCGTACAGCGCGGCCGCCATGCGCATGCCCTCCGACCAGGCCACCGGCCCGATCTGACCGAGCCTCAGCAGCCGCCCGGCGGGGTCGGACCAGACCAGCGGGCCGGTCTCGGTCTCCACATAGCCGTCGTACTCGCCGATCCAGACGCGGGCCTCGGCACTCCGGCCGTCCTCCAGGACCGGGCACACGGCATACCCGCCGCGCACCCGGTAGCCGAGCTGGGACGCCCGGCCGTGCAGAAAGCGCAGTTCCTTGAACGAGCCGCCCGCGTACTCCTCGACCTGGGTCGCGTCGGCCTCGAGGGCGGCCGGGCGGTGCCAGACCTCGCGGAAGAGCTGCTGCGCGCGCTGCTCCACACCCAGCTCGACGGCGAACTCCCGCAGTTCCTCGAGGTCTTCGAGGAGGACCGGGTGGGGAATGCGGACGAGGTCGGGGGCGATGCGGACGGTGTCGCCGTCGAGGTCGACCAGGCCCAGGCCGCGCTGGGGATCGGCGTCCCGCAGGAAGCCGGCGACCTGTCCGTCGGCACCGGTGACGACGAGGTCGCGCAGCGCGGCCTGCCAGGCCGGGTCGGGCCACACGCGCGTGACGACGGCGAGCGGCACGGGCAGCGAGCGGACCATCCACCGCTCGGCCGTCGCCAGGCACTGCCGCTCATGCCGGTCCAGCCACTCGACGAGCTGCCTGAGGCCCACGACCGCCGGATCGTCGGCGATCTTCGGTGGCACCGACTTCAGCCGCCGCCCGGACGCGTTGCGGCACACCACCTTTCCGCCGTCGAGGGCGACTTCGTAGTCACCGGCCGACACCCACCCCATACGTGCCTCCCGCACCCGCAATCGATCAAGTGACGGGAACTGTAGGGCAGAGCACTGACAACGCCCTCCGGGGGCCGGAGGGCGTTGTGGAGAAACGGTTTTGGGAGAACGGCGGACGATCAGTCGCGCCCGGCGGCGCGCTGCTCCTTCTCCTTCTTCAGCTGCTTGATCCGCGCGGCTTCCTTGCGGACCTCGGCCTGGGTGGCGCGCTCCTTCTCCAGCCACTCGGGCCGCTCCTGCTTGAGCGCCTCGATCTGCTCGGTGGTCAGCGCATCGGTGACGCCGCCGCGGGCGAGGCCGGCGATGGACACGCCGAGCTTCGCGGCGACCACCGGACGCGGGTGGGGGCCGTTGCGCCGCAGCTCGCTCAGCCACTCCGGCGGGTTCGCCTGCAGCTCGTTCAGCTCGGCGCGCGTTACGACGCCCTCCTGGAACGAGGCGGGGGTGGCGGGGAGGTACACACCCAGCTTCTTCGCCGCGGTCGCGGGCTTCATCGTCTGGGTGCTCTGCTGCGAACTCATGACGTCAAGGGTATCGGCCGCGTGCCCGGCCGCCGACCACGGCCGGTGACGGAGGGCAGGCCACGGCCGGTAACCTGGCCTGGTGACAGGCTCGGAGGAACCACCGTCGTTCCGGCTCGCGTACGTACCCGGGGTGACGCCCGCCAAATGGGTGAGCATCTGGAAGGAGCGTCTGCCGGACATCCCGCTCACCCTCGTCCAGGTCCCCGCCGCCGAGGCCGCCGGGGTGCTGCGCGCGGGTGAGGCCGACGCGGGCCTCGTACGGCTCCCCGTGGACCGAGCGTTCTTCAGCGCCATCCCCCTCTACACCGAGACCTCCGTGGTCATCGTCCCCAAGGATCACCTGATCACGGCCGTGGAGGAGGTGACCCTCGCCGATCTCGCCGAGGAGGTGCTCTTCCACCCCCTGGACGACGTCTTCGACTGGGACAGCCCGCCGGGCGAGCCGGCGTTCGAGCGCCCCGCGACGACACCGGACGCGATCGAGCTGGTGGCCGCGAACGTCGGCCTCCTGGTCGTCCCGCAGTCCCTGGCCCGCCTCTACCACCGCAAGGACGTCACCTACCGCCCGGTCACCGACGCGCCCCAGTCGAGCGTCGCCCTGTCCTGGCCGGAGGAGGCGACCACCGACCTGGTGGAGGACTTCATCGGCATCGTCCGCGGCCGCACCGTCAACAGCACCCGGGGCCGTGCGAAGTCTGCGGCCGCCGCACCGAGCGAGCAGCACAGGAAGCGTGCCGAACCGGGCGGCACCCGGCAGAAGCCGCCGCAGAAGTCCGCGAGCCGCAACCCCCGCGCCCGCACGGGCGGCACCAAGCAGACACCCAGGCGGGGCAAGCCGCGCCGGAGGTCGTGAGGGCCGGGGCGGCGGCTTCGACCGCGCCGGTCGCGGGACGCCGACGGTGCCTCGCGGCAGGGGTGCAGACGGCTCGCGCCACGCAGGGCCGTGGCAGTTGCGGGTTCGGCCTGGCGGTTCTCCGCATTGCCCAGCGCACGGTGTGGGGCTCTGACGACGCGATGCCCGGCGGTCTCGCGCGGCGAGGGTCCACAGCGGCGCCGGTCCCGTCGCCCGCTACACCTTCTCCCTTGCCACCTCTCCCCTCTGCTCCGGCTCGGGACGGGCACGGCGTTCCCGCAGGTCGGCGAAGGCCAGGAGCAGGGCCAGCAGGATGATGCCGACGGACGTGAGCAGGCCGTACTGGAGGGCGGTGGCGGGGGCGCTGTGGTGGGCGAGGCCGGCGAAGTACACCGAGCCCACGACGGCGACACCGGCCGCCGAGCCGATGCGCTGCGCGGTCTGCAGCACCCCGCCCGCCGCCCCGCCCCGCCGCACGGGCACGAGGGACAGGGTGAGCGTGGTGTTCGGGGAGATGGTCAGGCCGGAGCCGAGACCGGCGACGAGCAGCGGGAACGCCGCCGCCCAGGCCACCCCTGGCCCCGGTACCCAGTGCACGGCCGCGACGACGCCGAGCATGCCCGTCGCCACCGTGCACAGCCCGGCGATGACCAGCCTGCGGCCGAAGCGCACCACCAGGCGGCCACCCGCAGCGGCGCCCGCCGCCGAGCCCGCCGCGAAGGGCATGGACGACAGGCCCGCCGCCAGCGCGCCGTAGCCCATGCCGTTCTGCAGGAACAGCGTGTAGACGAAGAACAGCGTCGTGAAGCCGCCGAAGTACACCAGGCTCAGCAGCGCGCCGAGCGAGAAGGAGCGCAACGAGAAGAGCCGCAGGTCGACCAGCGGAGCCCGGTCGTGCCGCCCCTGCCGCCGCTCCCACGCCCAGAACGCGGCCAGCAGACCGGCGCTGACCGGGAGCAGGGCCCACTTCAGCCGCCCGTGCCACTGCTGTTCCTGCACCAGGGGCAGCATCAGCGCGAGCACACCCGAACCGAGCAGCAGCACGCCCGGCACGTCGAAGCACTCGCGCCTGCCCGAAGAGCCGGAGGCGCGGGGCAGCAGCCGCAGCGCCGCGCAGAAGACGGCCACCCCGATGGGCAGGTTGACGTAGAACACCCAGCGCCAGCCGTCGGGGCCGCCCGCCGCCTGGATCAGCAGGCCGCCCGCGAGCGGGCCGACCGCCGTGGAGATGCCGATGGTGCTGCCCATCATGCCGAAGGCGCGGGCCCGCTCGGCGCCCTGGAACATCTGCTGGATCAGCGCCGAGGTCTGGGGCGCGATCAGGCCCGCCGCCGCTCCCTGGGCCAGCCGGAACAGCACCAGCCAGGCGGCATCGGTGGACAGCCCGCAGGCCGCCGAGGCGAGCGTGAACAGCGCGAGCCCGGTCAGAAAGGTCTGGCGCCGGCCGCGCAGGTCACCGAGCCGTCCCGCCGGGACCAGGGCCAGGCCGAGGGTGAGGGCGTATCCGGACATCACCCACGACAGCTCGGCCGTGCTGGCGCGCAGTCCGCGCTCGACCGAGGGCAGCGCCACGTTCACGATCGACGTGTCCAGCAAGGTCATGAAGGCCGCGGTCAGGCAGACGGCGAGCGCTTGCCACCGTCGGTCGTGCTGGGCCGGCCCGGCCCGGTCTGTGGTCATGTGATCACGCTAGGCAGCCGCCGCGCCCCGCGCACGGCAGGAGCACCCGACGTGCACGGGCGGCGCCCCATGCTCCGGGTGACCGTGACGCCCTGCCCGGCTCAGGCCGACGTCGAAGGTTTCCCGATGCGTACGGGTGTGTCGATCACCGGGGCTGCGCCGTGGCCCGGAGCCACGCGTACGCCGACTGCGCCGTGAACTCCGCCTGACCGCCGCGCAGCAGGAGGGCGGCGGTGGCGAACCCGGGCGCGTCTGCCTGTGCGGCCACGTACGGAATTGCGATGCACCGCATGCCGGCCGCGTGGGCGGCGGCCGCGCCCGGTGCCGCGTCCTCCAGGACTACGCAGTCCGCGGGATGCGCGCCGAGCCGCCGGGCCGCCTCCAGGAAGACGTCGGGGGCGGGCTTGCCGTGCGGGACCTCGTCGGTCGAGACCACCGTGCGCAGGTACGCGCCCAGGCCGGTGCCCGCCAGGATCGCCTCGATGGCCTCCGGGGAGGAGCCCGAGGCGACCGCCGTCGGCACGCCCTCGGCGGCCAGCAGCTCCAGGAACTTGCGCATCTCCGGGTACGCGCGCGTGCGGGTGCGGGCCAGTTCCAGATAGCGCCGGTTGGTCGCCTCCAGCAGCTCGTCCACCGGGGCACGCAGGCCGTAGCGCTCCCGCCAGAGCGTCACCGTCTCCTGGGTGCTGATGCCGACGTAGCTCTCGTGCTCCGCCCAGGTGAAGCCCGGGACGCCGTGCTCGGCCAGGGTCTGCCGGCTCGCCTCGTAGTAGTTCGGTTCGCTGTCCACCAGCGTTCCGTCGAGATCGAAGATGACCGAGAGGGCGCCGAGATCGCTCATGCGATCCAGCATGCCAACCGTCAGGCGCGGGCCGCCCGGCCCACCGACTCCACCAGGGGCAGCAGCCGGTACGGGACGCGCTCGCGCAGCGCCACCTCCGTGCGGGTGCGTACCACGCCGGGCATGCTGATCAGCTTCTGGATGACGTCCTCCAGATGGGCGTTGTCCCGGCCCACCACCCGGGCGAGCAGATCCCCGCCGCCCGTGATCGAGAACGCCTCCACGATCTCCGGCACGGCGGCCAGAGCGTCCCCGACGTCGTCGAGATGCCCCTGGGTTACCTCGATGTGTACGAACGCCAGCACCGGATGGCCCAGGGCGCCGGGGGACAGGGACGGGCCGGTACCAGTGATCACACCGTCCCGCTCCATCCGGTCCAGCCGGGCCTGGAGCGTGCCGCGGGCGACGCCCAGGATGCGGGCGTACTCACGCACGCTGGTGCGCGGCTGCTCCAGGAGCAGCCGCAGGATGCGGGTGTCGAGTTCGTCCACGGCCATGATGGACGACTGTACCAATGGCTCAGCGACCGCACCTCCGCGTGTGCCGTTCGACCTGGTCCGTTGGTATTCCGGCCGCCATAGATCTCCGCGCCGTCCTGTGCCATTGGTGCAGCGATTCGGACCACACTTGAGCCAGTGACCTCCGTGATGCTCTCATGGACACGTCGATGGCGCTGCGGACCCCGCGGCGCCTTTTCTATGCCGGTTTTTCTGGGGAGGGCAGCAGTGCTGAAGAGGATGTTCGTGGCTCCGGACCCGGGGCGCGCGAGGCTGCGCTTCGCCGCGCGGGCCGTCCTCGGCATCGGCCTCGCGGTCGCCGTCTGCTTCCTCGCCGGACACTCCGTCGTCGGCGCGGTCACCGGTGGCCTCGCCGCGCTGCTCGCCCTGTTCACCGTCGCCGACCCGACCGTGCGCGAGCAGGCGGTCACCACCGCGCTGCTGCCCGCCGTGGGCGTGCCGGTGCTGGCCGCCGCGGCCGAGCTGCACGACCTCCCGGTCGCGCGCGACCTCGCCTTCCTGGCCGTCGTCGGTGCCGGGGTGTACGCGCGCCGCTGGGGTCCGCGCGGGCACAGCCTCGGCGTGTTCGCCTTCATGACCTTCTTCGTGGCCCAGTTCCTGCACGCCACCCCGGCCCAGCTGCCCGAGCTGTACGCCGCCGTCCTGCTGTCCGTGCTCAGCGCGGCCGTGGTGCGCTTCGGACTGTGGTGCTACGAGCGCCGGCAGCCCCCGGCCGCCGTACCCGCCCCCACTCCCGGCTTCGCTCGAGCGGGGGGACCCCCATCGCCCGCCGGGCGCGTCCTGGCCCGGGTGACCACGCGGCAGGCCGTCCAGGCGACCGCCGGCGCCGGATTCGCACTGGTCGTGGGCCAGCTGGTGTCCGGACAGCGCTGGTACTGGGCCGTCGGCGCCACCTGGTGGATCTTCGTCAACACCGCCTCGCGCGGCGAGACGCTGGTCCGCGGCTTCCGCCGGGTCCTCGGCACGGTGATCGGCATCTGCCTGGGCTTCCTCGTCGCCGTCCCGGTGCACGGCGCGCCCGTCCCGACGGCCGTCCTGGTCGCCGTCGCCGTCTTCGGCATCTTCTACACGGCCGCCGTCTCCTACACCTGGATGATGCTCTGCGTGACCCTGCTCGCCGAACTGCTCTACGGCCTCCTCGGCGTCCTCAGCCCCGGCCTGCTCGCGCTGCGGCTCGCCGAGACCGGGGTGGGCGCGCTCGGCGCCGCGCTCGCCGTGCTGTTCGTCCTGCCGGTCACCACGCACGCCATCACGGACGCCTGGATCCAGCGCGCCCTGCGCTGTGTCCACGTCTGCACGGCCGAGGCCGCGGCCCGGCTCGCGGGTTCCAGCACGGCGGACCCCGCCCCCCGCGTCGCCGAGCTGGAGCAGTTGCTCGGCCGGGTCCGGCTCTCGGTGGCCCCGCTGGTGCACCCGTTGAACCCGATGCCGGCCCGCAAGCGGCGCGCCCGCCGCGTCCTCGCACTGCTCGACGACTGCGCCCGCGAGGTCCATGGCCTGGTGGCGGTCGCCGCCGACCCCGAGGCCTCGCACGACGCCCGCCTGGCCGCGGCCTGCTGGCGCGTCGAGGCCGCCGTCGAGGCGCTCACCGCGGGCCGGCTGGAGCCCGTCCGCAGCCCAGCCGAGCCGCCCGCCGAGCCCGCCCTGGCCCACCTGCACGGCCTGGAGCGCGCCCTGGCCGACCTGGCGGAACCGCTGCGGGCCCCGTCGGGGTCGCCGTGGGTGGGTGCCTGAGCCGGGACGCATCGGGTGTGGGGGAACGAACCACCCCTCGATACCACTCTCTTGGTCTAGACCGCAGTTGATCGACTGCTACCGTCAGCCTCGGACGGGCTCGACCGAGAGGGGACAGCGGTGGCACAGGACGACGGGACGGGCAGGCGCCGGGTCTTCATCGGCTCGTTCACGGCGGCCGGCGGACCCGGGCTGGTGTACGGGGCGGTCGGGAGGGAAGGCGCGCTCACCCTCCGCGCCGCCGTGGACGACGTCCCGGACCCGTCGTACCTCGCCCTGTCCCCGGACGGCGGCATGCTCTACACGGTCAGCGAGACGGCTGAGGGCGCCGTCGCCGCCTACCGCGTCGCCGGCGACCGTCCGGAGCTCGCCGGTCCGCCCGTGCCGGTGGACGGCAGCGGACCGACCCACCTCGGCCTGTACGCCGGGCATGTGCTGACCGCCAACTACGGCTGCGGCAGCGTCACCGCCGTCCCCGTGCGCCCGGACGGCACCCTCACCGCCAAGCCATCCGGACGGCTCCAGCACACCGGCTGCGGGCCGCACGACCGGCGCCAGCGCGGTCCGCACGCCCACCAGGTGCAGCCCGACCCGAGCGGCCGCTGGGCCGTCAGCGTCGACCTCGGCACGGACTCGGTACGGATCTGCACCCTCGCGGACGGCACCCCCGCCCTGCGCCACGAGTTCGCCCTGCGCCCCGGCTCCGGCCCCCGCCATCTGGCCTTCCACCCGGACGGCACGCACGCGTACGTCGTCAACGAGCTCACCCCCACCGTGACCGTGTGCCGCTGGGATGGCGAGACCGGCTCGCTCAGGCCGCTCACCGAGGTCCCCCTGCTGCCCGGTGCGCCGGCCGGTGACGCCTATCCGTCCGGGGTCGTGGTCTCGCCCGACGGCCGCTTCGTGTGGGCCGCGACCCGCGGCGAGGACGTGGTGTCGGTCCTGGCCGTCGAGGGTGAGGCACTCCGGCTGATCGGCACGGTGCCGTGCGGTGGCCACTGGCCGCGCGCCCTCGCCGAGTACGACGGCTTCCTGTACGCGGCCAACGAGCGCTCCGGCGACGTGGCGTGGTTCGCCGTGGACGAGGCGACGGGACTGCCGCGCTACGAGGGCTCGGTGCGCGTTCCCGCGGCCTCCTGCGTCGTCTTCGGCTGAGCGGCCCCTCGGGCAGGGTGGCCGACAAGGCGAAGGGCCCGCTCCGGGGTGTGGAGCGGGCCCTGTGTCGTACGGGTGCCGTGCGGTGCCGGCGCGGGGTCGGCTGGGCGTCAGCGGACCGGCGTGCCCTGCGGCTGCTGCGGGGAGATGCCCAGTGCCGTCGTGTACTTGGCGAGGGCGAGCTTGCCGATCGCCGGGTACGCGCCGAGCGGCTCGGCCGTGGCGCAGCCCGCCTCCTCGGCGGCCGCCGCCAGCAGCGCCGGGTCGATCTCCGGGCCGATCAGGTACGGCGCGAGGGCCAGCTGCTGCGAGCCCGAGGACCGCAGCTGCTCGGCGACGGAGGAGATCGAGCCCTCCTGGTCCAGGGCCGCCGCCATCACCGGCACCGCCAGGCGCGCGGCGAGCAGCATGCCGGTGATGCCGGCCGCCTGTACGGCCTCCTCGCCGCCCACGGACGCCAGGATGATGCCGTCGGCGGCGGTGGCCACGGTGAACAGGCGGGCGCGGTCCGCACGGGCCAGGCTCGCCTCGGACAGCCGCACGTGCAGCGCCTCGGCGAGCAGCGGGTGCGGGCCGAGGACGTCGGTCAGCTCGGCGGCGACCCGGCTCTCCATCACGGACTGGCGGATCTGCCGCAGCAGGGAGCCGTCCGGACCGGCCAGCAGCGGGACGACGACGGCGACCGGACCGTCGGGCTCCTTGACCCCTTCGACCCCGGCGGCGACGGCCTGCTCATAGCGGGCCGTGCGCTCCTCGGCCGCGCGCACCAGCACGGACCGGAGCGTGGGGAATTCGACGTCGTCCCCTTCGAGGTACCCGATCCGGGCGTCCAGGCCGGGCAGCTCGGAGCGGGCGATGCTCACGACCTCCTCGGCGAGGCCGCGCATGGCAGCGCTGGGCGCACCGGGCACCGCCAGGGCAAGCGCGGGCGCGCCCTCGGGGCCACCAGCGGTTCCGGCCGGCGGTGCCGTCCGGGCTGGCGGGGTCGCGGCATTCGTACTGGCAGGCCGGACTCGGGTCCAGTGGGGGTGCTCATGGCGCCGCATGTTACTGGCTTTGCGGGTTCCTTCGTTCGGGGAGGGTGCAGGTGAGCGGTATCCGTCCGGTTTTGTCTGATGAGTTACGCGGGGAGGACACGTGTTGCAGGCATGTGCCGGGAACATGGGCTGACAAAGGGGCCGCAAGGGGGAACAATCCGCTTTTACGGTGACCTTATTCGCCCGGTGCAGGGACCACGTAGAGCATGGCGGGTTCACCCGGCAGGGTGAGGCGGCCCGCCGCCAGATCGCTCGCGATCCGTACCGAGCCGTGCAGGGGATCGCCCTCGGCCGGCACCCGCACCGCGTGCGGCAGCCTGGCCGTCAGCTCCTCGCCCAGCGGTACGAGGAGGGGGTCGCCCAGGCGCAGCAGGCCGCCGGTGAGCGCGACTTGCGGCTCACCGTCCGCCGGGCACACCGCCGCGACGGACTCGGCCATGTGCCGGGCCGCGGCGCGCAGGATGCCCGCGGCGACCGGGTCGTGAGCGGCGCACGCGGCCACCCGGGGCGCGAAGGAGGCCAGCACGGCGGGCCGGTCGGAGCGGGGATAGAGCTGCCCCGGCAGCCCGCCGACCGGGCCGAACT
Source organism: Streptomyces fodineus (assembly GCF_001735805.1). GTDB lineage: Bacteria > Actinomycetota > Actinomycetes > Streptomycetales > Streptomycetaceae > Streptomyces > Streptomyces fodineus. The sequence goes on from NZ_CP017248.1 coordinate 8,465,175, forward strand.
GCTCTTGCGCGCAGGCCAGCAGCGGACCCGAGCCGCCGTCCCGGCCGTCATGGGCGCGCAGCGCCGCCTCCAGGCCGGCCCGGCCGATCCAGGCGCCGCTGCCGCAGTCACCGAGCAGATGACCCCAGCCGTCGGCCCGCCGCCAGGCCGTCAGGTCGGTGCCGACCGCGATCAGTCCGGTGCCCGCGGCGAGCACCGCGCCCGGACGCGGCCCGAGGGCGCCGACGTACGCGGTGACGGCGTCGGCGGCGAGGGCCACGTGCCGTACGCCCAGCTCCCGGGCGAGGGCGCCCGGTAGTTCGGCGCGCAGGGCGTCGCCCAGGGTGGCGAACCCGGCGGCGCCGACGACGGCCGTGCCCAGCTCGTCCACTTCGGCCTCGGCGGCGGACGCGCGGGCCAGCGGGAGGAGTTGGGCCATCAGATGCGCGGGATCGATGCCCCGCGCGCCTGTGCGCACCGGTTCCCGTGACTCCCGCTGTGCTGCGGGCGCCCGGCCCGGCACACCGACGGCGACACGGAGACCGGACCCTCCGGAGTCCACCGCCAGATAGCCGGCGACGGTCACGGCAGTCGCCAGTCCACCGGCTGTCCGCCCTGCTGGATCAGCATGTCGTTGGCCCGGCTGAAGGGACGCGAGCCGAAGAACCCGCGGTCGGCCGACATCGGCGAGGGATGCGCGGACTCCACCGCGGGCAGGCTGCCCAGCAGCGGACGCAGATTGCGGGCGTCCCGGCCCCACAGGATGGACACCAGCGGCTTGCCGCGCGCCGCCAGCGCCCGGATCGCCTGTTCGGTGACCTCCTCCCAGCCCTTGCCGCGGTGGGCGCCCGGGCTGCGCGGAGCCGTGGTCAGCGCCCTGTTGAGCAGCAGGACGCCCTGCTGGGTCCACGGCGTGAGGTCGCCGTTGGCCGGCTGGGGCAGCCCCAGGTCGGTGTTCAGCTCGCGGTAGATGTTGATCAGGCTGGGCGGCAGCGGGCGTACCTCGGGCGCGACCGAGAACGACAGGCCCACCGCGTGCCCCGGGGTCGGATACGGGTCCTGACCGACGATCAGGACACGTACGTCGTCGAACGGCTGCTGGAAGGCCCGCAGGACATTCGGGCCGGCCGGGAGGTAGGTGCGTCCCGCGGCGATCTCCGCGCGCAGGAAGTCGCCCATTCCGGCGATCCGTTCGGCGACGGGTTCCAGGGCCTTCGCCCAGCCCGCTTCGACGATTTCATGCAAGGGTCGTGGTGCCACGGGCGAAACCCTACTGCCGTAGACAGGCCGGTGATCAACCCATGGCCGAAGCCCGGCCCGGACGCCGCCCGCGGTCCCCGGTGCGTCTCAGCCGATCACCGCCGCCCGTACGCACAGCACGTCCGGCAGATGCGACGCCAGCTGCTGCCAGCTGTCGCCGTCGTCGGCCGAGGCGAACACCTCGCCGTTGCGGTTGCCGAAGTACACGCCCGCCGGGTCGGCGTCGTCGGTGCACAGGGCGTCCCGCAGGACCGTGCCGTAGTGGTCCTCCCCCGGCAGTCCCTTGGACAGCGGCTCCCAGGTGCGGCCCGCGTCCGCGGTGCGGAAGACCCGGCAGCGGTGCTCGGCGGGCACGCGGTCCGCGTCGGCGTTGATCGGGAAGACGTACGCCGTCTCGGCCCGGTGCGGATGGGCGGCCACCGCGAAACCGAACGTGGACGGCAGATCCGCGCCGATGTCGGTCCAGTGCGCGCCCGCGTCGTCGCTTCGGTACACCCCCCAGTGGTTCTGCAGATACAGCCGGTCCGGGTCGCCCGCGTCCTTGGCGATCTTGTGCACGCACTGGCCGAACTCCGGGTTCGGATCCGGCAGGAACACCGCGGACACACCGGAGTTGGACGGCGCCCAGCTCGCGCCGCCGTCGGTGGAGCGGAACACCCCGGCCGTCGAGACGGCGACGGTCACCGCCTTGGCGTCGCGGGCGTCGGTGATCACCGTGTGCAGACCCTCACCGCCGCCGCCCGGCACCCAGCGCGAGCGCGTCGGATGCTCCCACAGCGGCCGGACCAGCTCGAAGCTCTCGCCGCGGTCCTCCGAGCGGTACAGCGCCGCCGGTTCCGTGCCCGCGTAGACCACGCCGGGTTCGGCGGCGGCCGGGTGCAGCTGCCAGACGCGCTCCAGGGACGCGCCGGTGTCCTTGGGGAACTTGACGGCCGGCCGCGGCGGTTCGGTCCAGGTGCGGCCGAGGTCGTCGGAGTGGAAGACCGACGGGCCCCAGTGCGCGCTGTCGCCGCCCGCGAGCAGCCGTGGCCGGCCCTCGCGGGTGTCGATCGCGACCGAGTAGACCGCCTGCGCGTTGAAATACGGACTGTCGTCGAACTCCCAGGAGCCGTGGTCCCTTCGCCGCCCGATGAACAGGCCTTTGCGGGTGCCCACCGCCAGCAGTACCTCGGTCATGCCGATCACCTCCGGGACGCCTTCGTCCAGGTAGTCGTGAGACAGGTAGTCGTCGGTTATCGGCCAGTCTGCACCCTGCCACTGACACTCTCCCCTGAAGTGCACGTTCTCGCAGGTGAAAGCGGTTCCGTCGGCGGCCGGCGAAGATCGTCCGGGGCCCGTTGCGGCATGCGCCTGCGCGAGCGGGGTGTCTCGTGCGACCGTCGGGGAGACGGCTCGTCGTGAGCAGCGGAGCGATCTCCCGCGTATGGGAGGGCGGTCCGGCCGGTCGGTGCGCTCGTGAGGAGGATGCCTTTGAAGGCGTTCCGTGGTCCGAAGGTGTGGCTGTGGCGCTGGCGGCGCAACCCGCTCAAACGCCGGGCCGACGTGGCGGAGGCCTGGGTGCTGCTCGGCGCCTGGCTGCTGACCGTCCTGGCGGGGGTCCTGGCCGGCCTGGTGGCGGCCCGGTCGGTGGAGGACGGACTGGCGAGGGAGCGGGCGGACTGGCGTCCCGCCGTGGCCCGCGTGGTGGGACGGGCACCGGGAAACACCCCCCTGCACGGCCACGCCTCCGCCGGTGAACGGGTCTGGGCCAAGGTGCGCTGGACCGTGGCCGACGGCTCCGCCCACACCGGTCAGGTCCGGGTGCAGTCCGGCAGCAAGGCCGGCACGCCGGTCACCGTCTGGACCGACCCGCAGGGCCATCTCGTCAACCGACCCACCTCCGCCTCCGCGGCCGCCTTCCGCGGCGCCCTGATCGGCTGCCTGGTGGGCGTGAGCGCGGCGGCCGTCCCCTTCGTCGGCGGCCTCGCCGCGCGTGGCCGCCTGGAACGCCGCCGCATGGACGCCTGGGACACGGAATGGGCCCGGCTCGGCCCCCAGTGGGGACGGATGGTCTGACCACCGCCGGCGGCCCGGGTCCCCGCTCCGGCCGGGGGGCCGGGGCCGCCGTGGTACCGCGCCGGGACCTACCCCGGCACCGCGCCGGGATCCACCCTGGTGCCGCGCAGGATTCACCTCGGTACCGCGCCGGGATCCACCCTCGTGCGGTGACGGGCCCCCTGGTACGGCGACGGGGCCGACCCCGCTTCTGGGACCGGGCCCGCCCGGACCCGCACTGAGCACGGCACCCGGCGCCCGCCCCGTACGTCGACGAGGACACCCCGGACCGGTGGAACTCGCGGCTCACCGAGGGGAACGGCCTGGCGCGGTGCGGCTACGGCGAGGCCGACTCCCCGGACGCGGCATCCCAGACCTCTGCCCGCACTGGGCGATGACGGCCGAGGCCTCAGCGCAACCCCTCCTGGAACCCGGCCTGTTGGAGCGCCGCCCACAGGGCACACGGCCACGCCCCAGAACCCATCGGCTCAGCCGAATGCCTGCTGCCCCGCCCCTACCCCGTCGCCAGCACCTCCCGGCACGCTCGCAGCAGCTCCTCGTCCTCCGGTACGGCCCGCCGCCCGCCGAAGCCGGCCGCGTGGGCCAGATGGCGGCGCGGCGCGGCCAGTTCCGCCGCCACCAGGGGGCGTAGCGGCGCGGCGGACGGGCCCATCTCGGTGAGGCAGTGGGCGATCGGGCGACGGCTGTGCGGGTCCTCGGCCCAGGCCGTCCGGAACGCGGGCAGGACCGGCTCCGGATCCGCGTCGACGCGCCACAGTGCGCACGCCGCCGCCACCCGCTCCTGCGCCGGCCACGAGCAGGCCATCCGGCGCAGTGCGGGCAGTGCGGCGCGCGCGGCAGGGCCCAGTCTGCCTAGCTGTTCGGCTGCCAGGCGCCGGCTCGCCGGGTCCCCCTCGGTCAACTCCCGCAGCAGCACGGGCAGGACGACGGAAACGTCCTCGTGCGCCGACCGGAGCGCGCCGGCCGCGGCGGCGGCATGGCGGGTGTACAGGAGCGCGCGCAGGACCGGTGCCGCCTGAGCGGTGGCGCCCAGGGTCTCCAGTGTCGCGATGACCTGGGCGGCGATCGCGTCCCGTGCCCCCAGCCCGTCGGGAGCGCCCGACAGCAGTCGCAGCACCTGCGGAACCGCCTCCGCGTCTCCGACGGCGCCGACCGCCGCCAGCAGCGGGGCGGCGAGCCGGGCGGCGGAGGGGGACGACAGTGGGATCCGGCCGAGCCGGTGCCGTAACGCGGGTGCGAGCGGGGCCGCGGCGGCGCCCAGGTGGGCCAGTTCGAATCCCAGGTCGGCCGGCGTGGCCGGGCCGGCCAGCAGCTGGGCCAGGGCCGGGACCGCGCGCGGATCGCCGCTCCTGGCCAGTGCCTTGAGCGGGCCGCCCAGCGTGGGCGAGCCGCGCTCGAAGCGGTGCGTCCACAGGTCGGGCCGGGCCCACACCAGCGTGTGCAGGTCGTCGGCGGCGGGTGCGGCCAGCGTGCACAGCTCCGACAGGACGGTGACCGCCGCATCCCGCAACCGGTCCTGTTCGGCGCTCAGTTGGGCACCGAGCAGCTCGACCGTCGCGGTGTGGTCGCCGCGCCAGCCGCGCAGCAGCGCCGCCGCCAGCCACACGGCGTTGCACCGGTCCACCGGGTCCGGGCTGGTCAACTGGCCGCCCAGGAGCGCGCTCCGGTCGGCCACGCGATCGCCCAGCGCGGTGTGCAGGGTACCCAGCAGACGGGAGCCCTCCTCGTCGGACGGGCGCAGCCGCCGCAGGCGCCCGACGAGGGTGTCGGCGGCGCAGGGCTCGCGCACCCGGGTGCGCTGCGCGGAGCGCTCCCGCAGCAGCCGGACCGCCGTCGGCACCAGGTCGGCGGGCAGCCGGGCGGGTGCGACGAGGGCGAGCTGACCCAGTGCGGCGAGCCGCAGCTCCGGCGCGTACGGCGGGGCGCTCTGCTCGGCCAGGAGGTCCACCGCGGCGTCGGCGTGCGCGGGGTACCGGCGGACGAACAGGCCGAGCGCCTCGGTGAGGGCGCGCAGGACACGGCCGTCCCGCTCGGCTCGCAGCCGCTGCCGTAACAGGCCCAGGACCCGCTCGGGCGCGGCCAGGAAATGCACCAGGGCCCCGGCGCTCGCCCGGCGCACCGCCGCGTCCGGGTCACCCGCGAGCCGGACGAAGGCCTCGGCGCCCGCGCACACCGCCTCCCGTGCCCGTGGGTCCCCGTGCGCGCTCTCCGCGCCTATGCCGACCAGCAGTTCCACGATGCCGGCCCGGTCCGGCAGCTCCTCGCAGGCCACGATCGACAGCAGGAACGGGACGCAGGCCAGCGTCGAGTCGTACACATTCCCGTGGTGGTGCAGCGCGCCGTACATCCCGTCGAGCGCGGTCGCCCGCTCGACGGTGTCCGCGGAGGCCAGCGCCCGTAACCATCCGGGCACGTCCTCCGCGCTGCCGTACGCGTGGTGCAGCGAGGCCCAGTCGACCTCGTCGATCCCCGTGAACACGTTGTCCTCCCCAGACGAGTGTCACCTGATCGCGAGTGTGCACCACGGCACTGACAACGGTCCGGAATCGCGCGCTGACTGTGTGCGATCCGTCGGCTGTCACCGGCCAGGCGCGAGCGGTCCGCGCACGCCCGCCGGGAGGGGCTCACGCGGACCGTGCTCGCCCGGTGGGAGGGGTCAGTTCAGGCCGGGCAGGGCCCGCTCCAGGATGGTGTCGAGGCCGGTCCCGGCGGGCAGGGTGCCGAACGCGTGCCCCCAGTCGCCGCCCAGCCGGCTCGCGCAGAAGGCGTCCGCGACCGGGTGCGGGGCGTGCCGGACCAGCAGGGAGGCCTGCAGGGCGAGCGCCATCCGCTCGACCAGCCGGCGGGCGCCCACCTGATCCGTTTCGGCCAATTGCTTCTTGAGCGCGGACACCGCCGCGTCCAGGCGGGCGTCCGCCCCGCGCGCGAGGGCGAGTTCGGTGAACAGGGCTTCGGCGGTGTCCGGTTCGCGGCCGAGGGCGCGCAGCACATCGAGCGCGTTGACGTTGCCCGAGCCCTCCCAGATCGACAGCAGCGGCGCCTCCCGGTAGTGCCGGGGCATGCCGGAGTCCTCGACATAGCCGTTGCCGCCCAGGCACTCCAGCGCCTCCGCGGTGAACGCGGGGCCCCGCTTGGTCACCCAGTACTTGCCGACGGCGGTGGCGATCCGCCTGAAGGCCCGCTCGCCGGCGTCTCCGCGCCCCGCGCGGTCGGCCGCACCGGCCAGCCGCAGCGTGAGCGTCGTCGCCGCCTCCGACTCGAGCGCCAGGTCGGCCAGGACGTTGCGCATCAGCGGCTGCTCGATCAGCCGGGCGCCGAAAGTGCTGCGGTGCCGGGCGTGATGGCCCGCCTCGACCAGGGTCTTGCGCATCAGGGTCGCCGAGGACATCACACAGTCGAGCCGGGTGCAGTTGACCATCTCGATGATGGTCTTCACGCCCCGCCCCTCCGGCCCCACCAGCCAGGCCACGGTCCGCTCGAACTCCGGCTCCGAGGACGCGTTGGAGCGGTTGCCCAGCTTGTCCTTCAGACGCTGGATCCGGAAGGTGTTGCGGCTGCCGTCCGGCAGTACGCGCGGTACCAGGAAGCACGACAGGCCCCCCGGGGCCTGCGCGAGCACCAGGAAGACGTCGCACATCGGCGCCGACGTGAACCACTTGTGCCCGCGCAGCGTGTACACCCCGGGCTCCCCGGTGGGCGTGGCCACGGTGGTGTTCGTCCGGACGTCCGAGCCGCCCTGCTTCTCGGTCATGCCCATGCCCGCGAGCAGTCCCGGCTTCCCGGTGGGCACGCGCAGTTCAGGGTCGTACTCCCGGCTGGTGAGCAGCGGTTCGTAGACCTTGGCCAGATCCGGCTGTGTCCGCAGCGCGGGTACGGCGGCGTACGTCATCGAGGTCGGGCAGCCGTGCCCGGCCTCCGTGTGCCCCCACACCAGTCCGCCCGCGGTACGGGCCACATGGGCGCCGGGACGGTCGTCCGCCCAGGGCGCGCCGGCCAGGCCCTCGGCGACGGCCGTGCGCATCAGGTGGTGCCAGCTGGGGTGGAACTCCACCTCGTCGACGCGGTGGCCGTAGCGGTCGTGGGTGCGCAGGACCGGCTCGTGCCGGTTCGCCAGCTCACCCCATTCCTGCGCCTGCGCGCTGCCGGCGCGCTCCCCGAGGCGCCGGAGGCCGTCCTCGGCCCACCCGGCACCCTCCCGGCGCAGCCCCTCCAGCAGGGCCGGGTCGTCGGAGGCGTCGTACGGAGCCAGGGGCGGGGGCTGATTGGTGACGTCATGGGTGGTGTACGGCGGCTGAGGCTGCGACGGCGAGGGCGACTGCGCGGGAATCGAGACCATAGGAGCATGTTGCACTCTTCCTGCGACCGTAGCAATGATGCAACAAGGAGGTGCACGTACAGTACGTGCCCATGCGCATGAACGTCTCGCCCGAGCCGGAGGAGGCAGGACTGCGGCCGCTGTCCGCGCGGTCGGTCGTACTGAGCCTGCTCCTCGGCGCGCACCCGGCGGAGCTGCCGGTGAAGGACCTGATCCGGCTGGTGGAACCCTTCGGCGTCGGCGGCTCCACGCTGCGGGCCGCGCTGAGCCGGATGGTGACCGCGGGCGACCTGCGACGCACCGACGCCGTCTACCGGCTCAGCGACCGGCTGCTGGCCCGCCAGCGGCGCCAGGACGAGGCGCTGCGGCCGGGCACGCGCGCGTGGGACGGCGACTGGGAGATGGTCGTGATCACGACGACCGGCCGCGGCCCCGCCGAACGCGCCGACCTGCGCGCCCGGTTGACCGCCCTGCGCCTGGCCGAACTCCGCGAGGGCGTGTGGCTGCGCCCGGCCAACCTGGAGCGTGCCCTGCCGGGCATCCTGGCCTCCGTCGCCCGGACGTACACGGCACGACCCGATGAGCCTGCGCGCGACCTGGCGGCCCGGCTGTGGCAGTTGGACACCTGGGCGGCCACCGCGCGGACGCTGCTCGCCCACACGGCCGCCGCCCGCAGCCCCGCGGACCGCCTCACCGCCTACGCCGCGGCCGTACGCCTCCTGCTCACCGACCCCGTCCTGCCGCCCGAGCTCCTCCCCGCGCACTGGCCGGGGGAGGCCCTGCGCACGGCCTACGCCGGATACCAGCGGGAGTTGGCCGCGTCGGTGGGGCGAAGGGAGCGTGCCGCATGACGGCCGCGGCCCTCGAACGGTTCCTGCGGGCCCGGTTCCAGGAGGAGGAGCGGGTGGCCCGGGACGCGATCGCCGGGGCGCCCGGCGCGGTCTGGGGCGTCATGGCGGACGACATCGAGCAGGTGCTCACCTCCCAGGACGGCCGGGTCACGCACACGCCGATGGTGCAGTTCGGCGCCGAGGATCCGGTGAAGCTGCTCACCCATGTGGCCCGGCACGATCCGGCCCGGGTGCTGCGCGAACTCCAGGCGAAGCGGGCCCTGTTGGAGGAGCACCGGAGGTGGGCCGGCGGCAGGTGCCGCACCTGCCGCCGGGGATGGCGTCCCCGTTCGCCCTGCACCACACTGCGCCTGCTCGCCCTGCCGTTCGCGGGCCATGCCGAGTACGACCGCTCCTGGCGCCCGTAGGCGTGCCGTCGCGTGCCCCCGGCTGGTGATCACCGAGCGGGCCGACCTGATCAGCGGCCGGATGCGTCACCGTCGCCGCCGGATCCGCCGCTGTCGCCGCCGGATCGGCCGTCGGCGTGGCCGGTTCCGAAGCCCAGGCGCGTCCGTTCCTCCGCGACGATCCGGCGCGCCAGCTCCGTGTCCGACACGTCCACGGCGTCCGGGGTCGCCTCCGCCACCGCACTGCGGCGGGCGTAGGTGTCGAACAGCCGGGCCTTCCGCTTCAGCATCTCCACCATCCGCTCGTCCACGCCGCCGGGAGCCAGCAGACGGTGCACCCGGACCGGCCGTACCTGGCCCATGCGATGCGCCCGTGCCACCGCCTGCTGTTCGATGGTCGGCTTGATCTGGGGCTCGCAGATGATCACGACCGAGGCGGTCTGGAGGTTGAGTCCGACGCCCGCCGCCTGGATCTGCGCCAGCAGCACCGCCGGAGCGGACACGGCCGCGAACTCGTCGACGAGCAGCTGGCGCCGCTCGGGCGGCACGCTCCCGGTGAGCGGCCCGACCACGATTCCGCCGGGACGCGGCCCGGCGTCGAGCGCGTCCTTCACCACCCCCAGGACGTCCCGGAAGTTGGAGAACACCACCACCTTCAGCCCGTTCTCCCCCGCCTCCCGCACGATCTCGCACAGCCGGACGAGCTTGGCCGACCTCTCCGGGCGGGCGTACGCGGCCCTGCGCATCGCCATGAAATTGCCGGTGCGCACGGCCTCGCGGTACGCCTCCTCGTCCGAGGCGCTGGGTTCCTCCCACTCGTCCGTCTGCTGGAGAGCGGGCAGTTCGGCCAGCACGTCCACCTGGTTGCGGCGCAGATAGACGGGGGCGACCGCCTTCCGGAAGGCCACGGAACCGGGCAGTCCGGCATGGTCGCCGATGCTTTCCGCCACGCTCTCGTCGAGCATCCGGACCAGGTTGCGGAACTCGGCGACCCGGTTCTCCATCGGCGTGCCCGTCATGAACAGGACCCGGGCACAGTGCCCGGCCCACTGGGCGACGGCCTGGGCGCGCAGGGTCTTGGGGTTCTTGACCGAGTGCGCCTCGTCCACCACCAGCATCCCGATCTCACCTCCGCCGGGGACCGGGAATCCGCGCAGGGCGTCGAAGGTCGTCACGGCGACACCGCCCCGCCCCTTCCAGTGCGCGAAGGCCTCGTGCCGGTCCGGTCCGTGCAGGGGCGTGACATGCAGCGGGGAGCGTGCCTCGATCTCCCGCGTCCAGTTCACCAGGACGCTCGCCGGGCAGACCACCATGAAGTGACTCTGTCCCTCGGCGGCCAGATGGGTCAGCGCGGCCATGGCCTGGATGGTCTTGCCGAGCCCCATCTCGTCGCCGAGGATCACCCGGCGCTGCGCGAGGGCGAAACGGGCGCCGAACGCCTGATAGCCGCGCAGCGACACCCGTAGCCGGGAGTCGTCGAGCTGCTGGCCCCGCACCCGCTCGGCGATGTCGTCGGGCAGGAACCCCTCGGCGGCGGCCGGGTCCGCGGCGCGCCCGGAGATCTCGGCGAGCAGGCCGTAGTACTCGGCGGAGCGCAGCTCGAAGTCCACCCAGGCCGCGAGGTCGTCCGGCGTCCCCCGCAGCAGGTCCACCGAGGCCTGTGCCAGCGCCTCGGGGGTGCCGGCCTCGGCCGCCTCCGTCAGGAGCGCACGGATCTCCTCGACGGCCTCCAGCGCGCGGGCCCTCCTGGCCTGCCCGGCCACCAGCATGCTCAGGCGACGGGCGGCGGGCCGGGCGTCGGTCAGCAGGGGCCCGAGCCGCTCCACCAGCGCGGTGGCCGCCTCGACGGCCCGCCGCGCGTCCGGCCCGGCCTCCACCAGCACCTGCAGGGCCATCACGAGCGCGGTCGTCCGCGGCTCGGGCCGGTCGACGTCGATGTGTACGGCGACGCTGTCGAGCACGGCGTCGGACAGCTGCCGTGCGGCCGCGACGATCTGGTCCGCGGTGCGCCCGCCCACTCCGGGAATCTGCCGCAACCGGTACGGACCGGCTTCGAGCACCTGCCGGACCGTGCGCAGTCCGCTCTTGTCGACGGGGCCCAGCCGCAGCCGTCCGTTCGTGGCGTCCTGCAGCCGTGCCACGGGTATGGCGTCGAGCGCCTGCTCCACCGCCGCTTCCTGGATCGGCCTCAGCGCCCCTCGTACCGCCTCGACGGCCTTGCCGTGGTCCTTGGCCAGCGACCGCGCCGCCTCGTACAGCCGGGCCGCCTGTACGACCGCCTCCCGCTCCCTGCGCCCCATCCGCCCTCCCTCGCGCCCCATCCTCCCATCGCCCGTCCCTGCCCGGAGGGGACCGGTGCGAGGGGCCCGCGCGGCGGCCGCCGGCACATCCGGGGCGCGCCGCTCGCGCGGTGCGGGTGGCGCGGGCGCGGTGCGAGGGGTTCCCTGGGAAGAGTGGTACCCCTGCGGAAGAACGGGGATGACCAGCGCGTTGGCGGGCACTCGGTGAAGCACACGGATGGTGATCACACCCGAGGAGAGTCATGGCTGAGCAGAAGTCGTCGTCGGCCCTCACTGCGCCGCTGCGCGGCGCGGCCTCGGTACTGCGCAGGGTGCCCGGCGCCGGGATGGTGAGCAGGGCCGCGGAGGAAACACTGGACAAGGTCGGCGCGGTCTCGCCCCGTGGGCGGCGCATCGCGGTGTACGCCGGGGCCGGAATGCTCGGTGCCGCCGGCGTGGTGGAGTGGCCCGTCGCCCTCACCGGCGCGGCCGTGGCCTGGCTCACCCAGCCCCGGCCCGCGCATCCGGCGGACGGCGGGAACGGGGGCGCCGGGCAGGGGCACGAGGGCGCGCACGACCTCGGTACCGCCGCCCTGAGGTCCGGACACGGCGCCGGGTCCCGGGGCACCGGCGGCACGCAGGAGGCGGCGTCGGCAAAGGCGCGGACCAAACCCGGCGGCGCCCGTGGGCATGAGGCTTCCGCCGGCGGTACCGAAGCCCCGCCAGGAAGCCGGACATCCGGCAGGACCAGGTCGGCGGGCAGCACCGGGACCACGCACGGTGCCGACACCCCGGCGGGCAAGCCGTCCGCCGGTCCGCTCGGTCCCACGGCGCGGCCCGACCGCACCACGCTCTGAGGAGGGCCATGGCGCTGGGACTGCTGAGGATGCCCTCGGCGGCCGTACGGCTGCTGCCCGCCGCTCCGCGGCTGCTGGCGCCGGCGGTCGGAGTGGCCGCCGGTGCCGCCACGGGCACGGCGCGCGCCGGAGTGCGCGGGGCGGACGCCGCCGTACGGGTGGCGCGGGTGGCGCGCAACGCGCTGCCCGGCGCCGGTGACCACTGGCGGGCCGGTACCCGTGCCCATCTGGCGCTGCGGCCCGTGGTGCGGGAACGGGTACGGAGCGCGGGCGGCACCGCGCAGTTGGCCCGCCGGATCGCCGAGACGCTGGCCGAGCGGCCGGACGTGCTGCTCGCGTACTGGGACCAGGGGCTCGCGCGCCTCGTCGTGACCGCGACCGAACAGGACGCCGCCGACCGGATCGTGGAGCACGCCGCCGAACTGGCCGAGCGGCACGGACTGGTGCTGTCCGGCGGCGACGTGGACGAGACCACCCATCCGGCCGACCCGGCCGGGGTGCGCGCCGCCGTGGCCACGCTCGCCGCCGACGGAGTGGGCATCGGCGCCGCGGTCGCCGCCTACCTGCTGCGGCTGCCGCCGTCGCCGCGCCTGGCGACCGCGGTGGTGACGCTGCTGCGGGAGAACCCGCGCTTTCGCGCCTGGCTGCGCGCCCGGCTCGGGGACACCCGCATGGACATCGTCCTCGCCTGCGCGAACGCCGCCGTCCACGGCGCCGGGCAGACCCCGACCTCTCTCCTGCTCGACGGCGCCCTGCGGGCCTGCCAGGTGGCCGAGACGGTGGCGCGTGCCGCCGCCTTCGACGCGGTCCACGACCAGCTGTGCGCGCCCGGCCGCGTCAGCCTCCCGACGGACGGCACGCCCCGCCCGCCGCTGCCGGAAACCCCGGCCCAGGAGTACGCCGACCACGCCGCCGCGGGCAGCATGCTGGGCGCCGCGGCCACCCTGCTGGTCAAGCACGACGGCGCCGAGGCGGCCGAGGCGGTCCTCGCCGGCTCGCCGAAGGCCGCCCGCTACGGCCCCGCCGCCTTCCACGCCGTACTGAGCGCGGCCCTCGCCCGCACCGGCGTGCTGGTGCGCGACCCGGACCGGCTGCGCCGGCTGGAGCTGGCCGGCACGGTCGTCCTGCACCCGAGCGTGCTGCGCACCGACCGGGGCGAGGCCGACCCGTGGACCGAGCCGGTGCTGGACGCGGCCCGCCGGGCGGGGCTCAGGGTGGTGCTCGTGGACGACCCCGCCCTGGAGGACTTCACCGGCCTCGCCGACCAGGTCGTGGACGCGCGCCGGCCGCTGGACGACGTGGTGTACGAGGCGCGCGGTGACGCGGGCGGGGTGCTCGCCGTCGCCCGGGTGCGCGCGGCCGACGAGCGCGACGTCCTGGCCGGGCTGTGCGCCGCCGACATCGCCCTGGCCCTGACCGACCACGAGGGCGCCGTGGTCTGGGGCGCGGACATCCTGGCCCTGCACGGGCTGCCCGACGTGTGGCGGGTGCTGACCGCGATCCCGGCCGCCCGCAGGGTCGGCCGGCACGCCCAGACCCTCGCCCGTTCCGGCGCCGCGCTCTCCGGTCTTCTCGTGGCCATCGGCGAGTCCGGCGGCCACGGACGCCTCGCCGCCCTGCCGGGGCTGCGGCACGCCCCCGTCGACGTCGGCGCCGCGACCGCCCTGCTGTCCGGGGTACGCGCCGCGCTCGGCGTGGCGGCGGCCCGGCCCCCGCACCCGCATCCGCGCGTCCACTGGCACGAGCTCGGCCCCGAGCAGGCCCGGGAGCGGCTGGAGCACGAACCGGCCGCCGAGATCACCACGTTCGAGGCGCTGACCGCCCCCGTGCGCAAGGCCGCCGCCGGTGTCGCCCGGCACCCGGTCGCCGCGCCCGTGCGCTGGTCCTACCGGCTCGGCCGGGCCGTGCGCGGCGAACTCCAGGACCCGCTCACCCCGGTGCTCGCGGTCGGCTCGGCGGCGTCGGCGATCCTCGGCTCCGTCGTGGACGCGCTGCTCGTCGTCGGCGCCCTCGACCTGAACGCCCTGGTCGGCGGCGTCCAGCGGCTGCGCGCCGAGCGGGCGCTGTCCGGACTGGTCGCGGAGCAGCAGCAGAAGGCGCGCCTGGTGCCACCGGAGGCCGAGGCGCCGGCCGGCGGCACGCGCACCGTGGACGCGGGCAAGCTGCATCCGGGTGACGTGATCCAGCTGAAGGCGGACGACGTGGTGCCCGCCGACGCACGGCTGCTGTGGCAGGACGGCCTGGAGGTCGACGAGTCGGCGCTGACCGGCGAGTCGCTGCCGGTGGAGAAGCAGACCGACCCGACCCCGCACGCACCCGTCGCCGACCGGCGATGCATGGTCTTCGAGGGTACGACCGTGGCGGCGGGCCAGGGCCGGGCCGTGGTGGTCGACATCGGCGAGCACACGGAGGCCGCCCGCGCCGTCCACCTGGCCGCCCGTACCCCCCCGGCCGGCGGCGTACAGGCCCGGCTGCAGGAACTCACCCGCGAGGCACTGCCGTTGACCCTGGTGGGCGGCGCGGCGGTGACCGGGCTGGCGCTGCTGCGGGGCACCCCGATCCGGGATGCGGTCAGCGGCGGGGTGGCGGTGGCCGTGGCGGCCGTACCGGAGGGCCTGCCGCTGGTGGCGACCGTCGCGCAGCTGGCGGCCGCCCGGCGGCTGAGCCGCGGTGGTGTCCTCGTCCGCACCCCGCGCACCCTGGAGGCGCTGGGCCGGATGGACACCATCTGCTTCGACAAGACCGGCACCCTCACCGAGAACCGGCTGCGGCTGGTGCGCACCTCCGACGCCGACGGCACGGTCCGCGCGGTGGACGAGGACGGGTCCGCCGGCACGGTCCGGGCCGCCGTCCGTGCCTGCCCGCGCGTCGACGGCGGTTCCGACCAGCCGGTGCACGCCACCGACGAGGCCGTGCTGGCGGCTGCCGGTCCCGACCCGGACTGGACGCAGGTCGCCGACCTGCCCTTCGAGGCGGCGCGCGGCTATGCCGCCGCCGTCGGCCGGAGCGGGGACGGCCCGCTCGTGCTCGTGGTCAAGGGCGCCCCGGAGACGGTGCTGCCCGCCTGCTCCGGACTTCCCGAGCACGCCTTTGAGGCGGCGCATGCCCTGGCCGGGGACGGTCTCAGGGTGCTGGCGGTGGCCGAGCGGCGGCTCGGCGCGGACGAGCAGGAGGCCGCCGACGTCCTCGAACAGCCGCTGCGGGAGCTGGAGTTCATCGGTCTGCTCGCCCTGTCCGACGTACCGCGCGAGACCTCCACGGCGCTCGTGGAGGGGCTGCAGAAGGCGGGCGTACGACCGGTGATGCTCACCGGCGACCATCCGCAGACCGCACGGGCCATCGCCGCCGATCTGGGCTGGCCCGAGGACACCGTCGTCGTCACCGGCGACGAGCTGGCGGCGGCGGACCGGGCGGCCCGCGCCCGGATGCTGCGCGACGCGGGGGTGGTGGCCCGGGTGGCGCCCGAGCAGAAGCTCCAGGTCGTGGAGGCGCTGCGGGACGCGGGCCGGGTCGTCGGCATGGTCGGCGACGGTGCCAACGACGCAGCCGCCATCCGCGCCGCCGACATCGGGGTCGGCATCAGCGCGCGCGGTTCGGCCGCCGCGCGCAACGCCGCCGACATGGTCCTCACCGACGAGGATCTGACGGTCCTGATCGACGCGGTCGGCGAGGGCCGGGCACTGTGGCACAGCGTGGCCGACGCCATCGCCATCCTGATCGGGGGCAACGCGGGCGAGGTCGGGTTCGGCATCCTCGGCACACTGCTGTCCGGCCGGGCGCCGCTGTCCACCCGGCAGATGCTCATGGTGAACCTCTTCACCGACCTGTTCCCCTCGATGGCCGTGGCGGTGACCGAGAAGGAGGACGAGCCCGGCATGGTACGCGGCCGCAGCCGATCGCCCGGCGAGGGCGCACCCGGCATCGTGCGCGCCCGCAGCGGCTTCCCGGAGGACGCCTCCGCCGTCCTCGGCGCGCCCCTGCTCCGGCAGATCCGGCACCGGGCGCTCACCACCTGCCTGGGCGCGGTGACGGCGTGGCTGATCGGCCGCTTCACCCCCGGCACCGCGCGCCGTTGCAGCACGATGGCGCTGTGCGCGGTGGTCGGCACCCAGCTGGTGCAGACGCTGCTGGACCGGCGTGAGAGCCGGCTGGTGTGGGTGACCTGCCTGGGGTCCGCCGTGGCGCTGGTCGCCGTGGTGCAGACCCCGGGCGTCAGCCACGCCGTCGGATGCACCCCGCTCGGCCCGGTGGCCTGGGCCGGGGTCCTGGTGGCGGTCGCCCTGGCGCCGGCGGTGCAGCGGGTGCTGCCCCGCATGGAGGAGACGGTCGGCCGGCTGCTGCCGGGCTGACCGGCGGGGCCGCCCGGCTCAGACCGACCGGTGGTAGGGGTCCGGCACCCTGACCTCGCCGCCCAGCTCGCGGGCCGCGTGCCGGGCCCAGGACGGGTTGCGCAGCAGCTCCCGGCCCAGCAGGACGGCGTCCGCCTCGCCGTTCGTGACGATCTTCTCGGCCTGCCCGGCCTCCGTGATCAGCCCGACGGCTGCGACGGGCAGCGGCGTCTCGGCCTTGACCCGGGCGGCGAACGGCACCTGGTAGCCGGGCCCGGTCGCAATGCTCACGCCGGAGGCGTTGCCGCCGGTGGAGACGTCCAGGAGGTCCACACCGTGGGCGTGCAGATCGCGGGCGAAGCGGACCGTGTCCTCGGTGGTCCAGCCGCCGTCCTGGAGCCAGTCGGTGGCCGAGATACGGAAGAACACCGGCTTGTCCCCGGGCCACACCGCCCGTACGGCGTCCACGACCTCGAGCGCGAACCGGGTGCGGTTCTCGTACGAGCCGCCGTAGACGTCGGTGCGGTGGTTGGAGTGCGGGGAGAGGAACTCGTTGATCAGGTAGCCGTGGGCGCCGTGGATCTCGGCGATCTCGAAGCCGGCGGCGAGCGCCCGGCGGGCCGCGGCGGCGAACTGGCCGACGACCGCCCCGATCTGATCCACCGTCAACTCATCGGGCACGGGGTGATTTTCGTCGAAGGGCACCGCGCTCGGGGCGACCGGCCGCCAGCCGTGCGCCTCCGGTCCGAGCGGCGCGCCGCCCTTCCAGGGCCGGTCGGTGGATGCCTTGCGGCCGCCGTGGGCCAGCTGGATCCCCGGCACCGTGCCCTGGGCGGTGAGGAAGCGGGTGATCCGCTGGAAGGCCTTCACCTGGGTGTCGTTCCACAGGCCGAGGTCGTAGGGGGAGATCCGACCCTCCGGCGCGACCGCGGTGGCTTCCACGATGATCAGGCCGGTGCCGCCCGTGGCGCGCGCCGCATAGTGCGCGAAGTGCCAGTCGTGCGGGGCGCCCGCGAGCGGCCCCTCGGGCTCGGCCGAGTACTGGCACATCGGCGGCATCCACACCCGGTTCGGGATGGTCACTTCGCGCAGGGTGATGCTCTCGAAGAGCGCGCTCACGTCCGACTCCGTTCGTCGCGGGACCACTGATCGACTCGTACGATAATCCTCGTAGTACGAGAAATGTCAAACTACGAAGCCTCTCGTACAATGCTCACAGGCAACGAGTTCCGCGACGAAGGGCAGCAGCCGTGACCGAGACCGCCACCGCCGGCCGTGCGCTGCCGCACCCGGAGCGGCAGGAGATCCGGCTGGAGGCCGTGCTGCACGCGCTCTCCGACCCCATGCGGCTGCAGATCGTCCGTGAACTCGCCGCCGCCGAGGCCGAGTTGACCTGCTCCCAGTTCGATGTGCCGGTGACCAAGTCCACCACCACTCACCACTTCCGGGTGCTGCGCGAGAGCGGGGTCATCCGGCAGGTCTACCGGGGTACGGCCAAGATGAACGCGCTGCGCCGGGACGACCTGGACGGTCTCTTCCCGGGGCTGCTCGGCAGCCTCCTCGCCGCCGCCGACCGCCAGTCCGCCCGCCTCGGCGACGACACCTGAACCAGCCGCCCTACTGCGCGGTCTCCTCTCCACCGAGCAGGAGCCCCTCCGGCCGAGGCGCGGCGCCCGGACCCGCCTTCCACGGAAGGTGGTTGAACAGCAGGTTCAGTACGATCGCGGACACGCACCCCGCGCTGATGCCGCTGTTCATCACCGTCTGGAACCAGTCCGGGAACTTCTCGTAGACCGTCGGCACACCCACCGGCAGCATGCCGATCGCCACCGAGACGGCCACCACCGTGAGGTTGTTGTTGCCCCTGAAGTCGACCTGGGCGAGCGTCCGCAGGCCGCTCGCCGCGACCGTGCCGAACATGACCAGACCGGCGCCGCCCAGCACCGGCGCCGGGATCGCCGCGACCACCGCGCCCAGCTTGGGCAGCAGGCCGAGCAGCACCAGGATCCCGCCGGCCGCCGCGACCACCCAGCGGCTGCGCACCCGGGTCATGCCGACCAGGCCCACGTTCTGCGCGTACGCCGTGTACGGGAAGGTGTTGAACACCCCGCCCAGCACGGTCGACAGACCGTCCGCGCGCAGCCCGTCGGCGAGCGAGCGCGGCTCGACCCTCCGCCCGGTCAGCTCGCCCACGGCGATCAGGTCACCGGTCGTCTCGGTCATGGTGACCACAGCCACCACCAGCATCGACACGATGGCGGACGCGTGGAACGCCGGCGCCCCGAAGTGGAACGGCGTGCTGATGCCGACCCAGTCGGCGTCCCCGACCCCGCCGAAGTCGGTGAACCCGAACGGCACCGCGACCGCCAGGCCCACCACGATGCCGGTCAGGACGGCGATCCGGGCGAGAGAAGCGGGCGCGAACCGCTGTACGGCCAGCACCACCGCCAGTACGAAGGCCGCCAGCGCCAGGTTCTTCGGCTCCCCGAAGTCCTTCGCGCCGACGCCGCCCGCCGCCCAGTTGCCCGCGACCGGCAGCAGCGAGACCCCGATGATCAGGATCACCGTGCCGGTCACCAGCGGCGGGAAGAACCGCAGCAGTCTGCCGAACACCGGCGCGAGCAGCATGATCGCCAGACCTGCGACGATCACCGCGCCGTAGACCGCGGGCAGTCCGCCGCCCGTCGTCCCGACGAGCACCATCGGCGACACCGCCGCGAACGTGCAGCCCTGCATGATCGGCAGCCGGACGCCGAACCGCCAGAAACCGACGCACTGGATCAGTGTGGCGATCCCGCACACCAGCAGATCGGCGGTGATCAGATACGCCAGGTCGGCGGGCGGCAGCCGCATCGCGCCGCCCACGATCAGCGGCACGGCGACGGCACCCGCGTACATCGCGAGCACGTGCTGCAGCCCGAAGGCCGCCAACAGCCGTACGGGTGGCATCTCGTCGACGGGATGGACGTCTGCGGTGGCGGCCATGGGGACTCCAACGGTGCGCGGGCGGGGAGTGACATCCGGACAGAACGAGACCGTAAGGCTCTTGAACAGTTTGTTGATTTCGGGTCTGTTGCCGGTGTGTGTCATGCCCGCCCGGCCGGCGCGGAACCGCCGGCCACCAGGGCTACGCCGAGCGGGCCGCCGTCAGCAGCGCGTCCCAGTCGGCCAGCTTGACCACACTCCGCCCCAGCCGCGTGCCCAGCTCGGCCTCGGCCCGCTCGATCGCCAGCCACCCCGCCCACGGCACGGGCTCGGTCCCGGCCGCCCGCAGCGCCGGCACCGGATCGCCGGGCACCTGCCGGCGCAGCAGCGCGGGAGCGTCCGCGAGCAGGGAGGCCGCCGTCTCCTTGGCGCAGGGCCGGTTGGTGCCGATCACACCCGTCGGGCCGCGCTTGATCCACCCGGCGACGTACTCGCCGGGGGAGGGGACGCCGTCACGTACGACACGCCCCGCCGCGTTCGGCACCGTGCCGCTCGCCGCGTCGAACGGCAGCCCGTCCAGCGGCACCCCGCGATAGCCCACCGAACGCAGCACCAACTGGGCGGGCACGTCCTCGAACCGTCCGGTGCCCGTCACCCCGCCCTGCCCGTCCGGTACCGTCCGCTCGAAGCGCACGGCGCCCACCCGGCCGGCGTCCGCGAGCAGTTCCACGGGGCGCAGGAAGAACCGCAGGCCGATGTGCCGGGCGGCGACGGCCGGGGGCTGGGCGGCCCAGCCCCGGAGCACCTCCAGATTGCGGCGCGCTACCGCGGGCAGGGTGGCGGGCTCCGCCGGATCCAGCGCCAAGTCGGCCGGATCGACGGTGACTTCGGTGCCGGGCAGGGTGCCCAGCTCGCGCAGCTCCTTGGTGGTGAAGCGGGCCTGGGAGGGACCGCGCCGGCCGACCATGTGCACCTCGGTGATCCCGCTCGCCGTCAGCGTGTCCAGCGCCGCCTGCGGCATGTCCGTCGGACTGAGCTCCGCGGCACCCCGCACGAGCATCCGCGTGACGTCCACCGCCACATTGCCCACGCCGATGACCACGGCCGACCGCACCGCGCGCACAAAGCCCGCGTCGGCCGCGTCCGGATGCGCGCTGTACCAGGCCACGAAGTCGGTCGCCGACCAGCTGCCCGGCAGTTCCTCGCCCGGTACCCCGAGCCGGCGGTCGCCGGCGGCGCCCACGCAGTACACCACCGCGTGGTACAGCTCCCGCAGCCGCTCCACCGGCACTCCGCGGGGGCCGCCCACCCGGACCCCGCCGATGAACCGCACCCGCTCGTGCTCCAGCACCGTCCTGAGGCTGCCCTGCAGGGACTTGATCTTCTCGTGGTCCGGGGCGACGCCGTAGCGGACCAGGCCGTACGGGCACGGCAGCCGGTCCAGGACGTCCACGCACACCTCGGCATCCCCCTGGACCAGGCTCTGGGCGGTGTAGCACCCGCTGGGCCCCGAACCGACGACGGCGACACGCAGCACAGCGAAACTCCTCGACGAAGGAGGTGGTGTGCGGACGTCACCAGCATGGCATCCCCGGGGCCGCGGCGGCAGGGTCCGGCGGGGTGACCCCGACGCGTGTCCGTTCCGTACGGAATGCGATCATGCGGTTACGTTGCGTGTGTGCTAGAAGCATCCTTGCTTAATCTTTCCGACCGGAACGCCGAGGACGGCGCGGTGGCCGTGTGGCCCGCGTGGAAGGTGCGGGAGCGCGGCGGCACCACCTCCTGGTTCCAGGTCCGGCTGGCCTTCCCCGACGGCGCCCGGGTCGACGCCCTGGCCGTCGTGCACCAGGGATGTGTGTCCATCGAGGACGTCAGGGCCGAGCCGGCCCTGTCCCTGGCCGACCTGACGGGGCTCGCGGACTGGATCGAGGGCCCACTGTTCGACTCGTGCGGGGTCGAGCGGCCCTCCCGGTGCGGCGGCGAGGAACCGCCCGAGGAGCGGCACGAACCGGAGGCCGGCGGCGAAAGGGCGCATGTGCTCTGTGCCGGGCCGCGGCGCGCCCGGCCGGTCTGGCCGCGGGGCGTCGAGGGCCGCCGGCTCGTCGCGAAGGAGTACCGCGCCGCGCAGGAGGAGGGCGCCGACCCGGTGCTGGCCGTGATGAGCGCGACCGGACACAGCCGCCGCCGCTCCCTCAGGCTGATCGCCCAGGCGCGGGACGCGGGCTTCCTGTCGCCCCGTCATGCACGCCGCCGGCTGAGGCGGGTTCCGGCCGCCTGAACCCGTCCGGAGGTTGCTCCCGAACCCGTCTCAGGGGTTGCCCGGACGCTCCTCCGTCGCGAAGAACCGCGACAGATCCCGCTCCCGCGCCTGTGTGCCCGACTCGCTCTCCGGTGGCACCCCCGACTCCCGGTCGAGCCCGTACCGCTGGAACAGTTCGGCCCGCAGTACCGGAACGGGCATCGACGCCCCCGGGATCAGCGCCGCATACACGGCCCCCATCAGCAGGGCCCGGAGTATCGGATAGTCGGCGGCGACGTCCTCGGAGCCGTACCGGGCCACGGTGTCGCTGAGCAGCTCCGCCAGCCGGCGCTGCTCCGGGCACGGCATGAAACCCTCCGCCTGTAGCAGCCCCGCCATGTGCTGCCGCATCAGCACCGGCCGGTCGCGGGCCAGGCCCAGGATCGCGTCGATGGCGCGGGCGAGGCGCTCCCGGCCGTCCTCGGTGTGCGGTTCCCGCTCCAGGGCCTCCTCCAGCGTGCGGTGCATCAGCCGGTGCACGGCGGACTGCACCAGCTGGCGCTTGCCGGGGAAGTAGTACGACACCAGTCCGCGCGCCGAACCGGCCCGGTCCGCGATGTCGCCCAGCGTGGTGGCCTCGTAGCCGTGCTCGTCGACCAGTTCCACCGCGGCTTGTAGCAGCCGCTCCCGGGAACGCCGGCGCAACTCTTCATTGACCGAGGCGCTGCGCGGGGACATTCTGAAACTCCTGCGTTGACTGGCTGCCAGCCAACTATACTCAACGCAGAGGGCATCGCCATGGGCGGGCCCTGTCAAGGGCTGCCGTCCGTCTGGGGCGACGCGGGGGATCGTCTCAGACGGGCGGCGTCTACATCGAGGCCTTTGCGGCGGGCGGTCGTGGCAGCGCCGGGCCGGCCGTCTTCCCGGCCTCAGCCCACCAGATCCAGCACCGGCAGCAGCGCGTCGGGCCGGTCCGTCACCGGCAGATGGTCGACGAAGTGCACCCGGCAGCCGAGCGCGGCCGCCCCACCGTCCGCCTCCTTGCTGTCACCCACCATCACCACCTGCCGAGGATCGGCGCCCAGCGCCGCACAGGCGACCGAGAACAACCGAGGGTCCGGCTTCTGCACGCCGTGCTCGTACGACAGCACATACGCGTCCACATACCGGTCGAGCCCGTGCTCGCGGAACACCGGCCGCAGATCCCAGCCGATGTTGCTGACCACGCCCACGCCGATCCCGCGCTCACGCAGGGTGCGCAGCACGTCGGCGGCGTCCGGGTACGGGGCCCAGGCGGCCGGGGTCTTGTGCCGCTCGTACAGCGCGTCGTGCAGCCCGGGGTCGGGCAGCGGCACCCGTCGCGTCAGGCCCGTGTACGCGGCCCGGTGCAGCTCCGCGCTCTCGTCCCGCACCGCCCAGATCCCGGCCAGGTCCGCCGGCAGCTCCAGCGGATTCGCCCCGCCCGGCAGCGCACCGGCCGCCTCCAACGCCCTTGCGGCGTCTTGCAGTTCGGGTTCGGGCAGGACATGTCCCGTCTCGGCCAGTACCGCGCGCAGCCAGGACTCGGTGGACTCGACGCGGAAGAGCGTCCCGGAGAAGTCGAACAACACGGCAGTCATACGGTCGACCCTACCGAGGCCGGTCGTCAGGCGTGTCGGCGTGACCGGGCCGCGGCCACTCGTGAACCACCACGGCCAGAGCCACCGTCAGCGCCCGAACAGCCGGCCGCCCAGCTACGCCACGGCGGCCGCGAGCAGGGCCGTGGCGCGGAGGGCTGTGGCGCGCAGGGTCCGTGCGGCGGGAGCGGGGACCGGTGGGGCTGCGGTGCGTGCCGCGATCTTTGTTGCTCGGCAGGCTCGGGGCCACCTTCCGCCCGACCCGTGCGTCGTACGCAGTCGGCAGTCGGCAGTCGGCAGTCGGCTGTCGACAGTCGACAGCGGCCAGTTGTCAGTCGGCAGTCGGCAGCCGATAGCGGCCAGTTGTCAGCCGACAGCCGACAGTCGACAGTCGACAGTCGACTGTCGACAGTGGGCAGTTGCCAGTGTCAGCCGAGCGCCCGCAACCCGGGAATCAAGGCCACCAGCACCGGGATCACCGGGACCAGCGCGGCCACCGCCGTCAGGCGCAGCCGGCGCAGTGCGGGGAGCCGGTCCGGGGGAGTCAGCAGCCGGTGCACCCGCTGCGGCACATGGGCCTGCGGGGTGGGGCAGGGACCGAACACGCCCCGCTCCTCGTTGAGTTCGACCAGCGCCAGTGCGGTCGTCAGCCGGCCGAAGCGCCGCGAGGCCATGTCGTCGGCGGCCAGCTCGACCAGCCGGTGCATCTCGGCACGGAACGCGGCGAACACCGGCACCTGCGGGAACCCGCCCGCCAGCGCCGCCGAGCAGTGCAGCAGCCAGTCGTGCCGGGCCTGCGCGTGGCCCTGTTCGTGGGCGAGGAGTGCGTCGAGCTGACGCCCTTTCAGGCGGCGCAGCGCGGCCGTCGTGATGACCAGCCTGGGTGCCGTACCGGGTAGCCACCAGGCGTCGGGACGCTCGCCCTCCAGCACCACCAGCCGGCCGTGCGAGGGCTCCTCGCCCGGCAACAGCGGGGCGCGCACGAGGAGTTCGGCCCGCCGCGTACGCCGCGGGGTTCGGGCCCGTACGACCTCGCGCACCAGCATCGCCAGACTCCACAGGCCGCCGGAGGCCAGCAGTACGGCGGTGGGCGCCGCCCACGGGCCGGCCGTGCCGAGCGCGTAGGCGTCCACCACCGCGCGCGGAGCCCGGGCGAACAGCTGGCCGCGCACCGCCTGCCAGGCCGCCGACGCGCTGAGCGTCATCGACAGCAGGCAGCACAGCAGGACGGCCGCCACGACGCACTGCCACACCCACAGGGCGAGGACCGGTTCGCGGTCCGGCCAGTCGGCCCGGGCGAACAGCTGCGGGGCGACGACGGCGGTCAGGGCACCGAGCAGCAGCAGGGTCACGGGGACCATCATGGTCAGCACCCTATGAGCGCGTGGCCGCTCGCCGGTACGGTCCGCGCCACCGAAGTGACGCAGGCAACGCACCCGCACGGACCCCGCTCACATGGTCAGCAGCATCGTCACCATGCCGATCCCCATCGACAGCCGGCAGGCTCGCGACAGTTCCGGCCGGTCGCCCCAGCGGGTGGAGCCGCCGCCGGCCCCGGCCACCGCGGCGGGCACCAGACGGGCACCGGCGAGCAGCACGTAACCCACGAAGTACAGCAGGAGTGCGCCGGTCAGCAACGGCACCCCGGCGCCGCCGTGCCCGTGGTGCGCGCCGGGCGGGGCCGCCGCCATCACCACCGACATGTAGACCATCGCGGCCGCGCCCACCAGGTGGTGCAGATGACGCGGGGCGGCTCGCGCGGCCCACAGCGCGCGCAGTGCCGCCGCGCCGAACACGGCCGCGTACACCGGCCAGCCCCAGCTCGGC
The DNA here is from genome assembly GCF_001735805.1 of Streptomyces fodineus. GTDB lineage: Bacteria > Actinomycetota > Actinomycetes > Streptomycetales > Streptomycetaceae > Streptomyces > Streptomyces fodineus. The sequence continues at coordinate 8,490,092 of NZ_CP017248.1, forward strand.
GGCGAGAACGCCGCCGCCGGTACGGCCATCACGGCCATCCCGAAGCCCATCACGGCCTCGCCGCCCGCGGCCCGGCGCTGCTCCTCGACGTCGCTGCGCATCCGCAGCAGACAGTAGGCGCCGGTCGTCGCGCACAGGGCGACCAGCAGCCACGCGGCCGGCACCGGTCCGTGCACGCGCACCTCCCCGTTCGACGGTCGGTCAAGGGATGCGATGCCCACGTCATGCGGAGCGCACGCGAGCGCAAGGGGGTACACGGGGAGCATTCGCCGGAGCACCGCAGGTGGGCGAGGTTCGAGGTGCATATTTTGCGAGTAAAACACGTGCTAAATTGATGCCCATGAGCAGTGCGACCCGCCACCGACTTCCCCTCGCCGGAGTGCTCCGCCCCGGGCGGCCCTCGGACATCTGGTTCAAGCCCGCGCTGAGCGTCGTCGCCGCGGTCGCCCCGCCCAACCTGCTCCTGCTGGCGCTCGGCCGCCTCGACCTGGCGATGTACACGATGGCCGGATCGCTGTGCGCGCTCTACGGTCACAACCGGCCCTACGCCGCCCGCGCCCGTGTCCTGGCCCGGGTGGTGCTCGGCATGGTCGGCGGCCTCGCCCTCGCCCTGCTCACCGCGTCGCTCACGGGCGACGCCGTCGTCCTCGTCACCGTCGGCGCCGTCATGGCCGCCGTCCAGAAGACCGTGTGCGACGCCACCCGGCTGGGACCGCCCGCGAACGTGGTCCTGACCTTCATCAGCTCCGCAGCGCTGTTCACGCCGCAAACCCTCGGCCAGGTGCCGGAACACGTCGGTCTTGCTCTGGTGGCCGGCGCCTGGGCCTGGCTGGTCGGCATGGCGCCGGGCCTGCTACGCCCGTACGGTCCCGAGCGCCGCGCCACCGCCCAGGCCCTGAACGCCGCCGCCGGATACGCCGACACCCACGGCACCGCCGACGGCCACGCCCGGGCCCGTGCCACGGCCGCCGCCGCGATCCACGCCGCCCGGCAGTCCCTGCTCGCCGCCGGCGCCCGCCCCGACCGCACCCGGCGCGCCTTGGAACGGCTCCTGGCCCGCGCCGAGGTCGCCCTCGCCGCCCCCGCCGACACCGACCCCGAACGGCTGCGCACCTGGGCCCGCGAGCTGCGCGGTACCGGCCTGCTCCCGCACGTCGCCTCCCCGTGCGAGTCCGCCGTCGAACTCCTCGGCCAGGACGTCGAACCCGCCCTCCCGCGAAGGTCGTTGCGGCACCGCCTGGCCCTCCTCGCCCCGATCGCCGCGCGCACCGCGATCGGCTGCGCCCTCGCCGGGTACGCCTCTCTCGCGCTCGGGGCCGGCCGCCCCTACTGGGCGCTGGTCACCGCGGCCTCCCTCTACCAGGCCAACGTCACCCTCACCTGGAGCCGAGGCATCCAGCGTGTCGTCGGCAACGTCGTCGGCGTCCTCGTGTTCGCCGCCGTCGTCCCGCTCGCTCATCTCCACCCGGCCGCGCTGGTGCTGTGCTGCCTCGCGCTCAACTTCGGCGCCGAGGCGCTCATCGCGCGCAACTACTGGCTCGGCACCGTCTGTGTGACCCCGATGGCCCTGCTCATCACCGAGTTCGCCCGCGCACAGAACCCCGCCGAACTGATCACCGAGCGGGTCGCGGACACCTTCGTCGGCGCGCTGGCCGGCTTCGTCGCGGCCGTCGCCGTCACCAACCGGCGCGCGGGCGACCGTCTCGAACACGCGCTGACCACGGCGGAACGCGCCCGCGAGAACGCCGCCCGGCTGCTCGCCGAGCCGCACCCGGCCCCGCGCGCCCTGGAGTCGGCCCGCCGGGCGCTCGCCGCCGCCCTCGTCGACCTGCGCTCCACGGCCGACGCGGCCTCCGGCGAGTGGTGGCAGCGCGCCCTGCCCGAGGAGCGGGTCGTGCGGGCCGAGCAGTCCGGACACCGTACGCTCGCGGCGGCGGTGCGACACCAGGGGTTCGTACCGCAGACCAATGACCAGGACCGCGCCCCGGAGCAGGACAATGATCTGGACCGGAGCCACCAGGTCCAGGCCCCGGGCAGGACGACGGAGGGCATACGGCCATGACGGCGACGAACGGCGGACGGGCGCCGGTGGACGACGCGGCCGACAAGGGACGGGCGGGCGAGCCCGGCGGCAGACGGCCGGGGGACGGCGACGCCGGCACACCCGCACCCGGGACCGGGCCCGGGCCCGGTGTGGACACCGGCACCGCCGCGCGCCAGGACACCGTCGCCGTCGTGGTCCGGCAGTGGCGGGCCGTTCATCCCGAGCTGGACACCGGGCCCATGGAGGTGATCGGCCGGATCAACCGCTGCGCCGCCCTCCTCCAGCAGGCCGAGGACGCCCCGCTGCGCCGGGCCGGGCTCAGCCGGCCCGAGTTCGACCTGCTGGGCGCGCTGCGCCGGACCGGCCATGAGCTGACCCCGGGCGACCTGGTCCGGGAGACCTTCTCCTCCGGGGCCGCCGTCACCAAACGGCTCAAGCAGCTGACCGAACGAGGCCTGGTCGAACGGCGCGGCGACGCCCGCGACCGCCGCGTCGCCCACGTCCGCCTCACCGACGCCGGCCGCGCCCTGGTGGACGGCATCCTCCCAGAACAACTGGCCTACGAATCAGCCGTGTTGTCGGACCTGGCCCCGAAGCGTCAGGATGAACTCGCGGACGTCCTGGGCGAGTTGCTGAGCCGACTGGAAGGCCACATGGGCGCGCTACGGGCCTAGGGGCCTGTCCGGCACATGATCACGGCGGGGCTAGTGGGTGTCAGCTGAGCCCGGCGCGCCGGCGCAGAGCCGTCTCGGTCGCCTCGTCGGCAGGGAAGAAGAGCCTGCCAGGACAGCACCGGGTCATCCGTGCCGTCGGGGGACAGCCGGCTCCAGCCGCGACGGTCGGGGATGTCCGGCCAGGTGCCGATCTCGTCGGCCAGCGCGACGAGGGCGGGATCCTGCGTCCGCACCACGGCCCGGTCGAGCCGGCGCAGCAAGTGGGCCGACCACTGCGGGAAGTTGCGGGTACGGCGGACGAGAGCGCCGGGGTGCAGCGCGGTGCGGAAGAGGTTCGTCGGCACACCGCGCACCTCTTCCGGGATGCCGGAGATCAGCCGGCGCCCGGCCTCGTTGGTGAGCCGTACATTCCACTGCCCGTCGATCGCGGCACCCGGAAACGGGCCGTGCGTGTTCAGCAGCGTCTGCAACGAGGCCCGGACCCCGGACAGCGCCGGATCGCTCAGCGGTGTCTCCGGGAAGCGGGGAGCGTAACCGGCCGCCAGCAGCCAGTCGTTCCGCTCGCGCAGCGGCAGGTCGAGTACGACCGGCGCGGCCACGGGCGCTCCGACGTGCCCGGACGGGGCTACGACCTCAACCGTCTCGCCGACGACCTGGCCAACCTGCTCGCCCGCCTGGACCTGCACGACGTCGTACTGGTCGGACACTCCATGGGCGCGGCCGAGGCGGTCCGCTGCTTGACCCGCCGGGGAGACGAGCGCGTCCGGGGAGTCGTCCTGAGCGCGCCCACCACACCGTTCCTGCTCCGCACGGACGACAACCCGGAGGGCCCCGTCTCGGCGGCAGCGGCCGAGGCCGCCCGCACGCTCATGCGTCGCGATGTCGGGGCCTTCGTCGCGGCCACCTCGGGCGCCGAGTGGTTCGGGCCCGGCTACGAGGTATCGGACGGACTGAGCGACTGGACCAGCCGCCAGTTCTTCGACACCCCTCTTCAGGTCCTGCTGTCGACGAACAGGACATGCGTCAACGCGGACCTGCGCGCGGAACTCACCGCGCTCACGGTGCCCGCCCTGGTCATCCAGGGGGATGCCGACCGCTCGGCCCCGATCGAGCAGACCGGGCGCAGGACCCATGCGCTGCTTCCCGACGCGAGGCTCGTCGTGATCGACGGCACCGGACACGGCCTCTACATGAGCGATCCGGACCGCTACAACAGGGAGGTACTCGCCTTCGCGCACACCCTGCCCCACTAGCGTGCGGCGCAGGAGCTCCGCCAGGTGGCGAGGGACGAACCGGAAGATCCGCCGCCCGCACAGACTGGTCGGGCACTCGGCCGCTCTCGCGGCGGGCTGACGACCAGGGCCCGACTCACGGCGGACGACCGCGGCCTGCCTCTGGCCGTGGCCGTCACGCCCGGCAACGTCAACGAGGGAGGCCGCTCGCACCGGTACTTCCCGGTGAGTGTGCCTCTCGCCGGCGGCTCCCAGGTGAACATGGCGAGGCCGACGAGGATCCGCTCCGAGCTGCCGCTGGGAGTCGAAGCGCGGACGAAGGCAGGCGCAGCGCCTCAGCCCTCCTCGCCGGCCAGGTGCACTCCGAACTCCGCGCCCTGCGGATCCCGCAGAATCGCGATGCGCGGGCCGTCCGGCACCGACACGGGTGCCAGCACGACGGCACCGCCCGCCCCTGCCGCGACCTCGGCCGTCGCGTCCACGTCGGCCACCGCGAAGTACGGCAGCCAGTGCGGCGGCACCTCGGGCGGGTACCGGTCGCCCATGTCGGCCATGCCGCCGAAGTCGTCGCCGTCGATGCCCCACTGCGTGTACCAGTCGGAGGCGTTGACGCTCCAGCCGAACACCGTGGTGTAGAAGTCCCGGGCCCGGTCGGTGTCCCGGGTCGCCAGCTCGACCCAGCCCAGCGTGCCGGGCGCGTTGAACAGACCGGCGCCCGGGAAGGACCGCGCCTGCCACAGCTGGAACGCCGCGCCCGTCGGATCGAGGGCCACCGCGAACCGGCCCACGTCGAACACGTCCATCGGACCGAGGACCACCGTGCCGCCGGCCTCCTCCACGCGCCGTACCGCCGCGTCCGCGTCCGTCACCGCGAAGGAGACGTTCCACGCCACCGGCTGGGACTCCTGGTACAGCGGGGTGAGCGCGGCGACGGCCGCGTCCCCCAGGTGCGCCACCGTGTACCCGCCCGCCTCGGCGCGTGGATCGGTCTCCGGACGCCAGCCGAACAACTCGGTGTAGAACCGCTTGGCCCCCTCCAGGTCGCTGGTCCCGAGCTCGGTCCAGCACGGTCCGCCGGTCACCGGCTTGTCGAACTTCATGACGGTTCCTTCCGGCCGGGTGCACTGCCGTACGACACAGAGATCTCTCCGCACGCTAACCGCGACTGCCCGCCCCGGCCATCCGGGACGGTCCCGTGGGAGGCGCGGAAAGTCGTTTGCCCGCGCGCAGCCGGGTACGTGAGGGTTCCAGCCATGGACACCGAGGACACCGCGGCACCGTCGCTGGCCGAGGAGATCGCCGAGTACTACGGCCGCGACAAGGAGGACGCCCGGCTGCGCGCCGGCGCCGGACGGCTGGAGTTCTGGCGCACCCAGGACGTCCTGCGCAGGCTCCTGCCGCCCGCTGCGGCCCGGATCCTCGACGTGGGCGGCGGCAGCGGCGTCCACGCGCAGTGGCTCGCCGCCGACGGCCATGACGTGGAGCTCCTCGACCCGGTACCCCTGCACGTCGAGCGGGCGGCCCGGCTGCCCGGCGTGCGGGCCCGCCAGGGCGACGCGCGCGCCCTGGACACGCCGGACGCGTCCGTGGACGTGGTGCTGCTCCTCGGCCCGCTCTACCACCTGCCCGAGCGCCCGGACCGGGTACGGGCCCTCGCCGAGGCACACCGGGTCGTACGGCCCGGCGGGCTCGTGGTCGCCGCGACGATCAACCGGTTCGCGCCGCTGCACGACAACCTGAGCACCGGGCTCTACTTCGACGCCGAGCACCGGCCGCAGATCGAGGCCGCCGTCGGCGACGGCCGGATGCGCCCGACAGGGGGGCCGAAGTCCCTGTTCACCACGGCCTACTTCCACGATCCCGCCGACGTCCCGGCCGAGTTCGCGGACGCCGGTCTGACGCCGCACGCGCAGTACGGCCTCGAGGGCGCGGCCTGGCTGATGGGCGGCATCGCCTCCTGGCTGGAGGATCCGCGGCGCCGGGCGCTGGTCCTGGCGGCGATGCGGCAGACCGAGTCCGTGCCCTCGCTGCTCGGCATCAGCGGCCATGTGCTGACCGCGGGGACGAGGCCCGAGGACGGGCCCGGACGCTAGCTAGACACCCGGCCGGTAACGCATCGGATGGTCCTTGGGCACCTCCACCAGCGCGATGCGGATGCCGTCCGGGTCGCTGATCCACATCTCGACCAGGCCCCACGGCTCCTTGACCGGCGGCCGGACGATGTCGACGCCCTTCGCCCCCAGCTCCTCGTGCGCGGCCGTCACGTCGTCGACCTGCAGCCACAGCCGGACCGCGGGCGACGGCGGGGTCTCGGACCTCCCGGAGAGCTCCAGGAAGCCGCCGCCGAGGAAGTAGACCGTCCCGCGCTCGGGCCCCGTACCGAACTCACGGTAGACGGCCAGTCCCAGCTGCTCGCCGTAGAAGGACCGGGAGCGCTCGGGGTCGGTGGGGGTGAGCAGCGTCCGGCTGCTGAGTACGTGCACCATGCAGGCGGAGCCTAATGGCAGGGTTACCCTCGACCCTGGCTGAGCCACGCCCGAGATCGAAAGGCCGCTCCATGGAAACCCGCGCCACCCGGCCCACGTTCCGCGATGCCACCGACAGGGACGTCGACGCGCTGGTCGCGTTGATCGAGTCGGCCTACCGCGGGGACGCCAGCCGGGTCGGCTGGACCACCGAGGCGGACATCCTTCAGGGGCGCAGGACGGATCCCGAGGGCGTGCTGGAGGTGATCAGGTCGCCCGGCAGCAGGATGCTGACCGTGGAGCAGGACGGCCGGATCGTCGCCTGCTGCCAGCTCGAACACCGCGGTGAACACGCCTACTTCGGCATGTTCGCGGTCAGCCCCACGCTGCAGGGCGCGGGCCTCGGCAAGACGGTCATGGCGGAGGCCGAGCGTCAGGTCCGCGAGGCCTGGGGCGTCACCGAGATGCACATGACCGTGATCTCCGTACGGGACGACCTCATCGCCTGGTACGAGCGCCGCGGCTACCGCCGTACGGGAAGGATGTCGCCCTTCCCGTACGGCGAGGAGCGCTTCGGCATCCCGCAGCGCGACGACCTTCAGTTCGAGCTGCTGGTCAAGAAGCTCGTGTGACCGTCAGGCCGTGAACCGCCCGGTGCGCTTGATCTGCGGAAAGTCGGTCGTCGCGCCGTCCAGCTCCAGCGCGCGTACCAGCCGCAGATGCTCCGGGGTGTTGACGACCCAGGCGAAGATCCGCAGGCCGGACGCGCGGGCGTGCTCGACGACCTCCAGGGTGAGCCGGCGGATGTTGAGGGAGACGGTCGCCGCGCCCACGGCGACCGCGCGCTCCACGATGTCCGTGCCGTAGCGGTCCCCGATCAGCGCCGTGCGCACGCCCGGCACCAGCCGGGCGATCTCGGCGACCGCCTCCTCATGGAACGAGGACACCTCCACGCGCCCGACCAGATCGCGCTCGTCGATCACCGCCGCGAGCGCCCGGGCCGCCGCCACATCCTTGATCTCGGCCTGCAGCGGCGTGCGCACCGCGTCGAGTACCTCCTCGAAGACCGGCACCCGCTCCCCGCGGCCCGCGTCCAGGGCACGCAGCTCGGCCAGGGTCTTCTCGGCGATCGGCCCGGTGCCGTCGGTCGTACGGTCCACCTCCGCGTCGTGCATGACGACCAGGGCGCCGTCCTTGCTCAGGTGCAGATCGAGTTCGATCAGGTCGAGGCCTGCGTCCTGCGCGGCGACGAAGGAACGAAGGGTGTTCTCGGGCTCGACACCCATGGCCCCGCGGTGACCGATGGTAAGAAAGTTCAAGGTTCGACTCGCTTCCGTCGACGGCGGCTCGGCGCGCGCGGGACGGGCGGACGCCGTCGTCCGCGCGGGCAGAGTCGCAGCCTAATGGCCGGGCCGCGCGATGAACCCGCATGTGCATCAGGCATCCGGGCGCGTGGCGGGCGCCAGCTGGCCGGTATACGCCCCGCCGTCACCCTCTCGTGGGCGAGTCCCCGCGCCCTTGACCGACCGGGTCGCTACTGCGCGCGGATCAGGGGTACTCAACGGAAGTGAGCGCCGTCACGGTTTACGACAGGAAAAACATCCGCGACCAAGGTCTCAGACAGGAAAATTTCCCGAGCCGCCTCTTGCTGGCGGAAACCGGGTATGCATACGGTGTCCATACGCGAGGTTCTCCCGTGGAGGATGGGACATGACGGAAATTCTTGTGCAGGCGGCTACGGGAGGACAGGTTCCTTCGTTGAACAGGGTGATTGAGCACCCCGCCTGGCCCGTGCTCAAGGATGCCGTGGAGCAGATCCGGCCATGGCAGTCGAAGGACGGATCGATCGACTTCGAGGCCGAGGGTGCCCCCGCCGCGGCGGAGGCCGAGGCCGCCGTACGGCGTGTCGTCGACGCGGTCGAGGAGCTGTCCCCGCTGCTCCCGCACGACGACGCCTACCACCGGGCCCTGGTGAAGGACCTGCACCGCTGGGCCGAGGGTGGCTTCCAGGTACCGGACTTCCTGGACTCCCTGCTGGCCTTCCAGCCCGCCGCGAACCGCGCGGACGGCCTCCAGCACCTGGTCGTCTTCCCGATGTACACGCAGAACGGCAACCTGGACCGCAACCTGGAGGCGGTCGTCCTGCGCATGGTCTGGCCCGACTGGCTGGCCGAGCTGGAGCGCACCCGTTACGACAACCCGCTGTTCTGCGGCATCAGCTTCGAGGACTTCACCTCCGGCTACGACACCAACTCCGCGGTCCTGTTCCCGGAGACGATCGCCGTACGCGAAGCGCCGGAACGTTTCTCCTGGGGCGGCATCTTCTGCGACCGCGAGGCCGCACGCTTCCGCCGGGTCACCGACGCGGCCGTCGACATCCTGGGCCTGGAGCTGCCCGAGGACATCGCCGCGATGGTCCACGACCAGAAGCGCTGCGAAGAGGCCTTCGTGCTGTGGGACATGGTCCACGACCGCACCCACAGCCACGGTGACCTGCCCTTCGACCCGTTCATGATCAAGCAGCGCCAGCCGTTCTGGATGTACGGCCTGGAGGAGCTGCGCTGCGACCTCACCGCCTTCAAGGAGGCCGTGAAGCTCCAGGCGGACGGCGTCCCGCAGGCCCGTGACGTGCAGTACGCGGTGCTCTTCGACCGCATGTTCCGTTTCCCGGTCACCGGCGACCGCGTGCGCAACTACGACGGTCTCGGCGGCCAGCTGCTCTTCGCCTACCTGCACAAGCACGACGTCGTCCGCTGGACCGACAACAAGCTCTCCATCGACTGGGAGCGCGCCCCGCAGGTCACCAACCAGCTGTGCGCCGACATCGAGAAGCTGTACAAGGACGGCATCGACCGCCCGAAGCTCGTGCACTGGTTCGCCGGCTACGAGCTGGTCTCCACCTACCTGCCTCCGCACCCCGGCTCCAAGTGGGCCAAGGGTCCGGACGCCCTGGACCTGACCCAGCAGCCGCGCAAGCTCGTGGACGACGTGCTTCCGGACGAGTTTCCGCTGAGCATGTTCTACGAGGCCCTGTCCAAGAAGCTGAAGAATGTGATCGCCTCCACCAAGGGCATCACGGCGGACAGCGCCGAGCCGGTCGCCGCATGAGCGACGGCCTCCAGAACACTGCTCAAGAGGGGAAGAACATGGTGGGGAACGGGTCTCTCAGTGGTGCGGTGATCGCGGTGGCCGGCGCGGGTGGACCCGCCGGACACGCGACGCTGATCCGGCTCGCCGAGGCCGGTGCGGTCGTCGTCGGTGCCGACAACAATCCCGAGCGCCTGGCGGAGTCCGTGGACGCGGCCCGCTACGCACGCGGCGGCGCCACGGTCACCGGGGAGACGGTCGACCTGCTCGACCTGGAGGACACCCGGGCGTGGGCCGACCGTATCGAGAAGGACCACGGCCGGATCGACGGCCTGGTGCACCTGGTCGGCGGCTGGCGCGGCAGCGCGAACTTCGCCGAGACCGACCTCGCCGACTGGGACCTGCTGGAGAAGCTGCTGATCCGCACGGTCCAGCACACCTCCCTGGCCTTCTTCGACGGTCTCCAGCGCAGCGACCGCGGCCGCTATCTGCTGATCAGCGCCGCGGGTGCGTCGAAGCCGACGGCGGGCAACGCCGCGTATGCCGCGTCCAAGGCCGCCGCCGAGGCCTGGACGCTGGCCATGGCGGACGGCTTCCGCAAGGCCGGGGGCGAGGAGGGTCCGCGTGCGGCTGCTGCCATCCTGGTGGTGAAGGCGCTGGTGCACGACGCGATGCGCGCCGAACGCCCCAACGCGAAGTTCGCGGGCTTCACGGACGTCAAGGACCTGGCCGAGGCCATCGAGGGCGTCTGGAGCAAGCCCGCCGGTGAAGTGAACGGAAACCGTCTGTGGCTGACCGAGAAGCCGTGAACCCTCCCAAGACCGACGCGCGTCGCCATCACGACCCGCAGGTCCGCGGTTTCGCCAGTGACAACTACGCCGGAGCCCACCCGGAGGTGCTGGCCGCCCTGGCCCTGGCCAACGGCGGCCACCAGGTGGCGTACGGCGAGGACGAGTACACCGAGAACCTGCAGCGGATCATCCGCGGCCACTTCGGGGCGACCGCGGAGGCCTTCCCGGTCTTCAACGGCACCGGCGCCAACGTCGTCGCGCTCCAGGCGGTCACCGACCGCTGGGGCGCGGTGATCTGCGCCGAGAGCGCGCACATCAACGTCGACGAGGGCGGCGCGCCCGAGCGCATGGGCGGCCTGAAGCTGCTCACCGTGCCCACGCCCGACGGCAAGCTCACGCCCGAGCTGATCGACCGGCAGGCCTGGGGCTGGGAGGACGAGCACCGCGCGATGCCGCAGGTCGTCTCGATCACCCAGAGCACGGAGCTGGGCACCCTCTACACGCCGGACGAGATCCGGGCGATCTGCGAGCACGCCCACGCCCGGGGCATGAAGGTGCACCTGGACGGCTCCCGGATAGCCAACGCGGCCGCTTCGCTGAACGTGCCGATGCGGACGTTCACCAACGCGGTCGGCGTCGACATCCTCTCGCTGGGCGGGACCAAGAACGGCGCCGTCTTCGGTGAGGCGGTCGTGGTCATCAACCAGGACGCGGTGCGGCAGATGAAGCACCTGCGGAAGCTGTCCATGCAGCTCGCCTCCAAGATGCGGTTCGTGTCGGTGCAGCTGGAGGCGCTGCTGGCGAAGGACCTGTGGCTGCGCAACGCCCGGCACGCCAACGAGATGGCCCAGCGGCTCGCCGAGGGTGTGCGCGCGGTGCACGGCGTGGAGATCCTCTACCCGGTGCAGGCCAACGGCGTCTTCGCCAGGCTCCCGCACGACGTGAGCGAACGTCTGCAGAAGCGGTTCCGGTTCTACTTCTGGGACGAGGCCGACGGGGTGGTGCGCTGGATGTGCTCCTTCGACACCACGGAGGAGGACGTCGACACCTTCGTGGCGGCGCTCAAGGAGGAGATGGCCCGCTAGTCCCCAGCTATGCATAGGTATGCGGTCGCTCGAAAAGTCATTGACCCTCGAGTGATCGCATTCCTATGCTTTGCGGGCATGGAGCTGATCCAGAACACCGCCGACCTGTCCGCGTACCTGGCCGCGGACGAGGCCATCGACCATCACCATCCCGTGGTCCGGGAAACGGCCGGGCGACTCGCCGCGGAGGTGGCCGACTCGTATGCCTATGCACGGGTGGCCTATGAATTCGTTCGCGACACCATCCCGCACTCCCAGGACTCCGGCGACCTGCGCGTCACCTGGCGCGCCTCCGACGTGCTGGCTCTGGGCACCGGCATCTGCTACGCCAAGGCCCACGCCCTGGCCGCCCTGCTGCGGGCCGAGGACATCCCGACGGCCCTGTGCTACCAGCGGCTGACCGACGGCGAGGGCGGCCACGCCCTGCACGGCCTGGTCGCCGTCCGCTTCCACGGCGCCTGGCACCGGCAGGACCCACGCGGCAACAAGCCCGGCGTGGACGCCCGGTTCTCCCTGGACGGCGAGCGGCTGGCCTGGATCCCCGACCCCGCGGCCGGTGAGCTGGACTGTCCCCTCCTGTACGCCGAGCCGCACCCGGCCGTCCTGGACGCCCTGAAAAAGGCTCCGGACCGTCCGTACCTGTGCAAGACGCTCCCCGACGCGCTGTGAGACCGGGTAGCCCCGCAGTGCCGGCGGAGCTCGCCGGTCCGCGCCCACACCCCACCTGACGTGGTCCCGGTCGCGGTCGCTAATCTCGCGGCCATGAGCAACGGGGGAGCAGAAAAGGACGACGGCACCGGCACGGAGTCGGCGCCCGAGGCGGTGCCGTCCGTTACTCAGAGCGAAACCGGTGGCCGGTTCGCTCGGCTGCGCAAGCACAGGGTGCTCGCCTCGGCCGTGGCGTCGGCCGTCGTCGCGGGGGCCGTCGCCGTGCCGTTCGCGCTCGGCGTCGGGGACCCGTCCTGCAAGGAACTTCCCGTCGCCACACGGAAGTTGGCGCAGGACCCGGTGTCGGCGACCCGTGCCCTGGACCCCCGGGACGACATGTCCCGCTACGACGCCGTGCGCGCGCTCCTGCCGTCCGGCAGGCTGTGCGGCGACGGCGGCCGGCTGCTCGGCCAGGTGGTGGACGCCGCCACCGGCGCCTGGACCCCCGGCAGGCTGCACACCATCGCCCAGTCCCGCGTGGTCTACGCGGTGAGCGGGATCTACCACGACGGCGGCGTTCCGCCCGGTGCGGAGCCGGGCCTGGCCCGGGTGCTCGCCGGCTATGTCGCCGACACCACGCCCTTCACCTTCGCGGATCCCGATGCCAGTGCCCCGGCGGCCTCCGGCGCGCAGGCGGCCCCCGATCAGGCGGGCTGGTCCCGCTTCGGCCCCTTCCTCGCGCCCGGCGAGGCACACCCGGAGTTCGGTTTCGACCACGGTTTTACGGTGACGGCCGACCCGGCACGGCTCTTCGAGGAACTGGCCGGGAACCCGGAGGCGTTCGCCATCCTGTACGACGCCGAGCGCGCCTACCTCGCCCACTACCTGGAGCGGCTCACCCCCGAGGGCACGGACCCCGATTACCGCCCGCAGAAGGAGCCGGGGGAGGAGAAGACGCGCCCCACGCTCGGCCCCGACAACGGCCTCAAGGACATCGCGAGGCGCGTCGGCACCCTCATGTACGCCCGGGCGGATGGCGCCCGCGAGGGCGGCATCAGCGATCTGGACGCGTTCGACGCGTCCGCACGCAGACACACCCGGGGCGCCTACCGGGCGGCCCCACGGCAGGTCACCAGCCGGCCCCCGATGGGCACCATCACCCTCCGGCCGGTGAGCGGGCCCGTGCAGGGCGATCTCATGGACGCGCGCCGTCAGTTGTTCCTCACGGTGGACGCCTGGGCGAAGACCCGGAAGGTACCGGCCCAGCGGGCATCGGCCGTCCGGCAGCTCCTTGACGACTCGTACCTGGAGGCGTACCGGTACGGCTCCAGGTGAGGACGCCCGCACCCGGCACCCGGCACCCGTCAGCCGGTGACGCTCAGCCCCGTGCAGCCGCGCCGCTCGACCTGGTCCCCGGCGAAGGCCTCCAGCAGCCTGCGCTTCTCCGCCGTACCGACACCGGGGATCTTCTGCGACCCGCGGACAGTGAAATTGGCCGCCTCACCGTCGCAGCGCGCGGTCGCCGTCAGGCCGCTGCGCACCCCGTCGGACAGGACCAGATAGTTGCTCCAGTCGCCGTAGAAGGCGCCGAAGTCCAGGTACCGCGAGTCCGGCCCGGTGCCCCGGTCCAGGTCGCAACGCCCGGCGGGCGCCATGTCGTTCATCAGCGGCTCGACCTGCCACTCGGCGGCCTCGGGGATCCGCGCGCGGGCCACCCAGCCGCAGGCGGTGCCCTTCGCCTCGGTGAGCGGGACCGCCCGCCGCCCCTTGTCGGGATCCTGCGGCCCGGCATCGCCCTTCGGCACCGTGAGCGGCGTGGCGCCGCAACCCAGGTGCCGGGAGGCGGAGTTGACGAGCGGGACGACCGTCTCGTACACGGCGTGACTCGTGCGGTCGGCGGCAAGGCCGATGTCGGCGCTCACCAGCATCCGGCGCGGCCGGCCCGCCGCGTCCTCGCCGAGGGCCGGGCAGCGCAGTAGGAACTGGAGGTTGCCGAACGCGTCGACGAATCCCGGCAGACCCTGCGGCATCGGGTACATGCGCGGGAAGCCCTGCAGCGGGAAGGCGTCGTGGAACTCGGCGTCCTGGTCGTCCCGCCCGGTGTAGGCGGTCATCCGCACCACCAGCTTGGCCTCGCCGTGGCCCTCGAAGTACAGGCCGCAGCCGTAGTCACCGAGCCGGGGATGCGCCGATGCCTCGGCCTTCGTGAAGTGACCGCCGCCGGCCGCGAGTTCGCGCACGGGCCCGGAGGGGAGCACGCCGTCGCAGGCGGTGCGCACCAGCCACCAGTCCTTCACATACGGCCCGCCGATCCAGCCGGCCAGAGCCAGCACGACCGCGGCCGTCAACGTCACCTTCCACCAGCGCCGCATCGTCGATCCCCCGTACAGCGGTCGGCACACGGGAGCCGCGAGACGCTCCCGTCACGATCGCGAACCCTATCGAAGCGACGGCGCCATGTAGCCGGCGGCTCTGCGGCTGCCTAGGGGCGCGGGGCTGTATCTGAGATGCGGCTCCGCCGCGCGGGCGCGCCCAGCCCCCACCGGCCCGCAGCCGAACGACCTGCTGAAGCCCCCAAGCCCCCGGCCGAAGCTCCGCAGGTCACCGCGCCTCGGCCGCCCGCAGCTGCTCCACGGTCGGTGCCGTACCCCCCAGATGCGCCGGCAGCCACCAGGAGTCCTCGGCACCCCTGGGGCGGCCCGGGTAGGCGCGCTGCGCGGCATCCAGCACCTCTTGGACGCGCTCGCGCAGCCGGCGGGTGATGGCGCCCGCGTACTGGTCGCGGGGTGCGTCGACCGCCTCGCCGACGCGGATGGTGACGGGCAGGTGGCTGCGCTTGAAGTTGCGGGGCTGGCCCTTCGTCCACAGTCGCTGGGTGCCCCACACCGCCATCGGGATCAGCGGGACACCGGCGTCCTGGGCGAGCCGGGCCGCGCCCGACTTGAAGCTCTTCAGCGTGAACGACTGCGAGATGGTGGCCTCGGGGAAGACACCGACGACCTCACCGGAGCGCAGTGAGTCCAGCGCGTGCGCGTAGGCCGCCTCGCCCTGCTTGCGGTCCACCGGGATGTGCTTCATGCCGCGCATCAGGGGACCGGAGATCCGGTGCCGGAAGACGGACTCCTTCGCCATGAAGCGCACCAGACGCTTCTGCGGCAGAGCCGCCAGGCCGTTGAAGACGAAGTCCAGATAGCTGATGTGATTGCTCACCAGCACGGCGCCGCCCGAGCGCGGGATGTTCTCCGACCCCTGGCAGTCGATCTTCAGGTCCCAGACCTTGAACAACGTCTTGGCGAATCCGACGACGGGACGGTAGACCAGCTCTGCCATGGGCGGGACGGACCCTTTCTGCTCTGCTCGGGAAAGGGGCTCCCGGCGGGAAAGTTACGCAGCCGTAGGTGTACGGCGTCTCGCAGATCGTGCCCGAAGAACGGACGGGTAGCCAGCCCTGGTGCCCCGCGGCGGCGAGATTCTCGTCACGTCGGCCCACATCCGACCTTGGATCTTTAAGTCCCTTTTACTCCGCCTGTACTGCGGCCCTCTTCAGGAGCAGGAACATCTCGCACCCCAGGCAGTAGCCGAACGCCGCGTTCAGGAACGCGGCGGCGAGTGCCGCGCCGGTCGCGGCAAGCCCCAGCCACTGCGGTCCCACGGTGAACCCGACCAGACCGAGCCCCGCGAACACCAGCCCCACCGCCTGCGCGAACCGTGGCGGCTCGGGCGCCTCGAACTCCTTCGGCGGCCCGAGCCGCGGCCGTACGGCGGTGCGGAAGGCCCAGCCGTACGGCGACCGTTGCACACCCGCGCCCGCGCCGAGCGCGAACGCCAGAGTCTGCCAGCCCAGTACCCAGGGGTTCTGCAGAATCAGAGCCACGGCCAGAACGGCCGTAGTCACCACGGCCGCGAAGCGCGGCCCCCTCGCGTCGATGTCCATGAATCAAGCATTCCGCAACGGAAACTCCCGCGGGAGGCGGGAATCTTTGCAGTCTCGTGAATGCTTGTGCAGATGATGACCGGACTGGTGGTGTGCGTGGCGGTGCTCGTCGTGGCGAGCGCCGCCGGAGTGCTGCACAAGCGGCGGAGCGGGAGAGTACGGGTGCGCGGGCGGGACGACGGCAAGCGGCTGGGCGCCGCCCAGCTGGGCGGCGAACTCGGTGAGCGGGCCACGCTGGTCCAGTTCTCCAGCGCCTTCTGCGCGCCCTGCCGGGCCACCCGGCGCATCCTCGGCGAGGTCGCCGCACTGGTCCCCGGGGTGCGGCACGTGGAGATCGACGCCGAGGCACACCTGGACCTCGTACGCGAACTGGAGATCCTGAAGACGCCCACCGTGCTGGTGCTCGACGCCGGCGGACGGGTGGTGCGGCGCGCCACCGGGCAGCCCCGCAAGGCCGATGTCATCGCGGCACTGGGGGAGGCCGTGTGAGGGAGCCTCAGCAAAGCGTGATCGATCTCCCAGAACCCCGACCGCGCTTGACTGCGCGCACCACCTATCGTCAGCCTGACCTTATGCCGACCGAACTCCTTCTCCACGGGCGGGTCCACGTCGACCTCGCCCGCACCGCGAGCGCCACCTGTCCGGACCGCTGAGCACCGACGGCCCAGCTCGCGACCTCCAGCAGAAGGACAACTCCATGACGGCCACACCCGACCTCGGCACCGTTCAGCTCGCCTCCCCCGATCTGTTGCGTTCGACCTTCCGCCGGCACGCCGCCGGTGTTGCGGTGATCACCGCGCGCGGTGACTCCGGCCCGGTCGGCTTCACCGCCACCTCCCTCACCTCCGTCTCCGCCGAGCCCCCGCTCGTCTCCTTCGGCATCGGCACGGGCGCCTCCAGCTGGCCCGCGATAGCCGAGACGGACCACGTCGGCGTGCACATACTCGGCGAGCACCAGAGCGAGCTGGCCGCCACCTTCGCCCGCAGCGGCGCCGACCGCTTCGGTGCGCCGACCGTGTGGCGCGAGGGCCCGGAAGGCGTACCGGTGCTCGATGACGTGCTCGCCTGGCTGGTGTGCCGGATCGTCGGCCGCGTCCCGGCCGGTGATCACCGGATCGTGCTCGCCGAGGTCGTCCTGGGCGACCTCTCCGGCTCGGGCCGGCCCCTCCTTTACCACCAGGGCCGCTTCAACGGCCTGCGGGATTGATCACTCCCGAGGTTGCGCCGCCCCGCCTGCGAACCCGTCGAGTTCCGGTTACGCTGCGTTGCGAAGGTCACAGTTCAAAGCGCTTGCTTAGCGAGCAGGAACTGGGTGTACTGACGAGTAATATTTCGGTCGGAGCGCGCGGACGCCCCGACCGGGATCGGCCGCTTGAGGCGCCTATGCTGCCTGCAAGAGGCAGCCCGGAAATGACGATGCAGTAGGAGAGCCGGCGTGAGCTTGAGGATCGTTGTCACTGTGAAGTACGTGCCCGACGCCACTGGCGACCGGCACTTCGCCGATGACCTGACCGTCGACCGCGACGACGTGGACGGTCTGCTCTCCGAGTTGGACGAGTACGCGGTCGAGCAGGCCCTCCAGATCGCGGAGAACTACGACGGGGACGGCGACGCCGAGGTCACCGTCCTGACCATCGGCCCGGAGGACGCCAAGGACGCGCTCCGCAAGGCCCTGTCCATGGGTGCCGACAAGGCCATCCACGTCGAGGACGACGACCTGCACGGCACCGACGCCATCGGCACCTCCCTGGTGCTGGCCAAGGCGATCGAGAAGGCCGGCTTCGACCTGGTCGTCTCCGGCATGGCCTCCACCGACGGCACCATGGGTGTCGTACCGGCGCTGGTCGCCGAGCGTCTCGGTGTCCCGCAGGTCACCCTGCTGTCCGAGGTCTCCGTCGAGGACGGCGTGGTCAAGGGCCGCCGCGACGGCGACGCCGCCTCCGAGCAGCTCGAGGCGCAGCTCCCGGCGATCGTCTCCGTGACCGACCAGTCCGGCGAGGCCCGCTACCCCTCCTTCAAGGGCATCATGGCGGCCAAGAAGAAGCCGGTGGAGTCCTGGGACCTGTCCGACCTGGACATCGAGGCCGAGGAGGTCGGCTTGGACGGCGCGTTCACCAAGGTCGAGGCCGCGAACGAGCGCCCGGCCCGCACGGCCGGCACCATCGTCAAGGACGAGGGCGAGGGCGGCAAGCAGCTCGCTGAGTTCCTCGCGAGCCAGAAGTTCATCTAAGGCTCCGCAGTCGCTGACCGCCCCTCAACTTCTTTTCGCAGGAGAGCAATCCCATGGCTGAAGTCCTCGTCTATGTCGACCACGTGGACGGTGCCGTCCGCAAGCCCACCCTCGAACTGCTGACCCTGGCCCGCCGCATCGGCGAGCCCGTCGCGGTCGCCCTCGGTGGCGGCGCCGCCGACACCGCCGCCACGCTCGCCGAGCACGGCGCGGTGAAGGTCCTCACCCACGACGCGTCCGAGTACGCCGAGTACCTGGTCGTGCCGAAGGTGGACGCCCTGCAGGCCGCCTACGAGGCCGTCTCCCCGGCCGCCGTGCTGGTCCCGTCCTCCGCCGAGGGCAAGGAGATCGCCGCCCGTCTGGCGCTGCGCATCGGCTCCGGCATCATCACCGACGCCATCGACCTGGAGGCCGGCGACGAGGGCCCGGTGGCCACCCAGTCGGTGTTCGCCGCGTCCTTCACCACCAAGTCCCGCGTCATCAAGGGCACCCCGGTCATCACGGTCAAGCCGAACGCGGCCGCCGTGGAGGCCGCCCCGGCCGCCGGCGCGGTCGAGGCCCTGTCGGTGTCCTTCTCCGAGAAGGCGACCGGCACGAAGGTCACCGCGCGTACGCCGCGTGAGTCGACGGGCCGTCCGGAGCTGACCGAGGCCGCGATCGTGGTCTCCGGCGGCCGTGGTGTCAACGGCGCCGAGAACTTCTCGATCATCGAGGCGCTCGCCGACTCCCTCGGCGCGGCCGTCGGTGCCTCGCGTGCCGCCGTGGACGCCGGCTGGTACCCGCACACCAACCAGGTCGGCCAGACCGGCAAGTCGGTCTCCCCGCAGCTGTACATCGCCAACGGCATCTCCGGCGCGATCCAGCACCGCGCCGGTATGCAGACCTCGAAGACGATCGTTGCCGTCAACAAGGACGCCGAGGCCCCGATCTTCGAGCTGGTCGACTACGGCGTGGTCGGCGACCTCTTCGACGTGGTCCCGCAGCTGACCGAGGAGATCAAGGCCCGCAAGGGCTGAGCCCCGGCTCCTCCACGAGGCCCCCATGACCTGCGCGGTCATGGGGGCCTCGGTGCATTCTGGTGACGTGCCCACGGCCGCCGTTCCACTGTCCGAGCGGGTGTTGACCAGCGGGAACCTCCCGGATAACTTCATTCTACGGATTGTTGATTCCGTACAGCGGAAAATTGGAGGGTGTGGGATGGGCCAGCAGGAGAAGGTGACGACGAGCCTCGCGGGCGCCGTCAGCGAGGAGATCAGCGCCTCCCTGGCACCGGTCGACGCGGAGCTGGAGCGCCGCTACCCCGGAGACCCCGGCACCCGGCAGCCCGTGCACACCGTCTACGTCCCCGGTGACGCCTTCGCCGCCGACACCATCCGCTCCTGGGGCGACCAGGCCCTCGCGGCCCTCGACGCACACGCCCCGGACGCCGCCTCCTTCGCGGCGGTCCTCGGCCTGTCCGACGAGCTCGCCGAGCCGGTCTACTCCCGCGTCCGCGCCAAGCTGGAGCGCGAGCCGATCGAAGACCTGCGCGTCGACTTCGAGGACGGCTACGGCCCCCGCCCCGACGCCGAGGAGGACGCCACGGCGGCCCGCGCCGCCCGGCTGATCGCGCAGGCGTACGACAACGGCACGGCGGCGCCGTACATGGGCATCCGCATGAAGTGCATGGAGGCGGCGGTACGCGACCGGGGCATCCGCACCCTCGACGTCTTCCTCACCGGCCTGATCGAGGCGGGCGGCCTGCCCGACGGACTGGTCCTCACCCTGCCGAAGGTGACCTACCCCGAGCAGGTCAGCGCGTTCGTGCGGCTGCTGGAGGCCTTCGAGAAGGTGCACGGACTGGACGCGGGCCGGCTCGGCTTCGAGATCCAGATCGAGACCAGCCAGTCCATCCTCGCCACCGACGGCACCGCCACCGTCGCCCGGATGATCACGGCCGCCGAGGGCCGCGCCACCGGGCTGCACTACGGCACCTTCGACTACAGCGCCTGCCTCGGCGTCTCCGCCGCCTACCAGGCCAGCGACCACCCGGCCGCCGACCACGCCAAGGCGATCATGCAGGTCGCGGCGGCGGGCACCGGCGTACGCGTCTGTGACGGCTCGACCAACATCCTGCCCGTCGGCCCGACCGGGAAGGTCCACGACGCCTGGCGGCTGCACTACGGCCTCACCCGCCGCGCGCTCGCCCGCGCCTACTACCAGGGCTGGGACATGCACCCCGGCCACATCCCGACCCGCTACGCCGCCGTCTTCGCCTTCTACCGCGAGGGCTTCGAGCAGGCCGCCGCCCGGCTCGCCCGGTACGCCAACCGGTCCGGCGGCGACGTCATGGACGAGCCCGCCACCGCCAAGGCGCTCAGCGGCTACCTGCTGCGCGGCCTGGACTGCGGCGCCCTCGACATCGCCGAGGTCGCCCGCCGCACCGGCCTGACCCGCGCCGACCTGGAAGGCTTCGCGGCGCCCCGCCGAGGCGACCTGACGGCCTCCGCGAAGTAGCGGCAGCGAGCCGGTCCCAGCCCCCGGGCGGGGCAGTGGACTGTCACCGCCGCCCCGTACGCTGGACGCCACGCATCGGCCAGGCGGACGCGACGGACGACCACAGAGGAACGGGGCGGCGGTGTCTTCGGGGGAGCAGGAACCGCAGTACGGGCACACGGACGACGGGACCGGCCGGCTGCTGGCCGGGCGCTACCGCGTCACGGCGCGGCTCGGGCGCGGCGGCATGGGCGTCGTGGTCTGGCGCGCGGTGGACGAGGTCCTCGGCCGCGAGGTCGCCGTCAAGGAGCTGCGGACGTACACCGACGCGGCCGGACCCGAACTGACCGAGCTGCGGCTGCGCATGCAGCGCGAGGCCCGGGCCGCCGCCCGGGTCCGCCACCCCGGCGTGGTCGCCGTCCACGACGTCACGGAGGTCGACGGGCGCCCGCTGATCGTCATGGAACTGATCGACGGACCCTCCCTGGACGACGTCCTGCGCGAGCGCGGCACCCTCGATGCGTACGAGGCGGCCCGCGTCGGAGCGGCCGTGACGGACGCGCTGGCCGCCGCCCATCACGCCGGCGTCCTGCACCGCGACGTCAAACCCGGCAACATCCTGCTCGACCGCTCCGGCCGCGTCGTCCTGACCGACTTCGGCATCGCCACCATGGACGACCCCGGCGACGGCTCGGCCACCCGTCTCACCCGCAGCGGCGAACTCGTCGGCTCCCTCGACTACCTGGCCCCCGAGCGCGCCCAGGGCGCCGAGCCGGGCCCGCCCGCCGACGTGTGGGCCCTGGGCGCGACGCTGTACGCGGCCGTCGAGGGCGTCTCACCGTTCCGCCGTACGTCCACCTACTCGACGCTCACCGCGATCGTCTCCGAGCCCCTGCCCGAGCCGCACCGGGCGGGCCCGCTGGCACCCGTCCTGCGGCGCCTGATGGACAAGCGCCCGGATGCCCGCCCGGACGCCGAGGAGGCCCGTGAGGCGCTGCGCGAGGTGGCGAAGGCGCGGCCCCGGGACACCCCGACGACGATCCTGCGGACGGCCCCGCCCCGGGCGCCCGAACCCGCCGAACGCGGCACACCGTCCGCACCGCCGGGATCCGGCCCGGCCCAGCCGGACCCGGGACGTCCCGCCGCCGCGCCGACCAGCCCGGTGCCCTCCCACGCCGAGGGCTCCGCTCCGCCCACCGGACCGACCCGCGCCTTCGCGCCCGGTGATCCCACCGGACCCATGAGCGCGCCTTCGGACCCGCCCCGCCGCAGGGGCCGGGCGCTGCCGGCCGCCGCTGCCGTCGCCGTCGTACTGACCGTGGCCGGGGTCACCCTCGCTCTGGTGCGCGACCACGGAGCGGCGAAAACGGACTCGGCACCGACGGCCTCCCATTCCGCGCCCGCCAAACGCGCCGGCGCCGAGTGGTCCGCCCGGCCCAGACACCCGAGCGGGGGCGGCAAGAACAGCGCCGAGCCCACCGGGCAGCCGAGCGGCACGGGCGACGCCAAGCCGTCCTCGCCTGCCTCCGCCCCGGCCGCGCCGAACGGTCCGAGCGCAACCGGCACTTCGGGAGACACCTCCGGCCCGGCGGCCGCCTGCCACTCCGTCGGCGGCGGCAAGTACGACTGCCAGGTCTGGCGCACCGCCACGTCCTACACGGCCTCCGGCGCCCGGGCCGGGACCCTGAAGGCGGGCACCGACTACTTCTACTGCCAGGCGAACCTGGGCCGCCGGGAGACCTACGGCCGGTGGACGAACGTGTGGTGGGCGAAGACCGACGACGACAGCGGCAACACCGGTGTGTACGTCAGCGACGTCTACCTCAAGGGCGGGAACAACGACTCCCCGGTGCCCGGGCTTCCGGTCTGCTGAGCGCCGGCGTACGGCTCGAAACCCGACTCGGTCACCCACTTCTGCTCGGCGAACAGCCGGGTACCACGCGCCCACAGCCCGGTGTCACGGCGTGTCCGCGCGCAGAACTCCTCCGGCGTGCCCCCGAACAGCTCCCGTAACGGCGCGGAACCCGCGAGGAGTTCGGTGAGCAGGGTGTGCTGGTCACCGGGATGACGGCGGGGCGCGCCGTTGCCGTTGTGCAGCACCCCGCGCCGGTTGACGTAGGAGTACGCCCCGGTGAGCGCGGAACCGTCCGGCAGCTCGATCCGCACCTGGGGCGCGGGCAGCCAGGCCCGCCGGAAGTTGCCGTCGGCCAGCGGCACGCCCTCGCTGGCGTCGATCACCTCCAGCTGGCGCCGGTCCAGCCAGATGACGAACAACTCGCTTGACGCACGGGGGGCCTTGACGGGCGATGCGGAGACATAGCCGAAGCGGCTGACGTGCGCCGAGACGCCGACGCCGAGTCCCCGCACCCGTGACCGCACCATCGGCACGGGGGAGTCGATCCCGAACTGCGCCATCTTGTGGCGCAGTTGGCCCGGGCAGGCGTTGGAGCCGACGGCGAGGACCGGCACCCGGTCGTCGTACACCAGGCGCTCCAGCGGGAGCATCCGGTCGCCGTGCAGCAGCCCGGAGCCGGCGGGCCAGGAACCGGGATAGGTCAGCGGATGGTCGCGAGGGGCGTCGGCGAGGCCGAGTTCCTCCAGGGTGCGGCCGGTCACGGGCGGCTCAGTCGGCGGGCGGCAGCTCGCCCGAGCCGCGCGTGATCAGCCGGGTGGGCAGCTCGATGCGCTCCGGTGCCACGAGCCCGCCGTCCAGCCGGCGGAAGAGACGCTCGGCGGCGGTACGGCCGAGGGCCGCCGCGTCCTGGGCGACGACCGTGACGCCCGGCTGGAGCAGATCGGCCAGCTCGATGTCGTCGAAACCGACGAAGGCGACCTGGCGGGACTGCTCGGCCAGGACCCGGATCACGGTGACCGTCACCCGGTTGTTGCCCGCGAAGATCGCGGTGACGGGGGCGAGCCCGCAGAGCATCTCCTCCGCCGCCCGGCGCACCCGCTCCGGACTGGTCACCCCGAGCGACATCCAGGCGTCCTCGACCGGTATCCCCGCGTCCTGCATGGCCGCCCGGTAGCCGCGCAGCCGCTCGGCGGCGGTGTGGATGCGCGGCATGTCGCCGATGAACCCGATCCGGCGGTGGCCGTGCGCGATCAGATGGGCGACACCGTCCCGGGCACCACCGTAGTTGTCGGAGAGGACCACGTCGGCGTCGATGCGTCCGGCCGGACGGTCCACGAAGACGGTCGCCACGCCCGCCCTGATCTCCGGTTCGAGATAGCGGTGGTCGTCACCGGCGGGAATCACCACCAGACCGTCAACGCGCCGCGCACACAGGGCCAGCGCCAGCTCCTGCTCGCGCTCCGGGTCCTCGGCACTGGAGCCGTTGATCAGCAGGGCGCCATGGGCCCGGGCCACCTCCTCCACGGCGCGGCTGAGCGGGCCGTAGAAGGGGTCGGCGAGGTCCTCCAGCACCAGGCCGATGCTCGCCGTACGGCCCTTGCGCAGCACCCGGGCGCTGTCGTTGCGGCGGAAGCCCAGCGCCTCGATCGCCTCCTGCACCCGGCGCTCGGTGTCCGGGGTGACGCCGGGCTCGCCGTTGACCACCCGGGAGACCGTCTTCAGGCCGACCCCGGCCCGCGTCGCCACGTCCTTCATGGTGGGGCGGTTGCCGTAGCGGGTGCCGGGAAGGCTGTCGGTGCGGCGGGTGGTCTCGGGCACGATGCGGCGTCCTGTCCTGTCGTCCGTCTCGGCCACGGAACCGGTGCGTCCGGGGTGGTGCGCGGGTGGGTCCGGGGCGCTGTGCCCGGGGGTGGTGCGCCGATCCGTGGTTTGTATGAGGATGTGGCGTCGAGCATAGAGCCTGGACAACGTTGTCAGATGCGCGAGACACTGTCCACCGCTGTCTGTCGGCCTGCGCCCCCACCGCTTGACCGGCCTGCCTCTTTTGGTTTGGAAGCTTCAACGGGGAGATCTGACTCTGATGCACACCGACCTCGTCGCGGCCCTGGACATCGGCGGTACCAAGATCGCCGGTGCGCTGGTGGACGGCGACGGACGGATCCTGGCGCGGGCCCAGCGCGGCACGCCCGCCCAGCAGAACGGCGAGACGGTCATGAGGGCCGTCGAGGAGGTGCTCGGCGACCTGGCCGGGTCGCCGCTGTGGGGACGCGCCGGCGTCATCGGCATCGGCAGCGCCGGCCCGGTGGACGCCTCGGCGGGCACCGTCAGTCCGGTGAACGTGCCGGGCTGGCGTGACTTCCCGCTGGTCGAGCGGGTGCGCGCGGCCACCGGCGGTCTCCCGGCCGAGCTGATCGGCGACGGCGTCGCGATCGCGGCCGCGGAACACTGGCAGGGCGCCGCCCGCGGCCACGACAACGCGCTGTGCATGGTGGTGTCGACCGGCGTCGGCGGCGGCCTGGTGCTCGGGGGGCAGCTGCACTCCGGGCCCACCGGGAACGCCGGCCACATCGGGCACATCAGCGTCGACCTCGACGGCGATTCGTGCCCGTGCGGCTCGCGCGGCTGTGTGGAGCGGATCGCCAGCGGCCCCAACATCGCCCGACGCGCCCTGGACCGGGGCTGGCGTCCCGGCCCCGACGGCGACACCTCGGCCGCCGCGGTGGCCGCCGCCGCCCGTGACGGCGACCCGGTCGCCGTGGCCTCCTTCGAGCGGGCGGCACAGGCGCTGGCCGCCGGCATCGCGGCCACCGCGACCCTGGTCGAGATCGACATCGCCGTGATCGGCGGGGGCGTCGGCAAGGCGGGTGACATCCTCTTCACACCCCTGCGCAAGGCACTCACCGACTACGCGACCCTGTCCTTCGTCCAGCGACTGACCGTCGTGCCCGCGCAGATGGGCACGGACGCGGGTCTGGTGGGGGCCGCGGCGGCAGCGCTGGCGCGCAGGCCGGACGCGACGGCGGGGGTCTGAGCGGTAGCGCCGCCTGCCGGAGGTGCCGGTGGGGCGACGCCGTTGTGCAGCGGGCGTCCCAGGCGCGGGTGTGGGGTGGGCTGGTCAGGCGCGGGTGTGGGGTGGGCTGGTCGCGCACTTCCCCGCGCCCCTGGGGAGTCGTAGCCGCCGGACCTGCCAACGCGCCGTAGCCGGGCACGACGGCACACAGCCCACGCGGTCAGCAGCTCACGCGCGCGTCCGCCCACTCCGCATGGTCGGAATCGTTGCCGTCTCCCGCGTCGGTGACGATCAGACGGATGACCTGCGCGCCGCTGATGTCGGCGGAGACCGGCTGGGCCAGCATCGCGTTGGTCAGGGTACCCGTCGAGGCGCCCTTCGTGCCGTCCGCCCAGATCTCGAAGGTGACCGTGCCCCTCGTGCCCTTCTCGTCGTCGACGCCGACGTCCGCGGTGACCTTGCCGCAGGCCTTGCCGGTGTAGAAGGAGACGTCGCTCGGCGCGTGGACCCCGAGGCCCTTGACGTACACCGCGCCACTGATGGTGATCGGGTGGCCGTCGCCCGCGGCGCTCTCCCCGTTGCTGGTGTCGCGTTCCACCGGCCCCCAACCGCTGCTCGCCGACGGCCAGTTCAGGTCGCTGAGGTACGACGTCCCGGAGGGCGGCCCCCGACTGTTCGATACCCCGTCAGAAGCCTTGACGGCGGGGCTCCTTGACACAATGACTGCTGTGGGGCGTTCGGATGTGTTCGTTTCCGGGGCTCATCCCTGGCCGTCGACGCGGCCCCAGCCGGGCAGCGGAGGCTGGGGCCAGGCGGGCGGGTGCGGCAGGTGGTGCGCCGGGCGGTCGGTCGTCAGCGCGTCGGCCGGAATCCGTCCGCTGAGCCAGCCGAGCACCAGGTGCCCGGCCCCGGCGACCGAGGGGCCCTCCGCCGCCACCGGCCAGCGCCGGCCGAGATCCACCGCCTCCACGGAGGCCAGCGGAAAACGCTGGGCGCGCAGCGTGGTGAGGGTGTCGTCCAGCGCCCAGGACACATAGCCGTCGGGCCACCGCTCGGTGCCGTGACCGAGGCCCAGGTCGAGGTGGTGGGTCTCCAGCTCCCGCAGGCAGCGCAGCAGCAGGTACCAGGCCGGGTGGAGCCATCCGGCCAGCGCCGGGACCAGTCGGTCCCAGGCCGGCGCGGGCATCGCGCGGGCCTGTGCCGTGAAGCGGTCCAGGCTTTCGCGCAGCCGGGCGGCGAGCCGGCCGGGGGACAGCGTCGCGTCCCGCCCGATCGCCGCGGACAGCGTCGCCGCGTCCGCGCGTGGGCCCGGTTCGCGGCCGGTGTGCGCCAGCCGCAGCAGCCACACATAGGCGTCGGCGCTGTGGGCGACGTGGGCGAGCACATGGCCACGCGTCCACCCGGGCAGCCCCGACGGGGCACGCAGTTCCGCTTCGGACAGCCCGCTCGCGGTCCGCGCCAGCCGGTCGCCGGAGCGCACGACGTCCTCGATGCGACCGTCGCCGGCACGGAAGACCGCGGGCCCGCTCACCGGAACTCCCGCACGACCTCGATACGGCCGACGATATGGGCGTTGAACTCGTCCAACTCCTCGGCGGGCACCCACAGTTCCAGGATCGTCTCGCCACCGGCCCGCCGTACCGGATAACGGCCGACGAACTCCGTGTCGACCTCGAAACGGGTCACGAAACCGGCGCCGTCGTGCTTGACGTTCCAGTCCCGGGCGATGCGGATCGCGTAGTCCTCGTTGAGGACCGGGTAGAAGATCGGCTGCTCCGGGAGCCGGGGCGGCCAGGCCCGCCAGTCGAGCGCGCGGACCAGCTCCAGCTCCTTGGGGCCGGTGGGGCGCCAGAGGGTCGTGGTCGGGGGCGGGCTGGTCATGACGGCGCATTTCTGCTCGGTGCCTGCCGCCGGAGCGGGCAGGGCGGGATGCCGGACGATACCGGCGCCACGCAGGGTCGGGCCAGCGGATTTCCGTTGCGGCCGGCAGCCGCACGGCGCCCCGAACCGCCGTGCCCTCTCCCGGTGATGGGCCGGCCGCTCCGCCCGACCCGATCGATGGACGTCCCGGGCCGGCAGGCCAGGCGGTCGAGCAGGTTGGCGAGCCGCCGATGCCGGTCGCGGGCGGGCTCGCGGCGCCGCGGGCAGGTGACGCGGCGGGTGCGGGCAGACGAAGGCACGTGACACCCGCGGTCCGCAGCCGTGGTGGCCTCGGCGGAGGGGGCGCCGACCAGGCCTCTGCCAGCCGGTCCGAAGGCGGCGGCCGGGACGGTGCGCGCCGCCGCCGGGTCGCCCTGCGCCTCGACGTGCAGGTGACCGGCGGACTTCGCCATGTGCCCTCCCACGGGGGCGACATCGGCGTCGTCCGCTTGCCGGAATCGGCGTGACCCCGGGCCGGTTGCGCAGTTGGGCAGCGCATGAAGAAGCGCAGCATGCTCGCCATCGCCACCCTGGCCACCGGATTCGTCGTGGCCGCCGTAACCCCCTCCCACGCGGCGGACAAGGACCCCGGGGTGACCCTCGACGGCCTCAACGTCTCGGACACGCTCACCTCGGCCGCCGGCCACCCGGCCACCCTGGACAGCCTCACCGTCGACGACCACGCCCCCGGCCGGCAGTAGATACCGACGGTTTTACGGCGCAGGTGCCGGTGTCCCCGCCGCGGGGGCACCGGCACCGCCGCGCGGGCACCCTCAACGGGGCGGGGTTTCCGTGGCAGGGTGGAGCGGGCAAGCCTCAGGGGGCCAACAGAAGAGGGGGAGTCCGTGACCGTCGTCTGGATCAACGGCGCGTTCGGTGCGGGGAAGACCACCACCGCACGGGAGCTGATCGAACTGATCCCGAACAGCACGCTCTTCGACCCCGAGGTCGTCGGCGGGACGCTCACGCAGCTGTTGCCGGCCAAGCGCCTCGCCGAGGTCGGCGACTTCCAGGACCTGCCGGTCTGGCGCCGGCTCGTGGTCGACACGGCGGCCGCGATGCTCGCCGAGCTGGGCGGAACCCTGGTGGTGCCGATGACCCTGCTGCGCCAGGAGTACCGTGACGAGATCTTCGGCGGGCTCGCCGCCCGCAGGATCCCGGTGCACCATCTGCTCCTCGCCCCGGCTGAAACGATCCTGCGCGAGCGGATAGCCGGGCGGGAGGTCCCGCCGGATCTGCCCGACGGCGAGATACGGCAGCGGCAGTGGGCCTACGACCACATCGAGCCCTACCGCGCCGCCCTCGCCTCCTGGCTCACCGCCGACGCCCATCTCGTGGACACCAGCGCCCTCACCCCGTACGCCACCGCCGTCCGCATCGCCGACGCCGTCGGCAGCGGTGCCGTACCGCCCTGTGACATCGTGCAGACCCCCGAGCCGACCGCCGAGACCCTCGCCGCCGGGGTGCTGCTCTTCGACGAGCACGACCGGGTGCTGCTCGTCGACCCCACCTACAAGCCCGGCTGGGAGTTCCCCGGCGGGGTGGTGGAGCGCGGCGAGGCACCGGCCCGCGCCGGGATGCGCGAGGTCGCCGAGGAGACCGGGATACGGCTGCGGGAGGTGCCCAGGCTGCTCGTCGTGGACTGGGAACGACCGGCGCCGCCCGGCTTCGGCGGGCTGCGGCTGCTGTTCGACGGCGGCCGGCTGGAGTCCGGCGAGGCGTCCCGCGTGCTGCTCCCGGGCCCGGAACTGCGCGGCTGGCGCTTCGCCAGCGAGCAGGAGGCCGCCGGCATGCTGCCACCGGTCCGCTACGAACGGCTGCGCTGGGCGCTGCGGGCCCGCGAGCGGGGGAGCGCGCTGTACCTGGAGGCGGGCGTACCCGTCGGCTGACACGCACCGCCGAGCGGGGCGGTTGTCCGGCCGACGTGGGAGGTGCTGCGGTGTGCTGTCGACTGCCGACTGCCGACTGCCGACTGCCGACTGCCGACTGCCGACTGCCGATTGTCGACTGCCGATTGTCGACTGCCGGGTGTCGACTGCCGGGTGTCGACTGTCGACTGCCGGGTGTCGATTGTCGACTGCCGGGTGTCGACTGCCGACTGCCGACTGCCGATTGTCGACTGCCGGGTGCCGGGTCTGGTGCGGGGTGGATGGTCGTTCCCCCGACCACCACAAGGAAGACAAGCCGGCGGGTGACAGCCACGCCCCGCTGATCAGCGGGCGCTCGCGATCTTGCGCAGCGCGGCGGCGGCGCCTCCCACCACCGCGTCCCCGTGTCCGAAGCACGCCACGTCGGCGTCCAGCTCCGCCAACCGGCCGAGGGAGGCGAGGACTTGGGGCCGGTCGAGGTTGAACACCCCAGGAATCACCGAGCCGTCGACCGGCGAGGCCGCCACCGTGTCGCCGGTGAACAGCACACCCCCCGCGGGCAGGAACAGCGCGATGCTGCCGTCCGTGTGGCCCGGGACGTGGATCACCCGGGCGCCGCCGCCGAAGTCGAGTACATCGCCGTCGGACATGCTGGTGACCGCGGCCGGCGGCACCGGCGTGCCCTCGGGCAGGTGCCGGGCCGCCTCCGCGTGGATCGGCAGCTCCCACTCCTCGAACCGCGGGAGCGGGCCGGGGAGTTCACCCCGGACGAACGGCGCGTCCAGGTGGTGCGCCAGCACCTCGGCACCGCTCAGCGCGGCGAACTCGCCCGCCCCGCCCGCGTGGTCCTCGTGGAAGTGGGTCAGCACGATCCGCCGTACGTCCCCGGGGGCGCGTCCCAGTGCCGTGACCGCGTCGGCGATCGCGGGGCCGACGCCGAGGATGCCGGTGTCGATCAGCGTCACCTGATCATCGTCGCACCAGAGATAGGCCTGGCCGACGGGGAAACGCAGGAGGTGGAGGCGGGGGAGCAGTTCGATGACGTCCATGCGCCGACCGTAGGCGGCGCCCCCGCCCGGGGCGAGGGCGCTCTGCCAGGGGCAGAACCGGTCAGCTCGCCGCGTAGTTGCGCAGGAAGAGCGCCTCGGCGACCGACAACTGCTCCAGTTCCTGCGGGGAGACGCTCTCGTTGACCGCGTGGATCTGCGCCTCCGGCTCGTTCAGGCCGATGAGCAGGATCTCCGCCTGCGGGTACAGATCGGCGAGGGCGTTGCACAGCGGGATGGAGCCGCCCTCACCGGCGTACTGCATGGTCTCACCCGGGTAGGCCACCGCCATCGCGTCGGCCATCGCCTGGTAGGCCGGGCTGGAGGCGTCGGCGCGGAAGGCCTGGCCCTGGCCGATCTGCTCGGTGGTGACCCGGGCGCCCCACGGGGTGTGCGCCGTGAGGTGGGCCTCCAGCAGCTTGCTCGCCTCCGCCGCGTCCACGCCCGGCGGCACCCGCAGGCTGAGCAGCGCGCGGGCGCCGGCCTGCACGGACGGGGTGGCGCCGACGACCGGCGGGCAGTCGATGCCGAGGACGGTGACGGCCGGACGCGCCCAGACCCGGTCGGCGACCGTGCCGTCACCGATCAGCCCGACCCCGTCGAGCACCCTGGCGTCCGCGCGGAACTGCTCCTCGGGGTACTCCAGGCCGTCCCACGTACCCGTGGAGTCCAGCCCGTCGACCGTCGTCGTGCCGTCCTCGGCCCGCAGCGAGTCCAGCACGCGGATCAGCGCGGCGAGCGCGTCCGGGGCGGCTCCGCCGAACGAACCGGAGTGCAGATTGCCCGCGAGGGTGTCGATCCGCACCCGGACCAGGGTCATACCGCGCAGCGTGGTGGTCACCGTCGGCAGGCCGACGCGGAAGTTGCCCGCGTCGCCGATCACGATGGTGTCCGCCGCCAGCAGCTCCGGGTGCTCCTCGGCGTACCGCTCCAGGCCGCCGGTGCCCTGCTCCTCCGAGCCCTCGACGATCACCTTGATGTTCACCGGGACGCCGCCGTTCGCCTTCAGGGCGCGCAGCGCGAGCAGGTGCATGATCACGCCGCCCTTGCAGTCGGCGGCACCGCGGCCGTACCAGCGGCCGTCGCGCTCGGTCAGCTCGAACGGCGGGGTGGTCCAGCCGGCCTCGTCCAGCGGCGGCTGCACGTCGTAGTGCGCGTAGAGGAGAACCGTTTTTGCACCCTCGGGGCCCGGCAGGTAGCCGTACACGGACTGGGTGCCGTCCGGGGTGTCGAGCAGGGCCACGTCGGTGAAACCCTCGGCGCGCAGCGCGTCGGCGATCCAGTTCGCGGCGGCCTCGCTCTCGCTCTTCGGGAACTGCGCGAAGTCCGCCACCGACTTGAAGGCGACCAGTTCGGCCAGCTCCGCCCTGGCCCGGGGCAGCAGCGAGGCGACGGTCTCGGCGACCGGATTCGACGACATGGGCACGCTCCTCGTGGGTGCGACGTTGAACAGCTTGTACAGGGTATGTGCCCCGATACTCGCACAGTGGCCTGCGACGACGGCCGCCGTAGGATGCGAGGGACACTACGGCAGCGGCTTGATCGGAGCGGTAGACCAACGTGAGCGGCGAGAACTCTTCGGCGGACGGCGTGCAGCGGGTGTGGGACGTCGTCGTGGTGGGCGCGGGACCCGCGGGGGCCTCGGCCGCCTACGCGGCAGCGGTCGCGGGGCGGCGCGTGCTCTTGCTGGAGAAGGCCGAGTTGCCCCGCTACAAAACCTGCGGGGGCGGGATCATCGGCCCCTCGCGCGACGCGCTGCCGCCCGGCTTCGAGCTGCCCTTCCGCGACCGGGTGCACGCGGTCACCTTCTCGAACAACGGCCGCTTCACCCGCACCCGCCGCTCCAGGCAGATGCTGTTCGGGCTGATCAACCGGCCCGAGTTCGACCAGCAGCTGGTCGAGCACGCCCAGAAGGCGGGCGCCGAGCTGCGTACGGGCGTCATGGTGCAGCGGGTCGAGCAGCACGGCTCGGCGGTCCCCGACCGGCGCACGGTCGCCGTCGTCCTCCAGGGCGGGGAGACGGTGCTGGCCCGCGCGGTCGTCGGCGCCGACGGCAGCGCCAGCCGCATAGGGGCGCACGTCGGGGTGAAGCTGGACCAGGTGGACCTCGGCCTGGAGGCGGAGATCCCGGTTCCGGAGTCGGTCGCCCAGGACTGGAAGGGACGGGTGCTCATCGACTGGGGCCCGATGCCGGGCAGTTACGGCTGGGTGTTCCCCAAGGGCGACACGCTGACCGTCGGCGTGATCTCCGCGCGCGGCGAAGGCGCCGCCACCAAGCGGTACTTGGAGGACTTCATCGCCCGCCTCGGCCTGTCCGGCTTCGAGCCGGCCATCTCCTCCGGCCATCTGACCCGCTGCCGCGCCGACGACTCGCCCCTGTCCCGGGGCCGGGTCCTGGTCTGCGGTGACGCGGCCGGGTTGCTGGAGCCGTGGACCCGCGAGGGCATCTCCTTCGCGCTGCGCTCCGGCCGGCTCGCCGGGGAGTGGGCCGTCCGCATCGCCGAGGCGCACGACGCGGTGGACACCCGGCGCCAGGCCCTGAACTACGCGTTCGCGATCAAGGCCGGGCTCGGAGTCGAGATGAGCGTCGGCAAGCGGATGCTGGCCGTGTTCGAGAAGCGTCCCGGCCTCTTCCACGCGGCCGTCACCGGCTTCCGCCCGGCCTGGAAGGCGTTCCGCGACATCACGCAGGGCTCGACCTCGCTGGGCGAACTCGTCCGCTCCCGCCCGATCGCCCAGCGCGCCCTGACCGCACTGGACCGGGGACCGGCGGCTCCGGCCGAGGACCTGACGGGTTCCTGAACCGCGCGGCGGGAAGCCTTGCGAGGACCCGGTTGGTCCGGGCCGCGGTGGAGGGGCCGGGTGGGTTGTGGACCGGGCTGGTCGCCGGGCTCCTGTGGGGACTGGGTCGGCGGGGCGGTGCCGGTCCAGGGCCGCGCCGGTACTGGGTGCGTCGGTGCTGGTGGAGGACCGGATGGGCTGCTGACTGCGGTGCGCGGGGCGTTGTGAGGGCCCTCGGTTCGGGCTGAGGTGGAGGGCCGCGGTGGGTGCTGCCTGGGTCGGACGGGCCTCTGCGAGGACCGCGTCGGTGGGGCGGTGCAGGTCGGGGGGTGCGCTGGTACCGGGTGTGTCGGTCCTCGGAAGGCCGGGTCGGTTGCTGACTGCGGCGCGCGAGCCTTACGAGGACCGGCCGGCTTCGGCTGCGGTGGGTTGTTGACCGGGCCGGAGGGGCCCCTCGAGGACCGGTCCGGGCGGCGCCGGTCGCCGCCCGCGCTGGAAGCGGGTGCGTCGGCCCTGGCGGAGGCCCCGGCGGTTGCTGACCGCGCCGGCCGCGTGGAGGGTCGCCAGGGTCGGGCCGGGTGGGTGGTTGTGCGGTCCCGGGGCCGTGCCGTGCCCGGCCGATGGGTGGGGTGTACGTGCGGTTCGTCGGGTGGTGTCGTACGACGGGTGCGGCGGTGGGGGGATCGGCAGGCGGGCGGTGCGCATGCCCTTCGCCGGCCCAGCCCGTGGCCGGTGCTGTCAGTCCCTGATGGTGATCCTGAAGACCGGGTGGTCGGGCGCGGCCGCGATGATCTCCTCGTCGGAGGACGCGGCGGTCACGCCCTTGAAGTAGTCCTTGACCTCCCACCCCCACCGCTCCAGATAGGTGCGCAGAACGGGGAGCTTCTCGGCGTCGGGGACCTCCACCGCGGTGAAGGTGCGCACCTTGCGGCCGACGCGCAACTCGCCGTGGCCGGCGGCCCGCATGTTCCGCACCCACTGCGAGTGGCCGCGCGCCGAGATCAGGTACTGCTCGCCGTCGTAGCGGTGCGGGTTGACCGGGATGCGCTGCAGCTGACCGCTCTTGCGCCCGCGCACCGACAGTTCCGCCAAGCCCGCGATGCTCACGCCGTGCCGGGCCAGCCAGCCCATGACGCTGTTCAGCCGGACGGTCATCGGGCTGGCCTTGAGGTAGTACGGCGAAGACGAAGACGACGACATGGTGACCCCCACGCATTGGGAGAGCGGTGCTCTCGGTTGGCTCCAGTGTGGGGCAGACGGTGCCGCAGAGCAAGAGCGGTGCTCTCTTTTTTGTTCGCCGCTCTCTTTTGTGTGCAGTGCTCTCCTCCGTGGCAGACTGCTCGTATGAGCACCCCACAGGGCGCCCGGGCACGGGCCAGGATCGAAGTCACCGCCGCCATCAAGGAAGCGGCCCGCAGACAGCTGGCGGAGGACGGCGCGGCCAAGCTCTCGCTGCGGGCCGTCGCCCGCGAGCTGGGCATGGTCTCCTCGGCCCTGTACCGCTACTTCCCCAGCCGGGACGAACTCCTCACCGCCCTGATCATCGATGCCTACGACTCCCTCGGCGAGGCGGCGGAGCAGGCCCGGGACACCGCGGCCGACGCCGCGCCCGTGGCCCGCTGGACGGCCGTGTGCGAGGCGGTACGCCGCTGGGCGTTCGCGCATCCCCACGAGTACGCCCTGATCTACGGCTCGCCCGTCCCCGGCTACTCCGCCCCCGAGACCACGATCAGGGCCGCGTCCCGGGTCGGCCTGGTCCTCATCGGCATCGTCCGCGACGCCCACGAGGGCCCCGGCCTCGCCGCACTGCCCCTGCCCGCCGAGCTGCGCCCCGAGGGCGAGCGCATGGTCGCCGCATTCGCCCCCGAGCTGCCTCCCGAGGCGGCCGTGGCACTGGTGGCCGCCTGGGCGCAGCTGTTCGGGCTCGTGGGTTTCGAGCTGTTCGGCCAGTTCAACAACGTGGTGGCGGAGCGGGACGCCTTCTTCCGGCACGCAGTGTCCCGCCTGGCGCACACAGTGGGCCTGCGGTAGGCGGGCCCGTGCCGGGCGTCGTACTTCCCCGGGAGTACGAGTGATCACCTCGCCCGGCGGACGCCCTGCCCTGCCGCCGGCGTCTAGCGTGGCGGTCATGGAAGAGCAGCGCGCCCCCTCGCACTGGTGGCGGCACGGGCCGCCGTGGCGCGCCGCCCCGGACGACGACGGAACGGAGACGCCCCGCGAGCGCCGATGGCCCTGGCGCTCCACGGCGCTGCTCACCGCGTTCGTCCTGATCGGCACGAACTTCGCCGAGCACAGCCAGCCCCATCGCGTGCCCCTGGACGGCTACGCGCGCGTGCTGCTGCTCATCGCCTCGCTCCTGCTGCTGTGGCGGAACCGGTACCCGGTGGCCGTGGCCTTCGGCACCGCGACGACGGCTCTCGTCTACCTGGCCGCCGGTTACCCCTACGGGCCGGTCTTCCTGACCGTCGCCGTCGGCTGTTTCAGCGCGGTGGTCACCGGGCACCGGCGGGCCGCCTGGGGGTCCCTCGGCCTGCTGTGGGCCGGACATGCCCTCGTCGCCCTCTGGCTCTATCGCTGGCTGCCGCCCTCGGGGGACCGGAGGGCGGGCCTCGCCCAGGAGATCGTCATCGCCACCTGGGTGCTGGCCATCGTCGCCCTGTCCGAGCTGGCCCGGATACGGCGCGAACAGTGGGCGCGGGAGCGCGCCGACCGGGCACAGGCCGCGCGGCGCCGCGCGGACGAGGAACGGCTGCGGATCGCCCGCGAGTTGCACGACGTGCTCGCGCACAGCATCTCCGTCATCAACGTCCAGGCCGGCATGGGGCTCGCGCTGCTCGACAGCGACCCCGAGCAGGCGCGCGCCGCGCTCACCACCATCAAGGCCGCCAGCAAGGAGGCGCTCGGCGAGGTGCGCCAGGTCCTGGACACCCTGCGCACGTCCGCCGCCGCGCCGCGCGCCCCCGCCCCGGGCCTGGACCGGCTGCCGGAGCTGGTGCAGCAGGCGGCCGCGGCCGGGCTGACCGTGGAGATCGAGGGCGAGCCACCGAAGCTGCCGCCCGGCGCGGACCTCGCCGCCTTCC
Source organism: Streptomyces fodineus (assembly GCF_001735805.1). Lineage (GTDB taxonomy): Bacteria > Actinomycetota > Actinomycetes > Streptomycetales > Streptomycetaceae > Streptomyces > Streptomyces fodineus. Next base: position 8,526,317 of record NZ_CP017248.1, read on the forward strand.
GTATCGTGCAGGAGGCCCTGACCAACGTCGTACGGCACTCCGGATCGCGGCACGCGCGCGTGCGGTTCGCCCATGACGGCGACGCGCTGCGGCTGCGCATCGACGACGACGGGCCCGCCACCGGCGACGACGCCGGGGGCAGCGGGAACGGGCTGGCCGGGATGCGGGAGCGGGCCGCCGCGCTCGGTGGCACCATCGAGGCGGGCCCGCGCCCCGACGGCGGCTTCCGGGTGCTCGCCGTACTGCCGTCGCACCTCAGGGAGGACCAGTGATCCGGGTACTGCTCGCCGACGACCAGTCGCTGGTGCGGGCCGGGTTCCGGGCGTTGCTCGACGCACAGCCGGACATCGAGGTGGCCGGGGAGGCCGCCGACGGTGAGGAGGCGCTGCGTCTGGTGCGCGAACTGCGGCCGGACGTCGTCCTGATGGACATCCGCATGCCCCTGCTGGACGGTCTCGCCACAACCCGGCGCATCACCGGCGACGCGGAACTGACGGACGTGAAGGTGGTCATGCTCACCACCTTCGAGCTGGACGAGTACGTCTTCGAGGCGATCCGCTCCGGCGCCTCCGGCTTCCTGGTGAAGGACACCGAACCGGACGAACTCCTGCGCGCCGTACGGGCGGTGGTCCAAGGGGATGCGCTTTTGTCGCCGGGCGTCACCCGCCGCCTCATCGCCGAGTTCGCGGCCCGCTCCAAGGAACCCGCGGCGGCGGACGCCCTGTCCGGGCTCACCGAACGGGAAAGGGAGGTGATGGCGCTGGTCGGCATCGGCCTGTCCAACGAGGAGATCGCCCGCCGGCTGGTGGTCAGCCCGCTCACCGCCAAGACCCACGTGAGCCGCACGATGGTGAAGCTGGGCGCCCGGGACCGCGCCCAACTCGTGGTGCTGGCCTACGAGTCGGGCTTGGTACGGCCCGGCTGGCTGGGCTGAGCCGCCTGCCGGAAGCGCACCAGCACACTGACCACGCGGGCCACGAACAGGACCGGTGCGACCGCCATGCCGAGCCGCAGCAGGGCCTTGGACATCAGGGGCGGCAGATCGAAGAGGAGCGCGGGCCCGGCCACGGCTCCGAACAGCACCGCCGCCGCGAAGGTCGCGCTCACCAGCGCGTAACCGATCTCCACTGTCGCCGCGTCCTGTTGAGCTTTGGTACGGCGTCCCCCGTATGCGTACATTCCCCCAGCTTCACAGAGGCGCGCCCGGCGGAGCAACCAGCCCCGCCGGGCGCGCGTTCGGAGGCTTCCCCCTAGTCACGGACCGCCACGCGCTCCGCTTCCGCCTCCTTCACGGTGGACCTGGCGACGACGACGGACGGCTGAGTGCGGCGGCTGCGCAGACCGGTGAGGGTGATCAGCAGGCCGGCCGCCGCGATGCCCGTGACGACCATGAAGCCGGGCCGGTAGCTGTCGAGGACGGCCTGCCGAGTGGTGTGCGCGGGGGCGTTCGCGGTCACCACGGCCGTGACCACCGCCAGGAAGATCGCGCCGCCCACCTGCACCGAGGTGTTGAGCAGACCGGAGACCATGCCCTGCTCATGGTCCTCGACCCCGTTGGTGGCCTGGATGTTGAGCGAGGGGAAGACCAGCGCGCAGGCCGCGCCGATCAGCAGCATGGACGGCAGGATCACGGCCGCGTACACCGGGTCGAGGTCCACGCGCAGGAACAGCGCGTATCCGAGCACCATGAAGGCGAAGCCGGCCGCGATCAGACGCGGAGTGCCGAACCGGTCGACGATCGCGCCGACCTTCGTGGAGGACACCGCCACCAGCGCGCCCGCCGGCAGGAAGGCGAGCGCCGTGTGCAGCGCCGACCAGCCGAGCAGGGACTGCATGTAGAGCGTCGTCAGGAACTGGAATCCCACATACGAGCCGAAGAAGGCGATCGCGCCGAGCTGGGCGCGTACCTGGCTGCTCGAGCGCAGCACACCCAGCCGGATCAGCGGGCTCGGCGAGCGCCGCTCCACCACGACGAAGACGGTCAGCAGCACCGCCACGGCGAGGAAGGACAGCAGCGTACGGGCCGAGGCCCAGCCGGCCTCCGGGGCCTGGACGACGGTGAAGACCAGCAGCAGCATCGCCGCGGTGCCGAGGACGGCGCCCGGGATGTCGTAGCCGTCGTGGGTCTCCTCACGGGCGCTGCGCGGCAGCAGTTTCAGCCCGGCGAGCGAGCAGCGCGATGGGCGCGGGCAGCAGCATGGTGAAGCGCCAGCTGGCCTCGGTGAGCAGGCCCGAGAGCACCAGGCCCATGGAGAAGCCGGTGGCGGCGCAGGTGGTGTAGATGGAGAGGGCACGGTTGCGCAGCGGGCCCTCCGGGAACGTCGTGGTGATGATCGACAGACCGGCCGGTGCCGTGAAGGCCGCGCTCAGACCCTTGATGAAGCGGCTGGCGATCAGCAGCGGGCCCGAGTCCACGAGCCCGCCGAGCAGCGAGGCGAGCGCGAAGACGCCGAGGGCGACGAGGAAGACCTGACGCCGGCCGAGCAGGTCGGCGGTACGGCCGCCGAGGAGGAGCAGGCCGCCGTAGCCCAGGATGTAGCCGCTGACGATCCATTGCAGCGTCGACGTGGACAGATGGAGGTCGGAGCCGATGGACGGCAGGGCGACGCCGACCATCGACACGTCCAGCGCGTCCAGGAACATCGCCGCGCAGAGCACCAGCAGAGTGCCCCACAGCCGGGGAGTCCAGCGGACCGTCGGGGACGGGGCCGCGGGGGTGGGGAGCGGAGAGGTCATGCCGAGGAGACTACATGCACATGCATGAGATGCAAACGCATTTAATTCCGATGCAATAATCTTGCTCCTCTGCTACGGTGCGCCCATGGCGTCGAACAGGGCCGAGCGGGCGCTCGTGGAGCAGTGGCGGGGCATCCTCGCGCTGCATGCCCGCACCCAGTGCGAGCTGGACCGGGCACTGCACGGACACGGCCTGTGCGCCAGCGACTTCGAGGTCCTCGACCTGCTGGCCGACGAAGCGGCGACGGACGGCGGCTGCGGCTACCGCGTGCAGGAGATCTCCGAGCGCGTCCATCTCAGCCAGAGCGCGCTGTCCCGGCTGATCGGGCGTCTGGAGAAGGACGGCCTGGTCGAGCGTGCCATGTGCGCCGAGGACCGGCGCGGGGTGCGCGTGGCGCTCACGGTGAAGGGGCGCGCGCTGCACGGCGAGGTGCGGCCGGTGCAGCGCGCGGTACTGGCCCGGATGCTGTCCGACGCCGACTGACCGGGCGTCAGATCCCGCCCTTCTCCCGCCACAGCGCGGCGAGCGAACGGTCACCGGACACGCTCGGTACGGGCCGCCGGTTCCACAGCGCCAGATACAACTCGTCGGCGGGGCCGGACAGTTCGGCATCCGCGTCTTCGCCCGCGTGCGGTACGGCCAGAGGCGGATCGGCGGTCAGCCGTACGGTCCACACCGCGTCCGCGTCCACCGCGCGCACCCTCAGCACGCGCGGCTGAGGGGTGCGCAGCCGGCTCCTGGAGCGGGCGTGGAAACCGCGCAGCAACTCGTCGATGCCGTCCACCGCGAAGTCCGGGGCGATGGGCGACACCGTGTCGCCGAGGGCGGCCTCGGCGTCGTACCGGTGGATGGTCGTCTCGTGTGCCTGCCGGCGTGTCCAGAACGCCAGCGGTGAGGGGATGGGCGCCGGGTGGAAGGTCCAGCACTCCACGTCGGCGGGTGCGGCTGCCAGGGCGTCGACCAGCAGCCGGTGACTGTCCCGGTACCAGCCCACCAGCTCGTCGCCGTCCAGGTCCGGTGGGTCGCCGAAGGGGCGGGGCTCCGTGCACGCGTCGGCGACGAAGCCCGTGGCCCACCGGTGCACCGCGCCGGTGTGCCGCAGCAGATCGCGCACCTGCCACTCGGGGCAGGGCGGCACCTTGGCATCCGTCCCCGCCGCGGAGGCGGCCGCCGCGAGCAACCGGCCCTCCCGGTCCAGGGTCTGAAGGAAATCGGCAGTGTTCATGTGCGTGAGTGTGCCGGATGGAGCGCGCTCGGCGGGCGGGACTTTTCGGCGTGGGGTCGACAGGGCGTGTCCGGTGCGGAGCCGACAGGGCTCGCCGGGCGGAGTGGGCCGGAAGGACACGAACAACTGGCCGCCCCGCAGTTGAGGTCCTCCGGTGGCGAGTCTGGCTCGCCTCGATGTTGGGTTGACCGGGTGCGCCGGGGCAAGCCGCGGTGTGCCGGCCGGCCGCGTCGCGGCTTCTCGGCGCGGCTGCGTTCCACGGCTTTCGGCTGTCGCCTCAGGTGCCCGTCGTCCGCCGTGTCGACACCCCGATGACCGCGGCGACGGCGGCCAGCGCCGCCACGCTGGTGAGGGCGGTCGGCAGGGAGAACCAGTCGGCCATGAAGCCGATCGCGGGCGGCCCGAGGAGCATGCCGCCGTAGCCCAGCGTCGAGGCCACGGCCACGCCGGACGAACCGGTCAGCGCACCCGCCCGCTCCACGGCGACCGGGAAGAGGTTGGCGAGCCCGAGGCCGGTGACGGCGAAGCCGATCAGAGCGGCCCACACGGAGGTCGCGAGTGAGCCGAGCAGCATGCCCGCCGCCGCCACGGTGCCGCCGGCGATCACCGTGCGGGCGCGGCCGAGGCGCTCCAGGAGGGTCGTGCCGGTCGCCCGGCCCGCCGTCATCGCCAGCGCGAAACACGAGTAACCGGCCGCCGCCACACCGGACGACGCCGCCAGGTCCTGCTGGAGGTGGAGCGCGCCCCAGTCGGCCATGGCGCCCTCACCGTAGGCAGTGCACAGCGCGACCAGCCCGAACACGAGGACCAGCCCGCGCCCGCCGGTCCGGCGCGGTCCGGCAGGGTCCGCCTCCGGTGAGGGTGACCGGTCCGCCGGTGTCGGCGCATCCTGCCGCAGCAGGGTGCGCCCGGCTCCGGCGGTGACGAGCAGGCCGATCAGGGTGAGGCCGAGCAGATGCCGCGTGGGGGAGAGCGCACCGGCGACCAGTCCGCCGAGACCGGCGCCGATCATGCCGCCGAGGCTGAACGCGGCATGGAACGTGGGCATGATGGGCCGCCGCAACGCGGCCACCAGGTCGACGGCGGCGCTGTTGAAGGCGACGTTGATGCCGCCGTAGGCGGCGCCGAAGACCAGGAGTACGGCACCGAGGGCGGGCGCGGAGTGGGTCAGCGGAGGCAGGCTGACGCTCAGGGAGAGCAGGACGGCGCAGACCACGGTAACCGGATGGCTGCCGTAGCGACGGCAGAGCCGCCCGGTCAGGGTCATGGTCACCACCGCACCGGCGGAGACGCCGAGCAGGGCCAGGCCCAGGGCGCCGGCAGAGGCGCCGGTCTGCTGCTTGATGGCCGGGATACGGACCACCCAGCCCGCGAAGACGAAGCCGTCCAGGGCGAAGAAGGCCGTGAGAGCGACGCGGAGGCGGGTGAGGTCGTTGCTGTCACCCGGCACGACACTGTGCGATCGGGGTTTGTTTATTAGCGGCACAAAGTCAGGCTAGGTGGGGGCGCGGGGCGGGGCAAGGGATATACCGGGTCGGAGCAGTCCGGCGGCGAGGTGGGGGCGAGGGGCGGTAGGAGCCGGTCCCGAGCCCGTCGGCGTGGCGCACGGCGGGCCGGGCATGGAGGTGTTCCGCGCCCGGCCCGCCACACATGCCCCGTAGGTGGATGCCTGCCTCCCCTACCCGCCTTCGTGGTCCGGCCGGCGTGACCACCGCCCCGACGGCCGGCTCGGACAGGCTCGACCCCCATGCCCGTCCCCCTCAGCACCGCCTGCCCGGCATGCTCCTCGTCCGAGGCGATCGCGAGGACGGCCCTCGCCACCCCGGCCGCGTCCAGCGGCACCGGGAAGCGCTCCTTCAGACTGGCGTCCGCCGACTGGCCGGTCTCGGCGCCGTACGCGGTGGCCGCGGCCTCGCCGATCGTGGTGCCGGTCAGCAACTGGCCCGGGGCCAGGGCGACGAACCGGATGCCGAGCGCGCGGGCGTCGGCGGCGCGCTGGGTCGCGCACGCCTACGGGTTGCTCGTTCTCACTCTGCAAGACGACCGGATCTCCGCCGTCACCCGCTTCGGCGACAACGGCCTCCTCGCGCGGTTCGGGCTGCCGCAGGCCCTGCACGACTAGGGCGGTCGTGCCGGCGAATTGACCGATGTGGCCCTGACCTGCGTAGACTTGCGCTCTTCCGGGACGGCCGCGGCTTCAACACGAGGTGGCGGATGCCTCGTTCGGTGCGCCTCGGAGCGTCCACGCCCGGCCCGCGGCCGGAAACAGGTCGGTTAATGCTTGCTCACGAGCTGGTTGCCGAGGGGTGAGCGGGCCATGATGGGCCCATGACGTTGGCCTCGCGCGCGCTCGCGCAACTGGCGACCTGGCCCGATCTGAGTCGGGCGGTCCCGAGCTGCGGCCTGGGACAGGCGGTGAGTTCGGCCGGGGGGGAGATCGCCCACTTCCACTCGGACCGGGATGTCGATCTACGGCTGACCGACCGGGCGATCCGGCGGTTCGCCAAGGACCTCAAGGACTCGGGTGCGATCAGGATCGTGCGCGGTTCGCAGTGGGTGACCCTGCGCCTCGACGCGGCGAGCGACGTCGACCTGCTGCTGACCCTGGTGAGCGTGGCGCTCCAGGCCCAGCAGCACTGGCCGGACCCGCTCGACCGGCCGCCCACAGGCTGCAACGACCAACGCGGCGCCGGGTTCGTCAAGGCCGACCTCGGCGGTATCTGAGCCGAGGCCTGCGACGAACCGGGCGTCACACGGCGAGGACCCGTACCCCCGCCTCCTCGAAGCGGCGTACCGTCTCCTGCCCCACCGCCGTGTCCGTCACGAGCGTGTTCACCTGGTCCGCGCCGCAGATCCGGGCGAACGCCCGCTGGCCCAGCTTGCTGGAGTCCGCGGCCACCACCACCCGCTCGGCGCGCTCGCACAGCAGCCGGTTGATCGCGGCCTCCGCCTCGTCATGGGCCGCCGCCCCGTGCGTGACGTCGAAGGCGACGACACCGAGCACCGCCACGTCGAGCGTGATCTGCCCGAGCACCCCGTCCGCGAGCGGACCGATGAGTTCGTACGACTGCGGGCGCGCCACCCCACCCGTCACCACGATCTTGAACTGGGGCCGTACGGCGAGCTCGTTGGCGATGTTGAGCGCGTTGGTGACGATGGTCAGCGCGGGCGAACCGGTGGCCAGGTCGCCGCGCACGGCCAGGGCCCGGGCCACCTCCGTGGTGGTCGTACCGCCGGTCAGCCCCACCGCCTCGCCCGGCGCCAGCAGATCGGCCACGGCCTTGGCGATGCGCTGCTTCTCCGAGGCGCGGCGGGCCGTCTTGTAGCGCAGCGGGAGTTCGTAGGACACCCCGTGCACCACCGCGCCGCCGCGGGTGCGCACCAGCATCTGCTGCTCGGCGAGTTGGTCGAAGTCCCTGCGGATCGTCGCCGCGGACACCTCCAGCTCGGCCGCCGCCTCCTCGACCTCCAGCCGGCCGCGCTCGACGAGCAGTTCCAGCAGCGCCTTCCAGCGGGCGTCCCGGGACATCCGCAGCCTCCGTTCCGATGTGTTCCCGGTGACCCTAGCGCACCCCACTCTGCGCTCGAATGCTTGATTGTGCTCGAAAGCTCGCTATATCTTGCAGGAACAATCAGCAGGGGAGGGTGTGGGCATGACACATGTCGAGCACGAGCTGAACAGCCAGCCGGAGTGCTGGATACGGGCGGCCGACGCGGCGGGGCGGTACCGGGACGCGCTGCCGGGGCCCGGGGAGCGGGTCGCCATCGTGGGCTGCGGGACCTCGTACTTCATGGCGCAGGCGGCCGCCGCCCTGCGCGAGGGAGCCGGGCAGGGCGAGACCGACGCGTTCGCGGCCTCCGAGTTCCCGAACGGCCGCTCGTACGACCGGGTCGTGGCCCTCACCCGCTCCGGCACCACCACCGAAGTGCTGGAACTCCTCGGCCGGTTGAGGGGCGGGACGCGGACCACGGCCGTCACCGGGGACCCGGACACCCCGGTCGCATCGGCCGCGGACGACCTCGTCGTACTGGACTTCGCCGACGAACGCTCCGTCGTCCAGACCCGGTTCGCCACCACCGCCCTCACCCTCCTGCGCGCCCATCTCGGCCTGCACACCGACTCCGTCGTGGCCGACGCGCGTACGGCCCTGTCCACTCCTCTTCCCGAAGGACTGGTCGCCTGCACCCAGTTCACCTTCCTCGGGCGCGGCTGGACCGTCGGCCTCGCGAGCGAGGCCGGGCTGAAGATGCGCGAGGCCTCGCTGGCCTGGACCGAGGCGTATCCGGCGATGGAGTACCGGCACGGCCCGATCAGCATCACCACCGAGGGCACCGCCACCTGGATGCTCGGCGAGGCACCGGACGGGCTCGCCGACCAGGTCCGCGCCACCGGCGGGTTGTGGATCGACGGCGGCCTCGACCCGCTCGCCGAACTCGTCCGAGCCCAGCGGCTCGCGGTCGCCGTCGCCGCCGCCCGCGGCCTCGACCCCGACCGGCCGCGCCATCTCACCCGCTCGGTGATACTCGCCCCCTGAACCCCGACCCGCCGCCCGCGCCCCGGAAGGACACCACACGTGCCCCTCGCGTCCACCGGCGAGCTGGTCACCGCCGCCGCCGAAACCCGCTCCGCCGTCGCCGCGTTCAACGTCATCACCCTGGAACACGTCGAGGCCGTCATCGCCGGCGCCGAGTCGGCCGGTGCGCCCGTCGTGCTCCAGGTCAGCGAGAACGCCGTCAAGTACCGCTACGGGCGGCTGCTGCCGCTGGCCCGGGCAGCCGTCGCCGCCGCCGAACGCGCCGACGTGCCCATCGCGTTGCACCTCGACCATGTACAGAGCGACCACCTGCTGCGCCAGGCGCCCGACGCCGGGTTCAGCTCGGTGATGTACGACGCGGCCCGGCTGCCGTACGCCGAGAACCTCTCCGCGACCCGGGCCGCCGCCGACTGGGCGCACTCCCAGGGGCTGTGGATCGAGGCCGAGCTGGGACAGATCGGCGGCAAGGACGGCAGGCTCCCGCTGGACGCCCACGCACCCGGCGCCCGCACCGAGCCCGATCAGGCCCGCGACTTCGTGTCCGGCACCGCCGTCGACGCGCTCGCCGTCGCCATCGGCAGCGTGCACGCGATGACCACCCGCACGGCCACCCTCGACCAAGCCCTGCTCAAACGGCTCTCCGCCGCGCTGTCCGTCCCCCTCGTCCTGCACGGCTCCTCCGGCGTCCCGGACGAGCAACTGGTCGCGGCGGTCGCGGGCGGCATCGCCAAGGTCAACGTCGGCACGGCGCTGAACGTGGCCATGACCGGTGCGATCCGGGAGTTCCTCGCGGCGCGTCCCGAGGCGGTCGACTCCCGCAAGTACCTGAGTGTGGGGAGGGAGGCGATGGCCCAGGAGGTGCGGCGGACCATCGGGGTTCTCGTTCGGTGAAGCGCCCCGGCGTCAGACCTTCTTCACGGCCCTCAGCACAACGAACTTCGGGTCGCCGGCAACCAGTTCACAGTTCCCGAACAACCGCCTCAGCTTCACGTGATACCCCAGATGCCGGTTCCCGATCACCCGCAGTTCACCCCCCGGCCGGAGCGAGCGCAACGCCCCCGTGAACATGCGCCAGGCCGTCGCGTCGGTCGTCGCCTGGTGCGAGTGGAAGGGCGGGTTGTTCAGGACGAGGTCCACGCTGCCCGGCGCCACCCCGGCCAGCCCGTCCCCGACCCGGAACTCCGCGTGCCCGGGCACCCCGTTGGCCTTGTACGTCGCCTCCGCCGAGGCCACCGCCTGGAAGGACTCGTCCACGAACAGCACCTCGGCCGCCGGATCCGCGAGCGCGATCGCCGTACCGACGACACCGTTGCCGCATCCGAGGTCCACCACGCGGCCCGCGCCCGGTCCGGGCAGGTGCTGGAGGAAGAGGCGGGTGCCGATGTCGAGGCGGTCGGCGCAGAAGACGCCCGCGTGGTTGACGACCGTGCGCCCGGACACCGCCCCGATGCCGTCGGGGAGCCCGTAGCTGTACGGCCACGGGTTCGCCGGACGCTCCAGCGCCGGGTCCGGGGCGCAGAAGATCAACCGGGCCTTCTGCCGCGCCAGCGAGGTCCGGGTCGGCCCGAGGATCCGCTCGAACAACTGGAGCGTGGAGGTGTGGATCTCCTTCACCATCCCGGTGCCGACGACGACGGTGTCCGCGTGCACCGCCGGCGCCAGCCGCAGCAGCTGGTCCTCCAGCAGCGCCAGGCTCTTCGGCACCCGCACCAGCAGCACGTCCACCCGCTCGGGCGGCGGATCCTGGGTGGTCAGCAACTGGACGGCACCGGGTTCGACACCGGCCCGCGCCAGATTCGCCCGGGTCGCCTCCTGGCTCAGGAAGGAGTCGGTGATCTGCGTCGGCCGGTGCTCCGCGAGCGCCGTGGCCAGCGCACCCCAGCGGTCCCCGACCACCACGACCGAGCCCCTGAGCGGCACCCCCTCCTCGGCCAGGTGGCGCAGCAGGTACGCGTCGGATGCGTCCCAGGCACGCAGCCGGTCGCGGGCACTCTCGGGGAAGCGGGACAGCTCGACCTCGCCCCACGGTGTCGTCATACGGTCGCTCATCGTGCCTCCCAGGCTAGCGGAGCCGCAGCTCAGGGGTGGTGGGGCGGGTCTGCGGCACTATGGAGCGTGTGGACGCGGAGCTGTTTCCCAGGGAGCGCGCTCAGGTCGCACCGGGCGCCGTGCACGTCCCGGACTGGCTGGCACCGGAGGCGCAGCGCGAGCTGCTCGCCGCCTGCCGGGACTGGGCGCGGCCGCCGGCCGGACTGCGCACGGTCCGTACCCCGGGCGGCGGCACGATGACCGCCCGGCAGGTCTGCCTGGGCTGGCACTGGTACCCGTACGCCTACGCCCGCACGGCCGTCGACGGCGACGGCGCCCCCGTCAAGCCCTTCCCGGCCTGGCTCGGCGAACTGGGCCGCCGCGCCGCCGTCGCCGCGCTGGGCCCGCAGGAGCCGTATGCCTACGACATCGCACTGATCAACTTCTACGACGGCGACGCCCGCATGGGCATGCACCGCGACAGCGACGAGAAGGCGGACGCGCCGGTGGTGTCGCTGAGCCTGGGCGACACCTGTCTCTTCCGGTTCGGGAACACCGAGACGCGGGCCAAGCCCTACACGGATGTCGAGCTGCGCAGCGGCGACCTGTTCGTGTTCGGCGGGCCGTCGAGGCTGGCCTACCACGGGGTCCCGTGGGTCTACGGGGGCACCGGCCCGACCGAGTTGGGCCTGTCCGGACGTCTGAACATCACACTTCGGGTCAGCGGCCTCTAGGCCGCCGCACCTTCGGATCATGGGAGACTCGCCCTCATGAGCGGCAAGGCGGATCCCCGGACGGCGGGGGAGAGGACCACCTCGAGGGCGCGGCTGGACCGGGGGCGCGGTGCGCTCGGACCCGCGCTGGAGCTGGTGCACACCGGGCGGGCGCCGACCCGCGCCGTGCTCACCGCGGAACTCGGGGTCACCCGGGCGACCGCGGGGGCGGTGGCCGCCGAGCTGGAGGCGCTCGGGCTGATCCGGGTGGACGCCCGGCCGGGCGCCGCGGCCGGCTCCCAGGGCCGCCCCTCACACCGGCTGGAGGTCGCCGAGGACGGCCCGGTGGCACTCGCCGCGCAGGTCCACGCCGACGGCTTCCGGGCCGCGCTGGTCGGCCTCGGCGGGGGCATCGTGGCGACCGCGCCCGGCTGCGAGACCGTCGACGCGGACCCGGCGAAGGTGCTCGGCTCGGTCGTCGAGGCGGGCGCGGAACTGCTGCGGACGACGGGCCGCCGCTGCGTCGGCGCCGGACTCGCCGTACCGTCCGCCGTGGCCGAACCCGAGGGCCTCGCCCTCAACCCCCTGCACCTGGCCTGGCCCGTCGGCGCCCCCGTCCGCCGGATCTTCGCCGAGTGCGTGCGCGCCGCCGGCATCACGGCCGGCCCGGCCTTCGCGGGCAACGACGTCAACCTCGCCGCGCTCGCCGAGCACCGGCACGGCGCCGGCCGGGGCGCGCGGGACCTGCTGTGCGTGGCCACCGGACACCGGGGCGTCGGCGGTGCGCTGGTGCTGGACGGCCGCCTGCACACCGGCAGTTCGGGACTGGCCCTGGAGGTCGGCCACCTCACCGTCAATCCCGAGGGCAGACCCTGCCACTGCGGCAGCCGCGGCTGCCTGGACGTCGAGGCCGATCCGCTGGCGCTGCTCGTCGAGGCAGGCCGTGAGCCCGGCCCCGAGGTGTCCCTGCTCCAGCAGGCCAACGACCTGCTGCGCACCCAGTACGACGACCCGGCCGTCCGTACGGCCGCCGAGGCGCTGATCGACCGCCTGGGCCTGGGGCTGGCCGGCCTGGTCAACATCCTGAACCCCGACCGCATCATCCTCGGCGGCCTGCACCGCACCCTCCTGGACGCCGATCCCGCCCGGCTGCGCGCGGTCGTCGCCGACCGCAGCCTGTGGGGCCAGAGCGGTGGAGTACCGATTCTGCCCTGCACGCTGGACCACAACAGCCTCGTCGGCGCGGCCGAGCTGGCCTGGCAGCCCGTACTGGACGACCCGCTGGCGGCACTGCGGTGACCGGTGCGGCCCGGGAGGCGGCGGAACGAGCCGACCCGGCCCTGTTCGACGGCGACGGAACCGACGGTCTGCTGCTGTCCTGTGCCCGGACCAGCCAACGGCATCACGCCCTGCGCCCGGTACCCTCGACCGCGGTGCCGAGCCGCCGGCAGCTGCCCGGCGGCACCAGCGAACCACCCGAAGAACAAGACGAGTCGGACCTCCACGCGCTGCGTGCGCACCCGGCCCGCGAACTCCCCGAGGAGATCGGCCCGCACCCCCGGCCGACGCCCTACCCCATGGCTGACCACCGGCACGGCAGTTGTACGACCGGTACGCGGAGCTGGTGAGTAGGGAGACCGCCCGCGGCGACGAGCCCGAGTCCGACCGGATCGCCCTGATCGGCTCACTCGCCGGCCTGGAGCGGCTCGAAGGACCGCACGTCGACCATCCGCACCCGGTCGTCCGCGCCTGCACCGACGCCTGAGCCGCCGCCCGGCCGCCCGGCGAGGTCGCGCGATGAGTTCGCCACCCCAGTCGGGGCAGATCTGCTGACAGCCTCGCCGCACGCCTCGCGGAACGTGCACTCACCTCCAGTCGACCGCGAACGCCCGCCCGGGATGCTCGGTGAGTATGCGGTCCACCAGGTCCGCGCCCACCGCGGCCGCCAGCCGGTGCCGTACCCGGCGCAGCAGGTACGGCATTCCCAGCCCACCGTCGACCGAGCGCGCGCCGGCGACCACCGTGTCCCCGCCGAGTAGCAGCCGGTCCGCGAACCCGGCCTCCGCCAACGCCCGTACCGCCTCCGGCATCCGCCAGTCGGTGGCGTTATGGGCGCGGGACGGCCCGTCGAAGGCCAGCCAGCAGCCCGAAGCGGCGGCCTGCCGCTGCACCACGGGGTCGGGGTGGCGGTTCAGGTGGCCCAGGATCACCCGGTCGCCGGGCACGCCCAACTCGCCGCACAGCAGGTCGAGGACGTCCAGGGCGCCGGTGCCCAGCTCCAGGTGCACGGCGATGGTCGAGCCGGTGGCGTGGTGGGCCTCGGCCGCCGCCGTCATGGTCCGGCGGGTGTGAGCGTCGAGTGCGTGGAAACCGCCCGCCACCTTGATGAAGCCGGCTCGCACCCCGGTCGTGGCGATGCCCTCGGTCAGCTCGGACACGAACAGCTCGGCGAGGCCGCCGCCGCGCAGTCTGTCGAGCAACTGGGTGTCGTAGTGTGCGGCTTGGTGCAGCCCGGTGGCGCAGACCAACCGCACTCCCGTGGCCCGGGACAGCTCCGGCAGGTCCGCCGCCCGCCGCCCCATGCCGTACGGCGTCCACTGCACGACGGCCGCTCCGCCCGCCGCCCGGAACGCGGCCAGCTCGGCACGTGCGGCCGACAGGTCCTCCAGCTCCTGGCCCGGCAACTGCGGGCTGCGCAGGAAGAGATGGTCGTGCGCGTCGCACACGCCCAGCTGCTCGGGCGGGATGTCGCCGAGGACCGTACGGACGCGGCTCACCACTGCCGCCCGCGCGGGAGCCGGTCCCGGCCGGGCGCCGACAGGTGCAGCACCTCGAAGACGTCCCCGTCGGCCTTGGGCGCATCGTGCTCCCAGAGCGAGAAGTGCACCAGCTCCCACGCGCGCGTGTCCACGGCCGCCGCGGCGAGGACCGCGCCGTCCTCCGCCGCCAGTCGCCCGGCCTCGGCCGCCGCGTCCGCCATGAACGCGGCCAACTCCACGCCCTCCGGCACCGGTTGGCGTCGGCGCACGGCGAACGCGGGCGCGGACCCGGCCGCGGTGCCCTCCTCGAACGCCAGGCCCGTCCACTGCCGTATCGCCGGCCGGCCGAAGTCGTTCACGGGCCCCTGGAAGGCTCCGCCCCACAGGAAGCTGTTCATGCCCTCCACGGTGTTCCACAGGTAGAACGGCCCGTACTGGTTCACCGGCGAGCCGTTCACCCCGCGTTCGCGCAGCACGTACGTCTTGATGCCCAGGCCGTCCCAGTCGTCCAGCAGGTGCGCGACGCGGGCGACGCGGGAGCGGATGATGCCCATGTCGTAGTCGGCGGGCAGGGTGAACTCGTACTGCATGGCGTGCATCTCGTGCATCCTCTCTCAGGCGGGGTAGCCGGCCACGTGTGCGTGCCACTCGGTCGTCGTGCCGTCCTCGGCTGCCTCCACGACCGCGAGGTGGGTCATGAAGGTGCGGGGGGCTGCGCCGTGCCAGTGCCATTCGCCCGGTTCGATCCACACCGTGTCGCCCGCGCGGATCGCCTCCACCTCACCGCCTTTGCGCTGTACCAGCCCCTCGCCCTCCAGGACGTGCAGCACCTGCCCGTGCGGGTGCCGGTGCCAGGCCGTGTGGGCGCCCGGAGCGAAGTGGACGTTGAACATGCGCAGCCGGGACGGAGCGGCGGGCGCGGCGAGCTCGTCCAGCCACACCGTGCCGGTGAAGTTCTCCGCCGGGCCCTGCCGGGTGTCGGGACGCCGTCTGGTGATGTGCACCGGCTCAGTTCCCCTGTCCGGGAGTTCGGGGTGCGAGCAGGGACAGCAGGCCGCGGACACCGGCGTCGAAGGCGGCGGGGGAGCCGGAGGCGCGGGCGAGGACATAGCCGCCCTGCACGGTCGCCAGGACGGCCGCGCCGATCTCCTCGCCGTCCAGCCAGGGCGCGAACTGCCCCTGCCGCTTGCCCTCTTCGACGAGCCCGGCGATCCGATCGCGGATGGCGGCGATCGTCTCGTCGACCGGCGCGCGCAGTTCCTCGCTCGCGATCACGTCGGGGTCCATGGTCAGCCGGCCGACCGGGCAGCCGCGCAGCACGTCACGCTCGCGCAGCAGATACGCCTCGATGCGCTCGTACGGCGTGCCGGGACCGTCGAGGACGCGTTCGGCGGTGGCACGCAACTGCTCGGCGGTGCGCCGGATCGCCGCCAGGGCCAGGTCCGGCTTGCCCTTGAAGTGGTGGTACATGCTGCCCTGGCCCGCTCCCGCGCGCTCCAGGATCGCCTTCGGGCTCGTGCCCACGTAGCCGCGCTCCCACAGCAGCTCGCGGGTGGACTCGATCAGTCGTTCCGGGGTGCTCATGCGGCCACTGTACATACTAGTAGTTACACTCCGCCAGTCCCTGGGGAGCAGTCCGCCGCCCGCGCCGTACTCCCGGGGAGGTAGCCGCACTGCCGCCGGCCGCACGACGACCCGGACCCCCTGCCGGAGGGAGTCTCGTGGCATCCCCGCAGAGAGAAACGACAAGGGAGATGACCCGAGATGCAGACCCTGGCCAACTGGGACGGAGGTCCCGGCCCGTGGATCCTGTTCTTCCCGCTGATCTGGGCGGCCGTCGTGATCGGCGCCGTCACCTTCCTGCGCCGCACCGTCTGGCGCGGGCGCGGCGGCCCCTGGCGGCCCATGGACGGCGGACGCCCCGCGGGCGACTCGCCGCTCGCCGTCCTCGGCCGCCGTTTCGCCTCCGGCGAGATCGACGAGGACGAGTACCGGCGCCGCATGTCCGTCCTGGAGGAGCAGTTCGGCCGCACGGGCAAGGGAGGCGCGGCATGACCACCACGACCGCACTGCGGGCCGCGGCCCGCGTGGTCGACGCGGTGAAGGTGTACGGCGGTGGCGACACCGCCGTACGCGCTCTGGACGGCGTCGACGTCTCCTTTCCCGCCGGACGCTTCACGGCGATCATGGGCCCCTCGGGCTCCGGGAAGTCCACCCTCATGCACTGCGCGGCCGGCCTCGACACGCTCACCTCCGGCGCCGCCTACATCGGCGACACCGAACTCGGCGCGCTGGACGACCGGCGCCTGACGCTGCTGCGCCGGGACCGGGTCGGTTTCGTCTTCCAGGCGTTCAACCTGGTGCCGACACTGACCGTCGCCGAGAACATCACCCTGCCCCTGGACCTGGCAGGGCGGCGCGGCGACCAGGAATGGATCGACGCGCTCGTGGACGTCGTCGGGCTGCGCGAGCGGCTGCACCACCGGCCCTCCGAACTCTCCGGCGGCCAGCAGCAACGCGTCGCCGTGGCACGGGCGTTCGCCGGGCGGCCCGACGTGGTCTTCGCCGACGAGCCGACCGGAAACCTCGACTCCCGCTCCGGCGCGGAGGTCCTCGGCCTCCTCGGCTCCGCCGTGCGGGAGATGGACCGTACGGTCGTCATGGTCACGCACGACCCGGTAGCCGCCGCGCACGCCGACGAGGTGCTCTTCCTCGCCGACGGACGGCTGGTCGACCGGATGGAGTCGCCGACCGCGGACCGGGTCCTGGACCGCATGAAGGCCTTCGAGGTGCGGACATGAACGCGGCGGTCCGGCTCAGCCTCACCTCGCTGCGCGCCCACCGGCGCCGGTTCGCCGGAACCTTCGTCGCCGTGTTCCTCGGCGTCGCCTTCCTGACCGGCACCCTCGTCATGGGCGACACGCTGCGCGCCAGCTTCGGCAGCATGTTCGGCGAGGCCACCAGCGGCACGGACGCCGTCGTACGCGGCGCCGACGCCATCACCACACCGGGCGAGGCCCAGGGCGTACGGCGGCCCGTGGACACCTCGCTGGTGACAACCATCGAGCGGGTCCCCGGCGTGGCCGCGGCGGAACCGGACATCCAGGGCGCCGGCCAGCTCGTCGGCTCCGACGGCAAGCCCGTCGGCGGCCAGGGCCCGCCCACGCTCGCCGGGAACTGGATCACCGACCCGCGCCTCAACCCCTACCGGCTCGCCGAAGGCCGCGCACCGGCCAGGTCCGGCGAGGTCGTGGTGAACCGGGGCGCCGCGAAGAAGGGCGGCCTGAAGATCGGCGACACGACCGTCCTGCGGACGCCGGATCCCGTGAAGGTCACCATCGTCGGCCTCGCCACCTTCGGCGGCCAGGACGGCATGGCCCAGGTGACCTTCACGGGCATGACCCGCTCCGACGCCGAGAAGTACCTGACCGCGCGGCCCGGGCGGGCGGCGGCCATCGAGGTGCGGGCCGGGCCCGGAGTGAGCCAGAACGACCTGGTCCGCAGGCTGACTCCCGTGCTGCCCAAGGGAGTCGAGGCCATCACCGGTCAGCAGTCGGCGCAGGAGAACACCGACATGATCTCCAGCCAGTTCCTGACCCTCTTCACCACCTTCCTGCTCGTGTTCTCCGGCGTCGCGCTGCTCGTCGCGACCTTCTCCATCCACAACACGTTCGCCAT
This sequence comes from Streptomyces fodineus, assembly GCF_001735805.1. GTDB lineage: Bacteria > Actinomycetota > Actinomycetes > Streptomycetales > Streptomycetaceae > Streptomyces > Streptomyces fodineus. The sequence goes on from NZ_CP017248.1 coordinate 8,543,992, forward strand.
CGTGGTCGCCCAGCGCACCCGGGAGAACGCCCTGTTGCGTGCCCTCGGCGCGGCCCGCCGCCAGGTGACGGCCGCCGCGCTCGCCGAGGCCTGCGTCGTCGCGCTCACCGCGTCCCTCACCGGACTCGCGGGCGGCATCGGCATCGCCGCCGGCCTCCAGGCGCTGTTCCCGGCGATCGGATTCCCGTTCCCCGACGGCGACTTGGTCATCAAGACGCTGTCGATGGTGCTGCCGCTCGCGGTGGGGATCGTGGTCTGCCTGGGCTCCGCGCTGCTGCCGGCCCGGCGCGCCGGACGGACGGCGCCGCTCGCCGCCCTGCGCGAGACGGCCGTCGACGCCTCCGGTGCCTCCCGGGGCCGTGCGACCGCCGGGGCCGTTCTCGGCGCGCTGGCGCTCGCCACGACCCTGGCCGGCGTCCTGGTCTCCCCGTCCGTGTGGCTGGCGGGACTCGGCACACTCCTCGCCCTGGCGGCCTTCGTCGTCCTCGGCCCGGTGGCCGCCACCACGGCCGTACGACTGCTCGGCAGCCCCCTGGACCGGCTGCGCGGGGTCACCGGATCCCTGGCCCGGCGCAACGCCCTGCGCAGTCCGAAGCGGACGGCGGCCACCGCGAGCGCGCTGATGATCGGCGTGGCCGTCGTGTCGCTGTTCACCGTGTTCGGTGCCTCGCTGAAGGCCACCATGGACCAGACGGTGTCCCGGTCCTTCGCCGGCGACGTCGCCGTCAGCAGCCCGTCCTTCGGCGCGGGCGGCAGCGGACTCAGCCCCCGGCTCGCGCCCGCGCTCCAGCGGCTGCCCCAGGTGGACACCGCCGTGGGGCTCGGCCGAGGGGTCGCCGAAGTCGACGGCAGAGGAAGGGCCTTGACGGTCACCGATCCCGCGGCCCTCGCCCGTACCTTCGACCTCGGCACGGTCACCGGTTCCCTGCGCGACCTCGGCGTCAACGGCATCGCGATCACCCGGAAGGAGGCCGACCGGCGGCATCTGCGCACCGGCGACACGGCCAGGCTGACCTTCACCGACGGCAGGACGGACGACTTCACCGTCCGTGCCGTGTACGGCCAGTCGGAACTCGCCGGTGACTATGTCATCACCCGGGCCGCCTGGGCCCCGCACCGCACCCAGGACGCCGACAGCCTGATCGCCGTCACCTTCAAGCGCGGGGTGACCGCGGACGCGGGCAAGGCGGCGGTACGGGCGGTCGCCGCGCACTACGGCAACCCGTCCGTGCAGACCCGAGACGAGTACGCGCAGTCCTCTGCGGGCGGCATCGACATGATGCTCACCCTCGTCTACGCGCTGCTCGCCCTCGCGGTGGTCATCGCCCTGCTCGGCATCGCGAACACGCTGACCCTCGCGCTGCACGAACGCACCCGGGAACTGGGCCTGCTGCGGGCCGTCGGTCAGACCCGCGCCCAGCTGCGGGCCATGGTCCGCTGGGAGTCGGTCCTGGTCGCCGCGTTCGGCACGGCCGGCGGGCTCGGTCTCGGCGCCTTCCTGGGCTGGGTGCTGGTCAAGGCCTCCGACGGCGCGAGCGACACCGCGTTCGCCTTCGCCCTCCCATCCGCCCGGCTCGCGGTGGTCGCCCTCATCGGCCTCACCGCCGGCGCCCTGGCGGGCCTACGGCCGGCCCGGCGGGCGGCACGGTTGGACGTGTTGCGGGCGATCGCGACGGAGTGACCGCGTCGCGTTGGCCGGGGCGCCTGCCTGGCGGGGGCGGTGTGCGGCCGTGCGCGAGCGCGGGTGCGTGGGGGCTGGTCGCGCAGTTCCCCGCGCCCCTCAGGGAACTGCCGTACAGCCGACTTCGTCCCACCGGTCCCGCTCCGAGCCGTCACCCCCGCCCAGCTACGGCCGGTTGTGCCGCAGGCTTGGCGGCTCACCGGGTAGTGGGGGTCGTATTCGTGTGGTTGCGGGGGGTTGTGCCGCAGGCTTGGCGGCTCAGCGGGTAGAGGGGGTCGTATTCGTGTGGTTGCGGGAGGTCGTGCCGCAGGCTTGGCGGCTCACCGGCAGGGGCGGTCGTACTTGTGCGGTTGCGGCCGGTTGTGCCGCAGGCGCGGCGGCCCACCCGGCAGCGGCCGTCGTCCCCGCCCAGCTGCGGGCAGTCGTGCCGCTGGGGCGGCACGGGTGGGCGCAGCGGCACCCGGCTAGCGCCGGTAAGCGGCCCCCCCGTTGTTCAGCGGCAGCTTCCCGCACCCCGCGGGCGCCGGGTAAGCAAACCCCCCTGTTCAGCGGCAGCTCCCCGCGCCCTGCCGGCCCCGGGTAAGCGGTCCCCCCGTTGCTCAGCGGCAGCTTCCCGCGCCCTGCCGGCCCCGGGTAAGCGGACCCCCCGTTGCTCAGCGGCAGCTCCCCGCACCCCGCCAGCGCCGGTAAGCGGACCCCCCGTTGCTCCCTCTGCCCCGCCCCAGCCCTAGCCGGGAACGGTCGACCGGGCCGCAGTCTGGCTACCGGCGCCGGCAGGCGCGGGTGTCACGCTCGCCACCGGCGCCGCCACCACGGGCGCCTCGGCGGTGAGTGTGACCCCGGTGCCCACCGGAGTCCCCACGGGGGCCGGGGCCGAAGTGGCCACACGGACCGGCCCCGGGGCCGGCCGTACTCCCGCGGTGCGACGCGGCGCGTGAGCCGGATGCGGCCGCACCACCGCCGGAGCGGACAGCGTGAACCACACGACCTTGCCGTTCTCGCCGTCCGGCCGGGCACCCCAGCTCTCGCTCACCGCCGCCACCATCGCCAGCCCCCGCCCACAGGTGGCCAGCGGGCCGCCGTCCGGCAGGTTCGCGACGTCGGCCGGCACCGGAAGCCGCGGGTCGTTGTCGCGCACCGAGACCGTGAGCCGGTCCGGCGCCAGCTCCAGCTCGACCGTGCACGACTTGTCGGGCCTTGCGTGCCGGTGAACGTTGCTGAGCAGCTCCGTCACACCGAGCGCGGCCCGGTCTATCAACGCGTCCATATGCCAGTAGCGCAACTGCGCAGATACGATTCTGCGGACCTGGCCGATCCGCGACGGCAGGGCTTGGAGCTCCACCGTGCAGTGCCTGCTTGGGTGACTGATCACGGCTGCGACTCCCCGATGTAGAGGTCCGAAGGGACCGGAAGAACACGGAGAACAACGGATCCAGCAGGGTGCTTGCGTCCAAACGGCCGCCTGCTGTCATGGCCGGCGGGCTGGTTCGCAGCGTTATCGCCGGTAAACCCAGAGTGACGTACGACCAGCGTGACGCAGCGGATGCGCTCCCGCAACTCGCCGCGACGGGCCGCTGCTCGGAGTAATACGACCGGCGTCTTCCCGGGTCGGCGGCGGGTGTCAGCCGCCGCGTCCGGCGGCCCGGCGCACCGCCTCGATGAACCGCCGTGCCGCGGGCGGACCCGCCTCGCCCGGAGCGGGGTCGTGCTCGCCCAGCGTCAGCTGGTACCGCTTGCCGTTGAGGTCGGCCAGCGCCTTGCCGTCCGGCCCGAACAACGGCCGGGACGCGCGCACCGCCTGCACCGGAGCGCTGTCGATCTCGCTGCCGTAGCTGTTGAGCAACTCCAGCCTGCCGTCGTTGATCCGGACCTGCCCGGCCCGGGTGAGCGAGCGCAGCCGCTTTCCGATCCGCACGCCCGTGGCCGTGAACTCCGGCTCCGCCATCCCTCGCCGCCCCCTTGCCCAGAGCTTCCGAGATCCAGTGTGCGCCCCCCAGTGCCTGTCCGACGATTCCCGTCTGCCCACGACGCCTGGCATGCACGCTCGCCGTGTTGCCGAACCGCCCCCATGGCGCCGCCACGAGGACGCTCCGGCGCCTCGCGATCGCACGCACCGGACGCCGCGGTGCCCGCCCTCCGGGCGGACGACGGGAATCGTCGGACAGGCCCTGGGGACGATCGTCCCGTCGCGTGCAGTCTGCCCCGATACGGCCGGGAGCACCAGTGTGCGCGGGGCGCGTACGTGGGCCGCCCGGAGCACTCCCGCCAAATGCGCCCCCGGATGCCTCCCACAGGTGTGCCCCAGGGCGGCTTTGGGTGGCCCAAAGATGCGTTTATGCAGGTGGGGCGTGGTGTGAAAGATGCCTATGCTCGAGATGCCGGCCGCGTCAGGCGCCGTCGGCTCCCAGCGTAAGGAGCACCGCCGTGAGCACCACCCACCAGACCCGCACCGGCGCCACCCTCGACGTCGACCGCAGCGACGCCGCCTACCGTGACTGGCTGAAAGAGGCCGTACGCAAGGTCCAGGCCGATGCCAACCGGTCGGCGGACACGCATCTGCTGCGCTTCCCGCTCCCGGAACAATGGGGCATCGACCTCTACCTGAAGGACGAGTCGACGCACCCCACGGGCAGCCTCAAGCACCGCCTCGCCCGCTCCCTCTTCCTCTACGGCCTCTGCAATGGCTGGATCCGCCCCGGTCGCCCGGTCATCGAGGCCTCCAGCGGCTCCACCGCCGTCTCCGAGGCCTACTTCGCCAAGCTGATCGGCGTGCCCTTCATCGCGGTCATGCCGCGCACGACGAGCGCCGAGAAGTGCCGTCTGATCGAGTTCCACGGCGGACGATGTCACTTCGTGGACGACTCCCGGAAGATGTACGAGGAGTCGGCCCGCCTCGCGGTGGAGACCGGCGGCCACTACATGGACCAGTTCACCTACGCCGAGCGGGCCACCGACTGGCGCGGCAACAACAACATCGCCGAATCGATCTTCCGCCAGCTGGAGTTGGAGCGGTTCCCGGAGCCCGCGTGGATCGTGGCCACGGCGGGTACCGGCGGCACGTCGGCGACCCTCGCGCGCTATGTCCACTACATGCAGTACGACACGCGTATCTGCGTGGCGGATCCGGACAACTCCTGCTTCTTCGAGGGCTGGACCACCGGCGATCCGGACGTCACCTGTGACTGCGGCTCGCGGATCGAGGGCATCGGCCGGCCGCGCATGGAGCCGAGCTTCGTGCCCGGCGCGATCGACCGGATGATGAAGGTCCCGGACGCGGCGAGCGTCGCCGCCGTACGGGCGCTGGAGCGGGCCATAGGCCGCAAGGCGGGCGGCTCCACGGGCACCGGACTGTGGAGCGCGCTGAAGATCGTCTCGGAGATGGTGGCCGAGGGCCGCCGGGGCAGCGTCGTCACCCTGCTGTGCGACCCGGGCGACCGCTACCTCGACAAGTACTACTCCGACGCCTGGCTCGCGGAGCAGGGCCTGGACATCACGCCGTACACGGTGGCAATCGAGACCCTGCTGGCGACGGGGGTGTGGCCGGACTGAGCCGGACCCCGACCGCCGGCGAGCGGTGACCGACGCGCGGGTGACGGGACTGTGTGGGTTTGGTGACGTCTCAAATGGGTTTCTGGGCAAGCTGGTTGGGTCTGTGTGGCTGATAAGATCATCACACTTTTGCGTGGACTGACGGCGTGTCAAGAACGCGTATACGGGGGGACAGTCTCAAAGGCACCATCGCGCTAGCACGCTCCAGGCGCGATGCGACTTGAAGAGAGTCTCATGACGTCATTGACCCAGGATCCACTGCTGTGGATCTTGTTGGTGGTGCTCATCGCTGCGGTCGTCGCAGTGATGCGGGCCCGGAGAACCAACATGGCGCTCCGGCGAACGAGGAAGGACCTGGAGACAGGACTGGGGGAGGCTCGCGGCGACATCGGTCGGCTCCACGCGCACATCGCCGCGCTGAACACGCAGCATCACGGTGAGCTCGCGGACGTACGGGCGGACGCGGAAGCGGCGACCAAGGCGGTGCTGAAGTCCGCCATGGGCACGCTCCAGTCGCTCGCAGAGGAACAGCAGGTCCTCCTGGACAGCCTGCTGAGGAAGTACGGCGACACCACGGAGGTCCTGGCCGACCTGATGGCGGTCGACCACACCGGCAGCCAGTTCGGCCGCCGAGCCAAGGGCATCTCCGTGCTGTGCGGCGGGTGGCTGGGCAGGCGTGACGGCGCCGCCACGGTCTACGACGTCGCCCGCAGCGCCCAGGGCAGGATCAAGGACTTCAACCGGGTCAGCGTCCACTCGCAGGTCACCGTCTCCCTCGTCGGCAAGGCGGTCGAGCCGGTGGCGGTCGTACTGGCCGAACTGCTGGACAACGCGACGAACTACAGCGCCCCCGGAACGCCGGTCGAGGTCAACATCCAGACTGTGCCGGCCGGTGTGTGCTTCATCGTGGACGACGCCGGACTGGGCATGGACCAGGAGACCAAGGACCGGGCGGCGGCGCTGCTGTCCGTCGACGGTCCCGTCGACATCACCGGACTCGGCGACCCGCCGCGCTTCGGCTTCGCCGTGTGCGGGATGCTCGCCGCCCGCTACGGCTTCGCCGTCTCGGTCGGCTCCGTGTCCCCCTACGGCGGAGTGCGTGCAGTGATCCGTGTGCCCGAAACCCTTCTCGCGGCCGAGACCCCTTCCCCGGCGATCGAGGCCCAGGACGCCGTAAGCCCCGAGGCGGCCCCCCAGCGACTGGCGCCGGTCCCGGTCGTGGGCCCTTCGCACGTGGTGGGCACGACCTCGGGAGGTCTGCCCAAACGCCGGCGGCGCAGCGGCCCCGTCACGGTCGTCCCGGCCCTCGACGCCACCGCCGGCCAGGAGCGGACGCCCGAGCCGGCCAGCGAGGTGACGGCATCGCGGATCGGGGCGTTCGCGCGTGGAACTCACCTCGGGCGCACCACGAACACCACGGAAGGATCTGACGACCAGTGAAGATCGACCTGTCCTGGGTGCTGAACGACGTACTCGAGGTACGCGGAGCCCGGCACGCGATCCTCGTCTCGGGCGACGGCCTGCTGCTGCAGCGTTCGGACGACATCGAACGGGACGATGCCGAGACGAACGCCGCCGCGATGAGCTCGATGCAATCACTGAGCCGTGCGGTCGCGGGGTTCGTGGGTGCGGGGCACGGCATCTGGAAGCAGACGCTGCTGGAGTACGACGGCGGCTGGATCTTCCTGATCGCCGCCGGCCAGGGCTCGTACCTCGCCGTCTCGGCCGCGCTGGACGTGGACATGGAGGCCATGTCGTTCCGGATGCAGAAGACCGTGGCCGGCCTGAGCAAGGCGATGAGCGTCGCGCCGCGCTCGGACAGCGGCGTGGGCGCATGACGACGCCCGGCGAGGAAGCCTCCGTCACCAGCCAGTTCGTCCGCTCCTACGTCATCACCGGCGGCCGGAGCCTGCCGGCCTCGGACGATCTGGCGCTGCACACCCTGGTCACCCTGGCTCCCGAGCGGACCCCCCCGCTGGGAGCCGGTCCCGAGGTGATGGCGATCTGGAAGCTGATCGCGGGCGGCTACCTGTCGGTCGCCGAAGTGGCCGGCCATGTGGGACTGCCGGTGGGGGTCGCCCGGCTGCTGCTGACCGACTTATCCGAGCAGGGACACCTCCTGCGCCGCGCCGAGCCGCCCCGGGCTCAGAACGTTGACAGAGCGACCCTCGAGAAGGTTCTGAATGGACTCCAATCCCTCATCGGCTGAGACGGCCCCTGGATCCATCTACGTCTCCAGCGCGGTGACCAACGCTGCCAAGATCCTGGTCGTCGGGCATTTCGCCGTCGGCAAGACGACCTTCATCGGCTCGCTGTCGGAGATCACCCCGCTGCGCACCGAGGAGAAGATGACACAGGCGTCCCTCCACGTGGACGACCTCAGAGGCGTCACGGACAAGACCACCACCACCGTGGCCCTGGACTTCGGCCGTCTGACGCTCAGCGACGACCTCGTGCTGTACCTGTTCGGCACCCCCGGACAGCAGCGCTTCATGCAGCTGTGGGAGGACATGGCCCGCGGCGCGCTCGGGGCCCTGCTCCTGGTCGACCCCGCCCGGCTGGAGGAGACCTTCCCCGTCATCGACCTCGTCGAGGGGTACGGCCTCGAGTACGCCATCGCGGTCAACAGCTTCGGGCCGGGCTCGGCGTATGAGGAGGCAGAGGTGCGCGAGGCCCTCGACCTGCTCCCGGACACCCCCGTCGTCTACTGCGACGCCCGCGACCGGCAGTCCTCCGCCCACGCGCTGATCGAGCTCGTGCGTCACCTGCTCACCCGAGCCGCCTGACGAGCCGCCCGACACGCCCCTCCCGCCCCCCTCCCCGCCCGGACCACCGGCCCGGAGCCAGTAGAAGGAACCCCATGGACCGCCAGTCAGCCCCCGCCTCCGCCGCGGCCAGATGCCCCATGCACGACGCCGCGTTCGCGGCCGACCCCCACCAGGTCTACGACCGCTTGCGCGCCCAGGGGCCGGCCGGACCGGTCGAACTCGCCCCCGGTGTCGACGCCACCCTCGTCGTCGACCACGAGACGGCGCTGCGCGTGCTGCAGAACTCCACGCTCTTCGCCCGGGACGCCCGCCGCTGGAAGGCCCTGGGCGAAGGGCGGGTAGCGCTGGACAGCCCGGTGCTGCCGATGATGGCCTACCGGCCCAACTGCCTGTTCACCGACGGCGCCGTGCACCTGCGGCTGCGCAAGGCCGTCACGGACAGCCTCGCCCGGCTCAACATCACCCGGATCCGCCGCGACGTCGAGCCCATCGCCGACTACCTCATCGACCAGTTCAGCGAGCGGGGCCGCGCCGACCTCCTCAACGACTACGCCAAACTCCTGCCGCTGCTGCTCTTCAACAAGCTCTTCGGCTGCCCGGCGGACATCGGTGACACCCTCACGAGCGCCGTGTCGGCGATCTTCGACGGCAAGGACGCCCTGCGCGCCAACGAGGAACTCACCTCCTGCCTCATGGAGTTGATCGCTCTCAAGCGCCGCCGGCCCGGCGACGACATGACCTCCTGGCTGATCCAGCACCCCGCCGGACTGACCGACGAGGAGCTCAAGGACCAGCTGGTCATCCTGATGGGCGCCGGTGTGGAACCCGAGCGCAACCTGATCGGCAACGCCCTGCTCCTGCTGCTGTCGCCCGACACGAGCGGACGCGACTCCGGCCTGCTGATCGAGGAGGCGATCGATCATGTGCTGTGGAACCAGACACCGATCGCCAACTACGCCACCCACTACCCGGTCCAGGACGTGGACCTCGGGGGAGTGGTGGCCGAGGCGGGCACGCCGGTGGTCATCAGCTTCGCCGCGGCCAACAGCGATCCCGCGCTGACCGAGGCCCGCCGCATGCACAGCAAGGGCGCCCACCTGGGGTGGGGAGCCGGGCCGCACGCCTGCCCGGCCAAGGACCCGGCGCAGGTCATCGCCGTCACCGCGATCGAGAAGATCCTCAACGCCCTGCCCGACCTGATCCTGGCCGTCCCCGAGAAGGACCTTCAGTGGCGGCCGGGCCCGTTCCACCGGGCGCTGGTCGGGCTGCCCGTGGCCTTCAGCCCGACTCCGGCCACCCATGTCGCCTTCGCGCTGCAGGGCCGGAACGTCACCGCCGCGGCGGAGCAGCCGCTCCCCACGGCGCCGGTCGCCGCCACCCGCCAGGAACCGGCCAGGAAGAAGGGCTTCTGGAGCAGCTTCCTGGACATCTTCCGGGTCTGAGCGGGGACATGTGATGGACTGATGTGCGGCATGTGACAGGAGCAACACTGTCGCGTGCATGATGAAGGAGAGGGGAAGGGCAGGTTCCGGCGGTATCGGTAGCGCCCAGCCACAAAGGAGCTTCGCGTGGCCGCCGTTGGCGTCATACGCGGTACCATGCTCGACCGCCGAGCCGTCATCCCCCTCCTTCGTCGGCTCCGTTCCGACGCAGGCCAGGCCGATCCCCTCCCCGTCTGGGACGAACTGCGCGCACGCTCCCGATCCACACCGTCGGCCAGTGGCTCGCCTCCCGCCCGGCCGACGTCTCCGCACCGGACGCGGAACTCATGGCAGCGGTCGTGACCGAGGCCCACCATGCCCGCGGCACCGTCTGACCAGGTCCTCGTACCGGCTGATCGCGCCCTCGTACCGTTGACCAGATCCTCGTACCGGCTGGTCAGGCCCTCGTCAGGCGCCGGTCCAAGGACGTCACCGCGTCCCGGAAGGTGCGCCCCAGGCCCGCCCGGGCCAGCCTGAACACCCAACGGAACGGCGCCGTCCCGTCGGCGGCGAAGGTCCACTGCACTCGCGTGCCCGTGCCGCGCGGAGCCAGGCGCCACTCCTCGACCAGGGCACGGATGCCGGGGGCGTTGGTGGCGTCGACGCGGTAGGCGTACACCTCGGGCTCCTTCGCCACGAGCACCGTCTCCACCAGCCGTGTCCCGCCCCTGAGCCGGATCTCACGCCCGGCGCCACCGTCGGTGGAGCGGGCGAGCGCCACCGTCGGGAACCACTGGGTCCAGCCTGGCAGGTCCTCCGCGAGCGCGCGGAACACCTGCTCGGGGGATGCGGAGACCTCCCGCGCGAAGACCAGACGTACGGGCGCGGCGCCGACGAAGCCGAGATCCACCGGGCGCAGACGACGAGCCATGGACTTGAACCCCCTTGTGTCACTCCCGCAGGGCGGTCGACCGGGCAGGGCCACCATAGCTGACGGCTCGTCAGATGTCTGCGGCGTCTTCCCCTGGCTCGCCCGCCACCACCACGCGCAGGTGCTCGGAGATCTCCTCACGCGCATCGGTGGGCAGACCCGCGTCGGTCACCAGCGTGTCCACCTGCTCCAGCGTGGCGAAGGAACTCAGGCCCACCGTGCCCCACTTGGTGTGGTCGGCGACCACCACGACCCGGCGCGCGGAGTGCACCAGCCGCCGGTTCGTCTCCGCCTCGGCGAGGTTCGGCGTGGACAGACCGGCCTCGACCGATATGCCGTGCACACCGAGGAACAGCAGATCGAAGTGGAGGGCGGCGATCGCCTGGTCCGCCACCGGCCCCACCAGCGAGTCCGACGGCGTGCGCACCCCGCCGGTCAGCACCACCGTGGCCGCGCCCTGCCGCTGCCCCGAGGTCCGCTGAGCCGCGTGGAAGACATCGGCGACCCGCACCGAGTTCGTCACGACGGTCAGGTCCGGCACCTCCAGCAGGTGCTGCGCGAGCGCGTACGTCGTCGTACCGCCGGACAGGGCGATCGCCGTGCCCGGGGTGACCAGCTTGGCGGCGGCCCGCGCGATGTCCTCCTTGGCCGTCAGCTCCAGACCCGACTTCGCCTCGAAGCCCGGCTCATGGGTGCTGGCCTCGACCACGGGCACCGCGCCGCCGTGCACCTTCTCCAGCACGCCCTGGCGGGCGAGGGCGTCCAGGTCACGGCGTACGGTCATGTCCGAGACGCCGAGCTTGCGGGTCAGTTCGTTCACCCGCACACCGCCCCGGCGCCGGACCTCGTCCAGGATCAGGGCGCGGCGCTGCTCCGCGAGGAGGTTCTGATTCTCACTCACGTACGCTCCGGTCCTTTCGCCGCCGTCCGTCCGACACGTCTGCCGCACCGCCTCCGGCCACGATGTTCCACCGGTCCGGAGATGTGCGGGCGTTCCATCCTTTCACGGGTCGGTACGGGTTGCGCCACCACCTGTCACGACGCGCACATGCCACACGCGCCCCTCGCTCCCCGCCGCTGTCACCCGGATCGGGGAGATTCCGTGACAAGCGGTGTACCCGGCCCCCACACCGGAGATCCTGAAGCCCGCATCGGCACAGGCCTTCGGGGGCGTCACGGGGGTGCGAAAACAGTGGACCACGCACAGGGACGCTCGGTCCCGGACCGGCCGGGCGGACACCCTCGCCGCGCCGGAGCCCGGTCTCGTACGCCGGTCCGCCCCGCCGGAGGCCGAGCTGGAGTTACTGGTGCACGGGGTGGGCGGGACCACGCCCGAGGAGATGCTCGGTGACCCGCGTACCGTCCGGGTCACCGGCGACGACACGGCCGCTGTCTTCCGGCGCGCCGAGGACGTGCAGGCCGGGGAGGGGACCCGGGACGAGCCGGTCCAGGAGGCGTACGTCTGGTGCAATCTCACCTCCGGTGACAGCAGCCGCGCCCTGTGGCTGTTGCTGCTGCCGTTCATGGTGGTCAACCTCGCCCACTGGATGCGCCCCGCCGCGACCGGCCGGCACCGCGCCGTCCGCCTCTACGGCCTCCTCGTGCGGCTGGCCGCCCTCACCCTCACCGTGCTGTTGGTGGCCGCCGCCTGCGAGGTGGCCCTGGACCTGGTGGCCTGGCAGTGCGCCGGCGTCCAGCCCTGCGCCCACCGCCACCCCTGGCTGACCTTCCTCGCCCCCCACGCGTCCGCGGCCCCCGGCGGACACGGCACCTGGTGGAGTCTGCCCGGCCGCCGGCTGGCCCTCGCCGCCCTGGTGCCGACCGCGCTGACGGTCCTGCTCTGGTACCTGTCCCGCCGCACCTGGAGCGCGTACGAGTCCCACCGGCCCATGTCCCACGACCCCGAGCCGGACACCGACGGCAGCGCACTGGCCAGGCCCGGCTTCTGGTACGGCCGCCGCCTCGTGGCCCGGCTGCGCGCCGCGCACACCGCCGCCGCCCTGCTGACCGTCGCCGCCGCCGTCGCGACCCCGGCCGTCCGTTTCGACCACCGGCCCGGCGGCTCCGCCGCCCTGGACACCCTGGGCCGGCTGCTCACCGCGTCCTTGCTGACCTGCGCGGCGGTGGTGCTGGGCGTCGTCTGCCGCCGGGGCCGCAGCGAGAACCGCCTCGACGAGCGCCTCGACCGGCACGTCGTACGACTCCTGCCGTTCGGCGCGCTCGCCCTGCTGCTGCTCACCGTGGCCTACGCCGGCTGGGCCCGGCCCGGCTGGCGGTCCACCGGCCGGCTGCCGGGCGACCCCGCCTTCGGGGCCCTCATGCTGGCCCAGGGACTGCTGGTCGTCACCCTTGCCGTGGTGGCCGGGTACCTGCACCACCGCAGTCCCGATCCGCGCGCCGGCATGCGCGGACTCGGCGGACCGGCCGTCGCCCTGCTGGCCTGCGCGCTGGGCGGCGTGATGTCCGGCGGGGTCGCGCAGCGCGTCGCCGACTGGCTGGACGGCACCCGCGCCCTGCTCCCCGGGCCGCCGGTCCTGCTGACCTGGCAGGCGTCCACGATCCCGCCGGTCCTCGCGGTGCTGCTGCTCCTCGCCGCCCGGCTCGGCCTCGGCACCGCCCGGCTGGCCCGGACCGAACGCGACCGGATCCGCCACGAGCACCCCGGCGAACCCGAGGACCCGGGCCGTACCCGCGCCATCGCCCATGTCCGCGCGATGGCCACCCTCACCGACCGGGCACCCCTCGTCGTCGCCGTGCTCGCCGTCACCACGCTGGTGCTCGGCGCTGTGGCGCTGGCCGGTGCGCTGGCCACCGGGAAGACACCCGACGGGGCCGCCCGCCCCGCCTACGACGTCGTACAGGCCGTCGCCGAGACCGCGCAGACGCTGGGCTCCTGGCTGGTCGGCCTCGGCTTCGTGCTCTTCGTGACCTGGGGACGGCGCGCCTACAAGGACGCCTCGGCGCGGCGCACGATCGGCATCCTCTGGGACGTCGGCACCTTCTGGCCGCGCGCCGCGCACCCCTTCGCACCGCCGTGCTACGCCGAGCGCGCGGTGCCGGACCTGACCTGGCGCATGGCCACCTGGACCCACCGCACCGGTGGCCGGCTGGTCCTCTCCGGCCACTCCCAGGGCAGCGTGCTCGCCGCGGCAGCCGCCTGGCAGCTGCCCCCGTCCGTCCGCGGCCGGATCGCGCTGCTGACCTACGGCTCCCCGCTGGAGCGCCTGTACGGCCGCTGGTTCCCGGCGCACTTCGGACCACCCGCGCTCGCCGCCCTGCACCACGACGTCGCCTGCTGGGGCAACCTGTACCGCCGTACCGACCCCATCGGCGGCCCCGTCCGCGTCCCCGGCGCCACCACCCCCGAGGTCGACCACGCCCCGCTGCAGGACCCGCTCGCCTACGGCCGCACGCCCGCGCACCCGCTCCCGGCGCCCATCCTCGGCCACTCCGACTACCCGGCGGACCCGGCCTTCGCCCACCTACGGGCCCACCTGCTCAGCCGCCTGCGCCCGCCCCTGCCGGGCCCACGCCCAAAACCGGACCGACCGGGTGAGGACGGGAACGGCACCGGTTAGGCCGTGTGCGCGGGTGAGTACTTCGTGGGGGCCGTCGACGAGCCGACCGCCGTGGGCCGTCACGAGCGCGTGCGGCCCGTCCAGGTCGGCCACGCGCCGGATGCTCAGGACAGCTCCGGAAGGTCCTCCGGGAACAGCAGGGTCAGGTCGTCGGTGCTGGGGTCCTCGAGCTGGGCGACGCGGCTCGCGTGCCGTTCCACCATCGCCTCGAAGGTCTGCCGGGCGGTGCGGCCGTTGCCGAACGCCGGGCCCTTCGGGATGGCCGTGAAGTACTTCAGCAGCGCCTCTGACGCGCCCGGCGCCAGCCGGTACTCGTGCTCGTCGGCCTGCTGCTCCACGATCCGCAGCAGCTCGTCGGGGCCGTAGTCGCCGAAGGTGATGGTGCGGGAGAAGCGGGAGGCGACACCGGGGTTGACGGAGAGGAAGCGCTCCATCTCCGCCGTGTAGCCGGCGACGATCACCACCACCGCGTCCCGGTGGTCCTCCATCAGCTTCACCAGCGTGTCGATGGCCTCCTTGCCGAAGTCACGCCCGGCGTCCTCCGGCGACAGCGCGTAGGCCTCGTCGATGAACAGCACACCGTCGCGCGCCTTCTCGAACGCCTCCTGGGTACGGATCGCCGTGGATCCGATGTGCTCGCCGACCAGGTCGACCCGGGAGACCTCCACCAGGTGCCCCTTGTCCAGCACGCCGAGGGAGGCCAGGATCTCGCCGTAGAGCCGGGCGACCGTCGTCTTGCCGGTGCCGGGGGAGCCCGTGAAGACCAGATGGCGCTTGACCGAGGCCGCCTTCAGGCCCGCCTGCTGCCGGCGCCGGCCGACCTCGATCATGTCGGTGAGCGCCCGCACCTCGCGCTTGACGCTCTCCAGGCCCACCAGCGCGTCCAGTTCCCCGAGCACGTCCTTCGACGTCCGCACCGGCTGCTGCGGCTCGGCCGTGGCGACCAGCGGCTCCTGCTCGGTGCTACGCTGCCCGGGGATCGAGCCGAGCAGACCGGGGGAGTGCGTCATCGTCTGAACGGCGGTCTCGCGGACCGCGGGCGGTCGCATACCGCCGCTCTCGTCGCTGGTGCAGTCCTCCACGACCGGTCCCGACCCGGACCCGGCGTCCGGGCCCGCCTCGGCGAACTCGTAACCACCGCGCGCGCAGCGCTCCGTACGGCACTTGCGCAGCGTCGCACGGCAGCCGTCGATCACATGGAAGCCGTAGCCTCCGCTGCCGGTGACCCGGCAGTTCAGGAAGCTGCCGCGGCCGCCCGCGGAGACGTAGAAGCCGGCCTCGGCCGGGGAGTCGACCGTGCACCGCTCGATGGTCGGGTCGGCGCCCTTGGTGACGATGACGCCGGTCTGGGTGCCGTCCAGGGTGCAGTTGCTGAGCGTGCCGCCGCTGCCGTGGTCGCGGAACCACGCTCCGGTCGCCGCCTCCCGGATCCGGCAGTCGTCGAGCTGCGCGGTCGCCCCGTCGCTCACCGAGACCGCGGTGTTGCGCACCTGCGACAGATCGCTGTCCACGACGTCCGCGCGCGAACCGCGGTCCAGCACGAACAGGGCGTCCGGCACGTCGTGCACCCGGCAGGAGTCGAGGACGGCGGTGGCGCCGTCGCTGACCCACACCGCCGGATAGTCGCCCGTGCTGTCGAAGATCTCGCACTGGTTGGCGTCCACCCGGGTCCCCGGATCCCATACCGACAGGCCGTTGCGCCCGAACTGACGGACCGTCGTCCGGGTCAGCGTGAGTACCGAACGGGAGCGCAGATCGACCGCGTTCTCGGGGATGTCGTGGATGTGGCAGTCGGCGAGCGTGAGCACGGCGTCCGTGTCGAGGGTGACGCCGTCGGCGGCGGTGCGGTGCACATCGCAGTCGATCAGATGCGCCGTGGCCCGCTGGGTGACCTGCACACCGGAGCCGCGGACCTCGTAGATCTCACAACCGACCGCCTCCAGCGCGGAGTTCTCGCCCGTGGCGGTCAGCCCGGTGCCGGAGGCGTGGTGCACACGGCAGCGCTCCAGGCGCGGATGGGCACCGCCGCGGACGGCCACGCCCGCCTGTCCGGCCGCGACGACCTCGCACTCCTCGAACACCCCGCTCCCGCCGTCGAGTACGGCGATGCCGATGCCGGCCGGGTTGTCGATGGTGCAGCGGCGCACGGTCGGACGGGCACCGCCGCGCACCTCGATACCCGAGGCGGACCGGGTGACGATCCGCACGTCCATCAGCTCGGGCGTGCCGTCCTCGACCAGCAGTGCGGGCGCCGCCGCGTCCTGGCCCTCCACGTGCAGGTCCTGCACCACGGCCGAGGCGCGCACGGTGAGGGGCACGCCGTCCACGGGCGCGATGCGCACCGAGCCGGGGGAGCCCTCGGGCCCACGGAGCGTCACCGCCCGCTGGACCACGAGGTTTTCCCGGTAGGTGCCCGGGGCGATGGTGAGGACGTCGCCGTCGGCGGCGGCCTCCAGGGCGGCGGCGAGCGATGCGTACTCGCCCGTGCGGCGCCGCCACCGCGACGTACCGGTGTGCGTCACCTGGACCGTGCCCTGTGCCATGGCGTTGCTGTGCCCCCACCTCGTCGTACTGATGGCTCGCTCGCGCAGGGGCCGGCCGCCGGTGCCGGGACCGCGACCGTGCTCAGCCCCTGGGGCTGGTGCGCGTTCACGCTCCCGGAAACCTGGGCGTGCCCCTGCGGTTCGCTCACCCGCGGGTCGTCGCCGAAAGCGCTTCGGCCGGACCACCGTAGCGTGTGCGTGCACGGTGGGTTGACCAGAGCCGGAAGGCCGTCAGCTGCCGGTGCCCGCCTTGCCCCAGTCCGGACCCGCCCGGTCCCAGGCCTGGTCCCAGCGTGCGTACCGGCCGCGGACCATGCGCCACACGGTCAGCCGCCGGAAGCCTTCGATCAAGCCCGTGGCCAGCAGGGCCGCGCCGATACCGGCGAGCACCGCGTGTGTCATGGCGGTCGCGGAGTCCAGCGGGCGGGTCGTTATTCGGCCGTGCGGGTCCGTCCAGATTCTGAAGTGCTCCCCCGCGTGCGGGGACTTGAGGTCCGCCAGGGCCGGACCGTGCTGGTGCGTGCCGTCCGGCCCGGGCCAGTCCGCGAGGACACGGCTGTGGATCTGGCGCGCCGTGGTGGTGTCGGGGTCGGTCTCCAGCGGGGCCTTGCCCAGGGCTCGCAGTACTGTGGCCGTCACGAGGTGGCGTGTGTGCTGCTGCTCGAGCACGGACCGCTGCAGGGAGGCCTGGGCCGCGGCGCCGACCAGCCAGCCGGTCACGGGCGCGGCCACGGCGATCAGCACCAGCGCCACGAGGGCCACCCACGCCTCGGCCAGATCGGTCGCGCGGCGCAGCGGATTGCGCCGCCAGCGCCACAGCCCACTGATAGCCCGCATCGCCCCCACCCCCTTCCGCTCCGTCATAACCCCCGGGCCGGGCCCGTATCCGCGGCCCAGGGCAAGAGAGAGCGACATCACGTCCACCGCGAACGGTCGCGAACGCGGTTTCTCATGAATCCCTCATGAGCTCCCAACGACCGGGACCGCCTCCCGGTTCCCCCTCCGCCAGACCGTTGTGGGAGCGCGGCTCCAGCACCCGGACCGGGTCCCCGATCCTGATCGTGCCGGGCGAAAGCGGTATCACATTCTGGCCGAACAGCAGTCTCGAGCCGGCCTTGCGATGGCGCGCCAGGGTACGCAGGGGCTCCCGGCCGCGTACGGCGGTGTCCTGGTCGACGGTGGTGACGACACAGCGTCCGCTCGGCTTCGCGACGCGGAAGACCACCTCGCCGACGCAGATCCGCGACCAGTGGTCCTCCGCCCAGGCCTCGGTGCCGGTGACGACGATGTTGGGCCGGAAGCGGTTCATCGGCAGCGGGCCCTCGTGGGCATGGGTGCCGTTGGCGATCAGGGAGTTCAGGGCGTCGAGGGAGGCCGTCGTGGTGACCAGCAGGGGGTAGCCGTCGGCGAAGCTCACCGTCTCGCCGGGCAGCGCGTACTCGGGATCGACGGGGCGGCGGGTGGCCGGATCGTCCATGTGGACCAGGCGGACGTCGGCCCGCAGATAGGCGCTGCACCAGGCATGCGCGGCCGGCGCGGCCGGGACCGCCTCGACCTTCGTACCGAAGACGTTCACCGGCACCGTTCCGGTCGGCTCGGGCACGGGCACCGTCAGCGGCGGGTGGCCGGGCGCGGACAGCCGAATGCCGCCGCCGGCCTCGGGCTCGGCGGCGGCCAGCGCGAGGCGCGGCTGCTCGCGCTGGGTGACGACCTTTCCCCCGTCGTCGATCAGCGTCCAGCGTCGGTCTCCGGCCAGGCCCCAGGGCTCCACCACAGCCTCCCGGGGAGCATGACCCCGGAACGCCTTGACCGGATGGACGTGGATCGACTGCACTTCGGCGCTTCCCATGCCGCCATCGTGCCAGTGGGCACCGACAGCGGTGGGGCGTCGGTCAGTAGCCGCGATACTGCTGGTTGTTGTACGGGTCCTGGTAGGGAGCCGGTGCGGGCCGCGGCGCGGCCGGGCGCATGGCTTCGTATCCCGTGCCCATTCCCATCGGGCGCTGCTGCTGCGGGGCCTGCTGGCCGGGGTAACCCCGCGGAGCGCTCGCCTGCTGGGGGATGTAGGCCGTGGGCGCCTGCTGCAGCGGCGCGGGCTGCGGCATCTGCGGGTAGCCGTAGGCGGGGGCCTGCGGGGAGGGAGCCGCCGGGAGGGCGGGCAGTGCCGACGGCAGAGCGGGCAGGCTGCTGCCCGTGTCGTAGGCGGCGGGGACCCGGATCGGGGCGATCTGCGGGGTACCCCGCTCGGCCACGAGCGAGTCGTAGATCGGGGTGTCCGGGAAGGAGGCGGAGTAGTAGCCGCCACCATAAGTGGAGCGGGGGGAGGTCATGGCACATAAGTTAAGCCCACGATGTGCTCGTTGGGGAGACCGATAAGAGGGTTGTTTTCCGTGTCCGCAGTGACGGGGGATCCCCAATCCGAGCGAACTCGGCAAAAAGGGACGTCGTGCGACGCTTTAATCGTGTAAAGGCCGAGTTCCTGCGGGGTTACCGGCAGTTGACCGGCGATCTTCCTGTGCCGGTCATGGGAGTTCGCCGTACCCCGGAATAGGTTGTGCGGGTAGGGCTCACCTGGACGACCCGGGTGCCCGGAAGCCGATACGGATGGGGGCGGACATGTCAATGCCGAAAGGGTCGAACACGCCGGTGCCGACGACGGCCCTGCGCGTCGAGCTGGGCTGGCGCTCGGGACCCGGCGTGCCCGACGCCGACGCCTCCGCGCTGCTGCTCGCCACCGGAAAGGTCCGCTCGGACGGCGACTTCGTCTTCTACAACCAGCCCGCCCACCCTTCCGGCGCGGTGCGCCACGAAGGCAAGAAACCGGCCGGCGCGGGCGTCACCGACACCCTTTCCGTCGACCTCGCGCGCGTGGAGGGCGCGATCGAGCGGATCGTGGTCGCCGCCTCCGCCGACGGTGGGACCTTCGGACAGGTTCCCGGCCTGTACATCGAGGTGACCGACGCCGTGAGCGGTCGGCCGGTCGCCCGTTTCGACAGCCCCGGCGCCACCGTGGAGACGGCCTTCGTGCTCGGCGAGTTCTACCGCCGCCAGGGCGGCTGGAAGTTCCGCGCCGTCGGCCAGGGCTACAGCAGCGGACTCGAAGGCCTGGCCACGGACTTCGGCATCACCGTGGACGAACCCCGGCACACCGCACCGCCCGCCCCGCCCGCCCCGGTACCGCCGCCCCCGTCTCCCGCGACGGCCCCCGTCGCACTGCCCCCGCCTCCCGTGCCGGGCTCCGTCATGCCGCCCCCGCCCCCTGTCACACCGCCCGTGACCGCGCCGCCTCCGCCCGTGACCCCTCCGGCGCCCCAGCCCGTCCGCCTGTCCAAGGTCACCCTCACCAAGGCGGCGCCCTCCGTCTCGCTCGCCAAGCAGGGCGGCACCTCCGGGGCGATGCGGGTGAACCTCAACTGGCAGATGCGCCAACAGCCTTCCGGCTGGGGCGGCCGGTGGGGACGCCAGCAGGGGGAGGTGGACCTCGACCTGTGCGCCCTCTACGAACTCGCCGACGGCCGCAAGGGGGTCGTCCAGGCCCTCGGCAACGCCTTCGGTTCGCTGCACCGGCCGCCGTACATCCACCTCGACGGCGACGACCGCACCGGTGCCGTGGCGAGCGGCGAGAACCTGACCGTCAACCTCGACCACAAGCAGGACTTCCGGCGCATCCTCGTCTTCGTCACCATCTACGAAGGCGCCAGCTCCTTCGCCGACCTGCACGCCACCGTCACCCTCCAGCCGCAGCACGGCGCCCCGATCGACTTCTCGCTCGACGAGTGCACCGTCCCCTCCACGGTGTGCGCGCTCGCCCTGATCACCAACACGGGCGGCGACCTGCTCGTACAGCGCGAGGCCCGCTACCTGGTGCCGGAGCGCGGGGTGAGCCCGCAGCGGACCATAGACCGCGCCTACGGATGGGGCATGAACTGGACACCCGGCCGCAAGTGACCGGGCTCAGCCCTCGTCGGGCACGGCGCCGGGACGCGCGTACGTACGGCCCTTCCAGGCGGCCCCGCGTCCCCGGTAGTGCTGCACGGCCGAGTCGACGGTCATCAGGAGGTACAGCAGCGCGGTGAACGGCAGCAGCGGGGCGAGCGACAGCGGCTGCCGGTAGTAGCGGAGGATCGGCACGTACGTCCCCGCCATCACCGCCCACGCCAGGGCGCCGGTGACCGCCGTCGCCGTGCCGCCGCCCGCCGCTCCCGCGACCACCGCGGCGGGCGGCACCAGGTACACCAGCGCGAGCCCGGCGACCGTGCCGAGGAGCAGCAGCGGGTTGTGCCGCAACTGGGCGTAGGCGCTGCGCGAGACCATCCGCCACAGGTCGTGCAGCCGGGGATACGGCCGCACGCTGTCCACCCGGTCGGCCAGCCCCAGCCAGACGTGCCCGCCGGCGCTCTTCACGGCGCGCGCCAGCGCCACGTCGTCGATGACGGCGTGCCGGATGCCGTCCGGGATGCGGGCCTTCTCCGCCGTCCCAGCGCGCAGCAGGACGCAGCCGCCCGCCGCCGCGGCCGTACGCGATCCCTTCCGGCCGATCCGGCGGAAGGGATACAGCTGTGCGAAGAAGTAGACGAACGCCGGGACCACCAGCCGCTCCCACACGCTCTCCACCCGCAGCCGTGCCATCTGCGACACGACGTCGAAGCCCCCGGTACGGGCCGCCGCCACCAGCATGCGCAGGCTGTCCGGCGCGTGGGCGATGTCCGCGTCCGTCAGCAGCAGATACTCGGGCTCACGCGCGCGTGCCAGGCCGATGCCGTGCCGCACCGCCCACAGCTTGCCCGTCCAGCCCGCCGGCGGCTCGCCCGGCGAGCCCACGGTCAGCGGCAGCCCGCCGTGCCGCCGGGACAGCTCGCGGGCCAGCTCCCCGGTGCCGTCGGTGCTGCCGTCGTCCACCAGGAAGATCTCGGCCCGCCCCGGATAGTCCTGCGCCAGCAGGGAGGGCAGGCTCGCGGGCAGCACGGCCGCCTCGTCACGGGCCGGTACGACCACACACACCGACGGCCAGCCGTCCGGTTCCCGGCGCGGCGGCAGCCGGACGTCCGTGCGCCAGAAGAAACCCTGGCACAGCAGCAGCCAGCACCAGGCGGCCAGCGAGACGGCGGTGATCCACAGCAGCGCGCTCACGCCCGCAGTCTGCCCCACCCGACCGGCCCGCAAGGCCCGATCGTCTATCGTGGCCGGGTGAAGATCGCGCTCATGGACTCCGGTATCGGCCTGCTCCCCGCCGCCGCGGCGGTACGGCGGCTGCGGCCCGACGCGGATCTCGTGCTCTCGTGGGACCCGGACGGGATGCCCTGGGGGCCGCGCACCCCGCAAGACATCACCGAGCGGGCCCTGGCCGTGGCCGAGGCCGCCGCCGCCCATGAGCCCGACGTCCTGATCGTCGCCTGCAACACCGCGTCCGTGCACTCCCTGCCGGAACTGCGGGCCCGTTTCGAGCCGGACCTGCCGATCATCGGTACGGTCCCGGCGATCAAGCCCGCCGCGGCGGGCGGCGGTCATGTCGCGATCTGGGCGACCCCCGCCACCACCGGAAGCACCTACCAGCGGAATCTGATCGAGCGGTTCGCCGCCGGTGTGGCCGTCACCGAGGTGCCCTGTCCGGGTCTCGCGGACGCGGTGCACCACGCGGACCAGAGCGCGATCGACGCCGCGGTCGCCGCGGCCGCCGCCCGCACCCCCGAGGACGTGACCACCGTCGTCCAGGGCTGCACCAACTACGAGCTGGTCGGCGAGCGCATCCGGGCAGCCGTCCAGCGGCCCGGCCGTCCGCCGCTCATGCTGCACGGCTCCGCAGGGGCGGTGGCCGCACAAGCCCTGCGCAGGATCGGAGCGGAACCGGACCCGGCCGCCGTCGCCGACACCACGCTCACCGTGCTGCTCAGCGGGCGCGAGGCCACGCTCCCCGACACGGCGCTCTCCTACGAGGAAGGCCGTTTCCTCCAGGCGGTCAGCCCCGTCCGCTGACCGGCCCGGCAACCACGGACCAGGCGCGGGGGAGTGGTGGCCCACCCGGGTCAGTCACCCTCCGCAACGCCCTCCCCGCGCAGCGAAACCTGAGTAACCTCATAAATATGAGGGACCATCCCCCCGCCGACGACGGCCCCCACTCCGAGATCTGGACCGGGCGCGCCACGAACCGGGTCCAGTGGCTGCTGGCGCTGGTCGGCGCGGCCTGCATGGCGCTCGGTATCGAGCTCGCCGTGGACTCGGCATGGACGTCCGGCATCGCCCCGCTGGTGATGTCCGTCGTGGGCTGCATCGCCGCCGGGCTGCTGGTCCTCTTCGGCACGCTCGCCTTCGTGCACGTCGATCTCAAGCTCGACATGGAGTGCCTCGAGGTGCGCTGCGGCCACATAGGGCTGCCGCGCCGCCGCATCCCGCTCTCCCATGTGGCCGGCGCCGACTTCACCGCCCTGGTCACGCCCCGGCACTGGGGCGGCTGGGGCTACCGCTGGCGCCCCGAGAAGGGCACTGCCGTCGTCGTACGCCGGGGCGAGGGCATCGTGCTGCGCCTGTGGGACGGCCACACCTTCACGATCACCGTGGACAACGCGGAGTCGGCGGTACGGGTCATCAGGGCCCGGCTGCGCACGATCCGCTGAGGCCGCGCCACGCGTCGACGGGGGGCGGGACACCGCTCAGAGCCGGGGATCCGCGCTGTCGCGCGCCCACGGCCGGGCCGTCGCCCACCCGGCCAGCAGCCCCGCGCCCACGGTCACCGTGGTGAAGCTGAGGGCGTTGCTCACCGTGGCGCACCCGGCCAGCGCCGTCAGGGCGGCGCCGGCGGTCAGGGCGACCGGGGTGGAGCGGGGGCTGCGCCAGAGCGCGTGCAGTACCCAGCAGAACGCGGCGACGAACAGCAGCAGCCCGACCAGGCCCTGCTCGGCCGCCAGCTGGAGCAGGGCCGAGTGCGGTCTGCCGTCGGCGGACAGCGTGTGCGGTGCCGTGCCGCCCAGCTCGCCGAACCGCCCCGGGCCGACCCCGAGCCCTCGGTTGCGGCCCGCCAGCCGCAGGCCGTCCTGCCACAGCGCCACCCGCTGTGCGGTCAGCCGGCCGTCGAGCACCCGGGCGAGGCCGTCCGGCAGCACGTCGGCGGCGAGTGCCCACGCCGTCCCGGCGACCAGGGCCGCCGCCACGGCCAGACCCAGCAGGCACCCGCCGCGGCGGGACACCGAGCCCGCGGCGAGTGAACACAGCAGTACGGCGGCACTCGCCACGCAACCGGCCACCGACCCCAGCACGGCCCCGGTCAGCACGATCCCGGCGGCCAGTGCCCGCAGCAGCAGCCGCAGTCCCGGTACGGGCGTCGCCCAGGCGGCACAGCATGCGGCACCCGTGGCCAGCGCCAGCAGAGCGGCCGTGCCACCGGCGTGCCCGAGCGGGGCGGCGTACCGGGGACCGGCGGAGAGACCGGGCAGGACCACGGCCAGCGCGAGTCCGGCCGCGGCACCGGCGCACGGCGCGGCCACCGGCAGCAGTGCCCCGGAGACCCGGCCGACGGCATGACCGGCCGCCACGGCGAGCACCGCGAGCAGCATGCCCTCGGGCCGTCCGTCATGGGCCGCCGCGGTGATCAGCGACCAGCCGGCGCAGGCGCCCAGCAAGATCATGCCCGCCCCGTCAGAAACGTTTCGCCTGACGTCGGCCGTCTCCGCGCCCACCCCGGTCGCGGGCCTCGTCTCCGTCGACCCCACCGCCGCCCCTCGTCCCCGGTCCCCGTCCCCTGCCCCAGGCCACGGCCGGGTACGACTCCGGATCCGGCCGCACTGCCGAGGCTGGGCACACCGTAGCGGCTGATGACCGGTTTGGGCACGAGATGCGACGGAAAGTCGCGGGGAGGATGGTGGCCGGATGTTGTGTGTGCCGCTGGTGGTTCCGGGGCGGTGGCGGGGCGGAACGATGCTCTGCGCCGGCTGCCGGCAGCCCGTGCCGGCCCCTGCCGCCGGGATGCGGCGCTGATTACCGCAAGCGCGCGTCGGCCGACGGGCGAGGCCGGCGACCAGCGACAACCGCGGGCGGCGGTGGCGGTCCCGGCCCTCGCACCGCGCTGTCGGCGGCCGGGGCAGCGGCCGTACACTCACCCGGGTGACCGTCACCGCACCTTCCGTGGACGAGCCGGATCAGCTCCAGCCGTCGCCCGCGCCCAGCGCGTTCCGTGGCCGGCTGCTCCGCCTGATTCCGGCCGCCGCCTCCGCGCTCTGCGGAGTGCTGCTCTACGTCAGCTTTCCGCCGCGCACCCTGTGGTGGCTGGCGCTGCCCGCCTTCGCCGGTTTCGGCTGGGTGCTGCGCGGCCGTGACTGGAAGGCGGCCCTCGGCCTCGGCTATCTCTTCGGACTCGGCTTCCTGCTGCCCCTGCTGGTGTGGACCGGCGTGGAGGTCGGCCCCGGTCCGTGGCTGGCCCTCGTCGCCATCGAAGCGGTCTTCGTCGCCCTGGTCGGCGTCGGCGTCGCCGCCGTGGCCAAACTGCCTGCCTGGCCGGTGTGGGCGGCCGCCGTGTGGATCGCGGGCGAGGCGGTACGCGCGCGCGTGCCCTTCCGGGGCTTCCCCTGGGGCAAGGTCGCGTTCGGTCAGGCGGACGGCGTCTTCCTGCCGCTCGCCGCGGTGGGCGGTACACCCGTGCTCGGCTTCGCGGTCGTGCTGTGCGGCTTCGGCCTGTACGAGGCCGGGCGGCTGATCGCCGAGCGGCGCCGGACGCGCGCCGTGCGGCGCGGGGCCGCGGCCGCCGCGCTGCTGAGCGTGGCCGTCCCGGTGGCCGGCGCGGTCGCCGCCCGGCCGCTCGTGAGCGACAAGGCAGAGGACGGCACCCGGACCGTCGCGATCATCCAGGGCAATGTGCCGCGCTCCGGGCTGGAGTTCAGCGCCCAGCGGCGGGCTGTGCTCGACTACCACGTGCGCGAGACGCTCAGGCTCGCCGCCGACATCAAGGCGGGGAAGACCCCGAAGCCCGACTACGTGCTGTGGCCGGAGAACTCCTCCGACATCGACCCCTTCGGCAACCCGGACGCCGCCGCCGTCATCAACGAGGCGGCCAAGGCGGTCGGTGTGCCCCTCTCCGTCGGCGGGGTCGTCGAGAGGGACGGAAAGTTGCTCAACGAACAGATCCTGTGGGATCCGGCCAAGGGGCCGACGCAGACGTACGACAAGCGGCAGATCCAGCCGTTCGGCGAGTACCTTCCGCTGCGCGGTGTCGTCGGCGCGATCAACAAGAACTGGACCGGCATGGTCCGGCAGGACTTCAGCCGCGGCAGCACGCCGGGCGTGTTCGACATCGGCGGTGCCAAGGTGGGTCTCGCCACCTGTTACGAGGCCGCCTTCGACTGGGCGGTGCGGGACACCGTCACCCACGGCGCGGAGATGATCTCCGTGCCGAGCAACAACGCGACCTTCGACCGCAGCGAGATGACCTACCAGCAACTCGCGATGTCCCGGATCCGCGCCGTCGAGCACAGTCGTACCGTCACCGTGCCGGTGACCAGCGGCGTCAGCGCGATCATCATGCCGGACGGGAAGATCACCCGGAGGACCGGCATGTTCGTGCCCGCGTACCTCGTCCAGAAGGTGCCGCTGCGCACGTCCAAGACCCCCGCGACCGAACTGGGCATCCTCCCGGAGATCGCTCTGGCGCTGGTCGCTGCGGGCGGTCTCGGCTGGGCCATCGGGTCCGGGCTGCGCCGTCGGCGCGCCGGTGGCGTATAGCCGTACGACCGGAATACGGCCCCGGAACCGGCCGGGACAGGCCCCTTGAACTCGTGCTTACGCCGGCTGAACCGCCAGGAGAGCGCAGGCCCGGGCCCGTTAGGGTCGGGCACATGGCTACTCCTGACTTCATCCGCACGCTCCGGGCCACCGCCGGCCGGCAACTGCTCTGGCTCCCCGGGATCACCGCGATCGTCTTCGACGACGAGGGCAGAGTGCTCCTGGGCCGGCGGTCCGACACCCGCAAGTGGTCGGTGATCGGGGGTATCCCGGAGCCCGGCGAGCAGCCCGCGGCCTGTGCCGTGCGGGAGGTCTTCGAGGAGACGGCTGTGCACTGCGTGGCCGAGCGGGTCGTCCTCGTCCAGGCCCTGGACCCGGTCGTCTACCCCAATGGTGACCAGTGCCAGTACATGGACATCACCTTCCGCTGCCGGGCCGTGGGCGGCGAGGCCCGGGTCAACGACGACGAGTCCCTGGAGGTGGGCTGGTTCGCGGTGGACGCGCTGCCCGATCTCAACGAGTTCGGCCGTCTCCGGATCAAGCAGGCCATGTCCGAAGCACCCACATGGTTTGACCCTACGACTGTCAGCTGAAGTGTGGGTGGCCACCACATGTGGTGAGGATTGGGGTCCGCTTAGGGTCGGCACATGACCTCGTCCAGCCTTCCGAGCGGCCTTCGCCCCCAGCCCCTCGCCCTCGATCTCGGCGGCCGCACCGCCCTCGTCACCGGTGCCGCCAGCGGCATCGGCCGTGCCTGTGCGCTGCGCCTCGCGGCCGCCGGTGCGCGGGTACGGGCCGTCGACCGGGACGCGGCCGGTCTGGCCGAGCTGGCCCAGCAGGCGGAACGGGCCGGTGACCTGCCGGGAGGCGTCGTACCGCACGTCGTGGACCTCACCGACCTCGACGCCGCCGAACGGGCCGCCGTGGGCACCGATGTGCTGGTCAACAACGCGGGCCTGCAACTGGTGTGCCCCATCGAGGAATTCCCGCCCGACGTCTTCCACACCGTGCTGACCGTGATGCTGGAGGCGCCCTTCCGGCTCATCCGCGGTGCCCTGCCGCACATGTACGCGCAGGGCTGGGGCCGGATCGTCAACGTGTCCTCCGTCCATGGCCTGCGCGCCTCCGCCTTCAAGTCCGCGTATGTGGCCGCCAAACACGGCCTCGAGGGACTGTCGAAGACGGCCGCTCTGGAAGGCGCCGCCCATGGGGTGACCTCGAACTGTGTGAACCCCGCCTATGTGCGCACCCCCCTGGTCGAGAAGCAGATCGCCGACCAGGCGCAGGCCCACGGCATCCCCGAGGAACGCGTGCTGTCCGAGGTCCTGCTGAAGGACAGCGCCCTGCAGCGGCTCATCGAACCGGAGGAGGTCGCCGAAGCCGTGGCCTATCTGTGCAGCCCCCAGGCGTCCTTCGTCACCGGCACCTCGCTGGTGCTGGACGGCGGGTGGACGGCCCACTGAAAGCGCCCGGCGGCGCCCGGCCCGGGAGTTTTCCACAGGCCTGACGCGCCGCCCGGCCGATGCGGAATCCTGTGACCATGTCTCGCGATCACGTTCAGCCGGCACCCAGCGGCAGCATCGAGGCCCCGTACCTCGAGCTGCTGGCCCGCGACGCCTCCGCGGAGGCGTACGAGCAGCCGGTGCTGCTCGCCCGCGCCGAGGGCAGATCGGCCGACCGGATCGCCGCGCTGGAACAGGCCAAGCGGCTCGCCCTGCGCGTCCGGGCGGAGTTGGAGGGGCGCCGACGGCGTGAGGCGGAGCTGTCCGCGCTCTTCGAGACCGCCCACGACCTCGCGGGCCTGCGCGATCTGGACGCCGTCCTGCAGGCCATCGTGCAGCGCGCCCGCTCCCTGCTCGGCACGGACGTCGCCTACCTCACCCTGAACGACCCGGCGCGCGGCGACACCTACATGCGGGTCACGGAGGGCTCCGTCTCCGCCCGCTTCCAGCAACTGCGCCTCGGCATGGGCGAAGGGCTCGGCGGACTGGTCGCCCAGACGACCCGGCCGTACGTCACGGACGACTACCTCAAGGACGCCCGCTTCCAGCACACCCCCACCATCGACGGCGGCGTCCAGGACGAGGGCCTGGTCGCCATCCTCGGCGTGCCTCTCATGCTCGGCCCGCACGTCATCGGCGTCCTCTTCGCCGCCGACCGCAGGGCGCGTGTCTTCGAACGCGCGCAGATCGCCCTGCTCGGCTCCTTCGCCGCGCTCGCCGCCGCCGCGATCGACACCGCCAACCTGCTCACCGAGACCCGCGCGGCCCTGTCCGGCCTGGAGCGCGCCAACGAGATCATCCAGGACCGCAGCGCCGTCATCGAGCGCGCCTCCGACGTCCACGACCGGCTCGCCGAACTCGTCCTGCGCGGCGGCGGGGTGCACGATGTCGCCGCCGCCGTCTCCGAAGTCCTCGTCGGCACCGTGGAGTTCGCCGAGGCCGACGCGGCGCCGACGAAGGCGCTGGAGGCGTCCCGCGCCGAGGGACACGCCGTACGGCACGACAGCGACTGGATCGCCGCGGTCGCCGCCGGCGGTGAACTCCTCGGCGCGCTGGTCCTGCGCGGCCACCCCGGCCTCGACCCCGTCGACCAACGCACCCTGGAGCGCGCGGCGATGGTGACCTCACTGCTCCTGCTCGCCCGCCGCTCGGCGGCCGAGGCCGAACAGCGGGTGCGGGGCGAGCTGCTGGACGACCTGCTGGACGCGCGTGACCGGGACCCGCGCCTGCTGCGCGAACGCGCCGCCCGGCTGCATGCCGACCTGGACGCCACCCATGTCGTCCTCGCCGCACGCCTCGACGGCCCGGCGGCCGACGCCGACGAGGAGGCCGCGGCCCGCCGCCGCCTGTGGTCGGCCGCCTCCCACCTCGCCGCGACCCGGCACGGCCTGGCCGCCGCACGCGACGGCGGCACCGTCCTGCTGCTGCCGCTCGGCACCGGTGACACCGCCACGGACCTGGCCCGCCGCACCGCCCACCAGCTGGGCACGGCCGTGCACCAACCCGTCACGGTCGGCGCCTCGGCCCCGGTCACCGGTCTCGCCACACACCCCGAGACCGTCGCCGCCGCCTACGCCGAGGGCCGCCGCTGCCTGGACGCGCTGCACCTGCTGGGCCGGTCCGGGGACGGCGCCGCGGCCGAGGACTTCGGCTTCCTCGGCCTGTTCCTCGCCGGCGACCGGGACATCGCCGGCTTCGTCGACCGCACCATCGGCCCGGTCGTCTCCTACGACGAGCGACGCGGTACGGAACTGCTGCGCACCCTGGACGCGTATTTCGCGTGCGGGATGAGCCCGGCCCGCACCAAGGACGCGCTGCACGTCCACGTGAACACCGTCGCCCAGCGGCTGGAGCGGGTGGGCCGGCTGCTGGGCGAGGACTGGCAGAACCCGGAGCGGACCCTGGAGATCCAACTGGCGCTACGGCTGCACCGGTTGGCGGCCCCGGACAGACGCTGACCCCCGTACGGGTGTGCCGTACGGGGGCCGGGCAGGGGATGTGCGTGGGGGAAACCACGCCGGGCACGTGGAGCCTCGCCGGTCAGGGGAGCCGCGGGGAGCCGGACGCAGCGGCACCGGTCGGGCGGAGCCACGCCGATCACGCCGTCCGCAGCTTCACGGTCGGGCGAAGCTGCGCCGGGTCAGACCGTCCGAGCCTTCGCGGCCGGGTTCGCACCGGCGGACCCGCCCTCCTCGGCCTCGACGTGGGCGAGGTCCCGGTGCCGTGTCTCCCGGGCCACGCCCACGGCGACCAGGGTCAGCACCGCGGCGGCGATCACGTACAGGGCGATCGGGGTGGAGCTGCCGTAGTCGTCGAGCAGGGCCGTGGCGATGAGCGGGGCCGGCGCACCGGCCGCCACGGAGGCGAACTGGGCGCCGATGGACGCGCCCGAGTACCGCATCCGGGTGGCGAACATCTCGGCGAAGAAGGCGGCCTGGGGCGCGTACATGGCGCCGTGAAGCACCAGCCCGACGGTCACGGCGAGGACCAGGTATCCGAAGGAGCCGGTGTCCACGAGCGAGAAGAACGGGAACATCCACAAGCCGACACCGGCCGCGCCGAGCAGGTACACGGGCCGCCGCCCGACCCGGTCGGACAGCGCGCCCCAGGCCGGGATCACGGCGAAGTGCACGGCGGAGCCGATGAGCACGGCGTTCAGCGCCGTCTGCTTGGAGACGCCGGCCGAGGTGGTGGCGTAGACGAGGATGAAGGCGGTGATGACGTAGTAGCTGATGTTCTCGGCCATACGGGCGCCCATCGCCACCAGCACGTCCCGCCAGTGCTCCCGCAGCACGGAGACGAGCGGCAGCTTCTCCGTGTCACCGGCGGCCCGCCGGGACTCGGCGCGCTCCAACGCCTCCTTGAAGACAGGTGATTCATCGACGGAGAGACGAATCCACAAACCGATGAGCACGAGCACCCCGGAGAGCAGGAACGGAACCCGCCAGCCCCAGGTCCCGAAGGCGTCGTCGGAGAGCAGGGCGGTCAGCAGCGAGAGCACACCGGTCGCGAGCAACTGCCCCGCCGGCGCGCCGGTCTGCGGCCACGAGGCCCAGAAACCGCGCCGTCGCGCGTCCCCGTGCTCCGAGACCAGCAGGACAGCACCGCCCCACTCACCACCGAGCGCGAACCCCTGGACCAGCCGCAGCAGGGTGAGCAGCACGGGCGCGGCGGATCCGACCGTGGCGTGCGTGGGCAACAACCCGATGGCGAACGTCGCCCCGCCCATCATCACCAGGCTCAGCACGAGCAGCTTCTTCCGCCCGAGCCGGTCACCGTAGTGTCCGAACACGAGCGCCCCGAGCGGGCGCGCCGCGAACCCGACGGCATAGGTCAGGAACGACAGCAGCGTCCCGACGAGCGGATCGGAGTCCGGAAAGAACACCTTGTTGAACACCAGCGCGGCGGCGGAGCCGTAGAGGAAGAAGTCGTACCACTCGATGGTGGTGCCGATGAGGCTGGCGGCGACGATGCGGGGGAGGCTGGACGGGGCTGGTGGAGCGGTCGAGGGGGAGGACATCGGCACCACTTCCTGGCGTTCGGCGGGGATGTTTGCGTGTTGCCACACCGTAGGAACGTGCAGGTCAGGGGCGTATGTGGTGGGACACCATAGTTTTGGGACTGGGAGTGCGTGCGCACCCCATGGGGGGCGCCGCCGGGGCCTCGGTGACGGCCTCAATGGGGCTGAGGCGGGCGCTGTCCGAGTTGCGTTGTTCGGGCGTGATTTGGAGGCGCCGTGCTGACTCCCGTGCTGGTTTGGTGCTGACTAAAAGCCCACGTCATCGCCCCTTCTCACCCCCACCGTGCTGACTTGGTGCTGACTACGCTGCGTAGAACTCCGACATGAGCCGCAGATCGGACGTAGCAGTGTTGGGATGGTGTCTGCGGGGTGCGAGTTGTGATCGCCGCACCGTGCCGGTGGGCGTCGCGGGGGAGGCGGCGGTGGCCGCGTGGCTGCACGAGCAGTTCGGCGTCGAATCACCGGACTCGCGTGGAAGTCGAACCACAGGTCTCGTGGAAGTCGAGCCTGCGCGTGCACGGACTCGCCGGTACGCAGCCGGGGGACCACCCGGCTCGGCTACCACTTCCTCATCCACGACGGCCACGCGACCTACCTCCACGAGGTCAAGTCGTCCATGGGTGACAGACGTGCGCGCTGAGCCTGGTGTGCACGTCGATCTGCTTGTGCAGCGTGTTCTGCGCCTCGGGCTTGCTCAGGGCCACGATGGGGGCCAATACCAGGGTGTAGTGGGCGGTCGCGCGGCCGAGGTGGGCGGCTGCCCTGCTGAGCGGCTCGACTCGAGCCCGGTCTGCGGCATCGGCGTAGTCGTAGGCCAGACCGAACTGGGCGTCGCCTGCCGCTCGGGCAGTGAGGTGACAGAGCAGGTCGATGTGCCGCAGCACGGTGAACACGCTGTTGGAAGGGGTCGTGAGGGGGGGCGAGTAGGTCGGCGAGGACGGCGTCCAGCGCTTCCTGCATGGTCATGTCGTCGAGGTCGCCTGGCTCGTAGGTGTGCAGCACGGGCTCCTGGGTGGATGGGGTGGGCAGGTGAAGGGGCGTGACGTGACGGGATGAGCAAGACGCATGTCAGCGGTGGCGTTCGGCTGCAGGGGCCTCGGCTTTGACAGAGGTGGTCACACCGGGCCGCGGGCAGTCGTGGGTGGCCCTGGGCCTGCACAGGCGGGAGATCCTGCAATGCCAGCGGACGCCCTTTCCGGCTCGTCGGCCAGGGCGTGGGCGATGAGCTGCTGGTCCTCATTTCGGGCTGCCACCGACGCCAGCCGCCGGGACAGCTGCTGCGCCACAGCGCGGTAGGTGGTGGCCGCTCGCTTCATCTCGTCGCCGGCCCGCGGTAGCTGGTCTCGGCTGGCCGCGGGTGTGGGGTCGGCGTCCTCGTACAAGAGGATTTCGGTGCGATGGTGGATGGCTGGGTTGCACAGCGTCGCGGCGAGCGAGATCTGAGAGCAGGCGCTGGCGAGGTGCGCGAGATTCTCCTCGCCGCCCTTCATCGCGGCGTACTGACTGACCGAGAGATCGTGGAACTGCCGCGTGCACTGCATTGCAAGCTCCTGCACACGCAGGCAGATGGGCGCGATCTCACGGACAGGCTTGGCGATCTCGCCCTCCCGTACCTGTTCCACTTCCGCGTACAGGTCGTTCAGGGCCGGGGACACCTCGCCGAGGAGGCGCGTGTGCTCGGCCAAGTCGGCGATCTGCAAGGCAACTCCAGTTGGTGGCAGGGGGTTTCGTGATTTATCAAACACCATGGTTGCGCACGGTTTCGGCGCGGAGAACGATGAAATGAATCTGCATCTTCCCGAACTGCAGACAAATAGATGATATTCTGACACTCTCGCACGTCATCAATAAATGACAGGAAAAGAGTATGAGTCGTCCGCTCGCCCTCACTCGTGAGATGCTGGAGGCAGTGTTTGATCCGGCTGAATTGATTGTCGCGTCGGAGGAAAACCTATCCGCTATCGGCGAGCCCGATGCCAGGGAAGTCCTGGGAACGCTGGGAATTCCGGTCTGGGACAATCCGTGGTTCGACATAGACGCTGAGCTGGCAGAGCGGTTCGGACGCGTCGAGGATTGGGATGGCAAACTCACCGACCGCTACTCCGTCGTCCCAACGGGAGCGGACAAGTGGATCGGTTTGGGGATGATCCCCTATGACGGTCTCGCCCTCGATCCTGGCGCTGGCACGGTCTACTGCCTGCCCGACGACTCCGAGATCTACCTGTGGAACAGCTCGCTCCGGTCTTTCGTGCACTTCCTGTACCTCCTCCAACTGGAACGCCCGCACTTCGACGCGCAATGGGAAAGCGAGATCGAGGTACCTTACGATCCCGAGGCCGCACAGGTCCGAGTCCGGAGAGCCATGATGTCTGTGGATCCGGCAGCCCTGGATAACCCCGATTCCCGCTGGCACGGGATCCTCACGTACATCGTGGATCCCGAACACCACTTCCTTTGAGGACCACTTGTCTGCGATCCGGCGCTTGGCGAGGACGCTGCCGTTGTGCTCCATCGCGGCGATCATCATCACCGCCGACGGGAAGCGGCCGAAATGTCGGCTGAAGCCGCAACATCACGCCGCACTGGATCAGGCATTATTTCGCCTCCGTCGGTCTCGCCAGGGGCGTACCCGTGGCGGACACGGCCGAATGGCTCGGTCACAGCCATCCCCACACGACCTAGCAGACTTACGCCCACGTCTTGTGGGACGCCCCGCAGCGTCGGCGATCGGTGATGGACGCCGTGCTCAGCCTTGAGGCCAGCTTGTCCTTCCGCTCCACGTCGAACCCATTGGCGAGGCTGCGTGACGCTGCTGGGGGAAGGACGCTCGCTGTGTCGTCAGGCCGGGCTGCTCATGAGGTGCAGCAACGTCTTTGAGTGAAGTGCCGTCGTGTGGAGGCAGAGCGGCGACATGCTGGACAGGCCCAAGGGGGAATTGCTGCCACGACGTCCGCGCCGTGGGCCCGGTGTGTAGCCGCTGGAAGGGCCCTCGCTGAGGCTGCAGCGAGTGGGGTGTGGGTTGTCCGGCAAGCCCGTACCCGCCCGCACAGATTCGGTGCTGGTTCGGTGCTGACTTTGGGGGTCGCAACCATCGAAAACCGCTGGGCCTAGCCCCGATCGAATGAGTTGTCGTACCACTCGATGGTGGTGCCTATGAGGCTGGCGGCAACGATTCTGGGGAGGCTGGCGGGGGACGGGGGAGCAGTGGTTCCGGAGGCCATGTGCGCCTCTTCCTCGTGTGCGGTGGGGACGGGTACGTGTCGGCACACGGTAGGAAGATGCAGGTCAGGCGCACATGTGGTGGACCACCATAATTCGAGGCTCGGCTATGCGCGTGGCCACCATGCCGGCTCAGGGAAGAGCGGTTCAGAGGCTCGCAAGTGATCGAAACCAGCACCCTCCGGGACGCGTATTTCAGCGTGATTTGACGGTGCGGTGCTGACTCCCGTGCTGGTTTGGTGCTGACTACGCTGCGTTGAACTCGGACATCTTGGGGCTGATCGACTCAGCGCCGTTGCACGGTAGGTGGCTGGCCTGAGAAGCCGAACGGGCTTTGCCGCTCGGCTCTGCGGGCACGAACAAGGCCCTGTGCCTGGGCGTGGTGCGTCCCGGCAGATCCTGTCCCGGCGGGGCCGTCGATGTCGTGGGCGGCAGAGGGCTCGAAGCGCGCCACGGAGCCGGCCTAGGACCACAGCCCCGCCGCCTGCGGGCGACTGGCCAGGATGAAGAAGCCCTTGGGGCGCAGGATCCGCCCGTAGGCGCCCCCGTCGATTTCCTCGGTGACAAACTCCCGCAAACGGCCGGTATGAAAGGGGCGTGGGGACCGGACGATGGTGGAGGAGATCCCGTACTCCTGACGATTTCGTGCACGGTAGGCAGGGAGACGCCGAGGATGGCGGCGGGCTCGGTGCTCACAATTGCCGTGCCGACGTCAAGTCCGCGGTCTGCTGATGGGACAGCAGGCCGGCGGCGGCTTGGACGATGTCGCTCATGTGCTCGCGGCGGCCGAGGTGGCGGGCCGGCGCCAGCCAGTACTTCAGGTGGGCGCTGCCGTGCTCGACGCGGATGAGTCGTGAGGAATGTGTCTTGCGCTGCCGCTCATACATTTGCTCGTACCAGTCCGGAGTGTTCTTCTTGAACTTGCGGTGTGGCGGTGTCACCACCCGACCGCTGGTCTGGGCGCCCCACAGGGGCAGACCAATGCACACGCTGGGGCATCAGGATGCGTCGTCCGTCGGGCAGGCGAAGCGGTCGTCGGGGCCCCAGTGGGTGACGCGTTGCGCGCCCTTGGCGAGCACACCGCAGGTGAGGTCGGTGAGTGGCCCCCCGTTGGGGGGAATCTCGCGGACGTGGATCTCCTTGTCCGGCGGGTAGTTGTGGTCGCTGTTCAGCGTGATGACGCCGGACTCGCCGACGTACTGGGACACGCCTGGGTCCTGGAGCTGGGTGACCAGGGAACTGGGTGTGAACTCAGGATCGGTGGTGAAGATGGCGTCCATGACGTCGGAGAGGATGTTGACCGCGTCGTAGCCGACGGCCGCGTCGTTCTCCGCGGACAGGTGGAATTCCGCTTGGAAGAGTCCTGCGAACGGTCCCTGGGGATCGGGCAGGCTGAACTGGTTGTAGAACAGCGTCAGCGCGTCGTACTCCTGCTGCATCCGTTCCGGATGCAGGCTCAGGTCCGGGGCGGGGCTCTCGGCCATGACCGCCACCCGGTTCTGACGGGCGCGGCATCCCGGGTCGCCCTGCATGTAGTGGAACAGGTCCTCCATGACGCCGGAGCGGCCCGCGTACAGGACGAACCCGTTGGTCCGGTGAACGAGTGCGCACACCGTCTGGGCGACGTTGGAGGTTCGCCGGTCGTCCACCTCGCCGTACGGCACCCGGTACACCGGCCCGGCCGCGTGGTAGTCCGTGTCGAAGCGGTTCGCCAGGTCGTTGCTGAAGTACTTGTCACTCGGGTCGTAGACGACCACGGCGGCCGGTGCGGTGTGGCCCGCGGTGGGCTTGGCCAGGGCACCCATCCGGGGCGAGTGCTGGGCGAAGGCGGCCATGACCGAGGCGATGCGCGCATCGGGCGGGGAGAGCTGGAAGTAGGACACGGGCGATTCGCCCTCCACCATCCGTTGGCCCGTGACGCCGGTGCCGAGTACGGCGAGGCCCTTGGTACCGAGTTCGATCGCGGCCTGCTGGGACTCCGGACGGCTCTGGGTCAGGCCCATGACGGCCGCGATGTGGTCCGTGCTCGCCCGGTCGAGGATCATCTGGGCGACGTCCACGTTGGTGTGATTGGTGGTGTTGAGACCGCCGCTCGAGCCGTAGCTGAAGTATTCGCCCGCGTTGGCCACCAGCAGCCGGACGGGCACCTGGGACTTCAGATGCCGGTCGTTCACCTCCTTCTGGGCGAGCAGGGCGCCACGCAGCATCTGAAAGCCGGTGGGTACGGTGCGCTTGGACTCCGAACCCACACTGAGCGGTGCGAAGAACACGAGCGTGCGGTAGGGACCGGTCGTGTCGACCAGCGCGTTCTGCTGACCGAGGGTCCGCTCCAGCTTCCGCAGCTCCGGCGCGTACAGACCATGAGCCAGGTCGCAGCCGTCGTTACCGTCGGTGAGACCCACGACCTGCCCGGTCGCCACCTGCCGGCAGGAGGCGGCGGAGCGTCCGCCGGGCAGGAGGGACAGCACCGCCCGGTAGCCGGCGAAGCCCCCCACAAGCAACAAGGTGGCCGCGAGGCCGGCGGCCACAGGCCGCCACCAGTCCCAGGCGCCGGCGCGACGAGACCCGACGATACGGTGCCCGGCGAGCCACTCCGCCGCGGTACCGTCGTCCGGGGTCCGGGGCAGCGGCAGCACATGCACCGCCTCGGTGCTCCGCCCGGCCGTCGCCGCCGAGAACAGCGCGGCCACCTCCCGGCCCGCTCGATGGGCGCGGGAACCGCCCTGGGCCGGTACGGCCTGGGGCGGGGGAGGGGCGGCGTACGACGGGATGTCATCCGTGGCAGCGCCCAGTACCAGCAGGGGGCTGGGACCGGCGTCGCCGGCTGCGGCGGCATAGGTGTCCAGGAGCTTGCGGCAGGCGGACCCCTCGCCGCCCACGGTCGGCAGCAACAGGACGAACGACCATCCGCGCCGCGGGCGGCGCCGGCTCCACGCCGGGGGCCGCGCCGCCTTGGCCAGGTCGTGGATCAGCGCGATGAGCAGAACCTGCCGGACCACCGCTTCGTCGCGGGCCGCCATGGCGGCCGACTCCGGGGGCTGGGTCTGCGCCGTGTCATGGGCCCTTGAGTACTGGTGCGCCGCGCGCAGGGCCAGCGCCGCATCGAGGAAACTGCGGCCGGGCTGGTTCAGCCGGGAACCCAGCCAAGGTTGCTGCCGGTCGACGCGCATGCCGTAGCACAGGCGCCAGAGCCATCCGGCCGGTACAGCGGTGACCCACCGCACCGCCGTCGCCCACGGTCCACCGACGGCTTCACCGAGTTGCGCGGCTCCAGGGGCCGGCTGGAACCTACGGGCCTCCCTGTCGACGAGCATGTCCCGCAGAGCTTTCCGGCCGGCGTCGGTGTCGTCCCCCGGTGGCAGCGGGGCACGTAGCACCGCCAGGAGCGTGCCGAACTCGCGCAGCCGCAACGCCCCGGACCGGTCCGGCATGGAGGTGCGCAGCTGACGGGCCACTTCGTCCAGGAGCAGCACGTGTGGCCCACCCGCCTCCTCCTCCCGCGGGCCGCCCCTGGCGAGAAGTCCGTCGTCGACGACCGCGTGCGGCGCCAGGCCCGCGAGGTGCTCCACCGGCTCATGTCCCGTGGACAGCAGCCGCTGCCGGTACGCCAGGACCAGCGCGGCGAGTGCCGGGTCCGGTTCGGCGGCGCCTGCCCCCGGATCGCTCTCCGGTTCGCGTGCGAGGAGCACGGCCGGTAGCCGGCGCCCACGGGAGCGTGCCCGCCACGGCAGGCCGGCCCGTCGGTCGGCGACATACCGGTCGAGCACCCGGACGATGGCATCGAACCCGTTGGGCAGGACGAGCTGTTGCGCGTCCTCCGGGGGTGGGTGCAGCACGCAGAACCTCCATGAGTCATATGTCGGCGGACTGTTCGGCGAGCCTAGGGACGCGGCCGGAGAGGCGGGGGATTTATCGCTATTCGATCGCTTCTGAAACAAAGTGAGCGCGTTCTGCCTGCGGGTGACGCTTCCCACGCGGCCGGCAGCCGTGCAGGGCTCCAGTTGCCCCTGCCAGATCGCGCCACCGCGGTCGCGGTCACGAGGTCGGGCCGGCCGACCTGAGCGACGTCCGCTCGGCCCATGACGTTCCCGGTGGCAAGGATGTCTGCGGTCCCCGCATCAAGAAGACCCTGCCGGGATACGACTACGAGCACTACAGCCGGCTGGCCGGTCCCCTCACCCAGCCCGACCCCGCTCCGGTGGTGGCGCACCGGGCCGGGTGGTCGTACACCGCCCGCGTTGGGGTGGGCCACGCGAACCGGTGCGTCACACGTGTTGGTGGAGGCGCAGCGGGGCGACGAGGCGTCCGCCCTCCGCGACCATGCCGATCCACGGCAGATCGCAGGCGCCGACCGTGACGATCACCGCGTCGAAGCCGCCTTCGGGAACGACACCGGCGGGCAGATGTTCGGCGTCTGCGGTCCGGACACGGACACGGTCGTATCCGGCGGCAGCGAGGAGGCGGGTAGCACGGTCGGTGACGTCTGGGGCGATGTCGACGGTGGTGAACTGTCCGCTCGGGCCGACCAGTTCGGCCATCAAGGTGGCGTTGCAACCGCCCGAGCCGACCTCCAGGACCCGGTGGCCGGCCCGGAGGCGGGCTGCTTCGAGCATGACGGCCTGCAGCCACGGTGCGCTGATGGCGCTGCTGATGCGGCCGTCGGGCGCGTACCGGGTAGGGATGATGTCATCGACGTACGTGGTCTGCACGGGCACTTCCGGTGCGAAAGCATGGCGGGGAACCCTGCGTAGGGCGCCCTCGACGGCGGCGGTGCGGACGTGGCCAGCCGCTCGGAGCTGATCGACGAGCCGGTGCCGCAGCCTGCTGGGATCGTGTTCCTGCGCGGTGGTGGGAGGAGTCGTCACGCTGGGCCTTTAGAGCGGGTCATGCGGGGTCTGCGACGGTGGGGGAGCCCGGGGCGGGGGATGGTGCGCGCGGGGGCGTACTGGGCGGCTTGCGCGTCGAACATCGAGGCGTAGCGCCCTTTGGCGGCCATGAGTTCGTCGTGGCTGCCGTGTTCGACGAGTCGTCCGTGGTGCAGGACGTAGATGCGGTCGGCGTGACGGACGCCGGACATGCGTGGGTGACCCGGACGACGGCCCGGTTCGGTGCGGCGAGTCGGCGGATGCGGCCGAATGCGGCGATCTCGGCTTCCGGGTCGAGGGCGGAGGTGGGCTCGTCGACGATGAGGACGCCGTCGGCGTCCGCGGTGGAGCTGCGCCAGTGGGTTCGGGCGAGGCCGATCTTCTGCCATTCGCCGCCGGACAGTTCGCTCGCGCCGCGGAACATCCGGGCCAGCAGGCTGTGCAGGCCGTCGGGAAGTTCGGCGACGACCGGTCCGGCACCCGCGTAGTCGACGGATGGCCGGAGGTCGCCGGGACCGGCTTCCTGGGCGGGCCGGCCGATCCGGATGTTCAACGCCGCTGTCACGGGCCGGCGTTGGAAGTCCTGGGCGAGCAGCGCGACGCGGTCGAAGACCTCGGAGCGGTCCAGGGAGGCGATGTCGGCCTCGCCCCACCGTACGGTCCCGGTTTGCGGCAGTAGCAGGCCCGACAACACCTTCATCAGCGTGCTCTTGCCGGAGCCGTTCTCGCCGACCACTGCGGTGACCGAGCCCATGGGCGGGGTGAGGGACACCCCGTCCAGGGCGGGGGTTTCCCGGTCCGAGTAGCGGTAGCCGACCTGGTCGAGGACGACTTGCTTCACCTCGGCCGGGACGGGATCGCCCCCACTGGGAATGGTGCGTCGTGCCGCCTCGTCCAGGAACCGGGCGTGGTCGCGGACGTAGAGGGACTCCTCGTGCAGCTGGTCCACGTTCATCACCAGCGCGCCCAGGCTCGCCGAGCCGGACCGGACGGCGATGACGGCGATCCCGCCCACGGCCAGACACATGTGCCCGCTCATGATCAGCACGAACATGGCCGCGGTCGTGGCGATCCGCTCGACCAACAGCTCCGGTCGGCCCGCCCGCGAGGTGGACCATCCGGCCAGGCCCGACTCGACCACGGCCGCTCCGGCGGCGGTGAGCAGTCCGGGCAGCACTGCGTGCAGCCGCTGCCCGGGGGAACCCGAGCCGAGCAGCGCGTGCATGACGGCGTTGACCGCGAGCAACCCGCATCAGGGTGTTGTGCCCGGCATCGACGACGACCTTGACGACGTTGTGGTCCAGGACGGCACCGGCGTCGTCCAGCTCCGTGTACGCGTTCACCGCCAGGGTTCCGGGTGCCAGGTGCTCCATGGCATCGGAAACGGCGTCGATCGCGGCGGGGGAGATGAACGGCTCGTCGCCCTGGACGTTGATGTACGCGTCGGCGGGCAGGCGTTCCGCGCACTCCGCGACGCGGTCTGTGCCGGTGAGGTGTTCCCCGGTCCGCACGCACTCGATGCCCAGGCGGTGGCATACCTCCTCGATGCGCTCGTCATCGGTGGCGACCACATGATCGCTGCGTCCATCGCCGGAGAACGGACGCGGAGTCCCCCGCGCTGCAACCGTTTCTGTGTCAGTTGGTGTTCAGCGTCGAGATGATCGTGTCGCGGAGCCAGCGATGTGCGGCGTCGTCGTCCAGGCGGGGGTGCCAGGACATCGCGTAGCTCATCGGGCCGATCTCGTCCGGTGCCGGGATGACGGTGGTGATGCCCGGGGCCGCGTTCTGGATGGCGAACCTCGTCGGGAGGGTCGCCACCAGCGAGGTCCCCGGGACCATGCTGGCGGCCGCTGCGTGGTAGGGCACGGTCACGCTCGCCCGCCTCGGCCTGCCCAGCGATTCCAGGCGGCGGTCGACGTGTCCTTGCCGTCCGTCAGTGACGTCGATGACGATGTGGGCGCAGTCCAGGTAGTCCTCCAGCGACATGGCGGAGCACTGCGCCAGCGGGTGGTGGCTGGAGATCAGACAGGAGTATCCCTCCTCGAACAGCACGTGCGAGCGCAGTGGCGGTGGTGGCGTGCCGCCGTGGATCAGCAGGTCGACCATGCCGTGCTCGGCGTCGGCGAACACGGCATGGTGCCAGCGGGAGAAGAGCACCGTCGAGCCGGGCGACTGCTCGAATACCCGTCCGAGCAGCGGCCCGCTGAGTAGGGAGACGGTGTAGTCGGTTCCGGCCAGCCGGAACGCGCGTGCCGACGTGGCCGGGTCGAACGTCTCTCCGGAAAAGACGTGCTCCAGGCGCGGGAGTGCCTGCTGCAACTCGGCCTGGATGCGCTCGGCCCGCGGGGTGAGCTGGTACCCGCCGGGACCGCGCACGAGTAGCTCGTCGCCGAGGGTGGCGCGCAGGCGTTGCAGTGCCCGGCTCATCGACGGCTGGGTCGTGTGCAGCCGGGCCGCCGCACGGGAGACGTGCCGTTCTTCGAGCAGCGCGTGCAGCGGGGCCAGGAGGTTCAGGTCGACCGACTCTATACGTGGCACGCATACAGCGTATGCAGAATATGGCATTGTTGCATACTCCCTGGCGAAGGACGCTGGGTGCATGAGTAGAGAACAGCGCGAAGCGCTCGACACCCTGTTCCGCAGCGGCCCGCTGGAGATCGGTGCCGACCACCTGGAGCAGCGCGAGGTCTTCACGCGCATGCTGACCTCCCGCCCGCTGCCCGACGACGTGATCCTCACCCCCGGCAGCCTCGGCGGTGTCTCGGTGCTGGAGATCGGCATCGACGGCGTCGCCCCGAAAGGCACTCTGCTGTGGTTCCACGGCGGCTTCTACGTCTTCGGCTCGGCCCGCACATCGGCCGCTCTCGCCTCGAACGTCGCCCGACGGACCGGCATGAAGGTCATCTCGGTCGACTACCGGCTCGCACCCGAGCACCCCCACCCGGCCGCGCTGGAGGACGCCCTGGCCGTCTACCGCGCCGTGCTCGACGAGAGCGGGGACCCCGGCCCGGCAGGTGTCGCCGTGGTCGGTGAGTCCGCCGGCGCAGGCCTGGCCGCGGCACTGCTGGTCTCCGCCCGTGAACACAACCTCCCGATGCCGGCCGCGGGCATCCTGTTCTCGCCGTACGCGGACCTGACGCTGACCGGGGCGAGCATGACGACCAAGACCGCGGTCGACCCGTCGTTCAGCCCGGAGGCCATCGCGGTCCGGGTCAAGGACTACGTGGGCGCCGCCGACGCTTCGGATCCGCTGATCAGCCCCGTGTTCGCCGACCTGCGCGGCCTGCCGCCGCTGCTGATCCAGGCCGGGTCGAACGAGCTGCTGCTCGACGACGCGGTCAGGCTCGCAGCGCGCGCCGCCGCGGATGACGTCCTGGTCACCCTCGAGGTCACTCCTGGTGTCCCGCACCTGTTCCAGGCATTCGCTGCGATGCTGGAGGAAGGCGAGGCCGCGCTGCAGCGGGTGAGCGACTTCCTGGCCGCGGCGTTCACCTCCGGGGCTTGCCGATGACCGCGACGATGCGTGCGGTGCGGTTCGACCGTTACGGTGGTCTGGAAGTCCTCTGCCTTGCCGACCTCGAAGTGCCCCTGCGCGGGCCCGGGCCAGGTGCTGGTCAAGGTCGAAGCGGCGGGGATCAACCCCGGTGAGGCCGCGATCCGCTCCGGCGCGCTGGCCGAACGTTTCCCCGCGACGTTCCCCTCCGGTCAGGGCAGCGATTTCGCGGGCGTGGTGGTCGGCACCGGGGCCGAGGTGCTCGGCTGGACGTGGGACCGGGCGAGCCACGCCGAGTTCGTTCTCGTGCCTGAGACTCAGGTGGTGCCCAAGCCGGCCGCGCTCGGCTGGGAAGAGGCCGGGTCGCTGTACGTCGCGGGCGCCACCGCGTTCGCCGCCACGAAAGCGGTCGGCGTGGGCGAGGGCGAGGTGGTGGCCGTCTCGGCCGCGGCCGGCGGCGTGGGCAGCATCGCCGTCCAGCTGCTGCGCCACTCCGGTGCCACGGTGCTCGCCATCGCGTCCAAGGCCCACCACGCCTGGCTGGCGGGCAAGGGCGCGATCCCCATCGCTTACGGCCCCGACCTGCGCCGTGACTTGGCGGCGCACCGCATCGACGCGTTCATCGACCTGC
This sequence comes from Streptomyces fodineus, assembly GCF_001735805.1. Taxonomy (GTDB): domain Bacteria; phylum Actinomycetota; class Actinomycetes; order Streptomycetales; family Streptomycetaceae; genus Streptomyces; species Streptomyces fodineus. The sequence goes on from NZ_CP017248.1 coordinate 8,587,398, forward strand.
ACGGGCCGGCCTACCTGGACCTGGCGGTGCAGCTCGGCATCCCGCCGTCCCGCATCAACACGATCATCGCCTTCGACAAGGCCGCCGAGATCGGCGCCCGCACCGACGGCAGCATGGCCGGCACCTGCCGAGAAGTCCTCTCCCACCTGGCCGAACTCGCCGCAACCGGCCGACTTGAACTCCCGATCGCCGCCACGTTCCCACTCGCCGACGTCCGGCGCGCCTTCGAGCTCGTCGAAGCCCGCCACACCCATGGAAAAGGTTGTCCTGCTGCCATGACGGTCACCGCCACCCGCTGGTCCTCCGACCGCGCCGAGGACCGTTTCACGGTCGAGAATCCCGGCACCGGCGGCGTGATCACCACGGTCCAGGGAGGCGGCGTCCCCGAGATCGACGCCGCCGTCCAGGCTGCCCACCGTGCGTTCACCCGGGACTGGAGGTGGCGTGCCCCGTCCGAACGCGCCCAACTGCTCCTGCGCGGCGCCGAAGTCCTCGCCGCCCACGCCGACGAACTCGCCGAGCTCGTGTCACGGGAGAACGGCAAGCCCGTCGCCGACGCGCGGTTGCACGCGTGTCGGGTTCCTGACCGGGGTGTTCCGGTTCTTCGGGGCGCTGGCCGACAAACTGCCCGGCGAGTTCTACGACTCCGGGAACATCTACACCTCCACCGTCCGCGAGCCGCTGGGCGTGGTCGGCGGGATCATCCCGTTCAACTGGCCGCCGATCCACACCGGCGGGAAGATCGCCCCGGCACTCGCAGCGGGCAACACCGTCGTACTCAAGCCCGGCGGGCAGGCCCCGCTGACCGTGATGCGCATCGTGGACCTGCTCAACACCGTGCTGCCACCGGACGTCCTGCACGTCGTACCGGGTACGGGCCCTGTCGCCGGGCAGGCGCTGGTCGCACACCCGCTCGTGCGGATGGTCTCGTTCACCGGTTCGACCGCCACCGGCAGAGCGGTCGCCCACGCGGCGGCCGACCGGGTGGCCCCGGCACTGCTGGAGCTCGGCGGGAAGAACGCGTTCATCGTCTTCCCCAACGCCGACCTGGACCTCGCGGCGCGTGACGCGCTCGACGGCGGATTCTCCAACAAAGGCGAGGCATGCACCGCGGCGTCCCGGGTTTTGGTGCCCCAGGATATTCACGACGCCTTCGTCGCCCGCCTGGCCGCCGGGGTTGACGCGCTGCGCACAGGCCACGGCGCGGACCCAGCCACGCACGTCGGACCGGTGGTCTCCCAAGCGCAGCAGCAGCGGGTGCTCGACTACATCCGCATCGGCCAGGCCGAAGGCGCCACGGTCGCAGCCCAAGGCGCCCTGCCCGCCGACCCTGCACTTGCGCAGGGGTTCTTCGTCCCGCCGACGCTGTTCACCGGAGTGACCCGCAACATGCGCATCGCGACCGAGGAGATCTTCGGCCCGGTGGTCACGGTCACCGCGTTCTCCTCGGAGGACGAGGCCGTCGAGATCGCCAACGAATCGGACTACGGACTGCTGGCCGGCGTCTACAGCCGCGACAGCGCGACCGCGTTCCGGGTGGCCAGGCGGCTGGAGGTGGGGATGGTGTTCGTCAACAACTACTTCCGCGGCATCCTCGGCACCCCCTTCGGAGGCACCAAGCACAGCGGCTACGGGCGCGAGCACGCCGTCGAAACCCTGCGTGAATTCACCTACCCCAAGATGATCCGCTTCCCCACGGGTCTGGCCTCCATCCCGCAGTGGCGCGCCGTCACCGACATCTACGGTTCCTGAGCTTGGAGTCCGGTGCGATGTCGCGTGCACGCTGCGAATTCTCGACGTCGTTGTGACGCGATCGCTGGAGGGCGTGAATCCCTTATGGCGGCCGCAGAAGTGTTGCGGGCGGTGATGTGCGAGCCTGCGCCTGGAGTGGGTGGGGGCGGATCCCCGCCGCGAGCCGACTGTCACAGCCGATTCTTTCCTGAGCAGGAGGCACGGGCCGCCGGCCGTGACGTCGTTTGGCGCTCTGGGCGCCCGAACGCTGCGCGGCGAGCCGAGAAAGTGGTGCTGACCTGGTCTTTTGCACGACCCGCGCAGGCCGGCAGCTTCCGATGACTCATCATGCGGAGTGCGTTGCCACCCCAGCCTGCTGGGGTGGCTGCTGACTCCCGTGCCCGGCCTCGATGCCGGCGGGGCCGCGGCCGGAACCGGGACCGTGCTGCCGGGCTGCGGCTCAGGCGTCGATGATGACGGGGATGATGAGGGGCTTGCGGCGGTGGGTGCGGAACGCCCAGTTCGCCACGGCGCGGGCGACGAGTTGTTCGAGTTGGTGCGCGTCCCCGACGCCTTCCTCGGCCGCGGTGGCCAGGGTCTTCTCGATGACGGGGATGACCGGCTCGAAGGTGGCGTCGTCGTGGACGAAGCCCCGGGCCAGGAAGTCGGGGGCCTCGGCGAGGGCGCCGGTGTCTGCGTCGACGATCGCCACCACTGTGACCACGCCTTCGGCGGCGAGGGTGAGGCGGTCCTTGAGGGACGCTTCGGTGGCGCCGCCGACTTCCATGCCGTCCACGTAGACGTTGCCGGCGGGGACCTTGCCGGTGATGGACGCGCGCCCGTCGACCAGGTCGACGACGACGCCGTCCTCGGCGAGGACGACCCGTTCGGGGTCGACACCGGTACGGATGGCGAGGTCGCCGTTGGCTCGCAGGTGGCGCCATTCGCCGTGCACGGGCATGACGTTGCGGGGTTTGACGATGTTGTAGCAGTAGACGAGTTCGCCGGCGCTGGCGTGCCCGGAGACGTGCACCTTGGCGTTGCCCTTGTGGACCACGTGGGCGCCCCACCGGGTGAGTCCGTTGATCACCCGGTAGATGGCGTTCTCGTTGCCGGGGATGAGGGAGCTGGCGAGCAGGACGGTGTCGCCCTTGCCGATGCGGATCATGTGGTCGCGGTTGGCCATCCGTGACAGCGCGGCCATCGGTTCGCCCTGGGAGCCGGTGCACACCAGAGTGATCTTGTGGTCCGGGAGCTTTTCCAGCTCCTTCGTGCTCACGACCAGACCGGAGGGGACCTTCAGATAGCCCAGGTCACGGGCGATGCCCATGTTGCGGACCATCGACCGGCCGACGAAGGCGACCTTGCGGCCGTGCTGGTGGGCGGCGTCCAGGACCTGCTGGATGCGGTGCACGTGGCTGGCGAAGCTGGAGACGATGACCCGGCGCGGCGCGGTGCGCATCACCTGCTCGATCGCCGGGTTCAGCTCTCGCTCGGAGGTGGTGAAGCCGGGCACTTCGGCGTTGGTGGAGTCGGTGAGGAACAGGTCCACGCCCTCCTCGCCGAGGCGGGCGAAGGCGCGCAGATCGGTGATGCGGTCGTCGAGAGGGAACTGGTCCATCTTGAAGTCGCCGGTGTGCAGCACCATCCCGGCCCTGGTGCGGATAGCGACCGCGAGGCTGTCGGGGATGGAGTGGTTGACCGCCACGAACTCGCAGTCGAAGGGCCCGAAGCCACGCCGGTCGCCCTCCCGCACCGGCACCGTGCGCGGCCGGATTCCGTGTTCCTTGAGCTTGGCCTCCAGGAAGGCCAGCGTCAGCTTGGAGCCGACGACGGGAATGTCGGACCGCTCGCGCAGCAGGTACGGCACGCCGCCGATGTGGTCCTCGTGGCCGTGGGTGAGGACCACGGCCACGATGTCGTCCAGCCGGTCCCGGATCGAGGTGAAGTCCGGCAGGATCACGTCCACGCCGGGCTGGGTCTCCTCGGGGAACAGCACGCCGCAGTCGACGATCAGGAGCTTGCCCGCGTGCTCGAAGACGGTCATGTTGCGGCCGATCTCACCCAGGCCGCCCAGGGCGATGACCCGCAGCCCTCCTTCGGGAAGGGGTGGGGCGGCTTTCAGCTCGGGGTGCGGATGACTCATACCCTGACGGTACCCGGAGAGCGGGAAGGGATGATCCATTGCCCGTGCGATCTCTTTTCCCCGACGGAGCGGGATACTCGCAGCGGGTGCCTCGGCACGATCGGATCACGCCGGCGGCCGGAACGGACAGGGGGCCCTCAGCGTTCCTCGGGGCGAGGTCGGCTCCTCGATCATCCTGCGGCGTCAGCGAACGCCTGGAGTGCCCGCAGCGGGCGGCACCACTCGGCCACCTGTCGCGGATCGACCCGAACGCTGGCACAAGCCCTAAGCTGTCGATCATCTGTGTTGCGACAACGCCTGGAATGCACCCACTCTTGGCCACACGGTGTACCCGCTCGGGACTCCATGCGTTGAAGCCCTGCTTCCGCCGACGCCCGCCCCGGCCCGCAGCCGCTCGGCTGGCCGCCACCGCGCCCGCGGTTGGCGTTTTCTCCTGCGGTCCGGGCCGGTCTGCCGAGACGACCAGGGCGGCGAGGAGCGTGGTGACCGGGACCGAGGCGACCAGGCCGATCGATCCGACCAGAGTGCGTACGATCTCCTCGGCGACCAGTTCGCTGTTGGCGACCGGCCCACGCCGCTCTGCGCGATCGAGAAGAGCAGTAGCGGCGGCAGCGCGGCACCGGCGTAGGCGAGGACGTGGGTGTTGACCACGGAGGCGATGTGGTCGCGGCCGATGCGGATGCCCGCCCGGATTAGCCCCCGCCAGCCCATCGACGGGTTGGCGTCGTGCAGCTCCCAGACGGCTGACGTCTGGGTCACCGTGACATCGTCAGTGATAGCGGGTGATACGGCGAGGCCCGCCAGAAGCCGTTCCGACGGGGACCTCCGCGCGGACCCGTGAGACGCCGAAGCTGCTCCGGCGCGCTTCGGCGCGGCTTCGGCGTGAGATCGGTTGCGCTCGCACGAGTGGTTCCCGGGAGCGGTGCAGGAACGCCTGCCGAGCAGCCGACCCGCAGCGGGAAGGCGCTCCCCGGTGCGAAATACTCTCCCGATGAGTTCACGCACTTCTCCGATCAGCCAGCCGATCACGATACGGAGGGCCGTCGCGCGGGATGCCAAACGGCTCACGCGGCTCGTGCGTGGCTCAGGCGCCTACGAGGGTAAGTACGCAGCCGCAGTGGCGGGCTACCGGGTCGGTCCTGATTACATCGAAGCCCACCGCGCCTTTGTGGCCGTCGGCGCCGGCGAGCATGGAGGCCAGGTCATCGGGTTCTACTCGCTCGTCCTCGCTCCACCGGAGCTCGACCTGCTGTTCGTCGCCGACGAAGTGCAAGGACGTGGTATTGGACGGCTGCTCGTCGCGCACATGCAGTCCGAGGCCCGTGCCGCCGGGCTCGACCGTGTCACGGTCGTGTCGCATCTTCCCGCCGAGGACTTCTACCACCGCGTCGGTGCCGTGCGGACCGGGACCGCGCTCGCGAACCCGCCCGCAGTGCCGTGGGACCGTCCCAGATTCGAGTTTCGCATTCCTTCGGAATGACGCGGTGCCGGTTCGCAGGGCACCGGCTTCGCCTGCATGGTGGTCGGCATGCAGGAGCCGCTGGACGCCGCGCGCTCCGTGTGTGCCGTCGTCTCTGCCCTGGCGGGGGGATCGCCTGCGCCAGCGGCCTCTCCCGGCGACTCCCTCGTCACCGGCATCGAAATCGCGTACATCTCGGCTCGCTCCACACACGTTCGAGATCGGCCGCGTAAATACGTAGTTCACACAACCCTGATCTGCGAGACGAAGCGGCCACAGTCCACCGTCAGCGCTGTAGGGGGGTGATGCCTTGCCAGTGCAGCCATCAGCGCAAGTGGAAGTAGTCGCAGCCCTTGCCCCGTGGAGCTTGGCCGACCGGCGTCGGTGCGGCCCGCGGTGGAGCGGATCGGCGGGAAGCTCCGGACAGGGGCATCAGAGCCTGACTGTCGTGGGTGTTGGCCAGATCCGACTCGGCGTTCGGGTCGTCGTAGGCGTCGACGATGGCGATGGTCCTGCCGGAGCCGCCGGCGGAGGCGGGGGAGGTCAGGCCGTAGACCGACTGCAGGTCGCTGGGCCGTAGCCGGTGGGGGAGTCAGCGGCGGCGTTCGGCCGGACGGTCTGGGGTGCGATGCCCTTCTTCGCCGCCTGCTCTTCCTGGAATGCGGTGGTGCCGCTGGTGACGCGCAGGGCGTTGCAGGATGGGTAGCCCTTCTTCGGGGTGCCGGCGCACTGCGGCATCTCCAGGCGAAACCGCCGACCCGCCCAGCGCTACGGCGTGGGGGCCGCTGCGGGGGAGCGGAGTACGAGCAGGGTGATCTCGCTGGGGGCGAAGACGCGGAAGGGCGGGCCCCAGAAGCCGGTGCCGCGGCTGGTGTAGAGGAGGGTGCGGGTGCCGTGGTGGCTGAGGCCGGCGAGGGCGGGCTGGTCGATGCGGACCAGGTGGTGGAAGGGCCAGATCTGGCCGCCGTGGGTGTGGCCGGAGAGCTGGAGGCCGACGCCGTCGGCTGCTGCCCGGTCGATGAACTTGGGCTGGTGGGCCAGGAGCAGGACGGGGTGGTCGGGGTCGGCGCCGTGGCCGGTGAGCCCGGAGGACTCGGCCGTGACGTCATCCACGCCGGCGACCACGAGGGTGTCGCCTCCGCGTTCGAGCAGCAGATGGCGGTTGCGCAGCGGCTCCCAGCCCAGCTCGTCCATCAGGTCGACCCAGCCCTGGGCCTCGCTGTAGTACTCGTGGTTGCCGGTGACGTAGAACCCGGGCCCGGGTGGCCTGCACGGTGCCGAGTGGGGCGGCCTGGGCCCGGCGGCGTTCGGCCGTGCCGTCCGCGATGTCTCCGGTGTGGCAGACCAGGTCGGCCTTCAGCGTGTTGACCGTCTCGCAGACCCGCGCCGACCAGCGGGCGCGGTCGAGCGGGCCGTAGTGGGTGTCGGCGATGAGGACGACGCGCGTGCCGTCCAACCCGGCTCCCAGGCGCGGAAGTTGCACGTCCAGGCGGCCTACCCGTGGTACCCGGCGGGTCTCGGCGTACCCCCAGGTGAGCAGCATGGTGGCTGCGCCGAGGACCGCCCAGGTGACGATCCGGGCCCGGTCCTGGCCGTCGCCGACGCCGGTCACGGTCAGGGTGAGCCTCAGCGGGACGCCGAGCACGACGGACCAGGTGAACAGGGTCCAGATGGTGCCCAGGAGGGTGTCTCCGACGATCGCCGCCCGGTCCTGCTGGCGTCGGCCGTGGCCGCGCACCATCGCGAGCGGCATACCGATCAGGCCGAGGGGGAACAGGGCGGTGCCGGCGAGCGTGACAGGGAGCGGCCAGTGCTGGCCGGTGTACAGGAGCACCCAGCAGGGCACGGCCCAGAGCAGGACGGGGGCGATCAGGGGGATGTAGGGCATCAGACGGTGCAGTCGGCTCTGCTGAGTCGCGTGCGCTGCACTGTCGGCGGATCGGGTTTCGCTGGTGTCGGTCACGCCTCCCCCCTTGAGCAACCAGGCTGCCGTCGCGCGCACTGTATCCGGCCGTCCCGGGCCGATCGGACGGACGGGGTGCTCATGGGGGGCAGCCCCATGTGGCGAGGTGGCCTCCGAGTTCGCCCCCGGCTCACACGATTGGTGACTCCGCTCCTGACCGGGGCCGCGGCTGCTTCGAACGGTGAGGCGCAGAAGCTCCAAAAGCAGTGGACAGTACAGCCCATCGTCGTGGGCCGGGTGAGATCCACATGCCGGTGCCTGTCATGCTCAGCAGACCCTGGAGGAGGAGACGCCGAACAGCGGGCTTAGCTGCCGCATGGTCAGGTTCGCGCGGTGGTTCACCGCGACCATCTGCACCCTCTCGGCCAGCGGCAACGACCACGGCCGGCCCCGCATCGTGCCGTTGCTACCCCGCTCCCGCACCACCTTCAACAGACGCGCGAACTGCGTCATCTGCAGCCCGGTGAACGCTTCCGCGGGCTCGGTGACGGGGGCCGGCCAGCAGGGCATTGAGCCACCAAGCGGAGCCGTTCCTTCCCGTGCTCGGGAGGGTCTTCGCCTCGGGACGCGAGACTGAACCGGGAACGTGGCGCCTGCGTGGTCGGTGGCCACCGGCACGACGCAGTGGCGCACCGATCCGTCGGCGTACTGCGCCGCTAGCGTCACCGGCCACGTGACGCTCTCACTCTGCGCACTGCGGTCACGAACTGTGCCGTCGGTTGCCCACCCGCGGCCGGTTGGGGCAATTCGACATCCGGCGCCATCGACTGCGCAAGCCGCGCCTGCGCACTCGTGGCGTCATCCGCGTTGCTGCGCAGCCACGCGCTGACGAGCAACTGCACATAGCCTGCTGGGTCGGCGGCGCTCACCGTGGTGCGCACGGTGTTGGGCTTGGCGGGGGTGGCGGCCTCGACCGTAGGCGGAGTGGAGGTGGTGGCGACGCCAAGGGCGATGAGGTCGGCCGCGATTGTGGTCAGAACGGCCAGGCGAGAGAGGCGGATATGGCGACGCATCGCCTCCAGCCGGGCGTCCGCGGCCATCGGAGCAGCGGCCTCGCTCTCGGGGGCCCGTTTGTCACGAGACATGGTCAAACCTCCAGGTCAGGTCGGATGTGGCTGATCTTCAGGAAACCCACTGACCTCAACCCGACTACCGACCATGAGACCCCGACCACAGTCATGAGTGGGGATACGGAGCTCATGGTCGGGGTCATGGACGGCCCAACCACAGGCCCGACCACGGGTCAGTCGAGCGTTGGTGAGAGCCCAGTCGCGCCCCGGCCGAAGACGGCGTCCAGCTCCTCATGCCGCCCGGCGAGCGGACGCCGCACATCGATGCGCACACGGACGCAGCCCGGGTCGAGGCAGGCGTCTGCGCATCGCTACACCCACACCTGCGCACGGAGACGTCAGACGCCATGGGCCGCACTGCGCATCCGCTGTGCGCAATCCGACCGCGCGCGCTCCTCGATCGGTTGCGCAGCACCGTTGCGCACCGCCCGTTCGGGGATGCGTAACCGGCTGCGCACCATGGGCAGGCTGGGGCCTGGAGACCGCGGTCGGCCCGACCATGCCAGCTAGACGGGTGCGCTGCCGGATCGAGACCGATGGTCGGGGCTGGTGGCCGTCAGCCTGGTCGAGGTCGGCGGGTGAGCTGACGGCATGAATCCCACGTACGCTCCGCCTCTGAGCCCACCGGCCGCCCCAATTCGGTGGGAGCGGTGGGCTGCCTTGACTGACGGGCGCGGTTCGCTGCTTCGGGGGCGGGCCCGGACGGAGAAGGGGCTGCTGTCCCTGCCGCAGCGGAACACTGTGAGCAGACCGCGGTCAAGGGGCGCTTGCTCAGGGTGGGGTCCCGTCCCGCACGCGTCGGTTGCGGCCGGGACGGGACGAACAGCCACCCACCCGGCCCTGGTGCCGGAGAATGCGAGGACACCGTGCCCACACCCCAAACTGCCGTCCCTTCCCACGGGCGAGGCCGCCCGGGATCCTGGAGCCTGGCACGCCACGACTTCGCCGCTCGGCCCGCATCGACCGCACCCGGCCCGGAGTCGTGGGAAAGCCCTGGTGAGCTCCTGCCGTCGGCGCTTGCGTTCCCACTGCCGAAGCCACTTCCGTGCCCGGCATCCGCAAGGTCCGCATTTTCCCTGTACACCACGCCTTTTCGGCCCTGTGACGCGTCGTCACGGACCCTCTTCTTTCCGACACTCACTGAAGACCCCCAGGGATATAGGTGGGGGTGGGGTGTCAGTGGTGGAGGAGATCATCGGGTTCGGGGGGCCGGTCTCCTCCACGGCCGGGAGCCGACGCCCGGCCGCCGGCCGGTCGCGGACGATGGGAGGGCGAGTCTGATGGTGGGCAGGCGGAAGGCGAACGAGGCGGGATCGACCAACGAACTGCGCTGCGATGTGCTGCGCGTGCTCGGGGTGCTCAAGCTCGCCACGGCCGACCAGATCCAGCGGCTGTCCTCGCCGCACCTGACCTTTCGGCACACGCTGAAGAAGACGGCAGCCCAGCGGAAGGAAGCACGCACCGCATCCCACCGTGGCGCGGCGAACGACCTGCGGCGCCATGGTCTGTCGGTCGACGGCGGCCGTACCCGTGGCGGTGAAGAGGTCCGGCTGCTCACCGCGGCCGGTCTGGCTGCTGCCGCAATCGATCTGGACCGCGCCCCGGAGGAGATGGGCGGCATGCCCAAGGGGAGCCGGCCGAAGCGGTCGCCGCCGCGCAGGCCGCCGCCCGTGCCGCGGACGGGATCGGCACCATCACCTCCTACGCCACCGAGGTCGCGCTCCCGGCGACCGGCACCTGGAAGAGCCCCGGCATCGGCGGCGCCCGCGCCGACATCGTTCTTGTCGCTCCGGAGGCTGGGGTGCCTCTGCTGTTCATCGAGGCCGACAACTGCACAGAGGACGCAGCGCTCATCGCCGCGAAGTTCGACAAGTACATGCGGTTCTTCAGGCGGAAGGCGAAGGACACCGACGGCATCGAGAAGGCGCTGTGGCGAACCCGCTGGTCCGCGCCCGACACGGAGCGGTACGAGCGCGTGCACCCACCGGTCCTGCTCGTGTTCCACCAGGTCGGCAAGCGCACTGCCAAGAACCAGATGCAGAGGGTCGCCGACCTCACCCGCCAGCACTGGCAAGGCATCTGGCACAGCACGGACGGCTTCCATTCCTATGACGGCTGCATCCCGATCGTGGCGACCACGCTGGAGCTGCTGCGCGAGCACGGCCCGGCTGGGCCCGCGTTCTGGCGCTTCGGCCGCACTGATCGTCAGCCGCTGCTGGACGCGATCGGCAACCCCCGCCGGGACGCCGCCCTCGCCCGTAGCCGCCAAGCCGCCCGCGAGCAGGAACAGCGTCATGCGGAGCAGGAAGTTGCGGCACGAGAGGCGCGGCGGCCGGTGTGCGCTGACTGCGGACGGAAGTTCACCGACGACCGATGGGCAGCGGTCGACTGGCGGGACTGGGGTCAGCCGCGCGAGTCGCACCCTCACCTGTGTGGCGACTGCCAGAGCCGCGCCGCGGCAGCCCAGCAGCAGGCCGAAGCCAACGAACGCGAGCGCCAGGAGTAGGAGCACCTCCGCCAGGAGGCAGGGGAACGGGCCGCCGCGCAGAAGGCCGGCGGCTGGCTCTCCCGCTTCCGCACCTGACCCGGACAAGCCTTCCGTCGGCAGTGCGGGCAAGCCCAAGGTGGCTTTGGGTAAGCCCGCGTTGTCGGTGACGGCTGGAAGGCTGGATGGATGAACGGCGATGAGCAGCTGCTGCACGGCCGGGTACGGATGCGACCATGAGGATCCCGACCCGAGCCCGCTCCCGCACCAGATGTACGCCGCCCTCATCGGCGGGCCGCTGGACGGGCTGCTGCTAGACATCACCAGATGGCGGCCCGAGGAAGTCGAAGACGGCCTCGCTCTGTCTACCGAGCTGGGGCGGTGGCCTGGCGGGCGGTCGCTGTAGGACCCGCACCCCGGCGATGCGCGCACGCCGGGCCCCGGCGTGATGTGGCGCTTCTACCACTCCGGCGACAGTCCCTGACCGCTGCAGCGGGCTCGACGGGCGGGCCGGGGGAGGCGGGGCGGGGGAGCGCCGGCGACGCACGCTGGGAAGCGTGCACAGCGCGCCGATCGTCGTGCATCCGCCGTCCCGCACGGGTGGCCGGAGAGTCACTGTGCACGCCCAGGGCCGGGACTCGAAGTGCGGGGGCAAGTCTGATCAGAAATTCGTGACGCTCATTGACGCGCAGAGCCTGGCTGGAAGGCCCCTAAACAGGGCCCAACCTAGGGGTTACCCCGCAGAGATCAGTTGCACGTCTTCCCGATGACGTCGCACGTGGCGTGCGTGACGATTTTGGAGCCTGCTGCGAAGGGACTCTGACCTGCTGATTTCCTGACTCCCAGGATCCGGGCCGGCCGTGTCGACATGTTTTGGTGGGCGCATGACGTGGACCGGGTCGCGTGCCGGATGTACGCCCTTGACCTGCGGCTTTGATCAGTGACGGGGAAGGCGGGCGCGTGGTGCTCCCGGTCTTCGCAGGGTCCGCGCCAGGCAGTTCTGACGCTCATGTGACGCTCGCCCTGATGGTGCGTGAGGTTGTGAATGAAGGCGTGGACTGTGCGGTTCGTGCGTCGAGTCGGGCGGCGACCGGGCCAGGGCCGGCCACGCTGATGACAGACTCCCGGCCTCCGAGTGCTGCATCGCCGCGGCGGTGCTCTCCGATCAGAGCGCTGACGAGGCCCTTTTCACCGCTGGCTTCGCTGCCCAGGCGTACCTGCGCGCTGGTGATGGCAGCCAGGCGCGTCGAGAGCAGCACTTCGGCGATGATCGACGCGGCTCCGGCAAGGAACACGGTTCGGGGCGCCAAGTTCCGCTTGGAGCGCTGTGCCGCGACGGCCACGAAAGCGGTAGCGAGCATCCCGGCCAGGCCGCGATCACTTTTCTGCGTCGCGAGGAGAGCTGCCGATGCCCAGAGCCTCGCTCAGCGTTACACCCAGCAGGGCGTTCCCGGGAGGCCGCCGGGGATGACGGGGTGCGGATGCGTCGGGGCGGTCAGTCGTGCCGTCGCCCAGGTGGTGCCGAGTGTGCGTACCCGGCCGGTGTCCATCGTGTCCTGCAACCGGGAGGGGAGGAGGTCTTCCTCGTCCCTGATGTCCTGCATCTTTCCTCCCGCCCCGGGATCGCTGCTGATCTGCTGATGTTCTTCCTCGGCCCGGGCCGTCAGTTCCTCGCCGTCCGGGACTGAGGCTGTCAGCCGGTCCATCTCGCGCGCACGGCGTTGCCGCACCAGGAGGCTGCTGCTTCTCCGAGCTGATCGACGGCCTGGTCCTTCATGGTCTTCGATCTGGCCGCTCCCGTGCGTGCCCGTACCATCCCTTTGGGCAGCAGGCGTTACGCTGGGCGCGCCCCCAATGCTCCCTGAAACGTTACGCTCCGGCTGGGTCAATATCTGTGCCCGCGAGCTGAGATTTCAACGGAACAGGCAGACAGATTCTCTACCGGTTTGAGTGGAGTGGGATTCTTCGCCCTACACAGGCCGCTGCGGCGTGCTACTGTCGATCTCAGTTGCAGTTGTGGTTCCCAAAACTCCAAGTGTCCTCCGGGCGGCGCCTGTGCCGTTGGAAGCGCTTTTGTAATCCGGTCTTTTTCCGGACGGGCTGATCATCGCGGCGACACGGGGTCCGCGCAGTGCGGATCCCGATGCACTGCCCCAAAGGAGAAATGACATGGCTACTGGCACCGTGAAGTGGTTCAACGCGGAAAAGGGCTTCGGCTTCATCGAGCAGGACGGTGGCGGCGCTGATGTGTTCGCCCACTACTCGAACATCGCCGCCCAGGGCTTCCGCGAGCTGCTGGAGGGCCAGAAGGTGACCTTCGACATCGCTCAGGGCCAGAAGGGCCCGACGGCCGAGAACATCGTTCTCGCCTGACGCCGACTGTCGCGTACTTGTAGCTGGGGCCCGCGTCCTTCGGGGTGCGGGCCCCAGCTGCTCGCATTTTCCCGCAGTGGTCTCGCCTGCGGACGACAGGCAAGAAACCCGTAGGCTTACCGCATACGGAGCATCCTTCAGGGGTGCACGCATCCCTTCACGGGCTTCGTAGCAGCGGACGCCCGGACATTGCGTCCGCTTCGCGCCACTCATTCCAGCGCCTGTGCCCGCACGTATCTTCCGTCGGTCAGATTCGCTCTCGCATTCCACCGGTCCATTCTTGCAATTCTCTCTGCTGCTCATTGCTGCGGGAATTCCTTGATATGTGCCGTATCGAGGAAGGTTCCGCATGAACCGCACACGCACGAACGACCGCTTCGCCCGCACCGGTAACGGCAGTACCGACTCCGGCAGGGGCGGCAGCCGATTCGGCTCGTCGGCCAGGAGCCGCTCCGGCGGGCCGAGCCGCTCCGGTGGTTACGGCCGCGGGCCCGCCGCGGTCCAGGGGGAGTTCGCGCTGCCCAGGACGATCACACCCGCGCTTCCCGCCGCAGAGCGCTTCGCCGATCTCGACATGCCCGGGGCACTGCTGGCTGCGCTCGGCTCACAAGGCGTGACCGTGCCCTTCCCGATCCAGGCCGCGACCCTGCCGAATTCCCTCGCCGGCCGGGACGTACTGGGCCGTGGCCGCACCGGCTCCGGCAAGACCCTCGCTTTCGGGCTGGCGCTGCTGGCCCGTACGGCCGGGCAGCGCGCCGAGGCCAGGCAGCCGCTGGGGCTGATCCTCGTACCCACGCGTGAACTGGCGCAGCAGGTCACCGATGCGCTCGCCCCGTACGCCCGTTCCGTGAGGCTGCGGCTGGCCACGGTGGTGGGCGGAATGCCGATCAGCAGGCAGACGAGCGCGCTGCGCGGTGGCGCCGAGGTCGTCGTCGCCACGCCGGGACGCCTCAAAGACCTCATCGATCGTGGCGAGTGCCGGCTGAACCAGGTTTCCATCACCGTCCTCGACGAGGCCGACCAGATGGCCGACATGGGCTTCATGCCGCAGGTCACCGCCCTCCTCGACCAGGTCCGCCCCGAAGGGCAGCGCATGCTGTTCTCCGCCACTCTCGACCGCAACGTCGACCTGCTCGTGCGCCGCTACCTCAGCGACCCCGTCGTGCACTCCGTCGACCCCTCGGCCGGCGCGGTCACGACGATGGAGCACCACGTGCTCCACGTTCACGGCGCCGACAAGCACACGGCCACCACCCAGATTGCCGCACGCGACGGCCGCGTGATCATGTTCCTCGACACCAAGCACGGCGTCGACGGCCTTACCGAGCACCTCCTGAACAGCGGGGTACGGGCCGCCGCCCTGCACGGCGGGAAGTCGCAGCCGCAGCGCACCCGCACGCTGGCACAGTTCAAGAGCGGGCACGTCAACGTACTGGTAGCGACCAATGTTGCGGCGCGCGGCATCCACGTCGACAACCTCGACCTCGTCGTCAACGTCGACCCGCCGACCGACCACAAGGACTACCTCCACCGCGGCGGCCGTACCGCTCGCGCAGGAGAGTCCGGCAGTGTCGTCACCCTGGTCACCCCCAACCAGCGCCACGCCCTGACTCGCCTCATGGCAGCGGCCGGCATCGTCCCGCAGACCACCCGGGTCCGCGCCGGCGAAGAGGCCCTGCACCGCATCACCGGCGCCCAGGCACCCTCCGGCATCCCGGTCGTCATCACCGCACCGGTGGTCGAACGCCCCAAGAAGCGCGGCGCCACCTCACGCGGCCGACGCCGCCCCGTCTCGGCGGCCCGCCGTGCGCCCGTACGGCAGTCCACCGCGGGAGCGGCTGTATAGAACCTTCGTGATCAGGAAGCCGGCCAACTCCGCAGGAGGCACCCTTTGACGCTGGACCAGACGCAGTTCCGCCCGGCGAGCGCCCACCCCGCGCACGGCACGGTGGCCGACACCATGGGCACGGCCGGACCGCAGGTCTGGGAGGACATGACCGTGGAGGTGGCACTGTCCGTGATGACCGCCGCCCGTACAGGTCATCTGGCGGTCTGCGACGAGGACGGTCTGCGCACCGGCCTGGTCACCCGGGCCGGGCTCACGGCCGTTCGTGACGGCTCCGGATACACGGACCGGATCCGCCTGCGGGACATCGCCGACGTCATCGGGCCCTTCGCCCCACCGCTGACCACTCGGGCCGAAGCCGAACGTGCGATGCGCTGCCGCTGGCTCGGGGCCGCGCCCGTGGCCGACGAACACGGCAACGCTCTGAGCGCCCTCGCCCTTTCCCGCTGAACCGCCCTCACCCCACCCGGCCCCGTCTTCTCGTCTCCCTGGAGGCATCATGCGCTGTGTCATCGCCCGCTTCCCGTTCGACCTGACCAAGAGCGGCGTGGTGGAATCGATGAAAGGCGTCAGACCCGAGCCGGTCACCGGTGAGTTTGTCATCATCGGACGACGCCACTACCCCGCCAAGCAGATCGGCCAGGTCATCACCCGCCAGGACCGCCGTGATTTCAGCACCGGCGAAGTCCTCAGGGCCATGACCCAACTCGGCTTCACCTGCCGCACCCGCCCCGCCGCCGCAACCGCGCCCATGGCCGGCCCGTACCAGCGGGCGTCCGCAACGCTCGGTGCTCCCCCTGTCCGCCTGACATACGGACAGGTGTGAGCCGAACCGAGCAGTGAGCCCGACCGGCGTGTGCCGGGCGAGCCCTCACTGTGTGCCGTGTCCTGGTGGGTCAGTGGCCGGAGTAGCTGAAGTCGCCCACGGTCCAGGCACTGACGTCCTCGATCGCAACGCGGTACATCCCGCCCGTCTCCGGAACTCCCACGACGCCCTGCAGGATCCGGGCGACGTGGAAATGTAGATGGGCGTTGGACGGCGTAGACCACGCGCCCGCGCTGTAGAGGAGACCGCCGGTCACTGCCAGGGTGACCACGGCCGCACAGGGACCATGGCGGCAGCCATGATGCGATCCGCCGGGGAGACCGGCTACGGCGTCCCCAGACACCACTTCCCGTCCTGTCTCGTTCTTCTGGGCATCATCGGCAACCATCCGATCAAGTAAGAGCCTGCCCGTGACAGCGTCCCTCAAGGTCGGTCTCGCCACCAACTGGGCCCGCGGAAGCCGTGTAAGCCGCCTTGCCATGGGAAGGATCAAGGTTTCCGAGCGCGTATCTCCGCCCACCTACGCCCAAGGACCGCCGATGCTTCCCGAGTTCCCCTCCCACGCATCCGCCCCCCTCGCAGATCAGCTGGAACAAAGATTGGGGCTGCCCTCACAATTCGAAACCGGCCGTTTCGACGTGGAGCGTGTCGCCGGCATAGCGGTCCTCGCGGCCGCCCACTCCGATGGCTACGCGGCCACCGCGCATCTCCTCGGACTACTGGCCGCGCTCCCCGCCCCCTCCGACGCAGGAGAACCCTTTTGGTCGAACCTGTGGAGATCCTCGGGCACCGCCTACCTGCTGCCGACCAATATCAAGGACCTGATACTGCGTTCGCTGGCCGGAAAGGGAACCGGTCTGGCCGGACAGATCCTCTCGGCCGTAGACGAGATGACGCCTCCCCAGCGCGTTGCGGCCGCAGAGGTGATCGGCCAGGCGCTCGCCGAGTCCGACCACCTCCCTGATCTCAAAGCACAGGTCATCGGCGAACTGTGGCTCCGGGACCTGGAACTCACCGCCTGGCGCGTTCTTCACGCGGGCCACAAGTCGCCCGATGCGGCCGGACGTAACGCCTTCATCGAAGTATGGACGAGTGTCTGACTCCGGCCGAGCCGGCACACGCAAGCATCCGAATCCATTCGGGACGCCCATTCGACGCTCAGGCCGCCTCACAGCCCGTGCCCAAGGCAGGAAAACGCCATGTGGCCTGCACATTCTCCCGTCCGCATACCTTGTGACCTGTTTCCGATGACGCATCACGTGGAGTGCGTGGCGGTGCTTGAGCCGGTCGCGAAGGGCTCCTGACCTGCGGCTTTGTGTGTGCGCATTATGTGCGGTGTGGGCGTTACAGGCGATATCTTGACGCTGAAATGACGATCGTGACGCTCAATTGACGCTCGTTCTGATGGGGTGTCAGGTTAACTGAAGCGCAGGTGATGAGCGCTGCCTCGATCGCCTGTACATCGACGGGCGGGAGTGCTTCATCATCCAGTGCGGGCTGCCACGTACGAGCGGATCGGGGAGCTGACCCGCTCCTGCGTGCGGCGTTCCCGGCTCGTAGTTCCCCCGTCGGGATGGTGGGATGTGAATCCCCAATCCCTTTGTCCCGAATGAGGTTCGGGTGGAGAGCCTGCCAGCCTAGATCACGTTTCTCCAGGTCAGACGGACGGACTCGGTTGGTGTCGCGGGGCCTGGAAGGGCTTCGGGGAGCGGGTCGGCTCCCAGATGGCTCCCAGCCGACGGCCGCTGAAGCTGCTTGCCCCGCCGTATTGGTCGCGCCGGATCCGGGGTGCGCGACGCTCGTCCGGAGGTCTCAGATCACCGTCGAGGGAGCGTGCTTGTTCAGGTAACTCTTGAAGGTCTTCCTGATCTCCGCCTGGAGATAGCCTGCCTGCGGTGAGTGGGGCACCACGTCGGGCTCGAAGCCTCTCTTTCGGGCATCGAGGTACCGCACGATGCTCGACGATCTGGTGTTGGCGACGAAGAGTTCGTTCTGGGTGCGGATGTCGGCGCGCAGTCCCTCGAAGTTCCGCGCAAGGCCGATGCCGAGGGTGGGTAGTACTTGCACTCGACGATGAGGACGCTCTGACTGCCTCGTGGTGCGATGCCTTGCGCTCGGCTCAGAGCGGCTTCCTCGGCCGGTAGCACCAGCACGTCGCACTCGTGAAGGACGCCCGACGAGCCGGTCACGTAGACGCCTAGGTGGACTTCAAGGGCGGGAGCTCCCTCGAACTCGATCACGGCGTGGGTGAAGGGCTGGCTGTTGCTGTACAGGTGACCAGGCCCCGTACGGAAGACGAGGTTGCTGGCCTTCGCCCCGTAGACGTCTTCGTAGGTGACAGTGGCGCCATGCCGACTCGCGGTCGCGACGATCAGAGAGAAGATGAAGCCCTCGTAGACGTCGGACGGCTTCGAAGCGGAGTCGTACGACACCGTCCCCGCAGCCAGAAGGCTCTTGATCTCGTTGACCAGGTGATCGACCGTGCTCAACTGGCTACCTCCCCCGTCACTTCGGCCAGTAGTTGACTGACGCGTGTACGTTGCTCAGTCGGTACCCGATCTCCCCGGAACTCAGTTCGGCTGCGACGCGATCGAGTACTTTCGTCCGGCTCGAATACGACCCCCTCAACCATGCTTCGGCTGCCGGCGTCGCCCTCGGGCTCGGACCGAAGCGTCTTCAGCACCTCCAGTTCCATTTCAGGCAGGTCGACGAGCACGCGCTTTACCGCATCGAGAAGGAGCTGCACACGTTCTTCGTCTGTCATGGCTCGCGTGGCGATGACCAACGTCCCTCCCTTGCGCGATGACTCGTACTCTCCGAGGCCAAGCATGCTGCGGTCCACGACCTCGTATCGAGCCGCTGCCGCCGCCCGACTCGTGGCAGGGGAGTCATCGCCGCGGCGCTGCTGGCGTCGGCGGAGGATCTTCTCCTCAGGTACTCCTGCGGCGATTGCCGCGTCGACATCGTCGAGCACCCAACTCAGGGTGGTGTCTTGCAGCGCTTCGCGGAGCTGCTGTTCCAAACGGCGCAGTTCGAACGGGTTCATGTCCCCCTCGCATCAGTAGCCTTTGTCTGAAGTAGCCGGTCCCTTCGCGGATCTTCCCCGAGCTGTGTTCGAAGGAACCGTGGTCAGCAGTCCAGCAGACTCCGAAGCGCCTCAACCGAAAGGCGGGCTTCCGGGGCGGCAGCTCCATCGTCGAATCGCACACCCTCACCCACCAGGACATCCGCAGGTGCGTCCGTGCGGGATGGATCGGTCCACTGGAAGCCTGCGCTGACGCGACCGGATGCAGTGAGGACCCGCCACGCGTTGGGGCACTGGTCGCAGGTGGCCAGGTGGGTGCCGACGGGAACAGCGTGGCTGCCGATAACGGACGCCACGTCGCCGTAGGTGGTCCACCGCCCGGGCGGGATGGCCCCCAGCAGGGTGTGGAGGCTCGTCCAGTCCTTGCGGGCGCCACTGAGTTGCTTTGCCAGGTCCGCGAGGCTGGACCCTGCCAACGCCGACCATTCATCAGGATCAACCGTGGTCGGGACTTCATTGGTGTTGACCTCCCACCAGGTCGTCCCCTGTATTCCGTCAGGTGTCCGGCCGGTCACCCTCTTGAAGATGTGGTTGGCCAGTCCGGTCGGCGTGTACGGCATGCCGTCGGAACCCCAGGTAAGAGGTTTGGCTGTGTTGTTGTTCCAGATGGCCGTAGCGCGCTCGTCATCCTCGCCCGCCCAGGCAACGATGGCCTCGCGGATGGATTGCGGAGCGCCGTGCCTCGGCGTCAACCGCAGTCTTGTCCCGTCCGGCAACAGGCCAGCGGCGACGAGAACATGAGCGGCGTTGCGGGCCCGGGAGCGCTCTTCCAGTTTTTTGGCGGCGGCCTTGGCCTCGACCCGGGCAGGGGCGAGGGTAAACTCCTCCACTTCCGGTGTCGGATAGACCTTGGTGAAGCCGACAACGAGGTGGCCTTCCACCTTACACAGACCCACCTGGACGAGGTCGATGTCAAGGTTCATCTCCGACAGCCACACCACGGTGTGAGTCACCTGCTTGGGGAAGTCAGCAGCGATGATCACCTGCCGGGGGCGCTGGAGCAGTTCCGGACTCCAGTCTCCGTCCACATGGTCGAGGAGACGCTGCCTGCACGCGTCGAGTTCGACTGCCTGGCCTCTGCCGGTCAGGAAGTCGCGGTGTGCCTGTGCCAAGGTGTCGAGGTCGAACCGGGACACGAGGGCGGCGTAGGTGATCGCCTGGAGATGTACGTCCCGGTCGGCCGTTCCCCGCTTCAGCTCGACCACCACGAGGCGGCCGGTGGCGTCCAGCCCGAGGACGTCCAGTCGATCCCGTGCCGGAACACCGTCAGTGTCGGCCCACCGGTCGAACTCCGCGGTGATCACGAGTACTGAATCGCCCAAGACCTGAGGGTTGTCGATCACCCACTCCTGTAGGTGTTTCCGTTCGAGGAGCCCCTCTGTAGCTAGCGCGGTTGGTGGGATCGGTGTTGCCGACCGGCCCGCAACGGCGAAGAGATGATCCATAAGCTCCCCCTCATGCGCCCAGCAATGTCGGATCGGGCGCCCAGAGCCTATGCGCAGGTAGCCCCCTGGGCAGTCGGTTTCTCGGGATTGGACGGGGTCCCGGTTGGTCTCATGTGGCCGGATGATTCTCGGGGCAGGCCAGCTCGCAAGTAGCCTGCAGGGAGTCGTGACTTGAGCAGCTGGCGCGTGTCCCGAAGCCTTCCTATGTCCGACCGGAGAGATCGTCCAGCAGAAGGTCGAGGGTGACCTCCTCATGGAGTGCGACCCCGAGAGCGGTCATCGCAGGGGCGAGAGCCGGATCCCAGGACGCGCTGACGGGCTGGCCGTCGAGCGGCAGTTGAGGGATCCCCTCTGCCTGGCTGCGAGCGGTCAGGTGTTCGTAGTCCTCGGCGCCCATGCGCCATGGCTGGGCACCGTAACGGCGGATGATCCGGTTCGCTAGAGCTATGCCCGGCCAGTCGAAGTCGCCGTGGTACGCGAAACGGCAGCCGGTGGCGGCGAGGGCGTCGAGGAGGGCGAGGACCACCGTGGCAGCGCTGCCGGAGGTGCATACCAGGGCATGGACGCAGGCAGCGTCCGCCGCAGCCTCCACTACGCGCGGGTTCTCACAGATGTGGATCACCGTCCCGGCAGGTAGTTGCAGCTGCAGATCGTGCAAGTCCCGGGAGGTGAGGTGGGCTTCGGCGTGATGGTCTGCCCGCTCTCGCAGGGCCTGTTCCCGCCAGCCCCCGCCGACGGGCCGCAGCCCGTAGGCCAGCACTGTGCTGGAGACCTCGTCCGGTGTGACGGACACCAGCCGCCAAAGTGCGCGCCGGCCGGCCGCGTCGCCGGGAAATTCGGTGCCGTGGGCGAGGGCGATGCCACGTTGGACGAGGCGCGGGAGCCAGGTGCCGTCGTCCAGGCCGTGCGCGGACCCGGTCGCCATGGCGGCGAGTTCTCCTCGGCCTCGGGTGACACGATTTGCCGCGCGTTCCACTGGCTCGACCAGACCGCCGTCCTGGCCCGCCTGGACGATCAGGTCGCGCCCGACGGCGTCGTCGCCATCTTCGGCGACCGGCTGCCGGAATTCGAGACCGCAGTCAAGGAGCGGCTCGCGGACTTCAGCGAGGACGACACCTGCCCGGAGGAGAACGAGTTTCTGATCCGCTTCGGGCGGCGGAGCGGGAGGTGAGTGCGACAGCACGAGACGTGTTTGAAACAGGGGCGATCATGGACTTGTGCAAGATGCCCTATCGAGGTCACCGTGCTTAGGGTCAGGTTCATGACCGCAGGGGAGCGCGTTGTCGTTGTCGGGGCTGGGGTGGCTGGGCTCACCACGGCCGTTGTTCTCGCCGAGGCCGGGGCTTCGGTGCACGTGATCGCCGAGCAGGTGCCGGGGGTCACGTCGCTGGCGGCCGGGGCGATGTGGGGGCCTTACCTGGTCGAGCCGAAGGACAAGGTCGACCAGTGGGGACAACGGTCCTTGGAGATCTTCCGGGAGCTGGCCCAGGACCCGGCCACGGGCGTCCGGCTCACCAGTGGCATTGAGGCGTCCCGCACGGCCGAGGCCGCGCCGGACTGGGCCACCACTTTGCCGGGTTTCCGACCGTGCCGGCGGGCCGAACTACCGGCCGGGTTCACGGCGGGCTACCGGTTCACCGTGCCACTGATCGACATGCCCACCTACCTCGACTACCTCCTGCGTCGGCTCCGCGATGCCGGGGGTGTGGTCGAGCAGCGACGGCTGACCTCGCTCTCGGACGCCCGTCCGGCTTCGGCGATCGTCAACTGCGCGGGCCTCGGGGCACGCGACCTGGTCCCGGACCCTGACCTCCGGCCCATCCGTGGCCAGCACGTCGTCGTCACCAACCCGGGGCTGACCGAGTTCTTCTCCGAGGACACCGGCCTCTCCCCGGACCTCCTGTGCTTCTACCCCCACGGCGAGACCGTCGTCCTGGGGGGCACGGCGATCGACGGCGAGGGCGATCTGGCCCCCGACGACAAGGCGGCGGCCGGCATCCTCGCCCGCTGTGCCGAGGTCGAGCCCCGCCTCGCCCAAGCCCGCGTCCTGGAACACCGGGTCGGCGCTCGACCGACCCGTGCCACGGTCCGTGTGGAGGAAGAGGTGGGGGAGGACGGCACCGTGGCCGTGCACAACTACGGGCACGGAGGTGCTGGCGTCACGCTGTCGTGGGGGTGCGCCGAGGAGGCTCGGGCGTTGCTCTCCGTCAAGTGATCTGCACGTGAAAGAACAGACGTTGAGACGTCCGCAGCGCGGGATAGCTCAGGGCGCCCCGACACGCTTGTAGCCGACCCACAACCGGCCACCGGTCTGCCCGAGCACCTCGTCCACGACGGCCACGAGGGTCTCGACTCTCCCGGCCAGTGCCTCCTGTAGGCCGTGGTGGAGGCGTGTGCTGAGCCCTGGCGCGGTCGTCTCAAGACGGCGTGCCAGCCACTTCCCACCGCCACCCCACGAACCGCCAACGGCCAGTGCCAGCTCACCGGTGCGTCGGACCAGTTCGGTCGCGATGAAGAGACGCTCGCTCTGGTCGTCGCTTCCCGCGAGGTCGTCCAGCAGGTCGGTGATCGCGTAGCGGCGGTCGTCGATTTCTTCCCACGACACCGGGGGTGGTCCGGCGACGGTCAGCTTCCGTGCCTGTGCGGCGAGGCGGGCTCCGAGTCCATCGGTGTCGAAGAGCAGCAGCCCGTCGGCACACATCCACAGCAGTGGTGACCGGCGCTTGCGCAGCTCCCGTTCGACATAGGCGTGCCACGTCGCCTCGGTGTGCACGAACATCTCCACCGGCCAGCCGGCGTACTGGAGGCTCGCACGGTAGGGGGCTGGGGCTCCGTAGAGCAGGACCACGACGTCGAGGTCCGACGTGGCCGTGCGGCGACCCGTCACGACGCTGCCGCCCAGGAACGCGGCGCGCGCTTCGGGGTGCTGTTCGTCTATGACGGCGCGTGCGGCCTCGATCGCATCCATGCGGCAACTATCAGCACTGGCCTCACCGCGCCCACGCCGTTTTCCGCGGCTGGACAGCGAGGTCTCGCTGTAGGATCTCGCGGCTCGTGGCCTAGGCTGAGGCTGTGACCTGCGGCTTCTCGTGAAATCTCACGCCGTGTCTGGCAGTTCAGTCTCAGGACCGTGTCCAAATCCTCGGCATGCTCGCCGAGTGCGATCCGCTGGCGCGCAAATACCAGCTGACGCGGCCTGGTCTGCCGGCTGTGGGATTACCGCCCGGATTCCGCGCCGCCGCAGGTGACTACGGATCGCTCGGGACGAATATGCCGGACTTGTCGGTCAGATCAATGGCGATCAGGACCGGTTCCGGCAGAGCGTGCCCGCCTTCCTCAGCGGGTACGACGTATCGGTGGGCGGGGAAGACCAGTCCCGACGTTGTCAGGTGCTTGTCGATGAAGTGCGAGGCGCGTGAGCCGCCGAGTACGCGGCCGGCCCTCCGTGTCGGTCGAGCCGGCGGATGGCTGGTCCGGTCCTGCGACATGGTTGAGCAGGGTGGACGCTCCCAGGAGGGTGACGAACTCGCCGGGTGCGACATCGAGCGTGATGTCGTCCAGCCCGAGCTGCCGCCCGCCGGGCGTACCCGGCGCGGGGAAGGACTTCGCGACGTGCTCGATGCGGGCGGCGTGCGTCACGGCCGTAGCGTCCGCTGCAGGCTTGGTGGACGTGGTGGCCAAGGTCGTCACCTCCTGGGAACTCATCGGTCGGCTGTCGTCACTTGGTGCCGAGACCGGCGTCGTCGACCTTGTCCTTGCCCTCGGCCTTGAGGACCTTGTTGAGCAGAGTGAGGTCGTAGATACCCTTCAGATTGGGCTTGTCCAGCAAGCCGGCCGTCACCGCGTGCTCCGCCTCGGTGTGGAGAGTCGAGGCCAGCGGGTCGTCGAGGAAGGTGATGGACTTCCAGGCCGGGTCGATGACGTCGGCGGGCAGCGCCTTGCCCGACAGCTTCTCCAGCGCCGTGTTGGCGGACGCCTTCGCCTTCTCCGGATTGGCGTTGATCCACTCATTGGTCTTCACCGAGCCGCGCAGTACGGCCTCGACGACGTCCGGGTGCTTCTTGAGGAAGTCCTGCCGCACCACGATGTTCGTGATCACGAACCTCTTGGCGGGCCACAGTGTCGACTCGTCGAGAAGTACCTTCGCGCCCTCGGCGACCAGCTTGGACGCGGTCGGCTCGGGTACCCAGGCGCCGTCGATGGAGCCGGACTTGTAGGCGTCCGGAGTGATCTTGTTGTCGGTGCGGACGACGGAGACGTCGCCCTTGCCGCTTTGGGCGTCGACCGTCCAGCCCTGGCCGGCGATCCAGTTGAGGAACGCGACGTCCTGGGTGTTGCCGAGCTGCGGCGTGGCGATCTTCTTGCCCTTGACGTCCTTCAGGGACTTGATCTTCTTCGGGTTCACGACCAGCTTCACGCCGCCGGAGGCGGAACCGCCGATGATCCGCAGGTTCTTGCCGTCGGACTTGGCGTAGCCGTTGATGGCAGGGGAAGGGCCGATCCAGCCGATGTCGATGGACCCGGCATTGAGCGCCTCGATCTCGGAGGGGCCGGCGTTGAAGGTGGCGGTCTTGACCGTGGTGCCGCCGAGCTCCTTCTGGAACAAGCCCTCCTGTACGCCCACGAGAGCGGTGGCGTGAGTGAGATTGGGGAAGTAGCCGATCTTCACCTCGTCGGTGGAGAGCTTCTTGGCACTCGCTGCGACCGCGGTCTTCTTCCCGTCGTCAGTGGACTTGGAGCCGTACCCGCAGGCCGTCAGCAGGAGGGGGAGCGCCGCTACGACGGCGAGGGTGCGCAGGGTGGTGAGCGGTCTTGCGGCAGACACGTGGGTGTCCTCGCGGGGATTGGATGATCAGGGAGATACGGCAAAAGGAGGCGGGGGGCTATGGGCGGCCCCCTGTGCACGCGTCGCCGACCCGCGTCAGCAGGAATGCCGTCTCGGGTCGGGGAGCGAATCGTGGGGGGGCGTGTGTTGGGCCTCCGTCACAGCCGTGCCGCGCCTCGAGCATGCGAGTGGGGAACGCGGGCGGTGCTGTCAGGCGACGGTGACCCACTCGCCGAAGCAGGCGGGACGGTGGGGGAGCACCGGGCTTGTGTGCGGTGTCGGCGAGTTGTGCGGACGGCTCAGACGGGCTGACACATGGCACTGGACGTGCGGCCGAAGTCGATGTGACGACGCGACGTCAGCAGGGGCAGCAACAGGAGTGCGCGGTCCAGTGATCTCATGACCTCACCCCGCATTCCCTAGTTTTCCTACCTGGCTGCTAGGGATCGTGGCAGAAGGCGGCGCCCACCCCAAGAGGATGTTCGCATGATGGACGGCTGCATCTTGCTTTCTGGGATGAGGTGAACGGCTCAGCGTGTCACGGGTTCACCCACGCTCCTGGGGAGTCGCTCAAGGCCGACACTTCAGCAGGTAGCCGGGCGGCTGCGACGTCGGCCAGCGACACGCCGTCGAGGATCTCGCGCACGTTGGACCGCAATGCGATCCACAAGGGGAGCAGCGATTCGGCGGGGCCGGTGTAGGACAGCTCCGGAGGACGGACCCCACGCACCGAGACGAGCGGTCCGTCCACGACGCGGATGACGTCGGCGATGCTGATGGACTCGGCGGGTCTGGCCAGCCGGTAGCCGCCGTTGCCGCCGCGCTGACTGAGAACGACACCGCCCCGGCGCATGTCGTTCAGGATGCTTTCGAGGAATTTGTGCGGGATGTCCTGAGCGTCGGCGATGGCCTCGGCTTTCATCGGCCCGTCGTCCCGTGACGCGGCGAGCTGCAGCGCGGCACGTACCGCGTAATCCGCCCTGGCTGAGATCCGCATGCGCCCATTATCCCGTACGGCTTCGGTCGGCATCCGCTGTGGGCAGGCCGCCAGACGAGGTGGTTCCCGCCGGCCGATGGCCCTCAGACCTCTGGCTGCGGCGGGGGGAGGGGGAGGCGTCGTCGCCCTCGATGACCTGGCTGAGGGTGCCGTCGACACCAGCGGGGACGTAGCGCTGGTCGGCCAGGTATCCGCCCAGGGGTTCTCCACTCGACATGGCCGCCCCCGCGCGGCGGGCTCCGGGTGACGTACCAGACGCCGATACCGGCTGAGGCGGTGGTGCTGCTGGTGCCGCAGTGGCCCTTGTCGGCGAGGGCCACGTCCGCCCCGTCCCGCGCCGCCTTGAGTGGGGCCGACAAGGCTGCGGGGCTGCCGCCGACCACCAGGACGTCGGTGGTGGTTCCAGCCTGCTGATACCGGTTGCCTTGCTTCTGCGGCTGTCACAACCAGCCGGTTGGCGGGGCGGGCCGGGCCGTAGTGCTCGCGCAGGGTGCCGCCGGTGTACTCGGTGCGGCACCGGCCGCGCCGTTGCAGGACCGGTTGCCGCTGATTCGGCGCACTGGTGCGGAGACCGGTAACGGTCAGACAGGCAGGACGAACGGCGGATGCGCGCCGTTGAGGAAGTAGTCCCCCACATCCCGGAGCCGGTGAGCGACGGGTTCGTACAAGGTGTGCGTCCGCGCGTTGCGCCAGAAGCGGTCGAAGCCCAGCCGCGAGGACGCGGAGCGGGCGCCGACGATGTCGAGGGCGCGGGAGGTGGACTCCTGCGCGGCCCGGGAGGCGGCGGCTTCGGCCATGGCCACGAGGACGGAGATGTCCGCGTACTCGTCGTAGGTGAGGTCTTCGCCGCGTGTCAGCCCGCGGTGCACGGCTTCCACCGCCTGATCGGTGAGTGCGGACGCGGAGCGGGTGAGGATGGCGAGCTCCCCGTAAGCCGCCAGTACCTGCGGGTCCTGGGAAGAGTCGCCCGGCCAGGCGGGGTGCCGGGACGAGCGGCTCGCCCGGCTGTACTCCCGGGCTTCGTCGAGTACTCCCTCGGCCATGCCGAGACGGAGCTGGACGGAGAGGAGACGCCCTACCGGAGAGGTCAGGGCGGCCAGGGGAGACAGGATGTCCTCGTCCGCGGACAGGGAACCGAGTACGTCGTCGGCGGCAACCGGTACGGCGTCGAACTCCACGCTTCCGCCGGCCGCGAGGCGCTGGCCGAAGGTGTCGGCGTCGCCATCGATACCGACGCCGTGGCGGGCGGGGTCGACGACGACGGCGAGTGGTTCGCCGGTGTCGGCCCGCACGGCTCGTACGGCGAGGCGGTCGGCGACCAGGACTCCGGTGGAGTAGCTCTGCCGACCGTTGAGCACATGGCCGCCGCGAGCCCTGGTCAACGTCAGAGGGGATTCCTGACGAGCCAAACCACCACCCCAGCACCACTGCTCCGCCGCGTACTGCCGCTCGAGCCGGGCGGCGCGGGAGGGCTCAGTGAGAAACCGGGCGCTCCACGACAGGAAGTAGTGACAGCCGAGCAGTTGACCGATCGCGCCGTCGGCTGCGGCGATCTCCCGGACCACTGCGTAGGCCGTGGGCCAGTCAGCGCCGACTCCCTCCGACTCGGCCGGTATGAGCAACGTCAGCAGTCCCGCCTCGCGCAGTCGGAACACCTCGTCGAACGGGACCTTGCCTGCCTGCTCCCGGGCCGTCGCATCCGTGGCCAGGTCGTCCGCGGTCTCGCGGGCCACGCGCAGCCAGTGCGCTCGGCCTGGCCCGCTCCGGTCGGACTCCGAAGCGGGGCCGGACGACGCAGTGGCAACGCCCATGGTGATGATCTCCTCAAGGCCGATGGCAGGATGGGGTGTTGGCGTACTTTTTCTGGTCAGGCACGTGCGGAAGCAGAGCGAGGTGTTCCGGCAGCGCGAACTCCAAGTAGGTGAGATCGAGTTCGTGTCCGTCCACCTCCGCTACATGTCGCGCCGGGGCGATGCGGACGGAGCCGCTTCCCCTTTGCCGCAAGAGACGTGGCCCGTGTAGGTGACCGGCCGGATCCCGGGCCGTGTCACGTGCTTCGCGAAGAGCTCGGTGGGATCGGTGCCCTCGGGAACGAGCAGGAGGTAGCTGACGAGGGGGGGCGGATCCGTGTCCCCCGTCGTCACCCCGCGCGCTGTCCCCGACGAGGCGGAGATGGTGCATGTGGGGGGAGCGGAGGGGCACGCTGCTGCGTGTCAGCCGTGTGCCTTACGCACGACAGCAGGCGGCGCTGACGACGTGACCAAAGTCGACATGCCGACGACGAACGAGTCGTTGCTGCGCGGGGGACATGTGCCTCATCCTGCGCAACCTGCTGGGGGAACGTCAACGCTTTCCTAGTAAACCGATAGGAAATGTAGGGAACGCCACACCGTGGGCGGCAGGCTGCGGGCGGAGCCGCGCGCGTAGTGGCGCTCGACGTAGAACTGTCCCGCGCTGAGTACGGTCGTGACGGCGACGTACCAGAGGGTGGCGACCATCAACAGCGGGATGACCTGGTAGGTCTGGTTGTAAACCAGCTGCACGGAGTACACGCACAGGCCCTCTCCTGCGAATCAGTTCCACGACTGACCCGCCTGTTGGTTTCTGGGCACTTCAAGATCATCCGAATTGCACCGTATTCCGGACTGTGTGCTACGGCAACATGTCGACTTCATGGCGCCGCCGGGCAAAACCTGGTGCCGCGGCAAAGTACGGACCAGGATGACGTGTACACACCATTGCTTTGCTCCGTACCCGCAGAAAGCTTCACCTCGCCATGTATTCGACCTGTCTACCCGGTGCTCCCGAGGCACACCTCCTGTGTGTGGCGAGGAGGTGCCGCGCGTGATGCGCTATGTGACGCGCAAGGCGGCCGGCTGGCTTCTGATGATCGTGGTCGCGACCAACGCGACCTATTTCCTGGCCAGTTGGTTCCTGGACCCGCGGTCGAACTTCAAGGAACTGCGGCCCGTGCGCAGCGAGGCACAGATCGACCGGGCCCTCGCGCCGTACAACCTGGACCCCAGGGTGCCCTTGGTGCACCGCTGGTGGGACTGGCTGACCTCGGTGACCCTGCGCTTCGACTGGGGAAAGTCCCCCACCGGCGTCTCCGTCAACGGCGAAATGGGTTACCGGGCGCTTGTCAGTGCGGAGTTGGTCGTCCTCGCGACCGTACTGTCCGTCGTGATCGGTGTGGCTCTCGGCGTCTACACCGCTGCACGGCAGTACGGCTGGGCCGACCGGGTGTCGCAGGCGGTGTCCATCGTGGTGTTCAACGTCCCCACGTCCGTCGCCGCCCTCGCCGTGGTCTTCGTCGCCATCTGGCTGAACCAGCACGCCGGGCTGCACTTCCTCTACGTGGCCGGGGAGAACTCGCCGGGCGTCGAAGGACTGCTGCCCACGATCGGTGACCGCCTCCTGCACCTGATCCTGCCGACTCTGACGCTCACGCTGATGGGTTATGTCGGCTACCACCTGACGCAGCGTTCGCTGCTGCTCGACACGCTCAACGCCGACTTCGTGCGAACCGCCCAGGCCACCGGGCTCACCCGCAGTCAGGCCATCCGCAGACACGCCCTGCGGGCCGCGCTCATCCCGACGGCGGCCTCCGTGGCGTTCAGCGTCCCGGCCGTCTTCACCGGTGCCGTCATCACGGAGACGATCTTCGGCTGGAACGGCATGGGCCGCTACTTCATCCAGACCATCAGCAAGAACGACGTACACGGCGCGGTCGCGACGGCCGCCTTCGCCGCGGCTCTGACCGCGATCGGCGCGATTCTCGCGGACATCGCGACGGTCTTCCTCGACCCGAGAGTGCGGGTGAGCTGACGTGACCACCGACGCGTCTGCCCGTCCGACCGCGGAGCAGCCTTCGGAAGGGGCGGCCACCGCGCGGAAACACTCGAACCTCGGCCTTGGCCGGCTCTATCTGCGGCGCTTCCTGCGCAACCGCCTCGCCGTCGTCGGAGTGGCGATCTTCGTGCTGCTGGTGCTGTTCGGTGCCTTCGGCGACCGATTCACCTCCTACGCGTACACCGACGCCGACTTCACCGCCCTCACCCAGCCTCCGAGCAGCCTCCACTGGTTCGGCACCAACCAGGGTGGCAACGACATCTACGCCTGTGCCGTGCACGGGCTGCAGCGCTCCCTGATGATCGCCGTGAGCGTGTCGATGCTGACGATCGTCCTGGCCGCGATCATCGGCTCAGGCGCCGCGTACTTCGGGGGCCGAGTCGAGCGGGTGACCCTCGCCGTCATCCACTTCCTCCTGATCGTCCCCTCGTTCCTCATCCTCGCTCTGGTCTCCCACCGGCTGGCCGGCGACTGGCGCGTCCTCATCGTCGTGCTGACCGTGTTCGGCTGGATGTCCACCGCGCGGGTGATCTGGTCCGTCTCGACCTCGCTACGCGAACGGGACTACGTGAAGGCGGCCGAGTTCATGGGAGTCGGTCCACTGCGGATCATCTTCCGCCACATCATCCCCAACCTCGGCTCCCTGCTGATCGTCAATCTGACGCTCGGAGTCGTGGCGACCGTGCTCAGTGAAACCGCACTTTCGTTCCTCGGGTTCGGCGTCCAGACCCCGGACGTCTCTCTCGGCACGATGCTCGCGGACGGCGCGAGCACCGTCACGAGCGCCCCCTGGCTCTTCGCCTTCCCCGCCGGGCTGGTCGTTCTGCTCACCGTGTCGATGACCTTCATCGGCGACGGCTTGCGCGACGCCCTCGACCCCACGTCGGTGACCGGTTCGGCAGGAGGCCGACGATGACCCTCGCGACCCCGCTGCCCGCACCGGCGCCACCCACCGACGCCGTACCCGTCCTCTCTGTGCGGGACCTGCGGATCTCCTTCCCCTCCGAGGCGGGCACCGTCGAGGCGGTGCGCGGCGTGGGCTTCGACCTGCTGCCCGGCCGGACCCTCTGCATCGTCGGCGAATCCGGCTCGGGCAAGTCGGCCACCGCGATGGGCATCATGGGTCTGCTGCCACCCACCGCCGACCTGCGCGGCAAGGTGCTGCTCGGCGGACAGGACCTCATCGGCCTCGACGACCGGGCGCTGTCGAAGATCCGAGGCAACTCCGTCGGCATGATCTTCCAGGACCCCTTGTCCGCCCTCACACCGATCTTCTCGGTGGGCAGGCTGCTCTCCGACGCCCTGCGGGTCCATCAGGACCTGACGAAGCGGGCGGCCTGGGAACAAGCCGTGCAACTGCTCGATCTCGTCGGCATCCCCGACCCGCGCGGCCGGGCCGCCGCCTTCCCGCACGAGTTCTCCGGCGGCATGCGCCAGCGCGTGGTCATCGCCATGGCCATCGCCAACAGGCCGTCCGTGCTCGTGGCCGACGAACCCACCACCGCACTCGACGTCACCGTGCAGGCCCAGATCCTCGACGTGCTGCGGCTGGCCCAGCAGGAGACCGGTGCCGGTCTCGTCCTGATCACGCACGATCTCGGAGTCGTCGCGGGCCACGCGGACGATGTCGCCGTCATGTACGCGGGCCGGTTCGTGGAACACGCGGGCGTCGAGGAACTCTTCCGTCGGCCGACGATGCCGTACACCGCGCGGCTGCTGGCCGCCGTGCCGACCGTGGACGGCGGAGCCCGCCGTCCACTGGTCCCGATCGGTGGGGAGCCACCCGCCCTGGTGGGCCTCCCGGACGGCTGCCCCTTCGCACCCCGCTGTGCCATCGCCCTCGACGCGTGCCGCTCCGACGAACCGGAGCTGCGCCATGTCACCGGGCACGGACACGTGGCCTGCCTGCGCGCCGCCGAGATCGCCGACGGATCCCTGGACCCAGCGGGTGATGCCGCGCCTGCCGGCCGACCGGCGCCCTCGCGTCGTGCCGAGGCCGGCGGGGTGGTGCTCCGTGTCGAGGACCTCGTCAAGACCTATCCGATCACCAAGGGCGCCCTCCTCAAGCGCCGGATCGGCACGCTGCACGCCGTCAACCAGGTCAGCTTCGAACTGCGCGCCGGCGAAACGCTCGGACTGGTGGGTGAGTCCGGCAGCGGCAAGACCACGACCCTGATGGAGATCCTCCGGCTCACACGGCCCGAAGGCGGCCGGATCGAGATCTCCGGCACCGACGTCGCCACGGTCGCGTCCGGCGCACGCGCACGCGAGCTGCGGCAGGACGTACAGATCGTCATGCAGGACCCCCTGGGGGCTCTGGACCCCCGCATGCCCGTCTTCCACCTGCTGGCCGAGCCCCTGCGGGCGATCGGGCGTGACCGCGAGTCGATCCGCGCACGCGTCCACGAACTGCTCACCCTGGTCGGCCTGGACGACTCGGTCGCCGACCGCTTCCCGGCCGCGCTCTCCGGAGGCCAACGCCAACGGATCGGTATCGCCCGTGCCCTGGCGACCGAGCCGAAGCTGCTCGCGCTCGACGAGCCGCTCTCCGCCCTGGACGTCTCGGTACAGGCCGGGGTGATCAACCTGCTGGCGCGGCTCAAGCGGGAACTCGGACTCGCCTACCTCGTGGTCGCCCACGATCTGGCCGTAGTCCGGTACATCTCCGACCGCATCGCGGTGATGTACCTGGGGCACATCGTCGAGACCGGCGACACCGAGGCGATCTTCTCCGACCCGAAGCACCCCTACACCCGTGCGCTGCTGTCGGCGATCCCGGTACCCGACCCCGAGCGGGAACGCACCCGCGAACGCGTCGTGCTGGAGGGCGAGCAGCCGAACGCCGCCCAAATGCCTGCGGGATGTGTCTTCGTCGACCGCTGCCCGCTGTACCGCCTCGCCGACGAGGAGCTGCGGCACCGCTGTCGCACGGAGCCTCCCGTGCCGACTTCTGCGGCTGGGCTCCCCGGCCATCAGTACGCCTGCCACGGCGTCTGAACACCGGCCTTGGCGATGTTGTCCCTCACCGAGCTCTAAGGAACCTTCCATCATGCGCACGAGACTGGCCCTGCCCGTCGCTCTGATCGCTGCCGTCTCCGTCACCGCCACCGCGTGCCAGTCCTCATCAGGGAAGGACTCCGCGCAGTCGGACGCGAAGAACGCCCCCTCGGCCGCATCGTCCGTCGCCGACTACAACCCCACGCCGTACGACCGGATCAAGGAGGGAGGCACGTACACCACGGTCGGGACCTTCGACGACCAGGGCAACCCGTTCAACGTCAATGCCACGCTGACCGCGTCCCGCATCTGGGCCTGGTACAACGCGGACGCGATCACCTACTCGCCGACCGGTGAAGTGCAGTACAACCCGGACTACTTCAGCGATGTGAAGGTCTCCGTGGAAGGCGGGAACCAGAAGGTCACGCTCACCATCAACCCCAAGGCCGTCTTCAACGACGGCACCCCGATCGACTGGACCGCGATCAAGGCCACGTGGAAGGCCGACAACGGCTCCGACAAGGACTACGCCGCCTCCTCCACGGACGGCTACGACCAGATCACCTCGGTCGAGCAGGGCAGGAACGCCAAGCAGGCCGTGATCACCTTCAGGGGAGTCAACCCTTCCTGGTCGAGCCTGTTCACCACCTTCCTGCATCCCAAGGCCGCAACGGTCGAGAACTTCAACAAGGCCTACGTCAAGAAGGCTCACCCGGAGTGGGGCGTGGGGCCGTACACCGTCGGCAAGTGGGACACCCACTCGGGCGACATCACGTTCGTCCGCAACCCGAAGTGGTGGGGCAGGAAGGGCAAGCTCGACCAGCGCGTCTACGTCAACCTGGAATCGACTGCGGCGATCAATGCCTTCAAGAACGGGCAACTGGACTACGTCTCCGCGGTCGACGCCGAGTCCCTCAAACAGATCAAGGGGCTCCGAGGCACGGAGATCCGCAGTGGCGGAAGCCCCTTCGAGTACGCGCTCTACTTCAACACCAAGTCACCCGTCCTCGCCGACAAGGCCGTGCGCAAGGCCATCGAGGAGAGCATCGACCGCACGCAGATCGCGAAGATCCGGTTCCAGGGCCTGGACTACAAGGAGCCGCTGCCCGGCTCCGCCATCCTCTACAGTTTCCAGAAGGGCTACGAGGACAACCTCACAGCCGTGCTGAAGTACGCGCCGGGCGACGCCGGGAAGGCACTCGACGCGGCGGGCTGGAAGCCCGGGGGCGACGGCGTACGGGTCAAGAACGGCAAGAAGCTCGAAGTCGGTTACACACTCCTCGGCGACGACCCGCTGGACAAGGCGACCGCCGGCGCCTTCGCGGCGATGCTGAAGTCGGTGGGCATCCGCCTCGACATCAGCAAGGCCGACGAGGCGGACTTCTCCAAGATCCTCAGTGACCGCAAGTTCGATCTGTTCCTGTCGGGAAACCGCTCGATGGACCCGTTCGGCGCCCGGTACCTGTGCGACTTCTACTGCTCCGACCGCGATTCCAACATCACCGGTGCGGGTTCGCCCGTGCTGGACACGGAGATCCGTGCCACCGGCAAGATCGCCGACCTCGGCAGGCAGACCGCGGCGGCCAACCAGGTCGAGCGGAAGGCGCT
Source organism: Streptomyces fodineus (assembly GCF_001735805.1). Taxonomy (GTDB): domain Bacteria; phylum Actinomycetota; class Actinomycetes; order Streptomycetales; family Streptomycetaceae; genus Streptomyces; species Streptomyces fodineus. Next base: position 8,622,106 of record NZ_CP017248.1, read on the forward strand.
CCAGGAGTACGCCTTCCTCCCGCTGTTCAGCGGCCCCTCGACCTACGGCGTGAAGAAGGGCCTCGCCAACGTCGGCGCGACCATCTTCTACAACCCGCTCCCGGAGACGGTGGGCTGGGAGAAGTGACCACCCCGCAGGCCAGTGCCGTAGGACCTTCGGCACCCGCAGGACCAGCCCGCTGCACTGTCCTTCGAGCGCGATTTCACACCGGCATCCGAACCATCCGCCGCAGACGCCCTCCCGACTGAGCCGGGCGGGGCCACGGGCTGCCGGCCGCCGTCACCGCGGCCGGCAGTCCGGCTCAGGACCCGCCGCGCTCGCGGGGGATCTTCAGACCCGCCTCGATCGCCACCGGCAGCCGGTTCTCGGCCGGTGGCAGCGGGCAGGTGGCCAGGTCCGTGTAGGCGCACGGCAGGTTCGCGGCACGGTTGAAGTCCAGGACGACCGTGCCGTCGGCTGCGGGCGGCGCGACGGCCAGGACCCGGTTGGCGGCGTAGGTGGTGACCCCGGAGGTCCCGTCGGTGAACAGCACCATCAGCCGGCCGGCACCATGTCCGGGGAACGCGGTCAGGGACAGCTGACGCCCGTTCAGCTCGAACTCGATCCTGCCCGGAGCGTCGTACACATGCTCAAGGCCCTCGACGGCCGCGCCCACGGTGGTCGGCCGCGGCTCGTCGAAGGGGACGTACCGGCCCGTCACCGACCAGCGCGGGTCGGGGGCGTAGGCGGGCGTTCCGGTGAAGGCGGCGCGCAGCGGCGCGTCCGGGTGCCGGGGGCGCACGATGTCATGGCCGCCCCGCTTGGCGACCTCGATGACGGCGTCTTTCCAGACCGCGTCGACGCCACTGCGCTCGGCAAGCACGCCGAAGCGGTGTTCACCCCGCACCGGCGTTCCGTCCACGACCAGTTCTTCGCCGTCGTCGAGATGTACGACGACCCCGTCGCGGCCGGTGTGCCACGTACCGGGCGCGTCGGGGAAACGCTGCGGCCGGTCGTCGAGCCAGTGCAGGCCGGTGATGGCCAGGAACCCGTGCGGGTCCGCGAGCCTCGCCTCCTGGGCGCGGTACCAGCCCAGCCAGTCATCGGTGAAAGCCTGCAGCTCTGTCGTGGTGACCTCGGTGGTCATGAGTTCTCCTTGGTCGAGCGAGGCTCGGCCTCGCACAGGGGGGTGGGGCATGTGCCGAGCCGGCGCCCGGTGGGTTCGCTCATCCGGCCAGTTCGCCGAGGAGTGCCCACGTGCGTCGGCGATCCGCCTCTCCCGCGATCTCGGTGCCCGAGAACACGACCTCGGTGGCGCCGGCGTCGCGGTAACGGCGTACTTCGGCTTCGACCGCCTTCTCGTTTCCGATCACGGCCACGTCGGCGGCCCGGCGGCCGCCGGAGAGTTCGATGACCCGCGCGTAGGACGGGATCTGTTCGTAGAACGCGAGGCTGTCGGTGGCCTTCGCCCGCACCGAATCCACGTCGTCCCTCACCACCCCGGGCACCAGGGCCACGATCCTGGGCGCCGGACGGCCGGCCGCCTCCGCCGCGGCGGTCAGTGCGGGGACGATGTGTTCCGCCAGGGCACGCGGGCCCGCCAGGTACGGCAGGATCCCGTCCGCCAGTTCACCGCTGACCCTGAGCGCCTGCGGCCCCATCGCGGCGACCAGCACGGGGACGCCGCTCTCGGCGCCCGGTACCCGTGCCGGCACCGGGGTGGTGGCGGTGAGCAGCTCACCGTGGAAGTCCGCCGTGCCGGTCTGTATCAACTGCCGTAACGCGGTGAGGAATTCCCGCAGACGGGCGATGGGGCGCTCGAAGGGCAGGCCGAAGCCGGTCTCCGTCAGCAGTTTGGTGCCCAGGGCCAGACCGAGGTGGTAGCGGCCGTGCGTCGCGGCCTGGGCGGTCTGGGCCTGGCTGGAGACGAGCAGTGGATGCCGTCCGAAGACGGGGATCGCGGAGGTGCCCACATGCAGTCCGGGTACCGCGCGCCCGACGATCGCGGCGAGCTGGGGTGAGTCCGCGCCGAAGGTCTGGCCGAACCAGGCCGACCGCAGACCGGCGGCCGCGGCCTCCTGGGCCAGCTGCACGCTGGCGTCGACCTGGTTCTGCGCGCCGGAGGCGTTGAGTGCTACTCCAACAGTCATGCCAGCCAGAACGGGCGCCCGCCGGACCGCATTCCAGTCCGTGTGTGACAGCTTCTTGTCAGTCATGTGTACGGGAGCCGTACCTCCCTGCCTCCGAAGCGCGGCATACCGGCGTCGACACGCGATCCACTCCGACATGCACAGACCGGCGAAGCCGAAGCACCGCCAGGCGGGGGAGTCCCGAGAGGTTCTCTGCCACGGCCGCCCGATCCGTCGGACGTTCCCGCAGGTCCGTCATCGCCACCCTGGGCGGTGCCACCCTCGGCGTGGCCGCGCCGGGTCTCGCCGCCACGCAGGCGACCGCCGCCACCGAGCACCAGGCCGCGGCCCGCCCGGCCGCCTGCGTCCTGACCCCCGAACAGACCGAGGGGCCGTACTACCTGGACCTGGAGACGGTCCGCAGGAACATCACAGAGGGGAAGGCGGGCGTTCCGCCGACCCTCCGCGTGACGATGGTCGACGCGGCGACCTGCGCCCCACTGCCCCAGACGGCGGTCGACATCTGGCACTGCGACGCCCTCGGGCGTCTACTCCGGTTATGTCGCCGGTGGTTCCACCCCGGACACCACCTCTACGTCAAGACGCATGGGGGAGGCACCGTGTCCAACGGGACGTATCACGGCGGCCATGTGTCCCATAGGGGCCAGCTGTACTTCCCGGAGGCGTACAACACCAGGAGCACCGCCCTGTCGCCGTACCGAGCCGCCACGCCCTGACGCACCTGGATGACGCGACAAGCCGGGCCTGCGCTTCCGCACCCAGATTGCACTGTGGGCAGCCGCACGGACCGAGGGCGGGTGCCCAGCCCGGCGGTGAGCACCTGGCCGGGGGTACTTGGATGTCGACGTCACGCCGCAGCGCGGGCCGGCGATCACTGCCGGCCCGCGCTCTGTCGGTCGGTCGTCAGCCGCCGGTCGTCAGCCGAGCAGCTTGCTCGCCAGTGTCGCGGCGTTGTACGAGCCCCAGCCGGTGGTGAAGTCCCAGCCGGTGGCCGCGGAGTAGGCGCCGTTGCTGCCGCTGGTGATGTCGTGGAAGCCGGTGCCGCTCGCGGAGTAGAGGGCGGGGTTGGCGAAGCCGAGGTTGGCCTTGCCGGCCGCCGCGGCCTGCTGGTTGTAGAGGGCCGCGAAGGCCGCCCACTCGGGGGCCGCCGCGCTGGTGCCGCCCACCGAGGACCAGGAACCCTGCGAGTAGATCGAGACACCGGGGCTGGGGTTGGCGTGGGCCGAGACGTCCGGCACCTGGCGGTAGCCACCGCCGGCGCTCTTCTGCACCGCCGTCTGCCAGCTGGGGATCTTGAAGACGGAGGACTTGCCGCCACCGCCTCCGGACCAGGCCACCTCCTTGCTCCAGGTGTTGGACGAGGTGACGGTCAGCCTGGTGCCGCCGACGCCGGTGACGTACGGGTCGCTGGCCGGGTAGTCCACGGAGGTACCGCCGTCGCCCGCGTCGTCGGAGCCGCTGTCGCCGGAGGCCGCGTAGAAGCCGAGGCCCTGCGCGGCGCCGGCCTTGAAGACGGCGTCGACCGCGTTGATGCCCGAGGTGGTGCGGGCGCTCTCGGCGGCGCCCCAGCTGATCGAGGTGGTCGGGATGCCGCTGTCGACGATGGCCTGGTAGGTGTCGACCTCGCCGGCGTCGGAGTTGGGGCCCTCGAACACGGTGACGTTCGCCTTGGGGGCGATCGCGTGCAGGACCTCGATGTCCAGTTCGACCTCGACCTGTCCGTCGCCGAGCGCGCCGGAACCGCCGTCCACCTTCTGCACGGTCGGGGTGGGCGAACCCAGGCCGTAGTGGTTGTCGTACGTGGTGATGTTGGACTGCTGGAAGCCGTCGAACTCGAGCAGCGCGATCTTCTGGCCGCTGCCGGAGTACGTGCCGGAGACGTTGTAGCCGCCCTTGAGCTGGGCCGGGGTGTAGCCGCCGCCCGGGCCGTTGTGCGGGCTGACGGTGTGCGGCGTCGCCTGGTGGTGCAGCTGGACGCGGTTGTTGAGGCCCGCCACGTCGCTGACGAGTGAGGCGATGGCGGCAGGCAGCGTCGGCGCGCTGTCGTTGGCGTAGAAGGAACGCCCCGTCTTCGTGTCCTTCCAGGTCGACAGCTTGGTGCTGAATGCCTTCTGCAGCTGGGTGGCGGTACCACTGGCATCGACCAGCAGGTTGCCGGAGTGTACGGTCCCGACTGTCAGACCCTGGGCTCGCAGGTAGTCCTTGAGCTGCTTGATCTCGGCGTCGGTCCGGCCGAAGCGGGCGGCGAACTGCCGCTTCGTCAGGTAGTGCCCGTACGAACTCGATCGCGGGTCACTGACCTTGGCGACAAAGGAGTCAAGTTCCCTGCCACCTCTGGGAGTCAGGCTGATCGCCACCGATATGCGTTTGCCGGCCGCGACCTTCCCGGTGCGGGTGGCGTTCTGCTTCAGGCCCGGCAAAACGTCTCCGGCGATGGCGGCACGGTTCGCGTGGGGCTGCGCGTCGTTCGCGGCATAGGCGGCGGGGACCACCGCGGTGATCAGGGCCGGCGCGGCGACCATACCGAGCAGTTTCAGACGTGACTTCACTGAAGTCCTCCGGGTGGTGGGGGAGTTGTTCCGGAAGCGGAACGACTTCACCGTAGAAAGGCCGGCCCCACCCCCATAAGCGGGGGAACCCTTGCTTCATGTGTTAACAACCGATGTCACGTCAACGGCGTGTGTCGAGAGCACGGCGGGCCTGCGTACGGCTGGGCCGTCTCACCGTCAGGGCCGGCCAGGATGTCCGCTTGGCCGCCGTTGCCGGGGTCGACGGCCGCCCCGGAGGCGAGGACTGCGACCGCCATCGCGTGGGCGAGCGCGGTGCGCGAGCGGACCCCGACCTTGCGGTAGACCCGCGACAGGGTCCCCTCCACCGTCTTGACGCTGATGAACAGCTTGGCTGCGACTTCCCGGTTGGTGGCCCCGCCCCCGACCAGCTCGGCGATCCTGGCCTCGGAGGGGGTGAGTTCGGGTCCGCCCGTGCCCGCCTCACCGCCCCGGTCCGCGGCGTCCAGCCGTGCCAGTTCCTCCCTGGCCCGCGCCGCCAGCGGAGCGGCGCCGATCCGGGTGGCGATCTGAAGTGCCTCGCCGAGAACCGCCCGGGCCGCGCTCCTGCGGCGCGAGCGGCGCTCGACCGCGCCGAGCGCGATCAGTGTGCGCACCAGCTCGACGGGCAGGGGCAGCCGACGCAGCCGGTCCACGGCGGCACGCAGCCCCGCCGCCCCCTCCTTCGCCCGGCCGATCCCCGCCTCGCGCAGTCCCTCCGCCCGTTCGAGAGCCGCCAGCACGCTGCCGGGCGTATCAGAGGTCACCCTTGCGTAGGCCTCTCGGACGACGGTCTCGGCCTCGTCCGTCTCGCCGAGGAGGACCAGGGCTTCGGCCAGGTCGCCGTACCAGTGCAGCAGGGGCGGGTCGGCGGCACACATGGCGTTGCCGAGTTCTCTCACGCGCTGCAGCGCCTCGACCGCGGAGGCAGCCCCCTGCGGGTCGCCGGCGAGCAGTCCGGCCTGCCCCAGCACGGCCAGCGCGCGCAGCAGGAACAGCCGGTCGCCGTCGGCCTCCGAGGCGCGTACCGCCTGCTCGGCCAGCTGCCGGGCCTTTTCGGCGGTGCCGCCCGCGGTGGCCGCCAGCGCGGCCGCGTACAGCGCGGGAGCCGCCTGGGCCGTGGCGCCCGAGCAGCGCGCGGCGGTGTGCAGTGCCTCGCGGCAGTGTCCGGCCCGCACCTGGATCCGGGTCAGCAACACCAGTGTCGCCATGACCTCCTCGACCCCCGCGAACTCCTCGATGAGGCAGAGGAGTTCGGCGACCTGCCCCCGTGCCTCGGCCACCCGGTCGGCGTCCAGGGCGAGGATCGCCCGCATCCGGATCAGCCGCCAGCTCTGCGGACCTCCGTCGGCGCCGCCGGCCAGGGCGAGCGCCTCCTCCAGCGCGGCGTCCGCCGCGACCGGTTCGCCGGCCAGGGACCGCACCCGGGCGTACGTGGCGAGCGCCCCGATGCGGGTCTCCGTGTCGCCCGCCACTGCCGCCTGCCGGGCAGCGCGCCGGGCATGCCCGGCCGCCTCCTCCAACTCCCCGCACAACAGGCCGCGTACGGCCGCCCAGTGGTGCAGCCAGGCCTCGGCCTCCGGATCGCCGACGGCGTCCCGGAGGCCTTCCTGGATGAGTGCGTGGGCACCCTCCAGCGCCTGCCCGGCGTTGCGCAGCAGGATCAGCCGGGCCCGCACCCGACGGCGTGCCGAACCCGAGGCGGCGAGGACCGTCCCGGCGGCTTCGGCCGCCTCGTCCGGTTGTCCGGCGTCGCACGCGTACTCCGCCGCGGCCAGCAGCCGGTCATCCCGGTCCGCGGGCCGGTCGCCGGGGGTACGGCGGGCGGCGAGCCCGGCCAGTTCGCAGGCGGCGCCGAGCGCGCCGTCGCGGCGCGCGGACTCCGCCGCGGACATCAGGGTCCGGGCGGTGTCCTCATCCGGATGTGGGAAGGCGCGGGCGAGATGGCGGGCCTGTTCGACGGGCTCGCTGATCGCGCGGGCCAGCAACGTGTGCGCCTGCCGGCGGTCGTGCTCCGGGGCGTCGGCATAGACGGCGGCCCGGAGCAGCGGATGCCGGAAACGTATGGTTCCGTCGGCGTCGGTCGCCGTCACGCCGAGTCGTTCGGCCTCCGCCAGGTCCGCGGCGGGATCGGCGAGGCCGGCGGCACGCAGCAGGGTGAGGTCGGGACGGGCGGCGGCGCTCGTGACCAGGAGCGTGCGCCGCGCCGTCTCCGGCAGGGTGCGCGCCCGGCCCAGCAGCAGAGTGCGCAGTCTCCGGGGCACGGACAACACCGGGCTGAAGGTCCTGGGCGCCGGGCCGCGCAGGGCTGCTGCTCGCCCCAACTCCAGTGCGTACAAGGGGTTTCCGGCGGCGGTGTCCTGGATCGCCCGCAGTACATCGGGTGGCAGCTCGGCGCCGGTGCCGGCGCGCACGAGGCGGGCCACTTCGTCGTCCGTCAGCGGCGGCACCGGGAGTTCGGTGGTGCCCGGCGGGCAGCAGCGCAGTCGCTCCGCCTGTTCACCGTCCGCCACCCGCTCGGCGGCGACCACCCGTACGTCCAGGCCGTCGAGGCGGCGTACGGCGAAGGCCAGCACGTCCGCGGTGGACTCATCGAGCCACTGCAGGCCGTCGAGGACCAGCAGGACGGGGCCTGCGGTGGCCAGCGTGCGCAGCACCTCGAGGAACGCGAGGCGCACAGCGAGACGGCCGCGGTCGTCTGTCGGTTCCGTGCCACGCAGCAGGGCTGCCCTCAGCGCCGCACGGGGTTCGGGGGCGAGGGGCTCCAGGCAGCTTTCCGGCACCTGTGCGAACAGGTCGATGAGCCCGACGAACGGGAGCCGGTCGTCCTCCTCCGCAGGCGAGCAGCGCAGGACGGTGCCGGCCGACGGGGCGTGCGCAGTCAGTGACGCCGTGAGGGCTGCCACGAGTGTGGACTTGCCGATTCCGCGGGGGCCGTGGAAGAGCACTCCGGGACGGGCCGTCAGTTCGGCCCGGGCGGCGTCGAACAACTCGTGGCGCCCGGTCAGTGACCGTGCTCCCACTGCGGCAGCCCATCCGTGGCATCCGTGGCTTTCGCCCGTGATCCGTTCAGCGACGGGTTACACCCGACACCGAGGGCGGAACCAACGGTACGGCGGGTGCAGCGGGCCCCGGGAGGCAGGATCATGTGTTCATGACAACTTGCGCGGCTTCGCCTTGTCAATAGCGTCTGTCACGCGGCTTGCGGCGCCTGCGCGACCCGAACTTGCGGCGTGGCCGGCGGACGACCGGCATCCACTGCCCGCCGCGGTCGAGGTCGGCGCGGGCGAGGGTAAGGAACCTCGCGGAGGAGTCCCGAGCGGGTACACCGTGTGGAGTGCGGTGTGGTGCGCGGACCAGGCAATGGATGACATGGCTTGGGTCCATCTTGAAGGGATGGCTCTCAACGCTTCCGCCGGCGCCCGCCCCGGCGCGCAGCCGCTACTGCGCCCGCTGTCGCCGTTTCCGCCTGCGGACCGGGCTGGTCGGCTGCCACCACCAGCGCGGCGAGCAGAGTGGTGACCGGCACCGAGGCGACCAGACCGATCGAGCCCACCAGCGTGCGCACGATCTCCTCGGCCACCAGCTCGCTGTTGGCGACCGTGCTCACGCCGCTCTGCGCGATCGAGAAGAGGAGCAGGAGAGGCAGCGCGGCGCCGGCGTAGGCGAGGACGAGCGTGTTGACCACGGAGGCGATGTGGTCGCGGCCGATGCGGATGCCCGCCCGGTACGGTCCGCGCCAGCCCATCGAGGGATTGGCGTCGTGCAGCTCCCAGACGGCCGATGTCTGCGTCACCGTCACGTCGTCCAGGACGCCGAGCGAGCCGATGATGACGCCCGCCAGCAGCAGACCGCTCATGTCGATCGACGGATACAGGCCATGGATCAGGCCGGTGTTGTCGTCCGTGTTGCCGGTCAGCGCGGCCCAGCCGATGAGCTGGGATCTGAGGATCCCGATCAGCGCCAGTGAGACCAGCGTGCCGAGCACGGCCACCGACGTACGGGCCGACAGGCCGTGGCACATATAGAGGGCGATCAGCATGATCGCACTCGACCCGACCACCGCCACGAGCAGCGGATTCGCACCCTGCAGGATCGCGGGCAGGATGAAGAAGTTCAGCACCATGAAGCTGACGGCCAGTGCCACGAGCGCCATCACGCCGCGCAGCCGGCCCACCACCACGACGGCGAGCGCGAAGATCCCGGCCAGCAGGCCCATGGGGAAGCGGCGGTTGACGTCGGTGACCGAGTACTGAAGGTCCTTGGGCGCGGAGGGTTCGTAGGCGGTCACGACCTGCTCGCCCTGGTGGAGCTGTCGTGCCTGGTCGGGCTGCACGTTCTCGGTGAAGGTACGGCCCTTGTCCTTGCCGCTGTCGACCCGGACCGTGGCCTTGTGGCAGGTGCCGTACGACTCCTGCGGCGCCCGGCAACGGCCCGCTGCACCAGCGCCGGTGTGGCGGGCCGTGGGAATGGACGGGTCAGAGGCGGACCTCCGTGAGAGCCCGGGGCCACGCCGCGTCGCGCAGCAGCCGCAGGCCGTTGAGGCCGACGATGACGGTCGATCCCTCGTGGCCGAGGACGCCGAGGGGCGGGGGGAGGGTGGCCGTGAGGTCCCAGACGGCCAGGCCGGAGATGAACACGGCGGCGATGGCCAGGTTCTGCACGACCAGGCGGCGGGCCCGGCGGGAGAGGGCCGAGGCACCGTTTGCGCTTCCCTCGGATGCTTTGGGCGGTGGCGCGCCAGGGTCACGCTTCTTCTGCAGTTCGCCGAGGAGCTGACCGGCCGGCGGCCCGCGGTGATGCCGGTGCGGGTGATCGACTGGAAGTACGCCATCGGGGCGGAGCCGACGGACACCGGCTTCGACGCCGGCGTCCTGAGCGGGTTCCGTATCCGGCTGGCCAGGCACGGTATGGAGCGTGTGGTCTTGGGCCGGCTGGAGGGCTGAGACGAGGCAAGGGCTGGGCTCGCGCCGCAGTGGTGCGACGCGAGTCCAGCCCTCGCCGGTCGGAGAGCGCCGCCGTCAGAAGGCGCCGGTGCCGTTGGGTGTGCCGAGGCCGGTCGGCCCGTCGTATCCCGGACGTGCGGTGCACAGGTAACTGCCGCCGCAGGAGCCGTTGTTGCCCGAGGTGACGTCGTTGAGTGCCGATGTGTGGCTGTACGGATACGAGCCGTTGACGACCTGAGAGGTGTTTCCGGCCAGTGCGTAGACGCTGGCGATGATCGGCGACGAGACGCTGGTGCCGCCGACTTCGACCCATCCGTCGGCACCCTGTGCGACGCCGAGTTGTAGCTCGGTGTCGCACAACAACCCGCCGCCGCAGCTGTTGTACGTGTCGTAGACCGCCACACCGGTGTTGGGGTCGGCGACCGCGGCCACGTCGGCGACGGCGCGCTTGCCGCATCCGGAGTCGTGCTGCCAGGACGGCTTGGTCTCGTACGCCGAGCAGCCGGAGCCCGCGCCGCTCCAGGCCGTCTCGGTCCAGCCGCGGGAGTTGGAGGCCTTGTTCAGCGAGGTGCCGCCCACGGCGGTGACGTACCGGGAGGAGGCCGGCCAGGAGACGCCGTAACCGGAGTCGCCCGAGCTCGCTGTGATCGCGACGCCGGGGTGGTTGAAGTGCGGGTCGAGGGAGGTGACGGTGTTGTCCTCGGACCCGCCCCAGCTGTTGGAGACCGAGACGACGCCCGATGTGGTGGCGGCGGTGTCCTCGGCCGTCATGAGATCCGGGACGTTCGCCGACTTTGCCTCGACCAGGAGGATGTGGCAGCCGGGGCAGGCGGCCGAGACCATGTCGAGGTCGAGGCTGATCTCCTCGGCCCATCCGTGGTCACCGGAGGGCAGCGGTGATGCCTGGCCGCTCTGGTTCACCTTGCGGAAGCAGCCGTTGGCGGTGGTGCACGGCGGCAGGCCGTAGGCGCTGCGGTAAGCGGCCAGGTCGGACGCGGCGTTCGGGTCGTCCATGGCGTCGACGATCGCCACCGTTCGACCGGATCCCGAGGTACCGCCCAGTTTGTAGGCGGAACGCAGATCGGACGGCGTATACCCCATCGTGGTCGGGGATCCGGTGGTGAACGGTGACATGCGGCCCGAGGTGGTGCGGTGGGCCTTCAGGACGCCGAAACAGCGGGCTTGTCCTGCTTGCGAGGGATGGAAGCAGCCGAAGCCCGTCGTACTTGCGGAGGCGGACGCGCGCGGGGCGGACGAGAGAGCGGCGGCCTGGGCATCGGTGGCCAGGCCGATGGTGAAGCCGGTGACGCTGAATGTGAGCATCGCGGTGAGGGTGGCTGCCATCCGCCGCACCCGCTGTCTCGGTCGGTGGTGGTGGATCACCAGGGATCCGGAGGGTATTTCGCTTGGGTGCATCAAGCCTCCGTGCGGTTTGAGGCGGTTCGGAAGGGCCGGACCTGACCAGATGCAGCCTTGACAGACGGCATGTCAGGTCAGCTGCGGGCCGGTTGGTTCACCATGCGGCCGCCCACTTGCGCTGGTCAAGGCCACGCCAATGCAGGTCTTGTGAGGCTGCCGCGGTGAGCGAGTGAACCGCCGGTGGCGCTGGCGTGTCCGCAGTAGTGCTCACTTCGTGGCCGTGAAAACTCCTGCGCAACCAATGAGGTGCCGGACAGGCAATCGGACCCCGCACAGGCCAGGATCGCTCCGCGGGCACCTTGAGGAAACGCCGGTAGTCCACCGACAGCACCCACCAGGCCAGACCCTCCCGCCCGCCGCATGAAATGCCGGTCCCGGGCCACCGTCACCTGTGCGCAGTGGCGTCGTCAGCCGGCGTCGGCGGTGCGGGTGCCCCAGCGTTCCTCGACCTTGGCCAGGCGCCAGTAGCCGATGGCCACGGCCCAGACGACCACGAACAGGCCGACGATGACATAGCCGACCTTGTCGAGGTTCAGTCCCGCGATCCAGCCGCTGACGCCATCGCTCAGCCCGAGCTTGTCGTGCAGGACGCCGACCAGTTCGATGGTGCCGACGAAGAAGGCGACGGCGATGGACAGACCGGTGATGGTGAGGTTGTAGAACACCTTGCGGACGGGGTTGGAGAACGCCCACTGGTAGGCGAAGTTCATAAAGGTGCCGTCGAGGGTGTCGAACAGGCTCATGCCGGCGGCGAAGAGGAGGGGCAGGCACAGGACCGCGTACCAGGGCAGGCCGGCGGCGGCGCCGTTGCCGGCCAGGGCGAGGAGCAGGACCTCGGTCGAGGTGTCGAAACCGATGCCGAAGACGAAGCCGAGGGGGAACATCTGGCCGGGGCGGCGGATGGACCTGGTGAGCCGGCCCAGGATGCGGTTCATGAAGCCGCGCGAGTCGAGGTGGGCTTCCAACTCGGCCTCGTCGTACTGCCCGTTCCGCATGGCCCTGAAGACGCGGGCGATGCCGAACAACGCCACGAGGTTGAGCGCGGCGATCAGGTACAGGAAGCCGCCGGAGACCGTGGTGCCCACGGTGCCGAGGACCTGGTGGGTCCGGGAGCCGTCGTTCATCAGGGTGCCCGCGAGCTTGGCGCCGCCCGCGACCAGCGCCGCCATGACGACGACCACGCTGGAGTGGCCGAGCGCGAACCAGAAGCCCACCGAGACCGGCCGTTTGCCGTCGGCCATCAGCTTGCGGGTGGTGTTGTCGATCGCGGCGATGTGGTCGGCGTCGAACGCGTGCCGCATGCCGAGGGTGTAGGCGGTGACACCCAGGCCGACGCCGAACGCCTTGGTTCCGACCTCGTAGTGGCGCGGGACCACGAGCAGGAAGAGGATCCCGAAGGCGACCACGTGCAAGGCGACGATCACGGCCAGGAGGCCCGCGGTTCGGACGGTGTCCTCGCGCCGCCAGCGGAAGGAAGGGGCGGCGGCGGTTTCGGGCACGCCTTCGGGCATGGTCATACGGTCACGCTCCAGCACCTCGTGGATCAGCTTCGTGCTGCCGTGGCCGGTCTCCTGGCTGACGGGTCACCGCGCCCGCCCCTGCCTTCCCGGCCGCGAGGCCAGTGGCAATGCATGGGGCGGGAACTCCCCGATCACAGTGGCGAGGGCCGCTCCGGACTGAGCCCCTGAGGGACTGTCACCGGTCTTCCCGAACACCACGGCCCGCTCACCCTAGAAGGCCGGAGGCCGAGGCTGCAAGGCTGCATAACCGTGCAGGTATTGAGGCGGGATTTCGCGGACTGCGATGATGGGTCCATGCATCTCGTCCCCGCGGAACGCGCCGGGCAGCGCACCATCGACGGCCATCGGGTCTGCGACGCCATCGCCGCCGTCGGCGAGCCCGAGCGGATACGGGCCTGGGCCGACCGCTTCACTCTGCTCTCGGATCCCGGGCGTCTGTCCCTGCTGCTCGCCCTTCACGAGGCCGGTCCCATCGCCGTCTCCGACCTCGCCGTCGCCACCGGCATGAGGGACACCGCCGTGTCCCAGGCCCTGCGCCTGCTGCGAACCGCGGGCATCGTCCACGGCGAGAAGGACGGCCGAATCGTGCGCTACCGGCTCGTCGAGGGCCCGATGGCCGCGCTGCTCGAACACTGCGTGTCCCGAGAAGCATGACGAGACCCGGGAGAAGCATGACGAGACCCGCGGCCGCAGGCGATCGCGGCAAGCGTCGCGCAACGCTCCCGCGCAGGTGCGGCCCCTCGGTTCAGGCGTGTGCGAGCCCGGTACGACGGCGTGTGACCCCGCCGAGGACGATGTCCACCGCGAGGAAGCCGGCGAGCGGGATCCCGAGCAATGGGACGTAGTAGCCGACGACGGCGACCACCGCGACGCAGGGCACCAGCACGTACACCGGCACCTGGTTCCCGAGGCCGAACAGGGTACCGGTGTGGGCGTCGATGCCCCACCGGGTCAGCTTGGCCAGCACCGGGTAGTCGGAGAAGCGCAGGACGTCGGTGACCTTGCCGGTGGCCGGGTCGACGGCGATCGAGTCCTGTTTCTCCGGACGGCTGCGCTGGATCTGCCGTACCACATAGGCGGAGCAGGAGTCCGCGGGCGGCACGATTTCGACCGGGTCGGACAGGCCCTCGGCGCGGGCCGTCTTCAGAACGGCGTCGAGACCCACGTCGGACCGTGCGCCGGAGTGCGAGCCCATGTCCATGCCGCTCATGTCCCTGCCCGCCATGGAGCCGTGTCCCTCGTGCCCGCTGCCCACCGTCGCGGTGACGGACGGCGTGGACTGGCCGAGGGCTTCGCGGAGGTCGCCGATGTTCGCTCCGGTGTAGGTGGACCAGGTCAGGCCGGTCGCCGACAGGAAGAACAGGCCGCCGGCCGCCCACACACCCACCGTGCCGAGCAGGGCCAGGGAGCGCCGCCGCCCCGTGGCGCCGCGGTTTCGCCGAGGTGCAGGTCGCTGTGCAGCTCGTCGATCCAGGTGCGCAGCGGCAGGGCACCGGTGGAGCCGTACTGCTCCAGCGCGCCGGGCACCTTGCCGGTGTAGGGGTCCACGAACACGGCGAGCGTGTGGTCGGAGGCTGTGCCCTTCACCCCGGACAGCAGTACGCGTGTGGTCGCATCGGGCTGCGGTGACGGCCGCACGGCGGAGATGGTGCCCTCGGGGTGGGGCGCTGGCGGGCACCTCCGTGACATGGGGTTTGCGGCACTCCGGTGTCCGGACGGAACTGATGGAACGGACGGACCGGTGGATGGCCGCGGGGAACTGCCCCGGGGATACCCGGCGCGGATGCGGCGGATGCGCGACCCCGTCGTGTGCAGGGGGCGCGAAGGCGGCGGGTGTGCGCCCGTGCTCCTCGGAGTGCTACCGGTGCTTCGATTTCGCCAAGGTGGCTGGGAACTGAACGGCACTCGTGTCCGACTCCTAAGGAGGGGGCAGGTCGACCAGGTATGAGTCCGTGGGCGGTGATGCGTGTGCCTGGGCCGGGGGAGAGATCCTTTGGGCGCGTGGCAGCATCAGGTGCCGTGAGTGTGTCCCTGGTGGTGCGGAGCGTGCGCGCGGCGGTGTTCGCCGTGCTGTGCGTGCTGCTCGCTGCCGGAGGGCATGCCATGGCCACGGGCATGGCGCCGCCGGTGTGGGTGCAGGCCGCTGGGTGCGTGCCGGTCTTCGCGGTCGGCTGTCTGCTGGGTGGCCGTGAGCGGTCGCTGGCCGCCATCGGCACGGGGACTCTGGCCGCCCAGGGCGGGTTGCACCTTGTCTTCCACGCCGCCGAGCCCCATCACGCCGCGATGGTCATGCACGGCATGCGGATGGTCCAAACGCCCCACGCACTGACACCTCACGCCACCGCCGCACATGCCGGGGCGGCCCTGCTGCTGACCTGGTGGCTGCGGCGCGGTGAGGTGGCACTGTGGTCGCTGCTGCGGTGGGCGGTCGCGTTCGTGCCGGGGCTTGCCGCCTGGTGGCAGGTGGCCGGCGGGGCGTGGAGCGCACCGGCCGGGCCGGGGCTGGTGCGTCGGGCGGCCGGTGAGCCGTGGGCGTTGCGGCAGGTACGGCTGAGGTACGCCGTTCAGCGGCGGGGGCCGCCGATGGGGATGTCGTACGCGCTGTCGTACGCGATCTGAACCCGGCATCCCTTCTTCCGTACGGAGATTCCTGACCTCATGTCCCGGACTCGCACCACCCTGCGTCGCGCCGGCGCCGTCACGGCCCTGACCGCCGCCGGACTTCTCGCTGCCGCGGGCGTGGCCTCGGCGCACGTCACCGTCCACCCCGAGAGCTACGCCAAGGGTGCCACCGACGGCGTGCTGACCTTCCGTGTCCCCAACGAGGAGGACAACGCCGGCACCACCAAGGTCCAGGTCTTCCTGCCCACCGACCACCCCATCCTCGGCGTGCTGGTCCACCCCCAGGACGGCTGGACCGCCCAGGTCACCAACACCAAACTCAAGACGCCCGTCAAGACCGACGACGGCACCGTCACCGACGCCGCCTCCGAGATCACTTTCACCGGCGGAAAGATCGCGCCGGGCCAGTACGAGGACTTCAACGTCGCCTTCGGCCAACTGCCCGACGACACCGGCCAGCTGACCTTCAAGACCCTGCAGACGTACTCCGACGGCAAGATCGTCCGCTGGATCGAGGAGGCACAGGGCGGTCAGGAGCCGGAGAACCCGGCGCCCGTGCTCAAGCTGACCGCCAAGGGCGCGGAGGACGGCGGTGTCGCTTCGACCGCCTCGCCGACGGGTTCGAAGGGCTCCGACAGCGCCAAGTCGACCGCCTCGGCCGGCGACTCGACCGCCCGCGGTCTCGGCATCGCCGGGTTGGTCGTCGGCGCGCTGGGCCTCGCGGCGGCCGGCTTTGCCGTCGTACGCGGCCGTTCCGCCGGATCCCGGGCGGAGTAGCGCACCTGCCCTGCCGGCGGTAGCCGTCGGCAGGGCAGCGTCTCGTCGCCGCGAACCCCGGCACAGTTGTCCCTCACGTGACGCGGACCACAACTTTGCTCCGGAACTCGCCCCCCGGCGGCCCCGACTCCTGATGCAGTACGGCGCGATCCGACCGACGCCGTACAACGTGATCTGGAGACGCGGTTGATGGACGAGTCCCGGCAAACCTCCTCCGGCGCGGGTGCGGTGCTGCGGAAGCTCGCGCCTCCGCCCGCCCTGTGCGGATTCCTTCTCCTGCTGGTGCTGATGTTCACGGTGTCGTACGCCGTCGGTGTCGCCGCAGGGCCCGTCGCGCCCGGCATGCACGGCACCGGCACGAGCCGGGGGGACGGCGATTCCGGCGGGGGCGGCGGCACGGACGACATGGGGGACATGCACGGGGGCGGCCACTGATGGGCGGGGAACCCGTGACCGTCGACGCGGTGACGACCGACCTGGCCATCGGTGGCATGACCTGCGCGGCCTGCGTGAGACGCGTCGAGAAGAAGCTCGGCAAGCTGGACGGGGTCACGGCGACCGTCAATCTGGCCACCGGACGGGCGCGCGTGAGTCACCCGCCGCGGCTCAGCCCCGAGGAACTCGTCGCCGCCGTGGAGGCGGCCGGCTACACGGCTGCCCTGCCCGAACCGCCCAAGCAGCCCGAGACGCGCGCGGGCAAGGACGCGGGCGAGTCCGAGGAAGCCGGCCAGGAGCGGGACCGGCTGCTGATCACCGCGCTGCTCGCGCTGCCCGTGCTCGTGCTGTCGATGGTGCCCGCGCTGCAGTTCCGTAACTGGCAGTGGCTGTGCTTCGCGCTGGCCGCCCCGGTCGCCGTCTGGGGCGCGTTGCCCTTCCATGTGCGGGCGGCGCGTGGGCTACGGCACGCGGCGGCGACCATGGACACCCTGGTGTCGGTGGGTGTGGTGGCGTCCTTCTCCTGGTCCACCTACGCGCTCTTCCTCGGCGGTGCCGGGGAGCCCGGCATGCGGATGCCGTTCACTGTGGTGCCCTCGGTTTCGCATGGCGCGGCGCACGTCTATCTCGAAGCGGCCGTCGGTGTACCGCTGTTCGTCCTGGCGGGGCGGTTCCTGGAGGCGCGGGCCCGGCGCGGGACCGGGGCGGCGCTCAGGTCACTGGCCCAACTCGCCGCCAAAGAGGTGACGGTCCGCGACGGCAACGGCGAACGGCTTGTTCCCATCGAGTGGTTGAGGCCGGGGCAGGTCTTCGTCGTACGGCCGGGGGAGCGGGTGGCCACCGACGGGCAGGTGGTGGAGGGCAGCTCCGCAGTGGATCTGTCCCTGGTCACCGGAGAGAGCGAGCCCGTCGAGGTCGGGCCTGGTTCGGCGGTGGTCGGCGCCGCCGTCAACGCCGGCGGGCTGCTCCTGGTGAAGGCCACGGCCGTCGGCGCCGACACCCAGCTCGCCCGGATCACCCGGCTGGTCACCGAGGCCCAGGCCGGCAAGGCGCGGGCGCAGCGGCTGGCCGACACGGTGGCAGGCGTCTTCGTCCCCGTCGTGCTGACGCTGTCCGTCACCTGTCTCGGCTTCTGGCTCGGTGCCGGGGCCGACCCGCAGGCCGCCCTCACCGCGTGCGTGGCCGTGCTCGTCGTGGCCTGCCCGTGCGCGCTCGGCCTGGCCACGCCGACCGCGCTGATGGCCGCGACCGGCCGCGGTGCCCAACTGGGCGTCCTGGTCGGCGGACCCCACGCGCTGGAGGGGCTCCAGCACATCGACACGGTCGTCCTGGACAAGACCGGCACGCTCACCTCCGGCCACATGGCCGTCGCCCGCGTCACGGTCGTACCCGACGGACGGGACAAGGAGGCGCTGCTGCGACTGGCCGGGGCCGTCGAGCACGGCTCGGAGCATCCCCTGGGCCGGGCGATCGCTTCCTACGCCCGGCGGGAACTCCCCGAGGGGACGCTGCCGGACGTGAGTGAGTTCGCCGCCGTGCCGGGGCGGGGCGTGCGCGGCCTGGTCGAGGGCCGGCTGGTCGAAGTCCTCGCCCCCGACGGCGAGTTGCCCACCGCCCTGGCAGACGCGCTGTCGGTGGCCGAGGCCGCCGCCCACACGCCCGTCCTGGTCCGGGTGGACGGTGTGGCCGAGGCCCTGATCGAGGTCGGGGACGTCGTACGGCCCGGCAGCTACCGGGCCGTGGACCGGCTGCGGCGCCTCGGTGTGCGGCCGGTGCTTGCCACCGGAGACCGTGAGGCACCCGCGCAGGCCGTGGCCGCGGCCCTGGGCATCGACGAGGTACACGCCCGCTGCACTCCCGAGACCAAGGCCGACCTGGTACGGGACCTCCAGGAGCAGGGCTACCGCGTCGCGGTGATCGGCGACGGAGCGAACGACGCCGCGGCCCTGGCCGGCGCCGACCTGGGCATCGCCATGGGCAGCGGCACGGACGTGGCCATCGGGGCCGCCGACGTGACGTTGGTTCGCGGGGACATCGAGGCGTTGGCGGACGCGGTCCGGCTCGCCCGGCGCACGCTGGGCACGATCCGGGCCAACCTCGTCTGGGCCTTCGGCTACAACGTCGTGACCGTGCCGCTCGCCCTGGTCGGCCTGCTCAATCCGATGCTCGCAGCGGCGGCGATGTCGGTGAGTTCGCTGCTGGTCGTGGGCAACAGCCTGCGGCTGCGCGCCTGGCAGCCCTCGCCCGCTCCCGCCCGGAGGCGTACCCGATGACCGAGCAGACTCTCTGGCGACCCACTCGCCGTCGGTTGACCGACACCCTCCTCGCCGCGCTCGCGCCCGTGGCCGCGTGCAGCCTCGCCCTGGGCGGGCTGACGACCTGGGTCGGGGCCGGGAAGGCGGGCAGCCCGGCTCGGATCACCGTCTCGAACGGGCGGGTCCTCCTGCCGTACGGGGACAGCACGGACACCGCGGCGCTCTTCGACATCGCCAACGTCGGTGGCGCGGACGACCGGCTGGTGAACGTGACGTCCACCGCCACGCACGGCCGGATCACCCTCAGCGGGCACCGCATGCTGGGCGGCCGGGCCGCCTACAAGTCGGACGTGACCTCGGCCGGCGTCCCTGCGGGCGGCGTGCTGTCCATGTCGCCGCGCGGTGTGGACGCGACACTGCGGGCCGGGGCCGGCTGGCGGGCGGGTGACCTCGTGCCGTTCACGCTGCACTTCGAGCGCAGCGCGCCGGTCGAGACGATCGCGGTCGTGATCCGCCCGAGCGACAGCGGTCCCTGATCGCCCGCTCTGAGGGCGGAGGAATCCTCTCCTAGACGTCGGGGCAGAGTGTCGTCGAGTTCCAGCCGGTTGTCGTGGGCTGGATCACACCGTGCGGATTGAGTACGGTCCCCCGTGGATGTCCGTACCCACGCATGACGACCGAAGTCCGGATGCGAGGATGAGGCACCATGACAGCAGGATGGTGTGCTCGCGCGATACGGGCCGCGGTGTTCGCGGCCATGTGCGTGCTGCTCGCCGCCCTGGGCCACGTTCTGATGTCCGGCAGCGACGTGCCGGCGTGGGCGCTGGCCGCCGGCGGGGCCGTGACCGGTGCCGTGGGATGGTCTCTGGCGGGGCGTGAGCGCGGGCTGCCGTTGATCGTGACGGTCGTGGTCGCCGCCCAGACGGTGCTTCACGAGGCGTTTTCCTACGCCCAGTCGACATCGGGCACGTCCGACGGCTCGGCCTCCATGGACATGAGCGGCATGGACGCCATGGACAGCTCCATGGGCATGGGCTCGATGCGCATGGGCTCCATGGACATGGGCGCCATGAATATGGACCACACGGGCATGAGCCCCATGGACCACATGGGGCACTCCATGGACGGCGGCTCGTCGTCGTTCGGCATGCTCGCCGCCCACCTGCTCGCCGCGGTGCTGAGCGGCCTGTGGCTGGCGTACGGCGAGAAGGCCGCCTTCCGGATCCTGCGGGCGACCGCCGGATGGCTGGCGGCGCCGCTGCGGTTGCTGCTCGCCCTGCCCGGTACCCCCGATCGCCCCCGCGTCCACCTGCGCCGCCGCCGCTCGGACCGGGCGCCGCGTCTCCTCCTCCTCGTCCACGCGATCACGTCCCGGGGTCCGCCCGTGGGAACGGCTGTCGTCTGAAGACAGCTGGTTTCCCGAGGCTGCCCGGCTGCCCGTGTGTGCCTCGGGCCACGGCCGTACGACCGCACAGGCGCTGTGGCGCCACAGCGACGCCGTAGGGCCGTCTCTCCCACTTTCACCGGACCGCGCGCTTCGGCGCGCCCTGGTCCGGATCACGGTTGACCCGAGAAGGACACCAGGTGATTACCTCTGCCCTGCCCACGTCGCGCGCCAAGAGCTATGAACCGGCAGCGCCCGACGACTCGATCACCGCATGGGCGCTGGCCGCCCGAGGCGGTGACGCGGACGCGGTCGAGCAGTTCGTGGGCGCCCTGCACCGGGACGTCCAGCGCTATGTCGCCCATCTGTGCGGCGATCCCCAGGCGGTGGACGATCTGGCGCAGGACACGTTCCTGCGGGCGCTCGGCAGCCTGCACCGGTTCGAGGGACGTTCCTCGGCCCGGGCCTGGCTGCTGTCCATCGCCCGCCGGGCGGTGATCGACAGCTACCGGTACGCCGCCGCCCGGCCGCGCCTGATCGACGTACCGGACTGGCAGCTGACCGCTGAACTGGCTCAGCCCTGCGACCTGCCCGGTTTTGACGACGGCATCGCCCTGCTGGATCTGCTGGCTTCGTTGCCCGATGACCGTCGGGAGGCGTTCATCCTCACGCAGCTGCTCGGCCTGCCGTACGCGGAGGCCGCCGAGGTGAGCGACTGCCCGATCGGCACGGTCCGCTCCCGTGTGGCCCGCGCCCGAGCGACGTTGATGGGCCTGCTGGACGAGGCGGGCCAGACCGCCGCGCTGGCGGTCTGACGCTCCGGGAGGGTGCCGGTGCCGGCTGGAAGGACGGCACCGGCACCTTCGCCGCCGGAGTACCGGGAGCGGTTCACCTGAGCCGGATCGCCAACCGGCCGGGAACTCAAGGCGCCTTCGCTCCGACTACTGGAGCGGGTGGCGAAGGCTCGCCCGTGTACCGAGTGGATCCGGGAGTTGTTCGATGCGTTCTCGTGTGTGGGGCGGTACCGCGGCCGTCGTACTGGGCGGCCTGCTGGTGGCGGGCTGCGGCGGCGGGGGGAAGGACACGGCGGACGGGGACGCGGGGCAGGCCGGGAAGTCGGTTTCCGGTGGCTACCCGGTGTCCGTCACCGACTGCATGGGCGCCAAGGCCACCTTCTCCAGCGCCCCGAAGAGAATCGTCACCAGCAACGCCTCCAGCCTGGAGCTGCTGCTGCGCCTCGGCGTCGGCGACCAGGTGATCGGCACCGGCTTCCCGCCCGGCAAGGGCACGCTGCCCGGCACCCTCGACGCTCAGGCGCAGAAGGTCAAGGTGCTCAGCCAGACCGTGATTCCCAAGGAGAAGCTGCTCGGCTCCGGCGCCGACCTCTACATCGACACCTTCGCCTCCATGGGAAGCATGGGCGGCGGAGGGATGGGGGACGCGCCGACGGCGGAGGAGTTCAAGGCGGCCGGGATCAAGCACATCTACCTGAAGTCCACCGCCTGTGCTGCCCAGAGCAAGACCCCGGTGACCGACCTGTCCGCTGTCGAGGCCGACATCACCTCCCTCGGCGCGGTCACCGGCACCAGTGCACAGGCGCAGAAACTCGTCGCCGGGATGAAGGACAAGGTGGGCGCGGTCCACAAGGCGGTCGGCAGTACGGCGCAGAGCAACCGGCCGACGTACTTCTTCTTCGACTACGACGCCGGTACGAAGCAGCCCTCCGTCACGTGCAACCGCCAGCTCGCCAACGCCGTGATCACCCTGGCCGGAGCCCGCAACGTCTTCGCCGACTGCGACGGCGACTACAAGCAGGTCGGCTGGGAGGACGTCATCGCGAAGAACCCCGACTGGATCCAGCTCGGCGTCCGCAACCGCGGCAGCGAGGCGGCGAACAAGAAGGCGTTCGACGAGGCCGAGCAGTGGCTGAAGTCAAACCCCGCCACCAAGGGCCTGAAGGCGGTCAAGGAGGGCCACTTCCTGCGCATCGGCTCCGAGCAGACCACCATTGCGGGAGTCGAGAACGCCGACACGGTCGAGGCCATCGCCAAGTCCCTCTACCCGGGCAAGGTCGCCTGATCGTGGCCTTCACACGGGTGCGCCGGAAAGCCGCGGCTGCGGACGAGCGCGGCAGCCTGCCCGCCGGTCCGCCGGCGGCGGTTCTGGCCGTGGCGCTGCTGGCCGCGCTGACGGCCGCCGTCGCCTGGGGTTCGACGTCGATCCCGCCCGGCGAGGTGTGGAGCGTGGTGTGGCGGCGGCTGTCCGGCGAGGCTCCGCGCCCCGGCACGGACGACCTCATCGTCTGGCAGCTCCGATTTCCCCGTGCCCTGCTCGCCGCCCTCGTCGGCGCCGGCCTCGGCCTCGTCGGTACGGCGGTCCAGGCGCTGGTGCGCAACCCGCTGGCCGACCCCTACCTGCTGGGCATCTCCAACGGCGCCTCCCTCGGCGCGGTCGCCGCGATCGTCCTCGGCCTCGGCGCCGGCGGGGCACTGGGACTGGGGTTGTCCGGGGCGGCTTTTGTCGGTGCGCTGGCGACGTTCGCGCTGGTGTGGGCGGTGGCCCGGCGCGGTGGCGGGTTCGCGCCGCTGCGGCTCGTGCTGGCCGGGGTCGCGATCGGCCAGTTCCTCTCCGGGTTCACCAGCTACCTGGTGCTGCAGGCCGGGGACGAGCAGCAGACCCACAGCGTCCTGTTCTGGCTCATGGGCAGCCTCAGCGGAGCGACGTGGGAACTGCTCGCGGTACCCGCCGTCGCCGTACCCACCGCGCTGCTGTGGCTCCAGGCCCGCGCCCGGGGCCTGAACGCCCTGCTGATGGGCGACGAGACGGCCGCCGGACTCGGCATCGACGTCACCCGGCTGCGCCGCGAGCTGTTCACCGTCACCAGTGTGCTGACCGGTGTCCTGGTGGCGGTCTCCGGCGCGATCGCGTTCGTCGCGTTGATGGTGCCGCATGTCTGCCGCCTGGTCGTGGGGGGTGACCACCGACGCCTGCTGCCGCTCTCCGCGTTGTTCGGCGCACTGCTACTGGTCGTGGTCGACATCGTGTGCCGTACGGCCATGGACACCCAGGAGCTGCCGGTCGGCGTGGTCACCTCGCTGCTCGGGGCTCCGGCCCTGCTGTATCTGCTGGACCGGCGCCTGGGGAGCGTCAGTTGAGAATCGACATCGAGGACCTGCACGTCGCCTACGCCGGCCGGACGGTGGTCGCGGGCGCCCATCTCGTCGCCGCCGAGGGCGAGATCACCGGGTTGGTCGGCCCGAACGGCAGCGGCAAGTCCACGCTTCTGCGCACCGTCTACCGGCACCTGAAGCCCACCGCCGGGCGAGTCCTGCTGGCCGGCACCGACCTGCGGGAGATGACCCCGCTCCAGTCGGCGCGGCACGTCGCGGCCCTGCCGCAGGAGCGGGGGAGCGACTTCGAGCTGACCGTGCGCGAGGTCGTCGCGATGGGCCGTACGCCCTACAAGCGGGCCCTCGCCGGGGAGGACGCCGCCGACCGGGACATCGTCGCGCAGGCGCTCACCGACGTCGGCATGGCGGAACAGGCCGGACGCCGCTTCACGGCCCTGTCCGGCGGTGAGCGCCAACGTGTCCTGCTGGCAAGGGCGTTCGCACAGAACCCGGACATCCTGGTGCTGGACGAACCGACCAACCACCTCGACATCCGCCACCAGGTCGATCTACTCGCCCTCCTGCGTGCCCAGCGCCGTACGACCCTGGTGTCGCTGCATGACCTGAATGCCGCGGCCTCCGTCTGTGACCGCCTCCACGTCCTGCACGATGGAGCGGTCGTCGCCTCCGGCCCGCCGCGGGAAGTCCTCACGCCCGTGCTGATGGCGCAGGTGTTCGGAGTGCGAGCGGCGCTTGTCGACCATCCTTTGACCGGCGACCCGCTCATCGCCTTCGACCACCGGACGCCGGCGGACGAGGCACCGACAGCCGTGCCGCTGGAGAGTCCCACCCGGGGATGAACGGGCTGATGCACGGGCTGATGAACGGGGTGATGAACGGGCTTGGGCAGGACGACGGTCGCGTCCTGCCCGCTCGGCCGTCTGCCGGGATCAGGCGGCGATCGAGTCGGCGATGCCGTACCCGGCTTCGACGATCGCCGCGCGCAGCCGCTCGTCTTCAAGGTCCGTGCCGCGCACGGTGACGGCGTTGGCGACGAGGTCGACCACGACCTCGCTCACCCCGGGTACCTCGGAGACCTCTTCCCTGATGCTCGCCGCGCAGTGCTCGCAGCTCATTCCCGTGACGTTGTACTGCTTCTGGTCCATGGCGCAACTCCTCGATGCAGACGGGACCTTGGCGTGGCGTACGGATGCCCGAACGCGGACGTTCGGACCGACGCCGTCGCTTCAGTAGTCGGCTGAGCGGAGCCCGGAGTTCCGCCCTAGGCACGCCGATTCGATGTCCGGCGGGAGGGAAGAAACCCTCCGCGACACGCACCGGGCAGCGGGCGTGTTGAGCACTGCGGGGGAGGGCGGTCGGATGGCGCGGCTCCGGCGCGATGTGCACGGCGGTTCCCACACGGTATGGCCTTGGGATCCTGAGCCCAGGACGATCCGGCGTGGCTGGGCGCGGGTCGACGGGGGAGCCTGGCCGTTGCTCGCGGGCACCGTGGCCGTTCTCGTAGCCGGGTACGGCTGGCTGGGATCCGTCGTCGATGGAGCGTTCGGCGCGGCCGTCGGCTGTGCCGCCGGGCTGATCCTCTGCGCGCTGCTGTACCTGGTGGTGGAGTCGGCCGTGTCGGGCGAGCCGGCACGCGGCGGCCGCCGCGACTGATCGGCGCGGGCAGTTTCAGCCTGCCCGCCATGATTTTCGGACGCGCCCGGGAACTCGTGTGCGATCCCTCCCGACTTGTGGGACGAGGCTGCCGTCCGGCAGCCCACCCACGACCGTGAGGGGCGGCAACGGTGACAGGCCACAGTCCCGGTTCGGAACAGCCCGGCCACATACCCGTCGGCGGCCAGGACCGCTGGCTGCTCGTTGCGGTGGCCGGCCTGCTGGCGTTCGTGGCGATGCTCGACATGAACATCGTCAACGTGGCCCTGGCGGACATCGCCGACGGTCTGCACGTCTCCGCCGCGATCGCCCAGTGGGCGGTCCTGGGTTATCAACTTCCCGTGGTGGCCTTGCTGTTGCCTGCCGGCCGGTGGCTGGACGGGGTTGGGATGCGCTCCGCCCTGCTGGTCGCGACCACGGGTTTCGGTGTGTGCAGCGCGCTGGCGGCCGCCGCACCCTGGGTGGCCTGGCTGATCGTCGCCCGCCTCGCGCAGGGCGCGTTCGGGGCCGTGCTCTTCGTCCTGATGCCGGTTCTCGCCCTGCGTTCGGTACGACCGGAACTGCGCGGGCGGGCCATGAGCGTGCCCGCGACGCTGGGCCCGCTGGGCGCGGTGACCGGTCCGGCGGTGGGCGGACTGTTGCTGGACCACCTGGGTTGGCGCGCCGTCTTCCTGGTCAAGATCCCTTTCTGCCTGCTGGCCCTGGTGGTGGCGTGGCGGGCGATGCCGAGGGACGGCGGCCTGCGCCTGCCCGACCGACGGTCGGCGGCGGACGGGCTGCTGGTGGGTTCCGGGGTGGCCGCCCTGCTGCTGACGCTGACCCTGGCGTCGGGAAGCCCGGGGTGGTTGGTGCTCGCGCTAGCCGCCGTACCGCCGTTGTGGTGGTGGCTGCGGGGACCGGGCGGCCGCCCGGTCGTCGGCGCACTGCGGGCGACGGGGCTGTTCCGGGCGCATACGGCGGTGCTGGCGCTGGCGGCAGGTTTCGCGGCGACGCACTACGTCGTGGCCTTGCACCTCCAGCGCGACGACGGGGTCAGCGCCGGCACGACCGGTCTGACCGTGCTCGCCTTCCCGCTCGGCATGGGGCTGGCCGGGCCGGTCGGCGGACGCCTCGCCGACCGGTTCGGGGCTCGGCCAGTGGCGGTCACCGGCGCCGCCCTCACCGCCGCCGGTCTGCTCCTCCTCGTTCCGCTGGGGGGTGACTGGTCGCCGGTGGACGTGGCCTGGCGGCTGGCGCTGGCCGGCCTCGGCATGGGCCTGAACGGCGGCCCGACCCAGGCCCTGGTCATGAGTGCCGCCCCGGCGGACCGCGCGGCGACCGTGGGCTCCTCCGTACAGCTGGCCCGCAGCCTCGGCTTCACCCTCGGCCCGGCCCTGGCCACCGCCGCCTGGGGCCTGGCCGCAGGCGATGACGGCGTGACGGCCGGGCTGACCCTGGCGGCAGTCGCCGCCTGCATCGCCGTACCCCTGCTCGCACTGCAAGGACGCAGGCCCGCGCTCGTGCAAGACATGTCCACCGACGCGGCTCCCGCCGCCCACCACCCCTGACCGAGGAGTCCTCCCCCATGTGCGGAATCACCGGCTGGGCGTCCTTCCACAGCGACGCCCGTCCCCAGGCCCCGGTCATCGAGGCCATGACCGCCGCCCTCACCCCGCGGGGCCCCGACGCCGGAGGCGTCTGGCTCGGCGAGCGGGCCGCGATCGGCCACCGCCGACTGGCCGTCCTCGACCTCGAAGGCGGCGTACAGCCGATGACCGACCGGCCCGACGAGCCGGCCATCGTGCTCAGCTACAGCGGCGAGGTCTACAACCACCACGAACTGCGCACCGAACTGCGCGCCCGGGGCCATGCGTTCCGTACGCGCAGTGACACCGAGGTGGTGCTGCGGGCGTACGCCGAGTGGGGTGAGGCGGTGGCCGAGCACCTGGAGGGCATGTTCGCCTTCGCCGTCTGGGACGAGCGCGCTCAGCGGCTGCTTCTGGTCCGCGACCGGCTCGGGGTGAAGCCCCTGTTCTGGGCCACTGTCGACGGCGGCCTCGCCTTCGCCTCCGAGCCCAAGGCCCTGTTCGCCCATCCGGAGATACGGCCCCGGGTGGACGCGGACGGGCTGCGAGAGGCGTACAGCCTGCTGTTCAACACCGGCCCGACGGTGTGGTCCGGAGTCAGGGAGGTCGAGCCGGGCGGCGTGCTCGTCCTGGACCGGGGCGGCATCCGTGAACGCCGCTACTGGCAGCTGGAGGCCGCGCCCCACGCCGATGACCAGGAAGCGACCGTCGAGCGGATCCGCGAGCTGGTCGGCAGGGCCGCCCGCAGCCGGTTGGAGGCCGACGTCCCCCTGTGCAGCCTGCTCTCCGGCGGCATCGACTCCACCGTCCTGACCGCCCTGCTCGCCGACGAACTGCGCCGCCGCGAGGGGCCGGACGCCCGGATCCGCTCGTACGCCGTCGACTACAGCGACCAGGCCGAACAATTCACCGGCGATGTCCTGCGCACCGGCCACGACACGCCCTACGCCAGCGAGGCCGGCGCCTTCATCGGCACCGACCACAGCACGGTCGTCCTCGATCCGCGCGCCCTGCTCGACCCCGAGCACCGCAAGGCGGTCGTCGTGGCCCGCGACTCACCCATCGGCGTGGGCGACATGGATACGTCGCTGTACCTGCTGTTGGGCGAGATACGACGCCACTCCACGGTCGCGCTGTCGGGCGAGGCCGCGGACGAGGTGTTCGGCGGCTATCCCTGGTTCCACAACCCGAGGGCGCTGGCCGCGGAAACCTTCCCGTGGCTGCTGGTGACCGGCGACGAGGCGGCCATGCCGCTGAACCCCGAACTCGGCCTGCGCATCGGCGAGTTCCGCGACGACACCTACCGCACCGCCCTGGCCGCCGTACCGCACCTCGACGGTGAGAGTCCCGCCGAACACCGGCAGCGCGAGATGCAGCACCTGTCCCTGACCCGCTGGCTGCGCCAGCTCCTGCACCGCAAGGACCGCCTCAGCATGGCCCAGGGACTGGAGGTACGCGTCCCGTACTGCGACCACCGGCTCGTCGAGTACGCCTTCACCACCCCCTGGGCGCTGAAGAGCTTCGACGGCCGGGAGAAGAGCCTGCTGCGCGCGATGGGCGTCGGCCTCGCTCCGGACTCGGTGCTGCACCGCCCCAAGAACCACTACCCGGCCACCCACCACCCCGACTACAACCGCGGACTGCAGGACCTGGCCCGCGACGCGCTCGCCACCGAACAGGTCCGCGCCTTGGCCGACGAGAGCCGTATCAAGCCCTGCCTGGACACCCCGCCCGACCATCTGGCGTGGGGCCACCGCCTGCGCCTCGAACGCGTCGTCGACCTCGCCCTGTGGCTGGACCACTACCGGCCCGAAATCGTCCTCTGAGGAGCCCTGTTCATGACCGTCCAAGAGCCTCCGGTCGAGCCCGTACCCGACCCGGTGCCACTGATGGGCTGCCCGTACAAGGCCAACCCCTACCCGCTGTACGAGCGGATGCGTGAGGTCGGGCCGGTCCACCGCGTCCTCTTCCCCAGCGGCGTCCACGCCTGGCTCGTCACCGGCTACGACGCCGCCCACGCCGCGCTGGGCGACGACCGCCTGGGCAAGAACCACGACCGCGGCAACGACCGCTGGCGCGCCCGCGCCTCGATCATGCCCGAGCCCCAGCACTCCCAGCTCCAGGTCCACCTCCTCCACCAGGATCCCCCCAAGCACACCCGGATGCGCCGCTTCGTGACGGACGCCTTCACCCCGCGCCGCGTCGAGCGGCTCCGCCCGCGCTGCCAGGAACTGGCCGGCGCCCTCGTCGACGCACTGCCGGAGCACGGCCCGGCGGACCTCGTCACCGGCTTCGCCGCGCACTTCCCCTTCCAGGTCCTCGCGGAAGTCATCGGCCTCCCACGGGAACTGGCGGCCCGCTTCGACCGCGACTGGGGCAAGGTCGTCCAGCCGGTCGGGCCCACCGACCCGGGCCGCCCCCTCTACGAAGCCCGGCTGCACGGTCTGCAGAGCTACATCGCCGATGTCGTCGCCCACAAGCGGGAACACTGGGACGACGATCTGCTCAGCCGCCTCGTCGTGGCCCGCGACCGCCGGGAACTGTCTCAGGAAGAGCTGGACTCGATGATCTTCCAGCTCCTCGTCGCGGGCCAGGAACCGGTCACCAACCAGATCACCACGGCCCTGATCGCCCTGTTCCGCAACCCGGACAAGCTCGCCAGCCTCCGTGACGAGCCCGAACTGCTGCCCCGGGCGGTGGAGGAACTCCTGCGCTTCGACAGCGCCTTCGAGCTCACGACCTGGCGCTTCTTCGACGAGGAGAGCGACCTGCACGGCACGGAGATCCCGGCCGGCGACTCCGTGATCGTCTCCCTGTGCGCCGCCAACCGCGACCCGCGCCGCTTTCCCGACCCGAACACTCTCGACTTCGACCGTTCGCCCAACCCCCACCTCGCCTTCGGCCACGGCATCCACTTCTGCCCCGGCGCCGCACTCGCGCGCGCCGAACTCCAGATCGCCCTCGGCACCCTCCTCGCCCGCCTGCCCGGCCTCCATCTGGCCATGAGAGACGAGGACATCGAATGGATCCCGGCTGTCCTCGGCCGCGGTACCAACCACCTGCCCGTCGGCTACGACCGGCGCCTCTGACACCGACGTACCGCTGACCGGGCCCGGCCGCACCGGCCCCGGCTGACCCACACCCACCGACCTCGGGCGCCTGGCTTCCTCTCCCGCCACGGCGCCATGTCGACGTGCCCTCGCACGCCCTTGTACTCCAGGAGGAACGACATGCCCCTGACGACCGCGCCGGACACCCTCTCCACCCGCATCGGCACCGAGATCCTGAACCTGCTTCTGCCCCATCACCGCGCCGGCGACCGGACCCCCGCGACAGCCGAGGCGTTCCCGCACCAACTGCGGCGCATCTCCGCCTTCGTACGCGACGGTTCGCCTGTCGTCTTCACCCTGCCCGGCTTCCCCTGCAAGTCCCCCAACCCGGCCAAGGTCCTTGGTCACCTCCCCGACCAGGGCGAACGCCTCTCCCTCACCTTCCTGAACACCCTGTGCACCGACATCGAGCGGATCTACCCGCCAGGCGCCCACGTGGTCATCTGCTCGGACGGCCACGTCTTCGGCGACCTCATCGGCGTCCCCGACGACCACATCGACGCCTACGCCGACGAACTCCGCATACAGATAGGCCTACTGGGACTGCACAGACTGTCCGTCTTCGACCTCCGTGACGTCCTCGGCGACCTCCCGCACGACACGAAACGCACCCTCGTACACCACCGCTACGCCCCCACCCTGGACGCGCTGCGCGCCGAGATGCGCGCCGACGCCCACGCCCTCGCCCTCTACCGGGGCATCACCCGCTTCCTCGTCGAGGACACCGCCGACTGGACCGGCACCCGCTCCGCCCTCCAGCGCGCCTGCCGGCAACGTGCCTACGGCGTGATCCAGCGAAGCCGCGCCTGGGGGGACCTGATCGCCGAGCACCGCCCTCGTG
The DNA here is from genome assembly GCF_001735805.1 of Streptomyces fodineus. Taxonomy (GTDB): domain Bacteria; phylum Actinomycetota; class Actinomycetes; order Streptomycetales; family Streptomycetaceae; genus Streptomyces; species Streptomyces fodineus. The sequence continues at coordinate 8,652,440 of NZ_CP017248.1, forward strand.
CCGTACGCCTGTCCATCCACCCCCAACCCATCGGTGCCGCCAAGTTCGGCATCCGTCTCCTGGACGCCCCGGACGCTTGGACCACTCCGTGGCACTCAGCGGCTCTCGGCCGGAGCGACGGCACCTGGACGCTCATGCCCCGGGCCACGGCCGCTCAGCTGGGCCGACTGGTGCGGCAGGAGGGCAGGGCCAGCCACTTCGAGCAGGACTGACCGGGCCGATCAGCCGGCGTCCGCGGTGCGGGCGCGCCGGCGCTCCTCGACCTTGGCCAGGCGCCAGTGGGCGATGGCCACGGCCCACACGACCACGAGCAGGCCGACGACGATGCAGCCGACGTTGTCCGGATTCAGGCCCGCGATCCAGCCGCTGACGGCGCTCAGGCCGAGCTTGTCGTGCAGGACGCCGGCCGGCTCGATGGTGCCGACGAAGAAGGCCACCGCGATGGACAGGCCGGTGACCGGGCCCTCCTCTCAGCCGGGGATGGGGATCAGCCGAGGCCGAACCAGCCGAGGACGGTCTGGACGAGCAGGATGGTGGACATGCCTGCGACGCCGACGACCACGATGGTGGCGCCGACCCGATAGCGGGGACCGTTGGCCGCCGCGCCGAGCACCGAGCGGCGGTTGGTCAGGACCAGCAGGTAGACCAGCACGACCTGGGTGCCGATCGGCAGTTGGACGACGTTCACCGGGGTCATCGCCACCGCGGCGCCGAGCACGATCTGGGCGGTGAACAGTCCCAGGAACAGTGGGGCGTCGCGGAAGCTGCGGGAGACGGAGCGCTCCACGCCGGCGGCCTCGCCGACGGCGTAACTGGCCGACAGCGGTACGACCGCGCCGGCCAGGGCGGACACCATGTTCTCGGGTATGCCGGTGACCCAGGCGGCGAGCGCAGCTCTGCGCAGGTCGGCGGTGCGGACGGCGAGCCCGGCACGAAGGGCACCCGTGGAGCCCGCGGTCAGCTTCGGGAGGTCTTCGGCCAGCTGCCGGGCGGTACGGCGGACAGCGCAGGGGTGATGGCTGCTGCGTGCCCCCTACCTCCCCCGGACCAGGGGACCAGGGAGGCACCACCATGACCGAGGCCACCATGACCACGATCGCCGTACCGCCCCGCGCGGCGGTCCTCGACGACGCGCACCTCGGCGACATCCACGGCGCGCTGGGCACCATCCGCCTGGACGACCACGGCGGGCACCGCGGTCTGTCGGGTGACGCTCGTCATGGCTTCTCGAGCCGGGCTGCCAGGTCGTCGGGGAGCGTGTCCCGGTTGGCTCGGGTCACTTGGAGCAGGGTGATGTCAGGGCGCTGCTTGAGGGCGTCGGTGAAGGGGTCACGGTGCGCGTGGACTGTGGCGACGATGTCGATGTCGGACTCGAACAGGCAACGGACCGTGTCCTGGAACGCGGTGCACGCCAGTTCCATACGCCCGAGCTCGTCGATCAGTACGAGATCTCCAGGAACAGGATCCGCTGCCGCCGACATGAGCGGCGGCAGCGCGAACTGCTCCATGACGTCCAGATCGACGCCGTACCGGCCCACCCGCGGTGGACCCGGGAAGTCGACATGCGCGAGCACGGCTCGGTGACCGCCCTCCAGTGTCTCCAGCGCGAAACCGCTGCGCGTACCGCCGTACCGGATCTCCTCCGTGGTGAAGCCGACGGCCCTGCGGGTGCGCAGGAGCGTGGCCAATCGGCGGACAAGGGTTGTTTTGCCCGCGCCGGGGCGTCCTTCGAGCAGGATTCTCGTCGGCATCGTGTGTGCTCCCTTGCAGGCCCGTATGACGGGTTCCCCGTGCGGTGGTCGGGCTGCTCAGCCAATGGAGTGGCCCGACCACTCCGGCGGCGGTCGCGCTGTTCCGGACAGGGCCGCGCGAGCGCCTGGAATCGAGCTCAGGAGCGTGGCGTTCGGCGGCCATGCGGCGATCCCCGACAACACAGCGGTGAGGGGTGCCTCCGCCAGGACACGGGCGATGCGGTGCATCGTGCGGTGAAGACCGGAAGCCGGAGAGCGGGCTCGTCTTGGCACGTGACGACGCCGACCACCGCTGCGGACGCGGGTGGACGTGCCTGATGCAGCCGTCCGGCCCGGTCAGCTCACCTGCTCAGCCTGAGCCTCCACAGACCTCGGCCGTGTGTCGCGGCGACCACGGTGTCACCCGAGGGAAGGAGGGTGATGTCGGTCGTGACCGAGCTGGGCAGGCCGTGGCCGAGCCGGGACCAGCGGGTCGGAGTCCTGACGTCGGCGACGTAGAGGAGGTGGTCGGTGGCGAGGATCAACTGTCCCTTCGCGATGACCATCGCGTCCGCCGGGACGTCGGGCAGATTGCCGCTGATGTCCCTCCAGGTCGCCCCGCCGTCCTGCGACTCGAAGACATGCCCGACGCCGCCACCCGGGATCCACTTGCGTGAGTACGCGCCGTAAACGGCGTACACGTGGGCGGGACGAGTCGGGTCGCTGACGATCCGGGTGACGTAGCGGTTCGGCAGGTTCGGTGCGGTGATGGTGTGCCAGGTGCCCCCGTAGTCGGTGGCGATGCCGCTCTTGAAGCCGCTTCCGTCCTCGTCCGAGGGAAGGCACGGACCGCACCAGCCCACATAGTCGACGCCGTTGTCCGCTTCGACCGCGGTGGTCGAGGCGGTCTCGCCGAGGTCGTATACGGGCCGCCAGTCGCATGTCCCGCCGGCCTTCGAGCAGACCGTGCCGAAACCCTTCTGGGTCTCCCATACGTACCGGCCCGAGATCACCCAGCGGTTGCCGTCCGTCCGGTCGGCGCTGAAAGGGGCGATGAACTGCATCTTCGGATCACAGCCGGCGATCGGCGCGCTGATCTGGCAGCTGGGGCTGATCTCCCGGAATGCCGCGGCTGTGCCGTCGGAACGACCGCCGACGGTGGTCACCGCGATGTCGCCGTAGGTGTATTCGACGGCGGCGCGGTCGGCGTTGTCCGGGTCCACGATGACATCGCCGCCGTCACCGGCGAACGGCTGGATCACGTCGTGGGAGTTGCCGCGCACCAGGGTTGCGCCGTTGTCCTGCAGACCTCCCCACAGTGCGGTTCCGCCCTGGGGGTCGTGACCTGCGCCGACGTAGAAGTACTGGAGCGTGTGCAGGCCGGCGTTGAGGTCGTGCCAGCCTGCCGTGGCATGGTCGGTGGTCAGCCGGCTCCACACGCCGCCGTCGCTGCCCACGTACAGCCGGCCCTCGTCGTTGATCGCGATGGCGTGCTGGTCCGTGTGGACGGTGGGCGGGCAGCCCGTGGCGGTGCCGTAGCAGGGCAGCGTGTAGTTCCAGAAGGGTGCGATCGTCGTCCAACTCGCGCCGCCGTCGCGGGATTCGTAGATCTCCTCCAGGCCGACGTAGACGTGTTGCGGGTCACGTGGATCGACCCTGACGTACTGGTTGTACCAGGAGCCCACCCCCGGCTCGTAGGTGGACGGGAACGACTGGGCGGATCCGGATCTGCCCAGCGTCCCGGCGTCCGCGACGAGCGTCCACGGCCCGTTCGGATCGCCGTTCGCCGACTTGTACACGCCCTTGAGCGACGTCGACTGCATCGGTGAGGGGCGCTTGCCGGCGGTGTAGGCCGGTGACTGGACCACCGCGTACAGGGCGCTGCCGTCGGGGGCGTAGGCGAGGCTGGTCCGGCCGATGTCGGAGTCGTCGAGACCGGCCGGCCGTATCCGCTGGAACGTACCCGGTGCGCCGCCCTTCGTGGAAAGGTAGAGCCCGTCGTAGGGGGTCCCGTTGCGGAAACCCAGCGCGGCCAGCACCGTGGCGCCGTGACCCCCCGGCCGGACGGTGACGCTGGAGATGATGGAAGTCCGCGCCGGGTCCTTGTCCGGGTTCGGATCGGGGCTGAGCACGCGTTGCCACGGGGTGTCCAGCGGACCGGAGAGCGGGCGCCGCCACAGGCCGCGGCTCGTCGCCGCGAACACGTACGAGCCGTTCGTCGTCACCGTGGCGACCTGGGCGTTGAGGAGCTCGGAGCCGCCGACGCGCCGGAAGGTCCGGCCGTGGTCGGCGGAGCGGTAGACGCCCTGGCCGGTGTAGTTGTCGGCGCTGGTGTTGGCCTCACCGGTGCCGACCCACAGGGAGTGGTCGGCGGGATTCACCCACAGCGAGCCGATCGACTCGGTCGCCGCGTGCTGGAACCCGGGGCTCCAGGTCCTGCCCGCGTCCTTGGACCGCCAGACGCCGCCGTCTGCGAACCCGGCGTACACCCACGGGCCGTCCGTGGCGAGCGCGGAGGCCCTGCCGGTCACCAGGCCCCAGCCGGAGCCGTAGTCGGAGTAGGACGGGTCGGCATAACCGGGGGTCTCGCTGCCGGCCGAACCGCTGGTCACCTCGGACCAGGTGCCGCCACGCACCGGAAGCCGGTCGCCGGCGGCCGCTCCCGCAGCGAGGGCGGCGCCGGAAACGGTGGCGGACGGGGCCGTACGCGCCGCGGCGAACTGGAGGGTTCCGGCGACCGGGTCGTCAGGATCACCGCCGTCGTCGGCCGGTTTCATGCCGCCGGTGTTGCTCAGGTGGATCTGCCTGGCGAGCGCGGCAAACTGCCGGTCGGCGGACGGATGGTGGGTTCGGGGGACGGCAACACCGGGTGTGCCGCCGGTGAGAACAGCCGTGGCCACCATGGCGGCCACGAGCAGGCTGGCGCGAGGGAGCATCGCATGCCTCCTGGGCATCAGAGCGCGTGTTGTGTCGCGCGGTGCTCCCGCCACCACAGGACGCCGGTGAGCGTAAAGGATCAGTCCCTGGCTCGCATAGCCTCAATTCGGTTTCGTACGGCTGGGATTCCGAGAGGCAGACCTCGCCCACTGGACTGTGCACGGGACCGGGGGCCATCCGCCCGGTCCCGGTCGCGTCACGAAGGAGGTCCGAAATCCGCGCTCCGGTGCGCGGCTACCGGTGATGACGTGCGGGAACAAGGCTCACGGTGTGGCTGCTTGGGGTCCGTCGACGATGCCGGAAGAGGCCGGCCACCTATCGGCGGCGGCAGTCCGCCGGAGTTCTCGAGACTCTATCCATAACGCCGAGTTATGGGTGGGTGACGTCTCCCCGGCGGCACACAGGCGGCCGAATACTTCTCCTCGGGCAAACCGCCCGTCGCCAAGTGCGCGGCCTACCAGGCCAGGCTTCCCGTCCGGACGACCAGCTCCCGCCATGCCGCCCGGACGGGAACCACGGCCCATGACCGCAGCGCCGCTACTGTTCGAGCCGTGACGCGCCCCTGCGGTATGGCGACAGCACCCCCCAGGTGAGCTGTCGCCCGCCCTCGCCCCAACACACGGCCGCGAACGGCCGACGGCGCGGGTCTGCGCACGGCCCTTCAAGCCTTGGTCAACGGCCATGCCCCCACCTGCTGCCGCCAGTTCGAGGCTTGACAGGGTCCCCATCCCGGATCGCCCATCCCTGAAGGCACCATGCGTTTTCCAGCCGGACCGAGACACCCGTTGCACGCAGCGTCGCTCCTGATCGTCCTGTCCGCCCTGCTGCCTGGACCAATCACCGCTGGAACACAGGCCCGCGACGCCGGCCATGACCAATCGCCCACTGTGCGCGGCCTGTTATCGATGCTCATCGAGTCACAGTTGAGTAACGCCCATCCCAGAGATGGCATGTGATATTGCACATGTCACATGATGCTTTCATGACAAAAGTCAGAGTCCTGCTCTCGGTCCTCGCCGCCATTGGCGCAGTCTGTGCGGGTATCACGCCTGCTTCCGCTTCCTTGGCCGCGGCAAGGGGTGCCGGTCAGGGGAAGCCCATCTGGAGTTCCTGTCGCGACGCGACCACTCCCGCGCTGCAGTGCGCCATGCTCGAAGTGCCGCTGGACTACGCACAGCCGAACGGCACCAAGATCGAGATCAAGCTGAACCGGCTCCCGGCCACCGCGCCCAAGAGCGAGCGTCAGGGCCCCATCCTTCTGAATCCCGGCGGTCCTGGCGACTCCGGCCTGTGGATGCCCGCCTACGTCTCCGGAAAGATCCCTCAGGACGTCGCATCGACCTACGACTGGATCGGCTTCGACCCACGCGGCACCAACGCCAGCGAACCCCACGTCACGTGCGACGCACACTTCTTCGACGCCGAGCGGCCGGATTACCAAATCAGCCAGGGCACGTCGCAGGCGTGGCTGGAGAAGTCGGCCACGTACGCCGCCGACTGCGCCGCGAAGTGGAGCTGGTTTCTGCCGCACATGACCACTGTCGACAATGCGCGCGACATGGACAGCATCCGGCGGGCGCTCGGGGTCCAGAAGATCAACTTCTACGGTGGCTCGTGGGGCACCTCACTGGGCTCGACGTACGGCCAGCTCTTCCCTTCGCATGTGCGCCGGATGGTGCTGGACAGCATCGTCGGCCCGACCATCAGCTGGTACGACCACAACATCCTGCAGGACAAGGAGCACCAGCGCCGATTCGACGCCTTCGCGGCATGGACCGCCAAGGCTGATTCGGTCTACCACCTGGGCACCGACGCTGCCGGCGTGGAGCAGAAGTACTACCAGGTCGAGGCCGCGTTGCGGACCAGCCCGGTCGCTGCCGCCCCGGCCCCCGGCAAGATCGGCCCCGCAGAGTTCGAAGACACCTTCTACGGCGGCGGCTACAACTTCCTGCGCTGGCCGCAGATGGCGACCGTGCTGTCGGCCTACCTCACCAAGAACGACACCCGCCCGCTGCAGATCGCGTACAACCGTTACGCGGCCCCGGGGGCGGATGACGGCACCTTCCCGGCGTACAACGCGGTCCAGTGCACCGAGAACAACTGGCCGCGCGACTGGGAGTTCTGGAAGAGGGACCAGGCCAAGGTCAATGCCGTCGCGCCCTTCTATACCTACAACAACATGTGGTACAACGCCGCCTGCATGTTCTGGCCCTACCAGGGCAACCCGGCCGGCCGACTGAAGATCACCGGCAAGGGCCTGCCGCCCGTACTGCTCTTCCAGGCCACCGAGGACGCCGCCACCCCCTACCCGGGTGCCCTCGCCATGCACAAGGCACTGCCCGGATCCGAACTCGTCGTCCAGAACGGAGGCAGCTTCCACGAGATCCTTTTCCACGGCAACGCCTGCCTGGACGACACCTTCACCGCCTACCTGCGAGACGGCCGCCTCCCCAGCGGCAAAGGTGTCATCGCCAAGACCTGTGCGCCCGAACCCGACCCCACCCCGGTCTACTTGACGCCCCCACCCGCCGCCGTGAAAACCGAGCACGCTCTCCCAGCCACAGACCCTCAGGCCATCCACGGCATCAGGTAACGCAACGCAACGCTCCGTAACCCCAACATCAGAATTGGCGAAAGCCGTCCGGGGCCATCGGTAGGAGGGCCGGGTGGCCTGGGGAATCGCGCCCCCGGGCCACCCGACCAGGTTCTGCGGCTCTGATCAACACTTCGGGATGGCCGAGTGTGACCGCACGTCACCCCTGACAGATCCGAATTGGTTTCCCGATCATCCGGCTCTCCAGCGACTACAGCGCGAGCGAGTCAGACTGCTCGCACAGGACACACGGCGCCGTTGCGGCGATCTGCGCCGCTGGGAGGCCGAGGACACCGTGGGCGATTGAACCGTGCCTGCCGACGCGCCATCGCCGATCCCGCTTGCCTTTGACCAACTCCGAGAGCATCCGGGGCAGTAGCTCTTGCGCGGTGGCTGCGTCGGAGGGCATGTCGGCGGTGTCGAGCTTTGCGGCGGGGGTCCGGATCTGCTGAGCGATCTGCGGGCTGAGGCGGACGTTGCGGGCCATCGGCTGCTCCATGGGTTGGATGCTGATACCGGTGCGGTTTCCGGCAGACCCGGGTTGGATAGCTTCCGGTGCGCCCGCCGTGCTGCGACGAGGTAGCCCGCGGTCCTGGCCGGGGTTCATCCCTCGGGCCTGTGCAGGCAGGTCTCGCGTTGCTGGTGGCTTCCCGGCGCGCCTGTGCCTACAGCCGCCCAGAAGGCCCGGGAGTCCTGGAAGTGGCCGCCCAGGGGCGCCAGGGGCACCGCCACGGCCGCGGCCGGCGGGCCGGTTGGAGGACCGTCCGGCGTGCTGTCCGTGTCCTGTCGCCCGATTGCCGTGGCGCCCGCCCGCCCAAGTTGACGGTGCATGGCGCAGGGGTTTCACCCGGACGGCGGAGCGGGCAGGATGAGGCGGCCATGACATACCCATACGGTGCTGACCCGAAGGGAACCGTCTCGTGCTCCGTGAGCCAAGCGCCTTGTTCGCCGCCTCCGCCCTGCTCCTCCTCGGTACCGCGACGCAGGCCGCGGCCGACACCCCGCCCCTTGCCGCGCCGTCGGCCGCCTGCACCTACACGCCGGCCGTTCCCGCAGACAACTTCAAGGGGATACCGGTCTTCGACCCGGTGAAGGCCGCCAAGCCGTACAGCGCGACGCTGCGCACCGGCCAGGGCGCGATCACCTTCAGGGCACTGACCGACAAGGCTCCCTGCGCCACGTATTCCTTCAAGTTCCTCGCCCGGCGCGACTACTTCGACCGCTCGCACTGCCACCGGCTCACCACCGCGCGCATCTACGTACTCCAGTGCGGCGACCCGACCGGCACCGGGAGCGGCGGACCCGGTTACTCCTTTCCCGACGAGAACTTGGCCGGGGCGACCTATCCTGCCGGGACGGTGGCGATGGCCAACGCTGGGCCCAACACCAACGGAAGCCAGTTCTTCTTCGTCTGGAAGGACACCAAACTCTCGCCCGCCTACACACCGTTCGGCAGAGTCACCGAGGGCCTCGACGTGCTCCAGAAGATCGCGGTAGGCGGCGAGGACGACCAGAACGGGCCGGGAGACGGCTTTCCGACGCTGCCGGTGAACATCAAGCGCGTACAAATCAAGAGCAGGTAGTACGGTCCTGCGCCGACCCGGTCTTTGCCGGAAGCTTCGTCCGTCCCGGTCATGGTCGGCGTCGTACGAGTTGGCCGACGAGATGGCCCAGCGGGGAAGAAACTCCATGGGGACGCGGCCCATACCGTCGAAGGCTGGCGTTTCACCAGCGACTTCCACCACCCCGGTGCAGCTGCACCTGGCCCACTTCCAGGTCCTGTCCCGCGGGGGCCGGCCGCCCGAGCCCACGGACGCCGGCTGGAAGGACACGGTCGACGTCCGCCCGTACGAGGTCGTGGACGTACTGGTCCGCTTCCGTGGCCACCGCGGCCGGTGCATGCTGCACTGCCACAACCTCGAACACGAGGACATGGCGATGATGGCCAACTATCAGGTGATGTAAGGAGTATGTACGGCGACAAGGACAGGGGCACCGGATTCCTGGCCGGTGTGAAGCGCAGCCGCACCGAGTAGGCGGAAGCCGCCACGGTGCTCTCCGTTCGTGCGTCGTCTGTGCACCCGGACGGGGTTGCATACTTGCCTTCACAGCTTTCGCCGCGGCATGACGCAGGGATGGCGGGGGCCGTCGACGGCGGTGTGGCCGCTGGGGCGGTCGTTTGCCCGGGCCGATCCGCGAGCAACGGTGGTCCCGCCATGGTCTTCCAGGCGCAAGCGGCGGCTGAGAGCGTGATGACGGCGGCCGGGACAAGGTGGCATCGCAGACGCCTCCTCGATGCCGAGGGCGCCGGCGAGGGCTGGAGGTCGGGCTGCCGTGGGTCGGCGTACCGTTCGCTCACACCCTCGGCGCGCGCCCACAACTCCAGCAGCTCCGGCAGGTCGGCCGGACTGAGCCGTCCCATGGCCTCCACCGCGGAACGTGGCGGGAACTTGGTGCCGTTGAGATAGCGGTGCCAAGCCGACTTGCTGTGTGCGGTACGCGAAGCCAGCTCGGCCAGACTCATGCCGGTCGCGTCCTTGAGGGCGCGCATATGGTCCAGCAGGTCCCTGATTTCCGATTCGAGAGAATCGGGCAACGGCTGCCAGTAGTGCATGTCTTTCCGTCCCTGGTACGACCACAGCCGGTGTGCACCAACACCTCATCGGCCGGGATGTCCTGTCCGGCTAGGGTGAGCGACATGCGTGAGATTGCTGGCGTAAGAGCCAGGCCCGGGGGACGTGTGCGCGTTCAATTCCATGACCGAGGTTTCGTCGTCAGGCGCGACCGGCTCGCCGGCCGTGTCGCTGAAGCGTTCCTGGGTGACACGGCCGGATGTCTCACGGTCTTGGTGCTGCTCGCTTCAGTGGGCTTCCACTGGCTGCTGAACAAGGTTGGTGCGCCGCACGTCCTCGCCGTGGGGTGCCTCTGGGTGTTCATCGTCTCAGCCTGCTACGCGGCGCTCCTCGCACTGCTGCGCTGGGCGGCCGAGGTGGTGATGAACATCGTGGTCTTCCTCTTCGTCGTGGTGACGCTCCCGGGCCTGCTGATTCCGGGTTATCGGCGGAAGGTGCTGCGCCGATGGCACGAGGGCGGCCCGGAGTCCGATCCGGGGTGGGTGCCTGCCACAGCACTCGGCGGAGTGTGGCTGGGCCAGGAGGATCCGGGCACCGGCACCGCGGTGACACTCCAGCGCGTCGACGGATCCGTCGTCGCCTACACCGCCCGGCCCGACAAGGCCCGCGAACTGCACGCCGGGTTCGAGACACTGCTGCGCACCCACCGCCCGCTCCCCACGGCGATGCCGCATCAGCAATCCGCGCAAGCAGCCGCGCCGCACCAGTCCTGGTACCCGGGGCCACCCCGCAACTGACGACGACCGGCGTCGTTGCGCCTCCCCGTCCCGTCCCCAACTCCCCATTGCCGGAGCCGATACAGCCATGCCCTTCTTCAGTAAGCGCCGTACCGTCCGGCTCTCCCAGCACCGCACGGCCGACAGCCCGCTCGGGCCGATACGGATCAGCTACGACGGCTGGCCCGCCGTCATCGCGCTCGTCCAGGGACCCGGCATGCCACCCGTCACGGTCCGGCCCGGCCGTGAGCACGGCCACATCAAGGTCGATGGGCAGGTGATCCCCGCGCGCCGGGGGAGCGACAGCCGCTGGGCCCTGCGCCGCAGAACACGCACCCGCACGGCCGTGGTGGGCGCGCGCACCTACGAGTTGCGGCCCACCAGCCTGTGCCGGGCCCGGCTCCTGCGCAACGGCACGCCCATTGCCGAAGCGCACGGCACCCTGGGCGCGTACGGCCCTCTCCGTACCATCCCCGGCATCGATGCCCGGCTGACCTGGTCCCACGGCCTCGACGCCTATGACGTGGCGATCGGTCAGGCCATGGTGGTCGCCTTCGGCGCGGGCGCCCCTGGCGCGCTGGCCTCGCTCGTCTCATTCTGGCTCGACGTCATCTCCTGACGGACCATCTCGAAGTCGGCCGTCATCGCTGAAGAGGTGTTCGGCGCGCTGAGCTTCGCCGACATCACGGACGCGGGAGTTGCGGTCGTCGACCGTTGCGTGACGCGCCGCACCGGTGGCGCTCGGTCACACCAGGCGTGTTCCAGGAGTTCGAGCAGGTCGTGCGTGGCGTCGGCGGCGCCGAAGGCCGGCAGCAGGCCGAGGACGAGTACGGCCGCGGCGAGCGGCCACAGGCGGGGTGGCGGAGCGGTCTGGAGGGCGGCGACGCGGTGGGTGACGGTGCGGTCGGTGAAGGTCAACGCGCAGGCCGGGCGTGCCCGGTGGGCGATGAGGGCGGCGCGGGTGGTGATCGTCCGGTCTTCCACGGCCGTAGCCGCCTGCTCATCCGCCCAGCGTTCGACGAGGAGGGCCACGATGGTCCGCCCCCGCCCGAGCGCCGGATTGGCGGCGGCGGCCAGCGTCATGGCGGTGCACACGAGGGCGTGCCGGTGGGTGAGGTGGGCGCATTCGTGGGCGAGCAGGACGCGGCGCTCGGCGGGGTCGAGGGCGCCGAGCATGGCGGCAGTGACGAGGATGCGGCCACGGCTGCCGGACATCGCGGGGATGGCGAAGGCTTGGGAAACGGGTGAGGCGGCGAGCTCAGCTGGTAGCCGTGCTGACGTCGCCCACAGGGCCTTCTCCGTCGGTCTGGGGGCACTCGCCTCAAGGGCGGCCGCCTTTCGGCCGATGTCGATGGCGTGGAAGCACGTCCTCTCGTCGCCGCTCACCGTCTGGTATCCCGTCGCCATCTCGGGATGGCCGCCGGGCTGCTCGCTGTCCGATGGGTGGCGGGGGCCGGCCCCCCAGGCGTGACGGCCGGGGTATTTTCGCCGCGTCTGGCGGCGGCTGTGGGCGACGAGGGCCTGCGGGCGCTGTTCGGATCAGAGAACCGTGTGATCCGTACGCCCGAGCGGGTGGTCACGGTGACGTTCAACGCGGCCTGGAACGACGTCGGCCTGGACAGCATCCTCAGTGAGCTCGCCCATCGCCGCATGCCTGCCACGTTCTTCCTGACCGGTGACTTCGCCGACCGGTACCCCGAGGTGGTGAAGAGGATCGCGGCTGCGGGACACGGGCTGGGCAATCACTCCTACAGCCACCCTCACTTCAAGGATCTGACCGCGGCCGGAAGGCGTCGCCAGGTCCGGGCAGCGGACCGTGCCCTGCGCGTGGCCGGGGCAGGAACGGTCCTGACTCCGTTCTTCCGGTTTCCCTACAGTGAGACCAGCCCTGCCCAGATCAGGGAGGTCAACGGGCTGGGATTCGCGGACATCGAATTCACCACCGACACCAACGGGTGGATGGGCACCGCGGGCGGCATGACCGTGGACCGCGTGGTGCGCAGGGCGCTGGACGCCCTGCGCCCTGGGGCGATCCTGCAGATGCACGTCGGCGCATCCGATGGCGGCACTGAGGTGATCGACGCCCAGGCCCTGCCACGGATCCTCGACGCGATCACCACTCGTGCCTACCGCGTCATCGACCTGCGCACCCTCCTCAGCCGCGACGGAGGATGAAGTAGAAGCCGCGGCCGTTGTCGGAGGGTTCGTCACCGCCGGTCATGATGCCCATGAGCGTGTCGTGGTCAGCTAATGTGAATAGTCGATGACGGGTCTGGCGTGGTAGATCAGCGGCTGGACGTCGTCGGGAGAGGTGAACTTCTTGCCGTACCAGCGCATTTCCCGCAGGCGACGTTGTGCGAAGTGGCCGGTGTTGAGCGGGATGCCGCGCCAGGTCCCGAGGATCTGCTCGGGGCAGACACTGGCCAGGGCTTCCCACAGGTCGTCGAGTCCCTCGGGTTCGGCGCGGGCCTGCGTGTCGGCGAGGTCGGTGAGCCGGGCGCGGGGCTGCGCCGTCAGCACGGCGGAACGGGCGCAGGGGGTGGCTGCGGCGGTGGGCAGGCCGTGGCCGGCGATCAGGTCTGCGGCCTTCTCGGCGATCATGATGGCTGGGGCGTTGTGTTGCCCCGGGGAACGCTGAGCAGAAACGAGGCGTCTGCCACCCGCAGGCCGTCGATGCCGAGGACGCGAAGCTGTGCGTCGACGACGCTGCCGATGGCGCAGGTAGCAGGTTGAGTTCCGGTGCTGGTTCCGTGCTGACTTCGGTGCCCGGATTCGCGGAAAACCGCAGGTCCTAGCTCCGATCGAATGAGTTGTCGTACCACTCGATGGTGGTGCCGATGAGGCTGGCGGCGACGATTCTGGGGAGGCTGGACGGGGCTGGTGGAGCGGTCGCGGAGGACGACATTGGCACCACTTTCTGGCGTTCGGCGGGGACGTTTGCGTGTCGCCATACCGTGGGAACGTGCAGGGCAGGGGCGTATGTGGTGGAACATCATAGTTCTGGGCGTGGGTGTGCGTGCGGCCACCATGGGGGCGCTGCCGGGGCAACGGAGGAGACCGTCGGGTCCGAGGTCACCGGCCCGAACACGCCGGGCTCCGAGCGCAGCATGGCCACGTCCACCAGGCAGTACCCGCCCAGCGCCTCCGTGAGCGCGACGTCCAGCAGGATCTTGCCCGGATCGTGCACCGCTCTGGGGCTCGCGCCCCAGCGCGAGCGCCGCGGCGCTGGGTCAAGTCGTCACGGGTTCGAGCCTCAGCCGCCGGATCGGCTAGGGGGTGCCTCGGTTGGGCCGCACCAGACCCGGACGTTCACCTCGGTGCGGACGGGCAGGAGGGGGGAGTCGTTCTCGGTGTGCTCGCTGAGGTGCAGAGCATGGCGCGGCCCAGGTGCCGGGCGGCGTACGCGTCGAAGGCAGCCGCGTCCGAGAGCCGGCAGACCGTCGCGACCACCTCGCGGGTCCCCGACGGTGATGCCGGCCGCCTGCCGACCGGTCATGAACGCGCGCTCGAACAGCTCGATCAGCGTCTTCCGGGCGTCAGGATGCAGGGTGTACTGGCGGAATTCGACTCATGCGTCGGCCGACCTCGTGCGGGTGAGGTCCGTGATCCAGCTGAGCTCCCAGGTACGGCACCCGGATCGGGCGGCCGTCGTAGGTGCCCTTGCCGGGGAAGTCACCGCGCTCGCCCGCGAAGGCGCCGACCGACGGGGGATACAGCCGGCCGGTCCGGCTGTCCGACCAGTGGATCGACCACTGATGCGGTTCGCGATCGAACAGCCGCAGGGTCACGCCCTGGCGGCCGAGGGTGGGGAAGGTGCTCGTCGATGTTCCCGGCGCCCCCGAACCGCGTCAGCGAGGCGAAGGCCTCGGAAACCACGCTGAGCCCGATCACGCCCCGGACTGCCCAAGGTCCAAACGGCGGTCAGGCAGGCCAGCCCCATTGGTTCACTCGCTTGTATCCGCCCCCGGGGCAGTACATGCTGATACCTCGCCGGTCACCCAGCCAGGGCCCCGGGCCGTAGTTGAGCTGACGGTCCGCGGAGCCCTTCTTGCACAGGATGCTCGCCCCGTACCGCGCCGGTCCGTGTCCGTCGCACCAGACGTTGGCGGAGGTCTTGTGCTGCCACCTGGTGTGACATGTGATCCGCAACTGCGGTTGGGCCGGAGCCGCTTCTGTCGCTACCGCCGGCATGGCCGGGATGGCGACGGCCGCCACCGTTACTGCAGTCATGACCGCGCTTCGTAGACGCATTACTCGTTCCCCCGGATTCGTGATTCCTCTGTGGATGGATGCGGCCAGGCCGACTGTGGCCCGGTCCGTGCTGTACGTCATCGAGTTCACCGCCCGCACCGTTGTTCAGCAGGCCCCCTCCGTCACAGTGAACAATCAGGGCGGCGTCGGATGCGCGCCCCTCCGGGAGGGGCTGGTTCGGTCCTTGTCGGGCGTGTGGTGGGCTTATAGCGTGGTTGGGGCGCAGGTGACCTCTGCGCAGCGGGGGCCGGGGCAAGAGGGGGAATCGGGCCGGTGGGGCGTCGTGAGCGGCCGGTGGACCCGAGCGCGGGGCCGGTGCAGCGATTCGCGTATGAGTTGCGCAAGCTGCGCCAGGAGGCGGGCGGTCTCACATACCGGGAGATGGCGCTCAGGGCCCATTACTCGGTGACCACGCTCTCCCAGGCCGCCGCCGGTGAGCAACTTCCGTCTCTGGGCGTGACCCTGGCCTATGTCCGGGCCTGCGACGGCGATGCGGAGGAGTGGGAGCGGCGCTGGCGCGAGACCGCCGAGGATCCGGCGCTCCGGAACCGCGAGGACGGTGGCACCGAGTCGCCGTACCCGGGGCTGGTCCGCTTCGAACCCGGCGATCACGATCGGTTCTTCGGACGGGACCAATTGGTCGCCGATGTACGGGAACTGGTGCTGCTGCGGCGTTTCGTTGCCGTCGTCGGCCCCTCCGGCAGCGGTAAGTCGTCGCTGCTGCGGGCCGGGCTGATACCCGCGTTGCGCGCCGAGAGCTCATCCTTGGCATCGATCCGCATCCTCACCCCGGGCGGGCACCCGCTGCTCACTCACGCCGAGGCGTTGCGGCCGAAGGACGCCGACGGCGACACCGTCCTCGTCGTGGACCAGTTCGAGGAGGTCTTCACCCTCTGCCGCGACCCGCACGAGCGCACCGCCTTCATCGACGCGCTGCTCGCCGCCCGGCACCCGGATAGCAGGTTGCGCGTCGTCATCGCCATACGCGCCGACTTCTACGGACGCTGCGCCGAGCACCGCGAGCTAGCCGGCGCCCTGCGGGAAGCCAACCTGCTGGTGGGGCCCATGAGCCCCGCCGAGTTACGCCAAGCCATCGTCAGACCCGCGCAGATGGCCGGGCTGATCGTCGAGCGCGACCTGACCGCTCGCCTGGTGGAGGAAGTGCACGGCGCGCCAGGTGGCCTGCCGCTGCTCTCGCACGCCCTACGGGAGACCTGGCGGCGCCGCCGCGGCAGGGCGCTGACCCTGCAGGCGTACGAAGCGGCAGGCGGCGTGCGCGGTGCGATCGCGCAGAGCGCCGAGGAGGTCCATGCCCGGCTCGCCCCCGGCCACGCGGAGCTGGCCCGGCTGATCCTGCTGCGGCTGATCGCCCCCGGCGATGGCTCCCAGGACACCCGGCGCCCAGTCGAACACAGCGAACTCGACCTCGGCGCCGCCTCCCAGGACAACATCGCCCTGGTCCTGGACCGCCTGGCTAGCGCCCGGTTACTCACTCTCGCTGATGGCATCGTCGATCTCGCACACGAAACGCTCATCACTGGTTGGCCCAGGTTGCACCGATGGATCGACGACGCCCGCGCACGCCTGCGCATTCACCGTCAGCTCACCGAAGCCGCGCGCGCGTGGAACGCCCTCGACCGCGACCCGGGAGCCCTGTACCGCGGGGTACGGCTTGCCGCTGCCGAGGAAGCCTTCGGCGACCTCGACACCGCCAAGGAGCTGACCTGCTTGGAGCGGGACTTCCTGGCCGGCAGCACCGCTGCTCGCGAACGGGAACAACGCGCGGTTGTCCGCGCGACGCGCCGTCGACGCCAGTTCACCGCCGCGCTGTCCGTGCTGCTCGTCATCGCCGTGACCGCAGGGTCGATCGCATGGAGGCAGTTCCGAATCAGTGAACACCGGAGGCAGCAAGCCGTCGCAGCGCAGAAGGCCGCCCTTTCCCGGCAGTTGGCCGCTCAGTCAGCCGCTCTGCTGGGCTACAACCCCGATCTGGCCTCTCTCCTCGCTGTCCAAGCGTACCAAGTCAGCCCCACGGCAGAGGCCACCTCGAGTCTTTACGCAGCGGCAGCCCTCCCACTGCGACACCGCTTGACCGGACCCGCTCGTCCCGTGGAGGCGGTCACCTTCAGCCCCGATGGTCAGACCGTGGCCGCGGGTAGCCCGGACGGCACGATTCTCCGATGGGACACGGGCACAGGCGCGGCCCGCCCACCCTCGCGCAGCCCCGTCCGCGGAGTGAGAACGATCACCTACAGCAAGGCCGGGCACCTTCTGGCCGCCGGCGACGCCGACGGGACTCTGCGCCTGAGCGACCTGACGCGAGGGGAAGCCTGGACCGCAACGGACCACGATGAGACAGGACCGATGGCATTCAGCCCCGACGACCGCACCGTGGCCGTCGGCTCCTCGGACGGCAGAGTCAGGTTGAGGGACATCGCCACCGGCGCCATCCGGGCCACGTGGCCGGTCTCCGCCGGCAGAACTACCACGATTGCCTACAGCCCGGACGGCCGCCTGCTGTCGGCCGGCGGCGCCGACGGCGTGATCAGGGTGCGTGACCTGTCCAAGGGCACAACCCGGACTGTCAGGCTCACGGGCCCTGCTGCTCCCACATCAATGGCTTTCAGCCCGAACGGCACCCTGCTGGCAGTCGGCGATGGGCTGGGTGAGGTGCAGCTCTCGGACATGGAGACCGGCAGGACGCCCGCCCGCCTCACCGGTCACAAGGGGCCGGTCGTTGCCGTGAAGTTCAGCCCGGACGGGCGCCTACTGGCCACGGGCAGTGACGACAGCACGGCGCGGCTGTATGACGTGACCACCGGCGAGAGCCGTGCCGTCTTCACCGGACACACCGGCGGCGTGACCTCTGTGTCGTTCAGCCCTGACGGAACCATGCTGGCCACCGGCAGCCGCGACCGCACGGTCCGCCTGTGGGATGCCCTGCGGGGGGCGGCCGATGTCACTGGGAAGACCGACAACACCGCGACGTCCATGGTCTTCACCGCAGACGGCCGCGCGCTGGAAACCGGCGACGCCGCCGGGAGAGTCAGCACTTGGGACGTGCACCTCCACCAGACACGCAGCACCCGCACCCTCGCCTCCGCCGGCATGGCCAGTTCAGTGAGCGTGCCCCAAGACAGTCATGTGATAGCCGCCTTGACCAGCGACGACGGCGGCAGCGTGCAAGTCTGGGACGCGACCCGCCACATGCTCCGAACGATCGTGCACAACCGGTCTCGGTCGCTCGCTTTCGTGACGGCGGCCCTCAATCATGACGGGCGCGTCCTTGCCACCGGCGACACCGGTGCGACCGTACGACTGTGGGACGCGGACACCGGCAGGACTCGAGCCGTCCTCACCGGCCATACAGACGTCGTGGCGGCACTTGCTTTCAGCGGTGATGGTCACACGCTTGCGTCCGCCGACGCCTCTGGAACAATCAGGCTGTGGGACGTGGCCACCGGCAAAAGCCGTGCCGTCCTCACCGACAACGCCACGTCGGTCGCAGTGAGCCCTGACGGCCGTACCCTCGCCGTCGGCCACGACGACGGAACGGTGCGACTGTGGGACGTATCCACCCTCACCGTCCGCAGCACGCTGAGGGGGCGTCGGCTTCCCGTGAACGCAGTGGCCATGAGCCCCGATCAACGCATGTTGGCCACCGGCAGCGAAGACGGGACGATCCAGCTGTGGAAGCTGACCACGCCCAGCCCGACCGGAGTGATCGCCGGGATTTGCCGCGCCCTGCACCGGGGCCTCAGTGAGCAGGAACGAGCCGAGCACCTCCCAGGCCGACCGCGGTATCGAGTGTGCACGGACTCGCAGGGTCGGCAGCTCAAGTGAGGCGGCGGACCACGGGGGTGACGAAGACCCAGGCGATGCGGGCCTTGCCGAGGGAGATGAGCGGCTCGTAGTCGCGCACGTTGCTCCTGGCGCTCCGGTCGTGCCAACCGCATGCCCTACGCGCGCAGTTGCCTGGCCCCGGTGCCGGCGTCAGGCAGTGGGCGTCCTGCTCCACAGTCTGAGCAGGACCCGTTCCGGCTGCTCGCCGCCGGACAGCATGCGGGCGGCGCGCGGCCAGGTCTCCTGGGGCAGGGCGTACTCCGTGACCAGGCGGTAGATGGTGGGTCCTGGGCCCGGCAGCATCAGCAGTTCGCCCAGCAGGCGGGCCTCGGCCGGCGCGGCCCTGGTGGCGAGGACGAGGTCCAGCGCGTCGGAGCCGAACCGTTCAACGAGCGCCAGCCCGTCTTCACCCGCCGCCAGCAGCCACGGCGTGAGGACTCCGGCGTGGGCCCCGTGCTTCTCGCGCTGCTCCACGAGCAGGCGCAGTACGCGCGGGCCCGAGCCGCCCGCGAGGAGCGGCAGCCAGCGCGGGCCCCACACCGTCACCGCCTCGGCGGTGCCGGGCAGGCGCTGCTCGACGACCGCCGCGGTGACCGCGACCCGCGGGCCGAACCGCGTACCGACATTGAGCACGGCCTCCAGGGAGCGGGTCGCCAGCTCACTGGTCAGCGGGGCCAGTTCGGCGAGCATGCGGCGCTGCTCGGGGCTGAGACGGTGCCGCTCGGCGAACTGCTGTGCCACCACGCCCAGTCCGTCGCGTAGCAGCGTGCGCAGCGCCTGCGCGGGGTCGGCGGCGTAGAGGATCAGTGGCAGCTCGCGGCGCGCCCGGGGGTCGAGGGTGGCCTTGGGCTCGGCGGCGTAC
Source organism: Streptomyces fodineus (assembly GCF_001735805.1). Classification (GTDB taxonomy): domain Bacteria; phylum Actinomycetota; class Actinomycetes; order Streptomycetales; family Streptomycetaceae; genus Streptomyces; species Streptomyces fodineus. The sequence goes on from NZ_CP017248.1 coordinate 8,672,005, forward strand.
AGTCGCAGCAGGGCGGCGCGCTGTTCGGGGCTGCTCAAGGTGGCCAGCAGGGGCAGCAGGACCGGGTCGGCGGCCAGCGCGTCGGTCGTCCCCGGGGCCGCTCCCGGGCCCATCACGGCGGCGGCGACCCGCTGCTCCAGCCGGGGACCGTGCACGGCCCAGGTACGGATCTTTCCGGGGCGGGAGATGACGTTGCCGAGGACCCAGTCCAGCTCCTCGCCGCGCGCCAGCTGCCAGCGCGACCAGGCGACCGCGGCCGCGGTGTCCAGCGGCTCGGTGTGCTCGGCGCGTTCGTAGTCGCGTTCCTGGAAGGCGGTCAGGACCTCGTCCGTCGTGCGGCCGATCCCGTCGGCGTACCCCTTGATCCGGCTCATGGACCGCTGGTCCAGGCCGAGTTCGAGGGCGTGCCGCAGACCCTCGGTGCCGTACTCCGCGAGAGCCGCCCGGGTGTCGGGGAAGCCCGCGACGATCTCGGCGATGTCCAGGTCGCCCTGTTCGGCCAGCCAGCGGGCGGCGAGGGCCGGGTGGGCGCAGACGACCGGCCAGTCGGCGGGTGCCGTGCCGAGCAGTGCGCGCACCGCGTCGTGCCCGAGGACGTTCGCGTCGGCGGCGATCTGCGACAGCACCCGGGCGTCCACCGCTCCGGTGGCGTCCTGCTCCACGACCTGTACCCAGCCGAGGCCGAGCACGCCCAGGTGCTCGGGCTGGCGCAGCCCGTCCAGCAACCGCCGCCACATCTGTGGGGTGTAGCGGGACAGCAGGTCCAGGTCGTCGCCCTGGAGGTGGGGCCGCAGCAGGTCGAGCAGCTCGGGGTCCTCCAGCCGGCCGGCGAGGAACTGGAGGCTCGGCGCGGGGATCTGGGAAAGCAGCGAGACCAGCGGGTCGTCCATCTGGGTGACGGCGGCGGCGAGCCGCTCCGGCTCCACCTCAGGTACGGCCGTGCACAGCCGCCCGTAGAGGCCGACGCGGCGGATGCCCGGCCGCTCCCGCAGCGCGTCGTCCATCGAGAGCCCGTCCGCGCCTACCGGCCTCCGTGCGTCGAAGACGTCGGCGAGCCGGCCGGCCACGGGCAGCAGACGGCGCGCGGCCTCTCCGTACAGGTCCTCCTCGGCGGGGCCGAGCAGCGCCGACATCAGGCAGTCGCGGAACACCGAACGGGGAACGCCCGACAGGGCCGTCACCAGGCGGCGCATGCCGGCCTCGTCCAGCTGGCGGTTGCGTTTGCGCATGCCGGGCGTGTTCTGCCGGGACCGTACCGCCACCAGCAGTTCGGTGTTGGTGCCGAAGCAGTCGGCCATCCGGTCCAGCAGCATGCCGCGCTCGCGCGGCCGCATCCGGTCGGCGCCGCCGAGCTTGAGGGTCCAGCCCGCGGCGAAGGTGCGCCGGCGGATCGCCTGGCCGGTGCTGCGCCGGCGGGCTGCCGGAACGTTGGGGTCCTGGAGGAGTTCCTCCGAGTACTGCTCCAGGGCCGGGTCCGTGAGATACGGCAGCTGGTCTGCCGGCCGGCCCGCGATCTTCGGCGGGGTCAGGGAGAGGTCCTCGGGGTCGATCTGGTCGACGTTCCCAGCGCGTTCCCGCTGCAGGCGGCGCAGGGCGGTGCCGCCGATCCGGCCGGCGATCACCACGCGGGCGTGCGGTGCCGCCTTCGCTGCCAGGCAGACCCGGTCCACCAGTTCGTCCGGCCGCACCAGCACCCAGCCCGCCCCGGACAGCAGGGTCGCGACGCGCGTGTTGAGCCGTCGGCCCTCGAAGGCGGCCAGCGCGATCACCTTCGGGCCGTGGTCGTGCAGCAGGCCCAGGCGCAACGCCTCGGGGTTGATCTCCCGGCGGGAGCCGCCGCTGTACTGCGCGACGTCGTCGTAGACCAACAGGGCCTCCGCCTCGGTGATGTCGGCGCGGGCGCCGGCCTGTTCCTCCGCGCGGGCCTCCTGAGCCAGGGTGTCGGCGAGCTGTCCGGGCCGCAGCGTGGGGACGCGGCGGAAGCCGGCCGCCCGCAGATAGGCGCCGAGGTCGGCCGGGCCGTCCACCGAACCCCAGGCGCCGGGGGGCAGCCCGCAGGCCATCCAGCCCGCCAGCCGGGTCAGGGCGCGGACCTGGACCTCCCGCCAGCGGACGAACGCCTCGTTCCCGGTGGCCGCGGTCGGCAGGTCGCTGCCGAGCAGCAGTGCGGTCGGCAGGGACATGCCCTGGATGCCGGGCATGCGGCCCTCGGAGGGGATGTAGCCGTGCCGGCCGATGCCGGCCAGCATCATCGAGCCGGAGTTCACCACGAGGTGGTCGGGCGACAGCTCGATCGGGACGAACCCGGCGCGCGCCATGTCGTCCAGGGCGCGGCCGAGCGGCACCAGGGTGCGCAGCGCCTCGGACGGTGTCCAGCGGTGCCCCGCAGTCAGCATGGCGTCGAGGTCGTCGCGTTCGCGCAGGGCGCGCAGCGGCACGGACGAGGCGCCCGGGGCCCAGGCCGTGATCAGCGCGGGCGGCAGACCGGGGTGGTCGACGAGGTCGAGGAGCGCGGGCGTGACGGGATTGCCGGCGGCGAGCAGCGCGGCGGCCTGGCCGCGCTGTCTGCGGTTGGGGAAGACGCGCAGGGCCCCGTAGACGTCGGCCTCCTCGTCCTTGACCATGCGGGTGGCTCGGATCGCGGCGGCACCCGCCGAGCGCAGGTGTCCGGGGCGCAGCTGCACGGTGTGCGGCTCCCAGAAGCGTCCGGAGCGACCGGGGATCCGGGGCAGGAGCCGGCCGAGGGTGGCATCGGAGGTCATCGGGGACTGCCTCCCAGCGTGCGGAGCGCGGACTGCAGGACGGTGGCGCTGCGGGCGCGGGCGAGGTCGATGCGGACCCGGTCGACGGTGGCCAGCCGGAACTTCCGCGCGGACAGGCAGGTGGCGAGGGCGTTGGTGAGCACCGGCCCGTAGTTGAGCGAGGTGAGGTACTTCCGGCCGGGAGCGCTCGCCTCGAAGTCCTCCGCGTACAGCTGGCGGTACTGCTGCGGATCGAGCCGTTTCAGCGCGGCGGCGTGCGCGAGGGTGGCACCGAGCATGTAGATGTCGAACCGCACATTGGCCTCACCCCGCTCGGCAGACTCGTCGGAGCCTTCGGGGCCGGGCGGCGCGTACGCCGGGGTGGTGGTGGAGATGTAGTCGCCGACCTGCACGGCGGCGTCGTAGTCGATCAGCACATAGCGGGCCGGCGGGCCGAGGACGAGGATGTTCTCCGGCTTGACGTCGGCGTGGATCCAGCCCTTGGACGAGGTCTTCCCGTTGTGCCGCTCGGCGTGCAGGGCGGCGAGGGTGTTGCACAGCTGCTCGGCGAGGTCGAGGAGTTCGTCCTCGGTGAACCGGCGCTGCTCCTTGGCCCTGGCCTCGATCTCGTCTTCCAGGGTGCGCGAGGCCCCGCCCTGCTGGCCGATGAACTGCTGGACCAGGAAACTCTCGGGCGGCACCGGATCCGGGTGCCGGCCGGCGGCGATCAGGGACGGAGAGGGCTGGGATTCCACGCTGATGACAACCGGGCACTGCTGGGTGAGCTGGGTGGCCTGGCGGACGGCGCGCAGCCCCTGCCGGCGTTGGTTCTGCTGGACGGACAGCGCGTTCTGGACCAGGCGGGGGTCGTCCAGGGCCGTCTCCGACCACCACATGCCCTTGATCACGACCTCGCCGCCGGACCAGCGGTCCTCGGCGAGCACGATGTATCCCTGACCGGCCTTGGCCAGCAGCCGGCGCGTGACGAACCTGCCGTCCGCCCCGAAGTCGGCGGGTATCCAGGCTCGCCGCGGCGAGCCCTTCTCGTCGGCGGTGTCGGCGTGCTCCCAGTACGGTACGAACTCGTTCACACGTCCTCACTCACAGGTCGGCCACCACCCAGCTGTCGCCCGGAACTCACAGCTCGCCCCCACAACGGATGCGCAGCCGGACCGTGCCCGGTCCGAGGTGCAGTTCATCGCCGTCCTCCAGCGCGTACGGCAGCGCGGTGGCCAGTCGGCCGGACTGGGGGCGGCCCACGAAGTCCAGTTCCGGGTTGAGGAACGAGACGTTCAGGTGCTGCTCGGGTACGTGCTCGACCAGTGGCTTCCCGTCGTCGTCGAGGAAGATCCGCAGATGTGTGCGTGATATCTCGTCGGCCTCGTCGCGGCCGAGCCCCTGCGTGACGTCGGTGACACCGGGGCGGCTGTGCGAGGCCCGGCCCAGGGTCAGTCCGTCGGCCGGTACGGTGATCGTGCGCCGGACCGTGTAGCCGTGCTGGACCGTCACCTGGACGGGTCCGCCGTCAGGGCCGTCGGGCAGCGGCGGTTCGGCGATGAGCTCGACGGCCTCGTAGCCGCAGGAGAGGCAGTACCAGCGGGCGCCGTCCTTGTTGACCTGCCGGGGCAGCAGCACCTCCCCGCCGCGCAGGCAGCCGCCCGGCGCGGAAGTACAGCGGAACCGTACCTCGGCGTCCTTGCGCAGCAGGCCCGCCTTGGTGAGCTTCCGCTGCCGGTCGCGCTCTATCTCCTCGTCGCTGGCCACGCCGAGCTGGCGCGGGCTGAACATGATCTGCCCGCGCATCCTGCGCACGCTCCACACGCGGGACCCGTTGCCCTGGAGCCAGGAGTGCTCGCGGCGTGCGTAGCGGAAGTTGTCGCTGGAGACGATGGCCGCGTCGAACTGCTCGGCCAGCGCGAGGATCCGGTCGTCGGCGTCGCCCTGGTGGACCTCCAGCCAGTGGGCGCGCTCGGCCTGTTCGACGAGGTGCTGGTCGTCGAGGACCGGCCGGACACTGGCGTCGAGGACGGCTACGGCGTCGGTACCGGGGTGGTCGCGCAGCCAGGCCTCCCGTACGTCGACGACCCGCGAGAACGGCCAGGGCCGTTTCCTGGTCGCGGCGACGTTGGAGGCGTCGATGATCACGCCGGGAACGCTCACGCCGGACCCCGCCCGTGCGCCGGGGGCTGGGTGGGAGCGTCGGCGCCGCCGCCGTACGAACTGCCGGAACCGCTGCCGTACAAGGCGCCGCCGTACGGATCGCCGTACGCCCCGTCCCGGTAGGCCCCCTCCCGGTACGAACCGCCGTCGTACGAACTCCCGCCGAACGAACCGGAGTCGTCATCGTCCTCGTCGTCCAGGCTGCGCTGCCGGCGGCGGGCCCGGATCTCGTCCGGCATCTCCACCGGGATGTCCTGGAACCAGTCGCGCTTGTTCCTGGTGGAGCTGCGGCTGGACGTCGCGCGGGACTCGTTGAGCACGTCCTTCGCCTGCAGGCCCTCCCGCAGCCCGCCGCTCGCCTGCTGGAAGGCGGCCGCGAGATCGGGGTCCGGGATGTCGCGGGCGCGCGCCACGCCCTCCTCGAAGATCCGCTCCCGTTCGCCGTCGGAACCGGCTGCGGCGGCACGGTCGTTGATCTCCCGCTCCAGGTCGGCGGCGGCGATCTCGCGGGCGTAGTCGGGCCGGATGTTCTGCGCCAGTGGGTTGTTCACCGTGCGCAGTTCGAACTTCTCCGGGTTCAACTGCCGTGCGTCGGCCCCGGATCCGATGCGTCCGGTCGCCTTGAGGACGGGGACCGGACCGGCGCTGACCCGTTCGGGCGCCCGGAGTTTCAGCGCGTAGCGCGGCTGGCCGTCGTGTCCCTCGGCGATGGCGCCCAGGTTGAGGCGGACTTCGCTGGGGCGCCGGCCGCCCCCGTCGGCCAGGACGCCGTCGAGCCGACGGCGGGCGGGGTCGATCTGGTAGACGCCGAGCACCTGGAAGTGCGGGTTGATCTCCAGGGACAGTTCGCCGCTGCCGGCCACCACGTCCCTGCCGTACGCCGCGAGGCGCGCCGTGATCTGTTTCATCGCGTCGGCGGCGGTGGTCCGCGAGGCCACGTGCTCGGTCATCCCCGTGGGCGCGAGCTGCACCAGCAGGTCGTAGTCGGCGCCCGCGCCGATACCGATGACGTCGGTGTGCAGTTCCCGGCCGGCGGCGTCCTGGGCGAGGGCGGCCAGCCGCCTCGGGTCCGTCTCGCCGAAGTTGGGCAGCCCGTCGCTGAGCAGCACGACCCGGCGGGAGCCCGCCCGGTGCCCGCCCAGCTGGGCGTACGCGCGCTGAAGGGCGCCCTCGATGTTGGTCCAGCCGCGCTCGTTCTCGGGGTTGCCGTCCCAGGCGCCCTTGCGCCGCAGCTCCCCTGCGGTACCGGAGAAGCGCAGCCCGGAGTCCTGCGCGAAGGTGATGACGTCGACCCGGGCGCCCTGGGGCAGCGCGGCCGCCAGTTCGCGCACGCCGGACTGCGCCACGTCCTTGCGGCTGATGTCGTTCGGGTCGGCCGCGTCGGCGAACTCGTCGGTCGTCGAGTCGGCCCTGATGCCCATGGACCAGCTGTCGTCCACGGCGAGGACGTAGGCGACGCCGTCGGCCACCCGGTCGGTGCGGCGCAGCACCGGCGGGGCGATCGACACCACGAACTCTTCGCCTATATGGGCCTCGAGACGATCAGCCGCGATCTTGATGTCCTCGCTCATACGTCCTTCGCCTCTCCGATCGCACACACCAGTGCCGTGGCGTTGTCCCAGCCGCCCAGAGCCTCCGCCCGCTGGACGAGGGCTGCGGCGAGCGCAGGGGCGGGCGGGCGCCCCGACGCGTCGAGTTTCGCGGCCAGTTCGGCCAGCACTGCTCCGAACCAGCGCTCCCGCTCGGGCTGCGTCGCCCCGTCCGAGGCAAGCAGCAGCAGGTCGCCCGGGGCCAGCGCGATGGTGCTGTGCGTCCAGCGGCCGGGGCCCCCGCCCAGGAAGTTGACCAGTGAGGACCCCTCGCCCTCGGCGTCCGGGTTGACCCGCAGCAACTCCGCGTAGCCGGTGTGGGCCGGGGTCAGTTTCCAGGCTGCGTACGGCGGTTCCGTGCCCTGAACCGGCCTGTGCGGCTCGTCGCCGCGCTGCGACGTGCGCAGCGGCCGTACGAGCCAGGCCTCCGCGTCGCCGACGGACACCACGGACGCGGTGCCGTCCGGGCGCACGGTCGCCAGGACGGCCGCGGCGCTGCCCTCGGTGGCCCGGCCGACGGCCGCGTCGAGTTCGGCGACCAGCTCACCCGGGGGCAGGTCTTCGTCCATCAGCCAACGCCGCGTGGCCTGTTCCAGCGCGGCGCGGGAAGCCTTGCCGCCGGATCCGTCGCCGTCGCCGGTCACGCCGTCGAAGACGGCACAGCGCACGGTGCCGGACGGGCCGCGCAGGGCACCGGCCGCGTCCTCGTTGTCGGTGGCCGGATCGCCCTTGGCCTTGCGGGAGCCCACCGCGGTCTCCCGGTAGCAGGTGGCCGAGACGCAGCCCGCCGCTCGGCGTTCCAGGGCGTCGTGCAGCGGCGCCATGCCGGCGGCCAGCCCGTGCCGCAGGTCGTGGCCGAGCAGTCGGCGGCAGATGGCGTCCAGGCCGGACGGGAAGATGCCCGCGAACACGTCGAGCATGTTCAGCGCGTCTCGCAGATCGAGGCAGGGCCTCTCGGCGACGGCGTCCACCAGCGCCTGTACGAGGGCGCGCCGGTCTCGTGGCTGCGGTGCTCCGTCGCGCCGGTCGCGGGGCTCGATGCCGCCGTCGAGGTCGTAGCGCGGCAGCGCGGCCACCTGCCAGCCCTCGTACGAGTCGTGCCGTACGGACTCGGTGACCAAGGTACCGGGCCCGACCCGGGCCAGCGCGGCGTCCACCGTCGCCCACAGCGCGGGCAGTTCGTCGAGGAGTTCGGCCCGGTCGAGGCTGCCGTGCTCGACGATGCCGTCCCGTAGGGTCGGTGCCAGCTCCTGGTTCCAGCGCACGACGATCTCGGGGACGGCGACGGTCGTGAACTCCGGTGCGTTCCCCTCGCTCTCCGCCTCCTGTGCCTCTGTCGCCCCGTTCTGCGGCGCGGCCGTGTCCTCGTCGGCCGGGGTTTCGCTCAGCGGCGACTCCATCGCGCTCACGCCCCCTTGAGTACGAAGGTCAGGACGACCGCGATCACGGCGAGCACACCGACGAGCACGAGACGCTGTACGCCCGTGCGGTTCGCCCGGTTCAGCTCCTCGGCCAGCCGGGCCCGGTCGCCCTCCGCCTGCTGGGCCCGGAACTGCCAGTGCTGGACGGTCTGGGCGGCCTGGTCACGGGCCGCGGCGATCTGTCGCTGGGCCTCCGTCTGGGCGGCGGCGACCTGCTGGGCCGCTTCCTGCTGTGCGCGCCGCTCCTCGTTCTGGGCCTGCTCCTCGCGCATCCGGGCGTGCCGTTCGGCGAGCTCCGCCCGCTCGGCCAGCTCCCGCTTCGCCACGTTGAGCTGGATCTCGGCCCGGTGCGCCGCCGCGGCGGCCTCGGCACGCACCCGCTCGCGTTCTTCCGCCACGGCCCGGTTCAGCACGGCGTCCAGATCGGGCCCCTGGCCGACCGGGAAGGGCGTCGCCCGGCGGGGCTCGGCGGCGGACTGCGGCTCGGTGTCGGAGTAGAGCTCGGCGACGGAGGTGGCGGCACCCACGGGCGGTTCGGCCAGCGAGAGCGGTACCGGGCGTACGGTCAGCCTGGCCGGGTCGACGACCGTGACCGGGCGCCAGCCGCTGAACCCGTCGGGTTCGCCGTCGTACACGGCGGTGACGCCACACCCGGACCCGAGGACGGCGACGGGGCCGTCGACGTGGGCCCACAGGGTCTCGCCGGCGGTCAGCAGGGACGCGACGACCTCGGGCGAGGGGGTCGGGACGCCCGCCGGAGGGGAGGGCGGGGCCGGCGACGGTATGCCCTCGGCAGCAGCCGGGGCGAAGACACCCCAGTCGGCATCCGCGTCCGCGGCGGGTGCGGGACCGGGCGGGACCGAGGGGGAGGGGGACGGGCCGGTCCTGGGCTCGGGTTCGAAGATCCCCCACCCGTCGTCCGCGTCCGACCGGGGCGGGTGCGACGGCGGGTGCCCCCCGGAAGACGGCGTCTCGCCTACGAAGGAACCCCACTCGGCCACAAACGCCCCCACGTTTCCAGTCCGGCTCGCCGGCAAGAGCACCCACCTGTCCGACGGGTGATCCGTGCGTGACGAGGAACAGCAATGCTCCTGCCCTGTAAGGTAATTAACATCACATCAGGCCGCCGTGGGGGCGTTTTGGGGGAAACCGGGGGTTCTTGTGGACAGGCACTTGACGGCGGATTTCGCGGAGGCGTGCTTCCTCGTCGACCTGTCGCCCGTGGTGCGCCGGAGGGACATCGGCGAGCCCGGTCTGCGCTCGCTGCGCCGGCTGGCGCTGGTCGTCGACGCGGCCGTGGAACTGGCCCGCGACCCGGACGCCAAGCTGTTCCTGGTGGCCGACCGCAGCCTGCGCGCGGGGGCCCGCGAAGAGTTCAACGATCCGGCGGACGTGCGCGTGCTGCGGGACTGGGTGCGGCGCGGCCTGGTCGAGGAGCTCGAGGATGCCGACGGACGCGTCCTGGAGCTGTGCGAGATGACCGGCATCCCCGTCATCACGTACGACTACTACCGGGACGCCCGCGTGGAGTTCCCCTTCCTCCAGGGCAACACGGATGACTTCCTGCAACCGACTCCCGGTCCGGACGGCACGGTCCGGCTCATGCCCCTGGACATGGGCGTGGCGAGCGACGCGCAGATCTCCCGCAAGTCGGAGGAAACGGTCCTGAAGAAGCAGGGCTTGCTCGGGCCGCAGCGGAAACCCCGCTCCGAGGTGGTGCGGCGTAACTGGCGCTGCCCCGACGCCCGTTGCACGCTCTACGACACCCGCAAGGGATCGTCCGTCATGCTGCCCCGCATGCGCGGCGGCGTACCGACCTGCGACTTGCACAGCCTCGAACTGGTCGACGACGGGCCACGCACCGCTACCGCGCAGGTAAAGCTGATGCTCGATGGTGCCTGCGTGGCGCGCTTCACGCTGGAGGACGGCTCGACGGTACGGATCGGACGCCGGCCGGGACCGAACGGCATCGCCCTGCACGGCCTGGTGCCCGCCGAGCGCGCGGCCCGCATCAGCCGCGTGCACGTGGAGCTCCGGGTCACGGGAGGTGTCGTACGCGTCGAGGACGTGAGCAGTTACGGCACCCGCTGGCGGCCCACCGCCGGGAAGACGGGCCCCGGGCCCTGGCGTGACCTTGGCACGGGGGCGCGGCGGGAGTTCCGCGGCGGTGACGAACTGGAACTGACCGAGGGGGTCGTGCTCGCGCGCAGTGGCCGCCGTTTCCCCACGGAGCTGGCGCAGGAGTGGCAGCGGCGCACTCCGCCGTCAGGCGGGGGTTCGGGGGCTGTGACGCGGATGTACTGAGGGGCGTGGTCAGCCCCCCGAGTTCGAGCCCTGGCCGCTGCCGATCGCACCACCGGACGTGCGGGTCAGGGCCCTCGCCTCGTCCCGCAGACGCAGGGTCACGGGATGGCCGGCGTGTCCGCTCCCGGCGAGGTCGACGGCGAGGGTCTCGAACCGCTGGGCGATGACGAGGAGCTGAGCCGAAGCGGGAGCGCGGCCCTGTGTTCTCCGCCGAAGGGCTTCCGTCTCGATGGACAGGATCTCCCTCAGTGTCTCCACGTGCGTCGTCGCCGGCAGGGGCGCGCGGTCCAGCAGGCGCCGCAGGCGTTCGCACGCCCCGTCCGCGTCGCTCCTCAGCAAGACGCCCTGCTGGACGGCCACGACCCGCTCGGCACCCAGGCTGTTGAGGGCGGGTCGGAAACATGGATGCACATGAAACTCATCCTCCCCCGGCCCCGGCGGTGCCTGGCTGCCTCCCGAGTAGACGACATCGCCGCCCCGCCACACTCCGAGGAAACCCGCCTCGTACAGCACGTCGATCACCCCTTGCGGGGTCAGGCTGCCGGTGTAGGCGGGAAAGTCCTGGTGCAGCGCCTCCCTGCGCACCTCGAACCGGGTCTCGATCATCTCGCGCGTGACGAAGTATCCATTGTTCTCGAACATCGCGAACAGTGCCCGCAAGAAGGGATGGTTGACCAGGTACTCCTTGGCGAGATCCTGGAGCTTCCAGCGGGAGAACCGCTCGGTGGCCGCGAGCACGTCCTCCTCGGTGATGACGGGCCCGCCGCGCTCGTCGGCCACGCTCCGGCAGGCGTTGAGGAATTGGATGGCGTCCCTGGGGCGCGGCAGGGCGCGCCCGAAGAGATACTCCGCGGTCGGCTCGCCCCGCACGCTCGGCGGGAACAGCCGCCCCCACAACTGGTCGGCGGTGAGCTCCGCGCCGAGCGAGGCGCGGGCCCGGGCCAAGGCGACGTCCCTGAGGCCGTCGTGAGTCCAGGTGATGCGGATCTCGTCGCTGTGGAACTTGTCGCCGTCGCTGAAGTTGAGGGTGTCGTAGATGTCGGCGCGGATGAACAGGGCGGTCCGCACAGCCCGGCCGTACCGGTCCGTGACGTGCTTGGCGGCGAGTAGCAGCCCGGTGACCAAGGCGTGGCTGTCGGCGTCGACGGTCCACACCTGTTCGAGCTGGTCGACGAGGTAGAGCAGCGGGGGATGGGCGTCCGCGCAGCCCAGTGCGGTGAAGGCGTCGGCCACCGCGTCCTCCAGCACCTCCAACTGACGGCTGGCCCGGGCCCCTTCGGACGTGCCGTTGACGCCCAGAGCCGCCTCGACGCCGAACGCCTTCAGGGAGAGGTTGGCCGACTGGAGCCCGCGTGCGCCGCGCCGGAGCCGGTCGTAGAGGCGGGCATCGTCGGACTCGCCGTTCGCGCGCAGGAAGGCGCGCAGGGCGCGCACGGCCGACGGCGGGCGACGGCCGTGCGCGGCGCGCGCGTGCAGGGTGAGATGGCGGGCCGCGTGGACGGCGAGGACGTACCGCCAGATCAGGGACTTGGCGGTGTCGGCGGTGATGCCCTGGAGTTCGAAGCGCCGGATCTCGTCGCCCGCGGCGTCGTCGGGGGTGATCAAGACGCAGGCGCCCGGGTGGCCGTCCGGAGCGGCCAGTCGCCGGCAGATGGCGCTCTTGCCCGAGCCCTTGCGGCCGATGATCAGGGACTTCCGCCCCGAGAGGACCTCCCGGTAGGCGTAGTTGGGCCGGAAGACGGTGCCGCTCAGCAGCCCGTCGGTGAGATCGGTCTCCGCGTCGTCACGCCCGAAGAACAGTTCCCTGACGGACCCGACTTCCTGCACCACACGTCCCCCTGGCGCTCCCGCAACCGTCATCGCCCAGGGTAGGGCTTCTCGCCGCGGATTCGGGCGTGTTCGCGTCGTAGTCGTGCAGGAAGCGGCGTTACGGGAGCTGCGCAGGCACCGACGCAGTAGCGCTGACCCGCGCATCGGGGTCCAGTGAGCACCCGCCGTTCCGAGGCTGGCGCAAACCGCCGATCAAGTGATGACCGGGCCACTACGCTGCCTGGTACACGCTTTGCCTCATGAGCGCGGTCGGTTCCCGGCGTTTCGGCGGTCGGGTGGTGAGGGACGATGCATGGACTATTACGATCTCGGCACGTACAGCCGCCCGGTGACGACTTCGTCGCCCGAGGCGCAACTCTGGTTCGACCGCGGGCTGGTCTGGACGTACGCCTTCAACCACGAGGAAGCCGTCTCCTGCTTCGAATCCGCCGCGGCGGCCGACCCCGGCTGTGCCATGGCGTACTGGGGCATCGCGTACGCACTCGGCCCCAACTACAACAAGCCGTGGGAGTTCTTCGACGGGCAGGACCTCGCACGCACCGTCGCACGCACCCACGCCGCCATCGAACTCGCCCACGAGAAGGCGGAAGCCGGCGCCACGCGCGTCGAACGCGCCCTGATCGGCGCGTTGCGTGCCCGTTATCCGCAGCCGGAGGCCGTCGGCGACTGTTCCGTGTGGAACGCGCCGTACGCCGACGGCATGCGCAGCGTCTACGAACTCGTCCCGGACGACCAGGACATCACCGCCCTGTACGCCGAGGCGCTGATGAACCTCACCCCCTGGCGGCTGTGGAACCTGCGCACCGGTGAGCCGGCCGAAGGCGCCCGCACACTCGAGGCCAAGGCCGTCCTGGACCGGGCCCTCGCGACAGATGCCGGGGCGGAACATCTCGGCATCCTGCACCTGTACATCCACCTGATGGAGATGTCCCCGACGCCGGAGGCCGCCCTGCGCGTCGCCGACCGGCTGCGCGGCCTGGTGCCCGACGCCGGCCATCTGCAGCACATGCCTTCACACATCGAGGTGCTCTGCGGCGACTACCGCCGAGTGGTGTCGGACAACGACGCCGCGATCGCCGCGGACGAGAAGTTCCACGCGCGGGCCGGGGCCATGAACTTCTACACGCTGTACCGGTCGCACAACCACCACTTCAAGATCTACGGAGCGATGTTCCTCGGACAGTTCCGGACCGCTCTGGAAGCCGCAGCCCAGTTGGAGGCGTCCATCCCCGAGGAACTGCTGCGCGTGCAGAGCCCGCCCATGGCCGACTGGCTGGAGGGCTTCCTCGCCATGCGGGTCCATGTACTGATTCGCTTCGGCCGCTGGAGCGACATCCTGCGGATGCCCCTGCCCGCCGACCCGGAGCTCTACAGCGTGAGCGCGGCGATGCTGCACTACGCCCGAGGCGTCGCGTTCGCGGCCACCGGCCGCATCGCCGCGGCCGAGGCCGAACGCCGGCTGTTCGGCGAGGCGGTCGCCCGGGTCCCGGAGACGCGCATGCTGTTCAACAACACCTGTGCCGACATCCTGGCGATCGCGTCGGCGATGCTCGACGGCGAACTCGCCTACCGCAAGGGCGACCACGACGCCGCGTTCGCCGCGCTGGAGCGGTCGGCCGAACGGGACGACAACCTTCCCTACGACGAGCCGTGGGGATGGATGCAGCCCACCCGGCACGCCTACGGCGCCCTGCTCCTGGAACAGGGGCGCGTCGCCGAGGCCGAGGCGGTCTACCGGGCAGACCTGGGACTCGACGACACCCTTCCACGCGCTGTGCAGCACCCCGGCAACGTCTGGGCCCTGCACGGGCTGCACGAGTGCCTGGTCCGGCTGGGCAAGGCGGGAGAGGCGCAGCTCGTGGCCCAGCAGTTGAAGATCGCCGCAGCGATGGCGGACGTACCGGTCGAAGCGTCCTGCTTCTGCCGCCTCGACGCGCTCTCGGACACCGCCGGCGGAGACGGTTGCTGCACTACGGAACATTGAGTCAGGAGACGGCCGCTGGTGTCCCCATGGGCGCGGCGGATCCGCTCGAGCCCGGCGGGGCCGCCCGCTGACGGCCGGACCCTTGGGGCGCCCGGTCTGCGCCGCGACGAGACCGCACGCCTGGCCGGAGCCAGGAACGCCCTCCCCAGCGACGCTCCCCAGTCAGCCTGCGGTGAGCCGGTTCGGGACGCGGCCCAAGGCGCAGAGCCCCGGCAGGTCGGGGCCGTGGTCGTCGAGGGCCCAGGGGCTGACGCCGAGGAGCCTGGCGATCAAGGAGAAGTGCGCAGGCCACATGCGCACATCACACCGACCGCTGGCCGCCCCGGCCCGTGGTTACGTGGCCGGTGAGCCGTTCCCAGTTGCCGGAGCCGATGGCGGCCTTCTCGGCCTCGGTGAACGGCGCACTTTCGAGGAACGACCGCGCGACCCCACGACTGGTGTCGAGGAACGGGAAGCCGCCGGGCCGGGTCCCGAAGGTGTACGGGTAGTCGGTCGAGTACATCATGCGGTCGGTGCCGACGACCTCGGCCGTCCACCGCAGGTAGCGCTCGCTGACCGTGCCGCTGCCCGCCACCCAGAAGTTCTGTCGGAAGTAGTCGGCCAGGGGCCGCTCCAGCTTCGCCATGTCCTGCAGGACGCCGATGTGGTCGAGGTAGAAGAGAACGACCTCGCCCCAGTGGCCGGCGATGACCTGGAGTCCGGGGTGGCGGTCGAAGACGCCGGAGAAGATCATTCGCAGGTACTGCACGCCGAGGTCGTAGTACCAGCCCAGTCCGGCGGTCGCGAGCGCGCGTCCGACTCCGCCCGGCAGACCTGAGTAGTACGCCTCCTGGACCGCCTGTACGGGGGTCTGCGGGTGGAAGTGCAGCGGCACCCGCAGGCGTTCGGCGGTGGCGTAGAGGTCGTCGAACTCCGGTGCGTCGGCCAGCCTGTCGCCGGTGCGCCCGTAGAGCATCGCGCCGCGGAAGCCGAGTTGTGTGACGGCGCGCTCCAGTTCCGCCGCTGCGGCTTCCGGCGAGGGTGTCGGGATGGCCGCGAGCGCCTGGAACCGCTGCGGGTTGGCATCGACGATCTCGGCGAGCGCGTTGTTGGCCTCACCCGCGACGTGTATGGCGTCCTTCGCCGCGAGGTTCTGCACACCGGGTGTGGCCAGGGACAGCACCGCGACGTCCAGCCCCTGGTCGTCCATGTCCGCCAGGCGGCGCTCGCCCACGTCGCGCAGTCGCTGGGCGAACGGCTCGTCGCCGTATCCGAGTTGCGGGATCCGGGGTACCCCCGCTCGCGCCCAGGCGTCGAGCAGGACGGGCAGGGCCACGTGTTCCTCGAGTCCTACGATGCGCAGCTTCTCGGGCATGTCGCTCTCCTCGCACCAGTCGGCGTTTCCGTTGATACGTCAAGGACGCTATCACGGGAAACATCAGTGATACAGGTCCGGTGATATCGTTGATTCATGCTTGATGAGTCCAAGGCCGACGACACGCCCGGCACCCGGCCGGATGACGCGGTGGGCACTCGTGAGCCGGTCCGGCAGCGGGTGGTCGACGCCGCAGCGCGCCTGCTCGCGCGTGAAGGGCGTGACGCGGTCACCACCCGCGCGGTAGCGGCGGCCGCCGGGGTGCAGGCGCCTACGATCTACCGCCTGTTCGGCGACAAGGACGGCCTGCTCGAGGCGGTGGCGGAACACGGCTACGCCACCTTTCTCGCGGCCAAGCAACCGGTCCGCGAGGAGCTGGACCCGGTGGGGGACCTGCGCGCGGGCTGGGACCTCAGCGTCGCGTTCGGACTCGCCAACCCCGCGCTGTACGCGCTGATGTACGGCGAACCCGAACGCGGCACGACGTCGGCAGCCTTCCAGGCCGGCATGGAAATCCTGATGGGGCGCATCCGCCGCCTCGCCGCCGGCGGCTGGCTACGCGTCGACGAGAAGCTCGCGGCCGCCCTCATCCACGCCACCGCGCGCGGGGCGGTGCTGACCTGGCTCTCTCTGCCCGAGGGCCAGCGCGACCCGGCTCTGCTCACCGCCATGCGCGAGTCGATGGTCGCCGCCGTCACCCACCAGCAGCCTGCCGTGCAAGGCGCAGGTCCGGCCGATGCCGCCCGGACCCTGCGCGCTCTGCTGCCTGAGCAGACGGCGCTGAGCGACGCAGAGCAACACCTTCTGGGAGAGTGGCTCGACCGGCTGTCATCGGACGGTTAGACGTCAACTGGTCCGCCGGCCAGGGTGCCTGCAGTGGGTGCACAGCCTTGGCCGGGTCACGGGTCCAGCCGCGGGGACGGCCTGCCCCTCCAACAGGCAGGGGTTACGACGCCTCTGTACTCACTCAGGTGTGGCTCCGTCCGCTGTTCTCCCGAGCAGGCACCAAGGCGCCGAGGATGATGCTGGTGTCCCGCAGGTCTTCGGGGAGATGAGCCGACGGCCCCACACCGTCGACCACGCCCAGCTTCTGAAGTTGGCTCCAGCTGAGACCGAACTCCCCGCTCAACTGGGCGCCCTTCACGAGGGCGAGCAGGAACAGCATGTGCGCGTCCAGCGCAGGAGGGCCGATACGAGAGCAGGACGAACTCCTCGGGCAGCGACAGGTAGCGCGTGCTCTGTATACCGGCCATCAGGCCCTACCGTTTCGTGGCCGTGTGGACGCGGGACTCCTCAGGCCGTACGAGTCGCACGAGGCATAAGCGAAGTGACCCGGCATCGTGTCGTGGACCGGGTGTACAGGATTCTGCGCAGGGTCGAGCGGCCCACCACGAGGTGTTCGGGGAGGTTCGAGGCCGGGTTGCCGACCCCGCGGGTGTCGCTGAGGTCGCGGGCCGGGCCCGGGGTGAGTTGTTCGTCGAACAGCAGGGCGTCCTGGCGGGGGATGCCTGCGGTGGCCGCGAACAGTTCACCGAGTCGCGGATGCAGCACGCTACTCAGGGCGGTGGTTCCGGTGGAGTTGATGTGTAGCCGGTGACCGCGTGGACGTCGGGCACGACGATGTGCCGGACGCAGGGTGTGCGGCAGCCGGTCTGTGTTCTGCGGTGGTGTCGCGGGTGGTCGGGGTTCGGCCCTGGGGGGCTCGGCCCCCGGTGGCGGACACAGGGTCAGGGCCGCCACCGGTTCGCGCGGTTGGGCGTGGAGCCGGGCGCCGAGCCGGCCGACGCCTGCCCCTATGCCTGCGGGGTGGGGAGCGGGTCCTGGCCTACCAGGTGGTGTCCGCGGGTGGCCGAGTCGCGCACGGCGTCGAAGCCGTACCCGAGCATCTCCTCCTCGTAGGCGTGCAGGGCTTCGGCGAGTGGCCGACCGCCGGCGGCTTGGAGGAGGCGGTCGGTCAGGACGCGGGCGTCCCGGAGCGCGGTGCTCGCGCCGACGCCGATGGCGGGGCTCATGACGTGGATGGCATCGCCCAGCAGGGTGACCGCGGTGGTCTCCCAGGCGCATCCGTAGGTTCCCCGGCAAGCCCCGGGGCGTGTCGCCCTTCGCCAACCCACCGCGAAGCAAGAAGCGGCGAGTTCAGCCGTCCGACCACGTGCACCGTGTCCGAAGGAACTTTCCCGGCTCCGGCTCACTGCTCATGCATTTGAGTGTGGGCTTGCCGGGCTGCGCACCCTGCCCCTGCCCCTGCCCTTGTCATCGTCAGTTACAGCTCAGGCTGCCTGTGACCACACTGGCCAGTTGGGAGCGTGATGTGCTCGAACGCTGCATGGTCTGGTGGGTGAAGTAGCTCTGGCGGAGCCGGCGGTGCCCGCCGGGGTGATCAGTGACCAGGTTCCGGCCGGAACGTCTGATCGATGTTGTCCTCGACCCAGGCGCGGAGTGCGTTGAGCGGGAGCGCGGCGCTCTGTCCGAGCGGGGTGAGGGAGTATTCGACGTGCAGCGGGACGGCGGGGTAGACCGTGCGGTCGAGCATGCCGAAGTCCTCCAGACGGCGCAGCGTCTGGGTCAGCACCTTGGGACTGACGCCCTGGAGTCTGCGCTGGAGTTCTCCGAAGCGCTGCGGCCCGTCCTCGAGGGCGCCGATGGCCAGCGCGGACCACTTGTTGGCGAGCAGGTCGAGCAGCGCGCGGCAAGGGCACTGGGCGGCGTAGACGTCGTGGTGCGCGTGCTGGCCGCTGGGGCAGGTGGTCGTCATGCTTCCCTCTCCTCACCAGGTCACTTCCCAATGGGAAGTACTAGACCTTGAAGGTAACTATATCCCCGGGGATAGCGTCGTCGACGTCGAACGCAGGGCCCGCCGAGGGCCCTCCGCAGAACGCCTTTTCAGGAGATGACGCATGTCCGCAGACACGATGCGCGCGGTGGTCCAGGACGGTTTCGGCGGTCCGGAGGTACTGCGGATCCAGCAAGTTCCGCGCCCGGCGCCGCTGCCCACCGAAGTGCTGGTGCGGGTGCACGCGGCCGGGATCAATCCGGTGGACTGGAAGACCCGCGGCGGCACCGGCATGGCCGGCCTGCTGGGTGATCCGCCGTTCACCCTCGGCTGGGACGTGTCCGGGGTGGTGGAGGAGGTCGGCTTCGGTGTGACCACGCTGAAGGCCGGCGACGAGGTGTACGGCATGCCGTGGTTCCCGCGCGTCGCGAACGCCTATGCCGAGTATGTGACCGCTCCGGCCCGCCAGTTCGCCCGCAAGCCCGCCACCCTCGACCACGTGCACGCCGCCGCGGTGCCGCTGGCGGCGCTGACCGCCTGGCAGGCCGTGGTCGACACCGCCCACGTCCAGGCCGGCCAGCGCGTCCTCGTCACCGCCGCCGCCGGCGGGGTCGGCCACTTCGCGGTCCAGTTCGCCCGGCACCTGGGCGCCCACGTGATCGGCACCGCCGGTGCCGCCCGCCACGCCTGGCTCAAGGAACTCGGCGCGCAGCAGGCCATCGACTACACCACCACCCGCTTCGAGGACGCCACCGCCGACGTCGACGTCGTCATCGACCTGGTGGGCGATGCCCACGACCGGACCAGCACCCGCTCGCTGAAGGTCCTGCGCCCGGGTGGCCTGCTGGTCGCGATCCCGGCCGGAGTCTCCCCGGAACTCGCTCAGGCCGCCGAGGCGGCAGGTGTGCGGGTCACGCCGTTCCTGGTCGAGCCGGACGGCGCGGCGCTGACGACGATCGCCGACCTGATCGACGCCGGCCATGTCGCCGTCGAGGTGGAGGAGACCTTCCCGCTGGAGCAGGCCGGCACGGCTCACGCCCGCGGTGAGGCCGGCCGGACCCGCGGCAAGCTCGTCCTGACCGTCACCAACTGATCATCCCCTCAAGTAGTTTGGAGTAGCACTGTGTACTACGAGATCCGCCGCTACCAGGCGCAGCCCGGACGCCGCGAGGAATGGGTGCGCTACATGGAGGACGTCGTCCTCCCGTTCCAGACCTCGCTCGGCATGGACGTGACCGCCTCCTTCATCGACGACGAGGACGAGGACGGTTACGTGTGGATCCGCCGGTTCGAGAACGAGGCTCACAGCGAGGCCCTGTACGCGGCCGTCTACCAGCACGACCGGTGGAAGAACGAGATCGGCCCCGTCGTCCACGGCCTGCTGATCCCCGAGAAGACCCTCGTCACCCGCGTGGCCCCCACCCCCGCCTCACCACTGCGCTGACCCCGCCCGACGGCCCCGACCGTCACCGCGCCACCCTCACGACACAGTCACAAAAGGAACCGTTCATGAGCACCGACACGCTCGAAAAGTCCTCCCCCGCCTCCTCGATCACCCAGGCCGCCGCCGGCGCACTTGTCGCGGCAGTGCACGCGGCCGCCGCGCGGATCGGCTTCACGGCGGCCGTCGCCGTCACCGACCCGGGAGGGCACCTCAAGGCGTTCGACCGCGCCGACGGCGCACCCTTCCTCACCGCCGAGGTCGCCGTCGACAAAGCCTGGACCGCAGCCTCCTTCCACACCCCCACCCACGCATGGAACGACTACCTCGCCAATCCGCGGATCGCACCGCTCGCCGGCCACCCGCGTCTCATGGCGGTCGGCGGGGGTTACCCGATCGTGGATAACGGCCGGTGCGTCGGAGGTCTCGGAATCTCCGGCGGCAGCCACGAGCAGGACCAGCAAGCCGCCGAAGAGGCCCTGGCCGCCCTCGGGTTCGAGTTGCCCGCCCGCTGACCGCCCGACCGGCGCGGGTCTGCCCGGGCATCAAGCCACGCAGTTCGGGGGCCGCACCGAGCGCCTGGTGGTGGGATTCGGATATCACCATCGATGGTGAACCGTGGGGCCAGAACGCGCGGGCGGTGAAGCCTGATCGTGGGTGGGATGCCGAACGCGGCGGCGCTGCCCGGTCCGTTTCAGCTTTGGCTCATGAGGGCCGCGCCGCTGAACGCGGCAGTCTTCGTGCCCCGCCCCGGCTGGCGACCGCTCCGGCACGGTGTCAGCCCAGCGGGTTGGTCGTGTCGCGGAGCTTGGTGAGGACGGGGGCGTACATGCGCGTCTTGATGGTTCCGAGGCTGTCGCCGGCCTTGCTCGCGTGAGCCTGGGCGAGTTCGAGGGCGGTAGTGCGCAGGGCGCCCTCGTCCACGGCCTGATCGACGATTCCGGCGGCGGCGGCTTCCCGGCCGCCGAAACGGCGGGCGGAGACCATGGCCTGGTGGGCCGTCTGCGGGGTCAGCCGGGACTGGATGAGGGCGGACATGCCCGGAGTGAAGGGGATGTTGATCTCTGCCTCGGGCAGGCACCAGAAGCCCCGGTCGGCGCGCATGAGACGGAAGTCGTGGGCCAGGGAGAACATCGCTCCGGCGGCGAACGTGTGTCCCTGCAGCGCGGCAACGGTGATCAGCGGGAGGGACAGGAACCTTGCGAACAGACCGTGGACGGAGTTGACGTAGTCCAGATGCTCGTCGCCGTGCGCGGCGAGCCATTCGAGATCGAGGCCGTTGGAGTAGAACTTCCCGGTCGCAGCGGTCACCAGGGCGCGGGGGCCTTCCGACTTCTCCATCTCGTCCAGGGCTGCGTCGACCGAGGCGATCCACTCGGGGTGGAAGCGGTTCTCCCCGTCGCCGAGGTCGAGAACGAAGACGGCGTCATGGCGGTCGAGCGTGGGCATGAGGGCTCCTTGGAGACGTATCGGTGGGGCCGGGCACGTTGGCCGGGTGGGGTCGGGTCTGCTGGGCCGTAGACCGGGGCTGCGGGCTGTCACCTGCGGGTGAAGCGGGCCGGTCGGCGCTCGAAGAGCGTGGTGATGCCTCTGGCATGCGTGTCTCTCCGCCGCGGAGCGGAAGTCAGCTGGGAAGTACTCGCCGGGCCCGGTGGCGCAGGGTGGCCGTGGCCAGCAGGCACAGCGCCGAGGTCGCACCGGCGAGGAGGATGCCGGTGAGGGCCGGCCCTCCGGGCGGTGCGGACGCATGGATCCAGCGGATGGTGAAGTTGGTGGATGCCGCCACCGGGAAGCTGAAGATCCACAGGCCCGGATGAAACGAGGGCTGGCGCAGCTCGGGCAGGAGGAAGACGACGAGGAGGACGGTGAAGAGCAGCGTCCCGGCGAAGCCGTAGCCGACGGCATCGAAGACGCCCTTGTGAGCGGCGGTCCAGGCGATTCCGCCGGTCGCCGGTGGGATGGTCAGGACGGTGAGGGCGGGGCGGGCGGGCCCGGGCAGGGGGCCAGCGGTGACGAGGCTGCCGAGGACGACGGTGCCGAAGGCGAGCCAGTACAGCAGCCCTACCGCGAAGGCGGCGTCGGCGACACCAGGCAGTCCGAGGGTGGAGGCGACGGCACTGCCGACGAAGGGTGCGGAGGAGACGGGCAGCAGATAGCCCGGGTGCAGAGCGGTGGTGCTCAGGGTGCCCGTGAGCCAGTGGGCGAGCAGGCGTGCAGCGATGAAGGCGGCCAGGATCAGGAACACCGCGTAGACCCAGCGTGCCCCGGTGAGCTCGAACCGGGAGAAGTGTCCTGTGATCAGCATGCCGATGAGCGGGACGTACCCAAGGGCGAAGCCATCGCCGGGATGACGCAGGTCGTGACGCAGGTTGTGCCATCGGGTCCCGCCATGCCGCAGGTACTGGGCCAGCAGCACCAGCCAGATCAGTCCGCTGACGGTGAACAGCGCGTCGCTGACCTGCAGAGCGGGCGGAAAGGTGGTTGCCGCTGCCTGCCAGGCCCCGCCGAGGCCGGCGGTGCCGAGGGAGACGGACAGCAGCCTGATCCGTGCGGCGCGGGTCGCATGGGGAACGTTGACGTCGGAGACGATGTCGGCGGCTGGACGCGCAGGCCCGCTGCCGCGCGGGGCCGTGCTGGTGTGCTCTGTCGTGTCGACCATGTCGGTCATGGGGGGGAACCTCAAGGGGATTGCCGAGGGCGCGGGCCTGGAGCCGCCTGCCCGGCGGCGCAGGCGCAGGTCGTGGCGTGGTCAGGCGTTCATGTCCAGGACGACGCGGAAGCGGGCCTTGCCCGAGAGCATCCGCTCGTAGGCGTCCATGGCCTGGGTGAAGGGCATGGTCTCGGTGGCGGGGCGGATGCCGTGGGCGAGGCTGAAGGCGAGGTTGTCCTCGTTCTGGATCGACGATCCGGTCAGGCTGCCGGCGATGTGGCGGGTGCCGAAGATCAGGTCGGCCGTCGCGACCGTCAGCGGGTCTGGGGCGGCGCCGACGACCACCAGCGTGCCGCCCGGGGCCAGTCCGCGGACCAGGGGGTTCATGGACGTACCGCTTGATGCGGTGGCGACGATGACCGAGGCGCCGCCCAGGTCGGCCAGCGCCGTGCCGGGGTCGGTGACGGTGCTGTCGATGTACTCGTGGGCGCCCAGTTCCCTGGCGAGTCGCTCCTTCTCCTGGCCGCGGGCGATGGCGGCCACACGGTGTCCGAGGCTGCGTGCGTACTGCAGAGCCAGGTGACCGAGCCCGCCGATCCCCTGCACGGCGACCAGGGCGCCCGCGCGGGTGGGGGCCTGCTGGAGCCCGGTGAGGGTGGTCAGTCCGGCGCACAGCAGGGGGGCCGCCTCGACGGCGGGCATGCCGTCGGGGATGCGTACCAGTCCGCTCGCGCGGGCGTAGGTCACCTCCGCGTATCCGCCATCGATGGTGGTGCCGGTCTGTTCCTGGTCGAGGCAGTTGACGAAGTCGCCGCGACGGCACGGTTCGCACTCCCAGCAGTGCCCGTTCAGGAAGCCGACGCCGACGCGGTCGCCGGGCCGCCAGGCGGTGACGCCCGCGCCCACGGCATCGATCACACCGACGATCTCGTGACCGGGGACGACGGGGCGTGACGGGTCGGGGCGCAGTCCCTCCACGGCCAGTACGTCGGAGTGGCAGACGCCGCACGCCTCCACCCTGAGCCGGACGTGTCCGGGCTCCGGGTCGACCAGCTCGCGCTCGACGAGTCTGAGCTGGTGGACGCCGGTGGCCTCGAATGCTCGGTAGGCGGACATGTCGTTTCTCCTCGGTGCTGCCTCTGCCGACACGGGAGGCCGGGGGCGGGGCGGGGACCAGCATCCAATATGACCGGTCACTTCAATATGACCGGTCGCTTTATACTTAGTCAAGCAGGGTCCGAGAGTCGGGTGGTGGGCCACGTGTCGTTGCGGGCGGTAGCCGCTTCCCCGGCGAACTGGGTTTGACCCACGGCAAGGCGACCGGACATATTGACCCCGAGGTGGTGGTGAGGATGGCACGCGCGTCCAAGCGCGAGGAGATCGCGCGGGCAGCCCTGGAGCAGTTCCGCACACGGGGCTTCAACGCCACCGGCATCAGCGACATCACCTCGGCGGCCGGGGCGCCCAAGGGCTCGTTCTACAACCACTTCGCCAGCAAGGAGGAGAGCGCCCTCGAGGCACTGAGCCGCTACGCCGCCGGGTTGCGGTTCGACCTGCTCGACACGCCCGGACGCCCTGCGCTGGAGCGGCTTCGGGCGCACTTCGAGTTCCTGGGCGCGGACACGGTCGACAGCGGCTTCGCCCGCGGATGCCTGGCGGGCAACCTGGGCGCGGAGGTGGCGGACCACTCCGAGGAGATCCGCTCCGCCGTCCAGGGCGGCTTCCAGCGGTGGGCCGCGCACATCCGGCGGGTGCTCACCGAAGCCCGGGAAGCAGGTGAGCTGGACGCCGCTCTCGACGTCGAGGAGGCCGCGCTGTTCATCCTCAGCGCCTGGGAGGGCACGCTGATCGCGGCCCGGGCCGACAAGTCCTCCGCTCCTTTCGACGCCTTCTTCCACATGGTCTTCGGCGTCCTCCTGCGGTGATCGCGGCCGGCCGCCCGCAGCCACCGGGTGCACGACTCGGCGTCGCAGGGCCTACGGGTGCTGTGCGGGGAGGGATTGCTCGGTCCAGACCGTCTTCTGGTCGTTGGTGTAGCGGATGCCCCAGTTGTGTGCGAGCTGGGCGCAGATGAACAGGCCGCGGCCGCCTTCGTCGACCGACCGTGCGTGGCGCAGCCGCGGGGCAGAGGTGCCGCGGTCCTGGACCTCGCAGGTGAGGGTGCGGTCGTGGATGAGGCGCAGTCGTACGGGTGGGGCGCCGTACCGCACGGCGTTGGTGACCAGCTCGCTGACGATTTCCTGCGTGTCGTAGGCGGTGTCCTCGTCGACGCCCCAGGCCGCGAGTTGGTGCCGGGTGTGCCGCCGTGCGAGGGCGGGGGCGGTGGGCTCTTCGCCCAGCGGCCAGGTGGCTACGTGGTCGGCGGGGAAGGGGCGGGTGCGAGCGAGAAGGAGGATGGCGTCGCCGGGCAGGGCGTCGGCGCGCAGCCGGTACAGGACGTCGTCGCACAGGTCCTGGAGGGGCCGGTCGGTGTCGGCGAGCATGCGCCAGAGCGGCTGCGGGTCGCTCGCGCCGTCCTGGCCCCTTACGGCGGAAAGGAGCGAGGCCGTGTAGAGGGCGAGGACGTCTCCGTCGGCCAGGGTGACGGTGGTGGTGGCGTACGGGGGCCCTCCTCCGCCGCCGAGGGCACCACCGGCGGCCGGCTCGACGACTCGGGTGCCGGACTCAGCGCCGACGACGACGGGCGGGAGGTGTCCGGCGGAGGCGATGGTGCACGTATGAGTGAACGGGTCGTAGAGCACGCACAGGCACGTCGCGCTGAGGGGCTGCCTGCGCAGGGGATCGCCGGGTGGCAGCGCCCTCCGCTCCCGCGCGAGACGTACCGTGGTGTCGTCGAGTCGGGCGAGAAACTCGTCGGGTTCCAGATCCAGGGCGGCGAGCGAGATCATGGCGGTCCGCAGTTGTCCCATGGTGACGGCGGTGTGGATGCCGTGGCCGACGACCTCCCCGACCACCAAGGCCGTTCGGGCGCCGGGCAGGGCGCAGGCGTTGGACCAGCCACCCGCCCCCCGGCCGTCGGCCACATACAGGCCGGCGGTCTCTATCGCGGTCTGCGACGGAGGAGCCGGGGGCAGCAGATGGCGCTGCAGTGCCGCTGCGATGGTGTGCTCGCGGGTGTAGCGGCGGGCGTTGTCGATGCCCAGGGCGGTGTGCGTGGCCAGTTCCAGCGTGAGCGCGACTTCTTTCTCGTCGAAACCGTCGGATCGCCGGGTGCGATAGAGGCTCAGCAACCCGAGCACCTTTCCGCGCAGCGTCAGTGGTGCGACGAGCAGGGCGCGTGCGCCGGATGCGCGAATTGCTTCGGCCCGCGCCGGATCGGCCGCCAGCCAGGGCGTGTCGGGGCGCAGGGCGATCGTGCGGGGCTTGAGGTCGACCAGGGCCTGCGCATAAGGGGTCGGGAACGGCAGCGCGCGGACGTCGCCCACCGGATGCGCCCAGGCCTGCTGATCACCGCCGCTGTTCCCGAAGGCGGCCCGACGCAGCGGCACATCCCGTCCCAGAGGGATCAGCGGTGGCTCCTCCCCCCGCACCACGGGCTCCACCACTTCCACCACGGCGATGTCGGCGAACCCGGGGACCAGCGCGTCGACCAACCCCTGGCAGGTGGCCACCATATCCAGGGTTTGCCCCACCCGCTCCCGGACGGCGTACAGGGCCTGGACTCCGCGACGTGCCCTCTCCTGACCCGTCACGTCGTGTGCCACGACCACCGCTCCCCGTGCATGGTGCAGGGGCAGCACCGAGACGGTGTGCGTGTGCTGGGGCTCGTTCTCCGGGTCCGTCCGCATGACGTGGTCCGTCGTCGACGTACCGTCCGCCATGGCCTGGCGCAGGATGTGCGCCAGTTCGCCGGGCGATGAAAGGGGCCACGCATCTGTGAGGGGGTGTCCTTGGATCTGCCGTCCGCTCGCGCCGGACAGGGCCTGCGCGGCAGCGTTGGCCGAGACGACATGCAACTCCTCGTCCACCACGAACAGAGCCCCTGCCGTGTGGGCGGACAGTGCCTCGAGCACCGCGGTCTCCATGCCCGGTGCCATCCCGTTCGCAGGCGGCAGGAAGATCCCCCACGTCACCGAACCGTCCTCGCGCAGCTCCGGCTGCACGCGCAGGCCACCGTGGGCGGCGACCGCCGCAACATCACGCAGGGCGTCATGCCCGCAGCGCTCCGCGGCATCACCGCATGGCGCGGGGACAGGGCTGACCAGCTCGGTTGCCGACCGCCCGATCACCTCGCCCGCCGGACGCCCCCACAACTCCTCCGCCTGGTGGCTCCACTGCACGACCACGCCTCCGCCGTCCACGACCATCAGCGGCGTCTCACCGGCCATGGGAACCACCTCCGCCTTCCAGCTTGCCCGGCGGCCAGGGGCTGCGCCGCCGCAGATCGGCACCCGGCTGCGGCTCTGCGCGAAGCGCGGTACGAGAAATCCCCCAGGGTCAGCGCCCAGGTGCGTGACGCCGGTGCACCAGTGAACGATGAGAGAGCCGCCCGGCTGCTGAGGTCACCGCGGATCGCCTGGCTGCGGCTGCGGCCGAGTCGCCGAAGCCGGGCCGCCCCATCGGTGCCGCTTCGGCCACCGCCGCCTGGTACGACCGAGCAGGAGACCGACATGAACACGTTGCTCGCAGAGGCCCTTGTTGCCCATGGTGGCCTCGACCGCTGGAACGCACTGACCACGGTCCGCGCCACCATCGTCAGCGGTGGAGACATGTTCGTCATCAAAGGGATGCCGCAGGACTCCACACCCCGGGAGATGACCGTCTGGCTGCACGAGCAGCACGCCTCCGTGATGCCGTTCGGCGCTCCCGACCAGAAGACCGACTTCACGGCCGACCGAATCAGCATCGAAAAACTCGACGGCCGCGTCGTGGCCGAACGCGACCAGCCGCGGAAGTCGTTCACAGGCCACGAACTCAACACCCCCTGGGACCCACTGGACCGCGCCTATTTCAACGGATACGCGCTGTGGACGTATCTCACCACGCCCTTCCTGCTGACGATGCCCGGCTTCACCCTCACCGAAATCGAACCATGGCGGGAAGGAGACGAACTCTGGCGCGGACTGCGCGCCACTTTCCCGCCCGACATCGCCAGCCACAGCACCCAACAGGACTTCTACTTCGGCCCCGACCGTCTCCTGCGTCGGCACGACTATCACGTCGACATCGCGGGCGGGTTCGCCGCGGCACAGTACGTCTACGACACCGTGGAAGCAGACGGGATCCGCCTGCCCACCCAACGCCGGGCCTATCGAAGCGATGCGGACAACCGCCCGATCCTCGAACAGACCATGGTCTCCATCGACGTCAGCAACGTTCGGTTCACCTGACATCGGACCTGTACGTGGCGCGTGCCGAGCGGAACTGGTGGCTGCGCGCGCCGTACCGTCTCAACGGCGGGCTCAGGCGCCGAGGTTGGCCAGCCAGCGCAGCGCGCTGAGGGCGCTGAAGTCATGCCGTCTCAGCAGCGCGTTGTGATGCAGGGCGAGGGCCTCGTCGTACCGCCCGACCGCCTGATGGAGGGCAGCCCGCTCCTCGTCCAGAATCCGCCGATCGAGTCCCAGCGCGGCCGCCGCGTCGAGATCGGCCAGCGCTGCCGGGAACCGATGAAAGTGGGTAGCCAGCCTGGCGCGGGCCACATGAGACCGCGGATCGTTCGGTGCCTGGTCGACGAACGCCTCGGCCAGCGACGCGGCGCGCTCAGCCTCGTCGATGCGGCCCAGCACGTGCCCGCGCAGGGCGGTCAGCTCCACCAGCTCGCCCCACCCGTCACCGGTCAGGCTTCCCCGTGTCGCCTGGCCGGTAAGGCCCTCCATGCGCGCGTCGAGGTTGCCCATCGCGATCACGTCGGCAGTCGTCGCCGGACCGTCGGCAAGATCGAGTCGCATCCTGTCGCTCACACGGCCGGCCGTTCGGAACTGCTCCTCATCGGCTTGCGGCGGGCGTAGGAACGGATACGGGCACAGGCGGGTCGGGGTTGGGCGGTGCCAGGTACGGGAGCTCCCGGGAGGCCGGCGTGGTCGCCCGGTCGACGCCGTCGCTGACCCGCGGGCCGTGGAAGGCGTTGACGATCAGCGTGTACAGCGTGTCGATGACGTCGTCGTTGAGCGAGCGGCCGCCACAGGTCTCGTGCGGCCGCCCCTCCAGCAGGGCGCGCTCGATCTCGGAGTAGCTGTCCTCGGCGTACGGCCTTGCCACGTCCACGACCAGGAAGTCGGCGAGCAGCAGGTCGGTCAGCGGATGCGTCCCGTCCTGGTCCTTTGCTTTGTCGCCCCGCAGGACGCCGGCGAGACGATCACGACAGCAACGGTCGAAGGCTCAGGAAGGGCCCTCCGCAACCGGCTTCGAGCCGGAGTCGAGTCGACGGCGGCCGTCGACGGGGCGGGCCGTGGTGTGCGGTAGGTGGAGGTGGTGGGCGCCGTAGCGTTCGATGGCCAGGAGCGCGGCGTCGTCTCCGGGTTCGTGGCCGACATGGTTCAGCAGGTCGCGGTGGATGTGGCGTATCAGGGCTTCGGGTCCGGACGTGGGGGCGGAGGCGGCGCGCTCGGTGAGCGGGTAAAAGGCTCCTTTGGGCGAGCGGGCTTCGGTGACGCCGTCGGTGTAGAGCAGCAGCGTGTCGCCGTCCTCGAAGGTGAAGGGGTCGGCGCGGTGGCTGGGGGCAGGCAGTTCGCACATGCCCAGAGGGGGTACGGGGCGTCGTGCGTGCAGGACGGTGACCTGGCCGTCGTGCAGCAGAAGGGGCGGGGGGTGGCCGCAGTTGATCATGTCGACCTGCGTGCCGTGGTCGGGGACGTCGAGCAGCAGGGCGGTGATGAAGTGCTCGCCCGGGTCGTGCTCGGTGTCGGCGACGTCCTTCAGGTTCCTGCAGACGCTCGCCTCCAGGCCCGCGGCAAGTTCGGGCAGGGTGTCGTAGTGGTGCGCGCCCTCGCGGAAGGCGCCCAGCACCATGGATGCCTCACCGATGGCGGCCAGTCCCTTGCCGCGGACGTCGCCGATGATCACGCGGGTGCCGCGGTCGGAGCGGGCGATCGCGAACAGGTCGCCGCCTATACGGGTCTCGTCCTCGGCTGCCAGGTACAGCCACGCCACCCGCAGCGGCCCGATCCGGCGGCGTGGTGGCCGCAGCAGTACGAGCTGTGCTGTCTCGGCCACCGACCGTGCCCGGTTCAGCTCCCGGCTGCGCCGCTCGCGCACGTGGCAGACGAAGACGACCAGGGCGGACAGCATGGTCAAGGCGGTGATCTGCGAGAGGTGGTTGGGTGTGGTCAGTCCGCCGTGGAATACGGCGATGAGCACTTGGGCCGCCACGGCCAGCGCCCCGACAAGGGCGGTCAGTCGCGGCCCGGCCAGGGAAGCGGTCAGGGCCGGCGCGATGACCAGCAAGGGGCCGAGGTGGACGTCTGGCGGGGAATGGATGTCCACCACGGTGATCACGACGATCAGCGCAAGGGGGATTGCCACCAGCCTGCGGCCCAGCTGCTGCTCTGGGAGGCGGTCCACCGGCACATGCCCCGCACCCATGTATATCGGTATACACCCGGCTGTAGTGCATGTCCTACAACGAGATCTTCGCCTGGCGCCTACGCCGCCGGTGCCGGCCGACCTGGAGGACGCCTGGCGCGCTTCGCCGCCATGCCTGAGGCCCTGCACCGGCGCCGCATACTCGGCTCCGCCCCGCCTCCCGGGATCGTCCTGGACCCGTTCGACGGCACCGGCGCTACCGCGACCGCCGCCAAGGCCTTGCGGTACGCCGATGGCCAGACACCGACGTGGGCCGGGAAAGCCATGGACAGGCTGCCGGGGCTGGAACAGCCGCAGCGGTCGGCAGGACGCCGGCTGGCGGTCGTTGCTGGTGCAGCACTTCACTCACGTGCGGGAGGCGGAGGATCTTCCGCTGCCGGCGGTGTCCGACCTGCATCTCGTGCTCTGCACGAGCGGGGACACGGAGATGCGGGTGCACGCCGGCGGGAAGGCGACCCGGCGGCGTTGGGTGGCCGGCCGCCTGGAACTCATGATCGCCGGCCACTCGACCATGCGCAGCTACCGCGCGACGTCGACGATGCACACCATCCAGGTGCACATTCCGCGGGGAACCGTCGAGCGGACCGCAGCCGAACCGGGCGGCCACGAACCGGACTTCGAAGCACTGTCCGCCGGCCTGGGTGCGGGCGACCCCCTTGTCGAACACGTCGTACGCGCGCTGCCGGCCGTCAAGGCCACGAACGACGTGTGCGCGGAGTCAGCCGTGGCCTTTCTCACGACGCATCTGCTGACTCAAGGCCGAGACCGGCGCATGCCGGGGCCCGAGCGCACCGCCGTCCGCCAGGGCATCGCGGTCATGCGAGAGCGCCTGGCCCATCCGCTCACGCTCGCCGACCTCGCCCCCTCTCCCGGGCAGTCCTTGCGTGATCTGCTCGATGAATCCGGCCCCGGGTTAATGGAGCGAGTGGTCTCGCGGCTTCTTCGGCGTCCCACGGAGTGGGGGCTCGTGGCGGAGGGGATTGGCAGGGGAGCGGCGAGTGGGAGCCGAGTTGAACCGCTTAGGGCGCCACGGCTGGCGCGTCCTGCATTCCATCCCCTTGGCCAACAAAGTGGATATCGATCACTTACTGATCGGGCCTGGTGGGGTGTTCAGCATCAATACGAAGCACCACCACAAGAGGGCCGTATGGGTTGGGGATGACTCCGTGAAAGTCGATCACGGGAAACCGGCGCCCTACGCACGCAAGAGCCGGGCGGAGGCCAAGCGAGTCGTCCCAGTGCTTGAGCGCTATTGCGACTTCCCCGTACCGGTGGAGCCAGTGCTCGTCTTCGTCGGTGTCGCCGAGTTGAAGGTGGTCGCTACGCAGCTCAGTGTCCGGGTCTACCAGGAGCGGCAAGTAGCGGCACTCGCTCCGCTCTCAGGTGTGCTCACGGCCGACCAGGTGGAGCAGGTGTACAGCGTCGCTCGCCATCGGCAGGCTTGGGGCCAGGCCTGAGTTGGTCGCCTCAGCGGAGTGCCGGCGGTCCTCATGGGCGCCCGTTGCTGGCCCCCGCGGCGTGTTGATTCGTGCGGGGCGGGGCGCCTGGCGGTGGTGCGAGCCTCGCCATTTCCTGGACCTCACCTGCAGCGACGCTCCAAGATCCCGTCCACGCCTCGTGCACAGACCCCGTCACACGGCTACTTCCGGCGGCGTACGTCTGCGTATACGAGCCGCCGACCCGGCGCGGGGCCCGGCAGTGGTACGCCGGGCGTCCGCGCCTCGGGGACAGGATGCGGTCAGCCCGCCTTGGCGAGGGCCGGGACGAAGCGGGCCGCGTCGATCGTTCCGATACCGGTCGCCACGTCGTAGCCCTTCACCGAGCGGGGAAGGCGAGTCGCAGAACGATCTCGCCGTCGTCGATCTCCCCGGTGGGCTCGAACCCGAACTTCTGGTAGAAGGGCCACGGCTCGCCGTCGCCGGGCTCGTAGCTGGTCAGCAGCTCGGTGGCGCCGTCCGCGCGCACCAGGGTGGCGACCTGCGTGAGCGCCTCTCGGCCGATCCCTCGCCCCTGGTACCGCTTGTCGACGAGGAGGCGCCAGAGGAAGTGTCGGCCTTTGTAAGGACCGGTCGGCGGTTTCCACGACAGCATCACGAAGCCGACTGGCTCATCGCCGCGGTACACGGCGCGGTACCAGGGATTGGCCTCCGGTTTCTTCGCCGCCTCCTTGAGGGAGTGGGACACGGAGGCGACGAATTGCTTCTGGTCACGTCGGACGCGGAGGGTACGGACGGCATCGCGGTTGTCGTCGGTGATCTCCCGTAGGTGCACGCTCGGGGATCTCATGCCACACCCCTTCCGCATCCGACAGCTGCGCCGTCCCGGCCTACGTGAAGAGCCGCTACCGGGCGGCATTCCCGCGCATCCGCGTTGTCGAGGCCGCCAGGTCGGACGTCTTCGCAGCGTATTCGACACAGGCGATCTGGAGCGGGACTGGCACGCCGGGCTGTGACCGCGTCCAAGGCAGCTCCCAGGAGAGCAACCTGGCCTGACGCGGCGATGCGCATGCCTAGGCCCCTTCGTCAGTTAGATGGGCTGACCTGGGTAATCGCTCGGCCGCGACCGGCTCCCCGTCGACCCGTGGACGAGCCGGATGCCGCACGAACGTGATCGCGAGAGGTTTCCTTCGAAATTCACCGAAAGGCTATTGACTTATGACATCTGGCGTGCATCGTGATTAGTAGGCCATAACACCGAAAGAGTTGCAAAGTCGATGAGGACGTCTAGTCGGCTGTCGTGACTTGGACAGGATGTGGTTCAGGCCCCCGGCAAGCCGGCGCGATACCGAGGCGACAGTGACGACTGAAACTTCAGGACACGAGCAGTACTACCGGGGACTGTTTTCTGCCCTCAGGGCGCGGCCACTGCACTGTGCTCTACCGCTACGGTCAGCCGACCGAGATCGGTTACTGCGGGGCACCGCCGATGAAGCGACCCTCAGGCCCCTGGACTTGTCCCGGGGCCTTGCCGTGTGCCGGAGCTGACCTGGGCAGACGCCTCAAGATCCCGTCCACGCCTCGTCCACAGACCCCGACATACGGCCGCTCTGGGCGGCACATGCCTGCATATACGCGAAGACCCCGGCCTCAGCGTTTCCGCTGGTGACGGGGTCTTTGGGCACCTCATGCAGGGTGCCCCCGGCAGGATTCGAACCTGCGCACACGGCTCCGGAGAGCATGCTCAGGACATGCTTGATTGTGGCTCTGACCTGGGAGGGAGCCGTGGGGGTCACTTGATCTCGACTGGCTCACACGCTCCTCACACGTGCGAAGGGACGTGGTGGGAGGTCATCCGCTGCCGCTGCGGTGCGACGGAGGTCGCTGCATCGAAGGGGCTGCAACACCCCAGGTGTTGCAGCGCTGCACTCAGGGCGGACAGCCGGGACACTGGCCAATCTCACTGTCCCAGCCATTTGTGCAGGCCAGAGCCCTAACCGGACAGTCGGACACGTGGGACGCCTTCGCTCGGCCGACCAGCGAGGGGGGAAGAGCAGCGTCGGGTCCTGGCGGACCTGCGCCAGCTGCTCGGGGTGGTCGATCAGGTGCTTGAAGAGGAGGGCGAGGGTCTTGTCGGCGGGCTCGGTGGCGGCGGCCAGGACGTTGATGATCAGCGCGGTCACCTCGCGGTCGCTCATCGCGATGCCGTCGAACTCGGCGTCGCACAGCGTCGATATCAGGTCCTCGCCGGGGTGACGGCGGCGCTCTTGTACGACGGGAACGAGGTAGGCCTCGAGTTGCTCGGCGCAGTCCATGCAGTGCCGCCGGCGTTCGGGGGTGAGGACGATGCTGGTGATGAACTCGGCGACCCCGCTGTGCCAGGCGGCGACCTGCTGCCAGTCCTTCTTGTCCAGGCCGAGAACGTCGAGCGCCACGCGGACGGCCAAGGGCTTGCCGAAGTCGTTGACGAGGTCCAGCCGTCCCCGGGGAAGAAAGGGTGCGATGAGCTCGGCGGCGTTGGCGCGGATGGCGCGTATCTGGTCTTGGAGGGCCTGCCCGGTGAAGGCACGCACGACGATCTTTCGCTTGACGGTGTGCTCGGCGCCGGTCATCTGGGCGAGGACCGGCCCGCGCATCACTGGCTCGGCACGTACCTGAAGCGTTTGGGTGGTGAACGTCTCATGGTCGGTCAGCACCCGCTTCACGTCCGGGTGGCGGGAGAGGAAATAACTTTCGATCGCCGGCTCGTAGTGCACCGGCGCCTGGTCCCTCAGCCGTGCGAAGTGGCGGTAGGGGTCGGCGGCGAAGTCCTCGGACAGGATGCTGAGGCGGGGATTGACCATGGGCACGACGAAAGCCTTTCAGAGCGCGGGGACAGGCCGGGAGCCGGGGCCTGTTTCCGCCGTCACCGCTGTGCTGCTCGGCGGCCTCATCCCGTCGGCAAATCCTTGAGTGAGCGCCGAATCGGACTTCGCGTGCGTCGGGTTTGAGCGCGGCCACCATGCCTCCTAGTGGAAGGGCGGCTCGTGGCTCGCACGGTCGCCGCGTGACGATGTGACCGGCCACCCTCCCGGTACTCCGAAGTGCATGAGCCCGAACCGCTGCGGGGGGTGCGGCCGCGGTGCGCCGCACGCCGTGCCTGCACCTTTCGTTGGGGTTACCGGCGGAATCTCAACACGAGGCTGGGGCCCTCCTGTAAGCCTTGAGGACTGTCGAGTAACTGCTGAGCGGTCCGCAGGCAATCGCTGGTTGACAGGATGTCGGCTCCGGCAGGGAACGTTTCCCCGGTGAACCTTCCGCGCCGAGCCCGCGTCTTCCCCTGCGACCGCCGCCGCATGCCCAGGAGAACAGACCGTGTCCGACAAGGACGTTGAACAGACCGATGAGCCTGGTTACATCCCGGGACCCTGGTGGGCGGACCTCGGGATGTGGGGGGCTGTCGCACTGATCGTCTTCGGGGCCTCGCGGGGGCATGGGTCTTTTTCCGGCTGCCCGGCACCCCAGAGGAGCCGGCGTCCGGCTACTACGGGGTCGCCAAGGTCATAGCCATCGGCCTGGTGACTGTGGGATGCACCTTGCTCGGCCGCCGTCGTACCCGGACCGCAGCCATCGAGGAGACGAACGATCGGGAACGCGCCTGACGCCACCGGCCGGTGGGCAACATCAGACGGCGGCGGCCTCCTGAATCCCGCGAGACCTCGCAGGTTACTGGCCGAACTCGTAGAGTCCGCGGGGCGAATCGGAGATGTCGCTACGCCCTGTGCGGGTGGCTGTTTGGCCAGTGCCTCGTGTCACGGGCGAGCATCCGGCGGTGACGGCACCCCGGCTCGTGGCGACCTGGGCCGACTTGTCGATGGCCTTTGGCTCGCGCAGGCGGAGATCGACCTCGCTGCCAGTGGCGAGCCCGTGCGAGGTTATGCGTTCCGCCGTCCCGACGCCCGGGCACGAGGTCGATGAACTGCGACTGCGCCTCCGCGGCCACCTCATGCGGCTCGTGTCCAATTCAACCTGGTGTCCACAAGGCGCTCCTTGGCGCCTGGGAGAGCATGGACGTTCAGCTCACCCTTGCCGCCTGGAGTGGGAGAACACCGCCAGAGCTGCGGTTTCCGGAGCTTCGCAGACCTGGTCGCGTGTCGGACGAGCGGCGGTCCGGTGGCGTCTGGACGGCTGCGATCGGCCTCGATGGCGTTCCGAGCCTACTCGGCCCAGGGTTCGAAGCCGGTCTGGAGGACGGCCCCGAGGGATGCGCGCAGTTGGGCCGCCTCATCGGCTCCGAAGCGCTCTTCGAACTGGGCTTGCACGGCTTGCCACAGGGGCAGCGCGGCCTTCATCCGGGCGAGGCCGTCAGGTGTGAGCGTGACGATCCGTGCGCGGCGGTCGGTTGCCGATGGCTCGACGGTCACCAGGCCCTCCCGCGCGAGCGGCTTGAGGTTCGAGGCCAACGTCGTGCGATCCATGGCGATCATGTCGGCAAGGCTGGTTATCGTCATCTCGTCGTGAGCGCTGAGCTTCTGCAGGATGCTGAACTGGGTTGCGCGAAGTCCGACCGGGGTCAGGGCCTTGTCGTAGGTGGCGCTGAGGTACCGGGACGCCTTGCGAAGCGCCAGGTTGTTGCAGGGGTCGTTCAGGCTGGTCGGTGCGGCGGTCATCTTCATCCTCCGGAGCATGCATGCCCATGATAGGAGCATGTGCTCGCAGATGTGAAGGCGGCAACCGTAACGTCAACTGTGAACAGGGCACGGTCCTTCGGTCGCGTCGTACCGCCCTCGGCGACAGGGGTGCCGGGCCGAAGCGCCGGGGCTTGCCATCCCGCGAATACGTGCATATGCTCCTAAATGGCTGGAGCTCATGGTTGGTGTCATCGGCATAAAGTCAGTAATACACGGATCCGTCATCACGGACACGTGAGAGGTGATGTCATGGATGGTATTGCCGACATGGGAGGAACCCCTGGCTGGGGTCCCGTGCAGCCACCGAAAAAGAACGAACCCGTCTTCGCGGAGCCCTGGCAGGGACGGGCATTCGCACTGGCAATCTTGTCCAATCGCGTGTCCGGAGGAAATCTCGACTCCTTCCGCCACGCGCTGGAGCGCCTGGACCGGGCCGCCTACCTCGAGGAGGGCTACTACGGGCGCTGGCTCAATGCCGGAGAGCTGAGACTCCTCGACAGCGCCATCTTGGCACCTGCTGCGGTCGACGCCCGCGCACGAAACCTCCGTGGCGAGCACGTGGAGGAGCCCCCGATCCCGGAGCCGGCCAAGCCCGACTACGCGCCCACCGCCGAGGGCACACTGCGCTCCATAGACACTGCGCCCGCGTTCGGCGTCGGTGAGCACGTGCGCGCGAAGGACATGTCGCCGCCCGGACACACCAGGCTGCCACGCTATGTGCGAGGGCATGTCGGCGTTGTCGACATCGTTCAGCCCGCCGGCGTGCTGCCGGACACCAACGCCCACTTCCTGGGCGAGAACCCGCAGTACGTCTATTCGGTGCGGTTCGACTCCCACGAGCTGTGGGGCGCCGACGCCGAGTCCTTCGACCTCACCGTAGAGCTTTTCGAGAGTTATCTGGATGCAACCTCATGACCACCACCAGCGGACCGGACGAGACCCTTCCCGCAGCCCTGCGCACCGAGGCGCTAGAGCAACTGCTCACCGAGCGGGGCCTGATCGACCCGAAGATGATCGACGGAATCATCACCACCTACGAGACCAACGTCGGCCCGCTCAACGGCGCCAAGGTCGTCGCCAGGGCCTGGACCGACCCGGAGTACCGTCGCCGGCTGCTCGAGGACGGCACGGCCGCCATCAAGGAACTGGGCTTCGGAGGGTTTCAAGGCGAGCACATCGTCGTCGTGGAGAACACCCCCACCACGCACAACGTAGTGGTGTGCACGCTGTGCTCGTGCTACCCCTGGCCGGTGCTGGGCCTGCCGCCGGGCTGGTACAAGGACCCGGCCTACCGCGCGCGAGTGGTGAAGGAGCCCCGCGCGGTGCTGTCCGAGATGGGGCTCGACCTGGACGACGACGTGCAGATCACCGTCCGCGACTCCACCAGCGAGGTGCGGTGGCTGGTCCTGCCTGAGCGTCCGGCCGGCACCGAGCACCTGACCGAGCAGGAGCTCGTGCCGCTGGTGACGAGGGACGCGATGGTGGGCGTGGCGAAGGTGGCGGCACCGTGAGCGCGCCGCTGGACATCGAGGGGCCGGCCGCACCGCCCCGCTCCAACGGGGAGTTCGTCTTCGCCGAGCCGTGGGAGAGCCGCGCCTTCGGCATGGTCGTCGGCCTGTACGAGGCGGGCGCGTTCACCTGGCCGGAATTCCAGGCCGCACTGATCGCCCGGATCGCGGCCTGGGAAGCCTTGGCGGCGCCCGGCAAGCCGTACAGCTACTACCAGCTGTGGCTGGCCGCCCTGGAGGACGTCCTCGCCGGCCTGCGCGCCGTGTCCCCGGAGGAGGTCACCGCGCGCACCCGAGCTCTGGCACAACGCCCCGCAGGCCACGACCACCCGCACTGAACCGCAACCGCCTCCCGGCCTCGGCGCAAGGCGGTGTGTGCCGGTGTGCCGGAGCGCGGCACGCGGGATCAAACCTTGCCGCCTTTCATGTACGAGCATGTGCTCCTATGCGTGATGGGGGGCGCGCAGAGCGCGACCGCGGCAGCGCTCCCGGAGCCCTCAAAGGCCCTTGCGGCACCGCCCTGCCGCGACACCGCCACAGCCATGTCCTCG
The DNA here is from genome assembly GCF_001735805.1 of Streptomyces fodineus. Taxonomy (GTDB): domain Bacteria; phylum Actinomycetota; class Actinomycetes; order Streptomycetales; family Streptomycetaceae; genus Streptomyces; species Streptomyces fodineus. The sequence continues at coordinate 8,709,938 of NZ_CP017248.1, forward strand.
ACGAGTCATCAAGGAAGACAAACCGATGGTCACCAACAATCTCGTTCTCATTTCCAATGCCGGTGGCGTGGGCCGAACGGTCTTCGAGCACTTGCGCGCGCAGGACGTGCCGGTGCGCTTCATGGTCCGCAGCGAGGACGAGCGAGCCGCCGAGTTGCGCAGGCTCGGCGCGGAGGTCGCCATCGGCGATCTGACCCGGCCCGACACCGTCGCGGCCGCGCTGCAGGGTGTGTCACGGATGTACTTCGCGATGCCCGTGTCGCCGGACCACCTGCTGGCGGCCACCGTGGTGGCCTCCGTCGCGCGGGAGTACGGACACCTGGACGCGCTGGTCGACCTGTCGCAGATGACGGTGTCGCAGATGACCGCCACCAGCACCTCGGAGTCGCACCAGCAGCGGCTGCACTGGCTGGCCGAGCAGGTCTTCGACTGGTCGGGACTGCCGGTGGTGCACATCCGGCCGACAGCGTTCCTGGACAATCCGCTCTTCACCTCACTGGTGGCGCGGACGATCCAGGAGAACAGCACGATCGTGCTGCCGTTCGGCACCGGACGCACCTCGCCCATCGCCGTGGACGACGTCGCCAGGGTGGTCGCCACCGTACTGCGCGACCCGGCCCCGCACATCGGCCAGGTCTACGAACTGACCGGGCCGCGGTCGGTCGACATGAACGAGATGGCGCAGGAGTTCTCCCGCGCGCTGGGACGGCCGGTGACCTACGTGGACGCGCCCCCGGAGAAGTGGGAGGCCGAGGTGCTCGCCAAGGCGGGCCTGCCGCCGCACGTCGAACGGCACGTCGCCGTCATGGCTCGGCTCCACCGGGAGAACCGCTACGACCGCACAACCGACGGCGTGCAGCGCGTGACCGGCACCGCCGCCCAGTCGATCGAGGAGTTCGTGGCCGCTCGCAGGGACTTCTACCTGGGCTGATCACCGGGCTGCCGACGAGAGAACCACGCAAGGTCGTCGATCGGCTGACTCCTTGAGTGGACTGCCCCTTCATGCAGGCCGATCCGCATGTGATCGGCCTCCCCTCGGGCCATTTCTGCAACCGATACCTTTACATCAGAGTGGAATCCTCCAACGTGTACCGATCACTCCTCGTGCTGACCGCCGCAATGTTCGCCATCGGCACCGACAGCTTCGTGATCGCCGGGATCCTGCCGGGCGCGACCCACTCCCTCGGTGGGCTGCCGGGTCACTCCACTGGGCTGTGAGCGGCGAGGTGTGGCAGGCGGGCGGCCGCGCCGTCACGACGGGCACGCCCCAGCCCGTACTTGGCCAGCAGGCCGATCGAGACGTGTGGTGATGGCTGTGGCACTGCCGTGACGGGGACTGCTACGGGCCGCGGTGTCCTGCGCGTCCGATGCGCTCCAAGAGGAGGCTCGGGCCCGCCTCCGGTTCTTCGGAAGGCGGGCGCATGTTGCCGTACGGGGTCTGCGCCCTGGTGACCTGCCGGAGTGCGCGGCGAAGAAGCTGGCCGAGGGCGTCGAGCGGCGTTTCGCCGCCCTGCCCTCGGTGGACTGGCCGGTGGTGAACACCGTCCTCGGTCACGCCGTCGTCGGCTCGCGGGCTCGGTCGAGGCCGAAACGAGCGGGGACCCCCTGATCGGCGTGGTCGAGGAGGCCCACGGCGTCGCGCACCCGCTGCCCGAGCACCCCCTGTAGGGCAGGACGCTGCGCCGGTCCGCCTCGGCCATGGCCCTGCACGTGGCGGCTGACCGTGTGCACGTTTCGTTCTTCTGGAACGCGTGAATCGATTCGTCCCCGCCATGCCGGTTCCGGGGCACACCCGGTCCGGGGCGGCGACGAGTCCCGTCCGTGTGCCGAGGTGCCGCCCATGCGCTCGCCGGGAATCACCGGTCCCATCGGGCCGCATGTGGTCCACACTCGACGCCCCGGCCTGCCAGAGGCATGTGTGTGTCGAGTTCCCGATCCCGGGTGGCCGGGATAGCGTGGGGTTGTGGCCGTCGACGTCGTCACCGAGATCGTAATCGCCCGTCCCTGTGCGGAGGTCGCCGCCTACGCCGGGGATCCGACCAATGCGCCGCGGTGGTACTCCAACATCGTCTCGGTTCGTTGGCAGACCTCGCCACCGCTCGCCGTGGGTTCGAGGCTCGACTTCGTCGCCCGCTTTCTCGGACGCACCCTGACCTACACATACGAGATCGTCGACTGCTCCTCCGAACGACTCGTGATGCGTACCGCGCAGGGGCCGTTTCCCATGGAGACGACCTACACCTGGGAGCCGGTGGACGCCGGGCACACCCGGATGACATTGCGCAACCGCGGCGAGCCAACCGGCTTTGCCAAGGTGAGCGCTCCGATGCTGGCTGCAGCTGTGCGGCGGGCAAACGTCAAGGACCTGGCTGCGCTGAAAGGGTTGTTGGAAGGCGGCGACGCCGACCGACGCTAGGGTGTGTGTCTCAGCGACCGGCAACCCGCGCACGGCTCGTGAGCATCCGCCCTGTTCCTGCAGTCCCTGCACCTCGCGCAGAACTCGGCATGGTCAAGATGGCCGCGTCGCCTTGGACGACACAAAGATGGAGGCCAACGCCTCCACGCACAAGGCAATGAGCTGGTGAGATCCCCACCGAACTCGGGGGCGGCTCAGCGGGAATTCAGCCGATGGCGAGGTCCATGTTGGTCACGTACCAGGGGCCGGCGATTTTGGTGGCATCGAACTTCACGTTCACCTGCCCGGGCTTCAGTCCGGTGGAGTGGGACAAGATGATCGCGTCGAGGGTCTGTCCATCCACGGTGATCTTGTCGGCGGGAACGACCGCCTTGCCGCCGTTCTCGGAGACTTGCGAGACTGTCACCTTCGGGTCACCTGATGGCTTCTTGGGTGTGAACGAGACACGGAGCCTCTTGACCATGTCGCCCATCTGCCGCACCTCGGGCGAGTCGCTCTCACACATCGACTTGGTGCCGACTTTCGCGGGCGCCGACCCGGTGGCCGGAGTCCCGCTCACCAAGCACGCCTGTTTCGTGTCACCATCGATGATCGCGGTGATCAATGTGGCAACCGCCGCCTCGGGTGTGGACTGGTCGCCGGCTCCCGGCCGCTGCGGTTTCGTACCAGCGCTCCCCGTCTCACGCGCCCCCGGGTGGGCGGCGGCCGAGCCGTGTGCGCTCGGCTTGTCCGTCGCTGCTCCCTTATTGTCCGTGCACCCGGACAGAGTCGTGACAGCCGCCGCCAACACGACTCCGGCGATCCAACCGGTGCTTTTCTGCCGGAAGTTGACAGACATGAATTTCCCGTAGCCCCTTCAAGTGACTCCTCCCCCGGCTGAAGCCGTAGGCTTCTCGCTAACCCTGGCGGGCGTCGCGACGGACCAGCCCGGCCCGTAGAACGTTCAGGGCGCCCACCGTGTCCGCGTGCGCGTTGTGGCCGCAGGACTGACAGTGGAACTTCTCCTGGGTGAGCCGGTTCTCTGCTGAGACGTGCCCGCATTCGGGGCAGGTCCGGGAGGTGTTGCGGGGGTCCACGGCGATCACTTCTCGTCCGGCGCTTTCAGCCTTGGCGTGCAGGATCGTCAGGAACACCCCCCATCCGGCATCCGAGATCGAGTGGTTGAGTCCGGCCTTCGCGCCAGCCCCGTTGGGCAGGAAGCTGCCCGGCTGGTCGGGGTCGGGCTTGGGAGCCGGGGCCTTGACCATGTTGCGGATCTTGAGGTCTTCGTACGCGATGAAGTCGTGTTCGCGGACCAGGCCGAGGGCGGTTTTGTGTGCGTGGTCCAGGCGCTGGCGTCGGATCTTGCGGTGCAGGTCGGCAACGCGCTGGACGGCCCGCTGATGGTTGGCGGTGCGCTTGTCGCGGCGGACGCGGGCGAGTGCCTGCTGTGCGGCTTCGAGCTTGGCGGAGGCCTTGCGGCCGTGGCGGGGGTTGGGTACGAACGCGCCGTTGGAGACGGCGAGGAAGTTGGCTATGCCCATGTCGATGCCGACCACGCTGCCGGTCGCGGGCAGCGGCTTGGGTTCAGGCTGCTCGGCGGTCAGGATGACGTACCAGCGCTTGCCTTCACGCTTGACGCTGACGGTCTTGACCTTGCCGGTCACGGGCCGGTGCTGGTTGACCTTCACGTGGCCCACGCCCTGGAGGCGGACGCGGGTGGCGGGGTCGTGCGCAGTGGAGTTCCACCGGCATCCGTCGCCGTCCTTGGGGAAGTCCACGGTGTCGAACCAGTTCACGCCACGGAACCTGGGGTATCCCGGCTTGTCTCCGGCCTTCACGCGTCGGAAGAACGCGGCGAATGCCTTGTCCAGCCGCCGTAACGTGGCCTGCTGTGACGAGAACGACCAGCGGCCCTGCCGCTCGGGGTCGAAGGCGCGGATCTCTTTGAGCTGGGCCGACTGCTGCCCGTATTTGATGCTCGTCTTGGAGGGGTGCCGGTAGGCGTCGCGGCGTTCCTGCAAGGCTCCGTTGTAGAGGGAGCAGTGATCGCGCAGCATCTCGCCGAGCGCTGCCGACTGACCCACGGTGGGCCGCATGAGGAACTTGTACGCACGGATCATCCGGCCCACCCCCTTTCCAAGTCGGTTCGCGTGATCATACTACCCTTGGTGTATGTCACCGCGCTGGGAACCAGACCCCGATATTCGCACCGGCCGTCACGTCGCCTACAATCTGCATGCACACTTGGTGTTCGTCACCAAGTACCGCAAGGACGTCTTCGATGACGCCATGCTGAAGCGGTGCGAGGAGATCATGCGGGATGTGTGCGGCAGCTTCGAGACGGAGCTGAAGGAGTTCAACGGCGAAGCCGACCACGTACACCTGCTCGTGCACTACCCGCCGAAAGTCGCCCTGTCCAAGCTGATCAACAGCCTGAAGGGCGTCAGCTCCCGGTACCTGCGCGCCGAGTACACCGGCCGCATCAACCGCATCGGGCTGGGCTCCGTCTTCTGGTCCCGCTCCTACTTCGCCGGGTCGTGCGGCGGCGCACCGCTCAGCATCGTCCGTCACTACATCGAGGGCCAGAAACGCCCAATCTGATCGTCACCCCAAGGCGCAGCGAACTCCGGCGCTGCGCGCCTCCGGGGCGATGATGCGTTTCCCTCCCCGGCTGAAGCCGGGGATACCCACGCAAGATCAGGGATGGAGACGGAACGGGTGACGCATTGGTTCTCCTGTCCCTCGGTGCGCGGCCGGCGCCGGACGGCTGTGCTCGTCATCGAGAGCGGCGGTGACGGTGCCGCCGTCGCTCATATCGCCTCGGCCGGTGAGCCGTTGGACGCGCCGACGACGGCCGCCGCCCACCCACGCTGCGAACTGCACGACACCGCCTTCGCGTTCGCGTGCACCGGGGCGGCCGGGCCTGACGCTCCCGCATCCGCGCCGCACGCGGTCCGCGCACGCCGTCGAACCGCACGGCAAGGACTCGGCGACCGAGCAGCAGCAGGACTGGGCGCTGGACTCGGTCCGGCGGCCCGGTCGTCGACGAGGCGCGCACCGTACGGGTCTGGCAGCGGGTCGAGGCGCTGTCCGGCGCGTACGAGATGGCTCCGTAGACGCGCCGTACAGAGCACCGGAGGCCGAGCCGCGCGGGCACGGCCACGGGTCGCTCAGGCTTCGACTCCTTCCGGGGAGGCTGGCAGGGGGTGGGGGAGCGGTGGTTACGGAGACCGTGTGCGCCACTTCCTCGTGCGCGGTGGGACTGAGAGGCCGGCCCGGCCTCGTCGCTCGGCCTGCGTGATCGGACCGGATTCCGGCGCTTGGCGATCAAGGAGAACTGCGCAGGCCGCCACCACGCCGCCGAACGAGCGCAGGCAGTGGCAGCGCATAGGGAACACGTGTGCGCCCCCGGCGCACGACCCTGGCCGTCCTGTGCGCATGTGCGCCGTACACCGGACGGGTGTCACGGCCCGGACGCCCGCGTACCGGCGGGAAGGCCTTCTGGCATATGCCACTGCGGGCGCTGCCCCGGCCACGGAAGGGCCGCCCCGACGCGCCGAGCCCAAGGACGGTACCCATGCGAACGAGGATGACCAGGCACCTGGAGTCCGTCCTCACCGAGGTCGCCGCCGGCGCCAAAGCCGCACCGGTGCGCCGGCCGGTCCTTCCGCCGGAGTTCAACTGGCGCGATTACACCGTGCTGCTGCTGCACATTGCTGCGGAGATCGAGCACTCCCTGATGGTGCAGTACCTCTTCGCCGCGTACTCGCTGGGCGGACCACAGGTCCCCGGGCACCTGCGCGCAGACGTACGGCGATGGCAGGAGATCGTCCTCGGCATCGCGAAGGAGGAGATGGGCCACCTGCTCACCGTGCAGAACCTCCTGATCGCGCTCGGCGGCCCGGTGCACCTCGGCCGGGAGGACTACCCGTGGGGAACGGACTTCTATCCGTTCCCGTTCACGCTCCGGCGGCTCACCCAGGAAACGCTCGCCCGGTACATCTGCGCGGAGAGCCCGCCCAACTGGACCGGCGAGGAGGCCGAGCGGATCCGGCAGCTGGCCGTGGGCCGGCAGGGCGCACCGGTGAACCGCGTGGGTGCCCTCTACGACCGGCTGACCGACATCCTCGGAGATCGCGATCGCATCCCGGATGCCGCCTTCCAGGCCGCGACCTTGCCCTACCAGGCCTCCTGGCACGAGTGGGGTCGCGGCTACACCCTCGGCGAACGCGGCCGGGACGCCGGCAACGTGCCCGAGACGCAGTCCCCCGACCTGCTGATCATCGGCGTCTCCTCGCGTGACTCCGCCCTGAACGCGCTGAAGCAGATCGGCGAGCAGGGTGAGGCGTTGCCTCCGCTGCAGGCACCTCTCCCCGCGGCCGGCACGGATCCGAGGGAACTCTCACACTTCTTCCGCTTCCTGACGATCTTCCGCGAGCTGGATCGGCTCGACCTGCCCGACCAGAACACCGTCGCGCGGCGGGTCGCCGAGAACCCTCGCACCGATCATCGGCTCAACCAGGAGACTCTGGCACTGACGCGCACACTGGTCCTCGAACCGGGCCAGCCTCGCCCTGAGGTCAACCCCATCACCGACCCCGAGGCCGCTCGCTGGGGCCACTTGTTCAACCTGCGCTACCGCATGCTGCTGACCGACGTGGCACACGCCTTCCGCCTGATCGGCCCGCTCGACAACGGCACCACCCTGACCGCGCGTGGATCGCTGATCCACCGGGCGTTCGGCGAGATGTACAACCTCCGGGCCGTCGCGGGAACGCTGCTCCAGCTCCCCCTCGACCGCGAACGGGACAGCGGCCTGCTGGCCGGCCCGCCGTTCGAGATGCCGTACACGCTGGACCTCCCGGCGGGTGACCGCAACCGGTGGCTGCTCCAGCGCGATCTCACCGAGGCCTCGCTGCGCGCCGTCGACGCCCTGCTCCAGACGAGGTTGACGCCCGAGGGCGAGGCGTACCTGCGCGCGCTTCGCGAGACAGACATCCAGGCACGGAAGTTCGCCGAACGCGTTCTGGCCGAGCGCTGAACACCCCTCGGCAACCGACCAACCACCGACGAGGAGAGAGCGTGGCCATCAAGGAACTCCGGATCCTGCCGCCCCTGGCGATCGGCCGCCTGGGCTCGGCCGCCCGGCCGATGGACAACTACGAGGTACTGGTCGACCCGCACCGCCCGTTGGCGCCCCGGCAGGTGCGGCCGGCCCCGACCTTCCAGGTGGATCCGCACAGCGGCGCCATCACATCGGCCGAGACCCCGCCGACGCTGCGCTTCACCGAGGACGGCCAGGTCCGGCCGGTGGCTCCGTTCCTGGAGGTCTGGGCGCTGACCGCGCAGCGGGGCCGGGAGGACGTGCTGGAACTGTTGACCCTCGACCTGCTGGCCCGTCACGGGCTCGGGCCCGAGGACGTGCACTGGTCGGTGCACGTGGCCAACCACAAGATCCACCGCAGGACCGGTGACGAGAACGACCGCATCGATGCGCGGGTCGGCCCCGTCAACGACCACGCGGTGCACCCGCTGAACGGCACCTGCCCCAACTTCTGGGAGGGCAGGGCACTTCCGCTCGGGCACGTCCGATACCTGAAGCCCACCCCCGAGTTCCCCGGCATCCGACTGCGCTTCACCCCCGCCGCCGGCCGCGTCTACGGCTCCAGCCTGCAGCAGCCGCCTCCCGGGCCGCCGCGGCCCGACCCCGAGCGCGACCCGAACGTGGTCGATGTGCTGTACGACGCCAACCGGGGCACCTGGCTCGGCTACCACGACGATCCCAACAACCCCCGGGTCACCAACCCCTCCCAGATCTACGCCGGTTTCACTCAGCAACGCAAGTGGATCAGCAAGGGCTACCTGGACGACGAGTGCGACGGCCTGGTCAGGGCCGAACTCACCGTCGATGGCACTCTCCTGAGCGCGTACGGCCGGATCGGTGCAGGCCCGCCGGCCTACGCTCCCGACAGCTTCCCGGTGCGCGCCGTCGCGGACGAGCTGGAGCAGGCCATGTTCGGCCCCACGGTCGGTGCCGGCCAGGTGTCGCCGGAGGCCGCCGAGGAGGTGGTCCGGCGTGCCTTCGACACGGTCCGGCTCATGAACACAGCCGTGCTGAACGGCAACACGGTGAACGGCCAGGTCCGCGGTGCCTCCACCATGGTCGCCCAGGACACCAACGACACCGGCCGCCTGTACGAGCCGATCATGGCTCCGTCGCTGGTCGACCGCAGCGCGCTGCTGAACCTGCACCAGCAGGTGCTCACCGGCCTGCGCAGCGGCACGGCACCTTGGTTCGCCGACGTGCTGCGCGACTTCGACGACGTCGGCGACCTGTCCGACAAGGGGCGGCGCAAGATGCCGGCCCTGATGCGCGGTGCGGACGGTCGCTCCCTTGCGCTGACCCGCCGCCAGGTCGACCTCGTCCGCAAGGTCGCCAAGCGGGCGATCTTCACCGACAACGGCCCTGCCGCCACTACGACTTCCGACCCCGAGGAGCGGGGATGACCGAGCCGCAGCCCATCACTTCGATCCGGCCGAGCAACCTCTCGGCGCAGCTTCACTACCGGGCACCCGGTAACCCGCCCAGCACCCTGGCCGCCTCCGCCATCTCCAACGCCTTCCCCGGTCTTGAGTTCGACTTCCGCAACATCTGGCGCCGCATCTTCGAGGGCATCGAGCTGCACGAGGCGGACAACCTGGTGGTCCGGGCCGATCCGGACCACCAGGAGCTGGAGGGTTGCCGGTTGCTCCGGGTGGCCGGTGAACCGGTGGTCGGTAGCCTGCTCGGCCCGCAGCTTCCCAGGGGCACGTCCGACCCGCTCACCTCGGCCGGCAACCCCGACGGGGTGACCATGCTGGAATGGTCCAACTCCCTTGCCAAGGTCCTGGATGGCCATGCCGGACGGCCGGTGGCCTGCGAGTTCACGATGCAGCCTAGCGACAGCCCGGTGGGCATCCCGGACGACCCGGCCACGCTGCGCTCCGTCGACCTGGTCATCCGTCCACTGTTCGCCGTCAGCGAGGCGGCGGAAGGCTGGATGACGGTGATCGACGAGCAGCTGGTGCAGCCCGGCGACCTCACCCGCAGCCTCTGCTCTCCCTGGCAGAACGACTACCGCGAGTGCGCCTGCTACTACTGGGCGGCCAGCCGGCCGGACTACGTCAACGTGGACGTGGACGAGCAGGGCGTCAGCGTCGGCAACAACTGGCTCTCGGTGCATCGCGAACCCAAGGAGTACGTGCTCGACAACGGCCGGGACACCCGCCTCCTGACGTACGAGAACCTGTTTCGAGAATGGCAGTCGCACCTGCGATTCATCGTCGGCGGACGGGACTACCCGGACGATGGCCGGCCGACCCACAACCCCTGACGAGGTCTTGTCCGATGAACCCCTCCCTCACCCCGCACGCGACCGGTGGACCGGCCCGTGAGCTGTTCGAGCTGTCCGCCCCGGTCAGCCCCGACCTCCACCTGGTGCGCACCGAGGTCGGCCGGCACGCCCTGGTGGTCAACGGCAACCGCCTGTTCGACCTCGACGCGGACAGCTACCTGGCCCTCGACCGCGCACGGCACGCCGACGACGGCCCCGGGTTGTCCCGGTTGATGTCCGAACTCGGGCTGGACGCCCCACGGCTGATCGACGACCGGCCTCCCGCCGAGCCGCCGGTGCGCGCCCTTTCGCTCTCCGTGGCGCAGAAGTGCAACCTCGGCTGCACCTACTGCTACGCCCAGCAGGGCAGCTTCGGCGGGACACCCACCAGCATGTCGGCCGAGACCGCGCTCACCGCAGTGGAACTGCTCTTTCGCGAGGCCGCACCGGGAGAGCGGGTGAACCTGGCCTTCCTCGGAGGCGAACCCCTGCTCAACCGGCCCGTCGTACACGCCGCCACCGAGCATGCGGTCCGGCTCGCGGCGAAGCGGAACGTGCAGGCGACCTTCTCGATCACCACCAACGGCACCACACTGACCGCCGCGGACGCCGACTTCTTCGAGCGGCACGGCTTCGCGGTGACGGTGAGCCTGGACGGCACCAAGGAGGCGCACGACTCGCTGCGACCCTACCGGGGCGGAAGGGGCAGCTTCCGGAGAGTGATCACCAACGTGACCCCACTGCTGGCGGCTCAGCAACGGATGCAGGTCTCGGCACGGGTGACGGTGACCCCGCACAACCTCGCCCTGCGGGAGACCCTGGATGCATTCGTCGAACTCGGCTTCCACAGCGTCGGCTTCTCGCCCATGCTGAACTCCCCGACCGGTCAAGGCGAACTGTCGGCTGCAGACCTGGAGTTGATGCTTAATCAGATGGTGTCATGTGGTGAGGAGTTCGAGCGACAGGTGGTCGCAGGCCGCCGTTACCCTTTCGCCAACCTCGCCAACGCGCTGCGTGAGCTCCACCGCGGCACCCATCGCCCCTATCCCTGCGGTGCCGGTGCCGGGTATCTGGGCGTCTCCGCGGAGGGCGAGCTCGCCGCCTGCCACCGCTTCGTGGGCGATCCCAGGGGCGCGCTGGGCAGCCTCGACCGGGGCGTGGACCGTGCTCGGCAACTGACCTGGCTCGGCGAGCGGCATGTGCACCGCCAGGAGCCGTGCCGTTCGTGCTGGGCGCGTTATCTGTGCGGCGGTGGCTGCCACCACGAGGTGATCGACCGTGGCCGTCCCGCCTGCCAGTACATCCGCGGTTGGCTGCACTACGCCTTGGGCGCGTACCACCGGCTGCTCAGCCGCAGGCCCGACTGGTTCGGCCCCGCGCCGGCCGGCGGGACCCCGGCGTGACCGACGGATCGGAGCCCGTCCGTCGCATCCACACCGAGGTCTGCGTCCTCGGTGCTGGACCATCGGGTGCCCTCTGCGCCCGGCGACTGACCGAACTGGGCCACCGGGTGCTGTTGGTGGAGCGGCACCCGTTTCCGCGTCCGCACGTGGGCGAGGCGCTGACGCCGGCCGTCCGGCCGCTGCTGGACAGCCTCGGGCTGCTGCAGGCCGTACGCGACGCGGGATCCCTGGCCCCCACCTGGTCGTGCGTGCGCTGGACGGACGAGCGGGTGCGTCGGGTTCGACTGCCGGCTGGTACGAGAGGGTTCACGGTCTGCCGTGCACGCTTCGACCAACTCCTGCTGGACGCCGCCCGATCCGTCGGCGTCGCGGTGCTCCAGCCCGCCCGCGCCCACCGACCCCACCGCCACGCCGAGGGCTGGGAGGTGCCGCTCACGACGCCCGAGGGGCCCCGGATCCTGAGCGCGCGGTTCCTGGTCGACGCCACCGGGCGGGCGCGGGTCCTCGGCGGGCGGGTGACGCGTACGGGCCCGCGGACGATCGCGCTGTACGCGGCGTGGCGCGTCGGGACCCGGAGAGTCCCTCCGACCTGCCTGGAGGCCGGACCGCACGGCTGGCTGTGGGGCACGCTGCTGCCGGGCGGGGAGTACCGGGCCATGGCCTTCACCGACCCCGAGCAACTGCGTCGCCCACGCGTCCACCGCTCCTTCAGGGCCGATTTCCTGCGAGGCCTGCTGGCCGGCTCCGAGCTGCTGCGCGAGCTGGCGGCGGACCGGCCCGCGAGTGCCGTGGCGGTGTGTGACGCCACCGGCTACCTCGATCCCGACCCCGTTGCCGAGGACCGCATCAGCCTGGGCGAGGCGGCGTTCGCGATCGACCCGCTCTCCTCCTCCGGGGTGGACAAGGCCCTGCAGAGCGCCATGGCCGGGGCGGTCACCGTACACACCCTGCTCGGCGGGGGCGGTGACCGACGGGCCGCGCTGGCCTACTACCGCGACAGCCAGCGCGCTTCGGTCGAGCAGCACACGCGCTGGGCCGGCGGCTACTACGAGGAACATCTGCCATACCGGGACAACGCCTTCTGGCGCCGCCGCGCCCGGCCACTCCCGGTCCCTGCGCCGGAACCCGCGCCCCGACCGGACCTCGCCGCCCTGATGCACCGACGGGTACGCCTGGCACCTGCCGGCCGGCTGACGAGCACCCCGTGCGTGGTGGGCGACCAAGTGGCCTTCCGCCCCGCGCTCGTCCATCCCGCGCTGCCCCGGCCGGTGGCCTACCTCGGTGGGCACGCGCTCGCCCCGCTGGTCGCCTCCCTGCACGGCGGACACACACTCGCCGAAACCCTGCGGGCCTGGAGCCGCACCATGTCGGCCGAGCAGGCCCTGACCGTCGCCCGCTGGCTGTACGGACAGGGTCTGCTGGTGCCCCAGCCGTAGTCCGACACCGCACGCCGCCGCCACGCCGGTCGAGCAGCTGATCGCGACACTCGGTCTCGCACGTGCTGACGGTGCACTCATCGATTGTTCCGCTCGGGTGATGATTCACCAGTCTCGTAGTGCTCGGACGACTGAGCGTGAATCAATAGTTCGTATGAAGCACGTTCTTCGCCTTGAGGGTGATCCATGACGCACACACAGACCCCGGCAGGCCCGATCAAGCACGTGGTGTGCATGGTTCAGGAGAACCACACCACGGACAACTACTTCCTCTCCATGGCGGCCTACGGCGCCAACATCGCCACTGGCTGGCAGGTCTCGCCGAATCCGCCGGCGATTGACCCGCCGCACGACCGGCACGCCTACTACCGCTGGCTCACGCAGCAGTCCACCGGTGACCATGTCCAGTTCGACACCACCTCGGTGCTGCCGTTCTACGCCTGGCTGGCTGCCAGCGGGGCGTTCCTGGAGAACCACTGCTCCGGGTTCGGGACCAACTCGACACCGAACCATCTGCTCATCGTCGGCGGTCAGTCCCCTACGCTGCGCAATCCCCGCCACAACACCCAGCCGGTGTGGGATCTGCCCTCCCTGCCGGGGCACGCTCAGGACAACGGCCTGAGCTGGAAGGCCTACACCGGCGCCACCGGCTACCCGGTCGAGTTCTACCAGCAGCTCAAGGGGTCGGCGAACATCGTCCGCTCGGCCAAGCCGTCGCAGCAGTTCCTCGACGATGCCGCCAACGGCTCCTTGCCGACGCTCGCCATGGTGTGGCACGACGAACCGTACGACGAGCACCCGACGGCGGACGTGTCACTCGGCATGGATGCGGTCTGGCAGGCCGTCGACGCGGTGGTACAGGCCGGGCGGTGGGACGAGACGGTCTTCTTGCTCACCTGGGACGACTGGGGCGGTTTCGACGACCACGTCGCCACGCCCAATGTGGAATACGCGCCCGATGGCGTGCAGTTGGCCTATGGACCACGGGTCCCGCTGCTGATGTTCGGCGGTCGGGTCCGTCCCGGCATCGACAGCCGGTGGTGCTCGCACGTCAGTCTGCCCAAGACCGCCCTGCAACTGCTCGGTCTGCCGCCACTCGGTGTACCCCGAGTGGACAATGACGGCGGCCTGGCGGACCTGGTCGACTTGGCCGGGGGAGGTGGCACTATGCCGCAACCGCCTGCCTATGGCAGCCAGATCATGCTGCCGGACCCGCCTCAGCCGACGCCGCAGCCGGCGCCTTTGCCGCCCTCGCCGGTCGCAAGTCCGAAGCTCGTGGATGAAGTGATCCTGCGCGATGGCACTTCGTTGGGCCGACCCCAGGACGTGCTCATCAGGACGCACTGACCCGTTGTCCCGCGAGCGCCCGCGATGGCGAACAGCTCGTTCGGTCTGCAGCGTGGACGACCGACCCGGCCGCGGACGGGCGGGACCGCGTCGAGCGGAGCAGGGGCTGCACTATCCGATCGCTCCCAACGACGGCTGCGCCTGAGTTCAGACGATGCACCGCGCTGGACGGAAGACGCACCGCGCGACGATCCCGCCCCGACGGGGCGGGATCCCGTCACAGCCTGATCACCGACACAGTGTCGGCGAAGAAGTTGGTCACGTAGAGGCGGGTTCCGTCCGGGCTGACCGCCACTCCCCGGGGTGCGCCACCGATCGGGATCGTGCCCACCACTTCCGCTCGCCCGGGATCGATCACCGACACGCTGTCGAAGGGGAAGTGGGCCACGTACACCCGGTCCCCGTCGGGGCTCACCGCCACACCGTACGGGCCTTCGGCGACCGGGACACGGCTGATCAGCGTTCCCCCGGCGATGTCGACGACGGACACCTGGTGGGAGAAGTAGTGGGTCACGTAGAGAGATCGTCCGTCGGGGCTCACCGCCAGGCCGACCGGAAAGTCGAGGCCGGTGAACGTTCCGAAGTCCCCCTTCGCAAACCGGTCGGTGACCAACACCCGGTCTTCGAGAGCCAGCGCCAGATAGACCTGCCTTCCGTCGGGACCGACCGCCACCCCGTACGGCGCATGGTTGAAGCCACTGCCGAACACATCGTCCGGAAGGTTGATCACGATCAGCACCTTGGAGTCCGGAACCGTGACGTGCAGGTGCTGGCCGTCGGGATTGGCCGCCACACCGTACGGACCCTCGTCGACCGCGAAGGTGGCCACCACCTCCCCGCGGGAGAGATCGACCTCCGACACCGAATTCCCCTTGAATTCGGTCACGTACAGACGGGTCCCGTCCGGGCTCACCGCCACGCTGTGCGGGCTCTGCCCGACCGGGATGGTGGTGACCCCTTCCCCGACCGGGGGAGACGTTTCGGTCCGGGGCACCAGCCGGTTCTTCTGCCGGGCCGCTTCGAGAAGGCGCTGCAACGGCGGGTCCATGTGTGCCGCTGCCAGTTCCCGGCTGTCGCGTTCGATGGTCATGATGTGTCCTGCCTGCTGTGGGACGGACGCGCGGCGGTCACAGGCCGCGCAGGAACGGCAGCGAGGGCATGAAGAAGTACTCGCCGCCCTTCATGGTCACGGCCTGCGCGGGGGCGGGGGTCTCCTGAGTCTCGCCGTCTCCCCAGGCTCGCGGCCATGTCTGCGCGGGTCGGCTGCCCTGGCCGATGACCGGGTCGAGCCCGGGCTGGGGAGCGGTGCCGTGCCCGGGGAATCCGGGGTTGTTCGCCCACCGCCGCTGCACGAACTCGAACTGCTGACCAAGCTCGGAGTTGAATGCCATGAACAGCAGGCCGACGCCGGTCTCGGGCTGGTCACCCTCGGTACGTTCCCCGTAGGTCTGTCCCCGCCGCGCCATCAGGTGCAGCCTCTCCTGATCCGGCGGTTCGAAGCCACCGGATCCGCGTGGGTTGGTCTTGCGGATGTGTGCCTGGAACGGGCACTTGTGGGCAGCGCTGTCGCTGGCGTAGGTGAAGTTGTTCATCACCGGCTTCTGCGCTCCGGCCTCCGCCTGCAGCGTGAGCGGGGTGCCGTCCTCGAAACGGCCGACGAGCATCGCACCGGCTCGCTCGCGGTCGTCGTTGTCCAGCTTCAGGGCATTGGCGAGATCTTCCTCGGCCGCCTTGAAGGCTCGCACGTTCTGCTCCAGCTTGCGCAGCACGAAGTAGCTGCCGAAGTCCGTGCCGGGGTCGGGGGCCGCCGGGTCTGCGACCAGTACCCGTCCCAGCGGCAGGAACGGATCCCATACGGAGGTTCCGTCCGTGGTGTCGCGTTCCGCGTCCAGGTCCTCGGTGAGGAACAGCGGCAGGCTGCGCCCGTCGACGTACCCGAAGTGTTCGATCGCGCGCCCTGCGTCATCGTGCTGGGTCTTGCCGGTCTCTTCGGCGAGCACGGTGATCGAACCGGGCAGAAGCGCCTTGACCTCACCGAGTCGGGTGTCGGCAAGGGGGGAATCGGCATCGCCGCCCACCAGGACGATGGCATGGATTTCCTGCTGGTAACCGTGCTCCCACTGCGTGGTATCAGGGTCGCCCAGCTTGGCCCGGGAATCGGGGTCTCGCATTCCGTGCTGGAAGACAGTGTCCGTGGGCGCCGTACTCGTCAGGCCCAGCTTGCCGTAGCCCGCGTGCGTCAGCCCCACACCGACATAGGGGGTGCCCTTCGTACCGTGTTGTTTGAAGGCTTCCGCCTCTTCGAGCGCCGTCTTGGCCGACTTCATGAGCGGGACCAGCCCGGCCAGGAAGGCCCGGGCCGCCGCGGTGCCCTCAGGTCCCTCGGCGAACTGCAGAAGCAGGACGTGCAGACGGTCGCGGACATGACCCTTCAGGATGTTCGGCTGCAGGTTCTGCAGCATGGTGTCGTTGTCGCCGGTGGCGTTCTTCCACGACAGCGGCACTGTGTCATTGAGTTCGACGGGCATGTCAGCCCCCTTTGTCGAGTCCGGGATCCGGCGCCTAGGGAGCGGCCAGCTCAGAACGCTGTGCATGCGTTGCGGCACCTGTTTTCAGTCTGATGCAGGGAGATGCAATATGCGACTTGACCGAGACCCTGGCATGTGTCGGGCGTGCGGTATTGATCACAGGTGACAAATTGAACGGTGAAAATCTCGGTTGACGGGAAAAGTAATTCCCTTGACCGGAATTCCCTGACGGCTTGCGCTGCCTCCGAAGACTGACATGCCGTCACAGAGACGCCACCTGCCCCTGGGCTATGGCCGACTGGCGATGCCTCAGTTCGATTTGCCAGCCATGGTGTGCGGGGTCACGCTGGAGGCATATGAGCCTCCTCGGAAGGACGAACGATGAGGTACGACATGTCGGCCAGGAGTGTCCGTCCGCCCGCCGCACGGCTGGAACCCTTGTGCAAGGAGCGGCGTGCCCCGACGGCGGGGGATGCCGTGGGGGACCGGCGGCGCAGGTGGGTCTCCCCGCAGTTCGCGGACTTCGAGACGCCGCACGAGGTCACGGCGTACGCGGGCCGGAGGTAGCCACCGACCGGTGTCGAGGGGGCCGGCTGGGAGGATCCCGATGGAAAAAACCACGCCGCCGCGCACCCGGCAGGAGTTCGAGGCAGCGCTCGAAGCCCTTTCCGCGCACTACTGGGACAAGCATCCGTTCCATTCACGGCTGCACACCGGCGCGCTCACCCAAGACGAGATGAGACGCTGGATCGCCAACCGGTGGTACTACCAGAAGTGCCTGCCGCAGAAGGACGCCGCCATCCTCGCCAACTGCCCCGACGTAAAGGTGCGGCGCAGATGGGTGGAGCGGATCCACTACCAGGACGGGCGGGACGACACCGGCAGCAGCGGACTGGAGGAGTGGCTGACGCTCGCCACCGCGGCGGGCATGAAGCGGGCCGATGTGCTGGACGAACGGCTCGTCCTCCCCGGTGTCCGCTTCGCCACCGACGCCTATGTCCACTTCGCCCGGGTCCGCCCCTGGACGGAAGCGGTCGCCGCCTCGCTCACGGAGCTGTTCTCGCCCGAGCTGATGCGCACACGTCTGACGGCTCTGCGTGATCACTACCCCTGGATCCACTCCAGCGGCCACCGGTATTTCGACCGCCGGATCGAGGCCGCCTCCAGCGACGCCACCCACGCCCGGGAGCTGGTGCTGGAGAACTGCACCACCCGCGAGCAGCAGGATGCGGCGCTCGCCGCCCTGGAGTTCAAGTGCGGGCTGCTGTGGAGCATGCTCGACGCCCTCGATCGCGCCGGCCATGAGGAGGGCTGATGAACGGCGCACCGGCCCGGTGCTGGCGGCTGCGACGCGGGGTTCGGCTCGGCCACGACCCGGTGCGGCGGACACCAGTGCTGCTGCACCCGGAGGGCGTCCTGCTGCTCAACGAGACGGCGGCCGCGATCCTGCGCGTGTGCCAAGACACCGCCGGCGCGGCCGAGATCGAAGACGTACTGGCGGAACGCTACGACACCGTGGACACCGAGGAGGTCGAGGCGTTCCTGGCCGCGCTCGCCGCGCGCCATCTGCTGGAACCGGTCACGTCGGCGCAGACGTCAGCTCCGGGCGGCGCGGGCCCCGAGTCCGGCAGGCACTGCGGTGGCTGAGGGCGCTCCCCGGCCGCTGGGCCTGCTGGCCGAACTCACCTATCGCTGCGGCCTGCACTGCCCCTACTGCTCGAACCCGCTGTCCCTCGACGCCTATGCCGAGGAACTGACGGCCACTCAATGGTGCGCCGTGCTCGACCAGGCTCGCGCCCTCGGCGTACTGCAGACTCACCTGTCCGGAGGTGAGCCGCTGCTGCGCCGGGACCTGCCCCACCTCGTTGCACACGCACACCGCCTCGGCCTCTACGTCAACCTGATCAGCGCCGGCCAGACGCTCTCGCCGCGCCGGGCGGGGGAGTTGGCCGCCGCGGGCCTTGATCACGTGCAGCTCAGCTTCCAGGACGCCCACCCCGGCGGCGCGGACCTCATCGCCGGCCGGCCCGCCCACCGGCGCAAGCTGGAGGCCGCGGCCGCGGTGAAGCAGGCGGGGCTGGCCCTGACGGTCAACGTCGTACTGCACCGCGCGAACATCGATCACATCGACGCTCTCATCGCCCTGGCGGAACGCGTCGGCGCCGACCGGCTGGAGCTGGCCAACACCCAGTACTACGGCTGGGCGCTGCAAAACCGTGCGGCGTTGCTGCCGACCCGGGCCCAGCTCACCGCCGCCGAGCGAGCGGTGCGCGCGGCCCGGTGCCGTACCGGCTCACGTCTGGACATCGTGTACGTGGTCGCCGACTACTTCGAGGACCTGCCCAAGCCGTGCATGCACGGTTGGGGTAGCCGCCAGCTGACGGTCGCCCCGAACGGTGATGTGCTGCCGTGCCCTGCCGCGGGCCGCATCCCGGGGCTGGGGGTGATGAACATCCGTCAGGCCGACCTGGCGTCCATCTGGTACGACTCGCCGGCCTTCACCCGCTTCCGCGGCACGGACTGGATGCGCGAACCGTGCCGCAGCTGCCCACGCCGGGAGCTGGACCACGGAGGGTGCCGCTGCCAGGCGTTCGAGCTGACCGGGGATCCCGCGGCGACCGACCCCGTCTGCCGTCTGTCGCCGCACCGCCCACTCGTGGACCGGATCGTGGCCGAGGCGGAGACGACCGGGGCAGCCGGCCGGCCAGTGCCCGTGGTGCCGCGAGCGCCCGGGGGCAGACGTCCGAAATGATTCCTGGTCCAGCAGGCGCGTGCCCGCGGCACCGGCGGCCGTCAAGCCAGGACCGAACCAGAAGCGAGGCACAGCATGGTCACCGTGCAGCCAGTCCTCGGCACCACCGACGACACCACCGTCTCGATGAACAACCTGCGCACCGGCTGGGACGCCGACCAGCCGGGCCTGACACCCGAGAAGGTGAGCGCCGCCGACTTCGGGCGGCTGTTCACCACCAGCGTCGACGGCCAGGTCTACGCCCAGCCTCTCGTGGTCGGCACCACCGTGGTCGTCGCCACGGAGACCAACTCCGTCTACGGCATCCACGGCGTCACCGGCGCGATCCAGTGGCACCGCGCGCTCGGCCGGCCCTTCCCCTTCGATGCGGTCCCCGACTGCAAGGACCTCAAACCCACCGTCGGCATCACCAGCACACCGGTCTACGACCCCTCGACCGGCCTGGTCCATCTCACCACCAAGGTCAACGACGGGCCCGACCCCACGCATCCGCACTGGTACCTGCACGCACTCGACCTTGCCACCGGCGCCGACCACCCCGGCTGGCCGGTGACGATACAGGGCGCGCCCGCGAACAACCCGGCGAACTCCTTCGACCCGTACGCCGCCCACCAGCGCCCGGGGCTGCTCCTGCTGGACGGGGAGGTCTTCGCCGGCTTCGGCTCCCACTGCGACCAGGGAACCTACGTCGGCTACGTGGTCGGCGTGCACACCACCACCCGGGCCATCCGGATGTGGGCGACCGAGGACTCCACCAGCGGTGCGGAAGCCGGCGTGTGGATGAGTGGTGGCGGCCTGGTCTCCGACGGTCCCGGCAGGATCTTCTTCTCCACCGGCAACGGCATCTCACCGGCTCCCGGTCCGGGCCACCCCGCCCCCGGTCACCTGGCCGAGTCGGTGGTCCGTCTCGCCACCGCCGGCACGGGGCCCCTCACCGCACAGGACTTCTTCAGCCCCAGCGACGCCGACAACCTCGACGCGATCGACCAGGATCTGGGCTCGGGGGGCCCGGTCGCGCTGCCCTCCCCGCCCTTCACCAGCGCTGACCACCCCCACCTCATGGTCCACATCGGCAAGGACGGCCGGGTGTTCCTCCTGGACCGCGACGACCTCGGCGGTCGCGCTCAAGGCCCCGGCGGGACCGACCACGTGCTCGGTGTCACCGGCCCCTTCAAGGGCGTCTGGGGCCACCCGGCGGTCTGGGGTGGCGGCGGCGGCCACGTCTACGTCGCCGAGAACGACGGCCAGCTACGTGCCTACGCTTTCGGGCTGTCCGACCTCGATCAGCCTGAACTCACCTCCGTGGGGGCCAGCAGCGCCGGCATCGGTCACTACCCGGGCTCACCCGTCGTGACCTCGACGGGCACCGTTCCCGGCTCCGCACTGGTCTGGGTCATCTGCCCCGGCGGACCGCTGGACGACAACTCGCTGTGCACCAACGCGACGCTGCGCGCGTACGACGCCGAGCCGGCAGGCGGCGTCCTTCGGCTGCGCTGGTCCGCGCCGATCGGCAACTCCACCAAGTTCTCCGTGCCTGCCGTCAGCGGTGGCCGCGTCTACGTCGGTACCGGGGACGGCAAGCTGATCGCTTTCGGCCGGCCGTCCGGATCCCCGCTCACCGGCGGCTTCGTCGATCTGGGCAGCGTCGGCGTGGGCAGCAGCGGGCAGGCCACCGCCACCGTGACCGCCTCGGACACGGTGACCGTGACGGCGGTGACCACCGACCCGCCGTTCTCCCTGCCCACGCCGCCTCAGCTGCCGACCACCCTGCCCCCCGCCGAGCAGCTCGCCGTACCGGTGTCCTTCACCCCCACCGGCCCGGGCGGGGCGGTCGGCTCCCTCGGCTTCTCGGTGACCGTCGGTGGAACCGCCGAAACCGTCGGTCTGGGGGTGTTCGGCAACGGCACCAAGCCCGGGTTCAGCGCGTCTCCCTCCGTGGTCAAGTTCGACCTCGCCGACGCGCTGAACGTCGGTGACCGTATGACCCTCGGTGTGCTCATCACCAACACCGGCACCACCGCCGACACGATCAGCACCACCCGTGTACCTGCGGCACCGTTCCACACGGGTGATCCGCCCCAAGCGATCCTGCTGCAGCCGGGCGCGTCCGTCGCTATCGCGGTCACCTACGCCCCCACCGCCCCCAGCCCGCCCGCCGGCGACGCGGACCGTCTCACCATCACCGGCGCCAGTGGGCTGTCGGTCACCGTGCCGCTCCACGGGAGAGCCGTCGTCGGAGACCGGAAAATCTCGGTCACCCCCTTGATCCTGGACTTCGGACAGGTCCCGGTCGGCGGCTCACGCACCCTCGGCTTCCACGTCAAGAACAGCGGCACTCTCACTCTCACCCTCACCCTGGCCAAGGCGCCCACCCCGCCCTTCGACGATCCTCACCCCCTTGCCGAGGGCCAGCAGTTGGGGCCCCAGAGCGACCTCCACCCGGCCGTGGTGTTCGCACCCACCGCCACCGGACCGGCCAAGGGCCAATACACCATCGACAGCGACAGCAAACACCCCAAAGGCAAGCAGATCGTCAACTTCACCGGCACCGGCGTCCAGGGCGGGGCCGTTCCGGGCCCGGCCAAGGACTCCTGGTCCTTCAACGGCAGCGCCGCCCTCTCCGGCGCCGACCTGATGCTCACTCGGGCGGCTCCGAACGAGACCGGATCCGCCCTCCACACCGTGGCGGTGCCCACGGGCAAGCTGCGGGCCGAGTTCACCGTGGAGATCAGCGGCGGCACGGGCGCCGACGGACTCGCCTTCGTCCTGCTCGATCCCACCGCGACGCCGCAAGTGCTGGGCGTGGGAGGCGGTGGCCTGGGGTATTCCGGTCTACCCGGAATCGCCGTCACGCTCGACACACACAAGAACACAAACGATCCCTCCGCGAACTTCCTCGCGATCGCCACCGGCGGCAGCGGCGACGCCCTCACCTACGCCTCCACCGCCACGGGGATCCCGGATCTGCGCACCGGTACCCACGACGTGCAAGTCACTGTGGCCCACGGCCACCTCCAGGTCGACCTGGACCACAAGCGGGTGCTGGACACCCCCCTCACGGTGCCGACACCGGCGCTGGTCGGCTTCACAGCAGCCACGGCCGCACTGACCGACGTCCACCTCGTCCGGAACGTCGCAATCACCTACTGAGCCATGCGAGTTGCTCAGCGGGTGCTCGTCGGCGGCGACGGCGGGCATGGTGCCGGGCGTGGGGAGACGGGCCGCGGGCAGCTCCGGCGGCGAGCGAGAGGCGCCAGGAGCCGCCTTCGGTGACGCGGTAGTCGACGGCAGCGGGCTCGTGCGGCCAGGAGCCCGCCACCAGAGACGCAGGCAGTGCGGTCCGGAGTGGCCGGACGGGTGAACGACCGGGCCGTGAAGCGCCGACCACAGCCGAAGGTGGCAGACATCCAGGCAGGGATTCCGAGAGGAAAGGATCGCGCTGTGCGCCGAGCACTGATCGTCGTCGATGTGCAGAAAGACTTCTGCGAGGGCGGGAGCATCCCGGTGAAGGGCGGCGCCGACCGTGCCCGCGCCATCGCCGAGATGGTCCAGCGCTCCGCCGGCAGCGAGTACGCGCACATCGTCGCCACCCGCGACCACCACATCGATCCGGGGGGCCACTTCTCCGACCACCCGGACTTCCAGAACTCCTTCCCCGTGCACTGTGTCGCCGGCAGCGACGGAAGCGACTTCCACCCCACCTTCGCGTCGACCGCCACCTCCGGGGCCGTAGACGAGGTCTTCTACAAGGGCGCGCACTCCGCCTCGAAGAGCGGCTTCGAAGGCTCGGCCGAGGACGGCACCTCCCTGGCCGACTGGCTTCGCGCACGCGAGGTCAGCGACCTCGACGTCGTCGGTATCGCCACCGACCACTGCGTGAAGGCCACCGCTTTGGACGGAGCGACAGCCGGCTTTGCCGTACGCGTCCTCCTTGACTACACCGCCGGCGTCGCCGCCGACACCACTGACAAGGCCATCGATGAACTGCGCGGGGCGGGCGTCGCACTGACCGGCGAACCCGTCGTCCTTGGCTGATCCCCTTCCGGGGCCGTGGCCAGGCGTGCGAGCACTGCTGTACCCGGGGGCACTGCTCGACGCCGGATCGGCATGGCGCGCGGTCAGCGACCTCAGCACGAGCTTCCCGCGCGCGTAACCGCCCTCGCTGACGCCGCGCGCCTCCGCGATCTCGCCGAGCGCGTGGACCGCGCGGCCGGTGTCGCCACGGCTGAGCGTCACCCCGTGCTCGTGCGTGCCACTGTAGTCGGTGACCGTCACGACGTGCTCCGGGCCGTCGGCGAGCTCGATGAGCTCGGGCAGCGTCCCGCTCCCGGCGACGTCGAGCGCCGCGGCGACGCCGTCGGGCGCGAGTGCGCGAACCCGCTCGACGAGGCCCTCACCGTGGGCGACGGGCTCGGCCCCCAGCGAGCACTCCGGCGGAGGGCTCAGCCCCTCTTTGCGTGACCGATGAAGAGCCGCGCCGACACGGTCGACGGCGGTGTCGACGCGACCCGGTCTTCTCGCCCCGCGTAACCCCTGCACGCGGCTTCGCAGGTCACAGAGGAGGATTGTTCGTCCAGGGGATTGCAGGACGATTTCGGCCGCGTGATGCCGGAACCCGTGAGGGATGCGGGCGCACGCCACGCCACGCCTCGCCTGCGTCGCCGTCACTCGCGCGCCGTCGACTGGACCTCCCGTGGATCGAGAATCGTCCGGCGTAGTGACGGCGGTGGTGAGCATCCCGGGGGCGTTGGGCAGCTGCGGGCCCGGCCAGGACCGAGAAAAGTCACGCACCACTCTTGACGCTCGGCAGGCCGCACGAGTCTCATAGTGCGCTGTTGGATCCCGTTTGTTTCTGATCGATCTCGTGCCTTTGTGGCTGAGCTCCGATGGCCGCTGCTCTCTCCCCCAGGAGTCGTTATGCAGCCTTCCTCCGGTTCCTCTGCTCGCGGCCTCGGCCGCCGCAGCCTGCCGCACGATCTGACCGAGGTCGCGCGCGTCGACGGCGTCTCGATGCGGCGGCAGTGCCGGCAGACCACGCTACGGCTCTGCAAGCCGGCGATGGCGGCCCTGCTGTCGGTCTGGATCATCCTGCCCCTGATCGTGTACTTCGCGCCTCAGGGCTCCACCCGCACTCGAAGGAGCACCATGTTCACCCCACGCTCAAGACGAAGAGTTCTGCCCTCTCTCCTCGGCACGCTGCTCGTCGTGGCCGGCATCCCAGCCGTCACTGTGGCGACGCAGTTACCGGCCCACGCGCTGGACGACGGCCTGGCGCTGACTCCGCCGATGGGCTTCAACAACTGGAACTCCACCCACTGCCGCGACGAGTTCAACGAGTCGATGGTGAAGGGCATCGCCGACCTGTTCGTCGAGAAGGGCCTCAAGGAGACCGGCTACCAGTACGTCAACATCGACGACTGCTGGGCGCTGCCGCAACGCGACGCCGACGGAAAGCTGGTGCCCGACCCCAAGCGTTTTCCGAACGGGATCAAGGCCGTTGCCGACTACGTCCACTCCAAGGGCCTCAAGTTCGGCATCTACACCTCGGCCGGCACGAAGACGTGCAACAGCGCGGGCTTCCCGGGCGGGCTGGATCACGAGGATTCCGACGCCCAGCAGTTCGCCGACTGGGGCGTGGACTACCTCAAGTACGACAACTGCAACAACCAGGGCGTGGACGCCAAGGAGCGCTACAGCAAGATGCGCGACGCCCTGAAGAAGACGGGCCGCCGCATCGTCTTCAGCATCTGCGAATGGGGGGAGAACAAGCCCTGGGAGTGGGCCAAGGACGTCGGCCACCTGTGGCGGACGACGGCCGACATCAGCGACAGCTGGAACTCGATGCTGTCCAACGCGAAGCAGAACCTGCCGCTCGCCCCGTACGCCGGACCTGGGCACTGGAACGACCCGGACATGCTGGAAGTGGGCAACGGCGGCATGACGGACACCGAGTACCGTGCCCACTTCTCCTTGTGGTCGATCATGGCGGCGCCCCTGCTGATCGGCTCCGACCTGCGCAACGCCACCCCCGCGACCTTCACGATTCTCCGCAACAAGGACGTCATCGCGGTCGACCAGGACCCGCTGGGCCGACAGGGCCGACTGGTGTCCTCTTCGGGCGGGATGTACGTCATCGCCAAGCCGCTGTCGAACGGGGACGTCGCCGTCGTCCTGTTCAACGAGAACAGCAGTAGGGCGACCGTATCGACCACGGCTTCCGCGGCGGGAGCTGCGGCCTCGTCCTCGTACCGGCTGACGAACCTGTGGTCCAAGACCGTCACATCGACGAGCGGGACGATCCAGGCCTCGGTACCGGGGCACGGCGCCGTGATGTACCGGTTGGCGGCAGGCTCCGGCACGAGTGCCGGCTCCACGGGCGACCTGGTCGGCGCGTCCTCCGACCGCTGTCTGGACGTCGAGGGCGGCCAGACGGTCCCCGGCACCAAGGTGGAGATCTGGGACTGCAACAACGGCAGCAACCAGCGCTGGACCCCGACCGCGGCCGGCGAACTACGTGTCTACGACGGCACCCAGTGCCTGGACGCCGACCACAACCAGACCACACCAGGCACCAAGGTCCAGCTGTATCCGTGCAACGGTGGCGCCAACCAGAAGTGGCTCCTGAATCCCGACGGCACCATCACCGGTGTCCAGTCCGGCATCTGCCTCGATGTGACCCACGGTGACGTACCCGACGGCAACCGCAACGGCACCCAGGTCCAGCTGTGGACCTGCAACGGCGGCGCCAACCAGCAGTGGGCCCTGCGCCGCTGACCCTGACCCACCTGTCGGCCCGACGCCCCTCTCCCACGGGACGGCCGGTCCTCCCCAACTCCTCACCGTCCAGGGCCTCCTCGGCACGGCGCACCAGGACGGACTCACGCCGGCCGAGCGACGGGAGGTGTTCTCCGGCACCGCGGCGCGCACGTACGGCCTCCACCTGCCCTGACGTCTCACTCAGCCATGCGGCCGCGGATCCGGCTCATCCCAAGCTCCCCCCACCCCCTGACCGGCCACACCCGCGCGCGAACTCGCGGTGTGCCGCCACCCGGTGGTGCATCGACCGGAAATCGCCCCCTCAGGAAGGACGATCCTGATGCATACCAGAACGCATCCACATCCCGCCCGCATACGGGAGCGACGTCTGCGGACTGCGGCCCTCGCCGTCGTCGCGCTGTGCCTGGCGCTGGTCACGGGCATGACGCCCGCCCGCGCCCACGCCGCGACCGCAACCACCTCGATCACCGTCGACGGGAATTCGCCCGGCCGTACCTTCGACGGCGTCGGAGCCATCAGCGGTGGCGGCGGCAACTCCCGTCTTCTCATCGACTACCCCGAGCCGCAGCGCAGCCAGATCCTCGACTACCTCTTCAAGCCCGGCTACGGCGCTTCCCTGCAGATTCTCAAGGTGGAGATCGGCGGTGACACCAACTCCACCGACGGTGCCGAGTCCAGCATCGAGCACTCACCCGGCAACATCGACTGCAACGCCGGCAACGGCTACGAGTGGTGGCTGATGCAACAGGCCAAACTGCGCAACCCGAAGATCAAGCTGTACGCCCTCGCGTGGGGCGCCCCGGGCTTCCTCGGCGGCCACAACTTCTGGTCCACCAGCTCACCGTCGACCGTGGACTACCTGATGAGCTGGCTCGACTGCGCCAAGCAGAACAACTTCACCATCGACTACCTCGGCGGCTGGAACGAGAGGTACGACAGCGGACAGAGCCCCGCCTGGTACGAGGCCCTGCACGCTGCCCTCGCGAAGAAGGGCTATCCCACGAAGATCGTGGGCGCCGACAACGACTGGGCGATCGCCGACGACATCGTGAGCCGGCCCGCGCTGGCGTCGTCCGTGGACATCATCGGCGCGCACTACACCTGCGGCTACCGATCCGATCAGAAGAACTGCTCCAGCTCGGGCAACGCACAAGCGTCGGGTAAGCAGCTGTGGTCGAGCGAGAACGGCTCGGACGACGCGGACGCCGGCGCCACGGCGATGGCCCGTGGCATCAACCGCGGATACCTGGACGCCAAGACGACCGCCTACATCAACTGGCCACTCGTCGCCTCGATCACCCCCAACCTCGACTACAACGGAGTGGGCCTGATCCAGGCCAACCAGCCCTGGTCCGGGGCGTACAACGTCGGCCGCAGCGCGTGGGTCATGGCTCAGACCAGCCAGTTCACCTCCCCGGGGTGGAAGTACCTGGACACCGCAGGCGGTTATGTCGGCGGCGACCGGGCCAACGGCAGCTACGTCAGCTACGCGGCCCCGGACAAATCGGCCTGGAGTACGGTCGTCGAGACCATGGATGCCACCGCCGACCAGACCGTCACCCTGAAGGTCGCCGGCGGTCTGCCCGGCGGCACCCTGCACGTGTGGACCACGGACCTGACCACCGACCACCCGAGCATGGTGGCCGCACCGGACCTGACGGCCTCCGGCGGAACCTACCAGCTCACCGTGCAGCCCAAGCACGTCTATACCGTCACCACCACGACCGGGCAGGCGCCCGGCACCGCCACGGGCCCGCAGCGCTCGCTGTTCAAGCTTCCCTACGCCGACTCCTTCGCCGGCTACGCCACGGGCAGCGAGGCGAAGTACCTCGCCGCCATGAACGGCGCCTTCGAGGCGGTGCCCTGCGGCGGCGGACGCGGCGGCCAGTGCCTGCGCCAGATGACCACCACCTCACCGATCCAGTGGACCGGCGAATCCAAGAACCAGCCCTACACGACGATGGGCGACGTCAACTGGTCCGACTACACCGTCTCCACGGATGTCCTTCTGGAGCAGTCCAGAGGCGGAGCCGACCTGCTGGGCCGCGTCGGCTGGCAGAACAAGAACAACAACGGTCTCAACGCCTACCACCTGACCCTGGACACCGCGGGCAACTGGTCACTGCAGAAGACCGACCAGTCATGGAACTTCACCACACTCAAGGACGCGAGCGGCAAGGACGCCGGCGGCAAGCTCGCCACCGCACCGGGCACCAACACCTGGCACAAGCTCTCGCTCACCTTCCAGGGCAGCACCATCATCGCGAAGATCGACGGCACCCAGGTCGCCGACGTCCCCGACAACAGCTACGGCGCCGGACAGGTCGGGCTCGGCACCGTGTGGGACTCCACCAGCCACGGCTACTACGGGGTCCAGTACTCCAACCTGTCCATCACGCCCGGCACGGCACCGAACCTGAACGGGACGTACACCCTCGTCAACGCCAGGAGTCACATGCTGCTCGACGCCTACGGCGAGGGCACCACGGACGGGACGCCGATCATCCAGTACCCGGCCACCCACGGCACGAACCAGCAGTGGACGCTGACCGCCAATGCCGACGGCTACTACACCATCACCGGCGTCGGCAGCACCAAGGCCCTGGACGTCGACAAAGGCACCACGTTGCCCGGAACCCAGCTCCAGCTGTGGAAACCCAACGGCGGCACCAACCAGCAATGGGCCATCACCCCCTCGGACAACGGCACCTACACCATCGAATCCCGCAACAGCGGCCACCTGGTCGATGTCTCCGGCGCCTCAACGACCGAGAAGGCCCCGGTCATCCAATGGAACCCGAACGGAGGCACCAACCAGCAGTGGCAACTGGTGAAGGCCGGGTGACCGGGCAACAGTGACGGCCCGCCAACCGCCGGGTTCCCCACCCCGCAGCGGAAACAGGGAACTCGGCGGTTGGCGCGGCCCCGCTCCCCAACCCGAGTGCGACGCCACGCGCCGAAGAACGTGCCGGCCTCTGCGAGAAGACGTGTAAGCCCCTTTGTCGCGGGTCCCGTTCGGCTGGCCCAGTAGTCCGGCCCAACTCCGCGTCCATGCAAGGGAATTGCGCATCTGGCGTAGCCGCCGTCAGCTTAACTGTCTTAGTAAGCGGGCTTAATGCTGTACTTAACTCCCGGGCGCGACTCCCGTGCCCGACGCGTCAGTCACACTGCGAGACGGTCCACTCGGTTTCCGGCCGCTGCAGCAGCGTCACGGCGGCATGTCGTCCAGCGTCCTGCAGCAGCGGCTCACGGAGCTCCAGGACGCTCGACTCGCCGAGCGACTTCCCGACGGCGGCTACGCCCTCACCCCCCTCGGGCATGGCGCTCGCCGAGCCCTGCGTCCGCTCACCGAGTGGTCCCAGCAATGGGCGAACGCGCTTGAGGACGCGTCGCCGGTGGGCACCGAGGGACACAACGGCGGCGACCGCGGCATGGAGTAGGGCGCCAGGCCAGGCCGACGGACAGCCGTCGCCGCGCCGGCCCATGGGCATGACGTGACGGTGGAAGCGCTCGCACCGATCGGGTCAGGTGTTGGTGTCGTAGCGCAGCCGGGCCGCCTCCACGGCGTTGATGTGCCGTTCGGCCCAGTCGCGGACGGCGGCCAACGGTTCCTGGAGGGTGCGACCGAGGTCGGTGAGCCGGTACTCCACCTTGGGCGGGACCGTCGGGGTGACGGTCCGGGCCACGAGGCCGTCCCGTTCGAGGCTGCGCAGCGTCTGGGTGAGCATCTTCTCGCTGACGCCGTCGATCGCGTCGCGCAGTTCGCCGTAGCGGCGCGGCCCGTCGTCGAGTGCGACGACAATGAGGACGGTCCACTTGTCGGCGATCCGGTCCAGGGCGGCACGCGAGGGGCACGGTGCGCTGTAGACGTCGGCGGGCTTGCCGTCGGGCAGCCACGCCAGCGGGGCCCGGCCAGGGGTTCCCGGCCGGGGCCGCCGGGTGCGAGGAGCTGGCATGCGCCGAACGTTAGTCGAGGACACGTTCGTCGGCCCAGGCGCGGCGCGGTGCGAGGGGCAGCACTCGGCCGAAGACATGGCCGGCGAAGTGCCCGCCGGCCAACAGCACGTTCGGGTGCTCCAGCTCCTTCAGAAGCTGCTCGCGGGTACGAAGTGCGTCCTTGGAATCCACGTCGAAGACGAAGGACCACTGGCTCTCGGTCACCTGGACCTGGCAGTGCATCACGTCGCCGAGGACGATCAGCCGCCGGGGGTCCGTGCCGTCTGGATCGGTGACGACCAGGCTGGTGTGCCCAGGGGTGTGCCCGGGGGTGGCGAGGACCTTCACCCCCGTGGCGATCTGATCGCCGTCGCCGACGAACTCGATCCGGTCGGCCAGGGGCTTCTGCACGGCCCGCGCGTCCGGTCCCGGGAAGGTGCCCTTGTCCGCCCAGTACCGCCACTCTCGTTCGCTCACCAGGTGGCGTGCGTTGGGGAACATCAGCCCGCCGACCGACCGGCCCTCGGGGAAGTGCGGGGCGGGCGCGATGTCCGTGGTCCAGCCGACGTGGTCGTGGTGCAGGTGTGTGAAGACGACGGTGTCCACGTCCGCGGGCGCGAGGCCTTCCTCCGCCAGGCTCTCCAGCAGACGTCCGCCGGTGAACGACGCGAAGCCGGGAACTTCGAAGTCGACGACGCCCAGCCCGAGGTCGGCCAGGATGACTCGGTCTCCGGTGCGGATCAGAAACGAACCGATGCTGACCGGGAACCGGCCGCGGTTGTCGAGGAAGTCGGTATAGGGCGCCCAGTCCACCGTCCGGCTGGCCGGAAAGACCGCGGCGGCGTCCAACCAGCCCTCCCCGTCAGGGAGGTAGGTCACGGTGGTGGCGCCGATGGAGGTCCGGGAACGTCCTGCTGCTGTCCTGGTCATGCACTCACTATTTGGCGCGTGACTCTCCATCGGGAAGTACGTACTTGCAAGTGCGTACTCGCGGGACACATCGACGGCTGGGTCTCATCCCCCACCGTACGTCTGCGTCCTGGACGGGCTTCTGGTCAGGAGAGTCCCGACGCCCGGAGGACCGCCTGCAGCCCCTCGTCGTCGATACGGTGGCCCAGCCGTTCCAGGACCTCGGCGCCCTGACGCAAGGTGCCGCGTTCCAGGGAGCGGCGGACGCCGGTGTCGAGTTCGTGCCAGAGCAGCGGGTTGGCGGCGAGGACGCGGGGGTCGAGTTCCAGGTGGTGGCCGTGGACGTCCCGCAGGACCAGGTGGGAGGAGACGCCGTCATACTGCCTGACGGAGACCAGCGCGTGCGTATGGACCAGGCGCCGCCGCCAGGGTGTGCGGACCGCGAGCCAGCCGGGGCCCGCGCTCACCCGGTGGGGGAGCAGGACGGTGCACGCCACGGCCGACAGGGTGATCCAGAGCAGGGCGCGCAGGGGGGTCAGGCTGCCCGCGTCCCAGTCGACCAGGAGGCTCAGGGCGCAGAACAGCAGGGCGCAGCTCACCGCGAGCCGGGCGCTGCCGCGCCAGTGGCGGTCGCCGGCCGAGCCTGGCGGTCCGCTCCGTCGCATGACGCCGACGTTAGGCCGCCGTGCGGGATGCGGCGGCCGCTGCTTACGGGCTTCTAACGCCGTAGGGCGGAATTTTGACGGGATCCTGACGCCCGCCGGTGCCGGTCCTCCCCGGTGTGCTGTTGCCTTCGGTCCACTCCAAGCGGCTGCGCTAGGCACTGAGCCGATGGTGTGACACGGGGCTCCCCACCGCGTAGTGGACGTACTCGCGGACCAGGCGGAAACCGGCGTTCCAGGCCAGGAGGCGGCTGCCGTGGTTGTGGAGGGAGCAGTCCCAGCTGGGTGTGTGCCCACGGGAGGTGATGTCCGCGCACAGGGAGGTGACGCAGGACAGGGCGAGGTGATGGTGTCTGTGGCCCAGGACGGTGTAGACGGCCACGTCCTCGTAGCCGGTGCCGCGGAAGTAGGTGCAGGCGACCGCGTGGATGCGGCCGGTGCGGCCCACCGCGGCCCAGGCGTGTCCGGAGGCGGCAAGGCCGCGCGGGCCGCCCCAGCTGGCCGAGAGCCACGAGGCGTCCGGGCCGAGGGCTCGCACTGCGTCGGCGTCCGCGGGTTCCAGGCGCCGGACGGTCACCGCATGCGGGACGGTGGCGGGCTGGGGCGTGGCCTGGAGCGTCCAGATCATGCGCTCCCAGGGGGTGAGCCGGTCGAAGGCGGCACTGAGGGCGGGCAGGAACCGGGCTGGTGCTTCGACCCGGTTGCCGGCCAGCGGTGCGAGGAGTTCCGGTGTCAGTTCTTCCGGGCTGCCGCGCAGCACGACGTGGCCGGCGCAGGAGACGGCGACCGTGCTCGGTTGGACGGGCCGGTCGGCCCACCAGCGGCCGATGCCCGTGGCCAGCACGTGCTCACCGATCGTGGCGGGGCCCGGGGAGTGCGTGGGGAACCAGCGCGCGAGCGCCCGTTTGTCGGGCGGCGAAATCTCGATCATCAGTGCCTCATGGGTGGGGGAGATGGGATCCGGACGGGCGGGCGACCGGAGGATCGCTGTTGCGTGTCGCCCGCCCTGCTGCCGTGCTCGGTCAGCTCTGGCCGGCCTTGTTGCCGTGGTTGGCCTTCTTCTTGCGGCGGGCCTTCTTCTTGCGTGCGCGCTTGGACACGTACAACTCCTCTTGTTTCGCGTGCCGTTCAGGCGGTGCGGCCGACCAGGAGGTCCGCCAGCTTGCTGAGGCGCCTGACGGTGCGGTCCTCGGTCGCGGCCGGGGCCGGGTCTGCCCGCTCGTCCCGGTCGTAGTAGGCACCATTGACGATCTCGACGGCCGGGTCGCACAGCCGGACCACGTGCGCGGCGCCCTCGGTGGGGGAGACGCCCTCGTGGGCGTAGAGCGGCAGCAGCGCGGTGTCGCAGACGCCCGGATGGACGGAGACGGCCGTGACGCGCGGGTCGGCGGCGAACACGGTGAGGGCGAGCTGGGACTGGGCGTAGGCGGCGAGGCGGGAGTAGTGGCGGGCGCGGTTGGGGTCGGCCCAGCTGATGGAGGCCGTGCGGTGCAGGGAGGAGGAGACGTTGACGACCCGGCCGCCCGGGTCGCTGGTGAGCGCCGGTTCCAGCAGGCAGGTCAGCAGGTAGTGGGCGAGGAAGTTGACCTGGAAGGCGATCTCGTTTCCGTCGGCGGTGACCGTGTGCCGCTCCGGCGCGGCCATGCCGGCGTTGTTGACGAGGACGTCCAGGTGCGGGTGGGCGGCGACCACGGCGCGGGCGAGGGTCTCGACCTGCTCCAGGTGGCCGAAGTCGGCGAAGCAGGTGACGAGTTGGCCCGCCTGCACACCGGCCGTGGCGACGAGGCGGTCGGCGGCGGCCTGCGTCTCCGCGGCGGTGCGGCCGTGCAGCAGCACGGTGGCGCCGCGCTCGGCGAGCTGTCGTGCGGTCTCGTAGCCGATGCCGGAGGTGGCGCCGGTGACCAGGACGGTACGCGAGGAGAGGCTTGAGTTGGACATGATCCCATCCGGGGTTGCAGGCACGTCGGCACGGCCCGGTGAGGGGCGGCGGGCGTGCGAGGGAGAAAGGTGAACGAGGGGCGCCGGAGCCGATCACGGCGCCCCTCGGGTCACGGAAAGCGGCGTCGGCGGGACGCGACGTCGGTGGGCATGGCGTCGGCGGGATGCGATGCCGGCAGGACGTGGACGCTTCCGGTCAGCGTGGCGCACGACGCGGGGGCCGAGCGGGACTCGGCGGCCGGTCGAAGAGAAGCCAGGCGCTGTTCACGAAGTCCATGGAAGCCGTCCCGCATCCGCCAGGCAAGCCGAAACCCCCGTCTCTGACGGGGCTCTGACGTGCACATACGGGACCTTGACGAGCAAGCCAGGCGGACGGACGCGACTCACCCAAGGCCGGGCACCCCCGAGACGATCAGGTCGATCAGCTTGATGCCCACGAAGGGCAGGACGAGACCGCCAAGGCCGTAGACCAGCAGGTTGCGGCGCAGCAGGTCATGCGCGGAGGACGGGGTGTAGCGCACCCCGCGCAGAGCCAGCGGGATGAGCGCGATGATGATCAGGGCGTTGAAGATGATCGCGGAGGTGATCGCGGAGGTCGGGCTGTGCAGGCCCATCACGTTCAGCGACTCCAGGCCCGGGTACGAGCCCGCGAACATCGCCGGGATGATCGCGAAGTACTTCGCGACGTCGTTCGTGATGGAGAACGTGGTCAACGCACCGCGCGTGATGAGGAGTTGCTTGCCGATCTCGACGATGTCGATCAGCTTGGTCGGGTTGGAGTCGAGGTCGACCATGTTGCCGGCCTCCTTGGCGGCCGACGTACCGGCGTTCATCGCCACGCCGACGTCCGCCTGGGCCAGCGCCGGCGCGTCATTCGTACCGTCACCGGTCATCGCGACCAGTTTTCCGCCCTCCTGCTCCCGCTTGATCAGGGCGAGTTTGTCCTCGGGAGTCGCCTCGGCCAGGTAGTCGTCCACGCCCGCCTCCTCGGCGATCGCCTTTGCCGTCAACGGGTTGTCGCCCGTGATCATCACCGTGCGGATGCCCATGCGGCGCAGCTCGGCGAAGCGTTCGCGGATGCCGTCCTTGACCACGTCCTTGAGGTGGATCAGGCCGAGGGCGCGCGGTCCGTCCCAGTCGTGCACGGCGACCAGCAGCGGGGTGCCTCCGGACGCGGCCACGGCGTCGGCGTACCTGCGCGCCTCCGGCGGTACGTGGCCGCCGTACATCTGCACCCAGTCGATCACCTGCTGGGCGGCGCCCTTGCGGATGGCGCACACGGCTCCGTTGTCCCAGCGCAGGTCGACCCCGCTCATCCGGGTCTGCGCGCTGAAAGCCACCCAGCGGGCGTTGGCCAGCTCGCCTTCAGCCGGTGCCCGCAGCCCGTAGCGCTCCTTCGCTAGTACGACGACGGAGCGGCCTTCCGGCGTCTCGTCGGCCAGGGACGACAGCTGTGCGGCGTCCGCAAGCTGCCGCTCGTCGATCCCGGGCAGCGCGACGAAGGCGGCGGCCTCCCGGTTGCCGAGGGTGATGGTGCCGGTCTTGTCGAGCAGCAGGGTGTTCACATCGCCGGCCGCCTCGACCGCGCGGCCCGACATGGCCAGGACGTTGCGCTGCACCAGGCGGTCCATGCCGGCGATCCCGATCGCGGACAGCAGGGCGCCGATCGTCGTCGGGATGAGGGTGACGAGGAGCGCGACCAGCACGGTCGTGGACTGGGCGGCGCCCGCGTACTCGCCCATCGGCTGGAGCGCGACCACGACCAGAAGGAAGACGATGGTCAGCGAGGCCAGCAGGATGTTGAGCGCTATCTCGTTCGGGGTCTTCTGCCGGGAGGCGCCCTCGACCAGGGCGATCATCCGGTCGAGGAAGCTGTGCCCGGGGCGGGCGCTGACCCGGACGACGATGCGGTCGGACAGGACCGTCGTGCCGCCCGTGACCCCGCTGCGGTCGCCGCCCGCCTCCCGGATGACCGGGGCCGATTCGCCGGTGACGGCGGATTCGTCGACGGCCGCGACCCCGTCGATGACGTCGCCGTCCGCCGGGATCAGCTCGCCCGCCTCGACGAGCACGACGTCCAGCGGTTTCAGGTCGGTGGCGGCGACGGCCTCCGCGCGGGCGGCGGCGAGGTCCGTGCCGTAACTCCAGTGCTCCAGCCGCAGCGCCACCGTGTCGGTACGGGCCCTGCGCAGCGACTCGGCCTGCGCCTTGCCACGACCCTCCGCGACGGCCTCGGCGAGGTTGGCGAAGACGACCGTCAGCCACAGCCACAGACTGATGATCCAGGTGAACACGGCGGGGTGCAGTAACGCCGACAGCGTGGTCAGCACCGCGCCGACGGACACGACGAACAGCACCGGGTTCTTCACCAGGACGCGCGGATGCAGTTTGCGCAGCGCTTCGGGGAAGGAGCGGACAAGCTGGGCGGGTTCGAACAACCCGCTCGGAGCGCGCCGCCTCGCTCTTCCCCCCGCTCCGGTTCGGGGTGCGCATTCGGGGCGGGACGGCGGGGCCTGCTGGGGGGCAGCGGGAAGCATGGACACCTTCGTGCCTTGACGGTGGACAGGGACTGTGGCCGCGGTCCGTGCGGGGCCGGGGCCCCGGCACCGCACGGTGGCGCACGAACGCCGGCGATGAGGCGACGACAGAGCGCCGTGCGCGGATGCGCGCCCCCTCGGACACGCACCGGACCGCCTTCGCGTCACCGCGGAGTGGGGACTCCGCTCGTCGTGCGGGGTCACTGACGTCCGTGGCCCCGGTGGCGGCCGACAGCGAATCTAGTCCCGCTCGCCGCTTCGGCCGGCGTGACGAGGGCCGAATTTGCGGTACCCATACGGCGCCACGAAGGCCGACGTCAAAGGGCCGTCAAACGAAGCCGACTTGCCATCAGGGAGCCGTCAAGGCGAGCCGGCGTGGCCGATTCCGGTCGCAGACTGATCGACATCGGGGGACGGGCGACCGTCCGTGGCGGTGACGTTGGAGGGACCGTGACTCTCACGGCCGGATCAGCGCAGGGTCCTCGGACCGAGCAAGGGGCACCGCCACGAAGAGTCGTCGCCCAGCCCGGGGGCAGCCCCGGACCGCGAAGACGAGGGTATTCGCGGACGGCCGGACCGGGTCCGGGGCTGCGCCCGGGGCACCGGTCCGTGGCCGCGCGGGCCGCCCTGCGCCGCCGTTTCCGGGCCACCGTGCCCGCGCGGCTGCGCCTCCTGCGCGCGGCCACGCTCCTGCTCGCCACCGCCGTGGCGGTGCTGCTGCCGGCCGCCGGACTCGCCGCGAACGGCACCTGGGACAGCGTCGCCGGACGGGACGCGCCGCGCACCACCAGCGCCGCCGACCTCAACCTGGCTCTGAACGACATGGACGCGCAGGCCGCGAACATCCTGTTGTCCAACGGCGACGCCGGGAAGGGGCGCCTGCGGACCCCGTATGACAAGGCGACCGGCTTCTACGGCGGAGCCCGTCGCGAGATCGGCCACGACCTGCGGACCCTCGCCGTCGCGGCCCAGGGCGACCGGGCCGACGAGAAGACCGTCGAGAACCTGACCGACGACTTCGCCGAGTACCAGGAGCTGATCGGACGCGCCCTGGAAAACGACGGACACGCCGGCGGCAAGCCGTCGGCCCTGGCCGACTACCGCAAGGCGACCGACCTACTGCGGGGCAAGCTGCTGCCCGAGTCCCGCACCCTGGTGGCCTCCAACGACCGTGCCTTCGACGCGGAGTACACCGCCGCGCGTTCGGCCCTCTCCGCCCAGCTGGCGGCCACCACCGCGCTGAGCCTGCTCCTCCTGGCCGTCCTCGCTCATCTCCAGTGGTACCTGGCCCGGCGCTTCCAACGGATCCTGAACCCGCCTCTCCTCGCAGGCACACTGTGCACACTGCTCGCGGTGATCCTCGGCGCGCAGATGCTGACCTCGTCGTCCGGCGATCTGCGCGAGGCCCGCCGAAACGCGTTCGACTCCGTCGTCGCTCTCTCCCGCGCGCGGGCCATCGCCTACGACGCCAACGCCGACGAGAGCCGCTACCTGCTCGACCCCGATCGCCGCGAGCAGTACGCGCGCTCGTTCCTCGCCAAGTCCCAGCAGCTTTACGGCATACGAGGTGCGACCCTCGGCACGTACGACGGCGGCCTGGCCACCAGCTGGCGGGCGTACGAGACCGATCACCAGGACCTGCGCTTCACCGGCGAGTTCCGGCGCGAGCTGGACAACATCACCTTCCCCGGCGAGCGGGCCGCGGCGGAAAGGACCGTGGAGACGTACGCCGTCTACCAGCGCGATGACCGCAGGATCCGCGCCTTGCTGACGGCGGGGAAGGAACGCGAGGCGGTGGAGTTCTGCATGGACTGGAAGCCGGGCACCTCCAACGCCCACTTCGGCGCGTGGATGGCCGCCCTGGACAAGGCGACGGACATCAACCGGGTCCACTTCGCCTCGTCGGTGCGGGACGGCCGCTCGGCGGTGAGCGACCTGCTGCCCTGGGCCGTCGGCCTGCTCCTCGCCGCGATGGCGCTCACCGCGCTGGGGTTGCGAGCGCGGCTGGCGGAGTTCCGCTGAGCGGTCGTCCGGCGGTCGGCTGGACCAAGGAGGTCAGGACGGCCACGACCGCCGGCCCTGCGATGCCCCGATGTCGCACGCGATCGCGAGCAGGGCGAGCACCGGCACCGGACAGATCCACTCGAAGGCGGGGTCAGCGGAGCTTGAGGAGGCCGGCTTCGGCGATGGCGCGGCCGAAGGGACTCGCGAGTTCGGCGAGACGTTCGCAGCCTGCGTCACCCAGGACCGCGTACGCGGGCAGAGCCAGGCGGTCGGTGCGGTCCTCGATGTGCCGGCGCAGGTCGGCGCCTTCCGGGCTGAGGGAGTCGCCGTCGAGGAGACCTCGCCCGCGCAGGCGCTCCTGGGCCGCGGCCCACTCCTCCTCGGGCCATGCCCGGCTCGCCTTGAGGAAGTCGACGGGTACCTCACCGGTGGCGGCGTGCAGAATCAGGGCTTCCAAGCCCCCGACGCCCTCGCTCAGCAGGCACGCGACATGGCCGTCGCCACGAAACTCCCGGAGCAGCGTCTGGGCGTGCCACAGTTGCAGCACCCGCTCCTTCGGCCAGGGCAGCGCGGCATGCGCGGCGAACAACGGGCGGCCCTGCGTGTGTTCGCAGGCCGCTTCGGCGGCCCGGCGGGTCAGCGCCAGGACCTCGTCCAGGTCGGGCAGCTCGTGGATTCCCGCCCGCCGCAGGGCTTCGCCCGCCGCGGCGTACCGAGCGTCGAGCACCTGCTGCGGCGTCGTCGCGTCCCAGACCCCGTCGACCGCCTGCCGTACGAAATCGGGGTTGAAGTTGTAGAAGGTCGAGATGACCAGTTCGGCGGGGGCCCGGCCGAACGCGGCGCTCCGGGAGGCGAAGTACCCGGCACGTCCGCTCAGTCCAAGGTCCGCGTACCGTTGCCTCGCCTCGGGCACGAAGTAGATCATGCCGTGCAGGGGCTCGAGCCGGCGCCAGGCCGTATGCGCTGTCTTCATGGGTCACCTCTTCGGAGAGTCGACGAGCGGGGTGTGCGTGGCGGTCCCGTGCTCGCCGTGCGTGCGCAGATGTTCGAGCAGCAGGCGGTTCAGTGTCTCGGGCGCCTCCTCGGGGACCCAGTGGCTGACGCCCTGGAGGGTCTCGAACCGGTACGGCCCGTTGACCCACCGCCCGGTCTCGTGCGCCGCCGCCGCGCCGAACGCGCTGTCCTGCGTGCTCCAGATGTACAGCGTGGGTACGGCGATGGTGCCGATCGAGCCGTCGGGGCGGCCTGCCCGGTACCAGTTCAGCGCAGCGGTGAGAGCGCCTGGCCGGGACAGGTGTCTTACATAGGCTTCGGCACGGTCCTGCGGGATCTTTCCGGCGTAGAGGGCGCGAAGCTCTTGGGCATCGTGGGCCAGCATGCGCTCTTCGGTTGCGGGCGTTTCGCGCCAGTCGATCATGTAGAGCGAGCGCTTGCGCTGGTCCTCGTCGGTGCGCAGGGCGGTGGCCAGAGCCCCGGGGTGAGGTGTGGAGACAACCGTCAGGGTGCGTACGCGGCCGGGATGGGCGTCAGCGGTCCACCAGGCGACCGCACCTCCCCAGTCGTGGCCGACCAGGTCGAACGCCGCCCAGCCCAGTTCCTCCGTGATCGCGACCACGTCGTCGACGAGAAGGCCGATGCGGTAGTCCTCGGGCCGCTGGGGGCGGGCACCGGGGGAGTATCCACGCTGGTCGGGTGCCACCACCCGGTAGCCCTGCGCGGCCAACGCCGCGATCTGCCGTTGCCACACCAGCCTGGTCTGCGGGAAGCCGTGCAGCAGCAGCACCCGGCGGCCCTCGGGCGGGCCCGCCACGATCGCGTCGAACACGCCCGCGACGGTGGAGATGCTCACCTCGGTCACCCTCCGCCTCCTCATACCGACTGGTCGGTAGCCTTCAGGTGTGAGGGCGGGCTGTCAAGAGCGCGAAGGCGTGGCATGGATCTAGTTGAACATGACGTCGGATTCAACTATATCTGGTCCGGAGGCCGGTTCCCGGGACGCTGCGGTCATGACTCACGTCATCGGCCGCCGGAGGGGACGGTCGACTCGCCGTCGTCGCACCGCAGTTGGCGCTCGGCGCCGCCCGGCATCGATCCCGGCGCCTGGAGCCTGTTCCCGCCCCGAGGCTCCCCGGCGAAGCGGACCCACAGGAAAGAGTGAGGCGACATGAGGGAAGCAGTCATCGTTTCGACGGCACGGACGCCGATCGGAAAGGCCTACCGCGGCGCGTTCAACGACACCCAGGCGCAGGAACTTGCCGCCCACGCCCTTTCCCACGCGGTGCAGCGCGCCGGGCTCGAAGGGGACGAGGTCGAGGATGTGATCTTGGGCTGCGCCGTGCAGCAGGGGTCTACCGGTTTCAATGTCGCGCGTCAGGCCGCTCTCCGTGCCGGACTTCCGGACACCGTGCCGGGGATGACGCTCGACCGGCAGTGCTCGTCGGGCCTGATGGCCATTGCGACGGCCGCCAAGCAGATTGTCGCGGACGGGATGCGGGTCGCCGTCGGCGGCGGGGTCGAGTCGATCTCCCTGGTGCAGAACGACCACATGAACACCCACCGCATGGCGGATCCCTGGCTGGTCGAGCACAAGCCGGCCATCTACATGCCGATGCTGCAGACGGCGGAGATCGTCGCCGAACGCTACGGCGTGAGCAGGGAACGCCAGGACGAGTTCGCGCTGGTGTCGCAGCGACGCACCGCGGCGGCGCAGGAGGCCGGCCGGTTCGACCGGGAGATCGTCGCGGTCGACAGCGTCAAGAAGGTGCTCGACAAGCAGTCCGGGGAGGTGCGGGACGAGGAGGTCACCCTGACCCGGGACGAGGGCAACCGCGCGTCGACGACGCTCGAAGGCCTGGCCGGGTTGGCGCCGGTGCTGCCCGACGGTCAGGTGAGCGCGCGCTCCAGCGTGACGGCGGGCAACTCCTCGCAGCTGTCGGACGGGGCTTCGGTGTCGGTGCTGATGGAGTCGGGGGAGGCCGAGCGCCGCGGACTGCAACCCCTGGGCGTCTACCGGGGTATGGCAGTCGCGGGGTGCGGGCCGGACGAGATGGGTATCGGTCCGGTGTTCGCCATCCCGAAACTGCTGAAGCAGCACAACCTCGCCGTCGATGACATCGGCCTGTGGGAACTCAACGAGGCGTTCGCTTCCCAGGCGCTGTACTGCCGCGACGAACTGCACATCGACCCCGAGCGGTTCAACGTCGACGGCGGCGCGATCTCGGTCGGTCATCCGTACGGCATGACCGGAGCCCGTCTGGTGGGGCATGCCCTCATCGAGGGCAGGCGCCGAGGGGTCCGGTACGTGGTGATCTCGATGTGCGTCGGCGGCGGAATGGGCGCGGCCGGACTGTTCGAGGTCGCCTGAACTCCGCGTCCCCGCCGACGCAAGCCACCTACGAGAGAGGTACACCTGCCGTGTCGAACGTGCCGGAAAAGCCCCGAACCGCGGTCCTGGTGGACTTCGGCGGGGTCATCACGTCCTCTGTGCTGCGGGCCTTCACCGACTTCGGCGCCTCGCTGGGCGGGGACCCGCGTCTGCCGCTGGACCTTCTCGGCAGGGACCAGCCATCACGCACCCTCCTGGCCGACCACGAGTGCGGCCGTATCAGCACAGAAGCCTTCGAGCGAGGATTCGCCGAACGTCTCCGCGTCCACGGCGCGGACGTACCGGCCGAGGGTCTCACGGCCCGGATGCAGGCGGGATTGTCGATCGACCAGGACATGCTCGCGCTGCTCGGTGATCTTCGGGCTGCCGGCCGCCCGGTTGCGCTGGTATCCAACTCGTTCGGTACCGGAACCTATGACGGCGTTGACCTTGCCGCTGTTGCCGATACGGTCGTCATCTCCGCCGACGTCGGGATCCGCAAGCCCTCCCGGCGGATTTACGCGATGGCCTGTGAACGCCTCGGTGTCGATCCCGGAGAGGCAGTCATGATCGACGATCTGCAGCAGAACCTCGACGGAGCGGCCCGGATCGGAATCGGGGCGTATTGCACACCAGTGCCGCCGACACCCGCCGACAACTTGCCGAACGCTTCGGGATCACCGCCTGAACCTGCCTTTCAGAAATCCGACCACGGTGCCCGATTCAAGTACAGTTCCCGGGATGAACAGCACGTCGCCCGAGGAGACCGACGGCGAGAAGGCACCGCCCATGGCGCCCCTCTCGCACCTGCGCGAGCCGCCCACGACGAAACGCGGAGCGCGGACACGGGCCGCTCTGGTGAAGGCCGCGCGCACGGTGTTCGAAAGGGACGGCTATCTCGACACCCGCCTGACCGACATCACCAAAGAGGCCCAGTGCGCGGCGGGATCCTTTTACACCTACTTCGCCAACAAGGAAGAGATCCTGGCCGCCGTCCTCCTGGAGGCGCAGGAGGACATGATGCACCCCGGTATGGGCCGGGTGCAGGGCACTGACGATCCCCGTGCGGTGCTCGAGGCGAGCAATCGCGCGTATCTCGAGGCATACAGACGGAATGCCAAACTGATGGCACTGCTCGAGCAGGTCGCTCAAGTGGAGCCCGAATTCCGTGAGTTCCGGAGCCGGCGCGCCGACGCCTTCATCCGTCGCAACGCCCGCGGCATCGCCGACCTGCAGGCGCGGGGTGTCGCCGACCGGGAGGTCGATCCGATGATGGCCTCCCGTGCGCTGTCGGGCATGGTCAGTGTCATGGCCTACAACGCCTTCGTGCTCGCCGAACGGCAGGAGCAGGGCCCGGCGGTGGACTTCGAGGAGCTCGTGTCCACGGTCACCCGGCTCTGGGCGAACGCCCTGCGGCTCCCCGGCCACCGCTGACTCCGGGCAGCGGCTGGCCGACCACAGTGACCAGGCGGGTGTCGGCGTCGATGACCACCTGGTGAGGGGTGGAGCAGCGGGTGTAAGTGCCGGCAGACCACCGGCATCACCGGCAGGACCACGGTCGGAGAGCAGGAAGGTGACCGCCTCGGCCACTTCCCGGGCGGTGCCCTGGCGCCCACGAGACCCGGCTCGCACCGGGTTTCGACAGGGGACCCGTGGCCTTCGCCAAGGTGTGCGCAGCACCCCACCGGCCTGACCGTCATTCGGCTGCGGCGAGCAGCCGCGCCTCGCTCTCCTCGTACAGCCGCCGGTTCTCGTGGCTGTCGGCGGGGCGGCGCCGATGGTCCAGACGGCTGCCCAGCCACCCCGCCAGGTAGCCGAACGGGATGGAGACCAGCCCGGTGGACTGCATGGGGAACAGGTCGAAGTGGGCGTTCGGGAAGACGGCGGACGGTGTGCCCGAGACGGCCTTGGAGAAGACCATGAGCAGCAGCGCGCAGGCCGCGCCACCGTAGAGGGTGGCCAGCAGGCCGGTGCGCGTGAAGCCTCGCCAGAACAGGGAGTAGGTGAGCGCGGGCGCGACCGCTGATGCCCCCATGCAGATGGCCAGAGTGGTCAGTACGCCGACGTTCCAGTTCTGCACCAGGGTGGAGAGCCCGATGGCGACGACTCCCACGGCCACGCTCGTCCACGCCGCCACCGTCATCTCCGTACGCGGCTCGGCGCGTCCCCGCCGCGCCGCATGGGCGAACAGGTCGTGGGCAAGCGACGAGGCCGCGGCCAGGGTCATCCCCGCGACCGACGAGAGCAGGGTGATGAACACCATGCCCGCCACGGCCGAGTAGAGAATCGTGGACCCTGCCGAGGCGGGGGCTCCGCCGAGCGCCTGCGAGAGCATGAGCACCGACGTTCTGCCCTGCGGGTCGGCCGCGGTGATGTACCGCGAGCCCACC
This sequence comes from Streptomyces fodineus, assembly GCF_001735805.1. GTDB lineage: Bacteria > Actinomycetota > Actinomycetes > Streptomycetales > Streptomycetaceae > Streptomyces > Streptomyces fodineus. The sequence continues at coordinate 8,753,692 of NZ_CP017248.1, forward strand.
AGCGCCGCCGACCCCGTACCCATGATGATCACGAGCAGACAGAACGTGGTGACCGTGCTCACCGCCCACGACATGGAGCGACGCACGGCCGGGACGTCCTGCGCGGAGTACAGACGCATCGTGATGTGCGGCAGGCAGGCCACGCCGAGAACCACGGTGATCTGGAGACCGACGAAGTCCAGCCGGTCGACGGCCGAGGTGCCCAGCTGAAGGCCCTGCCGCAGATAGGCGGGGCCCGCGCCGCTGCCGTGCTGGGCCGCCCTGAGGACGTCGCCGGGGTTCCAGTCGAAGCGCCTGAGCACGAGAGCGGCGACGACGACGCTGGTGGCGAGCAGGAGCACGATCTTGATCATCTGGATGAGTGCGGTGCCTCTCATGCCGCCGAGCGCCGCATAAATGATCATCAGGCTGCCGACGATGACGATGCACGCCGTCCTGGCGCCCGCCAGGTGCGGGATGTTCAGGATGAAGGTGAGCAGCGACCCCGCCCCGGAGAGCTGGACGACCAGGAAGGGCAGGGTCGCCGAAAGTGTCACCACACAGGCGGCGACACGCACGGCCCGTCCGGGCATGTTGCGGGCCAGGACGTCGCCCATGGTGAACCGGCCGGCGTTGCGCAGGGGTTCGGCCAGCAGGAACATCATCAGCACCAGGGACAGGGCGGTGCTGACCGCCAGGACGTACCCGTCGTATCCGGCGAGCGCGATGATGCCGGTGGTACTCAGCACGGTGGCCGCGGAGATGTAGTCGCCCGCGATCGCCAGGCCGTTCTTCAGCGGGGTGAGCGAGCGGTAGCCGGTGTAGAAGTTCGTCAGGTCGTCGCGGTCGGGTCCCGCCATCACACACATCAGCAGCGTGACGGTGACCAGTGCGGTGAACAGGACCAGGACGGTGGTCTGTGTCCCGGCGCCGAAGTCGTTCATCTCGCCGCTCCCCCGTGCCCGCCGGCGGGGACCGCCTGCTCCCTGACGGCCCGGGCCAACGGATCCACCGAGCGCTGTGCACTGCGTCCGTACCAGAAGACCGCCGCGAAGGTGACGACGAGCTGGAGCACCCCCAGGGCCATTCCCAGGCTCAGCTCTCCGGCGATCCTGGCCCCCATCAGGGCGGGTGCGTAACAGGACAGCACGACGTACACCACGAACGAGCCGAGCGCGGTGAGCGTGGCGATCCGGCGGAGCAGGCGGTAGGCCGAGCGCAGGGCGGCGAGATCGGCACCGCGCCGATGAGTCTCGTACGCGTACGGCTCGTTCCAAGAGGCTTGCCCGTACGACGCGTACGGCTCGTTCCATGGGGCTTGCCGGTACGGCGCGTACTGCGGGGTGTGGTGTGCGTACGAGCCTGGCTCGCCGTGGGGCGGTGGCCATCCCGTATCTGATGGCGGGTACCTGTTCTCGTCGGCGAACGTCATCGCGTGGCCTTCCGCTACGGCTCGGATCGGTGGAGGGGACTGTGGGAGGATGGCGTGGCGGCGCACGATACCGACTGGTTGGAATGCCGGTAAGTCCACTGCGGGTCACGTTTCGGGGTCGGTACGGCCGTCGGGCGGCCCGCCCTCGGCCGACCCGGGCAGCCGGCGTGTGGCGAACCTCACACGGGCCTGCATACCTACTGGTCGGTACGCTGCGGTGAAGCCGTGAACGACAGGAGGCGTGATGTCCGCGACCAACCGCCAGATCCGTCTGGCAGCCCGCCCCGTGGGCGAGGTCAAACCCGATGACTGGCAGCATGGTTCAGTGCCCGTCGACGAGCCGGGCCCGGGCCGGTTCGCGGGCCGGACGCTCGTCATCTCCCTCGACCCGGCGATGCGGGGCTGGCTGGACGACCGTCCCTCCTACCTGCCGCCGGTGGGCATCGGCGAGGTGATGCGCGCCGGATCGGTCATCGAGGTCACCGCGTCCAACCACCCCGACTTCCGACCCGGGGATCACGTGGTCGGCGTGTTCGGCGTCCAGGAGTACGTGGTCTCCGACGGCCGGGGCGCCATGAAGATCGACACCTCCCTCGCCCCGCCCTCGACGTATCTCGGCGCGCTGGGCATGCCCGGCATGACCGCCTACTTCGGCCTGCTGGACGTCGGGGCGCTGAAGGACGGCGAGACCGTCGTGGTGTCGGGGGCGGCCGGGGCGGTCGGCAGCATCGCCGGTCAGATCGCGAAGGCCAAGGGCTGCCGGGTCGTGGGCATTGCCGGAGGGCCGCAGAAGTGCGCGCTGCTCACCGACGAACTGGGCTTCGACGCGGCGATCGACTACCGCGCCGAAGACGTCAGGAAGGCGCTGCGCCGGCAGGCCCCGGACGGCATCGACGTCTACTTCGACAACGTCGGAGGGGACATACTCGACGCGGCCCTGACCCGGCTGGCGATGCACGCGCGCGTCGTGGTCTGCGGCGCGATCAGTCAGTACAACAACACCACGCCGGTCAAGGGCCCCTCCAACTACCTCTCGCTGCTGGTGCGCCGTGCCCGCATGGAGGGCTTCGTCGTCTTCGACTATGCCGAGCGCTACGCGCAGGCCGCACAGGACATCTCCGCCTGGATCGGCGCAGGCCGCATCAAGGTCAAGGAACACGTGGTGCGGGGGAGCGTGGACGACTTCCCCGAGACGTTGCGGATGCTCTTCCGCGGGGAGAACGTCGGCAAGCTCGTCCTGGAGCTGGCATGACGGCCCTCGAGAGCGACGCCGTCGCCCGGCCACGGACGGGCGGCGGCGCACTCGAGGGCAAGGTGGCCATCGTCACCGGCGGTGCCGGCGGTCTGGGCCGGGCCATGGCTCTGACGCTGGCGAAGGCGGGGGCACGCGTGGTCGTCGCGGACCTCGACGCGCGGGGTGGCCGTGAGGTGGCCGACCTGGTCGGCGGACACTTCCGCAGCTGTGACGTCTCCGTCCCCGACGCCAACCGGGAGCTGGTGGACTTCGCCCAGGAACACTACGGCGGGGTTGACATCGCGCTGCTCAACGCCGGGATGGCGACCGGATGCGGACTCGGCGGGGACTTCGACCTGGCGCGCTACCGCCGCGCGATGGGAGCCAACCTCGACGGCGTGGTCTTCGGCACCCATGCGGTGCTGCCGGCACTGCGGGCCCGCGGGGGAGGGGCGATTGTGGCGACCGCGTCCCTGGCGGGCCTCGCGGCCGTACCGCTGGATCCCCTTTACGCGGCCAACAAGCATGCGGTCGTGGGGCTTGCCCGCTCCCTGGGGCCGGCTCTCGCACCGGAGAACGTGCGCTTCAACGCCGTGTGTCCCGGGTTCGCCGAGTCGCGGATCATCGATCCGCTGCGCGACATGCTCGTCGAGCAGAGACTGCCGATCATCCCGGCCCAGACCGTCGCGGACACGGTGCTGCGGATCGTCACCGGCGACGGCACCGGGGAGTGCTGGTTCATCCAGGCCGGCCGTGATCCTGAGCCGTTCCGTTTCCGTACCGTCCCCGGTCCGGGCAAGCCCGCCAACGCCTGAGAACGCGAGGGCCCCAGCGGTCAAGCGCCCGGGCGGGGCTCGCGGCAAGCAGGGAGGCGAGTGCGGGCTTGCTATGCAATGAGTTGCATAGCAGGATCGGGGTCATGGCGCTCGAACACGCGATCCTGGTGTCGCTCTTGGAGAAGCCGGGGTCCGGCTATGAGCTCGCCCGGCGATTCGATCGGTCCATCGGCTACTTCTGGACCGCGACCCACCAACAGATCTACCGCGTGCTCAAGCGCATGGAGGACGACGGCTGGGTCGACGCCCGGGACGTCCCCCAGTACGGCCGGCCGGACAAGAAGGAGTACTCCGTCGCCGATCTCGGCCGGGCCGCGCTGTCGTCCTGGTTGCACGATCCGATCGAGCCGGAGAGTGTCCGCCACGACCTGGCCGTGAAGATCCGGGGCGCCGCCTTCGACGACCCGGCCGGCCTGATCCGCGAGGTGGAGCGGCACCGGCAGGCGCACCGGGACCGGCTGGCGCACTATCTGGCAGGAGAGGCGCGGGACTTCACGGCGCCCGAGGCGGACGTGGCCGGTCCGCAGGCACCGCCCGACGCGGAACGGGAGCTCCAGCACGTCGTACTGCGCGGCGGCATCGCGTACGAGCGGATGATGATCGACTGGCTGGACGACGTCCTTGCCACGCTGGCCCGGTTCGGTCCGGGCAGCTGAGCGCCGCCGCACCCTCCGCAGGTCCTCCCGATCGTGCCGGCGCAGCCGTCGGACCTCCCGACTCCCACCCGTCCACCAGCCGAAAGGCGTTTTCACCGTGGCTGACCAGCTGCTGTTCAACCCGCGCACCTACGACCCCGCACACTTCGACCCCGAAACGCGCCGCTTGCTGCGTGCCACCGTCGACTGGTTCGAGGAGCGCGGGAAGAGGCGGCTGATCGAGGACTACCGGACCCGCGCGTGGCTCGGCGACTTCCTCGCGTTCGCGGCGAAGGAGAACCTCTTCGCCACCTTCCTGACACCGTCGTCCGCCGCGGGGGAGGCGGAGCCGGACAAGCGCTGGGACACCGCCCGGATAGCCGCGCTCAACGAGATCCTGGGCTTCTACGGCCTCGACTACTGGTACGCCTGGCAGGTCACGATCCTCGGCCTCGGCCCGGTCTGGCAGAGCGACAACGCCGCCGCCCGCACCCGGGCCGCGGAACTCCTCACCCAGGGCGAGGTGTTCGCGTTCGGCCTGTCCGAGAAGGCCCACGGCGCCGACATCTACTCCACCGACATGCTGCTCGAACCGGACGGCAACGGCGGCTTCCGCGCCACCGGCTCCAAGTACTACATCGGCAACGGCAACGCCGCCGCGCTCGTCTCCGTCTTCGGCCGCCGCACCGACGTCGAGGGCCCCGACGGCTATGTGTTCTTCGCCGCCGACAGTCGTCACCCGGCCTATCACCTGGTCAAGAACGTCGTCGACTCATCGAAGTTCGTCAGCGAGTTCCGCCTGGAGGACTATCCCGTAGCGGCCGAGGACGTCCTGCACACCGGCCGCGCCGCCTTCGATGCCGCCCTCAACACCGTCAACGTCGGCAAGTTCAACCTGTGCACCGCCTCGATCGGCATCTGCGAGCACGCGATGTACGAGGCCGTCACCCACGCCCACAACCGCATACTCTACGGCCGTCCCGTCACCAGCTTCCCGCACGTGCGGCGTGAGTTGGCCGACGCGTACGTCAGGCTCGTCGGTATGAAGTACTTCAGCGACCGCGCTGTCGACTACTTCCGCTCCGCCGGCCCGGACGACCGCCGCTACCTGCTCTTCAACCCGATGACGAAGATGAAGGTGACCACCGAGGGTGAGAAGGTCATCGACCTGATGTGGGACGTCATCGCGGCCAAGGGCTTCGAGAAGGACAACTACTTCGGCCAGGCGGCCGTGGAGATCCGCGGTCTGCCGAAGCTGGAGGGTACGGTCCACGTCAACCTGGCGCTGATTTTGAAGTTCATGCGCGGCCACCTCCTCGACCCGGTCGAGTACCCCGGCGTGCCGACCCGTCTCGACGCGGCCGACGACGACTTCCTCTTCCGGCAGGGGCCGGCCCGCGGTCTCGGCTCGGTGCGCTTCCACGACTGGCGGCCCGCCTTCGACGCGTACGCGCACCTGGCCAACGTGTCCCGCTTCCGCGAACAGGCCGACGCACTGTGTGAGTTCGTCGCCACGGCCGCCCCCGACGCGGAGCAGAGCCGCGACCTCGACCTGCTCCTCTCGGTCGGTCAGCTCTTCGCCCTCGTCGTGCACGGGCAGCTCGTCCTGGAGCAGGCCGCCCTGACCGGACTCGACGAGGACGTGCTGGACGAGCTCTTCGCCGTCCTCGTGCGGGACTTCTCCGCGCACGCCGTCGAACTGCACGGCAAGGACTCGGCGACCGAGCAGCAGCAGGACTGGGCCCTGGGCGCGGTCCGGCGGCCGGTCGTCGACGAGGCACGCACGGAGCGGGTCTGGCAGCGGGTCGAGGCGCTGTCCGGCGCGTACGAGATGGCTCCGTAGCCGCGCCGTACACCTCACCGGTGGCCGGGCCGTGGGCCGGCCACCGGTCGGTCATGGTCCGGCTCCGTGTCCGTTCCCGCCGGCCATGTGAGGCACGGCAGATCTCCAGGCACGGGCGACTGCTGCTCCACCTCGCATCCGGTACGGGGAAGTCGGCGGGCGTGTCCGCCCTCGGACACAACGATTGACGATACGGTAACGAGGGCCTCGACCTTACGGTCGCGGTCCTCGTTGCGTGTTCGTAGCTGATGGTGATGCCCAGGGCCTCGTAGAGCGGACCTTTCTTCTCGACGGCGGCCCTGTGGCGTGCACGAGGCGAACTCATCGACTTGCCGTCGGCAGTCCTCGGCGCCGGGAAAGCCGCCGGCCTCACTCCCACTGAACGCTGCGTTGCCCTCCTCGCAGGCATCCGCGACAGCCGCCTGATCACCCGACCGTCGTTCTTCCAGATGAAGAACGCACGCGACGCCCGCCGCCAGGGCATCCCCCTCGCGGTGATCCAGCACGAGGACGTCCTCATCTTCACCAAGCCGGTCAGCCCGAACAGACCACGCGACGGCGCGCTGACGCTGAGCAGGCCACCGTGTGGAAACCGAGCGACCCGGACACACGCCACTGGGGGCGCTTGCCGATCCCGTATCCACAAGACGCAAGTCGGTGGTGGCCGCCACCGACCCGTCTGACGGACAGGCCACCTGCGGAACTCGTTGAGGCGCTTGTGCAGCCCAGCAACCGATGACTCGCCAGGCCCCAAACAGCTTTCGGGCCAGCGGGACCACCACCGCTGCCGGTTGGACGGGCCGCTACGACCGCCAAGTGTGGCTTGGCCGCACGCTGACGGCGGAAGCTGCCGTGCCGATTCCTCGCTCTGGCTGGAACCGGCACGGCAGGTACTCGGCTTGCTGCCGGACTACGCAGTCCGTTCCTGGGGCGCCGCGCGATAGGTGCGCGGGCGATCGGTGACCTGCTCGATGAGACCTTGCGTGGACAAGGTGACGGGCGCGTTGGCGACGGCACCGGACGAACGGTCGATCACGCGGCTGATCCGTGTGGCGGTGAAGGATTCACCGGGGTGGGCGTTGAGGTGGTCGATGACAAGCTGTCGGAGGGCTCCGCGGGCAAGGCGCTTGCTTCCGCCGGGTGAGGCGGTTGCGGGGGTGATGCCATTCGGCTGGAGGGTTGTGGGGCGCTGGGCAGGTGGCGGAGCGGATGAGGCAGCCCGCTGCGATGCCGGCGCGTCGCACTTCTCGTCGGTTCGATAATCGGTGGACTCGTACGGTTCCCTCATCTGGTGGTTGTTGCCCGGGGCTGGGGCAGCCGCGCAGCGTGCGGCGATTGCCTGTGCTACCGATTCCTCACGAATGCTGGGTTGTTCCAACGCCGGGGTCGGGGCGGTGTGGGGGGCGTGCCAGAGGTCGGGCCGGCGATCGGGGCCGTTCTTGATACCTCGCTTGCGGTGGGCGAGGTTTCGCTCTTCGAGGGTGACGAGGGCCTTGAAGGTGCTGGAGCGGGCGGTGTCGGCTGCTTGGGCGATGTCGTCGACGGTGGCTGGGTCGGTGAAGGCGTGCAGCCCTTCGACCACCCTCGGGTCTTCTGGCACCGGCAGGAGAACAAAGGTAAGCGCGGAGCTCAGGTCACGGTCCTGCGTCATCTTCAGGCTCAGGGCAAGCACTTCGACTTTGTTCTCACCATCGACTCGGACGGCGAGCCCTTCCCGGATGCCCTGGAGCAGCAACTGCGGGCCATGAGCAACCCGAAGATCCAGGCCACCACCGGCATGATCTACATCCGCAACTTCGAGGAGACCTGGGTCTCCCGGGCCGCTGACATCGACATCGGAACTTCGTGCGTGATGATGCGGTCCTCACGCTCCATGCTCGGAGCGCTGGAGACCACCTCGGGCGCCCTGGCCCTGTACAGGGCCGAACTCCTCTACGACCATTTGGACGCCTACGAGGTGGAATGCGGGACCGGAGACGACCGCTGGCTGGCCCTGCGGGCTCTCATGCGCGGCGAGGTCGTGGCCGTCAACGAAGCCGGGGTGGTCACCGACATGCCGACCACATTGAAGAAGACGTACCGCCAGCGCCTCCGCTGGGCCCGGTCGTGGTGGTGGATGCTCCCGTTCGTCTACTCGCGACTGTCCATGAAGCAGCTCATCTCGCCGACTTTCGGCCTGCTCCAGCTCGTCATCACCCCCGTGATGCTCACCTGGACCGTCGTGATGACCGCGATGACTCTGGGTGGCCGCTACCACAACCCAGGCGCGGCCTTGGTGTATCTCGGGGTGTACCTCGTCGTCCGATACGGCCAGGCAGGTCTGTATGTCCTCATGCGGCCGGACATCACCACACGCCAGCGGTGGCACTCGTGGCTTGTAGGAACCCCGGCAGCCGTCTTCATGAACATTGTGCTGCTGTGCCCCACGCGCTACTGGGCCCTCTTCAAGCTCCGCGACAACGCGTGGCAGTCACGAGGACTGACAGCCAAGACGGTCCTACCGAAGGGACGCCACCGCGCTGAATCCTCGGACCTCATGAACGCATGAGTGTCGGGCGGCCAGTGAGTCGCTCAGAAGGAGCGAGGTTCAACTGCTCGGCTCTCGACACCGTTGTGGCCATGGGATGGTTCCGGAGGCAGGAACCATTCGGCCGGCCATCCTGTGGGGCTCGGAAAGTCGTCGCTGCAGGTCAGGCCGCGTATCGGGACTCATTGATGACGCCGCTGAGGATGCGGGTGCGGAGGAGCCTGCGGCCTTCGAGCTCGTGCACGGTGATGGGCTGCTGGTCGGCGTCCGGAGGTCGTCGGTTGCGGGCCTGGTGGGGGCGGTGGTCGTTGCAGTGCCGCTCGTAGGCGGTCAAGACGTGCCGGGCGTGGGCCCCGTTCAGGATAAGGACGTGATCGAGGGCTTCGCGCCGGATGCTGCCGATCACCCGCTCGCAGTGGGCGTTCATCCGAGGTGCTCGCGGCGCACTCTTGAGGATCTCCATCTCCTCGGCCTCGAAGACGGCGTCGAAGGACTGGCCGTACTTGCCGTCGCGGTCACGCAACAGGAAGTGCAGGGACTCCATGCGCGTGCCGAGGTCGGCGGCAAGGTTCCGCGCTCGCTGCACCGTCCACTCACGGGTTGGGTTTGCGGTGACGCCGGCGATGTGCAGGCGTCGGGCGCCGCGTTCGAGGAACGCCAGTGCGTGGCCTTCGTCCGAGGGCAGTGTCGAGGTGGAAGAAGTCGACGGCGATGATGCTCTGGGCCTGGTTGGTGAGGAACTCCCGCCAGGTTGGCTCGGTACGGCGCGGGGCTGGATCGATGCCCGCTGCGGGGAGGATCTCCCATACCGTGGAGGCTGCGATGGGGTGCCCGAGTCGGGCCAGTTCGCCCTGGACCCGCCTGTGTCCCCACCTCGCGTTCTCTCGAGCGAGCTGCAGGATCAGCTTTTTGAGCGCTGCCCTGGTGGGCGGCCGTCCAGTGCGGCCGCGTCGGGCGCTGTAGTCACACTTCGCGGCGATGAACCTGCGGTGCCAGGCCAGCAGGGTACCGGGAGTGACCGCGAAGACCTCGCGCCGGCGGCGCCGGGGCATCAGGCTGGAGAGTGCGGCCAGCCAGAACCGGTCGGCGGGCTCGTAGCGGACCAGGCCGGCGATCTGACGCCGTAGCACCGCATTCTCGTGGCGGAGGACAAGCAACTCGGCGTCCTTCGAGGTGTCGCGGCGCAGCAGCACCGCGGGGACGGACAACAGCTTGCGGGCTACCTTGTACAGCATCGAGAGGATCAGGGGGGACATGGTCCCAGCCGGGACCGCTCTACCATCCCAACCTGCGGCGATGACTTTACGAGCCCCACACGTTGCGGGTACGGCCGGGTTCGGGCGGATAGCGCTGGTGTGGCCGTGGCGGCACGAGTAGCCGGGACGGTGGTGGGCGCAGTGGGATTCCATGCGTCGACCGCAGACGCCGCAACCCAGCAGCCTGGCCAGGAGATACGTGCGCCCGCGTACCGTCTCCCGTCGGGCACGGAGGTTCCGGACGCTGCTTCTCGGCCAAGGAGGCCAGGCCTTCTTCGCGCCCAGTCCGCAGATACTGCGCGGCCAGCGCCCGCTCTGCGAAGTCCCGGGATCGGCGAGAGGTGGCCACCCGTAGTTCCACCTGGTCAACAAGTGGTGTCGGTCTGACCGAGCTCAGGAGGCGGCGGACGTCAGGTACGTCAGGCACACCCCTCCCTTACAATCAGGCGTCTTTTGCAGGGTCCAGCGGCCGTTGACGGTCGCGGAGGAGAAGTTCGACTCGGCGTCGTCCTGCTCCACCTCGCCCTCCTTCAGGGCGTATCCGGCCTTCGGGAGTTGCTTGTGCAGGAAGGACAGCGCGGAGTCGAAGCCGCCCCGTACGACTGTGACAACGACGAGCCGGTTACCGGTGCGGTGCTCCACCGAGGTGACGACCGCGCCGTCGGGCACCGGCAGGGTCGCCGGGAAGTCCTTGGGCAGCGGCAGTGAGGTGGCGGTAGGACAGCCGCCGGACGCGGTGTCGGCCGCCTTCGTGGCAGACGGATCTGCTCCTTGCCCGGCCGTATACCGCGTCTGTCTTCCGGGCCCGGCGTGCTTGGTCGTCGTCGAGCATCCCGTGACAGTCGCCAGGCCGAGGACTACGCCGCCCAATGCGGCAGCGGGGAGGAAGGACTTCACCTACTGGCCTCCTTTGGGCTTCGTGTGTGCACCGCGGACCACGGCGTCATACGCGCCGTACAGCGTGTTGCCGGTGGCCTGGCGGGCGATGGAGGCCAGTGCGTCGTAGTTCTGGGGCCCGCCGGTAGCGCAGGTGCCGGTGCAGCCGTCGGCGTACGCGGCGAGCACGCGGCCCTGGGCGTCGAGGGTGACGTCGATGAAGTCCAGAAGATTGCGGTCCTGGCCGCAGGTGGTGCCACTAGTGCAGATCGAGCCCCTCTGGACCGGGTCGGTGGGTGTGGCGTCGACGGTGACCCACGAATGGCCGCCGTCGTAGGTGGTGGCCACGTACAGGTGCCAGACGCCCTTGAAGCCGGCCGTGTCCTGGTAGTTGCCGCCGGTCGTGGTGCCCAGGAAGGCGAAGGCGGCGCGGTCGTCGTCGCCTGCGGTCACGGCCGGGAAGACGATGTTCTTGATGCCGAGAGCCGCGCCGACGTTCTGGTCGTACAGCCACGTCTTGCCCTCGTCGTGGCTGACGGCGATACGCGCAGTGCCGTCGCTGTTCTGATAGCCCATGTAGACCGTCCCGCCGGCTCCGACGCCCACGCTCGGGTCGGAGTCACCGGGGGTGCTGGAGGGGTTCTTGCGGACCGTCCACGTCAGCCCGTTGTCCTCCGAGACGGCCACGGCCTGGTTGCCGCCGCAGCCCTTGTTGGGAACGTACACCGTGCCGTCCGGCGCGAGCTTCACGTGCCCGTGCAGACCGCCACAATCCAGCAGCGAGTACATCGGAACGGCGGGCCCATAGGCGAGACCGCCGTCCCGACTGACCGCGCAGGAGGCGTCGGCGATGTCCTGCGAGCAGTAGTAGACGGCGTTGGGGTAGGACGTGAGGGCGCCAGGTCCGCCTGGGGCGAAGGGGCCGCCACCGATGGTCTGGTGGTCCACACCGGAGTTGATGCCGGAGCCGCCCGTCGGCGTCCATGTCTCGCCGTCGTCGTCGGTGTAGCAGGTCAGAGCAGTCTTGCCGGCGAGCTGCGACTCGAAGGTACGGTGGGCGGCCGGGTCGGTGAACAGGATCGGGTCGAGGCTGGTGGTGCTGCCCTGGGGGCAGCCGTTGGCCGCGTGCGCGCTCTTGTCCTGCCAAGTGGCGGTGCCGTCGCTGTCGTAGGTGACCTTGAGCGTCGAGGTGTACGCCTGGAACATCGCGGCGCCACTCGCGCGGTCCACGCCGATCGAGGGTTCACCGGCGTTGTGCGCGTCCTTGATGCCGTCAGGTGCCGAGGAGCTGGAGTACGTCGGCGGGACGGCCGTGCTCGGCGGCGGATCGGCCGGGTTGGCGACCAGGCTTGCGACGCCGGTGAACCTGTCACCGAGCGGTGCGTACGGCACCACGCGCACGGTGTACGACGCCGTCAGCGCCGGAAGCAGCACGGTCTCGGGGTCGCTGGAGGACGCCGAGGCGGCCACCTCACGACCGTTCGCGTCGAGGACGTAGAGGTCGAAGTCGGCTGCGGTGTCGGGCCACTTGATGTCGATGCGTAGGCTGTGATCAGCGTCGTAGCCCGCAGGTACGGACACCTTCAAGGCATAGTCGTCGCAGAGTTGCGGATTCCCGCAGCTGACCGGTCCCGCGGTGCCGGAGATGTTCGGGATGACGAAAGGACCGGCGCTCCACGTGGCCGTGGGCGCCGTGTCGCTGACCGAGCCCGAGGGCGGAGCGGCGGCGTCGGCCGACACACTCGGCAGAGCACCGGAGACCAGCGCCAGCAACCCCACGGCAACGCGCCACCGCGACCGACTGTTGCGGTGAAGACGTAGCGCGGAGAAGAGAGCCACAAATTCCTCCGGGGTTCGTGAGTTGGACGAAGACTGGATGGTGCGTGGCGATACTGATCAGGCCTTCGTCTGCTCTACGGGGAGGTAGGCGGCGTCCGTCGCAAGGAATCCGAACTCTTTTCGCCCGACACACTGCCGCGCTGGCACCGCGACCTGCTTCGCCGCCGCCACGCCGAGGCCTCCCGCCCCAAACGTCCCAGGCGACCGCGCGCCGTACGTTCCGTCAGTGGGTTCGTCGTCCTTGGCATCACGGTCGCCGCATCCACTGTGTGGAACATCCTCAAGGAGCACGGCATCGGCACCGCACCCGAGCACACCTGCACAACCGGCGCTGCATTCCTACGCTGTCAAGCACAGGCCATCCGCGCCGTCGATTTCTTCGCGACCAAGACCCTGACCGGGGCGACCCTGTACGTCCTCGCGACGATCGAGCACGCCACCCGGCGTGTGCGGATCCCCGGTGCGACCGCGCACCCGACCGCGGCATGGGTCACCCGACTCGCCCGAAATATGCTCATGGACCTTCAGGACACGGACGCCGGCGTGGCACCCTCGGTGAGCAGGGCAAATCCCGCGCCGGCCTGCTGGTTGCCGGCTGTGCGACGCAGGACGCCGTCGTCGTCGAACTCCAGCCTCGGCAGCCGTAGCGCCATGTCGGCGCGCTCGGCCAGAGCCACGTCGACCTTCTTGAACATCTCGTCGAGCTGTGTCCCGACTCACACGCCGGGACGGGCACATCGAAGCGAAGATAAGGACAACGGTTCGATCTCTGTGCCTGTCAGAGGCTGACACCGGAGTCCTGGTGCGCGGTAACGTGCCCGCTCGGCCTGATCATCGCACTGTCCAGGGACTGTTATGCCCGATCCTTTCACGCCGCCGGACGACCGGCCGGCAGCGCCCGTGACCGCCCGTGTGACGGCGGAGTCGCGAGCCGGGTCCTTGAGGCGGCGTCAGTTGCTGTGGTCCGTGCTGCCACCGGGCGTGGTCGCCGTGGCCGGTGCGGTGGCCACCGCGCTGGTCAGTGATGGCCACCTGGACCGGGCGGACCAGGTGGCGATGTCCGGCGGTGTGGTCCTCGTCGGCGCCATGGCGGCAGGAATCGCGGGTGTAAGGGCTTCGGCGGAGGCACGAGCAGTCACCAAGCACTCGACGGAGCTGTCCCGTGCGGCCGACCGGGACCGTGCCGAGCTGGCCGAGCTGATCCGTATCACAGCCGAGGGCAGAGCCGAACTGGAGTCGCTGTTCCGTCGGCTGAGGGCCGGGGAGCCCCCTGTGCGGCGCCGGCCAGAACTGCCCCCGCAGACCGGCCCGGACGACCTCTCCCGCCTCGGATTCGAGATCGCTGCGGCCCGGCACGAGGCGGAGGCAGCCCTGCTGGAGACCGCCGCTGGTGCGCTCGGCGCGGAACACACCGCCCGGCTTGAGCAGTTCGAGGTGTTCGCCAACCTGGCGCGTCGACTCGAGTCACTGGTGCACCGCGAGATCGGACTGCTGGACAGCCTGGAGAACGAGGTCGAGGACCCCGACCTGCTCAAGGGGCTGTTCCGGGTGGACCATCTGTCCACCCGGATCCGCCGCTACGCCGAGAACCTGGCCGTGCTCGGCGGCGCGAACACCCACCGCCAGTGGACCCGTCCCGTCGGCCTGACCGACGTGCTACGTTCCGCCGTCGCCGAGATCGACCAGTACGCCCGGGTCAAGCTGGTCCCGCCCATCGATGGAACGGTCAGCGGCCACGCCGTGGTCGACGTCGTCCATCTGCTGGCCGAGCTGCTGGAGAACGCGACGGTCTTCTCACCGCCCCAGACCACCGTGCACGTGCGGGTCGAGCCCGTCGCTGCCGGGGTGGCGATCGAGGTCGAAGACCGAGGCCTGGGCATGTCGGCAGCCGAGCGCAACCAAATGAACACGGTGTTGGGCGCACCCGACAAGGTCGCCCTCGGCGAGCTGCTGCAGGACGGCCGGATTGGCCTGTACGTGGTCTCGGTCCTGGCCCAGCGGCATGACATCGCCGTGCAGTTGCAGAGCAACGTCTACGGCGGCACTCAGGCCGTCATGGTGTTGCCCACGGCACTGCTCGGCCCGCAGCCGGCAGCTCCCGCGCCCGAGCACCCCGCTGTCGCGACCCCTGACGCGGTGCCGCAAGACCCAGGGGAACCCGAGGCGACGGACCCCCCGGCGACAGTGCTGACCGTCGTCGCGGATCCGCGCGTGTCCGATTCCGAACCCCAGCCCGCCCCGATGCCCTCCGACGGCGAGGACGACCGTCCGCGGCTGCCTCAGCGCCGCCGCCAGGACCACGCCGCCGAACAGCCGCACCCGGTCCCCAGCACCGGTGCCGCCGAGGACATCGCACACGACCCGGGCCTGATGGCCGCGTTCCAGACCGGACTGCGCAGAGCCGAGGAAGCGGAGACGCACTGACAGCCGAGCCGCCCTGAAGGCCCCGGGGCCCCGTCCAGCAAGCCGTTTCCTTCCGTCGAAGAGGAGTACACGATCATGGCGAGCGAAGACCTTTCCTGGCTGTTGACGGGTCTGGTGAACCGGGTGCCACACACCCGAAGTGCCTTGTTGCTGTCCTCGGACGGACTGGTGAAGGCAGCGGAAGGACTCGACGAGGACGCCGCGGATCAGTTGGCCGCCCTTGCCAGTGGGCTGTACTCGTTGGCGCGCAGCGCGGGCCGGCACTTCGACGACGGCGGTGACGTGCGACAGATCGTGACGGAACTCAGCTCCTCGCTGCTGTTCGTCTCGGCCGCCGGGCACGGCGCGGTGCTGGCGGTGCTGGCCGGACGCGAGGCGGACGCAGCGGTGCTGGGCTACGAGATGGGGATGATGGTGAAGAGCGTGCGCCCGCACCTGGCCACACCGCCCCGGCACCCGGTGGGATAACCGATGACGCCGGTCCTCCCAGACGGACCGCTGATCGACGAAGCGGTCGGGCGGCTGGTCCGTCCCTACACCGTGAGCGACGGCCGGACCAGGGCCACGTCCCACTTCACGCTCGTGACCGTGGTGCGGGCCACTGGCGCCCAGACGCACGGCGCCTTCGGACTGGACCATGCGCAGGTGCTGGCGCTGTGCGAGCGGCCGGTGAGCGTCGCCGAGGTCGCGGCCCGGATGCAGGTGCCCGCCGCCGTGGTCAAGGTGCTGCTGTCCGATCTGGCCGAGGGAGGCGCGGTGGTCGCAGGTGATGCGCCCCCGCCTGCCCCGGGCCACTCCGCACGACCTGATCGAGACCTCCTGGAAGCGGTACGCGATGGCCTCCTCAAACGACTGTGATCCGCTGCCCGTCAAAGTCCTGCCGGTGGGAATCAAGGTGCTCATCGCCGGCGGGTTCGGCGTGGGAAAGACGACCTTCGTCAACGCGCTCAGCGAGATCGAGCCGCTGAGCACCGAGGAGATACTGACCGCCGTCAGCGCGGCCACGGACCGGCTGGACGGAGTGGAGAACAAGGCCACCACCACGGTGGCCCTGGACTTCGGCCGGATCACGCTCAGTCCGTCCCATGTCCTGTACTTGTTCGGCACGCCAGGACAGGAACGCTTCTGGTTCATGTGGGACGAGCTCTCCGAGGGAGCGCTCGGGGCGGTGGTCCTCGCCGACACCCGCAGGCTGGAGCACTCCTTCGCAGCGGTGGACTTCTTCGAGCGCCGTGGCATCCCCTTCGTCGTTGCCGTCAACGAGTTCGACGGCGCCCACCGCTACCGCGCGGAGGAGGTGCGGACCGCTCTCGACCTCAGGCAGGAGGTGCCGGTGGTGCTGTGCGACGCCCGCGTCCAGAGCGCGGGCATCCGCGTGCTGCTCGAACTGATTCAGTATCTGCTCACGACAAGGAGTTCCCATGGCAGCGACACCGACCGACTCCTCCGGGCCTGAGTCCGGGATCGCCCTGCGCCACCTGCTCCTCCCCCCGGAGGACCCACAGGCGCGTACCCGAACCGAGCGGCTGCGCGAGCTGGGCATCGAAGCCCGCCCGGATACGGAACTCGACGCCTTCGCGCGGAAGCTGGCACACCGTACCGGTGGCTGCTACGCCGGGGTCAACTTCTTCCTCGACGCCGACCGCCAGTACTTCGCAGGGTTGTACAGCGTCGCACAGGACACCACGGTCCACGTGGGACCGCCGTTGCTGGAGGACCCGGTGCCCGGCCGCGTCATGCCCCGCGACATCGACATGGGCATCTGCCCGCACGTGGTCAAGCGCCGCCGGGCGCTGGTGCTGGAAGACATCCGGGACTTCCCGCGGTTCGCCGGTAACCCCGTGGTCGACGCGATCGGCGTCCACTCCTACCTGGGCGCACCGCTGATAGACAGCACCGGCGTGGTGCTCGGCACGATCTGCGTAGTCGACCAGGACCCGCACCCATGGGGGCGTACGGGGCTGGAAACCATCAAGGCCATGGCAGCGGAACTGGTCGAACGGCTCGAGGAGTCGGCGCGCCGTCGCAGCTGACCAGCGCTGCCGGACTCGCACAACCCATCCATGGTCTGTGAGCTGCAGGTTCTGGGAAACGGCCGTCGACAAGCGGGCGGGCTGGTCGGACACCCTATGTCGTTTGATGTCGAAGCCTCCCACGGCCCAGCCGTCGGCCAGTGAGCGGCTCCGACCGTCGGGAGGGCGCCGGGTGCGTGGACGGGCGAGCCGGCCCGACGGAGCCGGCGGACAGCCAACTCCTTTTGGACACGCAGCGTTTACATGCGTTCGACCCGTCGACCGGCGGGACTTGTTATGGTGTTACTCATTGGTAGCAAGCTGAGTGGGGGGCGCGGGGAGACCTGCGGCCATCTCGCCGCCGGGCTAGTGGCGAGACGGATGACCTGGCAAGGGGGCCCGGTCAACGGCTTCTGCGCGTGCGCATCACGCGGCCGTCGAACTCCAGTTCCCTCACCCGCTGACCCGGACAGGTGGGACTCGACACATGGCTCGTTCCCTGGTCGAATTACTGACCGTACACACCCAGCAACAGCCCGACCGTACCGCCTACCGGTACCTCCTCACCGGCGACTGCGACGGGGACACCCAGGAGATCTCCTACGGACAGCTGGCCCGCCGCTCCCGGGCCGTCGCCGCCTGGCTCCAGGACCGTGGCCTGGCCGGCTCGCGCGCCCTCCTGCTCCATCCGCCCGGCCTGGAGTTCGTCTCCGCCTTTCTGGGCTGCCTCGCCGCCGGCGTGGTCGCCGTGCCGGGGGTGCCCCCGAAGGGACGGTCGCAGAACCACCGCGCTCTCATCCGGATGAAGCGTCTGATGGCCGACTCCGACGCCAAGGTGATCCTCGGAGGCCGTGAAGTCATCCGTGCCTTGCGCACCTGGACCGAGCACCTGCCCGACCTGGACGCGGTCACCTGCGTCGCCACCGAGGACATCCCCGACGACGCGGCCGGCTCCTGGCACGCCCCCGACCTCACCGCCGACTCGGTGGCCTTCCTGCAGTACACCTCCGGCTCCACCTCCGCTCCGCGCGGTGTGGCGGTCACCCACGGCAACCTGCTGGACAACGAGCGGATCATCACCGAGCGGATGGGGCACACCCCGGACGCCCTCGCGGAGCACGGCGGGGAATTGATCCTCAGCTGGCTCCCCGTATACCACGACATGGGTCTCATGGGCCCGGTGCTGAACACGCTGTACCTGGGCGCCACGGCCACGCTCTTCTCGCCGCTGCACTTCCTGCAGAGCCCCGATCGCTGGCTGACCGCGATCAGCCGCTACCGGCCGCACACCAGCGGCGGCCCGAACTTCGCCTACGAGCTGTGTCTGAAGCACGCCACCGCCGACCTGGTCGACAGCCTCGACCTGAGTGCGTGGAAGGTCGCCTTCAACGGCGCCGAACCGGTGCGCGCGGCCACGCTGCGACGATTCAGCGAGGCCTTCCGCGCGGCCGGCTTCCGCCATCAGGCGTTCTACCCCTGCTACGGCCTGGCCGAGGCCACCTTGATGGTCACCGGCGGTGCGGTGGACGCCCCGCCCACCCTGCTGGAGGCCGCCGAGACCGGCCCGCACGCCGGCGAGGCGGACGCGGCCGCCGTGGGCTGCGGCCGGCCCGGGGCTGGGATCACCGTGGTGATCGCCGACCCTGACCGGCAGGAGGAACTGCCCGAGGGCGAGGTCGGCGAGATCTGGGTCGCCGGCGCGAGTGTGGCCAAGGGTTACTGGCGCAACACCCTTGTCACCCGCGAGACCTTCCGCGCCACCCTGTCCGGCCGCGAGGGCCGCTTCCTGCGCACGGGCGACCTCGGCTTCCTGCGGGACGGCGAACTGTTCGTCACCGGCCGCCTGAAGGACCTCGTCGTCATCGACGGGCGTAACCACTACCCGCAGGACCTGGAGCTGTGCGCGGAGTTGTCCCACCCGGCACTGCGGCCCGGCTGCACCGCAGCGTTCTCCGTGGACGCCGGCGGCGTGGAGGGCGAACAGGTCGTCGTGGTGGCCGAGGTGGCGCCCGAGGCGGCCGGCGAGGCCGAGAAGATCACCGACCTGGTGCGCAGCGCGATCGGTCAGGCCCATGGCCTGTCGGTGAGGGACGTGGTGCTGGTCCGCCCCGGCACCATCCCGAAGACGTCCAGCGGGAAGATCCAGCGCCACGCCTCCCGGGCGGCCTACCTCGACGGCACCCTCGCCTCGGTGTACGTGCCCGTCACGGGATGACCCCACCGCCGCCGGCGCGCCCGCCCGCGCCGGCCGCACGTCCGTCGACTTCGGCCGTACATCACCCGATCTCAGCCGTACGCCGCTGCCGCATGCGGTCGTGCGGAATCCGCCCGCATCACCGTTGCTTGAGGACACCTGCCCAGATGCCTGCGAACGAGCCCCGGAAGCAGTCCACCATCACGCCGCTCACCACTGCCGAGGACGTACGGGCCTGGCTGGGGTCGGCCGTCGCCGAGGCCGCCGGGCTCGACCCGCGGGCCGTCGACCCGGACCGGCCGATCGCGGAATTCGGGCTGGGGTCACGCCGGTTGGTGACGCTGGCCGCGGAACTCTCCGCACGGACCGGCCGACCACTGGAGCCATCGCTCGTCTTCGACCACCCCACGATCGCCGCGCTGGCCGACGCGGTCCTCGGCGAGCCGCCCGCTCCGACGGCCGGCCCGGCCCGTGCCGAGGCTCCGCCGCGGGCGGCGGACGACGACATCGCCATCGTCTCCATGGCTTGCCGCTTCCCCGGTGGCGCCGACGACCCCGAAGGGCTGTGGCGGCTGCTCACCGCCGGCGAGGACGCCATCTGTGAGGTACCGGCGGGCCGTTGGGACACCCAGAACCTCTACGACCCCGACCCCGAGGCCACCGGCAAGGCGTACACGCTGCGTGGCGGCTTCCTCGACGGCATTGACCGCTTCGACGCCGCCTTCTTCGGGATCTCGCCACGAGAGGCCGACGCCATGGACCCGCAGCAGCGGCTGCTGCTGCAGACCAGCTGGGAGGCGATCGAGCGGGCCGGGATCGTCCCCGAGACGCTGCACGGCAGCCTCACGGGCGTCTACATCGGCCTGTACGACAGCGGATACCTCGCCTCCGCCTCGCTGGCCCAGCTCGACGGGCACGTCGGCACGGGCTCGGCACCCAGCGTGGCCTCCGGGCGCATCGCCTACACCCTCGGTCTGCAGGGCCCGGCGGTCACCGTCGACACCGCCTGCTCCTCCTCCCTCGTCGCCCTGCACCTGGCGGCCCGCGCGCTGGCGGCAGGTGAGTGCGACCTCGCCCTGGCGGGCGGCGCGAGCCTGCTGGTGACCCCGCGGGGACACGTGGAGTTCAGCAGGCTGCGTGGGCTGTCGCCGTCCGGGCGGTGCAGCCCCTTCTCGGCCGACGCGGACGGCGTGGTGTGGGCCGAGGGCTGCGGTGTGGTGCTGCTCAAGCGGCTGGCCGA
Source organism: Streptomyces fodineus (assembly GCF_001735805.1). Classification (GTDB taxonomy): domain Bacteria; phylum Actinomycetota; class Actinomycetes; order Streptomycetales; family Streptomycetaceae; genus Streptomyces; species Streptomyces fodineus. The sequence continues at coordinate 8,774,019 of NZ_CP017248.1, forward strand.
CGCTCGCCGCGACGGCGACCAGGTGCTCGCCGTGGTCAAGGGCTCGGCCGTCAACCAGGACGGCCGCAGCCAGGGGCTGAGCGCCCCCAACGGCCCGGCGCAGGAACGGGTGCTGCGCGCCGCCCTCGACGCCGCCGGACTCGCACCGGACGACGTGGACCACGTCGAGGCGCACGGCACCGGCACCCGGCTCGGCGACCCCATCGAGGGTCGCGCACTGGCCGCCGTGTTCGGACCGGGCCGCCCCGCCGACCGGCCTCTCGGCCTCGGCTCGCTGAAGTCCAACATCGGTCACACCCAGGCCGCCGCGGGCATCGGCGGCGTGATCAAGACGGTGCTCGCGCTCGGGCACGAGCTCATACCACCGTCCCTACACGCCGAGACCCTCACGGAGCACGTCGACTGGGCCGGCAGCGGCCTGGCCGTGCACGGCAGCGCCCGGGCGTGGCCGCGCGACGGCGACCGCGTGCGGCGGGCCGGGGTGAGCGCGTTCGGTATCAGCGGCACCAACGCGCACGTCGTGCTGGAGGAGGCACCACAGGACGTCGTCGCACCGGCCGGGGCGGAGGCGGAGTTGCGCGGCCCGACACTCTTCCCGCTCTCCGCCCGCACGCTCCCCGCGCTCCAAAGCCAGGCCGGTCGACTTCACGCACGTCTCGTCGCGCGGTCGGAGTTGCCGCTGCCCGCCGTGGCCGCGACGCTGGCCCACCACCGCACCCACTTCGAGCACCGTGCCGTCGTCCAGGCGGCCGGCCGGGACGAACTGCTGAGCGCGCTGCGGGCCCTCGCGGAGGGCCGGCCCGATCCCGACCTGACCGCCGGCCCCCGGCGGACGCTGCCCGCGGGCAAGGTGGCCTTCGTCTTCCCCGGTCAGGGCGCCCAGTGGGTTGGCATGGCACGTGACCTGCTCGAACGCGATCCCGTGTTCGCCGACGAACTCGACCGCTGCGACGCCGCCCTGCGACCGTTCACCGTCTGGTCCGCGGCTACGGCTCTGCGCGGTGAGGCGGGAGCCCCGTCCCTGGACCGTGTGGATGTCGTCCAGCCGGTGCTCTTCGCGGTGATGGTGTCCCTGGCCGCGGTGTGGCGGGCCCGTGGCGTCCGGCCGGACGCCGTGATCGGGCACAGCCAGGGCGAAGTGGCCGCGGCCTGCGTCGCCGGCGCGCTCAGCCTCAACGACGCGGCCGCGGTGGTCGCCCTGCGCAGCCGGGCTCTGACCGAGCTGTCCGGCACCGGCGCCATGGCCGTCGTCGGCCTGCCGCACACCGAGGTCGTCACCCGCATCAGGGGTCTCGGTGGCCGGGTCTCGGTCGCCGCCGTGAACAGCGGCCGGGCGACCGTGATCGCCGGTGACGTGGAGCCGCTGGAGGGCCTGCTCGCCGACCTCGATGGGGAACAGGTCTTCGTCCGTCGCCTCGACGTCGACTACGCCTCCCACAGCGCCCGGGTCGAGCAGGTGCGCGCGACGATCCTCGACGAGATCGACGGCGTGACCACGTACCCCACGTCGGTCGTCTGGTACTCCACCGTCACCGGTGAGCCGGTCACCGAGGAGTTGGAGGCCGACTACTGGTACACCAACCTGCGCGAACCCGTCCGCTTCGCGCCCGCGGTGGAGCGCATGGCGGCAGACGGCTACCGCCACTTCGTCGAACTCAGCTCGCATCCGTCCCTGCTCACCGCGATGCACACGATCGGCGAGGACTTGGGCCACGAACTGGTCGCCGTCGGCTCCCTCCGCCGCGACGAGGACGGACCCGCCTGTCTGGACCGCGCCGCCGCCGAACTGGACGTCCACGGACGGCGGTTGGACTGGCGGCGCCTGGCCGCCGACACCGTCCGGGCGGACCTGCCGACCTACGCCTGGGACACCCGGCGCCACTGGATCGCACCCGAGTCCGCTTCGGGCGGTCCGGGCCTGTTCGACCGTGCCGCGCACCCGTTGCTCGGCGTCCAGTTGCAGTCGGCCGACGAGACCCGCTGGACCTTCCGCAACGAGTGGTCCCAGGCCACCGCCGACTGGCTGTCCGACCACACCGTGTTCGGCCGGACCGTGATGTCCGGCACGACCTTGCTGGAGCTGTGCCGAGCCGCCCTCGCCGTGGCCCGCCCGGACGAGCCGGCCGACGTGACCGACCTGCTGTTGCTCACACCCCTCGTGCTGCCCGCATCCGGCACGGTGGAGGTGTCCGTCGAGGTGGTCACCGCCGGCCCGGCACCCGAGCTCACCGTGCACAGCCGCCCGCGCGGCCAGGAGGCCACCTGGACCCAGCACGCCACCGCCTCGGCGGCCGGGACGACCCCGGTGGCGGGGCGGCCGCCGGTGTGGCCTCAGGCGGCGGAGGCCGCCTGGAGCCCGGACACATACGAGCGGCTGACCGGGCTCGGCCTCGGCTACGGTCCGGCCTTCCAGGGCGTACGGGAGGCGGTGGTGACCGGCGCCGGCGAGCTGCTGGCCCGGCTGTCGCTGCCGTCCGTGGCCCACGACCTGGCCGACCCCTACCCGGTCCACCCCGCGCTGCTGGACGCAGCGCTGCACGTGGCCGCGGCCCTCGAAGGAGGCGCCGCCCCCGATGGCCGGGTGCTCCTTCCGGTCGCGGTGGGCCGCGCAGCGCTGTCGCACCGCGGCGCCGACGACCTCACCGTGCTCGTGCGGCGCACCGGCGCCACCGAAACGGATCTCACGCTGGACGTGACGCTGTGGGACGCCGACGGCTTCCCCGCGGGCCGGCTGGAGGGGGTACGGCTGCGGGCCGCGAGCCCGGCGGATCTCGTCGGCGGTTCGGGCAACGGGCGGCACCTGTACGAGGTGGCCTGGACGACCGCGCCCGAACCGAGCGTCCAGCAACCGGCCGGTGACTGGACCGTCGTCGGCGACCCGTCCGACCCGGACGTCGTCGCAGCCCTGCGCGGCCTCGAGGCCGCGGGGATCCAATGTCGCGACACGGCTGGCGACGTGCTCGTACGGTTCTGGCCACAACCGGCCGAGGACGCCGAAACGGCCGCCGCCGCACGGCAGGTGACGGAAGCCGCGCTGGCCGAACTGCAGACACTCGCCGCACAGGAGAAGGCACCCACCCGGACCATCTGGGTGACCCGCGGCGCGGTCGCGGCCGACGACCGGGACACCGTGCCGGGCCTCGCCCAGTCGGCGCTGTGGGGCCTGGCCCGCAGCGCCCGTGCTGAGCATCCGGACCTCGGGCTGACGCTGCTCGACCTCGAGGACACCGATCCCGCGGCTGCCCTGCTCGCCGCCGTCGCTCACCGGGACGAGCCCGAACTCGCCCGGCGCGCGGGCACCTTGCTCGTGCCCCGGCTCGTGCGCGCCCGCGCCGCCGACATGGACCGTGCACGGACACCCGTCGACGGCACCGTACTGATCACCGGAGGCCTCGGCGCCGTCGGACGCCACATCGCCCGGCTCCTCGCCGAACGGGGCGTGCCCCGCCTGCTGCTGACGTCCCGGCGCGGAGCCGACGACCCGCGCACGGCCGAGGTCATCGCGGAACTGGCAGCGCTCGGCGCCGCGGTCGAGGTGGCGGCGTGCGACGTCGCCGATGCTGCGGCCTTGGCCGACATCGTCGGTCCTGTCGCCGACGAACTCCGCGGCGTCGTGCACTGCGCCGGCGTCCTGGACGACGGGGGGTCGCCGAGCTGACCCCCGAACGCCTCACGCGGGTGCTCAGCCCCAAGGTGGACGGCGCCACCCACCTGCACCGGCTCACCGCGGACGCGCAGCTCGACTTGTTCCTGCTGGTCTCCTCCGCCGCCGGTGTCGTCGGCAACGCGGGTCAGGCCAACTACGCCGCCGCCAACGCCTTCCTCGACCAACTCGCCCACCACCGGCGCGCCCTGGGGCTGCCCGCGGTGTCGATTTCCTTCGGCGCCTGGGCGGGCGAGGGTCTCGCCGCCGAACACGCCGACCTGGAGCGGATGGCCCGCCTCGGCCACCGCGCCCTGCCTCCGGAACAGGGCCGCGACCTCGTCGAACTCGCGCTGCGCCGGGGCGCCCCGCACCTGGTCGCCTGGGCGCTCGACCTGCCCCGCCTGCGTGAGACCACGGCCGGCGCGGGCGGCGGTGCGGCCGCGCTGTGGCGCTCCCTGCTGCCCGCGCCCCGCACCGGGCAGGACGGCGCGGACGGCCTGGCGGACCGGCTGGCCCGGCTGCCGGAGGCCGAGCGCGCCGACCGCGTCCTGGCGCTGGTCCGCGAGGAGGCCTCCCGCGCCCTCGGTCTGCGCTCGGCGGAGTCCGTCCGCGCCGACCAGCCGCTGCGCGACCTCGGCATGGACTCGGTGACGGCGGTGGAGCTCCGTAACCGCATCGGCGCCCGCCTCGGCTCCAGGCTCCCGGCCACCCTGCTGTTCGACCACCCCACCCCGGCCCGCCTCGCCGAACACCTGCTGGCCACCGTGATCGCGACGAGCGGCCCCACCGCCCGCCGCCCCGTCGCCGCGCCGCACCCCCGCACTGCGGCGCACGACGAGCCGGTCGCCCTGGTGGCCATGGCCTGCCGCCTGCCGGGCGGCGTGGGTGACCCGGAGGAGCTGTGGCAGCTGGTCGCCGAGGGCCGTGACGCGGTCGGCCCGTTCCCGGCCGGGCGCTGGGACGTCGAGTCGCTGTACGACCCCGACCCGGAGGCGCCGGGCAAGTCGTACGCCCGGGAGGGCGGATTCCTGGACGAGATCGAGTCCTTCGACGCGGGCTTCTTCGGCATCACCCCGAAGGAGGCGGCCGCCATGGACCCGCAGCAGCGGCTGTTGCTGGAGACCGCGTGGGAGGCGCTGGAGCGCGCCGGGATCGTGCCCGCCGAACTGGCGGGCAGCACCGCCGGCGTGTACGTCGGCATGTTCGGCAGCGACTACCTTTCGGGCTCGCGGCTCGACCAGCTGGACGGGTACGTCGGCACCGGGTCGGCGCTCAGCGTGGCCTCGGGCCGGCTGGCGTACGCGCTCGGGCTGCACGGCCCGGCGCTGACGGTGGACACGGCGTGCTCGTCGTCGCTCGTCGCGGTGCACCTGGCGGCGCAGGCGCTGCGGTCGGGCGACTGCGACCTGGCGCTGGCCGGCGGTGTGACGCTCATGGTGACCCCGCAGACCTTCGTGGAGTTCAGCCGGCTGCGGGGCCTGTCCCCGACCGGCCGCTGCCGCTCCTTCTCCGACGACGCCGACGGCGCCGTCTGGGCGGAGGGTGCCGGCATGCTCGTACTGAAGCGGCTGAGCGACGCGCGGCGGGACGGCGACGAGGTGCTTGCGGTGCTGCGCGGCACGGCGGTTAACCAGGACGGTCGCAGCCAGGGCTTGTCCGCGCCCAACGGCCCGGCGCAGGAACAGGTGATCCGGCGGGCCCTGGAGCTGTCCGGCCTCGAACCCGCCGACATCGACTACGTGGAGGCGCACGGCACGGGCACAACGCTGGGCGACCCGATCGAGGCGAACGCCCTGGCGCAGGTCTTCGGTGCCTCCCGCCCCCGGCACCGCCCGCTGTACCTGGGCTCGCTCAAGTCCAACCTCGGGCACACGCAGGCCGCCTCGGGCATCGCCGGACTGATCAAGGTGGTGCAGTCGCTGCGCTACGGGATGCTGCCGGCCACCCTGCACGCCGGTACACCGAGCCGGCACGTCGAGTGGTACGGCAGCGGCCTGCACCTGCTGCAGGAAGCCGTGCCGTGGCCGGCGGCGAAGGCGCGCGTCCGGCGGGCCGGCGTCAGCGCCTTCGGGATCAGCGGGACCAACGGCCATGTGATCGTGGAGGAGGCCCCGCCGTCCGCGCCGGAGCCCGGTCTCGCAGGTGAACCGCCGTCCGGCAAGCGGCTGTTCATCCTGTCCGGGCGGAGCGAGGCCGCGCTGCGCGGGCAGGCCGCACGGCTGGCCCGGCACCTGACCGGGGACACGCCGCTGCCGGACGTCGCCTACACCCTGGCCCGGCACCGCAGCCACTTCCCCTGGCGGGCGGCGGTCACGGCGGGCGACGTGGACGAACTGCGCGCCGCGCTCGATGCGTTGGGCAGCAAACGGGCGCAACCGGCCACGCCGCGGGAGGAGGAGACGGGCAGGGTGGCCTTCGTCTTCTCCGGGCACGGCGGCCAATGGCCGGGCATGGGCCTGGAGTTGCTGTCCGGGTCGGCGGCGTTCCGCGAGGAGCTGACCCGGATCGACGAGGCGGTGCAGCGGCACGTCGGCTGGTCGGTGCTCAACGCGCTGCGGGCACCGGAGGAGTTCTCCCCGCTGCATCGGACCGAGTGCCTGCAACCGGTGCTGTTCGCGGTCAACGCGGCGCTGGCCGCCGCGTGGCGGGCCCTCGGCGTGGTCCCGGACGCCGTGGTCGGGCACAGCCTGGGCGAGATCGCCGCCGCGTACAGCGCGGGCGCCCTCGGCCTGGACGACGCCGTGGCCGTGGTGACCGGTCGGGCCGAGGCCGTCGTCCCGCTGGTCGGGCAGGGTGGCATGGTCGCGGTGGAACTGCCGCGGGCGCAGGTCGAGGAACTGCTCGCCCCCTACGCGGGCCGGCTGTTCGTCGCCGCGGTCAACAGCGCGGGCTCCACGGCCGTCTCCGGCGCCGCCGACGCGCTGGCCGAGCTGCGCCGCGGGCTGGAGGAGCGCGGGATCGCCGTACGACGGCTGTCGACGCCGTTCGCCTCGCACACCCCGCTGATGGAACCCCTGCGCAAGGAGCTGCTCGACCGCTTCTCCGGCATCCGGGGCGCACGGGCGTCGACCCCGCTGTACTCGACGGTGCTGGCCGAACCCGTCTCCGGCGACCGGCTGGACGCCGAGTACTGGTACGCCAACCTCAGGCAGCCCGTCCGTTTCGCCGACACCGTCCGACGGATGCTGGACGACGGCTACCGCTACTTCGTCGAGCTCAGCCCGCACCCGTCGCTGCTGTCGTCCATCGAGGCGGTTGCGGCCGAAGCCGGCATCGACGTGGCCGGCGTCGGCTCGCTGCGCCGTCAGCAGGACGGACCCGGCATGCTGCTGCGCAGGGTCGGCGAGTTGTACGTCGCGGGCCACACGCCCGACTGGCCCGCGCTGTTCCCGCAAGGCCGTCGCGTCGATCTGCCGACGTACGCCTTCGCCCGTGAACGCCACTGGCTCACGCCCGCCCCGGCCACAACCACGGGCTCCTCACCGCTCCTCGGCACCCACCTCGAGTCCAGTGACGAGCCCGACCGGCACCTGTTCCAGAGCGACATCGACCTGCGGGACAGCCGCTTCGCCTATCTGAGTGACCACCGGGTGGACGGCGAGGTCTGGCTGCCCGGCGCCGCCTTCCTCGACATGGTGCTGGAGGCGGCCTCCGCGGTGCAGGACGGGCGCCAAGTCCACCTGAGCGAGATCGAGTTCGTCCAGCCGTTGCGGATGGATCCCGAACGGCCCGTACGGGTGCAGCTGGTGCTGCGGCCCGCCCGGGACGGCTTCCGGTCCTTCACCGTCGCCTCCGCGGGCGCCGGCGAGCGGCGCCCGCGGTGGGTGCGGCACGTCGGCGGACGCGTCGCGGTGACCGGCGAGCAGCCCCCGCCCGACGTACGGCTCGACGACGTGTGGCTCACCACTGTGCGTGAGCAGTGCACGCAGGACGCGGACCTGCCGGCGGTGTACGCCGGGCTGAGCGCCCTCGGCATCGACTACGGCCCCGCCTTCCGGGGCCTGGAGCAGGGCCGCCGCGGCCACTCGGCGGCCCTGGGTCGGCTGGCCGCCAGGCCCGCCGCGGGTCATCTGCTGCATCCCGCGGTCCTCGACTCCGCCTTCCACACGGCCGCCCTGCCTCAGGACGCGCCCGAGGGCCGGGCGTTCGTGCCCGCCGGGGCGGGGCGGCTGCGGTTCACCGGCCGGCGCACCACGCCTGCCTGGGCCGGCTGCGAACTGCGCTCCGTGTCCGGCGACACCGCCACCCTGGACATCAGGATCTGGGACGAGGACGAACAACTCGTCCTGGAGATCGAGGAGTTCCGGCTGGCCGCGCTCTCGCCGCTGGACGGCGCCCTCTTCGAGACCCGCTGGCACCCGCGCCCGGTGGCGCAGGAACCGCCGGTGAAGGGCAGCTGGCTGGTCCTGGCCGACGACACCGGGGTGGCGGATGCGCTCGGCGAGCGGTTCGGCTCCTCGGTGCCGCATGTCGTCGCCCGCCGGGGCAACGCCTTCGCCGTCGAGGGACCGGGACGCTACGTCCTCGATCCGGCCGACCCCGACCACCTGGCCCGGCTGCTGGAGGAGGCCTTCGCGGGCGGACAGCCCGAGCAGGTGGTGCAGCTGACCGCCCTCGACGCCCCGGCGATCGGCGACGCCGGATCGGCCGAGCAGGCGGCGCGGCTGTGCTGCCTGAGCACCCTGCACCTGGTGCGCGCCCTCGTCGGCCGTCCGCAGGGCCGGGCTCCGCGCCTGTTCGTGGTCGTACGCGGCAGTCAGGCAGCCGGTGACAGCACCGGGGTGACCAACCCGCAGCAGGCGCTCGCCTGGGGCTTCGGGCTCACGGTGGCGCAGGAGTACCCGGAGCTGTCGACCACGCTGATCGACCTGCCGCCCACCGACGGCGTCGACGCCCTGTGGACCCAGCTCAGGCACGCCGACGACGAACGGCTCGTCGCGCTGCGCGGCACCGGACGCCTGGTGCCGCGCCTGGCCCGCACCCGCCCGGACGACGGCCATCACGGCGAGACCTCAGTGGACGGTGTGCACCTGATCACCGGCGGTCTGGGCGGCCTCGGCCGCGTCGTCGCCGAGCGGCTGGTCCGCCGCGGGGCCCGCCGGCTGGCTCTCATGAGCCGGGGCGCGCCCGACGCGGAGGCCGGCAACTGGATCACGGGTCTGGAAGCGCGAGGCGTCACCGTGCACCTGGCCCGCGCCGACGTCGCCGACCGGGAGAGTCTCACGGCCGCCCTGGACGCCGTACGGCACGCCTGCGGCCCGGTCGCCACGGTCGTGCACACGGCCGGTGTGCTCGACGACGCCATGGTGGCGAACCTGACCGACGAACGCGTCCTGCGCGTCCTCGCCCCGAAGGTTCTGGGCACCGCTCTCCTCACCGAGCTGATCCCGGAGGCCCGGAACCTGGTCCTGTTCGCCTCCGCGGCAGGACTCCTCGGGTCGGCCGGGCAGAGCCCGTACTCGGCGGCGAACGCCTTCCTCGACGCCTGGGCACACCACCTTTCCCACTCCGACCGCCGGGCGCTGAGCCTGGACTGGGGTGCCTGGGCCGGTGTCGGCATGGTCGCCGGGTCCGGCACCCGGGCCGCCGAGACCAGCCGCTCGGGCCTGGTCGCCTTCTCGCCGCAGGAGGGCGGCGAGCTGTTCGAGCGGGTCCTGGCCACCGCCCGCCGCCAGCTCGCGCCGATCGCCCTGGACCGGGAGATGCTGACGCTCGTCCCCGACGCGGTGCGCACCCGCCCGATCCTGGGCGACCTGATCACCGTCCCGACGGGCACGGCCGCCTCGGACGACCTCGTCAAGAAGGTGTTCGCGGCGACGACCGACCAGGACCGCGCCACCTGGCTGGAGGCGTACGTCCGGGCCCGGGTCGGCGAGGTCTCCGGAGGAGCGGTCGACGCGTCGGCGACCACGGCCCTGAAGGAACTGGGCCTGGACTCCCTGATGCTGGTGCGGTTGCGCAACGCCTTCGTCCGCGAACTGGGCGTGGAGCCGTCGGCCGCGGACGTGTTCGCGGCGTCCGACATCCGCGGCCTCGCCCAGGCCCTGGCCGAGGGCCTTCCGGAGCGGGGCGCCGTGGCGCGGCAGGCCTCCGGCGACCTCGCCCGGGAGGTCCCGGAGACCGAACTGCGGCCCGCGACGCGCGACGTCGTACGACTGCTGCGCAGCGCCCGGCCGGGCATGCCGGACGCGGCGCACGGCATCGGCCTCGCCGTACGGCTGATCGCGCCGACCACACCGGAGACGCTCACCGGCATCCTCACCCGGCTCGTCGCGCGACACGCGGCCCTGCGCACCGCGATCATCACCGGGGAGAAAGGCGTCCGGCAGCTGCGCGTGGACCGGGAGCCGGCGGAGCCGGTGCTGCGCTGCACGGCCGTCGAAGGCCCACTCGACGGCGCCGAGCGCCTGCGCGCCCTGATGGAGCCGCCGTTCGACCTGGCGACGACACCGCTGTGGCGGTTCGAGCTGGTGGACGGCGGCGCACACGGCCAGATTCTGGTGTTCGGCGCCCACCACGCGGTCAGCGACCTGCAGTCGCTGCTGCTCGTGGCCGGGGAGATCGACGCGGAACTGTCCGGCACCCCCCTCGACGCCGCCGTCACCAACCGCGACGTCGCCCTGCTCATCGAGGCCCAGCAGGGCGGCGCGGGGGCGGGCGCCGAGTGGCGCGAGCACTTCCACGGCAGCGAACGGCTCGACCTGGAGCTGGACCGGCCGACCCCGGCGACCCGGTCGTACCGGGCCGGCAGCGTGACCGCGACGATTCCCGACGGGCTGACGGAACGGGTCGCGGCGGCCGCGAGCAGGCTGGCCGTCACCCCCGCCGCCTTCTGCCTCGGCACCCTGACGGTGCTGCTGGCCAGGAAGCGGGAACGGGAGCGGTTCGTGCTCGCCGTGCCCGTGGACACCCGCATCCACGCCGACGCGTACGACGCGGTGGGCTTCTTCGGCGTGCCGGTGCCGTTCCCGGCCGAGGCCCGCGCGGGCGAACAGGTGGCCGAGGTGCTGCGCCGCACCGACGCGCGCCTGCAGCGCCTCCTGGCCAAGGGCGCCATGTTCACCGACGTCCTGGCCACCCTGGCCCGGCAGGGCCTGCACCGGGAGAACGCGCCGCTCGTCGAGGTCTACTTCAACTACGTACGGTCCTCGCGCCACCTCACCCGGCTGGAGGTGCTGCCGGCCGGCACCGGCTACTCCGACCTCGACCTGATGATCACCATGACCCCGGACGCGGCACGCATCCGGCTCGACCACAACTTGGACATCCTGGACGCCGCGACCACCGCCGAGCTGGGGGAGGAGTTCCTGCGGCTGTTGGGGGAGGCGGCTGAGGACCCTGCGGCACCGGCGCGCGCCGGCACCCGGGCTCCCGCGGGTACGGCGCCCGCACCTCGCCGGTCCCTGGCCCTCGCCGCCACCTTCGCCCTCGGCAACCTCCCGCTGATGTGCGAGGCAGCTGTCGAGAACCTGGCCGGGGACGGCGGACCGGCGATCGCCGAGGCGCCGTACCACCACGTGCTCGCGAGTCTCCAGGACCCCTCGGGTGTCTTCGCCGACCCCGCGACCGCGGTGGGTGCGGTGCTGCTGCGGGCGGTGGACCTGGAGCGCTTCGGCCCGGTCGACGACGCGCTGCTCGCCGAGCTGCGCACCGCCTACGCGGCCGCGCTGAAGGCCCTGTCGGAACGCACCCGCAAGCCGCTGATCGTCGGCTTCCTGCCCGCCGCCCGTCAGGAGGACCGACTGACGCAGTGGGAGCGCGAGGTGGCCTCCGACCTGGCCGGCCTGCCCGGCATCGCGGTGCTCGGCACCGACGACTGGACCCGGCATCACCCCGGTGGGGAACGCTTCGACGAGCGGACCGAGCGGCTGGCCCACCTGCCCTTCACACCGCCCTTCCAGGCGGCCGTGGCGCTGCGGCTCGGCGAGGTCGTACGGGCGGTGCTGCGCCCCGCGCCCAAGGTGATCGCGGTGGACGGCGACGAGACCCTGTGGGGCGGGGTCGCCGGCGAGATCGGCCCCGAGGCCGTCGACCTGTCCGGCCCGCGTGCCCTGCTCGCGCGCAGGCTGCTGCAGTGGCGCGAGACGGGCGCGCTGCTGGCGCTCGTCAGCAACAACGACGAGGCCACGGTCCGCGCCGTCCTGGAGCGCCCGGACAGCCTGCTGAGGGCGGAGCACTTCAGCGTGCTGTCGGCCGCCTGGGGACCGAAGCCGGGCCGCCTGGCCGAGGCCGCACGCACGCTCGGCCTCGGCCTGGACAGCTTCCTGTTCCTGGACGACAACCCCGCCGAGATCGCCAAGGTGCGCTCCGCGCTGCCGCAGATGCTGTCGGTGACCTGCCCGTCCGCGGACGAACTGGAGGAGTTCCTGGGCCGGTTGTGGCCGCTGGTCCCGGCGGCGGCGACCGCCGAGGACGCGCTGCGGGCCCGGTTCTACGCGCAGGAGCGGGAGCGGGAGACCGTCCGCGAAGCGGCCGGGTTCGAGGAGTTCCTCGCGCAGCTGGAGCTGGAGGTCGACGTCCGGGCGCTGTCCGAGGCCGACGTACAGCGGGCCGAGCAACTCGTCCGCCGAACCAACCAGTTCGTGCTCCACTCCCGGTCGGCCGACGGCGGCGACGTCGCCCGGTGGCGGGAGCGGGGCGAGGTGTGGACGGCGGCGGCCCGGGACCGGTTCGGTGACTACGGGCAGATCGCCCTCCTCGCCCTGTGCGCGGACCGCGACCAACTCGAGGTCACGGGCTGGCTGATGAGCTGCCGGGCGCTCGGCCGAGGGGTCGAGGAACGCCTGTTGCAGTGGCTGGCCGACCGTGCCGAGGAACTGGGCTGCACGAAAGTCCGGCTGACGGCGGAGCGCACGGAGCGCAACGTACCGGCACGGCGACTGGTGGCCGCGCTCGGCGGCGGTGACCAGGACGACGAGAGCCTGGAGGCCGTGGTCACACCGGACCACCTGAGGGCGTTCCGGTCCTGGGAGCAGCAGTGAGGACGTGCCGCAGCAAGCAGGCGAGGACTTCCTCAGATGTCGGAAGCAAGGTAAAGGACGCGCACATCGTGAAGGGCTCTCATGCGTGACATGACCGAGGAACCCGGGCAGCGGGCCACCGCCGAGGCGATCGAGCGCGGTGGCGGCGGGCTCGGCGTGGACGACCTGCTGGCCAGGGTGATGCAGGCCGCCACCGGTGCGGACTCCGGTGCCGCCCCCGCCCCGCCCCGGGACGTGGACGGCGTGGCCGCCGCCATCGCCGCCGCGGCGGGCCGCCATCTGCCCGCGGGACACCTGTCGCCCGACGCCGACTTCTTCGACGCGGGGGGCACGTCCGTGCACGCTGTGGAACTCGTCGCGGAGCTGGAGGGCGAGCTGGGCATCGAGTTCGACCTGGACGAGGTGTTCGCCGACGCCCGTCCGATCAGTCTCGCCCGGCGCTGGCTGCAGGCGACCGGGGACGAAGCGTCGAGCGAGGCCACCCCGCGGGCCGTGCACGCAGGCACCCCGGCGCCCACCGCCCAGGGCATTCTGCCGGTTCCGGTCGCCGGTGCGCGGCCGGCTTCCGGCGCAGGTGCTGTTGCGGCTCCGGCACCTGGCACACTGCCGCTCTCCGCAGCGGGCGCTCTTCCGGCTCTCGCCCCGCGCACCCTTCCGATCCCGACTCCGCGCACCTCACCGGCGCTTCGCCCCCGTGTCGGCAGTGGCGACGAACGGTATAGCAGGGCCTGCCGCGAGGACCTCGAGCAGATCCTCGCCGATCTGAGCCTCGCCGACCGTCTGCCGTTCGCCGACGTGCCCGAGCCGCTGCCGCCCCGCCGGATCCTGCTGACCGGCGCCACCGGCTTTCTCGGCAGTCACATGCTGCTCGACCTGCTCCGGCACAGTGACGCGCATGTCCATTGCCTGGTCCGTGCGGCCGACGAGGAGGCGGCCGTCGACCGGCTCGGCGAGGCGCTGAAGAGTCACCGACTGCCCTGGTCGTCGGAGGTGCGGCGCCGGGTGACCGTGCTGCCCGGCGACATCCGGCGGCCGCGGCTCGGCCTGTCCGACGAACTGTGGCACACGCTCGCCCACGCACTGGACAGTGTCGTGGGCGTGGCCGCGGCCGTGGACTTCCTGCGCGGCTACCAGTCGCTGCGGGCGAGCAACGTCCTCGGCGCGCTCACCCTCGCCGAACTCGCGGCCACCGGGCGGCCCAAGCCGCTGCACCACATCTCCTCGATCGCCGTCTTCAACGAGGTCGGCATCACCTCCATGGGCGAGGACGACCCACTCGCCCACGTCGACCGGCTCGTCTCGGGCTACGACCAGTCGAAGTGGGCCGCCGAGGTCGCCCTGCGCCGTGCCCGCGACCACGGCCTGGTCGTCACCGCGCTGCGCCCCGGCGGCATCGGCGGCCACACGAAGACCGGCGCCTACAACCCGCAGGACCTCAGCAGCGGCCTGATCTCGGCCTTCGGCCGCTTCCGCACCGTACCCGCCTTCCGCTACCTGAACGCGGCCCCGGTGGACTGGGTGAGCCGGGTCGCCGTCGCCGCGATCTGCGAGCCCGACGCCTGGGGCTACGACTACAACCTCACCGGTGTGCCCAACACCCTCGACGACGTCGTCCGTGACATGGCGCTCGGAGGTATGCACGTGCGCGTCCAGGACTGGGACGAGTGGCGCACCGACGCTTTGGCCCGCCTGGAGGCCGAACCGGTCCCCGAACTCGCCTTCCTTTCCAGGGTGTTGCACAGCCCTACCGCCCTCAAGCTGTGTGAGGCGACCCTGAAGGGCCCGGCGGCCGAAGGCGCACGCACCGCCGCGCTGGTCGCGGCGCTAGGGCTGCCGCCCGCGGCCCGCTACGACGCGCAGGCCCAGCTCAGCACCTTCGAGCGGCTCGCCCAGGACGGCCTCGCCAGGCTGCCGCACAAGGATGACCAGCCCTACCTGTGGTTCTCGGAGACGACGGAGGGCAGCGTGGGACCGGTCGGCGCCCTCGCCGACAACCCCTGCTCCATGGCGCTCACCCTCTCCATCGCGAGCATGTACCAGCTGGTGAAGGAGCGCCGGGTGGACGTGACCGGCGAGGTCGTCTGCACCGCCGTACATCCCGAGCCGCTGACCGTCGAGCGCGGCGACGTCTGGATCCGCCCCGAGGAGGGGATCCCGCAGCAGCACGGACTCAGGCACCAACTCCTGTGCTACCGGCTGCGGTTGCGCGACGCCGACGGCGGCCACTGGTGGCTGGAGGGTCACAAGTACGCCCGGGCCCGCCGCGACCTGTGGCGGCAGACCCGCGCGCTGACCGTGCGGATCGGCCGCGAGGGCGAGGCGGCGAGCCTGGCGGGCGAAGTCGTCGTGCCCGCGGACTCCTACGTCCGCGACCAGATCGACGGAATCAAGGTCGACCCGCGTCTGACCAGCCAGGAGAAGCGGGCAGCCAAGCTGACCTGGCTCGCCTGGTTCGGCCTGGAGATGGGCCGCGGCCTGCTCGGCCCCTTCGCCCGCGCCGCCGCGGACCTGCTCGACCTGCGCCGCACCCCGACCCCCACGGAGCGCCACCGATGATCTTCAGGACGACCACCTCCCGCGCCGGCGGGTCGGCGCTGCCCCGGGTCAGGACCACCGCGGCCCTGCGCCCGCTCCACCACCGCCTCGACCCGGCCCGCGTCGAGGAGATCCCCTTCCGGGCGGACGACGGCGTCCGGCTCGGCCTGACCCGCATACACACCGGCGCCGCGGACCGCCCCGCCGTGCTGCTCCTGCACGGACACACCGCGTCCGCCGACATGTTCCTGCTGCCGGAGACCCGCAATCTGGTCGACGTTCTCCTCGACGACGGCTACGAGCCCTGGCTGCTGGACTGGCGGGGCAGCTGCCGGTTGCCGTACAACGAGACCGGCCAGAGGTACACCTACGACGACGTGGCCCTGTACGACATCCCTGCGGCCGTCAATCACGTCCGCGAGCGCATAGGCGACCGCCCGGTGTTCGTGGTCGCCCACTGCATCGGCTCGCTCACGCTGTCCCTGAGCATGGCGGCGGGACTGGTGCCGGGCCTCGCCGGCGTGGTGTCCCAGGGTGTGTTCCTGACGCCGAAGCTGGCCGGCCGGACATCGCTGCGGATGTCGCTGGCGGGGGAGCTGCTGAAGACGCGGATCGACCACATCCCGGTCGACTTCCGCAAGGTGGGCCTGTGGTCGAAGTACACCCCGTTGTTCGCTCTGGCTTCACGGAAGGCGAGCTGCCCGGACCCGACCTGCCAGATCCTGCACAATTCCGCCTGGGGCACGGGCGCCTCGCTCTTCGTGCACGAGAACCTGTCCGAGGCCACCCACGACCGCCTCGCCGACCTCCTCGGCCCCGCGCCGCTGTGGATCCTGCCCCACCTGCGCCGCATCGAGCTGGCCCGCAGCGTGGTCCGCTGGCACGAAACCGACCACCGCTACCGTCACCTGCCGCCCAATGCGCTGGACGCGGCCGGCCGGATCGACACCCCCGTGCTGCTGCTCGCCGGCAGCGACAACGGGCTGTGGCTGGACTCCCAGCGGCTTTGCCACGACGTACTCGCCGACCGCCAGCCCCAGTTGGACGTGTCCTACACCGAGATCCCCGGTTACGGCCACCTGGACACATTCCTCGGCCGGGGCGCCGCCCTGGACGTCTTCGGTCACATCCTCGATTTTCTCGGCGGACGGCGGTGACGGCCGGCTGGTCGGCCGACCACCGAACCAGCTGGTGACCAAACCACGCTCCAGGAGGCACCGCATGCCGCAACTCGCCGCCGACGGTGCGCAACGACGTACGACGTGGCCCCCGACCCCATCCCGGTATCGCGGCCCGAGTCACATCGGCGGCGGGCGGCGTGCGCTCGGTTCTCAAGCAGGTGCTCGCTGACACCCCGACGTCCCCGGGCATCCCCGCGGACAACCAGGACACCATGTTCATGGCTCTCACCTGTGGCGACGCCGAATGGCCGCACGACGTCGCCGGCTACGCCACCCGCACCGCCGTCGACCGCAAGTGACCGCTCACCGCGGGTATGCCCGCGCAACACCCTGATCCTGCAGAACCGCCGGGGCAACCCCACCCCGTGGGAAAGCGGTCTCGGGCTGCACAAGGCCTTCGGCACGGCTGCGCCTTCGTCGGCGTCGACAACGGCGGGCACTACGGTCCGTCTCGGCATCCGCGGTACGCAATCGCCTGGCACGGAACGAAGCACTGCTCCAACGCTCCCTGCTGCGTCAGTGCAGCGGCAGTCGGGCCGATACGTGCATCGAGGTGAAGCCAGGTAGTGAGCGTTTGCGCGATGGAGATCGGGACGCCCGGCGTCCGTATGGGACGGAGCTGTCGTTGTGCCCACGCCACGACGTGGGGTGACGCGAGGAGTTCGGCCAAGGAGGGCGCTGTCCCCTCGGCTTCTGACGTGCGATGCTCCGGGCGGGGCGGGATGCCTGAGGTGATCGTGCGTAGCGCGAGCGCCAGTGCAGCCTGGTCGGCGAGCCGGTTCAGGTCAAGGCCCAGCAGCTTCTGTATGAGTGGCAGACGTGGAATCAGGGCGTTGCGGTGGATCTTCAGACGGGCCGTCGCGCGGGAGGAGAAACTGAGCCATGACGCGGCGGTGGCCAGCAGTTCCCATGTGAATATCTGCCTTCGGGCTCCTCACCAGCAGGCTGACCAACCCCTCGCCTCCTCACCACCCCGTTGCCCGAACAACAGGCAGAACACTGCGACTACGCCCACGGTTCCGTTCACCAGCTCGGGCACGCACGAGCGCTGACGGGTGACCAGTTCAGGCGTGGGTCGTGGCGCGGGGGAAGAAGACGCGAACGGGCAGCAGCAGCCCGACGAGCGACAGAACGATGAACACCACTTGGTGGACATGGTCCTTGCCCGGCGGGAACCCTCCCGCCAAGTGGGCGATCCAGAAGGCCGGGTAGTACCACTGCGCATACCACGCCCACCGTTCCCCTCGGCGGAACGGTACGAGGGTGATCAGCACACCGAACAGGCCCATACCGGTCGCGGCCACACCGTCGGCCCGCATGAGTTGCTCGTCGCCGGCCCCCGGTGCGACCGCGGCGACGACACCGAAGACGAGAATGCCGGCACCGACGATGAGTAGGCAGATCCATGCTGCCTTCAGGCGCGCGCTGTTGTGCTGCATGCGCGGTTCGTACCCGCTTCCGGCGAAGGAGACGCAGAGCGTCTGCCGTGACCGAGGGTGCCGAGGCCGGACGAGGCGATCGGGGCGGAGTGCTGCAGGCTTCCGGGTGCGGAGGAGGGGCCCAGCCGGTTGTCGGCGTGCGCTGAAAGAGCTCTCAGAGGCCGAGTCTGCCTTGAGCCACGACACCCGTATCGTCAGCCGTCAACTCCCCCCGCCGTCATGGATGCTGGGGGGAGCCGATCTCGCGCAGGATCCCGAAGGCCCGCAGCAGGGGCGCCGGGCCCGTGTCCGTGATGCCGGACGCCCGGCGCGCCCGGCGTGTCCTCAGCACGGCGCGCACGGCGGAGAGGGCCGCGCAGGCGATCACGGCCGCCTTGAGGTCGGCGTCGGGCGTGTCCGGGGGCAGCCTGCGGTGCACCAGCCCGGTCAGCCGCTCCTCGAAGTCGGAGAACGCCTGCACGAGGCGGGCCGTGACGACGTTCTCGATGTCCTCGAGCGGATGGCCGAGGGCGGTCAGGGTGGAGGCCGAGAACGGTTCGGCCGCCGCCAGCAGGGCGCTGCACACCGCGTCCAGGGGCTCCTCGTCGGCCGGGCGCCGCGACAGCGCGTTCTCGACGTAGGCGAAGATTTCGACGCCGTCGGGCAGCAGCAGGGCTTCCTTGCTGTCGAAGTAGCGGAAGAAGGTGCGGACGGAGACGTTCGCGTATGCGGCGATGTCCGCAACGGTGGTGGCCTCGAAGCCGCGCTCCTTGAACAGGCGCGCGGCTCCTTCCAGCAGCAGGCGCCGCGTCTCCTCCTTCTTGCGTTCGCGCAGTCCAGCGGGGGTGATCTCACTCGGCATGTGTCGAAGCCTCTGCCATGGTGTCGTGACTGTCAATTGGCACGCATGTCACGCGCCGGGGCGGCCGCGGGTGTCGCGGATGCAAACTGTCACTGATGCCAATTGTCATCCATGACACTTTCTCTCTAGAGTACGTGTCACTCGTGACACTTTTTCTTGGGAGACCACGGTGCCCCGACCCTCGCAGCACCTCCTGGAGCAGGCCGAAGCGCACGCCGGCGCGCACCCCTCGGCGGAACCCGCCCCGACGCGCGGCGGACTCGGCCGCCTCGGCGGCTTCTGCGCCCGGCACCCGGCTGCGGTCATCGCCGCCTGGCTGCTCGTCCTCGTGGCGGCCCTGGCCGGCCGGCACCTCGCCGCACCCACCTTCAGCGACGAGGTCAGCCTGCCCGGCACCGCCTCCCACACCGGCGCCGGCCTCCTCGCCACCTCCATGCCCCAAGCAGGCCGGCCCAGCGGCAAGGTCGTCTTCCACATCGACTCCGGCACCGTGGCCGAGCGGCAGTCCGCACTCGACCGAACGCTGGCCGGCCTGCGCGACCTCCCGCACGTCACCGCCGCCTCCGCGCTCGTGACCAGCGCCGACGGGCACACCGCGTACACCACCGTCTCCTTCGACGAGCAGCTGAAGCATCTCGGCCACGCCTACACCACGCGACTCGACACGGCGACGGAGCCCGCCAGGGCGGCCGGGCTCGGCGTGGCCTACGGCGGCGACCTCGAACAGGTGGTCAGGGAACCGGCCGACGACAAGCTGAGCGAAGGCGTGGGCGTCGCCACCGCCCTCGTCATCCTGCTGCTGGCCTTCGGCAGCGTCCTCGCCGCGCTGCTGCCGCTCGTCACCGCGCTGATCAGCGTCGGAGTCGGCCTCGGGATCGTGGGCATCGTCGCCGCCACCGTGTCCTTCGCGACGTCCGCCACGACCCTCGCCGGAATGATCGGCCTGGGCGTGGGCATCGACTACGCCCTGTTCCTGACCACGCGCTTCCGCCAGGACCTCATCGACGGCCGCGATCCGGTCGAGGCCGCGGCCCGCACGGCGCACACCAGCGGCCGTGCCGTCCTCATCGCCGCCCTGACGGTCGCCGTCGCCATGCTCAGCCTGTATGCGTGCGGGCTGAGCTTCATCGGCAAGATCGGCCTGGCGGCCACCCTGGCCGTCGTCGTCACCGCCGGTGCCGCCCTCACCCTGGTTCCGGCAGCCCTGGGCCTGGTCGGCAGGCGCATCGACCGGCTCCGGATGCGCCGCCCCGTCGCCGAGAGCGCAGGGGCGCACGACGGCTGGCACCGCTACGCCGGACTCGTCTCGCGGCGCCCCTGGACCTTCCTGGCCATCGGCCTCGCCGTCCTCGGCATGTGCTCCGTCCCGCTGCTGTCGATGCGCCTCGGCCACGTCGACGCCGGCGCCGACCGGCCCGGCAGCAGTACCCGTACCGCCTACGACTGGATCGCGCACGCCGGCGGGCAGGGCTTCGGAACCGGGGCGAACGGCCCGATCCTCGCCGTCATCGACGTGAGCAGGACGAAGACCCCGGCCACCCGGATATCCGACGCCGTGGCCGGCGCGCTCCGGGACACCCATGGCGTGGCTTCCTTCACCCCTGTCAAGCCGAGCGCCGACGGGAAGGTCTTCGTCACCACGCTCACCCCGACCACGGGCCCGCAGGACGCCGCGACCGGCGCTCTCCTCGGCACCCTCTCCGGGCAGACGCTGCCGAAGGCCCTCGACGGCACCGGCGCCCAGGCCTATCTCACCGGCAGCGTGGCCGGTCAGGCCGACTTCCGTGACACGGTCGGCGAGCGGCTGCCGATCGTCATCGGCATCGTCCTGGTCCTCGCCTTCCTACTGCTCATGACGGTCTTCCGCAGCGTGCTGATCCCCCTGAAGGCCGTCGTCCTCAATCTGTTCACCACGGCCGCGTCCTACGGCGTGCTCGTCGCGGTCTTCCAGTGGGGCTGGGGCGACTCGCTGCTGGGGCTGTCGGAGCCGGTGCCCATCGAGTCGTACGTCCCGATGATGATGTTCGCGATCGTCTTCGGGCTGTCCATGGACTACGAGATCTTCCTGCTGTCCCGGATCGCCGAAGCCTGGCAGCGCACCGGTGACAACCGGCTTGCCGTGGGCGAGGGGCTGTCCGCGACGGCGCGCGTCATCTCCGCCGCCGCGTTCATCATGACCGCGGTGTTCCTCTCCTTCACCGCCTCGCCGACCGTGGTCGTGAAGATGCTCGCCCTGGGACTGGCGATCAGCGTGATCGTCGACGCCACCGTGGTCCGCCTCGTCCTGGTGCCGTCCGCCATGTTCCTCATGGGCAAGGCGAACTGGTGGATCCCCCGCCGACTCGACCGGATTCTCCCGAAGCTGTCCGCCTGACCCCGCCTCACCCGCCCGCCCAGCCGACCGTCTCGGAGTGAGTGACCACGTGACCGGTGACCGCCGGAGCAAGATCCGTATCCTCGTCGCGATCAGCGCGATACTGGCCGCCCTCGCCTGCGCGACCGATCTTCTCGTCGAGCACAGGACCGAGGAGCGCATCGCCGCCCGGGCGGCGACCCGGCTGAGGCCGGACGGGCCGGTGCACGCCGATCTCACCACGCCGCTCGCGGGACTTCGGACCCTCGCCGGGGACGTCGGCGACATCGAGGTCAGCGCCAAGGGCGTACACCGTCAGCACACCGTCATGGATGTGTCCGTCCGTCTGAAGGACGTCACCACGGGCGGCGACAGCGCCGGTGGCACCGGGACCGCCACCGTCGGATACGACCAGGTGACCCGGCGCCTGGGCGCGCTGGGCCACGACGGCCTGACAGCCGGCGGTCGGGACGGCGCCCTGCTCCTGAGCGGGAGCGTCGGCCGCCTCGGGCTGCCGGTCATCGTCCGGGCCGAGGTGTCCACGACCGCGGACGCGCTCACCATCACGCCCAAGACCGTCAGCGTGCTCGGCCGTAGCGTGGCGGTCGAGGACCTCGTGGCCCGCCCCGGGGCCTCCGGGCTGCGGGACGAACTCGCGCCCCGGACCCTGGCCGTCACCGGCCTGCCCCGCGGCGTCGCGCTGACCTCGGCACACGCCACCGACCACGGTCTCGTCCTGGCCTTCTCGATCGCGGCCGGACCGGCACCGACCGCGGTCGGCGCAGCCGCCTGACGGGTTCGCGGCCTGGTGACGGGATGGCTGTCGACCTTCGCTTGATGTGACCGGCGAGTCCGCCTCGTGGGATCGCGGCTGCTCGTGCCGGCCGCCCCGCTCAGCCGACCCCGGCTGCCTCGCGGGTATGCGGCCCGCGAGGCAGCCAGGCACACGATCGCTGGATCAGCCTCGGACGACGAACGTCTTGGTCTTACGGGAGTGGCTGGAGCAGGACCGCTTCTCCTCGGTGGTCATCTTCCTGGACTTGACGACCACCGCGTTGCTCCGGCCGTCCGTCCCGTTCGGGGCAGGCCCGGTGATGACGTCGGGGACGAACCAGAAGTAGTGACCCCACTTACGGTTGTCGTAATGGGTCTGCCATGTGCCGGAGACAGTCTGCATCACCTGTGCACGGGAGATCCAGCCGACTTCACCGGGTTTCACCGTCATGTTGACGGAGCTGGTCTCCGAGTGCGTGCTCGACCAGGTGTGGCTGTAGGTCGCCGTCACGCTGAGGTCGATGATTCCCGCTATCTTGCCGCCGGCGGTCACGGATACACCCGCCGAGTCCGTCGAACCGACCGTGTCGGACCAGGTCATCGACTGGGTGGCAGACGAAGTGCTGCAGTTGTAGAGCGAGTCGGAGACCCGGTGGAAGTCTCCGAGATACGCCCGGCCCAACTGCGGATCGTTGAACGTGCACTTCCCTTCACCCGAGTCGCAGTCGGCTATGAGCTGTGCCCGGGTGGGCTGGTCGTCGGCCGAGGCCGGAACGGCTATCGCCGCGACCATGCCCAGGGCAGCCGCTGAGAGCGCCAGCATCCGTCCGCCGTAGCGCATCCTGCGGTTGTTCGCCATACATGTGCCTTTCGCCGTGCATGAGGGGGGTCGGCGACCGCAAAAAGAGCGACCGAGGTCACCGCGATCACCGCCTGTTGCGATCCAGGAGACGCAACAACCGACTTGTTTACACCACGAGTTGAGGGAATACGGCGGCGGGGTTGACCTGGTCGTGGCCGTCGAAGAACGCCGTCACGGTTCGGGGTCGGCCGGACACTTTCAGCTGTCCTCGCCCTCGGGCCACCGTCCGCATGCTGCGATAAGCTGTGACAAAAGTGTCCGTGCCCGCCGGTCCCTCGCGGCTCGGCCGCCCGACGGTGCGGCATGGCGGCCAACACCTGCTCGGTCAGCGGGAAATCCACTCCAGCAGTGCCAGGGGACAGGTGCCTTCCCGTAGGTCCGTTCTCCCGTAGGTCGGTTTTCATGGACCTGAACACCATCACCGAAGTAATCCGGCGACCGTCCGAGCGGCCGGCCATGGACTGGCACGAGGGCGACGCCTGGCTCGCAGGCGGAACATGGCTCTATTCCACCGAGCAGCCGGACCTGCGACGGCTGATCGACCTGACGGCGTTGCGTTGGGAGCCCCTCGTTCCGACGGACGAGGGCCTGGAGATCAGCGCCACATGCACCATTCGCGACCTGTACGCCTTCCCATGGCCGCAGGGCTGGACCGCCGGAATCCTCTTCCGGAAAAGCTGTGAGGCATTCCTGTCCTCGTTCAAGGTCTGGAACGCGGCGACCGTCGGCGGAAACATCTGCATGTCCCTGCCCGCCGGCCCGATGATCACGTTGACGGTCGCGCTGGAGGCGCAGTACGAGCTATGGGCGCCCGACGGCTCCGTGCGCTTCGTCGACGCCCTCGATTTCGTCACGGGCGACCACCGCAACATTCTCGCCCCGGGGGAGATCCTCCGGCGCATCACCATTCCTGAGCACGCCCTGCGCAAACGCACCGCGCACCGTCGCTTCACGCTGACCCGGCTCGGCCGCTCGACGGTGTTCCTCGTCGGCACGCAACGGCTGGGAGCGAACGACCTGGTGCTCACCGTCACCGCCGGCACCACGCGGCCGGTCCGCATCGCCTTCGACTCCCTGCCCGATGTCCGAACCCTGCGGCTAAGCATCGACGCCCTGCCGGCCGACGTCTGGTTCGCCGATCCCAACGGAACCCCCGACCACCGCCGGCATCTGACACGGCACTTCGCCGAAGAGATCTGCCGCGAACTCACGGCTGGGGACCTGCCATGAGCTACCTCGTGAACGGCAAGCCATTCGACCGGGAACCGGCCCCCGGCCAGTGCCTGCGCACCTTCCTGCGCGAACTCGGCCACTACGGCGTCAAGAAGGGCTGCGACGCGGGCGACTGCGGCGCCTGCACGGTATGGCTGGACGGCGTACCGATACACAGCTGCATCACCCCCGCGTTCCGCGCGGACGGCCGTGAGGTGACCACGATCGAGGGCCTTGGACGGCCCGGCGCCCCGCATCCCATGCAGCGGCAGTTCGAGGAGGCCCCGGGGTTCCAGTGCGGCTTCTGCACCGCGGGGATGATCATGACATCGGCCACCTTCACCGAGGAGCAGAAGGCGGATCTGCCACGGGCGTTGAAGGGCAACCTCTGCCGCTGCACCGGCTACCGGGCGATCGAGGACGCCGTGAAGGGCGTCAGCGCGGTGGAGACGGCCGCACCGGGCAAGGCCGTCGGGACGAGCGTCGGCGCGCCCGCGGGCCACGACGTGGTGACGGGTCACGCCGAGTTCACCATGGACACGAAGATCGACGGCATGCTGCACCTCAAGGTGCTGCACTCACCCCATGCGCACGCCCGGATCCTCTCGATCGACAAGAGCGCCGCTCTCGCGGTGCCCGGCGTGCACCGGGTCTACACCTGGGAGGACGTACCCCGCAGACGCTTCACCACGGCGATCCACACCGACCACCTGGTCGACCCGGACGACACCTACATCCTCGACGACACGGTCCGCTTCGCCGGCCAGCGCGTCGCCGCGGTCCTGGCCGACACGGTCGGGGCGGCCGAGGAGGGCTGCCGGCGTCTCGCGGTCCAGTACGAGGTGCTGCCGGCGGTGTTCGACCCCGAGGCGGCGATGGCCGACGGCGCCCCCCAACTGCACGGCTCCGACGATCCGTTCGTGCGCGACCCCGCCCACAACATCCTGGTCGAACTCCACTCGCACATCGGCGACGTCGACGCGGGATTCGCCGCGGCCGACGTGATCCACGAAGGCACGTACTTCACACCTCGCGTGCAGCACGCCCATCTGGAGACCCACGGTTCGATCGCCTGGATGGAGGACGGCCGGCTGAACGTCCGCACCAGTTCCCAGTCACCGTCGATCGCGAAGGTCAAACTGGAGTACCTCTTCGCGCTGCGCCCGGACGAGGTGAGGGTGTTCTGCAAGCGCGTCGGTGGCGGATTCGGCGGCAAGCAGGAGGTGATCGCGGAGGACCTGGTCGCGCTCGCCACCCTGGACACCGGGCGGCCCACCTGTCTGGAGTACACCCGTGAGGAGGAGTTCACCACGGCCTCGCCGCGGCATCCGATGACCCTGACGGTCAAGCTCGGCGCGAAGGCCGACGGAACGCTCACCGCGTTCCAGGTACGCAACGTGTCGAACACGGGCGCCTACGGCAACCACGGCGGCGAAACGGTGTACGCGGGCGGAGCCGCCGTCATGATCTACCGCTGCCCCAACAAGAAGTACGACGCGTACTCCGTCTACACCAACACCGTGCCGAGCGGGGCGCTGCGAGGCTACGGGATGACGCAGCCGGCGTTCGCCGTGGAGTCGGCGATGGACGAACTGGCCCGCGCCCTTCACCTCGACCCGCTGGAACTGCGCCGACGCAACATCGTGCGGCCGGGTGAGCCCCTGGTCGCCATGCACGAGGGCCCCGACGACGTGATCTTCACTGAGGACGGGCTCGCCCAGTGCATCGACCTGGTGGGCGACGCCCTGGCCCGTACGGCCGACCTGCCGCCTCCCGGCCCCGAGTGGCTCGTCGGAGCCGGCGTGGCCAGCTCCCTGCACGAGACCGCGCCCCCGACGGAGCACCTCTCCGAGGCCTGGGTCACGCTGGGCGACGATCTCGTCTACGAACTGGCCGTCGGGACCCCCGAGTTCGGGGAGGGAACCTCCACGGCCCATGTCCAGATCGCAGCCAACCAGCTGGGCACGACGCCGTCGCGGATCCGTCTGGTGCAGTCCGACACCGACCGCACGGGATTCGACACGGGTGCCTTCGCGAGCGCGGGCCTCTTCGTGGCGGGCAACGCGGTCCTGCGGGCGGCCAACGCCGTGCGCGACCGCATCCTGGAATTCGCGGCGGCGCACACGGGCGTCCATGTCGTGATGTGCATGATGGACGACGACGGTGTCGTCTGCGGGGACCGGCGGGTGTCCCTGGCCGAACTCGTCGCGCTGGCCCGGGCGCGTGGAATCCGTTTCACCGCCGCACGCAAGGCATACGGCTCGCCCCGGAGCGTCACCTCCAACACGCAGGGCTTCCGGGTCGCCGTGCACCGCGTCACGGGGGAGATACGGATCCTGTACAGCGTGCAGGCGGCGGACGCCGGAGTGATCATCAACCCGGCACAGGTCCGGGGACAGGTGGAGGGCGGCGTCGCCCAGGGAATCGGCTTCGCGCTGACCGAGAATTACCACGTCGACGACAGCGGTGTCATGGTCAACCCGAACCTCCGGAACTACCGCATCCCCACCTACGCCGACATCCCCCGTACCGAGGTGCTCCTGGTGGGC
This sequence comes from Streptomyces fodineus, assembly GCF_001735805.1. GTDB lineage: Bacteria > Actinomycetota > Actinomycetes > Streptomycetales > Streptomycetaceae > Streptomyces > Streptomyces fodineus. The sequence goes on from NZ_CP017248.1 coordinate 8,800,392, forward strand.
TCGGCGGATTCCGTGGGGCCCATGCGGGCGAAGGGGATGGCCGAGTGCTGTATCAACCCGGTGGCCCCCGCGCTCGCGAACGCGGTGCATGACGCCACGGGCGTCCGCTACCGTGCGCTGCCGCTGACTCCGGAACGCATTTACGGCCGACTCCCTGCGGAGCAGTCGGTGTCGGCAGGTTGAGTCACCATGAACGCCGAAAAGAACGTGGCCGCCGCGGCGACGGCGATCATCGGTCAGAAGGTCCTGCCCGGGATGGAGCGCGAGTTCGAGTCGTGGCAGAAGGACCTCAACAACGCGGCCGCCTACTACCCCGGTTTCCTCGGCGCCGAGATCTCCCCGCCGACATCGCTGCAACCCGACTGGGTCGTCGTGTACCGGTTCGACTCGGTGGCGCATCTGCAGGCGTGGATCAACAGCGCGACCAGGCAGACGTATCTCGACGTCGGCGCCAAGTACTTCGACGGCCCGGCGACCCAGCAGGTGGTCAGCAGCGGCACGCAGTCACTGGATCCGCTGGTCACCGTGGTCGTCACCCACCGCGTGCACCCGAACCAGGTCGACGACTTCCTCGCCTGGCAGCACCGCATGGTCCAGGAGGAGAGCAAGTTCGAGGGGTTCCGCGGGACGGAGCTCTTCCGCCCCATCGAGGGGCTCCAGGAGGAATGGACCACGCTGTACCGCTACGACAGCGCCGAACACCTCGACGCCTGGCTGACGTCGCCCCAACGGCAGGAGATCCTGGCCGAGGGCGAGAAGTTCAGCGACTTCAAACTGCACACGATCGACAACTCGTTCGGCAGTTGGTTCGCCTTCGAGGGCAACGGCAAGGAGGCACCGCCGCCGCCCTCCGAGACCAGGACCTCCCTCGCCGTCTGGGTCGGCCTGTACCCGACCGTCGTGCTGCTGACGCTCGCTCTGTCCCCGCTGCACCTGCGGCTCTGGATCGGCCTGCTCGTGGGCAACCTGCTGTCGAGTTTCCTGATGAGCTTCCTGACCATGCCCTACTACGTGAACCCGTTGCTCGGGCGATGGCTGCGGCCACCGCCGGACGAACCGGCGGCAAGAACCAACCTCCGTGGCCTCGGCATCGTCGCGGCGGTGATGGCCTTCTGGGCGGCCGTCTTCTACCTCGTCACGGTCCGCTTCTGGACGCTGCCCTGACCGGCGACCGCCCGGACGGATGGCGCCTCCGGCGGGCGTGGCCTGCCGGAGGCGCGGTGGTCAGCAGTCGGGTATGACGGTGCCGTTGTTGTCCTTGGCCTCGTCGTTGCCCCAGCGGGTGAGGTAGTAGGCGGAGACGTACTGGCCGGCCGGTCCGGTGTCGGGGTCGGTCTTCAGCCACCAGTGGTTGTAGGCCGTGGCGTCACCGATCTGGCGGCCCCACGCCTTGCAGTAGACGTAGTTGGTGCCCGCGTTCAGGGTGCCGGTCTGGGTGCTGCTGGTGGGCGAGGCGTAGACCGGCGCGGTGGGAGAGGTGTCCACCCAGTACTTGGCGGGCGTGCCGCCGGCGCGTCCGCTGCAGTAGGCCTCCAGCTCGCCGATGGAGGTGAAGGTACGGGTGCCGCCGGGAACGCCGGTGATCCGTACGCCGTCACCGGCAGCCGGTGTGAAGTCGAACCGGTACGTGTGGTTGGGCCCGGCGGTGGAGTCGTACGGATAGGACGGCGAGGCGGTCAGACCGGCGACGTCGGTCCAGGTGCCGTTGGTGCGGACCTGGACGCGCGGGTTCTGCGCGAACCAGCCGCCGTCGGAGAACATGTTGCCGGTGGTGTAGACGACGCGGTCCAGCGTGTAGCTGCGCGGCCAGGCGTAGCCCCACCAGCTCGCCGTCTTGTTCTCGTCGTTCCAGTCGTCGTCCGACTGGGTGAGGTTGCCGTCGTCGTAGTACTGGACGCTGCCGTAGTGCGAGGCGCGCTCGATGCCCACCGTGCCGGGCTCACGGGCGAGGTCGCGGGTGGGGTCCGCGGCGTTGGACGGGGTGGACGGCACCCGCGGTTCGAGATGCATCTGGCGTAGCGAGAAGGTGTAGGCCCAGTTGTCGTTCGCCGGGTAGCCGCCGCCGCAGGGGCAGACGTTGGACTGCGGCCACACCGACTTGCCGTCGGCGCTGATGTACTTCGAGGGGATGGTGGTGGCGTAGCCGCCGTGCTTGGTGTGGGTCCAGGGGTAGCCGCCGAAGTCCTTGGTCTCGAAGTGCTTCCATGGACCCCACGGGGTGGGCGACTCTTAGAACTCGAAGGTGTACTCGATTGCTCCCCCGGCGGCCCCCACCGCCCGCAGCGCCTGCGGGCGGTGGGGGCATGCGTCACTGGATGGTCCAGCCCACGCTGCCGACCCCCGTGCTGTAGAACGCGCAGGAGCCGGTGGACTCGCTGTACTGTCCCGGGTTCAGCGTCACCCAGTTGCCGGAGACGTCCGGGGCCCAGCCGCAGACGATCTCGGCGCGGAACGTGACGGTGTGGTCGGTGTTGTTCTGGCAGCCCGCGATACCGACGTCAGGATCGTTGTTGTGCACCCAGCCGTCGCAGTCGACGGTCCCCGGCCCGGCGGCCTGCGCCGGAGCCGCCACACCGGCGACGGTGAGGGCCACGGCGGAGACCGCGGTGGCCAGGCCGGCTGCGAGGATGCGCTTCCTGCTGTGCATGTGTACCCCCGTGAGGCAGAGTCGCTGTCTTCCTGTGGTCAGTGAAGAGCAGCGGTGCCCGGGCGTGAACCTGAGACATCCGAGGGTGCACCCGCGACAACCGGCCCGATGGTGCCGGCCTCCTAGGGGATGGCCAGCTCGGCCCAGATCGTCTTCCCGGAGGACGTGTAGCGCGTGCCCCAGCGCTGGGACACCTGGGCGACGAGGAACAGGCCGCGGCCTCCCTCGTCGTCCCGACGTGCTCGACGCAGGTGAGGTGCGGTGTGTGCGTTGTCGGAGACCTCGCACAGCAGGGAGCGGTCCTTGATCAGTCTCAGCATGACGGGCCCGGTGGCGTACCGCATGCCGTTGGTGACCAGCTCGCTCACCACGAGTTCGGCGCTGAACGCCAGTTCGGACAGGCCCCAGGTCTCCAGCTGGCGCTCGGTGACCGTGCGAGCCTGAGCCACCATTGCCGGGTCGGGCGGCAGTTCCAGGTCCGCCACCTGGTCGGCGTCAAGCCGCCGGGTGCGGATGAGGAGCAGCGTGGCATCGTCCGCCTGCGGTCCGGGCGGCAGGGCCGACAGCGCCCGGTCGCACAGTTCCTCCAGTGGGCATCGCTGCCAGGTGAGCACATGGGACAGGCGGTCGATTCCACTGTCGATGTCGGTGCGCCGGTCCTCCACGACGCCGTCGGTGAAGAACGCCACCACGCTGCCGCTGGACAGGTTCAGCTCCACGTTCTCGTAGGGCAGGCCGCCCAGCCCCAGGGGCGGGCCCGGCGGCAGCGCGGACAAGGCCACCGAGCCGCTCGCATCGGCCACGATCGGCGGGGGATGGCCCGCGCTCGCCCAGGCGCACCGGCCGCTGACCGGGTCGTAGATCGCGTACAGGCAGGTCACCCCCAGCGCCTCGTCGCTCAGCCCGTCATGCGCGTGGGGTGCGGAGTCCTGCGCGACCAGGCCGTCCAGCCGGGTGAGCAGCTCGGCCGGGTCCAGGTCCAGCAGGGCCAGGGTCCGCACCGTGGCGCGCAGCCGGCCCATGGTCGCGGCCGCGTGCATGCCGTGGCCCACCACGTCGCCGACCGTCAGGCCCACCCTGGCACCGGACAGCGGGATCAGATCGAACCAGTCGCCGCCCACGCCCACGCGGCTGTCGGCAGGCAGGTAGCGGTACGCCACATCGACCGCGCTCTGCTCGGGCAGGTGCTGTGGCAGCAGGCTGCGCTGCAGTACCAGGGCCGCCGCATGCTGGCTGGTGTAACGGCGGGCGTTGTCGATGCCGACGGCGGCCCGCTCGGCCAGTTCCACGGCGAGCGTCTGCTCCTCGGGCCCGAAGGGGTCGGGGTTGCCGCTGCGCCGGAAGGTGGCCAGGCCCAGGACCGCATCGCGGGTGAGCAGCGGGACGAAGAGGCAGGAGTGCGGGACGGCCGGGCCCGTCTCGGCCGGTGTCCGGGGCGGGGAGGCGTCGACGACGGGGCGGTTGGTGGCCAGGCTCATGGCCTGCGGTGACGTGGGCGGGTAGGAGACGGGAGTGGTCCGGAACTCCTCCGGGGTCCTGCCGTGCATCCGCAGCAGACTGTGCCCCGGCGCCGAGCCCGTCGGCGGCTGCCGCCCCTCGATGACCGCCGGCGGCAGGTCGACCAGCACTTCATCGGCCAGCTGCGGCACCGCCACGTCGGCAAGCTCCGCGGCCGTACGACGCACGTCCAGCGAGGCACCGATGCGCTTTCCGGCCCGCACGAGCAGTGAGAGGCGTTCCTGGGCGCGGTAGCGCTCGGTGATGTCCAGGGACTCCTCGAACAGGCCCAGCGGTTCGCCGCGGGCGTCCACCATCCGGTGGTACGAGCAGGACCATACGTGCTCGCGCACCGGGTCGGCGGGGGCGCGCCCGCGATAGTGCATGCCCATGATCGGGTCCCCCGTCGTGAGCACCTGCTCCATGATCTGGTCTTCGTCCGGGGGGTGGTGGCGGGAGATGAATTCGCCTTCGGGAAAGAGATCCGCGGCCGGCCGGCCGATGTACTGGGCGATCCCCGCGAGCTCCAGATCGGTGGAGACGTTCCCCCAGACGACACGCATGTCGGTGTCGAAGATCGTCAGGCCCACGGTGGACTCGGTCGCCATTCCCTGCAGCAGCGCCAGCTGCGCTTCCCAGCCGCGCAGGGCTTCCAGGTCGGCGGCGACCACGACGGTCGCGGCGACGCCCCGGTGCGCGAGCGGGCTGAACGTGACGGCCGCCCTCAGGGTACGGCCGTCCCGGCAGCAGAGGTCCAGGACCGTGCTGCGGGGCTTGTGCGCCGCGCAGAGGGCGGACAGCCGCTGCCCGGGGGCCGCCGCCAGCAGCTCGGCGGCCGGCCGGCCGAGCACGTCCTCGGGTGCATGCCCGAGCAGGTGCTGGGCCGAGGGTCCCCACCCGGAAATGCGGCCGTCGTCGTCCAGCACTGCGGCGGCGGCCCTGGAGAGGTCCAAGGGACTGTGGAAATCAACATTGGCCGCCTTCGGAAAACGATCCATGGCACCGCTTCCCTTCGTGCTCCCTCAGCATCCCGTGCCGCACGACGGACGACAACCGCACGCGGGATCGCCAGGCGCTCACACAGGGCGACCGCCGAGCGGCTCGGGGACCGGTGGGGGCGGCCGACGATGACGCCGAGCGCCGTGGCCGCCTTCCTCGCCGGTCTACCGGGCCGGGCCGAACCAGGTGGTCAGGGCCGTCCGGAGTGCGGAGATGTCGGGTGTGCCGCCGGGGGCGGCCGCCCAGGCGACATGGCCGTCGGGGCGGATGAGGAGCGCGAGTTTTCCGTTGCCGTGCAATGGATCCGACGCGGCGCGACCGCTGCGCATCCCGTCGCCACGCCGTCCAACTGCCTCGTCCTGCTTGCGGTTACGGCCGCCGACGTGGCTTCGCCCGCCCTGAGGCGCTGTCCGGAGGGCTCCTCCGGGCGCCCGGGCGCTCACCGATGGTTCATGCGTGCCCGTTCCGGCAAAGCTCCGGGATACGCACAGCCCGTGCGCCAGGCGCATGCGCTTCGTACGCTGGTTCATTCGTGGAGCCGTCCGTGGACGGCTGCGTGCGGGGGAAGGGACATGAGGTGGACAACGGGGATACGGCGGAAGCGTCGGCCTTAGGGAGGGTGCGCGTCCTGTCACCGCGAGGAGGCGTGCACGGCGCCGGCATTCTGGTGCGTCCGGGCGTGGTACTGACCTGCGCACACGTCGTGGTGTCGGCCGCCGGCCCGCGTGGCGGCCGTTCGGAGGCCGTCTCCGGGCACTCCGTCCTGGTCGATGTGCCGGGTCGTCCGGACGTCGCGGCCGGGGAGGCCACCGTAGCACCGGACGGCTGGTATCCGGGCCCGCTCGCCGGCGGGCCCGGGGGTGACCTCGCCGTGCTGCGCACGGCATGGTCGCCTCCCGACGGTACGGCCGTGGCGAGACTCGGCCGGTGCGGGGAACCGGACCGGCGCGAAGTCGCCGCGTACGGCCACCCCGCGGGGGCTCCCGACGGGCTGTGGTCCCGGGCCCGGCTCGTCGGTCGCGGTGGTCCGTACCGGGACTGGATCCAGTTGGAGGGGCTCGGCTCGGCAGGGGCGCCCGTCGGCCGCGGATTCAGCGGCGCCGGCGTATGGGACCCGGCGGCCCGAAGAGTCATCGGCATGGTCACGGCCGCGTACACCGACCAACAGGCCAAAGTGGCCTGGATGCTTCCCCTGGAGGCCGCGGCACACATGTGGCCGGATCTGGCCCCGGCGCTCGCGGGCCCGGAGCCGGAAACCGCGACGGTGCCGAAAAGCGCGGCAGGGGAAGCCTCATCGCCGCCCCCGCCCGACTCGTGGCCCGAACCGCCGTCCGACAAGGACCAGTTCGCCCTCGCCGACGCCCTCCTCGCCGTGCCCCAGATCGAGGACGACGGCGCCGCCACACTGCGCGGTCTGCTGCCGTCCCGCATCCGGCACACCGTCCGGACCCATTCCCGGCCGCGGCTGCAGCTCTTCTTCCTCGTCCAGGCATGCGCCCAGCACCCGCATGGCAGGCAGGCCCTGATCGACGCCCTGCGCATGCTCGACGACGGCTCGCGCCCCGCCCGGACCGCCCTCGAACTCCTCGACAGGCTCTGGCCGGCCGCCCCGGGAGGCGGGTCGTCGTGACGTACTCGCCAGACTCCTGGGGGCCGCCCAAAATCCTGCTCGACGCGCTGGACGCCGTCCCGTGCTTCGAGGAGCCCGCACTGCTGCACGAATGCGCGCGCCAGGTCGGCCGGGCGCTGCAGATCAGGATCACGCTGCCGGAAACCAGCCGCCGGCGTTTCGCGTTGCTGTCCCTGCTGCGCGCCGTGCTGCCGTATCCGGACGGCCTCCAGGTGCTCGGCGGGGTCGTGTCGATGCTGGAGGGAGAAACCCGCGACATGGCCCGCCTGCGCACCGCCATCGCCCTTGCCGAGGTACCGCTCTTTCCGGCCAGGACCTGGGAACGGCTGATGACCCTGCTGGGCGGCCTGGAGGTGCTCGACATCGCGGGCGCCTACCGCGAGGCACTCGACCGCCCCGATCCGCTGCCCGCGCACTGTGCCGAACCGTGGTCGGCGGTGCTGCACGCCGCGACCCTCAACGCCCGCCCCGGCGAGCCGCTGCCCTGCGTCCTGCTGATCGAGCACCTCGCACGGTATGCGAAGGGGCGGCAGCAGCAGGAGCTGCTCGCATGGGTGGGGGAGCACCGCGGGTGCCCCCAGGCGTATCCGCTCGGCGCGACCGCCGACGGCGGCGCGGTCGCCGCCCTGCCCGCCGCCGCGGGAGCGGAGACCGGCCCCGCGCCCGGCCGTCCCCCGCGTGCCTTCGGCCACGAGCGGCCTCCGGCGCCGCCGGTGCCCCTGCCGGGGATCGACCGGGAAGGCGTCTGGGCGCCCTCCACGTGGCTGCTGATCCGGTTGCGCCCCCTGTTCTACTCCGAGCACGAGGGCCTGCGGCAGCTCACCTACTGGTGCCAGAACGGCAGCAGCCCGGACCCCTACCCGGTGAAGGGCGGGGATCTGGAGGTCGACGTGGGCGAACTGCCCGAGCGGGTGAAGTCGCTGGTGCAGGAGGCCGAGACCGGGTGGGCCTACCTGTGCAAGGAAGATCTCGCCCTGGAGTTCGTACTGCCGCGGGATCTGATGGATCTACCGGTGGAAATCTGGGCGAAGGAGGGGTTCGGGAACGCGGATGCCACCCTCGGGAAGGACCACCCGGTGGTGCTGCGCAGCCTCGAACGAGTGGAGGGCAGAGCCACCCATGGGCGCTGGGCCAAGCGCTGGGACGCGCTGAAGCCCGGTTGCCGGGGACCGGTCCACTGGTTCCCCGGCGAACATCCCGACCGTCTGCTCTCGGAACCGCACCCGGTCATGGTCGTGCTGAGCGCGCCGCCCGGCAACCAGGAGCATGTGGCCGTCGGGGGCGACGAGCTCGATGCGTCGCTCCGGGCCGGAGTACCGATCGTGGTGTGGGATCGCCGTGGGGGAGTGGATCCAGTGTTTCGTAACGAATTGCTGGAACTGGTCTCGAGCAAGGGCATACACCGGTTACCTGACGAAGTCAGGTCGTTGCGCATAGCTGCTGGGGGCGGGGATCCTGCTGGGGGTGGCTCCTCTACGCTCGGTCGCCACGCGGCATTGCTCTGGGACGACCCCGACCGCCTTCCCGGCGGGCGGGGAGAGGCGGCGGATTCCTCCGCGCAGCGGGAAGGGTAGGACGAGATGCTTCCAGGGGACGGTGCGTCCGGGGGGACGCGTCCGGCCGGAGAATCGTACTCGGGCGGCCCCTCGGCCGCTCCGGACACGGGCGGTGCCATGGCGGCCGGGGTGCCGAACGGCTCCGCCGGGGCCGGTACCGGCCCCGCAGGACGGGGCGCCTCGGACCACCGCTGGTGGATCTACCGCGGTACGGGGCAACCCCTGTACGACGCCGGCCTCGCCGACCTGCTGCCGCCTCCGCCGCCCTGGCGCCGCTTCGGCGGTGGTCCCGTCGTGGCCCCGCCCCCCTCGGACGACGAGGAGATCGAGCGCCGGCTGGGGCGGATCGGCGTCACTTCCGCCGGCTCCGATCAGCTCAGGCACGAGGCCGACATGGTGAACGCGGCCCTTCTGCTGCGCCGGCCGCTGCTGGTCACGGGGCGCCCCGGGACCGGCAAGTCGTCCCTCGCCTACCGCATCAGCCGCGAGCTGAAGCTGGGCCGCGTGCTCCGCTGGCACATCACCAGCCGCACCACCCTCCGCGGCGGGCTGTACGAGTACGACGCGATCGGGCGGGTCCAGGACTCGGCGGCGTTACGCACGCTGCGTCCGGCGGACGGGAGCGACGGCCCCACCCCCGGCGACGCCGGCCGCGCGGCGGGTGAGGAACAGCTTCCCGGAATCGGCGACTACCTCCAACTCGGCCCGCTGGGCACGGCGTTGCTGCCCTACGAACTGCCCAGAGTGCTGCTGGTCGACGAACTGGACAAGAGCGACCAGGACCTGGCGAACGACCTGCTCAGCGTCTTCGAGGAAGGTCAGTTCCCCATCGCCGAGCTGGTCAGGGCCCGGCGGCTGCACCCCAGGGTGACCGTCATGACAGACGACCCGGGCCGGAGCGCCGAGATCGTCGACGGCATCGTCAAGTGCCGGGCCTTCCCCATCGTGGTGATCACCTCCAACGGAGAGCGTGAATTTCCGCCGGCCTTCCTGCGCCGCTGCCTGCGACTGCGGATGCCGGACCCCGACCGGCCGCTCCTTGTGGACATGGTCATGGCCCACCTGCGGGAGACTGCGGACGGACACTCCGGCTCGGCACGGGCCGACAACCTCATCGACCGGTTCCTGCGCAACAGCCGGGAACGGGGCGGCCTCGCGGTGGACCAACTGCTCAACGCGGTGTTCCTGGCGACCTCGGGACGTTTCCCCGGCGACGACGAGGAGGCGCTGGAGAACCTGGTGGACGCGTTGTGGCACCGGCTCGACGGGGCGGGGACGGAATCGAGGACCGGATGACCGCGGAGTCACCCGTACCCCCTCCTGCGGCCGACCGGCCCGAGGGAGGGCACGGCGGTGCCCCGGCCCACGACCAGCCGACCTGGACGGAGTTGGCGGACGCGCTGTATCTGGCGGCATGCCAGGATGCCGCCGTACCGCTGTTCGACATCCCGGGGCTGCAAGCCCGCGCGCGTGCCGAACGGCCCCGGCAGACCAGACGGCGCCCCGCCGAGCGGACGCCACCCGAGGGACAGGACGTCGGCCGCTCGGACGTCCCGGACGTCCCTCCGGCGGCCCCGGACGTGCAGGCGGCCGAGATCCTCCCCGTGCTCGGCCCCCTCGCGCCCCCGAACCCGGACCGGCCGCGTCCCCCGGGCCCGCCCGGCCCCGCTGGGACGGCGGACCCGGAGCAGGCCGGCTGGCCGGCGTCGCCCCGGCTGGCCGACGCCCTCGCGCTCGGCCGGTCGTTGCGCCCGCTGCGCCTGTTCGGTGACTCGCCCCACGAGGTGGAGCTGGACGAGGAGGCGACCGCCGAGCAGACGGCGGCGTCCGGGGTGTGGTCACCGGTGTGCCGCTCGCTGCCCGAACGCCGGCTGGACCTGCTGCTGCTGGTGGACGAGAGCCCGTCGATGGCCCTGTGGTCGCAGACGACACGCCAGGTCGCCGAACTGCTGGAGCAGACAGCCGCGTTCCGTACGGTACGGCTGGTGCGCTGGGACCTGGACGACGACACCTCGGCGGGCATCCGGGCCGCCGAGATCCGTTCGAGCGACCGGCAACTGCTGCTCGCGGTCACGGACGGCGGCCACGGCGCCTGGCGCACGGGCCGGGCGGCCGCGGTCCTGCACCGGCTGGGCCGGAGCTCACCGGTCGCGGTACTGAGCCTGCTCCCGCAGCAGTTGTGGGCCCTCACCCTGCCCACGGTGGCCCGCACGCGGTTACGGGCGTCGTCCCCCGCCGCGCCCAACCGTGCCTACGACGTCGACGGCAAGCACCCGCAGGCCGACCCCCTGGGCCTGCAGCCACAGGCCGCTGCCGAGCCGGGCCGGGACCACGCGTTCCCGGTGCCCGTCGTCGAACTCCGGCCGACCTCGCTGCGCCGCTGGGCCCGCCTGGTGGCCGCGGCGGGCGGCGGCGAGTGGCACGCCCTGGCGGCCCTGTGGACCGCCCCGGGCCGGGACCTGCGCTCGGCGGCGGTCGGTCCGGTCGCCGAGGAGCTGGCCGACCTGGTGGCCGATCCGGCGGGCGCCGAAGCGGACGGCACAGGCCCGGCCGAGCCGTCCGCGGTGCAGCGGGCGAAACACGCCGCCGCCATGGTGCGCCGCTTCAGGGCCACCGCCTCGCCGGCCGCCTACGCCCTCGCCCAGCGGCTCGCCGCGGCCCCGCTCAACCTCCCCGTCATGCGGTTGCTTCAACAGGCCCTGCCCAAGTCGCAGTTGTGGAACCTCGCCGAGATCCTGCTGCTGGGCCTCGTGCGCCGCACCGACGACGCGGCCGACGCCGAGGACGCGCACCGCGTGTCCTTCGACTTCCAGGAGGGCGTACGGGAGGAACTCCTCGCCCTCGGCTCCCGGGCCGAGACCATCCGCGCACTGCGCCAGGTCCAGCGTCATCTCGGGCCACGGCTGGAGGCGCTGTGGGGCGAGGGTGCGGGCGCGCTCGTCGCGCCGGAAGGCGATGTCGCGGACCCGCCGCTGACGGAACAGACACGCCCCTTCGTGGCCCATCTGTACACGGCGCTGTGTGCGGTGTCGGGCCCCTACCTCGCGCGCGCCAACCATCTGGGACGGCTGCTCCAGCCCACCGGCTCCCGGCCGGTCAGGCAGCTGGCCGCCGCCGGCGGCGGCGGGACACCCGCGCCGGGACACAGTCGGCCATCAGGGTACTCATCCGCTGAAATGCCGTCAAAGTTGAATATCGCGCCCGCGGACGCGCTAGATTACGGGCCGCGAACACAACGGACCCCGGAAGGGGCGGCCCCCGCGCGCCCCGCGGCTTCACCCACGGCCCCGCCATCCGCCGTCGCTTCACCCACCCCGACCGCCCCCTCTCCCGCGCCTGCGCCTGCGCGTCCACGACAAGGAGGCACCCCCGTGTCTGCCGGTCTGCCCGTTGCTTCGGGTCCGCGAAGCCCGCACGACCCGCCCCGCATCTGGGGGAACGTCCCGCAACGGAACCGGAACTTCACGGGACGGGAATCGCTGCTCGAACGACTCCAGGAACGGCTCGGCAGCGGCGTCACCGCGGTCCTGCCGGAGGCCCTGCACGGCATGGGCGGGGTGGGCAAGTCCCAGATCGCCGTCGAGTACGTCTACCGGCACAGCCGTGAGTACCGCCTCATCTGGTGGATCCCGTCCGAACAGGAGAGCCAGATCGTCCAGTCGCTGATCGAGCTCGGCGACCAGATGGGCCTCCAGGCGGGCTCCGAGATGAGCGCCGTACCGGCCGTGCTGGACGCCCTGCGGCGGGGCGAACCGTACAGCGACTGGCTGCTGGTGTTCGACAACGCGGAAATCCCCCGGGACGTGCGCAAGTACTTCCCCAGTGACGGACCAGGACGCATCGTCGTGACCTCACGCAACTCTCAGTGGTCCAACGACGTCAGCTCGCTCGAGGTGGACGTCTTCGCCCGTGAGGAGAGCGTCGCCCTGCTGCGCCGCCGCAGCCCGCACCTCCCGGACGACGCCGTGGACCACCTCGCCGCCGCGCTCGGTGACCTGCCCCTGGCGGTCGAACAGGCCGCGGTCTGGCTGGCCGAGACGGGCATGCCGGTGCAGCAGTACCTCGAGGTGTACGAGCGCAACTTCTCGGAACTCATGCAGACCGACCCGCCCGGCGACTACAACCACTCGGTGGCCGCCGCCTGGAACGTCTCGCTCGGCAGACTGCGGGAGACCCGCCCGGACGCGCTCCAACTGCTCCAGGTCTGCGCGTTCTTCGCCCCCGAGCCCATCGAATGGGACCTGTTCTCCGCGGTGCGCGGCATCTCGGTGCCCCAGGAACTGCAGTCCGCACTGGACGATCCGGTCAGGCTCGGCCGCGCGGTACGCGAGATCGGCCGTTACGCCCTGGCCCGCATCGACCACCGCCAGAACACGGTGCAGATGCACCGATTGGTGCAGCGCGTCCTGATCGAGCAGATGAACCCGCAGGAACAGGCGACGATGCGGCACGCCGCGCATCAGCTGCTGTCCCACGCCGATCCGCGCAACCCGCGGCGGGCCATGTACTGGCAGCGCTACTCCTCCCTGCTGAGCCATCTGCGGGCCTCCAACGCGGTGGAGTGCGAGGACCCCTGGGTCCGCCGTCTCGTCCTGAACCAGGTGCAGTTCCTCCGCGCCCGGGGCCAGCACGCCGAAGCCCTGGAGCTGGGAGAGCGCGCCGCGCGGATCTGGCGTGAGCACCTGGGCGAGGACCACGAGGAGGTCCTCGCCGTCGACCAGCAGATCGCCGCGGGGCTGCGCGAGCAGGGCGTCGATCTCCAGCGCGCCTATGCCATGCAGTCCGGGCTCGTGGAGCGCTTCCGCAGGGTCCTGGGTGAGGCACATGAGGACACGCTGCGGGCCCAGAGCTACATGGCCATCGACCACCGCAACCGAGGGTACTTCGAACCGGCCCGGGAGATGGACCAGCGGGTCTACGAGACCAGCCTGCGGGAGTTCGGCAGGGACGACCCGGCCACCCTCCTCGCCGCGCACAACTACTCCGTGAGTCTGCGGCTGGCAGGTGCCACGGAGACGGCCCGGGAACTCGACTACGACACCTGGCAGCGCCGCATCGAGGTGCTGGGCGAGGACAACCTCTCCACGCTGGCGACACGCGAGGCCTACCAGCTCGACCTCCAGGAGGTCGGCCGCTACGAGGAAGCACTCGACGGCTATGAGCAACTGGCCGAGGAGGTCACCGACAGGCTCGGCGAGCAGCACCCCTTCGTGGCGCTGGTCAACCGCAACCGCTGTGTGGCCCGCCGCAAGATGGGCGACCACGAAGGCGCCTACGCGCTCTCGCGCAGGCACATCGAGGTCGTCGCCGGCATCTTCGGCAAGGACAGCCGGACGTATCTGCTGATGGCGGTCAGCCACGCCAACGACCTGCGGCAGATCGGCAAACTCCAGGATTCCCGCGCGCTGAGCGAGCAGGTGCTGGAGCAGCACCGCACCAGGTACGGCCGGGAACACCCGCACAGCTACGCCATCGCCATGAACCTCGCGGTGACCCTGCGCCTGCTGGGACAACCCGAGGCAGCGCTCGAACTGGACCAGGAATCGGTCGAAGGCCTGACCCGCTCGCTCGGCGCGGCACACCCCCGCACGCTGCTCGCCCGGATGAACCTGGCCAGTGACCAGTTCGCCCTCGGCCGTCCCGAGGAAGCCCTCGCCCTCGACGAGGCCGTGGCCGAGGAGTCGGAGCGGCTGCGGGAGAACCACCCCGCGAACCTGGCCGTCCGGCTCAATCTGAGCTACGACCTGAAGGCGCTGCGCAGGACCGAGGAGAGCGAGCGCCTGTATGCCGAGGCCCTGGAGCGGTACCGGACGATCCTGGGCCCCTCGCACCCGGCGACACTCGACGCGGAGAAGGGACTGCGAGCCAATGCCGACATCGACCTGCTGACGCTCTAGCTGAACTGTGCCGTCAACGCGGGTGCGGATCGGCCGCGTCCAGCCAGGCGGCGAGGTCGAGCGGGGCGGGGAATCCGCCTCCCGCGGCTGCCACGGCCCGGCGGACGCCGGCCACCACCTCGGGCCGGTCGAGCAGCAGGGCGGCGCCCGCTCCCCGGGCGTGCTCGGGAAGCGCCAGCACGGCGCCGATCCACGCCTCGGGCTCCTGCGGGTCCGCCGCGGTCCACTTCGCGTAGCCGAGCGCGGCCTGTTCGGCGTCTCCCGCGACCGCGGCGTACCCGGCGCGCAGCGCCGGATCGCCCTGCTTCTCCTCCCGCAGGCGCCGGCGGGCGAAGGCGGCCGGCGACGACAGATGGAAACGGGCCAGCGGGCCGAAGGCGTCGAGGCGGATCAGATCGGGCCGCGGCCGCACAGCCGAGGGAGGCAGGGCGGAAGCCGCATGCCCGGCCACCCAGGCCGCGGCAAGCCGCTGCGCCGCGCCCGGGGGGATCTCCAGATGCCGCCCCCGCCACAGGGCCCGCCGTAACGCGCAGTAGTGCCGGGCCAGGGCGCGAGGTCCCGCCGCCACGTCGTCCTCCCGCCACGTCGCCACCAGGCCCGCTATCTCGTCGGCGAACAGGCGCCCCGCCTCGGTCAGGGCATCGTCGGTCACCAGCACGGCGACCGCCTCCTGTACCTGCTCGCGCAGGACGGCGAACTCGAAGTCCGCGCGCTGCCTCTCCGTGCCCGTGACATGCCCGCGGTGGGTCCGCCAGAACCGGCCGACCCCCGCGAACGCGAACACACCGTGGAGGAGACCGCGCACGGGCCGGGGGTCACTGCGCCAGGGCGCGTAATAGAGGCGCCGGTCCACCGTCCCGCCGGGCTCGTCCCCGGCGCCCTGGACCAGCTCCACCAGGCTGAGCAGCGCGTTGAGCTGCTGGTGGCGCGTTTCATGGACGAGGACCGCCGCCGTCTGGGTCTCGTCGTACGGCAGGGACAGCGTGACCGCGCCGAAGGCGTCCAGGGAGGAGGCGCTGGCGACCGGACCGCCCTCCGCCGTCCGGAGCGAGAGCGACCGCGGCACTACCGCCCGTACGAGCGTCCTCAGCGCGGCGGCATCCGCCGGGGACTCCCGCTCCAACAGGGCGTGGGCACCGGCAAGCCGGCTCTCCCACAGACGTAATCGGCCCTCGCCCGTCCGGCCGGGAGCACTCGGGTAGCGCACGAAGTCCCGGTAGGGGCTCACGGTGTCCAGCCACGGCCCCGCGCCGGCCGCCTCCTGCGCGGCGGGCGTGAGGCCGCGCACCGCCCGCAGCGGACGCCACCCGGGCGCCCCCTCAGGCAGCGAGCGGGACAGCGGCACCTGCCCGCCTTCCCCGTGTACGGCCGCGCCCTCCCCGTCGACCCGGACTACCGCCTCGCTCCAGCGGCGGCGCGCCACCGGACCCGCCATCCCCGCCCCGGGCAGCCACACCATGCCGCGGTGGGCGGGCACGCGCAGCACACAGGGCACCCCGGCGCGCCATGCCGCCGACGCGGCCAACGCGTGGAACTGACCGAGCTCCGCCCACAGCGGAGCCGCCGACGGTGTCCCGGAAGCGGATCCGACCAGGCGCCTGAGCAGACGCAGGGCCCAGGCCATGACGGTCGGATCGGCGAGCACGGTCTCCACCGCCTCGGGCGCCCGGTCCTCGGCCGCGCACAGCAGCCGCCAGGCGCTCCGTACCGACGTGATGCCGCCGGGATGCCGGGTGCGCCGGGCCGCGTCGTCGACGTGGTCCAGCAGGGCGCGCAGCACCAGCAGGAGCTGACTGCGCTGAGCGGAACGCAGCAGACGGAGATCGCCCTCGCTCGCGTCGCCCACCGCCATGGCCCGCAGCGACTCCCGCGACACCCGGTGGACGTCCAGGGGCCGATCGGTCACAGTCCGCACTGATCCGGACGCCGACCGCGTACGAATCTCATCTCGTCGCTGTTGTCGCTGTCGCCCGCCAGCGTCCCGAAGGCCGCCACCGCCTTGCCGTCCACCACACTCAACGCGCGTCGCAGCGCGGGATCGTCACTCGAGTACAGCTCCGCCAAAGAGATCCCGGACAGATCGAGCAGATCGGAACAGAAGTCCTTCGCAGACTCTGCCATACCGTGGTTCCCCCTGACGTGGTGGTTCGGCGGCTCGGGGTGCGCTTCCATGGTGGCTGCAATGGCTCTCCAGTGGAAGACGGCCGCAGGTCATAGAGCGTGGGGCCGCCCGGGCCCCACGCGGCATCGGAACCGGCATCAGGAGGGGGACGAGATGACGCAGTTGCTGCGATTCCCGGCGGAGGACGGCGAGGGGTTCCTGGTCGTGGAGGTGGCGGAGGACGAACCGGGGGTCGTGGAGGTCTCGCGGCTGGGGAACGCCGTGGCCGATGCCACCGCCTCCTTCGAGGAGGGCGTCGACCGCATCCGGAACGCGGCCGCGTCCGCTCTCCGGCGGCTGCGGGACATGCCCAGCCGGCCGAGCGAGGTCAGCCTGGAGTTCGGCATGCGGCTGAACGCCGAACTCGGTGCCGTCATCGCCAAGTCGCAGGGCGAGGCACACCTGAAGGTGACGATGACGTGGCGCGCGGACAGCGCCGGCGAGTGAGCGCAGTGCCCGTACGACCGGGCGGGCACGATCCGTGAGCACACGAGCCGTGCCCACCTTCGGGGCCTGGACCAGGCAGAACCACCCGATGACCGTACCGACTGGTTGTCCCGTGTGGTGACGGCCCCGACCGGGTACTCGGCCGGCACAGCGGAGGGAGGTGCTGTCCTGCCCGTCCGGGACCGAGACGGTCCCGGTCACCGGTCCGGCTGCTGGAGCGCCAGCGCCGGCACGGCGGCGGAGTGGAAGGAGTCGACTGGGCATGCGGTTCCGTGATCGTGTGCATGCCGGGCACGAGCTGGCCGAACGGCTGCGCATCCGGCAGGAGGCGGGCACCCTGACGCACCCGGTCGTGCTGGCCCTGCCGCGCGGCGGGGTGACGGTCGCCCGCGAGGTGGCGCGGGCGCTGGAGGCGCCCCTCGACGTGCTGGTCGTGCGCAAGATCGGCGCGCCCTTCCAGGAGGAGCTGGGCGTCGGGGCGCTCGCCGGTGACGACCCGCCGCTGTTCGACGAGCACGCCCTGGACCAGCTCGGACTGAGCGAGACGGCCCTGGCCGACACGGTGGAGCGGGAGCGGGCGGAGCTGCACCGCCGGGAGGAGCTGTACCGGCGGGGCCGTCCGGCCCCCGAGCTGCGGGACCGTACGGTGATCCTGGTCGACGACGGGCTGGCCACCGGGGCGACCGCACGTGCCGCGCTGCGGCAGCTGCGCCGGCAGTCGCCGGAACGGCTGGTGCTGGCGGTGCCGGTGTGCTCCCCCCACGCGGCCGACCTGCTGCGGGGTGAGGCCGACGAGATCGTCTGCCTGCACCGGCCGGCCGTCTTCCTGGCCGTCGGCGAGTGGTACGACGACTTCGAGCAGGTGACGGACGACGAGGTGCTCGCCGCGCTGCACGGGCAGTGATCCCCGGGTGCCCCGAGCTGGCGCGGAGGTCGCGATGGAGTTGGTCGAGGAACGTTCCTTCCGCTACCGCATCGAGCCGCGGGCGGACATGCGGGTACCCGGTGTCGTGTTCGCCACCAGGGAGCTGCTCGCCGACGCCGAGCAGTCCCTGGAGCAGGTCGTGCACGTGGCCACGCTGCCCGGGATCGTCGCCGCCTCGTACGCGATGCCGGACATCCACTGGGGGTACGGCTTTCCCATCGGCGGTGTCGCGGCCACCGACGTGGACGCCGGCGGGGTCATCTCGCCGGGCGGTGTCGGCTTCGACATCTCCTGCGGGGTGCGGCTGCTGGCCGCCGACTGCGACGGCGACACGTTCCGGCCCGCGCTGACCGCGGTGATGGACGGCCTGGACCGGGCGATCCCACGGGGAGCCGGTCCCGGCGGTGTCTGGCGGCCGGACGGCCCGGGCGAGCTGGAGCGGCTGCTGGCCGGCGGCTCCCGCTACGCCGTGGAACAGGGCCACGGGGAGGAACGCGATCTGCTGCGCTGCGAGGACGGCGGCGCGGTCGCCGACGCGGATGTGACGCAGGTCGGGCAGCGGGCCCGGGAGCGGGGCCTCGGCCAGGTCGGCAGCCTGGGCTCCGCCAACCACTTCCTGGAGGTGCAGCAGGTCGCCGAGGTGTACGACGGACCGGCCGCGGCCGCCTTCGGGATCGGGCCGGGCCAGGTGTGCGTGATGATCCACTGCGGGTCGCGTGGGCTCGGGCACCAGATCTGCACCGACCATGTGCGGCTCATGGACCGCGCCATGGCCCGCTACGGCATCACCGTGCCCGACCGGCAGCTGGCCTGCACCCCGGTCGACTCCCCCGAGGGCCGGGCGTACCTCGGGGCGATGGCCGCGGCGGCCAACTACGGCCGGGCGAACCGGCAATTGCTGTCCGACGCGGCGCGTGGCGTCTTCCGGCGCGCCGCCGGTGCCCGGCTGTCACTGGTGTACGACGTCTCCCACAACCTCGCCAAGATCGAGACCCACCCGGTGGACGGCGAGCGGCGGCGGCTGTGCGTGCACCGCAAGGGCGCCACCCGCGCCTTCCCGCCCGGACATCCCGAACTGCCCGAGGACATCGCCGAGTTCGGGCAGCCGGTGCTGATCCCCGGCACCCTCGGGACGGCGTCCTATGTGCTGGCCGGCGTGTCCGGGGGCGACGCGTTCCACTCCACCTGCCATGGTGCCGGCCGCACCATGAGCCGACATCAGGCGGCCCGCAGCATCACCGGCAGTGAGCTGCGGGCCCGGCTGCGCCACGCCGGCATCGCCGCACGGCCGAAGTCCTGGCGCGGCCTCACGGAGGAGACTCCGGAGGCCTACAAGGACGTGGACGCCGTGGTCGCCGCGAGCGAGGGTGCGGGGCTGTGCCGGAAGGTCGCCCGGCTGGTGCCGCTCGGAGTGGTGAAGGGGTGAGGCGTCGGCGGCCTGCGGCCTTCCGCGTGGCGCGGGAGTCCGGGTGCGGTCACACGTCCACGATGACCGTGCAGGACCATCCGTACGGGTCCGGGCCGAAGCGCAGTTCCTGCCAGGAGACACCCTTGGGCGCGGCACCGACGACGGTGACGTCCGTGAGCCCGGCGAGGGACAGCCGTGCCTCCAGCGCGTCGTCGTCGGTGGGTTCCACTTCCGTGTCGACCGGGATCAGCCCCGCGACCTCGAGCCGGAAGACGACCTCGTCCAGCAGCGCGACCAGCAGGTCCTCGTCGGCGCCGGGAGCGATACGGACCCGTTCCACGGTGGTGGGGTGTACGTCCGACACGTCCGCGAAGGCCTCCACCAGCGCGCTCACGGCCTCCGCGAGGCAGCGCTCGCGGGTGGTGCCCCAGGCCTGCAGGCGCATGTCGGCGGTGTGCGGTATCAGGCAGTGGCCGTTCTCGCCCTCGCGCCGCGCGCGTAGTTCGTCGCCGATGTCACCGACCATGGTTCGATTGTCGCTCGCCGGGCCCGCCGGCGCTCGCGTCGGCGCGGCTCGCACCGCTCGGCCACGGCCCGTACCACCAGGTCACGATGGGTGACCAGGCCGGGCGCAACGTCCGATGGCCCCGGAGTGCCGACGCGCAGGGCGGACCGGTTTGCCCCAGCCGTCCTGGGCTACGCGGCGGGCGAGGCCGTACCGCCTCATCATCCGGATTCAGGAGGTGCCCGATGACCCGGCGGATACGTGACGTGATGTCGCCCGGCGCGGTGGCGGTGGAGCCGATGACCACGGTGGAACGGGCGGCGTTGCTCATGCGTGAGCACGACATCGGTGATGTGCTGGTCGCCTACGACTGCGATCTGTTCGGTGTGCTCACCGACCGTGACATCGTGGTGCGGACCCTCGCGGAGGGACTGGACCCGCACACCACCACGGTCGGCAAGGTGTGCAGCCGGCCGCCGGTGCTGACGCTGACACCCGAGGACACCACGGACCGCGCGGTCGAGCTGATGCGCCACCACGGCCTGCGCCGGCTGCCCGTCGTGGAACACGGCGGCTGTCCGGTCGGGTTCGTCAGCCTCGGTGACCTGGCGGTTGTGGAGGACCCGCACTCGGCGCTGGCGGACATCAGCAGGGCGCAACCCAACCACTGAACCGTATGTCTCCATGGACCGAAAGAGGACCGCACCAGATGACAGCCCGACCCGATCGTCCCGGTCTGCCCCAGGCGGTGTGCGTCATGGACCCCGCCATTGCCGATCAGGTGCTCCCCGCGGAGCTGCGTGAACGGCTCGCCGCGCTGGTCCGGCTCGCCCCCGACGTGCCGGACGGACGAGCGGGGTTCCCCGCCGCGCTCGCCGAGGCGGAGATCCTGATCAGCGGCTGGGGCTGCCCCCGGCTCACCGCCGACGCCCTGGCCGGCGCACCCCGCCTGCGCGCGGTCATGCACGCCGCCGGCAGCGTCAAGTCGCTGGTGAGTGACGCGGTGTGGGAACGGGGCATCGTCGTGTCGTCGGCGGCCGACGCCAACGCGGGTTCCGTCGTCGCCTACACGCTGGCCCTCATCACGCTCGCCGCGCGGCGCACGCTGAGCATGGCGGCCCGCTACGGTGACGGCTGGCCGGGCTTCGGCAGCCGTTCGGGCGCCGACGGCAGCACGGTGGGCATCGTCGGCGCCTCCCGCATCGGCCGCGGTGTGCTGGCCGGGCTACGGCGGTCCGGCGCGGGCCACCGGCTGCTGCTGAGCGACCCGTACGTGACGGACGAGGAGGCACGCCGGCTGGGCGCCGAGCGGGTCGAACCGGCCGAGCTGTGCCGCCGGTCGGCGGTGGTGAGCGTGCACGCGCCCCTGCTGCCGGAGACGACCGGGCTGCTCGACGCCGGCATGCTGAGACTCATCCCGGATGGCGGCGTGCTCATCAATACGGCCCGGGGTGCCATCGTCGACACGGAGGCGCTGACCCGGGAGTGCGCGTCCGGCCGGCTGGAGGCGTACCTCGATGTGACGGACCCCGAACCCCTGCCGTCCGGCCACCCCTTGCTGTCCCTGCCGAACGTGCTGGTCACCCCGCACATCGCCGGCGCACAGGGCAGTGAGGTGCGGCGGCTCGGACAGTACGCGGTCGCGGAGGTCGAGCGGTGGCTGGCGGGCGAGCCACTGCTCGGCGAGGTCACCCACCAGGCCCTGTCACACCTGGCGTGACGGCCGCCGTAGGTGGCGTACGTGCTGCGCGGCGTCTCCGGCAACGCGGGTGAGGCCGGCGGGCTCGCCGCGGACGCGCGTCGGGAAGACCGCCGCGCCGGGCAGCGGCGGTGCGTGCGGCGCGTCGCACCTCACGGAGGTGGCGCGCCGCACGCCCGGGTGGGGCGGGTGATGCCTAGCCGAGGGTGAAGTCGTCGGCGTAGACGTTGCCTTGGCCGTACCAGCCGTGGACGTAGACGGTGATCGTGCCGCTGCCGCCGGTGGTGAAGTGGACCGTCAGCTGGTTCCAGCTCGTCTCGTTCGACCAGGTGCCGGCGCCGGCGCCACCGCTGACCCCGATGTAGGCGTAGGGGCCCTGAACCCAGCCCGTGAGCGTGTAGCTGTGGTTGGGGGACAGGGTGACGGTCTGGTCGCACTCGCCGGTGCCGCTGGAGCTCGGGGTGACCTGGAGGGCGTGGCTGCCGCTGCGGGCCGGACCGGCGACCACCGCGCTGCCGCCCGTGCAGGTCCAGGGGCTGGGGCTGCCGCTTTCGAAGCCGGCGTTGGTCAGTTGGCCCCCGCCGCCCCCGCCCCCGCCGCCGCTGGATGTGACGGTGAGCGTGTAGGTCGCACTGTGGCTGCCACTGGCGGCCGTACCGGTGACGGTGATCGGGTAGCTGCCCGCGGCCACGGAAGAGCCGACCGTCGCCGTCAGCGTCGAGGTGCCGCCGGACGTCACCGAGGCAGGGCTGAACGAGACGCTGACACCGGAGGGAGCGCCGGAGGCGGAGAGGCTCACGGACTCGGCGCCGCCAAAGGAGACGGCCGTGGAGACGGTCGCGGTGGCGGAACCGCCCTGGGCGGCCGAAGCGGAGCCCGGCGAGACGGACAGGGAGAAGTCACTGCCGGTGCCTCCGCCCCCGCCCGTGTTGCCCTCGTACGGCACGAACGCGTCCGTGAACGCGAGGCTGTTCTGGCTGATCTCGCTGCACGTGGGCAGTGAGTTGGCGCTTCCGCTGCACGGCTGGTCCCGGTTGACCGACCAGAACGCCAGCCGCCCGACGCCGTTCTGCGCGGCGAAGTTCTCCACCGTCTGGGCGTCCGCGAGCGTGAAGGTGGAACCGTCGTCGTTCTTGCCGATCATCGGGGTGATCCCGAGGTTGGCATAGGTGTAGCCGGAGTCGACGGACTGCATCTGCGCGAGCGTCGCCCTGGCGGCGGAGACCGCGCCCTGGCCCATCTCGGTGCCCGTGCCGGCGTAGTAGTCCATGGCCATGATGTTGACCACGTCGATCTTGATGCCCGCGTTCTTGGCGGCCTTGAGGATGTTGACGCCGTCGTTGGTCAGGCCGCTCGTCAGCACCGGCAGGGTCATGGAGAACTGCAGCCCGGGATCGGACGCCTTGAGGTCCTTCATCGCCTGCATCTGGCGGGCCGCTGCCGCCGTGTCCGCCACGGCCGCGCCTTCGACGTCGAAGTCGAGCTGGGTGACGCCGTAGTCGTCGATGATGGCCTGGTAGCCGGCGTCGATGCCGCTCTGGGTGGAGCAGGTCCAGGCGAGCGGTTCGCCGCTGGCCCCGCCGGAGGAGATGATGACGGACGCGCCCTCGGCCTTCGCCTTGGCGATCTCGGGGTCGGTGTAGGAGTCGTTGCCGATGGGGAGGGTGTCGCCCCAGATCTGGTTGCAGCCTTCGCCGAGCACGAACGCCGCGGTGTAGGCCTTGAGATGGTGTCCGGTGATCGCGGTGTCGAGCAGTCCTTCCTGGCTGTTCGACATGTCGGCATAGGGAGCCACGGAGTAGACGCTGCCCGCCGCCGCGCCGCTGGTCGGTGCCAGAGCGACGACGGCGCCGGTGGCGGCGAGCGCGAGCGAGCATGCGGAAGCCGCGAATCTTGCCAGGTGCATGACAGTGCCCCTTTCGGGGATGCCCTAGGGCGGGGAGGGGGTGGGGTGTGCCGTGTGGGGCCGACGTTGGTACATACCAAACCGCCCGCGAGTCGCCCCGTCAAGAGGACTAGACCAACTGGATCCATCCGGATGTCCGTGCCTGCGGCCGCGTACGCCTCGCGGCGAACTCGGCCCAGGCGTGCGCGAGTTGGCGGAGGACGCTTCCGTCCCGGATGTCAGGCGGCAGGGCGAACGGCCCATGGGCGCTGCTGACCGGCGGCTGCCGCGGGGGCACGGCGTCCCACACGGCGACCGTTCGTTGGTTGCTCGCGGGCGGTATTAGGCTGGGTGACCGTCCAACCGGCACGTCGACGACAACCGCGCCGGGCTGAACCGTCAGGGAGTGACCGATGACCGTGGGAACCGAGCGGGCCGTCCTGGCAGGCGGTTGTTTCTGGGGCATGCAGGATCTGGTCCGCAAGCAGCCGGGCGTGGTGGCCACGCGTGTCGGCTACAGCGGCGGCGACACGCCGAACGCCACGTACCGCAATCACGGCGACCACGCCGAGGCCATCGAGATCCTCTTCGACCCCACGGTGACGAGCTACCGCGACATCCTGGAGTTCTTCTTCCAGATCCACGACCCGACCACCAGGGACCGCCAGGGCAACGACATCGGGCGCAGCTACCGGTCCGCCATCTTCTACGGCGACGAGGAGCAGCACCGGGTCGCGGTGGACACGATCGCGGACGTCGAGGCGAGCGGGCTGTGGCCGGGGAAGGTGGTCACGGAGGTGGAGCCCGTCGGCGACTTCTGGGAGGCGGAGCCCGAGCACCAGGACTACTTGGAGCGCTATCCCAACGGCTACACATGCCACTTCCCGCGACCCAACTGGAAGCTGCCGCGACGCGGCCCGGCCACGGCGAACTGAGCCCTGCGGTCAGGCCGGGGACACCGCCGGCAGGTTGCCCTTCAGGTCATGGACGAACGCCTGCTGTTGCTGAAGTCGCGGTAGCCGGTGGGCGGTCGGAGCCGTCTCCGCCGGACGGGGGAGACCGATCCGACCTGCGCGTGATGCGACCGGGCCGGGTGGCGACGAGGGTGGATCTTGCGGAGGCGGCGGGACGAGGGCACGGCTTCCGCGGGACGTAGGGGGCACTCGGTGGACCGGCTGGGTTCGTGGGACCGCTTCGACCGGCTGGGGCGGTCGGCGGGGTACGGGGCGGCGGCGGTGATGGCGCCGTACGCGTTGATCAAGATCTCGTGGGTGGCCGGCGCGCTCGCGGGCGTGCTTCCGATCGGCGACGGCTTCGGCCTGGCCGGATGGGTCGCGCTCAACACCGCGACCGTCGGCATGGCGGGCCTCGGCATCGCCATGGCCCTCGCCCTGGTCCGCCCCTGGGGCATGCGGCTGCCGGTGCGGTGGGTCGCGGGTGTCGCCTGGGTGGGTACCGGCTTCCTCGTCCCGCTGCTGCCGTACGCCGTACTGGACTCGCTGCTGGGCCCGTCGGGCGGTACGCCACGGCACCATGACGGCGGCGGCCAGGCCATGCCCGGCTGGGAGGCCGCGCTGATCCAGACCGGCTTCGTGGGCATGGGACTCGGCCTGGCGATCGCCCTGCCCGCCCACCTCCGGCGACGCCGGCCGGAGGTGTTCGCGGGCCGGATCGGCGACACGGCCGACGGCACCACAGGCCGGGTGCGGTGGGCGATGGGCGCCAGGGTGGTGATCGGGGCGGTATGGATCTACTGGGCGCTCGGTGGTACGGCCGGTGTCGCGCATCCCGCGGACCGCTCCGCCGACGGGCGGCTGCTGACCGGTGTGTGGGGCCTGTGGGCGCTCATCGCCTCGGCGGCCACCTGGACCGTCGCCCACGGCCACCCCGCCCGGCTGCCCCGCTGGATCCCCTTGACCCTCGGCTGGCTGGGGACGGGGTCACTGTGCACGTGGAGCGGCTGGAAGCTCCCGTTGGTCCTATACGTGGCGCCGGCCCACCCCGCCGGTACGTCCCTGCCGGAGAACCTCGCCGTCGCCGCCGCGCTGCACACGGCCGCCGTGGCGGCGGGCGCGCTGATGCTGCCGGCACTCGTGCGCACCCGCGGACCTGTCCCCGCCCCTGAGGCCGTCGATGTCACGCGGACTGGGCGCCCGCAGGACGGGCCTGCGGGTTGACCGGCGTCGTCGGCGGCTTCAGGGCGGCCGGTGCCGGTCCGCGGAACTGTCGGCCATGGTGCCGGTGCGCGTGCGCATCCGCGGATCTGTGCCTGTCCGCGGACCGTCGGTCATGCCGCCGGTGCGCGTGCGCATCCGGGGGTCTGTGACCGTCTCCGGGGCCGTCGATGTCACGCGGACTGGGTGCCCGCACGGTGGATCCGCCGGTTGGACCCTCAGGACAGCCGATGCCCGTCGTCGGGAGCCGTCGGCAGCGCGAGGTGGGCCAGGTCGTCGGGCGGGGGCGTGGTCACCGGCCAAAGGGGAGCGGCCTGCCCGTCGGCGAGTGCGGCCGGTGCGTCGGTGAGGTTCATGCGCTCGCGCAGCCGGCCGTAGAAGTCCGTCGGGCCCAGCCGTACGGCCTTGAGCCGGCGTGGTGCGGCGTACACGCCGATCCAGTCCCCGGGGCTCAGCACTCCGCGCAGCTGGCCGTCGATGCTGACGGCGGCCTGGCCCGAGCGTTCGAGGATCCGTAGCGCGATGGGTTCGTCGGGGGCGGCGACCACCGAGCGGTTGAACACCATGTGCGGGGCGACGGGGGTGAACACCAGGCCCTCCGTGCGCGGCGAGACCACCGGACCGCCGGCGGCGAAGCTGTAGGCGGTGGAGCCCGTGGGCGTGGCCACCAGCAGGGCGTCGGCGGAGTAGGAGGCCAGCAGCCGGCCGGCCAGATAGACGCCCACCGACACCTGACGGTCCCTGGCGAGCTTCTCCACGACGATGTCGTTCAGAGCGGTGACGTTCAGCGCGACGCCCCACTCGTCACCCATCTCGCACTCGGCACGGACCCGGGGCGGCGGCAGCATCGGGCCGCGGCCGTACCGCAGCAACGCCTCCATCTGCGCGGGAACTTCCAGCCGGCATGACGCCCGCATCGTCAGGAGCATCCGGCTCTCCACGGTGATCCGCTCCGCGCGGACCGCGTCCAGCGCCGCGCGCACCGCCGAGGCGGGGACCTCGGTGAGGAAGCCGACCCGGCCGAGGTCGACACCGAGGACCAGGGCGTCGTTCTCGGCCGCCAGCCGGGCGCCGCGCAGGAAGGTGCCGTCGCCGCCGAGGGTCACGATGAGGTCGGGGTCGCCCGCCGAGTCGACCTCCTCCCGGGCGCTGTGCCGCGCGCCCTCCTGCCACACGTCGATGTCGGCGCACCCCACGGCGTGCTCCGCGCACCACGCGCGTACCTCATGGGCGGCCGCCAGGGCCTCGGGGCGTCCGCCGTGCACCACCAGGCCGACACGGTTGACCGTCATCTCCGCCTCCCAGCAGGCTGTTCCCGTTGGCCATACTCGCCGCGGACCGCTCCGGCACGGCACACGCCACGCCGCCGGGGCCCGGGGAGGCGGTCACGGGGAGGTGAGTACGGCTGACCCAGGCCGTCGGAGCCGTACCGCAGGAACATGGACTGCGCAGCCGGTCCGCTCCCGTGGGCCGGTCTCGCGGTCGGTCAGGTACCCATCCCGTGGCCACGGATTCACACATTGCCGCGGGTCATGGGACCCGCGGCGGACGGGTACTCGGGTGCTTCGGAACGGACGGGACACGTGCGGGAGGCCCCTGATGAGCGAGTACATGGCCACCCCTTCCCAGGCCGAGGGCGAGCGGGAGCCGGACGAGGCGGGGGCGGATATGCCACCGCGCACCATCCCGTCCCAGGCGGAGGGTGAGAACACCTCCGAACAACAGGACGTCGGCGAAGGCGACGACTGCGGGAGGCGGCATGAGCACGGCACACACCGGCGTCCTGGAGGTGCCGGCCGCGCTGAAGGACGCGTCGTACCCGGCCGACAAGGCGACCCGGACTCCGACCTCGACCGCACCGCGGCACAGCGCGCGGAACGGGCACGCGAGGGAGGCAGGCCCGGCCTCTCCCAGCACCTGAGGGAGGAGCCGAGGACACCGATCCAGGAGGAGTTCGGCCGCTGAAACTCCTACGGGGTACGGCCGCTGAAATGCGACTGCCCGCCGGGCGGTTCCGGCGTAGCGCCCGTCCTTGACGACCTGCTTGCACCGGCCTAGCGTGAATCAGACACGTCTAGACAGGTAGGGCAGGTGGCTCGGCCATGGCGCAACCGCGGGACCCCCTCGGACTCACCGACGGCAGATCCTCCGGCCGCCCCATACAGGTGGAGACGCACGGACTCGACGTGATCGGGGACGCGGAGCGCAAGGGCACCCCGAGCACGCTGTTCTGGCCCTGGTTCGGGGCGAACGTCTCCGTTCTCGGCCTGAGTTACGGCGCCTTCGCGTTCGGCTTCGGCATCTCCTTCTGGCAGGCCCTCGCCGCCGGCGTGCTCGGCATCGTCGGCTCGTTCCTGCTGTGCGGTTTCATCGCGGTGGCCGGAAAGCGCGGCTCGGCGCCCACCATGGTGCTCAGCCGGGCGGCGTACGGAGTGCGCGGCAACCGGCTGCCGTCGGTGATCTCCTGGATGCTCACCGTCGGCTGGGAGACCGTCCTCACCGCGCTCGCCACGCTGGCCACCGCGACCGTCTTCAGCCGCCTCGGCTGGGGCGGCGGCACCGAGACCAAGGTGGTCGCGCTCATCGTCGTGGCCGCGCTCACCGTCGTCGGCGGAGTCATGGGCTTCGACCTGATCATGCGGCTGCAGACGGCCATCACCGTGATCACGGGTGTCCTCACGATCGTCTACATCGCCCTGGTCGCCGACCACATCCACTGGAGCACCGTCAGTGCCCTCCCGGCCGGTTCCGCGCAGCAGTTCATCGGCGCGCTGGTGTTCATGATGACGGGCTTCGGCCTCGGCTGGGTCAACGCGGCCGCCGACTACTCCCGCTATCTGCCCCGCGGTTCGTCCGGCCGGGGCGTGATCGGCTGGACCACCTTCGGCGCCTCCGTGGCCCCGCTGCTCCTGCTGGTCTTCGGCCTGCTGCTGGCCGGTTCCTCGCCGAAGCTGAGCCAGGCCATCGCGGCCGACCCGATCGGCGCGCTCACCACGATCCTGCCCACCTGGTTCCTGGTGCCGTTCGCCGTGGTCGCCGTCCTGGGTCTGGTCGGCGGCGCCGTCCTGGACATCTACTCCTCGGGCCTGGCCCTGCTCTCCGCCGGCCTGCCGGTGCCCCGCTATCTGGCCGCCCTCCTCGACGGCGTCCTGATGATCACCGGTTCGGTCTACATCGTGTTCTTCGCGGGCGACTTCCTCGGCCAGTTCATGGGCTTCCTCACCACGCTCGGCGTCCCCATCGCCGCCTGGTGCGGCATCATGCTCGCCGACATCGCCCTGCGCCGCCGCGACTACGACGACGGCGACCTCTACCGCCCGCACGGCCGCTACGGCGACATCCCCCTGCCGCCCCTGCTCCTCACCCTCGCCGCCACGGCCGTCGGCTGGGGCCTGGTCACCAACACCGCGGCGAGCTGGCTCACCTGGCAGGGCTACCTCCTCGGTCCGCTGGGCCTCGGCGGCAAGACCGGCGCCTGGGCCTATGCCAACCTCGGCGTCCTGGTCGCGCTGGCCCTCGCCTTCCTCGGCACCCTGCTGCCGGGCCGGGGCCGGGTGCGTACCCAGGAGGCGCAGGCGCCGAGCCCGGTGACCGACGAGGGGGTGCTGAACCCATGACCGCCGGACATTTCGCCGTCATCGACATGCAGCGCGTCTTCGCCGACCCGGCGAGCCCCTGGGCCACCCCCCGGTACGCCGACGCGGCGGCGGGTGTGCGCAGCCTGCTGCCGGCCTTCGGCGACCGCGTCACCTTCACCCGCTTCCTGGCCCCCGCGAAACCGGCCGGCGCCTGGCGTGCCTACTACGACGAATGGCCCTTCGCCCGCCGGCCCCCGGACGCCGAACTCTGGTACCTGTCCGACGAGTTCGCCGACCTGGCCGGCCACGTCGTGGACGCCACCACCTTCGGCAAGTGGACCCCGGAACTCGCCGCCCGCGTCGGCCCGGACGACCGCCTGGTCCTGGCCGGGGTCAGCACCGAATGCTGTGTGCTGTCCACCGCCCTGGCCGCCGCCGATGCCGGCACCGAGGTGCTGGTGGTCGCGGACGCCTGCGCCGGCGTCGACGACGACTCCCACCGCAAGGCCCTGCAGATCATGGAGCTGTACCGGCCGCTCGTCCGGGTCACGACCGTCGACGACCTGCTCGCGGAGGCCGGGCCGTGACCGGCGTCCCGCTCAAGCACCAGCGGATCAGCCGGATCCTCGCCCGGGAGATCCGCGACGGCAGCCGCCGGGCCGGCGAGCGGCTGCCCGGCGAACACGCCCTCGCCCAGCGGTTCGGCGTCAGCCGTACGACCATCCGCGCGGCCCTCGCCGAACTGTCCGAGGAGGGCCTGATCACCACCCGCACCGGCAAGGGCTCCTACGTCCTCTTCGACGGCCGCCCGCCGGACGACCGGCTCGGCTGGGCCCGCGCGCCGGACCCGCAGGGCGTGGACACCACCGTACGGACCCGCGCCGTACGTGAGACGCACGACAAGGCCCTCGCCACCGAACTCGGCCTGGAGAAGGACGTGTTCGTCTGCGTGGAGCGGACCCGCGAGCTCGCCGCGGACGGCACCGTGGTGTCGTACGAGCGCAGCTTTCTGCCGCCGGTGCCCGGGATCCGCGAGCTGCCCGCCCGCGGCCTCGGCCAGGACTCGCTCACCGAACTGCTGCTGCGCGCCGGGCTGCGGCCCGACCACGGGGAGCAGCGGATCGGCGGGCGGCCGGTGGACGCCCGGGAGGCGGAGCTGCTGCGGCGCGCGCCGGGCGACTGGTTCCTCGAGACGCGGCGCACCAGCCGGGCGGCCGACGGCTCCTTCGTCGAGCACGTCGTCAGCCTGCTCGACCCCGGCCACTTCCAGCTGACCCTCACCTTCGGCTGACCCGCGATGGCCGGCGCCCCGGGCCGGACACGTGAGATCAGGCGCCGGGCCGGTTCAGCGCGCCGGCCGGTCATGGGCGCGGGAGTAGTACTGGCCCACCCGCAGGCCACGCTCGCGCAGCGCGTCGGCGTATCCGGCGATCAGGTCGGCCCGGGCACGGGGTGCCCAGCGGGACGCCGTTCCCGGTCACCACCGAGGCCGTCCCACCACCGGATCTCCTGCCGATCCGCACGCATGCCCCCCGGCCCACCGGGTACGCGAGGCCCGAGCACGCCCGGGCGCACGTCCGCCCCCGGGAGGCCGCCCGTACGACCCGTCGCTACCTGGGGATCTGCCATGGAGACACCCGCACACAACGACCTGCCGACCCCGGCCCAGCAGGCGCTGGACACGCTGGCCGCGAACGCCGAGGACCCGACCGCGCTGGACGTCCTCGCCCACAGTGACGTGCTCGTCCCCGTGCCGGACGACGCGGTCGACGGGGAGGGCGCCGACGCCACGTCCGTGGCCCTGCCCGTCCTGGAACAGCCCGGAGGCGACCCGGTCGTCCCCGTCTTCACCACGGAGGGCGAGATGGCCGACCTGCTGCCGTTCGTCTCCCGCTACCGCCTCATCCCGCTCGGCGCCCTCGCCTCCCAGTGGCCCGACGATGACCTCTCCCTGGCCATAGACGGCAACTCCACCCACGCCCTGACCCTCACATCACAGGGGGTACGCACGCTGCTGGCCCGATGACCAGGCTCCCCGAAGGGGACGCGGAGAACCGCGCGAGCAGCGACACAGGGGGCGAGAGCCACTCGACGTAGCGCATCCCGCACGCCGACGCGTCCATCCGGCTTGTCTTCGCCGAGTTCGGCGCGGCCGCGGCCATGCTGGAACCGGCCTGTTTCCGGGCCGAGCGCCCGGCTGTCCGCCGGCCCGGCGAAGGACGGCCGGAACTGTCCCCTGCCGCCGGGTAGTCCCCGGCCCGAGGCGGGAAGATCCCAGCGAGGACAGGTCCGGACGCGTAGCGAAGGAGCCGATGGTCGTGAGGATCGTCCTGCTGGGTACCGCCGCCGGGGGCGGCTTCCCGCAGTGGAACTGCGCCTGCGCGCTGTGCATGGCCGCCCGGGACGGCAAGCTGCCCTCCCGCACCCAGGAGTGCGCCGCCGTCAGCGGCAACGGCCGCGACTGGTGGCTCCTGAACGCCTCGCCCGACCTGCGCACCCAGCTCGCCGCCACACCGGCGCTGTGGCCAGGACCCGGCCCCCGGGACACCTCGCTGCGCGGTGCCCTGCTCACCGACGCCGAGGCCGACCACGTCACCGGCCTCGCCGAGCTGCGCGGAGCGGCGCGCCTGAAGGTCTACGCTGCCCCGCCGGTCCGCGCCGTTCTGGCCCCCGCCCGCGCCGCCCTGGACCGCTACGGCCCCTGGGAGTGGGCGGACAGCCTGGCCGACGGCGGCTTCGTGCTGGCCGGCGGGCTGGTGGTCACGGCCCATCCGGTGGGCGCGAAGATCCCGAAGTACGTACCGGCGCAGGCGCCGGGACCGGCCGGGCCGTGGGTGACGGCGTACCGCGTCGAGTCACTGGCCAGCGGGGGAGTACTGGTGTACGCGCCCTGTGTGGGCGCCTGGAGCCCGGCGCTGGACGAGCTGTGCGCCGAGGCCGACTGTGTGCTGCTGGACGGCACCTTCTACGCGGCCGACGAGATGGGCACGACGGTACGGTCCGGCGCCGGACAGGCCGCCATGGGCCATCTGCCCGTCACGGGCCCGGACGGCACCCTCGCCGCACTGGCCCGCCATCGCGGCGCGCGCCGGATCTACACCCACCTCAACAACACGAACCCGCTGCTCGACCCGGCGTCACCGGCACGCGCGCGTATCGCCGAGGAGGGCGTCGAGGTCCTGTCCGACGGGGCCGAAGTGGTGCTTCAGTGATCCTGCCCGGTGCTCCAGCGCTCCTGCCCGGTCAGCATGCGCTCCAGTACGGCGCGCTGCAGCGGCAGCACCTCGGTGTGCAGTGCGCGGCCCTTGGGGGTGAGCGCCACCCACACCCCGCGCCGGTCCTCCGCGCACACCGAGCGCTCGACCAGACCGTCCTTCTCCAGCCGGCCGATCAGCCGGGACAGCGCGCTCTGGCTGAGATGCACCCGGCCGACCAGATTCTGCACCCGGCACTGGTCGCCCTGCGCGGGCGACTCGGTCGCGAGGATGTCCAGCACCTCGAAGTCGCTGGCGCCCAGCCCGTGCGGGTGCAGGGCCCGGTCGATCTCGCACATCGTGCGCGCGTGCACGGCGAGGATGTCCCGCCACCGTTCCTCGAGCCGGGCGTCGGCCGTCTTGACTGCCATACCCGCACCGTAGCACCGATCCAGCCAATCATTGAGTGTGCAACTAGTGCGGGTGCAAGCAGGCGGCCCGGCCGGCGGCGGCCGGGTCTCAGGCGGCCGGGTCCTGAAGAAGGCCGATCAGGTTGCCGTCGGGGTCCTTCACGGAGGCGATCAGCCGGCCGTTGCCGACGTCCCGCACGTCCTGGACCACCTCGGCGCCCGCCGCCAGCAGGGCCGCGAGGCGCTCCCGGAGGTCGGTGACGTGCCAGAACGGCACCGGCCCGGTCAGGCCCTGAGCGTGCCCGTTCGGGTCGAGGCCGACGTCCTGGCCCTCGGCCTTGAAGCCGACGTAGTAGGGCTGGTCCGCGTACGGCTCGACACCCAGCAGGGCGGTGAACAGGGCCTTGGCACGGTCCTTGTCCTTGACGGGGTAGATGATCGTCTGCACGCCGGCGGTCATGGGACTCTCCTTCTGAGGTGCGTGGCCCGACGGGTTTTCCGTCGGTGCACTTCACGCTAGGACCGGGGAGCCCGCTCCGGCTTCTTCGATCCTGACCGGTTGCGGGCTCCGAACTGTCCCTGCTCGTTGCGCAGCACCTCGGCGACGGTGAGTCGGGCCGCACGCCGGGCGGGGACCATCGCGCCGCCCACGGGGATCACGAGCCCCGCCGGCGCCACTTCCGCCGGCTCCGGCGCGCGCCAGACATCCGTCATGTACGACGGCAGGGTGAGGCCGATCCCCGTGCCATCCGCGGGACCACCACCTCGTAGGCGGCGACGGTCACGGCGACCTGGACCGCCGTCACCGGCAACGGCTGGGAACCGACCGACGCCACCTCCGGCAACGGCTGGGAGAACCAGGCCTGTTCGGCCACGACGACAACCCGCTCTCCTCCATAACGCAGTTCAGCCACCGCTGAACCACCGGTGACGGGCCCGGCCGTAAGGGACGGCCGGGCCCGAGCCGATTTTCCGGGGTCATATGCCCACTCCTTGGTCGCACGGCCGTTCGGTACCGGACAACGAACGCCGAGTGCCGGACGTGACGGAGTCGCCCGCGCGACAGTGGGAACACTGCGTACGAGGAGGCCGGGGACGGAGGCGGACGGATGATGGGAACCCCCTCGGGCCGGATGCGGCAGACGATTCTGGAATGGCTCAAGGAGCCCGCGGCCCATTTCCCGCCGCCCCGTCGCCGCGATCTCGCCGAGACGGGAGTCACCGCGCGCGCCGTGGCCGCCAAACTGGGCGTGCCCCGCCGGACCGCCAGCGCCCACCTGGACTTCCTGACCCGGCTCGGCGTGCTGCGCACCCGCCGCATCGGCTGCCGTACCCACTACCGGCGCGACGAGGTCCGCATCGCCGAGGTGGCCCGGGTGTTCGAGAAGGGGTGGTGAAGGACGCCCGTGGCTCAGTCGGCGAGGCTACGGGGACCGGTCGCCGGCCGGCGGCTCCCGCAGCGCCGCGAAAGGCCGCCGAGCGCCGCCTCCCAAAGGCGCACGAGGGGCCGCCCCCCGCGTCGGCCGCCGATGCGCGCAGCCGAGCGAGGGGCAGCGGCCGGGCCGAGCGGCCCGGCCGCTCCGCGGGGGCTCGGCGAATGCGCGGCCGGCTGGCACGATGGGCCGACCGACGGCGAAGGGGCACCACACATGGACCGATCCATGGAACTCGTCCCACTGCACTACGTCTCCCTCGGCGCCCGCGGCCCCGAGGACGTCGTCCCCGACGCGCACGGGCGGGTGCTGACCGGCGTGCAGGACGGCCGGATCCTGCGCGTCCACCACCTCGGCGACCCGCGTACCGCCCGCGTGGAGGTGCTGGCGGACACCGGCGGCCGTCCGCTCGGACTCGAACCGCTGCCGGACGGCGGCCTGTTGGTGTGCGACGCGGAACGCGGACTGCTGCGCGTCGACCCCGGCCACGGCCCCGGCGACGGCACCGTCCGTGTCCTCGCGGACTCGGCGGCGGGGGAGCGGCTCCGCTTCTGCAGCAACGTCGTCGCCCTGCCGGACGGCGCCGTGTACTTCACCGTCTCCAGCCGCCGCTACACGCTGGACCGGTGGATCGGCGACATCGTCGAACACACCGGCACCGGACGCCTGCTGCGCCTGCCGCCCGAGGGCGGTGAGCCCGAAGTCGTACTGGAGGGGCTGCAGTTCGCCAACGGCCTGGCGGCCGCTGCCGACGGCTCGTTCCTGGTGGTCGCCGAGACCGGCTCCTGCCGCCTCACCCGCTACCACCTCACCGGCCCGCACGCCGGACGGTCCGACCTCTTCGCCACGCTTCCCGGCATGCCGGACAACCTCTGGCGCGAGGGCCCCGCCGGCCCGCTCTGGGTCGCGCTCGCCAGCCCGCGGGTCCCGCCGCTGGACCTCCTGCACCGCGCCTCGCCCGCCGTGCGCGGCGCCGCCGCCCGGGCCGCCGTACACGCGCCGTACCGCCCGAGCGGAACGGTCGGGGTGCTGGCCCTCGACGACACCGGACGGACCGTGACACACCTCACCCGCCGCCGCTCCGGCTTCCGGATGGTCACCGGCGTCTGCGCGACCGGGGACCATCTCGTCCTCGGCAGCCTCTGGGAGCCGGGCGTCGCGGTCTGTGCCCGGACCGACGCCCGCTGACCGGCGGTAGGCTGGTGCCCGGCCATGATCACCCGTCGGGGCAGGCCGAACAGGAGACGCAAGCAGCATGACAGCCCCGGAAGCCGAGAGCCTCCGTGCCCGCCGCACGCCACCGCGGCGGTCCGAGTGGCGTACCCAGGCACCCGTCGTCGCGGTGGTCGCCCTCGGCGGCGCCCTCGGCGCGTGCGCACGCTACGGGTTCACCCTCGCCTGGCCCACACCGCCGGGCGGTTTCCCCTGGGCGACCTTCTGGACCAATGTCATCGGCTGCGCGGTGATCGGTGTCTTCATGGTGCTCATCACCGATGTGTGGGCCGCCCACCGCCTCGTCCGCCCCTTCTTCGGCACCGGCGTGCTCGGCGGCTTCACCACCTTCTCCACCTACGCCGTGGACATCCGCAAGCTGGTCGACGCCGGCCGTCCCGGCCCCGGGCTGGCCTATCTCGCCGCGACGCCGTGCGCGGCCCTCGCCGCGGTGTGGCTCGCCTCGGTGGCCGCCCGCCGGGTGCTGATCAGGAGGCAGCGATGACGTCACTCACCGGCCGGGCCCTCAGGCTGACCGTCTACATCGGCGAGGACGACACCTGGCACCACAAGCCGCTCTACTCGGAGATCGTGCACCGCGCGCACGCGGCCGGCCTCGCCGGGGCGAGCGTCTTCCGGGGTATCGAGGGCTTCGGCGCCTCCTCGCTCATCCACACCTCGCGCCTGCTGTCCCTGAGCGAGGACCTGCCCGTGGCGGTCGTCGTGGTGGACACCGAGGAACGCGTACGGGCCTTCCTGCCGCAGCTCGACGAACTGGTGGGCGAGGGGCTCGTGACCCTGGAGGAGTGCGAGGTCGTCCGGTACGTGGCACGCCGAGGCGGCCCGCGGGACATGGATCCGAAGGGTAAGAAGTCATCGTGAACTGGCTGTTGGTCATCGCGGGGGCCGTGGTCGGCGCACCGCTGCGCTACCTCACCGACCGTGCCGTCCAGGCCCGCCACGACTCGGTCTTCCCCTGGGGCACCTTCGTGGTGAACGTCACCGGCTGCCTGGTCCTCGGGCTGCTCACGGGCGCGGCCTCCGCCGGGGCCGCCGGGCCCCACCTGCTGCTTCTGCTGGGCACCGGACTGTGCGGGGCGCTGACGACGTATTCGACCTTCTCCTACGAGACCCTGCGGCTGACCGAGGCCGGCTCCGGCCTCTACGCTGCGGTGAACGTCGTCGCGAGCGTGGTGGCGGGACTCGCCGCCGCCTTCGCCGGTGTCTCACTCGCTCACGTGCGGTGGGCCTAGCCCTTGCCAGGCGGCCGGGCACAGCAAGTACTGTCTACAACACTGTCGACCAACTCTCCTCAGAACTGGATCCCATGAGCGCCATCTCCGTCGGTCAAGCCGTCGTCCTCGGAGTAGTCGAGGGGGTGACCGAGTTCCTCCCGGTGTCCTCCACGGGGCACCTGAAGATCACCGAGGGACTCATGAACATCCCGGTCGACGACAAGTCCGTCGTCGGTTTCTCCGCCGTCATCCAGGTCGGCGCCATCGCCGCCGTGCTCCTGTACTTCTTCAAGGACATCAAGCGGATCGTCTCGGCCTGGTTCCGCGGTGTGACCAACCGCGAGGAGCGCTACCACCACGACTACAAGTTCGCCTGGTGGGTCATCTACGCCACCATCCCGATCGTCGTGGTCGGCCTGGCCGCCAAGAAGCTGGTCGAGGGCCCGCTGGGCTCGCTGTGGGTCGTGGCCGGCTCGCTGATCGTCGGCTCCGGTGTGATGTGGGCGGCCGACCAGATGGGCCGGCACAAGCGCGGTGAGGACGACACGTCCTTGAAGGACGCGATGTGGGTGGGCTGCTCCCAGATCCTCGCCCTGCTCTTCCCCGGCTTCTCCCGCTCCGGCGCCACCATGTCCACCGCGCTCATCCTGGATCTGGACCGCGTCGCCGCCACCCGGCTGTCCTTCTTCCTCGGCATCCCCGCGCTGACCGGCGCCGGCATCTACGAGCTCAAGGACGCCCTCGGCGCGGGTGTGGGCGCCGCCCCGCTGGCCGTCGGCACCATCGTGTCCTTCGTGGTCGCCTACGCCTCCATCGCCTGGCTGCTGAAGTTCGTCGCCAAGCACTCCTTCAACGCCTTCGTGATCTACCGCATCATCATCGGCGCGGGCCTGCTCGGCCTGCTCGCCACGGGCGTGCTCAACGCCTGAGACAACCTCCTGATCACCCACGGGGTGCGGATGCCTGCATTCAGGTGTCGCACCCCGTGAATGTTTTCTTACGCGCTGTCTTGACAGTCCCGGCGGGCAACCCGCAGGATCACACCCGTGAACCTGTCAGACAGCCAGACAGGTGGTCTGGGTCCTCGGCGTGTGAGCGCCATGGAAGCGGTCCTCGGCCACCTCCGCGGCGCCATCGAGCGCGGCGAGTACGCCATCGGCGACAAGCTCCCCTCCGAGGCCGAGCTCTGCCGCACCCTCGAGGTGTCCCGGCCGGTGCTCCGCGAGGCGCTGCGCGCGCTGCAGACGATGGGCCTCACGGTGTCCCGGACCGGCAAGGGCACCTTCGTCGTCGCCAACGCCGTCGAGGACCCCACCTTCGGCGACTACGCGGCCAGCGACCTGCTCGAAGTGCGCCGGCACGTCGAGATCCCGGTCGCCGGATACGCGGCCGTGCGCCGCACCCCGGAGAACCTGGACCACCTGGCCCACCTGCTCGACCGCATGGAGCGGGAGACGGACACCACGGCCTGGGTCGCGATGGACACCCTCTTCCACCTCGCCGTGGCCGAGGCCGCCCAGAACCCGGTCTTCCGCCGGGTCATCGAGGAGATCCGCGACGCACTGGCGCGTCAGTCGGCCTTCCTCAACGAGCTGGGCGGACGCCGGGAACAGTCCAACCGCGAGCACCGGGCGATCGTCGAGGCCCTGATCGACGGTTCCGAACACGACGCGGTGGAGGCCATGAGCCACCACCTGGACCGCGTCGAGACGACCCTGACCGACATCGTGCGTCCCCAGCGGGCGGACGACCTCCCCACGGAAGGCGGACCCGAGGCGTGAGCGAACAGCACCTCAAAGACGAGACGCGCCCCTCGTCCGGCCATGTCGACGCCGGAGACGCCGGCTACAGCAAAGGCCTCAAGTACCGGCACGTCAACATGATCGCCATCGGCGGAGCCATCGGCACCGGCCTCTTCCTCGGCGCGGGCGGCCGGCTCGCCGACGCCGGGCCCTCCCTCTTCATCGCATACGCCGTCTGCGGCGTCTTCGCCTTCCTGGTCGTGCGCGCCCTCGGCGAACTCGTCCTGTACCGCCCGTCCTCCGGCGCCTTCGTGTCGTACGCCCGGGAGTTCCTCGGGGAGAAGGGCGCCTACACCGCGGGCTGGATGTACTTCCTGAACTGGGCGACCACCGGCATCGCCGACATCACGGCGGTCGCCACCTACACCCACTACTGGGGCATGTTCTCCGACATACCACAGTGGTTGATCGCATTGATCGCCCTCGCGGTTGTGTTGACGGTCAATCTGATCTCCGTCAAGGTCTTTGGCGAGCTGGAGTTCTGGTTCGCGATCGTCAAGGTCGGCGCGCTCGTCGTCTTCATGTGCATCGGCATCTTCCTGCTGGTCACCCGGCACCCGGTGGACGGCAGCCACCCCGGCCCGTCCCTGATCACCGACAACGGCGGCGTCTTCCCCAACGGCCTGCTGCCCATGCTGCTGATCATCCAGGGTGTCGTCTTCGCCTACGCCTCCGTGGAACTGGTCGGCGTGGCCGCCGGCGAGACCGAGAACCCCGAGCAGATCATGCCGAAGGCGATCAACTCGATCATGTGGCGTGTGGGCCTGTTCTACGTCGGCTCCGTCGTCCTGCTCTCGATGCTGCTGCCCTGGAACAAGTACAGCGCCGGCGAGAGCCCCTTCGTGACCGTCCTGTCGCACATCGGCGTCCCGGCGGCCGGCGGTGTGATGAACCTGGTCGTGCTGACCGCCGCCATGTCCTCGCTGAACTCCGGCCTGTACTCCACCGGCCGCATCCTGCGCTCCATGGCCATGAGCGGCTCGGCACCGAAGTTCACCGGACGGATGAGCCGCAGCCAGGTCCCGTACGGCGGAATCCTGCTCACCAGCGGTATCTGTGTCCTCGGCGTGGGCCTCAACTACGTCGTCCCCGCCGACGCGTTCGAGATCGTCCTCAACTTCGCGGCGATCGGCATCCTCGCGACCTGGGGCATGATCATGGTCTGTCACCTGCTCTTCTGGCGGAAGACCCAGAAGGGCGAACTGACCCGGCCGTCCTACCGGCTGCCGGGTTCCCCCTGGACGGAACTCGTGACGCTGGCGTTCCTCGCCTCCGTCTTCGTCCTCATGTACGCCGACGGCGGCGCCGGACGCACCACCGTGCTCTGTCTGCCGCTGATCGTCGCAGCGCTGGTCGCGGGCTGGTACGGCATCCGCGGCCGGATATCCCGCACGTCCACCGGCGCCGACGCGTGACCCGCGTACCGGCCGCCCCGACCCATCGATGCAGGCAGTGATGTACAGCAGTTCTCCCGCAGACGCACCCATCGTCCGCGAACCCCTCCACGCCCCCGTCGCCCACCTCATCCGCGGCGGGGTCACCGAGGGCATCCACTACGGCTCCGTCGTCGTCCTCGGCGCCGACGGCAAGGTGGAGTTCCAACTCGGCGACATCGAGGCCGCCTTCTACCCGCGCTCGGCCGTCAAGCCCCTCCAGGCCGTGGCCATGCTGCGGGCCGGACTGGCCCTCGACGGCGAACTGCTGTCGCTGGCCGCCGCGAGCCACTCCGGCGAGGAACGCCATCTCGACGGCACCCGGCGCATCCTCGAACTCGCCGGGCTCACCGAGGACGACCTGCGCAACGTCCCCGACATGCCGTTCGACCCCGTCGTCCGGGACGCCTGGGTGCGCGCGGGCCGCCTGCCCTCCCGGCTCGCCCAGAACTGCTCCGGCAAGCACGCCGCCATGCTGTGGACCGCCAAGCTCAACGGCTGGTCCCTCGAGGACTACCTCGACCCGAAGCACCCGCTCCAGCAGGCGATCCAGGAGATCGTCGAGGACCTGACCGGCCAGCGGGTCGCCCGGGTCAGCGTCGACGGCTGCGGCGCGCCGCTGTTCTCCATCTCCCTGTACGGCCTCGCCCGCGCCCTGTCCCGCATCACCTCGGCC
Organism: Streptomyces fodineus; assembly: GCF_001735805.1. Classification (GTDB taxonomy): domain Bacteria; phylum Actinomycetota; class Actinomycetes; order Streptomycetales; family Streptomycetaceae; genus Streptomyces; species Streptomyces fodineus. Next base: position 8,840,795 of record NZ_CP017248.1, read on the forward strand.
GTCCCCGGCACGCCCGAGGCCCGGGTCGCCGACGCGATGCGCTCGCACGCCGAGATGGCCTCCGGCTCCGGGCGCGATGTCGCGGCGCTGATGGAGGCCGTGCCGGGGCTGCTGGCCAAGGACGGCTTCGAGGGCGTGCAGGTCGCCGCGCTGCCCGATGGCCGGGCCGTCGCCGTGAAGATCGCCGACGGGGCGAATCGCGCCCGCGTGCCGGTGGCGGCGGCGGCGCTCGCTCGCGCGGGCGTGGACCCGGAGCTGCTGACCGAGTTCGCCGGGGAGCCGCTGCTCGGGGGTGGGGAGCCGGTGGGTTGTGTGCGTGCGGTGCGTGCGCTCGATCCGGTTCCGTTCACCGCCTGCGCGTAGCGCTCCGCCGGATCGGCCGCCTTGGACCCGCGGGTCCGTTGTGGCTGATCGCGCCCACGCGGCGGCAGCCGCATGTCGACAAGCCCCGCGCCCCTTTCCGGGTCGCCTTCACCTCCGTACCTCAGAAAGAGGACCCACCCCTCATGACCGCCGCCACCACCCGCAGCGAACACGATCTGCTCGGCGACCGTGACATACCCGCCGACGCGTACTGGGGTGTGCACACCCTGCGTGCGACGGAGAACTTCCCCATCACCGGTACACCGATCTCCGCGTACCCGCATCTGATCGACGCCCTGGCCGCCGTGAAGGAGGCCGCCGCTCTGGCCAACGAGGAGCTCGGGCTGCTGGCGCCGGACAAGGCGCGTGCGATCGTCGCCGCCTGCGGGGAGATCCGGTCCGGCAAGCTGCACGACCAGTTCGTCGTCGACGTCATCCAGGGCGGCGCCGGCACGTCCACCAACATGAACGCCAACGAGGTCGTGGCCAACCGCGCGCTGGAGCTGCTCGGCCACGCCAAGGGCGAGTACGCGTATCTGCACCCCAATGAGGACGTCAACCTCGGTCAGTCAACCAATGACGTCTACCCGACCGCCGTCAAGATAGCGACGGTCTTCGCGGTCCGTGGACTGCTCAAGGCGATGTCCGTACTGCAGGACTCCTTCGCGGGTAAGGCCGTCGAGTTCCGTGACGTGCTCAAGATGGGCCGTACACAGTTGCAGGACGCCGTGCCGATGACGCTCGGTCAAGAGTTCTCCGCCTATGCCGTCATGATGGAGGAGGACCGCAGCCGTCTTGCCGAGGCCGTCGAGTTGATCCATGAGATCAACCTCGGCGCCACGGCGATCGGCACCGGTCTGAACGCGCCCGCCGGATACGCCGAGGCCGCCCGCCGGCACCTGTCCGCGATCACCGGGCTGCCGCTGGTCACCGCGGCCAACCTGGTCGAGGCCACCCAGGACTGCGGTGCCTTCGTCCAGATGTCCGGTGTGCTCAAGCGGATCGCGGTCAAGCTCTCCAAGAGCTGCAACGACCTGCGGCTGCTGTCCTCCGGTCCGCGCGCGGGCCTCGGGGAGATCAACCTGCCGCCGGTGCAGGCGGGTTCGTCCATCATGCCGGGCAAGGTGAACCCGGTGATCCCCGAGGTGGTCAACCAGGTCGCCTTCGAGGTGATCGGCAACGACGTCGCCATCACCATGGCCGCCGAGGCCGGACAGCTCCAGCTCAACGCCTTCGAGCCGATCATCCTGCACTCCCTGTCGGAGTCCATCACCCATCTGCAGAGCGCCTGCCTCACCCTGGCCGAGCGCTGTGTGTCCGGCATCACCGCCAACACCGAGCGGCTGCGTGCCTCCGTGGAGAACTCCATCGGGCTGGTCACCGCCCTCAACCCGCACATCGGGTACACGGCCGCCACCGAGATCGCCAAGGAGGCCCTCGTCACCGGCCGCGGAGTGGCCGAACTGGTGCTGGAGAAGGGCCTGCTGCCGGCCGAGCGGCTCGCGGACCTGCTGCGTCCCGAGGTCGTCGCCGGCCGCGGAGTGCCCACCACCTGACCTGCGATAACGGGCAGATATCAGCCCATGCGCGAAGGGGCTCCAGGGCCGGTCCGGAGGCACAATGGTGATCATGACAACGACGTCGTCCCTCACCTTCCTGCCGGTCCTGGAGCGCATCGCCGAGGAGATCGAGCGCACGCCCGGCCGCGGCCGGGCCGCCGACTACATCCCGGCCCTCGCCGCCCGCGACCCCCGCCGGTTCGGCATGGCCGTGGCCGAGCTGGACGGCACGGTGTACGGGGTGGGGGACTGGCGGGAGCCGTTCTCCGCGCAGTCCATCACCAAGGTCTTCACGCTCGCCCTGGACCTCGCCCGCGAGGGCGACGAACTCTGGGAACACGTGGGCCGCGAGCCCTCCGGCAACCCCTTCAACTCCCTGGTCCAGCTGGAGTACGAGAACGGCATCCCGCGGAATCCTTTCATCAACGCGGGCGCCCTCGTCGTCACCGACCGCCTGCAGACCCGTACCTCAGACGCGGCCGGTGAGCTCCTGAACTTCCTGCGCGCCGAGAGCGGCAACACCGCCCTGGACTTCGACCCGGAGGTCGCCGCCTCCGAGAGCGCCCACGGCGACCGCAACGCCGCCCTCGCCCATTTCATGGCGTCGTACGGCAACATCGACAACGACGTGCCGGCCCTGCTCGACCAGTACTTCCGGCAGTGCTCCGTCACCGCGTCCTGCGCCGACCTCGCGCTGGCCACCGGCTTCCTCGCCCGGCACGGCGTCCGCGCCGACGGCGGCCGGCTGCTCACCCGCAGCCAGGCCAAACAGGTCAACGCGGTGATGCTGACGTGCGGGACGTACGACGCGGCCGGGGACTTCGCCTACCGGGTGGGGCTGCCCGGCAAGAGCGGGGTCGGCGGCGGGATCATCGCGGTGGTACCGGGCCGGTGCACGCTGTGCGTGTGGAGTCCGGGCCTGGACGAGCGCGGCAACTCGGTGGCCGGAGTGGCGGCCCTCGACCGGTTCACCACGCTGACCGGGCTCTCGGTGTTCTGACCGAACCGGACCAATCGTCTGCGGCACCGTCGTGGCTGGTCGCGCCCTTCCCCCCGCCGTTGCTCACACGCCGGTCACGTGCGGGCCGCCCAGAGGTGAGAGGAAGGTCGCCTTCCGGCCACCCGGCGTTGACACGCTGACCCAGTGTTGGCCATGGCATTCCCCGTCGATCTCCGCAGCTGCCAGGTGCTCGGGCTGGCAGGCACCGCCTTTCTCGCGCTGGGCGGGGAGACGGCCGGTGCCCTGCCGGTGCAGGATCTCCTGGCGCCCGCCTCGGTGCAGGCGGCACTCGGCCTGGTCGGGGTGTACTTCGGTGTCGTCCTGCTGATAGCTGCCTGGGTGCTCCTCGGCCGTCTGGTGCGCGGCCCTCAGCCGCCCAGTCCGCGAGCCCTGCTGCTGGTGCTCGCGGTGTGGACGGCTCCGCTGCTGCTCGCACCGCCGTTGTTCAGCCGGGACGTCTACAGCTACCTCGCGCAGGGCGCCATGGTCGACGCCCACATGGACGTCTACGCCCACGGCCCCGCCCAGCTCGGCGGCCCGCTCGCCGACGAGGTGGCCCCGATGTGGCAGCACACCGGCGCCCCTTACGGCCCCGCCTTCATGGCCCTGGCCTCCGCACTGTCCGGCCTGACCCGTGGCCGACTGCCCGAAGGACTGATCGGGATGCGCCTGGTCGCTCTGCTGGGCGTGGCCCTGATGGCGGTGGCGCTGCCCCGCCTCGCCCGGCACAGCGGCGCCGACCCGGCCGCCGCCCTCTGGCTCGGCGCCCTCAATCCCCTCGTCCTGCTGCACCTGGTCGCGGGCGCCCACAACGACGCCCTGATGCTCGGTCTGCTGGGGCTCGGCCTGGTCGCCGCGCGCGGGGACCGGCCGTCCGGCGGCGCCGTCGGAGCCGTCCTCGTGACCCTGGCCGCCCTGGTCAAGGCGCCGGCCGCGCTCGGACTGCTGGCGGTCGTGGCCCTCCGGGTCCGCTCCGGCCGCCGCCCGCTGCCGGCCGTCCTCTCCACGGCCGCGGCCTCCGCCGTGACCACGGTCGCCGCCACCGCCGTCGCCGGCACCGGCTACGGCTGGATCGGCGCCCTGGAGACCCCGGTCTCCCCGCACAACTGGGCCCTGACCAGCCTGCTCGGCCGCGCCACCGGCGCCCTGCTGGAACACCTCGGCAGCAGCCTGGCCCCGCTCGCCGTCCCGGCCTGGCAGCTGCTCGGCCTCGCGGCGACCGCCGTCGCCGTGGCCCTGATATGGCTCCGGCTGCGCCTGAGACCCGTGTACGCCCTCGGACTCAGCCTGCTGACGGTCGCCGTGTTCGGCCCGGCGATCCGCCCCTGGTACGTGCTGTGGGGCCTGTTCCTCATCGCCGCCGCCGCGCCCAGCACCTCGGTACGGCACCGGGTCGCGGCCCTGGCCGGCGTCCTCGCCCTCGCCGTCCTGCCCAGCGGCGGCCCGGCCGACCTCGGGCAACTGGTGCTCGCCGTCTCCGGCGGGGTGCTCGGCGTGGTCGTCCTGTGGCAGGCCCACCAGGCGGCCCAGGCCCCGGCCCCGGGACGCATGGCGTGAGGGGGCCGCGTACGCCCAGGGGCCGTGTGCTGCTGGTCCTCGTCCTCGTCGCCGCGGTCACCGTCTTCACGGCGACCGTGCCGCTGCTGCGCGACTTCTTCGACCTGCGCGTCTACTACGGCACCGTGCACATGTGGGTCCGCCACGGCGGGCGGATCTACGACTACCAGGTGCCGGGAACCGCGTACGGCTTCACCTATCCGCCGTTCGCGGCGCTCGCCATGCTGCCGCTGGCGCCGCTGGACCGGCACTCGGCGATCGCGGCGTCCCTGCTGGCCAACCTGGCCGCGCTGGCGGCGATCCTGCGGATCCTGGCCGGGCCGGACTGGCGCCGGCACGGCTGGTACCGCTGGTCGCTGTGCCTGTGTCTGCTCGCACTGTTCGAGCCGCTGCGGGACACCTTCAGCTTCGGCCAGGTGAACCTGGTGCTGCTCGCCCTCGTCCTCGGGGACTCCTGGCTGCTGGCGACCGGCCGGGCGCGCTGGGCGGGCGCCGGGATCGGGCTCGCCGCCGCCGTGAAGCTCACGCCCGCCCTGTTCATCGGCCTGCTGCTGCTCGCCGGGCGCCGCCGGGCGGCCGCCCTCGCGACGGCCGTCGCCGCCGCGGCGACCGCGCTGGCCGCCTGGGCGGACCCGGCCGCCTCGCGCTTCTACTGGACCGAGGCGCTGTGGGACACCAGCCGGGTGGGCCGCCTCGGCTACGTCTCGAACCAGTCGCTCCAGGGTGTGCTGGCCCGCCTCGGCGAGACGGACCGTCCGCTGTGGGCGACGGCGGTCCTGCTGACCCTCTGCGTCTGGGCCTGGCGGACCCGGGGGGCGGTCAAGGCGGGTGACTGGACGGCCGCCTTCGCGCTCACCGGGGCGGCGGCCTGTCTGGTCAGCCCCATCACCTGGGTGCACCACCTGGTGTGGCTGCTGCCGTCCTTCGCCGTGCTCCTCCGCGCCGGGCACCCGCGGATCGCGGGCGCCCTGTACGCGGTGCTGTGCACGAGCGTGGTCTGGCTGTGGTTCGACGACTCCTCCGGCATCGGCGGCTTCCTCGGCAGCAACACCTACACCTGGATCACGCTCGGCCTGCTGCTCGGCCTGCCGACGGGTCAGCCGCCTGTGCTCCGCCTGCCCCTGGCCCGCAGCACCAGCGTCCGCAGCACCAGCGTCACGGCTCCTGCGCCCAGTCCCGAGAGCCCCGCGGCGACGGCGGGGCCCGGCCAGCCCCAGTCGTCCGCCGTCTGCGACGTCGCAGCGGCCACCGGTGCCGGCGGCGACGTATGCCGTGACCTGGGGGTCAGCCCGTCCAGCGAACCGACCGGATCCACCCGCCCGGCCGCCTCGAAGCCCCAGTCGAGCAGTTCACGCGCCTCCTCGTACACGGTCAACCCGCCGCCTGCCTGAGGGTTCATCACGGTGACCACCAGCGTGCGCCCGTCATGGCGGGCCGCGGCCACCAGGGTGTTGCCCGCGTTGGTGGTGTAGCCGTTCTTGATGCCGATCAGCCCCGGATACTTCGCCACCCCGTTCGCGCCGGTCAGCAGCCGGTTGGTGTTCTGGATGCCGTACGACGAGCCGTCACCGGGGAAGTACGCCTCGACGGTGGAGCAGTAGCGGGCGAAGTCGGGATTGCGCAGTCCGGTCCGGCCGAAGACCGCCAGGTCGTAGGCGGAGGAGACCTGGCCGTCGGCGTCGTAGCCGTCGGGGGAGACGACATGGGTGTCCAGGGCGCCGAGCGAGCGCGCCTTGGCCTGCATCCGCTCGGCCGTGGCCGCCCAGCCGCCGGCCAGGGAGGCGAGCACGTGCACGGCGTCGTTGCCGGAGCGCAGGAAGACGCCGCGCCACAGGTCGGCCACCTGGTACGAGAGGCCCTCCCGGACGCCGACCAGACTGCTGCCCGGGCCGATGTCCGCCAGCTCCTCGCTCCGCACGGTGTGCCGCGTCCCGGCGGGCAGCGACGGCAGCAGGGTGACGGCGAACAGGGTTTTCAGGGTGCTCGCGGGCGGCAGTTTGCGGTGCGCGTCGCTCGCGGCCAGCACCTCGCCGCTGCCGGCGTCGGCCACCAGCCAGGACAGCGCCGACACCTCGGGCACCTCGGGCGCATCCGGGTGCGGGCGGACCTGGGTGCCGGAGCGGTAGAGCAGGGACGGCCCGGGCATGGTCGCCCGGGGTCCGGGCGGGGCGGGCTCCCCGGCGCGGGGCGCGGCGGAGGCGGCGGCCGGTGCGAGTGCCAGCACGCCCGCCACGCACAGGGAGCAGGCCGACACGACTGACCGACGAGAAAATCCGGTGATCATATGGTCAACGTACGGACGGGTCCGGCATACCTCGCGCGGCAAGGGCCGTTCGGCCTAGGCGAGCAACCCGGATGCCGGACCCCGGCGCCGTGGCGGCCGGGTCAGCCGGGTCAGCCGGCGGGCAGAGTTGGCCGGATCTGCCGCAGGAACGCGGCGTTGCCAGGGGTGGAGCGCAGCCGCTCCAGCAGGGTCTCCAGGCCGGACGGAGCGCCCTCGCGGGAGCGCAGCACGCGACGCAGGCCGTGTACGGCCGTCAACTCGTCCGGCGCCAGGAGGAGTTCCTCGCGGCGGGTGCCGGAGGCGTCGAGATCGACGGCGGGGAAGAGACGCCGGGCGGCGGCTTCCCGGTCCAGGCGCAGCTCCATGTTGCCGGTGCTCTTCAACTCCTCGAAGTAGTAGCCGTCGGCGCGGGAGCCGGTGTCCACCAGGACGGTGGCGAGGATGGTCAGCGAGCCGCCCTCCTCGGCCTGCCGGGCGGCGCCGAAGAACCGCTTGGGGCCGAGCAGAGCGCCCGCGTCGACACCGCCGCTCAGGGTGCGGCCACCGGCGGCGGAGGCGTTGTTGTGCGCCCGGCACAGCCGGGTCAGCGAGTCCAGCAGGATCACGACGTCCTCGCCGGCCTCCACCCGGCGCTTGGCCCGCTCGACGACGAGCTCGGCGAGGGCGATGTGTTCCTTGGCCGCCCGGTCGAAGGTGGAGGCGTACACCTCGCCGCGCACCGAGCGGCGCATCTCGGTGACTTCCTCGGGCCGCTCGTCCAGCAGCAGGACCATCAAGCGGCACTCGGGGTGGTTGCCGGCCACGGCGGCCGCGACCTGCTGGAGCAGCACCGTCTTGCCGCTCTTCGGCGGGGCCACGATGAGTCCGCGCTGGCCCTTGCCGACAGGCGCGAAGAGATCGGTGACGCGCCCGGCCAGTCCGGCCCCGGGGTGCTCGAGGCGGATGCGGTCGTGTGGGTGGAGCGGGGTCAGATCGCGGAAGTGGCGCCGGCCGCGCAGGTCCGCCGGGTCGCGTCCGTCGACGCGGGTGACCTCGGTGAGGGCGCGCCGGTCACCCCGGACGCCTTCGACGAGGTCACCCTTGCGCAGCCCATGGCGCCGGATCAGGGCCGGCGGAACCTGAGGATCGGTGGGGGAGGGGAGCAGGCCCGCGGCCCGCAACTGCCCCTTCCCCTGCGCGTCGATGTCGAGGACACCGGTGACGAGCCGGGTGGCCGGGGGCTGCTGGACCACGGGAGGGTGTTCGAGTGTGGTGGTCATGAAGGGGGTCCTTTCACGGACGGAGGCAGAGAGGGGGAAGGGGGGAGAGGCCGCGAGTGGGAGGTGGCGGAAGCTGCCTCCGGGCGGCGGGAACGGCACCTCGGGTACGGCGTGAACGCCCTGGTCACGAGGTGGTCCAGAGAAGAAGCCCGGGCCGGCGGGAAGCCTCGGCCGAGGGGCTGATGGTGAACACAGCGACACCGGTGTCCTTACGACGGGACACGCACATGCGCTGATCGCACTATACCCGTGCGTCCGGTTGGGTCAACATGAGGGCGGCCGTCTCTATTCCCGCCCTGAGCGCGACAACGGCGGCTGCGCTCCCTGGTCTGCGCGCCTTCACGTTTCGCCGGGTGAAGCAACTGTGGAAGAACTCCGGTGACAGCCATACCGGTTGCGACGTCTGCGGTCGGACCTGGTCCAGCATGGGCGTTCGCAGCGGCGACCGAGCCGCGAACGCCCGCTTGCTCACGCGGACCGCGCCTGAGCCTCCTTCACGATGTCGTCGAACCGCGCGCCCACGGCCTCGGCGAGGGCGTGCGCGCCGGACAGGGGGCGGACCATGACCATGAGCTCGTCGATCAGGCCGTCCTCGTTCACATGCAGGAAGTCACAGCCGGTCAGCTCGCGGTCGCCCACCCGGGCCGTGAAGACCAGCGCGTGGTCGGGGGCGGCCGGGTCGCCGATCTCACGGACGTACCGGAAGTCCTCGAAGACCTGGGAGACCGCGCGCAGGATCGCCGCGGTGATCGCCTTGCCCGGATACGGCTTGAAGACGACCGGGCTGGTGAAGACGACGTCCTCGGCCAGCAGCGCCTCTACGGCGTCGAGGTCGCCGGCCTCGACCGCCTGGCGGAACGCGTGCATCGGATCACCTCTATAGTCAATTAATTGAATAGGTGCGGATGAGATTAATCAACGGCTGCTAGCCTGTCCATATGTCGCTCAAGTACGCCGTTCTGGCCGCCCTGCTGGAGGGCGAGGCCTCGGGATATGAGCTGTCGAAGTCGTTCGACGTCTCGCTCGCGAACTTCTGGCCCGCCACCCCGCAGCAGCTCTACCGTGAGCTGGAGCGCCTGGCGCGGGACGGGCTGGTGCAGGCCCGGACCGTGCAGCAGGAGCGGCGGCCGAACAAGCGGATGTTCACGCTGACCGAAGCCGGCCGGGCCGAGCTGGGCGTGTTCGCCGCCGAGCCGCCGAAGCGGCCCACCGCCATCCGCGACGAACTCCTCATCAAGATCCAGGCGATGGACGGCGGCGACCCCGAGGTCACCCGTGCGCTGGTCGAGGAGCGCAGGGGCTGGGCCCGCGCAAAGCTCGACCGCTACCGGCGGGTCCGCGACCGTCTCCTGGACGGGCGGACCGAGGAGGAGTATCTGCGCACCGCCGACCGCGTCGGCCCGTATCTCACCCTCATGGCAGGGATCGCCTTCGAGGAGCAGAACCTGCGCTGGTGCGAACGGGTCCTCGCGGTCCTGGCGGAACGTGTGGCCCTAGGCTGAGGAGATGTTCGGTCCCGAAGGCCCCAGCCTGCGTGAACTCGCCGTACAGGCGCTGTCGTCCGTCGAGCACGGCTACGACCTGCTCGCCCCGAAGTTCGACCACACGCCCTTCCGGACGCCCGACGAGGTGCTCCGGTCCGTGACGAAGGCGCTCACTGCGCTCGGCCCGTTCGAGGACGGCCTCGACCTGTGCTGCGGCACGGGCGCGGGCGCCGAGGTGCTGACCGGGCTGTGCCGCCGGAGCGTGACCGGGGTCGACTTCAGCGCGGGCATGCTCGATGTCGCCCGGCGCCGGGTGCGGCCGGCCGACGGGCCCGGGGTCGCCTGGGTGCGCGGCGACGCCCGTGCCCTGCCGTTCCGGACCGCCTTCGATCTCGTGGTCTCCTTCGGGGCGTTCGGTCACTTCCTCCCGCGTGCACTGCCGGGGCTGTTCGCCCAGGTCCACGCCGTTCTGCGGCCGGGCGGCCGGTTCGCCTTCCCGGTGCTCGCGCCGCCCCGTCCGACACAGGCCGGCTTCTGGATGCTGCTCGGCTTCGATGCGGTGATGCGGGTGCGCAACGCGCTGTGGCAGCCGCCGTTCGTCATGTACTACCGCGCCTTCCGGCTCGGCGATGTGCTCGGGGAGCTGGGCCGGGCCGGGTTCACCGTCGAGCTGCACGCGCTGCCCGAGTTCGGGCGGCGCGGCGACGGCAGCCCGCGGGCCCGGCTGGTGGTGGCCCGGCGGGCTCAGCCGGCGGCGGGCAGCGTGAACTCGTAGACCAGGGTGTCCCGTTCGGCGTGCACGACGAGATCGGTGATCTCCAGCGGCCGGGCGTACTGGTCCTGCACCCGCCGGGTCACCCGCACCGAGGAGGCGCCGTCGACCTGTCTGATGGCATCGCGGTGGTGCAGCGACAGGCCGGCCTTGCGCATCCAGTCGTAGGCCCGCCGCAGCTCCGCGGGGGTGGCGCCGTCCGCCCGGCCCCGGTAGCGGGCCAGCTCCGCGACCTCGGCCAGCGCCACCGCCGAGAATGAGGTCACCGCCGTCCGCAGCGCCCGGCCGTCCGGCGTGGCCGACCGGTAGCGGTGCACCAGCGTCGGCCGGTGCGGCGCCAGGCCCAGCTCCCGCGCGTGCTCCGGTGGTGGCGCCTCCCAGGTCACCGTGGCCCGGTCGACCGCGGACGGGTCGGCCGAGCGGACGCCCAGCGGGAAGGCCGGCGTCCCCTGGGCCTCGACCGGCCGGCCGGGCAGTGTGGCGTGGCTGCCCCGCCGGTCGGTGGTGACCAGACCGCTGCGCCGCAGCAGCTCCAGCGCCTGCCGGACGGTCTCCCGGCTGACGTGGAAGTGCGCGGCCAAGTGCCGTTCACCCGGCAGTCGTTCGCCGGGCGGAATGGTGCCGTCGCGCAGTTCGTCGAGCAGTAGCGCCGCGATCCGTCCGTACAGGGGCCGGTCGTCGAGCTGTGCGGGTTCGTGCGGGGTGGTGCGGGCCATGCCGCGCCCTCCTGTTGTGACAAGACGTAGTCGTGCGGGCTCGTTGCGCGACCATAATTAGCATTGGTCTAAACCAGCAGGGAAGGGTGCTCTGCCGGTTCGGCCGAAACAAGACCCGCCCGCCGCCTCAGGCGTACGACCGCAGCCAGCGCAGTTTCTCCGCCTCGTGGAAGGGGCCGCCGCCCTCGTGGTCGTTGAAGTCGTAGACCTCGATCGCCTTGTCGTCGTGCGCCCAGGCGTGGAACGCGGCGAACACCGTCGACGGCGGGCACGTCTGGTCCTCCAGTGCCGCCGAGAACAGTGCCGGCACCCGGCCCCGGGCCGCGAAGTGCACCCCGTCGAAGTAGGACAGCGTGCGCTGCACCTCCGCCGAGCGGCCGCGGTGCGTCTTGAGGAACAGGGCGATCTCCCGGTACGGGTGACGGTCGGTCAGCGTCGTGGCGCGCGGGAAGTCGCACAGGAACGGCACGTCCGGCGCCACCGCGACCAGGTCGGGGACCAGACCGCCGACGGCCAGGGTGATGCCGCCGCCCTGGCTGGCGCCGACCGCCACGGTCCGGCCTGCGTCGGTCAGCGGGTGCGAGCGGGCCGCCTCCACTGCGCGGACGGCGTCCGTGTACACCCGGCGGTAGTAGTAGTTCTCGGGTGCTTCGATGCCCCGCGTCATGAAGCCGGGGTATGCCGGTGCCGCGCCCACCGGGTCCGCCGTACCGCCCCCGCCGCCCCAGGCGCTGCCCTGGCCCCGGGTGTCCATCACGAAGTGCGCCCGGCCCGTCGACGCCCACAGCAGGTTCTCGTGCGGCAGCCCTCGCCCGCCGCCGTAGCCAATGAACTCCACCACCAGCGGCAGGGGTTCGGCCGCACCGGCCGGCAGCCGCAGCCAGCCCTTGACGGGGTGGCCGCCGAACCCGGCGAACGTCACGTCGTACACCTCGACCGTCGAAAGCCCGGTGTCCACCGGCTCGAAGCGGGCGTCCAGCTCGTGCTCGCGTGCTTCCTCGAGGGTCTTGGCCCAGAAGGCATCGAAGTCCTCGGGTTCGACTGACTCGCTGCGGTGTGCGCGGAGTTCGTCGAGGGGAAGGTCGAACAGGGCCATCGACAACCGCCTTTGCGAAGGGGGACTGCGTCAGCTCACCGTACGCAGGTGCTCGCAGGAGTGACCAGTGACCAATGCGCTCCCTCTCGGTGGCCGGGCGCCGTCACGCTCGCGGCTGGGTCCACCGCGGTCCCGTCCGCGCCCACTCCCGTTCCCACTCCGCCAGCCGGTGGCGCAGCGCGATCCGGCGCTCGACGGCATGTCCGAGGAGTACGACGGCCGCCGTACCGCCCGCCGCGTACAGCCCGATGGTCACCGCGTGCTGCCAGACCTCCGTGTCGTCCGGCGGCGGTGCGACACTGCGGCCCCGGGTGTCGAACCACACCGTGACCGTGTCCCCGGTCCGGGTCCCGGCCGGCACCCGGGCCGAGGCCGTCCGGGTCCCCTTGCCGGGCTCGGTCCAGCGGACCTGGGCGCGGTCCGGGTTCTCGCGGTCGCCCTGCACGGCGGACGGCGGCTCGGGCCGGTCACCGACCACCAGCGCGCGCACCGGGTGGCGCTCGGCCCGCTGTTCGGCCGCGAGGGTCCGGGCCGTTTCATGGGCGCGCAGACCCGCGGCCACGCCGACCAGGGGCGTGAGGACGAACAGCAGGACGGCCACGATCAGCAACGTCCATGCTTCCACGACATCCGAGTGGCGCCGCAGCGGATTGCGCTGCCAGCGCCAGCCGTGCACCCGGGTACGCATGTCCACCTCCTCGCACCGTCGGAGCCGGAGAGCCGACGAGCCCGTCACCGGGCCCGTCACCCCCGCCGCTCACGCACACGAGTGTCCACACCTGTCTCGTACCCCTGCGGAGCACCTCGCTCACGTCAAGAACCGCGGGTTCGAGCCCACCTGGAGCGTGGAAACGCGCCACGCGCCCCGCGAACGCGCGACCGACCCGGTGCGCGAGCGGGTCGGTCAGCCGAAGCGCTCGATGCGGATCCGGTCCACCGGCTGGCCCGCGGCGACCAGCAGCCGGGAGGCGTGCTCGGCGAACCCGTTGGACCCGCACACATAGGCCTCCCAACCACCGGAAGGCTGCTCGGCCAGGAGGGGCGCCACATGTGCGGCGGTCATACGTCCCACCGGCACACCCTGTGGGGCGGTGCGGGTGAAGACGGGCGTCGTCTCGGCGCCCAGCTCGGACGCGTAGATCAGCTCCTCGGGGCCGCGCGCGGACACCAGCATGCGCAGCGGCACGGTGAGGGCGCGCCTTCTGCGGTGCCGCACCATCGACATCAGCGGGACGATCCCGGAGCCGGCGCCGATCAGCAGCGCGGGCCGGTCGCCGGGCCAGGCGAAGAAACCGCTCAGCGGCCCGCGCACCTCGACCGTGTCGCCGGGGCGGGCCACCGTGTGGAACCAGCCGGAGACCTCGCCGTCCGGCACATGGTCCAGGGTCAGTTCGATGTGCCCGGAGTCGTCCGGCGCCGAGGCGATCGAGTAATGGCGCTGCGCCACATAGCCGTCCGCCGCGGTCAGCCGCAGCAGCAGATGTTGCCCGGGCACATGCCCCGCCCAGTCCGGCACCGCGAGCCGGAAGGTGGCCGCGTGCGGCGTCTCCCGCCGGATCTCCGCCAGCGTGGCGGTCTGCCACACCGCCGCCACCCGCTCGCTCACCGCGATACGGCCGGGCACCGCGAACCGCGTCGCGGGACCGCCGGGGCCGCCGGCCGGGGCTCCCGGGTTCGTCGTCACCGTCTCAGTCACCGGAGTACCGCTGCTCCTCCCAGGGATTGCCGCGCTCGTGATAGCCGTTGCCCTCCCAGAAGCCCGGCTCGTCGTGGTCGAGGAGCGTGAGGCCCGCGATCCACTTGGCGCTCTTCCAGAAGTACAGGTGGGGCACCAGCAACCGGGCCGGGCCGCCGTGCTCGGCCGGCAGCGGCTCGCCGCCGTACGCCCAGACGATCCAGGCCCGCCCGCCGGTGAGGTCGGCGAGCGGCAGGTTGGTGGTGTAGCCCGTGTGGGAGCGGGCGATCACATGGGTGGCGGACACATGGGGCCGCACCACATGGAAGAACGCGTCCAGCGAGACGCCGCCGAAACGCACGCCGAACTTCGACCAGCCGGTCACACAGTGGATGTCACCGTCGTACGCCGACTCCGGCAGCGCGTGTGCCGCGTCCCAGTCCCAGGTGTGCGGCCGTTCGACCAGGCCGTCGATGCGGAAGGACCAGTCGGCCGCTGTGAGGTCCGGGGTGACCTCGGCGGACAGGACGGGCCAGTCCTCGCCCGCGTCGTACTGCCCCGGCGGCAGCCCGGGGTTGTGGACGCGCGGGCGGCCCGTGAAGCCTCGCGTAACGTTCATCCTTCAACCGTACGCTGCCGTTCCGGGTGGTCCGTCCCTGGTCACCGCCCCGACCATTGCGGCCGTATGAACTCTTTCGGGCCAGGGGAATAGCTCTGCGGCGCTTCTCCTTTGCGCTCGGTGCCGGCACCGGTAGACCGGTGACAGCGAGAGAAGCGAGGAACGAGTATGCCCAAGGCGTATGTCTACACGCGGCACGGGGGCCCGGAGACCGAGGCGCTGATCGACCTCGACCGCCCGAGCCCCGGCCCGGGAGAGATCCTGATCGCCGTCCGCGCGGCGGGAGTCAATCCCGTCGACTGGAAGCTGCGCGAGGGCTTCCGCCGCCCCGGCGAGTCCGAGCCCGCCTTTCCCACGGTCTTCGGCAGCGAGGCCGCCGGCGTCGTGGTGGAGGCCGGCGCGGGGGTCACCGGGTTCGCCGTCGGCGACGAGGTGTTCGGCAGCACCGCCCAAGGCGGGTACGCCGAGTACGCCCTGCTCACCGCCGATGTGACCGCCCACAAGCCCGCCGCGCTGTCCTTCGGTGCCGCCGCCACCCTCCCCGTCGCCGCGGCCACCGCCTACGACGGCGTCCGCCAGCTGGACCTTCCCGGCGGTTCGACGCTGCTGGTGACGGGCGCGGGCGGCGGGGTCGGCAGCGCGGTCGTGCAGATCGCCCGCGCCTTCGGACTGCGGGTCGTGGGCGTGGCGAGCGAGGGCAAGAGGGACTTCGTGGAGTCGCTGGGCGCGGTGCACGTCCCCTCCGGGCCCGGCCTGGCGGAGCGGGTGCGGGCCGCCGCCCCGGACGGGATCGACGGGGTCTACGACCTGGTGGGCGGCCCGGTGCTGGCCGAGGCCGCCGAACTGCTGAAGGACCGCGGCAAGCTGGTCACCGCGGGCTCGCCGCAGCAGGCCGTCGCCGCGCTCGGCGGCGCCCCCGTCAGGCGGGTCCGCACCGCCGCCGTCGTCGAGGCGGTGGCCGAGCTCGCCGTACGCGGCGCCCTGAAGCCGCACATCACCCGCACCTTCCCGCTGGAGCAGGCCGGCCAGGCACTGCGCGCCGTCGAGGACGGGCACACCCTCGGCAAGATCGTGATCGAGGTGTCCGCGTGAGCCTCATAGCCGCAGCGGGCGTCCGCGACGCGCCCGCCGCCGATGCCCCGCACGTCCTCGACAACCCCGCCCTCGCCTCCCTGACCGGACCGCACGCCCACTTCGCCGAGCGGCGCGGGCGCGTGCTGCGTTATCCCGTCGACGTCTCTCCGTGGCTGGCACTGCCCGACGACCCGGACGCGCGCGACTGGGCGGACCTGGCCGCGCTGGCCGGTCCCGGCGCGGAGATCCCGCTGTCGGGCTACTGCGGTGCGGTGCCGGAGGGCTGGGAGGTCACCTTCCGGGCGGACGGAGTGCAGCTGGTGGACGACGGCCTCGCCGCCGCGCCGGACCCGGAGGCGGTCCGTCTCGGCCCGGCGGACGTACCCGAGATGCTGGGCCTCGTGGCCCGTACCCGGCCCGGACCGTTCCTGTCGCGCACCGTCGAACTCGGCACCTACCTGGGCATCCGCCGCGGCGGCACGCTGATCGCCATGGCGGGGGAGCGGCTGCGTCCGCCGGGCTGGACCGAGATCAGCGCGGTCTGCACCGACCCCGCCTTCCGCGGCGAGGGCCTCGCCACCCGGCTGGTCCTCGCGGTCGCGCACGGCATCCGGGAGCGCGGTGACACGCCGTTCCTGCACGCGAGCGCACGGAACACGGGCGCGATCCGGCTGTACGAGTCCCTGGGCTTCCGGCTGCGCCGCCGTACGGCGTTCCTCGCGGCCTGTGCGCCGACGCGGCCGGCCGGTGAGCGGGCAGCGGTCCCGGTGGCCTGACCGGCACGGGCCGGGCCCATCTGGGTCCTCGTCCCTCAGTCGGCCCCGGTCTCGCCCGGATCAGCGTTGTACCGCTCCAGATAGGCCGCGAAACGCACCAGGTCCTCCTCCGGCCAGTCGGCGAGCCGGGCGCGGAAGGCGGCCCGGCGGCTCACGGTGACCTGGGCGAGGATCTCCCGGCCCGCCTCCGTCAGGTGCAGCACCTGGACCCGGTGGTCCTCCGGGTCCAGGCGGCGCTCGATCAGCCCGGCCCGCTCCAGCGCGGCCACCTGGCGGCTGACGGTGGACTTGTCCAGCGCGTAGTGTGCCGCCAGGTCCGTGGCCCGGCAACCGCCCTGCTCCTCCAGATGGCTGAGCAGGGTGTACGACACCAGCGACAGCTCTGGGTGCATACGGCCCGCCGAGGCACGGGCCCGGCGGGCGAAGATCGTCATCTCGCGCTGGATCGTCTCGACGGCCGACTCCGCTGTGCTCACGGGAATACCTCCTCCGGCGTTCTAGTTGTATAGTACAACTTGAAGTGAGAGTTGTATAAGCCAACCTTCGGAGGTTCGCCCGCCATGAGGTCACCGGCACTGCGCCATGTGCTCACGCACCTGATCACCCCGTTGCTGATGTGCATCGGCATGGGGCTCGCGTACATGGGGGCCTTCGTGACCCCGGAGCCGCACCACCTGCCCGTCGCCGTCGTCGGCAGTGCCCCGCAGGCGAAGGTCTTCGCCCAGACGGTCAAGGACACCGCCGGGGACAAGCTCGACGTCCGCACGGTCGCCACCCGCGCCGACGCCGTCGATCTGCTCGAGTCCCGCGCTGTGACCGGCGCCTATGTGCCGAGCGCCAAGGCGCCCGAGCTGCTGGTGGCGAGCGCCGCGTCCGACATGGGGGCGACGGCCGTCGAGAAGGTCTTCACTCCCGTCGCCGCCAAGGAGGGCCTGCCGCTGAAGGTCACCGACGTCGCCCAGCCGGTCGCCGACGACCCCACAGGCCAGGGCCTGTTCTTCCTGCTCATCGCCCTCAGCATCGGTTCCTACGCCTCGGTCGCCGCCCTCGGTGCCGCGGGCGCCGCCCTGGCGATGCGAGTACGGGCCCTGCTCGCGCTCGGTGTCTCCGCCGTGGTCGGCGGCATCGGAGCGCTGCTCGCCGGACCGGTGTTCCACCTCGCCCACCACGACCTGGCGGGCGTGTGGGGCATGGCCTGGCTGTACTCGGCCGGCATCCTCTTCATCGGCGTCGGCCTGCACACCTTCCTCAAGCGGTGGACCACGCTCACCATGATGGTGCTGTTCGTGATGCTCAACTTCACCAGCTCAGGCGGGTTGTTCCGCCCCGAGCTGCAGAACGGCTTCTTCGGCACCCTGCACGCCTTCTGGAACGGCGCCGGCTTCGTCGAGGGCGCCCGCAGCCTGCTGTACTTCGGCAACGACGGCCTCGCGCGCACTGTCTGGACGCTCGTGGTCTGGCTGCTGGCGGGCCTGGTGGTGACCGGGATCGCGGCCCTGCACGAGCGCCCCCGGCAGGCCCGGCACGCGGCCGGCCACGCGGGCACGGCCACCGGTACCGACGCGACTGCCCCCGCCGCCCTGGCGAGCGCCGATCAGTCGGCGACGCGCGTCACCGATGAGGAAGCGGCGCGGACGGCCGAGGAAGAGGTCGAGGAGACGGTCGGCGTCTGACCCGACGCGGCCCGGAAACAGGGAGCACGCCCGGCGACGGGCGAGGCTCCCTGCCGGCACATGTCGTCACCGCACCCGCTGTGCTCCGCGCCGGTACTTTCCCTGGCGGCCGCCGGCTGCCGGTGCTTCACTCCGGGCCGGGTTCCCTGGCGGTGCCGCACCGGGCGGGGTTCGCTGCGGACATGCCACGCGACTGGCTCTCGTTGTCGGTGGTTCGCGGCACGGGTCGCGCTGTCGTCACCGCACCGGCTGTGCTCCGCGCCGGTACTTCCTCTGGCCGCCGCTCGCTGCCGGTACTTCATCCGGGCCGGGCCGGCTCGCTGTGGGCGCTGCACCGGGCGGGGCTCGATGCGGGCACGTCATGCAACTGGTCTCGCTCCCGGTACTTCACCTGACCGGGGTTCCTGCCGGTACCCACCGAAACGGGCTCCCCGCCGGGCCCCAACGCCGTCACCCCGCACCCGACCCGATCGTCACCACCCGCGCCCATGCCGGGGGTGCGTCCGGGCGGTAGTCGGGATCGTGTTCGTCGTACGATCCGCCGGTCCGCGGGAACAGACCCACCACCGTCCGGCACGCCGGCCGCGCCTCGGGCCACGGGGTCTGTCCGTCGGTGAGGACCACCACCACGTCGGGCCGGGTCCGCAGCGCCCGGGCGAACCCGGCGCGCAGATCCGTACCGCCGCCGCCCACCAGTTCGATGCCCTCCGTCCGGCACAGCGGCTGCACGGTGCGGGCCGCGGCATCGCAGGACAGGACGGAGACCAGGTCACGGCGACCGCCGAGGGCCCGGCAGATCGCGGCCACCTCCAGCAGCGCGCTGCCCAGTTCGGCGTCGCTGACCGAGCCCGAGGTGTCGACGACCACGCACACCCGAGGCGGCCTGCGCCGCAGACTCGGCAGGACGACCCCGGGCAGCGCGGCCGAACGCCGCGCCGGCCGGCCGTAGCGGTAGTCCTCGCCCACACCCGCAGCGGAGACCGCCGAGCGCAGCGCCGAGCCCAGCAACTGGCGCCACGGCTGCGGCGGATGGAACACCTCCTCCGCCCACCGGCGCCAGCCGTCCGGCGCACTGCCCGGGCGGCCCTTGATGCCCTGCGCCACCCGGAACCGGATCGCGTCCCGCTCCTGCTCGCTCAGCCCGTGCGCGCCGTCCGGCCCCAGCTCCCACGCCCGGCCCAGCCCGTCGGCGCCACTGCCGCAGTCCAGCCAGGCCAGCCGCTCCAGACGCGGCCCGAGCCGGAAGTGCCGCAGGTAGTCCTCCATCAGCTCGCCCGCGCGCAGCCCCAACTTCCCCGGTGTCACGGCGCCTTCGGGCCGCGGCAGCCCGTCGCCGTACACGTCGTCGTTGATCTCGCAGTCCGCGGCGATGTTCATCCGCAGGCGCTCCGCGGGGCCGGTCAGCTGATGCTCGCGGGCGTACCGGTCGCTGCGCCCGTGATGGTCGCGCAGCAGGTGCGCCACCTCGTGCACCCACACCGCCGCCAGTTCCGCCACCGGGGTACGGTCCACGAACGCCGGTGACACATAGCACCGCCAGTACCGGTCGACGCCCATCGTCGGCACCTGCCGTGACTCCACCGGCCGTAGCGCGAACAGCGCCGACGCCAGGTACGGCCGGACACGGGCCGCGTGCAGCCGTGCCGCGAAGAGCTTGCCGAGGTCCAGCGAGCCGGGCGCGTCCGCCGTCATCGGCGGGCACCGGCCGGACGAGCGGCCTGGTCGGCCCGCCGGGACAGCGACACCACACCGGCGAGCCGCTCGATCGCCGCCGGTACGTCCCAGTCCTCCCGACGCAGGGAGGCCAGCGTGGTAGCCGGAACGACCACCACGTCCGGTGCCCCGGTCTCCATCGCCCGCACCAGCAACGCCCAGGCCGCGTCCCAGCGGGCGCGCTCCGGCCGCCTGCGGACCGCGTCCACCACCCCGTCCAGCACGGCCTGCCGCAGATCCCCGCGCTCGGGCAGTCCGGCGCCCGCCGGGTCGGCGAGCAACGTCTCGGGGTCGGGCAGGTCCATCCGGTCCAGGCTCGCCAGCAGCTCAAGCCCGGGACCGTCCCCCACGGTGCCCCGGACCAGCAGCGACAGCACGTCCCGTGACGATCCGGCAGCGGTCGCGAAGGCGATCAGCCGCAGGGTCGCCTCCCAGCTCCGGGGCGACGGCCAGGCCCCGCCCCGGCGGCTCTCCCCGCTCGGCAGCCGGTGGACGAGCCCCGGCCGGGCGACGAGGAACTCGCACACCGCGCGCCGGGCGAAGGCCACGGCCTCCGGCAGCCGCTCCGCGCACAGCCGGGGCAGGGTCGCCCGGGGCCAGGTCCCGCCGAGACCCCGTACGACGACATCGTGGTCGTGGGCCCATTGCAGATGCACGAACCGGTTGGCCAGCGGCGGGCTCAGCTCCCAGCCGTCGGCGGCCGAGGAGCGGGGGTTGGCGGCGGCCACGATCCGTACCCCGGGCGGCAGCCGCAGGGCGCCGATCCGCCGCTCCAGCACGAGCCGCAACAGGGCCGCCTGCACCGCCGGGGGAGCGGTGGACAACTCGTCCAGGAACAGCAGCCCCCGCCCGGCGCGCACCAGCCGCACCGCCCAATCGGGCGGGGCCATCGGGACGCCCTGCACCGCCGGATCGTCGCCGATGACGGGCAGGCCCGAGAAGTCCGACGGCTCGTGGACGCTCGCGATCACGGTCGTCAACGGCAGGTCCAGGGCGGTGGCCAGCTGGGTCAGCGCCGCCGTCTTGCCGATGCCGGGCTCACCCCACAGCAGCACCGGAAGATCGGCGGCCACGGCCAGGGTCAGCGCCTCCAGCTGGAGGTCGGAACGCGGTTCGGTGGTCGTGTCGCGGAGCAGGTCCAACAGGGCTTCGGCGACGTGGAGTTGGCTGCCCTGTGGCTGAACTGCGGGCAGGGTCACGGAAACATGCGAGGTCATGAGGTAATCACCTGTGGTGTGAAGTTGAATGAGGGAAAGGGAAGTTCAGAAGTAGGTGACGGTGCGGGCCTGCCGTTGGGTGAGGCGGCGGCTTCGGCCGGTGCGGCGGCTGTGGGTGCCGGAGGTGCCGCCGGGTTCGGCCAGACCGGCCCGGTACAGGCCGTAGGCGATGCGCCGCTCGGCCGCCGCCGCCAGTTCGTCCCGCAGCGGCCCCTCGCGCAGCACCGCGCCGGGGCCCAGCAGACCCTCGACCACGGCCAGGGCGCCGGCGGTGTCGCCGTGGTCCAGCCGTTCCTGGACCCCGGTGAGGCAGTCCGGACGCCGGTGGGCCTCGTCGATGACCCGCAGACAGGGCAGGGGCGGCCCGCCGAGCGCGGCCAGCAGTTCCTCGTGCCGGATCTCGTCCGGGCCGTGGTCCAGTGGCACCAGAACGCCGTCGACCAGATCGATCCGGTGCGTGGCTCCCCGGCACTCCACCTGACGCGCCCGTGCCACCGGATCCGGATCGCGGCCCGCACCGGACGCCACGTGGCCGGGCACCAGCGCGGCGGCGACCAGGGGATGCAGCCGGTCCGGGCCGAGCAGCCCGGCACGCAACAACTCCAGATCGGGCACCACCCAGGTCGCCGCATCCGGCAACACCGGCACGGCGGACAGGCCGCCTGGCGGAAGCTCGCCGACGATCCGCAGACGCGGCGCACCGTCACGACTCGCGACGTGGTGCGGGAACCCGACCGGGCCTGGCAACTCGTCGGCAGGGTCGGGCCCGCGCCGGTTCTCGGCCGGATCCAGGGCGTGGCCCTCGTCCGTGGCGTGGTGTGGTTGTCCATGGCGCCGTGGTCCGGCTGGGCCTGACAGCCGGTCGGCGGCGCTGGCCCCGCGCCGGTTCTCGGCCGGTTCCAGGGCGTGGTGCTCGTCCGTGGCGTGGTGTGGTTGCCCATGGTGCCGCGGTCCGGCTGGGCCTGACAGCCCGTCGGCGGCGCCGGCCCCGCGCCGGTTCTCGGCCGGTTCCAGGGCGTGGCCCTCGTCCGTGGCGTCGTGCCGTTGTCCATGGTGCCGCGGCCCGGCTGGGCCTGACAGCCCGTCGGCGGCGCCGGCCCCGCGCCGGTTCTCGGCCGGATCCAGGGCGTGGTGCTCGTCCGTGGCGTGGTGTGGTTGTCCATGGTGCCGCGGTCCGGCTGGGCCTGACAGCCCGTCGGCGGCGCCGGCCCCGCGCCGGTTCTCGGCCGGATCCAGGGCGTGGCCCTCGTGCGTGGAGTCGTGTGGTTGTCCATGGCGCCGTGGTCCGGCCGGGCCTGACAGCCCGTCGGTCGGGTCGGGCCCGCGCCGGTTGCCGGTCGGTTTCGGGGCGTCGGTCCCGTCCGCCGCCACCGCCAGGACCAGCTGGCGGCGGCTGCCCAGCCGTACGGCGAAGGCACCGTCGTACCGTTCCTCGGCGCGCAGCAGAATGCGCGCCTCGGCCGCCCACCGGCCGACGGCACAGCCGATCCCGGGCGGTGCCAGCCCCAGCGGATCGCTGTCCGGCGGTGCGGGCCCGTCGGCCCCCGACCGGTCTCGCAGCTCACCGGACCTGCGCGCGTCCCACAGATGCCGGTGCAGGTCGAGCCGGTAGCGGCGGTTCGGGCGGGGATGCGGATGGCGGCCGGTGGGCGGGTCGGCCGGATCCCACAGGGCGAGGCCGATGCGCTGGCCGGCGTCCGCCCAGGCCGGCGGGGTACGGGCCACCAGGTGCAGCGGGCCGGCCCGGCCCGGGCGCTCGTAGCGGGCCAGGGTGAGCGTCAGGCCCGGGCGCAGCAGCCCGTCGGGCGCGATCCTCGGCATGTGCCAGCGCAGCAGGTCGGGGGCGAGATGGCGGAGGTCGGCGCGGAGCCGGGCCGCGAGCTCGCGGCCGTGGGCGCGGGCGACGGAACGCAAGTCGGGGTCGACGTCGATGCGGGCGGCGGCACAGGCCCCGGCCCAGTCCCCGGCCGTACGGCGGCCGGTGGCGAGCTCGATCATGGACGGTGGCACGGCGTACGTCCGTATGCGCAGCCACAGGGAGAGGCGGGAATCCCCGTACGCGGTGGGAGGGAGCATCAGCGCTCACCTTGCGCGGACGGGACCCCCAATCTGCGAGTCGAATGAGTCGTCATCGCGGCGAGCGTAGCCGCCCACCCGCCACCGCGCCAGGCATTTGTCCCGCCCGAACCCGGGCGCGCCCCGCGGGGGATGGTGGCCGCCCTGTCCTCGCCGAGCCGTCCGCGCACACGGTGACCGGCGTACGGCCCCGACGTCCGCCCCCGCTACGGCAGTTCCTGGGCCCGGGCGATGAGCAGGGCGACGTCGTCGTGGTTGTCGGGGTGGTGCAGGGTGCGCAGGAGGAGGTCGCAGGTCTCCTCCAGGGGGCGGCCCGGGGCCTCGAGCAGCGACAGCAGGAAGTCCAGGCGCTCGTCCAGGGAGTGACGGCGGGTCTCCACCAGACCGTCGGTGTAGAACACCAGCTCGTCGCCGGGCTCGAAGTCGACGGTGACGGTCGAGAAGGCGACCCCGCCCACGCCCAGCGGCACCCCCGTCGGCAGGTCGAGCAGTCGCGGCGGCCGGCCCGGGCGGAGATGGGCCGGCGGCAGATGACCGGCGTTGGCGATCCGGCACCGCCCCAGATGCGGATCGTGGACGGCGTACACACAGGTCGCGATGGAGTGGTCCAGGGCCGACGTCGTCTTGTCCAGGTGCTCCAGCAGCAGCGCCGGGTCGAGGCCGAGGGCCGCCAGTGTCGTCGTCGCCGTGCGCAGCCGGCCCATGGTCGCCGCCGCGCTGATCCCGCTGCCCATCACATCACCCACCACGAGCGCGGTCTTGGCGCCCTCCAGCGGGATGACGTCGAACCAGTCGCCGCCGACCTCGCTGGTGGCCCCGGCGGGCTGGTAGCGGGAGGCCACCTCCAGCCCCGTCGTGACCGGCGGGCTGCTCGGCAGCAGACTGCGCTGCAGGGTGAGCGCGGTGTTGCGGGCGTTCTGGTACCAGCGCGCGTTGTCGATCTGCACGGCCGCGCGGGCGGCCAGCTCCCGGGCGAGCAGGACGTCGTCCTCGCCGAACGGCTCCGGATTACAGGTGCGTTTGAGGTCCAGCGCGCCGAGCACCTCGCCGCGCGCGATCAGCGGCACCGCGAGATACGAGTGCAGTCCCGCCCGGCCCAGCAGTTCGGCGGCCTCGGCGGAGCGGGCGATGCGCGGCAGGTCCTCGTCCTTCACCTGTGGCACCAGCACCGCCTCACCCGAGCGCACGCACTCGGTGACCAGGCGGTCGGATCCGTAGCGGGCGATCCGGCCGGGCGGATCGGCGGCCCGTACGGCGTCCGATCCGGTCTCCGGGCGCACCGCGAGGGCCCGGATCACCGCCGCCTCCGACGGGCCGAGCGTGCTGGGCCGGCCCTCCACCACCGAGTCCAGCAGATCCACGGCGGCCACGTCGGCGAGCGCCGGTACGGCGACCTCGGCCAGCTCGCAGGCGGTGCGGTCCAGTTCCAGCGTCGTACCGATCCGGGCGGAGGCATCGGCGATGACCGCGAGCCGGCGCCGGGCGGCCTCCGCCGCCAGGGAGGCCCGGTGCTGCTCGGTGATGTCGACCACCGTGACCGCGACACCGAGCACATTGCCCATGGCGTCCTCGAGCCGGTACAGCGAGTGCGCCCAGGTGTGCTCCTCGTCCGGGTCGGCGGGGGTACGGCCGACGATCGTGTTGTCGATCACGGGCACGCCGGTGTCCAGCACCCGTCGGGCGTCGGCCAGCATGCGCTCGGAGTCCAGCAGGGGGAGCACTTCGCGCAGCGTCCGTCCCACGTGCTCGGCGGCCGGCACCCCGTTGATCTGCTCCAGAGCCGGGTTGACCGAGACGAACCGCAGCCGGGTGTCCAGGACGGCGTAGCCGATCGGTGACTGCTTCACCATCCGCTCGGACAGCGCCACGTCCTGCTCGAGCCGCCGTACGGTCGATTGGTCGGCGCACAGACCGAGCGCGTACACGTCACCCTGGTCGTCCATCAGCCGCATGTTGCGGAACTCCACCAGGCGGGTGCTGCCGTCCTTGTGCCGGATCGGGAAGCCGCCGGCCCAGCTCTGACCGGTGCGCATCACATCGGCGAACAGCTTGCCGACCAGTTCGAGGTGCCGCTCGTGCACCATCAGCCGGGCCGCGTAATGGCCGAGGGCCTCCTGCGCGGTGTAACCGAACAGCTCCTCCGCCTGCGGACTCCACAGCACGATCCGGCCATCGGTGTCCAGCACCACCGACGCCACGCCCAGCACGTCGAGGAGGCCGCCGGGGCGCAGGGGCCCGCGCACGGGCTCGCCGCCCTCCGCCGCCGGAGCCTCGGCTGCACTCATGCCATGAACCGCCTTCGCCCGTTCGCACGGCACGTCGTCCCCCGTGCCGACTCCCCTTGACCCACCGCGCTCACACCCGACTCTCCGACCCCTTCGCCGGTTACCTCCACCTTCCCTCGCCACAGTGGTGCACGTCCGCCGAAGCCTCCACGCCGGCGCCGGCCGCCGCTCCCGGACATCCTGCACGCCCCTGCGGCCGACCGGGAGAGTTCACGCACATGTTGCGCGATTGGCCTGTACATGACCATCACGCCACGCCAGACTGTGCGCCGATCGAGTGCCCCCACCACACCCCGCCCGAGGAGTCGGCCATGCCCGCGTCCGCCCGGCAACGTTGTCACGCAGTTCTCGCCGGACTCGTCACCCTCGCCACCGCCGCCGTCGTGTCTCTCGCCGCACCCGTGCCCGCCTCCGCGGCCGACACGTGGACCGAGACCGGCTCCGACCGGGCCGACCCGCTGACCGAGAGCCAGGGGCTGACCTCCGTCGAGGTCCCGGCGAACAGCCCCAACCGATACACCGGTATCGGCACGATTCCCATCAGTGTCTCCAGTCGCGGCTGGAACCACGTCGGCGATCCCGACGCCTCCTACAACGGCTACTACATCGAGCCCTATCAGCAGGATTCCGGCAACTCGAAGATGTACCGCGTGCAGGCGCCCGACGGCACCTGGTCGGAGTACGTGCACACGCTGAGCCCGGGCGAGGCCCTGAACAACTCCTGGGACGCGATCTCGCCCGACGGCCAGTGGATGCTCTCGGGCGAGTGGGGCACGATGAACCGCCTGCTGGTCTTCCCGACCCCCGGCGTCAACCCGGGCACCTCGCCCTCGGCGAACCTCCCGCAGGCCTCCACCGTGCACCTGGACCACGCCGTCCGCGACGTCCAGGGCTGCGACTTCTCCGGTCCCACCACCCTGCTGTGTGCCTCCGACGACCCGGACGGCAGCCTCTTCGGCATCACCAAGCCGCTGCTCCAGGTCGACCTGTCGGCCCCGCCGAGCGGCTCCGGCGACGTCACCGGGCATGTCACCGCCCTGCGCCGGCTCCCGCTGCGCAGCGGCTGCTCCGGGACCTTCGAGGTGGAGGGGATCGACTACGACCGCCGTACCGGCATCCTGCGCGTGATCGTGATGTCGCCCGGCTTCTGCATCCTGATCGACAGCAAGACGTACAAGTTCTCCCGCGGCTGAGCCCGCCTGGGGGTGTGCCGACCGGCAGGTGGTGCTTTCCTGGGGGATGGACGCGGTTCGGCGGGGTACCCCGCTCCACCGCAGCACGGCCACGAAAGGAGCGATCAATGGGACACACGGAGCGGTCGCATCCGGAAACCGTCACGGTGGAGATCAGCGGATCCAAGGAGGACGCCCGCCTCGTCTTCGACGCGCTGAGCTCGTGCTTCGCGTCCGACCGCGGTGCGGACGAGATCCCGCAGCAGCTCCACGAGGTCCGGCCGATGGTGTGGCTCGGCACGTACGACGTCGCGGACGCCCGAGGGCCAGGCTGCCCGCCGGTGCATCTCGGCGGGTCCGTCCAGGCGGACGTCCAGGGCGGCTACTGGGCCGTGGACCGGTTCCGGCACACCCTGGACTCGATGTTCACCGTCGAGGAGACCTGCACGGCCTCCGGCGACCAGGAGCGGGACCTCCATCTGCTGCTGCAGAGCCGCTGACCCTCCTGCGCACTACGGCAGCGCCCCGGCCGGCTCAGCGCCGGCCGGGGCGTACTGCGCCTCTCCGTCCCCGAAGGACCAGTCGGCCGCGGTGTTCTCGGTGACGGTGACGACGACATTGCGCGGTGCGGTGCCGGTGCGCTCGTGCACCAGCGCGGCGATCCGCCGGTACAGCGCGCGCTTCAGCTCCGCGGAGCGACCCGCGCGCATGGTGATCGCCACGAACACCACCGACTCGTCCTTGCGCGCCCAGGTAGCCGTCGTAGCGCAGGGTGCTGGTGGCGCCGTCGTGGCCGGTCAGCACCTGGAATCGGTCCTCGGGCGGGACACCTAGCGTCTCCACCAGGGCGTCCTGGACGGCCTGGCCGAGCGCGTCGAGGCGGGCGGGGTCGGTGCCGAGCGCGTCTATCCGGACGAAGGGCATGGTGAGGCGTCCTTTCGGAGCGGGCATGACTGCGTGCTGAATGTACATACTAGTAGGTACAGAGTGGTCGGCGTCACCCCCGACGGTTGTGCAACTAGTTGCATAAAGGCTCGGCCGTCCTCTACAACAAGAGGCGACGACACCGCGCACGGAGGGCCCCGATGAGCCGTTACCCGCACTTGATGACCCCGCTCGACCTGGGCTTCACCACGCTGCCCAACCGCGTGCTCATGGGCTCCATGCACGTCGGCCTGGAGGAGGCCGAGCGTGGCTTCGAGCGGATGGCGGCGTTCTACGCGGCCCGCGCACGCGGCGGCGTGGGCCTCATCGTCACCGGCGGCATCGCGCCCAACGACGAGGGCCGGCCGTACGAGGGCGGCGCCAAGCTCACCACCGAGGCGGAGGCCGAGCAGCACAAGGTGGTCACCGAGGCCGTGCACCGCGAGGGCGGCCGGATCGCGATGCAGATCCTTCACTTCGGCCGGTACGCCTACCACCAGGACCTCGTCGCGCCGAGCCCGCTGCAGGCGCCGATCAGCCCCTTCGTGCCGCGCGAGATGACCGACTCCGACATCGAGCGGACCATCGACGACTACGCCCGCGCCGCCCGCCTCGCCCGCCGGGCCGGCTACGACGGCGTCGAGATCATGGGCTCCGAGGGCTACCTCATCAACGAGTTCATCGCCCTGCAGACCAACCAGCGCACCGACCGCTGGGGCGGCTCCTACGAGAACCGGATGCGCTTCCCCGTCGAGATCGTCAGGCGCGTGCGCGAGGCCGTCGGCGAGGACTTCATCGTCGTCTACCGGCTCTCCATGCTCGACCTGGTCCCGGGCGGCTCCTCCCTGGAGCAGGTGATCACCCTCGGCAAGGCGGTCGAGGCCGCCGGGGCGACGATCATCAACACCGGCATCGGCTGGCACGAGGCCCGCATCCCGACCATCGCCACCTCCGTGCCGCGAGGCGCCTACACCTGGGTCACCAAGAAGCTCATGGGCGAGGTGTCCGTGCCGCTGGTGACCACCAACCGCATCAACACCCCTGAACTCGCCGAGGAGTTGCTGGCCGGCGGCCACGCGGACATGGTGTCCATGGCCCGCCCGATGCTCGCCGACCCCGACTTCGTCGCCAAGGCCGCCGCCGGGACGCCCGAGGCCATCAACACCTGCATCGGCTGCAACCAGGCC
This sequence comes from Streptomyces fodineus, assembly GCF_001735805.1. Taxonomy (GTDB): domain Bacteria; phylum Actinomycetota; class Actinomycetes; order Streptomycetales; family Streptomycetaceae; genus Streptomyces; species Streptomyces fodineus. Next base: position 8,869,276 of record NZ_CP017248.1, read on the forward strand.
TGCCTCGACCACACCTTCAGCGGCAGGATCACCTCCTGCCTGGTCAACCCGCGCGCCTGCCACGAGACCGAGCTGGTACTCGCCCCGACCCGGCTGAAGAAGCGTGTTGCGGTCGTCGGCGCCGGACCGGCGGGCCTCGCCTGCGCCGTGTCCGCCGCCGAACGCGGCCACGAGGTCACGCTCTTCGACGCCGCGAGCGAGATCGGCGGCCAGCTCAACGTCGCCCGCAAGGTCCCCGGCAAGCAGGAGTTCGACGAGACGCTGCGCTACTACCGCCACCAGCTCGACGCGCACGAGGTCGACGTACGCCTGGACACCTGGGTCACCGCCGAGACCGTGGCCGGCTACGACGAGGTCGTGGTCGCCACCGGCGTCACCCCGCGCACCCCGGACATCCCGGGCGTCGACCACCCCCGCGTCCTCGGCTACCTGGACGTGCTGCGCGACGGCGCCCCCGTCGGCGACCGGGTCGCCATCCTCGGCGCCGGCGGCATCGGCTTCGACGTGGCCGAGTACCTCACCGACGGCGGCGACAAGGCGAGCGAGGACCCGCAGACGTACTTCCGCAACTGGGGCGTCGACATGGACTACCGGGTGCCCGGCGGTCTCGCCGCGCCCGAGCGGCCCGCCCCGCCCCGCCAGGTCCACCTGCTCCAGCGCAAGACCACCAAGGTCGGCGCGGGCCTCGGCAAGACCACCGGCTGGATCCACCGCACCGAACTCAAGCACCGCGGTGTGACCATGGTCCCGGGCGTGAGCTACGACCGGATCGACGACGCGGGCCTGCACATCACCGTCGGCGAGGAGAGCACCGTCCTGGAGGTCGACACCGTGGTCCTGTGCACCGGCCAGGAGCCGCGCCGCGACCTGTACGAGGAGCTGGCCGCCGCCGGGCGCAGCGTCCATCTGATCGGCGGCGCGGACGTCGCGGCCGAGCTGGACGCCAAGCGGGCCATCAAGCAGGGCACGGAGGTGGCGGCGGCGCTGTAGGGCGCCTGACGCACCTCCCTAGGATGAGGCCATGTCACTCCCGCACGCGATCCTCACCGCCCTGCTGGAAAAGCCGTCGTCGGGACTGGAGCTGACCCGCCGGTTCGACAAGTCGATCGGCTACTTCTGGTCCGCGACGCACCAGCAGATCTATCGCGAGCTGGGGAAGCTGGAGGCCGAGGGCCTCATCCGCGCGCTGCCGTCCGAGCAGCCGGCCCGTGGGCAGAAGAAGAGCTACGAGGTGCTGCCCGCGGGCCGCGCCGAACTGGCCCGCTGGACCGCCGCCGCACAGGATCCCAAGCCCCAGCGGGACGTGCTCCTGCTGCGGCTGCGGGCCGCGGCGGTGGTCGGCACGGCGGGCCTGGAGGCGGATCTGCGCCGTCACCTGGAGCTGCACCAGCGGCAGTTGGCCGTGTACCAGGAGATCGAGAGACGCGACTTCCCGCCGGACCGGGACGCCCCCGAGGACCGGCTGCGCCACCTCGTGCTCCGGGCCGGCATCGACCTGGAGACCTTCTGGACCCAGTGGCTCAGCCACGCCCTGGCGGAGTTCACCGAACTGCCCGACGCCGGCTGACTCCCGCGCCGGTGCCGGTACGACCGCTCCGGTGCCGCTACGACCGTTCGGAGCCGGTACGAGCCTCAGAGCCGGTACGAGCCTCAGAGCCGGTACGGCTTCGAGCGGCGGCGCAGATACCGGCCCGTGGCGATCGCCCCGGTGCCGGCCAGGGCCGCGCCGATGCCCAGCGTCAGCGGGCCGTGGTCGAGGGCGGCTCCGCCCAGTCCGCCCAGCACACCCCGGGAGGGCGCCGGGGAGACGGTCGAGGGGACCGCCGGCCCCGAGCCGGAGGAGACGATCACCGACTGGGTGCCCGCCGTGCTGCCGCTGGAGCAGACCACGACCACGGTGTACGTCCCCGAGCCCACCCCCGACCAGGCCGCGGACTGGCTGACGGACGTGCCCGCCAGGGCCGCCCGCCGGCCCTGGGCGAAGTCCGCCTGCTTGCCGGTGAGCAGGGCCGCGTTGCCCCAGCTGCCGTTGATCTCGGAGCACATGCCGGTGACCACCGAGACGGTGGACCCGGCCGTGCTGACCGAGATGCCCGAGGCCGCGGCGGACGGACCGGCGAGGGCGGCCGGGAGCGCCGCGGCGGCCGCCAGGGTCAGACCGGAGCGGACGAGGAGTCGCGAGGTGTGCATGGGCCGGCCTTCCGGCGGCACGGTGGCGGTACGTCTCATGCGCCGCCGGGGATGGGGGAACGGCCGTGCTGCCTGGTCAGCAGCCAACGTGGCCCCGTGGGCTGCCGCACCCGTCAGGCCCCCGGTCGGGTGACGTTTTCCTCCGGCCGGTGCAGGGTGGCCTGCTCGTCCGCCGGGATCTGTGCGTCGGCGGTGCGGGTCGTCTTCGGCTGGTCGCGCCCACGCGGCGGAGCCGCACATCGACGCAGCCCCGCGCCCCCTGGGCCGGCCGCCCGTCACCGGTGTGAGGAGGCGGGCCCCGTCAGCCGGCCGTGGCCACCGTCCGCTCCGGCGTCCAGCCACCCCAAGTGCCGTCCGGCAGTCGCGCCCGGAGCCGTACCCGGTGTTCCTCGCCCGCGCTCCGGCCGACGTAGAAGCCGTAGGCCGCCCGGCCGCGCGGGGGCGTGCCGCCCCACACCAGTGAGGTGGTCGCGGCGCCGTCGAGCTGGATCTGGTACTCGGTGATCAACCCGTCCACGCGCGGCGGGTCCCAGGACAGGTCGATGTAGTACGCCCCGGCGGCCCGGTGGGTCGTCGCGGCGAAGCCGGTGGGTGCCGTGTCGCGGCCGTCGTCGGTGCCCGGGGTGGTGAGGCGGACCGGGGCGCTCGCGGGGGAGAGGTTGTCGGCGGCGTCGCGGGCCCGCACCGTGAAGACGTATGCGGTGCCGGGGCGCAGCCCGGTGACGACGGTCGCCGTCTGGCCTCCGCCGACGCTGTGGATCTTCGCCCCGCCCTGCCAGATGTCGTACGACACCACGCCCCGGTCGTCCCGGGACGCGCCCCAGGACAGCTGGACCCCCCGGCTGCCCACGGGCCGTCCGGCGGGATGCGACGGACGGGTCGGCGCCGAGCGGTCCGCCGCCACCATGGCCGGGGTCCGTGCCCGCACCGCACGGCTCGGCGGGCCCAGCCGGCCCTCGGTGTCCCGGGCCCGCACGGTGAAGGCATACACAGTGGACGGCCTGAGCCTGGTGACGTCCACCATGTGCTGCGAGCCCGGGACTTCCTCCACCTTCGTGGTGCCGCGATATACCTCGTAGAGACGGATACCGGGCTCGTCCGGCACCGCGTTCCACATCACGTGCACGCTCGTGGCACTGCCCGCCTGTGCGGTGACGCCGGTCGGGGCGCCCGGTGCCCGGCCCTCGTCGCCCTCGTCGGCCCGGCTCCAGCCGCAGGACGCGACCAGCAGCAGGGCGCCGCAGACCAGGACGAGCGGCCAGGGAACGCGTCGCACGGCTCTGCCTCCCCGGAACGGCGGCATGGGTATCACGCAAAGGTCCGGACCAATATGGCGCGGTGGTGCGGCCACGGCAAGGGGGCCGGGTGGGTGAGCGCCGCGAGGCCGGGTGGGTGAACGGGAGCGTCCGGGTGAGTGACCGACAGGGCCGGGTGAGTGACCGGGGCGGGGCCCGCGTTGGTGACCATCCCGGAACGTTACGTATGCTGAGTCTCCCTACGGCTGAACTACCCGGGAGAGCAGGTAAGTTCATGCCTGTGGCGCGGACACGCTGTCGTCGCCCATCCCGCGCCGGCGCGGGCGGCCGGGGGATCCGGATCGGCTTCGGCCCGGATCCCCCGGCCCCTGTTGTCACTCACTGTCATCGCACTGGCTCCTGCCGTCCCTCACGGGGTGTCAGAAGCGTGCTCCATCCGGCCCCTTCGGGGCGGTCCGGACGGCCGGGGGCGCGGACCCGCCGCAGAGTTGGCGGAATGTCCGTGTCCCCGACGAGAGGGTCCCTCATCGTGCGTGTCCCCTCGCTGACGCTCGCCGCTGCCGGAGCCGCTCTGCTCGCCCCGGCCGCGCTGCCCGTCCCGGCCGCCGCCATCGCGCCCCGGGAGCGGCCCCTGGCCCGCGGCCAGGTCGCCGTGGCCGCCACCGACCTGCTGGCCGGGCTGGGCGAGTGCCACAAGATCTCCCGTGGCCGATACCGCACCGACGACGGCCGCCCCGCGACGGTGTCCATCTGCGACACCCCGGACGCCGTCTTCTGGAAGGCCGACCTGGACATCGACTGCGACGGGCAGTCCACCCCCCGCTGCAACCCCCGCACCGACCCGCAGTTCGCCACCATGACCGCCTACCAGCAGTCCGACGGCCGCAATCTGAACGCCGAGACCCTGCCTTACATCGTGGTACCGGCCCCGAGCCGCATCTGGAACCCTCGCGATCAGGGCGTACAGGGCGGTTCCGTGGCCGCCGTCGTCTACCGGGGGCGGGTGCAGTACGCCGTGGTCGGTGACACCGGTCCGCGTGACGAAATCGGCGAGGCCTCCTACGCCACCGCCCGTGGCCTCGGTATCCGGACCGACCCGAGCGGCGGCGGGGCGCCTTCCGGTGTCACCTACATCGTCTTCAAGAACTCCCGCGTGGATCCGATCCAGGACCGCGCGGCGGCGACGGCCATCGGGGAACGGCTGGCCAGACTGCTCGTCGCATCGCACATCGAGTGACCGCGCATGGAGTGGCCGCGGGCTAGTGGCCGTGGACATGCGGACGCGGCGAGCCGACGCGGGCAGGTGGCCAGCCGGGCCCCGTGGCCGGGTCACACCTTGCGGTAGCCGTACGCCTCCGTCGCCGCGGCCTCCACCGCGTCCAGGTCGGCACCCGCGGCGGCGGTGACCACCGCGGCCACCGCGCCCTCGACGAACGGCGCGTCCACCAGCCGTGTGCCGTCCGGCAGTTCGTCGCCCTCGGCGATCAGGGTCTTCACGGTGAGCACGGCACTGCCCAGGTCGGTGAGCACCGCGATCCCGGCCCCCCGGTCCACCGAGGCGGCGGCGGCGCAGATCAGCTCGGCGCTGGTGCCGAGCCCGCCACCCTCGACACCGCCCGCCGTGGCCACGGGAACCGCCGGGGCCCCGCCCGCCAGACCCTTCGCCAGCTCGGCGACCGAGGCGGCCACCTCCGCGCTGTGCGACACCAGTACGATCCCGACCACCTTCTCGTCGCTCACCGTCAGCCCCCCGCCCCCGCGGCCGCTTCTTCCAGTCCGGCGATGAGCAGCGCCGACGAGGTCGCTCCCGGGTCCTGGTGGCCGATGCTGCGGGCGCCGAGATAACTCGCCCGGCCCTTGCGGGCCTGCAGCGGGGTGGTGGCCACCGCGCCCTCCTCGGCGGCGGCCCGCGCGGCGGCGAAGCCGTCGCCGAGCGCGTCCACGGCGGGCACCAGGGCGTCGATCATGGTCTTGTCGCCGGGGGCCGCCCCGCCGAGCGCCATCACCCCGTCCACGCCCGCGCGCAGTGCCTCCGCCAGCTGCGCCTCGCTGACCTCGGGGGCGTCGCCGAGCGCCTTGCCGGTCCGGCGCAGCAGCGTGCCGTACAGCGGCCCGGAGGCGCCGCCCACCGTCGAGATGAGCTGTCGCCCGGCGAGGACCAGGATCGCGCCCGGGGTCTCCGGCGCCTCCTTCTCCAGGGCGGTCGCCACGGCCGTGAAGCCGCGCTGCAGATTGCTGCCGTGGTCGGCGTCCCCGATGGGCGAGTCGAGGGCGGTGAGCCGCTCCGCCTCACGGTTGACGGACGCGGTGGCCGCAGCCATCCAACGGCGGAAGAAGTCGGCGTCGAGCACTGGATCTCCTCGCGTGGTAGGGGGGTTGACCGGCGTGGTACGGGTGATGGTCGCCTCGTCCGCCGTATCACATCCCCCAGCGCAGCGCCGGGGTCTTCACCGGCGCGTCCCACAACCGCAGCAGTTCCTCGTCGGCCTGACAGAGCGTCACCGAGGCACCCGCCATGTCCAGGGAGGTGACGTAGTTGCCGACGAGTGTGCGGGCCACGGGCACCCCGCGCTCGCGCAGCACCCGCTGCACCTCGGCGTTGAAGCCGAACAGCTCCAGCAGCGGGGTGGCGCCCATGCCGTTGACCAGCACCAGCACGGGGCTGTGCGGCGGCATGTCCTCCAGGAGCGCGTTCACCGCGAAGTCGGCGATCTCCCCGGAGGTCATCATCGGCCGCCGCTCCCGGCCCGGCTCGCCGTGGATGCCGATGCCCAACTCCAGCTCACCGTCCGGCAGTTCGAAGGTGGGGCTGCCCTTCGCCGGGGTCGTACAGGCGCTGAGCGCGACACCGAAGCTCCGGGAGTTCTCGTTCACCTGACGCCCGATGGCCTCGACCCGCTCCAGCGGCTGCCCCTCGGCCGCCGCGGCGCCCGCGATCTTCTCCACGAACAGCGTCGCGCCGGTGCCGCGCCGGCCGGCCGTGTAGAGGCTGTCGGTGACCGCGATGTCGTCGTTCACCAGCACCTTGGCGACCTGGATACCCTCGTCCTCGGCCAGTTCGGCGGCCATGTCGAAGTTGAGCACGTCGCCGGTGTAGTTCTTCACGATGAACAGCACCCCGGCGCCGCTGTCCACGGCGGCCGCGGCCCGCGCCATCTGGTCCGGCACGGGCGAGGTGAACACCTCTCCGGGACAGGCGGCGCACAGCATGCCCGGGCCGACGAACCCGCCGTGCAGCGGCTCGTGCCCCGACCCGCCACCGGACACCAGCGCGACCTGCCCGGCCACCGGGGCGTCCCGGCGGACGATGACCCGGTTCTCCACGTCCACGGTCAGATCGGGATACGCGGCCGCCATCCCGCGCAGCGCGTCCGCCACAACGGTCTCCGGCACGTTGATCAGCATCCTCATCGGTATCTCCTAGTGCGCCTTGCGGGAGCTGGGTGGAGTACGGAGCTAAAGGCAGTATCGACCTTGGACCAGGTGAGGTCACGCGGGACGCCCGTGGTCACGGTGCGCGACGGGCGTCCCTCGAACCGTGAGCGGTTCATGTGCCGGCGCTGCACACGCAACGCGCCCGGCAGAAACGGGAATCCGTGCCGGCCGCCGTCCGGCTTCCGGTGCTTTCCCGTACTGCGCCACGGGGTTCGACCGCCCGGAGTCGCGGCCAGTCGCCGCTCGTCATGACGTCGTTCCGAGCGGCGGCCCCGGCTCTCGCCGCGGGCGCGGTCCGCATCGGCCGGGCCGTCCGGGGAACTCGGGCGTCCGGAGACGGAGGCCCCCGAGGGGCGCAGGAGGTGCCGTCGCCGTGGACGACCGGGAGATGTGGGAGATGTGGGCGATGTACGACGAGGTACGGCTGTCGCCGCGTGAACGGCTCGTGCTGCTGCAGATCGAGAAGGGCCTCCGGCAGGACCGCCGGTTCGCGCGCCGCATGGGCGACGCGCCCGGCGAAGTGTGGCTGCCGGTGGCCGTGCTGCTGCTCGGCATCGCCTCGGCGTTCGTGGCCGTCGTGGGCGTCCGCACCTCGGACCCCGCCCTGCTCTGCTGCTTCGCACTGCTCTGGCCCCTCACCCTCGTCCAGGCATTGAGCCTCCTGTGCCGAGCGCTCCGCCACCGGACAGGTTCTGGAAATCAGGTGCGGCCGTGGCTCTGAGGGGGGGGCGGGCCCGGCGCCCGGGGGCATCGCTCTGAGCCGCCGGCGACTCGGCCGGTGCCTGGCGGTGAGAGCGGGCCCATGGTGTGCGGGAGGCGAGCGCCTGGGCCTGGTGCCTGGCTGTCCGGCGCCGGGAGGTTGTGGGCGGACGTGTGGGGCTGAGATGCCGGTGAGCGGTGAGCGGTGAGCGTGAGCGGTGGCCGGTGGCCGGTGGGCGGTGACCCGGTCGGGGGCGGAGCCCGTGCCCGGTCAGGTCAGGCCGCCGCCGTGCCCCAGGCTCGAGCGCCGCCCCGAGGTCCCTGCTCCGGCCGGTCAAGAGGCGGCCCCGGGCTTGCTCGGCCACTCGGGCCCGCGCCCGGCCAGGTCGCGGGCCGCTGCCGATGTCGACCAGTTGCCCCGACCCCCTTGCTACGGGCCAGGCCGACCGGAGGTCGCCCTCAGGCTCGACCAGTCACAAGTCACCAGTCAACAGCGCCCCCGGGGCCCTGCTCGCGCCGCCCCCCGGAGCCTTGCCCAACGGCCAGGCCAACCGGTTCCTGCCCTCTGGGTTCGACCAGCCTCCCTTGGGCTCTAGCTCTCAGCGGGGCCAACTCGTTCCTTCCCTGCGGGTTCGACGAGCCGCTGCTGGGCTCCAGCTTTCAGCGGGCCGACCGGTTCCTGTCCTCTGGGCTTGACAAGCCGCCCCTGGGTCCCAGCTTTCAGCCGGGCCAACCGGTTCCTGCCGTCTGGGTTCGACGAGCCGCCGCTGGGCTCGATTCAGCCGGGCCAACTGGTTCCTGTCCTCCGGGCTTGACCAGCCGCCCCTGGGCCCCAGCTCTCTCAGCCAGGCCAACCGGCTTCCGCCTCCGGACTCGACCAGCCGCCTCTGGGAAGCCGGTTGGCCTGCGCCCCCTCGGGCTCGACCAGCCCCCGACCACCGATCCGGCCCCGGCCCCCGCCCCAGTCGCCCCCGTCCCTCAGCTCTCCTTCCCCCGCCCCGACAGTGCGTCGCGCATGCGGTCGACCAGGCCGGCTCCTGGGGCCAGGAGCTTGTTGGCCGGGGGTGTGTCCGGTGCGGACGGGTGGGGGCGCGTGGGGGCCATCTTCTTCGCGCGGCGTACCTTGTCGCCGAGGTCCATCAGGGCGTCCGCGGAGCAGGCGGCCTCCAGTTTGGGGAAGAGGTTCTGCTCCTCGTCCATCACATGGGCCCGGATCTCGCTCATCAGCTGTGCCATGAGCGTGTCGAACTGCGGATCGTCCGCTTGCAGGCCCTCCATGTCCTTCATGATCTGCTCGGCCTTGGAGTGATCCTCGATCTCCTTGTCCGCGATGGCATCCCCGCCGGTCACATGCTCACGCACCGCCGGGTACAGGTACTCCTCCTCCGCGACCGAGTGCCGCACCAGCTCGATCGTGGCCTGGTCGGCGAGGTTCTTGCGGTTCCCGGAGCCGGGCGGCAGCATCGCGATGCGGCCGAAGATCTCCTCGACCTCACGGTGATCGGTCGTCAGCTCCTGGATGACGTTTCCACCGTGGCCCATGTCGTCACCTCCTGCGAGACATCGCGGCGAGCCGGTGGCGGCCCGCCGTCGCCGCGCCGAGTGCCCCGCGGACGGCGCGCTACACGGCCCGCCCGCACGGGGCGGCGCATCGAGTGGCGGTCCGCGGCCGTCCGGCCCGACTCGGACAGCACCCCTCCGCCACCAGCGGTCCAGCACCTCCCCGCCGAGCGCCCCGCCTCGAGTGGGGCCGCACAGATGCCAGTCGTCCGCGGCCGGCCGGGTGTCGCCCGGCAGGCGCGCACAGTCCCTGCCGGACAGCCACGCGGTGAGCCGCGCGCCGACGTCCCGGTGCCGGGTCGCCGTGCCGTGCCGTCCCGGGCGGCTATCTCGGGGGACCCGGTGGCCGCGGGATCGGCCGGATCGGCGGCGGTGTCCACCGGGCCCGGGACGCCGCCTCCGCGCCCGCGTTCGCCCACGTCACCGCCGCACTGCCGTGGGTGCTGCGCCAGCGCGACCCGGGACCGCCGGAGCTGGAACGAAGGCCGGCCGCACTCAGGGGGCCCGCCGGAGCTCACCCGCACGGCGGTATGCCGGCTGAACCGCCCGAGGCGCGACACGCCCGAGCCGAATCGTTGCGTCGGGGCGGGGCCGGAGGCACAGTGAACTCCCGGTCAAGACGCGGCTGGCTGATCCTTCCATCACCCAGGAAGTCCGATCCCATGGAAAACGGTCAGCTGTCCTGTGCCCGGGGCACGGTCGACGCCCCCCACGCCCCGGAGCTCCCCAAGGCGCTCGCCGAGCACATCGCCCAGGCCGACCGGGCCGCCGAGCACCCCGTGCCGGACATGACCGAGGTGCACCTCGCCCGCGCGGCCGCGGTGCGGCCCGTGGACCGGGCGACCGGAGCCGTCGTCTTCGCCGGCCGCGCCCTGCCCGTCGTACAGCCCCGGCCGCAGGTGCGGGAGGCGCTGCGCGCCGCGGGACGGCCGGTGCACGCCGCGACGGAGTCCGCCCTGAACTCCCCGGAGGCCCGTAGACGACCGGGCCCGCGGCCTGGCGGTACCGGTTGGTGAGCCGAGCGGCCCCCGGTGCACGGCACGGCCGGGGGCCGGGCACCCGCCGTGCACAGCGGTCGGGAAGAGGCCGCCCGAGTCCGTCGCGACGTCCTGTCCGGGTGATGCCATCTGTCCGGGTGATGCCATGAAACCTGCTTCCGATCCGCCCGCCGCCACGGCCCCGCTCGTCATCGAGTCGTCCGTCGTCGAGGGACTGCCCGCCGAGGGGGCGCTGCTGCTGCGCATCTCCGGCGGCCTCGACGCCGCGGGAGCCGAATCCTGGTCGGCGGAGCTGCGCGGCCACCTCGAAGAGGCGGACCGCGCGGGCCTGCGGCCCGTCCTCGACATGGCCCATGTGCAGCTCGGCGGTGCCGCCGTGCTGCACACGCTCAGCGAGACGACCCGGGGCCGTGCCGGACGCCCGGACCTGATCATCGTCCGTGCCCGGCCCGGAGTGCGCGAGGCAATCCATCTCGCCCGCCTCGGCGGCGTCCAGCTGTACGCCACCCTCGACGAGGCACTGCGGCAGCTGGCCCGCGCCTCCTCCCGCGTGGAGGAGCTGCCCGCCTGGCGGTCGCAGATGGCGGATCCGCTGCGGCCCGGGTACGAGGATCTGCGCATGGAGGTCCGCGCACTGCGCGCCCGGGTGCGCACCGCCCCGGTCATCGGCATGGCGCAGGGCGTGCTCATGGTGCGCTACGGCCTGCGGGACTCCGGCAGCGCCTTCCGGGCGCTGCGCGAGGCCTCGCAGCGGTTCAACGTGCCGTTGCGCGTTCTGGTCTCCGCCGTGGTGGCGGCCCGGCCCCCGGACGGCGAGGTGTGGTTCCCGGGCCGTCACCCCCTGCCCCTGCCCCAGCTGCGGATCCTGGCCCGCGACGGCCGCGATCCCCGCTACCGGCGGCAGATGATCGACGCCGTGCTGCACGAGGCGCTGGCCATCGCGCGGGCGCCGGCCGGTTACGTGCTGCTGGTCGACCCGGCCGTGCAGGCCCTCATGCCGGAGACCCACTACGGCTGCGCGGACACGTTTCTCGACGACCTCGTGCGCGGCCGGGACGAGGGCACGGCCGATGTGGTCGCGCGGCTGCGCGGACGCCGCGTGAGCGTGCCCGACGTGGCCGCCGACACGCTGCTCTCCGAGGAGGCCCGGCGCGTCCTGCTGACCACCGGCACCGCCGCCCTGCAGAGCATCCCCGTGCTGTCCTCGGCCGGCTCCTGCACCGGCGTGATCACCCTGCACTGGCCCGACGCCGGGCACCGGCCGACCGCCGCACAGGCCGAGGCCCTCGCTCTGCTGGCCTGTGACACCGCGGCCTGGCTGAGCTGGTACCACCGCTCGGTGCTCCTCGACGCCCTCGAACACCTCCACCGGTCGGTGTCCGGTGCGGTCCCGCCCGCCGAGGGCGGGGCGGACGACCCGCGCCGCCCGGGGAACCCGGATCCGGCACACACCACGCACCACCCGGAGGGAGTCCGGCGCATGTCCGATCCGCAGCAGCCCGAACAGCGGCGCAGTGACAAGGGCGGCGGCACCCCGCAGGACAGCGGCGAGCTCATGGCCCGCCAGGCGGCCGCCGGCGGCGCGGGCACCCGCCCGCACGGCACGGACAAGGGCGAGAAGGGCGGCGGCGTGCCGCCGGAGCAGCGGCCGGAGCACCCGTGAGCGAGCGCGCCCCAGGGGTGCGGGGAACCGCGTGCTCAGCCACAGAAAACCCGCCCCTCATACAGAAAACCCGCCCTCATACAGACAACCGGCATACGCGCGTCGCCCGGGCTGTGATCCGCACCGTACGCTCTGATGCATGCGGATCTCCGTCTCCTCCGACATGGACGAACCCGTGGCCCGCCTCCTCGTCGCCGAGCTGGAACGGCGGGGTCACGAGGTGCGCCCGCACGGCGCGCTGCGCGCCGGTGCCGACGCCCAGTGGGCGGCCTGCTCGGAGGCGGCCGCCCGGGAGGTGGCCGAGGGCGCGGTGGACCAGGCGGTGGTGTGCTGCTGGACCGGCACCGGCGCCTCCATCGCCGCCAACAAGGTGCCCGGCGTACGCGCGGCGCTGTGCACGGACGCCGTCACCGCGGACGGCGCCCGCCGCTGGAACGACGCCAACGTCCTCGCGCTGAGCCTGCGCCTGACCTCCGGACCGCTGCTGAAGGAGATCCTCGACGCCTGGTTCGCCGCCGAAGCCAGCCAGGACCCCGAGGACCGGCAGAACGTGGCCCGCGTCGGCCGCCTGGACGCCGCCCGGAAGGATTCCTAGCGGCGTACGGCGCACCGGCGCGGGCCGGGCCGGCTGGAGTTTCAGTGGGCGCCGAGCCCGCCGCCACCGAACGAGCCGCTGGAACCCCGGCTCCAGCGCGGACGATCCTTCGACGCGCTCGGCCTGGTGTCCATGTTGCTCAGCTCGTACGGGGTGAGCGGACGCTCCCCCTTGGGGATCTGGGGAATCTCCTGGGACTCCCTGTTCTCCCGTACTTCGCCCACCGCCCCCTCCGGCGGCAGCTTGGGCTGTTCCTCGGGCCGCGGCCGGGGCGACTCGCGGTACTTGACGCGGGAGGTCATCCAGAAGCCGCCGGCGAGCAGGGCCAGGACGCCCATGGCCACGATGAACAGGACGAGGCTCATCAGGCCGCTCGCCGCGGCCAGCTGCATCGATGCGGTATCCATAGGACAGGGATACCCCGCCCAGAAGCGGACGAACCGGACGCTATGTGTGACGGGTGGCGGACGTAGGGCGACCAAGCCCGGATCAGGGTCCCTCAGGCCCTGTACAACGGTGGTTTGCGGCCTTGCGCCCCGGCTACCCGGACGGTGTGACAACGCCGACTTCGCAGCAGCTCTACCGGTTCCTGGAGGACCGCTTCGCCTGTGCGCAGGCGTGCACGGAGTGCGCCCGGGCCTGTGCGGTGCGCGCGAGTCTCGCCGATCCCGACGGCACCGAGCGCCAGGAACGGGTCCGCAGACTGGGCATCATGTGCGCCGAGGTGTGCGACGCCACGTGCCGCGTGCTGGGTGAGGAGAGCCGGCAGGACGAGGGGGAGATCCGGGTCCGGCTGGAGTGGTGCCGCTCGGTCTGCGAGGAGTCCGCCCGGGCCTTCGGCGACCAGCCCGGCGCCGAGTCGGCCGAGGCGGCCTGCCGGTCCTGCGCCGACGCCTGCTCGGAGTTCCTGGAGAGCCTCGTATGACGGCCGGCCCGGCCGAGCGCTCCGCGCGGTCCGGCGGAATTCCCCCGCGGCACGTCATTCCCTATTTCTGAAACACGTTCTACGGTGTGCGCCGTCAGGACCGCCCTTGGGGAGCCTGGAGGCGCCGTGCATCTCGACCACACGCCCGAACAGCTGCGACTGCGCGCCGAACTGCGCGCCTACTTCGCCCAGCTGGTCCCGGACAACGCCTACGCCCGGTACGCCGACCCGGCCGCGCAGAAGCGGTTCTACCGCGCCACCATCCGCCGGCTCGGCACCGACGGCTGGCTCGGCGTCGGCTGGCCGAAGGAGTACGGCGGGCGCGGCATGACCGCGATGGAGCAGTTCATCTTCTTCGACGAGGCCGCGCAGGCGGGCGTACCGCTGCCGCTGATGGCGCTGAACACGGTCGGCCCGACGCTGATGCGGTTCGGCACCGAGGAGCAGAAGGCGTACTTCCTGCCGCGTGTCCTCTCCGGCGAGATCGACTTCGCGATCGGCTACAGTGAGCCGGACGCCGGCACCGACCTGGCCTCGCTGAAGACCAGGGCCGTACGGGACGGGGACGACTACGTCGTCAACGGGCAGAAGATCTGGACGACGAACGGCGACACCGCGGACTGGGTGTGGCTGGCGGTGCGCACCGACCCCGCCGCCCCGCCGCACAAGGGCATCACCATGCTGCTGGTGCCGACCTCCGACCCGGGCTACTCCTGCACGGTGATCAACACGCTCGCCTCCCACGACACCACCGCGAGCTACTACGAGAACATCCGCGTCCCGGTCTCCCGCCGCGTCGGCGAGGAGAACCAGGGCTGGCGGCTGATCACCAACCAGCTCAACCACGAACGCGTCACCCTCGCCGCGCACGGCACCATGGCCATCCGCGCGCTGTCCGACGTGCAGCGCTGGGCGCGCGAGACCAAGCTCGCCGACGGCCGCCGGGTGGCCGACCTGCCCTGGGTGCGCCGGCTGCTGGCCCGTACCCACACCCGGCTCGACGCGCTGAAGCTCCTGAACTGGCAGATGGTCACCGCCGTCCAGGACGGCACGCTCACCCCGCAGGACGCCTCCGCCGTCAAGGTCTACGGCTCAGAAGCCCGGCGGGACGCCTACGCCTGGCTCATGGAGATCGTCGCAGCGGCCGGTCCCTTGAAGGAGGGCTCGGCGGGCGCCGTCCTGCACGGTGAGCTGGAACGCGGCTACCGCTCGGCGGTCATCTTCACCTTCGGCGGCGGCAACAACGAGATCCAGCGCGAGATCATCTCCTGGATCGGCCTGGGAATGCCGAGGGTGCGGCGCTAGCCGGCGGCGAGCGGCGGCTGGGGCGGCCTCACCGAGCCGGGCGCGCCCCGGAGTCACGCGGCTCCAGGTGCGAGGCGAGGACCGCCGCCTGGACCCGGCGCTGGACGCCCAGCTTGGCCAGCATCCGAGAGATGTGGTTCTTGACGGTCTTCTCCGACAGATAGAGCCTCTTGCCGATCTCACGGTTGGTGAGACCGTCCCCGATCAGGGCGAGGATGTCCCGTTCGCGCGGCGACAGGGTCTCCAGCTCGGGCGGCACCGCCGGGCTGTCCGCCGGGTCGGTCCGCAGGGAGCGCATGAGCCTGGCCGTGGTCGCCGGGTCGAGCATCGACTGGCCCGAGGCGACGGTGCGGACCGCGGAGACGAGATCGGAGCCCTTGATCTGCTTCAGCACATAGCCGGAGGCCCCGGCCATGATGGCGTCCAGCAGGGCGTCATCGTCGTCGAACGAGGTCAGCATCAGGCACGCCAGCTGCGGCATCCTGCTGCGCAGTTCCCGGCAGACCGTGATGCCGTCCCCGTCCGGCAGCCGTACGTCGAGCACGGCGACGTGCGGGCGCAGCGCGGGGCTGCGGACGAGCGCGTGCTCGGCGGTGTCCGCGTCGCCGACCACGGAGATGTCCGGTTCGGCGTCGAGCAGGTCGGTCAGGCCACGTCGTACGACCTCGTGGTCGTCCAGCAGGAACACACGGATCGGGTTCTGCTCCGTGAAGGTGCGTGCTTCGGTCATGACGACCTCTCGTTCCCCGGGGACGAACAGAACTGCGGGGCTGCCCACGGCTGATGATCCATCCATCCGTGCCGTAGGGACTAGGGCCGACCGGCCCCACTCACGCCGTGATCGACGGACGCGAGGTCGGTCCGCACGCCCACCACCTTGACGGCGACCACGCCCACCACCCGGCCCCCGCCCTCCAGCACGGCGTCGCCGGCGCCGGCAGAGGGCCTCTCGGCCCCGCGCAGGGACTTGCGGCCCCTGACCCCCGGGCCGCCGCGTCCCCACGCTGGAAGCGGATCCGTGGTCCCGGGAGGTGGAGACGATGACCCGAACCGTCACGGCAGGTCTCGACGGCTCGCCCGAGCGCCGCGCCGCCGCCGAATGGGCGGCGCGCGAAGCAGGGCTACGGCATCTGCCGCTGAGGATCGTCCACGTCCGGGAGCCCGTGCCCGCGCCGGCCGCTCAGGCCCCGCTGCTCGGTGGCGAGACCGATCAGGGCTGGACCGAGCGGGTTCCCCGTGAGAGGCATCCCTGCGTGCGGTGCCCGTACGGGCTTGGCGACGCCCCCCGCACACGATCACCGGTCGCCTCCGGCCCGCCGGCGAACCGGTACCGGCCGAGCGGCAGCGGGCCGTAGCGCTGCTGGACGAGGCCCTGTGGGACGCGCCGCCCGCCGCAGGCGCGTCGCCGCACCGTCGAGGGCCACGCCCGCGACGCCCTGCTCGCCGTCTGTGCCCGGCGCCACGGCCGCCGGCTCGGCCGGGTCGTCCACGGGGCACTGCACCACGCGGCGTGCCCGGTGGCCGTCGTATCCGAAATTTTCTGACAATCCAGGCAAACTGACCGCCCATGGATCACACATCGGAGGACCCATGCCCACGGCCGCCCACCCGGACGCCCCCGCACTCACCGACGAGGAACTGCGCACCCTGGACGCCCACTGGCGCGCCGCCAACTACCTGGCGGCGGGCCAGATCTACCTCATGGCCAACCCGCTGCTGACCGAGCCGCTCAGGCCCGAGCACATCAAGCCCCGGCTGCTCGGCCACTGGGGCACCTCGCCCGGCCTGAACCTCGTGTACACGCACCTCAACCGTGTGATCAAGGCGCGCGGACTTGACGCCCTGTGCGTGTGGGGGCCGGGACACGGGGGACCGGCCGTCCTCGCCGGTTCCTGGCTGGAGGGCAGTTACAGCGAGACCTACCCCGACGTCTCACGCGACGCGGCCGGCATGGAGCGGCTGTTCCGGCAGTTCTCCTTCCCCGGCGGTGTGCCCAGCCATGTGGCCCCGGAGACCCCGGGCTCGATTCACGAGGGCGGCGAACTCGGCTACTCCCTCGCGCACGCCTACGGCGCCGCCTTCGACAACCCGGGCCTGCTGGTGGCCTGTGTGATCGGCGACGGCGAGGCGGAGACCGGGCCGCTGGCCGCCTCCTGGCACTCCAACAAGTTCCTCGACCCGGTGCACGACGGCGCCGTCCTGCCGATCCTGCACCTCAACGGCTACAAGATCGCCAACCCGACCGTGCTGTCCCGGCTGCCCGAATCCGAACTCGACGCGCTGCTGCGGGGGTACGGCCACGAACCCCTGCACGTCACCGGCGACGACCCTGCCGCGGTGCACCGCGCCCTGGCCGGCGCGCTCGACGAGGCGCTGGACCGTATCGCCCTGATGCAGCGCACCGCCCGCGAGGAGGGCATCGCCGAGCGCGTGCACTGGCCGGTGATCGTGCTGCGCACCCCGAAGGGCTGGACCGGCCCCGCCGAGGTCGACGGCGAACCGGTGGCGGGCACCTGGCGCTCCCACCAGGTCCCGCTGGCCATGGTGCGCGAGAATCCGGCGCATCTGCGGCAGCTGGAGCAGTGGCTGCGCTCGTACCGGCCCGAGGAGCTGTTCGACGCGGACGGCCGTCCTGTCACGGAGGTCCTCGCCTGCGTCCCCGAGGGGGCGAAGCGACTCGGAGCAACCCCGTACGCCAACGGCGGCCTCTTCGTCCGCGAGCTGCCGCTGCCCTCCCTCGACACCTTCGCCGTACCCGTCGACAAGCCGGGCTCCACGCTGCACGAGCCGACCCGGGTGCTCGGTGGTCTCCTCGCCCAGGTCATGAACGACACCCGGTCGCGCCGGGACTTCCGCCTCGTCGGCCCGGACGAGACGGCCTCCAACCGGCTCCAGGCCGTCTTCGGCGCCAGCGGCAAGGCCTGGCAGGCCGGGCTGCTCCCGGTGGACGAACACCTGGACCGGCACGGCCGGGTGATGGAGATCCTCTCCGAACACCTCTGCCAGGGCTGGCTGGAAGGCTATCTGCTGACCGGCCGGCACGGCCTGTTCTCCTGCTACGAGGCGTTCGTGCACATCGTCGACTCGATGGTCAACCAGCACATCAAGTGGCTCAGGACATCCCGTGAACTGCCCTGGCGGGCTCCGATCCCGTCCCTCAACTACCTGCTCACCTCACATGTGTGGCGCCAGGACCACAACGGCTTCTCCCACCAGGACCCCGGGTTCGTGGATCACGTCCTCAACAAGAGCCCGTCGGTCGTGCGGGTCTACCTGCCGCCGGACGCCAACACGCTCCTGTCCGTGGCCGACCACGTCCTGCGCAGTCGCGACTACGTCAATGTCGTCGTGGCCGGCAAGCAGCCCTGCTTCGACTGGCTGACCATGGACCAGGCCAGGGTGCACTGCGCGCGCGGCGCGGGAATCTGGGACTGGGCGGGCACCGAGAACGGCGGCGAGCCCGACGTCGTCCTCGCCTGCGCCGGTGACGTGCCCACCCAGGAGGTGCTGGCGGCCGCACAGCTGCTGCGCCGGCACCTGCCGCAGCTCGCGGTGCGGGTGGTGAACGTGGTCGACATGACACGGCTGCTGCCGCACGAGGCACACCCGCACGGGATGACCGACTTCGAGTACGACGGGCTGTTCACGGCGGACAAGCCGGTGGTCTTCGCCTACCACGGCTACCCGTGGCTGGTCCACCGCCTCGCCTACAGCCGTACCGGGCACAAGAACCTTCATGTCCGCGGATACAAGGAGGCCGGCAGCACGACCACCCCGTTCGACATGGTCGTACGCAATGACCTCGACCGGTACCGGCTCGTCATGGACGTCATCGACCGAGTCCCCGGCCTCGCCGTACGCGCCGCCGCGGTACGCCAGACGATGGCCGACACCCGCACCCGCCATCACACGTGGATCCGCGCCCACGGCACCGACCTGCCCGAGGTCGCCGAGTGGAGCTGGAACAGCTGAGCGCCGAGGGCCGGGTACGCCGGGCGCGACGCCGGCGGGGCTTCATGAGGAGATGATCGGGTCCGGCAGAGGATGGGGGAGACGTGTGTGCATCTCGAAGACATCGCTGAGGCCGGTGACCTGGAGCATCCGGCGGAAGCCCACGCTCTCCGAGACCAGCCGCAGCCGGCCCTGCCGGGCCAGTGCGCGGTTGCGGGCCCGGCACAGGACGCCCAGCCCGGCGCAGTCGATGAACCGGACCAAGCGCAGGTCCAGCACCAGCTCGGGGTGCGGATGCGCCGTGAGCGTGTCGAGCCGCTCGGACAGCGCGGGCGCCGTCAGCAGATCGATCTCGCCCCGCAGGGCAACGACGGTTGCTCCGCCGACCACGCGATGGGCCGCGACCACGTCCTCCCGGGTGTGCTGCGGTGCCACTCGCGGGGTGTCGTTCTCGGACATGAGAAGAGCGAACCGGGGACACCGGCCGGGACGGTAGGGCCATCCGGCCCTGGGCGCCCGTCCGTATGGGCAACAACCGGCTCCGGGCGGGCGCCCGTGCGCGCGAGGGGCACCGTCCGGCCGAGAGGGGAGGGCCGGACGGCCCAAGCGGCATCGCTCACCGACTGGTGAAGCTGGACATACAGGATGATTCCGGCGCCGTACCGGAGCCATGGTTTCCGCCGCGGACCGACCGAAGAGGGTGAGGAGCGCCATGAAAGGCTTCGTCTTCCACGGCCTCGGACAGGCGTCCTGGCAGGACGTCCCGGACCCGGCCGTCAAGGAGCCCACCGACGCGATCGTGAAGGTCGGCGCGGTGACCATCTGCGGGACGGACCTGCACATCCTCAAGGGCGACGTCCCCGAGGTCCACCCCGGCACGGTGCTCGGCCACGAGGCGGTCGGCGAGATCGTCGAGGCCGGCGGCGACGTACGCACCGTACGCCCCGAGGACCGGGTGCTGATCTCCTGCATCACCTCCTGCGGACGGTGCCGGTTCTGCCGGGACGGCTCCTACGGCCAGTGCCGGGGCGGCGGAGGCTGGATCCTCGGCCACCTCATCGACGGCACCCAGGCCGAGTACGTCCGTGTGCCGCACGCCGACCTGTCCGTCCACCCGCTGCCCGCCACCGTGCCCGGCGAGGACGCCGTCCTGCTCGCGGACATCTTCCCCACCTCCTACGAGGTCGGCGTCCTCAACGGGCGGGTACGACCCGGGGACACCGTCGTGATCGTCGGCGCCGGCCCGATCGGACTGGCGGCCATCGTCACGGCGCACCTGTTCGCCCCGGAGCGGATCATCTCGGTCGACATGGCTCCGGCCCGGCTGGAGGCCGCCCGGCGGCTCGGTGCCGACGCTGTCGCGGACGCCCGGGAGGCCCCGGGTGAGCTGGTCGCCGACCTGACCGACGGGCTCGGCGCGGACGTGGTCATGGAGGCGGTCGGCGCACCCGAGAGCTTCGAGCTGTGCACCCGTCTGGTCCGCCCCGGCGGACACGTGGCCAACATCGGCGTACACGGCAAGCCCGCCACGCTGCACCTCGAAGACCTCTGGGCCAAGAACGTGACCATCACCACGGGCCTGGTGGACACCTCCTCCACCCCCACCCTGCTGCGGATGGCCGCCGCCGGCCGGCTGCCGACCGGGCAACTGATCACCCACACCTTCCCGCTGGACCACATGGAAGAGGCGTACGAGGTCTTCGCCAAGGCCGCCGAGACCGGCGCGCTCAAGGTGGTGCTCGGCGGGGAGCAGCACGCGGAAGTCGCCGTTCCCGCGGCCTGATCGAGAAGGAGCGTGCCGGCCATGACCGAACGGACGCGAGCGAACGTGACGACGCAGACGCCGCTGGGCGACCTGGGCCGCCGTCTTGCCGCCCGGCGGGCACAGCTCGGCCTGACCCGAGGCGAGGTGGCCGCGCGCGCCGGCATGGCGGCCGCCTACCTCGGTTATCTGGAGGAGCATCCGGGCGGCGCCCCCGGCACCGGCCCCCTGATCAAGCTGGCCGAGGCGCTGGAGACCACGGTGACCGAGCTGACCGGCGGCGCCGTCGACGTGCCGCCGGGACCCGGGCGCGCCGGGCGCGAGCCCCGCTTCACCGAGCTGACACCCGCCGAGTGCCGGTCGCTGCTGGGCACGCACGGCGTGGGCCGGCTCGCGGTGTCCACCGGCACCGGGCCCGTCATCGTGCCCGTCAACTACGGTGTCGTCGACGACGCGATCGCCTTCCGGACCGCCCTCGGGGCGACCCCGTCCCTCGCGGCCGGCCAAGAGGTGGCGTTCGAGGTCGACCGCATCGATGACGCTTTCAGCCAGGGCTGGAGCGTCCTGGTCCGCGGACACGCGCGGACGGTGACCGACGAGCGGGAACAGCGACGACTCACCGAGCAGGCGTACAGCGCCCCTTGGGCGGGTGGCACGCGGGACCTGTGGGTGCGCGTCGAGCCCCGCACGGTGACCGGACGCCGGATCACGGCCTGAGCCGGTCCCGCTCCGGCGCTCGGTCGAGCTCCGCTTCGTCCGCCCCGGTGAGCAGCACACCCGTGACCATCTCGGGGCGGATGCGCACCGCGTGGTCCGGCTCCTGCAGCGGCACCCAGGGACTCAACAGCCCCCGGATCCGCGCCAGTTCGTCAGGATCCGTGACCAGGCGGGCGTAACCGGTGACCACCACGCTCCAGCCGGTGTGCGTGACCGGGTCGATCACATCGGCTTCGTAGGCGACGACCACTCCGGCGTCGTCGGAATGCCGGGTGTGCCAGGTCAGCGCCGCGCCCTCGGGCGTACGGATCACGATGTCACCACCGTCCACGATGTGGTTGACGGGGCGCACGGTCGGCAGCGCCTGCCGCGTGAACACGATCCGCCCCAGGGAAACACTGCCCAGCAGGCTCAGCGCCTCGGCTCGGTCGAGGTCGAAGCGGCGGTGCGTCGGACTGTGATCACGGATCATGGCTGGCTTCTTCGCGTCTACGTCACTCTCGTCCCGTGTCCCTTCACCGTCTCCCACGGCCCTGATTCCCCCCAGGTGCCGTTCGGTCCTCGATCAAGGGCCGGTCGTCCCCGCTTCCCCAAGCCACCGGTGCCCAAGCCGCCGCGAGGAGAGCCGGTCCGGGTAACCACCCCGGGGCATAGCCGATATCGTGGAGACAACCCGCAGGCGGGGGGTCCGTGTGCCGGCCGGACATGGAGGGACATGGTGGCAAACCCCGAAGAGCCTCGCGTACGACTGCCGCAGCTCAAGCTCGACGAGCTGCTGGAGGAGCTGCAGGCCCGGATCAACGCGGCCCGCAACGCACAGGATCGCGTCCACAGCCTGCTGGAGGCCGTCCTCTCCGTCGGCCGGGAACTGGACCTGGAACAGGTCCTGCACTCCATCGTGGAAGCGGCCGCGGCGCTCGTGGACGCCGAGTACGCCGCCCTCGGCGTCATCGGACCGGACGGCCGGCGGCTGTCCGCCTTCCACACGGTGGGCGTCACAGGGGAGCAGATCGCCGTGATCGGCCCCTTTCCCGAGGGCCACGGCATCCTCGGTGAACTGATACGGCACCCGCATCCGCTCCGGCTCGGGAAGATCTCCGAGCACCCGGCCTCGTACGGCTTCCCGCCCGGCCACCCGCCCATGAGCAGCTTCCTCGGTGTCCCGATCCGGGTCCGCGACCAGGTCTTCGGCAACCTGTACCTGACCGAGAAGCGCGGCGGCGCGGAGTTCGACGAGGAGGACGAGTCGGTGCTGTCCACGCTGGCCGTGGCGGCCGGCGTGGCCATCGACAACGCGCGCCTCTACGAGGACTCCCGGCTGCGCGAGCGCTGGCTGCGCGCGAACGCGGAGATCGGCCACAGCCTGATGTCCGGCAGCGACCGCGCCGATGCCCTGAGCCTGATCGCCGAGCGCGCCCGGGAGATCTCGGGCTCGGCCCTGGCAGCGGTCGCCCTGCCCATGGAGAACACGAAATCGCTCAACGTGGAGATCGCCGTCGGCGTGGACGCCGAGGCACACCGCGGCCTGGTACTGCCCCTGCACGAAAGCCTGATGGGGCTGGCGTACGCCGCGGCCGCCCCGGTCACCAGCGACGACGTCGTCCACGACCCTCGGATCACCCCCGATCCGCCGCGCTTCGACGGGCTCGGTCCCGCCGCCGCCGTCCCCATCGGCACGGGTGCGGACGGGGCACGAGGGGTCGTCCTGGTGGCCCGGGAAGAGGGCCGGCCGGTCTTCCTGCGGAAGGAGACCGAGATGCTGCAGGGCTTCGCCGCCCAGGCCGCGATCGCGATGGAACTGGCCGAGCGCCGGCAGGACGCCCAGCAGATCGCGCTGCTGGAGGACCGCGACCGCATCGCCCGGGACCTGCACGACCTCGCGATCCAGCGGCTGTTCGCCACCGGGATGACCCTGCAGAGCGCGGGCCGGTTCATCGAGCATCCCGAGGCCTCCGAGCGGGTGCTGCGGGCCGTCGACGACCTGGACGAGACCATCAAGATCATCAGGTCGACGATCTTCGGACTGCGGTCCCGCACCGGCACCGCCGGAAGCGGGCTGCGGGCGCGGGTGGTCCACGCGGTCGGTGAGGCCGCCCCCGTGCTGGGCTTCGCCCCCAGCGTGCGCATGGAAGGCCTGGTGGACACCGATGTGCCGGCCGGGATCGCCGACGACGTCGTGGCCGTGCTGACCGAGGCCCTCACCAACATCGCCCGGCACGCCCACGCCGACCGGGCCCAGGTGGCCCTGACGACCGACGGCCGCGAGGTGTGCCTGCGGGTCTCGGACAGCGGAGTGGGAATCGCGCCCGGCGGCCGGCGCAGCGGACTGCGCAACATGGCCGAGCGGGCGGAAAAGCTCGGCGGGGGGCTCGCACTGACCAGCCCCGAGGAGGGCGGTGCCACGCTGCAATGGCGTGTCCCGCTGCCCGCCGGATAGGCCACTGACCGGGCCGGCACGGGCAGCGGATCAGGGCCACTCGGCCCCTGTCCCGTACGGGTTCGCCGCCGCAGTCTGATGGTGTCCGACGACGGTGACCGTGCCCCTGGAGGACGCCATGAACGGCACTCCGGCCCTCGTGAACGACGTGATGACCCACCGGGTCGTCGCCCTGCGGGGAGGGGCGGCCTTCAAGGACATCGTGAAGGTCATGCGCGAATGGCGAGTCAGCGCCCTGCCGGTGCTGGACGACGCCGGCCGCGTCATCGGGGTCGTCTCCGAGGGCGATCTGCTGCCCATCGACAAGCCGGACGCCGTCACCGCGGCCGGGCTGATGACCGCCCCGGCCGTCACCGTGGCACCCGATGCCACGCTTGACCACGCCGCGCGCATCATGGCCCGTACCAGGGTCAAGCGACTGCCGGTCGTCGACCGGGCCGGCCTGCTGCTCGGCATCGTCAGCCGCTCCGACCTGCTGAAGGTCTTCCTGCGGGACGACGCGGACATCGCCGAGGAGGTGCGGCGCGAGGTCGTCGTACGACTCTTCGGTACGCACGCCGCCGCCGTCCGCGTGGAGGTGCGCGACGGCGTCGTCACGCTGGCCGGTCGGGCCCGGGAAACCGCCCTGATTCCGCTCGCCGTACGGCTCGCAAGGGCCGTGGCGGGCGTGGTGGACGTGCGGTGCGCCCTGGCCGGACCGCCCCGCCGCCCCGACCTCGACCCGGCAGACGGCATGTACGGCCGTCGGATCGGCACCGACGGCCGTACGGCCGTATGAGACGCTCCCCGCGAGATGGAGCGGGATTCAGCCCTCGTCGGCCGCGGTGAGCCGGCAGTCCACTGCGACGACACCCTCGACACCTCGCACCAGACGTGCGGCGAGCGGAATCCGGGCGGCGCCGCGAACCCGTCCCGTCAGGGTGGCGACGCCGTCGGTGACCACGATGTGCACGGGCTCGACCGGGGCGGGGAACAAGGGGTCGACGACATCGCGGCGGATCTCGTCGGCGAGGTCGTTGTCCGCGCGCAGGAACACCTTCAGCAGGTCCCCGCGGCTGACCACGCCTTCGAGCAGGCCCTCGCCGCTCACGACGGGCAGCCGTTTCACGCGCCGCAGCGCCATGATGCGCGCGGCCTCGGCGAGCGTGGCGTCCGCGTGCACGGTGACGGCCGGCGTGCTCATCAGCTCCCCGGCGGTCACCGCACCCGCCTTGGCCAGATCGGACAACCGGCGCATCTGGGTGAGCCGGTCCGGATCGCTGTCCCGGAACTCCTCCTTGGGCAGCAGATCCGCCTCGGACACCACGCCGACCACCCGGCCGTCACCCTCCAGCACCGGAAGGGCGCTGACCCGCCACTGCTCCATGCGCACGACGATGTCCTTGAAGCGGGTCTCGCGGCCCACGGCGACGACGGCACGCGTCATCACGTCACCCACTCGGTGCGGGCCGCCGCCCATGCCGTCCTCCGGTCGGATCCGGGCGGTCACATCGGACCACCGCTGCCGTAGGGGGCGTAGAGGTCGAGCAGCCGGACCCGGGAGGCATGCAGCCGTTGGGCGACCACGCGCCCGACCCAGTCGGCGATCGCCCGGCCGAACTCGGGGTCCTCGGCGCACATCACCCGCACGGCCTCGGCGTCGAACTCCCAGGCCCGCACCGGGCTCATCGCCTCGGCGCCCAAGTGCCACAGATACGGCGGGAAATGCCAGGACCAGCCGATCAGTTCGCCGTGGCCGAGGGTCTCGATGACCGCGGACCTGCGGCCCGGCACGTGCAGGTCGAGGGCGACGCTGCCGGTGCGCACGATCCAGAAGCGGTCGGCGCGCCGGCCCTCCTCGAACATGCGGGCCCCGGCCTCGAAGGTGACCTCGCGGGCGAGGTACATCAGCCGTTCGCGGTGCATGGCATCAAGGGCCGCGTTCATGGTGGTGGTCGAAGTCATCGCACCGGCTCCCTTCATGGCTTCCCCTTCCAGCGTGGCCGCGCCGCACCCCGGGCCACCACGGGCCAATCGGGCCGAGCCGGGGGCCCATCGGCCCTGAGCGGGAGGGCGGAGCGCCGCCGGATGGCCGCACCGCGCGGGAAGGCCGCCCCGCGCCTCGCCGGCGTCGGGACCGCTCCGGCGGACAGGCCGGACCCGGGGCGACGAAGCGGGCCGAGAACCGACGGCACCTTGGCACCGCTGATCGCCCTGATACATGCTGGACCCTGCCCGACGCCGCCCCCGCAGGAGTCACCCCATGCCCCAGCCCCGCTTCGCCGTCCTCGGCGCCGGCAGCATCGGCTGTCACATCGGTGGCCACCTCGCCGCCGCCGGGCACGACGTGGCCTTCATCGGCCGGCCCGCCGCCATGGATGTGCTGCGCGAGCGGGGACTCACCCTCAGCACCTCCGTCCGGCCGCCCGTCCACCTCACGCCGGACCGGCTGACCCTGGCCACCGGCCCCGAAGCCGCGGCCGGCGCCGACCATGTGCTGGTCACCGTGAAGACCGCCGGCACCGAGGCCGCCGCCAAGGACCTCGCCCCTCATCTGGCGCCCGGCGCCGTCGTGGTCAGCCTCCAGAACGGGCTGCACAACCCCGCCACCCTGCGCGCCGCGCTCCCCGGCCACACCGTGCTCGCCGGGATGGTGCCCTACAACGTGGTGCAGTCCGAGCCCGGCACCGTGCACCAGGGCATGCCGGGCAGCGTCATGACCGAGCCCCACGACACCCTGGTCGCCGCCTTCCGCGGCGCGGGCCTGGCCATCGAGGCCCGCACCGACATGTCCGAAGTGCAGCATGCCAAGCTGCTGCTGAACCTCAACAACGCGATCAACGCCCTCTCCGGGCTGCCGCTGCGCGACCAGCTCGGCGGGCGGGCGTACCGCCGCTGCCTGGCCCTGTGCCAGCGCGAGGCCCTCGCCGTCTACCGCGCCGCCGGAGTCAGCCCCGCCCGGCTCGGACCCACCCCGCCCGGCGTCACGCCGTATCTGCTGGAGCTGCCCGACGCCGTCTTCCGCCGGGTGGCGGCGGCATCCCTGCGGATCGACGCCCACGCGCGCTCCTCGATGTGGGAGGACCTGCGGCGCGGCCGGCCCACGGAGATCGACTCGCTGCAGGGCGAGATCGTCGCCCTCGCCACCGCCCACGGACGGCGCGCACCCGTGAACGCCCGTCTCGCCGCCCTGGTGCACGAGGCGGAGTCCACGCCCCGCACATGGACGGGACCGGAGCTGTACGCCGAACTGCGCGCGGCGCGCTGACCCGCACGGAATCCGCACCCGACGGGCAGCCGCCGACCGACCTCAGCCACGCTGGTCACCGTGTGCCGGCGGCAAGGGGTGACGCTCGGCGGCCGTGGTCATTAGCCTGCGGGCATGGGCGACGACCCCGGGCTGTTCACGCCGAACTCCGTGACCTGGCAGATGCACGGCGACCCCATGATGTGGATCGCCGGCGTCCGCGCGCTCTACCTGCAAGCCCTGCACCCGCGCGCGGTCCGGGGCGTGATGCAGAACTCCGACTTCCGGCGCGACGCGTGGGGCCGGTTGATGCGCACCGCCAACTTCGTCGGCACGACGACGTACGGCACGACCGAGGCCGCCGAGCGGGCCGGTGCCCGCGTACGGAAGATCCACAGCATGCTGACGGCGACCGACCCCGACACCGGCGAGCGGTACGGCGTCGACGAACCCGGACTGCTGCTGTGGGTGCACTGCGCGGAGATCGACTCCTATCTGCACGTGCTGCGCCGCTCCGGCTTCCCGCTCACCGACGCCCAGGCCGACCGGTACACGGCCGAACACCGGGTCAGCGCACGCCTGGTGGGCCTCGACCCGCAGACCGTACCGGCGAGCCGGGCCGAACTCGCCGCGTACTTCGACCGGGTGCGGCCGGAGCTGGCCGCGGGTCCCGAGGCACGCGCCGTCGACGACTTCCTGCTCCACCCGCCGACGCATCCGCTCCTCATACCGGCGCGCGAGGTGCTGTGGCGGCGCG
Source organism: Streptomyces fodineus (assembly GCF_001735805.1). Classification (GTDB taxonomy): domain Bacteria; phylum Actinomycetota; class Actinomycetes; order Streptomycetales; family Streptomycetaceae; genus Streptomyces; species Streptomyces fodineus. The sequence goes on from NZ_CP017248.1 coordinate 8,896,752, forward strand.
TTGCGCAGCTGGCCTACGCCGCTCTGCCGCCGTACGCCCACCAGTTGTACGGCAGACCGGCCCCCGCGCCCGCCGTCGTGACCCGCCGGCTGCGGGCCACGGGCGCGCTGCTCCGGCGCGTCCCCGCACGTGTGCGCTGGCAACTGCCGCCCAAACACATTCTGCGAGCCATGGCGAGGCTCGGACCCGAAGCACGTCCGGCACCGTACAAAGTCGGACGATAAGCCGCCATACTGGGCGAGCAGGGGGTGTGGCGCGGATCGGGCCGGCGCGGTGCGGCCGGGCGCGGTCCGGCGCAGGCCTCCCCGCGGCGGGGCGGGCGGCGACGGGGGCGGCGGATCGCTATGGGGGAGAACAGGCTGGTTCAGGGCCGGTACCGGCTGCTCGACCTGATCGGGCGGGGCGGGATGGGCGAGGTGTGGCGGGCCCGGGACGAGTCCCTGGGCCGGCAGGTCGCGGTGAAGTGCCTCAAGCCGCTCGGCCCCTACCACGATCCGTCGCTCGCGAGCGTCCTGCGGGAGCGGTTCCGCCGTGAGGCCCGGGTCGCCGCCGCCCTCTCGCACCGCGGGGTGACCGTCGTACACGACTTCGGCGAGTCCGACGGGACCCCGTACCTGGTGATGGAGCTGCTGGAAGGCCGTGATCTGAGCCGGCTGCTGGAGGACAACAAGGGCCATCCGCTGCCCGTGGACGACGTGGCGGACATCGCCGCCCAGGTCGCCGCCGCCCTCGCCTACACCCACCAACACGGCGTGGTCCACCGCGACTTGAAGCCGGGCAACATCATGCGGCTGACCGACGGAACCGTGAAGATCTGCGACTTCGGCATCGCCCGCCTCGGCCACGATATCGGCTTCACCGCCCGGCTCACGGGCACCGGCGTCGCCCTGGGCACCCCGCACTACATGTCCCCGGAACAGATCGGCGGCGGCGAGGTCGACCACCGCAGCGACCTGTACTCGCTGGGCTGCGTGCTGTACGAAATCGCCACCGGCACACCGCCGTTCGACCTGGAGGACGCCTGGGCGGTCCTCATCGGCCACCGCGACACCCCGCCCCGGCCCCCGCGCGACCGCCGCCCCGACCTGCCCGGCCACCTGGAGGAGATCATCCTCGACCTGCTGGCCAAACGCCCCGAGGAACGACCGTACGACGCACGGGAGCTGGTCCGCAGGATCCGGGGCCGGCGCACAACGGCCGTCGCGGGCACGGCCGTAGGACCCGCGCTCCTGGATGCCGCGGATCGAGGGCGCCTGCCGTCCTGGACCGGGGGCATGACCACGGGCCACAAGGCGCTCGGCGCGGGACTGCGCGCGCTGCCCCCGGACCCGGGGGCGGCCTTGTCGGCCCGGTGGGCGGTCACGCCCCGAAAGTACGAGGGGAACCGCGCGACCAGCCACAACGGACCCGCGGAGGCCCGACGCCCCGCCCCGGCACTCCCTGCGGAGCGCACCGCACTTCCCGCGGAGCGCACGGCACTTCCCCAGGAGAGCGCCGCGCGGCACCGCGAGGCCGCCCGGCTGGCCGCGCTCGGCCGGTGGGCCGAGGCGGGCGAGGCACACCTGGCCGTGGCCGCCGAGCTGGCCGCCCTCCTCGGCCCCGACCACCCCGCGACCCTGGCCGGCCGCCACGAGGCCCTCTTCGCGCTCGTCCGCGCCGGCCGGGTCACCGAGGCGCTGGCCGCCTACCCGGACCTCGCCGAGGCGAGAGCGCGCGTCCTCGGTACCGACCATCCCGACACCCTCGCCACCCGCCAGGAGTCGGCCTATGCGCTGGGCAGGCTGGGCCGCCACTTCGAGGCCCACCAGGTGTACGCGGAGGTGCTGGCCGCCCGGGTGCGCGCCATGGGCCCCGACCACCCCGACACCTTGCGCTGCCGCCACAACCTCGCCTGCACCCTGGGGCGGCTCGGCCGCCTGGACGACGCCTGCCGTACGGCCCTGGAGGTGGCCGCCGCCCGGGCCCGGGTGCTCGGTCCCGACCACCCCGACACCCTGGTCTCGCGCTGCGAAGTCGCTTACGCCCAGGGCCAGTCGGGCCGCTGGGAGGAGGCGCTGCGCATCTACCGCGAGGTCGCCGAGGCGAGAGCGCGCGTCCTGGGCGCCGACCACCCCGACACCCTCGCCGCCCGCTACGAGACCGCCCTCAGCCTCGGCCGGCTCGGCCGCAGCGCCGACGCCCTGCGCCGGTACCGCGAACTGATCGAGGACCGCACCCGCGTCCAGGGCCCCACCCACCCCGAGACCCTGCGCGCCCGGCACGGCCTCGGGGTCAACCTCGGCCGGCTGGGGCGCTGGGAGGACGCCCTGGCCGAGGCCCGGGAGGTGTGCCTGCTGCGCGAACAGACCCTGGGGCCCGCGCACCCCGACACGCTCGTCAGCCGCCGCGAGGTCGCGGTCGCCCTGGGCTGGCTGGGCCGCTGGGCGGAGGCCCTCACGGAGTACCGGCGGGTCACCGCCACCCGAGCGCAGTACCTCGGCCCGGACCACCCCGACACCCTCGCCGGCCAGGGCGACGAGGCCCACTGCCTGGAACGGCTCGGCCGGGGCAAGGAGGCCGGCGAGCTGTACCGCAGGGTCGCGGTGATCCGCCGGCAGCAGGCATCCGGGGGAGCGTGACGGATGCCGCCTGCGGCGGAAACCCTGGCCGAGGCCCCCTCCGCCCGATGCCACCCCCGGGCGGATGTCACCCCGTCCTCGGTCGAAGCCACCCCCGGGCCGAAGCCACCCCCGGGCCGAAGCCACCCCCGGGCCGGGGCCCCGGCCGATCCCCCCGGCCGACCATTTCCCGGCCGATCCACCCCCCGGCCGACCATTTCCCGGCCGATCCACTTCCCAGCCGATCCCCCCCCCGCCGATCCACCCTCCTGGCCGATCCACCCCCCGGCCCATCCACCCCGTGCCCGCCCAAGGCCACCCGGCCCAAGGGAAGGGCGTACCTCTGGCCGTCGTGGATCAGCGCGTGTTACGAAGAACCATGCCTGCCAACGCGCACACCCGCAGCTACGACGCCGTCATCGTCGGCGGTGGACACAACGGCCTGGTCGCCGCCGCCTACCTGGCCCGGGCGGGCCGTTCGGTGCTGGTGCTGGAACGGCTGGACCACACGGGCGGCGCCGCGATCTCCACCCGCCCGTTCGCCGGTGTCGACGCCCGCCTGTCGCGGTACTCCTACCTGGTCAGCCTGCTGCCGCAGAAGATCGTGCGCGACCTCGCCCTGGACTTCCGGGTCCGCTCCCGCACCATCTCCTCGTACACCCCGGCGGAGCGGGACGGCCGGCCCACGGGACTCCTCGTCGGCGGCGGCGAGCAGCGCACCCGGGAGGCCTTCGCCCGGCTGACCGGCGGCGAGCGCGAGTACCAGGTCTGGCAGCGCTTCTACGGCATGACCACGCGCGTCGCCGAGCGCGTCTTCCCGACCCTCACCGAGCCCCTGCCCGGCCGCGACGAACTACGCCGCCGCATCGACGACGAGACCGCGTGGCGGGCTCTGTTCGAGGAACCGATCGGCGTCGCCGTGGAGGAGAACTTCACCGACGACCTGGTCCGGGGTGTGGTCCTCACCGATGCCCTGATCGGCACCTTCGCCGACGCCCACGACCCCTCCCTCGTCCAGAACCGCTGCTTCCTCTACCACGTCATCGGCGGCGGCACCGGCGCCTGGGACGTGCCCGTCGGCGGCATGGGCGCCCTCACCGACGCCCTGGCCGCCGCCGCCCGCTCGGCCGGCGCGGTCATCGCCACCGGACACGAGGCGGTCCGGATCGCCACCGACGGACACACCGCCGAGGTCACCTACCGAACGGCCGACGGCGAGGGCGTCGCCGCCGCCCGGCACGTCCTGGTCAACGCCTCCCCGCACGAGCTGGCCGCCCTGACCGGGGACCCGTCGCCCGAACCGGCCGAGGGCGCCCAGCTCAAGGTCAACATGCTGCTCACCCGGCTGCCGAAGCTGCGCGATACGGCCGTCGACCCGCGCGAGGCCTTCGCCGGCACCTTCCACATCGCCGAGGGCTACCGGCAGCTGGCCACCGCCCACGCGCAGGCCGCCGCCGGTGAACTCCCGGCCGTCCCGCCCTCGGAGATCTACTGCCACTCCCTGACCGACCCCACCATCCTCGGCCCCGGCCTCGCCGAGCGCGGCTACCAGACGCTCACCCTGTTCGGCCTGCACACCCCGGCCCGGCTCTTCGACCAGGACAACGACGCCGTACGAGAGGAGCTGCTGAAGTCGACCCTCGCCCAGCTCGATGCCCACCTCGCCGAACCGCTCGCCGACTGCCTGGCCACCGACGCCGACGGCCGCCCCTGCATCGAGGCGAAGACCCCGCTCGACCTCGAAAGGGACCTCAGGCTGCCCGGCGGCAACATCTTCCACCGCGCCCTGTCCTGGCCCTACGCCCAGCCGGACACGGGCCGTTGGGGAGTGGAGACCCGGCACCCGAACGTCCTGCTGTGCGGCGCGGGCGCGGTGCGCGGGGGAGGGGTGAGCGGGGTGCCGGGGCACAATGCGGCGATGGCGGTGCTGGAGGCCACCTCGTAACGTAAGGCTGCCAAAGGAATCTGACGGGACGTCAGAAAACTCTTCCCTCCTCCGGTCCGCTGCGGCATCCTGCGCCCATGCAGACGGAGCTGAGCAGGAAACTGGGAGTCGAGCACGCCGTCTTCGGCTTCACGCCGTTCCCCGCCGTCGCCGCGGCCATCAGCCGGGCCGGCGGCTTCGGCGTGCTCGGCGCGGTCCGCTACACCGCCCCCGAAGACCTCAAACGCGACCTCGACTGGCTCGACGCGCACACCGGCGGCCGGCCCTACGGGCTGGACGTCGTCATGCCCGCGAAGAAGGTCGAAGGCGTGACCGAGGCCGACGTCGAGGCGATGATCCCGGAGGGACACCGGCAGTTCGTGCGGGACACCCTCGCCAAGTACGGCGTCCCCGAGCTGGCCGAGGGCGAGGCGTCCGGCTGGCGCATCACCGGCTGGATGGAGCAGGTCGCCCGCACCCAGCTCGACGTCGCCTTCGACTACCCGATCCGGCTCCTCGCCAACGCCCTCGGCTCCCCGCCTGCCGACGTCGTCGCCCGTGCCCACGACCGGGACGTGCTGGTCGCCGCGCTCGCGGGCAGCGCCCGGCACGCCCGCAAGCACCAGGAGGCGGGCATCGACATCGTCGTCGCCCAGGGTTACGAGGCCGGCGGCCACACCGGCGAGATCGCCACCATGGTGCTCACCCCCGAGGTCGTGGAGGCCGTCGATCCCCTGCCCGTCCTGGCGGCCGGAGGCATCGGCAGTGGGCAACAGGTGGCCGCTGCCCTCAGCCTCGGTGCCCAGGGTGTGTGGCTTGGCTCTATATGGCTGACCACCACAGAGGCCGATCTGCACTCACCCGCCCTGACCCGCAGGCTCCTCGCCGCCGGGTCCGGTGACACCGTGCGCTCCCGTGCCCTCACGGGCAAGCCCGCACGCCAGCTCCGTACCGAGTGGACCGACGCGTGGGACGACCCGGCCGGCCCCGGCACCCTGCCCATGCCGCTACAGGGACTGCTGGTGGCCGAGGCGGTCTCCCGGATCCAGAAGTACGAGGTCGAACCGCTGCTCGGCACACCGGTCGGGCAGATCGTCGGCCGGATGAGCAGCGAACGCAGCGTCCAGGCCGTCTTCGACGACCTCACCCGCGGCTTCGAGAAGGCCGTGGACCGCATCAACCGCATCGCCGGAAGGAGCGGCCAGTCGTGAGCACACCCCCTGCCGGATTCTGGGCCCAGGCCGCCCAGCACCCCGACCGCGCGGTCCTTGTCGCCCCCGACGGCGAGGAGTGGACCGCCGGGCGTCTGCACGGCGCCGCCAACCGGCTCGTCCACGGGCTGCGCGCGGCAGGCCTCGAGCGCGGCGACGCCTTCGCCGTCGTCCTGCCCAACGGCGTCGAGTTCCTCACCGCCTACCTGGCCGCGACCCAGGCCGGCCTCTATCTGGTCCCGGTCAACCACCACCTCGTCGGCCCCGAGATCGCCTGGATCGTCGGCGACTGTGGGGCCAAGGCGCTCATCGCCCACGAGCGGTTCGCCGACGCTGCGCGCGCCGCCGCCGACGAGGCGGGCCTGGCCGCCACACGCCGGTACGCGGTCGGCGAGGTCGGCGGCTTCCGGCCGTACGCCGAACTCCTCGACGGGCAACCGGAGTCCGCGCCCGATCGCCGGGAGCTCGGCTGGGTCATGAACTACACCTCCGGTACGACGGGGCGCCCGCGCGGGATCCGCCGCCCGCTGCCCGGCAAGCCGCCCGAGGAGGCCTATCTGGGCGGCTTCCTCGGGATCTTCGGCATCAAGCCGTTCGACGACAACGTCCACCTCGTCTGCTCACCGCTGTACCACACGGCCGTCCTGCAGTTCGCGGGCGCGTCGCTGCACATAGGCCACCGCCTCGTCCTGATGGACAAGTGGACCCCGGACGAGATGCTGCGCCTCATCGACACCCACCGGTGCACGCACACCCATATGGTCCCGACCCAGTTCCATCGCCTGCTGGCCCTCCCGGACGAGGTGAAGGCCCGCTACGACGTCTCGTCCATGCGGCACGCCATCCACGGCGCCGCCCCCTGCCCGGACCATGTGAAGCGGGCCATGATCGACTGGTGGGGCCACTGTGTGGAGGAGTACTACGCGGCCAGCGAGGGCGGCGGCGCCTTCGCCACCGCCGAGGACTGGCTGAAGAAGCCCGGCACGGTCGGCAAGGCCTGGCCCATCAGCGAACTCGCGGTCTTCGACGACGAGGGCAACCGGCTCCCGCCCGGCCAACTGGGCACCGTCTACATGAAGATGACCACCGGTGGCTTCGCGTACCACAAGGACGAGGCCAAGACCCGCAAGAACCGCATCGGCGACTTCTTCACCGTCGGCGACCTCGGCTACCTCGACGAGGACGGGTATCTCTTCCTCCGCGACCGCAAGATCGACATGATCATCTCCGGTGGGGTCAACATCTACCCGGCCGAGATCGAGTCGGTGCTCCTGTCCCACCCGGCCGTCGCCGACGCCGCCGTCTTCGGCATCCCGCACGACGACTGGGGCGAGGAGGTCAAGGCCGTCGTCGAACCGGCACCCGGCCACGAGCCCGGCCCGGCCCTCGCCGCCGCCCTGCACGACCACTGCGCCGAGCGGCTCGCCGGCTACAAGCGGCCCAAGAGCGTCGACTTCATCGCCGACATGCCCCGCGACCCCAACGGCAAGCTGTACAAGCGGCGGTTGCGCGATCCGTACTGGGAGGGGCGGACACGGGCGGTGTGACCACGTTCAGGGGCGAAGGCGAGGACAGCTCTCCAGGACCCCGGCGAGCCCGGCGGCGTCGGTGCCGATCTTCCGGTAGACGCTGGACAGCAACTGCCGCACACCCTGCTCGGTGAGGCGCAGTTCCTTGGCGATGACCGCCACCGGGTGCCCCTGGGCGGACAGTTCGGCGGTACGGCGTTCCCGGCCCGTCAGCGTGTCCGCCTGCGCATACCGCAGGGGCAGCGGACGCATTCCCGCCGCCGAGAGTTCTGCCCTGGCCCGGGCGGCGAGCGCCTCGGCCCCGCAGTGGACGGCGCCTTCCAGGCCTTGGTAGAGCCGCTCGGCGGCCTCCTGCAACCGCCCGTTGCGAGACAGCGCCGCGCCGTGGCCGACCTGGGCGCGCGCCAGCTCGTAGGCGGCGGGCGACTGCTCCAGGTGGTGGACGGCGTCCGCGTACAGGTCGAGTGCCGCCGGGCCACCGGTCACCTCGGCGAGGGTGTGGAGGGCCTGGCCGATGGTGGAGGCGGCGCCGAACTTCCGGGCCCGCCGCACGGCGTCCTGCGCATGGCCGAGCGCCTCCTGTGGGGCGGTGGGAGCGAGCGCGGAGGCGAGCCGCAGCTGCCACGGGCACCATGCCGGGTTCCGCCAGGCCCGTTTGTCCAGCCAGTGCCCGACCGAGGACAGCAACGTCGCTGCTTCGGCGTGCCGTCCCTCTCCCAGGAGCAGTTCCGCGTACACGGTGCGCGGGTCGGGATAGATGACGGCGTTCGGAGTCATGTCACCGAAGTGGTGCTCGTCGGCCAGTGCGCGTGCCTCGGTGATGCGCCCACGGGCGAGCAGGGTCTGGATGAGGATGCTGACGCCGAACAACTGGGCGGCCACGACCCCTTCCACCTTGTCGGCGATGCGCAGCCCTTCCCGTACGAGGTCTTCGGCTTCGGCGAGGCAGCCCCGGCGGTAGCGGACGTAGCCGGCGATGGTCTGACCGAAGGCCAGGTGGGAGCCGTGCCAGCCCTTGGCCGCGCATTCGGCGATACCCGTGCTGAACAACTCCTCGGCCTGTCGCGGCTGGTCGCCGTACATGAACACCAGAGCGACCGAAAGGGGTACCTCGAAACCGCGGTTCTCGTCGGTCCAGCTCATGCCGCCGTGCAGGGCTTTCTCGGCGTACGTCAGGGCGGTCTGCCGCGGTTCGCCACGCTTGACGGCATCCCAGGCCCGCAGCCCCAGGATGTAGCGTTCCTCCAGACTGAGACCGGGCAACTTCTCGGCAAGTCGCGCAAGTGTCCGGGAGCGGGCGGGCGAGTCGGGGTCGTCGGTGCGGACCATGCTCCAGACGAACTGATCTGCCTGCATGCGCAGTCTGACGCGGGGATTCCTGGCCTGCTTCGCCTCCTCGGCGGCCACGGCCACGGCCTCGGCCAGCTGATCGGTGTGGGCCAGAGCCGTCGTCAGCTGATAGACGATGGAGGCGCGCAGCTCGGGGTCGACGTCGGGCTCGGCCAGCGCCTGGCGGAGATGCCTCACCGTGGCCCTGGGCTCGATCAGGAACGTGGCGCACGCGAGTTCGTGAAGGACCGCGGCACGGTCCTCGGGCAGCGGCGGCTCCTGCAACGCGCGGGTCAGCAACCGCCGGGCGGCCTCGGTCGCGCCGGCACGGAGGTATTCGCGTGCGGCCTCGCGCAGACAGGCGACCGCTTCGGGACTGCCTTCGCAAGGGACCTCCAGCAGATGCCGGGCGGCGGCGGTGGGTCCGTAGCCCGCGGCCAGGACGGCCTGCGCGGCGGTGTTGTGCAGGCCTGCCCGGAAGGCCGTACGGATCGACCGGTAGATCGTCGTGGCGATCAGCGGGTGAACGAACTCCAGCTCACCTTCCGGGCCATGGCTGTCGGCCAGGATCCGGGCCGCGCGCAGTTTCTGGGTCGCCTCGGCTGCGGCCTCCTCGCCGAGCACCGCGATGGTCGCGGCGAGCTGAGGCGAGAACGGTGACCCCAGTACGGCCGCGGTGTGCGCGAAGCGGACCGTTGCCGTGTCGAGTCGTTCCAGACGGTCGATCAGTCCCGGGCCCTTGATCGCGGCGGCCAGCTCACGCATCGCGGGCAGGTCGTCCTCGGTGCCGCGCAGTTTCCGCTCGGCGAGTCCGATGGCCAGCTCCACCGCTTCGAAGGGGCTCCCGCCGGTGGCCGACCAGCATTCCTTGCAGAACCGGTCCTCGGCCGCGTTCCCGAGTTCGTTCCTGACGATCTGCGCCACGCCGTCGGCGGTGAGCAGCGCCAGGTCGTGGGGGCGGTCTCCGTGGTGTCCCACGAGCGTGCGGAATTCGCCCGCTTCGGACGGCAGCTCGTCGGGCCGGTAGGCGACCACGATCAGCAGCGGAAGATCCTCGACGCGGGATGCGAAGGAGTCGAGCCAGCTGAGTGACTCGGTGTCCGCCCAGTGCAGGTCGTCCAGGAGCAGGACGACCGGCGCTTTCCTCACCGTGAGCCGCGTCATGACCCAGTCGAGGCCTTCGCGGACCCCTGTCCTGTCCGGCGCGGGACCGGGGCCACACGCTTCGAGGCCGAGCACGGCGGCGACGATGTCGTACCAACTTCCGAGGAAGGCGCGGAGTTCCGCCCCCTCCATCCTCGCCAGTGAGGGCTGCACCAACTGGCGCACCACGCGGAACGCCGAACCCTGTTCGGCCTCCCCGCCTCTGCCCGACAGCACCGTGAATCCGTATGCCGCGGCCTGGGCACGTGCCTGCGTCATGAGCGCCGTCTTGCCCAGCCCGGCCGGCCCGGTGAAGGCGAGCACTCCCTTGCCCCTCGCTCGCGGCATGCCGTCCGCGGTGCGCCGCAGCTCCTGGAACGCGGCATCGAGGGCCTGAAGTTCCCGTCGGCGCTCGATCAGCATCTGTTGCTGTGTGATCGGTTGCCGCGGCGCCGTCGCCATGTGCCGTACCGCCTTCTGTCGTTCGGCCGGGGGAGCCGAGCGTACGCCTCAGGGAGGCGGGGCAAGTCGGATTGAGTTCCATGGAGTGAATGATTGACTGCAGGTGGGATAATCCCCGCTCGCAGGGTAGAGGACCCGACTGGACACCTTCCCGTGGCGCTCTCGCCAGAGCGCGACAGGTGTGGCTACGGCGCGGCGGGCACCGACATCACGTCCGCGTAGCGCGGCACGGTGCGGGACCAGTGGTAGCACCCGCGGATCCAGCCGACCATGCCCTCCACGTAGCCGACGCCCGCCGGGCTCAACTGCGGTTCGATCTCTGTGTAGAGATTCTGGAACTCCTCGATCGTTGCGTTGATCTCCTGGATCGCCAGGAGGATGGCGGCCTGCAGGGAGCATTGGTGCTCGCGCTGGTGGGCCAGGGCCAGATTGATCATTTCTCCCGCTCGCTGTTCTTTCACCGCGGAGAACAGGTCGGCCGTCCACACCGCCGCGTCGGCCGACAGCCGGCTCAGTCGCCGTACGACGGGGTCATGGAGCTCGGCTGGTGAGAGCTCGCGCGGCTGGGCGGCCTCGTACAGCGGGTAGAACGGCTCGACGCCCGCGGTCAGCGACCGTATGGAGGTGCAGTCGCCGGTCCGCACGAGGAAGGGGTCGGCCTGGGCCACCGCCTCGTACAACAGACCGTGCACGTATTCACGGCTCTGCCACGCCCATCGCGCGGCCTGCGCGGGCGTGCACCGTTGCCGGACCTGCCGGTGCAGATCGGCCAGGGCCGCTCCGAGGGGAGTGCTGGGCGCTCGGCCGTCCCGCAGAATCGCGATGCTTTCGCACAGCATCGGCAGCAGCCTGCCCGGAGAGTGCCGACCGAGGTCTTCCGCCCGGTCGTCGAAGACGAATTGATAGGCGATCTGACAGGCCACGATCTGGAGAAGACCGGAATCCAGGGTGGGACTGGTGAAGGACGCGAGCTCGGCGGGGCGGGTACGGGCGATCATCGCCGCCACACCTGGTACGTCGGTCAGCCCCCATAAGCTCAGCCATGCGTCGACGCCTGCCGTGGCTTCGGATTCATGGGGGTTGCGCAGGAACGGGAAGGGCATGCGGAGGTTGGTGTCGATCAGATCCCTGAGGGTCGAGACCGGAATTCCGTCCGGTACACCGACCGTGATTTCCTCATGCGTTGCCGACACCAGGGTCACCTGCCGTCCGGGAATCCGATGCGCGATGGGTGGCTGTTGTTCGGGGCGCCAGGGAGCCGGCGGAAGACGGGGTGTCTGACGTTGTGCGCGCAGGGGATTCGCAGGCCATGACCAGTGCGCGCGGTCCCATCGTGATCCCGGGGCGCGGTGGCCGTTCGACATACCCGGGCAGATGCCGCAGCCGCCGACGCCCCGCAAGGGTCGCGAGCGCCACCGTGGCCTCCACCATGGCGAATTCGTCACCGAGGCATTTGCGGTTGCCCGCGGAGAACGGGATCAGCGCGCGGCGCTGTTCGGCGGTGGGGTTTCCCGGCAGCCAGCGGTCGGGGTCGAAGCGTTCGGGGTCGGGGAACGACGACGGATCGTGGTGCAGGAGGTAAGGGCTGTACAGCACGGTGGCTCCCGCGGGCAGCCGGCACCCGGCGAGTTCCGTCTCCTTGGTGGCGACACGGGTGAAGAGCCAGCCGGGCGAGGAGTGGCGCAGCGTCTCGGAGACGACGCACCGGGTGTAGACGAGGTACGGCAGATCGCCGGGTCCGGGCCGTCGGCCTCCAGGGAGGACGGCGTCGAGCTCGGCGTGCAGGCGGCGCTCGGCGTCCGGATGGCGGGCCAGCAGACTGAAGGCGTCGGCCAGGCACAGTGCCGGGGCCTCGACGCCCGTGAGCAGCAGCGTGATCAGGTGATCGTGGACCTCCTGGTCGGTGATCGCGGCCGCCGGGCAGTCGCCGCGCTCGGCCGCGAGCAGAGTTCCCAGCACGTCGTCGCGTTCGGGACCTTGTCGGCGCTCCGCGATCACCGCGTCGATGATCGCGTGCAGCCGGGAGAGCGCGCGCCGATAGCGGCGGTTGGCGGGTGTCGGCAGCCGGAACAGGACGTCGATCGGTACGACCGTGCGGACGAACAGACCGCGGACGACGTCGGTGAGACAGTCCCGCACCTCGGCGGTCGTCGGCTCATCCAACGAGTCGGAGAGGAGGACACGGCTGATCACGCGCGTCGTCAGGGCCATCATCGCCTCGGTGACGGCGACCGCCTGACCCGTGGGCCACGCGTCGCACACCGCCTCGGCCTCCTCGGCGATCAGAGCCGTGTAGTCGGCGACATGGGAGGGACGGAAGCCGGGTTGCAGCAGCCTGCGCTTGTCCCGGTGCGTCGGCTGGCGGCATGTGACGAGACCGTCCCCCATCAGCTTTCCGAGCCTGTCGTACAGCGGGCCCCCCTTGTCGAAGGTGTGGGGATTCATGAGCACCTCGTGGGTCAGCTCCGGATGGCACACCATCCAGGCGCGCTGGGGGCCCAGCCGTATCTCGACCAGATCCCCGTGCTCTGGCAAAGAATTCAGAAACGCCAGCGGCCGGCGGTAGAAGGCGATACCGTGGCCGATGAGTGGGAATATGCCGGGAGCAGTACCTGTCCTCCACGCTCGTTTCTGTTCAGGCATGGCACGGCTCATGGATACCTCCTGCTCGACGTCACGCGGGAAAACGTGAACGTGCTTCGGATTTGACGCTCGAGACAAGTCCTGCCCAGGTTCAACGGTGCCCGGTGTCCGGAAACCTTTCTTCAAAGGGGCGCACGGGAGCGCGCAGAAGCAAAGCGTTCATTCGGCGAACGGCAGTTGGCGCCTCCCGGTGCTTGACCTGCCTCCGTGACGGACCGAGGATCAAGAGCCATGACGCAGGGACATGGCAGCACGGTCGACGGGGTGCTGCGCCGCAGCGCCCGGCGCACCCCGGCCCGCCTCGCGGTGGAGTACGGCGAGCGCCGCTGGACGTACGAGGAACTCGACGACGCCGTGTCCCGCGCGGCCTCCGTGCTGCTCGCGGCAGGGCTCACCCCCGGCGACCGGGTCGGCGCCTACGGCCACAACTCCGACGCCTATCTGATCGCCTTCCTCGCCTGCGCCCGTGCGGGCCTGGTCCATGTGCCGGTCAACCAGAACGTCACCGGGGACGACCTGGCGTACCTCCTCGGCCAGTCCGGCAGCACCCTCGTCCTCGCCGACCCGGACCTGACCGAGCAACTCCCGGACGGAGTACGGGTGTTGCCGCTCAGGGACGCCGAGGGCTCGCTCCTCGCCCGGCTCGCGGACGCGGCGCCGTACGACGGGCCCGAGCCCCGCACCGAGGATCTGGTGCAGCTGCTGTACACCTCCGGTACGACCGCCCTGCCCAAGGGCGCGATGATGACCCACCGGGCCCTCGTGCACGAGTACCTGAGCGCCATCACCGCCCTGGACCTGAGCGCCGGCGACCGGCCGGTGCACGCGCTGCCGCTGTACCACTCGGCCCAGATGCATGTGTTCCTGCTGCCCTACCTCGCCGTCGGCGCGACCAACATCATCCTGGACGCGCCCGACGGGGACCGCCTGTTCGACCTGATCGAGGCGGGCCGCGTGGACAGTCTGTTCGCGCCGCCCACGGTGTGGATCGGCCTGGCGGGCCGGGCCGACTTCGCCACCCGCGACCTCGACGGACTGCGCAAGGCGTACTACGGCGCCTCGATCATGCCCGTGCCGGTGCTGCGGCGGCTGCGGGAGCGCCTGCCGCGGCTCGCCTTCTACAACTGCTTCGGACAGAGCGAGATCGGCCCGCTGGCCACGGTGCTCGGCCCCGACGAACACGAGGGCCGGCTGGACTCCTGCGGCCGGACCGTGCTGTTCGTGGACGCCCGGGTCGTGGACGACAAGGGCGAGGACGTACCCGACGGCACGCCCGGCGAGATCGTCTACCGCTCACCGCAGTTGTGCGAGGGCTACTGGGACAAGCCCGAGGAGACCGCCGAGGCCTTCCGGGACGGCTGGTTCCACTCCGGCGACCTCGCGGTGCGCGACGCAGACGGCTACTTCACGATCGTGGACCGGGTGAAGGACGTCATCAACTCCGGTGGTGTCCTGGTCGCTTCGCGTCAGGTCGAGGACGCGCTGTACACCCATGAGGCCGTCGCCGAGGCCGCCGTGATCGGCCTGCCCGACGAGCGGTGGATCGAGGCCGTCACGGCGGTCGTCGTCCCGCGCGGCGAGGTGGCGGAGGAACAGCTCATCGCGCATGTGAAGGAGAAGCTCGCCCCCTTCAAGGCGCCCAAACGGGTGCTGTTCGTCGCCGAGTTGCCGCGCAACGCCAGCGGAAAGATCCTCAAGCGCGAACTGCGGGACCGCTTCAGCGGTTAGCCGAGGCCGTCAGCGGGTCTTCGACGGCAGCAGGGCATCGGCCAGCAACCGCCACTGCGGCAGCGCCGATTCACCCGGCCCCACGCCGATCACCTGCACGGCGACATGATCGGCGCCCGCCTCCACCTGCGCGTGCAGCTTCCCTGCGACCGTGTCCGGGTCCCCCCAGAACACGAGGTCGTCCACAAAACGATCGCTGCCGCCGCCGGAGAGGTCGTCGTCCGTGTATCCGAGCCGACGGAACTTGGCGAGGTTGTAAGGGGTTTCGAGGTAGCCGTGCAGGTGCTCGCGCGCGAGGGTGCGGGCCCGGTCCGGGTCGGTGTCGAACAGCACGGCGTGCTCGACGGCCAGGAAGGCGTCCGGCCCGAGGATCTCCCGCGCCTGCGCGGTGTGAGCCGTGTTCACATGGTAGGTCTGCGCCCCGTCGGCGCGGTCGCGGGCCAGCTCCAGCATCCTCGGGCCGTACGCGGCCAGCAGGCGCCGGACGGGCTGTGCCGGGTGGGGGCTGGGCGTCTCCATGGTGTCCAGCTCGTCGAGATACGCGGCCATCGCGGCGCGGGGCTTCACTCCCGGACGCGGCTGCCCGCCGAAGCCCAGACCGAGCACGTGCCGCCCCGGATAGGCGTCCGCGAGCAACAGCGCGGCGCCGTGCGTCCAGCGGGCCTCCCGGGACCAGATCCGGGCGATGCCGTTCACCACGCTCAGCCGCCGGGTGGAGGCGAGCAGAAACCCCGCGTGCGTGAACGCGTCCCGCCCGAGCAGTTCCGGGATCCAGACCGCCCGCCAGCCCAGATCCTCCAGTTCCTGGACCGACTCCCGCACCTGCGCGGCCGGCTGGTGCTCGAAGTCGAAGGTGTAGATCCCGAACGTGCCGAGGTCCATCGGTGCACTCCCATCGGGGATGGATCGATTCGCTGAATCGTAATATCGCAGAATCTCGATATGAAGCGCAAGCGGGCGCCACGAGGTGCGGCGGCGAGGGTGTGACGGCCAGGGGTGGTGGTGACCCGGGGCGGTGGTGACCCGGAGCGGTGGCGGCGGGGTTCTAGCGACCTGGTCTTGAGTTCACGTTTCGCCACGTGAGTCGTCGTTCGTTTCAGATTGCGGTGTGGGTGGTGACGGCGGCTGCCGGCTGCGGTCTGCTGGAGGTGTGGGCGACAGCAGGCTGCAGCCGCTGGTGTTATCCGAGGACGAGCGGCTGGTGTTGCAGGGGTGGGCCAAACGCCGGACAACCGCGCAGGGGCTGGCCAGACGGGCCCGGATCGTGCTGGCCTGCGCAGGGGGATTGAACAACACCGCAGTGGCTGCACGGCTGGGGACCGATCGCGCGACCGTGCGCCGGTGGCGGACCAGATTTCTCCAGTACCGGCTCGACGGGCTGTCCGACGAGCCACGTCCCGGTGTGCCCCGCACCATCACAGACGCCCAGGTGGAAGAGGTGGTGGTGCGCACTCTCGAAGAGGTGCCCGAGGGTGCCACCCACTGGTCGAAGCGGGAGCTGGCGAAGCGAGTGGGAATCTCTCCGACGAGCGTGCTGCGGATCTGGCGGGCGTTCGGGCTGCAGCCCTGGCGGACGGAGGATTTCAAGATCTCCCCGGACCCGCTGCTGATCGACAGGATCCAAGACGTGGTCGGGCTGTATCTCGCTCCGCCGGCGAACGCGGCAGTTTTCGCGGTGGCCGAGAAGCCGCAGATCCAGGCCCTTGAGCGGACCGCTCCGGTGCTGCCGATGGTGCCCGGCACCCCTGAGCGGCGCAGTTTCGACTACGTCCGGCACGGCACCGTGGATCTGTTCGCCGCCCTGAACACCGCCACCGGCAAGGTGATCGGGAAGCTGTCGGCGACGCATCGGGCGGTGGACTTCCGCGACTTTGTCGATGAGATCGACCGCCAGACCGATCCCGGCCTGGCGGTCCACGTGATCTGCGACAACCTCTCCGCCCACAAGGCGCCGGTCGTGCACAAGTGGCTTCTGGCCCATCCTCGGTTCGAGCTGCACTTCACCCCGACCTACTCGTCCTGGATCAACCAGGTCGAGCGGTGGTTCGCCGAACTACAGCGGCGATGTCTGGAGCGCGGGGTTTTCTGCTCACTCGACGAGTTGAAGACCGCGCTCAAGGACTGGATCAAGACCTGGAACGAGCAGGCTCGGCCCTTCAGATGGACCAAGACCGCGGACCAGATCATCGACCGCATCTGCGGCTACTGCGACAGGATCTCCGGACCAGGTCACTAGTGTGATGCGCCTGAAATCGCAGGCTTAAGTCTGTAGCCTGTTTTCATGTCTCGGGGTCCTCGTGCCGTCGAAGTTGTGCTGTCCGATGAGGAGCGCGCCGAGTTGTTGCGCTGGGCGGGCGGGGCAGTGGCGCCCCGTCTCGCCGAGCGGGCACGCATCGTCTTGGCGTGTGCGGATGGGAAGCCGAATACGCGTGTGGCGGCGGAGTTCAAGGTAACCGCGGACACGGTGAGGAAGTGGCGCTCGCGGTTTGCTGCCCGGCGGATGGCCGGGCTTGCGGATGAGCCGCGGCCGGGCCGACGCAAGTCGGAGCTGGTGCTCAGTGATGACGAACGGGCTCAGCTGACGCGTTGGGCGAGGCGCGCGAAGACCGCGCAGTTTTTGGCTCTGCGCGCGAGGATCGTGCTGCGGTGCGCGGAGGGCGGGACGAACAAGCAGGTGGCGGCCGAGCTCGGGGTGAGCGAGCAGTCGGTGAACCGCTGGCGGGCCCGGTTCGTCAAGCGGCGGCTGGACGGTCTGGTCGACGAGCCGCGGCCCGGCCGGCCGCCGTCCATCCTGCTCGACCAGGTCGAGGACGTGGTCGTCGCGACGCTGGAATCCGCCCCGGGCCAGGACACCCACTGGTCGCGGGCCTCCATGGCCGCCCGCACCGGGCTGTCGAAGTCCACCATCGGGCGGATCTGGAAGAAGTTCGACCTCAAGCCGCACCTGCAGGACGCCTTCAAGCTCTCCACCGACCCGCAGTTCGTCGCGAAGGTCGTCGACGTCGTCGGCCTGTACCACAACCCGCCGGAGAAAGCCGTGGTGTTGTGCGTGGACGAGAAGAGCCAGATTCAGGCGCTGGACCGCTCGCAGCCGGTGCTGCCGATGATGCCGGGCATGCCCGAACGGCGCACCCACGACTACCTGCGACACGGCATCACCAGCCTGTTCGCCGCCTTCAACATCGCCGACGGCACTGTCATCGGTGAACTGCACCGCCGCCACCGGGCCGTCGAGTTCAAGAAGTTTCTGGTCACGATAGACAAGGCGGTTCCTGCCGGGCTCGATGTGCACCTGGTGTGTGACAACTACGCCACCCACAACACCCCCGAGATCAAGACCTGGCTCGGCAAGCACCCCCGCTTCCATGTCCACTGCACTCCGACCGGCTCTTCCTGGATCAACCAGGTCGAGCGGTGGTTCGGCCTGCTCACCGACAAGCTCATCCGCCGAGGCGTCCACACCTCGGTGAAGGCGCTGGAGGAGGACATCAGGGCCTGGATCGACTCATGGAACGAGAACCCCCGGCCCTTCACCTGGACCAAGACCGCCGACGAGATCCTCAAATCCCTCGCCGACTACCTCACCAAGCTCACTCCGCCAGCCACCGAAAATCAGCGAGAGACTTAAGCCTGCGATTTCAGGCGCATCACACTAGAGTGTCTGCCCCAGTGCCGCGACAAGGTCGGCGATCCGCTGCTCGTCCCGCTTGTAGTGGGTCCACTTGCCCACGCGGGTGGCCCGGACCAGTCCCGCGCGCTGGAGTTCGGCCATATAGGCCGACACGGTCGACTGGGCCAGGCCCGCCTTCGCCTGGATGTGGCTCACGCACACACCGACCTCGGCCGGGTCGGCGATGGCCGTCTCCATCGGGAAGTGCCGCTCGGGCTCGCGCAGCCAGCGCAGCATCTGCAGCCGCATCGGATTGGACAGCGCCCGCAGCGCGTTGACCAGGTCCGGGTCGGGGGCGGGGGCGGTGTCCGTCATGGCTTCGGAGTATAGGGCCGCTGCGACGTTTCGGGGTACGTCGATACGACGCCGGTCAGCCGCCGGTCCTGCGGCGCAGCGCCTCCTTCTTCGCGCGGTTGCCGCAGGTGTCCATCGAGCACCAGCGCCGGGTGCCCGGGCGTGAGGTGTCCAGGAAGAGCGCTCCGCACGAGGTTCCGGCGCAGTCGCGGACTCGGTCCAGTGCCGGGGAGGTGACCAGGTCCAGCGCGTCCCGGGCGACGAGCGCGAGCATGGCGCGCACCGGGTCCTCGGCGTCCCAGGCCAGCCGCCCCGAGGAGGTGAGGGCGGGCACCGGCAGGGCGTGTGCCGCGGCCTCGTTGACCCGGGCGCGTGTCTCCGCGTCGGGTGTCCGTCCGGTGCGGGCGGCACCGACCAGGCGGTGGATCGCCTCGCGCAGCTCCTGTGCCGTGCGCACCAGGCCGGCCGTCGCCTGCCGGGCCTCGGCGGGGCAGGGGCCGCACTGCCGTACCCAGGCGGCCAGGGCCTCGGAGTCGGGCAGCTCCTCCACGGCGTCGGCCGTGCCCCGGTGGCGCAGGGTCCGGATGAAGTCCAGGCACGGGCGGCCCGCGCCCTGGCGGAAGCGGATGGTCGTCTGCACACCCTCACCCTACGGGAGAACCGGTTTAACTGGTACCTTGCGGGAACCGTTCAAACCGGTTCTCCGAGAGGTGTCCCCGTGTCCGCGTCCCGCGCGTTACCACCCCTGCCCCGCCGGGTGATCCTCGTCCTGGCGCTCGCCTGCGGAGCAAGCGTCTCGACCATCTACTTCCCGCAGGCGATCAGTTCGCTGATCGCCGCCGATCTGCGCGTCCCGGAGGGCTCCGCGGCCCTCGTCGTCACCGCGGCCCAGTTCGGTTACGCGGGCGGCGTCTTCCTGCTCGTCCCGCTCGGCGACCGGCTGCCGCCCCGCCGGCTGATCGGCACCCTGCTCGCGCTGACCGCGGCGGGTCTGGTCGTCGCCGGAACCGCGCCGACGCTGTCCGTCCTCGTGGTGGCGAGCGCGGCCACCGGTGTCACCACCGTCGTCCCGCAGATCATCATCCCGATGACCGCCGGGCTCGTACCCGCCGAGCGCCGCGGTGCCGTCACCGGCACCCTGCTCAGCGGACTCATCGGCGGCATCCTGCTGGCCCGCACCTTCAGCGGCACGCTCGGCGAGTGGCTGGGCTGGCGCGCCCCCTACCTTGTCGCCGCGGTGCTCGTGCTCGCCCTCGCCGTGACGCTGGCCCGAGTGGTGCCGGAGACCACACCCTCGTCCGAACAGCGGTACCTCGACCTCATATCCGCCCCGCTGCGCCTGCTGCGCGAGGAACCCGACCTGCGCCGCTCGTGCCTCTACCAGGCCACCGTCTTCGCCGGCTTCAGCGCCGCCTGGACCGCGCTCACGCTGCTGGTGACCGGGCCGGCGTACGGGATGGGCGCCCAGGCCGTGGGGGTGCTCGGACTCGTCGGTGCCGCGAGCATGTTCTGCACCCCGCTCGCCGGTCGCGCGGCCGACCGCCGGGGACCCGACACGGTGAGCCTGTGGTGCCTGCTCGGGGTGATCGGCTCGGCGGGGGTGCTGGCCCTCGGCGGGATCGGCGGCACGGCCGGTCTCGTCGTGCTGGCCGGCGGCATGCTGCTCCTCGACGTCGCCGTGCAGAGCGGCCAAGTCGCCAACCAGGCCCGCAACTTCGCGCTCCGGCCCGACGCGCGGGCCCGGATCAACACCGCTTACATGACGTGCGCCTTCCTCGGCGGCAGCGCCGGGTCCTGGCTCGGGGTACGGGCGTACGGCCGGCTCGGCTGGCCGGGGGTGACGGGGCTGGTGGCCCTGTCCGCCACGATCGCACTGACCCGGCATCTGACCAGGCGACGTACGGCCGCCCTTCCCACCGAGGAGACGGCGACGCCGAGCCGGGTGCCGTGACGTGGGTCCGGTGAGGCCGGGCTGAGCCAGGTCGGGG
Source organism: Streptomyces fodineus (assembly GCF_001735805.1). Taxonomy (GTDB): domain Bacteria; phylum Actinomycetota; class Actinomycetes; order Streptomycetales; family Streptomycetaceae; genus Streptomyces; species Streptomyces fodineus. The sequence goes on from NZ_CP017248.1 coordinate 8,917,270, forward strand.
TCGGCCAGGGCGCCAAGTCCCCCCGTGCCCGCCGTGCCGACCTACCCGTTACCCCGCCCCGGCCCGCCCCCTACCCCGCAGGCCGTGTCCGCAGATCCACGATCCGGCGGATCTTGCCCACGGACCGCTCCAGCGACTCGGGCTCCACGATCTCCACGTCGACGGACACCCCGATCCCGTCCTTCACGGCCGCGACGATGGACCGGGCCGCCGCCTCCCGTGTCTCCGGGCCCGCGTCCGGGCGGGCCTCGGCCCGGACGGTCAGCCGGTCCAGCCGGCCCTCGCGGGTCAGCCGGAGCTGGAAGTGGGGCGCCACGCCGGGGGTGCGGAGCACGATCTCCTCGATCTGGGTCGGGAAGAGGTTGACCCCGCGCAGGATCACCATGTCGTCACTGCGCCCGGTGATCTTCTCCATCCGCCGGAACACCCGCGCCGTGCCGGGCAGCAGCCGGGTGAGGTCCCGGGTGCGGTACCGGACGACCGGCATGGCCTCCTTGGTCAGGGAGGTGAACACCAGCTCCCCCTGCTCGCCCTCCGGCAGTACCTCACCCGTGATCGGGTCGACCACTTCCGGATAGAAGTGGTCCTCCCAGATGGTCAGTCCGTCCTTGGTCTCCACGCACTCCTGAGCCACACCGGGGCCGATCACCTCGGACAGTCCGTAGAGGTCGACGGCGTCGATCGCGAACCGCTCCTCGATCTCGTGCCGCATCTGCTGGGTCCAGGGTTCGGCGCCGAAGACGCCCACGCGCAGGGAGGTGCCGCGCGGGTCCACGCGCTGCCGCTCGAACTCGTCCAGCAGGGTGAGCATGTAGGACGGTGTCACCATGATCACGGCAGGCTGGAGATCCTGGATCAGCTGCACCTGCCGGGCCGTCATGCCGCCGGAGGCCGGGACGACCGTACAGCCCAGGCGCTCGGCACCGTAGTGGGCGCCCAGACCACCGGTGAACAGACCGTAGCCGTAGGCCACATGCACGATGTCACCGGGCCGCCCGCCGGCCGCCCGGATCGACCGCGCCACCATGTCGGCCCACATGGAAAGGTCGTTGTCCGTGTAGCCGACCACCGTGGGGCGTCCGGTGGTGCCACTGGAGGCGTGCAGCCGGCGGATCCGCTCGCGCGGCACGGCGAACATGCCGTAGGGGTAGTTCTCCCTGAGGTCGGCCTTGGTCGTGAAGGGGAAACGCGCCAGATCGGCGAGGGAACGGCAGTCCTCCGGGCGGACGCCGGCCTTGTCGAAGGACTCCCGGTAGAACGGCACGTTGTCGTAGGCGTGCCGCAGCGAGGTGCGCAGCCGCTCCAGCTGCACTTCCCGCAGTTCCGCGGGCCCGAGCCGTTCGCCCGCGTCGAGCAGGTCCGTCGCGTCCGCCATCGAGTCGCCTCCCTCGCCGTCCGTACATTCCGGGCGACCGATCATTCGGTCGAGTCGTTCGGGGCCCAGTAATCCAGGCCATGCGGCCAGAGGCAAGGGGGATGCGGTGACTTTCTGCGCCGACCGCGCCGGAACGTTGCGCCGTTCCGGCGGGGCCCGACATGATCACGCCATGCCGACCTTCACCACACCCGACGGCACCCGGCTCGCCTACCACCTGCGGGGTGCCGGTGAGCCGCTCGCCGTCCTGCCCGGCGGCCCGATGCGTGCCTCCGCCTACCTCGCAGACCTCGGCGGACTGACCGCGCACCGCCGCCTGGCCCTGCTGGATCTGCGGGGCACCGGTGACTCCGCGGTGCCGGCGGACCCGGCGACCTACCGCTGCGACCGCATGGTCGAGGACGTGGAGGTATGGCGGGCACACATGGGTCTGGAACACATGGATCTGCTCGCCCACTCGGCGGGCGCGGCCCTGGCCATGCTCTACGCGGCCCGCCACCCGCGGCGGATCCGGCGGCTGCTGCTGATCACGCCCAACCCGTCCGCCCTGGGCGTCCGGGCGACCCCCGAGGACCGGCTGGCCGCGGCCCGGCTGCGCACGCAGGAGCCGTGGTTCGCGGAGGCGTTCTGGGCCTTCCGGGACTGGCTGGCGGGGGAGGCGGACTTCGACGACGTGTTCCTGCCGTTCTTCTACGGCCGCTGGGACGACGCGGCCAGGGCGCACGCGGACGCCGACGTGGAGCAGACCAACGAGGAGGCGGCGGAACGCTACTTCGCCGACGGCGCCTTCGCCCCGGACACGACCCGGGCCGCCCTCGCCGAGCTGACCGCCCCGGTCCTCGTCCACGCCGGGGAAGTCGACGGCGGCCCGCGCCCGGACCTGGCCCGCCGGGCCGCCGAGGCCTTCCCGAGGGCCGAGATCGCCGTCCAGCCCGGCGCCGGCCACTACCCCTGGCTGGACGACCCGGAGTGGTTCGTGCGACGCGTCCTCGCCTTCCTCGACGGGCCGGCGGGTCCCGATCTGCCCTGGGCAGAGTAGGCGGCCAGGGCCGGACCGCCCGGCCGGCGTGCCCGGCATGGGCTTCGCGGCGCGCGCTGTACACCGGCGAGGCGAACGGCATCACCCTGGACTGCCGGGCCTGGGGCCCGGCGGACGTCCCGCCCGTCGTCCTGTTGCACCGCAGGGGCGCGGACGGCGCCGACCGGACGACCATCGCCGAACGGCTCGCGGCACCCCCGCGCCCACGCCGGGTGTAGCGCCCCCGACCAGCGCGGCGACGGACGCAGCGACCGGCCCGGGGACTGCCGGGCGGAGGCGATGAGCGACGACGTCCACGCCCTGCCGGCCGCCCTCGGCCTGGACCGCGCCGATGTGGACCGCCGTCGGCACGTTCAGCCAGCTTGCGGTCCGAACGCCTTCAGGAACCGGTCGCGGAAGCTGTCCATCCCCCAGACCGGGGCGTTCGCGGCGGGTTTCAGCCCCTCGGTCCAGCCCCAGCCGGAGATCCGGTCCAGCACCTCGGGGTCGTGGGCGACGACGGTGACCGGCACGTCCTGGCGGGGGTCGTTCCCGGTGACGGTCGGCACGGGCTGGTGGTCGCCGAGGAAGACCAGGACCGTGTTGTTGTTGCCGTAGCGCCGCAGGAACCCGACGAGGCTGTTCAGCGAGTACTCGATGGAGGTGCGGTATTCGGCGCGCACGCTCTCCGGGTGCCTCCAGACCTCCTCCTGGGACTTGCCCTCGCGCCTGATCTGCTGGAACACCGAGCCGTCGCCCAGCTTTCGCCAGTCGACCATGCGGGGCAAGGGCGCCCAGGGATAGTGGCTGGAGGTGAGGATGATCTCCGCCATCAGCGGACTGCGGCCCCGCTTGCCGAACTCCCGCCGCCGGAACGTCTCCAGGGCGAACTGGTCCGGCACCTGCGACCAGCCGAAGTCCGGGCCGTGATAGTCGAGATGATGGCCGTCGTAGACATGGTCCAGGCCGAAGAACCGGCCCTCCGGCCAGGCCACCAGCACCCCCGGCACCACGCCGACCGTGCGCCAGGCACCGGTGCTGCGGAAGGAACCGGTGAGGGTCGTCCGGTCGCTGGAGGTGAGGGAGCGGAACCGCTGCTGGTTGCTGATCCACAGACCGGACAGCAAGGTCGAGTGGGCCAGCCAGCTGCCGCCGCCGGTCACCGGCGAGCGCAGCCAGCCGCTGCGCGCCCGGAAGCCGGCGGCCTTGAGGGTGTCGTCGCTCTCCTTGAGGACCGTGCCGATCCGTGGGGCCATCGCCGGGTCCTCGATGGCCGAACGGCCGTAGCTCTCGACGAACGTGAACAGCACGTCCTTGCCGCGCAGGCCGGTCAGCAGCCGGCTGGGCGGTGTGTGGGCGAAGGCGTCGTCGGCGGCCTGGCTTCGGAAGCGACGGGCGTCCGCGAGGGAGACGCGGACCTGCTTGGCGCGGTCGCCGAGGAGGTCGGCGTCGAGCGTGGCGGCGACGGGCCCGACGCGGGTGTGCAGGCCGAGCACGACACAGGTGATCCAGACGGTGCTCAGCACCAGGACGGCACGGACGGACCGGGCGTGGTGGCGGGCCATCAGCGTGGTCAGCCGGACCGTCGCTCCCGAGGTCAGGACCAGGACGGCGACCGAGAGGAGCAGGGCGCCGGCGATGGCGATCAGCTCGCCGCCGCGGCCGGAGGTGTCCTGCAGATAGTCCGCCGCGTTGCCCAGCAGGGCCCAGTCCAGCACCGGGTCGAAGGGGCGGTACAGCACCGAATAGAAGCCGATGTCGAGGCATTTGAGGAGTGTCACCAGTCCGATCAGCACGCCGGCGGCCGCCGCTGCGGCCCGCCTGGCCCGGGGTGGCACCACGAGCAGTACGGCGGCGAGCAGGATGCCCTCGGCCGGCAGACGTACGAACGCCTTCAGCCTGAGCTGGTCGGGCTGGTCGGGCAGCAGCAGCGCGGCGAGGAGGAGGCCGGCGGCGAGGAGGCTCACGCCGATGCCAACTCCCCGTGCAAGGGCTGCCCGCCTGCCGGGCGGGCAGATCTCGGCGGCCAGTTCCCGGGCGAACCGGGCGGGCCCGCCGAATGATCTGGTCCAGGGGCCCGGACCCCGCGCTCCACGTGCCCGCCCCCCGGGCCGGCCGGCTGCCGTGACCGCCTCCGCCTCCCGCGCGGCGGGATCGGCCCCTTCCGTCAGCCTGATGGACCTCCCCGCGCCGACCGGTCCTGCGGACTTGCCGCCGGGTGGCGGTCCGGCGGGCTCTCTGCCTTCCTCCGGCGTGGCCGCACTCTCCGTCCCGGCGGGCCCCGCGCCGGCCGGCGGCCCGATCGGCTCCCGGCCTCCGGCCGGCCGGCCGTGACCCCCGGCTCCCGTCGGCCCGGTGTCCGTCTCGTCTGCGCTCTCCGGCAGGTGATCAGGCGTGCGGTGAGACACCCGGAGATCCTTCCGTGCGTGGCCCGGTGCCGGTGCGGAAGGCCGGGACCGGCGCCCTGTCCGACCGATAGTCACCTAACGTAGTTGAATGGTGTCGATCGTGCGCACAGAGTAGTCCGACGGGGTGGTGAGGGCGGCCGGACGCCCCCGGGGCGCTACGGCTGGTCGGCCGCCACCGCCACCTCCCGGGCCCACCGGTAGTCGGCCTTGCCGCTCGGGGACCGCCGGATGGCGTCCGCGATCACCAGCTGGCGGGGGATCTTGTAGCCGGCCAGCCGGGTGCGGCAGTGACTCTGGATCTCGGCCAGCGAGGGGTGCGCCGCTCCCTCGCGCAGCTGCACCACGGCCGCCACATGGTTGCCCCAGGTGGTGTCCGGGACCCCGGCGACCAGCGCGTCGTACACGTCCGGATGCGCCTTGAGCGCCTGCTCGACCTCCTCCGGATAGACCTTCTCGCCTCCGGTGTTGATGCACTGCGAGCCCCGGCCGAGCACCGTGACGACGCCGTCCTCGTCGACCGTCGCCATGTCGCCGAGCAGGACCCAGCGCTGCCCGTCCTTCTCGAAGAACGTCTCGGCGGTTTTCCGCGCGTCGTTGTAGTAGCCGAGCGGGACGTGACCGCACTGGGCGACCCGGCCGATCTCGCCCACGGCGACCGGCTCGTGCGTCGCCGGATCCACCACGCGGGTACGGGAGTTGACCTTGAGGCGGAAGCCGCGCTCGGGTCCCGAGTCCTCCGTCGCCGTACCGTTGAAGCCGGACTCCGAGGAGCCGAAGTTGTTGAGCAGCAGGGCGTTCGGGACCAGCTCCCGGAACTGCCGGCGCACCGTCTCCGACATGATCGCGCCCGACGAGGACACGCTGAACAGGGCCGAGCAGTCGGTGCCCTTGAGCGGGCCGCTCAGCGCGTCGATCAGCGGCCGGAGCATCGCGTCCCCGACCAGCGACATGCTGGTGACCTTCTCCTTCTCGACGGTCCGCAGCACCTCCTCCGGCACGAACTTGCGGTGCACCACGACGCGTTGGCCGAAGTTGAAGCCGATGAACGCCGTCAGGGTGGAGGTGCCGTGCATCAGCGGGGGAGTGGGGAAGAAGGTGAGGCCAAAGCCCCCGGCGGCGACCCGCTCGGCCAGCTCCTCCGGCGTCTTCACCGGCTCGCCGGTCGGCGCGCCGCCGCCCAGCCCCGCGAAGAACAGGTCCTCCTGGCGCCACATCACCCCCTTGGGCATGCCGGTCGTGCCGCCGGTGTAGATGATGAACTGGTCGTCCCCGGAGCGTTCCGGAAAGCCCCGCCCGGGCGAACCGGAGGCCTCCGCGTCGGCGAACGGCACCGCCCCGGGCACCCCGGCCGCCTCCGGGCCCACCCGCAGCAGATGCCGTAGCTTCGGCGTGCGGGGCAGCGCCGCCGCGACCCGGTCGGCGAACTCGGTGTCGAAGACCAGCGCGACCAGATCGGCGTCCCGGTAGAGGTACACCAACTCCTCTTCGACATAGCGGTAGTTGACGTTCACCGGGACGATCCGCGCCTTCAGGCAGGCCAGCACCGTCTGCAGGTACTCCACGCCGTTGTACAGGTGAAGGCCGAGGTGTTCTCCGGGGCGTATCCCGGTGTCGATGAGGTGGTGGGCGACACGGTTGGCGGCCGCGTCCAGCTCCGCGTAGGTCAGGCGGCGATCCTCGCCGGTGCCGGGATGGTCGACGTACACGAGCGCCTCGCGGCCCGGGACCACGTCGACGACCGACTCGAACAGGTCGGCAAGGTTGTACTCCACCGCTCCTCCTGACCCCGGCAGTCCTGGCGAACAAAGGCGCATCGGTCGGTTCGCCGGTCATCAGAGCAAAGCGCGCGGCAACTGGGAAGGCTTCGGGCACAATAAATCTGACTGTCTGTCAGAAAACCCTTGAAGTGCCTCCCCGCCTACTGCAACCTGTTCTCGTTCTCACCGAGGGGAGAAAGCCCATGGGCGGGACGGAACACCTCACCGTGCGGCGCGAGGGCGCCACACTGGTGCTTACACTCAACCGGCCCGACGCCAGGAACGCGCTCTCGCTTCCGATGCTCGTCGGCCTGTACGACGGCTGGCTGGAGGCCGACGCCGAGGACGACATCCGCTCGATCGTGCTCACCGGGGAAGGCGGCTCCTTCTGCGCCGGAATGGACCTGAAGGCGCTGGCCGGGAACGGCATGCAGGGCGAGCACTACCGCGACCGGCTCAAGGCCGACCCCGACCTGCACTGGAAGGCGATGCTGCGCCACCACCGCCCCCGCAAACCGGTCATCGCCGCCGTCGAGGGGTACTGCGTGGCGGGCGGCACCGAGATCCTCCAGGGCACCGACATCCGGGTCGCGGGCGAGTCCGCGACCTTCGGCCTGTTCGAGGTCAGACGCGGACTGTTCCCGATCGGCGGCTCCACCGTCCGGCTGCAACGCCAGATCCCGCGCACCCACGCCCTGGAGATGCTGCTCACCGGACGGCCGTACAGCGCCCGGGAGGCCGCGGACATCGGACTGATCGGCCATGTCGTCCCCGACGGCACCGCGCTCGACAAGGCCTTGAGGATCGCCGAGCAGATCAACGCCTGCGGCCCGCTCGCCGTCGAGGCCGTCAAGGCGTCGGTGTACGAGACCGCCGAGATGACGGAGAGCGACGCCCTCGCGGCCGAACTCGCCCGCGGCTGGCCCATCTTCGACACCGCCGACGCCGAGGAAGGCGCCCGCGCCTTCGCGGGGAAACGGCCACCCGTCTACAAGCGTGCCTGAACCGCCGAAGGAGCCTCCAGGATGCCCGAAGTCCTCCAAGCACCCCTCGTGGTCGAATTCCCCTTCACCCGCTCCCTCGGCCCCGTCCAGAGCGCCTTCCTCACGGGGCTGCGCGAACGCGTCGTCCTCGGGGTGAAGACGACCGACGGACGCACTCTCGTCCCGCCCGTCGAGTACGACCCCGTCACCGCCGAGGAGATCCGCGACCTGGTGGAGGTCGCCCCCACGGGGACGGTCACCGCCTGGGCGTGGAACCACGAGCCCCGCCGTGGCCAGCCCCTCGGCGCCCCCTTCGCCTGGGTCCTGGTCCGGCTCGACGGCGCCGACACCGCCCTGCTGCACGCCCTCGACGCCCCCGGCCCCGACGCCGTCCGCACCGGCATGCGCGTCCGCGTCCGCTGGGCCGGGGAGCGCACCGGCGCCATCACCGACATCGCCTGCTTCGAGCCGTACGACGGAGAGCCCGCCCAACCGGGCGGTCACACGGGCGAGTTCGAGAACCCGCTCACCGGGATCGTCGCCCCGGCCCGCCTCGACTACACCTACTCACCCGGCCGCGCCCAGTCCGCCTACATCCACGCCCTCGGCGAACAGCGGACCGTCGGCGAACGCTGCCCCTCCTGCCGCAAGGTGTACGTCCCGCCGAGGGGTGCGTGCCCCACATGTGGCGTGGCCACAGCGGAACAGGTCGAAGTAGGTCCGCGCGGCACAGTCACCACCTACTGCATCGTCAACATCAAGGCGAAGAACCTGGACATCGAGGTTCCCTACGTCTACGCGCACATCGCCCTCGACGGCGCCGGCCTCGCCCTGCACGCCCGGATCGGCGGCATCCCCTACGACCAGGTGCGCATGGGCCTGCGCGTCGAGCCCGTGTGGACCGAGGGCGCCCGCTACCCCGACCACTACCGGCCCACCGGCGAGCCCGACGCCGACTACGACACCTACAAGGAGCTGCTGTGACCCGGGAGATCGCGGTCGTCGCCTTCGCCCAGACCGACCACCGGCGCTCCACCGAGGAGTCCTCCGAGGTCGAGATGCTCATGCCGGTCCTGCACGGGGTGCTGGCGCAGAGCGGCCTCAGGACCGCCGACATCGGCTTCACCTGCTCCGGCTCCAGCGACTACCTCGCCGGCCGCGCCTTCTCCTTCACCCTCGCCCTGGACGGCGTGGGCGCCTGGCCGCCGATCTCCGAGTCGCACGTCGAGATGGACGGCGCCTGGGCGCTGTACGAGGCCTGGACCAAGCTGCTCACCGGCGACGCCGACACCGCGCTCGTCTACTCCTACGGCAAGTGCTCGCCCGGCTCGGTCCGGGACGTGCTCACCCGCCAGCTCGACCCCTACTACGTCGCCCCCCTGTGGCCCGACTCCGTAGCCCTCGCCGCCCTCCAGGCACAGGCCCTCATGGACGCCGGCCACACCGACGAACCGGCGCTCGCCGCGGTCGGCGCCCGCAGCCGGGCGGACGCGGAGGCCAACCCGCACGCCCAGCTCAAGGGCCCGGTCCCGCACGGTGACTACGTCGTACGGCCGCTGCGCACCGGCGACTGCCCGCCCGTGGGCGACGGCGCCGCCGCCGTGATCCTCGCGGCGGGGGAGCGGGCCCGTCGGCTGTGCGCACGGCCCGCCTGGATCCGCGGCATCGACCACCGCATCGAGGCACACGGCCTCGGCGTCCGCGACCTCACCGACTCACCCTCCACCAGGCTGGCCGCCGAGAAGGCCGGTGCCTTCGAACGGCCCGTCGACACAGCCGAGTTGCATGCGCCGTTCACCGCCCAGGAGGTGATCCTGCGCAGGGCGCTCCGTCTCGGCGACGACGTACGCGTCAACCCCTCCGGCGGGGCGCTGGCCGCCAACCCGGTGATGGCCGCCGGACTGATCCGCATCGGCGAGGCCGCCGCCCGCATCCACCGCGGCGAGTCCGACCGCGCCCTCGCCCACGCCACCTCCGGCCCCTGCCTGCAGCAGAACCTGGTCGCCGTACTCGAAGGGGATCCACGATGAGCAAGGAGCCCGTGGCCGTCGTAGGGATCGGCCAGACCAAGCACGTGGCCGCCCGCCGGGACGTCTCGATCGCCGGACTCGTCCGCGAGGCCGCACAACGGGCCCTGGAGGACGCCGAGTTGACCTGGTCCGACATCGACGCCGTCGTCATCGGCAAGGCGCCCGACTTCTTCGAGGGCGTGATGATGCCCGAGCTGTACCTGGCCGACGCCCTCGGCGCGGTCGGCAAGCCCATGCTGCGGGTGCACACCGCCGGCTCCGTCGGCGGCTCCACCGCGCTCGTCGCCGCGAACCTGGTCGCCGCCCGCGTCCACGGCACCGTCCTCACCCTCGCCTTCGAAAAGCAGTCCGAGTCCAACGCGATGTGGGGCCTGTCCCTGCCGATCCCCTTCCAGCAGCCCCTGCTCGCCGGCGCCGGCGGCTTCTTCGCCCCCCACGTGCGCGCCTACATGCGGCGCAGCGGAGCCCCCGACACCATCGGCTCCCTCGTCGCCTACAAGGACCGGCGCAACGCCCTGAAGAACCCCTACGCCCACCTCCACGAACACGACATCACCCTGGAGAAGGTCCAGGCCTCGCCCATGTTATGGGACCCCATCCGCTACTCCGAGACCTGCCCCTCCTCCGACGGCGCCTGCGCCATGGTCCTCACCGACCGCGCCGGAGCCGCCCGCGCGCCCCGGCCGCCCGCCTGGATGCTCGGCGGCGCCATGCGCAGCGAACCCACCCTGTTCGCGGGCAAGGACTTCGTCTCCCCGCAGGCCGGCAAGGACTGCGCCGCCGACGTCTACCGGCAGGCCGGCATCGCCGACCCGCGCCGGGACATCGACGCCGTCGAGATGTACGTACCGTTCTCCTGGTACGAGCCCATGTGGCTGGAGAACCTGGGCTTCGCCGCCGAGGGCGAGGGCTGGAAGCTCACCGAGTCCGGGGTGACCGAACTCGATGGCGACCTGCCCGTCAACATGTCGGGCGGTGTGCTGTCCGCCAACCCCATCGGCGCCTCCGGCATGATCCGCTTCGCCGAGGCCGCCCTCCAGGTGCGCGGCCAGGCCGGAGAACACCAGGTGGACGACGCCCGCAAGGTGCTCGGGCACGCCTACGGCGGCGGCTCGCAGTTCTTCTCCATGTGGCTCGTCGGAGCGCGGCCGCCACAGTGCTGAAAGTCCTCCCCACGTGGCCTGTTGAGCATCGTGAGCGGTCGCTAGGCTGAGCCGCGGACGACGAACCGGGAGGAGCACGGACGTGGCCGAGAGCACGACCCAGCAGCAGCCGCTCGTGGGCTGGGACAAGCCGGAGCTGGACCTCAGCGAGGCCGAGTGGCAGTCCAGCAGCCGAGGCCTGGGCGATGTCCAGATCGCCTTCGTCGAAGGCTTCATCGCGATGCGCAACAGCGGCCGTCCGGAGAGCCCATCCCTGATCTTCACGCCCGCGGAATGGGGCGCCTTCGTCTCCGGAGCCCGGGAAGGGGAGTTCGACCTCACCTGAGCCGGCCCGGCGGCGGGACCGGCAGCACCGGCGCCGCACCGGCACCGCGCGGACACCGGCAGCCGAACCGGGGGTGTTCCCCGCGGATTTCCGGACACGCGACCACCAGGACCCCGTGGGGACCGACGCCTGCGCCAGGCTGGCACCAGCGACGGGAAGGTCGTGTTGCGGAAAGTGAGGGACGATGAGCACTGCGCCGGTCATCGCCGCGGTCGACGGTTCGGACGACAGCCTGCGCGCGTTGGAGTGGGCCTTCGACGCCGCCCGCCGCCGTGGCGCACCGCTGCGCGTGGTGCACGTACGGCAGTACGCCGCCTGGGGCCAGGCCGATGTGCTGGTCGCCGGGCCGCCCGAGGCGGAGGGCGACCCGGTCCTGGACGACGTGCGCACCCGGATCACGGGCCGTGGCGCACAGCCGGTCATCGAGTACATCGCCCTGGAGGGCGTACCGGGTGCCGTGCTGCCGGAACTCGGCGCGGACGCCCAGCTGTTGGTCCTCGGCTCGCGTGGCCGCGGCGGCTTCGCCAGCCTGCTGCTCGGCTCCAACGGCCTCGCCGCCGCCCGGGACGCCGAGTGCCCGGTGGTCGTCGTACCCCGGCCCGGCCGGCAGGTGCACGGGGAGGGCCCCGCCGAACCCGGCCCCCGGGTGGTCGTCGGCCTGCACGCCGACAGCCCCGACGAGGCAGGCCTCGCCTTCGCCTTCGCCGAGGCGGCCCTGCGTGGCGCCCGCGTGCAGGTGATCGCCGCCTACCCGTGGCCGGTGCAGACCTGGTCCGCCCCCGGCGAGCTGATGCCGCCCCAGACCGGCCAGGACGCGGTCGAGCACGAGACCCGGGCGCTCGCCGAGGGCTTCCTCGCCCCGCACCGCACACGGCACCCCGAGGTCCGCACCGACGTCGAGGCGCTGCCCGGCGACGCGGCCGGCCACCTCGTCGCCGCCTCCAAGGACGCCGAGCTGGTCGTCGTCGGCCGGCACCGGCGGCGTCTGCTCGCACCGGCCCGCATGATGGGCTCGGTCACCCAGGCCGTCCTGCTGCACGCGGCGAGCCCGATCGCGGTGGTGCCGCCGGTATCGGTGGAGGAGTAAGCCCGGACAGGGCCCCGGCCGATGCGCGGTAGCAGCCGGCACGGCGGCCCGCAAGCGGTCCGCGGTCGAGCGGCACGGACCCGGTTGTGGTGTCCCGCGCCATGGTGGCGACCCATATGCGTTCGTACGGTTCCGCCACGCCCGGCGCCCCGTGCGCCGCCCCGCGCACAAGCGGCCGGGACACGTGTCGTGCAAAGGAGCCGCCATGCCACTGCCCCTGCCCGGAAAGACGCCCGGAGCCCCGACCCGGGCCCGCTTCCTGCCGCGCCTGCTCGCCGTCCTCGCCCTGGTGCTCGCCGCCGCGCTCGCCGGTCCCGTGCCCGCCGCCCGGGCCTCGGTGGCGCTCACCGAGGTGAGCGACTTCGGATCCGACCCGGGTGCGCTCACCATGTACGTGTACCGGCCCGCGAACCTGCCCGCACACCCGCCCGTCGTCGTGGCCCTGCACGGCTGCACCCAGAACGCGCAGGTCTACGCCGACAACTCAGGCCTGCCCCGGCTCGCCGACCGGGACGGCTTTCTGCTGGTGTTCGCCGAGACGAGCTCCGCCAACAACCCCAGCCAGTGCTTCAACTGGTTCCAGAGCACCGACAACCGGCGCGGACAGGGCGAGGCCCTCTCCATCCGGCAGATGGTGGGCCAGGCCGTGACCGGCTACGGCGCCGACCCCCAGCGGGTCTACGTCACCGGCCTGTCCGCGGGCGGCGCCATGACCGCCGTCATGCTCGCCACCTACCCCGACGTCTTCTCCGCCGGCGCGGTCGTCGCCGGCCTGCCCTACGACTGCACCAAGGACAACAGCCCCTACACCTGCATGAACCCGGGTGTCGACCTGAGCCCGGACGACTGGGCGCAGCGGGTGCGGGACGCCGATCCGTCGTACACCGGGCCGTGGCCGCGCACGGCCGTCTGGTACGGCGACCAGGACACCACGGTCGTCCCGCGCAACGCCACGGAGCTGCGCGACCAGTGGACGGCCCTGCACGGCCTCGCCCAGACGCCGAGCCGTACCACGGCCATCGGCCCCGACGCCACCCGGCAGGACCAGTACCTGGCCGCGGACGGCACGGTCGCCGTCGAGGTCGACCGGGTCCCCGGCATCGGCCACGGCACCCCGGTGGACCCGGGCACCGGCACCGAGCAGTGCGGCAGCACCGGCGCGCCCTACTTCCCGGCCTCGATCTGCTCCAGCTACTGGATCGCCCGGTTCTTCGGCCTGGACACCACTGATCCGGGCGGCGGCGGTGGCAGCGACGCCGCCTGCTGGACGGCGAGCAACTACGCCCAGGTGCAGGCCGGACGGGCCACCACCAGCGGAGGCTCCACCTACGCCAAGGGATCCCAGCAGAACATGGGCCTGTACAACACATTCGTCACCCACACGCTGAAGGAGTCGCCCACGGGTTACTACACCATCGCCGACAACGGGTGCCCCTGACACCGCGTCAGCCGCGCTCGGTCATGGTGGCTGCCGACGCTTCGGGGGCCGTCTTCATGGCGGCCCCACACATGTCCGGTGCGCCCCTTCCACGCCTAGCCTCCAGCGCGTTCACCCACCGCCGGAGGAAGCCGTATGCCCACACCACCCGGACCACCCACCCGCCGAGCCGTTCTCCACGGGCTGTCGCTCACCGCGGCCTGCCTGCTGCTGACCACCCCCGCCACGGCGGCGCCCACCGGTACACCGGACGGCCACTGCGCCGGCCGGGCCCACCTCAGGGTGCCGGGTGCCGCCCGCCGGCAGGCCGACTGCCTGGACGAGCTGACCACCGCCGGCACCGTGGCCTCCGGCCACACCGACCCCGCCGACTACGCCGGCCTCACCCCCAAGGGCCTGCCCGCACCCACCGGCGTGCCCGGCATCCAGATCGACGGCTACTTCCCGGACACCTCCACCACCAACACCCACCACGGCTGGAACCACGACTCCCAGTTCGTCATCCGCCTGCCCGACCGCTGGAACGGCGGCCTGGTCGTCGCCGGAACGCCCGGCAACCGGCAGCAGTACGCGAACGACAAGGCCATCTCCGACTGGGTGCTCGCCCGCGGCTACGCCTACGCCGCCACCGACAAGGGCAACACCGGCACCGCCTTCTACCGCGACGGGCACCGGCCCGCGGACGCCATCGCCGAATGGAACACCCGCCTCACCCAGCTCACCCGCGCCGCCCGCGCCGTGACCACCCAGCGCTACCACCGGCCGCCCACGCGCACGATCGCCACCGGTCTGTCCAACGGCGGCTACCTCGTCCGCTGGCAGCTGGAGCACCACCCCGAGCTCTACGACGGCGGAGTCGACTGGGAAGGCACCCTCTGGCGCACCGACGGCCCCAACCCGCTCACCTTCCTGCCGCAGGCGCTGCGCCACTACCCCACATACGCCGCCGGCGGCCCCGGAGCCGCCGACGCCGAGGCCGCCCTGCACCGGGCCGGCTTCCCCGCGGGCTCCGAGTTCCTGTGGCCGTACCACCACCAGGTCTACTGGGACCTCACCCAGCGGATCTACCGGGAGGAACTCGACCCCGGCTACGACGGCGCCACCGAGGCCGGCACCCCGTTCTGCACCTCCGGCACACCCGCCTGCGACGCCGACTACGACTACGCTGCCCGGCCCGCTGCCGTCCACCGCGCCGTCGACCGGATCGCCCTGACCGGACGCATCGGCAAACCGCTGATCACCATCCAGGGCACCCTCGACGTCCTGCTGCCGGTCAGCCAGGACTCCGACGTCTACGCGCGCATGGTCCACGCGGCCGGACGCGGCGCACTGCTGCGCTACTACCGCATCGAGGACGGCACCCACACCGACTCACTCGTCGACGCCTTTCCCGACCGGCTCCGCCCGATGCTGCCCTGCCATCACGCGGCCTTCGAGACCCTGGAACGCTGGATCACGGGGACCGGACTCCCACCCACCGACCACACGGTTCCACGCCCGCCCGGCGCCACCCCGGCCACGCTGCTCACCACCTGCCCCTTGACCTGAGCGGCACCCCCGCGCCGCGAAGGGGCGCAGGGCTGTGTCCGGTAGGCGGCTTTGCCGCGGGGCGCGATCACCCACGACGAACCCGCAGACGGCCGGCGGCCCATCTCGGCAGTCCCGGCGGAGCCGCTCCGCACTTCCGGCGGAGCCCACGTACCATGGCCGCATGTCGTTCCTCCGCCGCCGCAGCGCCACCCCCGCCGGACCCGAATTCGACGTGCTGGCCATGGACCCGGGCGACTGGCCGGGCAACCTCGGTGCGGGCCTGCTGCCCGCCCCCGACGGCACCTGCCAGGGTGTCTTCCTGCGCTACGACCTGTTCGGCGGCCGCGGCCCCGCCATGATCATCGGTAACCTCCCCGAGGGCTCTCCGGCCCGCGAGGTGGTCGAGGGCGAGATCCCCTTCGAGGTGGGCCAGCTGCTGCTGGCGCTGGAGAACGACGAGGACGTCACCGTCGTCGGCGTCGAGGACACCCCGGTCCTCCAGGGGGACAACCTGCTCATCGTGCGGCGGCTGAAATTGTCCGAGTCCCGGATCTCCTGCGTCCAGTTCGACCGCAGCGACGGCGTCCTGGTCACCATCGCCGCCTGGGACCGCCCGATCACCGACGACCTGTACGCCCTGCTGAAGCCGCTCCCGGCGGAGCTTTTCCAGCAGGGCTGAGACCGTCGGCCCGCGATCAGCCGGCCGAGCCCTCGAGGGTCACGTCCGCGGCGCGGACGAAGGCGACCCGGTGGCCGTACTGGATCTCGTAGTACAGGTCCTTGCCCACCACGACCCGGTGCGAGTCGGTGGTGAAGGTGACCGAGTAGTAGTACTCGCCCGGCACCTCGTCACCGACCACGTACTTCTGCCCGGCCGGGATCGTGTACGGCAGCGGGACGACCGACTGCGCGGGGACGCCCGCCGGGTAGGCCTCCTTCTCCGGGTAGGCCCTGCCGTACACCGGGACGTCGGCCAGGCCCTCCTTCGGGGTGATCACCACACCCTTGGCGGGCACCGCCGTCGGAGCCTTGCGCGGGTTCTCGAACCAGGCCTTCTGGCCCAGGTACCAGATCGCGGTCCAGTCGCCCCAGCGGTCGGCGACCGCGTACTGCTGACCGGTGGCGACCCGGGAGGACAGGTCGTTCACATCGATGGTCGGGTCCTTCTTCAGCCCGATGTCCTTGATCAGCGGCGCGTTCACGTCGTGGTCCGCGTACAGCCGCACCTCGTCGGAGCCGTGTGCCGTGCAGGGCTCGCCGCCGGTGGTGCAGCCCGTGTACGCCGGCTGGTTCGTGGCGTAGTCCGGCAGGATCGTCACCAGCCCGGACTTCTTGCCGGCGGTCCGCTTGAACGGGTGGCCCAGCAGCTGGAAGTAGTGCCGCCAGTCCCAGTAAGGGCCCGGGTCCGTGTGCATGCCGGGGATGGTGGACGTGGTCGGGCCGGGCACGTTGTCGTGGCCCAGGATGTGCTGGCGGTCCAGCGGGATGTCGTACTTCCGGGCCAGGTACTTCACCAGCCGGGCCGAGGAGCGGTACATCGCCTCCGTGTACCAGGCGTCCGGATTGGCGAGGAAACCTTCATGCTCGATGCCGACGGACCGGGCGTTGATGTCCCAGTTGCCCGCGTGCCAGGCCACGTCCTTCGCCTTGACGTGCTGGGCGATCAGACCGTCCGTGGAGCGGATGGTGTAGTTCCACGACACATAGGTGGGGTCCTGGATCAGGTTCAGCACCCCGTCCCAGGCGCCCTCCGTGTCATGGATGATGATGTACTTGATGCTCTGCGACACCGGACGGTCGCCGAGGTCGTGGTTGCCGTAGTCGTTGTTCCCGAACTGTGCGTACGGCGCCCAGACCGCCTCGCAGGACACCGACCGCGGGCACTCGACGTCGTCCGTGGGCAGCGTGCCGAGACCGGCCCGCTTCAGCTGGGCGGTGTCGGCGGTCAGCCCCGGCTGGGCGGCGAGCACGACCAGCTGGCCGTCGTCCGTGGTGCGCTCCTCGCCGGTGCGCAGAACGTCGAACACGTCGCCCGCGTACGCCGCCGCGGTCGCCGAGTCGTCGGCGCCGGAGAAGCGGGCCACCGCGCCGTACCAGTCAGCCGGGTCGGCGCTCAGCGGCTCGCCCAGCCGCTTCTGCGCGGCGGCGAGCAGGGCGGCGCCGCCGGCCACGTTCGCCGCCGGGTCGGTGCGCAGCTCCTCGGCCGTCAGGCCGGTCAGTTCGGCCGCCTTCGGCAGCGTCTTGAGGCGGGCCGGGAGCACGGACTCGGCAGGCACCTTGATGGTGGGGTGCACGGCGGCGCGTGCGCCGTCGCCGCGGGCGTCCTCCGTGCCCTCGGCGTTGTGCTCCGTGGTGGCGATCGCGGTCCGGGCGTCCGTGAGATGCATCGGGCCGTAGCCGCCGGACACACTGGGCGCGCCGGCATGCCAGTCCCAGCGGGACTGGAGGTAGGAGACGGCCAGCAGGACGCTCTGCGGCACGTGGTACTCGGCCGCGGCGGTGGCGAACGCGTGCTGCAGCCGGCCCGCGGAGGAGTCCGGCGTGCTGTGGGCGGGAGCCGCGCCGAGCAGCGGCAGCAGCAGGGCCGCCGAGGCCAGCGGGCCGGCGGCCCGCCGCACTTGTCTGTGGCCGGCTGTGGACGTGGAATCGGTGGCGGAACCTCGCAATGCGGCCTCCTGTGACGGGCGGGCGTGGCGGGGCGTGCGGCGCCGAGCTGGGTCAGTGGTACCTGCTGGCCGACGATCCGTCAATGATGCCTTCAGGACGGCGATTTGCCATGTCACGGAGGGGTTTCGGCGAGTTTCGCGACGGCGGCGCGCGGGCCTGCGACGCGTCACTGGCGTACACCAGTGGTCAGAACCGGGGCCGGACATACGAAGGTCCGCGGTGCGCCGCCGCTCTGGCGCACCGCGGAACCGTCGTCCCCGTCAGCGAGTGCCGACCGCCGCGCGGACGGCCTTGCGGGCCATCTGGCAGTCGTCGTGCAGCCGCCTGAGCAGCAGCCGCTGTTCCTCGCCGGACGGCGCAGCACCCGGGTGGGCCAGGCCCGGTGCCGCCGGGGTCACCTCGTGCATCGAACGCTGCACGGCCGTCTCGTACGTACGGATCTCCCGGGTCAGCAGCAGCATCAGGTTGACCAGGAAGGCGTCCCGGGAGGCCGGACCCGCCGACTGGGCGGTCTGGCTGATCTGGCGCCGGGCCCCCGGCGCGTCCCCGAGGACCAGCCACAGCGTCGCCAGGTCGTACCCCGGCAGATACCAGCCCGCGTGCTCCCAGTCCACCAGCACTGGACCGGCCGGTGACAGCAGGATGTTCGACAGCAGGGCATCGCCGTGGCAGAACTGCAGCATCCCCTGGCGGCCCACCTCGTGGGCGATGCCGTGCAGCAGCTTCTGGAGGTCGCCGAGGTCCCGATCGGTGAGCAGGCCCAGCTCGTGGTACCGGGAGATCCGGGCGCCGTAGTCCAGCGGCCGGTCGAAGACACCCGCCGGGGGCCGCCAGGCGTTCACCCGGCAGATCGCACCCAGCGCGGCCCGGATGTCCGCGCGGGGCGGCGCCTCCACCGGATGCCGTTGCAGCGCCGCCACCCGGCCCGGCATCCGCTCGATCACCAGTGTGCAGTTGTCCGGGTCCGCCGCGATCAGCCTCGGCGCACGGACCGGTGGCCGGTGCCGGACGAACGCGCGGTATGCGGCTATTTCGTGGCGGATCCGCTCGGCCCAGGCGGGCGAGTTGTCCAGCAGGCACTTGGCCACGGCCGTGCTCCGCCCGGTCGTCCCGACGAGCAGGACGGACCGTCCGCTGCGCCGCAGCACCTGCACCGGAGCGAACTCCGGACAGATCCGGTGGACCGACGCGATCGCGGTGCGCAGCTGCGCGCCCTGGGGGCCGGACAAGTCGAGTCTCCCGCTGAGCGGTTGGGTACCGGGCTGTCCCGGGACCCGCCGGGGCCGGCCCGCGACCGGCACGGGTCCGCCCGGACGCGCCACCGGGTCGAGGTACGGCCCACCGCCTGCCGGGCGGGAGCGCAGCGGCCGGGGCGGGGCGGACACGGAGGACGACGCTGCGTACATGGGAGATACAGATCCCTTCGTGTGCCTGCGGTGCCTGCCTGTGCTTCCGAAGCTCGGCGCACATGCGCGGGGCCGGTGCTCCGGTGGAGTCCGTACTCCGATCGCATGCACTGCGAGCGTGCGCCTGCCCGGCCCGGCCGCCCGGGTGCACCCTGGGGAATGCACCCGTGAGCTCCGCTCAGTCCGAGCGGTGACCGGGTCGGGGTGGCGCGTTCCTACTCGACACCCGATGCCCAGTGGCACACCATCTGGCGGACCCTGGCGAACCCTGGCGAATAGTCGCCCGGCAACCTCCACAGGGCTACTGTCAACTCAGCCGAGAACCTGGGGGCTTGACGTGAGCGGACAACCCAACACCCGCCTTGCGGACCTGTTCGGCCTGGCCGGCTGGTCCAAGGGCGAACTCGCGAGGCTGGTCAACAAGCAGGCGGCGGCCATGGGCCACCCCCAGCTGTCGACCGACACCTCCCGGGTCCGTCGGTGGATCGACATGGGAGAGATCCCGCGCGATCCCGTACCGCGGGTGCTGGCGGCTCTGTTCACCGAGCGTCTCGGCCGTGTCGTGACCATCGAGGACCTCGGTCTGGTGCGGCACGGGCGTACAGGGAAACGGCAGGGCGACGGGATCGAGGAACATCCCGACGGCGTGCCGTGGGCGCCCGAACGGACCGCCGCGGTCCTCACCGAATTCACGGGAATGGACCTCATGCTCAACCGACGCGGCTTGGTGGGCGCGGGTGCCGCGCTCGCCGCGGGATCCGCACTCAGCAGCGCCATGTACGACTGGCTGCACACCGACCCGGCCCTGAAGGCCGACGCCCCCGTCCTCGACGACCCCCTGCACGCCGACCCCGCTGGGTTCGACCGCTATGAGGCCGCCCCCATCGGGTCGCAGGAGATCGAGGAACTGGAGCGCTCGGTCGAGGTGTTCCGAGCCTGGGACGCGGCCCGTGGCGGCGGGCTTCAGCGCAAGGCGGTCGTGGGCCAGCTCAACGAGGTGGGCGGCATGCTCGCCTACCACCATCCACCCCATCTCCAGCGGCGCCTGTGGGGCGTCGCCGCCAACCTCGCCGTCCTCGCGGGCTGGATGTCGCACGACGTCGGCCTGGAGCCCACGGCCCAGAAGTACTTCGTCATCGCCGCCCACGCCGCCAGAGAGGGCGGTGACCGGCCGCGTGCCGGTGAGGCCCTGTCCCGGGCGGCCCGGCAGATGGTGCACCTCGGCCGGCCCGACGACGCACTGGACCTGATGAAACTAGCCCAGGACGGCGCCGGCGACCGCCTGCAGCCGCGCACGAAGGCGATGTTCCACACCATCGAGGCCTGGGCGCAGGCGTCGATGGGCAAGGGCCAGGCGATGCGCCGCACACTGGGCCGGGCCGAGGACATGTTCGTCGCCGACCGGGGCGGCGAGGAGCCCCTGGACTGGATGCAGACCTTCAAGGACGAGGACCTGTACGGCATGCAGGCGCTCGCCTACCGCACGCTGGCGGAGTTCGACCCGAGCGCGGCCCCGCACGCCCAGTACTACGCGGAGAAGGCGCTCTGCCTGCGCATCGACGGGCGGGAGCGGTCGAAGATCTTCGACCATCTGTCCATGGCGTCGGCCTGCTTCATCGCCGACGACCCCGAACAGGCCGACCGCTACGCACGGCTGGCCCTGATGTCGATGGGCTCGAACTCCTCCCGTCGCACCTGGGACCGGCTGCGTCAGATGTACCGGCTGACCGCGGAGTACTCCGGCTATCCGAGGATCCACGAACTGCGGGAGGAGATCCGGCTCGCCCTGCCCAAGCCGAGGGCCAAGGGGGCGGGCAGCGCACAGGCGTGAGCGCACAGGCACCGGGCCTGTGCGCGGAATTCCAGCGGTGATGTCAACGCTTGCAGCCGTGATGTCAACGCGTGGTCAGCTCATGTGGTGACCCTGGCGACGAGCACACAGGCGTCGTCCTCGCGTCCGGCTCCGCCGAACTCCTCGACCACCGTGCGCACGCAGTCCAGCGCGGTGCGTGCCGCGCCGAACCGCGGGGCGAGGCCGAGCAGGCGGTCCACGGCCGTGCTCGGGCTGTGCCCCGGCACCAGCCCGTCGGTGTGCAGCAGCAGAAGGTCGCCGGGCTGAAGGGTCTCTTCGGCCTGCCCGTAGACGGCGCCCCTGGTGGCGCCGAGCAGGACACCGTCCGGTGCGTTCAGCATGCGCCCCGTCCCGTCGCGGTACAGCAGCGGGGCGGGGTGTCCTGCCTGCGCCCACACCAGGGTGCGGGTCTCGGGCCGGTAGCGGCAGCAGACGGCGCTGCCGAGGGCGGGCTGCACGGTGGCGTCGAGTAACTGGTTCAGCATGCCGAGCAGTTCACCGGGCCGGCTGCCGGCCAGCGCCATACCGCGTACGGCGCCGAGCAGCGTCGCCATGCCGGAGGCGACGGCCACCCCGTGCCCGGTGAGATCGCCGACGCTGAGCAGGGTCTCGCCGTCGGACAGTTCCAGCGCGTCGTACCAGTCGCCGCCGAGCAGCGTGGCCGCGGCCGCGGGGAGACGGCGGGCGGCGAGGTCCAGCGTCCGCGGGCCCTGGTGCGGGAGCCGCAGGGAGCCGCGCCATGGCGGTAGCACGGCTTCCTGCAGCTCGGCCGCGATCCGGTGCTCGGTCTGCTCCTGCCGGCGCTGACGTTGCAGCGAGTCACGGGTCTCGCGCACCGTCCGCCGGCAGCGGCGCAGCTCGCTGACGTCACGCAGCACGGCCCACATCGAGGACGTGCCGCCGTCGGCGCCGAGCACGGGTTCGCCCATCATGTGCACCGCCCGCACGGAGCCGTCGGGCCGTACGACGCGGAACTCGCCGTCGATGGGTTTGCCGTCGACCAGGCAGTCCGTCACCATCGCGGTCAGTTTCGGCCGGTCCTCCTCCGGGACCAGTGAGGGCAGTTCGTCCAGAGTGAGGGCAGGGGCGTCCGGGTTCAGCCCGAGGATCTGGTACAGCTCCCCGGACCAGGTCGCCTCGTCCGTGAGCAGGTTCCACTCCGCGCTGCCGACGCGGCTGAGCAGCGAGCCGCGCGGGGTGCCGGCCGGTACGGTGCGGACGGCGGGTGCCGCGGCGGGGGCGGGCGGGGCGGTGGGTGGGACGGCCGGACCGTCCCGCAGCTGGGCCAAGTGGGCGTCGAGGTCGTCCAGTTGGTGCAGGGCGAGGTCGTACAGGGCGCGCTGCCAGCGTTCCTCCGGGTCCTCGCCGTCGCTCCGGGTGTCCCGCCGTACGGCGACCACCTCGCCCTTGAGCTGCCGCGCTTGCGTGATCAGCGCCTCGACCGAGCCGCGTCCGGGTGGCTGGGCGGCTTGGCTGTCCGCGGAGACTGGGGACGGCATGACGCACTCCGTTGGGGGACGATACGGCCAGAGAGGGACGGGGGGACCGTTACGACTCTTGCACAGCCCGCGACGCCCCGTAAGGGATTTGGCAACACACGATACGGTGGTGCTTCCGGCATATGCCAGAGTCTTCCCGGAGCGTTTCCCGCGCACGAAAGACGTACACACCCTGCGGCCCAAGTCGTAGAGATGCTACGCAAGTTGGCTCATGTGTACCGCATATGCCCGGCTCACCCGGATGTTCGTCGCTCCTGTGTTCGCCCGCGCCGGACCGTCTTGTACCCGTCGAACTCTGACCGGATTTGGTGTCATGTAAGGCGCCCTTGCGGAGTCCATTAAGGCATGGATGCCATCACCGTCGAACAGCCCGCCCAGGCTCGCCTCATCACCGCCGACGACCAGGAGATCCCGCTGTCGGCCACCCTGCGCTACACCACGGACGACCCCCTGGCCGTGTTCGTGGACTTTCCCGCCGCAGCCGCCCTCGACGGCGAGGAGGTCAGCTGGGTCTTCGCCCGCTCCCTGCTCGACCAGGGGCTGCGGGCCCCGGCCGGCCACGGCGACGTACAGATATGGCCGTACGGCCGTACCCGGACGGTCGTGGAGTTCCACTCGCCCCATGGTCTGGCCCTGCTCCAGTTCCCCGCGTCGGCGCTGCGCCGCTTCCTGCTGCGGACCTACGCGGTGGTGGCGGCCGGGCAGGAGGACGTGGCCGGGGTCGTGGAGCGCGGGCTGAGCACCCTGTTCGGCGGGGTGTGAGGGACCTCCGGGCGACTTTGACTCATGTTCACCTCCGCCTCACCGCTCCGGTCTGGACCCTGACGACCGGCGCGGGCACCCTGACCCGCGGTGTGCCGCAGGGGCACTCCGCGGACGAGGGCGGGGCGAATGACACCGATCAGCCGAAGAGGCTTCGTGGGCCTGGGCGCTTCCGTGGCGGCGGGTGTGGCGCTGGGCGCCGGATCGCGCACCACGGCCGCCGCGGCCACCACGTCGACCGGCACGATCAAGGACGTGCAGCACGTGGTGATCCTCATGCAGGAGAACCGCAGCTTCGACCACTACTTCGGTCGGCTGAAGGGCGTACGCGGCTTCGACGACCGCAGCGGCATCACCCTCAGCGGCGGCTACCCGGTCTTCAACCAGCCGAACTGGACCGGCCGCCAGTACCCGTGGAAGCTCAGCGCCACCCCGTCCGCCGGCGGCAAGGACGGCGAGACCCTCGCCCAGTGCAACGGCGACCTGCCGCACTCCTGGTCCTCGCAGCACTCCGCCTGGAACAAGGGCCGCATGGACAACTGGGTCGCGGGCGTCGGTAACGTCCGCTCGCTCGGCTACCTGGACCGCTCGGACATCCCCTTCCACTACGCGCTCGCCGACAACTACACCATCTGCGACGCGTACTTCTGCTCCACGCTCAGCGCCACCGGCCCCAACCGCACCTTCCTGTGGAGCGGCAAGGTCGACCCCGCCAGCTACGACGGCGGGGACGAGTCCGGCCTGACCTGGCAGAACTACGCCGAGGCGCTGCAGGCCGCCGGGGTGTCCTGGAAGGTCTACCAGAACGCGGCGGACAACTACGGGGACAACGGCTGCGCCTACTTCAAGAACTTCGCGAACGCCAAGGCGGGTGACCCGCTGTACGACCGCGGCATGTCCTCGGTGCCGAAGGTGACCGGCTCGACCCCGGACGACATCGCCGCCGCCCTCAAGGCCGACGTGCTCGCGGGCACCCTCCCACAGGTCTCCTGGATCGTGCCCAACCAGGCCTGCTCCGAGCACCCCTACGCCCCGCCCGGCGACGGCGCCCACTTCGTCAACCTCGTCTACCAGGCTCTCGCCGCCGACCAGGACGTGTTCGACTCCACCGTCCTGTTCCTCAACTACGACGAGAACGACGGCTACTTCGACCATGTGCCGCCGCCGGCACCGCCCGCCGGAACGGCCGGGGAGTTCCTCAACGGGGTACCGTACGGCTTCGGGTTCCGCGTCCCGATGCTCGTCGTCTCGCCCTGGACCCGCGGCGGCTGGGTCTCCTCGGAGGTCTTCGAGCACACTTCCGTACTGCGGTTCCTGGAGACCTGGACGGCCGCCCTCGGCAAGCCCGCCAAGTGCCCCAACATCAGCGACTGGCGGCGCAAGGTCAGCGGCGACCTCACCGGCGTCTTCGACTTCGCCAACCCGGTCTTCGGCTCGGTCTCCCTGCCCGCGACCAGCGTCATCGGCATCGACACCTGCGGCCCGCTGCCCAACCCGGTGCCGACGAACAACGCCCTGCCCGCCCAGGAGCCCGGCACCCGCCCCGCCCGTGCGCTGCCCTACCAGCCGAACGGCTTCCTGGACCACCTGGAGTTCGACGCGGCCGGCAAGACCCTCGCCTGGTTCACCATGACCAACCAGGGCGGCCCGGCCTCCCGCGCGGCCCACTTCTCCATCCACCCGAACGCCTACCGGGACACCACGCCGTTCCAGTACACGGTCGACGCGGGTGGCACCGCCTCCGACTACTTCAACATCGGCATCGGCTTCGGCGGCGGCAAGTACGACCTGACCATGGTCGGCCCCAACCGCTTCCTGCGCCGCTTCCAGGGCGACGCGACCAAGGCGGGCAAGTCGGCGGAGGTGAGCACCCGTTACGCGGTCGAGCCGGGCACGGGCAAGCTCGCGGTGTACTTCAAGATGGCCAACTCGGGTGCATCACCGGTGAGGTTCACCATCACCTCCAACCACTACCGCGGCGACGGCCCCTGGACGTACACCGTCGCCGCGGGCGCCTCGACGGAGGACTACTTCAACGCCGTGGCCTACCAGAACGGCTGGTACGACTTCACGGTGACCGTCGACTCCGACGCGAGCTGGTCGCGCCGGTTCACCGGGCACCTGGAGACGGGCGCGGCCAGCGTCAGCGGCTGACCTGGGCGCAGGGGTCGTACAGGTCCGGGCGCGGGGCGAGTCGGACGGCCACCCGGCCGCCGGTCTCCAGCGCCCGGACCCCCGCCTCGGCGACCACGGACGCCGCGTACCCGTCCCAGACGCTCGGCCCGGTGACCTCGCCCCGCCGGGTGGCATCCACCCAGGCCTGCACCTCGCGGTCGTAGGCGTCGGCGAAGCGGACCAGGTAGTCCTGCGCCACCTCCTCGCGGGCGCCGCCCGCGGCGGTGACGACCATGGTGTGCTCGTCTCCGATCCGGGCGCTGCCCCTCTCGCACACGGCCTCGCAGCGCACCTGGTAGCCGAAGCCGCAGTTGACGAAGACCTCGACGTCGACGAGCGCACCGCCGTCGGTCTCGAACAGCACGAACTGAGGGTCGAGCAGGCCTTCGGGGGCGCCCGCGGACGGCGTGGGACGCAGCACGGTCACCGCCGTCAGCTCCTGGGCGAGCAGCCAGCGGGCCGCGTCGATCTCGTGCGAGACGGAGCTGTCGATCAGCATGGCGCTGGTGAAGTGGCCGGGGGAGGAGACGTTGCGGTGGGTGCAGTGCAGCATCAGGGGCCGGCCGAGGCTTCCGCCGTCCAGCAGCGCCTTCAGGCGGCGGTACTCGGCGTCGTAGCGGCGCATGAAGCCGATCTGCGCCAGCCGGCGGCCCAGCCGTGCCTCGGCCTCCACGACCCGCAGCGCACCCGCGGAGTCCGGCACCATGGGCTTCTCGCACAGCACCGGCAGCCCGCGGGCGAAGGCGGCGAGCAGGGCCTGCTCGTGGGCGGGGCCGGGGGAGGCGATCAGCGCGGCGGTGACACCGGGCGCGTCCAGGGCGGCCACCGGGTCCGGGTGCACGGTCACCGACTCGAGGCCGGCCGCGGCTTCCTTGGCCCGCTCGACATCGGGGTCGGCAACCGCCGCGACCCTGGCACCGCTGACCACCTGGTCGAGACGTCGTATGTGGTCGGCCCCCATGTGCCCGGCGCCCAGTACCGCCACTCCCAGCAGGTCACCCATGCGTGCGCTCCCTTACGCCGACGATCACGCCGTAGCGTACGCCGCGCAGGGAGCGCTGCCGGTGGGGCGGCTCAGTACCGCAGCACCCCCGCGATCCCGTTCGCGTCGCCCAGTGTGCCGTCGGGCACGAAGCGGACCTCGGCGCCGGTCTCCAGGCACTGCTCGACGATCTCGTCCACGATGTCGTCGCGGGCGTCCAGGTCGCCGGGCTCGGCCGGGACGAGGTGGTCACCCTGGTCACGGACGGTCGTCCGGTAGTTCTCCTCGACGGCCAGGAGCCGGACGCGCCCCTCCCGGGCGTTCTGCCACAGCTCGTCCACCCCGGCCGCGAAGGTCTTGTGTCCGCGTGCCGAGGTCAGTTCGTCGATGACGGAGCTGGCGTCCTTGCGGGCCTCCTCCTCAAGGACCGGCCGCAGGGCCTGCCACACGGCGTTCGGGTCGGCGTGGGCCAGACCCCCGTGCGGGACGTGGACGGCGGACCTGGCGACACTGCCGGCCTCGTCCAGCAGGGACAGCGCGGCCTGCTCGCCGGTGACGTAGAGCGGGCGGGGCTGCTCGCGCAGGACCGCGCCCAGCGCGGTGTCCGCCTCGCGCAGGAACCGGCGCGTGGCCTCGTCGCTGAAGGTGCTCGGCTGGTCACCGATCTGCATCTGCCGCTCGGCGTCGAAGTTCTCCTGGCGGCGCATCAGCGGGAAGCCGCCGGAGCGGTCCTCGACGACCCGGTCGGGGCCACCGCTCCACAGGGTGGCGCGGTCGGCGGAGACCGACAGCACCCAGAAGGGCCGTTCGGCGGCCTGCGCGGAGACCAGGTTGCGGGTGAGGAAGGTGTCGGAGAACACCACCCGCTCGGGGACGGTGCGGGCCAGCGACCAGACCTGGTGTTCGCCGGGGGCGGCGAAGATCACCAGGCCGTCCTCCGCGTGTGACAGATCCACTTCCGCCAGTGCGCGTTCCAGCTGTTTCTCGATCTCGGTGCGCCGCTCACGGGTGACGGCGGGGTCGGACTCCAGGCGCTTGCGCGCCTCGGTGACGACATTGCGCAGCCGGACGGGGTCCTGTCCGTTCTCCGGCTCGCGGCGGTGCGTCGGGGTCAGCACGGACACCGCCGGGTAGGGACGCGGGCGCCGAAGTTCGGCCAGGGTCGCGGGACTCAGTGCGTGCTCCATGACAGCACGATAGGGCGGATTCACGAGTACGGCATTCGGGGTGACCCCCACCCCGTGCGCTGTGCGAATTCCCCGGTCGGAGCCGGTGACGCGGCACCGCGCGGCCGGATACCGTACCCGTCAGTAACCGGATCGCAGCGCACCCCAGGAGGCCTCACATGCCGCAGCTCGAAGTCGACGGAGCGGCCCTGACGTACGACGACGAGGGCCCCCGTGACGCACGGGAGGTGCCCCTGGTGTTCGTCCACGGCTGGACCGCGAACCGGCACCGCTGGGACCACCAGATCGCGCACTTCTCCGGAAGACGCCGGGTGATCCGGCTGGACCTGCGCGGGCACGGCGAGAGCACCGGCGCCGGGGTGCGCACGATCGCGGAGCTGGCGCGGGACGTCCTGGCCCTCCTCGACCACCTGGCCGTCGAACGGTTCGTGCTGGTCGGCCACTCGATGGGCGGGATGATCGCGCAGACCATCGCGCTGGCCCACCCCGAGCGGGTGGAGCGGATGGCGCTGGTGGGCTCCATCGGCCGGATGACGTACAGCCGGGGCCGGGGCCTGCTCATGGCCGCCTCCACCCTGGTGCCGTACCGGCTGTTCGTCGCCGCCAACATCCAGCGCGCCTTCGCGCCCGGCCATCCGCGCGAGGAGATCCGCGCCCACATCCGCGCCTCCGCCGCGACCCCGCGCGAGGTCGTGATGGCGCTGTACGGCGCGATGCGCGCCTTCGACGTCCTCGACCGGGCCGGCGAGATCCGCACGCCCACCCTGATGGTGCACGGCTATCACGACGTCCAGCTGCCGGTGCGGCAGATGCTGCGGATGGCCAAGGCCTATCCGGACGCGGTCGTCCGCATCCTCGACGCGGGTCATGAGCTGCCGCTGGAGAAGCCGGCCGAGCTGACCGCCGTGCTGGACCGGTTCGTGAGCGAAAAGCCCTGACCCGCGCGGCGCTTGGTGAAGTTTTTTCCTGTGGCCGGTTCGTTACGGCAGAGGCGCGGTGGCATGGACTTCGCGGGATGTCGCGTCGGCAAAACGCGGCCGAAACCAGGGGGCTCGTGGGTCGTCCGTGTTACCGCCGAGTTGACTGCCTGGGGCAACTGACGGAGGCTCGTCGCATAGGTGCTCGATACAACTGGTTTGCCGGCCGGGTCCTCGGTTCACTCGGGAACGCCCAGGTGAGCGGGGAGTCGGCGGTGAGCCGGAGGCAGGAGGCAGCGCATGTGCGGCATCACCGGATGGGTCTCCTTCGACCGTGACCTGACCACAGAGACCCCCACATTGCATGCGATGACCGAGACGATGGCCTGCCGCGGTCCGGACGACCGCGGCACCTGGGCCGAGGGCCCGGCAGCCCTGGGTCACCGGCGGCTCGCGATCATCGACCTCCCCGGCGGCCGTCAGCCGATGTCCCTGGCGACCCCGGAGGGAACCGTCGCCATGGTGTACTCCGGGGAGTCGTACAACTTCACCGAACTGCGCCGGGAACTCGAAGGCCGCGGCCACCGGTTCGTCACCGACTCCGACACCGAGGTCGTCCTGCACGGCTATGTCGAATGGGGTGACGCGGTCGCCGAACGGCTCAACGGGATGTACGCGTTCGCCGTGTGGGACGGCCGTCACGACAAGCTCGTGATGATCCGCGACCGCATGGGCATCAAGCCGTTCTACTACTACCCCACCTCCGACGGCGTCCTGTTCGGCTCCGAGCCCAAGGCGATCCTCGCCAACCCGCAGGCCCGCCGCCGGGTCACGCTCGACGGGCTGCGGGAACTGCTCGTGCTGATCAAGACGCCCGGACACGCGGTCTGGGACGGCATGCGCGAGGTCGAACCCGGCACGGTCGTCACCGTCGACCGCTCCGGCCTGTCCACCCGTGTCTACTGGCGCCTCGAGACCCGTGCGCACACCGACGACCGCGACACCACCATCGCCACCGTGCGCTCGCTGCTCGACGACATCGTGCGCCGCCAGCTGGTCGCCGACGTCCCGCGCTGCACCCTGCTCTCCGGCGGCCTCGACTCCTCGGCCATGACCGCGATCGCCGCCCGGCAACTCGCCCAACAGGGCGAGCAGGTGCGCAGCTTCGCCGTCGACTTCGTCGGCCAGACCGACAACTTCGTCGCCGACGAACTGCGCGGCACGCCCGACACGCCCTTCGTGCACGACGTGGCCAAGCTCGCGGACACCGACCACCAGGACATCGTGCTCGACGTGCAGTCCCTCGCCGACCCCGCCGTGCGCGAGCTGGTGATCCGCGCCCGCGATCTGCCGGCCGGCTTCGGCGACATGGACACCTCGCTGCTGCTGCTCTTCCGGGCCATCCGCGAGAAGTCCACGGTGGCCCTGTCCGGCGAGTCCGCCGACGAGGTCTTCGGCGGCTACCTGCAGTTCTTCGACGAGGAGGCGCGCGGCGCCGAGACCTTCCCCTGGCTCGCCAGCTTCGCGCGGCACTTCGGCGAGGATTCCGACGTGCTGCGCGCCGACCTCACCAAGTCCCTGGACCTGGATAGTTACGTCGCCGACGGCTACCGCACCGCCGTCGCCGGCATCGACCGGCTCGACGGCGAGAGCGACTTCGAGTACCGGATGCGGAGGATGAGCCATCTGCACCTGACCCGCTTCGTGCGCGCCCTGCTCGACCGCAAGGACCGGATGAGCATGGCCGTCGGCCTGGAGGTCCGGGTGCCGTTCTGCGACCACCGGCTGGTCGAGTACGTCTACAACGCCCCGTGGGCCCTGAAGTCCTTCGACGGCCGGGAGAAGAGCCTGCTGCGGGAGGCGGCCGCGGACGTCCTGCCGCGCTCGGTGTACGAGCGGGTCAAGAGCCCCTACCCCTCCACGCAGGACCCGCAGTACGCCCGTGCGCTCCAGGAACAGGCCAAGGAACTGCTCGCCCGGCCCTCCCACCAGGTCTTCGACCTCGTCGACCGCGACCGGCTCCGCGCGGCCGCCGAACGCGAGGCACCGGTCAGCACCCAGGCGGAGAGGCGTGGCCTGGAACGCGCCCTGGACCTCGCGTGCTGGCTGGAGGTCTACGCCCCCGAGGTGGTCACCGGCTGAGGCCGATGGTCCGGTCCGCGGCGGCCGTCGTGGGTTGCCACCATGTCGTCACCGGTTCCCACACGGGGACCTGCGTGC
Source organism: Streptomyces fodineus (assembly GCF_001735805.1). Classification (GTDB taxonomy): domain Bacteria; phylum Actinomycetota; class Actinomycetes; order Streptomycetales; family Streptomycetaceae; genus Streptomyces; species Streptomyces fodineus. The sequence continues at coordinate 8,948,051 of NZ_CP017248.1, forward strand.
CGGTGCCGGGGTGTGCGGCGGTGAAGGCGTGGCCCCGGGCGCGCGCTGGGCCTCGCGTGCTGGCTGGAGGTCTACGCCCCCGAGGTGGTCACCGGCTGAGGCCGATGGTCCGGTCCGCGGCGGCCGTCGTGGGTTGCCACCATGTCGTCACCGGTTCCCACACGGGGACCTGCGTGCCGGTGCCGGGGTGTGCGGCGGTGAAGGCGTGGCCCCGGGCGCGCGCTGGGCCTCGCGTGCTGGCTGGAGGTCTACGCCCCCGAGGTGGTCACCGGCTGAGGCCGATGGTCCGGTCCGCGGCGGCCGTCGTGGGTTGCCACCATGTCGTCACCGGTTCCCACACGGGGACCTGCCGGCCGGTGCCGAGGTGTGCGGCGGTGAAGGCGCGGCCCCGGTGCGCGGCCGAGGCGGCCACCGTCACGGTGTCCACCCGGCGGGCCTCGGGGTCCGCCGGGTCGCCGATCGTCCGGACGTCGGCGTAGGCGGTCCGGCCCGGCGCGAGCCGGTAGGTGCCGGCGCCGCCCTGAGGCGTCGGCAGCGCGGCGCCGTCCAGGTCCCCGAAGGTCACCGTGGGCACGCGGTCGACGACGCACGCACGGGCGCCGCGGTTGGTGACACCGACCCGCACCACGGCCGGATCGCCGGCCGCGGCCTTCGCCCGGACCGTCAGCGACTTCTCGGCGCAGCGGACGGGCTGGGCATGGGCCGTGGCAGCCTGGCTCTGCGGCGCGGTCAGCAGCAGGACGGCCGCGGCGGCCGAGGCGGCGGGTACGACGATGGCGGCGCGGATACGCATGGCGTTTCCCCCTGTCGCGGTCACGTACGGGATACGGCGGCCGAAGCACGCCCGTCCAGTGTGACGGCCGGGGCGACCGGGAGGTTGTGCCGGTTTCGTGCCGGCTGCCCGGTTGCGCCGGCACGGTCATCGGCCGGCGGTGTCCGTGGTCCCGCTCCAGTCCTCGCCGTTCGCCGGACAGGAACTGCCGTTCGGCGGCAGGTAGCCGTAGAGCAGGAAATCGTCGGTCTTGCGGTGCACGCACTTGGACGAGGTGTACCCGGTGTGGCCGTCGCCCTTGTTGTCCAGCACCACGGCCGAGGGGCCGAGCCGCGCGGCCGTCTCCACGGTCCACCGGTAGGGCGTCGCCGGGTCGCCGCGCGTGCCCACGAGCAGCATCTTCGCCGACTGTACGTCTTTCACCCGGTCGCGGATGAAGTCGGTGCCCTTGGGCCAGCCGTAACACATGAGGAGCTGGATGAGCCGGTAGCGGCCGAAGACCGGCGAGGCCTGGTCGTAGGCGGCCTGCAGGTTCTTGAGGTCCTTGGTGAGCTGGGCCGCGTCGGGCCGGTCGGGGTCGTCGGCGCAGTTGATCGCCATCAGCGCGGTCGGCAGGTTGTCCACCGGGACGTCCTGCGGATCGACCAGACCGCCGTTCCCGCGCTGCCGCTCGCCGGAGAGTGCGTCGCCCGCGGTCGCGAAGTTCAGCACGCCCCGCGTGTCGCCGTCCTGGATCAGCGAGGTCAGGGCGCGCTCCAGCGACGGCCACAGCTGCTTGCTGTAGAGCGCCTGCCCGATGGCGCCCACCAGGTCCTGCCCGGAGAACTTGCCGCCGGAGCCCGTCGGGACCGGGTTCGCGTCGAGCGAGTGCACCAGCCGCACCACCTGGTCCCCTGCCGCACGCCGGTCCTGGCCGAACGGACAGGCGACGTCCGTCGTACACCAGTCCAGGAAATCGTCCAGCGCGGTCTGCTGCCCCTCGGCGCCGGCCACGCCCTGCTCGGACAGCGGCTCGGTCAGGGTGTCCACGCCGTCGAGGGCGAGCCGGCCCACCCGGTGCGGGAACTGCGCCGCATACACCGCGCCGAGCCGCGTTCCGTAGGAGAAACCGAGGTAGTTGAGCTTCCTGTCGCCGAGGGCCTGGCGGATGACGTCCAGGTCGCGGGAGGCGTTCACGGTGCCTATGTGGGCCAGCACGGGGCCGGAGCGCCTGGCGCACTCGGCGGCGGCCTTCCGCAACGTCTCGAGCAGTGTCTTGGGATGGCTCAGGTCGGCGCTGTCCTCCGTCGCGGCCGCGGCCTCGTCGCCGCCCTCGCCGCAGGTGACAGGGGAGGACCGGCCGACGCCGCGCGGGTCGAAGGTGACCACGTCGTAGCCGTTGGTCAGGTCCATGAACTCACTGCCGTCGGCGGCCAGTTCAGGTATGCCCGCACCGCCCGGCCCGCCGAAGTTCAGCACCACAGAGCCCTGTTTCCTCCCCGTGCCCTGGTAGCGGGCCAGGGCCAGGTCGAGCGTGCCCGCGCGGGGCCGGGCGTAGTCGAGCGGGACGGTGACCTTCCCGCACTGGAGGTCCTTCGGCATGTCCGGGCCCTTGCAGGCGGCCCAGGTCACCTTCTGCCGGTAGAACCGGGACAGGTCGGGCTGCGGCTGGTCGGCCCTGGCGGCGGGCAGCCCGGCGCCCAGCAGCGCCAGGACGAGAGTCCCGGCACCCGCGCAGCGCCGCACGGCGAGCCGTGTGGACAGCTTGGCCAGCATCGATGCCTCCCGGGACGCCTGTCGCGGACCGGGCACGGCGCCCTCCGATCACCATATGCGGGCCCCGGGCGGCCCGCCTCCGGGCGAGCGGGAGGGCGTCCGGTGCCGTACGCTTCGCGCCCTCCATGCCTCTTGGTGATCATTGAGTCGCTTTACATGCAGTTCGATAACACTGTCGCTCGACGGGGTGAAAGACCGATTAGCCATAACTCTGACGGTTCGCCGGCGTTTTACGGGATGCGGGCGACTGCCCGCGACGAAGTCTGGAAGGCAGGGAACCTATGAGACGGGCTACCCGTAACGGTGTGATCGCCGTCGCCGCCGCCTCCGGTGCGATGGTCGTGGCGCTTCCGGTGGCCGCCGCAGCGGCGGGCGGAGCCGCCGCCGCCGGCTCCTCGGCCGGCTCGCCCGGGCTGATCTCCGGCAACGGCATCCAGCTCCCGGTGCACGTGCCGGTGAACGTGTGCGGCAACACCGTGAGCGTCGTCGGGCTGCTCAACCCGGCCGTCGGCAACGCATGCGCCAACCGCGACACCGGCACGGCCGGTTCCGCGGCGTCCGACGGGGCCCTTGCGCACGGCAGCGCGCAGGACTCGCCCGGCGCCCTGTCCGGCAACGGCATCCAGGTCCCCGTCGACCTGCCGGTGAACGTCACCGGCAACAGCGTCAACGTGGTCGGGGTGGGCAACGCGACCGAGGGCAACCAGTCGGTCAACGGCCCCGGCCACCAGCCCCGCACCCCGCACCACCCGGCACCGAGGCACCGGGCGCCCGTGCAGCACCATCCCCACGCGCCACGCCCGGCCGCGCGGCCGGCCACCTCCACGCTGGCCCACACCGGCACCGACGTCACCGCTCCCGTCGTCGCCGGCAGCGCCGCACTCCTCCTCACGGGCACGGTCCTCTACCGCCGCTTCCGCCCCGGCCGCACCCGCTGACCCACCTCCCGCCGAAGGCCCCACCGGACGCCGGCCCGGTGGGGCCTCGTCCGGATCGGACCGGGCAGATCCGCACGGTGCAGTAGGTTGATCCGGTGACGGACGGCATACGGGAACGATGGCGGGGGCTGCCACGCCCGGCGCGCTGGACTCTCGCGGTGTACGCCGGTGGATTCCTGGAGGGGACCTGCTCTCACGTCCTCGACCTGGTGCGCGGCGGACTCCACGCCTACACGGGCTTCGGCCCCCTTCCCCTGCAGATCTTCTTCGTCGCCCTGGTGGTCCTGGATCCCCTGGCCGTCGTCCTGGCGCTGCGGGCGCGGCCCTGGGGCATCCGGCTGGCGGGCGCCGTGATGGCGCTGGACGTCCTCGCCAACTGGTACGTCAACTGGCCCTGGGTGAAGGAGGATCCGGCGGACCTGCTGCGCCCCGTGGGGCTGCTGCCCATCACCCTCTTCGGGGTGTTCGTCCTCGCGTCGCTGCTTCCGTTGCTGCGTGCCCTCGACGGCCGGGCCGCGGCGTGCGCAACGGCTGATCTTCCCGTGGCGCGGCCCCCGTTGATCCGGAAGGATGCGGCACGGCAGTCCGGTCCCGACGGAAATGGAGCGCACCTATGACCCCTGCGGCCCCCCACGACCTCCTCGTCACCCAGGCCACCCTCGCCGACTGGCCGGTGATCGCCGGATGGGCGGCCGCGGAGGGCTGGAATCCCGGACTGTCCGACGGGCCCGCGTTCTTCGCCCAGGATCCCGAGGGGTTCTTCCTCGGCCGTATCGACGGGGAGCCGGTGTCGGCCATCTCCGTGGTGAACTACGGCTCGGAGTACGCCTTCCTGGGCTGCTACCTCGTCCGCCCCGACCTGCGCGGCCACGGCCACGGCCTGATCACCTGGAAGACCGCCCTCGCCCATGCCGGCGACCGCACCGTGGGTCTGGACGGCGTGGTCGCCCAGCAGGACAACTACCGCCAGTCCGGGTTCGAACTCGCCTACCGCACCATCCGGTTCACCGGCACCGCCCCGCGGGCCGAGATGCCGGTCGGTGTCCGCCCGGCCGGGCCGGACGACCTCGCCGCGATCACCGCCTACGACAGCGCCTGCTACCCGGCCGACCGTCCACGCTTCCTCGGCGAGTGGCTCACCGGCCCCGGCCACCGGGCCTTCGTCCGCCACGACGGCGCCCGCCTCACCGGCTACGGCGTGCTCCGGCCCGGCCGCGACACCCTGCGCATCGGCCCCCTCTTCGCGGACACCGCCGACGACGCCCGCGCCCTGTTCGCCGCCGTCACGGCCGGCATCGCCGGACGCGAGGTCGCCATCGACGTGCCCGAGCCGAACGCGGCCGGCGTCGCGCTCGCCGAAGCGGCCGGATTCCGGGCCTCGTTCGAGACCGCCCGCATGTACACCGGGCCGGTGCGCGAGCACGCGCGGCACCGCGTGTTCGGTGTCACCACCCTCGAACTCGGCTGAGGCTCAGGGGTGTTGCGCCGGGCGTCAGCGGCAGCCGTGGCCGGTCGCTCCCCCGGATCTCTCCTTCGCCCGGTCCGCAGCGGCAGCTCACCCTCCCTCACCACCGGCCACCGACCTCCTCGCGGCATGATCCCCGGCGGCGCACGCCACGGCCACCCGCACGGGCCCGGCCGGCACGTCCGGCTCCGGGGCGGCGGAGCGCCGCAGCCGCGGGAAGGCGTACCGGCGGCCCGCCGCGACCGTCGCCAGCGCCAGCACGGCCGGCGGGAGGGCGGTCCACGGCAGGGCGCCCGCGCCCAGCACGTCCAGCGCCACGCCACCGGTGAGCGAACCGGCGGCGATCCCCACGTTGTACACCGTCGTCTGCAACGAGGTCGCCACATCGGCCTCGGCGGGTCCGCAGGCGTCGACCAGCGCGGTCTGGATCAGCGTCGGCGCCCCGCCGAAGGCCACCCCCCACACGGCCACCGCCCCGACCAGCAGCGGGTGCGCATGCGCCGCCAGCCCCAGCACCAGCAGCACCCCGGTGAACAGGGCGATCGCCACGAGCAGCGTGCCGCGCAGACGGCGGTCGATCAGGACCCCGGTGACCCAGATCCCGGCCACCGTGGCCGTGCCGAACACCGCGAGCAGCAGGCCCGTACGGCCGTACCCGGCATGCCCGGCGAACGGGGCGACGTACGTGTACATCACCTGGTGCCCCAGCAGCAGGAACAGGGTCACCGACAGCACCGGGCGGATGCCGGGGCGCAGGGCGACCCGGGTGAGCGGTACGCGCGCGTGCGCCGGTTCGCCGGGGAAACCGGGCACCCGCAGCCGTATCCAGCCCACGAGCGCCACGGCGAGCACGGCCAGCGTCCCGAAGGCCGCACGCCAGCCCGTCGCACCGGCCAGCGCGGTACCGGCGGGCACCCCCAGCGACAGGGCCAGGGTGATCCCGGCGAGCACGACCGCGATGGCCCGCCCGCGCCGCTCGGCCGGCACCATCCGGGCCGCGTACCCGGCCAGCATCGCCCACAGGGTGCCGCCCATCGCGCCGGCCAGCAGCCGGGCCGCGAAGGTGAGCGGGTACGACGGCGACAGCGCGACCAGCGTGTTGCTCACCGCGAAGCCGAGCAGGGCGCCGCACAGCACCGGGCGCCGCGGCAGCCCGCGCAGGGCCGTCGTGAGCGGGACGGCGGCCAGGAAGGAGGCCGCCGCGTACGCGGTGACCAGATAGCCGATCCGGGACTCGCCGACCCCGAGCGGGGGCGCCATCGCGGGCAGCAGCCCGGCCGGCAGGAGTTCCGTCATGACGGCGGTGAACGCGGCGCAGGACAGGGCAAGCAGCCCCGACCACGGCAGCGGACCGCCTTTGACCTGGGAAGGCGTGGAGTGCACGGACATGCGACCATGGTCGGAGGCTGACATCAATGTGAAGGTCAAGCGGGAGGCGGGTATGCGGATCGGTGAACTGTCGCGCCGCACGGGCGTCCCCACCCGTCTGCTGCGCTACTACGAGGAACAGGACCTCCTCCACCCCGGACGCAGCGAGAACGGCTACCGCAGCTACCCCGAGTCCGCGGTCGCCGACGTCCAGCAGATCCGCGGCCTGCTGGACTCCGGCCTGACCACCGAGATGATCCGCGTGATCCTGCCGTACCTCTCCGGACCCGGCGAGCTCCACCCGCCCGCCGAGTGCGTGACCCCCGAGACCGCCGCCCTGCTCCAGGGGCACATCGAGCGGATCCAGTCCCGCATCGACTGCCTGGCCCGCAACCGCGACCGGCTCAGCGCCTACCTGGCCGCCGTACGCCCCACAGGCTGAGCGCCGATCCCGTTGCCCGGATCGGACCCGCGTGATCGAGTGGGAGGCATGGATCACACGGCGGTGCTCGCCCGCTACGACCGGGACATGCGCGAGAACGCGGCTCCCGACGGCCCCGGTGCCCGGATCGAACGGGTCGGCGCGGTGGTGCGCCAGATCGCGGACGCGCAGGGCTGGAACGGCGTGCTCTGGTCCGCTCTGGACCCGGCGGGCGTGCAGGGGGCGATCGATGAGCAGATCGCCTGCTTCACCGGCCTCGGCCGCGCCTTCGAGTGGAAGCTCTACGGCCACGACACGCCCGGCGATCTCGGCGCCCGGCTCACCGCCGCCGGATTCCGGGCCGAGGAGGAGGAGACACTGCTGGTCGGCGAGACCGGCCGGATCGCCGTGGCTGCCGAACTCCCCGAGGGCATCCGGCTCGTGCAGGCCACCGACCCCGCCGGGGTCGACCTGGTCGTGGACGTCCACGAGAAGGCCTTCGGCACCGACGGCACCCGGTTGCGGCACCGCCTGCTCGCCCGGCTGGCCGCCGACCCCGGCACGCTCGTCGCCGTGGTCGCGCTCGCCGGGGACGAACCCGTCAGCGCCGCCCGGATGGAGCTGGTGCCCGGCACCCCGTTCGCCGGGCTGTGGGGCGGCGGCACCGTCGAGGCCTGGCGGGGCCGGGGCGTCTACCGCGCCCTGGTCACCCATCGCGCCCGCGTCGCCGCCGCCCACGGCTACCGCTATCTCCAGGTCGACGCCTCACCCATGAGCCGCCCGGTCCTGCAGCGCCTCGGCTTCCACGCGCTGAGCACCACCACCCCCTACCTGTACGGGAGCTGACCCCGCGTCAACGGCGCGTCCGGGGGCGGCCGCAGGAGGCGGAAGCGGTCCGCTCCGGTTATTGCCGGGACTTTCTGTTCACCGGGCCTTCATGCCATGTACCTTTCAACCAATCGACGCGTGTAGAACCCTCAAGCGGGCTCTACGCGCGCAGACTTGGCGCCCGCACCGCCTCTCCCCACCCCTCATGGAGGTTTCGCCGGATGCTTGGATCCAGGAGATCCCGCCGCAGACTCACCACCGCTCTGGCCGGATTCGGTCTGCTCCTCACCGGAGCCGCCGTCCAGGTCGGCAGCGGCACCGCCGCGCACGCGGCCACCTCACACCGCATCCTGTTCGACAACGGCCACGCCGAGACGGCCGGAAACGCCGACTGGATCATCTCCACCAGCCAGCCCGACCCGCTCGGCCAGAACTCCTCCCCGGCCGCCGAGACCGACTGGACCGGCGCCCTGTCCTCCTGGGGCGTGGCGCTGCAGAAGACCGGCGACTACAGCCTGAAGACGCTGCCCTCGGGCTCCAGCCTCAGCTACGGCGGCTCGTCCTCGCTCGACCTGTCCAACTTCGACACACTGGTCCTGCCGGAGCCGAACACGCTGTTCACGAGCGCCGAGAAGACGGCGATCATGAACTTCGTGAAGAACGGCGGCGGTCTGTTCATGATCTCCGACCACACCGGCTCGGACCGCAACAACGACGGCTACGACTCGGTCCAGATCCTCAACGATCTGATGACCAACAACAGCGTCGACTCCACCGACCCGTTCGGCTTCTCGATCGACTCGCTCAACATCGGCTCCGACCACCCCGCGGCGATCAGCGACAGCACCGACCCGGTGCTGCACGGCTCCTTCGGCACCGTCACCAAGAGCCTCATCGCCAACGGCACCACCGCCACCCTCAAGCCCGCCGACAACTCCTCGGTCAAGGGCCTGGTCTACCGCAGCGGTTACTCCGGCAACACCGGTGCCTTCTTCCTCACCAGCACCTTCGGCAGTGGCCGCGTCGCCTACTGGGGCGACAGCTCCCCGATCGACGACGGCACCGGCCAGGCCGGCAACACCCTGTACGACGGCTGGCACGACTCCAGCGCCACCAACGCGGCCCTCGCCCTCAACGCCACCGCCTGGCTGGCGGGTTCGGGCACCAGCGGCGGCGGCGGTGGTGGCGGAGGCGGTGGTGGTACCGGCACCTGCACCGCCGCCCAGCTCCTCGGCAACAACGGCTTCGAGTCCGGCACCAGCGCGTGGAGCGCGTCCAGCGGCGTCATCACCAACTCGACCGGTGAGGCTGCCCATTCGGGCTCGTACTACGCCTGGCTCGACGGCTACGGCACCGCCACCACCGACACCCTCTCCCAGAACGTGACCATCCCGTCCGGCTGCTCGACCGCCACGTTCAGCTTCTATCTGCACGTCGACACCGCGGAGACCTCGACCAGCACGGCCTACGACACGCTCAACGTCCAGGTTCTGGGCAGCTCCGGCACGGTCCTGGGCACCCTGGCCACCTACTCGAACCTCAACGCGGCCTCCGGCTACACCCAGCGCAGCTTCGACCTCAGCGCTTACGCCGGGCAGACCGTCACGCTGAAGTTCACCGGCACCGAGGGCTCCAAGTACCAGACCTCGTTCGTCGTCGACGACACCGCGCTCAACGTCGCCTGACGTACCGGGGCCCGGCCATGTGCCGGGCCCCACCCGCGGCTCAGGCGGCCGGCACCGTCCGCTCCGGCGTGTTCCAGCCGGAGACCCGCGCACGCGGCGCCGAGCCGTGCAGATCGGCCGTCCGGTAGGTCGCGGTCAGCGTCACCGACTCGCCCGGCCACAGGCTCACCTCGTTGTCCGACCAGCGCACCGGCAGCACCGGCTCCCCCCGCGCGTCCACGAGGTGGACGTCCGCCAGCAGCGCCGGGGTCTTCCCGCTTCCTGTGTTGCGCAGAGTGACCGTCGTGGTCGACGTGCCGTCCGAGGACTCCGTGGCCGCCGTCGCCGACACCGGTACCTGCGCCATCGAGGCGAGCCCGCTGAGGTCCGCGTAGCTCGTCGTCGGCGTGTAGTACCAGGTGGTGCCGGACCAGTCCAGCGTGTCGGGCCGGGTGGAGAGCCAGTACACGTTCCGGCTCACCTCCTGGCCGTCCGCGCCCGTCAGCACGAGGCGGAGCAGATACGTCGACGACAGCCCGCCCACCGAGGACGGCAGGGTGAGGGCCGTTCCGTGCGCCCCGTCGCCGCTCACCGTCAGCCCGGTCACGGTCTTGTCGTACCTCTGTGTGCCGTCGGGGTCGAACAGGGTGGCCCGTGCGGTGAGTCCGGTCGCGGAGGCCGGCCGGTGGTTGACGACGACGACCGAGCGGTTGTCGTACGAGTACTGGATGTGCAGCGGCTCGTTCGCCTTCTTCGCGCCGAAGTAGGCCCCGCCCTGGTCCAGGTAGCGGTCCATCAGCTGCCAGTGCAGGGACGTCCAGCCGCTGTCGAACATCCAGTGGATCACCCCGGTCGAGGGTTTCGACGCGTCTGTGGCGTTGCGGTCGTAGGCCTCGAACTGGGCGCGGACGTTTTCGTACTGGGCCAGCTGGGCCTTGCGCACATAGTCGGCGAGGCCGGTGGGGGCGCCGTAGCGGCCGGTGAGGGCGGCGTCGTAGATCTTGAGCGTGCCGAAGACCGAGGACGGCGAGCGGTGGTACTGCCTGGCCGCCGGGTCCTTCCAGAGGGTGTCCAGTTCGGCCGGGGTCAGCATGCGGCGCAGGGTGTCGAGGGTCGGGATGCTGGGGCCCGCGCTGGTCTCGGAGTTGAAGCCGGTGGCTCCGCCCTCGCGTTTGGCGTACCAGTAGCCCGGCGGCACCCAGTCGTACGGGCCGGTCATCTTCATGCCCGAACTGCCCAGCCGGGGTGAGGACTTGGCCGAGGCGGCGGAGACCACCGGGTCGGGCCAGTCGGCGGCCCGCAGGGCGTCCAGATAGGCCTTCTCGATCTTCGCGTCGGGTGCGAAGTCGCTGCCGATCAGGAAGGAGATCACGCTCGGGTGGTCGCGCAGCCGGGCGGCCTCGGCGGCCATGGACGCCTTCGCCACCGGATAGTCGGCCTCGGTCCACGGCTCGCCGGGCTCGTCGGCCCCGTTGACGTTGCCCTCCCACTTGTCGCAGCACTCCCAGCCCGGCAGCGTGAGGATGCCGTACCGGTCGGCCAGGTCGAAGAACTCGTCCGGCTCCAGGTGCCCTTCGAGGCGGATCGTGTTCAGGCCGAGGTCGACGGCGTACTTCAGCCGGTCCTCGACGTACCGGCTGTCCCAGCGCAGGAACTCGTCCGGCGACCAGCCGCCGCCCTTGATCAGCAGCGTGCGGCCGTTGATCCGGTACCGGCGGGCGCCGTCCGGGTCGAGCGGTGCCTGGACATCGCGGATGCCGAAGCTCTCGTGCGTGGTGTCCGAGGTCGCACCGGCGACGGACGCGGTGAGGTCGAGCTCGTACAGCGGCTGTCCGCCCATCCCGGCCGGCCACCACACCTTGGGCGCGGTGAGATGCAGAGCCGGGGTGTCGGCGGGGGAGAAGGTGACCGTCTTCGTCTCGTGGGCGGCGAGCGGGACCTGCCGGGTGAAGCCCGTCGCGCCGATGTGTCCGGTGACCTCGGCGGTGACCGCGCTGCCGGTGTCGTTGCGGGCCTGCGCCTTCACCGTCAGGTCGGCGGAGGCGAGCGACGGCACCGCGAGCCTGGTGACGACGTGCGCGTCACGCAGCGCCACCGGGCCGCCTGTGCGTACCAGGACGTCCCGGACGATGCCCATGTTCCGGTCGGGCGGCGGCTGGAGCCAGTCGATCCAGCCCATGGTGAGGTCCTTGTCGGGGTCGTCGGGCTGGATGCGGAAGGCGACGGTGTTGGTGCCGGACCTGACCAGCGAGGTGATGTCCAGCTCGTGGTGCGTGTAGGCGCCGGTGACCTCCGCGGTCTTCGCCACCTGCCGGCCGTCGACGTAGACGTCGGCCGCCGAGATCACCCCGCTGAAGTCGAGGAAGGTGCGCCGCGCGGTGTCCTCGACGGTGAAGTCGGAGCGGTACCACCAGGGGACCTGGAAGTCGGCCCTGGGGATCTTCTGCTGGTTGGTGGAGAAGAACGGATCGGCGTACACGCCGTCGGCGAGCAGCGCGGCCAGGACCGTGGAGCGCGGGCCCGCCGGATACCAGCCCCGCGCCGGATAGCCGGGGGAGGAGACGGCCGCCGGTGAGTCGCTCACCTTCGCGGAGGACTGGATGGCGTAACCGGCGAGCGGGGTGCCGGTGCCGGCCGCCGAGGGGACGTGGGTGGTCCGGGCGTGTCCGTGTGGCGCCGCCGGTTGCCGGGCGCCGGCCCAGACGCCGCTGGTCAGGGAGCCGAGGAGGCCGAGGACCAGCGCGGTGACGGCGTACCGGCGTCCGAGGGCGGGGCGAGAAGGCATGGCAGGGCTCCGGCCTTGTAAAGTTAGGAAACTTTACTAACTCGGCTCAAGCTAGGGCGCTGAGCCGACCGTGTCAACGACCGTTCGTACCCGCGCTCTTCGGCCTGTCAGGTTCCGGCCGTCCTGCGCTCGAAGACCAGGTCCCGGGCCGTGTCCAGCGCCGTGGCCACCGCGCCGAGCAGCACCGCGTCCTCGCCGAGCCGGCTCGGCGCGATCCGCGGGCGCAGCGGGGTGAGGGTGCGCACATGCTCCTGGACGGGCCGTAGCAGCAGGTCGACGCTGTGGCCGACGCCGCCGCCGAGCACCACCAGGTCCGGGTCGAGCACGGCGGCGGCCGCCGCCACCGTGTGCGCGATCCGCTCGCCCTCCAGCTCCACCGCCCGCAGGGCCGCCGGATCGCCCTGCCGGGCCGCGTCGAAGACCGCCTTCGCCGTCAGCTGCCCGCTCATCCCGAACTCCCGGGCGGCCTCCACCACGGCCACCCCGGACACCGCGTCCTCCAGCCGCTCCGGCTTCTGCCGCCCCGGCCAGGGCAGGAAGCCGATCTCGCCGGCCAGCCCGTGTGCCCCCGTGAACAGCCGCCCCTCGCTCACGACGCCCATCCCGAGTCCGGTGCCGATCAGGATGTAGGCGAACAGCCGGCTGCCCGTGCCGACGCCGTAGGTGTACTCGCCGAGCGCGGCGAGGTTGGCGTCGTTGTGCACCTCCAGCGGCACCCCCAGCTCCTCGCGCATCCGGTCGACGAGTCCGGCGCGCCCCCAGCCCGGCAGATGCATCGCGTACCGCACCCGCCGCTGTTTCTCGTCGTAGACGCCGGGCGTGCCGACCACCCCGTGCACCACTGCGGCCGGGTCCACGCCCGAGCCCGCGATCGCCTGGCGGGCGGTGCCCACGACCAGGCCGGCCAGCGCGGCGGAGGCGCGGGCCCGGTTGCGTACGTCGGCCCGGGCGACGACCGTGCCGTCCAGATCGACCACCGCCACCCGCAGCCAGCCGCGGCCGATGTCCACGCCGAGCGCGTACCCGGCGGCCGGGTCGGGGGCGTAGAGCACCGCGGTGCGCCCGCGCTCCGGGGCGTGGGTGCCGACCTCGTGCACCAGCCCGGCCGTCTCCAGGGAGGCCAGCGCGCTGGAGACCGTCGGCTTGGACAGCCCGGTCTCCCGGGCCAGTTGGGCACGCGAGGCGGCGCCGAGGGCGCGCAGCCGGTCCAGCAGAAGCCGCTCGTTGGTGCTGCGCAGCCGCCGGCGGCTCCAGGGCTGTTCGTGCTGCTCTTCGGCGTCACTGACGGTCATCGGACCATTCTCATGTATTCCCGGCGCATACTTGACGCATCTAGTAAGGCTCCTTAACTTTATCGGCCAGTCAGCCCACCAGGTGCCGTCGAGCGCGCCCGTGGCGTCAGGAGTCCCCATGTCCGGTAGCCCGCCACCCACGGGTGGTTTCGTCCGCCGTGTCGGCCTGTTCCAGGCCACGGCCATCAACATGAGCCAGATGTGCGGCATCGGCCCGTTCGTCACGATCCCGCTGATGGTCACCGCGTTCGGCGGCCCGCAGGCGGTCATCGGCTTCGTCGCGGGCGCCGTCCTCGCGCTGTGCGACGGACTGGTCTGGGCCGAACTGGGCGCCTCCATGCCCGGATCCGGCGGCAGTTACGTCTATCTGCGCCAGGCATTCCAGTACCGCACGGGCCGGCTGATGCCGTTCCTGTTCGTGTGGACGGCCATGCTCTTCATCCCGCTGATCATGTCCACGGGCGTGGTCGGTTTCATCCAGTACCTGGGCTACCTCGCCCCGCACCTCGGGCAGACCGCCGGCGACCTGATCGGGCTCGGCATCATCGCCCTGGTCGTGCTCCTGCTCTGGCGCGGCATCGAGCACATCGCCCGGATCACCGCCGTGATGTGGGCCGTGATGATCGCCTCGGTGCTCCTGGTGATCGTCGCCGCCGCCACCGACTTCAGCCCGCACCTGGCCTTCACCTACCCCTCGGGCGCCTTCGACCTGACGGGCAACCACTTCTGGCTCGGCTTCGCCGCGGGCCTGACCATCGGCATCTACGACTACCTGGGCTACAACACCACCGCGTACATGGGCGCCGAGATCAAGGACCCCGGCCGCACGCTCCCGCGCTCGATCCTCCTCTCCATCCTCGGCATCATGGTGATCTACCTGCTGCTCCAGATCGGCACCCTCGGAGTGGTCGACTGGCGGCGTATGACCGACCCGCACGACATCGCCTCCACCTCGGTCGCCTCGGCGGTGCTGGAGAAGACCTGGGGCAAGGGCGCCGCCGACACGGTGACCGTGCTGATCCTGGTCACTGCCTTCGCCTCGGTCTTCACCGGCCTGCTCGGCGGCTCACGCGTCCCCTACGACGCCGCCCGCGAGCGCGTGTTCTTCCGCCCGTACGAGAAGCTGCACCCCAGACACCGGTTTCCGATGCTGGGCCTCGCGACCATGGGGGTGATCACCGCCGTCGGCTTCCTGATCGGCCGCCACACCGACCTTGCGACGTTGATCCAGCTGCTCACCACGGTCATGGTGATCGTCCAGGCGCTCGCCCAGATCGTGGCGCTGACCGTCGTGCGCAAACGGCAGCCGACGCTGCGCCGTCCGTACCGGATGTGGCTGTATCCGCTGCCCGGCATCGTCGCGTTCATCGGCTGGTGCGTGATCTACGGCTACGCCGACAAGAACTCCCCGGGCCGCCACCCCATCGAGTGGTCCCTGGCGTGGCTGGCCCTCGGCTGTGTGGCCTTCGCCGTCTGGGCGCGGCTGGAGAAGGTGTGGCCGTTCGGGGCGAAGGAGATCACCGAGGAGTACCTGGCGGGCACGGACCCCGACGTGGCACCCGTGGGATGAGCAACGGGCCCGCGCGGGGGCGGAGTTACGGCAGTCTTCGCAGAGCCTCCCCGGCCCGGACCCGAGTCCGCCGGGGAGGCTCTCGTTCCATGACCGAAACCGTCCTACCCCTCGCCACCGTCCGCCCCGCGACCGCCGAGGACCGGCCCACCGCGGAGCGGCTGTGGCCGATGTTCCGCCATGACCTGTCCGGCGTGCGGAGCGTCCTGCCCGCCCCCGACGGCACCTTCCGCGGCGAGTGGGTCGAGAGCGCCTTCACCCGGCCCGGCTGGGCGCCGTATCTGCTCGTGTGCGGCGCACACCCGGCCGGCTCCGCGTTCGTGCGCGGACTCGACCGCCCGGTGCGGGTGCTGAACAGTTTCTTCGTGGTCCGCGGCGCGCGGCGCAGGGCGTCGGGCTGTGGGCCGTGCGCGCGGTGCTCACCCGGCGCCCGGTCCATGGCGGATCGCCTTTCAGTACGACAACCCGGCCGCCGTGGTCCTCTGGCACCGCGTGGGGTCGGACCTCGCCGGGGACGCCTGGACGCGGGAACCCCGGCCGGTGCCGGGGCGGCCCGAACTGGCCAGGGACGTGTGGCTGACCTGTCGCGTGGGCGGGGTGGTACCACCGTCCGGGGTTCACCGTCTGCGTGGCTGACGGGAATCCAGGGCGGGATGCCGCCGTCGACGCGCATCGGCGGGGTGACCGTCGCGAGGTCCGCATCGCCCATTCGTCCGCCGCTGTGGTCAGTTGGTCCGTACGACGACAGTGGGCTCGGCCGGGGTGACGGTGTCCGAGGTGTCGTTCGCCGTCTCGGTCTTCGGGGCGTCGTCGACCCAGGACGTCAGCTGTCCGTCCGGCTGGAGGGCCACATGGAGCCCGTTGTCCTGGCCGCAGGCGGAGCGGCCCTTGGCGACGAGGGTGTCGAGCTTGGTGCCGTCGGCGTAGATGTCGGCCTCGTAGTGGTTGGGGCCCAGTTTGTAGACCTTGGCGGTCGAGGCGTCGTCGGCCAGCGTCCTCGTTACGACGAGGACGCGCTTGGCGACGGGCTGCGGCTTGGGCTTCGGCTCGGCCCGCTCGACCCAGGACGTCACCCTGCCGTTCGGATGGAGCGTCACATGCAGGCCGTTGTTCTGGCCGTGGGCCGGCTTGCCCTTGGCGACGAGCGTCCCGAACTTCTTGCCCTTGGCCCAGATCTCGGCCTCGAAACGGTGCTTGCCCGTCGTGTAGACCTTGGCGACGGAGAGCTTGTCCGCGAGCCGCACCGTCTTGACCAGGGTGCGAAGAGCCCGCATCGGTGAACTGTCCTTCGATCGGTTTCGTTCGTCGGTGTGTCTTCGGCGCTACGGACCGTTCATCAAGGCCTTCCATACGTCATGGAACACAGATGTTCGTATCGTTCCTCTCGAATCGGTGCATAATCCGTTGCCCAGCCATCATTTCCGCAGGAAACGCGTGAACGAGCCTGGGCATCCTTGACATGCAAGTAATCACCTGCATAACGTTGAGTGTGCAATCAGAAGACGACACGGGGATGGACAAGGTCTTCAAGGCGCTGGCCGACGACACGCGCAGGCGTCTGCTGGACCGGCTCCACGAGAACAACGGCCAGACCCTGGGCGAGCTGTGCGAGCGCATCGCCATGACGCGCCAGTCGGTCACCCAGCACCTGGCCGTCCTGGAGGCCGCCAACCTGATCAGCACGGTGCGGCGGGGGCGGGAAAAGCTGCACTACCTCAACCCCGTACCGCTCCACGAGATCCAGGAGCGGTGGATCGACAAGTTCGAGCGCCCGCGCCTGGGCGCGCTCGGTGCCCTGAAGCGACGAGCCGAGGAAGCCATGACCGACAAGCCGAGTTTTGTGTACGTCACCTACATCGCGAGCACGCCCGAGAAGGTCTGGGAGGCGCTCACCGACGCCGACCTGACGGCCGCCTACTGGGGCCACCGCAACGAGTCCGACTGGCGGCCCGGCTCCCGCTGGGCGCATGTGCGCACCGACGGCTCCGGCGTCGCCGACGTGGTCGGCAAGGTGGTGGAGAGCCGGCCGCCGACCCGGCTGGTGACCACCTGGGCCGCGCCCGACGAGGAGGGCCGGGAGGACCGGCACTCCCGCGTCACCTTCGAGATCCGGCCGTACGAGGACATCGTCCGGCTGACCGTCGTACACGAGGACCTCAATGACGAGGGTGAGCGCTCGGACGTGGCGGCGGGCTGGCCGGCCGTGCTGTCCAACCTCAAGTCGCTGCTGGAGACCGGCCGGACCCTGCCGCAGGAGCCCTGGCTGGTGCCGGGGCGCTGAGCGGGCGCGAGGGAGGCCGGCCCGCCCGGGCGGACCGGCCTCACGTGCTGCCGGTTCTTCCTGTTCTTCGTTCGCTCGCGGCTCCCGCTACGGCCTGGAGGTGCTCTTCGCCGCCGTACCGGCACAGAGCAGCCCGAGCGCGAGGGCCACTGCGCCGATGACGACGTTGTTGATGATCACGCCCTTGTCCGGGCCGCTGCCCACGATCCAGGGGGCGATGATCAGCCAGATGCCCATGGCGCACATGGCCCAGCTGAGGCCGTACATCCGCTCGGGGGCCCGGGTGAATCCCAGTGCCAGCAGGCCTATCGCTATGCCCAGGATCAGGTTGTGGGTCATGAGCGCGGGCTGGCTCGCCGCGTAGTGCACGATCCACGGAGATGCCGCGCAGTAGAGCCCGAGCAGGAAGACCGGGCCGTCCACGAGCGCCACATCACGACCGCCGAGCATGCGGGCGTAGCGTGCCCGCATTTCGGAGACATCGGGGTGGGTTGATATGTCACCTCTGTGCAGGTTGGCCATGACTCGTCTCCTTTGACTTTGCAGGCCAGGCCGCGTCTGGTGCGGTATGCGCATAGAGTCGCATACTCCCAGTTTGCTCTTATTTGTTCTTTATGTGTAGGTGTGCGTCCGGAGCTTTCCGGGTGCGGCCGGAAGCGCTCCGGCACTGGATGACATGTCCGCATCGATTCCGGGCAGGCGGAAGTACAGGATGTACGTTCCTTACCGCTGCCGACCTCGGAGGTGACCGACCGTCATGGGTGCGAAGGTGCTGGAGCGGTTCCCCGCCGGGGCCCCGCGAGGATCCTGGCCGGCAGAGGAGTACGCGGCCGCGCGCCGCGCCGCGGGTGAGCGGGTGACCGTGGTGATGGACCTGAAGTCCGACGCCTTCCTCGTCGTGGCCGAGGCGGAGGACGACGACGGCCGCTCCGGATGAGCCCCTCGGTGACCATCGGCTTGCCCATCTCGGCGTCGATGGCGGCAGTTCCCGGCCGGTCTCGCTCAACGCGGGCTGGGGCAGGCGCGGTTCGCCGGCACTTCTTCGTGACATTCGATGGTCCGCGATGCGAGACCGGTGGGGCTCTCCTTGTCGCCGAACGGATCAAGGAGTACCACGCCCTCGGCATCGACGAGTTCGTCCTCTCCGGCTATCCGCACCTGGAGGAGGCGTACTGGTTCGGCGAGGGCGTGCTGCCCCGGCTCGGCGCGCAGGGCTTGTGGGCGCATCCCGACGGCACGGCGTCCGCGCCCTCCGCCGAGGTGCCGTTCGCGAGCTGACCGGCTCGCCCTGGCAGACTGCGGGTTCATGAAACGGGAATCGAACAAGCTCACTGCGGCCGCCACTTGGGGCCTGCTGGCCGCGTGGGCCCTGCACGACACCGAGGAAGTGGTCATGGTGCCGCGCTGGGTACGAACCCATGTGCCCGAACTGCGCGAGCGGTTCCCCCGGGTGCCGGAGACGGTGTGGCGGCGGCTGGAGTCGGTGGACGCGCGGGAGTTCGGCACGGCGGTCGCCGCGATGGCGGTGGTGCTGGCCGCCGCGTGCGCCGACGGTCACCGCACCGGGGGCCGGTCCGCCGTCTACCAGACCGCGCTCAACGCCTTCGGCCTGCACGGCCTGGTCCATCTGACACAGGCGGCGGCCATGCGCGGCTACACCCCTGGCTCCGTGACCACGCCCCTCGTGGTTCTCCCGTTCCCCCTGTGGGCCCGCGGCCGGCTGCGCCGGTCAGGTGTCCTGCGCCCGACCCGGCCGAGGGACCTGGCCCAGGGCCTCGCCTTCGCCGCGGTGGCCGCCGTCGGTACCCACACGCTGGCCCAGGGCGTACTGCGCCGACGGTGACGGCGAGGCTCCTGACCGACGGAGGTGCGAAGGCCCCGGCTCAAGCGGCTCCCAGCGCCCGCAGATGTGCCGACCGGGTCTCGGCCGTCTGCCCCTGCACCAGCAAGAACAGCGCCTCCCGGGCGAGGCGCTGGGCGCGGCTCGTCAGGGCCATCGACCGGCCGCCCCCGGCCACCACCGCCGCCGTGGTGGCCGTCCGCAGCACCTCGTACGCCTCCGCGCGCGCCGCCAGCCGCTCCGCGACCCGCTCCAGCGGCGCCGGATGGTCGGCCAGTGCGTAGGCGCGCCGGCGGGCGTCGGCCAGGCGGGCGCGCAGCGGCGCGGCTGTGTCCTCGGCCAGCAGGGAGAGCGCGGCCTCCGCGACGCCGAAGACGGCCGGGTTGGCGTTCAGCGTCCTGGCCCGGTCCCGGGGTGCCAACCGCTCGTACGGCATCCGCAGGGCAACCGACTCCTCCGGCAGCCACAGTCCGGTCAGCTCCAGCGACACCGTGCGCGCGGCGGTGAGCGCCGCGAGGCGCATCGGTTCCGAGGCCCGCAGCCCCTGCTGGACGCGCGCCTCGGCGAACGCGAGCAGCGCCTCGCCCGCGTCGGTCACCCCGGCGAGCAGCATCACGTCGTTCAGGCCCCACCCGGTGTACCAGGGCACGGTCCCGTCGAACCGCCAGCCGCCGCCCTCCCGGCGGACGCGTACCGGCACGCGCGGATACGACCGCAGGTGCGCGTACGCCACCCCGGACATCAGCTCACCGCGCGACAGCGGACCCAACAACCGCTCGCGTACCGGGAGTTCGCTCTGCGTCAGGACCTGCACGGGCGTGTGGTGCTGGGTCTGCACGAACCACGTGGAACAGCACGCCCCGGCCAGGATCTCCGCGATCCGGCGGACCACGTCCGGCGGCGCGCCCGAACCGCCGTACGCGACCGGAGCGCCCGCCCCGAGCAGCCCCGACCGTTTCACCGCCTCGATGTGGCTCGTCGGCACGCCCTCCTGGTCGACCCGCTCGGCCTCGGGGATCAGCAGGTCCGCGGCGAGCCGGTGGGCGCGGTCCAGGAGCGGATGTGCGGTGGTGGCTGTCATACGGGTGATTCTTCCGAAGATCTGTTCCGGCGCCGTGTCGATCCGAGGGGCGGCCGTTCGTGTAGGAGGTGTCTCGCGTCCGAGAGACCCTGAAGTCACCGAGGAGGACATCATGAAGCACTACCTGCTCAGCGTGGTCCAGCCGACCGGCGTGACCCCGCCTGCCCCCGACGCGCTCGCCGCGATCATGCGCGACGTCGAGGCCTTCAACGACGAGCTGCGCGCCGCTGGGGCCTGGGTGTTCGCGGGCGGCCTGCACGGCCCGGAGACCGCCACCGTGCTGCGCCCCAAGGACGGCGAGGTGCTCGTCACCGACGGGCCCTACGCCGAGGGCAAGGAGTACCTGGGCGGGCTCTGCCTGATCAGGGCCGCCGACCTGGACGAGGCCCTGGAGTGGGGCCGCAAGGCCGCCCTCGCGACCACCCTGCCCATCGAGGTACGGCCCTTCGTGGACCAGCACTAGCCTCGGCCTCCAGGATCACCTCGCGGCCCGGACGAGCCGGTCGCGAGGTGATCCGGGGCGGCCGGCAACGGCCGTGCCGCACCGCCACAGCCACCTGCCGGATCATGAGGAGCGGCGGCGTGCCGCTCTCATGCCAGCCGCTCGTCCTTGATCGCCAGCTGCTGGTCTCCCCGCCGGAAGCCCACGGTGCGGATGCCGAGCGCGTCCTTCAGCCGGCGGGCGGGCACGACCTGGGGAGTGGGGGTGGGTGCCCGCCCCGGCTTGGGCAGCGGGTAGGCGGTGGTGGTGGCGGAGTGGAAGGTGATGTTGCCCTCCGTCTTGGTGAACAGCTGGTGGACGTGTCCGTTGAGGCAGGTGACCGAGGAGAAGCGGCGCAGGAGCGCGATCACCTTCAGCGCGTCGTCCGTGCTCCAGCCCCACCGCGGGTACATGGCGAAGAGCGGGATGTGGCTGAAGACCACGACGGGGGTGTCCGACGGCAGGCCCGCGAGGTCCTTGCGGACGAAGTCGATCTGCTCGGTGCCGAGGTGACCGAGCTTCTCCAGGCTCAGGGTGTTGACCAGGGCGAGGAAGTGCACACCGTGGGTGTCGAAGCTGTACCAGCCGTCGCCGAGCGTGCCCTTGCCGAAGATCTGCCGGTAGGCGCGGCCCGCGTCGCCGATGGAGTCGTGCTCGCCCGGCACGGTGAAGACACGATCCGTCCGCAGCCCGGTCATCATGTGCCTGACCTGGTCGAACTGTCCCGTCGTGGACAGGTGCGTCAGGTCGCCGCTGTGCATGACGAAGTCGGGCCGGAACCCGAGCCCGTTGACCTGGTCGATCGCTGCGGTGAACGAGCCGACCACGTCCGTGTTGGCCGGGCCCTGGAAGCCGATATGACTGTCGGAGACCTGCACGAACCGCAGTGCGGCGCCCGGTGCCGCGGCGGCCCGGGCGGTGGTGTCCCGCGGGCCGGCGACATGGCTGAACACCTCTCCGCCGGCCACGGTGAGCACCACGGCTCCTCCGAACCATCCGGCGTGCCGCATGAGTTGGCGCCGGGACATGCCGTGTTCAGAAGGGGGATCCCCGGCGCCGCCGTCCGGTGCCGGGCTCTGGTGGTCGTCGTACGCGGTCATGAGGTCACCTCCACGGTGCCGGTCATGAACGGATGGATCGTGCAGACGTAGGCGTAGCTGCCGGGCTTGGTGAACGTGTAGGTGTAGGTGCCGTGCGTGGCGAGGGCGGGCGAGTGCAGCGGGCCGTCCGAGCCGGCGCTGGTGACGGTGTGGGCATCGGTGTCCTCGTTGGTCCAGGTCACCGTCGTGCCCGCCTTGACCTTCAGCGTGGCCGGAGAGAACGTGAAGTTCTTGATCGCCACGGCGTCCGCGGACACCGGTGCGGCGGCCGTGTTCCTGCCCGGAGAGCTCATGGGCATGGTCATGTCGGGTGTCGCCGAGGTGCCGGGCATCCCGGGGAGCTGATGCTGACCCGGGCCGGGCGTGAGGGAGCCGGTGTCCGAGGAGCGGGTCGACTGGCCGCACGCGCTCAGGAGCCCCAGTACGGCGGCGGTGGCGACGGCCGACCCGGCCGTACGGCGCGATCGGCGGCCCACGGGGCGGAGGTTGACGTACATGATGTTCATTCCCCAGTGATCAGGTGATGCCGTGTGTGCGACGGCTCATGCCTGGTTCCACGGGCGGCGCTGTCGCGCGGTTCGGGGAGATATGCATCTTTTGTCAGATTTCTCAGCTCTCACTGGGCATGACACGACAAAGCGATGCATATGCGTGATGATCGGCTTATGCCATGGAAGACCCGAAAACGTGGCGATGCGGCCGATCCGAATCGCTCCGGGCGCCGTGTCTCGGGTAACGGGACCATTTCGACCACGGACGAGGAACTGCTCCGGGCTCTGTATGCCGAGCACGCGGGCCCGCTGTTCCACTACGCACTGCGACTGACGTCAGGAGACCGGCAGTGGGCCGAGGATGTCGTGCAGGAGACGTTGCTGCGGGCCTGGCAGCACCCCGCCGCGTTCGAACCGGAACGCGGCCCGGCGCGCGCCTGGCTGTGCACGGTCGCCCGGCGCCTGGTCATCGACACGCACCGGGCCCGGCAGGCGAGACCGGCGGAGGTGGGGGGCGACGCCTTGGAGCGGGCCGCGGAGCGGACGCCGGGCGAGGACCGGATCGAGCAGGCGTTGCTGAGCTGGGCCGTCGCCGACGCGATCCACACCCTGTCCCCGGACCACCGCGCCGTACTGCTGGAGACGTACTACCGGGGCCGGACCGTGGCGGAGGCCGCCGAGGTGCTGGGCATCCCGCCGGGCACCGTCAAGTCGCGGACGTACTACGCCCTGCATGCCCTCCGGCTGGCTCTGCGGGAACGAGGCATCGAGCGATGACCACGGCATGGAGGAGGTGCCGGCCATGAACGCGGACCACGACGTCCTCCGGCTGGCGCTCGGAGGGTATGTGCTGGGCGTGCTGTCCCCGGCGGAGACGGAACAGGTGCGTGCGCACCTCGCGGAATGCGAGGGGTGCAGGTCCGAACACGCCGAGCTGGCCGGACTTCCGGCGCTGCTCGCGATGGTCACCGCGGCGGAAGCCGAGGGCCGGCCCGTACCGGTCGGTGACGAGGATCCGGCCGATCGGCTGGTGCGGCGGGCGGCGGAGAGCGCCGGGGGCACACCTCAGGCGCCGCCCGGCACGTCCACGGCGCCTCGGGCTCCCGAGGCGGGACTGCTCGACCGGATGCTTCAGCAGGCCGCTGCCAGGCGCCGCAGAACCTGGCGGCGGCAACTGGCCGGTGCGCTCGCCACGTTGGCGTTGGTCGCCGGGGCGGCGGTCGGCGGCACATGGCTGGCGATCAGCGCATCCGTGACCGGTCAGGCGACGCGGCCCGCACCGGTCACGCAGGCTCCGGTGCGCACCTTCTCCGGAAGCGACCCCACCACCGGCGTCACTGCTTCGGTCCGGGTCTCACCCTCGGCGTGGGGCAGTGTGCTGCAGGTCTCCGCCCACGGGGCGCCCGCGGGCATCACCTGCCGGCTGCAGGCGGTCGGACCCGGTGGGGTCAGGGCGGACGCCGCCACCTGGCGGGCGGGCGCGTATCCCGCCGGCACCACGATCCCCGGCGCGGTTCCGATGTCCCCGGCGGCCATCGAGCACTTCGAGATCGTCTCGGGCGGCGGCCAGAAGCTGGTCACGATCCGGGCGTGAGGTGAACTTCCAAGAAAATGCGCAAAACGGGCGATTGGCTCGAACCATATGCGCCCGTCATCCGTAGAACTGAATGAGTGCTCACATACGGGTTCCTACGCAGAAGAGCCAGAAGACCATGTTTGTGACCGATTCGGCCCGTGCCGACACCCTCCCCGCACGGTCCTGCCACCACCAGGCGATGCTCACCCTGCCCGCGCAGGAGGCGCATGTGCCCGCCGCCCGTCACCTCGCGGCGGAACTGCTGGAGTGCTGGCGCGTGCCCCAGAGCGAGCGGGACTCCGCCATCCTCATCGTCGACGAACTCGCCGCCAACGCCGCCCAGTACGGCCGCGAACGCATGACGCTGCTGCTCGTCCTCGACAGCGGCACCCTGCATATCGTGGTCACCGACTCCGGGACGGCGGTCGAGCGCGTCCACCACGACGCAGCCCCGGACGAGCACGGCCGCGGCACCGGGATCGTCGACTCCCTCGCACAGTCGACCGAGATCCACCAGACGCGCAGCGGGCGAGAGGTCCGCGCCTGTCTGCGGTGCCCGGCGTGATCGACCCCGTACGCTTCCGGCGAGCGGCCACGGCCAGACCGCGGCCGGCCGCCGGGCCGCACTCCGCCCCACGGCCGGCGTCGTCCGGGCCGCGGCGTGATCGGACGGAGCGGCGTGATCGGACAGAAGGGCACGGGCGCCCATGGCGGACACCGTCGATGTCGAGGCCGTCTTCCGCGCCGAGTACGGGCGCGCGGTCTCCGTCCTCGTCCGCTTCCTCGGTGACATCGACCTCGCCGAGGAGGCGGTGCAGGACGCCTTCACCACGGCCGTCCGCGCCTGGCCGGAGTCCGGCGTGCCGCCGAGCCCGGCCGGGTGGATCATCACCACCGCCCGCAACCGGGCCATCGACCGGCTGCGCCGCGAGTCCTCCCGGGACGCCCGGCATGCCGAGGCGGCCCGGTTGTACGCGCCCCACCTGTTCACGCCCGGCCCGCACGCGCCCGACGCACCGCCCGAGGAGGGCCCCGTGCGCGACGACCGGCTCCGCCTGATCTTCACCTGCTGCCACCCCGCGCTCGCCCTCCAGGCCCGGGTCGCCCTCACCCTGCGCCTGCTCGGCGGCCTGAGCACCGCCCGGATCGCCCGCGCCTTCCTGGTGCCCGAACCGACCCTCGCGCAGCGGCTGGTGCGGGCCAAGGCCAAGATCCGCGACGCGGGCATCCCGTACCGGGTGCCCCGGGACGCCGATCTGCCCGAGCGGCTCGGCGGTGTCCTGGCCGTCGTCTACCTGATCTTCAACGAGGGTTACACCGGCGACCCCGCCCTGTGCGCGGAGGCGCTGCGCCTCGGCCGGCTGCTCGCCGCGCTGATGCCGGACGAACCCGAGGTCACCGGCCTGGTCGCGCTGATGCTGCTGACCGAGTCCCGGCGGTCGGCCCGGCAGGACGCGGACGGCGTCCTCGTACCGCTGCCCGAGCAGGACCGCACGCTCTGGGACCGCGCCCTGATCGCCGAGGGCCAGGAGCTGGTCCGCCGGTGTCTGCGCCGCAACCAGCCGGGGCCGTACCAGATCCAGGCCGCGATCAACGCCGTACACAGCGACGCCCCGACCGCCGCGGCCACCGACTGGCACCAGATCCAGCGCCTGTACGACCAGCTCATGGCCCTGGCCCCGTCCCCCGTCGTCGCCCTGAACCGTGCCGTCGCCGTGGCCGAGACCGAGGGACCGGCCAGGGCGCTCGACCTCGTCGACGCCCTCGGCCTCGGCCGCTATCACGTGCTGCATGCCGTCCGCGCCGACCTGCTGCGCCGCCTGGGCCGCACCGCCGAGGCGGCCACGGAGTACGGCTTGGCCGCCGAACTGGCCGGAAGCGAGGCCGAGCGGGGCTACCTGGAGCGGCGCGGGCGGGACCTCGGACTGTGAGCGCCGTCACCTCGGGCTGCCGGAATGCATTTGAGGACCTGAAAGGTTGGCAAATACATCCACCGAGACCTAGGCTCGGGCCGAACCCGCCCGTGCACCACCAGCGAGGCCCACGTGAACCACCCCGTCATCGAGCAGCCCGTCGACATCGTGGCCCGGCTGCGCGCCACCTTCGCCACCGGCCGCACCAAGCCCGTCGAGTGGCGCACCGGGCAGCTGCGCCGGCTGCGCGCGATGCTCACCGAGCGCGGCGCCGACCTCGCCGCCGCCCTCCACGCCGACCTCGGCAAGAGCGGCACCGAGGCCTACCGCACCGAGATCGACTTCACCGTCCGCGAGATAGACCACACCCTCGGCCACCTCACGGAGTGGCTGCGGCCGGAGCCCGCGCCGGTCCCGGCCCACCTCGGCGCCGACGCCACGGCCTGGACGCAGTACGACCCGCTCGGTGTCGTCCTCGTGATCGCCCCCTGGAACTACCCGGCGCAGCTGCTGCTCGCCCCCATGGTCGGGGCCCTGGCCTCCGGCAACGCGGTCGTCGCCAAGCCGAGCGAGCTGGCCCCGGCCACCTCCGCCGTGCTGGCCGAGCTGATCCCGGCCTACCTGGACACCGACGCGGTCGCCGTGGTCGAGGGCGGCGTGCCGGAGACCACGGCCCTGCTGGCCGAGCGCTTCGACCACATCTTCTACACCGGCAACGGCACCGTCGGCCGCATCGTGATGCGCGCCGCCGCCGAGCACCTCACCCCGGTCACCCTCGAACTGGGCGGCAAGTCCCCGGTGTTCGTGGACCGCGACGCCGACCCGGACGTGGTCGCCGACCGGCTCGCCCGCGGCAAGTTCCTCAACGCCGGCCAGACCTGCGTGGCCCCCGACTACGTCCTGACCGACCCGGAGACCGCCGCAGCCCTGGAGCCCGCGCTGGTCCGCGCGGTCGAGGCGCTGTTCGGCACGGACCCGGCCGAGTCGCCGGAGTACGGCCGGATCGTCAACGAGCGGCACTTCGACCGGCTCTCCGGCCTGCTCGGCTCCGGCCGGGTCGCGGTCGGCGGTCAGAGCGACCGTACGGCGAAGTACATCGCGCCGACCGTCCTCGCGGACGTCGACCCCGACTCGCCCGTCATGCGGGAGGAGATCTTCGGCCCGGTCCTGCCCCTCGTCACCGTGTCCGGCCTGGACGAGGCGATCGCCTTCATCAACGACCGCGACAAGCCGCTCGCCCTGTACGTCTTCACCGAGTCCGAGGAGACCCGTGCGCGCATCGCCGCCGAGACCTCCTCCGGCGGCCTCGGCTACGGCCTGCCCCTCGCCCACCTCACCGTCTCCGACCTGCCGTTCGGCGGTGTGGGGGAGAGCGGCATGGGCAGCTACCACGGCCGCTACTCCATCGAGACGTTCAGCCACCGCAAGGCGGTCCTGGACAAGCCGCTCGGCTGAGCCCCGTGGGCCCGCCCGCCTGCCGAAACGATACGGCGTAACGGAGTTGACACGAACGGTCACCAACCGGCGCGCGACGCAGTACGCTGCCGGGGCAACACAGGGGCGGGTTCCACGGGGGGCGGAATGAAGGACTCCTACGAGCTGTACCGGCATGCCGTGCGTGACGTGTGGCGGACCTGGTGGGTGGCCTGGCCGCTGTCCCGGCGGGTCGAGCCGGGACAGGTCCTGCAGAGCGCCGACGGCCAGCTGCGCACGGCCGGCTCCCTCGCGGACCGGGGCGTTCCCTTCACCTTGCGTCCCGGCACGCCGCACCACGACTACACCTATGACACCCAGGGCTCCGCGTCCGTCACGTTCAAGGCGGCCGGGACGGCCGCCGACGGCTTCACCTCCCTCGCGACCGCCGACGTCGGCGCCCGGGTCGGTTTCGAGAAGGGCGACTGCGCACTCGTCGTCTACCGCGGCCTGACCGAGACCGGCGTGGACGACACCCGGGCACTCGCCTCGGCCCTCGTACGCCGCGGCTGGGACGACTGGGACGAGAGCCTGCTCGCCGTCACGGACGTCGTCGGCGCCCGCTCGGGCCTCGTACTCACCGCCGCCGACGGCGCCAGCGCGGCCGAACTGCGCTTCCAGGCCGACGCGTTGCCCACGTTGCCGGCGCTCGCGGACCTCTCGGCGGCGACGGCCGTCGGCTGGCGCCGGCACATCGGCCTGGAGTGGCTCGCCACCGACGTCACCCCCTTCTTCCGCGTGGTCCGGCTCCGCAGAGGCTGGTTCGGCAAGGTGAAGAAGGACTACGGCCCCCGCCAGCGCGGGCGGGGCGCCGCGGACGTGCCCGTCCCGCCGGTGCTGCTGGAGGAGGCGCAGGACGATCCGGCGGCCGTACTGGAGCATGTGCCGGCGGACGAACAGCCACTGCCCGGCGAGGCCACGCGCTGACGTCCGCGGGGGGGCACGATGGCACAGGACACGGTGAAGACGCCGGTGGAAGCGGTGCTGCGGCTGGTCGGCGCGGCCGACAGCGCGCAGCCCGCAGTCGTAAAGCTCACGGTGGACGGCCGTCCGGTGGCGTCCGCCGCACTGGGCGACCTGGGGCACACCGAGGACCTCATGAAGGTCTTCGACCGCGGGGTCGGCGAACAGGACCGCGAACAGGTCGGCGAGCGGCTGTACGCCGCCCTGCTGGGTGGTGAACTCGCCGAGGAGTGGGCCGCGTTACGCATCGGCTGCGGCGGCCGCCCGCCGCTGCGCGTCCGGCTGGACATCCAGTCGCCCGGACTGCGCTGCCTGCCCTGGGAGTTGCTGCGGCACCGCGGTCAGTGGCTGTGGCGCCGGCCGGAACTGAGGTGGAGACGCGGCGCCGAGAACACCGAGGCCCCGGGGGAACCGTGCGAACTCGGGCCGCTGCGGGTGCTCGTCGTCGTGTGCCATGCGGCCCAGGACGACCGTCTGCTCGCCGAACAGGAGATCGCCGCCATCTCCGGCGCGCTGGAAGCGGTCCCGGGCCGCACCCATCTGGAAGTGCTCGACCATCCCGGCGACGCGGCTGAACTGTCCGACCACATCGACCAGTTACGTCCCCATGTGGTGCATGTGATCGGCCACGGCATGCCCCGCCCCGGGACCGGCAGCCCCGTGATCGTCTTCACCACGGCGGCCGGCGAGGGCGCGGGCGATTGGGAACTGGCCCCGGACGACGTCGCCGACCTCACCGACTGGAAGCCACCGCTGGTGGTGCTCAACGCCTGCCACCTGGGCAAGGCGGACCCCGCAGACTGGATCGGCGGCATGGCCCAGGCGTTCCTGGACGCCGGCACCAGAGCCGTCGTGTCGATGCAGGACGACATCGAGTCCGACGCCGCGGTGGTGTTCTCCGAGAAGTTCTACGCGGAACTGTGCCGCGTTCCCGGCGTGGACGAGGCCGTGGCCGCCGCCCGCACCGCCCTCGCCAAGCGCGCCCCCGGACAGGGCTCCTGGGCCCTGCCGGTGCTGCTGACCCGTACCGCCCCGGAGCAGGTCGTGCCCATCGAACGCCGGGTCCCGCCGGGCAACTCCGTCGACGAGCTCGGCACCCGCAAGCAGTACGTGGAACTGGGCCGCTTCGTGGGACGCCCCGAGGAGCGCCGGCGAGCCTGGTGGGCGCTGGACGACCCGTCGCTCGCCCCGCGCGGAACCGACCGGCCCGTGCTGGTCATCGGCGGGAAGTCGCAGACCGACGGCGAACGCACCGGCAAGACCTGGCTCACGAACTGGTGCCTGGTCACCTGGTTCCTGCGCGGGCACCACATCGTCTCGGTCGACCTGCGACAACCACTGCAACCGCCCGCACACCACCGGACGGCCGGGCGGCCCACCCGGCACAAGGACTGGCTGTCGACCCTTCGCCTGATACGCCAGGAGGCCACCTCCCCCCGCCAGCTGTGCCGGCTTCCCGAGGCCGCCTTCGGCACCTTCAACGCCGTACTCAACTGCTTTGCCGGATCGGGCGTCCTGCGTGACGATCCGGAACCCGAGGAGGACCGGTGGCAACCGTTCGACGACGACATAGGTGATCCGAACGACAAGCGGAAGGACCGCATCATGGCGGCGTTCCTCGACGCGCTGCGCACCGCCGCCGCCGGACGGCCCATGGTCGTCGCGCTCGACCACGCCGATGCCATCATGCGCGGCGCGTTCGTCGACGTCCTGTACCGGGGGCTCGTCGAACCGATCGCCTACGGCCGCGCCGCCCCGCTGCGCCTCATCCTGGTCGCCCGGGACGCCTGGCTGAGCGAGGCGCTGCCCGAGGCCGACTCGCACATGCTGGGCCGCGTCAGCGTCGGCGACTTCCGCAGCGAGCAGTTCCTGCGGCTGGCCAGGGCCTACGCGCGTCGCCTCGGCGTTCCCGCCGACGACCGGACCGTGGCCTTCCTGGAGTCCTACCGCGCCCTCATGGCCCCGCACTTCGGGGTCGAGACCTTCGACACTCTCACGCGGCTGATCCCCGGGTGGCGTGCGGCCGGAGCACAGGGAGCCATCCGATGACGGACGTCCTCGCGGACATCACCCGCCGGCTCGCCGCCGGCGAGACCCTGGAAGCCATCACCCGCTCCCTGCGCCCGCCGCAGTGGTCCGCCGTGCTTCGGGTCTGTGCCGTCGCCCGGACCTTCGACTCGGCCCTGTACCGGGCCGTCCTGGGGCCCGTCGCGGCCGGAGGCGGGCCAGGCCGGCCACCCGCGCTGAACGATCTGATCCACGAGGGAGCCGTGCACCCCGTGGGCGGTGTGCCGGGCACCTACACCCTGCCGGACACCGACCGCGCCGCCTACTTCCTGGACTGGATCATGCCGGGGTCCGGGGACGCCCTGCTCGCGCCCGAACTGCTGGACCTGGAACGGCGCATCGCCGCCCACCACCTGGAGTCCGGCGACCACGCCGAAGCCGTACGGCACCTGCTGCTGCCCGATCCGGAGGCCGCCCTGGCCCTGTTCGAGCAGCGGTTCGCCGAAGCCGACGAACGCCGTGACTTCGCCGCCTGCCAGGACCTCGTCGACGTGCTCGGGGACGCCGACCGGCTGCCCCACGCCGTGCCCGGCATCGCCGATCTGGGCATCGACCGCGCCGGATACGTGCGGGCACGTGACCACTGGGCCGCGGACTACGCCCGCTCCGCCCAGTTCCTCCAGCCCAAGGGACTGACCGACGACGCCGAGGAACTGCTCTCCGGGGGGCGCAGGGTCTGGCACGTGTACGCCCCCGGAGGCCGCGGCAAGACGATGCTGCTGCGCTGGCTCGTGGCCAGGTACTGCGTACCGGCCCCGCACGACGTCCCCTGCGCCCGCATCGACTTCGACGTCGTCAACCCGCACACGGTGGGCCGCCACCCCTGGCTGCTGCTCCTGGAGATCGCCGAGCAGTTCGGCCGCCGGCTGCCCGGCAGGGTCTTCGAGTCGCTCTCCGGGTACGACGTCTACCGGATCCTCCTGGACCGTCGGCCCTCCGCGCCGGCGCACGACGTGGCCGGCGCCGTCGACCGCCTGGACACCGCGGCCGTCGAGGCCGAACTCCTCGCGGCCTTCGCCGACCGCCTCAACCCGGCACTGGCCGGCCGGTCGGCCCTCCTGGTGGTCGACACCACCGAGGAACTGCTGCTGCACGGCCACCCGGAAGCCGAACGCATGCTGGGCATGCTCGCGACGCTGCTCCAACGCTGCCCGGGACTCCGGCTGATCCTGGCCGGCCGCTACAACCTGCGGGCGAGCATCCCCAAGGCCTTCCGGGCGTTCCCCCGGGGCAAGGTCAAACACATCGTGGTGCGGCCCTTCACCAAGACGCAGTCGCGGGCGTATCTGACCCGGGTGCGCGGCATCACCGACCGGCGCCTGGTGGGCGTCGCCACGGACAAGGCCGCAGGACTGCCCTTCCACCTCGCCCTGCTGGCCGACCTCGTCGAGCAGGAGCCGGACATCACCCCCGAGGAACTGACCCGCTGCGACGGGCCCCTCGTGCGCTACCTCATCGAGCGGGTGGTGCAGCGCATCGACGACCGCGCCGTGCGCTGGCTGCTGCGGTACGGCGTGATCCCCCGGCGCCTGCACAAGAAGGACGTGTTCACGGTGATGCGGTCCTGGCTCGCCCAGGGCATCACCGACCGCTCGCAGGTGGACGACCCGCGCCGGGACGACCACCATCTGCGGGGCCGTGACGACGTGTTCCCCTTCGTCACGGACGAGCCGACGGACGAGGAACTGGAGCGGGCCTGGCAGCGGCTCCTCGCCTACGCGGCCAAGTCCTCCTGGGTCTCGCGGCACCCCGGCGACGACGACACGGTGGTCTTCCACATCAACGTCCTTGCGCCCATGCGCCTGTTGGTCTCCGACCATCCGGTCTTCACCGAGCTGCACCGGGCGTTCGCCGCCCACTTCGACGCACTGGCCGAGGCCGACTCCGAGCAGTACGGCGCCTGTCTGCGGGAGGCGACCTATCACCGGTTCCAGGCGGGCGACCCAGGTGCGGTGCGGTGGTGGCGCGGTCAGGTCCTGGCGGCGAACCAGCGGCAGGACATGGAACTCGTCCGGGAACTGTGCGAGGAGGTGCTCGGCGAGGAGTACCTGGAAGGCGGGCAGCCCAGGCTGCGCACCGACGGCCGCCCGCTGATCAGCCGGACGGCGGTCGTCCATGCCCATCTGGGCGTCGCCATGGGGGTGATGGGCAGTCCGGGCACCGCCCTGCGCGCCCTCGCCAGCCCCTCGGACCCGGCCTGGAGCGAGGTGGAGCGTCATCTCGCGGTCGTCGACCGGCTGATCGGGGAGTCCGACGAGCCGATCGAACTGGGCGGGGCCGACATCTGGCTGCGGGTACTGCTGCTGATCGGCAGAGGGGACCTCGACAAGGCGGCGCGGCTCATTCCCTCCGTGCCCGTGACCTCGCTCGGCGCCCCGGCCCGACGGACACTGGAACTGCTGCTGACGGTCATGCGGCTCCAGCTGGACCGCCCCGAGGCCATGGAAACCTACCTGAACTGGGTGTCGACGGCACGGGACAAGGAGGACATCGGGCCGCTGACCGACGCCTCCACGGTGCTGGCCCGGGTCCTGCAGGACCACGGCCGGCCCGACGAGGCGGTCGCCCTGCTGCTGCGGCTGGTCACGGAGCGCGGGGACCTCGCCGGGTCGCCGGAGTCGCTGTGGAACCGCGCGATGCTGGCCCTGGTGGACGCGGAACTCCGGGGCGTCGCACCGGCGTCGGCACTGGACCGGCTGCAGCGCATCGATCTCGACGTACTGACCCGCGCCGAGGAGGTCGACGCGTGCCTGCACACGGCGCGCGCCCACCAACTGCTGGGCAGGTCCCGGCCCGCCTTCGAGGCCCTGGACCGGGCCGAGCGCGTCGCCCAGGGCATCGACGACTCCACCCGGTACGGCTGTCTGGCCGAGATCGCGCTGCACCGCGGGATGCTCCAGGGCAGGCTGCTGGCCGTGGACGGCGCCGAACGCTCCTTCGCCAGGGCCGGCGCGCTCTGGAGCGACCTCGGCTACCCGGACGGCCACCCCCGGTGCCTGCTGGAGCAGGCCCGGTTCCTCGCCCGCGATGTGGGCGACCTGCGCCGGGCGGCGCACGCCCTGCAGCGGCTGCGGAGCGTGGACACCAGCGGGGAGCACGCCGTCGAGGCGGCCCTGCTCTGGCATGTGCTCGCCGGCCTGGGACACGAGGCACCGGACACCGACGCGCTCGACGTGCCGCTGCGCTCCCGCAAGGACCTGCTCGACGGGGGTGTGCCGGCCGTGCTCGCCGATCCCGGCCGCGCCACCGAACTGGCCGAGGCCCTGGCCGAGGTGCGGTCACCGGGGCACCGGCTGAGCGTGCTGGCCGGGCTGAGTCTGTGCGCCACCCCCGAGCGTCCGGTTCCCGAACTCGACCTGCTCCGGCCGGTCTTCGCGCCGATGATCGAGGACGAGGCCGGCGACCTGGACCACCAGGTGCGGCTGGCCCTGCTCGCGGAGTTCGAGCGGGTCTGCGGGCGGCCGGAGACGGCGGCACGGCTGGTGGCCCGGGCCTGCTCGGCGCTGGCCGACACGGCCGGAGACGACCCGTTGCCGAAGTGGATGTGGGCCCAGGCCCAGATCCGCTGCGGTGGCGCACCGGAACGCGAGCCCGGCCGGTCGCTGTACCGCCGGGCCGACAAGGCGCCGCCCCTGCTGCGCGCGACCGCCCACTGGCTCGTCGCCACGACCGAGCCGGACGTGACGGAGCGGCGAAGCCTGCTGCGCGCCGCCGCCGAGCCGCTCAGCCAGGTGCAACGGCCGTCGTTCTGGGCCTGGCGCATCCTGCGGTCCACCGCTTCGGTGACCGAGGACGCGCTGCTCGAACAGGCCGCTGCCGTGATGGCCGAGGCACTCGGGTACCCGGTTCGGGAACCGGCACCACGTTCCCTGTCCTCGACCGTCGTCCTGTCGTCGGCCCACGACGAGGTGTTCCGCGTGGATCCCGGGCGGCAGGGCGCCCTCGCCCCGATGCCCATGGCCCACTCCCTCGCCGTCGACTGGCAGGAGGCCGTGACCGCCCATATGCCGCTGCTGCACCACATGACGCGAGCCATGACCCCCGTACGGGCCCTGCAGGTGCGGGCGGACGAGCCCTGGCTGCTCGCCTTCCCCTGGGAACTCCTCTTCCGGCACCGGCGTACGGCCCTGTACCGCACGCTGCCCCAGGCAGCGGAGATCGCGGACGTAAGGGCCGTACAGGCGGCCCTCAACAGCCGCTCGGAGACGAAGGTGCTCACCGACGGCGTCTGGGGCGCCTTCACCCTGACCGCCCTCAGGGTGGCCGCCGGGGTCTCGCCGCCGGGACTGGGTGCCCTGTCCATGGAGGCGGCCCTGGCGGCGTTGCAACTCGTCCAGGCGGCCCGCCGGCGGGCCCGGGAACGCACCGGCGCCAGGGCGGTGGTCGTCGCGTGCGACCCGCCCGCCGAGAACAGCTCCTTCGCGACGTCCGGGTACGCCTACGCGCGCTCCGTGCTGCACGCCTACACCACCCGCGACGTCCTCGCCCGCGACGTCCGTTCGCCCGGCAGCCTGCCCAGGCTCAAGGAACCGCCGGATGTCCTCCACGTGAGCGCGCCGCTGCGCCTGCGCGGCGGCGCCACCCCCTGTTTCGACCTGTCCTTCGGGGAGCTGAGCCCCAGGGAGCGGCTCAGCCGGACGGCCACGGGAGCCGACCTCGATCCCGGCAGGCTGGTCGAATGGCTGCGGCAGTTCGAGCCGGGCACCCAGCCGCTGGTGGTGCTCGATCCGCCCCGGCCGGCCTCGCAGGCGGACATCCCCCTGCAACTGGCCCTGCGCAACCTCTTCGCCGCGTCGCTGTTCTCCTCCGGATGCGCGCCCGCGGTGCTCGGCGTGGGCCTGCTGGGCAAGGGCAGGAACGCCCAGACGAACCTGGTGGCCCAGGCCGTCCGCGCGGAGACTCCGCTGCTGCGGCTGTACGAGGAACTGTGCGGCCGCGCCCCCGTCTCGGGACTCGCCGACTGGGGGGAGGACGAGCTGGAGCGCCACTGCGTCTCGCTGTTCGCCAGCCCGGCCGCCCTGTACCTGTCGGACCCCGACCGCGGACGGGAGACGACGAGCGCGTGAGCGACACCACCACGGCCCACGGCCCGGCCGCCGACGCCGGACACCGGGCGCGCCGCGACGCCGAGGTGCGGCATCTGGTCGCCGGGCTGGAGGCGGAGCTGGCCGAGTGGACGCGGGCCGGCGCGGACGGGGGCCCGCTGGAGAAGCACCAGTCGCAGATCGACAGCGCCGTCCGGGTCGTCGCGGGGGCCTTGGAGCGGCTGACCGAACTCACCCCGAACGAACGGCGGGAGAGGACTCCCGAGCTCGTCCTCGACCTCCACCACCTGTGGGACTTCTTCCGTACCAAGCTGCTGGTCCGGCACATTCCGCACCAACGGCGCTTTCTCGCGGTGGCCGACGAACTGGCGTGGGCCGTCTACGACCCGGTGCGCCGGTCGGCCGCCGCCCACCTGGCGCTCAGGGAACCGCCGCTCACCTTCCTCGACCGCCATCCGGTGCCGTTCGCCGCCGCTCGGGGCAGCGCCTTCGAGGAACTGCTGCCCTCGGGGGCACAGCGCACCCTGGCCGGCCGCCGGGCGACCGCGCACCTGCCGTTCCCGGTGATCGGCATCCCCTGGTCGGCGAGTCATCACCTGCCCTCGGTGCTCGCCGTCGCACACGAGACGGGACACCACATCGAGGACGACTTCGCTCTCACCGCCGCGCTCGGCACCCGGCTGCGGGAGCGCGCGGGACTGCCCGCCGACCGGCTGGCCCAGTGGCAGGGCTGGGCGGGCGAGGTGTTCGCGGACCTGTGCGCGACGCTGGCGTGCGGCGAGGCGTACGTCCGGGCCCTGGAGGACGCCCTCGCCGCTCATCCCACCGCGGGGGACGGCACCGCCGGCTATCCGCCGCGGGCCCTCCGGGTGGGCGTGTGCCGGGCCGCGCTCCAGGCCGGACCGGCCGCACCGTCCTGCCGTACCGGGGAGGACGCGGAGGCGCACGCCGTGGTGGAGGCACTGATCGGCGAGGGATTCGAGGAACTCGGGGGAGCCGGCCTGAGGTCCCTGGTGGGTCTACGGCGACCGGCCGAGCTGACCGAGGCGAGCGCGCGGCTCGCCGCCGGGCTGCGTTCCAAGCGGAGCGACGTGCCGGGCGTGCTGGCCGCGGCGACCCTCGCCTTCGTCGCCGATCCCGACCGGTACGACCGGCAGAACGTGGGCGAACGCGCCCTGAACGAAGTGCTCGCCCTCGTTCCCAGGGGCAGGCGCGCCGCCACGGCGACCGGCCCGCAACTCGCCGCCCGCGACAGTGCCGCCGGCCACGACCTGTTCGACCTGCTGCGGACCGCGCACTGACCCGCCGCCGGCCAAGGGGCGCCCGCCGGTAGCGCCCAGGGCCGGTGCGATATTCACCGGCGCAGGAGCCGGCGCTTGTGCGAGACTCCGCCGAATGACCGCTGAAACGATCACCGCGGACACCTCCGGCACCTTCAAGCTCGGCGACCTCCCCGTCCACCGCATCGGCCTCGGAGCCATGCGGCTGACGGGCAGCGCCGCCTTCCACCTCGGCACGCCCAGCGACCGCGCACGCTCGATCGCCGTGCTGCGCCGGGCCGTCGAACTCGGCGTGAACCACATCGACACCGCCGCCTTCTACTTCTCCGCCACACGCTCCGCCAACGAACTGATCAACACCGCCCTCGCCCCCTACGCCGACGACCTCGTCATCGCCGCCAAGGTCGGCCCCTTCCGCGACTACTACGGCGAATGGGGCACCTCGGCCCGCCCCGACCAGCTGCGCGGCCATGTCGAGGAGAACCTGCGCCAGCTCGGCCGCGACCACCTCGACGTGGTCTACCTGCGCCGGATGAGCCAGGACTCGATCGCCGAGCACTTCGGCGCGCTCGCCGAGCTGCGCGAGGCCGGCCTGATCCGGCACCTCGGCATCTCCGACGTCCGGCCCCACCACCTCGCCGAGGCGCTGGAGATCGCCCCGGTGGTCTCCGTACAGAACCGGTTCGCCCTGGACCGCCCCGACCCGGTCGGCGACGAGATGCTGCGTCTGTGCGGCGCGCACGGCATCGCGTTCGTGCCGTTCTTCGCCGTCGCGGGCGATGCCGGCCCGCAGGCGGCGGCGGACACCCACGACGACACCGTGCGCGACATCGCCACGGCCCACGGCGTGAGTCCCGCCCAGATCCGCATCGCCTGGACCCTGCACCAGGGCCCGCACGTCCTCGCCATCCCCGGCACCGGCAACCCCGACCACGTCGCCGAGAACGTCGCCGCGGGCGCCGTACGCCTCACCGCGGACGAACTGGCACGACTGGACGCCCTGCACACTTCGGCGAGTTGAGGCGCGCGGCTGCCGTCGCAGGGTCCCTTCTCCGGCCCCGCCCGAACTGTCAGAATGCCGACATGCACACTCGGGGGGATGCGCAGCCGTGCCTGCGGCCGTTCGCGGCGGGGCCGGTCGGGGGGGTCGCGGCCGCGGCCGCGACGTTACTGATCGCACTGTCGGGCCGCTACGGCTTCCACCGCGACGAGCTGTACTTCCTGCTCGCCGGCCGGCACCCGGCCTGGGGCTACCCGGACCAGCCACCCCTCACCCCGCTGCTGGCCAGGCTCGGCGCGGAGCTCTTCGGCTCCACCCCGACCGGCGTGCGGATCCTGCCCGCGCTGCTCACCGCGGTCACGATCACGCTCACCGCGCTGATCGCACGAGAGCTGGGCGCCGGACGCGGCGGGCAGATACTCGCGGCAGGAGCCGCGGCCTGCTCGGGCTACACGCTGGGAATCGGCCACCTGCTTTCCACCGCGACCTTCGACCTGACGGTCTGGCTGGCGATCATCCTGCTGACGCTCCGACTGCTGCGCACGGGCGAATTCCGCTGGTGGCCCGCGCTGGGAGCGTTGGTTGGGATCGCGCTGCTGAACAAGCTGCTGGTGCTGGGGCTGTTGCCGGCCCTGGCGTTGGGCGCGCTGACGGCCGGACCGCGCGGCTTCTTCGTACCGCGTCCACGCGCGCTGCTGGGCCCGCTGACCGCCCTCCTCGCCGCGCTGCCCTTCGCGATCCCGACCCTGTGGTGGCAGGCCGTCCGCGGGTGGCCCGAGCTGACGGTGGCTCACGGAATCAGCGCCGATGTCGGAATCGGCGGGCGCCTGCTCGCCCTGCCGATGCAACTGCTCCAGTTCTCCCCGGTGCTGGCACCCCTGTGGCTGACCGGGCTGAGCCGGCTGCTGCGCCGACCGGAGCTGCGCTGGGCCCGACCGGTCGCGGTGGCCTGGATGGTGCTGTGCCTGCTGGTGCTGGCCGGCGGCGGCAAGGGGTACTACCCGATTCCGCTGCTGTACGCGATCAGCGCCGCCGGCTGCGAGCCCTACGCCCACTGGATCCGCGAGCACCGCGCCAAGCTGGCAGGCGGACTGCTCGCGGCCCTGCTCACCAGCGCCCTGGCCGCCCTGCCGGTGCTGCCCGCATCGGCGCTGACCGTGCCGATGGCCGTCGACCCCGACCTCGGCGAGGAGGTCGGCTGGCCGCAGCTCGCACGCGCCACCGCCACCGGCTGGGAGGCGATCCCCGCCGACCAGCGGGCCACCGCCGTGCTGCTGACCGCGAACTACGGCGAGGCCGGGGCCATCGCACGGTACGGGCCCCCGCTCGGCCTGCCCGCACCGTACTCCGGCCACATGGGCCTGCACGCCTGGGGCCCGCCGCCGGCCACCGCCACCGGTCCGGTGCTGATCGTCCACCCGGCGGACGATCCCGAGATGGAGCAGCACTTCACCGCCTGCCACACGGTGGCGCGCGTCGACAACGGGCACGGCACCGCGAACCAGGAGCAGCACGCGGCCGTCGTACTCTGCGCAGGGCCGGACCGGCCATGGGCCGTGCTCTGGCCGCTGCTGCGCCGGTACTGAACACCCAGGTTCCGCTGCGCGTTCACCCGTACCTGGTCGGCCACGACCACGCTATCCCGCGCCGCGCGGCGACAGTTGCCGTGTAATCCGGTCGAGCAGCTCCGCCAGCGGCTCGCCGACGTCCCGCCCGAACTCGGTCAGCCCGTAGGTGACTTGGGGCGGGGTCGTCGGCTCGACCTCCCGCCAGACCAGGCCGTCCTGGACCAGCGCGCGCAGGGTCTGGGCGAGCATCTTCTCGCTGATGCCCTGGATGCTCTCGCGCAGTTCGTAGAACCGGAGGGCATTGCTCCGCAAGGAGATCAACACCCAGACGCCCCACCTGCTGGTCACGTGGTCGACGACACCGCGCGCGGGGCAGTCGGTGTGAAACACCTCATACCGCTCCCCGACCTCGGCCCGTATGAACTGCGCGCCTCCCGTCATGTGAGGAGCTTACCTGAAGGTATGTCCTTACCAAAAGTTAGCCCAGCTCCTAGCGTCAAGGCAGGCCACAGAGCGCATCGGACAAGGAGCTGATCATGATCGTGGTGACCGGGGCTACCGGGAATGTGGGCCGGCCGTTGACGCGGGCGCTGGCCGCGGCGGGCCGGCAGGTGACGGCGGTGTCACGGCACGCGGCGCCGGCGCCGGAGGGCGGCCGTCATGTGCCGGCCGACCTGTCCGAGCCTGCCGGCCTCGAGCCCGTGCTGGCCGGGGCGAAGGCGCTGTTCCTGCTGCTGTCCGGCGACATGCACGCCACCGGAGCCGGACCGGCCGGCATCATCGGCCAAGCCGCGGCCGGCGGGGTCCGCCGGATCGTCCTGCTCTCCTCGCAGGGCGTGGCGACCAGGCCCTCCGGCCCGACGCGGATCGCGCTGCGCGCGGTGGAGGACGTGCTGCGGGAGTCCGGCCTGGACTGGGTCATCCTGCGGCCGGGCGGCTTCGCCTCCAACGCCCTGTGGTGGGCCGAGTCCGTCCGCGCGCGGCGGGTCGTCGCCGCGCCCTTCGGCGACGTCGGGGTGCCGCTCATCGACCCGGCGGACATCGCCGAGGTCGCGGCGGCCTGCCTGCTGGATGACCGGCACACCGGCGGCGTGTACGAGCTGACCGGCCCGGAGGTGATCACGCCGCGCCGGCAGGCGGAGGCCATCGCCGCCGCGCTGGGCTCGCCCGTGCGGTTTCACGAGCTCACCCGCGAAGAGGCCAAGGCCGCCATGGCCCAGAGCATGCCGGCGGAACTCGCCGAGGACACCCTGACCATCCTCGGTGCGCCGAGCCCGGCCGAGCTGCGCGTCAGCCCGGACGTACAGCGGGTCCTCGGCCGCCCCCCGCGCCCGTTCGCCGACTGGGCCGCCCGTCATGTCGCCGCGTTCCGCTGAGACCGGTCGGCGCCGCTGGAACCGCCCGGCGCGCTCGGCGATCCAGTGCTGATAGCTGACAGTCGAGGAACGGGCGGCGGGCGGTAGGGCGGGTGTCCCAGCGGTGAGTACGGCGGGCCGCCCGGCACACTCCGGCGAAGCCGCCGCCTCCGGCCGCCGCCCCGGGGCCCAGGGTCCCTGGGCGGCGGCCCCCGGCAAAACGGCCCTCCCATAATGGGGGAGCGGGTGCACAGCCGTACGAAGGCGGGGTTGACTACTATCGTGTAGACGGTCGCCCGGGCCGCAGACGATGACGGGGTGAGGAACGTTCCATGACCGAGGCCAAGGACGAGCGCCGGCCGGCCGGTGAACTCGAAGCGAGCGTCATGGCCGCACTCTGGGCCGCCGACGCGCCCCAGACACCCGGTCAGGTCCAGCGGAGCCTCGGCGCGGACCTGGCCCGTACCACGGTGACCACGATCCTCACCCGCCTGCACGACAAGGGCGTCGTGGTGCGGCACCGCCAGGGCCGCGGCTACGCCTACCTCCCGGTCCAGGACGTCCAGGACGCCCACGGCCTCACCGCCCGCCGGATGCACAGCGAACTGGACCGGGACACCGACCGCGAGACCGTTCTCGCCCGCTTCGTCGCCCAGCTCAGCCCCGACGACGAACGCATCCTGCGCGACCTGCTCGAATCCGAAGAACGATGACCGCGCTGCTCCTGCTGCCCCTGCTGCTGCCGTTCGCGCTGCCGGCCCTGGCCCGCCGGGCCCTGGACCGGCTGGCCCCGGTCGCCGCGCTGTGGGCCGTCACCGCCTGTGCGATCGTGCTCGCCGGCTGCTCGCTGGCCGCGCTCGGCTCGTTCGTCCTCATCGGCCTGCTCAAGGTCCCGCTCTTCGCCGCCGTCGGCGAGCTGATCCATCCGCTGCGCACCGCATCCGACCTCGTCGTCCTGCCGGCCGCCGCGACCTCCGTCGGCGCTCTGGCCGTCTGCGGCTGGACCCTTGTCCGCTCGGTGCTGCACCAGACCCGCGCCTTCCGCGTGGCCCGCACCGAGGCGGAACGCGGGCCCGCGGCCGGCGACCTGTGCGTGGTGGACTCGCCCCGCCCGGACGCCTACGCCCTGCCCGGCCGCCCGCACCGCATCGTCGTGACCACCGCGATGCTGCGCAGCCTGGACGGCCCCGAGCGGGAGGCCCTGTTCGCGCACGAGCGGGCGCACAACGACGGCCACCACCACTACTTCCTCGCCGCCGCCGAACTCGCCGCGCACTGCCACCCGGCGCTGCGCCCGGTCCGCGAGACCATCCGGCTCGCCGCCGAGCGCGCCGCCGACGAGACCGCCGCCGCCCGCGTCGGCGACCGGCGCCTGATCGCCCGGGC
Organism: Streptomyces fodineus; assembly: GCF_001735805.1. Taxonomy (GTDB): domain Bacteria; phylum Actinomycetota; class Actinomycetes; order Streptomycetales; family Streptomycetaceae; genus Streptomyces; species Streptomyces fodineus. Next base: position 8,989,809 of record NZ_CP017248.1, read on the forward strand.
CATCGCCCGCGCGGCCCTCGCCGGACAGGCCGCCCGCTCAGAGCGCCCCGACTTCGCGCCCGCCGCGACCGCCGGCCCCGTCCCGCAGCGTGTGCAGGCCCTGCTCGCCGCTCCTGTCGTGCCCCGGGCCGGTCGTGTGATCGCCGGTGTGCTGATTGCCTGCACGGTCGTCTCCTGCGCGGCCTCGGCCGCTGGTATGGCTGACTTCCATCATCGGGTGGAGATCGCCCAGGGCGACGAGCGGCCCTGACCCACCGCATCCGCGCACATCGTCGAAGCCGCACGGCAACGCGCGTAGAACAATGACTGGCGCCCGCTGGGTTTTACGTATAACCTCACCCGCTAACCACCCACCGAAAGGTCCCGATGCGACGCGTCGCGCTGGTCACCCTCGTCGTCGACGACTACGACGAGGCCATCCGCTTCTACACCGAGGCCCTCGGCTTCCGGCTCGCCGAGGACGCCCCGCGCCCCGACGGCTCCCGCTGGGTCGTCGTGGAGGCCGGGAACGAAGGCACCGCCACCGGACTGCTCCTCGCCCGCGCCAAGGGCGAGGCCCAGCGCTCCCGTGTCGGCGACCAGACCGGCGGACGCGTCGGGTTCTTCCTGCACACCGACGACTTCGCCCGCGACCACGCCCGGATGACCGCGGCCGGCGTCACCTTCCTGGAAGAGCCGCGCCACGAGCCGTACGGCATCGTCGCCGTCTTCCAGGACCTGTACGGCAACCGCTGGGACCTGCTCCAGCCCGCCGCCTGATCACTTCAGAACCACCGAGGAAAGCCCTGCCATGACCGCGTCCCGCATCGACACCGAGACCCTCCGCCGGCTCCCGAAGGCCGTGCTGCACGACCACCTCGACGGCGGCCTGCGCCCCGCCACCGTCGTCGAACTCGCCGCGGAGATCGGCCACACCCTGCCCACCACCGACCCCGACGAACTGGCCGCCTGGTACTTCGAGGCCGCCAACTCCGGCGACCTGGTCCGCTACATAGCCACCTTCGAGCACACCCTCGCCGTCATGCAGACCCGCGAGGGCCTGCTGCGCACCGCCGAGGAGTACGTGCTCGACCTCGCCGCCGACGGTGTCGTCTACGCCGAGGTGCGTTACGCCCCCGAGCTGAACACGCAGGGCGGGCTGACGATGCGCGAGGTCGTGGAGACCGTCCAGGAGGGCCTCGCCGCCGGAATGGCCAAGGCGGCCGCCGCCGGCACCCCCGTCCGGGTCGGCACCCTGCTGTGCGGCATGCGGATGTTCGACCGGGTCCGCGAGGCCGCCGAGCTGGCCGTCGCCTACCGGGACGCCGGGGTCGTCGGCTTCGACATCGCCGGTGCCGAGGACGGCTTCCCGCCCGCCGACCACCTGGCCGCCTTCGAGCAGCTGCGCCGCGAGAGCGTGCCGTTCACCATCCACGCCGGTGAGGCGCACGGCCTGCCCAGCATCCACCAGGCCCTGCAGGTGTGCGGCGCCCAGCGCATCGGCCACGGTGTGCGCCTGACCGAGGACATCCCCGACCTCGCGGCCGGCAAGCTCGGCCGGCTGGCCTCCTGGGTGCGTGACCGCCGGATCGCCCTGGAGATGTGCCCCACCTCCAACCTGCAGACCGGCTGCGCCACCTCGATCGCCGAGCACCCGATCACCGCGCTGAAGGACCTCGGCTTCCGGGTCACCCTCAACACCGACAACCGTCTGGTGTCGGGCACGACGATGACCCGGGAGATGTCCCTGCTGGTCGAGGAGGCCGGCTGGACCGTCGAGGACCTGCGCACGGTCACGGTGAACGCGCTCAAGAGCGCGTTCATCCCGTTCGACGAGCGCAAGGCCCTCATCGAGGACGTGGTCCTGCCGGGCTACGCGGCAGCGCTCTGAAGCAACCCCCTGAGGTAGGCGGCCTGTCCGATGTGCTGAAGGTCGTCGGACAGGACGCTCACCAGGCGCACCCCCAGCGTGACCGGGGGATCCCAGCGCTCGTCCACGATCCGCTCCAGATCCTTGGCGGCGAGCGAGCGCAGCGCGCCCAGGGTCTGTGCGTGGACGGCGTCGTAGTACCCGGTCAGCAGGTCGGCGGACTCGACCTGGACCTTGGCGACCTTCGCGGGGGTGTGCCCGTACCCGTGGTCACGGGGCGGCAGATCGAGGCCGAAGCGCTTCTCCCAGCCCTGGGCGAGCCAGACCTGCTCCAGGTCGAAGGCGTCGGCGATGTGGTCGTCCTGCACCCGGGTGAGATGCCAGACGAGCCAGGCGATGGAGTTGGCGTCGGAGGCCGGCCGGTGGTGCAGTTCGTCCGGTCCGAGGCCGTCGAGGGCGGCGTGGACTTCTTCCTGGATGCGGCCGTAACCGTCGATGAGGATGTCCTTTGCATGCATACGGTCAACCATCCCAAACAGCGGCCGCTCACGCGTCCGGAATCCAGCTTCCGTGGAAGCCGAGCGGCACCCTGCCGGGCAGATGCACCCGCGCCACCGGCTCCCCGGTGAAGTCCTGCGCCGCGAGGATCACCAGGTCGGCGGCGCCCCGGTCCGGGTTGTGGACGTACGCGATCGCATAGCCGTCGTCCTCCGCGGGCCGGTGGCCGGCCGGTTCGCGCGGTACGAACACCGCCTCGCCCGCCGCCGCGCCTCTCGGCAGCCGGTGCACCTCGGTGGTGCCGCGCAGCAGATCGTGCTTGATGAGCGCGTTGGAGAAGGCGTCGTCGGGCGGGGTGCCGCCGTCCGGTGTCAGATACGCGGCCGTCAGCGCGGCCGCCGCCGCCGTGTAGCCGTAGCGGTGCCGCCGCGACACCAACGACTCGTTCACCCGCGGGAATTCCTGCGGCCGGTCGTCCAGTACCCGCTGCCGTACCCGCCCGTGGCGCAGGTCGACCGTCCAGCGCTCCAGCTTCGTGGTGCCCGCGGCGTACGGACCGTCCGAGCCGCGGCCGGCGACATGGAACGGCGCCGGATACGTCGTCAGGTCGACCACCACCGAGTCGCCCTCGTCGTAGGCGTTGAGGGTGTGCGAGTAGTAGACGGGGTCGATCCCGAACCAGCGCACCGGCCCGCCGGTCCGCGGCATGATGCCCACGCGCGTGGGGTGCCTGCGGTTCCAGATGTAGGGCACCTGGGCGCCGCGCCCGGCTGCGGCGGGATCGAAGGTGACCGGGATGTCGATGACGACGACGTGCTTCTCGGTGAGCGCGAAGTCGTGCACCATCGGCGGGTTGGGCATCGGGATCCGGGTGGTGCGGGTGACACGCCCCGAGGGGCCCACCACCATGTGCCGGATGTGGTCCCAGGCCGGGTAGTAGGCGATCGCGTGCAGTTCACCGGCGTGCTGGTCGAACTTGGTGTGCGCGGTGAACGCCCCCTCCAGCGTGCCCCGGAAGTCGTACGTGCCCACCGTGCCCAGCTCGCCGTCGAGTTCGTACGGCAGCGGGCCGCTCTCCTGCAGCGCGAGGATCTGCCCCCGGTAGGGGATCACATGCGTGTTGCACGCGAAGTCGTCCGGCGGGACCGGACCCGGATACGGCTCACCCAGTTTCTTCGCGACCTGCGAGGAGCGCACCCAGCGGTTGCGGTACCACTCGGCCCTGCCCTCGCGCAGCCGAACGCCGTGCACCATGCCCTCGCCGAGCATCCAGTGATGGGCCCGGGGATCCTCCAGGCCGAGCACGTTCGGGCCGTTGCGCAGGAAACGGCCGTTCAGCTCGCGCGGGATGCGGCCGGTCACCGGAAGGTCGAAAGCCGTCAGTTCGTCGGTGACCGGCGCGAACGCCCCTTCCAGAAAGGGAAAGTGATGCTTCGTCACTTCCCCTGCGGGGCGGGCCGTAGCCGGGCCGGTGCCCAGGCCGGTGAGTGCGCCCGCCGCCGCGAGCCGGGCCGTCCCGCGCAGCACGGTCCGCCGTGTGTGTTCCGCCATGTCGTGTCCTCCTGACCGTCGTCGTGGCCGACGGTCCCGAGTCTCGTGCGGCGGGCGGCCGGAATCAGGAGGCCTGGGACCCCTCCTGGGGTGGTGTCAGGTCCCCTGTCCCGCCCCCTGTTTCCAGGAGGGCGACGAGCGCCCGGGCGGCGGGGCTGGTGGCACGGTCCGGCGGCAGCAGGGCCACGGTCTCGTACTGCGCCTCGCCCGTGCCCTTCAGCGGCAGCGCCGTGAGCGAGGGCCGCTTGTGCCGGAAGTGCCGGGGTACGACCGCGATCCCCAGGTTCTCGTCCACCAGGTCCAGCAGGCTGTGCACGTCGTTGACCTCCAGCGCGACCGTGCGCCGGACACCGGCCGCGGCGAACGCGGCGTCGGTGGTGCGCCGCGGGCCCCAGTCCGGGTGGAAGTCCACGAAGACCTCACCGGCCAGGTCCCGGGGGGTCAGCACCGCGCCGGCCGAGGCCGGCCGGTGGCCGGGATGGCACAGCACGGTCATCGGCTCGCTGGTCAGCGATACCGACCGCAGCTGGTCGCTGTCCGCCTGGGTGCGGTACGCGAAGGCGAGGTCCAGCCGGCCGGCCCCGACCTCCTCGGCCAGCGCGCCCGAACCGGCCTGCCGCAGCCTGATCTCCACATCCGGATGCCGTCCCCGGAACGCGGCCAGCATCCGGGCCACATGGACCCCGGCGATGCACTGCTCGGTGCCCAGCGCCAGCGTGCCGCGCAGTACGCCCTGCACCGCCGCCACCGCCTCGTGCGCCGCACGCACCTGCGCCAGGATCCGCTCGGCCTCCACCAGCAGCGCCCGCCCCGCCTCGGTGAGCGTCACCCGCCGGGTGGTGCGCACGAACAACGGCGCCCGCAGCTCCCGCTCCAGCGCCCGGATGGACGCCGAAAGACCCGACTGGGACACCATCAGGCGTTCCGCGGCCCGGGTGAAGTGCTGGTCCTCGGCCACGGCGACGAAGTGCTGGAGATGGCGCAGTTCCATGATTGAGAAGCCTAGCCGCTGAATTCCATCGGATTCTCCTGTTGGACCGCTGCCTGCGGCTCGCGCGAGAGTGGCACCGGTAGATCGTGTGCCAACCCCTCTGGAGTCGCGTTGTACACCGCACACCCCGACCGCTACGCCGACATGCCCTACCGGCGCACCGGACGCAGCGGGCTGAAGCTCCCCGCGCTGTCCCTCGGCCTGTGGCACAACTTCGGCCCGGACCGGCCCGCCGAGACCCAGCGGGCCATCCTGCGCCGCGCCTTCGACCTCGGCGTCACCCACTTCGACCTCGCCAACAACTACGGCCCGCCACCCGGCGCCGCCGAGTCCGCGCTCGGCGAGGCTCTCAAGGCGGACTTCGGGCCGTACCGCGACGAGCTGATCATCTCCACCAAGGCCGGCTACCTCATGTGGCCCGGCCCGTACGGCGAATGGGGCTCGCGCAAGTACCTGCTGTCCTCGCTCGACCAGAGCCTGACGCGGCTGGGCCTGGACTACGTCGACATCTTCTACTCCCACCGTCCCGACCCGGACACTCCGCTGGAGGAGACGATGGGCGCGCTGCACACCGCGGTGCGGCAGGGCAAGGCGCTGTACGCCGGCGTCTCCAACTACTCGGCGGAGCAGACCCGCGAGGCCGCCCGCATCCTCGCCGACCTCGGCACCCCGCTCCTCATCCACCAGCCCCGCTACTCGATGCTCGACCGGCGCCCCGAGGACGAGGGCCTGCTGGACGCCCTGGACGAACTCCAGGCCGGCTCCATCGTCTACTCCCCGCTGGAGCAGGGCCTGCTCACGGGCCGCTACCTGGACGGCATCCCGGAGGACTCCCGCGCCGCGAGCGACAGCCCCTTCCTGAACTCGGACGCGGTCACCGAGGACCTCGTCGCGCGCCTGCGCGCCCTCGACGAGATCGCCAAGTCCCGCGGCCAGACCCTGGCCCAGCTGGCCCTGGCCTGGGTGCTGCGCGGCGGCCGGGTCACCTCCGCGCTGGTCGGCGCGAGCAGCCCGCAGCAGCTCGAGGACAGCGTGGGCACCATCCGCAACCTGCACTTCGACGCCGGGGAACTGGCGCGGATCGACGCGATCGTGAAGGGCTGAGAACGCCCCGCGGGGCACCACGGCGACGTCGGCGGGCACATTTCCGGCCGAGCCCGCGCCGCGTCTTCAGCAGTCGTGAAGGGCTGAGAACGCCCCGCTGGGCATCACGGCGACGTCGGCGGGGACATCTCCGGCCGAGCCCGCGCCGCGTCTTCAGCAGTGGCGAGACCTTGCCCGCCGATCTCGGCGAGGCCATCGGCCGGCGGCGGCTTCGGCCGGCCCGTGCAGGTGGTGCAGCGGGGCATCGGACATCCGCAGGCGCGGGCGGCGGGCTCGTCGACGAAGGCGCGCAGCATCGTCGGCAGCAGGACCTCGGCCGGGCCAGCGGCGATCTGCCGCGGCGGGCCCGCCCTGTCCGAGCCGGTCCATGTGCGCTCCGGCGCCGCCGAGGCGCCGCAGCCGCGCCGGCGGACGAGCGGTCGGCCGCCGCCCCGCGCCTGATGCACGCGAGCCGGGCCACTCCTGGCAGCCGGCGGAACCGGCGCGGGCCGCCGCGATGTCCCGGAGCACCTTCGCCGTCCGCTTCCGCCAGGCCGCGGGTGTGCCGCCCCCCCGGCCGTGTCGCACCGCCGGCGTCGCACCCCGGCGCCACCGGGAGACGGTCACGAGCTGAGCCGTGCGTGCGGGCGCGGCGTCAGCCGAGCCGTTCCCGCAGGTGCACGGTCACGGTGTCGCCCTCCTCCTTGCCGATCGCCTTGCGGATGTCCGCCTTCACGGGCAGCTTGTGCCTGCCGTCGCCCAGGGCCATGAACGAACTCCGGAAGGGGTGGCCGTCGACCGTGCCGCGGACCTTGACCAGGCCGCGGGTGCCGAAGAACTCGGCCGAGTGCGGCCAGACCACGTAGGTCCAGCCGCCGGCCTCCGGACTCTTGTGAAGGACCGCGGTGAATTCCGCGTCCACCGGGCTGCTCGTCCGCATGGTGTTCCTCCGTGCGCGGTGTGCTGTCAGGGCATCGTTCGTCAGGACAGACCGCCGTGCGCGGCGGAACTCATCGCGGCCAGGCGGTGTCAGGCACCCGCCGGGACCCGGTCGAGAAAGCCCAGCACCTGCCGGATGCGGCCCTCGTCGTCCAGTGTGACCACGTCGAACCCGGCGACCGGCGCCGAGCTGTCGGCCTCGCTCACCAGCTCCCAGCCGAAGCGCGCGGTGTCGTGGTGGCCGTCCACGGCGCCGAGCGGCCGGAAAACGAAACCCGGGAACTGCTCGTGGGCCGCCGCGATCACGGCCGCGATGCCCTCGTGGCCGCGGACCTCGGCGAGCGGGTCGGTGTAGCCGCCGTCCACGGCCCACGCGGCGGCGACCGCATTCTTCAGTGCCTCCGGCTCGGTGGCGTTCCAGGCCTCGAAGTAACGGGCGGCGGCGGTCTCGTAACGGTCGGTGTTCACGGACATGGCGGATCAGCCTCCATCGAGTCGTCACTGCTGGTCGGAGCCGGATCCGGGGCTTCGCCGATCCGGTGTGACCACCATGCCGGGGAGCCGGGGGCCGGGTCGATTACCTGCCTGGTAATGCCGAAGGACCCGCACGCGCGGGCGTATTCCGGCCAGAAACGATGGTGGATATGCCAACAGAGTGGCCGGAAAGGCATGGTGACAGCGTTTCAGGAGTGGCGATACTCGAACGTCAGGGGCACTTCACCGCACAGGAGCCGCACGGAGAGCGAGGGCCGGGCCGGCAACCAGCGAGGCGACGGGGGAGTGGGACGTGCACGACGAATTCCTGTGCCATGTCACGGCGTACGGCATGTGCGACGGCCGGCGCATCGGGGTACCGCTCGGCACCTACCGCGCGCCGACGCTGGCCCTGGCCCTGTGGTGGCTGCGCGACCGGGCGTCATGGATCGCCGAGCGCCTGGACCCGAGCCCGGGGGACGCCGCCTTCCCGGCGGGCGCGCTGGTGCCGGTCGCGGACACGGTGGCCGACGTGCCCACCCTGCTGCGCGCCTGGTGCGCCGACGCCGTCCGGCAGGAGCTGGTGGCCGACGAGCTGTCCGGCGGACGGCTGGTGCGGATCGCCGCCAGCGACGACACCACCGAGTACGAACTGCTCGCCGAGTCCGTCGACGCGCTGCGGATGCAGCGCACCCTGCCGGCGCTCGTCGTGCCCGTCGCCTGACACGTGTCCGTTCGTCGGCGGCGCCGCCTCCCGACACCAGGCGCACATGTGAGCGAATCGGTAGAATTCTGGCCATGGCGGAGCGGCCGGTCGCCCCGGCGGCGCCCGAACTCGTCCTGGAGACGGACGCGGGTTCCACGGTGATGAGCCCGGGCCACGAGTACCACGTCGGACGCGACCCGTTGAGCGACATCGTCCTCGACGATGCCCGGGTCTCATGGCACCACGCCGTGCTGCGCTGCGACCGTGATCGCTGGACCGTGACGGACCGGCACAGCACCAACGGCACCTATGCCGACGGCCGCAGGATCGCCGAGTGGGGCGTGCGCCCCGGCAGCGTGATCCGCTTCGGCAACCCCGTCGACGGCCCCCGCGCGGTCCTCGCCGGCGCCCCGCGCCCCGTCCCCGACCGCCCCTCCGCGGTGTCGCTGCCCCTGCTGACCGGCACCTTCCGCCGGCCCTCCAGCGTCCGCCCGCTGCCCACGCGCACGGTCCGCATCGGCCGGGCCGCCGACAACGACCTCGTGGTGGACGACCTGATCGTCTCCCGCCGCCACGCCGAACTGCGCGCCCACGCCGACGGCACGTACGAGATCGTCGACCTCGGCAGCCACAACGGCACCTACCTCAACGGCCGGCCCGTCTCCCGCGCGCCCGTCGGCCTGGGCGACATCGTGGGCATCGGCCACTTTGCGTTCTGCCTGGTCGGCGACGAACTCCAGGAGTACGTCGACACCGGCGAGGTCTCCCTGGACGTCCAGGACCTCACCGTCGTCGTCGACCGCAGGAGCAAGGTGCTCCTCGACGACGTGTCCTTCCCGGTGGGGGAGAAGTGCCTGCTCGCGGTGGTCGGACCGAGCGGCTCCGGCAAGTCCACGCTGCTGGGCGCCCTGACCGGGCAGCGGCCCGCCGACCGCGGCACCGTCCTGTACGACGGCCGCGACCTCTACCGCGACTACGCCGAACTGCGCCAGCGCATCGGTCTGGTCCCGCAGGACGACATCCTGCACCTCCAGCTCACCGTGCGCGCCGCCCTGTCCTACGCCGCCGAGCTCCGCTTCCCCGAGGACACGGCCCGGGCCGAGCGGCTCGCCCGGGTCGCCGAGGTCATCCGGGAACTCGGCCTCGAACAGCGCGCCGACCAGCCCGTGCACAGCCTCTCCGGCGGGCAGCGCAAGCGGGTCAGCGTGGCCCTGGAACTGCTCACCAAACCCTCGCTGCTCTTCCTGGACGAGCCGACCTCCGGCCTCGATCCCGGCATGGACCGGTCGGTGATGACCATGCTGCGCGGCCTCGCCGACGACGGCCACACCGTCATCGTGGTCACCCACAGCGTCCTCAGCCTCGGCGTCTGCGACCGCCTCCTGGTGCTCGCCCCCGGCGGCAGGGTGGCCTACTACGGGCCGCCCGACGACGCCCTCGCCTTCTTCGGCTTCGAACAGTGGCCGGAGGCCTTCGAGGCCTTCGACCGCGACCCGGAGCGCGACTGGGCGAGCGAGTACCGCGAGTCCCCGTTCCACCGGCACTACGTCACCGAGGCCACCAGCCAGCCCCACCACCCCGGCCCGGCCCCCGTCACCCGGGCCCCGCCGCCCCGCCCCCGCCGCTGGGGCGCCCAGCTCGGCACCCTGGTCCGCCGCTACACGGCCGTCCTCAGCGCCGACCGCACCTTCCTGCTGGTCATGATCGCCCTGCCCTTCGTCATGGGTGCCATGGGCCGCGCCCTGGCCGGCGGCCGGTTCGCCCGCGACACGGCGATGAACGCGCTGCTCATCCTGTGCGTCGGCGCCGTGCTGACCGGAGCCGCCAACGCGGTGCGCGAACTCGTCAAGGAACGCGTCGTCTACCAGCGCGAACGCGCCGTCGGCCTGCCCCGGTCGGCCTATCTGATGTCCAAGGTGGTGGTGCTCGGCACGATCAGCGTCGTCCAGGCGGTCGTCCTCACCCTCGTCGCCCTCCTCGGCGTCGACCTGGACACCCCCGGCGGCAAGGGTGTCCTGCTGCCGCCGCTCGCCGAGATCGCGCCGGCCGTCGCCCTGCTCGCGCTCACGGCGATGATGCTGGGCCTGCTGGTCTCCGCACTGGTGCGCAAGGAGGAGGTGACGATGCCGCTGCTGGTGCTGCTCGCCATCGTCCAGGTCGTCTTCTGCGGAGCCCTGCTCCCGCTCAGCGGTGTACCGGGCCTGGAACAGCTGTCCTGGCTCGTGCCCTCCCGCTGGGCGCTCGGCGCCATGGCCGGCACGGTCGGGCTGTCCCGGATCGTGCCCGGCCCGCTGACCGCCGACCCCCTCTTCCGGCACTCGACGGGCGTCTGGCTGCTCAACGTGGCCATGCTGGTGGTGCTCTGCGTCCTCTACGGGCTCGCGGTCGCCCGGCTGCTGCGCCGGCACGAGCCCGCCGTGATGCGGAAGTAGGTGAACGCGATGGCACACACGCGGAAGCAGGCGCCCCGATGACCAGTCCCGGATTCCGGCCCACGCACGTCGTGCCGCGGCGGGGCATGCCCGCCTGGGAGGCCCCCGACCCCGCGCGGCCCACCACGCCCCTCGACGGGCTGCTGCCGGTCGAGCTCGTGGAGCGGCGCGGGGACTGGGCGTACGTCCGCTGTTCCAACAGCTGGGGCGCCTGGGTCGACGGCCGCCGGCTCGTGGCCGTACCCGAGGACCCGCCCGCCGTGGAGGGCCCGGCCGGCACCGGAGATCCGCTGCCCCTGCTGGGCCGCGCCGAACAGGACCTGGCCGACTACCGGTCCGCGGTGCAGGAGCGGGCGGCCGGCGCCCTGGACGGGGAGGACTTCGAGGACCGCACCCGGGGCCTCAGGATCGGGATCGTGGTCGACGGGGAGTCGATGTGGCTGTACGACGCCGAGGAGGGCCGCTGGGTCTACGGCGACGGACGGCGGCTGACCACCTACGCCACCGACCGGGAGGTCACCGGCGACGAGGACGCCGGGCACGCCCCGACCCGGATGGCCGCGCCCGAGGGTGAGCGCTGATGGCACGCGAGACCAGCCTGTTCTCCGGCCGGCCCTCGGAACTGATCGGCCGGAAGATCGCGAGCTACCTGATCGAGAGCGAGATCGGGCGTGGCGGCATGGCCGTCGTCTACCGCGCCCGCGACCTGCGCCTGGACCGCACGGTCGCCCTCAAGCTGCTCGCCCCCGAACTCGCCCGCAACGACACCTTCCGCAAGCGCTTCACCCACGAGTCGCAGGTGGCCGCGGCGATCGACCACCCGCACATCGTGCCGGTCTTCGAGGCCGGCGAGACCGACGGCGTGCTCTACATCGCCATGCGTCACGTCTCCGGCAGCGACCTGCGCCATCTCCTCGACCTGCGCGGACCGCTGCCGTTGCCCGACGCCGTGCGGATCGCCGGGCAGGTGGCCTCCGCCCTCGACGCCGCCCACGAGCACGGGCTGGTGCACCGGGACGTCAAGCCCGGCAACATCCTGGTCGCCGAGGGCATCGACAGCGACCACCCCGAGCACGTGTACCTCACCGACTTCGGGCTCACCAAGAAGTCGCTCTCCCTGACCGGCTTCACCAGCGTCGGCCAGTTCGTCGGCACCCTCGACTACGTGGCCCCCGAGCAGATCTCCGGCCGCCCGGTCGACGGCCGCTGCGACGTCTACGGCCTGGCCTGCGTCGTGTACGAGACCCTGGCCGGACGCCCGCCGTTCCTGCGCGACGACGACATGGCCCTGCTCTGGGCCCACCAGTACGACGACCCGCCCCCGCCGAGCGAGACCTGCCCCGGCCTCGCCCCGGCCGTCGACCCGGTCTTCGCCAAGGCCCTCGCCAAGAGCCCCGACGCCCGCTACGACACCTGCCTCGCGTTCGTCGCCGCCCTGCGGAGCGCCACGGAGCCCACCCCCGGCCCGCCCGAACCCCACCCGGCGACGGAGCCCGACACGGAGACGGACCACACGACCAAGGTCCCGGGTCCCCCGCACTGGGCCGAGCCGGTTGTTCCGGGACTGGGGCCCGCGCAAGAGATGCCCTAAGGCCCGCCGACCTCGCCGCGCCGGTGCACAGGGCGGGCCAGCAGTCCGCCCAGGAAGCCGGCGACCAGGCCCCACAGCGCACCCAGGCCCACCGTCCGCCACAGCTGGGGCCTGAGGAACAGTTCCCCGGACAGCCCGCCGCCCAGGTCGCCGATGCCGAGCAGGGAGAGGCCGTAGTGCGCGGAGATACGGCCCGTCAGGCAGATCATCAGGACCGTGAGGGCCAACGCCACGCCCAGATGCACGGCGTGCTGCCACAGGCGGATCCGGACCGGTGAACAGGCCGCCATCCGGAAGGCCACGGCCAGCAGCAGGATCGCGTCCAGGGCCACCAGCCACCACCACCGGCCGTCGTGGTCGGTGAGCGAGCGCAGGTTCAGCGCGGAGACGTCCGGGGTGCGCAGGATCGCGTCCAGGACATGCGGCATCGGCAGGCCGAACGGGCCGTCCACGCGGCCGTTCCAGGTCGCTCCCATGCCGATGGTGAGGGCCAGCCAGGCCAGATTGGGCAGGCCGAGCAGAATCAGCGCGAAGTTCGCCGAGGCGTGCCCGCGGGTGGCGGCCGTGATGAGCGCGATGACCAGGCCGACCACGGCGTACGCGAGCAGCAGGACCACCATCGCGTGCGCCGCGGGACGCACGGTCTCCTGGAACCGCAGCAGCCGCCCCGGCAGCGGCGCCCCGGGCGCGACCAGCAGCGCCAGCAGCAGCACTCCGGCCAGCCACAGCAGCCCGAACAGCACGGTCAGCGGCACGTCCGTGGTGAACCCCACCTTCGGCGCCGCCTCGAACAGCCCGGTCAGGTCGCTGAGCGTGCCGCTGCCCAGGTCCACCGCGAAGGTCTGCCGGGCGGCGAAGGCGAGCCCGATCAGCGCGAGCAGCCACAGCAGCGCGATCCGGGCGGCCCATCCGGCCAGTTCCCCGGCCGAGGCGACCGCCCGGTGCCGCAGCGGGCGCAGAAAGCCGGCGCCGGTCACCAGGGCACCGGCGAGGGTCACCGACAGCGGGATCACGGTGAGCCCGGCGTGTGTCTGCGCCAACGCACCCGCGTTGCCGGAGAGTTCCACGCTGCCGCCGACCGCCGTGACCAGCGTCGCGGCAACCACCCGTGGGAACGCGCCGTCCGGCAGGTCCGCCGCTCCGGCCGCCCACAGCCCCAGCGCCGCCACCAGCACCATGACGGCCAGCCCGGTCAGCACCGCGGCCACGGCGTGTGCCCAGCCGTGGCGGGAGGCGGGCCGTGCGGAGACGGTTGGAGCGCTCACGGTTGACACGCTAAGCAGCGGCCGGGCACCCCGCCTGCCGAGTGGTCCGTCCGCGTCGGCTTGCGAGTCCCACCACACTGCGACACACAATGGGATCAAAGTGCTGGCAAATGCACGCAAAACGGTTTGACTGAGAGAAGCCGCGCATCGCGCCGCGTATCGCGACGATCGCGACGGAAAGAAGTGCTCGTGAGCGCCGAACCTCCGTCTTCCGGCCGCCCGACCGGGCCGCCCTCCGGCCCGCTGTCCGGCTCCTCCCGGCCCCCCTCCGGACCACCGCCCGCCCAACCGCCGGGCGGCGGCGCCGGATCCAAGGGCCCGCAGGGGCCGTGGTGGAAGTCCGTACCGCGGGTGGCAACCCTCACCGCCGCCATCGTGGCCGCCGTGGCCCTCGCGGTGGTCTTCACCCGACCGGGTGGCAGCCCCTCAGCCAAGGGCGGCGAGGTCTTCCTGCAGTCCGCGAGCAGCACCGGCCAGGACCCGTTCACCCAGTCGAGCGCGCAGCAGAGTTCCGCCCCGCCCCCGCCCCCGGCCTCCACCGCGCCCTCCGGCACGACCAACGCCGTGCAGGGAGTGGACGGCGGAGCGCCCGGCCTGTACGGCGGTACCAATCGCACTCCCGCCTGCGACGTCGAGGAGCAGATCAAGTTCCTCCAGGCCGACCCGAACAAGGAGAGGGCCTTCGCCTCCGTGGTCGGCGTTCAGCCCTCCGGCGTCCCCGCCTACCTGCGCTCGCTGACCCCGGTCCAACTGCGCGTCGACACCCGGGTCACCAACCACGGCTACCGCAACGGCGCACCCACCGCCTACCAGTCGGTGCTCCAGGCGGGCACCGCCGTGCTGGTCGACAGTCATGGCGTTCCCCGCGTGCGCTGCGCCTGCGGCAACCCGCTGGTCCCGCCGGTCGCCCAGCAGACCGCGCCGAGGCTGGTCGGCCCCCGCTGGTCGGCGTACCGGCCCTCGAGCGTGGTCGTGGTGACCCCCGCGCCGACGGTCGTCAACGTCTTCGTGCTCTACGACCACCACCACAACAACTGGATCCACCGTCAGCGCGGCGACCACGACTGCCGGCACGACCGGCACGCCAAGCCGCCCCAGTTCCCGCACCCGTGGAACCCGCCTCCGCCGTGCCCGCCGGGTACGACCTGGAAGCCGGGCGAGCCGCCGCTGCCCTGCCACTCCACGCCGGGCAAGCCGAGCCCGTCGAAGCCGTCCTCCTCGAGTCCGTCCTCGTCGATCTCGTCGTCCCCGTCGTCCTCCACCTCGCCTTCCAAGTCCACCTCGCCGTCGCCGTCGAGTTCGTCGCCGTCGCCGTCCTCGTCCTCGCCGTCGTCCTCGCCGTCGAAGTCGCCGTCGCCGTCCTCGTCCTCGCCGTCGTCCTCGCCGTCGAAGTCGCCGTCGACCTCGCCGTCGTCCTCGCCGTCGAAGTCGCCGTCGACCTCGCCGTCGTCCTCGCCGTCGAAGTCGTCCTCGCCGTCGGCGACGACGCCGTCAGCGCCGCCGTCCTCGAAGTCGTCGCCGACCGCGCCGTCCTCCGCAGCGCCGGTGTCTCCGTCGGCAGCGTCTCCGTCCGCAGGGCCTCCGTCGACCGAGCAGCCGTCGTCGCAGCAGCAGACGACCGAGACGGCCCCCGCCGCGACGCCGTCCTCGGGGAATTCCGTTCCCGGCCCGGCGACCCCCGGCACGCCCGGAGAGCCGTCGGTCGCGCTCACCCAGCAGGGAACGCAGGGCCCGCCCCAGGGAACGCAGGGCCCGCCCCAGGGAACGCAAGGCCCGCCCGCCCAGGAAACGCAAGGCCCGCCCCCGACGTGAGCGGTCGTGGCCCGGCGGGCCGGGCGGGCACCGTGACGATCGCCACTGTGCCCGCCCGGCGGCCGGTGTGGGGGGACTGGTGAGCCCGGCTCGGGGTAAGAGGACAGATGCAGCAGGCGACCGGCAGGACCGGGTTTCCCGAGAGAGACAGCATGACCAAGCACCTGGGCGGGGCAGTGATATCGACTGGTTTCGACGTACCCGTGGAACCGTTGAGACGCGCGGCGCACTACACCGGAGAGCCCGGTTGCATCGCCGAGGCGCGCGCCTTCGCGTCCCGGTTCCTGGAGCAGCTGCGAACCGAGTGGTGCGCCACCGCCGACCGCCGCGCCGACGGCGAGCTGCTGCTGCTCGTGAGCGAACTCGTCACCAACGCCGACCGGCACAGCAGCGGTCCGTACATCCTGGAACTGGAAGGCAGGGAAAACTCCGTCACGGTGTGTGTCTACGACAGCAGCTCCGCCCTGCCGCGCCGCTACCCCAGGGACCCCGAGCGCGTCGGACGGCACGGCATGGAGATCGTGTACGCCCTGGCCTCGGAGGTCACCGCGGAGCGCGTGCCCGTCGGCAAGCGGGTGCGCGCCCGCTTCGAACTGGATCAGTCAGGCGGCTGACGCGCCGCCGCGCGAGGGTCACTTCAGCGTCGCCTCAGGCGCAGTCGAGCTCGCCGAGCATCCCCTGGCGCAGCCGGGCGATGATCCGCTTGATCAGCCGGGACACATGCATCTGGGAGCAGCCGAGCCGTTCCCCGATCTCCGCCTGAGTGGCTTCCTCGACGAACCGCAGATGGATGATCTGCCGGTCCCGGTCGCTGAGTTCGGCCATCAGCGGTGCCAGCGCGTGGAAGTCCTCGACGAGCCGCAGCCCTTCCTCCTCCACGCCGATGAAGTCGGCGAGTACCGCCTCGCCGCCGTCCGGGCCGTCACCGGTGAACGCGGCGTCGAGGGAGGCGGAGTTGTACCCGTTCGAGGCGAGCTGGGCCTCGACGACCTCGTCCGCGGAGATGTTCATCAGCGTCGCCAGCTCGGCCACCGTCGGGTCCCGGTCCAGCCGGCTGGACAGCTCCTCGCGGGCCTTGGCCAGCTCCACCCGCAGCTCCTGGAGCCGGCGCGGGACGTGCACCGCCCAGGTGGTGTCACGGAAGAACCGTTTGATCTCGCCGACGATGTACGGCAGCGCGAAGGAGGTGAACTCCACCTCGCGGGCCAGCTCGAACCGGTCGATGGCCTTGATCAG
The DNA here is from genome assembly GCF_001735805.1 of Streptomyces fodineus. GTDB lineage: Bacteria > Actinomycetota > Actinomycetes > Streptomycetales > Streptomycetaceae > Streptomyces > Streptomyces fodineus. Next base: position 9,006,236 of record NZ_CP017248.1, read on the forward strand.
GCCGATCATGCCGGTCTGGACGATGTCCTCCATGTCGTCGCCGCGGCCACGGAACCGTCCGGCGGCGAACCGCACCAGCGACATGTTCATCTCGATGAGGGTGTTGCGCGCGTACTGGTACGCGTGCGTGCCCTCCTCCAGCTCGGTCAGCCGGCGGAAGAACTGGCGGGACAGCTCCCGCGCGTCACGTGGTGCGACGGACGCCGGGTCCGCGATACTGGGCAGGGATCCCACGCCCGTCCTGTCCTGCTCGGTCCACTCGGCGACCTCTGTGTCCGGCCGGATCACGGCGGTGTGCATTGCCTCTCCCATGAAAGTCACGGTTCTCCGATTGCCTCGGCGGCCACTTCATGCGTTTGTCCGTATTACCCCGAATTCAGCTTTTCATGCGTCTGTGCGGTAACGCCTACGGGCCGGGTACCCCCGGTCACGCGACGCATGCATGCGCGGCTGGGCGGTGGTTTCTTTCACGGCGCAATGCCGGGCCCTTGTTCTCCGCCGCTCGGCTCCTAGGCTTGCGGGGGTGAGCAACCAGGTGAGCGACGAAGCCCGAGTGATCCCCCTGCGACCGGTGCCCGCCCGTCCGGCGCGGCCCGTGTCCGAGCCCGCGCAGGAGAGGGAGCCGCTGTGGCGCGATCTGGTCGGCGAGGTGCTGCGCCGCGAGCGGCGGGCACAGGACCGCACCCTCAAGGACGTGGCCGACGCGGCCAGGATCTCGCTGCCCTACCTCTCCGAGATCGAGCGCGGCCGCAAGGAGGCCTCCTCGGAGGTTCTCGCCGCCGCGGCCCACGCCCTCGGCCTGGGCCTCGGCGACCTGCTGTCACTGACCCGATCAGAGCTCACCCGTCGCACGAGCACACCCCGCCGACCGGCTCCCCACCGCCCCTACAACGCGCTCTCCCTGGCCGCCTGAACACCAGCGGGGCCGCCGGCCCAGGCCGCCCGCACCAGGACGGGACCCGGCCAAGGACCTCTCCGGCCGCCTGCCGGCCCGCCCCCCGGACCTGACGGCTTGAGCCGCACCGGGCCCTGTACATGGGAGGGAGCTCTGCCCTTGGCTGCCCGCCGGCCTCCAGGGGGCCCGCCCCGGTGGCCTGAGCTCCACCGGCCCCCGCAAGGCCCTGCGCGTGGCTGCCTGTTCCTCGCCGGTCCGCGAGGCGCTCCGTCCGGAGGTGGGCCCGCATCGCGGCCCCGCACGGCCTTCCGCCCGGTGGCCCGGCCCCGCCGGTCCCGCAACACGCCCGCCGGGCCGCCTGCCCCGCAAAGGGCCCAACCCGACCGGCCGGCCCCTGGCCCGTGTCACTTCTCCCGCAGCTCCCGGAAGAACGCCCGGACGTCGGCGATCAGCAGGTCCGGCTCCTCCATGGCCGCGAAGTGGCCGCCCGTGTCGAACTCCGTCCAGCGCACGAGGTTTTCGGTCCGCTCGGCCTTGTGCCGCAGCGGGAGCTGAGGGTCGGCCGGGAACACGGCCAGGGCGCTCGGGGCGGTCGACGGCTCGGAGGGCCGGGCGGTGTCGGTGCCGGTGGCGTGGGCCCGCTCGTAGTAGATGCGGGCGGACGAACCGGCCGTACCGGTCAGCCAGTACAGCATCACGTTGGTGAGCAGCCGGTCCCGGTCGATCGCCTCCTCCGGCAGGTCCGCGGAGTCCGTCCACTCGCGGAACTTCTCGATGATCCAGGCGAGTTGACCGACGGGCGAGTCCGTCAGGGCGTAGGCGAGGGTGTGCGGACGGGTGGACTGCAGGACCGCGTACCCGGTGCCCTCGCGGGACCACTCGTCCCACCGGCGCCAGGACCGCAGCGTCCGCTCCCGGTCCTCGGGATCGAGCACGGCCAGTTCCTCCTCGGTCGGCTCGGTGGCCGCCTGCGCGCCCGGCAGCAGATTGAGGTGGACGCCGATCACCCGGTCCGGATGCGCGCGGCCCAGTTCGCGCGAGATCGCCGCGCCCCAGTCGCCGCCCTGCAGCCCGAACCGCTCGTAGCCGAGCCGCCGCATCAGCCGAGCCCAGGCGTCGGCCACCCGGCGTGCCTCCCAGCCCCGCTCGGTGGTGGGCCCGGACAGCCCGAAGCCGGGGATGCTCGGCACGACGACATGGAAGGCGTCGGCCGCCTCACCGCCGTGTGCCACCGGGTCGGTGAGCGGACCGACCACGTCGAGGAACTCCACGATCGACCCTGGCCAGCCATGGGTGATCACCAGGGGCGTGGCATCCGGCTCCGGCGAGCGGATGTGGGCGAAGTGGATCCGCGCACCGTCGATCGTCGTGGTGAACTGCGGCCACCGGTTCAGCTCGGCCTCGGCGGCACGCCAGTCGTACTCGTGCCGCCAGTAGCGGACCAGCTCCCGCAGACAGCCGGCCGGGACGCCGTACTCCCAGCCGGATCCGGGGAGCTCGGCCGGCCAGCGGGTGCGGTCGAGACGGTCGTACAGGTCGTCGAGGTCGCGCTGCGGGACCGACAGCCGGAAGGGTTCGATGCGTTCGGCGGGTGCGGAGGTCATGAACCGGGATGCTAGGCGTGGACGCCGTTCACCCGCCCGGATTATTCGGCGGCCCGGCCGATGAGTTTCGCCGCGAGGATCGGTCGACACAGATGACCGCGTTCCCCGCCCAGGAGGTACTCATGACCACCGACGGATTCTCCACCTGTCTCTGGTTCGACGGCCAGGCCGAGGAGGCCGCCGAGTTCTACGTCTCGGTCTTCAAGAACTCCAGCCTCGGCCGGGTCAGCCACTACACCGACGCCGGGCTCGGTCAGACGGGCTCCGTGCTGACCGTCGAGTTCACGGCCAACGGCCAGAAGTTCGTCGCGCTCAACGGCGGCCCTCAGTTCAAGTTCAACGAGGCCATCTCCTTCCAGATCCTGTGCGCCGACCAGGAGGAGATCGACTACTACTGGACCCGGCTCACCGAGAACGGCGGCGAGGGCGGCCCCTGCGGCTGGCTCAAGGACCGGTTCGGCGTCTCCTGGCAGGTCGTCTACGACCGGCTCGCCGACATGATCCACGACCCGGACCGGGAGAAGGTCGACCGCGCCACGAAGGCCATGATGGGCATGGGCAAGCTGGACGTCGCCGCGCTGGACAAGGCGTACGCGGGGGAGTAGCGGGCCCGCACCGTCACCCGGTCTCGGCGAGGATCTCGGCGATCACATGCCGGGAGTTCTTTGCCAGGGCCGGGTTGGTGTTCCAGTAGTACGGCAGCTGGATCAGCGAGATCGACAGCGCCCAGCCCCGCCCCGCGCCCACTCCGCGTCGTCGGCGCCGACGGCCTTGCGGAAGGTGTCCCGGACGGAGGCGGGCAGCAGGTTCCAGGCCACGATCAGATCCACGGCCGGGTCCCCCACCCCCGCACAGCCGAAGTCGATGACCGCGCTCAGCCGGCCCCCGTCGACCAGCACGTTCCCGGGGGAGAGGTCCCCGTGGGCCCACACCGGCGGCCCGGTGTGCTCCGGCGCGCCCAGGGACCGCTCCCACAGGGCCGTGACCGCGCCGGCGTCGACCCTCGCGCCCAGCTCGGCGACGGCCGCGCGGGTGGGCTCGTCCCGGTCCCACAAGGGGCCGCCCCGGTAACCGGGCGGCCCGTCCTGCGGGTCGATCCGGCGCAGGGCGCGCACGAACGCCGCGAGGTCCTCGGCGAGCCGCTCCGGCTCCCGCACGGCGCCCGCCACCGGATTGCGCCCTCGCAGCCAGCGGTGGACGGACCAGGGCCATGGATAGCCCTGGTCCGGCTCGCCGGTGCCCACCAGCTCGGGCACGGCGACCGGCAGCAGCGGCCCGAGCCGGGGCAGCCAGCGCTGCTCGTGCGTCAGGTCCGGTACGGCGCCGGGCCGCCGGGCAGCCGTACCAAGAGATCGGTGCCCAACCGGAACATGGCGTTCTCGGTCCCCGAGGACGCGAGCCGCCGTACCGGCAGCGCCGCCCACCGCGGGAAGCGGCGGGCGATCAGGTGCTGGACCAGCGGGGCGTCGAGGTCGACCTCGTCCGCGTGCATCTTCGGCGGATTCCGGCTGTCGTGGGCGCTCATCGGGCCCATGACAGCGCCTCGGCGCCCTCGCCGTCCACGGAATTTCCGACCGGGATCAGACCCGGTCGGCGGCGATCAGCAGGTACTGGAAGCTGCCGTTGCGATAGGCGTCCAGGAACGTGTCCTCGATGCCCGTGACCAGGTGGTCGGCCTGCCGGCGCAGTTCCCAGTAGGGGATCGCCGCCTCGGTGAGATCCTGGACATGTACCGGCACCAGGCGGTTGCGGGCCATCGCCTTGAAGTACTCCGAGCGCGGGTGGATGTCGCAGATGTAGTGGGCGTTGATCAGCGACACCTCGCGCGAGGCCTGCCCGTAGGTGTCGTTGTAGCAGCCGGTGATCACCACATAGCGTCCGCCGCGGCGCAGCAGCCGGGCGTGCTCGGCGAACAGCAGGTCCAGCTCGACGTACATGGTGGACTCGTTGTTCCACGACGCCGCGTACGCCCCGGTCTCGAAACCGGTGTCCAGCATGTTGCGGTGGTGGTAGCGCACCTGGTCGGCGATGCCCCGGGCGCGGGCCTGTTCGCCGGCGAACTCGGCCTGTTTGGCGGAGATCGTCACGCCGTCGGCCTGGCAGCCGTAGCGCAGATGTGCCACGACACTGCCGCCGCCGCGGCCGCAGCCGGCGTCGAAGACGCGGTCGGCGGGCGTCAGCGGCCCGAGATACGAGGCGAGCAGTTCGGCCTGGGCGTGTTCCAGGCGGTGCAGTTCGGCGGTGACGCGTGCCCGTCGCCGGTCCGGATCGGGCTCGTCGAGCACCGCCCGGTCGGCCTCTCCGAGGCCGTAGTGGTGGTGGTACAGGTCGTCGATCTTGCCGAGTTCGAGGTTGACCGGATTCTCCTCGGCGTTCCAGTAGTCCGCGACCCGGCTCTGATAGGTGGACTGGGCCGGGACCGGAACGGGCGTGGTCCGGGCAACGGGGGCAGTGGTCAACGATGGCTCCTTGTGGCGCATGTGACGGTGTTTCGATAGAGGGCGGTCACCAGTAGTCGGGCAGGTGGTAGCGGTGGGTGTTGGTGGCGTGCCACTCGTGGTTGCCGGACACCCAGGCGGCGAGCCCCTGGGCGTAGCGCTCCACGAGGGGCGAGGTGGCGGACAGCAGCGCCGACTCCTCCTCGAAGGCCGCCATGATCCGGTTGTGGATCTCGACGGACCTCAGGTAGGCGGCCTTCAGCCCGCACCGCTCGTTGGCGGCGACGACCTGCGGCAGGTTCAGATGCGAGGGGTCGCTGGCCAGCTCCTTGGTGAAGGAGTACAGGTCGTTCACGATCGTGGTGGCGTTGCAGGCGAGGGCGGTGATCCGCTGGATCTCGGGCCGGGCGTAGACCTGCTCGGGCAGTTCGTAGCCGTCCACGGCGTCGACGATGGACAGACAGGGCCGGAAGTTGTTGAACTGCCGCATCACCAGGTACTCCCAGACCCGGGGCACGTACGCCGTCTCCATCCAGGCGGCCTCGCCCAGGTAGCCCAGGTGCAGCCGGGCGATGTCGTGGACGAACCGGTCGGTCTGGCTGGGCGTGGCGAAGCTCGCGAAGTCCGCGATGGCGAAGTGGTAGGAGCGCAGCGGACCGTCGGCCTGGATGCCCTGCCGCCACTCCTCCTCCAGTTCCGGGACGCCGTGGTAGGGGTCGAGGGCCGACTGGGCGATGATCAGCGGGCCGCCCAGACCGCGTCGTGATCCGCCCCGGCCCTCGTCCTCCTCGCAGTAGCAGGAGTCGACGATGTTCTCGGCCAGCAGCAGCTTCCCGGCGGCCGTCAGACGGTCCAGATCGAGCGCGCCCGGATGCTGCAGTACGACGGCCCGGCCGAACTGGAAGCCGGAGAAGTCCCCCTTCCAGGCCGCCGGGAAGAGATCGAGCCCTTGCGCCCAGGTCTCCAGCCGGCGGTCCACCTCGGCGGCCTTCACCGGGTCGGCGGGCGCGGCCTGCTGGTGGTGCAGTCCGGGGATCGCCCCGGTGCGTCGGCGTCTGCGCAGGCTCTGGGCGACATTGGGCGGCCCGGGCAGCGTGTAGGAGGGGCCGGCGGTGGTGGTGGGGTGCTCGGATGTCATTCGGGGAACCGGCCGATCTGTACGTTCTCCAGGATCCCGGCCGCGTCGGGCACGAGGATCGCCATCGAGTAGTAGGCGGTGACGAGGTAGCTGATGATCGCGGCGGCGTCGATGCCCATGAACCGGACGTTCAGCCCCGGCTGGAACTCCTCCGGGATGCCCGTCTGGTGCAGGCCGATGACGCCCTGGTCGGCCTCGCCGGTGCGCAGCGCGATGATGCTCGTGGTGTGGTCGTCGCTGATCGGGATCTTGCTGCACGGGAAGATCGGCACCCCGCGCCACGCCGGTACCTCATGGCCGTCGACGCTCGCGGTGCCGGGCACCAGACCGCGCCGGTTGCACTGCCGGAAGAACGCCGCGATCGCCTTGGGATGCGCGAGGAACACCTTGGTCTTGCGCCGCATCGACAGCAGCTCGTCCATGTCGTCCGGCACCGGCGGACCGGTGAAGGTGCTGATCCGCTGCCCGTAGTCGACATTGTGCAGCAGCCCGAACTCCCGGTTGTTGACGAGCTCCCACTCCTGGCGCTCGCGGATCTCCTCGACCGTGAGCCTGAGCTGCTGCTGGGTCTGGTCCATCGGGTGGTTGTAGAGATCGGCGACCCGGGTGTGCACCCGCAGCACGGTCTGGGTGAGGGACAACTCGTATTCGCGCGGGGTGAGTTCGTAGTCCACGAAGCCGCCGGGCAGCGTGGGCTCGCCGACATGGCCGGCCTGCACCGGCACCTCGGCCTCGCCCTTGCGGTTCATGGGCCGGTTCTGCCGCTCGACATAGGCCTGGAGATGCGCGGCGAGGGAGGGCACCCGCTCGGTGAACTCCTGCACGACGGCCCACGGCAGCGCCAGCACCACGCCCGCGGTCTCGGCCCGCACCGAGGCCAGCCACAGCGGATCGGACTGGCCGACCGCCTCGTCGCCCATCTGGTCGCCGTCGGTGACGACCCCGGTGATCTCCTCCTCCCCGTACTTGCCGGCGGTGTAGCGGGTGAACCGGCCGTGGACGACCAGATAGGCCTCCGTCACCGGCTGGCCCGCCTCGAACAGCACCTGCCCCGCGCGCACCTCCCGGGGCTGGAAACGGGTGGAGATCTCCCGGAGCACGTCGGTGTCGGGGTAGCCGCGCAGGATCGGCAGCTCGGTCAGCGTCTGAGGGATGACCCGGATGTCGTCGGCGCCGTTCTGCTCGAAGTGCACCCGGCCGCGCCCCGTGCGCAGCGTCAGGCGCCGGTTGACCCGGTAGGCGCCGCCCTTGACGTCCACCCAGGGCAGTGTCTTCAGCAGCCATCGCGAGGTGATGGCCTGCATCTGCGGTTCGGACTTGGTGGTGGTGGTGAGCTGGCGGGCCGCCCGGGTGCTGAGGCTGGTGAGCTGCCCGTCGGTCTCGGGCTCGGGGGCTGGTTCGTCGACGGCGGGACCGGTGGCGCTGTCCGGTGTGGTCACATTCCCTCCAGCGGAGTTGCTTGCGAACAGAGGTGGCCGGATCGATGGCTGGTGAGCGTGGTGGCCCTGCACCGTGGCCAAGCCAAACAGTCCTTGTGAGGTGCCCGATACAGCGCGAAGGGGGCGGAACAGTCCACTGGGTGTCGTAAACCTATTGATCGGGGCACGTCCGACAAACCGCGTGCCCGTACGCCGGTGCACTGCGCCCCCGGCCGGCCGTCCCGTGCGCCGGTGTGGTGCGCCCCCGGGGGCTCAGGACAGGTCGTCGACCAGCACGGCCGCCCCGTCGAACCGGCCGGCCTTGAGATCGCCGAGCGCCTGTGGGGCCCGCGACAGCGGATAGGGGTGCGTGGTCGCGCGGACACCGTGCCGGGCGGCGAGGGCGAGGAACTCCCGGCCGTCCGCACGGGTGTTGGAGGTGACGCTGCGCAGCTCCTTCTCGTAGAAGAGCTCGGTCTCGTAGTGCAGCGGCGGTACGTCGGTCAGATGGATGCCGGCGAGGGCCAGCACCCCGCCCCGGTCGAGGGCGCGCAGCGCCACCGGGACCAGCCCGCCGGCCGGGGCGAACAGGATCGCCGCGTCCAGCGGCTCCGGCGGCGGCTCGCCGACGTCGTGCGCCGAGGCCGCGCCCAGCTCCAGGGCCAGCCGCCGGGCCGCCGCACTCCGGGTGACCACATGCACCCGGGCGCCCTCGGCGAGCGCCACCTGCGCGCACAGGTGGGCGCTGCCGCCGAAGCCGTACAGCCCGAGCCGGCCGCCCGCGGGCAGCGCGGTCCGGCGCAGCGCGCGATGGCCGATGATCCCCGCGCACAGCAGCGGCGCCGCCGCCACGTCGTCCAGGGCCTGAGGCAGCCGGTAGGCGAACCCGGCGGGCACGGTCGTGTACTGCGCGTATCCGCCGTCGGCGTCCCAGCCGGTGTACTCCGAGTGCGGGCACAGGTTCTCGGCGCCCCGCGCGCAGTACGCGCACACCCCGTCGGTGCGCCGCAGCCAGGCCACGCCCACCCGGTCGCCCGCCGCGAAGTCCCGCACCGCGGCCCCGGCCCCCACGACCTCGCCGACGACCTCGTGGCCGGGGGTCACCCCGGCCCGGTGCACCGGCAGATCACCCTCGGCGACATGCAGGTCGGTCCGGCACACCCCGCAGGCCCGCACCCGCACCAGCAGCTCGTCCGCCCCGGGCACCGGCACCGGCCGCTCCACCAGCTCCAGGGGCCGCCCGTCGACCGGCCCCGGCCGTACCACCGACCACGCCCGCATCGTGTCCGTCGTCATCGCACCGTCGCCTCCACCCTCAGTGTCCGGCGGCTTCCCCGTTCGGCGCGCGGGCCGAGGGCGGGATGGCTAGCGTGAGCTTCGGGGACACAGCGCTTCGAGGCGGGGGACCATCCGTACGGGACCACAGACCAGGAGGGCCGCGAGCATGGCCGTGCAACCCGAGGGAACGCCCTGTTGGGCCGATGCGATGTTCAGCGACGTCGAGGGAGCCAAGCGCTTCTACAGCGACGTCCTCGGCTGGACCTTCGGCGAGTCGTCGTCGGAGTACGGCAACTACACGCAGGCCTACGCGGACGGCAAGGCGGTGGCCGCCGTCGTCCCGCCCATGCCGGGCCAGGAGGGCCAGTCGCAGTGGTGCCTGTACTTCGCCTCGCCGGACGCCGCCGCCACCGCCGGGAAGATCCGGGAGAACGGCGGCGAGGTGCTGATGGAGCCGATGCAGGTAGGTGACTTCGGCACGATGTGCCTGGCCCGCGAGCCCAGCGGGGCCGTCTTCGGGGTGTGGCAGGCCGGTACCCACGAGGGCTTCGAGGCGACCGCGACCCCGGGCGCCTACTGCTGGGCCGAGGTCTTCACCCGTGAGCCCGAGAAGGCCGACACCTTCCTCTCCGCCGTCTTCCCGTACCGGATGAAGGACATCCTGGACGACGCGGTGGACTTCCGGATGTTCGACATCGGCGAGAACACCGTCCTCGGCCGGATGCGGATGACCGACGACTTCCCGCCCGAGGTGCCCTCGTACATCAATGTCTATTTCACCGTGGACGACTGCGACGCGGCCGTGGCCCGGGCCACCAAGCTGGGCGGTGTCCTCCGCTTCGGGCCGATGAGCAGCCCCTTCGGCCGGTTCGCGGCCCTGAGCGACCCGCAGGGCGCGAACTTCTCGGTGATCGACATCACGACCACCGAGGGCGAGATGCCCAAGGTCCAGGACGTCTGACCCACCCGCTACGGGGTCCGGCCCGCTCGTGGCATGATCGTGCACATGCGTGAACGTGTGGTGGCCGCGTGCGACGGGGCTTCGAAGGGAAACCCCGGACCGGCCGGATGGGCATGGGTGGTCTCCGACGACGAGCGGACCGCCGCCCGCTGGGAGGCGGGCCCGCTGGGCCGGGCCACCAACAACGTCGCCGAACTCACCGCCCTGGAGCGGCTGCTCACGGCCGTCGACCCGGACGTGCCGCTGGAGATCCGGATGGACTCCCAGTACGCGATGAAGGCCGTGACCACCTGGCTGCCCGGCTGGAAGCGCAACGGCTGGAAGACCGCGGCCGGCAAGCCCGTCGCCAACCAGGAGCTCGTGGTCCGCATCGACGCGCTCCTCGACGGCCGGAAGGTCGAGTTCCGCTACGTCCCGGCGCACCAGGTCGACGGCGACCCGCTGAACGACTTCGCCGACCGCGCCGCCAGCCAGGCCGCCTCGGTCCAGGAGGCGGCGGGCAGCGCGCTCGGCTCCCCCGAGCCGCCGCCCTCGCCCGACACCCCGAAGGCGGCCGCCCCGCGCAGGAAGGCGCCCCGCCGCACCGGCGGCGGAGCGTCGTCGTCCCGCACCATCAAGGCGAAGTTCGCCGGCCGCTGCCTGTGCGGCCGTTCCTACGCGGCCGGCGAGTCCATCGCCAAGAACGCGCAGGGCTGGGGCCACCCGGAGTGCCGTACCGCCGAGGCCTGATCAGCCGTCTTCAGCTGTCATCAGCTGTGTTCAGCTGTGTTCAGCTGTCGAAGGTGTAGTACTTCGTGTGGTCCAGCAGATCCGCCGGACGCACGTCGTTCCACGGTTTCATCGTGTCGTTCAGGTCGACGACGTCCGGCGTGCCGCCGGCCGGCACATACGCCGCGTCCGGGTGCCGCCGCTGCCACTCGGCCCACAGTTTGTCGACGAAGGCGTGGTGCAGCCAGAACACCGGGTCGTTGGGGGAGACCCCGGTGGCCATGTGGCCGCCGACCCAGACATGGACCCGGTTGTGCAGATTGACCCCGCGCCACCCCTCCAGGTTGTTGCGGAAGCCGTCCGAGGCGCTGTTGTACGGCGCCATGTCGTACGTCGATATGGACAGCACCGACTCCACCTCCGCGCGCGTCGGCAGCTCGCGCACGGCCGTGCCCAGCGAGCGACGCAGGAACGGACGGCCGTCCACCCGTATGGTCATCGGCCAGTTGCCGGCCGAGGCGGCGAACGGGCCGTCCAGCACCCGGCCGTCCGTGCTGCGCCCCGTGCCGCCGAGGAAGTCCGGCGCCCACAGCGCGGCACGCACCGTGCGGTCGGTGCTCCAGTCCCAGTACGGCAGCGCGACCGAGGAGTCCACCGACTGCAGCGCCTGTTCGAAGTCGAGCAGGAATCTGCGGTGCCAGGGCAGGAAGGAGGGGGAGCGGTGGCCGGTCCGCTCGCCGGTGTCGGTGTCCGCCATGATGAAGGCGTTGTGCGTGCGGACGAACTCGTCGTAGCGTCCGCTGCGCTTGAGTGCGAGGACGGCGTCGACGAAACGCTTCTTCTCGTCGGCGGTCAGCGTGGCCTGGTTCTTGCGTACGGTCATGATGCGCGATGCTCCGAAAAGTCCTTGCGGGGGCGGTCAGTTGGCGGGGAAGGGCAGTAACGGGGCGCCCTGCAGCTCGTCCACGGCCGCCCGGGCGGCGGCGCGCGGGGTGGGCACCGGGTCGTAGTGGCTGACGACGCTGATCCAGCTGCCGTCGGCGTTGCGCATCACGTGCAGCTGCACGCCGTCGACCAACACCTCGTAGCCGCCGCCGTGTTCGTGGTGGTGGCCGCCCGCGCCCATCGGACGGCCCTGTATCCGGCGGCCGTGGTAGACCTCGTCGAAGGTGCCCGGCATCGGCATGGAGCGGTCGTGGCCGGCGGCCGAGGCCGCGGGTGCCGCGAGGGCGGTGACGGTGGCCGTCGCGGCGAGGGCCGCCGTCGCGGTGAGCGCGCGGCGCCGGGTGATGTCGGGCATGCGGGTCCTCCTGGAAGGTGTTCCGGTGGTGACGACGCATGCCTATCGGGGGTGCCGGGACGGGGAGAAATCCCCCGGAAGCCGTTGGCTTTGATTCGGACAATTGCCCATAAGTCGTACAGCGTTGAACCAGGGGTGATCTTGCTGTGATCGGGGGCCGATCCGTTCCGGAACCGGGAATTCCTTGCCGCGCCGGCCGTCATTCCGGCGATCCTTCTCGTCCGCCGTCCGTCCGAGTGGCCCGGCTCACCACGCCAAACTGACGCGATCGGACGGCCCGCCCGCCCTGCTACTCTGCGGTTGCGTTCGACTACTTTGGGTGACTAGCCCGGTTTCCCTTCGCCCCCCACCCGAGGAGACCCGTCCATGGCCGTGCCCGCCTCGTTCGACCAGACCCCGTCCGGCTACAGCCTGCAACGCGCCTACTGGCTGGCTCGCGCGGCCGACCTCGCCTACAAGGACCGCCCTGCCATCGAGGAGCAGGCCGCCCAGTGGGGCTTCGGCCAGGTGCGCCATCACGAGACCCGCTTCACGCCGCCCTTCCCGCTGCAGGACGCCCAGGCGTACACCATGGCCGGCGACCGGATGATCGTCATCGCGTTCCGCGGCACCGAACCCGCCCAGATCAAGGACTGGCTCACCGACGCCACCACTCCGCCGAGGCCCGGACCGGGCGGCAACGGATACGTCCACCACGGATTCGCCGAGGCCCTGGAGTCGGTGTACCCGGCCGTCCACGACACCCTCGCCGAGCTGCGCAGCGACGGCCAGGCCGTGTACTTCACCGGGCACAGCCTGGGCGGCGCCCTGGCGATGCTGGCCGGCGCCCGGATGTATCTGGAGGACCCGCACCTGGCCGCGGACGGCGTCTACACCTACGGCCAGCCGCGCACCTGCGACCGGCTGCTCGCCGAGGCCTTCCACAAGGGATTCGGCGGCCGCATGTACCGCTTCGTCAACAACAACGACATCGTCCCCCAGCTGCCGCCCGAGCCCGTCTTCACCCATGTCCGCGCGCTGCGCTACATCGACTCCGGCGGCACGCTGCACGAGAGCATGCCGATGTTCTCGGCCCTCACCGACCGGGCCAAGGGGCTGACCGCCGATGCCTTCGCACCGGCCTCCGACGGCATCCGCGACCACTTCATGCACAACTACCTGGCGGCCCTGGAGAAGTGCCTCGGCTGAGCCCCCGTGCGGCACCCGGAAAAGCGTTGGTGAATGGTCATTCACTCGATAAGGTGAATTGTCATTCACCGCACCGCCGTGCCGTCCTCAGGAGCGCCGATGGACCAGCCCGCCCCGATACCCCGGCCACCGACCGGCGCACCCCCGCTGCGGGACCGGCTCACGATTCCCGTGCTGGCCTCCGGCGGCATCCTCATGGCGGTCATGCAGACCGTCGTCGTCCCGCTGCTGCCGGACCTGCCCCGGCTCACCGGCGCCTCCGCCGCGACCGTCTCCTGGACGGTCACCGCCACCCTGCTCTCCGGCGCCGTCCTCACCCCGGTGCTCGGCCGGGCCGGCGACATGTACGGCAAGCGCCGGGTGCTCACCTCCGCACTCGCCCTGATGACCCTCGGCTCGGTGCTGTGCGCCCTGACCTCCGACATCGGCGTGCTCATCGCCGCCCGCGCGCTCCAGGGCGCCGCCGCCTCCGTCGTACCGCTGTCGATCAGCATCCTGCGCGACGAGCTCCCGCCGGAGCGCCGGGGTTCGGCGGTGGCGCTGATGAGTTCCACCGTCGGTATCGGCGCCGCCCTCGGTCTGCCGCTCGCCGCGCTGGTCGTCCAGTACGCCGACTGGCACACCATGTTCTGGCTGACCAGCGCCCTGGGCGCGCTGGGTGTCGCGGCGACCTGGTGGGCGGTCAAGGAGTCGCCGGTGCGCGAGCCCGGCCGGTTCGACGTGCTCGGCGCGCTCGGGCTCGCCGCCGGCCTGGTCTGCCTGTTGCTGGGTGTGTCGCAGGGCGGGACCTGGGGCTGGGGGAGTGCCCGGGTCCTCGGGCTGTTCCTCGGGGCCGTCGTCGTCCTCGCCCTGTGGTGGTGGCAGCAACTGCGCGCCGAACGGCCGCTGGTCGACCTGCGGCTGGTCTCCCGGCCGCGGGTGGGCCTGTCACATGTCGCCGCCATGCTCACCGGGTTCGCCTTCTACGCCAACTCGCTGGTCACCGCACAGCTGGTGCAGGCGCCGAAGGCCACCGGCTACGGCCTCGGCCTGTCCATCGTCGCCACCGGTGTGTGTCTGCTGCCCGGCGGCGTGACCATGCTGCTGTTCTCGCCGCTGTCGGCCCGCATCTCGGCCGCCCGCGGCCCGCGGATCACCCTCGCGCTGGGCGCCGCCGTCATCGCCTGCGGCTACGCGGTCCGTATCGCCGACAGCCGCGACCTGTGGATGATCATCGTCGGGGCCACCGTGGTGGCGACCGGCACCACGCTCGCCTACTCGGCGCTGCCCACCCTGATCCTGCGGGCCGTCCCGGCCGGCCAGACCGCCTCCGCCAACGGCGTCAACGTCCTCATGCGCACGATCGGCCAGGCCACCTCAAGCGCCGCCGTCGCCGCCGTCCTCGTCCACCACAGCAGCCCGGCCGGCGGCATCCCCATCCCCACCCTGCACGGCTACCAGCTGGCGTTCGCGATGGCGGGCGCCGTGGCCCTCGCGGCCTGCGCGGCCGCCCTGTCCATCCCCGGCGACGGCCCCGCGGACGGCCCCCGCCGCGCCGCGGGCGCCATCCGGGGCGCCCGCGACGAGGCGATGGAGGGAGCATGAGGGGCGTGAGCACTCCACCCGCACCGAGCATGTCCGCGCGCCGTGACGCCGAGGCCACCAAGGCGGCCATCCTCAAAGCGGCCCGCCACCTCCTCGCCCGGCACGCGCACGCCGACATCACGCTCAAGGCGGTCGCCGAACGGGCCGGTGTCAGCCCGCCGTTGATCGTGAAGTACTTCGGCAACAAGGACGCCCTGTTCGCCCGCGTGATGTCCTTCGACACCGACGCCGACGCCCTGCTGGACGCACCGCTCGCCGACCTCGGCCGGCACATGGCCCGGCACGTCCTGGCCAGCCAGCGCGAGCGCGGCGCCGACCCGCTGCTGCGCATCGCCTTCGCCCCGCTGCACGGCGACCACGGCGACGTCCTGCGCGCCAACTTCCGCGCCCAGGTGACCGAACGCCTCGCCGCCCGGCTCACCGGCCCCGACGCCGGCCTGCGCGCCGAACTCGCCGTCGCCGCGCTCGTCGGCCTCGGCGTGATGTACGGCATCGCACGCGGCCCGCACCTGCGCGAGAGCGACGTCGACACCATCGCCGACCGCTACGGGCCGCTCGTACAGGGCCAGTTGACCCCCGGGAGCTGATTCACCCGCCGGTCCGGGGGCCGGTGAGCAGTGCCTGCGCCGACGTGCGGAAGGCCGTGAGCAGCCGGCCGTTGTCGCCGGCGCGGGTCGC
Source organism: Streptomyces fodineus (assembly GCF_001735805.1). Classification (GTDB taxonomy): domain Bacteria; phylum Actinomycetota; class Actinomycetes; order Streptomycetales; family Streptomycetaceae; genus Streptomyces; species Streptomyces fodineus. The sequence continues at coordinate 9,021,426 of NZ_CP017248.1, forward strand.
CAGGGCGACCTGGCTCGGCGCGACGCCGTGCAGCGGGATCGCGGTCAGGCCGGGGCGCAGGGGGATGCCCGCGACGCCCGCGGTGATCGCCAGCGCCTGGCCGGAGGCGACGAGTTCGAACTTGTCCTCGAAGTCGCCGACGTACGGGCCGTCGGGAGCCGGGCACCCGTCGGGGCGCGGGTCGATGCGCCAGAACGCGTCCCTGAGCCGGTCCCCGACCCGTGGGAGCGGCTCGTCGGCGATGTCGTCCACGGTGACCGACTCCTTGCCGGCCAGCCGGTGGTGGATGGGGACCACGACGACGCGCGGCTCGTCGTACAGCACCGTGACCCGCAGGCCCTCCGTCGCGAAGGGCAGCCGGGCCACGAGCGCGTCCACGTGGTGGTCGAGCAGCGCCTGGCGCGCCTGAGTCCCACGCAGGTGCGTGGTCCGCACCTCGGCGTCCGGAAACCTGCGGCGCAGGGCGCGCACGGCCGAGGTGACGTAGACACCGGTGGTGTACCCGATGGTGATCCGGCTGGGCTCGGCGGCGGCCCGGGCCACCGCGGCCGCCTGTGCCGCGGTGCGCAGCAGGGCCTTCGCGCGCGGCAGGAAGGCCTCGCCCGCCTCGGTGAGCCGGGTGCCCTGCGGCGTACGGTCGAGCAGCCGGGCGCCGAGCACCTGCTCCAGCCGCCGCACCTGGCGGCTCAGGGACGGCTGGGTGATGTGCAGCGCGGTGGCGGCGCGCCCGAAGTGCCGGTGCTCGGCGACGACGGTGAAGTACCGCACCAGCCTCAGGTCGAGGTCCGGGGCGGCTGCTGGGACGTCCATGCCGCCAGCGTAGGCCCACCGCCCGACGTGGTGTGATGCCCGAAGTGCATTGCGTGATGCGTAAGAAGCCTTGGACGCGGCCGGCTCCGTGGACGAACGATGGCAGCACTTCCCCCAGCATCCGAGGAGTGCGTCCCCATGCGTGTTTTCGTCACCGGTGCCACCGGGTTCATCGGCTCCGCCCTCGTTCCGGAACTGACCGGCGCGGGCCACGAGGTCGTCGGCCTCGCCCGCTCGGACGACGGCGCGGACGCCCTGCGGGCGGCCGGGGCCGAGGTCCACCGGGGCGGCCTGCACGACCCCGAGGGCCTGGCCCGCGCGTCGGCCCGGGCCGACGGTGTCATCCACCTCGCCGCCGTGTACAACACCCCTGACCTCCACACCGCCGGAGCCGTCCAGCTCAGGGCCATCGAGGCGATCGGCGCCGCCCTGGCGGGCTCGGAGCGGCCTTTCGTGGTCACCTCGGGCACGGTGATCGCCCCGGCGGGCCGTCTCGCCACCGAGGAGGACGGGCCCGCACCGGGCACCCACCGGACCCCCGCCGAGGAGGCGACCGTCGCCCTGGCCGAACGCGGTGTGCGCAGCTCACTGGTCCGGCTCGCGCCCTCGGTGCACGGCCGCGGCGACCACGGCTATGTGCCGCGTCTGATCGCGATCGCCCGGGAGAAGGGCGTGGCGGCGTACGTCGGTGACGGCACCAACCGCTGGCCCGGCGTGCACCGTCTCGACGCGGCCCGCCTGTTCCGGCTGGCCCTGGAGAAGGCCCCGGCGGGCACCCGGCTGCACGGCGCGGACGAGGAAGGGGTGCCGTTCCGTGCCATCGCCGAGGTCATCGGCCGCCACCTGGCCGTCCCGGTCACCGGGATCGCTCCCGAGGAGGCCGGCGAACACTTCGGCTTCCTCGGCCGCTGGGCCGCGGTCGACAACCCCACGTCGAGCGCGCTGACCCGCACGCTGCTCGGTTGGGAGCCGCGCGAGCCGGGACTCCTCGCGGACCTCGACGAGGGGCACTACTTCCAGGCCTGAGTCAGCGCAGCAGCCGGTCCAGGAAGGCGTTGCCGAACACCCGGTGCGGGTCCAGACGGTCGAGCGTCGCGACCGCCTGCCGCCACACCCCGGGCCCGAACCTGCCCGGCACGGCCGTGCCCAGCACCTCGGCGTCGCTCCAGGCGGCGTCCGCCGTGTACCCCCAGCCCTTGGACCACTCCACGCGGGCGAGGCCGGACCCGCCGTCGTACGCGTCCAGCAGGAACCGCTCCAGCTCGCGCAGGAACGCCTCGGCGTACGGCGTGCCCGGCAGGGTCAGCACGTCCAGCCACACCGCGGTGTCCCACTCGGGGCGGTCCGCGCTCGGCCGCAGCGCGGACAGCGACGGCGCCTGCGCGCCGGGCACGCCGGTCTCCGCCGGGTCGTCGAGACCGGTGACCCGGATCTCCACCGAGCCGTTGACCGGGAAACGGCCCTGTGCCGCGTACGCCTCCAGCCGCTGCCGGTAGTACCGGGTGAACTCGTGCACCACCCGCTGCACTCCGGCCCGGCTGGTGAGCACCGCGTACCCGTTCGCGGTCACCCGCAGGGTGGTCGGGCGGAGATACAGCAGCGTGTTCTTCGACGGCCCCCACAGGTCGGCGGAGTCCGTGGCCGCGAGCCCCAGGGAGGCCACGGTGAGCTGCGCGGCGCCCAGCTCCGGCGCCAGATACCAGGCCGCGTCCGCGACCAGCCGCCCCACCAGATCGGCCACGGGCGTCGGCACGCTGTCGGAGAAGGGATAGTTGTACGGCGAGGTGACGTGCCGTGAGCCGGCCGGCCGCACCGGCGCGACGCTCCACTCCTTCAGCCACGGGAACTCGGTGAAGGCGAACCAGATCGCCTCGACGCGCCCCGAGCGACGCAGGAAGCTCTCCAGCGTGCGTCCTCCGGAGCCGGGCGCGGCGAACAGTTCACGGGCCGGGACGTCGGTACGGCTGACACAGCGCAGCGGGGCGTCCGGACCGACCCGCAGGACCACCTCCGTGACCAAGGTCCGGCCGAGATGCGTGAGCAGCGCGGCACAGTCCGCCTCGTCGCGGCGGAACGTCCGCAGCACGTACGCCCCGGCGGCCGTGTCCCACACGACCGCCGTCAGCTCCAGGATCCGGTTGCCGAGCGAGCCGTAGGTGCTTCCCGGCAACGGGCGTTCGCCGGCGGCCGGTACGGCCGTGCCGTGCGCGTCGACGGCCAGGGCGCCGCCCAGGGTCAGGTCGCCCGGCGCGGGCGTCGCGGTCAGGCCGAGTCCGTGCCCCTCCAGGAAGGTGAGCAGGGCCTGAAGGGTGACCCCGGTGCCGGCGCGGACCGCGGAGTCCGACTCCAGCTGCAGCGCGGTCAGATGCGGGGCGGTGTCGACCAGCAGCACACGGCTGTCCGACCGCGTCCCCTCGGTGATCGTGAGCGGTGACCAGCCGTGGGAGCGGCCCCGTGCCCGGATGCGCCAACCGCTGCGCCGGGCCCAGCCGACCACGGCGAGCACCTGCTCCGGATCGGCCGGTGCGCAGGCCCACAGGCCGTCGGCGGTGATCTCACCCACCCAGTTGCGGTACGCCGAGCGGTAGAGCGCCACCCGCTCCGGAAACCCCGGGAGTTCGGCTGCGGCCACCGCCGGGTCGCCCGCGAGCAGCACGGGTACGGCCGCCAGCGCGGCGGCGCCCCGCAGCAGTCGGCGTCGGCCGAGCGGACTCGAACCGCCCTGCGCGTCAGGGAAGTTGTCCATCGAACGATCGATCACAGGGCCACGCTAAGGGCCGCTTTGCCTCCCTCCGGGGTCCGTAGACCCATCTCACCCATGTGGGTGAAAACACCCGGCCCGACCCGCGGAGCGGCTCGTTCCGCATGCTCCGGTGCCGGGTGACAGACTGACGCCATGGACGAACGCGTAATCGGCAGGTCGGGTCAGTGGGCATCGGTGGTCGGCCTCGGCACATGGCAGCTGGGCGCCGACTGGGGCGACGTGGACGACAAGCAGGCCCTGTCCGTCCTGGAAGCGGCGGCCGAGGCGGGGGTCACCTTCTTCGACACGGCCGATGTGTACGGCGACGGACGCAGCGAGGAGACCATCGCCTCCTTCCTGCGCGGCCGGCCCGACCTGCATGTGCTGATCGCGACCAAGATGGGCCGCCGGGTCGAGCAGGTCCCCGAGAACTACGTGCTGGACAACTTCCGTGACTGGAACGACCGTTCGCGCCGCAACCTCGGCGTCGACCGCATCGACCTGGTCCAGCTGCACTGCCCGCCGACGCCCGTCTACTCCAGCGACGCGGTGTTCGACGCCCTGGACACCCTGGTCGAGGAGGAACGCATCGCGGCGTACGGGGTGAGCGTGGAGACCTGTGCGCAGGCGCTGACCGCGATCGCCCGGCCGCGTGTGGCGAGCGTGCAGATCATCCTCAACCCGTTCCGTATGAAGCCCCTGCGCGAGGTGCTGCCCGCGGCCCGCGAGGCCGGCGTCGGCATCATCGCGCGCGTGCCGCTCGCCTCCGGCCTGCTGTCCGGCAAGTACACCAAGGACACCGTGTTCGCCGCCGACGACCACCGCACCTTCAACCGGCACGGCGAGGCCTTCGACCAGGGCGAGACCTTCTCCGGGGTCGACTACGAGACCGGAGTCGAGGCCGCCGCCGAGTTCGCCGCGCTCGCCCCGCAGGGGTACACCCCGGCCCAGCTGGCGCTGCGCTGGATCATCGAGCAGGACGGCGTGACCACGGTGATCCCCGGCGCCCGCAACCCGGAGCAGGCCCGCGCGAACGCGGCCGCCGCCAAGCTGCCGCCGCTGCCCGAGGAGACGTTCACCGCGATCCGTGAGCTGTACGAGCGGCGGATCGAGGAGCAGGTCGAGTACCGCTGGTAGGCATCGTTTGAACGGACCGCCGGACGGTTACACGCACCGCATGACTGCGGACGGACGGCGCAGGGGCCGGGACGAGACCGAGGAGGAGCGGGCCGACCGGATGTGGGTCGAGCTCATCCAGGAGGTCCGCGTCGCCCAGACGGGCGTACAGATCCTGTTCGGCTTCCTGCTGACCGTCGTCTTCCAGCCGAAGTACTCCACGCTGCCCCACGCCGACCGGGTCATCTACATCGTGACCGTCCTCCTGGGCGCCTGCACCACCGGGGCTCTCGTCGGACCGGTCTCCCTGCACCGCCTGGTCTCCGGCCGCAGGGTCAAGCCGCAGGCGGTGCGGCTGGCGTCCCGGATGACCCTGGTGGGCCTGGTCCTGCTGCTGGCCACCATGACGGCGGCTCTGCTGCTGATCCTCCGGGTGGCCACGCACGGTACCTATGTGCCGGTGCTGGTGACGGCGGTCGTCGCCTGGTACCTGCTGTGGTGGCTCGGACTGCCCCTGTGGGCCCGCCACCTGCACACGTCCCGGTCCGAGGACGGGGACACGCGCCCGCCCGCGGCCCCGGCCGAGCGCGGACGTACGGACGGGTGATGATCTTCAGCCCGCGGAGAGGATCTCGGCCAACAGCTCGTCGACGGGGGCGCGTTCCTGCCCCGGCGGGACCACCCGGTGCGTCTCCCGCAGGAACGCGGCGACCGCGGGCGACCAGACGCACACCTCCGCGTGGTGCCGGCTGCCGTCCGGCCGGACCTCGCCGAGGAACTCCATGTGCAGCTCGTGCCACGAGTCGGTCGCGATGGGGCGCAGCCGTACGTCGCCGACGCCGACCGGCCGCGCCAGACCGTCCCAGAGCATCTCCCGGTCCAGCCGCCAGCACGCCAGCACATGGCCGTCGTGGCCGAAGACGGCGGTGACGGCGAACGGGTCGGCGGCGTCGTAACGGAGATGGGCCAGCACGGAACACCCGCCGGTGCTTTCCGAGCGAAGCTGTACCACCAGGGTCTTGTGCACGAACGTGTCCACGCGAGGGCCTCCGGCGACGATCGGCTCAGGGCCCTTTAGTACCCCTGTGGCGCCCGGCATGCTCAGCCGTGCGACGGATTCCCGCCGGCTCCGCGCAGCGCGGCCAGGCAGCTGCCGATGGCCTGCTGGAGTTCCTCCAGGCGCTGGACCATGTCGTCCTCGTAGTAGTCCTGTGCGTCGTCGAAGGTCAGCTCCTCGAACGCCCTGGTCGCCTTCTGCAGGCTGCTGTAGAACTTCGTCCGCCGCTCCTGGACGCGCAGTTCGGGGTCGGCCTCGACGGCCTCGGCGACGAGTGACTTCATGGTGCCGTAGGCCTCGGTGGCCCACTCGCCGGTGTCCTCGCCGTCCTCCAGCTCGTCGATCAGCGACAGATGCCGCTCGGCCTCCTCGCGCAGCTCGGCCGGGGCCTCGACGGTCTGCCCGGCCGGGGTCCTGATCTGCCCGGACTCGGCGATCTGCCGGACGTACCCGATCCGGTCGGCGGCCCGGCTCTCGGTCGCCACGGCCTTCTTCAGGTCGTCGGTCCGTACGACGTCACGCGCCAGTTCCGCCTGCAGCTCGGGGTCCTCCCGCACCCGGTCCAGCAGCGCGGCACGGGCCGCGCGGGCGGTGGAGGGGTCGGCGAGGATCGCGGCGCGCAGGGCGGTCGGGTTCTCGGCGACCTCCAGCGCCTTGGTGGGGCGGATGCCCTCGGCCGCGGCGGCCTCGGCGATCGCGGTACCGCGCTCGGAGGTCGCGCTGTTGCGGGAGACGTAGTAGCTCAGCCACACGTCCGCGTCCGGCAGGTCCGTCTCCTGGCCCGGCCGCAGTGCCTCGAAGTGCGGCACGAGCCCGTCGTCGGCGGCCCGGTCCCAGGCCCTGTAGTGGCGCATGACCCGCTCCGGGGAGCAGCCGGCCAGCTGTGCGAACTCCTTCGCGGACACCTTCGGCGTCTCCCCGGCGGCCTGTCCGCCCGGCCGTACACTGCGGGCCACCATCAGCGCGAAGGCCCAGCCTCCGGTGCGCGCGTACACCCCGAACTCACGGGCGTCGCGGGCCACCAGGTCGGACAGCGGGGACGTGGCCGGGGCGGACGTCTCGGACGGGTCGATGACCAGGGTCACGGATGACTCTCCTGCAACAATGCTCAAGGGACCGCACCCGGGAGCGGGCGCAGGCAGGAAAGCCTATCGGGACACAAAGGCCATGCCGGGCCGGACCCGTGCGGGCAGCGCGGTGTCAGCCGAAGGCCTCTCGCAGCGCGGGCAGCAGGGTCTTCGCCGACCAGTCCAGGTACTCCGGCTGCGCGTCGCCGCCGATCTGCACGAGTGCGATCTCCCCGAACCCGGCCTCGGCATAGGGGCGTACGGCCTCCACGAACGCGTCCGGGTCGTCACCGCACGGGATTGCGGCGGCGACGTCGTCCTCGTCCACGAACCGCGTCGCGGACTCGAAGGAGTCGGGGTGCGGCAGTTCGGCGTTCACCTTCCAACCGAGCCCGAACCAGCGGAACTGGGAGTGGGCGCGCTTGACGGCCGTGTCCCGGTCGGGGTCGTAGCACACCGGCAGCTGGCCGACGCGGGGCTTGCCGCTGCCGCCGTGCCGGTCGAAGGCCTCCATCAGCCCCGGTTTCGGTTCGGTGGCGATGACCAGGTCGGCGATGTGCCCGGCGAGCCGGCAGGACTGCTCGCCGGAGACGGCGATGCCGATCGGCGGCGGCTGCTCCGGCAGATCCCACAGCCGGGCCGACTCCACGTCGTAGTGCTGTCCGTGGTGGGTGACATGACCGCCCGCGAACAGCGCGCGGATGATCTCCACGGCCTCTTCGAGCATCTCGTGGCGCACGTCCACCGGGGGCCAGCCGCCGCCCACGACATGCTCGTTCAGGTTCTCGCCCGCGCCCAGCCCGAGCCGGAACCTGCCCTGCGACAGCAGCTGCACGGTGGCCGCCTTCTGCGCCACGATCGCCGGATGGTAGCGGAGGATGGGGCAGGTCACGTAGGTCATCAGCGGAATCCGCGAGGTGGCCTGGGCGGCGGCGCCCAGCACGCTCCACGCGTACGAGGAGTGGCCCTGCGAGCGCAGCCAGGGAAAGTAGTGATCGGAGATCACCGAGAAGTCGAACCCGGTCTCCTCGGCCCGTACGACGTGGTCCACGAGGTCCCGGGGTCCGGTCTGCTCGGTCATCATCGTGTATCCGATGTGCACCATAAGGGGCGAGTCCCCGGCTCGGCGGCCCGAAAACGAAAGGGCGCCGGTCAGTCGTCCGTCAGCCGGAACGTCTGCAGGAACGTCTTCAGCGCCAGCCGGTCGGCGGCGTCGGCCCAGGTCGCGGCCGGGGTGGTGAAGCGCAGGGAGTAGCCCTCGCCGCCGCCCGGCAAGAATCCCCGCCCGAAGGTGTGCACCCGCCCGTCCCCGCTCCCGGCCAGCCACTCCAGGTCGGCGGCCTTGTGGCCCTGGTACGTGGTGGCCCGGACGGTGCCGACGCGGTGGTAGCCGGGCAGCCGCTCCAGATCCGGTTCGACGTCCTCCCGCCAGATCGCCACGGGATCCGGGCCGACGTGCTCGCTGTGTGTGACGGCGAGGGTGGGGGAGGCGCCGTCCCGGCCGAAGGTGATGCGGTAGGCGCCGCCGGCCCGGGCGGTGGTCAGGCGCTTCCAGCCGTCGGGCAGGGCCACGGAGAAGCCCTCCGGGGCGGTGTAGCGGCGGTATCCGGCCGGCAGGGCGGACGGAGCGCTCGGGGCGGGGCTCGCGGAGGGCGTCGGGGCCCCACCGGTGTGCTTGTTCGACGGGGCGGCCGAGGCGGTGGACCGGGTCGGTGCCTGCGCGGTGCCGGTGCCCGGCAGCAGGTGGGCCGCGGCCAGGACGGCGGCGGCCACGGTGAGCACGGCAAGCGCGGTACCGGCCGCCAGGGCCACTCTGCTCCGCTCCCGCCCGGCCAGTCGCACCCCCGCGTACGCGCCGCGCAGCCGGGGCACGGGGGACGCCTGCCGGTCGGCGTCGGCGCCCCCGTCGAGGGTCCGGATCAGCGCCTCGCGGACCACCGGCCGGGTCAGCCGCTCCCGCGAGTTCTTCCGCAGCAGCCCCTGCACGGCCTGGGTGAGCGGGCCCGCGCGCAGCGGGGTGCGCAGCGGCAGCCGGTCCACGGCCTTCAGTGTGGCGTCGGGACGGCCGCGGTCCCGGAACGGCGGCCGTCCCTCCACCATCGTGTACAGCAGCGCACCCAGCGCCCATAGATCGGCGGCCGGCCCGATCCGCTCGTCACGTGCCTGCTCCGGGGAGGCGTACGACGGCGCCGTGAGCCGCGGCACCAGGGTCGCGCCGGCCAGCCCGAACCCGGTGACGACGACCGGACCGCTCTCCCGCACGAACACCTGACCCGGGCTCAGCTCGCCGTGGGTGATGCCCTCGTCGTGCGCCGCCTGCAGCACGTCGAGCAGCTCCAGGCCGATGCGGGCGGCCCGCACCGCGTTGAACGCGCCCTCCCGGTCGAGGAGTTCGGACAGGGGCGTGCCGTCGATCCACTCGGTGACCGTCCACAGGGTGCCGGCCTCCACCACCGCGTCGACGACCGTGGCGAGCTGGCCGGGACACCGCAGCCGCATGGTCTCGGAGGTCCGGATGACGCGGGCCGTGGCCCGGCGCGCGGTGTCGTCGTCGGCGGGCTCCGGCAGGGCGGTCTGGGCCACCAGCCGGGGCTGCTCCGCCGGCACGTCCTCGGCGTACCACCACAGGCGGTTCGTCTCGCGGGCGAAGACCTCCAGGAGCCGGTAGCGTCCGGCGACCAACTCGTGTGCGGAGACGTGCGCCTTGACCATGGTCATCCCTCGCTGGAACCCCTGTTGCGTGTCTCACAGAGGTACGCGGGGCGTGCGGGGGTGCGTTCAAAGAATCCGCGAGCCCGGTGCCGTTCCTGCCTTTCATTCAATTCTTCGAAAGGGCTTGCGAGTTTGGGATGGCCGCACCTGGTGGCGTTCGACCTGCGGGTTACCGAGGGTAAATTCCCGGGTGCGGCCGTGTGTCACAGCAGCCCGAACCGCTCGGCCCAGCCGGTCAGTTCCCGGGGTGCCGTATTGCCGCCGCACACCACGAGCCCGATCCGGGCGCCGTCGCCGACCCGCGCCACCACCTCCCGGGCGGCCGGCAGCAGACAGCCCGCGGCCGGCTCGGCCCACACCTTGGCGTGGTCGGCGAGGTCGAGCGAGCCCCGCACCGCCTCCCGGTCCGGGACCACCAGCACCTCCTCGACCAGCGCGGACACATGGTCGTACGTCAGCTGGGACACGGAGGGTGCGGTGAGCGTGGTCACCAGGGACGACACGGACACCGGCACCGGTCCGCCCGCCTTCAGCGCGGCGGACATGGCCTCGGCGCCCTCGGTCTCCACGCCCCACACCCGCACTCCGGGACGCCGGGCGGCCAGGGCCACCGCGACCCCGGCGATCAGTCCGCCGCCGCCGATACTGACGACGACGTCCGTCAGGTCCTCGGCATCCGCCGCCAGCTCCAGTCCGACCGTGCCCTGTCCGGCGATCACCACCGGGTCGTCGAACGGGTGGACCAGGGTCAGCCCCTCGTCCCGCAGCCGGGTCACCAGCTGGAACGCGCTGTCCATGCCGTCGGTCAGCCGCACCGACGCCCCCGCCTCCTCGGCGAGCGCGATGGAACGCGCGGACGCGGTACGGGGCATGACCACGGTCGCCTTCACCTCGAGGGCGGCGGCCATCACCGCGAGGGCGATCCCGTGGTTGCCGCCGCTGACCGCGACCACGCCCGCCGCCCGCTCGGCCTCGCTCAGCGCCAGCAGCTTCGCCGTCGCCCCGCGCGCCTTGAACGAGCCGGTGCGCTGAAGCAGTTCGAGCTTGGCGGTGACCGGGACGCCCAGCAGTTCGGTCAGCCCCGGACTCGGTACGGTCGGCGTCCGCACGACCTGTCCGGCGATCCGCTCCGCCGCGGCTTCGATCTCCTCGATGCTGATCAAGGTGCTTCACCTTTCCGGCGCGGGGGTGTGGGCCGCACCGTTCGCACCCTGGCCTGTGAGGGGCGGCGTGGTCAACACGGTTTTGAACTGGGTGGTCCTGCGCGGTCACAGGTCACAGGTCGCGGAGGTCACAGGTCGCGGTCCAGGAGGTGGTCCAGCAGCCGCGACAGGTCCGCGGCGGCCTCGGCGGCCAGGGGTGCCTCGGCGAGCAGCGCCCGGGCGGCGGTGGTGTGCGCACGAGCCTCGGCCAGCGTCGCCGTACGGCCGCCCGCCGCCTCGATCAGCGCGGCGGCCTCCTCGGCCCGCCCCGGCGCGGCGAGCAGTTCGGGGAGCCCGCGGCCCGCCGGGGAGCCGAGCGCGACCAGCACCGGGTACGTCATCTTGCGCTCCCGCAGATCACCGCCCGCCGGCTTGCCGGTGACGGCCGGGTCACCCCAGATCCCCAGCACGTCGTCGACCAGCTGGAAGGCGACGCCGAGCTGCCGTCCGGCCCGGTCCAGCGCGCCGACGGTCGCTTCGGGCGCCCCGCCGAGCAGGGCGCCCAGCGCGGCGGCACAGCCCAGCAGCGCGCCGGTCTTGCCCTCCGCCATCGCCCGGTACTCCCCGGGCGTCACCCGCTCCGCGCCCGTGCACGGCCGGGTGGCGAACACCAGGTCGTCGGCCTGCCCGCGCACCAGGTCGGCGAGGGCCGCCGACAGCAGCCGTACGGCGCGGGCACTGTGCGGCGCGCCGGCGAGGGTCTCGATCGCCAGCGCGAACAGGGCGTCCCCGGCGAGCACCGCGGGGCCGGTGCCGTACGCCTTCCACACGGCGGGGCGGCGGCGCCGGGTCGCGTCGCCGTCCATGATGTCGTCGTGCAGCAGCGAGAAGGCGTGCACCAGCTCCACCGCGACCGCGGCCGGGATGCCCGCCCGTGCGTCGGCGCCCGCCGCCCGCGCACCGAGCACCGCCAGCGCCTGCCGTACGCCCTTGCCGCCGGGCGCCCCGCCGCCGGGCGGGGTGCCCGGCGGATCCTGTCGGCGGCGCGGAGGAGTGGCACGCGCCCCCGCGGAAAGGGCACCCTCATCGTCCTGTGCGGCCCGGCCGGCAGGCACCGGCGCTTCCCGCCGACCCGATCCGGCGGACACCCCCTCGCACCAGCCGAAGGAGTACGCGGCCATCTCGGCCAGCCACGGATGCAGCCGCCCCACCGCCTCCCGCAGCGCCGGACGCACCAAGTCCCGGCAGTGGGCGAGGACTTCGGGAGCGGAAGGCGGAGCCTGTACCGGGGTCATCGTGCGACCTCCGCGCAGAGACCGAACTCCTCCTGGGCCCGGGCGACCATCTCCCGCGCGTGCTTCAGTCCGCTCCGCTCCAACATCCGTGCCAGGTCGGCGAGTTCGGCCGCGGTCTCGGCGCGGTCCCGGCCCAGCTGCGCCAGCGACTTGGCCAGGCCCAGCCGGGCCAGCGCCTCGCCGCGCGGTTCGCTCATCGCGCGGAACTCCTCCAGCGCCAGCTCGTACAGGTCGCGCGCCTCCGTGTAACGCCCGGCCCGGTACAGGACGTTGCCGCGCATCTTGTGGTTGTAGGCGAGGGCGCTGGAGAGGTCCATCGCCCGGCAGTCGGCCTCCGCACGCGACAGCAGCTCCAGCGCACCCTCGGTGTCCTTGTCGCGGACCGAGAGGATGTCGGCGAGTCCGCGCAGCGCCCAGGCGTGCCCCCGCCGGTCCTCCGCCCGCTCGGCTATCTCCGCCGCCTCCTCGAACAGCGCGTACGCCCGGTCGTGGTCGCCGGTGTTGCGGTGCATCTGCGCGATGCCCTCCAGTGCCCACACCGTGTGCCGGGCCTCGCCGCGCCTGCGGGCCTCGGCCAGCAGTTGCTCGTGCAGCCGGCCGACCGCCGCGTAGTCGCCCTGGATCCGGCCGGTCTCCGCGAGACCGGCCAGAGAGTAGCCGCGGACAACGATGTCCCCGCCCCGCTCGCCGAGTTCGGCCGCGAGTCCGAGCAGCCGCCAGGCCAGCGGGAAGGCTCCGCGCTGCCGGGCGAGCGTGCCGCCGCTCCACAGCGCCCATGCCATCGCGGCGGTGTCGCCGGCCGCGCGGGCGGCGCGGTAGCTCGCCTTCCAGGCCCGGTCGGCGTCCCGCACGTGGCCGAGGCGCCGGTGTGCCTCGGCGACCGCGAGCCCGCAGCGGGCCGCCTCGCCGGGGCGCCCGGACCGCTCGGCCTCGCGCAGCTTCTCGGTGCCCTCGGCCAGCACATCGACCAGCGAGGAGTTCACGGACAGGGTGGTCAGGGCGCCCTGGTACTCGGGGGCGAAAGCCTTGCCGTACATGCGTACCTCTCTATACACGATATGTATACACAGCGTGTATAGCGTCTCGGAAATACGCCCCGGCCGAAGCGACCGGGGCGTGTCGGTCTGTTGCTGGTCAAGACGCAGGTACGGCGACGGGGGTTGCCCATGAGGTGTGGATCACGCTGTGAAGGTTCAGTGCTGCTGTGCCTTCTGTGTGGTCAGCTCGCTCGGGCGCACCACCACGAAGCCCTCGCCCTGGAGCATCAGCTGTACGGCCTCGCCGGAACCGCCACGCAGCATCGAGCCGATGGACTGGGAGCGGTGCAGCGAGGTCTGCAGTTGCGCGGTCCAGCCGACCACCGCGTCCGTGTCGACGTACACCGGGGACTGCGCGGAGACCGGTATGACCAGCGGGTTTCCCTCGCAGACCAGGCCGAGCAGACCCTGGCCGCTGAACACGCTGTTGAACAGGCCGCCGCCGGCGATGCCCGACCCCTTCACCGTCTTGATGTCGTACGACAGCGAGGCGTCGAAGCACAGCACGTTGCGGCCGTTGACCGTGAACTGGTCGCCTGGCTCGACCTCGACGATGAAACAGTTCTGCGCCTCGTGCGCGAACCAGGCCTCACCCTGCCCGCGCGCCGCCATGAGGGGCAACCCCTCACCGGTGACCGCACGCTTCAGCATGCCGCCGACGCCCTGCCCCTTGCGCTCGAACTTCAGGCTCCCGCGGTGGGCGACCATCGCTCCCTGGCGGGCGTACATCTCCCCGTCCACCGCGTACTTGATGCACTTGGCGTTCTCGACGGACATGCCCGGCTCCACGGCCGGCTGCACCACGTGTGCACTGGAAAAGAGATCACCCTTCATGCGGGGCATGGTGTCCCGGAAGATGTCATTCCGCCAAGATCACGCAAAGTGCGCGCTCAGCCACCGAACAACTGGGTCCAGTAGGTGCCCGCCCGGCCGCCGCCCGAGAAGCCGACGCCTATGTAGCCGAAGTCCCGCTTGAGGATGTTGGCGCGGTGGCCGGGGCTGTTCATCCAGCCGTCCACGACCTCGGCGGGGGAGCGCTGGCCGCAGGCGATGTTCTCGCCGATCGTGCGTCTGCGGGATCCCGCCGCGGCGGCCCGGTCCCAGGGCTGTGAACCGTCGGGGGAGGTGTGGTCGTAGAAGTCGCGGGCCACCATGTCCGCACAGTGCGCCTGCGCGGCGGCCGTGAGCAGGGGGTCCACCGCCAGCGGGGGCAGGCCGGCCCGGCCGCGCTCGGCGTTGGTGAGCGCGACGACCTCGGCGGCCGTGCGCGACAGCGCGTTGGGGGTGAGCGGGGCGGCCCACAGCGCCGTCCAGTACCGGTCGCCGGCGTCGGCGTGCGCCAGGGCGGCGTGCCGGAAGGCCGGGTCCAGCAGGATGCGCCGGGTTCTCGCCGACTCCAGGCAGTACTCCACGAACTCGGCGGCACTGCGCGGCCCGGAGACGAGGTGCTCCCCAACGGTGATGTACGCGTACCCCGCGGCGCTGATCCGCTGGTGCACCGACACGCCGTCCCGCCCCTCACCACCGAGCCGCCCGGCATCCGCCATGGCCCGCGCATGCGACCGCGCCGCGGAAACAAGGCGCGGATCGAGACCGACGGCCACGGAACCGGCCCGCGCACGGGCCGAGTTGACGAGGCGGAGGAAGTCGTCGCCGGGGAGTTCCGTGCCCCGGCCGGCCGGCGTGTTCGAGCCGATCGCGGTGGGGCGGGCGGACGGGGGGCGTGGTGTGGTGGTGGGGCGGGTGGCTGGGGTGCGTGGCGTGGCCGTGGTGGGGCGGGTGGCTGCGGTGCGTGGCGTGGCCGTGGTGGGGTGCGCGAGGGGATTGCTTGGCGTCGTCATGGTGGGTTGTGCGGCTGGGGCGCTTGGCGTGGCCGTGGTGGGGCGGGAGTTGGGGGCGCCGGGCGTGGTCGCGGCGGGTCGGGTCGACGGGTCCCGTGATGTGGTCGTAGTGGGACGCGCGAATGGGGTGCTCGGCGTGGTCGTGGTGGGGTGCGCGCTGGTTTCGTTTGGCGTCGTCGTGGTGGGTCGGGTGGTTGGCGTGCGTGGCGTGATCGCGGTGGGTCGGGCGAGGGGATCGCTCGGCGTCGTCGTAGTGGGCCGGGAGGTTGGGGTGCTCGGTGTCGTCGTGGTGGGGTGCGCGGAAGAGTCCCGAGGGGTGGTCGCGGCAGGCGGGGTGGATGGGGCCCATGGCGTGGTCGCGGTACGACGTGACGACGGGGCGCGGGGCGTTGTCGCGGTGGGGCGGGCGGTGTGGGCGTGCGGTGCCGAGTGGTCCGGGGTCCCTGCGGTCGCCGCCGCTTGACCGCCGTCGTCCGTGACCTCCACCCCGAAGTCCCGGGCCAGCCCGGCCAGCCCGTCCGCGTACCCCTGACCCACCGCGCGCAGCTTCCAGCCGGTGCCCGGCCGCAGATACAGCTCGGCCAGCAGCAGCACGGTCTCCGGCCCGGGCCGCGGCGGCGTAAACCGGGCCACCGTACGCCCGGAGCCGTCCGTGACCTCCAGCCGGGGAGCGGGCAGCCGCCCGAGCGGCGTACCGGGCTCGGCCGCACTCACCACGACCGTCACCCGGCACGCACCGCCGCGCAACCGGGCCGGGTCGACGGTCAGGACGTCACCGACCAGCCGCACTCCCGGTGCCTGCGGCTGGTTGTAGAAGACGAAGTCGGCATCGGACCCGACTGTGCCGTCCGCTCCGGTGACAAGAGCGGACACGTCGAAGGCACCGGCCACCCGGAGCCGCAGCACACCACCGGGCAGCGGCATATTGCCCCCGGACACCAACTCGCTCATCACAGAGGGGACAACGCCCGGCACCAATGAGAAGGTTCCGCCAGAAAAGACCCCGTGGACCCGCACCCGGCAACGACGACAACCCCCTGCCCTCAGCCGCCCCGCTTGCCACAGAACGCCGATTCCAAGGCCCCCGCCAACGCATCAGAAACCTTCCCGTTGTTGGACGTGTTCGCCACAGCCGCAAAGCTCCGCGAACCGTCTTTAGAGGCGAAGGCATACGTCGAGTACCCCTGCATCACCCCCGTGTGCCCGTACACCGAAACCCCGCACGGCAGATCACGCCGCCGCAGCCCCAGCCCGTAGGCGGTGGTGCCGTCGACCCGCGTGAACCGTTCCATCTCCGCCAGCCGCGCCGACGACAGCAGCTTGCCTCCGAGCAGCGCACGGTAGAAGACGTCGAGGTCCCGCGCGCTGGAGATGATCGCCCCCGCACTCTGCGCCCACGACGCCGTCTGCTCGGTGGCGTCGACCAACGGATCACCCGACTTGTCCGGGGTGAGATACCCGCGCGTGTACCGGCCGGGAATCGCGGTCGAGGGATGGACATAGAACGTGTCCCGCAGCTTGAGCGGCTTGAAGACGCGGTTCTCGTACTCGGTCTTCACGGAGTGCCCCGTGAGCTTCTCGATGAGCATGCCCGCGACCACGAAGTTGGTGTTGGAGTAGGAGTACGCGGCGCCGGGCGCGTGGGTGCGGGGCCTCTTCAGGGCGAGCGCGACGAGCCGGCGGTAGGTGAAGACCTTGTTCCGCACCGCCTCGAAGCCGGACACGCTGTCGGCGAACAGGTCGTCGGCGTAGTCGGGCAAGCCGCTGCGGTGACCGAGCACCTGCCGGACCGTGATGCGGTCGTCCGGCAGCAGCTTGGGCAGGTAGCGGTTGACCGGCGCGTCGAGCGCGAGCCGGTGCTCGTCGGCGAGCTGGAGCAGGACGACGGCCGAGAAGGTCTTGGTGACGCTGCCGATGCGGAACCGGTCGCCGGTGCCGATGGCCCGCCGCGTGCTCCGGTCGGCGACGCCACGCGTCGCCTCGTAGGTCCTTCCACGGTCGTCGATCCGCGCCAGGGCGCCCGGCGCGCCCTGGTCCACCGCGGACCGCAGTGCCGCGGCGAGGCCCGCGGTGTCGGGAGCCGGAAGCGCCGCCGCCGTCGGCGTGTTCGCCGCTGCCGTCGCGGCCCGCGCCGGGGACGCGAGCAGCGCGAGCACGACCGCTCCGAGGACCGCGCTCCGCCCCACCCTTGCTGAGACCATCCGGAACCCACTTTCAGCGATACGAATCCGTACGAGGTTTGATGCGACCTCGGTCACATTCCGGGCCTGGAACCTAGGGGATCGGGTCAACGTCTCCACAGCCGACACACAGTTGGTCAGGTGGTGATCACTCTGTGGCGCCCATTCGTAAAGGATTGCCATAGAAGGCCGCGAAACCGATGATTCCGCCTTTACGTGCACATGACTGATCCGTAAGGGTGACGTCGGGGGCCCGAACAGCCCCTGTGACGCGGAACCGCGTCACGCATCAAGGCGGTTGGTGACCCCTGCTGCCTTCGAACGAAGGAACGCTGATCCTTGCGTAGACCCCACATACGCAGCGTTGCTGTCGCCATCGCGGTGACGACCGCTGCCACGGGCCTGGCCGGTACGGCTTTCGCGGGTCCCTCCGCGAAGGCGGAGCGGTCCTCGGCGTCCGCCGCCACGAACGCCGAGGCGGTGGTTGAGGCGGCGCGCACCGCGGCCTTCGCCCACACCTCGGCCACCGGCGTCTCCCAGGGCGATGAACTGCATGCCCAGGACGTGATGCTCGACCCCGAGGGCGCCCGGCACGTCCGGTTCGTCCGCACGCACGACGGCATGCCCGTGCTCGGCGGCGACCTCATCGTCCACCTCGACCACAAGCTGGCCTACACCGGCGTGACCCGCGCCGCCGGTCACACCGTCGCCCCGGCCACCACCGAGGCCAAGCTGAGTGCGGACCAGGCCGCCGCCAAGGCCGCCCAGGCGGCCAAGGGCGACGCGGGCTCCGCCCAGCTGGTCGTCGACGCGCGGGACGGCTCCTCCGCCCTCGCCTACCAGGTCACCGTGACCGGCCAGGACAGCACCAACACGGTCGTCGTCGACGCCGTCACCGGCAAGGTGCGCAGCAACACGCCCGACAGCGACGAGTTCCTGTCGCCGAAGCTGCTCGAGAGCCTGCGCAAGCACGGCGAGACGGCCGACCCGGCCACCGGCATCGGCTCCGCCTCCCCCGAGGCCGGCCTGCTCGGCTCCGGTGTCTCCGGCGCCACGACGACCTACCCGTCGGCCGCAAAGGGCACCGGCAAGACCCTCTTCGTGGGCAACGTCGGCCTGACCACCACGCAGACCTCGCGCGGCCACTACCAGCTCAAGGACCCGAGCCGGTACGGCACCGAGACGCGTGACGCCAAGGGCTCGACCACCGAGAAGTTCGGCTCGGGCGCGAAGTTCACCAACACGACCGACGTGTGGGGCAACGGCGCGACCAGCAACCGGGCCAGCGCCGCGGCCGACGCCCAGTACGGCATCACCAAGACCCTGGACTTCTACAAGGCCACCTTCGGGCGCAAGGGCATAGCCAACAACAGCAAGGCCGCCCAGGGCATGGTCCACTGGGGCAACAAGGTCGCCAACGCCTTCTGGGACCCGACCTGCAACTGCATGCTGTACGGCGACGGCGACGGCCAGATGTTCAAGAAGCCGCTCGTCGTGCTCGACGTCACCGGCCACGAGCTGACGCACGGCGTGGTGGACGCGACCGCGAAGCTGGAGCCGACCCGCGTCGACTCCGAGGGCAACCAGTACGGTGAGCCCGGCGCGCTGAACGAGTCGCTCGCGGACATCTTCGGCTCCAACGTCGAGTTCTACGCCAACAACGCCAAGGACACGCCGGATTACCTCATCGGCGAGAAGCTGGGCCTGGCGCAGAAGTTCCTGCGCCGCCTCGACCACCCGTCGCTCGACAAGCTCGAGGGCACGATCGACTACTGGTCGCCGGCCGCGTACGACACCGAGGTGCACGCCGGTTCCGGGGTCTCCTCGCACGCGTACTACCTGCTCGCCGAGGGCAGCGGCAAGAAGACGATCAACGGGGTCAACTACGACTCGCCGACCTACAACCACTCCACGGTCAAGGGCATCGGCCGGGCCAAGGCCACCGCGATCTTCTACCGTGCGCTCACCCGCTACATGGTCTCCACCACCGACTTCCACAACGCGCGCATCGCGACGCTGAAGGCGGCCAAGGACCTGTACGGCGCGAACAGCACCGAGTACAAGACGGTGGACCAGGCGTGGGCCGCGGTCAACGTCACCGTCGCCAACACCCCGGCCGCCCGTCACTGACGAAGCCGCCGGACCACCGGATGCCCCGCCCCGCGCGGGGCATCCGCATGTCCGAGACAAGTGGGTCCCATTGGTGCGGGTGCCGTCCGGCAACTACCGTACGGCGGCGGCCCGTCCGGGCCGGGACGCCGACCGCGCCGCGACCGTCGGTGCCCTGCGCGAGCGGCCGTACCCGCCCGTGGCCGGCCTCGGTACCAGCCTGCTGGAGGAGTGGATGTCTCCGGACGATCTCGGCGCGACCGCCCACCACCACCTCTCCCCGCTCGGCGGCCTCTTCCCCGGCGACCGCACCCGTCCCGACGCCGCCGCCCCCGCCGACATCGCCACCCGCACCACCGCCCTGCCCGCTGCCCGCGGCATGGACGGCTTGGGCAGGGCCGGCGCCCGGCATCCCCAGCGCCGGGCCCGGCCGGAGAACGCCCGCCAGGGGACACCCATCGAGGTGCGCGTCCTCGGCGGTGGAGGGACCATGACCTGCGTGGGACACGCAGGCAGGTCCCGGACGGTCCGCAGGCGAGGCGGCGGGTCCGTCACGCTCCGGGACGTCGCGCGGTGAACGGCCGGCTCGGACGCGTCGCCCGCGTCACCGCCGCCCTGCTCACGGCCGCCGCCTGCCAGTCCGCCCCCGCCGGCGCGCCCGCTCACGCACCCGCCCGCCCGGCCGGCCCGCTGCGGGCCTCCGCCACCCGCGCCTTCGGAGTCGTCACCTGGGCGGCGAGCGCCGACCGCATGGGCGAGGGCACGGCCGGGCAGGGCTACCGGCTCATCGTCCACACCAGCGTCGGCGGCACCGGCCTGCGCGTCCGCGTCACCAACGCCTTCGGCGACCGCCCCCTGACCCTGGACGACGTCCGCGCCGGCCTGCGCGGCGAGGGCGCCGCACTGCGTCCCGGCAGCAACCGGCGGCTGACGTTCGGCGGCGCACGAGCGGTCACCGTGCCCGCGGGCGCCGTCGCCTGGAGCGACCCGCTGCCCGGCACCTGGCCGGCCGGCACCGACCTGGCGGTCAGCCTGCACACCCCGGACGCGGCCGGCCCGGCGACCGGCCACCGGTTGGCCCTGCAGACGTCGTACACCGGCCAGGGCGACCACACCGCCGAGGAGAGCGGCCGCGGCTGGGGACGGACGACCGGCCACTGGTGGTACCTCGACGCCGTGTCCGTACGGCCGTCCCGCGCGGGCACCGGGGCCGTGGCCGTGCTAGGCGACTCCCTCACCGACGGCCGGCACTCCACCAGCGACCGGAACCGCCGCTGGCCGGACTACCTCGCCCGGCGCCTGGACACCGCCCGTACCGCCATCAAGGGCGTCGCCGACGAAGGCATCTCGGGCAACAAGGTGCTCGCGGACGGCGCCGGGCAGAGCGCCCTGAACCGGCTGGACCGGGACGTGCTGTCCCTGCCCGGCGTGCGTACCGTCTTCCTCTTCGAGGGGGTGAACGACCTCAAGTCCCACACCGGCGTCACCGCGAAGGAACTGATCGCGGGGTACCGGGAGATCGTCGAGCGGGCGCACGCGGCGCGGAAGTGCGTGGTGGCCGCCACCATCGGCCCGTTCCAGGGCTGGCCCGAATGGGACCCGCCCGCCGACGCCGTACGCCGGCAAGTCAACCGATCCATCCGCACCGGCGGCGGGTTCGACGCGGTCACCGACTTCGACCGCGCCCTGCGCAGCCCGCACGACGCGGCGCGGCTGCTGCCGTTCCTCGACGGCGGGGACCACCTGCACCCCGACGACACGGGCATGCGGGCGTTGGCCGGCGCCGTCGACCTCGGCAGCCTGGACTGCGCCCGCTGACCGGGGTGGCGGCCGGGGTCACCCGGACCCGGTGGGCTCCGGCGTGATCAGCCCCTGGCGGTAGGCGATCGCCACCGCCTCCGTACGGCTCGCGGCGCCCAGCTTGGCCAGGATGTTGGACACGTGCACGCTCGCCGTCTTGCCGCTGATGAACAGCTCCTCGCCGATCTGCCGGTTGCTGCGGCCCCGCGCGAGGAGCCCCAGCACGTCCTGCTCCCGCGCGGTCAGCGGCGCGGCGCCGGCCCCGCCGGCCGCGCCGGCGGCGGAGGCAGTGGTCGGACGGGCGCCTCGGGTCAGCGCGTCGATCCGCTCCAGCAGCGGCGCCGCACCCAGTGCGGCCGCCGTCTCCCTCGCCGTACCCGCCTCCTGCGCCGCCTGCGCACGGCGCTCGACCGCCAGCAGCGCCTCGGCGTACCGCACCCGGCAGCGGGCCTGTTCGTACGCGTCGCCGTAGGAGAACGCGGCGACCGCCTTCTCCCAGGCCGCCGGGTCCGGTCCGGACACGGCCGTCGCCCACTCCGCCTCGGCACGCGCCAGCCAGGCCTGGCCCTCCGGGCCCTGCGGACGGCCCTCCTCGTCCCGCGCGGCCGAGGCTCGCGCCTGCTCCACCAGCTCGGTGGCGGTCTCCGCCCAGCGGCGCAGCGCGGCGGCGTCCCCGGCCCGCCGCAGTCGTACGGTCCGGTCGGCGACCGCGGCGAGACAGAGCGCGGCGAGCCGGACGGCGACATCGGGCCGCCGCCCCGAGTCGTCGCCCAGCGCGGTGAGCGCCGCCCGCATCCGCTCCACGGCCGTCTCCGGGTCGCCGCGCAGCGCGGCGGCATCGGTGAGGACGATCCCGGCCACCAGCGTGCCCATCCAGGTGAACGGGCCCTCCAGCAGGGCCTCCGCCCGCTCGGCCGCCCCGAGATCGCCCCGCGCCACCGCCACGTACAGCGCGGGGCCCGCCACGAAGGCGCCCATGGCGGGCAGGACGGGCGCGGCCTCGGCCGCCGCGCGCAGGCACTCGTCCCACCGGCCGAGCGTGTACAGCGCCAGCAGCTGGAGATACCGCATCTCCAGCGGATACGGCGAGGACAGCAGCCCGGTCCGGCGGGCCCGCTCCAGCGCCTCGGCGAGCAAGGGCAGACACGCCTGAAGATCGCCGGCTTCCAGGCGGCTGATGGCCTGGTTGAACAGCGCGCGCATCTCCACCGGACCGTGCCCGGCGGACCGCGCCAGCTCCCGCGCCCGCCGCAGCCGCTCCTGGCCCTGCGCGGAGCGCCGGCCGTCTCCTTCGAGATTGGCCAGGGAGATCAGCAGATCGGCCTGGGCGTCGGCCATGCCCAGCTCCTCGGCGACGCGCAGCGCGCGGTGGGCGATGCTCAGGGCCGTCTCGTCCGCGCCGAGATGACGGGCCGCCATGACATGGGTGGCCGCCGCCCACACCCAGGTCCGTGACGGCGGCTCGGCGGGGATGAGCGCCAGCGCCTCGCTGCTGTACCGGAAGGCGGCCTGCAGCCGGTCCACGCTGAGCAGATTGCCGGCCAGGGTGTAGCGGATCCGGGCGGCGAGCGCGGAGTCGGCGTCCTCGCCGACCTCGGCGAGCGCGGCCCGGGTGAGGGAGACCGCCCGATGGGCGTCCCCGGCCTGCGCGGCCGCGGCGGAGGCCCGCAGGGTCAGCGTGACGGGGGCGATCCCGTCGGCGCACGGCCGCGCCTCGGCGGGTACCGACGACCACAGGTCCAGTGCCGTCTCCAGATGCCGCAGCTCCTCGGCCGGCGCACCCAGCCGCCGGGCGTGGTCGGCCGCCTCCAGACAGGCGGCGAGCGCCCCCGGCAGATCGTGGCTCTCCCGGCTGTGGTGGGCGCGCTCGGCGGCGGTCTCCGGGGCGCGGCCGCGGGCGGCGAGCAGCCGGGCGTACGCGCCGTGCAGCCGGGAACGCTCGCCCGGCAGCAGGTCGGCGTATACCGCCTCGCGGGTGAGGGCATGCCGGAAGGCGTAGGTGTCGCCGTCCCCGGGGACGAGCAGCTGCCGTCCGACGGCCTCGCGCAGCGCCGTCTCCAGCTCCTCCTCGGGGAGCCCGGCCGCCTCGCTCAGCAGGTCGTGCTCCACCCGGCGCCCGGCCACGGCGGCGGTCCGCAGCACCTGCTGGGCGGGCTCCGGCAGCTGCTCGACCCGGATGAGCAGCAGGTCCGCGAGCCCGCTGGGCATGCCGCCCGCGTCCGCGCCGGCCGCCGCGAACAGCTCCTGCGCATAGAACGCGTTGCCCTCCGCACGAGCCACGATGCCCCGTACGACCGTCTCGGGCAGCGGGCGGTCCTCCAGGGCCCGCACCAGCCGGGCGACCTCGGGATCCGGCAGCGGCCGCAGCTCCAGCCGCTCCACGGCCGGCAACCGGACCAGTTCGGCGAGCAGGGGCCGCAGGGGGTGACGGCGGTGCAGATCGTCCGCCCGGTAGGAGGCGAGCACCGCCAGGCGCCGGTCGGGGGCGCCACCGCCCGGCCGGTGCAGCACGCCCCGGCTGAACAGGAAGCGCAACAGGTCCCGGGAGGACTGGTCCGCCCAGTGCAGATCCTCCAGGACCAGCAGCAGCGGTGCCACGGCGGCCAGTTCGGCCAGCAGCCCGGCGACGTCCTCGAACAGCCGCAGCCGCCCGTCCGGGCCGCCCGCCGGCTCCGCGCCCGAGCCCAGCAGCCGGTCCACCACCGGATGCGCGGCGAGCACGGACGAGAAGCGCTCGTCGGCGGCGAGCACGCCGAGGACCTCGGTGAACGGCAGATACGGCAGACCCACATCGCCGAGGTCCACACAGTGCCCGGTGACCACGGTCGTCCCCGCCCGCGCAGCCCGCCCCGCCACCTCGTCCAGCAGCCGTGTCTTTCCGACCCCCGCGTCCCCGGCGACCAGCACGGCCCGCGCCGCACCACCCCGGGCACGCTCCAGCACACCCATGAGCCGGGCGAGTTCCTCGTCCCGGCCGATCAACGGCGGCGTGCGAAAGGCGATCTGCGGCACGCACCCATCCTGACACGCAGGACTGACAGCAGTGCCGCGAAGGGGCGCGGGGCCGTGTCGATGTGCGGCTCCCCGCGCGGGCGACCAGACACGACGCACCGGCAGCCGCCGTGGCCGGAACAGCCACCCGAGTCAGTGGGCGCTCAACCCCGCAACGTCTCCGCCCAGTTGGCCGGCACCCGCCCGGCGGGGCCCGGCACCGGCTGGTCCTCCGGATGGCTGGCCGGCGGCGCGAGGCCGGGACCGGAGGCGTACAATTCGTCCGTCGCGTAGTTCCAGAACCACTCCTCACCCGGCTCGAAGCTCTGGATCACCGGATGCCCCGTAGCCTGGTAGTGCGCCGTGGCATGCTTGGCGGGAGAGTCGTCGCAGCACCCGATGTGCCCGCACTGTGCGCACCGGCGCAGATGGAACCACCAGCCGCCGGCCTCCTCGCACTCCACGCATCCGGTGCCGCTGGGCGGAACGTTCACGTCGAACCCCTCGACGCTCTTCATACGGTTTCCTCCGCTTGCTCTTCGGGCGACCCGGACAGCTCCGGGTCGGCGGTCAGCGGCAGCAGCACCTGGAAGCGGGTGTCGCCGGGCACCGACTCCACGCGCAGCGCGCCGTGGTGTTTGTTGACGACGATCCGCCAGGAGATGTCCAGACCGAGCCCGGTGCCCTCGCCGACCGGTTTGGTGGTGAAGAACGGGTCGAAGATCCGGTCCTTGATCTCGGGCGGGACGCCGGGGCCGGTGTCCCGGAACTCCACCAGCAGCCGTTCGTGGTCGAGCCCGGTCCGCACGGTCAACGTACCCGTGCCGCCCGCGCCGTTGATGGCGGACACGGCGTTGTCGATCAGATTCGTCCACACCTGGTTCAGCTCCGCCGGATACGCGGGCACCGGCGGGAGCGTGCGGTCGTACTCCTTCACGACCTCGATTCCGGCGCCGATCTTGCCGGACAGCATCAGCAGCGTGCTGTCGAGGAGTTCGTGCACGTCCACCACCCGGTAGGGCGCCCGGTCCAGCTGGGAGTACTGCTTGGCGGCGTCGACGAGATGCGAGATACGGGTGGTGGAGTCCTCGATCTCGTTCATCAACAGCTCGGTCTCGATGGTGTAGTTGAGCCAGCCGACGGCACCGGCCAGGATCTCCTCGTCCACGGCCGCCGCGACCTGCTCCAGCCAGTCGACGTCCAGTCCGGCCTGCACGAAGGTCGGCGCCACCTGCCAGGCCTGGCCGATGTCGTGGTCCTCCAGCCAGTCGGTGAGCAGGTCCTCCCGGTCGGTGGTCTCCAGCGGACTGAGCACCGGGGCCTTGGCGACCCGTTCGGCGGTGCGCTCCTGGATCTCGATCAGGTTCGCCAACGCATCCCGCGAGAAGGGGCCTTCGGCGATCACGGCGAGCTTGTGCCGCATCTTGGCGATCCGTTCGCGCAGCGTGGCGGTGGCCCGTACGGCCGCCGCCGCGGGGTTGTTCAGCTCGTGCGTGAGCCCCGCCGACAGCGAGCCGAGCGCCAGCAGCCGCTCCCGCTGCCCGATCGTCGCCTGGGCGTTCTTCGCCCCGAAGAACAGGCCCTCCAGCAGGTGCACGGCCATCGGGAACCACTCGGTCATGACGTCCGCGAAGATGTCCGCCGGCAGTACGAAGAACCGCGTCGGCTCCGTCACCCGCATCGAGTTGTTGTAGACCTGCGGTACCCGGTCGCCGAGGTAGGCCTGCATGGCGCCCGCGTACACCCCGCGCTGGGAGGCGCGGGTGACCTCCACGTCGTCACCGCCCACCTGGCGGGAGAGCACGACCGTGCCCTCGATCATCACGAAGAAGCAGGTGGCGGGGTCGCCCTCGGTGTACACCGGGCCGGGGTCGAACAGCTCCACCCGCCCCTCGCTGCACAACCGGCCCAGCTGCTCGGGGCTCAGCTTCTCGAAGAGGAACAGCGAGCCGATCTCCTTGGGACTGCACGGCATGATCCGACCGCTCATGACTGCTCCAGATACCGGTGGACGAGCATCACGGCCATGGCTCCCTCTCCGACGGCGGACGCGACCCGCTTGGCGGACTCGGCACGGGCGTCACCCGCCACGAACACGCCGGGCACGCTGGTCTCCAGGTGGTACGGCGGCCGGTCCAGCTCCCAGCCGGCCGGCGGCCGCCCGTCGGCGGTCAGATCGGGCCCGGCCAGGATGAACCCGCGCTCGTCCCGCAGCACCGCGTCGCCCAGCCAGTCGGTCAGCGGGGCGGCGCCGATGAACACGAACATCCAGTGCGCGTCGATCCGTTCGCTCTCCCCGGTCACTGTGTGACGCAGGGTCAGCTGCTCCAGGTGGTCCGAGCCGTGCGCCGCGGTCACCACCGTGTGCGCTCGCACCGAGATGTTCGGTGCCTCGTTGATCTGCTGGATCAGGTAGTGCGACATCGAGGCCGACAGGTCGGGGCCGCGCACCAGCAGCGTCACCGATTTCGCGCCCCGGGACAGGTACATCGCCGCCTGCCCCGCCGAGTTGGCGCCGCCGACGATGTAGATGTCCTGCCCCTGGCAGGCGGCGGCCTCGGTCAGCGCCGAGCCGTAGAACACCCCGCAGCCGGTCAGGTCGACGCAGCCGGCGGCCTCCAGCTGCCGGTACTGCACGCCGGTCGCCAGGATCACGCTGTGCGCGGCGATCGCCGAGCCGTCCGCGAACCGTACGACCCGGGCGGCGCCGTTGACCTCGAGTCCCGTCACCTCCCGGGCGGTCAGGATCTCGGCGCCGAACTTGGCGGCCTGCCGGCGCGCCCGGTCGGTGAGCTGGGCGCCGGAGACCCCGTCGGGGAAACCGAGGTAGTTCTCGATCCGGGAGCTCTGCCCGGCCTGCCCGCCGGTCGCCGAGCGCTCCACCAGCACGGTCCTGAGCCCCTCGGAGGCCCCGTACACGGCCGCGCCGAGCCCGGCTGGTCCGCCGCCGATCACGATGAGGTCGTAGAAGTCGGCCGTCGGCGTCGTCGCCAGGCCCACCCGCGACGCCAGCTCGGGCGCCTCCGGTTCGACCAGCGTGCCGCCGTCCGGCGTGATCACCAGCGGCAGCCGCCGCCCGTCCTGCCCGGCGGCCGCCAGCAGCCGCTGCCCCTCGGGCTCCTCCACCGAGTACCAGCGGTACGGCACCTGGTTGCGGGCGAGGAACTCGCGCACGTCCGAGGACCGCGCCGACCAGCGGTGCCCGACGACCTTGGTGCTGGGCACGGGCCGGTAGGCGCTGGTGCGCCAGGCGTCCAGCAGGTCGTCCAGGACCGGGTAGAGCTTCTCCTCCGGCGGGTCCCAGGGCTTGAGCAGATAGTGGTCCAGATCGACCACGTTGATCGCGTCGATGGCGGCGTTGGTGTCCGCGTACGCGGTGAGCAGCACCCGCCGCGCCCCGGGATAGACGTCCAGCGCGTGCTCCAGGAACTCGATGCCGTTCATCTGCGGCATGCGGTAGTCGGCCAGGATCACCGCGACCAGGTCACCGCGCAGCTTCAGCTCGCGCAGCGCCTGAAGCGCGGACTCGCCGGACTCCGCGCGCACGATCCGGTACGACTCGCCGTAGCGCCGCCGCAGATCGCGGGCGACGGCACGGGAGACCCCCGGGTCGTCGTCCACGGTCAGAATTACACCTACGGTGGATTGGGCAGGAGACATAGCGCGACCGTAAGGGATGG
The DNA here is from genome assembly GCF_001735805.1 of Streptomyces fodineus. Taxonomy (GTDB): domain Bacteria; phylum Actinomycetota; class Actinomycetes; order Streptomycetales; family Streptomycetaceae; genus Streptomyces; species Streptomyces fodineus. The sequence continues at coordinate 9,049,006 of NZ_CP017248.1, forward strand.
GGGAGGGCCATGGCGACGGTAATTGGGACACGGACGGCGCGGGAGTACCTGCGGGTGCCCAAGGGCAAGGGGAAGACCGCTCGCAGCATCACCGACCAGCACCGGGACAACATCGCGGCCGAGGCCGACCACGGCCCGTGGACGTGGAGCGAGCCGTACAAGGACACCGGCAGTGCCGGCAAGTACGCGACCAAGACCCGCGACGACTTCGAGAAGCTGCTGGCCGACCTGACGTCCGGCGCGTTCGGCGACCCGGGCGACGTCCTCGTGCTGTGGGAGGTCAGCCGACTCGCCCGCGAGACCGGTCGGGGCGTGGCCCTGATCGACGCGGCGGAGGCGGGCGGCTACCTCATCCACGTGACCAGCCTGGACCGCACCTTCAACCCGCGCAACTACGGCGACCGGCACAGCCTGATCAGCGGCATCAACGACGCGGAGAAGGAGGCCCGGCCAGCAGGAACACCAGAGTGAAGCCATCCACTTGGAGGAGGGGGCGCGTGTCTTTGGGCTGCCCTTTTGGAGGAGACAACGGCCGATCCGCCGCACATCACCAGACACGCCCGCTGGCAGCGGGGACCTGGGAACCGTCGGGCGTACGGGCGCGGCCGCTCCCGTACCCTTCGGCCGCGAGCAGCCAGAACCACAGGCCCACCCTGCACAGGTGAACCCGTTGGGCGATCCCGTGTCCGCCCGGGCAGCCGATGTAGGAGCCGGCGGAGGACACCGCCGCGGCCATGGACACCGGCAGCAGCCAGTGGGCCCAGCGCCCCGCCCGGCGGCCGCCCCCGGGAGCCGAGCGAGCGCAGAGAATGAAGGCGGCCATCGAGGCGAACAGGGTGAAGTGCACCAGGCCGCTGGTCATCGTGTGCGCGAGGTTGTCCTCGGGACAGCCCGGCTCCCAGGAGGGCGCGCACCGCATCGGCAACGCGACGTCCGCCACCGAACAGACCCCGAACGCCACCAACGCCGCCCACCCGGCGGCAGACCAACCCCGCGGCAACGCCGACACGGCCAGACCCGCCGCAGCCGTCACCAGAACCGCCGTGACCAGCTCCACCACGCTGAACGGGCTTCAACGTCTTCGGCGAACCCTGCGCCTGCCGAAAAACTCATCCGTCCTGGTGGGGGCTGGTGTACGGGTGGTGTCGAGCGCGGGCGCTTGGGCGGGTGCTCTGGGCACCTGGTGAGTGCCTCGGCAGGATGATCTGTCGTGCTGCTTCGACTTGCCTATCTGGGTGTGGCGAACGTGTTCGCCCTGCTGCGGCTGCTGCCGGTGAGCAATCAGGACAAGGACGCGGAGATCCTCGCGCTGCGTCATCAGATCACCGTGCTGGAACGCCAGCTCGGCCGGGACCGGGTGCGGTTCGCCCCAAGTGACCGGGTGTTCCTGGCCGCGCTACTGCACCGGCTCCCGCGCGGTGTGCTGCGCCGGGCACGGCTGCTGGTGTGCCCGGACACTGTGCTGCACTGGCACCGTGACCTGGTCTCGCGCCGCACCGCGGCCCGTTCCCGGCCCAAGCGTGCGGGTCGGCCGCGTACCGTGCGCTCGATCCGCGTTCTCGTGCTGCGTCCGGCGCGCGAGAATCCCGGCTGGGGCTACCGGCGCATCCACGGCGAGCTGCTGGTCCTGGGCGTGCAGGTGGCCGCCTCCACGGTATGGGAGATCCTGAAGGAGGCGGGGATCGACCCGGCACCCGAGCGGGGTTCCAGCACCTGGACGGACTTTCTGCGCTCCCAGGCCGATGCCCTGCCGGCATGTGACTTCTTCGAAGCGGTCACCCTGTCCGGGGCGCGGCTGTACGTGTTCGCGGTGATCGGGCACGCCGGCCGGCGCATCCGCATCCTGGGCGCGACGGCGCATCCGACCGCCTCCTGGGTGGCACAGGCCGCCAGGAACCTCGTCATGGATCTCGAGGATGCCGGCTGCCGGGCCCGGTTCATGATCCGCGACCGCGACGGGAAGTACCCGGCCCTGTTCGACACCGTCCTTGAGGATGCGGGGATCGAGGTCGTACTCAGCGGGATCCGGATGCCGCGGATGAACGCGCTCATGGAACCCTGGGTGCAAACCTGCCGACGCGAACTGCTGGACCGCACTCTGGTCTGGAACCAGCGCCACCTGCTCCACGCCCTGCGCGAGTTCGAACAGCACTACAACTCCCACCGGCCCCACCAAGGCATCGCAGACGCCCGCCCGCTGCACCCCCTGCCACCGCCGATCACCGACCCGGACGCCGTCGCCCACCTCGACATACGACGACGCGATCGCCTCGGCGGCACCCTCCACGAGTACCAGCATGCGGCCTGACCTGCACGGACGAGATTCTCGGCAGGGACAGGCTTAAGAATCCGGTACGACACAAGGCGGCGTGGCAGGATACACGCAAGAAGGACCTTGTCCGATTCTGGGGCGTGATGGCGCTCCGTTCGCGGACACGTAGAGATAGATGTCCCCTTCCGTCGGTTCTGAGCGTCAGGGATAGGGGCTTGCCTGGGATGGCGGGCCTTTGCGGTGGGTGGTTTGGGCGCCACTGGACGCCAAGCATCTGAGAGTGCGGCCTGGTCAGGCGGCAGGTCGGCAAGGGTGGCTGTGACGTTCTTCTCCGCCTGATCTGGCCGAGCCTGGCCGGGGAGTCACTGAGCTTCTTCAGAACGGCCACCGATCGGGTGACGGCTGTCTCTGCAGAAGTTGGTGCCCGCTACAGCGGAAGCACAGTCAACCTCCGGCAATCCTTCACCCTGCGGTGTGTCCGCTGAAGAGGCTCACTCAGCGACACTGGTCGAAGGCGGCAAGTACAGCCATGATCCCGTCTTCCCAAGTTGGGAAATGGCCCCGGATCCGGGAGATCGATACCGCCGCCGAGGTCTTCTGACCGTCCATTGCGAAGACGGAGTGGTTAAACCCTGTCTCTGTGGACACGTGTCCCACCCTCGTGAAGCCGCAGTCTCCCGGGTCCGGGGCAGTGCATACGAAGACGAACTGACCACTCGGCACGTGGGGCCCCGGGGTAGGTGAGACGAGGAACAGCCCCCTCCGCGCCACCTCGTCCCGCACGCGACGATCGATCCTCGACACATCCACAGCCATTGCAAGCACCACCATGCCCACTGGGACCACCCCCGTTGGTGGCCGATCACAGTCTGGGCGGCAGGTCGGACGGAGGCAAGCAGTCGTGGTCAAGTCGATTGCGCAGAGCCGGCGTTGAGACCCTCAACCGGCATGAGAACGGGACCCAGGATCCCGAGGCGGTGTCAAAACTCACCGACAGATGCCGGTCAGCGTGCGGGAGGGACGGCGCGGGCCAGGGGGTCCAGGTCTCCGTAGAGGGCGGCGTGGAGTGCGGCGGCGAGTTCGCGGGCTCGTTTCTTCGCTTCGCACGCCGTGCATCATGAAGTAGACCGGTCCCGTGTAGGCGTCCAGGTCGACCTCGTTGCTGTGGACCAGATGGATGATCGCAGCCCGGACTGCATCATTGACGGCGTCGGGGACCGTGTGGCCGGAGCCGGCGGTGAGGGTGTCCGCCTTCACCGTCCACCGCTGGCGTCTTTCGAATTCGATGGCGACGAATACGGCGTTGTGCGCCATGGCATTGCGGTAGGCGTCGTGGAAGGCGTCGGTGCCGGTGGCGTCCGGGATGAGGTGGGCGGGGCAGGGAACCGGCAGCGGCTGCACCAGGGCATTGTGCCAAGAGGTGAGGTCCATGGGCATCCGGGACACGACGGAGTGATCATCTCTGGTGTGGAGTGGCCGGTGACCGCGGAAGAGGACGTCTGTTCGCTGGCCGGGGGCCCCGGGACTGTGGCGCATTTGCGGGTCCTTGGGCATGCGGTGAGCGGCCCGCCGACGGGGGGACGGCAGGCCGCTCACCAGTCGCATTATGCACTGGCGATCAAGTCGAGGGTGGACTCGAGTTCGATTCCTGAGCCGGGTAAAGCCCAGCTCAGGATTGAAAACAGGCCCTCATGACAGCCAGTTGGTGGTCTCCTGCCTCGAGGGGCGAGCCTGGCCGGTAACCATCCGGCCGGGCACGCCCCACGCCTTGTTACGCGGGGCGGATGTGCTCCGCCTGCGGGCCCTTCTGCCCCTGCGCGACATCGAAGGTGACCTTCTGGCCCTCTTCCAGGGAGCGGAAGCCGGAGGCGTCGATGTTCGAGTAGTGGGCGAAGACGTCGGGGCCGCCGCCGTCCTGCTCGATGAAGCCGAAGCCCTTTTCCGCGTTGAACCACTTGACGGTGCCGCTGGCCATGCCTGTCTCCCTCAAGGAATTTCGGACCCCACACCGTGCGGGATCCGGAGGTGATCGCCTTGGTCCGGAGAGGCGCTGAACAGCAAGAACGCCCGAGACGTGTGTCACGGGCGCTCGGGACTTCGGAACCACGACTACTTGTAGCGACGTTACACCGGGCGAGGCCGAAGATCACAGGCCTTATGGGATCGCGTAGGCGAATCTCTAGCGACATGACGGCCGCTATCGGCCGACGTCGAGGCGGTTGCGGACGGCCTTCTACGCCGGCCCGGTGAGATCGGCGTCCATCGTCCCGTCTGCGCCCTCGCGGACGAGGATCCAGCCCTTCGCCGACTCAAAGCCTCTCAAGCACCCACCGAACCCGAGTAGGGGCCAGGTCCGGCGCACTTGACGGTCAGCTCAAGAGGCACAGAGGTTTCGGCCTGTTCAGTGCAACGCTGGTCAGCGGCGGGGTAGCACGCCCAGGAGGGTTGCGGTCAAGGCCTGCTTCAAATAGTCCTTCAGATCCAAGTGGAAGCGGGCCAGCTCGGGCTCGGCCTCGTAGGCCGCCTGCAGGCTGGGCGGGGGCGTGCTGTACGCCGACAGCGCGCCGGCCATGAGCATGGTCTGCAGGCTGAAGAGTGTCGCGTTCTCGCCTAGCTCCGGCAGGTACTTCCGGAGCAGGGCGGTCATGGTTGTCAGGCGGTCCAGGGAGGCGCGCTTGTAGCGTGCCACGACCTCGACGGAGACGTTGTGCTCCAGGACGCTGCCCTGTGCGCCGAAGAGCTCGCACAGCACCATTCGGCCGGACAGCGAGCGGCTGAGGATCTCGGCCACCGCTGCCGCCCGCTCGGGCATGGGGAGGTCTTCGTCGATGCCGACGGCCAGCTCCCCAGCCAGCTCCGTCAGCCACTCCCGCAAATAGCGGTCGAGCAGCTCCAGCAGCACCGCCTCGCGAGACTCGAAGTAGCGCAGCACGTTCGGCTTCGCCAGGCCTACCCGGCGGCTGAGCTCGTTCAGGGTGACCGCGGCCACAGGCATCTCGTCGAGCATCGCCGACGCCATGTCGAGGATCGCCCGTCGCCGGATCTCCCGCTGCTCTTCGGTTCGCGCCCGCTGGAAAGTCACGCTCCCCAGTCTAGATTAAGTACCTTCGGTACGTTGACAAAGTACCGAAGGTACCTTAACGTCGAACACAAGATACCTTCGGTACTTTAGGCGACTGGGAGTCTGGCGTGGGCAAGAAGTGGACAACGGCGAACATTCCGGACCAGCGCGGGCGGGTGGCCGTGGTGACCGGGGCCAACACCGGATTGGGGTACGAGACCGCCAAGGCGCTCGCCGAGCACGGGGCGTCCGTGGTTCTCGCCGTGCGCAATGTCGAAAAGGGCGAGCAGGCCGCGGCCTGCATGCCCGGCGACGTGACCGTGCAGGCGCTGGACCTGACCTTGCTCGACTCCGTGCGGACCGCGGCGGCGGCGCTGCACTCCCGGCTCGACCGGATCGACCTGCTGATCAACAACGCCGGCGTGATGTACACCCCGAAGCAGGCCACCGCCGACGGCTTCGAGATGCAGTTCGGCACCAACCACCTCGGCCACTTCGCGCTCACCGGGCTGCTGCTTGACCTGATGCTGCCGGTGCCCGGCTCACGCGTGGTGACGGTCAGCAGCACCGGCCACCGCATCCAGGCCGCGATCCACTTCGACGACCTGCACTGGGAGCGGTCCTACAGCCGGGCCGCCGCCTACGGTCAGTCCAAGCTGGCCAACCTGATGTTCACCTACGAGCTGCAGCGCCGGCTCGCCGCGCACGGCACCACCGTCGCCGTCGCCGCCCATCCCGGCGTGTCCAACACCGACCTCATCCGCCACACCCCCGCCGCGCTCCGCCTGCCCGTCACCTGGCTCGCGCCGCTGATCACCCAGACACCGGCCATGGGCGCCCTGCCCACCCTGCGCGCCGCCACCGACCCCGGCGCGCTCGGCGGCCAGTACTACGGCCCCGGCGGGCGCAACGAGGTCAAGGGCCACCCCCGGCTGGTCACCTCCAGCCCGGAGTCGTACGAGGTGGCCGTCCAGCAGCGGCTGTGGGCCGTCTCCGAAGACCTCACCGGCGTGAAGTTCCCCGTCCTTCAGCCCCAGCAGAACTCGGTTCCCTCCGGATCGGCCATCACGATGTAGCCCGCGCCGGTAGGAGGCGCTGGCTCGTCCGGCGCTCCGCCGCCCGACGCGATCGAGAAGAGCCGCTACCGGAACATGCGGGAGCCGCGTCCGCGTAGCGGTGAGACGGTGAGCAGCCGAATGCTCTTCGTCTTCGATACCGAGCGGCGGGCCAGGCCGCGCACCTGTACGCGATCGGCGGCGAGCTGACCGTAGCTGCCACCTGGGAAACCTCTCGGTGAGGCTGTAAGACGTCGTCTCATTTGGTGAGTCGGCGGTAGCAGATGAGGTTGCAGGCAATGGCGGTGAAGGCCAGGAAGTGCTCGGCCTTGCGTTCGTAGCGTCGGTGCAAACGGCGGCAGCCGCCCAGCCAGGACATCGTGCGCTCGATCGTCCAGCGATGCCGGCCCAGCCGGGTGGAGGACTCGATGCCCTTGCGGGCGATGCGGTGCCGGATGCCTCGCTGGCGTAGCCATCGGCGCAGGTGGTCGTAGTCGTAGCCCTTGTCCGCGTGCAGCTTGGCGGGCCGTCGTCGGCGCGGGCCGCGGCGGGATCGGATCGGCGGGATGCCGCACACGAGTGGCTCGAGTGCCTGGCTGTCGTGCAGGTTCGCGCCGGAAATCCCGATGGAGAGGGGTAAACCGGTCCGCTCGGTGATCAAGTGGATCTTCGAGCCTTTCTTGCCCCGGTCCACAGGATTCGGACCTGTCAGGTCCCCCCTTTCAGGGCCCGCATGTTCACCGAGTCGATGGCGCAGCGCGACCAGTCAAGCTCTCCGCGCGAGCCCAGCTCGTCGAGGATGAGGCGGTGCAGCTTCGCCCAGACCCGGGCGGCGGTCCACTCGGTGAAGCGCCGGTGCGCAGTCGGCCCCGACGGGCCGAAGACCGGCGGCAACTGCCGCCAGGTACAGCCTGTCGTGGCCACGAAGATGATCGCGGCCAGCACCTCACGATCCCCATACCGGCGCCGACCACCACCCTGCGGCCGCGATGGAGCAGGCGGTACCACCCGCTGGAACAGCTCCCACAACTCGTCCGGCACCATGCGCTCGACCATCACCACACGGTGCAGATTACCCAGCGATCCAAATGAGACGACGTCTAAGAGGTCCTAACAAAGGCGTTGGACGTGGCGGTGGGTGATGAGGCAGGTGGCGAGGCCGAGGAAGGCTTCGTGGATGTCGCCTCGTCGTTCCCAGCGGATGCGCAGGCGGCGGGAGCCGTGGAGCCAGGAGATGGTCCGCTCGACGACCCAGCGGAAGGTGCCCAGGCCAGTGCCGTGCTGTCGGCCGCGTTCGGCGATGACGGGGCGGATGCCCCGCTGCCAGAGCAGTCGTCGGTACTGGTCGTGGTCGTAGCCGCGGTCTGCGAACAGCATGTCAGGCCGGCGCCTGGGTCGGCCGACAAGCCCGGCGACGGCCGGGACCTTGTCCAGCAACGGCAGCAGTTGGGTGACGTCGTTGCGGTTGCCGCCGGTCAGCGACACCGCGAGTGGGATGCCCTGACCGTCGGTGAGGATGTGGTGCTTGCTGCCCGGCCGTGCGCGGTCGACCGGGCTGGGACCGCTCTTGGGCCCCGCCGGGCCGCCCGCACGTGGGAGGAATCGATCACCGCCCGCGACCAGTCCAGCTTCTTCGCCGACCGCAGCTTCTTCAGCAGCACCAGGTGGAGTTCATCCCACACGCCGGCCTCGGTCCAAGCGGCCAGACGGCGCCAGCAGGTCATGCCCGAACCGAAGCCCAGCTCCTGGGGCAGGTACTCCCACTGGATCCCGGTGTGCAGCACGAACAAGATCCCGCACAGGGCCTGCCGGTCCGGAACCCGTGGACGGCCTGAGACCAGCTTCGGCCCTGGCTCTGGTAACAACGGCTCAACCAGCGACCACAGTTCATCCGACACGACCCATGGTCGCGACTGACGCTTTCCCACGACCAGACCAACGAGCAGTCCCGCCGATAGTCATATGATCAACGACTTCTGTTAGGGCCAGTTAGTACTCCAGTCAGAAATAGTGTCCTGAGCTGGATCTTCTCGTTGTCCCGGCGTGGAGGGGATTACTGAAGTCGAGGGCTGGGCCGAGGAGTTGGAGTCGGTCTTCGCGCTGGTGGCGGGTCGGTTCGGGCGGGCGGACCTGCGGTGGCGGATGCGGGACTACGTCCGTGGCCTGCTGGCGCCGGTGGGTCGGAAGAACGGCTGGCAACTAGGCCGAGTGCGCAGGACATCGCGACCCTGCTGGACTGCAACATCTGCTCAACGGTGCGCGCTGGGACGCCGATGCCGTTCGAGACGACCTGAGGCAGTACGTCGGCGAACGGCTGGGTCCGGGCGGAGTGCTGATCATCGATGACACCGGGTTCATCAAGAAGGGCACCACGTCGGCCGGGGTGTCCCGGCAGTACACCTTCACGTCCGGAAAGATCGACAACTGCCAGATCGGTGTCTTCGCGGCCTACGCCACCGTCCAGGGCAGAGCGCTCGTCGACCGTGAGCTCTACCTGCCCAAGTCCTGGACCAAGGATCGAGAGCGGTGCCGGGAAGCGAAGATCCCCGATGAACGTACCTTCGCGACCAAGGGCGAGCTGGCCAGGGAATTGGTCCGGCGCTGTCTCGCCGCGGGCCTGCCCGTTGCATGGGTGACCGCCGAGGCTTACGGACAGGACTGGTCCTTCCGCCGCCTGCTCGAACAGCTCGACGTCGGCTATGTCGTGGCGGTGCCGGAGTCCCAGCAGATCAAGTCCCTGGCCGGCATCTGGCGCATCGACCAGCTCATCGACGAAGCGCCCGACGACGCCTGGCAGCGGCTGTCCTGCGGCGACGGGGCCAAGGGACCACGCGTCTACGACTGGGCCGCGGCCAAACTGCCCGCCAACATCATCTTCGACCCGGACCCACCCACCCATCACCGCTGGGTGATGGCCCGACGCAGTCTGTCCGACCCCAGCGAGCTTGCCTACTACCTCGCCTACGCACCCGTCGGCGTCGAGATCGCCGAACTGGCCCGCGTTTGCCGGCTCACGCTGGGCCGTCGAGGAATGTTTCCAGGCCGCGAAGAACCAATGCGGCCTGGACGAATACGAGGTCCGACGCTACGTGGGCTGGTACCGGCACATCACCCTGGCCATGCTCGCCCACGCCTTCCTCGCTGTCCTCGCAGCCCGGACCCAGGACACCGCAAAGGGGGCGGCAGAAACGACACCACCAGCCTCATCCCCCTCACCGTGGCAGAGATCCGGCGCCTCCTGGACACTCTCCTGCCCCACCCCAGACCCCACCAGGACCGACGACTCCACACACTGAACTGGTCCCACTGGCGCAGACACCACCAAGCCATCGCCCGCCGCTGCCACTACCGAAGAAGAACCAGCTCAGGACACGATTTCTGACTGGAGTATTAGACGGTGTCCTATGTGGCGGCGGCTCGTTGAGCCTCGCATGGGGCGGGGTACGTGGAGTTGGATTGTTCCGGACGGGCTGTGGGAGATCGCGAAGCCGCTGATCCCGCCGTCGAAGGTGCGGCCGCAGGGCGGCGGGACACAGTACACGTCTGATGAGACGCTGTTCGCGGCCATCATCTACGTCCTGGTCAGCGGCTGTGCCTGGCGGGCCCTGCCACCCTGCTTCGGCATCTCGAATTCGACGGCTCATCGCCGGTTCCTCATCTGGTCCAGAGCCGGAGTCTGGGGCCGCTTGCACGAGGCCGTGCTGCATCGGCTCGACGACGCGGGCCTGATCGATGTCACCCGCGTTGTCCTCGACTCCGCCCACGTCAGGGCGAAAAAGGGGGCGAACACACAGGTCCGAGCCCCGTGGACCGGGGCAAGCCGGGTTACAAGATGCACGTCCTGTCGGACGCGAACGGACTGCCCCTACTCGTCGGCGTCTCAGCCGCCAACGTCCACGACAGCGAAGCACTGAAGCCGATGGTGGCCGGTCACCAAACGAAACACGACCCCCACCGCGGCCGACACTTCAAGCCCCAACGACTCCATGCCGACAAGGCCTACGACGTGCCTCACCTGCGTAAATGGTTACGTGGTAAGCGGATCGGAGTGCGCATCGCCCGCAAAGGTGTCGAGTCCAGCGAGCGATTGGGACGCCGGAGATGGGTCATCGAACGCACCCCCTCCTGGCTGACCGGCTACCGCCGGCTCAACCACCGCTACGAGCGTCATCCCCGCAACTACCTCGCCTTTCTCGGGCTCGCCGCAGCCATCTGCTGCTACAAGCGACTCGTCCGCCCCACCACATAGGACACCGTCTTAAGTGGTCTACGCCGAGAGGTCCGCCGAACGGGATCTCCGCTAGGTGTTCCCAGGCAAGGGTCTTCGCCTCCGGGTTCGGGAGCCACGCGAAGTCTTGCGCTTCAGCTACCGTTGCTCCCCTAGTCCGGACTCCAGATCGCCGGGGTATGACGCTTCCGGAAGCGTCGTTCGAAACCGGCTATGAACGTCAGTGGCGCTGTCGACGAGGAGGAATGCTCCAGCACGCCGTCGTCGTCCACGTAGAAGATGGCGCGGCCGATCCCACCCCCGGGTACGTAGACCATCCAGCCGATGCTGAACCGGTCGGCCACCAGCTCGGACAGCGGATAGCCGGTGGTGTCCAGGCCCTGGGCCTCTATGTACTGCCGCACCCGAAGGATGGCCTGCTCCTCGGGCAGCTCCTGCGGTGGCAAGGCGTTCGTCAGACCGGCGAGCGAGAACTGGTACAGGGCACTGTCGATGTCGCGACGGCCGTCGTCGCCGAAGACGTGCACCAGCGCGTCCCGGGTGACGACACCCTGCTCGGCGACCGAGACCAACATCTGTGCCGCGCGCTGCTGTTGCTCAGTCGGCCGGTCCGCGGCCAGTTTGGCCACGATGCCGGTCACGGTACCTGCGGTCCACACGCCGGGCACGGCCGTGGCACATTGCTCGGCAGGAGGCGACTCACCCCGGTACCAGCGGTCTCCTTCCCACCAGTAGCAGAACGACAGCAGGCCAGTATCCGCGCGCGGGTTCAAAACCGGATCGGCGACCCAGTCAGGTGCCCCCGCGAACAAGCGCGGCAGCCCCGCGCTGTCGTTGTACGCGGCGTCCAGGGACGGGGCGTCCCACACCCCGCCGGACAGCACCGCCCGGTCACCGGGCAACACATACAGAGTGCTGCCACCGCGCCGTGAACTCTCGAACCAGCCGAGCGCCGGCAGGACCCTGGGACCCCACTGCGATCCGACGGCGACGAACGCCGCCGCTATCGTCGCCCATCGTGCCCACATCAGCGGAAAGTCCGGGAACTCGTTGTGGGTGAGCTCCGACCAGACCTTGGCGGCACGATCCGCACGTACCGCCTCAGCGGCGTGCCGGGGGCTCCGCTTCTGCCGATCGCCGTGGCTGACGTAGGCGGCCAGCCAGAGCGGCAGCCAGTCTCGGGGGTACTCGTCCAGGTCAGCCCGGTACGCTTCGGGTGGAAACAGGTGGTCGTCGGGAAACGGCTCGTCCCCGTAGTCGTAGTCGACCTCGATCTCACCGGACTTGGTCATGGACAACAGCATTCGCCACCACGGTCCGTCGCCGAGCCGCGCCGTTCGCTCACGATGCTCCCTTACCAGCGCGATTATTGATGCCGACGGTTCGACCGGCGTGGATCCCTCATCGCCGAGGAAGACAGCGCGCGCCAAGTCGACCGAGACGGTCATCGCGAACACCGCCTCCATGGTGCGCCAACCGGCCGGGCCTTCATCCGCCAGACGCAAGGCAATGCGATGGGCCGTCTCCCGCTCTTGTGCCGCTGATTCGCTCATGTGCGTTCCCCGTATGGAGTCGACGGTGGACAGGAGGAGTTGACATGGCAAACCGGGTCAGACATCGGGCACGGGGTGAGGACCGGTCGATGAATGTCGAAGGCGCCGGGTGAAGACCGCTATGTCACGCCCCATTCCCACAACAAGGTGCCCTTCCTCGCCAAGGGTCACGACATCGACCCTGTTCGCGATGACCCGCCCCGTAACCTCCCCTGTGCGTAGATCCCACACGTGTACTGCCTCGTGGTCGCCGGTTGTCACGGCGACAGGCGTGCCGTCGAGATCGGCGCACGTATCGATGCGCATTCGGCCCGCGGGTACGACGAGAGGGCGGCCGATGCGTTCGCCGGTGGTCAGGCTCCAGACGTACGCCGTGCCGGGGCCGTCGGGCGTGACCGCTACGGGCATCCCGTCGAGGACGGTGCACGCCACCTGTGTCGAGTCGGTCATGTGGTCGGAGTCGTTGCTGAGCTGGATGTAGGACGTCAGGTCCCACGCACGCGCTGCGGGCGGGCCACCGGTCACCACGAAGGGTGCGCCGTCGACGCTGGTGCAGCTAATCGCTCGATGCGTGAGGACGCGATCGCGGACGGGTCCGATGAGGCGGACGACGAGGGTACGTGAGATGAGATCCCATACCCAGGCGGTGCTGTCGCTGCCGATGGTGACGGCGACGGGGCGGCCTCTGAGGGTGGTGCAGGCTACCCCGTCCACCCCCCTGGTGTGGCCGGTCATGGGTTGGCCGATGGGGGTTCGGGAGGCAAGATCCCACAGCCGGACCGTCTTGTCATCGCCAGCGGTGACGGCGATGGGTTTCCCGTGAAGGCTGGTGCACGCCACCGCGGTCACCGGGCCGGTGTGTCCGAGGAGGGGCCGGCCGACGGGTGTGCCGGACGCGAGATCCCACAGCCGGATCGACTCGTCCCGGCTGGTGGTGACGGCGACAGGACGGCCGCTGAGACTCGTGCACGCCGCCGCCGTCACTTGGCCGGTGTGTCCGGCGGGAGGGCCCTCGCCACTGCTGCCGGCCGTCAAGTCCCAGAGCCGCACGGTGTGATCGCGACCGGTGGTGACGGCGATGGGTTTCCCGTGAAGGCTGGTGCACGCCACCGCGTGCACCAGGTTCGTGTGTCCGAGGAGCGGCTGTCCGACGGGGGTCCCGGAAGCAAGATCCCACACACGCACCTCCCCCTCGCTGTGGACCGTGACGGCTACGGGGGTCGACCCGAGACTCGTACACGCCACGTCGACCACGAACTCGAGCGGTGCTGCCGAGTGATAGGTGAGCGGGTCGCCGATGGCGGCACCGGAGGCCAGATCCCACACCTGCACCCTCTGCCTGTTGGCGGTGACGGCTACCTGACGGCCGTCGAGTTCGGTACATGCCAGGGCCATGGGGCCGCCGTAGCGGCGGATGTCGGGGTGCGAGCCGACGGGCGCGCCGGTGGCCAGATCCCACACCCGCACCGGGCGCTCGGAACTGGCGGCGGTGACGACGACGGGCACACCGCCGAGGGTGGTGCACACCACTGCCCCCGCTGGTCCGACTTTGGCGAGGGGGCGGCCGACGGGAGTTCCGGAAGCGAGCTCCCACCGCCAGAGGGTTCCGGCGGCGTCCTTGGTGACGGCGATGGGCATACCGTCGACGATGGCGCAGGCCATCGCGTCAGTTGACGGCCGGAGGTCCGTGGGGGCCGTGGGGGCGTGGCCAAGGGCGCTTCCCGAGGCGAGGTCCCATACGCGGATCGTCCGGTCCATATCGACGGTGACAGCGATGGGTGAGCCGCCGAGGCTGGTGCACGCCACCTCTTCGACACGGCTGGAATGCCCCATGAGGGGCTGGCCGATGGGCGTGCCGGCGGCGAGATCCCACAACCGTAGTGTTTTGTCATCACCGCCGGTCACGGCGACAGGTCTGCCTTGGAGCGTCGTGCACGCCACTGCGAACACGTCATCGGTGTGCCCGGTGAGGGAGTCCCGCAGCGCCGGGGAGAAGTCGCCTTTGGTGGCCCATCGCGGGGCCCAACTGCCTTCGGGTATACGGCGGGACAGTTGCTGTTGTAAGGAAGTAGCGCCCGCCCGGGCGGCGTCGAGGGCGAGGATCTGTCGGCGTTGAGCCGGTGTGGCGGTCGCGTGGAGGTTGACGGAGTTGCGATAGACCGCTGCGGTGCGGCGGGCGGATCCGGCCGAAGGGGTGTACAGATGCCGGATCAGGTTGCGTGGCGTGGCGTGCACGAGGTACTCGGCGTCAGTGATCAGGGGGTCGAGCTGTCCTGCGGCGGCCGCGTGACTGGCCAGGTGGTCACGCGTGTACGCATCGGCCTCGGCCCAGGCCCGCTCCCCGTCACCTCCGCGAGGAACGGCATCCGTCAGCGCGGCCGTGATGGCCGCCTCGGGCGTGTCCTGCTCAAGCTCGAGTGTCTTGCGCAGGTGCTGGTCGAGGGCGTCGTGGAAGAGCCGGTACGCGTGCGGCCCCGATCCTTCGTTGACCCGCTCGACAAGGTGTTGTGCCGCGCTCTTGAAGACCTTCCCCAGATCATGGGCGGGTTCGTCGTCGTCGGAGGCCAGCGCGTCCGCCATGCGCAGCCAGGTGGCGCCGCGGGGAAGGCCGTCTCCACGGGCGTACGCCAGGGCGGTGAGCAGGCGCTTGACGACATCGGTGTCGGGACGACAGGTGCGCAGGTATCTGTCCATCGCCTGGCCGACGGTCTCGGGTAGTTCGGCCTCCCATTCGGGGTCGTCCAGCTCGGGCTGCTGCCCTCTGGGGTCTGTCAGCCAACCGGTGGTGAGCTGGGCGATCAGGAAGTTGTAGCGTGCCTTGCGGGCCACCTTCTCGCCGATGGCGCGCAGTTGGTCGGGCCCGCAGGCGCGGTACCGGGCCGAGGCCGCCTGTTCACTGGCGAGGCGACGTGCGACGTACTCGGCGACATCGGGGCGGTGCAGGTACCGGCTGTCTTCCAGGTCGATACGCGGAGTGCTGCGGCCGAAGGCGGCCAGGATCTCCTGCCGGCTGGCACCGGCGGGCGCAGTGCGCACCGAGGCGAGTACGCGGACCTTGCCGGTGTTGCTCAGTTCCCGCAGCAGGGCCGCTATCTCTACGGCCTCGTCCTGGCCGGCGGCCTCTTCCACGGCGTCCGCCAGCACCGTGAACCGCTTGCCGTCCGGGGACTCGGGCACCGAGGCCACGAGTTCGTCGGAATTGCTCGCTGTGACGTCAAGCGCACGGGCCAGCTGTGCCGTCACTTCGTCGCAGGTGCGCCCCTTCAGGTAGATCGCCGCGTCGAAGGCCCCGATCGGCGGGCATGGGCCTGCTGTGGGTACGGTCCGGGACAGAAGTGGGTCGGACGCGACCAACGAGTGTGCCAGGAGCGCTGATTTGCCGCTGCCCGGACCACCTGTCACCAGCAGCATCGAGTGCTCGGAGAGGGCCTCGTCCTTGCCCTCCAGCCAGTCACGGATGACGCGGCGGGCCTCGGTACGGCCGGTGAAGAACCATTCCCTTGTGCGGGAATCGGGCTCGGAACCACGTGCCCGGGGACGCCAGTGTGTTCGGTAGCTCGCCTGGAGGTCCAGCCGCCAGCGGCAGTTGCTCCGCACTTCGGGCCAGAGCCTTCGCAGGTAGGTCATGGGGATCATGTGCCCGGTGCGGTGATCGTCGCGTATCACGACGATGCCGACTACGGCCTCTCTGCTCTTGTCGAACACCGGCGCGCCCGAGAAGCCCAGCTCGATCGCCCAGCCCGCCGCGCCTTCCGGGTCCAACTGGACCCATGGCCCCTCCTCGCCGCTGGCACCCCGCACCACACCGGTCACCTGCCTCGCCGCCGGGCTGCCATGAGGAAAGCCGTGCACGGAGAACGGGTGGCCGCTCAGCCCGGGAGGACACGCCAGCGGAGCCGGCGTGCAGGCGACACTGGTCTTTTGCTCCGGCTCCGGCTCCAGATCCGGCGGCAGATCTATTTCCGACTCCAGCTCCAACAGTGCTGCGTCGCCAGAGCCGTCCGCCGCGATCGGCACCCAGCCCACCACCGTGGCTCGCATCCGGGTACCCGGAGATCCGATCCTGTCCGCGAACGGGAACTCGACCACGACCACCTCGGCCGGCGCAGCCGGGCTCCGGCCGGGTCCGGGATCTTCCCGGCCGAACTGCTTGTCCAGGACATGGGCGCAGGTCACCACATGGCGGGTTCCGACGAGTACGCCGGCCCCCGCCGCCCCGTCGCCGTGCGCACGGGGAAACCGGACCAGCCACGACGGACGTTGCGCCAGCAGACCCGGGCTCGTCATGGGCGCGTGTCCGAGCCCGGCGGCCCGGCGGAGTTCCGCCAGACCACCTTCACGTTCAGATGCGCATTCGTGCCCGCCGAGACCAGTGTGGCGCCGAACTTCCCGTCGACCGCCACCCCGAAGGTCACCTCTACTTCCTCCGGCGGCGGATCGATCGCGCGCAACTGAGCCAGTGCCCCCTCGGCAGCGGACCGCACGCCCGCCAGGGCGCCCTGCCAGGTCTCGGCCGCCGCCCTGGCGATCCGGTCACCGGCGCCGGCCCGGACCAGTCCGCTGTCGCCGTTGTCCCGTGCCGCGTCAGGGACTTCGACGTAGACCCGTCCGTCCTGACCTGCCGCAAACTCCACTATCGTCACGCGCTTGCACCTCCGTGGCCAAGTGTTCCATCTGGCCAGTGGGCAGGGTGAGTTATCGAGATACAAGGTCAAAAGACGTGTGATCGGCCGTCCCGACTGTGATCGTGCTGGACATCAATGCCGAACAACGACGACCCTCTATCAAGAGCGGGCTGAGCCTCCCACGTCGACACGACTCGCCTGTGCCCTCGCCTCCGTCCGAGCAGGTCCGGATCAGACGGTCACTGCGGACTATCCCGACGCCAGGTCGGTGGGGGTCATTTCCTGGCGGGGAATGCTTCGTCAAGCGTGGGGACGACGAGGTGGCCGGACGTCAGCGCCTTCCGGGCGTGGTCGACAGGCAGGTACCGCCCCTGCTGGATCACTGGCGTGATCTTGTCGATCGTGGCAGCCTCACTGAGGTAGAAGACGGTCCACGGTTTCCGTGACGCGTCCAGCGTTTCCCCGTCGCGCAGCTGGCCTCCGCCGCGGCGCGGCGCCGCTGATGGTCCTGCGGGATTTGCCGGGGCATACCAGCACGCTCACCACGGTCAGGATGACGGTCCGCGCTGCATCGGCGGCCTGTGCCATACGTCTCCCACCCCGAGCGTTGGTTCACGGGTCGGTGTCGTGGGGACCACACCGCACCGGTTCGCAGCCATCGTATGTTCGATCGCCGCGATCTGCCCTGGGATACGGCAGGCGACGAGATCGGCCCGGGCGCCGCTCCTTGACCGGCTCCCGGGCCGACGGCTCGTGGAAGAGATCGTCGTGCCCGTGCGCGACGGTGCCCGATAGTGGGCAGCAGCACGACAGAGCGGCGAGGACGAGGAGGCCCACGCATGACACGCCCGATCACGGCAGGGGCGGACGGCACGGAGGAGAGCCTGGCCGCGCTGGACTGGGCCGGCCGGGAGGCCGTACGCCGCGGGCTGCCCCTGCGCGTCGTACACGCCTGGCGTTACGCCGAGTCGCTCGCGACCGCCGACCGCAACACCCAGCACGGGTGGGTCTCACAGGGCGTGGCGGAGGCCGTGCGGGCCGTCTCCGAGCGGCATCCGCGGCTGGAGGTGAGCGTCGACGTGGTCGAGGGCGAGCCCGTGCATGCGCTGGCCCGCGCCGCGGCGGAGGCCGAGATGCTGGTGCTGGGCTCGCCCGGGCACGGGCCCGTCCTCGGGTTCCTGCTCGGCTCGATCGGTCAGCAGGTGATCGCCGAGGCGACCCGGCCGGTGGTCCTGGTGCGCGCCGGGGACCGGCCGACGGCGGAGGCCGCCGGACGGGACGTCGTGGTCGGCCAGCACGGCGATGGCGAGGACAGCGCGGCCACGCTGCTCTTCGCCTTCGAGACGGCGGCGGCCCGCGGCGCGACCGTCCGGGCCGTACGGGCCTGGACCCTGCCGCCGGTCTTCGCCTACAGCCCCGGCTCGCTCAAGCTCCTCGACGACGTGGGCGGCCTCGAACCGTACGAGAAGCAGGCCCTGTCCGACGCGCTCGAGCCATGGCGGGAGCGGTTCCCGGACGTGCCCGTGGCCGAGCACGTCGAGATGGGCAGCGCGGGCCAGGTGCTGCTGTCGGTGGCCGGCCGGGCCCAGCTGATGGTCGTCGGGCGCCGGTCGCACCGTACGGCCGTGGGCGGCCGGATCGGCTCGGTCACGCACGGGGTGCTGCACCACGCCGACTGCCCGGTGGCCGTGGTCCCGCACGAGTGAGCTACTCGGGGTCGGCCCGCTCCAGGGCGCCCCGCGCTGTGGGCAGCACGTTCTCGATGTAGTCCTGCACGGCGGTACCGAGGCCGATGTCGTGCTGCGCGCGCTCGGACAGGTACCAGCGGTGTTCGAGGAGCTGGTGGTAGATCTCGGCCGGATCCACCGAGCCGCGCAGCTGAAGCGGCACGGCCCGCACGGTGGGCCGGAACACGTCCCGCACCCAGCGGTGGGCCAGCACCTCGGGGCGGGCGGCGAGGGGGTCGCCCGGGGCGTAGTCGTCCTGGGTGGCCATCCAGCTCTCCAGGTCGCCGAGCAGCCGTCGCGCCTGGTTCTCCTCGGTGTCCAGGCCGGTCAGCCGCAGCAGCTGGCGCTGGTGGTGGCCGGCGTCGACGACCTTCGGCACGAATGTGACGGTGTCGCCGCCCGCGGAGTGCTCGATCTGCATCTCGGCCACGTCGAAGCCGAGTTCGTTCAGGCGGCGGATCCGGCGCTCGATGTAGTGGTACTTGCCCGCCGGGTACACCGAGGTGCGGGTCAGCTCCTGCCACAGGCCCTGGTACCGGGTGCAGATCTCGTGCCCGAACCGCACCGGGTCGACGGACGGGTGCAGCGCTCCGGACGCCTCCAGGTCCAGCAGCTCCCCGCTGATGTTCACCCGGGCCAGATCGAGGTCGTACTCCCGCTGCCCGGGGCTCAGCCGCGGGTGCAGCTCGCCGGTCTCGGCGTCGACCAGATACGCGGCGTAGGCGCCCGCGTCCCGCCGGAAGAGGGTGTTGGACAGCGAGCAGTCGCCCCAGGCGAACCCGGCCAGGTGCAGCCGGACCAGCAGCACGGCGAGGGCGTCCATCAGCCGGTGCATGGTCGCCGGGCGCATGGTCGTCTCGAACATCGAGCGGTACGGCATCGAGCCGCGCAGATGCCGGGTGATCAGGACCGGCTCGAGCGGGGCGCCCGAGCGGTCGGTGCGGCCGGTGACCACGGCGAGGGGGTCGACGGCGGGGATGCCGAGCCGGTCGAGGTCGCGCAGCAGCCCGTACTCGCGCAGCGCGGGCCGCTCGGCCAGTTCCTTGACGGCGATCACCTCGTCACCGGCGTGCGCGTACCGCACCACATGCCGGGAGATGCCCCTCGGCAGCGGCACGAGGTACTCCTCGGGCCACTCCGCCAGGGGCAGGTCCCAGGGCAGGGCGAGCAGGAGCGCGGGGTGCTCCGGGTTCGTGGCGCTGATCTGCAAGGCCATGACACGAACCCTAAGGCCCCCTGCGGGGGTTCTAGGAGGACCGCTCCCGGGCCTGCTCGGCCGCCGCGCGCACCGGACCCTTGTGGATGGGCCCGTGCCCGGGCAGCAGGGTGTCGCCGTCCAGCGCGGCGATCAGCTCCAGGGACGCCACGACCCGGGAGCGCTCGTGGTGGAAGAAGTCGAGCAGTATCTGCGGGCCCTTGACCCGCGAGGTCGCGTGCCCGCTGACCAGCGCGTCGCCGGAGATCACGATGCCCGCCTCGGGGAGGTGGTAGACGCAGTGGCCGTCCGTGTGGCCCGGGGTGTGCACCGGCACGGGGCGGCCGGGCAGGTCCAGCGGGCCCTCGGCCGGGAACGGCTCGGGGGCGGTGACGGGGTTGTGGTCGGTGCCGCCGACCCGGATCACGTGCATCGCCCACGGCACGACGCCGGGCCGCCAGGCGTTGCGCACCACGTCGCCGATGGTGGCCTGCTGCAGGAACTCCCGCCGCGCGTGCGGCACTTCGGCCGGGTGCAGATAGACGGGCGTGCCATGGGTGGCGCGCAGGTACTCGGCCGAGCCCAGATGGTCGTTGTGCGCGTGGGTGATCAGTACGGCGGTGACCGCCTCCGGTGAACTGCCCACCGCCGCCAGGGACTCCAGAACCCCTTCCCGGTCACCCGGGTAGCCGGTGTCCACGAGGGTGACGGCGTCGCCGTCCTTGAGGATCACCCAGTTGACGTGGTTGCCGTGCACCAGATAGGTGCCGTCGGCGACTTGGCGTACCTCTGCCCGCATGATCTCTCCGAGCCCTGTGCGGCTGATCGTCGGGGGACAGCCAACCAGAAGCGCCGGTGACGCGCACCAGTGGGTCGCGTCAGCGCACGCCCTGCGGCCGGAACTGGATGCTGATGCGCGGCCCGGCGGCTCGGGTGGTCTTCGGTACGCAGTGCTCCCAGGTCCGCTGGCAGGAGCCGCCCATCACGATCAGGTCGCCGTGCCCGAGCGGCCGCCGCAGCGCCGTACCGCCTCCGCCGGCCGGGCGCAGCAGCAGGTCCCGCGGTGTGCCGACGGAGAGGATCGCGACCATCGTGTCCTCCCGTGCGCCCCGCCCGATCCGGTCCCCGTGCCAGGCCACGCTGTCCCGGCCGTCCCGGTAGAAGCACAGCCCGGCGGTCGTGAACGGCTCGCCCAGCTCCCCGGCGTAGTGCCGGGACAGGGCATCGCGTGCCTCGTCCAGCACCGGATGGGGGAGCGGGTCGTGCGCCGAGTAGAAGGCCAGCAGGCGCGGTACGGCCACCACGTGGTCGTACATCGTGCGGCGCTCCGCGCGCCACGGCACGTCCGCCGCCAGCTTTTCGAACAGCGCGTCGGCCCCGCTCAGCCAGCCCGGCAGCACGTCGATCCAGGCGCCGGCGCCCAGCTCGGTCCGGCGCAGGCCGTCCAGCGGGCCGAGCCGCAGCTCGTCGGTCTGGTCGAACAGGGAGCCCTGGAGGTGCGTGGACATGGAGCCAGCGTACTCCTTAATCGAAAATCTGTTCCCCCGATCTGGGAGTGCAGGTCTTTCGATACGCTTGTGTATCCGATACATTCGCGTATCGAACGGGAGGCGAGACATGGCAGTGGACGGCACGGCCAAGCGCGTCACCCGGCGCCGGGCGCAGACCCGCGCCCGGCTGCTCGACGCCGCGTTCACGGTGTTCGCCGCCAAGGGCTTCGGGCGCGTCTCCATCGAGGAGGTCTGCGAGGCCGCCGGGTTCAGCCGAGGCGCCTTCTACTCCAACTTCGCCACCCTGGACGAACTGTTCTTCGCCCTCTACCGGGAGCGCGCCGACCTCATCGCCCGGCAGGTCGCCGACGCGCTCGCCCTCGACGGCCCCGACCTGGACGTGCCTGCCTCCGTGGACCGGGTCACCGAAGTGCTGCTCCTCGATGTGGACTGGCTCCTGGTGAAGACGGACTTCCTGGTGCACGCCGCCCGGGACCCGGCCGTCGCCCATGCCCTCCTCGACCACCGCGCCCGGCTCCGGCAGGCCATCGCCGACCGGCTCTGTCAGGCCGGCGGTCGCACCCCGCTCCCCGCCGTACTCGGCGACGTCGACGGCGCCGCCCACGCCGTGGTCGCCGCCTACGACGGAGTCACCACCCAACTGCTGCTCGACAGGGACGTGGACCGTGCCCGTGCCTGGCTCAAACAACTGCTCACCGCGCTGCTGACCGACGGCAGCACCCCCATCGCATGAGAAAGGCAACGGTCGCCATGGACGCGGACGCCATCGTCGTCGGAGCGGGCCTCGCCGGCCTGGTCGCGGCGCATGAACTCACCAGCCGGGGCCGCCGGGTGGCCCTCGTCGACCAGGAGAACGCGGGGAACCTCGGCGGACAGGCGTTCTGGTCCTTCGGCGGGCTTTTCCTCGTCGGCTCCCCGGAGCAGCGCCGCCTCGGCATCAAGGACTCCTTCGACCTCGCCTGGAGCGACTGGCGGGGCAGCGCGCGCTTCGACCGGCTCGACGACGAGGACTCCTGGGCGGTGCGCTGGGCCCGCGCCTATGTCGAGTTCGCGGCCGGCGAGAAGCGCTCCTGGCTCAAGGGACACGGCATCGAGCTGCTGCCGACCGTCGGCTGGGCCGAGCGCGGCGACCTCAGGGCGAACGGCCACGGCAACTCCGTGCCCCGCTTCCACATCGCCTGGGGCACCGGCACCGGCGTGGTCGAACCCTTCGTCCGCCACGCCCGCCAGGCCGCCCGGGACGGCCTGCTGACCTTCTACCACCGCCACCAGGTCGACGAGCTGGTCATCGAGGACGGCACGGCACACGGGGTGCGCGGCACCGTCCTGGCCGAGGACAGCTCGCCGCGCGGTGTCGCCTCCAACCGCGAACGCGTCGGCGACTTCGAACTCACCGCCCAGGCGGTCGTCGTCACCACCGGCGGCATCGGCGCCGACCACGACATCGTCCGCCGCTACTGGCCCGCCCGGCTCGGCACCCCGCCCGCCGAGATGGTCACCGGCGTCCCGGCCTACGTCGACGGCCGGATGCTCGACATCAGCGCCGAGGCCGGCGTCCGGCTGGTCAACCGGGACCGCATGTGGCACTACACCGAGGGCCTGCAGAACTGGGACCCGATCTGGCCCGGCCACGGCATCCGCATCCTGCCCGGCCCGTCCTCCGTCTGGCTGGACGCCCTCGGCCGCCGCCTGCCCGACCCCTGCCTGCCGGGATACGACACCCTCAGCACCCTCGAGTACCTGCGCACCACCGAGGACATCGCGGGCTACGACCACTCCTGGTTCATCCTCACCCGGAAGATCATCGAGAAGGAGTTCGCGCTCTCCGGCTCCGAGCAGAACCCCGACATCACCGCCAAGGACCGCAGGGCCGTGCTGCGCGACCGGCTGCTCGGCAAGGGCGCGCCCGCACCGGTGCAGGCGTTCCTCGACAAGGGCGCGGACTTCGTGACCGCGGGCAACCTGGAGCAGCTGGTCGGCAAGATGAACGCGCTGACCGGCAAGCCGCTGCTGGACGCGGCCGAGGTGCGCCGCCAGATCGAGGCCCGCGACCTGCAGATCGCCAACCCCTACAGCAAGGACTCCCAGGTCCAGGGCATCCACAACGCCCGCCGCTACATCGGCGACCGCCTCGGCCGGGTCGCCTCCCCGCACCGCCTCCTCGACCCGGCCGCGGGCCCCCTCATCGGCGTCCGGCTGCACGTGCTGACCCGCAAGACCCTCGGCGGCATCCAGACCGACCTCGACTCCCGCGCCCTGGCCGCGGACGGCACCCCGATCGAGGGGCTGTACGCGGCCGGCGAGGTGGCCGGCTTCGGCGGCGGCGGTGTGCACGGCTACAACGCGCTGGAGGGCACCTTCCTCGGCGGCTGCCTGTTCTCCGGGCGGGCCGCGGGCCGGCACGCGGCCAGGCACACGGGCTGACACTCAGCCCTTCAGCAGGTCCGCGAGCACCCGCGCGTGACTCTCCTCGGGCGTCTTCGACGCCGTGAGCAGGGTCACAGGGCCCTTGCGAGCCGTCTCCCTGAGGCCGTCGAGCAGCCCGGCGGCCTCAGTGGCGTCGAGTTCCGCCTCGTAACGGCGCCGGAACTCCTCGTACGTGCCGCCGCCGTGATACCACTTGCGCAGCTCGGTGGAGGGTGTGAGCCCCTTGGGCCACTGGTCGACATGTGCCTCGTCCCTGGCGAGGCCGCGCGGCCACAGCCGGTCGACCAGCACACGCAGGCCGTCGTCGGGCTCGGGCGGTTCGTAGATCCGGCGCACACGCACGCTCACGGTCGTCACTCCCTCCCGGGACGGCGGACGGTTCTGGGAGAGTACGTCGGTGTGTCCCCTGCCTCCGGGGGAGACGCGGCGAGACTTGACCTGATTGAGAGTGAGTCCGGGACACCTGCGCGCCTAATCTGTCGGCCAGACGATCACCAGCCACCTCCCGAGGAGCGCCCGTGACGCGACCCCGCAGACAGCCCGTCCGGCGCCGTACCGCCGTCCTGCGTCGCGAGACGGTCCTCGCCACCGTCCCGCTGGCCGTGGCGGCACTCATCGGGGCCGCCGGACCCACGGCGGCGGACACGACCGGCGCACCCGGCGCGGGCGACCGCTACTTCCCGCTCAGCGGCAACGGCGGCTACCACGTCCGGCACTACGACCTGACGCTCGGCTACGACACCTCCTCCCGGCACCTCGACGGCACGGCCGTGCTCACCGCCGCCGCCACCCAGAACCTCAGCCGCTTCGACCTCGACCTCAAGGGCCTGAAGGTCACCGGAGTCAGTGTCGACGGCGCTCCCGCGGCCTTCCGGCGCGTCGGCCAGGAACTCGTCGTCACCTCGCACCACACCCTGCGCAAGGGCCGGGACTTCCGGGTCACCGTCGCCTACAACGGCACCCCCAAGCCGGTCACCGACCCCGACGGCAGCACGGACGGCTGGATCCCCACCGACGACGGCGCCTTCGTCGCGGGCGAGCCGCAGGGCGCGATGACCTGGTTCCCGGCGAACAACCACCCCAAGGACAAGGCGTCGTACGACATCACCCTCACCGTCCCCGAGGGGCGCACGGCCGTCGCCAACGGCGTTCTGCTCGGGCAGCGCACCGCGCACGGTCGTACGACCTTCCGCTGGCGCGAGACCCAGCCGATGGCCTCCTACCTCGCCACCGCGACCGTCGGAAAGTTCAAGGTCGAGCAGTACACCACCCACGACGGCCTGAAGGTGTACAACGCCGTCGACCCGCGCGAGGCGGGCGCGGCCGCTCCCGTGCTGAAACAGCTGCCGTCCGTCCTCGCGTGGGAGAGCAAGCTGTTCGGGCCGTACCCGTTCCGCTCCGCCGGGTCGATCGTCGACCACGCCCCCGACGCCGGCTACGCCCTGGAGACCCAGACCCGGCCGCTCTACGACTCCGCGCCCGACCTGAGCACCCTCGTCCACGAGAACGCCCACCAGTGGTTCGGCGACTCCGTCTCGCTGACCTCCTGGAAGGACATCTGGCTCAACGAGGGCTTCGCCAGCTACGCCGAGTGGCTCTACGCCGAACAGCACGGCGGCGACAGCGCCCAGACGACCTTCGCCGCCTACTACGCCCGCCCGGCGAGCGACCACCTGTGGGCCTTCCCGCCCGGCGACCCGGGCAGCGGCCAGAACATCTTCGACACACCCGTCTACGTCCGCGGCGCCATGACCCTGCACGAGCTGCGCAAGGCCGTCGGCGACCGGGACTTCTTCCGGATCCTGCGCGCCTGGGCGGCCGACCACCGCGGCGACCACGGTACGACGGCACAGTTCGTGCGGCTCGCCGAGCGGATGTCGGGGAAGCGGCTGGACGGTCTGTTCCACACCTGGCTGTACGCGAAGGGCAAGCCGGACAGGGCCTGAACCCTGACCGGTTCCAAACAAGTGTCGGCCAGGGTCGACGCCATGCTCCCTCGCACCTCACCCCTGGACCGGACCCGGCCGCTCGGCCCGCGGCGCGGCGGTGCCGCCTAGGATCCGAACTCGTGTGCGCACATGTACTGGTCGCCGAGGACGACGAGAAGCAGGCCGAACTGATCCGCCGTTCCCTGCTGGCCGAGGGACACACCGCCACGGTGGTGCACGACGGCGCCGCCGCGCTGGACGCCGCCCGCCGGCTCAGGCCCGACCTCGTCGTCCTCGACCTGATGCTTCCGGTCGTCGACGGCTTCGGCGTGTGCCGGGCGCTGCGCGGTGGCGCGGACCCGGACATCCCGGTGGTGATGCTCACCGCCCGCTCCGCCGAGGACGACCTGCTGCTCGGCCTCGAACTGGGCGCCGACGACTACATGACCAAGCCGTACAGCCCGCGCGAGCTGATGGCCCGCATCCGCACGGTGCTCCGGCGCGGCGGGCGCGGCGCCGGCCTCCGGGACGGCGACCCCGTGGTACGGGCCGCCGGGATCAGCGTCGACCCCGGACGGCACGAGGTCCGCTGCGAGGGCGTGACCGTGGACTGCACACCCGCCGAGTTCCAGATCCTGCTGGCCATGGCCGCCGAGCCGGAACGGGTCTTCACCCGGCGGCAGTTGCTGCAGTGCACCCGCGGCTTCGACCGTGCCTCCACCGAGCGGGCCGTCGACGTCCACATCATGAACCTCCGCCGCAAGATCGAACCCGACCCACGCCACCCGGTCCGGCTGCTGACCGTCTTCGGCGTCGGCTACAAGCTGAGCGGAACACGGCCGTGAGGCGGGGGCCGCGAGTCCGGCCGGGTACGCGCGTGCAGCGTGGGCCGGGCGGCGTCGGTCGGGAGGCGCGGGGCCGGATTCCGTTGCGCAAACGGCTGCTCGTCCGGCTGCTGTTCGTCTCCGCCCTGATCGCCGTCTGCTCGGTGGCCGCCACCGCCTGGCTCGCGGTCACGACGACGACCAGCGCCCTGAAGGAGGAACAGGGTCAGGATCTGGCCGCCGACAACAGCATCCTGGCCCGGCTCAGCGGCTATGCCGCCACCCACTCCGACTGGACGGACGTCCGGCGCACCGTCCGCCGGCTGGCCGCCGAGACCGGACGCCGCATCGCGCTCACCACCCCCGACCGCACCCTCGTCGCCGACTCCGCGCCCCGCGGCACCCCGCTGCCGCCCCGGCCCGCCGCCACCGTCGACCCGCTGCGCACCGACACCTACAGCGAGACCGGAGCCCAGCTCAGCGGCATCGACCCGCGCGTGGTCGGTCCCTACCTGCTGCCGGCGCAGGAGCGCGCGAACCTGGACACGCTGGCCGCCAGGCGCAAGCGGTGCTACGAGCGCTACGGCCTCCAGGCGAGTGTCGTCCGCACGGCGGGCGGGCGGCCCGTGGTCTCCGTCCCGGACGGCACCGACCCCGGCGGCTACGGCGCGGCGGTGTGCGAGGACGGACAGCTCAACACGCCCACCCCGACGGAAGGCAAGGCCCTGGCCGACCTCACCGACCTCGCCAGGCCCTGCCTGAAACAGTCCGGCCTGGACCTGGGCGGGCAGCTGTTCCTCACCCTGGACCCCAGCGGCAAGGACCCCTTCGGCGGCGGCTACCTCGTCGCCAAGTACGCCGCAGCGGGCAAGAACGCGACGGCGCGGGCCGCCCAGCACTGCATCCTGACCGCCCGGCGCACCCAACTGCAGCCCTACGTCGCCCCGGTGGCCGACCTGTTCCTCGGCATCGGCGACCAGAACCCCTCCCGCTTCGACATGTCCCCGGCCAACAAGGCCAAGGTGATTGGCGCGGCCGGACTGGTCCTCGCGGTCACCGTCGCCGTGACCGCCGTCGTAGCCATCCGCCTGGTACGGCCGCTGCGCGCGCTGACCGAGGCCGCGGGGGCGCCGCCCGAACTGCACGTACGGGTCCCGGTGACCACCCGCGACGAGACCGGCATCCTCGCCGAGGCCTTCAACGACCTGACCGAGCGCCGCGAACGCCTGGAGGCCCAGCGCAAGGCGATGGTCAGCGACATCGCGCACGAGCTGCGCAGCCCGCTCACCAACATCCGCGGCTGGCTGGAGGTCGTCCGCGACGGAGTCGTCCAGCCCGACCCGCCGCTGCTGGACTCGCTGCACGAGGAGGCGCTCGTGCTGCAGCGGATCATCGACGACCTGCAGGACCTCGCCGCCGCCGACGCCGGCACCCTGCGCCTGCACCGCGAGCCGCTGCGCGCCGCCGATCTGCTGGACCAGGTCGCCGCCGCCCACCGGGTCGCCGCCGGCGCCGCCGGGGTCGCCTTGCGCACCGACGCCGACGCCGCGGCCTGGCTGGACGCCGACCCGGTACGCATGCGGCAGGCCCTCGGCAACCTGGTCTCCAACGCGCTGCGGCACACCCCGGCCGACGGCACGATCACGCTCGCCGCACGCCGGGAGGGCCCCGATGTCGTCCTCACTGTCACCGACACCGGCGCGGGCATCGCGCCCGAGGACCTTCCGCACGTCTTCGACCGGTTCTGGCGCGCGGAGAAGTCCCGCAGCAGGCGCACCGGCGGCAGCGGCCTGGGCCTGCCGATCGTGCGCCATCTCGTCGCCGCCCACGGAGGCATGGCCGACGCCGCGAGCGAGCCCGGCGAGGGCGCGGTCTTCATCCTGCGGCTGCCCGCGGCCGGCCCACCCACGGACGGCACCTGACCGCCTCCGGTATCCCGCGCGCAGCGACGCGCTCACCGGCGTACTCATGCCCGGCCGGTCGGCCGATCCGTTCGGCGTCGGGGACCGAGCCGCCGTGCCGGCTCGCGGACGAGGCGATCGACGCGGGCGGGGCCGAAGTGGCCCGGCAGGAGCGGGAGTGGGGGACCATGTGCCGCGGCGGTCGCCGAGGCCCGGGGCCGTGGGGGTCAGGGCCGGACGGAGCGCTGCCCGGAGCGGGCGCGGCGGTGCAGGGTACGGCGCTCCAGCTCGGTCGTCCCGCCCCAGATGCCGATGCCCTGGCCCGTCTCCAGCGCCCAGTCGAGGCACGGTTCCCGGACGGGGCAGTGCCCGCAGACCGTCTTGGCGCGCTGGGTCTGGACCTGCGCAGGACCGGTGGTGCCAATGGGGAAGAACAGGTCGGGGTCCTCGTGACGGCACGCGGCATGGTCGCGCCAGTTCTCCATCGAAGTCTCCCTGGATCGGATCGAAGTCGTCCGTGCCTGTCGAATGCGTACTCGGGTGCGGGTGACCGATGGGAGCGCTGTGAAACGGCGCATCCGGCGCCGGATCACGCGACCGCCGGGATCCGGTCACGGGCGCGCGTGCGGCCCGGAGCGAGCCGTGCGCGCTCAACACAGGCCGGGGAACGGGGCGGAGGGGCCACCGGGCCGCGGACACCCCTGCCCGACCGGGCACCGGCGGCGCGGAGTTGGAGGCGAGCACCGGCGAGGAACCGCCGTCCGCCGCGCCACCGCCCGACCACGGTACTGCGCACGGCGCTTCGGATGGGGCGAAACGGATGAACCGTGACGTGACCGTCAGCGGCGCAGCGCCTCGGCCGCCGTCGCGGTCACCGCCTCGGCCAGTGCGGCCAGCGCGGGGGAGTCGAGCCGCCACTGCTGCCAGTACAGCGTGGCGTCCATCCATTCCCCGGCCGCGAGGAGCACCAGCCGGCCCGCCGCCAGCAGCGGGCCGGCCTGCACCTCCGGCACCATGCCCCAGCCGAGCCCCGCGACGACCGCGTCCAGGAAGCCCTCCGAGGTGGGCACGAGGTGCCGGAGCGGGCCGGCGGAGCCACCGCCCAGCCGGCGTACGAAGCCGTCCTGGAAGTCGTCCTTGCGGTCGAAAACCACGACGGGGGCCTCGGGCAGCGCGTCCGCGAGGGGCCGTCCGCGCAGGTGGGCCGCGGTGAACTCCGGTGCGGCGGTGGGCAGATAGCGCATCCGCCCGAGCGGCCGGACGGTGCAGCCCGGCACCGGATCGGACGCGGTGGTCACGGCCGCCATCACCAGGCCCTCGCGCAGCAGGGCGGCGGTGTGGTCCTCGTCCTCCCGGTGCAGTTCGAAGCAGAGGCCCGCCACGCGGGTCAGCGCCGGCAGGAACCAGGTCGCCAGTGAGTCCGCGTTCACCGCCACCGACACCCGCGTCGGCTCCCCGGCACCGCTCAGCCCCAGCTCACCCCAGGCGTCCCGCTCCAGCCGGGCCAGCTGCCGGGCGTACCGCACCAGCACCGCGCCCGACTCCGTGGGCCGTACCGGTTTGGTGCGCTGCAGCAGCACCCGGCCGGTGCGCTGTTCGAGCGCCTTGACCCGCTGGCTGACCGCAGACGGCGTCACATGCAGGGCGGCCGCGGCGGCGTCGAAGGTGCCCTCGTCCACCACGGCGAGCAGCGTCCGCACCTGGTCCAGGGGAAGCTCCGTCATCACAAGCGCTAAGGATACGTAAGAATCTTTAGCTGGACTCGGGTGAGGGATCCTTCTTAGGTTCGACGCATGAACCACGCACTGACCGCCGCGGCCGCCGGATTCGGCAGCGGCCTCTCCCTGATCATCGCCATCGGCGCCCAGAACGCCTTCGTCCTGCGGCAGGGGGTGCGCCGGGACGCGGTCCTCGCCGTGGTGGGCATATGCGCCCTGTCCGACGCGGTGCTCATCGCGCTCGGCGTAGGCGGGGTCGGGGCCGTCGTGGTGGCCTGGCCGGGCGCGGTCCGCGCGGTCGGGATCGTCGGCGGTGCCTTCCTGCTCGGCTACGGCGCCCTCGCCGCCCGCCGGGTGCTCAGGCCCGCCGCGGCCGGACTGAGCACCGAGGGGGAGGCCGCGGGCTCCCGCCGCCGGGCGGTGCTCACCTGTCTGGCGATGACCTGGCTCAATCCGCATGTCTACCTGGACACCGTCTTCCTGCTCGGCTCCCTCGCCGCCGACCGGGGCGCGCTGCGCTGGACCTTCGGACTCGGCGCCGCGCTCGCCAGCCTGTGCTGGTTCGCCGCGCTCGGCTTCGGCGCCCGGCTGCTCGGCCGCTTCCTGACCCGGCCGGCGGCCTGGCGGGTCCTGGACGGCCTGGTCGCCGTCACCATGCTGGCGCTCGGCGCCACGCTCCTGGCCGGATCCTGAGCAGAACCCGTTCGTCGCGCACCCGTGGTTGCTGAGATAGTTAGGCTCGCGAACCGAAAAGATGTAGCCAGCAACCTCTACCGGCAACAGGACACCCGTGGACACGAGCGAGAGCAGCACCACCGATCCCGGCTCCGCGCCGGACACGGCGGCCCCGCCCCGGCGCGGCTGGCGCCGCTGGGCGATGGACACCCGGCCCCTGAGCATCCCCGCCTACCGGCGCCTGTGGACGTCGACCATCGTCACCGCCGTCGGCAGCCAGCTCACCGCCGTCGCCGTGCCCAAGCAGATCTACGACATCACGCACTCCTCCGCCTGGGTCGGCTACGCCAGCCTGGCCGGCCTCGTGCCCATGGTGGCGTTCGCCCTGTGGGGAGGCGCGGTCGCCGACACCGTGGACCGCCGCAAGCTGCTGCTGGTCACCAACTCCGGCATCGCGGTGACCTCGCTGCTGTTTTGGGCGCAGGCCGTCACCGGGCTGGACTCGGTCGTCGTACTGATGGTGCTGCTCGCCCTGCAGCAGGCGTTCTTCGGGCTCAACTCCCCCGCCCGCAACGCCTCCATCGCCCGGCTGGTCCCGGCCGGGCAACTGCCGGCGGCCAACGCGCTCGGCTCCACCGTGATGCAGACCGGCCTGGTGGCGGGTCCGCTGCTCGCCGGTGTGCTGATCCCGGTCATCGGGCTGCCCGAGCTGTACCTCATCGACGCCGTGGCACTGTGCGTGACCGTGTGGGCCGTCTTCCGGCTGCCCGCGCTGCCACCGCTCGGCGCGGTCGCCGCCCGCCGGGCCGGGATGCGCGAGATAGCCGCCGGGTTCCGGTACATATCCCGGCACAAGGTGCTGCTGCTGTCCTTCCTGGCGGACATCGTCGCCATGGTCCTCGGCATGCCCCGGGCCCTGTTCCCGCAGCTGGCCGCGCAGACCTACCACTCCTACGGCGAAGGGCTCGCGCTCGGCGTGCTCTTCGCCGGCATCCCGGTCGGCGCGGTGCTCGGCGGTCTGTTCTCCGGGGTGTTCTCCCGGGCCCGCCGGCACGGCTGGATGGTCATCGGGGCGGTCGTCGGCTGGGGTGTGGCCATCGCCGGGTCAGGGCTGAGCGGCAACCTCTGGGTGGCGCTGGCCTTCCTCGCCGCGGCCGGCGTCGCCGACATGGTCTCGATGGTGTTCCGCGGGGCGATCCTGCTGTCGGCGGCGACCGACGAGATGCGCGGCCGGATGCAGGGCGTGTTCACGGTGGTCGTCGCGGGCGGGCCGCGGCTGGCCGACGTGCTGCACGGCACGGCCGGCTCGGTGTTCGGCCCGCGTGCCGCGGTGGCGGGCGGCGGCGCCCTGGTCGTCGTCGTGATGCTCGCGCTGGCCGCGGCCGTACCGGCGCTGCGCCGCTACCGGATCTGAACTACAGCGGGCCGGTGCGCCGCTGGATGGCGTACTGGTCCATCAGCTTGCCCCGGGTGGTCTCCAGGCGGTTGGCGAGGATCTCGGCCACCGTGCGCACCAGCGAGAGCCCGAGCAGCGGATCCTCCACGCACACCGCGAGCACGGAGGGCCCGTCGAACTCGTAGGCCCGTACGTTGCTGAAGGCCACCGCGCCGAAGTCCCACTGGTACGGCGGGAACAGCCAGGACCAGCCGAGCAGGTCGCCCGCGCCGAGCGTGGCCACCGTCACCCGCTGCCGGGCGGTGACCTGCGTGTCCAGGTGGACCGCCCCCGAACGGATCACCCAGAACCGGTCGGCGGTGCCGCCCGCCTCGAAGATGCGGGTGTCCTCCGGGAAAGAGACCTCCTCGGCCAGTTCCATCAGGCGCTCACGTTGCGCCTGAGGCAGGGCGGTCAGCAGTTTTATCGCTTTGGTCATGGCGCGGGGCTCCTCACCGGCGGCGGTTCGGGTGCTTTCGCTATGCCCATTTCAGCCGCTGCCGCCCCTGTGGGCACCTCGAAGGACCCGGATTTCCTCGCCGGGGTCCCGGCGCCGGTGCCGGTTCCGGGCAGCAAGAAGCCCTGGCTGGACGGGGGAAACCAGCCAGGGCCGTATGCGGTGGCGCGGGGGAGGGAGGAAGGACGGTTCCGGTCACCTCAGGGGCGCCACGTATGTATGAACGATAAACCATCTGGCGGATGTTCGGCCAATCAGGAGCGGGTCAGGTGACCTGTTTCACGCCCTCGGCCGTGGGCGGCGGCCCGCCGGGGCAGACGATCTCCGTCAGCACCCGCCCCACCGCCTCGAACGCCCACGCCCGGGCCGCCGCCTCCCGTGCGCCGTCCGGATCCGTCGCCGTCAGGGCCTGTGCACGTTCCCGCCAGGCCCGTTCCTCCTCGGTCGCGCGCTGCCGGCCGCGCTGGAGGCGCCGCAGTAGTTCGTCCGCGTCCACGACATCGGTCATACCCGCCAGGTACCCACGAGTCCCGCGGTGATGACAGGCGCACCGACCGTGTTTGAGGGCGTCGATGACGGTCAGCCGAAAAGGGAAGAGGGCCTGGCAATCCGGTCCTCGCTCAGGGAGGCAGGGATGCGTGACAAGCTCCGGATGAGCTCCTGCGCGACGCGGCCGCAAACGGCGTGCCGATTGCCGTGCCGGCCGGCCGACGCCCGCAGGAAAGTGCAGCGCGTGGTGGCCGAACGGTGCCGGGCCCGCGCCCTCCCGTGCGGTGCCGAGGCCATGGAGGACGCCCTGCTGGTCACCTCGGAACTCACCACCAACGCCATCCTGCACGGCGGCGGCATCACCGGCTTCGACGTCGACGTCGACTCCGGCGGCGTACGGGTGTCGGTGAGCGACCGCAGTGACGCGCTGCCGGTGGCCGCACCGCCCGCCGACGACGGCGGCCACGCCCGGGTCGGCGGCCGCGGCTGGCCCATCGTGTGCCGGCTGGCACGGGACGTACGGGTCGCGGAGCTGCCCTGCGGGGGCAAGCGCATCACGGTCGTCGTACCGCTGCACCACTGAATCCACCTGGAAGTTCCGCCCGTGCGGTGTTTGCTCCCCGGAGTGAGGGGCAGGTGGAATCTCGTGCTTCGGACCGGAGGCGCGCGCCCAGCGGGAACCGTACGACTGCCTGGGTCCCCCTCCCGGCGGACCGGGCTGAGCACCCGCGGCGAACCCTGACACCACCGTTCGGGCAGGGCCCCGGAACCTCGTTCCGGCGCTGTGCCCCGAAACCACGTTCAGGAGCGATTCCGCATGCTGACCGACACGTCGACGAGCCGTACCGGCACGCCCGGCACACACTCCGCCGCCGCACCGGCGCGGCGGCCTCATGACGACGCCCCCGACACCGCCGAGCTGTTCGCCCGGCTGGCGGGACTGGACGACGGCCCCGAGCGGAACGCCGTACGCGACGACCTCGTCGCCGCCTGGCTGCCCATGGCCCACCGGATCGCCGGCCGCTTCCGCGACCGCGGCGAGTCCGTCGAGGACCTGCGGCAGGTGGCCGCGCTGGGCCTGGTGAAGGCCATCGACCGGTTCGACCCGTCCCGCGGGGCCTTCGAGAGCTACGCCGTGCCGACCATCACCGGTGAGGTCAAGCGGCACTTCCGGGACCGGATGTGGGCCCTGCGGGTGCCGCGCCGGGTCCAGGAGCTGCGCAACCGGGTGCGCGTGGCCCGCCGCGAACTCACCCAGCACCCCGGCAGCCCCGAACCCACCCTCGCCGCCATGGCCGCCCACACCGGCCTCACCGAGGAGGAGGTCGGCGCGGGCGTGGAGGCCCTGGAGAGCTTCAGCACCCTGTCCCTGGACGCCGAACTGTCCGCCGGAGACGACGGCTACAGCCTCGCCGACACCCTCGGCGCGGCCGACTCCTCCTACGACGTCGTCGTCGACCGCGAGGCCGCCAAGGAGGGGCTGCGCCGGCTGCCCGAGCGGGAGCGGGCCATCCTCTACATGCGCTTCTTCGAGGACATGACCCAGAGCCGTATCGCCGACCGGCTGGGCATCTCCCAGATGCACGTGTCCCGGCTGATCAGCCGCAGCTGCGCCCGCGTCCGTGCCGAGGCCATGGGGCGGCGCGTGTGCGGGGGCGGACCGGCATGAGAGCGCGGCCGACGGGCCCTCACTTCCTGGGCCGGGCCGCCTCCGTGGTGAGGCCCAGCGGCCGGGCCAGGCCCGAGACCGCCTCGTCCAGCCGCTGCAGATGGCGCAGCACCCGGTCGGTGACCCGGCCGTAGCGCGGGGTGCGCGGGGTTCCCGGCTCCAGCATCGAGGCGATGCTGGAGCCGGTCTCGATCTCCGCCGTGGCCCGCGGGTCGGCGACATGCGCGGCGATGGCCTCGATGTTGTGCACGATCCGCGCGCACGCCCCGCGCAGCCGGGGATCCGCCGCTATCGACGGATGCGTCGGCAGCAGCTCGGCCGTGGCCGCGAGCGACCGCCCGTGGTACGCGCACGTCTCCAGCAGCGCCACCACGTACCGGGCGGTGTCCCGGCGGGAGCGCAGCGGGGTGATCGGATGGGTCAGCGGCTGGGTGGCCCCGCGCAGATCGGCCAGCGCCTGGTCCAGATCGCGCGCCTGCTCCACCAGATCGGCGCCCGCCCCGCCGCTCAGCTGGTCCACGGCGGCCCGCGTGACATCGGCGAGCCGGTCGAGGACCGTGACGAGGAGTTCGTTGGTACGGCGGTCGGTGCGGACCGGCAGCACCACCGCCGCCGCGATCACCCCGCAGGCCGCGCCGAGCGCCGTCTCCTCCACCCGCAGCACCAGCACCGCCATGCTGTAGGTGTTCAGCAGCGTGTACAGCAGCCCCAGCATCGCCGTGACGAAGAACGACATCAGCGTGTACGACAGCGGCGCGGTGTAGAACATCGCGAAGATGAACACCAGCACCAGCGCGAACGCCGTCCACGTGTGGTGCCCGACCAGCCCGGCCAGAGCGATGCCGGCCACCACACCGAGCACCGTACCCAGCAGCCGCCGGTAGCCCTTCACCAGGATCTCGCCGGTCGAGGCGGTGTTCAGGAACACGATCCAGCAGGTCAGCACCGCCCAGTACCAGCGCTGACTGGACAGCAGCTCGCCGCCGGCGATGGCCAGCGCGGAGCCGACGGCCACCTGGACCGCGGCCCGTGTCGTGGGCCGCTGCAGACCGGTCGGCTGCGGCTCCTCGGCCGCGGCCTCCTCGCCCGCCTCGATCGCGGCGTCCTCGGCGTCCAGCTCCTCGCGCGAGCGGATGGTCGCCGGGCTGTCGTCGGACTCGTCCTGCGGCCCGTCCAGCGCCAGCCGCAGACCCAGCGCGGCCCTCGCGGCCTCGCCGAGACCCCGGAAGACGTCCTGCACGGCCGGGGAGGCCTTGGGCAGGTTCTCCTCCTCGCGGTAGCCGAGCAGCCGGTTGCGCACCTGGGCGAGCGCGGTGCCCCTGGCCTCGCCGACCGGCCGCAGCATCAGCAGCCGCAGCGCCTGCAGGTCCCGGTGCAGCGCCGCCGTCGCCTCGTCCCGTACCGGCAGCTCACCGCCCAAGGGCAGCGCGGCGCCCGGCAGATGCAGGGTCAGGGTGTCGGTCCGCTCGGCGCTGCGGGCGGTGAGCAGCAGCAGTCCGAGCCGCTCGGAGGCGATCTCGGCATCGGCGATGCGGCGCTGCAGCAGCCGGGCCACGGCGGCGTCGGAGGTGCCGTCCTCCAGCCGCCCCTGGATCATCAGCGCCGTCTCGTGCAGCCGCGCGGTCGCGGTGCGCAGGTCCTCCAGGACCTTCTCCACGTCGTCGGGACCGGCGTCCGGCAACTCGGCCTGGACGGCGATCAGTTGCGCGAGCCGGGCGCGGAAGGCCCGCCGCAGCCGGTCCAGGGTGCCCGCCGGGGTCTGCGGCAGCAGCACGAAGCGCGCGGTGGCGCTGCACACGAACGCCACGCAGATCACGCCGTACAGCGCGGGCAGTGCGGAGCCGGTCGCGTGTACGAACAGGGAGAGGAAGTAGACCTGGAACCCGATCAGGCCGAGTGCCGTGCCGCGGTCGCCGAACCGGCGGCCGTAGACCGCGCAGAAGATGAGGGCGACGAAGAACAGGTCCCCGGCGACCACCCGTTGGTTCAGCAGCGCGCCCAGCGACACCGACGCCAGCGCCACCGGCAGGCCGAGCGCGAGGGTCACTGCCTGCGCCGGGCGCTGTTTCTCCTGGACGGCGAAGGTCGACACCATCGCCGCCATGGCGCCGGCGACCAGCTGGGGCACCGGCACCCGCAGGGCGGCCAGGACGGCGAGGGTGAGCGCGATCGCGGTGACCGTGCGCGCTCCCGCGGTGAGCCGCAGCAGCCCGGGATCGGACGCCGCGAGCCGGTCCCACATCCGTAGCCGCCCAGGTCGTCCCGCTGTGCCCACGCCGCCGCGCTCTCTCCCGTGCCGGAAATCGATCTCCGCCCCCAGCATCGCACGACGGCCCGGACCACCTGCCCTCGGCCAGGGGCGGCTCGGCGCCCTAGCCTTCCACCCGGGCCCGTACCTGTTCCGGTGTCAGATACGAATCGGTGAACTCGAAGTCCTTCAGCCGGGCGGGCTTGCGGGCCTGGAAGCCGGTGCGGACGAAATCGTCGCCGGCCACCGCGTTCAGCAGCCAGTTGGTCATCACCCGGGTCTTGGCGACATTGGTGCGCAGCGCCGACCAGTGGTAGCCGCGGGCCACCGCCTGGGCCAGCACCCCGCGCAGCTCGATGCCGAGCGGCTTGGACACCGCGTCCTTGCCGCCGAGGTCGACGACGAGACCGAGGTCGCGGTGCACGTACGGGATCAGCGGCCGGCCCCGCAGGGTCGCGATGACGTTGTCGGCGGCCTTCTTGCCCTGCCGCATGGCGTGCTGCGCGGTGGGCGGGCAGACCGCGCCCGGCTCGCCCTTGGCCTCGTCGGGCACGGCGGCCGCGTCCCCGAGCGCGAACACGCCGTCATGGCCGGGCAGCGTCATCTCGGCGGTGACCGCCAGCCGGCCGCGGACCGTCTCCGCGCCGAGCGTGCCGATCAGCGGGCTGGCCACCACACCGGCCGTCCAGATCAGCGTGTGCGTCGGCACCACCCGGCCGTCGGTGAAGGTGACCTCCTCCGCGCCGGCCTTGTCGAGAGACACGCCCAGCGACACCTCGATGCCGCGCCGCCCCAGGATCTCCTGCGCGCTGCGGCCGAGCTTCTCGCCCAGCTCCGGCATCAGCTTGGGCGCGATGTCGATCAAATGCCACTTGATCAGGCCGGGGTCCAGGCGCGGGTAGCGCTGTACGGCGGCGTGCGTCAGCCGTTGCAGACAGGCGGCGGTCTCCGTGCCGGCGTAACCGCCGCCGACCACCACGAACTGCAGCCGTGCGGCGCGCTCGGCCGGGTCGTCGCTGGCGTCCGCGAGATCGAGCTGCGTGATGACGTGGTCGCGGATGTAGGCGGCCTCGGCGAGGGTCTTCATCCCGAAGGCGTGCTCGGTCAGCCCCGGGATGTCGAAGGTGCGGGTCACGCTGCCGGGCGCCAGCACGATGTAGTCGTAGGGCTCGTTGACGATCTTGTCGGTGATGGTCTGGACGACGCACACCTTGGCCTTCAGGTCCACGCCGATCGCGCCGCCCGGGATGATCCGGGTGCGGTACTTCTTGCTGCGGCGCAGACTCAGGGCGATCGACTGCGGCGTGAGCACGCCGGAGGCGACCTGGGGCAGCAGGGGCAGGTACAGCTGGTAGGCGTACGGCGTCACCAGGGTGACGTCGGCCTCGGCGGGAGCGAGCTTCCGCTCCAGGCGGCGCACACACTCGACTCCGGCGAAGCCTGCGCCAACCACCAGGATCCTGGGTCGTGTCACGGTGTTCATCCCTTTCTGCGGCTCCAGGCGGTCCGACTCGACGCCGTTCGCCTGCCCCGGACCGGTGCGCACCACCCCGATCCCACCGTGTCCCGAAACGCCGCGCGAGCCGGGTGCGGCAGGCAGACGAACGCGTGGGCACCAGCATGCCCCCACACGGGGGTGGAGTAACCGGTTGTCGCACACATACACGTCGTACGCGCACACGGAGCACACCTGCCGCGACCACGGGCGACCACCGATCCACCCGGCGTCACCAGGGCAGGAACACGTGGATGTCCTTGCCCTCGTCGTCGACCACCACGCTGACCTGCGTGCACAGCGTGTGCACCAGGTGCCAGCCGATGCCGCCACCGCCCGTGCGCGGATGGAAGGGCCGCGGTTCGGGCTTGGTCGTGCTCGTGTCGTGCATCGTCACGTGCACGCCGTCGAAGGTGCGGCGCATCCGCAGCCCGAACGGGCCGGGCGCGTACTGGATCACGTTGGCGGCCAGCTCCGTCACGACCAGCAGTATGTCGTCCCAGTACTCGTGCGCGGCCGGCGGCGTCCGCGTGGCGAGGGCGCGCAGGAACTCCTCCGCGGCCAGCCGCGCCTCCGTGACGTTGCGCAACTCACCCGCGAAGGAGAAGGTGCGCTCGTACCCGTCCTCCGAAGGCGGTGTGTCGTTCCCACGCGGCTCCGTCGTGATCTCGCAATCCCCGGTCCCGGACGGTCATGGCCTTCGCGGCCCGCCGGCCAGCACGGTCGTAGGTCTGGTACTCCTTCTGCGCTTGTGAGTTCCCCGAGGCCGGGGGTGCTATCCGGCCCGTCCCGGTTCCGGGTCGCCGAGGGGGCGTGTGCCCGGCGGAGGTCAGCGGAAGACGTCGTCCGGTTCGTCCCAGTCCGCCGGTTCCTGCGGGCCCCGCGCCGCCCGGGACCGTGCCAGGTACATCGCCTCGATCTCGGCGGCATAGTGCCGCACGATCGCGTCCCGGCGCAGTTTCATCGACGGGGTGAGCAGCCCGTTGTCCGGGGCGAACGGCTCCTGGAGGACGCGGTAGACCCGGATGGACTCGGCGCGGGACACCG
The DNA here is from genome assembly GCF_001735805.1 of Streptomyces fodineus. Lineage (GTDB taxonomy): Bacteria > Actinomycetota > Actinomycetes > Streptomycetales > Streptomycetaceae > Streptomyces > Streptomyces fodineus. The sequence goes on from NZ_CP017248.1 coordinate 9,088,546, forward strand.
TGCTGTTCGCGGAGGCGACGGCCCGCGCGATCTCCTCCCGCAGCGCGTTCTCCTCACGCGTCTCCCGGCCCGGACTGTCGCCCTGGAGCGCCAGGGCGGCCCGCCAGTGCGCGAGGAAGTCCGGGTCCAGGGTGATCAGGGCGCCGACGCAGGGCCGGTCGTCGCCGATCACGACCGCCTGGTGGACCAGCGGATGCATGCGCAGCCGCTGCTCCAGCGGGGCCGGGGCGACACTCTTGCCGCCGCTGGTGACGAGGATGTCCTTCTTGCGCCCGGTGATCGTCAGATAGCCCTCCGAGTCCAGCCGCCCGATGTCCCCGGTGGCCAGCCAGCCGCCGCGCAGCGCGGCCCGCGTCGCCTGCTCGTCGCCGATGTAGCCCTGGAACACCGAGGGACCGTGCACCAGGATCTCCCCGTCGTCGGCCACCTGGACCTCGGTGCCCGGCAGCGGCCGGCCGACCGTCCCGGACTTCTCCCGGCCGAGCGGCTGCATGGTGATCCCGCCGGAGGCCTCGGTGAGGCCGTACCCGTCGTGGACGAAGATGCCGATGCCCGCGTAGAACAGGCTCAGTTCGCGGCCGAGCGAGGAGCCGCCGGACGTGCCGCGCAGCACCCGCCCCCCGAGCGCGGCGCGCAGCCTGCGGTACACCGTCCGCTCGTACAGGGCGTGTTGCAGCCTCAGCTCGAACCCGGGACCCGGCCCGGTGCCCAGCCGGTGGCGCTCCTCGGCCGCGGCGAAGTCCCGCGCGGTCTGCGCGGCCCGCTCGAACAGGGCACCCCGGCCCGTCTGTTCGGCCGTCCGTACGAACTTCTTGTAGAGCTTCTCGAACAGCGACGGCACGCCGTACAGGTACGTCGGCCGGAACGTGCCCAGCGCCGACGCCAGCGACGCCTCCGTCAGCTCCGGCTCGTGCCCCATCAGGACGCCGCCGCGCACACACATCAGCATGATCATGATGCCGTACACATGGGAGAACGGCAGAAAGGCCAGCACGGACGGCTGTTCGCCCGGCAGGGCCGCGGTGTGCCGCCAGCCGGCCAGCAGCGTGTCGCAGGGGTAGGCCAGGCCGCGGTGGCTCAGCGCGCAGCCCTGGGGACGGCCGGAGGTGCCCGAGGTGTAGACGACCGCCGCCGTGGCATCCGGCAGCACGATCCGGCGCAGCGACTCCACGGTGGTGTACGGCACGACCGCGCCCTGCCGGACGAGTTCGGGCAGCGCGCCCGCGTCCAGCTGCCAGACGTGACGCAGCCGCGGCAGCCGGGCGCACACCGTGCCGACGGTCATGACGCCCTGCTCGTCCTCCACCATCACGGCGACACAGCCGGCGTCCCGCAGGATCCACTCGACCTGGTCGCGTGAGGAGGCCGGGTGGATCGGCACGATCTCCGCGCCCACGGCCCACAGCGCGTGGCTGAGCACGGTCCACTCGTAGCGGGTGCGGGACATCAGGGCCACCCGGTGCCCGGGGGAGATCCCGGCGGCGACCAGCCCCTTGGCCAGATCGACCACCTCGTCCCGCAGCTCGACGGCCGTCACCTCCTGCCAGACGGCGGCGGCCGGATCCGCGCGGTGGGCGAGCACCGGCAGGGCGGGCTCGCGCTCGGCGGTGTCGAAGACGCTGTCGGCGAGGCCGCCCGTGAGCGGGGTAACGGCGGGAGCGAGGGCGACGTCGGGCATGCGCTGCTCCTGGATGTACGGAGGGTCACACCGCCGACCGGCTCAGTGTCGGCGGTGCTCGAATGTAGCCGAGGGGGAGCGCGTTCGGTGCATGGAACGGGGAAGTCGTGATCGGCTGATGATGCGACCGTGTCCTGGGGACTCGGCAGACATGAGTCATGTGAACCCCGATCCGGAACCGGAACGCACCACCGGTCTCGAGCCCGGCGGCTCGGTACCGCCCGGCGAGACTCCGCCCGCCGAGAGCAGCCTGCCCGCGGCCGGGCCCCGGGAGACGCACAATCCGCCGAAGGGCTGGGCCAAGGCCCCGCTGACGCTGATCCTCGTCCTCGTGGTCCTGGTCGCCCTGTTCTTCCTGGTGTACGCCCTGATGCTGATCCTCTGACCGGACGCCTCAACGCCGATCGCCTGGCTGGTGCGGTCAGCCCTGGGTGTGCCGTACGCACTCGGTGACGACGCCTCGCAGGCTGCCGGCCCGCTCCAGCAGCCGACGTTGCTCGCGTGCCCCGTTGCCCCGGCGCAGCAGCTCGGTGACGCCGTGCTCGGCGCGCTCGGCGTCACCGGTGGCGGTGAGCGCGTCCCCGGTGTGCTCCAGCAGTGTGCGCAGCACCCCCGGCGCGGGACCGGGCTGCATGGTCGCCGGGTCGAGCAGCTCCTGCTCCAGGCCGAACCGGGCGGCCTGCCAGTCGGCGAGCCGCAGCAGGCTCACGCTGTGGCCGGGCGCCGGCCGGCCCGCCCGCCAGTGCTGTGCGGCCGTCTCCACCAGCGCGCGGGTCAGCGTCGCGATGAGCACGGCGGTGTCCGCGCACAGGCACACGTCCGCCACCCGGATCTCCACGGTCGGATAGCGGGCGGACAGCCGCGCGTCGAAGTAGACCATCCTCTTGTCCAGCAGGGCACCGGTGGCCACCATGTCCGCCACCCGCTGGTGATACCGCTCGGCCGACACGAACGGCTCGGTCGGTCCGGCCGACGGCCAGCGGTTCCACACCCGGCTGCGATAGCTGGCGTAGCTGGTGTCCTTCCCCTGCCAGAACGGGGAGTTCGCACTGATCGCACGCAGTACCGGGAGCCAGGGGCGGATCCGGTCGAGGACCGCGATGCCCTCCTCGTCGGACTCCACGCACACATGCACATGGCAGCCGCACACGAGCTGCTCCCAGGTCGGTATGCCATAGTGCTCGGCCAGCCACTGGTAGCGCTCGTTCACGCTGAGGCAGGGGCTGACCGGAAGGGGAGAGGTGGCCAGCGCCGCGACCGCGCAGCCCAGCTCCCCGGCGTGCCGGGCCGCCTCCTTGCGACAGCGCACGATCTCCTCGCCGAGGGCCGCCATGTCCGCCTGCGGGTGCGTGGCGAACTCCAGCATCTGCCGGAACAGCTCCTTCTCGAACACGTGCTGCCCGGGAGCGTCCTGGGCGACATGGGCGAGGACGGCAGCCGCCAGCGCCTTCGGGTCGCCGCTGTCCGGGTCGACCAGGAGGAGTTCCTCCTCCACTCCGACGGTGCGCACGTAGTGCCACCCTTCCGTGTTCCCCACGAGGGCAGTCGTGGGTCCGTACGCCCCCCGACTGCCCCTGGGCGGGCCGCCGACACCTGTGGTTTCAGTCCTCCGGCGCGAGCCACACGGTGGCGAGTGGCGGCAGCGTGACCTTGAGGAAACCGTCCTCGGGCTTCAGCGGCCCCCCGCTGCCGACCCCGCCGCCGCCGTAGCGGACGTCGTCGGTGTTGAGCTCCTCCTGCCAGGCGCGGGCGGGAATCTCGTCCGGGACCCACAGCCGGTAGTCGTGCCGGACGACCGGGGAGAAGTTCGACACCGCGAGCAGGGGAGAGCCGTCGGCGGCGAACCGCAGGAACGCGAAGACGTTGTCGTCCGCCGCGTCGCACAGCACCCAGCGGAAGCCGCCCGGGTCGGTGTCCCGCTGCCACAGCGCCGGCGTCGCCCGGTACCGGATGTTCAGATCCCGGACGAGATCCCGCACGCCCCGGTGGTCGCCGGCCGAGTGGTAGTCGTCGCCGAGCAGCCACCACTCGGGGCCGTGCGGCTCGGACCACTCCGCCCCCTGGGCGAACTCCTGCCCCATGAACAACAGCTGTTTGCCCGGGTGGGCCCACATGAAGCCCAGATAGGCGCGGTGATTGGCGCGCCGCTGCCACCAGTCGCCCGGCATCTTCGACACCAGCGCCTGTTTGCCGTGCACGACCTCGTCGTGGGAGATCGGCAGGACGTAGTTCTCGCTGTAGGCGTACACCATCGAGAAGGTCATCTCGTTGTGGTGGTACTTGCGGTGCACCGGCTCCTTCTGGATGTACTGCAGCGAGTCGTGCATCCAGCCCATGTTCCACTTCAGCCCGAAGCCGAGCCCGCCGCTGTCCGTCGGCCGGGTCACCCCGTCCCAGGCGGTGGACTCCTCGGCGATGGTCACCACGCCCGGGCAGCGCCGGTAGACGGTGGCGTTCATCTCCTGCAGGAAGGCGACGGCGTCCAGGTCCTCGCGCCCGCCGAAGACGTTCGGCTGCCACTGGCCGGAGTCCCGTGAGTAGTCGAGGTAGAGCATCGAGGCGACGGCGTCCACCCGCAGCCCGTCGATGTGGAACTCCTGGCACCAGTACACCGCGTTGGCGACGAGGAAGTTGCGCACCTCGATCCGGCCGTAGTCGAACTCGTACGTCCCCCAGTCCGGGTGCTCGGCGCGCGTCGCGTTCCCGGGCTCGTAGAGCGGATCCCCGTCGAACCGGGCCAGCGCCCAGTCGTCCTTGGGGAAGTGCGCCGGCACCCAGTCCATGATCACGCCGATGCCGGCCCGGTGCAGCGCGTCCACCAGGTGCTTGAAGTCGTCCGGGGCGCCGAGGCGGGGCGTCGGCGCGTAGTAGGAGGTGACCTGGTAGCCCCAGGAACCGCTGAACGGATGTCCGGCGACCGGCATCAGCTCGACATGCGTGAAGCCCATCTCCTTGACGTACGCGGGCAGTTCCACCGCCAGCTCACGGTACGACAGCCCCGGGCGCCAGGACGGCAGATGGACCTCGTACACCGAGAACGGCGCCTGGTGCACCGGCGTGTCGCCCCGGTGGGCCATCCACTCCGCGTCGCCCCACTCGTACCGCGAGACCGCGACGACCGACGCCGTGTCCGGCGGGACCTCCGTGCGCCGCGCCATCGGGTCGGCCTTGAGGAACCGGTGGCCGTAGCGCGAGGTGATCTCGAACTTGTACCGGGCGCCCTCACCGATCCCGGGCAGGAACAGCTCCCACACCCCGGACGCGCCCAGCGAGCGCATCGGGTACTGCGTGCCGTCCCAGTACGTGAAGTCCCCGGCCACCCGCACCCCCTGGGCGTTCGGCGCCCACACGGTGAAGCGGGTGCCGGTCACGCCCTGGTGCGTCATCGGCTCGGCGCCGAGCGCCTGCCACAGCTGCTCGTGCCGGCCCTCCCGGATCAGATGCAGGTCCAGCTCGCCGAGGGCGGGCAGGAAACGGTACGGATCGTGCACCTCCTGCTCGACGTCGTCGTACGCCACCAGCAGCGTGTACGAGGGGATCTCCGGGTACGGCAGGACGGCCGCGAAGAGACCGTCGCCCTCCGACCGGAGTGCGTACCGCTTCCCGTCGGCGACGACGCTCACCGACCGCGCGTTCGGGCGCAGCGTCCGGAACAGGGTGCCGCCCGGGGCCGGGTGGGCGCCCAGCAGGGCGTGCGGATCGTGGTGGGCGCCGCCGAGCAGCCGGCCGCGGTCGGCCGGGTCGAGCGCAGGAAGGCAGAGGTCCTCCCGGACGGAGTCCGGGGGAGGGATCGCCTGGGCCGGCGCGGGGCCGGCGGCCTCGGGGCGCGAGGTGTCGCGCAGAGCCATGACGTCAGCCTCCCCACACGGCGAGCCGCTTGATCGCCGCCATCGGTACCGGCAGCCAGTCCGGTCGGTGTCTTGCCTCGTACAGCACCTCGTAGACCGCCCTGTCCGTCTCGTGCGCGCGCAGCAGCGCGTGCTTCTTGCGTGGATCCCAGCCGGCACGGGCCGCGTAGCCCGCGCAGAACGCCTCCCGGCAGCGGCGCGCCCATTCGGGTCGCCAGGGGCGGCGCTGCCGGGCCGCGTAGTCGAAGGAGCGCAGCATCCCCGCCACGTCCCGCACCGGGGAGTGCGGGGCCCGCCGCTCGGCGAGCGGCCGGGACGGCTCGCCCTCGAAGTCGATGACGAACCAGTCGCGGCCGGCCCGCAGCACCTGCCCGAGGTGCAGATCACCGTGGATGCGCTGCGCGGGCGGCCCGGTGTCGCAGGTGGCGAGCGCCCCGAACGCGGCCCGCAGCCCCGGTACGAAGGGCCGCAGCCCCGGTACGGCGTGTGCGGCCGCGTCCAGCCGGGCGCACATCGCCTGCGCCGTACGGCCGTTCTCGCCCGGCCCGGCCGGCCCCGCCGGGCCGAACGCCTCGGCCAGCGCGAGGTGCACCTCGGCCATGGCCCGGCCCAGTTCACGGGACTCGGCGGTGAAGTCGTCCCCGGCGGCGAGCGCGCGCAGGGCCAGCGTCCAGCCGTCGGTCGCGTCCGGCAGGAACGGCTGCAGCACGCCCAGCGTGGCCGGCTGCGGCGCGGTCGTCTCGAACCAGGCCACCGGTGCCGGCACCCGCAGGCAGCCCTGCGCGGCCAGCGCCGCGGTCACCTCCAGGTCCGGGTTGACGCCCGGCTGGATCCGGCGGAAGACCTTCAGGATGTACGCGTCGCCGTACACGATCGAGGAGTTGGACTGCTCGGCGTCCAGCAGACGCGGCGGCAGACCGCCGGGCAGAGGGGCGGCCATGTCGGCCTCGAAGCGCAGCGGGCCCGCCGCGCCGGGCTGCCGCAGCCGCTCCAGCAGCAGATGGGCCGAGCGCGGATCGTGGAGTGCGTCGTACACCGCGAGCCCGGCGAACGGACCCTGCTCGGCCCGCCCGAGGTACGCCCGCTCCAGCCGCGGGGCGAGGTGTTCGCGCAGACCGAGCAGCAGCTGGTAGCAGTCGCCGGGCGGGGACGTGCCGCCCGGCGTGGGCACGGGCGCGTGCGAGGCGTGCACCAGCAGATGCAGACAGCCCGGGAACAGCTCGGTCACGGACAGCACCGACAGATCCGTGACGGGCCGGTCCTTGCCCGCGAACCAGCGTTGCATCGGCAGCCAGTGGCGCAGCAGCCCGCCCAGCGAGGCCAGCGGTCCGTCGAGACCGGCCGCGGTTCTCGGCCCGGCGGTGATGGTCTTCGGCATGGTGACGCGTCCTTTCCTCGGCGCCGGTCGTTCAGCGACGGCGGCCGATCCGGGATGCGACTCGGGAGAGCCGGAACCAGTAGAAGCCGTGGCCTTGCAGGGTGAGCAGGTAGGGAAGTTCACCGATCGCCGGGAAGCGGACCCCGCCGATCAGCTCGACCGGGTGCCGCCCGTCGTAGACCCGCAGATCGAGCTCGGTGGGCTGGGCGAAACGGGAGAAGTTGTGGACGCACAGCACGAGGTCGTCCTCGTACTCCCGCAGGAACGCCAGCACCGCGGGGTTGGAGGAGGTCAGTTCCGTGAACGAGCCGAGTCCGAAGGCCGGATTCTGCTTGCGGATCTCGATCATGCGGCGGGTCCAGTGCAGCAGCGAGGACGGCGAGGACATCGAGGCCTCGACGTTGGTGACCTGGTAGCCGTAGACCGGGTCCATGATCGTGGGCAGGAACAGGCGCCCCGGGTCACACGTGGAGAAGCCGGCGTTGCGGTCGGGGGTCCACTGCATCGGGGTGCGGACGGCGTCGCGGTCGCCGAGCCAGATGTTGTCGCCCATGCCGATCTCGTCGCCGTAGTACAGGATCGGCGAGCCGGGCAGGGAGAGCAGCAGGGCGGTGAAGAGCTCGATCTGGTTGCGGTCGTTGTCGAGGAGGGGGGCGAGGCGGCGGCGGATGCCGATGTTGGCGCGCATGCGTGGGTCTTTTGCGTACTCGGCCCACATGTAGTCGCGCTCTTCGTCGGTGACCATCTCCAGGGTCAGCTCGTCGTGGTTGCGCAGGAAGATGCCCCACTGGCAGCCGGAGGGGATCGCGGGGGTCTTGGCGAGGATCTCGGAGACGGGGTAGCGGGACTCGCGGCGTACGGCCATGAAGATGCGCGGCATCACGGGGAAGTGGAAGGCCATGTGGCACTCGTCGCCGCCGGAGGCGTAGTCGCCGAAGTAGTCGACGACGTCTTCCGGCCACTGGTTGGCCTCCGCCAGCAGTACGGTGTCCGGGTACATCGCGTCGATCTCACGGCGGACCCGCCTCAGGAACGCGTGCGTGGCCGGCAGGTTCTCGCAGTTGGTGCCCTCTTCGGCGTAGAGATAGGGGACCGCGTCCAGCCGGTAGCCGTCGATCCCGAGGTCCAGCCAGAAGCGCAGGGCGGCCAGGATCTCTTCCTGCACGGCTGGGTTCTCGTAGTTGAGGTCGGGCTGGTGCGAGAAGAAGCGGTGGAAGTAGTACTGGCCGCGCACGGGATCGAAGGTCCAGTTGGAGGCCTCGGTGTCGACGAAGATGATCCGGGCGTCCTCGTACTGCTTGTCGTCGTCGGCCCACATGTAGTAGTCCCCGTACGGACCGCCCGGATCCCGCCTCGACTCCTGGAACCACGGGTGCTGGTCGCTGGTGTGGTTCATGACGAAGTCGATGATCACGCGCATGCCGCGCTGGTGGGCGGCGTCCACGAACTCCACGAAGTCGGCCAGGTCACCGAACTCGGGCAGTACGGCGGTGTAGTCGGAGACGTCGTAACCGCCGTCCCTGAGCGGTGACTTGAAGAACGGCGGCAGCCACAGGCAGTCCACGCCGAGCCACTGCAGATAGTCGAGCTTGGCCGTCAGACCCTTCAGGTCGCCGATGCCGTCGCCGTTGCTGTCCTGGAAGGAGCGGACCAGGACCTCGTAGAAGACGGCGCGCTTGAACCAGTCAGGGTCCCGGTCCCCCGCGGGAGTGTCCTCGAAGGTGTCGTGCACGGGTTCGTTGACGGTCATGACGCTGCGGGCCCTCCGATCCGGGGCGTCGAACGCCCGACGTGGAGTACGTGCGCCGGCGCGCCGCCGGGCGTCAGGCGCACGTAGTTGGTCCTGCCCCAGTGGTACGTCTCACCCGTCAGTTCGTCGTGCACGGACAGAGCGGCGTTCCAGTCCAGGCCGAGTTGCGGCATGTCCAACGAGACCGTGGCCTCCTGGGTGTGATGCGGGTCGAGATTGACGACCACGATGACCGTGTCCGCTCCCGTGCTCTTGCTGTAGGCGAGCACGGCGTCGTTGTCGGTCTGATGGAAGCGGAGATTCCGCAGGCGCTGTAGCGCGGGGTGCTGCCGTCGGATGGTGTTGAGCCTGGTGATGAGCGGCGCGATGGTGCGGCCCTCGCGTGCCGCCGCCTCCCAGTCGCGTGGCTTGAGCTGGTACTTCTCCGAGTCCAGGTATTCCTCGCTGCCCTGCCTCAGCGGGGTGTTCTCGCACAGCTCGTAGCCGCTGTAGACGCCCCAGGTGGGGGAGAGGGTCGCGGCGAGCACGGCGCGTACCTCGAAGGCGGGCCGGCCGCCGTGCTGGAGGTAGGCGTGCAGGATGTCCGGGGTGTTGACGAAGAGGTTCGGCCGCATGTAGGCAGCCGCCTCACCCGCCAACTCGCTGAAATATTCCGTGAGTTCGCGCTTGCTGTTGCGCCAGGTGAAGTACGTGTACGACTGCTGGAAGCCGATCTGGGCGAGGGTGTGCATCATCGCCGGGCGGGTGAACGCCTCGGCCAGGAAGATCACGTCCGGATCCTTGCGGTTGACCTCGGCGATGACCCGTTCCCAGAAGACCACCGGCTTGGTGTGCGGGTTGTCGACCCGGAAGATGCGCACGCCGTGGCTCATCCAGTGCCGCAGGAGCCGTACCGTCTCGGCGGTCAGGCCGTCCATGTCCGCGTCGAAGGCGATCGGATAGATGTCCTGGTACTTCTTCGGCGGATTCTCCGCGTAGGCGATGCTCCCGTCGGGCCGGTGGTGGAACCACTCCGGATGCTTGTGCACCCATGGATGGTCGGGGGAGCACTGCAGGGCGAAGTCCAGCGCGACCTCCAGCCCCAGCTTGTGCGCCTCGCCGACGAAGAAGTCGAAGTCCTCGATCGTGCCGAGACCGGGGTGGACGGCGTCGTGCCCGCCCTCGGGAGAGCCGATCGCCCACGGGACGCCCACGTCGTCCGGCCCGGCGGTGAGCGTGTTGTTGCGGCCCTTGCGGAACGTCGTGCCGATGGGGTGGATGGGCGGGAGGTAGACGACGTCGAAGCCCATCTCCGCGATCGGCCGCAGGCGGCGCGCCGCCGTGCGGAAGGTGCCGTGCGGCTGCTCGGCGGTGCCCTCCGAGCGCGGGAAGAACTCGTACCAGGCGCCGTACAGGGCGCGTTCGCGCTCCACCAGCAGCGGCATCGGGTCGGAGGCGGTGACCAGCTCCCGCAGCGGATAGCGGGCCAGGAGCGCGTCCACCTCGGGGGACAGAGCCGCCGTCAGACGGTCGTGCACCGACAGGGAGTCGTCGCCGAGGGCCTGTGCGGCGGCGAGGACCAGACCTCGCTCCGGGCCCTTCGGCACTCCGGCGGCCGCACGCTCGTAGAGCTCGGCGCCCTCCTCCAGCACCAGCCCGATGTCGATCCCGGCCGGCACCTTCACCGAGGCGGTGTGCCGCCAGGTCGCCAGCGGATGGCTCCAGGCCTCCACCCGGAAGGTCCAGCGGCCCGTCGCGTCCGGGGTGATCTCCGCGCCCCAGAGGTCGCTGCCGGGGGACAGCTCACGCATCGGCGTCCACGGGCCACGGCGGCCCTTCGGATCGCGCAGGACCACATTGGCACCCACGGCATCGTGCCCTTCGCGGAACACGGTGGCCGTCACCTGGAAGGTCTCCCCGGCCACCGCTTTCGCCGGGCGCCTGCCGCACTCCACGGCCGGCCGGACGTCACGTACCGGTACACGGCCGATGGCCGGGGTCCTGCGCATGTATCTCACCTCCGCCGTGCGCGAAGCCGGGCACCCGGCCCGGCTTCGCGATCCGAGAGGGGCCGGCTCACGCCGGTCCCGTGGGGAACGCCTTGTACGGTGCCAGGTCAGGGGCCGGCGCCGTGGAACGCCGCTCCGGTGGTGGCGCTCTTCTGGCCGACCGGCGCGGCCGCGGCCGTCCGTCCTGCTCGCGCAGGTAGGCGACCAGGTTCGTGCGCAGATAGCGCTCGGCGGCGTCCGCGGCCTCGCGGGCGCAGCGTTTGCCCATCAGCACGCACAGCGTGTAGCCCGAGTCCTCGAAGGTGGCCCGGACCGTGCGGTCGTGGGGCGAGGCGAGCATCACGCGCTCCCACGCCCGGTAACGCCGCAACGCCCGGGCCACTTCGGCCTTGGCGGGTAGCAGCATTGCCCTCTTCACCTTCCACGCTCTCGACTGGGCGCGTTCCCGACGGTCGGGTGGTGTCCGCGCACGGAAGGGCACGGCACCGTTACGGCGATCGAGGCTTTCACTTATGGTGCACGGACGATGACCCAGCGTCTTGTTGGATCTTCAACCATGAGTGGGTGTCGGGCTCTCGTGTTGCACGAATGGCGTAGTGCCCGCACGGTAGAGGTGACTCTGAAGCGATCAGCGCTCACGCTGGGTGTCCGGGACCCTTCCCGGACGGGCATCCGGGATCCCTCCCGGACGGGCGAGGGGAGCGAGAGCTTCGCCGGTGAGGAGCAAGCGACGATGAAGACCGCAGTGCCCTGCTACTACCACCTCGATGTGGAAGTCAGCCCGGAACGGGTGGGACAGGTCAGCCGCATCCTGGCCGCCCACCTCCGCTACTGGGACCTCGACAACCTCGCGGATCCCGTCTGCCGCGGCGCCGAACTGCTGCTGCGGGCGATCGACCAGCACGCCACCGACAAGCACACGTCGATCGAGATGTGGTGGAACGGCCAGCACCTCATCACCGCGTTCGGGGACGACGACCCCGATCTGCGCCCGGACCAGGACCTGCGCGCCTGTCTCGCCGACATCGCCGCCATGAGCGACGGCTGGGGCTGCTGCACCTCGGAGACCGGCAGCAAGATCATCTGGTTCACCCAGCGCGCCCGCTCCGGGGAGCGTGTCCCGCTGGTGCCCACCGCGCCCGCGCCCACGCTGCGGCAGGGGCTGCAGGTGCCGCGCGAGCTGCCGGTGACGGTGCTGGCCGCCCCGGCGGCAGCCGCGGACGACGCGATGGCCGCGCCGGGCGCCGCGGCCGCTGCTTTGGACGACGCCCTGGAGGGCAGCCGGTGACCGCCCGCAGGAGACGGAAAGGGCTGCCCGTGTGGAGTGGGCAGCCCTACCCGTTGGGTGCCGTGTTCGACGGACAGGGCACCAACTTCGCGCTGTTCAGCGAGGTGGCCGACCGGGTCGAGCTGATCCTCGTCGACGACGCGGGCAAGGAGACTCCCGTCCGGCTGCAGGAGGTCGACGGGTTCGTCTGGCACGGCTATCTGCCCGGCATCGCACCGGGCCAGCGCTACGGCTACCGGGTGCACGGCCCCTGGCAGCCCTCGCTCGGCCACCGGTGCAATCCGGCGAAGCTGCTGCTCGACCCCTACGCCCGGGCTGTGGACGGCCAGATCGACAACCACGCCTCGCTCTACGAGCGCGCCCCGGACGGCCCCGCCCCCGCCGACAGCGCCGGGCACTCCATGCTGGGCGTCGTCACCGACCCGTCCTTCGACTGGGGCGACGACCGCCCGCCCCGGACGCCGTACTCGGACTCGGTGATCTACGAGGCCCACGTCTGCGGCCTGACCCGCACCCACCCGGACGTCCCCGAACGGCTGCGCGGCACCTACGCCGGCCTCGCGCACCCCGCCGTCCTCGCGCACCTGACCTCGCTCGGGGTGACCGCGGTGGAGCTGATGCCGGTGCACCAGTTCGTGCAGGACGGCGTGCTCCAGGACCGTGGCCTGTCCAACTACTGGGGCTACAACACCATCGGCTTCTTCGCCCCGCACAACGGCTACGCTGCCTTCGGCACCCTCGGCCAGCAGGTCGACGAGTTCAAGGCCATGGTGAAGGCGCTGCACGCGGCCGGCCTCGAAGTGATCCTCGACGTGGTCTACAACCACACCGCCGAGGGCAACCAGATGGGCCCGACCCTCTCCTTCCGGGGCATCGACAACGCCTCCTACTACCGCCTGGTCGACGGCGACTGGGCGCACTACTACGACACCACCGGCACCGGCAACAGCCTGCTGATGCGGCACCCTTACGTGCTCCAGCTGATCATGGACTCGCTGCGGTACTGGGTCACCGAGATGCATGTCGACGGCTTCCGCTTCGACCTCGCGGCCACGCTGGCCCGGCAGTTCCACGAGGTGGACCGGCTCTCGGCGTTCTTCGACCTGATCCAGCAGGACCCGGTGATCAGCCGCGTCAAGCTCATCGCCGAGCCCTGGGACGTGGGGGAGGGCGGCTATCAAGTCGGGAACTTCCCGCCGCTGTGGTCGGAGTGGAACGGCAAGTACCGGGATGCCGTACGGGACTTCTGGCGGGCCGAGCCCGGCTCGCTCGGCGAGTTCGCCTCCCGGCTGACCGGCTCCTCCGACCTGTACCAGCACAGCAGGCGCCGGCCGCGCGCCAGCGTCAACTTCGTCACCGCGCACGATGGTTTCACCCTGCGCGACCTCGTGTCGTACAACGACAAGCACAACGAGGCCAACGGGGAGGACAACCGGGACGGCGAGAGTCACAACCGGTCCTGGAACTGCGGCGTGGAGGGCGAGACCCGCGATCCCGCCGTCCTCGAACTGCGCGCCCGCCAGCAGCGTAACCTGCTGGCCACACTGCTGCTGTCGCAGGGCATCCCGATGCTCTGCCACGGCGACGAACTCGGCCGCACCCAGCGGGGCAACAACAACGCCTACTGCCAGGACAACGAGATCTCCTGGATCGACTGGGAGCTGACGCAGGAGCAGCGCAGCCTCGTGGACTTCACCCGGCACGTGATCGCCCTGCGCGCCGCGCACCCCGTGCTGCGCCGCCGCCGCTTCTTCCGCGGCGAGACCGAGACCGACGCCAGGCAACCTCTGCCCGACCTGATGTGGCTCAGGCCCGACGCCCGCGAGATGACCGACCGGGACTGGCAGCGCGGCGACGCGCACTCGGTGACCGTGTTCCTCAACGGCGACGCCCTCGCCGAGCGCGATGCCTACGGCCGCCGTATGGTCGACGACTCCTTCCTGCTGCTCGTCAACGGCTACTGGGAACCGGTCGGCTTCCGGCTGCCCGACGAGTCCTACGGCGAGCGCTGGACGACCCTGATCGACACCGCCGACCCGGACGGCATCCCCGACGAACGCGAACGCAAGGCCGGCATGAGGCTTCGCCTGGAGGCCCGCAGTCTGATCCTGCTGTCGCGTCCGTCGCGGGTGGCGGCCTGAGTGCCCGCCGCCGGCTCAGCGCACCAGCCGTGAGGTCACCGTGAACTGGGCGCCGTCCTGGTCCCGCAGGATCGCCTCGGTCTCCTCCTCGCTCAGCACGCTGCCGCCGTGCTTCTCCGCCGCGCGGGCGCAGCCCATCACGTCCGCTACGGCGAAGTGGATCTGCCAGTGCGGCCGTACGGAGGGATCCGGCGCCGACTCCACCGCGCCCGAGTCGATCCGGGCCACGATGTCGCCCCGGCTGCGCAGCACCACCTCGCCGCCCTCGTACTCCACCTCGCAGCAGCCCGGCTTGCCGGACGCCCAGTCGAGGACCTCGCCGTAGAACATCGCGGAGTCGAAGGCGTCACGGGTGTGCAGCCGTACGAAGGTCGGTGCCGCCCGCCGCCACGCCTCCCAGTTGGAGACCAGTTCTCCCTGCCAGATGCCGAAGGTGGCCCCGTCCCGGTCTGCGAGCAGCGCCGCCCGCCCCGGCGGGAAGGACAGCGGCCCCACGGCCGCCGTACCACCGCGCTCACGGGCCCGGGCCGCCGCCACGTCGGCGTCCGGGACGGCGAAGTACGGGGTCCAGGCCACCGCCATCTGCCACATGGCGGCGACGGCGGCGATCCCCGCCACCGGCACCCCGTCCGCCAGTGCTATACGGAAGTGCTCGCCGAGCTTGGCGCCGCGCCAGCGCCAGCCGAGGACGGCCGTGTAGAAGTCCTGGGTGGCCTCGAGGTCACGGCTGGTCAGGCTCACCCAGCACGGGGCGCCGAAGACGGAGTGCGTGGAGATGACGTCTCGCTTCCGCGGTCCACCGCTGACGGGGGCTGTGTCGTTCATGGCAGTCGCGTCCTGATCTCGGGGCCGGGCGGCCACCGGTCTGGCACCAGTGTCCAACCGGAACGGGGTCGGGTGCCTGTCGAGTACCCCCGCTGGCATCGGCCGAGGCCACCGGGGACGATGGGGGCATGGGAGCGAGCGAGCCCGAACGGATCGCGCAGTTGCAGGCGGAGATCCACCAGTTGAAGAATGCCGTGGCCTCCCACGCGGTCGTCGACCAGGCGATCGGGATGATCGTGGCCCTGGGCAGGGTGACCCCGGACGAGGGCTGGGAGGTGCTGAAAGAGGTCTCCCAGCACACCAACATCAAGCTGCACAACATCGCGGAGCTGATCCTCATCTGGGGCCGCCGCGGGGACATCCCGCCCGAGGTCCGCGCGGCGCTGGAGGACGCCCTCGACCGGTACGGCCCCACTCAGGTGCCCGGTGCCGCGGAGGAGTGACTTCCGGGTCAGCGGGCCTCGGCCAGCACTTCCTCGCGCAGCCGGTCGAAACAGCTGCTGAGCAGGCGGGAGACGTGCATCTGGGAGATGCCGAGCTGCTCGGCGATCCGGCTCTGGGTCATGCCGCGGAAGAACCGCAGATAGAGAATGATGCGCTCGCGTTCCGGCAGTGCCTCGAGACAGGGCGTGACGGCGACCCGGTCGAGCACGAGGTCGTATCCGGGGTCGGGTCCGCCGAGGGAGTCCCCGAGGGCGTAGCCGTCGGTGCCGGCGACCTCGGCGTCCAGGGACAGCGCGGAGAAGCACTCCAGTGCCTCCATGCCGGTACGCACCTCGTCCTCGGTGAGCCGCGCGTAGGCGGCGATCTCCGCGACGGTGGGCGGGCGGCCCGAGGTGCTCTGGGCCAGTTCCTTCGTGGCGGAGCGGACCCGGTTGCGCAGGTCCTGCACCCGGCGCGGCACGTGCAGGGTCCACATGTGGTCGCGGAAGTGCCGCTTGATCTCACCGGTGATGGTGGGTACGGCGTACGCCTCGAAGGCGCGGCCCCGCTCGGGGTCGTAGTGGTCGACGGCCTTCACCAGACCGAGGGCGGCCACCTGGTACAGGTCCTCCAGGGCCTCCCCGCGGCCGCGAAACCGCACGGCGATCCGCTCGGCCATGGGCAGCCACAGCCGGACCAGTTCGTCACGCAGTGCCCGCCGCGCGGGGCCGTCGGGCAGCTTCGCCAGCCGCTCGAAGGACTCGACCGTATCGGGGGCGTCGTCGTGAGGGTGGGTGTTGGCGCTGCCGGTGACACGCATCGTGCGCACCTCGTCTCAGCAGGTGCTGGATGGACAGACACCGTGGGAGGTGCGCTCGGGCCAAGAGAAGACCGGGGGCACGGCACGATGCCGACTCCCACGGACGTGCCTCCTGTCCGAAGCACTGAGGTTCATTTTCCCGCTGGCGGACATCAAAAAACAAATACGGGCAAAAAGGATGCAGCTGAATGATTCTGCGGCTGAACGGAGGAGCTGGCCGACGCGCTGGTGCGCATCCAGCGGCTGATCCGGCGGCGGCTGCGCGATGGGCTGAGCGTGCCCCGGTTGCGCGGTGCCGAGGTGGAACTGCTGCGGCTGGTCGAGTCCCGGCCCGGCATCGGCATCTCGGACGCGGCCAGGGAGCTGCACCTGGCGAGCAACTCCGTGTCGACCCTGGTCAACCAGCTCGTCCGGGGCGGCCACCTGCTCCGCGAGACCGACCCTGCCGACCGGCGCGCCGCCCGGCTGCGGCTGACCGCGTCCGCCGAGAAACGCCTCGGCGACTGGCAGCGCCGCCGGGCCGAGCTGGTCGGCCGCCATGTCTCCCGGCTCACCGAGGCCGACCGTGAAGCCCTGCACGCGGCCCTGCCGGCGCTGCACAGACTGGCGGCCGCCCTGCGCGAGGAAGCCGGGGAAGCCGGGTCGGCCTGATGCACCGCGGCCGCATCCGCGCCCTCGGCAGCGCGGCCGAGCTGCGCCGTGACCTTGCCGAACGCCGGGGTGCCGACACCCTGCCCACGCTGGAGGACGTCTTCCGCGATGTCGCCGGCAGCGGCCTCGACGACCACTCCGCAGCAGGTTTCCGCGATGTCCGCAGCACCCGCCGCACCGCCCGCCGCGTCGGCTGACCGCACCCCCGACAGCGGTATCGCCCTGCTGCTCAGCCCACCCGTCCCGCGCGCCGGCTGGCGGCTGCTGCCCGCCCGGGTCGTCGCCATGTGCGCCGTCGAGCTGCAGAAGCTGCGGCACGACCGCACCGAGCTGTACACCCGCGCGATCCAGCCCGCCCTCTGGCTGCTGATCTTCGGCCAGACCTTCACCCGGATACGCGCGATACCCACCGGCGGCGTCCCGTACATCGACTTCATGGCGCCCGGCACCATCGCCCAGTCCGCCATGTTCATCGCGATCTTCTACGGCATCCAGATCATCTGGGAGCGCGACGCCGGCATCCTGAACAAGCTCCTCGTCACCCCGACCCCGCGCTCGGCACTGATCACCGGCAAGGCGTTCGCCGCCGGGGTGAAGTCGCTGGTGCAGGCGGTCGTCGTGATCGTCATCGCCGCCGTGCTCGGTGTGGCTCTCACCCGGAACCCGCTGAAGCTGCTCGGCGTCGCCGTCGCGGTGGTCCTCGCCTCCGTTCTTCTTCTCCTGTCTGTCGATGACCATCGCGGGCATCGTCCTCAGCCGCGACCGGCTGATGGGCTTCGGGCAGGCGATCACCATGCCGCTGTTCTTCGCATCCAACGCCCTGTACCCCGTCTCGGTGATGCCGGGCTGGCTGCAAGCCGTCGGCAAGGTCAACCCGCTGAGCTATCAAGTCGACGCCCTGCGCGGTCTGCTGCTCGGCACGCCCGCCCATCTCGGCACCGATTTCGCCGTCCTCGCGGTGGCCGCAGCGCTCGGCATTACCGCGGCCTCCGCACTGCTCGGCCGGCTCGCCCGGTGATCTTGTCGCGGACGTGATGTGCGGCACGCGCGCGTACCCTGTCCGGGGGCGCCAGAACGGATTCTTCCTGGGCAGCGCTTGATCAGCGATCAAAGCGGGCGAACCCGCTGGCCACAGCGCATTCTGCTCATTTGACAGTGCGCTCAGCGCACAGATAAACAGCAGCTCTCGGAGGTCGAGAGGGGCACTGTGTACGAGCCGAACGTGGTCGGGGACTGGCACGAGTACGACGAGCATGCCGGTCTGCGGGTCCGCGTCCACCGTCTGGAGGCGGCCGAGCCGCCGCGCGGACGCGACGACGCCGCCGCCGGGCTGACGTACTTCAGTCTCCGGGTGACGGTCGAGAACCGCGGCGCGCGGCACGTGGGTATCCACCTGGAGGACGGTCAGATCGACGTCCGGGTCGGTCCCGACGGCGAGGGCGCGTTCATCGACTGGCGCAACTCCCAGTTCATCGAGGGCTTCGACGTCTACCCGCTGCGCCGGGCCACCGCCGTGCTCTACGCCGCCGCCCCCGAGGCCGCCCTGGCCCACGTGGACGTGCAGGTGCAACTGCGGGTGGACGAAGAGTGGGCCGACCGCCGGCTGTGGACGGGCGGCATCGGCGTCCTGGAGGCGAGCCCGGTGGCCGCCCCCACGGCCGCCGGGCAGGGCAGCCTGGCCCACCAGGTCAGCGCCTTCCTGAGGGACCAGACGGAGCCCGGTTCCGCCTGACGCGTGCCCCGGCGCGAGACGGCGGTGTGCGCCGTACGGCCGGGGTCTGGCCGTCGTACGCGGCTCAGTGCGGAATGCCGTCGATGATCTCCCGCGCGCCCTGCCGCAGCAGCGCCACCGCGACCGAGGTGCCGAGGGTGGCCGGATCCAGCCGGCCCGCCCACTCGTGGGCGTTCAGCCGGGTCTTGCCGTCGGGGGTGAACACGCAGGCCCGCAGGGACAGTTCCCCGCCGCGGTCCACGCGCGCGTAGCCGGCGATCGGGCTGTTGCAGTGGCCCTGCAGCACATGCAGGAACATCCGCTCGGCCGTCGCCTCGCGGTGCGTGTCCGGGTCGCCGAGCCCGCTGACGGCGTCGATCAGGTCGGCGTCGTCCTCACGGCACTGCAGCGCGAGGATGCCCGCGCCGATCGGCGGCATCATCGTCTCCGCCGACAGCACCTCGCTGATCACGTCCGTCCGGCCGATCCGCTCCAGACCGGACGCCGCCAGCAGCAGCGCGTCCGCGTCCCCGGCGGCCAGCTTCTCCAGCCGGCGGTTGGCGTTGCCGCGGAACGGCACGCACTCCAGATGCGGGTGGGTGGCCGCCAGTTGGGCCACCCGGCGCACCGAGGAGGTGCCGATCCGGGTGCCGGCCGGCAGCTCGTCCAGGGTGAGCCCGCCCGGGTGGATCAGCGCGTCCCGGATGTCGTCCCGCTTCAGGAACGCGGCGAACACCGTGCCGGCGGGCAGCGGCCGGTCGGCGGGCACGTCCTTGACACAGTGCACCGCGAGATCGGCCTCGCCGGCCAGCAGGGCCGCGTCGACCTCCTTGGTGAACGCCCCCTTGCCCTCGACCTTGGACAGATCGCCGAGCCACTTGTCGCCGGTGGTCTTCACCGGAACCACCTCGGTGCGCACACCCGGGTGCAGTACGGCCAACTCGGCGCGAACCCGCTCGACTTGGGCCAGTGCCATGGGGGAGTCGCGGGAGACGATACGGATCAGTTCGGGAACCGGCATGCGCACACGATAGACCCTCCACCCCGGACCTCCGGTCCGAACCCTCGACCCCGCCCGCCACACCATGGGTGAGCGCCGCGTCACCGTCAGGTATGGGGGAACGGTCCGCCGCCCAGCCGGGATGGGCGGCGGTGAGCACGTCGGCCCGCACCGGCATGCGCAGCAGACACCGCCCCGCCCAGCGCTCGAACTCGGCGTGCTGGACCGCCGGTTCGGCGACCGGGGCAGGTCGGCGGGTTCGGCGTACCGGACCCGGGGACTGCCGGTCACCGGATGCAGGGGGCGAGTCCCGCCCGGCCCGGCCGCACTTCGGCCGGACCGGTGAACACGGCATGGTCGGACATGTGCCCCTCGATCCAGCTGTGGACGAGGATGTGTCCGGCGGTAGCTCTCGCGGGCGTCGTACACGTGTCGAACAGCGCCGCGGGAGAGTCGTGGCCTTGGCCGACGCCCCTCGGCAGGCCGGGCTGGGCACCGGACACGTGCCGATCAGGGCCGGTGTGCGGGCCGTGGCCTCAGCCGAAGCCCTCGGGCAGGTCCGCCGCCGACTCCTCCGGCGGCAGATCCGGGCGCAGCCGCAGCCACGACGACTGGCGCAGCAGCCCGGCCCGGGTACGGGTGCTGTAGCTGACCTCTCCCACCAGCCGGGGCAGCACCCAGTGGGCCTCGGGGATCCGGGGCGCCGGATCGAAGGGGCACCGCCCGCTCGCGGCGGCGTCCAGCAGCCGGGCCAGTTCGATCCGCTCCGCCTCACTCCAGCCGGTGCCCACTCCGCCGACGTACCGCAGCTTGCCCTGCGTGTCGCGCTGACCGACCAGCAGGGCTCCGGGCAGCCCGCGCAGCCGTCCTTTGCCCGGCAGCCAGCCGCCGACGATCACGTCCTCGGCACGCCAGTTCCGGATCTTGATCCAGGCGCGGGAGCGCACCCCGGGCTCGTACACCGAGTCCAGCCGTTTGCACACCAGGCCTTCCAAGCCGTGTTCCCGGGTCGCGGCGAGCGCCTGCGCGCCGTGCCCGGTCACGGCGCCCGGCGTCGACCAGTACGGCCCGGCCAGGCCCAGCTCCGTCAGCCGGGCCCGCCGCCGTACGTAGGGCAGCCGCAGCAGGGACTCCTGGAGGTAGGGCACGTCGAACAGCACCAGATGCACCGGCACCTGGGCGGCCCGGCGCGCCGCCCGCGCGGGGGCGTGCGCGAGGCCCATCCGGCTCTGCAGCAACTGGAAGTCGGCCCGGCCCTGTTCGTCCAGGGCCAGCACCTCGCCGTCCAGTACGGCCGGAGTGGCGCCGAGCGCACCGCCGAGCGGCCGCAGTTCGGGATAGGCCGCGGTGATGTCCTGCCCCGAGCGGGCACGCAGCAGCACGCTGCCGTCAGCGGGCAGGTAGACCATCACCCGCTGGCCGTCCTGTTTGGTCTCGTACGCCCACCGCTCGTCCTGGGCGGCGGGCGGCAACGTGCCGGGAGTGGCGAGCATCGGCGCGATCAGCGGCAGGGTCACGGCGGTCACGGCTGAAGATCTCGACCACTCCCGGTACCGTCACGCGCCTTTCGCCGCCGGTTCCCCTGAACGGGCCCGCGCCGTCTCCGGGTGCTGCGGATGCGCGAGTCGGTCGCCGCGGCGGTTGTCCGCTGTCGCGCGGGACCTACCGCCCCGGGGCGGTGCAGTCCCCGAGTGGTGGTGAGCACGGCGCGCAGGACGGGGCGGGCCGAGCAGGTGAGCGCGACGCGGGACGATCCTGACCGCGGCGGAGCGGCTGTTCGCCGACCACGGCGTGTACGCCGTCTCCAACCGCCGGGTCGGCGAGGCCGCCGGCCAGGGCGACAACGCGGGCCGGCTACCACTTCGGCACCAAGTCCGACCTGGTCCGCCGTGGCCCGCCGGCACGCCGAGCGCATCGAGGCGCTCAGGGAGCGGGCTCTCGCCGCGGCCGGCGACTCCACCGACGTACTCCGGTACGCCCGGTTCTGCGCCCAGGTCATGACCGACCCGGCGCCGCACGAGATCATGGTCGAGGAGTCCATGGCCTCCCCGGCGCTGCGGCAGGCGATCGAGGGCCTGGACCGCACCCTGCCGGAGCTGCCGCCCGAGGTTCGCGCCGAACGCGGCCAGATGGTCCGCCTGTTGATCCTGCACACCTGCGCCGAGCGGGAGCGGGCCCCTGGCCGAGGGCACCCCGGCCCCCCGAGCGACCTGGACGGAGGCGGCCACCGGCCTCGTGCACGCGATCCTCGGCCCGAGGCCGGCCCTCGTCGCCGATGCAGCCCCCCACTCGCCCTGTCCGCCTCCTGAAGGCCGGCCTCAGGAGGACCGTGGTGGTCTGACCCAGCCCAAGGACCGTTCGACGGCCCGCTGCCAGTTGTCGTACTCCGACTCCCGCAGCTCCGGGTCCATGTCGGGCAGCCACTGGCCGGCCCGGTGCCAGTTGCGGCGCAGTACTTCCAGATCGGGCCAGTAGCCGGCGGCGAGCCCGGCCGCGTAGGCGGCGCCCAGGGAGACCGTCTCGGCGACCATGGGCCGCACCACGGGCACGTCGAGCACATCGGCCACGAACTGCATGAGCAGGTTGTCCGCGGTCATGCCCCCGTCCACCTTGAGCTGCTGCAGGGAGACCGAGGAATCGGCGTTCATGGCGTCGACGACCTCCCGGGTCTGCCAGCCGGTGGCCTCCAGGACGGCACGCGCCAGGTGCCCCTTGGTGATGTACGAGGTGAGGCCGACGATGACCCCGCGCGCGTCGCTGCGCCAGCGGGGCGCGAACAGACCCGAGAACGCGGGGACGATGTAGCAGCCACCGTTGTCCTCGACCGTCCGCGCGAGCGTCTCGATCTCCGGGGCGCTGCTGATCAGGCCCAGCCGGTCACGGAACCACTGGACGAGTGCGCCGGTGACGGCTATCGACCCTTCCAGCGCGTAGGCCGGCTGCTGGTCCCCGATCTTGTACGCGACGGTCGTGAGGAGCCCGTGCCGGGACCGCACCAGCTCGCTGCCGGTGTTGAGCAGCAGGAAACTGCCCGTTCCGTAGGTGCACTTGGCCTCTCCTGGGGAGAAGCAGGTCTGGCCGAAGAGGGCGGCCTGCTGGTCGCCGAGGGCGGCGGTGATCGAGACCCCGGGCAGCAGCGAGCGGGCCTCACCGTACGTCTGCGCGGAAGGCCGGATCTCAGGCAGCATCGCGCGCGGCACCCCGAAGAAGGCCAGCAACTCGTCGTCCCAGGTGAGCGTGCGGATGTTCATCAGCATGGTGCGGCTGGCGTTGGTGGCGTCGGTGATGTGCAGGCCGCTGTCGGCGCCCCCGGTGAGATTCCAGATCAGCCAGCTCTCCATCGTTCCGAACAGCACCTCGCCGTCCTTGGCGCGCTGTTCGACCCCCTTGACGTGGTCGAACAGCCACCGGATCCGCAGCGCGGAGAAGTAGGTCGAGGGCGGCAGAGCGCACCGCTCCAGGAAGAACGCCTCCCCGGGGCGCTGCATGAGGTCGTTGACGAGCGGCTCCGTGCGGGTGTCCTGCCAGACGATCGCCCGGCCCAGCGGGACACCGGTCCGCCGGTCCCAGAGCACCGTCGTCTCCCGCTGGTTGGCCAGGCCGATGGCGATGACCTGCTCCTTGCCGACACCGGTGTCGGAGAGCGCCTCGGGCACGATGTGCCGCAGGTTGTGCCATATCTCCATGGCGTCGTGCTCGACCCAGCCGGGCCTCGGGAAGTGCTGCTGGTGTTCCTTCTGCGCGACCGAGACCAGCCGCCCACGGTGGTCGAACAGGATGCATCGGGTCGAGTTGGTGCCCTGATCGATGGACATTACGTACCGTTCAGCCATGATCGGGTCTGCCTTCCGATGAATCGAGGGGCGGCTGTCCTCGGCCTACCAGCGGGCGGCTCCCAGGTCTCTGGAGATCGCCCGTGCGGCCTCGCGGAGCAGCGTGATCAGACTCGGGCGGGGGTGGCCCTGGCTGTCGCAGATCCGCTCGACCGGCCCGGACACCCCGATGGCGCCGACGACGAGGCCGCCGTGCCCGCGGATCGGTGCGCCGATTCCGGCCTCGCCCATGCTCATTTCCTGGATCTCGGCTGCCCATCCGACTTCCCTGACCTCCGCGAGCGCCCGGGCGAGCCGCTCGGGATCGACCAGGGTGTGCCGGGTGTACGACTCCAGCCCCTGCCCCTGCCCCTGCGCCGGATCGACGCTCGCGGTCCCGTACGCCAGCAGTACCTTGCCGAGCGAGGACGCGTGCAGGGGCAGCAGCGACCCCACGTCCAGGGTCTGGAAGGTGTCGTCCGGCCGGAACACGTGGTGGACGACCAGGACGCTGCCCTCCAGGGGGGTGCCCAGTCGTACCGCCTCCCCGCTGCGGGCGGCCAGGGCGTCGGCCCAGTTGAGGGAGCGCGAGCGCAGCTCGTTGACATCGAGGTAACTGGTCCCGAGGTGCAGCAGGGCGGCTCCGAGCTGGTACTTCCCGGTCGCCGCGTCCTGCTCCACGAAGTCCACGTGCTGGAGCGTGCGCAGAATGCCGTGGGCGGTGCCCTTCGCCAGCCCGAGCGAGGCCGCCACCTCGCCGAGCCCGAGTCGGCGGGGCCCGCCGGCGAGCAGACGCAGAATCGCCGCCGCCCGTTCGATCGACTGGACTGGGCCGGCCATGAAGCGAGCCTATTACCCGCACGGGCGCCTTGCCCGTGGGCGAGGGACGCGCGGGCGTTCGGTAATGCCGACCGCTGTTCATTGACCGGCCCGATTTGTGTCCATAACGTGCTTGGCAGTCCGGAATGCGTCGATCGACGGCGCTGGACCGGCCGTACACACCACCGGGAGAGATCATGGCGGCACAGGTCAAGACGCTGCTTCAGACGGCATACGAACATGTGTGTCCGGTGCCGCCCGTCCCCGGCGCAGTCTCGGCCGTACGCCGTCGTACGGCGGCGGTCCTCGCCGACTGGAGTGTGTGTCCGCACCTCGTGGAGGACACCCTGCTCGTGGTGTCGGAGCTCGTGACCAACGCGCTCCTGCACGCCCGGCCCCCGGCCGTGCTCCGGCTTTCGTGGGTGCAGGGCGAGGGCGGCCGCGCCCTGCGTATCGAGGTCACCGACGCGGGCCCCGCCCTTCCGGTGGGCCGGTCCCTCATCGGGGTCGATCCCGACGAGCACGGCAGGGGCGAGACGATCGTCCACGCCCTGGCGACGGACCATGGCATACGCACCCACCTCGGCGGAGTCACCCGGTGGGCCGAAATCGTCGTGCCCTAGAGCGTGGCCTCGCACGATGACGGCACACACGCCGGGTCGTCCGCGGTGTTCTTCCGGAGCAGCAGCAGGGCGGCGTCGTCGTGCAGCCGGCCGCCCACATGGGCCAGCAGTTCGTCGTGGAGCGCGGTGAGGGTGCGCGCCGGCTCGTCGGACACATGGCGGGTTACCCCTTCGGTCAGGGGATAGAAAGCGCGCGTGTGATCGCGGGCCTCCGTGACCCCGTCGGTGTACAGCAGCAGCTGGTCTCCCACCACGAAGGGCAGCCGTTGCAGGCGCGGGGCCTGGGCCGAGAGGGCGCGCAGCCCGAGCGGCGGAGCGGGATGGGCGGGCTCCACCGCACCCACCTCGCCGGAGGCGGATATCAGCAGCGGCGGCGCATGTCCGCAGTTGACGATCTCCAGGTGTCCCGACCGGGGGTGTCCGACGACCACGGCGGTGACGAAGTCGTCGGGACCGAGATTGCGCGCCAGGCTCCGCTCGATCCTCGCGACGACGGCGAGCAGGTCGGGCTCGTCATGGGCGGCCTCGCGGAACACCCCGAGCACGAGTGCGGCGGTTCCCACGGCGGGCAGCCCCTTGCCGCGCACGTCACCGACGATCAGCCTGATGCCGTAGGGCGTGGTCACCAGGGCGTAGAGGTCCCCGCCGATCCGCGCCTCCGCCGCCGCGGCGCTGTAGCGGACGGCCACCTGGAACGGGCCGACGGCGTCCGGCACGGGCTGGAGCAGCGCGTGCTGGGCGGCCTCGGCGACCGAGCGGACGGCGGCGAGGACCCGTTCCCGACGGCCGCGCTGCGCGCTGGCCAGGCCGCTCGCCGCGGTGACGGCCGCCAGGACGGCCACGACCGCGGCCGGCTCGCGTGCGGGGGTCGCGTGCCCGATGGCCAGCGTCACGCCCAGCGCCGCGGCGAGGAGGCCGACGCAGACCACGCCACGCGGCCCGTTGGTGGAGGCCGCCAGCGCGGGTCCGGCCGCCAGCAGCGGCAGCCAGGGCATGCCCGCCCCGGCGGCGACGTCCAGGAGTGCGACCATGGCGACGACCAGGACCGGCAGCAGGGGCATTCCCGCGGCCCACAGCCCGACGGCACGCTGGTGGACCGCTCGCCCGATGCCGGCCACACGGTTCCCGAACAGCCGCATCGGCGCATGGTCGCCGCCGTGGTGTCGCGCCTGGAGCATGTCTGTCGTCCGCAGTCCTCGCCGATAGGGATGTTCGCCCGGAATGTCCGTTTCTCAATCAAACGGGCTGGGCGAGGGCGGCCACAAGAAGCGGAATTTCAGATAGTGAGCGAGAGACTCCTGGTCACCCGGCTCGCGACCGGGAGCAGGCGTGTCCGGATCTCCTGGAGCCGGTCCCGCCGCTCCACCGGCAGGGAGACGCCGAGCGAACCGAGCGTGCTCCCGCGGTAGACCGGCACGGCGACGCACACGGTGCCGAGCGCGTATTCCTCCAGGTCCGTGAGGGCCGGTGCCAAGGGGGGCGTCGCGATCCTGCGGAGCAGCTCCGGAAGGCTGGTGATCGTCCGTGGCGTGAGGTCGGCGAGATGGTGCCTGGACAGATAGTCCCGGCGGGCGTCCTCGTCCAGCTCACGCAGCACGGACTTGCCCAGCGCGGTGGCATGCCCGGCATCCTCGAAACCCACCCAGAGATCCACCCGGGGCATGCGGGGGCCGTCCACGATCTCGGCCACCCTGATCTCGCCCTCCTCGTAGAACGTGAGGTAGGTGGCGGCGGACAGCTCGTCCCGCAGAGCGGTCAGCGTCGGGCGCACCCGGCTGAGCAGCGTCTGCGCGCGGCCCGCCGTGTGCAGGGAGTTCAGTTTGTCGCCCAGGACGAAGCCGCCGTCGTCCAGCTTCCGCAGGTATCCGTCGTGCAGGAGGGTGCGCAGCAGGTGATAGGCGGTGGCCAGCGGCAGCCCCGTCTCGCGCGCCAGCTGTTTCGCCGGTGCGCCGTTCTCGTGCGCGCTCACCGCCTCCAGCAGACGGAAGGCCCGCTGCACCGAGCTGATGAGCGTGGGGCCGTCCTGAGCACCCATAGGACCAGACTGCGCTGGGCCGGTGGCCCGGGGCAAGGCAGGGGGTCGTTCCGCTGCGGGGCGGCCGGCATCCACGACCGTGCCGGCCGGCCTCAGCGGTGTGTGCGCGCGATACTCACCGCGTTCGCGGCGACCACCGCCCCGATCCCCGTCCACTCCCAAACGCCCAGGGTCTGGCCCAGCACCACCCAGCCCACCACGGCCGCCAGCACCGGGTTGACGCTCATGAACAGGCCGAAGGTCTGGGCCGGCACCGTGCGCAGGGTCAGCAGATCGGTGAGGTAGGGCACGGCCGACGACAGCACGCCCGCCGCCACCGCGCACAGCACGGCCCCGGTCGTCGGCGGATGCCGTACGGCGACGACGATCCCGATCGGCAGGAAGCTCAGCGCGGACACGCACGCGGCCGCCGCCGGCCCCTGCGCGCCCGGGATACGCCGTCCGACGAGCCGGTTGAGCAGGATGTACGAGGCCCAGCAGCCGGCGGCCACCAGGCCCAGGCCCAGCCCCACGTAGTCGGTGGACGGCCGCGGGCGCATCAGCACCACCACTCCGGCCGCCGCCAGCACCGCGCACCCCGCGTCCAGCCTGCGGCGCGAGGCGGCCAGCGCGATGGCGAGCGGGCCCAGGAACTCCAGGGTCACCGCCAGCCCCAGTCCGACCCGGTCGATCGCGCTGTACAGGGTCAGGTTCATGGTGCCGAAGACCCCGGCGAGCAGCAGCGCCGGCCACCACTGCCGCCAGGTGAAGGCGCGCAGGCGCGGCCGGCCGACGGCCACGAGGACGAGCGCGGCGACGTACTGGCGTACCGCCACCACCCCGAGCGGCCCGAGGACCGGGAAGGCCAGCGAGCCGATCGCCGCGCCGGTCTGGTTGGACAGGCCGCTGCCGAACATGGCCACCACGCCCGCCGGCCGCCCCGGAGCGGGGTTCCGGACCGCGGGGACCACCGTCACCACGGGATCTCGTAGAGCTCGTCGCATGGGCATGAGCATCTGTCCGCCAGGGACTTGCGCAAAATGCATGCGGCTCGCGATCTATACGCTGATCGTATGCATGAGATCGAGCTCCGGCAGCTGCGCTGTCTCGTCGCCATCGTCGACGAGGGCACCTTCACCGATGCGGCGATCGCCCTGGGGGTGTCCCAGGCGGCCGTGTCCCGCACCCTGGCGGGGCTCGAACGAACGCTGGGCGTACGGCTGTTGAGGCGCACCTCGCGCGAAGTGACCCCGACGGCGACCGGGCTGCGGGTGGTGGCGCAGGCCCGGCGGGTGCTCGCCGACGTCGCCGATCTGGTCCAGGAGGCCACCTCGGGGCACACCCGGCTGCGCATCGGCTACGCATGGTCGGCGGTCGGCCGCCACACCGTCGCCTTCCAGCGGCGCTGGACCGCCGCGCACCCCGGGACCGATCTGCATCTCGTCCGCGTCAACACGGCGTCCGCCGGTCTCGGCGAAGGCGCCTGCGATCTCGCGGTGGTGCGCCGGCCGCTGGAGGACCGGCGGTTCGACACCGCCCTCGTGGGCCTGGAGCGGCGCCTGTGCGCGCTGGCCACCGACGATCCGCTGGCCCGGCGCCGGTCCGTACGGCTCGCCGACCTCACCGGCCGGATCCTCTGGGTCGACCGGCGTACCGGCACCACCACCCCCGAGCTGTGGCCGCCGGGCTCCCGCCCCACCGTCCAGGAGACGCACGACGTCGACGACTGGCTCACCGTGATCGCCGCGGGACGCGGCATCGGCGTCACCGCGGAGTCCACCGCCCACCAGTACCCGAGACCGGGCATCGTCTACCGCCCGGTCCGCGACGCCGAACCCGTGGCCGTACGGCTCGCCTGGTGGCGCGACGACCCTCACCCGGCCCTCGAGACGGTCCTCGAACTGCTCAGCGAGCTGTACCGCACGGGCTGAGCGACCCGGCCGATAGCGCGAACACGATCGACCGGCTCAGCGGCTGGTGACCCTGCGGGGAAGCGGTCGCGATCAGGGGCGCGCTCCTCATGATGCAACCCGACGCGCCGCGTTTCACTGCGGCACGTTGGGCTCCGCGTCCAGGCCGGTGCAGGCCAGTACCCCGTCGATCTCGGCGCACGCCGCCACCCCCCGCGGCGAGGGCACCGACAGCATCGGGCTGCTGTTCCCGGCGGAGTCGTCCGCCGGATAGCGGGCCGAGAGCACGGCCTGGCCCGCCCGCACCGACACCTCACGGGCGCTGGGCGAGCGCAGCCGTACCTCGGACCAGGCGGTCGCGCAGGCCGGCGAGTAGCGCAGCCGGAGCGTGTAGCCGGGGCCGGTGACCGTGCTCATGGTCCGCGCGTCCCGGGCGCACACCGACGCGTCGGGCAACTCACCCTGGCAGGAGCGGCCGTGACAGCGGGGGACCACCGACAGGGGCTGCGCGGCGGGCGCGGTGTCCGGTCGCGCGGTCAGGGCCACGGCTGCGGCCACCGCCGTCGCCGTACCGCACAGCGCCAGCACGGACAGCGGAAGCCAGGGTGCGCGCCGGGACGGGATCCGCCCGAACCACCGCGTTCGGCCGGGCTCCTCCGGCGCGGTCGTGGGCGGGGAGGCGTCGGCCGCGTCCCACAGCGCCAGTATGTCTTCGGGGTCGGCGCCGGCGAGCCGGCAGAGCGCCTCCACGGCCGGCCTCGGCGGTGGCGCGCCGCCGGACAGATAGCGGTGCCACGCGGACTTGCTGTACGGGGTGCGCGCGGCCAGTGCCGCGAGGCTCAGTCCCGTACGGTCCTTCAGCTCGCGCAGTCCCACCGCCAGTGCCTCGTCCGGTGTGGTCGATGCTTGAGGGTCCCGCATCGTGCGTCCTCGACTCACTTTCCGCTATGGGCGCTTTCACCCCTGTTGTCGCAATAGCTTCCCTGGAGTGCGGCGACTGCAACACGCGGCGAGGTAGGAGGAAGGTGAGGCGCGGGCATACCGAAGGCCCGTTCGGGGGTCGTCGAACGGGCCTTCGGTGGCTGGGTGGTGCGGCGGTGTCGTGCCGTCAGCACCAGGGGAGGCTGCGGTTGGCGCGGATGTAGTGGGCCGAGACGTAGCCCGCGTGATGCGGCAGCCGGTACCAGATGCGGTTGCCGTGCACCGAGGAGCCGCGCGTCCGGCAGGTGAGCGCCAGTGTCCGGTGCGTGTACCGGTGGCCGATCACCCGGTAGCCGGTGCCCGGTCCGGAGCGGACGTTCAGCGGGGCGTGGCGGGTGGTGACGACGCCGGTAACGGGCGGGAGGTGACGGTATGTCAGCTGCTGGGCTGCCAGACGGTACCGCAGGTGGTACGGCGTGGCGCGCAGGGTGATGCGGTAGGCGGCCGTCTGCGGGAGGAAGGCGCCCTGGGCCGTGAGGCGGTGCATCCGGTGCACCCGACGCGAGTGGTGCGTGCGGAGGTGGACACGGTGCTGTGCGGCGTACCCCCGGCGGTGGACGCGATGACTGGTGCGGTGGGCGCGGTGCTTGGCGGGGTGCTGGCTGGTGGCGCTGGGCGCCGGGCGCGGGGTGGCGGCGCTCGCCGCGGTGGCACCGGCCGCCGTGGGCAGGAACGCGAGCACCGCGACCGTGGCCAGCAGACCGCTCTTGAGGGTCCGTCGGATCATGGCAACCTCCGGCTGTCGTTCTCGTGACCACGAGCCGTGATCACGACAGCCAGCGTTTCCGTGACGGTCCGCGGGAATGCCGTGCCGGTGTCCCCGGGGACGGCCGGGACGTCCCGTGGGACGGGCGTGCTGCCCACCTGGCGGCGATGCCGGGGTGTCCCGACCGCCCCGGCCCGTCTCCGCGGACGTGCGGGTGACCTCTGCCGGGGCGTACATCCACGGCGTCCGGGGTGGGTCAGACCGTCTCGGCGAAGGTGATGACCCGCTCCTTCAGCAGCGGGAACACCGTTCCCCGGATCAGCTCCGCGAAGTGCTCCGTCTCCTTGTGCGCCTCGAAGCCGGCACGGTCGGTGTAGCGCTCGTACAACAGGAACCCTCCCGGGCGGTCGACGATCTCGTGCGCCTCGTAGGCGAGGTTCGCGGGTTCCGACGGGACCAGCTCGCGCATCTTGCGCAGCGCGTCGCGCACGGTGTCGGTGTCGGCGGGCGCGCACTGGTACTGGGCGACGACGGCGAAGGCCATGACGTTCCTCCGGTGTTCGGTACGGCGGTGGACTCGCCGATTCCAGCACGCCGGTGCCGAGGGGCGGCCGGTGCGACACGCGCCCCGCGCTGCATGAGCTGCTTGCCTGAGTCCAGTGAGTTCCGCCGGGCTCACGGGTGTCCCCCAGGAAGTCGTCGATCATGCGGCGACAGAGGGCCGCCGGCTGTCGTAGGCCCCCGGGCCGCCGGTCGGGGGGCGCCCAGGATGCCCCGGGCCCTGGCCGCTGGGACCGGGTCGAGGGTCCGTCGGCCCTGTTGGTGAGCCGGATCCGCTGGGGGCGCGGTCGACGGGATTCCGGGACTCGGGTGACGTAGCCGGCCTTCTGCAGTTGCCGCACGGTCCCTGTCACAGGGGAGGCCTCCACACACGGGTGCCGGGCCGGCCCCCCGCCGCAGCGGCTGGGAGCCGGCGATGTGCCGGAGCAGTGCCACCGCGGCGCGGTCCAGGGGCACCCCGGCCGGCACCACCAGCCGCTCGGGGGGTGCCGTCGCCCCGGTGCGACGGCCGTAGTCCTGCCGAAGGGGTCACCCTCGCGCCTACCGTCCAGTAATATCCGGCGGCAGGTCACCACAGGAGGAACCGTGCCACGGTCCGAACGCTCGCCCCTGCTGCTCGCCGGCCTGCTGGCCGCGGCCGGGGTCGCCCACTTCGCCACCCCACGCCCCTTCGACGCCACCATTCCGCGCGCACTGCCGGGTTCGCCCAGGGCATGGACGTACGGCAGCGGTGTCGTGGAACTGGCCCTGGCCGCCGGGATCGCGGCACCCCGGACGCGCGCCGTCGCCGCGAAGGCGGCCGCGGCCTTCTTCGTCGGGGTCTTCCCGGCGAACGTGCAGATGGCCGTGGACTGGCGGCACCGTCCCGCGCCACTGCGCAGGGCCGCCCTCGCGCGGCTGCCGCTGCAACTGCCGCTGGTGCTGTGGGCCCGGGGAGTCGCCCGGAACGAGGAGGGACGGTCATGACGGAACGCATCGAGGTCGGGGCCAAGGCCGAGGACTTCGCCCTGCCCGACGAGACCGGCACCGTCCGCCGGCTCACCGAGCTGCTGGCCGACGGACCGGTGGTCCTCTTCTTCTACCCGGCCGCCCTCACCCCCGGCTGCACCGCCGAGGCCTGCCACTTCCGCGACCTCGCCGCCGAATTCGCCGCCGTGGGCGCCCGGCCCGTCGGCATCAGCGGCGACAGCGTCGACAAACAGCAGGAGTTCACCGGCCGGCACGGGCTGGGGATGCCGCTGCTCTCCGACGTAGACGGCACCGTTCGTGAGCGGTTCGGCGTCAGGCGCGGCTTCTCCCTCGCCCCCACCAAGCGCGTCACCTTCGTGATCGCGAAGGACCGCACGGTGCTGGAGATCGTCCGCAGCGAACTGCGCATGAACACCCACGCCGACCGGGCCCTCGCCGCCCTGCGCGCCCACAAGGGCTGATCCGCTCCCGTCCCGATACCCGGGGACGTCCCCGCGCTTGATGTGCCGGAACAATCGGAACATCCTTGGGCATATGAAGCATGGCGTCGCCGTGGCGGTCATCGACGCCCTGGGTACGGTGACCGCGTGGAGCGAGGGCGCGCGGCGGCTCACGGGCCGTCCGGCCACGGACGTCGTCGGCCGGCCCGCGGCCGAGCTGCTCGCCGAACGCATCCCGGACGGCACGCTCGCCGCGCGGTCCGGCACCGTCGCGCTGCGCCACCGCGACGGCCACGTGGTGCGGGTGGCCCTCACCGCGTGCCCGGTCCTCGGCCCGGACGGCCGGACCACGGGAACCGTCATCACCGCCGAACCGCCCGCCGACGCCGACACCGCCCTGGCCGCCCAGGCCTTCCAGCAGGCGTCCATGTCCATGTCGGTCTTCGACCTCCAGCAGCGCTACGTCCGGGTCAACGACGTCGCCGCCCAGGTCATGGGCGTACCCGAGGAGGCCCTGCTCGGCAGGCACTTCGCCGAGACCGTCGAGGACGAAGAGGCGCACTGCGGCTTCCTGGCCCATCTGCGCCAGGTCGCCGAGACGGGGCAGGCGGTCCGCTACGAGAGCTTCACGGGTGCCCCCGGCCTGAGCCGGGCCTCGGCCTGGAGCATCGAGATGTGGCCGCTGCGCGACGGCGACGGCGAGCCGAACGGCGTGGCCCTCGCCGCCTTCGACAGCACCGAGCAGTACTGGGCCCGGCGCCGCCTCGCCCTGCTCAACGAGGCGACGACCGGCATCGGCACCACCCTGGACGTGGTGCGCACCGCCGAGGAACTGATCGACATCCTCGTCCCGCGGTATGCCGACTTCGCCAGCGTCGACCTGCTCGAGTGGGTGCTGGGCGAGGTCGAGCCGCCCATGCTCCCGCACGGCGGTACCGGCCTGCAGCGCATCGCCCATGGCTCGACCCGCGAGGGCAACCCCGGCGCGGCCGTCGGCGTCGGCGAGACCGACATCTATCTGCCGGGCTCACCGCCCGCCCGCGCCCTGCGCGAGGGCCGCGCGGTGCTCAGCCACGCCGGTCAGCCGGAGTTCGCCGAGTGGCTCGAGGAACGCAACGCGCGCTCGCCGGAAGGCCGCCCCTACCGGGAGGGCATCCACTCCCTCATCGCGGTGCCCCTCCGGGCCCGCGGCACCACCCTGGGCGTCGCGGTCTGCGCCCGCGAGGCCCACCCCGAGGCATACGTCCCCGACGACGCCGTCTTCGCCGAGGAACTCGGCAGCCGCGCCGCCGTCTGCATCGACAACGCCCGCCGTTTCGCCCGCGAACGCAC
Organism: Streptomyces fodineus; assembly: GCF_001735805.1. Taxonomy (GTDB): domain Bacteria; phylum Actinomycetota; class Actinomycetes; order Streptomycetales; family Streptomycetaceae; genus Streptomyces; species Streptomyces fodineus. Next base: position 9,122,214 of record NZ_CP017248.1, read on the forward strand.
CACCGCCCTCGCCCTCCAGCACAGCCTGCTGCCCAGCGGCTTGCCCGGACAGGCCGCGGTCGAGGTCGCCCACCGCTATCTGCCCTGCGGCTCCCTGGCCGGCATCGGCGGCGACTGGTTCGACGTCATCCCGCTCTCCGGCGGCCGGGTCGGACTGGTCGTGGGCGACGTGGTCGGCCACGGCATCCAGTCCTCGGCCACCATGGGCCGGCTGCGCACCGCCGTACGCACGCTCGCCGACGTCGACCTGCCGCCCGACGAACTCCTCACCCACCTGGACGACCTGGTCACCCTCCTCGCCGCCGAGGACAGCCGCGAGGAGATCGCCGAAGTCGGCGCCACCTGCCTGTACGCCGTCTACGACCCCGTCTCCCGGCGGCTCAGCATGGCCGCCGCCGGCCACCCCGCCCCGGTCGTCGTCCTGCCGGGCGGCACCGCCGAGTCCGTCCCGATGAGCGCCGGACCACCCCTCGGCGTCGGCGGACTGCCGTTCGAGGCGACGGAGCTGCAACTGCCCGAGGGCTCCGTCGTCGCGCTCTACACCGACGGCCTGGTCGAGGACCGCGACCGGGACGTCGACGGCGCCACCGAGGAGCTGGGCCGGGCCCTCAGCGTGCCGGCCGGCTCCCTGGAGACCCTGTGCGACGACGTCCTGAAGGCCCTCCTGCCCGACCATCCCGGCGACGACGTCGCCCTGCTGCTCGCACGCACCCGCGCCCTCGGCGCCGACCGGGTCGCCACCTGGGACGTCCCGCCCGACCCCGCCGAGGTCGCCCACTTCCGGCAGGCGGTCGGCGAACGGCTGGCCGCCTGGGGCCTGGACGAGGCCACCTTCGTCACCGAACTCGTCGTCAGCGAACTCGTCACCAACGCCATCCGCTACGGCGAATCGCCCATCCAGCTCCGGCTGATCCGCGACCGCGCGCTCATCTGCGAGGTCTCCGACGCCAGTTCCACCTCACCGCACCTGCGCCGGGCCCACGCCTACGACGAGGGCGGCCGCGGACTGCTGCTCGTCGCCCAGCTCACCCAGCGCTGGGGCAGCCGGCAGACGGGCCGGGGCAAGACGATCTGGGCCGAGCAGGCGCTGCCCGGCACCTGATCGGCTCCCCGGTACCCGATCACTGGAACGGGCAGCCCGGGTTCGGCGCGTCCTCCGAGAACGGGGCGCCGTGCGGCAGCACGTACAGCACATCCAGGACGAGCGGGGTGTCGCCGAGGTTCCGCCCGATGTGCACATGGCCCGGACCGGCCGGCTCCTGGATCGTCGAGCCCGTCCGGTACACGCCGTCCGAGGCGCAGGTGGCGTCGAAGTGGCTGAGGGTGCCCTGCTTCACCACGCCGTACAGCGGGCCGTCGTGGTAGTGCCAGCCGGTGCTCTGGCCGGGCGGGACGGTGATCTCCCGCAGGGTGTAGTCGGTGCCGTCGATGGTGGTCTGGCTGATGATCCGGGCCGTCACCCCCGGGCCGGCCGGGGTCGCCTGCGCGGTGCCGCAGGTCAGAACGGTGGCGGCGGTCAGCGCGCCGGTGACGCCGGCACGGAGAGCGGTGCGCATGCGGGGCCTTTCGGGAGGCGAGCGGGGTGTCGCCGTGAACATAAAGGCACCGCACGGGAGTTGGGGGCGAAACCCGAAGATCCGTATGCGTTCGTGATCGCGGGTGTCAGGCCGCCGTGCGCTCCCGCACCACGTCCCGTGGCCGTTTGTCCTCGCGCAGCCCCAGGTAGCGGGGGTGCCGCAGCATCCCGTCCCGGGTCCACTCGGTGAAGGCGATCTGCGCGACCAGCTCCGGCTTCACCCAGCGGGCCCTGGCCTCGCGCACGGCGCCGGTGAAGGGCGAGGAGTCCCGGCGCAGCCCGTCCAGCCGCTCGCGCAGCCCCAGCAACGCCCGCCGGTCGAAGCCGGTGCCGACCTTCCCGGCGTAGCACAGCCGGTCACCGTCGTAATGGCCGAGCAGCAGGGCCCCCAACCCGACACGGCTGCCCGCCGGTTCCGTGAAGCCCCCGATCACGAACTCCTGCCCCCGCGCGCACTTGAGCTTCAGCCAGTCCGTGGACCGGCGCGTCCGGTACGGCCCGTCGGCCCGCTTGGCGATCAGCCCCTCCCAGCCCCGCGCGCAGGCCTCGGCCAGCAACTCGGCGCCGCCCGCGTTGCGATGCGGGGTCAGCCGCAGCGGGGCACGGAAGGTGAGCGCCCGGCGCAGCAGCGACTTGCGGACGCGCAACGGGAGTCGACGGGTGTCCGCGCCCTCCAGCCGCAGCAGGTCGAAGAGGTAGTACGTCACCGCGACCCCGGACGCCTCGATGTCCCGGCGCCGGGTCAGCCCGATCCGCCGTTGCAGCCGGGCGAAGTCGGTACGCCCGCCGGAGAACGCCACGACCTCGCCGTCCACCGTGAAATCGGCGCGCTTCTGTGCCGCGAGCGCCTCGACGATCTCCGGGTAGGTGTCGTTCAGCCGCTGCCCCGTGCGCGACAGCAGCCGTACGTCGCCGCCCTCGCGCACCGCCAGGAGCCGGACGCCGTCCAGCTTCCGCTCGAACAGCCAGTCCGCGCCGAACTCCCGCCGGTCGCTGAGCGTGGCCAGCATCGGGGACGCGGCGAGTTCCGGACCCGGCCGGGCCGGGCGCAGCGCCTCCCGCAGCTCGGCCGGCAGCGCCCGCAGCAGCTCCGGCACCGCCGCTCACTCCTCGCCGTCGGCCGCGACCTGTGCGAGGGTGCGACCGGTGCGCACCGAGCGGGCCCGCCGGGGATCCGGCGTACCGTGCCCGTCCGACCGGGCCGGTCCCTTGCGCACCAGCAGCCAGGCCTCCTGTTCGTCCTCGCCGCCGCGGAAGCGGGTCAGGGCGTACTCGCCGTGCAGTTTGCTGCCGTGCAGCCGGAACGTGGCGTGCCCGCGCTCCAGCGACTCCGCGAAGTCCACCGGGTGCCCCTTGCGGTCATGGCTGAGCGGCTCGTACGTGCCGTTGTCCCAGACGATCACCGTGCCGCCGCCGTACTCGCCCTTCGGGATCACGCCCTCGAAGTCCTCGTACTCCAGCGGATGGTCCTCGGTGGGCACGGCCATCCGCTTGTCCCCGGGATCCGTGGACGGGCCCTTCGGGATCGACCAGGACTTCAGGACGTCGTCGACCTGGAGCCGGAAGTCGAAGTGCATCCGGCTCGCGTCATGGATCTGCACCACGAACCGCGGCCCGTCGCCCGCGTCCTGGGGCGCCCGGCCCGACGGTTCCCGGGTCCGCTCGAAGTCACGCCTGCCGCGGTACGTCCGCAGCCGGTCCTCCGCTGCCACCTCTGCGGCTCCTTCCGTGTGTCCGCCTCTCGGGCGCCGGGTACCCGCCACCGGGCCGTTCAGCCCGCGATGCCGTCCAGCTCGGCGACCGCGTCGTCCGGCAGCACCAGGGACGCGGCGGCGATGTTCTCCCGCAGGTGCTCCGGGGAGGAGGTGCCAGGGATGAGCCCGATGTTCGGCGAACGCCGCAGCAGCCAGGCCAGCGCCACCTGCTGCGGCGAGGCCTCCAGCCGGGTGGCGACCTTCGCCAGCGTCTCGGACTGCAACGGGGAGAAACCGCCGAGCGGGAAGTACGGCACGAAGGCGATGTTCTCGGCCGCCGTGCGCTCCACCAGGGCGTCGTCCTGCCGGTTGGCCAGGTTGTACAGGTTCTGCACGGTCACCACGGGCGCGATCGCGAGAGCCTCGTCCAGCTGCGCGGCGGTCACCGTGCTCAGCCCCAGGTGCCGGATCAGCCCCCGCTCCCGCAGCTCGGCCAGCGCGCCGAACTGCTCGGCGAGGGAGTCGTCGTTCGGGGCTTCGACGTCCCCCAGCCGCAGGTTCACGACGTCCAGCGACTCCACGCCGAGGTTCCGCAGGTTGTCGTACACCTGCGCCTTCAGGTCCTCCGGGTGCCGTGACAGGATCCAGCCGCCGTCGGCTCCCCGGCGGGCGCCGACCTTGGTGACGATGTGCAGGTCCTCGGGGTAGGGGTGCAGGGCCTGCCTGATGAGTTCGTTGACGACCACGGGGCCGTAGAAGTCGGCGGTGTCGATGTGCGTGATGCCCGCCTCCACCACCGCGCGCAGCACCGCCACGGCCCGGTCGCGGTCCTTCGGCGGGCCGAAGACGCCCGGCCCGGCCAGTTGCATGGCCCCGTACCCGACGCGGGTCAGGGTCAGGCCGTCGGCCGGGGCGATGGTGCCGCCGAGCTGTGCAGTCATGTCTGTCGTACCTCTCACGATGATGCTCGGGATGTCCGGGCCACCGGTCCTCCCGGCGGCCCGCTCTCCACCCTGCGCCCGCCGCGCCCGCCGTTGCAGTGCCCCATCGATCCTGGGAGTGACAGGACCAGCCACCACGGGCCGCTCAGAACTCCTCGTGCCGCTCCGGGTCCCCGCCCAACCGGTGCGGGGCGTGGCGGGTGAGGGCCGCCAGCTGGCCGGAGTCCAGTTCGAAGCCGAAGACGTCCAGGTTGGCGCGCTGCCGGCCGGGATCGGCCGACTTGGGGATGGGCAGCGCGCCGATCTGGAGGTGCCAGCGCAGCAGTACCTGCGCCGGAGTCACCCCGTGCGTCGCGGCGACCTCCGTGACCGCGCGGTCGTGCAGCAGATCGCTGCCCCGGCCCAGCGGGCTCCAGCTCTCGGTGACGATGCCCAGGTCCGCGTGGAAGGCACGCAGCTCCTCCTGCGGGAACAGCGGATGCAGCTCGATCTGGTTCACCGACGGCAGTACGCCGGTCTCCTTCTCCAGCCGCGTGACGTGCTCCGGGGTGAAGTTCGAGACACCGATGGAGCGGACCAGCCCGTCCTCACGCAGCTTGATCATCGCCTTCCAGGAGGCGGCGTACTTGCCGACCCGGGGATTGGGCCAGTGGATCAGATACAGGTCCACGTACTCCAGGCCCAGCCGCCGCCGCGACTCCTCGAAGGAGGCGAGGGTCTCCTCGTATCCGTGGTGCCGGCCGGGCAGCTTGGTGGTCACCACCACCTCCTCGCGGGGCACGCCGCTGCCCGCTATGCCCCGCCCGACACCGGTCTCGTTGTGGTAGTTCGCCGCGGTGTCCACCAGCCGGTAGCCCAGGCCGAGCGCGGAGCGTACGGCCTGCTCGGCGGCCCTGTCGTCCAGCGGCCAGGTGCCGAGGCCGATGGCGGGGATCGTCGTACCGTCGTTGAGCGTGTGCGCCGGAATGCCGTTCACGATGGGACCTTCCCTCCACTGTGTCGTCCCTCCAGCCTCACGGACAGGGCGAAGGGTGATCAACCGGACGGGCCGGTCACCGACGAGATCGCCTCCTCCCCTTCGCCGGGTCGGCGGGCGTGGGGCGGCGCGGCTGCTGCCGGAGACCCGGCACCGCCGGATCGCCCTGGTCGGCGGACAGGACGGCATCGCCTCGGTGGAGCGGCTGCGCGGCTTCCGGGACGCGCCGCACGCCGAGGGCGTCGCCGTGCCCGGGGAGTCGGTCGTGTGCACCGGGGGCGAGACGATGGCCGATACGCGCACTCCAGCGAGGTGTTCCCGTACCCGGTGGACGACCGGCCGGTGGCACCGAGGGGTTCCGGAACACGGTCGTCCGGGAGTTCGCCGTGTCAGGCCGGGGGTGCCACGATCTTCGGTGGAGCCGGTACGGACGAGCACGGGAGCGCGTATGACGACGCACAGGGCCACGGCGGATCAGACGGGGCCGGTCGAGGGCGTGGAGGTGAGGCCGGTCGCCGGGTACATCGGAGCCGAGATCACCGGCGTCGATCTGGCCGAGCCGCTGCACGACGCCGTAGTGGCCCTGATCCGGCAGGCCGTGCTGCGCTGGAAGGTGGTGTTCTTCCGCGGGCAGGAACTCGACCACGCCGGTCAGGTCGCCTTCGCCCGCCGCTTCGGCGAGCCGGTCGTGCTGCCGCGCCGCGGTCCGCACTCGCCGCCGGACTTGCCGGAGGTCGAGACGACGGCCGACCGGCTGGAACTGGCCGGACGCTACGGCATGGAGCACGACGAGTGGCTGCACCGCCGCCGGCACACCCTGCTGCGCGGCTGGCACTGCGACTACGGGACGCGTATCGACCCGCCGGCCGCGACCATCCTGCGCGCCGAGACCGTACCGCCCTACGGCGGCGACACCACCTGGGCCAATCTGGCCGCCGCCTACGCCGGTCTCTCTGCGCCGGTCCGTGCCTTCGTGGACGGGCTGCGCGCCGAGCACCGGCTCGGCGTGGGCTATCAGCCCCGGCCCGGGGACGACGCCTACGCCCGCCATCTCCTGGACCACCAGGTCGTCTCCGTGCACCCGCTGGTGCGGGTGCACCCGGAGACGGGGGAGCGGGTGCTGTTCGTCAACGGCTACTACGTGGAGGAGATCGTCGGCCTCTCCCGCCCGGAGAGCGCGGCGATCCTGCGGATGCTGGTGGAGCAGGCGGTCCGCCCCGAGTACACGGTCCGCTTCCGCTGGGAGCCGGGCAGCGTCGCCTTCTGGGACAACCGGGCCACCATCCACCTCGCCCCGAGCGACCACGCCCAGGTCGGCTCTCCCCGGATCATGCACCGGGTGATGCTCCAGGGGGATGTGCCGGTGGGGGTGGACGGCCGGCGATCGGAGGCGGTGGTGGGCACGGAACCGGGCCGCTGGTGACCTTGTCCGGATGGTGCCCCCGCCGATGGCCGGCGCTCAGTTCGCCGGCCGCCATCCCAGCGCCGGGCCCAGCCTTGTCGCCATGTCCGTCAGGATCTGGACGTAGTCCTCGGGCTCGAAGGTGAACGGCAGCGCGAACGCCACCTCGTCCACCTCCCGGAACGCGGCGTGCGCGCGGAGCCGTTCGGCTATCTCCGCCGAGGTGCCGACCAGGTCCGGGGCGAACAGCAGCCGGGCCGGTCCCTGCGGGGAGGCCGTGCGGGACAGCCGCTTCGCCGCGTACGCCTCGTACTTCGCGCGCTGCTGCGGGCTCGCGGAGTCGGTGGGGATCACGACCAGCCCCTGCGAGACGCGGGCCGCCTCGCCGTCGGGGTGGCGGTCGCGGAACTCCCTGATGAGGGAAAGCTGGATCTCGGCGAAGTCCCATGGCCCGTCCGGCTGTTCCGCCTTGACCACGCTGCTGGTCAGGAAGTTCATGCCCTGCTCGCCCGCCCAGCGCGCCGAGCCGAGGCTGCCGCCGCCGTACCACATCCGCCGTGCCAGCCCTGGGGAGTGCGGCTGGACCACATCCGAGAACACCTCGAACCCCTCGACCCCGCTGAAGTCGCTGGCGGGCTTGCCGCGCACCAGGTCCAGCAGCCGCCGCACCCGTTCGTACCCGAAGTCCTCGGTGTCGGCCGTGTCCGGGTACAGGGCCTCCTTGACCTGCTCGAAGTGCATCGGCGGGCCCACGCTGACGCCCGGGTTGAGCCGGCCACCGGACAGGACGTCGACCGTCGCCAGGTCCTCGGCGAGGCGCAGCGGGTTCTCCCAGCCGAGCGGGGTCACCGCGGTGCCCAGCTCGATGCGGCGGGTGCGCTGTGAGGCGGCGGCGAGGACGGCGACCGGGGAGGAGATGCCGTGCTGGAGATGCCGGTGGCGCAGCCAGGCGCTGTCGAAACCGAGCCGCTCGCCCAGCTCGATGATCTCCAGCGTGGACTCGTGGCCCCGGGCCGGCTGAGCCGGGTCGAACAGGCCGATGGTGAGGAAGCCCAGCTTGCGCAGCGGACGGGCGGTGGGCGGCACGGGCTCCTCCAGCGGTCGTACGTCGGTTCCGTCTGCCGATTCTGGCAGGCGGGTGTGACAACCGTGTGTTCACTTCAGCGGGATGACGATCTCGTCCTCCACCGGCGGATCGACTTCCTGCGCCCGGTTGCCGGTGGCGGCGAAGCAGCGCAGCCGGACCGCCTCCGGAGCGACGTCCAGCCGCAGGAAGCACTTGAAGAACGGGGGACTGTAGGTGGCCGAGCCGGGTGAGAACAGCTGGGTGTAGACCTTGTGTACGGGCAGCCGGAACCGGGATGTACGGTCCGGGCGCCCGCCGGTGCCGAGGAGGCTCGCGACCAGACGGGTGCGCCGGGTCACCCGGGTGTCCGGGCCGGGCTTGCGGCCCGTTTCGATGCCGAGACGTTCGGCGACGACCGCGGTCGCCTCGGCCTCGCTCAGGGTGAAGAGGCGGCCCAGCCGCAGCCGGCGGCCGTACAGGCGGCTGTAGAAGGCCAGCGAGTCGCCGCGCAGCGGGTAGCAGCGGAAGTCCCGCTCGGTGACACCCCCGACCGACACCCGCGGGATGGTGTGCGTGGCGTGCATGAACGCCCCGCCGCCGCCCGCGACCACGTACTGGACGGTGCGGCCGTCCACGTCGACCGGGTAACGCTGGTAGTTGTGGATGTCGCCGCCGATCGCGGCCACATAGTGGTGCTCCGGGTCCCGGACGATGTCGTCCACCGTGCCACCGCCCTCGATCGCGCACGGGTGGTGCTCGCCGTCGACGTACAGCGGTGACCCGGTGATGAGGATCTTGGGCCTCGGTCCCCGGGACACCTCGCGCAGCCAGGCGCCCTGTTCGGCGTCGATCGTGCCGAGCAGTCCGGTGTCGATGCCGACGATCCGCACCGGACCGGCGTCGATGGCCCAGTACGGCCCGGGCTGCACGGCCTGCTGGCCGGGCGCCGACCGCAAGTCCCGTGCGGCGGCGAGCCGTTGCCCGTCGGCCGGGCGGGGCCGGTGCCACAGCAGCGCGCGCCACCAGGCGCGGCCGAGCGGGCGGGGCCGGGGCTCGGGGGCGAGCGGCGGGGCGTCGGCGCAGAAGACGCGCATGAAGGCGCCGAGGTCCTCGTACCAGTCGTGGTTGCCGGGTATCGCGTAGATCGGCGCCGGATAGTCCTTGTAGGGGCGGAAGAACTTGCCGTCGTAGTCGTCGGCGCTGCCGACCGGATAGATCACGTCGCTCGCGATCACCGCGAAGTCCGTGTCCTGGCTCGCCTTCAGAAAGCCTGGGACGACGGCGTATTGGGAGTCGTCGCCCTCGCCGGTGTCCCCGATGACCATGAAGGAGAACCGGTCGGTGGTCTCTCGCCGGATCACCTTGTCGGCGGGCGCTCCGGCCGCCTCCCGGCGCGCCACCCAGCGGCTGCGGGTACGACCGGTCGGATCACCGAACCAGGACGCCAGCACGCCGTTGCGGGCCGCCCACAGGGTCCGCGGGTTCAGCCACGACAGCTTCTCGACATGGTCCGGCATCAGCTGTTTGTAGGCACCGGGCTCGGCCGAGCCCCAGCCGGCGCCTTCTGCGGTATCACGCGAGGAGTCAGACACACGGTGCACGGTAACAACGCACCGGTCAGGGGCGGTTGGCCGGGCCGGGCGTACAGGGACGGCGCCCATGCGGTAAATCGAATGCGAGTACGGTTTGGGTTGCAGGGGAAGACCCTCCAGGTGCAGCCCGACCTCCTCCCCGCCCAGCTCGTCCGTACGGCCCGCTTCACCCGCGGAGTCCCCGGACGGTTCACCGTGACCGCCGACGGCGGGACCGTGCTGTATCTGCGGGGGCGTACGGGGGACGACCCCGCAGCCTGCCTCTGGGGACTCGAGCTCGCGTCGGGCGGGGAGCGGCAGCTGGCCGATCCGGTCAGGCTGCTCGGCGCCGGACGCAGGGCGCGGGGCATCGAGGGGTATGCCGCCGGCGGGGCGGGCGGGCTCGTCGTGTTCGTGCTGGGCGGTGTCTTGTGGGCTGTCGGGCCGAGCGGTGGCGAGCCCCGGCGGCTGCCCGCCGCGCTTCCCGTGTCCGATCCGCGCCCGGATCCGGCCGGCCGCCGGGTCGCCTACGTCCGCCGCGGTGAGCTCCGCGTCATCGGGGCGGACGGGAGCGGGGATCGGGCGATGGCCCAACCGGACGGTGACGACGTGGAGTTCGGGGTGGCCGAGCACACCGTGGCCACGCTTCCCGACGGCCCGCGCGGCCACTGGTGGGCGCCCGACGGCACCGCCCTGCTGTACGCCCGGACCGACCGCGGGCGCGTACGGCGCTGGTACGCCACCGACCCCGCCCAGCCCGACAGCCCGCCCAGAGCCCACCGCCACGCCTTCGCCGGCACACCGAACCCTGACGTCACCCTCTGGCTGGCCCCGATCGCTCCCAACGGCCCGCATCTGCCCGTCCGTTGGGATCGGGAGGCCTTGGAGTACGTCGTCGGCGCCGGCTGGGACGCGCACGGTCCCTTCGCCGTCGTACAGTCGCGTGACCAGCGCACCGTCCGGCTCCTCGGCATCGACCCGGCGGACGGGCGTACGACGGTGCTGCACGAGCAACGGGACGCCCGCTGGGTGGAGTTGGTGCCAGGGCTGCCGGCCCGCACCGCCTCCGGAGTCGTCCTCGCGCACGCGGATCTGGACGGCACCCGGCACCTCACGGCCGACGGCGTTCCCGTCACGCCCCCTGGCCGCCAGGTGCGTGCCGTGCTCGGCGTCGACGGGGACGAGGTGCTGTTCACCGCGTCGGACGAGCCCACCGAGGTCGATCTGTGGTCCTGGCGGCCGGGCGACGGACCGCGCCGGCGGAGTGTGGGGCCGGGAGTGCACGGGGGAGTGCTGCGCGGCGGCACCCTCGTGCGGACCATCGCGGACACCGGCGGCCCGGCCCCGCGCGCCGAGGTGCTGCGGGCCGGGCGGCCGGCCGTGACCGTGCCGTCGTACGCGCAGTCGCCGGTGCTGGGCGTGCGGCGGAGCATGCTGCGGCTCGGCCCGCGTGCGCTGCGGGCCGCCCTGTATCTGCCCTCATGGCACCGGCCGGCGGACGACGGCCCGCTGCCGGTGCTGCTCGACCCCTACGGCGGCGCGGGCCGCCAGCGGGTCACCGCCGCCCACGACTGGCGGACACTGGTGTCGCAGTGGTTCGCCGAGCAGGGCTTCGCGGTGCTGGTCGTCGACGGCCGGGGTACCCCGGGGCGCGGGCCGGACTGGGAACGCGAGGTGTATGGCGACCTGTTCGGGCCCGTGCTGGAGGACCAGGTGAGCGCGCTGCACGAGGCCGCGCGTGCGCACCCCGTGCGCGACGTGGACAGGGTCGGCATCCGCGGCTGGTCGTTCGGCGGCTCGCTCGCCGTGCTCGCCGTGCTCGCCGTGCTGCGTCGCCCGGACGTCTTCCGCGCCGCCGTGGCCGGGGCGGGCGTGACCGACCAGCGGCTCTACGACGCCCACTGGCGCGAGCGCGTCCTCGGCCACCCGGCGGCGTACCCCGAACGCTACGACGCCTGCTCCCCGCTGCGCGAGACGTCCCGGCTCACCCGTCCCCTGCTGCTGATCCACGGACTCGCCGACCGCAAGGTCCCGCCCGCCCACACCCTCCGGCTGTCCGACGCGCTGCTCGCCGCGGGCCGGCCGCACGAGGTACTGCTCCTGCCCGGCGCGGGACACCAGCCTGTCGGCACGGATGTCACCCGCGACCTGCTCCGGCATCAAGTCGGGTTCCTGCAACGGCACTTGGCCGCAGACTGGCGAAGCCGCGCCTAGTCCGGCCCCGGCGGCCGGGTGCACGGCGGGTGCGGCCGTGCGCGAGGGCCCGAGGGTGTATCTCCGCCAGGCCCGGCATAGGGAAAACCCTCGAATGGCTACGACATGACTGACATGTGCGGGACAAGGCTGGAATCCTTCCTCCACGCACCGCACATCCCTGGTGTGTGCATGGATCTCGGTTTCGCACAGCTCAGCTCACCCGGGCAGCAGACCCCTCTGCCCGTCTGTCACCGGCCGCGACCCGGCGGCCGCAGCAGGAGGAGTACGAGTGAGACCCCACAGACGCCTTCCCCACAAGCGGGCCACGGTCGGAGCCGCCCTGGTCTCCACCGCGGCGTTTCTCGCCATCGGCATGCAGGCCGCTCCGGCCATCGCCAAGCCCGCCGCTCCCCACCCCAGCCCGCTGCGCACCGGCGGCCTGGAGACCAAGCTCAGCCCGGCCCAGCACCAGGCGCTGATCGAGAGCGCCCAGCAGCACACCGCCGCGACCGCCCGCACCCTCGGGCTCGGCGCGCAGGAGAAACTGGTCGTCAAGGACGTCGTCAAGGACAACGACGGCACCCTGCACACCCGGTACGAACGCACCTTCGCCGGCCTGCCCGTCCTCGGCGGCGACCTCATCGTGCACACCCCGCCCGCCTCCCTGGCCGCGGGCACCGTGAGCACCACGTACAACAACAAGCACACGATCAAGGTCGCCTCCACCACCGCGTCCGTCACCAAGTCCGCCGCCGAGAACAAGGCGTTGAGGACGGCCAAGTCCCTCACCGCCAAGAAGCCCACCGCGGACAGCGCCCGCAAGGTGATCTGGGCCGGCACCGGCACCCCGAAGCTCGCCTGGGAGACCGTGATCGGCGGCTTCCAGGACGACGGCACGCCCAGCAAGCTGCACGTCATCACCGACGCCACCACCGGCAAGGAGCTGTACCGGTACCAGGCGATCGACACCGGCGTGGGCAACACGCACTACAGCGGCCAGGTGACGCTGACCACGACCCAGTCGGGTTCGACGTACACGCTGAACGACGGGGCGCGCGGCGGCCACAAGACGTACAACCTGAACCACGGCACCTCCGGCACCGGCACCCTGTTCTCGCAGAGCAACGACACCTGGGGCGACGGCACCAACTCCAACGCCGCCACCGCGGGCGCCGACGCCCACTACGGGGCGCAGGAGACCTGGGACTTCTACAAGAACACGTTCGGCCGCAGCGGCATCAAGAACGACGGCGTAGGCGCCTACTCACGCGTCCACTACGGCAACGCGTACGTCAACGCCTTCTGGGACGACACCTGCTTCTGCATGACCTACGGCGACGGCTCCGGCAACAACGACCCGCTGACCTCGCTGGACGTGGCCGGCCACGAGATGACCCACGGCGTCACCTCCAACACCGCGGGCCTGGACTACACCGGTGAGTCCGGCGGCCTGAACGAGGCCACCAGCGACATCATGGGCACCGGCGTGGAGTTCTACGCCAACAACAGCTCCGACCCCGGTGACTACCTCATCGGCGAGAAGATCAACATCAACGGCGACGGCACCCCGCTGCGCTACATGGACAAGCCCAGCAAGGACGGCAGTTCGGCCGACTCCTGGTACTCCGGTGTCGGCGGCCTCGACGTGCACTACTCCTCGGGCCCGGCGAACCACATGTTCTACCTGCTCTCCGAGGGCAGCGGCACCAAGGTCATCAACGGCGTGACCTACAACAGCCCGACCTCGGACGGCGTCGCCGTCACCGGCATCGGCCGGGCCGCCGCGCTGCAGATCTGGTACAAGGCGCTGACGACGTACATGACGTCGAGCACCGACTACGCAGCCGCCCGCACCGCCGCCCTGAACGCGGCAGCCGCCCTGTACGGCACCAACTCCACGCAGTACGCGGGCGTCGGCAACGCCTTCGCCGGTATCAACGTCGGCAGCCACATCACCCCGCCGAGCAGCGGAGTGTCGGTCACCAACCCGGGCAGTCAGTCCTCGACCGTCGGCACCGCCGTGAGCCTGCAGATCCAGGCGAGCAGCACCAACAGCGGCGCGCTCAGCTACAGCGCCTCCGGACTGCCCGCGGGCCTGTCGATCAACAGCTCCACCGGCCTGATCACCGGAACACCGACCACGGCGGGGACGTACAACACCACCGTCACGGTGACCGACTCCACCGGCGCGACCGGAACCGCGACGTTCACCTGGACGGTCAACTCCAGCGGTGGCGGCGGCTGCACCTCGACCCAGCTGCTGAGCAACCCCGGCTTCGAGTCGGGCGGCACCGGCTGGTCCGCCACCAGCGGCGTGATCACCAACGACACCGGTGAGGCGGCGCACGGCGGCTCGTACTACGCCTGGCTCGACGGCTACGGCAGCAGCCACACCGACACGCTGTCGCAGTCGGTGACGATCCCCGCGGGCTGCAAGGCGACCCTGACCTTCTACCTGCACATCGACACCTCGGAGACCACCACCAGCACCCAGTACGACAAGCTGACGGTGACCGCGGGTTCGAAGACCCTCGCGACCTACTCGAACCTCAACGCGGCCTCCGGCTACAGCCAGAAGACCTTCGACCTGTCCTCGCTGACGGGCTCGACGGTCACCCTGAAGTTCAACGGTGTGGAGGACTCCTCGCTGCAGACCAGCTTCGTCGTGGACGACACCGCCCTGAAGACCAGCTGAGTCACCCTGTTCCGCGGCCCCGCACCCTGGTGGTGCGGGGCCGCGGCATGTCAGCCGTCAGTTCAGCGGATCCAGCGTCAGATACGCCCGCTGCGGGCCGCCGTCGTGCACCAGCGACTCCTGGTTGCCGACGTCGTCGAAGGCGAACGCATAGGCCTTGCCGTCGGCCATCTGCGCGTGGACCGCACGCGCGTACTGGTTCGTCACCGCGTCCTGGTAGAAGCCGGCCGTCGTGGTGTCCGGCTGGTTGGGGTTGATCAGCAGGGTGGAGCGGTTGAAACCGGCGCACAGGGTACGGGAGATGGGGCCGCGGACATTGTCGTTGGGGGCGTCGAGCAGCTTGTGGCAGCCGAAGACACTGTCCGCGTCGGGCTTCTGGAAGCTGGTGACGACCGCGCCCGAGCCATTGGTGAAGTTCATGACGTTGCCCGAGACCCGGCCGTAGTACTTGGTGTTCGGCTGGTCGGCGAACGGTGTGACCGTCAGGGTCGACGTCGTGTACTTCTGCCAGACCCGGTTGACGTAGCCGTCCATCACGTTCGCCGGCAGGGCCCCGGTCTCCACGCCGTACAGCGGCGACAGGGCGCGCAGCACCGTGCCGTCGGAGCTGGTCTGGATCAGGCCGGACCAGCCGCCCCCCGCGCCGCGCAGCGCGTTGAAGAAGCCCGTGTAGCCACCGGACTTCAGATGCCCGGTGGTGCTCACACCGCCGTCGGAGCGCTGCACCCCGACCGCGTACGGCGCCGAGAACATGTCCACCTGGGTGCTGTTCAGCCACAGCCCCGAGTCGTTGAGGGTGTACTCGGACCAGTTGAACAGGATGTTCCGGTTGGGGTCGGAGGGGTTCTGCACGGCCGGCTGTACCAGGCCGCCGGTGGTCAGCCGGAAGTCGAGCTTCTGGCCGTAGGAGAAGTAGATCCGGCCGGAGAACTTCGGTATCCGGATCGTCTTGGACTGCCCGGGTGCCGGTCCGGCGATCGCCGCGTCCGGAGCGGGCGTGGGCGGGTTGCCGCCCGCCGGCCAGGCGTGGAAGGACCCGTTGGCGTCGGCCCAGCCCTGCTGTCCGGAGGACAGCTGGGTGCCGAGGTCGTAGACGTAGACGGGTTCGGAGCGGCCCGAGTTGTTGGTGATCTGCAGCGGGATGGTGTCCGGCACGGCGGCACCGGCGAGGTCCGGCGTGCCGACGGCGAGCACTCCGCCGACCAGGGCCGCGGTGGCCGCCAGGGGCAGCGCCCGGCGCGTGCGTGTGTGAGGCACTCTCCTACCTCCGTGTGGGGTCGGGGTCGTACGGATGTTGGTCCGTACCTGTCTGAGAGCGCTCTCAGACTCGTGCCGAGTCGCGTGCATGTCAATGATTCGGGCGGGATCGAGTGCGAACGGACCGGCCCGGTGCCCGCCGTGTGGCGGACGCCGGGCCGGTATCGGACGGGTTCGGCGAGGGGTATCAGCAGGTGCGCTCGAGCAGGCCGGTCAGAAGGTGCGCTTGAGCAGGTCGAGCAGGGCCGCCCAGTGCCGCTCGTCGGCCTCGCGGTGGTACGCGGGGGTGTCCGCCTGTGTGTAGCCGTGCTGGGCGCCCGGGTAGACCTCGCAGGTGTGCCGTACGCCGGCCGCGGTCAGCGCCTGATCGAAGCGCGCGATCTGCTCGGGGGGCAGCGACCGGTCGTTGTCGGCGTGTGCGAAGTACAGCTCCGCGGTGATGTCCGGGGCGCCCAGGTGCGGGCTGGTCGGCTCGTCGGTGGCGAGGCCGCCGCCGTGGAACCCGGCCGCCGCGGCGACCCGGTCGGGGTGCGCCGCCGCCGTCCACAGGGCCAGCCGGGCGCCCATGCAGTAACCGGTGACCGCGACCGGCCCGTCGGCGACCAGCGGGCTGTCGGCCAGCCAGCGCAGATAGGCGCCCGAGTCCGGCGCGACCAGATCCGGCGTCAGCGAGGCCACGACCGGGCCGAGCCGCTCCCAGATGGTCGGATCGGCGCCCGGGTCGATGAACTCCGGCAGATCGACGACCGGGGTCCGGCCGAGGCGGTAGAAGACGTTCGGTACCAGCACCGTGTAGCCGGCGGCGGCCAGCCGGCCGGCCATCGACCTCAGGTGCGGGCGGATGCCATAGGCGTCCTGGTAGAACAGAACGCCCGGACGGGGGCGGCCGTCGGCGGGATGGGCGAGGTAGGCGTCGGCGACGCCGTCCTCGGTCGTGATGTCGACATCGATTCCCTGGACATCGGTCATGGGGGCAGACCCTCCCTCGCGGAATGGGCGCCGGGAGGCGATCGATCGCTCTCGACGCCGCGGCTACGGCCATGCTGTCACGCAAGATCCGCAAGCCCGCACCCGGAGCCCATCGAGCTCACTCGAAGCGGCTGGTGTCTCCCGCGCCCCGCCGTACGATCTCCGCCTCGCCGCCGGAGAAGTCCACGACCGTCGTCGGCTCGGTGCCGCACTCGCCGGAGTCGACCACCGCGTCCACCACGTGGTCGAGCCGGTCCTTGATCTCCCAGCCCTGCGTCAGCGGTTCCTCCTCGTCCGGCAGCAGGAGCGTGCTGGACAGCAGCGGCTCGCCCAGCTCCGCCAGCAGCGCCTGGGTGACCACGTGGTCGGGGATGCGTACGCCCACGGTCTTCTTCTTCGGGTGCAGCAGCTTGCGCGGCACCTCGCGGGTGGCCGGGAGGATGAAGGTGAAGCTGCCGGGTGTGGACGCCTTCACGGCCCGGAACACGTCCTTGTCCACCAGCACGAACTGTCCGAGCTGGGCGAAGTCCCGGCACATCAGCGTGAAGTGGTGCCGGTCGTCCAGATGGCGGATGGACCGGATCCGGTCCATGCCGTCCCGGCTGCCGAGGCGGCAGCCCAGCGCGTAACACGAGTCGGTCGGGTATGCGATGAGCGCTTCCGAGCGCACCGCGTCGGCGATCTGCGCGATGCTGCGCGGCTGCGGGTTCTCGGGATGCACGTCGAAGTACTTCGCCACGCGACGAGCTTATGCCGTCAGCGGGCGGCGGGCGCGCCACGCCGGTGTTGTGCGAGTGAAGTCGGTGAGCCGGCGCGCCTGAATTTTGTTGAGTATTTCGTGGATTCCGGGGCAGCCGCCCGATGAGCCGTCCTGGGCACCCCCCCGCTCCGGACGCGACGCCTCCGCCGGCGGTCCACCCCCCCCGGGCCGTCGGCGGAGCCATGTCCGGCGCGAGAGCGCGGCGCGTCGGGTAACGTGCGGGTGCGTAAGCCCAGGTCAACGCCGAGACGAGGAGAGTGGCACGTGCCCGGCCGAGTGGACGGGGGCCCGGCGTTCCAGCAGCCGTACGGCGGCGACAGCGCCTGGGCGCAGGAGTTGCTGGACCATCTGCGGCCCGCCGGACGCGATCTCGCCCGGCTCGTCGCCTGGCTCGCCCGGACCGCGGGTGCGTCGGTCTGCCTGCAGGACGCCCACGGCGGCCTGCTCGCCGGCGAGTACCTGCCGCTGGACGCCGCCGTCGTCGCCGATGTGGCCGCCGGCCGGATCTCCGCCGCGGCTCTTCAGGACGGCGAACGCCATGTGCGCCTGGTCGGGATACGGCATCCCGGGCCCGGCGCGGCGGCGGGAGCCGTCCTGGCCGTGGCCCGCCCCGCGCCCTTCGACCGGCACACCGCCGAGATCCTCGGCCGCACCGCCGGCGTACTGGAACTCCTCCTGCGGGAGAGGGAGTTGGCGCAGGCGGGGCGGCGGCTGCGGCGGGCCACCGCCGATCTGCGGCTGGCGATCCTGCAACTGCTCATGGTGGAGGACACCGTCTCCGCCCGCCGGGTCGCCGCCGGTCTGTGGCCGGGCCTGCTGGAGCAGGACACCGCCCGCGTCTACGTCCTCGAGGGCGACGCCGCCGAACGCGACCGGCTCGCCGACGCGTGCGTGGACGCCATCGACGGCCGGGCGCTCGTCGTGCGCTGCCCCGCGGTGGACGAACACGTCATCGTCGTCGGCCCGTTCGCCGAGGTGGCGGAGCGGCTGCGGTCCCTCGTCGCCGAGCGGCCCGGCACCTACCTCGGCGGCAGCCCCCGGCAGCGCCTCGCGCTGACCGCCACCGCCTACGGGCAGGCCGTCACCGCCCTCGCCGTGGCCCGCTTCCGGCCCGAACGGGCCGCCGTCTACGCCGCCCGCACCCGCCCCGCACAGCTCATGGACCCCACGGCCCTGTGTGCCTGGACCGCCGCCGTGCTGCGCCCGCTCGACACGCTGCCGCACCATGTGCGCGCGGAACTGCTGGCCACCACCCGGCTGGGCCTTGAGTTCACCGCTGTGAACGCGGCCAAGGTGCTCGGCGTCAGCCGCAACACGGTCCGCGCCCGGATGGACCGGATCGCCGCGCTGCTCGGCGCCGACTTCTCGCGGCTCACCGTCCGCGCACTCGCCCACGCCGCCCTCAACACCGAGGCCGCACACGGCCCGTACGACCCCGGCGACGCGCCCGACACGCCGGTCCGGGCCCGGTTCACCGAGCTGCTCGGGACGAGCGCGCTGCGCTCCTGGGCCGAGGGGCTCCTCGGCCGCCTCGACGAGGACGGCCGGGATCTGCGCCGTACCCTGCGCGCCTGGACCGGCGCCGACGCGCATGCCGAACGCGCCGCCCAGGCGCTCGGCGTGCACGCCCAGACCGTGCGCGAACACGTCCGGGCGGCCGAACCCGTCCTGGAACGTCGGCTGACGGCCGGCGGCACCGACCTGTACGAGGTCGTCCTCGCCCACCTCGTCACCGGCGAGCTGCCCGCCCCCGACCTCGGCGTACCCGGCCCCGGCGCGGCGAACCCGGACCAACCGGACGCGTCTGTGCACCGGTGAGTGCCACGCAGGCCGGGCCTGGCATCGGTGCGCTACCCCGCGTCCCCGAACCGCACCTAGATTCGGCAGTCCGCGGGGCACGACCGGAACGGGGGACCGGTCGCGGCCCCGCGTTCCAGACCGGTGCGGTGGTTCACCCGGTGCGGGTGACCGGCAGGTTGTAGACGTGCGCGGGGGTGATGATCCTCGTGATCGCCTCGCCCAGCACGGTGCTGGGCTCCTGGGACCGGTAGCCGGTGTCGGTGTTGAGGAGGACGACGAGCGTCGTCCGCGTCGACGGCAGGTAGACGGTCAGCGACTCGTAGCCCGGCAGCGAGCCGTTGTGGCCGATCCAGCCCCGCACGTCGAAGATGCCCAGACCGTATCCGGCGCCCTTGATCGAGCCGGTCTGCGGAGTGATCAGCCGCTGCTTCTGCGTGGCGGCACCCACCATCCGCCTCCCGTCCGGGAACTGGCCCGTGGCGACCGTGCGCGCCCAGGTGTGCAGATCCCCGAGGGTGGAGATCATCGCGCCGGCCGCCCAGCCCCAGGACGGATTCCAGTCGGCCGCGTCGGCTTCCCTGCCGTCCGCCGTCTGCCGGGTGTAGCCCTGCGCGTGCGGGGTGGGGAACTCGTTGCCGGCCGGGAAGAGCGTGTGCGTCATGCCCGCCGGATCGAGGACGTGCTCCTTGATGTAGTCGCCGAGGTGCTGCCCGCTCTCCTTCTCCACCACCAGGCCGAGCAGGATGAGGTTGGTGTTGCTGTAGGAGAACTTCTGCCCGGGCTGGAACATCACCTGATGCTTGAAGGAGTGGGCGAGCAACTGCTGGGGGGTGAAGGGCCGTTGCGGATTCGACGTCAGGTCCTTGACGAACCCGGGGTCCTCGGAGTAGTTGAACAACCCACTGCGCATCCCGGCGAGCTGACGCAGTGTCATCCGGTTCTCGTTGGGTACGCCGCCGATGTACTTGCCGATCGGATCGTCCAGGCCGACCTTCTTCTGGTCCACCAGCTGCAGCAGCGCGGTCACCGTGAACGTCTTGGTCTCGCTGCCGATGCGCATATACAGGTCCGGCGCCATCTGCTGGCCCGTGCTCTTGTCGGCGACCCCGAACGAGCGGACGTAACCCGGCTGTCCCGGCGTCCAGATGCCGACGGTCACGCCGGGTATGTTCGCCTCGCGCATCACCCTCCGTACGGCGACGTCGAGTTGGCGTGCCACGCCGGGGGTGAGGTCACGGACGGCCGGTCCCGGGGGAGCCGGGCTGGGCGAGTCGGCGGCGAGGGCGGCCGGCGCGGCGGCCGGTGCCGCCCGAACGGGCCCGGCGGCGAGGGGTGCCATCAGCGTCCCCACCGTGACGGCGACCGCGGCCCCCCGGCGCAGGCGTGCGGATGATTGCGACATCTCTGAACTCCAAGCACGTGAGAGGCGAACGTGCGGTGAGCGGGACCTCGGAGCCCGGGCGTTTCCCAGAATAGGAGCGCTCGCCCCGCCCCGCTCCCCGGGCGGACGGCCCCCGGGCGCGCCCCCTGGAGAGGGTCGGCGGGATGCTTGTACGACGGGCGGAGGATGCCGTTCGAGGGATGGCCTCACCCGGCCCGGTGAGCCGGCCGGGCGAGGCGTGCCGGTGACGTCCCAAGGGCGTTGCCCCGGCATGAACCGCTTCGACCCGGCGCACCGCCTGGACTTGCTGGACCGGATCGACCGGCTGGACCGGATGCGCCGGACGGGCCGGCCCGCACAGCCGGAGCGAGCCGGGGAACCGATCTACGCCCGGCTCGTCGCCGAGTGGCGGGCGCAGGGACGGGCCGTGCCCACGGGACGCCCGGACGTGCCATGGGCCGTCCTCCCAGAGTCCGCCCGGCGTGCCCGGCCCCCGGCCGAGCGCCCGTGATCCCTCACTGCCCGCACGGCGGCGCGAGGACGGCGAGCGTGCCGTTGGCCTGCCGCAGCGCCTCCTCCAGAGCACCGGGCGAGTGGAGAGTGCCGGAGCCGTCCGGCGGTACGAGCCACTCCAGGAACCGCGCCGGCCGGTACGGCGGCGGTACGGCGACCCAGGCGCCCTTGGTCGCGTACCGCAGACCGGCGCCCACCCAGCCCCCGGCGGGGTCCGGCGGCAGCAGGAACCCGACCCGGCCCGCCGCCGTGTCGATCAGCGTCGGCCCCGGCACCGGTATGCCGGGCCGCCACAGCAGGTCGAGGGTGAGCAGGCCCAGCCGGTCGGGGACGCTCAGCACGTCCCAGAAGCGGCCCGCCTCCAGCAGCGCCACGCCCTCACCGTGATCCCACTCCCATTTGCAGGTCCGTGGGTCCCCAGCCGCCGCGGCCAGCCACTCCACGCCCCGCATCCACATCGTGTTCGTCATGCACTGCTCCGGGTGTCTTCGCTCGCCTGCCCTCGGCATATGCATGCTCGTAGATATTTCTATGTGGCGGAAGGGGTGGCGAACCCTGGCGTTTGAGCCGAGATGTTCGAACTCCGGCCGTCTGTTCGTCGGTTGAGGGAGGGGGATGCGTCACGCCCGCAGTGGTCGCATCTCAGGAGCGCGCTCGATCCGATCGCCGATGCAATCGATTCACGTGTCATGTCTTGAGATCGACGCTGTTTCGAGCGTAAGCTCGCGGAATTCGCCACCATCTCCAGTGAGGTACTCCATGGACCGCACGCGTCTGCACGCCCTCCTGGGCCGGGAGCGCGCCGAGGCCGAGCGCCGCAACCCGCGCTCGCGCGCGGCCCATGCGCGGGCCGACCACCTCTTCGGCCGGGTGCCTATGACCTGGATGAACAAGACGGCCGGTGCCTTTCCCCGCTATCTGGCCGGTGCGCGCGGCGCCCGGGTCACCGACGTGGACGGGCACGAGTACATCGACTTCTGCCTCGGCGACACCGGTGCCATGGCCGGCCACTCGCCCGCCCCGGTCACCGAGGCCGTGCAGCGGCGGTTCGCCGGACTGGGCGGGGCGACCACGATGCTGCCCACGGAGGACGCCGAGTGGGTGGGCGCCGAGCTGACCCGTCGGTTCGGCCTGGCGCGCTGGAGCTTCTCGCTGACGGCGACCGACGCCAACCGCTGGGCGATCCGGCTCGCCCGGGCGGTCACCGGGCGCCCGAAGATCCTGGTGAACAGCTACTGCTACCACGGCAGCGTCGACGAGTCCCTGATCGTCGTCGGCCCGGACGGCGCGGGCGCCGCACGCCCCGGCAACGTCGGCGCCCCCTGCGACGTGACCCTGACCAGCCGGGTGGCCGAGTTCAACGACCTCGCCGGCCTGGAGCGCGCACTGGCTCATGGTGACGTCGCCGCGGTGCTGATGGAGCCCGCCCTCACCAACATCGGCATCGTCCTGCCGGAGCCCGGCTACCTCACCGGCGTCCGCGAGCTGACCCGGCGGTACGGCAGCCTGCTCATCAACGACGAGACGCACACCTTCTCCGCCGGGCCCGGCGGCTGCACGGCCGCATGGGATCTGGAACCCGACCTGCTGACCATCGGCAAGGCGATCGGCGGCGGAATTCCGGCCGGCGCCTACGGGCTGTCCGCCGAACTCGCCGAGCGGCTGCTGGCCCGCACCGACCTGGACCTTGTCGACATGGGCGGCGTCGGCGGCACCCTCGCCGGCAACGCGCTGTCGGTCGCCGCGATGCGGGCGACCCTCGAACTCGTCCTCACCGACGAGGCGTTCGCCCGGATGAACAAGCTCTCCGAGCGCTTCGAGGCGGGCGCCCGCGCGGGCATCGAGGCGCATCGACTGCCCTGGTCGGTGAGCCGGCTCGGCGCCCGTACCGAGTACCGTTTCACCACCCCGGCACCGCGCACCGGCACCGGGTCCGCGGCCGCCTCCGACCCGGAGCTGGAGGACTTCCTGCACCTCTACCTGGCCAACCGGGGCATCCTGCTGACCCCGTTCCACAACATGGCCCTCATGTGCCCCGACACCGCCGAGCAGGACGTCGACACCCACACCGAGGTCTTCGCCGCCGCGCTCGCCGAACTGGCGGACTGAGCCCCACGGCCACACCCGCACGAAAGGACACGCGTGGACGAGATCGACCGGGCCATCCTGCGCGAGCTGCAGACCGACGGCCGTATCGCCTACGCCGACCTCGGCCCCAAGGTCGGCCTGTCCGCCTCGGCGGCCCGGCAGCGGCTGCAACGCCTGCTGGAGTCCAGGGCCGTCCAGGTCGTCGGGGTCACCGACCCGATGGCCATGGGCGGACAGGCCATGGCCCTGCTCGGCATCGGCGTCGACGGCGACCCCCGCACCGTCGCCGACGCCCTCGCCGAACGCCCGGAGGTCGTCTACTCGGTGCTGACGTCCGGCGGATTCGACCTGTTCGCCGAGGTGGTCGCCCCCGGCCCGAAGGCCCTGCTGGACTTCGTCAACGACGTCGTACGGCCTCTCGAAGGCGTGCGGGAGATCCAGTCGTTCCCGTACTTCGGCATCCACACCCACCGCTTCCTGTGGGACGTGGGCTGACCGGCGGGGCGCTCAGGCGACCGGCTGCCCGGGCGCCAGCACCAGCATGGTGACGTCGTCCCGCACCTCGTAACGCCGCCGCATGAGGTCCGCCCACACCGCCTCGGGCAGCTCGGCGGACGGCGCGCCGGTCAGGGACGCCAGCCGCGCCGACAGCGGATAGAAGGTGCCGTCGGCGTTGCGCGCCTCCCACACCCCGTCGGAGGCCAGGAAGAGCCGGTCGCCCGGCCCGAGCGGCACCGTGACCTCCTTCGGCGGGTCGACGCCGAGCAGCCCGAGCCCGAGCGGTGGTCCCGCTGCGACCGTCACCTCCCGGGCGTGCTCCTCGTGCAGCAGCACGGGCGCCGGATGACCGCAGGCCACCACCCGCACCGCACGCCCGTCGGGGGAGAACTCCAGCAGCACCCCCGTGGCGAACAGCTCCGCATGCCGCACACCCGCCGAGTCCACCACCAGCCTGCGGTCCATCCGCGCGGCGACGGACTCCAGATCCGGCTGGTCCAGCACCGCCTCCCGGAACGCGCCCAGCAGCGCCACCACCGTCGCCATCGCCGTCAGCCCGTGTCCCTGCACATCCCCCATCACCGCGCGCACCCCGAAGGGCCCCTCCCGCACGTCGAAGAAGTCCCCGCCCACCAGCGTCCCGTCCTGCGCGGCCCGGTAGAAACCCGCGCACCCCACACCGCTGACCCGCTTCGCCAGCGGCGGCATCACGGCCCGCTGCACGGCCTCGCCGATCGCCCGCTCCGTGTCCAGCTGGGCGTCCCGGCGGCTGCGCACGTACGACACGAACACGCTCAGCACGGCCACGAACACGATGGTGAGCAGATCGGTGTTGCCGGGGCGGTTGAGATGGGTGGCGGGGATGTTCAGGACCGCGACCACCCCGGCACCGAGGACCGCGGTGCCCAGCGGGCCGTACGACAGGACGGCCAGCGGCGGAATCGCTCCGAGCAGGAAGCCCAGGTCGCGGGCGTGAACGGTGACCACCGTGGCCGTGCTGACGGCCACGAGCAGCACCACGGGCAGCACCCGCACCCACCACGGCGGCGGCGCGCCCCGCAACCAGCCGCGATCCTCCCGGTTCCGATGCGACGACCCGCCGCGCACCGATGTCACATCCCCAAGCTACGCCGACCCGCGCACCCGGGCCTCCCGCCTGGGACGAGCCCCCGACGAAAAGCGGTGGACGCCCGGGGCGCGGCCGCCCTAACGTGTGTGGGCACGCCCGAGACGGACGGAAGGAGGCGAGCGTCATGGCCACTGTCATCCCGCGCTCCCACCTCCCCGTCACCCGGGTGTGCCCGACCTGACCGGGAGCGCGTCCCCGCCGCCATGCGGCACGCATCCCGGAGGAATGCATGACCACCCTGGTCATCCGCGCGCTCGACGAGAACAGCGCGCACCTTTTCGACACCATGCCCGACCCGCTGGGTTTCCGTGAGAAGCACCGGAACACCCGCTACCGCCCCGACTGGCAGCGCATCGCTCTGCGCGACGGCCGCACCGTGGCCCGGGCCGCCTGGTGGGGCGGGCCCGAGGACCCCGAGCCGCTGCTGATCAACTGGTTCGACGTGGCCGAGGGCGAGGAGGCGGCCGGAGCCGAACTCCTGCGGACGGCAGCCTGGCGGACCGACGAACTCGAACTCGACCTGCCCGCCGGCTGGCGCACCGACCCCCGCCTGCGGGCCGCGGCGGACATCCGGGCCGCCGCCGCCCGCGCGGCCGGCTACACGCCGCTCGTGGAGCGCTTCCTGTACCGCTGGACCCCGGACCGCGGCCTGCCGAAGCGGCCGGGCCGCCTGGTCTTCGCGACCGAGCCGGACGACGCGGTGTTCCTCGACCTGCTGCGCCGCATCCATTCCGTCACCCTCGACGCCCACGCCCGCCGGGCCATCCAGCAGGGCGGACCGGACCTGGCCGCACAGCAGGAGCTGGACCTCTTCCACTGGTTCCCGTCCCCGCGCACCTGGTGGCAGATCGCCCGCACGCCCGAGGGCGAGACGGTCGGCATTCACATCCCGGCGCGCAATTCGGCCGGCCCCTGCGTCGGGTTCATCGGTGTTCTGCCCGAACAGCGAGGCCACGGCTACGCCTACGACCTGCTCGCCGAATGCACCCACTTCCTTGCCGACCGGGACGCCGAGTTCATCGCCGCCGCCACCGACCAGGCCAACTTCCCCATGGCCGCACACTTCGCCACGGTCGGCTACCCCGTCGTACGCGAACGCATCAACTTCCGGGCCGACGGCGTTGTCAGCGGCGGGTGACATGCTGTCGGCAGTGGTGATCGGCGACGACACGGGGGAGGAGCCATGGGCTTCGACGGTGGGGTGTGGCGGGTGCGCGCGAAGGGCGCCGACGGGGAGGCGGTCGGCGACATCGTGATCGACGAGGCCGACTTCCCCTGGCTGTCGGGCACGTTCACGGCAGGCCCGGGCTTCGCCGCCGTGCAGGATCTCTTCGCCCGTGAACTGGCCCTGCTGGAACAGGCCGACGAGCAGGACTGGGAGGAATGGGAGACGGCGTACGACGAGATAGCGCGCCGTGTCTCCTTGTCGTCACCGGACGGCCCGGTCCCCGAGTTCCTGCTGCACATCGAGGGCGACCGGGCATGGTTCCGGTGGAGCGACGAGCCGTTCGAGGAGCGGGGAGGTGAGAGGCGGACGGTCGGCTGACGGGGGCGCCGCGCCGTCCGGAGCGCGCGGTCCGGAGCCACGGTCGCCCTGTGCCGGCCAGTGGATTCCCGAGCTCACACGCGGCCTCTGCCCACACCGGCACCCCGGGGCGGGACCGGAGCCCAGGGTGCCTGTGGGCAGAGGCACGCGGAGCCGGGGACTAGTCCCGGTCGTCCGTCAGGCGGGCCTCCGCCGTTGCCAGGATCTCGGTGACCCGGAGGCCGAACCCGGCGTCGCAGGCGTGCGGGCGGCGGGAGCGGGCCGCTGCCAGCAGGGCGTCGGTGGCGCGGGTGAGCGCCGGGATCGCGCCTTCGGAGCTGCCCGGCATCAGCGTCACGCCCGCCTCGCCGCGCAGCTCCACATCGGCCCCGGCCGCCGCGGGCGGCGCCGTCAGGCTCAGCGTGAGGGTGCTCGAGGCGCCGGTGGCGTGGTCGAGGACCAGGTGCACGGTGTCCGCGGGACCGTACGCCGCCGCCACGACCTGGCGTACGTCGCCGAGGACCGGCAGCAGGACCGACAGCGCGTGCGGGCCGACGTCCCACAGTGCGCCCTTCTCCCGCCGCCACGGCGAGTTCGCGAACGGGCTGTCGGAGGTGAACACGGCCCCCAGCCACTGCGCGCGGGCCGTGAACCAGCCTGCCACGGCCGCCTGTTCGTCGATCCAGGCCTCAGGCTCCTTCTGGAAGCGCGCGGTGAAGAAGACCACCGAAGCCACCCCGGCCCGCTCCACCGCGGCCACGACGGCCCGCCCCTCGGCGACGGACACCGCGAGCGGCTTGTCCAGCAGCAAATGCCGGCCCGCCCGTGCCGCCCGCACCGCCAACCCGGCCTGCACGACCGGTGGCACGGCCACGGCCACCGCGTCCACGTCGGCGAGCAGCGCGTCCACGTCGTCGTACGCGGGAACGTCGTACTGCTCGGCCAGCTCGGTGGCCGCCTCCGGCCGGCGGCCCCACAACCCGGCGAACTCCAGGCCGGGGTGCTCGGCGAGGGCAGGGGCGTACGCCGCCCGGGCCCACGGGCCCGTTCCCAGCAGTCCGATACGCATAGGGCGTTCCTTTCTCCGAGCCGATCCCCGCACCCTCAAGAGGCTGCGCCCCCGTCGCCCTGCGCACACCTGCCGCCCCGATCCCCGTCCCCGGCAAGCCACTTGGCGATCGCGGCGGCGATGGGCTGACCTGTGTCCATCTCGACGAATCCGAACTGGCCCGACTGGTTGCATTCCAGGAACCACCAGATCCCGTCCGCGTCCTCGGCGAAGTCGAATGCGCCGTACGCCAGTTCCGCGCCCCTCATGTACCGCCGCACGCCCTCGGCGACGCGCGGGGGCACGTCCGTGGGCAGCCAGGGGGAGACCGAAGGAGCGAAACGGACGTCCACCTCGTCCGGGTGGGCGTCCGGGTCGGCGGGCTTGCGCGCGGCGAGCAGCGTGTCGCCGACGACGGTGAGCCGGATGTCGGCCCGCTTGACGATCCGCCGCTGCAGCAGCGTCGGACCGAAGGCCACCGCCGAGAAGTCGGTGTCCGGCGCCACCCGGCTGGTCGGCACCGCACGCGGCGGTTCCTGCGGATGCGCCCCGGACACCGGTTTGACCACGAGGTCCGGGAAGCGCTCCGCGAACGCCCGCGCCGCCTGCGGGAACGTCGTGATCAGCGTGGCCGGCACCGCGAGCCCGCTGTCCTGGGCGAGATGCAGCTGCCAGGGCTTGTGGCGGGCGCGGCGGGCGGCGTCCGGATGGTTCATCCAGCGCGCGTCGGTGCTGCGGAGCATGCCGTACAGCGCCTGTGACGACTCCTCCGTCAGCCAGGCGGACGGCTGGGCGGCGCGGGCGGCCGCGTTCCCGGGCCTGCGCACCCAGACGGAGCGCAGGCCGCTCATGCTCACCAGGCGCCCGCCGACGGACAGGTGTCCGCGGCAGGCGCCCTGCACGTACTCGCCCGACAGCGCCACCCCGTTGGTCAGATCGGCGGGGTCGAGCCGGACGACGGGCACGCCGGCCTCGCCCAGCCGGAGGACCACCATGTCCGCCGTCACGTCCTCTTCACTGGTCAGGATGAGCACGGTCATCTGTCGAAATCCGCGGTTCAGTCGTCGAAGTGAGTCTTGGAACCCGCCGTCGAGGTCGTGGTCCCCAGAGCTCTCAGGGTCGCGTGGTCGTTGGCGGCGATCCGCCCGTCCGGGAGGACGTTCAACTGCAGTCCGGAGTCATACGCATACGGAATGGTGACGTCCAACTGCACAGCGGGGCGCGCGTAGTTGAGCGTGAAGGGTTGCATGGTCTCTCCCTGATTAGGCTTTCACGTCCTTATACGAATCGAACGGGTGATTGGTTTCCTCACGCTGAGTAACCATGGGCCGGAGGGGCGCCGGAAGGGCCCCGGACGAGGGGACGACAGAAGGCTGTCGCACTGCGGTGCGGGCCAGGCGGAGCGCCCGCACTGGCACATGACGCCGATCGGGGCCGTGGCGTTGCGCGGCCGCGGATCTGCCGGGTCGTCAGGTGAGCGACAGTGCGCTCCGGGCCGCCGTCAGGGCCTGTTCGGCGTACCCGCGTCCGAACAGCACCGCGTGCACCAGCAGCGGGAACAGCTGGTGCACGCCCACCCGTTCGCGCCAGCCGGCCGCGAGCGGTGCCGCAGCCTGGTACCCGTCGAGCACCCTGTCCAGATGCGGGCAGCCGAACAGCCGGAGCATCGCCAGGTCGGTCTCCCGGTGTCCGCCGTGCGCGGCCGGGTCGATGAGCCGGACCTCGCCGTCGGCACCCCACAGCACATTGCCGTTCCACAGGTCCCCGTGCAGCCGGGCGGGCGGCTCGGCGGGTCCCGCCAGGTCCGGCAGGAGCGCGCAGACCCGCTCGAACACGGCCGCCTCGTCCGGGCGGAGCGTGCCGCGGTCGACCGCGGCACGCACATACGGCAGCACGCGGTGCTCGGCGTACCAGCGGGGCCAGTCGGGGCCCGGCGCGTTGCGCATGGGGGCGAGGCCGATGTACGCGTCCACGGGGCCGCCCGGCGGTGGCGCCCCGAAATCCGCAGCACCCGCGGCGTGCAGGGCGGCCAGGGTCTGGCCGAAACGCAGCGCCGCCCCGGGATCCGCCCGTCCGGTCGCCACCCACTCGGTCACCATCCAGCGCTCGTCGTGGCCGAGTACCGCCGGCACCCGTACCGCGCCCGCGGCGGCCAGCCAACGCAGTCCCGCCACCTCGGCGCGTACGGCTCCGGGAGCGTCACTGCGCTTGACCATCACCGGTGTCCCACCGTCCAGCGTCACCTCGGCCGGAGACCCGGAGGCCGCCCGTGCGCCGGTTGCCGGGCGTCCGGTGAGCCGGGACGCCGCCTGTGCCGGATCCTCGTGATCCTCGTCTCGGTTGACCACGGCTCCAGCGTACGGCCACCAACGGAGGTCGGCCGTAGGGGACTTCGACCGTTACTACGACTGCTTTCAGCCAAACCTAGGCGGTAACTACCCGTGCTGATTCCGTACGGCTAGCGTGAGGGCGCCGCGTTGCTACACCAGGGGCACAGGGCCCCGCCGGGACTTGCGCGCGGCGGAGGATTTCCCCTTTGACCACAGCATCCGTGCTGATGGCCGACGTCTTCGAAGTCCAGCCGTACACCTCCCACTGCGAAGTCATCCTGGGCGAGGGCGCGCACGCCGTGATCGGTGTGTCCCCGGGCAACAGCTACTTCTCCGCCCGCCGCCTGCACGACCTCGCCCGCTGGGGGCTGGACCACTTCGACAAGGTCGACTTCGTCTACACCGACCTGTACGTCGCCGAGATGTACGAGGCGTCCGGCTATCCACCGGACGAGGCCCGGCGCAAGGCGGTGAAGAACCTGCGCGGCGTGCGCGCCAAGGTCCGTGACGCGGTGTCGGCGGCCGACCCGGAGGGGCTGCGGCTGGACTGGCACCCGATGTCGGAGTTCCGCACCAACCCCGCCTATCAGGAGATCCACCGGCACCTCACGGCGCGCCTGGCCTCCGACGGAGCCTTCCGGGCCGTCTGCGACGCCCTGGTGAATCGTTTCCTCAGTGCGCGTGGCGAGGAACCGACCGAGCGGCAGCGCGCCGTGTGCCTGGAGTACGTGTGCGCCGAGGCCCCGCTCTTCCTGGACACCCCCGCCATCCTCAAGGTGCCCTCCTCGCTCAACTGCTACCACCAACTGCTGCCGATGGCCGAGCTGTTGTACTCCCGCGGCGCCGGCCTGCGCGCCTCCCGCAACCAGGGCCACGCCATCGTCACCCCCGCCGCCGCCCTGGAAGGAACCGCCGCATGACCACCGCCCCCGGCATCCGCACCGACCACCCGCTCCTGCTCGACTTCCCGTTCTCCTGGGACGGCACCCGGGTTCCCGCCGAGGTCGAGCAGCTGCGCGCCGCCACCCCCGTACGGCGCGTGCGGACCATCGCCGGCGACGAGGCCTGGCTGGTGTCGTCGTACGACCTGTGCGCGCAGGTCCTGAAGGACGACCGGTTCTCCCTGAAGGACACCTCCGCCCCCGGCGTGCCCCGGCAGTACGCGCTCACGATCCCGCCCGAGGTCGTGAACAACATGGGCAACATCACCGGCGCCGGGCTGCGCCGGGCGGTACTGAAGGCGCTCAACCCGAAGTCGCCCGGCCTGATGGAGTGGCTGCGCGGGGAGGCGCACCGCCTGGTGGACCAGCTGCTGGCCGACGGCCCGA
Organism: Streptomyces fodineus; assembly: GCF_001735805.1. Taxonomy (GTDB): domain Bacteria; phylum Actinomycetota; class Actinomycetes; order Streptomycetales; family Streptomycetaceae; genus Streptomyces; species Streptomyces fodineus. The sequence goes on from NZ_CP017248.1 coordinate 9,152,957, forward strand.
CGGCCGACCTGCGCAGCGCGTTCTGCGAGCCGTACTCGGCGGGCATGCACTGCCGCATCCTCGGCATCCCGCAGACCGAGGCCCCGGCCTTCCTGCGCAGCCTCGACATCGCCTTCATGAACTCGCCGTGCCCGATCACCGGTGCGAAGATCAACTGGGACCGGGACATCGCCCGGATGGCGGCTCTGCTCGACGACCCGGCGACCCACGGCCTGATGGGCGAACTCGCCGCCCTGCGCGAGGACCCGGACTACGCCCACCTCACCGACGAGATGCTGGCCACGGTCGGTGTCACCATGTTCGGCGCCGGTGTGATCTCCACCTCCGGCTTCCTCGCGATGGCGCTGGTCTACCTGCTCACCCACCCCATCGCCCGCGATCTCCTGCGGGACCGCCCTGACCTGATCGCGCCCGGCGTGGAGGAACTGCTCCGGGTCAACCTCTCCATCGGCGACGCCCTGCCCCGCCTCGCCCTGGAGGACGTCCGGCTCGGCGACGTCGACATACACGAGGGCGAACTCGTCCTGGTCCTGGTGGAGGGCGCCAACCTCGACCCCGCGAAGTTCCCCGACCCGCACCGCTTCGACGTCCACCGCGACAACACCGCCGACCACCTCTCCTTCGGCGGCGGCGCCCACTACTGCCCGGCGACCGCCCTCGGCCGCGCGCACGCCCGGATCGCCCTGGAGGTCCTCCTCGACCGGCTCCCGGACCTCGCGCTCGCCGTACCTCCGGGCCAGCTGGTGTGGCGCACCGGCTTCATGAAGCGCATCCCCGAGCGGCTGCCGGTCACCTGGTAGCCGCCGACACCCCGCCGTCCGTACGGACGCCCCCCGGCCCGGCGTCCCGGGCGGGGGCGCCGCCGGGCCGTGCCGGGGCCGGGCCGGCGATGGCACCGGAGCGCCGCTGCCGCGGCGGCCACCGCAAGGTCCCGGGGGTGCTGGGGGGCGCCCCCCACCGGGGAAGGCACCTCGCACGCGGGCGGTCTGACGAGGCGCGACTCCCGGGGCCCGACCCGCGGGCCGACGGCACACAAGCCCGCGGATCCCTCCGGATCGGCCGGGGGCGGTCGGGGGTCGTCGGTGGGTTGTGGTGCCGATGTCGGTCTCTGAGGGACTGGCCGAAGAGGGTCGGCGGCGGCCGGTGTGTGAGGTCTCGGGGTTCGTGGAAGGGTGGTCTGGTGCTTGGTCGGTGGTGACTTCGGGCGTGTTTCGGGGGATGCCTCTGGGCCGGTCGGGGGCGGTCGGTGGGTTGTGGTGCCGATGTCGGTCTCTGAGGGACTGGCCGAAGAGGGTCGGCGGCGGCCGGTGTATGAGGTCTCGGGGTTCGCGGAAGGGTGGTCTGGTGCTTGGTCGGTGGTGACTTCGGGCGTGTTTCGGGGGATGCCTCCGGGTCGGTCGGGGGCGGTCGGTGGGTTGTGGTGCCGATGTCGGTCTCTGGGGGATCGACCGGAAGGCGCTCGGCGGCCGATGGGGCGTGCCCCGGGGGCTTCCGGCGCGGCTCCCCGGGTAATCCCTCAGGGGCCGACGGGCTGTGGCCCCCGGGGCAGTCCCACCGGATTGCCCGGGTGCAGCAGGCCCGAGTCCTCGACCGTGCGGGAGAGCGGCTCCAGCAGACGGGCCAGGCGGGCGGTGCGATCGGCGCCGAGCGCGGTCCACGGGCCTTCGGCCGCCGCGTCCGTCAGCGCCTCCACCTCCGCGCGTACGGCCGCACCGGCCGGGGTGAGCGACCCGTCGGCCGCGAGCAGGCCCTGCTCCCGCAGCCGTACCCCGGCCGCGTCCCAGTCCGCCTGCTCCCACTTGCGCGACTCCCGCAGCAGCGCCCCGTCGGACTCGCCGGCCGCCGCCTTGAGCAGCATCGCCTCGACCGGCCCGAGCCCCTGGCTCACCAGCACCGCCACATGCGAGTCGCCCCGGTGCTCGCGCAGCGTCGTCAGTCCCTGCCACAGTCGCGTGGTGGGACGGTCCGGGCGCTCCAGCGCCTGGTTGGCGGCGGCCAGCACCCGGCCCGTGGTGTCCGCAGCCGTGGCGGCCTCCCAGGCGAGGTCGGCGGCTTCGGCGAAGTCGGCCGAGGCGACGGTGTCCCGTCCGAACAGGCCGGTCATCGCCGCGTCCAGGGCATCGAGGCGCGCGGCCAGCACGTCGGCGGGAGCCGCGTACGCCCAGGCGTCCGGCAGGGCGCGGGTCACCCGGGCGGGGTGGAAGACGTAGAAACAGCTGGTCACGACGGACGGGGGGACCGCGCCCAGCGGTGCAGCCCGCAGCGCGACGTACCCCATCCAGTAGCCGCGCATCCCGAGCGCGTCCGCCGCCGCGCGCACCTCCGGCGCGAAGTACACGAGATCGTGCACCGGCTCGTACCGCTCCCACAGGGCCCGCGCCATCGCGTCCGCCACCGCTTCCTCCCACCGCGTCGACCTGCCGTGCTGCCGTGTCGGCACCAGCCTGCGCTATGACGCCGGTCATAACAAGGGGGACTCACCCGCGCAGGGACCGGACGCACGACTTCGGGGACGCATGTGCGGGGGATCCGGCGGCCGTCCGGGTGCCTCTGCCCCTACGGCTGCGCCCCGATCGGCAGGCCTACGAGCGGGGCTGCCGGGTGGGGGAGGGCGGCGTGTACAACGCCCGGCCGGGTAAGAGCGGCGCGACGCGCCGGGTGATTCCCCCGGATGGAGGGGTCGCGGGGGCGGATCGATGGGGCAGACGGGTGGCACAGTGACCCGGCTGGGTGGCTCGGATGGTGGGAGCGTGCGCCCTCACTGACGGTGGTTCATGTCGAGGCCGGGTCCATCCAGCTGATGAGGTATCCGCTAACCGGCCACGGCGGAAGGACATCGCTATGCGTTCTGCCCGCATGCTTTTGGCCACAGCGGCAGTCACCGCCGCTCTAGCCTTCGCAACACCCACTGCAGCCTTCGCCGTCCCTGCGAGTGACGACGGAGGCCGTGACGGCTCCTCCTACAGCCAGGACCACGGCCGGGGTTCCGGCGACGACCACGGCCGCGACGACGACTCGGGTCGCGGCCACGACAATGATCGCGGCGGCGACCGCGAGAAGGGACGCGGACACGACGGGCCGCGCGGTGGAATCCACACGGGTGGCGGAGCGCTCGCCGCCGTTCGAGGGGACGACCGGGGCTCCGACGACGAACACGGTTCCGGCGACGAGCACGGTTCCGACGAGGACCACGGCGGCGACCAAGGCCGCGGCGACGACCACGGCGACGACCACGGTTCCGGCGACGACCGCGGTGGCGGCCACGACAAGGGCCGCCGTCACGGCGGGCCGCACGGTGGCGTGCACACCGGTGGCGGGGCCCTCGCCGCGGTGCGCGGCGACGACGAGCACGGCTCCGACGACGAGCACGGTTCCGACGAGGACCACGGCGGTGGCGACGACCACGGCGACGACCACGGTGGTGACCGGGGTGGTGACCGGGGTGGTGACCGGGGTGGCGACCGGGGTGGCGACCGGGGTGGCGACCACGGTGGTGACCGGGGCAAGGGCCGCGGTCGCGGTGGGCCGCACGGTGGCGTGCACACCGGTGGTGGGGCCCTCGCCGCGGTGCGCGGCGACGACTGGGGCTCGGGCTCGGGTCGTGACGACGAGCACGGCTCCGGCGACGACCACGGCGGCGACCAAGGCCGTGGCGACGAGCACGGCGACGACCACGGTGGTGACCGGGGCAAGGGCCGCGGTCACGGCGAGCCGCACGGCGGTATGCACACCGGCGGCGGCGCGCTCGCCACTCCCACCGTCACCGCGGGCGGTCTCGCGGTGCTGGCCGCAGGCGCCGGCGGCATGTACCTGCTGCGCCGCAAGAAGGCCGGCGAGTCGGCGTCCTGATCCGACGACTGGTTCCAGAGGCTGCGGCCGCCGCCGACGCGTCCGGCGCGTCGGCGGCCCGCACCCGCGGCGGGCGGACCCTTGCGTTCCCCCGCACGTACGTTCCCCCGTCCCCTGCGCGCCGGGCCACCCGCGCCGGCGCCCCTGTCCTGATCCCCGTGCTGCCGTGCCCGAGTGAGGTGGTGTCCGATGGCAGCAGATCCCTCCTCCCCGACCCCCACGGAACCGGCTGACGGGCGGAATTCCGGCCGTGGCGGTCGGCTGACCCTGTGGGGCGTGGCGATCCTCCTCGTCGCCGTCAGCGTGTTCGGCGGTCACCACACCTCGGACGGCACCACGCCGCAGGCGTCCCGTGCCGGGGGTGCGAGCGCTACCGTGCCGTCCGCCCCGAGCGCCATCGCGCAGCCCGACGCGAGCGGCACCGGGCGACCGGATGCGAGCGCCACCGCCGAGGACGATCCGGACGAGGCCGGCACGGAGCTGCCCCGGTCCACACCGACCCGCCTGGTCATCCCGAAGATCTCCGTGGACACCCCGTTCACCACCCTGGCCATCGGCGCCTCGGGCCGGCTCGAGCCGCCACCGGCCGACGACACCAACCTGGTCGGCTGGTACGCCAAGGGCGCCGCGCCCGGGGAGAAGGGCACCGCGATCATCGCCGGGCATGTCGACACGACGACCTCGGCGGCCGTCTTCGCCAACCTCGACGAGCTGAAGCACGGCGACCGCTTCACCGTGGAGCGCGCCGACGGACGCGACGCCGACTTCGTCGTGGACGCCGCCGAGACCTTCGCCAAGGACGACTTCCCCAGCAAGCGCGTCTACGCCGACGCCCAGCGCCCGGAGGTCCGGCTGATCACCTGCGCGGGGGCCTACGACCACTCGGCGAAGGACTACACCGACAACCTGGTGGTCTTCGCCCACCTGGTGTGAGCCGGACCGTACGCGTCAGGCGGCGCCGTCCCCCAAGGGGCCGCCCGGCGTGAACGCCAGCGCCGCGAACCGTTCGCCGATGCGGCGGTGCGCGGCGTCGTCCGGGTGGAGGCCGTCGGGCAGCGGCAGGTCGCCGAAGTCGGCCTCGCCGTACAGTTCACGGCCGTCGAGGTAGTGCAGATGCGGGTCCTCGGCCGACCGCTCGCGCACGATCCGGGACAGTTCCTCCCGGACGACACCCAGGGTGAGTTTCCCGCTCGCCTTCTCCGCCGGGTCGCCGCCCGCCCGGAACCGCAGCCGTCCTTCGCCCGGGGCGTCGAGGTCCGGGACGGTCGGGCCCGGCGTGTCCTCGTGCATGGGGCACAGGATCGGCGACACGACGAGCAGCGGGGTGTCGGGGTGCCCGTCGCGGATGGTGTCGAGGAAGCCATGGACGGCCGGACCGAACGCGCGCAGCCGCATCAGGTCGGCGTTGACCACGTTGATGCCGAGCTTGAGGCTGATCAGGTCGGCGGGCGTGTCGCGCAGGGCGCGCGCGGTGAACGGGTCGAGCAGGGCGCTGCCGCCCAGACCCAGATTGATCAGCTCCACCCCGCCGAGGGACGCGGCGAGCGCCGGCCAGGTGCTGGTCGGGCTCGTGGCGTCCGTGCCGTGGCTGATGGAACTGCCGTGGTGCAGCCACACCTTGCCGTCCCCGTCCGTCACGGCCTCGACGGGTGCGTCGGTGCGCAGGGCGATCAGTTCGGTGGTCTCGTTGTGCGGAAGCCAGATCTCCACGACCTTGACGGCGTCGGGCAGCCCGGCGAAGCGCACGGTGCCGGCCTCGCCCGGCCGCCGCTCCGAGGTGCCGGCGGATATGTCGATGGTGAGCGTGTTGCCGCCGGCGACGCTGCCGCGGCCGGCCGGACGTCCGTCCACGAGCAGGTCGTACACGCCGTCCGGGCGGGGCGGTGCGCCGACGTAGACCCGCTTGGTCGGCAGGGTGTCCAGCTCGATCGTGGTCGCGCGGGTCCGGAAGACGAGCCGTACGCCGGAGGGCTGGGACTCCACCATGGCCAGCTGCGGGTCGGCGCACTGCGCGCGGGCGCGGGCGGGCAACCGGTGCGGCAGCAGTCCGTGGGCGGTGCGTTCCAGATCGAGGGCGCCGCGCAGGAGTTCGGGGGTGAGCGGGGTGGTGTGCATGGTGTCGGCCTGCGTTTCGGAGGGGGTCAGGAGGGGTTGGGCCAGTCGCGCAGCAGGGAGTCGAGGGCGTCCAGGATCCGCGTCCAGGACTCCTGGGAGTCGGGGGCACTGTGGCTGAATCCGCCGGCCGACTCCAGGCTGACGTAGCCGTGGAAGACACTGCCGAGGAGACGGACCGCGTGGGTCTGCTCGGGTTCGGCCAGGTCGTAGCCGCGCAGGACCGCCCGGGTCATCTGCGCGTGCCGGCCGCCCGCGCTCGCGGCCGCCGCCTCGGGGTCCAGCGGGTACCGGGTCGCCGCGTAGCGGCCGGGGTGTGCGCGGGCGTAGTCGCGGTAGACGTCGGCGAACGCGGTGAGGGCGTCCTTGCCGGCCCGGCCGGCGAGCGCGTCGGCGGCACGGTCGGCCAGCTCCTCCAGCGCCAGCAGCGCGATCCGGGTCTTGAGGTCCTGGGAGTTCTTCAGATGCGAGTAGAGGCTCGCGACCTTGACGTCGAACCGCCGGGCCAGCGCGGACACGGTGACCTGGTCGAAGCCGACCTCGTCGGCGAGTTCCGCGCCCGCACGGACCAGGCGCTCGGTCGTCAGACCCGCACGAACCATCATCTATCTCCGATCTGCCATAACAAATTATGGAGCTTCCTAAGCCCTATAGGCAAGTGAAGTAGTGATGTAGGCATCGGAGGGGCTGCCGGAGACGGTCAGGCGGGAGGCGCTTTCCGCGCTGCTGGTTCCCCCGCCGGTCGTTGCGACCGGCCTGGTGTCTGTACCGGCCGCCACGTCGCGCAAGACTCCCGCCAAGGGCGATGCGCTCGGCGGCCTGTCGCGAGCCCGAATCGGGGCGACCGGCGCTGGCCCATACCCACTTTTTTGTGCGTACTTGGCAGCCGCCACCCGGCCGGGGGAGGCTGTTCGGCGAGGTCAGGGGCTATGGCGCCGGTGCGAGAGGAGGTGACGGCGGTGGTGTGTCAGGACGCTGCCCCGCGTTCGCGCAGCCGCTCCAGGCGGCGGTGTCCCCAGTCGGACACGGGGCCCAGCGCCTCGGACAGGTCGCGGCCGAAACCGGTGAGCGTGTACACCGTCTTCGGCGGCAGCACGTCGTACACCTCCCGGTGCACCAGGCCGTCCTCCTCCATCTCGCGCAGCGCCTGAGTCAGCACCTTCTCGCTCAACCCCGGCAGCCGGCGCCGCAGTTCGGCGGGCCGGTGCGGGCCGGACTCCAGCAGCCACAGCAGGGACGTCTTCCACTTGCCGTCGATCACGGCGATCGCGGCGGTCACTCCGCAGACGTTCGGATCCTGGGCGCGGCTGCGTGTCATCGGTGTCCAATTCTCCAACCCATCAGGCCGTAAGGCCACATAACCCATCAGGCCGTAAGGCCGCATACCTTGATATGTACGGGAGTTGAAACATGTCCACGTCCACGCATCTTCCCGCCGTCACCGTGCTCGGTCTCGGCCCGATGGGCCGCTCGCTGGCCGGCGCGTTCCTGCGGGCGGGGCTGCGGACCACGGTCTGGAACCGCACCCCGGGCAAGGACCGGGAACTGGTCGAACAGGGGGTGACCGGCGCCGCGTCTGCCGAGGAGGCCGTCGCCGCCGCCGACCTGACCGTGATCTGCGTGGTGAACTACGACGCGGTCGACGCCCTCCTGCGGTCCGAGCCCGTCACCACAGCCCTCAAGGGCCGCACCGTCGTGAACCTGACCGCCGACACCCCGGCCCGGGCCCGGGAGACGGCGGACTGGGCGGCCGCCCACGGCATCCGCTACCTGGACGGCGCGATCATGACCCCGGCCCCCAGCATCGGTACCTCCCAGGCCGTTTTCCTGCACAGCGGACCGCGCGCCCTGTACGAGGAGCACCGGCCCGTTCTGGAGGCACTGGGCGGCACGCACACCCACCTCGGTGCGGAGATCGGCCGCGCGGCCACCTTCGACATCGCGCTGCTCGACCTGTTCTGGACGGCGATGGCGGGCTACGCGCACGCCGTGGCGATCGCCCGGGCGGAGGGCGTCACCGCCGGGGAACTCGCCCCCTTCGCGCAGGGCATCGGCGCGATCCTGCCGCCGCTCTTCGCCGAGTTCGCGCAGGACGCCGACGACGGCACCTACTCCGGCGCGATCAATCCGCTCACCTCGGCCGCCTCGACCATGGCCCATGTCATCGACGTCTCCGAGGCCCACGGCATCGACGCGGGCGTGATGCGCGCCGTGGAAGGCATGGCCCGGCGCACCATCGGCCTCGGCCATGGCACGGACGGCTTCATCCGGGTCGCGGAGGTGCTGGGCCGCCACTGAACCGGACCGGTCTGCCCGGAAGCCGGGCCCGAGGTCGGCGGACCTGCGACTTGTGCCCGGCGCGGCACAATGCGACGCTTCGGTCCGCCGGTCGCGACCACGGTCGGCGACGGCTGTGAGCACCGGTTTTCCCGGGGAGGCGGATGCGTCCCGGGGAGGGCCGGCCGGGGACGGGAACGGGGAGGGGCGCGATGGAGCTGGAGCTGCGGCACCTGCGGGTGTTGTGCGCGATCGCCGACGCCGGCAGCGTGGGCCGCGCGGCGACACAGCTCGGCTACTCGCAGCCCGCCGTGAGCACCCAGCTGCGGCGCATCGAGCGTCACCTCGGCGAGCCGCTCTTCGAGCGCGGCACGAGCGGGGTGCGGCCGACCCGGTACGGCGCCGAGGTCGTCGCCCAGGCCCGCGACGTGCTGGCCCGCGCCGACGCCATCGGCCATCGCCCGGCCGCCGCGCGGGCCCGCCGTACCCTGCGCGTGGCGGCGACCAACTCGCCGATGCTGTCCGGCACGGTCTCCCGCGTCCGCACCCGGCTGCCCGAACTGTCCCTGGCGGTCACCAGCGTCTACGCCTCCTCGCGGATCGTGGAGCTGCTGGAGGAGGGCGCGGTGGACGCGGCCATCGCCGCCGACTACCCGGGAATGGAGCTGAGCCACTCCGGCGCGGTGCGGCATCGCGGGATCGTCACCGAGCCGACGTTCGTCGCCCTGCCCTCCCGGCACCGGCTGCGCCAGTGCGCCCAGGTCCAGCTCGCGGACCTCGCCGAGGACGCGTGGTTCGTGACCCCGGACGACGGTGCCGGCTGGCCCGGTGTGTTCTACGACGCCTGTGCGGCGGCCGGGTTCACACCGGTCACCGTCCATGAATTCCTCGGCGACCAGACCCAGTTGCAGAGCATGATCGCCGACGGCCTCGGGGTGTCCCTGGTGCAGCCGACGCTGCGACCGATTCCGCACGTCGTGGTCAAGCCGCTGGTCGGCTCCCCCCTGTGGTGCCGTTATGTGCTGGCCTGGCGTCCCGACACCGTCACCGACGAGGTGGTGGAGGCGCTCTCCCACTCCGCCACGGCCGCCTACCGCGACCTCGTCGCCCAGGCACCCCACCTGCGCGCCTGGGCCTCGCGGACGTGGAGCGTCGGGGCCTAGCCGCGAGGACTGTCGTGAGATCGCCGCCCTTGCGGCGTGTCAAAGGCGTGCCGTGATGTTATGAGCGGTCAGTGGCATGTGCTATGTCACACGGCATTGTTGAGGCGGACGGCCCGCTGAGACAGTGCCTCACACGCCTCAACACCCCACAGAGGCGCATCCTTTCGTGGAGGAATCCAGATGCGCTATCGCCTCGCGCTGCCCAGACGCATACCCGGCCGTACGCTCCCCCGTACGGCCGGACGCATGGCCGGCACCGCGGTCGTCTGCGTCACGGTGGCCGGACTGCTGTCCACCCCGGCCCTGGCGGCACCCCAGCAGCCGCACATCCGTGCTGCCACCGCCCCCCGGCAACACGCGTCCAAGCCGTCGCCGGCCGCTGCGACCACCGCCGTCACCGAGCGCGCCGCGAGCCAGGCCCGGCGGATCAGCCCGGCCCAACTCCCGCCTCTGCAGCCGCTGTCGGCCCGCCCGGACCGAAAGGCGGCCAAGGCGCCCTCCTGCACTCCGGCCGACTTCGGCAGCCGTACCGGCTCCGCACTCGTGACCTTCGTGAAGGCCTCGTCGACGGACTGCGTCAACACCCTCTTCTCGGTGACCGGCAAGGACGCGCACGATGTCTTCCGCCAGGCCCAGATGCTCAGCGTCGCGGCCGGGTACACCCGTACGGCCGGGCAGTACCGCGGCGACAACTCCGGCGGCCTGGAGCAACTGGTCCTCTTCCTGCGGGCCGGCTACTACGTGCAGTTCAACCACCCGGGGGACGTGGGTACGTACAGCTCCCGCCTCACCACGGCCGTCACGGCCGGCCTGGACGCCTTCTTCGCCCGGGCCCACTCGCGTGATGTGACGGCGGCGAACGGCGACATCCTCGGCGAGACCGTCATCCTCACCGACAGTGCCGACCAGCAGGGCCGCTATCTGTCCGTCTACGGGCGGCTGCTGAACGACTACGACAGCTCCTACGACTCCGTCGACAGCATGGTCAGGGCCGTCAACGACGTCTACACGCCGCTGTGGCGCGGCAACTGGAACCCCGACTACGTCAAGGCGGTCGAGGCCGATCCGCGCATCATCGACACCCTGCACGACTTCGCCCTCGCCAACACCGACCTGCTCGGCACGGACCGCGCGTTCCTGGACTCCAACGCGGGCATGAACCTCGCCCGTTACGTCGAGCATCCCGAACTGCAGGACACGGTCCGCCCGTTGACCAAGGAACTGCTGGACGCCACCGCGATCACCGGCCCCACGGCCGGGCTCTGGGTCGCCGTGGCCACGCAGGCGAACTCCTACGACAGCGCCGACTGCGCCTACTACGACGTCTGCGACCTGCCCGCCAAGCTGACCAAGGCCGTCCTGCCGGTCCGCCACCAGTGCGACGGCAGCGTCAGCATCCTCGCCCAGTCGCTGACCGACGCCGACCTCGACGCCGCCTGCGCCAGCGTGCTGGGCCAGAGCGCCTACTTCCGCGGTCTGGTGAAGGCAGACGGATCGGTACCCGGCCAGTACGTGTCCACCATCCAGCTCGTCGTCTTCGCCAGCCGGGCCGACTACCAGACCTACGCCGGCCCGATCTACGGCATCAGCACCGACAACGGCGGCATGACCCTGGACGGCGACCCGTCCGACCCGGCCAACCACGTCACGTCGATCATGTACCAGAAGAACTACGACGACGGTTTCACGGCCCGGATCTGGAACCTCAACCACGAGTACACGCACTTCCTGGACGGCCGCGACGACATGAAGGGCGACTTCTCGCAGGAGACGTCCGTGCCGGACGTGTGGTGGATCGAGGGCGTGGCCGAGTACGTGTCCTACAGCTACCGCGGGATCGCCGACGACCAGGCGGTCCAGGAGGCCGGCAAGCACACGTACAAGCTGAGCACGCTGTTCGAGAACACCTATGCCAACAGCGATGTGATCCGTACCTACCCGTGGGGCTACCTCGCCGTGCGCTACATGGCCGAGAACCACCCCGACGACCTCCAGCGCATGCTCGCCCGCTTCCGCGTCGGTGACTACGCCGGCGGATACGCCGTCTACCACGACGGCATCGGCACCCGCTACGACGCCGACTTCGACCAGTGGCTCACCGCGTGTGCCGCGGGCGCCTGCGCCAAGCCCGCCAGGGCCTGACCGCGCGCCCCAGCAGGACGGCCGCCGACCGGGAACCCCGGTCGGCGGCCGTACACGTATCGGCGAAGGGGATCAGACCGCCGTCGCCGGGTACGTCGGGTACTCCACGCCCGACACATGCTGGACGACGCGGACGACCTGGCAGGAGTAGCCGAACTCGTTGTCGTACCAGAGGTAGAGGATCGCGTTGTCGCCGTCGACCTTGAGGGCGCCGGCGTCCACGATCGAGGCGTGGCGCGAGCCGATGAAGTCGCTGGAGACCGCGTCGGGCGCCGTGATGAAGTCGATCTGGCGCTTGAGCGGCGAGGTCAGCGACACCTCGCGCAGATAGTCGTGGACCTCCTCGCGGGAGGCCTCGCGGGCCAGCTGCAGGTTGAGAATCGCGATAGAAACGTCCGGCACCGGGACGCGGATCGAGCTGCCGCTGATCTTCGCCTTGAGGTCCGGCAGGGCCTTGGCGACGGCGGAGGCGGCGCCGGTCTCGGTGATCACCATGTTGAGCGGCGCGGAGCGGCCACGGCGCTCGGACTTGTGGTAGTTGTCCAGCAGGTTCTGGTCGTTGGTGAACGAGTGGACGGTCTCCACGTGACCGCGCAGCACGCCGTACTCGTCGTCCATCGCCTTCAGCGGCGGGACGATCGCGTTGGTGGTGCAGGAGGCGCAGGACAGGATCTGCTCGTCCGGCTTGATGGTGTCGTGGTTGACGCCGTGCACGATGTTCGGGACGTCGCCCTTGCCCGGCGCGGTCAGCACGACCTTCTCGATGCCGGGGCGCAGGTGCTTGGACAGGCCCTCGCGGTCGCGCCACTTGCCGGTGTTGTCGATGAGGATGGCGTCCCGGATGCCGTACTCGGTGTAGTCCACGTGCGACGGGTCGTCGGCGTAGATCACCTTGATCTCGTTGCCGTTGGCGACGATCGTGCTGCTGTCCTCGTCGACCGTGATCGTGCCCTGGAACTGGCCGTGGATGGAGTCGCGGCGCAGCAGCGAGGCGCGCTTGACGAGGTCCTCGGCGGCCCGGCCGCCGCCGCCGCGCACCACGATGGCGCGCAGCATGAGCCCGTTGCCGGAGCCGGACTTCTCGATCAGCAGGCGGGCGACGAGCCGGCCGATGCGGCCGAAGCCGTACAGGACGACGTCGCGCGGCTCACGGCGCTCGATCTTGTTGGCGCCCGTGGCGCCGGCTACGGCCTCGGCGGTGAACTCCGCCACGCTCAGGCCACGCTCGTCGGCCTTGTAGGTGGTGGCCAGCATGCCGAGGTCGATCTGGGAGGGCCCGAGGTCGAGGGTGGTCAGGGCCTCGAGGAAGGGCATGGTCTCGGTGACCGACAGCTCCGCACCGTCGATCTGCCGGGCGAAGCGGTGCGTCTTGAGGATGCTGACCACCGACTTGTTCACCAAGGAGCGGCTGTGCAGCAGGACGGTCACGTCCCGCTCGCGGTGCAGCTTCCCGATGAGCGGGATCATCGACTCCGCGATCTCCTCGCGGATCTTCCAGTTGGTGAACGAGTCGTCGTTGACAGTCACGGATCCATCTTTCGAGCTAGGCAGCGCTCATATGGTAACCGCACCCCTCGCGTACTCCGTTCGGGGGTGGCGGAGCAGGGCTGTGGACAGCGGAGTAAGGGTTTTGCACCCATTCCTTGACTGATTCCTGAATCAGGGTGGAAGTGTGTAAGAAACCCGAGTCGCGGATTGCACGTCTAACCTGGCGTGCCCAAGGTCAAGAGAGTGAGCACCTCCTCAGTACCGCGGCCCGAGTCGGCCGCCGCCCCGTCCCGTCCCGTCCGTCCCCCGACCCTGCCCTGGATCGCCCGGCGCAGGATGCCCGAAGGGGCGCTCCCGGCCCTCGCCCTGTTCGCGGCCGTCCGGTTCGCCGGGATCCTCGTGGTGATCCTCGCGAACGGTGTCCGAGGTCATCCTCTGGTCAAGAGCCTGGCCCACTCCTGGGACTCCCGCTGGTATCTGCACATCGCCGCCCATGGCTACGGCGACAAGATCTGGATCAGCCCGCAGGGCGCCGTGCAGACCGACTGGGCGTTCTTCCCGCTGTATCCGGGGCTCATCAGGGCGCTGAGCACCATCCTGCCGTTCACCCCGGGGCAGGCCGCGCTGCTGATCTCCTGGATCGCCGCGGGCGTGGCGGCGTACGGTGTGTACGTCATCGGACACCACCTTTACGGCCGCGGGGTCGCCACCGCGCTGGTCGCCCTGTGGGCCGCCATGCCGCACTCGGTGGAACTGACCATCGCCTACACCGAGTCGCTGTTCGCCGCGCTGGCCATCTGGTCCCTGTACTGCGTGCTCAAGCGCCGCTGGCTGTGGGCCGGCGTCCTGGCCGCGCTGGCGGGCCTGTCCCGGCCCAGTGGTTTCGCGATCGCGCTGGCCGTCTCCCTCGCCGCCGGCTACGAGGCGCTACGGCAGCGCGGCCGGGTCCCGGTGAGCCTGTGGGCCGGTGCCGTCCTGGCCCCGCTGGGCTGGCTCGGCTATGTGCTGTGGGTGGGCACCCAGACCGGAGACCTGCTCGGCGGGTACTTCAAGGTGCAGAGTGCCTGGGACTCCCGCTTCGACTTCGGGCTCGGCTCGGCGCGCTTCGTGAAAGCCCTGCTGCTGCACGGCGGCGGCGCGGTCTATCCGGTGGCCCTGGTGATCGTGGCGGTCGGCGTGCTGCTGTTCGCGCTGCTGTGCCTGGAACGCGCACCGCTGGTCCTCGTAGTCTTCGCCGGGGTCCTGGTCCTCCTCGTGGTCGGCGGTTCCGGCTCCTTCTCCTCCAAGCCGCGCTTCCTGCTGCCCGCCTTCCCGCTCCTCATCCCCATGGCCCGGGCACTGGTGAGAACCTGGCGGGTCCGGCCGGCCCACGCCGTGGTCGTCTACAGCGGCCTCACCGCCGCGTCCCTGTTGTTCGGCGCCTATGTGACGGCGGTGGCCCACTCACCGCTGTGAGCCGTCACCGGCTCGGCAAGCGGCGGGCTGCCGGAGGCCCACGGGGCCACCAGCAGGGCGCTGATCCAGACCGGCGAGCGGTGGCCGAACCCGCCGCCGATCGCGGCGCCGCCCAGGACCGGACCGAGGGCGGCGCCGACGTTCGGCGCCGACGTCGCGAACGCGCCCGCGAGGGGCGGCGCGGTAGATGCCTCGTCCGAGCCCAGGCCCGCACCGGGATGAGCGCGAGGGTGGCCACGATGTCACCGGGGGCCAGGGCGGGCAGCGGCCGGCCGGTAAGCGGCGCGACCCCGCCCGCCGCCCGCACCGGCAGGGGCCGCCGGTGCGCCCACGTCACCCCCGGCGAGCGCGCCGAAGCCGAAGAGCGACGGCACCACCGGCACCCGGCCGGCGCCGAGCCCGGCCACGTCCGTGGCCGGTGGCGCGAGGTGGTTGAAGGGGCGGAATGGCGGCGCCGTTGACGAGCGCGGCGAGAGGGCGTCACCGGCAGCCGGGGCTTGCCCCGGCACCCGCAGTTCCGCGCGTACGCCGCTGCCGGGGACGTGGGACTCGATCCGGCCGCCCGGCACCGACCGGGCCATCGCGGCCAGGGCGGGCGCGGACAGCAGGGGCCACCGCCGGGAACGCCGAGCGCCGGCCGGGAGCCTGCCAAGCGCGGCATCTGCGGGCACGCCCACCACACAGGCGAGTGTGGCGAAGTCGCAGGTGCGCGTGCCGACGACATGGACGCGGGCGGCGAGAACGCGGACCCGTGACGGTGACGACCGATGAGTGCGGTGGTTCACGACAGGTGAGTGATGCGGGAAACGGACCTCCAGCCGAGCGGCGCCACCGGACCACCGCAGGGTGTTGTGCGAAAGCCGTGAATCGGGGTAGGCGGGGGGACGCCCGAGGAAAGGATCGTCATGACGACCTTCGTGATCAGCGTTCCCGGCACCTTCACCGCCGACATCGGGACGGATACCCGTACCCGCCTGGCAACGGCGCTCAGGCCCGCCGATCCACACGGCACCCGGATGGGAAGCGCCGAAGGCCTGGACGTGCTCAGCGTCAACGAGGACAACACCTTCACCCTCCGCCTGAGCGTCGAGGCGGACACCCGCCGGCATGCCGAGGAGGAGGCCCGGCGGCTCGCCGACTCGGCCCTGCGGGACGCGGGACTGGACGAGCGGAGCGCGCCGCTGGGGCCCGCCGTGATCACCGGGATCGACTCCGAGGTGCGCTGACCGGGAGTCGTACCACGGCCCGCTCATGGGGCGAGATCATCCGGTTTAGGTAAAATCTAGACGTTTGCCGAAAATTCAGGCGGCCGGTCATCGAAGGCCACCGCCCCGCCGGAAGTGATCGATGCCCCGCAAGCGCTCCATGGACGACGGCGACGAGCTGCTGGCCAGGCTCGGCTCGCTCACCGCCCAGGCGCGCGAGCGCGCGGAGCTGCAGCGCACCCAGGTCGAGCTGGCCATCGCCCTGCAGCGCGGCATGCTGCCCCGGGACCTGCCCACCGCTCCCGGCCTGCACCTCGCCGTCCGCTACACACCGGCCAACCTCGGCCTCAACGTGGGCGGCGACTGGTACGACGCGTTCGACCTGCCCGACGGCCGGATCGGGCTGTCCATCGGCGACGTCCAGGGGCACAACATCGAGGCCGCCGCCTTCATGGGCCAGGTGCGGGCCGGGCTGCGCGCTCTGGCCTCCGTGACCGGCGAACCGGGCGAACTCCTCGCCCGCACCAACGAGCTGCTGCTCTCGCTGGGTACCGAGCTGTTCGCCACCTGCACCTTCATGCGCCTCGACCCGGCCACGGGAGTGCTGGAGAGCGCACGGGCCGGCCACATTCCGTTCGTGTGGGCCACGGCGGACGGCAAGTCCGGCGTCGTCGACGACGAGGGAGGGCCGCCGCTCGGCATCGAGAAGGGCATGGAGTTCCCGGTGAGCCGACACCGGCTCACCACCGGCGGCGTGTTCGTCCTGCTCACCGACGGCGTGGTGGAGGGCCCCTCGCTGAACATCGAGCACGGCCTGGACCAGGTGGTACGCCTCGCCGGTATCGCCGCCGTCGCCGGCCTGGAGGCCCAGGCGCTGGCCGCCGCCGTGATCAAGGGCGCGGAGAGCGTCGGCCACGAGGACGACGCGGCCGTCCTCGTCGTCGGACTGGACGGCCCCGGAAGCCGGCCGTGACGGTCACCGTGCGAACGGATGCGGACCCGGCGCCGAGACGCCCGGCAGGCCATGACCGAAGCGGATCCGAGCCCATCCCCGATCTCCCCGGCCGGCCACGGCGCATGCGGCCCGGGATTCAGCCATAGGGCCGGACCGCACCGGCTCTCGCCTCGCCGAGCCGAGGCCGTCGGTGTGAGATTGCTGCTGTGGTGGGTATCGAGGATCTGCGCCGGCCGGGCGGTTACGCCGTCCAGGTACTGGCCGTCGCGGCCTGCTACTACGGCTCGGCCCGCCTCGGACTCCTGCGCCGGCTCTCCGTCGAGGGCGCCGTCGTCACCCCCATCTGGCCGCCGACCGGCGTCGCCGTCGCCGCCCTGCTGATCCTCGGCCTGCGCGTCTGGCCCGGCATCACCATCGGCGCCCTGTTCGCCGTGATGTCCCTCACCACCCCGCGCCTCGATGTGCTCGGCACCCTCGCCGGCCAGACCGGCGCGCCGGTGTGTGCGGCGCTCCTGCTGCGCCGGGCCCGCTTCCACCTCGACCTCGGCCGGCTGAGGGACGGCGTCGCCCTGGTGTTCCTGGGCGCGCTGACCGCCATGCTGATCAGCTCGACGGTCGGCGTGGGCCTCCTCGTCGTCACGGACAAGCTGGACGCACACAGCTTCTGGCCGGTCTGGCTGGCCTGGTGGGTCGGCGACGCCATGGGGGTCCTGCTCGTCACCCCGCTGCTGCTGTTGCTGCACGGAGCGCGCTGGCCGCCGTCCCCGGCCCGCTGGAAGGAGGCGACCGCACTGGCCGTGGCCGCCTGCTGTCTCGTGCCCGTGTCCGTCTACAACTCGATCAGCGTGCTCTTCCTCGTCTACCCGCTCCTCATCTGGGCCGCCCTGCGCTTCCAGCTCGTGGGCAGCATGCTGTGCGCGCTGCTGACATCCGTGGTGGCCGCCGTCGCCGCGACGGACGGCGCCGGGGCGTTCGCGGGGCTGACCCGGATCGAGATCATGGCCAAGCTCCAGGCGTTCAACGGCTCGATGGCCCTGACCGCGCTCCTGCTGTCCGCCCTGATCACCGAGCAGCGCAACACCCGGCGCTCGGTGGAGAAGGCCTGCCAGGAACTGGTCGAGGTACTGGAACACCTCACCGCCGGCGAGGCCCCGCCGCCCCGGCCACCGGCAGGCGTCGAGGACACCGACGACGGGACCAGGCGCAACCGGAGCCTGTGAGCTCCGCGGGATGGCGCGTCTCCGTCCGGGCGGCTGGGCGCAGAGGGACACGGAAGCGCGGCTCCGGGTGCCAGGGTGGTTGCCCGCGCCGCCACCTCGCGGCGTGTCGAACGGCCGGTCCGGGGCACCGGGAGACGATGGGCGGAGCCCGGACGGGTACGGGCCGGACCGGAGGGACGGAAGCGGCATGGACCAGCGGACGGTGAGCGCGGCGGGCCGCCGAACCGGGACCGCCCGGCCAGGCCCCGGCCGCGCGGAGCGGCAGGACGGCACGACGTGCGATGGCACAGCCCGCGACGGCACGGCTCGCGACGGCATGGTCCGAGACGGCACGACCGGCGAGGGCTGGGACCGAGACGGTACGACCGCCCGGCCGGACTCCGGCCGAGCGGAACGGCAGTACGGGACCTCCTGCGACGGCACGACCGGCGATGGCACGACGCGCGACGCCATGGCTCACGACGGCGAGACCGGCGACGGCTTGGTCCGAGACGGTACGACCGCCCGGCCACACTCCGGCGGCGCAGAACCGCACGACGGCACGTCCCTCGATGGCCCGACCTTCGATGACGCGACCGGCGACGGCCCGACCCGCGACGGTACGACCGGCGACGGCCCGACCCGCGACGGTACGACCGGCGACGGCCCGACCCGCGACGGTACGACCGGCGACGATACGACCGGCGACGGTACGACCCCCGACGGTACGACCCGAGCCGCCACGGCCGTACATCCCCCGGACGCCGTCGACGCGCGTCGACGTATCCCGCGCACCGACCGCCTGCTGCGCGACCCCCGGCTGTCCGTGGCGGTGGAGCGGCTCGGCGTCGATGTGGTGAAGGGTGCTGTGCGGGAGGCGCAGCGGCGGGCCCGCGAGGGGCGCATCCCGCCCGAGGATGTGCCGGAGACGGCCCTCGCCCTCCTGCCCGGTACCGCGTGCGGCCTGCGGCCGGTGATCAACGCCACCGGTGTGCTGCTGCACACCAACCTGGGCCGGGCCACGCTGTCGGCCGCCGCCCGGCAGGCCGTGCAGGAGGCCGCCGGGCCCACGGACGTCGAACTGGACCTGGCCACCGGCGTACGCGCTCGCCGTGGCCGCTCCGCCCTCGCCGCCCTGCGCGGGCGCGTGCCGTCCGCCGGGGCCGCGCATGTCGTCAACAACGGCGCCGCCGCGCTCGTGCTCGCCGCCACCGCTCTCGCGGCCGGCAGGGAAGTCGTCGTCAGCCGGGGCGAGATGGTGGAGATCGGCGACGGTTTCCGGCTGCCCGACCTGCTCGTGTCGACCGGTGCCCGGCTCCGCGAGGTCGGTACGACCAACCGCACGAGCGCCGCCGACTACGCCGCCGTGATCGGCCCCGACACCGGGTTCGTGCTGAAGGTGCATCCGTCCAACTTCCGTATCACCGGCTTCACCCGGTCCGCCCAGACCGCCGAACTCACCGGTCTCGGCGTGCCGGTCGTCGTCGACATCGGCTCCGGACTGCTCGCCCCGCATCCGGCCCTGCCCGACGAACCCGACGCCGAGACCCAGCTCCGTGCCGGTGCCTCGCTGGTCACCGCGAGCGGCGACAAACTGCTGGGCGGCCCCCAGTGCGGACTGCTGCTCGGCGACCCGGACCTGGTCACGGCCCTCGCCCGGCACCCGCTGGCCCGCGCCCTGCGCGTCGACAAGCTGACCCTGGCCGCACTGAAGGCCACCCTCACCGGCCCGCCCACCCCGACCGCCCGCGCTCTCACCGCCGACCCCGCCCGCCTGCGCACCCGCGCGGACCGGCTCGCCCATGGCCTCGCCGCCGATGGCATCGACGTACGGGCCGTCGCGTCCGCCGCCACCGTCGGCGGCGGGGGCGCCCCCGGAGTCACCCTGCCCAGCGCGGCCCTCTCCCTGCCCGAGCCGTACGCCGCCGCGCTGCGCACCGGCTCCGTGCCCGTCGTCGGACGGCTGGAGTCGGGCCGCTGCCTGCTGGACCTGCGCGCGGTACCGGAGCAGGACGACGAGCGGCTGGCCCAGGCCGTGCGGTCGGTCCGGCCGGGCGGGGAAGGGCGGGCGTGATGCGGGTTCTCGCCACCGCCGGCCATGTCGACCACGGCAAGTCCGCGCTGGTCCGGGCCCTCACCGGCATGGAACCCGACCGTTACGCGGAGGAGCGCCGCCGGGGGCTCACCCTCGACCTGGGGTTCGTGTGGACGCGGCTCGGTCCGGACGAGGACCACCTCGCCTTCGTCGACGTGCCCGGGCACGAACGCTTCGTGCCGACCATGCTGGCCGGAGTCGGGCCGGTGCCGGCCGTGCTGTTCGTGGTCGCCGCCGACCAGGGCTGGCAACCCCAGTCGCAGGAGCACCTGGCCGTCCTCGACGCCCTCGGCGTCCGGCACGCCGTCCTCGCGGTGACCCGCAGCGACCTCGCCGACCCCGAACCCGCACGCGCCGACGCCGTCGAGCGACTGGCCCGGACCTCCCTCGGCAAGGTGCCCGCGGTCGCCGTGAGCGCGGTCACCGGTGCGGGACTCGACGAGCTGCGCGATGAACTGGCCGGACTGGTCCGTGAGTTGGCCGATCCCGACCCCGGCGCCGATGTACGGCTGTGGCTCGACCGGGCCTTCACCGTGCGCGGGCACGGCACCGTGGTGACCGGCACCCTCGGCGCGGGCACCCTGCGGGTCGGCGACCGGCTGGCGTCCGGGGACGGCCCGGGCGTGTTCCGGGTGCGCGGGCTGCAGACGCTGCACGAGGAGCGGACGGCCGTCAGCGGGGTGGCCCGTGTGGCGGTCAACGTGCACGGGCCGGGCGACGACGCGCTGCGCCGGGGCCAGGTGCTGCTCACCCCGGACCGCTGGCTCCGCACCGAGGTGCTCGACGTCCGGGTCACCGGCGAGCCGGCCGCTGATCTGCCCCGCTCGGTCACCCTGCACATCGGCACCGCCGCCGTACCCGTCACCGTCCGCCCGCTCGGCGAGGACACCGCCCGGCTCACCCTCGCCCGGGGCCTGCCCCTGCGGGTCGGCGACCGCGCGGTGCTGCGCGAACCCGGCGGCAGCCGCATGCCCTGCGGGGTTACCGTCCTCGACGTACGACCGCCCCGGCTGACCCGGCGCGGCGCCGGCCGGGCCCGTGCCGCCGAGCTCGCCGCCCTGACCGGCCGCCCCGACGGCGCCGCCGAACTGCGCCGCCGCAGACTGATCCGACGCGCCGACCTGCTGGCGATGGGCGTCCCGGCCCCTGTCGAACCCGTCGCGGGGGACTGGCTGGCGGACGACACATACTGGGACGCCCTGAAGGGCCGGCTGGTCGGCGAGGTCGTACGGTACGCAAAGGAACACCCGCTGGAGCCGGGCCTGCCCGCCGAGGCGGCCCGACGGCTGCTCGGTCTGCCCGACCGGTCCCTCGTCGACGCCCTGACCGAAGCCACGCCTCAACTCCGGTGCCACCAGGGCAGGTTGTACTCCGCGGACAGTCTCCGTCCCGCGCTGCCCCCGCCGGTCCGCGCCGCCTTGGACGCCGTACGCCAGGACCTCGCCCGTACGCCCTTTCGTGCGCCCGAGGCCGGTCGGCTCGCCGAACTGGGCCTGGAACGCCGGGCGTTGGCCGCCTGCGTCACGGCCGGGGCGCTGCTGCGGATCGCCGACGGGATCGTGCTGCTGCCCGGCGCCGACACCCAGGCCGCCGCCGTACTGCGCACCCTGCCCCAGCCGTTCACGCTCAGCGAGGCCCGGCGCGCACTGGACACCACCCGCCGGGTGGCCGTACCGCTGCTGGAGTTCCTGGACGCCCGCGGCCACACCGAGCGCGTCGACGACCAGCGCCGGCGCTGCCGTACGGGCGCGGAGGACGGAGGCGGACGGGAATCGAACCCGCCGGCCCGAGATCCTCGGGCCCCTCGGTTTTGAAGACCGGGAGGGCCACCAGGCACCCACACGCCTCCACCGCCCGTCAGGCTACTGCCCCAGGAGACCGCCGGTATGACATCGACATCCACACCGATCCGTGAGGCGCCCGTCCGGCTCACGCAGTACGCCCACGGCGGTGGCTGCGCCTGCAAGATCCCGCCCGGAGAGCTGGAAGAGGTGGTCGCCGGACTGACCGTGCCCCAGCTCGCCGGGGGCGACACACCGCTGCTCGTCGGGCTCGCCACCGGGGACGACGCCGCCGTGATCACGTACCGGGGAACCGCGGTCGTCAGTACCGCCGACTTCTTCACCCCGGTCGTCGACGACCCCTACGACTGGGGGCGCATCGCCGCGGCCAACGCCCTGTCCGACGTGTACGCGATGGGCGGCCGGCCGGTGCTCGCCGTGAACCTGCTGGCCTGGCCACGCGACCGGCTCCCCTTCGCCCTGGCCCGTGAGGTGCTGCGCGGCGGACTCGACGTCGCCACCCAGGCCGGCTGCCATGTCGGCGGCGGGCACAGCGTCGACGACCCGGAGCCGAAGTACGGCATGGCCGTCACCGGCCTCGCCGATCCCGCCCGGCTGCTGCGCAACGACGCCGGGCGGCCGGGGCTGCCGCTGTCGCTGACCAAGCCGCTCGGCGTGGGCGTGCTGAACAACCGGCACAAGGTCACCGGCGAACGGTTCGAGCAGGCCGTCGCCACGATGGCGGCCCTCAACCGGGACGCCTCGCAGGCCGCCCTCGCGGCCGGGATCACCTGCGCGACCGACATCACCGGGTTCGGATTCCTCGGCCATCTCCACAAGCTGGCACAGGCCTCCGGCGTGACCGCCGTGGTCGACACCGCCGCCGTACCGTACCTGGACGGCGCCCGGGAGGCCGTCCGGGACGGGTACGTCAGCGGTGGCACCCGGCGCAACCTCGAATGGGTCGCCCCGTACACCGACTTCGGGACCACCGACGCCGACACCCGGCTGCTGCTGGCCGACGCCCAGACCTCCGGCGGGCTGCTCGTCGCCGGCGAGGTGCCCGGAGCGCCGGTCGTGGGGGAACTGGTGGCGCGGGGACGTCACTCCCTGGTGCTCCGGTGACTCACGGCTCCGTTCCGGTGTGCTCGTCGATGCCCGCCCGGGCCCGGTAGGACCGCACCAGCTCCACGGCCGCAGGGCCCCGTGGCCGGCGGCCCGGGCGGATGTCCACGGCGAACGCCTTCGACTCCTGGATGTGGACGTTCGGGTCCAGGGACAGATGCAGCAGCTCGTTGGCCGCGTCCCCGGTGCTGTAGCCGTTGGGGCCCCAGTGGTACGGCAGTCCCACCTGGTGCAGCCGGCGCCCCTGCACCGTCAGCGGCGCCATCCGGTCCGTCACCAGCACCCGCGCCTCGATCACCGCGCGAGCGCTGACGATCGTCGCCCACCCGGTGTGGTCCAGGCCCCGCTCCGCCGCCAGCTCCGGGGAGACCTCGCAGAAGAACTCCGGCTGCAGTTCGGCCAGATACGGCAGCCAGCGGGACATGCCGCCCGCCGTGTGGTGCTCGGTGAGCCGGTAGGTGGTGGCCACGTACGGGAACACCTGGGAGCCGCGTTCGTCACCGCTCGGCTGGTAGCGGTTGTCGGGGACCGTGGGCATCAACTGCCGTACCGGGTTGCGCTGCTGGTCGTACAGCAGGTTCGGGAACGGCGAGTCCTGCGGCTCGTAGTGGGCCGGCAGCGGGCCGTCGGTGAGTCCGGACGGCACATACAGCCAGGCCTTGCCGTCGGCCTGCATGATGAACGGGTCGGTGCCGGACAGCGCTTGCGGACCGGTCGCGTCCGCGGGTGGCCGGTGATCGGGCGACTTGTCCTTCTTGAAGTCGGGCACGTCGTGCCCGGACCATTCGCCGTTCTCGCCCTTGTCCGGGTCCCACCACACCAGCGCCTTGCGCTCGCTCCAGGGCCTGCCCTGCGGGTCGGCGGAGGCGCGGTTGTACAGGATCCGGCGGTTGGCGGGCCAGGCCCACGCCCACTCGGCCGCCACCCAGTCCTGCTCCCGGCCGGGCCTGCGGCGGGCGGCCTGGTTGACCCCGTCGGCGTAGACACCGCAGTAGATCCAGCAGCCGCAGGTCGTCGAGCCGTCGGGTTTCAGCTGCTCGTACGAGGAGAGCGGGGTGCCCTCGGCGTCATAGCCGTTGATCTCGGCGAGCACGGCCTCCGCGTCCGGCTCGGCGAGCCGGCCCTTCGTCGGATAGCCCCAGGCCAGATCGAGCACCGGCCGGTCCATCTCGTCGGTGGACCCCGCGAGTTTCTCCCGGATGATCCGCCCCAGGTGGTAGGCGAACCACAGGTCGCTGCGCGAGGCGCCGGGCGGCTCGACCGCCTGGTGGTGCCACTGCAGCAGCCGCTGGGTGTTGGTGAAGGTGCCGTCCTTCTCGGTGTGCGCGGCGGCCGGCAGGAAGAACACCTCCGTGCGGATGTCCTCGGTGCGCAGTTCCCCGGTCTCGATCTCGGGGCCGTCCTGCCACCAGGTCGCCGACTCGATGAGCGAGAAGTCGCGGACGACCAGCCAGTCCAGGTTCGCCATGCCGAGCCGCATCAGCTTGGAGTTGGCGTTGCCCACCGCCGGGTTCTCGCCGAACAGGAAGTAGCCCTTGCAGGTGCCCTGCAGCTGGGTCATCGTCGTCTCGTACGTCGAGTGGGAGCCGGTCAGCCGGGGCAGGTAGTCGAAGCAGAAGTCGTTGGCGTCGGTCGCCGCGTCACCCCAGTACGCCTTGAGCAGGCTCACCAGGTACGAGCGCATGTTGCCCCAGTAGCCCTTGTGCGCCGCCTCGGCCTCCACGAAGGCGGCCAGGTCCTGGTTCTGGTGGGCGTGCGGCATCGGGATGTAGCCCGGCAGCAGGTTGAACAGGGTCGGGATGTCGGTGGACCCCTGGATGGAGGCGTGCCCGCGCAGGGCCAGGATGCCGCCGCCCGGCCGGCCGATGTTGCCGAGCAGGGTCTGCAGCACCGAGGCCGCGCGGATGTACTGCACGCCCACCGTGTGCTGCGTCCAGCCGACCGCGTACGCGAAGGCGGTGGTCCGCTCGCGCCCGGAGTTCTCCGTTACCAGCTCGCACACCTGGCGGAACAGGTCCTGCGGCACCCCGCAGATCTGCTCGACCAACTCCGGTGTGTAGCGGGCGTAGTGCCGCTTGAGCACCTGGAAGACACAGCGCGGATGGGTCAGGGTCTCGTCCCGCTCCGGCGTGCCCTCGCCGATCACCGCGCCGCCGGCCCCGTGCGCCTCACCGCGTGCCGCCTCGGTCACCGACCTGCCGCCGCCGGTGCGCTCCTCGTACTCCTGGTCGCGCTCCCCGGAGGCCGCCTGCATCTCCGTGCCCTCGTACTGCCAGCTGGCGTTGTCGTACGAGCGGCTGTCGGCGTCGAGCCCGGAGAAGACGCCCGCCAGGTCCTCGGTGTCGTGGAAGTCCTCCCGCAGGATCACCGGGGCGTTGCTGTACGCCACGACGTAGTCCCGGAAGTACTTCTCGTGCTCCAGGACGTAGTGGATGATCCCGCCGAGGAAGGCGATGTCGCTGCCCGCGCGCAGCGGCACGTGTACATCGGCCAGCGCGCTGGTGCGCGTGAAGCGCGGGTCGACGTGGATCACCTTCGCGCCCCGCGCCTTGGCCTCCATCACCCACTGGAACCCGACCGGATGGCACTCGGCCATGTTCGAGCCCTCGATGACGATGCAGTCCGCGTTCTGCAGGTCCTGCTGGAAGGTGGTCGCGCCGCCGCGTCCGAACGAGGTTCCCAGACCGGGAACGGTGGAGGAGTGTCAAACGCGCGCCTGGTTCTCGATCTGGATCGCTCCGAGCGCGGTGAACAACTTCTTGATCAGGTAGTTCTCTTCGTTGTCGAGCGTGGCCCCGCCGAGGCTCGCGATGCCGAGCGTGCGCCGGGTGCGGGTCTCGTCGACCTCCCACTGCCAGCCCGCCCGGCGCGCCTCGATCACCCGGTCGGCGATCATGTCCATCGCCGTGTCCAGGTCCAGGTGCTCCCACGCGGTGCCGTGCGGGCGCCGGTAGAGGACCTGGTGTTCGCGGGCGTCCCCCGTGGTCAGCTGGAGGCTCGCCGCGCCCTTGGGGCACAGCCGGCCGCGTGAGATGGGGGAGTCGGGGTCGCCCTCGATCTGGGTGACCTTCCCGTCCTGGACGTACACGTTCTGACCGCAGCCCACCGCGCAGTACGGGCAGACGGACTTCACCACCCGGTCGGCGCTGGCCACCCGTGGCTCCAGCCGCTCGCTGCGCCCGCTCTTCGCCGCGGCGCCCCGGCCCAGCGGATCGGTGCCCTTCAACTGGCGGTAGACAGGCCAGGAGCCGATCCAGGTGCGTACGCCCACAGCCACTCCTCCCGCTCGGTCCCTCGATTTTCCCGCACGCATGCCGCCACGGCATCTCACGCCGTGGTGAGCGGCGGGGTACCCCCGGGCGGGCCTGACCAAACGGCCACCGCCAGGTGTGAGGCCGCCCCGCCGGGAAACCCCCGCCGCATACACCCAGCCCCTGTCGTCAACTGCCCTGTGCCGCCAGCCGTTCCCGCTGGGGCAGGACCGTGTACTTGGGGTCCTCGGCCGAGGCCACCCCGGCGTGGAACACGCCGAAGCGCAGGGCCGCAGAGCCGGTGAGCAGCGCGGCACCGGCGGCCACGGCCAGGCGGCGCTCGCGCAGCCGCCCGGAGAGGAGGGCGAGGGCCGCTCCGCCCGTGGTGAGTGCTTCCGCGGCGCGCAGCAACAGGTGCGGCCCGCCCTGCTCGAACGGCTCGGCCGCCAGCCCCATGCGCCGCTTCATCAACCGGAACGCACCCAGTTCCAGGGCGGCTCCGAGGACGGCCATCCGGCGGGCGGGACCCACCTGGGCGGTCGGTGCCGCCGCCAGGGCCAGCCCGGAGGCCGCGGTGGCCGCCGAGCCGGCGAACACGAACGGCAGCTCCCGGTGGCCCTCGTGCCAGGAAGGCACCGCGGTGTCCGAGAGCAGCACCGCGGTGTACGTCGCCAGCGCCGGGCCCAGGACGGCGGAGGCCACCGTGGCGGCCGAACCCAGCAGCCGGTAGCGGCCCGCCACCTCGGTGGCCGCGGCCGTCAGCGTCAGCGGCGCGTACCCCGCGAGCAACCAGGAACCCACACTCATCGGTGAGGTGGGTTTGAAGACCCGGAGCATGTTGAGGAACCGGGCCGGGCGGCCCAGATCGTGCACCAGCGCGGCCAGCGAGAGGGAGATGGCCCCGGCCGCCCCGAGTTTCGCCGGCGCCGCGAGCCCCGGCCGCCCGGTGAGCTGTCCGCCGGCCGCCAGCAGCGAGGACGCCCCGGCCAAACCGCCGAGGTACAGGTACCCGGCGATGTCCAGGGGCTTCCAAGTCGGCTTGTTCAGCACGGGTTTGCCATAGTACGAGGAGAACGAGGCGTCCGGGACCATCGGCTGCTCGCCCCGCCCGCGCCGACGCCGGTGCCGGCCCCGTCGGTCCCCGCCGGTGCCCGCAGTCGCCTCCCGGCCGGGCCGTACGCCCTGGACGCCGTCCCGGGTGACGTCGGACTCGCTCATCGCGACCTCCTCGCGAAGCTGCCGAGGGCGAGCGCGGCCAGCGAGGCGGCGGCCAGCGCCGCGTGCCGCCACATGGCGGGCAGGTCCCGGGTGGTGACCACCGGGTCCGGGGGCAGGCCGTAGACCTCCGGCTCGTCCAGCAACAGGAAGAACGCCCCGTCGCCGCCGACCCCGTCGTCCGGGCTCTCGCCGTACAGCCGCGCGTCGGGTACGCCGGCCGCGTGCAGCTGCGCCACCCGGGCCCGCGCCCGCTCCCGCAGCTCCTCCAGCGGGCCGAACTGGATGGACTCCGTGGGGCAGGACTTGGCGCAGGCGGGCTCCATGCCGACGCCGAGCCGGTCGTAGCACAGCGTGCACTTCCACACCCGGCCGTCGTCCTCACGCTGGTCGATGACGCCGTACGGGCAGGCGGGCACGCAGTAGCCGCAGCCGTTGCAGACGTCCGCCTGGACGACGACCGTGCCGAACTCGGTGCGGAACAGCGCACCCGTCGGGCACACGTCCAGGCAGGCGGCGTGCGTGCAGTGCTTGCACACGTCGGAGGCCATCAGCCAGCGCAGTTCGGTGCGGCCGTCCGGGGAGACGGGGGAGATCTGCCCGGCGGGAGCGCCTTCCGGGGCCTGGCCGGGCGGGGGAGCGGTGGCACCCGGGCCGGGGGAGGAGGCGTCGGTGCCGAGTCGCGCGGCGGCGGCGAACACGTCGACGTCGTCGTGCGCGACCCCGGGTTCCTGGCCGCCAAACGGCTTGCGCTGCTCGATGAAGGCCACATGCCGCCAGCTGTCGGCTCCGAGGCCCTGCGTGTTGTCGTACGACATGCCGGTCAGGACGAGACCGTCCTCCGGGATGGCGTTCCACTCCTTGCACGCCACCTCGCACGCCTTGCAGCCGATGCACACCGAGGTGTCGGTGAAGAAGCCCATCCGTGGCGGGGCGTCCGGGTAGCCGGAGGCACCGGCCACGTCCGGCTCCGGGCCGTACCACAGGTGCGCGCGGACCTCGTCGCCTTGCCTCATCGCCGTACCTCCTGGCCCCCTCGGTGTCCCGGCTCACCCTCCAGCATCCGGTGCCGGCCGGCCGCCCGCAGGCCGAGGCAACCGTTCGGTGGCGTGGTCGGCCGGGAACGGCCCCGCGAACAGCGCCGTACGGACTTCACTCCCTCGCCCCGGCCCTGGCGCCGTTCCTGGCACCGCCCCCGCACCCGCCTCCTGTCCGTGCTGGAGCATTCACTCTCGGTGCTCCCTGTCGAGCCTGGCCCGGGTGCCCTGGCTCCACCCGTCCGAAACGGCTGCTCGCATTCCCGGACCGGTGCGGGGCCGGCGGCCGGCGTGCTGTGACCCGCCCAGGGGAAGGGCCGCTCACCCTTCCTCGGCCGTGAGCGGCACGGTGGCCGAGACCCGTTTGCCGTAGGGCAGCCAGGTCACCTCGAAGCCCCGGGAGAGCATCGCCACGAGATGCAGCCCGTGCCCGCCGACGCGGCGGGGATCGGGAGGGCGTCTGACCGGCGGGGCGGTGGAGGTGTCCGTCACCGTGATGCGCAGCGCGGCCGCGTCCGGCAGGAGTGTCAGGTGCAGGGCGCACGGGCCGGGGGCGTGCTTGGCCGCGTTGGTGAGGAGTTCGCTGACGACGAGCTGGGCATCCTGCACCGAGCGCCGTCCGGGCACGGGCCGTACCCCGGAGAGCAGGGCGGCGACGGCGTCCCTGGCGGCACCGATACCGGCCGCGCCGGTGCCCCAGGCGCGGCTGTAGCGCGGGGGCACGGGGTGTGCCTGCCTGGTCGCGTGCGTCCCGAGCGGGATGTTCATACGTCGTCGCCCTTTTCCTTCGGGTCGGTGTCCTTTCCTGTGCCGACGGGTTCGTCCCGTCCCCGCCCGGCTACCCGCTGGACCGGTGATCAGGGGCGCGGCCCCGCGGATTCCTCCGGTTGCGCAGGAATTCCTGGTCACAGGCGGCGCAGCGGGTGTGGCGCACAGGGGAAACGGGTCCGGGAAAGCGGCGTCCGCCGGACTTCCCGGACCCGTTCCGGATCCGAAGAGCTGCCTGAAGGGGCGTGGGTCAGTGCTTGAAGGTGTCCTTGGCCTTCTCCTTGGCCTGCCGCGCGTCACCGCGCGCGCCTTCCATACGGCCCTCGGCCTCCATGCGCTCATTGCCGACGGCGCGGCCCACGGCCTCCTTGGCCTTCCCCTTGGCCTGCTCCGCCTTGGCCTTTGCCTTCTGGTTGCGAGCCATCAGGTGTCACATCCCAACGTTTTCGAGGTTTCCTCTCCACTGCCGGTTTGCCGCTGGGCCGCTGTCCAAACAGGATATTGCGGGCAATTACCAGTCCAAGACGTCATTGCTTACGCGTGGTTGAACAGTCCAGACTGATAAACCTATGGTTAGTAACCATGGACACGGTTGCACTCGCCGCCGCGCTGCGGCTGGCCATGGGCCGGATCGTCCGCCGACTGCGCCAGGCACACGAGGTCGGGGACGTCACGCTGTCCGGGGTCTCGGTGCTCGCCCGGCTGGCCCGCACCGGCCCGGACTCACCCGGCTCGCTCGCCGAACTGGAACGGGTCAGGCCGCAGGCGATGGCCAGCACGCTCGCCGGGCTCGAACAACGCGGGCTGGTGAGCCGTACCGCCGACACGGCCGACGGCCGCCGGGCCATCGTCTCCCTCACCGACGAGGGGCGGACCATGCTGGAGCAGCGCCGCTCCGAGTCCGTGGCCCGTCTCGCCCACGCCCTGGACGAGTTCACCCCGCAGGAGCGGCAGGCCCTGACCGACGCACTGCCCCTGCTCGACCGGCTGGCGGAGCGGATATGACGGGCCGGGCACCCGCCGTGGGCCTGCGCGCCCGGCTGCTCGCGCGCTCCGCCCGGCTGCGGGACACACCCCCGGGCCCCGGCTACAAGTGGGTCGCCCTGTCCAACACCACGCTCGGCGTCCTGATCGCCACGATGGACGCCTCCATCGTGATCATCTCGCTGCCGGCGATCTTCCGCGGGATCGGCCTCGACCCGCTCGCCGCAGGCAACATCGGCTACCTACTGTGGATGATCCTCGGCTATCTGCTGGTCTCGGCCGTCCTGGTGGTCGTCCTCGGCCGGCTCGGCGACATGTTCGGCCGGGTCCGCATCTACAACCTGGGCTTCCTGGTCTTCGCGTGCGCCTCCGTCGCCCTGTCCCTCGACCCGTTCCGGGCGGGCGCGGGCGCGCTGTGGCTGATCCTGTGGCGCATCGTGCAGGCCTTCGGCGGCTCCATGCTCACCGCCAACTCGGCCGCGATCCTCACCGACGCCTTCCCGGCCCGGCAGCGCGGCATGGCCCTCGGCATCAACCAGATCACCGCGCTCGCCGGGCAGTTCCTCGGCCTGCTCGCCGGCGGTCTGCTGGCCGCGGTCGACTGGCGGGCGGTGTTCTGGGTGAGCGTCCCGGTCAGCGTCACCGGCACCGTCTGGTCGTATCTGAGCCTGCGCGAGACCGCGGCCGGCGGACGCGGCCGTATCGACTGGCTCGGCAACCTCACCTTCGCCTCCGGCGCCGGCATCCTGCTCGCGGGCATCACCTACGGCATCCAGCCCTACGGCGGCCACGCCACCGGCTGGACCAGCCCCTGGGTGCTCACGGGCCTGATCGGCGGCGTGTTCCTGCTGCTGGTCTTCGCCTGCGTCGAGACCCGCGTCCCCGAGCCCATGTTCCGGCTGTCGCTGTTCAAGGTGCGCGCCTTCGCCGCCGGCAACCTGGCCGCCCTGCTGACCGCGATCGCCCGCGGCGGACTGCAGTTCATGCTGATCATCTGGCTGCAGGGCATCTGGCTGCCGCTGCACGGCTACGACTTCGAGGACACCCCGCTGTGGGCCGGCATCTTCATGCTGCCGCTCACCCTGGGCTTCCTCGTCGCGGGCCCGGTCTCCGGCTACCTCTCCGACCGGTTCGGCGCCCGCCTCTTCTCCACCATGGGGCTGGTCGTCGTCGCCGGGTCCTTCCTCGGCCTGCTCGCCGTGCCCGTGAACTTCGACTACGGCGTCTTCGCCGCGCTGCTGCTGCTCAACGGCCTCGGCCAGGGCATGTTCTCCGCACCCAACACCTCGTCGATCATGGGCAGCGTGCCCGCCCACTACCGGGGCGTGGCCTCCGGGATGCGCTCCACCTTCCAGAACTCGGGCACGGCGCTGTCCATCGGCGTGTTCTTCTCGCTGATGGTCTCCGGCCTCGCGAGCTCCCTGCCGAAGACGCTCGGCAGCGGTCTCCAGGCGCACGGCGTGCCCGCCGGGACCGCGCACCAGGTGGCCTCGCTGCCGCCGGTGAGCACCCTGTTCGCCACGTTCCTGGGTAACAACCCGATCGGCCATCTGCTCGGCGACGGCGGCACCCTGGACCACCTGGCGGCCGCCCAGCGCGCCACCCTGACCGGTCACACCTTCTTCCCCGAGCTGGTCTCCGGGCCCTTCCACCACGGACTGACCATCGTCTTCGGCGTGGCCGCCGGCATGGCCCTGTTCTCCGCGCTCGCCTCCGCCCTGCGCGGCGCCCACGAGCGTGCCGATGACGACACCCGGGAGGCGGGATCGGACCACACGGCGAAGAACGGGCCCGCGCGCACCTCGTCCCGGCGGGCGTAGGCGGATCGTGCCGAAGCTCCCCCAGCACTGGTCCGAACCGGGGGAGCTTCGGACCGACGACCGAGGGTCGCTCGGTCTCTTCCAGTGTGCGCCGGGGGCAGAGGTGTGGACCGCCGTGACACGCGGTCCGGCCGGGAAGAGGCCGCCTCGACGTGCCGGATGGGCTGCTTGCCATTCCGTTACATCAGGGAACAAGGTGGGAAAGTAACGGTCAGGAAACGGCCGGGCTCTGCGAGCTGATCGAGGTGCGCGGTGAGGCGGTGTCCGGAGTCCGTGGGTGATGCCCCGTGACGGGAGAAACCACGGTCACCGTGCAGCCGGTGACCGAGCAGGCAGTGGTGCTGCGACTGTCGGGGACTCTCGACGCCCGCGGCGCCGGTGTGCTCGGACGTGAGCTGGACCTGCGGCTGAGGCGGGCCGACGAGCGGGGACTGCGCTTCGTCCTGGACCTGTCCGGTGTGCATCACGTGAGCAGCACCGCGGTGCGCACCCTCGATGCCCACACCCGGTACCGCGCCGCCGGTCCCGTCCTGGTCACCGGAGCCGGACCGCAGGTCCGCCGGATGCTCGAGACGACATCCCTGCCGGGCATCCGCCTGTACGCGACCCTGGAGGGCGCTCTCGCCACCGTGGGCGGTGGGCACGCGACGCAGGCCGCGCAGGCCGGGCCGTACCCGTCCGAGGAAGCCCCCGGCGAGGTCTTCGGCCTGCGGGCCAAGGCCCGTACGAGCGGGATCATCGGCATCGCCCAGGGCATTCTGATCGCCCGTTACTGCCTGCCCGGCCCGGCCGACGCCTTCGCCCTGCTGCGCACCGCCTCCCAGCACCACAACGTGCCGCTGCGGGTGGTGGCCTCGGCGGTGGTGACCGCGCCGCCGCCCCTGACGGCCGAGCAGTGGTTCCCCGGACGCCGGCGCATCCCGCCGCCCGCGCTCGGGCTGCCGCAGGCCGACCGGGTGGACCCCCGGGACCGCCGGCAGGTGCTGAGGGCGGCCCTGTACATGGCGGTGACCCTGGCGGACGCCGACGCGGCCGAGATCCACCTGACCGACAAGGTGCAGGAAGAGGCGCTCGTGCTCGAGGCCCATCACGGACTGGACGCCGCCTACCGCGACTGCCTCGCGCTGGTGGCCGGACCGCCCGCGGTGTGTGCCCGGGCGCAGGCCGAGGGCCGGCCGGTGACCGTGCCGGACGTGGCCGCCGATCCGGAGCTGGCCGGTCATCCCGTGGGCCGGGCGGCCCTCGCGGTGGGCAGCCGCGCGCTGCACAGCGTGCCGATGACGACGGATGCCGGCGTCTGCAACGGAGCGATCACGCTGCACCGCGTGGACCCGGGCGCATGGCTGGGCGCCGGCCAGGAGGCGGACCTGGGCGGCCTGGCCCATGACCTGGGCGCGTGGGATTCCTGGTACCGGCGCACCGTGGTGCAGGACGCGCTGGAGTACCTGCACGCCGAGGCCACCGCGGGCGGCTGAGCCGCCGGTGCCGGGCGATCAGCACGCGCGCCGCCGTCGTACGCAGTGCCGTACGGCGAAGGCGGCGATCAGTACGGCTACGGCCACGAGGACGTAGATCTGGTAGCGCGAGACCTCGTCGTAGACGGTCGTGATGTGGCTGCCCACCTCGTACGCCAGGGTCGTCCACAGGCCGACCCACAGGGCGGCGCCGAGCGCGTTGAAGGCGAGGAAGCGGCGCCAGGGCATGCCCGTGGTGCCGGCGATGATGCCGTTGGCCTGGCGCAGGCCCTCGATGAACCGGGCCACGGTGACGATCTTGCCGCCGTGCCGGCCGAAGAACTCCTCGGCGGCCTCGAACCGCTCGGGCGTCAGGAAGACGTACCGCCCCCACCGGTGCACGAAGGCCCGCCCGCCGACCCGGCCGATCAGATAGCCGATGTTGTCGCCGAGCACGGCCGCGGCGAACGCGACGACCGCCACGGCGACGACGTTCAGCCGCCCCGCCCCCGCGTACACCCCCGCGGCCAGCAGGATCGTCTCGCCCGGCGCGGGCACCCCGAAGTCCTCCACCAGCACCACTGCCCCCACGGCCCAGTAGCCGTAGTGGCCGAGCAGCGGCGCCAGATGCGCCAGTGGACCCGGGAGCGGAGGGGCGGCCATGCCTCCACGGTACGTCGCCGTGATCAGCGGGCCCGGAGCGTGTGGCGCACTGCCGCCCGGCGGGCCGGGGAGGGTGACCTACAGGTCGTAGTGGGCGGTGCCTCCGTCGTCGCCAGGGGTGTCCTGGCAGGTGTGGCACAGCTCGTGGTCCCCGTCACGGGTGACGACGGTTCCCCATCCGAGACACTGCTCGCAGTCGCGCGCCAGGCTCAGGTCGGGCTGGGGAGGCAGGACATGGGTTCGGTCGGCTCCGTACGTCATACGGGAGCGGCTCCTTGAATTCGCGGGGGTGGTGCGAGGACAGGGATGACAACGCTGTCCGAACTGCTTCCATTATGTCCTACTTTTTCCCTATGTCTGTGACGTGGGTCACATGTGCGGGTTCAACCGAGATTGCCCAGCCGGGCCTCGCGCCACAGGTCCACGCCGCCGTCGGTCGCGTACGTGTCGATCTCGGCCAGCTCCTCCGCCGTGAAGTCGAGGTTCTCCAGCGCGGCGACGTTCTGCTCCAGCTGCTCGGTGCGGGAGGCGCCGATGACGAGCGACGTCACCCGCTCGTCGCGCAGCGCCCAGGCCAGCGCCAGCTGCGCCGGCGTCTGACCGCGCCGAGCCGCGATCTCCTTCAGGGCGCGCAGCCGCCGCAGCATGTCGTCCGTCAGCCAGGAGGCGTCGAACGAGGTGCCGCGCGCCGCGCGCGAGTCCTGCGGCACTCCGTCGAGGTAACGGCCCGTCAGCAGGCCCTGGGCCAGCGCCGTGAAGCCGATGACACCGAAACCCTCCTCCTCGGCCGCGTCCAGCAGACCGTCGGTCTCGATCCAGCGGTTGAGCATGCTGTACGACGGCTGGTGGATCAGCAGCGGCGTGCCCAGATCCCGCAGGATCGCCGCCGCCTGCCGGGTGCGCTCGGCGTCGTAGGAGGAGATGCCGACGTACAGCGCCTTGCCCTGGCGTACGGCGGTGTCGAGCGCCCCCATCGTCTCCTCCAGCGGCGTGGTCGCGTCCAGCCGGTGGGAGTAGAAGATGTCCACGTAGTCCACGCCCATCCGGCGCAACGACTGGTCCAGCGAGGCCAGTACGTACTTCCGGGAGCCGCCGCCCTGTCCGTAGGGGCCGGGCCACATGTCCCAGCCGGCCTTGGTGGAGATCACCAGCTCGTCCCGGTAGGGCGCGAGGTCCCGCTTCAGCAGCCGGCCGAAGTTCAGCTCCGCGGCGCCGTACGGCGGGCCGTAGTTGTTCGCCAGGTCGTGGTGCGTGATGCCGAGGTCGAAGGCGCGCAGGGCGATTTCGCGCTGGGTCTCGAAAGGGCGGTCGTCGCCGAAGTTGTGCCAGTAGCCCAGGGACAGGACGGGCAGGTCCAGCCCCGAGCGGCCGGTGCGCCGGTAGCGCATGGTGCCGTCGTAGCGTGCGGGGTCCGCGACGTGGGTCATCGGGTCTTTCTCCGGGTGGTGCCGTAGGGGTCGCCCCTCCGGGTGCGGAGCGGCTCGTCCACCCTGCGCCCGCCCGCCGCACAAGTCCAACCGCCGTCCCGGATGGGACTGAGCGGTTCCGTTTCTGAATCGGCCTGGTGGGCAGGCGGTGACCGGTACGGCGCGGGAAGGAGACGTCCGTGGGCGGAGCGAGGTCGGACGGAGACCGGCGGGACCGGAACCGGCCGCGGGCGCCGCAGGCCGTGGCGCGGCTGCCCCGCCAGGTCCGCGAGGAGCTGACCGACCGGCTCCGCCAGACCCGGCGGGCCTTCGGCGAGAGCGACGTCCAGGTCGTCGAGCCCCCGCTGCTCCGGCGCGCCGTGGGCGCCTCCGCGCTCGGCAACTGCATGGAGTGGTTCGACTTCGGCGTCTACAGCTATCTCGCCGCCACCATCGGCAAGGTGTTCTTCCCGGGCGCCTCCCCGGCCGCCCAGGTCATCTCCTCCTTCGCGACGTTCGCCGCGGCCTTCGTGGTCAGGCCGCTCGGCGGGCTGGTCTTCGGGCCGCTCGGCGACCGGATCGGCCGGCAGAAGGTGCTGGCCACCACCATGATCATGATGGCGGTCGGCACCTTCGCCATCGGTGTCATCCCCGGTTACGGCACGATCGGCATCGCCGCGCCCGTGCTGCTCCTGCTGGCCCGTATGGTCCAGGGCTTCTCCACCGGCGGGGAGTACGGCGGCGCCACCACCTTCGTCGCCGAGTACTCGCCGGACCGCAGGCGCGGATTCCTCTCCAGCTGGCTCGACTTCGGCACCTTCGTCGGATACGCCCTCGGTTCGGCCCTGGTCACCGTGCTCAATCTCGCCCTGACGGACCAGCAGATGCTGTCCTGGGGCTGGCGCGTCCCGTTCCTCGTCGCCGGACCCCTCGGTGTGATCGGCCTCTACATGCGGCTGAAGCTGGAGGAATCCCCGGCCTTCCAGCAGCAACTGGACGAACACGAGAAGGCCCTGGTGCAGGAATCGGCGCGCAGCGAGTTCCAGGACATCGTCCGCAGCCACTGGCCGGAGCTGCTGGTCTGCATGGGCCTGGTGCTGCTGTACAACGTCACCAACTACATGGTCACCGGCTATCTGCCGACGTATCAGACCGAGACCCTGAAGCGCTCCAGCGGCTCCGGGGACCTCCTGGTGCTCATCGGCATGCTGTGGATCGTCGTACTGATCACCTTCCTCGGCCGGCTCAGCGACCGCGTCGGCCGGCGGCCCGTCTACGGCGTCGCCGCCGCCGCGATGATCGTGCTGGCCGTGCCCGCCTTTGTGCTGATCAAGGCGCACGGCACCTGGCCGCCGATCCTCGGTGTGCTGCTGCTGGCCACCCTGCTGGCCTGTTTCGCCGCGCCGAGCGCGGCCACGCTGCCCGCCCTGTTCCCGACCGCCGTCCGCTACGCGGCGATGGGCATCGGCTTCAACTTCGCCGTGGCCGCCTTCGGCGGCACCACGCCGCTGGTCACCGCCGCGCTGGTCACCGCCACCGGCGACGACCTGATGCCCGCGTACTACCTGATGCTGGCGGGCGCCATCGGCCTGCTGACCGTCAGGTTCCTGCCCGAGAGCGCCCAGGTGCCGCTCAAGGGCTCGCGGCCGATGGTCGGTTCGCACCAGGAGCGGCGTGAACTGATCACCGTCTCCGAGGAGCTGTACGCGTTCACGCGCGAGCGGGAGCGCCGGCAGCTGCGGTCGCACCCCGGCTGAGCCGGCCGGGGGCGGGCACCGCGGGGGAGTAGTCGTTCGATCCTACGAACTTCGAGCGTGCCGGGTTACCGGTCTGCCGTGCATTTGATAGGAAACTTTCCTACCAGTATGGCGCATGCCCAACTCGCCACCCCCCACCTCGATTTGGAGTCCCCGTGGTGCACGCAGACCGCGACACAGCAGCCCCCGCCACCGTCTCCCGCCGGACCCTCGTCGCCGTGCTCGGCGCCGTCGCCGCCTCCGGCGCGCTGCTCGGAACCCAGCGCGCCCTCGCGGCACCCGCGGCCGCGACGGGCCTCGACGACCCGGCGAAGAAGGAGATCGCCATGGAACTGGTGTCGAGCGCGGAGAACTCCTCGCTCGACTGGAAGGCCCAGTACAAGTACATAGAGGACATCGGCGACGGACGCGGCTACACCGCCGGCATCATCGGCTTCTGTTCCGGCACCGGCGACATGCTCGACCTCGTCCAGCTCTACGCCGACCGCAAACCCGGCAACGTCCTCGCCAAGTACCTGCCCGCGCTGCGCAAGGTCAACGGCTCCGACTCGCACGCCGGCCTCGACCCGAACTACCCCAAGGACTGGCGCAAGGCCGCCCAGGACACCGCGTTCCAGCAGTGCCAGAACGACGAGCGCGACCGCGTCTACTTCAACCCCGCAGTCGCCCAGGGCAAGACCGACGGCCTGCGCGCCCTCGGCCAGTTCTGCTACTACGACGCCCTCGTCATGCACGGCGACGGCGACGACCCGACCAGCTTCCGCAACATCCGCAAGCGGGCCCTGCGCAGCGCCAAGCCCCCGGCGCAGGGCGGCGACGAGACGACGTACCTCAACGCCTTCCTCGACGCCCGGGTGTGGGCCATGAAGCAGGAGGAGGCACACAGCGACACCAGCCGGGTCGACACCGAGCAGCGGGTCTTCCTGCGCAAGGGCAACCTCGACCTGAACACCCCCCTCGACTGGAAGGTGTACGGGGACAGCTACCACATCGGGTGACGCGCCCGTCCTACGAGGCGTGCGGCAGGCCGGCGGGCGCGGGCACCGGAGTCACGGACCGCAGCGCGGCGGCCTGGCGCGACGTGATGCGCTGGATCACGGCGATCGCCAGAACGGCGGCCAGGAGGTCGAGGCCTTCCGACGCCACCAGCAGCGGCAGCGAGGTGCCGCCGCCCAGGTTCATGGCGGCCAGGGACAGCGCCGCGTGCCCGGCCCAGGCCGCCCACCACACGTTCACCAGGGCGTTCCCGTGCCCCTCAGCCCCACCGCCGGGGTCGCTCGCGCGCTGTACGTCCAGCACGAGCCCGCGTGGAGCCCAGAGATTCATCACCGGTATCAGCCAGGCGACAACGGCCCACGCGACAGAGCCGCGCACCGCGCCGGGCGAGAGCAGTCCGGCGTTGCGCCAGCAGCGGGCGAACCAGAGGAGGAACAGCACGACCGCCGCCGTCATCGCGTTCACGAAGATCATCGACGCCTGCCCGAAATCGGAGGCCGTGGTCGTCGCCGGATGCAGCAGATGAGCATGGGCCTTCAGCGCCCGGACCAGTTCGCCGCCGGCCGCCGCTGCCACGGCGAACTGCGTGCAACGCGCGAGGAACCAAGGAGCCTGGGCGGCGGATGCGGTCACGGTTGAAGACCTGTCTGTGGAAGGCGTCCTGCCCGGGCGGCAGCACGGCACGAAGATCGGAGCACTGGATCATAGGGCGGTGCCCACTCGCATGTCAGGGCCCTGACGAGGAAAGATGGGCGGTGAGCGATCGATCCGACGACTCGGAGGAACGGACTCATGCCGCACGAGCGAGCCGGCCGGCCGGCCGGTCCCGAGGACCTTGTCGACGTGGCCCGGCTGGTCACGGCGTACTACGCACTGCACCCGGACCCGGCCGACCCGGCACAGCGGGTCGCGTTCGGCACCTCCGGGCACCGGGGCTCGTCCCTGGCGACCGCCTTCAACCAGGACCACATCGCCGCCACCAGCCAGGCCATCTGCGAGTACCGCGCGGCCCAGGGAACCGACGGCCCCCTCTTCCTCGGCGCCGACACCCACGCCCTGTCCGAGCCCGCGAAGGTCACCGCGCTGGAGGTGTTCGCCGCCAACGGAGTCACCGTGCTCATCGACAGCGCCGACGGCTACACGCCCACCCCCGCCGTCTCGCACGCGATCCTCACCCACAACCGCGACCGCACCACCGCACTCGCCGACGGCGTGGTCGTCACCCCCTCCCACAACCCGCCCGCCGACGGCGGCTTCAAGTACAACCCGCCGAGCGGCGGCCCGGCGGCCTCCGACGCCACCTCCTGGATCCAGGACCGGGCCAACGAGATCGTCACCGGCGGCCTGAAGGACGTACGCCGGGTGCCGTACGCGCGGGCGCTCGCCGCGCAGACCACACAGAGGTACGACTTCCTCGGCGCCTACGTCGGCGACCTGCCGGGCGTGCTGGACCTGGACGCGATCCGCGCGGCCGGCGTACGCATCGGCGCCGACCCGCTCGGCGGCGCCTCCGTCGCCTACTGGGGACGCATCGCCGAACAGCACGGCATCGACCTCACCGTGGTCAACCCGCACACCGACCCCACCTGGCGCTTCATGACGCTGGACTGGGACGGCCAGATCCGCATGGACTGCTCCTCGCCGTACGCGATGGCCTCCCTCATCGAACAGCGCGACCGGTTCCGCATCGCCACCGGCAACGACGCCGACGCCGACCGGCACGGCATCGTCACCCCCGACGCGGGCCTGATGAACCCCAACCACTACCTCGCGGTCGCCATCTCCTACCTGTACCGGCACCGCGACCAGTGGCCCGCCGGCGCGGGAATCGGCAAGACGCTGGTCTCCTCCACGATGATCGACCGGGTCGCGGCCGACCTCGGCCGTCGACTGGTCGAGGTCCCGGTCGGGTTCAAGTGGTTCGTGGACGGACTGGCGGGCGGCACCCTCGGGTTCGGCGGCGAGGAGTCCGCCGGCGCCTCCTTCCTGCGCCGCGACGGCTCGGTGTGGACCACCGACAAGGACGGCATCCTCCTGGCCCTCCTCGCCTCCGAGATCACCGCTGTCACGGACCGGACCCCGTCGGAGCACTACGCCGACCTGACCGCCCGCTTCGGTGAACCCGCCTACGCCCGTATTGACGCGCCCGCGACCCGCGAACAGAAGGCGTTGCTCGGCAAGTTGTCACCGGCCCAGGTCACCGCCGACACGCTCGCCGGAGAGGCCGTCACGGCCGTCCTCACCGAGGCACCGGGCAACGGCGCCGCGATCGGCGGCATCAAGGTCACCACGGAAAGCGCCTGGTTCGCGGCCCGCCCTTCGGGCACCGAGGACGTGTACAAGGTCTACGCCGAGTCCTTCCTCGGCGCCGACCACCTCGCCCGGGTGCAGGAGGAGGCCCAGGCCGTGGTGCTGGGCGCGCTCGACGGCTGACGGACCGGGGCGGCCCGGGGCGGCCCCCTTCACCCATGGAGGCCGCCGAACCGGCTCAGCTCCGTCCGCGCCCTCGCTCCAGCCTCTCCAGCACCGCCTGCGCCATGGCTTCCTCGCCCTTGGCGTTGGGGTGTGCGGGCGCGGCGGGCGCGGCCGGCTGAAGCGGTTCGATCCAGCGGTCCGCGGGCGCCTTGCACATGTCGTGGCCGACCGTGGGGCCGTAGGTGTCGACGTACTCGGCCCGGTTCACCCCGGCGACCAGGCGCAGCATCAGGTTCAGCCGCTTCTCGGTGTCCCGGAGGTAGGGGAAGTCCTGCTGGGCGAACGGCACTTGGGGAAAGCAGCCGCTGCCGTCATCGGGCAGCAGGTCCGGGTAGCCGACGACGACCACGCGTGCGTGCGGCGCCCGGGCGTGCACCGCCCGCAGCACCCGGTCGACCTTCGGCGCGGCCTTGACGATCGCGAGGACCAGCTGGTCGTATCCGGTCGCCTGGTAGGAGCGCTCGCAGGGGTTGCCCGTCGGGTCCTGAGCGGCCAGGCGGGCGCACGTGCCGATGATCGCGCCGAAACCGACGTCGTTGCCGCCGATCTGCACCGTCACCAGGTCGGTGTCCCGGTCCAGCGCGTCGAGTTGAGGCTTGTTGGTGCCCTGCGCCTGCCACATCTCGGCGGTCGTCGCCCCCGCACAGCTGACGTCCGTGAAGGTGGAAACCTCTCTCCCGGCCGCCACCAGCGAGGGGTAATTGCGGTCGGAGCGGGCGCAGCCCGCGTCCACCTGCCGCGGGATGCCGGGGCCCGAGGTGTAGGAGTCGCCGAGGGCGACGTAGTCGATGCCGCGGCCGTGTCCGGCGGGATGCGCGGAAGCCGGTGCCGTGGCGGCGGCGACGAGAACGCAACCGCCCAGCGCCGCCCCCAGCGCACCTGCCCGCCGCCGGCCTCTCGCCCCGCCCGCCGCACGTGTGCCGTTCACCATGGATCCTCCCCCTGAGGCCGGTTCATCGCACGGTTCCGGCACCGGAGTGCGGCCCTCGTGCGTTCGACTGGGTCTGTATACCGTCCGGTAGGTCGCGCGGGCCAGAAGCGGGCGGCAACGAGTTCGGGGGACGGGCCGGCTCGAGAGGCCTTGGCCCGGACTGTGGCGAGCCGATTCCGAGGGACACCCGTCTGCACGGCGAGGCGGACGCGCTATCGGCCGCCGATGCCACTGCGGAGACGGACGGGAGAACTGAGTCTCCGTCATGTTCCGTGGGGTCAGGGCCGACTGCCGGGTGGTGGGCTACACCATCCGGTGACTTCTGGCCGTCGCAGCGTTATTCATGCCTCCGATTTCCTGATCATTCCATTGACAAGCCCTCGGGACTGACCAGCCGTCATCAAGCTCTGACCCAAGTCGAGGAGAGTGGAGAGAATGACGACATCGCCGCGACGGCGATCCGTACTGGCGTCAGCTGCCACCATCGCCGCGCTCACCGTAGCCGCGCTGGCGAACCCGGGCGCGGCCTATGCTCAGGATCACCCCACCCCGCAACCGCCATACCCGAAGAAACCCGCCTCCCCGTTTCATCCCGAGAAACCGGTGACTCCGGGGAAGCCTGTCTACCCGATCCATCCTGAGAAGCCGGAGCGTCCGGTCAAACCTGCGTATCCGGTTAAGCCGGTGTATCCGGAGAAGCCGGTCTATCCGGAGAGGCCTGTGCATCCGGTCAAGCCGGTGTATCCGGAGAAGCCCGTCTATCCGGAGAAGCCTGTGCATCCGGTCAAGCCGGTGTATCCGGAGAGGCCTGTGCAGCCGGTGAAGCCGGTTTATCCGGAGCGTCCGGTGAAGCCTGTGTATCCGGAGAAGCCGGTGCAGCCGGCTAAGCCGGTGTACCCCGAGCGTCCGGCGAAGCCCATGTACCCGGAGAAGCCCGTTCAGCCGGTCAGGCCGGTGTACCCGGAGAAGCCGGTGAAGCCTGTGTATCCGGAGAAGCCGGTGCAGCCGGTCAAGCCGGTGTACCCCGAGCGTCCGGCGAAGCCCATGTACCCGGAGAAGCCCGTTCAGCCGGTCAAGCCTGTCTACCCGGAGAAGCCGGTGCAGCCGGTGAAGCCCGTGTATCCGGAGCGTCCGGTGAAGCCGGTGTACCCGGAGAAGCCCGTTCAGCCGGTGAAGCCTGTCTACCCGGAGAAGCCGGTGCAGCCGGTGAAGCCCGTGTATCCGGAGCGTCCGGTGAAGCCGGTGTACCCGGAGAAGCCCGTTCAGCCGGTGAAGCCTGTCTACCCGGAGAAGCCGGTGCAGCCGGTGAAGCCCGTGTATCCGGAGCGTCCGGTGAAGCCGGTGTACCCGGAGAAGCCCGTTCAGCCGGTGAAGCCTGTCTACCCGGAGAAGCCGGTGCAGCCGGTGAAGCCCGTGTATCCGGAGCGTCCGGTGAAGCCGGTGTACCCGGAGAAGCCCGTTCAGCCGGTCAAGCCGGTGTACCCCGAGCGTCCGGTGAAGCCGGTGTATCCGGAGAAGCCCGTTCAGCCGGTCAGGCCGGTGTACCCGGAGAAGCCGGTGAAGCCTGTCTACCCGGAGAAGCCGGTGCACCCGGTGAAGCCCGTGTACCCCGAGCGTCCGGTGAAGCCCACCTATCCGGAGAAGCCGGTACGCCCGATGAAGCCGTCGTACCCGGAGCACCCGGCGAAGCCGCACGCGGAGCACGGGAAGTCGGAGCATGAGCAGGGCTCGCGGGATGACTGAGCAGAGGTGACCACGGTCAGCTGAGGGAACCTTGGGATTACCAGGGACATTGCTGGGCCGCCCGCGAGGGCGGCCCAGCCGTGTACATGGCGCGGCCGACGCCCGACCGGAAGGCGGTGGTTGGCCGAGTGGCACCCGCCCGGCGAGTCCGTCCGCCCTTCGGCCAATCGGTGTGACGACCGCTCCGGCGGGGCAGACGCCGCTCCGATCGCGTACTTGGCCGACACCGGTCAAGCACCGCGTACGAGCGTGGCGCGGCGGTATACGGACCGGTGACGGGTGAATCACCCAATCCCTGGGCCGAGTTGCCCCGACGTCCGCCGGGGCGGATCGATGACCTGCGCGAACGGTGTGCGAAGCTGCGGGTTCAGTATCCGCACAACGGAGGAGAAGCGCCGGCATGGCCATCATCCACCACACCACGGTCAAGCCCACGAAGCTGGAACTGCTCACCGACTGGCTGCCCACCCGCCCCTGGTACCGCGGCGGCCCGGACGCCCCGGTGCTGACCAAGTCCGGCGGATTCCGGCTGGAGGACCCGGCGGGCGAGGTCGGCATCGAGTTCATGGTGGCCACCGACACCTCCACCCCCGAACCCACCGCCTACCTGGTCCCGTTGACCTACCGGGGCGCGCCGCTGGAGGAGGCGGAGCACGCGCTCGTCGGCACGATGGACCACGGCGTGCTGGGCAGGCGCTGGGCGTACGACGGCTGCCACGACCCGGTGCTGGTCGGGGAGTTGCTGTCGCTGCTCCAGGGCAGGACCCACGCACACGCCCAGAGCGTCGACGGCGCCCTCGACCTCGAGGTGGTCCGCTCCTACACCGGCGCACCCCTCACCCTGGACGGCCTCACCCCCGAACCGTCCGACGACCATGAGGGCACGCGCCTGCCCGCACCGCACGGCACGATCCTCCACATCCACCGGGTCCTGGGCCCCGTCCCCGGGAACCCGCCGCAGCGCCCCGAGGGAGCGATCGGCCACGTGGCACGCGGCTGGCAGGACCCACAGGGCACCCCGCTGACGGCGGTCTTCGTAACACTGCGCACCGCCTGACCGGCGCCCCCGCGACCAACCGACATGGCCTGACCGGCGTCACTGCGCTCAACGCCATGGGCTGACTGGCGTCTCCGCGCCCGACCGACATGGGTTGGCCGGAGTCCTCGCGCTCGAGGGGCGCGGGGTGGCTGGTGTCTCCGCGCCCGACCGGCATGGGCTGGCCGGAGTCTCCGCGCCCAGGCGGCACGGGCAACTGGCGTCTCCCGGCTCGACCAGGACTGGCTGGCCGGTGTCTTCACATCCGAGCGGTACGGGCTGGGCGGTATCGCCTTGGACCGGCATGGGCTGACTGTCGCCTCTGCGCTCAAGCGGCACGGGGACTGGCGTCTCTGTGCCCCACCGGTTCGGGCCGGCCGGTGTCTCTGTGCCCGACCGGCACGGGTTGATCGG
The DNA here is from genome assembly GCF_001735805.1 of Streptomyces fodineus. Lineage (GTDB taxonomy): Bacteria > Actinomycetota > Actinomycetes > Streptomycetales > Streptomycetaceae > Streptomyces > Streptomyces fodineus. Next base: position 9,197,753 of record NZ_CP017248.1, read on the forward strand.
TGTATCCGCGTCCATCCTGCGTGGGTTGACGGGTGCATCCGTGCCCATTTCCGCACGGACTGGCCAGCGTTTCCGCGTTCCTCCTGCACGGGCGGTGCGTGCCCACCCCGCACGGCCTGCCCCGCCTCCCCACACCGACCCCGCACGGCCTGCCTCGCGCCCCCACGCCTACCCCGCAGGGCCTTACCGCCATCCCACGCCCACCCCTACGGCCTTGCCCGCCTCCCGACGCCGACCCCGCACGGCGTCATCCGCGTCCCCGCGTTCACCCCGCACGGCGTCATCCGCGTGCCCGCGTTCACCCCGCACGGCGTCATCCGCGTGCCCGCGTTCACCCCGCACGGCGTCATCCGCGTCCCCGCGTTCACCCCGCACGGCGTCATCCGCGTCCCCGCGTTCACCCCGCACGGCGTCATCCGCGTCCCCGTGTCCACCCCGCACGGCGTCATCCGCGTCCCCGTGTCCACCCCGCACGGCGTCATCCGCGTCCCCGTGTCCACCCCGCACGGCGTCATCCGCCTCCCCGCGTCCACCCCGCACGGCGTCACCCGCCTCCCCACGCCCACCCCCCCACGGCCTCACTCACCTCCCCACCCTCGGTCGCCAACGCGCCTGCCCCGCCGCGTTCGGGCAAACCGGCGCGTGGCCTTCTGGCATGGTCCGGTCAAATCTGGCACTCTCTCGGAAGTCCGGCAGCCCGCGCCCTGACCCCGTGAGGGCGTGGCACAGCGATCGCGCAAGCCCCGCCAGAGGCCGCCCCGGCGTACCCCAGCCGGCCCGCGGCCATCGAGCAGGCCGGGAATCCCGGCCGCCGCAAAGGAGTAGCGTGTGAGATCGACCCCCCACAAGGCCCTCGGCGCCGGTGCGCTCACCGCCGCCGTGGTGGCCGCCCTGGTGCTCCCCGGCACCCCCGCCGCGGCCCGGCCCGACACCCACAAAGCGGCCGCCGCCTGCACTCCGACGCAGGCCGTCGCCAACGGCGGCTTCGAGAGCGGGACATCACCCTGGTCGACGTCCGCCGCCACCGTCATCACCAGCCGCTCGGGACAGACCGCCCACGGCGGCAGTTCCTACGCGTGGCTGGACGGAGTCGGCAGTACCCATACCGACACGCTCAGCCAGAGCGTCACCATCCCGGCCGGCTGCGACGCGGCCACCCTCACCTTCTGGCTGCACATCGACACGGACGAGACGACCTCCTCCGTCGCGTACGACAAGCTCACGGCCAAGATCGGCGGCACGACGCTGGCCACCTACTCGAACCTCGACGAGAACACCGGGTACGTCCAGAAGTCGATCGACGTGTCGGCGTACGCCGGACAGACCGTCACTCTCTCCTTCACCGGGACGGAGGACTACAGCCTCCAGACGAGCTTCGTCCTCGACGACATCGCGCTCGACACCTCGGGCGGTACCACCCCACCGCCGGGTGACTCCACACGCACCCCGGCGTCACCCTCGTACACCGTGAGCCTCGGCAGCGACACCAGTGGCGCCGTCTGGACCGGCCACGAGAGCGCGACCTTCACCAACGCCTCATCCACCGCGCTGAACGAGGTCTACCTGAGGCTGTGGGACAACTACCACGGCACCTGCGACGCCATGCCGATCCGCGTCACCAACGTCACCGGCGGCACCGCGCAGGCGCCCAGCGTGGACTGCACCGCGCTCAAGGTCGACCTGCCGGCCCCGCTCGCCCAGGGCCAGAGCGCCACGATCGGCTTCGACCTCGGCATCACCGTGCCCAGCGGAGCCGACCGCTTCGGCCACGACGGTGCCTACAGCTTCATCGGCAACGCCCTGCCCGTCCTCGCCGTCCGCGACGGCGCCGGCTGGCACCTGGACCCGTACACGAACAACGGCGAGTCGTTCTACTCCCTGGCCGCCGACTTCAAGGTGACCCTCGACCACCCCAGCAACCTGCTGGTACCGGCCACCGGCACCTCCACCGACACCCCCGGCTCCAGCGGCCGTACCGTGACCACGGCGACCGCGTCCAAGGTCCGGGACTTCGCCTGGGCCGCCGGGCCCTTCAGCAAGATCTCCGGCACCTCGTCGGCCGGCGTCGCGGTGAACGTCTACTCGGTCTCGGGCATCAGCTCCTCCAGCGCCCAGTCGATGCTCAGCACCGCCAAGACCGCCGTGGACGCCCACGCGGCCCGCTTCGGCGCCTACCCCTACGGCGAACTGGACGCCGTGCTCGACAACAACTACTGGTTCGGCGGAATGGAGTACCCCGGGTTCGTCCTGGACGTGGTCAGCACCACCGCCCTCACCCATGAGATCGGCCACCAGTGGTGGTACGGCATCGTCGGCGACGACGAGTACAACAGCCCCTGGCTGGACGAGGCGTTCACCGACTACGCCACCGACCTCGCCCTCGGCAAGACCGGCAGCAACTGCTGGAACAGCGTCTCCTGGGCCTCCGGCGCCGAGAAGATCACCAACTCCATGGCCTACTGGGACGCGCACTCCTCCCGCTACTCCACCGTCGTCTACGGCTACGGCAAGTGCGCCCTGCACGACCTGCGCCGCGTCCTCGGTGACACCGCCATGGCCAAACTGATGAAGGACTACGCCACCGCGCACTGGTACGGCGTGTCGACGACGGCCGAGTTCAAGGCCGCCGCCCAGGCCGCCACGAGCACCGACCTCACCTCCTTCTGGACCCAGCACCGCATCGACGGCTGAGCCGGCCGGGCCGGTCGTGGGAAGCGCCCGGTGACACCCCACGACCGGCCCGTGCCTCACCCCGCGGCCACCCGTACGGACCAACCACGGCCCGCGTCGGCCTCGTTGGGCGGTACCCGGGGTGCGGTACGGCCCGACCACGGGTCAGATGGTGTACGTGCGAAGCTCCATGTCCCTCCAGCGCGGCCGTACGCGCCTGATCCTCACGGGCGTCCTGACCGGCCTCCTCCTCATCCTGTCCAGCCCCGCGGCCCAGCCCGCCTCGGCCGGGGGCGTACCCGTGCGCGGCAGCGCGTACATGGGCATGGGCGTCCTCGCCCACGACGGACGCGCCGCGGGCGCCGACGATCCGTCCAACATCAACCGGGCGAGCCAGATCGAAGGCGTGGACGTCTCCGGCTACCAGGGCAACGTCGCCTGGTCGACCCTGTGGAGCAGCGGGGTCAAATGGGCGTACGCGAAGGCCACCGAGGGGACGTCCTACACCAACCCGTACTTCACCCAGCAGTACAACGGCCCGTACAACGTGGGCATGATCCGAGGCGCGTACCACTTCGCGACCCCGGACACCTCCGGCGGTGTCACTCAGGCCGACCACTTCCTGGCGCACGGCGGCGGCTGGTCCAAGGACGGCAAGACCCTGCCCGGCGTGCTCGACATCGAGTGGAATCCGTACGGGGCCAGCTGTTACGGCAAGTCCAAGAGCGACATGGTCGCCTGGATCCGCGACTTCCTGAACCGCTACAAGTCCCGCACCGGCCGGGATGCCATCATCTACACGGCGACCAGCTGGTGGACGCAGTGCACCGGAAACTACGGCGGCTTCGCGGCGAGCACCCCGCTCTGGATCGCCCGTTACGCCACGGAGCCCGGGGCGCTGCCGACCGGCTGGTCATACCACACGATGTGGCAGTACACCTCCACCGGCAAGACCGTCGGTGACCACGACTGCTTCAACGGCTCCCTGGACCGTCTGAAGGCCCTGGCAACCGGCTGACCCGGCCACCGGCCGCGCCCGGCGGCAACGCCGACACGCCGGGCGCGGCCGGCGCACGCGCGGCAGACCGGGCAGGACGGCATGCACGCCGGCCTTCAGGCCCTGCGATCGCGACCGCCTCTCCTCAGCCGCAGCGCGGTGCGGCCGGCAGGGTGTGGCAGGACCGTCCGGCGTCGCGCGAGGCGTCGTCGTGGGACTGGGCCAGGGCGCCCGCCGCGACCACGGCGGTGATCACGACGGCCATGACGAGCTGGCTGACGACGGTCACGATCGCCCGGGCGCGGGCGGCTACCAGGGCCGCGACCAGGGCGAAGGCGGCGACTCCCGCCGCCGCGACCAGGTAGCCCCACAGCGAGTCGGCCTTGACGGTCTTGGCCGCGTCGAGGTTGAACCCGGACAGGAACCAGAGCCCGAAGTCCGCGACCAGGACCGTCAGTTCCAGGAACACCAGACCGCACCCGGCCCCGATGTCGGCACCGGTGTCGGCGCGGTCGTGGCGCCGGGGGCCGTTGGTGGCGTCGAACGCCGGTGGGGCGACGGGGAGGTTCATGGCCGTCACCCTGCCGGGTCTGTGGGGCGGGCGCATGAGTACGCGTACTCACCCGGCTCACCCCACCCGGCCCGCTCCACAGGGTCTACGGCCGCAACCCCGCCAGCAGTGCCGCCGTACGGGCGTGGTCGGCCGGCCCCGGGTTCCAGCCGGGGGCGATCGGCGAGACCGAGATGCGGCCCGCCTCGACGGACGCGACATCGGTGCCCGGGTGGGCGGGCTCGCCCACCACGCCGACGGTCGCCTTCCAGGTGCCGTCGCCGTCGTCGGCGTAGCCGGACTTCAGGATCGGGCGCGGATCCTGCGTGGTGACGTCGGCCCCGCGCGCGGTGCCCGTGCCGTCCGCGCCGAGCACCGGGTGGTCGATGCCGAGACCCACGCCCTGCGGCAGCAGGCGTCCGCCGCGGGCCCGCGCGCGCAGCCGGTCGACGAGCGAGACCACGAAGTCGTCCGTGGGGCGCAAGGCACCCAGGATCCGGTCGGGGACGGGAGTCTCCAGGCCCCCCGTGCTGACGGCGATCGCGGGCACGCGGTCCTCCAAGGCCGTCACGGCGGCGCCCACCGTGCCCGAAGGGTCGCCATCGCCGCGAGGTTGGGACCGGAGTTCGTCCCCGACACCACGAGGTCCGGGGCGCCGTGGGCGAACACGGCGGCGAGAGCGAAGCCCACCGCGTCCGCCGGTGAGCCGTCGACCGCCCACACCTTGGGCTGTGGGTGCCGTACGCCGATCGTGGGCGCGCTGGAGAGCCGGGTCCCCGCTCCGCTCTGGTTCGTCAGCGGCGCGACGATCGTCACGTCGTGCCCGGCGGCGGTGAGGCGGTCGTACAGCATGCGGATGCCGGGGGCGTCGTAACCGTCGTCGTTCGTCAGCAGGATGCGCAGCGGGCGCGGCGCCGTCGCGGCGGGCGGCGCGGCCGTGGCGGTGGGGGTGGTGAGGACGCCGGCACACAGCAGGAGGGCGGCAGGCGGGAGGAAACGTCCGCGAGGCACAGGGACTCCTTCGCGGGGTCGTGACGGCGGCTCAGCGCACGCCGCGGACGGGGAGGATGGCGAGCGCGCCGAGCAGCGACAGCGCGCCGCCGAACAGGAACAGCGGGGTGTAGCCGCCGAGCGTGGCGACCACGGCCGACGCGACGAACGGCGCCACGATCTGCGGGCCTGCGTTGGCGATGTTCAGCACGCCCAGATCGCGTGCGGCGTCCTCCGCGCGAGGGAGGACGAGGGTGACGACGGCGGTGTCCACGGCCATGAAGCAGCCGAACGCCAGCCCGTTGAGCGTGCTGAAGACGAGCATGCCCGGCCAGGTCGGCGCGACCACGGGCACCACCATGACGACGCCCGCGAGCGCCGCCGAGACACCGACGAACACCTTGCGCCGGTTCCACCGGTCGGAGAGCAGACCGCCGACCATCGTGGAGACGGCCATCGCCGCCATCGACACCGGAGTCAGGACGGCCATGGCGTCCGCCGCGCTCAGCCCCTTCGGCAGCGAGATGTGGTCGTCGAGGATGTAGAGCTGGTAGCCGACGACCGAGAAGTAGCCCAGCACCATCAGGGCGCGGCCGATGAAGGCCCAGCGGAAGTCACTGCTGCTCAGGGCGGACAGGAAGACCGCGGCGCGGCGGCGCCGGGGCAGCGCCGGTGCCGGTACGGCGTCCCGCTTCCGCGGAACGTCTCTGCACAGCGCCGTCAGCAGCACGGCCGCCGCCGCGGCCACGAGCCCCAGGGCCGGATACCCCGCGGAGAGATGGCCGGCGGTTCCGGCCGCGATCAGGACACCGAGCGTGCCGCCCACCGGCAGCGCGAGCCCCACCAGGGCGGAGGCCGTGCCCCGGCGGGCCGGTGGGATCCGGTCGGGCACGATGGCGGTGACGGCGGCCTGGTAGACGTTCGTGGTCGCCTGGACCAGGCACCACGCGATGCCCACCAGCAGCGCCGTGCGCACACCGCCCAGGAAGGCCAGACCCGCCAGCGAGGCCAGCGCTCCACCGAGCACCCAGGGGCTGCGGCGCCCCGAACGGTCGGAGAGCGCACCGGCGACCGGATTGCAGGCGGTCGCGAACACCGCACTGACCCCGCCGATCAGGCCCAGCAACGCCACCTTGTGGTGCGGGTCGATCGCGGCGACCTGGGTGGGCAGCAGAACGGAGCCGACTCCCATGTACACCGCGTACATCGACGCGTTCGCGACGAGCAGCAGCGTCATCAACCCCCGCTGCCGGGATTCGGGTGCGGCCGGCGCGGTGGTGGGCCGGAGATCTTCGGTCGGCAGGGGCATGGCGACTCCTGGGAGGAAGGGGAAGCGGGGGAGAGGAGAGGAGGGGGCGAGCCGGGTGGGGGAGGCGCGGCTCGGGAAGGGGGATCCGCGGTGTCCGGATCGCTGACTGCATGGCTACTTACACGAGTAACCTGGGCGGTGGATCCTTGTGTAGCACCCGGCTGCCGGAGTTGAACAGGGTCTTGCGACAGGGAAGCGCGCTTCGTTGCTGACTCGTGTCACCGGACGCTCTGCACCCACCTCGTCCGTTCAGTTGACGCGTGTAACGTGAGACCTGAGAACAGACCCGGAGAGCGGAAGGGAACCATGGCGAGGAAAGCGGCCGCAGCCGTCACCAGCGCAGATGTCGCGCGGCTGGCGGGCGTCTCGCGGGCCACCGTCTCCTTCGTGCTCAACAACACGCAGGCGCACCGCGTGAGCGAGGCGACCCGCGCGAAGGTGCTCGCCGCCGCGGACACGCTCGGCTATGTGCCGCACGCGGCGGCCCGCTCCCTGCGGGCGGGCCGCAACAACCTGGTGCTGATCCCGGCCGCCGTGTCCGCCATCGGCCGCCTGGTGAGCGGCTGGATCGACGACCTGCACACGGAACTGGACCGGTACGGCTACACGGCCGTGCTGCACGCCGGGCGGTTCCCGGACCCCGGCACCGCGGCACGCGCGTGGGCCGAACTGCGCCCCGGCGCGGTGCTGGCGCTGGGCGGCACGAGCCTCGGCTCGGCCGCTGTGGACGTGCTGCGGCGTGCCGGTGTCCAGGCCCTGGTGGCCCTCGCGCCCAAGCCGGTCGAGGGGGTGTACACGGTCGTCTTCGACGACCGGAAAGTGGGGGTGCTCGCGACCGAACACCTCGTCGCGCAGGGGCGACGGCGCATCGGCGTTGTCATGCCGCGCGAGCGCGGCCTGTCCGCCTTCGCCGAGCCCCGCCTGGCCGGCGCGCGCAGCGTGGCCGCCCGGACGACGGCCACGGTGACTCCGGTGGAGATGGAGTACACGCACGCGTCCGCCACCGAGCTGGCGCGCGGCTGGGCGGAACGCGGTCTGGACGGCGTCTTCGCCTACAACGACGAGTACGCGGCGCTGCTGCTGGCCGTGCTGCGGGACGCGGGCGTCGAGGTTCCGGACGAGGTCGCCGTCGTCGGCTGCGACGACCTCGTCACGGCGGCCCTGCAGCGCCCCGCGCTCACGACGATCCGGCTGGAGGCGCCCTCCGCCGCGCAGGTCGCCGCGGCTCTGCACGACCTCGTCGAGACCGGCACCGCCGCACCCCTGCCGCCGGTCGAGCCCGTCCTCGTACGCCGCGAGTCCGCCTGACGGCACTGGCCGAAGAGGGGGGTGGCCGCAGCTTTCCAGGGGCGGGGGGGACTGTGCGATCGGTCCCCGACGGGCCGCGGCCGGGGGCGCCCTCCTCCGGCTCTACGGCGGCGACCCGTGCCGACCGCCGTCCTCGGCCGTGCCCCCGGTCATGCCGTCAGGTGCCCCCGCAGGAACTCCACGCTGTGCGCCACGATCGAGGGCACCTCCGCGGACCCGAGGAAGATGTGGTCGGCGCCCTCGACCGGCCGCAGCGTGACGTCACTGCCCGCGTCGGTGAGCACCCGGGCCAGTACCTCGCTCTGGCTGTAGGGGACGACCTGGTCCGCACGGCCGTGGATCAGCAGGAACGGAGGCGCGCCGCCGTCGGCCGCATAGGTCACCGGGCTGGCGACGCGCGCCCGCTCCCGGCGTTCGGACTCCGGTCCGCCGAGCAGCGTGATGACGGGGTCCGGGTACGACGGCTCGACCGGCAGGGGCGGCAGGGGCTGATCGAGGATCGCTTCGATGTCGGACACGCCGTACCAGTCGACTACGGCCCGCACCCCGCTGTCCTCCTCCCGCACGCCCTCCGCCCCTTCGAGGCCGGAGCCGTGGGTGCCGGCGCGGACCAGACCGGCCAGCGCGGCGAGGTGGCCGCCGGCCGACTCGCCCCAGACACCGATGCGTTCGGGGTCGATGCCGAGGTCCGCGGCGTGGTGCCGTACGTACCGGATGGCCGCCTTGACGTCGTGCAGCTGGGCGGGGAACGGTGCCTCGAGGCTGTGCCGGTAGTCGACGCTGACCAGCGCCAGACCGGCGCCGAGGACGGCTCCGTGCAGCAGTTCCACCGGCACGGTCGGCGGCGGATAGCGCCGGTCGCCCTCCAGCCAGCCACCGCCGTGGATCCACACGACGGCCGGTACGGGTCCTGCGGCGGGCGGTACGTGTACATCCAGCAGCCGCGGCCGGTAGCCGGGCGAGGTGGCGTAGGTCAGCCCGTGGCATCGGCGCACGCCGTCGGTGCCGGTCACGGCGGGGGTGGGGGCGCGGAACGGGGGCGGCGGCCAGCCCGTGTCGAGCTGGGTGGGCGCGGTTGAGGTCATGGCGGGGCCTTCCGTCGTCGGCCGGGCGGTGCTCCGGCGGCCCGAGGCCGTCGGCGCAGCGAGATGTTACACGTGTAACTATCGACTGGCGAGCAGGTCAGCCCAAACCGGGCGGCGTCCAGTCGGCGTGTCGCAGGATCGCTCGCATCGTCGCCCGGGACGGCGCGAGCCGTAGCGCGGTGTTGCGCAGGGCGACGGCCACCGGTTGGGACAGCTGCTGACCCATCCTGCCCGCCTGCCGGGCGGCGCGGGCGACCGCCTGGGAGCGCGGGCGGCGCTCGGTGTCGTAGCGGGCCAGTGCCGAGGCGACCGAGGGCTCCGTGGCGAGCGCGGCGGCGAGTGTGGCCGCGTCCTCCAGGGCCTGGCACGCGCCCTGGCCGAGATTCGGTGTCATGGCGTGTGCCGCGTCGCCGAGAAGCACGACCCGCCCCGCGACGAACGACCGCAAGGGCGTGGCCAGTTCGTGGATGTCGTGGTGGAGCACGGCCTCCGGTCGGGTCGCGTCCAGCAGCGCGGGGATCGGATCGTGCCAGCCGGCGAAACGCCGGCGCAGCATGCCGAGCGGGTCGGCGTGGCGGACGCCGGCCGGTGCGGTGAGCACCGCGTGCCACTCGGCCCGGCCGTCGGCGAAGGCGATGTGCCCGAACTCCGCGCCTTCGCCCCAGGTGAGCTCGAAGTCGCTGCGCAGCTCCAGCGGCCGGTCGGTCACGGCCCGCAGTACCGTCGAACCGGCGTACACCGGACCGGGATGGCCGGGGAACAGCAGTGCGCGCAGCCGGCTGCCCACCCCGTCGGCCGCAACGACCACATCGGCCTCCAGTACGTCGTCCCCGGCCGGTACCCTCACCCGCTCGGGAGCCGAGCGGTCCAGCGCGGGCACCGTGACCCCGATGAGCAGACACTCGGGCGGCAGGGCCTCGCGCAGCAGGCGGTGCAGCACCGCGCGCCGGATGCCGACGATCGGGGTGCCCAGCGCGCGTTCGAGGGCGGCGCCGTCCATCCGCGCCAGCCGGCGGCCCGCGGGGGTGCGCGTGCCGCCCGTGTACTGCGGGCGGGCCGCCGCGCGCACCGCCGCTCCGACGCCGAGCGCGTCCAGGGCGCGCAGCCCGTTGGCGTGCAGCGAGATGCCCGCACCCGCGTCGGCCAGGGTGCCGGCCCGCTCCACCACCCGCACGTCCCAGCCGATCCGGCGCAGACCGATCGCCGCCGCCAGACCGCCGATGCCTCCCCCGACCACCACCGCCGTACCGCCCATGCCCGTCCGTCCCCCTTCGACCTCGGTTCTCATCGGTCACCCGGCCACACGCCAGGTTCTTCTACGGATGTAGAAGACTGTAGATACGGGAGACTCTACAGCGGCGCTCTACAGGTGTAGAAGCGGGGTGTAGAAAGAGGGGGTGTCCACTGATCGACGTACCCTCCTCGCCGACGCCGCCATCGCCGTGCTCGCCGACGCCGGCATGCGCGGGCTGACGCATCGCGCGGTCGACCGGGCGGCGCAGCTGCCGCCCGGCACCACGTCCGCCTACTACCGCACCCGCCAGGCCCTGCTCACCGCACTGGTCCGACACCTGGTCGCACTCGACCAGGCCGAGCTGCGGGAGATGGGGGCGCGGGTGCCGGTGCTGCGGAACGCCGATGAACTGGTCGCGGGAATCGCGGAGTTGACCGAGGTGCGGCTCACCGGGGAAGGGCGCAGGCGCTCCCTCGCGCGCTACGCCTGCGCCGTCGAGAGCGCGCGTCATCCCGAACTGCGCGAGATTCTGGTGCCGCGGGAGAACCCGGCACGGCAGTCGGTGTGCGACTTCCTCGCCGCCCAGGGCGTGGCGGACCCGGAGGAACGCACGGTGACGCTGCTGGCCTGTGTGGACGGTCTGGTCTTCGACCGGCTGGTGAACGGCGGACGGGTGCAGGAAGGGGAGATCCGCGCCCTCGTGACGGCGGCTCTGCGGTGAGCCGTACACAACCGACCTGACTGGTATGGCAGTTGAGGGTGACGGGTGCTCGGCCGGTCACGGTGGTACCGCCCGCAGTGCGCGCAGCACCGACCAGACGACCGAGACCATCGGGACCGCCACCACGGCACCGATCACCCCCGCGATGATGCTGCCGGCGATCACCGACACCGCGACGACGAGCGGATGCAGCCGTACCGCCCAGCTCATCACCAGCGGATGCAGCACATGTCCCTCCAGCTGGCCGATCACGACGATGAGCGCCAGCACGGCCGCCGCCGTCAGCGGTCCGCGCCCGGCCAGCGCGACGATCGTGGCGACGGCGAGCGCGACCGGCGAGCCCACCAGCGGCACGAACGTGGCGAAGAACTCCAGCAGGGTCAGCGGCAGCGCGAGCGGCACCCGCAGCACGAGCAGCGCGATACCGACGAGCACGGCATTGGTGCCGGCCACGATGATGATGCCGCGCGTGTACCCGGAAAAGGCCAGCCAGGCGGCGCGGCCCGCCCGGTCCCACGCCGGACGGGCGCCGCTCGGCAACAGGTGGTCGCGGATCCAGGCCCACAGGCGCTCGCCGGAATGGATGAAGAACACCGAGGAGAACAGCGCGAGCGCGGCCCCGGTCGCCACCTCGACCACCCGGCTCAGCCCGCTGACGGCGCGGCTGAGCAGGCTGGCCCGGTGCGCGGTCAGATAGTGCGTCACCTGGTTCTCCAGCGCGGACAGCCGGCCGGGGCTCAGTCGGAACGGAGGCCGCTGCAGCCACTCCTCGATGCGGTGCACACCGCCCCGGAACTCACCCGCCAGCCGGGCCGACTCGCCCGCCACGGCGTTGCCCACCAGGGCGAGCAGGGTCAGCAGGAGCAGCAGACTGCCCACGAGCGACACGGCGACGCACAGCGGCCGCGGCAGGAGCCGGTCGAGCAGGTCCGTCAGCGGGCGCAGTACGGCGGTGATGATCAGCGCGAGGAAAAGGGCGACGGCGATGAGCTGGAAGCTGCCGAGGATGCTGAAGACGCCGTAGACGACGAACCCGACGAGGATGAGCCGCCAGGCGTAGGCCGCCCCGACCCGCAGCCATGGCACGGTCCGCTCGGCCACCGGCACCGGCACCGGCACCGGCTCGGGCCGCGGGACGGGCGGGAGCCGCACGGAGTACGCGGGCCGGCTGCCCAGCACCCGCCCCCTGCGGCGCCCGTCACCCGGCCCGGCCGCCCGCCGACGCGCATCGCCCACCACCGATCCCGGCTCCTCTCCGTCACCTCTGATGACGGTCACATGTACAGACCGTAAGCGCGCGTCGAGGGAGGGGCGCGCGCAAGGCAGCCGGGGGCGGTTTCCCCCGGACGGCGACGTTTGGCGGCCGGACCTCGACGACGCGGGCGAGGGGTGACCCGGCTTCCGCTGTACCGACGGAGGCCGGCCGGCGCATGTGACCGCGGCTCTCACATGTCCCCCTCCGGGCATCCGCGCGGCACGATGGTCCCTGCCTGCGCGCTTGCCGTACGAGATCACCTCGACGGGCGGCGCCGGAAGAGGGAGGTCACAGGACTTTCACAAACGCCGTGGGTGGGGAGGACCGGCCGGGGCACCCGGAAGATGTAGTCGGCAGAGAGGGATCCTCCCGTGATCGCCATCGCCGTGCTTCTGCTCCCCGTCCTCAGCATCCTGCTGTACGGCCTCGACCAGGTCGAGGACCGATGGATCCTGCGGCCCCCGGCGCCCCACCGCACCAGACCCCACCGGCACCGGCGTATGAAGGCGGGCCGTCACTGAACCCGTCGTCGGGGCCTCGCCCGAGTCGGTGGCGTACCGCCGGTAGCGCACGATCGCCCTGCCGAGTTCGATCCGCTCCGGTTCGGGGAGCGTCCCGCCCTGGGCGTAGTCCAGGATGTGCCCGGCGAGCGTCCGCAGTTTGGTGTTGGTGCGCTGGGAGACGTCCCGAAGCGCACGCCAGGCCTCTTCCGGGGCGATCTGCCCGAGGACGACCACGGCTCCGATGGCCTGGTCGATGACCGCGTGCGAGGACACGGCGGTCCGCAACTGATCGTTCTCGTTCGTCAGCCGGTCGTACTCCGAGACGAGCCGGGTGCACGAGAGCAGGAGCAGAGGCTGGTGCCGGGAGAGGGCGAAGAAGGCCATGGGACCCCTTTGCGGGAGGGGAGGCGTCACTGCTACGCCTGCCCTCGGGGGCGCTTGCACACACATTGACCAGCATCCTGGGGCACCATCACGCCGTTCGGACCGCACCGAGCGGCGTACGCATCCGTGCGCCCCTCCCGGCCCGCGGCGCCGCTGTGCCCCGGCTCTCCTGGGCCGCGCCGGTGCGCCGGCTGTCAGCCCTCCCGGCCCGCGCGGCCGGTGCGCTCGGCGCCCTCCGTCGCCCGGCCCACCGGCAACAGGTCCCGGATGTCCGAGGGCAGTGCCCCGGCCATCCGCTCGGTCAGCTCCGGGGCGAGCGCGGCGTCGAGCACCTCCATCACGGCGGCGGCCTCCCGCAGGGCCGTGTCCTCGTCGGTGCCCGCCCGGTCGGCGATGCGCCCGGCGAAGACGGTCAGCCCGAACCGCTCGCCCGACGTGCCGGAGTCGGCCCCGGCCGCCATGTCGGCCGCCTCCCGCATCGCCGCCGCCATGTCGGGCGGCAACTGGGCGGCCACATGACGGGCCAGCCCGGACGGCAGCCGCTCCGACAGCGTGCTGACCACCGCGTGCGCGGCCCGTTCGGCTGAACCCCGGTCCGGCAGCTGGGCCAGTGCCTGCACCTTTCCGATCATCTCGTCGTGCCGCATGAGGCCGCTTCCTTCCTCACGAAGTCCTGACGGTGCCAGTCCTGACGGTGCCGTACGCCGTGGCCGAGGGCGAGGCCCGAATCCCGGCCCGGTGGGCGCGCATGCGCCCGGCACCGGCCACGGCCTTCCGCGGCACCGGCCGAGTACCCGGCCGCCGCGACCGGTACCCGGCAAAGGGGGAGTCACGGTCCCGTCCCGGGGTAGGCGTCGGCGGCGGACCATCGAACAACCCGGACGACGGCGGAGCGACATGCGAGGTGTGCATGGCAGGAGCGGGGCTGGCGGCACCGTTGTGGGACGTGCACAACGGGCAGGGGCTGCGGCAGCTTGCCGAGCTGGGGCTGGCGCTGCTGCTGTCCAGTCTGATCGGCTGGGAGCGGGCGGCGCAACAGAAGAGCGCCGGACTGCGCACGCACACGCTGGTCGGCATCGCCAGCGCGCTGATGATGGAGGTGTCCCAGCACGGGTTCACCGCGGTGCTGGGGCTGGAGAACGTCTCCTTCGACCCCTCCCGCGTCGCGGCGCAGATCGTCTCCGGCATCGGCTTCATCGGCGGCGGCCTGATCTTCGTACGACGGGACGCCGTACGGGGCCTGACCACGGCCGCCACCATCTGGCTGACCTGCGCGGTCGGCATGGCCTGCGGCGGAGGACTGCCGATTCTCGCGCTGGCGGTGACGGCGCTGCACTTCCTCGTGGTGCGGGGTTATCCGCTCTTCATGTCCCGTCTCGTCCCCGGCACGGCCACCGCCACCTTCGAGGCGCGCCTGACCTACCGGACCGGAGCGGCCCTGCTGCCGCGCCTGATGCAGACCTGCACCGGGCGCGGTTTCCGGATCGTGCAGGTCAAGGTCGAACGGCTGCCCGGCCGCACGGACGACGCGGCGCGGGTGCTGCTGGAGCTGGAGGGTGCCGAGAACCCGACCGAACTGGCGTCGGAGCTGTTTCAGGACGAGGGCGTGCTCGATGTCGAGGTGAGCGCGGCGGCGGACGACGAATAGCGGGCGGCGAACGGGACGTCGCCCTGGTCGTCGTACCGCGCGGCGTCCGTCGCCAGGAGTCCACCACGGGGCGCGGGCAGCCGGGGCCGCACCGAGTCCCCTGGGGTGCGGCGACACGCGGGGGCGTGGGCGATGCCACATATGACCTGCTTCGCACCCCCTCCCTGAGCTGACCGGCGCCGGGCTACCGTTGCGTCGGTCCCCTGTTCCCTTTTGCATCCCGGACGGCCCGGCTGTGCCCACTGATCTGTCCTCCGTCATCGCCGCGACGGCGCGCTGGCTGACGGTCGCCTATCCCGCCAGCGGCGGCGCGCTGGCCTCCGCCCTGTGCGAGGCGCAGGCCCGGCAGGCCGTGACCGTCGCCGCATGGCTGCGCTACCCGACCGAGATGGACGCGGCCCTGGTCACGATGGCCGGTCCCGGCGGTGCCGCCCGTCTGGACTGGATCACCGGTGCCGAGCGGGCGGCCGAGGACGGCGAGGGCGACGACTGGGCGTGGCGGACCTGGGTGGACGAGGTCGTGGCCAGCTGGGCGGCCGGTCTGCTCACCGATCCCGAGCTGGCCGCACTGGCCGTCGCCGCGCTCGCCGACGGCGAGCACACCGCGGGCACCCCGGCCGAGTTCCGGCGCCTGCTCACCCCCGACGACGGCGACCGGCGCGCCGCCGCACTGCTGCGCCACCCCGACCTCCTCGCCCCTGTGGTCGAGCTCCACCTCGACCAGCTCCTGGACCGGCTCGGACCGGACAGCACCCTCGCCGCCTGAGCACCCGGCCCACCGGAACGGCCCCTGAAGGTGGTGGCCCCGTGACATACGATCCGGATGGAGGAAGAGAGCCGACAGAGGCGGACAAAACAGCGCGGCGGTTCTTCACGGCACCCCGGTCAGGGACGACGATGCCGTGTCATGGACATTTTGCTCGTCGCCAGTGCGTTCAACAGCCTCACCCAGCGCGTGTACGCCGAACTGACGGACCACGGACATCGCGTGGACGTCGTCCTCGCCTCGCACGGCGCCGAACCGGTCCGGGCCGCCCTCCAGGAACTGCGGCCGGAACTGGTCATCGCGCCGATGCTCAGGACGGCCCTGCCCGAGGAGGTGTGGCGCGACCACACCTGTCTGATCGTGCATCCGGGGCCGCCCGGTGACCGCGGCCCGTCCTCGCTGGACTGGGCGATCGCCGAGGGGGCGGCGCAGTGGGGCGTGACGGTCCTGCAGGCCGAGGCGGCGATGGACGCGGGCCCGATCTGGGCCGCGGAGCCGTTCCCCGTACCGGCCGTCGGCAAGAGCGACCTGTACCGCAGCGAGGCCTCCGACGCCGCCGTCACCGCCGTCCTCACCGCCGTACGGCGCTACGCCGAGGGCTCCTACAAGCCCCGGCCGCAGACCGACGACTCCATCAGCGTGCTGTGGCGCGAGGCCTTCCGCCAGGAGCGGCGCCGCATCGACTGGGAGCGGGACGACACCGCGACGGTCCTGCGTAAACTCCGCGGCGCCGACTCACAGCCCGGTGTCCTCGACGAACTCCTCGGCCGGGAGGTGTTCCTGCACGGCGGGTATGCCGAGGACCGGCTGCACGGGCGCCCCGGCGAGCTCCTCGCCCGGCGCGCGGGCGCCGTCTGCCGGGCCACCCGGGACGGCGCCGTCTGGATCCCGGAACTCCGCCCCCGCAGGAACTCCGGCGACCCCGCGCCCTTCCGCCGCCCGGCCGCCGCCGTGCTCGCCGCCTGGGAACCGTCCCTCGAACTCCCGGAGGCGCCCGTCCCGCTGAACCTTCCGCCCGACCGGCGCACCTGGACCGACATCCGCTACCGGCAGCACGGCGACGTCGGCTTCCTCGGCTTCTCCTTCCCCGGCGGCGCCATGAGCACCGAGCAGTGCCGCCGGCTGCTCGCCGCCTACCGGCACGCGCTGACGCACCCCACCCGCGTCCTCGTGCTCGGCGGGGACCGCGACTTCTTCTCCAACGGCATCCACCTGAACGTCATCGAGGCGGCCCCCGACCCGGCCCGGGAGTCGTGGATCAACCTCAACGCCATGGACGACCTGGTCGAGGCGGTGCTGCACACCACCGACCGGCTGGTGGTGGCCGCGCTCGCCGGCAACGCGGCGGCCGGCGGCGCCATGCTCGCCCTCGCCGCCGACGAGGTCTGGTGCCGCACCGGCGTCGTCCTCAATCCGCACTACCGGCGCATGGGCCTGTACGGCTCCGAGTACTGGACGTACAGCCTGCCGCGCCGCGTCGGCGCGGCACACGCCCACCGGCTGACCACCGAAGCCCTGCCCGTCAGCGCCGCGTCCGCCGAACGGCTGGGGCTCGTGGACCGGCTCGTACCGGCCGCGCCCGGCGACTTCCCGGCCGAGGTCCGGCAGCTGGCGGCCGAACTCGCCGCCTCACCCTTCGTGGAGGCGCGGATCGCCGCCAAGGCCGCGGCCCGGGCCGCGGCCGAGCGCGAACGCCCGCTCGCCGCGTACCGCGAGGCCGAACTGGCCCGCATGCACACCATCTTCTCCGACCCCGACGCCCCCTACCACGCCCTGCGCTCCGCCTTCGTCCGCAAGACCCCGTCCGGCTCACCCCGGCCGCTGACCCCGCCCGCAGGAGGCCTGCGGTGACGCCGCGCCTCCTGGTGGCGGGCGTCGGCAACATCTTCCTCGCCGACGACGCCTTCGGCCCCGAGGTGATCCGCGCCCTCGCCCACCGCCCGCTGCCGCCCGAGGTACGGGTGCACGACTACGGCATCCGGGGCCTGGACCTGGCCTACGACCTGCTCGACGGATACGACACCGCCGTCCTGGTCGACACCGCCCGGCGCGGACACACCCCCGGCACCCTCTGCCTCATCGAGGCCGAGGCGCCCGACGGCACCGTCGTACCCGAGGCCCACGGCATGGACCCGGCGAAGGTACTGGCCCTGGCCGCGCACCTCGGCGAGGAGCCGCTGCCCCGTGTCCTCGTCCTGGCCTGTGAGCCCGAGCTGCTGCCGGCCGGCGACGAGGACCTCCTGCCCGGGCTCAGCGCACCGGTCCGGGAAGCCGTCGCCCCGGCCGTGGACGCCCTGCACGCGCTCGTCCGGACCTTGCTCGCCGACCCCGCCGCGCCAGCACCCCCGTTGGGCCGCCCGATGGAATCCGGGCCCCCGCGCCCGGCTGCGCTGCCCGGTACGGCGGCCGGATGAGCGGAAGATCGGTGGAGTCCGGGCCGCAAGGAAGCGGCCGGGGCTCCACCGCCGTATCCGAGGAGCAGCGCCCATGTGCCGGTCCGACGTCAGACAGGCCGTCCTGGCGAAGAACGACGATCTCGCCGCGGAGCTGCGCGCCGGCCTCGCCCGGCAGGGCGTGACCGTCGTCAACCTGCTGTCCAGCCCCGGCAGCGGCAAGACCGAGCTCCTCGGGCAGGTCCTGGCCCGCGCGGTGCGGCGGGGCGTTCCGGTGGCGGCGCTGACCGCCGACCTGGCCACCGAGAACGACGCCGTCCGGCTGGCCCGCTCCGGCGCCCCCGTCCAGCAGCTGCTCACCGACGGACTGTGCCACCTGGAGGCCCGTCAGGTCCGGGCCCGGCTGACCGGCTGGCTGCCCGCGGACACCGCCGTGCTCTTCGTGGAGAACGTCGGCAACCTCGTCTGCCCGGCCGCGTACGACCTCGGCGAGACCCTGCGGATCGTGCTGATGGCGGTCACCGAGGGCGAGGACAAACCGCTGAAATACCCGACCGCGTTCGGCTCCGCCCATCTGGTGGTGATCACCAAGACGGACCTCGCCGAGCCGGCCGGCTTCGACGAGACCGCCTTCCGGACGCACGTCCACCAGGTCAACCCGGGCGTGGAGATCGTACGGTCCTGCGCGCGCACCGGCGACGGTGCCGACCTCCTCCTGGACCGCGCCCTCGCCGCCCGGGAGGGGACCCCGCACCACCCGCCGCTCGCCCCGCATCCACACGGCCACCACCACACCGCGCCCGCCGTATGACGGCCCCCGCGACCGGCCTGGTGCGCCGGCGGCTCACCGTGCGCGGCACCGTGCAGGGAGTCGGCTTCCGGCCGCATGTGCACCGACTGGCCGCCGGACTGGGCCTGGCCGGGTTCGTGGGGAACACCGGCGACGGCGTGATCGTCGAGGTCGAGGGCCCCGCGGACGACGTCGACCGTTTCTGCGCCGCGCTGGCGGAACAGCCGCCGCCCCTGGCCACCGTGGGAGGCATCGCCGCCGAGGACCTGCCCGCCGCCGGCGACACCGGCCCCTTTACGATCCGCTCCACCGAGCGGGCCGCGGGCCGCACCCACCTGCCACCCGACACCGCGACCTGCGCCGACTGCCTGCGTGAACTGGCCGATCCGGCCGACCGGCGGCACCGGCACCCGTTCATCACCTGCACCCACTGCGGGCCGCGCTTCACCATCGCCACCGGGATGCCGTACGACCGCGAGGCCACCACCATGGCCGGCTTCCCGATGTGCCCCTCCTGCTCCCGCGAGTACGGCGATCCCGCCGACCGGCGCTTCCACGCCCAGCCCGTCGCCTGCCCCGCGTGCGGACCACGGCTCACCCTGGTCCCGGGCCTGGCCGGCCTGCGCCCGGCCCGGGGCGCGCACGCCCTCGCCACGGCCCGCGCGCTGCTGGCCGCCGGGCGGATCGTCGCCGTCAAGGGGCTCGGCGGCTACCACCTGGCCTGCGACGCCACCGACGAGCGGGCCGTGGCCACCCTGCGCCGCCGCAAGGAACGGGGCGGCAAGGCCTTCGCGGTGATGTGCGCGGACCTGGCCACCGCCGAGCTGATCGCGGTCCTCTCCGCCGCCGAGCGGGTCGCGCTGACCAGCGCCCGCCGACCCATCGTCCTGCTGCGCAGACGCACACCGACGGACGGCCTCCGCCTCGCCGACCAGGTCTGCCCGGGCAGCCCGCACGTGGGCGTGATACTGCCCTACACCCCTGTCCACACCCTGCTGTTCGGGCTGCCCGGCCATCCGCCCGGTCCCCGGGCGCTGGTGATGACGAGCGGCAACCGCTCCGGCGAGCCGATCGTCACCGACGACGCCGAGGCACTGACCCGGCTGGCCGGGCTGGCCGACGCCTGGCTCGCCCACGACCGGCCCATCGCCGCGCCCTGTGACGACTCCCTGCTGCGGGTCCGACCGGACGGCACCGAGCAGGTCCTCAGGCGTTCGCGCGGTTACGTCCCCCGTCCGCTGCGCCTGCCCCTCGCGGTGCCGCCCGTGCTCGCGGCCGGCGGCGATCTGAAGAACGTCCTGTGCCTGGGGGAGGGCGACCAGGCCTGGTTCGGGCCGCACATCGGTGACATGGGCGACCTGGCGACCCTCGAGGCGGCAGAGCGGGCCGAGCGGCACCTGACCCGCCTGACCGGGGTCAGCCCCCGGCTCGTGGCCGCCGACCGGCACCCCGGCTACCACTCGACCGGCTGGGCTCGGCGCCGCGCCTCGGGGATGCCGGTGCGGCTGGTCCAGCACCACCACGCCCACATCGCCTCCGCGATGGCCGAGCACGGCCTGGACGGCACCACACCGGTGATCGGCGTCGCCTTCGACGGCACCGGCTACGGCGACGACGGGACCGTGTGGGGCGGCGAGGTGCTGCTCGCCGACTACACCGGCTACCGGCGCTTCGCCCGCCTCACCCCCGCCCCGCTGCCCGGCGGCGACGCCGGTGTGGCCAACCCCTGCCGGCTGGCGCTGGCCCGGTTGTGGGCGGCAAAGCTGCCGTGGGACCCGGACCTGCCGAGCGTCGAGGCTTGCACCGAGGTAGAACTCGCCGTACTGAGGCGGCAGTTGGACCGCCGGGTGGCATGGGTGCCGACGTCCAGCATGGGCCGTCTGTTCGACGCGGTGTCCTCTCTGACCGGTGTGTGCCAGCGGGCGGGATACGAGGCACAGGCCGCGCTGGAGCTGGAGGCGGCGGCGCTGGAGGCCGCGGACGCGGACTCGGTGGCGTACCCCTTCGCCCTCGCCGACGAGGGCGTCCTCGCCTGCGACCCCGCACCGATGCTGAGGGCCCTGCTCGCCGATCGGCGGCGCGGCACCCCGGCACCGGTCCTCGCGGCCCGCTTCCACCGGGGTGTCGCCCGCGCCGTCGCCGGGATCTGTCACCGCGCCCGCGCGGAGACCGGCCTGACCACGGTCGCCCTCACCGGAGGCGTCTTCGCCAACGGCCTGCTGGAGGAGGAGATCGCCTCGCTGCTGACCCGAGCGGGGTTTCCGGTCCTGCGGCACGGCGAAGTCCCCCCGAACGACGGAGGGCTGGCGCTCGGTCAGCTCATGGTCGCGGGAAGAGCACACAACCACGAGACGGAGTGACGCATGTGTCTGGCAGTGCCCGGAAAGGTCGTGTCCATCGACCATCGCGCCGACCCCATGACCGGGCTGATCGACTTCGGCGGAGTGCGTAAACAGGCGTGCCTGGAATACCTGCCCGACGTCCGGGTGGGGGAGTACGTCATCGTCCACGTCGGCTTCGCCCTGCAGCGCCTGGACGAGGAGTCGGCTCGGGCGTCCCTGGAGCTGTTCGAGCAACTGGGGTTGCTGGAAGAGGAGTTCGGGGACGCCTGGGAGCAGGCGGCCCGGCAGGAGAACGGGAGTGAGGCCCGGTGAAGTACATCGACGAGTTCAACGACCCGGACCTGGCGCGCCGGTTGCTGGAGGAGATCCATGCCACGGCCACCCGGCCCTGGGCGCTGATGGAGGTCTGCGGCGGCCAGACCCACTCCATCATCCGGCACGGCATCGACCAACTCCTGCCCGAACAGGTGGAGTTGATCCACGGGCCCGGCTGTCCGGTGTGTGTCACACCGCTCGACGTCATCGACAAGGCCCTGGAGATCGCCGCCCGCCCCGAGGTGATCTTCTGTTCCTTCGGCGACATGCTGCGGGTGCCCGGCACCGACCGGGACCTGTTCCGGGTCAAAGGCGAGGGCGGTGACGTACGCGTGGTGTACTCGCCGCTGGACGCGCTCGACCTCGCCCGCAGGAACCCGGGCCGCCAGGTCGTGTTCTTCGCCATCGGCTTCGAGACGACCGCCCCCGCCAACGCCATGGCCGTCCACCAGGCCCGCCGCCTGGGCCTGGACAATTTCAGCCTGCTGGTCTCCCATGTCCGGGTCCCACCCGCGATCGAGGCCATCATGACCGCGCCGGAATGCCGGGTGCAGGGCTTCCTCGCCGCCGGGCACGTATGCAGCGTGATGGGCACCGCCGAGTACCCGGAGCTGGCCGAGAGGCACCGCGTGCCGATCGTCGTCACCGGCTTCGAGCCGCTGGACATCCTGGAAGGGATCCGCCGCGCCGTACACCAGCTGGAGCGCGGTGAGCACCGGGTGGAGAACGCCTACCCGCGCGCGGTGCGCGAGCAGGGCAACCCGGCGGCCCTGAGCATGCTGGAGGAGGTCTTCGAGGTCGTCGACCGCAACTGGCGCGGCATCGGCCGCATCCCCGCCAGCGGCTGGCGGCTGTCCGACGCCTTCCGGGCCTACGACGCCGAGTACCGTTTCGACGTCACCGGCATCCGCACCGAGGAACCCGCGGTGTGCCGCGCCGGAGAGGTGCTGCAGGGGCTGATCAAGCCGACCGAGTGCGAGGCCTTCGGCACCGCCTGCACCCCGCGCACCCCGCTCGGCGCCACCATGGTCTCAACCGAGGGCGCCTGCGCCGCCTACTACCTGTACCGCCGGATGGCGGACGGTCCGGCACAGCGGGGATCGCGCATCCCGCGGGAGGAGCTGAACTCCATTGGCTGACCTGGCTACCGAAGCGGCCGTCGACCCCGCGAACTGGACCTGCCCCGCACCCCTGCGCGACCAGCCGGTGGTCGTCATGGGCCACGGCGGCGGCGGCGCCCTGTCCGCCGAACTGATCGAGCAGGTCTTCGCCCCCGCCTACGGCAACCCCACCCTGGCCGCCCTCACCGACTCGGCCGTCCTGGACCTGGGCGGCGCCCGGCTGGCCTTCTCCACCGACTCCTACGTGGTACGGCCGCTGTTCTTCCCCGGCGGCAGCCTCGGCGACCTCGCCGTCAACGGCACGGTGAACGACCTGGCGATGAGCGGCGCCCGGCCCGCCTACCTGTCCACCGCCTTCGTGCTGGAAGAGGGCGTGGAGATCGACGTCGTCAGCCGGATCGCGCACGCCATCGGCGCGGCGGCCGAGGCCGCCGGCGTCACCGTCGCCACCGGCGACACCAAGGTGGTCGAGTCCGGGCACGGTGACGGCGTCTACGTCACCACCGCCGGCGTCGGCCTCGTACCGGACGGCGTCGACATCCGCCCGCAGCGTGCCCGGCCGGGTGACGCCGTCCTCGTCAGCGGACCCATCGGGCTGCACGGCGTGGCCATCATGAGCGTGCGCGAGGGCCTGGAGTTCGGCGTCGAGATCGCCTCCGACACCGCGCCCCTGGCCGGCCTCGTGGCGGCCATGCTGGCGGTCACACAGGACATCCACGTGCTGCGCGACCCGACCCGGGGCGGGCTCGGCGCGTCCCTGAACGAGATCGCCCGCGCCTCCGGCACCGGAGTCCGGCTGCGGGAGCGGGCCATCCCGGTGCCGGACGAGGTCGCGAACGCCTGTGGATTCCTCGGCCTGGACCCGCTGTACGTCGCGAACGAGGGCCGGCTCGTCGCCTTCGTACCCCCGGAGCACGCCGAGGCGGTCCTGGCGGCGATGCGGGCCCATCCGCAGGGCGCGGGCGCGGCCCGTATCGGTGAGTGCGTGGCGGAGCACCCGGGAATGGTCGTCGTGGCCACCGGCCTCGGCGGCACCCGGGTGGTGGACCTGCCCCTGGGCGAGCAACTGCCCCGCATCTGCTGAGCCCGGCCCGCCCGGCCCCGTACTCAGTGCGGGGCCGGGGCCGGGGCGACCCCCGTGATCTCCAGTTCCCGTCCGCTGCGCAGCTCCTGAGAGGGACGGTCGCAGCGCGGGCACCAGAAGAACGGCGGCATGCCGAGCGCGAACTCCTCCGCACAGCCGCCGCACCAGGCCCGCGCGCTCACCTGCTCCACCACGAGCCGCGCCCCGGCGAGCGCCGTACCGTCGCGGGCCACCTCGAAGGCGAAGTGCAGGGCGTCCGGCACCACACCCGCCAGTTCGCCGACCCGGACGGTCACGCAGGAGACGCCCTCGGCGCCGTCGGCGCGGGCGATCTCCTCCGCCTGCTCCACGATCGCGGTCGCGATCGACAGCTCGTGCACGGCCGGCTCAGGGATAACGGCGGTTGGCGCGCAGCCCACCGGTCATCCGGTAGATCCTCAACTCGCGCATCACGCCGGGGAGTTCTTTGATGAACAGCGTGAGCAGCACCCCGCCGACGAGGGCGGCCTGCGCGAGCAGCACCTGACGTACGGACATCGTCGACCTCCTGGCCGGACAGCGCTTCCTCACGGTCTCTCCCTGCTCTCTCATCCCGGTGAGATGTTCGGCATCGCGTCCAGCAGGGCGTCATGCCGCTTCCAGTGGATCCCCGTGGAGCGGCGCGCGTCAGCGGTGCCGTCCACGTGGTGTCCGCTCTGATGCTTGTACGGGCCCTTGTTGCCCTGGTGCAGACCGCGCACATGCGTCGGTGTGTCGGGCCGCGCCTGGGGGTGGCCCACTCGGATGGTCCCCATGATCGATCTCCTTCCCGTCCTCACGAGCGCTCGGTGAGCTCCGCGAAGAACCGTTCCACGGCCGGCCACACCCGGCCGCCACCGGACAGCCCCCGCCACTCACGGCGGACGAGGGCGACCATCCGGTAGCAGTCGTCGACCGGCACGATCCAGTGCTCGTCGAGGCCGCGCACGGTGTTCACCAGCAGGGCCTCCACCTCGGGTGCCACGGAAGCGAGCGGCGGACACCTCTCGGCCATCCGCTGCCACGCCGCCGCGTCCACCTCCCAGCGCATGGCTCCCGCCGGGCTCGGGCCCTGCGCGGTGACCGTGCCGTCCCGGTGCGGCACGAAGAACACCAGCCCCACCGGCACCCCCAGCACCGCGGTGTCCACGGCTGGCAGCCGCAGCCGGCGCCGCGGCACGAGCCGGTACCGGCCCGCCCCGTCATCGGCGAACAGCACCGAGCACGGCCGGCACACACAGCGCAGCTCGGCGGCGCCGGTGTCGTACAGGTGCGGATGTCCGTCCGCGACGAGGGCGGCGCACAGGTCGCAGCGTTCGCTCCCGGCCGCCGCCGCGCGGTCCGACGCGGAGCGGATGACCCTGGCCAGCGCCCCGTCCACGGTCACCGCGCCTCCTGCGGCCGTGGCGCGGCCCGGTGGGTCAGCGTGCTCAGCGGTACGAACGCCGGTGCCGCCCGGCGCTCGGCAGGGGCCGGCACGGTCTCCACCGCCGTCAGCTCCGGCGCCACGGCCAGCACCGCCGCCTCGACGGCCGCCACGGCGTCGGCGGCACCGCTGCCGCACCCGGCTCCGCACCCGCCGCCCGTGCTCAGCCGCACCCGGGCCACCTGCCCGTCGACGCCGGCCCACTCCAGGTCGCCGCCGCGTTCCCGCACCGCGGGCCGCAGCCGTTCGACCGCACGGGCGGCCCGGCGCTCCGCCGGCTCGGGATGGATCGCGTGCAGCACCATCAGATGCCCGAGCAACTCGTCCTCGGCGAGCCGCTCCCGCAGCGGCGCGTCGGCGGCCTCCAGCACCCGGGCGAGCGCCTCGCCGTAGACCTCGGTCAGCAGCGACACCGCCTCCAGCGCCGGGCCGGGCGCGGACTCCAGCTCCGCCAGGACCTGGTCGAGCCGGGCGAGCCGCACCTCCAGCGCCGGGTCGGGCAGCCGTGCGCCGTCAGCCATGGCTCGCCCCGAACGTGGGCGAGTGCACCGTGGACAGCGTCTTGCCCTTGCCGACGTACATGTGCACCCCGCACGGCAGACACGGGTCGAAGCTGCGCACCGTGCGCATGATGTCGACGCCCTTGAAGTCGTCCGGGCCGTTCTCCTCGAAGATCGGCTGGCCCTGCACGGCGTCCTCGTACGGGCCCGGGGTGCCGTAGATGTCCCGCGGGCTCGCGTTCCACGGGGTCGGCGGGTACGGATGGTAGTTGGCGATCTTCTTGTCCCGGATCACCAGGTGGTGGGAGAGCACACCGCGCACCGCCTCGTGGAAGCCGCAGCCGATCGACTCGTCCGGTACCTCGAAGTTCTCGAAGATCTTGGTGTCCCCGGAGCGCAGCATCCCCATCGCCTCCTCCACGAACTGCAGTGCCATGGCGGCTGCGTACGCGACGAAGTAGGGCCGGGCGCGGTCCCGTTCGATGGTGTTGCTCCACTGGGGGATGCGCCACTCCAGCGTCGTCTCCGGCAGCCGCTCGCCCTTGGGCAGGGAGATGCGCACGCTGTTGCCGGTTGCCTTGACGTACGGCGTGTCGACCAGGCCGCTCAGCGCGGTCGTCCACAGCCGGGCGAGCGGTCCGCCGCCGGTGTCCAGGGCGAGGTGCTGACCGGTCGCCGGGTGGTACCAGCGCGGGCTCATCACCCAGCTGTAGTTGCCCTCGAAGTCCCGCTTCTGCGGCACCGGGACGGTGGTCTGGTTCCAGGGGTGCCGCATGTCGACGGGGTTGCCGAGCGGGTCGTGGGTGACGAACGGCTGCTCGCCCACCCAGTCCTCGTAGAAGGAGCTGCCCAGCATGATCCGCAGACCGAGGTTGATGTCGATCAGGTTGTTGGTGACCAGTTCGCCGTCCACGACGATGCCCGGGGTGACGTACATCGCCCGGCCCCACTCGTTCATCGTCGCGTAGCGGTAGTCGACCACGTCCGGGTTCTGCCAGGCGCCCCAACAGCCCAGCAGGATACGGCGCTTGCCGACCTCCTCGTAGCCGGGCAGGGCCTCGTAGAAGAAGTCGAAGACGTCGTCGTTCATCGCCACCGCCTTCTTCACGAAGTCGATGACGCGCATCAGCCGGGAGAGATAGTCGGTGAAGGTGTTGGGCTGCGGCATGGTGCCGACACCGCCCGGATACAGCGTGGAGGGGTGCACATGCCGCCCCTCCATCAGGCAGAACATCTCCCGGGTGACCCGGCTGACTTTCAGCGCCTCCTTGTAGACCTCGCCCTCGAAGGGGTTGAAGGCCTTCATGATGTCGGCGATGGTGCGGTAACCGTGGACGTCCCCGCGGGGCGCCGTGGTGCGCTCGGCGCGGGCCAGGACACCGGGGTTGGTGGCCTTGACCATCGCCTCGCAGAAGTCCACGAACACCAGGTTGTCCTGGAAGATCGTGTGGTCGAACATGTACTCGGCGGCCTCGCCGAGGTTGGTGATGTGCTCGGCGAGCTTCGGCGGCTTGACACCGTAGGCCATCTGCTGGGCGTAGTTGGAGCAGGTGGTGTGGTTGTCGCCGCAGATCCCGCAGATGCGCGAGGTGATGAAGCCCGCGTCGCGCGGATCCTTGCCCTTCATGAACACCGAGTAGCCACGGAAGAGCGACGAGGTGCTGTGGCACTCGACGACCTCCTGGTTGGCGAAGTCGATCTTCGTGTAGATGCCCAGGTTGCCGATGATCCGGGTGATCGGATCCCAGGACATGTCGACGATCTGGGCGGGTTTGCGTCCTGTGGACCGGGCCTGCGTGGTGGTCATGCGGTGCTGCCCCTCGCTGTTGGGGTGGTGCGAATCGGGTCGGGGATGCGGGACGGACGGCGTCAGGCACGCCAGTGCGGGTCGTAACCGCTGGTCAGTCTGCGCTTGTTGTGGCGCCACTTCGGCTCGTGGTTCACCACGTCGTTGGTCAGCCCGCGCAGCCGGCGCACGACGGCGCCGTACGGCTTGACGAGCAGGGTCGACAGCGTGCCGCCGGGCGGCTCGTCCATGAACGGCATGAAGGCGTCAGGGAAGCCGGGCATCGTGCAGCCGATACAGATGCCGCCGACGTTGGGGCAGCCGCCGATACCGGCCATCCAGCCCCGCTTGGGCACGTTGCAGTTGACCACGGGCCCCCAGCAGCCCGTCTTCACCAGGCACTTGGGGGAGTTGTAGTCCAGGCCGAAGTCGGCCTGCTCGTAGTACGCGGCCCGGTCGCAGCCCTCGTGCACCGTCTTGCCGAACAGCCACTGCGGGCGCAGCATGTGGTCCAGCGGGGGCGGGGGAGCGGAACCGGCCGCGTGCTGGAGCACCCAGATCAGGGTCTCCATGAAGTTCTCCGGCTGGATCGGGCAGCCGGGCACGTTGACCACGGGCAGCCCCGCCCGCGAGCGGAACTCCCAGCCCAGATAGTCCGCGAGGCCCATGCAGCCGGTCGGGTTGCCCGCCATCGCGTGGATCCCGCCGTACGCCGCACACGTCCCGGCGGCCACCACCGCCCAGGCCCGGGGCGCCAGTTGGTCGATCCACCAGTTGAGGGGCTGCGGCTCGCCGGTATCCGGGTCGTTGCCGAACGAGGTCCAGTAGCCGTCGCCCTTGATGATGTTCTGGTTGGGGACCGAGCCCTCGATGACGAGGATGAACGGGGACAGCTCGCCCCGGGCGGCCGCCCGGTAGGGCGCGAGGAAGTCCTCGCCGCCGAGGCTCGGCGACAGCACCTTGTTGACGAGGTTGACCTTCGGCAGACCCGGGATGAGGCCGAGCACCACGTCCTCCAGGGACGGCTGGTCGGCGGAGGTCAGCGAGACGGTGTCCCCGTCACAGCTCATGCCCTCCGAGATCCAGAGGATGTGGATCTCGTCGAACCCCGTGCCCGCCTCGGCTCCGCCGGGCTCGTCACGGACGTCGGTGGTACCGCTCTGTGTGGTCATGTCTGCGGCCTCCGTTGCAGCAGGTCTCGGAGTGGGGCGTGAGCTGCCGCGTCGTCGCTGAGCAGCCGCTCGGCCATGCGGTGGTCGTGGGCCTGCACCTCAAGGGCTTCCATCGGAGCGTCCCTCCTGCGGCCGGTCGGCCGGACGCCCCGGCCGTGGGGACCGCGACCGGGGTGATCGCGGCGGGCCGGCCGGTTCCGGCGTGTCCATGTGCCCGAGCAGTTCGACCTCGTCGGGCCGGAAGTAGTGGAAACGCCCGTACCAGCCGTGCAGTTCGGCGGCCGGGTCGTCGTCGACCGTGACCGCCAGATGGACGCTGCCGTCCACGTCGTGGAAGACCGCGGCGATGTGCGCGGTCCGTCCGTCCAGGAACATGTCCTGCGCGTCGGCACCCCGGCCGCGCGGGTGCAGCCGCACCCGGCTGCCGCCGCCGACGCACACCCCGTCCACGAGGGCCGTGTCGGTCGTCGGGGCGAGCCCGTCGTCGCCGCCCTCCTGCCACCACGCGGGCCGTTCGGCGGGCGGGGGCACCGGTGTCAGGGACCGGATCGCGCCGTGCAGCCTGGAGAAGACCTCGCGGGGCATGCTGTCCACCCGGTCGAGAATCCGTGCGGCCCGTGGGTCGGTGGCCCGGGCCTCGGCCTTCTCCTCGTCGGTCAGCAGCATCGTGCGCAGGGTGAGGATCTCGTCGATCTCCGCCGCGTCGTGCAGATCGCCCGGACTCTCCGGCGCCACCTGCGGCCGGTCGGGGAGGATGATCGGAGCGGAGAGCATGGCGGCGCCCGTCGTGCGGTCGCCGGGCGCGCCGCCGAGGACGGGGAACGTGAACGCGTTCCGGCAGCCCCGCGCCTGCTCCACCAGCCCCTCGGGCGGATCGATGAGCGAGACGAACTCCACGCCGTCCCCGCCGACGAGGGTGTGCGTGGCGATCAGGGCCTGCCGCAGTGCCTCAGGGCGAGGTGACCGGGGGTCCGGTGCGGCGCCGGTGTTCTCGGTGCGCACCCGCAGCCGGTACAGCCCCGGCGCGAGCGGTTCGGCCACGGCCGTCGTCGCGGCCCGCACCTCCCCGCGCCGCCGTACCGTCCGCCCCGCACCGCCCGGCAGCGCCTCGCTCTCCGTGCCGGCCGCCGCGCCGGCCGCCGTGCTACGACCGCCGCGCAGCAGCTCCTCCAGCGGTACCACCAGTTCGGCCTCGCGCGGTACCGCCTCCTCGAACGACAGATGCGTGGTGCCGTCGGCCGTCCGCAACGACTCGACCGGGCGGTGCCGTCCGTTCCCGCCGGCCGCCTCGACCTGCTTGTCCTGCATCTGCAGATACCGCACCCGCACCCGTACGACGGCGTCGGCGTGCGGTGCCCGCAGCAGGCACTCGGTCTGCTGGTACCAGGAGTCCGCGGAGCCGGAGATCCCCGGCGTGACCGGTCCGTCCCGCTCCACCCAGTTCCGGGGCAGCAGTACGCCGAACTGCCAGCGGACCCGGTTCTTCGGCGAGGACCGGCGGTACGGGTAGAGCAGATAGCCCTCGTAGAGCACGGCATCGGCGACCGCGCCGATCTGCTCGAAGGCATCGCACGAGGCGCCGTCCGGCACGGCGGCGAGTGCCACGCCGCCCTCGTCGGCTCGGTCCGACATCCCGCCTCCTCATCACCGGTCCACTCGGACACTCCTTCCACCACGTTCACACTCGTCACGGCTCCTCGCCCCTCCGGCGGACTGCCATTGGGCCGGTCAGGGGACGGCGGGGGTTGCGTGGCCCCCACAACCAGGCGAGGTGCGGCCGGTCCGGTCGCCTTCAGGCGCGGGTGACCGGCCGCCACCCGCTCCGGGCGCCGTAGCGCCCTCTCACGGCAGGCGTTCCAGGGCGACCAGGGCGGCGTCGTCGCCGAGGTCGCCGTGGACGTGGTGCAGGAGACCGCGGCGGAGGGCGGCCACCATCGCCTCCAGCGGCCGGCCGGCGTGCGCGTGCACCGGGGCGGCCAGGTCGTGCCGTCCGTGTACAGCACGAGACGGTCGCCGGGGACGAACGGCACGGTCCGGGCGTCGGGTTGCGCCGCGAGCAGATCGCCGAGACCGAGCGGGGCGCCGGGCTGATCTGGCTCGTAGGGCCGTACCTCCCCCTCGTGGACGACGTACGGCTCGGGGTGGCCGCAGTGGACGATGCGGGCCACGGGCTCTTCGGGCGGGAACTCCACCAGCAGCGCCGTGGCGAACCGTTCCGTGAACAGGGCGTGCGGATGGCGCGCGTCCGGTGGGCTGTCCAGCGCCGCGATGTGCCGGCGGGCCCGTTCGTCCAGTTGCGCCACCACTTGGCTCAACGACGGTTCCCGGTACGCCAGTTCACGGAAGGCGCCGAGCAGGGTCGCCGAGGCGCCGACGGCCTGCAGTCCCTTGCCCCGTACGTCGCCGATCACGATCCGGGTCCCGTACGGCGTGCGCAGCGCCTCGTAGAAGTCGCCGCCCATCCGCGCCTCCGACTCGGCCGGCAGATACACACCGCTCAGGGCGAGCGAGCCGATCCGGTGGGGGAGGGGGTGCATCAGGGCGCACTGCGCGGTCTCGGCGACGGAGCGGACCTGACGCAGCTGCCGCTCCCGGCGCTGCCGCAGGGAGCATGCGCCCAGTGAGGTGAGTCCGACCACGAACAGGCTGCCGAGGGTGACGTCCGCGTTCGGGTGCCCCCAGATGCCCGCGTCCCACTGCAGGAGCGCCGTGATCGCGAGCGCGGCACAGGCGAGCACCGCCGTCGCCCGCCACGGGAGCAGCACGGCGGCCAGCACGGGGACGGCGGCCATCACGGGTGAGACGTGCAGCCAGTCCGGAGTGAGCAGGTCCGCGACGGCGACGACCACCATGAGCAGCACCGGGGCCAAGGCCTGGAGGGTGCGCGAGCCCGTGCGGCGGTTCCAGGTCGCCCAAGCCCGTCTCGCAGGTGTCCGGTGCGGGGGTGCGGCGGTGTGCTCGGTGGTGGTGTCCTGGGGGTCTGTGGGGTGAAAGATCATCGTCGCGGTGCGGGCCGTAGCGGGTTGGGGAGCCGTCGGGAGCGGGCGGGCGGAGCGGGCGCGGGCGCCGACAGGCAGGTCAGGGCCGATTCCAGGGGGCGCAGCAGGCGCTGGTCCGCGGTGGCCCGGTCCGGGGGATCGCAGCCCGGCGCGCCCAGCCGGGCCAGGGCCTGCCGGGCTGCGGGCAGCGCGGGGTGCGGACGGCCGCCTCGGCAGGAGTAGGCGCACAGAGCGGTCGTACGCAGCAGGCGGGCGTACGGCTGCGCGAACGCGGAGCGGGGGCTGGAGGCCTCGGCCGCGTCCGGGTGGGCGTCGAGGAGGCGGCCCGTCGCGGTCACCTGCCCGGCCACGTCGCTCAGGGTGCGCAGCACCCGGTGGTCGAGGTGCCAGTGGCGGCGCCGGGCGGTCGGCCGGACGTTCCAGCGCAGGCTCTCGTGCGCTTCGTCCGTCGCGGTGCGGGCGCGGGCCAGTGCCGTGCCGAGGTCGTCCTCCCAGCCGGGGCCGAGGATGTTCCGGGGCCGCTCGTGCCGTACGACCGCATCGGCCAGCCCGTCCAGCTGCCGGGCGATCCGCAGCCGGAGGTCCTCCAGCGCCCGCTCGGCGGAGCGTACCCGCACGGAGGGGAACAGCAGCACGCTGCAGGCCAGCCCGAAGCCGATGCCCAGCACGATCTCCGCGAGGTGGGTGGCCAGCTCACCGGGGTGGCGGCCACGGACCAGGGCGAAGGTGATCAGCGCGGTCGTCGGGACGTGCAGGCCGTAATGCCCGAGGAATCCGTGCCGGGCCAGCAGTACGGAGGCGAAGACGACGACGGCCAGGCCCGCCATGCCTGGCTCGGCGTACAGCGCGCCGGGCACGGCGACGAGGACGCCGAGCAGGCATCCGACGGCGTAGCGGGTGGCGGCGGAGACCGTGGCCACCACCGTCGTCTCGACGATGAGGAGAGCGGCGACGGCGCCCGCGTAGGGGTCGGTGACATGCAGCAGCGTCACACTGGTCTGCCAGGTCAGCCCGGCCGCCACGGTGGCCCGTGCGGCCTCGGCACCACCGGCCCGCCCGATCCGCGCCATGAGGGCGGGAAGTCGTCCGCTGTGCATGTCCGGTCCGTTGCCTTTCCTGTCGGATGCGGTAGGCAGGGCAAGGCAGCCCAGGGTAATCGGACAAATGGGGCATCTAGCAAATAAGGAATATGTAGGGACGGCTCCTGCCTGGGGAACGGTCATGTCCGCAGGTCCGCAGGGTCTGCTGCTCGCGGTGCCCGCGGGCGCCGCCTTGTGGTACCAGGGCGCCCATGACGAAGCGGCGGCCAGGGTCTCCCCGGCCGCCGACGTGGCCGTACAGCGCGCGGAGAAGACCGTGGATCAGTGACACCCGCTGGTGGGTGTCAGGTCGCCGGGTCCGGCCGCGTCAGCCGGCCGTGTGGTCGACGCGCATGCGCACCTGCCGTTCCAGGCGCCGCAGACTGCCGTCGAGCGCGTCGAACACCGCCTCCTCGCCGGGGTCGTGACCGGGGTCGAAGAAGGACAGGTGCACGGTCACCTCACTGGCCCCGCTGCCGATGCCGGACACCTGCAGCCAGCCGGTGTAGCTGTCCTCCTCCCGTGTGCCCCACTCCAGGCGCATCTGATCGGGCTGGGCGCGCAGCAGGGCGGGCATGTCCTGGCCGGAGCGGTCCTCGTGCACCGTGACGGCGGGCGGTTCCTCGGCGTCCACGTGCAGGTCGTCCGGGAGCCAGGTGTCGAGCTGGCCCATGTTGGCCGCCTGGTCGAAGACCTGCTCGGGCTGTGCGGGCATCGTGCGGGACCATTCGTACTCGGTCATGGTGATACCGCCCTCCGCTCGGAAGTCGTACCCCGACCGCGTGCCCCTTCCGCGGTGACCGAAAAGCGCCGCCCCGGGCCACGCTGCGATCCAGGCCCCGGCGGCCGCCAACTTGTCTGGTCAAGTTTGGTCGCGGTTCTTCCGCCCGACAGCGACGACCAGTACTCATGTCCCGTTCGTTGCGCACAGTCAGGTCGTGCGGGCGTCACCCTGCACGGCATCCTCACCAACGGGACGAGGTACCACGTATGAGACTGCGCTGGAGATCCCTCGGCGGGCTTCTCGCCCTCCTCGGCGCACTGATCGTCGCCGCTCCCGCCCCCGCACAGGCGGCCGGGAGCAGCGGCAACCTGATCGTCAACGGTGATGCGGAGAGCGGCGGTTACTGCACCGACGACTGGGCGTCCGCCTCCACCATCCCCGGCTGGACCACCGAGGCCGGCGGCCTGAACGTCATGTGCCACAGTGTCGCCTCCTTCGGGCTGCCCGGCGACGGCAAGACCCCCGGCAAGGCCTTCTTCGGACCCGGCAACTTCGGCGACGGAGCGATGACGCAGACCGTCGACGTCTCCTCGGCCGCCTCGGCCATCGACGGCGGCGCTGTGCACTACGACCTCTCCGGCTGGCTCGGCGGCTGGACCACCTACAGCGGCTATGCCGCGGTGAGCCTGCACTTCCACGACGGCAGTGGCCGCCCCGTCGGCGCCACCGCCAAGCTGCCCACCGTGTCCGCGAGCGACCGGGGCCAGGCCACCAAGTTCCTCTCGCGCAGCGCCACCGGCGCGGTACCGGCCGGGACCCGGTCCATCCAGGTCGAGGTGCAGTTCCTGTCGACGAACAGCGAGACCGGCTACCTCGACAACCTCTCCCTCACCCTGGACACCCCGGTCACCGCGCCCGCCCCGCTCACCCCGCCCGTCTCCAAGGTGCCCGGCTACGACCATGTGTTCATGGTCATGATGGAGAACACCGACTACTCCCAGGTCATGAACGACCCGGCGGACACGCCGTACATGCACAGCCTCATGACCAAGGGCGCCACGCTCACCGACTTCCACGGCGTCTACCACCCGAGCGACGAGAACTACCTCGCCGTCGCCGGCGGCGACACCTACACCAAGGGCGCCACCTACTTCCCCAACATCAACTCCCCCCAGCGCAACCTCGGTGACACCCTGGAGGCGGCCGGCAAGAGCTGGAAGGCCTACGAGCAGGGCATGGGCACCCCCTGCAACACCAAGAACAACAACGACAGTTACTACCAACCCGACGACGCGCCCTTCATCAACTACACGGACATCAGCGGCAACGCGTCCCGCTGCGCGGCCCACCTGTTCGACACCACACAGCTGACCACCGACCTGAAGTCCGCGGCCACCACCCCGAACTTCTCCTGGATCGCCGCCGACGACTACTACGACGGCGAGGCCTCCGGCAACGGCAACGCCACCAGCCTCAAGGCCCAGGACGGCTGGCTGAAGCAGACCCTCGACCCGGTCCTCACCTCCCCGGCCTGGACCCAGCAGCGCTCGCTGCTCGTCCTGACCTGGGACGAGAGCGGCGGCGAGGCGTACAACCACATCGTGACGACGGTCGTCGGCTCCCAGGGCACAGTCCCGGCCGGCACCAGCAGCCCGCTCCGCTACGACCACTACGGCATAGGCCGCACCATCGAGGCCGCGCTCGGCCTGCCCGGCCTCACGGCGAACGACACCTACGCGACCCCGCTCAACGCCGCGTTCACGCCGTCCACCGCGACCCAGCCGACGCTCACCGGCGACCTGAACGCGGTCACGAGCGGCGGCAACGTCACCTTCCGCTACTCGGTGCCGTCGGCGTTCCAGGTCAGCGCCAAGAACTGGATCGGCATCTACCCGGCGGGCGTCACTCCCGGCAAGCAGTCCTCGCTCGCCTGGTCCTACGCCCCGAACGCCAGCGGCGCCCTGACCTTCCCGACCGGCAAACTGGGCGGCGCGGGGACGTACGACGTCTACTACCTCGCCAATGACGGCTACTCGGTCCTGGCCGGACCGTTCTCCCTGACCGTCGGCTGACGCCCACGGGACACACGGGCCCACGTGCCGCCGCCCGGCGGAACGGTCCACGGAAGCTCACTCCGTGGCCGGCACGTGGGCCCGTTGGCGTGCGCGAAGCGCTGCCCCTCGGATCACAGGCCCAGGGCGATGGCCATGCGGGTCAGCTCGGCGGTGTTGGTGATGTTGAGCTTGGCCCGGATGCGGCGCAGGTAGGCGTCCACGGTGTGGGTGGACAGTCCCATGTGGCGGGCGGTCTGGAGGTAGGTGCGGCCGGCCGCGATGTGCCGGAGCGTCTCCTGCTCGCGCGGAGCCAGCGCAGGGGCCTGGGCCTCGGTGTGCGGCGTGACGAGGGTGGCGCTCATAGGGGTTGTCCTCCGGCGAGGGGTCTGTCCGTTTGGGGCGATTTGCCCTTGTTCCTCCAGATTGCTTGCCGGACGTCATGGCCGTGTCCGCCGACTGTCACAGGCGCGTCACAGGGAACGGGAAAATGGTTTACACCACTGTGGAGACGGTGTGGCCGCGGGTATGGACCGCGTCAGGCGAGACCCGCCCGGTGGGCGTACAGGGCGGCCTGGACCCGGTTCTCCAGACCCAGCCGGGTCAGGATGCGGTTGACCCGGCTCTTCACCGTCGCCTCGCTCAGCCCCAGGTCCGCGGCGATCCTGGCGTTGGACAGGCCACGCGCGACCAGTACCAGGACCTGGATCTCGCGCTCGGTCAGCGAGACGTCCGCCGGCACGGGCCCGGGCGCCGTCGGCAGAAGTGAGGGCGGCAGCGCCGTGACGGTGTCGATCAGACGCCGGGTGACGCTCGGGGCGAGCACGGACTCACCGTCGGCCGTGGCGCGGAGCGCCTCGGCGAGCTGGTCGGGCCGGCTGTTCTTCAGCAGGAAGCCGACGGCCCCGGCGCGCAGCGCGGCGTGCACGTACTCGTCCAGGTCGAAGGTGGTCAGCACCAGCACCCGCGGCACCGGACCCGGACCGGGCCATTCCTCGACGATCCGCCGGGTCGCCTCGACGCCGGTCGTGCCCGGCATCCGTACGTCCATCAGCACCACGTCCGGTCGCAGCGCAACGGCCCGGGCGACGGCCTGCTCGCCGTCGGCCGCCTCCCCGACGACCGACAGACCCTCCCGGCGGTCGATGACGAGACGCAGCGCGGTCCGCACGATCTCCTGGTCGTCCACGACGAGCACGCGTACGGTCATCCGTCCCCCTGTGCCGATACAGGCCCCCGCGCGGACAGGACGGCACGCAGCCGCCAGCCGCCGTCCGCACGTGGCCCGGCGAGCAGTTCGCCGTCGAAGGCCCCGACCCGTTCCCGCATGCCGACGAGCCCGCGTCCGGCTCCGGGCACCGGCCGGTGGCCCGGGGCCGGCGGGTCGTTCTCCACCTCGATCACGAGGCGCGTCGCGTCCCCGCGTACGGCGATCCGCACGCCGACCGGACCGGCGTGCTTGACCGCGTTGGTCAGCGCCTCCTGAACGATCCGGTAGGCCGAGACCTGCAATCCGGCCGGCAGAGCGTTTCCCTCGCGTGTCTCAAAGACACAGGTGACGCGGCACCCCGCCGAGGTCGCGACGTCGACGAGCCGGTCGAGGTGGTCCAGGGACGGCTCGGGTGCGAGGCCCTGTTCGCCGAAGGACAGCAGCCCGAGCAGCCGCCGCATCTCCGTGAGCGCCGTATCGGCGGTCCGCGCGATGAGACCGACACCGTGCGCGGCCTCGCCCGGGTCGGGCGGACGGGAGGTCAGCACGTCCTCGGCGGCGCGTGCCTGAAGGGCGATCGCGCTGACGTGGTGGGCGACGACATCGTGCAGGTCGCGGGCGATACGGGCCCGCTCGGTGAGCACCGCCTGCCGGGCGTTGAGCTCCTGCTCGGCCGCGAGCCGCCGGTTGAGGTCGCGCAGGCGTTCCGCGTCGGCGTCGATCCTGCGCC
Organism: Streptomyces fodineus; assembly: GCF_001735805.1. Classification (GTDB taxonomy): domain Bacteria; phylum Actinomycetota; class Actinomycetes; order Streptomycetales; family Streptomycetaceae; genus Streptomyces; species Streptomyces fodineus. The sequence continues at coordinate 9,234,913 of NZ_CP017248.1, forward strand.
GTCCGTACCCCAGCAGCCAGGCCAGGGCGAAGAAGAACACGAACGTCGTGACGTTGATCGGCTCCAGTGAGCCGGGACGGGGCGGCTCCCAATGTCCGGTCAGGACATCCGTGACGGCTGTGGTGGCGAGGCCGAACAGGGTGAGCGGCACGCTCGCGGACGCCGGTGCGTGCCGGGCCACGGCGTAGACGCCGAGCATCAGCAGGAACGGCCCGGGGACCTTCTCCGGAATCGGGCCGAGCGCCTGGAAGAGGACGTACAGCGCGGTCATCGCGACCAGGACGGTCCGCGGACGCGCGCGCCGCCACAGCAGCGGCAGGGTCTGCGCACCCCACAGCGCCACGCCCCAACCCGCGGACCGCGGTGTCCTGTCCAGCACCGTGGCCATGTCGACCAGGGTGAGGCCGCCGACCCACAGCGAGTCTGTCAGACGGGGGCGATCGGCGAGCCGGCGCTGAACGGCTCGGGGCAGGGTGTTCACCTGGGTGGTCATCTCGGTCGGTCAGGCTAGACGACGCGCAGGCGGGGCGGATCCTCCGCCGGGCGCGCATCGAAAGATGCGTCACCGCGCCCAGGATCGGCATCTGGCCCGAGGCGCGGCCGGAGTGGCCCGCCCTAGCGTCCAGGGCATGACAAACACAGCCGTACCGGCACCGCCCCACCCGACCTCACCACCGCCCTCGCGGCCGATCCGAACCCCCCGGCACGTGTGGCCCCTGCTGCCGCTCGGCACCGGGGCGATGCTCCTCGCGGTCGGCGGCCGGTGGGACATCGCGGTCGCCGCGTGGATCTTCCCCGTCCTGCTCCTGCGCTTCACCCGGCTGACCCGCGCCTGGTCCGGCGCGCTCTGGATCTGGCTGGCGCACCTCGCCGCCGCCGTCTTCTGGGTCCAGGAGTCGGCGATCGGCTTCAACGCCGTGGTGTTCACGGGGGCCCTCGCCCTGGCCGCCCTGCAGACGCTGCCCTTCCTGGCCGACCGCCTGCTGACGCCCAGGCTGCGACCCGCGCCGGCCGCCCTGGTCTTCCCGGCCGGTGTCGCCGCCGCCGAGTTCCTGATCAACCTGCTGTCCCCGTTCGGCACGGCCTTCGGCTCCCTCGCCGTCACCCAGCACGCGAACCTGCCCCTCCTCCAGGTCGTCTCGGTCACCGGCCCCTGGGGCATCGGCTTCCTCATCGGGTACGTCGCGAGCACGGCCAACCGCATCTGGGACAGCTCCTCCTGGCGCGGCGGCGTGGTCTGCACCGCCGTGCTGCTGAGCGTCCTGCTCGCCGGAGGTGCCCGGCTGACCCTCTCCCCGCCCCAGGGCACGACCGTGCGGATCGCCGGCGTCAGCCCGGCCCGCACCGTGACCGAGCGGCTGCAGACCACGCTCGCCCGGTTCGCCGACGGCCCGGGCGGCGTCGCCGCGGCCCCCGCCACGGCGGTGCGGCCCGCGATGACCGCGGTCGAGGACGACCTGCTGGCCGCGACCCGCCGCGAGGCCGCCGCCGGCGCGAAGATCGTGATCTGGCCCGAGGAAGCCGTCAGGACCCAGGAGTCGCAGGAGTCCGCCGCCGTCGCCGCCGCCCGGGCACAGGCCCGCCGTTCGGGCATCTACCTGGAGATCGGAGTCCGCGTCTACAGCACCACCGCGCCCGCCTACGGCCGGAACGAGGCGTTCCTCATCGACCCGCGCGGGACTGTGCTCTGGACCTACCAGAAGGCCCACCCCATCGCAGGCTCGGAGCGGTATACGCCCGGCGACGGTCACGTGCCCATCGTCCGTACCCCGTACGGTCGGCTCGCCAACGTCATCTGCCAGGACGCCGACTTCCCGGCCCTGATGCGCACGCGGGCCGACATCATGCTCGTGCCCGCACACGACTGGAAGGAGTACGGCGCCGCGCACACCGACAAGGCGGTCCTGGCCGCCGTCGAGGGCGGCTACGCCCTGATCCGCCAGGACGCGGGAGGGGTCTCGGCCGCCTACGACGCCGAGGGGCATGTCCTCGCCACCTCGGACTACTTCACGACCGGCCGGCAGACCATGGTGGCTTACGTCCCCGTGCACGGTGTGACGACGGTCTACGACCGCACAGGGGACACGTTCGCCTGGCTCTGCCTGGCCGCGCTCGCCGCGCTCACGGTCACCGCCGTCGTCCGGCCCCGCCGCCCGGAGGACCGCTGAGGCGCTATGCGACGGCCTGGCGTGCCGTCCGCTCCACCAGCGAGATGCCGTCGCTCATCGAGGCGCTGCCGTTCGACAGGACCGCCACGAGGTACCGGTGCCCCCTCACGGTGACCTGGCCGACGCTGTTGACGTCCCAGAGGCCGGAGGTGTCGCGCTGCAGCCAGCCGTTCTTCAGCGCCCGCGCGGAGCTGGAGCCGTCGGCCGCCGAGACTCCCCAGCTCTGCTCGGGGATGATCTGGCCCATGAGGGTGCGGATGTAGGCCCGGGACGTGGCCGTCAGCGCGGGGAGCCGGGCTGAGCCGTCGTGTCGGCATCGAACACGGCCCTGAGCAGCCGTATCTGGTCGCTGGCCGTCGTCCGGGTCAGCCCCCACTTGACGCCGGGCCCGCCTGTCGTCGAGGTCAGCCCCAGCCGCTTGTTGGCCGCCGCCAGCCCGGAGGCCTGGCCGATCCGCCGCCAGAGGGTGCCCGCCGCCGTGTTGTCGCTGCGCTCGATCATCGGCTCGGCGTGGCCCCGCTCCTCGGCGGTGAGCTGCCGTCCCGCGTCCTGCGCCCGGAGCAGCAGCGCGGCGAGGATGTCGACCTTGACGATGCTGGCGGTGTCGTACGCGCTGTCCTCCCCGTGCATCTCGGGGGCGCGGCCGGCGCCGTCCAGGTCCAGGACGGCGGCCGTGGCGTGCGGGGCCGCGGCCGGAGCGGTGGCGGCCGCGGCCGGTGCCGGGTGCAGCGCGGCGGCGGAGAGGAGAGCGGCGGCCGAGGCCAGGAGGGCGCCGGTGCGCCTGCGTGCGGCGGTGGGGGAGGGGCGGGACGGCATGCCCTCGAACGTAGACAAGGCGTGCGGCACGCGAAGTGGCAGCCGTCACCTCCACGGCGGTTCAGGGGGAATTGTGAGAAGGGCCACCGGCACCACCAATGGGGCGCATCGCGATCCACGGGGCGTGGTGCGACGGCGTGTAAGCGCGGCCGGACCGCGGGTCTCGCCTATGGTCGGCGAGACACCGACATCCGGAGTGATAATGGAAAAATCGGATGAATTGGTTGATGTGGCCGAGGGCGTGGCGGTCGTGCCCGTCGGAGCACCGCCCGTGCGCCGTATCCGGCCCTGGCCGTTTGGCGCAGCGTTCGCGATCGCGGTCGGCGCCGCGGCCCTGCTCCTCCTCGTCGGCAGCCGCTGGCTGAACCATCCGGCCGTGCAGGCCTGGCGCACCGTGTGCCTCGCCATCACCGTCCAGGCACTCCCCTTCCTCCTCCTCGGCACCGCCCTGTCCGGCGCCATCAACGCCTTCGTGCCGGCCGACCTGTTCACCAGGGTCCTGCCGAAGCGGGCCGCGCTCGCCGTCCCGGTCGCCGGCGCCGCGGGCGCCGTGCTGCCGGGGTGCGAGTGCGCCTCCGTACCCGTCGCCAACAGCCTCATCCGGCGCGGTGTCACCCCCGCCGCCGCCTTCGCCTTCCTGCTCTCCGCGCCCGCGATCAACCCCGTCGTACTGACCGCCACCGCCGTCGCCTTCCCGGGCAACCCCGCGATGGTCGCCGCCCGGCTGCTCGCCTCGCTCGCCACGGCGGCCATGATGGGCTGGCTCTGGCTCTGGCTGGGCAAGGAGAAGTGGCTGCGGCCCGTCCTGCGGCAGCACACCGGCCACCGACGCGGCCGCAGCCGCTGGAACGAGTTCAGGCTCGGATTCCAGCACGACTTCCTGCACGCCGGCGGCTTCCTCGTACTCGGCGCCATGGCCGCCGCCACCTTCAACGTCGCGGTGCCGCGCTCCGTGCTCGACACCTTCTCCGGCTCACCCTGGCTCTCGGTGCTCTTCCTGGCCGGGCTCGCCGTACTGCTGGCGGTCTGCTCGGAGGCCGACGCGTTCGTCGCCGCCTCGCTCACCGGGTTCTCCCCGACCGCGCGGCTGGCGTTCATGGTGGTCGGCCCGATGGTCGACCTGAAGCTGATCGCCCTTCAGGCCGGCACCTTCGGACGAGCCTTCGCCTGGCGGTTCTCCACGGCCACCACCGTCGTGGCCGTCGCCGCGAGCGTCCTGATCGGAGGCGCCCTGCTGTGAAACGCCCCGTCCAGACCCTGCTGCTGACCCTGACCGGCATCGGCCTGCTGCACACGGCCCTCTTCACCGACACCTACCTGCGCTACGTCAAGCCCGGCCTGCGACCGCCGCTGATCGTCTCCGGCGCCGTCCTCCTGCTGCTCGGCCTGGCCGCGGCGGCGGTACGGGGCGCGCCGGGGCCCACCGCCCCCGACGACCACGAACACGGCCACGAGCACGGCCACGACCACTCCGGCGCCCCGCGCATCGCCTGGCTGCTGTTCCTCCCGGCGATCAGCCTGCTCTTCTACGCGCCGCCCGCCCTGGGCGCGTACACCGCGGCACGCTCGAACGCCAAGCCGGTGGCGGTGCAGAAGAAAGGATTCGCTCCGCTGCCCGCGACCTCACCGCTGCCCCTGACCCTCACCGAGTTCACCAAACGCGTCCAGCAGGACCGCAGCGGGGCCATCAAGAACCGGACCGTCCAGCTCACGGGCTTCGTCACACCGGCCGAGGACGGCGACGGCTGGTACCTCACCCGCATCATCTTCACGTGCTGCGCGGCGGACTCACAGACCGTCAAGATCCGCGTGTACGGCACCGAGGCGCCACCTGCGAACACCTGGCTCGCGGTGACCGGCACCTGGCACCCAAGGGGCGCCCTCGGCACCAGGAGCGCACAGGCGGCCCTCGACACCAAGGACACCCACCCCATCGCCCAGCCGGTGAACGCCTACACCGACGACCTGCCCCTGACACCGTCCTAGCGCGCGGCCTCACCTGCTCCGGCGCCGAAGCGAGCCGCGGCAGGCCGGGCGCGGAGCGGCACCGCGGGGGAATCGGTGCCGCTCCTGCTCCCCACGCTCGCCCCTCCCACGCCGTACGCCCAGTGCCCTTCGGCCCTCGGCGGCGGGGTCGGACGTCCCGACGCCGCTGGTCGGCAGGGGTGGGCACAAGGTCGTCATGAGCCTGTGCCGCACTCACCCCGCCAACAGCCGGATTGAGGTGCACGATGGTGTGGTGACACTCGACGGCCGGGTCCGGGGGACCGCCCCGAGCCCGCTCGCCGCCCGCCCGGCGCGAGCCCGCCCGGCGAGGGGTACGCGGAGTGGGTGTGAAGCCGCCGTGCGCGAGAGGAGGCGGTGACGATGAACCGGACACCTCCCACAACGGTCGCCCAGGTACGGCTGTGGCGCTGGCGGCGCAATCCGCTCAGGCGGCACAGCGATGTCGTCGAGGCCTGGATCGTCCTCGCGACCTGGGTGCTCGCCGTCCTCGGCGGGGCCGTCGCCGGCCTCCTGGCGGCACAGACCGCGGGCGCGGCGTTCGCCGCCCGCCAGGCCCAGGTGCACGCGGTGTCCGCCGTGCTCACCGACAGCGCGGCGCGGACCCCGACCTCGGGGAGCGGTTACGACGACGGGCGGGTCTGGGCCACCGTGCGCTGGACGGACGGCCACGGCGCCGTGCACACCGACCGGGCGAAGGTCCTCCCGGGCGCCCCGGCCGGATCCCAGGTGACCGTGTGGACCAACCGTGACGATCACGTGGTCTCCGCGCCCGTCACCGGCGCCGCCGCGGATCTGCAGGCAGCGCTCACCGGCGCCCTCGTCGCCCCGTCGGCGGGCGCGGTGGTCTGGGGCGCGGGCTGGGTGGTCCGCAACCGGATGATCAAGCGGCGGATGGCCGAGTGGGACGAGGAGTGGAAGCAGATCGGTCCCCGCTGGGGCAACCTCAGCGGCGGTCGAGGCTGAACACCTGACACTGGCAAGCCGCCCTTTTACACACGACAGGGCGGGAAGGGCCACCCGCTTCTCGCGGATCCGGATTGCGCGGTGCGCGGCTCTGAGCCGCTTCTCCGCGTCTGTTCTCGGTCCTTCCCGCCACTACCAGGACACCACGGAAACCGCCGTCCCACCAGGCCCAGAGCCCTCCTCGGCCGTACTCATGCCTTGCCCAGGACCACGAGGAGCACCAGGTGGACGGTGGCGCCGGCGGTCATGCCGTGGGCCACCACGGCCGTGAGCGGGAAGTGCCGCTCGGCCGTGGCGCCCCCGTGGGAATGGCGTCCGGAACTGGGCATCCAGCGCAGCAGCATCATGAAGCCGAACGCGGCCACGATCAGTACGACCGCGCACGCCGCCCAGGCCGAACTCCGCACCCCTGCCACCACATAGGCGGTCCAGGTGGCGAGCCCGGCCACGGCGAGGGCCACATGGCCGAGCACGAGCCACAGCGGCAGCCGCGTCACACCGGGCGTGCGCTGCCGCAGTCCGCCGTGCCGGACCCACACGGTGGCGAGGTATCCGCCGAGCCCGGCGGTCACCAGCCAGGCGCACAGAACGAAGACACCCATAGGTCCCGCTCCCCCCTGTTCCGGTACGGCCGGGCCCTGCTCAGCACACCGCACAGGGCGGGCGGAGTTGCGGACGTCCATCCGTCGATTCACCCGTAGGGATGAAAAGTGCCGTGGCTGCCCCACGGGCCGTCGGAAGGGTGCAGGAGCACGCCGTCAGGCCGTCGGCAGGGTGCGGAGCCCGGCCCCGCTCAGGCCGCCGTGTCCTCCTGTGTGCACGCGACGGCCCGGTCGGCGGCCGACGCGGACGCCTTCAGTGCCGGGATCAGGTCGGCGACTCGTTCGAGCTGGTCACGCTGGGCGGCCAGGTCCAGGGCGCCGAGCCGGACGACGAGGTGCCGGGCGCCGGCCGCGACGTACCGGTCGAGCCGTGTCCGCACCTGCTCGGCGGAGCCGGTGACCACCGCCTGGATCCGCTCCAGGTCCGCCAGCGGCATGCCGTAGACGGCCCGCGCGTACGCCTCCAGCTCACGCCGGCCGCGCTCGACGTCCTCGTCGACGCGCACGGAGACGAACAGCGCCGGGGTGACGTCCTGGGCCCGGCGGCCGGCGCCGACCGCCGCCGTGCGGATGTTCAGCAGGCCGGAGGCGTAGTCGGCGGGGTCGGGCGGGTACGGCAGCCAGCCGTCGTACAGCCGGCCGGTCCGGTCCAGTGCCGCCGGGGTCGCGCCGCCGAGCCACACCGGCGGGCCGCCCGGGCGGTACGGCCGGGTCATCGGCGGGATGCCGTCGAACCGGAGGATCTCCCCGTGGAAGGAGTCCGCGCCGCTCCACAGGGCCCGCCACAGCGCGACGGTCTCGTCCAGCCGGGCGAAGCGACGGGCCCACGGCACCTCGGACAGGTCGTAGAGGGGCCGTCCGAAACGGCCGGGGAAGCCCGCGCCGACGGCCAGCGTGAGGCGGCCGGCGGACAGCAGGTCCAGGGAGGCCAGCGTCTGCGCGGTCTGCACCGGCCGGCGCAGGAACGGCAGCAGCGCCGCCGTGCCCAGGGTCACGCTCTCGGTCGCCGGGGCGAGCGCGGCCAGCATCGTCAGTGCCTCGATGCGCGGGCTGATCAGGGAGTCGTTGACGAAGACGGAGGAGAAGCCCGAGCGTTCGGCCTCGCGGCCGAAGGCGACCAGTTCACGCGGGTCGTCGCCGGGACCCCACTGCGCGGTGCCGGTCGGAAGGAGTACGCCGATGTCCATGCCGTCGATGCTCCGGTCCCGGCCGCGACGCGACAATTCCCCGCAGGGAATGGCCGAGCACCCGTGCCTGGCGCTAGAACGGGACCCGTGGACTTCCCCCGCGCGCTGCGCGCATGCCGCACCGGCCGTCGCCTCAGCCAGCTCGACCTCGCCCTGCGGGCGGGCACCACCCAACGCCACCTGAGCTTCATCGAGTCCGGCAGATCCGTCCCGGGCCGCACCATGGTCGTACGGCTGGCCGAGTCGATGGAACTGCCGCTGCGTGAACGCAACGAGCTGCTGCTGGCCGCCGGGTACGCGCCCGTGTACCCCGAGAGCTCCCTCGACGACCCCGGGCTGGCCCCGGTGCGCACGGCGATCGACCACATCCTGCGCGGGCTTCTGCCCTACCCGGCGCTGGTGGTGGACCGGGGCGGTGACCTGATCGCCGCGAACCAGGCGTTCGACGTGCTCACCGAGGGCGCGTCCCCGGAACTCATCGGCCCCGGCAGGAACGTCTACCGGCTCGCGCTGCATCCGCAGGGCCTGGCCCCGCGCATCGGCAATCTCGCCGCATGGTCCCGGCACATCCTGGCCCGCCTCGGCCACCTGCCCGAGCTGCAGGCCGAACTCACCGGCTACATACCCGAGTTGGAACCATCCGCCGACCACCTCGGCTTCGCGGTACCGCTGCGGCTGCGCTCCTCGTACGGCGAGCTGCGGCTGATGACGACCGTGACGACCTTCGCCACCGCCGTCGACGTGACCCTCGCCGAGCTGAAACTGGAGGCGTTCCTGCCGGCCGACCAGACGACACAGGAAGCTCTGCAGACGGCCGCCACGCACCGGGAGGCCCAGGGGCCGCGCTAGCCCGCCACTCTCGTCCCGCCAGGCGAACGCATGGCCGTCGTACAGCCGTCAGCGGCCGTCGACCGCCGGTGCGCTCGTCGGAACCGGTCGGGATCGCTGCTGAAGCTCAACCACCGCAGGCACACCACGGACGGCTGCTACATCGGCTGCTGCGACGCCGACCTCAGCGACCGGGGGTTCAACCGGCTGGAGCTGCCGCGCATCGGTACGGCGCCGCAGCCGTCCGGCGTTCCGCATCGACGACGTCGGGCTTCGTGTGGTGCGGTCAGAGCGGGGTCGCCGCGCGCAGCAGGAGCAGTAGCGTGACGGCCGAGTTGGCCGAGAACATCGCGGACAGGACGGCCCCGGTGGCCGCCGTCCGCAGGGCCAGGCCCACCGTCGTGAAGACGGACGGCCAGGCCCGCAGGCTCGGCGCCGGAGCGAGCAGCGCGGCGACACGCCGCGGGAGCGGGCCGGGCGCGGCCAATGCGGCGAGCGTCGGCGCGGGCGTGGCACGGGAGACGAGCGCCGCGGTGCCGATCGCGCGGGCCGCGTCCTTGCGGCTGCCCACGGCCTGGGCCGCCTCCTCGTCCGCCCAGCGCTCCGCCGTGTAGGCGACCGCAGAACGCAGCGGCCGCAGGAACGGGTTGGCGCAGGCGGCGAGTTGGACCAGCAGCAGGTGCCGGTGGTGCCGGGCGGCCAGGTGCGCGCGCTCGTGGGCGAACAGCGCGCGGCGCTTCCTGGGCGCGAGACAGCCGAGCATCGCCGTGGACACCACGATCCGGTCCAGCGGACCACCCGGCAGGGCGTAGGCGTACGGCGTGGCGTCGGGCAGCACGGCCACCTGCGTGAGCGGCAGCCCCCGCAGCGCCGCGTGAGCCCGCCGTCGTATCCGATGGTGGCGCAGCAGCGCCCGGCCGCAGGTCGCGAGGACCGCGAGCAGCGCGGGGATCGCGGCCTTGCCCGCGACCTCGTGCCGCGGCACGCTCTCCCGCACCTCGGGGTCCGACCAGCCGTCGGGCAGGGGATTGCCGGGCAGTTGGGCCGTGCCGACCACCACCAGCAGCGCCAGACACACCGTGCTGCACAGCGCCAGCACCGTGGAGACGCCGGTCAGCAGCACGGTGGCGGTGCGCGGATGGAGCCGCTGCTCGGCCAGGCGCGCGATCGGCCAGGCCGTCAACGGCAGGACCAGGGGAAGAAGGACGAAGATTCCCATGCGTGCTCAGTCCTCGCCGGCGCCCTGGTCCAGGAGCTCGCGCAGCAGTCGTTCGTCGCCCTCCGGCAGCGCGGTGATGAAACTCGCCAGCACCGCACGCCGGTCCTGCTCGCCGTCCAGGACCTTGTGCATCTTCCGCGCGGCCAGACCGGCCTCGTCCGCGGCGGGCAGCCACACGAATGACCGCCCCTCACGCCTGCGGGTGACGGCGTGCTTCGCCAGCAGGCGCGCGAGCACCGTCATCACGGTGGTGTAGGCGAGGTCGGCCGCCAGATGCTCGCGCACCCAGCCCGCGGTCACCGGTGCGCCGGCCTTGTGCAGCGCCCCGAGGACCCGTGTCTCCAGCGCTCCCTGCGGCCTGCGCCGACGGCGCGCACCAGGCTCCGCCACCCGACTGCTCCCTTCTGCCGAGCCCCCGCCTCAACTCCTCGCGCCGGAGGAACGTCACATCGTACAGAAGTGTCGGCCGTGGCCGGTTTGCGCCGCTCGCGGCGATGTGCGACGTGGCGCCACCACCCATAACTTCTACAGTGTTGTAGATTCGGCGTGTGAAGGGATGAACGATGCGGACCGCTCGGTCGAGCCGGCGTGTGCGGCAGCCCCAGGGGCTGGGTCAGTCGCGGGAGTTGCCGAAGAGGATGCGGTATCCGATGAGCAGCACCAGGGAGCCGGCGATCGCCGCGCCCCAGGTGTAGAGGTCGAAGAAGTGCTTCTCCACCGGTCGGTGGAGGAAGCGGGCGGAGAGCCAGCCACCGACGAAGGAGCCCGCGACGCCGATGAGGGTGGTGCCGATCATGCCGCCCGGGTCGCGGCCGGGGAGCAGCATCTTGGCGACGGCTCCGGCAAGCAGGCCGAGAATGATCCAGCCGATGATGCCCACGGTGTTGTCCTCCACTTGGTTTGCCTGTTCGCGCAAGCCTAGGCGGCGGTCGAGGCGGCCGGGCAAGGGGTGTTGGGCTCTGGAGACGACCCGTCGAGGTTCTGCTACATGATTAAGACATTGCGCAATCGGGGAACCGAGAACGATCCAGGCGCGTTGATCAAGATGGACGCGGTAAGTGCGAGCGGCTGCGGAGGGTGTGGATGAGTGTGTCCCTGACCAAGGGCGGCAATGTGTCGCTGAGCAAGCAGGCCCCCGGTCTGACTGCTGTGACGGTCGGGCTGGGCTGGCAGGCCGGGACCGGGTGCGAACTGGACGCCAGTGCGCTGCTGTGCGACCGGTCGGGCAAAGTGCTGTCCGACGAGCACTTCGTCTTCTTCAACAACCTGAGCAGCCCCGACGGTTCGGTCCGCCACAGCGGCGGCGGCAGTCCGGTCGACGGCGACGACCAGCGGATCCAGGTCGATCTCACCCGAGTCCCGGACCGGGTGGAGAAGATCGTCTTCCCGGTGTCCGTCTACGACGACGCCGGCCGTGGCCAGACCTTCGGCCAGGTGCACCGGGCCCACATCCGCGTCCTCGACCAGGACAACGGCACCGAACTGGCTCGCTACGACCTCGCGGCCGGCGGACTGTCGGCCGAGACCGCGCTCGTCTTCGGCGAGCTGTACCGGCACGGCGCGGAGTGGAAGTTCCGCGCGATCGGCCAGGGTTACGCCTCGGGGCTCGCCGGCATCGCCACCGACTACGGCGTGGCCGTACTGAAGGACGCCGCCCCGAGCCAGGCCCCGAGCCCGAATCCGCCCCCGGCCACCGCACCGCAGACCAGTGCCGGTCCGTATGCGCCACCCGCTCCGCCGAATCCACCGGTCGCCGGCCCGTCGGCCCCGGCATTCACCACATCCCCTTCACCTACCGGGAGTTCCACCGTGACCTGCTTCTTCGACCCCAACCACGGCCCGGGCACGACGACCGTGAGCTGGTCCCCGCAGTGGGGCGTGCCCCGGCCGGTGCAGACCTGCGGCGGCTGCGCACAGCGCGTGCAGACCACGGCGCCGCCCTTCTACACCCCGCCCCAGCAGGGCTATCCGCAGCCCGTGGCACAGGGTTATCCGCAGCAGGGTTACCCCCAGCAGGGTTATCCCCAGCAGGGGTACGCGCAGCCGTACGCGGACCACGACCATCACCAGCAGGGCGGCGGTCGGCGGTTCGGCACGGGTGCGCTCATCGGCGCCGGTGCGGCAGGCCTCATCGGCGGCGCACTGCTCAACGAGGCGTTCGACGACGACGAGCCGGAGGTCGTGGTCAACAACTTCTACGAGGACTGAGTCCTCCCGTACCGGGAGACCTCTCCGACCGCTGTGCACGCATGCGCCCGTCCCCGGTGGCGAGTGCCGGGCCGTCCCGGCACCGCCGAAGCGCCGGAACCGGACGCCTACACTGGGTGGGCGCAGGTGCGTCGGCTGTGACGAGGGCGGGGACGGGAGAGGGCTGTGACGGAGAGCGCCGCCGGCTTCGAGGACCCGCCCGCCGAGGTGCTCGAGCAGGCCGCCGCGGCGTTCGGTCTGCTCGCCTCCTCCGCCCGGCTGCACCTGATGTGGGCCCTCTCCCAGGGCGAGAGCGATGTCACGCACCTCGCCGACCGGGTGGGCGGAGCGCTCCCCGCGGTCAGCCAGCACCTGGCGAAACTGAAGCTCGCCGGCCTCGTCCGCGCCCGCCGCGAGGGCCGGCGGCAGGTGTACTGCATAGGCGACCCGGACGTCGTGACCCTGGTCCGGCTCATGGTGGGTCAGCTGACCGCACGCTCGCAGCTCGGCTCCGGCTCTGCCCGCGGCCTGCGCAGGTTCGGCGGCTGACGGCGTCGCTTCTATATGGCGCTCTTATATAAGCCGCGTAGACTCCGGCTCCCATACAACCCAGGGTCGTACAGCCGTTCCATGAGATGCCCCACCTGTGAAATATGTGTGTATCTGTGCTGTTCGGGCCGCAGGTTTGTTAGATTGCGCAACTATGCAAGCAAGGCGGAGCGGCACGCTCCGCCCGCCCGTACACCGCCGCGCGGGCCTGGCCGTACACCCCATGGCCCGGTCCGACGGGCCCGACCGTTCATGGGAGTGGGAGATGAGCGACCCGTGGGACGGCCCCGCCGGCCAGGCCACGCGCAGCCGTAGCGCGCGGGTGCCCGGACAGCGAGGGGCCGGGCCCGACGGGCCGGGTACGCCGGGCGGCCGGGCCGCGGCCCGCGCGGCCGCCCGCTCCCGTGGCGGCAAGCGGGGACGCCGGGGCCGCGCGGTGGGCCGCGGCCGGCGGATCCTGAAGGGCATCGGGATAGGTCTGTCGGTCATCATCGTGGTCACGGCCGGCGCGGGCTGGTGGTTCTACGAGCACCTGAACGGCAACATCAACAGCGTCTCGCTCGACGGCAAGGGCGGCACCGAGAAGGCCGACGCCTTCGGCCGGACCCCGATCAACATCCTGGTCATGGGCTCGGACGGCCGCACCAGCGCGGCCGACTGCAAGCTCGGCGGTGGCTGTTCGAAGACCGGGGTGCAGACCGGCAGCAACGCGGACGTGCAGATGGTGCTGCACATATCCGCCGACCGCTCCAACGCGACGGTGATGAGCATCCCGCGGGACACCATGACCCAGGTTCCGGCCTGCAAGGACACCGAGTCGGGCCGCGCCACGGGCGGTTACTACGGCCAGATCAACAGCGCGTTGCAGTACGGTCCCGCCTGTCAGGTGGCCACCGTCCACCAGCTCACCGGCATCCCGATCGACCACTTCGTCAAACTCGACTTCTCCGGCGTCGTGAAGATGTCCGACGCGATCGGCGGTGTCTCCGTCTGTGTCAGCGACAACGTGTACGACACCTACTCGCACCTGAAGCTGGCCAAGGGCGATCACACCCTCAAGGGCGAGGCCGCCCTGGAGTTCGTCCGCTCCCGGCACGGCTTCGGCGACGGCAGCGACCTGGGCCGTACGACGACCCAGCACCTCTTCCTCAGCTCGTTGATCCGCAAGTTCAAGAGCGCGGGCACGCTCACCGACCCCACGGCCGTCTACGGCCTGGCCGACGCCGCCACCAAGGCGCTGACCGTGGACGACGGCCTGGGCAGTGTGAAGAAGCTGATCTCGCTCGCGTCGGACGTGAACAAGGTGCCGACCAAGCGGCTGACGTTCACGACGATGCAGACGGCCGCCGACCCGAACAACAGGGAACGGCTCGTCGTGGGCCCGGGCGCCAAGACCCTGTTCGCCACCATCGCCAATGACCAGTCGCTGACCAACGGCTCCGGCCAGAAGTCCGCGGCGGCCTCGGCGACCGCGAAGGCGACGGCCCCGGCCGTGCCGGCCTCGCAGATCGCCGTTACGGTCGAGAACGGCACCGCGGTCACCGGCCGTGCCTCGGCCATCGCGACCGCGCTGACCGACCAGGGCTTCAGCTCGGCGACGACCACGGCCAACGCGCCGAGCCCCGCGGCCACCACCAGCCTCACCTACGGCAACGGCCAGAAGGACGAGGCGCAGACGGTCGCCAAGGCGCTCGGTCTGTCCTCCGCGCACCTGAAGCAGGGCACCGGCAGCGGCCTGACCCTGGTGATCGGCAGCGACTGGCCCAGCGGCACCGGCTTCCCGGGCGGCAGCTCCTCCCCGGCGCCGGCCGACACCAAGGCCGCCGTCGGAGGCGCGCACGCCTCCACCGCCGACCAGGCCAAGACCTGCGCCAAGGTCAGCCCCTACAAGACGGTCAACCTGAACGGCGTCTCCATGACACCGTCCCAGGCCTACGCGGCGGCGCGCGGCAAGCCCGACTCCGACTCCTGACCGGCGGCACGCGCGGTTGTGTGGTTGCGCAAGGCCGCAACCCGGAGGGGTCAGGGACTGGCGATGTCGAAGCCGTACCGCAGGGGCTCGCTGGTGACGGTGTAATCGCGGCGGTACAGATACACCGCCTCCGCGCGTACGCCACCCGGTGGCGCGGCCTCGACCTGGCAGGGGTACGTCACCTGCAGCACGCGCGGCCGGTCGGAGACCTTCATCCGCAGCCCGTCCGCCGGCCCTCCCTCGAGCACGGCGGTCTCCCAACCCGTCACTTCGGTAGTCTCCACGCGGGAAAGTTTAAGGGTTGCGCAAGTCTTGAGTGTGTGACCCGGGTCACCCCGCGCAGGTGCGGCTATGCGGGCCGCTGGGAGTCGGCCGCCTCGGGGCGCAGGTCGGCCAGGGTCAGGGGGTGGGCCGGTGGACCGGGCAGGGCGACGGTGGAGGTCACCCGGAGGTCGGGGCCGACGTGGAGCAGTTCGCCGGGTTCCAGGAGCCGCCAGTGGGGGCTCTCGTCCATGGGCTCGCTGGCCACGACCACGGACGGGACCTCGCCCAGATGCGCCGACCGCACCCGCAGATGACCGTACCGGCCGGTGTGGTCCAGATGCCGCGAGCCGTGGTGACCGCCTGCCGGGCGCCGCAGCACGTACAGCTCATGGGTGGCGGGATAGCGCAGGGCCCACAGCTCCCGGGCGGTGACGAGGATGATGTTGAGGGCGAAGAGAGGCAGGTTCCCGGCGACCCAGCGTGCCGCGGACACGAGGCCGGCGGACACATCCCCGCCGTGCGCCGCCGTCTCCCGCGTGACCAGGGCGAAGAAGCGCTCGGAGTCGGTGTCGCCGTGCACCAGTGCGCGGTCCTCGCCCAGGTGCTGGTCGAGCCCGTCCAGCCCCTCGATCACACCGTTGTGCGCGAACAGCCGCCCGTGCTGCTCGAACGGGTGCGTGTTGCGCACGTCCAGCCCTCCGGTCGAGGCGTACCGGATGTGCGCGAGGAAGGTGGCCGACTCGATCTCCCGGGCCTCCCTGGCGAAGGCGCGATCCTCATAGGCGGCGATCGGTGCCTTGTGCAGCTCCGGGGTGCCGCCCGCGTCGAAGTACCCGAGCCCGGTGCCGTCGGGTTCGCGGTGACTCTGCGCGCTGAGACTGTCGGGGGCGTCCAGCAGCCAGAACGTGGCATGCGTGCGGAGCGGGGAGCTGATCAGCCCGAACAGTCGGCACACGACATCCTCCTCGTCACCCGTCGCCCGTAGCGCCCCGGTACCGCGCGCCCGGACGACCATGGTCCCGCGCGGCGGACGTTCCCGCACCCGGCACGGGGCGGCATTCGGCGCGGTGTACGGCACTCGGTCCCGGCGGCGGATTCCTCAACGGGCCGGTCGTAGCGCCGAGTCGAGCGCCGTGTCGATCGTCGGGTGAGCGAAGGTGAAGCCCGCCTTGCGTAGGGCGGCCGGTACGACGCGCGCTCTGCACGTGATGCTCGCGGCGAACTCGCCGAGCGCCGCGCGCAGGGCGAAGGCGGGGACGGCGGCGAACGCCGGACGGCGCAGTGCCCGGCTCAGTGCCCGGGTGACCTCCCGGTTGGTGAGCGGCTCGGGGACCGTGAAGTTGACGGGGCCGGAGAGCTCCTCGGTGTCGAGGGCGAAGCGGAGGGCCGCGATGTGGTCGGTCAGCGAGATGAACGGCCAGTACTGGTCGCCGGAGCCGAGCCGGCCGCCGAGACCGTAGCGGAACAGCGGGAAGAGCCGCCCGAAGGCGCCACCCTGCGCGGAGACGACCAGGCCGGTGCGCGGGTGCACCACCCGCATGCCGGCCTGCCGGGCCGGATCGGCGGCCGCCTCCCAGTCGACGCAGACGGAGGCCAGGAAGTCGTCCCCCGCCGACTCGCTCTCGTCGACGGTCCGTTCGCCGGTGTCGCCGTAGTAGCCGGTCGCGGACGCGGACACCAGGACGCGCGGCGGGTTCGCGGAGTCGGCGCAGGCGCGCGCGATGGTGTCGGTGCCGCTGACTCGGCTGTGGTGGATCTCCCGCTTGTAGGCGGCGGTCCAGCGCTTGTCGCCGACTCCCGCGCCGGCCAGGTGGACGACGGCGTCGACACCGTCCAGCACGCCGGGCTCGACCTCTCCGGCCGCAGGATCCCAGCGGGCGGACGGGCTGCCGTCCCGAGGGGCGAGGGCGGACCGGTCACGGACCAGGCGGACGACCTGGTGGCCGTCCGCGAGGAGCGAGCGCGTGAGGGCGGAGCCGATGAGGCCGGTGGACCCGGTGATCGCGACGCGCATGGTGCCCTCCCGATTTCGCGCTGATTCAAACTTGAACCACGACGCACGATACCTCGATGCTTGTAAGTTCAAGTAAAGACCCCGGCCTGACTCAGGCCTGTTGTCCCGCCGCCGCTCCCGTCCGCCCGCGGCGGCCCGTCCGCAACGACCTGGACCGCCGTACGAGGTCCAGGGCGGCCGGCGGCCACTCGCGGTACGCGAAGTCGAACCCCGCCTCCAGCAGCCGGCCCGGGACCACCCGGCGGCTCTTGAGCAGCAACTCCGTGTCCGAGCGCAGCGCGAGCGCCCCCAGCTCCGCCATCCACCGGGTCGCCGGCAGCCCCACCGGGACGCCCCGCGCCGCGCGGAGTGCCCGCATGAAGTCCCGCTGGGGGATCGGTCCGGGGGAGGCGAGGTTCACCGGCCCCTCGATGTCCTCCCGCTCGACCAGGAACTCCACCGCGCGCACGAAGTCCTCGTCGTGGATCCAGGAGACGTACTGCGCCCCTCCGGCGACCGGCCCGCCCAGTCCCAGCCTGGCCAGACCCAGCAGGACGTCGAAGACCCCGCCCCGGTCCGGGCTCATCACCATCGCCGAGCGCAGTGCCACCTTCCGCGTCGCCGGCGCAGGCGCCTCGGCCTGGGCGCGCTCCCAGTTCCTCGCGATGTCGACGCTGAACGCCCAGTAGTCCGGAACTCCGGTCTCCGAGCCGCCGATGACCCCTGTCGCCTCGTCGTTCGCCGCGTCGAAGCGATGGGCGTAGATCGTGGCCGTACTCATCTGCAGCCACACCCGCGGTGGCCGCGCGGCGGCGGCGATCGCCTCGCCGACCACCCGCGCCGAGTCCACCCGGGACTCCATCATGTCCCGCAGGTTCTCGGCGGTGTAGCGGCAGGAGACGCTGCGTCCGGCCAGGTTGATCACGACATCGCTGCCGTCGATCACCTCGGCCCAGCGGCCGAGCGTGCCCCCGTCCCAGCCGACCTGCCGCTCTCGCGCCGGATGCCGGGTCAGCACGGTGACCTCGTGACCCGCCGCCGTCAGCGCACGATCGAGAATCGTTCCGACCTGTCCGGTTCCTCCGGGCAGAACCACCTTCATCGAGCCCCCTCGGTTCGGTGCACACAGCGTAGCCCTAGTTTTGAACATGTTCAAAAGGAGTCGCTGCCGGCCGTGCCTGCCCACCCCGACGGCAACTGCCGCGGAGCACCTCTGCGTTGACATGCGCTGCGGTAAGGTACGAGCTGTTTGGTTTAATTTTCAGCTTGAGGAGGGTCCATGGCTCAGCAGGAGCGAGCTGTACGGACCCGACGTGCTGTTCTGGAAGCCGCCGCGGCGGTCTTCGCCGAGCGCGGATACGCGGCGGCCACCATCGCCGAGATCCTCAACAGGGCCGGCGTGACCAAGGGTGCGCTGTACTTCCACTTCGACTCCAAGGCGGCCCTCGCCCAGGGCGTGTTGCAGGAGCAGATAGCCACCGAGTACTGCGTCCCCCGAGAACTGAAGCTGCAGGAGTGGGTGGACGCGGGCATGACCCTGGCCGAACGGCTGCCCCGGGAGCCGATGCTGCTCGCGGCCGTCCGGCTCTCGGCCGACCTGCAGGGCCGTGATGTCTTCGGCAGCGCCTGGCCGGCCTGGGCCGAGCTGACCGGATCCGTCCTGACGGCGGCCAAGGAACGCGGCGAGGTACTCCCGCACGTCGTGCCCGAGGAGACCGCCCAGGTCTTCCTCGGCGCGTGGATAGGCGTGCAGTTCGTCTCCCAGGCGGTCGCCGACTGGGCCGACCTCGACCACCGTATGTCGGCCCTCTTCAACCACGTGCTCCCCGCGATCGCCGCTCCGGCCGTCCTCGTCCGCCTCGACACCGCACCGGACCGGGGCGCGAGGGTGATCGCGGAGGTACGGCAGCGATCGACGGTGCCCCTGGCCGACGCCAACAGCTGAGCGGACAACGCCGTTTGGCGTCTACCAGCCCGCTGCCGACCGCACTTATCAAACCGCTGGGTTGGTTTCCTCCGGGGAGGCGACCGACGCATGAAGGGACCGAAGACCGACCAACATCGGCCGAGCCGGCCGCACGGATCACCCTCGCGGTAGGTTGAGCGGATGACGTCGACGCCGATGATCCTTTTGCTCTCCGGGAGCCTGCGGAAGGGCTCCACCAATGAGGCCGTGCTCCGCACCGCGCACGCCGTGGCGCCGTCCGTGGGCGTGGACACGGTCATGTACGAGGACCTGGCTCGGCTTCCGCATTTCAACCCCGACGACGACACCGACCCGCTGCCGGCTCCGGCCGCCGGGCTCAGGGCGGTGCTGGACCGTGCCGACGCGATCCTGATCTGCACGCCCGAGTACGCGGGCACGCTGCCGGGCTCGTTCAAGAACCTGCTGGACTGGACCGTCGGCGGCACGGAGATCTGCGACAAGCCGACGGCGTGGATCAACGCGGCCGCCCCGGGGCGGGGCCACGGCGCCGAGGCCACGCTGCGAACGGTACTGGGATACACGGGCGCCAAGATCGTGGAGCCGGCCTGCGTGCGGATCCCGGTGGGACGGGACGCGCTCGGCGAGGACGGGCTCATCGCCGATCAGAAGGCGCGCAACCAACTCGGTGAGGTACTGGGGCTGTTGGCGAGCGAGGGTGAGCGGTAGGGCAAGCGGAGGCTTCCGGGCCCCTCCCGAGGTCCCGACGCCGACCGTGGCACGGCTCGCCGAGCCGGCGGACGGCAGCGCGGCGCTGGAGTTCGCGATCGGGACGGGCAGGGTCGCCGTCCCGCCGGCCGAGCGAGGAGTGACATGACTTCCACCGACGGGCAAGGTGACGCACTGGCCGAGGAGTTCGGCCCCCTGCACGGCGACCGAGGCCTGGTCCCGGCACCCCAACGGCACGGATCCGGCTCAGGACGGCAGCAGGCGCAGGGCGTACAGCGCGGCGCCCAGGTCGGCGAGGGCCATCGGGTCGGTGAGCGAACGCCCCGTCAGTTCCTCGACGCGGCGCAGCCGGTAACGCACGGTGTTGGGGTGGACGAAGAGCCGTTCCGCGGCCCCGGCGGCCAGCCCGCCCGAGGCGAACCAGTGCCCGAGGGTCTGCAGCAGCCGCGCGCGCTCCGCCTCCGGCAGCGCGAGGAGCGGGCCCAGGGCGACCTCGACGAGCCGGCTCGCCTCCGCCGGGGCCGCCGCGACCAGCATCGCCAGCGGGCTGTCGTCGAAGCGGGTGACCCCCGGCCCCGCACCGCGCAGCCCGGCCAGGGCCAGCCGGGCGAAACGCAGCGCCTGCGGGGTCTCCCGCAGTGAGTCGAACCGGGGACTGACACCGACCCGGCCGTGCCGGCGGCGCAGCGCCCGCAGACTCACCGACTCCGCGTCCCGGTGCGCCAGCGAGACCAGCCCGACCTGCTGGTCCGGCAGCAGCCGCCACACCGACGACACCCCGGAGCGGCGCAGTGACGCCTCGATGCCGGGCAGCGGCTCCTGCCCGGGGTCCGGCACCGACGCGGCCACGACCGCGTACGGCCCGCGCTCGGGCAGCCCCAGTTGCCGGGCCGCCTCCCACGGCGTCGTACGATCCGCGAGGGCGCCCGTGAACAGCGCCTCCGCCAGGGCCGAGCGGCGCGCCTCGCGCTGCAGCGCCAGCTCCGCACTGGCCTCGCGGTAGGCGGCGGCCACGGCCTCCGCGTACCGGCCGAACAGGGCCCAGATCTCCGAGGAACCGGCCACCAGCTCGGCGTCCGTCACCTCCGGATGCCTGCGCGCCTCCTCGACCATCTCCGACCACAGCAGCTCGAAACCGACCCGGTACGCGTGCAACGTGTCCGCGAGCGGCACGCCCTGCTCGGCGCGCAGCCGTCCGGTCTGCTGAGCGGCTCCGACGT
Source organism: Streptomyces fodineus (assembly GCF_001735805.1). GTDB lineage: Bacteria > Actinomycetota > Actinomycetes > Streptomycetales > Streptomycetaceae > Streptomyces > Streptomyces fodineus. The sequence goes on from NZ_CP017248.1 coordinate 9,255,541, forward strand.
CGGGTTCGGCGCCGTAGGCGAAACGCCCGAGGAGCAGATCGGCGTTGTCCTCGCAGGACTCCTTCAGCGACGCGAAGGGGATGAGCGAGTCGTCCGCGTACGACTCGACCTCCGCCCGGATGCGCTCGGTCATCCGCCCGCCCAGCTCCGGAAGGCGCGTACGCAACGCCGCGCCCACATTCGACAGACTCATACCCGCAGCGTACGGCCCGTGTTTTGTCCCTGGGAACAACTCCGGTGCGGGTGAACTGTGGGTGCCGCCATGGACGGCCGAGATCCGGGAGGCGACCATGCCGTGAGCGTTGGCGGCGGGACCCCGTGAGCGCGGCGAGAGCATGCTGCGAGGAGGCAACATGGCCAATCTGGCGGAATTCCTGGTGGATACGGCGCGACGGCTGCCGGCGCGACCGGCGCTGCGGCTCGGGACCGCGACCACCACCTACGCCGAACTGGACCGGCTGAGCGCCCAGGCCGCCGCACTGCTGCGCACCGAGGGCCTGCGCACCGGCGACCGGGTCGCGCTGATGCTCCCGAACGTGCCCGAGTTCGTCGTCCTGTACTACGCCGTCCTGCGCGCCGGCGGCATCGTGGTGCCGATGAACCCGCTGCTGAAGGAGCGCGAGACCGAGTACCACCTGCGGGACTCCGGCGCCGTACTGCTCTTCGAGTGGCACCAGGCGCCCGGCGAGGGCGCCGCGGGCGCGGCCGCCGCCGGTGTGCGGCACCTGACGGTCGAGCCGGCCGCCCTCGCCGCCGAACTGGCCCGTCTGGAGCCGGAGTACGAGGTGACGGCCGCCGCCGGGGACGACATCGCCGTGCTGCTCTACACCTCGGGCACCACCGGCCGCCCCAAGGGAGCCGCGCTCACCCACGCCGGGCTCCGCCACAACACGGAGGTCAACGTCACCGAGGTGCAGCGGCTGACCTCCGACGACGTGATCGTGGGCTGCCTGCCGCTGTTCCACATCTTCGGGCAGACCTGCACCATGAACGTCGCCGTCCGCGGCGGGGCCGCCCTCACCCTCGTCCCCCGCTTCGCACCGCAGACGGTGCTCGACGCGATCGCCCGCGACCGGGCGACCGTCTTCGAGGGCGTCCCCACCATGTACGCGGCGCTGCTGCAGCACCCGGGCGCCGCCGCGGCCGACGTGTCCAGCCTGCGCATGTGCGTCTCGGGCGGCGCCTCCCTGCCGGTGGAGATCCTGCACGGGTTCGAGCGGCGCTTCGGCTGCATGGTGCTGGAGGGCTTCGGCATGTCCGAGACCAGCCCGGTCGTCGCCTTCAACCACCCCGACCGCCCGCGCAAGCCCGGATCCATCGGCACCCCCATCCGCGATGTCGAGGTCCGGCTGCTCGACGACGACGGCAAGGACGTCGCACCCGGCGAGGTCGGCGAACTCGCCGTGCGCGGGCCCAACTTGATGAAGGAGTACTGGCACCGCCCCGAGGAAACGGCCGCCACCATCCCCGACGGCTGGCTGCGCACCGGGGACCTGGCCCGCCAGGACGAGGACGGCTATCTGTACATCGTCGACCGGAAGAAGGACCTGATCATCCGCGGCGGCTACAACGTCTACCCGCGCGAGATCGAGGAGGTGCTGCACGAGCATCCCGCCGTCGCCCTCGCCGCGGTCCTCGGGGTGCCCGACGAGCGGCTCGGCGAGGAGGTGGCGGCCGCGGTCGTGCTGCGCCCGGGAGCCCAGGCGGACACCGAGGAGTTGCAGCAGTTCGTCCGGGACCGGGTGGCCGCCTACAAGTACCCGCGCCGGCTCTGGGTGACGGACGCGCTGCCGCTGGGCCCGAGCGGCAAGATCCTCAAGCGGCAGATCAGCGCGCCCTTGTCCTGAGTCCGGACCTGGCACGCCTCGCGGGCCGTCCGCCCCGCGAGGCGTGCAAACAGGCCGTTCACAATATTGAGTTGACGTCAACTTGTGTGTGAGTCGATGCTTGCCCCATGCCATCGACCGCCGACCACACCGACCCCTTCACCCCTCCGCACCCGGAACAGGCCCGCGCGCAACGGGTGTACCCCTCGCTGTTCCGTATCGCGGAGCGGCATGCCGCGACGGACGAGCAACGGCGTCGCCAGACGAACCCCTCGGCCCTCGCCCCGCACGAGGCCGTCCGGCTTGTGACGTTCCTGCTCAGCGGGGCCGCGCTGCCCGACGACGGCGAGCCGGAGGTGGACGACGCCGACATCACGGCCGCGCTGAGCCTCGTTCCGCTGGTGCGGACCGAGCTGGACGAACTGGAGGCATCGCTCCTCCAGATGGCCCGCGGCCGGGGCATGACCTGGCCCGACATCGCCTTCGGACTCGGCCTCGGCACCCCCCAGGCCGCCAGGCAGCGCTACGAACGACTGGCCAGCCGCACCGCCGCCGACGACGACGAGGACGCCGCGGCCGGGTGACGTCCCCCTAACCGCCGTCCGTACCGAGGTGGCAGCACGACCCTCGCCGGAAATGACCGGCCACATCGAGCCACGTCATGTCCCGGGGAGGCTCGTGCACCGCCGACCCGCCGGCCCGGTGAGCGGACGTCAGGTCGCCCTGGGAGTACGGGACTCCCTCGCGGACCACCACCGGGATGTCGACGAGGGTGCCGAAGTCGGCGAACGGGTCGCCGGCGACGATCGTCAGGTCGGCGATCTTGCCCTCCTCCACCGTGCCGAGGTCGGCGTCGAGGCCGAACAGGCGGGCCGGCTCGGCGGTCGCGCTGTGCAGGGCCTCGGCGGGTGAGAAACCGTGGGCGTGCAGGGCGCGCAGGGCCAGATGCAGGGACAGCCCGACCGGGACCAGAGGCGCGTCGGTGCCCAGCGCGATACGGGCACCCTGTGCCGCCAGCCGCCGGTAGTCGGCCATCTCGGTGGCCAGGGCGTGCTGTTGCTCGTCCGTGGGCGCCTTCTGGGCGTTCGCACGGACGGCGGCGACGTCCCAGGGCGGCATCAGGCTCGTCACGCGCGGATCCCCGGCCAGCCGGGGATCCGCGGCGAGCAGGATCTGCGCACTGAACGGCGTGATGATCAGGGCGAAGGAGCCGTCGGCGTACTGCTGCACCAGATCCTCGCCGATACGGCCGAGCGGGGTGGTGGCATGCCCGAACTCCAGCCGCTGGGTGGCCTGCAGATGGGTGGTCAGGTTCTGCCCCGCCGACCGGCCCGGCGAGCACAGATGGCTGCCGCTGGGCACCCCCAGCGCATGGGCGGCCTCGGCCGCCTCGGCCATGACCTCGCCCGCGGCGCGTACATAGGTCTTCACGAAGTCCACCTCCAGGGCGCCGGCGCGCCGGAGCGTACGCCGGACCCCGTCCCGGGTGCGGTGGGCCCGGCCCATGCTGTACGCGGTGCGCGAACCGTCGATGAGTTCCGCACAGGCGAGCTGCCGCGGACCGAGCAGGTCACCGGACCCGGCCGCCTCGCGCAGCCGGACCGCGTCGTACAGCGGACTGCCGAGGCAGAACGTGGTCGTGATGCCGTACGCGAGCGTGGTGAGGCTCTGACGGGCACCGTAGGTGGCCGGATACGGGTGGGTGTGGCTGTCGAAGAGACCGGGCAGGACGGTCCGGTCGGAGGCGTCCAGGGTGCGGTGTCCGGGGCGGCGGGCACGGTGCGGCTCGACGGCGGTGATCCGGCTGCCGGTGACGAGGATGTCCACGTCGTGCCGGGGCGGCGCGCCGGTGGCGTCCCACAGCTGGCCGGCGTGAATGCGCAGCGGCTCGGGGGAGTCGCCCGCACCGCGCCCGGCCGACAGGCGGAGCGGGAGCGTGTGAGTCCGTGCGGCGGTCAGGAAGAGCCGGCGCAGCCGGCCGTCGGAGAGGTACAGGAGCGTCCCGGAGTCCGCGGACCAGCTGGGGTGGTCGGCCGGCTCGTCGGTGAGCCGGCGGGCGGGACCGGCCGGCGTGCCGTCGGCCGCGACCGGCAGCAGCCACAGCGCCGACTCGGCCACCAGCGCCATCCAGCGGCCGTCGGGGGACCACACGGGCCCGGAGGCGACCCGGTCGGACAGCGACTGGTGCTCGGCGGGCAGGTGACGGCGTTCGCCCCCGGTGCGGGTGTCGATGACGCGGATGAGGTTGTAGCCCTCGCGGAACCGCTGGTTGAGCCGGTTGCGGTCGCAGAAGGCCACGTACCGGCCGTCGGGCGACCAGGTCGGCGCGCCGGGCGGGCCGTCGGTGGCCAGCGGCCGGGCCAGCTGCTGTTCGGCGCCCGTGGCCAGGGTGCGCAGCAGCAGGTTCCCCGTCACGTCCTGGCAGGCCAGACGGGTACCGTCCGGCGACAGCGCCGGATTCAGCCGGCCGCTTGCGGTCAACGGCTCGTCGGCGCCGCTGTCCAGGTGATGACGGCGTACGGCCACCAGCCCGTCCTGATCCGTGCAGTACAGCAGGCTGCGCCCGTCCGGCGCCCACGCCGGCATCTGCAGCAGGTGGACGTCGGCCGCCTGGAGCAGCTTGCGCGCAGTGCCCCCGACCGGCATCAGCCACAGCGCGTTGAGCGCCACGAAGGCCACGGTGCGACCGTCGGGGGACAGGGCCGGCCGGTGCAGACCGCGCACCGGGACCGGTGCCTTCGGTGCGAGCGGGCGCCGGCGGGGCGGCCGGGACGGACCGGGCACCGGCATCCGCGCGGTGAAGGGCACCTCCCGCACGGAGGATCCGCCGAGGGAGCGGACACGGATCCGGCCGTCGCCGACGTACAGCAGTTCGTCCTCGCTCAGCCAGCTCGGCGGGGCTGCCGCCAGATCCTCGTCCGCCGTGACGAGCTCCCCGTCGACCATCAGCCGCGCCGCGGCGGCCGGAGAGCCGGGGGTGCCCGCGCCGGTCAGCTGGATGTGGGCGATCCGCCCGGAGGGCGAGACCGACGGGCACAGCAGACGGCCTGCGCTCACCGTGCGCAGCACGTCGGCCGGGCCGCCCGCGACGGGCACCCGGACCAGCGACAGGCCGCCGTCGTTGCCGCCGCCCGGCGTGTGGGCGGCGCGCACGCACACCAGCGACCGCCCGTCCGCCGACCAGGCCGGATCGAAGTCCTCGAAGTCCCCGCCGGTGAGCTGTCGCAGCCGGCCGTCGGCCAGGTCCAGCACCCACAGCCCGTAGGAGGTCCCGGCCGTGGCGTCGCCACCGCGTTCGGAGGAGAAGGCCAGCCGGGTGCCGTCGGGCGACCACGCGACCCCGCGGTCGTCCCAGGGGCCGTCCGTCACCTGCCGCAGCCCGCTGCCGTCCGGCCGCAGGGTCCACAGATGGAAGCCGCCCCCGCGGTAGGCGCACACGGCCAGTGTCTCCCCGTCCGGGGAGAGGGCCGGGCGCGTCGCCTCCAGCTCCCAGCCCGTCATCTGTACGGCCGTTCCGCCCTCCCGGGGCACCCGCCACAGCGCCCCCTGCACCTCGGCGATCAGCGCGCCGCCGGACCGGCCGGTGACCGAACCACCGGTCATCCGGGTGTAGGTGAGGTACCGCTCGCCACTTGCGGCCCGCGCTCCGGGTCCGTCCGGCGCTCCCTCTGCCGCCGTGGCCCGCGAGGAAACGGCGGCGGTTACCAGCCCTGCCGCCGCCGTCCCCAGAAATCCGCGCCGATCGACGATGCCGAAATCCATCCCCTGTCCCTTCCTGCCGTTTCCGTCCAGCGAAGTGGCAGCGGTACGCCCCGCACCAGTACGCGATTTCGGCCACACCCGCCCCGCCCCACGCCCAGGGCAACGCCCGGACCGCACGGCGGTCACGCGGGGTCACCCCGCTGACCTGCTCACCACCCCGTCAACAGCAGGTGGTTGAGGAGCAGAGCCAGTGCCGCCTGGGCGGTGAGCCAGGGGCGGGGGTGGGGGAGGAGGGCGCAGGACGGCAGGAGCCAGAGGGCGAAGGGGAGCCAGATGCGTTCCGTCTCCGCCTTGCTCATGCCGGACAGGTCGGCGACCAGCAGGGCGAGCAGCGCGGCGGTGACGAGGAACGCCAGCCGGGTGTGCGCGGGGTCTGGGCGGCCGGTCCCGGGGAGCAGTGCCGTGGTCGTCCGCCGCAGGCCCGCCGCCGTGGCCGGGCCGGTGATCAGGGCGGTGCAGGCGAGGTTGGCCCAGACCCAGTAGCCGTAGGGGCGAGTGCCGCCCACGCCCTGGTAGTAGCGCGTGACGAGGAGGTGGTAGGCGTGCCACCAGTCGAAGCCCGCGAGGGTGAACAGCACCGGGAACACGGCCAGTCCGGCGAGGAGGGACAGGAGGAGGGCGGGGCGTTCGCGGAGTCCGGAGCGGGTCAGTACGGCGACCGCCACGGCGATCAGTGCGAACAGCGTGAGGCCGTAGGAGAGGTAGCAGGTCAGGCCGAACAGGAGGCCTGAGGCCGCCGCGCAGCCGTGGGACCGGCGGGTCAGGGCCAGGGCGAGCAGCGCGAGGGACCAGGCGGCGACGGCCGCGAAGTAGCCGTCGGCGGAGGTGCCCTGCCACACCGCGGCCGGCGCCAGCACCAGGAACGGCGCGGCCCTGCGGGCGAGGGTCTCGTCGGTCAGGGTCCGGATCGCGGTCAGCACGGCCACGCACCCCGTCGCCCCCACGGTGATGCACCACATCCCGGCCCAGCCGCCACCCCGCAGCCCGATCCGGTCCAGCAGCACGAAGGTGAGCGTGGCGGCCGGCGGATGGCCGGCGATATGGGCGGGCCAGGGGGCGGGGGTGCCGCTGAGGATGTGGTGCGTGAAGTCGCGCAGGGTGGCCGGGATGTCGTGGAAGCGGCCGATGACGCTCAAGTACTCGTTGGGGGTGGTGAGCCGTACCGCGACACCCTGGTGCCAGCCGTCGATCAGGGCGAGGGACAGGATCCAGCCCAGCGCGCTCGCCCAGGCCGCCGCGAGCAGTGCCCGCCAGGGCAGGCGAGCCGCGACGGAGGGGCCGTACGCCACGGTGGCCGCCGCCACCGCCAGGGCCGCGGGGGTGCCGGGACCGACATGCGGGTCCCAGTCGGCGAACAGCGGCGGCCAGTGCACGAACAAGGTGTGGCGGGTGTCCTGGATGTGCCGGCCGACGACGACGGCCACTGTCACGAGCAGGGCGGCGGCACCGGCGGCGTACAGGTCGCGGCGGAGAGATCGGGTCACACCGGAACGCTAGGCCGGGGGAGCGGCGACCGGCCGCCGTACGGGCCGGACGTCAGCGTTTCGTCACCGGTCGCGGACCCTTTGCCAGGGGTGTCCCGGCCTACGGTCGGAACATGCGCGACCATCCCCGGCTTCCCACTTCCCCAGGTTTCTGGCGCAGCCCCCTGCGCGGTCCCTGGTTCACCTCGGTGCTCGGCCTCGTCCTGCTCGTCGGCATCACCGTGCTGTTCGTGACCGGCCTGGTGTCGTACGCCGCCTACAACCCGGGCCTGTCCCCGGTGAACGACATGACCCCGGACAAGGGCGCCCTGGGCTTCTACCTCTTCGCCTGGCCCACGAACCCGGTGTGGCTGTACCGGTTCACCCAGGGCCTTCATGTGACCCTCGGCATCACCCTGATCCCCGTCCTGCTGGCCAAGCTGTGGTCGGTGGTGCCGCGGCTGTTCACCCTGCCGCCGGCCCGCTCCCTCGCCCATGCGCTGGAGCGGATCTCGCTGGTGCTGCTGGTCGGAGGAGGGCTCTTCGAATTCACCACCGGCGTGCTCAACGTCCAGCTGGACTATGTCTTTCCCGGCTCCTTCTACCCACTGCACTTCTACGGAGCCTGGGTGTTCTTCGCCGCCTTCGTCGCACACGCCGTGCTGAAGACACCGACGGCGCTGCGGGCCGTACGGCGGCGGCACGAGCAGAGCGACCTGGTCTCCCCGCGCCCCGCGGCGCCCACCGTCTCCCGGCGCGGCGCACTGGGGCTGGTCGGCGGTGGTTCCCTGCTGCTGTTGCTGACCACGGTCGGGCAGAGCCTGGGCGGACCCTTCCGCCGTACGGCCCTGCTCGCGCCGCACGGCACGGCCGATCCCGGCGGCGGACCGAACGGCTTCCAGATCAACAAGACCGCCGCCTACGCCGGCATCACCGCGGCGGACACCCACGAGGACGCCTGGCGGCTCGTCGTCACCGGCCGCACCGGCACCGTCCGGCTCAGCCGCACCCAGCTGCTTCAACTGCCGCAGCACAGCGCGTCGTTGCCCATCGCCTGCGTGGAGGGCTGGTCGACCGCCGACCAGTGGTGGCGCGGGGTACGGCTGCGCGACCTCGCCGCGCTCGTCGGCTACGACGGCGATCCGCCCGACGTGCTCGTGGAGTCCCTGCAACGACACGGAGCCTTCCGCCGCGCGGCCCTGCGCGCCAACCAGGTGGCTGACGGACGCTCCCTGCTCGCCCTGTACGTCAACGGCGAGGAACTGTCCCCCGACCACGGCCACCCGGCGCGGATCATCGTCCCCGCCGCCCCCGGTGTGCTCAACACCAAGTGGGTGGCCCGGCTGAGCTTCGGAGACCTGTGATGCCGCGCCGCGTCCGCCTCGGCAGTCCCTTCCAACTGCTCGTACTCTCCTGCTCGTTCGCGCTCGCCGCGTACGCCGGTGTCCGGCTGCTCGCCGGTGACTGGTTCGGGGTGGCGCTGTGGATCGTGGGCGCCGCCCTGCTGCACGACCTCGTCCTGCTGCCGCTGTACACGCTGGCGGACCGGGCGGTCACCGGCGGTCCGGGGGCGGCCGGACGGCGCGGCCGGACGCTGTACGTGCGCGTCCCGGCGTTGCTGTCCGGGCTGCTCCTGCTCGTCTGGTTCCCGCTGATCAGCGGCATGACGGCCGGGCGCTACCGGTCCGCCACCGGACTCTCCCCGGACGGCTTCCTCACTCGCTGGCTGCTGATCACCGCCGTTCTCTTCGGCGGCTCGGCGCTGCTGCTGGCGTGGCAGGTGCGCAGGGCGGCGAAGCACCGGCCGCCCGCCGACCACTGAGTGACGGACCGCCACCCGGCCCTGCGCGCGTACCGCAGCAGGGCCGGGGTGCCGAGGCGTGCCCAGGGAAACGGGGCACCGGTGGCCCGGGCGGCGCCGACCGTGTCGACCACCTGGACCCGGGCGCGTTCGTCGACGTGGCCCGGCACCGTCTCGGCTATCAGCAGGCCGCCCGGACGCAGCAGCGCGGCCACCCGCTCCAGCAGGACGGCCGGTTCCCCGCCGATGCCGATGTTGCCGTCCATCAGCAGCACGGTGTCCCAGCGGCCCTCACCGGGCAGCGGCTCGAAGACCGAACGCCGCAGCGCCTGCCCGCCGAGCCCGATCGTATGGTCGACGGCGGCCTCACTGACGTCGATGCCGAGCACGGTGCGGCCCCGGGCGGCGAGCTCCGCCACCAGCCGGCCCGGTCCGCAGCCGACGTCCAGGACGGCGCCCTCGCAGCGGTCCAGCACCGCCCGGTCCACGGCATCCGCGCGGGCGCACCAGCGCTCCACCTCCAGCGGCAGCAGCCAGCCGTCGGTACGGCGCAGGAACAGCGGGCCGCGACCGGTGCGCAGCGCGGCGGAGTAGGGATCGGCCGCCGCCCAGGCGACGGAGCTGCCCCTCATCGCGGGATGACCGGCGAACAGCGGGCCAGCTGGGCGGCGAACCGGCCGCGTGGGGCCAGCGCGGCGACGGCGTGCGCGTCGGCGGCGGTGTCGACGTCCCGCAGCCGGGGCAGATCGCGCACCCGCAGCCCGGCGGCCAGCAGCCGCTCCCGCTGGACGGCCCCGGTCTCGGGCGTCGACATGGGCACGCCCCGCAGCAGCGCGGGGTCGGGCTCGGCCAGGCCCAGGGCCCAGAAGCCGCCGTCCTCGGCCGGACCGAAACAGGCGTCGCAGCCCGAGAAGTCCACGGTGAGCAGCTCGGGCGTCACCTGCGGGGTGTCCATGCCGATGAGCAGGGCCGGTCCCGAGCAGTGCGCGAAGGCGTCCGCCAGGCGCTCGTCCAGGCCGCCCGCGCACTGCGGCAGCACCTCGAAGCCGGTCGGCAGCCAGTCTCCAGGCGCCCCGTCGAGGACGAGGACCCGCCGGGTCGCGGGGGCCGCCGCCACGGCGTGCAGGGTGTCCGTCAGCGCCGCCTGTGCGAGACGGGCCGCCTGCTGCGGGGTGAACGGCGGGGAGAGCCGGGTCTTGACCCGTCCCGGCAGCGGTTCCTTGGCGATGACGAGCAGCGTGGTCACCGTACGAGCCCCCCGTCGGCCGGGGTCTCGGCGAGCACGCGGCTCATGTCCCGCACCGCCTGCCAGGTGCCCCGCCAGGTGCCCGTCACCTTGGAGGCGCCGGTACGCGGCCGGTAGGGCACGTCGTGCTCGGCGATGCGCCAGCCGGCGTCCGACGCGCGGACGACCATCTGCAGCGGATAGCCGCTGCGCCGGTCGGTGAGGCCGAGGGCGAGCAGCGGCTCCCGGCGGGCGGCGCGCAGCGGGCCCAGGTCGTGCAGGCGCAGCCCGGTACGACGGCGCAGCATCCGGGCCAGCGCGAGATTGCCCGCGCGGGCGTGCGCGGGCCAGGCGCCCCGGCCCTCGGGGCGCCGCCGGCCGAGGACCAGGTCGGCCGCGCCGTCCCGGACCTCCCGCACGAAGGGCACGAGCAGCGCGGGATCGAGGGAGGCGTCGCAGTCGCAGAAGCACACGATGTCGGCCGTGGCCGTGGTCAGTCCGGCGTGGCAGGCGGCGCCGAAGCCGCGCCGCGGCTCGTGCACCACCGTCGCGCCGAGCGCGCGGGCGATGCCGGGTGAGCCGTCGGTGGAACCGTTGTCGACGACGAGGGCGCGCCAGCCGGCCGGGATCCGGCCGAGCACCCAGGGCAGGGCCTCGGCCTCGTCCAGGCAGGGGAGCACCACGTCGACGTCCGCTGAAATGGTCGTCACGGTTTCACCCTACGAACGCCAATCGGGCATATGGGACTCATGGTCCTTACGAAACGCGGACGCCCGCCCCGCGGCCGGACGACGGCTGCCGAGTGGTGCGAGGCTGGTGGCATGCAATCGCTGTACGAGCCCCACGGAACCGAAGCCGCAGGCGGCACGGCCCGGATCCTGGTCGTGGACGACGATCCGACCGTCGCCGAGGTCGTCACCGGATATCTGCACCGCGCCGGCTATGTCGTCGACCGCGCCGAAGACGGCCCGACCGCCCTGATCCGCGCCGCCGCGCACCGGCCCGATCTCGTGGTGCTCGACCTGATGCTGCCCGGTATGGACGGCCTGGAGGTGTGCCGGCGCATGCGGCACAGCAGGCCCGTGCCGGTCATCATGCTCACCGCCCGCGGCGACGAGGACGACCGCATCCTGGGCCTGGAAGTGGGCGCCGACGACTACGTCACCAAGCCCTTCAGCCCCCGCGAACTCGTCCTGCGCGTGGAGTCGGTGCTGCGCCGCAGCCGCCCCGCCACCACGGGGCACCGGCTGGCCGCGGCCGGGCTCCGCGTCGACCCGGACGCCCGCAAGGCCACCAAGAACGGCAGCGAACTCGCCCTCACCCTCCGCGAGTTCGACCTGCTCGCCTTCTTCCTGCGGCACCCGGGCCGCGCCTACAGCCGCGAGGACCTGATGCGCGAGGTCTGGGGCTGGGACTTCGGCGACCTCTCGACCGTCACCGTCCACGTCCGCAGGCTGCGCGGCAAGGTCGAGGACGACCCGGCCCGGCCCCGGCTGATCCAGACGGTGTGGGGCGTGGGCTACCGCTTCGAGCCCGGCGGGGCGGTGCTCTGACCATGCGCGCCACCCTCCTCATCGCCCTCTACGCCTTCGCCGGCGCCGCTGCCGCGGGAGCCGCGGGAGCGGGCGTGCTGCGCCTGATCCGGCGCCGCTCGCTCACCTCCTCCATCGCCGTGGTCGCTTCGGTCGGCGTCGTCGCCATGCTCGCCGGGACGCTCGCCGTCGCCTGGGCGATGTTCCTGTCCTCGCACGACCTGAGCGTGGTCACCACCGTCGTCGCGATGGCGGCCGTGGTCTCCCTGGCCACCGCGCTGCTCCTGGGCCGCTGGGTGGCCGCCCGCAGCCGCGAACTCACCGACGCCGCCCGCTCGTTCGGCGACGCCGGGGCCTTCGCCGCCCCGCACGGCCCGGCGACCGCCGAACTGGACGCCCTCAGCCGGGAGCTGGCCGCGACCAGCGCGCGGCTCGCCGAATCCCGCGAGCGGGAGCGGACGCTGGAGAAGTCGCGGCGCGAGCTGGTGGCCTGGATCTCGCACGACCTGCGCACCCCGCTGGCCGGACTGCGGGCCATGTCGGAGGCCCTGGAGGACGGCGTGGCCGCCGACCCCGGCCGCTACCTCAAGCAGATCCGCACCGAGGTCGAACGGCTCAACGAGATGGTTGGCGACCTCTTCGAACTCTCCCGCATCCACGCGGGCACCCTCCCGCTGAGCCCCACCCGGATCTCCCTGTACGACCTGGTCGGCGACGCGCTCGCGGGAGCCGACCCGCTCGCGCGGGAGCACGGAGTGCGGCTGGTGGGGGACCGGGTGGAGCCGGTGCCGGTGGAGGTGGACGGCAAGGAGATGACGCGAGTGCTCGGCAACCTCCTCGTCAACGCCATCCGCCGGACCCCGCCCGACGGCACGGTCGCGATCGCCGCCGAACGCACCGACGACGGAGTGGTCCTGTCCGTCACCGACGGCTGCGGCGGCATCCCCGAGGAGGACCTGCCGCGCGTCTTCGACACCGGCTGGCGCGGCAGCGACGCCCGGACCCCGCCGGCCGGGGCGGGGCTGGGGCTGGCGATCGTACGGGGCATCGTCGAGGCCCATCAGGGCCGGGCGACCGTCCGCAACATCCCGGGCGGCTGCCGCTTCGAGGTGACCCTGCCGACGGCTCGGGTGTGAACGGTCACTTTTCCGGGCGGCAGTCGATGGCGCCCGGGGCCACGTTCCGGCAGGTGACTCCGCTCCCAGGGCCGATGATGCGCGACAGGACCGGTGCGATGTCCCTCTCGCAGGACAGGCCCGGGCCGTCCTCGGGGTCCTCGCTGGCGTGCCGGCAGACCTTGTCGATGACGGTGGCGCTGTCGACCTTCGGGCCGGGCGGCGGCGCGTCCGCGGAGGCCGATGGGACAAGGAGGCCCAAGCCGAGCACCGGTGCGGTGAGCAGGGCTGCGACCTGGGCGCGGGTCGGCCTGAGGGTCCGTCGCGACATGGCTGTCCTTTCGACTGGTTGATGTGCATTGCGTGCGAAGCAACGCCATGATCGACGGCGGCGCCGTCCTGCGGGTGTGGACACGCTCAGTGCGTTCGCGTGAACTCCCGCATTCCCTCCGTGAAGCCGACTTCGGGCTTCCAGCCGAGTTCCGCGCGCAGCCGGGAGGAGTCCGCCGTGATGTGGCGGACGTCGCCCAGCCGGTACTCGCCGGTGACGACCGGTTCAGGGCCGCCGTGGGCGGCGGACAGGGCGCGGGCCAGGTCGCCGACCGTGTGCGGCTCGCCGCTGCCGGTGTTGTACGCCGTGAGGGTTCCGGGGCGCGGCGCGGCTTCCAGCGCGATGACGTTGGCCGCGGCCACGTCCCGTACGTGGACGAAGTCCCGCCGCTGGCGGCCATCCTCGAACACCCGCGGGGCCTCACCGCGTTCGAGGGCCGAGCGGAAGAAGGAGGCGACTCCGGCGTACGGGGTGTCGCGGGGCATCCGGGGGCCGTACACGTTGTGGTAGCGCAAGGACACCGCCGACCCGCCGGTGCTGCGGGCCCAGGCGGCGGCCAGGTGTTCCTGGGCCAGCTTGGTCGCCGCGTACACGTTGCGGGGATCGGCCGGGGCGTCCTCGCCGACCAGCCCCGGGCTCAGCTCCGCCCCGCAGCGCGGGCAGGAGGGCTCGAACCGGCCCGCGTCGAGGTCGGCCACCGTACGTGGGCCGGGCCGTACGACCCCGTGCCGCGGGCAGGTGTAACGGCCCTCGCCGTACACGACCATCGACCCCGCGAGCACAAGGCGCCGTACCCCCGCCTCCGCCATGGCCGCGACCAGTACGGCCGTACCCAGGTCGTTGCGCGAGACGTACTCCGCCGCGTCGGCGACACCGTTGCCGAGTCCGACCATCGCCGCCTGGTGGCAGACGGCGTCCACAGTGGCCAGGGCCCGGGCGAGCGCCGCCGGGTTGCGCACGTCGGCGCCGGGATCCGCCCGGACGTCGTACACGAGCGGCTCGTGCCCGCGCGCCCGCAGCGCCTCGACGACATGGGACCCGATGAACCCGGCACCGCCGGTGACCAGTACACGCATACGGCCACGCTAGACGCGCTCGGCCGCCTGACCGGGCGACGCGGCCACCACGTCATGACTCCGTAAGAGTGCGCGGGTTTCAAGAAGTTCGGTCCGCAACATTGACTCGTCGCCTCGGCGACCGCACATTACCTATCCGTAGTACCCGGCGGTAACCCCCGTGATCCGGCTGTACCGCCCGTACCGCCGTACCTCCCTTGGCTCCGAGCCGCCGCGTTCTCGTGCACCACACGCGCGGGCACCCCCATGCCCGCCTGTCTCGTGTCCCCACCTCGAGAAGAGGGAGCACTCGCCCATGCCCATCCCTGCCCTGCGCCGGGCCATCGCCGCGACCTCCGCGGTCGCCGGTGCGCTGGCCCTCGGCCTCAGCGCCGTACCCGCCCAGGCCACCACACCCCTCAACTACGCCGCCCTCGGCGACAGTTACAGCGCCGCCTCGGGTGTCCTGCCCGTCGACCCCGGCAACCTGCTCTGCCTGCGCTCCACGGCCGACTACCCCCATGTCGTCGCCGCCCGCACCGGGGCCCGGCTCACGGACGTCACCTGTGGCGCGGCCCGGACCAAGGACTTCACCGAGTCCCAGTACCCCGGCGTCGCCCCGCAGGCGGACGCGGTCACGGCCGACACCGACCTGGTGACGCTGACGATCGGCGGCAACGACAACGGCACCTTCATCAACGCCATGCTCGCCTGCGGCACCGCGGGCATCCTCAGCGGAGGCAGGGGCAGCCCCTGCAAGGACACCTACGGCACCTCCTTCGACGACGCGATCGACACCGCCACCTACCCCGCGCTGAAGCACGCGCTGCGCGCCGTCCGCGCCAAGGCGCCCGACGCCCGTGTGGCGGTGCTCGGTTACCCGTGGATCACTCCGGCCGAGGCCGACCCGTCCTGCTTCGCCGAAATGCCGGTCGCCTCCGGCGATGTGCCGTATCTGCACGCCCTCCAGGCCCATCTCAACGCAGTCGTCCAGCGTGCCGCCGAGGAGACCGGGGCCACGTACGTGGACTTCTCCCGGGCGTCGGAGGGGCACGACGCGTGTCAGCTCGTCGGCACCCGGTGGATCGAGCCGCTGCTCTTCGGGCGGAACCTCGTCCCGGTCCACCCCAACGCGCTCGGCGAGCAGCGCATGGCCGAGCACACCATGAGCGTCCTCGGCCTCGGCTGACCGAGCCGCGGCGAGCGGAGGTCAGGCCCGTGCGCCGCCGTCGACCTGGAGCACCGCGCCGGTCACGAAGGAGGCGCGGTCGCTCAGCAGCCAGGCGGCGGCCTGGGCGATCTCCTCGGGGTCGGCCGCGCGGCGCAGCGGGGTGAGCGCCGTGAGCCGGTCCTGAAGCCCGGGCGAGCGCGCTTCCCAGTCCCGGATCATCTCCGTCAGGGTGTTGCCGGGCGCGATCGCGTTGACGCGGATGCCTTCGGGGCCGTAGGTCACGGCCGCCGACTCCGTCAGGCTGTTCACCGCCCGCTTCATCGCCCCGTACGCCGGCAGTTCGGGGTTGCCCCGCAGGCTGCCGACGGACGAGTTGTTCACGATCGCGCCCGTCCCCGCGGTGGCCCGGATGGCGGCGACCTCGGCGACCATGGCCAGCCAGACACCTTTGAGGTTCACCGTGTACACATGGTCGAACTCGGCCTCCGGGAGCCGGTCCATGGGGCCGGGCGGCTGGATCGTCGCACCGTTGTTGAAGGCGATGTCGAGACGGCCGTACAGGTCGACGGCGCGGTCCACGGCGGCGCGTACGCTCGCCGTGTCGGCAAGGTCGCAGACGACGTGGTCGGCGGTGCCGCCCGCTGCCCGCACCTGATCCGTCACCGCCTTCAACTGCGCCTCGGTACGCGCCGCCAGCAGCACCCGGGCGCCTTCCCGGGCGAAGAGCCGGGCCGCGGCGGCGCCGATCCCGCGTCCCGCACCGGTGACGAAGGCGACCTTGCCGGCGAGCAGGCCAGGTGCGGCCGGGGTGGGTGTGCCGATGGTCTGTGTGTGGTCCATGGCGTCGAGCCTGCGTCCGCGAACGGGGCTCATCCAGGCACCGGCGGTACCTGGATCGGCCTCGCGGCGCACGCGCACACTTGCGGTGTGGACAGAGCGGAACTGGCGGGCTTCCTGCGCAGCAGGCGCGAGCGGATCAGCCCTGCCGACGTGGGCCTGCCCGCCGGGCCGCGCCGCCGCACACCCGGGCTGCGCCGTGAGGAGGTCGCGCACCTGGCGTTCATCTCGACCGAGTACTACACCCGGCTGGAACAGGCGCGAGGACCTCGCCCGTCCCGGGAGGTGCTGGCCGGGCTGGCCCGCGCCCTGCGGCTGTCGGACGCGGAACGCGAGCACCTCCATCTCCTGGCCGGCGCCCCGCCCGGCCCCGCGCCCGGACCCTCGCGCGAGGTGCGGCAGAGCATCCTCGACCTGGTGCACCGGCTGCCGCAGTCGGCGGCCTTCGTCACGTCGGCCACGCTGGAGGTGCTCGCCTGGAACGAGCTGGCCGCCGCCCTCATGGAGGACTTCTCGGCCCTGTCGCGCCGCGACCGCAACCTCGCGCGCCGCGTCTTCCTCGGGCCGCCCTCCGGAGGACGGCGGTTGTACGGCGTGTCCGACGCCGAGGCGTTCGCCCGCCACGCGGCACGCCGGCTGCGCACGACCGCCGCCCGCTACCCCGACGATCCCGAGGTGAGCGTCCTGATCCGCGAACTGCGCACCGGCAGCGAGGAGTTCGCCCGCCTTTGGGACTCGCACGACGTGGACGTGGAGCCCACGCTCCGCAAGACGTTCCGGCATCCGCTCGTCGGGCCGATCACCGTCAACTGCGACGCCCTCGAGCTCACCGACCGCGACCAGCAAGTGGTGATCTACACCGCCGTCCCCGGCACACCGTCCGGGGAGGCCCTGCGGCTGCTGTCGGTCATCGGCACCCAGCGCATGGACGCGGGCCACTGAGTCGGGACGCGCGCCATGTATACACATCATGTATACATGATGTGTATAGTGCGCGCGGGTAGCACTGCGACTGCGAGGGCGACGATGACGACCACCACTGCGGCTGGACAGGCCGGCACGAGGAGCCGACCGCACGCGTGGGCCGGCTCCACGGCGTGGGCGTCGGGCACCGGCCTCCTGCTCGGTGTACTCACCAACCTGGCCCAGGGATGGCTGCCCGGAGCCTGGCAGCAGATCGCCAACTCCGGAGCCGTGTGGTCCGCCGTCGCCTTCGCCGCCGGAGCGCTGTCGTCCCGGCGGGGCTCCGTGTTCCGATCCGCGATCGGCGGCCTCGGGGCGGAGACGGGCCTGGTCGTCGGCTACTACGGCTATGCCCAGTTCGGCCGCGACGGCGCGGGGGACCTGTTCTTCCCGCTGATATGGCTCGGCATGGCCTGCGTGGCGGGACCGCTGTCCGGCGTCGCCGGGCACTGGTGGCGGCGCGGCCGGGACGCACGCCGCCGCGTCACCGGCCTGGCCGCGTTCGCCGGCCCCTTCGGCATGGAGGGCCTGGCCTACGCCTGGAACCTGCACTACGCCCCGCAGGCCTGGGCATCCCTGGCGCTCTTCCTCCTCATCCCGCTGCTCATGGCCCGCACACACAAGGAGCGCGCCTTGACGCTGGCCGCCGCCGTGGTCTGCGCGCCCCTTGGCTATGCCGTCATCGAACTGCCCCTGCAGTGGGTCTCCGCCTGAAGTCGTCCGTGGGTGCTTCCTGGCCCTGACATGGCCCGAGGTGGGGCCGAGTCGATCAGCAGTACAGGTTGCTGCCCGGTGAGACGCCGAGGATCTGGGTGAAGCGCTGGTAGGCGTCGACGCGGCTTTGGACCTGGGCGGGGTTCTTGCCGTCGCATTCCAGGGAGCCGTTGATGGACCGGATGGTCTGGCCGAAGCCGGCGTTGTCGACCATGGCGTTGTGCGGGGTCATGGATCCGGGTCCTGACTGGGTGTTCCAGTACCACAGGCCGGTCTTCCAGGCGATGGCGGCGTTGTTCTCGACCTGCCAGGGGTTGTTCAGCAGGTCGATGCCGAGTGCGTCGCCGGCGGCCTTGTAGTTGAAGTTCCAGGACAGCTGGAGCGGGCCGCGTCCGTAGTAGGCGGCTTGTCCGGCGGGGCAGCCGTAGGGCTGGCTCCGGTCGCAGTACGTGGGGTAGTTGGCGGTGTTCTGCTCGACGATGTACACGAGGCCGCCGGTCTCGTGGCTGACGTTGGCGAGGAAGGCGGCGGCCTCCTGTTTCCTGACCGTGTCGCTGCCGGTGTTCGCGAAGGCGGGGTAGGCGCTCAGGGCCTGGACCAGGCCGCTGTAGGTGTAGAAGGCGTTCCGGTTCGGGAACATCTGGGTGAACTGGGCTTCGGAGACGACGAATCCGGAGGGGGTTCCGCCGCCGCCGGCCGGAGCGTTCCACTTCTGATTCGCGCCGCCCGTACAGGTCCAGATCTGCAGCCGCGTACCGTTGGCACTGTTGTCGTCCTGCACGTCGAGGCACTTGTTCGCGGCCGGGTTGACGATGTCGTGGGCCGCGGTGACCACCCACTGCTGGTTGGCGCCGCCGGAGCAGTCCCACAGCTGGACCGCCGCGCCGTCGCCGGTGCCCCGGTCGACGACGTCCAGGCACTTGCCGAGCGCCCGCAGGGTTCCGTCACCCGGGTTCGACCAGATCTGGGCGTTGGTTCCGTTGCAGTCGTAGAGCTGAACGGCGGTGCCGTTGGCACTGTCGGCTCCCGCCACGTCGACGCACTTGCCGGCCAGGCCGGTGATCCGGCCGTCCGCGGCCTGGGCGGGCGCGGCGGTGAACAGCGCGGTGAGGAGGATGGCGACGCCGCCGCCGGCCAGGAAGCGGCCGAGACGTCTCAATCCTGTGGTTGCGTAAGGGAGTTCAGCGGGATGCGTGGGCATCGACAGGCGCTCCTGTCCTGATCGTGCGGAAGGGATGGGAAGGTGCCGGTGTCGGCGGGACGGGTCGGCCGGAGGTCAGTTGAGGACGGTCTCCGTGACGACGATGTGGCCGGCGTCGGGATCGAGGCTCCCGCCGAGCCGGCTGAACGCGCCGTCGGTCAGATCCAGGCACTTGGGTTCCTGCGGAGTACCGGCGAACGTGCCGCGGTCGTTGATGCGGATCACCAGCGACCTGCCGTTGGCGGTGTTCGTGACCTGCACGTGTGTGCCGAACGGCAGCTGGGGCCGACGGCTGAGCGAGGTCGCCGCGGTGTCGGCGTTGTTGTCGAAGAGCTCGCCACTGGCCGTCAGGGCTCCGGGCGGCTGGGGACCGTAGTGGGTCGCCCAGCACTGGTCGGACGCCTGCGCCGCGGGCGCGGTCCACTTCTGGTTGGCGCCGCCGGAGCAGCTCCAGATCTGGATGCGGGTGCCGTTGGCGGAGTTGTCGTCGGTGACGTCCAGGCACTTGTTCGCCTGAGGGTTGACGATGTCGTGGGCGGAGGTGACGGTCCACTTCTGGTTCGCGCCGCCGGTACAGCTCCACAGCTGCGCCTTGGCGCCGTCGGCCGTCGAATCGCCGGTCACGTCCAGGCACTTGCCGAGGGCGCGGATCGTGCCGTCCGCGCCGACGGTCCACTGCTGGGCGTTGGTGCCGTTGCAGTCGTAGAGCTGGACGGGCGTGCCGTCGGCCGAGTTGGCCCCGGCGACGTCGAGGCACTTGCCGGCGAGCCCGGTGACGGCACCCGTGGCGGCCGTGGCGGGGGACGCGCTCAGCAGGCATACGGAGAGGCCCAGTGCTGCTGCGAAGACGGCAGCGGGGAGGGACCTGGCCATGAACAGGTGGCCCTTTCGGGTGGGGGGTGGGCATCGGGCGGCGCGGCGCGCGATGCGTGGCTGAGCCGTGAAACTAGAGGTCCAGACCAGTTCCGTCAAGTAGTGAAGTAAGCCATGAGGAAAGCGAGTTGGAGCCCATGGGCCGCCTCGGTGAAGACCCGGTCATGGCGTGAGGGAAAATAGTTGCCTATTAAAACTACGGGGACCGTATGAAAGGCCCGCCATGCCGTACCTCACCGTCGACTACTCCTCCTGTCTGGCCGCCGGGACATTCGACCCTTGTGCCTTTGTGAAGGAGCTGCATCCGCTCGTGGTCGAGGAATCCGGCACGTCGGGCGTGTGCAAGACGGTGTTCCGCCCGGCGGAGACGTACGTGGGGGACAGACCGAGCGGGGAGACCGTCTTCGTGCACGTGGAAGTCGGCCTCATGCCCGGCCGCCCCGAGGCGCAGAAGGCGCGGCTGTCCGAGGGCGTGCTGGCTCTGCTCGCCAAGCATCTGCCGGTGGGCGACGACGGCGAGGAGCGGGTCTTCTGCTCGGTGGAGGTGCGCGACCTCGCCGGCTCCTACCGGTTGTCGCCGTCCGCGCGATGAGCCGCCGGGCCGAGGCGGACACGCCCGGTCCGAATTCGGTTGTTCGCCGCGCCGGTCCCGCACTACCGTGCCGCCAGTGGATCTCTTCTCACACTCTTGGACGGCACTGCGCACCGCGGTCGCCGAACTCCCGGACGAGGACTTCGAGCGGCCGTCCGGCTGTTCCGGCTGGCTGGTACGGGACTTGGTGTGCCACCTGGTCATCGATGCCCAGGGCATCCTGATCACCCTGGTCACGCCCGCCGACACCGAACCGACCGTGGACGCCGTCACGTACTGGAACCTTGTCGAGCCCCCGACCGGCGAGGATCCGCTCGATGCGCTGATCCCTCGGCTGGCGGCCGCCTACGGCGAGGCGCGGTGGCTGAAGTTCCACCTGGACGACGTCGGTTCGGCGGCGGGCCGCGCCGCCGGGCTCGCCGATCCGGCCGCCCGCGTCAGCACCCGCGACGAGGTGCTGACCGCCGGCGACTACCTGTCGGCCTACGTGGTCGAGTGGACCCTGCACCACCTCGACCTGATCGCGCATCTGCCGTGGGCCGCGGAACCGCCCGCCGAGACCCTCGCCGCTGCCCGCGCCTCGCTGGAGAAGATCGCCGGGAGTGCCTTCCCCGCCTCGTTCTCCGACAAGGACGCGCTGCTGGTCGGCACCGGACGCCGTACGCCGACCGACGAGGAGGAGACCGCGCTGGGCGACCTCGCAGCCGAACTCCCCTTCGTTCTCGGCTGAGCGGCCGGTCGCCGGTTCCCCGGTCGAGTGCTCCCACGTCCCCTGGGCACTCGGGCGAGATCCGAATCGAGACCACCTTGAGATGACCTTCGCATTCGGTCACTACGATGTGACCGCAAGACAACCATTCGAGCGGCTCGTCAGATACGTGCCGTTCGGGGTCGCCGATGCCAGGGACCGCTCCCCGGGCTGCGGTGATCTTCCTGTCCAGGAGGACCTTCCGCATGTTCCGACGTATTGGCAAGATCGTCGTCCGACATCCCGTGTGGACGATCGTTGCTTGGCTGATCGCCGCGGTGGCGATCGTCGCCACTGCTCCGAGCCTGCCCTCGAACAGTGACGAGAGCAGCTTCCTGCCCAAGAGTTATGAATCCATCAAAGCGGCGGATCTCCAGCAGAAGGCGTTCCCCAGCGCCTTCACTCCGTCCGCGATCGCGCTCTACCAGCGCACGGACGGCGGCAAGCTGACCGCCGCCGACAAACAGGACGTCGCCCGGATCACCACCGAACTGGGCAAGAAACACATCGACCAGGTGCAGAAGGTCGTCCCCGGCCTGCCGTCCAAGGACGGCAGGTATGACCTGACCCTGGTGCAGATGGACAGCAAGAACGCCGGCCAGCCCAAACAGGCGGACGCGGCCAAGGTGTTGCGAGACGACGCCAAGCAGCTGGCCAAGGGCACGCATCTCGACGTCAGGCTCGGCGGTTCCGCCGCGCAGGCGCTCGACCAGCAGGACTCGTCCAAACGTGGACAGGCGCTGATCGGTATCGGCACCTTCGTGATCATTCTGGTCACCCTTCTGATCATCTTCCGGGCGCCGATCCTGGCCGTACTGCCCCTGGTGCTGATCGGCCTGGTGTCGGCCATCGCCAACGGGCTGATCGCGTACGCCACCAAGCTGTTCGATCTGCAGGCCAACAGCTCGATCTCGTCGATCCTGATCGTCGTGCTGTTCGGCGTGGGCACGGACTACTTCCTCTTCCTGATGTTCCGTTACCGCGAACGCCTGCGGGCCGGTGACGAATCCAAGGAGGCGATGATCAACGCGGTCGGCCGGGTCGGTGAGGCCATCGCCTCGGCGGCCGGGGCCGTCATCATCGCCTTCCTCGCGCTGGTGCTGTCCACGCTGGGCTTCCTCAAGCAGATGGGCCCGGCGCTCGCCATCGCGGTCGCCGCCACGCTGGTCGCGGGTCTGACCCTGATCCCGGCCGTCGTCTCGCTCATCGGACCGAAGGTCTTCTGGCCCTCCAAGTCCTGGCAGCGGGAACCGGAGAACGCCCGGTTCGCCGCCCTCGGCCGCGGGGTGCAGCGCCGCCCGGCGCTCACCGCTGCGCTGTCCGGTCTCGTCCTGCTGGCGCTGTCGGCCGGCATCTACGGCTACCACGCCACGTTCGACCTGGCCTCGGGCTCCATGCCGAAGACCAAGGAGTCCATGGTCGTGCAGGACCAGATGCAGAAGGCGTACTCGGCGGGCGCCGCGGCACCCACCGACGTCTACCTGTCCAGTACCGACGGCAAGCCGCTGGACAAGGCCGGTTTCGCCGCTTACGCGCAGAAACTCGGGGCCGTGGACGGCGTCGCGAGCGCCCGCATGACCCAGCTGAACAAGGACGGCACCACCGCGGACTTCACCGTCACACTCAAGTACGAGGCGTCGACGGACAAGGCGATCGACACGGTGGGCAACGTGCGCGACGTCGCCCACTCCGACGCCCCGGACGGCACCGAGGCGGTCGTCGGCGGCATGTCCTCGATCTACAAGGACATCAACACCGCGGTGAACCACGACTACAAGACGGTCTTCCCGGTGGCCGCCGTCCTCATCATGATCATCCTGGGCCTGCTGCTGCGCAGCATGGTCGCCCCCTGGTACCTGATGGCCTCGGTGGGCCTCGGTTTCGGTGCCACTCTCGGCGCGACCGTGTGGATCTTCCAGAAGGGGCAGGGCCACTCGGGGCTGATGTTCATGCTCCCGGTGATCATGTACTTGTTCGTGGTCGCCATCGGTACCGACTACAACATCCTCATGATCGCCCGGCTCCGCGAGGAGGCCCGCGAGGGCCGCGAACCGCGCGAGGCGGCCGGCATGGCGCTGCGGCACGCCGGTCCGACCGTCGCCGCGGCCGGCTTCATCCTGGCGGCGACCTTCGCCACGATGATGCTGGCGGGCAACTCGCTGCTCACGGAGATGGGTTTCGCGGTGTCCTTCGGCATCGCGGTCGCCGCCTTCGTGATGGCGATGTTCTTCACCCCGAGCCTCACCGCACTGATCGGCCACGCGGCCTGGTGGCCGGGACACGGCGACCGCGGCGAGACGACGCCGGCCGGCGTGGGCACCGGGACGTACGGCTCCGTACCGCCCCCGGGCGGCGACCGGAACTCCGTCGCCCGCGATTCCGCGGGGCGCCGCAACTAGCGGCGATGTGACGGACAGTCAGAGGAGGGGTCCTGCCGGCCCATGAGGGCCGGCAGGACCCCTTCCTCTTCACGTGAGTTCGCCGAGATCGGCACGCGCAACGTAACGGCTGGTGGCGCCCGCTGGAGCACCGGTCCAGCCCCGCCGACCGGTCGACTTGGCGCTCCCACCGCTGCGGCACCTGGTGGCCGCCGCGGTGGGAGCGACCGGCGCGGCCTCAGGATCGGCGCCTCCCGGGGCAGTGGGTCAGGTCCAGTGGCCCGCGGCGGCTGTTTCGGTGACGTAGTCCTCGAAGGACCTGGGCGGTCGGCCGAGAGCGCGTTCCACGCCGTCACCGACCACGGCGCCGCGACCGGAACGGACGGCCACGAGGAGGCCGGTGAGCAGGCGCGCGACATCGGACGGGACACCCAAGGAGAGCTGCCTCTCGGTGAACTCGTCGGGGTCGACGTCGACATGGCGGACGGTGCGTCCGGTGGCCCTGCCGATGAGGCCGGCGGCCTCGCCGAAGCCGATCGCCCGGGGACCGGTCAGCTGGTAGGTGCGGCCGCTGTGCCGGTCCTCGGTCAGCGCCGACGCGGCGACCTCGGCGATGTCCTCGGCGTCGACGAACGGCGTGCGTCCGTCGCCGGTCGGCAGGGACAGGGTCCCCGTCCGGATCCCCTGGAGCCAGGGGCCCTCGCTGAAGTTCTGCGAGAACCAATCCGGCCGCAGGATCGTCCAGTCGGCACCCGAGCCCCGTACGGCGTGTTCGGCCACCTTGAGGGGATGGCTGTCGTCGGCCTCACCCACGCCGTAGGCCGACAGCAGCACCAGCCGCCGTACGCCCGCGCCCACCGCCTCGCCGACGAGCCGGGGGATGCGCGCCTCACGGTCCACATCGGACCGAAGGTTGGGCTCGACCAGGTAGGCAGCCGTGACGTCGGCGAGGGCCGGAGCCCAGGTCGACGGATCGTCCAGGTCGAAGGGCGTGCCTGCGCCGGTGCGGGAGGCCGTGCGCACCGGATGGCCGCAGGCCTCGAGGCGGCGTGCGATGCGGCGGCCCGTCTTACCGGTGCCGCCGATGAGGAGGATGTTCTTCATGCCCTCCAGAAAACGCCACGCACCGAAGACGATCCATGGGAAAGAATCGAGAAGACCTTTGTGATCGTCCAGTGTGGGGGCGGACATGGACGTGCTGAGCGACCTGCTGCACCGGGCCCGCGCCCGGAACGCGATGGTCAGGAAACTCGTCCAGCGGCCCCCGTGGTCGCTGGGCTTCGTCGAGGCGCCACCGCTCACCGTCGTGGCCACGCTGGCCGGCCATGCGTCGGTCCGGTTCGACGGCACGGACGCCGTACCGGTGCGGCTCGCCGCCGGAGACATCGCCCTGATCAGCGGAACGAGCCGGTACACGATCGCCGACACCCCGGCCACCCCGCCCCAGGTCGTGATCCGGGGCCGGGAGAAGCAGGTGGTCGACCGGGACGAAAGAGCAGCGGGCGTGCGACGCGGCCTGGCCCCGCGTACGTACGGGGACGGCATGCCCGGGGCCACGGTCCTCCTCCGCGGCGCCTACGAACTCCGCGGCGATGTCGGCGACCGGCTGCTGGGCCTGCTGACGCCCACGGCGATCGTGCCCGCCGGACCGCGGACCCGGGCGGCACTGGAACTGCTCGCCGACGAGATCGCCCGTGACGAACCGGGGCAGGACGCCGTCATCGACCGGGCGCTGGACCTCGTGCTGGTGCTGGCGCTGCGAGCCTGGTGCGCCAAGCCCGGCGCGACGCCCCCGGCCTGGTACCGGGCGCTGGCCGATCCCGCCATCGGCGAGGCGCTGCGCCTGGTGCACCAGGATCCCGCGCGGCGCTGGACGGTGGCCCAACTCGCCACCCGCCTCGGCATGTCCCGCGCCGCGTTCGCCGCACGCTTCACCAGCGTGGTCGGTGAGCCGCCGCTCGCGTATCTCACCGGCTGGCGCATGGCCTTGGCGGCGGACCTCCTGCGGGACACCGAGGCGACCATCGCCACCGTGGCCCACCAGGTCGGCTACGAAGACCCGTTCGCCTTCAGCGTCGCCTTCAAACGCTGCCATGGCGCCGCCCCCTCCCTGTGGCGCCGCCAAACCCGCCGACCCGACGCCACCGGCCCCAAGTGAGCAGGGACGCTTCGCCGGGCCGACCCCGCCGCTCACCGCCGGACAGGCACCGACCTTCGATGACATGGACGCCACCGCTGCACGAACGGCTCTCCGATGCCTGAACGGAACGTATGGCGCAACTCCATTCGACTGACAGCAAGTTGACGGAACGCCATAATCGGCGGGCGAAGGTACGGGCGGGAGGGGCGCGGTGGCCGTGGCGTCGACCGCCCGGCACGGCAGCGGAACCGGCAGACAGGAGAAGGTTAGTTGCGTCCTCTCACCGACAACCCCGTCACCATGCCCGAGGACGACTCGTTCCATTTCGGGCCGTACGTCGACGTCCTGCACGCCGCGGTGCAGCAGGCCACGCCGCTGCCGCTGACCGTCGGCGTGTTCGGCTCCTGGGGCGCGGGGAAGTCGAGCTTCCTGCGGCTGTGGGAGCGGCGGTTGCAGGGGGAGGCGACCAGGACGATCTGGTTCAACCCCTGGAAGTACGACCGCAAGGTCGAGGTCTGGGCGGCCCTGCTGCACACCATCCTCGCCGAGATGGAGAAGAAGGACACCCTCAAGGAGAAGGCGGTCCGGCTCGCCAAGGCCGCGACGTGGCTCTCGGTGCGCGCGGGCCTGGGCACCGCCGCCGCGCTCGGCACCGGCGGTGTCATCAAGGGCGGCGATGTCGACGAACTGCTGAAGAGCCTTTCGGAGGAGGACTCCCAGCAGTACCGGCAGGTGAACAGCTTCGAGTTCGACTTCGCGGACGCCGTCAAGGAGTTCGTCGGTGAGAACGGCCGGCTGGTGGTCTTCGTGGACGACCTGGACCGGTGCACCCCCGAGTCGGCGATGACGGTACTGGAGTCGCTGAAGCTCTTCCTCGCCCACTCCCAGTGCGTCTTCGTGCTGGCCCTCGACCTGGACGTGCTCGCGGCGATCGCCACCAACAAGTTCGGCGAAGCCCTCAAAGGCGCACCGTCCGAGGTGGTCTCCGGCATGGCCTACCTCGACAAGATCGTCCAACTGCCGTTCTTCCTGCCGGAGGTCGGCTTCGAGACCCTGCGCGAGGCATTCAAGCCCTACGTTCCCGACATGGGGGACGACCCGTTCTTCTGGGGGCTGCTCCGCCGCGGCCTGGGCGGCAATCCCCGTCGGCTCAAGCGCTACATCAACGTCTACAACATGGCTGTGGCCGTCTTCCACGCCCAGACCAGCCGTACCCTGACCCGGCAATCCCGGCTGCAGCTCGCGGTGTTGCTCATCATCCGTACGCAACACCGCGACTTCTTCCACACACTGACGTCCGAGCCCGACTCCTGGCTGACGCTCGCAAGGTACTTCGACCAGGTCCAGACCTCCCCCAACACCCGTGGCCGCCTCCACATGGACCTGCCCGACTACCTGCGCCAGTTCACCGAGGACGGGGCCCTCGAACGCCTCCTCACCCACGGCGACACGGAACGCCTCGTCCCACCGGACGACTCGGTCGTCCTCACGATGATCAGCACCCTCCGCAGCACAGCCGGCCCCGAGGACTTCTAGGGGCGGCATCCGCCGTACGAGGACCGGCTCGGCCGCGTCGCCGAGTCGGCGGTTCGGCCGAGCCGGAAATCCGTTGCCAGGGCATCCCCGCGCGCAGCATGCTCGTCGCTGTGATCAGTGAAGGCCAGTCCATGGAAGCGACCATCGTCCTGCCCGTCGGCGTACGCGACCTGCTGCCGCGAGACCTGCCCGCATGCACCTGGTCCGGCTCGGCCCTCCATCTGCGGGAGGTCGAGCGAGCGCTGGCGCGCGCCGCGGCGGGCGAGGCGGACTACCTGGCCGTCTGCACCCCGGCGGATCTGCCCGTGGCGATCGGCGGCGTCGACTACCAGGTCTCCGAGGGCGCCGGGACCCTGTGGCAGCTCGCCGTCCTCCCGGCGCTGCAGTCCCGCGGGCTGGGAACGCTGCTGATCCGGGCCGCCGAACAGCGCATCCTCCGGCGCGGCCTGCACAGGGCGGAACTCGGCGTGGAGGAGGACAACCCCCGGGCCCGCGCGCTGTACGAGCGTTTGGGCTATGAGGCGTACGGCCGTACGCCGGACGGATGGGACGAGGAAGGACCGGACGGTGTGATCCGCCGGTACGAGACGATGTGTGTCCTCATGCGCAAGGACCTGTGAGTCCGTCCCCGGCACCGCGGCACTGTCCCCGCGGCGGTTCTCACGGGGCCTGGCCGGCGAGGGTCGCCAGGTAGGCGCCGTAGAGCAGGAACACGGTCGTGAGGCCGCCGCACAGCAGACGGGCCCGGGACGACGGGCCTGGCCGCCACCCCCGGGCGAGGGCGCGAGCCGGCGGGATGAGCAGGGGGAACGCCGGGAGAAGGAAGCGGGGTTTGCAGGAGGAGGGGCCGGACACCGCGACCACCAACAGCAGCAGGACGCCCGCGAAGACCACCAGCGGCAGCGGGGCGCGGTCCAGGCACAGCAGGCAGAACGACAGGATGCCGGCCACGACGACGATCATGGCCACCGGATAGGTCACCGTGCCCTGCCACGGCATCGACTCCAGGAACCGCAAGGGCCCGGCCGCGAGATCCAGGCGTGAGTCCCAGGCACTCTGCACATGCAGATACCCGTGGAACAAGTCACCGGTCCGCGTTCCCACCCACAGCACATAACCCGCCCAGCCCAGCGGACCGATCAGTGTCCCGGTCAGGAGCGCCGGCGAAACGCGCGCACGTCGCCGTACGACCTCGTGCACGGCCGTGGCGGCCACGGCCACGGCGGCGGCGATGCCGTTCGGCCGCGCGAGACCGGCCAGCAGGGCCAGCGAGCCGGCGGCCAGCCAGCGGCGCTGCAGCACGGCGTACAGGGACCAGGCGGCACACGCCGTGAACAGCGGCTCGGTGTAGGCCAGCGTGAGGACGACCGACTGCGGCAGTACGGCCCACAGGGCGACCAGCGCGGTGGCGACCGTCCCGCCGTAGAGATGGTGGCCGATCGCGTAGATGCCGTACGCGGCGAGCACCGCGGAACCCCAGGCGATCAGCAGACCGGCTTGCCCCCCGGACACATGGAGTAACCCGCTCACGGCCCGGATGAGCGCCGGATACAAGGGAAAGAACGCCCAGTCGGTCTGGACCGCGCCCGAGCTGCTGATGCGCAACGTGGTGCCGTAGCCGTGCTCTGCGATGTGCAGATACCAGACGGAGTCCCACGCATGGGCGAGGCTCTTCCCGAACGGGCGGCCGGCGCATGCGTCGACCACCAGCACCAAGGCGACCCCGACGAGACGAACGGCCGCGAAGACGGCGAGGGCCCGGAGAACGCCGGGGGGACCCTCCACCCGACCGCGTCCGGTCTCACGAGGGCCGTCGGACTGCCGCAGCGCGGAGGACATGCTCACCCTCCGACGATGAGCGGCCGGGAACCCGGGCGCAATCCGGAACTCCGCCGCATGGACGGGTCCCTGACCAGGGCCGTAGAGACCGGCGCGGTCCGGCACCGTCGTGCAGGCGAACCGTCCGGTCGGCGCCGTACGGGTGGTGGGGACGAGGTGCTGAGGCGATGACATCCGCCGCCGGGCCGGAACCCGGCCGGCCAGGTGCCGCATGAACCGGTCCGGCGTGGCGCCGTGGGGCTTGGTGAACGGCTCGACGAGGACCGCATGGAGCCGGCTCGAGGCCGTCCTACCACGCACCTGATCGTGCGCGGCACCGCGGCCGGACCCGCCTGACGGTCGGCGCGGGATGCGGCCGGGCCCTGGCCGATCACACACTGGTGGAGTAGACACCGCGGCTGATCGGATGCGGGTTCTCGTCACCATGGTGGGTACGCGGTGGGGGACATCCGGATCGTCGCGATCCAGCCGATCGGCAGACGTGGAAGAAGTTGATGTCGATGATCTCCGACATGGTTCTGGTGCCCACCACCGACGCCACGCTCCATGGTGACCTGGTCGTCCCGACAGCGGCGCGTGCCGTGGTGCTGTTCGCGCACGGCAGCGGCAGCTCCCGGCACAGTCCGCGCAACCGGATGGTGGCCGCCGAGCTGCGCACCGCCGGGTTCGGCACGCTGCTGATGGATCTGCTGAGTGAACGGGAGGAGCGGCACGATGCGCTGACCGGTGAGCACCGCTTCGACATCCCGCTTCTCAGCCGACGGCTCGTGGCCGCGATCGACTGGCTGGACACACAGCCCGACGCCCGCGGTCTCCCGGTCGTCCTGTTCGGCGCCAGCACGGGCGCCGCGGCGGCACTGGTGGCCGCGGCCGAGCGGCCGGACCGGGTGCTGACCGTGGTGTCGCGGGGCGGCCGGCCCGATCTCGCGGGCGACGCCCTGGAAGAGGTGCGGGCCCCGGTCCTGCTCATCGTGGGTGGTCAGGACCAGCAGGTGCTGGAGCTGAACGAGGGGGCGGCGCGGCGCCTGCGGGCCCCGCACGCCCTGTCCGTCGTCGAGGGGGCGACGCACCTGTTCGGAGAGCCCGGCGCGCTGGAACAGGTCGCCGAGACGGCCAGGCGGTGGTGCGAGGAGCGCCTGGAGCCCACCCGGGAGTCCGGGTAGACGGTCCAGCGGCACACCTGACCGGTTGGTCCGACGGCACCCGGCGAGGCCGTCCGGGATGCCGGCGGCGCCGGGCTGCGCGTCGTGAGGTCGGTCGGTCCGGGGTCGGCCGGCGCAAGAATACGGCGTAGCGGGCTGGGGGCCGGGGCGGCGCGCGGTCGAGCTGTGGGCTGGGCACGGTGTCGGCGACGGTGCACGGCAGGGACAAGTGGCCGGTCTCTCCGGCGGGACCCGGGGAGGCCGCCTGGGGTGCCGTGAGGTTGCTCAGTCCGGGGTCGGTCGGCCGAAGAATTCGGCGTAGCGGGCCGGGAGCCGGGACAGGAGGCGGTCGAGCTGTGGGCCGGGGACCGCGTCGGCGACCGTGCACAGCACCGCGTCCGCGTCCCACTCGGCGGTGCGGGGCCGGGCGCCGGTCTGCACGGACACCCGCCGGAGGAACTCGTCGCAGTCGAACGTCTCGGGACGCCCGCGGTCCAGATGCAGGGCCTCGTCCAGCGGGGCGGGCAACCGCGCCGCCAGCTCGTCGGCCTCTTCCGGGGAGATCCGGGTCGCGAGCGCCCACAGGACCGCCTCGCAGACGCGCTCGGCCTCCTCCTGGCTGCGGAATTCCCCGCGGTCACGGACCTGGGTCAGGAACTCCTGCAACTGCATGGCGGCCTCCCACTGTCGTCCCAGGCCATCACGGCGAGCCGCACTCTCCCCGGCTGCCGTCGCGCGACGGCACGGGAAGGAGCGGGTGCCCCGTCGGACCACCACCCGATGAATGCCCGCCGGGCGCCCCGCGAAAACGGGACTGCCCGGCGGCTCAGGCTCGCTGGCCCAGGTCCGACAGGAACCGGAGGAAGGCGTCGACACCGGCACCTGCGAGTGGGGTGCCGTGTGCGAAACCGACCGCGCGCAGGTCGTGGGGCAGCTTGGCGAGGCTGTCGACACGCAGCGCCGGATCGGCGGCGAGGGCTGCCGGGCCGAGGGCCGGCTCGCCGCGGTGGAAGACCGCGTCGCCCAGGAGGGCGGTGCGGCTGGGCTCGTGGAACAGCACCACGTGCCCCGGTGAATGACCGGGCGTGTGGATGACGCGCAGGCCGTCCGAGCCTTCCAGCAGCTCCCCGTCGGCGATCGTCCCGTCGGCCGCGAACGGCGCCCAGTGCAGCTTGGGCAGACGGTCGAGAAGCCGCCCGGCGCGACCCGACCGGCCCTCGGGCGGGACGCGGCCGGCTTCCAGCCAGGGTCGGTCGGCCTCGTGGATCAGGATCCGCGCGGCCGTACGGCGGCGGAGGCCGGACGCGCCCTGCTGTTCCTGCGCAACTGCGTCAACCACGGGCTGCCCGCGCTGACCGTCCCCGGAGTCACGGCGGCCTTCAGCGACGGCGACCGCATGCGTCTGGACTTCGCCGAGGGCTGCGTGGAGAACACCACGGCCGGCCTCCGCCTCCGGGGCGGCGCGCTTCCCCCGCTCGTCCTGGACATCCTCGCCGCGGGCGGCATCCTGCCCA
The DNA here is from genome assembly GCF_001735805.1 of Streptomyces fodineus. Classification (GTDB taxonomy): domain Bacteria; phylum Actinomycetota; class Actinomycetes; order Streptomycetales; family Streptomycetaceae; genus Streptomyces; species Streptomyces fodineus. The sequence continues at coordinate 9,287,299 of NZ_CP017248.1, forward strand.
GACTCGTCCGCGAAGGCTATGTGCCCACGGAATCCGGGAGCTGAGACATGACGGCGCACCAGCAGATCGCCCCGGGCATCACCCGGATCGCGACGACCGCACGGGACAACGCCTTTCTCGTCGCCAGCGACGTGGTCGTAGCGTTCGCCGATCGCGGACCAGTCGCGCAGGCCGACGAGTTCGAACAGGCCGCGCGGACCCGGGGTGACCTCAGGCAGTGTGCCGCCGAGGCGGCGCGGGGCCGCCAGTCCGTGCGGGGCGTAGGGGGCGAGCAGGGCGCCCGGGTGGATGGCGATCCGGTAGCCGAGGGCGGCGAGGCGCTCGGGCGCGGTGTCGGGGGTGAGGCCGCCCTGGACCATGTTGATCAGGAGCGGGGCGTCGACGGAGGCGGCGATCCTCTCGATCTCCTCGGTGGTCCGCGGCGCCTCGACGAAGACGACGTCCGCGCCCGCGGCGGCGTACCGGCCCGCGCGCTCGATGGCCTGGTCGAGGCCCAGCGGTCCGCGGGCGTCGGTCCTGGCGATGATCACGAGGTCGTCGGTGCGCGCCGGCACACCTTCCACCGGCTGCTCGTTCCCGCCGAGCACGCCGACTGACCGGGGCGATCACCCGGCAGACTCATCCCCGCAGGCGGGCTCACGGACCGGCACAGGCCGGCCGATGTCGCGGGCCCAACCGGGCCTGACATGCGCGGCGAACTCCGCGAAGTCCGCCCGCAGAAACCGCGGATCGAACGGCTTCAGCCGCACCTGCCGACGGTCGTCCACCCATCAGATCTCGGGCTGTTGAAGGCGGCTTCGGCCCGACCCGGCCCCGGTTGCGCTCGGGCTCGCGCCGGAACGGCACCTACACCGCCTTTCGCGAGGTCGGCCGCCGGATCCGCACCGTCCAGCTGATGCGCAATCTCTCGGACGCGCCGTTGCGCCGGCGGGTGAGCATGACGCCCCGGCCATCGCCGAGATCGTGCGCCGGCTCCAGGCACCTCACGGAGCCCTGGCACCGTGGAGTTCCGGCACCGCGTCCGAGGGCTGACCCCGGGGACCGGGTCGAGGTCACAGCAATCGGTCGACCAGCCCGTCGACGTACTCCGGGGTGAGCGGGCCTATGCCGAGCAAGACGCGGATGTACATCGGGGCCATGATGTGGTCCAGCACGGCGAACGCGTCGGGTGCGTGCTCGCCGCGTTCGCGGGCGCGATCGAGCATGGACTGCAGTTGTCGGGTGCGTTCGGCGAGGAGGTCGTCACGCGCCTGCACGCCCTGCTGACCCATGCTCGACAGAGCGACGGCCAGGCGCACCACCGCCAGACCGTCGGGGCCGGTGATCTCGCGGGCCACGTTGGCCGCGTACGTGCGCAGGTCGCCGGCCAGGCTCCCGGTGTCGGGCATCGGCGACCGCGCGTTGAGGCGGGTGAGCGCGACATCGGTGAGCAGGTTTGCCAGGCTGCCCCACCGGCGGTAGATGCTGCTGTCGGCTACGCCCGCGCGGGCTGCGACCTCGCCGACGGTGAAGTTGCCGTAGCCGCGCTCGCTGATCAGGTCGGTGACGGCCTGGTGCACCTCCGCGCCGACGCGGGCGCTGCGCCCGCCGGGCCGCCGGGCTCGCTGTCGCTCGTTCATGCCCCCACCTTAACGCAGTTATGACTTGCGTTTGCGAGTCAACCCTCCCTAGAGTCGCCTAACGCAGCCACTGGCTGCTTTAGGGCGCCCAGAGGCTGACCGCGTCGGCCGTGGAGAGGCGCAACTGACGATTGAGAGGAATCCCCATGGCTGCATCGCCCGCGGCCGCAGGCAGTCGACCAAACCGGGCCGTGCTGCTCACGGTGACCTGCCTGGGCCAATTCATGGTTCTGCTCGACAACACGATTGTTGGAGCAGCGCTGCCCGATATGCAGCACCGGCTGCACACTCAGCTGACCGGTCTGCAGTGGATCGTCGACGCGTACGTACTGCTGGTCGCCATGCTGCTGCTGTCCGGCGGTGTCTTCGCCGACCGGTTCGGCCGCAAGCGGGTCTACCTGACCGGCGTGGCGGTGTTCACCGCCGCGTCGCTGCTGTGCAGCCTCGCGCCCTCGCTCGCCTGGCTGGTCGTCGGCCGGGTGCTGCAGGGCATCGGGGCCGCGGCGCTGAGCCCTGCCTCGCTCGCCCTGCTCGCCGCCGCCTATCCCGTGCCGCAAGAACGAATCAAGGCGATCGGGCTGTGGGCCGGACTCAGCGGAATCGGTCTGGCCGCAGGCCCCGTGGCCGGCGGCGTGCTGACAGAAGCCTTCGGCTGGCCCGCCATCTTCCTGGTCAATCTGCCCATCGGCGTGATCCTGCTGCTGGTCGGCCTGCGCCACCTCGGCGAGTCCCGCAACCCGAGCGCCCCCGCGATCGACATCCCGGGCACGGTGCTGTCCGTTCTGGCGGTGGGGGCGCTGACCTACGGGCTGATCGAAGGGGGTGCCCGCGGCTGGACCTCACCGGTCATCCTGGGCAGTTTCACCGCCGGGGTGATCCTCCTCGCCGCTTTCGTCGCCGTCGAAGCCCGTCGTTCCGCTCCGATGCTGCCGCTGCGGCTGTTCGGGCAGCGCCTGTTCACCGTGTCCAACACCGCCATGGTCGTGGTGGGGTTCGCGCTCATGGGTTCGTCGTTCTTCTTCTCCCAGTTCTTCGTGTACGTCCAGGGCAGCTCGATCCTGCGCGCCGGCCTGCAGACCCTGCCGCTATCCCTCGCCATGGTGATCGTCAGCCCGTACGCGGGCCGGCTCGCCGCCCGGTACGGCTTCCGAATCGTGGTCACCACCGGCCTGGCCCTGGCCGGCCTGGGACTGCTGGCGCTCGGCATGGTGCACGCCGACACCGGCTACGGGAACGTGTGGTGGCGGCTGGGACTCGCCGGCATCGGCTTCGCACTGGCCATGTCCCCGCTGACAGGCGCCGCCATCCAGGCAGTCAGCCCGCAGGAAGGCGGCCTCGCCTCAGGCATCAGCAGCACCACCCGGCAGATCGGCGCGGTGCTCGGCGTGGCGGTGCTCGGAGCCGTCGTCCGCACCCGGCAATCCGGCGGCACCTCCTTCGAGACCGGCCTCAACAGCGCCTTCCTCGCTGCCGGCGCCATCACTTTGGCCACCGCCGTGTTCACCGGCCTGTGGCTGGCGAGGTCCAAGCCCGCGGAAGGCCCCGCGGCGCCGCGACGTTCCACCGGTCCAGGTGCGGTCACCATCTCCAACGAGGCATCCGTGAACAGCCGTTGACGGCGACACCGGCTTGGCCGGGAGACGTCCCGCCGGAGGCCGTCGCAACATTTCCGATTCCAACGGAGAGACACATGTCCCGCACGTTTCTCATCACCGGCGTGAGCAGCGGCCTCGGCCGCGCCTTCGCCACCGCCGCCCTCGAGGCCGGCCATACCGTCATCGGCACCGTTCGGAACCCGGACCAGATCGCCGCCTTCGAGCAGTTCGCTCCGGGCCGCGCTCACGCCCGCGTGCTGGACGTCACCGACACCGATGCCGTCGCGCCGACCGTCGCAGCGGTCGAGGCAGAGGTGGGCCCCATCGACGTACTCGTCAACAACGCGGGCTACGGTGTCGAGGGCACCTTCGAGGAAACCCCGCCCGCCACCTTCCGCCACCAGTTCGACGTCAACGTCTTCGGCGTCATCGCGGTCACCCAGGCCGTTCTGCCCCGCATGCGCGAGCGCCGTGCCGGGCACATCCTGTTCGTGACCTCCATGGGCGGTCTGCGCGCGTTCCCCGGCCTGGCCGCCTATCACGGCTCCAAGTTCGCCGTCGAGGGCATTGCGGCCACGCTCGCCCTGGAGGTCGCACCATTCGGCATTCACGTCACGGCGATCGAGCCCGGCTCCTTCCGCACCGACTGGGCGGGCCGCTCCATGCACCGCGTAGAAAGCACCATCGCCGACTACGACCCGATCTTCGCCCCGATCCGCCAACGCCGCCTCGACATGAGCGGTCAGCAGCTCGGTGATCCCGCCCAAGCCGGCCGCGCCCTGCTCGCCATCGTGGAGGCCGAAAAGCCGCCGACCCACCTCATCCTCGGCAGCGACGCCCTCCGCCTCGTCGCCGACGCCCGCTCCGCCTTCGACGCGGAGACAGCCGCCTGGAACGAGCTGTCGAAATCCACCGACTACCCCGACGGGGAACAGATCGCCGGGAGGCGGCTCGGCGTGCGGCCCGTTCGGGACCCCGCCGGGTGAAGCAGTCGCCGCCCAGGTCGTGGTAGGGCAGGTCGTTGCTGAGCATGGCCAGATCGCGGTGATGATCGAGTGCTCGACGGCGACCAGCGCCTTGATGGAGCCCGATCCGGAGGTCAGCCGTTTGTGGCGACCCTGCAGAAAGCTGCCCTCGGTGCGCGCCGCCCCGCACAGCGCCGCCTTCATCCCACCGGGGGAACCGGGTCATGTCGCCCCCGGTCTCGGCCACGATCACCTCGGCCACCGCCCGGTTGATCCCGGGCGGCTTCATGATCATCCCGTGGCGGGTTTCTGCCGTATCCGGGTCACGTCCCACCCTCGCAGCCCGCTCCCCATGGAGGGGCCCGGGCCGGGAGCGAGGTGGGCCCGCTCCCGGCCCGGGCCGGATACCCGGTCGGGGTCCGCTACAGCTCCGCCCGTACCGCGCGGGCGGCCGCGACCAGGTTCTCCAGCGAGGCGCGGGTCTCCGGCCAGCCCCGGGTCTTCAGCCCGCAGTCGGGGTTGATCCACAGCCGTTCGGCGGGGATGGCCCGCAGCCCGGTGCGCAGGAGTCCGGCCATCTCCGGTGTGCCGGGCACGCGCGGGGAGTGGATGTCGTAGACACCGGGGCCGGCCTCGCGCGGGTAGCCGTGGGCGGCCAGTTCCCGGGCGACCTGCATATGGGAGCGGGCGGCCTCCAGGCTGATGACGTCGGCGTCGGGGTCGTCGATGGCCTGGACGACGTCACCGAACTCGGCGTAGCACATATGGGTGTGGATCTGGGTGTCCGGGCGTACGCCACCGGTGGTGAGCCGGAACGCCTCGGTGGCCCAGGCGAGATGGCCGGGCCGGTCGGCGGCGCGCAGCGGAAGGGTCTCGCGCAGCGCGGGCTCGTCGACCTGGATCACCGAGGTCCCGGCCGCCTCCAGGTCACCGACCTCGTCGCGCAGGGCGAGGGCGACCTGCCGGGCGGTCTCGGCGAGCGGCTGGTCGTCGCGGACGAACGACCAGGCGAGCATCGTGGCGGGGCCGGTGAGCATGCCCTTGACGGGGCGGTCGGCCCGGCGAGGAGGCGGATCACGTCCGTCATTCGGAGGGTGAGGTGGGACACGCCGCCGAAGCGTGTGGTTCCGCGGTTCGGTGGGGAAAGCGGCCTCGGGGCATCCTCGGCATCCGGCGCCGGCACGGCCGGCGCGGCGCGCCGCTGACGGGGATTGAAGCCGGTCGGGTGATTGACGGGCCGGTCCCGGCTCGGGTGCGGCCCGTCGCGGGCTCGGCCGGAGAGACTGCCGCCATCCCGATGGAGGTGGCGAACATATGCTCAGCGACAGCACAGCGACGATCCTTGCCGAGAGGCCGAGCGTGGCGGCGGTCGTCGACGCCGCTCCGCGTGTGGCGCAGATCGCGGCGCGGTGCAGTGACGAGACGGAGGCCGCCCGGCGGCTTGCGCCCGAGGTGGTCGAGGCGGTCCGCGAGGCCGGGTTCGCCCGGCACTTCGTCCCCGCGGCCTTCGGCGGTACCGAAGGCCGCTTCGTGGACATGACCTCGGCGGTGGCGCTGGTGGGCGAGGGCTGCGCCTCGGCGGCCTGGGCCGCCTCCCTGTCCGCGCACGCGGCCCGGTACGGCGCCTACCTGCCCGTGGAGGGACAGGCGGTGCTCTGGGGCGACGGGCCGGACGCCCTGATGGCGGGCGCGCTCATGCCGGCCGGGAAGGCGGAACCCGTCTCCGGGGGCTGGCGGCTCAGCGGGGAGTGGAAGTACATCAGCGGGGTGCGGTTCGCCGACTGGGTGTTCGCCTGCTCCGCCGTACCCGGCAAGGTGGGCCCCGACGGGCGGGGCGAGGTGCGGTTCTTCGCGGTGCCGCAGGCGGACATCGTCGTGAAGGACACCTGGTCCACGCTGGGCATGCGCGGGACCGGCAGCGACACGATGGTCCTGGACGACGTCTTCGTGCCCGACTGTCTGACCCTGTCGAGGTTCGACATCAACGCGGGGCGGGCGACGGCCTCCGAGGCCCGCTGCCACACGGTGCCCGTGAACGAGGTGAACGGGCTGCCGCTCGTCGTGCCCGTGGTGGGCGCGGCGCGGGGCGCGGTGCGCGCGGCGGCCGAGCAGAACATGCGGCGGGCCGACCGGCGCGGCGCCCCGCTGCGTGAGAAGCCCCCGGTGCAGATCGACCTGGCGCGCTCGGCCGCCGAGGTGGACGCCGCCGAACTCCTCGTCCAGCGGGCGGCGCGGGTCGCCGACGGCGTCGAGGTGACCAAGGAGGGCGAGGCGGCGGTCCGTGGGCCGCGGGACTTCGCGATGGCGGTCGAACTGTCCGTGTCGGCCGTCGAACGGCTCTTCCGTGGCACCGGGACGAGCGGCCACTTCGAGGGCGACCCGGTCCAGCGGTTCTGGCGGGACGTCAACACCGCCGCGTCCCATGTGATCTTCTCCTTCGAGACCACCGGAACGGCCTACGGGGCCTGGGTACTCGGTGCCGAGGGCGCGGAGCCGCGGCGTTGACCTCGGGGACGCCGGCCCTCGCCGAGAAGCGCCGGCACCCCGCAGAGCAGCCGGTTGCCACAAGTACAAGATCCAGGCCCCCTTTCTTTCTCCGCGCGGCACGGATACCCCTGGAGGGTGACAAGCCGGTCCGGCGGACGCGCTGCGGAGAGGAACAGGCCATGAGCGATGAACGGTTCGAGGACGACTGGTATGTGGACGAGCGGTGCACGAACTGCGATGTCGCACGGCAGCTCGCGCCCGACCTGATCGGTGAGGTCGACGGCCGCTCGGTCGTCCTGCGCCAGCCACGCGACCGAACCGAGCTGCGGCAGATCAACGCCGCCGCGCACGCCTGCCCCACCCGGTCGATCCGTCCCCGGGGCGGGCGGCTGGACGCGGCACTGGACCCCTTTCCGATGGCCCTGGACGACACCGTGTACCTGTGCGGACACAACTCCCCGCACAACGCGGGGGCCAACTCCTACCTGTTACGCCGCCCCGACGGCACCGCGATGATGATCGACACCCCGCGCTGGAGCACGTCGCTGGCCGCACGCCACGAAAAGCTGGGCCCGGTCACCGACGTCCTGCTCACCCACCGCGACCACACCGCGCACGGCCGCCGCTACGCCGACCGTTTCGGCGCCCGGCTGTGGATCCACGAGGGTGACCTCGACGCCGCCCCGGACGCCGACCGCGTACTGCGCGGCACCGACCCGGTGGAGATCGCCGAAGGGGTGATCGCCCACCCCTTGCCCGGCCACACGCAGGGCAGCGTGCTCTTCCTCGCGGACGAGCGGTACTGCTTCAGCGGCGACAGCTTCTACTGGTCGCGCACCACCGCGGACATCGAGGTGGCCGAGAGCGTCACCTGGTACTCCATCAGCGAGCTGGCCGCCTCCCTGGCCCGTACCGCCGGCCGACTGCGCTTCGAGTGGCTGCTGCCGGGCCACGGCGACCGCCGTCACCTCCCCGCCGACGAGATGGCCCGGCGACTGCGCGGGCTGACGACCCGTGTCCGCGAACTGCGGCCCCAGGCCATCGACTTCACCGCCGTGCGCTGGTAACGGCCTGGTCCAGGCGGGTGAGCGGGGCCGGTCTGCGCTGCCGTGACCGCAGGGCCACGACGCAGGTCTCGGCCTGATCCCGGGGCGGACGTGGAACCATCTGATGCCATGCGTGCTGCGTACATCGAGGAGCTGGGTTCCGCGGAGGTCATCCGCTACGGCGAGATCGCCGCTCCCCGGCCCGGTCCCACCGACGTCCTGGTGAACGTCCTGGCCACCACGGTCAACCCGGTGGACACGTTCGTGCGGTCGGGTCTCTTCCCCACGCACCTGGACTTCCCCTTCGTCGTGGGCCGTGACCTGGTCGGCACGGTTGCCGAGGCGGGCCCCGGTGTCATCGGCTTCCGTGCCGGGGACCGGGTGTGGTGCAACAGCCTCGGGCACGGAGGAAGGCAGGGCGCGGCGGCGGAGCTGGCGGTGGTGTCCGCCGACCGGCTGTACCGCCTGCCTGGCGGAGTCGACCCGTATGAGGCGGTGGCGGTGGTCCACCCGGCGGCGACCGCCTATCTGGCCCTCTTCGTCCACGGCCGGCTCCGCGTGGGCGAAATCGTGCTGGTCGCCGGCGCCGCGGGGAACGTCGGCAGCGCCTTGGTGACGATGGCGGCGCGGGCCGGCGCCCGTGTCCTCGCCACCGCCGGCGCACGGGACGCGCCGTACTGTGCGGAGCTGGGCGCGGCCGAGGTGTTCGACTACCGGGATCCCCGTCTGACCGAGAAGCTCCGCGCGGCGGTGCCCTCGGGGCTAGACCTGTACCTGGACACCGCCGGAGTCAACGATCTGGAGAGCGCGGTCGACCTCCTCGCCCGCAGGGGCCGCGTGGTGCTGCTGTCCGGTGCCCGGACCCGCCCCGTCCTGCCCGCCGGGGCGCTGTACATGAACGACCGCTCCGTCCTCGGATTCGTGATCTCCCACGCGAGCTCCGACGAACTCGCCGAAGCCGCCGCGTACGTCAACGACCTGCTCGGCCGGGGCGCTCTGCGCCCACGGCACATCGAGATCTTCCCGCTGAGCGCGACGGCCGACGTTCATGCCCGGATGGAGCAGGGCGAACTGCACGGACGCCGTGCCGTCCTGCGCACCGACCTGGCCTCCGGGGGCTGACTCCCGCCGGTCGTTGCGTCGGCGGGACGGCCGTCGGGATCGACGCCGTTGCGAGTGCGCCGACTTCCGGCCGGCGGCGATGTGTACGTTGGCGGAAAGGGCCGCGTCACACGCCGAGGCGCCGGCAACGGTCAAGGGGAAAGCGAACACATGGCACGCGTCGCCGTCATCACCGCGCCCAACATCGGCTACCGCAACACAGGAATGCTGACCGTCGACCTGGCCTTCGAGTCCCTGCGCCGGCGTACGGGCGCCGAGTTCGACACGACCTGGTACACGCTTCATCCGCCGGAGACCGTACCCCTGCGCGCAGCTGCTCAAGGCACCGACTTCCCGTTCCGCTTCCACGCACTGACCGAGCACCTCGACACGCTCCGTGACCACGACGCGGTCGTCTTCTGGGGCGATTTCCTGCACGCACGGCACTATCTGGCACAGGACGCGACGAACCGCCTGCTCGACTTCGGTGTGGCCGCGGACCGTGCCGCGGCGCGCGCCCTGCTGAACCGCGCCCTGCTGCTCGCGGACCAGCCGGACGACCTCCTCGCGCGGACCCTCGGCTACGGCGGCACGATCCTGCACAACACGCAGTCCGACTACGAGGACGAGCAGTACGGCCCCCTGTTCGCACGCCTGATGACCCGAAGCCACCGGGTCTGGATGCGTGACCCGCTGTCGGCGGCCAAGGTCGCGCACTTGCGTGGGGACCGTACGACCGAGTACTTCGGTGCGGACGCGGCGCTGCTGTCCCGTCCGGGCGACCTCGACCACCTGCCGACCACACGGTGGTCCCGGGATCTCCCGGACGACGGGGCGATCGGTGTCTTCCTCGGTGCCCGTACCCCGATCCCCGCTTGGCTTCCCGCCTTCTGCCAGGGCCTTTCGGACCGGTTCGGAGCCCCACTGGAATGGCTGCCCTGGTTCGACCGGGACGTCCCGTCCCAGGTCGCCCACATCGCGCCGCGCCCCGGTGACCACACCGTCGGTGACCTGGTGCGGGTCCTGTCCCGATACCGGCTGGTCATCACGGACACCTACCACCTGTGCGTCAACGCATGGGGCGTCGGCACCCCGGTCCTGTGCGTCGGTGGCCCCGAACCGGCTCCGACGACCGACGACGACTATCTGACGCTGAGCGACCTGAAGAAGCATGTGTTCCACCTGGCGTACGACGCGGCGGACTTCTACCTGACCACCCTCCCCGACACCCCAGAGGCCCATGAGCGGCGCGCCGACCGGGTCGTACACCTCGTGGAGGACGGCGGGGCCGGCGCCGTCGCCACGCGGGTACGCCGGCACGCCGACCATTCGGCCACGGCCTTCACGGAGACACTCACCTCGCTGCTGGGCACCGCAGGCCGACCGTAGTGAGGCGCGAGCAGCGCGGTCAGTGGGCCCGGCACAGGGTGCGCGGGCTCGGCGCTGGTCGCACTCTGAGGCGAGGGCTGGGCGGATCCTGTGTTGACGGGCGGTGACCGCAGGGTGATAGTTGAAGTCGAAACAATATTTTCTCGGGAGGCGGTCCACGGTGAGCAACGTCGAAACGAAACCCACGGAACTGCGATGCGGTGCGGCGGTGGACGGCCGGCATCCGGCGGAGACGGCGCGTGTGGACGTGCTCACCCCGCGTGATGTGCCCCTGGGCGGCCCCCGGGCGATGACCGTACGCCGTACGCTGCCGCAGCGCGCCCGGACCCTGATCGGCGCCTGGTGCTTCGCCGACCACTACGGCCCCGACGATGTCTCGCTGACCGGTGGCATGGACGTCGCCCCGCATCCCCACACCGGGCTGCAGACGGTGAGCTGGCTGTTCACCGGAGAGATCGAGCACCGGGACAGCATGGGCAACCACGCGTACGTACGGCCCGGCGAGCTGAACCTCATGACGGGCGGGTACGGCATCGCCCACTCGGAGGTGTCCACCCCGAACACCACCCTCCTGCACGGCGTGCAGCTGTGGGTGGCCCTGCCGGAGGAGCACCGCGACACCGGGCGGGACTTCCAGCACTACGCGCCTGAGCCCGTGCTGTTCGAGGGAGCCGAGATCAGGGTCTTCCTCGGCTCCCTCGCCGGCCGGGTCTCCCCGGTGCGGACCTTCACGCCCCTGCTCGGCGCCGAGATCGTCCTCCGGCCGCGCGCCACCCTCACGCTCGCCGTGGACTCCGGCTTCGAGCACGGCCTCCTGGTCGACCGGGGGGAGGTGCGCCTGGCCGACACCCCCGTGGGTCGGGCGGAGCTCGGCTATGTCCCCCCGGGTCTCGAGGAGTTGACGCTGACGAACGAGTCGGACGGCATCGCGCGGACGGTGCTGCTCGGTGGAACCCCGTTCGAGGAGGAAATCGTCATGTGGTGGAATTTCGTCGGGCGCAGCCACGAAGACATCGCCAAGGCCCGCGACGACTGGCAGAACTCCTCCGCTCGCTTCGGCGCCGTAGAAGGGTATCCGGGAGCGCGGCTGCCCGCCCCGGCCCTGCCGAACGCCGTCATCACTCCGCGCAGGAACCCACCACGCCACTGAGGCGTCCGACGCCTCCAGTCGACATGTCCGACGCCTCACCGGCCCCCTCTGAAAGGCACCTGATGAGCCAGCCCTCCGCCGCTCCGACCGTCGAGCGCAACGACGCCGAGCACCGGTACGAAATCCTGGTCGACGGCAAGCGCGCCGGACTGACCGCCTACCTCGACCGCGGTGCGCAGCGCGTCTTCTACCACACCGAGGTCGACGACGCCTTCGCCGGACAGGGCCTGGCCTCCCGACTGGTCCAGGAGGCGCTCACCGACGTACGCCAGGCCGGGAAACGGATCGTGCCCGTCTGCCCGTACGTCGCCAAGTTCCTGGAGAAGCACGAGGAGTTCGCCGACATCACCGATCCCGTGACGCCCGATGTCCTGCAGTGGCTGGAGGACGAACTGGGCTGACGGCCCGCGCGTTCCCGCGGGAACGGCCGCCGCGACCGTGGAGGCAGCTGCGCTACGACAACCTCGCTCCGGCGAGGTCATCGTGCGCAGCCGAGCCCTGAGCGGCCGTGACGGCGGCGAACAGCCCCTCGGTCGCGCCGAAGGCGATCGCCCCGTCGAGCGGGTTGGAATACACGCGTGACCAGGTGATCAGCCCGTCCCGGACGCGGGCGAACATCACCATGTCGAAGGCGAACCGCTTGCCCGTGGCCAGGACGCGTCCGTGCAGGCGGTATTCGGCGACGACGAGTTCCGGATCGGCCGTCTCGTGCACGTGGACGTGGTCCACCCCATCGAACCAGTCCGTCGTCGTGGCCGCGCTGACGGCCGCTCGTCGGCGCGTCACCGGCAGCCGGCCCGGGAGGCTGGCAGAGATCGTCTTCGACTGCCTGCGCCCACGCCGGACCGGGCCGGACGGCAACACGGCATGAGGTGCGCCGCGTTACGCCCGGGGCACGTGTGCCTTCCACCCGCGGGGCGAGGCCGGGAGCGCGGTCGGGAGCCATCCGGGGCCCGGGCAACGAGGAGCTTTGGCTGGCCGGGCTCGTGCATGACATCGGCCACTGTCCGGTGCACGGCAGGCATGCCGCGACCGCTGTCGAACGTCTGCTGGGGGCGCGGGTCGCTCGCCTGGTCGCCGCGCACATTCCGGCCCCCTTCGAAGCGGACCCCGATTTCCCGGCGACGATCGCGCTGGGCCCGTGCCGACGACGCGGGGAGGGCGGTGGGTCTGGCGATGCCACCCTGGAGCCGTGGCGAACGGTCGTGGAGCGAGTCGTCGGCGACTGTTCGAGGAACACGCCGACCGGGGCGGCATCGGATCCAACCTCACGCGGCCCGGCTGACGGTGAGGCCCAGCAGATGGCCGATCTGTGAGTCGGCGTGGTCCGAGACAACGGGCGTCTCCGGCAGCGGACCGGGGGCGCCGGAGCGCGGCGCGGGCGGGAAGCGGTCGAGTCGCTGCGCGAACCGCCCCCTGCCGAGCACCCTGCGCATCGCGTCGGCTTCGGTCAGCGCCGGGCAGTTCGCCCCGCCGAGCAGGAGGCCAGTGCGAAGGCGCTGTTGGGGTGGTTCCCCGTGGCGTACCGGGTACGTGGCCTTCGGTAGCCCGCCCGCCAGCAGGGTGTCGACTGCCGTGACGGCCGGTGCAAGGGCCTCTGCCCGGCGGGCATCGACCGTACGCTCGTACGCCCGGCACTCGGCCGCGAGCGGCACCAGTCAGGCCCAGGTTGCTGGCGGCGTGGAACGCCGGATGCAGGGTGCTGGCCCGTACGTCCTCGTTCGGCGAAGTCATCAGGTGTGCGGGGGAGTTGGGGAACCCTCCGGTGTTGTTGGCGACCGCGAGCCGGGCGAAGCCGGCCGCGTGCGTGGTGGGCGGCGTCAGTGGGTGGCTCCCTCGGTGACCTTCAGGTCGTGCTCCGCGGGCGTCTCGGCGGCGGCGAGCAGCAGCGCGCGCAGTCCGTGGGCGACCGTTCCGGGTTCCAGGGCTGGGGCGGTGCCGTCGGTGACCTGCTCCGGCGCCCACGGCACGTGCACGAAACCGCCGCGGGCGTGCGGGAATTCGGTGGCGATGAGGTGGCCGAGGCCGTACGCGACGTGGTTGCAGACGAATGTGCCGGCCGTGTTGGAGACCGCGGCCGGGACACCGGCCGCGCGCAGGGCGGCGACGCAGGCCTTGATGGGAAGGGTGGAGAAGTACGCGGCGGGTCCGCCCGGGATCACAGGCTCGTCGATGGGCTGGTTGCCCGCGTTGTCGGGGATACGGGCGTCGGCGACGTTGACGGCGACGCGTTCGACGGTGACGCCGTGGCGGCCGCCGGCCTGGCCCAGGCACAGGACCAGGTCGGGGGCGGAAGCATGAAGGGCATTGCGGAGCGCGTCGATGGACCGGCCGAAGACGCAGGGGAGTTCGGTGGCGGTGACCGTGAGCCCGGCGGGCGGCCCGGCCGCCACGAGGGAGGCCGCCTGCCAGGACGGGTTGACCCTCTGGCCGTCGAAGGGGGCGAAGCCGGTGATGAGCACGCGGGTCATGGCACTTCCTTCACACACAGCGGAAGCCGGTATCGGTCAGAACGCGAACACTGCCATGATCACGGTGGAGCAGACCAGGAGCGGGAGCGCCGTCGGGATCTGTGCCTTGATGGGGCCGTACTGGTCCTTCAGTTCCAGCAGGGTGGCCGGGACGATGTTGAAGTTGGCGGCCATCGGCGTGCACAGGGTTCCGGAGAACCCGGCCAGCATGCCGACCGCGAGGACGGCCGGCGGGTGCCCGTGCATCTGCTCGACGAGTACGGGCCAGCCGATCGCCGCGGTCATCACGGGGAACGCGGCGAACGCGTTGCCCATGATCACGGTGAACAGGAACATGCCGACGCAGTACGCGAGGACGGCGAGGTACTTCGAGTGGTCCGGCAGGACGTCGTGCACGATCCTGCCGACCTGGGTGCCGACCCCGGCCAGCGCGAAGATCGAGCCCAGGACGGCGAGGAGCTGGGGCAGCAGCAGGGCGGATCCCATCGCCTCCAGCATGGAGCGCCCGGAGTGCAGCGGCACGGACAGCTTGCGCTCGCCGGTGACCAGCATGCCGACGGCGAGGGCGACGAGACAGCCGACGCCGAGCCCGATGAGGGTGGCCTTGCCGGTCTCGAACAGTCCGGACGTGTCGAGGAACGAGGCGCAGACGATGGCGACCAGCGGGATCGTCAGGGCGGGGACGAAGATCTTGTTGCCGAGCCGGGTCGCGGAGGCCTCGCGTTCCTCGCCCGTGCCGGCCATCGGGACGCCCTTGCCGAGGAAGTTGAATCCGGCGAGCACGATCAGGGTGAGCACGGCGATGCCGAGCGGTTCGGCGGGCAGGGTCCAGCCGCCGTTCTTGGCGGTGGCGTTGGCGACGCCGGTGCCGTAGGGGAAGGTGAGCCCGAGCAGACCCCAGAACGCGGCGGAGGCCCACCGCTTGGGGTTGCTGCGGTCGGTGGCCATCTGCACAGCCATCAGGACGAAGACCAGGCCCACCAGCCAGTAGAGCCATTCGACCTTGATCACTTGTTGGTCTCCTTCGTCAGCGGCAGGTCGTGTTCGGCGGCGGCGAGCGCCATCTCCCGCTGCAACTGCCGGTCCAGGAGCAGCAGCCGGGCACCGTGGATGAGGAAGGCGCAGACGGCGAGCGGGATCGCCCACAGGGCCAGCTGGGTCGGCTCGAGATTCTGGTGGTACGTCGAGTTGACGAAGCCGGTGATCAGCAGGATCGAGCCGATCGCGATGAAACAGTCCTCGCCGAAGAACACGCCCACGGTGTCGGCCGACGCAGCGTAGGAACGCACCTTCTCGCGCAGCCGCTCGGACAGCGGCGCGCCCGTCGAGCGCTCCGCGGCGGCCTCGGCCATCGGGGCGACGAGGGGCCGTACCGTCTGTGCGGGACCGGCGATGCTGGTGAGGCCGAACGCCGCGGTGACCTGACGGACCAGCAGGTAGGCGGTGAGGAACCGGCCGGCGCTGAGGCCGCCGAGCCGGCCGATCAGCCTGCGGGCCTGCTCGCGCAGACCGTAGCGCTCCAGGAGGCCGATCACGGGAAGGGCGATGGCGAAGACGGTGACCGAGCGGCTGTCGGCGAAGGACCGGCCGAAGGCCGCGAGGACCTCCAGCGGGTTCATCCCGCTGATCAGTCCGGTGAAGACACCGGCGACGCCGACCACGAGGACGGGATTGCGGCGCGTGACGAATCCGAGGATCACCACGACGACGCCGAGGAGAACGATCATGCGGTGGCCTTAGGCGTGAGCGGGCGGGGCGCCCGAGCGGCGCGGATCCGGGGGCGGACCCGTGAGGGATGCAGAGGACCCTAGAGGATCGTTCAACGATCGAACAAGGGGTCGTTCGGTAAATCCGCCCCTTGTCGGATCGTTCAACAATCGATTACGTTCAGCATGTGATCGACCTCAACGCGGACCTCGGTGAAGGCTTCGGCCGCTGGACCCTCACCGAAGACGACGCCCTGCTCTCCGTCGTGACCAGCGCCAACGTCGCCTGCGGCTTCCACGCGGGCGACCCTTCGGTGATGCGCCGCGTCTGCGACCTCGCCGCCGAACGCGGCGTCCGGATCGGCGCGCAGGTCTCCTACCGCGACCTGGCCGGCTTCGGCCGGCGCGCCATGGACGTGCCCGGCGACGAGCTGGCGGCCGAGATCGCCTACCAGATCGGGGCGCTGCGGGTCTTCGCACAGGCCGCCGGTGCCGAGGTGGCCTACGTCAAGCCGCACGGCGCGCTCTACAACCGCACCGTGTACGACGCAGAGCAGGCCGCGGCCGTGGTGGCCGGCGTCCGACTGGCCGGCGGAGCGCTGCCGGTGCTCGGCCTGCCCGGGTCGCGGCTGCTCTCCGCCGCCGAGGAGGCGGGCCTCACCCCCGTACCGGAGGCCTTCGCCGACCGCGCCTACACCCCTGCGGGCACCCTCGTGTCGCGCCGCGAGCCCGGCGCCGTGGTGACCGACGAGGGCACGGTGATCCGGCGCGCGCTGGCGTTCGCGGTGGACGGCGCGGTGGAAGCCGTGGACGGTACGACCGTCCCCGTGGCCGCCCGCTCCCTGTGCGTCCACGGCGACACCCCGGGCGCCGCCCGGCTCGCGGCGCGGGTGCGCGAGGCCCTCGAGGCGGCCGGCGTCGAGGTCGGGGACTTCGCATGACCCGGAGCCGGTCCGTGGAAGTGCGCCCGGCCGGGCGGCACGCACTGCTCGTCGAACTGCCGGACGCCGAGCACACCGCGGCCTTCCACGCCGAACTCCTGCGGCGGCGCTCCGCGGGAACCCTCCCGCCGGTCGAGGAGATCGTGCCGGGCGCGCGGACCGTACTCCTGGACGGCGTCACGCATCCCGAGGAGCTGGCACGCCGGATCGCCGGCTGGGAAGTCCCCGCCCGCGCTCCCGACGCCGGGGGACTGGTGGAGATCCCCGTGCGTTACGACGGCCCGGACCTGGGCCGGGTGGCCGCCCTGTGGGGCGTCGGCGCCGACGAGGTCGCCGCCCGGCACTCCTCGTACACCTACCGCGTCGCCTTCTGCGGCTTCGCCCCCGGCTTCGGCTACTTCACCGGCCTGCCCGCCGAACTGCACGTGCCGCGCCGCGACACACCCCGCACCCGGGTCCCGGCCGGCGCGGTCGCGCTCGCCGGCCCCTACAGCGCGGTGTACCCGCGCGCCACCCCCGGCGGCTGGCAGCTGATCGGCACGATGTCGGACCCGGCACCGCTGTGGGACCTCGGCCGGGAGGAACCGGCCCTCCTCACCCCGGGGACACGGGTGCGGTTCGTGGCGGAGACGGGGACGCCATGACCGGCAAGCTCACCGTCGTACGCGCGGGCGCCCTCACCACGGTCCAGGACCGCGGCCGGCGTGGCCATGCCCACCTGGGCGTTCCCCGCTCCGGCGCCCTGGACGCCCCCGCCATGAGCCTGGCCAACCGGCTCCTCGGCAACGCGCCCGACGCCGCCGTCCTGGAGACCACCCTGACCGGCTGCGCGCTGCGCCCCGACCGCAGCGTCACCGTCGTGGTGGGCGGCGCGCCCTGCCCGGTGACCGTCGACGGCCGGCCGGCGTCCTGGGGAGTGCCCATACGGGTGCCCGCGGGCGCCGTGCTGAACGCGGGCGGTGTGACGGCGGGCGTGCGCTCCTACGTGGCCGTCGCCGGCGGCATCGCCGTCGATCCGGTCCTCGGCAGCCGCGCCACGGACCTGCTCTCCGGACTCGGCCCCGCACCCCTGCGCGACGGCGACGTCCTCCCGCTCGGCGCCCCCGCCCGCCGGCCGGCGCTCCCCGACAGCGCCCCCTGGCCCGCGCCGCCCACCGAACTGACCCTGCCACTGCGACTCGGCCCCCGCGCCGACTGGTTCACCCCCGCCGCGCTGTCCACCCTCACCTCGGCCACCTACCGCGTCTCGCAGCACAGCAACCGCATCGGCCTGCGCACCGAAGGGCCGGCGCTGGAACGCGTGTCGGCCGGCGAACTGCCCAGCGAGGGCATGGTGCTCGGCGCCGTGCAGGTGCCCCCGGACGGACGTCCGGTGGTGTTCCTGCACGACCACCCGACCACCGGCGGCTACCCGGTGATCGGCGTCGTCACGGAGGCCGCTCTGGCGGCGGCCGCCCAGGCGGCGGCGGGAACGCCGATCCGCTTCACCCCGGGATGACACGCCCGCCGCGCCGGGCGTGCGACGGTGGGCGATGCTGAAGGGGTGGATGGTGTCCCAGCCCGCCGGATTCCGGCGGACTACGCCGTCTCGGGCCGCCGGGCGGCACGCGTGACGCTGGTCGCCGCGGCCGGTTTCTACCTCTTCCGCTACGGCCTCGACCGTCCCGTGGCGGCCACCTACGCCCTGTTCGCCGCCGTGGCACTGGGCGGACTCGCCAAGATCCCGGGCACGGGCCGGCAGCGGGCCGCGACGGCGCTGCGCCTGCTGCCCGTGTGCTGGCTGCTGGTCGTCGTCGGCACCTTTCTGTCGGTGCGGACCTGGAGCGCCGTCGTCGGCATGCTCGCGGTCGGTTTCGCGCTGGCCTTCGCCGCCGTGGGCGGCCCGCGCCCGGCCGGGGCGGCCCCGGGCCTGCAACTCCTCTACATTCTCCCGTCGTTCCCGCCCTACGCCCCCAGCACGCTCGGAGAACGTCTGATCGGCACGACCACCGGGCTGGCCTTCTTCATCGCCGCCGAGGCGCTGATCTTCCCCGAGCCCGGCCCGCCGTCGTACCGGAGCCGGGCCGCCCACGCCGCGGACGCCGCCGCACACTGCGCGACCCTTCTCACCACACCGCCGTATGCGCTGACCGACGACGAGATCCGGGCGGCATGGGAGAGCAGCGGGTCCCTGAGGTCCCTGACCGTGCCGGAGGCCGAACGCCCGGCCGGGCCGGGGATGCGCGACCGCGCCCTCGCCCACACCGGCCTCGCCACGCGCACGCTGCTCAGCCGCCTGGCGCAACTGCCCGCGCCGCCGGACGGGCGGCCAGGCCTCGAGGTGACCGCCGTACTGCAGACCGTGGCAGAGCTGGCCACGGCGACCGCGGCCTGCTTGCGGGCCGGTCCGTCGCCGGTGGTGCCGCACGAGAACCTGGTGAAGGCGCGCGCACACCTGTCCGCCGTGTCCGCGGGCCCGGTCCCGACCGGCGCGCCGGACCTCCCGCCCGCCGTACTGCGCCGGCACGCCGCCGTACTGGAGATCGCCGACGCCGCGCTCGCCGTGGCCACCGCGGCCGATCTCGCCGTACACGGCAGGCACGCCACGGTGGACAGCGGGAAAGGGCGCTTCTGGTACGCCGGGACCTGGGCTCCGGTCCTGTGGTGGCACCGGTTGCGCGGTCATGCCGGGCGCCGGTCGGTGTTCTTCCAGAACGCGGTGCGCATCGCCCTCGCCCTGACCGCCGCCCGGCTCGTGGCGGGGGTGGACACGCTGCCCCAGGGATTCTGGGCCACGCTGGCGACGCTCACCCTCACCCGGACCACCATGGACGAGACCTGGCACACCATCCGTCTGGCGCTCGCCGGCACCCTGGCCGGAGCCCTCGTCACCGCCGGGGCACTGAGCCTGGCCGGGACCGACACCGCCGTCTACGCCGTCGTGCTGCCGGTGTGGATGCTGTTCGCCTTCACCGTGGGGCCGGTCAAGGGCGTCGGCTGGGCGCAGGGCCTGTTCACCGTGCTCGTCGCACTGGTCTTCGCCCAGCTGGCCCCGCCGACCTGGCGGCTCGCGGAGGTCAGGGTGCTGGACGTGCTGGTCGGCAGCGCGATCGGCGCGGTCTTCGGCGTGCTGGCCTGGCCGCGCGGAGCCCATGACGAGTTGCGCCAGGCGATGGCGGAACTCCTGCGCAGGGCGGCCGAGATCGTGGTGGCGACCGGCGCCTCGGTGGCGGGCGGCGGCGCGGTGAGCGCACCGTCAGGAGTGCCCGGCCACCGGTCCCTGCAACGCGCGGTCGTCCTCGCCGAGTCCGCGTACGCGCAGTTCCAGTGCGAGCCCACACCCTTCGGCGGCCCGGCGCGCCGGCCCGCCCCGCGCACCGTGGACTGGCAGGCCACGCTGATGGCCGGTCACCACACACTGTGGGGCTCCGAGCGGCTGTTGACGCCCCCGCTCATCCGACTCGGCCCCGCGGCGGCGGAGTCGGTCAGCGTGCTGGGGGAACGGGTGGCCGGACGGATGCTGCTGGTCTCGGCGGCGCTGGATCCCGGATCCGACACCCCGACCGGCCCTATTCCGCTGATCGGCCCGGTCCTCGAGCAGGCGGTCACCGAACCGTCCGGCGCGCCACGCCTGTACTACGCGACCGTGTCGTGGCTGGGCTCGCTGATGGCCGACCTGACACGCATGGCACGCGGCGGCCCCGGCCCCGGACAGGGCCCGCGAGCGCCGTGACCACGCAGCCGGGCTGCCGGCACCACCGCGTCGAACACCGTGACATCCAGTCTTCCTGGACATCAGCGGCCCTCGCACCTGGCCGCCCGCCGACCGGACCGCCGACGCGATCCCGCACCTCGTCTACGGCCCGGTCACCTACGGAGTCATCGCGTCGGCGTGAAGACGCGGCGTCTGTGCGAGGACGCGCCGGAGCCAGTGGGTGCGGGCGTCGCGGGCGTCCCGGCTGAGGGCCGCCCGTGGCGCGAACGTGTCGAAACCGTGGAACGCGCCCGGCCACACGTGCAGTTCGGCTTGGCCACCGGCCTGCCAGATCGCCTGGGCGTAGGCCACGGCCTCGTCCCGCAAGGTCTCGGCCGACCCGACCTCGATGTAGGCCGGGGGAAGCCGGGACAGGTCGGTGGCGCGGGCGGGAGCCGCGTAGGCAGGCAGGTCCGCGGCGCCGTACCGGTCGCCCAGCAGCGCCTGCCACGCGGTTGCGCTGGAGGTCCGGTCCCAGGTGTCGATGCCGGCCATCTGGTGACTGGAGAACGTGTCGTTGCGGTCGTCGAGCATCGGGCACAGCAGCAGTTGCCCGATCGGGCAGGGCCCGCCCCGGTCACGGGTGAGCAGGGCGAGTGCCGCCGCGAGTCCGCCGCCGGCGCTCTTGCCCCCGACGACGACGCGCCCGGCGTCGATCCCCAGCTCGGCCGCGTGCGCAACCGCCCGGACGAGACCGGCGTAACAGTCCTCCACCGCCGCGGGGTACTGGGCCTCGGGCGCCAGCCGGTACTCGACGGAGACGACGGCCAGCCCCAGGGGGGCGGCCCATTCGCGAAGGAGCCGCGGGAGGACGGACCACGCATTGCCCGTGATCATTCCGCCGCCGTGCATGTAGTACAGCAGCGGCAGCGGCCCGGTGATCCCGGCGGGCCGCGCGCTCACCAGCGTCACGTCCGGGCCGCCCGGCGGCCCCGGCACCCGTAGCTCCTCGACCTCGAAGCGGCCGTCGGCCCGCAGATCCCGGACGGACGGTCTGGGCCGGCCGGCGGCATCCCGCTCCTGCCTGGCCGCAAGATTCTCCGGGGTGACCGGCTCCCTCGCCGCGTCCCCCCAGCCTGCCAGCGCCACGGCCAGTTCCGGGTCGAACGGGGGGACACCCCAAGCCGTCGAAGCACGGCCGGTGTCCGGCGGCATGTCATCCGCGAGGTCCATGCGGCCCAGTCAATCACCTGCCGGCCACGGGCAGTTGAGGCGGGAGTGCCACGGATCAGCCGAGCGACCCGTGCCCCGTACAGTGCCCTGCCGGCTCTGCCGACCTTGGCCGCAAGCCGTTGCTGCTGGTAGTCATGGCTTGTGCGATTCGAGAGTGTTCCCATGCCGGCGGAGGTCGAGGCACGGCCCCGTGACGCTCGTGGGTATCCGGTGCCGGCGATCACCCCCTGGGAGGGGAAGAGCCCCAGTTCGCGCTGACCGACTACGAACGCAGCGCCGCGTGCGCGCGCGAGCGGCTGTGCTCGGTGTGCAACCAGGGCATGCCGCAGGGCCCGGTGTGGCGCGTGGTGGGGGCCGCGGAGAGCGCGGCGATCGGGGAGGCGCTGGCCGCCGGGCGGCCCTATCGCAACCTCGCCCCGACGCTCGAGGGACCCGGGCACCGCGCGTGCATGCTGTACGCCTCGATGGTGTGCCCGTATCTGGCCCGGCCCAACGCCCGCCGTGGCATGTCGGCGACCGAACCGGAAGACGACATGACCACCCATGTGGTCCGCGGCACCGTCCGGGGCGCCATGGGCGCGGTGGTGGGCTTCGCCGAGTACGAGTACGCCGTCACCGCCAGCCGGGTGCTCTTCCGGTTCCTCGACGTCGTCGAGTTCCTGCCGCACGACACGGCCGACGCGCACCTGGACGAACTGCGGGCCGAGCTCGCCCGGACCGCGAAGTGACCCGCACTTCGCGCCCCGGACGCGCCCGGCCCGTCCCGTCGTACGACGTCAGGGGCGGTACGCCGCCAGGCCGACCGTCGAGGTGACCTTGGCCGGGTGGCCCGTGCCGTCGGCCGGCAGGGTCACCGTGCCGGACGGGGTGCGCACCGCGAGGGTCTTGCCGTCGGGGGACCAGGCCGGTTCGGTGTAGTCGGTGGTGGCGTGCGGGGTGAGGTCCTTGATGTGGTTGCCGTGCGTGAAGTCCTCGACGAGCACGTGGTCGTGACCGGCGACCGAGCGCACGAAGACGACCTCCTCCTCGTTCGGGGACAGCGCCGGCTGGGAGCCCTGGGTGAGCTTGCCGCCCTGCTGGCGCAGGTAGTCGTCGCGGATGTAGACGTCACCGGTGTGGTCGTTGGCGTAGACCGAGGTGCCGTAGTGGCCGGCCGCGTTCGGCCAGACGTTGCCGGTCTGCGGCAGCGCCCCGCCCGGACCGGGCTCGCCGTACAGGGACAGCGTCTTGGGCGTGCCGTGGACGGCCTTGGCGGAGATGTACTTCAGCCGGGACTCACCGCCCGCGCGTGCCGCGAAGATGAGGTTGTCCTTGGCGGGGATGCCGTTCTGGGTGTCCTTCGCGGTCACCTGCCAGGTCGGGTGGGACCAGTTCTGGTTACCGGGGTTCTTGGCGACGACGACACGCCCGCTGCCGTCGGGGTTGGCGATGTCCAGGTTGCCGGAGCCGTCGATGAAGGCGGCCTGGGCGCCGTTCGGGGACCAGGCGAGGTCCCGGACGTTCACCCCGAAGTTCACCTGGTGCCCGTTGATCAGCACGTACTTGGTGCCGTTGCTGACGGTCAGGGTCCCGTGCGAGGCGCTGGTGGCGGCGGAGGCGGCGGAGGAGGCGCCCAGGAGCGCCGAGCCGGTGACGGCTGCGGCCACGGCGATGGCGGCCGCCATGGTGCGGGTACGGGTGGTCATGACTGGTAGTCCCCCAGGAACGTCGACAGGTCAGGTCGTCAGGTGCATCTGTGCCAGAGCCGCTCCGCCGTCGTCCTGGTCGCTGAAGGCCACGCGACCGCCTGCCGCTCTGTTCTGTGCCGAGCCTGTCAGGCCTTGATCTTCGAATCGTCCGTTCGGTGTCACAGGGGCGTAACACGGCCGAGGAGCACCGCGGCGCACAGGCAACCCGCCACCCGGTGGCCGGCGCCGCGGACCCAGGGGCTAGGGTCCGTCTGATCGTTCAGTAGTCCGCATGAAGTTCCTTCCGACCAAAGGACGTTGATGAGACGAAGATCCCTCACCGGTCCGGCCGCCGTCTTCATGTCCGCTGCGGGGCTGGCCGCCGCGCTGCTGGGGACCGCCCCGGCCGGCGCCGTCACCACCCAGCCGGTGATCACCCTCGACACTCCGGCACCGGTGGCCCTGGCGGCCGCGCCCGCCACGGCGGACGTGTCGTTCGACTTCCAGACCAAGGCCAAGAACCTCAAGGCGTACGACGCGACCCTGACCGTGGACGCCCGGGGCCTGTCGAAGATCGCCAAGGTGACGTTCTCCGACAACTGCACGGTCAAGGGCCTGGTGGCCACGTGCTCGGAGATGTTCGAGTCCGCCTCCTCTCCCACCACCCACATGGGCGCCGTAACCCGGCTGACGCTGACCCCGCTCAAGGGTGCCGCGCTCGGTGCCTCGGGAACGTACAAGGTTACCGGTCACTCCGCGCACGCGCAGATCGTGGGCGGCACCGGACAGGCCGAGGTGGGAGGCCCCTCCTTCGGCCTCGACGCGCTCACCGACCACACCGGCCTGAAGGTCGGCAGCACCGTGGGCGAACCGGTCCGGTTCACCAACGTGGGCAACCGTCCCGCCAAGGGTGTCCAGACGGTCCTGGCCGCCTCACCCGGCCTCGACTTCGCCGACCACTACGCCAACTGCAAGTACGCGTACAACGGCACGATCCACTTCGCGGAGTGCTACCCCAAGGGCGCGATCACCATCGGTGAGACGGCTGCCCTGGCCGCACCCGTGCGTCTGCGCGTGAACTCCGCCGCGCTGTACACGTACCTGGACACGATGACCGGGCCGCTCGGCCAGCCGGGCTGGCCCGACGGCCAGGGCCTCAAGTGGACCTGGGGCACGGGGGCCACGCTCAACCTGAAGGTGATCAAGGCGGGCCGAACGTCCTCGGCACCGGCGGGCTCGGTCTCCCTGCCGCAGACGGGCACCACCACCGACTACCGGATCACCTCCCTCCAGGCCCGCAACACGGCCGACTTCGGAGTCTCCGGCGCGAGTGCGCAGGCGGGCGTGGGCAAGAACGCGACGTTCGCCTTCCACCTGTCCGCGGGCGGCCCGGCCACCCTGTACGACCGCAGCGGCGGTGAGGGGGTTCCCACCGTGTGGGTGACGCTCCCGCCCGGTACCACCGCCGTCGGTCATTCGGCCAACTGCGGTCCCTGGCAGGATCACAATCCCACGGCAGAGGCCCATGGCCCCTACGTCTGCGCCCCGTCCGGCATCGTTCTGCCCAAGGGCAGGTCACCAACTTCAGTCTGACCCTCCGGGTCGACGAAGTGACCACCCACGCCAAGGGCGGCGTCCAACTCGTCTGGGGCCCCGACCCGGCGCACTCCCACCGGCCCGCCTTCGACCCGAACGGCCACAACGACTCCGCGACCCTCACCCTGAACTGAGCCGCGGCGGTCACCCTGCGCGCCGATGCCGAGCACATCTGCCCGGCATCGGCGCGCACGCTCGTCAGGGCGCCGAACCCAGCCGGTCCAGCTCGCTGCCGATCGCATCCCGCACCACGTCGTGCCGCGGACCGAGCCGGAACCGCTCGCCGCTCCACCGGTCCGGCGGATACAGCCATACGGGCTTTCCCGCCATCTCGGCAGACTCCCACTCGAACCGAGGCCAGACGTGGGCGTGCAGGAACGGGTCCGTGTTACCGAGGATCTCCAGGTTGACCCGCCGGAACGCGGGGTCCATGCGGCGACAGGCCCGCTCCACCGCCTCTCCGAGCAGGTCCATGTCGGACAGGAACGCCAGCCGCTTGGCCCTCGGCAGCTCGGACAGCCGCTGAACTCCCGGTTCGTCCACGAGGAGGACCGAGTACCCCGGCAAGAACTGCACGTCGCCGATTACCGCGAACCCCGCTTCGAGCCGCCGTAGCACCGTCGGGTTCTCACCCCGCAGAGCAGCTCCGATCCGGTCCGTCCGCCAGTCGTCGCTCATGGCGCCACCCTATGGCTTGCGCCAGACCGTGCAGAGGCCGTCCTTGGCGTCGTACGGCTGTTGCCGTGCGCGGTCGTCCCATACGGGAATGTGATCCGAACTACGCGCTGCCGCCGCGGAGTCGGCGACATGTACGTGAAATTGGCCGGACAGTGGTGCCTGCCTGCGGCGCAGGGCTCGGTCATGAGTACGGTGACGGGCGTCCAGGTGGAGCGACCTGCTCATCCGACCGGCCGGTCCGGCGACCCCGGGGCCGGTCGGGCGGGTCGATCCCGATTCCCATCCGGAAGGTGACCCGCCGATGCACCAGCCCGCCATACCCACCACCGCCGGCAGTTCCAGCACCCCGGTGCTCGCCGAGGTCGTGCGTTCCGGATTCGTCGAAGGGCGGCACCGGGGCAGCCTGGTGCTGCTCGCCGCGGACGGCTCGGTGGAGTCGGCGATCGGTGATGTGACGTGCCCCGTCTTCCCGCGCTCCTCAAACAAGCCGATGCAGGCGGCGGGTGTGCTGCGGGCCGGCCTGGACCTCACGGGCGAGCGGCTGGCTCTGGCCGCCGCGAGCCACTCCGGCGAGCCGTTCCACCGCGACCTGGTGCGGGCGCTGCTCGACGAGCACGGACTGACCCCGGAGCATCTGCGCTGCCCGCCCGCCCTCCCGCTGGACCAGGAGGAGCAGGAGGCCTACCTGGCGGCGGGCGGCCGGCGCGACCGCGTGGCCATGAACTGCTCCGGCAAGCACACGGCGATGCTGGCCGCCGCCGCGCTGCGGGGCTGGCCGCTGGAGTCCTACCTCGACCCGGACCATCCGCTCCAGCGGGTCATCCGCACGGTCGTCGAGGAGGCGGCCGGTGAACCGGTGGCCGCCGTCGGCGTGGACGGCTGCGGGGCACCGCTGATGGCGATCAGCCTGACCGGGCTCGCCCGCGCCTTCCGCTCCTTCGTCCTCGCCGCGCCCGGCACACCCGAACGGCGGGTCGCCGACGCCATGCGCGCCCACCCCGAGTACGTCGCCGGTACCCGACGACACGATACCTGGCTCATGCGGGACATACCGGGCGTGCTGTCGAAGGTGGGCGCGGAAGCCGTCCAGGCCGTCGCGCTGCCCGACGGCCGCGCCCTGGCCCTCAAGGTCGAGGACGGCGGGGTCCGGGCCCTCGGCCCCGTCCTGGCCCGCGCGCTGCGCCTGATCGGCGTGACGGCGCCGGTCGTGGACCGGATCGGGCGCACCGCGGTGCTCGGCGGGGGAGAGGAGGTGGGGGAGGTACGGGCGGTGTTCTGACGACTTGTCGCCATTTCGCTGACGTATAGTCAGGTCCCGTAGATGGCAGGGACACAGGCGGGGACCTGCGGCTTTGGGGGCGGCGGGCTCCTGTTGTCTTCCGTTCCATGAGCGTTCAGCTGGCGATTGCTGTGAGTGCGGTGTGTCGTCCCTAGGGTCCTTGAGGCTTTCGAAAGAAGGGGCTCATGGACTCACTCCTCGCGATCCGGGCTCGCGGTATCACCAAGTGCTTCGGTGATGTCGTCGCGCTCGACGGCATCGATCTGGATGTGGCGCAGGGACAGATCCACGGCCTGGTCGGACCGAACGGTGCCGGCAAGACGACGCTACTCGGACTCCTGCTCGGCCTGGCCGTGGCCGACGGCGGCCGCCTGGAGATCCTCGGTACGCCGGTGGGGCGGAAGTTCGCCGCTCCCGATGGTGTCGCCGGGTTCGTGGACGGGCCGGGGCTCTACCCCTCGCTCACCGCCCGGCAGAACCTCGCCGCGCTGGCCGCCCTGCGGGGCCAGGACGCGCGTACGGCGGGGATCGACGACGTGCTGGACGAGGTCGGGCTGACCGATGTCGCCGACGACCGGGCCCGTGGTTTCTCCCTGGGCATGCGCCAACGGCTCGGCCTCGCCGCCGCCCTGCTCACCAAGCCCCGGCTGCTCGTGCTCGACGAGCCGTCCAACGGCCTCGACCCGGCCGGCAAGAAGCACGTACACGGTGTCCTGAACCGGCTCGCGGGGGAGGGCACCGGTGTCGTGCTGTCGAGCCACCGCATGGACGACCTCGAGGCGCTGTGTTCCGAGGTCACCATCCTCGCCACCGGACGGGTTGTCTTCTCCGGTCCGCTGAGCAAGCTGGCCGCCGAGAACCGTGAACTCGACTACCGGTTGCTCACCTCCGACCCGCAGACCGCCCGCCGGCTGGCCGCCGACACGCCCGGGATCCACGTCGTGGAGGACGCGGCAGCACGCCCCGGCATCGAGATGCTCGTCGTACGCGCCCTGGTGCCGGCCGTGGACGAACTGGTGGCACGCCTCGTCCACTCGGGCATCGCCCTGCGCGAACTCGCCCCCGTCGTCTCTCCGCTGGAGGCCGCGTTCCTCGCCCTCACTGAGCACCAGGCACCGGGCACGGACGGGGAGGGAACCGGCGCCGAGCGCCAGGATCCCGGCGCTGAGGAATCCGGTGCCGGGCGGCAGGCATCGGGCGCCGGGGGCCAGGAGTCCGGTGCCGGTCGGCAGGGATCGCACGCCGTGCGCCAGGAGCCCGGCGTCGAGCGTCAGGAATCGGGCGCAGAGCGGCAGCAACCCGGCCCCGTGCAGCAGGAGTCCGGTGCTGGGCGACTGAGATCGGGTGGCGTGCGGCTGGAGTCCGGCACAGACCGGCAGGGAACCGGCGCCGGAGGGCAGGAATCGGGTGCCGGGCGCCAGGAGTCCGGTGCCGGTCGGCAGGGATCGCACGCCGTGCGCCAGGAGCCCGGCGTCGAGCGTCAGGAATCGGGCGCCGAGCGGCAGCAACCCGGCCCCGTGCGGCAGGAGTCCGGTGCTGGGCGGCAGGAATCGGACGCCGAGCGGCAGCAGCAACCCAGCTCCGTACAGCAGGAGTTCGATGCCAATCGGCAGCAACCCAGTCCCACGCCACAGGAGTTCGGTGTCAACCGGCAGCAACCCGGCCCCACACAACAGGAGTTCGGTGCCGAGCCGCAGCAATCCGGTCCCGTGCAGCAGGAGTCCGGAGCGGAGCGGCAGCGATCCCGTGCTCTCCCGCAGCACACCGACGCTCAGCAGCAGGAGGCCGGTCGATGACCGCAACCGCTCCCGTCGTCGCCCCTGCCCCCACTACAGGCGCGGTGCGTGTCTCGGTCGCCCGGGGCTATCGCTTCGAGGTGGTCAAGCTCGTCTCGCAATGGCGGATCCGCCTGCTGGTCCTCGCCTGCTGGAGCGCGCCCGCGCTCTTCGTCGCCGGAGTGAGTCAGCAGAGCACGCTGCCCGCCGATACCCTCTTCGGCCGCTGGATGCTCGCCACGGGCTGGGCCGGACCCCTGGTGATACTCGGATTCTCGGGCACCTGGGCGCTCCCGCTGCTGACCTCCGTGGTCGCCGGCGACGTGTTCGCGTCCGAGGACCGGCTCGGCACGTGGCGCCATCTGCTCGTGGCCGTCCGCTCGCCGCGTCGGATCTTCGCGGCGAAGGCACTGGCGAGTCTGACGGTGATTCTGCTCCTCGTGGTCGGGCTGGCCGCATCGAGCACGGTCGGCGGCCTCCTGGCGGTCGGCAACCATCCGCTCGTCGGTCTCGACGGCCACCCGCTCTCCCCGGGGGACGCCGCCGCCAAGGTCCTGCTCGCCTGGGCCTGCGTGCTCGCCCCGACCCTGGCCCTGGCCGGGATCGGCCTGCTGGGTTCCGTGGCGCTGGGGCGGTCCCCGATGGGACTGCTGCTCCCGACGGTTGTCGCGCTCGCGATGCAGCTCGCCCAGATGCTGCCGCTTCCGGTCGCCGTACGCGTCTCCCTGCCCAGCTGGGCGTTCATCGCCTGGAACGGTCTGTTCACCAGCCCGGCCCAGCTCGGTCCGCTCCTGATCGGCATCGCGGTCAGCCTGGTGTGGGCCGTGACCGCGACCGCGCTGGCCTATCTCCTCTTCCTGCGGCGCGACTTCACCAACCTGACCGACGACGCCTCGGGCCGCCGCGCGGTCACCGCCGGCCTGATTCCGCTCGCCGCACTGGTCGGCGTGACCGTCGCCGTCGTCGCCTCGACGACCGGGGCCACGGGTTCCGGTATCGCGCAGGACAAGGTGCAGCGCTCTCTCGCCACGGAGTTCGCCCACCTCTACCGCATGCAGACCAAGCAGCTCAACCGTCCTGACGTCACCGAGGCGCAGCTGAAGGCCACGGCGACGTGCAACAAGGGCAGCGTCAGGGTCGCCGCCGAGGGTCCCGGCAACGACTGGCGCTGCGTCGTCTCCTGGCATCTGCCCGACGTCGAGGCCACGGGGACAGCCATCTACCAGCTCGACGTCACCTCTGACGGGCGGTTCGTCGCCGATGGCGACGGGCCGAAGGAAGTGAACGGCTACTTCCTGGTGCGCACTCCGACCGGGGACGCCCCGAATCCCCTTTGGCAGTTCGACGGCAACGTCACACTTCTCAGCACCTCGAAGGGATGACCCCATGCAGGTAACACGCTACCGCCGGCCTGTCGAGCGGGAGTTTCTCGGTAGACGTATCGGGCGCCGGAGCACCCTGACGGTGGCCGCCACCGCGGTGGTCCTCGCCGTCACCGCCGGTGTCGGCTACGCCCAGACCCACCAGTTCGGCACCGATCAGGTCGGTCAGGTGACCGATCGAGGCCAGGTCGTCTCCAGCGACCAGTACATCGCCCCGTACGGCGAGCGCCTCGTCATCAACAACGGCAAGATCATGTCGTCCTCGCCCAGCCCGGACGGCACCCACCTCGCGGCCGCGGTCACCGACGGTGGCAGCGCCCTGGCCATCGTCGACGTGAAGAACTGGAAGGTGCAGCAGGTCGTCGGCACCGCCGCGTCGTCGACCCCGCGCCTGAGCAGCAACTCCGTGGGCCAGGAAGGCCCCACCTACTCGCCCGACGGCAAGCAGCTGTGGCTGGGCCAGACCGACGGCTACACCAGGTTCACGGTCAACCCGGACGGCACGGTCGCCAACCCGACGGCCGTGAACATCCCGGCGGACGGAACCAAGCACGCGCTGGTCGGCCAGGCGGTGTTCTCCGCCGACGGCTCCACCGTGTACTCGGCGGTCAACGGCCAGAACCGGGTGGTCGCCATCGACGCGGCGACCGGCGCCATCAAGCAGAGCTGGAACGTGGGCAACGCGCCGCGCGACATGGTCGTGGTCGGCACCAAGCTCTACGTCGGCAACGAGGGCGGCCGTCCGGCCCAGTCCGGCGACACCACCATGAACTCCTACGGCACCCAGGTGCCGGCCGACCCGAAGACGGGTGCCACCACCACCGGTACGGTCAGCGTCATCGACCTGGCGAACCCGGCCGCGGCCCCCTCGAGCATCGACGTCGGTCTGCACCCGACCGCCCTGTACGCCAAGGGCAGGGCCCTGTTCGTCACCAACACGGCCAGCAACAACGTGTCGGTCATCGACACGGGCAAGAACAAGGTCGTGCAGACGATAGACACCCGGCCGTGGCCGGAGGCGTCGGTGGGCTACGAGCCCAACGCGGTGACCCTCACCGACGACGGCCGTCTGCTGGTGACCCTCGGCCGCGCCAACGCGGTCGCCGTCTACCGGTACAGGAGCCCGCAGGAACCGGTGAGTTACGTCGGTCTGCTCCCGACGGACTACTTCCCCGCGGAGATCACTACCGTCGGCGACCAGGTGCTGGTCTCCAACACCCGCGGTATCGACGCCCGCCGCCCGAACAATCCCGCCGGGCACGGCACCCATGACACGACGTCGAGCGTGCAGCGGTTCACTCTGCCGGACGACAGCGTCATCAGGGCCGAGACGGCCAAGGTCTTCCGGCAGAACGGCTGGACCCCCGGCTCGGTCAAGCTGGCCAAGGGCAAGAGCTATGCCTGGCCGGTGCCGGTCCCGACCCGGCTCGGCGACCCCTCGACGATCAAGCACGTCTTCCTGATCGTCAAGGAGAACCGGACCTACGACCAGGTCTTCGGCGACGTGCCGGAGGGCAACGGCGACCCGTCGGTGACGCAGTTCGGCGCGAACGTGACGCCGAACCAGCACGCCCTGGCCAAGCAGTTCGGCCTGTACGACAACACGTACGACATCGGCACGAACTCCGCCGAGGGCCACAACTGGCTGATGCAGGCCGACGACCCGGAGTACACCGAGTCCTCGGCCGGTGAGTACCAGCGCAGCTACGACACCGAGAACGACGCGCTCGGCCACCAGAAGTCCGGCTTCATCTGGACCGGCGCGCAGGCGGCCGGGAAGACCGTGCGGGACTTCGGCGAGTTCCAGTCGATCGAGAGCAAGCCGGCCGGCGCGACCTGGCAGAACCTGTACTGCGACGCCAAGAACATGGACGCGACCGGCCGGCCCACCGCCTACCCCATACAGACGGGCTCGGCGATCCCGTCGCTCAACTCCGTGTCGGTGCCCGGCTTCCCGCTGTTCGACCTCGACGTCCCGGACGTCTACAAGTACCAGATCTGGAAGCAGGACTTCGAGAAGAACGGTCCGGCCAACCTGAACATGTTCTGGCTCTCCAACGACCACACCGGTGGTCCGGCGAGCCCGGCGGCCGAGGTGGCGGACAACGACCTCGCCGTCGGCAAGATGGTCGACGAGATCTCCCACAGCAAGTACTGGAAGGACTCGGCGATCTTCGTCGTCGAGGACGACTCCCAGGCCGGCCTCGACCACGTCGACGGCCACCGGGCCCCGATCCAGATCATCAGCCCCTACGCCCAGCACGGCACCGTCGACAACCACTACTACTCGCAGATCACGATGATCCGCACCATCGAGCAGATCCTCGGGATCCACCCGATGAACCAGAAGGACAGCGCGGCCAGCCCGATGACCGGGGCGTTCACCCGGCACCCGGACTACACGCCGTTCACCGCGCAGCCCAACCGGACCTCGCTGACCGACGGCCTGAAGACCCCGCCCCCCTGCGGCGTGGACACCCCGGCGGCCCAGGACCCCAAGGCGGCGGCCGTGCCGGCGACGAAGGTCCCGGCGGACATGCGGCAGCTCGCCGCCGAGTGGGACGCCTGGAAGTCCCGGCAGCGCCTGACGGGCTCCCACGCCAGGGCCGACTTCGCCAACCCGGCCCAGATGAACCACTACACGTGGTACCAGACGCACAACTGGACGACGCCGTACCCCGGTGAGAAGAAGTTCTACGCACCGAACGACGTACCGGGTGCCTACATCCCGTCGTCGGAGAACGACGGCTGACCCAGCCTGAACCCGTCGCGGACCCCTGGCCGGCCTCACCGCCTGCCAGGGGTCCGCGCCGTCTTCGTGAGGTGCGGAGATGTGTTTCGGGCATAGCCTGACAAGTGGGTGGCTTCGCGGGCCGTGCCTCACCGCACCACCGGTGAAGCTCTCCGCCCCACCGGTGAAGGAGGAAACATGTCGGTTTCCCAGGAGCGGCAGGCATCACCGGATCCCGCCAGGCAGGAAGCGTTCGCGGCCGAGATGGTCGACGTCCTCAACAAGGCGGCACTGGCCCTGCTCACGAGCATCGGTCACCAGTGCGGCCTGTTCGACACCCTGGCCGCCCTGCCCCCGTCGTCCAGCGCCGACATCGCCAAGGCGGCGGACCTCGACGAACGGTATGTGCGGGAGTGGCTGGGCGGCATGGTCGTCGGCGGACTCGTCGACTACGACCCGGCGGCGGCCACCTACGTCCTGCCGGCGGAGCACGCCGCGTCGCTGACCCGGGCGGCGGGCCCGGACAACATGGCGGCCATGATGCCGTACGTCGCGCTCATGGGCGAGGTCGAGCAGCAGCTCGTGCGGTGCTTCCGCAGGGGCGGGGGAGTCCCGTACTCGGCGTATCCCCGCTTCCAGGCGCTGCGGGCCGAGGAGACCGCCCGGGTCTACGACGCCGCGCTGGTCGATGTGATCGCGCCGCTGGTACCGGGGCTGCCCGAGCGCCTGCGGACCGGCATCGACGTGCTCGACGTGGGCACGGGACACGGCCATGCCCCGCTCGTGCTGGCGAAGGCGTTCCCCGCGAGCCGCTTCCACGGCCTGGACCAGTCGGAGGCCGCGATCGCGACCGCTCGGGCCGAGGCGGCCGTCGCCCGGCTGCACAACCTGGACTACACGCTCGCCGATGCCACACAGATCACCGGGGAGTACGACCTCATCACCGCCTTCGACGTCATCCACGACCTGGCCCGGCCGGCCGAGACCCTCGCGGCGATCTCCCGGTCGCTGCGGCCCGGGGGCACGTTCCTCATGGGCGACATCGCCGCCTCCAGCAGGCTGGAGCAGAACATCGGCCACCCCTTCGCCCCCGCGCTCTACGGTTTCTCCGTCTTCTACTGCATGACGACCTCGCTCAGCACGGGCGGAGCCGGTCTGGGCACGGTGTGGGGCCGGGAGACGGCCGTACGGATGCTGGAGGAGGCGGGGTTCGGGGACATCGACATCAAGACCGTGGAAGGCGACCCGATCAACGCCTACTACGTGGCGACCAAGCGCTGACCAGGAAAAGGTGCGCGGCCATGAACACCATCGACGCAACGGCTGCCGACCGTCTGCGCGAGGCACTGCGGGGATCCGTGATCACACCGCAGGACCCCGGCTACGACGAGGCCCGCAGTATCTACAACGCCATGATCGACCGACGGCCGGCCGCCTTCGCCCAGTGCGTGGACGTGGCGGACGTACGGGCGACGATCTCCTTCGCCCGGGACACCGGCGCCGAGCTCGCGGTGCGCGGCGGCGGTCACAGCGGCCCGGGTCTGTGCCTGGTCGACGACGGACTCGTCCTCGACCTGACGCCGATGCGCTGGGTCAGGGTGGACCCGGAGGCGGACACCGCTCAGGTGGGCGGCGGCAGCCTGCTCGGTGACCTCGACCATGCGACACACGCCTTCGGGCGTGCCGTACCGGCCGGGATCGTGTCGACCACGGGCGTCAGCGGTCTCACCCTCGGCGGCGGTCACGGCTACCTCTCCCGCAGGTACGGCCTGACGATCGACAGCCTGCTGTCGGCCGACGTCGTGCTCGCCGACGGCAGCTATGTGGCCGCGTCCCCGGAGAGCCACCCGGACCTGTTCTGGGCGCTGCGCGGCGGGGGCGGCAACTTCGGTGTGGTGACGTCGTTCACCTTCCGGCTGCACCCGGCCGCCACCGTCGGGGTCGGCGTGACGGTGTGGCCGGTCGAGCGCACGCCCGAAGTGCTGCGCTGGTACCGGGAGTTCCTGCCTGCCGCGCCGGACGAGCTCTTCGGGTTCTTCGCCCTGCTCGTCGTACCGCCCGGCCCGCCCTTCCCCGAGCCCATCCACGGGCAGAAGGTGTGCGGGGTCGTGTGGTGCTACACGGGCGACCTCTCCGACGAGCGCCTGACGGAGGTGTTCTCCGGGGTGAACGACCCGGCACCGCCGGCCTTCCACTTCGCCACCCCGATGCCCTACCCGGCCTTGCAGACCATGTTCGACGGGCTGCTTCCCAAGGGACTGCAGTGGTACTGGCGCGGCGACTTCTTCGCGACCATCTCCGACGCCGCGATCGAGGTGCACCACAAGTACGGCGAGAACCTCCCGACCGGCCTGTCGACCATGCACCTGTACCCGGTGGACGGCGCGGCCCACCAGGCCGACCCGGACGGTACGGCCTGGGCCTACCGGGACGCCGTCTGGTCCGGCATCGTCGCCGGCATCGATCCGGACCCCGCCGACGCCGAAGCGATCAAGAAGTGGTGCGTCGACTACTGGACCGACCTGCACCCACAGTCCATGGGCGGCTCCTACGTCAACTTCCTCGGCCCCGGTGAGAGCCCGGACCGGGTCCGGACCACCTACCGCGGCCACTACGACCGCCTCGCCGCGGTCAAGCGCGCCTACGACCCGGACAACCTGTTCCACGCCAACCAGAACATCCCGCCGGCCGCCGGCTGACAGGCACGCCTGCCGTGGGCCGTGTCAGCGGCCGGCGTCGTACTCGCCGATCCAGCGGGCGGCCTGCAGGCCGGAGCCGGCGGTGAGGACGGCGGCGGCGATGACGGTGGCGTTCAGGCCGAGGGCGTCGGCGAGGACGCCCGCGACCAGGGCGCCGGCGGCATAGCCGAGGTCGCGCCAGAAGCGGTAGGTGCCCAGGGCGTTGGCCCGCCGGGCCGGGTGTGCGTGGTCGGAGACCGAGGCGATCAGGGCCGGGTAGACCATGGCGGTGCCGAGTCCCGGCGCGACGGCGGGCGCGTCCGCTACCGGCTCGCCGGGGACGACGTGGCCCTGCTGTTCGCGCTGTTGCGCAAGGTCGCCGAGAACCACCAGGCCGCCGTCCCGGCCGCCCGCGACACCTACCTCGGTGACGACGGCGCCGAGGAGGTCGGCCGCGAGGAACTCCACGCCCGCGTCACGGCGGGGGATGTGGTGGTGCTCGACGTGCGGCCGGTGGAGGACTACCGGGCCGGGCACATCCCCGGCGCGCCCTCCATCCCCGTCGGCGAACTCGCCGGCCGCGTCGACGAGTTGCCCGAGGACACCGAGATCGTCGTGTACCGCCGCGGCGAGTACTGCGTCCTCGCCTACGACGCCGTCCGCCTGCTGGCCGGCCATGGACGGCGCGCCATCCGCCTCAACGACGGCATGCTCGAATGGCGCCTCGCCGACATGCCCGTGGACGCGGCGGAGCTGACGTGAGCGAGACACCCCCGTCCCATCCCGGCCCGGCCGGCGGACCGGCCTACCTCGACCACAACGCCACCACGCCCGTCGACCCACGGGTGCTCACCGATGCCGGGGTCGCGCTGTTGCCGCTGCTCGTCGCCATGCAGGACCGGGGCGACCGATGGGTGCTGGGCGACGGCAGCGTCACCGGGACGGCCGCGGAGGACAGCGCCGAGCACGCCCGGGTGCACGCTCTGGCCGGCACCCGGCTGCCCGACGGCCTGGAACTGCCGGGCACACAAGCGGAGGCCGCCGCGACCGTGCTGTTCACCTACCCCGGCACGGGAGTCGAATGGGGTGAGCCGTTCGCCGGCGCCGCAGGGTGCACCCTGGAGAACCGGCTCTTCCGCGACGCCTGGCCCGACTTCCGGCGGGCGGGCGTGGACGTGCGCGGGATCAGCAACCAACTTCCTCACGAACAGGAGGAGTTCGCCCGAGCCGAGAAGGTCCCGTACGACCTCCTCCCCGACGCCCGTCACCGACTGGCCGCCGCCTTGCGCCTGCCGACCTTCCGCTGCGCGGGCCGACCGCGCCACAAACGCCTGGTCCTCGTCGTCGACGCCCAACACGCTGTGCGGCACACACTGTTCCCGGTCGTCGGCATCCCGCACGAGGTGACGCGAAGCCTGCGCCTGGCCGCCGACTTGGCCCGCACGGCCTGAGCGCGGAGCGTCAGGACGGGTCCGGCTCGCGCCCTACCACAGCTTGTCGATCGTTCCGGGATACAACTCGATGCGGCTGTCGTGGAAGGACTTCTCCGCCTGGCGGGCATCGGCCGAGAAGAAGCCGGCCATGGTGACCTTGTCGAAGCCGGGCTGGTCACTGGGGAAGGGATCCTGCGGTGTCCCGCCGATCAGTACGGTGCCGGGCAGAACCCGCCAGCCCGCGCTCTCGTAGAACGCCCGCAGCACGCTGTCGCAGGTGAACAGTCCCAGATCGAGCGGGCGTGTGATCATCGCCTCCCGAGCCGCCGCGACCAGCTGACGACCGTAGCCCCGGCCACGGCTCTCCCGCCCCACCACAACGGTGCTCAGCCCTCCCGCCGCATAGCGCCGGCCTGCGTGAACGATGTCCTTGGCCAGGATGTCCAGAGCCGCCAGCACCGTCGACTCCTCGTCGACCAGCAGCATCGACAGCGGCCGTAGCGCGGGATCGTGCGACGGGGCGTCGGCAGGAGCGGGAGAACCGGGCGGCGAGGGCCACGCCTGCTCCTGGAGTTCCCGCACCTGCACGCGCAGGTGGGAGGGGGTGGCTTGCTCGGGGAAGGACAGAATGCGCACGCGCCGATTCTCCTGACCGATCCGGTATGCGCAAGTGGTTTACCGCATCGGTGTCCCCGGCCCGTATCGCGGCGGTCAGGGGCGGCTCGGAGCCCACCTCGTCGCTCACGCTCGCAGCCGCATCCACGCCCTTTGTTCCTCCCCCAGCGATGGTCGGGTTACGGCTTCCGGGCGAGTCCGCCGTGTGCGGCGATGATCTCCGGTGTGGGCGAACCGGGCTCCGGGCGCCACTGCGTGACCGGGACGACACCGGGTTCGACGAGCTCCAGACCGTCGAAGAACGCGGTGATCTCCTTGACGGTGCGCAGGTTGTACGGCACGGCGCCGCTGCTGCTGCGGGCGATGGTCACGATGCCGGGGAAGACGGCGGTGTACGCGTCGCCGGCCTCCTCGTCGACGGGGTCGTTGTCCTTGCCGCCGAGCCAGTAGTTCCAGGTGCGCGCGGAGTGCGGCACCGACGTGTCGATGTTCTGGTGCGCCGCCGGTTCGGGCGTCGTCGCGGGGCCGGTCATCAGCCGTGTCCGTCTTTCGGCCGGCGCGTGGAGCGTTCACGGCACAACCTACGTCCGAACACCCGCCTCTCGCCTGCCGGTTCGGATGACGCGCGGTAGGAACGTCACGCGGGGCCGGCCGGTGCGGACGGCGATCAGCGCGAGTCGGTTCTCCTCCGCACGTCTCTTTCCGCGTCCGCCGGGAGTCGTAGCAGGATCGCCCGGCAGAGGGATTCGTACGCCCGCGCAGACACGAAATGGTCGTACAGCCAAGGAAGTTGACCGAAAGGAACGGCCATCGTGCGGATAGGACGTGTGGCGCCCCTGCTCACCGTGGGGGTCACGGCAACGCTGGTCGCCGCTCTCGCTCCGGCGCAGGCATCCGCGGCGGAACCGCTGAAGAGATTCGAGAACCAGAAGCCGGCGTGGCACCGCTGTGACGCATCGGGGCCCGCCGCGTTCCAGTGCGCGACGATCAAGGTCCCGCTCGACTACAGCCGCCCCGACGCCAAGACGATCAGCCTGGCCATCTCCCGTCTGAAGACCGGTGTCGCCGGCAAGCGGCACGGCGCGATCCTCTTCAACCCGGGCGGGCCGGGCGGCGAGGGCCTGGACATGCCGCTCATGATGAAGGACATGATGCCCGCGAAGGTCCGCGAGCAGTACGACCTCATCGGGTTCGATCCGCGCGGTGTGGGCCGCAGCAGCCCGGTGTCCTGCGGGCTCACCGGCAGGGAGCAGAACACCGAACACCCCTACAAGAAGGCGACGTTCGGCCGTGACGTCGCGTGGGCCCGGACCGTCGCCGGCAAGTGCCGCGCCCGCAACGGCGACAAGCTCCCGTACATCACCACCCGCAACACCGCCCGCGACATGGACGTCATCCGCACCGTTCTGGGCGAGAAGAAGATCTCCTACCTGGGCTACTCCTACGGCACCTACCTGGGTGCCGTCTACGCGCAGATGTTCCCGCAGCGCACCGACCGCTTCGTGCTGGACAGCTCGGTCGATCCCGCGCGCGTCTGGCGCGGCATGATCCAGATCTGGGCGGAGGGCACCGAGCCCGCGTTCACCCGCTGGACCGAGTGGACCGCGCAGCGCCACGGCACCTACCGACTCGGCGACACGCCGGCCCAGGTGAGGAAGACGTTCTGGGACCTGATCGCCCGCGCCGACCGCACTCCCATCGACGACGGCGGCGCAAAGCTCACCGGGGACGACATCCGTGCCACCCTGCGGCCCCAGTTCTTCAGCCCCAAGAACGCGGCCGAGACGGTCGTCGCGCTCAAGAAGGCCGCCGCCGGCCATCCGGCCCCCCACCGTTCCCTCGCGCCGGACGAGCAGCAGGGGCGGCACCCGGCGGCTGCCTTTGCGCAGGCGCCGGCCGACAACGGTACGGCCGCCTTCTGGAGCGTGGTCTGCGGGGACACCGCGAACTGGCCGCACGACCCCGAGCAGTACCGGCACGACGCGATCCGGGACAAGGCCAAGTACCCCCTCTACGGCGACTTCGGCTCCAACATCATGCCGTGCGCGTTCTGGGGGAAGCCGGCCGAGCCCGTCACCGCGGTGGACAACACCGTAGGCGTGCTCACGGTCCAGAACCAGTGGGACCCCCAGACACCCCTGGCCAGCGGCCTCGGCATGCACCACGCCCTGAAGGGCTCGCGCATGGTGTACGTCAAGGGCGGCGAGGGGCACGGTGTCTACTCCGCAGACCCGCGTTCGTGCGCCAACCGCACCGTCAACGCCTACCTGAGCACCGGAAAGCTGCCGGCGCAGGACGTGTCCTGCGACGCGCCCGGTCGTCAGGGCCCCGGCGTGAACCAGCGCATCGTCCCGGCGCCGCAGGACACACCGGGCGCGCCTCGCTTCTGACCCGCCCCGGAGAGAACCCCTGGGTCACCGGACCCGGGGGTTCTGCCCGCGTCGGCGTCAGTTGAGCTGGAACGTCGTCTCGACCGGGTAGTGGTCGCTGGGCGCGTTGGTGTCGAGGGCGCCGGTGGTCCAGCCGGACTGCGGGTCGAAGTCCACCTTGACGTCGGACATCGCGGCCGGCACCGGGCGGCCCGGGGCGTTCAGATAGCCGATGTAGTCGAGGTCGTCCCGGTAGTCCTTCGGGAAGGACTCGACCCCGGACATGAACTGGCACCAGGCGGAGACGGGGCAGTCCATGGTCCGCAGGGTCTGACCGGAGTCCGTGGCCGGGGTGCCGAGCACACCGTTCACCGCGGTCTGCGCGTTGGCGTAGTCACCGCGCGACTGGCCGCCGTAGTACTCCACGTTCATGTCTCCGCCGATCAGCACCGGCCCGCCCGTGCCGGCGATGCCGTCCGCCCAGGAGCGGATCTCCCTGAGCTGGGCGAGCCGCGTGGACTGGGTCGTGTCGGTGGAGGTGTCGGACTCGTCGGCCTGCAGATGGGTGCCGACCACCCAGCTCTTCACCCCGCCCTTGTCGATCTGCGCCAGCGCCGCGCCCTTGTTGGCGTGGTAGTCCCAGGTGCCGTAGGTGGAGTTGCCGAAGACGTGGGCGTACTGCGCGGTGATCGGGTACTTGGACAGGATCATCGTGCCGCCGTTGATGACGAACCACGAGTTGGAACAGTCACCGCTGATGCCCGTCCAGCCGCCGCCGGAGCAGGTCTGTCCGACGACCGGGGTGTGGTACGGGTAGAGGTCGGCGAGCTTGCCGGTGATGTCGGCGGTCGAGGTGTTGTTGAAGTCCTCGTCCAGCACCACCACGTCCGCGCTGTGCTTGCGGATGATCGACTCGATGGTCGGGGTGCGCTGGGCCGCCTTCTCGTTCTGCGTGGTGTCGACGATCGGGGTGCCGAGATCGACGTTCCAGGCGAACACCGAGAGGCTGGTGCCGGTGTCCGCGCTCGCGGCGGGGGCCGCGTAGCCGCTGAAGCCGAGGAGCGTAGCCGCCGCCGCGGAGGTGAGGGCGGTAGCTGTACGACGCGAGACCATGCGATCTCCTGGTGAAGTGGGGAGTCCGCGACCCGTGACCGGTTGTCGAGTCGCGTACATGACAGGGCGACTCTAGGGTGCTTTCCGGTACGCCTGAGGGAACTTCGTCCGATCGCCTCATGGAGAAAAGGTGTCTGGACAAGTTCACCGCGCCGGGGATTAATCCGACCGGCAGGCGCCCCCTGTTGTTCTCGCGCCTGTTCACACAGCCCCTCGGCTGGACCATGCCGGTCAGGCGCCGCCTAGGGTGGGTGTATGGGCGGCGTGGTGACGCTGTTTCTGTGCGGTGACGTGATGCTCGGGCGCGGCGTCGACCAGATCCTCCCGCACCCCGGAAATCCGGTGCTGTGCGAGGGTTACGTCACGGACGCCCGGTCGTACGTGGAGCTGACCGAGGCGGTCAGTGGCCCCATCCCCGCGGCGGCCGACCCGGCCTGGCCGTGGGGCGAGGCGCTGCGGGTACTGGACGAGGCCGCACCGGACGCCCGCATCGTGAATCTGGAAACCTCTGTCACACGGAGTGACGCATTCGCGCCGGGCAAGGCGGTCCACTACCGGATGCACCCCGCCAACCTGCCCGCCCTGACGGTGGCCCGGCCCGATGTGTGCGTCCTGGCCAACAACCATGTGCTGGACTTCGGCCGACCTGGCCTGGAGGAGACGCTGGAGTCGCTCGCCGCCGCGGGGCTGCGGACCGCGGGCGCGGGACGCAACGCCGACGAGGCCTACGCGCCCGCGGCCGTCCCCGCCGGAAACGGCCGCCGCATCCTGGTCTTCGCCCTCGGCGCGCAGTCCAGCGGCATTCCGCCCGACTGGGCCGCGACCACCGATCGGTCCGGCGTCGCCTACGTCCGCGAGCTGTCGGCGGCGGCAGCCGAGGCGGCCCTCCAGCGGGTGCACAGGGTCAAGCGGCCGGGTGACATCGTGGTCGTGTCGGTGCACTGGGGCTCCAACTGGGGCTATCTCGTCCCCCGAGAGCAGACGCGCTTCGCGCACACCCTGGTGGACGGCGGTGTCGACATCGTCCACGGGCACTCCTCGCACCACCCCCGCCCCGTCGAGGTCTACCGAGGCCGGCTGATCCTCTACGGCTGCGGCGACTTCATCGACGACTACGAGGGCATCACGGGCTACGAGGAGTACCGCGACGATCTCCGGCTCGGCTTCCTCGTCTCGGTGGACGCGGACACGGGGCGCCCGACGGGCGCGCGGATGTTCCCCCTGCGGGCTCGGCGGATGCGACTGGAGCCCGCAGAGGAGCAGGACCGCGCCTGGCTGTGCTCGACCCTCGACCGGATCAGCCACGGCGTCCACATCGGCATGGAGGCCGACGGCCGGCTCAGCCTCGTCGTAGCGGACGCGGGCCGGTGAGACACCGGGCGCCGGACGTCACACCGTGCAGTGGTGGTATAGCCGGAGAGTTGCGGGTACCCGGTCCCTTGGCAGACGTTCCCTGAGGAGATGACTCGGATGCTGTTCCTCGGACTGCTCCTGCTCGCGGGTG
Organism: Streptomyces fodineus; assembly: GCF_001735805.1. Classification (GTDB taxonomy): domain Bacteria; phylum Actinomycetota; class Actinomycetes; order Streptomycetales; family Streptomycetaceae; genus Streptomyces; species Streptomyces fodineus. The sequence goes on from NZ_CP017248.1 coordinate 9,329,495, forward strand.
CGGGTGCCTTCACGGCCCTGGTGATCATCGGCAACCTGTCCGGCGGGCCGGACTACACCGTTTCCGTCCTCGACCACCACATCGCCACGATGAACGGCCTGGCGCTGTTCAGCTCGGGCCTCGCTCTGGCGCTCATCTTCTGCCTGGGCCTGGCGACGATGGCCGCTGCCGCCACTCACCGCCACCGTCACGGCCGCCACCGCGCTCCCTGGGGGCGCAGGCCGCACGACACCACCACGCTCGGCGGGACGACCGGGCCGGCCGGACCGGGTGCGCGGGCCTGAACACCGGGAAAACGCGTGGCAACGGCCGCGCCGAACCTTCCGTCGGCGCCGCGGCTTCCACGGACTCCCGGTGCTCGTCCGGCACCGGTTGAAAGGCCAACAAGACATCACCACGCGCCTCGTGCACCATGGCTGGAGGCCTTGTTCGGGCAATGGATGTGTTCATGCGCCGCGGTACCGGCGCCACCACCGCAAGTCCGCCGAGTCCCGTGGGGCGGTGAACTGCACCATGCTGCTACCGGCCAAATCCGAAGTGAGCCGGCTGCTGCGACGTTACCGGGTGTGCGAGCGGGCCGCCGTCGCCGCACCCGCCGACCTCGCGTCGCGTGCCGCCTTCGAGGACTCGGGTTACACGCTGTGCGTGCTGATGGGCGAGCGTGACCCGCGCGAGGCGGCCGCCGCCGCCCGGCGTTACCTGCGCACCGACCTGGTCACCTACCTGAGGGAGCGGAACGGGTCGACGCGGGCGGCCGGTGGTCGCGTCGAGCCGCTCCGACGACCCAGGATTCCCGGGCGGGCTGAGCGCACCCGGGCCCGGATTTCCCGCGCCGCGGATGGAGGGACGAGCGATGACGACTGCGAAGGACATCATGCACCGGGGTGCCCAGTGGATACCCCGGTACGAGACGCTGGACCGCGCCGCGCAGCTGATGCGGGATCATGAGCTGGGCTCACTGCCGGTCAGTGACCCCGACAACGGCGACCGGATGTGCGGCATCATCACCGACCGCGACATCGTGGTGAAGTGCATCGCCTACGGTCACGACCCCGCGCGGATGACGTGCGGAGACCTGTGCGAGGGCACGCCGCGCTGGATCGACGCGGGTGCCGACATCTCGGACGCCCTGCAGGAGATGGAGAGCCACCAGATCAAGCGCCTCCCGGTGGTCGAGAACAAGCGCATGGTCGGCATGATCAGCGAGACCGACATCGCGCGGCACCTCGCCGACGACCAGCTCGCGGAGTTCGTCCAGCGCGTGTACGCGGCCTGATCGCGGACGAGAACAGGGGCAGCGCCGAGCCCGATGCCGCTCGGCGCTGCCCCGCGCTGTGCGGCGGGCCCCCAAACGCCCGCCGAACTCACCGCCCGTGGCCGTTGATGCGGTGTGTGCGCTCGTGGGCGAACTCCCGCTGACGGATCCTTGACCGCTGCTTCGGCCTCCGCGATGCTGTGTTGCGAAACGTGAGAGGTGTGCCGTAATAGGCAACATCTCGATCCTCTGTGAGCCGAGGAGTGGCCATGACTCAGCAGGTCCGTGGTGTCGTCGCGCGGAGCAAGGGCGCCCCTGTCAGCCTGGAAACGATCCTCGTGCCCGACCCCGGCCCGGGCGAGGCGCTGGTCAAGATCGAGGCCTGCGGGGTCTGCCACACCGATCTGCACTATCGCGAGGGCGGAATCAGCGAAGACTTCCCGTTCCTGCTGGGGCATGAGGCCGCCGGTGTGGTCGAGGCGGTCGGTGCGGGGGTCACCGACGTGGCTCCCGGTGACTTCGTGATCCTGAACTGGCGTGCGGTGTGCGGCGCTTGCCGGGCCTGTCTGCGCGGGCGGCCCTGGTACTGCTTCAACACCCACAACGCGAAGCAGAAGATGACGCTGGCCGACGGTACGGAGCTCTCGCCGGCCCTCGGTATCGGCGCGTTCGCCGAGAAGACGCTCGTCGCCGCAGGCCAGTGCACCAAGGTCGACCCGGCCGCCTCCCCGGCGGTCGCCGGCCTGCTCGGCTGCGGCGTGATGGCCGGCATCGGCGCGGCCATCAACACGGGGAACGTGGGCCGCGGGGACACCGTCGCCGTGATCGGGTGCGGCGGCGTCGGAGCCGCGGCGGTCGCCGGGTCGAGCCTGGCCGGTGCGGCGAGGATCATCGCGGTGGACATCGACGACCGCAAGCTGGACACCGCGAAGAAGCTGGGCGCGACCCACACGGTCAACTCCCGGCAGGCCGACCCGGTCGAGGCGGTCCGCGAGCTGACCGGTGGCTTCGGCGCCGACGTCGTCATCGAGGCGGTCGGCCGCCCGGAGACGTACCGGCAGGCCTTCTACGCCCGTGACCTCGCCGGCACCGTCGTCCTCGTCGGCGTCCCCACCCCCGAGATGAAGCTCGAACTGCCCCTGCTGGACGTCTTCGGCCGCGGCGGCGCCCTGAAGTCGAGCTGGTACGGCGACTGCCTGCCCTCCCGTGACTTCCCCATGCTGATCGACCTGCACCTCCAGGGCCGGCTGCCGCTCGACGCGTTCGTCACCGAGACCATCGCGCTGGACGAGGTGGAGAAGGCCTTCGAGCGGATGCACCACGGCGACGTACTGCGCTCGGTGGTGGTCCTGTGATGGGCGCCCGCATCGAACGTCTCGTCACGTCGGGGACGTTCTCGCTGGACGGCGGCACCTGGGACGTCGACAACAACGTATGGATCGTGGGCGACGACAGCGAGGCGGTCGTGATCGACGCCGCCCACGACGCCGAGGCCATCGCCCGGGCCCTCGGCCGGCGCACCCTGCGGGCCATCGTGTGCACCCACGCCCACAACGACCACATCGACGCCGCACCGGAACTCGCCGACCGCACCGGCGCCCCGGTCCTGCTGCACGCCGACGATCTGCCGCTGTGGAAACAGACCCATCCCGACCGGGCGCCCGACGGCGAGCTGACCGACGGGCAGCGCCTCACCGTCGCCGGGGTGGAACTGGCCGTACTGCACACCCCCGGACATGCCCCGGGAGCCGTCTGTCTGTACGCTCCGCGGCTCTCGGCGCTCTTCAGCGGCGACACGCTGTTCGCCGGCGGGCCGGGGGCCACGGGGCGGTCGTACAGCGACTTCCCGACCATCATCCGGTCGATCAGCGAACGCCTCCTCGCCCTGCCGGACGACACCGTCGTGCACACCGGCCATGGCGACACCACCACCCTCGGCGCCGAGGCGCCACACCTTCAGGAGTGGATCCGGCGCGGCTTCTGACCGCCCGGTGAAAAGCGGCCCTGCCCCGGTGACGGACCGACGTGGACGGCACCGGCGGCAGGGCCGTCGTCGCGCCTCCGTCACCACCCCCGATCTGCCTGCTGACCTGCGCTTTCGAGGTCGCTCCGGCGTGCCCGGAAATCCGTCGCCGGACAGCACGCAAAGGGTCCTGTGGATGCCTTGACAAGCCTTCAGAGCGGCCAGCAGACTGGCGTTGCGCTAATCGCAATCCGTTTCGCTATACGCACCGAGGTGTCATGATGATTCCCGCGTGCCGACTCGCGGATCTACCGCGAGGCGAGGCCCACCGGCTCGACATCGACCCGCCCGTGTCGGTGTTCCACACCGACGACGGCGAGCTCTTCGCCATCGACGACACCTGCACCCACCAGGACGCGTCGCTCGCCGACGGCTGGCTGGAGGGCTGCGAGGTGGAATGTCCTCTGCACGCCTCCAAATTCGACCTGAGGACCGGAGCCGTGGACGCACCGCCGGCCAAGCTCCCGGTCCGCACCCACGAGGTCGTCGTCGAGGACGGCATGGTCTACGTGCGGCTGTCCATGGACGCGCCCAACCTGCCGCCGTGCGTCGCCGCCCGCCTGGCCGGAGGCCCCGCGTGAGGACCGTCGCCGTGGTGGGCGCCTCGCTGGCCGGTCTGTCGGCCGCGCGCTCGCTGCGGAAGCGGGGGTACGACGGCCGGCTGGTCGTCGTCGGCGACGAGCTCCACCGGCCCTACGACAGGCCGCCGTTGTCCAAGGAGTTCCTGGCCGGTGCCATCGGCGAAGCGGAACTGGCGCTGGAGCGGGACGGCGAGGAACTGCGGGCGGAGTGGGTGCTGGGCGCCCGCGCCACCGGACTCGACCGCTCCCAGCGGGCGATCCGGCTCGCCGGCGGCCGGGAGATACGCGCCGACGGCGTGGTCATCGCGACCGGCGCCGCCGCCCGCACCCTGCCCGGCACCGAAGGCCTCGCCGGCGTCCATGTGCTGCGCACACTCGACGACGCCCGCGCCCTCAGGGACGAGCTGGCCCGGGGCGGACGGGTGGTGGTGATCGGCGGCGGCTTCATCGGCGCCGAGGTAGCCTCCACGGCGTACGCCCTCGGCCTCGACGTGACCGTGGTCGAGGCGGCACCGACACCGCTGGCCGGACCGCTCGGCGAGGCCATGGGCGCGGTCGTCTCCGCGCTCCACGCCGATCATGGTGTGCGGCTGCTGTGCGGCGTGGGGGTCAAGGGGCTGAGCGGGGAGCGCCGGGTCGACGCCGTGCTCCTGGAGGACGGCCGGAGCATCCCCGCGGACACCGTGGTCGTCGGTGTGGGTGCGCGCCCCTGTGTCGAGTGGCTGGAGGGGTCCGGCGTCGCGCTCGACAACGGTGTGAAGTGCGGCGCCGACGGCCGCACGAGTGTCGCCGGTGTGGTCGCCGTGGGCGACTGCGCCAGCTGGTACGACCCGCACACCGGGGTCCACCGCAGGGTCGAGCACTGGACGGGCGCGCTGGAACGGCCGGACGCCGCCGTCGCCACGCTGCTCGCGTACGGTGCGAGGGACCCGGGCGTGCCCCGGCCGCCGTACTTCTGGTCCGATCAGTACGGCGTGAAGATCCAGTTCGCCGGACATGCCGCGGGGGCGGACAGCGTGACGGTCGAGGAGGGCTCGACCGACGACCGCAGCTTTCTGGCCGTCTACCGCAGGGCCGGCCGGCCGGTCGCCGTGCTCGGCATGAACCAGCCTCGGCTGTTCACCCGCCGGCGCAAGCAGTTGGCCTCCGCCACGTCTTGACACCACCCATACGGCAACTCATGCTGCGTTGCACATGAAACGCAGTGTTGCTTCATACACAACGCCGCCCGAAGTCGCTCTTCCTGGCGCGTGACCTACCGATCCACGACGTTTCCCGAGGAGTGCACCGTGACCTCGACCAGCCTGCCGGACAGCCTGATCGCCACTCTTCCCGGCTCCGCCTACACGGACCCCGGCATCTTCGCCCTGGAACAGGAGCGCGTCTTCGAGGCGATGTGGTTCTGCGTCGCGCGCTCGTCCGACCTGGCGCGGCCCGGTGCCTTCCGGACCGTGGACGTGGGCCGCGAGAGCATCCTCGTCACCCGCGCCCGGGACAACGCGATCCGTGCCTACTTCAATGTCTGCCGGCACCGCGGAGCCAAGCTCTGCACCGAGGAGACGGGCGAGGTCAAGCGGGCCTTCCAGTGCCCGTACCACGCCTGGACCTACGACCTGACCGGCAAGCTCGTCGCCGCGCCCAACCTGACCAAGATGCCCGACGTCGGCCGCACCGAGTACGGCCTGGTGGGCGTGGCCGTGCGTGAGTGGCTCGGCTATGTCTGGGTCTGCCTGGCGGAGAACCCGCCCTCCTTCGAGGAGGACGTGATGGGGGCGGTGATCGAGCGGCTCGGCGACACCGCGTCGATCGATCGCTACGACATCGCGAACCTCTCGGTGGGCCGGCGGATCGTCTACGACGTCAAGGCGAACTGGAAGCTCATCATCGAGAACTTCATGGAGTGCTACCACTGCGCCACGATCCACCCCGAACTCACCGAGGTCCTCCCGGAGTTCGCCGACGGCTACGCCGCCCAGTACTACGTCGGCCACGGCGCCGAGTTCGGCGCGGACATCCAGGGCTTCACCGTCGACGGCTCCGAGGGCCTGGACCGCATCCCCTCGGTCGCCGAGGACCAGGACCGCCGCTACTACGCGATCACCGTCAAGCCGCAGGTGTTCATCAACCTGGTGCCCGACCACGTGATCTTCCACCGGATGTACCCGGTGGCCGTGGACCGCACGGTGGTGGAGTGCGACTGGCTGTACCTCCCGCACGTCGTGGAGAGCGGCAAGGACGTCAGCCGGTCCGTGGAGCTCTTCGACCGGGTCAACCGACAGGACTTCGACGCCTGCGAACGCACCCAGCCGGGCATGAGCTCACGGCTGTACGCCAAGGGCGGCGTGCTCGTGCCCAGTGAGCACCACATCGGCGCCTTCCACGACTGGGTGAACGAGCGTCTCGCGACGCCGCAGCCGGAGTGAGGCGCACCAGGGGCGCCCATGGCCCGCGCGGGGGGCGTACGCGGGCCGTGCGGCGGTCGTGCTCCGTGCGCTCAGCCGAGGTATCCCATCCGGTGGCTGATTTCGTCCGCACCCTTGACCAGCACCGGAGCCAGCTCGTGCATGCGCTCCTCGGTGAACCGGTACGAGGGCCCGGAGGCGCTGATCGACGCGATGACCTGGCCCTCCCGGTCCCGGATCGGGGCGGCCATGGCGTGCAGCCCGATCTCCAGCTCCTCCAGCGTCCAGGCGTAACCGCGCTCCCGGGCCTCGGCGAGGTTCTTCTCCAGCTTCGCCTTCGAGGAGATCGTGTGGGGGGTCAGCTTCTTCAGGCCGGCGTCCGCGACCAGCGCGGCGCGTTCCTTCGCGGCCAGATGAGCCAGCATGATCTTGCCGCTGGAGGTGGCGTGCACCGGGGTCAGCTGGCCGACCCAGTTGTGCGCGGTGACGGCGGCCGTGCCACGCACCTGGTAGAGGTTGATCGCGTAGTGCTCCTGCATGACGGCGATGTTGACCGTCTCGCCGATCTCCTCCGCCAGGCGCTCGCACACCGGACGACCCTGCTGGGTGATGTCGATACGCCCTGTGACGGCGCCCGCCAGTCGTACGATGCCGAAGCCGAGCCGGTACTTTCCGCGCTCGCCCGCCTGCTCCACCAGGCCCCGCGCCTCCAGGGCGCCGAGCAGGCGGAAAGCCGTCGACTTGTGGACCTCGATCTCGGCGGCCACCTCGCTCACGCCTGCCTCGCCACGCTGGGCGAGGATCTCCAGGACGCTGATGGCGCGGTCGACCGACTGGACCCCGCCGGGCGGTGAACCATTCGTTTCGGTATCCGCACTGTAGTTGCTCATAGCGGAACTATACGCGCGGTAAACAACACTCATGCAAGTAACGCACTGTGAACAAAGATCTTACAAGTTGCGCCGTCCGCAACCTAGTGCGCATAGCGATACCCGTACTAGCATGCCCGGCACATCAACGGCGCGAGCGAGACGAGGCACCATGGCTCCCTTGCAGTACGACTTCGTCATCGTCGGCGGCGGATCGGCCGGCAGCGCACTGGCGAACCGGCTCTCGGCCGACCCCGGCAACCGGGTGCTCGTCCTGGAGGCGGGCCGCTCCGACTACCCCTGGGACGTCTTCATCCATATGCCCGCGGCGCTGACCTATCCCATCGGCAGCCGCTTCTACGACTGGAAGTACGAGTCCGAGCCCGAGCCGCACATGGGCGGCCGGCGCATCTACCACGCCCGGGGCAAGGTGCTCGGCGGTTCCAGCAGCATCAACGGCATGATCTTCCAGCGCGGCAACCCCATGGACTACGAGCGCTGGGCGGCCGAGCCGGGCATGGAGACCTGGGACTACGCGCACTGCCTGCCGTACTTCCGCCGGATGGAGAACTGCCTCGCGGCCGACCCCGACGACGAGTTCCGCGGCCATGACGGCCCCCTCGTCCTCGAACGCGGCCCCGCGACCAACCCGCTCTTCACCGCCTTCCTCAAGGCCACCCAGGAGGCGGGCTACGCGCCGACGGACGATGTCAACGGCTACCGGCAGGAAGGATTCGCCAAGTTCGACCGCAACGTCCACCGCGGGCGCCGGCTCTCGGCCTCCAAGGCGTACCTCAAGCCCGCGATGAAGCGGCCGAACCTCACGGTGACGACGCGTGCCCTCGTCACCCGGGTGCTCTTCGAGGGCAAGCGGGCCGTCGGCGTGGAATACCGGCGCGGCAAGGGTGCTCCCCAGCAGGTCCGCGCCGGCGAGGTCATCCTGTGCGGCGGCGCCATCAACTCCCCGCAGCTGCTGCAGCTCTCCGGCGTCGGCAACGCGGAGGAGCTGAGCGCCCTCGGCATCGACGTCGTACACGACCTCCCGGGCGTCGGCGAGAACATGCAGGACCACCTGGAGGTGTACGTCCAGTACGGCTGCAAGCAGCCCGTGTCCATGCAGCCGTACATGGCGAAGTGGCGCGCCCCCTTCATCGGACTGCAGTGGCTGTTCAGAAAGGGGCCCGCGGCCACCAACCACTTCGAGGCGGGCGGCTTCGCCCGCAGCAACGAGGACGTGGACTATCCCAACCTGATGTTCCACTTCCTGCCCGTCGCCGTCCGCTACGACGGCTCCTCGCCCTCCGGCGGCCACGGGTACCAGGTGCACGTCGGGCCCATGTACTCCGACGCCATCGGATCTGTGAAGATCAAGAGCAAGGACCCGCGGGTCAAGCCCGCGCTGCGCTTCAATTACCTCTCCACCGAGCAGGACCGCCGGGAGTGGGTCGAGGCGATCCGGGTCGCCCGCAGGATCCTCAACCAGCCCGCCCTCGCCCCCTACAACGCCGGTGAGATCTCGCCCGGACCCTCCGTCGACAGCGACGAGGAGATCCTCGACTGGGTCGCCAAGGAGGGCGAGACCGCCCTGCACCCCTCGTGCACCTGCAAGATGGGCACCGACGAGATGTCCGTCGTCGACCCGCAGAGCATGCGGGTGCACGGTCTGGACGGGCTGCGCGTGGTGGACGCGTCGGTCATGCCCTATGTCACCAACGGCAACATCTACGCACCGGTGATGATGATCGCCGAGAAGGCGGCCGACCTCATCCTCGGCAAGGAGCCGCTGGAACCCTCCAAGGCCGTGTACTACCGGCACCGCGACGCCCAGCAGCAGGCCGGGTGAGCCATGGGCGCCGACGCCCTGCGGGCGCTGCTCACCCGCGTGCGGTACGAGGTGCTGCCGGCGAAGGCGGCGGAGGAGAAGGTTCTCGCCCATGTGCCCCGCGATGTCGTGGTCACGGTCACGGCGTCGCCGGTCAAGGGGCTGGAGCCGACGCTTCTCCTCACCGAGCGGCTCGCCGCCCACGGCTACCGTGTCGTCCCGCATGTGCCCGCACGGCTCCTGCGGGACGACACGCACCTGAAGGACGTCGCCGAACGGCTGCGTGCGGCGCGCGTCGACGACGTCTTCCTGCCGGCCGGTGACGCCGATCCGCCGGCCGGGCCGTACCACGCGGCGCTGCCGGTGCTGCGCGCTCTGACCGACCTCGGCAGGCCCTTCGCGGAGATGGGGATCACCGGCTATCCGGAGAGCCATCCCCTCATCCACGACGACATCACCATCCAGTCGATGTGGGACAAGCGGGCGCACGCCACATACATCGTCAGCAACCTGTGCTTCGATGCGCGTGTACTCGGCGACTGGATCTCCCGGATCCGGCGCCGCGACATCACCCTGCCCGTCTACGTCGGCGTGGCCGGGCCCGTCCAGCGGGCCAAGCTGCTGTCGATGGCGACGAAGATCGGGGTGGGCGAGTCGACGCGCTTTCTCACCCGGCATCCGTCCTGGTTCCTGCGGTTCGCGGCACCCGGCGGGTACGCCCCCGAGCGGCTGCTCGGCCGCGGCGCACAGGCGTTCGCCGGGCCCGCGGCGGCGGTGGCCGGCCTCCACCTCTTCACCTTCAACCAGATCGCCGAGACGGAGCGCTGGCGCCGTGCGGCACTGGACCGGCTGGGCGGCTGACGCGCGCAGGGGAGCGACGCGGCGGCGGCCAAATCGAGATACACCGACCCCTTGACGGCTCTCGGCCGATTCGGCCAGGGTGTTCCACCACAAGCAATTCAATGCACAATGCGCAACGAATTCTTCGAAGGGCGCGGCCGTGGCAGATCTGTACGTGGACGGAGAATGGCGCGCCGCTGTGGCCGGCGGCCACCGGGAGATCCGCTGTCCGGCGGACGGCACGCTGGTCGCGACCGTCTCGGAGGCGACCCGCCCCGACACCGAGGCCGCGATCGCCGCCGCCCGCCGCGCCTTCGACGCGGGCCCCTGGCCCCGTACCCCCGAGCGTGAGCGCGGCGCACTGCTGCTGCGCACCGCCGGCATCCTCGAGCGCGACGCCAAGGACATCGCCCGCGCCGAATCCCTCGACACCGGCAAGCGCCTGGTGGAGAGCGAGTACGACATCGCCGACGTCGTCTCCTGCTTCCGCTACTACGGCGGCATCGCCGGCACCAGCGCGGGACGGGTGGTCGACACCGGACGCGAGGACGCCCTCAGCCGGGTCACCTACGAGCCCGTCGGCGTGTGCGGACTGATCACTCCCTGGAACTACCCGCTGCTGCAGGCCAGTTGGAAGGTCGCCCCGGCCCTTCTCGCGGGCAACACCGTCGTCCTCAAGCCCAGCGAGCTCACGCCCTCCACCTCCATCCTGCTGATGAAGGCCCTTCAGGAGGCGGGGCTCCCGGCCGGCGCCGCCAATCTGGTACTGGGCGCCGGAGCCGAGGCCGGCGCCCCGCTGGCCGAGCACCCGGCCGTCGACATGGTGTCGTTCACCGGCGGGCTGCAGACCGGGCGGCACATCATGGCCACCGCCGCGGCGACGGTGAAGAAGGTCGCGCTGGAACTCGGCGGCAAGAACCCGAACGTGGTCTTCGCCGACGCCGACTTCGAGACCGCCGTCGACTTCGCGCTCACCGCCGTCTTCCTGCACTCCGGGCAGGTCTGCTCGGCCGGAGCCCGCCTCATCGTCGAGGACTCGATCCACGACGCCTTCGTCGACGAGGTCGTACGCCGCGCCCGGCGGATCCGCCTCGGCGGCCCCTTCGACCCCGAGGCCGAGACCGGCGCGCTGATCTCCGCACAGCACCGCGAGAAGGTCGAGGCGTACGTCGCCGCAGGCCTGGCCGAGGGCGCCGTACTGCGCTGCGGCGGCGCACGCCCCGACGACCCCGCGCTCGCGGACGGCTTCTACTACCCGCCCACGGTCCTCGACGAGTGCCGGCAGGACATGCGCGTGGTGCACGAGGAGTCCTTCGGACCCGTGCTCACCGTCGAGCGTTTCCACGACGAGGACGACGCCGTCCGCATCGCCAACGACACCGAGTACGGCCTCGCCGGAGCCGTCTGGACCGAGGACGCGGGCAAGGCCCAGCGGGTGGCCCGCGGGCTGCGCCACGGCACCGTGTGGATCAACGACTACCACCCCTATGTGCCGCAAGCGGAATGGGGCGGTTTCGGGCTCTCGGGCGTGGGCCGCGAGCTGGGGCCGACCGGCCTCGACGAGTACCGAGAGCCCAAGCACGTCTGGCAGAACATCCAACCCCGGCCGCAGCACTGGTTCCGCGGCTGAACGCCGAAGAGAGGTCGATCATGACCCCAGCACAGACCGAGGTGTCGCAGCGGCGCGACACGTCCCAGGACCCCAAGGATCGCACCCCGGTCATCTCCGTGCGCCGGCTGTGGAAGGTGTTCGGGCCGAAGGCCGCCGAGGTGCCGGGCTCCGAGGAGCTGTGCGGACTCACCCGCCGCGAGCTCATGGACCGCACCGGCTGCACCGCCGCCGTACGGGACGTGAACTTCGAGGTGTCGCCCGGCGAGGTCTTCGTCGTCATGGGCCTGTCCGGCTCCGGCAAGTCCACCCTGGTGCGATGTCTGACCCGGCTGATCGAACCCACCGCGGGGGAGATCGTCTTCGAGGGCGAGGACATCCGCGGCGCCGACCCGCGGCGGCTGCGCGAACTGCGGCGCAGCAAGTTCTCGATGGTGTTCCAGCACTTCGGTCTGCTGCCGCACCGCAAGGTCGTCGACAACGTGGCGTTCGGCCTGGAGATACGGGGCATGGGCAGGGCCGAGCGCACCAAGAAGGCCCTGGAGACCGTCGAGCTGGTGGGCCTGGCCGGATACGAGAACTCCTACCCCGACCAGCTCTCCGGCGGTATGCAGCAGCGTGTCGGCCTGGCCCGCGCCCTCGCCGGCGACCCCGACGTCCTCTTCTTCGACGAGCCGTTCTCCGCGCTCGACCCGTTGATCCGCCGCGACATGCAGAGCGAGGTCATCCGCCTGCACCACGAGGTCGGCAAGACCATGGTGTTCATCACCCACGACCTCTCCGAGGCCCTGAAGCTGGGCGACCGCATCCTGATCATGCGTGACGGGAAGATGGTCCAGTGCGGCACAGGCGACGAACTCGTCGGCGCCCCGGCCGACGACTACGTACGCGACTTCGTGAAGGACGTGCCGCGCGGCGACGTCCTCACCCTGCGCTGGATCATGCGCCCGGTGGAGCCCGAAGACGCCCTGGACGGGCCCGAGTTGGGGCCGGACGTCGTGGTGCGCGAGGCCACCCGGGCCGTCCTGGCCGCCGAGAAGCCGGTCAAGGTCGTGGAGAACGGCAAGCTGCTCGGCATCGTCGGCGACGAGGAGATCCTCTCCGTCGTCGCCGGACAGTCAGCCGGTCGGGAAGGCGGTGCGTGATGGCCGTCGTCGCCGACGCGACCGCGCCGGTCGCGACGATACGTAAGAAGGTCAGCCGCCCCATGGTGGTGGCGGCGATCCTGCTCGCCTGGCTGGTGCTCTTCGCCGTGCTGCGCGGCCGGCAGACGCTGACCCTCGCCGCCGCCGACCTCACCGGCCTGCACCGCTGGCTGAACGACGTCAACGACACCATCGGAGCCAACCGCAACTCCAACCCGGTCTTCCTGTACTTCTTCAACGAGATCCGGCTGGCCATCGACAACCTGGTGACCTTCGTCCAGTCCCTGATCTCCCAGCCCACCGGCTCCCGTCCGGTCCCGCAGATCGGCTGGCTCGGCGTCGTCGGACTCACCGGCTATGTCTCCTGGGCCGTGGGCAACTGGCGAGTGGCCCTGCTGGCCGTGGCCGGCTTCACCTTCTTCGGACTGCAGGGTCTGTGGCAGGAGAGCATGGACACGCTGGCGCTGACCCTGTCGGCGGTCCTCGTGGCGCTGCTCATCGGCATCCCGCTCGGCGTGTGGGCCGGTCTGTCCGACCGGTTCAACCGGATCATGACGCCCTTCCTGGACTTCATGCAGACGATGCCGACCTTCGTCTACCTCGCCCCGCTGACCCTGATCTTCCTCATCGGCGGGGCTTCTGCCGTGATCACCACGGTGATCTACGCGGCACCGCCCGCCATCCGCATCACCGCGCACGCCATCCGCTCGGTTCCCGAGACCACCGTCGAGGCGGCGGACTCGCTCGGTACGACACGCACACAGCAACTGCTCAAAGTGCTGCTGCCGATGTCGAAGCGCACGGTGGTCATGGGCGTCAACCAGACCATCATGGCCGCCCTGGCCATGGTCACCATCGCCGCCCTGATCGACGCGCCCGGCCTCGGCAAGACCGTCGTCCAGGCCCTGCAGTCGCTCGACGTCGGCACGGCCTTCAACGCCGGCCTCGCCATCGTCGTCATGGCCATCGTGCTCGACCGGGTGACCACGGCGGCGGCCGGCCGCGCCGAGGCGGCCCGGCGCAGCGGTGGCCGCCTGACCAGGTGGCGCCGCCCGCTGCTGGCGGCGGGCGGGATCGGTGCCGCCGTCCTCGTCTACCTGTCCCACACCTACGTGTGGGCAGCCGAGTTCCCCGGCAACGGCAGCATGGGCAGTCACATCGCGAGCGCGGCCGACACGACGACCACCTGGCTGCAGGACCATGTCTCGGGCCTGACCAACGGCTTGCGCGACGTCCTCACCACCGGTCTGCTCAACCCGTTCCAGACGCTGCTCACCGACTCCCCGTGGTGGCTGGTCGGCGCCGTCCTGGCCGGGCTCGGCGTGGTGCTGGGCGGCTGGCGCGCCGGGGTGATCGCCGCCGTGTGCGTCGGGCTGCTGGTCGGCACGGGCGTGTGGTCGGACGGCATGACGACCCTCGCCTCGACCGCCGTGGCCACGGTACTGGTGATGCTGCTCGGTGTCGTCTTCGGCGTGTGGATGGGGCGCAGTGAGCTCGTGGACCGGCTGGTGCGGCCCACCCTGGACGCCGCCCAGGTCATGCCGCCGTTCGTCTACCTCGTACCGTTCCTGGCCCTGTTCGGGGCCACCCGGTTCACCGCGATCGTCGCGGCCGTCGTCTATGCGGCGCCCGTGGCGATCAAGATCATCGCGGACGGGGTGCGCAACGTGTCCGAGTCCACGGTGGAGGCGGCCACCTCGTCCGGGTGCAACACCTGGCAGATCATCACCAAGGTCCAACTGCCGATGGCACGCAGTGCCCTGACCCTCGCAACGAACCAGGGTCTGATCTATGTGCTGTCGATGGTTGTGGTGGGCGGCCTGGTAGGGGCAGGCGCCCTCGGCTACGACGTCGTGGCCGGATTCTCGCAGGGACAGCTGTACGGCAAGGGGCTGGCGGCGGGGCTCGCCATCGTACTGCTGGGAGTCATGTTCGACCGGATCACTCAGGCTGCGGCGCGACGCACCAGGGCATAAGGAGCACGACACCATGGCAAGACACTGGCAAGCCGGCGCGGCCGGCCTGGCCGTCCTCGGCCTCACCCTCACGGCCTGCTCGGGGGCGAAGGTCGGCGACAGCGGCTCCGCGGGCTCGAAGTCCTCGGGCGGGAAATGCGGCAGCTTCAACCTGGCCGTCAATCCGTGGGTCGGCTACGAGGCGGACGCGGCGGTCGTCGCGTACGTGGCGCAGCACGACCTCGGCTGCACGGTCAACAAGAAGGACCTGAAGGAGGAGATCGCCTGGCAGGGCTTCGGGACCGGTGAGGTCGACGCCGTCCTGGAGAACTGGGGCCACGACGATCTGAAGGCGAAGTACATCGCCGGGCAGAAGACCGCCGTCGAAGCGGGGTCCACGGGCAACAAGGGCGTTATCGGCTGGTTCGTGCCGCCGTGGCTGGCCAAGGCCCACCCGGACATCACCGACTGGAAGAACCTCAACAAGTACGCCGACAAATTCAAGACCTCCGAGTCGGGCGGCAAGGGCCAGTTGCTCGACGGCGACCCGTCGTACGTCACCAACGACGCCGCCCTGGTGAAGAACCTCAAGCTGAACTTCAAGGTGGTGTACGCGGGCAGTGAGACGGCGCTCATCCAGGCGTACCGCACCGCCGAGAAGAACAAGCAGTGGATGATCGGCTACTTCTACGAACCGCAGTGGTTCATGTCGGAAGTGCCGCTCGTGAAGGTCAACCTGCCCACGTACACCAAGGGCTGCGACGCCGACGCGGCGAAGGTCGCCTGTGACTATCCCGTCTACGACCTGGACAAGATCGTCAGTGCCCGGTTCGCCAAGTCCGGTGGTCCCGCCTACAACCTGGTGAAGAAGTTCAACTGGACGAACGACGACCAGAACACCGTGGCCAAGTACATCGCCGTGGACAAGATGTCGGACGACGCGGCGGCCAAGAAGTGGGTCGACGCGCACCGCGACAAGGTCGACGCCTGGCTGAAATAGCACGGGTCGGGAACAGGCCGGTCGTGACGCCCGGCGGGCGGTGTGCACCTGTGCGCACCGCCCGCCGGGCATTGCCGCGTTTCGGGCCGTTTTCCGACGTCACCGACCTCTTGACACCCTCCATGGCGACAGGCACATTGAGTTGCGCAACCTGAGTCACGTTGCGCAACAAGCAACTGAACCGGTCTCAAGTTCGGAGGTTGGGCGATGGCGGGACCCCGAGTGGTCATCATCGGAGCGGGCGTCGTGGGAGCGGCCCTGGCAGACGAGATCTCCGCACGCGGCTGGACCGACGTGACCGTGGTCGACCAGGGCCCCCTCCCGGCCACCGGGGGCTCCAGCTCGCACGCCCCGGGCCTGGTCTTCCAGACCAACCCCTCGAAGACCATGACGGAGCTGGCCCGGTACACCGTCGAGAAGTTCTGCTCCCTCGACGTCGACGGCAAGCCCTGCTTCCTCCAGGTCGGCGGCCTCGAAGTGGCCACCAGCCCCGAGCGCCTCACCGAACTCCACCGCCGCCACGGCTGGATCACCGCCTGGGGCATCGAGGCGCGTCTGCTGACCCCGGACGAGTGCGTGGCGCAGCACCCGCTGGTCGACCGCGACAAGGTCCTCGGCGGCCTCCTGGTGCCCACCGACGGCCTCGCCAAGGCCGTCCTCGCCGTCGAGGCCCAGATCCGCCGGGCCACCGAGCGCGGCGTGCGCTTCCTCGCCCGGCACGAAGTCCTCGACGTCCGCCAGAGCGACGGCCGCGTCACCGGTGTCGTCACCGACCAGGGCGAGCTCCCCGCCGACATCGTCGTGTGCTGCGCCGGCATCTGGGGTCCCAAGATCGCCCGCATGGTCGGCATGAACCTGCCGCTCACCCCGCTCGCCCACCAGCTCGCCTGGACCGGCCCGGTCCCCGCGCTCGCCGGCCAGACCGAGGAGGCGGTCCGCCCGATCCTGCGCCACCAGGACGCCGACCTGTACTACCGCGACCGCTTCGACGGCCTCGGCATCGGCTACTACGGCCACCGTCCCATGCCGGTCTCCGCCGACGACATCCTCTCCGTGGACGAGGCCGAGGAGATGCCCTCGGTCCTGAAGTTCACCGAGGAGGACTTCGAGCCCGCCTGGACCGAGACTCAGTCCCTGCTCCCGGCGACCAGGGAAGCGAAGGTCGAGGAGGGCATCAACGGGCTGTTCTCCTTCACCACCGACGGCTACCCGCTGCTCGGCCAGTCCCCGGACGTCAAGGGCTTCTGGGTCGCCGAGGCCGTCTGGGTCACCCACTCCGCGGGCGTCGGCCGGGCCGTCGCCGAATGGCTGGTCGACGGCCACTGCTCCTCCTTCGACCTGCACGAGTGCGACGTCAACCGCTTCGAGCCGCACCAGCTCTCCCCGGAGTACGTCCTGGCCCGCGACTGCCAGAACTTCGTCGAGGTCTACGACATCCTCCACCCCCTCCAGCCGTCCGGGAAGCCGCGCCCGATCCGCACCAGCCCCTTCCACGCCCGCCAGCAGGAACACGGCGCGTTCTTCCTGGAGGCGAACGGCTGGGAGCGCCCCCAGTGGTACGAGGCCAACGCCGCGCTGGTCGAGGGCCGCGACATCCCCACCCCCAATGACTGGGCGGCCCGCTACTGGTCGCCCATCGTCGGCGCCGAGGCCCAGGTCACCCGCGAGAAGGTCGCGATGTACGACATGACGGCCCTCAAGCGCCTGGAGGTCAGCGGCCCCGGAGCCGCCGACTTCCTGGAGGGCCTGGTCACCGGCAAGGTCGCCAAGTCCGTCGGCTCGGTGACATACACCCTGCTCCTGGACCACGACGGCGGCATCCGCAGTGACATCACCGTCGCCCGCCTCGCCCGTGACCGCTTCCAGGTGGGCGCCAACGGCAACCTGGACCTCGACTGGTTCACCCGCCACCTCCCCGCCGACGGCCGCGTCCAGGTCCGCGACATCACCGCCGGCACCTGCTGCATCGGCCTGTGGGGCCCACTCGCCCGCGAGGTGCTGCAGCCGCTGACCGACGCCGACTTCTCCAACGAGGGCCTGAAGTACTTCCGCGCCAAGCACGTCTACATCGGCTCGGTGCCGGTCACCGCGATGCGGCTGTCGTACGTCGGCGAGCTCGGGTGGGAGCTGTACACCACCGCCGACCAGGGGCAGAAGCTGTGGGACACCCTCTGGGCGGCGGCCGAGCCGCTCGGCGGGATCATCGCCGGCCGCGGCGCCTTCAACAGCCTCCGCCTGGAGAAGGGCTACCGCTCCTTCGGCACCGACATGACCTACGAGCACGACCCCTACGAGGCCGGCGTCGGCTTCGCCGTCAAGCTCGACAAGGGCGACTTCATCGGCAAGGCGGCGCTGGAGCGGCGCAAGACGGACGTGCGGCGCAGGCTGAGCTGCCTCACCATCGACGACCCGCGGGCCGTCGTGATGGGCAAGGAGCCGGTGTACGACGGTGACCGTGCCGTCGGTTACGTCACCAGCGCCGCGTACGGCTACACGATCGGCAAGGGCGTCGCCTACGCCTGGCTGCCGGTGGAGCTGGCCGAGCCCGGTACGACCGTGCACATCGGCTACTTCGACCAGCGCGTGGAAGCGGTGGTGGCCGAGGAGCCGTTGTTCGACCCGACCATGTCCCGCCTCCGTGGCTAGCCCTGGGGAAGGAGCTCCGCCGGTGACCGCACAACTCCTCGACGGCAAGGCGACCGCCGCCGCGATCCGCAGTGAACTCGCCGAGCGCGTCGCCAAGTTGACCGCCACCGCCGGCCGGCCGCCCGGCCTCGGAACCGTCCTGGTCGGCGACGACCCCGGCAGCCACGCCTACGTCGCCGGCAAGCACCGCGACTGCGCGCAGGCCGGGATCGCCTCCCTGCGCCGCGAACTGCCCGCCGACGCCACCCAGCGGCAGGTCGAGGACGTCATCGACGAACTCAACGCCGACACCGCCTGCACCGGCTACATCGTCCAGCTCCCGCTGCCGCGCCACCTGGACGCGGGCGCCGTCCTCGCCCGCATGGACCCGGCCAAGGACGCCGACGGCCTGCACCCGGTCAACCTCGGCCGGCTCGTCCTCGGCGTCGACGCCCCGCTGCCCTGCACCCCGCGCGGCATCGTCGAACTGCTCCGCCGCTACGAGGTCCCGCTCGCCGGAGCGCGGGTGTGCGTCATCGGCCGGGGCATCACGGTCGGACGGCCCATCGGGCTCCTGCTCACCCGCAGGTCCGAGAACGCCACCGTCACCCTGTGCCACACCGGAACCAAGGGCCTGGCCTGGCACGTACGCGAAGCGGACATCGTCGTCGCGGCGGCCGGCTCGCCCGGACTGATCACCAAGGACATGCTGCGCCCCGGCGCGGCCGTCCTGGACGTCGGCATCACCCGTACCGAGCACGGGCTCGTCGGCGACATCCACCCGGAGGCCGCCGAGGTCGCCGGATGGCTCGCCCCGATGCCCGGGGGAGTGGGACCCATGACCCGGGCGATGCTGCTCGCCAACGTCGTCGAGGCCGCCGAGAGGAACGCGACCGCCCTATGAACGCCTTGAACACGCCCCTGGCGGAGCTGGACCCCGAGGTCCACGAAGCGCTCCGCGCCGAGCTGCACCGCCAGCAGTCCACGCTGGAGATGATCGCCTCCGAGAACTTCGCGCCCACCGCCGTGATGGAGGCGCAGGGCTCGGTCGCGACCAACAAGTACGCCGAGGGCTATCCCGGCCGCCGCTACTACGGCGGCTGCGAACACGTCGACGTCACCGAGCGCCTGGCCATCGAGCGGGTCAAGTCCCTCTTCGGGGCGGCCTACGCCAACGTCCAGCCGCACTCGGGCGCGCAGGCCAACACCGCCGTGTTCTTCGCCCTCCTCCAGCCCGGCGACACGATTCTCGGCCTCGACCTCGCGCACGGCGGCCACCTCACCCACGGCATGCGCATCAACTACAGCGGCAAGATGCTGAACGTCGTGCCCTACCACGTCTGCGAGACGGACAACCTCGTGGACATGGACGAGGTGGCGCGGCTCGCCAAGGAGCACCGGCCCAAGATGATCATCGCGGGCTGGTCGGCGTATCCCAGGCAGCTCGACTTCGCGGCCTTCCGCCGTATCGCCGACGAGGTCGGTGCCCTCCTCATGGTCGACATGGCGCACTTCGCGGGCCTGGTCGCCGCCGGACTGCACCCGAGCCCCGTGCCGCACGCGCACGTGGTCACCACCACCACGCACAAGACCCTCGGCGGTCCCCGCGGCGGAGTCATCCTCACCGACGACGCCGACCTCGCCAAGAAGATCAACTCCGCGGTGTTCCCGGGCATGCAGGGCGGCCCGCTGGAGCACGTCATCGCGGCCAAGGCCGTGTCCTTCAAGGTCGCTGCCTCGCCCGAGTTCGCCGAACGCCAGGCCCGCACCCTGGCCGGCGCCCGCATCCTCGCCGAACGCCTCGCCCGGCCCGACGCGGCCGAGGCCGGGGTGAAGGTGCTCACGGGCGGCACGGACGTCCACCTCGTCCTCGTCGACCTGCGGGACTCCTCACTGGACGGCCGGCAGGCCGAAGACCTCCTCCACCGGATCGGCATCACCGTCAACCGCAACGCCGTCCCCTTCGACCCGCGCCCGCCCATGGTCACCTCCGGCCTGCGCATCGGCACCCCCGCCCTGGCCACCCGGGGCTTCACCGAGGCGGACTTCGCCGAAGTCGCCGACGTGATCGCGCGGGCCCTGAAGCCCGAGCCGGACGTGGCCGCCCTGCGCGCCCGCACCGAGGCGCTGGCCGCCAAGCACCCGCTCTACCCGCACCTCTCGCACGACGGAGACGCCCGATGAGCCCCCGCACCCCCGGCGCCGACCTCCCCGACCACCCCGACTGGCTCTGGCGCAACCCCGACCCCAAGCCGTCGTACGACGTGGTGATCGTGGGCGGCGGCGGCCACGGACTGGCCACCGCCCACTACCTGGCGAAGAACCACGGCATCACCAACGTCGCCGTCCTGGAGAAGGGCTGGCTCGCGGGCGGCAACATGGCCCGCAACACCACGATCATCCGCTCCAACTACCTGTGGGACGAGAGCGCGGGCATCTACGAGCACGCGCTGAAGCTCTGGGAAGGTCTGGAGGAGGAACTCGACTACCCGATCCTCTTCTCCCAGCGCGGTGTGCTGAACCTCGCCCACAGCCTGCAGGACGTCCGCGACAGCGTGCGCCGGGTCGAGGCCAACCGGCTCAACGGGGTCGACGCCGAATGGCTCGACGCGGAGCAGGTCAAAGAGGTCTGCCCGATCGTCAACACCTCACCCGACGTGCGCTACCCGGTCCTCGGCGGCACCTACCAGCCGCGCGCCGGCATCGCCAAGCACGACTACGTGGCCTGGGGCTTCGCCCGCTCCGCCGACGCGGCCGGCATCGACATCATCCAGAACTGCGAGGTCACCGGCCTGGACGTGGCCGGCGGCCGGGTGGTCGGCGTGCAGACGAGCCTGGGCCCGATCGCCGCGGGCAAGGTGGCCCTGTGCTCGGCCGGCCACACCTCGGTCCTCGCCGCCATGGCGGGCATCGAACTCCCGCTCCAGAGCCACCCGTTGCAGGCCCTGGTCTCCGAACTCCTGGAGCCGGTCCACCCGACGGTGGTGATGTCCAACGCGGTCCATGTGTACGTCAGCCAGGCGCACAAGGGCGAACTGGTCATGGGCGCGGGCATCGACGCGTACAACTCCTACACCCAGCGCGGCGCGTTCCACATCATCGAGGACCAGATGTCCGCCGCCCTGGAACTGTTCCCGGTCTTCGCCCGCGCCCATGTGCTGCGCACCTGGGGCGGCATCGTCGACGTCAGCCCCGACGCCTCGCCCATCGTCGGCCTCACCCCGGTCGACGACCTCTACCTCAACTGCGGCTGGGGTACAGGCGGTTTCAAGGCCACCCCGGGTGTCGGCTGGGTCTACGCCCACACCATCGCCCACGACACCCCCCACGCCCTCAACGCCCCCTTCTCGCTCGACCGTTTCACCACCGGCGCGCTCGTCGACGAGCACGGCGCGGCCGCGGTGGCCCACTAGGGAGCCGAACCATGCTGCTCATCCCCTGCCCGTGGTGCGGGCCCCGCGACGAGGCCGAGTTCCACTACGGCGGCCAGGCCCATGTGCCCTACCCCGAGGACCCCGCCGCCCTCACCGACGAGGAGTGGGCGCGGTACCTGTTCTTCCGTGACAACCCCAAGGGCCCGTTCGCCGAGAGGTGGAGCCATGCGGCGGGCTGCCGCAGGTGGTTCAACGCGGTGCGCAACACGGCGACGAACGAGATCCTCGCCGTCTACAAGGTGGGGGAGGCGCGTCCGGAGACGGCGGAGCGACCTGCGGTCACATCTCAGCCACGGTCGGCACCATCATCGGCCCGTCTGGAGGAGTTCGAGGACAAGGCCCCTTCAGGGCCGGCGGAGGTCCAGAGGGCGGAGCCCCCCAGCGGGGTCGAAGGGACAGAGCCCCTTCAGGACGGGACGGGCAGGGGCGGCTGGGGCGCGACATTCCGCACCCGCACCGGCGGCCGGATCGACCGCGACGCCCCCCTCACCTTCACCTTCGACGGCACCGAATACCAGGGATACCGCGGCGACACCCTCGCCTCCGCCCTCCTCGCCAACGGCGTCGTCCAGGCCGCCACCAGCATCACGCTGGGCCGCCCCCGAGGCATCTTCTCGGCCGGCGTCGAGGAACCCAACGCGGTCGTCCAGATCGAGGCCCCCTTCCCCGAGCCGATGCTCCCCGCCACGACCGTCGAGCTCTACGACGGCCTGGTGGCAAGCAGCCTCCCGGGCCAGGGACGCCTCGCCACCGAGCCCGACCCCGCCCGCTACGACGCCGTACACGCCCACTGCGACGTGCTGATCGTCGGCGCGGGCCCGGCCGGCCTCGCCGCAGCGGCGGCGGCAGCGCACAGCGGCGCACGCGTCATCCTCGCCGACGACCAGCCGGAACCCGGCGGCAGCCTGCTCGGCACCGGCGAGCACCTCGACTGGGTCGAGGCGACGCGCACACGGCTCGAAGCGGCCCCCGAGGTGCGCGTCCTGCGCCGCACCACCGTCTTCGGCCACTACGACGACAACCACCTCCTCGCCGTCGAGCGCCGCACCAACCACCTCGGCGCCGACGCCCCGGCGAACGTCTCCCGCGAGCGGGTCTGGCGGATCCGCGCCCGCCACGTCGTACTCGCCACCGGCGCCCACGAGCGCTCGCTGGCCTTCGGCGACAACGACCGGCCCGGCGTGATGCTGGCTTCCTCGGCCCGGACGTACCTCCACCGGTACGCGGTGCTGCCCGGCCGGCACGCGGTCGTGTTCACCACCAACGACAGCGCCTACGCCGCCGCGCTCGACCTGGCCGCGGCGGGCGTGCACATCGCCGCGATCGTCGACACCCGGCCCGAGCCGGGGGAGTGGGCCGAGCGCGCCCGGTCCGCCGGGATCGAGGTGCTCGCCGGGCACGCGGTCACCGGTACGGAGGGCGGGGCCCGCCTCACCGCCGTGACCGTCGCGCCGTACGGGAAGTCCGCCGGACAGCGGGAGTTCGCCGTCGACCTGCTGCTGGTCTCCGGCGGCTGGAACCCGGTCGCGCACCTGTTCAGCCAGGCGGGCGGCAAGCTCCGCCACGACGAGGCACTCGGCACGTTCGTGCCCGGCAGCGTCCGTCAGGCGGTGGAGGTCGCGGGCAGCGCCAACGGCGCCTTCGACCTGGCCACGGTTCTCACCCAGGGCGCGGCAGCCGGCGCCCGCGCGGTCGAGGCGGAGGGTTACACCGCCGAGGCGCCTGTCCTCCCGGCCGTGGCCGCCCAGCCGCACACGCCGCCCATGCAGGTCTTCACCATCCCCACCGACACCGGCGCCCCACGGTTCGTGGACCTCCAGCGCGACGTCACCGTGGCCGACCTGGCCCGGGCGACCGGCGCGGGCCTGCGCTCGGTGGAGCACACCAAGCGCTACACCACCGCCGGCACCGGGGGCGACCAGGGCAGGACGGGCGGCGTGCTGGCGAGCGGGGTCGTCGCCGAACTCCTCGGCGTGGACATCTCGGCGCTCGGCCTGCCCACCTTCCGGCCGCCGTACACCCCGGTCTCCTTCGCGGCCCTCGCGGGGCGCGACCGCGGCGCGCTGAGCGATCCGGTCCGCACGACCGCCCTGCACCAGTGGCATGTGGCGCACGGCGCGCTGTTCGAGAACGTCGGCCAGTGGAAGCGGCCCTGGTACTACCCGCAGGACGGCGAGGACATGGAGACCGCCGTGCTGCGCGAGTGCCGCGCCGCCCGCGAGGGCGTGGCCTTCATGGACGCCTCCACCCTCGGCAAGATCGACGTGCAGGGCCCGGACGCCGCGCTCTTCCTCGACCGGCTCTACACCAACATGATGAGCACCCTGAAGACCGGCATGATCCGCTACGGCGTGATGTGCCGCCCGGACGGCATGGTCTTCGACGACGGCACGGTCATCCGGCTCGCCCCGGACCGCTTCCTGGTCACCACCACGACCGGCAACGCGGCGGCCGTGCTGGACTGGATGGAGGAGTGGCTCCAGACCGAGTGGCCGGAACTAAGGGTCCACTGCACCTCGGTCACCGAGCAGTGGGCCACGGTGGCCCTGGTCGGCCCGCGCTCCCGCGCCGTACTCGGCTCGATCGCGCCCCAACTCGCCGTGAGCAACGAGGACTTCCCGTTCATGGCGTGGCGGGAGACGACCGTCGCCGGCATCGACGCGCGCGTGTGCCGGATCAGCTTCTCCGGCGAACTCGCCTATGAGATCAACGTGTCACCGTGGGACGCCCTCGCGCTGTGGGAGGCGCTGTACGAGGCCGGTGCCCCGTACGGCATCACCCCGTACGGCACCGAGACCATGCACGTCCTGCGCGCCGAGAAGGGGTACCCGATCGTCGGCCAGGACACCGACGGCACGGTCACTCCGCAGGACCTCGGCATGAGCTGGGTGGTGTCGAAGAAGAAGCCGGACTTCGTCGGCAAACGCTCCTACGCCCGCGCCGACACCGTCCGCCCCGACCGCAAGCACCTCGTCGGGCTCCTCACCGAGGACCCGGCCGTCTTCCTCCCGGAGGGCACGCACCTGGTCGCCGACCGTGAACTGCCCGCCCCGCCGGTGCCGATGCTCGGCCATGTCACCTCCAGCTACCGCAGTGCGGCGCTCGGCCGGACCTTCGCGCTCGCCCTGATCAAGGGCGGCCGGGACCGCATCGGCGAACGCCTCTACGCGCCCGTCGGCGACCGGCTGGTCCCGGTGACCGTCGCCGGTCCCGTCCTCTACGACCCCGAGGGAGCCCGCCGCGATGGCTGACACCGCCCCGACCGCATGGCAGCGCAGCCACCTGGCCGACGCCGCCCACCGCCTGGCCGCCGCGACGCGCTCCTCCCGGGGCGCGATCCGCCTTGCCGAACTCCCCTTCCTGGCCCAGGTGAACGTCCGCCTCGACGCCAAGGGCCCGGCGGCGGACGCCGTCGGACTGGCCCTGGGACTCCAACTTCCGCTGGAACCCAACACCGTCGTGCACGCGGGGGACGTGACCGTGGTGTGGCTGGGCCCCGACGAATGGCTGGTGGTGGGCCGGCCCGGAACCGAGCGGGACCTGGAGGGCCGGATCCGCTCGGCGGCGGGAGACGAACCGGTCTCCGTCACCGACGTCTCCGCCCAGCGCACCACCCTCCTGGTCGGCGGACCCCGTGCCCGCGACCTGCTGGCGCACGGCTGCGCACTGGACCTGCACCCGCGCGCCTTCGGCCCCGGCCGCTGCGCCCAGACGACACTGGCCCGCACCCAGGTCGTCCTGGTGGCCCGCGACGAGTCCAGGGCCGGTTTCTGGGTGCTGGTGCGCTCCTCCTTCGCCGGCTATCTGGCGGACTGGCTGCTGGACGCGGCCGTCGAATACCGGTGAGCGGCCCGGCAGGGCGGCGGAAATGACCCGGCGGTGCCGGGCCGGCGCGGACGGTCGGCCCGGCACCGCCGTTGCCTACCCGGCGCATCCCGGCGACTTCTTGACAACGGTGGGGCCCAACCTCACACTGTCGTTGCGCTAAGCGCATTCGGTTTCATAATATGCACCGAGGTGGTCCGATGATTCCCGTGTGCCCTCTCGCCGATCTGCCCCGGGGCGAGGCGTTCCGGCTCGAGAACGACCCACCCGTCGCCGTGTTCCACACCGAGGACGGCGAGGTCTACGCGATCGACGACACCTGCACCCACCAGGACGCCTCGCTGGCCGATGGCTGGCTGGAGGGGTGCGAGGTCGAATGCCCCCTGCACGCTTCCAAGTTCGATCTGCGCACCGGCAGCGTGGACGCACCCCCGGCCCGTCGCCCCGTGCGCACCCACCGGGTCGTCGTGGAGAACGGCATGATCCACGTCGAGCTCTCCGAGGCCCCGCCGAACCTTCCGCCCTCCTGCGTGGCCGCCCGGCTCGGAGGCGTCGCGGCCGCCGGAGGCGGCGCGTGAGGACCGTGGCGGTCGCCGCGCTCGGCGTGAACCGGCGCCGGCGGCCGGCCGTGACAGCGGCAGGGTGGACGGGGTGCCGGTGAACGCCACCGACCACGCCACTGCGTCAACGCGTCCTGGGACACCGGAAGTTGATCCCTGCGGACTTCCACGGCCCGGCCGGACGCTGGTCATGGGCGTGGTGAACGTCACGCCGGACTCGTTCTCCGACGGCGGACGGTCGTTCGCCCCGGAGGCTGCCGTGGCGCACGGACTCGCCTTGCTGGCACAGGGTGCCGACATCGTGGACGTGGGCGGCGAGTCGACCCGCCCCGGCGCGACGCGACCGCCGGCCGACGAGGAGCTGCGGCGCGTCCTGCCCGTCGTCCGGGAACTCGCGGCGGCGGGCGCGGTCGTCAGCGTCGACACCATGCGGGCCGAGGTCGCCGCCCGCGCCCTCGACGCCGGTGCACGGATGGTGAACGACGTCTCGGGCGGTCTCGCCGACCCGGAGATGCTGCCGCTCATGGCACGGGCGAAGACGCCGTACGTGCTGATGCACTGGCGCGGCCACTCCGCCGGCATGCAGGCGAACGCCCACTACGACGACGTCGTCACCGACGTGGTCGACGAACTGCGCCTGAGGATCGATGCCGCGCTGCAGGCGGGAATCCCGCCCGGATGCCTGATCATCGACCCGGGACTGGGCTTCGCGAAAGCGCCCGAGCACAACTGGGACCTGCTGGCCCGGCTGGGGGAGGTCCGCGCGCTGGGCCGCCCCGTTCTCGTGGGCGCGTCGCGCAAGTCCTTCCTGGGCCGGCTGCTGGCCGATCCGACGACGGGACAACCACGCCCGGCGCCGCTACGGGACGCCGCGACCACCGCCGTATCGGTCCTGGCCGCGGCGCAGGGCGTCTGGTGCCTGCGCGTGCACGACGTGGCCTCCACCCGCGACGCGGTACGGGTGACGGCCCGCTGGGGCGCCGAGGCGGCGGCCCCGGCACCGCGGCCTCTGCAACACCTCGGCGCGTGACGGCGGTTCCGCGTCACTTCGGCCTTCTCGGCCCGCTTCCCCGAGGCCACCAGTGCGGAACTCAGCCCAGGTAACCCATCCGGTGGCTGATCTCCTGCGCACCCTTGAGCAGCAGGGGTGCCAGTTCGTGGATGCGCTCCTCGGTGAAGCGGTAGGCGGGGCCGGACGCGCTGAGGGCGGCGACGACCCCTCCGTGGTGGGAGCGGATCGGGGCCGCCATGGCGTGCAGTCCGATCTCCAGCTCCTCCATCGTCACCGCGTACCCGCGTTCCCGCGCCTCGG
Source organism: Streptomyces fodineus (assembly GCF_001735805.1). Lineage (GTDB taxonomy): Bacteria > Actinomycetota > Actinomycetes > Streptomycetales > Streptomycetaceae > Streptomyces > Streptomyces fodineus. The sequence continues at coordinate 9,356,752 of NZ_CP017248.1, forward strand.
CGAGGTTCTTCTCCAGCTTCGACCTCGCGGTCAGGGTGTGCGGGGTGAGCTTGAGCAGCCCCGAGGCCGCGAGGACCTCGGCGCGCTCCTTCTCCGGCAGGTGCGCGAGCAGGATCTTGCCGCTGGACGTGGCGTGCACCGGGGTGAGCTGCCCGACCCAGTTGTGGGTGCCGACGGCGCCCGGGCCGCGCACCTGGTACAGGTTGACGGCGTAATGCTCCTGCAGCACGGCGATGTTGACGGTCTCGCCGATCTCCTCGCTGAGCCGCTCGCAGACCTCACGGCCCTGCTGCGTGATGTCGAGGCGGCCCGTGACCGCGCCGGCCAGGCGCACGATGCCGAACCCGAGCCGGTACTTGCCGCGATCGGCCGCCTGCTCCACCAGACCGCGCGCTTCCAGTGCCCCGAGCAGACGGAACGCGGTCGACTTGTGGACGTCGATCTCGGCGGCGACCTCGCTGACACCCGCCTCCCCGCGCTGGGCGAGGATCTCCAGGACGCTGACGGCACGGTCGACGGACTGCACCCCGCTCACCGCCGGAGCTGTTGTTTCGCCATCTGCGGTGTAGTTGCTCATAGCGCAACTATACGCAATACCGGCCGCTGAGCCCCGTGGTTCGCAGAGGGAGGGTATACGACGGCTCCCCGGGGAGGGGAGCCGTCGTCGCCGGTGTTCTCGCGGGCCGCGCGATCGGTGCCGTCAGCGGAAGACGACCGTGCAGTTGCCGTTGGCCAGCACGCGGCTCTCGCTGTGCCACTGCACGGCGCGCGACAGGACCCGGGCCTCGACGTCGCGGCCCATGGTGACCAGCTCGTCCGGGGTGTGGGAGTGGTTCACGCGGACGACGTCCTGCTCGATGATCGGGCCCTCGTCGAGGTCGGGCGTGACGTAGTGCGCGGTGGCTCCGACGAGCTTGACGCCGCGCCGGTGCGCCTGCACATACGGCCGGGCGCCCTTGAAGCTCGGCAGGAACGAGTGGTGGATGTTGATGGCCCGGCCGTCGAGCCGCTTGCACAGGTCGTCGGAGAGGATCTGCATGTAGCGGGCCAGCACCACCAGGTCTACGTCGAGCTCGGCGACGAGCTCCAGCAGCCGGGCCTCCGCCTCGGCCTTGGTCTGCTGGGTGACCGGGATGTGGTGGAAGGGGATGCCGTAGTTCCGGGCCAGCGGTTCGAAGTCGCGGTGGTTGGAGACGATCGCCGGGATCTCGATGTTGAGCGAGCCCGTGGACTGGCGGAAGAGCAGGTCGTTCAGGCAGTGGCCGAACTTCGACACCATGATCAGGGTGCGGGTCGGGGTCGTGACGTCGTGCAGCTGCCAGGTGATCCGGTACGCCTCGGCGACCGGGCCGAAGTCGGTGCGCAGCTGCTCAAGGGGCGTAGCCGGGGCGGAGACCTCGAAGTGCATCCGCATGAAGAAGCGGTCCTGGAGGCGGTCGTCGAACTGCTGGCTCTCGAGGATGTTGCCCGAGTGGTTCACGAGAAAGCTGGTGACGGCGTGGACGAGGCCGGCCCGGTCGGGGCAGGAGAGGGTGAGGACGAACTCGCGGCCGGGCTGCGGGCGAGAAGACATGACATCCTCCGTAGTGCGCAGTACGCAACGATGAGAGTGATGCGCAACATCGTCCGGTGCGAACGGCGGCCGGTCAAGAGGCTTGTTCTCTGTTGTGCGAGAAGCCGCGCCATGCGCAACGGTTCGGCGTCTCCGGGTCGGCGTCAGCTGGCGTTCCGTGAAGCGCAACGCTGTGCGCTGTTTGGAACCGATGCGTGTTCGTCTCTTGACAACCCTCCGGCGCAACGAAAGCATGTTGCGCATAGCGAGCATTGTTGTGCTATCTGAGACAACGTCCGATCTTCCCGCCCCTGCCGAGCATCCGCTACCCGGAGGTTCCCCATGACCATCACCGTCGTCGGAGCGTCGCTGGCGGGACTGAGCACGGTCCGCGCACTGCGCGCGGAGGGCTACGACGGCGGCATCGTGGTCGTAGGAGAAGAGCGTCACCTCCCTTACGACCGCCCCCCGTTGTCCAAGGACTTCCTCAAGGGCGACCTCGACGCCGACGCTCTCGCGCTCGGTGACGCGGGCGAATACCAGGACCTGGACGTGCGGTGGCTGCTCGGCGAGCGAGCGGTACGGCTCGACCCCGCCGACCGCTCGGTGACCCTGGCCGGAGGACGCCGCCTGCGCACCCAAGGCGTCGTCATCGCCACCGGTGCCACTCCCCGGACACTCCCCGGCGCGGACGGGCTGGCCGGCGTCCACACCCTGCGCACCCTGGACGACGCCCAGGCCCTGCGCGCCGAGCTGCTGAACGGCCTGCCCCGGATCGTCGTCATCGGCGCCGGTTTCATCGGCGCCGAGGTGGCGTCCACCGCCCACCGGCTCGGGCTCCACGTCACCGTCGTCGAGGCGCTCGACGTACCACTGGAGCGCCAACTGGGGCGCGAGATGGGGCTGGTGTGCTCCTCGCTGCACAGCGACCACGGGGTTGGTCTGCTGTGCGGCATGGGCGTGGCGGGACTCCTCGGCGACGGCCGGGTCACCGGAGTGCGACTGGCGGACGGGCGGGTGCTGCCGGCCGACGTCGTGGTCGTCGGGGTGGGCGTGCGGCCCGCCACCGACTGGCTCGCCGGTTCCGGCGTCGAGGTGGACGACGGCGTGGTGTGTGACGCCGGCTGCGCCACCGGCGTCCCGGGCGTGGTCGCCGTCGGAGACGTCGCCCGCTGCCCCCACCCGTTCACCGGGCGGCACGCGCGCATCGAGCACTGGAGCAACGCCACGCAGCAGGCGACGACCGCCGCCCGCACACTGCTCTCGGGTGTGTCGGTCCCCGCCCCGGTCACCGCGCCGTACTTCTGGTCCGACCAGTACCAGGTGCGCATCCAGCTCGCCGGGCATGTCGCTCCCGGCGCCGTGCCCCAGGTCGTCGACGGCGACCTCGACAGCCGTTCCTTCACCGCCGTCTACCGGCGCGAGGACACCCCGGTCGCGGTGCTCTCCCTGAACCAGCCGAAGCTGTTCAACCGACTCCGCCGCACCCTCACCCCCGCCGCCGTAACCGCCGGCGCCGCCTCATGAGCCCGCGCCCTGTCCGTCGACGGCCCCGCACGTCGCCGAGGCACAAGCACCCTCTCCACCCAGACCTGTAACCGAGATCCCTCCCCCAGGGGTGTGCCCGGCACATGCCCGGCACGCTCCGCCCGTCCCACGGAGTACGGCGTGGCAATCAGCGTCTTCGACCTGTTCTCCATCGGCATCGGCCCGTCCAGCTCGCACACGGTCGGCCCGATGCGCGCGGCCGCGATGTTCGCCGCCCGGCTGAAGAGGGACGGCGTGCTGGCCCAGACCTCCGCGGTGCGAGCGGAGCTGTTCGGCTCCCTCGGCGCCACCGGCCACGGCCACGGCACCCCCAAGGCCGTCCTGCTCGGCCTGGAGGGCAACGAACCGCACACGGTCGACGCCACCCAGGCCGACCTGGACGTGGAGCGGATCCGTGGCACCGGGCGTATCCGCCTCCTCGGTGCCGAGATCGGCCCCGCCCACGAGATCGACTTCGACGCCTCGACCCAGCTGATCCTGCACCGCCGGCGCGCACTGCCGTACCACGCCAACGGCATGACGCTGTTCGCGTACGACGCCGACGGTGTGCCGCTGCTGGAGAAGACGTACTACTCGGTCGGCGGTGGCTTCGTGGTCGACGAGGACGCCGTGGGGGCCGACCGGATCACACTCGACGACACCGAGGTGGCCCACCCGTTCCGCACCGGCGACGAACTGCTGCGACTCGCCCGCGAGACCGGCCTGTCCATCTCCGCGCTGATGCTGGAGAACGAGAAGGCCTGGCGTACCGAGGAGGAGATCCGCGCCGGTCTGCTGGAGATCTGGCGGGTGATGGAAGGCTGTGTCTCGCGCGGCCTGTCCCGCGAGGGCATCCTCCCCGGCGGGCTGAAGGTCCGCCGGCGTGCCGCGGCGGCGGCCCGGGCGCTGCGCAGCGAGGGCGATCCGGCGAGCCGGGCGATGGAGTGGGTGACCCTCTACGCCATGGCGGTGAACGAGGAGAACGCCGCCGGCGGCCGGGTCGTGACCGCGCCGACGAACGGCGCGGCCGGCATCATCCCGGCGGTCCTGCACTACTACCTCGACTTCGTCCCCGGCGCGGACGAGGACGGCATCGTCCGCTTCCTCCTCGCCGCGGGCGCCGTCGGCATGCTCTTCAAGGAGAACGCCTCCATCTCCGGCGCCGAGGTCGGCTGCCAGGGCGAGGTCGGCTCGGCCTGCTCGATGGCCGCGGGCGGCCTCGCCGAGGTCCTCGGCGGCAGCCCGGAGCAGGTGGAGAACGCCGCCGAGATCGGCATGGAGCACAACCTCGGCCTGACCTGCGACCCGGTCGGCGGCCTGGTCCAGATCCCGTGCATCGAGCGCAACGGCATGGCCGCGGTCAAGGCCGTGACCGCCGCTCGGATGGCCCGGCGCGGCGACGGCCGCCACCACGTCTCCCTCGACAAGGTCATCAAGACCATGAAGGAGACCGGCGCCGACATGAAGGTCAAGTACAAGGAGACCGCCCGCGGCGGACTCGCCGTCAACGTCATCGAGTGCTGAGCAGCGGACGCGGCGCAAGAGGCAGCGGAAAAGGGGGCGCAGCCGGCCAACTCCGGTCCCAACGACACCCGATGAGCGGCATTCTCGTACGGGGGCAGACCCGGCGGACTACGCGCGGGCCCTGTACGGCTTCGCCGACGGCCCTGCTACGCAAGCCTCAGCCGGACCCCGAGTCCCGCTATGACCAGCACCCCGCAGTGAGGCTGGTGCGGACGAGGCGGAAGGTGGCCGCCGGGTCCGCGGCGCGTGTGACGGTTCGCCCCACGACGACATGCGAGGCGCCCGCGACGACGGCCGCACGCGGCGTGCCGGCGCGGGCATGCTCGCCCGGAGAGCCGTCACCGGGCAGCGTGACCCCCGGCGTGACGATCAGGGCGTCGGCGCCCAGTGCGCTGCGCAAGGCCGCGACCTCCCGAGGCGAGGCGACCACACCATGACAGCCGGCCTTGCCCGCCAGACGGGCCAGCCTGACCACCTGCTCCTCGGTCGAGCCGCTGACGCCGATGTCGGCAAGGTCCCCATCGGTCATGCTGGTGACCACGGTCAGGGCGAGGATCCGCAGCCCGGGGAAGGCGCGGGCGGCATCGACGGCGGCGGTCATGATGCCCAGACCGCCCATGCCGTGCACCGTCACCATGGAGACGCCGAGAGCCCCCGCGGCCCGGACGGCACCGGCGACCGAGTTGGGGATCTCGAACAGCTTGAGGTCCAGGAAGACCTCCTTGCCCCGCGCAACAAGGAGCTTGACGAAGTCAGGGCCGGCCACGGTGAGGAGCTCCAGGCCGACCTTGTAGAGACGGCACTCGTCGCCCAGCCGGTCGACGATGTCCTCGGCGGCGGCACGGCTGTCGCAGTCCAGGGCGACGATGATCTGGTTGTTCGCATTCATGCCGCCATTGTGCGCGCCGCCACGAACCGTTGATCGTTCCCGGGATCCGCACCTCGCCGCTTGCCTCATCAGAGGAAGCTGACGCCCTGGGCCAGATTGAGTTCGCCGGAGTAGTTGATGGTGTTGGTGGCCGAGCGCATGTAGGACTTCCAGGCGTCCGAGCCGGCCTCCCGGCCGCCGCCGGTGTCCTTCTCGCCTCCGAAGGCGCCGCCGATCTCGGCTCCGGACGTGCCGATGTTGACGTTGGCGATGCCGCAGTCGGAGCCGGCGGCGGACAGGAAGATCTCCGCCTCCTGCTGGTCGCGGGTGAAGATGCTGGACGACAGGCCCTGGGGGACGTCGTTGTGCAGCGCGATCGCCTCGTCGAGGGTGTCGTAGGTGACGACGTACAGGATCGGTGCGAAGGTCTCCTCCCGTACGACGTCGCTCTGTTCGTCGACGCGGACGAGAACCGGCTCGGTGTACGCCGCCGCGGGTGCCGCCTCGGCCAGGCGCCGGTTTCCGCCGGCCAGGATCTTGCCGCCCTGGGCCTGGACGCGGGCGAGGGCGCCCCGCATGGCGTCGAGAGCCGTGGTGGAGATGAGCGGGCCGACCAGCGTGGTGTCGTCGAACGGGTTGCCGATGGGCAGCTTGGTGTAGGCCGTGGTCAGCCGCTCGATGAGGGTGTCGGCGATGTCGCGGTGGACGATGAGGCGGCGCAGGGTGGTGCAGCGCTGGCCCGCGGTGCCGGCCGCGGCGAAGACGATGGCCGGGACGGCGAGGTCCAGGTCGGCGGAAGGCGTCACGATCGCGGCGTTGTTGCCGCCGAGTTCCAGCAGGCTGCGGCCGAAGCGCGCGGCGACGCGGGGGCCGACCTCGCGGCCCATGCGGGTGGAGCCGGTGGCACTGACGAGGGCGACGCGGGGGTCGTCGACGAGCGTCTCGCCGACCGCGCGGCCACCGAGGAGCAGGCGGTGCACGTCTCGGGGGGCGCCGACCTCGTCGGCGGCGCGGGTGAGCAGGTGGTGGCAGGCCAGGGAGATCAGCGGGGTGAGTTCCGAGGGCTTCCAGATCACGGTGTCGCCGCAGACGAGGGCGACGGCGGTGTTCCAGGACCATACGGCGGCGGGGAAGTTGAAGGCGGAGATGACGCCGACCGCGCCGAGGGGGTGCCAGGTCTCGGCCAGGCGGTGGCCGGGGCGTTCGGAGGCGATCGTACGGCCGTAGAGCTGGCGGGACAGGCCTACGGCGAAGTCGCAGATGTCGATCATCTCCTGGATCTCGCCGAGCGCCTCGGAGCGGATCTTGCCCGCCTCGATGGTGACGAGGTCGGCCAGGTCGCCCTTGTGCTCGCGCAGCAACTCGCCGAGGCGGCGTACGAGTTCACCGCGGCGTGGCGCGGGCGTGGTGCGCCAGGTCAGGAAGGCCGTACGGGAGGCTGCGAGGGCCTGTTCGGTGTCGGCGTCCGTGGCGGACCTGAGGCCGAAGAGGTGCTCGCCGGTGAGGGGTGTGCGGGCGTGGAGGCCGTCGCCCTCGACCACGTCGACGCCGATGTTCCTCAAGGCGTCACGGGCGTGGGCCCGCAGGTCGTCCGTGGTGGGCAGTGCGGTGCTGGTCATGGTGATCCTCGGGGGTGTGAGAGTCAGCCGAGAGTGCCGGTGAGGCCGAGTGCGCGGGCGATCCCGGCGACGGAGGTGTTCTGCTGCCGCTCGTAAAGGGCGAAGGGGTCCAGGACCTCGCGGTCGATGGCGCCGGAGAGCCAGGCGGTGTCGTAAGCGGTGCCCTGCTGCTCGTTGTCGCGGGTACCCTCGCCGCTGAGGTTGGACTGGAAGATGCCCGCGGCGGAGCGGGGCAGGAAGTCCTCGTAGACGAGGGGTTCGGCCACCACCCAGTTCTGCCGCACCAGTTCGACGATGTCGGCGGGCGGCCGGCCGCCGTCGCGGGGCCGGTCGGGGCTGAGCCGGTAGGTGAAGTAGGCCAGTCCCTCGGCGGCGAGCTCCTGTTCGCTGCCGGGCATGTGCCGCTCCCACACGGCACGCGCGATGTCACCGCGGGCTTCCGAGGGGTTCTGGGCCGCCTGCTCGTCGACGCGGCCGAGAAGGCCGTCGTACAGGGCGCGTCCCCGGCGGGTGAGAGCGATGCCGCGGGCCTCGACCTCACCGAAGCGCACCCGCAGGGCACCGCTGACGACACCGCCGTCCGGGGTGCGCATCGCGCGAGGTTCGGCCAGAGCCCGGAAGGAGGTCTGCCGCAGCAGGACGTCGGGGCCCTTCCAGGCCGGCGGCCCCTGGATGGTGTCGATCATCTCGATGCCGCGCCGGGTCATGCGCCGGTACAGCTCGTCGATGTCCAGGACACGCGGAGTGAGGTGGTTGATGTGTGTGCTGCGCACACCGCCGATGTCCGCGGCGACGGCGGAGATCCGCTCCAGCGTCTCGTACCAGGCCTTGTCGACGGGCTCGGGGGACAACTCGAATGCCCGGACGGCCAGATGGAGGAGGCGTTCGGCCTGCTCCTCGGGCAGCTCCCCGTCGGCGGCGGCGCGGTCGGCCAGCGCGAGCAGCTCGGGGGGAAAGAGTTCGCGGCCCGCGAGGAAGGTCTCCAGGCGCGAGCGCAGGCCGGCGTCGAAGAAACGGGGGTCGGCCACGGTGAGCATGGAGGTGAACACCCGGAAGGGGTTGCGTGCCAGTTCCGCGCCGTCGACCGGCCGGAACGCCGTCGAGACGACGGGGACGGCGCTGGCCGCCGCCTCCCGTAGGTCGTAGAACCCGACCGGGTGCATGCCGAAGGCGGCGAAGACGCGGGCGACCTGGTGCATTTCGCGCGGCGTGCCGACACGGATGGCTCCGTGCCGCTCGGCCGTCACCCGGCCGATGGAGCCGAGGCGTTCGGCATCCGCTCCCTGCGCGCGCAGCACGTCCTCGTTGACCTCGCGCGAGACGTCCACGAGCGTGGTGTAGGCGGGAACCTCCTGCCCGTACATCCGCGACAGCCGCTCCGCGAAGGCGGCCCGCAGCTGCCACTGACTGATCGCCGACATGGTTCGGCCTTTCGATCGGGGTGCACATCGAGGGAGCCATCGCTCCTCACACCACATGGGCTTCGGGGCGGATGCGCGTGCCGCGGTGGAAACGGTCGGCGCTGAGCGGAGATATGTCGGTGAACGGCTCACGCTCCAGACACAGATCGCGTACGACCTCGCCGACCGCGGGCGCCTGGAGGAAGCCGTGGCCCGAAAACCCGGTGGCGTAAAGGAAGTTGGACAGTTCGCCGGCACGGCCGATCAGCGCGTTGTGGTCGGGGGTGACCTCGTACAGGCCCGCCCATCCGCCGCCGGTCCGCATGCCCGCCAGGGCCGGGGCGCGGTGGCGGACGACGGTGCGGAACAGCTCCAGCCATTGCGGGCTCCAGGTGGTGTCGAAGCCCTCCTCCTGCCCGGGGTCGGCCAGCCCGAACAGCAGGCCGTCGTCGCTGTTGTGGAAGTAGGCGGTGGAGGAGAAGTCGATGGTGAACGGGATGTGCGGGGCGGGCGGCGTGAGTGGCACCGTGAACGCCAGCTGCCTTTTGACCGGCCGCACCGGGAGGCTGACGCCGACCATGTCGCCGATCCTTGCCGACCAGGCCCCGGCCGTGCAGATCACGGTGGAGCACGCGATACGGCCATGGCTGGTGCGCACGGCGGCGACGCGGTTCCCTGCCGTGTCGATGCCCAGGACGGTGGTGTGGGTGGCGAGCGTGACGCCGGCCCGGGCCGCGGCCTGCGCATATCCCTGGACGACCAGTCCGGGGCGGGCGTGCCCGTCGGTGGGGGAGTACGCGGCGGCCACGAGTCCATCGGTCCTGATGTAGGGGCACAGGCGCTGGGCCTCGTCCGGACCGATCATGCGGCTCGGCACCCCGAGGCCGTTCTGGAGCTCGACTCCGGCCGCGAAGTCGCCGGCCTGCCGCTCGCTGTCGAGAAGGAAGAGGTAGCCGACGATGTCGAGCCCGATGCCGGCGCCGGGCCGTCGGGGGAATTCCTGATAGGCGCGCAGGCTGCGGCTGCCAAGCTCGATGTTGAGCGGATCGGAGAACTGGGCGCGTACGCCGCCGATCGGTTTGCCGGAGCTGCCGCAGCCGAGCTCGCCACGCTCGACGACGACGATGTCCGCCACCCCGGCCTCGGCCAGGTGGAACGCGGTGCTCGCCCCCATGACACCGCCACCGATGATCACGACATCGGCGGTGGCCGGAACGGTACGGAAGACGGAGGAGGACAAGGGCCACTCCCTTCCCGGGCCGGTCTCTGCGTCATCGTGCAGCAAGCCGACCGCTGACGTCCATCAACAGTCGGTGCATTGGAACTTTCAGGACCGCTATATGGTCGTACCGTGGACTGGACGAGTGCGCAGCTGCGCTCCCTGGTGGAACTGACCAGGCGCGGCACCATCACCGCGGTCGCGGAAGCCCTGGGATACACGCCAGGCGGGGTTTCGCAGCAGATCGCCGCACTGGAGAAGGCCACCGGCATGCAACTGCTACGGCGCGTGGGACGTCGCGTGGAACTCACCGACGCGGGCGCGACCCTGGCGCTGCACGCCGAGCGCATCCTCATGACGGAAGCCGAGGCCGTCGAAGCGCTGGAGCGCACCCGGAACGAGATATCCGGAACCCTGCGGGTCGGGCTCTTCGCCACGGCCGCCGCCGAGATCCTCCCACCGGCCCTGCGGCAGGTGCGCGAGAGGCATCCGGGTGTGACCGTGCGCAGCCGGGACATGGACGTGGACGAGGTGTACGACGCGGTCGCCGGCGGAACCGTGGACCTGGCGCTCGGCCTGGACTACCCGGACGTTCCCATCCCGCGCGACCCGTCCCTGCGGGTGACGGAGCTGTCCAGGGAACGCTTCTCGCTCGCGGTCCCGGCCGGAGCCATGCCCGGCCGGCGGAAGACATCACTCGCCGACACCAGGGAACGGGGATGGATCCTGCCCTCGGCCGGCAGTTACTACGGCCGCGCGGTGCTCACCGCCTGCCGTCGAGCCGGTTTCGAACCGCAGGTCCTGCACGAAGTGACGGACACGGCCGCCACCCTCGCCCTGGTCGAGGCCGGTGTCGGGGTCAGTGTGGTGACGGATCTGATGCTCCGGCTGCGTCCGTCCCGCATCGACGTCCTGGACCTGCACGAGGTGATCGAGCGTCACATCGTCGTGGTCTGCCGCTCCTTCGCCGAGCACCGGCCGACGGTGGCCGCCCTGGTCGACGTCCTGCGCACCTCCGCGGACCACCGCCCGACCCGGAGCCGCACCGGCGCCAGGACGTAGCCCGGGCCGGCGCCGCCAGGGTTTCGAAGTCCCAGGCCTTCGACGCCCACGAGCGCGCCCGCCGCGCCCGGGAAGATGGCCTGGCAGTACGACCACCGGATCCGCTGGGAAGCTTCCGGCGGCGGGCTTTGCGGTCGGCGGGCTGGTCCTTGACCTGCTACGAGGACGCGCCCCGTCACTCCCTGGCGCGGGCGGTTCGTGTCATCGGATGACTTCGGGCCATGGGGCCATAAGGGCATGGGAGAGGCCAACGCGAAGGCATGCACGTCGGAACGGTTGCGCGGGCGGGCATCGCTAGGCTGCTCCGCATGTCCGACCACCTCGCGCACGCTGAGCGCGACGACAGTCCCGAGGAGTCCCGGCGGGTGCGGCTGAGCCGGACGTTCGACGAAGACGCGGAGCTTTACGACGCGGCCAGGCCCGGATATCCCGAGCAGCTGTACGACGACCTCGCGGAACTCGCGGGCGTCCGCTCCGGCAGCCGCGTACTGGAGGTCGGTTGCGGGACCGGCCAGGCGACGGTGCCACTGGCCGGAGGAGGCTGCCGGATCACGGCCGTCGAGGCCGGACCGCACATGGCCGCGGTCGCCCGCCGTAACCTGGCCAGGGCCACGGCGGTGGAGGTGGTGACGGCGGAGTTCGAGAGCTGGCCGCTGCCCAAGGAGCCGTTCGACGCGGTCGTCTCGGCGACGGCGTTCCACTGGATCGACCCGGCGGTGCGCATGGCCAAGGCCGCCGACGCGTTGCGTCCCGGTGGCGCGCTCGCCGTGGTGCGCACGCAGCATGTGCGGGGCGGCACCGAGGAGTTCTTCGTCGAGGTCCAGCGCTGTTACGAGCGCTTCGACCCGGAGACCCCGCCCGGGCTGCGGCTTCCCGTGGCCGGCGCCGTCGACGGCTCGGACCACGCGGAGGAGGTGGCGCGCAGCGGCCGCTTCGGCCCCACGGTCTTCCGCCGCTACGAGCAGGACCTCACGTACACCACCTCCGGCTATCTCGACCTCCTGCGAACCTACTCCGGCCACCGAGCTCTCCCGGAAGCCGCCGGAAACGGGCTGTTGGAGTGCATCGCGGCCCTGATCGACCGGCGGTAGGGCGGCGGAGTGACCAAGCGCTGTCTCATCGAGCTGGGGGTGTCGCAACGCCCGTGACGCCTGGCCGGGGACCAGCCGCTCACTGTTCTCGGGGCTGGTGGCGGGGCACCAGCCCCGGAGCCGGCGCACGGTGGGCCGGTGTGTGTCAGGTGCGCAGCAGGCGCAGGTCGATCGCGGCGGCCATGGCCTTCATGCCCTCGTCGTCGGGGTGGAGGTGGTCGCCGCAGTCGTAGGCCGGTTTGAGGGCGGCCGGGTGGGCGGGGTCACGCATGGTCCGGTCGAAGTCGATCACGCCGTCGAAGGCGCCGCTGGTACGGATCCACTGGTTGACCTTCCGCCGGATCGTCTCGGCGGCAGGCGTGTAGTAGCCGCTGCCCTGGTCGGGCATCAGGGTCGCGCCGATGACGTCGACGTGCGCGGCATGTGCCTCGGCGATCAGGGTGCGGTAGCCGTCGATGAGATCCCGGGCGGTCAGCGGCCGGCCGTCGGGACCGGCGTTGTTGCCGATGTCGTTGATGCCTTCGAAGAGGATCACATCCTTGACACCCGCCTGGCCGAGCGCGTCGTGTCCGAAGCGCTTCAGCGCGCTGACTCCCTGCCACAGGTTCGGTGCGTCGGTGAGGACCCGGTTGCCACCGATGCCCGCGTCGACGACGCTCAGCTTCTGCGGGCCCGGCCTGGCGCCCAGCCGGCGTCCGAGGAAGTCGGGCCACCGGGAGTAGGTGCCGGTCGAGGAGTGGTAGCCGTCGGTGATGGAGTCGCCGAAGGCGACGACGGTGCCCCTCGCGGTCGCTGACACGACGTCCAGCCCCGCCAGGTAGTACCAGGAGGTCGTCCTGGTGCCGAACGCGGCGGCGCTGTCGTCACCGGTGTGGTTGCCGGAGGCGATGTAGGTGGTGTCGAACGCGTCCGAGTGCCAGGTCGACATGCCCGTCATACCCGGGACGTAGAGGCTGACGAGCAGGTTCTCCCCGGCCCTGACCGAGATCGGGACGACGTCGCTGACCGCCTCTTCGCCGGCGGTGATCGTGACGGTGCGGGCCTGTCGGAAGGTGACGTTACGCGTGGTGCCGCGCGTCGCCTCGCCGCCGCTCGCCTGTACGGCCACGTCCACGGCGCTGACTTCGAGCGCGGCGGAGCTGTACCGGTTGGACAGGGTGATGCGGGCGCCCGAACCCGCGACGCTGCTGTGCACCACCATCCGGACGGTCTGGTTGGCCAGGGACGGGCCGCCGGTCGTCATGCTGGGCGACCAGGCGCCGACCCGGGTGCCCTTGCCTTGCGGCGAGGATGTGGCGGCGCTTGCCGCGTGCGCGGTGCTCAACGGTACGACCGCCAGGGCCAGGCCGGTCAGCGCGCCGCACACGGACCGCACGACTCTGCCGTTCGGTCTGTGACCCGTTGCCGTTCTTCTCTTTTCCGGGGACATTGTCGATCCCTCCGCTCTGGGGAGTTGGTCACGCCTGCCGATCGCCCTCAGCCGAAGCTGCCCAGCGTGACGGACTCGCCGGGCTCGAGGCTGATCCTGTGTGATGTGCCGCCCGCGAAGACGGTCGTGTCACGGCCGCCGACACTCCGCAGCGTCAGCTGTGTGACCTTGCCGTTCTTCCACCTCAGGCCGGCGACGAAGCCGCCGCGGACACCGACGCCGTACACCGAGCCGGATGACGCCCAGGCGGCGGGCAGCGCGGGCAGCAGTTCGATGTGGCCCGGCCGCGAGTAGACCAGCATCTCGGTGATCGCGGAGGGGGTGCCGAAGTTGGCGTCGATCTGGAAGATGCCGCGGCCTTGCCCCATGTCCATGATGTCGAAGAGGTTCGGCGCGGTGCCGTTGCTGCCGTTCACCGATGGCTTGAGGTTGTTGACGACGAGCTGGTAGGCCTTCTCCGCGTTCTTCAGCCGTGACCAGCACAGGCTGCGCCAGGCGTTGGACCAGCCGTAGCTGTTCATGCCGCGGGCGGTCAGGAGGGCCGTCGCGCCGGCGAGGATGTCCTTCGGCGTGGAGCCGTCCGGGCGGATCCGGTCGCCGGGGAAGAGGCCGATGAGCGGGGAGAGGTGCCGGTGTGTGGTCTCGCCGAGGTCGTCGGGTGACATCCACTCCTCCAGCCAGCCGGTCTTGGGGCTGACCACGGGCAGATACAGGCGCCCGCGCAGACCGTCGATGGCCGCGCTGTAGGAGGTGTCCCTGCCGAGTATGTGTGTCGCGGTGTGGTAGTTGCCGAAGAGGTTCCACACCAGTTCCTGCGCGTAGGTGATGCCCTTGGCGTCCAGCGGCCCCTGCTCGGGCGACCAGTCGCTGTCGGCGATGAGGACCTCGCGCGAGGCTCCGGATGCGTCGGTGACGGTCGTGGTGACGAGGCGGGCCTCCCAGAACTCCACGGCGCCCTTGACGAGGGGGTAGATCTTCTCGAGGTAGGCGCGGTCCTGGGTGTACTCGTAGTGCTCGAACAGGCTCTGGCACAGCCAGGCGTTGCCGGCCGGGTGCCACCACCAGCCGCCTCCGCCGTAGGGGTTGGCGGAGATGGCCACGGTCCAGCCTGCGATCCTTCCGCTGGAGTTGCGGTATCTGTTGGCCGGTGTGTTGAACAGCCGCCGGGTGACGTCCGTCCAGCAGGGCAGCTGTGCGAGGCAGTAGTCCGCGAAGGCGTCGAAGCAGCCGGACAGGCCCGCGCGGTCGGCCATCCAGTAGTTCATCTGGACGTTGATGTCGGTGTGGTAGTCGCCCATCCAGTCCGGGGCGTTGCCGTCCAGCCATGGACCCTGCAGGCCCATGGGGAGGCTGCCACGTGACCCGGAGATCATCAGATAGCGGCCGAACTGCAGGTAGGTGGCCTCGAGTTCGGGGTCGGGGACGTTGTCCCGGTAGCGGGCCTGCACGCGGTGCCAGGTGTCCAGCCCGCGCTGTGCGGCGGATGACGTGCCGAGGTCGATGTCCAGTTGCTCGAACACCGGGCGGTAGTCGGCGACATGGGTGTGCAGCAGCGTGGTCGCGGAGTGGCCGGCCGCGTTCAGGAACTTGGTCCGTGCCAGGCGCTCCGGGTCCAGGGACGGGTCGCGGAACTTCGCCGCCGCGTCGGGCGCGTAGTTGGTGCCGCCGCTGACCACGACGGTGAGGTCCTTGCAGCCGCGGAAGGAGATCGACGTACCGTCGACGGCGACCCTGCCGGTACCGCTGTGGGCCGTGACGGCGGCGCCGTACTTCAGGCCGTTGCCGAGCAACGCGCCGAACGAGACACAGCGGCCTGTGGCGTCCGCGGTGGTGGACTCGCCGTGGGTGCCGGTGAGGGAGACGGTTCCGGTGTAGGTGCCGCCGCCCTGCTGGGAGAAGTACAGGACGATGACGTCGTCGGGGCGGCTGGCGAAGATCTGCCGCCGACAGGTGACGCCGGCCAGGTCGTACGAGGCGCCGACGATGCCCTGGCCCAGGTCGAGGGTGCGACGGTAGTCGTTGACGGAGCCCAGGTCGTGCCCGGGGATGTCCACGGTGAGCTCGGCCAGCAGGGTCAGTGAGCCGAAGTCGTCACGGCCGTAGGGGAACTGGCCGTCGCTCTGCAGGGTGTCGTTGAGACCGCCGGTCCACAGGGTGGCGTCGGTGATCGTCAGCAGTTCGCCGGCGGGGTCGTTGCCCGCGAGCGCCCCGAGGCGCCCGTTCCCGACCGGCAGGCCCTGCTGGATCATCGAGTCGGCGGAGGCGGGAGCCTGCCACCACAGCCGGTTCTTCGCGGCGGCGGTCGCGGAGAGCAGGGGCGAGGAGGCGGGGCGGGCCGGGGCCGCCGAGGCGGTGAAGGCGGGCAGTCCGCCGAGCGCGACGGTTGCGCCGGCGGTGGTGGCGAGAGCGAGGAAGCCCCTGCGGCTCGGGTGTGGGGTGGCGCGCGATTCGGTGTGCTGGGTGTCCACGGTGTGCACTCCATGTCAGGGGAACGGCGCGTGCGGGGGCGACGGGGCCCGGCCGTGTGTCACGTCCGGGACCCGCGCGAGGGAGGGGTCAGGGGGACCTGGGTACGTCGATCCTGTCGATGTCGGGGGAGTAGTCCCAGCCGCTGTCGAAGGTGATGGTGTTGGTACCCGCCTTCAGTGCCACCTGGACGCTGACGGTGTCGACCGTGCCCCAGTCGCCCGTGGAGGGGAACCTCAGGCTGGTGCCGTTGCCGCTGTTGGAGTAGACGGTCACCGAGCGGGGGTCACCGCTGACATAGGCGACGTTGACGGTGTAGACACCGTCCTTCTTCACCGTGATGTCGTTGAACTGCAGCTTGCTGTCGAGATAGAGGTTGCCGACCTTCTTGCCGCCGGAGCAGGAGTCGCACGAGGCGGCGGAGGCGTTGCCGGTCAGGGTGTTGTTCGCGGACTCGGCCTCGTAGCGGGTGGTCGGCAGCGGGGTGCCGCCGGGCTTGAGGGTGAACAGCCGGGAGCCATGGGCGGGCAGTGCCGCGGTGATCCTGTTCCTGTGCGTCCCGAGGTCCTGGTGGTTCCACAGGTCGCGCACGGAGGCGGCGCCGGTGAAGCCGAAGGACGCCCAGTCGGCGGTGACGGAGGCCGAGGAGCCGCCGAGGTTGAACAGGGCGACGGTATAAGTGCCGTTGGGGTTCTTGGCACCCCAGACCTGCTGGTCGCCCATCGGGGTGACGGGACGTGCGACGGGCGAGTCGTTCTGGTCGACGGCGATGACTTCCCGGTTGGTCAGCAGCGAGAGGCCGTAGTGGTCCAGTCGGGTGAGGTCGTCGCCGGTGAACAGGGGCGATTTGCTGATGGCCCACAGGGTCACGTAGCTCTGCCTCTCGGCGTTGGTGAGCCCGTCCATCGCCCCGTTGCCCACGTCGATCGCGTCGAGGTCGTTCCAGCCGCCCGGACCCGCCTTGCCACTCCATGCGGGGGCGTCGTTCCACCGGTCGTCGACCGAGTTCTCCCAGGTGACCAGCGTGTTGCAGTAGCACTCCACGTCGGTGTCGATGCGCCAGCCGCTGGAGTACTTCTTCCAGTCCGCGGCATGGCCGATGTCGAGCGACCAGGACAGCTCGAGGTGGATCGGGCGGCCGGTGGCGGCGATGGCCTGGTGCCAGGCGGCGACGTCCACGACGTTGTCGTGGTTGTCACCGGACTTGGACGAGCCCGGACCCACCCCGTCCAGCTTCAGGAAGTCGTAGCCCCAGTCCGCGAGCATCCGTGCCTGCGAGTCGACGTACCGCTGCGCGCAGGGCTTGCCGAAGTCCAGCTTGTAGGCGCTGTCCCAGCCGTTGGTGGTGCGCAGGTCCGGATAGACGATGTCCGCCGTCGTACAGCCGGGGGCGTTCCATACGGGCACCTTGCCGTCGCCGTACGCCCCCTTCTCCAGACCGACGGGCAGATAGATGCCCGCCTTGAGCCCCTTGGCGTGGATGTGGTCGGCGACCGACTTCATGCCGTCGGGAAACCTGATGCGGTCGGGCGTCTGCCGGCCGTACGGGTCGAACCCGGACGTCCAGTTCTTGTCCATCCACCAGCCGGCGTCGATGTTGACGTGGTCGTAGCCGTACTTCTTCAGCTTGGCCGCGAGGGCGTCCGTCTGCTTCAGGACGTTCGCCTCGGTGAGGTAGCTGTAATTGCCGTCCGGGTTCAGGCCGGGGTACTGGGAGGACTGCATACTCCAGCTGGACCAGCCCATGTACGGCCTGGCCGCCGGACCGGGGCCGGCTTCCGCCGTGGCCGCGGCCGAAGTGAGGGCCGGGCTCGCGGAGTCGGAGGCGGTGGCCTCGGTGGCCGCGGCCGGCACCGCCGTGGCGAGTCCGGCCGTGACGGCCAGGACCAGCGTCGCCCGGACGGTGCGGCACGGGAAGCCGGGGAGGGCTCCGCGCAGGGCTCTGTACGGGGATGACCGCATGGGTCGCCTCCAGTGGTGAGGTGAGCGGGGTCGTGCGGTGGCACCCGGGGGGCGTGACGTGGGGGGCGAAACGTT
The DNA here is from genome assembly GCF_001735805.1 of Streptomyces fodineus. Classification (GTDB taxonomy): domain Bacteria; phylum Actinomycetota; class Actinomycetes; order Streptomycetales; family Streptomycetaceae; genus Streptomyces; species Streptomyces fodineus. Next base: position 9,374,546 of record NZ_CP017248.1, read on the forward strand.
CGGGTGGCCGGCCGCCAGCGCGTCGGGCCCGCGGCTCAGCCCTTGCCCGAGCCGAGGGACGGCCAGGACGGTGGCCCGGCACCGGACAGCCCCTGGAGCACCGTTCGTTGCCCGGCGCCCGCGGCGGTCTGGGTGTTGCGGCTCTGCGGCGTCATCGCGACTCCTCCGACCTGCCCGATCCCGTGAAGGACTGGATGGCGGTGGCCGCGGCCCCGCGCGCCCACTCCTCGAAGGGCAGGGGGCGGGTGACCACGTCGCACCGCGCTGCCGTACCGAAGGCGGACGCGGCGAACGCCTCCCGGATGCCCTCGGCGACCAGGTCGTAGGCGGCCAGGCCCTCCCCGGAGATGATCACCCGCTGGGGACCGAGGATGTTCACCAGGAAACCGATGGCCTTGCCGATGGCTTCGCCCGCTCGTGTGTAGATCCCTCGGACGACGGCGTCTGCGCCGTGGGCCAGGGCCAACGCCTCGGCCGTGTCGGCCACTTGCCCGCCCGTGACCGCGCGTACTGCGCGGAGTATGGCGGGGTCCGCCGCGATCGCCTCCACACATCCCCGGTTGCCGCAGTGGCACAGGGGGCCGAGCGGGTCGAGTGACAGATGTCCGACCTCGCCGGCGACTCCGTGCGCGCCCGACACCACCCTCCCGTGTACGACGAGGCCGCAGCCGATGCCGGCGCCCACCGTCACCAGCGCGAAGTCCGAGAGGCCGACTCCGGCCCCGAACCAGTGCTCGGCCACCGTGAGCGCCCGCACGTCGTTGTCGACCGTGACCGGCAGCCCGGTCGCGGTCCCGGTCATCTCGGCGAGCGGTACGTCCCGCCACTCCAGGAAGGGCGAGTAGCGGACCACACCGTCCGCGCGGTCCACATCCCCCGAGATCGCGATGCCCAGCCCTCGCACCGGCACACCGAATCCGTCCGCCTCCGTGAGCAACTCCTGTACCAGCGCGGTGATGGCGGGGAGCACCGCCTCCGGCTCGCGTCCGCGGAGCGGGACGTGCCGGGACATGCGGATACGGCAACACAGATCGGCCAGTACGGCGATGATCTCGTCGCCGGTCACCTTGATCCCGATGAACAGTGCCCTGCCTCCGTCCACCCACACCAGGTTGGCCGGGCGTCCCACGGCGGGCCGCGCCTCTTCGTCCACACCCTCGACCAGATAGCCGAGCTCCATCAGCGGACGAACCGCCTTGGTGACGGCGGCCGGAGAGAGCTTGGTCCGCCGCCCCACCTCGGCCCGGGTGAGCGGACCGTGGGAGAGCAGCGTCGTGAAGACCAGGGAAGCGGCCGGCGGCATCGCCGGGGCCGCCTCGCGGGAGGGGGTCGAGCGCATGGCCGGAAACCTAGAGAGGTTCTTTTTCACTGTCAATGAAAGAAGCATGTTCCTTTTCAAAGACATGTGTGGGCGACGGTAGGCCTGGAAAGCAGCTACGGAATCAGGGAGTTGACACGTGATCAAAGGCGAGGCGCTCGATGGCCTCGCCGAAGGGGCATTGCGTGTGGGGGCCAGGCCCGGACCGGTCGCCACACCCTGCCGGCGGAATGCGGCTCAGCAGCCTACGTTGGGCGGCAGCTGCTGTTCCGCCCAGATGGTCTTGCCCGTGGCGGTGTACCGCGTGCCCCAGCGCAGGGCGACCTGCGCGACGAGGAAGAGGCCCCGTCCTCCTTCGTCGGTGCTGCGGGCCCGGCGCATGTGGGGTGAGGTGTTGCTGGCGTCCGACACCTCACAGATGAGAGTCCGCTCGTGGATCAGACGCAGGCCGATCGGACCGCCGGCATGGGTGATGGCGTTGGTGACCAGTTCGCTCACGATCAGCTCGGTGGTGAAGGCGACGTCCTGCAGACCCCATGCGGTGAGTTGCCGGTCGGCGTTGTCACGCGCCTCGTGCACCGCCCGGGGATCGGCGGGCACATCCCACGAGGCCACGCGCTCCGGGGCGAGGGCGCGGGTCCGGGCGATGAGGAAGGCGACGTCGTCGTGCGGATGCTCCGGCAGCAGGATGCGGACCATCGTGTCGCAGATCTCCTCCAGCGGCCGGTCGGGGTGGGCGAGGGCGAAGCACAGTCGCTCGAAGCCGATATCGACATCGCGGTCCGAGGCCTCGATCAGACCGTCGGTGTAGAGGGCGACGACGCTTCCCTCCTCCAGCTCGATCTCGGCCGACTCGAAGGGCAGACCGCCCAGGCCCAACGGGGGGCCTGCGGGGATGTCGGGGAGTTCGACCGGCTCGCTGAGGTGGGCGATGGCCGGAGTGGGGTGCCCGGCGCGCGCCACGCTGAGTTTCCGGGAGATCGGGTCGTAGACCGCGTACACACAGGTCGCCCCGACCACCACCGGTCCGTCCGAGGCCGCTTCCGCCTCGTCCGCCAGGCGCACCACGAGGTCGTCGACGTGGGCGAGAAGCTCATCGGGGGGCAGGTCCAGGTCCGCGAGTGTCTGTACCGACGCACGCAGCCGGCCCATACTGGCGGCGGCGTGGATACCGTGGCCGACCACGTCACCCACGACCAGGGCGACGCGGGCGCCGGACAGCGGGATGACGTCGAACCAGTCGCCGCCCACGCCGGCCTCGGCGTCGGTCGGCAGATAGCGGTAGGCGACCTCCACGGCGCAGTGCTGGGGCAGACGAGGGGGCAGGAGACTGGTCTGGAGGGTGAGGGCCGCGTTGTGCTCGCGGATGAACCGCCGGGCGTTGTCCACGCACACCGCGGCTCGGGCCACCAGTTCCTCCACGAGCAGCAGGTCGTCCTCGTCGAACGGGCTGGGGTTCTCCCAGCGCAGCAGCGTGACCACTCCCATGGTCGCGCCCCGCGCCCGCAGCGGCACCACCAGATGGGTGTGCACACCGAGACCGACGAGTTTGGACAGGCGCAGCGGATCACCGGTCAGCCACCATGTCGTCGAGTCCAGCACCGGATCGAGGATCGGCCGGCCGGTGGCCAGGCATCGTCGTTGCGGAGATCTGGACGGGTACCCGGTCGGCTCCCCGATGGGAACGATCGCCTCCGGCACCTCCTCGCGGATCGACAGGTGCGCCGCCCGCTGGAGCGCGCCGTCGGTGACCGGTCCCGGAGTGAGGTCCCCGGCCGCGAGGACGCCGTGGAAGAGGTCGATCGCCACGAAGTCGGCGAGCTGCGGCACGAGGACCTCGGCCAGTTCCTGCACCGTGCGGTCGAGGTCCAAGGTGGTGCCTATGCGCTGTGCCGCCTCGTTGACCCGGGCGAGCCGCTCGCGTGCCCGGTCGTGGGCGGTGAAGTCGACGGCGGTGTGACACACCCCGAGCGTCCTGCCGTCGATGTCCCTCAGCGGGAAGGACGAACGGAGCCTGAGGTGGCCCAGCGCGTTCCGGCGGGACATGCCCTGCGGGGGCGGTACGTGCTCCACGGCCGGGGTGACCCGACCCGAGATCAGTGCCTGGCGCGCCTGCCAGTCCACGGCCGACGGCACCCGTCCCGGTTCGAGGGGCTCGGCCACGCAGGGGCCCTCGACATGGGCCGGCAGTCCCTCCATGGCGACCAGCACCGGGTTCACCCACTGGAAGTGCAGCTCACTGTCGAGCACGGCGATGCCGATCGGGGACTCCTCCAGGAGGCCGCGCACCACCGCCTGGTCGAGTTCCCAGCGGCGCGAGTCGGAGACCTCACAGGCCACGACGAGCCATACGGGACCCTCCTCCGCTTGCAGCGGAGACACCCGCACGGCCAGCTCGACCGGGTGGCCCGCCCCATGCCGCGCGGTGACCGGGCCCTCCCAGCCCTCCCCGACCTGCTGCGCCGCGGCCAGCGCGGACGTCGGCGCGTCCTTGCTGGTGAGGAGGGAGACCACGGGGCGCCCCAGCACACTGGACGCCGGGTACCCGAGAAGATCCTCCGCCCGCCGGCTCCAGTAGCGGATCAGGCCGTGTACGTCCACGAGGGCGACGGCGGCAGTCGTGATGCCGTACGGATCGCCCCGGTGCGTGTTGGCCAGTTCCCTGAGACCCATCGTGTCGGCCGCATCCGCAGGCGGGTTTACTGACACCACGGTCTCACATGGACCCCGTGGTGTCTTCGGGCCGACCACCCCGGCATGTGCGCAGGCCACAGGGCATCAATGCCGGACATGCCAGGGGCGAGCGTTACCCGCGCACACGCTCGAAGGTCAGCAGCAGTCCCTCCACCGCCCCGGGCCCTATGCGCCCCTTGACGTCGGCGGAGGTGATGGCCTTGAGACCCCAGCCGTCCTCGGCGTGCTTGTTCAGCACCTTCTCCAGCTTGTCGCTGTCCAGCGCGTCGCCGATCAGCGACTCCCGGAAAGTGACGACCTTGTACTCGTACGCGTAGCCGCTGCTCATGGGGCGGAGTCCTCCTGATTGCCGGGGCGGGTGTTGGCGCGGGGGGCGGGGCAAGCTAATCATCTTCCGGGTCCGTAACAGAAGGACGGGGCGTGCCGCGGCTCGGCCCTGGCGTCGCCAAGGCACTGTGGGGCCTCGGCGATCGGGGTGCCGCAGATGCTGTCGACGGAGTGGCGGCCGCCCCGCGCTGCCCGGCGAGGTCGGCCTTCTCGGCGCGGCGGGCGATCGCCACGACACCCGTCCCGTGACCTTCAGGTTCCGGCACGGCACGAGGTCGCCCTCGTGGCAGGGCCGCGGCCGTGGCCGCGAGCGCCGCCGAACCAGCCGACCGCCTGTCGATCAACGAACCGGGTGATCCCGCGTGACCACCTGCCGCCTCTCGTCACCACAGCCAGGAGGTGCCTGATCAGGTGGCCGCGCACATCAGCGAGTTCATCGCCGGCCTTCAGCGGTCGAGGCGGCGTTGCTCGTGCGGGCGAGGCTCATGAGGTGCCGTCGACCTCGCGGACCAGCTCGATCGCCCTGGCCAAGGTGGCGAGGCGGGCCTGAAGGGTGTCACCGGCCGGGTACAGGCGCACGGTGTCGACTCCGGCGGCCCGCCACACCCGGAGGCGCTCGCGCACCATGGCTTCGGTGCCGATCAGTGTCGTACCCAGCACCATGTCGTCGGTCACCAGCGCCGCCGCACCGTCCCGGTCGCCGGCCTGCCACCGCTCGCGCACCGCGGCGGCGACCTCGGCCCAGCCCTGACGGCTGTAGGCGCTGTTGTAGAAGTTGGTGGACGCCGAACCCATGCCGCCCAGGCTGAAGGCCAGTTCCTTCTTGCGGCGCGCGGTCATCGCGCCGAGGGCTTCCTCGTCGGGTGCGAAGGCGACCTCGGCGCCCTGACAGACGTCCAGGTCGCCGCGTGTTCGGCCGCTGCGGACCAGGCCCTCGTCGAGGTGGGTGAAGTAGGCGTCGTCCGCGCCTTCGGGTACGAAACTGGTGCCCAGCCAGCCGTCGGCCACCTCCCCGGTGAGACGCAGCATGGCCGGTGACAGTGCGGCCAGATACAGGGGGATCCGGTGCTCGGCCCGCATCGACAGTCGCATGGGAACCGCTTCGCCGCCGGGCAGTGGGATGGTGAACTCCCCTCCCGCGTAGGCGAGTTTGCCGCCGTCGAACAGCCGTTGGACGATCTCGACGGTTTCCCGCATACGGCGCAGCGGCCGGGCGAACGGCACCCCGTGCAGTCCCTCCATCACTTGCGGACCCGAGGCCCCCAGGCCGAGCAGGAAGCGTCCGCCGGACAGGTTGGACAGCGTGATGGCGGTCTGTGCGACGGCGGCCGGAGTGCGGGTGCCCAGTTGTATGACACCGGAGCCCAGCAGCATCCGGTCGGTGCGCGCGGCGTAGTAGCCCAGTGCCGAGGGAGCGTCGGAGCCCCAGGCCTCGGCCACCCAGCAGATGTCCAGGCCGATCTTCTCTGCTTCGACGACGAAGTCCGCCTGCTCGGCCCAGCTTTCGCCGCCCGAGGCCTCGATCGTGGTGGCCGTACGCATCACGCCTCCGCCCGCTTCTTGATGTGCGCGAGGGTCGTGGCGATGCTCCGCTCGAACTCGCGCAGCCGGACGAACACGATCTTCTGCTCCTTCTCCGGCATCCGGTCGATCGCGGCCGACAGCCCGGAACGCCCGGGGCCCAACTGCATCCATTCCGACAGTTCCGTGCCGCCGTTTTCGGGCCGAAGGCGGAAGCGCCAGATCGCGGAAGGGTCGGCGGGGTCCTGCACCGTCCAGGCGAGGACCCGTTCCGGTTCGCACTCGATCACATGCGACGTCGTAGACCATTCGCCGAACGCCTCGTGCCTGCTGTGCCCGACGAACCTGGCGCCCACGGCCGGTCCGTCGGCGCCGTCGAGCCATTCGACGCGCTGGAGTTCCTCGCTCATGGCCGGCATCGAGGAGATGTCGCTGACCACTGCCCACACCCGTGCCGGAGGGGCGTCGATCCAGGTCCGCACCTCGACCGTGGGTTTGTCCGCATAGCGCGCGCCTGTCCACTCCACGTCAGCCGGCCTCCTCGCCGTCAAAGGGTGTGCCGACAGGGTTGCGTTAAGAGACTCAGCCTGTCAAGGACGGTATTGATCAGGCGGTGTTGAAGCGGCGTCGTACGTCCGGCCGGCGCTTGAGCCGCTCGGGATAACCGGGGCCCATCCGCATCGATGTCTCCTGGGCCACCAGGGGCCTTCGGCACGCGGAGCACACCACCTCCGCCGTGGTGTCGTGGTCGCACGCGTCGTGATGGAACACCACCGGGACGCCCTCCTCACCGGCCAGCCACCGGTCGCCCCACCTGGACATCGCGGCCAGCACGGTGAAGAGGTCGCGTCCCTTCTCCGTGAGGACGTAGTCGTAGCGCGGTGGTTCGGTTTCGTACAGCCGCTTCTCCAGCACCCCCTCCTCCACCAGGCGGCGCAGCCGGTCGGTCAGGGTGTTGCGCGCGATGCCCAGTTCCTGCTGGAACTCGTCGAAGCGGCGGATGCCGTAGAACGCTTCCCGTACGACCAGAGGAGTCCACTGGTCACCCAGCAGGTCGAGGGTGCGCGCGACGGAGCACGGCCAGTTGGCGAACGATGTTCGTTTCATGTCCCTGATGATAGGTGCCTGACGACAGGCAGTCTCGTAATGAGACTCTGCAGGTGCATCGCGGTTCTCGACGGGATCCGCGTGCGGAGTGAGTCAGAGGCCGATCTTCTGGCAGAAGCACACCCGGTGCTGTCCAGGACCGTCATAGTCGGTGTGTACGGGCAGCCCGTCGACCTCGCTGTCGCCACTTTCCAGGGAGAACCCCATGGCGCGGTGGAACGCGATGGATCCCGTGTTGCCCGGTGAGGTGACCGCACGGACCTCCGTGCGGCCTTGTACGGCGGCGCGCTGGAAGAACGCCGTGTAGAGGCGTCGGGCCACGCCCTGTCCGCGCAGCTTGGGGTCCACTCCCACGAAGTGGATGTACGCCTCGGTGTCGTTGTCGGCGGCGTAGAAGCCGATGAGGAACCCGTAGATCCCCGAGCCGTCCTCCAGGACCAGGCTGGTGCCGGAGAAGAACTGCAAGAACAGCTTGGGCAGCAGCAGGGACAGCTCTCGGGCCTGCTCGGGGGTGCGTGAGTCCCCCCACCACTGCTGTACGCACTCGACGATCGTGCCGTGGTCGGAAACGGTGGCCTGGCGCAGGGGCATTGCAATCCTCTCTGTTCCGTACTCCAGCGAAACAGTCTGCGTCAGCAGATCATCGCGCATGCCAGGCCGCGCCGACGCGATCCACGGATATGGGCAGGCTCCGCGGGTCGCCGACCGGTTGGACCCTCCTGAGCACCCCTGCCCGGCCTCCGTCGCACGGGGGAGCGAGGCGGTGTCCGGCATTCCAGCCGACCGCTGCCGGGACGTGGGCGCGCGACGGCCCCCGACCCGGCGCGGCGATCTGGCGCGACGACACCCCCGCCACCGTCCTGCGGGGACCTCGCCGCCCGCGCATCCCCGTCGTCAAGGACGGCGCTCGGTCCCGTTCCCCACCGCCCGACCAGGCTTTCGGCCGACCGCGCTGCCGCCGCCTCCGAGCGGCGACGTACTCTGGCCCGGTCGATGAGGAGGGCGGATGAGTGACACCGCGTGTCCCGGGGCGGTGCTGGTCGTCGACGACGACGCGGCGATCCGGCGGTCGCTGGAGCGCGGCCTCAGGCTGAACGGCTTCGTGGTGCACACCGCCGCCGACGGACCCGCGGCGCTCGCCGCGATCGAGCAGGCGCCGCCCGACGTCCTGGTGCTCGATGTGTCGATGCCCGGTATGAGCGGCATCGAGGTGTGCACCCGGCTCCGCGGCGCGGGCCGGGACCTGCCCGTGCTCATGCTCTCCGCCCTGGACGAGACGGCCGACCGTATCGCCGGACTCCAGGCGGGCGGCGACGACTACCTGGTCAAGCCGTTCGCCCTGCAGGAACTGGTGCTGCGGTTGCACGCGCTGCTGCGCCGCCGGCCGCCCGCCGACCGGGCGGTGCTGCGGGTGGCGGACCTGGTCATGGACCCGGGGGCGCGCACCGCAGAACGGGCCGGCCGCCCCATGGAGTTGACCCGCCGCGAGTTCGAACTCCTCGAGGTGCTCGCCCGCAACGCGGGACTCGTCCTCACCCGCGACCAGCTCCTGGAACGCGTGTGGGGCTACGACTTCGACGTGCGCACCGACGCCGTCGACACATTCGTCAGCTACCTACGGCGCAAACTCGAGGCCGATGGACGCTCCCGGCTGATCCACACCGTGCGCGGAGTCGGCTTCGTGCTCAGGGAGACGAGGGACACGCCGTGAGGCTGTCCACCCGTGTCGGCCTTGCCGTCGGCTGTACCGTGCCCCTGCTGGTGCTGGCCTCCGGCTGGCTGCTGCTGCACCTGGTCGCCCGTGACCTGCACCGGGCCGAGGACCAGCATCTGCACGAGCGGGCCGTGGCCGTGGCCCCGGATGCCCGGTCGCTGCTGCGGGCCACGGAGAACGGCCGGCCCAGGGCCGCCGACACCAGGGAACGCAAGCTGTTCAGCGCGGCCCTCGACGTCGGCGTACGCGTCGTGGGACCGGACGCGGACTTCCGTGGCGGTCCGCAGCCCGGCCCGCTGGTGACCCTCCCGAGGGGGACCGCCGGACCGGTCACCGTCCGCGACGGCACCCGCAGCTGGCGGGCCCTGGCCCGGCCCCTCCACGGCACCACCGGCACCCTGTGGGTCTTCTCGGCCGACACCGCCGACCGCACCCAAGTCCGGCTCGTGCGACGCCGTGTGACCCTCACCGCGCTCCTCGCCGCCCCCCTGTCCGGCCTGCTCGCGTGGGGCCTGGCAAGCGGGGCGAGCACCCCGCTGCGTCGTCTCACCCGCCGCACCGCCGGCCTCGACCCGCGCACCAGCAGCACCCGACTGGAGGAGCGGCGCACCGGGGTGACCGAGGTCGACGAGCTGGCCGCCACCCTGCGGACCGTACTCGCCCGCTACGACGAACAGGCCGCCCGCACCGCCGAGGCCCTGGACACCGCCCGGTCGTTCTCCGCCGCCGCGGCGCACGAACTGCGCACCCCGCTGATGAGCGTGGGCACCAACCTCGACATCCTCGCCGACCACCCGGGCCTGCCCGCGGCCGACCGCACCGAGGTCCTCGCCGACCTGCGACGCGAACACGCCCGCCTGCTGGGCCTGCTCGTGATGCTGCGTGAGCTGGGCCGCGGGGACCTGGTGGAGGCGGAGGCGTTCCGCCGGGTCGACCTCGCCGACGTGGCGGACGCGGCCGTCGCCGAGGCCCGCCGCCGGGCCCCGGACGCCGAGATCACCCTGGACGCCGACCCGGGGCTCACCGTGCACGGCTGGGAGCCGGGCCTCAGGCTGCTGCTGGACAACCTGCTCGGCAACGCCCTGGCCCACGGCCGGGACGAGCGGGGCCGGGCGTGGATCCACCTGGGCGTGCGCCCGGCGGCGGACCAGGTCCTGATCACGGTGGACGACCACGGGCCCGGCGTACCGCCCGACGCCCGGAGCCGGATCTTCGAGCGGTTCCAGCGCGGCCCGGACAGCGCGGGCTCCGGGCTCGGTCTCACCCTCGTCGCCCAGCAGGCGGCGCTGCACCGGGGCAGCGTCACGGCGACGGACGCACCGGACGGCGTCGGCGCCCGCTTCGAGGTACGGCTGCCCTCGGGCGGCGGCGCGCTGCCCGGCCGGCGGGACTGGCTCATCGGCACAGCCGGGGCAAACCGGTCACAGAGTTTCCCCAAAGAGGCCCCCTAGCCTCCCGTACGACGGACGGACGACCTGGCCGTCCGGGAAAGTGAACGGAGAGGCAGATGTACGTACGACGACGGACGCGCACGCTGCTCGCGGGGCTCGCCGTGACAGCCGTCCTGGCCGGCACGGCGGGGGCGGCCTCCGCGGCCGACAGCACGCCCACCGCGAAGCCGGCCGGTGACGGGGCCCCCGCACTGTGCAAGCGGGTGCCCAAGATCGACCGCCGGATCACCCGGGCCCTGAACCGGCTCGACGCCGGCGTCGCAACGCGCGGCTCGGTGGCACGGCTGCAGAAGCGGGTCGACAACGCGAAGAAGGCGGGCCACACCGAGATCGCGACCTTCCTCCAGAACCGGCTGGACTTCCGCAAGTCGCTGCGGACCAACCTGGAGCAGCGCCGGAAGGACCTGGCGAACGTCAAGACCTGGTGCGAGGCCAACGGCGACGGCAAGGCGACCGGCTGATGCGGCTTCGGCGCTCGGTCGGCACGGCGACGGCGGTCGCCGCGCTGGTGGCGCTCACCGCGGGGTGCGGCCACCACGACGGCGCCTCCCCGAAGGCCTCGCCCGACGCCGTGTCCGCCACGGCCCCGTCCGCCGGGCCTTCGCAACTGGCGCAGATGCAGAAGAAGGTGGACGCGGCCGAGTCCGCGGCCGCCGCGGCCGACCGCGACGCGGCGGACACCGCCGACCGCTGACCCGTGCGGGGAGCGCAACCGAGCGCTCCCCGCACGGCGCCCACGGCGGCTCACCGAGCAGGTCCACCCCGCGACGATCACCGTCTGCTCGGTGCCGTCGCCCGTCTGCGAGCGGGCCGCCCTCCTTCAGCACCTCGTGCGCCGCCGCCCGCGACCGCGTGTACGGGGACGACGAGGCGGCGGGCGAGGAGGCCACCCGAAACGCCGCCTGGCTCAGCGTGATCGCGCCGACGACCGCGCGGCCGGGGATGGAGCCGTCACCCGCTCACCAGGGCGTTCACCACGGCCAGTACGGCGACCACCACGAACGCCGAGAGCCGGTGTGGGTGCCGGCCGCTATCACACCGACGCCACTGGCGACCGCCAGTGAATCCACTGGATCCGCTTCTCGCGGCCGGAGCGCACGGTGGGAGGTCGGCGGACGCCTGAGGGAGTAGCGTATTCATCGGTCGATGAATTACTGCTCTCGGAAAGGGCGGGACGTCATGGAACAGACCACCTGCTGTGTGGTGGGCGGCGGACCCGCCGGCATGGTGCTCGCCCTGCTGCTGGCCCGGGCCGGCGTCGACGTGACGGTGCTGGAGAAGCACGGCGACTTCCTGCGTGACTTCCGTGGCGACACCGTCCATCCCTCCACCCTGGCGCTGCTGGACGACCTCGGTCTGGCCGAGCGCTTCGCCCGGCTGCCGCAGCGCCGGGTGCGCACCGTCCAGCTGCCGGTAGGTCCCGGCCGCTCGACGGTCACGGTCGGGGACCTCTCGGTGCTGCCCGGCCCCTACAACTACATCGCGATGGTGCCGCAGTGGGACCTGCTGGACCTGCTCGCGGACGAGGCCGGTGGCGAGCCGTCCTTCCACTTGCGGATGAAGACGGAAGCGACCTCCTTCCTGGTCGAATCCGGACGTGTGAGGGGGGTGCGCTACCGTACCTCCGACGGCCGCACCGGCGAGCTGCGCGCCCTTCTCACCGTCGCCTGCGACGGCCGTGGGTCACTCGCCCGCTCCCGGCCGGAACTGGGACTGCACGGCTACGCCTGCCCGATGGACGCATGGTGGTTCCGGCTGCCCCGCCGAGACGGTGACCCGCAAGGACTCGTCGGCGCCGCCGGTGACCGCTTCCTGACCGCGATGATCGACCGCGGCGACTACTGGCAGTGCGCCGGACTCATCCCCAAGGGCACGGACGCCCAGCGTCGCGCCGCCGGCCTCGACCGTTTCCTGGCCGAGTTCACGGCCGCCGCCCCCTGGATGGCCGACCGCGTGCACGCCCTGCGCTCGTGGGACGACGTCAAACTCCTCGATGTGCGCCTGGACCGGCTGCGCCGCTGGCACCGCCCCGGTCTGTTGTGCATCGGCGACGCCGCGCACGCGATGTCCCCGGTCTTCGGCATCGGCATCAACCTCGCGGTGCAGGACGCCGTGGCCGCCGCCCGCTACCTCGCCGAGCCGCTGCGCCGAGGCGCCGTCCGTCCGCGCGACGTACGCCGTCTGCAGCGCCGTCGCCGTCCCACCACGGTCGCCACCCAGACGCTCCAGCGGATGGCCCACGCCCGCTTCATCGCTCCCGTGCTGCAGGGCCGGCCACCCCTGGGGAGCGCGGACCGGGCCCGGCTGCTGGCGCGGCTGCTCGCCGAGTCGCGCTGGATCCGCCGGCTCCCGGCGTACTTCGTCGCCTACGGCGCCCTTCGGGAACGGCCGCCCGCCGCGGCGGTCCGCTAGCGGCCGTCGTCGCGGGGAAGGCGGGTTACGGACGGCCCCGCGATTGCCTTGACAAGTGTTGTCATGACAACGACGATGGATCCTGTGAGTAACACGAGTGGACTCCACGACCACCTCGGCTACTGGCTGCGTCGCCTGTCCGACGAGGTGCACAGCCGGTTCGAGACCGAACTCGCCCGGCATGACGTCACCGTCTCCCAGTGGGGGGTGATGGTCAGCGTGTTCCACGGCCACGACACCACCAAGGCCGTGGCCGCGCACATGGACATCGATCCGGGAGCCGTCTCCCGCCTGGTCGACCGCCTCACGGCCAAGCGCCTCATCCGCCGCGAGCCCGACCCCGCCTCCCGGCGCACGGTCCGGCTCGTCCTGACCGACCAGGGGCAGGCCCTCGTACCGGTGCTGGCCGAACTGGCGGACCGCAACGACCACCACTACTTCGGCTCGCTGGACTCCGGTCAGCGCCGGCAGCTGGAGCAATGGATCCGGCGGCTGGTGGGCGAAACCCATACCCCGCCGCCACCCGACAACCCTTGAAAGAAGCGCACGATGAGCATCAGTCGCTCCATGACCAAGACCATCGGCATCGACCGCCCGTGCGAGGAGGTCTTCGCCTTCCTCGCCGACCCCGCGAACTGGCCCAAGTGGGCGGTGGTCAACGTCCGGTCCATCGAGCCCAGCGACGACCCCGACTGGTGGCACATGTCCACCCCGCTGGGCCCGGCCAGGCTGGGCCTGCGTCCCAACGCCGAGTTCGGCATCCTCGACCACGACTACGTCGACGACACCGCCTCCTGGCGGGTACCGGCCCGCGTGGTCCCGAACGGCGACGGCACGGAATTCATGATCACATTCCACCAGCCGCCGTCGCTCGGGGACTCCGTCTTCAAGGAGCAGACCGACCTGGTCGACACCGAACTCGCCACGCTCAAGAAGATCCTCGAGTCCGGTCCGGCAGAGGTCACAGCATGACGTGCTTGACCTGGGTGTAGTCCAGCAGGCCGGTGAGGGACAGGTCGCTGCCGTAGCCGGAGTGCCGCACGCCCCCGTGCGGCATCTCCGAGACGGTCGTGCCATGCGTGTTGACCCAGACGATGCCGGTGTGCAGCGCCCGGCTCGCGCGCATGGCGCGGTCGTGGTCACGGGTCCACACGCTCGCGGCCAGACCCTGGGGCACCGCGTTCGCCATACGGAAGGCCTCGCGCTCGTCGCGGAAGGGCTGCACGGTGACGACCGGACCGAACACCTCGCTCCGTACGATCTCGTCCTCCTGCCGCACCCCGGCCACCACCGTGGCCTGGTGGAAGTAGCCGGGTCGGTCCAGGGCCCCGCCACCGGTGACGACCTCGGCATGGGTCGGAAGCCGTTCCAACAGCCCACGTACGGAGGCGAGTTGGGCAGCGTTGGCGAGCGGGCCGAAGTCGGCGTGTCCGTCGTCGGAGGTACCGGGTACCCGCTGCGCGGCCCGGTGCGCGAACGCGTCCAGGAAGGCGTCGTGGACGCGCTGATGGACCAGGATCCGGGTCGCCGCCGTACAGTCCTGGCCCGCGTTGTAGAAGGACAGGTACGACAACTGCTCGACCGCGTCGGCGAGATCCGCGTCCTCGTGGACCAGGACCGGTGCGTTGCCGCCGAGTTCGAGGTGGAGCCGTTTGAGATCGGCCGCCGCCGCGGCCGCGATCTCCTGTCCGGCGCGGACGCTGCCGGTGACGGCGACCAGCCGGACGTCGGGGTGCTCGACCAGCAGACGTCCGGTGTCACGGTCGCCGCACACCACGTTGAGCACCCCCGGCGGCAGGTGCTCGGCGGCGAGCCGGGCGAGCAGCGTGGCGGAGGACGGCGTGGTGTCGGACGGCTTCAGGACGACCGTGTTGCCGGCGGCCAGCGCGGGGGCGATCTTCCAGACGGCCATCATCAGCGGGTAGTTCCACGGGGTGATCTGGGCGCAGACACCGACCGGTTCACGGCGCAGCACCGAGGTGCGGCCCGGGGTGTACTCGGCGGCCGCGGCGCCCGGCAGGTTCCGCGCGGCTCCGGCGAAGTACCGCAGCACATCCACGATCGCGGGCAGTTCGTCCGCCAGGAACAGAGCCCGGGGTTTGCCCGTGTCGGTCACCTCGGCGCCCGCCACGGCAGCCGACTGCCGTTCGAGGGCGTCGGCGATGCGCAGCAGTGCGGTCTGCCGCGTCGCCGGCGTGCCGGCCGACCAGCCGGGAAAGGCGGCCTGCGCCGCCCGGCAGGCCGCGTCCACGTCCTCGGGACCGGAGCGCGGGGCCGTGCCGTGCGCGAGCGCGGTGGCGGGGTCGATCAGCGGCAGGGTCGCCCCCGACGAGGCCGGCACCTCCTTGCCGCCGATGTGGTTGAGGACGGTCGTGAGGTCAGCCACGGCGCAGCGCCTCCTCGGCGGCGGCGCGGCCGGTGCGGACCGCGCCTTCCATGTACCCGGCGACCCACTGGTCCGAGCCGCAGACGTAGAACGGCGGTTCATGCGTGCCGTGCAGCGGGCCGACCGCCATCACCTCGCCCGGCGGCCACTGCGTGACATAGCCCTGGGTCCACGGGTCGGTGCCCCACATCCGCAGATGACAGGCGGCCGGCCGCAGGGCCTCCTCGCCGAACATGCCGGCCACCTCGGCCAGCAGCTCGGGGGTGCGCCGATGAGGAGGGGTGCCCAGCAGGACGCCGTAGCGCTCGGGCGGTATCAGCGCCGACAGCACGCCCTCGTTCTGCGGCCAGGTGCTGCCCAGCACCCCCTCGGCCTCCGACAGACCGCTCAGGCCGTCGGCGCGCCAGAAGGGACGGCCGTACACGGCGACGAACTTCGCGGCCGTCGCCTGCCGTTGCCGGTGCAGCGACGCGAGGCGGGCGTCACTCACACCGGTGATGGAGACCGACCGCAGCGGTCCCACCGGCAGGGCACTCACCACGGCCCCCGCGGTCAGGACCTCGCCGGTGACCAGGCGCACCGTGCAGTGGCCGGGGCGTACGTCCAGCGCGGCGACGGGCGAGCCGAGGCGGATGCGCGGCCCCAGCTCACGGCCCATGACCTCGGCGAGTGTGGCTGATCCGTCCGCCGGCCGCAGCCCCTCCCAGTCGTCGTAGTCGTAGTCGCCCGGACCGGGGACCGCCGCGCTCTTGCGCAGCGCGGCCAGGAGCGAGATGCGTTCGTACGATCCACCCGCCAGGGCCAGTTGGCCGATGTCCCACAGCCGCACCACGGCGGGTGTGGCGTGGCGGGAGCGCAGCCAGTCGGCCACGGACAGCCGGTCCAGGGCGCTCGCCTCCGGATGCGACCAGGGGTCGTCGGGGTCGACCGTGTCGGCGAGCTCGCCGAACTCCGCGCCGAGCCGCTCGTGTTGGGCCATGTCTGCGGGGCCGCACCAGTGCGGTGGCTCCCCGGCCGACAGCCCCTCGGGTGTGGAACGGGTGATGCGGCCGGGCTCGGAGACGTAACTGGGGACGAGCTCCAGGCCGAGTTCCTTGGCGAGTCGAAGGTATGCGGTGTGGGCCAGGCCGACCACTTCGCCGCCCAGCTGGACGGTACGGCCGTCGGGTGTACGGGTCTGCTCGACCCGGCCGCCCACGCGGTCCCGGGCCTCCAGGACCAGCACATCCGTGCCGGCGGCGGCCAGGTCCCGGGCGGCGGCGAGGCCGGCGAGCCCCGCGCCGAGCACGATCACGTCGTGATGCATCGGTTTCGCTCTCTGTGAAGTGGCTCAGGCCAGGACCAGGCAGTGCTCGGGCCGCCAGCCGAACTCCACTGTCTCGCCGCCGCTCCAGCGGTCCTCCATGCGTGCGCGGGCCGTGTTCTGTTCCAGCACGGACAGCGTGACGCCCGGGGCGAGTTCGATGAGGTAGGTCGTGGTCGGGCCGCTGTAGACCGTCTCGCGGATCACACCCGACAGCACCGACATGCCCGGTTCGAAGTCGGACAGCCAGATCTTCTCGGGGCGCACCGAGACGCTGACCGAGGCGCCGTCCGTGATGCCGGTGCGGGCGCCGACCGGCAGGGCGGGACCGCCTTCCAGGGCGACCTCGCCGCCCCGGTAGGTGCCGGACATCAGGTTGGACGTGCCCATGAACGAGGCGACGAACCGGCTTGTGGGGTGCTCATAGACGTCCTCGGGTGTGCCGCACTGCTCGACGCGGCCCTCGCTCATCACGGCGATCCGGTCCGACATCGTCAGCGCCTCGTCCTGGTCGTGGGTGACGAAGACGAAGGTGATGCCGACCTCGCGCTGGATCTGCTTCAGCTCCACCTGCATCTGCCGGCGCAGCTTCAGGTCGAGCGCGGCCAGCGGCTCGTCCAGCAGCAGGACGGCCGGGCGGTTCACCAGCGCGCGGGCGAGCGCGACGCGCTGGCGCTGGCCGCCGGAGAGCGTACGGGGCTTGCGCTCGGCGAGGCCGGCGAGCTGGACCAGATCCAGCATCTCGCCGACGCGCTGCCGGATCTCGGCCTTGGCCACGCCCTTGCGCTTGAGGCCGAAGGCGACGTTGTCGGCGATGCTCAGGTGGTCGAACAGCGCGTAGCTCTGGAAGACCGTGTTGACGTTGCGCCGGTTGGGCGGCAGCGCGGTCACCTCCTCACCGGCGAGCAGCACCGAGCCCTCGGTGGGGTCGCTGAACCCGCCGATCATGCGCAGCGTGGTGGTCTTGCCGCAGCCGGAGGGGCCCAGCAGGGAGAAGAAGTGCCCGGCCTCGATGTCGAGGTCGAGGCGGTGGACGGCGTAGGAGTCACCGAACTGCTTGGAGACGCCGTCGAGCCGGACGGCCGGGGTCGCGTCCATGGGGTCACTCTCCGGAGAGGATGTCGAGGCCGCCACGGCGGCCGAAGAGGCGCGGGATGAACAGGGCCAGGGCGATCAGGCCGACGGATCCCGCGAGCATCAGCGTGCCGACCGCGTTGATGGTGGGCTGTACGCCGAAGCGGATGGCCGAGTAGATGCGAACCGACAGCGGCTGGGGATCGACGCCGGTGGTGAAGTAGGCGAGGACGAAGTCGTCGAAGACCAGCGCGAAGATCAGCACGGCGGAGGCGAGTACGGCGGGCAGCAGGGCCGGCAGGGTCACCAGGCGGACCGCCTGCCAGCGGGTGGCGCCCAGGTCCATCGCGGCCTCCTCCACCTCCGGATTCAGCGCGGCGATGCGGGAGCGGAGGATGACGGTGACGTAGGAGATGGAGAAGGTGATCTCGGCGAGCATCACCGTGCCGGTGGACAGGGCCACGCCCAGCCCCTTGAACAGCAGCATCGAGGCGACGCCGGTGACGATCTCCGGTGTGACCAGCGGCACCAGCATGATCAGGCCCGCCAGTGAGCCGAGCCGGGTGCGGCAGCGGACCAGGCCGAGCGCGAGCGCCACCCCGAGGACGACCGAACCGGCCATCGCCACCAGGGAGATGCGCAGACTGGTCCCCAGGGAGGAGATCAGCACGTCGTCGTGGACGAAGGCGCGGTACCAGCGCAGGCTGAACCCGCTGAACACGGTCAGGGACTTCTTGGAGTTGAACGAGAACAGGGTGACGACGGCGATGGGCAGGTACAGCAGTGCGAAGAACAGCCCGGTGACGGCGATGAGGACGCGCGGCTTGCGGTCGGCGCGCCCGCGGCGGGTGCGGGCCTTGACGGCAGGA
Organism: Streptomyces fodineus; assembly: GCF_001735805.1. Taxonomy (GTDB): domain Bacteria; phylum Actinomycetota; class Actinomycetes; order Streptomycetales; family Streptomycetaceae; genus Streptomyces; species Streptomyces fodineus. The sequence continues at coordinate 9,392,722 of NZ_CP017248.1, forward strand.
CGGGCCGGGGCCGTGGCGGAGGGCAGCCTGAGCAGGGTCATCGGCGGGCCTCCGCCTCGTCCTTGCGGGTGCGCCGCAGATAGCCCAGCATCCCGATCAGCAGGACGAGCATCAGCAGCATGGTGAGCGCGGACCCCAGCGGCCAGTTCTGGCCCTGGAAGAACTTGTCCTGGATCAGGTTGCCGATCATGATCTGGTCCGGCCCTCCCATGAGCTGTGCGCTGACGAAGTCGCCCATGGCGGGCAGGAAGACCAGGACGAGCCCGGCCGCCGCGCCCTGCCGGGTGGCGGGCAGGGTGACGAAGAAGAAGGTGCGGACCGGGCCGCCGTACAGGTCGCGGCCGGCCTCGATGAGGGAGACGTCCAGGCGTTCCAGCGCCGCGTACAGCGGAATGATCATGAAGACGACGAAGCCGTAGACGAGTCCCGCGACCACGCCGACGCCGGTGTTGAGGATCTTCGTGTTCCCGTCGGCCAGCCCCACGGCACGCAGCGTGCGCAGCACCGGTCCGTCGTCGGACAGGACGACCGACCAGCCGTACATGCGCACCAGATAGTTGGCGAAGAACGGGACCACGATCGCCGCGATCAGCGCGTGTTTGTACCGTCCTGCGTGCAGGGCGATGGTGTACGCCACCGGGTAGGCGATCAGCAGACAGATCGCACAGGTCAGCAGCGCGTAGCCCAGGGAGCGGGCCAGGACCTCGCTGTAGGCGGGGTCGGCGAGGGCGCGGACGCCGGACAGGTCGAAGCCGAAGCGGGGATTGCCGAGGTCGTCGGTGGTGCCGACCGCGAGCACGGCGACCAGCACCAGCGAGGCGATCAGGAACCCGGTCATCCACAGGGTGCCCGGCACCATGAGCCAGGTCCAGATGCGGTCGCCGCCGGTGCCGCGCCGGCGGATGCGCGAGGAGGGGCGCAGCAGTGCCATGTCAGCCCGCCTTCACATGGGTCCAGGCGGTGTCGCGGGCGTCCTCCGCCGCGCGGCCGCCGTTGCGGAAGAACAGGCCGGCCCTGAGGTCGTCCTCGGTGACGAGGCACTCGGGGAACGGTTTGACCAGGTCGGCGTATGTCTTCTCGGTGCCCGCCACCGGCATCGGATAGCCGATGTACTCGATGTTCTTCTTCACGTTCTCCGGCCGCAGCATGTAGTCGATGAACAGCATCGCGGTGCCGGGGTGCGGGGCGTTCCAGGGAATGGCGTAGCAGTCGGAGTTGATCGGCGTGCCCTCTTTGGGGGCCTCGAAGCCGAACACGGACGGATCCTTGGCCTGGTTGAGCATGGCGGCCATGTCGCCGCTCCACGCCTGTGTCATGACCGCGTTGCCGTTGAGCAGGTTGTTGTAGCTGTCGCTGGAGAAGCCGCGCAGATGGGGGCGGAGGGTGCCCAGCAGGGACGTGATCCGGTCCAGGTCACCGGTGTTCCCGGTGCTGACCTTCAGACCGAGTTCGAGGGCACCCATTCCGAGGACCTCGTCGCGGTCGTCCAGCAGAAAGACCTTGCCGCGGGCTTTGTCGCTCCACAGGTCGCGCCAGGATCCGGTCAGTTCACCGATCTTGTCGCGGCGCCAGCCGATGCCCGTCTTGTACGCGGTGAAGGGGACCGTGTGCGCGGAGCCGGGGTCGTACCAGGGGTCGGCGAAGTATGTGTACTTGCCGAAGATGGCGTGCGCGTTGGTGAGCTGGGTGTGGTCGATACGGCGCAGCCGGCCGCCGTGGACCAGGCGCTGGGCCCATTTGGCGCTGGGGAAGACGACGTCGTAGCGGTTGCCGGCGTTGAGCTTGGCGACCATGCCTTCCATCGAGTCGAAGTTCGACTGGATGACCTTGACGCCGTACTCCTTCTCGAAGCCCTTGAACACGGACGGGTCGACGTAGTCGGCCCAGTTGAAGTAGACGAGATCGCCGTCGACGCGGGCCCTGACCGGGGCGAGCTGCTGGGCATCGGGCGTTTTCGCGGGCATGAACCCGCAGCCGCCGGCCGTGGCGCCCAGTAGCGCGCAGGCGCCCGTCCGCAGCACGGCGCGTCGGGTCGGCGATGGTACCTCGGGGGACATCGAACGTCCTCTCCATTGAGGAACGGCACAACTCCAGGGCGGGACCGGCTGGTCGGCTCACTACAGGCCCTGACTCCGTAGGGAAGACCGGTCTGGGGAGGGTGCGATCGTGCGTCAGCGGGGGAGGGGTAAGCCCGTTCGAGGGCGTTCGGCATGCGGCGTGCGCGAGGACGTCACGGTGCCTTTCCCCCCAGGTCGTCCCGGACCCGGCGGGCGAACCAGCCGACGGCGGCCTCGCGCTGTGAGAGCGGGCCCGGCTCGAAACCGGGCGTGGTCAGACCGGCCTGTACGCGCTCCACCAGCTCGGCGTCCTCGTCGTTGGTGACCCAGCCGATGTGGATGTTCAGCCGTCGCGCCAGCCGGGTGCGGACACTCTCCCCGTGCTTGGTGTAGAAGGCGCCCGGGATCGCCGCCCGGTCCTGGGCGGTGGGCAGGGCGGTCCACGCGAGCACGTGGTCAGGGTAGAAGTCGATGAGCGTGTTCGGATAGATCACGGCGTACCGCCACACCCGCCGGTCGGCCTCGGCCAGGCCGGGCATCGGGGCCGCGAGGCGCTGGTAGAGCCGCTCCGACCAGTTCGAGGAGGGTTTGTCGCGCAGCGGTGATTCGAACAGGACGTAGTTCTCCCGTACGTCCACCGTGTACGCCTGGTAGTCCAGCAGCCGCATGAGCGCGGGGTGGGCGACGGGGACGTGATAGCCCTCCAGGTAGTTGTCGACGATCACCTTCCAGTTGGCGTTCTGCTCCTCGCCGTTCGCCACGTCGTGGATGCGGTGCTTGCCGACGGGCACGAGGCCGGGCCCCGCGTAGCGGCCGACGGCCTCGGCGAGCCCGGCGCAGCTCTCGGCGAGCGGGGTCGCCTCCAGATCGAGGTTGACGAAGACGAAGCCGAGGAAGGACTCGACATTGACCGGGTGCAGCCCCAGCTTGGGCTTGTCCAGGCAGGGGATCCGACGGGCCTCGGGGGCGCCGACGAGGCGTCCGTCCAGCTTGTAGGTCCAGCCGTGGTACGGGCAGCGGATCGCCTTGCCGGCCGGCTCGGGCGCCGTGACCAGGCGGGTGCCGCGGTGCCGGCAGACGTTGAGGTGGGCGGCGAGGCCCCCGTCCTCGGTGCGGACCACCAGCACCTCCCGGCCGGCCGCGGTGGCGGTCAGGCGCGCACCGGGGCCGGGGAGGTCGGATTCGTGGCAGACGAGCTGCCAGGACTTGGCGAAGATGCGTGCGGTCTCGGCCTCGGCGATGGCCGGATCTGTGTAGTAGCGGGCCGGCAGGGCGTCCCCGGGATGCTCGGGGGGCGGCTCCGGCGGGACAGCGGAGACGGCGGCTGCCCGAGTGGTGGTCGAGGGGTGCATGGAGTCCTCCTCCGCGCCGCGGCGGCGGCGATGGGCGGTGAGGCTGTGCCGGGGAAGTTCGGCAGGAATGGCCTTTCGACCTGCCGGGATCCGGCTGACTGATTGGTTAGTCAGAGTGCTGCCGGGGTGGCCGCAAGTCAAGACTTGTGTCCTGACTAATTAGTTAGTTAGTCTCGTGGCAGGTGGATGGCCAAGGCTCGTGAAGGGCCTTTCGCGGCCGTTCCGTAAGCCCGCGGACCTCGATCCGCGCCACCCGGGCGTCCGATTCCGGACACCATCGATCCGGGCGGTGCACGGCTCCGGCCGATCACGTCGCACCGTCGAGGATGCCCCGCTGTCCACGCCGTGCCCGACCCCGAGGCCGGCACCCCGCACCCGCTTCCCACCCGACCCCGGCCGGGCGCCGAGGCACCCCCGTCCACGCCGTCGCCGCGCCACCCCGTTTCCGGGCCATCCGGAGACGGTTCGGCCAAGGAGGCACCCATGAGCGCCCGCCGAAGTCTGGTATGGCTCGGCCTCACGCCGGAGCCCGAACGGGAACTGCCCGCCGCGGTGGCCGCCCTGCGCGCACCGGCGGCCGGCCGCCCCTCGTCCGCCTCGGTCGACGCCGAGCGGCAGCGCGTCGAGCGCCTGGTGCTGCGCGGCACGCAGCACAGCTGGCTGCGCTACCTCGGCGAAGTCACCGACCTGGTCGTCCGGGCCGCGGCGGGATCCACGAGCGGCGACCCCCGGCCGGCGCTGGTGGCCGGCGAGGTCGTCCTCGACCACCACCGCATGCTGATCGGCCTGCCCGGCACCGCCTACGCGCGCACCGCCCCGCAGCGACGGGACCTGGAACGGGCGTTGGCGCGGTTGCGAGCGCGCTCTGGCGGAAGCCCCTTTGATCACTCCGGCCACTCAGGCCACTGCAATCCCAGGAGCACCGTATGACCGGCGTCCACTCCCTCCTCCCCGAAGGACAGCCCGGTCTGCTCGTCTCGCCGGTGCTCGGTGCCGAGCCGTACCGCGGTGTCGAGGATCTCGCCGGATACCTCGCGGTGGGCGGGTACGCACCGCTGACCGCGCGGGACCCGTTGCTCGACCTGATCACCGCCGCCGGACTGCGGGGCCGCGGGGGCGCCGGCTTCCCCGCCGCAGTGAAGCTGCGCGCCGTGCTGAACGCCCCCGGCCGGCCCGTCGTCGTGGCCAACGGCGAGGAGGGCGAGCCCGGATCGGTCAAGGACCGGTGGCTGCTGTGCCACCGCCCGCACCTGGTCCTGGACGGCCTGCGGCTGGCCGCGGCCATGACCGGCGCCGAGCACGGCTACGTCTACCTCTCCGACGCCCGCGCCGAACAGGCCGTCCGGCACGCGCTCACCGTGCGTAACACCGGCCTGCGCATCGAGGTCGTACGAACGGAGGGGGCGTACGTGGCCGGGGAGGAGACCGCGGTCGTACGGCGTATCGAGGGCGGTCCGGCCCTGCCCAGGGCGAAGCCCCCGCGCCCCTTCGAGGCGGGGGTCGGCGGTGCGCCCACGCTGGTCGCCAACGTCGAGACACTGGCGCGGATCGCGGTGATGCACGCGTGCCCCGATGCCGCGGTGGCCGTGGCCGGCGCTCATCTGGTGACGGTCTCGGGATCCGGCGGTTCCACCGCCGCCCTGGCCGAGGTGCCCGCCGGTACGCATCTGAAGGTCCTCGCCGACCTGTGCGGGCACGGCAGGGCCGAGGCGGTTCTCCTGGGCGGTCTGTTCGGCGGACTGCACGGCGCGGGCTGGCCGGACCTCCCGCTCGACCACGACCTGCTGAAAGCGGCCGGCGGCGCACTCGGCTGCGGAGCGCTGCACTTCCTGCACCCCGCGGACTGCCCCCTCGCCGTTGCCACCGAAGCCATCGCCTACCTCGCGGCGCAGAGCGCCCGGCAGTGCGGGGTGTGCGTCTCCGGGACCGGGGCGCTGGCCGGGACCCTCACGGCCGTGGCCCGCGGTGAGGCGGACGACACGGCGGGCGACCGGCTGCACCGCTGGTCGCGGCAGCTGCCCGGCCGCGGGGCGTGCGGTCTGCTCGACGCCGCCGCCCGGATCGTCGCCTCCCTCCTCGCCCACTTCCCCGGCCGGATCGACGCCCACCGCGGCACCGGCTGCCCGGCGTGCACCGACAGGGCACCCACCGACGGCCGCCGGTTCACGGTGACCGTGCCCTGACCCCGCCCTTCCCCGCCGTTCCCGCCCCTCCCCGCCCCGAAGCGCACCCGAAAGGACCCCACCGTGAAACTCCTGCTGGACTCCACCCGCTGCCAGGGCTACGGCCTCTGCCAGGAACCCGCGCCCGAGCTGATCGACCTCGACGAGTGGGGCTACGCCGGGGTCCGCGTGACCGAAGTGACGGCCGTCGGCGCGGACGCCGCCGAAGCCGCCGTGGCGGCCTGCCCCAACTCCGCGCTGCGACTGGTCAAGTGACATGGGACGCGACCTGTCGGCTCTCTTCGACCCCGTCTCCGTCGCCGTCGTCGGAGCCAGCGACGACCCCGCCAAGTACGGCCACGCCATCGCCGCCCAGGCCCTGCGCGCCAACGGCCGCCGCCCCCTCCACCTGGTCAACCGGCGCGGCGGTACGGTCCTCGGCCGTACCGCGGCCACCAGCCTGAGCGCGATCGGCGAACCCGTCGACCTGGCGGTGATCTCCGTACCTGCCGCCGGCTTCGAGGACGCCGTCGACGAGGCACTCCGGTGCGGGGCCCGCGCCGTCGTCGCCATCACCGCCGGCTTCGCGGAGACCGGCGCCGCGGGACGGGCACGCCAGCACGCCGTCGCCGAACGGGTACGCGCCGCCGGTGCCGTGATGGTCGGACCGAACTGCCTGGGACTCGCCGACAACACCACGGACCTCTTCCTGGCCTCCGACACCTTCACCCCCGGCGGTGTCGCCCTCCTCAGCCAGAGCGGCAACCTCGCCCTGGAACTCCAGCTCCGCTTCCGCCCGCACGGACTCGGCTTCTCGCGCTTCGTCTCGCTGGGCAACCAGGCCGACGTCACCCTCGTCGACCTGCTCGCCGACTGCGCCCGGCACGAGGGCACCCGCGCCGTCGCGGTCTACGCGGAGGACTTCGCCGACGGACGCGCCTTCGCCGAGGCCGCCGCCGGGGCGGGCAAGCCCGTGGTCCTGCTCACCGCCGGACGCGGCGACGCCTCCGCACGCAGCGCACAGTCCCACACCGGTGCGCTCACCACCTCGGCCGACGTGGTGGCCGCGGCCTGCCGGGACGCCGGTGTGGAACTGGTCGCCACCCCGCGCGAACTCGCCGTCGTCCTGGCCGGGTTGAGCGGCGCCCGGCGCGCAGCCGGACGCCGGGTCGCGGTCCTCACGGACGGCGGCGGCCACGGTGTCATCGCCGCCGACGCCGTCGAGGCGGCAGGCCTGAGCGTCCCCGAGCTCCACCAGCCGACACGGGATGAGCTCCGGAAGGTCCTGTGGGAGCAGTCGGCCGTCACCAACCCGGTGGACCTCGCCGGGATGGGGGAGCAGGACCCCGGTTCGTACGCGGAGACCGTCGCCGCGCTGCTGGCGGCCGAGGAGACCGACGCCGTGCTGATGACGGGCTACTTCGGCGGGTACGCGGCCGTCGACGGCGGGCTCGGCGGAGGCGGCACGGTCCTCGCGGACGGGGAACAGGCCGCCGCGCGCCTCATCGCCGACCGCCACCGGGCCACCGCGAAGCCGCTCGTGGTGCAGTCGATGTATCCCGAGTCGCCGAGCTGCCGCACCCTGGCCGCCGCCGGCATCCCGGTCTTCTCCGCCACCGAGGACGCCGCCCGCGCCCTCGCCGCCACGGCACCCGGCGCGCCGTCTGCGGGCATCACGCCCCTCCCCGCGCCCGCGGTCCCGCTGCGCGAGAGCGGCTATCTGCAGACCCGCAGGGCCCTGGAGGCGGCCGGCCTGTCCTTCCCGGCCGCACGGGAGGTCCACGACGAGACCGAACTCCTCGCCGTGACCGAGGAGTTCAGCGGGCCCTACGTCCTCAAGGCCCTCCATCTGCTGCACAAGTCCGACGCGGGCGGCGTGGCACTCGGCCTGGCCGGACCCGACGAACTGCGCACCGCCTTCCGCGAGATGCATGCCAGGCTCGGCGCCCCCTCCTACTCCGTGGAGGCGATGGCGGACCTGACCGACGGCGTGGAGCTGATCGTCGGCGTCAACCGCGATCCCCGTTTCGGTCCCGTCGCCATGGTGGGCCTGGGCGGCGTACTGGCCGAGGCCCTGCACGACGTCGCCTTCACCCTGGCCCCCGTGACCGCCGAGCGCGCCCTGCACCTGCTGCGCGGACTGCGGACCGCCGCCCTGCTCGACGGGGCGCGCGGCAGACCTCCCGTCGATGTCGCGGCGGCCGCGGCGGCCGTCGAGACGATCACGGCCTTCGCCGCCGCGCACCCGGAGATCGCCGAGATCGAGGTCAACCCCCTGCTCGTGCGCCCGCACGGGGTCCTCGCCCTGGACTCCCGCGCCGTACTCGCCTGACCCAACCACCTTTGTGAGCCGACCGAAGAGGCCCCCATGGACATGCGCTACACCCCGAGCAGGCCGACCTCAAGCGCCGCGCCGCCGACTACGCGCGTCTGCTGATGCGGTACGAGAACCAGTCCGAGCAGGCCGGCGGCCCCCTGCCGCACGAGCTGGTCGCCGAACTGACCCGGGCCGCCATGGACGCCGGCGTCTACGCCATCAACATGCCCGCCGAGTGGGGCGGCGCCGGCCTCAGCCTGCTCGACCAGGTCATCGTGGAGGAGGAGTTCGGCAAGGTCACCAACTGCCTGTGGGACGTCCCCTGGCGGCCGGCCAACGTGCTCGCGTACGGCGACGAACGCCAGCGCGAGAAGTACCTGCTGCCCGTGATCCGCGGGGAGAAGTTCGACGCGTTCGCCGTCACCGAACCGGGCGCGGGCTCGGACCCCTCCTCCGGAACCTCCACGGCCACCCGCACCGACGGCGGCTGGCTGCTCAACGGGGAGAAGTGGTTCGTCACCTGCGGCGACATCGCCGACTTCCTGCTGGTGCAGGCGGACGCCGGGCCCGACCGGCTGCCCACCCTCTTCTTCGTGGACAAGGCCGCGTCCGGAGTCGCGATGACACGGGTGCCGCACTTCATGCACTCCGCCGTCAACGGGCACCCCGAGTTCACCTTCACCGATGTCTTCGTGGCCGACGAGGACGTGCTCGGCGGTGTCGGCAACGGCTACGAGCTGACCAAGCAATGGTTCACGGACGAACGCCTGATGATCGCCGCACGCACCGTCGGCGCGGCCGAGCGCGCCCTGCGGCTCGCCCGTGACTGGGCGGTGGAGCGCGAGCAGTTCGGGGCGCCGATCGCGTCGTACCAGCTGATCCAGGGCATGCTCGCCGACTGCGCCGTCGACATCGCCGTCAACCGTGCCTACACCCACCAGGTCGCCTGGGAGGCGGACCAGCCGGACACCGACCGCAAGACGCTGCACGCCAAGGCCGCCACCGCCAAGCTCGCCGCCAGTGAGGCCGCCGGCCGGGTCGCGGACCGCTGTCTGCAGATCTTCGGCGGCCGGGGCTACGACCGCACCTACCCCGTCGAGCGCATGTACCGCGAGCTGCGCGTCGACCGCATCTGGGAGGGCACGTCCGAGATCCAACGGCTGATCATCGCGAACGAGCTGATCAAGCGCGGCACCCGCGCCCTGGCCCTGCCCACGCACTGACCACCGCCCTCCACCTCGGCACCCCTCCACCACCGCACCCCTTCGGCACCGCACAGCGAGGACTCCCATGGACTACCGGCTCACCCCGCGCCAGGCACAGCTCAAGGCCCACGCCCGCGCCCTCACCGACTTCATCGCCGCCTACGAGATCCCGTGCGAGGAGGACAACGGCCTGCCCGCCGACACACACACCAAGATCCGCGACGCGGTCCTCGACGCGGGACTCCAGGCCGTCAACATGCCGGCCGAATGGGGCGGCGCCGGACTCACCATCGCCGAGCAGGTCACCGTCCAGGAGGAACTGGGCCGGCTCACCGGCGCCCTGTGGGACATGGTGTGGCGGCCCGCCAACGCGCTCAGGTTCTGCACCCCGCAGCAGCGCGAGCGCTTCCTCATCCCGGTGATCAAGGGCGAGCGGCGCGACTGCTACGCCGTCACCGAGCCCGGCGCGGGCTCGGACCCACAGAACCTCGCCACCACGGCCACCAAGAACGACCGCGGCTGGGTGCTCAACGGGGAGAAGTGGTTCGTGACGGTCGGCGACCACGCCGACTTCATGATCGTGCTCGCCGCGGCGGGGCCGGACCGCGCGCCGACGCTGTTCCTCGTCGACAAGGACACCCCCGGCATCGAGATGACAAGGGTGCCCCGCTTCATGCACACCTTCGTCTACGAGCACCCCGAGTTCACCTTCACCGACGTCCAGGTGGGGGAGGACGCGGTGCTCGGCGGCATCGGCGAGGGGTACGACATCACGCGCTCGTGGTTCACCGAGGAGCGCCTGATGATCGCGGCACGCACGACGGGCGCCGCCGAGCGTGCCCTGGAGCTGGCCCGTGACTGGGCGGTGGAGCGTGAACAGTTCGGGGCGCCGATCGCGTCGTACCAGCTGATCCAGGGCATGCTCGCCGACTGCGCCGTGGACATCGCCGTCAACCGTGCCTACACCCACCAGGTCGCCTGGGAGGTCGACCAGGCCCCGGCCGGGGACCGCAAGACGCTGCATGCCAAGGCCGCCATCGCCAAGCTCGCGGCGAGCGAGGCCTCGGGCCGGGTGATCGACCGGTGCCTGCAGATCCACGGTGGGCGCGGCTACGACCGTACGTACGCCGTCGAGCGGCTGTACCGGGAGCTGCGCGTGGACCGCATCTGGGAGGGCACGTCCGAGATCCAGCGGCTGATCATCGCGAACGAGCTGATCAAGCGTGGCTCCGGGGTCCTGGACCTGCCCACCGCCTGACCCCCATGACACAACGGCCGACACAGATCGAAGGGAAGCTCGGATGACCGGCATCGAACGCGTCGGAGTCGTCGGCTGCGGACTGATGGGCGCGGGCATCGCCGAGGTCTGTGCGCGGGCCGGCCTGCCGGTGACCGTGGTGGAACGCGACGCGCAGGCGGCCGGCTCGGGCCGTCTGCGCATCGCCCGCTCGCTCGAGCGGGCCACCGCGCACGGCAGACTCACCGAAGAGCGGCGCACGGCGGCAGCCGGCCTGATCACCGTGGTCGACCAGCTCGAGGCACTGCACGACCGCGACCTGGTGATCGAGGCCGTGGCGGAGGACGAGCGCCTCAAAGCCGACGTCTTCACCCGCCTCGACTCCGTGGTCACCGGCGAGCACGCCCTCCTCGCGACGAACACCTCCTCCATCCCGGTCATCCGGCTCGCCTCCGCGACGACCCGCCCGGAACACGTCGTCGGCGTGCACTTCTTCAACCCCGTACCGGTACTGCGGCTGGTCGAGCTCGTCCCCTCTCTCCTCACCTCGGCCGACACCGTGACACGCGCCGAGACCTTCGTGACGGGCCGGCTCGGCAAGGAGGTCGTCCGCACCCGGGACAAGGCCGGATTCATCGTCAACGCGCTGCTCGTGCCGTATCTGCTGGCCGCCGTCCGCATGGTGGAGTCGGGCAGCGCGAGCGTCGAGGACGTCGACCGCGGGATGGTCCTCGGCTGCGCGCACCCGCTCGGACCGCTGGCGCTGGCGGATCTGATCGGCCTGGACACCACACGGGCCATCGCCGAGTCGCTGTACGCCGAGTTCCGCGAACCGCAGTACTCACCGCCTCCGCTGCTGTCCCGGATGGTCGAGGCCGGGCTGCTGGGACGGAAGTCCGGGCGCGGTTTCCACGTCTACGACGCGGAAGCCCGGCGCGGGACGGCACCGACGGCGCCCCGGTGAGAAGCAAGGTGAGGGAAGATGGGCGTGGCGTACGACCACCGACCGAGGGGAGCCGCAGGGTGTCCACCAAGATGCGCACGGCAGACACGCGCGAGCGCATCCTGACCGCGGCGTGCGAGGCCATCGCCGAGATCGGCTTCGAGAAGATCCGGATGCGCATGGTCGCCGAGCGGGCGGGCGTGTCGACGGCTCTGCTGCACTACCACTTCGACACACGCGAGAAGCTGTTCACCGAGGCGATGACCCACTCCTTCGCCAACACCGCCACCGACGTGGAACGCGACGCGGAAACGGCGCCCGCGGCGGTCATCCTGGCCCGCATCGTGCGCAACCTGCTGCCCACCGATCCCGAACTCCACCAGGACTGGCGGCTGTGGCAGGAACTGTGGGTCCGGGCGCTGCGCGACGAGGCCACCCGGGCCTATGCCGTGGACCTGTACGCGCAGCTGCACACCTGGGTGGCCGACGCGGTACGGCGCGGCATCGCCTCCGGCGAGTTCACGCCGACCGACGTGGACGACCTGTGCACGCTCGTCCTGTCCCTCAGCGACGGCTACGGCATCCGCCTCATGCTGCGCGACCCGACGGTCACCCTGGACGGCGCGCTCACCGCCATCTGGCGCCAGGTGTCCGCGGCGCTGGGCCTGCCCGACGGCATGCCGATGGAGTGAATCCGACGGGCGGGCGTGCCCTGTCCTTTCGGCGCCGGCTTGTTCGTCGTGAAGGTAGACAGGCATGACGACCAAGGAGGACACCATGAAGTACGTACTGCTGCTGACCCGTGGCGCCTGGCAGGAGGAGGGCTCCGAGCAGGAGCGCGCGGAGGTGTTCGGCGGGATCGTGGAATGGTTCACCAAGCACCGCGCCGACGGGACCATCGTCGAGGCCAACCAGCTGCGCGAACCCGGCACCGCGACGACGGTGGTGGTCGAGGAGGGCCGCGCCAGCATGATCGACCGCCCGCTGCTGGAGGCCAAGGAGGCGATCGGCGGCTACGCGATCGTCGAGGTGCCCGACCTGGACGCCGCCCTGGAACTGGCGGCGAGCTTCCCGGTGCCCGACGGCAAGGTGGAGGTGCGTCCGATTGTCGAGCGCTGACCCGGTCGGCGCCCGGGAGACCCGGTCGCTCATCGAACGGGTCTTCCGCGAGGAAGCGGGCCGGCTGACCGCCAGCCTGGTCCGCCTCCTCGGCGACTTCGACCTGGCCGAGGAGATGGTCGGCGAGGCCGTCGTGGAGGCACTGCGGCGCTGGCCGAGCTCCGGCCCGCCCAGACGGCCCGGAGCCTGGCTGCTGACCTGCGCGCGCAACAAGGCCCTCGACCGCATCCGCCGCGAGGCCCGATTCCAGGACCGGCTCCCGCAGCTCGCGGCCCGCATCGAAGCCCTGCCCGACTCGGCCGAACGGGAGCCCGACGACCGCCTGCGGCTCATCTTCACCTGCTGCCATCCCGCCCTGGAGCCCGATGCGCAGGTCGCGCTCACCCTGCGTGCCGTGGTGGGCCTGACCACCGCCGAGATCGCGCGGGCGTTCATGGTGCCCGAAGCCACCCTCGCCAAGCGCGTGACCCGGGCGAAACAGAAGATCCAGGCCGCCGGCATCCCCTACCGCGCGCCCGAGCCCGAGGAGCGCGCCGAGCGGCTGCCCCAGGTCATGCGCGTGGTGTACCTCGTCTTCAACGAGGGCTGCTTCACCACCGGCGGAGACCTCGGAGTCCGGCGCGAGCTGGTCGACGACGCCGAATGGCTCGCCGCCCTGCTGGCCGGCTCACTGCCCCAGGAGCCGGAACCGCTCGCGCTGCTGGCCCTGATCCGCCTGCACGCGGCCCGCTGGCCCGCTCGCCTGGACGCCGGCGGACGGCTCGTCCCCCTCGCCGACCAGGACCGTACCCGCTGGGACGCACAGCGCATCCGCAGCGCCACCGCCCTCATCGAGCGAGCCGCCGCGCTCGGCCGGACCGGCCCGTACCAGATCGAGGCCGCCATCGCCGCCGTGCACTGCGAGGCACCCAGCTGGAACGAGACCGACTGGCCCCAACTGCTCAGGCTCTACGACATGTTGCTGGCCGTCGACCCCTCACCCGTCGTACGCCTGAACCGTGCCGTCGTGCTCAGCCACACCGACGGCCCGGCCGCCGCGCTGGCCCAGGTCGACACCCTCACGGACCGGCTGGGCCGCTACCACCTCTTCCACGCCACCCGCGCCGCGCTGCTGCGCGACCTCGGCCGCGACGCGGAGGCCGCCGAGGCCGACCGGGAGGCGCTCCGCCGCACCGCCAACCCCGCCGAGCGCTCCCTGCTCACCGCCCGCCTGCGCGGCAGCGACGCCACCGGCTGAGCGGAGCGCACCGGGGGGTCAGCGTCTCGTGGCCGGCATCAAAGGGTGAGGACCATGTCCTCATGTGCGGCCAGGATCTCCCCGCCGTAGGCGGCACCGGCCTCCGCGACGGACCGCCGGCGCTCGGCTCCGGGCCAGAAGTGTGTGAGCAGCAGGCGCTCCGCCCCCGCGTCGGCGGCCAACCGGCCTGCCTGGGCGGCGCTGAGCAGGTACGGCTCGGCTGCCGGACCCTGGAGAGTCGCCCCGGCGACCAACAGGTCCGCCCCGGCCGCCAGTTCACCGAGCGCTCGGTCGGGACCGGCGTCGCCGCTGTAGGCGACGGTCAGGCCCGGCCCGGTCAACCGCAGGCCCGCGTGCGGCACATGATGAGGAAGGAGCCGCCCGTCCAGTCGGAAGGGTCCGACCTCGTAGCCACCCGGGAGCGGATGCGGGTCGAAGACCTCACGCAGTTCCTCGGTCGGCTCCATCGCCTGTACTCGTTCGAGCACGCCCGGCGGGCAGTACAACGGCACCCGCCCGCGGCGCTCCCCGCCGAGGAGCAGCGCTCGGCACAGCGCGCTCAGATCAGCGCAGTGATCCGGGTGTTCGTGGGTGATGACCACGGCGTCGACTTCGCTCGCCGAGCACCGCGCCAGCAGCCGGGGCAGTGTCGCGTAGCCGAGATCGACGACCAGGCGGAATCCGTCGCCCTCGAGCAGGAAGCCGCTCGCCGCCCGTCCGGCCTCCGGCCAGGCACCGCACGTCCCCAGCACCGTCAGTTCGCGCACCTGCGCAGGATCCCACAATTCGCGTCACCACACCGTGGTGCGGCCGGCCCGCCGGTCGTCACCCGACGGCGTCACCGGGCACGCTGCCGGCCCCGCGGGTGTCTTTGCGGCCGGGTGCCGGCGGGCAGAGAGAACATGGACGCTGTGCCGGACGGCGTCGATGCGCCCGGCGCAGCCTGCCGTTCGCTTGCGGTGATCCAGCCCGGCACACAGCGAGGAGTCATCACGTGAGGGTCGTCATCACGGGCGCGTTCGGTTTCCTGGGAGGCCTGCTCACCGCCTCACTGCTGCGGACGCGGGCGTTCGGAGGCACCCCGATCGACCGACTGGTGCTTGCCGACCGCGTGGTACGGCCCGACTCACCGGCGGCGACCGACCCCCTCGTGGACATCGTGCACGGCGACCTGATCGACCGCCTCGACGACGTGTTCGCGGAGCCGGTTCATGTGCTGTTCCACCTGGCCGCCGCGGTCTCGGCCGAGTGTGAGGCCGACGTCGGCCTCGGCATGCGTGCCAATGTGGACACCACCCGCGCCCTGCTCGACGCTGCCCGCGCTCAGTCGGCCGCCGGCGGGCCGCTGCCGCGGGTGGTCTTCTCCAGCAGCCTCGCCGTCTACGGTTCCGATCCGGCGCTGCCCATGCCCCCGGTGGTCAGCGAGTCGACCCCGCCCATGCCGCGGTCCAGCTACGGAACGCAGAAGCTCATCTGCGAGCACCTGATCGCGGACTACACCCGCCACGGCTTCCTCGACGGCCGCGTCGCCCGGCTGATGACCGTCTCGGTACGGCCGGGCCAACCCAACGCAGCCGCATCCGGCTTCCTGTCCGGAATCGTTCGCGAACCGCTCGCCGGACTCCCGGCAACCTGCCCGGTGCACCCCGACCTGCGGGTGGCCCTGTCCTCACCGCGACGCACCGTCCACGGCCTCCTTCGAGTCGCGGAGGCGGAGCGCGGCACCGGGCCGGGACGCCTCGACGGCCGGGTACCGGTCAACCTTCCCGCCCTGACGGTGTCGGTCGCCGAGATGCTCGCGACGCTGCGCCAGGTGGGCGGCGACGCCGTCACCGACCTGGTGACCGTCAGGCCCGACCCCGCCATCGAGGCCATCGTGGCCTCCTGGCCCGCCGTCTTCGACAACAGCCGCGCCGCCGCACTCGGTCTCGAGCCCGACGCGGACTTCATGTCCGTCGTACAGGACTACGTCGCCGATGCACGAGGACCGATTCCTCATGTACTCAGGTGGAGCTGAGTACATGCGCGCTGACCGGTGAGGGCCGGGGCTGCCACGCTCGGGTCATGCGCCGAGGAATCCCGGGATCCGTTGCCCACCTGTCGTCCGTACTCGTCCTGGCAGGGCTGTCCGCGGCGGCATGGACTGCCTGGCTGGGCTGGGACCAGCAACGCGACGCGCACCCCGACGGCTCGACGACCGGCCCCTACGAGGCGTGGCAGGTCATCGGACAGTAACCGGAAGGCCTCCTGTCACAGCGATGCGAGGTTGTCGGCCAGGTCGGCGAGGCCGAGCGAGCCCTGGGCGAGTGCGTTCATGTGCCAGGTGCGCAGGTCGAAACCGGTGCCGAGGCGGCGGCGGGCGGCCGCACGGCCTTGCAGCCAGGCACGTTCTCCCAGCTTGTAGCCGATCGCCTGGCCGGGCCAGCCGAGGTAGCGGTCGATCTCGCTGGTACGGCGGGCGGTGTCGCTGCCGTGGTGGGCGGCCATGAACGCGGTGGCGAGCTCCGGAGTCCAGCGTTCGCCGGGGTGGAAGCCGGAGTCGGCGGGAACGGCGAGTTCCAGGTGCATGCCGATGTCGATGATCACGCGGATGATCCGGAGCATCTGCTTGTCCAGATAGCCGAGGCGGCGGGCGGGGTCGGTGAGGAAGCCCAGCTCGTCCATCAGACGCTCGGCGTACAGGGCCCAGCCTTCCTTGTTGGCGCTGACCGCGCCGAGGGTGATCTGGTAGCTGCTGAGGCGGTCCGCGGCGGCGGTCCAGCGCGCGGTCTGCAAATGGTGGCCGGGGACGCCCTCGTGGTACCAGGTGCTCACGATCTCCCAGGTGGGGAAGGCCTGTTGACCCAGCGTGGGCAGGTACGTACGCCCGGGGCGCTTGAAGTCCAGGCTGGGACCGTTGTAGTAGGGAGCGCCCGAGCTGCCCGGGGGTGCGATGACGGTCTCGACCCGGCGCAGGGGGCCGGAGATGTCGAAATGGGTGCCGTCGAGCGCGTCGATCGCCTCGTCGATGATCTGCTGGAGCCAGGCGCGGATGTTCTCCTCGCCCACGATGGTGTGACCGTGCCGGTTCAGGTGGTCCATGGTCTCCCGGACGCCGGCGCCCGGAAGGATCCGCCCGGCCTCGGCCCGCATCTCGGCGACCGTCCGGTGGAACTCCTCCCAGGCCCAGGCGTAGGCCTCCGCCGGGTCCGGTTCCGTTCCGTTGGCCCAGCGGGCCGAGCGCAGGTAGCGCTCGCGGCCGACGGGGTCCGGGGTGCCGTTCGCGGCGGGCAGATAGGTGCCGCGCAGCCAGTCGTGGAAGCCGGCCACCGCGGCCGTCGCCCGGTCGGCGGCGGCCTCCAGTTCCGGCCCGAGCCGCTGCGGACCGGCGGCCACGAGCGTCGAGAACCAGCTCGCCCCGCCGGTGTCCGCGCCGGTCCAGGCGGCGAGTTGGCCGATGACGGCCCGGGCCTGCCGGGGCGCGCACAGCAGCCCGCGGGCGATGCCCTCGCTCAGGGTCGCCCGATAACCGTCCAGTGCACCGGGCAGGTTGCGCAGCCGCCCGGCGACGGCCGCCCAGTTCTCGTCGGTGTCGGTGGGCATCAGGGTGAAGATGCTCCGCACCTTGTGCAGGGGCGAATTGACGTTCCGCAGCTCGCGGAAGTGATCACCTGCCTCGTGCAGGACGAGTGCGGCGGTCAGCCTCTCTCGCAGCAGCCGGGCGCAGTTCCGCTCGGCGTCCTCGAACACCACCCCGTCCTTCTCGGCGTGCCGCTCGGCGGCGTCGAGCGCGGACAGCGTCCGCCGGGCCAGCTCGGCGAGCGCCTCGAAGCCCTCCGGAGACAGATCCGGCTGCCGGGCGTCCTCGGGGTGCAGGCCCAGCCGGGTCGAGGTCATGGGATCGAGGGCGGCGACCTGCGCGACGTAGTCGTCGGCGATCCGGCGCGGAGTGCTCGGTTTGTCGGACACGTGCCCCATGCTGACGCACCCCCGCCGACGGTGTCAGCAGCCCGCCGTCGACTTTCGGCCGCTCGGGATCGCACGCCGACGGGAACCGCGGCGCGGTCCACCTGAGTAACCCGTCGGCCATGGAAGCCCGTTGCTCGTCACGGCGGGTGCCTCACTCACCGCCCGGACCGGCCACCGGGCGGCGGTCGGGGACTCCGTGTTCGCGCAGGGGGCCGACCTGCCAGCCACGCGCCTGGCAGGCGTCGAGGATGCCGGGCAGTGCCCGCAGGGTGGTGCGCCAGGAGCCGGTGGCGGAGGTGCAGTCGGAGTCGTGGAGCAGGACGGTGCCGCCGCCGCGCAGGTCCCGCAGGACGGTGTCCTGGACGGATCGGGGCGTGGCCCGCTTGCGCCAGTCCTCGCCCCAGGCGGTCCACAGCACCGGGGTCAATCCGAGGCGGCGGCAGGCCAGATGGGCGGCGGTCGTCATCACCCCGTACGGCGGCCGGAAGAGCGCCGGTGCCCGGCCGGTGACGTCGGCCACGGCGTCGCGGGCGCGGGCGAGGTCGTCGTACGTGGCCCGGGGGCCGCGCACCAGCAAGGGCCGGTGATGCCAGCCGTGGACGGCGATCTCGTGCCCGGCGGCGGCCATCTCCTTCGCCAGCCCGGGGGAGCGGACCAGCATCGAACCGAGCAGGAAGAAGGTGGCCCGGACCCCGCGCGTCTCCAGGAAGCTGAGGAAGTGCGGGGTGGACAGGTGGTCGGGGCCGTCGTCGAAGGTGAGGGCGATGTGATCCGGGCGGCCCTGACCGGCCAGGCGTGGCATGGCCGTGTTGCGCAGCGGCCCGAAGGTGGAGATCACGGGGGCGGCGTGCAACGCGGCGAGCGCGGGCAGGACCGTGGCAGAGGCGAGCAGGGCGGGGCGGGCCGGGGTCATCGCCTGTCTCCGTCCAGGTAGTGGGCAACGGCGGTGAAGCGGGCGGGTGCTTCGGTGTAGGCGTAGGCCAGCGGGCCGGCGACGCCCAGCGAGAGGGTGGTCGCCGCGACGGCTGCGGTCAAGGCGAGCCGTCGCCGGCCGGCGTGGCCTACGACGGCGGGTGCCGGCCCGTATCCGGTTCTTGCGGCGATGGCGGGCACCGGCCCGGGGGCGGACCGGTGCAGGGCGATTCCCGCCGCGCGTTGGGCCTGGCCTCGGGGTCCGTGCAGAAGCTCGGTGAGTGCGGGGCCCAGGTCCTCGCGGGTGCGGATCCAGGCCGTCAGGCCTGCCTCCTCCAACGCCTGGGCATTGGTGCGGCCGTGGCCGGGGATGCAGCGGTAGCTGGCCACCG
The DNA here is from genome assembly GCF_001735805.1 of Streptomyces fodineus. Lineage (GTDB taxonomy): Bacteria > Actinomycetota > Actinomycetes > Streptomycetales > Streptomycetaceae > Streptomyces > Streptomyces fodineus. Next base: position 9,411,603 of record NZ_CP017248.1, read on the forward strand.
GCAGCCCGGCGGCGAACGCCTCCAGCGAGGTCAGCCCGCCGGCGTTCTGGACCAGCACGTCGCAGGCGTGCATGAGGCCCGGCATGTCGTCCACCCAGCCGAAGGCGTGCTCGATGCCATCCTGCTTCAGCCGCGCGACGAGGGCCTGGTTTCGGCCGCACACCACCACCGGGACCGCGACCCCCGTCTCGCGTATCTCGACGGCGGCCTGCCGCACCGGGCCGACCCCCCATGACCCCGCTACGAGCAGGGCCAGCGGCGCGTGCTCGGGCAGGCCGAACCGGGCGCGCGCGGCGGGCCGTTGGCCGTCGGAGGCGGGGGTGAAGCGTGAGCCGGTGACGGGACCGGCGACCGTGACGGCGGCGGCGCCCTGCGCGTGCGCCTGGGCCGCCGGAACCTGGTGCACCGCCAGGTGAGCGTCGATGCCCGGGGCGACCCACAGGGCATGAACAGAGAAGTCGGTCAGGTAGGTGAAGGCGGGCACCGTCAGCAGACCGCGCCGCCGCAGCGCGCCGAGGACCTGGCTGGCACCCGGGTAGGTCGAGACGACCGCGCAGGTGTCCGGCGTGATCGTCCGCAGGGTGCGGTGCTCGGCACTGCGGAACAGCGCCCGCCACACCGCACCGGGGCGTGAAGAGTGCTCCGTGGCCTTGTACAGGCGTTGGTATCCCTCCGGTGCCCAGGTGAGCAGACGGTGGTAGCCGCCGCACAGCAACCGGCCCGCGTGCGCGGGCAGCAGGTCGAGGAAGTCGTGCCGGTCCACCTGGAATCCCTGTGCGGTCAGGCGGTCGGCCAGCCCGGCTGCCGCCCCGTCGTGTCCCGCGCCGACGCTCGCGGAGATGACGACGACCCGCCGAGGGCCGCAGCCCGGTGGCGGTGGGGTGGACGGCGAAGGGGCCGAGCCCGGAAGCGGGTGGAGCTGGTCCGGCACGGTCGATCAGCCTCCTGACGGATACGGGGCACGGCCGGGCATGCCCGGGCCAGGGCGGCAGCGCGCGCGGGTCGAGGCCGCGCCCGTACGCGGACCAGGGCACGATGCGATCACGTCGGCGCCGAAAGCGAAGCTACTACATGATGTAGAACTTGGGGAACGGCCCTGGTGAAGTAAGGAGTTCGGCTGCGGACTCGATGGGGGAGGGTTGGTGCCGGCAAATCTACTACAACATGTAGAAGATCGTGCGGGCGCAGAAGCGCACAGGAGGGGGAGAGCCCGTCGATGGCACCAGGTCCCATGACCCTGGCAGGTGTCCTGGATCCGCAGGCTGGGCGCGGCCCGGTTGTCGCTGGTGCTGGTGCTGGTGCTGGTGCTGGTGCTGGTGCTGGTGTGCGCGGGCGTGGGCTCGCTCACGGGCGCGCAGACCGGATTCTGGCTGGGGCGGCGCGGCGTTCGGTCGGCGCGGCTGCGCCGGCTGGAGGGCCGGGGGCAGGCCCGCATGGAGCGAGCCGAAGCGCTGTTCACGCGGTACGGACCCCGAAGAGCGGTGGTGCTGGGGAGGTTCGTGCCGGTGGTGCGCACCCTGGTCCATCCGGCAGCCGGCCTGCTGGACATGCCGACGGCCTCCTTCACTCTGTGGCAGACCGTGGCCGGACTCGGCTGGTCGCAGTCGCTGGTGCTGGCCGGGTATCTCCTCGGCGAGAGCGGGCGGCGGGCAACGGCGTACCTGGCCCCGGCCATCGCCGCGGTCGTCGCCGTAGGGCTGCTGCCCCCCGCCGTCCAATGGCTGCGCGCGCACCGGGCGGCCGTACGCTGCCCGCAGCGGACCTGCCTTCCCGGTCGTCGCCGGACTCCCTGCACTAGGACAGGCTGTTGATCCTGCTGCGGACCTTGTCCACGATCGTGGCCGGGAGCGTCGCGTAGCCCTCGAAGCTCAGGTCCTCCTGGCCCTGGGCGCCGGCGATGTACGTCAGGAACGCCTTGGTGGCGGGCCATGTCGCCGGCTTGTTGCCCTTGTCGCAGACGATTTCGTACGTGACCATGCCGATCGGATAGGCGGCCGGAGCCTTGGTCGCGTAGTCGAGTTCGAGTACGAGGTCGTCACCGCTGCCGGCGATTTTGGAACCGGCGAGCGCCTTGGAGGCCGTAAGGACACTGGCGCCGACCGGAGCGGGGGCGCCGGTGGCGATCGATACCGTGGGAATGTTGCGGGCGATTGTGTACGGCAGCTCGACGTAGCCGATGGCACCCACCGTCTTCTTCACCTGTTCGACGAGGCCGGAGGAACCCTTGGCGGACTGGCCGCCCCTGGCCGTCCACTCCTTGCTGTGGCCGTGCGGCCAGGCGCTGGATGCGGTGGCGCTCAGGTAGGACGTGAAGTTGTCCGTCGTGCCGGAGGAATCGGAGCGGTGCGTCACCTGGATCGGCGTCGACGGCAGCTTGGTGCCGGAGTTGAGCTTCGCGATCGCCGGATCGTTCCACTTGGTGATCTGTGAGTCGAAGATCCTGGCCAGTGTGGGGGCGTCCAGGACCAGTTTGCCGACCCCTGGCAGGTTGAAGCCGATGGCGATCGGGCCGCCGACCGTCGGCAGGTGGACGGCCCGGCCGCCGTTGGAGCAGACACCCTTGGACCGGTTGATCTGGGCGGCGCTCAGCGCGGAGTCCGACCCCGCGAAGGCAGTTCTGCCGTCCAGGAAATCGGTCTGGCCGGCACCGGAGCCGCTGCCTTCGTAGCGGATCCGGGTTCCGGGGCAGGCCCGCATGAAGGTCTTGATCCAGACCTTCATCGCGAACTCCTGCGCGGTCGAGCCGGAAGCCGACACGGTGGCCGCCTTGCCGCAGTTGACGCCGCCGGCGCCGGCGGTGGCGGGCGAGGCGGCCATGGACGAGCTGCCGGCGGGCCGGGAGCTGCCGTTCGAGCCGCAGGCCGCCAGGAGCAGGGTGCCTGAGACAACCGCCGCACCGACCGCCAGGCCGCACAGTCCACTTCTGGGCTGAAGCATCACTCTTCGGCTCTCCGTTTCTGTGGACCGCCAGGGTCGGCCCGGTCGGGGGCGTGGTGCCGCGTGATCCCTGCGGTCCACCTGAGCGGCGATGCCTCGGCACCGACCCTGATCACTATACGCAATCTACTGATTGCGCACAGTGATGATCGCTTGCGGCGTCTCCTGGTGTGATGCGTGCTCCATGCCGGTCAGGCGCCGTGCAGCAGCTGTTCCAGAAGCTTCTCGTCCTCCGCCGACAACTCCGACACGAACCGTGCCAGTACCGCCGCGCGGTCTCCGCCCTCGTCCAGCAGCGAGTGCATCCCCGCTGCCGCAAGCCCGGCCTGGTCGTCCACGGGCGCGTACACATGGCTGCGCCCCTCCCGCCGCCGGGTCACCAGCCCCTTGTCGCACAGCCGCGTCAGGATCGTCAGGACTGTCGTGTACGCGGCACCGGTCACCTTCTCCTGGACCACCGCTGCCGTCACCGGGCGGCCGGCTGCCCACAAGGCGGCCAGCACCTCCCCTTCCAGCTCACCTCGCGCACGCCGTCGGGCCTCCCCCCGGACATCCTTACCGCGCGCCACCCGGCACCTCCACTTCTCTCCACCGACAGGCCGTTTTCGATCCGTTCAAGCTACTACGAGACGTCGAAGAGCACCCACGGCGAGCGGTCCGGGAGGGGCGCAGGGACGCCCCGTCACTTCTTCGACCGACCGTTCGTCGGCCGGTGCGGAAGACCGTTGAGCCGGATGCCCCGTCCGGATGCGGGGCGCGTCCGTTTCGCCGCAAGATCGTGATCATGCGGGCATTCACAGTGACCTCGTCCTCTTGCCGGCCGAAGCCGCGCGGTGGTGTGCGTCATGCCATATGCACGGCTGTGGCCTGCGGCGCCCTGCTGGCCCCTGCCGCGGCATGTGAGCACGGACCCGAGCACAGGAGCCCTGGCGGTGCGCCGGGTGCGGCCTCTGCCCCGCCCGGCCGACGGGCTGCGGAAGATCGCCTTCCGGGTGTGGGTGACCGGATGTGGAGACAGGTGCCGGCCGGCGCCGGACAGGCGGTGGTCGTCTACGGCGACTACCGGGATTCACCCGACAGCATCGCCGTTCTCTACCAGAAGCGGGGCGCGCACTGGGAACGCACGGCGAGCTGGCCCGCACACAACGGCAGGCTGGGCTGGACGACGGACCACCGCATGGACGACGAGCACAGTCCGGTCGGGGTGTTCACGCTCACGGACGCGGGCGGCACGCTGGACGATCCCGGGAGCCGCTTGAGGTACTGGCAGGACGACAGCGCCTTCGAGTCCATGTTGAACCCGGGCGAAGCCCACGCTCGTGACTTCGACTACGTCATCGCGATCGACTACAACCGGGTCAAGGGCGTTCCGCCCTTCGACTGGAGCCGCCCCCACGGGGTGGACAAGGGCGGCGGGATCTGGCTGCACATGGACCACGGTGACGGCACATCGGCCTGCGTCACGCTCCCGGAGTCCGGGATGAAGACCCTCCTGCGCATCCTGGACCCGGCGCGTCATCCCGTCATGGTGATGGGGGACCGGGAACAACTCCGGGCCTGAAACCTGCTCAAGGCCCTCCGCGCGCTGCTGCTCTTCCTCAACAGCGGTGGCGGCAGCGCCAGTTGGGCTCGCTCCGGCGCTGCCCCGCGGGAGTTGCCCGCCGACCCGTTCTACAGCGGTGCGGGGGACGAAGCACCCGCGATCAGCAGCCGGGGGCTTCCCGTGCCGTCCGCGGGCACGCTCCACAGATCGCTGCCGCCGACCTGGCCGTTGGCGGGCAGGGCATAGGCGACGGTGTGGTTGTCGAGCCAGGCGGCCTGGTCGTCGACGCTGTGGCGTTCGGCGAGCGCGGTCTCGCGCAGGGTGCTCAGATCGAGGACGTACTCGTGCCAGAGGGACGTGCCGGGCAGGACCCGCTTCTTGAAGGCGACACGCGTCCCGTCGGGGGAGAGCGACGGGCACTCCACGTTCTGGGCCAGGGTGGTGACCGTACGCCGGGAGAGGGAACCCCGGACCAGGTAGGTGCGGCTGGCGGTGTTGAGGGTGGCGTAGAAGGTGTCGTCGTCGGAGGCGAAGGTGACGCCCCAGAAGTTGATGTCCGAAGCGTGGTAGGGCTCGCCGTCCTTGACGATGGAGAACGTCTCCAGACTGGGAGTCAGCCGCATGGTGCGGGTGTCCAGGATCGAGGTCCGGGTGGAGAAGAAGGCGGACGCATAGGACTCGCCGGAGGCGAAGACGGTCCAGGCGACGAAGCGCCCGCTGGGCGAGACCCGGGCCCGGCTGGGGGTGCCCGCGAGCGGGAAGGTGCGCAGGGTGCGCAGGTCCGCGCCCAGGAGCAGGACACGATTGCTCTGCTTGAGGACACCGGGATCGGACTGGAGGCAGACGCCCGTGCCGGCCGCAGCGTAGAAGCGCGCGCACTTCAGCTTCGAGGCGACCCGCCCGCCCCCGGGGTCGGCGGACGGGACCGAGGCGACCGCGGTGCGGTGCGGGCCGGCCGCCGCGTTGAGGAACATCAGGCGGCCTTTCTGATTGAGCGTCACCTTGCCCCGCGGACCGCGGGCCCGCCGGACTGCGGTTGGTTCGCCCGATCCGCGCGGGAGGCGGCGTGCAGGACCATCCCGGTGCCCACGCCCGCGAGGAGCAGCACCGCCGTGCCGAGGACGAGCAGGCGGAGGCGCAGCGGTGTCATCCGGATCCTTGTGGCTGTGGTGGTCATCGGGTCCCGCCGGCCGGTCGCAGCACCATGCCCGCTACGGTCGCGCAGCACAGCAGGCCGACCGCCGATCCGGCCAGCGCCGGGCCGTCTCCCCACGCCGTCCAGGCGGCGCCGAAGGCCAGCGAGCAGCAGAACCGGGCCAGCGCCTGGCTGGTGCCGACGATGGCGAGGCCGCTGGCGCGCAGCTCCTCGGGCACGATGTCGGCGAGGGTGGCCGGGAGCACGCCGTCCGTGGCCGCGTAGAACAGGCCGTGCAGGGCGAGTACGACAGGGGCGAGGATCGGCGTGGCCGGGGCCCACAGCAGCAGGGCGTAGCCGGTGAGCAGACTGGCGTGCCCGGCGAGGAAAACGGTACGCCGTCCGACCCGGTCGGCCAGCGCTCCGACGGGTACGGCCAGCAGCAGGAACACGGTCGCGGTGCCCAGCGGCAGCAGCGTGAACCACTGCTCGCCGATGCCCGCGCGCCGTTGCAGCAGCAGATAGACGAAGGCGTCGCTGACGGTGGTCAGACCGAGCAGCGCGGCACAGCCGGCGATGGCCCGCAGCCGCGGCAGGCGCAGCAGCGTCAGCGCGTCGCGAATGCGGACGGGCCGCCTGCCGTCCGCCACGCCTGCCCCGACCGCCATGCCTGCCCCGTCGGCCTCGGCGGGCCTGCGGGGTACGAACAGGACCAGCACGAGCACGCCGAGCGCGGCGACACATGCACTCACGCCGAACACGGCGTCGTAGCCGTCGGCCGCGGCGCGCAGGATGAGGAAGGCCGCCAGCGGGCCGAGCATCGCTCCGGTGGTGTCCATCGCCCGGTGTACGCCGAAGGCCCGGCCCTGGTCGCCGGGCGGCGTGGACAGGGAGATCATCGCGTCGCGCGGGGCCGTGCGCAGGCCCTTGCCCGTACGTTCCAGGGCGAGGACCGCGCCGAGCGTGCCGAGGGTGCCCGCGAACAGGAGCAGCGGTTTGCAGAGCGCCGACAGGCCGTAGCCGAGACCGGCCATCAGCTTGTGGCCCCGCACCCGGTCGGCGAGGTGGCCGCCGGTGAGCTGGACCAGTGCGCTGACGCCGTTGTAGACGCCGTCGAGGGTGCCGAATCCCAGCGGGCTGAAGCCGAGTCGGGTGACCAGGTACAGCGGCAGTACCGCGGTGACCATCTCCGAGGAGACGTCGGTGATCAGGCTGACCGTGCCGAGCACGAGCACGACCGGGGCGACCTTGGGCCCCAGGCCGCGTCTTCGGCCCTGCTCGGTGTCCGCTCCGGGAGGTGCGGAGCGGTCGGTGAGATACATGATCAGGGTCTCCAGGTGTGACGCGATCAGTTCTGCCGGCTGCTCTCGTCCCGGAGCCAGGTGCCGAAGTCCTGTGCCCGGATGGCCTTTGCGGCCTTCCGCCGGGCGACGACCGCCGCCGCGACGAAGACCATGACACTCACGGACAGCTTCGGCTCACCGCGCAGCATGGTTTTGAGGTCTGCCGCGCTGGTGCGCGCCGAAGCCCGGCCCGGTTCCCGATGCCGTTCGACCTGGGCGGTGGACACCGCGGCCCTGATCCGCCGTTTGATCAAGTCCCGCCATGTGCGCGGCGGATGGACCACGACACGGGCCGCACCGACCACGAGCCGCTCCTGCGGGGCGAACGCCAGGGACGCGGCCAGGTCGTCCGCCATCAGCGGCGGCAGGGCCGCGATCCGGGCGTGCCCGGCCTTGGAGACCGCGATGACGCCCCGGCCGAACAGGCCCTCGCGCACGGCGGGGAGCCGCTGCCACACCCGGTAGTAGGCACGCACCCGCCATGCGCAGGCGGCGAGCGGGATCGTCCGTTCGGGGGCGGTGGCGAGGACGCCAGAGGTGTCGTCGCCCAGGGGCTCGGTCAGCGCCCGTACGTCAGCGCCCGTGATGACGACGTCGGCGTCCACGTAGACGCGGGGGAAGCCGCGCGCGTGGTCGTCACCGGCCCGCAGGGCGGCGTGCTTGGAGGGGACGGGGATCTCGACGACCCGGACACGCGGGCCGCGGGCGGCCGCGACCCCGGCGGTGTCATCCGTGCAGCCATTGCATACGACCACGACGTCGGTCTCGTCCTCGGAGGCATCGGCCAGCAGCGAATCGAGGAGCCGGCCGATGACACGCGCCTCATTGTGAGCAGGTATCACGATGCTCGTCACCTGGGCAGTATGCCGTCGGTGTCGGCATTGCGCCGTGTGTTTCGTCCAACTGTTCCCGAGGCTGCGTCCAGTGGTCTAGATTGAGCTCCGCCGGACCGGTTTGGGAGGGGGACTTGTTCTTGTGACGGTACGTCAAGACAAGGCGTCCTGAACCGGATGCGAGACGAGCAGTAAGCAACTTGCAGGAGCCACAAGGCGGTTGGGGAACCGCTGCGGGCTCCTTCGTTCGCCAGTGCCGCTGTGCTGAGGAGACACATCGGTGCTGATCCAGCCCTGACTGCGCACTCGCGGCCATGTGCCCGGTTGCGTCCGGTCAGGGGTGTAGCTGCGCATGTGGTGGGGGGTCCATGACCATTGAGGTCACGCATGAGCACCTGGTTGTGGAAGACAGGCGTCCGGGCACGCGCCGAAGACGCTGGGAACGGAGATACCGGTTAGTCCTGCTGGTCGCGGACGGTCTGGCAGCCGCCGCCGCGGCCTTGGTGATCCACGGGGTGTACGGCCGTTGGGCCGTGGCCCTGGTGCTGCCCCCGACGTGGATCATAGCGATGCTGGTCCACCGCTCCTACGATCGCAGCGCCTTCGGCCTGGGGCCCGAGGAATACCTGCGGGTACTGCGCGGAGCCGTCGCACTGCCGGCACTGGCCGCGTGCGTGCACTGGCTGGTCACGCGCGATTCGGGCCTCCTCCATGACATGATCACGGCCGCTGTGCCGGCCGTCGCCTTCGCCCTGATGGTCCGGTACGCGCTCCGCCGCCGGCTCTACCGGCGATGGGCGCGGGGCCGGGGCCGGAGCGCGACGCTCCTGGTCGGGCCGGCGCGCGGCATAGTGGAACTGGTCGCCGTACTGCGGCGCGCCGCCGGCGGACAGCAGCTGCAGGTCGCCGGTGTCTGTCTGAGCAATCCCGAAAACGCCGGTGAGATACGCAAGTTGGGGATCCCCCTCCTCGGCGGCGTCGGCGACATGAACGACGCCATCCGGGCCATGGGCGTCAGCACCGTGGTGACGCTCCCGGCGCCCGAGTTCGACGCGGCCGTCCTGCGCCGGATGTCCTGGACGGCGGCCGTGCAGGGCGCCGATTTCCTGCTGGCCCCCGTGCTGGCCGATGTGTCCGCCTCCCGGCTGGCCGTACGTCCCACCAACGGGGTGCCGCTGGTGCGGATACAGGCGCCGAACCTCTCCCGGATCTCCCGGCTGCCCAAGGAACTGCTGGACCGGGCCCTCGCGGCAGGCCTCCTGGCGGTCCTCCTGCTGCCCATGCTGGCGATCGCCCTGATCGTGCGCTGGGACAGCTCCGGGCCGGCGCTGTTCCGGCAGCGACGGGTGGGCCGCTACGGCAACCACTTCACCATGCTGAAGTTCCGCACGATGCGGCAGGACTCGGAGGCTCTCCGGGCGGAACTGGCCCACCTCAACCAGAACAGCGACGGCCTGCTGTTCAAGGTGAAGGAGGACCCACGGATCACCCGGGTCGGCTCGTTTCTGCGCCGCAGTTCGCTCGACGAACTGCCGCAGCTGATCAACGTGGTCCGGGGCGACATGTCGCTCGTCGGTCCCCGCCCGTCGCTGCCCGAAGAGGTGGAGGAGTACCCGGCGGAGGTCAAGCGCCGCTTGCTCGTGAAGCCCGGCCTCACCGGGCTGTGGCAGGTCAGCGGCCGCTCCGACCTGCCCTGGGCCGAGGCGGTCCGGCTCGATCTCGGATACGTGGACAACTGGTCGATGGGCCTCGACCTGTCGATCCTGGCGCGCACCGGATCCGCGGTGATGCGTGGAACGGGGGCCTACTGATGGACCACAGGAAGAGGAAGACAGTGACGCAGGAGCCGTTGGGGGTCGCCGTCGTCGGGGCCGGTTACTGGGGCCCCAACCTCGTACGCAACTTCCAGGCCAGCGAGCGGTTCCGGCTGCGCTGGCTGTGCGATCTCGACGTGGACCGGGCCCAGCGGGTCCTCGGCGGCTACTCGACGGTCCAGGCCACCTCGGACTACACCGCCGTCCTCGCCGACCCCTCCGTGGCCGCCGTCGCCGTGGCCACGCCCGCCGGGACACACCTCGACATCGCCCTGGCCGCCCTGCGCGCCGGCAAGCACGTCCTCGTGGAGAAGCCGCTCGCGGCGACCTACGCCGACGGGATGCGACTGGTGGACGAGGCAGAGGAACGCGGTCTCATCCTCATGTGCGACCACACCTACTGCTATACGCCCGCCGTGGGCCGCATCCGGGAACTGGTCCGCTCCGGGGAACTGGGCGAGATCCACTTCGTCGACTCGGTCCGGATCAACCTCGGGCTCGTCCAGAAGGACATCGACGTCCTGTGGGACCTGGCCCCGCACGACCTGTCGATCCTGGACTTCATCCTCCCCGACCACGTCGAGCCCGTCGCCGTCGCCGCCCACGGGGCCGACCCGATCGGCGCCGGACAGGCCTGCGTCGCCTATCTGACGCTCCAGCTCAGCACCGGGGCCATCGCCCACGTCCACGTCAACTGGCTGTCGCCGACCAAGGTACGGACCACCATGGTGGGCGGCGCCAAGCGCACCCTGATCTGGGACGACCTCAACCCCCTGCAGCGGGTGGCGATCTACGACCGGGGCGTGGACCTGGCCGCGCCGCAGGAGATCGGCGCGGACGAGCGCAGGCAGATGCTCGTCTCGTACCGCTCGGGGACATGGTCGCCCCCGCGATCGGTGAGAAGGAAGCGCTGCGCAGCATGGTCGACGAGTTCGCCGACGCGATCACGGACAAGCGGGCGCCGCTGACCGACGGCCGCGCGGGCCTGCGCGTGCTGGACATTCTCGAAGCGGCCTCCCGGAGCCTCGACTTCAAGGGCGCGGTCGTCGGCCTGCGTGCCGGGCACTGACGCATCCAAGACACTGAGAGGGCACAGCAGTTGAGCAGCGTACGAGGCAAGAAGATCCTGGTCACCGGGGGAGCGGGCACCATCGGCTCGAACCTCGTCGACCTCCTGGCCGAGGGCGGTGCGCGCGAGATCGTGGTACTGGACAACTTCGTGCGCGGGCGGATGGGCAACCTCGCCCAGGCCCTGCCGAGCGGCGTCGTGGAGGTCGTCGAGGGCGACGTACGGGACGCCGCCACCGTACGGAAGGTCACCGAGGGCGCCGACCTGGTGTTCCACCTCGCCGCGATCCGCATCACCCAGTGCGCCGAGGAGCCGCGGCTCGCCAACGAGGTACTCGTCGACGGCACCTTCAACGTCCTGGAGGCGGCGGCCGAGGCCTCGGTGGCCAAGGTGATCGCCTCGTCCTCGGCGTCCGTCTACGGTATGGCCGAGACCTTCCCGACGACCGAGCGCCATCACCCGTACAACAACGACACCTTCTACGGCGCCGCGAAGGCCTTCAACGAGGGCATGCTGCGCAGCTTCCACGCCATGTACGGCCTGGACTACGTGGCGCTGCGCTACTTCAACGTCTACGGCCCCCGCATGGACATCCACGGCCTCTACACCGAGGTGCTCATCCGCTGGATGGAGCGCATCGAGGCGGGCGAGCCGCCGCTGATCCTCGGCGACGGCACACAGACCATGGACTTCGTCGACGTCAGGGACATCGCCAGGGCCAATGTGCTGGCTGCCGAGTCGGATCTCACCGACGAGGTGTTCAACATCGCCAACGGTACGGAGACTTCGCTGAAGGAACTCGCCGAGGGCCTGCTGGAGGCGATGGGGGCCAGTGGTCTGGAGCCGGTGCACGGGCCCGCCCGCGCGGTGAACTCGGTGGTCCGCCGGCTCGCCGACACCTCGCAGGCCGCCGAACGGCTCGGCTTCACCGCCCGGATAGACCTGGCCACGGGCCTGAAGGACCTGGTCGAGTGGTGGCGCGCGGAGCGGGAGGCGGCCAAGTGAACACCGACCGCATCCCGGTGATGATCCCCTGGCTCGGCGAGGAGGAGGCCAAGGCCGCCTCCGACGCCGTGCTGTCCGGATGGGTCGCCCAGGGTCCCCGCGTCGCCGCCTTCGAGAAGGCCTTCGCCGAGCGGGTGGGCGCCGAGCACGGCATCGCGGTCAGTTCGTGCACCACCGCCCTGCACCTGTCGCTCGTCGCCCTCGGACTCGGGCCCGGCGACGAGGTCGTGGTGCCCTCGCTGTCCTTCATCGCCACCGCCAACGCCGTGCGCTACGTCGGTGCCGAGCCCGTGTTCGCCGATGTCGACCTCGCCACCGGCAACCTGACCCCGGCCACCGTGGACGCGGTCCGCACCCCCCGCACCAAGGCCGTCCTCGCCGTCCACCAGGGCGGCGTACCGGCCGATGCGCACGCCCTGCGTGCCGCCTGCGCCGACTGGGACCTGCCCCTGGTCGAGGACGCGGCCTGCGCCATCGGCTCGACCGTCGGCGGCAAGCCCGTGGGGCACGGCGCACTGATCGCCGCCTGGTCCTTCCACCCGCGCAAGCTCGTCACCACGGGCGAGGGCGGCATGATCACCACCGACGACGCCGAGTGGGCGGCACGCCTGCGCCGGCTGCGCGAGCACGGGATGAACGCCTCGGCGGCCGAGCGCCACGCGAGCGACAAGCCCGTGCTGGAGAGCTACCTCGAGGTGGGCTACAACTACCGGATGACGGACGTCCAGGCCGCGATCGGCCTGGTCCAGCTGAAGAAACTCGACGCGATGATCGCCCGCCGCCGCGAGCTGGCGGCCCGCTACGACACACTGCTGCACGACGTCCCCGGCCTCACCCCCGTTCGCGACCCCGCGCACGGCCAGAGCAACTTCCAGTCCTACTGGGTCCTGGTGGACGGGGACTTCCCCGTCGGCCGGGACGACCTGCTCGCCGTGCTCGCCGAGGCCGGCGTCTCCGCCCGGCGCGGGATCATGGCCGCGCACCTCGAACCCGCCTACGCCGGCCACCCCTGCGCCCCGCTCCCGGTCACCGAGCGGATCACCCGCGAAACCCTCATCCTGCCGCTGTTCCACACCATGACCGAGGAACAGCAGGACCGGGTGGTGGCGGTGCTCCACGAACAGGCCACGCCATGACCGAGTTGCTGATCGTAGGCGCGGGCGGGTTCGCCCGGGAGACCGCACAGGCCGTACGGGACACGGGCGGCATCAAGCTGCTCGGGCACCTCGACGACAATGCTGCCCTGCACGGCACCGAGGTGGACGGTGTGCCCGTACTCGGCGGCTGCGACCTGGTCCACGACCTGCCCGGCGCCCGGGTCGTGATCTGCGTGGGCAACCCCCGGGACTACGCGGCCCGCGCCCGCCTGGTGCGCAGGCTCGGCCTCCCCGCCGACCGCTACGCCACCGTGATCCACCCGACGGCGGCGGTGTCGGAGTCGTCCTCGGTCGGCCCCGGCTCGGTCCTGCTCGCGCACTGCGTCCTGACCGCCGCCGTACGCGTGGGCGCCCATGTCGCGGTGATGCCGCACGTCGTTCTCACCCATGACGACATGGTCGAGGACTACGTCACGATCGCGTCCGGCGTCCGGCTGGGCGGGGGAGTGCGGCTGGAGGGGGGCAGCTATGTGGGCTCCGGGGCCCTGGTCCGGGAGGGCACGTCGGTCGGCGCATGGTCGCTGATCGGGATGGGGAGCACGGTGCTCGGCGATGTTCCGCCGGGCGAGGTCTGGGCCGGGAGCCCGGCCCGGCGGCTGCGCGAGGCGGATGCCCCGGCGCTCGGCGAACTAGCGACGCGAACCATGGGGGGACCCGTCAGATGAACCAGATTCCGCTGGTGGACCTCAAGGCGGCCCACGAGGAGGTCGCCGACGAGGTACGGGCCGGATTCGCACGGATCCTGGCCCGCACCGCGTTCGTCGGCGGCGACGAGGTCCGCCTGTTCGAGGGCGAGTACGCGGACTTCGGCGGCATCGCGCACTGTGTGGGTGTCGCCAACGGCACCGACGCCGTCGAACTCGCCCTGCGCGCGAGCGGGGTCGGGCCCGGCGACGAGGTCGTGGTGCCCGCCAACACCTTCATCGCCACCGTGGGCGCGGTCGCCAGGATCGGCGCACGCCCCGTCCTGGCGGACTGCCTGCCCGACACCTACCTGCTGGACCCGCGGGCCGCGCTGGACGCGGTCGGCCCGGCCACGCGTGCGATCGTACCCGTGCACCTCTACGGGCAGATGGCCGACCTGAGCGAGCTGGCCGGCCAACTACCCGAACGCGTAAGGGTCGTCGAGGACGCCGCGCAGTGCCAGGGCGCGACCCGCGACGGCCGGACGCCGGGCAGCGGCGGGATCGCGGCCACCAGCTTCTACCCGGGCAAGAACCTCGGCGCGTACGGCGACGCGGGCGCGGTGCTGACCGACGACGAGGAGCCGGCCGGCCTGGTGCGTGCGATCGCCAACCACGGCGGCGTCGCCAAGTACCGCCACGACGTGCCCGGGTTCAACAGCCGTCTGGACGCACTGCAGGCCGTCGTCCTGCGGGCGAAGCTGGCACGGCTGGCGGACGGCAACGCGGCGCGGCGGGCGGCCGCGGCCCGCTACGACGCACTGCTCGCCGACCTGGTGGCAGCCGGCCGGGTCGTGCTCCCCACGACGGCCGCCGGCAACGTCCACGTGTGGCACCTCTACGTCGTCCAGGTCGCCGGGGCGGACCGCGACGACATCGTGGGCAAGCTCAACGCCGAGGGCATCGGCGCGGGGGTGCACTATCCCGCCCCTGTCCACCTCACCCCCGCATACCGCCGACTCGGCTACACCCGGGGCGACTTCCCGAACGCCGAGCAGGCGGCCGACCGGATCCTGTCCCTTCCGCTCTACCCGCAGATCACCCCCGCCCAGCAACAGCGCGTCGTGGACACTCTCGCCCGCGCGCTCCAAGGCTGATCGGTCGCCAGCTCCACGCTCCACCCCGACCTCACCGGGTCGGTCCTGCACAGCACCGCTGAGAGGTACACATGAACAGATGGAGCAGACGGATCCGGGGCGCCCGCCTCGCCGTCGTAGCAGCACTGATATGGGCTGTGCTCCCGCAGGCCGCGACCGCCCAGGCGGCGTCCGATCCGTGCGGAACGGGCTCGAACCCGGTCGTCTGCGAGAACTCCAAGCCGGGCAGCCCCATGTCCGACTGGTTCGCGCCCAACGCCTACGGCGACATCAAGGGATTCACCACCAAGCAGAGCGTCCAGGCCGGCGACACCGTCCAGTTCAAGGTCCAGTCGAAGACCCCGTACCACATCGAGATCTACCGGCTGGGCTGGTACGGCGGTGACGGTGCGCGCGAGATGTCGACCGCGGCCCAGGCGGCGGTGACCTATCCGGCCAACTTCCTCACCAAGCCCGCGAACTGCGCCACCAAGAGCAGCACCGGCCTGGTCGACTGCGGCAACTGGCCCGTGACCGCGAGCTGGACGGTACCCGGCAACGCCGTGTCCGGCCTGTACATCGCGAACCTGGACCAGAGCGACGGCAACGGCCTGATGCCGTACCCATTCGTGGTCCGCAACGACTCCAGCACCTCCGACATGGTCGTACAGACCAGCGACGAGACCTGGCAGGCCTACAACACCTACGGCGGCCAGAACCTCTACGGAGGCGCGGGGCCCGCACCGGACGGCCGCGCCTACGAGGTCAGCTACAACCGGCCGCTGGACATCGGCGGTGACAACGGCATCTACGGCTCCGAGTACATGATGCTGTCCTGGCTGGAACGCAACGGCTACGACGTCAGCTATCTGTCCGGTGTGGACGTGTCGTCGGCCGGCGGTGCGACCCTGCTGAAGAAGCACAAGGTGTACATGTCCTCCGGCCATGACGAGTACTGGACGCAGAGCCAGTACTCCAACGTCCTGGCGGCGCGGAAGGCAGGTGTGCGGGAGGCCTTCTTCAGCGGCAACGAGGTCTTCTGGAAGACCCGGCTCGCCCCGAGCATCGACGGCACGAGCACGCCGGACCGCACCCTGGTCTGCTACAAGATGACCAAGATGGCGCAGAACAACGGTGTCGCCGACCCCAGCGGCAGCTGGACCGGCACCTGGATGGACCCGGCCAGCACCAACTACGGCCAGACCTACCAGCCGCCGAACATCCTCACCGGCTCCATGTTCCAGGTGAACGGCTACCGCAGCGACGCGATCACGGTCCCCGGCTCCTACGGCAGGAACCGGCTGTGGCGCAACACCTCCATCGCGAACCTCAGCTCCAGCCAGACCGCCACCTTCCCGACGGGCACCCTCGGCTACGAGTGGGACAGCGACCTCGACAACGGCACCAGACCCGCCGGGGAGATCGACCTGTCGTCCACGACGGTGGACATCACCGACGGCAAGTACCGCATGGACTGGGGCAACGTGTACGGCAACGGCACGGCGACACACAGTCTCGTGGAGTTCCGCGACCAGGACTCCGGGGCCCTGGTCTTCGGGTCGGGGACCGTGCAGTGGTCGTGGGGCCTGACCAACGTCCCGACGAGCAACCCCGCGGACACGGTGGTCACCGAGGACACCCGCATGCAGCAGGCGACCGTGAACATCCTCGCCGACATGGGCGTCCAGCCGCTGACCCCGCAGAGCAGCCTCGCCGCCGCCACGGCCTCCACCGACACCACGGGCCCGGCCGTCACGGTGACCAGCCCGGCCTCCGGGGTCACGGTCCCGGCGCTGAAGCCGGTCACCATCAAGGGCACGGCCACCGACTCCGGCGGAGGCGTCGTGGCCCGCGTGGAGGTGTCCACGGACGGCGGAACGACCTGGAAGGCCGCAGCCGGCCTGTCGTCCTGGAGCTACAGCTGGACCCCGACCACCCCGGGCCCGGCATCGATCAAGGTCCGCGCGGTCGACGACAGCGTCAACATCGGCGCCGTCACCACCGTCCCGCTGACCGTCGGCCCCCAGGCCTGCCCCTGCACCATCTGGCCGGCCTCGGCCGTTCCCGGCACCGTCAACGCGGGCGACGGCGGCTCGGTGGAGCTGGGCGTCAAGTTCCGTACCACGGCGGCCGGTTCGATCACGGCCGTCCGCTTCTACAAGTCACCCGCCAACACCGGAACCCACACCGGCAGCCTGTGGAGCGCCTCCGGCACCCGCCTGGCCACCGGCACCTTCACCGGCGAGACGGCCTCCGGCTGGCAGCAGCTGAACTTCGCCACCCCGGTGCCCGTCAAGGCCAACACCACCTACGTCGCCTCGTACTTCGCCCCCAACGGCGGATACTCCTACGACGGCGGCTACTTCTCCGGCAGTGATGCCGGCCTGGCCCCGCTCACGGCACTGAAGTCCGGCACCGACGGCGGCAACGGCGTCTACCACTACGGCTCGACGAGCGCCTTCCCGTCCTCCCAGTCCTCCGGCAGCAACTACTGGGTCGACGTGGTGCTGGACACCTCGACGGCCAGTACGACCCCGCCCACCGTCACCTCGACCTCCCCGACGTCCGGGGCCACCGACGCGTCGATCACGACCCCGGTGTCCGCCGTCTTCAGCTCGCCCGTCGACGCCGACAGCCTGACGTTCACCGTGAAGGACCCGAACGGCAACACCGTGCCCGGGGCCACCACGGTGCCCGTGTCGAACAAGGCGACCTTCACACCGTCGACGCAGCTGGCGCTGCACACCGCGTACACCGCCTCCGTCCAGGCCTCCGACCTGTGGGGCAACGCCATGGCGGACCCGGTGTCCTGGTCCTTCACCACCAGTGCCACCCCGCCCGCGGTCACCTGCCCCTGCACGCTGTGGAACGCCGCCACGGTACCGGCCACCACCGACATGACCGGCGACCCCAACTCCGTGGAACTGGGCACCCGGTTCACGTCCTCGGCGAACGGCTGGGTCACCGGCGTCACCTTCTACAAGGGCACCGGCAACACCGGCACCCACACCGGCAGCCTGTGGTCCGACGACGGCACACTGCTCGCCACCGGCACCTTCACCGGCGAGACGGCGTCCGGCTGGCAGCAGCTGACCTTCGCCACTCCGGTGGCCATCACCGCCGGCACCCCGTACGTCGTCTCCTACCACGCCCCGAACGGCAACTACGCGGTCGACGGCGGCTACTTCGCGGCAGCCCACCAGTCCTATCCGCTGACCGCCACCGCCGACACCACGACCCACCACAACGGTCTCTACCGGTACGGCACCGACTCGGCCTTCCCCAACGGGTCCTACGGGTCCGCGAACTACTGGGTCGGCCCAGTCTTCACCGCCGACAACCCGAGCGCGGCCCTGACATCGGGTACCGCCGCCTCGGAGGTGACCGCCTCCTCGGTGACACACACCGCCGACGCGGCCGACGCCCTCGTCACGACACTGCCCGCCGAGACCAAGCTGTCGTCCGTGACGGCGACCGTGGCCATCCTGCCGGGCGCCGGGGCAGCCGCCGCCGGGAAGCTCCACGTCACGGCCGTGATCTCCTACGACCGGGCCACCCACAAGGTGTCGGTGCACCTGTCCGCACCCTTGCCGGACGGCACGCGGTTCAAGGTCACGATCACGGCCCGGGACCGGCACCGCCACCCGGTGAAGTCCCCCAGCTGGACGCTGACCAGCAAGACCGTCCGCAAGAAGAAGAACTGACCGACACGCGCCGGTGGTGGTCTCCGCGGAACTCGGAGATCACCACCGGGGATTGGCTTGCCTCTCGCATGAGCACCGTCAGTGTTGTGATCCCGTGCTACAAGTACGGCCATTTCCTCGCCGACTGCGTCAGCAGCGTCCTCGACGAGCAGGACGGCGTGGACGTCCGGGTCCTCATCATCGACGACGCCTCGCCCGACGACTCGGCGCAGATGGCGCGCAAACTGGCCGCCGCCGACCCGCGTATCGAAGTCCAGGTGCACGAAAGCAACAAGGGCCACATCGCCACCTACAACGAGGGTCTCCTGGAGTGGGCCGACGGCGACTACGTCGCCCTCCTCTCCGCCGACGACCGCCTGGTCCCCGGCGCCCTGGTCCGGGCCGCAGCGCTCCTGGACGCCCATCCCGAGGTGGGGTTCGCCTACGGGCGCCCCCTGCGCTTCCGGCACGGCGGTCCGCTGCCGAAGGCCCGTACGCACGGCACCGGCTCGGTCGTCTACCCCGGGCATTGGTGGCTGGAGCGGCGCTTCAGCGAGGGCACCGGCTGCATCACCTCGCCGGAAGTCGTCGTCCGCACCAGCCTCCAGCGCACGGTCGGCGGCTACGA
Source organism: Streptomyces fodineus (assembly GCF_001735805.1). Classification (GTDB taxonomy): domain Bacteria; phylum Actinomycetota; class Actinomycetes; order Streptomycetales; family Streptomycetaceae; genus Streptomyces; species Streptomyces fodineus. Next base: position 9,430,509 of record NZ_CP017248.1, read on the forward strand.
CCCGAAGCTTCCCCACGCCGGCGACATCGAGATGTGGATGCGGCTCGCCGCGCACGCCGACGTCGGCTACATACGCGGCGCCGACCAGGCCTTCTACCGCGTCCACGGCAAGAACATGTCGACGACCGACTTCGGTGGTCAGCTCGACGACCTGCGCCAGCGGCTCCTGGCCTTCGACTCGGTGCTCACCAAGTGCGCCGACCGGCTGCCCCACGCCGACCGCCTCGCCGACCAGGTCCACACCCGCCTCGCCCGCTACGCCCTGCGCCGGGCCTACCGGGCCTACGACCGGGGTCGTACCGGTGTCGTACCGGTCGACGCATGCGTGGCGTTCGCCGAGGAGTGCCTGCCGGGGTACAGAGCCCTGCCCGAGTACCGCGCACTGCGGCTGCGCAGACGGATCGGCCCGAAGGCGATGCCGTATCTGCAGCCCCTGGTGTGGTCGGCCGTGGCCGAGCGCGGTCGGGAGTGGCTGTGGTGGGAGTCGTGGAAGCGCCGCGGTATCTGATGTCCGGGAGGAACTCAGCCCGCCACCGGAATCCCGTCGGTGAGGCGGCGCGGGTCCGGGGAGGTCTCCTTCCTGGTCCTCCGGCGCAGCGCGTACTGGTCGAACCACAGGGCGCCCAGGATCCCGGCGATGCCGCCCAGCAGCGCCGTACCGGCCAGAGCACGGCTCCTGGTGCCCTGCACCGGAGCGGCGCTCGGGGCGACCAGGACGGACGCGCTGATCCGCGACCCGGGCGCGACCCCCTGGGCATCCTGCAGATCGGTCACACGCCTGGCGTAGACGTCGATGACCCGCTGGACCGCCGTGTCGGCCTCGACGGCGCCACCGCGCTGCGCCTGCACCTGCACCGAGGGGATCAGATAGCGCGGCGTCGCGGTGGTGCCGCTGTTGCGCGGGATCAGCTGGTACGTGCCGTGGACGCCGGCGGAGTCCAGTTCCTTGCGCCCGGCCGGCGACTGGAGTTGCTGGATGATGCCGTACGAGAGTGTGGCGAGCGGCGGTTGAAGATTCGTCAGCTGGTTCGGCTGGCTTCCCGTGACGGGCGGCTTGAGGACGACGACCGCCGAACTCAGGTACTGCGGGGCGGGATGCAGCACCCGGTAGGCTCCGGCGGCCGTCAGCAGGAGCGCGAGCAACAGCACGTACCAGCGGCGGAGCAGCGCTTCGGCGACATCACGAGGCGACACAGGGATTCCTTCCGTCGGCACCGATCCTCGCAGGCGCCGGGGCGGGCCGCCACCGAATCGGGCCGGGGGGAGTGCGCATGAGCCTTGCCGACATCCTGGCGATCATGCGCAGGCGCTGGTACTTCATGGTGCCCCTCACCCTGCTCAGTCTGCTCGCGGGCGGGTATCTGTACCGGACCATCCCGGTGTCCTACGCATCGCAGAGCTCCGTCACACTGCTCGACTCCAGGGCCGTCGCCGAGCTGGCGCCGACCTTCGGCAACCCCCTGTCGAACGCGGGCGGTTCGCTGGTCGTCACGGCCGACGTGCTGATCAGGACCCTGCAGTCCAGCGACTCGGCCAAGGAACTGAACTCCCGCGGCGTCACCGACCGGTACACGGTGGGTTTCGCGCCGCAGGCCGACAGCCCGCTGCTCACGCTGAGCGTCACCGGAACCGACCGGGCGAAGGTGCTGCGGGAGACCACCACCCTCACCAACTTCACCGGGGAGCAGCTGAAGGCCCTGCAGGCCGCCTCCAAGGTGCCGGCGGTCTACGCGGTGCAGACCGCGCCGGTCGTTCTGCCGCAGACACCGGTCTCGCAGTCCAAGAGCCGGTATCAGGACATCGCGGCGGTCGTCATCGTCGGGTTCGTCGGCGCATTCCTGCTGTCCATCCTGGCCGAGGGCGTCGCGGTGGTCCGCCGCCGGGGACGCGCCCGGGCCGGATACGTTCCCCGGCGCCATCGCGCCCGGCCCCCCGAGCGCGCGCCCAGGGGCCTGCTGGTGCGGAGACTGGACGCCACGACGATCCTCACCGGCTATCTGGTGCTGGCCTTCTTCGTCCCGTCGAACCTCACCCTGCCCGCGCTGGGCGGCGTCGGTACCCCGGCCAACGTCTTCGCCCTGCTGGGCCTTCTGTGGTACCTCGCCACCTGGCTCGGCGGCCGCATCCTTCCGGCGAAGGGCACCAGGCTGCCGCGCGTGGTGATGTGCGTGCTCGCCGCCGCGGTGCTGCTGTCGTACCTCGCAGACGCGACACGCGACAGCTCGCACGAGGAGGTCCTCGGGGCCGACCGGGGACTCATCGGGCTCGGGGTGTGGGTGGCGCTGGTGGTGCTGGCGTCGGCCGGCATCCAGGAGCGCAGCCGGCTGGAGACCCTGATGCGGCGGCTCGTCGTCCTGGGCACGGTGGTCGCCCTGATCGGCTACTACGACTTCTTCGCCGCGACCAACATCGCCGACTCCATCCACATCCCCGGCCTGCAGTCGAGCACCGCCGGGATCAGCGCCATGGACCGCGGCTCGTTCACCCGGCCGCGCTCCACCACGGCCCATCCGCTGGAGTTCGGGGGAATGCTGGCCATCCTGGTGCCCTTCGCCGTCCACCAGGCGTTCGACCCGGTCCGCCGGCACGCCGGCGCGCTGCGCCGCTGGGCCCCGGTGGCGATCATGGCGGGCGCGCTTCCGCTGACGGTGTCCAGGACGTCCATCATCGGTGCCTTCATCGTGATCCTGGTGATGGTGCCCCGCTGGAAGCCGCAGCGGCGCTGGGCCGCGATCGGACTGATCCTGGGCTCGGTCGCAGGCTTCAAGGTGATCATTCCCGGCCTGATCGGAACCATCACCAACCTGTTCGCCAGCTTCCTGTCCAACTCCGACAGCAGTACCCAGGCGCGCACCGTGAAGTACAGCGCGATCGTCCCCTATCTCAGCGAACGCCCCTGGTCCGGCCGCGGGTTCGGCACCTTCACCCCCGACCTGTACTTCTTCACGGACAACCAGTACATGCTGACGCTGGCCGAGATGGGGATCGTGGGGCTGGTCGCGCTGCTCGCCCTGTTCGTCACCGGGATCCACCAGGGCGGCGCCATCCGCCGGCTCGCCCGCACCGAATCGGACCGCGAGCTCGGGCAGGCCTTTCTCGCCTCGGCCCTGGTGGCCCTGGTCATCAGTGCCACCTTCGACGCGCTCAGCTTCCCCATGTACGCCGGGATGTTCTTCCTGACCCTGGGTGCCGGCGGCAGCTACCTCGGCTTCATCCGCCGTGAGGCGGCTGCGGTCACGGTCCCCGTCCCCCGTAAGGCATCCGAAGCCCAGCTCCCCCAACCAGTGGAGTCCCGATGAGCCCCGTCGCCGTCATCGTCGTCACCTGGAACAGCGCCTCGGTGCTCCCCGGGTTCCTCGCCGCGCTCCCGGACGGCATGGCCGGCCTCGACTGGCGGCTGGTCGTCGCCGACAACGACTCCGCCGACGACACCGTCGAGGTCCTGCGGACGCTGGCCCCCGACGCCACGGTCGTCCAGACCGGCCGCAACGCCGGGTACGCCGCAGGCATCAACGCGGCGCTGCGTGCCGCCGGTGACTTCGCAGCCGTCCTGATCTGCAACCCCGACATCCGGATGCGGCAGGGCTGCGCCAAGCGCCTCGTCGACGCTCTCGGCGACGGCGTGGGGATCGCCGTACCCCTGCTGTACGAGGACGGCCGGGACACACCCCACTACTCGCTGCGCCGCGAGTCGAGCGTGCTCCGGGCCCTCGGCGAGGCCGTCATCGGCAACCGCCGGGCCGGGCGCTTCCCGCGCCTGAGCGAGCTCGTCACCGACCCGGCCGCGTATCAGCGGTCCACACGCGCGGACTGGGCGACCGGCGCGCTCATGGCCATCTCCGGTGACTGCCTGGCCGCTTGCGGCCCGTGGGACGAGTCCTTCTTCCTCTACTCGGAGGAGACCGAGTACTGCCTGCGGGCGCGGGACCGGGGTTACGTCACCCAGCTGGAGCCCTCAGCCGAGGCCGTTCACCTGGGGGGCGACTCCCAGGTGTCGCCCCGGCTCTGGACTCTCCTCACCCTCAACCGCGTCCGTCTGTACGGGCGTCGGCACGGTGCCCTCGCCACGTCCGCCTTCCGCGCCGCCGTCCTGCTGCGGGAGACCTCACGCGCCGCGCTCGGCCGCCCGGCCAGCCGCGCCGCCGCGACCGCCCTCGCCCGCCCGGGTGCCCTGCGCACCACGCCGGGGCCGTGACAGCGAGCCTCCACGGGTCCGGCTCAGGGGCGCCACCAGCACATCACCACCGGCGGGAAGACGAGGTCGGGCAGGCTGCCACAGCTCGATCGGGCCGGCACCGCACCATCGCGGGCCTGACCCCGTCTCACAGCGCCCGGGGACGCGTCAGCCCGCGCTCCGTGGACGGCAGACCATCGCGATGAAGTCGTGCCCCACCTCGGGCAGGGCCGCGTCCTCCGCCGCGAAGCACCGCTCCAGCAGCGCCAGTGTCTCCGGCTCCTGGTCACGGAAGTTGTGCGCGATCCCGGAGAACGCGATGTGCAGCACCGTGCCCCCGTACGGCCGTTCCTCGACGACCTCGAAATGGCGCCGCAGCCCCGGCAGCAGCGCCGCCGCGTCGACCGCCTCCGAGGGGTCGTCCAGCACCATCGACAGTCTGCTCGGCCGCACGATGCGGCGCTTGATCCGGCCGTCGGCCAGGCGCCGCCGCTCTTCGGGGAGCCGGGCCAGCAGGGCGTTCGCCGCTTCCAGTTGGCCGTCGGTCCACTGGAAGCGGGTGGGGCCGACGAACTCGTCGATCACGAACATCCCGTCGGGCTCGATCAGTTGGGCCAGCCGCGGCAGGGTCTCGTCGAGGTGGTCGAAGTGGTGCAGCGACTGCAGGCCCAGCAGTACGTCGTAGCGTTCCCCGTCGCTGGTCATCCGGTTGACGTCGGTGACCCGGAAGCGCAGGACGTCGGCGAGACCGTTCTCGGCGGCGGCGCCGGTGGCGAAGTCGATCCGCTGCTGCGCCACATCCACGCCCTCCAGGAGACAGAAAGCGCCGGTCCTCGCCCACAGCAGCTCGTTCCCGCCGGTGCCGCACCCCAAGGACAGGCCGCGCAGATCGGTGCGCGGCGCGAAGTGCTTGGCGGCCACGTACTCGGGGAAGGACGTGTCCGCGTCGCCGGTCATCAGCAGGTTCCACCGCTTGATCACCGCGGGTATCGCCCACCACTCGGTCAGCGACGGGTCGACCTGGGACCAGTGCTGGACCACGCGCGCGCCGCCGCGCACCCGCAGCTTGGCCAGCACGCGGTCGAGTTCCAGCCTGCGCACCTTACGCAGCAGCCGGTCCGCGTCATGTCTGTTGATCAGGTTGTTCAGCATGCGGGCTCCGTTCGTACGGCCATGAGCGACTTCGTCGCGCCGAGCACCCGTTCGCTGAGGAGCACGGACCGGGGGAACAGGTAGCGCATCTCGGCTCGGGTCAGCAGCTCGATGTTGATCACGGCGTTCATCGCCGACTCCGGGCTGTCGGGACGGCTGTGGACGAGCGGCCAGTGCCGTACCAGACGTGCCCGGGCGGTCAGCGGCAGGAACTGGAAGCCGGGCGCGACGAAGTGCGGTTCCACGGGGAAGTAGCGGTACGGCGTCTGGATCCAGTGCAGCGGCGCCAGTTGCTCGACGGCGGAGACGAACTTCAGGCGCTGGCTGTGACCACCCACGTGCTCGATGGTCGAGTTGGAGAACACCAGGTCGTAGCCGCCGTGGCTGCTCAGTTCGGCAGCGATCGCCGGATCGGTGACGTCGGCGACCTCCGCGGTGATCCAGTCGGGCAGTCCGGCGGGGTGTTCCTCCAGGTTGATCAGGTGGACGTGCTTGGCGCGCGCCGGTGCGCGCAGCCACATCTCGGCCGTCCCGCCCAGGTCCACGACGCGCATGCTCTCGATGCCGGGGAAGCAACGCCGGAACCGCTCCCAGCGGGCGACACGCAGCCGTTCGCCCAGCGAGCCGGGCGCGTCGACGAATCTGTTTCTCAGGGCGCGGGAGCGGGGCATCGGATCAACCACCTGTGGTCGGAACGGAAGGGGAGCGACGGCCCGCGGAGCCGGGCCGCGTGATGTGGGCTGTCACCACTGGGTGTAGAAGCTGGCCGGGTTCATCAGGTACCGGACGGTCGGGTGCGGCACATGGAGCACCCGGTGCCTGCGGCCGTACCGGTGGATCAGCTCCCAGTCCTCGCGGGGCATGACGTCCGGGGTCCGGCGCAGACGGCTGAAGTGCAGTGAGCGGTTCCGGCGGGCGACGAAGGCGTTGGTGTCCAGGAAGGACTCGCGGGCGGCCCGGCGCCGGTCGTAGGGCACCGACAGGACGTCCTTCTCGCTTCCGTCGGGCAGGACACGGCGCAACGCCAGGTAGACGCCGTCGGGGCCGCCGGGCGCCTCCAGCACCTCAAGCGCCCGGGCGAGATGGTCCGGCTCCCACAGGTTGTCGTCGTCCAGGAAAGCCACATAGCGGGACCGCGTCAGCCGGATCCCCACGTTGCGGACGACTCCGGCGGTGCCGGTGTTGGTCGCCAGCGAGACGGCGAACAGCCTTGGATCGTCCGGCAGTTCGGGCAGCCCGGCGCCGTCGTCGACGACCATGACGACCTGGTCGCGCACGCTCTGTGCCAGGGCCGAGCGCACCGCGGCACGCAGCGCCTCGGGGCGTCGATGGGTGGCGATCACCGTGGCGACCAGTGCCGAGGGCTCGGACGGGAGGCCGGCCGCGAGCCGCCGGGTCTCGGCGTTCTCGACGCGGCGGAGTCCTATCGCGGTGGGGGCCAGCAGGATCTTGTTCCTGGCCTCGAAGAGCACCAGCCAGCCGAACGCCGCCTTGAGCAGCGTCCAGGGCGCCCGCGCGACCCGACGCATCATGGGGTTGCCTCCTGGCAGGGCGCCTTCGTTCACGAGGACGGCTCGGGCTGGATCGGGCGGCCGTCGGACATCCGGTTGTTCCGCCACACGTTTCCGGTGCCGCCCGCGTTCCAGTGGGCGACCGTGCCGTAGCCGCCTGAGGCGGGGTGGTACTGCGTCGAGAACACGTTGTCGGTGACCTTGATCCCGTTGGCGCCCTTGTCACCGCCGTAGAGGGCGTACGCGCCGCCGGCGATCCAGTTGTGGTCGACGGTGACATTGCGGACCACTCCGGTGTCCGCGAACAGGCCGATGCTTCCCGAGGCCCCCTGCTTGAGGCTGGTGGGGTTCAGCAGGGTGTTGTGGCGGATGATCAGCTGCCCGGTGTTGCCGCCGCCGCTGATCACCGCGTCGGTGTGCTGCCACTCGCCGCCCTGGTTGATGAACGGGACGATGTCGTGCACGTAGTTGTCGTGCAGATCGCCCTGCCCCATGGACAGGGCGTCGCCGAACACCGAGACGTCGCACCAGCCGACCTCGACGGAACTGCCCCCCATGTTCGACACCGCGTAGTCCACGCCGCCGTTGTCGGGCCCCTTGCCGGGCACCGCGGTGATGGTGGAGTGCAGGACGCGCAGGCCGTGGTAACCGGGGCGCAGGTTGATGCCCCACCAGCTGTCCGAGGTGATCCTGGTGTCGATGACGGTGACGTCGTTCGCGTAGACGTCGAGCGAGCCGGTGATGTCCCAGCCCCGGATGACGAGCCCGTTGGTACGGACGGCCAGGTAGCCGGTCTTGTGGGGCTTGAGGGGCGTACGGGGGCCGGTGGTGCGGGCGTCGGGGAAGCCGCAGGCGCCGGGAGAGGCGCACGCGCCCGCGGGTTTTCCGGGCGCACCGCTCGGGCCGGCCGTCGCGGTGGGCTGCCCCGTCGGGGACGGCGAGGCGGTGGGGCTCCCTGGCGCCTCGCGGGCCGTGGTCGACGGACCGGCGCCCCGTGCCGCCGAGGACGCGCTCGCAGGGCAGCTCTGCTTGGCATCCGGGCAGTGCGGCGACGCGGACTGGTGCGATGCCGAGCAGGCCACCCCCACGAGCGCCAGTAACGCTGCGAGGAGCGGCCACGCGAGCGGGCTGCGGCTGATACGCCGTGACATGCGGTTCACCTCACGTCCTGTTGGGTGGACCGGACCGGTGCGGACAACCGGTGCCGGCCGCGGTGGGGCCGGGCGGCGCGGTCGACGCCCCGCAGGAAGTCACGGCTGGGCAGTACGCACACCGTGTAGCCGGCCAGGGCGATGATGCCGAGGGCGAGGAGCGCGAGCCGGCCGTCGCCGAACGGACGCTCCAGGCCGAGGATCATCGCGGCCATCACGGCCCCGCCGAGGAAGGGCCACGCGCAGGCCCTGGCGATCCGGCCGACGCCGATGCCGCCACGGCTGAGGGCGATCAGGAAGACGGGCACCACCAGGCCGCCGGCGACCAGGACATGCCCCTGGGAGACTCCCACCATCCCGTTCAGGTGGGCGGCGACGAGGAGCGCCGGGATCAGGGCGGCCAGCCACAGGCCCTGCACCAGGAAGAGCGCGCGGCGCTGACCGGTCGCGACCAGGCAGTCGTAGGCGAGTTCGGCGCCGATGCGGATCAGGCCCAGGGCCATCAGCCAGGGCAGTGCCGCGGCGGCGGGGGTCCACCGGCTGCCGTAGATCAGCCTGATGACCGGCTCCGCGAGGCCGGCCAGCAGGACGCACAGCGGGACGGTGCCGGTGATCAGTACGCCCAGGGCACGGCTGAAGCCCTGGGCGAGCGCCTGCGGCGATCCGGCCAGGCGGGAGAACCCGGCGAAGGAGACCCGGCGGGCGGCCTCGGAGATGATCCGCACGGGCCAGCCGGAGATGTTGAAGGCGAGCACGTAGAACCCCAGGGACAGGTTGCCCAGTGTCGCGCCCACGACCATGGTGTCGACGTTGACCACCGCCAGGGCCAGCAGGCTCGCCCCCGCCAGCGGAAGCCCGAATCTCAGCAGCGTCCGGGCCTGGCCGGGGTCCCAGCCGTATTTCAGGGTGCCCGGTGCCGCCAGCGCGCAGCCGACCAGCGTCACGACGTTGCCCACCACGGCTCCCCAGGCGAAGCTCATCGCGCCCCAGCCCTCGAAGGCCAGCAGCAGCGTCACCGTGGTGCCGAGCACGAAGTTGAGCCCGTCGATGATCATCCGTCTGCCCTGGGCGAACTCACGGGTGAGGAAGCCGCCGGGCACCTGTGCCACCCCGTCGATCACCACGCACAGACACATCACCCGCAGTACGGCCGTGGCGTCCGGCGAGCCGAGCAGGCCGCCCACCGCCGGTGCCGCCGCGAACAGCGCCACGTACAGCAGGCCGCTGGAGAGGGTGCTGAGGGTCAGTACGGTCGGCGCGAACCGCCGTGCGTCCCCCTCCCAGCGCACGATGGCCAGGCCCACGCCCAGCTCGTTCGCGGACAGCAGGACCAGCAGCACGGTCTGGGCGATGCCGTACACACCCCACGCCGCGGGGCCCAGGGCGAAGCGCGCCAGCACGATGCCGGTCGCGAAGTTGCCCAGGCGCAGGACGACGGTGTTGATCAGGCTCCACCGCGCCGCCGAACGGACCTTACCGGAAAGGGAGTTGGCGGCGGGGGGTGCGGGAGCGGGAGGAGCGGGGGCGTCGCTCGTCTCACCGGTCTCGCTCTCCGGCGCGCGGGCGGTGTCCATGAGTCGACTCCTCGTCGAGCGGCTCTGCGGCGGACGCCACGGCCATGACGGGCCGTGGCGCTGGGGGTTCTGCGGCGGCCGGACCGTCCTCGGCGGACCGCGACCAACTCGGCGACCGCCGCATGGCGAGCGTCTCTTCCACGCCCGATTCCACGACCGGTTCCCCGGACGATTTACCGGCCGATTCCACGCCCGATTCCCCTGCCGAGGAGACGGGGGCGCTCGTCTCCTGCCCCGGCTCGGGCCTGTGCGACCTCGCGCGCGCCTCCACGTAGAAGACGGCGACCAGGCTCAGCACCAGACCCAGGCACCCGGCCATGATCAGGTACTCCAGCCGGGTCTTGGTCTGTGCCACCGGGTTCTGCGGGGGCACGATGGTCGTCATGCGGATCATGGCCTTCGGGGCGACCGACTGCTGCTTCTGGAACTGATCCAGCCGCTCCCCGGCATACGCGGTCAGGATCCTGTCCGAGGCCAGGACGGCGGCCTTGTCGGTGCCGGTGACGGTGAGCCAGAGGAGCGGCCCCTGCGCGTTGTCGGCCAGTTTGGCCGCGAACGCGCCGGTGGCGCCACGGGACTTGAGATCGCGCAGGGAGCCGTCGGAGTTGAGATTGCGGGCCAGGCTGTCGGCCATGCCGGTGAGCGAGGTCTGGGTGCTGAGGAAGGGGTTGCCGTCGTAGGCGACGGTGGCCTTCTGGGAGTTCAGCAGCACCACCGTGCTCTGTGACTGGTAGGTGACCGGAACCATCAGGGTGACACCCACGATCAGACCGGCGGTCAGCAGCAGCCCTGGCAGCAGGACGTACCAGCGCCTGCGCATGGCCCGGAAGATCTCAGCGAGATCCATGGTGGTCCCCCCAGCGACCGGACCTTCGACGAGGTCGGGTCTCGGCTCGTCGGTGGGGCGCGGCCGGGAGCTCGCGGTGCCTCCCTCCAGCAGCACGTCGGCGATACGGTCGCTCGCGCGGCCGTCCCACAGCGCGGGCCGGCGCGGCGCGGGCGGAGCGTCCAGCACCCGGTGCACGGTGGTCACGATGCGCAGGGGATCCCGGCCGGCCAGCACATTGGTGCCCTGCTCGACGGTGATGGGCCGCTCGGTGTTGTCCCGTAGCGTCACACACGGCACGCCCAGCGCGGTGGTCTCCTCCTGTACGCCGCCCGAGTCGGTCAGCACGAGGCGGGCGGAGTCCTGTAGGGCGATGAAGTCCAGGTATCCGGCGGGCGGTACGAGCCGGATGCCTCCGGGGACGCCCGTATCGGCCAGCCGTTCGCAGGCGCGCGGGTGCACGGGCAGCAGGAGCGGGCAGCGGCCGGCGATCTCACCCAGGGCCTTCAGGAGCCCGCTGAGGACCTCGGGGTCGTCCACATTGGCCGGGCGGTGCAGGGTGACCAGGCCGTACTCACCTCTCGCCAGGCCGTACCGGCCGAGGATGTCCGAGGCCCGGGCCCGCTCCAGATTCGCCAGCAGCGTGTCGATCATGACGTTGCCGACGAGATGGATCTGGTCGTCCCGGTACCCTTCCGCGCGCAGGTTGTCCACGGCGTCGGGGGAGGGGGCCAGCAGGTAGTCGCTGACGCGGTCGGTGGCGACGCGATTGATCTCCTCCGGCATGCTCCAGTCGCGGCTGCGCAGGCCGGCCTCGACATGGGCGAGCAGCGGCCCGGCCTTGGCGGTGACCAGGGCGCAGGCCAGGGTGGAGTTGATGTCGCCGACCACGACGACGATGTCCGGGGACACCTCGCCGAGCAGCGGCTCGAACGCGGTCATCACACGTCCGGTCTGCTCGGCATGGGTGCCGGAGCCGACCCCGAGGAAGCGGTCGGGCGGCCGGATGCCGAGGTCGGCGAAGAACACGTCGTTCATGGCCGGGTCGTAGTGCTGCCCGGTGTGGACGAGGATCACCTCGGCGCCCCGGCGTTCCAGGGCGTCCATCACCGGCTTGATCTTCATGTAGTTGGGTCGCGCCCCGGCGACGCAGACGACTCGTGGCATGGCTCAGAGCACCTCGATCGTGGGTCCGGAGGGCAGCCGCCGACGGCAGTCGAGGACGAACGGGGCGTGTTCGGCGATGAGTTCGTAGTCGAAGCTGTCGTGGTCGGTGAGCAGCACCACCACATCGGCGGCCGCCAGCTCCTGAGGCGTCAGGTCGACCCGCACCAGCCGGGTGTCCACCGGCAGGCTCTCGACGACATGCGGGTCCGCCGCCTTGACCTGGGCTCCCATGTCCAGCAGCAGCTGGGAGATGCGCAGGGCGGGCGACTCGCGGGCGTCGCCGGTGTTCTTCTTGTAGGCCAGGCCGAGCAGCAGGATGTGCGAGCCGTTGACGGAACGGCGTCTATCGTTGAACAGCTCGTTGATGCGGCGCGCGACGTACTCGGGCATGTGGCTGTTGATGTCGTTGGCCAATTCAACGAAGCGGAAGCTCTGGCCTAGTTCGCGCTGCACCCGCCAGGACAGGTACGAGGGGTCGATCGGCAGGCAGTGCCCGCCGACGCCCGGTCCGGGCGTGAACTTCATGAAGCCGAACGGCTTGGTGGAGGCGGCGTCGATGGCCTGCCAGACGTCGATGTCCAGGTGGTGGGCGAACATTGCGATCTCGTTGACCAGCGCGATGTTCACATGACGGAAGGTGTTCTCCAGCAGCTTGGCGAGTTCGGCCTCCTTGGGCGAGCTCACCGGCACGGTGGTGTCGACGAGTTGCGCGTAGAAGCCCTGAACGGCCTTGAGCGACGCCGCGTCGACGCCGGACACGACTTTCGGGGTCTCCTTGAAACCCCAGACGGCGTTCCCCGGGTCGATCCGCTCCGGGCTGTAGCCGAGATGGAAGTCGGCGCCGGCGGTCAGGCCCGAGCCGTCCTCCAGGATCGGGGCGAACAGCTCCTGGGTGGTCCCGGGATAGGTGGTCGACTCGAGGACGACGGTGGCTCCCGGGCGCAGGTAGCGGGCCAGGGTGACGGCCGACTCCTTGATGTAACGGAGGTCGGGGGTGCCCTCGTGCAGCGGGGTCGGCACGGTCACGACGGCGACGTCGAAACCGCCGCAGTCACGGGCCGATTCGCTCGGGCGGTAGGTGCCGTTGTCCAGTGCCGCACGGATGCGTTCGCAGGAGACGTCCTCGACGAAGGACTCACCGGCGGCGAGGCTCTTGACCCGCCGGGAGTCGACGTCGTAGCCGATCACCTCGTGGCCGACCTCGGCGGCGCGGATGGCCAGTGGCAGGCCGACGTATCCCTGTCCAACCACGACGACGCGCATCAGTGACTCCTGTTCGCGGAAGCGGTCGACGGGGTGAGCCGGATGAACTCGCGCGCCGTCATGAGGAGGAAGGCAGCATTGGTGGTGACATAGCGCCGGCCGAGGCGGCGCGGCTCCTGCAGCGCGCGGTAGAACCACTCCAGCCCCCACCGCTGCCAGGACTCGGGGGCCCGCCTGGTGACCCCGGCCAGGATGTCGAAGGAGCCGCCGACCCCGTGCACGACGCGGGCGCCGGTTCGTGCGCCGTAGGCGGCGGTGAAGATCTCCTTCTTCGGCGAGGTCATGCCGAGGAACAGCATCTGGGCGCCGCTGCGGGCGATCCCGTCCGCTATGGACTCCTGCTGGGAGTCGTCGAAGTAGCCGTTGCGGCTGCCGGCCACCTTCAGGCCGGGGAAGCGGACGGCCACCCGGCGCAGCATCTCCTGCAACACCTCCTGTTTGGCGCCGAGGAAGTACACGGAGATGCCTGCCGATTCCGCCTCGGCCAGCAGCCGCAGGAACAGGTCGATTCCGGCCACCCGTTGCGGCAGCGGCGCGCGCAGTAAGCGGCCGGCCCAGACCACGGCCTGGCCGTCGGCGAGGACGAGATCGCAGCCGGCGACGGCCTGGGCGAGGCGCTGATCGCGCCGCATGTTCACCATCTTCGCGGCGTTGACCACCCCGACCTCGAGCTGTCTGCCCTCCCGCACCGCTTCGAGGCAGCGCTCCACGGTCTGGTCCATCGTCAGCGCGTCCAGCTCGACCCCGAACAGGGACTGACGCTTGCTCATATGCGGCCCCCCTGCCAGGCGTAGAGCATCCAGCCGAACTCGTACGGCCGGCATTCGCGGTCCACGGAAAGGGGTCGGTACACCCGGTCCAGGGACTTCAGCCGGAGGTTCGCAGCGACCCGGGTGCCGAGTCCGCGGGCGGCCCGCACGGCCTTCTTCGGATCGCCCCGGTAGACCTTGCGCCAGGTGACGCCGAGGTCGTCGAGGATCAACGGCTCCCGGTGCTCCGGGTGTTCGGCCAGTTCGGGCACCTCCGTCATCCAGCGCAGGCCCTTGCGGACCGAGGCGCCGAAGTCGGTGCCGCCCGCGTCGGCGAGATCGAACAGGGCGGTCGGCGCCATCGCGTGCTGGTGGACGCTGTAGACCGGGTAGCCCTCCACGACATCGCCGGTGCGCGCGTCGTAGTGCCACCACCACTGTCCGCCGTCGCCCTGCAGTGCGCAGATGCGCGCCGCGCACGCCTCGGCCGCGGCCAGCGCCTCCGGATCGCCGTCTCCGTCACCGCCGGCGTGTGCCCGGGCCAGGGCCTGCAGGGGGTACGTCTGGTCGGCGAAGCAGCTCACGTGCGCCCGGTACCAGGGCACCAGCCCGGGCCCGGTGGCGTGCGGGAACAGCGGGCTGTCCCCGATCCGGGCCCGCAGCAGACGGTCGCGGGCCGCGGTGAGACGACTGTCCACATCGACCGTGTCCCGGGCCGCCGCGAGGGCGGACAGCACCCACGCCGCCTCGACGGTGTACTGCGGCCGGCCCTCCTCGTCCAAGGCCTCGACCCGCGCGAGGGCGTCGGACAGTTTGGGATGCCCGGTCTCGGCGGCGGCCCACGAGATGAGCGCCGCGTCACCGAGGTTGGTCACCGCGGGCAGTGCCTCGACCAGCAGGCCCGTGAACTCCTGGGCAGTACGCCCGCCGAGCACCGCACGCTGGCGGTCCTCGGTGAGGAACCGGGCCCCCAGGGCGGTGATGGCCGCGTACCGGGTGCTGATCCCGCGCCGCTCCAGGGTCCAGGAGCCATCGGGTGCCCTGCGCCCGGCCATGGTGAAGGCGAAGGCCTCTTTGCCGGGGAGCAGCATCGAAGGAAGGCCCAACTCGGCGACTGTGAGTAGTCGTTGGGCGAGTGTGAGCAGCGGCGGCTCCTCACGACCGAGCGCCGCCAGACGTGTGATGGTCATCGTTCGGACACACCAACCCCCCTGTGGGTCCTCTTTTTGTGCAGACTCGTGATCGCCGCGTCGTCGAAGGCCACGCGGCGGCAGACAGACGTCGGACGTCAGGCGTCGGAGCGGTCGTCACTTCCCGCTCAGGACATAGATGTCCCCACCCGGTAACCCCCCTGGGCACTGGTATGTGTGCTCACTGTGCCCGGTCTGCACAGTTCGCACACATGTTATGCCTGCGGGTGTTCGACGAGCGGTGTTTTGGGAGAATCAACTGTCATACGTTCTCGGCGAGTTCGCCGTCCTTCTCGTCGTACAGCGCGCCCGTCTCGGGACACTCCCAGCCGCCCGGCTCGGCCTCCCGCTCCACCAGCCGGACACCGGACCGGCCGACCCAGCCGATCCGGCGCGCCGGAACGCCCGCCACCAGCGCGAAGTCCGGCACATCCCGGGTCACCACGGCACCCGCCGCGACCAGCGCCCAGCGACCGATGCGCACCGGTGCCACGCACACCGAGCGGGCCCCCAGCGACGCGCCCTCGCCCACCACCACGGCCACGGCCTCCCAGTCACCACCGCGCTTGAGCCGGCCCTGCGGGTCCACCGAGCGCGGGAAGTGGTCGTTGGTGAGGACCGCGGCCGGGCCGACGAACGCCCCGTCACCGAGCACCGCGGGTTCGTAGACCAACGCGTGGTTCTGGAGCTTGACGTTGTCGCCGATCCGCACCCCCGGTCCGACGTACGCTCCCCGGCCCACGATGCACCCGCTGCCCAGCCGGGCCTCCTCCCGGATCTGGGCCAGATCCCAGACCGTCGTCCCCTCACCGATCGTGGCCGTCTCGTCGACCTGGGCGGTCGGCTGAATCCTGAAGCTCACCGGGCTGAACCCTTCCTCTCGTCGAGCAGAGCGGGAAACGCCGCCTCCAGCGCGTCACGCCAGGGACGGATCGGCTCGATCCCCGCCCGGCGCCAGCGGTCGTGCCGCAGGACGCTGTACGCGGGGCGGGGAGCGGGCCGTACGAACGCGGTGCTGCTGGTCGGCCGTACCCGTCCGGGGTCCGCGCCGAGCAGCCGGAAGACCTCCTGAGCCAGTCCGAACCAGGTCGTCTCCCC
Source organism: Streptomyces fodineus (assembly GCF_001735805.1). Taxonomy (GTDB): domain Bacteria; phylum Actinomycetota; class Actinomycetes; order Streptomycetales; family Streptomycetaceae; genus Streptomyces; species Streptomyces fodineus. The sequence goes on from NZ_CP017248.1 coordinate 9,446,364, forward strand.
ACCGCTGGTGCCGTGGTACACCCCGGCGGGCGCGGTACCGGCGAGGGTGGCCCGTCCGAGCCGTACCAGCCGGTCTGCGAGGTCCACCGTCCAGGTGGGCTGTCCACGCTGGTCGTCGACCACGTCGACGGTGTCCCTGACCGACTCGAGGCGGAGCATCGTGCCGACGAAATTCCCGCCCCCCGCCCCGTACAGCCAGGCCGTACGCACGACGTGCCCCGTGTCCGGGAGCGCCGCCAGTACCGCCTGTTCCCCCGCCAGCTTGGTACGGCCGTACGCGCTGCGCGGTGCCGTCGGGGCGTCCTCGGGATACGGGCCGGTGCCGTCGCCCGCGAACACGTAGTCCGTGGAGACCTGGATCAGCCTGGCGCCGGCCTTCGCGCAGGCCTCGGCGAGGTGGCGGGGCCCGTCACCGTTGACCCGCAGGGCGTCCGCCTCCCGCGCCTCGGCGTCGTCGACGGCCGTCCACGCGGCGCAGTTGACCACGATCCGCGGCCGGTGCGCATTGAGCACGTCGTGCACCGCGTCGGTGTCCGTGATGTCAAGACCGCAACGGTCGAGGCCGACGGCCTCCTCGCCGTCCCGGCCGAGCCGCGCCACAACGTCCTGCCCGAGCATTCCGGTGGCGCCGGTGATCAGCCACGTGGTGGTCATGGTTCCCCGTTCGTCGTCGGAAGGTGGCCACACTAGAGCGCCGCGCGCTCCTTCAGCGGCTCCCACCAGGCACGGTTCTCGCGGTACCAGGTGACCGTCTCCGCAAGGCCGGTGACGAAGTCCTTGCGCGGCTCGTAGCCCAGCTCCTCGCGGATCTTCGCGCAGTCCACGGAGTAACGGCGGTCGTGGCCCTTGCGGTCGGCGACGTACTCGACGCTGGTGTCCCAGTCCGCACCGCAGGCCGCCAGCAGCAGCGCGGTCAGCTCCTTGTTGGACAACTCGGTGCCGCCGCCGATGTTGTAGACCTCACCGGCGCGGCCCTTGGTGCGCACCAGCTCGATGCCCTGGACGTGGTCGTCGATGTGCAGCCAGTCGCGGACGTGGCCGCCGTCGCCGTACAGCGGGACCTTCCTGCCGTCCAGCAGGTTCGTGATGAAGAGCGGGATGACCTTCTCGGGGAAGTGGTGGTGCCCGTAGTTGTTGGAGCAGCGTGTCACCCGTACGTCGAGGCCGTGGGTGCGGTGGTGGGCGAGTGCGATCAGGTCGCTGGACGCCTTGGAGGCGGCGTACGGGGAGTTGGGGCGCAACGGGTCCGTCTCGGGCCAGGAGCCGGAGTCGAGGGAGCCGTACACCTCGTCGGTGGAGATGTGCACGAACGTCTTCGGTCTTCGGTGGCGCAGTGCCGCGTCCAAGAGCGTCTGGGTGCCCAGGACGTTGGTCCGGACGAACTCGGTGGCGCCGAGGATCGAGCGGTCCACATGCGACTCGGCGGCGAAGTGGACCACCTGGTCGTGCTCGGCGACGAGCTCGTCGACCAGTCCGGGGTCACAGATGTCGCCCTTGGCGAAGGCGAATCCGGGGTGGTCGCGCACCTCGTCGAGGTTGGCCGGGTTGCCGGCGTAGGTGAGCTTGTCCAGTACCGTGACCGCCACATCGCCCGGACCGGCCGGACCGAGCAGCGTGCGGACGTAATGCGAGCCGATGAAACCGGCACCGCCGGTCACCAGGATTCTGATCGTCATGACGAGATCTGCACCTTGCTGTGGTCGCCGAGCACGAGACGGTGGGCGGCAGGCTTGCGGGGCGCGGGAGTCACCTCGACGTTGCGGCCGATGAGGGAGGCCTCCACCCGCCGGACACCGGTGACCGAGGAGTCGCGCAGCACGATGGAGTACTCGATCTCGCTGTCCTCGATCCGGCAGTCGCCGGCGATCGAGGTGAAGGGGCCGACGTACGAGTCGGTGATCACGGTGTTCACGCCGACGACCACCGGGCCCACGAGCCGGCTGCCGGTGACCTTCGCCCCGGGCTCGATCCGCACCCGGCCGATGATCTCGCTGTCGTCGTCGACCGTGCCGCCGATCTCGCGCTCCAGGGTTTCCAGCACCGAGCGGTTGACCTCGAGCATGTCGGTGACGTTCCCGGTGTCCTTCCAGTACCCGGAGATCGTCGTGGAGCGCACATCGCGTCCGGCGTCGATCAGCCACTGGATCGCGTCCGTGATCTCCAACTCGCCGCGTCCGGACGGCTTGATGGCGCGTACGGCCTCGTGCACGGCGGGGGAGAACAGGTACACGCCCACCAGCGCGAGCTCGCTCTTGGGCTGCCGGGGCTTCTCCTCCAGGCCGATCACCTGGCCCGCCGTGTCCAGCTCGGCCACCCCGAACGCGCTCGGGTCCGGCACCTTCGTCAACAGGATCTGCGCCGCCGGCCGTTCGGAGCGGAAGGCGTCCACCAGATCCGTGATGCCCCCCACGACGAAGTTGTCGCCGAGGTACATCACGAAGTCGTCCTCGCCCAGGAACTCACGGGCGATCAGCACCGCGTGGGCCAGCCCCAGCGGCGCCTCCTGCGGGATGTAGGTGACGTCGAGGCCGAACGCGGATCCGTCGCCGACCGCCTCCCGGATCTCCTCGGCGGTGTCCCCGACGATGATCCCGACCTGGCCGATGCCCGCCTCGGCGATCGCCTCCAGACCGTAGAACAGCACCGGCTTGTTCGCGACAGGTACAAGTTGTTTCGCCGATGTATGCGTTATAGGGCGCAAACGGGTACCAGAGCCACCAGACAACAAAAGTGCCTTCATGCATATCACCCTACTTACGGCGGACCGGTCGACGGGGGGATTCCGCACACGGACCGAGCGCCGACGCCATGCCGTCCGGTTCCGGGCGGCATTCGGGCCCGCCCGCACCGGTCGTCCTACTGGCGGCCGCAAAGGTGAACGCCCTGGCCGGATGCGGTCCCCGCGGTACCGCCGGATAGCGTGGGCACGTGCAGTTCAACACGCGTGCGAGAAGATGGAGCCGCATGGTCGCGGCCCTGGTCATTGCGTTGCTCGGGGTGAGCATCCTTACCGTGAACATCATCGAGGTGGTTCAGGGTGACGACCGGATAGCCGAACTGCGCGCACACGGACGCCGGGTCCCCGGCGACGCCTCCGTCCTCGAGGCGTGCTCCACCGGCCGCGGCGCCGAGTGTTCCCCGAGCGCGGTGTGGCTGAGCTTCCACGACGCCAAGGGGCTGCCGGAGTTCGCCGACGAGGCCCGCCTGGCGCACAGCCTCTACGTACCGAGCGGCCCGAGGGACGGCGAAGGGCATGTCCGCACCACCGTGGTCTACGACCCCTCCGACCCGGAGGACGCGCAGGCGGCCGGCGTACTGCGCTGGAACGCGTGGGACCTGATCGAGCACCGGTGGCTCGCCTTCACCATCGGCCTGGTGCTGGCCGGGGCCGGCTCGGCCGCACTCGCCATCGACCGACTGGGCGACTGACCGAGGGGCGACTGTTTCGGTCCGTCCGAAATGGCCGCGACCAGAGGGGCGTTCTGGTTCATGTGAGCCACAAGGTAAACACCGTGCCATTTTTCCTGTGAACCCTTTGTGGGTCTGTTGTGGTCACGCCAAGATCCCGTTTGCGTCGGGGGACACCCCCATTTGCCCGGCGCAGGGAGGAGAGGGCATGTTGCCCCCGAGGCACCAGCGACGGTTCATGACCTGCACCGTCGTAGCCGCCGCGTTCGGGCTGGTAGGCACCCAGTCGTTCGCGGCACAGGCCGACACGAGGCCGCGCCCCTGGCAGGCGAGCCACCAGGCCGCCGCGGGCCGCCAGCACATCAAGGCGGTGCACGCGGGCCACCGCATGTCCGCCCTCGCCGCGACCGAGGGTGACGACGGCGGCGCCGACGAGGCGGAGAACTCGGCCGAGTCGACGGCGCAGTTCACCGAGGCGCGCACCGCACCGGGCGTGGTCGCGCCCGGCGCCTACGGGGCGGCCTGGCAGCAGCTGCAGTCGATGCGGCACACGAGCGGCGGCTGGGACCACGTCACCAAGAAGGCGTACAACGCCGACGACCCCCGCTACCGGGACGTGAACTCCAACTCCAGTGGTGGCGCGGGCGACGTCACGGGCCGGATCACCGGCATCGCGGCCGACGACCAGGGCTATGTGTACGCGGGCGGCGCCAACGGCGGTGTCTTCCGCTCCACGACCGGTGGCGGGCACTGGAAGCCGATCTCCGACAAGCTGCCGTCCCTGTCGACGGGCACCCTGGCCCTGGACGCCCAGAAGCGGCTCTGGTACGCCACCGGCGAGTCCAACACCGGAGCGACGTCCTTCGTCGGCACGGGCGTGTACGTCCTGAAGGACCCGCGCCACGGCCAGTTCCAGCCCGGCGACCGCGTGGGCGGCGCCGAGCTGGAGTCCACCGTCATCCACGCGCTGCGCTTCGCCGGCACCACGGTGTGGGCGGCGACCAGCACCGGCGTGTGGTCGCACTCCACGACCACCCTGTCCGGCCCCTGGAAGCACGAGTTCGCCCCCAACCCGGAGTATCTGCCGGGTGGTTCGAAGGCGGACGACCCGAGCGCGCCGTACAAGAACATCGCCAACGACGTCGCCGTCGACCCCAAGGACCCCTCCAAGGTGCTCCTCGCGGTCGGTTGGCGCGGCGGCGACTCCTACAACGGCCTGTACGCCAAGCAGGACGACGGCAGCTGGAAGCCGGTCAGCGGCCTCGGTGACCTGCCCACCAGCAGTGCCGACGTCGGCAACATGACGTTCGCCGCCGCGGCCGACGGCTCGCGCCTGTACGCCATCGACCAGTCGCCGGCGCAGATGGCCGCCAACCCGGACAGCGGCCTGAAGGGCGTGTACGTCTCGAAGAGCGGCTCGCCGTTCGGGCCGTGGACGCAGATCGCGGACTACACCAAGCTGAAGGCATCCGGCTCCGCCCTCCAGGGCGCGGGCTACATGCCCGGCATCCAGTCCTGGTACAACCAGTTCCTCCAGGTCGACCCGGCCAACGCCGACCACCTCTACCTCGGGCTGGAAGAGGTCTTCGAGACCAAGAACGGCGGCCAGAGCTGGACCACGCCCGGCCCGTACTGGAACTTCCCCTTCCCGTGCTGGAGCAACGACCCGGCCAAGCAGACCGGTGACTGCTCGCCCACCACCCACTCCGACCAGCACGCGGTCGCGATCGGCAGCTACAAGGGCAAGACCTGGGCGTACGTCGGCAACGACGGCGGCATCTACCGCCGCCCGCTCAACGGCGCCGTCGACTCCGGCGGCCACGCCAAGGACTGGCAGTCCCTGAGCGACGGCACCCTCGACACCCTCCAGTACTACTCGGTGGGCGTCGGCAACGACCTCACCAACGGCGGCGTCTCGGTGACCGGCGGACTGCAGGACAACGGCCAGTCGATCCTGCGCGGCCACGACAAGGTCATGGGCTCCAACTTCGGCGGCGACGGCGGCGACACCATCGCCGACCCCGCCAACGGCTGCAACATCGCCGCCGAGTATGTGTACCTCGACATGTGGGTGACGCAGAACTGCGGTGTCAACGACGGCTCGTGGTCCACGGACCCGTCCAAGGCCACCGAGTACGAGGTCGCCCCGCCGGACAAGGACCTGGGCGGCGCGGGTGCCCGCTTCATCGCGCCGATCGCCGCCGACGCCAAGGACACGGGCACCTGGATCGCGGGCGGCCGGCACGTGTGGGTGAACACCAAGGGCTTCGCCATCCGCTCCGGCAAGGAGTGGACGAACGCCTACGACCTGGGTGAGGGCCACGTGGCCACGGCGGTGGCGTCCTCCGGCGGCACGGTCTACGTCGGCTGGTGCGGCCCCTGCAACAACCAGGGCTTCACCCGCGGTATCGCGGTCGGCGACGCCGACGGCACCGGCTGGCACCAGCTCAACCTCCCGGTCGACGGCACGGTCCCGAACCGCTACATCTCCGGCTTCGAGATCGACCCGGCCGACGCCCAGCACGTGTACGTGGCGATCAACGGCTTCTCCCGCAAGTGGACCGAGGGCCCGGGCGCCGGCGTGGGCCACGTCTTCGAGTCCAAGGACGGCGGCGCGAGCTGGACGGACATCTCCGCCAACCTGCCCGACGTCCCCGCCGACACGGTCAAGCTCCTGCCGAACGGCGGCCTCGCCCTCGGCACCGACCTGGCCACCTTCTACCGTCCCGCCGGCGCCACCAAGTGGCTGGTCCTGGGGCACAACCTGCCCACCACGGCCGTGATGCAGCTGCGCCTCGGCCCGGACGGCAAGCTGTACGCCGCCACACACGGACGCGGCATCCGGTCCTTCGACGTACGGCGCCTCAAGGGCCGTAAGGACTGATCACGACCCGTACGCCCGTGACGCGACGACGGCCGGTGTGCACCCACTCCAGGGGCGCACCGGCCGTTCGGCGTTCGGGTTCACTGCACCGGATACGCCGCCACACTCAGCCGCAGCGTGAAGAGGGGCGCGCTCTGGGACCCCCAGGTCACGGTCACGGTCCCGGTGCGTGCGGCACGCACGGTGACCCTGGTGACGCCCCTGCTGTCGGTTGCGGACGAGGTCACCAACGCCAGCATCGGATTGCTGCTGCGCGGCTGTGGCCAAGGGCTCTTGACGCGCGGCTCCAGGACGACGTTCACCGTCGTGCCGGATCGCACGCACAGGTCGTGCACGGTGGCGTCTTCGAGGCCGTGGGTGACGGTGGTTGAGCCTGCGACGCAGCCCGGTGAGGCGGGGGCCGTTGGGGAGGGTGAGGTCGGGGAGCTTGCCGTACCGCTGCCGCTACCGCTACCGCTTCCGTTTCCGCTCTGCGACGGCGTCGCGGTGTGCGGGTCGGCCGAAGGGCGCGGCTGTGTGGAGCCCCCTTGCGAGTGGCCGCCGCCGCTTCCGCAGGCGGTGAGCAGGCAGGCGACGGCCACCAGAGCGGCCCCGAACCACGGCCGGCCGAGCCCCGGCCTGCGTCTACGCTGCACCACCACTGCCTCCTTGTGCCACCGCACACCACTGTGACGTCCTGATCCGGTGCTCGGTTCCTTTACCCGCAGATGACCGGCAGATGACCGGTGCGCCCCGGCGAGCCTGCCGGGACGCACCGAGTGCCGTTCCGGATCAGTGCCGGGTCGGGAGGGGCTTGGCGGTGTGCGGTGCGGCGACGCGCGCCGCGCCGTGGGTGGTGGAGCGTGTGCTGCCGCCGGTCACGGTGAGCGGGCCGGCGGTGTAGAGGGCCTCGTCGAAGGCTTGCCCGCCCGCCGGGGTCTTGCCGACGGCGAAGGCGGAGACCGCCTTGCCGCTGATGACGGAGGTGGAGATGTAGTCGCCGACCATGCTGCCCTGCGTGGTGTCGGCGATCTGGGACAGGGACATGGGGCCGGCGACGGTGGCCGGGGTGCTCCAGGTGCTGCCGCCGTTGGCGGAGGAGATGTAGCCGACCTCCAGCTGGCAGGTGGCGGCGGTGCAGTTGGCGTTCGGGTAGAAGTAGTAGTAGAGGCCGATCTTCGCCGTCGCGCCGGAGGTGGCGGGGTCGATGCCGATGCCGGGGATGAAGTGGTCGGCGCCGCTGGTGGTGGCGTCGATGGGGACCCGGGTCACGGCCGACCAGCTGGTGCCGTTGGTGGAGGTGGCGTAGACGATGTCGTTGGCCGGGCAGCCGGAGCGGAAGCGGCAGTCCTGCCAGGCGACGTAGATCTTGCCGGATCCGTCGATCTCGGCGGACGGCAGGCCCTCACCGTCGCGCAGGTTGCCGGCCACGCCGTGGCTGGAGACGTTGGCGATCAGCGTGCTGGAGGACCAGCTGGAGCCGCCGTTGGTGGAGCTGAAGGCGCGTACGGCGCTGCCGTTGGCGGAGTAGGGGACCACGACCGTGCCGCCCGGCTGGACGAGGGGCTGGCCGCCGAGCCCGGTGGGGTTCCCGGAGGGCGAGACGGGGCTCGACCATGTGGCGCCGCCGTCTGTGGAGCGGCTCATGACGATGCGGTTGCCGGACGAGGTGACGTCGACCTCGACGTAGCAGCTGCCGTAGTAAGGGCTGGAGGCCGAGTTGTCGCAGACGATCCATTCCTTGTCGTAGCCCTGGCCGTCGTTGCCGACGGCGAGGACCGGGTTCTGCCAGCTGGTGCCGTTGGTGGAGCGGCTGACCGTCACGCCCGCCCCGTTGACGTTGGTGTCGATGACCAGCCCGGCGACCATCCAGGTGCCGTGCCTGGCGTCGTAGGCCACGGCCGGGTCGGACACGCGGGCCCAGGTGCCGCCCTGGTAGGTGGTGATGCCGGGCAGCATGCCGTGCTGCCAGGTCGTGCCGCCGTCGGTGGAGGTGTTCCAGCCGATGTCGGAGGAGCCGCCGTCGGTGAACCGGCCGACCTGTGAGGAGGCGACGATCGTGTTGCCGTACGCGAAGGTGTCGGGTTCGAGTTCGGTGGCGTGCTGGCTGGAGGTGTTGGTGAAGGGGTCGGTGCTGACCTGGGTCAGGCCGGGCGGCGGGGCGGTCGTGGTGAAGGCGACGTCGTCGTAGAGGGTGTAGGTGGCGTCGCCGGTGTAGTTGTCGTCGTGGCTGACGAGTTTGAGGGTGTAGCTGTGCCCGGCGGTCACGGATGACGTGACCTGCTTCCAGCCCTGGCCGTTGGTGCAGGTCTTGGCCAGTGCGGTCGTCGTGGTGCCGGTGGTGGTGTCGGTCAGGGTGGCCGTTGCCCAGTCGTACGTCACCGTGTCGGGGCAGGTGACGCTGTACCAGAAGGACAGCTGCGTGGCGCCGGCCGGGGCGGTGAAGGTCTGGGCGATCGAGGAGTCGCCGTTGGTGGGCGAGGTGCCGCCGAGTCGGGCGGCGTAAGTACCGCTGTGTGCACCGGAGTTGACGACGCCGGTGGTGCCGGTGGTGGTCCAGCCGGTCAGGCTGCCGGATTCGAAGCCGCCGTTGGCGACGTCGGCCAGGGCCGGGTGCGAGGCGAGGAGCAGACCGCCTAACGAGAGCAGAGCGGTGGTGGCGGTCGCGATCGATCTACGGACAGCAGTGCGCGACATGAGGGGACCCCTTGTCGTGGATGGGGGTTCGGGCGGGGGGTCGCCGACATCCGGCCGGCGGCCCCTGGGACGACGCGGTGGATCAGGACAGGGTCACGTCGTCGTAGCGGGTGTACGTGGCGTCACCCGTCCGGTCGTCGTCATGGCTGATCAGGGTGAGCGTGTGGCTGCGCCCGGCCGTGACCGGGGCGGTCTTCCGGATCCAGCCGGAGGACGACACACGGTCTTGGCCATCCCGTGGAGGGGGGGAGGGGCCGTCGCGGCCGCGTCTGCGTCTGGATCGGGACACGGAACATCCTTTCGGCCAGCCGGAGATCGCCCGGCATGTGGGGAGAAGAAGGACGTTCACGCCGATGGAGCGCGTGTTCGCAATCCGGGATGGTTGCACTGGACATGTCATGCAACAAGGGAGGCGGAGGCGGTTTCGCGCCACGCAACCGAGAATTTACGCCGCACAGTCAACTCACAGTAAAACCAGGGGGTTTCCTCTGCATCGCCAAAGGGTTCTCCCTGTATCGCCCACGGTCAGGGGCGCGTAGGCGCGGAATCGGCCCCACGGGTCCGGCGAGGGCGATCCACGCGGGCAGCAGGGGCGAGGGTGAAGCCGATGGCCGCTCCGCCGCCTGGCCGGTTGCGGGCGAAGGCGGTGCCGCCGTGGGCGACGGCGACAGCGCGTACGATCGCCAGGCCCAGCCCGGAGCCGGGCAGGCTGCGAGCACTGTCGGCGCGGTAGAAGCGGTCGAAGACACGGGGCAGGTCGGCCTCGGCGAGGCCCGGCCCGCGATCGCGCACCTCCACGCACGTACCCGCGACCACGACGTCTATCGGTTCCGTTCCCGGGTGGTCGAACTTGGCCGCGTTCTCCATGAGGTTGGTCAGCGCCCGCTGCACCGCGGCCGGGCGCGCCCGTACGACGGTGTCGTCGGTCTCCACCCGGATCTCCCGGCCGGTGCGCCGCCGGACGAGGACCGCGGTGTCCTCGGCCACGGCACCCAGAGTCATCTCCGTGGGCTGCTCGGCGTCCCGGTCTCCGGCGGCCAGCTCGACCAGCTCGTTGACGAGGTTGACCAGTTCCCTGGTCTCGCTCTTCATGTCCGCGATCAGTTCCGCCCTGGCCTGCGGGGGCAACTGGTCGACACGGTCCAGCAGGGCGACGTTCGTCTGCAGCGAGGTCAGCGGGGTGCGCAGTTCGTGCCCGGCGTCCTGGACGAGCCGGCGCTGGTCCTCCTCGGACGCGCCGAGCCGGCCCAGCATCCCGTCGAACGCCCGCCCCAGCCGGCCGACCTCGTCCTGCCCGGCGACGGGGACCGCGGTGTCCAGCCGGCCGGTGCGGGCCACGTCCTCGGCGACCCGGGTCAGCCGGACCAGCCGCCCCGCGATCCTGCGCGCCAGCCACCAGCCCGCGAGGCCGGCCACGGCGATGACGGCGGCGCTCACCTCGACGGTGCGTTCCTGCAGCTCGTGGAGGAGGTCCTCGGTGTCGCTGTACTGCTGGGCGACCTGTACGGCGCCCCGGCCGCCGCCGAGTGCGACGGTGGCCACGCGATAGCGGTCCCCGCCGATCTCGGTCTTGTAGTGGATCGTGTGTCCGGCGGTGGCGTGCGAGGCGGCCGTACGGTCGGCGGCGCGGACCGGGAGCGCCGGATAACCGGATTCCTCGATACGGCCGGCGGGGCCGAGGATCTGGACATCGGTGCGGATGCGGCGGGCGAGGTCGTCGCGGGGGCCGTCGTGGTCGGGGTCGACGCTGAAGTAGTCCCGAGGGAACAGACGCTGCCGGTCGACCTGCTGCTGCAGGTCGCCGACGACTCCGCGGAAGACGTCGTCCTCGTCCACGCGCACCATCAGTGCCGCCGCGTGGTAGCTCAGGAAGCCGCCGAGGAGCGTGGTGGCGGCGGTCACGCAGGCGAAGGAGAGTGCGAACACCGTGCCCAGGCTGCGGCGGGGGTGCAGGATCGCGAGCCGGTCTCGCGTGTTGTTCATGGTGGTGGCTTCCTCCGGGCTGTCGGCGCCGCCAGTGTGCCCCGCCGACGGGCACTCTGGGCAGTGCGGGAGGAATGTCCGTGCCTCCCTCTTACTGGCCTCTCACCGGTCCCTGCCCCTGCGCGGCGGCCGGCGTCACACCCCGTGCCGTCCGGGAATCCGCTCCCCTCAGCACATGGACCCCCTAGTGATCGCCCGCCCCGAGGGCAACCTGCTGACCCGCAGCCCGAACCGCGCCGTGCACCTCGGCAGGGGCGCCCGGGCGTTCCCGGTGCGGGTGACCCTCGGCGCACCGGAGCCGGACCACGGCGTCGAGCCCACCGCCCGGGGCCGCCTCCAGGGTGACCTGGCCACCGCTGGCCCGGGTGAGTTGCCGGACCATCGGCAGGCCCAGGCCCGTGCCGTCGTGGTCGGCGTCAGCGGCCCGCCAGAACCGGTCGAAGGCCTTGCGCCGTTCGTCCTCGGTCATGCCCGGTCCTTCGTCGATCACATGCAGCTCGGCCAGGGGAGGCGTGCGCCCGCCTTCCCTGCGGGCGGTGATCGTTGCCAGTGTGATGGCGCTCCCCGGCGGGGACACGCGCAGCGCGTTGGAGAGCAGGTTGTCGATGATCTGCTCCAGCGCACCCGGCACCGCCCACACCCTGACGGCTGCGGTCCCGCAGACGACGATGCCGACTTGCTGTTCATCGGCGAAGGCCGCCCAGATGGCCGCGCGATCGGCGACGACGGCGTCGAGATCGACCGCCTCCGGCCTGATCGCGGAGTTCTCCAACCGGGCCAGCGCGAGCAGCCCCTGCACCATACGACTGAGCCGCTCCAGCTCGCCGAGTGCTTGGTCGAGGCTGTCCTGGGCGCAGGCGGCGAGGTGCGGCTCGAAGTTCTCCAGACGCAGCCGCAGTGAGGTCAGGGGCGTCTTCAGCTGGTGGGACGCCTCGGAGGCGAACGCCTGCTGAGCCTGGAGCAGGTGCTGAAGCCGGCTCGCGGTCCTCGTGAACGACGCGGCCAGGCGACGCAGCTCCGGCGGCCCGTGATCGGTGGCCGGCGGATCGGTGATCCGGCCTTCGGCGAGCTGTGCGGTGGCGCGTTCCAGGGCCTGGACGGGGCGGGTGATCGAGCGGGCGAGTACGAAGCCGATCAGCGAGGCGGCAGCCAGCACGCCCAGCCCGACGACGGCGAGAGCCAGCCAGATGGTGCGGATTTTCGCCTTGAGCGGCCCCAGTGGATAGACGGTCCGCACCACACAGGGGACGGTGGCGTTGGAGCCGCCCGGCACGGTGGCGAACAGGATCTCGCCGCCCGTGGACGAGGCGCCGCCGGTGCCGACGGCGGGCTGATCGCGCAGTGCCGTGGAGATGTCCGGCTCGGCGGACACGTCCTTGCCGACCAGGGCACCCGCGGCGGTGTCGGTGAGGACGACGCCCTCGTGGTCGGCGACGAGCACGCGGCTGCCGGTTCGCCGCCCGTACGCGTCTGCCAGTTCGGGCAGGTCGGCCGCCAGTCCGTGCTCCATCTTGTCCTCGCAGACCTCGGCGAGCGTCATCGCCCCCTGCTGCGCCGCATGGGAGAAGCGGGACTGCTCGCTGCGGGCGTAGAGGATCCCGAACGGCACTTCGAGCGCCAGCAGGACGAGCAGCATGAGACTCAGATGGCTGAGCAGCAGGCGACGCGTCACCGGAGCCCTCCGCCTCGCGCCGACTCTGCGGCGGACGCGCCGTCGACCTGTGCCGACTCTGCGGGGGGCACGGCATCGACGTGTGCCGGGGCTACCAGGCGGAAGCCGATTCCGCGGATGTTCTCGATCCAGGAGGAGTCACCGAGTTTGCGGCGCAGCGCGGCGATATGGACGTCCAGGGTCTTGGTGGGACCGAAGTAGTTCGCCTCCCAGGCCGTGTCGAGGATCTGCCGGCGGGAGCAGACGGCTCCGGGATCTGCCGCGAGGCAGGTGAGCAGGTCGAACTCCTTGGGGGCAAGGGCGATGGGCGACTGGTGCAGGTGCACCTGCCGGGTGCGACGGTCGATGGTCAGCGGGCCGATCCGCTGGACGTGAGACGCCCCGGGTCGTGCCGGGTCTTGCGAGGGGTCCCGTTCCGCCTGCCGGTTGTCCGGCACCGGGGGCCGGGCGCGGCGGGTGACGGCACGGATCCGGGCGACAAGCTCGCGCACGCCGAACGGCTTGGAGACGTAGTCGTCCGCACCCAGCTCGAGACCGAGCACCCGGTCGACCTCGTCGTCTCTGGCGGTGATCATGATGATCGGCACCGACGACCGGGACCGGAGGGCACGGCAGACGTCGATGCCGTCCATGTCGGGCAGCCCCAGGTCCAGCAGCACTATGGCCGCCTCCGGAGCGGCGAGGCCGTCGGCACCCTTTCTGGCGTGTTCCACGGTGAACCCGAATCGGCGCAGCCCCTCCATCAACGGTCCAGCCACCCGGTCGTCGTCCTCGATCAGCAAGACACGCATGCCGAAAGGCTCACAGACTCCGGCCGGAGCGCGTGGCGCAAACGCCGGAACCTCCCCCGAGCCGGTGATCCTCCACGGACGGAGCAACCGCTGAAGCGTGGAGTAAGCGCAGAGTTAAGGCCGCGAGCGCCGACATTCGATCATCCGGGTGACGACGGGAAACTGATCCAAGGTCAGGCCGCTTTTTCACGAACGCCCTCTCGGAATCCGGGATCCCCGCTGTACCTGCTCTGGCAATCCGCTTGATCGTCGTCCCGTAGCGTCGATGGTACGGCCGGTGCCACCGAGCACCGCGCGACACGCCCCCCACACGCACCTGGGACACCCCATGCCCATTGACGAACTACGCCTCACGCGCCCGGACCTGGTGGAGCCCTTCACCACCGCGCTCCCGGGAGCACGTGCCACCGTGCTGGGCCGGCTGTGGGGCGCCTTCGTACGAGAACCCCTGCCCGGCGTGACCGGGCACCGCCTCGAGTACGACACCGTCGTGGTCGATCTGCGACGAGGCGGCTCGCTCTCCGCGCCGCACCCCTGCGCACGGCCCTTCGCCGAGGTACCCGAGGACTTCACCGTCTCCGGACCCGAGGGGCCGATCAGCGCGCCGGCACAACTGCTGGCGCAGCTGGGCCTGCGTACCCCCGCGGCCAAGCGGCTGGCGGCCGAGCTGGACAACAGCGTGGTCAACCTGGCCCTGGCCCGGGCGGCGAACGCCGGCGAGAAGGTCCCGCCGAAGGACTCGGCCGATGCCGAGCAGGCGGTGGTCGACGGTCACCCGCAGCATCCCTGCTGCCGGACCCGTACCGGCATGTCGGTCACCGAGGTGCTCGCCTACGCCCCCGAGCACCACCCCGTGGTCCGGCTGGCGTTGCTCCCCGTCCCGGCCGATCGCTGGGAGGGCGCCGGTTCATGGCCGCGGACGCTGCGTGAGGGGGACACGATCCTGCTCCCGCTGCATCCCTGGCAGCGGGACCATGTGCTCGCGCGCCACCCCGACCTGGCCGTCGTGGAGGAGACGGTCCCGGCCCGGCCGTTGCTGTCGATGCGCACCCTCGCACCGCTGGGCGTCCTGCCGGGCTGCCACATCAAGACGGCCCTCGACGTCCAGGTCACCAACTACCGGCGCACGATCTCCCCGGCCGAGGTCGCCGACGGGCCCCCGCTGTCCGACCTGGTCGCGGCCGTCGTCGACAAGGCCGGGTACGGCCGCAGCCTGCGCATCCTGCGGGAGCTGGGCGGCGGCGCGGTGTGCGTGGACGGACAGCCCTGCGCGAGCCTGGCGGCGATGATCCGGGAGTCGACCGAGTGTCACCTCGACACCGGGGAGATCGCGGTTCCGCTCACCGCCGTCCATGCGACCGCAGGCGCCGTGGTGTCGGGGGATCCGGTGCGCTGGCTGGCGGACTTCGCCGGGCTCGTGCTGCCGCCCGCACTGACGCTGCTGTCCATGGGGGTGGCGCTGGAGGCCCACGGTCAGAACACCCTGGTGGTCCTGCGGGGCGGGCGGCCGGTGCGGGTGCTGTACCGGGATCTGGACGGCGTGCGGGTCAGCCCGCGCCGCCTGGCCCGGTGCGGTTTCACTCTGCCACCGCTGCTCGGCACCCGCGCGGGCGACGACACGGGCGCGCTGCACACCAAGCTGTTCGGCGGCCTGATCAGCGGAGTCTTCAGCGAACTGGTCGACGTCCTCAGCCGCACCCGGGCGGCCGATCCCCGGGCGCTGTGGGGCGTGGTGGGCGAGGTCGGCCGCCGGGTGTACGCGGGCCTGCCGGACCAGGAGGACGCGGCGGCGTTCTTCGGCGACACGATGCCGCTGAAGGCGACCGTCGCCATGCGCCTGGCCGAGAACCCGGGCAGGGCGCAATGGGCGTCCGTTCCCAACCCCCTGGCGCCGTGCCGTTGACCTCCGCCACCGACCGCTGTCCCCCTGGAGCGAGCGTATGACCACCGGCACTGCCCCCCACATCACCACGGCCGGCGCGAGCGCGCCGGGTACGGCGGCCGACGCCGTCACCGCACACACACTGCTCAACTGCCTGATCCGCGAGGTCTCCGCCCCCGAGCATCAGGTGACCGTCGACGACGGCCACCTCCTGCTACGACTGCCCCGCCGGGACATCCTGTTGCGTTCCGCGCTGCGCAGGATCTCGCTGATCGGAGCGCACCGCTTCCAGGGTCCGGTGCAGCGGCTCGACGGCGACGCCTGGGTGACCGTCGGCTGGCGGGAGCTGGCCGGTTACATCCAGGACGAACTGGAACTGCGCACGGGTGTCGCCAACGAGGAGTTCGTGGCCCAAGTCGCCGACAGCCGAGAGACGATCCGCACCGCGCTGGAAGAGCGGGCCGGTGCCACACCGCACACGGACCCGTACGTGGCGTCGGAGCAGTCCCTGGTCTTCGGCCATCGCTTCCACCCCACCCCCAAGGCCCGTACCGGCGACCCGGCGGACTGGCTGGCGTACGGTCCGGAGACCGGTGCGCGCTTTCCCCTGCGCTACCTGGCAGTGCGCCGCCACCTCGTGCGTGAGGAGGGCGAACTGCACGAGATGGACGCGCTGTGCGGGGCGGCCGACCCGGCATTCGCGGTACTGCCGGTGCACCCTTGGCAGTACCGGATGCTCCAGGGCCACGACCGGCTGCGCGAGGCGATCGCGGCCGGTGATGTCGTCGACACGGGACTGAGCGGACCCGAGCTGGTGCCGACCGCTTCGGTGCGCACGCTGTACCACCCGGACACCGACACCTTCCTGAAGTTCAGCCTGAACGTCCGCCTCACCAACTGCGTCCGCACACACGCCAGTTACGAGCTGTCCGGTGCCGTCGCCCTCAACCGGCTGCTCCAGCCCCTCTTCGCCGGGCTGGCCGGCCGCTTCCCGGGATGCTCGCTCCTGGCCGAGCCCGGCTACCGCACCCTCGACACCGCCGGCGACACCGCCCTCCTGGAAGGCTTCGCCGTCATCGTGCGCTCCGGCCTGCGCCACCAGCTGCGACCTGGGGTGACCCCCCTGCTCGCCGCCGCCGTGGCGGACGAGTACCCGGCCGGTGCCGCCCATGTCTCCCATCTGCTCGCCCGCGGCGACGGGGATGTCCTGGCGTGGTGGGACGCGTACCTGCGGCTGCTGCTGCCACCGGTGCTGGCCGCCTACTTCGAGCACGGCGTCGTCCTGGAACCCCATCTGCAGAACGTCGTCGTCGGTGTGCATCCCGACGGTACCCCGGCGCAGATGCTCTTCCGCGACCTGGAGGGCACCAAGCTGCTGCCCGGCCACCACCGGCGCACCCTCGCCGACCTGCCCGAGGACGTCCGGGAGCCGCTGACCTACGACCCCGAACGCGGCTGGAACCGGGTCGCGTACTGCCTCCTGGTCAACCACACCGCCGAAGTGCTCGGCGCCCTGGCCGACCTCGACCCGACACTGGAACCCGCCCTCTGGGGCCTGGTCCGCGACCACCTCGACGCCTACGCCCGCACCGCCGCCGAACCACCGCGCCTGCGCGCCCTGCTGTCCGGCGTACCACTGCCCGCCAAGGCCAACCTGCTCCTGCGCTGGGCCCGCAAGGCCGACCGGCACGCCGCCTATGTCCCCCTGCCCAGCCCCTTGGGCGCGGACTTCCCCCATGAGGTGATCCGGTGAGGCCCGCACTGCTCGACCACGTCGGCCGGATGACGGACGGCGACCTGCCCGCCTATGTCTACGACCTGCCGGGCCTGCGCGGGCACGTTCAGGCGATCCGGGCCGCACTTCCGGAACGAGTCGAGCTGCTGTACGCGGCCAAGGCCAACTCCGATCCGAGCATCCTGCGCACCCTGACCGGATGCGTCGACGGATTCGAGGTGGCCTCCGGCGGCGAACTGCGCCACGTCCGCGCGCTCACTCCCGAAGCGCCGATCTCCTTCGGCGGCCCGGGCAAGACCCCGGCCGAGCTGGCCTGCGCACTGGAGGCCGGAGTGGAGCGCCTGCACATCGAGAGCGAACACGAACTGCGTCTGCTCACCACCCTGCTGGGCGACCGGACCGTAGCGGCCCTGCTGCGCGTCAATTTGCCCGTGGACGTCGGCGAGGCAGCGCTCGCGATGGGCGGACACCCCAGCCCCTTCGGCATGGACCCCGCACAACTGGACCACTGCCTGGAGCTGATCGCTGCCGACCCGCGCATCGGACTCCGCGGCCTCCACCTGCACCTGGCCAGCGGACTGCGGGCCCCGGCCCAACTGGCCCTGATCGACGAGGCCCTGACCTGGGCCGCGGACTGGGCGCACCAGCGCGGCATCGACCTGACCGAGGTCAACGCCGGAGGCGGGATGGGCGTCGACTACGCGCATCCGCAAACGAAGTTCGACTGGCCGGCCTTCGGGGCGGGACTGCGCCGGATCCTGGCCCGCCATCCTCACCTCACCCTGCGGATCGAACCCGGCCGTTCGGTCACCGCGTACTGCGGCTGGTACGTCACCGACGTCCTGGACATCAAGTTCAGCCGCGGACAGGCATTCGCCGTGCTGCGCGGAGGCACCCACCACCTGCGCACCCCGGCCGCGAAACAGCACGACCAGCCCTTCGAGGTGATCCCCGAGGAGGTCTGGCCCCGGCCCTGGGACCGCCCAGAAGCCCGTGACGAGCCGGTGACCCTGGTCGGACAACTGTGCACACCCAAGGACGTCCTGGCCCACCAGGTCATGGTGAGGCGGCTGCGCGTCGGCGACCGGGTCGCCTTCGCCATGGCGGGCGCCTACGCCTGGAACATCTCCCATCACGCGTTCCTCATGCACCCTCACCCGACCTTCCATCACGTCGACGATGCCGATGTGCCCGCCGCGGGCACGTACGCCCCGCAGATGTCATGAGCGCCGCCTCCCGCACGCCGGTGACGGCCGCACTCGCCGTACGGAGCTTCCGCCGCTACCTGCTCGGTCAGCTGACCTCCAACATCGGCACCTGGATGCAGCGCGCCGCGCAGGACCTGCTCGTCCTCCACATCACCGGCCACAGCGGCAGTGCGGTCGGCATCGTGACCGCACTGCAGTTCCTGCCACAGACCCTGTTCGGGCTGACCGGAGGCGTGCTCGCCGATCGTTACCCCAAGCGGCGGCTTCTGCTCCTGACACAGACGGCCATGGCGATGCAGTCGCTGCTGCTCGGGCTGCTGACCCTCACCGGGGCGGTGAACCTGCTGTCCGTCTACGCCCTGGCCTTCGCCCTCGGCACCGCCACCGCCGTGGACAGTCCCGCGCGCAACGCCTACATCTGCGAACTGGTCGCCCGGGAGAGTGTAGCGACCGCGGTCAGCCTGAACTCCGCCCAGTTCAACGTGGCCCGCGCCGTCGGCCCCGCCCTCGCCGGCCTGACCGTCGCCGCCCTCGGCACAGGACCGGTATTCCTCATGAACGCCGCCTCCTACCTGGCCGTCCTCTACGGTCTGATCACCATCCGTACAGAGGACCCGGCCGGCCAGGACCGGCCACGACCCGGCCGTGCCCGTCTGCCCGAGGCGTTCCGCCACATCGCATCCACCCCGCAACTGCTCCTGCCGATCAGTCTCATCGCGTTCGTCGGCACCTTCGGCCTCAACTTCCAGGTCACCATCGCGCTCATGGCCATCACGGCCTTCCACACGGGCGCCGCCGCGTTCGGCTACCTTTCCGCCGCGTACGCCCTGGGCAGTCTCATCGGCGCGCTCTACGGGGCGGCCCGTGGCAAGCCGCCCACCGCGCGCCGCCTGATCTCCACGACGATCGTCTTCGGGGCGCTGGAAGCCGCGCAGGGCCTGATGCCGGGGTACGACACGTTCCTGGTCCTGCTGATCCCCACCGGGTTCGCCGCGGTGACCGTGACCACCACCGCCAACGCGCTGACCCAGCTTCATGCCGGCCCCGGCCTACGGGGCCGCGTCATGTCCGTCTACTTCCTCGTCCTCCTCGGCGGCACCCCCGTCGGCGCCCCACTGGTCGGCCTGTTGTCGGACACCCTCGGCGCCCGCTCCACCCTGATCCTGGGCGGCGCCGTCTCGGCATCCTCCGCGCTGGCGCTCTCCGCTTCGATCCCGGGCCGAACCCGACGGCCATCGCGCCTCGTGGAAGCCCCCGCACCGAGTTCAGCCCCGGGAAGCCGAGCGCCTGGGCCCGTACAGCCGGTCAGGCGCCGGCGGCCGTGACGACGGCGTCCGTGGCGAAGCCGAGCAGGAGGCCGAGGAGGATACACCAGGTGGTGAGTGTCTTCAGTGCCATTTTGCGGGCTACGGCCAGCAGTTCGATGACGACGTACAGGATCGAGCCCGCCGCGAGACCGAGGAACGCGATCGACAGCGTGTCGTTGACCAGGTGCTGACCCACGAGGGTGCCCAGGAAGGTGGGTCCGCCGCCGATCAGGCCGAGGCACAACAGGGTGAGCCAGGAAGGGCGTTCGCCCTCGGCGGCCAGCGGGGCGACGATACCGAAGCCCTCGGTGGCGTTGTGCAGGCCGAAGCCGATGATCAGCAGCAGGGCGAGGGAGAGTTCGCCCTGGGCCGCCGAGTTGCCGATGGCCAGGCCCTCGGCGAAGTTGTGCAGGCCGATGCCGGTGGCGATCATCAGGGCGAGCGAGCCGGCCTGGCTGCGGGTCCTCGGCGCCAGTTCGGCGGAGACGGCGGCACCGGGGCCCGCGGGCCGGGCGGCGGCCTCGCGGCGGCGGGCGATCCAGCCGTCGTAGTGGACGAGTCCGGCGAGACCGATGGTCAGGCCCGCGGTGAGGGTGATGCCCCCGGACGCCACCGTTCCCCAGGTGTGTTTGCCCAGCGCCTCGTCGATGGGCTCCCAGGCGTGGGTCAGCACGTCCCAGACGAGGAAGATCAGAATCCCGATGGCGACAGCGTTCAGGCCGGCCCTGAGCCGGGGTGTGGGCGTGCGGAGACGGCCGAGGGGGAGGCCGAGGTAGATGGTGAAGCCTGCGATGGCTCCGAGCAGGGCGATGTTGCCGCTGGACATGGGGACTCCGGTCTGACGTGCACAAGAAGCGCACAGAACGTAAGCCAGGCAAGGCTTACCTAACAAGTGCGAGAGCTCGACTTCGACGAAGCTTGGGAAAGTCGTTACGCATCACCCGAGGAGTTACGCATCACCCGAGGGTGTGACGCTGGCGGCGGCCTGCCTCGGCTTCCTCGACCTGTTCGGTATCCCGACCGGCACTCCGGCCTTCCGCACGGGCTTGCTGCACATGGGCCTGAACCTCGCCGTGACGGCTGCGTACGCGGCCGGTTTCGCCTGGCGGCAGGGCGGCGGATACCCGCAGGAACAGGGCGTCGGATACGGGCAGTTGGCCCTCTCCGCCGTCTCGCTCGCCGTTCTCGGCCTGTCCGGCCACCTCGGCGGCAAGCTCGCCTACCGCTACGGCGTGCGCGTGGCCGAGGAGTCCGTGCAGGCCGCCCCGCTTCCCGGCGCCCGTGGTCTTCGGCCACTTCCTGCTCGCTGCGGCCGGACTGGTCGTCTGGATCATCCACCTGGTTGCCGACCGTGCGGCGCTGGCATGGACGTCCTTCGGCATCCTCGTCGCCGTTGCGCTGCTCGGCTTCACGATGTTCGCCCGCTGGGTCCCCGTGTACCGCACAGCCGCCCCGGCCACCGCCCACGAAGAGACCACGCCCGCAGAACGGCACCTGCCCGTACCCGTGGTGGCGGCCCATGGCCTGCTCGGCGCCGCGCCCCTGATCCTGGTGCTGCTCGCGGCACTGGGAGTGGGCGGCAGCTGACGCGGGCGCAGCCCCTGCCCTTCCCGGTGTTGCCGGCCAGGCTTCCGCCGGCCGCGGCACGTCATGCGGTTGGCCGGAGCGCGACCTCTCAGCGGCGCAGCCGGGCATTGAGCCGGGCGGCCTGACGGGTCAGGTGGTCGCGCTCGGCGAGGTTGGGTGCCTTGTGGGCCGCTTCGGCGTACAACTGTGCCGCCGTCACCAGGTCGCCGTCGCGCTCGTGGAGGTACGCCGCCACCGCGGCGTGGCGGGGCAGCGCGGGGTCCAGCGCCGCGAGTGCCGTCAGGCCGGCGCGCGGTCCGTCGGCCTCGCCGACGGCGACCGCGCGGTTGAGCCGGACGACCGGGCTGTCGGTCAGGCGCGTGAGCTCGTCGTACCACTCGACGATCTGCACCCAGTCGGTCTCCTCGGCAGTGCGCGCGTCGGCGTGGAGTGCCGCGATGGCCGCCTGGGCCTGGAACTCGCCCAGCCGGTCGTGGGCGAGGGCCGCCTGCAGGATCCCGACGCCCTCGGCGATCAGGCGCGTGTCCCACCGGCACCGGTCCTGCTCGGCGAGCGGCACCAGGCTGCCGTCGGGCGCGGTCCGGGCGGCGCGCCGGGCGTGGTGGAGCAGCATGAGGGCAAGCAGCCCCGCCACCTCGGGGTGGTCGATGTGGGCCGCGAGCTGCCGGGTGAGCCGGATGGCCTCGGCAGCGAGGTCCACGTCGCCGGAGTAGCCCTCGTTGAAGACCAGGTACAGGACGCGCAGCACGGTGGCCACATCGCCGGGCTGGTCGAACCGCACGCCGGAGACGGTGCGCTTGGCCCGGCTGATCCGCTGGGCCATCGTCGCCTCGGGCACCAGGTAGGCCTGGGCGATCTGGCGGGTGGTGAGCCCGCCGACTGCGCGCAGCGTGAGCGCGACCGCGGAGGCCGGCGTCAGCGACGGGTGGGCGCACAGGAAGTAGAGCTGGAGCGTGTCGTCCACCGCGGTCGCGGGACCGGGCGCCGGCTCCTCGTCGACGAGGTCCTCACGCCGGCGGCGGGCGGCGTCCGCCCTGGTGGCGTCGAGGAACCGGCGCCAGGCCACGGTGACCAGCCAGCCCTTCGCATCCCGCGGCGGATCGGTAGGCCAGACGCGCAGTGCCTCGATGAGCGCGTCCTGTACGGCGTCCTCGGCCGCCGCGAAATCGGCTCCGCGGCGGACGAGGACGGCGAGCACGCTCGGAGTGAGGCCCCGGAGCAGCGCCTCGTTCATCGACGAGGTCACTCCGTGGCGGTGCAGTGCTCGTGCCCGCCGAGGAACGGGCGCAGCTCGAGCCACTCGTGGATCGGCTTCCCGCCGGCCCCGGGGCGGCCGACAGTTCCCCGGCCAGCTCGAGGGCCCGCTCGTGGCTGTCGACGTCGATCACCATCCAGCCCGCGATGAGGTCCTTGGTCTCGGCGAACGGGCCGTCGGTCACCGGCGGGCGCCCCTCGCCGTCGTACCGGACCCACGTCCCCCCGGGGGCGAGCGCCTGGCTGTCGACGAACTCGCCGGTCTCCTCGAGGCGGGCCGCGAAATCGCGCATGTACTGCACGTGGGCCGAGATCTCCTCCGGCGTCCACTGGTCCATGGGAACGTCATTGACCGAAGCCGGGGCGCCGCGGTAGTGCTTGAGCAGCAGGTACTTGGCCATCGTGGCTCTCCTCGGTGCTGGTGCGACCCATTATGGTCGCCTTCACCACGGGGACGGAGCCGGCCACGGGTTCTCGACATCGCCGTCCGCACGCTCTACGAAGTTTGACGCCCGGACTCGGGTCAGCCCTTGCCGCCGCAGTCGTAGAGGCGGAAGCTGCCCCTGGTAAGCGCCGGCCGTGTCGTCCGCGTCGGCCAGGCGCCGGTACAGCGACATACGGCTGGGCCGCATTTCGGCATCGGCGGTACGCGCGATCCTGCGCGGGTCCTCCTCCCGGCGGACATGCGCGCACAGGGCGCTCCACAACGTCTCCGGCACCGGTTTGGTCCGTAGCCTCAGGCCGATGTAGGAGACGAGGAAGCCGTGCACCTCGTAGTCCTTGCCGGGCCTGAAGCCGGAGGGATGATGCGCCGCCCGGTTCGGGGCCGCCACGGCTCCCGCCTGCGGCCGCTGCAGATAGTCCAGGGCCTGTTCCAGCCAGTCGGCCGGGGCCCTGCCTGGTGGCTGTGCGAAGTAGGCCGGGGCTGCCTGCCGCAGGAACTCCTTCGACATGGATGACCACATGCCGTGCCAGACGGCGTCGGCCGCCGCGACGAGGACCGCTTGGACGTATCCGTACGGCCTTGTTCACCAGGGGCGATTTCGGGCTGACGCAGACACTTTCCGGCGCACCGGATCTCGCCCGGGCACGGTGCTGCTCGGCAGCGGTCAGTTCCGTCGGCAGGCTGACGACATCGGCAAGCCGCAGCAGCTCTCGCTCGTACGCCAGGAAGTCAGGCGCTTCCGCGTCCGGCTCGGCCGTGTAGTGGTCGTTCCGGTTCGGCCACAGGGTCGCCACCCACACCACGGGACCGGGCCCTTGCCGCGTCGCACGCACCATGGCCGCGGTCAGCCCGTCCGGCCCGGCCAGGGCGGTTCGTGGCTTCAGGGTGTCCGTCAACTCGTGCAGCGCGCGGGGATGGGGGTGCACGAGTTGCCAGTCGGGCAGCACCGCGGCCAACGCCTCGTAGGCCGACCGGGTCTTGCCGGAACAAGACTGTCCCACCACGAGGACGAAGCCGCCCGCTACGGCGGCCTCCTTGAGCCGGGAGCGAAGGCCGCGCCGGTCGAGATCATTGTCCCGCGGCACATAGGAGGGCAACTCGCCTTCCGCGTCCGGGACGTCGAGGGCCTGACGCACGCCCAGATGCCGGGGATGGGCCTGCGAGACCCGCCCCCCGGTGCCCGCATCCGTGCCCAGTGCGGCGCTCCCACAGTGACTGCCATGTCGCCTGCTGCTGTTCGCCGGCGGGAACACCACCCCGCAGCCCGGATCGACCTTCGTATCACCGTGACCAGCGATCCCACCCGCACCGTTCCGATAGCATGATCGAACTCATGTCGAGCGCCCTCATCGCTCGTCCTTCACTGGAAAGCCATCCTGTCCGGCACGAAAAGCGACCTGTTCAACCGACAACTAACAAATCGACCAGACAATTGATACCTATAGCGTCGCGGGTGTTTTCGCGAAAAGACTGCAGACCCAGGCTCGCCGCGTGGCGCCAACCGCGGGCGCTGCTGTGGGCCATGCTGGGTGTGGCGGCCCTCGGATTCCTCATCACGCTGGAGATCGCCGCGCGTTGCTACGGCCTGCCGGGACCGATCACCAACCAGATGCGAGAGGTGATATTCCCGCCCAAATCGGGTTTCCTGCTGTACGCCAGCATGGCGTTGACGATGGTGGTGCTCACCTGGCGGCAACGGTTCATCGCCCTTGGCGTCGCGGTCGGCATCGACATCGTTATCTTCCTGGTGCGGTGGGCCGCCGACGTGAAGATCACCGACGGCCACCCCTTCGGCAACGGCGCGTTGTGGGTGATTCTGGGCTGTGCGGTCATTGCGATCACGCGCCGTACGGGTCGCGAACGAGTCCTGCTGTTGCAGGGCGTCGGGCTGGGCCTGCTACTGGTGACCGGCCGCAAAGCCGGCGATACCTGGCTGCTCATCACGTCGAAGACCCGCCCGGCGGTGCTCGACCAGTACGTGGCAACCGCCGATCACGCGCTGGGCAACCCGTCGTGGCTGGCAGGCCGGATTGTCAGGGCCACCGGGCCGATCGGCGCCCATGTTCTCGACTACGTCTACATTCAGCTTGCCGTGGCCGCGGTCGTCGTCGCGATGTACCAGCTGCGCAACGTGGCGGTCGAGCGCCGATTCCCGAGCCACCATCTGGTGCGCACCTTTCTGGTCATCGGCCTCCTCGGGCCGGGCATCTACATGTTCTTCCCCGTCGTCGGACCGGTCTTCGCCTACGGTGCCGAAGGCGGGCACTGGGCGGTGGCCAGCGTGTGGCCGGACACGCCGCCGCCGATCCATGCCCCGCACCCGATGCTGTTCGACGAGATCACCCCACGCAACTGCATGCCCAGTCTGCACACAGCCTGGGCTACCGCAATCTTCATTCATTCCCGCAAGGGTCCACGGATTCTGCGCTTCGCAGGCGCTTTCTGGCTGATTGCCACGCTCAGCGCAACCCTGGGATTCGGCTACCACTACGGCGTCGATCTCGTCGCCGGCGTGGTGTTCACGCTCACGATCGAAGCAGCTCTGCGCTCACTCGAACGTGGCTGGGATCGTTCGGCAACCCAGTTGGTCGCCCACGGCGCAACGGTCTTCGCCGCACTCCTGGTGTCGTATCGCTATCTGCCGGTGCAGATGGCCGAGTATCCCTGGCTGTTTGGACCACTTCTCCTTCTGGCGATGGCGTCAGTGATCCATGGCTACATACGGACCACCAACCTGTGGCAACCGGAGGCTGCGCCAGTGCGGCAACCGGAACAACCACTACCCGAACCCGTTTGAGACGGAACCGCAACGAGGGCGGCATCAGGCGGGTGCCGGCCGCGACGGCGGCGTTGAGGGTGCAGGTCTGCCCGGACCGGGGAGTCTGTGCGGGCAGACTTGCCGTATGGAAGATGATCTCCCGACCGTGTCCGTGCGTCTGTGGCGCGCGGACGCCATCGTGCTGTTCGACTGGCTGGCGAACACCGACCTGGACGCCGTGCCGGTCACTCACCCGGCCCAGAAGCAGGCGCTTGCCGACCTGCTTTCGCGGATGGAGTGGGCCGCCGATGCCGACTTGGCGAGCTGCACTGCCGAGGAGATCGCCGCAGCTCGACGAGAGGTCGCCGGGGACATGGGCTGGTAGGCCATACCTGGCGGGATCGGTTCTCCTTGGCCAGGAGCACATTCTCGTCCCTGGCCTGGGGGCAACTGACCGGCGGCGGCCCCGAAGAGCGCCCGAACTCCCGTGAGCTTGAGGGCCTTTTGGCCGCTCCCGGCATCGGTCACGAGCCGCACGGGCGTCGAAAGGGGGAGATCTTTCCGACGAACTTGAGCCATTGCTTCGTGTCGATCACCTGGTGGTCGCCTCGCACATACGGTGGTAGACCGCGTCGCGACGGTCGCTCATCAGGAGGACTCCGGTCTCGTTCGCCGGAAGGTCCGACTCCGTCAAGGCGAGTGTCCGGCCGTCCGGACTGCGCTGGTTTTCTGGGGATGTGCGGGAGCCGTATCCCCGCCCCCGGGGAACACCCCCTCAAGCCCAGCTCACCGCAGCGACCTCGCGCCACCCCACCACCGCACCACCGAAAAATCCGTCCCCCGCTCATCGATCGCTTCCGGTGACCGACCGGCTCTCGGGCTCGCTGGTCCAGCACCACCTCACATCCGTTTCACGGGAGGACGCGGACAGGGACCCTGGGCGTATCTGTTGCTCCCTGGGAATGAATCCGTCGTCGTGCCGCGAGCTGGTTGCCCCGTCACCTGAGTGTGGGTCATGACAATCGGCGTCGGCCGGATTTGAGCGGCCACGCGACCGGAGACCAGGGCGGATCCACATGACACGACGCACGTCACCTCTGAACCGACGAACCGGAGCAAGGAAAGGCAGACGGGGGCTGCTGCGGCTGAAGTGCACCGGGGTGGCGGGCTTGCTGCTGCTCGGGCTCGCCTCCCAGGCGCAGGCCATCGACTCCACCATCTCGCTGAACAACAAGCGCACGGGGTGGGACGCGAACGAGCCGAACCTGTCGCCGGCTCGGGTGTCCTCGTCGAGCTTCGGACGGCGCTGGTCCACTCCGGTCAACGGCTCGGTGCTGGCCCAGCCGCTGGTCACCGGCAAGAACGTGGTCGTCGCCACCGAGAACAACTACGTCTACGGCATCGACGCCGTCACCGGGGTGACGAACTGGACCCGCCAGCTCGGCCCGTCCTGGCCCACCTCGACGGTCAACTGCAACGACCCCGCGGCGCACAACGGAATCACCTCCACCCCGGTGTACGACCCGTCGTCCAACACCGTCTTCCTCACCAGCAAGGTCAACGACGGCGCGGACGTACAGCACCCGCACTGGTACTTCCACGCGATGAGCGCCTCCACCGGCGCCGAGCGCGCGGGCTGGCCGGTGCAGATCCAGGGCACGCCGACCAACAGCCCCGGCCACCCGTTCAACGCGCTCACCGCCTTGCAGCGCCCGGGCCTGCTGCTGCTGAACGGCTGGGTGTACGCGGGCTTCGCCTCCTACTGCGACACCGGCCCCTTCGTCGGCCAGGTGGCCGGAGTGAAGATCGACACCCGCGGCCTGACCCTGTGGTCCACCGAGGCCGGCTCCGACACCCGGGAGGCCGGTATCTGGCAGAGCGGCGGCGGGCTGGTCTCGGACGGCTCCGGCCGGATCATCCTCACCACCGGCAACGGCGCCGGCACAGGTGCCTCGCCGAGCCAGGGCCCGGGCAACAGGCCACCCGGCCAGCTCGGCGAGTCGGTGGTCCGGCTCGGCGTGAACAGCGACGGCAGTCTCTCGGCCCGGGACTTCTTCAGCCCGGCCAACAACCGGACACTGGACACCAACGACACCGACCTCGGCTCCGGCGGACCGGTCGCGCTCCCCGACGGCTTCGGCACCTCCGCGCATCCGCACCTGCTCGTCCAGGTCGGCAAGGACGGCCGGGTCTTCCTGCTCGACCGGGACAACCTGGGCGGCATGGGCCAGGGCCCGAACGGCACGGACAAACCGGTGAGCATGGCCGGACCGTTCGAGGGCGTCTGGGGCCACCCCGCCGTCTGGGGCGGTGGCGGAGGCTACGTGTACACCGTGGCCACCGATACCGGCAACGGCCGTTCGCCGCTGCGCGCACTGAAGTTCGGGGTGAACAGCTCCGGCATTCCGACCCTGACCAGCGTGGGCATCAGCAACGAGGGCTTCGGCTATGGCTCCGGTTCGCCCGCGGTCACCTCCAACGGAACGGCCGGCGGCTCCGCGCTGGTCTGGGCGGTCTGGTCCGGATCCGGCCCCGGTGGTGTCGGCGGCGAGCTGCGGGTCTACGACGCGGTGCCGGTGGGCGGCGTCATGCACCTGCGCCGTTCCTTCCCGATCGGCACGGCGGCCAAGTTCGTGGTCCCGGCCACGGACGGCGGCCGGGTCTACGTGGGGACCCGGGACGGCCACCTGGTGGCCTTCGGCAGCGCGTAACCGGCCCCTCGGGGTCCTGGACGTCCTGGACGTCGGATCAGCGGAAGCGTCTGGGCGCGGGGGCGGAGGCGGAATCGGCGACCACCACCTGGTCGGTGACCAGGTGGTGGTGCGGCGAGAGGCGGCATGCCGGGTCGGTGGCGGCCGGGTCGCCGGTGAACTGGAAGGCCTGGCAGCGGCAGCCGCCGTGGTCCACCTCGCGTAGCGGGCAGCTGCGGCACGGCTCCTGCATCCAGGCGGTGCCCCGGAACCGGTTGAAGGCGGGGGAGTCGTACCAGATCGCCGCCAGGTCCTCGGTGACCGCGCTGGGCACCGGCAGACCGGGCAGCTGGGCGGCGGCGAGGCAGGGCAGCACGTCGCCGTTGGGCGCGACGACCAGCTGGCGCTCTCCCCAGCCGTTCATGCACGGCTTGACGACGCCGCCGTGGTGGTCGGCGGCGACGTGGACGATCTCGATCCGCCCGCCGTGGCGCTCCCGGGCCGCGGCGACGTCGAGCTCGGCCTGCCGGACCTGCTCCTCGCCGGGCGCGAGGTGGGCGCGATTGCGCCAGGCCCAGCCGTAGTACTGGGTGTGCGCGAGTTCGACCCGGTCGGCGCCCAGCGCGACCGCCTGGTCGGCGAGATCGCCGAGGCGGGCCAGATTGCCCCGGTGCAGCACGGCGTTGATGGTCAGCGGCAGACCGGCGTCGGTGAAGTGCCGTGCCGCGGTGAGCTTCCTGTCGTGCGCGGCCAGCCCGGCGACGGCGTCGGCGCGGTCCGCGTCGGCGTCCTGGAGCGAGAGCTGCACATGGTCCAGTCCCGCTTCGGCGAGTTCGGCGGCCCGTCCGGCGGCCAGCGGGATGCCGCTGGTGACCAGGTTGGTGTAAAGACCCAGACTGCGGGCCCGGTCGATGAGGACCGTCAGATCGCGGCGCAGCAGCGGTTCGCCGCCGGTGAGGTGGACCTGGAGCACGCCCAGTCCCCGTGCCTGGTCGAGAATCCGCAGCCACCCGTCGGTGGTCAACTCGTCGCGGTAGCGGTCGAGTTCGAGAGGGTTCGCGCAGTAGGTGCACTGGAGGGGGCAGCGGTAGGTGAGTTCGGCGATCAGGCCGAGCGGGGCGGGGGTGCGTACGGCGGTGCCGGACGGGCCGGCGGCGTCGACGGGGAGGACGGGCGTGCCGGTGCCGTCCAGGGTGAGCAGCCGCCGCTCGGCGAGGTCGGTGAGCAGCGCGCCGACCTGCTCGCCGTCCACCCCGTCGTACTCGTCGCACAGCCGGGCGGTGACCCCGCGCGCGTCCCGGCGTCCGTCGCAGTGCCGCAGTACGGCGGCGGCGCTCGCGTTGAGCAGCAGTACGCCCTCGGGGTAGACCAGCGCGGCCTGGTTCCGGACCCGGTCGTGCACCAGCCGCACACCTTTGCGCAGGCCGGGGGTCATGGCGGGGGCGGCGGTACTCACCGGACGGCTCCGTAGTCGACCGCGTCCAGCATGGCGTTGAGCACATCGCACTTGAAGGCAAGGGCGCCGAGCGCGGCCTGCTGCTGCTCGGCGGTGACACAGTGGTCCAGGACGAGATCGAGCGTACGGGCGCTGTCCTTGCGGGCGACGGGGATGCGGTGCTCGAAGTAGACGTAGCCGGCCGGGTCGATCCACTCGTAGTGGCGGCGCCAGGCGGTGACGCGGGCGGCCATGTGGTCGGGCGAGAACATCTCGGTGAGCGCCGCCGCCACTCCTTCCGTCCACGGTCTGGTCTGGCAGAAGTGCAGGTAGCCGTCGACGGCGAAGCGCACCCCGCGGGCGACGTGCCGCTCGTCGAGGACCTCGGCGCGGTCCAGGCCGACCGCCTCGGCGAGCACCAGCCAGTCGGCCAGCCCGCCCTCGCCGCCGTTGGGACCGTCCTGCTGGCCGAGCCGCTCGGCCCAGGTCCGGCGGACCTCCGGCAGCGGGCAGTTGGCGATGATCGCGGCGTTCTTGCGGGTGAGACAGAGCTGGTAGTACCAGCGGTTGGCGACCCAGCGCCGCAACTCCGGCGGCGTGCAGCCACCGGAGTGCAGGCGCTGGTGGAACGGATGGCCGTCCCAGTACCGTCCGCGCAGGTCGTACAGCCTGGCCGCGAACCGTTCGCGGGTCAGCGGTTGCGCCATGGGGCGGTCTGCCCGGCGTAGGCGGTGACCTCGGCGCCGGTGCGGTGGCACTCCACCACCGGAGCCGACCAGGCGGGTTTGGCGGCGGCCGGCCGGAGCGGGGGCGCGGTGGCGGCGGGTCGCCGTGTGGGGGTGGCGGTCACAGGTGCCTCCTTGGGGGAGCGGGGCGGCGGCGGACCCGCGGGCCTTCCGGTGCGGGACGCGTCCTCTCGGCAGGACGCTACGACCCCTCGCGCCCGGCCGCCGGTCCAGCACCCTCGAACGGGTGACGGGGCCCTCCATCCGGGGCGGAGCGTTCGACGGGTCGTGTGCCTGCCGCAGCGCAGGGCTCCGCGTGCTCGCGCCCACCGCGCGAACGTGGCCGCGGCGCGGTTCAGCGGTTTCTCCAGGTGGGCGGCTTCCGCGGGGAGGGCCGCCACGTAGGCGGGCGGTCGGCCGGTTCAGCAGGCGCCCCAGGATTCGCGATCTCCTCGACCGCCCTCAGGGACGGTGGGCCCGCCCGGTTCGCAGTCCGCGCCCGCCCGTGTGCGCGTCCGGTTCGGCGCAGGTCGGCATCTGACCGGGTCGCCGCCCGGAGCAGGCAGACGCGTGGTCATCGGCCGCCTGTCCGGGCACGACGTGCGCCGCGCCATGAAAGCCGTCCTCCACGTCGACCGCAGCGGCATGATGGCGTACTCGCAATCCCGAGCCTTACCGCTCAGCCGGTCACACCGGAGAGCCGGCCGGCCCCGCGCACGCCGCAGCCGGCTCGTGATCACTTCCTCGGCTCCGACACCGCGCAGACCGCTGGTCACCTGCATGAACTCGTCGTCATCGACGGTCGCTTCGCGAGGCGTGGGCCAACGGCAACAGCAGGAGTCCACAGGCGGCGACCAGGATCCAACCCGGGCGAGAGTCGTGGGCAAGAGCGGCCGGGGTGCTGTTCGCCACGAGGCCGCCGGCGAGGGCGATGCCGAGCGCCGAGCCGAGCTGGCGTGCCGTGGACGTGATCGCGCCGGCCACGCCGGCCCGGGCCGGAGGCAGCCCACTGACCGCGGTGTTGGTGATCGGCGCGTTGGCGAAGCCGAACCCGATGCCGATCAGCAGATAGGCGAGAAGGAGAACAGACAGGCCCGTGTGTCGATCGAGTCCCACCAGGCACAGGGCGCCCGCCGTGATGAAACCGCCGGCCAGGGTGAGAGGCAGCCGGGGTCCGATACGACCGACCAGCCGGCCGGACCACGGTGCGCACAGCGTCGCTCCGACGGCCATGGGCAGGGTCGCCGCCCCGGCGGCCAACGGTGTGAACCCCCGGGTGTGCTGGAGGTAGAGGGTGTTGAGCAGTAGCGTCACGTTCAGGGCGACGAAGACCGCCACGGCGCCCAGAACCGCCCCGCTGAACACAGGACTGCGGAAGAGCCGCAGGTCCATGAGGGGTTCGGGCCGACGGCGCTCCACCCACACGAACCCCGCCGTCATCAGAGCGGTGAAGCCGTAGGCGGCCGACGCCGCCGGTGATGTCCAGCCGATGTGCGGCCCCTCGATGAGGACGCCGACACAGACAGCGATGAGCGCGGTGAGGAGAACCTGCCCCCGAAGGTCGAGTCGCCGCGCCCGCGGTCCCCGGGACTCGGGCACGAACACCGCGCTGAGTACCAGGGCGGCCGCGATGACCGGAGCGTTGATCCAGAACAGCGCCCGCCAGCCGAGCGCTGCGACGAGCCCGCCGCCCGTGACCGGACCGACGGCCATGCTGAGCCCGAACACCGATGCCCAGATGCCGATGGCCTGCGCCCGCTCCCGCGGGTCGGGCATGGCGTTGACCACGATCGCCAGAGCCACGGGACTGAGCATCGAGGCGCCGACGCCCTGCACCGCGCGGGCCGCGACGAGTGCGCCCACCGAGGGAGCCGTCGCGCAGAGCAGCGAGGCCGCACCGAACAAGGCCAGCCCCCACTGGAAGACGCGCCGGCGCCCGAACCGGTCGGCCAGCGCGCCGGAGGAGATCAGCAGACCGGCCAGGACGATGGTGTAGGCGTCCACGGTCCATTCAAGACTTCGGGTCCCGACACCCAGGGCACGCCCGATGGCCGGCAGTCCCACGTTGACGATGGTGGTGTCCAGCCCGACCAGAAACATGCTCAGGCAGCAGACGGCCAGCACCGTCCAGCGCCTGCGCGCGCTCAGAACGGGGGGAACGGGACGAGTCGTTGTGGCGGTCATGACCTGCCTTTTCATCTCGGGAACACTGCCTGGCCAGGCTCGGGCAGGACGGCGACCGCCG
This sequence comes from Streptomyces fodineus, assembly GCF_001735805.1. GTDB lineage: Bacteria > Actinomycetota > Actinomycetes > Streptomycetales > Streptomycetaceae > Streptomyces > Streptomyces fodineus. The sequence continues at coordinate 9,479,049 of NZ_CP017248.1, forward strand.
ACGAGCGTCTTTGCGAAGACCGCAAAGGATCGGACACTGGACCGTGTGGACACGGAACTGCAGGGGATACTGGATGCCATCGGGCCGCGGCTGCGTACGCTGCGCCGGGACCGCGGACTGACGCTGGAGGCGCTGGCGGCCGCCACCGGGCTCTCGGTGAGCACGCTGTCCCGTCTCGAATCGGGCAAGCGGCGCCCGACGCTGGACCTGCTGATCCCGCTCGCGCGTGCGCATCGCGTGGCACTCGACCAGCTGGTGGACGCGCCGGCCACGGGTGACCCCCGGGTCCATCTCACGCCCCTGCGCAAGAGCCACGGCAGCGTTCTCGTGCCGCTGACGCAGTACCCGGGCCGCGTACAGGTCTTCAAGCACGTACTGGCCCCTCGCGAGCCGAGGCTGGTGAGCCACGAAGGCTACGAGTGGCTCTACGTCCTCGCCGGCGAGCTGCGCCTCGTTCTGGGAGACCGTGAATGCACTCTCCGGCCCGGCGAAGTCGCCGAGTTCGACACCAAGCAGCCGCACTGGTTCGGTCCGGCCGACGCGCGCCCGGTGGAGATCCTGCACCTGTTCGGACCACGAGGGGACCAAGCCGTCGTACGGACGAGACCGTCGCCGTCGGCCGCCGCACCGCAACCGTGACGGCACGCACCTCACCGCGGACGGTGACCGCGGCCCCCCAGCCGCTGATCGCGTCGGAGTCGGCAAACTCCTTCTGCGCCCCACGAGGGCGCAGAACGCCGTACCCGGTCTCCCACGACCAGGCGAAACCCGGTCGTGTCGCCCACACCCGGGCGGCAAAAGCCGCTATCCCGGTCTGGCCCGAACAATCGGCCGGAGAACAAGGGGACGGCGCATGAAGCCAGACCGCAGCACGCTTCGGACATCGCGGCGTGGCTTCCTCGTCGGGGGCGGCGCACTGGCCTCCGCCCTGACCGAGGCCCCCGTGGCACAGGCTCTGACCGGCGCCCGGGACATGCGCGGTGCAGTCCCCGGGTCGCTGCAGCACCCCCTGGTGACGCGCCCGGCGGACTGGCAGCCCGTGGCCAAGGGGCTGGGCAGGGCTGGGCAGTTGGGCGTGGACGGCCTCGTGTACCGGGCCACGTTTCCCCGGTACGACCTGAACCTGTCCTCGTATGGGGTCAGCGGCCTGGTGGAGGCGTCGTACGCGGCGTTCGCCCGTTACCCTGACGGCCGCACGATGTTCATGGGCGACGTGGTCGCCACCGAGGCCGAGCTGCAGTGGGTCACCGACGCCATCCAGGCCCACGGCCTGGAACAGTCCGCGATCCACAAACATCTGCTCGCCCACCGGCCCACGCTGTGGTGGACGCACGTCCGGGGCGTCTCCACCGACCCGGTGGCCCTGGCCTCCGCCATGCGAGCCTGCCTGGACGCCACCGCCACCCCCGGGCCCCGGGACCCTGACAGGACACCTCCGGCCGGTCTGGACACCGCCGCGATCGACGCCGCGCTCGGCGCGAAGGGCGTGAGCCAGGACGGCTACCGCTTCTCCTTCGCCCGCAAGGAGACCATCGGCGACGACGACCGCGTGGTGCCGCCGGCCATGGGTGTGACGACCTCCTTCACCTTCCACTCCGTGGGGAACGGCCGTGCCGCGGTGAGCGGGGACTTCGTCCTGACCGCCGATGAGGTCCAGCGGGTCATCAAGGCCCTGAGGCACGGCGGTGTCAAGGTCGTCGAGTTGCACAATCACGCTCTGAGTGACAGCCCCCGCCTCTTCTACCTCCACCTCTGGGCCGTCGGCCACGCCGTATCCCTGGCCCGCACCCTCCGGACGGCCGGCGCGGCCACCAACCTCGCCGCCGGTCACTGACTCGACCCGAACCAGAGCATCGCGTTGACGATAACTATAAGCTCCCTTATATTCATTCGCCATCTGATCCTTTGGGTTCGCGACGGGGTGCATCGACGATGGACATTGCTGCTCATGACGTGCGTGATCTCCCTGCACACGCGGTCGCGGTCGTCGGGATCGGCTGCCGGTTTCCGAGGGCGGACGGGCCGGACGCGTTCTGGCGGCTGCTGCGCGGCGGCGGTGACGCGATCACCGGCCGGCGCGGCGGCCGGGGTCCAGCGCGCGGCGGGTTCCTCGATCGGGTGGACGGGTTCGATCCCGGGTTCTTCGGCATCTCGCACCGTGAGGCCGTGGCGATGGACCCGCAGGAGCGGCTCGCCCTCGAACTGGCCTGGGAGGCCCTCGAGAACGCCAGGACCCTGCCCGGCGACCTGGAGGGCAGCCGGACGGGCGTGTTCCTGGGAGCGATCGCCGACGACTACGCGACACTCCTGCACGCCCTGGGTCCCGACGCGGTGACCGGTGTCCCGGAGACCGCGCGGGCCATCGACCTGCTGGCCCAGGGGGACGCCTCGGTCGCCTGGTGCGCGGCCTCGCGCTGAACGCCGCGCTGGTCGTGACCTCGCTGCCCGCGGAGGTGTTCACCGAACGGTTCCCGGACCCCGACCTGATCACCGCGACGGTGCTGCCACCGGCCGGGCGGGCGGTACAGCAGGACGACGGCTACCTCCTGTCGGGCCGCTGGGACCCACGCCAGCGGGATCACCCACGCCGACCGGGTGATGGCCGGGTTCCAGACCCCCGAAGGCGCCCCGAGGATCGCCGTCTTCGACGCCGCGCACGCGCGGGTGCTCGACACCTGGAGCACCACCGGGCTGCGCGGCACCGGCTCCCACGACTTCGAGGTCGCCGACCAGTTCGTCCCGGAGCGCCACACCTTCGGGCTCGTGCCCCGCGGCACCCGGCAGGAGCCGCTCCACCTGCGGCCGACAACCTCGCCCTCAAGATGGCGGGCGTGCCACTGGGCATCGGCAGGTCCGCCCTGAACACCGCCAAGGAGATCCTCGCCGCCAGGCGTTCCGCACCGCCCTGGCCGGGCGCCCCGGCCGACCTCGCGCACGTCGAGTAGCTGATCGGCGCGGCGGACGCCTACGTGTACTCCACGCTGGAGAACGCCTGGACCGCACAGGCGGCGGGCCGGACGCCCGAACGCGGCACGGCCGCGCTGGCCCGCCGGTGCGCGCACCGGGCCTGCCGGGAGGCCGTCCAACTCCGCTACGACGCCGTGGGATCGGCCGCGGTCGACACCGAACGCACCCCGCTCGACCGGTGCCTGCGCGACCTCATCACCGCGAGCCGCCACGTCGCGTCCTCGGAGAAGATCCTCGACGACGTCGGCAACCTGCGGCTCGGCCGCGACTCCACCTCACCCCACCTCTGATCACACCCCATCGGTGAGGAGCGACATTCCCCGCGAGGGCCCAGCGGACAACCCCCGTGCACCAGACAGTTCGGCCTGGGGCACGGGGGCGCGGTGCCACGGAAGCGGCTCAGCCGACGCAGCGCGAGCGCCGCCGGCGGCGGACAGCGAAGCAAACGCCGAGCAAGGCGGCGACGGCCGAGGCGGCGGCGCCCGCGGCGACGGGTACCCCGGCGGTCGCCCCGGGTGCGGCTGACGCGCGCGAGGGCGCGGCCGTACCGCCGTAACCGCCGCCCTCGCCCGCCCGGTCGTAGGCGGACCCCGGGAGCTTGTCGGCGTACTTCGCGTGCACCAGGCGCTGATAGGCGGCCAGGCTCACGCCGCCGTTCCCCACGGCGCGCCGCGCGTCGGGGTCGAGCGGCAGCACCCGGCCGTCGCGCACCACGTACCAGGCGTCGATCTGCGGTTCCCGGAAGACGGTTCCGAGGCCGTGCGCCTTGCTGACGAAGTCGGTCTCGTCACCGCCGGACGCGATGTCGACGACCCTCCACCCCTTCGCCGACCGTACGGTCCACACCGAGGCGACCTGCCCGTCCGCGGAGACCGCCTTGCTGGCGACGAACTGCGGGTCGGCGACAGGGGCGCCCGGGTGTCCGGCGACGAACCCCGGGTCGAGGAAGTAGACGGTCACCGACGGCCCGACCAGGTGCGGCCGGGCCGCGCTCTGCGCGATCGCGCCATCACGGGCGAAGAAGCGTGAGAGGGTGAGGAAGGTGGCCGGGGTTGACGCCGCCTCGCGCGCCCGAGCGGTGTCAGCGGCGGTGAAGGGCGCCGGGAAGCCGCCGCCGGCCGCCGCGTGCGCGGTGGCGGGACCGAGTCCGCCGAGGGCCGCGAGGGCGGCGAGCACCACGACCGCCGCGCTCCTGCGGACGGGCGTGCGGCCCGCTGGCGCGCGCCGGCTCGGTGAGCGGCGCTCCGGTGACGTCGGGGTTGGTGACGTGCCGCTCGACGACGCCTCGGCCGTTGTGGCCTGGATCGGTGACGTGCTGATCGGTGGGGTCATGGGGTCACGCTCCGATCCCGTAGAGCGAGTGGGTCCACGTGAACGAGTCGTTGCTCACGTAGTAGTCGTAATCCCCCCAGTTGTAGCGGTAGTTGGAGGGCCACGGGTCGCCCCAGTAGACCTGGTTGTCGGAGGTGTCGTAGCCGTAGAGCACATGCATGTGCCCGCCCCCGGAGCTCCACTCGATGCGCGTCTCGATGGGGCGGCCGGCGTTGATCTCGTTCTGCACGGTGCCGTAGCGCAGATAACCGCTCACGTACGAACCGGGGTTGATGCCCATCCAGTCGAGGGCGTTCTGCACGTCGTCCAACGCCGCCTGCCAGTTGCCGCAGGTGCTGCCCTGGGGCCGGTTGAAAGCGGCGTCGCAGAACTGGTTCTGGGTGTAGTGGCGCCCGAACCACGACGCGATGGTGTCGCCGCTCGCCGCCCAGCACCAGTTGCTGTTCTGCTGCGCCTGCATGGTGATGTCGAGGCGCTTGGCGGCGGCAACGGCGGGGTGAGCGGCGGCCCGAGGGGCGGCGTGCGGTGCGGACTGCGGAGCGGCGTGAGCGGTGGCTGTCGGCACGAGGGCGGGCGTCAGGACGGCGACGGCCGCGAGGACCGATGCCGCCAGCCGTCTACGGCCCCGGGTGGTAGTGGACATGGCGTTCCTCCCAGTCAGGGTGGGGGTGGAGGAGCGCGTCCGGACGCTGCGACAGCAGCATCGATCTCTTGTCGGGCCCTGGTCAATGAAGTTATCCACAGGGCTGGCGGCGAAGTGAACTCCACCCGTACGGTTGTGAACGCCACAGCAGGTACCAGCAGTTGGCAGCGCAAGTAACGCCCGGTTCCAGGACGGGGAAGTGAACGTTCACAGGTAAACAATCAGATGGGGGTGGGGGGAGGGGAAGGGGAGGGGCCCAATGGCAGCACAAAGGCCCGATCGCCGTGCCACCCCGCCCCCCGGTCACCCAGCCCTCGGCTCGTCCCGCCGCCCCACCCCCGAGCCCGAACTCGCCGAAGCCCTGCGCACCGGCCCGTTCTCGGTCGCGCTCCGGGCCGCGCTCGCCGCACGTGGGCTGGCTCTGCATCGCGTGCAGCACCGGCTCGCCCAGCGCGGTATACGCGTCGGTGTGACCAGCCTCAGCTACTGGCAGCGCGGTGTGCGGCGCCCCGAGCGGCCCGAGTCGCTGCGTGCCGTCACCGCGCTCGAGGAGGTCCTGGAGCTTCCCCCGCACGCCCTCACCCGCCTGATAGGCCCACGTACCACCAGCGACCATCCCCCGGCCCGCCCGTATCGCACCTTGCTCGAACCCGCCGCCGCGCTCGAATCGCTGCTGGCGAGTCTGGCGGCACCGGCGGACGGCGGGCTGCACACCGTGATCCATTACGAGCACGTTCACATCGGTGCCCATCGAGAGCTCGCCGCCCGCGACTCGCAACACGTCGTACGAGCCCACCGCGATGGCGTCGACCGCTATCTCGCCATCCACCACGGCGACCCGGGCTGCGACACGGAACGGATACGAGTACGCGGTCTTGGCAACTGCCGGGTCGGGCGGATCCGGCGCCACGGCGCGTCGGGGGTGATCGTCGTCGAGCTGCTCTTCGACGGGCGGTTGAGAGTGGGGGAGACGGCAGTCCTGGGGTACCGCTTCGAGGACGGGACCGGCGGGCCCAGCCATGAGTACGTTCGCGGCTTCACCTACGGCGGCGGCCAGTATGTCCTCCAGGTCGGCTTCGACCGTGCCGCCCTGCCCGTCCACTGCCGACGCTTCGCCCGTGCCTCGGCGACCGCCCCTCGCGAGGCCGTCGCCGATCTGACACTGAACGCCTACGGCTCGGTCCACCTCGTGGAGCAGCAGATACGCCCGGGCGTCCTCGGCATCACATGGGAGTGGGACTAGGGCGATCGAGCGTGCAGGCGGTTCCGCGTCTGGTCGGCCCTGTCCGGGATGGTGCAGCGGATGCGCGCCCGCCGCGGGCCCGGAAGCTCCCCCCTGGCCGGGCGAACCGCACCGACTTCCCCAGACCCCGCACCCGGAACACTTCCGTCAATGCCACCAGGGCGGCTGCCGAGGGTTTGTCACTCCACGAGGCGCTCGGTCGGTTCCGAGATCCACGCGTCCGGCTCGGGACGCGTGCCGCCCCGCTCTTGCGCCGCCGGGAGCGGTCAGTGGATGGCCATGCCAAAGGCCAACAAGCCGAAGGGCATGAAGATCAAGGGCACTGATATGAGCGAGCCCATCCTCCAGGACGTTCTCGACCCGACGAAGACGCAGAACAGCGTCATCAGGACTGTGTAGACGACCAGGAAGTCGAATCCGATGACAAACGCGCCTGTACCCACCGTGCCCCCTCGTGACATCTGCCGCATGAGCGACGGCAGTTCTCTCTGCGTCTCCGCACCTCCTTATTTGAACATGTTCAAAAGCCTTCTGGCTAGGTCATTCCGTGGGAGCCGCGCGCGGGGGCCTGCCGGAGTGACTGCCGCCGTACGAGCCGACCGCGGCCGCTCTGTCTGCGAAGGACCGGCCAGGATCGGATTCCACGACCCCGGCCGCGTCTGGTGGCGAGGTCCTGAACCCGTGCTGACCTCGCCGTCTACACGTCAGGAGAAGACGATGTAGCCACCAGTGCCCAGCTTGTACCCCCCCTTGCCGGCGCAGTAGGCGTACGACCAGCTGCCGTTCGTGGCCGAGACCGTCTTGCCGTACGCCCACGAGCCGTTGTTGCACTCTGCGGAGGCTTGCATCAGGTCGCCTGAGGCGAAGCCCGTGCAGGCGCCCGCGCCGTAGGTGTTGTTGTCATGCCAACCCTGGCACGAGCCGGAGAGGGCCGCGGTGGGGGCTGCCTGAGCGCTGCTCACGGGAATCGCAAGCGCTATGAGAGCGCCCCCGGCCAGGGCCAGTGCCGCAGTCTTCGTACGCATGTGAGAAGTCCTTCCGTCGTCGGGGAGCCGGCCAGGCACGAGATCACCGCGAACGCGGTCCGACCGCCCGGCCTTGCCCGACCAGACTGGTGGGCCGGCCCGATGCTCGGCCACAGGCGACCGGCGAATGATGCGAGCGCGGGACGTCCCAGCTCACTACCTGCGGGAATGGGAGGCGGGTTGACGCACCGCTGGGAGGCGGGGAGGGGCGCCTACGGGGAGACATGAGTGAGATGTATTCGACAGGCGGCTCACCGGTTTCGTCACGGTGAGGGGTTGAGCCGCCGGACCGTGACGCCCCCCCCGGAGGTTGGCCGTCGTGCGGTGCGGACGCCGGAGTGTCGGTGCTTGGCGTGCCCGGCGCTCAAGCCGCCGCCCGGGCTCGGGTCTGTGGGCCCTTGGGGTGGAAGCCCGTGCCCGCTTGTGTCTGCGGCCAGGCCAGCCCGCCACGCCGAACAACTGCCCTGGTCACGGGTTCGTACGGCACAGGGGGACCGACCGATGGTGACACACATGTCCGCTGTTCCGCTGCCCTGCGGTCATGTCCGAGGTGCCGGGGTCGGCAGCCTGACGAACTGTCACAGACCGTCGGCACAGCTCAACTCAGCGGTCCCCGGCCCCTGTCCGGATCAACATCTGCTTCACCACGTAGGACCGATCCACGCGTCCCTTGCCAAAACGGATCTTGGTCGTGAATGATCACGCCCTGCGGGGGGCGTGGTGATCTGACGAGTGGCCTGTGGCCTGCCTCCCTGCCACACACCTGCTTTACACTTCCCAACCGTTTTCATCATCAGGAATTCCAGGGGGAACCATGCCTGCCCAGGATGCCATGAGCACGCCAAGCGCGCCGGACGTACAGGCGGCGCAAGCCGATGAACGCCCGCTACCGCCTGCCCGGTCCCGCGGCAATGCCGTCGCCGGCTGGGTCCTCACCATCGCGCTGAACGTGGCGGCCCCGATCTTCACGTACAACGCCCTGCGCGATCACGGGTGGAGCGAGTTCGCTGCGCTGCTGGCGAGCGGCGCCTGGCCGGTGCTCGACAGCGCCGTGCACCTCGCGTGGAGGCGCCGCCTCGACGAGTTCGCCTTGGTGACCTTGGTGTTCCTGGTGATCACGGCTGTGGTGTCGCTCATCGGCCCCCACTCGGCCCAGGCCCTGCTGGTGAAGGACTCGGCCATCACCGGGCTGTTCGGGCTGCTGTGCCTGGCGACGCTGCCGGCCCCGCGACCGCTGATGTTCTATTTCGGCCGCAAGTTCGCCACCGACGGCACCGCCGCCAGCACCGCCTGGTGGAATGGCCTGTGGCAGTTCGAAGGATTCCGCACCACCATGCGGACGATGACGGTGGTCTGGGGAGTGGCCTACTGCCTGGAGGCGGTGGTCCGCATCGCGCTGACCTCCGTGCTGAGCACCGACACCATGGTGACCCTGAGCCCGATCCTGATCTACGGCGTGCTCGGCAGCCTCATCCTGTGGACGGCCATGTACGGAAAGCGGTCCCGGCGCAGGGGTGAGGAGCGTACCGCCGCGGCTGCGGCCCAGGGCTGAGGTCCAACTTCAAAGATCATCGGAAGATGGCCGCGGTGGAGTAATACGGCGACGCCATGAACTTGCCGGTCACGAAGGGGAGTTGCGCTCTCCACTGACACCGCGTCCCGTGGCCTGCCGGCCTCGTGTGGCAGACCGGCAGGTCATCGGCACCGGCGGCGCCAACTGGTCCGGCTCCACCAATGTGCAGATCGAGTTCTTCGACAACCAGGGGATCGCCTATTCCATGCGCGTCGAGGGCACCAACCGGTATGGGCCACGTCGTCGGGTGCTGAGCGGGCCGGCCGTGGCGCCGGACGGGCGTGAGTCGCTGGATCTGGCCGCGGCGATCGGCACGCCGGCAACCGAGCGGGCCGGCGAACTCCCTGCCACAGGCCCCTACTTGCCCGCTTAGGGGCAGTGCTCACCAGGCCATTTGGGAGCAGATTCTTACCTGGATCGCTCCGCGACTCTCCCGTCACTCTCTAAAATCTTGGCATGGGCATTCTCATACCGCGGTTCGCCCCGGCACTCGTGTGCGTGCTGGCCTTCGCTGTGATCTTCGGTACTTTCGTCAAGAGCCTTCTGCCTCGGATCAACAACGTCCTTGCCGAACGGCGGGATGCCATTGATGGTCAGAGGGAACGGGCTCAGCGGACGATGAGTGAGGCCGGTGAAGTCCTCGCCAAGTACCGCGAGGAGTTGGCTGAGGCCCGGCACGAGGCGGCTCGCCTGCGTCAGGAGGCGTTGGAGCAGGGCACGGAACTGATCACTGAGATCCGCGCCGAGGGCCTGCGGGAACGCGAATCGATGATCGCGGAAGCTCAGGCACGGCTCGCGGCCGACCGGGTGATTGCGGAAGCGGAGCTTCGCGGTGTCGTCGTGTCGCTGGCCACGGAGCTGGCCGGCCGGGTAGTTGGCGAGCCGATTGACAGTGTCGCCCGCGAGAGCGACCTCGTGGACCGCTTCTTCTCGGATCTTGACGCCCGAAGCGCGGCAGGTTTGCAGTAGATGCCGTCCCACGTCGGCACATGCACCGTGCAGCAGAAGGTGACGCGCGGCGCTCGGGGTTCACTTCGGCTCACAAGCCGGGATCCTCGAACTGGTCGAGGTCGAACTGGTCGAGAAGGAAGTCGACCGGTGTGAGGCCCGAGGCGGCGGAAGTGTCGTCGTGAAGGACCTGTTCCGCCCAGATGACCTTGCCGCGAGTGGTGTACCGCGTTCCCCATCGCTGGGCGAACTGCGCCACCAGGAACAGCCCCCGTCCGCCTTCGTCCGTGGTCGCCGCGCGCCGCAGGCGCGGCGAGGTGCCGCTGCCGTCCGACACCTCGCAGATCAGACAGCGTCCGCGCAGCAGCCGCACGCAGACCGGTGGCGAACCGTACCGGATCGCGTTCGTGACCAACTCGCTGACGATCAGTTCCGTGGCAAATACGATCTCCTCCAGCCCCCACGCCAGCAACGTCTCCCTGCAGCGCGCCCGCACCGAGGGAACCAGCGCCGGGTCCGGCGGCACGTCCCACTCGGCCACGTGCGAGGGCGGGATCATCCGGGTACGCGCCGTCAGCAGAGCGATGTCGTCGGAGGAGTGTGACGGCTTCAGCGCGTCGATCACCGCCTGACACGTCTCCTCCGGCGTGCGGCCTCCGGAGCCGCCCAACGCCTGGCGCAGCCTCCCCATCCCGACGTCGATGTCGTGGGTGCGGTTCTCCAGCAGGCCATCGGTGTACAGAACCAGTTGTGAACCCTCCGGCAGGGACACCTCGACGGTCTCGAAGGGATAGCCGCCCAGACCCAGCGGCGCCGAAGCCGGCACACCAGGGCAGATGACCGTCCCGTCCGGGCGTACCACCACCGGTTCCGGGTGTCCGGCACGGGCCATCGTGCAGACGCCCGCCACCGGGTCGTAGACCGCGTACAGACAGGTCGCTCCGGTCACCCCCTCGCCCTCGTGGCCGTCGGAGGCATCGCCCGTGTTCTCCTCGTTGTCCATGCGGACGACGAGGTCGTCCAGATTCCCGAGCACCTCGTCCACGGGCAGGTCCAGGGTGGAGAAGTTGTGCACGGCGGTGCGCAGCCGACCCATCGTCGCCGCCGCGTGCAGCCCGTGACCGACGACGTCACCCATGACCAGGGCCACGCGCCCGCCCGGAAGCGGGATGACGTCGAACCAGTCCCCGCCCACCCCCGCCTCCGCGGGCAGATAGCGCCAGGCCACCTCCAGCGCGTCCTGCTCCGGCTGCCTCCGCGGCAGCAGGCTGCGCTGCAGCGTCACCGCCATCGCGTGTTCCCGGGTGAACCTCCGAGCGTTGTCGATGGCCACCGCCGCCCGTACGGCCAGTTCCTCCGCGAAGGCGAGATCCTCCGGCTCGAACACCGGGGAATCCACCGTCCTGTAGAAGTTCGCCACGCCCAGCGCTACGTTCCGCGCCCGCAGCGGCACGGTCACCAGCGACTGCAGCCCGCACTCCAGGGACTTGCGGGCGCGCTCCGGATCCTGTTCCCGCCAGCCCTGTGCCTGCCGCAGGTCCGCCTCCAGCATGCCGCGCCCCTCCTGCAGCGTCCGCATCTGCGGGGTGTCGGCCGAGAACGTGATCACTTCGCCCAGTGGATAAACCGGTATCATCCGCTGTTCGCCGCCGATCGCCGCCCGGCGCAGATGCCGCCAGCCCTCCGCCGTCGGCTCCCACCCCCGCAGCACCGCGTCGAGCAGATCCACCGTCACGAGGTCGGCGAACTGCGGCGCCGCGACGTCGGCCAGTTCCTGGGCCGTACGCTCCACATCCAGCGTGGTCCCGATCCGCCCTCCGGCTTCGTACAGCAGTTTCAACCTCTCGCGCGCGACCTCGGCCCGCCCCGAGACCGCCGCCAGCTCCGTGGTGTCCCGGAGGGTGACCACGCTGCCTCCCCGGTTCGACTGCGGGTAGGTCGGCCGCTTGTTCACCGAGAGCAGTCGGTCACCTGCGAGGTGCACCTCATCGGTGACCGCCTCCGGCGACGACAGCAGGTGCATGACCGGCTCCGACAGTCCCAGCTCCCGCACCGGGCGCCCCTGCACGTCCGCGGGGAGTCCGAGCAGCCGCGCCGCCTCGTCGTTCGCGAGCAGCAGTCGGCCGTCGGCACTGGTGATCAGCACGCCTTCCCGCACCGCGTGCAGGACCGCGTCGTGGTGCTCGTACAACTGCGCCAGCTCCACCGGGGCCAGGCCGTGCGTCTGTCGCCGCAGCCGCCGGGACACCAGCATCGTTCCGGTCGTGGCCAGCGCCAGCGCGGCCACGCCACTGGTCAGGATGATCTGCAGCTGCGGCGTCCACATTCCCGTCACGTTCCTGACCGTGATGCCGGCGGAGACCAGGCCGACCACCTTGCCGTGCGAGTCGGTCACCGGGACCACCGCCTGCACGTCCGTCCCCTTGCCCGCGGGCAACGGCGGCCCGCCGGCCTGCTCGACGACGGTACGGCCCTGCAGCGCCGGTGCGATGGTGCCGACGAACTTCTTCCCGATCTCCTGCGGATAGGGGTACGTGTAACGAATGCCCTGCGTGTTCATGACGACGATGAAATCCACTCCCGCGCGCCGGCGCGCCGCCTCGGCCCGCGGCTGGAGAACCGCCGTCGGGTCCCGGCTCTGCAGCGCCGCGGCCACCCCAGGGGCATTCGCGAACGACTGGGCCGCGACGACCGACTCCCGTCGCCCATGCTGCAGAGCCTCACTCGCCGCCTGGAGCACCATGCCCACCACCGCGGCCACGACCAGCAGGACCACGATGACGACCTGGAGAAGGAACACCTGACCGGCCGCGCTGTGCAGGTCCAGCAGGGAAGCACGAGGTTCGCGCGAGCGTCCGACGGGCGGATGATGTTCCGGACTCCGAGAGTGCCCGGAAAATACCTCCATACACCCTTGATAGCATCACTGTGCGGAAGCCGACGCTGATCACGCCCGCGTCGCGCGGCTGCCCCGTCCGCCGCGCCGGAGCACGGCCGACAGCTCTCCCTCCACCTCGATGACCAGCCGCTTGCCCACGGGGGGAGGCGGCCGCCCGGCGAAGTCTGTTCGCGTGGTCCGGCACGACAGGGAGGCAGGCGCTCTCATCAGGCCCCCGGGTCGTGGAAGGCCCGCTCACAGCCGTGGGGCGCGTTCCGGGAATGCTCCACCTGGTCCAGCGGCTGCTCGGCGCGCATGGGCACATGCGCTCTCAAGAAACGAAGCCTGCTATGCCCCGATAAGATGCGTTTTGTGACCACGGTAAGACGCCCTCAGCGTCACCGCCCTCCCTACGGTGGCCGACGCGAGACAGTACTGCTGTCCCCCGTGATTCTTACCGTCCTGATCACCGGTCTGGCCTTCGCCACCCCCAGGGAGATCGCCTTCAGCCGACTCCTGCCCGCCGCACCCGCCCTCGCCGCCGCGATGTGGCCGGTGCTCCCGACGATCCTGCTGGGGGCGTTCTGCCTACTGGTCATGATCGGGCTCAGCCTCGTCTACTCCGATCTGGGAACGCCCTATACGGCGGCTGCGATCGTTGCGGTCACCTTGGCGGCCGCGTATACGAGCCATCTCCGGCTGCAGCGAGAGGAGACCCTCTTCCAGATCCGCCTCGTCGCCGACGCAGCGCAACAGGTGCTGCTGCGCCCGCTGCCGCGCCGGGTCCAGGACGTCGAGATCGAGTCGCTGTATCTGGCGGCTCAGGAGCAGGCCCGGATCGGAGGCGACTTCTACGAGGTGGCCGACACGCCGTACGGGGTCCGGCTGCTCATCGGTGACGTGCGCGGTAAGGGGCTGTCGGCGGTGGGGGCGGCCTCGGCGGTGATCAACTGCTTCAGGGAGAACGCGTACGACCAGCCGGATCTGAGGGGCATCATCCATCGGCTGGAGACCAGTATGTGCCGCTACAGCGTCGCGATCGTCGATCCGGATCAGACTGAGCACTTCGCCACCGCGCTGATCGCCGAGATCCCGTACGTGGGTGGGCATGTGAAAGTCCTCAACTGCGGGCACCCCCCGCCCCTGCTGATGCAGAGCGGACAGATCCGCGTCCTGGAGCCCACCGTCCCCTCGCCGCCCCTCAATCTCGCGACGCTCCTCGGAGACGACTACCACGTCGACACCGTCGCCTTCGCCTCGGGCGACCAGATGCTTCTCTACACCGACGGCGTAACGGAGACCCGGGACCACACCGGCACGTTCTTCCCGCTTCCGGAGTGGATGCAGCAGCTCGGCCCGGCGGCGCCCCGTGAGCTGCTGGACCGGCTTCACCGGGACCTGCTCCACTACAGCGGCGGAAGGCTCGACGACGACATCGCGGCCGTCGCCGTCCGCTGTAGGCACCCCCGGACTTGCGGCGACTGACCCGGTGAGAGGCCGTCGCGCTGACGGCGCCGCGAGCCCGGCGCGGCGACGGGCACCAGGCCCCTTCCACCTCGCGCCTCCGCCCGGACCACGCCCACCGGCCGTGTCATGCCCTGCGCCTACGATTCCGACGAGCCTGCCTCGTGGCTGATCAGGGGTGCCCGGCGGGTCCACTTCACCCACGATGCCGCCGGACGCGGGCCGGCCCGCGCCTTCGGGGACGCGATCGGTACGACGTCGGCCTGGGACGAGGCCGGACGGCTCATCGCGCAAACGCATCACCATGGGAGCCCGGGCCGTCAACAGCCGAGTCCACGCCCACCGCGCCGACGGACATCCGCTCTCCGCCTCGGGCCGCAACCGTTCGGTGTTCTCCAGCGCGCGCCAGCTGCCGCCGTGCCTCGGCGAGCATCGGCTGGATCGTAGGGGTCAGTGCCGTACCACCATCGTGGGGTCTGTTCTGCCGAGGCGGGCCGTCCGCGGGCGGGCAAAGCCGGGCCGGCCGCCGCGGCCCGCGGCAAACGAGCGAAGCCAGCCAGGCAGAAGACCTGTGTTCGAGGTGCCGCCCTGCATATATCCACCCTGCGTACCGCCCCGTACCACCGACCACCGGCTCACAGCGGTGCCGGCCTGAGCCCTTGCACCCTGACGTGCTCTGAAGGTGGGAGGCGACGATGGTTCGCCCCTCATGGTCCCCGTCCGGGCGAAGTGCACCGTGTTTTGGGACACCTTTTACGCGACGCATGCAACTGTGGCCAGACCCTCGCTGTCTGACAGGGAGTCGGGCCCGTCAGGGCCGAAGAGCGAGAGAGCGGGGCAGGTCGTGGGACGGCGCAAGGGCGGCATAGGGATCGCACTCGTCACGGGTGCGATGCTGGTGGGCGTGAGTGCCTGTGGCGGGGGCGGCAGTGACAAGGCGAGCGGGAACGACGCGAAGGCGTCGGGCAAGCCGAGTGCGAGCGCCTCTCCGTCACCGACGAAGCCCGCGGGCCCGCCGATGCTGCTGGACACGATCACTCCGCAGCCGGGCGCCACGGTCGGCGTGGCCATGCCCATCTCGGTGATCTTCACCAACCCGGTGGCGGCAAAGGCACGGGCCGCGGTGGAGAAGCACATGAAGGTGAGCGCCTCGCAGCCGGTGGTCGGCGCCTGGCACTGGATGGGTGACAAGCGCGCCGACTGGAGGCCGAAGTCGTACTGGCCCTCTGGCACGAAGGTGAGGATCGACGCCGACCTGAACGGCGTCAGCAACGGCGACGGACGCTACGGCGTGCGCAACTACACGCACACCTTCACGATCGGCGACGACGTGCGCGCGGATGTCTCGGTGACCGGCCACACCATGAAGGTGACCCGGAACGGCAAGCTGGTGCGCACCCTGTCCATCAACGCGGGCAGCGCCCAGTACCCGACGTGGAACGGCACGATGGCCGTCATCGACAAGCAGGAGAAGGTCCACATGACCTCCTGCAGCGTCGGCATCAGCTGCGACAAGGGCAGCCCCAACTACTACGACCTGACGTTGCCCTGGGACATCCACCTCACCCAGTCCGGCACATACGTGCACTACTCGACCGGCGACCCCAATCCCGGCAGCGGCAGCGCCCGCGGCTCGCACGGCTGCGTCCACCTGTCCATGCCGGACGCCAAGTGGTTCTACGGCCAGGTCAAGCAGGGCGACCCCGTCACCATCACCGGCTCGCCCCGTGCCAAGGCCGATGCCGACAACGGCTACGCCGACTTCAACCTGGGATGGGACGAGTGGCTCACAGGCAGCGCGTCCGGGGAGGGGACGACCGCGACGCTGTGATACGCCGCGGTGGCCGCGCCGGTCGGCATTCGATGATGCCGACCGGCGCGGCCACCGTCGTACTCGCCCTTCGGGCCGATCGGGGTGTCGTACGGGATGATCCGCGCTTTATGTCGCCGAGCGTCGCACTGGCCCGGGGTCCAGACGGAGGCCGACTTCTGGGACGTGGCGCTCCTGCTGAGCGGGGAGCCGGTCGAGTGCAGGCACCGGGTCCCGGTGCCCGACTGAGTTCGCTGGCCGAACTGAACGCGAGTTGCTGAAGCCGTTTCCGGCCGAACCGTTCGAAACCGGCTGGCTGTTCACCGAATCCTACTGCCTTGCCACAACTCGGCCCCGCGCCCCAAAGCCCGATTTCGCCGAAGGATGAGGCCACTTACTGCCTGCCGGTCTGGGAGTAGATGAATCGGACGGCGAGTTTTTCGATGTGAGGACCGGCCCGGTCTGCCAGGGCGAGACCGACCGCGGCCGCGAACCAGGAGATCGCCACCTCCCGCGAGGCGTACGAGACCGAAGCCGTGGCCGGCTTCGGTCCGGCCGGTGAATGCACCGGAGGACACATTCCAAGCGGTTTGGTCAATATTTACTTTTCCGGAATCCGTCTGCATAGTGACGCCTCGAAATACTGGTGCGTTGAGCCGAGGGGACCTTTTCTTGTCTCAGATCAACGATGGTGCCGCGCGCGAGGTGGAACTTGAGCGAGTTCAGGTTTCTGCCATAGGCGAGCTGCTCCACGAGCGGCTGGCCGGGGCGCGGGAGCAGCTGGCGCTCGTGCTCGCCTCGCCGTCCGACGGCGCGGGCGAGGCGTACGAGAGGGAGGTGGCGGCCGGGCGGCTGGCGGGGGAGGTCCGTCGGCTGCAGGGGGCCGAGGACGGGTTGGTCTTCGGCCGGATCGACCTGGCGGACGGGACCGTCCTGCGGATCGGGCGGCTGGGGCTGCAAAGGGACTTGGACGAGCTGCCACTGCTGGTGGATTGGCGGGCCGAGGCCGCGCGGCCTTTCTACGAGGCGACGCCGGTTCATCCCATGGGGCTGCGGCGGCGCCGCCATCTGCGCCTGGCGGGCCGCACGGTGGTCGGCGTGAGCGATGAGCTGCTTGACGGCTCCGCGCCCACCGGACAGGACGTGGTCGGCGACGGTCCGTTGACCGCGGCGCTCCAGGCTCGGCGCACGGGTCGGATGGGTGCTGCGGTCGCCACGCTCCAGGCCGAGCAGGACGAGATCGTCCGGTCGCCGCACCGCGGGGTAACGGTGGTGCAGGGCGGCCCGGGCACCGGAAAGACGGTGGTGGCGCTGCACCGCGCCGCGTATGTGCTGTACGCGTTCCCGAAGGCAGCCGAACGCGGCGTGCTCGTACTGGGGCCGAACGCGCGGTTCCTCGACTACATCAGCCAGGTCCTGCCCTCGCTCGGGGAGAACGACGTCGTCTTGGCGACGTGCGAGGAACTGGCCGGCGTCGTACCGGGCGCCGCGGACGCCTTCGAGGTGGCGCGCTTGAAAGGGGGTGCCGCACTGGCCGACGCGCTGGCCGCTGTGGTCCGCTCACGGCAGGCCACGGGCGGCGACTTCGACATCCGGGTCGGGCAGGAGTGGATTCGTCTGCAGGACAAGGATGTCGCACAAGCGCGGGAAGCGGCACAGACCAGTGGTCTCGCGCACAACCGGGCGCGTCGGCTGTTCAAGGAGCTGTTGGTCGACGCCGTCGTCCGTGAGCTCGCCCGCAGTGGTGCCGAGGTGCTTGAACGTATCGACGCTGAGGTCGCGCAACTGACCGGCCTCGACCTGGACCGGGCCGCGGCAGCGGATCTGCGCCGCCTCGGTCTTGACGACGCGCCCGCCACAGGCGCCGACGAGTTCGACGCCGACGCCGTGCGCGCCGACCTCCTGGACGATGCCTTGCTCGATCAGGCCGTCGAGGACCTGTGGCCGCGGCTCACGCCCGACGATGTGGTCCGCACCCTGCTGACGGACGGCGACGCGCCGGCCGCGTACCTGCGGCAGTTCACCGACGAGCAGCGGGCCCTGCTGCGGCGAACGCCCGGTGCGCCCTGGACGGACGCCGATGTGCCGCTTCTCGACGAGGCGGCGAGCCTGGTCGACGGCCCGCCTGAGCAGGTCTTCGGGCACGTCGTCGTCGACGAGGCACAAGAGCTCACCGCCATGCAGTGGCGGATGATCGTGCGCCGTTGCCCGGGCAGGTCGATGACACTGGTCGGAGATTTCGCCCAGGCAGGCCCGGCGACGGTGGCCCGGGACTGGAAGGAGGCACTCGGCCCGCACCTCGGACGGCGCTTCGACCTGCGCACCCTGACCGTCGGCTACCGGACCACGCAGGAGATCCTCGCCGCCACAGGGGACTTGCTCGCCCGGATCGCCCCCGGCCGGCCACCGATCCGATCGATCCGGCGCGGCGAGGTGCCTCGAACCCTTGCCGCGGACCCTGAATCGCTCGTCACCGCCCTCGTGCGGGAGTTGCGAGAGCAGGGTGCGGCGTATCCGGGCGAGTTGGTCGGTGTGATCTGCGCCGACGGCCGGACGGAGCAGCTCGCGACTGCGGGGATCGAGCAGCATGCCCGACTGGTGCCGGCCTCACAGGCGCGCGGCTTGGAGTTCGACGCCGCCGTCGTGGTCGACCCGGACGGGATCACCGCCGCCCGCCCCGGGGGCGAGCGCGACCTGTACGTCGCCCTCACCCGGGCCACCAAGCGACTGTGCACCATCACCGTCTCGCCTACAGAGCCCGGTAGCAGTCACTCAGCGCGCACGGACCACAGAAGCTGAACCAGAACCACCTGGCGTTCAGTCGTACTCAGAACCACCATCGTGGCTGCCGGACCCAGCGCGGCCAACTGTCGTGCCCCCGGGCCCACAACAGCGCTCAGCCGGAGTCACCTGCACTGACCGTGAAAAGGACTTCGCGGTCTTCTCCTGGGCCAGGCATGATTCCGACCGTGTATGAAGGCAAGGGCCATCGCGGGCAGGGACGGTACGCCCTGACGGAGTCGGACCACGGCCACGTCTGGGGGGTCTGTGCCGAGGTGGACGGACTCTTCAGGGAACCCAGGCGCGGGACGTACGTACTCTTCGGCTGGGTACCGGACGGCGCCCAGGTGCGCGGCTGGGTCGGATGCCGGGTGTGGCTGGTACCGGAAGACAGCACGCTCGACCCATGGCTGCTGGAGGACGCTGAAAGCCTCGGACGGCACCCGCGAACGGATGGTCTCGTGCTCACCGGCCTGGACGACTACATGGGCCCGCCGGAGGGACACCGGGCACCGGTCCGTCTGCACGACGAGCACCGGTGGCTGGGCTCGTGCCGGGAGTTCGCACGCGTCCTGCCCGACGCGCAGGCTGCGCCCCCGCTCGTCCTGCGGGGCCTCTCGCCAAGCGATCGGCTGCGGCGGGCACTGGCGACGGGCACCCGGCGCACGCTGGACCTGGACGAGGCCTGGCTGGAGATACGGGACGACAACGGCGATCCGCTCACCGACCGGCTGCTGCGGCCCAGGGTACGTGCGTGGCTCCCCTCCTCCCACGGGTCGGATCTGATCGACCTGGAACTCGACGAAGAGCTCCACAGACCCGTACCCGGGTATGCCCGTCCCGTCTGGGACCGCTGGCTCGCCGGCCCGCCGGAGACCCCCGGCGGCTGGGTCGGCCTGGATACCCGGCAGCGCGAGGCGTGGCTCGAGCTCGTGCGCGAGCGGCGCTGCAAGCCCAAGCACCAGGGCCGACCGGTCGGACACGTGTACGAGCTGGATGGCCGGCACATCACCGACGAGCCCAGCCTCTTCTTGGCACTCGGCGAGGCCGTCAACGGACCGGGCGGCTACTTCGGCGGCTGCGTGGACGCCCTCGTGGACTGCCTGCGCGGCGACTTCGGCTACACCGCCCCCGCAACCCTGCTCTGGCGGGACGCCGCGACCGCCCGCGAGCACCTGTCCCACGTCCTGACATCGGAGGGCGAACCGTACGACCTGGTCGCCCTGGTGCTCGAAGTCCTGGCCGAGGGCCGAATGCGCGTCACCTTCACGTGATACGGCTTGGCGCCAGGACCCCGTGGGGCGGTAACGGGGCAGTCCTTCTGCGAGGTCGGGGCTCAGCAACGGGTGCCCCCCTGGTTGATCGGCGCGCGCCGCTTGCCCGTGTGGCGTGTGGTCCGCGCCGTTTGAGACGGTGAGGGCATGCACGAGATCGACCGGGCCGCGGGGGACGCGGCACAGCGGGTCCTGGTGGTGGATGACGACCCGGACGTACGGGACGCCGTCGAGGACGGCCTGACCGTGGCGGGCTACACGGTACGAGGAGCCGCCGACGGGCTCGCCGCGCTGAGCGAGGTGTCGGCCTGGCAGCCCGACGCCGTCGTACTGGACGTGATGATGCCGGTCCTGGACGGGCTGGCTGTCTGCCGCAGGTTGCGCGGCCTCGGCGACCGGACACCGGTGCTGGTGCTGACCGCCCTGGACTCGGTGCGCGAACGGGTGGACGGCCTCGATGCGGGCGCCGACGACTACCTTGTGAAACCCTTCGCGCTGGAGGAACTCCTCGCCCGCGTACGGGCGTTGCTGCGCCGCGCCGTGCCGGACGGCGGGGCCGGCGCGCTGTGCTTCGCGGACTTGCGGGTGGACCCGGCGACCCGGACGGGCAGCCGGGGTGGGCGCCCGCTGGAGTTCACCCGTACCGAGTTCGCGCTGCTGGAACTGCTGTTGCGCAACCCCGGCCGGGTACTGTCCAAAGAGCTGATGACCGAGCGTGTGTGGGGTGGCGACTTCGGCACCGAGTCCAACTCCCTGGCCGTGTACATCGGATACCTGCGCCGCAAGCTGGAGGCCGGCGGCGAGCCCCGCCTCGTACACACGGTCCACGGTGTGGGCTACACGATGGATACCGCGTGATGAGGCCGCCCGGTCACTCTCGCGGCCGCTGGAGGCGCCGCAGGCCCCTGCGTACGCGGCTGGCGCTGATCACCTCGGCCACGGTGGCCGCGGTCCTGCTCGGCGCTTGTGCCGCGGCGTTCCTGGTGATCCGCTACGAGCTCACCCGGCAGCTCGACCTCCAACTCGTCCAGCAGGCCCACCAGATCCTGCGCCAACAGCACCACCCGGCACCGCAGGTCCTCCAGGGTGACTGCGCTTGGCCTGCGGCGCCCGCCTGCGCCCAGGTCGTCGCAGCCGAACCCGGCGCCGACCCGCCGACGCCGTACCTGCTGCCGGTGCGCCCCGGGACCCGCCTGGTCGCATCCGGACGACAGCGCGGCGGCTACAGCGACATCACCTACGCCGGACGCCCGGCCCGGATGCTCACGCTCCCGGCCGGCACAGACCGGGCCCTGCAGGTGGCCGTGGGCGCCGACGGCGTACGCGCCGCGGTCCGGCAGGCCGGGCAGCTGATGGCCGCGGTCGGCGGGGCAGGGGTGCTGCTGGCAGGGGTGCTGGGCTACGCGGCCGCCCGTACCGGGCTGTCGCCGGTCGCCCGGCTGACCGCCACCGCCGAGCGGATCGCGGCCACCCGGGACGCCCGGCACCGCATCGAGCTCCCGCCGGGACCGCCCGGGCGGCAGGACGAGGTGACCCGTCTCGCGGCCACCTTCAACACCATGCTCGGCGAACTGGAGCAGTCGGTCGCCGCCCAGCGTCGCCTGGTCGCCGACGCCTCCCACGAGCTGCGCACCCCGCTGACCGCGCTGCGCACGAACGCCGAACTCCTCGCCGCCTGCGAGCGGCTCACCCCCGCCCAGCGTGAACGGGCCTCCGGCGCACTCGGGCGTCAGCTGCGCGAGGTCACGCGACTCGTCGGCGACCTGGTCGAACTGGCCCGTGACGAGGAACCGCAGCCGTTGGTCGAGCGGGTCCGCCCCGCCGAACTCGCCGAGCAGTGCGTACGGTCCGCGCGCGACAACTGGCCCGGCATCCGCTTCACGCTGGAGATCGCCGATGGCGCGACACGGGCGACCGTGGACGGCGTCCCGGCCCGCCTGGCCCGGCTGCTCGGCAACCTCCTCGACAACGCGGCCAAGTTCAGCCCTCCCAGCGGCCCGGTCGAAGTGGCCGTGCGGGACGCGGCGGACAGCGTAGAGGTGTCCGTACGCGATCACGGGGCCGGGATCGCGGCGCAGGACCTGCCGTACGTTTTCGACCGCTTCTACCGTTCCCCCGCCGCCCGCGCCCTGCCCGGCTCGGGGCTGGGCCTGGCCATGGCCCTGCAGATCGCCCGCGCGCACGGCGCCGACCTCACCGCACACGCGGCACCCGGCGGCGGGGCACTGTTCCGGCTGCGGCTGCCGACGGCCACCGAGCCACGGCACAAGAGCCTCGTTCATAAGGAGCCTTCTTAGAACCACCCGGAACGCTGTGGGCCATGAACTCCACGACTTCTCATCGTGCGGTCCGCACCCGCAACCGGCGCATCGCCGCGCTCGCGCTGCTCGGCGCCGGTGCCGCGACACTGTACGGGGTGACCTGGGGGTCCGCCTCGGGTGCCGGCCACCCGGGCGTCCGAGCCAACGGCACGACGGTCTACGTGCCCGTCACCGGAGGCACGGCCGAGGTCCGGGCGGACTCCCTCGCGGTGGAGGTGGCAGCCGACGACGGCCGCCGCCTTGCGCTCTCCGCGCCCGCCGCGGGGGCGCTCGGCCGCCTGGGGCCGATCTCCGTCGACGGTGGTACGGCCCACTGGACCCTGCCCGACCGGCACCTGAAGGTCACCGCCGCCGCGGAACAGGGGCGGCTCAAGGTCACCGTGCACAGCGACCGGGAAGGCACCACGCTGGCCTGGCCGGCCACCGGCGCCGACCCCGCCGCATCCGCCGTGCAGATCCCGCGCGGCGAGGGGCTCGGTGTCCCCGCCGCCGATCCGTGGTGGAACACCAACGCCAACGGACTGGCCGGCCACACCTACGACCTCACGGCCGATCTCACGATGCCGCTCTGGGGCTACACCCTCGGCAGCCACGGCGTCAGCTACCTCGTCCCCCACCCCGCGGGCACCTCGCTCGGCTTCACCTCGGTCGGCGGGCGGCTGCGGGGCACCAGCGCGCACACCTTCTCCCCGCGCGAGGGCACCGAGGACTACACCGTCACCTTCGCCCTCACCGACCCGTCCCCGGTCGCCCCCGCACTGGACTACCGCCGGTGGCTGGCGGACCACGGCCAACTCGTCACCCTCAACCACAAGATCGCCGCCAACCCCAGGGTCGCCCGGCTCCTCGGCGCCTTCCACGCCTACACCTGGGGCACCACCCGCACGGCCCAGGGAGTCCAGCGGATGAAGGCACTCGGCTTCACCCGGATGTGGCTCGGCTACGACGCCGACGGGCACCCGATGGACGCTCCGGCGGTCGCCGCAGCCAAGCGAGCGGGGTATCTGTCCGGCCCGTACGACTCCTTCGCCAACGGCCAGGACCCGGCCACCTCCGACGCGCCGACCTCGACGTGGCCGTCCCCGGTGTACCCGGACTACTGCGTGCGGAACGCCGACGGCTCGGTGAAGGCGGGCTTTCACGACCGCGGCTGCTACCTCAGCTCGCAGGCCTTCCAGCAGAGCGAGCCGACCGAGCACCACCTGGCGCGGCGTACGGGCCAGATGACCGCCAACGGCGCCGACAGCTACTTCCTCGACGTCGACGCGGCGGGTGAGCTCTTCGACGACCATGCGCCCTCGCACCCCATGAACCGGCAGCAGGACCAGGCCAACCGCATCGCCCGGATGGGCGCCCTGTCCGGCCCCGACAAGCTGGTCCTCGGCTCGGAGAGTGCCGGAAGCTGGGCGAGTCCGGTCATCGCCTTCAGCCACGGCTCACAGACCCCGGTCGCCGACGGGCTGTGGCCGCTGGAGCGCGACAAGTCCGTCTGGGGCGGCTACGCGCCGGCCGGCGCGCCCGGCACCTTCTTCAAGCCGGTCACTCTCCCGCCGGACCTGGTCAAGGCCATGTTCGACCCCCGCTACCGCATACCGCTCTACGAAACCGCGCTGCACGATTCGCTGGTCAACGCCGACCGCTGGGAACTGCCGTACACCAAGTTCCCCGCGCTGCAGACCGATCGAGCACTGCTCGCGATCCTGTACAACACGCCGCTCAACCTCGTCCTCGACGGCCCCACTCTGGACGCCCAGGGCCGCCGCCTCGCCTCGCTGCAGCGCTACTTCGCCCCACTGCACCAGGCCGCGGGCACCCGGCCGATGACCGGCTTCCGCCTGCTCACCCCGGACCACAGGGTCCAGCAGTCGACGTTCGGCGACGGCGTGCTACGCGTCACCGCCAACTTCGGTACGAAGGCCTACGGTTCCCTGCCGGCAGGCTGTGTCGACGCGACGCTGCGCGGCGACCACCAGCCCCGCAGGCTCTGCCCGGCGCGGGACTCAAACCAGTAGGCGCGGCGGCGGGCGCGCAGGCCAGGTAGACGGTCACGGCTCCGTTGGTCTGGGGGTGCTGCTGTTCCCGCTGGGCTGGGACTTCGAGCGTGGGTGGCGATGGGTGGCTCGCAGTTCCTCTCGCTCGGCTGCGTGGCGGGAGCGCAGTTGGCGCTCGGCCCCACTTCGCCTTCTCTGGCAAGGCCACCGTGTTGGCCACGCACCGGCCGCTCGATCCCCGGCAGGGCGAACGCCAGAGGCCCCTCGTCTCTCCCGCTACAAGCTGTCGTCGGTCACCACACCGAGGCGGCCGGCGGCTCCACGTCGCCGTAATAGCCGTATCGGCCGTTGATGCAGGACCAGCCATCGAAACCGTCCGACTTCCACAGCTGCGCGCACGGGAGCACGGCCGGGAAGCTGCCGGTTCTCTCGGAGCGGCAGCCCCAGTTGCTGGTCGCTGCCGAAGCATTGCTCGTGCCTGTCACGACATCGCCCGCGTTCGGGTCGGTGAGCGGGCTCTGCCCGGCGGATCATGTCACCACTAGGCTGCGACGATGGAACGCGTAACCGATGTGCCTGAAAGTCTCGCCCAGCCGGCAGATCCGGCCCAGGCGAATGGCTACGACCGCTTCGCCGAGGCGTACTCGGCGGAGACCGAGAACAACCTCGTGAACGCGTACTACGCGCGACCCGCGATGTTGGCCCTCGCCGGAGACGTGGCCGGCCGCCGGATCCTGGACGCCGGCTGCGGCTCAGGCCCCCTGTGTCCGCTGCATTGCGCGACCGCGGTGCCATCGTCACCGGCATCGACTCCAGCGCTGGGATGCTGGCGCTGGCGAGGCGGCGGCTCGGTGACGACGTGGCCCTGCACGTGGTCGATCTGCGCGCCCGCCTGCCGTTCGGCGACGGTGCGTTCGATGACGTGGTCGCGTCGCTGGTCTTGCACTACCTGGAGGACTGGGGGCCGACGCTTGCCGAGTTGCGGCGAGTGCTCAGGCCCGGCGGTCGGCTGATCGCGTCGGTGGATCACCCTTTCGTGGCCTACACGTTCCAGGATCCCCGGCCCGACTACTTTGCGACCACCAGCTATACCTTCGACTGGACGTTCAACGGGCAGTCCGTCCCGATGCGGTTCTGGAGCAGGCCGCTGCACGCGATGACCGATGCCTTCACCGCTGCCGGCTTCCGGCTTTCCGCCATCAGCGAGCCGCAGCCCGACCCGGCCGCCCGTGAACTGTTCCCCGACGGATTCCATGACCTTTCGACCAAAACCTGCTTCCTGTTCTTCGTCGTCGAGGTACCTTCATAGTCGGCCCTGGCACAACTGCCGCGTCATGCGAGCAAATGATCTGCTACTGCTGTGTCCGTCACAATTCCGTTGAACAGGCCGGTCTTTAGAGCTGCGGAAGTGGCGGCGGCCCGCTGCCGGCCGTCGGCCATGAGAATCACATCGGGTACGCGTCGTAGTTCTTCGAAGCTGATCGCGATGATCCGGTCGCTCAGTTCCGGGGCGACGATGTGTCCTTCTGCGTTGAGCAGCCTGCCCGATACTTCGGCACATGCTCCTCGGTGCCGGTACTCCTGGCGCTCGGATTCGCCGAGGGCGTCGTAGACGGTCGACAACCCTGGCCCCCATGCGCCGACGGTGATGATCGCCTTGGTGATCTGGCCGAACCGGCTGACGGTCTCTGCGATGCCTGGCTGCTGGCGCAGCATGGTGGCCGCGGCACCGTCGGGCAGGAGGAGAGGCGCGTAGATGGGGTAGGCGGGGCCGCGGGCCACCGACGCGGCTCGGCGCACGGTCTCCACGGCGTTGGCATCCACAGGACGCAGCGGCGTCACGCCACACAGTTGCACGACCGTGCACCGGGGCAGGGTGGTCAGTTCAGGGCCGAGTGCCTCGATCTCGGGGCCCCAGATGAGCCCCAGCACGTCTCCCTCGGTGACGATCTCGGCAAGCAGATCCGCCGTGACCGCGCCGAGTCGGTGAGTGACAAGCGCCGCGCCTCCAGGATCGTGTGCTCGTGAGATGAAGACGATGGCGTGGCGGAGGCCGTACCGGGTGCGCAGGGCGTCGGAGCGTTCGGCGTCGAGTTCGGCGGGCAGGCGGACCTCCAGCCGGATCAAGCCGTCGCGGACGGCGGTCTCCAGGGTCCGGGCCACCTTGAAGCGGCTGATACCGAATTCTTCCGCGATGTCGGTCTTGGACTTGCCCTCGAGATAGAACATCCGGGCTATGGCGGCCGTCTGCACCAGTTCCTCCGGGCCCGGGTGGTGTGCGCGGGCTCCGCTCTTCGGGTTCGGCTGCATGGGCATATGGCTACTCACTGATCGTCTTGACGACATTGTCGGTCGGACGCGCGGTGGAATGCATCGCTTACGCCAAGGCGGGTGCAGGGATGCCGAGGGCCAGGACGGTTGTCAGCCCCCGTGTGTGTACCTGCGCGAGACAACGGCCCTGACCCACTTGCCGCCGCCCCTCTCGCGTGCGCAGGTCCAGGACTCGGCGAGAGCGGCGATGATCGCCAGTCCGCGCCCGTGCTCGTCCTCGCGCCCGGCCACACTCTGGACAGGCAGGACCGCGGACCCGTCACGGACCTCGATGTGCAGCGCATCCGGGCGCAGCGCCAGGTTGAGGGTGATCGTCGAGCCTGCACCGTGCTCGCGCTCCGCACGTTCACTCAGCAGCTGAGCGCCGTAGCGGATGGCATTGGTGACCAACTCGCAGACGACCAGCATGGCCGCGTCGACGAGTTCCTCGCCCTCGCCCCACAGGCGCAGAGATCCTTCCGTGAAGGCACGTGCCCGACGCGCGGAGGATGGGACTGCCCGCAGTTCCAGCGAGGCAGATGCGGCTTCTATATCAGGGGGAATGGCGTAATCCGCCACTGCATTCATTTTTCTCGGCCCTTCAAGAAGGTGCGGCGAAACCATTGAGGCACCGCAACGGCCTCAACGGCAGGATCCTCCGACTGATGCAGTGCGGAGATCCGAGAGCCGTGCGCGTCACATGCGACTGGGACGGGGATCTGACCGCGCTGCCACTGTGCTCGACTGAGCACTTGCCTCTCACATGTGCCCTATTTCCATTAAGGCCTCCCGCAAAGCGAGGTCAACAGCGGAAGGCCCGTTAGCCCAAGATTTTCAGAAATTGAGCGGTCAGTGCTCGAACGAGCAGAAGGCGGCCTGCGGCTCGTGACGCCATGCAGTGCGGTGGCTGCGTTCGGTTAATTCGGATGGAGACTGGGGGACACCGACTTCATGGGCGATGGGCGACCTTCATCGGCGACCTGAACCACCACGTCCTCACGACGAGGACGGGGATGTCCGGCGGGGTCGGCGAGCTGGTCGGCGAGTTGGTGGACGAGCCTGTAGAAGGTGGCCGGGGCGGGCGGGCGCACCGAGCCGTCGCCAAGCGAGACGAGCCCGGTGTTGTATCCGTCGGTGTCCGGCCAGGCCTGGGGGGGCGAGCCACCGGGTGCTGCCGGCGGGACGGATCCAGGTGGAGCGGGAGAGCCTGGTGCCGGTCGGGGAGACGAGGGCGCCGTCCCCGGCCGACACCAGGGTGTTCAGCCCGCCTGGGGCGGCCCGGCGCGCGTGTCCCGCCGGCCGGGGTCGTGGCTGCCAGACGAGGACGGGAGTGAGCGCGATGCCGAGCACTCCCTCACCTGCACAGAGGGGGACGAGGCTTCCGGGACGCCACGGAGCTGACAAGACGTCAGAGCATAAGCAGAAGCCGCGTGTTCGGGATGAGTCTCCGGTTCACGCTGGTGCTCTGCACGAAGATCATGAAGTCGTCGTTGTGGTCAGGCTTGATGCGAACTTCCACGTCCGGCAGGCCGAGCAGGGCTCGGGCCTCGGGCCCCGCGTACACCCGGTCCGTCTTCTTCTCCAGCACCGCGATCTGCTTCTGCGCCTGTATCTTCTCCGACTTGCTCAGCTGGTAGAACGCACCACCGGTACGGTAGGTGTGCCCGCATTCGATGACCCAGTCCCTGATTGCTGCATCACGAGTCACCGGGATCAGCTCGTACTGCGACTCATTCACCGGGGTGAGGCCGGCCGCCTTGATGGTGTCCTTGTTGACCGCCTCAGCACCCGTGGAGAACACTGCCCGCGATCCCCGGATGCCCTGGGTGCGCCCCACCATGAATTTCTCGGTGGCCTGCCGGATAACCTGCCCGGCCTCCTCCAGACCCTGTGTGCTCGTGGCGTCCCAGATGGCGATGTTGTCCTTGGGGAAACCGCACTGCATGGCCTCGCGCTTGCCCATCTGGTCAGGCACAAGGACGGCCAGCGTCCAGTTGTCCTCCTGTGTCTCGATCATCTCGGCCACAACCTTGACCAGTTCACGCGGATCCATGGCAGGAGCATCCGGGCAGCGATGGCTTGCGTTCTCCTGCCCGTCGGTGAGTACGAACGTCAGGAAGCTGTGGTCGCCGTACAGTTGAGCTGTCTGCGCCAGCTCATGCTGTGACTTCAGTGCGGCAGCCAGCAGAGCCGTCATTCCACCCACCCGGTACAGCTGCTTCAGCGACGGCATCCGCAGCACGTCCTTGTCGTAGATGACGCACTCCACCTTGTCCGCGAAGACGTACACCGTGACGCGGGTTTCCTGGTCCAGCTCCCTCGATCGGCGGGCGAGATAGGCAATCTGCTGGTCGGCCACTTCGACGACCTTGCGGCTCAGATGCGACATGGACGAACTGGCGTCCAGTACAAGGGCAACGTGATTGATGTAGTTCTGGTTTCCGGACATGGCAGCTCCCCCTCGTTCCGACTCGATGCTCCTACCGTCTCACGCACCACTGACAATCGATCTTGGCTGCCAGCCTGGATGTGCAGCCGACCCGAGTAGGGGCACGGGTGGGACGCAGCACGAGACCCCGGTACGTCAGCGTCGTAGACCTGCCGGGCCGTCACGCTGAGCGGCCGGCCCGCGCGGAGGGCCCGGCGGGACGGCGGTACCCGTCTTGCCGGGACCGCCACCGCGAAGCAGTACCCGGCAGAGCCGCACTTCCGGGCGCAGCGCTTCCGTGGCCAGGGGCGTACTCCGCCGGCTGGGGGAGCACGCCCCTGATCCGGCATCCCTGCCTGATGGCAGCGACGAACAATCCGAGCGTCGCGACGCCGAGTGGTCGGGGCGCCGGGTCAGGGTGCGGTGAACAGGGTCGGGAAGCGGGGGGCCAGCCACGGCCGGGGGCCCCAGGCGAGGACGTGTCCCTGGGCGATGGCGCGCCAGGGATTGAGCCGGCCGAGTGCGATGAGGAGGAAGGCGACGGGATCGAGCAGGATGGTGCAGTCCGCGCGCTGCGCTGGTTCCCCCGGTGTCACCTGCACGGCGCCGTCGGCGAGCGACACGCCGAACGTCTCGCCCCCGCGCAGCCGGATCCGGTATCGGGCCGTGAGTTCGGCCGTGGCCGCGGGGTCCGCGACTCGCGGCATGACCGAGAGCATGAACGGCATGCACAGGCCCACCCTTGCCCGGTCGACCATGTGCGAACGTTTCAGGGCGCGAGCCAGGTCGTATCCATGGCCGAGCATGTGCGTGAGCAGGTACGACGCGAGAACGGACCGGTTCATCAGGCCCAGGGGTGTGGCGGGTGCCGGGCCGTCTGCCGCAGGGCGCGACAGAGCGTCCAGGAACGCCTCGGCCTGCTCCGTGATCATCGTGGCGAGAGGCTCCGCCCGGCGTTCCGCGAAAACGGCGAGGGACTCCGCGTTGGCCTCGGCGAGGCTCTGGGGAGTTCCGTCGCCGTAGGGGCGCTCCCGCCCGGCTGCCAGGTCGGCCATCAGTTCGTTGGCCATGGCCAGGTGGGCGGCGGCCTCGCCGACGGTCCACTGCGACCCCGGCACGGCAAGCGCCGTGTCGCTCGCGCTCCGCACCAGCGTGGCGATCTCCTCGGCAGTGCTCCGGATCGCCTGTCCCAGCCCGTCGGGCAAGGGCCACGAGCCGTCCTGCCCTACCGTCGTGTCCACGTTGCTTGCTCCACTCCCCACCCGCGGGCACGCCCAACGTGCCTGCGGCGCTGGTACCCAACCAGACTCGGGGGCGTGCGACAAGTCCCCGCGCGCCCCCGCTTCGGTCCTGGTGCTCGGCGGCTGCCCGTTCAGTCGTGGGCTACGTCGACCACCCGGAGGCAGACGGGCGTGTAGGACGAGACCGCCGCGCCCTCACCCTGGAGAGCCGCGCGTCTGTCGATGGGTGTTCAGGGGGCGAATGCCGCTGAGGGTTCGGATCGTGCACGGGCGCTGGTGCCCGCGTCTCGTGGCCGCAAGACGCATGGCTGGTCACATGGTGGGCGGCCGGACGAAAAGTGGGCCAAGCCGACGACAGCCTGGCAGACCGCGCCGAGCCGTACCCCCGCGCGGACTGGATCAGCCCGGTCGCCCAACCGCCGCCACGGGCGTGCCCAGCCC
Organism: Streptomyces fodineus; assembly: GCF_001735805.1. Taxonomy (GTDB): domain Bacteria; phylum Actinomycetota; class Actinomycetes; order Streptomycetales; family Streptomycetaceae; genus Streptomyces; species Streptomyces fodineus. The sequence continues at coordinate 9,509,719 of NZ_CP017248.1, forward strand.
ACCAGGTAAGCCCTGAGTGCGGAGTCCCTGTTCGGGGACGGTGCGTTCTACGGGTAGCTCAGGGGCGCGACCGGCGCGGTTCAGGGGGTGCTGGGGGCGCGGTCTGCGTCCGGGGCCGGCAGATAGCTCGCCAGGCCGCGCAGGATGATCTCCAGGCCGATGTCGAACCTCTCGTCGGAGGAGTCCGTCACCATCAGCCCGGACAGTGCGCGCAGGTGGGGGAAGTGCTGCGCGGGCAGGGACGCGAAGTAGTTCTGCATCTCGCCGGCCATCTCGGGCCAGTCGGGGCGGGCCGCGGAGGCGGCGTTGCCGCCGTGCTGAGCGGCCCGGTCCCGCCACATGCCCTCCTCCAGGACGAACCCGTCGATGTAGGTGGAGATGAGGTCCCCGGCCTCCGCCGCGATGCGGTCGGGCAGCCCGGCGGTGCGGAAGATGGCCAGCAACGCCTCGACATGCGGCAGCAGTTCGGCGGTGAAGGGGACGTGCCCCATGGAGATCCTGGCCATGTCACGGTGGGACAGCAGACGTCGGCGCCACGCACGGGCGAAGTCCCGTAGCTGTTCCTGCCAGTGCTCCGGATCGGGTGCGGGGAGCGCGTAGCCCTCGAAGAGCCGTGTGTACATGAGCTCCAGGAGGTCGTCCTTGGAGCTGACGTGGGCGTAGAGAGCGGAGACCGCGACCCCCAGTTCGGCCGCCACCTGACGCATCGAAAGGCCGTCGAGCCCGTGCCGGTCCAGCACGGTGAGGGCGGCGTCGACGACGCGCTCGCGCGACAGCGGCGCGCGTGCGGGCGCGATGTGGGCGCGAGAGGGGCGCTCGCGCTCCCACGGGGACGGCGGAGGGGGTGCGGGGGTGCCGGCGGCCGCGTCGCTCATGGGGACCAGTCTAGGGACCGGGAGAACAGTGTTCTGCCCAGGGTGAGGCACCCCCCACCAAGACGCGATATATCTTGTCACGGTCGAGAGATTGCGCTATATCTCAATGAACGACGTTCTCTCGTTGAGCACTGTTCTGCTACGGTGAACAGTGTTCTTCCGAGTGTCCGGTCGGCCGCCTCCCTGGGCCGTACCAGCGAGCCGGGCAGTTTGCATCCAACCGACCACCGTGCCCGCCGACCCCTCACCGCGGCGCGGCCTGCTACGAGGAGTTTCCGATGTCCACCACCGGTGTCGCGTCCGTCGAGACGCCCACCGACTCGCCAGCGCCCTACCGGTGGCGCTGGGCTGCGCTCTTCGTGATCCTCGCGGCCGAGGTGATGGATCTCCTCGACGCAGTCGTCACGAATATCGCCGGCCCCTCCATGCGGGCCGACCTCGGCGGAGGTGCCTCCACCCTCCAGTGGCTCGCCGCCGCGTACACCCTCTCGATGGCCGTCGGACTGGTCACCGGCGGCCGGCTCGGGGACATCCACGGGCGTCGCCGGATGTTCCTGACGGGAGCCGTCGGCTTCACCCTGGGCTCGCTGCTGTGCGCGGTCTCCGTCTCGCCCGAGATGCTGATCGCCGCGCGCGTCGTCCAGGGCCTGTTCGGCGCGGTGATGCTGCCGCAGGGCCTCGGGATGATCAAGGAGATGTTCCCGCCGAAGGAGTCGCAGAAGGCCTTCGGCATGTTCGGCCCGGTCATGGGGCTGTCCGCGGTGTGCGGGCCGATCCTGGCGGGCTGGCTCGTGGACGCCGACTACTTCGGCACCGGCTGGCGGATGATCTTCCTGATCAACCTGCCGCTGGGTGCCGCCGCCTTCCTCGGGGCGCTGCGCTACCTGCCCAGGGGCCGGTCCGGCGACAAGCCGCGCCTCGACATACCCGGCATGCTCCTGGTCTCGCTGGCCGCGCTGCTCATCATCTTCCCGCTGGTCCAGGGCCGTGAGTACGACTGGCCCGGGTGGACGTTCGCGATGATGGCCGCGTCGGTGGCCGTCTTCGTCGCCTTCGCCCTCTACGAGTCGCGCCGCAGCAAGGCCGGCCGTGACTCGCTGGTCGTCCCCAGCCTCTTCCGCAAGCGCGGGTTCAGCGGCGGCATGACACTCGGGCTGGTCTTCTTCTCGACCATGCAGGGCTTCATGCTCGTCTTCAACCTCTACACTCAGATCGGCCTCGGCTACTCGCCGCTGAAGGCGGGTCTGGTGATGGTGCCCTGGTCCGGCGGCATGATCGTCGGTTTCGGGGTCGCTCAGGGTGTCGTCCGGTTCGGCCGGGCCGTGCTCCAGGCGGGCACGGTGGTCATGGCGCTCGGCGTGTTCGGCGTGTGGCTGACCCTCGACATGGTGGGCGGCGGCGTCGGCCCCTGGCAGCTCGTGCCGGCCCTGCTCGTCACCGGCACCGGGATGGGCCTGCTCATGGCACCCTTCTTCGACATCGTGCTCGCCAGCGTCGAGCAGCACGAGACGGGCTCGGCGTCCGGCACGATGACCGCGATGCAGCAACTCGGCGGCGCCTTCGGCGTGGCACTCCTCGGCACCGTGTTCTTCGGCCTGCTGGGCGGAGGTATCGCCACCGCCGTCGACCACCACTCGGCCGGCCTGCGGGGTCAGTTGAGCGCCGTGCACGTGGCGCCGGCCGCCCAGGACCGTGTCGTGGCGGACCTGCGGCGGTGTGCCTCGGACCGTGCCGTCGCCAAGGATCCCGCCGCCACCCCGGCGTCCTGCGCCCGCCTGGAGGAGGACACCCGGTCCGCCGTGACGTCGCCGCAGGCCGGCGCCCGGATACCCGGTGCGCTGGAGACCACCGCGAAGTCGGCCTTCCGTAGCGGTTTCGGCTCCGTGATGAAGACGGTGCTGTGGATCGTCGACGGCATGCTCGTCCTGACGTTCCTGCTCTCCTTCCTCCTGCCGCGACACGCACGCCCCGAGGGCTCCGGCGGTCACTGAGCCCGGCAGCCTCGGCGAGACGAACGGCCGGGCACCACCCAGCGGTGGCTGCCCGGCCGGCCCGTTTCCACCGACGCCCCGCCCGAGCGGGCCGCAAGAGGTCCCGCGCGTCCGTACGAGGAGTTGCTGTTCCCGTCGACCGTCACGCGTAGCGCCTGCCGCACCGGCGCCCCGCGGGTCGCGGTGGCACATCGCTGCGGCATACTGACGCCTCACCGCTGCAACAAAATGTTTAAGGAGGGGAAGTTGGCAGCCTGTTTCAGGACGGTCACACAAGTGGGAGAGGTGCATCTCGCCCAAGCGGAGGCCCTGGGGCGTGCCTTCCAGGAGGCGATCGCGCCCGCCACCGTCAACTACGACTTCGGTCACATTCGAGATGCCGCAACCAAGCTTCCGGACAGCGACATCGTCAAGTTGGTCCGCGGTTGGGGGCTCCAGGAGGAGGCGCCGATCCTGGTGATGGTGCTCTCCCTCAAGGATGCGGTCCGCCAGGCGCTCCCGCCCGAGGCGGCTCAGGCGTCGTTCTGGGACACCGTAGAGCGCGGCCTCGTGGATGCCTTCACCGGTCTCGCGGCGCAGGAGGGCGAACCGGGACTGGCTTACTACGAGGAGGGGCCGGACCACACGAGCTACTACCGCGATCTGTTCTTCGCTCTCCAGGACGAGGAAGCCGGGCCGTACCTGCGCGCCGTTGCCTTCTGCGCCGACGTCACCGTCGGCTTGGGCAAGTCCCGTGTGGGGAGCCTGGGCCTGACCGACACCGCACCGTTCGCGGTCCGGCTCAACGCGATCGTGGTGCGCCAGAAGCTCACGAACGTGACCTGACCTCCGGGCATCGTCGGCCTGACGCCTCCTCACTCCGCCGACGCACCGCGCGTGGAGACCCCGACCACGGACGAGGAGTACGCCGCGCTCGCCGAGGCATTCGGCGGCGTCTTCGCCTCCTCCGCGCAGGGTCGAGCTGGACGGTCCCCCGGCGGACCGCGAAGCGCCGGTCACCGCGGCCGAGATGCAGGCCAGCCTGCGCCGCGTCAGCGGCGCCGACGTCCGCATGACCACGGTCACCTTCGGCACGCGCTTCACGGACAACGCGCGGTAGGCGACGACCTGCCGGCGCGGTCGCGTGCCGCTCTGCGGCGACGCCGCCCACGTGCACTCACCGTTCAGTGGCCAGGGCCTGAACCTGGGCATCGGCGATGCCGTCAATCTCGGCTGGAAGCTCGCCGCCACCGTGCAGGGGTGGGCGCCCGAGGACCTGCTCGACACCTACACCAGCGAACGGCACCCGATCGGCGCCTGGGTGCTCGACTGGACCCGTGCGCAGGTGGCCGTGATGCGCGGCGACGCGGACAGCCGTGCCCTCAGAGATGCGGCCACCGATTTCCTCGGTACACGGGACGGGGCGACCTACTACGTGAAGCGGATCTCCGGTCTGTGGCAGCGCTACGACCTGGGGAACGGCCGTCCGCTGGTCGGCATGACGATGCCCAACCTCCGGCTGGATGACGGCACATGGCTCTCCGGCCGCACCCACGAGGGCCGGGCCCTGCTCGTCGATCTCGCCGGGGACGACCGGCTGGCAGCCCTGGCCAAGCCGTACGCCGGGCGTCTGGAGCTGGTCCGGGGCAGTTCGGACGGCGCCGGGGTGAACGGCCTGCTGGTACGTCCCGACGGCTTCGTGGCCTGGGCGTCGGCCGCCAGTGACCCCGCGGGCCTGGAAGTCGCCCTGACACGCTGGTTGGGGGACGGTACGGGCCGCTGCGACTAGCGACCGTCCCGCACCTGGCGGCCGGCGCGCAGGCATGTCTCGAGCGCTTCCACGAGGGAGTGCGGCCGGGTCTTCAGGATGACGACCCCGCCGCACCCGGGCCCGACCGGGAACGGCGGCGCCCGGATTCGCACCCTCCCAGGGCATGGGGGCGGCCGTCGCCCGGCGGCTCGCCGGCGACGGCATCCGGGTCGTCGTCAATTCCGCGCGGAGTGCGTCGGCGGGCAAGGAGCTCGCAGCCGAACTGCCCGACGCGGTGTACGTGCAGGGCGACGTGGCCGACACGGCGGACGCGGGCCGGATCGTGGCGGAGACGATCGAGACATACGGTCGGCTCGACATCCTGGTGAACAACGCGGGTACCACCCGCTTCATCCCGCTGGAGGACCTGCAAGCGGCCGATGCCGCCGTCTGGCGGGAGATCTTCGGCGTCAACGTCTTCGGGGTGTGGCAGCTGACCACGGCCGCGGTCCCGTATCTGCAGCAGTCGCCGTCGGCGGCGATCGTCAACATCTCGTCGGTCTCGGCACCGCTAACACGCCGCTGCACCGTGTCGGTTCGCCCGCGGACGTGGCCGAGGCCGTGCACTACCTCGCCAGCGCCGCGTACACCACCGGTGACGTGCTCACCGTGGATGGGGGGGCGGCACATCGTCTGACCCGCACACACCCAACCGGCCACCGCCCACGCCTACGTGCACAGCGTGACCACAGCGCCGGCCGACAGGGCCCCGTCCCTGACCCGCCTGGCGGACAAAGCCTACGACGGGGCTGCTGGAACTTTCTGCACGCCGTTCAAGCAGCATTGCGGCCGCGAGCCGACGGCAAGGAATCCGTCGTCGTTTCAGCCTCTGTTGCCGAGTGCGTCGAGGATGTGTGGCCAGGCAGCGGCACCCAGGAGTGCGTCAGCTTCGCGCGTTCCTCCGTACTGGAAGCGCGGGGAGGCCGGCGCCGGGCTCTCACCCGGAAGGCGTGGTCGGTGGCCGGCATCGTGGCGGGCAACCAGTCGCACGGTGGCCCCGGCTGAGCGACGGCGTTGTGCCAGCTGTTCGGCGAACGGCAGGGACGGCCACATCGCGTCGTCGCCACCGGCGACAAGCAGCAGATCCGCACGGGCCTTCTCCACGGGGATCTCAGCCGGGGGCACCAGATGAGTGAAGGTCTTCTCGCTGAGTTCGTACCATCCGCGGATGGCGACCGGGCCGCTTGACGGTTGTGCGGCCGTCCAGGAGTCATCCATCGGCACGAAAGGAAGCGGCTGCTTTCGCCACGTCCAGGACGATCGATAGGGGTGCTGTTCGCCGTCGCGGCCCGGTCCGACGTTGCACCAGACCCGCGAGGTCGGCGACAGCGCGATCACCACGTCCACCCGCGGGTCGTGCACCGCGGTGAGCAGAGCTGCTTCAGCCCCCTTGGATACGCCGAGGATACCGATGCGGCGCGCTCCGCCGGAGCGGAGAAGATCGACGGCGTCGGTGAAGGTTTCCAGCGGGACTTCGCAGATTCCCTGGGACTGCCCCGGCCCGCCGAACCAGCGGATCGCCAGGGCCGCCATGCCCTGCTCGGCGAGCAGGCGCGCTCTTTCACGCTCGATGCGTCCGCTGGAGCCCGCCAGGACCAGAACGCCTACGTCCGTGCCGGCGGCGGGAGCGATGAGAACGCCATCCCACGGGTTGGTCAGCTCGCGCTCTGTCAGTTCCACGTGCTCTCCCCGCGGTACGCCTTCAGCTGCTTGGTGCGCCAGGGCAGCCTATTCGGGCAGGAGGGGTCTGTCCGAGCAGCCGGAAGCGTGCTCCAGGTCGAAACGTGCTGCGGCACCTGGTGGTCGGCGTCGGGGCCCCGGACCGGCGCGCGGAGCCCCACCTCGGATGGCAGGATCGGGGGATGTCCGTCATCAGCAAGCTGCAGATCAAGCCCGGTCAGAGTGTCGTGGTACTGGGCAAGCCCGACGACGTCCAGCTGGAGATCGAGGCCGCAGGTGACGCGGCTGCGGCCGATGCGGTACTCGCTTTCGTGACCACCTCCGGTGATCTTCTCGGGACGGATGCGCAGGCGGCACTTGCGGCCGCGCGGCGTGATGCCCTCGCCTGGGTGGCTTACCCGAAGGGCGGGAAGCTCGGCACGGATCTGAACCGCGACACCCTGGCCGCCGCGCTGTCCGAGCGGGGTGTGCGCCCCGTGCGGCAGGTTGCCATCGACGACACCTGGTCGGCGCTGCGGTTCCGGCCCGGTGACTGATCTCCGGCAGCACTCCTCCGGGACGGCGATGGCGTACGGCATCTGCCGCCGGCGACACGCGTCGGCGGCCAGGGGGAGCGGGGTGCGCGGCCCGTCGAGCGAGCGGTCGAGCAGGTGCTCGATGCGGCATCGCCCGCCGGGCCGCGCTTCCCCCTGCCGTGGCCCGCACCTTCCGTGGCGCGGCTCCGCCTCGATCTCAGCGCAGGTCGACGACCGTACGAAGCTTGCCGCTGGTCGGGGTGCGCTCGAAGGCTTCCCTCCGTACGTTCTGCACGGAAAGGGACAGCAAGCCCTCCTCCACCGCCGAGGCCACCTCCGGGACCTCGGTGGTGACCGCGGTGCGTGTGACGCCGGGGTCGGGGGCGTACTGCTCGTCGAGCCGGACCGTCAGCTCCTCCCGGTCGGTACCGGGTGCCACCGACAGCTGCACCTCGCCGTGATAGGCGAGCCGCTCCTCCAACGCCCGTACGACCCGCCGGTAGTTGACGAAGTACGTGCCCACGCGCACCACGTCGCCGTAGCGCCCGAGCAGTTCCAGGCGAGGTACGGTGCTGCCGCAGGCACAGGTGCCGTCCACCGCACGTCCCAGATCACCGATCTCGTAGCGCTCCAGGCGCTGACCGGCCCGGGCTCGGGAGGTGAACACCAGCCGTCCCGGCTCACCCGGGGCCACCGGCCGGTCCTCTATCGGATCCAGGATCTCCAGCGTATGCAGGTCCGTCAGCACATGGTGGACCGAGCCGTCGCAGGACACGCACTGGTAGCCCAGAGGCCCGAGGTCGGTGCTGCCGTAGGCCGCGGAGCGGATCACCTCCACCCCGAAGTCGTCGGTGAGCACCCTGCGTTGTTCGGCGGTGAAGTGCTCGCCGCCGTAGAACACCTTCCGTATGCCGCCGTAGGCACGCAGCCGGTCGGCCTCGGCGTGGAGCAGCTGCCACAGGTAGGACGGCATACCGAAGAGGGTGTCGGCCCGGTGGCCGACCAGTGCCTCGGCCACCATGGCGTGGTCGGGGCCCGCGGCGATCGGGAACTGGGTGGCGTTCAGCCGTTCCAGAATGGAGAAGAAGCTGATGAAGCTTCCGTACATGCCACCGCTGTAGAAGAGGTTGGCCGCCCGGTCCCGCGCCGGGTCGAAGCCGGCCGCGAGCAGCCCGTCCGCCGCGGCGCGCATCTGGTTGTCGTAGTCGTCGCAGGTGAACACCGACAGCGCGGGTGTGCCCGTGGAGCCTCCGCTGTGGAAGTACAGGTGCGCGTGGCGCGGATCCAGGGTCGCGAGCGCGCGCTGCACGCCCTCCTTGCCGAGGAGCGGCGTGTCCGGCGCAGGCGGCAGTACGGGGGGCGCCGTCAGGTCGTCCAGACAGGGCACCGTACGGAAGTCCGCGCCTGCGGCGCGCACGCTCACCCTGCGGCTGTAGCGCTGCAACGCGTAGACGCCGTCGTGCGGTTCGCCCTCGTAGCTCTCCAGCATGGAGCCGACCGGGGTGACGCGGGTGACGCCCGCGGCGAACATCGCGCGCGACAGGGCGGCCACATCGGCACGGTCCCCGCCGATCGCGGCGGTCTGCAGGTAGCGGCGCATGGGCCGCAGGGTCGCGGTGATCGCGTGCCGGGGGAGCGGCTTGACCCAGACACTGCGGTGCAGCGGGGAGGCGTCCAGTGCGCAGCGCGTGTCGGCCAGGACCCGCCAGGAGCCGTCCTCGGCGGCGAACACACGGGTGAGGCCCAGGTGTTGTTCGAGCCGGGCGAGCTGCTGCACCGTGGTGATCTCCGCCTGCTCGGCCGGGCCCGGCAACGGCGCCTGACGCGCGTCGGAGACCTTGGCCAGCCGTTCGGCGAACCGGCCGGCGAACGCGAAGAGTTCCTCGGTGTCGTCGGTGTCGAGATACACCACCTGCGGGCTGGAACACGCCTGCTGTTCCAGTCGGCAGACGTCTGCGGCGAGCGCGTCGAGCATGCCGTCCGCGGACGCGGCCTGCCGGGTGAGATAGGCGAAGGAGATCCGGTGGCCCCATTCGACCACCCGGCAACCGGGCTGGGCCAGTTCGCCCGCCGCGCGCACCGCGTCCTCACCGCCCCACACCGCGATCGCGTCGGCCGGCCCGCAGAGCGCCTGCAGCCACTCACGGCGCGCGGAGGAGAAACGCAGGACGACGATACGCTCGGCGATCAGCCCGGACGGGTCGGCCGCACCGAGCGCGGCGAGCACGTCGAGGGCGAGGGCCGAGTCGGAGCTGCTGGTCTTCAGCACGTTCAGGTTGCCGGCCAGCAGACCCTCGACGACGCTCAGCGGTGCCACGGCCGCGGCGTTGCCCGGCGCGATGTGCACCAGCAGACCGACGGGCGCCCAGGCCTCGTACACCGTCTCGCGGGCGTCCGGCCGGGTCAGCCGTTCCGGGCGCGGGCCGCCCAGCTCCCGCCGCAGCTTGCGCTCCAGCGCCTCCCGGGTGAGCGCGGTCGCCAGCTCGGCCAGCACGTCCGCGGCCTCGTCCGCCGGCAGTTGCCCGGCCAGCCGGCCGTACAGGGCGGAGGCGGGATCGTCGAGGTCACGGCTGACCGCGGCGCAGGCGCCGAGCACCACGTCGGTGGGCAGAGGACGCGTCAGGACCCGCCCGGCCAGCTCGAGCAGGCCGGCCAGCCGGCGGCCGGCCTCGGCGTCGTCGACGAACTCGCCCTGCCAGAGGTGGAGTACGGAGGTGATCACGACATTCCCTTCATCAGTTCGGCGGCGGCGACCGCGCAGCTGCGGTTGCGGCTCACCCCGGCACGGCCGTGCACGGTGAACCAGTCGGTGGACAGCGGGCAGGGACACCCCTCGCCGGGATGCAGCGACGCGAGGTCGCCCATCAGCACGCTGTGCGCGGGCACCGAGGTGATGTAAGGGCTGACCAGGTGCAGGAAGCCACGGTCGCCGTACGGCAGTGGACGCAGCGTCCCGGTGTCGCGGACGGCCGCTCGCGACCACACCGGCACGTGCAGCCGGTGATGGGCGCACTCGACGTACGGCACGCAGTGCTCGACGGAGCCGAACGTGTCGCGGACGCGCTCCGCGGGAATCCCGAGGCTGTCGGTGACCTCGGCGTAGAACGTGTCCTTGCCGATCTGCCGGTCGGCGTGCCCCTTCCAGCCGCCGCCGAGCACCACCAGCGATCCCTCGGGCAGCGTGAGCGGCGGCAGCCCCATCGCCCGCATCCGCTCCAGGGTGAAGTACAAGAACGCGGGGAAGCCCAGGATGCGCACCGGCACGTCGTCCTCGGCGTAGCGCCTCAGCGCCGCGATGCAGCCGTGCACGTCGAACTCGTGGCCGGTGCCGGTGTGCCGCAGAGCGTGCGTGGTGTGCCGGGCCGGGGCGAAGTCGCACAGATAGTTGTCGGTGAACGAGGTGCCCAGCTTCAGCGCCGGAGCCGGCTCGTAGCTGTACAGCAGGTAGTTCACCGGCTGTTCGGGGGTGATCCAGCCGTAGTGGTCGAAGATCCGGGCCACCATGCGCTGCGCCGAGCGGATGGTCCACTCGTCGAAGAACATCTGTGACTTCTGGCCCGTGGTGCCCGAGGAGGTCAGATGCAGGAACACCTCGTCGCGCGGGATCGAGAGCACCTCATGGCGCTTGAAGAACGCGGCGGGCACAAGCGGGGTGCGTATGCCGTCGCCGACCGTGGGAGCGGGTGCTTCGGCCGGGTCCTCCAGCAGGGCGGCGAAGAAGGGGGAGCGGCGGGCGTGCCAGGCGTTGGCCTCCGCCATGGCGGCGGCGAACAGCGCGTCGGTGCCGGGGCCGGTGGCGTACGGCTCCGCCAGATCGCACAGGCGCTGTACCTGGCCGAGCGCCGCCGGGTCGGGAACCTCGACGGGAGCGAGATGGGGTTTCATCGGGACACCTCGTGAAGGGGCAGGTAGGTGGTGGTCCAGGCACTCAGATAGGCACCGAGGTACGGCTGGAGCAGCGGGCTGACCGCGGTCGTACGGAAGTCGATCTGCCGGCTGGTGCGCGAGAGCACGACGTAGTCGTGGAGCCGGTCCTGGATACGGCGCATCGCGGGGTAGACCGCGCTCGGTACGAATCCCGAGGCGAGGAAGACCTCCAGCGCCTCGGTGTCGGCCAGCGGCAGCAGCGCCTCGACATAGTCGGCACCGGCCCGCGCGACCGACGCGATCAGCGCCTCCAGGGCTCCCGCCACCGCGGCCGGGCGGGGATGGACCGCGACCAGTGCGCAACTGCCCGCCACGGCATCGAGGTCGGCGTACGCCTCGAAGCGGCCGTCGGCGGCCACCAGGACCGCGTTGGGTGTGTGCAGCGGGAAGAAGCGGTCGTCGGCCGCGGGAAACAGCTCCAGGAAGCGGCGCCGTACGAAGGCCGGGGCCGCGATCAGCTCGATCGGTTCGGCGCCGGCGGCGGCCGCCGCACCGCGGCAGGGGGCGGGGCGCGTCCGGGTGTAGTCGATGCCGACGCCGCGGGAAGCGGCGGACAGCAACGCCGACAGCCGCTCGGGGACGCTCGCCACGGGTTCGCGGCGCTCCAGCACACCGTCGGCGTAGCGGGCGAACAACGCGAGGGTCTCGCAGCCCTCGACCTCGACGGCGTTCGGCAGCAGGCCGAGCGGCCGGAATCCGTTGCGTACGACGACCTGCTGCGGACCTTCGGTGACCAGGCGGACGGTGGCGTACACCGAGTCCAGCCGGCCCGTGGCGAAGGCTTCGTCGCAGACGGCCCCGGTCAGCCGAGAGGCGAGACCGCCGCCGCGATGGCCGGGGTGCACCGCGAGGCCGACCAGTTTGCCGATGCGGCCGCCCGGTTCGGTCAGCACGACCGCGGAACCGACCAGGTCGCCCGCGTGGGTGCGGGCGGTGAGCCAGTGCGCGGTGCCGTCGGTGATCAGCCGCCGCATGACCACCGGGTCGCTGCCGAGCGGCACCGGGTAGCCGTGCCCGTACACCTCGAAGTACAGCTGCCGCAGCTCGGCGATGTCCTGGACGGACGCGGGGGAGAGGGAGGCGTTCACGGGGCTTCTCCCGCCGGTACGGGCGTGGATGCGTCCGGCCCGCGCTGCCCGGCGGTGTCCGCGCGGCTCCCGAGCCACCACAGCGCCAGCGCGACCGGCACGAGTCCCGCGCCCTGCGCGAGGCACAGCGTTCGGGCCGGTAGGTGGTCGCCCAGTGCGCCGAACACGAGTGAGGACACCGGGAAGGTGGCGCCCAGCACCGCCTGCATGACCGCGAAGAAGCCCGGCTTGTCTTCGGCGGGCACCAGCCGCTGGAACAGCGCGACGAACCGCACGCCGATCACGCCCACGCACCAGCCGGCCACGGCCATCGACGCCAGGGCCGCCGCATGCCCGGCGACCAGGCCCGGCAGAGCGAGGGCCGCGGCCATCACGGTCAGGCACACGCTGCCGACCGCGATGGGACGGCCGGGCAGGCGCCCGCCCGTGAACGACCCCAGCAGGGTGCCCGCACCGAGGGCCGTCTCCAGCGAGGCGACGGTGGAGCCGGTCGCGTGCAGCGCCTCCCGGGTGTACAGCGGCATCACGACGTAGACGGCGGTGGTGAAGACGTTGGCGGCGGCGAAGCAGACCAGCACACGGCGGATGAAGGGCAGACCGGCCAGTACCCGGCGCAGCGTGCGTGGCTCGGGAGCCGGGCCGTCTCCGGCCACGCGGTGCGGAAACCGCGTGGAGCCGATCAGCACGGCAGCGAGCAGGTATGCGGCGCCGCAGGTGGCGGTGACACCGGCCAGCTCGCCCGCGTCGACCACGAGAGGACCGAGCAGCCCGCCGCACAGCCCGGCGACGGACTGGGTGGACAGTTCGAAGCCGGTGGCCGACTCGATGTCGGCGTCCTCGACGAGTTCCGGCACCGAGGTGGTCAGACAGGGATCGAAGACCGCCTGGCAGCCGGCCAACACCAGCCCCACCAGGTAGGCGGCGGCCATGGGCAGGGCGTCGGAACAGGCCAGGACGGCCGCCGTCACGGCCACCGCGCCCGCCACGCTCGCCGCGCCCGCCAGTACCGTGCGGTGTGCGTGCCGTGCGACGATGCGGGCGATCACCGGGGCGAGAGCCACCGCGGGCACGGTGCTCACCATGAGGAACAGGCCCGAGTCGAGCCCGCGGTGCTCGCCGCCCGCGAACCCGACGAGCCACCAGACCGCGCCGACCTGGAACATACGGCTCGCCGCCTGGGTGAGGAGCTGACCGGCCCAGACCCTGCCGAAGGACGGATTGCGCAGGACGAGCGGCAGACGCCGTGCGCGCGCGGGCGCCGCGCTCACGTGTGCGGCCGTTCGTCGACGACCCGGATGAGCTTGCCCGAGCGGGAGTTGACCGCGAGATCCTGGTGCCGCACCCATTCGACGCCGATCGGGTTCACGTGCCCGGAGGCGGTCGCGCTCGCGTAGAACGGTCGCTCCGCGAGGACCGCCGCCACGACGGACTCCTCCAACGCGGCGGACACCTTCCCGGGATCGGCGACCGCGAGCCGCAGCACCAGGCCGTCCCGGCCGTCCCGGCGCCGTACCACGAGCTGCACACCGGTCACCTCGCCGCGGAGGTCAGCCGCGGTGACGACGTCATGGACGTCCTCGGTGTAGAGAGAGACGGGGCCGACCCGCACGCCTTCCTCGGCGCGCCCGAGGATACGGAAGACACCCGCGTCCCGGTCGACCCACTCGGCCCTGTCGCCCGCCGGATAGCGGAGCACGGGCATGAGCCGCCGGCGGAGATCGGTGACGACCAGCCGCCCGGCCACTCCGTTGCCGGCAACGGCTTCGTCGGTCTCGTCACACAGGATCTCGACCACCGTGTACGGCGTGAACGCGCGGTGCACGCGCGGATCCCCGCCGGGCACGGCCTTGCCGAGGAGCCCCGCGTCGACGCTCGCATATCCCAGGGAGCGTGGCTCGGCATTCGGGAACGCGGCCCGTAGCAGCGGGAGTTGGTCGCCGAAGAGGCATTCCCCGCCGAAGAAGAGCAGCTCCACGTCCGGCAGGGTGCGGTGTGCGCCGGCCAGGCGTTCGGCGAGCGAGCACAGTGTGGTCGGAGTGCCGGCGACGACCTGGACCCGGAACTCCTCCAAGGTCGCCGCGGTGGATTCCCAGGGCGTCGCGCCGCCGATGGGCAGCCGGACGTTGGCCACGGGGGAGCGGTGCAAGGAGTCGAGGACGAAGCTGAAGCTCGCGTACAGGTCGCCCGCGTAGAAGAGGTCTGCCACCCGGTGACCGGGCCGCAGCCCGGCGGAGACGAGTCCGGCACCGAACGCGGCGGTGAACTCACGCCATTCGGTGCGGGTGTAGTAGGAGAACTTCGGTGAGCCTGTGGTCCCGCCGCTGCGGAACACGACCGCTTCGTTCAAGGGGGCGGTCAGCAGCCGGTTGTCGCGGGGTGCGTTGGCTCGCCAGAAATCGGCCTGGGGCACCACCGGGAGATCCGTGAGACGAGTCACGTGATCGGAAAGGTGAGTGTAGAGCTCGCGGTAGAAAGGCGAGTTGTGCCGGGCGAAACGTATGAGTTCCGCAATTGATTGAACGGGCATCAATTCCTGCTCGGAGGCGTGGTCCGCCGGCACGGGAAAGGCCGGCGGATGCGACGGGATGGATCCACTGACGGGACTTCGGTCGCTGAAGGTGTGGGTGAGCGGACGCCCATCACGAGCGGGCGTTCGGAGGCGAGTTTATCTCACCATTTGGAACGGACTTGCGCCAACTGGCCACTGATGGAAGGGGCATTGACGCCTCACGGACGGATTCCGGGGAACTTCGGTTCCCGCACGGCCCGGAGACGGTTGTCACATCCAACGTGTCACCTATAACTGTCCTTTGAGGACGCTCAAGGAAGCCTTATGGAACAGCCAGTTCCCGGCAACCCGTTCTATGGCTTGAATGCGACTCCACCCGCTTCGAAGAACGAGAAAGATTCAGGGGTAAGCCGTCGTGCGTCTCAGGGCCGGATCAGCGGTTCGCCGGTCGGCACGGCCGGGGTCGCCGGCGAACCGCATGCCGGTCTCGGCGCGGCGGCGGACGCGCCCCGCGCTCGGCTGCCGGACCACGGCGTCGCCGTACGACATCCGAGCAGTGGTCCTCGGACCGATCAGGATTACCTGGCGAAGAAGTGTTATCCGAGGCGCGTCGCACGGTCTCCCAGGTATCGGACACAATCGTGCGGTCTCGAGGACAGGAAGCATGGGTATGAGCACGCAGGACGCGATGGAGACGGCGGCACTGGTCACGGCCGCCCGAGAGGGCGACACGCAGGCCCAGGACGCCTTGGTCAACGCGTACCTCACCCTGGTCTACAACATCGTGGGCCGGGCTCTGAACGGCTCGGTGGATGTGGACGACGTGGTGCAGGAGACCATGTTGCGCGCCCTGGACGGACTGGGCGGACTGCGTGCTCCCGAGCGGTTCCGTTCCTGGCTGGTGGCGATCGCCATGAACCAGGTCCGGGAGCACCGGCAGAATCGTCTCTCCGCCCCGGGTGGCGTGGATGAGGCCGAGGACCTGGCCGATCCGGGTGCCGACTTCGTCGATCTGACCGTCGTCCAGCTCCAGCTCACCGGGCAGCGCCTGGAGACGGCGCGGGCGACACGCTGGCTGGAGCCCGACGACCAGGAACTGCTGTCCCTGTGGTGGCTGGAGTGCGCCGGCGAACTCACGCGGGCCGAGGTCGCCGCGGCCCTGGACCTCTCGCCTCAGCACGCCGCCGTCCGGGTCCAGCGCATGAAGGCGCAGTTGGAGGCGGCCCGCGTGGTGGTACGAGCACTCGACGCACGGCCGCGGTGCGAGGAACTCCGGATCGTGCTGGCCCCCTGGGACGGCAGGCCCGCGGCTCTGTGGCGCAAGCGAATAGCCCGGCACGCGCGCGGCTGCACGCACTGCAGCGGGTTGTGGAGCGGACTGATGCCGGCAGAAGGGCTGCTGGCGGGCCTGGCACTGATCGCCGCGTCACCTGCACTGCTTGCCGCGGTCTCCTCCGGGTCGGTAAGGCTTGCCCCGGCTGGTGCTGTCGCCCGGTTCGACATACCGGGGGGTGGCTCGGGCTCGGGATCGGGCGCCGGACGGCGTGGCGTACGGGGCCGCACCGGCTCGCGCAGCCAGTCCCGTCGGCGCCGCCGGGTGCGCCGCCGGGCCGTCGGTGGCGCCGTCGTCGCGGCCTGCGTCGCGGGAGGTGGCCTGTGGTACTTCGGCACCGACTCCGGCACCAGTGCCGACCCCGCGAACGCCGAGCGAAGTGCGGCCGCCCCCATCCTGGACCGCTCCACGCCCAGCGCTGAGGACGGATCGCCGTCGCCCTCGCTTTCTCCGTCTCCGTCCGTGACGAAGCCGAAGAAGGCGAACGCCACGAAGCCGGCGACCCCTGCCAGAAAGAGCACACCCACAACCCCGGAATCCGCCCGCAGGACTCCTGTCGCGCCGAACACACCACAGACTCAGCCGGATCCGACCGACGTCGTCGGCCAGGTCGTCGCGCTGGTGAACAAGCAACGGTCAGCCGCCGGCTGCGGTCCGCTCACCGAGGACCCGCAACTGCAAAAGGCGGCCCAGGGCCACTCCGACGACATGGCCGCACGCCACTTCTTCGACCACACCAACCCGGACGGCGCGGATCCCGGACAGCGCATCACCGCCGCCGGCTACCGCTGGTCCACATACGGCGAGAACATCGCCCAGGGCCAGCAGACCGCCTCAGCTGTCATGGAGTCCTGGATGAACAGCCCCGGCCACCGGGCGAACATCCTCAACTGCTCCTTCAAGGACATCGGCGTGGGGGTTCACAAGGGCGCGGGCGGCCCCTGGTGGACACAGGACTTCGGCGCGAAGATGTGACGCATCTTTGGTGCGGCCTCGGCTCGGCCGCTGCCGCCGGGCCAACGCCGCTCGCGTGGGCCGCTCGCTGAAGCCTGCGCGGTGCCGAGACCCGTCCACGGTCCCGCCACCGCCTCGACGAGGCCGCCCCTCGGCACGCCCCGCGCACCCTCGGACGTTCCGGTGTCCCGCCAGGCGTGCGGGTCAGCCGGTGCCAAGTGCGTGGAGAAGGCGGCTGCAACGGGCTGTCATCTCGGCCGCGCTCTGGTCCGGATGATCGGACCACCAGCGCATCACGGCGGTCACGGCGTACTGCCAGACATGGTTGAGGAGTTGATGGTCCAGCGGGTCGTCGTGTCCGGCGTGGGTGAGGAGTCCCGTGGCACCCGCGGCCCCCATGGCGGCGAGCCGTCCGCGGTAGTGGTTCACGGCGTCGCGCATCTCACCGGCCGGCGGCAGAGCCGGATCGTAGAGGACGGACCAGGCGTGCCGGCAGCCTTCGACCGCGGTGAAGATCGCGGAGAGGGTGTCCAGCGCGTGACCGGTCGTTCCGCTGCGCGAGCGGGCCGCGGCCACCGTGTTCACCAGAAGCCCGCCCACCCGGTGCACACAGGCGAGGTAGAGGCCCTCTTTGGAGTCGAAGTAGGTGTAGATCAGAGGTTTCGAGATGCCCGCGCGCCGTGCGACGGCGGCGACGGAGACACCCGCGTAGCCGTGTTCGCCGAATTCCTCCACGGCCACGTCGATGATCTGCCCCTCCCGGTCGGCACGGGAGACGCCCTTGGTTCCGGCCTTGCCCATACCCGCACTCTAGTCCACGATATGACCGCTCGGTAATTTACCCACGGGTCAATTCGAGGGGTCGAGGTCGTGGCGCGGTCGTGGTGGGGATGGGGAAACGTCGAGGACGCCGTGCGCGGCGCCGAACTCGAGACGCTTCTGGCACGCGTGCGGGCTCTGATGCCGGGCGAGTTGACCGGTCACGAGCCACCGGACATCTCCGCGCTGGACCTGCCCAGGCCCCGCGTCACCCCTCCCGCCTCGCTCGCCGGCCTGTGCTCGGCGCAACCGGAGGACCGGGCCGCGCACGCGCACGGCAAGGCGTTCCGGGACGTGGTGCGCAACCTGCACGGCGATCTGCGCCATGTGCCGGACCTCGTCGTCCGGCCCGCTGGGGAGCAGGACGTGATCGATCTCCTCGACTGGTGCACCCGCGAGGGTGTCGCCGTGGTGCCGTACGGCGGCGGCAGTTCGGTGGTCGGCGGCATCGAGCCGCGGTGCGACGGCCACCCCGCCGTGGTCACCGTCGATCTCGGGCACATGAACCGGGTCCTGGAGATCGACCGGACGACTCGGGCCGCGCGAATCCAGGCCGGCGCGCTCGGCCCGCACCTGGAGGACCAACTGCGGCCGCACCGGCTGACGCTGCGCCATTTCCCGCAGTCCTTCGAGTTCTCCACGCTGGGCGGCTGGCTCGCCACTCGCGCCGGCGGCCACTACGCGACGCTGTACACGCACATCGACGATCTGGTCGAGTCGATGCGGGTGGTGACGGGCGCCGGGGTGAGCGCCTCGCTGCGGCTGCCGGGATCCGGTGCGGGACCGTCACCGGACCGGCTCTTCCTGGGCAGCGAGGGATCGCTGGGCATCATCACCGGAGCGTGGATGCGCCTTCAGGAGCGCCCCCGTTGGCGTGCCAGGGCAACCGTGCGGTTCGGTGACTACACGGCGGCGGTGGCAGCGACCCGGGCGATCGCGCAGAGCGGGCTGAACCCGGCGAACTGCCGGCTTCTCGACGCGGCCGAGGCGCTGATCAACGCCGGTGTGAGCGTCGGCGGCGCTCTGCTCGTCCTCGCCTTCGAGTCGGCGGACCATCCCGTCCGTGTCGACCTGGAGCGGGCTGTGGAACTGTGCCGTGACCACGGTGGAGAGCCGGCCGTCGACACCGGCGAGGTGCCGGGCCGGGACGTGGAGGCAGTGCCGGAGAAGGCTGCCGCCGGTGACACCGCCGCGGATACCTGGCGCTCGTCGTTTCTGCGGATGCCCTACCAGCGTGATGCGCTGGCCCGGCACTCGGTGATCGTGGAGACGTTCGAGACGGCATGCACCTGGGACCGCTTCGAGGTCCTCCATCAGACGGTCACCGAGGCAGCCCGGCAGGCCATCCACGAGGTCGCCGGAACCGGAGTGGTGACCTGTCGGTTCACCCACGTCTATCCCGACGGGCCGGCGCCGTACTTCGGGGTGTACGCGCCGGGCCGCTGGGGCAGCACGGTGGCCCAGTGGGACCACATCAAGAACGCGGTGTCCGAGGCGATCCACACATGCGGTGGCACGATCACCCACCATCACGCGGTCGGGCGGGACCACCGGCCTTGGTACGACCGCCAGCGCCCCGGCCCGTTCGCCGCGGCACTGACAGCCGCCAAGACCGCGCTGGACCCGGCCGGCATCCTCAATCCCGGAGTGCTTCTCCCCGCACCCTGACCTCGGCCGCTTAGCGGGAGCCCGGGTGCGCAAGGTCGGCCTCGACCGTCACCCCAGCGGACCGGAGCCCGCCTGGGACGACCTGGACACGCTGTTCGCGTCCAGCCTCGTCCGCACGGCGGCCTGGATGCCGCTCACGTGCCGTCCGGCCGTGATGTCACGAACGATTTCGCGTCAGAAGCCGAGGAGGCTGCTCTGCGAGATCGTGTTGTTCATTTCGCAGGAGTTCGCAAAGGTGTGTTTCCAGGACGTGCGGGTTCCCTGCCAGACGCCGTCGACCGTGATCGTCACCGGGGACCAGAGCCTCATACAGGCCTGGCCGGGCGTCTGCGACAGCAGGGAGTCGAACTGGCCGCCGGCGTTGCGTAGCTCCGCGCAGGCCGCGGCGGGAGCGGGATGCGTGCCGCTGGCACCGGGCGCGCAGCTCAGCGTGACGGCGCGAGCTGCGGTGTCGATCGAGCCGCCGGGATAGGACACGGTCAGCACGAGCGCCGAGGGCGCGTAGAGGCTGGCGGGTGCCGCGGTGGCCGTGGCCGAAGCCGTGGCGAGCGTCGCGCCGGTCAGGCTGACGGCGGCCGTGGCGATGGTGGCGAAGCGCAGGGTCATGCGCATGTGAGCTCCTTCATGAGGGGGGTGGCCGTGTGGGCCGGGAGCAGCTTCGCCTGAGCAACGGAGCAAGGCCAGTTGGCGGCACGTGTTTGAGACGTGCCCGACTTATGTGCAGGTTGTGAATGACATGTGTGCAGGTTGAGAGTGTGATCGGCCTGGTGAAAGACCTCATTCACTCAGTGGCGACGTGAATCCTGCTAGTCCGGAGGGCAGGAACGCCCTGGTCAGGGTGATCGCGGCACAGCACAGAATGGCCGGAAGTCGGAGCCTGCCACGTGGTCAGGACGCTCTTGAGCCTCGATGCCTCTCGTTCGCGGTTGCTTCGCGGTTCATCCAGGCCGCTCCCGGGATGCCGTCGGCGCGACGGATGACATGGGTCGGGCGGCGTCGCTCGACCGGGCCCGCGCACACAGTGGCCGACGAGACGGTACGGACGATGCGCAACACGGCGCTCTCGTCACCGGTTTCCCCCTCCCGCGCCGCTGGCCGGTGACGGCCGCCTGTCTGGAGAACTGATGTCAGGCCGGGGTGTCCCATGGGCGGCGGCCCCATGCCGAGATGGTTGAGGGATATCGATGAATGCCGAGTCCTTGAGCAGTTCGTCGAATGCGGTGAGGTCTGTGTCGGTGATGAGGCCGCTGGCCAGGAGAGTGGGGGCCGCCCGGTGGATGAGCGGGCGCCCGCGGTCCTTTTCGGGGTGAGTGGACGGCCGGCAGGTCGTAGGGCTCCTCGACGATGAGCCAGCCGCCGGGGGAGAGCCAGCCGGCGGCCCGTGTGATCATCTCGTCTCGGTCGGGGAGGTGGCAGAACAGGTAGCGGGCGTGGACGAGGTCGAAGGTGCCCGGCGCGTAGTCCTCATGCGTGACGTCGGCTTCCTGGATCTCCAGATTGGTGGCGCGGCCGGCGTCGAGGTGGCGGGTGTCGAGGTCGACGGCGACCACGCGTCCGCCCGGACGGCGTGCGGCGAGCCAGTAGGCGATGGAGCCGGCGCCTGCACCCGACTCCAGGCAGTTCCGGACGTCTGCACGGGAAGGCCGTCGAGGATGTTGGTGGTGAACAAGTCGACGCTGCGCTGAATGGACTCCAAGCGGTCACGTTCGCGGAGGGCGTCATTGCTCAGCATGCCGGTGCTGTAGGGAGTGGTCACGGGGCGCTGTGTCATGGATATCGCCTGTTCGTGCTGGGGTCGCTCACGGCGCCGGGGCCGCCGGGCACGTGGCGTTGTCGGCCGGGAGACGCCCGGTGAGCAGGTAGCGGCTGCCGTGCCCATCCATGCAGGTGTTCCCGTCGAACAGGTACTGGCCGTGGTTGCCGCCGCCCGCGACGACGAGGCGGGACCCGGCCAGCACCTGGTGCATGCGTCGTGCGCCCTCGACCGGGGTCGCCGGGTCGTCCTTGGACTGGAGCAGCAGGATCGGCGGTACCTTGGCGGAGCCGATCTTCACGGGCCGGGCCGTCGGCGCCTTCCAGAATGCGCAGGGCGCGCTGTACCAGGAGTTCAGCCAGGCGAACAGGGGAGCACCCGGAGCCGCCGACGCGGTGTCCCGGTGCCACGTCGCCCAGTTGCGGGGCCAGGCGTCGTCCACGCAGTTGTAGGCGAGCTGGGCCGGGTCGACGCCGCCGAGGGCGAGCTGGTCGGTTGCGCCGAGCAGCGTGCTCGCATCCCCGCGCCGGTAATCCGACACGGCCTGGGCCACGTTGCCCCAGTCCAGGTCGGTGTACATGGCGGAGGCGAGCAGATCGTCGATCTCCGCGCTGCCCGCCCTGCTCCCGGCGGGGTGAGCG
This sequence comes from Streptomyces fodineus, assembly GCF_001735805.1. Lineage (GTDB taxonomy): Bacteria > Actinomycetota > Actinomycetes > Streptomycetales > Streptomycetaceae > Streptomyces > Streptomyces fodineus. The sequence continues at coordinate 9,531,261 of NZ_CP017248.1, forward strand.
TCCAGCCCCTTGCGGACGGCGTTCCACGCGGCCGACACCTGCGCCGCACTGGCGCCCAGGTGATAGGTCCCGTTCTTCGTGGCTGCCCAGGCGAAGAACTGGCCGGCCCGGTGCTGGAGCGCCGGGTCCTGCTCGTACTGCGAGGTGTAGGTGGTCACGGTCGGATCGACGACACTGTCGAGGATCATGCGGCCCGTGTGCGAAGGGAACAGTGTCGCGTAGGTGGCGCCGAGTTTCGTGCCGTACGAATACCCGAGGTAGTCCAGCTTGTCGCGGTGGAACGCGGTACGGATCCGGTCCATGTCGCGGGCCGCGTTCTCGGTCGTGATGTACGGCAGCAGGTCCTTGGAGCTCGCGCCGCACTGCTCGGCGATCTTGCGGGCCACGGTCAGCCGCGCCTGCTCCTGAGCATCCGTCGTCGGCGTGTACGGCGCGGCCGGATGCTTGACCAGCTTGGCCGTGTCTCCGCAGGAGACCGGGGTGCTGGCGCCGACGCCGCGCGGGTCGAAGCTGACCACGTTGTACTGCGTGGCGACATCCTGGGGCAGCGAACTCCACACCAACTTCGCCGTGCCGATACCCGGTTCGCCCGGACCACCCGGGTTGACGACGAGAGTGCGGGGGGCGTTCAGGTCGCCGGCCATCGACAGGGTGAGCTTGATCTGCCGGCCGTTCGGCCTGGCGTAGTCGAGGGGCACCTTGAGGGTGGAACAGTAGGTACCGCGAGGTGCTTCGGAGCCGGTGGGGCAGGTGGACCAGTGGAGGGCGGCGGGCCCGGTGGCCGTGGCGACCACCCCCGTGGCGGCCGCCTGAGGCGCGGCGAGGATGACGAGCCCGAGAGTGGCGGCCAGGGCCGCACCATGTCGGCTGAAGGGAGAGGTCGTACTGAGCAAGTGTTCCTGCTTTCAGATGAGTTCCACTGCTGCCGGAAAGCAAGATGAGGGGGAAGACGGAAAGGTTGACCCCGAGCCGCCGGCCCTCGGCCCGGCACCCCACGTCGCGTTGCCGGCCCTCGTCGTCGTACGCCACGGCCTCACACATGGTGCTGCTGCCGTCCTGACCGTGCGCACCGTTTTCTACACTCACCGGATGAGCAACTACACGTGCACCCATTGCGGCACCGTCGGTCTGATGGAAGGTTTCATCGAGGACGCCGGCGAGCACTCGCGTGGCTACGCGCGCTGGATAGAAGGCGCGTTGGAGCGGGGGATTTTCGGAGGTGCCAAGCGGATGGGCCGACCTCGGCGGCAGATAGAGGCGTTCCGCTGTCCCAAGTGCGGGCACTTGGAACTGTTCGCCACCGGCGAGGCGTAGTCGGTCCTCGTAGTCCCCGCACGCCCCGTACGGGCAGGCGCACGCCGTACGCCGGGGCCCTTCGGTCCTCGGCACCCCGCCCTTCCGCCGCGGTGTTGAGTGAGCGGGACGGGCCGTGGTGGTGATCCGGCGCCGCCAGCATGACACGTTGGTGCGGTGCCCCTTCTGGCGTGCCTCACTGCGGGGCGGTCACGCGTCGCACGCACGCCACGCGCCGGGACCCCTGGCGCGGACACCGAACAAGCAGCGCCACTGCTCGGGACGCCGGCTCGCGAGCCTGCGCGGAGCACACATCCCCTCCTGTGCGCTCGCGGGAACCGGCGGCGGCCGGGCCGCCGCAATGGCCCGGCCGCGCCGCGAAGGCCAGGCGCCGGTCCCGAGCCGTGCCGGTCTGCGCTCAAGTACCGTAGCCCCGTGGGTGGTTCCGGGAACGGTCACCCGGAGCCCACGACCGGAAGTGAGCATCAGTTCAGCGGCCCCGCTCCACAGTCGAGGCCGGCCGTGTCACGCGGCGTGGTGCCTGGAACCGTACACGCTCCTTCAGTCCTCGCTCGGCCAGTCCCAGCCGAGCTGCAGGAACATTCCGAGGCGGTCGCTCACAGCACGGATCTCGGCGATCCTGCCTGCGCGTACGGTGAAGATCCAGATCTGTTCGACGTCACAACGTCGGCCGGTCGGCTCGGGCATCCGGGGGTGATGTCCGGTGTGTACGCCGCGCACCCGAAGCCGGGCTACGACCTCGTCACCCTCGGCGATGAGCTGTTCCGCACGGAAGCCGTCGTCCGGGTGCTCGGTGCTGAACGCGGCGAGCTGCTGCCGGAAGCCTTCTATCGCAGCGCCCGGCGCTTCGTCCTCACCGAAAATGATCTTGTTGTGGTCGATCACATCCGGTGCGAGGTACTGCACCCAGTCCTGACTCGAGCGGTCGTTGAGCGCGGTGATGAAGCCGAGGACGACCTGCTTGGGGCTGAAGGCGGTGGCGGAGGACATCTCCACTCCTGTGGTGTCGGGGAACGGGGTCGGATTCTTACGATGTAAGTTTTGCTGGGATCGATCCTTGCCTTACCTTGTAAGAAAGTCAACCGCTCGGAGGGTTGGGGGAAGGGCGACGTATGACGGCGGAGAAGCCGGGTGCGCGGCGCGGACGTGGCGAGCGCGCAGGACTGAGCCGGCAGCGAATCCTTGACGCGGCACTGGATCTGGTGGACCGCAGGGGGCTCAAGGCCCTGACGATGCGTTCACTCGGCGAGCAGCTCGATGTCGAGGCGATGACGCTCTATCACTACGTCCCGAACAAGGACGCCTTGCTCGACGGGCTGGTGGAGCAGGTGTTCCGAGCTGCCGTACCAGCGATGGACGGGTCCTCCGACTGGCAGGAGGCACTGCGTGAGTACGCCACGGCACTGCGCGAGGGTCTGCTACGGCACCCGGCCATCCTTCCGCTCGCCGCCTCCCGTCCTGCGGTCACCCAGGCGACGCTCGACGGCATCGAGGGGTGCCTGCGCATGCTGACGGACAACGGTTTTCCACTCGGTCGTGCCTTGCATGCCCTCAACGCGCTGTCGGTGTTTGCGATCGGGCACGCCATCATGGAGGCACAGCTTGTCGTGGACGCGCACGAGTCGGGCGGCACGGGCTGGCTGGCCGAGTTGGAGGCGGAGCGATATCCGCTCATCGCCAAGGCCGCGCGCGATGGAGCAGGTGTGGACGACGAGGAACGCTTCACCCTCGCTGTCGACGCGATGTTGCTCGGGTTCGACGAACTGCGCACGAGCTGAGCCCCCAGCCGCCGGCCATCGCCACCGCCACCTCATCGTCGCGTCCTGCCGCCCCGGCTCCCCACCGCGATCTCCGGCATCGAACCGGCCGCTGACCTTTCGGAGTTCGCGGGCGCTTCGAGAGCAATCGCATTCAATGATTGTCAGGTGGGTGAGGTATCCGAACGTGACCAGCGGATTTCTGGACGTGCCCGACACGCTGGCCAATTGTCGCTCAAAGTAACGGCGTGGTATGGCGTTGGCTGACATCATCAACTGTACTCGCGGCAGCTCTTGACGACAGGTGGGCGGCGAGAGGGCTCAGTGCTGGTGTGACATGTGCCGAGAGGGAGGCCTTTTGGCGTCCGCACGCCGAAGGCCGTCCGGCCGGTCCGTGGAACGTCTTGGGGAGGCCGTTGATGGGTTGGCTTCACCACACCTGGTTAATTGATTACGTGTTACCCGCTGCCGTGAGCGCTGCCATCGCCTGGGTTGGTTTGGCACGTGAGTTCTCCGGCAAAGGACGGCTGCTGGGCAGCTGGGCATCGTCTGGCCTGACGCTGCTCGTGCTGGCACTGATGGGTGCGGTGGCGGCCGGCGCGGTGGTGCTGCTGCCGCACGCGGCGTCGATTCCTCCGGTGATCGCGGGTGCCGCGACGGGGGCTACCGCGCTGCCCCGACGGAAGCAGGACGAGACGGCGCAGCCGTACGTCAAGTTCATGACACTGGGCATCGCCCTGGTCAGGGAGCGGCTGGTGCAGCGCGTGCACCTCGACGCCTGTACCTGGTCGGACCGCTTTCTGCGCGGTATTGAAACGTCTGCCCAGCTCAGGGTGTTCGTCCACGATCTCAAGCTGTACCTGCTGGAGCGGCATCCGCTCGCCGCCGAGACCAAGACGATCAACGCCATCTACGCGGATGTAGAAAGGGCGATCGACGTGGCACTGGACGTGCAGACAGGGATCGACGAGGCGTGCCGTCAGGCTGGGCGTGAACCATCGGGTGATGAACTCGTCGCCCGTCGCCAGGCGTTCGGCACGGCTCTCGCGCAGTGCGGACACCTGCTGCACTTCGCGTACGTTCACGGGCGCCGCAGCGAGAACGCAGAGCTCCAGACCCTGCGTGCGAAGGCGATGTCCAACGACGCGTTCCACAGTCCGGCTCTGCCACCGCAGCGTCGCTGGTTCGACCGCTGGCTCACCCGCTGAAAGAGGGCGCCAGCCGTGAGCGGCATGACGTCGTGACACAAGTGCCGGCCCCGAGGCTCAGTGACGGGTCGAGAGCCCGCTGCTCTTGATGGGCGACGCGTCCGTGCTGCCGCGGGCTTTGGCGTCCGTCGACTGCGGCCGGGGACAGAACGTGATCTGGACGTCGGCATCCAGCGCCTCCGCTACGGCGGCGAGTGTCCGGACGGTCAGGTTCGCATCGCCGGACATGATCTGGCTGACGCGGCCCGGGCTGACGCCCATCGCGGCCGCCAGATCGGAGCGGGTCTTGCCCTGCCCTGCCAGCAGGCCGGCCAGGGAGGCCGTAGCCTGCCGCGCTATCCGGGACGCCGCTAAGTTCGTCCGGCTTTCGTCACGGGCAAAAATGCCCATGATTCACCCCCAACTCATGGAGAGACAACGCTCGTTGCCACTCCATCAGCATGCCACCTTTAGCTATGACTAAAAACTCGGTTGGTGGGAAATCTACGCCCTAAACTCGCCACCCAGGGTGCTGACCTGCGGTAGTCCACCGTGAATCGGACATAAAGTCACCCTGTTGGGTGATCGGCGCTGCTGCCGCCTGCCTGTGCACCTGCTGCCGGGCCGTCTGGATGGACGGCGTGGGCCTCCGGCCTTGGGCCTGGGGAGCTCGCTTGTCAGGGCATGCCCGCCGCTCAAAAGCCGACGCTCAAACCGCCGCTCGACCCCGTTTCTGTAGGCCGTCGGGGGCAAAGCACCCCGCGCCCCCTTGTGCCTGTCGCCAGGACACCCCACCACGCTGAACAATCGCCCTGGCCTTGCAGGCAGGCACCGGCTCGTACGGCGCAGAGGAGACCGACCGATGGACACAACAGGACGACTGGACCGTAGAACTGTGCTCGCCGGCTCACTCGCGAGCGCCGCGGTCGCCCTCGCGGGATGCACATCGACGAGCGCCGCCACTTCGGCAACGAGCCCCGCCACTTCGGGGACGAGCCCCGCCACTTCGGGGACCAGCGCTTCACCCAGCGCGAGCCCGACCACCCCCGCCGCCGCGTTCGCGAGACTGATGGATGGCAATGAGCGCTGGGTAAGCGGAAATCTTCAGCATCCCGACCGGGATCCGAACCGGCGTCAGCTCGTGGCTCAGCAACAGGAGCCCTTCGGAGCGGTTCTCTCGTGCATCGACTCCCGAGTGCCGCCGGAACTTCTCTTCGACACCGGACTGGGCGACCTCTACGTGATGCGCACGGGCGCGCAGACCGACGGTCCGGTGGTCACTGGTTCCGTCGAGTACGGTCCCATGACGAGTGGCACCCCGCTGATCGTCGTCCTCGGGCATCAGCGCTGCGGCGCCGTCAAGGCGGCGTACGAGTCCCTGCGTGACGGCAAGCCTCTGCCCGGCAACCTGCAGGCGATCGTCAAGGCTCTGCGGCCAGCGTACGAGCAGGCGGTGAAGGAAGGCGGCGCGGACCCGGTCGACACGATGGCCCGAGCCCAGGTCAAGTTGACCGCCACCGCACTTCGCTCCAACGCGGACCTCGCCCCGCTGGTACGCAAGGGTTCCCTGGCGGTAGTCGGCGGGTACTACTCACTCGACACCGGCAAGGTAGAAGTCCTGGTTGGCAAGCCTTCCTAACCGGTCGGACTGACGGAGCGACACCGGACCTCAGCCCCGAGGCACAAGCGGTCTGCGTGAAGCCGTCGGCTTCTGGCCAAGGTCGTCCAGTCGCCCTATGGCGAGATACGTGCTCTGGAAGGGCCCGCGGGGAGCGATACCGCGGACGAGCACGCCGGGCACGTGCGGTAGGCCCTCGCCCTGGCCGACGTCTGGCGTTCCCTCTTGAGGTCTTGGGCCCGTGACCGGTTCAACCCCGGTCCGCGGTCATGAACTCGGTGATCAGCTCCGCCGGATTGGCGTGCGAGGTCAGCTGGAACATCGCGTCCGGGTCGAACATGTCGTACAGAATCACCGGGACCGGCCGTCCCAGTGCCGCCACGATCGTGCCGCTGTCGTGGAGATGCCGAGCGGCTGCGACGCACACCTCGTAGAACCACTCGACCAGTTGCTCGTGGCGATCGTCCGGCTCATCGTCGTCCTCGTACCAGAGCCCCCGGGACTCCGCCTCCCGCCGGTGCGAATCCGCGCCGTCCGGATCACGCCCGAGGATCCTCACCCCTTCAAGCCCGGTCTCCGGGAAGAACGCGTAACTCCAGCGCGCCTCCCAGGCGTCCGACGCCTCCCCCGCCGCGCCCGCGGCGTCGGCCTCGGTCGTGTAGCCGATCGCCACGTACGGGAACCGCGGATCCTGATCGACGCTGTCGATACGGAACGTCACCGCGTAGATCCCGGTGTCCGCCGGAAACGCTCCCACGACCTCTTCGGCGACCCGTTCCACATATTCCTGAAACGTCATATGACCCCTCCCTCGACCAGGCTGAAGATCATAAATTGCCGCCCGGCAGGCCGGCGGGGCCGAGGACAACCGAGGGGTTCCTAAGAGTTGCCCTGGTCGCCAGCGTGTCGAACTGATCGGCACGAAGTCCAACCCGGCCGGAAAGGATCCAGGAGTCGTGAATGAATACACACTGCGCCCCCATTGGGCGCGTCGAGTCGTCATTGACCGATCGGGCTGCGGCACCCCGGCAGCCCGACGAGGGAGCACCCGAGGCCTGGCTCGTCTTCGATGACCGATACGCTCCGGCCCTGGACGGCCTGGCCCCGGGCTCTACGGTGTCCTGTGCGTGGACGAGACCGGCTTCGTGAAGAAGGGCCACGTCTCGGCGGGCGTCCAACGGCAGTACACCGGCAGCGTCGGATGCATCGAGAGCTCCCAGGTCGGCGAGTTCTGCGCCCACGCCACGAGCCGTGGCCGAGCGCTGATCGACCGTCGGCTCTAGCCGCCCGAGCACTCCTGGCGCACTGGCGGCGAGCGCCGCCAGGCTGCTGCCCGGATACCCGACGAGATCGAGTTCGCGACCAAGCCCCGCCTGGTGTTACGTCATCGCCGTGGTCTGCTCGACCAGGGTGCACATCAACCACGGCCGCACCCTGTCCGCGCGGACAACGTCGTAGGCCGGCTGCACACCACTGCCCGGCACCGGCAGAGTGCCGGAACGGGTGTGAAGGGTCTGCGCTACTGCGACTGGGCCTGGTTGCACATCGAGGGCGGGCGTCAGCCACCGCCCCCGCTTATCCGCTGCAACCGCACCACCGGTGAACTCGCCTGCTACCTGTGCTGGTCGCCCACCTCGGTGCCCGGACCAGTCCGCCGATCCGCACCACCGCGCCCGCGGCAGAGACCCGATCAAACTGACCGTCCCGGAGATCTGGTCACCATGCGTTGATGACCGGCGCGTCGTGTTCGTACTGCCGCCAGGCCTCGTTGAGGCGCGCGAGCCGGTTCGCGGCGGCGATGCCATGCAGGGACGCGACCTTGCCGTCGCCGACTTCGAACGCCACGGCGCCCACGACCCGGTCGTCGACCACGGCGAGGACGGCCGGGGAGCCGTTGACCAGCGCGATGTGGAACGCGGGGGAGCCGCCCGCCAGGCGCCGCTTCGCCGGAGTGGGCTTGAAGCCGGCCCGTACGTAGGAGGCGACGCGCTCGCGCGTCTTGTACCGCAGCAGCCGCCGGGCCAGTCCATAGCCGTCCGAGACCGCGGTCACGTCGGCGGTGAGCATCGCCACCAGCCGTTCGGTGCGCCCCGAGGTGGCGGCGGCGAGGAACTCCTCGACGATCCGGCGCGCGGACGCGGGGTCCACCTGGTCACCGCCGCGGCGCTCGGCGGCGATCCGGCGTCGGGCCCGGTGGACATGCTGCTGGCTCGCGGACTCGGTGATGTCGAGGATCCCGGCGATCTCGGCGTGGGGGTAGGAGAAGGCCTCGCGCAGGACGTAAGCGGCCCGCTCGACCGGCGAGAGGCGCTCCATGAGGGTCAGCACGGCCAAGGACACCGATTCGCGCTGCTCGAAGGTATCGGCAGGGCCGAGCATAGGGTCGCCCTCGAGGAGTGGCTCGGGCAGCCATGCTCCGACAGCGCGCTCATGGCGCGTCTGCGCCGAGCGGAGCCGGTCGAGGCAGAGATTGGTGACGACCTTGGTCAGCCATGCCTCCGGCGCCTCGATGCGTTCCCGGTCCGCGGCCTGCCAGCGCAGGAACCCCGTCCTGCACGGCGTCCTCGGCGTCGGCCGCCGAGCCGAGCAGACGGTACGCGAGCGAGGCCAGCCGGCCCCGGCTGGCCTCGAACCGATCGATGGCTGCGCTGTCCATGCCGAGCAGCCTATGCGGCGACCCTCACACCCGCCCGGTCAGGCGTGGTGGCCAGACGGCGCTTGCGCCTCGGTATGCCGAACGTCGGGTGGACGATGCTCCACCCGGCCCCCTTGAGCACGCCCGACTTGAGCCACGCGGCGGTCCGGCCGCCCAGGTACCAGGACTTCGACCGGACTTCCCCGTCCACCATCTGGAAGATCGCGTCCCGCCGCCCGAGGCTGATGTGGTTGCCGTAGTACTTCAGCCCGGTGGTCGGGACCTCGCTGCCCGTCAGGCGCGCGATGATCGCGGCGGTCGCCTGCATGTTGGTGTAGCCGGCCGAGGCGCAGGACATCGGCAGCGGCCGGCCGTTCTCGCCGATCGCGTAGGCGCCGTCACCGGCGGCGTAGACATCCGGGTGCGAGACCGAGCGCATGGTGCGGTCGACGACGATCTGGCCGGTCTCGGCGACCTCCAAGCCGCCGGCGGCCGCGATGGGGTGCACGGCGAACCCCGCCGACCACACGGTCACGTCGGCCGGGATGGACGTACCGTCGGCGGCGATCGCCCGTGTCGGCTCGACGGCTTCGATACCGGTGTGCTCGTGGACGGTGATGCCGAGCCGATCGAAGGCCTGGCGCAGGTGACGGCGGGCCTTCGGAGAGAGCCAGGCGCCCAGCTCACCGCGGGCGGCGAGCGCGACCGAGAGGTCGGGCCGGGACTCGGCGAACTCGGTGACGGTCTCGATGCCGGTCAGCCCCTCACCGACGACCAGCACGGTGCCGCCCTCGCCCAGGCCCGCCAGGCGCTCGCGCAGACGCAGCGCCGAGGACAGGCCGGTCACATCGAAGGCGTACTCGGCCACACCCGGGACGTCATGGTGGGCTACTGAGCTGCCGAGCGCGTAGAGAAGCGTGTCGTACGCGAGCTCGCCGTCGCCGTCGACGCCATTCACTACGACGGCCCTGCGCTCGGGGTCGAGGCCGGTGACGCGCGCCAGGCGCAGCCGCACGCCGGTGCCCGCGAACACGTCGGCGAGCTTGCGGAACGCGAGGTCCTGCCCGATCGCGAGCTGGTGGAGCCGCATCCGCTCAACGAAGTCGGGTACGGCGTTGACGACGGTGATCTCGGTGTCGGCGGGGGAGAGCCGACGGGCCAGGTTTCCGGCGGCGAAGGCCCCGGCGTAACCAGCGCCGAGTACGACGATGCGGTGCTTCATGGCGTTGCTCCTGTCTCGTTCGCGTGCCCCTTGAACGAGACGGCGCCCCGATTGCTGACAGGAGTCGGATGTGACGCGGGTCACTGAACTGGCCAGGCGGTACCGAAGTCGGATGCCCGACCGCCGCTGCTTCCGCGCCTTTGGCGGTTGGCCGCATGGTCGGCTTCGTCGGGGATGACATGCCGGATGCCTCGAGTCCACGTGGATGTCCCAGTTGATGTCACCGACCGCGTCGGCTCGGACTGTCCCCGCTGGAGCAGGAGTTCCCAAGTTCCGTTCAACGACTGGATTGATCGTCGGGGCGCTGTCCCAGCCCCTGGAGATGCTCGCCCCCTCTGACCGCTGAATACGGTAAGTGGGCCTGGTTGAGTGAGAGGACGCGATGACGTGGATGTGTATGAGGCCGTGGACAGTCGCAGGGCCGTGCGGGCGTTCAGCGCCGAGCCGGTACCGAAAGAGACACTCAAACGAGTGCTGGCTGCCGCGACGAGGGCTCCGTCGAGCGGGAACCTCCAGCCGTGGCACGTGTATGTCGTGACCGGCGAGCCCTTGGCCGAACTGAAGAGGCGCGCACGGGCCAGGGCACTGGCGGGAGACCCGGGTGACGAGCGGGAGTATCCGATGTACCCGGCCGAACTCTCCTCGCCGTATCTGGACCGCTTCTCCGCCGCTGCTGCCCAGCGGTACAAGGCGCTCGGAATCGAGCGCGACGACCCTGACAGGCCCATGAAGATCGCAGCCTTGAACTCGGAGGCGTTCGGGGCGCCCGTCGGCTTGTTCTGCTACCTCGACCGGACGATGGGGCCCGGGCAGTGGGGTGACGCGGGGATGTACTTGCAGACGGTCATGCTGCTACTGAGGGCGGAAGGGTTGCACAGCTGCCCCCAGGTGATGTGGACCATGTACCGCAAGACCGTCAGCCAGACAGTCGGAGCCGATGACGGGCTCGTGCTGTTCTGCGGCGTCTCGGTGGGATTCGAGAAGGAAGGCGTGCCGCTGCTGCGTACCGGGCGGGCGGACATGACGGAAACGGTGAGCTTCGTGGGAGCGTGACCGCTGGGCCGCCATCGGCAAGCCGCAGTGGTCCGCTCTCTCGCGGATCAGCAGTGAGACCGACCTGCCCGTCGGCCATGCAGGTGCTGTACCACCTCGCCGACTTCACATCCGGGCCGGCGTCGCTGTCTCGCCGTCGACAGGGATGCCCAGCCGGCCGGCCACGGTGGTGAGGGCCGTTCCCAGGGGGAGCGCGACCCGGGTGAGGGCGTGCCGGTCGCCCCGGGTCGGGTCCCGGTTGACGATCAGCACCGGCTTTTGGGCCTGGGCTGCTTGGCGGACGAACCGGAGCCCGGACATCACCGTCAGTGAGGAGCCCAGGACCAGCAGCGAGGCCGCTTCACGGACCAGTTTGCGGCAGTGCTCGACCCGCTGCGGAGGAACGGGTTCGCCGAAGAACACCACGTCCGGTTTGAGGATGCCGCCGCAGCTCGCGCAAGGCAGCGTGCGGAAGTCTGCGACCTGTTCGTCGGTGAGGTCGGCGTCGCCGTCCGGATTGATCCCGGCGGCCACCGGCTCGAAGCCCACATTGGCCGCCTCCAGGCGCCGGGCGAGTTCACGGCGCGGGCTGAAGGCGCCGCAGGAAAGACAGACGACCCGGTCCAGGCTTCCATGGAGCTCCACGACGCTGCTGCCGGCAGCCTGGTGCAGACCGTCGACATTCTGGGTGATGACACCCGAGAGCAGACCGTGTCGCCCGAACGCGGCCACGGCCCGGTGCCCGGCGTTGGGGAGGGCGCGGCCGAAGGTGCGCCAGCCGAGGTGGCTCCGCGCCCAGTACCGGCGCCGGGCCTGGGCACTGGCGGTGAACTCCTGGTAGGTCATCGGGGTGTGCCGGCTCAGGCTCCCGCCCTCGCCCCGGTAGTCGGGGATGCCCGACTCCGTGGAGAGGCCCGCCCCACTGAGCACCAGCACACCGCCCTTGCTCAGCGCATCGGCGACCGGCTCGAGATCCGTGCTGCCCGGCGGCAGGTCCTCGGTGGGGGTCCAGCTCAGAGTGGGGCGCATGTGCATGCCGCCAGGGTACGGAACAGGCCGCATTTGTAGGTTCTCATTTCGTATGTCCTTTTCTCGCAGAGCATGGCCCATGTTCGGCCCAAAGGACAACGCGGTGAGACGAACAAGTGTCTTATGTTCACCCGTAGTAGTGCAGGTCGCACTTTCGGCTGTGCCGCGGTACCCGTCGGCGTGACACTGGAACTCAGCTGGTCGAGGCCGGGCCTATCACCGAGCCTTTCTCGCTCGGGGGTGGGGCATGTCGCGCGTCGTCGGTGAAGTCTCCGTGAGTCTGCGTCGTACGGACGGGACCGTCGGCGAGGGCCGACTTGGCCTTCGACGGGCGCGGGTGATCTTAGGCCGTCGAAGCCCTGGCGGACCTTTCGCTGGCGGCACGGTCAGAAGCACTACTCGGGCACGTATTGGTCCTCGATCATGCGGGATCATGTGGTTTACGAGTCGCGACTCGAGTTGACGCGCCTGCTCTACGCTGACTTCGAGCGGAGCGTAACGGGTATCTGGGCCCAGCCGTTCCTGCTCACCGCCAGGGTGGATGTGCACGAAAGACGTCATGTCCCGGACTTTCTTGTTCGGCGGGACGGGCATGTGCCGCTGGTCGTCGATGTCAAACCATTTCACCTACTGAGCCGGCCGAAAACGAACTACGCGCTTGGCTGGGCACGTGAGGTGGTACTGCCCCGCGGTTGGGACTTCGAGGTGTGGAGCGAGCCGCCGGAATCCGAATTGGCGAACCTCCGTTTTCTCGCGGGGTATCGCCGCGATTGGCTCTTCGATGAGGATCTGCTCACGGAGATTCAGCAAGCGGATTTGTGGGGGCCTCCCCGGGAGAGGCATTCCGTGCATTTCCTCCCATCCGGCCTGGAAAGTGCGGCAACTGTGCTACGGCTGCTGTGGTGCCAGCGCTTCGTGACCGACTTGACGGTGCCGCTGTCCGCATGTCACGAACTGCGAAAGGGTAATGCCTCGGCGGTGGGCGCCGGAAGGCGCGACCTGCCGCCCCCGATAGGTGAAAGCGGCCAGGCCGACACGGACGTGGCGAACGAGCCAACTCGGCATGTGACGGTTGAACGGGTCCGGGTCCGCCACCGCATGCCGTCCATCAGTTGCCGTCGTGTCCACACGGGCGGACGGCCCGGCTTGATGCCCTGCGGCAACAACTGCTCCGTGGCCGGCGGAGAACTCATGGGTGTTCGCGCTGTCTGGTGCCGCTCCCCGACAGTACTCGTCGTCAGGGCTGAGCGGGCGGGGACGGCCTCCTGCCCACCGAGACATCTCACGACATCAACGTGTCAAGCGGCAGCGGCCAGTTCAGAGGGGAACGTGAGGTGTTCGTCGAACAGTCCGCCGGTCTGGAGGCAGTGGTAGAGCTGCCCGATCAGGCGGTTGAACAGGTGTCGCTGCGCGTCTGCATGCCAGTCCCCTTGTTCGCGTCGACGACGGTAGTGGGCGTCGGCTCCGGGCGAGGATCACAGGGCTGAGAACGCCGCGGACGTGACCCGTCGTGGTGGTGGTTCAGTTGGGTGGTGTACGGGTGATGGAGCGGTTCCGGATGGGTGTACTGACGGGCGGTCGGGCAGCGCGGCGTTGTCTGGTCGCGCTCACTTGCCAGATGGCGAGGAGCAGGAGCGTGCCGGTTTCGGCGAGGAGGCTGAGGACGGCTTGTGGTGCCGGTTGCAGACCGCGCTCGGTGAATCCGAACACGCCAACGGTGCGCGAAGCGGTGAAGCCGCCGAGGGCGCCGAGCGCGACGCCTGCCTCGGAGATCCTCAGCAGCGGGGGTGGTGTCCCGATCAGCAGCAGGGGAGCGAGGGCGAAGGATGCGCTGGCTTGGAGCAGGAACAGGGGGCCGATGATGTGGATGAAGCGGTACCCGTCGATGTAGAGCTGGGCGTGGATGTATCCGCCCGCGGCGAGGGTTGCGGCGGTCGCCGCCCGCAGGGTGGGGACGAGGAATCTTTGGGTGTTCATGCCAGCCTCTGGTCCTTGATGGCCAGTTCGCGGTCGCCTTGGCGGTAGCCGACGCTGCGGATGCCGAGTGCGTCCTTGAGCTGCCGGGCAGGGACGACCTGGGGCGTGGGGGCGGGGGCGCGGCCCGGTTTGGGCAGTGGGTAGGCGGTGGTGGTGGCGGAGTGGAAGGTGATGTTGCCCTCTGTCTTGGTGAATAGTTGGTGGACGTGCCCATTGAGACAGGTGACGGAGGAGAAGCGGCGCAGGAGTGCGATGACTTTGAGAGCGTCGTCGGTGCTCCAGCCCCACTTCGGGTACATGGCGAACAGCGGGATGTGGCTGAAGACCACGACGGGGGTGTCTGATGGCAGTCCCGCCAGGTCTTTGCGTACGAAGTCGATCTGCGCGTTGCCGAGGTGCCCGAGTTTCTCCAGGCTCAGGGTGTTGACCAGGGCGATGAAGTGCACGCCGTGGGTGTCGAAGCTGTACCAGCCGTCGCCGAGCGTGCCCATGCCGAAGGTCCGCCGGTAGGCGCGGCCTGCATCACCGATGGAGTCGTGTTCGCCCGGTACGGTGAAGACGCGGTCTGTCTTCATTCCGGTCATCATCTGCTTGACCTGGTCGAACTGCCCGGCCGTGGACAGGTGGGTCAGGTCGCCGCTGTGCATGACGAAGTCCGGTCTGAATCCGAGTGAGTTGACCTGGTTGATCGCTTCGTTGAATGAGCCGGCCACGTCCATGTTCGCCGGGCCCTGGAACCCGATATGGCTGTCGGAGACCTGCACGAACCGCAGCGCGCCGCTTACCGCCGCGGCGGCCCCGGCGGCGGCCCCGGCGTTGGTGTCCCGGGAGTCCGCGATGTGACTGATCACCTCTCCGCTGGCCACGGTCAGCACCACCGCGCCGCCGAACCATCCTGCGTGACGCATGAGTTGACGCCGAGTCATACCGTGTTCGGTTTCAGGCTGGCCGGCGTCGTCGGCCGGTGCTCCGTCGTGACGGTCGTAGTAGTCGGTCATCGGGTCACCTCCACGGTGGCGGTCATGAACGGATGGATGGTGCAGATGTAGGCGTAGGTGCCGGGCTTGGTGAACGTGTAGCTGTAGGCGGCGTGGGTGGCCAGGGCGGCCGAGTGCAGGGGGCCGCCCGATGCGGCGCTGGTGACGGTGTGGGCGTCGGTGTCCTGGTTCGTCCATGTCACCGTCGTGCCCGCTTTGACCTGCAGCGTGGCCGGAGAGAATGCGAAGTTCTTGATCGCGACGGCATTCCCGGTCACCGGTGCGGCCGCCGCGCCCGTGCTCGAGGTACTCATGGGCATGCTCATGCCGGGCATCGGGGAGGCGCCGGGAGCGGAGCCCGCCGTTTTCCCCGACCCCGTGGCCCCGGGCATTCCGGCCGCCTGGTGCTGACCCGGACCGGGCGTGATGGCGCCGGCCCCGACGGACGAGGAATGCGACGACGGGCCGCATGAGCTGAGGAGCCCCAGCGCACCGGCAGTGACGATGGTGGCGACGGTCAGCCCGGCCGCAGCACGGGATCGCCGAGTTGGTGGGCGAAGGTTCACGTACATGGTGTGTGTTCCTCACTGATCAGGCGGAGACGGGAACTGCGCCGGCTCGGGCGCACGCAACCGCAGGGATGTGGTGGATGGCGCGTTCATGGGCACGCGTCCCTCGCGGACCCAGCGAGCGAGCCTGGGTGCCGCCCCGTGCCGGCTGCCCGCCTCGAGGTGCTCCGCGCTGCGCATCCGCCCTGCCACGCCACGAAGATGAAGGCGGCACGCGGCAGTTCGCCCGAGCAGGCAGCCGCGAGCGACTCGGGTTAGGTCGGCATCGCCCATACGGGTGATGCGCACACTGGCCGGATGCTCTGCCCCGGTTGCCGCACAGCTGCCGATCACTGTGCGTAGCGCCATCGGCGTGGTGTGTGCCGGACATCGGTCGGGGCTGCAGAGTGGCACCGGCTTCGATGCACGGGGGCAGGGGAGCGGGGCCCGTGGCGAGAGCGCGTGCGTCGCGTGGTGCATTTCGGTCACCCCTGTTCCACCCCTTGTCGCAGGGGAAGCGATGAGGAGTTGCGCGTAAGCCGGTTCTTGTTCGCCTCCACGGACGGCATGGCTCCTGCGGTTCGATGGATACGCACCTTTTGTGGGACTTCATGGGATCACTGCAGTTCAGCCGGTCCCGGATCCGCGCATGCTTGATCATGGCGAGGTCGTAACGCCGCAAGGGCGTACCACCTGCAGTACTCGCAGCGCGTGACCGGCGCCGAGCTGCTCATACAGGACAAAGCGGCCGTATATGCCGGATGATCGTCTTATGCCCTGGAGTTCCCGAAAGCGTGGTTCAAGGACCGATCCGGATCGCTCCGCGCACCGTGTCTCTGATAGAGGGACCCTCTCGACCGCAGATGAGGAACTGCTGCGCACTCTGTACGCGGAGCACGCAGGAGCCCTGTTCCACTACGTGCTGCGACTGACCTCAGGAGACTGGCAATGGGCAGAGGACGTGGTACAGGAGACACTGCTGCGAGCGTGGCAGCATCCCGCCGCGTTCGACCCCGCACGCGGCCCGGCCCGGGCCTGGCTGTGTACGGTCGCTCGACACCTGGTCATCGACGCCCACCGGGCCCGGCAGTCCAGGCCGGCCGAGGTCGGCGGCGATGTGCTGGAGCGAGCCGCCGAGCAGAAGCCGGGCAAGGACGAGATCGAGCAGGCACTGCAGAGCTGGGCGGTTGCCGAAGCCGTCCGGTCACTGTCCCCGGACCACCGCGCCGTCCTGCTGGAGACCTACTACCGGGGCCGGACCATGGCGGAGGCCGCACAGGTGCTGGGCATCCCGCTGGGCACAGTGAAGTCGCGGACGTACTACGCCCTGCACGCCCTGCGGCTGGCGCTGCAGGAACGGGGGATCGAGCCATGACCGTGGCGGGTAGGAGGCGGCGACCATGAGTGCGGAGCACGACGCCCTCCGGCTGACGCTGGGAGGTTACGTCTTGGGCACGCTGCCCTCGGCGGAAATGGAACAGGTGCGCATCCACCTCGCGGCATGCACCGAATGCCGGGCCGAACACGCCCAGCTGGCGGGATTGCCTGCGCTGCTGGCGACGGTGACCGAAGCCGAAGCCTCGGGCCAGACGGTGCCGGCGGCCGAAACGGACCTGACCGACCGACTGATGGTACGGGCAGCCGAAAGCGCGCAGGGCTCCCCGCTGCCCGAACGGCCCGCCGCGCCCGGGGTGTCGAAGACCCCAGAGGGGGGTGTGCTGGAGAGGCTGCTCCAGCAGGCTGCGGCCAGGCGCCGCAGGTCTTGGCGTCTGCAACTGGCCGGCGCTGCAGTCTCGCTGACGTTCATCGCGGCAGCGGCCGGTGGCACATGGCTGGCGGCCATCGGATCCGTGGGCAGTCAGGCGAGGCCGCCCGGGCCGACCGCGCCGACTGTCTGGCGCACCTTCTCCGGGAGCGATCCCACCACCGGCGTCTCCGCCTCGGTGAAGGTCTCGCCCTCTGCCTGGGGCAGTGTCCTGCAGATCTCCGCAGGAGGGGCACCCGCCGGAATCACCTGTCGGCTGCAGGCGGTCGGGCCCGGCGGGGCCAGGTCGGACGGCGCTACCTGGCGGGCAGGCGAGTACCCTCCCGGCATCACGATCCCAGGAGCGGTCGCCATGGCTCCGGGAGCCATCGAGCACTTCGAGATCCTCGCGGGCAACGGTCAGAAGCTGGTCACCATCCGAGCGTGAGGCCAGACCATGGCGGTCATGTCACTGGGCGGCCGGTCGCCCAGTGACATGACGGCAGCAGCAGGGCGTGAGGATTGGTGGCACAAGAGGCCAAGACGACGTCGCCTTCGAAAAGCCGGGCGCTCCGCGGCGAGGGAGCCCGGACATTCGACAAGCACCGGGCCGCCCTCAAGACCGGTGGACCGAGCTGGAGGGGCGCGCACAGGACGTCCAGCTGATGGTCATGGAAGAGGCTTCTGCCCGTGACACCGGCTGGACGGGCACGCTCGTGATCACCGTAGCCCCTCGATCCCGCCGCACCGCGTGGCTCCGGGATCGGCGGGACCGTCCGACAAGGGCTCGCGGCCGATGAGTGTGGCGCCTCGGAGGCCGACACCGGCACCTGTATGGCCGAGGGGCTGAGCGGCAGCCAGCGCGCGGAGGCGGCTGATGGTCGAGTCGGCCGCCGCCAGCCGGGAAGGATCACCCCCGGCCAGGTTGATCAAGGTGAAGGCCATCCGGGTACGCGACCAGCAGGTCGAGGGTCGAGGGGTGGGTTGAAGCAGCCATCCGATCGATCTGTCCGTGGTGGTGCCACACATCGCGGGGCCGGTCAGCTGCGGCGGCTGCTTCCCCTGCACGACCTGTCTCGGGCGGCTGTGTCGGTACCGGGGCAGTTCTGCAGCTCGGTCGTGGGGCCCTGGCCTGCTTCCGTCACGCGACCTCCGCAGGGGCAGGCCGGCCATCCCGCGCCGGGCCCCTTGGGCGCCGGCCGCGTAGACGGGCGGGCACGGCTGTGCGAAAGGGGTGCGGCGGCATACATCTCCGCTTCCGCCGGAGGAGGCGAAAACCGACACCCTGGCCCTTCCGGCGACGCGCCGACGGTTTCCGGGCCCTGGTCACTCTCGCCCCCGCTCCGTCGAACCGGCTCAGTCCGCAGCTGACTTCATGCATGAGCGGGCCGACGGGGCGCGCACGACTCTTCTTTTCCCGAAGTCCGTACAACCCGGAGAAGAGGATCCATCACGTCTGCACGCGGAGGACCGCGATCCGGCCGAAATGCAGGCACGGACGTCCGTCCCAGGTCTACGGCGCGACGCTTCCACCGGGTCGTCCGGAAGGCCACCGGCGAGGGGACCGAACTGCCGGTGCCCAGTCCGGCCGCGCAACAGCCCGCTCTGGACAGAGGCAGCTGAGCCCAGGCAGGCGCCGACATTGACATGACTCGCAAGAATCGGAACAAAAAAGGCGAATGGCTCGAACCGTCCGGCATGTGTCGTCCGTGGAACTGATTGAGCGCGCCCACGCAGGATCAGGATCCGGCCTACCGACCATCCCCGAATTGCTTGCGGTCACCCCGTTCCGGTCTCCGCACATCGACAGAAGAGCCAGAAGATCATGTTCGTGACCGATTCCCCCAGCCCGACTTCACTGCTCGGTCGACCCTGCCACCGCCATGCACTGCTCACCCTGCCGGCGCAGGAGGCGCACGTCTCCGCCGCTCGTCACTTCGCATCCGATTTGCTGGAGACCTGGAGTGTGCCCGCGGGTGAGCGGGACTCCGCCATTCTCATCGTCGACGAACTCGCCGCCAACGCTGCCCAGTACGGCCATGAGCGCATGACCCTGCTGCTCGCCCTCGACCACGAAACTCTGCACATCGTGGTCACCGACTCCGGCGCGGCCGTGGAGCATCATTGCCCCGGCATCGCCTCCGACGAACACGGCCGTGGTACCGGCATCGTCCAGTCCCTTGCCCAGTCGACCGAGATTCGCCAGACACGCAGCGGCCGCGAAGTCCGCGCCTGCCTGAGGTGCTCGCCATGACCGGGCCGGACGCTCCGCACGAGTTGCGACCCCCTGCCGGGGCCGGCACTGCCGCACAGCGACGGGCTACCGGGGGCGGCCGCGGCGTCGGGTCACCCGACACCCCCGCCGAGTGGTCCTTCGCGACCCACAAGCCGTGTCCCATCGACGGCTGCCCGGGCCCGGCCCAGGTGCCCATGCGGTCCGCGGCCCACCCATCGGTACTCGATCGCGGCGGCCTCCACCACGACACGGTGCTGTGTCAACGCTGCGGGGCCGGCCCCTGCGTACCGGCGGAGGTGTGAGCGTGGACGTCACCCCGATCAGCGGCAAGGGCATCGATGCCCCGCCCCCGCACGAGGCATATACGAATGCGCCCGATCTGCGCCGCGAGATGCACCAAGTGCTGGCCCCCGGAGCCGAACGCGCCTGGCTGCTACGCCGGAAGGCCCTCATGGACCGGAGGGCCCTGGACGACCCAGGCCCCGTCGCAGCTGCCGCGGAGCCCGCCGAGCAACTCGTCCTCCACGACCGCCGGCATCTCGACCTGGCTGCCGGCCCGCACCACCCCGACACCATCACGCTCGCGTGGCCTGTCCAGATGAGCCACGCGCATGACCGCCAGTTGCCACGACCCGCCACCAGTGACAAGGAGCCACAGAACATGGGTGGAAAGCAGAAGACACTCGCCATACTTGCCGGAGCCGCGCTGGCAGCCGGACTCGCCGGCCCGGCCTTCGGGTCCACCACCGCTCACTCGCCGGCCCTGCGCACCGCCGCGACGGCGTCGGGGACGTCGGTCGTGGAATGGAACCGCGAGCTGGTCACCATCCTCAGCAATCCGAAGGCGCAGCCGTCCACCGTCCAACCCACACGCAGCTTCGCGCTTCTCCAGGCCGCTGAGTACGACGCCGTAGTATCGATCACCCGGGCCGGCCCCGCCTACATGTTCTCCGTGTCGGCGCCAAGAGGCGCTCGTGCGGACGCCGCAGCGGACCAGGCGGCCCACGATGTGCTGGTCGCCCTTTACCCGGCCAAGCGCGCAGGCGTGGACCAGCGGCTGAGCAGCCAATTGTCCGCGATTCCCAGCAGCCCGGGCAAGCAGGCGGGTATTGGTGTGGGAGCTGAGGTCGCCCGCAGGCTGATCACCCTGCGGTCCAATGACGGATCCTCAGCCAAGCCACCGCGGTTCCGCCCCGGCGACAAGGCCGGGGACTACCGGCCCACCCCGCCCAACTTCCCGACACCGGTGTTCACGGACTGGGGCTCGGTCAAGCCGTTCGTACTGGCCGACGGACGGCAGTTCCGCCCGGCACCGCCGCCGGCCGTGAGCAGCGCCGCGTACGCCACCGCCTTGAACGAGGTCAAGAGCCTGGGGAGCAAGACCAGCACCACCCGCACTCCCGATCAGACGGCAGCCGCGAAGTTCTGGGCGGCGGCGCCCGTCTGGAACGTCTGGAACCAGGTCGCGCAGGGCCTTGTCACCTCCCAGAACGCGAGCCTGGAGAAGGCGGTGAAGGTCTTCGCCCGGCTCGACCTGTCGCTCGCCGACACCGCGATCGCGATGTACGACGCCAAGTATGTCTACCACGTGTGGCGGCCCGTGACGGCCATTCGGCTCGGCGGTATGCACTACAACCCGAGCATCGTCGGCGATCCCAGCTGGACCCCTCTGCTGCCGACCGCACCGGATCCGTCCTATCCCGGCGCTCACGGCGCTCTCAGCCAGGCTGCGGCAACGACGCTCGCCGGACTCTACGGGGCGCGGCATCATTTCGCGGTGACCTCGAAGGGCGTCACTCGAACCTTCACCGGCTTCCAGGACGCCGCCACCGAAGCGTGGCTCAGCCGGATCTGGTCCGGCCAGCACACCTCCCTTGACAACCACGCGGGCCAGCAACTCGGCACCCAGGTGGCCGACTTCGTGGCAGGTCGGCTCTGACCGCACCGCCACGCTACAACCATGGACATGGTTGGGCCGAGAAGCCAGTGGTCCCGGCGCATCGGGTACCACTGGCTCGGACCACGCTCAGAGGGCGGCCATCCTGCGCGCCGAGGGCCCGCAGCTGCTGGCCGGCAGGCAGGATGTCTGCCCGCAGGAAGTCCTGGCTTCCTGTCACCGCGACGCATTGACTGAATGACTGTCGCGGTCGGGCCCACCCGGTTGCCCCAGGTCGCTGAGCGCGGGCCCGCCCATGTCACTGTCGGCGGACCCGCAGTCGGGGGCCTCGCTCGAGTCTCCGTAGGACTGCTGGAGAGTCACTCTTTTTCAAAGGTCCTGACGTCCATGCCGGGGATCGGCGTAAGGACCGGAGCCAGGATCCTCATCGACGTCGGCGACGCCAGCAGCTTTCCCACTGCAGCCCATCTGGCCGCCTACGCAGGTCTCGCCCCAGCGACGAGGAGCTCAGGCTCCTCGATCCGCGGTGAGCAACCGTCCCGGCGGGGAAACAAGCAGCTCAAACGAGCCTTCTTCCTCTCCGCGTTCGCGTCGCTGGCCGACCCGGCCTCTAGGACCTACTACGACAAGAAGATCAGCCAGGGCAAACGCCACACTCAAACCCTGCTCTGCCTCGGCAGACGACGAGCCGGACCGTAATCGCCCTCCAAATCCATCAGTACCGGCTTTCCCAGCCGTCGACCGATGTCCCGCAGGAAACGGCAGAAGAGATCGAGTCGCTCCTGCCCCTGGAGCTCCCGCAGTTCTACATCGAAGTCGATCTCCTCCACCGCATGGAAACGGAAGATCGCCAGCACCTCGGTTGACAGCCAGACCCGCAGCTCAGGGCACTCGGCGTCGGCCGGGCGGGTGAGCACTGCATCCGCCCTGGGCGCGGGCAGCACCGTCTCGCCCTTGGAGTACTGGCACTTCCAGCCCCGCTCACCGACGAGATCAAGGAGTGCCTGCCAGTCCTCCACCGAGGCATCCGGGACACGCACGTCCGGCAGCGAACCCATCAGATCAGGATCGAAAAAGTACGCAACGTCATCCCACGGCAGATCAGACACCCCGCCATGCTGCCCGGCAGCCCATCACGACGCAGCCCGATTTCCTTGACGAACCACATTGGGGCACCCCCCCCGCGGCAGTACGGCGCGTTCCAGTCGCCCGCGGACATGATCAGCGAAAGCGAGCTCGCCGGCCTCCCAAGACCACCTGGGCCACGGCCCCGGGCTGGACCATGATCAACGATCGGTCCGGCGTGGGTCCGTCGTCGCCATGGCATGAACCATCAGGATCATCAGTTACACGAGGAACAACCGACAGCATGTCGTTCCTCTCGGCTTGGAGGAGCTTTTCATGCCTGCAGAACTGGACGGATCCACCGCTCTTGTCACCGGCGCTACCGCCGGCATCGGCCGGGCCGTGGCCCTTCGCCTGGCAGCGTTGGGGGCCTCGGTCATCGTCCACGGGCGGGACGAGCAGCGGGGTGCTGAGACCATCAAAGAGATCGCTGCCGCAGGCGGGAAGGCTCGGTTCGTTGCTGCGGATCTGAGTAGCTCTGAAGATGTCCTGCGTCTTGCCGCTGAAGCAGGCGAGGTGGACGTTCTGATCAACAACGCCGGTATCTACCGGTTCGCCAGTACGCCGGACACCACCGCCGAGATGTTCGACGCTCAGATGGCTGTCAACTCACGCGCGCCGATGCTCCTGGTCGGTGCCCTCGCTCCGGGAATGGCTGAGCGGGGGCGTGGCGTCATCGTGAATGTGAGTACAGCGGCGGCTACCACGCCGGTGCGGGAATCGGGCGCTTATGGGGCCTCCAAGGCTGCACTCGAACTTCTCACCCGAGTATGGGCTGACGAGTTCGGCGCCCAGGGCGTCCGCGTGAACGCCGTGGCTCCGGGCCCTGTCCATACCCCCGGGACGGAGGAGATGGGAGGTGAAACCCTCCAGGCGATCGGGCGAACCACCGTACTGGGGCGGGTCGCAGACCCTGAAGAAATCGCGGAAGCGGTTCTGTTCCTTGTTTCGTCCCGCGCCAGCTACATCACCGGTGCGGTTCTCGAGGCACGCGGCGGACAGCTCGCGATCGGCTGACCCTGGGCAGATGAGAGAGCAGGCGACCGCGAATGTTGGGGTGTACATGACGTCCACTTCCCCTCATCTGGGAGCCGATCCGCGTAGGTGTCGTAGGTCTGAGCGCGAGCGGCGGGTGGGCCGCCACCGCCCATGTGCCGGCACTGGCCGGGCTCGATGGATACGAGTTGCGAGGCCCTGAGCTCCAGCGGCGCCGAATCCGCGCGTGCGGTCGGCGAGAAGTATGCAGTGCCGCTGGCCTACGGCAGCGCGGAGGAGCTGGCCCGCAGCGAGGAAGCCGATCTCGTGGTGGTGCCGGTGAAGGTTTCTCATCATCGGGAACTCATCCGACCCGCGCTGGAAGCGGGAAAGATGGTGTTCAGCGAATGGTCGCTCGGTGCCGACCTCGCGCAGGCCGAGGAGTTGGCCGACCTCGTGCATCGCAGGAGTGTTGTCCTGCCCTTCGACCAGCAGCTGATCGCCGCGCCGGTCGAAGACGGACGAGCCTCCTACACAGACCTCGCCCGCCGCGCCGACACCACCCCCCTCACCGCCCGTCGCCGCTTGGAGGCACTGGTGGACGGCCCAGGTCCTCAGACTCGCGAACGAGGTCGACCTGGCCCGGCTGGGCATCCGCACCGAAGCCCTGCTGTGGATCACCGTCGCACCTGGCGGACTGGAGGAAGTGGTGCCATCGGCTGATCTGTCTCGTTTCTCGATTGACCGTGGGGGCTCGGCCGTCGAAATGCGCGAGCGTCATGGCGTGCAGAACCTCGACGGTCACGCCGGTGACGTGAGAGATGCCGACAGCTTCGTGGTCGCGGAGCAGAATCGCCCAGCGGGCCGGGATATCGCGGCGGCAGTCGCCTGCTTCGACCCGTCGGGCCAGGCCGAAGGCCGGCAACAGGTCACTCAAGGGTGTCCGGAAGCGGTAGGCGATCGCCTCGAACCACGAGTCCAGCGCTTCGCCCGGTAGTGGCGGGACTGTGATCGGAAGCGCACGTAGCGTAGTCACGCTGTCTTCTTCTTCCCCGCGGCGCAGGGCCGGTGAAGCTCATCGGGGTCTTTCTGGGAGGCGGCGTCGTTCTTCACCTTCGACAGCAGCTCAAGGTCGATCCGTTCGGCGCCTGTGGGTATGGTGCTTCGACAGGCGCGGTTGATCAGTGTCATGAGCGAGCCGATTCGCCAGGTGTTGAGCGCGAACAACTCGTCGGACACATCAGCGCTCACGCCGGCGACCCGGTCCGCCGGGTCGCCCCGCCCTCAATCGCGAACACACTATTGCGTCAGTCTGTTCGCCACCTTCGGTGCGGCCATGGCCACTTCCCCCACGCATGTACGGCCCCGCTGGGAAGAGCGTCACACACCGTTGCCATATGCCACCAGAGCGCATGCGGTCTGTACCAGCCGCACCGGCTGCGGACCCTTGTCCCAGGTTGCTGGGTAACGCTCCCTCGCTGACGTGGGCGCGGCGCTCAGCTCGCGCCCGTACAGCGTTCACCGGACTCGGCTACCCCGGGGGCGCGAACTCTCCTGGCTTTGAGTGGTCCTTGATTGGCCTGGAAGCGGGAAACGACGACGGCTGTAAGGGACAAGATCGTGAGACAGAATCCGTGTCCCCTGGATGAGACAGCCCAGAGAAGTGCAGGTCACCATGCCGGAACGGGACATTCCGATTGGGTGCCTACACAGGTGGCCCCACGCCTGGGTGAAGACCTCGCCGACCGCGGCCGGCGACGTTGCCGCAGTCGTCGAGGAGCCCCTGACCGACCCGGCTCGGCACGAGGATATTCGGTACTGTCCGGGCGGCCACCCGATTACCCCGCCGATGAAGCGCGAACCGGCCCGGCGAGTTCCCCTCTCAGGCCGCCTCGTGCTCCGGCTGCATGCCTGTTGTTGACGACTGGTCCGGGGTCGTGATGACTGCGGTGCCGTCGGTGAGGTGGAGGACGAGGTCGGCCTGGGCCGTCAGGCGCAGGTCGTGGGTGATGAGAAGGGTCGTGCGCCCGGAGGTGAGGCGGCGCAGCGGTGCCATGATGCGCGCGGTGGAGGCGTCGTCGAGTCCGGCGGTGGGCTCGTCGAGGATCAGCACGGGGGCGGTGCGGAGCATGGCGCGGGCGAGTGCGATCCTGCGGCGCTGGCCGCCGGAGAGGTTGTTGCCCCGTTTGCCGACCGGGGTGTCGTAGCCCTTGGGCAGCGCGCTGACGAAGTCGTGGGCGTCGGCCGCGACGGCGGCGGCGAGCACGTCGGCCTCGGTGGCGTCGGGGCGGCCGTAGGTGATGTTGTCGCGGACCGTGCCGTCGAAGAGCATGCTGTCCTGCGGGAGCAGGGTGATGTGGCGGCGCACCTCCTCCAGGGGGAGTTCGGCGATGTCCCGGCCGTCGAGCAGGATGCGGCCCTTAGACGGCTCATGAAAGCGCAGCAGGAGCTTGCCCAGGGTGGACTTGCCGGTGCCGCTGGGTCCGGTGACCGCGACGAGCAGGCCGGGTGCGATGTCCAGGGCCACCCGTTCCAGTACGGGGTGTCCGCTGCCGGCGTACGAGAAGCTGACGTTCTCGAAGGTGACGGCCCCGCGGACCGGTTCGGCGAGCGGCGGGACGTCCTTGCCCGGGGCGGTTTCGGGGAGGGGGCCGGTGCGCAGGACCTCGATGAGGCGTTCGCAGGCGGCGGTGGCGGAGGAGGCGCTGACGACGAGCTCGCCGAGTTCCTGGAGTTTAGGGTGGAGATAGCCGAGGAAGGCGGCGAAGGAAAGCAGACCGCCGACGCTGAGGTGGTGTTCGGAGATCTGCCAGGCGCCGGCGCCGATCACGGCCAGCACGCTGAGTGTCTCGACCAGTTCACCCATCGGCCCGTACACCGACGACAGCCGGATCTGCCGTAGTCCGGCGCGCATCCAGCTGCGTCCCTCGCGGTGCACCTTGCTGTACTCGGCCTGCTGCCGGCCGTACGCCTGTACCAGGGGCATGTTGGCGAGGCTTTCCTCCAGCAGGGAGGCCAGGCGGCCGTTGCTGTCGCGTTCGGCGCGGGTGGCGGAGCGCATCAGGGTGCCGAAGGCCCGGGCGCCGAACCAGATCAACGGGGCGGCGGTCAGGGTGATCAGGGTCAGTTGCCAGCTGGTCCAGAAGGCTGCCACGGCGAACACCACCGCTCCGGCGGCGGAGGTGATCAGTTCCACGGGCGCGGAGGCGACCAGTGACTCCACGGACTCGATGTCTCCGGTCAGCCGGGATACCAGGTCGCCGGTGCCGAAGCGGTCCAGGGCGTCCGGAGGGACCTGTTGGAGGTGCTGGAAGACCCGGTCGCGCAGGCCGAGCAGGAAGTGTTCGCTGGTCCAGCCGGCGAGATAGCCACCCGCCGCGGAGGCGACCGCGCCGGCCACGGCGAGGCCGAGCCAGAGTGCGGCCGGTTCCCAGAAGGCAGTGAGATCGCCGGGGGTGAGCACGTCGTCGGTGAGGACGCCGACGATGCCGATCGCGCCCGCATCGCACCCGGCGGAGACCATCAGCAGCACGGCGGAGACCAGGATGGCCGCGCGGTTGACACTGACCAGCGGCCAGAACGTGCGGAACGCGG
Source organism: Streptomyces fodineus (assembly GCF_001735805.1). Classification (GTDB taxonomy): domain Bacteria; phylum Actinomycetota; class Actinomycetes; order Streptomycetales; family Streptomycetaceae; genus Streptomyces; species Streptomyces fodineus. The sequence goes on from NZ_CP017248.1 coordinate 9,558,128, forward strand.
CCAGAGGAGAGATACGGGCATGCCGTATCCGGGACGAGGCACTGGCCGCGGGGCCCGCCCCGGATGCGGCCACGGGCATGGTCATGGGTGCTGCAGTGTGCATGGCCGGCGCTTCCTGGGCACTGCCCGATCCGACGGCGTGCCGGGATCCGTCGCGCACCTGTGCTGCACGTACGGACCCCGGCACGGTCTGCCTGTGCGATCGTGTTCAGCGACCGCCGTGCTACTTGGCGCCGGCCTTCTTGTGCTTGCGGTGGTGGTGCTTCTTCTTGTGGTGCTTGGCCTCGCCGGCGGCGCCGCACTGCTTCTTCTTGGCCTTCTTGGCCAGCGTGATCTTGGCGAAGGACATGGTGAGATATCCCTTCCTGATGGACAGTCAAGCGGCGCTGCTCGCCGCTGACTTGATCCTGCGTTGCGCCTGTGAGTACGGGTGCGGCTGGTGCCTCATTCAAGAAGGAAGGTGAGTATTGGCCTATGTTCCCTTACCGGATCCACGTCCGGGAACGCGACCGAAGCACTCACCGGATCCCCTGCCCGCTGCCCAGCGAAGCTCGGCTCGAGTCGGACTTCGCCGAGGAAGCCGCCGGACCCGTGCTGCCGCGGGTTGTCGTGGGTGCCGACCGCCGCGAGTGATTGCCGGCCATGGCCTGTGCCCGCCGGGGATAGTGGCCGGACGGCGGGCGGATTCTGGTTGCCGGCAGATGGTCACCAGGCGAGGTGGCCGGAGCCACGCCCCGCCTCGCAGTCGGGTGAGTGGGCAAGGGCGTGATATCTGCGGGCTGTCCCGGAGACGAGGCGTGCACTCGGGCAGGGGCGGGCGGAGCATGTCAGGGCCCCGGCACCTACCGCTGAGCGACGAGATTCTTGGGAATGCGCTGTTTGTTGACGCCCGATGCCGCAGGCCTGAGCCGGGGTGACCTCATAGCGTCCGAGGCTGTCCATCCGGCGCCGGGCCACAGCGATGTCCCCGAGGCGAGCCTGGACGACGGCACGCCGGAAGCCCAGCCCGTCTGCCCCTGACGGTGGCTGCGAACTGGCCGAGGGCGCCACACTGCACGAGCCCTCGACACCTGGCACGCGGAGATCGCCCCGCGCCCGTTCGAACGTTGATGGTTTGCCACTGGCAGAGGGCTGTGGTCAGTGGCCGCCGCTCGGAGGCTCGCAGTCAGTGCCGTCGGGGTAGCCGCCGAAGGCATCCGCCTTGGCGGAGTCTCTGCTCATCGTGCCCTCCATACACCAGGGAGAGGCGCCGATGTCGATGAGGAAGCCGACCCCGGTGGACCCGTCCTGGTACACCTGCACCTTCCCGGCGGAGTAGCCGAGGCTGGTGAGCGCGTTGCGGACGCTGCCCGGGGCGAAGTCACCGCGCCGGCGCAGCGGTTCGAGTGCGCTCTTGACGCGCCCGACGGCGGTGAGTCCGTCGCAGCGGCTCTGACCGTGGAGCGGGATGGGAACTCTGAAGCCGTGGTTTTCGGCGTAGTGGTCGGTCGGCGGCACGGTTGAGGTCGGGGTAGCGGCGGCCGTGGGCGCCGTCGGCTTGGGGCTCTCCCCGGGGCAGGGGAAGTCCGCTGGTGTACTCGGCGTCGATATACCGGTCGGCGTTGGATGCGAACGCCCGTACACGTCGGCGGTATCTCCTGCCCGCTGCGTTCCGCACCCCGCCGTCAGCAGGACCATCACCGCCAACGGCAGCATCCCGAGCCGGGCTCTCGTCTTCTTCAGTGTCGTCATCCCCCGATCCTCCCCCGCAGCTCGGTGGCCGTCATGAGTACTTTTACTCATCAGGCCACAACAGGCGCCCCGCCCGTCGTGCCGACTGCGGCCGGACGCTGCTCGGCCAGCACAACCGGAACCGTCGCTACCGTTTAATCCCGCAGCGGTACCGGAAGCACCCCCGTGTCGCCGTCAGGCGACTCCGCTGTCGCGCCGGCTTCATGACCCCATCGCCTTCCCCGCGACGCCGCCGCCTTGTCGCAAACGGTACATTGAGCATGCCTGTATGGGTGGTGCTGAGCGGATTGTCCCATCGGGGGGACAGTCTATGACTCCGTAAGTTTCACACGTTTCTTGCCCGCTGAATTGCCCTTGTCGCGAATCCGTGTCCGACGCGGTGGTCGGTGGTTGGAGCAATGGAAAAGCGTCGACAGAAGCGTGAGTTCAATTTGATCTGTCGGTTCGTCAGCTCCCTGTGCTAACAAGGGCAAAGCCCAGTAGATGGGCGAATTCCCGGGGGCGTTGCGCCGCGGGCTTTGACTGGACCACGCCCAGAAGAGGAGAACTTAGTGCGAGATCGGTCTGCCCGGAGCGGTCTTGCCAATCTATCTGTCGGCGAGCAGGATCATCTGGCCGATGGCATGTTCCGGTGTGACACCGTCATTCCGGCAGTACAGACAAGCGCCGTCACGCCACTGGGCGGGCTGCCGCGTTGCCCCACGTCACCCCCGCCACATGTCGGCCACGGAAGGGGCCAGGACAGTCGCCTGGGCATGGCCCGCGCGGGCGGCGGTCGGTCGTCGCGTGTCGTCCGTCATGTTGCGGCCCATCGTGCGGCGCGCGGCGCGGTCCGGGGACAGCAGGATGACGCGCGTGCCGTCGGCGGACAGTTCCGCGGCTTGCTGCGAGGCGCTCGGATGCGGCCCCACCGCCTGAGGAATCGGCACGACCGCCAGCACCCGGCGGTACCCGCGTGCGAGCTGGAGGTTGGCGGTCGAACGACTGCCGCCGTCCATCCAGCGCCGGCTCGCTACGGTAACGGGCGGCCATACGACGGGTACGGCGCAGCTCGCCGCGACCGCTTCGTGGAGTGTCGCTCCGGAGCGTGAGTCGAACACCTCAAGTTGTCCGGTGCGCGCATCGATTGCGGTGATCCGCAGCTCTCGCTCGGGCCAGTCGCGTACGTCGCCGAGGAGCGCGCCGACCGTGTCGAAGACCTCCGACTCCGGTCCGGTCCGGGCCCGTAGCGCTGCCCGGGCGAGGCGTTCGATGGAACGCTGGGGATCGCGGGAGCCGAGCGCCGCCCACAGGAAGCGGGCCGTCTGGCGCGCTGTCACCGGCAGACGGACTGCGTCTTCTCCGGAGAGCTGACGTTCGTACAGATCTGTGGCCGGGACGCCGGACAGGAGCAGGGATCCGAAGACGGCACCGGCGGAGGTACCGATCACGACGTCGGCGCTGCGGAGATCGATCCCGGCCTCGGTGAGCCCGGCGAGCACTCCGGTCAACCAGGCCCCGCCCACCGGTCCGCCGCCGCCGAGCACGAGTGCGGTGCCGGACATGCTTCCCCTCCCCGTGAACGACCGCGGACGCCCCGCCCGCGGTAGGTGAAACGGGGAGCTGTCCCCGGTTGCTCTGTCGACGATAGCATCCGTACCGGGGAACGCTCCCCGGTACGGGGCAGGAAGAGGGAGACAGAATGGACGACCGTCCGCCGGCGGGACGCCGTGACGCGCTGCGCAACCGGAAGCTGTTGACGGACAAGGCCCGCGAGGTCTTCGCCGAACAGGGCTTGGATGCCCCGCTCGATGAAATCGCCCGGCGGGCGGGCGTGGGCAACGCCACCCTCTATCGCCACTTCCCGACCCGTGCCTCGCTCGTCGACGAGGTCTACCGGGATGCGCTCACCGAGACCACATCGGCGGGCGAGCGGGCACGGACCGCCGAAGACGCATGGACGGGACTCACGGAGTACCTGCGAACAGTGTTCGCGGGCCTGGCGGCAGACCGCGGCACCAACGACCTCATGACCACCAACCTGGAAGGCGTCACCTCCCTGGAGGAGATCCACGCCCACAACCGCGCAACCATCGACGGGCTGCTCCGGCGCGGTCAGGAGCAGGGCACCATCCGCCCGGACCTCACCACCGAGGACCTGCTCTTCGCCCTGGCCGCACTGGGCCGGGCTGTTCCCGCGCTCACCACGGTCGCCCCGGATGCCTGGCACCGCCCGCTCGCCCTGCTCCTCGACGGCCTTCGCGCCCGCCCGGCCACGCCCGCTCTGCCGGCGCCGGCCCTCACTTCCGCCCAGCTCGGCACGGTGCTGCTCAATCTGGGCCCGCATAGGCGGCGTTGACAGGCCTCTGGCTCACGCGGTTGCCCTGGGAGCCACCCTCACCAGGAACCTCTCCGGCTCGACATCGAGATCATGGCCGTCTTCGCCGCCGGAGCGCTCCTGGAGACCATTCCCGGCCGTCCCGGCCGTCCCGGCCGTCGCCACCGGCATGGTCCTGTGTGGGGCGAGCATGCCGTGGATCGCGGTCGGCCCGACCACGGTCGTGCTGCGCCACACCGCTCCGGAACTGGTCGGCCGGGTCTACTCCGGGTTCAACATCATGATGACCCTGCCGCAGATTCTGGCCATGGCCTGCGGCGCCGGTCTCATCGCTGTGGTCAACTAGAAGGCGGTCCTGGTGGCGATGGCGTCAGTGGTCGTTGTGGCGGCCGGATATCTCTTCACACGCCGGGAGCGGTGGGCGACAGCGGATGAGGTGTCACGCGAGCCGGTCCGTGAGGCCGGGCCGGCGTAACCAGCGGGACGGGGCAGCAGGCTGGGACAGAGGGAGGGGCCGGTGCAGGTGGACCAGCGAAGTGGTCGAAGCAGCGGGGCACGTCGGCGTGCACACCTGCCGCTGCCGCGCGGGCTGCGCACCTTGCCGCCCGCCCCCGCGCCGTCGCCGTCCTCATCGCCCCGGCCATGCTGTACGGCGCGTGCGTGCACCTGATCGAGCTCCTCCTGTGGGGCTTCCGCTCCCGCACCTGGGCCCCGTTGTGGCTCAACGGCTTCTGGAACTCGCTGATCGTCCTCGACACGCTCTCCGGCGCCCTGCTCCTCAAGGGACGCCGGAGCGGCCTGTACGTCACGTGCCTGACGACGTTCGCGGACCTGGCGTCGAACCTGTACGCGGTGTACGGCGTGCGGCACAGCAGCCTCGGCGCGGGCGCGGCCGACGTGGTCGTCCTGCTCGCCTTCGGCCTCATCGTCTTCGCCACGGCCCCCTGGCCGCACCGCAGGCTCGCCAGGGCTCGCCTGTAGCCGTCCAAGAGCCGTCGCCGAGCCGCGTGCCCTCATGTGTCAAGTCCCGAATGTACGTGTCACGGAATTCCGGGACATGACGCGGTTTGCTTTTCAGGGCTTACTGAAGGAGGCGGTTCGCGCAGGGCAGACGGTCCGCCGGCAGCGTCGAAAACCCCTGACGGTGTCCCAGCCGATTCTCGTCTACGGAGGCCCCCATGAAGCGCATCTCGAACCCTCGGCAGGTTCTCATGCTCGCATCCACGACCGCCCTGATGGCAGGAGGCGTGCTGCTGCCCGCCACCGCATTCGCCGCCGCCCCGGCGACACCGCACACGCCGACAGCAGCTCACCGGGATGGAAACGGCCCTGGTCCCGATGATGGCAGCGGCAATACCCAGGTCCCCAACCGGCCTGGACCGGACAACCCGAACTACGACGACACGCAACACAGCATGATTTACCGGATCTATGCGCCCTGGCTTTATCGCCACAACGACTGACCTTGAGCCAGAACTGTCGCGTGAGCGTGGTCGAGGGCGCGTGCGGTTTCCTCTGGAGCAACGGCTCATCGGCGCTTCACACCCTGGGCGAAGACCGGGGTGTGGGCGCGGTTCCACCGCCTGGTCCTCGACGAACTCGGCTCCCGCGGCGGCCTGGACTGGTCCCGCCGCACAATCGACTCCGTGAACATGCCCTGAACTCCGCGCCTCCTACGCCCTGCCCGCACAGTAGGGGAGGGGCGCTCGCGATGGACGATGACACACATCATGCGGAAGGGCAGGGCGAATTGAAGTCGATCGCCGCGAAGTACCGTGCCCATTCAGCTCTGTTGATCCGCGGATACGCGCTGTCGCAGATGCGGGCGGCGACCCTGTCCAGGCCGGTGTCCCACAGCCGGATCGTGAAGTCGTTGCCGCCGGTGGCCAGGGTGTTGCCGTACGGTCCGAACGCCACTGCCGGTACCGGACCCGAATGGCCGGTGAGGACGGTGGGAGCAGCCGCACCGCTCACGTCCCACAGCAGGATCTTGCCGTCCGCGGCGCCGGCTGCCAGTCGGCGGCCGTCCGCGGAGAAGGCCAGCGCATAGATCCAGGAGCCGGACGCCCGTAGCTGTGCCACCTTCACCGGGCGACGGATGTCACTGATATCGATCAGCCAGACCGTCTTGTCCGTTCGATGGAAGGCAGCCAGGCTCCGGTTGTCGGGGCTGAACATGCCATCGGTCAAAGGGTCGGATCGGAACGGGGACGGGAGTTCCCGGGGACTGCGGGGCTCGCTGACGTCCCAGAACCGCAGCGAGCCGGACTCGCCCGTGCTCGTCACCAACGTGCGGCCGTCCGGCCGGAACGACGCCATCGTGACGTTCGGCCCGCCCTCGGTGATCCGGCTCAGCGGCCGGGGGTGGCCGGGATCGGTCAAGTCCCACAGCCCAGCCGCCTGTTGCGCCCACACGGCCAGCAGGTGGCCGCCTGGGCCGAAGCAGGCCCCGCCGACTTCGCCGGCGTCGGGGGTGAGGATCGATCTGAGCCGCGGTCTTCGTGGATCGGTCACGTCCCAGATGCGGACGGTGGTGTCCTCGCTGGCGGTGACGAGGGTGCGCCCGTCGGGGCTGAACGCCACGGACCGGACGAACTTGGTGTGCCCACGCAGAACCGCCAGCGGCCACAGGGCCCGTCCGCCGGTGACCTGCCACAGCCGTGCGGTGCCGTCCCAGCTGGCGCTGGCGAGCAGGTGGCCGCCAGGGCCGAACGCCACGGACGTGACAACGTCGTCGTGGGTTCCGAGCGACAGGTCCCGCAGGTCCAGCAGCCAGTCGGAGTTGGCGAACACGCGGCCGTCGGGGCTGAACACGGCTTGGTAGGCACCACCGGGAATCGCGCTGACGCGCTTCGGGTGTGCCGGGTCGGTGACGTCCCAGAACAGTTTGGACCCGCCGACCGAGACGAGTGTCCGGCCGTCGGGGCTGAATGCCACCGACCAGACGATCGTGGGATGGCCCAGCAGGACGGCCGGTGGCTGCGTCCGCCGGCCGCTGCCGATGTGCCAGATCCGTGCGGTGTGATCCCAGCTTCCGGTCGCCACGTTCCGGCCATCAGGGCTGAACGCCACCGAGGTCACCGTGTCGGTGTGCCCGCGCAGCACGTCGAGCTGGCGTGGATGCGCGGGGTCGGTGACGTCCCACAGCCTGGCGGTGGTGTCGCCGGTGGTCGCCAGTGTGTGCCCGTCCGGGCTGAACGCCGCTGAGGTGACCGCGTTGGTGTGGCCGGGGAGGGTGGCCAGCAGCCATGGATGCCGGGGATCTTTCACGTTCCACAGCCGGGTCGCGCCGTCGGTGTGGCCGGTGGCGACGATGTCGTGGCCGGGCGGGAACGCCACCCACGTCGGCGCGGTGTGCTGATCCGGCAGGGTGCTCAGCTCGATGGGCGCTCGCCGGTTCGTCACGTCCCACAGCCGCACCGATCGTTCGCTCGCCGCCGCCAGCACGTGGCCGCTCGGCCCGAACGCGACCGCCAGCATCCGCCAGGGCTGGTCCAGGACGGCCAGCTGGACGGGGTGGTGGGCGTGCCCGATGTCCCACAACCGGACCGTGCGGTCCCAACTCGCGGTGGCCAAGACCGTGCTCCTTGGGGCGAAGGAGATCGAGACCACGTCGGAGGTGTGGCCTGTGAGCTGGCTCGTGTACGGCGTCGCGAACGCGCTCATCAGCTGATCGCGGACGTCGTCAGTGGCTGCCAGCCGGTACGCGGCCAGGTTCAGCTGTGCGGCGAGCGCGGGGTTCTGCTTGCGCACCTCGGCCGCGTCCGCGGCGGCCTTCCGTGCGATGGCCACATTGCGCTGCCGGATGGCCGCATTGCGCGAGCCCACGGCCAGCACACCCGCAGCGGCCGCGATGACCACCAGCACGGTGAGGAGCGTGGCCAGTTGCCGCAGGCGAACCGACCGCCGTCTGACCGCCGCCATCTCGCTGGCCTGCCTCTCCCTGCTCGCGTCGAGGAAGCACCGTTCCCTGGACGTCAGTCGGCTGCCGTCCGCGGCGGCCAACTCCAGTGCCGCGGCGAGCCGGGCACCCCGGTACAGGGCGTGCGGGTCGCGGTCCTGCGCTTCCCAGCCGGCGGTCGCGTCGGTGAGCTGCCGGTGCAGGAGGAGCCGCTCCCGGTCTTCGGTCAGCCAGCCGCGCAGCCTGGGCCAGCATCGGATGATCGCCTCGTGGGTGATCTCGACGCACTCCTCGTCCAGCGTCACCAGCCGTTGCCGGGCAAGGGATTCGAGCACGAAGGCGGTGTCGGGGCCCGGGTCCAGCTCGTCCCTGGTGATCCGGCGCCTGGTGTCCTCGGTGCCGTCGCCCAGCGCGGTCAGCCGGAGGAACAGTGATCTGGCGAGGCCTTGCTGGACCGGCGACAGCGCCCGGTAGGCGGCCTCGGCGGTTTGAGCCAGAGCGTGCCGGATTCCGCCGGCCGCCAGGTACCCGTCCAGGGTCAGGCGGCTGCCGCTGCGGCGGCGCCAGGTCTCGACCATCGCGTGTGAGACCAGGGGCAACGCGCCTGGCTGACCGGTCGCGTCCGCGATCACGGCCGCCAGCAGCGGGCCGGTCACGGTGCAGCCGGTGAGATGGGCCGGCCGGGTGATGGCTTCGCGCAGTTCCTGGCTGCTCATCGGACCGACCGCGAACTGCGCGTCGCGCATCGCCTCGACCAGCAGGGGGTTCTGGACGCAGTGGCCGTAGAAATCGGCGCGTACGCCGAGTACCACCCGCGTCCGGCTGGCCGTCGCGGTGGTGGCGGCGATCAGCATGGCGATGAACGCGTCTCGTTCGTCCCGGTCCCGGCAGAGGGTGAAGACCTCCTCGAACTGGTCGGCCACGATCAGCGTGTCGATGTGCGGTGCGCTGTCGATCGTGGCCTGGCGGATCCGCAGGTGCAGCGTCGCTGGATCGTCGCGCAGCTCGGTCATCAGCGCGCCGGGGGCCTCTCCCGTCGCCGCGGCGAGGCGGATCGCGCACTCCTCCACGGGGTGGGGTCCCGGCGTGAAGAGCATGACCGGCCACCCTGATGCCCGCGCGCGGGCGACGAGGCCTGCCCGCAACAGCGACGACTTCCCCGATCCGGACGGCCCGAAGACCGCCAGGAACCGGCGGTCCCGCACCTTCGCGAGCAGCTCGCCGGTCAGCCGCTCGCGCCCGAAGAAGCGGTCGGCGTCTTCCGGCTGGAACGCCGACAGCCCGGCGTACGGTGTGCTCGGTTGGCAGGTTTCCCCCGGCTTCTCGCTCTGTGCGCTCGCGGCGATCTCAGCGGCGACCGCGTGCCACCGGGATTCCCATGCGCGGCGGTCACCCTGGCACGCCTCGACATACGCGAGCGTGACACCCAGGCTCGGAAACGTGCGCCCGGCTGCCGCGTCCGACAAGGTCGTAGACGAATAGTGTGCCCTTTGGGCCAGTGCCCGGTAGGGCGGCCGTCCCGCCGCCTCGCGCAGCTTGCGCAGGTCGGCCGCGAACAGCGTCAGCGGACCGGAGTCCGGGTCGAGCGGGCGTTCGGCACGTGGCATGGCCTTCCTTTCTGGAGCCTTCCGCAGCCGCGTGCGTGGTCATTGTCCGGCTGTTGATGTCCGGCGCCCACGTCCCGGCGCCGGACAACGCTCGGCAGCTAGACATGGGCCAGCGCAACCGCGCACTGGCTGTACGGAGGGAAAGCATGAAAGCTGCGAAACGACTGATCCCGGTGCTGGCGGCCATCGGGCTCGCGGTCGCCGGTACCTTGACGAGCCCGCCGGCATTCGCCGCGGCACCGCTGCTCAGGTCCAACCTGAACGGGAGGTGCGCCGACATCTTCGGATTCCATCAGGAGAACGGCTCTTCCACCGTGACGTGGGACTGCACCGGTAACACCAACCAGCAGTGGTTCTGGGACGGTGAGCAGATTCGCTCCAGCATGAACGGAAAGTGCCTGGAGATCTACGCGTTCAATCAGGGTGACCTGGGCTCGGTCAGCATGTGGGACTGTGACGGGGGCATCAACCAGAGGTGGTTCCGTAACGGCAACGAGATCCGTAGCCGGATGAACGGAAAGTGCCTCGACATCCTGGGTGGCCGGCCCGAGCCCGGCCAGCTCCTGGTGAGCTGGAGCTGCAACGGAGCGCAGAGCCAGAGCTGGGACTTCTGAACGGTGGCCCGGCCCGTCACGTCGTGTGCCGGGCCGGGCCGCGGTCACCGCGGCGTGCAGCGAGACGCCGCCCGGCTTGACCGGGACCGGCTCCCAGGTGGTGGCGTCGTCGTTCTGATGGGTTCCGCTCGCCGGCCCGATCGACTCCGGCCTGCTACGCCGGCACACCTCGGCCTCGGCGTCGCGAAGCGCCTTCCCCCACAGGGAGGCTCGCGCGAGGAACTCCTCCTCGCTCATCGGTGCCGGGTACTCGCGTAGATCGTGCGCTACGGCCCGAGCCAATCCACGCCTCCATGACTTCACCCGGACAGAAGGAATGTCCAACAGGTACAAGACTTGCGCACTACGCATTGGGGTGGATCGGAACAGTCCGCAGTCACTCGGACGAGGTAACAGGCCCAGGTCCAGGAAATCTCAGTGGTTGCCGGGGCGCTGCGGACGGACGAGGCGGGAGAGGTAGAGCTGCATCGTGCCGGACGGCTAGGTCCGAGCCCCGTGGACCGGCGCAGGCCGGGTTCCAAGCTGCACATCCTGTCGGACACGAACGGGCTGCCCCTGGTCGTGGCTCGGGTGATGGTGGCGGGTGTTTTTGTGGGGTTTGGCCGAGGTGATGTTTGTCGCGTGGCGGTGGCGCTCGGGTGTGAAACTGGTGGCGAAGAGGTGATGTGTGTGTCGGAGTCGCCGCATGGGTCTTCCGATGCCGGCTGGGTGGTCGATGAGGGTCGGCTGGAGGAGCTGATCGTCGAGGCGCGGACCGCATTGCCGTTTGAGTTGCCTGCGTTGGCGGTGCGGTGTGCTTCGGCTCTTGGTCTGGGGACGGCGTCGCTCTACCTCGTGGATCTGCAGCAGCGGCTGTTGATTCCGCTTGATGAGGTTTTGGATGCGTTGCCGGTGGATGGTTCGACGGCGGGCTGGGCGTATCGGACGCTTTCGCCGCGGGTCGCTGCGGCCGATGACGGCTTGGTCGTCTGGCTGCCCTTGGTGGACGGATCGGAGCGGTTGGGGGTGCTGGGGGTAGGGGTCGCTTCGCTGGAAGAGGTCTCGTTGCGGCGTGGCCGGATGCTGGCGGACTTGTTGGCGATGTTGATCACTTCCAAGCGTGCTTACAGTGACTGGCTCGCCGCCCGCTCCCGTACCGCGGCCATGCAGCTGCCGGCCGAGATGCTGCGGGCTTTCCTGCCACCCCACACCGTCGGCAGCAGCAAGTGCGTCTCGACCGCGGTCCTGGAACCGGCGTACGACATCGCGGGCGACGCTTTCGATCATTCGGTGGTCAAGAATGTGCTGCACACCATGATCCTCGACTCCATGGGTCATGATCTGAACGCGGGTCTGACCACGTCGGTCGCGATGGCGGCGGCGCGTAACGCGCGCCGCGGCGGTGGTGACCTGGCCGATGTCGTCGGTTCCGTCGATCAGGCGCTTGCCCAGTGGTTGCCCGACCAGTTCTGTACCGGTGTGCTGTGTCGGCTCGATGCCGAGACCGGGGTGCTGCGCTGGGTCAATTGCGGTCATCCCCCGCCGCTGCTGATCCGTGGTGAGCGAGTGCTCGCCGGGGTGCTGGACAGTCCGCCGCAGCCGCCGATCGGCCTGGCGGGCCCCCTTGCCCCGGTCGCCCGGCAGGTCCACGAGACGGTGCTGGAGCCCGGTGACTGCGTGCTGCTCTACACCGATGGTGTGGTGGAGGCCCGCGATGCGGACGGTGCGGAGTTCGGCCTCGCCCGGTTCACCGATTTCATCATCCGCTCCAATGCCGCCGGCCAGCGCCCGGCCGAGGTGCTGCGGCTGCTCATTCACGCCGTCCTCGATTACCAGCGCGACCAGTTGCGGGACGACGTGACCATCCTGCTTTTCGAGTGGCGCCCGCAGTTCCGGTGAGGCGGGGGTACGCCGTGCCACGCGGTGCTCGTGCGAGATCCTCCGTGATTGCCGCGCGTGAGGCGACGGCCTGGATCATGGGGTCCAGGCCGTCGCTCGCGTGCACGGTCCCGCCCTTGCGTGATGAGCGGACGATCCCGCTCATGGGCTCTGGCCTGCGCGTGTCCTAGGGGCGCCAGTCGGCTTCGAGGTCGTGGGAGTCGGTTTTGGTGAGTTGGGTCGTTGCGGTGCCGTCGGCGCGTATGAGGTAGAGGTGTTCGGGGTCCGCGTCGTCGGTGCCGCCTCTGGTGAAGACCAGGTGGCTGCTGTCCGGGGACCAGGAGGGGTTCTTGTCGTTGAGGCGGGCGGCGGTGATGCGATGCAGTGCGGTGCCGTCGGGACGGATGAGGTAGAGGTGGGCGAAGCCCGAGGAGTCCTGGCGGCTGAAGGCGATCTGGTTGCTGTGTGACCAGTCGGGTGTCCAGTCGTGGGAGGCGGGGCCGGTGAGGGCTGTCTGGGTCAGGGTGGAGAGCCGGATCCGTATCAGCCTGCTGTGTCCGCTGGTGTCGGTGCGGTTGAACGCCAGGTATTTGCCGTCCGGGGACCATGTCGGGTGGAGGTCGTCTGCCGCGGTGTGGGTAAGCCGGGTGGCGTGGGTGCCGTCGAGGTGGGTCACGTAGATCTCGCGCTGGCTGCCGACCGGCTTGGCGTAGGCGATCTGTTTGCCGTCCGGGGACCATGCCGGGTCGGAGGCGCCTTTGGTGCCGGGGACGGCTTTCAGGTCGCCGCCCGTGGCCTTCATGGTCCAGATGCCGTCGATGGCGCCTGCGGACCCGTAGCGGGCGAAGGCCAGCCGTGTGCCGTCCGGGGACCAGCTGGGCGTCACGTCGCTGATGGTGGAGCTGTGCGTGAGGTTGACCGGCGTGCCGCCGCTGGGGGAGACGGCGTAGAGGTCTTCGGTGGGTGCTGCGGCGGTGTAGCGGGCGAAGACGATGGCGTGGTCTCCCGCAGCTGCCGGGTTTCCTGCGGCGCCGAGGGTCAGTGGTGCGGCCATGGCGAGGGCCGTGGCGGTCACCGCTGCCCGGCGGCGCCTTGTTGTGCCGTTGGTGCCGGTCGTTTCGGTCGTGCCGGCTCTTCGGGCCTTTGCGGCGGCTCTGCCGCTGCTGGTGCGGCGGTGTCGGCGCGTCATGGTGTCCATCCCGGTCCCTCCCTGTGCGGCCTGCTGCAGGTCGCTCCGGTCGGTAAACCTCGCACCTGAAGCGCTCCGGGGGAAGCGGCGGGATCTGGCGGTACGAGCCTTGTGACATGTTCCGTACAGCGCTGTCACATGCGATGCGATGTATGTCATCCGGCTGTGCGGTCGCAGAGGGCGTCGTGCACCGGTTCTGGATGGTGCCGGCGACAGCCGGCAGGTGTGCTGGGACGTGGTCGCATGCGGTACCGCAGGCGGCGAGGCCGTGGTCTTCCTGCGTGTACCCGATGCGTGGTGGCAGTGGCACCGCCTGCCTTCTGTGCCCTGCGGCGGGTGGTCCCCCCGGCACGTCCGAGGCCGAGCTCCGGGCCGGGTCGCCGGCAGCGCAGCGCTGACACTGTCGCCGGCGCTGCCACCGTGACCGTGCCGGCTCAAGCCTCGCTCACCTGGCTGTGGAGAGGCCTGCCCGGCCCGGCGCACCCGCCGGCGCACTCGCCGACCGCATCAAGGCCGCACTCGCCTCACATCCCGGCATCCGTGCGGCACTCGGCCTGGCTCTGCTCTGCGGCAGTACCGTCTGCGGCTACCGCACGGTCGGACCGTACGGCCCGTGGTGGCAACGTACTTGCTCTACCGCCTGCCGCAGACGAGCCAGGCGCAGGTAGCGCACCGGGTCAGGTCGGCGGGCTTGGACGTGGGCCGGTGGTACGACGGCGGTGACGGCCGGGATGCCGCCGGGCCGCCCCGCCGGCATCACGGGCCCGTACGGCGTCTGGCTGGCGGCGGCGCAAGGAGTCGTCCTCGGCGGACACATCGTCGCCTGGTTGGCGGGTCACCGGTTTCGACGCTCATCCCACGGACGTAAACCCGTGGGTCCATGTGCGACGGTTCATGCATTCGCTGGTCGGATGTGCTCGGGTGCACCGCATGACAGCGTTCCACCATGAATATGAATATGAACATGAACAGGGGCGGGGGCCGTAACGGCCTGACGCGCCGTCATCTCATGGGAGCCGCACTCGCGGCCGGCGCCGCGGCGCCGCTCGGTGTCGCGCGTCCCGCGCGAGCCGCTCAGGGCGGCGCCCCGGGTCCGGCACGGTTCGTCCTGCCCGTGCCCACCGGGCCGTACCCGGTGGGCACGGTGTCGCTGCATCTCGTCGATGGCTCACGTCCCGATCCCGCGGCCGGTCCGGGAGGTCGGCGTGAGCTGATGGCCAGTGTCTGGTATCCCGCCCGGGACGTCTGGCGGTATCCTCGGGCTCCCTGGATGGCTGCTGCGCCCCTGCGGGCGCTTTTGGCCTCGGCGGGGTTCGACGCCGACGTTGCGCTCGCGCCGTTCACGGTCGGCCACGAGGGCGCACCGGTGCGGCGGGCGGGCGGTCGCCTGCCGGTCGTCGTGTTCTCGCACGGCGCGCACGACCACCGTTCCGACACCACCGTCGTGGTTCAGGAACTCGCCAGCCACGGATACGTCGTGGTGACGGTGGACCACACGGGCGACGCCTTCAGCGCGTTCCCGGACGGCCGGGTCGTCGTCCCGCTGCACGACCCGCAGCACATACTGGGGCCGGCGGACTTCGCCAAGGACATTCGCTTCGTCCTGGATCGCTTGGAGGACTTGGACGCCGGGGAGAACCCCGACGCCGAGCACCGGCCACTGCCGGCCGGCCTGTCCGGCGCCCTGGACCTGCAGCGCATCGGCATGTTCGGCTGGTCGAAGGGTGGGACGGCGACCGCCCTCGTCATGAGCGAGGACCAGCGGGTTCGGGCGGGGTTGAGTTTCGACGGCCCGATGGAACCGGCGGTCACCACCGATCTGGACCGGCCGTTCATGATGATGACGGCCGTGTTCACCCGGGCCGAGGATGCGAGCGTCGCCGCATTCTGGTCGCGCCTGCGGGGCTGGCGGCTCAACATCCAGGCCGATGGTGCGGTCCACTCGTCGTACTGCGACAACCAGGTCTTGATACCGCAGCTGGCGAAGATGGTGGCAATGAGCGACGAGGAGCTTCGGCGCTGGATCGGGGCGCTCGATCCGACCCGGGCGCTGCGGATCCAGCAGGCGTACCCGCTCGCCTTCTTCGACTTGCATCTGCGACGCGGCCGGGGGCACTTGCTCGACGGGCCGTGCGCGGCTTTCCCCGAGGTGAAGTTCCTTCTGCCCGGCCGCTGATTTGGCACCGAGGCGGTCGATGCGACGAACTGCCGAATCACCGCGGCCTGTTACCTGTGCTGAGTGTGATTGCCACGGCGGACAAGGCGACGACCCCTCGGAAACCGTGCGGGACCCATCGGGCCCTGTTCATCCGGCGACTCCTGCCCGAGCCCCTACCCGTGTGCGTTCCACTCGGGGACAGGACACCGCTTCACGTGTCGGACCGTCACGGCATGACATCAACTCGGCGGATGCCGATGGGTCCTCACCTGTCGCCGCCGTTTGAGATGCCTAGTGTTGTTTCGGGCTGGTTGGCCAACCGCCGGGCGGGCCTTTCCCTCTTCCTCGGTGAGTGAGAGTCCTCGGTGAGTGAGAGGAGGATGCCATGAGGGCGAGTTGGCGGCGGGTGGTGGCCGTTGGTGTGTGTGGTGGGGTGCTCAGTGGTGGGGGCCTGGTGCGGCCGGCCGTGGCCGGCGAGGACCCTCCGGTGATCAGCCAGGCGTATGCGGGCCCGCGCCCTGGGGAGGCCATCGGGATCGATCTGCTCAACTACGCACGCAAGCCGGGCGTGGAGCTGGTGGCCGAGTCGCCGGTCTTCGCGGCCCCGGTCCGGCTGGACGGCCCTGCGGGCAATACGGGCGGTGAGGGTGTGAGGGCGCCTATCCCGGCGTCGGCGAGGCCCGGTTCGTATCCGCTGGTGGTCAAGGCCGGAGGCAAGGTGGTGGCCCGTGACACCATCGACGTCAAGCCGCCGAGGCGTCCGTTCATCGAGGTGGGCGCGGGCGGCGCGGGGCGGCCGGGCATCAAGGTGAATCTGTTCTTCGACGACCTGTATCCCGGAGAGACCGGCAAGTCCTTTACGGCCCGTTCCGCAGCGTTCACTGCGCCGGTCCGCCTCGCATACGACAAGGGGTCGTGGAACAACACCCGTATGTTCAACGCCTTTGACGTGCCGTTGCGGGACACCCTGCGCGACGGGGCGTACCAGGTGTGGGTGACCGATGCGCATGGCAGGCGGAAGGCCGAAACCCGGCTGGACGTCCGATCGGCCCGCCCCGGCGACGACGATTACCTGGGCAAGGCCAGCGGCCCGGCGTTCTTCGGGAAGGAAGGCTATGTGTTCAGCGCCCGGTCCAGGGGCTTCACCGTCGCGGCGGGAGGGAGGATGTATGTCCGCTGGCAGGACGCCCATCCGGACCCCGGAGAGCAGGAGCGGATGACCGCGACCTCCCCGGCGTTCCAATCCCCGGCCCGGCTGGAGTTCGATCTGATCAAGGGCCATGAGGGGGATGCCCCGGTCTTCTGGGGCCCGGCTCGGATCAAGCCCGGCCTGGACCCCGGCAGGTATCCCGTCACTGTCGTCAGCCACCGCGGCCGTGTGAAGAAGACCGGCTACCTCACCGTCACCCAGGACCCCGCCCGCGACGGTGGTCAGGACGGAGTGCCAACCGCTGTGTGGGCGGGGGCAGGCACCGCAGCAGTGGCTCTGGGCGCCGCCGCTGTGGTGCTGCTGGTCGCCAGGCGCAGAAGGGCGTCCCTTTCCTGAGCACGTGCGGGGTGAGCTGCCCGGCCCAGGCCGGTAGGTGCCGAGCGGCGGCCTCGGCCGGCGACCGGCCGAAGACGTCGGCGGTCACCTGCGAGCAGGAGCCGTCCCTGCTCTTGCGCTCGGAGGAGAACAGCGGGGCGCCGGGCCGGGTGTGGTCGGCGTGGAAGGGGCCCCACACGTCCTCGATGAACCACCGCAGGTTACGATCGGCGCCGTCGATCAGCGGCACCAACCGCGGCTTCGGTCCTCACGCCACCCGGCGAACAACTCCTCGATCTCCGCTTAGGGCGGGATCCTCAACCGCGGTTCCACCGAGGCCCAGCCGGTGGCCGGTTCATCTTGTCC
The DNA here is from genome assembly GCF_001735805.1 of Streptomyces fodineus. Lineage (GTDB taxonomy): Bacteria > Actinomycetota > Actinomycetes > Streptomycetales > Streptomycetaceae > Streptomyces > Streptomyces fodineus. The sequence goes on from NZ_CP017248.1 coordinate 9,575,393, forward strand.
AGGGGCACTCGACCACACGGCCTGTGAGGTTGTCAGCTCGGCCTTCTGCCGGAGCTCAACGAATTGGAAGAACACCGCCAGCGCACCAGCCCGGCCGGTCCGGGTCGACGGTTTGGCGTCGCGGAGCGCCTTGCCGAAGTAGACGTCGGCGTCCGCAGGCTGCATCTCCCACAGTGGGCGGCCGAACCAGTCCCGGATGAGCTCCAGATGGTTGGTGCACGTTGCGGATCGTGCTGTCTATCAGTCCGGCCGAAGCTCGCGCGAGTACGAACGCCGCCGGTACGTCGGTCTCGAACTCGGCGAGCTGCTCCTCGCTCACCACGAACGGGCCCGGTCACCCGGACGAGGTCCTGGTCCGGGCGCTCTCCCAAGCACCGGTCAGTCGTGCATGCGCCCTGGGCATGACTGCCGGGCGGAATGGTGGCTGGTGGGCCGGTGTTCCCTCGTGAGCTGGAGCATCTCCAACGGTCCGGTTCTGCAGGAGACGGAGAACGCCCCGGCCAATAGGACTGAGGCCGACTGTACGAATGAGGGCTGCGGGCTGACCGCTATCCGAGGCACTGAAAACAAGTACGTGCCCGAGCTGAAGGGCTGCCGCCTCGCGCTCGCCGAGGCGGCAGCCGCTCACCGAGTCGCCCCGCCCTACGCAGTCAGCGGACTGACGCAACCCCGCTGCGGCGGGTGCCGATCCTGCTGGCTCGCATAAGCCGGCAGGATGGGTAACGGGGTTTTTGGACACCCCGATTGCTGTGGTGGTTCGAGCGGCTCATGGGGCTGCAACGGCGTCTGGAGCTTTGTGTTCTGGGTCGTGAGCGAGTTCGAGCAGGGCACGGATGGACAGCCCGGCCGGTCCGCTCGGCGCTGGTGACGGACCACGTTGCGGACTGACCGCGTCAGCATGATGCCGGAGCGCCGTGACGCGCGGTGCGGTCCTTGCAGCCCGAGCACGCGTCACGGTCACCGGGGTGCTGTGGCGCCGGAAAGGCCCATCCCGCGTATCTATGCGGCTTGGGTGAGTTCGGCACGGCCGAACAAGAGCGCGTAGCCGGAGGGAAGCTGCTGCAGGATGCGGGTGAGGAGATCGGGGCCGGCCAGGGCTGCGACGACACAGAGGACGGATCCGGTGTCCCAGCGGGTGGTGGCCAGGGTGGCACCAGTGCGGGCGGCGAGGTCCTTGACGAAGGCCCAGCCGGTCAGTGCCTGGGTGTCGGGGATCTGGGCGGTGAGGATGCGTGCGGCTTCGAAGGGGAGCCGGGCGGCCAGTTCGACGCGTTCGTCGCCGGTCAGCTGGCGTCCCAGTCCCGCGAGGACGAGGCGGACGGCTTCCTCGGCCTTCTCACGGGTGGGGTAGGCGCCGTCGTAGCGGACCTTCTCCAGCATCTGCTCGTACGCCAGCCCGTAGGGCCGCTGGAGCGGTGCGCTCTGGTCGGACATCACTGCGGTGGTTGCCTTTCTGTCACCAGGGTCGTGGTGGCCGGTGTGCGGTCACCGGGGGCGGGTGGTCAGGTGGGCTGGGGGCGGCCGAAGAGGAGGTCGTAGCCTGCGGGGAGCTGGAGCAGGATCTCCTTGAGGAGGTTGTCGCCGGCGGCGTCGGCGACCGTGGAGAGGGCGGCGCTGACGTCCCAGGCCGCGGTCTGTTCGGTGGCGCCCTCGATCCAGGCCGCGGTCGCGCGCACGAACCGCTCTGGTGACAGCGGCTCGGCGCTCTGCAGTGGGTTCAGGAGGATCAGGGCGAAGTCTTCCGGTAGACACGCCGCCAGCCGGGCGCGTACCTCGCCGACCAGGTGTGCGCCCAGCAGGGCGAGCACCACGCGGGCCGCGCGTTCGGCTTCCTGCAGGGTGTCGTACTCGCCGCGTTCCTTCACACGGTCAAGGAACGCTTCCCGTCGCACGGTCATGTCGGTCGCCACCCTTCCTCGGTCCGCGGGGCGCGGAGGACGGGCGAGGGGGAGATCAGGTACCCGTCCTCCGCCGCTGGTCAGCCCTCGTCTGTCCGGCTCAGCCGGAGATCTCCTTGCGGTCGGATCCGACGCCGATGGCGATCTTGCGGGGCTTGGCGCGCTCGGCGATCGGGATGCGCAGGGTGAGCACGCCTGCGTCGTAGTCGGCCTGGATGTTCTCGGTGTCCAGCGTGTCGGCGAGCACGATCTGGCGGGAGAAGACGCCCAGCGGCCGTTCCGACAGTTCCATCTGTACGTCGTCGGCCTTCGTCACGGGCCGGCGCTCGGCCTTGACGGTCAGCATGTTCCGTTCGACGTCGATGTCGATCGCGTCCGCGTTGACGCCGGGGATGTCGAAGGCGACCACGTACTGATCACCCTCGCGGTAGGCGTCCATCGGCATCGGGGACGGCCGGGACCAGGTGCCCGGTCCCATCAGCTGCTGCGCCAGCCGGTCCAGCTCACGGAAGGGGTCAGTGCGCATCAACATCGTGAAACACCTCCAGGAAGGTTCGGGCAGTTGCTGCCAATGCGCCTCACTGACACCGTTGTAACATGTCATCGAATGGATGACAAACTTGATGTCGTCCAAAGGATGACTATCTGAGGGAGGTGCCTATGACCACGGCCGACCAGCCGGCATCGTCCAGCGCCGGCACACCGAGCCCGGCGTCGTTCCTCGCCGCCGCAGCAGCCCTTCAAGCCATAAACGACACCCTGCAAGCCGCCCGGCACGAAGCCCCCGGCACTGCCGAGACGCATGACGTCGGCCCGGACCAGGCCCTGGCCTCTCTTCTGCTGCTGCGGCAGGTACGCGAGCAGCTCGCCGGATGGGAAACCGGCCTGATCGAAACCGCCCGCCAGGCGGGCGCCAGCTGGGCGGACCTTGCCCACCCGCTCGGCGTCGCCAGCCGCCAGGCCGCCGAACGCCGCTACCTGCGCGGACGTCCCGGCCCCGCCGGAACCACCGGCGAACAGCGCGTCCAGGCCACCCGCGAACGCCGCGCCGCCGAACGCACCACCGCCACCTGGGCCCGCCGCAACGCAGCCGACCTGCGCCGCATCGCCGGCCAGATCGCCGCCCTCACCGACCTGCCCGCCGCGGCTCGCGACCCGCTCAGCCAGCTCCACGCGGCCCTCGCCCATGACGACCCCGCCGTCCTCATCCACCCCCTGAACGCCACCCGCCCCCACCTGACCCCCGCCCACCCCGACCTCGCCGCCCAGCTCGATGCCCTTACGAACTCCGCCACGAACCCGGCAGCCCCCGGCTGGCTGGATTTCGCGGAGCGACAGGACTCGTAGGGCGGCGCCCGGAACGGCAGGTCGTGCGGCGCGTGAGCTGCCTGCTCACCGGCGTGATCGCGGCCCACGCGATCGAGACGAAGTTGTGCGCGGCAAGGCGCGCGGGCGGTGTGGACGCATCCAAGCGGACAACTGGTCCTGGCTCGGCCGCCCCGCCAGCCGACTCGGCCAGGCGGGATATCCCGACTGATGCTGATGACACTGTGCGAGACCGGAACCCGCGGCCTGATCGCGGCAGCCTTCGGCCCCGTGGCCAGGGGCGAGACGTATTACGCACAGCAGCTGGCCTCGAACTTGACCCCCGGCATGTTGCTACTGGCTGACCGAGCCTTCCACACCAATGACCTGCTCGCACAGGCCGCCCGCCGCGGCGCACAGTTCCTGGTGCGTTGCACCAGTCGTCGACATCCGCCGATCCTGACGCTACTGCCCGATGGCTCCTACCTCACGCGCATCGCCGGCCTCACCCTGCGCGTCATCGAAGCCGAGATCCGCACCCGCACCGCCGACGGCAGCACCTTCGGCGAGACCTACCGACTGCTGACCACGCTCACCGACCACCGCGCTGACCCCGCCCACCAGCTCGTCCGCCTATACCACGAGCGATGGGAGATCGAGTGCGCCTACCTGGCACTGCGTCACACACTCCTCAAGGGCCGCGTCCTGCGCTCGAAGGATCCGGCCGGACTCACCCAGGAAGTATGGGGACTGCTCACCCTCTACCAGGCATTGTTCCAGGAGGTCAACGCAGTCACGGAGATCTGGCCGCGGCAGACCAGCGCGCTCACGCATCAGTGCGATGGCCCGAATGTGGCGTCCCGCAGCCACCAGTTGGTCCACCTCCCGCTGGTCCCCGGCCGAGAGCCGACCCCACAGAGAATCGTTCATCCTCACATTGAATCGCTCGGCAGCACCGCCTGTCTCACAGTGGACGGCTGGCTGCGGGACCTCGACATCGCGCTGCGGCGGTTCACGCATGGCACGGACGTCTCCGCCGCACTGCACGAGCTGTGGCGCCAACTGGAGACCGGATCCGAGACGGCCGAGGCCCTGGCCGGTCTCCTTGCACTGAGCCGGGAAGCCTGTTCGGCCCTTGCACATGCACAGGCTGGTCCCGACCGAACCCCCCGGAACAACCAGCTCAGGGGCGACTGATGCCCCAGGGAATCGCGATCAGTGGGGCGCTGACACGTCTCGTCCCATCATCGGAAGGCGACCTGGACCTGCTCGCTACTGAACTTGAATGGGTGATGTCGGGGCTGATCGTCTGACAGCCGTCGGTTAGTTCCGGTAGTCCTGTGGGCGTGAGGTACGCGCAGGGCGGTGGGCTGACCGACGCCGAGAGGGCCGCGCGGGAGCGGTTACGGCTGGAGGCCGTGGAACGTTTCGAGCGCGAGCAGGAGAACGGGGAGCTCGCCGCCGCGCCGCGGGCGAGCGAGCGGTCGGTGGAGCGGTGGCGCTGGGCCTGGCGCGAGCGCGGCGAGGCCGGCGTGCCGTCGAAGGGGTCACCGGGTCGACCGAGGCTCAGCGAGGCCCAGATCTTGAGGAACGGGAGCTGGAGCGCGGCCCGCTCGCCCACAGCCGGGCCGACCAGCGGTGGACTCTGGCGAGGATCAAGACTCTGATCGGCTGGCTGTTCCACATCTCGTATACGGTCGAGGGCACGTGGCAGTTGCTCGGGTGGCATCGACATGGTGCTGGTTTCCGAGGCGCGGGGCCGCGGTCTCGGATCGGATGCGGCTCGTGCTCTCGTGGATCATCTGCGCGGGACTCTCGGGTGGAGTCGGGTGACGGTTGACCCGGCCGCGGCGAACACCTGAGACCCTTTTGATGGAGTATCGCCCCGTGTCGTGATGGTTGTGACAGGGCAGAGATCTTCAGGGGGGTTTGGCCGTTCTGGTGTGGTGTTCCGCGTAATTGGCGTGGTCTGTTGGTGTGTTCGGTTTGTTTGTTCGGGTGGTTGGCCTGCGGTCCTGTAGTTGTATGGGAATGATCCTGTTGGTGGCAGTAGATGGCGGGAACGAAGACGGGCAATCGGGCCCACCGTGTCGCATGATCAGATAGCGTGCTCGCTCATGGGGGAGCTGATATTGATCAGGCACGGCCAGACCGAGTGGAGCCTGTCGGGCCAGCATGCGGGGCGCACTGATGTTCCGCTGACTGGCGCAGGTGAGGCATCGGCCAAGGCACTCGCTCCGAGGTTGGCCCGACGCCCGCTGGCCGGCGTGTTCAGCAGTCCGCTGAGCCGCGCCATGCGGACGGCCGAGCTGGCGGGATTGGCCGGCGTCAGGCCCGATCCCGACCTGGCCGAGTGGGATTACGGCGGCTATGAGGGCCTGACCGCGGCGCAGATCCGGAAGGGGCGGCCGGGCTGGGACCTGTGGCGGGACGGCGTCATTCCCGGCGACGCTGACCATCCCGGCGAGCGGCTCGAGCAGGTGGTCGCGCGCACGGACGCGGTGCTGGACCGGATTCGGCCGCTGCTGAACGATGGCGACGTCGCGGTGGTCGCTCACGGTCACCTGGCGCGCGTGCTCACCGTGCGGTGGCTGGGCCTGCATGCGTCGGCCGGCCGACTACTGGGCCACCCGCATCCCGGAACGCTGAGTTTCCTGGCCACTGAGGACGGGCAACCGTTCATCTCCGCCTGGAACGTCCCGTGATGGCAGCTGCCGCACGACCGCAGTGAGAGGCCCCGCCAGCAGATGAGAGCCGCGGCGATGCCGGCGAAGGCAAGGAAGCGGTCGGCCTTGCGTTCGTAGCGACGGCGCGGTCGGCGGCATCCGGCGAGCCAGGAGACGGTGCGTTCGATGACCTAGTAATGCCGACCGAGTCGCTGGCTTCAGTCCGCACCCTTGCGGGCGATGCGCGGCGTGATGCCTCGGTTGCGTAACCAGCGCCGCAGATGGTCGTAGTCGTAACCCTTGTCGCCGTGGAGCTTGCCTGGTCGGCGACGCCGTGGCCCACGGCGGGGGAGCGGATGGGCGGTATGCCGCTGACCAGCGGGACGAGCGCCTGGCTGTCGTGGGTGTTGGCCGCGGAAATGCCCACAGACAGGGGCTGACAGTTCTGGTCGGTGATCAAATGGATCTTCGACCCGCACTTGCCGGATGGGCCGAACGACGCAGTCGGCATCTCCTGCCAAGTGCATCCAGACGTAGCGACGAACACGATCGCCGCCAGTACTTCCCGGTCCCTGTGCCGAATGACGCCTCCGCCCTGCGGGCGGACAGGTGCCGAAGGAACCATCCGCTGGCAGGGCTGCGGCATAGTCGCGTGGCGTCGCTTTTGTGACTACGTGAGAACCGGGGAGACTGAGTGGCCGCCGTGGGTCGCGGACGTCGCGGCGGAGGCCTGTCGCGATGTTGATGATGCAGTCCAGTTTTCAGGGCACGGAATTCGGGCCAAGATGCATAGGAAGCAGCCCAGATCGCAGCCTCCTGCAAGATCGAGTCGGTGCCGAACAGAAGGCATCGAAGTGGAACCGGCTGCCGTATCGACCGCGTTCAGCAAGCCCTCGAAGGAGATGAACGGGATCCGGCTCTTCACGAGACCCATCGCTGCTTCGGAGGCATCGCGAGAGTCACCTGAGACACACATAGCGGCACTACCCGAAACGTCGTCAACCAGGAAGTGCAGGATGAGTCCGGATCCGGCCGTCCACTGCACCTCATAGGGAATGCCCCGGTCACGATCGGCTGGGATCTCACCACGACACGGCCAACCCAGTGATTCTGCGCAGCGTTCCGCCTGCTCCTCTGCTTCGGTCGCACCGGCCTGGCAAATCAGGTTACTGGACCGGTAACGGCCGCTGGTCATTTCCACTCCCGTTCCGCGCCCTCCAGAGGCGCGTCTCAACTGGCTCGATAACTAGGCCTGGCGGTCGTGGTGGCGATGGTGGAGCGGCTGGTTCCGGATGATTTATGGAAGATGTTCCAGCGGTGGTACCAGCCGCTCCGATTCGGCCTCAGGGTGGAGGCCGGCGCAGGTACGGGGACAGGCAGGTACTGGCGGCCGTCATCTTCGTGGCCGCGATGGGCTGTACATGGCGCCAACTGCAGACGGCTTTCAGCCCGTCGGGTCCGACCGCGCACCGACGGTTCAACGAGTGGAGTGTGGCCCGGGTGTGGGCCAAGCACCATCGACTGGTGCGGGACGAGCTCGCCGCGCGCGGCGAGTTGGACTGGTCTCGGTGTGCCTGCCACTCATCGTCGTCAGCGACCTGTTCGGCATCCACCCCAACACCGCACACGCCTGGGCCCAGTACGCGCAGGACAGCTGAGCGGATACGTCGCCGCCTGCCAGGGCGGGAATAGGACCTCGGATCTCTGTCGCGGACGAGTTCTAGAGGGCGGGAAGGGGGGGGGAGGCAGGAAGTGAGGCAGAAGCAAAATCGCTTCCCCAGACGAACTTGCTGCCCGGCAGGAAGGGGGATGCCCGCCGGACCTACGTTCTGGGTTGTAGACCGCTTCCGCCTCACACGGAGTTAGAGATCAACTCCGTAATGGTCAAGCACCTTCACCATCACAGCCCAGAGGGCTTTCACGCCCAAGGCGACCGCAACCCGTGAAGCTGCCTTACGTAACCGACCAGATCTCACCTGGCCAGACTCCGTAGCGACCATTCCTGCACCTCATCTCATTGGGCCGGAACCTACGCGGACGACGTAGGCTCCCCCTAGAGCTGGGCCAACGTCATTCCACGCGTCCATAGGCCCCGGCCCTGCCTTGAGATGAGGCTCTTGCATCGTACTCGCGCTCGCATGATCGGATCGAGAGCTGGGCCGGACTACCTCGCCGGCGTCAGGACGCTGAATAGCGCAGGGTAGGAGCACTGCGCCCTCACCCGTCGTGCTGGAGGCATATGAACGGGCTGTGGTCAGGGAGGAGCTGACCGAGTTCCGGCGGTGCATCACCAGTACTGTCGCCCCTCACGCCGCCGCCCACCCGGGCGACAAGTGGGTCAAGCCTCCCCGGCACACCACGAACGCCGAATGAGCCCTGCCCGAAGGACCGTTGCCCACCCCCGGCCTGCGAGACCAGCAAGGGCGGCCGGCCGGAGAAGCATCCCCGCCACGTCACCTGGGCCGCCATCACCTTCATGACCAGGCGTCTCGCACGGACGGGAGCCATCCCTGACCTGGCTGAGGAAACCGGCGTCGGCCCACGGCCGAGCGCGACGGGCCGGTCCGGCTCCAACACAGGGGAGTCGGGCCGGCCCGATACTGCCAGACGCCTCTGACAGGCGCGCGGAGTCCTAGCTCTGGAAGAGGATGTACTGGAGGTGCGCTCCACCCGTGGTTGTGCACGGGCCTCCCTTGGTGAAGTAGTAAGGGTGCTGGGCGACGTCCAGGACATAGCCGGTGTAGACCCCGGGCAGATCTTCTTGCTGTTCGGCAGGTCCATCCAGCCGATGTTGTTGTTGCCGCCGGATGTGCCGTCCCAGTCGTAGCAGTAAGGCGGTGCGTTGTAGCTGTAGATGGTGACTCCGCCGCTCGGGCAGGAGACGTTGTAGACGGTCGCACTGGCGGGCGTGGCGGCGGCAAGGCCCGCGGTGGCGACTCCAGCTGCCAGCTTCCGGGCGAGGGAGCGATTACAGGTCGCCGACGCGCCTGACTTCGGTTGCGAACTCGCGATGGGTGGGGCTCAACTGGCCGGCCGGACCTCTAACCGGAGTCCGGCGGGGTGGCGGCTGGAGGTCACCCGCGGCTGGAACCTCAACAACAGCAGACTGTTCGACCTGTACACGAACCTGTACATTCCGGCGTTCTTCGATCAGGTCGCCCATGCAAGACCGTCAGGGATCGACCCTGAGTCCCCACCAGCTACCGCTCATCTGCGGGACCTGGCTCGATCCGGCGCCTTGCCTCCGTTCACCCGCGCGCTTGCCGATGGCCACTCGGGTGCGGTGAGCACGCTGAACCACATCCTCACCAGCTTTCGCGCCACGGCCCTGGACCCCTACCGTCGAAGGATTACCTCGGCCGTCGCCATCGCATCAGCCAGGGCACGAGTCCATGCCGCGATCGGCGGCATCGACGACATGCTGAACTCCTTGCATCCGTCGATCCGCTGGGACGGTCAGAGACTGCGCCTGAACACCATCGTCGAGGCCGAAGAGTCCCTCGAAAGGCGTCCCTTGATCTTCCAGCCCACGGCGTTGGCCACCCGAATCATGTTCGACCCGCTGGCCGATTCGGTGACGGTCACCTACCCCGCTACCGCGGGCGCCATCCTGCGCGCCCCCGAGTTCCACGTCCCGGCCCAAGCTCGCAATCAGCCGCAGATCGTCGAACTGCTCAGCTGCAATCAGGACCGAGTGTCGAGTGCCCGATCTGCCGGGGGTGGCTTCCCGAGGTGCGGATCCTGTCAGGATAGGGCTCCCCGCCGAGGCTGTCGGCGCGCCGGGGGAGCGGTCGATGACCGAGCGCGTGGACACGATCGAACGGGTTCCGTTAGCTCTCGCGCATACGCAGGGCGTCGCCCCGGACGCCTGCTGAACTCGCTCGTTGGAACAGCTGCGGCCCGCAACACCCGGTCTGCTGACGGGCCGCAGCCGTATGTGTGCAGGCCAGATGGTTGGGACGCAGCACGGGCTGCCGTGTCCCCCTTTGCTGCTACTGGTTGTGCCGCGCCCGCCCCGGCCACCGCCGACGTCGACCAGGAGCAGGAGCTCGTCCTCGAGGCCCGACCCACGAGGAGGTCATCGACTGGCGCACCCGCGCCGCCCACGGCCACCAGATCGTGTTGGACCACATCGACCGATACGGCGAGACGTCGGCCCGGAGGCTGTTCACCGGGGGTGGCGCGGTGCCATGCCGGGTCAGCGGGCGAGTCAGGCCGTGGCCTCGACCAGCCGCTTCATGCCGGGCTCGTCGGTCACACAGCCCACCAAGCCGAGCGTCCGGGCCAGCGCCAGGTCGTGCTCGTCGTTGACGGTCCAGGCCATCACGTCGATGCCGGCGGCGCCGCACTTCTCCACGATGGCCCGGTTCAGCTGGCGCAACTCCACGCTGACCAGGGTCGAACCGACCTTCTGAGCGCGGCCGACGAAGGTGTCGCGGTGCGCGCTGGGGCCTGCCACCAGCACGGTGCGGGCCTGCGGCAGCAGGTTGTGGATCTCGATCAGTGCCACGTCGTGGAACGACAGCACCGAGACCCGGTCCAGCAGATCGCGGTCGGAGAGCACCTTGGCCAGCGACCGGGCGGCGGCCACGTCCTTGATCTCCGCCTGGATCGGCAGCGTCGGTCCGACGGCGTCCAGCACCTCCCCGAACGTGGGAATGCGCTCGCCGAGGCCGGCGTCTAGCTCCTTGAGCTTCCGCAACTCCTGGTCGGCGATCGGACCGGCGCCGTCCGTCGTGCGGTCCAGGGTCTCATCGTGCATGACGACCAGCTGGCCGTCCTTGCTCAGGTGCAGGTCCAGTTCGATGCCGTCCAGCCCCTCGCGTTCGGCCCGCAGGAAGGAGCGCAGGGTGTTCTCCGGCTCGGCGGCCATGACACCGCGGTGGCCGATGATGAAGAAAGACACTCGGTTGCCGTCCTTGGGTGTGGTGTCCGGGGCAGCCGTACGAGGGCCGTACCCCCCGGCCGGGCGGCGGGCCCGCCCGTCGGACGCCCAAGCCTACTGGGCCCGTCCTGCCGCGTGCTCGGCCCGCCTCGACCGCGCCCCAATGCACAACGCTCCGTTGCTGTTCGCGCTCACCCTGCTCGCCGCCGCCGGAGCCGGACGGGCGGCCTGGCGGCGTAGAAATCAGTGCTGTGACCGGGCACAGATCGACCAAGCAACCGTGCACAGGCGTGGGCGTTCCTGACCGAGAAGACAACAGGGCCCCGGCGGCTCCCTCAACCCGACAGCGCCTCCCCGGGCCGCTTGATCGACATTGCCCGCAACTACGACCGCGTCTGCCGGCGGGACGAGGGCCTCTTGCACCCCGACGCCACGGAAGCCGAAGTCCTGGCCGCCCTGCTCGGCATCCGCATTCTCCGGGAAAGGCTTGAGCGCGACGAGTTGAAACTCACCATGCTGGCCGCTGGAGCGCACCAAGCGGATCACCCGGGCACGCATCGCGCGGTGACAGGAACTCGGCGACCGCCAGGCCGCCGAGCGGCGACATCTGCAGCCCCAGCGTTCCTGCGCCCGTCCCGACGGCAGTGCGCCTTCCACGCAGCGTGAACGAGCCGAGTACACCCGGGGGCTTCGCCGCCGGCGCGCCGAACGCCAGTGGGCCCCTGGACCATGCTGTGCGGATCAGACGGGTGGCTGCGCAGTGACTGACCTTAAGAAGCCATCTCATTTGGTGTGTTCGGTAGGGTCTCGGTGTGGGGATCGTTGAGCGGCTGGTGCTTCCCAATGCTGAAGTCAAGCCGTCGCAGCGACAGGTAGTGCGACTTGATAGCACCGTCGGTCACGGATCAAGGCCCACAGAACGTTGACGCGCCGGCGGGCGAGGGCGAGCACGGCCTGGGTGTGCCGTTTGCCTTCGGCGCGCTTGCGGTCGTAGAACTGGCGCGAGTTGGGGTCGAACTGGACGCTCACCAACGCCGACGTGTAGAAGACCCGTTGGAGGCGTCGGTGGTAGCGCTGAGGACGGTGGAGATTCCCGCTGATCTTGCCCGAGTCGCGCGGTGCAGGGGTCACTCCCGCGAAGGCAGCGAGGCGATCAGGACTGGCGAACGCATCCAGGCTGCCGCCGACGGCGACGAGGAACTCGGCGCCGAGCACCGTGCCGATGCCGGGCAGGGACTGGATCACCTCGGCGAGTTCGTGCTCGCGAAACCGGCCCTCAATGAGCTTGTCCGTCTCAGAGATCTTCTCGCTGAGGGCCATCACCTCCTTCGTGAAGGTGAGCACCATCTTCGCAATGGCCGTTTCACCCGCGACGGCGGTGTGCTGCCGCTCGGCGGCCTCCACAGCCTTCGTCGCAAGTGCTTCGGATCCGCGGACCTTGCGGTTGCGCAGCCAGGTGGTCATCCGGCGCTGGCCGGTGCGCCGGATCGCGGCCGGGGTCTGGTAGCCCGTCAGGAGCATCAGCGCTCCGCTGGTCCCCAGGTCGAGAGCCCGTTCCAGGGCTGGGAACATGCTGGTAAGCAGTGACCTGAGCCTGTTAATGGTGCGGGTGCGTTCGGCGACCAGGTCGACGCGGCGATCGGTCAGCAGCCGCAGTTCCACGGTGGCGTCATCGTCAGGGCGGATCGGCAGGAGGTCACGCCGCATCCGGGCCTGATCGGCGATGACGCGGGCGTCCCGGGCGTCGGTCTTGCCCTGGCCTCGATAGCTGTCCGAGGCCCGGTTGACCGCGATGCCGGGGATATAAACCAGCTCCTGGCCGTGGTTGACCAGTAGCGCGATCAGTAGCGCTGGCTCGCCGCCGGTCATGTCCAGGGCCCAGGTGACGGCACGGCCGTCGGCAAGGTCCAGGACGTCACCGAGGAGCTTCAGCAGCTCCGGCTCGTCGTTGGCCACCCGTCGCGACAGCAGCGTGTCGCCTTCACTGTCCAGGACCAGGCAGTGGTGGTGGGTCTTGCCGCAGTCGGTCCCGGCCCATATCCGGCTCATCGTGCTCCAGCTCGTCGTGCGTGCAGTGCGTACCACGGACGACCTCGCCGGCATTGCTCTACACAGCGACCTGTTCGCATTTCCCAATCGGCGGCCGAGTCGTCGTGGGGAGTCGGGCGGCCAAGCACCAAAAGCCATGCGCGGCAGCCGGATGAGAGCCACACCCGGCTCCCCTGGGCGCCACAACCCTACGAGTGGCTGGGGCAGACCCAGGAAGAAGGTAGAGCCGGATGAGTTGTGGGAGTTGTTCCAGCGGGTGGTGCCGGAGGCGCCGACTCGTCCGCAGGGTGGCGGCCGGCGCCGTCACGGCGACCGGGAAGTGCTGGCCGCGATCGTGTTCGTGGCCACGTCGGGCTGCACGTGGCAGCAGTTGCCGTCTGCGTCGTTCGGGCCCTCGGGAGCGACGGCCCACCGGCGATTCGCCGAGTGGTCGAAGGCCCGGGTATGGGCGAAGCTGCACCGCCTGGTACTCGACGAGCTCGGCTCTCGCGGAGAGCTGGACTGGTCGCGCTGCGCGATCGACTCCGTGAACATGCGGGCCCTGAAAAGGGGGAACCGACGGGTCCGAATCCTGTCGACCGCGGCAAGTACGGCTCGAAGATCCACTTGATCACCGAGCGCACCGGACTGCCCCTTTCTGTAGGGATCTCCGGCGCGAATCTGCACGACAGCCAGGCACTCGAACCGCTCGTGCGGGGAATCCCGCCCATCCGCTCCCGTCGCGGACCGCGCCGGCGACGTCCGGCCAAGCTGCACGCCGACAAGGGCTACGACTACAACCACCTGCGCCGATGGTTACGCACACGCGGCATCCGGCACCGCATCGCCCGTAAAGGCATCGAGTCTTCCGAGCGGCTCGGCCGTCACCGCTGGACGATCGAACGGACCAGGGCCTGGCTCGCCGGATACCGCCGACTGCACCGCCGCTACGAACGCAAAGCCAGCCACTTCCTGGCCTTCACCAGCATCGCCTGCACCCTCATCTGCTACCGCCGACTCACCAAATGAGATGACGTCTAAATGCGTGGCGCTTCGGGAGCGGCCGCGCTGGGAAGCAGTCGACCGGTTCGCGCACGGGGAGGGGAGCGCGGTCATCGCAGTGACCTGCGGGTCGGTATGCGCTCGGTGCAGCGGTGGCGGAAGGCCTGGTCGACTGGTGTGCCGGGGGCCCTGGCCTCGAAGCCGCTGTTGGGCGTTGAGCTCCAGCCATCCCCCTGCTTTCCGGGCGGCCCGGATCCGCCCGTCGGCGCACGCGCCGTCAGCCGTTGGAATGCCTCGCCTGATCGTCCATCCGTTCCCGGCTCTGGGCGATGGACTGCCGCACCTGCTGCTCGACTTCCTCGGGGTCGAGCCCGAGGGCGCGCCCGATGTGGACGGACCACATCTCGGAGCGCACGGTGGTCTCGAAAGCGAGGTCTGCACGGATGTTGTCCCGAGCGGCCTGCCGGTTCTGACTGATCATGACGAACGTCGAAAGGAAAATCGCCTCCAGGCTGACGATCATGGTGAGCAGTCCGAAAGGAAAGGGGTCGAACACCGCGGACTGCCCGAACAGGCCCTCGTTGATCAGGACCCAGCCGGCGAACCAGGCGATGTGCACATAGACGAACATCATCGAGCCGGCGAACGCGGTGATCCGGTCCGCGATGTGGTCTTGCAGACCCCGCTGGCGGGCGAAGATTTCCCGTTCGTGCGGCAACCGGATCACCGGGCGCCGTGATGGGCCGGCTGGACCGTCATGGTGCGTGCTCATGGGTACATACTGCTCGCCGGGACGGCCGACGCGAACGAACGCCTTGGATATGTTGACGCGAACGCATCAAAAGTACCCCGAAAGGAAGCCTGGCCGCTCGTCCGAAGGTGTGATCCGCAGGATCGACCAGATGCCTTCGACCGTATTGAGGTCGGGCGCGTAGGACGTCAGCTGGTAGACGGTGAGCCAGTCGCGAGCGGCGATGTAGCGGCCCATGCCTGCGGCCAGGTGAGTGTTGGGGTTGCCGGCCCATCCGCAAGCGGGGGAGACCTGCACCCCGGCCGGCCCGGCATGCCCGGTGCCGCTGCCGTTCGGGGTGTGGCTGTGGCTAGCGTTCCCCGAGCCGTACCTGCCGGTCCCCGCCTCGGGCGGCATGACCTACGGCGCCCTCCGCGACGACCCGCCCCCGTACGGTGCCCGAGGGCGACGCGGCGGTGCGGTGATAGACCGTCTCCCCCCAGGCGGTGAACAGCCCGTTCAGTTCGCCCAGATGCAATCGGCACGGGGTACGACCTGACCCGTGACCGCGGCATCCTGATCACGGACGAGGAGCTGAGCAACCTGCCGCGGACGGCGAAGGCGATCGAGATCGATGTCTTCGTGCCGCTGGAGGACGTCGACCCGATCCGCATGGACGCCGCGTACTACCTCGCCGCCGACGGGCAGGTCGCCGCTACTGGCAGGGGCGGATATCAGACGTTGTGCAATGGGGGCGGCTCGTTCACGAGTTTTGACAGCACCTGGGTGCATGACCCGCCAGCATCAAGATGGTCTCGGGAAAAAGTGCTGGTCATGCCGCTGAAAGGTTTTGCGCGTGCTGGCGTCCGGATGATGAGGTGGCACGGTGATCAACCACGATGAGGCGGGGTCCGTCCGACCGTTGGCACTGGCTTGGGTGAGCCGGCATCTGGAGGGCGGCGAACGGGTCGTCAGGACCGAGGCGCTGCATGGCGGTATCACTGCGGAAATGTGGAGGCTGACGATCGGCACGCGGGACGGAGGGGCCCGTGACCTGGTGCTGCGGAGCTTCGTCGACCCGTTCTACGTGGAGCGCGCCGAGGACTGGCTGAAAAGGGAGGCTGGCGCCCTGACACTGCTGGCGGGGACCGACGTGCCGGCTCCTGCACTCGTCGCGGTTGATCCGACCGCCGCGCAGTGCGAGTATCCGTCGCTCCTGATGACACATCTGGCGGGGCGGACGGTCCTCGACGATGAGGGATTGGAGACGCGCGTCCCTCTGCTGGCCCGTCAACTTGTGGCGATCCACGCGTTGCGACCCGCCGAGCGGCCCCGGGAGTATGTGGCGTGGACAACCGCCGACACCGTCGTGGTTCCGAAGGGTGCCGACGCGTCGGCATGGGCCGGGGCGATCGACGTGATCCGCGAGCCCGCACCGCCTTATGAAGGGCGGTTCCTGCACCGGGATTTCCAACCCGGCAATGTGCTGTTCGACGTGCTGCCTTCAAGGTCAGCGGGTGCGCGGATCACCGGCGTCGTCGACTGGGCGGCTACTTCCTGGGGCCCGGCGGATCTCGATGTGGCGCACTGCTCCACGAATCTCGCGCTGCTGCACGGCCCGGCGTGGGGTCAGCGGTTCGCCGGGGCGTATGAGGAGGCCGGCGGGGTGCTGGCCGCGGCCGCGAGCGAGCGGCTGTACTGGCGGGTGCGGGACGGACTGGCGTGCTCAGAAGAAGTGCGGTTGGTGGCGCAGGCATGGCGGGAGGCAGGAAGGACAGAGCTGACGACGCGAGCCGTGGAGGAGCGGCTGGAGGCCTATGTCACCGCCCTGATGGACGCGCTGGGCTGAGCCGAGGCCGTGCGGGGCGCGGGCCTGGCGTCCGAGTGGGGGCCCGGCCTTCCACTCACAAACGCCATCATCCAGGCCAGCTGGCTTCGACGCCTTGCTACCAACGCATCCCACTGTGCCCGCCGGCGCCGGGTCCGGCATCACGTAAAGTGCCGAAGACCGAATCTGACGTCTCCGCCGACAGCCCACTGCCGTCGTTTCTCGTGAACATCCGCAGCGGAGAGGATCACCAACTGCTGCTGAAACTCATCAACAAACGCTGTCCCTGAACGCGAACGAAGCCGGCCTCTCCCCGCCGACGACGGAACTGGCGTGCCGGCCGGTGAGGATCCGGACAGAACCACTTCTTCGGGCGGCATGAACCCCCGCTGGCCGCACGCTGATGTGCCAAGGTGAGCTGCGGCCGTCGCGGCTGCAGCGCCGGCTCGGCCTGGAAACCGGTGGCGTGGCCCTTTCGTTCGGCATAGCTTGCCTGCCCGTGACTGACAATCCGAAGACGCTGGTCGAGGCTGGATACGACGCGATGGCCCAGCGGTATCTCGCCGAGTTCGGCGAGGGGAGCCAAGATGATCCGCGGGCCCGCTTCATCGCGGAGCTGTCGAAACGGCTTACTCCCGGAGCCAATGTGCTTGAACTTGGCTGCGGCGCTGGCGTTCCGGCCACGGTCCTGCAGGCAGCGTTGGGCCACCGTGGCCGCGTAGCTCCTGCGGGCGGTTCCTGGTCGTCGCGGCGCTGAGGTGCTGCTCAGGGTGCCGGCCGGGGAACAGCCAGGGGCTGGAGCCGCTGTCCCCTACGCTGCCGCGCGGACGACGGGATGTCGCGAGCTGCTCGACCAGCTCGCCGAGCCCTCCGGGAAGGTGGAGCGGCTCGCGCCCCAGGAGCGGATGAAGCCCTGTTTCGTTGCAGGTGACTTGATCGATTCAGATCTTCGTGAGGGCGGCCACCGGCTCCCCGGCACAGCCGCGGCCTCACACGGGCGGTGACCACGACCAGTTCGGCCGGACACCTCTGTCCCGGCCCATGCCACTACCGTACGACCGGGCCGAACGCTCACCCCGTACCAGCCCGGACCGCCTGAAGTCTCCGACCAGTTGGATCGGTCTACCGGTAGCGGCCAGTGGCCTGGCATGCTGAAGTGGTGCAGAAGCCCGCCCCTGAGGCTCCCCGTTACCTTGACAGGGCCATGTCGCTGGACGCTCCTGCCGGCATACGCTTCCCGCTGCTCACTCAGCAGTGGCTGGATTTGACGTTCATCCACTGGGCCGTCGAACCGGCCGCGGTGGCAGAGCTGTTGCCGACCGGGACCGTACCCGACGTCCACGATGGAAGCACTTACGTCGGTCTGGTCGCCTTTCGCATGCACAAGGTCGGCTGGTTCCGGCTGCCCGGTGTGCCCTATCTGGGTTCGTTCCCGGAGACCAACGTCCGTCTGTACTCGGTGGACGCGCACGGCCGCCGTGGTGTCGTCTTCCGCTCGATGGACGCCTCGCGCCTGATCCCCGTGGTGATGGGGCGGATGGGCTTCCGCCTTCCCTACCTTTGGTCCCGAATGGCGGTGCGTGCCGCCGGTGACACCATTTCCTATACCAGCTCGCGCCGCTGGTCGAGCGGGCGCGGCGCGTACAGCCGCATCACGGTACGCGCAGGTGAACGCATCGACGAACCCACCGAGTTGGAGCAATTCCTCACCGCCCGCTGGGGCATGCACAACTCCTTCGCCGGCGGGGTGGCGTACCTGCCCAACCACCACCCGCGCTGGCCCCTGCACCGCGCCGAGCTGATCACATGCGAGGAGAACCTGCTCACCGAGGCCGGCCTGCCCGCGCCGAGCACCGCCCCGGTCAGCGTCCTGTACTCACCGGGTGTCCCGGTGCGCCTTGGCCGCCCCGTCCGCCGGCCGGATCCCCTCCCAGCTGCGTCCTGAGCTCGTCCTGCCTTCCAAGCGTCGGTCTGAGCTGGTCCTTCGTAAGGTCGGCGGACCCCGGGGTTCTGGGTATGGCTGTGAGCTTGTCGCCGCTTGATGGCTCGAAGAACTTGGCCGCCCGGAGCTCCGCGACGGCTCGACCGATAATTGGGATACGCGACTCGATCGCTGTGTACGACAACGTCGGCAAGGTCGTCTGTGGCACCCGTGTGTGACGGCGAACTGGCCGAGGTGACCCCCGCCCCAGATCTGGGCCGGAGTGGACATCGGCAAGGAACATCACCACTGTGGCGCCCTCACCCGTCCACGGACAACGGCCGCAAGGACGCGCTCCGACCACGCCCACATCGCCCGTAGCGCGAAAGCGCGCTCATAGACTCTCAACCGGTGTGGGTGGTGGCCGCCGCGATAGTGTTCACCGTCGACGTCATGGCTGGTCAGCGGTCTGCCACGCCAGTTCATCGAGATGTGTCTCGGGTATGGCAGCCGCCGCCCCGGTGCCGGTGATCAGCATGCGGGCGGCGCACGGGCAGTCGTGCCGACCCACCGCCCGCCACCGGCAGCGGACCGGATTTCCACGGCGAAGGGTGCCGTGTCGTGACCACCCATGACACTTACCAGCCAGTATCTGCGGCGAAGCCGCCGAATACGAGGGTGCTGCCCCGAGAGAGCCCGGATGTGCCACCACGGTCGGCCTGGCTCCCGTCTGGCAACAGCGGAGACATGTGTCAGAGTGGATGCATCGGGACGACGCGGTCAGCGCGCGGACGAGGCAGGAGAGGGCAGCCTGTCATGTCCACATATTTCCGTCCCCGCAGTGCGGTGACGGCCCACTCGATCTCCGTCGACCGGCGGATCGAGGAGTACGCGGACCTGTTCGGGCAGGCTCCGGTGATCTTTGCTGCGCTCTGCGGCCCGAGACACCTGCTGGAAGCGGCGAACTCGGCATTCTTCGAAACCCTCGGGTGCGATCGCGAGCGCCTCGGCCAGCCGGTCGGAGAGGTGATTCCGGAACTGGCTCCGCAGGGCGTCCTCGACCGGCTCGATGCGGTCTACCGCACCGGCGTGGCGTACAGGGCCCGGGACGGGCGACTTCTGCTCGGCAGCCCGGGCAGGCAGCGGGAAGGGTTCTTCGACTTCACCTACGAGCCCCGCCGGGACGCCGCGGGCCGGATCGACGGGGTCGTGGTGATCGCGGTCGAGACCACCGCGTACCACCACGCGCACCTCCTGGCCGCCGAGCAGCGCGCGCTGCTGGAGCAGATCGCGCGTGACGCCCCGCTGGACAAGATCCTCCGTGGCATGGCCACCGCGATCGAGGAGCTCTCCCCGGACATGCTCGTCTCGGTGCTGCTCGTCGATCCCGACGGACAGCGCCTGCGGCACGGCACCGGCCCACGCCTGCCCGACTTCTACAACGAGGCGGTCGACGGGGCACCCATCGCGGAGGGCATCGGCTCTTGCGGCACGACCGCCTTTCGACGCGAACCGGTGATCGTCACGGACATCGCCACCGATCCCCTGTGGAAGGACTACCGCGACCTGGCGCTCAGGGCCGGGGTCGCGGCGTGCTGGTCCACACCCATCCAGGACGCGGACGGCCGGCTGCTGGGCACCTTCGCGATGTACCACCGCACGCCCAAGGCTCCGACGGACAAGGACGTGGCTCTCAGTGCCTCCTTCGCCCGCATAGCCGCGCTGGCCATCGAACGCCACGCCGCGGTGGAGGCAAGCCGCGCCGCCCAGGAACGCGAGAAGGCCGCCCGGGAGGATCTGGCCTTCCTGTTGGAGGCCAGCACCGCCGTCACCGGCGAGACACACTATGCGGACAGCCTCCAGAGCATGGCCCGGCTGACCGTTCCGTCCCTGGCGCCGCTGTGCGCTGTCCACGTGTCCGAGCGGGGCCAGACCCAGCGCGTCGCCATCGCAGCGTCGACCCGGGAGGGGGAGGAACTCCTCTCTTCCCCCGCCCTGTGCGACGAGGTGGACGCCGCTGTCGCCCGCGTGCTTGCCTCCGGCACCACCGAGTCCGCCCACGCGAGCGGCCCGCGCACGCAGCTCGGCGTCAGGGATTACGTGTGCGTGCCGCTGGCCACCAGGGGCCGCACCTTCGGAGCGCTGACCCTCCTGGCCACCGACCTGCCCCTGGACGAACGCAAGGTCGCCCTGGCCCAGGAACTCGCCCGCCGGGCCGCTTCGAGTGCCGACAACGCCCATCAGTTCACTGACCGCGTCCGGCTTTCCCACGATCTTCAGGCAGGCCTGTTGCCTCCCGAGTTGCCCAGGATTTCCGGCGCCACCCTGGCGGCCTCGTACCATCCGGCGGGTGAGGGCCTTGAGGCCGGCGGCGACTTCTACGACGTCTTCCCGCTGTCCGCCGACCGCTGGGCACTCATGATCGGCGACGTTTCCGGACGCGGCGCGCTGGCAGCCACCACCACCGGAATGGTCCGCCACACCGCACGCGCCGCCGCCCGCCTCCTCAACGAACCGGCGGCCGTGGTCACCGCCATCAACGACGCGTTGACGGAGAACACCACAGATGACGACCAGTTCGTTTCGCTCGTCTACGGCGAGCTGCGGCACACCGCGTCCCACCTCACGCTCAACCTGATCCGGGCAGGGCACGTACCGCCGCTCGTGCGCCGCGCCGACGGCACGGTCGTAGAACTCACGCAACCGGGCCTGCTGTTGGGCATCGGTCCGGATCCCGGCTTCTGCCCGTGCCGCATCGACCTGCACCCCGGTGACAGCCTCGTCCTGGTCACCGACGGCATCACCGAGGCCCGTTCCGCCGGCGGCGAGCTTTTTGGCGAGGAGCGCTTGTCCGACGCGCTCGTCGCCGTCCGGACCACGACGCCCACAGCCGCTGCCGTCGTCGAGTCCATCACCGCCGCAGTCACCGCGTTCGCAGGCAATGCCACCCTCGACGACCAGGCCGCACTGGTGATCACCGCCAGCTGATGGTCACGACAGGCGCATAGGTGAGCGTCGCATCGAGACGCACCCGGTGGCCTGTGGTTTCTGCGCCGTGGCTGGGGGTGGGCAGTTCGAAGTGTCGCCGCGGAAGCGGCCGGTACCCGGTCTAGTGTGATGCGCCTGAAATCGCAGGCTTAAGTCTGTAGCCTGTTTTCATGTCTCGGGGTCCTCGTGCCGTCGAAGTTGTGCTGTCCGATGAGGAGCGCGCCGAGTTGTTGCGCTGGGCGGGCGGGGCAGTGGCGCCCCGTCTCGCCGAGCGGGCACGCATCGTCTTGGCGTGTGCGGATGGGAAGCCGAATACGCGTGTGGCGGCGGAGTTCAAGGTAACCGCGGACACGGTGAGGAAGTGGCGCTCGCGGTTTGCTGCCCGGCGGATGGCCGGGCTTGCGGATGAGCCGCGGCCGGGCCGACGCAAGTCGGAGCTGGTGCTCAGTGATGACGAACGGGCTCAGCTGACGCGTTGGGCGAGGCGCGCGAAGACCGCGCAGTTTTTGGCTCTGCGCGCGAGGATCGTGCTGCGGTGCGCGGAGGGCGGGACGAACAAGCAGGTGGCGGCCGAGCTCGGGGTGAGCGAGCAGTCGGTGAACCGCTGGCGGGCCCGGTTCGTCAAGCGGCGGCTGGACGGTCTGGTCGACGAGCCGCGGCCCGGCCGGCCGCCGTCCATCCTGCTCGACCAGGTCGAGGACGTGGTCGTCGCGACGCTGGAATCCGCCCCGGGCCAGGACACCCACTGGTCGCGGGCCTCCATGGCCGCCCGCACCGGGCTGTCGAAGTCCACCATCGGGCGGATCTGGAAGAAGTTCGACCTCAAGCCGCACCTGCAGGACGCCTTCAAGCTCTCCACCGACCCGCAGTTCGTCGCGAAGGTCGTCGACGTCGTCGGCCTGTACCACAACCCGCCGGAGAAAGCCGTGGTGTTGTGCGTGGACGAGAAGAGCCAGATTCAGGCGCTGGACCGCTCGCAGCCGGTGCTGCCGATGATGCCGGGCATGCCCGAACGGCGCACCCACGACTACCTGCGACACGGCATCACCAGCCTGTTCGCCGCCTTCAACATCGCCGACGGCACTGTCATCGGTGAACTGCACCGCCGCCACCGGGCCGTCGAGTTCAAGAAGTTTCTGGTCACGATAGACAAGGCGGTTCCTGCCGGGCTCGATGTGCACCTGGTGTGTGACAACTACGCCACCCACAACACCCCCGAGATCAAGACCTGGCTCGGCAAGCACCCCCGCTTCCATGTCCACTTCACTCCGACCGGCTCTTCCTGGATCAACCAGGTCGAGCGGTGGTTCGGCCTGCTCACCGACAAGCTCATCCGCCGAGGCGTCCACACCTCGGTGAAGGCGCTGGAGGAGGACATCAGGGCCTGGATCGACTCATGGAACGAGAACCCCCGGCCCTTCACCTGGACCAAGACCGCCGACGAGATCCTCAAATCCCTCGCCGACTACCTCACCAAGCTCACTCCGCCAGCCACCGAAAATCAGCGAGAGACTTAAGCCTGCGATTTCAGGCGCATCACACTAGGGCCTGTCCGGCGGATCAGGGTCGGAAGGCCCTAGGCGACCTTGGGGCCGCAGCGCATACCGACGTAGACGCAGGCTGTGCCGTCCTCCAGGGTGGAGAAGACCACGGGCATGTAGTCCTCGCTGAACGCCGCGCCCACCCCGGTACCCGCGAAGACCGTCTCCGTCACCGGTATCAGGTCTATGTCCAGGGGCTCGGAGAAGTCCTTCATGCCGTCGACGAACTCGTACACCGCGTGGCCCGCCCCGTCCCGCTCGGTCACGGTGATGACCACGCCCTCGCGCCGGTACGTGCCGACGAGCGGCGCCCAGTCGACCACGGGCGGTGTGGCCGGCGGGACGAAGGGCGCCGGCATCGTCACTCCGGCCAGCTCGGCGAGGAGTTCACGGTAGAGCGCCGCGTACAGTTCGCGCGCGCCGCCACCGTTGGTGAGCAGCGCGACTGCGACGCCCGCCGTCGGCACCACGCGCAGATAGCCGTACTGCCCGATGGAGGCGCCGTCGTGCCCGTATCCCTGGACGCCGTTCCAGTCGTACAGGGTCCAGCCCAGGCCCCAACCGTCGGCGCTGACGGTCCACTTGTCGGGGCAGTCGACCACGCGGCGCTGCATCAGCGCGACACTCTCCTCGGACAGCACGCGCGTGCCGTCCTCCGCCACCCCGCCCGCGAGGTGCATCCGCGCGAGGCGCGCGAGGTCCCCGGCCGTGGCGATGACCCTGCCGTAGGGGCCGGCCGAGCGTGGCATCAGGTCCCAGGACGGCGCCGGGTCCGGGTCCTGGCCCGGCTCGCCGAGGTGTCCCATCGCTGCACGGAACCGCAGCGCCTCCTCGGGCAGTGTCATCGTGTGCGTGAGGCCGAGCGGGGTGAGGAGCAGGTCCTTGAGGGCCTCGTCCCAGACCTGGCCCGTGACCACCTCGATGATCCGGCCGAGCACGTTGTATCCGATGCTGCTGTAGGAGATCGCGGTGCCGGGCGGGCAGTCGAGCGCCACGTCCTTGGCGGCCTCGACGTACTTGGCGAGGCAGTCGTCGCCGCGCCCGCTGTCGTAGGTGAAGTCACAGGTGAGACCGCTTGTGTGGCTGAGCAACTGGCGTGTGGTGATCGTCCTGGTCGCCTGGGGGTCGGCGACCGAGAACTCCGGCAGCACGTCCACGACCGGTGCGTCCAGGTCCAGTCGGCCCGATTCGACGAGCCGCATGATCAGGGTGGCGGTGTAGATCTTGGCGATCGAGCCCATCTGGTAGACCGAGTCGGTCGTCGCCGTCACGCCCGTGCCGCGGTGGAGCATGCCGCTGGCCAGCTCGTGGACGGTCCCGTCCACGAGGACCGCGAGGGACGCGGCCGGGACGTGGTGCTTGGCGCGCAGTGCGTCGAGGCGGTTCTGCCAGTGGACGAG
The DNA here is from genome assembly GCF_001735805.1 of Streptomyces fodineus. Classification (GTDB taxonomy): domain Bacteria; phylum Actinomycetota; class Actinomycetes; order Streptomycetales; family Streptomycetaceae; genus Streptomyces; species Streptomyces fodineus. The sequence continues at coordinate 9,599,585 of NZ_CP017248.1, forward strand.
GTCCAGCTTCTTGCCCGCCGAGTCCCTGGTCCCCCAGTCGCCCTTGGCCTCCCAGTTGCCCTGCGCGTCCCAGCTCACGTTCTTCGACATGCCAGCTCCCACCCGTTGCGTACGGCGTTCTCGATGCGTACACTGTACGCATCACGTAACGCTGTACGCAAGATGCGTACAGTGTGCGCTACTGTGTGGGGCGATGGACGTGGGACGAGCAGAGACGAGGGGCTGCATGCCAGCCGACGAGAAACCGACCGCCTCGGTGTGGACCCGGCCGCGCCCCCGGCAGCGGGAACACCTGACCCGCGAGCAGATCGTCGCCGAAGCGATCCGCCTGCTGGACGCGGAGGGCGTCGAGGAACTCAGCATGCGCAAGCTCGGCACCCGCCTGGGCACGGCGGCCACCTCCCTGTACCGGCACGTGGCCAACAAGGACGAGCTGATCGAGCTGGTCGTGGACGACGTCTACGGCGAACCGGATGTACCAACAGCCGCCGACGGCGCCCGGTGGCGCGCGGCCGTCACGCACACCGCCACCGAACTGCGGGCGATGACCCTGCGCCACCCGTGGATCGCCCCCGAACTGAGCCAGGTCGGCCTCGTCCACATCGGCCCGAACGCTATGCGGATGTCGTCGGCGCTGCTCGCGCAGTTCGAGGCGGCGGGCTTCCCCGCGGACGAGAGGGACCAGGCCATGAGCACACTCATGGCGTACGTCATCGGGATCGCGACCGCCGAGGCCGCGTACCTCTCGCTGATCGCCCGCAGCGGCAAGACCGAGCAAGAATGGGTGGCGGGCCTGCGACCGGCCTTCGACGAGGCCACACAGGAGTACCCGCGGCTGCGCGCGGGAAGCTCCGCACAGCGGGACGTACACCCGCAGCGGATCCGCGATGACAACTTCACCTACGGGCTCGAGCGCGTCCTCGACGGCCTGACGGCCCGACTCACGCCCTAAGGACTGTCCGACGGGTCACGAGCGAAGCCAGAGCCGGACCGCGGCTACAGCCACGGTGCCGTGAAAGACGTAGGCCCGCTTGTCGTAACGGGTCGCGACTGCGCGGGAGTTCTTGAGTCGGTTGATCGTCCGCTCGACCTCGTTGCGGCGCCGGTAGCGGTCGCGGTCGAAGCCGGCGGGCCTGCCGCCCTCCCGGCCTCTGCGCCGCCGGTTGGCCCGCTGGTCCTTCGGCTCCGGGATCGTGTGCCGGATGTGGCGTCTTCGCAGGTAGCGGCGGTTCCGGCGGGAGCTGTATGCCTTGTCACCGCTGACGTGATCCGGCCGGGTTCGGGGTCGCCCGCCCAGCGGCCGGGGGACCCGGATCCGGTCTAGGACCTCGACCATCTGCGGGGCGTCGCCCCACTGGCCCGGCGTTATCAGGAGAGCCAGGGGGCGGCAGCCGCCTTCGCTGGCGAGGTGAATTTTGCAGGTCAGGCCGCCCCGGGACCGTCCAAGTCCCTCGTCGGGGCGGTGGTGCCGGGGCGTCGACCTTTTTTCGGGACCCGCGGCCTGGCCTTGCGCGTGCCAGCCGCGTGCTGATGGGCCCGGCAGGACGTCGAGTCGACGCCGACCATCGACCAGTCGATCCGCCCCACCAGGTCGGCGTCGGCCTGGACCGACTGCAGGATCCGTTCCCAACTGCCGTCCGCCGACCAGCGCCGATGCCGTTCGTAGACGGTTTTCCACGAGCCGTAGCGTTCCGGCAGGTCACGCCACGGGACACCGGTGCGGATCCGGAACAGGATTCCGTTGATCACGGTGCGGTGATCGTTCCACTGGCCGCCCCGGCCACCCAGAGGAGGCAGATGCGGCTCCAGTAACGCCCACTCGCGATTCGTCAGATCCCCCCGACCCACGATCGAACCAACAAGCGACTAGGCAAAAGGTCACATGATTCGCCGGACAGAACCTAGTTGCGGTACGTCGCCGTGGACATCAGCGACGTGTAGGCGATGGCGGCGGACACCGTCACTGACCCCACGGGAGGCGGCGCCCGTTCATAGCAGGGCGATAGATAGTGCGCAGGTCGCCTTCTCCGGGTGCGGAGGAGGCGACCTGCGGCGTGTGGCGGGCTACTTGAACCAGTAGCGGACGCCGTGGTGGTGAGAACAGGTGCCCTGCGAGTGCCGCGAGTACGACACGGAGGCGTCCACGCACTTCGCCGTCTCGTACTTGTCCCTGGGCTTTTGGTGGTGCGTCCAACCGCAGACGCCGGTGGTGTGCTGTATGCAGTGGTGAGCGGTGTTGGTCGACGGCAGTGTCGCCGCGGAAGCGGCCGGTGCACTGAAGAAGACGCCGGCCACGGCGACAGCCACCGCTGAGACAGTAAGACGAGCGCGCAAAGGAACCCCCCTTTGAGATCGAGCGAATGCAGGGAGACTCTATACGGGTTTCAACCGTCTACGTGACGTTTTGGCTTGACTGACGCGGCGGCGGCCGCGGAGCCCGTGCGGCGCCGACCGGAGCGGTCGCGAATCGTCTCCTCGCAGAGCAGAGCAGAGCAGAGCAGAGCAGAGCAGTGCAGAGCAGGGCGGATCGCGCCGTACGGATCGTGAGCTTTCTCAGGCCCCGGGCAGCCGGGCGCGATCAGCGCAGTCCGGCGAAGAGATCGTTCTCGGGCACGGCCGCGCCAGTGGTGTCCTGGACACGTACGAAGGTCTCCACGCCCATCAACTCGGTGAACCTCTTCTGGCCCATTTTGAGGAAGAAGATGTTCTCGCCCTGGCTGGCATGCGCGGCCAGCGCATCGAACTTCTGACCGCCGAACGCGGTGGTGTCCACCCAGGTGGTGATCTCCTCGTCGGGGAGTCCGATCTCGGCGATCGCGGCGGCCTCAGCGGGATCCGGCTCCTGCCAGTCCCCACCGAACTCGCGCATGATCTCCCCGAATCGCTGCATCATCGAGCGGGGCGCCGTCGTCCAGTACACCTTCGGTGTCAGCGCGGTCATCGCCAGCGCCGCCATCGTGATGCGGTTTGCCTGGATGTGGTCGGGGTGGCCGTAGAAGCCGTTCTCGTCGTAGGTGACGACTACATCGGGTTGGTAGCGGCGCAAGAGTTCCGCGAGTCGGGCAGCGCCCTCCTCCACGGGGGTCTGCCAGAAGGATCCGGGGGCGTCGTTGGTCGGCCAGCCCATCATCCCGGAGTCGGCGTAGTCCAGCATCTCCAGGTGACTGACCTTCAGGACATCACAGCTTGCCTCGAGTTCTTGACGCCGCATCAGGGCGACGGCCGCTGGATCGTGCCCGGGGTCGCCCGGTTTGGCACCCTCGGGTCCGTCGCCGCAACTGCCGTCGGTGCATGTCACGAGGACCGTGCGGATACCCTCCGCCGCGTACCGTGCGAGGACACCTCCCGTTCCAGTGGCCTCATCGTCGGGGTGGGCGTGCACCGCCATGAGCGTCAAGGGCCAGTCATTCATGAAACAGTCCTCCTGTGTGAAAAGGTCTCGCTCCGGGCCCGCGGCGGGCGTGCCACGGGACGGGGGACCCGGATCCGGTCGGGGCGGACGACCTTTTGGTCTCCTGTTCCCCGCCCCTCAGGCGCCGGTCCCTCGGCTAATGCAACAGTGCCAGCCCGACCGGCTGTTCCCGCCGTGCACGGGAACACGCCTGGGCCTTGGTTCTCGATCCGGCGCACTTCGCTTTTGGACTTGCGCGTGAGCCTTCACGAGATCGGTGCGCACGTGCCCAAGAGGGCAGAGGGCCCGGCTGCGTCACCCGGCGACTGCGTGGAACCCATGCGCCGATGTTCAGCGGTGACCGTAAGAATGCACGCATGACCGACACCACACAGGTCCCCGCAGAGGGGGAGGACGACCTGGCCCGTCTCCTGGCGGCCGTGCCAGGGCTGGCCACGTTCGCCCGCACCGTTGTCCGGCTCCGCCCGCGTCGCGGCGAACCCGGCGTCCGAGACAGCCATGTCGGCGGACCGATGCTCTGGCCAGCGGACGAACCCTGGCCGCACTGCGCGGACGCGGATCACGGGAGCGCGGACGATCCGGTGCCGATGGTGTCCGTGGCACAGCTGTATGCCGCCGACGTGCCGGAGATCGCCTTCCCCGAGGGCACTGACCTGGTGCAGGTCGTGTGGTGCCCCGAGCCGCACGACTTGCCGAAGCCGTCGTTCCAGGGCAAGGACTGCCGGGTGTTCTGGCGACGAGCCGGTGAGATCCGGTACGGGCCAGACGTGCAGCCCGACCCTTGGAAGCACTGGGATGGCGACTGGGACGAAGTCCCTCAGCCGTGCACAGTGCACCCCGAACGGGTCGTCGAGTACCCCTGGTGGCAGGAACTGCCGGCCGGGCTCCGCAAGCAGCTGAAGAGCTCGGACGAGCTGTTCGACCTCTACTGGCAGGAGAGCCTCACGGACGGCTGGAAAATTGGCGGCAGCAAGTCCTGGGCCTCCAGCGACATGCCCGAGAGCCTGGACTGCCCCGAGTGCACGGCACCCCTCGTCCTGCTACTACAAGTGGACTCCTACGACGGCCTGCCACTCATATCGGAGAACCCCCACACGTACCTGTGCACCGTGACTGGCCGCCATCTCGTAGAAGGGACGAAGGAGTTCACGCTTACCCGGGAGGCGACCGGTTTCCTCGTGGACGACGCGGCGGATGCCGGGATCTACATCTGCTCCGCCGACCAGCGGCACCAGGCCTTGTACTTCACGCAGTGACGGTGAGGGTGCTCCTCGTACCCTGGGTCGACCACGAAACGGCTCGCAGGGCCCTTGATGAGAATTCTCGGAGAACCTCACCGACCGGCACACGGCGGACACGGCCGCTGCCGTTTGGACTGGAAGTGCGAGGAACTCGCCCTGCGCAGTGAGCGGTGGCTGGCAGCTGTCGTCGCTGAGGACTGGGCAGGCCGTTACGCAGGCCCGTTCGCTATGACAGGCTTCCCCGTGGCCCGTGGCGGGGACGCATTGATCACCCGGGTGCTGCGGGTGGGTGAAGCCGGGCTCCGCAGCCTGCGCGCCCGGCTATCACGACGATGCCCCGCCTGTGCTGCGGGAGTTGGAGTCCGCGCAGGTCCTGCGGCAGGTCTGGGTCCAGCAGTACTCGTACGACGCCTGGGGCAAACTGCGGTGGCGACGAGCGAAATCGCCCCGCGACCGGGCGAGCCGGAGGGCGACGGGGCAGAGGAACACCGGCACCTCCTCAGCGGACGGCCGGCCGGATCCTGATTCGGCACGGGTGCAGTGGTCAACGATGGAGACAGTCACCCCGCACGATCCCGAAGCCCGTTACAGCAAGAAGGTCACCGCGGCCGGGTAGCGCGGCTGGATCGGCTATCGCGATCACCAGACCGGGACCTGTGACCAGATCAGCCCCGACGTCGTCGTCCAGGTAGTCACCCGACCGGCACCGCAGCAGGTCATCGATGTCCTCGATGACATCCACGAACGGCTGACCCGCCAGGGCTTTCAGCCCCTCGGGCACGTCGTCGACAGCGGCTACGTCACTCCGGACGGCATCCACCGAGCGGCCGCAAAGTGGGACATCCCCTTGCTCGGCCCGGCCCGCGACGACCCGCAGGCCGCCCAGCGACCGGGCTTCACCACAGAGGACTTCCGCAGGGACTGAAAGAACCGCATCCTCACCTGCCCGGACGGCATCACCAGCCCTCCATGGGACACCTTGGGCGACGGACATCCCCGGCTGTCCCTCCTCTTCCCTCACACGGCATGCCGGGAGTGCGACGACCGTCTGAAGTGCACCGGCAATGTCGATGGAAGAGGACGCCACATCCTCCTGCTGCCCGAGCGGGCCGGCGCCGGGGCGCGACGACGGGCAGCGCTTCCCCGGAGTGTGGCGTGGCGGAGCGGGCGGCCGGAGCAGCACAAGATGCCGGCAAGACGGCGATGATACCCGCCGCTGCCACAGTGGACCGGACAACCGATGACGTCCCAACTTCTTCTACGGCAACGCTGAGTAATGGCAGGTCAGCTACGACCTCTGCCGGGACCTCATCAGCGAGTCCTATGCCCGCACGGCGAACTCCCATGCTCTGAGCTGCGTTCTCACCCGCTCAGAGAACCTCTACGCAGGACCACATGAACAGGGGAACCCGATGTCCAACACCACCGGCGCCGCGCCGGATGCGAGAGGCCATCAAAGGCGACGGCACGTCATAACGATCCAGACGCCGGTAGCTGCGCTGCTGGTCATCGCTGCCGCGGTCGTGTATTCGCGGGGTGCATCGGCCGAGCCGACCTCGGCGTCGACAACGGATCAGCCGCTCTCCACGGCCCAGAAGCAGGCCGGCATGACCTCTGGTCAGCCCTTCGCCGACCCGCCGGTCCTCGACACCGTCACCAGCCCCAATATGACCATCACCCTGAACGCGCACGACACGCGCTTCGAGGTGGCCGGTAAACAGGTGTGGGGCCAGTCCTACAACGGCTCGTTCATCGCCCCCACCCTGCACCTCGTGCCGGGTGAACACGCCACCATCACCCTGGTCAACAACCTCTCGGTCGCGACCGACCTGCACTTCCACGGCCTGCACGTCTCGCCGTCGAACGACTCGGACGACTCGTTCCTGTGCATCGCCCCGGGCAGCACGTTCCAGTACCACCTGAACCTACCCGCCGACCACCCGGTCGGCACGTATTGGTACCACAGCCACGCCATGGGCACGACCTGCCCTTCGAACGACTCCAGCATGGCGGGCATGGACATGCCGCCATCGCCCAGCGCCAGCTTCTCTCCCGGCGACGTGGAGAACCAAATCTTCGCCGGCCTCTCTGGTGCCCTGGTCGTGGGGGACGATCGAGCCCTGCTGCCGTCCGCCCTGCACGACATCACCACCCACGCCGTGAACCTGAAGGACGTTCAGCTCGACAAGACGGGGCACATCGTCCAGAACTCCGACACCACGTCGATCGACTCCAACGCCTCGACGGTACGACTTGTCAACGGGCAACTCCTCCCAGCCCTCACCATCAAGCCCGGTGAGACCCAGCTGTGGCGCCTGGCCAACGTCGGCGCCGACATCTGGTACCACCTCCAGCTCGACGGCTACCGGTTCACCGTGATCGGCCAGGACGGCGTTCCGGTCTCCAAGGTGACCACGACCGACACCCTGCTGCTGCCCCCGGCAAACGCTACGACGTACTGATCACCGCCGGCAGCCGGCCTGGCACGACCACCCTGCGCGCGCTCGCATTCGGCAACGGCCCGGACGGTGACAACTACCCTGACACCCCGCTGTTCAAGGTCAACGTCGCCGGCCCCACACAGACTCAGCTGCCCACCGTCTCCGGGGCGCTGCCCTCCTCGCTTCCCGACCTGTCCGACGCCACCGTCGCGCAGAGCCGCAACGTGACACTCAGCGGGGACGACTCGGAAGGCTTCTTCATCAACGGCCGGCAGTTCCGTATGGACTCCTCGGTGTTCAGCACCCCCGCGAAGGTGAACACCATCGAGGAGTGGACCATCACCAACGAGGCCGGTGAGGACCACCCCTTCCACATCCACACCAACTCCTTCCAGGTCATGTCGATCAACGGAGTACCCCAGCCATTCGTCGGCCGCCAGGACACCATCCCGGTGCCCCACGCGGTCAACGGCGTGCCCGGCAAGGTGGTCATCCGGATCCCGTTCTCCGACTTCACCGGCAAGGTCATGTTCCACTGCCACATCGCGGCCCACGAAGACAACGGCATGATGAGCTACATCAACGTCGTCGACTAGCCCGCCGCGGCTGACCTGCATCGCAACACCGCCAGGTTGATCAACCGACGGAAAGGAGAAGAGGCGGCGACCACACCGCCTCTTCTCTCTCCACTTTCCCAGGCGGGGGACGCTGGTCCGGTCAGGGCGCGTCGTCGACCCCGAGCCGGAAAGCCGACCACAACTCAGACGCGCCGGGTTCGCCATCCATCCGGCCTGGGTCACCTGGATCGCTTCGGCCGGCCCTTCCGAAGAAGCCTCAGCACCATGGGCCACGGTGTGCCCTTCGCACGCTACGACCGCGATGACGTCCTTGCGCACACCGACGAGTATTTCGGCGTACAGGCCCTCGCGAACGACACGCTCATTGGCGGCTGTGTATGCCGCGTTCGCGAAGACGTGTCCACAGCGGTGATCCGATTCGTCGCCACCAGTCCTGACAGCCGGCAGCACCGCGTTGTACGAGCCGTGTACATGCAGGCCTTCCAGGTTGCCCGCGAACTGGGCTGCCGAGCCATCTCACTGGGCACCGACCCGGCGCTGTACGGCCACATTGCCAAGCCGGGCCTGTTCAGCTTCAAAACGGCCCTGCGCTTCACACCCATACCGGCACGGTTCTTCGGGACGATGGACGACCCTGACCAGGCACCCGAGTGCTCCGCCTGGACGCGCTGAGTAAGCCATCCCTGCTGCTGCGCTACCACCTGCCTGAGGACAAGGGCTCCGGGCCAATCCTCGAAGGGTCTCCCCTCGGACTCGATGTGCTGACCACCGAGCCGGCCCACGACCTCGCGCCATGCCAGGCACCCTTCGTCCAGGACGTCGGTGTCCGACTGGTCCGGCCGGCTTGAACGCTGTCCGACTGATCCAGTGGACATCGCTCGTGCCCCGCTGGGTTGGCTGTCGGGCGGGTGGTCAGGGGTGTCCGGTGGTAGGTGTCCTCGACTGCAGCCGCCGAGCGCAGGCACAGGCGAGCAGCGCGTCCGCAGTGAGGGCAAGGACGTGGCTGCGCTGCGCCTGATCGAAGGCAGGCTCGTTCGCTTGCTCGACGAGGACGCCTTCCCGGGCTTCCACGGCGTCGGCTGATCGCGGTAACGGCGCTGGCCGTGCGAGCAGTTACCGGGGGAAGCGGTTGCGGACGGTCTGTGCGACGTCGGTGCCTTCGAGCAGGGTGTGCAGCAGGCCGGTGAGGGTCGCGATGTCCGCTGCCGAGAGCGGTTCGGCCATCGCGGCGGTGAGTCGGCCGGTTGCCTCGCCGAGCTGGGCGGCCAGGGCTTGGCCGGCGGGGGTGAGTTCGACGAGGACGGCACGTTTGTCCTGCTCGTGCGGGACGCGGCTGACCAAGTCCCGCTGGACCAGGGAGTCGACCAGCCGACTCGGGCTGCCCTGCTCGCAGACCAGCAGGCGCCCCAGGGCGGCCAGGGTGACCGGCTGATGGTCCGCCAGCACGTCGAGCACCTCGGCCTGGGCGGGCGTCAGGCCCAGGGGGCGCAGGGCTTCGCCGAGCCGGCGGCTGCCCTCGCGCTGGGCGGCCAGCAGCAGGTAGCGCAGTTCGTCGTGGGCGGCCCGGGGGAAGTGGCTGCGGTCGGCGGTCACGTGCGCTCCTTCGCTTCGATGGACCCGGGGTTCGGCCTGTCCGCCCCGAGTGGGGGAACCAGCATATCAATGACACGACATTGATGACGTATCATCGATGTCGTGTCATGATGTCCCCCCCTGGCGGGAGCGCCCCGCCAGGGGGGAAGGAGCATGGTCATGCGCAGTGACTTCGTAGTCCTCGGTGCGTCGGGCACCACCGGCGGCCTGATCGCCGAGGAACTCGTCCGGCAGGGCGGGCGGGTCGTGCTGGCCGGCCGGGACGCCGGGCGGCTGGCGCGGACCGCGGCCCGGTTCGAAGGCGGGACGGTGTCGGTCCTGGCGGTGGACCTCGCGGACCCCGCTTCGCTGGCCGCGGCGGCCGGTGCGGGCAAGGTGCTGGTCAACACGGTCGGTCCGTTCGCCCGCCTCTCCCCGCCGGTGGTGGCGGCCTGCCTGGATGCCGGCACCGCCTACCTGGACCTCGCCAACGAGCGGGCCGCCGTACGCGCCCTGCTCGACCGGGACGCCGAGGCACGCGAACGCGGCGCCGGCCTGGTGACCGGAGCCGGGTTCGGCCCGGCCGCCACCGAGGCACTGGTGCTGACCCTGCTCAAGACCGGTGCCCGCGCGGCCGCGGTGAAGGTCGCCGCTGCCCCCCCACAGCGCCTACGACACCGACGGCGTGCGCGGCACCGTCACCGAGGCCATGGCCGAGGGGGGCACCAGCTACCGGGCCGGTGAGCTGGTGCGCGCCGCTCGGCGAGGGCGCCACCACCCTCACCTTCGGCGGCGCGACCCGCACCGTGATCCCGGTGCCGACCGGCGACCTGGAGGCGGCGCGGGAGGCGGGCGGTGCACCGGAGGTCACCGCCTACGCGGTGCCGCGCGGCAGTGGGGCGAGCGACGGCCGTTCCCACGCCTACGCGGAGCTCACCGACGCGGACGGGCGGGTGCACACCGCGGAGCTGAGCACCGGCGAGGGGTTCGCGTTCACCGCGGCGGTGGCAGCCGCGACCGCTGCCCGGCTGCTCGAGAGCCCCCCGCCCGGCGCCTGGACGGCACCACGGCTGCTCGGCGCCGAACTGGTCGCGTCCCTGCCCGACACCAAGATCCAGCTGGGCCGGTGAGCGCGATGACCACCGTGCACCGTCTGGGCGACCACCTGGTCAACTTCTACCTGGTCGACACCGGGTCGGCCCTGCTGCTGGTCGACGCCGGACTGCCCGCGCACTGGGACGTCCTGCAGACCGCGCTGCGCGACCTCGGCCGCCCGGTCACCGACGTCGCGGCAGTGCTGGTCACCCACGGCCACCCCGACCACGTCGGCGTCGCCGAGCGGGTCCGCGCGGCCTCCGGCGCCGAGGTCTGGGTGCACGAATCCGACGCGCCGATCCTGACCGAGCCCCGGCGACTGAACAAGGTCTGGACCCCGGAGCGTTCGCTGCTCGGCTACGCGGTCCGCCGCCCGAGCGGCCTGCGCGCGCCGCTGCACCTGGCCCGCGGCGGCGCCCTGCGCATCCCGGCCGTCCGAACCGTCCGCACCTTCACAGAGGACCAGCAACTCGACCTGCCCGGCGCGCCGTTGGCCATCCACACACCTGGCCACACGCACGGCAGCACCAGCTACCTTTTCCCGGACGCCTCGATCGCCTTCACCGGCGACGCCCTGGTCACCCACGACTCGGTGACCGGCCGGGTCGGACCGTGCGTCATCTGCCAGGCCTTCACTCAGGACAGCCGGGCCGCGCTGGCCTCGCTGGAGAAGATCGCCGAACACGAGCTCGCCACCGTGCTGCCGGGCCACGGCGAACCGTGGACGGACGGCTTGGCACGGGCTGCGCGGCAGGCGGTGGCGAGCGGGATCCGATAGGAAGCCGGTTGCGCGGCTTCGGGGCGCCACTGCGAGGGGGAGCACGCCGCCAAGCCCGTCCCTGGACGCAGAAGAAGTCATGTCATCCCAACCGCAACCGAGCGACGGCCGACGGGAATTGCCCCTACCCCCGTGCTGTGGGCGGTGCCTGAGCTGCTGCCTCCCTGACGAACTGGAGGCTGGAGGAAAGCAATGGGTGCGCGAGGCGCAGGCCGCGGCCGGGATCCAGCACCCGGGCATCGTCGTGGTGCACGATTTCGGCGAGCACGACGGGCAGCCCTACCTGGTCATGGAACTGCCGGCCGGCCACTCGCTCCAGGACGGACTGCTGGACGGGCCTTATCCGGTGTCCTGGGTGATCGAGGCCGGCGTGCAGGTGACCGAGGCGCTGGCGGTCGCGCACCGGGCCGGCCTGGTGCCCCGGGACATCAAGCCCGCGAACCTGTTCCTCACCGACGACGGCACCGTGAAAATCCTCGACTTCGGCCTGGTGGGCCGCCCACCCGCGGCCACCCCGGAGCCGGCCGGTCGGCCGAGCTGACCGGCGCGCTGGGCACGCCGGGCTTCTCCGCGCCGGAGCAGTTCAACGGTTCGCGGGTGGACGCACGGGCCGACCTGTATGCGCTCGGCACGACGCTGTACGCCCTACTGACCGGCCCCCGGGCGGTCCTGCGCGGGCAGCGGCCCGCGGTGCGAGAGCTCCGGCCCGACGTGCCGCCGGGGTTCGAGCAGCTGCTGCGCGACCTGTTGGCGCCCCGGCCCGCCGACCGCCCGGTCGCCAAACGGTTCAATGTCCCCGCGACGAGGCGCGCTTCGCGCGGGCGCCCGTGGAGCGTCACCGCCACGGGCCCGGGAATGGGGGGCCGACCGTCGTGGTCCCTGCGGTCAGTGCGTCTGCGAACGCTCTGCGGTGGTCACAGTTGCTCTCGCTGTCGGAGCGTGCACCCGCCGTTGCGGGGTTCCGGCAGGGAAATCGGTACCGGAAGCGTGGCGGTCTCCGTCAGGGGGTATGCCAGGTCGGCCGCGGGGACGGCTGCGACGTGATCCGCGGTGGCGGCAGCCAGCCGCCCGGATGTGACGGTGCCGAGGACGAGGATGGCCGCTCCGCAGCCGGCGATGATCCACCAGGCCGCCGGGCGCGCCCCGGAGGCGACCGCGGCACCGATCACCGCGATGCCGAGGGAGGATCCGACCTGACGGCTGGTCGCGGCGATGGCGGCGGCCACCCCGGCCTGGGCGCGCGGCATGCCGGACACCGCCGTGTAGGTGATCGGTGCGTTGACGAATCCGAATCCGAGACCGAACAGTGCGTACGTGACGCACAGCAGGCTGTCGGACGGGTGGGCGGAGCGGGTGGCGGCGACGCCCAGCACAGCGCTCGCCGTGATGCCGGCCCCCGCGACGAACAAGGGAGTCCGTGAGCCACGGCTGCCCACGATCCGCCCGGACAGCGGCGGGCACATCAGCGCCAGCACGGCCATCGGCAGCAGGTGCAGCCCGGCGCCCAGGGCGCTCAGCCCCAACACCCGTTGCAGATAGAGGGTGTTGGTGAACAAGAAGCCGCCGAGCGCGGCGAAGGCGAGGACCGCTGTCGCGGTGGCCCCGCTGAAGGATGCGCTGCGGAAGAGCCGCGGATCGATCAATGGTTCGGCGCGCCGGTTCTCGTACGGCACGAAGGAGGCGAGCGCGCACGCCGCGACGATCAGGCAGGCCACGATCGGCGCCGCGGTCCAGCCCTCGCCGGGTGCCTCGATGATGGCGTACGTCAGTGCGCCGAGCAGGACGATCAGCAGGAGTTGCCCAACCGGGTCGGCCCGTCGGGCCCGCGGTGCGCGGGACTCCGGCACGAACAGCGCCGCGAGTGCGAGCGTGGCCAGCCCGATCGGCACGTTCAGCCAGAACACTGATCGCCATCCGACCGATTCCACCAGTACGCCGCCGAGGACCGGTCCGGCCGCCATGCTGAGGCCGACGATCCCGCCCCAGACGCCGATGGCCCGTGCGCGCTCGCGCGGCTCGGTGAACGTGTTGGTGAGGATGGCCATGGCGACGGGGGTGAGCATGCTGCCGCCCGCCGCCTGCACCATGCGGAAGGCCACCAGCGAGTCGGTCGCGGGTGCCAGGCTGCACAGGGCCGACCCAGTGGTGAACAGCACGAGACCGAGCTGGAAGATCCGTCGGCGTCCTACGCGGTCGGCGGTGGCACCGGCCAGGGTCAGCAGCGAGGCCAGTACGAGGGTGTAGGCGTCGAGGGTCCATTGCAGGCCGGAGACCGACGAGTCGAGGTCCCGCTGCATCGAGGGGAGTGCGACGTTGAGGATCGTGACGTCGAGACTGACCAGCAGCACGCTCAGGCAGCAGACGGCCAGGACGGGCCCGCGCCGCCCGCGTCGGGGAGTGGGCATGTGGTTCCCCTGCTCAGTCGTTGGGTCGGTTGGCGGCGTGGGCGTCGGCGAAGTCCCATACCGCCGTCAGGAGTTGCTCGGGCGTCTCGATCTGGGGCATGTGGCCGGTGCGAAGGAGCAGTTCGAACCGGGCGCCGGGGATGGCGTCGGCGTACGCCAGCCCGTAGTCGGTGTCGACCACCTGGTCGCTCTCGCCCCACGCGACGAGGACCGGGTGCGTGACCTTGGTCAGGCGCTCGCGCAGGGTGGGGTCGGCCATGGCGTGCGGGCCCGAATAGACCTGCAGCGCGGCCCGGTTGGCGATGGCTGCCGCGCGCTGCTCGTCGGAGAACGTGCTGGGGTCGATGCGGAACCTCTCGACGTCGTGGAAGGAGAGAGCGGACAACTCGGCGGGTGTCAGGGTGAAGGGGTCGGCGACCGGGTGGCCGGGGACCTGGATGCCGGCGGCGTTGACGAGGACGACGCTGCTGATCCGGTCACTGCCGAGCAGGGCGATTTCGGCGGCGATCCAGCCGCCTATGGAGTTGCCGACGACGGTGACGTCGCTCAGTGCGAGTTCGTCCAGCAGTCGTACGTAGATCTGGGCGAGGGTGGGCACGTCGGTCAGCCACTCGGGCCTGACGGTGCCGCCGAAGCCGGGGTGGACCGGGGCGATGACCCGCGCCGGCCGCTGGTCGGCGAGGACGCCGGCGAACCCGGCGACGGTCTGCGGGCCGCCGCCGCCGTGCAGGAGGAGGAAGGGGTGGCCCTCGCCCCGCTCGTCGACGGTGAAGTTCAGGTCGACGTCGCCGGAGCCGAGGGTGAGGGTGATCGTGCGGGAGGTGCTGGTCATGGGAGTCTCCAAGTCGGTTTTGCTGTCGGGGGGTTACTGACGCCTGCCGTTACGCGTAGTCGGTGGCCGGAACGGTGGCGTACCGGCTCATCACCTCGACCGTGGCCTGCGGGGTGAGCTCCTGGCCGCCGGCGATCATGTCGCGCAGGTCGCGGAAGTACTGCACGTACAGGTCGGGCGTGAAGGTGTTGAGCATCACCGCGGGCTCGTCGCCGTGGTTGGCGAAGGTGTGCGGCGCACCGGGCGGGACCATCGCCAGCGTGCCGGCGGGCGCCACGTGGGTCGTCTCGCCGATGGTGAAGTGCACGGTGCCGGACACGACGTAGAAGCCCTCGTCGTGCTGGGCGTGGCGGTGCTGCGGCGGCCCTTCGGTGTGCGGGGCGAGGGTGATCTCGCCGATCCCGATCCGGTGACCGGTGGTGCTGCCGTCCTCAAGGATGCGGATCTGCGCCGGTCCCAGCCAGATCGTCTCGCCATCGTCCGGGCCGACCACGGAAGTTCGTGTCATCACAGTCTCCTTCGTGAGAGCCAACTCTCAGGAAGGAGAGTAGGCGGTCGACCCTCTTCGTGCAAGTGGGCTCTCATGATGAGGGTTCGCAGTGCTAAAGTGGCTGTGAACGGGACGAGCAAGAAGGGGACGCACCCATGGCGACGCCGATCGACACCGGCCGCAGCAACCAGAAGAGGCGCACGCGTACGGCCCTCGTCGACGCCGCTCGCGAACTCATCGCCTCGGGCGGCGAGGTGACCATGCCCGCGATCGCACGCGCCGCCCTGGTCTCCGAGGCCACCGCCTACCGCTACTTCCCCGACCTCCCCTCGCTGATCAGCGAGGCCCTGGCCGGCGCCTGGCCGCCCCCCGCCGAGGCTCTCGCCCCGGTCGCGGACTCCACCGACCCCGCTGAACGAGTCGCTTTCGCCTGCGAGTTCCTGCTGCGCGGCATACTTCGGCGCCAGGGGGCGGTGCGCGCCATGATCGCGGCCACCATCACGCGCCCCGCGGCTGCGGCCGAGAGGCCCGGGATCCGCTTCGGGCTGATCGACCACGCGCTCGCCCCCCTCGAGGAAACGCTGGCGACGACGGACCCCGAAGCCTTCGCCCAACTGAAGCGCGACCTCGCCGTGGTCGTCAGCGCCGAAGCCCTCTTCACTCTCACCGACCTGTGCGGCCTCGCTCCCGACGTCGCCATCGCGAGCGCGGTACGGACAGCGACCACGCTGACCGAAGCCGCGGTGCGCGCGGTCGCACAGGGGTGAGGCGGGGCATCCGCCCAAGTCGTCCGGCGAAGCGGTATGTGCACGTGCTGCGGGCCGAGTGAGGTGTGGGATGATCCGGTTCGAGGTGCTCGGGCCGGTCGTCGTACGGCGCGACGGGGTCGAGGTGCCGCTCGGGCCGCCGCAGCACCGTGCCCTGTTCGCCGCGCTGGTGTTGGCCCGCGGCGTACCCCTGTCGGTGGCAACGCTGACCGCCGAGATCTGGGACGCGAGGCACCGGCCAGCGCCGTCGCGGTCATCCGCAAGTACGTGCACCAGTTACGCCGGTTGCCGGTAGGCGAACTGACCATAGAGTCGTCCCGGCGGGGTACGCGATCACGCTCGCCCCCGGAATGCTCGACGCGGACGACTTCTCCCGCGCCCTCCGCGCGGCAGACCAGGCCCGCGCCGGTGGTGACTTGGACACCGCCGTGCGCCGACTGCGCGAGGCGCTGGCGCTGTGGTGCGGGCCCGCGCTGACCGGTGTGACCGGCCCCGGCGTGGACCGGCACCGGCCGGAGCTCGACGGGCGGCACCTGGCGGCACTGCGCGCCCGGCTGGAGATCGACCTCGCACTGGGCCACGAGCAGCGGATACTGCCGGAACTGCGGTCCCTGGCGGACGCCCATCCGCTGGACGAGCACCTGCGGCTGCTGCTGATGAGGGCGCTGTACCGATGTGGCCGCCAGGCAGACGCGATCGCCTCGAACCAGGAGTGCTTGAGACTGCTCCGCGACGAACTGGGAGTGGATCCGGATCCCCGGTTGCAACAGCTGTACGGCCGAATCCTGCGCGCCGACGAGACGCTGCTGTCCGCCTCGGTCGTTCCCTCCGTTCCCGCGCAGCTGCCCGCCCCGAGCGCGGCGTTCGTCGGCCGGGCGAAGGAACCGGACCGGATGGCCGCTCTGTCGGACGGCGGCGTCGTGGTCATCTCAGGGATGGCGGGGGTCGGCAAGACCACGCTCGCGCTGTACGGGGCGCACCGGATCGCGGAGCGGTTCGGCGACGGCCACCTCTACGCGGACATGAACGGATTCGCCCCAGGACGGGATCCGACGCCGCCGGGGGAGATCCTCGACCGGTTCCTTCAGGCGCTCGGGGTACGCCGACGTGCCCGACGATCTCGCGGTGCGCGGCGGGCTGTTCCGCAGGCTGACCACCGGGCGGAGGCTGCTGAGCCTGCTGGACAACGCCGCCGGGGCCGTCAGGTGCGCGACCTGCTTCCGGTGCGGGCCCGAGTCTGGTCGTCATCACCAGCCGAGGGACGCTCCCGGCGCTGCTCACGCGCGTCGGCGCCCGGCTGCTGGTGCTGCAACCGCCGGAGGACGAGGAGGCGCTGGCGCTGCTCGCGACACGGGTCGGTACGGACCGGACACGCGCCGAGCCCGGTCGCCGCCCGCGAGATCGTCGCCTTTACGGGCGGCTTACCGCTGGCGCTGGCCGTGGTCGCGGCGCGGGCCGTGGCGCAGGAGCACCTGCCATTGTCCGCGATCGCCGCCGAACTGCGCGAGGCGCACGGCACGCTGGACGCCTTCGGCGGCGCCGACGATGTGCGCACGGTCCTCCTGGTCGTACCGCGCGCTCTAACCGGAGCCTGCTGCCGCGCTGCGCGTCCTTGGTGCGCACCCCGCCCCGGACGTGAGCGTCGCCGCGGCGGCGAGCATGCTGGGGCTTCCCGAGCGGCTCACCAGAGGGCCAGTGCAGCCAAGGCGCCGGCCAACGTGCCCGTACCCAGACTTCGGCTGACGGCAGCAAGGCCGAGATCTACGAGTGAGGCGCGCAGAACCACCCCACCGCGATCCCCAACAGTGGTCAAGGTTTCTGGCCGCGCTGGAGGCGACCCAGCACGACATCGGGCTCGACGCCAACGGGGGTGTACATCGTGCTCAGCGTTCGAGTGACCCTGAAGCCCTCCTGGTACGGCACCAAGACTTCGTTACACATCGCACCGCCGGAGACGGCCCATCACGTCAAAGCCCGACTGCTGCAGGGTAGTTGACGGCATGCCTCTGTGATGCGCTCCGTTATGCTCAGCTCGGTGCGAGCGATGCACGAGACCGGCGGGCGCCCCGGCACGCCGGGAAGGAAGAGTGAGAGACCGCGTGATATCCGGAGATGGCGATCACCAGGCGGCGACGCGTTCGGAACACGGCCCAGGACGGCTGATCGCCGATCGGTATCTGCTCCATGACGTCCTCGGCCGAGGCGGCATGGGCACGGTCTGGCGTGCCCACGACCGGCTGCTGGACCGACCGGTGGCCGCCAAGGAACTGCACATCCTCACCCATGGCGACGAGGAGCACCGCACACGGCTGCGCCGGGCGACCCGAGAGGCGCGCGCGGTCGCCCGGGTGCCGCACCCGCACGTGGTGGGCGTCCACGACCTGGTCGAGTCCGAGGACCGACTGTGGATCATCATGGAACTCGTCGAGGGGCCTTCACTGGCGCATCGGATCGCCGAGACCGGGCCGCTCACACCGCAGCACACCGCCGCGCTGGGCCTGCAGCTGCTCGACGCGTTGGAAGCCGTGCACGCGGCCGGCGCCCTGCATCGTGACGTCAAGCCCGCCAACGTCCTGCTGCGCCGCGACGACGACGCCGTCCTCACCGACTTCGGCATCGCTGCCCTGGATGACGGCGACGGCCTCACCGTCACCGGCGAACTGGT
The DNA here is from genome assembly GCF_001735805.1 of Streptomyces fodineus. Taxonomy (GTDB): domain Bacteria; phylum Actinomycetota; class Actinomycetes; order Streptomycetales; family Streptomycetaceae; genus Streptomyces; species Streptomyces fodineus. The sequence continues at coordinate 9,617,861 of NZ_CP017248.1, forward strand.
CGGCTCCCTGGAGTTCATGGCGCCGGAGCGGGTGACGGGATCGCAGGCCGGACCGGCCTCCGACCTTTGGTCATTGGGCGCGACCCTCGCCACGGCCTGTGCCGGTCAATCCCCGTTTCGCAGACCAGCAGCACCCGCGACGCTGCACGCGGTGGCGTATGAGGAGCCCGCCCTGGCAGAGCGGCTCGGCCCGTTGCGCCCGATCGTCGAGGCACTGCTGCGTAAGTCTCCGAGCGAGCGCCCTTCGACGGAGCGTGTGCGTTCCGCGCTGCGGCGCGTCGCGGCGGAGGAGCCGGACGCCGGGCCGCTGCCCTCAGCGACCGTGCGCACGCTGCGGCCTTCGCACCAGCTGACCGACGCCGACACCGTGACCAGGGGCCAGGCGCGGCTCGTCCCCTCCAGGGAGACCGTACCCACGGCCCAGCACACCACCGCGCTCCAGCCCTCAAAGGATCAGTCGCACCGGCCGCCGGGTCCGAAGCGGCTGTGGTGGGCACTGGCCGGTGCGGCGGTGCTGGTGGCGGGTGTCGGAGGCGGTCTGTTCCTCACCGGGGCACTGCCGATCAAGGAGAACCCGAAGACGAAGGCCACCAGCCAGGTCGTCCAGTCGGCGACCGGCTGGCAGCCGGTGACCGGAGCGTCCGTCCGGCGCGGAGACCTGGTCACCGTGCGGTTCGTCTCAGGAGAGTGGACGGCCGACTATCGGAATATGCCTATGACAGGGTCGGCTGGCTACGACGCGGACACCGACAAGCGGCTGGACGGCGCGAAGGACTGCAAGATCAAGCCCGAGGCGCCGTTCGGGACGCTACTGGCGGTTCTTGACGGCGACAAGAACTCCCCTGTCCACGTCGTGGGACGGAAACTGACCTTCCGAGCCGCCCAGGACGGCACTCTGAAGCTGGGCATGAACGACGCCACCGGGGTCTGCTCCCAGGACAACAGGGGCGCGTTGACCGTACAGGTGAGGGTCACACGCCACCCCTGACGGACAGCTGCCGACCAGTCGGCACAGTACCGCTCGGGCAGCGGCATTCGCATCGACGGCGTCGGTCTTGCCATGCTTACGGCGCGTGGCTCAGCCGGGCTGGTTAGGACGGCTGCGAATGTGGGCCGTCGACGGCACCTGGAGACGGGTCTTCGCCGCGGGCCTGGCTGAGGTGGACGCCGATGACGGCATCCGCTGGACCGGCTCGGTGGAGTCCTCGATCGTCCGGGTTCACCAGCACGCCGCCGGAGCACTCAAAAAGGGGACTGTCGGGTGTGACGAGCCGGCCGATGACGCGCTCGGACGCTCTCGCCGCGTTCTGAGAGAGTGCCACGACGCGGACAGGCGGTGCGGGGAGTCACCGCCTGGTGGAGGACGCGGTGCTGATGCGAACTGACCCGCTCCAGGGCCTCGACCCGGCTCGCTGAGCGTTCGGGAGCCCGGCCACCCGCCCGGCCGCGGTGCCCCTGGGTGCCTGGCGCGACGGCCCCTCGTGGCACCGGGCGTGCGGGCGCAACCCGAGGATCCGGATCGTTCTGTGCGTGTGCGGGCATGCCTAGGGTTGGCATCGCTCGGCGGCTGGGATGGGGGACTCGCTGTTCATCCATGGTGCCGGTGCGAGGCGAGCGCCGATGTCGGCGTCGACGATGGACGGGCCCGCTGTCCAGCCGATGTTCGGGGAGCTGCTGGAGCAGGCAGCGGTGTTCTCTGGAGGGGACGCCGACGGTGGGGGAACAGGTAGTTCTCGAAGGCGTCCAGCCCGAAGAGCATGAGCAGGAGCATCACCGGAAGGACCAGCGCTATCGCGACCATGACGCCTCCCGGTGAACAGTGATCACGGGAACGCGGCGGACAGAGACTCCTGGTCCAAGGCTGGGCCGATCGGGGGAACTTCGCACGCTCGGAGCGAAGGCAGTAGGCCGCTCGGGTGACATCACGCCTATGAAGGGCCTTGATCGTTCGTTGGGCCGTGCATGGATGCTCGCGGTGGTGTCCGTGGTGTGTGATTTTCCCCGGTGAGCGTCTACGAGCTGTTCGGGGAACCGGTGGTGCGGTGCTGGCGTGCCGCGGCTGGCCAGCCACCGGGTGGGCTGCAGGATGATCCCGCGGACGGGCGGGCCGGTGGGCCCGGCTCCCCGACGGTGCCCGCGCATCCCGCGGCTGCTGCACAGCCTGCGGGGCCGCCCGGCCGACTGATCCGTACTTCCAGCGGTGCAGCAGCCATGCCGTGCCCGTGCGCCGCGCGCGCAGGGGCCATCGGCGCGAAGGTGAAGGCCCGTTCGTGTGCGCCCACCGGCATAGGCGGAAGGGAAGGCACGCGCCCTGGCGCCGATGGCTCAGCCTGCGGCGCTGTGGGGATGCTCGCCGACCAGTGCAGTCCGTGCGGGACGGTCAGCGCGTGTCAGCCGCCGCGGCCCACTGGGAGCGGGAGGGGCAGCCAGCGAGCGTGGAGGCGGTCGTACCAGTCGACGTCCGTCCAGATCTCGCTCGGCTGCGGGTGCCTGCCGGGTGAGTACCGGCCGCTGCCGCCGATGCCGACCGTCAGGGGCGCGAGAAGCCACCTCGGTAGCGTCATGGGTCTGCCCTCCCTTCTACGGCATGTCTACGGCATGGGCGATCCTCAGGGCGCCACCCTGGGGATCTGTCTGGTCGCGAACTGCCGGCGTGCCGGTCACGCCCGCCGCGTGCGCCGGGGGCCTCTGCCTGGTTTCCCCAGGCCCTGGTGTGCTCCGCCGGTGAGCGCCTTGGCGTTGGCGGATCGCGTCAGTTCTGAGGTCCGCGGTGTGTGCCGCGGCGGGCGAGGCCGGGGCGAGACGGAGGTCGCCGCCGCTACGCCGGGTGTTCGTGGGCGCTGGCGAGGCGACCGGACATACCGAGCCGCTGCTTCGTCCAGCGTTCGCGTTCCTGACATGGATCTATGCTGATCAGAGTCCAACCACCTCCCTCTCCTGCACGGTTTCCGACTGTTCCGGCATCATGGTTGTTTCCGGGCATCGGGATACCTATGCGTCCCCGGTCAAGATTTTTTAGGTTTTTGTTCCGGTTTGGCCGTTCAGGCTGCTTTCGCTGCGGCGCCTGGCGTATCGGCGGCCCAGGTGACGGTGAGGCGGTCGTCGGCGAGGTCGACGGTGATGGTGGCGCCGTCGGGGATGTCGCCGGTGAGCAGGGCCCGGCCGATGCGGGTTTCGAGTTCGCGTTGGATGAAGCGGCGCAGCGGGCGGGCGCCGTAGACGGGGTCGAAGCCCTCTGCGGCGATGTGCCGGCGGGCCGGTTCGGCACATCACCCGCCACCACCGGTGGCCTTCCTGCTCGGGGTGCGGCGTGCGGTGCGGGCCGGGATGCCGGGCCGTCTGCTCGCTCAGCCCCTCCAGGAGCCAGGTACGCCACCGTGGCGCCACAGTTGCGGATGCTCGCGGATCAGCGGACGTGGCGCTTGTGCGCTCCGCCTCGATGCCGGTCATGCGATCCCCTCCTTCTGCGGTGCCGCCGGGGCATGACCGCGGCCAGGCACGTCGCCGGTCATCCGAGCCACGGCTACCCATGCTTACGGCAAGTAGCGGCCTATGGCCCCTGGGGCGACGGTCGCCCCGCAGTGCTCGCTGGCGCTCAGCACGGTCCGCAGTTGCTGATAGCGGTCGAGGTCCTCCCAGGTGTTGCGGTCGGGCGGGCTGGGACGGCGGCGTCCGGTGTACCGGGCCCAGGCACTGGCGGTGACGCCGGCGAAGAGCGGGAAGAGCAGCCACAGCAGGGCGCCCACGAGTCGACCTCCTTTCCTGGCTGTGCTTGAAGGGCGGTCGTCAGGGCGTGAGCTGCTTGGGTGCGCCACCGCCGGATATGGCGATCTTGCGGGGCTTGGCGTGTGGGGCCACCGGAACGCGCAGGGTAAGGACGCCGTTGTCGTAAGCCGCCTCGGCGGCTTCGGTGTCCAGCGCATCGGACAAGGTCAGGCGCCGGATGAACCGTCCTGTGGGCCGCTCGGTGAGGACCGGGCGAGCGCCGTCTGGGATCGGGGAGCGGCGCTCGGCAGTGAGGACCAGCGTGTCCCGCTCCACGGTCAGGCTGATGCTGGAGCGGTCCATCCCGGGCAGGTCGAACTGCAGGTAGAGCGCGTCGTCGTCACGCCAGGCATCCGCCGGGATGGCGGTTCCCGTGCTGGCGGCATGCGCGAGCTGATGCGTGAGCCGGTCGAGATCGCCCAGGGCGCCGGTGCGCGCGAGCATTTCCCACTTCTCCCTTCACTCCTGCATGTCGGGCCGCCCTTGAGGAGCGGTCCGACGAACGAAGACCGCTTATCCGTATAACCCACCGCCGGATAGTTGACAAGTGGCGACTGGACGAAGTTGACACCTTACGACTCAATCTTCTACGTTCAGTGAGCGTTCGATCGCGTCGACGGTCTCGCCTGAGGGGTCGACGCAGGGAAGGCCGGAAAGGAGGGCTGCTGGTGACGGAAAACTTGAAGAGTGTCTGGCTGCTGGCCGTACGCGGTGCCGCAGCAGTTGTCTTCGGCGCACTGACGCTGATCTGGCCGCAGCTGACGGTGCTGGCTCTGGCCTGGGCGTTCGGCGCCTACGCCCTGGTGGACGGTGTGGTGCTCATGGGTTCGGCATGGCGGCACCGGCACGAGCGTCGGCCCGCGCTGGCCTGTGCGGGTGCAGGTGTGCTGGGCATCGTGGCCGGTGTGGCGACGGCTCTGTGGCCGGGCCTTACGGCGCTGACCCTGGTGGTCATGGCCGGCGTGTGGGCCATTGTCACGGGCTGCTTGGAACTGTGGGTCGCCACGCGCATGCGGCATGAGCTGCCACGCGCGTGGTTCTGGCGCGCCTCCGCCGTCGTGTCCGTGGGGGCGGGCGTGCTGCTGTGGCTGCGCCCGGATGCCGGTGCGGTGGCCATCGCCTTCGTTCTGGGCGTGTACGCACTGATCGCGGGCGGTCTCTGGTTGGCTGCGGCCTGGCGGGAGTACCGCGCATGCAGCGAGCAGGGCAGCCGGTCGTGGCCGCGATCGGCGCCCGGCGCCCGCGTGGCCCACTGACCGCGTTCCCGATGCGCCCGAACGCCCAGCGGTCGACGGGCCGACGGGGCGTTCAGGCGCGGGCGGTGCCGACCTCGGCCGCGACGGTCTGGCACAACCGCTTGCCTGTCAGCCGGTGACCGAGGTTCACTCCACCGGATCCGCCGAGACCGCCGCAAAAAGTTGAGTCTATGGGTATCAACTTTCCGATAGTGTGGTATAGTAGAAGTAGAGCGAAGCCGTATGGAACGAGGACAAGGAGGGATGAACATGCTGATGCGTACGGATCCCTTCCGCGAGCTTGACCGGCTCGTCGAACGCGCCTGGGGCACGGCCGCGCACCCGGCCGGCATGCCGATGGACGCCTGGCGCGAGGGCGACACGTTCTTTGTGGAGCTGGACCTGCCGGGCGTGAACCCGGAGTCCATCGATCTCGATGTCGAGCGCAACGTCCTGACCGTCAAGGCCGAACGCAAGCCGACGTACGGCGAGGGCACCGACACGGTGATCACCGAGCGGCCTGCGGGGACGTTCAGTCGCCAGCTGTTCCTCGGCGACACCCTCGACACCGAGCGCATCGAAGCCTCCTACGAGGCAGGCGTTCTCAGGCTGCAGATCCCGGTCGCCGAGCAGGCCAAGCCCCGCAAGATCGCGATCAGCGGCGGCAGCGACCGCAGGGAACTCCGCAGCTGAGCAGCGACCAACCGCTCCAGGCCCCGGGGCACAAGCCCGGGGCCTCGCTGCATCGCAGGCCCTGACGCGATGCCTGCGAACGGGAGCGGCCCGACGTCAAGTCGACCCCCGAGCCGTCCGCCAAGCGCTACTACGCGATCCCACGCCTTGTGAGCTCCTGCCGTCGCGAGTCGCACGCCTCCGTCCTGGAAGGCACCGCACGGAACCTCGCGGCTGCGCAGCTGTGGGTAAAGGCACCGCACGGAACCTCGCGGCTGCGCAGCTGTGGGTAGCTGGCGGTTTGCTGCGGCAGTGCGGTCCTCTGAGGTGGACCACGGCTGAGCCGCGTACGGGCTTACCTTGCGTAGCCGACGTCCAGCACTTCGATCACGTCGCCGTGGAACGGTGTAGACGAGCCGGCATCACTCGCCGAACGCTGCGGCCGGGTCCGGGGCCTCGATCGCCGGAGTCTGGGCGGTGACCGCGTCGATGAGCGCGATGATCTCCGCCTGCGCTTCGTCCGGCACAGCGAAGAGCACCTTGACGGCCCGATGCATCAGTTCCACCCGCATTCTGGCTACCAGACGGCAGGAAGCAGCCTGCGAATCGAGCGCATCGGCCCATACCGGTGACCGGACAAGGCTCCTCAGACCCGCCATAACGGCGGCCTCACGCGGAGAGGTCAGCGTCCGACGGCGTCGCGATCGTCGCGCGCCCTTCCAAGCGCGGAGAATCATCCTCCGTAGGGCTGTCATCCCCGGCAACACCCAGCCGTCCCATGAACGCGGGCTCGCTGAGTGCCAGGACACTCTGCAGCCGCTCCCGCAGTTCCGTGTACGGCACTCCTGTGCCAGGTCGCTGTGCTGCCACGGGAGAACAACGAGAGGCGCCAGGCGGGCGATGTCCGCCGGATGGGGGGTTGGGAAGCCGCTGCCGAGGGGGCATGGCCCACTGGGACGGACGAGGCTGAATGCAGGCGATGTGCGGGGTCAGAACTCCGGCTGGACACTTGAGTGAGATCGCTCGCTGTCTGCATGGAAACCGGGGTGCGATGGCCATGGAACATGGCACGTCACGTTCTTCCACCGGAACGGACGTCGTGTACACGGATTCCGTGTTCGGCGTACCGTGCTGGGTGAGCCTGACCAGCCGCGATCTCGACACAACGCAGCGTTTCTACAGTGCCGTACTGGGCTGGCAGTGGCGCACTGCCAGACTGGGTGACCGCTTCCTGACCGCGCTGGCGGACGGGATACCCGTCGCGGGGGTCGCGGCGATGGCCACCGTCTGGCATATGCCGGTGACGTGGACGCCCTACTTCGCCGTCGCAGACGCAGACGAGACGGTCGCCCGCGTGCGGGAGCGTGGCGCGACCGTGGCCGTGGGGCCGATCTCCTTTGCGCCCGGCAGGGCGGCGCTGCTCGCCGACCGCGACGGGGCCATCTTCGGGATATGGCAGGGCAGGCTCGTCACCGAGTGGAAGGCGTGGCGGCAGGCTGCCCCGGTGTTCGTCACCCTCCACACTCGCGACGCTTTCGATGCGGCGATCTTCTACGGCGAGATCCTCGGCTGGGCCTCGGGTCGCTCTGGCTGCTGCGAGGTGGAGTACGAAGGGGAAGAGGTGCTGCTGCGCAGCCAGGGTTCCGTCGTGGCGCGCATCGAGTCTGGCGCCGTGGACACAGCGCCTGATCGCTCGGTCCGGCCTCACTGGCAGGTCCACTTCGTGGTGGCAGACGTGTCGGGGTGTGCCCGAGCCGCACGAGAGCACGGCGGCGACGTCCTTGCGGAGTGCGAACACGAGGCGGTGCTGCGCGATCCTGACGGAGCACTCTTCGTGGTGAGCTCCAGCCGGGACCACTGACGCTCTGGCTGGTCGGCCCGGAGGCGAGTTGTGCCGGTGTCCCCTCGAACCAAGGATCGGAACACGGGACGGACTTTGTCCGTCGAACGGGCTCTTTGCCTTGAGGGAAGCAGACGCCGCCGCACCGGCAGAGCACTCGGAACGGATGATGGCCGCGTGGACAGCATCGGGGACGATTGACGGCAGAAGCCATCCCAAGGTGCACGGAGCGAGGAACACGCAATGGCCGACACCTCGATGTCCGGCCGCGCGCGGGTGGCGGTCCATGGTCGACGAGGTCAGCGATGCACACAGCGGTGAACTGGTCACCATTGAAGTGGTGGATCCCTCGATCGGAAGCCAGCACGAAGCGGAGCGGCTGCCGTTCTCCTACCTCACCTATGATCCGAAGTCCCGCACCCCAAGGAGGTCGACGTCTCTACGCCAGACGTCACTGAGGCAGCGGTCCGAGTGGTGGACCCGGAGGGCACCGCAACCTTGATCACTTTCTTCCCTGCGGAGTCCAGGACTGCCTCATGAACCAGCCCTGACCGAACGGTCCGGGGCCGGGGGCTGCCCTGAGCGGAGCCGCGGGCGCCCACTCTCTGGCCGGATCAGCCGGCGAGGTCAGCCCTGCCGAAGAGGGTGGCGTAGCCAGATGGCTCAGATGGCTCAGATGGCAGCTGGCTGATGATCTGGTTCAGCTCGCCGCCGGAGACCGCGTCGGCCAGGGCGAACAGCACCGCGCTGGCGTCCCAGTCGGCCGTATGGGGACGAGCGCCGGTGCGCTCGGCGACGCGCTGGCAGAACTCCTCGACGGGTCTTCAGACGGCGCAGGCGCGCCGCGACCTGTGCTGCCCGGTCACCGCCGTGGCCGGCAGCCGACAGGAGAGCAGATACCCAGGCCATCGTCGTGCGCCTCGCACACCACGTGACATTGACTGCCGTCACAAAGGCGACACCGCCCACGCAGTGCCGCAGTAGTGTCAACCATGAATGACACCGGTGTATTTCCGCGCGATCGCGTTGCACGCCGGGAGCGCGGATCAAGAACGAAGGAGCCGCGCCGCTCGCGACGGTGTGGGTTTGGCAGCGGGTGGGGCTCGGCGGGGCGCGGCTGTGCGGTCAGGGTCGGCTGGAGCTCAGCTGCTCGATGGCTTCCAGGACATGTTTGCGGCGCGCGTGCGTGAGCTCGTATCCCTCGAGAACGCGCAGGTCGGACTCGGACAAAGAGGGCAGGCGCCGCTCGATCTCCTCAACGCTGAGCTGGCTGAAGCCGACGATGGGCAGGCTTTCCTCGCTGCTGACCGCGCCTTGGATCTGCTCGGCCGCGGCGGTCACTTCCGGCTCCTCCGCCAGCGGCCTTTCGTCTTCGGGCCACTGCCCGGGGCGTGCCGCCTGGCGCAGCCGGTCGGCGACAGCCCGCAGCGGGCGGGTGGCCGCATGGGTGAGGCCGCCGTTCGTCGTCTGTTCCACGCGGAAGCCGTCGCCTGCGGCGGCCACGGTTCGGGCCTGCCGGGCGAGGCTGTCCTCGAGCAGTGCCAGCAGCTCCTGGTCCTGGCTGCGAAGTTCCTGCAGCAGGTGGAGGGTGGTGTCGTCCTGGGCCTGGTCGGCGAGGACCTCGCCGGCCAGAGCGCTGGCCAGGGCCCGGGCAGCAGCGGCGTACTCGTCCTCGGTGTTCCTCAGCAGCTGCTGGTCGTCGGCCGGCCCTCGGCCGTGCATCACCCCTGTCACCGTCTTCTGCCCGATGGCCAGCGGCAGCATGGCTGTTCTGAGGGTGGTGCGGGCGGCGAACCGCGCCATGTCGGCCGCGCCGCCGAGCAGGCCGCGGGGCCGCAGTCCGCGGACATGGCCTTCGATGCGGTGCACCCGGCCCTGCATCTCATCGGCCTCGCGCTCAAGCATCTGCCGGTGGGCGCCGGGCGACGCGAGCGCCGCATCCGCCCGCAGTCGGTCACGCGCTGCGGCATGAGCGTGGCGGGCATCCTCCAGTACCGGTATCAAGGTCTGCGTCATCGCCATGGGAGGCTGCTCCCTGCATGCGGTGTCGGGCGGGTGTTGAGCGGCTGCCCAGCCGGCCGTCCTCCTGCGGTTGAGCAGTCGGGATCATCCTGCGCGGACCGCGCGAAGATCACCCGCCTGGGAGCGCGCTCGCCCCGCGGGCCCCACGGCACAGGAGGCCGGCTTTACCCGCTGCCGCAGGTGCGGAGACAGTCTGCCGGCGGTTCCACCGTCCGGGTGAGGGCGCGTGTGACGGCCGAGTCGTCTTGGGCACCGCGCGGCCAGTTACGTAGAGCCGTCATCGGCACGCCGCTGAAAGCCCCACTCGAATGTCCTGGACGGTCACAGGCTTCGGAGAGCGCGAACGCGCACCAGCCCCGAGGGTGAGCACAGTCGCGGCTCCAGTACCTCGGGGCAGGTCGTCCGCCCCTACGATGGCCCGACCCGCGATCAACGGTAAGCACCGGCGCCGTTGACACAGGCGCGAATCAGGACGACAGGCCCGGGTACTCCGGCTCCCCGCCGTCGGCGTCGAACACCTTGGTGAAGGTGGCACCGCACCGGCAACGCGAGTACTCGACCAGTTCCCCCTCTTCCGACACGCTCAGCCCCTGACTGAGTCGCACATGCACATGATCACCCATGAGGAGCTGCTTTCCTTGACGTCTGTCGTCCGCCTCATCGTGGGCGCCGGCCGCTCCCGCTGGCAATGTCGCAGCTCACACAGTTCACGAGTGCGACCACAGCGCTTCTCCATGTGACCGCAATCCGGCCGGGCCGCGAAGCACCACCAGGAATCGCCTGAAAGTGACAGAAGGTACGTTTGTGTGGAGGTGAGGAGTAATGGCACTTCCTGTGTGACGCGGCGGGCCCCTGGCTGAACGGCGGTTCCCAGGCTGGGGCACGGATCCTCTCGCCGAGTTGAACGATCTCATCGGCAGGATGGGGACCCTGCTGGAGTCCACCATGGGCGGCGCCATGGGCGCCATGACGGAGGGCATGGCCTGGTCGCCGCTGGCTGACCTGTCGGAAACCGATGACGCCTACCTCGTCGAAGTCGAGGTGCCCGGCGTCAAGCGCGAGGACCTCGACATCGAGATGACCGAACGCGAACTGACCATCACCGGCGAGTTCAAGGAACGCCAGCGCACCGGCATGCTGCGCCGCAGCACCCGCAGGACCGGCCGGTTCGAGTACCGCGCCGCGCTGCCCGGCGACATCAGCCCCGAGAATGTCGAGGCCACCCTCGAGGGCGGTGTGCTGACCGTCAAGGTACCGAAGGCGGACGCTGCCAAACCACGCCGCATCGAGATCACGTCCGGACAGTGACCCCAGCTCGGACAGTGAGCCCTGCCCCCGTGCGGTGCGCGCCGTACGAGGGCAGGTGCGGGTTGGATGTGGTGACCGTCCCGGGCCGACTGGCCGATCAGGACGTTTCCGTGGATGGATGCTCGGCTCGCGCGTGCGGCTGGGGATGGCCGGCGGCGTGCAGCATCGGTGCGGTGTGCCGCTCGGGGCGGTGCCCGCCTTCGGCCGGAACGCGGCTGCGTGGCCTTTCGGCGTCGGGCAGGGGCACGGGGCGGCGGGCCACGAGGCGCCCGACCCAGCGCCGGCCGCAGTGTTCGCAGGGCGGAGCGCCCTGCGGCGTGTAGGGGGAGGGAACCGCCGTGTTGTCGCGGTAGAAGACCTCCCACTCGGCATCGAGGGCGTCCCGGTAGCGCTGCACGTCGTAGTCGACGCTCCAGCGGTGCCAGCACGAGCCGCAGGTGAACTCGATTCGTTCGACGGCAAGTTCGGTGATCACGGCACGGCACCTCCCATCCGGTTGGCGACTGTGGTCCGGGGCGCTGTGAGCGCGGCCTCGATGGAGGGGTAGACGGGCAGGGCATGGGCGAGTCCGCTGTCGCGCAGGAGCCGCTCCACCCGCCCTTCGGGGCATACCAGGCGTAGCTCTCCCTCGTCCTCCTCCAGCATGGCCCGGACGGACATCAGGGCAGCCAGGCCGCCGGTGTCGGCCCAGGTCAGCTCGGACAGGTCCACGATCAGGTTGAGCAAGTGCCGGTGCTTGGCGGTGACGGCGGCCACGTAATCGCACAGCTCACGGGCCGTGGTGGTGTCCAGGGCCCCTTTGATCTCCGTCACGGCCCAGCCGTTCTCCCAGTGCGAGGCGAGGAACACAGCCAATGGTCCTCACTCCTGCCGCTCAGCGCCAGCCGTGGCCCGCTGCACGACGTTCAGGGTGCGGCGGCCCACGGTCATGTCGTCGATGCCGCGGTCTGCTGTTGTCTACCTGTGTTCCCTCCTTATGTGTCACTCCTTATGTGTCACTTCTTCCGCTTGCTTCCCGTGGGGCGGGATGTCAGCTCTCGATCTGCTGTGACTCCGAGCCCTTCCGGCCGATCTCGATGCGGCGGGGCTCGGCCTCTTCCGTCACCGGGATCTTCACGGTGAGCACGCCGGCGTCGTAGTGGGCGGTGATCTTCTCAGGGCCGAGCGAGTCGCCCAGCAGGAGCCGGCGGCTGAAGACGCCGTGGGGCCGCTCGGCGACGAGCAGGTCGGCCTCCTTGGCGTCCAGGCCGGGCCGCTCGGCTCGCACGGTCAGCATGTTGCGCTCCACGTTGAGGTCGACGGTGTCGGGATCGACGCCGGGCAGGTCGAAGTGGACGACGAAGGCGGCGCCGCCCTGATAGCCGTCGGTCGGCACGACGGCCGGCTGTGCCGGGGCTCCGAACATCTGCTGGTGAGCCGGTCGAGGTCCCGGAAGGGATCGGTGCGGATGAGCGCAGCCATCGTGCAGCTCCTTTCACCTGGCGGTCTGCCCATTCCGGGCTTCGGGAGCCCGGAATGCCTCTGAAATCCCTATACCTCCCTCATCAAATCTTGACAAGATGAGACTCAAGTTTTATCTCAGATATTGAGGCAAGTACGGGTGAAGTCGCAGCTCGCAGTGGGCGAGGAGGTGGCGGGATGCCAGCGAGGGACCAGGGCGGAGACCTGTATGCGGTGCTGGGGGTGGAGCCCTCGGCGACAGCCGAGGTGATCACTTCTGCCTTCCGCGCCCGGGTGCGGGAGCTGCGCCCCGACACCCGCGTGGATGCGGTCACTGCCGAACGGTTCGGCGAGGTGCGGTCGGCGTACGAGACGCTCCGCGATCCGGTCCTGCGCGCGGCGTACGACCAGACGTACCAGCGGACGGCCGGGCGGGCATACGACCCCGGCCCTGTCGTCGCGCGGCCGGTCCGGTCGGCGCCGCGTTACCTCGTGGTGCTCGGGGTCGTGCGCCCCGAGCCTCCGCTGCGGGCCGGTCCCGTCCGGTGGGAGCCGGCATCCCGATGAAGCCCCGATCGCAAACGTGAAGCAGAGCATGGTGAGGAGGGAGAAGCAAAGATGGCGCGCTCGGTCGGTATCGACCTGGGAACGACGAACTCGGTGGTCTCGGTCCTCGAGGGCGGCGAGCCCACGGTCATCACGAATACGGAAGGGGCGAGGACCACCCCGTCGGTGGTGGCCTTCGCCAAGAACGGTGAGGTGCTGGTCGGCGAGGTCGCCAAGCGGCAGGCCGTGACGAACGTGGAGCGCACCGCGCGCTCGGTGAAGCGGCACATGGGCGATCACAGCTGGCGGTTCCCGGAGCACGGCAGCATCGACGGTAAGCGGTACACCGCGCAGGAGATCTCCGCGCGCGTGCTGCAGAAGCTGAAGCGGGACGCGGAGGCGTACCTCGGCGAGGACGTCACGGACGCGGTGATCACCGTGCCCGCGTACTTCGACGACGCCCAGCGGCAGGCGACGAAGGAGGCCGGTGAGATCGCTGGCCTGAACGTGCTGCGGATCATCAACGAGCCGACGGCGGCGGCCTTGGCCTATGGGCTGGACAAGGAGAACGACCAGACCGTCCTCGTCTTCGACCTCGGCGGTGGCACCTTCGACGTGTCCCTGCTGGAGATGGGTGAGGGCGTCATCGAAGTGAAGGCCACCAACGGCGACACGCACCTGGGCGGTGACGACTGGGACCAGCGGATCGTCGACCACCTGGTCAAGCAGTTCAAGAACAACTACGGCGTCGACCTGGCCAAGGACAAGATGGCCGTACAGCGGCTGCGCGAGGCCGCGGAGAAGGCCAAGATCGAGCTGTCCTCCTCGTCGGAGACCACGATCAACCTGCCCTACATCACCGCGTCCGCCGAGGGTCCGCTGCATCTGGACGAGAAGATGACCCGGGCCCAGTTCGAGCAGCTGACGTCCGATCTGCTGGAGCGGTGCAAGGCGCCGTTCCACAACGCGATCAAGGACGCCGGGATCAAGGTGTCCGACATCGACCACGTCGTCCTGGTGGGCGGCTCGACCCGTATGCCGGCGGTGACCGAGCTGGTGAAGGAGCTGACCGGCAAGGACCCGCACAAGGGCGTCAACCCCGACGAGGTCGTCGCCGTCGGCGCGAGCCTGCAGGCGGGTGTCCTCAAGGGCGAGGTCAAGGACGTTCTGCTGCTCGATGTCACCCCGCTGTCCCTGGGCATCGAGACCAAGGGCGGCATCATGACCAAGCTGATCGAGCGCAACACCACGATCCCGACCCGCCGTTCGGAGATCTTCACCACCGCCGAGGACAACCAGCCGTCGGTGACGATCCAGGTCTACCAGGGTGAGCGGGAGATCGCGGCGTACAACAAGAAGCTCGGCATGTTCGAGCTGACCGGCATCGCCCCCGCGCCGCGCGGCGTGCCGCAGATCGAGGTCGCCTTCGACATCGACGCCAACGGCATCATGCACGTCTCCGCCAAGGACCTGGGCACCGGCAAGGAACAGAAGATGACCGTCACCGGTGGCTCCGCGCTGCCGAGGGACGACATCGACCGCATGGTCCGGGAGGCCGAGCAGCACGCCGAGGAGGACCGTAAGCGGCGTGAGGCCGCCGAGACCCGCAACCAGGGCGAGCAACTCGTCTACTCCACCGAGAAGCTCCTCAAGGACAACGCGGAGAACATCCCGGCGGACGCCAGGTCCGAGACGGAGACGGCGCTGACCGACCTGAAGGAGAAGCTGAAGGAGGAGGGTGCGGACACGGCGGCAATCCGGCAGGCGATCGACCGTACCGCGCAGGCCGCGCAGCAGATCGGAACGGCCCTGTACGAGAAGTCTCGGGCCGAGCAACCGGCGGGTGCGGCCGGAGCGTCCCCGGGCGGTGCGGCCGGTGGGCCCGAGGATGAAGTGGTGGACGCAGAGATCGTCGACGACGACAAGCCGGAGGCTGGCTGACGATGACCAGGAGCGGTCCGCAGAGCACCGAACTTGAGCAGCTGCGGCGCCTGGTTCAGGAGCGGACCGCCGACCTGCAGCGGATCAAGGCCGAGTACGACAACTACCGCAAGCGGGTGCGGCGGGACCGCCTGGCCGTGCGCGAGATCGCGGTGGCCAACGTGCTCAAGGCGCTGCTGCCCGTGCTGGACGCTGTCGACCGGGCGTGCGCCAACGAGCCGCTCACGCCTGGTCTGAGGGACATCGCCGACAGTCTGCAGGAGCAGCTCGGCTCGCTGGGCGTCACGTCGTTCGGTGAGGTGGGCGATCGGTTCGACCCCGCCTGCCACGACGCTCTGACGCATCATGTTGTCCCCCGTGCGGACCGCCTGGTGTGCTCGGCGGTCCTGCGTCCCGGCTACCGTCTCGGCGAGAGCCTGCTGCGCCCGGCCACCGTGGAGGTCACCGGGCCGGCCCCGCCCGCGAGGAGCGCATCGACGCCGGAGTGCGGCGTACGGGATTCATCCGCCCCGGCAGGTGAGCCGCCGTTGCCCGTCTCGCGGAGCTGACAGGCGTGCCCCTACTCGGGTACCGGGGAAGACGGCATCGCATTGGATGCCCCGAGATTGCCGGCAAGCGGAGGTGACGAAACGATGCAGCACCATGAGTTCCTCGCTCGCGTACGTGAGCTCGGCGAATACGACAGCCAGGACGAAGCCGCAAAGGTCACCGAAGCGGTGCTGAGCGTGCTGGCCCAGCGCATCAGCCCCGGCGAGGTCGATGACCTTGCCTCCCAGCTGCCCGGAGCGCGCTCGGAAAGGCGGTGGCCGAGGCCAAGCAGGCGCAGGCCGAGAGCTTCGGGATCGAGGAGTTCTACCGCAGGGTCGCCGAGCGGACCGGGGCCCGGCCGCGCACTGCAGAGTGGGACGCCAGCGCGGTCCTGACCACCCTGGCGGGCGCCGTTTCCGGCGGTGAGCTGAACCAGATCCTCAGCCAGCTCCCCTCCGGCTACGCCGTTCTGTTCGGCAAAGCCGACCTGGTCAGCTGAAACCAGGATCTGAGGCACCCCCGGATACGGCCACACCGTCGGCGTGGAGACCACCACCGCCGCTCGGCCAGGGTGTGGCCAACACAGCCTGCGCATCCCGATCGCCGAGCGCGCCGAGCCTCGCAAGATCGCCGTCAGCGGGTCCAGGTGAGCGATCTCGGGCTGGCCGACCGGCGGCCGGGGACGAGCAGCGGCGGAGGACGGGCACCTGATCTCCCCCTCGCCCGCCCTCCGTGCCCCACTGGAGCACAGAAGCCGAAGGTGCGGGGTTCGACGTTGCGTCGGCGAGTGACGCGGGAAGACACGGGATTGAGGGTCCGCCAGGAGCAGGACGAGGTGGTCGTCGGCTGGCTGCCGGTACAAGAGCTGGATCCGGGGGCGGGCAGGTCGCGGAGTACGAGGGATTCGGGCCGCGCTGCGCCAGGCGTTACTCGCGATCCTCACGCAGGTCGGCTACGCGGTCCAAGCCGATCGGCACAGTGGAGAGGTACGGATCAAACCGGTTTAGAACGCCGAAGGAATGTGGCGGGATTATCCGGCCCGGGCGCACTGCCTGGGCGCGCTCGGGGCAGGAGTTGTGACAGCACTTCCCCGTGGCCTCCGCGTCGCGGCGTGCTTCCCGGGAGCGGCATCGCGTGCTCGCTGCTCCGGCCGCGCCGCGGAGGCAGTACACCTTCCGGCAACGGCAGGCACGCCGCGGCGCGTACCGGCTACCGCCTCGGCGACCGTCTGCTGCGCCCGGCCACCTGGAGGTCACCGGACCGGCTCCACCCTCGAGGAACCCGCTCCATCCCGGCACCCCCTGCCAGTCCCTCTCGGATGCGCAACGGCGTTGACCGGGCGCAGCTATCCGAGGCGGCCACTTGCCCCCGTGCAGGCCGAAGTGCTAAACGAGGAGTTAGCACTCTCGCAGTGAGAGTGCTAACGGCTGGGTCGGGTGACGTGCTCGTGCGGCCGTGAGGGAAACCTCCGGCGCGCGGGTGAACGTCGCGGGCGTCACCCCGAGCCACCGTCATCGACTCAAGGATTCGATGCGGAGGAGACCGTACCGATGACTGCGAAGATCATCGCTTATGAGGAGGAGGCGCGCCGCGGCCTCGAGCGCGGCATGAACCAGCTCGCGGACGCCGTGAAGGTGACGCTCGGCCCCAAGGGCCGCAACGTGGTCCTGGACAAGAAGTGGGGCGCCCCCACGATCACCAACGATGGTGTGTCCATCGCCAAGGAGATCGAGCTTCAGGACCCGTACGAGAAGATCGGCGCCGAGCTGGTCAAGGAAGTCGCCAAGAAGACGGACGACGTCGCCGGTGACGGTACGACCACCGCGACCGTGCTCGCCCAGGACCTGGTCAAGGAGGGGCTGCGCAACGTCGCCGCCGGCGCCAACCCGATGGCTCTCAAGCGCGGTATCGAGAAGGCCGTCGAGGCCGTATCCGCGGCCGTGCTGGAGCAGGCCAAGGAGCTGGAGACCAAGGAGGAGATCGCCAACACGGCCGCGGTGTCCGCAGGCGGGGACCGGATGATCGGTGAGCTGATCGCCGAGGCCATGGACAAGGTCGGCAAGGAAGGCGTCATCACCGTCGAGGAGTCCAACACCTTCGGCCTGGAGCTGGAGCTCACCGAGGGCATGCGCTTCGACAAGGGCTACATCTCGCCCTACTTCGTCACCGACACCGAGCGCATGGAAGCGGTCCTGGAGGACCCCTACATCCTGCTCGTCGGCTCCAAGGTCAGTGCGGTCAAGGACCTGCTGCCGCTGCTGGAGCAGGTGATACAGGAGAGCCGGCCGCTGCTGATCGTTGCCGAGGACGTGGATGGCGAGGCGCTGGCGACCTTGGTCGTCAACAAGATCCGCGGCACGTTCAAGTCGGTGGCCGTCAAGGCCCCGGGCTTCGGCGACCGCCGCAAGGCCATGCTCGCCGACATGGCGGTCCTCACCGGGGCCACGGTCGTCTCGGACGAGGTCGGCCTGAAGCTCGAGCACGTCGGCACGGACGTCCTGGGCCGGGCCCGCAAGGTGGTCGTCACCAAGGACGACACCACCATCGTGGAGGGCGCCGGCGACGGCAGCGCGATCGAGGGCCGGGTCAAGCAGATCCGCGCCGAGATCGAGCGCTCGGACTCCGACTACGACCGCGAGAAGCTGCAGGAGCGCTTGGCCAAGCTCGCCGGCGGCGTGGCCGTGATCAAGGCTGGCGCCGCCACCGAGGTGGAGCTCAAGGAGCGCAAGCACCGCATCGAGGACGCCGTCCGTAACGCGAAGGCCGCCGTCGAGGAGGGCATCGTCGCCGGTGGCGGCGTGGCCCTGCTGCAGGCGTCCGAGAAGGTGTTCGAGAAGCTGGAGGTGGACGACGAGGAGCGGACCGGTGTGGAGATGGTCCGCCGCGCGGTGACCGCTCCGCTGCAGCAGATCGCCCGCAACGCCGGTCTGGAGGGCGGTGTCGTGGTGGAGAAGGTCCGTACGCTGCCCGTCGGCCACGGTCTGGACGCCGCGACCGGTGAGTACGTGGACATGCTGGCCGCGGGCATCATCGACCCGGCGAAGGTGACCCGCTCCGCGCTGCAGAACGCCGCTTCCATCGCCGCGCTGTTCCTCACCACGGAGGCCGTCGTCGCCGACAAGCCCGAGGAAAAGGAACCGGCCGCCGCCGGGGCCGACGCCGAATTCTGATCGCCGCGTGCCCGGAGAGGGACCGAGGCGGGCGCCGGTGGCCGCAACAGCAGACCGCCGGCGCCCGCCCAGCGGCGCGCATGGGAACCCCGGGGGACTCGTGTACCGGCAGCCCCGACCGGAATAGGTGTGGTCAGCCTGTTGCCGTTCTCCTGAGCCCGGAAAAATCGTGGCCCGTAGGCCAGACGCCCGGTGGAGAGGGGAGCCGCCAGAGGTGCTTCGGTTCGTCTGCAGGGGGCATTGAGAGTCGAAGTGGTCCGACCCGCTGCCGGCGTGTTGTTCGGCGTCCCGAACGACACGCACGAGGAGATCATTACGCTCATCGACGCCGTTGCCAGGACACCGCAGGCACACGTCTCCGGTCTGGCCGCAGCATTCGGCGAATGGTGCTGGCTTGTCTACACCACCCACGACGACATCATCGAAGTCCTCGACGTCGGCTGCGCACGATGACCCCGAAAGCCGAGCCAGGGCCGAGTCTCCTGCGGAACCCGGGCCTCATGGGCTGGATACCGGTTGCCGCTTGGCGACGGCCGGCACGTACTCGCCGAGGAAGGTGCGGCTCCACCAGGCACCGTTCGCGCGCAGTTCCGACCAGCTGGTGAACCGGTACTCGTACCGGCAGATCCGGACGAAAGCAGGCGGCGAGCCCGGGAAGGGATTGCGGCGCAGCAAACGCAGGACGGCCGGGTTGTTCTCCAAGAGGGCGAGGAGCAAGGCGGGGAGCCAGCCGGCCGCGTACACAGGGGAGAGCGCGGCGAACCACATTAGCCAGTCCAGCCTGAGGTGGTACGGGGCCACCTGCGGCGGAAGCCGCCGCATGCCGCCCGGCTTGCCCTTGAAGACGTACTCCTTCCACACGGTCTCTTCGGTGATCTCCGGCTCGTCGGTGCCCTCGACGATCAGCTCGTACCGGGTGCGGCCCACGCTGCCGAACGCGCCGTAGGTGTTGACCAGGTGCAGCGGAGTGAAGGACGCGTTCATGACCTGGCTGCGGGAGAGCAGGTTACGCACCGGCCAGTAGCTGAGCACCACCACCAGGGCGGCGACAGCCAGCACGAGGCCCTCGAACCACACCGGCACGGCGGCGAAACGCGGCGCAGGAGGCAGACCCAGCGCGCCGGTGACCTGCGAGCCGCCGATCGCGGACAGCGCCAGCACGATCGTCAGCCAGTTCAGCCAGGCGAAGTTGCCGGACGCGACCAGCCACAGCTGGGTGACGATGACCAAGCCGGCGGCGATGCTCGCCGCCGGCTGCGGAGCGAACAGGGCAAACGGCACGAGGAGTTGTGCGACGTGATTGGCCGCTGCCTCCACGCGATGGACGGGCTTGGGGAGGTGGTGGAAGAACCAGCTGAGCGGGCCGGGCAGCGGCTGGGTCTCGTGGTGGTAGTACAGGCACGTCAGATCCCGCCAGCAGGAATCGCCGCGCAGCTTGATCAGTCCGGCGCCGAACTCAAGCCGGAACAGCAGCCAGATCAGCAGCCCTCGCACCAGCACGGGCGGCGCGACGTCGTCGTTGCCGAGGAAGATCGCCAGGAAGCCGGCCTCCAGCAGCAGGTATTCCCACATGAACCCGTACCAGGTCTGCCCGACGTTGACGATGGACAGGTACAGCGCCCACAGCAGCGCCCACATCACCATCGCCGCCCACAGCGGCAGCCGGTCCGGCACACCCGCCGCCACCGCGGCGGAGCCCGCGGCGCCCGTCCAGGCCATGGCGGCGAAGAAACGGTCCGAGTAGTGCAGCTGGAAGATACTCGGAGCCCGCCTGAACGCCACCTGCGCGGTGAAGCGCGGCACCGGCAGCAACCCCCGCTCCCCGATCAGCCCGCGGAACTGCAAGGCCGAGCTGACGAACGCGACGCAGTACAGCACGGCCAGACCGCGCTGGAAAAGCATCCGGCCCAGCCAGTAGTCGGGGTCCGTGAACCAGTCCATGACGGCATGCCTCCGCACATCCGCCTGGCGCTAACACCCTATTCTCGTCATCTTGACATTTACCCCGTTCCTGGTCTATCCAATTATCGCAAATATCTAGTGTGATGCGCCTGAAATCGCAGGCTTAAGTCTCTCGCTGATTTTCGGTGGCTGGCGGAGTGAGCTTGGTGAGGTAGTCGGCGAGGGATTTGAGGATCTCGTCGGCGGTCTTGGTCCAGGTGAAGGGCCGGGGGTTCTCGTTCCATGAGTCGATCCAGGCCCTGATGTCCTCCTCCAGCGCCTTCACCGAGGTGTGGACGCCTCGGCGGATGAGCTTGTCGGTGAGCAGGCCGAACCACCGCTCGACCTGGTTGATCCAGGAAGAGCCGGTCGGAGTGAAGTGGACATGGAAGCGGGGGTGCTTGCCGAGCCAGGTCTTGATCTCGGGGGTGTTGTGGGTGGCGTAGTTGTCACACACCAGGTGCACATCGAGCCCGGCAGGAACCGCCTTGTCTATCGTGACCAGAAACTTCTTGAACTCGACGGCCCGGTGGCGGCGGTGCAGTTCACCGATGACAGTGCCGTCGGCGATGTTGAAGGCGGCGAACAGGCTGGTGATGCCGTGTCGCAGGTAGTCGTGGGTGCGCCGTTCGGGCATGCCCGGCATCATCGGCAGCACCGGCTGCGAGCGGTCCAGCGCCTGAATCTGGCTCTTCTCGTCCACGCACAACACCACGGCTTTCTCCGGCGGGTTGTGGTACAGGCCGACGACGTCGACGACCTTCGCGACGAACTGCGGGTCGGTGGAGAGCTTGAAGGCGTCCTGCAGGTGCGGCTTGAGGTCGAACTTCTTCCAGATCCGCCCGATGGTGGACTTCGACAGCCCGGTGCGGGCGGCCATGGAGGCCCGCGACCAGTGGGTGTCCTGGCCCGGGGCGGATTCCAGCGTCGCGACGACCACGTCCTCGACCTGGTCGAGCAGGATGGACGGCGGCCGGCCGGGCCGCGGCTCGTCGACCAGACCGTCCAGCCGCCGCTTGACGAACCGGGCCCGCCAGCGGTTCACCGACTGCTCGCTCACCCCGAGCTCGGCCGCCACCTGCTTGTTCGTCCCGCCCTCCGCGCACCGCAGCACGATCCTCGCGCGCAGAGCCAAAAACTGCGCGGTCTTCGCGCGCCTCGCCCAACGCGTCAGCTGAGCCCGTTCGTCATCACTGAGCACCAGCTCCGACTTGCGTCGGCCCGGCCGCGGCTCATCCGCAAGCCCGGCCATCCGCCGGGCAGCAAACCGCGAGCGCCACTTCCTCACCGTGTCCGCGGTTACCTTGAACTCCGCCGCCACACGCGTATTCGGCTTCCCATCCGCACACGCCAAGACGATGCGTGCCCGCTCGGCGAGACGGGGCGCCACTGCCCCGCCCGCCCAGCGCAACAACTCGGCGCGCTCCTCATCGGACAGCACAACTTCGACGGCACGAGGACCCCGAGACATGAAAACAGGCTACAGACTTAAGCCTGCGATTTCAGGCGCATCACACTAGGAGTGCTGAATGCTGCGCACCATGCATAAGTCCAAGATCTAGCGTTTGGGAACTTCCGCAGGTCGAAGCGTTGATCGCCACGTCCCGGTCAGCAAATGGTCAGCATCGGGCCGGACGGCGTCCGGCTTGCTGACCTGCACCCGCAGCAGGGACCTGGTGCCCCGCCCGGCGCCCCGCTCGTAAGGCTCGATGCGTGGCTCGACAACTCGCCTGTGGGGTGGGGCCGTTCTTCAAGGGGAACGGTTGTTCCAGGCCGACCCGCTGCCAGCACCCGTACACAGGGACGATCGGTATCAGCGGCGCGAGGTTATGCCATGTGTTAGTCTCACGCGTTGCGTGGTCGTCGCGGTGGGCGATTCTGTCTGTTCCGTTCGGCTTGTGCGTGGGCTGTTCAAACCTGCCGGGCCTTCCTCGGTACGTTCCCTTGCAGAAGGCTGTTTATGAAGCATCCCAATGACTCCGGCATCGCTCACGGCAGTCCCGCCCAGCCTGGGGCAACGACCCCGGCGCTGCTCCCGGCCGTCACCTTCGCCGGTCTGGAACTGCCGACGGAGGTGCTGCGGACACTGAGCGAACTCGGGGTGCGCAAACCCTTTCCGATCCAGGCCGCCACACTGCCCGATGCCCTGGAGGGGTGCGACATCCTGGGACGCGGGCGCACCGGATCAGGCAAGACGCTCGCTTTCGGCCTGCCGCTGCTCGCACGGACGGTCGGGCGGCGCGCGGAACCGAAGCAGCCCCTTGCTCTGATCCTGGTGCCTACCCGCGAGCTGGCCCAACAGGTCACCCAGGCGCTGGCGCCGTACGCCCAGGCACTGCGGCTGCGAATCGCCACGGTCGTCGGCGGAACGTCGATCGGCCGGCAGGTCGCTGCGCTGCGCCAGGGAGTCGAGGTGGTCGTCGCCACCCCCGGACGCCTGCACGACCTGATCGAGCGCAACGCCTGCCGCCTGGGACGGGTGAGAATCACCGTGCTGGACGAGGCCGACCAGATGTGCGACTTGGGATTCCTGCCGCAGGTTGCCGACGTGCTCGACCAGGTGCACCCCGACGGTCAGCGGATGCTTTTCTCGGCCACACTCGATCGCGACGTCGATCAACTGGTCCGCCGCTACCTCCACGACCCCATCGTCCACTCGGTCGACCCGGCCGCGGGCACAGTCACGACGATGGAGCACCACGTTCTGGTCGTCCACGGCCCTGACCGCTACGCCGTCATCACGGAAATCGCCGCCCGCGACGGCCGCGTACTGCTGTTCCTCGACACCAAGCACGCCGTCGACCAGCTCACCCGGCATCTGCGGGCCAGCGGGGTGCACGCCGGGGCCCTGCACAGCGGCAAGTCCCAGCCACAGCGCACACGGACCCTGGCGCAGTTCAAGAACAGCCAGATCACCGTTCTGGTGGCGACCAATGTCGCTGCCCGTGGCCTGCACGTCGACGACCTCGATCTCGTGGTCAACGTCGACCCGCCCACCGATGCCAAGGACTATGTGCACCGGGCGGGCCGCACCGCCCGCGCCGGTGAGTCCGGCAGCGTGGTCACGCTCGTGCTGGCGGGCCAGCGCCGTGAGACGAGCCGCATGATGGCCGGGGCCGGCATCGAGCCGACCGTCACCAAGGTGCGCTCGGGCGAGGCGGAGCTGAGCCGGATCACCGGCGCCAAGACTCCCTCCGGGATCCCGCTCGACGGCGAGCCCGCCGTCCCCCGACCCAAGAACACCAACGTTCCCTTCCGCGGCCTCGGCACCAGCAAGGGCACCTCCCGCGGCGCCGGCGGCAAGTCCCGAAAGGCGGGCGAGGCCCGCAAGCTCGCCGAGGCCCGCAGGGCCGCCCTCGTGCGTCGCAACGGCTGAGAGCCGTTGCCCTGGCAGCCTGGCCACGGGATCGACAACCCTCGGCCCGGCCCGAAGCCGTCCTGTGTGCCTCACCTACGAAGTCAACGCCTTTGGCCGCGGGAGGGATGCCCGCCGAAACGGAGCAGGATGATGTTGCCGGCACCTCGCACTGCGCCCGGCATGACAAGCTGTGCTTGCCCACCCCCCCGAACCCAGGAGGTCACCATGACCGCAGAGCCCGTATCTACGGAAGGTTCGGAGCCGGCTGCCCCCGAGACGTCCCCTCTGGAGCCGGACAGCGACGGCAACTACGACCTCAAGCGCAAGTTCCGCGAAGCCCTGGCGCGCAAGCGCGGTGCGCAGGCGGATGCCGCTGATGTTGCCGCCAAGCCCGATGCATCGAAGGTGCGTTCGGCGCACGGCCCGGCTGCGAGCCAGCGGTCGTTCAGGCGCAAGAGCGGCGGCTGAGTCGATGAGTCCCGCGATCTAACCGCTTCACCACTCGGCTATCCACTCGCGCGTCCCGTGCAGTGGCCCGCGACGTGCGCATGCCCGTGCGCGCGTTGCGGGCGGAGCGTAGCCGGGGACTCGCCTGGGGGAATGGCCCAGATGCGGTTGGCTCGGGTTGGTGGCGCCGCCGAACTGGAATTCCGGGATGAGGGCACTGCCTTGTCCGAGGGTACGCGGCCGGTGTTGCGCGCCTTGCGTGCCCCTGTACCGCTGTGAAAATCGACTGCGGTTGTCCGGGGTGACGGTAGACATCCGCGTGGCAAGGACATTCGTTCCCCGTCCTGCTGCGGCTGAACGACGCACAGACGGTCGCGTTCCGGGCAGCGGTCGCCTTCGTGCCCAGCCACGACGTGCAGGTGCCGGCCTGCCCCGAGTGGACGCTGTCCGATCTTGTGCAGCATCTGAGAGGGGTGCACCGCCGCCATGTCACCGGTTCCTCCCGCGGCTTCGGCCGCGAGTTTGCGCAGGCGGCCCTGGAGCGCGGCGACAGGGCCGTCGCCCGCAACACCGACTCCCTCGCGGACCTGCCGGCCACCCACGGCGAGGCGATCCGCCTCGTCGAGCCCGGCGGCTTCGCCACCGTCCGGTCCGGGCGTGCCCGGCCTCGATGCTCGCGGGGCCGCGGCCGGAACCGGGACCGTGCTGCCAAGCCGCGGCTCAGGCGTCGATGATGACGGGGATGATGAGGGGCTTGCGGCGGTGGGTGCGGAACGCCCAGTTCGCCACGGCGCGGGCGACGAGTTGTTCGAGTTGGTGCGCGTCCCCGACGCCTTCCTCGGCCGCGGTGGCCAGGGTCTTCTCGATGACGGGGATGACCGGCTCGAAGGTGGCGTCGTCGTGGACGAAGCCCCGGGCCAGGAAGTCGGGGGCCTCGGCGAGGGCGCCGGTGTCTGCGTCGACGATCGCCACCACTGTGACCACGCCTTCGGCCGCGAGGGTGAGGCGGTCCTTGAGGGACGCTTCGGTGGCGCCGCCGACTTCCATGCCGTCCACGTAGACGTTGCCGGCGGGGACCTTGCCGGTGATGGACGCGCGCCCGTCGACCAGGTCGACGACGACGCCGTCCTCGGCGAGGACGACCCGTTCGGGGTCGACACCGGTACGGATGGCGAGGTCGCCGTTGGCTCGCAGGTGGCGCCATTCGCCGTGCACGGGCATGACGTTGCGGGGTTTGACGATGTTGTAGCAGTAGACGAGTTCGCCGGCGCTGGCGTGCCCGGAGACGTGCACCTTGGCGTTGCCCTTGTGGACCACGTGGGCGCCCCACCGGGTGAGTCCGTTGATCACCCGGTAGATGGCGTTCTCGTTGCCGGGGATGAGGGAGCTGGCGAGCAGGACGGTGTCGCCCTTGCCGATGCGGATCATGTGGTCGCGGTTGGCCATCCGTGACAGCGCGGCCATCGGTTCGCCCTGGGAGCCGGTGCACACCAGAGTGATCTTGTGGTCCGGGAGCTTCTCCAGCTCCTTCGTGCTCACGACCAGACCGGAGGGGACCTTCAGATAGCCCAGGTCACGGGCGATGCCCATGTTGCGGACCATCGACCGGCCGACGAAGGCGACCTTGCGGCCGTGCTGGTGGGCGGCGTCCAGGACCTGCTGGATGCGGTGCACGTGGCTGGCGAAGCTGGAGACGATGACCCGGCGCGGCGCGGTGCGCATCACCTGCTCGATCGCCGGGTTCAGCTCTCGCTCGGAGGTGGTGAAGCCGGGCACTTCGGCGTTGGTGGAGTCGGTGAGGAACAGGTCCACGCCCTCCTCGCCGAGGCGGGCGAAGGCGCGCAGATCGGTGATGCGGTCGTCGAGAGGGAACTGGTCCATCTTGAAGTCGCCGGTGTGCAGCACCATCCCGGCCCTGGTGCGGATAGCGACCGCGAGGCTGTCGGGGATGGAGTGGTTGACCGCCACGAACTCGCAGTCGAAGGGCCCGAAGCCACGCCGGTCGCCCTCCCGCACCGGCACCGTGCGCGGCCGGATTCCGTGTTCCTTGAGCTTGGCCTCCAGGAACGCCAGCGTCAGCTTGGAGCCGACGACGGGAATGTCGGACCGCTCGCGCAGCAGGTACGGCACGCCGCCGATGTGGTCCTCGTGGCCGTGGGTGAGGACCACGGCCACGATGTCGTCCAGCCGGTCCCGGATCGAGGTGAAGTCCGGCAGGATCACGTCCACGCCGGGCTGGGTCTCCTCGGGGAACAGCACGCCGCAGTCGACGATCAGGAGCTTGCCCGCGTGCTCGAAGACGGTCATGTTGCGGCCGATCTCACCCAGGCCGCCCAGGGCGATGACCCGCAGCCCTCCTTCGGGAAGGGGTGGGGCGGCTTTCAGCTCGGGGTGCGGATGACTCATACCCTGACGGTACCCGGAGAGCGGGACAGGGTGATCCACTGCCTGTGCGATCTCCTTTTCCCGACGGAGCGGGGCACCCGCAGCGTGCCTCGGCAGGATCGGATCACGCCGGCGACCGGGGACAGGGAGCGGTGAAAGCGGTACCACCTTCCGTGGCCGAACCGTTCGCCCGGTGCTGGAGAAGATCTCGTGCACCCTGTCGTGTTTTCCGGCGTTCGCTGCCTCCCGGCGGGCCTCGGCACTGGTCCACTCGCAGTAGTCGAGACTCGGGTGTCCTCGGCGCTCAGGAGCAAGTGGGCTGAGAGGGCCCCGAGGCAGCTTCCTTCGCCGGGCAGACAGATGGCGGTGTCCCAGAAGCGCTTGCCGCTCCCGCCCGGCGTGCAGGAAGCCGATGTGGTGCCCCATCGAACTCGACGACGAGGTCGCGCGGGGGCGGCTCGTCCGTGGTCTCGAGCCGGTTCCGGGAAGTCCAAGGTGACGTCGTGGGGGGCCGGTCACGCATGATCGGTGGGGCCCACCCGGAGAACAGTCGGCGGCGGGGAGAGGCCATGCCTCGCCGCAGCCTTGTGCAGAAGAAGGGCGCGAAGCTGCTTGATCACCATCGGCCGAGCCTCACGGGCGATCCAGCCCTTCGTTCCGGGCCGGATGCTGGCGCGTTTTCGCTAGCGGCTTCCGTCATGCCGTTATAGCGTTGTGATCAGCAGTCGTGGTTCCGAAGTTCCGTTCGCCCGTGATCGCCTCACGGGCGTTCTTGCTGTTCAGCGCCTCTCCGGACCAGGGCGATCACCTCCCGGTCGCGCAGCGTGCGTGCCCGGTTTCCCTCAAAGGAGACAGTCATGGCCAAGGGCACAGTGAAGTGGTTCAACAGCGAGAAGGGCTTCGGCTTCATCGAGCAGGAGGGCGGCGGCCCCGACGTCTTCGCCCACTACTCCAACATCGCCAGCCAGGGGTACCGCGAGCTGCAGGAGGGCCAGAAGGTCGAGTTCGACGTCACGCAGGGCCAGAAGGGCCCGCAGGCTGAGAACATCCGCCCCGCCTGATCGCGCCCCGGTAAGGGGGCCCGGCATCCCGGCTTCGGGACGCCGGGCCCTTACCGTCGCACGACGGTTCATCTGACTACGGGGTGCGGCCGGGCGCTGGCCTGGGACGGGCAAAAGGGACACCCGTTGTTTGACACTCAGGTCGCCAAAACAACCACGTGCCCGATCCTGTGGGAGGTCTGCGAGCAGTTCGCCACCCTCCACCAAGCACTACGGCGGCGCCCAGGTCGTCATCGGCGGTACCGCCCGCGAGACGCGGGTGCTGTTCTTCACCGACGCCGAAGCCCGCGCGTGGGCCGCCGCCAAGGTCAAGCGCCCGGCCGTCCCCGCCCAGCTGGGCCCGGCACAGCTGCAGAAAGCGACCGACCTCGCCGCGTCGGCCGCCCGGCCCGTCGGACAGGCGATCTTGGTCGTGAACCCGTCTACCAAGAGCTTCTTCACGTCTCACCGCCGCCCCACCCCTCAACTACCCGCCCGCCGAATCAGGTTGGACGCGGCCCGTGTCCGTGGGTGGTTCGTCGATGTGGCGACCAATGTGATCGCGGGGATGGCCCTCACACTGCATGAGCCGGGCCGGGATGCGGCCGTGTTACGGATACGAAGGCATGGCTCAGGTGGAGACGGGGGTGCGGGACAGTGCGGTGCGCAGAGCGAAGATGCCGAGCAGGCCGCCTGCCGTGAACCGCTGAGCGGTCATGACGCGGGGCCGGGCGGCCAGAAACCCGGACACGCGTGCTGCACCCAACATGATCACAGCGTTCACGGTGATCCCCACAATGATCTGACACCGCCGAGCTGGAGCAGTTGCTTCCAGGCCGGACCCGCCTGAGGGTTCAGGAACTGCGGAAGTAGGGCGGCGTACAGCAGAGCGATCTTGAGGTTGAGCAGGTTGGTCACCAGCCCCGCCAGGTGCTTCGCCGCCTGGTACCTAACCTCGGCGGCGTCTGGATAGGTGCCGAAGCCGGCTGGCCTGGTGTACTCCGTCGCCGTGGCCCGCAGCAAGCCTGTGGCTGCCTTGTGCCCCGGCACGATCATTGCGAGCGCGCCGGCCAGGCTGATCCGGGTGGTGATGGACACGTCGTCCTCGGACAGGCACTGCGCGAGGCTCTCCGCAACGATCGGCACGTCAGGCATCAGCTTTGCGGCAAGCACGGTGTGCCAGGCGCGGACGATGGGGTCGCGTGTGTGCGCCGGCAGGTCGGACAGCCGTGAGCGGACGAGGTCGGGGTCGTCGCGGAACAGGAGGCGAAGTGCCCGATGGGTGAGTTCGTTGACCTCAGCCAGCGCAACGCGTCGGAGGTGCTCGCGCATTCTGTCGTGCGGGAGGAACTCCGCGAGCGACCACCAGTTGTACAGGTGGTGTCGCGGGGAGGTGCGCAGGCTGAGGATGAAGCTGTCGATGTGACCGTCGTCGTGCGGAACACCGAAAGCAAGCAGTCGGGCGGCAAGTTGTCGCCACGGCTCACTGCCTTGCTGGAGCCAGTCGAGCAGGGCGCGGCCCGCGGCTGCGACCGGAATCCGTAGTGGATCAGTACCTGGGTCCAGATGTGGTCGCGCAGGGCCCTGCGCACCCGCACTCGCCAGACGGTCTGCGCCGGGTCGAAGGGGACGGGCACGTCCTTCGCCAGGTGCTCCGCGGCCAGGTGTTCGGCGAACCGCCGGTGTGCGAAGCGCAGATGGGCGTCGTCGAGGAAGTAACCGGTGTCCAGCAGAGCCGTGCGCACGTGGTCGGCCCCTCCCGGCACAGTCAGGGCATGCAATGGTCCGCATTCGTCGTCGAGCAGACGCAGTACATGCCCCGACAGGTCGGATACACCATCCAGGACATGCGCCACGGCCACCCGTCCCACCAGCTCATCGATGGCATCGGTGAGGGAGCGGACCGCGCGTAGGGCCTCCGGTGTCATGGTGCCGGCGTGGTCCATGTGTCTGAAGAACATTGTGGTGCGATTCGAGCGCCGCCCGCGCAATTCCGCGCGGAACTGTTCGATGAGGAGATAGCTGTTGGCCGGCAGGGAGCGGCCGGGGCTCGCCTCGATCAGCCCTGCGGTCAACGTCACGAGGAAGGGCGTGGCGCGCAGCCCCGCGCGCTCCAGCCTCTCCCGCTGGTCGGTCAGGCTGTCCCCCAGTTTGGGGTCGTCGCGGAACCAGCCCTGCGCGAACCTGTCGAGCCGCGTGCTGTCGAAGGGCTTCAGCGAGCCGGTCTCACAGCCGAGCCTTCGCAGGCCCTCAACCTCGCCGCCTGATTCCAGAGCCCGAGTGGTGATCACCAGACTGACTCGGTCCGCGTGTGTCCCGGCGAAGTCGATGAGGCGGGCCGGCAAGGCGCGTTGCTCCGAGCGATCTGTCACCTCGTCCAGGGCGTCGACCATCACCAGCCACCGGACCCCATGGGGGGCCAGTGCGTCCAAGCCGGATTCCGGCACCGCGATGCCAGCCGCGCTCAGCAGCGCCGACTCGATTGTCCGGCCCTGCTGGTCCAGGGCACTCGCCTGGACCAGCAGCGGCACCGGGTCGATCGCATGCCCCGGAGCGTGTAGATGGCGCGCGGACAGAAATGCCGAGATCTGGCGCAGCAGGGTGGACTTTCCCCCGCCCGCCTCAGCGGTGAGGATCAGCATGTGACCGGGCGGTGCGGCGCACAGCAGCTCGTCCGCCGGCTGCGGCAGGTCCCGGCCGTCCGCCACGGAGCTGCAAGACACCTCGATGGGAACGTAGAGCTCCGAGGTCACGGGCAAGCGGCGGGCGCGCCAGGGCCAGTCGAAACGGACTCCTTCTTCCTGTTGGCGTCGCAGCACTCCCATCAGTGCCGGTGTCAGCGACGGGTCGACAGCCGCGCGCTCTTCGTCCGTGTTCCGACGCTCCCGGGCTGCCGCCTCACGCAGACCAAGCAGTTGCTCGCGTGTCTCGGCACTGACGCCGAGCGTCACCAGAATCCGTTGCAGCACCCTTTCACTCGGCACGGTCCGGCCATGGAGCGTTGTGCTCAACGTCGTGCGCCCTACCTTGGCCCGTATGCAGAAACTCTCGTGGTTGGCGTGCTTGTTGCTCGGATTCGTGTAGAGGGCTGTCAGCCGCCGCGCGAGTTCCTCCGACGCCGACATGGTGGCCTCCCCTGCGCGAACGCGTTCGGCCGCGTTCAGGCTGAACGTCGCCGAACGTTTCCGGCGGCACCTTCCCGGTATCCAACTACCCGGATCGGAAGGCCGAAATGAAGCATTCCGCACTCTCGGTCGCGGTTCTCGTCTGCGGCATCATGATCGCGCTCCTGCTGTCCATGCTGCTCGACGTCGCCGCCGCTGTACTCGCCCGCCGGGACGGGCGTTCCCTCTCCGAGACACTTTGCCGAGCAGCCGTGATGTGCGCGGGCTCCTTCTCCCTCGCCTTGACCGCCATCGGCATAATCGTGTCATGGGTCGGCTGAGGCCGGGCCGGCCTTGCGCGGCGACGCTTGTCCTCCGCGGTCATGAGATCACCGGGCCGGGTGCATCTACCCGACGAGAAGTCGCACGACGCGTGTGTCGGGGTGTCAGTTCTGGCCTACAAAGGGCAGGTTGCCCTGGTTGGGTGATCCGGAGTGCGACGATCAACACGGCCGCAGCCTCGGGCACGTGAGGTGTAGTCGATGCGCTGACAGCGGTGCTGCCTGGGCCGTGCGCCGTACTGAGGACCGTGCCCTGCACGGTCGCCGAACCGCCGCCTTGGCCTGCTCGGCGCATGAGC
The DNA here is from genome assembly GCF_001735805.1 of Streptomyces fodineus. Classification (GTDB taxonomy): domain Bacteria; phylum Actinomycetota; class Actinomycetes; order Streptomycetales; family Streptomycetaceae; genus Streptomyces; species Streptomyces fodineus. The sequence goes on from NZ_CP017248.1 coordinate 9,649,243, forward strand.
CCAGTGATGGCCGCCGACAGAGAAGTAGCCAACAACGACGCGGCGAGCTGAACACAAAGACTTGACGGGGAACTGGGCAAACTCGAAGTCGGCAGTCCGTCGGTGACCCGGGTGACGGTCGCCGCATCGGGCCCGGGAAACACCTCAGAACGTCTCCACGGAACGGAGCCTAGGGCCGTGAGCAGGGCGTTGTCAGCGTGGAAGCGATGACGTCCGGGTGACGACGACGTCCGCGTGACGCTCGGCTCGGAGGACAGGCCAGCGCGGGAGAGGTCCTGGATGAAGGCGACCCGGCAGACCGCCTGCTCGTCGTACTCCCGGTAGCCGTTGGCGAGTCGTTCGGCGGGCAGCAGGCCCTGCTCCTCGTAGTAGCGCAGCGAGCGGGTGCTGACCCCGGTGGCCTTGGCCAGCTCCCCGATCCGCATGCCGCTCCCTCCCGCCCACCTGCCCCGGCCGCGGGCTTGACCTTGACGTCGATGCGAAAGTCTGGCGTGGCGGTCATGAGGGCGACTGAACCGAGCAGGCAGCGAACCACCGATCAGGTCCGGAACACCGTGCTGGTCACCGGGGGCCGGCACAGCGCTGAGGCGGGAGATGCCGTCCAGGTGCCGTCGATGGGGCCCTCCGCCGGGCGCGGACCGGATCGGCCGGTGTCAGCGGCGCGATCCGGTTCGCGACAAGGCGCGCGTCAGAACCGTGTGAGGGTCAGCCGGATTCCGGTGGGCGCGGTGTCCTGGATGTAGGAGGCGAAGTCGGCGACGTCGTCGAAGGCGAAGCCGTAGGCCTTGCCGTCCTGGGTCGCCGCGTGGATGGCTTTCGCGTAGTGGTTGGTGAGGTCGGTCCGGTAGAAGGCCGAGGCGTCGGTGACGGGCTGGTCGGGGTTGCTGAGGAGGGTGGAGCGGTTGAAGCCGGCGCCCAGGACGGCGGCGACAGGACCGGTGGTGCCGTCGTTCGGTGCGGCGAGGTTGCCGTCGCAGAAGAGGACGTCGCGGGTGGACGGCTTGCCGAAGGTGACCGGGGCCGGACCGTCGAACGTGAACCTGTCGGCGCGCACCCGGCCCGTGAAGGTGCCCGCGTTGGTGGTGATCTTGAGGTCCTGCCCGGTGTAGGTGCTCCACACCTGGTCGATGTACGGGGCGAAGTAGTCCTTGGCGAACAGGCCCGCGTCCAGGCCGTGTCCGGGAGCGATGACGCGCAGGTCGTCGACGACCAGCGGGGCGAACTCCGCGACCTGCTTGACCGCGCTGAACACCGAAGCCCGGCCGCCGTCGCGCAGGGTGCCCGTGGTCTGGTCCTTGGCTCCGGTCAGCCGGATGCTCATCGGCACGCTGAACATGTCGACCATGGTCGTGTTGCAGAACATGCCCGCGGCGTTGTAGGTGAACTCGGCGCAGTCGTGCAGTACGCGGTAGTTGGGGTCGGAGGTCACCCAGCCGGCGGGGTACTGCAGTGCCGGGTTTCCGTTGCCGTCCTTGACGACCTTGAACTTCAGCTTCTGCCCGAGCGACACGTATATGCGGCCGGACATATAGGGGAGCTTGAGGGTGGCGTCTCCGCTCGCGGGCAGGGAGAGGGCGTAGTCGGTGAAGCCGTCCGCGCCGTTGTCGGACAGGGCTATCGGGGCCAGGGTGCCGTCAGGGGTGACCCGTACCTGCTTCCCGTCCTGGTTGCCGACGATGTAGACGTGCACCGAGGTGTTGTCGAACGAGCCGCTGTCGTTGACGATCGTCAGCGGCAGCGCGCCCGCCGCGGCGGCCTTCGTGCCGTTGTCCGCCGTACCGGCGAGGGCGTAGGGGCCGAGGGCCGCGACGGCGGGGGCGGCCACCGCCGCTCCGCCCAGGGCGAAGAACAGCTTGCGGCGGGTGAGACTGCGCTGGTGACGTGCTGCCATGTGCCGTGCCTTTCGTTGGTACATGTGCCTCTAGGAGGCGAGTGGGGGGTTGGTGGGGGTGGGTCGTCCGCCTTGCGGGTCAGCCCACGGTCCACTTCTGGTTGGCGGTGCCGCCGCAGGTCCAGATCTGCAGCCGAGTGCCGTCGGCGGCCGAACCGCCCGTGGCATCCAGGCACTTGTCCGCCCCGACGTTGGTCAGGTCGTGGGCGGCGGTGTAGGTCCACTGCTGGGCCTTGCTGCCGTTGCAGGTGTAGAGCTGGACGGGGGTGCCGTCCCCGGTGGAACCGCCGCGCACGTCGAGGCACTTGCCCAGCGCGCGGACGGTGCCGTCACCGCCCAGCGTCCACTTCTGGGCGTCGGCACCGGTGCAGTCATGCAGCTGGATCGGCGTCCCGTCCGCGGTGGAGGCGCCGGCGACGTCGACGCACATACCGCCGATGCCCTTGACGGCACCGCGCTTGCCCGTCGACCCGGTCGAGCCGCCCGTGTCGGAGGTCGAGACGCGGACGTAGTCGATGGTCATCGTCTGCGGGAAGGAGGTGGCCGAGTCGGGGCTGCCGGGCCAGTCGCCGCCGACGGCGAGGTTCAGGATGAGGAAGAACGGGTGGTCGTAGACCCACTTCTTGCCGCCGAGGTCGGCCGGCGTGCGGGTCTCGTAGACGTGGCCGTCCACCGACCAGGTGATCGCCGTCGGGCTCCAGTCGACGGCGAAGACGTGGAAGTCGTCGGCGAACGCCTTGCCGTCGGGCAGGGTGTAGGCGGCGCCGAGGCCGCCGGAGCCGGAATAGCCGGGGCCGTGGATGGTGCCGTGGACCACGCCGGGCTCGTGACCGACGTTCTCCATGATGTCGATCTCGCCGCTGTTGGGCCAGCCCGCGCTCCCGAGGTCGTTGCCGAGCATCCAGAAGGCCGGCCAGACACCCCGGCCGCGCGGGATCTTGATGCGGGACTCGAAGTGGCCGTACGCCTGGCTGAAGGTGCGGGCCGTGTTGAGCCGGGCCGACGAGTACTGGCACGTCCCGTTCCAGCACTGTAGTCCGGAGTCGGTGTTCTTGCGCGCCGTGATCACCAGGTGGCCTTCGCCGTCCAGGGCGGCGTTCCGGTTGCCCGGCGTGTAGTACTGCAGCTCGTGGTTGCCGTTGCCCGAACCACCGGTCTCGAGCGTCCACTTGGCGGGGTCGGGGGCGCTTCCGGCGCTGCCGTCGAAGGCGTCGGACCAGGTCACCGCGGTGGGTGCGGCGCTGGCCCGGTTCGCGCCGGAACCGGTCGTTGTGATGAGGACGGCGGTGACGAGAGCGGCGGCGACCAGTGAGACCAGTCCGCCGAGCGTCCACCGCCGAGCGCGATGAGCTGCCATGGCTGGGATGACACCTTGTCTTGGGGGATTCAGGTGGTTCCGCCCGTACGGCGGGCCGCGGACGAGGAGGCAGAGCGTTCCGCTTGAGAGCGCTCTCTCGACTGCGGTGAGCCGCGGGTGGACCCCGATAGTACGCACGACGGTTACCTCGGCCAACTTGTCCGTGGCGCGCTCAACACCGCCTGAACTGCGGTTACTTGCACAGTGACTCGAGACTCAAGGTCGCTTAAGGAGTGTTTAGGCCTCCCTTAAGCGCAGCGGCTCCGCGCTGGACGCCCATCGGAATGGCCAATTCCGGCGATGTGGCCGCATTCGCACACAAGGGCCGCACTCGAACCCGCGCATGACATCGCCATTCGCATTCGGACAGAAGACACTCTGGCGCGGGCTGCGGTTGCTGGCGGTGGACGGCACCTGCTGGGACGTGGCCGACGGCCCGGCGAACGAGGCCGCCTTCGGCCGTCCCGGAAACAGTCGCGGCCACGACAAGTCCTGCTTTCCCCAGGTGCGGTTGGCCTGCCTGATCGAGGTGTGCACCCATCTCGTACTGGACGCGGAGCTGGCCGGCTGCCGCACCGGTGAAGTCACCCTGGTCAGCCGCCTGCCGCGCTCCTGCGACGCCGGTCAACTCGTCCTGGCCGACCGGGAGTTTTTGGGCGTGCCGCTGTGGCGGGCCTTCACCGCCGGCGGCGCCGATCTGTTGTGGCGGGTGCCCGCCAACCGGGTCCTGCCCGTGGAGCGGATGCTGCGGTACGGATCCTGGCTTTCGCGTATCCACGCCACCAGCGACCCGCTCCCACACCGATCCGGTCACGGTGCGGGTGGTGGCCTACCAGCTGCACGGCACCGGCCGGGCGGCCGGGGACTACCGGCTGGTGACCACCCTGCTCGATGCCCGCCGTTATCCCGCCCGCCAACTGGCCGCGCTCTACTACGAACGCTGGGAGGCAGAAGCCGTCTTCGCTGAGCTGAAGACCCATCAACGGGGGCGCCCGCATCGTGTTGAGCAGCAAGACCCCCGACGGCGTCTTACAGCAGATCTGGGCGCACCTGCTGGTCCACCACTCGCTGCGTGAGCTGATGGTGAGAACCGCTGCCACCCGGGGCCTGGATGCCGACCGGATCTCCTTCACCGAAACCCTGCGCTCCGCCCGGCGCAGCGTGACCCTCACGCCGGGCAGTTTTTCCCCCTGACCTGCTGGTCAGAACCCTCGTCCTGCTCCAGCGCGACCTGCTCGAACGCCTCCTGCCACCCAGACGCCTGCGCAGCCAGCCCCGCGTCGTCAAACGCAAGATGTCCAACTACCGGCTCAAACGGGCCGAACACCACACCTGGCCCCAACCCACCCACACCGGCGCCCAAGCAGTCCGCATCGAACGACCCCAACCCGCAACCACGTAAAGCAACGGCATTGGGGCTAGGGGGGCTGTTCGAGGGGATGCGCAGCGTGACCGGTCGTGGCCAGCCTGGCGACAACGCAACGTGACCCAAGCCACTCTGTGTTACCGGCCGGTTCGCCTGAACGCCTTGTGGGTCACGTGCCAAAGTGCGCAAGGGCTGCTCTATGTGACGCATGGTGCAGGTAGCCGTTTTTGCAGAATGGCTTCATGGATTAGCGGGGGCGCGTTAGTGAGTCACGACGAACCGAAGGCCGGAATGTACCTGCGGCAGCTCGGTATCAAGAACTTCCGGTCGTGTTATGACCTCGAACTCGATTTTCAACCCGGCATCACGCTCCTCGTTGGGGAGAACAATTCCGGCAAGTCCAACGTGATCGAAGCGCTGAGGCTGGCCACGACGCCCTTGAACCGTCGTTCGACGCGCTGGTTCGATGAGGTTGATCTGTCCCACGGACGCGAAGGCCAGGAGGCTCAGTTCCGAGCGACGTACGACGGACTGACGGCAGCCCAGCGGGCCCACTACATAGCTGCCCTCGACGTGGGATCAAACCAGGCTGCCTACACGACGACGTACAAGCGGGACGAAGCCCGGCAGCAAATGCGTCCGACCGTGACTGTGGGTCCGGTGGACGGTCCAGACGCTGAACCCGACAAGCGCGACCAGATCGCGCACGTCTACCTGGCACCGCTGAGGGATGCGCAGCGCGAGCTGGACTCCTCGGACGGGAACCGGCTGCTGAGGATCATCCGCTACCTCACCGAGGAAGACGAACAGGAAGCCTTTCGCGCGCAGTGGCCAGATTCAAGCATGTGTTCGATTTTCTTGGCCACTCCGTCCGACCCTGACAAGGTGGCGGTTGTGGTCGCTGAGCGTCTCAGATGGCCTTACGTTCCAGGGACGGGATGGTCGAGCCCTTCGTATGGTTGGGCCGCCCAGGGGCATCGGGTGCGGCTCTTAGTTGGCTGCCGGCCGTGGCTGCAGTGGCTTGGCCGCCCGGCGCCCCAAGACGCGGCCGCCAGATTGGGAAGTGCGAGCAGATCGCTGTGTAAGGCCATGCCGCGAGGTCGTCCGTGGCACCAACCGCCCACACGGCGTCTGGAGCTCCATGAACCGGATCTGGGCCGGCATCGACAGCGGCAAGACCCACCACCGCTGCCTGGTCCTCAATGAAAGCGGCGAAACGCTGCTCTTCCGTCGTGTCGTCAACGACGAGCCGGAGCTCCTCAAGCCCCTCGACGCCGTACTCGCCCTCGGTGACCAGGTGACCTGGGCCGTGGATATGGTCGGCGGTGAGCCCGCCCTCTTAAGCCGCCCAGTAACCCATTGCCGCCACGACGAAAGTGACCACCAAAGGGACCACAACATTCAGCTGCACGGGCCACAAGGCTACCCAATACCGGATGAGCACGCATAAACCTCACACCTGGTCCGGTCATCGCAGAGAATCTGGGCTCTGGTCGAGGCGACACACCTCTGCGGCGGCTGCATAACGTGAGCGAATCCGGCCAATTCATCCTTGCCGCCCACCTGCCGCCCTACGCCCCCGACCTCAACCCATTCGAGAGCATCTGGTCCCTGCGGCAGACGAAGCGCTCTCGGGCTGCGGGTAGCGGTCTGCCCTGGCGGACCGGGCCGGTGCCTGCCTGGCCCGCGTCTTTGGGGCGGCCGTGAGCCGGAGCACGGTCCCGCGCCTGGTCGACGTTCTTCCGGAACCGGGGGTGCCCGCGCCGCGCGTGGGCGGTCGCGACGAATCAATCCGCCTCCTTCTCGGGCCCCGATCTTGCGGATCCCCGTGAACGGTTCAGCAATGGCAAGGCCGTCAGAGGAAACACGACCACTGACAGAAGGCCTGCCGCCACCAGCGCGGCGGCGTTAGCCGGTAGGATCGCCTCCAACTTCAAGCCGATCGTCGTCGCAGCCACGATGACCGGGAGCGAGGTGGCCTGCAAGAGTCCGCTGGCCATGACCTCGGCGCGCGAGAGGCCGGCGCTGCGGTAGACCAATGCGGGCACTCCACGAACGAGGAGGAGCGCGGCAAGGAACATCGGTACCCGCAGCGCCGTTCCGGCGTCCGCGAACAGGGCTCCGAGGTCGAACTGGATGCCGCTCGTCACGAAGAAGACCGGGATGAGAAAGCCATAGCCGAGGCCCTCCAGTTTGACGTGGAACTGCGGGTGCGTCTGTTTGGAGTCGGGGTCGACCAGCCGTAGCACGGCCCCTGCGATGAAGGCACCCAGAACGGCCTCGAATCCGAGATGCAGGGCGACCGCGGATAGACCAACGATCAGAACCATTGTCAAGCGGACCCGGACTTGAGTGCTCGTGTCCGCCAGGTTCATTACCGTCTGGGACAGCCACATGGAGCGTCCTGCGCGTATTGAGGCCACCACGATGAGCACCATCAGGCAGGCAAGGCCGAGCAGGAGAAGCAGCCTGGAAGCCGGGCCCGAGGCATGCTCGGAGAAGAACAGCGACAGCAACACCACAGCGCTGATCTCACCTGCCGAGCCTCCACCGATGGTCAGCTGGCCAACTGGCCGGTCGACCGCGCCGGCGTCCTCGAGGATCGGGACCAGAAGTCCCACAGACGTGGCCACCAGCGCGGTGCCCAGGAGCAGCGGGCTCTCGAACAACCCGGCAATGTGCAGCATCCAGCCGACGGCTGCGGCCAGCGCAAGTGTGCCGGCCAGACCAATACCGACGAGCCTCGCCCACGGCCCGCGTAGTTGCTGGAAGTCGATCTCGAGCCCGGCAAGGAACAACAGGAAGCTCAGTCCAATGATCGACAAGGCCTGAACGGTGGCGTCCGGCTGCACCACATTCAGCACGGCCGGGCCAAGAACGACGCCAGCCACGATCTCGAGGACCGGGCCCGGGAGAGGGACGCGGGGCACGAGGGCGAGGAGGAAGGGGACGCCGGCGGCTACCGCGAGAACGATGACCAGGTTGTCGTACGACATCGCGACTCCGGCGGCCGGTCGGCGGGGCAAGGTTCTGACCTAGATTGCCCCATCCGAGGGTGTTATGGCCGGTCGAAGAACCAACCGGCGCGTCTCCCCGCTCCGACAGGTCTGCTCCGCGCAGTTCGGCGAGCAGGGGCTCGTGCCAGCGAGGCGGGACTGCGGCCTCGGTCCAGTCCCGCGGTCGGCGCCGGCTGGTCACCCCGGAACACCGCGGCCACCGCATAGTGATACGGCAGGACAATCGCCTTGCGCGGGTAACGACGGGTGAGCTCCTGGGGGAGACCGGGCCAGACCAATCGCCCCTCGCGCACCCCCACGGCCACCCGGAACGGGACTCCACGGCGAACGCCAGCAGCCGGTCCAGCCCAGCCCGGCGTCCCGGGCCTCCCGCGCGGGGGCGGGCAGCGCGGACGTACGGCGCTGGTATCTACGCGATGTCCGGTCATGCTCTGGGGCATCCAGTAGCGGGCCTCGTCGTCACTGGCCCCTTGTCAGCGAGCCTGTCTGGTGGGCGTCAATCCGCTGTCCGCGCCCGTTGCGATGCGCGGAATCCGTAAGCGAATCAGAAACGTGGCAGGTCGTCCGAAAGCGAAGCCCGGTGATGAGATGCGCCAGCCCGCGCTTCCGGCTCGACCGGAAGGAGGGACAATGCTCGAGTACGGCAAACATCTAGAGGTTGTTTCCCGTCTGCCATAGGAGCAATGCCGTGTGACACAGGAGAGTGGCATGGAATAGTGGGCGCCACCTGCGTCTTGGGTTACAGGCGCGGAGAAATGAGATGACAGGACGGACACAGAGAGCCGTTCTGGCAGGCGGATGTTTCTGGGGCATGCAGGATCTCATTCGCCGCCTGCCTGGAGTGACGGGGACTCGCGTCGGCTACACCGGCGGTAACGTGCCCAACGCCATGCACCGCAACCACGGCACACACGCCGAGGCTATCGAGATCACACTCGATCACGACCAGACCGACTTTCCCACGCTGCTGGAGTTTTTCTTCCAGATCCACGATCCGACTACGAAGAACCGCCAGGGTAACGACGTCGGTCTCCCCTGAAGTCGCCCGCCCAGCGCAGCCACGGACCGCTGCCTCGACGCGCTTCTTGTTCTCATCGCGGACGGGGCGTACGGCCTCGGTGGGATAGGCATGAGGGCGCCTGGGGCCTACGGACTCGCCGGAATTCCGTGCCCGTTCCCGCAGCCATCGCCACGGGAAGAGTAGCGTGGGAGGGGCGAGGCGAGTCCCGTGTTCGCACCGGCTCCCGAAGACGGGTGGTCCTCATGGTCGGCTCTGATTCACCCCTTGATTCCCTGCATCTGCCGAGCGGCGTTCATCGGGCTGTGCGTCCGGGGTGCGCGCTCCTCCGGCTGGAGACGACGGAGTCGCGGGAAGGTGTGCTGGATGGTGCGTGGTGGCCGCGGTCGCGCGACATCGCTGCCGAGCTGCCCGAGCTGCTGAGCGCCCTCACCAGGCACCTCGGCCCCGTCACCCGCGTCGGGCTGGACACCGCGGCCTGGGCAGGGCTCCCGACGCGGATCGTCGTCGACGACCGGGTGGTGCACATCGACTCCTTCCCCGTGGGTGACGACACCGTCCTGATCACCCGGGGCGACCGGGACCTCTTCTCGCTGCTGGTGGTCCCGCCGAGCGCGACACCCGAGGCCGCCCGCGTCGCGATGGCCCAGGCCGTTCGGGCAGACAACATCAGCCAGGCTGAGCAGATCCTCATTGATACCGGACGCGGGCAGGAGCCGTCGGACTGATGCGCCGCACCTCGACCGAGGCCGGTGAGGTCAGCCGCGCCACTCCACCATGAGCAGCGTCGCGTCATCCGTGGTGTGTCCGCCCCGCGCCCGCTTGAGCGTGTGGGACAGGGAACGGGTCACCGCCCGGACCCCGCGGCCGGTCCTCTCCAGATGGTTCACACAGTCGATCAGCTGGTCCTCCCCGAACTCCTCCCCGCCGGACTTGTGCTCCTCGACCACTCCATCGGTGAAGCAGAGGACGCGGTCCCCGCGCTCCAGCCCCAGTTCGCTGATCCGCGGCTGTGAACCGCCCAGGCCGACCGGGAGGGTCGTCGGGGCGACCAGGCGCTTCGCGACGCGGTGGTCGCGGACGAGGATCGGGGGCGGGTGCCCGGCATTGACCCACTGCACCCGTCCCATCGTCGTGTCCAGCTGCAGCATCTGCGCGGTGACGAAATGCTCGGGACCGAACTGCTCCGCCACGGCGCGGTCCATGAAGTCGTAGATCTCCGACAGTCTGATGCCGAGGCGGCGGGCGTGGCGGTAGGCGCCGATGGCCACGGTGGCCATCGTGGCCGCGTCCAGTCCGTGGCCCATCGCATCGATCATGACCACGTGGAGGACGTCGCCGTTGAGGGCGTAGTCGAAGCTGTCGCCGGCCACGTCATAGGCGGGTTCCAGGATCCCGGCCACGGCGACCCTGGGCATGATCATCGCCAGCGGCGGCAGCAGGGACCACTGGATCTCCGCGGCGGCGCTCATCGCCTCACCGCGTCGGACACGGAAGAACAAATCGGAATAGCCGTGCTTGGTCACCAATAGGTCGGCCACCAGGCCGGAGATCCGGTGCAGCAGGCGGCGGTCGTCGTCATCGACGCTGTCCAGTGTCACCGCCATGATCCCCACCTGGTCGCCGCCGTCCAGCAGTGGCATATGGACCCGGACGCCGTCCTCCTCGGGCAGCTCGACGGGGACCGCGTCGAGAAAGCAGCGGCCCGCCTCGGAGCCGTCGATCATGTGTGGTTGCCCGTCCGTGAGGCCCTCACCGGGCAGGGGCACGAGTAGCAGCTGGCCGTAGTCCTGCAGCAGCACCTGCGGACGGCGGCCCCCCAACTTCTCCACCACGTCGGCGACAAGCGGCCCGATCAGATGGGGAGGCAGCTCGTGCGCGCGATCGAGAACCGCTCCCAGCAGCGCTTCCCCGAAGCTCTCGGAGCGGTCCGCGCGCCGTTCGGACGTCATCCGCTCACCCGCCATGATCTGCACGTATCGGTTGGGTGGGACGACGAAGAGATTGCTCGTGCCATCGCTCCACTGGGGGACGTCGACGACCGAAGCTGCCGGCCGGTCACATGGGCCCGACGGCATCAGGCCCTCACCTGAGTCCGGGGCCTCCTTCCGACTCCCATGTGGCTTCTCCGTCGAGGCCGTTCTCGGCGAGTGCGAGGATGCGCGGCGCCGACAGCGGGTTCTCGGGGTCGGCGGCGGCGGTCAGCAGCCGGCTGGCCGCTCCGGCCGGCTCGTCGGGTGGGATCACCAGCAGTTCCCAGCGACCCACCGTGCCGCAGTCCAGGGTGATGGCATGCGCTTCGGCGGCGAGGCCGGTCAGGGACACCTCGATCACGTGGCCGGGCGCAAGCACCGTCTGCGGGGCATCGGGCCAGGACGCGGTGTCCACGGTGACGCGGATGACGGTGCCGACAGCCGGGTCCAAGGAGCCGACCAGCGCGGGCAACTCCAGTTCCAGCGCGTCGCAGCGCGGCCACCACGCTCCGTCCAGCGGGCCGTGGCTGACGTCCGGCGTGACACTCAGCCGGGGCAAAGGCATCCGATAGCTATGTGCGTCACCTGGTGACGTACCCTCGGCGGGCTTGCTGACAGCGTCCATCGTGCGATCCCCGTCCCGGGCGGCCTGCGGCTGCCCGCGTCTGTCACTCGCCGGGAACGGCTCCGCCGTGGTCGCGCGGCCGAATAGCTCTCGGTGCACATCAGCCTACTCCGGCCACGGCAGACGGTGCGGCGCTCAACCGTCGTGCAGGTGGCAAGCGGCTCGGCCGTCCCGGCTGCCGGCTCATCGTCCCTTTGCTTGATCACCGGCTCGCCGGGGACGGCCTTTCCACGGGCAGGATCAGCACGCACGGGGCGACCGGGCTGGGCAGCCCGACGATCTCTCCGAGGTTCTGCCAGCCCCAGGACTCGAGGGCGGCTTGTCCGGCCTGGTCGAACGGATGGAGCAGGGCGACTCCCATGGCTGCGTGCCGGTCGGTGAGCAGGCGCTGCTGCAGGCGGCGGGCGATGTCGCGGTGCTGAGTGTGCGGATGGGCGTCGACCTGAGTGAGTACGACGAATCGTGCGCAGGCGGTGAGCCGTTGGATGCTCTCCTGCAGCGTTCGGTCGAGCCCTCTGCGGCCGGGGCCGTCAGGGCCCACCGGAAATCCGAAGGAGCAACCGACCAGCACCGTCGTCTCGGCGACCAACAGGGCGAAGCCGGGACGGTGGGCACTGACCGCCAGGCGGTGCACGAAGTCCCCACGGTCGTGGAACGCCTCACCGGGGGTGCCCGCGACGGACGCCATGGCCAGGTCCGCGATGTCCTCCCGCACCCCCTCGACCTGCCAACGGGTCAGCCGGCGCAGACGGATCCCGTCCTTGAGGGCCGGCTGATCCGGCCCACGAGCGGGTTCATCAGGCGTCCGCGTCCCGGTACGCGTGAGGTCGCCGAGCAGCTCCGGTGGCGCGGGACTGGTGGGGGCGCGAGGAGCAAAGTGGATCCGGTGGCGGAGAGGAGCCGGGTGATTTGTGCGCACGGGTGGTGCAGCTGCAGGGAGGCGTGCACCCGGCCGGCGCGGTGGGACGCCCCCAGGAAGACGTCCAGGCCCTTGGAGTCGCAGGAGTTGACCGTGGTCAGGTCGATGTCGATGACGGTGACTCCGTCGCGCAGACACTGCTCCAGTGCGGCCCGCAGCAGCGGCACCGTTGCCGGTCCGATCGTACCGGCGAGTGTGACGAGCGCCTGCTCCCCGCGGTTCCGCCGGTGGATGTCCAGCCGGGAAAGGACCATCACGCCTCTCCTCGGCAGGGGCACAGGCCGGCAGGGGCGCGCGGAGCGAGCGCACCTATGGTGAACGTGCGCGAAGTTGCTTCGACCGCGGCGGACATGATGCCGACCCGTCTCCGCACCGACCGCTCGGACGGCCCGGGGTTGATCTCTAGCCGAGGACGACCTCGGCGTGGCAGCCGGAGCGCGTGATGCCCTCGGTACCTCCACCGTACGCCGCCCGCAGCCCACCTCGACGTGCCGCGCGCACCTCGTCACGGCCCCCACTACGGAGGAAACCAAGTCCACGCACAGTACCTCCGCGCCGCGTCAGCCCCGCGCCTCCTCGGCCTCCATGAACTGGATCCCCTTGTGCGTCAGTGTGACCATCGCGGGTGTGTTTCCGCGTGCCCAGTCGACCTCGATCAGCCCTTCGACCGCCAAGTACGTGCAGGCCGCCGCCAGGTCCTCCGCGGGCATGGCGAGATCGTGGCACAGCTTCATCCCGGTGGTGCCGAGGAGGCGATTACCTTCCACGGCCTCATACAGGGTCTGCATGATCGCCTCGCGGTAGTGCTTCCGCTCTTGGAGTGTCGCCATGGCTGCCTGCCTTTCGTGCCGGCACCTCCGCACAACGTCTGGCCAGGGCGTTCCTTGGCCTCCGTCGAGGGCCTTCGCCTCGGATTTCGTCCGGCCAAGTGTGATCGCCCGAGGAGGACCGGCTGGTCACCAGCCAGGAGCGCGCCGGCTCTGCCATGCGCGTGGTGTCCACCGTGAGGTGGAGACATGTTCCGCCGTCGGCGCCTGCTGGGTAGCTGCGCTGTTCGGTGGCGTCGAAGCAACGGCGGAGGACCTCCGCGACATGGCGAGCCGCCTCCGGGGTCGCGGCGAGGATCCGGACCTGCGCGTGCCCGGTCGGCGGCCACTCCGGTGACTTCATGGTGCCCTCTTGGTCCTCACGGAGTGTGGCGCCGCCAGGGGGCCCACTCGAGGCGGCCGCCCCCGGGCTCTTCCGGTTCCGCCGACCGATTCCCGGTAGGGCGTCGCTGTAGTGGAAGCCACCGATCCTTTCGGCATGCTGAGCGTTGAGCCGGTGGATCACGAACATTCCCGCGCTGATCACAACGATGAGCACGGCGATCACGACGAGTGTCTCCACGTCCTCACCTCCTCGGGGAGGAACTCAAGAGCCCAGCCGCCGAAGCGGCTCCGCCGTCGGTCTCCCATTCCTCTTCCCGGCTCCGGACCTCTGCCGCGTTGCGGCTCATGGCCTCGTCGGCCATCAGACCGCTGGCGGTGCAGAGGCTTCCCGGAACGGCTGCTGCCGCCATCAGCCGGGCGGCGGCGGTCGGCTCCGTCTCCGGTGGGATCACCAGCAGGTCCAGGCGGCCCACCGTGTAGGAGAGGAGGATCAGTTTGTTCGGGTCCTGCTCGGCGGCGAACCAGCCGACGTGCACGATGTGCCCAGTGACAGGCACCTTGTGCGGGATGACGGGCCAGTGGGCCGGGTTCACGATGACGCGGGTGATCCGGCCCCAGCGCGCGTCCAGCGCGTCCGTCAGGCCGGGGATCTCCCGGAGGAGATCGCGGGAGCGGGGCCACCAGGCACCGTCCAGGAGACCTGGAGCCGAGGCCGGCGGGGTCAGGGACAGCCGGGCCGGCGCTGAGGACAGCCGCTCTTCGGCGATCGCATGGTCGATGGTCGCAGTCATGACGCGGACCTGTCCCCGGGGCTGGTCTTCGACGTCCCGGTGTTGTTGCTCGCCAGGAACGACACCGACATGGCGGCCGGTGTGCGAAGTACTCCCGGTGCTTTCACTCTACGCCGTTGCGAGGCCCCCAAACGTGTACGTGACCAGGCATTTTCCCCAGAGGGCGCTGTCCGGAGCCGCCGGCGAGCGGCGCCGGCGCGGCCCGTGCCGCGATGGCCAGGGCTGTGCGGACCGGCACCGTCATCCAGACCGAACAGATCCCGGCCGACACCAGCAGTCATCAGGTACACGGGGTCCCACGAAAGCCCCTCGGACGGGCCGGGAACACCGCACGCCCAGGGAATGACGTCTGGAGGTACGGCGCCCGTAGTGTCCTCCCGCTGGGAGGCGCCGATTTCAAGGCGGTCGAGGCCGTGCCGCCCGTGGGGGTGGATGTCCGGTAGCGATGCCCGCCTTTGTCCCACTGGTGCCGTTAGGGTGCGCGACATGGCCCGTACTCGGCTGTACCGCGACGGCATCCTGGTCGAGGAGGACTTCCCGGTCCGGGACATCTCCCGGCACCTGGCGGATCCCTCCTCGACCGTGTGGCTGAACCTGCGTCGGCCGACGCGCGCCGAGTTCACGGAGGTCGGCGAGGAACTCGGTCTCCACGAGCTTGCTCTTGAGGACGCGCTGCACGAGGGACAGCGGGCGAAACTCGACAGCTACCGCACCCACCACTTCCTCAGCGTCTACGCTGTCGCCGTCGACGCGGACGACGCCGCACTGACGATGAGGGAGCTCGCGGTCATCCTCACGCCGCAGGCGCTGATCACCGTCTGCAAGGACGCCGAGTTCGCCCTCGACGAGGTGGTCGCCCGCTGGGACCGTACCCCGGCTCTCGCGGCACACGGGGTCGCCTTCCTATTGCACGGACTGCTCGACTATGTCGTCGACGGGCACTTCGCCGCGGTGCAGCAGCTCGAGGAGCGTATCGAGGAACTGGACGATCTGCTCTTCGCCGAAAGCAGTCGGCAGATCCAGACCATTCAGCGCCGTTCCTACGCCCTGCGGAAATCACTGGTTCGGCTTCGTCGCGTCGTGCTGCCCATGCGGGAGGTCGTCAACGCCCTCATGCGCCCCGACCTCAAGGTCGTCGACGGCCCCCTGCTGCCGTACTACCGCGATGTGTACGACCACGTGCTGCGTGCCAGTGAGTGGACGGAGTCACTGCGCGACCTGGTGGCCTCGGTGATGGAGACCAACCTGTCCGTGCAGGCCAACGCGATGAACCTGGTCATGAAGAAGGTGACGAGTTGGGCCGCGATCATCGCCGTGCCCACGGCCATCACCGGCTTCTACGGCCAGAACCTCCCCTACCCGGGCTTCGGCCACCAGTGGGGGTTCATTGTCTCCAGCGCCGTTATCGCCGTTGCCTCTCTCATGCTGTATTTCGCTTTCAAGCACTGGGACTGGCTCTGACCGCACACGCTCCTGCGCGCTCGTCGGCAGATGAGCCATCACCAGGGAGCGTCTGCGTCCACAACGCCGGCCGCCACCTACCGTGGACCTGTCAGTGACTTTGTGTAAGTCCCTGGGGGTTACCTGGTGTTGAGCCGGTCCTCGAAGAACAGTGAGAACTGGTTCAGCGCCTTCTTCCAGTGTGCAGCGACGTGGTTGACATCGCTCGCCTTCGGGGTGATCAGCTCGCGCACCGCGAGGTAGAGCACCTTCAGCGCGGCCTGTTCCGAGGGGAAATGCCCGCGATTGCGGGTGGTCTTCCGCAGCCGGGCGTTGATCGATTCGATCAGGTTCGTCGAATAGACGACCTTCCTTATCTCCGGAGGGAATGCCAGGTAAGGCGTGAACTCGCTCCACGCGGCCTGCCAGGTCCGCACGACCGCCGGGTAGCGTTGGCCCAGCTCCGAGGCGCTGAACTCCTCCAGTGCCTGCTCGGCGGCCTGTTCGGTCGGCGACGCGTAGATCGCCTTCAACGCCGGAACGAGCTTGGGGTGGTCACGGCTCGAGGTGAGCCGGAGCGAGGCCCGAATCAAGTGGATCACGCACGTTTGGACCGTCGCCCTGGGCCAGGTCGCAGTGACGGCCTCGGGGAGGCCCTTGAGTCCGTCGCAGGCGACGATGCACACGTCCTCCACCCCGCGGTTGCGCAGTTCGGTGAGCACCGTCATCCAGGTCGTGGCGCCTTCGCCTCCGTCGCCGACCCACAGGCCGAGGACGTCCTTGCGGCCGTCCATGTCGACGCCTACGGCGAGGTAGACCGGCCTGGAAACCACCGATCCAGAACGGATCTTGATCCATAGGGCGTCGATGTAGATGATCGGCCAGACCGCGTCCAGCGGCCGGTTCTGCCAGGTGGCGAGCTCGTCGGCGACGGCATCGGTGACCTTGCTGATCAGGTCCGGTGAGACCTCCACGCCATAGATGCCGGCCAGGTGCGAACGGATGTCGCGCACGCTCATGCCACGGGCGTAGAGCGACAGGATCCGCTCGTTGAACCCCGCCAGCCGCCTCGCGTGCTTGGGCACCAGCTGCGGCTCGAAGGACCCCTCGCGATCCCGCGGAACCGCCACCGTCACCGCACCCGCGTCGGTCAGCACGGTCTTCGGCGAGGTGCCATTGCGGCTGTTGCCCGAGCCACGGCCCGCCGGATCGTGCTTCTCGTAACCCAGGTGCTCGGTCATCTCGGCTTCCAGGGCACGCTCCAGCACCGCACGGGTCACCTCGGTCAGTAGCCCGCCCTCGCCCAGCAGGGCCGCCCCTGAGGCGTCGGCACGATCCATCAGCCGCTCGACGACCTCGTCCACCAGCTTCTGCTCGACCGCCTCGGCGGCCGGGGTTTCCTTGTCTGCCATGTCCGTCCGTCCCGGCTGGTCAAGGCTCCAGGGCTGGGCCTCGGCCAGCCTGTCACATCACGGACTTACACGATCTTTCAGACACGCTCCCTACCGTGTGCCGCGGAAGGAGTCCTCGGAGCGCGACCCCGGTATGCGAAGCGGATCTGAGGCCAGCTCAGGGCATCCGATAAGGCGGTCGCGATCACCTTGGATCACGGCAGGCGGGGCGAGGGGTGAGGCAGCGTGCGGACCTGTGGCCGTTGCGGCATCCTGTCCCGTGAGCGCGGCGTTCCCCAGGGCGAGCAGGTTGAGGGCGGTGGCGTAGGTGTGGAGCCGGGGGGCTTCCAGGAACCGGCAGTGCCCTTGCCTCGGTGCGGCAAGTGGTCAATGGTCTACGGCAGTCCACAATGGCCGGTATCGCACGGTCACCGTGGCGATGTTCCGGCTCGGCGACGTACGGGCCGTGGGGACATGCCGGGCGTGGACTGGGAGGCCGTCCGGGGTCTGCCCAAGGGCGCGGTGTCGCCGCTGCGCGAGTACGCGGCCCTCGCCCTCACCCGGGCCACGGTGGTGAAGGGCTTCGCGCAGGCCCTGGCCGACCGGCACGGTACGACGGTGTGGGCTTGGAACTCCCCGTACTCCGAAGAGCAAGTCGTACACGGCAACAAGCCGAGACCGGCCCGCGGCCACGCTCCAGTACTCGCCGCAGACGAGAAGGGCCTGGCCTGGCCGTAGGAAGACGGGCACGAGGGTTGTGGCGGTTCTGGCCGCACCTTCGCGGTTCGGGCGCAGGGGCCGGTCAATGTTCTGCACGATCTCGACCTGGGAGCCGCGGGTGTCGGCGATGCTGGCCGGCTCGCGGCGGCATCCCGAGGATTTCAGCCCAGGGCGGGGTAGCCGCCGGCAGCGAGGTCGTCGATCAGGCTCGGGTGGGTGGGCTGCCAGCCGAACCGTTCCCGGGTCAGCGCACTCGACGATGGCATGTCGAGGGCGAACACGCGGCCGATGACGCCGAAGCGCTCAGACGCCACCGACTCGACCGGTACCGCGAGAACGCCGCCGATGGCCTCGGCCAGTGTCCTCATGGTGTCGCCCTCGTCGGCTACCGCGTGCAGGACCGTGCCCGGCGCAGCGTCCTCGAGTGCGATGCGGAACAGCGTGGCGGCATCAAGCCGGTTGACCGCTGGCCATCGCTGTGTGCCGTCACCGACGTACGCTGACACGCCGGTTTTCTGCGCGGCGGCGATGAGCACTGAGCAGAAGCCGTATTGCGACCCGCGCTGGTGCACGGAGCGCGGCAGCCGCACGACAGAGGAGCGGATGCCCTGGTCGGCCAGGGTCAGCACCATCTGGGAAGTGTGGCCGCGGCCGCCGACCGGACCGTCGGTGGTGTCGGGGTCGTCCTCGGTGGAGGTGTGGCCTGGCATCATCGGCGTGAGGCCGGCATGCACGAACGGCTTGCCGCTGCCTGCGAGTGCGCCGGCGAGGGTCTGCACGGCGCGCGCTTCCTCGTCGATGCCCGCTTCCAGGTTGTTCCAGTCGTTGCTGAAGGCCAGGTTGATGACGCCGTCGGCCTGTGCGGCACCGGCGCGGAGGCTGTCGAGGTCGGTGAGGTCGCCGCGAAGCGGCGTCCCGCCGGCGGCGGTGACGGCCGTCGCCGCGGCATCGGAGCGGACGAGGCCGAGGACCTCGTGACCTGCGGCGATGAGCTCGGGGACGACAACTGAGCCGATGCTGCCGCTGGCGCCGGTGACGAACACGCGCATGGGGGCTCCAGATGAGGGCTGCGACGCTGCGTTGCAGGATGGGCATGTGAGGGTCAGGCGTGGCGGTTGTGGGTGTCTGGATCCACGGGTTGCTTGGACTTGGGAAGCCCGCCGACTACGAGACGGTAGGAGTCGGTCACGAGCTCCTTCACCAGCTTGTCGTCGATGGTGTCTCCGCCCTCCATTGTGATCCAGTGTCTTTTGTTCATGTGGTGGCCGGGCGTGATGTCTGCGTACTTCTGACGCAGGGCTGTGGCGTCGTCCGGGTCGGCTTTGAGGATCACGACGGGGCGTCCCGGCATGTCGGTCATGAGCATGAAGACCTTGCCGCCCACCTTGTGGAGCTCCCAGTCGGGGTCGAAACGATGCTCCTGGTCGGTGCCGGGCAGTTCCTCGGTGTGATCGCGCGCGATCTTCTGCAGTTCCTGTCCGTCCAAGCTGTGTCGTTTCGGGTCCTTGGCGCCGGTCGGTGGCCGGCAGTGGACGGCCACCGACCGACGGGCAGGTCATGGTCCTGATCTCCGCCACGGCCATCTACGGCAGGACGCGGATGATCGTCTTGCCGCGGCGTCGCGTGTCGGGTTGAGGGCGCCGATGGCGTCGTCGAGGCTGGCGACGTCTCCGATGTTGGTCCGCAGCCGTCCGTCGCGCACCCGCTGCACGATCTCACCCAGCTGGGCGCGGTCGACTTCGACGACGAAGCCGATGGCCAGGCCGTCAGCGGGCCGTGCTTCGACCGGGCCGACGACGGACACCAGGGTTCCTCCGGCCTTGATCAGGGCGGCGGACTGCCTTTGAACGTCGCCGCCGATGACATCGAAGACCAGGTCGACGCCGCTGACGTCCTTGAGCGTGTCGTTCTCGAGGTCGACGAACTCGTGCGCGCCGAAGTCGAGTGCCTTCTCGCGGTCGGCGGCGCGTCCGGTGCCGATGACGTAGGCGCCGGCTTCACGTGCGAGTTGGGTCACCATCGTCCCGACCGCCCCGGCCGCGCGCATGCAGCAACTCGGCCGCATCAGCGCTGAGGCAGATTCCAGGCAGCTGGCCAATCTGCTCCTTGCTGCCTTCCAGGGCGGCATGCTCCTCGCCCAGGTCGCGCGGGACATCGCTCCACTGAAAGACGCGTTGCATGCAGCCATCGACCACCTGCAGGCCTTCACGACGTCTCCCGACGCCGGCGTTCTCAAAGCTCGGGGAGGGTGACGTACGGCGCATGCGGGGCCGCGTGCTCCAGCGCCTGCACCCAGCCGACGAGGCCCCCGTGAACCTGGCCGTCGCCGCTGCCATGACCCGCGAGCCCGCCAGCCTGCGAAACGACCCACTGCCGACGCACCGGCTTTCCGTCCGCACGCCGGTCAGCCAGGCCTCGACGAGAATCTGACCTATGTCCCGTGAACCTGAGGCTTACACAGGTCAGACGCTGTGCGGCAGCGCTTCGCGTTCCCCGTTGCGTGCCTTCTTGCGCACCGAGACCGGCGGCGCCGTCGTCCTGGTCGCCGCCGCGCTCGCCGCACTTCTTTGGGCCAACGCGGCACCTTCGGCTTACGCATCGTTCTGGGACACCCGCCTGTCTGTCCGCTTCGGGGCGTACGGGATCTCGCTCGGCCTGCGTGAGTGGGTCAACAGCGGCCTGATGACGCTCTTCTTCTTCGTCGTCGGTCTGGAGGCACGCCGCGAGTTCGACATGGGCGAACTGCGCGAGCGCAAGCGGCTCACGCTGCCGCTCGTCGCGGGGCTCAGCGGCATGATCGTGCCCATCGCCCTCTACCTCGCCGTCAACGCCGGCCACGGCAGCGAGCACGGCTGGGGTGCGGCGATGTCCACCGACACCGCGTTCGCCCTGGGCGTGCTGGCCGTCGCGGGCCGCGGCATGCCGCCCGGACTGCGGATCTTCATTCTCCTGCTGAGCGTGGTCGACGACTTCCTCTCCCTCGGCGTCATCGCCTTCGCCTACAGCGACCGCATCGCCGTGCCCGCACTCGTCGTCGCCATCGCCGCCCTCGCACTCGTCCTGCTCAGCCTGCGGCTCGGCGTACGCCACGGCAGCGTGTACTTGCTGCTGGGCGTCGTCGCCTGGGTCGCCCTGCTCGAGTCGGGTGTGGACCCGGTCGTGATCGGTCTCGCGCTGGGGCTGCTCACCTACGCCTACCCCGCCTCGCGCGCCGATCTGGAACACGCCAGCGGCCTGTTCCGGCTGTTCCGCGAGCAGCCCACTCCGGAACTGGAGCGGTCCGTCCGCGTCGGCATCGCCTCGGCGATTTCCCCCAACGACCGCCTGCAACGCATCTACCACCCGTGGACCAGCTACGTGGTGGTCCCGCTGTTCGCTCTCGCCAATGCCGGCATCGAGATCAGCGGCGGTCAACTGGCACGAGCCTTCACCTCGCCCGTCACCCTCGGGATCCTCATCGCTTACATCGTGGGCAAGCCGCTGGGCATCGTCGGGGCCTGTGCGCTCACCACGCTCGCCTCCCGCGGGCGGGTGCGCCTCCCGGTCGGCTGGGGCGCGGCAACCGCCGGCGGTGCGCTGTGCGGGGTCGGGTTCACCGTTTCCCTGCTCATCGCGACCCTCGCCCTCCACGGAGCACGCCTCGACGAGGCCAAGCTCGGCATCCTCGCCACACTCGTCTGCTCCTACCTGACAGCCCGGCTCGTCACCGCAGCGATCGGCCTTCTGCCGCCTGCGCTGCGCCTTAGGGCCCTGCTCGGGAAGGCGGAGACGATCGTCGACCTGGCCGTGCCCGTCGACCCCGACCACGATCACATCCGAGGGCCACACCACGCCGCCGTCACCGTCGTGGAGTACGGCGACTACGAATGCCCCTACTGCGGGCAGGCCGAGCCCGTCGTCCGTGAACTCCTCGCCGACTTCGGAGACCTGCGCTACGTATGGCGCCACCTGCCCCTGACCGACGTGCACATCCGCGCCCAACTCGCCGCCGAAGCCGCCGAAGCAGCCGCCCGCCAGGGCCGCTTCTGGGAGATGCACGACCTGCTGCTCAGCCATCAACAAGCCCTCCGCATCGAAGACCTGCACGCCCACGCGGCCGCTATCGGCCTGGACACCGAGCGCTTCGAACGAGACCTGCGCACTCACACGGGCGCAGCCCGCATCGCCGAAGACGTCGAGTCAGCCGACCTCAGCAGCGTGGCCGGCACCCCCACCTTCTTCATCAACGGCCGCAGACACCACGGCGCCTACGACCTCACCAGCCTCACCGCCGCCGTCCGCGCAGCCCGCGAACGAGCCTCCGTCGCCACGTGACAGGGCCAATCCGCTCCTTGCCGCCTTCCAGGGCGGCATGCTCCTCGCCCAGCGGCCGGGTCCTTGCCGGCTGCCACTCGTAGAAGCCGTCCGCCGGAAGCAGGCAGCGGCGGAAGGCCGGTCTCTCGTGCACGGTCTCGACTCGGGCGTTGACCGTCCGGGCGCCGATCTTCGGTTCCTCCGCCCAGGACGGCACCAGGTCCCAGCGCAGCGGCCGCAATTCCCTCAGCGGTGCTGCGTCATCGCCGTCGGCGTGCGGGGCCGCGTTCCAGGACGGCCCAGACGTCGTCGGTCGGGGCGACGTCCCAGCTCGGTGCGAGCGCCTCTGGTTCGGGAAGATCGGCAGCTGGCGCCTGAGCGGTCGCGTCGTGCGAGTAGAAGGTCACTGATATCCAACTGAGATCCGTGGGTCTGGAACGAACCTCCAGGGTGCGGTGGCTGCGGGCCTCACCGATGTGGGCGCGGGGAGCGTTCAGGCTCCGGCAGTGTCGACGATGATGTTGGTGCGACCGTCAAGGTGGCCGATTCCACCGTGCACGCCACGGTCGGCGGCTTCCGGGCTGCTGATCGCGACGGAGGCGAGAATGCTCACGGTTGGTTACGATGTCGATACGATAGGTGGTGAGCGACACATGGTCACGCGCGGATTCACGGGACGTCCTCGACGCACGGAAGGCGCGGTCCCGCCGGGGCAGTTCGTCACCAGCGACTTCCCGGTCCTCACGGCGGGCCCGACCCAGCACGTACCGACCCGCGCGTGGGAGCTGGTGGTCACCGACGGGACCACGGAGAGGACCTACGCGTGGGCATCGCTGCGCGATCTGGGCGTGGTGGACCTGACCACCGACATTCACTGCGTCACGCACTGGTCCAAGCTGGGGACGACTTGGCAGGGCGTTCCGGTGGCGGCCGTGCTGGAGGACGCCGGGGTGGCCGACGAGCCCTACGCGCTGGTGTCCTCGTACGGCGGCTACACCACGAACGTCCCGGTGGAGGACCTGGTGGACCGCGACGCGATGGTCGCGGTGGGCTACGAGGGCGGTCCGATCCCGGCCGAGCACGGCGGGCCGGTCCGGCTGCTGGTGCCGCACCTGTATCTGTGGAAGTCTGCCAAGTGGTTGCGCGGGATCCGGGTGATGCCCGAGGACGAGCTAGGGTTCTGGGAGAACGCCGGCTACCACCACCGCGGTGACCCGTTCCTCGAACAGCGCTACTACGGTGACTGACCGTTCAGCGATGCCACCGCGCGTGCGCCCCGTTCGCGGCTGGCGAGCCGCCACTGTGGCCGGTACGGCGCGTGAGAGCGCCTCGGCGCGCAGCATCCGGCTCGCCGTCGACGGCTGGCCGGGGCATGTCGCCGGCCAGCACATCGACGTCCGGCTCACCGCCGAGGACGGGTACCAGGCCACCCGCAGCTTCTCGCTGTCCTCCGCGCCCGGGGAGGCGCCGCAGATCACAGTGGAACGCGTGGACGACGGCGAAGTGTCTCCGTACCTGGTCGACGTGGCCACCGACGGTGATGCCCTGGAGGTCATGGGACCGGTGGGGGGCTATTTCGTGTGGCAGCCCGGCGACGACGTACCGCTGCTCCTGCTCGCCGGCGGCTCCGGCATCGCGCCGATGCGCGCCATCTGGCGGGCCGCCCGCGCTCACGGCACTCCGGTGCGACTGGTGTACTCCGCGCGCACCGCGGATCGGGTCATCTTCGCCGACGAGCTGCGCAGTCCCAACGGGCCGGAGAGCACCGTCCACCTGACCCGGGAACGCGCGGCGGGGTTCGAGCACGGCCGGCTGAGAGCCGAGCAGCTGAGCGCGCTGCTTCGTCCAGGTGGTGTTCGCGAGCCCCGGCTGCGGGCTTACGTGTCCGGCCCGACCGCCTTCGTCGAGGAAGCCGCCCGCGGACTGATCGGCGCCGGCTTGGACGCCGACTCGTTGAGGACCGAGAGGTTCGGATAGGAGGCCCGCAGTGAACGCAGAGGAAGACCTCCTCTCCGTGCCCCCGGAGGACGGCTATGTGGACGGCAACGCCGTCGCCGGGGCGATGTCCCTGGCTCTGGGCCGGGACGCAACCACGATCGTCCTGGAGTGTGCCGAGTGCGGGGATCGGCACCGCGTCGCCGAGACCAGGGTCTATCTGCGCTGTCCCGGCATGGTGGTGCGCTGTCCGGCGTGCTCGGCGTGCGAGGTGCTGCTCGTCGACCGACCACGCCGGCTCCAGCTCACCCTGATGTCGATCCGTACCTTGGAGCTGCCGTGACCCCCGCCCCGCCGGGCGAAGACCGAGAGGCGGTGGCCGAGCGGCGTGCTCGGGCGGCCCGGTCGCTGGCATGCGCGGACATCGTCGACGCCCTCGGACGAATCCATCGGCACCACGCACACATTGACGACCTTGTCACTCCGACACCAGGCCGGGTCCTGTTCGGGCCGGCGGTCACGATCTCCTTCTTCCCCTCCTGTTCGGTGCTGGTGGACCCCGAGACCCACACCTTCGGCGCTCTGTTCCAGCAGGCGGTGGGCGTCAAATCCGACGATGCCCGGGGCAAGGTGCTGGTACTGGCGAGCAACGGCCACCGCGACGTCTCCATCGGCGGCGGCACCAAACTTTCCCTGCTGGCGCGCTACGGCCTGGCCGGTGTGCTCACCGACGCACGGCTGCGAGACTTCGCCCAGCTGCAGTCCTACCCCTTCGCGGCCTACTGTTCCGCGGAGGCCGTGCGATGGGGCGGCGATGTGATCACGCCGTACCAGGCAAACGTGCCGATCGTGGTCGCGGGGGTGGGCGTGCACCCGGGGCAGTACGTCTTCGCCGACGACTCCGGCGCGGTGGTGATCCCCGAACCCGACATCGACGCCGTGCTCGACGGAGCCGTGGCGGTGGGCAAGGAGGAGGCCGCGTTCCGTGCCCAGGTCGAGCAGGAGCGCACGACCGGCGGAGCCGGCACCGAAGGACAGCGGGAACGCTGACACACCAGGGCAACGAGGAACGTCACTCCGGCCGAAGCGGGCTCTGCGAGTCAAGTCCGACACCGGGCAGGTCAGCGGTCGTCCAGCCCACCACCGCTGTTGGCCCATTCCAGGGCACTCAGGGGCGCACGCGAATGACGGTCTTGCCCTTGCGCCGCTCGGTCGGGTTGAGCGCAGGGACGGCGTCGTCGAGGGTCGCGACGTTTCCGATGTGCGTGCGAAGACGCCCGTCCCGCACCCGGTCGACGATCTCCACCAGCTGACTCGGAACGGACTCGACGACGAAGTCGACCGCCAAGCCGTCGACAGGGCGAGCCTCAACAGGCCCGACCACCGTCACCAGCGTCCCGCCAGGCCGGATGATTCTCGCCGAGCGCCTTTGGATGTCAGCGCCGATGACATCGAAGACCACGTCGACCCCGCCGATGTCGTCGAGATCCTCGGTGGCGAGGTCGAGGAACTCGTTCGCGCCGAAGTCGAGCGCCGCCTGGCGGTCCGCCGCCCGCCCGGTACCGATGACGTAGGCGCCGAACTCCCGGGCGAGCTGCGTAACCACGGATCCGAC
This sequence comes from Streptomyces fodineus, assembly GCF_001735805.1. Lineage (GTDB taxonomy): Bacteria > Actinomycetota > Actinomycetes > Streptomycetales > Streptomycetaceae > Streptomyces > Streptomyces fodineus. The sequence goes on from NZ_CP017248.1 coordinate 9,674,745, forward strand.
TGCGCCGGCGGCGCCGTGTGCGAGGACGCTCTGCCCCGCCTGAAGACGACCGTGCTGGAACAGACCTTGCCACGCGGTCAGGCCGGAGATCGGCAGGCTCGCACCCACCGTGAAGTCGACGTTCCCCGGCAGCGGCGCCAGGTTGCGTGCCTCCACGGCCGCGTACTCGGCCAGGGTTCCATCGCGATGCCAGTCCGTGATCCCGAACACCCGCTGTCCCAGCGAGAGCCCCGTCGTGCCGTAGCCGAGGGAGGTGACCACTCCGGTGAACTCGTGGCCGATGATCGCCTGGGCTCGATCGCGACCGGCGCGATCGACCCACGTCGAGGGCCACTCCCACTCCGCGGGGACGAAGCCCGCCGCATGGACTTCAACGACGACGTCGTTGATCGCCGGCGTCGGCTCAGGCCGCTCCGCGAGTGTGATCCCGGCTGCTTCCGCGGCCGGATCCGTCGCGACGATTGCCTTCACTGGTACCTCCGTATATCTCGTGCTCGCCGGCTCTGTGCGCCGCCCAAGCCATGGAGTGGGCTGATTAGCCCACAGAGGAACGGCAACAAGATCCGTCATCGCAGACGGATGGACCACTGAAACGCGTCGAGTCCAACCGGAGCTCGACGAGCACCACACGCCCAGGGCAGCAACACCCACCCAGGCGCTAGTCTCACGGCGATGTCGTATACGACATCGGTACGACACGGCTCGTGCGATTACGACATCAGCCGTAAGACCCAACATCACTGCCCAAGGACAGCAGTTCGCCTGGGGCAGACAGGAAAGATCCACGAAAGACTGGCCAATGCTTCCAGTGACATGTCAACGTATACGACCTTCCTGGAAAACCCCAGGCCAGGAAGGTGATGGCGCGTGACGGTAGGCCGCTAGTGTGATGCGCCTGAAATCGCAGGCTTAAGTCTCTCGCTGATTTTCGGTGGCTGGCGGAGTGAGCTTGGTGAGGTAGTCGGCGAGGGATTTGAGGATCTCGTCGGCGGTCTTGGTCCAGGTGAAGGGCCGGGGGTTCTCGTTCCATGAGTCGATCCAGGCCCTGATGTCCTCCTCCAGCGCCTTCACCGAGGTGTGGACGCCTCGGCGGATGAGCTTGTCGGTGAGCAGGCCGAACCACCGCTCGACCTGGTTGATCCAGGAAGAGCCGGTCGGAGTGCAGTGGACATGGAAGCGGGGGTGCTTGCCGAGCCAGGTCTTGATCTCGGGGGTGTTGTGGGTGGCGTAGTTGTCACACACCAGGTGCACATCGAGCCCGGCAGGAACCGCCTTGTCTATCGTGACCAGAAACTTCTTGAACTCGACGGCCCGGTGGCGGCGGTGCAGTTCACCGATGACAGTGCCGTCGGCGATGTTGAAGGCGGCGAACAGGCTGGTGATGCCGTGTCGCAGGTAGTCGTGGGTGCGCCGTTCGGGCATGCCCGGCATCATCGGCAGCACCGGCTGCGAGCGGTCCAGCGCCTGAATCTGGCTCTTCTCGTCCACGCACAACACCACGGCTTTCTCCGGCGGGTTGTGGTATAGGCCGACGACGTCGACGACCTTCGCGACGAACTGCGGGTCGGTGGAGAGCTTGAAGGCGTCCTGCAGGTGCGGCTTGAGGTCGAACTTCTTCCAGATCCGCCCGATGGTGGACTTCGACAGCCCGGTGCGGGCGGCCATGGAGGCCCGCGACCAGTGGGTGTCCTGGCCCGGGGCGGATTCCAGCGTCGCGACGACCACGTCCTCGACCTGGTCGAGCAGGATGGACGGCGGCCGGCCGGGCCGCGGCTCGTCGACCAGACCGTCCAGCCGCCGCTTGACGAACCGGGCCCGCCAGCGGTTCACCGACTGCTCGCTCACCCCGAGCTCGGCCGCCACCTGCTTGTTCGTCCCGCCCTCCGCGCACCGCAGCACGATCCTCGCGCGCAGAGCCAAAAACTGCGCGGTCTTCGCGCGCCTCGCCCAACGCGTCAGCTGAGCCCGTTCGTCATCACTGAGCACCAGCTCCGACTTGCGTCGGCCCGGCCGCGGCTCATCCGCAAGCCCGGCCATCCGCCGGGCAGCAAACCGCGAGCGCCACTTCCTCACCGTGTCCGCGGTTACCTTGAACTCCGCCGCCACACGCGTATTCGGCTTCCCATCCGCACACGCCAAGACGATGCGTGCCCGCTCGGCGAGACGGGGCGCCACTGCCCCGCCCGCCCAGCGCAACAACTCGGCGCGCTCCTCATCGGACAGCACAACTTCGACGGCACGAGGACCCCGAGACATGAAAACAGGCTACAGACTTAAGCCTGCGATTTCAGGCGCATCACACTAGGACCACGACAAGTACCGCCGGCTGGTTTGGGACCTCGGCGTGAAGCCACTGATCGCCCGGCGCGGCACCGAGCACGGTTCCGGACTCGGCACTCAACGCTGGGTCGTGGAGCGTGCGTTCGCCCACCTGCACTGGTTCCGTCGCCTGCGGATCCGCTGGGAGATCCGCGACGACATCCACGAAGCCTTCCTCACCCTCGCATGCGCGCTCATCTGCTGGAGGCGCTTGAAGCCCTTGCAATAGGAGCGCTTGGAACTTCAACAAAGTGACAGGCTCGTCACCCGGCCGACCCGAGCAAGGCCAAGAATCAGGCTCCGGCGATGGTCCGGCCCGGCATCCGCTCCGCGAGCGCGGCCCGCCAGGCCGGCGCGTCGAAGGGGTCGGCGAAGTACTGCGTCTCGTGCATCACGTGTTGGTCAGCGAATTCCATGATGCTCACCGAGTACGAAGGCACACCGTCGTAGGTGATGAGGCATTCGCTCACCCACAGATTCGCATGGCCGGTGATCCGCTGGACGGTGAAGTGTCGGTCGGCCGGGTGCCCGCCGCGTTGTGCCGAGATCGCCGCTCGGCCCCGGAACCGCTCGCCTGACTGCGGGTAGTCCAGGATCGCGTCCGTGGCGTAGATGGCGTGCTCGGCTTCGGTGTCCCCGCGTTCCGAGGCCCGCCAATGCTCCTCGACAGCGGCCCTGGTCCGGGAGTCAGCATTCATGGCACCGCCCTTCCGTAGCGGTGACAGCCTAGGCGCTTCGGGCCACAGCCGACTGAGGGCAAGCCGGGCCTGGGCAGCCAGGTCCTCCCTTTGGCCGGATCGGAGGGCGGCAGCCGTCCACCGTGGCAACGGTGTTGAGTGACCGCCACCCGGCTCACCCCATCCCCGAGCCATTCTGTTAGGAGTTCTTCGTCCTGGTGCCGGGCGAGGAACACTACAACCCGATCGGCAGCGTCCACGGCGGCGTCTATGCCACGCTCCTCGACTCGGTGGCCGGCTGCGCCCCGTCTGATGCGCGCCGACCGGGGCTTCTGGTGCCTGCCCGAGGCGGAGATCAACATCCCCTTCACTCCCGGCATGTCCGCCCTCATCCAGTCCCGGCTGACCCCGCAGACGGCCCACCAGGCCATGGTCTCCGCCCGCCGTTTCGGCGGCCGGGAAGCCGCCACCGCCGGAATCGTCGATCAGGCCGTGGACGAGGGCGCCCTGCGCACTACCGCCCTCGAACTCGCCCAGGCTCACGCGAGCAAGGCTGGCGACAGCCTCGGAACCATCAAGTCGCGCATGTACGCCCCTGTCCTCACCACGCTCTGCGACACGACCAACCCGCTGGGCTGACGCCATGCCGGGGGCGGTCGTCGGCCCGGGCGGGGCACGAAAACCGCACCCCCACCTCCCGGCCCGTGATCGCTACCGTCCGGATGCGCCACGGCAAGCCAGCCGACTCCCGCGGCACCCCGAATTCCGTCGGCGAGGGGCTGACCCCCGCTCGTGAGGCTGACTGCACCGGTTGCGCAATCTGCGCGCCGACCCGCAGTTCTGCAGGGGGTCTCACCGCCGTTCGTCAGCCGTCTTCTGGCCAAGGATCCCGCATAGCGGTCGACCGGTGGCGAGGTATGGGACGCCCTCAAAGAGATCAACGACCGTCACTCCGAAGAGCCGCAGCCCAGCAGCGGCTTGGACCTCTCCGGTGAGGTGGTCGTCAGCCATGCTGAAGCCGCCGACGGCGCGGCCATCCTCCTGCGCAACGCAATCGACCACGGTCAGGATGCCGGGGCTACGAGGCGATCGTTACCGGCAAAGGATCCGGCACCGCGGTGTCGGGGCGCAGGGTGAGGCCGCTGTGCAGGAACTGCTCGATGTCGGTCGGCCCGAGTCCGAACGCGCGGGCGTTCCTTCGTCGTCCTGGGCGAAGGCGAGCAAGAACTTGCGGCTGGCAGGGTCGGCTTCTACTTGTTGAGGAATTCCAGCAGGTCCCGGTTGAACCTCTCCTTGTCGCCCGGCACCATCGCGATGCCGTGGGAGCTGCCCTCGTACACCTTCAGCTCGGCGTTCGGGATGCTGCGGCTGGCACGGCAACGGCGGTCGCGGTCTTCACCCTGCGGCTGCTCGCCCGTCGAGTCGAGGAACTCTGTGATGAGATCGCCGCTCTCAAGCAGCAGATGACCGACGTGATCATGCAGCACATTCCGCAGCTGCTTGCCTGCTACGGCGTGGGTCCGGACACCGCCGCGGCGCTATTCATCGCCACAGGCGACAATCCTGAACGACTCCACAGCGAAGCTTCGTTTGCCTCGCTCTGCGGGGTGAGCCCAGTCGAAGCCTCCTTGGCAAGACACAGCGCAGAAGGCTCAATCGAGGCGGCGACCGTCAAGCCAACTCGGCTCTCTACACGATCGCCCTTGCCCGACTCCGCTGGGAGACACGCAGCCGCAGCTACGTCGAGCGACGCATCGCCGAAGGCAAGACCCGACGCGAAGCCATCCGCTGCCTGAAACGCTACGTCACCCGAGAGCTCTACACGATCACCATTCGAGCCCATGCTCGGCCCCGCGACCAGGCCCTGGCAGCTTGACATCCATAGGGGCATCAAGCTCGCGGTCCGCTATGAGGCGACCGTCCTCGTCGCGGCCATCAACGAGTGGCTGTGACCACACACGCGCACCGCCTTTTCGATAACCCGTTGCCCAGGAGCCAATCGGCCAGCTAGTTTCACCCAGCCGCCTGCATGGGTGCAGGTCGGCGCTGTCGACGAGGAGGTGTGGAGCACATGCGCAGGAGTGCCCAGGAGTTGAGCTCGCGTACTGACCTTTGCCACCTCCTCACGACGGAGACACCTTGTCCCTTCGCATCACCCCACTGACCGACCCCGCTCACGGGCCGCACGGCCGGCGTCTTGCCTGGTTGGCGTCGGACGCGGATTCCATCCCTGCCGGGACGGCCTTTCTGCGCCTGTTCGATGGCGGACAAGAGCACCTGGCCGAGCTCGACCTCCGTGTTCATCCCGCAGAGCGCCGCAAGGGCGTCGGCTCCCGGCTCCTCAACACCGCGGTAGCCACCGCCCGGGACAACGCCCGACGCTGCGTTGTCGCGCAGGCAGAAGCCGGATCGCCCGGCGACCACTTCCTGGCAGCACGCGGTTTCCGGAAGGTCCTCACCTTGAGGTTCACCCGCTTGCCACTGGCTGACGTGGATACCGCCGTCCTCGCCGAGATCATCGAGCGTCCGCATCCCGGCTACCGGCTGATGTCATGGCAGGGAACCGTCCCCGACGACCTCGCCCAGACGTTCGCCGCCTCACGCCGCGCCATGGACGACATGCCCATGGACGACACCGACTACGGCACCGTGACCTGGGACGTGGACCGCGTGCGGGCCGCGGCGAAGGCCGTCGAACAGCGCGGCGACCACCTGCACACCGTCGTCGCCATCGACGCCTCCAACGGCTCGATCGCCGGGTTCACCGAACTCGTCATCCCCGGCAGCGGCACAGGTGACGGCCAACACTACGGCACCGGTGTGCTGCCCGAGCACCGTGGACACGGCCTCGGCCGATGGATGAAGGCCGAGTCGATCCGACAAGCCCATAGGGACTATCCGGACCTCGGTGGCCTCCTGACCGACACCGCCGACAGCAACACGCACATGAGACAGATCAACGACGGTCTCGGCTACACACCCACGCACACGACACACCAGCATCAGCTCGACCTTTAGCAGAGACCGGACGGCCGGACCGGGGCATCACCCCGCCCGGCCCGTCCGCGCTTTCGATACACGCGCTAGCGTGAAGGGCCCCGGCTAGTGGGCAGCGCCGCACTGCTCGGGACTCTGTCGCGCCGCGCCCGTCCGCTGGGCCGCCTCGTGCGGTCAGCCGGTACAGCCGGGACGGACCCGCGCGGGGCGCAGACAGCTGGTGGCCGTCGCCCCGGCGACCGAAGCGGCGAACGCCCCGCCCGCCCCGGGCCAAGGCAGAGAATAAGTGGTGCACCGCCTCTCTTTTCCGGACTAACACCGTGTCCTACATGGTCAGTTTGAGGAGGCGTTTGTAGCAGCAGAGGGCGGCGGCGAGGCGAGAAAGGCCAGGTAGTTGCGGGGATGCCGCTCGTAGCGGGGTGACAGACGCCGGTAGCCAGTCAGCCAGGAGATCGTGCGCTCGATGACCCACCGACAACGGCCCAACCGTTCGCTTGAGTCGATTCCCTTACGGGCGATACGGACGCCGATGTCGTGGCTGTGCAGCCATTGCCGCAGGTCAGGAAGGTCGTAAGCTTTGTCGGCGTGCAGTCGCTGGAGCTTGGAATGGTCACCGTGGGATTCGTGTCCTATGTGGAAATGGGCGACCGTCGGCTTCAGCCCGAGGCTGTCGTGGGTGTTGGCGGCGGATACTCCGACGCGAAGGGCGTCGGACAGGACGTGCATCTTGGAACCCGCCTGCCCCGGTCCACGGGCGACGGACCTGCAAGTTCGCCCTTTTTTGGCGCGGACGTGAGCGGAGTCGAGTACCGCCCGGGACAGGTCGACCAGGCCCTGGCCGGCGAGCATCTCAAGCACCTTCCGGTGCAGCCGTCCCAGACGCCCGCCCGGGACCAGATCAGGAACCGTCGGTGCACCGTTGACTTCGATGCCCGAAACAGGGCGGCAGAGCCCGCCAGGCACAGCCGCTGACCAGCACGTAGACGATCGCCGCGAACACCGCCTCGTCATCGATGTTGGCCACCCCGCCACCCTGCGGCCGCACCCGCGCCGGCGGCAGCAAAGGTCTGGCGATCTCCCAGAGCCCCTCCGGCACGATCCATCCCCACCGCCCACTCCCCATGACCCAACCAACGACCAACTGACCATGTAGGACACGGTGTTGGAGACGGGCCGAGTCATGCTGTCGTGGCCTGTCTCCTGATACCCACCCTGGGCCCTTATTGGTGCCGGACTCCATGCGCCTTTCGATACTAGCCACGGGTGTGTGCTCACGGTGGTCTGCCCGGCGTGCTGAAGTGGGGCGTCCCGAGTAGCGTGGGGAAGAGACTGTACGGAACGGCTGCCTTCACCAGTATCGCCCTCGCCCTCGCGGGCGTTCACTGCTGGTCGGACGTGGTATTCACATGCCCGGCTCGGGCGCTGAATGGCCGTGAAGGGTGGAGTTCCGAACAAGTGCTAGCGAGGCGATCATGGCCTTTGCCGCTGCCAAGGACGGCACACAGATCTACTTCAAGGACTGGGGGCGGGTCAGCCGGTGGTGTTTTCCCACGGCTGGCCACTGATCGCGGATGCGTGGGATCCGCAGTTGAAGCTGATGGCGGACAACGGTTTCCGGGCCGTGGCCCACGACCGACGTGGAGGCGGGCGGTCCGACCAGCCGTGGATGGGCAACGACCTGGACACGTATGCCGACGACCTGGCATCGGTCCTGGAGAACCTTGATCTCCAGGACGCCATCCTGGTCGGTCATTCGACGGGCGGCGGAGAGGTGACGCGCTACATCGGCCGGCACGGCTCGAGGCGTGTGGCCAAGGTGGTTCTGCTCGGGGCGATCCTCCGTTGATGCTCAGGACGGAAGCGAACCCGGAGGGGCTTCCGATCGAGGTCTTCGACGAGATCCGGCAAGGTGTGCTGACGGACCGGTCCCAGTACTACAAGGATCTCAGCGCTCCGTTCTACGGTGCCAACCGCGAAGGTTCGACCGTGTCGCAGGGGACCCGTGACGAGTTCTGGCTCTGGAGCATGACGGTAGGCGTCAAGAGCGCCTACGACTGCGTCAAAGCGTTCTCTGAGACTGACCTCACGGGGACCTCAAGGAGTTCGACATCCCCACGCTGATCATTCACGGCGACGACGACCAGATCGTTCCCATCGTGGCATCCGCGAAAAAATCGTCGCAACTGGTCAAGGACGTGACCTTCAAGGTCTATTCCGGTGCTCCGCACGGCCTGTCGATGGTGCCGGAGTTCGCGGGACGGTTCAACAACGACCTCCTTGAATTCGCACGCGGCTGACCGACCAGGTGTCGTTTCACCGGTCTTCCCGCGTTCACGCGGCCGGCGACAGACCACTGGCAGGCGCGAGCCCGAGGAGTGCCCATGTCTCAGCAAACGAACATCGCCGCACAGACCGCTTTCGCAGAGGCGGTCATCACCGGCGACCTCGCGGCCCTCGACGTGATCGTCGCACCCGACTCGATCGACCATGATCCAGCCCCAGGGCAGCTGCCGGGCCCGAAGGGTACAAGGCCATGTTCGCCGATCTGCGGGCAGCCTTTCCCGACCTGCACGTCGCGGTGGAGCATCTGGTGGCCACCGACGACGAGTTGGCCTTTGCCTACACCATCACCGGAACGCATCTGGGGCCGCTGATGGGACGGCCGGCGACCGGCAGGAAGGCAAGCTACCGGGGCATGCAGATCAGCCGCTTCGACAGCGACGGAAAGCTCGTCGAACGCTGGGGCAGCAGCGACGAACTCGGCATGCTGCGCCAACTCGGACTCACCGAGTTGTGACCCTAAGAGCGGGATTTCCGATGGTACGGGAACAACCAGCTCGCACGCGATCGGCCACCGTTCCTATCCATGCGGTGCCGAGAGGACGCTTCGGGTCGGCGGAATGTTGAGGTCCTCGGATGGCAAACGGTCAGGTGCGCGGTTCGCCGGCTCAACTAGCGAGTCCGACAAGCGGAGCTGATACTGACAAATATCGATGCTAACAGCGGGTCAGTTCGAGGCTATTCCGACCAAGACGTGGCATCAGCGGTGGATGTTCTGGTAATCGGGGCCGGGCCAACCGGGCTTCTGCTGGCGGGCGACCTCGCCGACTCCGGGGGCAACGTCACGCTCGTGGAGCGGTGCGATCACGAATCCAACCTGAGCCGCGCCTTCAGCATCCACGCACGAACCATGGAGGAACTCGACGCCCGGGGCCTGGCCGACGAACTACTCGCTCTCGCTCACCGGTCCGGGCGCTGCATCCGTTCGGCCGCATCAGCATCGACTTCTCCGGCCTTCGCACACGCTTTCCGTTCCTGCTGATCGTCCCCCAACGGCAGGTGGAGCGCCTTCTGCTGCGCCGGGCCGAGGAAGCGGGGCAACGATAGTGCGGGGACCCGGGTGACAGGGATACGGCAGGACCCGGGCGGCGTGGACGCGGAAACAAACCATCCGGACGGTGCCACGGCCACACTTCGAGCGCGCTACCTGGTCGGCACCGACGGAGCGAGCACCACCGTCCGGCAGAGCCTGGGCATGCCGTTCCCCGGCAAGTCGGCCATCCGCTCCGTGATGCTGGCCGATGTACTGCTTGAACGCGTCCCTGACGAAGCTTTCAATTTCGCCTCGAACCAGCACGGCTTCACCTTCTTCGCGCCGTTCGGGGACGGCTGGTACCGGGTCATCGCCTGGGACCGGCAACAGCAGCAGCTGCCCGACGACTGCAGCGACTGAAGACCCGGGAGTCGGGCAGAGACAGGAGTGGGGAATCATGGTGGCGTTTCACGCATCCGTGCTGGACGGAGTCGCCCGCAATCCGTCGCTGCCGACACCGCTGCTACTGCGCCTGCTCGCCTTCGACGGGGGCGGTGACCGTCCGCCCTGAGACGCCCGGTTGCGGTGATTCTTGCCCACCGAACCCGGGCGTCTGGATCGACTTTGCCATGAGCGCCAGGGCGGAGCCTGCACAGCGGCCCGGCTCGTGGACGATCCTTCTCCCAAGGTGCGGGCTGCTCTTGCATACGGACCCGAGGTGTACCACCCGCGAACAAAGGTCGCGCCGCTCCCGGACGCCGCGTGCGTCCGCCTGCCCGACGACCCCGCCCCTTCTGTCCGGGCGGCACTGCTGGACTCGCCTCATTTGGCGCCGTCGTTCGTGGCCTCGATGGCCACTCATCACAGTTTCGGCAGCGCGCCGGAAAGCGGTGCGTGCATGGGAGATTCTGCCGCCGGGCGAGCGGTCGGCGCTGCTGGCCGCCCCTGACCCCGAGGTGCGGCGGGCCGCCGCACTGTGGGAGTGCCGGCGGGACGCACGCGTCACCGCCGAACTCCTCCGCGATCCGAAGTCCGCCGCCGAGGCGCTGAGCCGAGGGCTCCTCGCCCGCACCGACGCCGAGCGGTGCGTCGCCGAGCGGACGCACCTGGCGGCCCTCGCCGAGAACCCGTCGTTGCCCGCCGACCTCGTGGAGCGGCTCGCCGTCGACTCCGACGCTGGTCGCGGAGCCCGCGTTCCCCCACCTGCGCTGGTTCCGCCGTCTGCGGATCCGCCGGGAGATACGCGACGACATCCACGAGGCCTTCCTCAGCGTCGCATGTGGTGCGGCTCTTGCGCGCTACTCCGGTGTCGCCGCCAGGTCCTCCTCCTCGATGGGCAGGCCCACCGGGCGGCGGCCCGGGCTGTTGCGGCTCGGCAGCACGGGTGCGGGCGGCACCGGGCGGTCCACCGGCGCGTCCGGGGTCAGGGACGTCGGCTGTCCGTGATGCAGCACGACCAGGGTTCGCCCTCCACCAGCGATACCGCACCTGGGACGGACCGATGTCCACCTTCAGCCTGCGTCCGCGTACCAGCAGCGTGAAAGCCACCCTGGACAGCGCCTCCGGCAGGCGCGGTGCGAACGCCAGCAGGGCCTGCCGCCCATCGTCACCGCCGTACCGGCGCAAGCCTCCGAGACCGGCGACCAGCGCGATCCACGTACCGGCGAGGGAGGCGATGTGGAGCCCGTCCCGGGTGTTGTGCTCCAGATCCTCCAGGTCCATCAGCGCTGCCTCGCCGAGATAGGCGTAGGCCAGGCGCAGGTGCCCGGTCTCGGCGGCGAGTACCGCCTGGAAGCACGCCGACAGGGAGGAGTCACGGACCGTCAGCGCCTCGTAGTAGGCGAAGTTTCGGGCCTTCTGATCGTCGGAGAAGGCATCCGGGCACTCCATCATCGCCAGCACCAGATCGGCCTGCTTCACGACCTGCTTGCGGTACAGGTCGAAGTAGGGGTAATGCAGCAGGAGCGGGTAGTTCTCCGGCGGGGTCGCCTCGAAGTCCAGCGCTGGAGACTCGTGAAACCGGCCGACTGCTCGTGCACGCCGAGCGTGTCGTTGTACGGCATCGCCATGCGGGCCGCGGCATCCCGCCACGCGGCAGTCTCCTCGTCGTCGACACCGAGTGTCGCGGCGCGTTCCGGATGACGCACGGCGGCGTCCGCGGCCGAGATGAGGTTCTGTCGCGCCATCAGGTTGGTGTACAGGTTGTCGCGGGTGATCGCGCTGTACTCGTCGGAGCCCGTGACCCGTCGATGTGGAAGACGCCTTCCGCGTCGTGGTGTCCGAGCGAGCGCCACAGCCGGGCCGTTTCACGAGGAGTTCGAGGCCTCACCGCGTTCGAAGTCCTCGTCCCCGGTAACCATCACGTACCGGTCGGCGGCCACCGCGATGGCCGCGTTGATGTGGAAGGCGGCCGTCCCGGCGGCCAGTAGGCGAACACTCGGCACCGTCGATGGTGCGCCAGGGAAACGCCGCGCCGCGAGCCCGAGCTGACGCGCGCGCTCCCGCGCCGCCGGCAGCATCCGGTGACGCGCCCGCAGTGCCGATGCGACGGCCTCCGGCGCGGTGAACGTCAGCACCGGCAGCACGCAGGACTCGGTGTCCCAGAAGCAGTGACCGTCGTACCCGGTTCCGGTCAGGCCCTTGGCGGGAATCGCCCGGCTCTCGCCCCGGGCCGCCGCCTGGAGCACATGGAAGAGGGCGAACCGCACCGCCTGCTGGATGCGCGCGCTGCCTCGACCTCGACGTCCGCGCCGCCCAGAGCGATCCAGGTACGCCGCTGTGCCGCGGCCAGACCGTCCAGCCGTGCTGACCGCGGCCGCCACCGCCGCGTCCACCTGATCGTGCACGGCCGGCAGCGAACGCTCCCGACCAGCCGTAGGCCACGAACTTGACCAGCCGGAGCGGTTGCCCGGCACCAGGTCCGCGGTCACCGTCAGGCGGCTGACGTCAGCCTCGCACTGCGCCGTCCAGCGGGTGGTCTGCGGCCCTTTGACGAGATGTCCGCCGCTGCGGCCACCGCGCAGCGCGCTGCGGTCGGTGCAGTGCACCAGCCGCAGCCGGGTGTCCTGCGCGAAATACTCCTCGGTCAGCAGCGGTGACTCGATGGCCGCGGCCACGCGCGGATCGCCCTGGAATCGCGGCAGTTGCGCGTTGGCGACGAGCTCGGACTGCACGGCCACCGTGGTCGGTCCGTCGACCGGCTCCACTTCGTAGACCACCGCGGCCACGAGCGCTGCGTGAAGGACACGAGCCGCCGCGAGGAGATCCGCACCGTACGACCGCCGGGTGAGTCCATCGTGCGTGCGGCTGAGGATGCCCGAGCGGAAGTTCAGCACGCCGCTCGTGCGCGACCAGTCGGCCGTAGCGCAGATCGTACGGGTGATCGTCGACCAGCAGACGGAAGATCTTGCCGTCGGTGACGTTGATCATCGTCTGCCGACTCGGGATACCCGTAGCCCGCTTCGGCGTAGGGCAGCGGATGCCGTTCGTGCACGCCGTTGAGGTATTGCGCCGGGCAGTCCGTGGGCTCTCCCTCCTCGAGGTTGCCGCGCCACCCGACGTGCCCGTTGGAGAGGGCGAAGACCGATTCGCTCTGCGCCGAGCACGTCCAGGTTCAGCTCGGTCTCGCGCAGACACACGGCTCGACCGTGAAGCTGGGATGGGTGATCACCGTTCCTCCAGAAGCTCCGCCAGGTCACGGACCACCACATCGGCACCATGGGCGCGCAGTTGTTCCGCCTGGCCGACCCGGTCGACGCCCACGACCACGCCGAACCGTCCCGCCCGCCCGGCCTCGACGCCGGCGAGGGCGTCTTCGAACACCGCGGCCTGCCCAGGATCCGTTTCCAGCCCTCGGCGGCCTCCAGGTAGGTGTCCGGGCGGGCTTGCCCCGCAGCCGGCGCTCGTGGGCGACCACCCCGTCGACCCGCTCGTCGAACAGGTCCTCGATGCCGGCCGCTCGCAGGACGTCCGTGTGTTCGCGCTCGACGACACCACGCGCAGCGCAGGCCCGCCGCCCGCGCCGCGTGCACGAAGCGGACCGAGCCGTCGTAGGGTTCCACGCCCTCCTCGCGGATCCGCCGCAGGACCAGTCTGTTCTTCCGGTTGCCCAGACCGTTCACCGTCTCCGCCTCCGGCGGGTCGTCCGGTGATCCCTCGGGCAGGCGCACCCCGCGTGCGGCGAGGAACGTACGCACGCCGTCCTCACGGGGACGGCCGTCCACATACTCGTCGTAGTCGCCGACCGCGTCGAACGGCACGAACTCGGTCCCCTCGCGCGTCGCGCGTTCGCGGAGATACCCGTCGAACATTTCCTTCCAGGCAGCCGCGTGCACCTTCGCGGTCTGGTGAGGCACCCCGTCGAGGTCGAACAGGCAGGCACGGACATGTGCAGGAAGCCCCAGCATGCCGACGAGGCTAGAAGGCACCTGCGGACGGACTCGATAGGTCACCCTCCGGCACGCCGGAAGGCACCCGCTCGGGGGTCTGTACGGTCTTCGGCCTGTCTCACATCCGGCGGTGACGCTTCGTGTTGACAGTGACGGCACCGCGCCGGGGGTCGTGTGCGGCTCCACGATACATACCGGCGCCGGGGCCGTGACTCATCGCCCCAGGGAGACTTCTCCCGATGGCAGCGGCCCAGCGCCGATGGCTGCCCGGCGGAGGCCTCACCCGGCAGGGTCATCCGGTGAGAGCCGGCTTCGGCCTCTGAACGCTCAGCAGCGCAGCGTGTGGGCACGACAAGTTCCGGCGCCAGGTCGCGCGTACGACAACCTCCCCGAGTGGAGAATACGGTGGCATTCAGGGGGTGGCGTCTTCGGTCCGGTAACGGGCCAGTGCAGCGCTGTAGTGGCTGACGGAGGGGTGCTCGGGACGAGCACGCGTTCGTGTTCTTCGACCACCCGGTCATCAGTTCCATCGCTTCGCCTCGGTGGCCCAGTCCGTACACGATCTCGGCGAGCAGCCCCGTGCGGCGAACGTGAAACGGTTGTCCGGCCCGAGGATGCGCATGCGGTCCTCCAGCACCCGGCGCGCACGGGTTCCGCCTCGGCGAACCGCCCGAACTGCCACAGCGCGTAGGCCTGCATGTGGTGGGCCATGACCAGCGTGGGATGGGCCGCAGGCAGGGCCCGCTCGCACGCCGGGATCAGCAGCGCCAGCTCTGCGTCGCATTCCCGCTCCTTGCCGAGCTGCGACAGGACCTCGGCAGGGACGTCCAGGTGTACAGCGTCTCGGGGAATCGTCGCCGAGCACCCGGCGCATGCCCTCGATCGCGCGACGCAGCCAGTGTTCGGCCTCCTCGTCCCGGTCCAGCAGGTCGAGCGGCCGGTGCAGGCCGGCACAGCTGCGCAGGGTGTCCGGGTGGTCGGGTTCCGAGCATGGCCTGCCGACGGGCGAGCACCTGCCGGTGCACGGCCTCCGACTCCTCGTAGTGGCCCATGCGGAACAGCGCCCTGCCCACCACGTCCCGGGCGTCGAGCGTCACCGGATGGTCCTCGCCCAGCAGTGCCCCTGCCCGGTCGGCGACGGCCCGGGAGAGCACCATGGCCACGCCGTAGTCCGCAGTCTCGTACACCCTGCCGCACCAGCCGCACGCCAAGGGCTGCCGACCGTTCGCCCGGTGCCGTCTCCAGCAGACGCGAACCGTGCGGGGCCAGCAGGACGAGCGCGCGGCGCGCCAGGGGCGTCTGCGTGCCCCGCTCGGGCAGCGCCTCCTCCAGCAGCCGTACGGCCACCTCACCGAGGACGCTGCGCTGCCGGTGGGAAGTCCCCGAGGCCACGCTGTCCAGCAGCACCCCGTGCGCCTTGACGCAGCGCACCCCCGTCCGTCTCGACCAGCTCGGCCAGCGAGTGGTCGAGAGGCCGCGCAGTGCGGCCTCCAGACGCTCCGGGACAGCTCCGGCTCGAGCCCGGCGACCGCGATCTCCGCTCGGGCCAGCGGCGCCAGCAGGCTCAACGGCACCGGATCAGCCGCCAGGAACGACAGCAGACGCAACACGGTCGTCGCCTCCGGCAGTCCTTGTCCCGCCAGCGCGTCCAGGGACAACTGCCAGGTGCCGCCGACCAGATGGCGCGACTGGGTGCCGCCGTACCCGCCGGCGCCACGGTCGACGATGGTTGTCGACTCCTCGTCCGGTTTGCGCGCGTACTCGTCCATGGACCACGACTCCAGGAGTTGGCGGAGAGATGAGAACCGGCCAGGGTGAGCGCGAGCGGCAGGCCGTCCAGGCGGGCGGCCACCTTCCGCGCCGACCGCAGGTCCCCCGCCTCCGGCGCCAGGTCGCACAGGACCTGGGCGGCGTCGTCCAGCGGTAACACGCCGAGGCATGGCGTGGGTGCCAGGGCGCGTGCCACAGCGGTGACGTGGCATGCCGGGTAGTGACCAGGACGATGCCTCGCCACTGGCACGCAAGCCAGGCGCCGTCCTCGAGGATCGAGGGGTCGTCGGCGTTGTCGAGGACCAGCAGCCACGGTTCGGCAGAACCCCCGAGGTAGTGCCAGGCCAGGTCAGCCGCCGCCCGCTGCCCCGCGCCGCGGCCGCCAGCTCCCCGCTCGACGCGCCCCGGTCCCGGCCACAGCCAGCATCCCGGCGCGCAGGGACATCCGCTCAGAGGCGTTCACCCAGAACCCGACACGCCTGTGTTCGCGTACGGCCTCGGTGAACAGCCAGTACGCCAGCGCGGTCTTGCCACAGCCGCCCATGCCGTGCACGACGTGGATCTCACCGCCGTGGCCGGCCACGGCCGTGCCCAGCGCCTGGCAGAGTTCTGCCCGGTCGCGCAGCAGCCTGGGCGGGCGTCCGATCAGCGGAATGCGGACGGAGTCGGGGGCAGCCGGCCTGGATCCGCCGGCGTACGGGCCGGCCTCGCCTGCGAAGAGCGGAACGGTGTCGGCGCTGTAGTGATGGTGATGCTCCTGGACGTACTGATCCCCGGTCGTCTGGAAGATCCGCCCCTGTCCCGACGCCCGGGCGCGAGTTCGCTCATCGCTCGGTGATGTGCTGGTCGCGTCCGGCTTGGTAGACCCGCCCGCTGCCGGAGACGTCGGCGTTCAGCCGGATGCGGCCGAGGCTCGCTGGTCCGGGAGCTGCGGGGCCAGCTCCGCCAAAACCCGACGCAGTTCCTCGGCGACCTCGGGACGGGCGGCCAGCAGGCGGCGCACCCTCGCCTGCCACTCGGCGGTCAGTTCGGCCTCCGTGTCGGTGTCACCCGACCGCTGCGCGAGCAACAGGTCGTCACGGGCGGCGTCCAGTTCACCGGCGACGGCCTCGGCGCGCTCCGGCTGGAAGCGCCGCCAGAGGGAGACCAGACCCTCGCGGGCCGCCTCCCAGGCCTGCCGGCCATCAGTGTCACCATCGTTGTCCCCGCCGTCCTGGCGAGGTCGGCGATCTCGGGTCCATGGCCGCCTCCGTTTCCTACGACCGCCGATAGTAGTCCGATTCACCGTGCGGGGGGTCTGCGAGTTGGAGCCGTGTAGCCCCAGCCGCTCCGTGTACCAGTCCGCGGGGTGCCGGCACAGTCCACTCGCCCAGCGAAGGAGAGGAGTGGCTGCGAGGGGCCGTCGAGCACGGCGTCAGCCATCCGGGCTCCGCGCCAACGTGGGACGGCACCCGCCTCCGTCAACGAGAACGAGGCCCGGGGCGGACGTATCACCGCCTGGCGCGGCCAGATGCACGTCATGGACCACGACCCCTCCTACGGGATCGTCCAACCGTGGCTACACTCGCCGCCAGGCAGGGTGCCCGGCATCCCACGGTGTTCGGGGAGCGGGCAGCTCTCCGATGAAGGAGGTCTGCATGCTGCTCCGTGAAGTGACGTTCACCGTCGACGTCGGCGAGCACGGCTACCTCATCGGTTTCGACGACGATTACGACTTCCCATCCGAGATGCCGTTCGGCTGGCGCTGCGGCCCTCTTACCGCGGCCACCGCCGTCGTCCTGCCCACCACCGACACCGGCCCGCTGCAGATGAACCCGTCCAGGTCCACGACACCCCGCCCGGCCCTGAAACAGACGGTGGCTGGGAGCCCGCGGAGGAAATGAGCCTGCGGGCCGACGCCCCTGCCTTCTGCCTCGCCACCATCGGGCAGGGCGATTTCTGGACGCCTGGCCCGAAGAGGAACCACCCTTGGACGTGCCGCGACCGCCGAGGACGGTGACTCGGTACGCATGCGTCTGTACTGCCACGCCGACGACCCCGACCCCGGCATCGGCGATCACGGAGAACGCCACCTGATCCAGCTCTGGCGCGCGCCGGCCACAGACCCCGTGCATCCTCCACTCAGCGACGAGGACCGGCGGGCGCGTGCCCAATACGCCGCAGACATGGTCACGCCTGTCGAGGACTACACCACCGAGTACCCGATTCACTACAGCGGCGAGAGCCCCGATGCGTCGAGTGGTGCCAAGTAGCGCGCGTTCGTAGCGAGTTGGTGGCAAGCAAGGGTGGCCCGGCTTCGGGCACCTCGAACGAGTTCCGGCAAGCCTGAGTAGGGCAGGGCCTCATCTCACGCTCAGAGGCTCGGGCGGCGCCGGGCGACGAGGGCAGCGATGTCGTCGTCGAGCTCGCCGCCGCTGTAGGCGATCAGGTCGCGGTGGAGATGGTCGAGGAGGTGATGGGGCGCCTCGCCGCTCCATGAGCGGATGCGTTCGGTGAGGGGGTAGAAGGCGCCGGAGCGGTCGCGAGTTTCAGTGACCCCGTCGGTGTACAGCAAGAGCTGGTCTCCGGGGTGGAAGGGGGCGAGGTCGACGTGGTACCCGTCGCCCACCAGCATGCCGAGGTTGAGCGGCGGTGACGGAGCGGAGGGCTGCAGCTCCCGGACCTCGCCGCGGTGCAGCAGCAGCGGGGGCGGGTGGCCGCAGGTGACGGTCCGGACGACCGGTTCATCGTCCGGGATCTCGGCGAGGAGGGCGGTGATGAAACGTTCAGCGATCTCCGAGCCCGGGAGCCCTGGGTACTGGGAAGCATGGCGGCTCATGCTCGTCTCCAGGCGGCGCGCGAGGTGGGGCAGGTCGGGCGCGTCGTGGGCGGCCTCGCGGAAGGCGCTGAGCAGCGTCGCGGCCGTCTGGATCGCGAGCAGGCCCTTGCCGCGTACGTCACCGATAAGCAGCCGTACGCCGTGCGGGGTGTGCATGGCCTCGTACAGGTCGCCGCCGATCCGGGCTTCCGCCGCGGCGGCCAGGTACAGGCTCTCGAGCGTGACGTGCCCGAGGTGTCGCGGTACCGGATGCAGCACCGCCAGCTGGGCCGTCTCGGCCACTGAGCGGACCAGGACAAGCTGATGAGCGCGTCGGCCAAGCAGGCGGTTGAAGAAGACGGCGAATGCCGCAATCGCCGCGAGGGTGGCGAGCTCAGAGTAGGCGGTCGCATCCCCCAGATCATTGAAGTCCACCATCAGGCCGACAAAGATGGCGCACGCGCCCACTCCGATGAGGACGGTCCCCCACAGGGGCAGCAACGCGGCGGCAGAAATCATGGCCGTGGCGAGGAAGGCATCCGGCCTGACATCACGGGGTGTGAAGAGGCCGACGAACAGGCCGATGAACAGCAGCAGAGCAGGCAGTACGGGCAGCAATCTGCTCCGTGCACCGGCGCTGTGCGTGACTCCGTGTCCCTCAGGAGACCTCGCCACCGTGCCGCTCCCCAAGGTCGCACAGCTCGAGCAGCAGCCTAGGTCCGGGAAGCCAGGCCACCGATTTGGGTAATTTTATCGTCATTCGCCCGATAGCCTACGAACAACTCCGTGCGCAGTGGTAACACACAGGTGTCAGCAGGTCACCGTGTCGCCTGTCGACACCAGGCAAGACCATCCGATCCCGTTCGACTCGACACTGTCTTTCGGTCGCTGGTCATGCCGACAGGCGGCCCACGACAGAGTCGAGCCAGAGCAGGCTGCCTGAGCGGCTCCGGCCCGACTTTCTCAGGCCGGAGTCTCTGCTGTGAGCTTCGGCTGGATGGCGGTCCTGCGTTTCACCGGACCCTGGACCAGAGGGGCGAGGGCGGACCGCTGTAGCCGAGGCGTGTGCCTCATCCGCGGTGGCGAGGTGCGGGTGCGGCTGGAGCCTGTCCCTCCGCCGGTGCCGGCCGGGTCGGCCGGGGCCGTTCTGTTCGGTCTGGACGAGTTCGATCACGCGTCCGTGATCGAGGTGCGGCTGACCGCGGTGCTCGACCCCGCGGGCCGTCAGGTGTGCCGTCTGACGGACGGGGACGGCACGGTCTACTCGCGGGTCGGGGAGTAGCTCTTTGAGGTGTGGCGGGCGTGGACCGCTGTTGGAGAGGCGGCTATGCGCACGGGCGGGGCGCGATGCGGAAGACGGGGACGATGGAGCCGCCGGTGGTGACGTTCCTCAGTGGGGCGGTGGAGACGCGGGAGATGCATCCCGGGCCTTGGTGCCGAAGAGGAAGGGATCCACGCTTTCACAGCACCGCCTGATCCGCAGTCGGCCATGTTCCAGGACGGCGTAGGGGGCGGTGGGGATGGAGAGGCGTTCCTGGATCACGTGCGGGATCGTCAGGACCCGGCCGAGGGCGGTGCGCCAGGCGGCGTCCGTGGTGCGCCGGACGCACACGATGCCGGTCCCGCCGTAGTCGTCGTTGGGCTTGAGCACCAGGTGCTCGCGTCGGGGGCGGGCGAACTCCAGCAGGTCCGCCGTACGTCCGTCGGGACAGGTCGTAGGTCCTGGACGCAGGAGCCTCATCCACGGTACGAGGTTCCCCGCCCCTTTTGCCTCGGTCTTCGGCAGCAGACAGCGGGTGCGTGGGTCGGTGAGCAGGGCCAGGACCGACTTCCTGTGTGCCACGTTGCTGGTGCAGGGATTGACCATGACACGTGCTCCGTCCGCCCAGGCACGCGTCATCGGATGCTCGGTGAGGGCAGCTCCGTAGCGGGACAGCAAGTCGGTGAGTACGGCACGCCGGTGGACTACCGTAACCGGCCGCGGGCGCCCGTCTCCATCACGCGTGAACAGACCCCGCCCGGTGTCGTCGTGCAGGTCGTCCGGGGTGCACACCACCGACGGCACACACCGTCGCGGCGCAGTTGTGCCTGGAGCGCGCCGAACTCCCACCACGCCGTCGACTTCCAGTCGACGATGGCGACGCCTGCTGGCCAGCAAGCATCCCGACATCCACCACGGTCTGGGAATGACCTGCGTGCGGCGACACGAGACCGCGGTCTGTCGGGAGGAGCGAGTTGCGGCCGGACTCGACGTGACGGAGCCGGACAAGCAGCTGTGCCGTGCTACGTGCACCGATCTCGCCCACACCGGCCGCGATATCAACAACCGGAGGCGGCCCCAGTTTGCTACACCCGCGAACACACATCGCTCCGACGGTCCAGCGTCACCTGCTGCTGCACCACCCCGACACGCGGACCACCGTGGAAACCGCGCACCGGTACGTGCCGACCGCGGTGGGGGAGGCAGTGGGTTCGACACCTTCGCCCTGTCCGGCGCCCGCACTGCACTGGTGGTCGGTGAAGTCGCCGGCCAAGGCCTCCTTGCGGCCACCACCATGGGATAGATAGGGGCCGCCGCCCGCTCCCTGGCCGCTCTTGACCTGGAGCCCGACGAGCCCCTCGCCCTCCTCGACGACACCGCCAAAGCCTCGCCGAGGAAGGCGCAGCTCTGCCGCCCGGCGATCCCATGCCACTCACGGCAAGCTGCGTGTATGCGGTCCACGACCCGCTCGCGCAAAACTGCACCAGGACCACCGGAATGCCCGACCTGCCCACCGGACCTCCTCTGGGCACCGCCGAGGGACCCCCCTTCGCCGCCACCACGATCTCCGTCGCCGACGGCAGCGTCCTCGCCTTCTACACCGCGTCACTGCTGCGAACCTCACCGTCACCGGACACCCTCCAACGGGTGCTGGCACACCTTGAGCGGCCACTGCAGGATCTGTGCGATGACGTGCTCTACCGGCTGCGGAAACGCCGTCCGTTACGACACCCCGCCTGTCCAGTTGCAGCTCGCCCACTCGCACAGAACTGCGGCGTCCGCTACACGCTCGACGGCAAGACCGTCTGAGCCTCAACGAGGCGGGCAGTCGGGACCGGAGCCCTGCCAGATGTGAAGGCCGTCGCGGCGGTCCGGAGGGAGCCAGTGCGTACGGCCGCCCGAGTCGCGCCCCCGTCCGTCCGGCGTTCAGGCGGCCGACAGCGCCTCGTCTCCCTTGCGGTTGGCCGGTCGGGTGAGCATCGGCCTGCCCGGCAGCCTTCACCTTGCGAGCGCCCTGCGCACAGGCCCATCCTGAAAGAGGCATGCCGACCACCGTATGGACCGAGCGCACACGGCTGCGGACCCTGCGGGGACCGCGGCCCGCGCAGGGAGCGGGTTCCCGATGAGGCTTGTCGTCGATCTCAACCGGTGCCAGGGATTCGCACAGTGCGTCTTTCTCGCCCCGGACATCTTCGCCCTCCACGGGGAAGAGGCGCTGCTGTTCTCCCCTCGCTTCGACGAGGCACAACGTGACCGGGTGCAGAAGGCCGCTGCCGCCTGCCCGGTCCAGGCCATCCTGGTCGACTACTCCGACGAGCCGACGCAGGGCGTGCAGTCCCATGTCGGCTGACACGGACGTCGAGGTCCTGCGGCGCCAGGGCCGCATCGTCGTGGTCGGAGCCTCGCTGGCCGGTCTGCGCGCGGCGGAGACGCTGCGCGCGAGCAGGATGATCGGCGACGAGCCGTACGAGCCCTACGACCGCCCGCCGCTGTCCAAGCAGGCGTTGCTCGGGCGGGCACGCCCCGAGGACACCGCGCTGCCGCGGCGGCGCGACATCGACGCCGAGTGGCGTCTGGGCGTCGCCGCCGAGAGCCTGGACCGGGCCGCCAAGCAGGTACGGCTGGCGAACGGCGACACCGTCCCCTACGACCGCCTGCTGATCACGACCGGGACCAGGGCGCGGCCCTGGTTCCACCGGAAGAGGCCGCGCTGGACGGGGTGTTCGGGCTGCGTACGCGTGACGACTCCGCACGCCTGCGCCGGAAGCTGACCGGGGGTGGCCCGGGTGCTGGTGATCGGCGCCGGCTTCACGGGCTCGGAGGTCGCCTCCGCCTGCCGGAGCTGGGCCTTGAGGTCACGGTCGCCGAGCGCGGCCCGGCGCCGCTGGTGGGCGCGCTCGGCGGGGTGATCGGCGCGGTCGCGGACCGGCTGCAGCGCAAGCATGGGGTCGATCTGCGGTGCGGGGTCAGCGTGACCGCCCTGGAGGGGGACGATGTGGGACGGCTCAGGCGCGCCCATCTGTCCGACGGTTCGGCGATCGACGTGGAGGTGGCGGTCGTCTCGCTCGGTGCCATGCGGAACACGGAATGGCTCGCCGGCTCGGGCGTGGCCGCGGGTCCCCGGGGGATCGCGTGCGACGCCGGGTGCCGGGTGTTCGACGTCAACGGCATCGTCACCGACGACATCTACGCCGCCGGTGACGTCGCCCGCAGCCCTCACCCGCTGTTCGACTACCAGTTCCTGGCGCTGGAGCACTGGGGCAACGCGGTCGAGCAGGCCGAGGTCGCCGCCCACAACATGATCTGTGCGGGTCCGGATCGCCGTCCGCATCTGTGGCTGCCGATGTTCTGGTCCTCCCAGTTCGGTGTCAACATCAAGTCGGTAGGTGTCCCTCGCTGGGCGACCACCTGGTCGTCGCCCAGGGACACTAACGGAGGAGCGGTTCGTGGCGGTCTACGGCTACCGGGGCCGCGTCATCGCCGCGGTGGCCTTCGACGGGGCCAGGTGGCTGGGGTTCTACGAGCAGCAGATCGCGGCCGGTGCCCCCTTCCCGCCGGAGTACCGCACGGTCGACCGCCGCACCGAGACGCTGGATCCGATCGACCCGGCCTTCCCCGACCCCCATCTTCCCACCCATGGGGCCACGGTCACGCTGACGGGTCACTCGCCGAGCGAGCGGCGTGTCACTTTCGTTCCGGCGCATGCCTGATCACCGGCCCTGCAACGCCCGGAGCCCTCAGGAGACACCATGACGTCCGGCACCCTCGTCGCGCAGATCACCGACTACGCCAATCGGGCCAATCCCTACCCGCTCTACGCGGAACTGCGCAAGCAACCGGTCAGGCGGGAGGACGACGGCACCTACGTGGTCAGCACCTACTACGAGGTGCGGAGCCTGGCCAACGACCCGCGGCTGAGCAACGACACGAGCAACCGCCGTCCGGCTACGCCCGCGTGGGGCAGCCGGACCCGGAGACCGGTCTGCCGCCCAGCTTCATCTTCACCGACCCACCCGTGCACGACCGGCTGCGCGACACCATCAACCGGCCCTTCGGCCCCCCGCACAGCCCCAGGTTCCTCGACGACCTGCGCGAGAACTGACCAAGGTCGTCACCGAGTTGCTCGACGCCTTCGAAGGCAAGGACCAGGTCGACATCGTCGAGGCCTTCTCCTACCCCCTTCCCGTCACCGCCATCTGCAAGGTCCTCGGCGTGCCGCGCGAGGACGAACCGCGCTTCCACGGCTGGGCCGATGCGCTGGCGTCGTCCCTCGATCCCAGGCCGGCGGCGACGGTCAGGCGAAGGCGCAGCAGGCGCGCCAGGACATGGGCGCGTACCTGACCGATCTGATCGAGACCAAACGCCGCCACCCCGGCCCGGGATGCTCAGCGCGCTCGCCCCCGACATGACGCCGGCGGACCTGGAGGCCACGGCGGTGCTGCTCCTGGTCGCCGGCCACGAGACCACCGTCAACGCGATCACCAACACGACCCTCACCCTGCTGCGCCACCCCGACTCCTCGAGCGGTTCCAGAAGGACCTGGACCTGGCCGTCCCACTCATCGAGGAAGTGCTGCGCTACGAGCCCCCGGTCCAGTTCATCCCATTCACCACCGCCCTGGCCGATATCGAGGTCGCCGGCACCACGATCCCGGCCGGCTCGCCGGTCTGGCTCATGCTGGC